>NZ_CP022545.1:0-5801938 GCF_003595545.1 Streptomyces sp. 11-1-2
TGCTGCGCTACACCGAGCCGGATATCGCACGCGACTGGAAGCGGATGACGCTGATCCGTGGCACGGACGCCTCCGACACGATGGACATGGCCTCCATGCTGATCGCTGCCTACTGCCAGCGCACCGGTATGGCCATGGACACCCTCGCGTCGCACCTGCAGATCCGGCAGCAGCGCAGCCGGGCGGCCGGTCCGAGGGATTCGGACCGGTACGAAGTCGCCGGGATGCTCGGGGCGCCACTTCCTCCCGAGGACGACCAGGACGCGCGAAGGCAGTTTTCGTGCGGCCAGGGGTATGCGGAAGGAGGGCTGATGGCCGAGGCCGATGAGCAGCGGTTGTTCACTGAGGCGTGTCTGCACGGGCTGCGGGCTCGGCTCTGTGATGACGTGGCCGCGCTGGACGGCTATCTGCCGCCGCACGTCGCGGAGCTGGCGCGGAAGGTCGCCGGGGTGCTGGAAGTGCCGCAGCCGGCACCCGCGTGACGGTGTGGCCGCGGCGTCGTTGAACAGCACGACTCCATACACCGGGCCCCGGGGACGTCTTCTCCTCCGGGGGCCCGTGGTGTGTCCGGACGCGGGTCAGATCTCTCCGGCCGCCGTGGCGGCGAGCCAGTCGGCGGCTTCGGCGTCGGTCAGGAGCAGCGCCTGCGTCTGGTGGGCGGTGCCGTCCTGGACGACGTGGACGCGGCCCGGGTGTGCGCTGTGCTTCGGGGCGGGGCCGGCTATCGGGGCGAGCTGCTGCCAGGTGCCCGCGCTGACCCGGGAGAGGATCACGGTGGCGAACTGCTCGCGGCGGAGGGGGAAAGACGGCCGTCGGAGGCCCGGCCGTTGTAGAGGACGTGGATGCGGGCCTGGCGTCCTTCGTGCAGGACGTCCTCGAGCGCGGTGATGGCCGGGGACTTCTTCGGGTCGTCCTTCTGCCGGAAGGTCTCCCAGTAGCGGGCGAGGTGCCGCAGGGTGTCGTCGGCCTCGTCGAAGACGACCATCAGGCGCGGCGCGTCATCGAGGTCGCCGTCGAGGTCGATGCGGCGCTTCAGCTCGATGTCGAGGCCGACCAAGGCGTCGTGGATGCCCGCGACGTTGCCGCGGTGCGTCACCGTCGGCAGCTCCTTCGCCCACAGGTGGGAGATCCGCGTGGCGTCGAGGACCAGAGCGTGGGCGCCCTGGTGGAGGAACTGGGCGGTGAGGGTGCGCAGGATCGTGGTGCCGCCGCCGGTGCCAGTGCAGACCAGGATGTGCGGCGCGTGGTCGATGTCGACGGCGATCGCCGTTCCGTCGGTGCCGATGCCGATGAGTGCCGTCGAGGCGGGCAGCGCCTCCAGCTGCTCGCGCAGGCCGGGGTCGGTGAAGTGCAGCACCTGCGGGAGCGCGGTCGTGTTCGTCATGGTGCGGTGTTCCGTTTCTGTGCTGTGCCTGGTGAACCGGGTGTTCTCCAGGCGAGGGGGATCGTGTCGGCCGGACCGGACAGGGTCCGGTCAGTCGAGGTCTGTGGTGCCGGTGGCGGCGCGAGGCCGGTTGCGGGCCCACTTCTTGAGGTCGCCGACGCGGTAGAGGAGTTCGGCGCCGCGTTTGTCGACCGGGCCGGGGAAGGTGCGGTCGTTGGCGCGGGCGTAGCGCAGCGCAGCGATGGTGATGTCCGGCAGGTGGTGCTGGTGGGCCTCGCGCAGCCCCACCGCCTGGTCGTCGTCGACCGGGGCCGGGTTCGCCGGCGATGTCGCCGCGCTGGTGCCGGGCGGGTCGGCGTCGTCGTCCTGCAGGGCGGGGAGAGCGGTGTGTGCGGGCGTCTCCGGTTCGGTGGGCGGGGTCGGCGTGGTCGTCCGGGGCGGCGGTCTGCGTGCCGTCAGCGGCCTTCTGGAGCTCTGCGGGGGCGGGCTGGGCGGGGACGGCGGGGCGCTTCCCGGCTGGTGTTGCCGACTTGCCGGTGGTGGCCCACTCGCGGGCTTCGGCGTCGGTGAAGAACAGCACCTGCGTCTCGCGCGCGGTGCCGCCGATGACGACCTGGGCGCGGCCTGGGTGCTTGGTGCTCTTTGGGGCGGGGTGGATCTCGGGGGCGAGCATGCGCCAGGCGTTCATGCTGTAGCGGGCCAGGATGCGGATGGCGAACTGTTCGCGGACCTCCGGGCCACCGAGGGCGCGGGCGGTCGCGGACTGGGCAACGAGCAGGACGTGCATGCGGACCTGGCGGCCATGAAGAGGATCTCCATGAGCGCGTCGATCGCCGGGGAGGTCTTCGGGTCGCCGGACTCGCGGATCTTGTCCCAGTAGCGGGCCAGTTGCCGCATGGTGGCGTTGACCTCTTCCAGGAGGATCAGCAGCCACGGAGATGGACCAGTACAACGCCTCGATGCTGATACCGCGCTCACGGTACTTCGCGTTCATGAGCACCCGGAGTTCCGCACCGCCGTGCAGGTCGACCTTCACATGTTCGTCAGGAGGCGTCCGTGCGATCAGGTTCTCTAGGTACCCGCCCCCCAGGGAATGGGCACCTCCTCTTTGATCACGTCTCTGGCCATTTCGGGCAGGTGGAGGACACTGATCCGTTCCCCTTTCCTCTGCCAAGCCGGAGATATGGAGTCCACTTGGATCGGAGCAGGCACGCGCCGGTAATCCGGGATCTCCGCGTTGGTATGGGCGTAACCGTTCAGCTCGCCGAGCGCCCACTGCCGTAGTGGATGAGACGATGCGTGGCCGCCGATGATGAGCGCATGGCACAGCAACCCAGCGAGGGGTGCCGTGTCATCCAGGACGCCCTTCTCCAACTGGTCCAGCGGCTGGTGGCCGCGGCGGAGCCACCCCATCACTTGATCAGCGCGAAGTACGCGATCATGGCGGCGGCCACGGCACCGATGGCGGAGACGGCGGTCCAGAACACGTTGCTGCGGAACCAGGGGCCACCGGGGGTGTCAGACGAGGCCGGGACCGCGCCAGCGTTTGCGGTAGCACCGTGTGCGGCCTGTGCGTAGGGCGCGTTCATGGTGATCGGCGAGTTGTCGCCGGCAGTGATATTGAAGGACTGCCCTGCCGACGACTGCGGGTCCGGCTCCGGAGGCTGGCTGCTCATGGCGTTCATCAGTTTCTTGTAGGCGTCGAGGACATTCTCGCGCGCGCGGGAGAGGGCTTGCAGGGTCTCGTAATAGCGGGTGGGGTCGGTATGTTTCCACTCGGGTGGAACTTCGGTGTACGAGAGGGTGTCCGAGTCTTCAGGGGGGAAGGTACCGCCGAACTCGTCGGCCAGGCGGTCGAGTGCATCGACAAGATCCTGGTGGAGCCTTGCGAGACCGGGGTCGGTGAAGTCGATGATGTCGCGCCGCAGGGCTTCCTGAGCGTCATCCACGCCTGCCGAGGCCCAGGCAGGAACGCGGTGCAGCGGCTGTCTCGACAGCAAGAAGGTCATCCAGGAAGCATCCGGCGGGATGGCACGTGTGATCCGTGTCATCTTGTCCCTGTCAGGTCCCCCCGCTGAGACCGTCTGTCTTCCAACAGCCCGGCTGAACTCCTCAAGAGCCGAGTCCACCCGCCTGCTGTGGTGAGCGAACGCTTCGACGTCGAGGTCGCACAGGCGGCCGCCATTGCCGGGACTCCGCATGTGCAGCTCGAACTGTGCGTCCGCTGCTGCCCGTATGGCCTCGTATAGGCCCTCGGCCGCCGAGATCACTCGAGGGGCAGCAAGCATCTGCAGCTCCCGGAGTTGGTTGCGGAGATTCAGGACGCCGGCCTCCACTGTGGCCACGGCGAGAGGCATCGGGGCGTCGAGCGACTCGGCCGGGGGCGCGATCCAGCTGCGGGAAAGATCCACCTGAAGGTTTTGTGTGGCCCGGAAGTAAGAACGGCAGACGTTCAGCACCTCACCCCTCCCCCTCCCGTCCACGTAATTGAAGTTCACCACGGAATAGCTTCGGATTAGTAGTCGATATCCAGGTAGTCAATGTCATTGATTTCGACGTCCGACAGTCCCATAGCGCGGGAACCGCCGTCCTGAAAATAGACGTCCTTAAACCCTTCGGCGATGATTCCGCGCATCTGCTGGTCGCTGGCTCCGGCGCCGCGGGCGTCGAACAGACGCTGCGCGTACTCCGGGGGGAGGTGCACGGTGAGTCGCCGGAACCGTCCGTCGTCGGTCGTGCCGACCGGCGCGGTGTAGCCGAACCGGGCCCGGGTCTCCACGGTGATCCCGCCGGAGGCGGCGGCCTGGCGCTGCCGGCGCTTGCGCACCAGCGGCTGCCAGCGGGCTTTCACCGTGTCGTCGATCTTCGCGGCGATGTCGGCGCGGGCGTGCTTGCGGGCGCCGCGCCGGTAGCGGTTGACGGAGTCGGCAGTGACCCCGAGCTCCGCCGCGACGGCCTTCGCGCTGCCGAACTGCTTGAGCAGGTAGCCGATCTGGCCCTTGAGGGTCTTCGGTGGATCCTTGGTGAACGCCTCGCGGTCGGCCCGCTCAATGGCGTCCTCGATCTCCCCCACCGGTCAGCTCCCATCCATCAGCGCGCCGTGCGGGTCCGGGATCAGGTGGGCATGTGCAGCCGGGGCGAAGTCCACTACCAGGCGCTCGCCCACACCGGAGGCCGTGGAGACGTCGGGCTTCAGATAGCCGAGACTGCGCAGCTCGCTGACCGCCCGGCGGAAGGCCTCACGACCCTCGGCGGCCTGGCGCTCGATGCGGCTGAGAGAGGTCAGTTCGTTGATCGTGGGTTCCTGTCCGGGGTCGTAGCCGGTGGCGAGTTCGGCGAGGACACCGCGGGCGCGCCAGGTCAGGCGCATGTCTCGCATCGCCCGCGCGAACAGGACCGGATCGTGCGTGGGCGGGGTGGAGGGAAGCGGCCACTTCGGGGAGGCGGTGGTGGTCATCGGGTACGGCTCCTTCGGTGTGTTATGCGGCTTGGGCGGCCGTGGCAGGGCTTACTCGCCGTCATCAAGGACGGCGTCGCCGCCCTTGATGTGTCGGGCAGGATTGAGGCCCTTCTCCATCAGGTCGACTGCCCACATCATCGACTGGACGCCTTCCAGCTTCGCCAGGCCGGGCGTGGGCCCGAGGCGGAAGCCGCCGGGCTGCGGCTTGCCCGAGGCCGCGTACGGCAGGAAGGCGAGCGGGCTGTCGCCGGGGCTGGGGTAGACGACGCAGTCGGAGAGCACGGCGAGCGGGTACAGGCCCGTCATCTTCGCCATGTTCAGCAGCTTGCGGTGCATGTTGACCCGGGCCTTGCTGATGACAGCGGCCCGGATGTCGGGGCGCCAGGTCGGCCGCTCCAGGGCCGGCCACCGCTCCCCCTCCTTGTAGTGGCGACCCTGCGGACGCTCACGGAGCTTGCCGACGCCGCCCTTCACCGTGGCCTTGATGGCAGACAGGACAGCGGCCAGGGCCGGGTCGACCTGCTCGTGCTGCTCCATCGCGGCAAGGAACTGGCGGTCGTCCAGGTCCCGGGTGACGCCGAGGTCGGCGAGGGTGTCGACGTACGCGGTCTTGAGGCGGTCGTGCCACGGGTCCAGGTACGCGCCGGTCTCGCGGCGCAGGTACGCCTCGATCGGGTGCACGTCGTAGCCGAGCTCCTGGGCGTAGGCGACGGTGTGCGTCTGGTACCAGGCCGGGCCCGTCGGACGGGTTCCGTCCGGCGTGAACGGCGAGGGCAGGCGCGAGTCCAGCTCGATGCCGCTCAGGTCGACCAGCCAGGCCCCGGGGATCTTCGGGTTGAACTTCGGGGCGTGGAAGTGGTCGGGCGCGGACAGGCCGACGACCAGGCGGGCCGCGGCCGCGAGGAACGCCGTGTTGAGGTCCAGGCCGACCGCGAAGGGCAGCATGCACTCCTCATCGCTGAGCGAGTCCACCGACCGCACCCACTGGTACGCCTCCTCGTTCAGGAACCCGCCGGTCCAGCCGGAGTTCACCACGACGGGGTGCTCTGCGGTGGCCTCCGGCGGCGCCGGGTCCATCGGCTCCGTCCCCAGCGAGCCCGGGTTGTAGCCCGAGATCCAGTTGCCGGTCTCCGCGTCGCGCTCCGGCTTCGTCGGCGGGCACAGCGCCGTCATCAGCTCCAGGCCCGAGACGGCGGTGGAGCCGCGTGGGGTGATGACCCGCAGGGCGTACACGCCCAGGACGCGAGCGATGTCGGCCGGCTCCATCTCGGAGGCGCCGGGCCAGGATCGCTCATCGAGGGCGTCCCACGGCAGGATCGCCAACTGCACGCACTGCCGCTCGCGTCCCTGCGCCTTGCGGTAGATCCGCGCCCAGGGGCCGAACCCGCGCTGCGTGAGCTGCCACTTCGCGCGTCCCACCTGCTTGACGACCGGGTGGTCCTCCGGCAGGCGCAGGGAGCGGCGCTGCTCGTGGCCCTCCAGGCGCTCCGGCAGCCCGAGCTTCACCGCGGCCGCCGCCGTGAGCACGATCAGCGGATCGGAGTCCTTGCCGTACCGGTTGAGCTTGGCGGCACCGAGGCCGGACTCCTTGAGGGTCCACTCCACCAGCTGCGGCACGGTGGTGGCCGGGCAGTCGAGCACGATCCCGTCGACGCCGTACGCGGAGCCGTCGCCGTCCAGCACCGCGAGCGGGCCGTGCGGGAAGCTCGGGTCGGTCGCAGGCTTCGCCGCCTTCTTCGCCGCCGGGCGGCGTGACGTCGCGGCCGGACGATCAGGAGCGGCCTGGACGGCCGGGGCCTGAACCGGCGCGGCGGTCTTCGTCTCGGTGGTCTCGGGGGCGGCAGAACTGGTGAACATGTCCAGCACCTTCGGCTGCGGCGCGGTGGCCGGAGCCGAGGCGGCGGGGGCGCCGTGGGCGGGGTACTTCGCTGCCCAGCCGTTCAGCAGCCGCTGGTACGCCTCCAGGCGTGGTGACTTGGGCTCGGAGCGGCCGTTCTCGTAGTTCTTCACCGTCTGCGTCGACGTCTTGAGCGCAAGCGCGAGACGGGCCTGGGTGATGCCGGCGGCCTCCCGCAGCCGGGCGCGCTCCGCCGGGGGCGGGAGCTGCGGCTCCTCCTCCAGCAGTGCGTCAATGTTCGCGAACAACTCTTCCTCGGTCGCCATACGGCTCCACCTCCGCCTCGAAACACTAGCAGGCTTGCCCTGATATTTAACTCATTTTTTAACCCACCCGGATCGATGCGTGTGGGATGAAATCGAGCGGGAGGAGGAAGCCCGGCCCCGGGGACGGCGATGGATAGTGTGCCCTGTAGTGGTTATCGCGCCTGGGAGTGCAGTCCGCTGGCGAGGTTGTCCTGGGCCATGTCGTCTCGCTCAGCCGGTGTGAGCCACCGGGCGGATGAGCCGGCGGTGGTCCGCTCCACCCACAGCACGTCGTCGACGGCCTCGGCGACGGCGTGCAGGTGGCTGATCACCGTTACCAGGCGGTCACCGCCGGCCTGGGCGCGCAGTACCTCGAGTGCCAGGTCCAAGGCGGTGGTGTCGAGGGCGGCGAAGCCCTCGTCGAGGAAGAGGGAGCCGAGAGTCGGCCCGCTGCGGGAGTGCAGTTCGGCAAGTGCCAGGGCCAAGGCGAGGGACGCCATGAACTTCTCCCCTCCTGACAAGCGATTCGGGTGGTGGGCGACCCCGGAGCTGCGGCTGATGATGTCGAAGTCGTCTGCGAAACCGAATCGGCCGTCAGACATCTGTCCGAGCAGGTCGCTGGCGACACCGAGCAATGCGCGGGTTCGCAGCGTGGTGAGGTGGCCCAGAAACTTGGCGTCGACCAGTTCGCGGCGCAGTACCTCGAGGGCTTCGTAGCGGGCTTCGCCTGCGGTGATGGCGAAGTCCAGGTCAGCGGCTGGCTTGATCAGGTCCTGTGCGTCTCGCTGTTTGCCGCGCTGGTCCTCGGCCTCCTTGGTTGCCTGTCCGGCTGCGGCGACGAGGGGGTGAAGTGACTGGGGTGCGGTCAGGTCGGCCGACGCGTCGAAGCCGTCGATGTCGGCGAGTGCGGCCGCGTGCTCGCCGAGACGGCTTTCGGCGGCGGCTGCGCCTTCTGTCGCCGCGGCGGCTCGCTCGGTGAGTTTGTCGCCGAGTGCCGAGGTCGTCGCCGAGAGGGCGGCGGCGTAGTGGCGGACCTCGGCGATCGTCGGCTGAGTGGGAGCTGCTGGCAGCGCTAGCCGGTCAGCCTCATCGAGATGTGCGCTGGCCTGGACGGCGGCCTGAGCCCACGCGTCCAGGTTGTCACGCAGTTTCTCCAGGGGGCGTTCAAAGTGAGCTCGGGTGTCGTGGTCGAGGGTGCGCCGGTCGGCGAGTACCGCGTTCTTCTCCGCTCGGGTTACTTCCCTCTGGTCGAGCAGCTCTTGGAGTTCGGTCTGCCGGGCGGTGACGGCTATGGTTGCGGCGTCCGTCTGTGCGGTGGCGACGTCGATCGGGTCCTGCGGCAGCATCGCCCGGATGCGCGCGGGAAGCATGCCGATGTCGGCGGCGGTCCTTGCCACGGCCCGGGTGTGACGCACGTGAGCTGCGGATGCGTCTTTGGTGTCGCGGTGGTGTGCTTTCGTGCGTTCTGCCAGTGTTTTGCGGTCTGCTTCGATCCCGGCGGTGCGACGGTGCTCTTCGTCCTTCAGCTGTTCGGCGTGTGCGGTGGCCGTGTGTTCGCACGCGGAGATGGCGTCGATGATCGCCGCTGTGTCCTGCTCAGGATGTGCGGCGCCGAGGGTGGCCAGGGCCGTAGTGGCTGCGGTCAGCCTTGCTGAGGCTGATGTGGCGTCGAAGTCCGTGCCTGCTTCGGCGGCCTGGGCCGCGAGGCTCCGGAAGGCTCGTACCGCCTTCTCGGTGTTCTCCTGCGCCATCTGCTGTGCGCTTTTGTGCTCGTCGTCACGCTCGAGTACCGCTTCGTCAGCGATGGCCACGGCGGCGCGGGCTTCGGCGCGCAGGTCGACGGCTATGTCGTGTGCGGTCTTCGCCTGCTCTCGTTGCGTGTTCGCCTCGGTCAGCTCATGCGCGTCGGCCTGCTCGGGGTGGAAGTCAGCCGGGAGCTGCCGACGGCATACGGGACAGTCGTCGTCGGGGTGCAGTTCGGTGGCGATCGCAGCGGCCTTCTTCCGCAGCCGGAGCGCCTCAAGGTGTGTCTCGGCCGCGGTGAGGTCTTCGTAGACCGCGGTTGCCTTGACCTCTGCCGGGCCGAGGTCTTCGTAGGCGGATTTCTGCCGACCCACCGCGGTGGCGTGGGCGCGCGCGGTGTCGGCGATGTGTCGGGCCGCCAAGAGTGCCGCGTCCCACGCGGTACGGGCTGCGGTGGCGCACGTGCGGGTCTGCTTGCTGTTCTCGGCGGCGGTGCGGGCTGCCTCCGCCGTCGCTTGAGTGTGTGCGGCGCGTTCGACCAGTTCCGTTTCGGCCGTGGCGATGGCGTCGCGTTCGTCGTCGAGTTGTGTGGTGAGGGAACCCAGCCGGTCGCGTTCGCCGCGGTGTTCCTCGGCGGTTTCCGCGAGGGTCTTCAGGAGCATCGCGGCCTGGGCGAGGACGTCGCGGCCTTCTCCTTGCGTCTCTGCCGCGGTGATCGCTCCGGTGAGTTCCTCTTCCCTGGCCGCAGCCTGCTCGGCACGCCGGTTGAGGGTGTCACGCCGTGCGGCGAGGTCGGTGGCCTCGGAGTCGAGCGTGTCGAGGACGGTGGCGGCGTCGGTCACCTTGCGTGTTGCCAGGGCCTGGGAGGCGCTGGTGGCTGCCGCCGCGGCGTCCCGAGCTTGCGAGGCTTCTTCCTGCAGTGCGGTGATGCGGACGACGGCGGTGTTCAGGCGTTCGGCCTGGGCTGTGGCCGCGTCGGCGGCCGCTCCGGCTGCGGCGGCCGTCTCCCTCGGGTTGTCCGGCATGGGGGCCCGTTTGGCGTTCGCGTCGCCCAGGAGTTGCTGGAGGGTGCGGCCGTGGCGGGCGGCCAGGTTGCGGACTGTTTCCAGTGATTCGGCACCGAACAGTTCGCGGAGTCGTTCGCTGCGCTCCTTGGGAGCGGCGGTGAGGAGCTGGTCGAACTTGCCCTGCGGGAGGAGCCCGACCCGCAGGAAGGTGTCGTAGCTCATCTGCAGCACCGTCTTGATGCGGTTGTCGACGGCTGTGGCGCCGTCGGTCTCCTCGCCGGAGTCCAGGTTTTTCAGGTGGTGCCGGCCCGCGTTCGGGTTGGTGGCGTGCATGGTGCGGTGGACACGCCAGTTCTGCCCGTCGTGCAGGAAGGTGAGTTCGGCGCTCATGGCCTGTGCGCCGTCGGCGATGAGCTGCCGGGGTTCCTTGGCGTCCCAGGAGCTTTTGCGGAACAGGGCGAAGGTGATGGCGTCGAGCAGGCTGCTCTTGCCGGCGCCTGTGTCGCCGAGGACCGCGACCAGGCTCTTGCCGGTGAAGTCGATGGTGGTCTGGGCGGGGTAGCTGCGGAATCCGGTGAGGGTGAGTGTCATCGGTTTCATCGCGTGGTCTCCGCGTCGGTGGTGTCGATGCCGGTCAGCAGGCTGGAGCGGTCAAGGGTGTCGAGGGGTTGGCCGGCGATGGCCGCGGTCAGCAGCGTCTCCTCGCAGCACGGTGCGGGGTCCTCGGGGTCGGGTTCGGCTCGCAGGTGGGCGAAGGCGGCCATGGCGCGGTCCAGGGCCGGGCCGCCTGTGCCGCGGTCGGCGAGGTAGTCGTGCAGCAGGTCGTCGATGTCGGGCAGTTCGGTGGCGGAGGTCTGCCGGTCCAGCACGCGGTGTGCTGTGCCGGTACGGCGCTCGTCGATGTCGACGAGCGTCGCCTGCGGCAGCATCTTGGCGAGGGTGTCCGGCAGGGACGGGTCGAAGGCGTCGACGTTCACCACCGCTTTCACCCAGGCGTCCCCCACGCGGGCGGCGCGGTGGGCGATCTGTTCCAGGGTTCCTTCGAGGCGGACCAGACGGCGGCCTGCGGTAAGCGGTTCGAGTTCGATGCGGGGGTTGGTGTCCGGGCCGATCTCGGCGAGTACGACGCTCTTGGTGTCGCCGGTCTCGCCGAAGTCCATCTGCAGGGGGCTGCCGGCGTAGTAGGCGGGGAAGCCGGAACGGCCGACGGGTTGGGGTTTGTGGATGTGGCCGAGGGCGCCGTAGGCGACATCGGGCAGGTCCGCGGCTGCGGCCGCGTACTCGGTGCTCAGGGAGATCCGCCGCTCCGAGTAGGACGGGAGGGCTCCTTCGATGAACAGGTGGGCGGCGTAGACGAGGACGTCCCGGGGGCCTCGGTCGGCGGTCAGACGGCGGTAGACCTCGGCTTGGACGGTGCGCATCCGTTCGGCGTAGGTCGCGGTGGCCAGGGCGGGGTCGGCGAAGTCGTAGGTGAAGCGGTTGGGGTGCAGGTAGGGCAGTGCGCCGATGCGCAGGGTGAGATCCCCGTTCCTGGTCGGGTACTCGGCGAGGAGCAGTCTGTCGGGGTGAGCGTCGGTGGCGAAGCGGACCCGGGTCTGGTCTCCGTCGCGGGCGCCCATGTCGTTGAGGACGTACTCCAGGAACGTCAGGACGTGAGTGGTGTCGTGGTTGCCGGCGACGACGACCACGGGCGCGATCGTGCCGAGGCGGCGCAGTGCCTGGGCCGCGCGGCGCATGTCGTCCAGGCTGGGCCGGGGGCTGTCGAAGAGGTCGCCGCTGTGCACGATCAGGTCGGGGGTGTAGTCCTCGGCGATGGCGATGATTTCGTCCAGGACGGCGTCGACCTCGCTGTCACGTCGATGGCGGCCGATCTGGCGGCCCAGGTGCCAGTCGGAGGTGTGGAATACGCGTCCCGTCACGGGTGCCTCCAGAGGAACGGCCTGCGGGGCGGCGCGGGTTGCGCTGCCGCGGCCGGAGGTTCGGTGTCCCGACTGTACCTCGAATCACAGGAACAAGTCTGGAAAACTCTGGAACTCTGGTAGCGTCTGGTGCATGAGTGATCCGCTGGACGCCCTGGAGAAGAGCATCGGCAACCTGCGCCGCGCGATCCGCGACGCCGCCGCCGCCGGTGACACCGAACGGGCCGGCGAGCTGCGCATGCAGCTGCGCCGCGCCGAGCGGGCCTGGGACGCCCTCCTCGACGCCGATGAACCGGCGGCTGCCCCGCCCCGCCCAGCGCCGGAAGCTGCTCCGGCCGCCCGGGGATCACAGCTCCCGGCACGCGAACACGTCCACCGTGCCCTGATGCTCCTCGGGGCCCCGGCAGCCCCCAAGCTGATCGTCGGCGTGCACGAGGCGTTCTTCCCGGGAGAGCTCTCCGCGTCCAAGCTCTCCAGCCTGCGCCGGGACGAGGAGCGTTCCTACCGTTCCAGTCCGGGAGCCCGGCCGTACTACCTGTGCCCGGCACTGGCACACGACCTGCTGACACCGGTGCGGGCACTGATCACCATCAGTACCTGGACGCTGGAGCAGCGCGTCATCGGCCCGCTGTCACCGCGCGTGGACTACCTCACCGGCGCGATCCGCATCGCCGAAGCGGTGCATACCTCCGCCGAGTCCGCTGCGGAGGGGCCCAGTCCGGAGGCCCTGCGGCTGCTGTGGCGCTTTGCCGTCAACATCCCCGACGCCATGCCGAGGAACGCCTCCGGTCACGAGGGGGCGCTGGATCCCCAGCAGGTGATCGGCGCCGCCCAGGCCGAGCTGGACGTGCATACGGACGCCGACCGTGCCACCCGGGCGGCGGCCGCGCGGCGGGCCCGTAAGTCCCTCGGGGACGACGAGCAGTTGTTCGGCGCGCCCCTGCGGGGCGTCACGCATCTGCGGTCCGCCCGTGCCTGATTTCCATCTCCCCGCATCCTTTTCTCCCCCGCAAGGACCTATGAGACCGTGAAAGCACCAGTCGACGACCGCCTCGCCGCACTGCGCGGATCCGCGAAGCGCCTGGACTACAACGCTAGGTCGCTGGCGGCCCTGGAGAACAATCCGCGCTGCACACTGCGGGCCCTGCTGGACGCCTCCGGCTCCGACAAGGCCGCGATCGCCACACACGTCGGCCATCCCCCGTCCTTCGGCCAGTCCTCCTTCGCCATCACCCGCGGCAACGCCTTCGAGGCGATGGTGAAGGACAACGGCTGCGCGGAGCTCCTGCGCGTCCTGCGCGAGACCCTGGAGCTGACGCTGCCGGAGGTGGGGTACGAGGACCTGAACGACGTCGGCGGCGACGGCCGTTCCAAGGAGCGCCATGAGCGCACCGAGGAAGTGCTGCTGCGGGCCGCCCGGGGCGAGGGCGACGGTACCTTGTTCGACCACCCGATGCTGTGCCTGCAGATCGGCGGGCACAAGGCGTACCTGGAGCCGGACCTGGTCGCCCTCCGCATCGACGGACGCTTTCACGTCGTGGAGATCAAGAGCTTCCCGATCATCGACGAGCAGGCAAACTCCGCACAGGTGCGGGCGGCGACCACGCAGGCGTGCGCGTACATCATCGCGCTGCGCGACCTGCTCGGGCGGGCCGGCATCGGCGAGGAGGCCGTCTCCGATACGATCGTGCTAGTCGCGCCGAAGGACTTTACCAACCGGCCGACCGGGGCGTTCGTCGACGCCAGCAAGCAGGTGGCCGCTCTGACCCGTCAGCTGTCCCGCATCGAGCGCATCGGGGACCTGGTGGACCTGCTGCCCGATGACCTCACCTTCGACCTCGCCCCGGACGCGGAAGATCGGCCCCGGCGCCCGGCCGAGGAGCTGACCGCGGCGCTGGATCAGGTCCTCGTGACGTACCGCCCGGACTGCCTGAACCACTGCGAGATGGCGTTCTACTGCCGCTCCCGCGCCCGCGCGGAAGCCTCGCTGGATGTCCTCGGGCCGGTGGTGCGCGAGCAGTTCGGCGGCATCGACACCACGACCATGGTCATGGGACTGGCTCGCGGAGAACTGACGCCGAGCGATGACCAGGTGGAGATGGCCGCGGCCCTGCGGCACGCCGCACGGCTGCGCGCAGAACTGGAAGACCTCGGGGGTGCGGCATGAGCACGCTGTCGGCGCTGGCGCACGTGCAGGCGATGGAGTCGATGCAGGCGGTGCCCCTGACCGAGTTCCGGCACCGGCACCTGTCGGGCCGGCCGCTGGTGATCGTCCCGCTGGCCATGGCCGGAGAGGCCGGGGCTCCCCTGGCCGCGATGGTCGGCTCCGCCAAGAGGAACGGGACCCTGCTGGTCGTGGCCCAGCCCCGCAACCGCGACCAGCGGTTCGCGTTCGCCGCCGACCTCGGCCGGATCGTGATGGACTACATCGACTCTTTCCGCCAGGACCGCCGCGGGGAAGGCAAGCGTTCCCGGTACACCGAGGCGCCGCAGATCCTAGTGCCCACCCCCGGCGGCGTCAAAGCCCTGGCCGATCTGGGACGCATGTGCCGCTTCCGCGCGACGTCCGGTCCCTATGCGGTGCCGGACGTCGTACCGGAGTTCGGCATGTGGCTGACGTTCCTGGTCGACAGGGCCGAACAGGCCGGCACCTCCGTGCTGCTGCCCGTCACCACAATGCTCGCCGAGCACTGGGCGACCGGCCAGAGCACGCTCGAGGACCAGAACCTCGCCTCCCTGATGGCCTGGATCGCTCCCCCGTCGGGCTTGAGCGTCGAGCAGGCCATGGCCGATGCGGAGAACCCGGACGTGTGCCCGCCGGCGGGCCCGTCGACCTCCCCCGAGTTCGACAACCGCGACCTGGCCCCGGCAATCAGAAAGTTCGACACGGCCCGCACGCTCGGCGACCCGCACGCGCTGGCCACCGCCGAGACCGAACTACGGGAACTGATCGCGGGACAGATTCAGCCCACCTGGCGCATGGTGTGGCAGGCCATATCGCTGCTGCGCTCTGTGCCCGAGGCACCGCGGACCGGCAAGCGCTTCGAGGGCGACTGCAAGGCCTTCACGGACTACTCCGACTACCGGGACTCCGGCGGCCTTCCACAGCGCAAGCGGGACACCGCGATCGGCGCGGCCCGGCGGCTGGGCTGGCTGGAGCGCGCGCTGGCCGAATTCGAGTCCGACATGGCGTTCGACGATCGTTTCGTGCTGGCCGACCGGCGCAGCGCCGGTGAGGCGTTCGCCGGGACGGTCGTGGAGGCCGAACCCGGCCGGACGGTCACCACGGACAAGAACAAGCGGGTGCCGCGGCCGCGCGTCACCGTCCGCACCCTGGATCCCGTGCGGCTGGCCGCCGACACCAAGCTGATCAGCCCGTCCATGCCGGCCGGGCACAAGGCCATGATCGTCTCCGTTTTCCCCGACGGCGACACCACACGGGTCACGGTGGAGGTCACTGGCGGCATGGGACGCGGCCGCGTCCCGAAGCAGGGCACCGTCCCGGAGCCGGGCCAGTGCATCGCCTACCTGCCCGACCCGGGGTGGCGCCCGGCACCGCAGTTCCCTGCCTCCGATGCCACCCCGTGGACACACAGTGCCGCCGACGGGGTCGGCACCGACCCCGCCGTACCCGAGGACGCCGCCGCAGAGGAGTGGGGCAATGAGGACTGACACCAGCACGACGCCCGTACCAGCCGTGTCCGACCCTGCAACGGCCGCTGCCGCTGCCACCGAGGCGATCCTCGCGAACATGGCCGACGGGCGTCACAGGGCCGTGGTCGTCGACTCCCCGCCGGGCGCCGGCAAGAGCACCCTGGTGGTCCGCGCCGCCCAGGAACTCACCGACAGCGGCGAGCGCCCGATCATCGTCGCCCAGACCAACAACCAGGTCGACGACCTAGTCGTGCGCCTGGCCAGGGAGCATCCCGGCATCGCCGTCGGACGGTTGAGTGCCACCAGCTACACCCCGTCTCCGGCCCTGGGCACCCTGATGAACACCACCGTCGGCCGCACCCTGGCCGACCTGGCCGGCTGCTGGATCATCGTCGCCACCGCTGCCAAGTGGGCCACCGTCCGCGACGCCACGTTCGGCTGGGCGGTCCTGGACGAGGCCTACCAGATGCGTTCGGACATGCTGCTGCAGATCGTCGAACGCTTCGAGCGGGGCCTGTTCGTCGGCGACCCCGGGCAGCTGGACCCGTTCACGATCGTCGGCACCGAACGCTGGATCGGGCTGCCGCACGACCCCACGCAGAACGGTGTCAGCGTGATGCTGGAGCACAACCCGCACATCCCTGTGCACCGGCTTCCGGTGTCCTGGCGCCTGCCGCTCTCGGCCGCACCGACCATCGCCCGGGCGTTCTACCCGTTCACCCACTTCACCGCCGGGACTGGTGAAGACACACGCGCCCTGGAGTTCCGCACCGCCGGGCTCGCCCGCGCGGATCTGGACGAGACCCTCGTGCAGGCGTTCACCACCGGCTGGGCCCTGCACGAACTGCCCCGTCGCCATGTCCCGCGAACCGACACCGAGACCCTCCAGACCGCCGCCGACCTCGCCGGCCGGCTGCTGGAGCGCGGAGCGGTCGCCACCTGTGAGCGCGACCCGGGCGGCCGGCGCCTGGACGCCGGTGACATCGCCATCGGCGTCGCCCACCGCGACCAAGCTGACCTGGTCCGGGCCGCGCTCGGCCGGACCGGCAGCCCCGGCGCGCGGGGCGTGGCGGTGGACACCGCGAACCGGCTGCAGGGCCGTGAGTTCGAAGTCGTCATCGTCGTGCACCCGTTGTCCGGCCGCCGGGACGCCACGGCCTTCCATCTGGAGGCCGGGCGGCTGTGCGTGCTCGCCTCCCGCCACCGGCAGGCGTGCATCGTCGTCGCCCGCGAGGGCATCGCCGACCTCCTGGACAGCCACCCCTCGACCGACCCGGTGCATCTGTCCGTGCGCGCCAAGTTCCCAGACGGCTGGGAAGCCAACCAGATCATGCTGGACAAGCTCTCCCAGCACCGCGTCGCCGCCTGATCCCGCACGGGCGCGGCCGCCCGACGCCCGGGCACCACTGAATTCGCAGAATTGTTCTATTTTCCGGCTTTTGTCAGTGCCCATCTTTAAGGTTTCCGCATCCGCTCCACCCGGGCGGATAAGGAAACCGCACGTGTGCGATCGGGGGGTTGCATGCAATTCGATCAGGTCACGGCTCTCGCGAGCCATCCGGCATGGGTGCTGCTGCGCGCGGACAACGCCGCTTTGGTGCTGTCCTTCTGCGGCACGGTATTCGTCGAGGAGAACGCGCGCGGGGTGCCCGAGAGTGTGCTGGAGTCCCGGCTGGACGACCAGCTCTACCTCCTCAACGAGCGCGAGCCCGGCTCCTTTCCCCGGTCCGCCGCCGCCTACCTGGCGGAGTGGACGAAGAGCGGCTGGCTGCGCAAGTACTACCCGCCCGGCGAGGACGAGGCACACTTCGATGCGACCACGGCCCTGGAGAAGGCCGTGGCCTGGGTGCGGGATTTGCCGGCACGCTCGTTCATCGGCACCGAGTCCCGCCTGAACACCGTCGTCACACTTCTTCGGCAGATGGCCTTCGGGGCGCAGACCGACCCGCAGGCGCGCATCGACGAACTGCGCCGGGAACGTGACGCGCTCGACGCCCAGATCGCCCGGCTGCTCACCGGAGAGGTGGAGCTCCTCTCTCCGCTCGCTCTGCTGGACCGCTACCAGCAGGTGGAGAGCACCGCGGTCGAACTCCTGCGGGATTTCCGTGAGGTGGAGGCGAATCTGCGGGAACTGGACCGGCGGCTGCGTCGGCAAGTGGCCACCGCGGAAGGCGGCAAGGGTGAGCAGCTGGCCGCCTTCCTGCTGGAGCGCGACGAGATCGCCCAGTCCGACCAGGGGCAGAGCTTCCAGGCGTTCTTCGACTACCTCCTCTCCCCACGCCGTCAGCAGGAACTGCGGGAACTGCTGCAGCAGGTAACCCAGTTGCCGCAGCTGGAAGGCAGAACCGACCGGAGACTGCTGAAAATCCCGTTCGCCTGGCTGGAGGCGGCCGAGAACACCCAGGACACCGTCCGGCAGCTGACTGAACAACTGCGCCGGTTCCTGGCCGACCGCAGCCGGGCGGAGGACCAGCGCGTGCTGGCGCTGGTCCGCTCCGTTCAGCGTCACGTCACCGCCCTGGGCGACACGGCGGATCTGCCCGGCATGGAGCTGGAAATGCCTCAGGCGGGCATCGCGCTGCCGATGGAGCGGCGGCTGTATATGCCGGTCGAACGCGTCGAGCTGGACACCTCCGCGGTCCCGCCGCCCGACGACACCGAGGCGGACCTCACGGAGCTGTTCGTCGGCATCCACGTCGACACCGTGGAACTGGCCGGCCACGTCCTGGATGCGGTCGCCGCGAGCCCGAACGGCCAGGCGGCCCTGGCCACCGTCGTCGACAACCACCCGCTGACCCTGGGACTCGCCGAACTGCTCGGCTACTTCCGCATCCAGCACCCCGCTCTGGACGTGAGCGTGGACCCGGAGAACACCGATGTCCTGGTCTACCCGCGTGTGGCGGCACCGGGCCACGCCCGGGCCGAGGTGCCGCATGTGACGTTCGTACGCAATGAGGGCGGCACGGCCGCCGGAAAGGCCGACCCGCGATGAGCGATGCCCTCACCGCCCCCGTTGTCCACCTGCTGAAAGCGGGTGTGCTCTACCAGGGCGACGCCCCACTGGTATGGGAGCAGATCCTCGCCCAGCAGGCGGCGATCGGCGACTACCTCGCCGTGATCGGCCTCGATGTCGTCGTCGACCGCGCCGAGGGCTACGCCTATGTGCGGCAGCAGGACAGCGAGGCCCGGGACGACGGGACCGCCGTGCCGAGGCTGGTCACCCGCCACCGGCTCTCCTTCCCCGTCAGCCTGATGCTCGTCCTGCTGCGCGGGCGGCTGGCGGACAGCGACGCCAGTTCCGACGATCCGCGCCTGGTGCTGACCCGTGAGGACCTGGTCGAGATGGTCCGCGGCTTCCTGCCCCCACGCGGCAACGAAGCCCAACTCGTCGACCAGATCGACGCCCACATAAGGAAGCTCGTCGACCTCAAGGTGCTGCGCCCGACGAAGCAGACCGCGGCCTACGAGGTACGGCGGCACCTCAAAGCCCTGGTCGACGCCCAAGTTCTGGGCGATTTCAACGACCTCCTCGCCACCTACCGCAGCGCTGTCTCCACCACAGTCAAGGACGACGCATGACTCTCACCACCGGCCCGGCGGCGCTCATCCCCCGCCAGACGGCGCCCAGCCCGGCACACACCTACGACGCCGGCCCAGGATTCCGGCTCGCCCGCCTGGAGGTGCTGAACTGGGGCACCTTCCACCGCACCACCCGCACGTTCACCGTCGACGGGCACAGCGCGCTACTCACCGGCGGTGTGGGCTCGGGCAAGTCCACCCTGGTGGACGCGATCACGACACTGCTCCTGCCCGCTCACAAGATCGACTACAACAAGGCGGCAGGTGCCGACGCCAAGGAACGCGACCTGCGCTCCTACGTCCTGGGCCACTACCGGAACGAACGTGTCGAAGCAACGGGCAGTACCCGCCCTGTGGGACTGCGCGACCACACCTCCTACAGCGTGATCCTGGGCGTCTTCACCAACTACGCCCTCGATACCCATCTCACACTCGCGCAGGTCTTCTACTGGACCTCCCCTACCAGTACCGGACAGCCGGAGCGGTTCTACCTCACCGCCGAGCATCCGCTGTCCATTGACACCGACTTCACCGGCTTCGGCACCGACATCACCGACCTGCGTCGGCAACTGAAACAGCGCGGTGCCACCCTCCACGGCAGCGCATACACGCAGTACGGCAAGGCGCTGCGCCGCGGTCTGGGCATCCCCGGTGAGCAGGCCCTGGAGCTGTTCCACCAGACGGTGTCGATGAAGGCCGTGGGCAGCCTGGACGAGTTCGTCCGCGAGCGAATGCTGGAGCCGTTCGACGCCCAGGCGGCCGTCGACAAGATCGTCGCTCACTTCGACGCGCTCACCGCCAGCCACAGCGAAGTGGTACGGGCCCGCCAGATGATCGAAGGCCTGGCGCCGATCGTGGAGGTGTGCACCCGGTACGACACCCTCCAGGAAGACCTCAGCATCCTGGAACGGCGCCGCAGCGCCGTTCCCGCGTTCTTCGCCCAGCACCGCCACAGTCTCCTCGCCGCGCGCCACGCGGCGCTGCATGCCCGCACGACAGAACTGGAGGTACTGCAGTCCACCCGCGCGCGGCAGCTGGAACAGCTGCGCGGCGCGGCCGACGGCCTGCAGCGCCGCATCGACGGCGCCGGCGGGGAGAAGCTCATCCTGCTGACCGGCCGGATCGATGAGTTGGGCCGCGAACGCAAGCGGCGCCGCGACCGCGCCACCGAGTACAACGGCTGGCTCGCGCAAGCAGGTATGGAGACGGTCACCGACTCCGCCTCCTTCCATGAACGCACGGAGCAGGTCTCTGCCGCCCGCACCCGGGCCGGGGAGCAGGAACGGCAGGACCGCGAGGAACTCGACGGCCTCGCCGTCAGGCGCCGCGACAACACCGCCGCGACTGACGAGATGCGGCGCGAGATCACCAGCCTGCAGCAGCAGCGCTCCAGCATCCCCGCCCAGGTGCTGGAGCTGCGCCGCGAACTCGCCGGCGCCATTGGCGTTGGCGTCGACATCCTGCCGTTCGCCGGCGAGCTGATCCAGGTCCGCGACGACGAGGCCGATTGGGCCGGTGCCGCCGAACGCGTCCTGCGCGGATTCGCCCTGTCCCTGCTGGTCCCGCACACTCACTACGACGCGGTCTCGTCCTGGGTCAACGGCCGTCACCTGGGACTCAAGCTCGTCTACTACCAGGTCCCCGCCCACACACCGAGCGCCACGCTGCCCGACGACCGCACCCTGCTGACCGGCAAACTCGACCTCAAGTCTGACAGCTGGGCCCGCGACTGGCTCGCCGCACGGCTGCGCTCGCGCGCCGACTACCTGTGCGCCGAAGACCTGGACACCTTCACCCTCGCCACCCGGCCCGCCGTCACCCGGCAAGGCCTGGTCAAGGCCGGCGGAGGCCGCCACGAGAAGAATGACACCCACCGCATCGACGACCGGCGCAACTGGGTGCTGGGCTGGAGCAACCAGACCAAGCTCGACGCCCTCCTCGCCGACGCCGCCCACCTCACCCGCGAGAGCGCCGCCCTCACCGCCGCCACCCGCGAACTCGAGAAGCGGCAAAAGGCCCGCGCCGGAACCAACGGCGCCCTCACCCTCCTGGCCAGCGTCACCGCCTACGCGGAACTCGACTGGCCAGCCACCGTCGCCGACATCGAACAGCTCGAGCGGCAAAAACGCACACTGGAGGCCGAGGCAGGCCTGGACACGCTCACCGCGCAGCTCCAGCAGACCAAGAACGACATCAAGCAGAGCGAGGAGACCTTCGGCCTGGGCCAGGAAGAACTGGGCGCACTGCGCCACGACACCGAGGGCACCACCACACTGCTGCAGAAGACCACGAACCTGCTGGCGAAGTGCGACCTCGACGCCGTGGCGGAGCACGAGACGGCCCTGGGCAGGTTCCTGCCCGCGGCCGGCAGCAACGACAGCCGTCTGGAGAACCTGGACAGCGCCGAGCGCGACGCCGAAGCACAACTGCAGCGCACGATCGGCAGACGCAACGACACCCTGCGCCAGGCAAGCAACCAGGCGATCGGGCTGATGACCGCCTTCCGCGGCAAATACCCGGCCCATACCACCGAACTGGACAACTCCATGGAGTCCGTCGCCGGCTACAGATCCCTCCACCACCATCTCACCGACGAGGACCTGCCCCGCTTCGAGCAGCAGTTCCTCCTCTACCTGCGTACCAATGTCATCCGCGACATCGCCTCCTTCCAGGGCCGGCTCAGCGCCCAGGAGCAGCAGATCCGCGAACGCATCGACGTGATCAACGACTCGCTGGCCGGCATCGACTACAACCCGGGCCGCTACATTCGGCTGAACGCCGCCCCCACGCTGAACAGGGAGATCCGCGAGTTCCAGCACGACCTGCGGGCCTGCAGCAGCGAAGCGCTCTCCAACGACACCGGCGACTCCTACACCGAGGAGAAGTTCCTCCAGGTCAAAGCGCTCCTCGATCGGTTCAAGGGCCGCGCCGACCACACCCGGGTTGACGCCGGGTGGACCGCCCGGGTCACCGACGTGCGGCGCTGGTTCGTCTTCTCCGCCAGCGAGCTCGACCGCGGCACCGACAACGAGCACGAGGTCCACCCGGATTCCGGCGGCAAGTCAGGCGGCCAGAAGGAAAAGCTCGCCTACACCGTTCTCGCGGCTTCCCTCGCCTACCAGTTCCGCATCGATCCCAGCACCGCCAAGGCCAAGACCTTCCACTTCGTCACCATCGACGAGGCCTTCGGACGCGGAGACGACTCCTCCGCCCACTTCGCCCTCGACCTGTTCCAGCGTCTGGGCCTGCAGCTCCTTGTCATCACCCCGCTCCAGAAGCTGCACGTCATTGAGCCCCACGTCACCCGCGTCGGCTACGTCGACAAGCCCGACGAGACCCGCTCCCGCCTGGTCAACCTCACCATCGAGGAGTTCCGCGCCCACAAGCAAGCGGCCCGGCAGGCCCACCAGCGGCCGGAGGAGCAGCCATGACACCGGCCGCGTGGAGCCGCCCCGAGGACGTTCTCGAGACCCTGCGTCGCAAGTGGACCAGCGGCCGCTACCTCGCTGCCTCCGCAGGCGGACACCCCTTCGAACCCATCGCGGTGCCGCTCAAGGGCCCGACCGCGGGCGATATCCTGCACCACTACGAGCAGGCACTCGCCTGGGCGCAGTCCTGGGCCCCCGGCCTTCACCCCCAGCTGCGCCTCCAGACCAGATCCATCGGAGGCCGCAACGGCCTTCCCTTCCAAACCGTGCCGGTCCGGGCCTGGATCGATACCCGCCCCGCCCTGTGGGCACTGCTGGGCGTCACCGGCCAGGTCGACTGCTTTCACACCCTGTATGAGCACACCGCACTCCATGACCCCGGCCTCGCCCGGTGGATGGCCGACCACCCCATGAAGGTCCTCCTGCACACCGCGGTCTGGCACCAGCTCGTGCGCACCGTCTGCTGGATCCGCGACCACAGCGCCGAACAGGTCTACCTGCGCGAGATCGACGTGCCCGGCGTGGACACCAAATTCGTCGAGACCCACAAGGCGATCCTCGCCGGTCTCCTCGACCACGCCCTCCCCGAGGGCCGCATCAACGCCGGTGCCCCGAAGAATGATCTCGCCTCCCGCTACGGCTTCCGCACCAAGCCCATCTACATCCGCCTGCGCTACCTCGGCGCCTCTCCCCTGCCCTTCAGCGAACTCACCGTCCGCGCCAAGGAACTGGCCGACTGGTCCCCCGGGGTGCGCACCGTCTTCGTCCTCGAGAACGAGATCACCTATCTCTCGCTGCCGCCGGTCCCCGACGCCATCGCCATCCTCGGCTCTGGATACGCCGCTGCCCTGCTGCGTCACCTGCCCTGGCTCGACGACGTCGACCTCTATTACTGGGGCGACATTGACACCCATGGCTTCGCCATCCTCGACCAGGTCCGAGGACGCTTCCCGCACACCACGTCACTGCTAATGGACCGCGACACCCTCCTCTCCCACGAGTCCCACTGGGGCCAGGAAAAGACACAAGCCCACGGCGACCTGACACACCTCACCCCCGAAGAAGCCCACCTCGACCACGACCTGCGCACCGGCACCTACCACCCGCACCTGCGCCTGGAACAGGAGCGCATCGCCATCACCGCCGTGCGAAAGGCTCTGACGCGGCACCGGGAGTGACACCCGGAGGGCTGCGGACACCGGACCGCCGCGGGCCAGGAACGTGGTCGAGGGCGAGGCCACTCCCGCGCCCAGCCGGGCGGTCCGCGGTTCCGCGAAAACGCCGGAAACGACCGTTCCGGCCAGCGTAATGGCTCGCCCGGGACCAGTGCCGACGGCTCCCCAGGGCGCAGGTGCCGGGAAGACGGACCCGGCCACCCTGCCCGGGACGGAAGAGTCAGCGCGGCGGGCGCGGGCCAACGCTCCTGTCGCAAGTTCTGAAACGGGTTCTAATCTTGGCGTTTAACCTCGTAGGTCACCCGACCTGCTGATCTGCGGTTCTTCCCGGGACAGCGGAGGCGGCCGTCCTCCACGCTTCGAGATGTCGAGTCACGAAGTACAAGAGAACGGCCGCTGCCATGAGTCTCCCGGTCCACGCGCCCGCGGGCGAGGCGTTCGACGTCTTGTCCCGCTTTCGGGTCGAGTTCTACGAGTGCCTTTACGCCCGCGCGGATGCGCTCTTCGAGCTCACGGACGCAGTGCTGTGTGCGGACGGGCCGGTGAAGACGCTGGTCGAGTTGTCGCTGGCGGTTGAGCACCGGCGCGGGCACGGGGCGATGTACGCGGCGTTGGACCGGGGCTGGCTGGAGCCGGCGCGGTTGCGGCGCGCGCTGGCGGGCCTGCCGCTGCCGAGGGCGGCCGACGGGCGGATCGTGCTGGCCGTGGACGTGAGCAACTGGCTCCGCCCAGATGCCCCGACCAGCGCGGACCGGCTGTTCTGCCACGTCTACGGACGCGGTGCCCGCAGCAGGGATCAGTTCGTGCCGGGCTGGCCGTATTCCTTCGTCGCCGCTCTGGAGACCGGCCGGACCTCCTGGGTCGCGTTGCTGGACGCCGTGCGCCTGGGGCCGGCGGACGACGCGACCGCCGTCACCGCTGCCCAACTACGCGATGTCGTCGACCGGTTGGTCCACACCCAGCAGTGGCGGGCGGGTGATCCGGAGATCTGGATCGTCATGGACTCCGGCTACGACGTCGCCTACCTCTCCCATGCTCTGGCGGACCTTCCCGTAGTCCTGGTCGGACGCCTGCGCTCGGACCGCGTTATGTTCCGTGACCCCGGCCCTGCCCGCTCTAGGCCGAAGGGTGGACGGCCGCGTCGGCACGGCGGCGTCCTGACCTTCGCCAAGCCCGACAGCTGGCACGAACCCGAGGTCACCACGGTCACGGACACCATCCGCTACGGCAAGGCCGAGGCGATGGCCTGGGACCGGATGCATCCCCGGCTCACCCACAGGGGCCCCTGGCTGAACCACGCGAAAGAGTAACTGCCCATCCTGCACGGCACATTGGTGCGGCTGCAGATCGAGCGCCTGCCGGGCGACCGCGACCCGAAACCGGTCTGGCTGTGGTGCTCGGCCACCGCCGCCACACCGGCGGACGTGGAGCGCTGGTGGCAGTCCTTCCTGCGCAGGTTCGATCTTGAGCACACCTTCCGGCTCATGAAACAGACCCTCGGCTGGACGGCCCCGAAGGTCCGCCACGCGGACACCGCCGACCTGTGGACCTGGCTCATCCTCGCCGCCCACACCCAGCTCCGCCTCGCGCGGCCCCTCGCCGAGGACCTCCGCCGCCCCTGGGAACGACCGGCCGAGCCCCGCCGACTCACCCCCGCCCGGGTGCGCCGGGGGTTTCGCAACGTCCGCGCGACCACGGCCCGCCCGGCGGCCGCACCAAAACCGTCCCGGCCGGGCCCGGGACGGCCTGCAGGCTCGAAGAACAAACACCGGGCCAGGCACCACGACGTCGGCAAGACGCTTAAACGCGCCGAGTCAATCAAGGAACACCAAGCCCGCCGAGGATAAACGCCAAGCTAATACCCGTGGACGCGGCCGGACGGCACCCCACAGTCCGGGCACGGCACCGGATCATCCGGTGTCCGGGCCCGCACCAAGATCCGCTCTCCTTCGTCGACCACTTCCTCGACAGTCAGGGGAGTCAAACCCGAAAACACCGTCCTCACAAAGGAGTTGTCATCGCGCACACGATGGCCAACGACCCCCACAACCCTCCGTCACCACCGAATGTAAGACAGAGCCGTTAACTCTACAGATCCGCCTCCTCTCAGCAAGCAAGGTCAGGTGTCACCTGTCCCTGCAGCAGTCCGCCGGTTGACGCCCATCGAGTACGAACTGACCATGTTCGAGGCGTCAGCAGTCACCGGTAGTTCGTTAGACACGGCGGTGGAGAGATGCCGTGTCCGGTGGTGACCGTGTCGATCAGGGTCTGGAGCTCGGCGGGTGGGTCCTTGTCCGTCCAGGCTCGCCACCAGCGGTTGAGGGTGGTGGCCGGGGTGAGCCGGGAGCGGACCGAGCGTAAGGCCCGGGGCCAACAGGGCAGTTGGGGCAGGTGGGGTTCGATTGGTCCCCCTCTCTGGTGGCCGGTCGTCGGGGCGTGGGTCCGACGCAGAAGGGTCCAAGGGGCCGGGTAAGGCGAACCACTGGTCCCAGCAGAGGGAGAAAGCGCAGTGCATGCACCAAGGCTTGGTGGTGCGGATGGCGGTATCGGAGCGTACTCGGAAGTCGGCGCAGCCCAGTTCGTCCTTGAACTGTTTGTAGCTCTGGGCGGATGGAGGCTGGTGGCGGTGTGCGGTACGTCAGGATGGGGCAGGTTGGTCGACAAGTGCCAGGTGGCGTTCGGCGGCAGCGTGGCCGGGTCGGTGCCTGTCAATTTCGGTGAGACACGTCAGGCTGCGGGTTCTTCCTGATGCTTCTCCTTGGCGGGTTGGTTGATCCAGGCCGCCTTCGGGAGGCGGGGTGGCGTCGGTCTTCGGCGGAACCGGTGCGGGTTGGTGGCGTAGGCGTCGGCCAGGACGTCGGCCCGCCGGGCTCGGATCGTGACTGCGGTGCCGTCGTGGACGGATGCGGGGGTGTGCAGTCCGATGCCGGAGTGCCGGTGGACGGTGTTGTAGTAGGTGAAAAACCGCTGGCAGAAGGCGCGGGCGTCGGCCAGTGAGCCGAACCGGTCGGGGAAGACCGGGCAGTACTTCAGGGTCTTGAAGTTTGCTTCCGAGTACGGATTGTCATTGGACACGCGTGGCCGTGAGTGCGAGCGGACGATGTTCAGATCGACGAGCAGCTGGGCGACTGGCTTGGAGGTCATCGAGGTGCCCCGGTCGGCGTGGACCACGTCCGGGACGACCCCGCCGTTGGCGCGGAAGGCGTCTTCGATGAACTCCTTGGCCAGTGCGGCCGATTCGCGCGGCACGACGAGCCAGTGGACCGCTTTGCGGGAGTAGATGTCGAGCATCACGAACAGGTCGTAGTACATCCCGCGGTCGGGGCCCTTGAGCTTGGTGGCGTCCCAGGTCCACACCTGGCTCGGGCCGGTGGCCACCAGCTCGGGCTTGGTCCTGGGCGGGTGGGCGGCCTGCGCGCGGCGCTCGCGGACCTCACCGTGCTCACGCAGCAGCCGGTACATCGTGGACACCGAGCACAGGTAGGTGCCCTCGTCCAGCAGGGTGGCCCAGATCTGCGCGGGGGACTTGTCCACGAACCGCTGCGAGCGCAGCACGCTCAGTACCCGTGCCTGTTCCAGCTCGGACAGGGCCGCCGGGTGCGTTGCCGGCGGCCGGCGCGGCCCGGCCACGCGGGGCTTGGGGTGGCGCTGCCGGTAGACGGTGGCCCGCGAGCGGCCGGTCAGCTCGCAGGCCGGCTTGATCCCGACGACCGACTCCAGGGCGGCGAACGCCTCGGTGATCACTTCCTCCGCTTGGGCTCGGAGTCCTCGCTCTCGGAGAGCAGTTCCAAGAGCTCGTGTGCTTTTCCCAGGATGGCCAGCGCCTTCTGGGACTTGGCCAGCTCTGCGGCCAGCTTCTCGTTCTCCCCCCGCAGCCGCTCGGCTTCCTTCTCGGCCGCGCTCTTGCCCGTCGGTCCGGACGGCCTGGCGGCCAGCGCATCCAGTGCGCCCGCGTCCCGGGCGGTCCTCCAGTCGATGATGTGCGAGTGGTACAACCCCTCACGGCGCAGAAGCGCGCCCTTCGCGCCCGGCTCGGTCAGCCGCTCGTACTCCTCCACGATCCGCAGCTTGTACTCCGCGGTGAAGGTCCGCCGCTTCGGCCCGCCCGCGCGGGGACCGCGCTTCTTCTTGCCCACGACCTCATCATCGGCCACACCGGCCAGGAGATCGGCATTGCTCAGCGTCACGCTCGAAAGATCCTGTTCTCGCCCTACTAACAACAGAAGACTCGATTGTCCTCATGTCTCACGAGAGTCTGACAGGGAGTGGATCGGGGAAATGGCCGGGCTGTGATACGGACAGCCTCCCAACGTGATCGACGAACATGCGGACGCGGCCTGGGAACGAGAACTCGACGACCTCTTCCTCTGCATCGGCCACCGGTTTGGCCGTGCCGACCTGCGGCGCCGGATGCGGGACTATGTGCGGGGCCTGCTCGCCCCTGTCGGCCGCAAGAACGGCTGGCAACTGGCCGAGTTCGCCGGGCATCGCACCCCCGATGGCCTCCAGCGGTTGCTGAATGGAGCAACCTGGAACGCCGCCGACGTCCGCGACGACCTGCAGTCATATGTCGCCAGGCACCTCGGCGATGACGGCGGGGTGCTCGTCATCGATGACACCGGCTTCATCAAGAAGGGCACCACCTCGGCCGGAGTGCAGCGCCAATACTCCGGCACCGCCGGCCGCACCGAGAACTGCCAGATCGGTGTCTTCGCCGCCTACGCCACCAGCACCGGACGGGCGTTGGTGGACCGGGAGCTGTACTTGCCCAGGTCGTGGACGGACGACCGCGAGCGCTGCCGGGCGGCGAAAGTCCCCGACGAACGCGGCTTCGCCACCAAGGGAGAGCTGGCCAAGCGCCTCGTACTGCGTGCCCTGGCCTCCGATCTCCCCCTCGCCTGGGTGGCCGCGGACGCCGCCTACGGGCAAGAGGGACGCTTCCGCCGTCTGCTGGAGCAGTCCGGTCTCGGCTATGTGCTCGCAGTGCCCAAGTCCCAGCAGGTCTTCGGCCCGCGCATCGACCACCTCTTCGCTCAGGCCCCCGTGGAGGCATGGGAGCCGATCTCGTGCGGCGACGGGGCCAAGGGGCCGCGGCTCTACCACTGGGCGGCACTGGAATTGCCCACGGTGGCCGAGTTCGACTACCAGGGCGAGGTTCCCGTCCGTCGGCGGTGGGCACTGGCCCGCCGCAATCCCAGCAAGCCCGAGGAGATCGCGTATTTCCTCGCCTACGCCCCACGGGAGGCCGCGGTGGCCGACCTGGTGCGGATCGCCGGGATGCGCCGGCAGATCGAGGAGTGCTTCCAGGCCGCGAAGAACGAGTGCGGCCTGGACCAGTACGAGGTCCGCCGTTACATCGGCTGGTACCGGCACATCACCCTGGCCATGCTTGCCCATGCCTACCTCGCGGTCATGGCGGCCGACGCGGGAGCAAAGGGGGGTGCAGAAACGCTTCCGGCCCCCTGGCTCCGCTCACCGTGGCAGAAGTCCGGCGGCTCCTGGCGCCTCGCCTCACCGGCAACCGCCGACCCGACCGGTCGCTTCGCGCGCACATGCTGAACTGGTCACGCTGGCGCCGCAGGCGCCAGCTCGTCGCCCGCCACTGCCACTACCGGCGACGACTCCACTCGTTGGAGGGGCACTCCGGCAAGACCGCCCCTGACACACCACCAGCCCACTACACTCCGGACGACACCCCTGACCAGGCCAGATAGCGAAACGCTGCTGCAGTACTAGGGGCCATCGTCACAGATCACCGGTGCCAGCCCGGGTGGCGAGCTTGTCGTAGAAGACGGCCTGGCCATGGACGGGTACCGGGCTGGACTCCCGCTGCGCCGCTCCGCAGGTCGTCACCTTTTGAGCATTGCCTATACCAGTCAGACCACAGTATGGTCTGTGGCGTAACTGGTCTGCGAAAGAGTTGACCGAGAGGGAGTTCCTCCTGTGCGGGTGTCGCCGATCGTCTTCCCGGGCCCAGAGGCCCTGGGGCGCAAGCTGGCCGCGGAGATCGCCGTGGAAATCGAGGATGCCGCGCGAGCCGGGCGGCCGTATGTGCTCGGGTGTCCGGGCGGGCGCAGTGCCACCAGCACCTACCGGGGGCTGGCGGACGAGGTGGCCGCGCGGCGGCTGGACCTGGGGCACGTCGTCATCGTGATGATGGACGAGTACGTCGAGGCCACGCCACCGGGTTCGCACGGCCGGGAGTACCGCGCGATCGACTCCGGACTGCCCCACAGCTGCCTTCGCTTCGGGCGAGAGGAGATCGTGGGACGGATGAACGCCGCGGCGGGGCCTGGGCGGGGGATCGCGCCGGAGCGGCTGTGGGGGCCGGATCCGGCCGATCCCGAAGCCTATGACCGGCGGATCGCGGAGCTCGGCGGGATCGATCTGTTCCTGCTGGCCTCCGGGGCGGGCGATGGGCACATCGCTTTCAACCCGGCGGGCAGCCCGGCGGACTCGCGGACCAGGGTGGTCCCGCTGGGCGAACAGACCAGGACCGACAACCTGGCGACCTTCCCGACATTCGGCGGACTGGACGACGTTCCCCGCCACGGGGTCACGGTCGGCATCGGCACCATCCGCACCCAGTCCAAGCGGGTGGTGATGGTGGCCCACGGCAGCGACAAGGGCAAGGCGGCGGCGCGGCTCGCCCAGGCGGAAGGGTACGAGGCCGACTGGCCCGCCACCGTCTTCGCCGACTGCGCGCGCCCGCGGCTCTACCTCGACCAGGCGGCAGTGGCCGCCTCAGCGGCACTCACCTCGCTCTGAAGCCGCAGCGCACATCGGAATCCCAAGCTGAATCACCAAGAGATCCTGGAGGATCGATGGCTCGCGTCAAGATTGCCTACCTCGGTGGTGGCTCCTCGCGTGGAGCGGGGACCATGGCCTCCTTCATGCACCACGGCAAGGAGTTCGACGGCTCCGAGTTCGTGTTGATCGACCTCGATCAGGACCGGCTCGATGTGGTCCGGACCATCACCGAGAAGATGGCCCGCAACGCGGGCCTCGACATCACCATCAGCACCGCGACCGACCAGCGCGAGGGCCTGCGCGACGTCGACGCCGTGCTCAGCAGCTACCGTCCCGGCGGCTTCGAGGCCCGTGCGCTGGACGAGCGGATCCCGCTCAAGTACGGGGTCATCGGCCAGGAGACGCAGGGGCCGGGCGGCATGATGATGGCGTTGCGTTCGATCAACATCATCAAGGAGGTCTGCGCCAATCTGGCCGACGTCGCACCCCGCGCCCGGATCTTCAACTACACCAATCCGGTCAACATCGTCTCCCAGGCGGTCTCCGACTACACCGACATCCCGATCGTCTCCTTCTGCGAGGGCCCGATCGTCTTCCCGCCGGTCGTCGCCAAGGCCGCCGGGCTCGACCCGGACAAGCTCAAGGCCAACCTCGCCGGCGTCAACCACAACTGCTGGTCGAACGAGGCGACCTACGACGGACAGGACGCCTTCCCGATCCTGCGCGAGCGCTACGAGGCGCTGAAGGACAAGCCCACCGAGGACCGCAACGGCATGCGTGCGCTGCACCTGGCGGTGGCGATGGAGTCCATTCCTTCCGACTACTTCAACTACTACTACTTCAAGGACGAGATCCTGCGCGAGCGGCAGCTGGCCGCCAAGACCCGCTCCGAGGTCATCCTGGACTCGCTGCCCGACTACTGGGAGCACTACCGGGAGCAGGCCGCCTCCGACGCCCCGCAGTTGGAGAAGGACCGCTCGCGCGGCGGGATCCACGAGCTGGAGCTGGCCATCGAGGCGATCAGCGCGTTCTACAACGACGCCCCGGCGCGTCTGCCCTTCAACATCACCAACACCGGCGGCTGGCTGCCCGGATTCGAAGAGTCGACCGTCGTGGAGCTGTGGGGCACCGTGGACGGCACGGGCTTCCACCCCGAGGAGCAGAAGCCGCTGCCGCACTCGGTGCGCGGCATCGTCCAGCAGTTGGCCGAGTACCAGATCCTCACCGCCAAGGCGGCCTGGGAGGGCACCGCCGCGGACGCCGTCCGAGCCATGACGGCCAATCCGCTGGTGCCCTCGCTGCCGGTGGCCGAGGCGCTGTACGCCGAGCTGGCCACGGCGCAGCGGGCCTGGCTGCCGGAGCGTCTGCTGCCGTGACGCGGGCTCAGACGGCACGTCCCGCGTCCGCGCTCTACCTGGGCGTGGACGCGGGCAACAGCAAGACCGCGGCCCTGGTGTCCACCGCCTCCGGTGAGGTGGTGGGCGCCGGGCGTTCGGGGTGTGGGGACATCTACGGGGCGCCGACCCCCGAGGCGGCCGTGTCCGAAGTGCTGGCGGCGGTGCGGGCGGCCCTGGCCCAGGCCGGGGCGGAGCTCCGGGCCGTCCGGAGTGTGGCCTTCCGGCTGGCCGGGGTCGACTGGCCCGAGGACCAGGGCTACTGGGACGCGGCTCTGACGCGTCATTGTCCCGGCGTCCTGACCGGGCGCAGCATCCTCAACGACGGCTATGCCGCCATCCGGTGCGGCGATGCCCGCGGCGTCGGCATCTCGGTGACCGGCGGGACGTCGGGGGCGATCGCCGCCCGCGGGCCAGGCGGTGAGCTGTGGGACATGGGCTGGTGGGGCCAGTACGGCATGGGCGCCACGGGGCTGGCGAACGAGGCGTTCCGGGCGGTGTTCCTGGCCGAGTTGGGGCTCGGCCGGCCGACCGCCCTGACCGAAGCCCTGCTCGCGCACTACGGCAAGCCCACCGTGGCGGCCCTCAACCACTGGCTGACCCGCCGTGAGGCGCGTGCCTCGGGCCGCGAACGGACCAGTTGTGCGCGGGTGGTCGCGACGGTCGCCGCGGCGGGTGATCCGGCGGCCGTGGAGATCGTCCGGGCGCAAGGACGCCATCTGGCCCAGTACGCCGGGGTGGCCGCGCGGCGCACCGGACTGGCGCAGGCGGGAGGGCCGGTGAGTGTCGTGCTGTCGGGCTCGGTCCTGATGGCGGAGGGCTCTCCGGTCGCCGATGCGCTGTTCGCGGAACTGCCCGAGCACATCCCCGGAGCGGTGCTGCACCGCGGCTCCCTGCCACCGGTGGCAGGGGCGCTGCTGGACGCCCTCGCCGAGGGCGGGGTGGCGTTGGCGGACCCGGTGGTGGCCGACGCCGTGCTGGAGAAGGTGACGGGGAGCCTGCCGCCCCGGGAGTTCCTGGCCACGTGAGACGCGGCGCCCCGGCGCTCGCCGTCGGTGTCAGGGGCGCACCGGGCGGAACAGGTCGGCCTGGAAGCGGTAGGCATCGCTGCGGTAGACCATCCGGCCGGTCAGCACCAGCGAGCCGTCGTCGGAGTAGGTCAGCTCCTCGCCGATCAGCACCGGGTCGCCCGGCTCGATGTCCAGCAGTTCGGCGGTGGCCCGGTCGGCCGCCGCCGCGTGGACCGTGTAGGAGCTGCGGGCGATACGCAGCCCGCAATCCCGCTCCAAAGTCTCGTACAGGGAACGGTCGGTGAGGTCGATCTCGGCCAGCCGGGGTGCGAGGGCCAGGACCACCACGCTGGAGTCCACGCACACCGGCACTCCGTCCATGCGGCGCAGCCTCCGTAGTTCGAGGACCTGGGAGGCGGGAGCGACGGAGAGTTGCTCGGCCTCTTCGAAGGTGGCCGGGCGGGCGCGGCGGCGCAGCACCTCGGACTGCGGGCGCAGCCCGCGGGCGCGCGCCATCTCGGAGAAGCTCTGCAAGGTGCTCGGCGGTTCGCCGACGACGTTACGGCGGACGAACCAGCCGCGCTGCGAGGAGCGTTCCAGCCTGTTCTCCTCGGCCAGCCGGCCCAGCGCCAGGCGCAGGGTGGAGCGGCTGACTCCGAGATCCGCGGCGAGGTCCCGCTCCCCCGGCAACCGGCTTCCCGCTGCATAGACCCCGCGGCGCAACGCGTCGCTGAGTCGGCGGTAGGTCTGCGCAACGGCGGCCCCCGCCTTGGTGTCCTCCACGCTCGTCATGCCCATTACGTTACCAAGACTGGTCTGCCGAGTGGAGTAAACAAACCAGGTTCCTACATCTGGACTAAGTGGTCTGCTGCGTTTTAGGCTCGCCCGCATCCGGGCTTTCGGGACATCCCATCGAGGACAGGAGACACCGTGGTCTCGCACCGCAGAACTCGACGGATCGCCGGCGCACTGGCGCCATTGGCGGCCGGCCTGCTCGCCGGCTGTATGCCGGGCACCAATGGAAACAGCGCGGACAACTCCGCGAAACCAGGCGCGGTCGCCACCGATCCAGCCGCGATGGGCAAGGTCACGTTGCACGTACTGGACTACTTCACCGGCGACCCTGACAACGCCTGGATGAAGGACGTCGTCAAGGCATTCGAGAAGAAGTACCCCAACATCACCATCGAGCGGAACTCGCTGCCCTGGGACCAGGTGATGGCCGCCCTGCCGCTCAAGCTGAAGTCCGCCAACCCCCCGGACATCGTCCCGGCAAACAACGGCTGGCAGTCGCTGGGAACCCTCGTTCGCGGCGGGCTGGTGCTCAACCTGGACAACTACGCCAAGGCCTACGGATGGAAGCAGGCGTTTCCGCAGTCCATCCTGAGTGAGCACGAGTTCAGCCCCGACGGCAAGCAGATGGGCACCGGTTCGCTGTTCGGCGCCCCGGTCGCCCGTGCCTCACTGATCGAGGTCTACTACAACCGGGCCCTGCTCAAGAAGATCGGCGCCAGGGTCCCGCACAGCTACGCCGAATTCCAGGCCACTCTCGCCAAGGCCAAGGCGGGCGGCATCGCCCCCGTCACGGTGGGCACCTCGGACCAGGTCGGCATCACCATGCCGCTCTTCTCACTGATGGACGCCTTGGGCGCGCAGAGCAAGATCTCCGACTTCGTCTACTCGCACGACGATGCGAAGATCGCCCAGACCGGCTTCTCGCACGCGGTGTCCGCCTTCAAGCAGTGGGCCGACAAGGGCTACCTGGTCAAGGACTACGCCGGGACCGCCTCGGACGACGCTGCCCAGTCCTTCGTGAATGGAAAGGGCTTGTTCCACTTCAACTACTCGGGTTCGCTCCCGTTCAAACCGGGGCAATCCAAGGGCTTCGGTTCGTTCGTTCTGCCCCGCGCGGACGGCGGCAAGCCGGTGGCCACGGCCTCCTCCGCGACCAACTTCTCCATCGCCTCGAAGTCCAAGCACGCCGACGCCGCCGCGGCCTTCCTCCAGTTCGCGGCCAGTGAGCAGGCGGCCGAACTCGCCGTCCGGCACGGCACGATGCCACTGCTGCACCCGGATGTGAAGGCCCCCGCCGGGGACCCGCTGTTCAGCGATGATGTGGCCATTGCCCGGCAGATATCGACGGAGGGCACATCCGTGCCCTATCTGGACTGGACCACACCGACGATGCTGGACACCATCAACCGCGCCATGCAGAACACGCTGGCCGGAAAGTCCACGCCGAAAGCAGTGGTCACCGCCGCCGACGAGGATGCCACCGCCTTTGTGAAGGGCCTGGCGAGGTAGCCATGGCCACACTCAACGAAAGCCGCGCCTCCGAGGCCGTCGCCGTGACCGCGCCCGCCACCGCGACCGCGGGCGGCGAAGCCGTCCATCCCCCGCGGCGCACGAACCGCGCTCGGTCGTCCTCGCGCCGGCGCCGCCGCTGGCTGGGGCTTATGTATCTCGCCCCCGCACTGCTGATCTACGCCTGCGTGGTGCTGCTGCCGGCCGGGCAGGGGGTGCGGCTGTCCTTCTACCACTGGGATGGAATCACGGCGGCCACCTGGGCGGGAGTGGAGAACTACACCGACTTCTTCTCGGATCCGACGCTGCGTCAGGCGGTCGGCCACACCCTGTTCTTCATCGTCTTCTTCTCCCTCCTGCCGGTCACCCTGGGGATGGCGAGTGCGGCACTGACCGCACGCAAGGACACGCGCGGTGCCGGGGTCTACCGGTGGATCATCTTCCTTCCCCAGGTGCTCACCCCGGCCGTCGTCGCGGTGGTGTGGAAGCAGATCTACGCCCCGGACGGGCCCCTCAACAGCGTGCTCACCGCCTTCGGCCTGGACGGGCTGACCCGTGGCTGGCTGGGCGACTTCACCTGGGCGCTGCCCGCCCTCGGCCTGGCCGGAACCTGGGGGGCGTTCGGGCTGTGCATGGTGCTGTTCGCGGCCGGAGCGCAGAACATCCCGAACGAGCTCTACGACGCCGCGCGCATGGACGGGGCGGGTCCGGTACGGGAGTTCTTCACGGTGACCCTGCCGGGCCTGCGTGGACAGCTCGCCGTGGCGCTGACCCTCACCCTGCTCGGTGCGATCAGGGTCTTCGACATCGTCTGGCTCACCACCAAGGGAGGCCCGGGAACCTCCACCATCACCCCCACCGTGGTGCTCTACAAGAGGGCCTTCAGCAATCCGGACGTCGGCGCGGCCTGCGCCATCGGCGTGGTGCTGGCGGTGGTCGCGCTGATCGTGTCGCTGGCCGTGGTCAAGCTCTCCGAAAGTGACGACTGATGATCTCCACGCGGGAAAAGGTTTTCAACTACGCCTTTCTGACCCTGCTCGCCGCCGCGGTCCTCTTCCCGGTGATCTGGACCCTGGGCGTCGCGGTGAGCCCCGAGATCACCGGGACACTGGACTTCGGTCATATGCAGTGGTCCAACTTCACCGATGCCTGGCAGCAGGCCGGCCTCACGCAATATCTGAAGTCCAGCCTGATCATCACCGGTACGGCGGTGGCCGTCTCGACCGTGCTGGCGATCCTCAGCGGCTATGCCTTCGGAGTACTGGGGGTGGTGGGGGAAAAGCTGCTCTTTCCGCTGATGCTCTTCGGGATCATGATCCCCCTGGAGGCGATCGTCGTCCCGCTGTACTACGACTTCCAGTCGCAGGGACTGACCGACACCTACCAGGGCATCATCCTCGCGCATGTGGGCACCGGCGTGAGCTTCGGCGCGTTCTGGATGCGCGCGGCCTTCCGCACGGTGCCGTCCAGCATCGGCGAGTCGGCTCAGGTGGACGGCGCCGGCACCTGGAGCGCGCTGTGGCGGATCTATCTGCCGATCTCCCGGCCCGCGATCGTCACCTTTGTGCTGCTCAACTTCATGTGGACCTGGAACGACTACTTCCTCTCCCTGATCCTGGTCTCCGATCCGGCTCACCAACCGATGACGCTGGGCCTGGGCGCCTTCTCCGGCCGCTACCTGGTGCACGTCAACCTGCTTGCGGCGGCGGCGGTGCTGTTCTCCGTCCCGGTCGTGGGCCTGTACGTGTTCTGCCAGCGGCAGTTCATCCGCGGCATGCTCTCCGGCGCGGTCAAGGGCTGAGACACCGGTCTGCCACGAAACGTAATGAAACACCAAGGAATTTACCCCTTTACCGCGAATGGTTACTTGATGAATGGTTTTCAACAAGGAGGTGCCCTCGTGGCACAGGCGGAACGGGCCCGCGAGGCGGTCGTCGATGCGGCCCTCGCCAGGCTCGATCTGAGCGCGAAGGCCCGGCTCCTGGCCGGGCAGGACAGGTGGTCCCTGCCGGCGCTCCCCGAGATCGGTCTGAAGTCCCTGGTCATGTCCGACGGCCCGATCGGGGTGCGCGGTGTGCGCTGGACCGCCGACGACCCGTCGATCGCCCTGCCGTCCCCGACCGCGCTCGCCGCGACCTGGGACCAGGACCTGGCCCACCGCGCAGGCACCCTGCTCGCCCAGGAGGCCCGCCGCAAGGGCGTGCACGTCCTGCTCGCCCCGACCGTCAACCTGCACCGCTCCCCGCTCGGCGGCCGTCACTTCGAGGCATACAGCGAGGACCCGTACCTGACCGGCATCATCGGCGCCGGCTATGTGAACGGCGTCCAGTCCGGCGGCGTGGGCACCACGGTCAAGCACTTCGTCGCCAACGACGCCGAGACCGACCGCTTCACCGTGAACAACCTGATTTCCGAGCGCGCCCTGCGCGAGCTGTACCTGGCTCCCTTCGAGATCATCGTCGGGAAAGCCCGCCCCTGGGGCATCATGACCGCCTACAACGCGGTCAACGGCACGACGATGACCGAGCACCGCCGCCTGGTGAACGAGATCCTGCGCGCCGAGTGGGGCTTCGACGGCTTCAACGTCTCGGACTGGACGGCCGCCCGGTCGACGAAGGGCGCCATCGAGGGCGGCCTCGACGTGGCCATGCCCGGCCCGACGACGGTCTACGGCGACGCCCTCGCCCAGGCGGTGCGGGACGGCCGGGTCGAGGAGACCACGGTCGACGACGCCGTACGCAATGTGCTGCGGCTGGCCGCCCGCGTCGGCATCCTGGAGGGCGCCAACCCCGTCGTCACCGACCTGCCGGACCTCATCGACGGCGAGGACCTGGCACGCGAGATCGCCCGCCGCTCCTTCGTCCTGCTCCGCAACGAGCGCGAAGCCCTGCCGCTGAAGCCCGGGACGGTGGCACTGATCGGCGCCGCCGCCCGCGACGCCCGCGTCCTCGGTGGCGGCTCCGCCACGGTCTTCCCCTCCAGGATCGTCTCCCCGCTCGACGGCCTTACCGCCGCTCTCCCCGAGGGCACCCTCAGCTACGCCGTCGGCGCCGACCCCGGTACCGAACTCACCGTCGCCGGCCAGGACTTCGAGCTCAGCGCCGTGTGCCGGGACATCGACGGCACCGTCATCGGCACCTGCCGCGTCCCCGACGGACAGATCCACTGGTCCGGTGTGGACCTCCCCAAGGGCGTCACCATCCAGCGCCTCCACACCGTCGAGCTCACCGGCACGTTCACCCCGCGCGAGACCGGGCCGCACACCTTCGGCATCAAGGGGCTCGGCGCGTTCCGGCTCAGCGTCGACGGCACCACGCACTACGACGACGTCCAGCGCCTCGACAACGGCGACCCCTTCTCGGGGATCTTCGATGCCCCCGTACCGCGCGCCGAGGCCGGGCTCACCGCCGGGGAAGCCGTCGAAGTGTCCCTCATCCACGACGTCGCGGTGTCCGAGGACGAGGCCCTCATGAAGGACATCACCTTCGCCCTCGCCCACCAGGGGCCGCGGCGCGACCCCGATGAGCTGATCGCCGAGGCGGTCGAGGCCGCCCGCGCCGCCGACACCGCCGTGGTCGTCGTCGCCACCACCGAGCGGGTCGAGTCGGAGGGCTTCGACCGCACCGATCTGCGTCTCCCCGGCCGGCAGGACGACCTGGTCCGCGCCGTGGCCGCCGCCAATCCCCGCACCGTCGTGATCATCAACTCCGGCTCCCCGGTGGAGCTTCCGTGGCGGGAGGAGCCGGCCGCCGTGCTGCTGAGCTGGTTCCCCGGCCAGGAGGCCGGCTCGGCCCTCGCCGAGGTACTCACCGGCGCCCAGGAGCCCGGCGGCCGGCTCCCCACCACCTGGGGCTCCCTCGACGATGCCCCGGTCGTCCAAGTGGCCCCGGAGGGCGGTGAACTCCCCTACTCCGAGGGCGTGTTCATCGGCTACCGCGCCTGGGAGAAGGAGGGCCGCACCCCGGCCTACGCCTTCGGACACGGGCTCGGCTACACCGACTGGGCCTACGAGTCCGTCGAGTCAAACGGCACCACGGTGACCGTCCGCCTCCACAACTCCGGTGAGCGCGCGGGCCGCGAGGTCGTCCAGGTCTACCTCTCCCCCAGCGAGCCGGACGCCGAGCGCCCCGCCCGCTGGCTGGCCGGCTTCGCCGGTGTCGAGGCCGGGCCCGGCGAGAACGCCGAGGTCACCATCGGCCTCCCGCGGCGCGCCTTCGAAATATGGGACGAGAAGACCAGCACGTGGTCTCTGGTGAAGGGTTCGTACGAGATCGAGGTGGGCCGCTCGATCACGGACCGCCGCCTGGCGACGACGATCAACGTCTGACCCGGGACATCCCACATACGTGCCCCGGCCCGGGACCTGACCCCCGGGCCGGGGCACCTGTTAAGGACGGCGGGGACCCGCTTCCGTTGTCACCGCGACGGCGTCCCCTCAGGCCCGGAACCGGCCGCATGGCCGCACCCCGGGCCGCACACCGTCGCCGCCGCATCCTGTCACCGACCGGCGGGGCCCAGATGCTCCCGGCACAGCTCGATGAACCGGTCCACCGGTGCGTTCCCCGCCCGCGGCCGCCATGCCACCACCAGCGTGGTAGTCGGGACGGGCTCGACGAACCGTCGCACCCGCACCCCGGGCGGGCAGAGCTTCCGCGCCCGGTGCTCGTCCAGTACGGCAATGCCGACACGGCCTGTGACCTCACGCAGGATGTGCTCGGCGTCAGGCTGTTCCAGGACCACCCGCTGGGGCCGGTCGCCCCAGATCTGCCGCCGGATCTCGTCGTGGTACCCCGGCCCCTGCGCGGTTGCCGGCGGCCGTCGGCCTGCCCTTCGCGGTGCCCCAGCTACAGACTGATGCGGGCCGGGGCCCCGGTGTGTGAGATTCCTTCGAGGAGGGCGAGGGAACGCGGAATGCGCGGCCGGGGGCTGCGGGCCAGGCGAGGGTACGGCAGGGCGATGACGCCTCCTTCCTGACTGACGGTCGCCTTGGGGAGACGGACGAATCGGCCGCGGTTGGCCGTGCAGGTGGTTGATGGCCTGCTGGGCGACGTGCTTTCCGTCGAGCGCGGCGACGTCGGCCGTGTCGACCGGGTGCAGCAGGTTGCCGACGGCGAAGACACCGGTCCGGCTGGTGCGCAGTGCGGTGTCGACGAGAGGGCCAAGGGCGCCCTCGTCGAGTGTGATGCCGCCGGTGCGGACAAGTTCGTGGTCGGGGATCCAGTCGCCGGTGAAGACGACGGTGTCGCATTCGACAGTGCGTCGCATACCGGTGTCGAGGTGCGCGATCTCGGCGGCCTGGCAGTGGCCCTTGCCGATGACCTGGGTGACACGGCTGCGGGTGGCGACGGACACGCAGCACAGTGCGGCCTGCGGCGTAGAAGGCGCCGTAGGACTCGGCCTTCGGGTACTGGCTGACCATGAGCGCGGGGGTGCAGCCTGCCTCGCGCAGGGTAAGGGCTGCGGACCAGCTGACCAGTTCGCCGCCGACGATGACGGCTCGCTTGTCGACTGGCTGGTGGTGGAGGTGGACGAGGTTCTGCACTTGTCCGGTGGGCTAGACGCCATGCGGGTGGTCGCCAAGCTCGGACCGAGTGGGTCACCACCTTGAAGCCGACGACGCGGCAATGGCTCTCGCTCTCGACACGTGTCCAGAGATGATCCTCCTGGACGTCTGCATTCCTGGGTACATGCCACCATTCCTGTGTACATGCCACCGGATCGCCGCCGCTCTGCGGGTGCTTCTGGCGCGACAGTTCGTGCTCAACCCACGGGTCGCCAAGCAGCTTGCCCCAGAGATCATCTCTCAAAGACCATCTCATTGGTCATTGGGCTCTCGTCTCCTTCGCGGCGTCGGCGTGCCCGGTCATGGGTTGCAGACTCAGCGCGTGGCTGATCCGCGAGGTCGCGACGAACCGCGCGGCCAAGTGGATGATCGCGACCAGAGCGCGGTCGTCGAGGTGCTCTCCGGCCATTACCAGGGCCGGCCCCGGCGGTGATGCGAATACCACGGCGAGTGTCAGCCTTCGCACCGCCTCCTCTGTGGGGTTGAGGCCACCGGCGGCGCGGCCCTGTGCCGCGTCGATCCACGCCTCGCTCATGCCGGACTCGCGGGCGGCGTCCAGGTACTGGACACGCTCGTACTCGTTGCCGAGCGCATGGTGCGTGGCGAGGGCTACCACCAGCACACACGCGGGGTCCAGCGCGGCCTTGAGCTGCTCTGTCATGTGCAGCAGCGCCAAGACCGCGCCGGGATGGTGCAAGCCGACCGCGAGGAACCCATTGATGTAGCCGAGCCGGCCCACCCGCTCGGCGAGCCGGTCCAGCAGCCCGTCAGGGAGGTCGGCCACGATCGTCGCCAGGTCTACCGGTTCGGGCCGCAGCCCATCGGTGAGTCCCCGGAACGGCACTGCCTTCCAGTCGATATCGCGTCGATCGGGCATATCACGCCCCCGCCGCGGCCGGGGCCTCGGCCATCGGATGGGCCGTTGCGGCCAGACGTCGGCGCCCGGCCCCGGCGATGCGCGCGCCGTCCCGGAGTCGACAGCCGCAGTCCGTGCCCACGATGGCCCGGTCTGGCGACACGAGCCGTGAGGTGCACGCCAGCGGGGTGAGCACTCGTTGGTGTTCCGCCCGTCCGGGCGCCCGGGAGCTGGGACAATCGGCGGGTGTCAGGTGGTCACCGCTGGGTTCGAGGTCGTCGGCTCGCCCCATGAGATCGGACACGGTGTCGGCCTGTTCGCATCCACCGTGGTGGACGACGGCGGTTGCCGGGGTGGCTTGGGCTCTCACCGGGGCAGGCTGTGCGTCGCTGCCCGGTCGTGTCCAAGCGGCATCCTCGGGTGTCGGCGGCTTTCCCGCAGAGGGAACCATCAACATGGTTCGGACTCTCCTTGCTGGGGGAGTGGACAGGAATCGGTTCAGGCGAGGAGGGTCTTGGCCCGGCTCGCGGCATCGCTGAGCGCTTGCCGTGGTTCCTTCGCGCCCGTGAGGGCGGCGTAGATGTTCTCCTTCAGCAGGTCGTTGATCTGTACGGCCCGCAGGCCGGGAAACTGGAAGCGTTGCGCGAGGTCCGGGACGGAGTCGAGGGCAGGTCGGCGGTAGCGTTGCTTGTCGATGGCAGGGCCGAGGTACCGCGCGCCGGTGGCCCGCACGTTCACGGGTATCTCGCCGGTGCTTGTGCACAACTCGGTTTGTCCGGCGGCGCTGGTGAGTGCCTGGATGACGTGCCAGGCGGCCCGCTGTTCCCTCTCGTCCTTAGTGAAGATCACCAGCGATCCCCCGCCCGGTGGCAGCCGCCGGGTGCCACCGTCGGGGATGGGGACCACGGCCGTCCGGCAGTCGAACGTCGCCTCCTTGGCATAACGCACCGGTTTGGTCGACGGGCCGAAGACCATGGCGGCGTCTCCGCGAAGGAAGGCGTCGTCCATCTCCAGGGTGGTGGTCGGTGTGCTGAGCTTGTCGGCGATCAGACCGCGCCAGTAGGCCAGCACATCGACGCCGGGCTGGTCGGCGAAGGTGACGCGCTGCCGCCGCCCGTCCATCATGGAGCCCCTCGCCCAGCCTATGAAATTCTCGAACGTCCAGTTGGAATCGGCGTCGTAGGAGTGCAGCACCCCGTAGCGCGCGGCCCGCTCGCCGACGACGGCGGTGGCGGCGGACCGCATCTCGCTCCAGGTGGCCGGCGGCCGATCCGGGTCGAGTCCGGCCTTGCGGAAGGCGTCCGCGTTGTACGAGAACACCATCACGCCGAGGCTGTAGAGGGCGGCGACGGTACGCCCGTCATAGCGATTGATCCGCCGGAACGGCTCGATGTAGTCATCCGGTCGGAAACCGCCCTCCGCCATCAGCGGCTCCAAAGGTTGCAGCAGGCCTGCCGCGGCATAGGTGAGGACGGCGTTCGCCCCCACCAACGCCATGGCCGGCGGAGTGCCGGCGGCGAACGCGGTGGCGAGTCGGCCGTCGATGTCCTGCCAATTCCCGCCGCCGCCGCTGAGTTGGATGTCGAGATGGATGCCGGTGCGCTGGGTGAAGTCCTTTCCGAGAGTGGCGGCGATGGCCTGCGCGCGGGTGCCGCTCGGGGCGAGGAACCTCAGGGTGGCGGGTGTCTCGCGGCCGCAGCCGGCCGTGACCGCGGCGGCGCTCGCGGCCAGCAGCAGTGTCCGTCGGGAGACGATGCTGGTCATGGCTGTGCTGTCCTTGCGTGGGTACGGAAAGTGGGCCATGGCTATTCGCCGTCGGCGGTGAGGACGAGTCCGCGGACGAGGTGCCTCTGGACCAGGACGAAGCAGACCAACAGGGGCAGCGCCGCCAGCGCGGCGACCGCCAGTTGCACGCTCAGCGGCACTGTGCTGTCCGGCCCGGAGACCCCGGCCACCGCGTACGGGACGGTCGCGACGTGGTCGGTGGTCAGCATGACCGACGGCCAGTACAGGTCGTTCCAGTGCGAGACGACGCTGAACACTCCGGCGGCGACCAGGGCCGGACGGACGTGCGGGAACACCACCCGCCACAGCATCGCTACCGGCCCGACCCCGTCCAGCCGGGCGGCGTCGAACATACTCGGCGGGATGGCGAGGATGAACTGGCGGAACAGATAGACGCAGAACCCGCTGCCGACGCTCGGCAAGATCAACGACAGGTAGCTGTCGAGCAGACCGAGGCCCGACATCAGGAAGTAGATCGGGATCGCCGTCACCTGCGGCGGGATGACCAGGCAGATCAGCACCCCCTTGAACGTCAGCCTCCGGCCACGGAACTCCCAGCGCGCCAAGGCATACGCGATCGGCAGCGATGTGAGTACTTGGCCGATGAAGATCGCCCCGGTCACCAACACGCTGGTGCCGTACACCCGCGGCCAGTCCAGCGCGGCCCAGGCGTCTCGGAAATGGTCCAGCGTGAATCGCGGGCTCAGATTCCCGCCGAGTGGGTTGCCCGCGAGGAACGCGCCCGCCAGCATCAGCACAAAGGGCCCGAGCATGATCACACCACCGGCCGCTACCGCCGCGTGGACACCACGGCCGCGCCGCTTCGTCGCGCTCATCGCGCACCCGCCCGCTCGAGTCGGCGCCCGCCCGCGAGGTACTGCGCGGCAACGGTGACGAGGACGAGACCGAGGAGGACGGTGTTGACGATCGAACCGCTGCCGATGTCGAGATAGCTGACGCCGTACCGCCATTGCAGATGTGCCAGGGTCTCGGTCGACCCCAACGGTCCCCCGTCGGTCATCACGCGTACCTGGTCGAAGACACGGAGCGCGTCGCGGGTGGCGATGATCAGGGCGAACATGGTCGACGGCCCGAGCGCCGGCCAGGTGATGTGCCAGAACCTGTGCCAGGGACCGGCACCGTCCAGTCGGCCGGCCTCGTGCAGGTGCCGCGGCACACTGGACAGGCCGGCGAGGAACATCACCATCGACGAGCCGATGCCCGCCCAGCTACCGATCATGGCGATGGCCGGCAGCGCGAGCGTGGTGGAGTGCAGCCAGTCGGTGCCGCCGACCAGCCGTCCGATCGTGGCGTCGACCAGACCTGTGTCGGGGTAGAACAGCCAGCGCCACACCACCGACATCGCCGACATCGTCGCGATCGTCGGGAGAAAGTATACCGTGCGCCACAGCGCCCCCCAGCGTGGCAGGGCGTGGATGCCGAGCGCCGCGAGCAGGCTCACGCCGACCATCACCGGTACCGTCATCACGGCGTACAACAGGGTGTTGACGGTGGCCTGCCGCAGTTCGGGGGAGGTCAGGATGCGGTGCCAGTTCCGCAGTCCGACAAAGCTGACCGAGCGGGTGAGCGGCTGGTAGTCGAACAGGGTCAGTACCGCCACCATGCTCAGTGGCACGATGAAGAAGACCACGAGGAAGGTCGCGGCCGGTGTCACCAGCAGCGCCGGCACATACCGACGCGGCGTCCGCAGGCGCGGCCGGGCCGAGGCATCGAGCAGTGGTGTCATGACCGGCGCATCCCGTCGGCTGTGAAGTGGTGCAGATCGGATCGCCGCACATGCAGCGTGATCTCCCCGCTCGGCCGGGTGTCCGCCGGTACCCGCATCCGGGCGCGCTGGCCGCCGATGTCGAGGTGGATGAGCCGGTCGCGCCCGCGCAGCTCGGTCATCAGGACCTGACCACGCAAGGTGATATCGGCCGCGTCGCCCGTGCCGACCCTCAGGTGGTCCGGCCGGCAGCCGACAGTGGCGGCCCCGGGCGTCGAGCAGGCCGCGAACGGGCCTTCCGCGGCGAAGGTGTTCATCCCGTCGAGGAAGGTGGCCACGAAGGTCGTCGCCGGGGTGCGGTAGACCTCCTCGGGCGGTCCCGCCTGTTCGATGCGCCCCGCGCGCATGACGACAAGCTGGTCCGCGAGGGCGAGGGCCTCGACCTGGTCGTGGGTGACGAACACGACGGTCATGCCGAGGCGTCGCTGCAGCGTGACAAGCTCGCTGCGCATGGAATCCCTTAGGGCCGCGTCGAGGTTCGAAAAGGGCTCGTCCATGACCAGCACCGCGGGATCGCGGACCAGGGCACGACCGATGCCGACCCGCTGCCGCTGCCCGCCGGACAGCTCGCTCGGCTTGCGGTCGAGTAGCTCGTCGAGGCGCATCAACTGGACAATCCGCAGGGCGCGTTCACGGCGGGTCGCCCGGTCCACCCGCCGCATCCGCAGCGGGAACTCGATATTGTCGAGAACGGTCTTGTTCGGGTACAGGGCGTAGTTCTGGAAGACCATCGCCACGCCGCGGTCCTCCGCGGTGACATCGGTGACGTCGGCGTCGCCGATCTCGATCCGGCCCGATGTGAGCGTCTCGAGACCGGTGATGCAGCGCAGCAGGGTGGTCTTGCCACAGCCGCTCGGGCCGAGCAGCACCGTGATGGATCCGGCGGGTACGGTGAGGTCGACGTCGTCGAGGGCGGGGTTCTCGGAGCGGTCGAACCGCTTGGTGGCCGCGGCCACCCGCACCGCCGACGGTGTCGGCGCCGCGGTTTCCCCGGCGACCGCCGAGTGCGCCGTGGGCTCGGTCCGGCAGGTGGTCCCGACCGGTGGCTTCAGCCGCATGTCATGCCCCGCCTTCCCACGGTCGGCCCAGCACGAACACGCAGTCCCCCAGGCCAGTGCGGGCGGGGACGCGCCGTGCGAGGACGACGCCGTCGCAGGTGGACACCACCGGCTCCGGCTCCCTCCACGGCGCGGTGGTGAAGCGGATCAGCCCGACGACCTGGCCGCGGCGCACCGAATCCCCCAGGGACACCAGCGGTTCGAACAGCCCGCGTTCGGTGGAACCGGCGTAGATGTACTCGTGTGCCGATGTTCGGTGCAGCATCGTCGTCGTGGTCGGCGGTTCGGTGGTGAGCGGCGCACGCAACAGGCCGACGTGGTGCAGCAGCCGCAGCAGGCCGTGTTCGGCGAGCCGGACCTGCTCGCGGCCGACCGAGGCGCCGCCGCCCAGCTCCGTGGACAGGTGGAATACCCCCGTGCGCCGGCAGGCGCCGATCAGCGCGGCGTCACCGCCCGTGGAATGGTCGATGATCATTGATGTGGGCATGCCGAACGCCTTCAACATGTCCAGCGAGGCGGCGAACCGGTCGGGGTCGTCCGACCGCGCGACCACGGCGACGGGGAGGTACTCGATCGATTTGCCGCCCGAGTGCAGGTCGAAGGCGTAACTCACACGGGGCAGGATCTGGCTTTCGATGAAGTGAGCGATCATCTGCGTGGGCTGGCCGTCGGGGCGGCCCGGGAAGTTGCGGTTGAGGTTGCCACCGTCGAGCGGGGAGGTCCGCTGGTCCGCCGCCACGGCGGGCGCGTTGGCGGCAGGCAGGACGATGAGCCGGCCGGTGAGGTCGGCGGCCCGCAGCCGCTGCAGCAGCCGCATCACCACCACCTGCCCCTCGTACTCGTTGCCGTGGTTACCGGCCATGAGCAGCACGGTCGGGCCGTCGCCGTTGCGCAGCGACACGATCGGGATCCCCGTGTAGCCGTAGCCGGCGTCGCCGTCGGACGTGGTGTGCACGGCGAGCGGAAGCCGCAGATAGCCACGCGACTCGCCCTCGGCGTCCAGGTCGACGTCGGTAAAGATCCGGGTGTGCGCGGTGGTCATCGCTCGCTCCCCGCCGGACCGGCCTGCGCGGCGATGGCCGCCTTGCGCCGCCGGGCCTCGCCGACGACCTCGTCGTAGAAGGCGGACGCGGCCGGGTCGAAGTCACCCGCCGGCCGTGGTTCCGGACGGAAGTGCCCGTGGCGGTCGGTGCCGCGGACCAACGTGGCGCTGTCCTGGTAGCCGGTGGTCTGCCGGACATGGGCGGCGACGTATCGGATGGTGATCCCGCAACGCCGCACATCCGATGTGTTCGGCAGGGAGCCGTGCACCAGCATCGTGTGATGCAGCGAGAACTCGCCCGGCTGCAGTTCGAGATCGACCGCGGCCGCCTCGTCGACCTCGACCTGGATCTCCTGGCCACGGCTGGCCATGTTGTCGGCGGCGAAGGTGTCGGTGTGCCGCAACTGGCCCTCGGTGTGGGTTCCGGGGACGACACGCATGCAGCCGTTCTGCCGGGTGCTCGGGGTCAGTGCCACCCACGCGGTGACCACACTGGGCTCTGACAGTCCCCAGTAGCTGGCGTCCTGGTGCCAGGCGAGGAAGCCCGGATCGTACGGCTTCTTGTCGAAGTGTCCGGTCGCCCAGGCCAGGATGTCGGGGCCGAGCACATCCTCGACGGCATCGAGAATCCGCGGCTCGCGCATGAGCTCGTTGAGCCACGTCATGAGGAGGTGGGGCTTGACCTTGGCGCGCGCCCACAGGCCGGGGCGGTCGGCCTCGAGCCGATCCATCCGGTCGCGGTAGCCGGCCGCCACGTCGGCGTCGAACGCGCGGATCGGACACACGTAGCCGTCGGTCCGGTACCCCTGGACCTGTGCGTCGGTGAGTATCTTGGGCATCTTCCGGGTCTCCTCGCTGATCATCGGTGATAGGCATGGCGGATGGCGCTGAGGCCCCGCTGCAGGGCGGCGCGGTCGGGTGGTGCGCCGACACCGAACCGGACCGCCTCGGGGGCGGTGTCGGCGCCGACGTAGAAGGTGGCGCTGGTGCCGATGGACGCGCCCGCGGCGAGCGCTGCGGCCGCGAGGTCCGCGGCGGTGCGGCCCGGGGGCACGGGCAGCCAGACGTGCAGCGACTCGGGGGTCGTACGGTGGCCGATCCCGTCCAGCGCGGCCGTCACCAGCTCGTGGCGAGCGCGGGTCTCGGCCCGGACCGCGTCGATGATCGCGGTGGCTCCGTCGTCCTCGACGAGGCGGGTCGTCACAGCCGCGTTGATCGGCGCGACCATCCAGTAGGTGCTGCGGACGCCGGGCCAGAATTGGGCCTTGGCGGACTCCTCGTCCGGCGCGACGACGTAGGCGACCTTCAGCCCGGCCGCGATGCTCTTGGCGGTGCCGAGCACGTACCAGGACAGCTCCGGCAGATACGCCGACAGTGGCCGGGGCGCGTCCGCGGGGAGGAGGCTGTAGATGTCGTCCTCGATCACGGACACACCGTGCCGGCGGCACACATCGGCGACCGCGCGGCGGCGGTCGGCGCCCATGGTGACGGTGGTGGGATTCTGCAGCGTCGGCATGGTGTACAGGGCGGCGGGCCGTCGGGTCCGGCAGACGTGCTCGAACGCCTCCGGATCGATCCCCTCGCCGTCCATCGCCACGGGAGCGAGGTCGATGCCGAGCATCGAGACGAACGTGCGGATCGTCGGGTAGGTCAGTTCCTCGACGGCGAGCACCCCACCTCGGGGAACCAGCCCCGAGAGCAACTGGGTGAGGATGCTCTGGGTTCCGTTGGCGACGACGACCCGCTCCGGGGCCGGCGTGGTCCCCAGGCGCCGCGCGGTGAACGCGGCACCGGCGGCCCGATCACGGTCGGAGCCGCGGTACTGGTGGGCGCCGATCAGGAGCGATGGCGAGCGCCGTGTGAGGACGGCGTCGAGGGCGGCCCCGTACCGTGCGTCGAACACCTCCGGAACGTCGGGCGGCAGGTTGCCGCTCATGAAGACGGGGCTCTCACGGCGGCGCAGGTCGTCGGGGTTGTGGTCGTGAGTCCGTGTCGCGGCGGCCGTCGGGGGTGTCGTGGGCTGTGGCTTCGAGTGCATCAGTTGTCCCAGTCGTTGAGGATGGTGGCCATGGCCGTAAGTCCCCGACGGAGCTGTGCGTCGTCGGCGGCGAAGCTCATCCGCGGATGTCCGAGGGCGCCGAACGACGCACCGGGCAACGGCGATGACCCCTGAGGCCAGGAGGCAGTCCGCCACCGTGACGTGGTCGGGGTCGAAGTGTCAGACGTCGGGGAAGACAGAGAACGCGCCGTCAGGAGGCGTCTGGAACAGTGCGAGAGGTTCCAGGATCGACCGGCGCGGGCCCAGCGGACCGCCCGGGGCCAGGGGGCGTGGCAGGGCCCTGATCGGCGGGACCCTCGCGCCGGGTCCAGCTCCGTTAACCCGTCCAGTTCTGTTGGCCCGTCACACCCCCCAGGAGGTAGGAACGACCGTCGACCCGGCTCAGGGTGACGCACGCGTCGCCTCGCTGGATGGTCTCTTCGACCGCGGAGGGTGCCGGCCCCCCGTCGCGCAGCGACTCGGTCAACACGCGGCCGTCGGCATCGTCGAGCAGTTCTCCTGTGACGAGCGTGTACGCGGTGGCAGCGATGTCGGCCGGCCCTGCGGGGAGGGCGCGGCGGGTGCGTGGCGCGAAGGCCGGGCCGTGCAGGATCAGCGGGATGCGCATATCGGCTGGGTGGACGGTGCCGTGTACGCCGCTGAGGGCCCGGGTTCCTGAGGCCCGCGCATGCAGGGCACGAGCCGGCGGGTCTGTTGGCCCGGCCTGGTCAGCCGGGTCCGTTCGCATGGTGATGATCAGGTCTGGTGTGAACGGTGAGTCGCCGCCGGCGGCCAGCGACAGCGGGAATGCGGCATCGGGGCAATAGGCGTCCGCGCAGAACACCGGGCCCGCCCACGGCTCTTGGGCGATCTGGCTCGCGACGCTCGCGCGGAGGGGCAGCGGGGTGTCCGGCTCGAAGTAGCCGAAGACGGCGCCACAGTTGAACGTGGGCACGAATCCGTTCGATGGCAGACCGGTGCGGTCGGCGATCTGGTTCAGGGTCTCGGTCAGCTCCACTGACTCGAGCGTCTCGCAGAAACCGTGGTCGGCTGTGAGGATCAGATTGCACTCCCGCCCCGTGTCGAGCGCGGCGCCGTGGAGTGTGCGTACGGCCTGGTCAACCCGTCGGATCGCCTCGGCGCTGGTCGCCGACGTCAGCCCTGTGTAGTGGTGGGCGGTATCGGGTTGCCCGGACCAGAAGATCACCAGGTCAGGAGCCTCTGTCGTGATCGAGACCACGCCCGCGGCGACTGCCCATTCCAGCGCCTCGTCGTCGGAGGCGGGTCGCGGTCCCAGGTCTTCCAGGGCGGCCATGGCGCTGGAGGGAACGGAGCGGTAGACCTCGCTCTCGGGGCCGACCGAGGCGATCCTGGCTCCGTGCCCGCCATCGCTGCCGGGGTTGAGCAGATAGGTACAGCCGGCCGAGCCGTTGCCGATGATGGTGGCGCCGCGGCCCAACCTGCCGAGCTTTTCGGCGATGGTCGCCTGCGGCATCGCCCCGACGCCGCGGAACCGCCGCACGTCTGCGGCGTCCGCCGTGTCGATGTGTCCCAATGCGTGATGCCACACCCGGTTTCCGAAGATCCCGGTGCGGCCGGGGTGGCACCCCGTCGCCAGCGTGGCGGCGTTCGCGCGGGTCAACGCCGGGAAGGTGGCGACCGCGCAGTCGTAGGAACAGCCCTCGTCGGCCAATCGTGACAGGAACGGGGTGTTCGAGGCGCTGAGAGCGGCCGGCCGGAGGCCGTCGATGACCGCGATCAGGGTGAGCGGCGTGGCGGGAATCGTCCTCTCCTTCGTCTTCGTCGGAACCGATGGGGCCTGCTCGGGACGGACGTTGCCGTCCCGAGCGGCCATCCAGCTCGGGGGCCGGTCGCACTGCTGCCGGCCCGCACTGGCGGTGCCAGGCTCAGAGGCGAAGATTGCGCGCGAACCACGTCCGGATTATCGGAGGATGAACTATCCAAGCTATCCATGAGTATCGAGATGACTTATCCAGCTCGTGCTAGCGTCCTGCTCGTATCGGGAGCCGATCCCATGCATCGCGAGCGAAGTGAGGTCTGGTGGTCGCACCCAAGTCGTCCCCGGTGAGCGGCGAATTCGTCACCCGCGCCCAAGCCTCGCTGCCCGGCCTGGGCGCGACGGACAAGGTGTTCATCCATCTGATCCTCAAAGACCCCGAAGCGGTCGTGCGCGGCTCGGTCACCGAACTCGATGGCGAGCCGCCTCGCCCACCTGGGGACCATCGACGCACTCTCCATCGGCATCGCGCTCCGCCGCCCCACAGCATCCACCAAAGCACTCGACCTGATGGCCGACACCACCGTCGAACACTCCCTGTAGAAGAGCTGCCCGCCAGGGACGGCGCCGAGGAAGGCCTCGTCGCCCTGCGAGACGATGTCGGCCAGTGAGACCACGACCGTGCGAAGGACCAGCCCAAGGCATGAATGACGAACTCTCCATTCCGCTGAGCGAGGATCGACCGCGTGGGAGCGCCGAACACCTCGCGGAGGGTCGCTTCCCGTGCCAGGACGTCCCGGGCTCGAAGTCTGTCACCGCCCGCGCGCTGTTCCTGGCGGCCGCGGCGCAAGGCACCACGGTGCTGCACAGGCCCCTGGTCTCGGATGACTCGATGGGGTTCGCGGAGGGCCTCGCCGCGCTCGGCTACCGGCTGAACCGCGAGCCGGACCGGTGGACGGTCGAGGGCCGCGTGCGGGGACCGGCGGCCGAGGAGGCGTCGGTATTCTGCCGCGACGGCGCCACCACCGCGCGGTTCCTTCCGGTGCTGGCCGCCGCCGGCCACGGCGTCTTCCACTTCGACGCGTCCGCCCAGATGCGCCGCCGCCCTCTCGGCCCGCTCACCCGGGCCCTGCGCGACCTCGGCGTCACCTTCGTCCACCGGGAGCGGGAGGGCCACCACCCGTTGACCGTCCATGCCGACGGGATCAGGGGCGGGCACGTCACCCTGGACGCCGGACTGTCCTCCCAGTTCCTCACCGCGCTGCTACTGGTCGGGCCGCTCACCGAGCAAGGGCTCACCATCACCGTGAGCGACCTGGTCTCCGTACCGTACGTGGACATCACCATGGCGATGATGGAGCGCTTCGGGGTGCGTGTGCACCGCGACGCGGACACCTTCACGGTGCCCGCTCAGCCCTACCTGGCCACCGGCTACCCGATCGAGCCGGACGCCTCCACCGCCAGCTACTTCCTGGCGGCGGCCGCGCTCACCGGGCGCCGCGTCACCATCCCCGGGCTCGGCTCGGACAGCCTGCAGGGCGACCTGCGCTTCGCCCAGGTGCTCTCCCGGATGGGAGCACACGTCACGCTGGCCGAGGACCACGTGACCCTCGCCGGTGCCGACGGCGGACGGCTGGCCGGCATCACCGTGAACATGCGCGACATCTCCGACACCATGCCCACGCTGGCCGCCATCGCGCCCTTCGCCGATGGCCCGGTCCGCATCGAGGACGTCTACAACACCCGGATCAAGGAATGCGACCGGCTCGAGGCCTGCGCCGAGAACCTGCGCGCCCTCGGGATCCCGGTCCTGGTCGGGCGGGACTGGATCGAGATCCACCCCTCGCGGCCCCGCCCGGCACACATCGCCTGTCGCGGCGACCACCGCATCGCCATGGCCTTCAGCATCACCGGCCTGCGCACTCCTGGCATCACCCTGGACGATCCCGGATGCGTGAAGAAGACCTTTCCCGGCTTCCACCACACACTGAAAAGCCTTCGCACCACATGGCTGTCCTGAGATCCGGCGTCAACCGGGCACCACTTTCCACTTTCGCGTTTACCTTTTCCGCGCAGATCGAGAGGAGTCGGCTCCACGCCCCCCGATAAGCAACGGTTATCGCGAGCGCAATTCCATCTATTGGGCCTCTGGAGAATGCGCGTGATCCACTCCATGAACAATCGCCGAACAGCGTTGATGGAGGAGATCCCAGATGGGAAGTACGGTCGCGCGAGGGCTGCGCCACGGTGTCAGCGACGTGTTCGGGCAGCGTCTGCCGTCGCTGTTCTTCCTGGTCGCGCCTGAAGAATCGGTCCGGCAACCGCGCTGCGCGACGCCGCCGGCGAGTTCCCGGGCTGCGACGGCGGTCGCGAACCGGTGCGCGGCGGCGCGGGCGTGCTCGGCCGGTGCGGCGCGGCGGTAGCGGGCGGCGGCGTGCTCGGCGTCGACCGTGGCGGCGAGCAGGAGTTCGACCGTGAGGATCCAGTCACGATCCCGGGCCGGCAGGGGCACCGCCAACGCCCACTCGGCCGCCCGGCGCAGCGTCCACCCCTCCTCCGGAGTCACCGGTTTTCCCGCCGGCCGGTCGGCGGCCTGCCGGGCGAGCACGGCACGCACCAGCGCCGGCGTCACCAGGGCAGCGTCGCGGCCGGCCAGGCGCAGCACCGCATCCAGCGCCGGCCTGCCCGCGGCCGCGACGGTCTCGGCGTACTCGGCGATCCACGCACCGGCCGCCTGCGGGTCGGTACCGGCGAGGTGCTCGAAGAACGCCGCGGCCGGCCATACACCGCCAGCCGGGCCATCGGGCAGCAGCAGATGCGGCGCGTGCTCCTGAAGGAGCGGAAGCCAGGCGGGCGCGGGGCGGGAGCGGAAGAAGAACGCGGTGGCGCGCGGGTCGGCCCACCGGGCGAGCTCCCGCACCTGCTCCGGGCCCGGACGGTGAAGGGCGGTGAGCTTAAGGACCCTCGCGGCGCGGCCGGGCAGCGGCACCAACAACTCCCGCGCCGCGGCCAGCACCTCGGCGTACAGCCGGGCCGCGCGACCGGCCTCGACGGTGGCGCCGTGCAGGGTGCCCGACGTCTTCCCGTACACCTCACCCCACACACCCAGAGCCTCCTCCTGCGCGGCGCCGAGCTTCACCCCCATCAGCCGCTCGGCGATGCCCGCGGCTCGGCCCCGGTGGTATTGGCCCGGCCGGTCCATCTGCCCGCGCAGCGCTGCCGCCGCCGAGCACACCCGTTCCCACGCCACTGCATCCGGGGTGCCAGCGGACGTAGGGGCGGGCGGGCCGGCCGGTTCCCGGGGCGGGGTAGCCGCGGCGCGGCCGGCAGCATCCACCGCGTCCAGCAGGCCTGAGACCGCGGACTTCAGGCCCACCACCACCGGGGCACCAGGCAGGCTCAGCAGCGCGTCCGCCGCGCCTCGCAGACACGACTCCGCGACCTCCGCCGGCCGCACAAGGCCCGCACCGACGAGCACCTGGCGCGCATCCTGCAGCAACGCCAACGCCCGCACACCCGGCTCGCCCTGAGCCTCAAGAGCCGAGGCGAGCACATCATCGACCTTTGGCAGCAGCTCCTGGCCAGCCGCCGGTATCCCCCTGTTCCCTCACCCGGCACACCGTAGAGCCGGGTGGCCGGGCCCGGGACGCCTTTCCCTCACGGCCGGCCGGGTCAGCAGGCGCAGCGCCTCAGCCGTCGCTCGCCGAGGCCGACAGGTCTGCTCGTCGCCGCGCGGGGCCGACGGCACGCCCGGAGACAAACTGCTGACGGTCACGCGGCCTGTGACGGCATGTTGAACATCAGTCCGGCGACGCTCCCGGGGCTTCGCCTGCGGGGCTCACTGCATGGACATCGCCTTGCAAGGTTTGCACTCGGCCCGGCGCAGGCAGACACAGGGATCATGCGGAGTTTGGCGCAGGCGCACGCTCAGCACCCTGTGCGGGCCCGGCTCGTGGCCTGCGAGAACGGAGCGGGGTGCATACCAGTCTGCACGAAGTTGACATCGGCCTTCGTCACTCGTGTCACGACCAGTCGGCAGAGGATGTCAGCGTCTTCCCCCTGTTCAAGGCGGATTTTCCACTGACACCTCGGTGATGATCAGGAACTGTCAATCCCATGCAGACCATCACTTCGAGCATCAGCTCCCCGAGCTGGTGCGTGCTGGCGGCGAGGTCGTCGACGACGGGGCGCATCGCGGCGAGCGCGGGGTCCGCCAGCGGATCGGCGGGCGGCGGAGGCGGGGCGGTGCGGACGTCGCGGACGGCCTGGCGGACCACCGCGCGTACCGTCGGTTCATCGAGGGCCTGGAGGCCGCTGTGGGCGAGTGCGGCGAGTCGGCGGGTTTAGCTCCTCGACGTCGTTGTACGGCCGGAGACGGCGATTAGGGCGCGCTGGGACAGGCCGTAGTCGAGCGCGGCCGCGGCCGGGTCGGTATCTCGCACGCGAGACGGCTCGGTGCCGGCGGCGACTGGGGAACCAGCCTGGTGGGCCGCTTTGCGTCCCAACGAGGCAATGGCGCCTCCTGTCCCCACGATGAAGGGAGACAGAAGACACCATCGGTCCGCAGCTGAGGAATCATGCCTGTGGTACCAAAAACGCCAGCTTAGAGCTGCGTCAGGAGCACTTTGACGGGCTGTCGAAGATCCACCCCAGACGCCCTCTGACGAGAGGCAGGCTGGCCTCGGCCCAAGTTGTCAGTTGAAAGATCCCAGGCAGTTGCACGAACCGACGTAGGTACACCCGCCAACGGGACGGATAGCCGACCGTTGGAGTAAGGCGCTGGTGGTCGGTCATGTCTCTGCCCTCTCATCGGTGACAGGCGGGAATCCTCAGCGCAAGCCTACTTCTTGATCTCTGCCTTGGGTGTCGTTCCGAAACCATCCGTCCACGAGACGTTCACGAAGGTCCTGCCGCTGAAGGTAACCGGGCCCACATTGTGCGCGTCCCATCTGATGTAGCCGCGGGAAGGAGCGACCTTGCAGCCCCTGAACGTGGCAACCTGCCACACACCCGGATGTGCAATGGTGACGTTGTACTTGAATGTCACCACGATGTCGCACGTCCGGCCGTTCTGTGGGAACTGATAGGCGTGCGAGGTCCAGGAGTCGATCTTCAGCCCGCGGCCCTTGATGACTTGGCACGTGTTGTTGCCACTCGTGCATTTGGTGGCGCTCTGGACTGCGGACTCTCCGCGAGGGAGACTGCTTGCCGACACATTGCGCCTACAAATTACTTCTGGTCAAGTTGAGCACAATTCCACCCGGAAAGCCGTCAATGTTTCATTGATTGACGGCTCAGTCGATGGCCATTCTCGGACCAGAGCTTTTGAGCCAGTTGGCGGGGTGGCTGTAGTTAGCATAAGTGGCTTGCAGACCAAGAAGAGCCCAGGTGGTTGAGGAGGGTCCACAACGATGACCACGCCTGAGGCTCGGGTAGGCCGGGCAGCGTGTGCCATTCAGCCAGCTAGCTCTTAAAGTTAAACGCGGTTCACGCCGGTCCATACAAGCCGTAATGGGTCAGTGCCAGAGGAAGTGAAGCACCGAGGGCTGATCGAACAACTGTCTCGAAGTTGCCTGGGGCGGTGCTGCCGACTCCTGAAAGGGGCTGGGGGACATGGAGCGGCAAGCAGGCTGGGGAAAACTGCTGCCGGGCACAACCGCCCGGCGAAAGGGACTGCCCGGCAGCGTTTGGTGGATACGGCCGTGGCACGATGCGAAACGCCCCGACCCCGGCAGCTGCAATGCCGGGGTCGGGGCGTTGTCACCAGGTGGCTATCCGAGCCAGACGACGTCCAGCGTGGCGGGGGCTGCGGGGCTCAGAGGCTCCATCCGATGCGGGTGAAGACATAGCCCCGCTCTGCCAGTTCGTTTCGGGAGTCGGTCTGTTCCCGCGCCCACACCAGTGGGAGGACCAGGTCCTCCTTGGGGTCGGCTGTCGGATAGTCGGCCCAGACGTCTCCGTCGTTGATCAGCCACACGCAGGCGTACTGCGCGGACCTGTCTACCTGCGGCGTTCCGAAGCTGGAGACCAGCTCGGTGCGGCAGACAGCGATCCGGGACAGGACATACCCGCGTGCTCTCAACTCACCTCGGGAGACGGGACGATCGTCAGCCCACACCAGCGGCAGTACGTGGTCGTCCGGCGGCACGGTGGGATAGTCGGCCCATACGCCGCCGTCCTCCTCCAGCCACACACCAGCGTGGGCGTCGGTGGGGGCAGTCTCCGGCGCGGTGATGCAGGCTCGTACGCGATCAGCAGGGCGGGCCTCGTGACGCTGGTCGGACTCGCGGACGGCGTCAATGGCCGGGAATTCCGTGTTCACGCCTTTCCCTGCTTTCAGAAGTCCAGGTCCAAATAGTCGATGTCGTTGATGGCGACGTCCGAGAGTCCCATAGCGCGGGCCCCGCCGTCCTGGAAATACACGTCCTTAAAGCCTTCGGCGATGATTCCACGCATCTCCTGGTCGCTGGCCCCGGTGTCGCGCGCGTCGAACAGGCGCTGCGCGTACTCCGGAGGGAGGTGCACGGTCAGTCGCCGGAACCGTCCGTCGTCGGTCGTGCCGATGGGTGCGGTGTAGCCGAACCGGGCCCGGGTCTCCACGGTGATCCCGGTTGTGGCGGCGGCCTGTTTCCGGCGGCGCTTGCGGACCTGGGGCTGCCAGCGGGAGCGTACGGCCGCGTCGATCTTGTCGGCGATGTCCTTGGGCGGGTTCTTTCGTGCGCCGCGCCGGTAGCGGTTGACCGAGTCGGCGGTGACGCCGAGCTCGGTCGCAACGGCCTTCGCGCTCTTGAGCTGCTTCATCAGGAAGTTGATGCGGCCCTGGAGGGTCTTGGGCGGCTCCCGGGTGAACGACTCTCGGTCGGCGCGCTCGAGGGCGTCCTCGATCTCCCCCATGGCTCTACTCTCCTTCGTCCAGGACGGCGTCGCCGCCCTTGATGTGGCGGGCCGGGTTGTAGCCCTGCTCCATCAGGTCGACCGCCCAGGCCATCTCCTGGACACCTTCCAGCTTTGCCAGGCCCGGGGTGGGTCCGAGGCGGAAGCCGCCGGGCTGCGGCTTGCCCGAGGCGGCATAGGGAAGGAAGTCGAGCGGGCTGTCGCCAGGGCTTGGGTAGACGACGCAGTCGGACAGCACGGCGAGCGGGTACAGGCCCGTCATCTTTGACATGTTCAGCAGCTTGCGGTGCATGTTGACCCGCGCCTTGCTGATGACGGCGGCGCGGATGTCCGGGCGCCAGGTCGGCCGCTGAAGGGCCGGCCACCGCTCGCCCTCCTTGTAGTGCTTGCCCTGGGGGCGCTCCCGCAGCTTGCCGACGCCGCCCTTGACCGTGGCCTTGATGGCGGAGAGGACGGCCGCCAGGGCAGGGTCGACGTCCTTGTGGCGCTCCATGGCGGAGAGGAAGTGCCGGTCGTCCAGGTCCCGGGTGACGCCGAGGTCGGCGAGGGTGTCGACGTACGCGTTCTTGAGGCGGTCGTGCCACGGGTCCAGGTACGCGCCGGTGTCCCGCCGCAGGTACGCCTCGATCGGGTGGACGTCGTAGCCGAGCTCCTGGGCGTAGGCGACGGTGTGGGTCTGGTACCAGGCCGGACCGGTCGGGCGCTCGCCGGTCGGTGTGAAGGGCGACGGCAGGCGCGGGTCCAGCTCGATGTGGCTCAGGTCGACCAGCCAGGAGCCGGGGATCTTCGGGTTGAACTGTGGGGTGTGGAAGTGGTCCGGGGCGGACAGGCCGACGACCAGGCGGGCTGCGGCAGCGAGGAATGCGGTGTTGAGGTCCAGGCCGACCGCGAAGGGCAGCAGGCACTCCTCATCGGTGAGCAGGTCCACCGGCCGCACCCACTGGTACGCCTCTTCGTTGAGGAAGCCGCCGGTCCAGCCGGACTGGACGACGACGGGGTGTTCGGCGGTGGCCTCCGGCGGCGCCGGGTCCATCGGCTGAGTCCCCAGCGAGCCGGAGTTGTAGCCGGACACCCAGTTTCCGGTGGCCGGGTCCTGCACGGCCTTCGTGGGCGGGCGCAGCGCCGTCATCAGCTCCAGCCCGGAGACGGCCGTGGAGCCGCGCGGGGTGATGACCCGGGTCGCGTAGACACCGAGGACGCGGGCGATGTCGGCCGGCTCCATCTCGGAGACGCCCGGCCAGGACCGCTCATCGAGGGCGTCCCAGGACAGGATCGCCAGCTGCACGCAGTGCCGCTCGCGGCCCTGGGCCTTGCGGTAGATGCGCGCCCACGGACCGAACCCGCGCTGTGTGAGCTGCCACTTCGCCTTCGCTACCTGCTTGACGACCGGGTGGTCCTCCGGGAGGCGCAGGGAACGGCGCTGCTCGTGGCCCTCCAGGCGCTCCGGCAGCCCCAGCTTCACGGCGGCCGCGGCGGTGAGCACGATCAGCGGATCGGAGTCCTTGCCGTACCGGTTGAGCTTCGGCGCACCGAGGCCGGACTCACGTAGCGTCCACTCCACCAGCTCCACGATCGTGGTCGCCGGGCAATCGAGGACGATGCCGCCCACACCGTACGCGGAGCCGTCACCGTCCAGCACGGCCAGCGGACCGTGCGGGAACCGCGGGTCGGCCGCGGGCTTGACAGTCTTCTTCGCCGCCGGGCGGCGCGACGTTGCGGCCGGGCTGGCGGGACGCTCGTGCGTGGTCTGGACGGCCGGGGTCTTCACGGGCGCGGCGGTCTCCGGCTCGGTGGCCTCGGGGGCGGCCGGGCCGGTGAACGTCTCCGGCACCTCCGGCTGGGGCGCGGCGGCCGGGGCAGGGGCGGTGGGGGCGCTGTGGGCGGGGTACTTCGCCGCCCAGCCGCGCAGCAGCCGCTGATATGCCTCCAGGCGCGGCGACTTCGGCTCGCTGCGGCCGTTCTCGTAGTTCTTCACCGTCTGCGTCGACGTCTTCAACGCGGTCGCGAGACGGGCCTGGGTGATGCCGGCGGCCTCGCGCAGCCGGGCGCGCTCCGCCGGGGGCGGGAGCTGCGGCTCCTCCTCCAGCAGCGCGTCGACCGACGCGAACAGCTCTTCCTCGGTTGCCATGTCGATCTCCTTTCGCACCCCAACCCTAGCAGTATTTACCCTGTTGTTTAACCTATTTCTTTAACCCGTCAAGATGGCTTGGATGGTGGAGTGTGGACGGCGCCAGGCGGCGTGTGACCGGGATTTCTACTTTGCGGATGGCTGGTCGGCTGTCGTCTGCCGCGAGGACGTCAGTGGGTTCTGCCACTGGATGTCAGTGGTTCTGCCATGAGCCTTATCAGTAGGTAGACGGAGTCTCGTTGGCGTCGAGGTCGCGGAGGCCGTACCGGACGTCGTCGGACAGGACGGCGCTGCCGTCCTCGATGAGGATCAGCAGTCCGGTGTCGATCAGCCCGGCGATGGCGGCGGCCCGCTCCGTCGAGCCCTGGTCCTCCGCGGAGACGCACCCGTCGTAGAACGCACGGAACAAAATCTTGGCGTATAGGTCGCTGAGGACGTCGCGTTGCAGGGGCCTGTGCGGCCCGCGCCATCGGTCGTCGTGCTTGGCGGGGTGGAGCCAGTTCATCTGCTGGTCGGTGAGCACGTCCGCGCGCGGGGTGAGGGTGAAGCGGTGGGGAGCCGCCCGGCGGAGGGCATACGGGCCGCCGAGGTCGGGGTGGGTCGAGGCGGTCCTGGTGATCGGCGACGGCGTCAACGACGCCCCCGCGCTGGCCGCCGCCCACACCGGCATCGCGATGGGCCGCGCCGGCTCCGACCTCGCCCTGGAGACCGCCGACGCGGTGATCATGCGCGACGAACTCGCCACCGTCCCCACCGTCGTCGCCCTCTCCCGCCGAGCCCGCAGCTTCGTCGTACAGAACCTGGTGATCGCCTCAGCGTTCATTACCGGCCTGGTCATCTGGGACCTGGCGTTCACGCTGCCGCTGCCGCTCGGTGTCCTCGGGCACGAAGGCTCCACGGTCATCGTGGGCCTCAACGGTCTGCGGCTGCTGCGCGAGGCCGCGTGGAAGCGAGCCGGAGCCGAGGACGGCAAGTGAGCCGCCGCACTCCCAAAACCGTCGCCCCCGCACAGGGGGCGGCGTCCCGCTGCACCGTCACGGTCTGCCGGGGCTGCTGCTGCGGCACCCCCAAAGTCCGCGGCCTGAACCACCGTGCCCAGCTGACCGACCTGCGCTAAGTCCTTGACCGGAGTGGCCAACGTCCGGCCCACCGACTGCCTGGACGCCTGCGAGCAGGCCAACGTGATCGTCATCCAGCCCTCCGCCGAGGGCCGCAAAGCCGGTGGACGCCCTGTCTGGCTCGGCCTGGTGAACGACCCGGACGCGTCGCGGGACATTACCGCCTGGATCGAAGCGGGCGGCCCCGGCCTCACGCAGGCGCCCGACATCCTCGACCTCTACACCTTCAGCCCCTCCCGCCGTATCCGGCAGGCACTCGACAACTGAACCGAACCGCTCACGAGGGTGCCGCCCATCTCTGATGGTCGGCACCCTCTCGTATCACGGCCGTGCCCCTCAGAGGCGGTCGAAACGGTCCTGGCCAGCACAGAAAGACCCGCCGTCAAAACTCCTGACAGCAACACCGGTTTCCCGTTCCGTTCCCCGGGCCCCGGCCCCAGACAGGACAAAAGCCCGCCCCTTCGATCTGAAGGCTACTGGCGGGTTACTTGTCACCTGGTTCGCCGCTCGTTAAAGGCACCCCGAAGGGGCCGAGGGCCACAGGTCCGGTGATGCCGGTCGGGTGCCCAAGGGTCGCCGCAGCCGTCGCCGGAGTCGGGGAACGGGCGGACGAGTCAACCACGGTCACGCGATGGCTCTCACCGGTCCACGCCTCCCATCACCGGGTCGATGCCGGCCACGGCGACGATGACGTCCGCGACCTGCCCGCCCTCGCACATCGCGGCCATCGTCTGCAGGTTGGTGAAGCTCGGGTCGCGGAAGTGCACCCGGTAGGGGCGCGTGCCGCCGTCGGAGACTACGTGCACGCCCAGCTCGCCCCTGGGGGACTCGACCGCCGTGTAGGTCTGCCCCGGCGGGACGCGGAAGCCCTCCGTCACCAGCTTGAAGTGGTAGATCAGCGCCTCCATGGACTCGCCCATGATCTTGCGAATGTGGTCCAGCGAGTTGCCGAGCCCGTCCGCGCCGAGCGCCAGCTGGGCCGGCCACGCGATCTTCTTGTCCGCGACCATTACCTCGCCGCCGCCGCCCGTGAGCTGTTCCAGGCACTGCTCGACGATCCGCAGCGACTGCTCCATCTCGTGCAGCCGGATCAGGAACCGCCCGTAGGAGTCGCAGGTGTCGGCGGTCTCGACCTCGAAGTCGTAGCCCTCGTAGCCACAGTACGGCTGCGACTTGCGCAGGTCATGCGGCAGGCCGGTGGCCCGCAGGATCGGGCCGGTCGCGCCCAGCGCCATGCAGCCCGCCAGGTTCAGATAGCCGACGTCCATCAGCCGGGCCTTGAAGACCGGGTTGTTGGTGGCGAGCTTGTCGTACTCGGGCAGCCGCGAGCGCAGCAGCCTCACGCCCTCACGGATATCGTCCAGCGCGCCGGGCGGCAGGTCCTGCGCCAGCCCGCCGGGCCGCACGTAGCCGTGGTTCATGCGCAGGCCGGTGACCAGCTCGAAGATGTCGAGGATGACCTCGCGGTCACGGAAGCCGTAGACCATCAGCGTGGTGGAGCCGATCTCCATCCCGCCTGCGGCCACGGCGACCAGATGGGAGGAGATCCGGTTGAGCTCCATCATCATCACGCGGATGACGCTCGCCCGCTCCGGGATGTGGTCGGTGATGCCCAGCAGCTTCTCCACCGCCAGGCAGTAGGCCGTCTCGTTGAACAGCGGCATCAGGTAGTCCATGCGGGTCACGAACGTCGTGCCCTGGACCCAGTTGCGGAACTCCATGTTCTTCTCGATGCCGGTGTGCAGGTAGCCGATGCCGCAGCGGGCCTCCTTCACCGTCTCGCCGTCGATCTCCAGGATCAGCCGCAGCACACCGTGCGTGGACGGGTGCTGCGGACCCATGTTGACGATGATCCGCTCGTCGTCCGCCTTCTCCGCCGCGGAGAAGATCTCGTCCCAGTCGCCGCCGGTGATCGTGTAGGTGTGACCCTCGGTGGTGTCGCGGGCGCCTGCCGGTTCATGCTCGGGGCTGCTCATCGGCTGTAGAACCTCCGCTGTGGTCGCCGATCGCGTCCGCGTGTGCGGGCTGCGCGCGACCAGACACATCATCCAGAATTGCGCATCTTCGGCAGGAATGCCCACCCGTCCTGGACCTGGCCCACAACGCCGCCCCCGGCACCCTGTACGCGATCTTCCAGCTCCTCACCGCGCTGCTGCTGCTCTCCTTCCCGCCTACCACCTGAAGCGCGCTGTTGCCCGGCAGCCCGGCGGCGACCTGAACATACGCGGCGTGCAGCGCGGAGGCGAGTTCGGCGAGATGCCCGGCTGGCTCGCTCTCCAGCCCGAGCGCGGTGAGCACCCTCGGCTCAGCCGCCCTCCACTTCTCCCCGGCCAGCAGCTTCGCCCGGGGGTCGCCCCAGCGGTCGCCCCCGGTGGCGAACACGTCCCGACGACGCAGGGAGCGGTGCAGGTGCTCCAGGACGCAGAACGAGTACGCCGCCTTGTCCACCAGGCCGTGAGGCAGATTGGGGCCGGCGAACACCAGCCGCCGCCACGAGCCGGTCACCAGCTCCGTGGAGACCTCCTCGGCGCCGACCTTCTTGCGGCCGATCAGGTCCGGCAACTGCTTAAGCGCCTTCACCACCGGGGCGCCGGCCTCGACCGCGCCGAAGTCGATGACCTCGACCAGAAGGCGGATGAACCCGCGCACCGTGCCGTAGCGGGCCACCAGTTCGGCCCGCCACTCCGCGTCGCCATCCGGGACCACCGCGGCGATCGTGGCGAGCGCCGCGGCCAACTGCTCGCGCGGAACGACCGCCTCGATCGCCGACCACGCGTCCGCCACGGAGACCACCTCGCCCGCCTCGGTCGCAGGCGGCGTCGTCATCAGCACGTCGACCGCCGCGGCGACCTTCTTCGCCGCCTTCCTCAGCTGCGGCAGCGCCTTGAGCTTGGCGTCGTTGCCCATCCGCTCGGCCTTCGCCAGCAGCTTGGTGGCCATCAGAGCGTGCAGCAGATCGAGCGCGTCATCCACCGTCGCACTCTCCAGGTGCCGCACAGCCGCCAGAAGCGTCGCGGTCTGCCTCGTGACCTCCAGCTTCTTCAGCGTCGGCGCCTTCGAGGACAGCCCGTACCGGGCCAGCCCGGTCATCCGCGCGGCCGGGACCCGCCCGACGTCGACCGCGCCGGCGCCCAGGCCGTGTACCTCGCGGGCACGTTCCAAAGCCAGTTCCATGGCCTTGCCCGACACCCGCATCGGGCCCAGCCGCAGCCGCTCCAGCTCCGAGATCCGCTTCCTCTCCGGCACCTCCAGCAGCCGGACCATCCCGGTGCGCAAGTCGGACAGGACCGCCTCGTACAGCACGGCGTGCAACCGGTCGTTCTCCTCCTGGCGGACCGCGGCCACCATCCGGACCAGCGTCGTGATGCCGGGCAGCAGCACCCGGTTGTTCACCAGCCACACCACCGCCCGGTCGAACAGAGCGCGCGGCCCCTCCAGCGACGACCACACCCGCGCCGCCAGGAACCCCCGCAGCTCCGCCTCGCCCGCGGCGAAGTCCCGGTAGCCGTACTCGTCACGGATCTCCCACGCGTGCTCGTACGCGGTCTGCGCGCGCGTCCCGTACTCGGCGAAGTGCTCGTTGGCGATGCCAAGCTGCTCGGCGACGAACCGCACCGCGGCGGCCGGCACCGCCGTGGGGTCCTCGGTCAGGAAGGTGCCGAGCATCCGCACCGTCCCCCACTGCACCGCCCACCCCAACCTCGTCGCCGGACGGCGCTTCACCCGCGCCAGACCGAGGGCCTTCGTGTCCAGTCGGAAGAACTGTTCCAGCTCCCCGGGAGAGGGTTCCGTGGCGAATCGGCCGTAGCGGGCCTCTTGGTCAGCAGACAGGTACTCAACAGGCATGCCGAGGACCGTAGAGCCCGCTGACCAGGCAAAACAGGCACGTCACCGAACCGGAATCAAGATCGCTCCGCTACCGCTAATTTCCGTTCGGATACTCCCCGAGGGCCGATAGCCCGCAGCGGCCGCCGCAGTTCGGTGTACACCCGCGCCTCCATGACCTGCAGCTCGCCGGAGTCGACCCAGTAGAAGAGCGCGGGTTCGTCGGCGGTGGCCACATCGAGCGCGGCCGCGGCCTCGCCGAGCGCGCGCATGCTGGCCTGGCTGTCGCCCGCCCGGGCCGTGGCCCAGGCGAGGCGGTCGAAGGCGAGCGCGCGTCCAGCGTGTGCGGGCGCAGGCCGGGGCGGCAACCGGTTAGGTACCGCGCCGGAAGCCAGTTGCCGCGGTGATGGCTCCGAGACCGGCGAGCATACCGATAGCGGCGAATGCGGTGTGGAAACCGTCGAGGCCGGTTCCGGCTACGAGGACCGTTGATACCGCGGCGACGCCTGCCGCGGCGCCGATCTCGCGCATTGTCTCGATCAAGCCCGATGCGAGTCCTGACTCGGATTCGGTGACACCGGACAGCGCGCCGATCTGGAGCGAGGGCCCCAGGATCCCGACGGCGACTCCGGCGATCAGGAACGTCGGAAGCAGGTCGGTGAGGTAGTCCGCGCCGGCGGGGACCCGAGTGAGCCACACCACTCCGACGGTCAACAGCATCAGGCCGGTGACCAGCAGGCGGCGGACACCCACGGCGGCCGCGAGGCGGCCGGCAGCCCACGAGACCCCGAACCCGGTCGCTGTCGTGGCCAGCCACGCCAGACCAGTACGCGTCGGCGAGAAGCCGAGTTCCTGCTGCATCAGCAGCGATCCGAGGAAGATGAACGAGAAGAACGCGCCGAACGCGAGCAGCGCGGTGAGGTTCGCCGCGACGAGCGTGCGGTTCCGCAGCGCCCTGGCCGGCACGAGCGGGGCCGGTGAACGCTTCTCCGACCACACGTACACGGCCATCACCACGGCGGCCGCGATGAACCACGCCAGGGTGCCGGCGGAGGTCCATCCGTGGATGGAGGCATGGTGGAGTGCGTAGACGAATGTCAGCAGTCCGCCGGTCACCGTGCTGGCACCTGCGACGTTGAGCCGCCCGGAACGGCCGCGGGGCTCGTCGGCCGCGAGGCAGGCGATGGCGAGTGCGATGAGCGCGAGGCCGGTGGGAACGTTGATGAAGAACGCCCACCGCCAGCCCGGGCCGCCGGCGATGAGACCGCTCGCGACAACGCCTACCGTTCCGCCTACTCCGGCGACGGCTCCGGCGATGCCGAGAGCCCGGTTGCGTTCCCGCCCTTCGCGGAAGGTGACGGCCAGCAGCGACAGGACCGCCGGTGCGATGAGCGCGCCGCCCAGCCCCTGGAGCCCACGGGCCGCGATCAGCACGCCGATGTGCTGTGCCAAGCCCGCCGTCAGCGACGCGGCGGTGAACAAGCCGAGGCCGGCGAGCAGGATGCGACGCCGCCCCAGCAGGTCGGTCATCCGGCCACCGACGAGGAGGAATCCGCCGAGCAGGAGACCGTACGCGACGACGACCCACTGCAGACTGCCTTGGCTGACGCCGAGGTCTCGCTGGATCGAGGGCAGGGCCACGTTCACGATGCCGATGTCGAGGCCCACCATCGCCTGGGCGGTGCACGCCAGGACCAGCACGAGCCGTTGGTGCGGGCCCGCCTTCGTCTGGCGCGTGGTCTCCACGGTGCTCTGCATGGCGGACATGGGTTCGGTGTCCTTCACCTCGTGGCGGTTCACCGGCGGTAGCCCGCGATGGGCCGGCCCGCACCGGTGGTGATCAGCTGCGGCAGGCTCTCGGTGATGAAGAAGGCCCAGGCCCGCGAGCACGCTTCGAAGCAGGCGGATTCGGCCGCGGTGAGGCCTTCGTGCGTGAAATGCAACGTCGTGCCCTGCGCGCCGGTGGTGATGTCGAAGATGACGCTGGTGTCGGTCCACTCGCCGCGGTCGTCGAGGCCGGTGTTGTCGGAGTCCACGACGTGCCAGACCATCCGTTGACCGGGCACGACCTCGGTGATTTCGAACCTTGCGAAACGGAGGCCCTTCTTGGCTCGGGCGGTCTCACCGGCGTACTCGCTGTCGTCGGTGAAGACGAACTCGTCGTACAGGGCGGCCGAGTGGCCGATGAGGTTCTCGCTCCACCAGCCGCGGACGTTGGTGATGGCCTCGAAGACCTGCTCCGGCGTCCGGTCGATGGTCATGGTGGCGGTCAGGTACTCGGTGTCCGACATTGCTGGTGCCCCTCTGTTCGGTGGGTTTCGCCCCACCGACGAAGGAGGCCGCCCGGGATCGACATCGACCGGGAAGAACTTTCGAAAAATTCGGCCGCGATGGCCTTTGTGCTGGTCAGAGCTCGGAAAGACGACCCGCCAGATAGCGGCGCTCGGCGTCGGTCGGCGCCAGTCGCAGCGCCTCCTCATACGACGTCGCGGCCTCGGCGCGGCGGCCGTCCCGGCGCAGGAGATCGGCCCGTGTCGCGGGCAGCAGGTAGTAGCCATCGAGCTCGCCGGACTCGGCGAGCTCGTCGACGAGGGCGAGTCCGGCGGGGATGCCGTCGGCCATCGCGACCGCCACGGCGCGGTTGAGCTCCACCACGGGAGATGGCGCCATCCGCGTGAGCTCCGCGTAGAGGGCGGCGATCTGCGGCCAGTCGGTGGCCGCGGCGTCGGGCGCCGTGGCGTGACAGGCGGCGATCGCGGCCTGCACCTGGTACGGCCCGGAGCGCCGCATGGCCAGCGCTTCGTCGAGCGTCGTAAGGCCTTCGGCGATCAGCGCGCGATCCCACTGGGATCGGTCCTGGTTCTCCAACGTGACCAGCACGCCGTCGTCAGTGCGACTCGCGCGGCGGGCCTCGAGCAGCAACATCAACGCCAGCAGGCCGCGCGCCTCAGGCTCGGCCGGCATCAGACGGACCAGCGTCCGGGCGAGGTAGACGCCCTCAGCGGCCAGCGCCCTGCGCCCGTCTTCTTCGTCGTAGCCCTCGTTGAAGATCAGGTACAGCACCGCGAGGACGGCGGTCAGCCGGTGCGGCAGGAGCTCCGCCGGTGGAACCCGGTACGGGATCCCGGCCTCGACGATCTTGCGCTTGGCGCGGACCAAGCGTTGCGCCATCGTCGGTTCGGCGGTCAGGAACGCCTTGGCGATCTCACCCGTGCTCAGCCCCGCCAGTGTCCGTAGCGTCAGGGCGACCCGGGCAGGGAACGGCAGCGCGGGATGGCAGCACGTGAAGATCAGCCGCAACCGCTCGTCCGGAATCTCCTGCGCCGTCGGCTCGACGGGATCCCGCTCCAGCACAGCAAGCTGCCGCAACTTCGCCGCCCCCGTTGCGTCCCGCCGCAGCCGATCGGTCGCTCGGTGACGTGCCGTCGTCGTCAGCCACGCCCCCGGACGATCCGGAATCCCATCACGCCCCCACGTCGCCAACGCGGCGGCGAACGCGTCCTGCGCGCAGTCCTCCGCCAGGTCCCAGTTCCCGGTCAGCCCGATCAGCGTGGCGACCACTTGGCCCCACTCGTTCCGATACGCCGCATCGACCGCGACACGAACCGCCTCCGGCGCGGTCATTCCCAGACGGGGCGGACCTCGACACAACCCCGGCTCGCGTAGGGGTGCCGTGCCGCGATCGCGATCGCCTCATCCAGATCGACGCACTCGATGATGTCAATACCGCCGATAAAGTCCTTCGTCTCCGCGAACGGACCATCGGACACCAGCGTCTCCCCATCACGGACACGGACCGTCGTCGCATCCGCCACCGGACGCAGCCGCGCACCACCGACGAAACTGGCTCCCCGCCGATCTGCCTCCGCCCCATACGCCTGATGCGCCGGGTCCGCCGCAATCTCCTCCATGGTCGGCGACACCTTCTCATCGTCACAGATCAGGAACACATACTTCATGAGGCCACTATGCCCGACCCGCCTGATCCGCTCGAACGCCACACCTCTGCCAACGATCGGCCTCCGCCCCACCGGGATCACGGTTGATCGTATAGACCCGCGCCGGGCTGATCCGAGTACTCGCGATGAGACCACGCTCCGTGACCGCTTCACGGACTTTGAGCCAGATCCCAAGGGTCGAGGCCCGTGAGCAGCAACCGAACGGCCAACGACGATAGCGAGCCGGTTCGGGCGGAGTTACCGCCGTCCACCGTTCGGATGCGGGTGGCCCATCTGCGATCAGGACTGAGGGGGCGGGGTCCTTGGGCCGGGCAGCAGGTCGGCCAGTGCGGTGCGCACGGCGACTCGGCTCACCCCATGCTCGCGCGCGAGACTCGCGATCGAGGCGCCCTGGTCACGGAACGCCGCCCGCACTTCCTCGAGCTGGTCTCCGGTGAGTGCGGGTGGCCGGCCGCGGTAGCGGCCTTCGGCTTCGGCCGCGGCGATCCCTTCGGCGGTTAGTTCGTTTTGCAGGTCGCGCTGGAACTGCCCGACGGCGGTGATCACGTTGATGATCAGGGCGGTGGTGGCGTCGTCGGCGGCCAGGTCGTGGAAGTTGGACAGCGGCCCGGACAGGACTCGTAGCACGACGCCGCGGGCCTGGCACCAGTCCCGGACGGCGTGGATGTCCATCAGGTCGCGGCAGAGCCGGAACAGCTCTGAGACTGTGAGGGTGTCGCCGGGGTGGGCGGCGGAGGCGACCTTGGCGAACGCGGGCCGTTCTAGACTCCAGCAGCGTTTCGCTATCTGGCCTGGTCAGGGGTGTCGTCCGGAGTGTAGTGGGCTGGTGGTGTGTCAGGGGCGGTCTTGCCGGACCGCTCCTCCAACGAGTGGATCGGGGAAATGGCCGGGCTGTGATACGGACAGCCTCCCAACGTGATCGACGAACATGCGGACGCGGCCTGGGAACGAGAACTCGACGACCTCTTCCTCTGCATCGGCCACCGGTTTGGCCGTGCCGACCTGCGGCGCCGGATGCGGGACTATGTGCGGGGCCTGCTCGCCCCTGTCGGCCGCAAGAACGGCTGGCAACTGGCCGAGTTCGCCGGGCATCGCACCCCCGATGGCCTCCAGCGGTTGCTGAATGGAGCAACCTGGAACGCCGCCGACGTCCGCGACGACCTGCAGTCATATGTCGCCAGGCACCTCGGCGATGACGGCGGGGTGCTCGTCATCGATGACACCGGCTTCATCAAGAAGGGCACCACCTCGGCCGGAGTGCAGCGCCAATACTCCGGCACCGCCGGCCGCACCGAGAACTGCCAGATCGGTGTCTTCGCCGCCTACGCCACCAGCACCGGACGGGCTTTGGCGGACCGGGAGCTGTACTTGCCCAGGTCGTGGACGGACGACCGCGAGCGCTGCCGGGCGGCGAAAGTCCCCGACGAACGCGGCTTCGCCACCAAGGGAGAGCTGGCCAAGCGCCTCGTACTGCGTGCCCTGGCCTCCGATCTCCCCCTCGCCTGGGTGGCCGCGGACGCCGCCTACGGGCAAGAGGGACGCTTCCGCCGTCTGCTGGAGCAGTCCGGTCTCGGCTATGTGCTCGCAGTGCCCAAGTCCCAGCAGGTCTTCGGCCCGCGCATCGACCACCTCTTCGCTCAGGCCCCCGTGGAGGCATGGGAGCCGATCTCGTGCGGCGACGGGGCCAAGGGGCCGCGGCTCTACCACTGGGCGGCACTGGAATTGCCCACGGTGGCCGAGTTCGACTACCAGGGCGATGTTCCCGTCCGTCGGCGGTGGGCACTGGCCCGCCGCAATCCCAGCAAGCCCGAGCAGATCGCGTATTTCCTCGCCTACGCCCCACGGGAGGCCGCGGTGGCCGACCTGGTGCGGATCGCCGGGATGCGCCGGCAGATCGAGGAGTGCTTCCAGGCCGCGAAGAACGAGTGCGGCCTGGACCAGTACGAGGTCCGCCGTTACATCGGCTGGTACCGGCACATCACCCTGGCCATGCTTGCCCATGCCTACCTCGCGGTCATGGCGGCCGACGCGGGAGCAAAGGGGGGTGCAGAAACGCTTCCGGCCCCCTGGCTCCGCTCACCGTGGCAGAAGTCCGGCGGCTCCTGGCGCCTCGCCTCACCGGCAACCGCCGACCCGACCGGTCGCTTCGCGCGCACATGCTGAACTGGTCACGCTGGCGCCGCAGGCGCCAGCTCGTCGCCCGCCACTGCCACTACCGGCGACGACTCCACTCGTTGGAGGGGCACTCCGGCAAGACCGCCCCTGACACACCACCAGCCCACTACACTCCGGACGACACCTCTGACCAGGCCAGATAGCGAAACGCTGCTGCAGTACTAGGGTCCGTCTTCAAACGGATCTTGCCCAGAGCAGGAATGACGCGAGGCTGACCGCTGCTTCGTAGGAGGTGGCGGTCTTGTCGTATCTGGTGGCGATTCCGCGGAAGCCTTTGAGCCGGTTGAAGCAGCGCTCGACCACGTTGCGTTGTCGGTAGATCTGCCGGTCGAACGCCGGTGGGCGACCTCCGCGGTTACCTCGGTTACAGCGGTGTCGCCGTTGGTCGGTCTTCTCCGGGATGGTGTGGGCGATTCCGCGTTTGCGCAGGTAAGCGCGGAAGCCGCGGGAGCTGTAGGCCTTGTCGGCGATGACTTGGTCGGGCCGGCGGCGGGGTCGGCCAAGCCGGTGCGCGGGACGCGGATGCGTTCCAGGAGGGTCCGTGCACAGATGCTGTCGTGGCGTTGCCCGGGTGTCAGCAGGATGGCGAGCGGGCGCCCTTTGCCGTCACAGGAGAGGTGGATTTTGGTAGTCAGCCCTCCTCGGGATCGACCGAGGGCGTGATCGTCTGGTTCGTCCGGCCGGTGGATCCCCCTTTTCGGCCGGTGGCGGCGGCGTGCTGGTGGGCGCGCACGATGGTGGAGTCGACCTGGACGAGCCAGTCGATGTCGCCGGCCGCGTCCGCGCGGGCCTGGATCTGCTGCAGTGCCCGGGTGAACACGCCGTCCAGGGCGTAGCGGCGGAAGCGGGTGTACACCGTCTTCCACGGTCCATAGCGCTCCGGCAGGTCACGCCAGGAGATCCCGGTCCGGATCTTGTAGACCATCCCGTTGATGACCTGCCGGTCCGAGACACGTGGCCGTCCCGTCACGGCCCGCGGTATGAGCGGAGCGAGTAACTCCCACTCCTGATCGGTGAGTTCATGGCGGCGTATCACCCAGCCATGATCCACTATCCGATGATCTTTGAAGACGGACCCTAGTGCGGGGATCTTGGAGGTGGTCGCCGGGTCTTCGAACAGCAGTACTCCCTCGGCCGGGTGGAATCCCTCGGCGACTCCTTCGGTCCGGACCAGCAGGCCGGCCTCGGTGAGGATGTGCCGCTGCCGGAGCAGTGACTGGGTCGCGGTGGACGAGCGGGAGTAGACGATCCGCACCGGGCGCTCCTCGTTGTACGGAGCCCTGTTCTATCTGTCGGGAATTCCTGTCGTCAATCAACACCCGGACCGGACCGCCCGGCGGGGTGTTTCATTCCCTGATGTCCGGTTCTTCTGGCCGTCTCGGCGTTCTTCGCGTGGGTGTCGCCAAACCTTCTAATTCCGACATCTCAGCGAAGATCCCCGAGCGCGATCAAGACCTACCTGGCGGCTGGGGACATGTTCGGGAGCGGAGGGCCGTATCCGATCTCCACGCCGACAATCGGGAAACACGCAACCGCGTCAACAGCGCCTCCACTTCGCTCTCGGAGATCAACAAGTCGCTTCCTGGACTGCGTCAGGAAGTGACCGACCTGTCGCGTGTCGTCCATGACCTGCGCACCACGGTGGACAACCTCTTCGCCCGTCTGCCTGGCGCCTCCACCGCCCCGCCTGCTCGTAGCGTCGACAGCCCGGCCCATGACCGGACGCCGGAGCAGCCAGACCCAGATGAACACTCTGGCACCAGCTTCCCGCAGGAGCCGGACACCACCACTTCCACGAACGAGACCGCTGAGACCGGCAACACCGAAGCGGCACCACCGCCCGACCCCCATCAGGCCAAGGCCGGGCCCGAAGACGCTGTTCAGCGACGGGCCGCCGCCGACGCAGTCGCTGATGCGCACCCAGACGCACATACACAACCTGCCGCCGGATCCCCTGCGCCGGATGCAGATGCCGCCCCGTCGAGCGACAACGACAACGTTCGCGGCTCGCTCGCCAAACACGACAACGTGCTCGGCACCGCGGCCACCGTCGGCAGCGTGCACCTGATCTGCCACCGCGACATGTGGGACTTCATCCAGGAACATGCTGCGGACATTCCTCACTTCCGTGCCCCGGCCGCCCCTTCCGAGCAAGGAGACGAGCGGCTGCGGATCACTCTGTCCGGCCGTTCCGTCATCGGCGTGCTGATCGCCATGCGTGACACCCAGACCAAGAATGCGAAGTACGGGAAGGATGACAGCACCTGGGCCCTCTCGGGCGCCGTGTACAGGCGGCTGGCGCACGATCTCACGACCACCATCCGTAGCGGCACCGTGCCCCTGACTGTCGTCTTCGACGACGGCACCAGTACTCCCTCCGAATGCCACTGACCTGACCAACCGCCGCAGCCTGGGTCGCCGACACATCCCGCATTGACGACGTCCTCGCCCCTGAACACGGCCAGCAGCTGCTCCGCAGCCCGAGGCCGGGCCCGCTCGGCGGCCTGCGCGGCCGCCGTACGGCCCAGTAGAGCCAGAGCGGACCGCCGGTACGCGGGGTGCCGGTAAGAACGCTGTCACCATCCGCAAACGGTAGTGATCTTCGAGGGTGAGCCCTTGCGGCGCGCGCCAGCGCGCGTCTCTTCGCGGTGAGCTGCGGCTTCATTCCCGGAGGTGGTGTGGGCGGCTCGTACGAGTGACGTCGTCCCGGCGGGGGTCCCGTTGAGGCGACGTCAGCCACTACCTATGAGGCATGAAACTCCTCGCAGGAAAGCGGCTTTCGACCGCTGCGGCCGGCGTTCTGCTGGCAGGTCTCTTCGTACCCGCGACAGGCGCCGCTGCCGCCCAGGCCGCCGGTTCCCGTCTCTCAGTCGAGGGATGCTCCAGCAAGACCGACAACCGCAGTTCCGACAATTGGACTGCTGCGGACTGGAAGATCTGCCTCGGCGATTACGGCGGGGCCAACGGCTCCGCCGACGTGAAGTGCTACGCCGGTCAGACAATCGGCTGGAACGCGAGCCGGTGCCTGATCTCCGGTCAGTTCGAGATTCGCAAGGGGGATGAAGTCATCAAGTCGGAGCAGTTCGGCCTTGACGTCTCCATGAACGGTGCGGTGACTTCCGTGCCCTTCCGCTTCTACTGCCAGGGCCCCGGTGAGTACACCTTCCGCACCAGCGGTGTCCAAGCAACACTCGTGCGGGTAGGCAGGGACGGGCAACTCGAAGCGAGGCCCGGGTTCCAGACCGCTCACATCGCGGATGCGACGGCCACTGTCACCATGTGCTGAGCTGAACGGCATCCCTCGGCGGTTCCTAGGGCTTGTCCGGTCGATCATGTTCTGAGCCAGATGGCGAGTGCTGCTGCGGTGGCTGTGCCGAGGAAGACGTAGCCGCGCTTGTCGTATCTGGTGGCCACGGCCCGGTGCTGCTTGAGTCGGTTGATGGCTCGTTCGATGGTGTTGCGTTTCTTGTACCGCTCTTCATCGAAGCCGGGTGGCCGTCCGCCGCGTGAGCCTTTGCGCAGGCGGGCGGTCTGGGTGTCAGCCTTCTCCGGGATGGTGTGCCGGATTCCCCGGCGTCGCAGGTACTTGCGGATGGGTCCGTTGCTATAGGCCTTGTCCGCGGCGAGGCTGTCAGGCCCCTTGCGGGGCCTGCCCGGGCCGAGCTTAGGAACGCGGATCTTGTCCAGCACCTTCGTGAACTGGGTGCAGTCCGCCCGCTGGCCTGGTGTGACGATGAGGGACAGCGGGCGGCACCGGCCGTCGGCGCTCAGGTGGAGTTTGCTGGTGAACCCGCCCCGCGAGCGGCCCAGGCCCTCACTTCCTGCACCACCTCCACCAGGCGGGCATGCAGGCTCTGCCACGCTGTTTCGCCCTGGTGTTCTGCTTGCTCGGCCCCCTTTGATGCCGGGATCGGCGGCGGATCGGTCCGGGCGCCGGCCGCGTGCTGATGAGCGCGAACAATGGTGGAGTCCACCGAGATGTCCCAGTCGATCTCACCCGCCGCGTCAGCCGCAGCCTGGACCTGCTGCAGCAGACGTTCCCACGTCCCGTCCGCCGACCACAGCCGGTGCCGTTCATAGACCGTCTTCCACGGCCCGAACCGTTCCGGCAGGTCACGCCACTGCACACCAGTCCGCACCCGGTGCAGAATCCCGTCGATCACCTGCCTGTGATCCCTCCACCGGCCACAACGCCTATTGCTGACCGGCAGGAACGGCCGCAGCCGTTCCCACTCAGCATCGCTCAAGTCACCCCGCCCCATGTCCACATCAACGACCCGGACGGCGAGTAGTCACATGATCGACCGGACAAGTCCTAGTACTGCAACGGTGCTTGCTGTGACTGCTGGCCAGTTTCAGGGGCTGTGTCCGCGTCGTTTGTGGTGACTGATTCGGGCCTGGTGCTGGCGTCGGCGGCGCCATGTCGACCAGTGCAGGATGTGGTCGACCGGGGTGGGGTGGCGGTTTGTGAGTCGGGTGATCAGGCGTCGGATCTCGGCGAGGCTGAGGTGGATGAGCTGGGAGGATCCGTTTCTGCTTTGTCGGCGTCGAGTTCGCGGGCGCGCAGGATGGTGAGGCAGGCGTGGGCGGCCATGGCCAGGGTCATGTGGCGGTGCCAGCCGGGGTAGCGGCGGACTTGGTAGTCGTCCAGGCCGCATTCCTGCTTCGCGGTCTGGAAGCATTCCTCAACGGCCCATCGGCTGCCCGCGATGCGGATGAGCTCGTCCAGAGTGGTACCGGCCGGGCAGTAGGCGATGTAGTAGGAGATCTCCTCGGGCCTGCTGACGCTGCGGCGGGCGAGGACCCAGTGCCGGCGGTCATCGCGGTGCCAGGGCCGGACCTCGACGCGGGCCCAGTCATAGATCCGCGGGCCATGTGCCCCCTTGCCGCACGAGCGGCGCTTCCACTTCTGGTGTGGGAGGCCGGGGAACAGGTCGTGGACGGGGTGGTCGATGGACCAGCGGGTGACGACGGTGTCGTGCCGGGTGGTGGCCATGACGTGGAAGACATCGGCCTGTTCCAGCTCGGAGCGCCAGCCCTTGCTGAAGCCGTAGGCGGCGTCCGCCGTCACCCATCCGAACGGGATCTTGTCCCTGATCGCCCGGCGGATCATCGCCTTGGCCATGGTCACCTTCGTCTCGAAGGCGACGCTGTCGTCGATGCCGGCCCGTCGGCACCTTTCCCGGTCGTCCGTCCATGACGTGGGCAGATACAAGCGGCGGTCGATCAGCGTGCGTCCACGATTCGTTGCGTAGGCGAGGAACACACCGATCTGGCTGTTCTCGGTGCGTCCGGCGGTGCCGGAGTACTGCCTTTGCACGCCGGCCGAGCGGATGCCCTTCTTGAGGAAGCCGGTGTCATCGACGATCAGAACGGCTTCCCGGTCTCCGAGCTGTTCGACGACGTAGTCACGTACGTCGTCCAGGACCTCGTCGGCGTCCCAGTCGATCCGGTTCAGCAGCCGGTGGATGCGGTCGGGCCCCGTGTGCCCGGCTTCTTCCGCGAGCGTCCAGCCGTTCTTCCGCTCCAGCGGAGCAATCAGCCCCCGCATATAAGCCAGCGCCGACTGACGTGGCTCCTCCCGGTTGAACCGGTGCACGAACCGCTCGTGCACCGCACTCAGTTCCCCGGCCCACAACCTGACATCAGCAAGGTCCCCACCCATAACCGGACCAACGACTGAGCTGGCCAGCAGTCACGGCAAGCACCGTTGCAGTACTAGCTGGGAGGGCCGGCGGTTGCACCGCCGGCCCTCACGTATATGCACGGCCTTAGCCTCGCCGTTTGCGGGTGGTGACAGCGTTCTGGCGGATTCAACCGGTCGTCGCAACACCTCGTGATCGTGGAGGTGTTGGATGGTTCGTCGACAGCAAGCAGCAGATCGCGCGATTCGTCCGGCGATGAGGTCGCCGGGGCATCCGACGTTTCATCGCGAGGTCGAGGTGGCGTTCTGGGACGAGATCGCCAAGGGGCTGTTGCCCGAGGAGGCCGCGGCTGCTGTCAGCGCGTCACAGCCTGTTGGCGGCCGGTGGTTCCGCCACGGTGGCGGGATGCGCCCGTTCGACCCGACGCCGCCTACGGGCAGATACCTGTCGTTTCGTGAACGTGAGGAGATCGCGCTACTCAAGGTCCAGGGCAAAGGCGTACGCGAGATCGCTCGGACCATCGGTCGCCATCCTGGGACAATCTCGCGCGAGCTGCGACGCAATGCCGCGACCCGCAGCGGAAAGGTTGAGTACCGGGCGTCGGTCGCTCAGTGGAAGGCCGACCTGGTCGCGCGGCGGCCGAAGACGGCAAAGCTGGTCACGAACCCTCGGTTGCATGCCTATGTCCAAGAACGGTTGTCCGGGCAGATCAGCCGCCCCGACGGGACCCCCATCGAGGGACCAACGACGGGGAAGTGGACCGGCCGGAACAAGCCGCACCGCAAGGACCGCGCCTGGGTGCAGGCGTGGAGCCCGGAGCAGATCGCGAACCGGATCAAGCTCGACTTCCCCGATGATGAGTCCATGCGCATCAGCCACGAGGCGATCTACCAGGCGCTCTATATCGAGAGTCGGGGCGCGCTCAAGCGCGAGCTCATCTTGTGTCTACGCACCGGTCGCGCACTACGCGCACCCCGAGCCCGCTCACGTCGCAAGACCTGGGCACACGTCACGCCCGAAGCGCTCCTGAGTGAGCGGCCCGCTGAAGCTGAGGACCGCGCTGTTCCTGGCCACTGGGAAGGCGACTTGATCATCGGGCTGGAACGTTCAGCGGTCGGCACCGTCGTGGAGCGAACGACCAGGTTCACCATGCTGGTCCACCTGCCCCGGGAAGAGGGGTACGGCGAGATCCAACGGACGAAGAACGGTCCTGCGTTGGCCGGCTACGGCGCAGTATCGATGAAGAACGCGCTGGCCACAACGATGTCGACCCTGCCCGCGCAGCTCGCTCGATCGCTGACCTGGGACCGCGGCAAGGAGATGTCGGCCCATACCCAGTTCAAGGTCGAGACCGGAATCCCCGTCTTCTTCGCCGACCCGCAAAGCCCCTGGCAGCGCGGCACGAACGAGAACACTAACGGCCTGCTGCGTCAGTACTTCCCCAAGGGCACCGACCTGTCCCGCTGGAGCGCCGAGGAGATCGAGGCAGTCGCTCACGCCTTGAACACCCGACCACGAAAGACACTCGGCTGGAAGACACCCGCCGAAGCATTCAACAAGTACCTACAGTTGCTCCAACAAGACGGTGTTGCATCGACCAGTTGAATCTGAGCAATATACAAGTAGAGCCTTCGCTGAAAACTGCAGGTCGGCCGGGGTCCAGCAGAGCATGAGCGCGGTGGGGTCCAGCGCGGACAACGTCCTCGCCGAGTCCTTCAACGCAACCTTCAAACGCGAGACCCTGCAAGGACGAAAGAGCTGGCCCAATGAGCGCGAGGCCAGGCTCGACGCGTTCCGATGGCTCCACCACTACAATACCCGACGCCGACATTCCCACCTCGGACAACAATCACCGATCGCTTTCGAGAACGCCCTCCATCCCACACCAACTACGCTGACACCAGCCGCATAGCCCGTGTCCAGGATCCGAGGTCAGGGCCCCGGTTGAGAGGGCTGACATGGTCCCCGCCGTGTGGGAGCTCGCCGCTTCGATGTGCGGGACAGCCGGGTGGCGGGGCGAGCGCTTCGGAGCTCTGAGCTGTGGGGTCGGCCGGCGTCATCGCTGTGGTACCTCCAAGGTCGGGTAAGAAGGTCCCCGCGGATACCGGCCCCCGGGTCACCCTGGTCGTCGCAGTCGAGCATGGTCGCGGCACCATAACCCAGGCCATGACCTGCGCGGGCGTCATGCCGTGGATGCCAGGATGTTCGCGGGGCCGGGCAGCGCGATTGAGAAAGCGTCGGTGACCCGGTCCAGCGCATTGGCCGCCGCCGGATCGATATCGGCGCGCTCGTCACCGACTGCGATGTCCCTGTCCAGAGTGAACCGCCCCTGCACGATGTGCGCGGCCCCCATGGAGCTCAGGACGGGGCGCAACGCATAGTCGATGGCCAGGACGTGGGCGGTGCTGCCGCCCGTGGCAAGGGGCAACACGGTCTTGCCGACGAGTGCGTACTGCGGGAGGAGATCGAGCAGGGCCTTCAGCAGACCGCTGTAGGCAGCCTGGTAGACGGGAGTGCCGATCACGACCCCGTCCGCGTGCTCGAACCGGGCCGCCGCCTCGACGATCGCCGGGTGGTGGAAGTCGGCGCCGAGAAAGCGCGCTGGCCGGCAGCGTCCGGACGTCCAAGGTGGCCACCTCGTGGCCGTGGCGCGTGAGTCGACTCGTCACATGGCGAAGCAGATGAGCCGTGCGTGAGACGGCGGACGGGCTTCCCGAGACGGACAGAATGGCGGCCATGAAGGACCCTCCAGGTTGGCGCGCGAGGTCACACCGCCCGTGCTCGTCCCGTGGGAACGGAGGAGGCGGGGGCAGGCGCTTCGGTGCGGACGGCGATCTGGACGTTCCCGCCCCGCCGCAGCGTGTTGTAGATGGGACAGCTGTCGGTGAAGAGCCCGGTCAAGGCCTCGGCCTCCTCCTGGGTGACTCCGCTCAGCCGCAGTTCGAGGCGGATGCAGGCATAGCGGGTGGGGTCCTCGGGATCGCGTTCGTAGCTGACCTGAGCCTGCCCGCCGGTCAGACCCGATTCCCGTTCCTGCGCGTGGAGTTGGATGTTGCTCAGGGAGCAGGACGCGAGCGATGCCAGCAACAGCTCCCCCGCCTGGACCGCCTCCCCCGGCCCGGTTCGCGCGTCGGAGACGAAGTGGTTGCCGCGTGCGGTCACCAGGAACCGGCCCGGGGTGTCCGTGCTTCGGCCGCTGATGCTCGTGGTCTGGCCTGCTGTCGTCATCGTCCGTGGTCTTCCCTTTGGTCGTCGAAGAGAGGCAGGGCGGGCGCGACTCGGGGATCGCGCCCCCACCGGTAGCGGGTCATACGCCGTGCCGGCGGCCGCGCCACGCTCCGGCCGCAGGGCGCTCCAGGCCCAGGTTGTCGCGCAGCGTCCTGCCTTCGTACTCGGTCCGGAACACACCCCGCCGCTGGAGTTCCGGCACCACCTGACGAACGAAGTCCTCGAAGGCGCCCGGCGTGTGGACGGCACCCAGGGTGAACCCGTCGCAGGCGCCTTCGGTGAACCATCGCTCCATGCCGTCGGCGACCTCGGCAGCGGTGCCGACGAAACTGCCCTCGACGCGGCCGCCGTAGCGCTTGCCCAGTTCCCGCAGCGTCAGGCCCTCGCGCCGAGTCATCTCCACGACCTCCTTGTAGTGGCCCTGGACACCGGGAACATCCACATCGGGCAGCGGCTCGTCGAGCGGGAGACCCGAGAGGTCGACGTCCAGGTGGTAGGACAGAGTCGACAGCCCCGCCAGCGGCGGTACCAGGTCGGCCAGTTCATCCGCGGACCGCTGTGCCGCCTCGGTGGTGGGGCCGATGACGGGGGTCGCCATCGGCAGGATCTTGACGTCCTCGGGGCGACGGCCATGGCGCTCGGCACGGCCCTTGATGTCATCGTAGAACTCACGGGCCGACTCGAGCGAGGCGTGGCTGCAGAAGATGACGTCCGACCAACGGGCCGCGAAGTCACGCCCCTTGGGCGAGGCGCCGGCCTGGATGATCACCGGGTAACCTTGTGGCGGACGCGCCACGTTGAGCGGGCCCCGGACACTGAACCACTCCCCCTCATGGTCGATGTGGCGAACGCGCTCGGGTTCGGCGAACAGCGGGGTGTCCGGGTCGAGGACGAGAGCGTCGTCCTCCCAGCTGTCCCAGAGCTTGCAGGCCACTTCGAGGAACTCATCGGCCCGCTCGTAGCGCTTGTCCCGGTCGATGTGACGACCGTTGCCGAAGTTGCGCGCTTCGGAGTCCTGGAAGGAAGTGACCACGTTCCAAGCAGCCCGGCCGCCGCTGATGTGATCGGTCGTGGCGAACGAACGTGCCACTGGGAAGGGTTCCAGATAACTGGTGGAGACGGTGGCGGCCAGGCCGATGTGGTCGGTGACGGCCGCGATCGATGCCAGGATGGGGGTGGGGTCCAGGCGCAGGGACCCGAGCGATCCGTACCGGAGCTGGCTGTCCATGCTGTTGCCGAGGCGGTCCGGTACGGACAGGATGTCCGCGAAGAACATCAGGTCGAACTTGCCCTCTTCGAGCACCCTGCCGATGTGTTGGTAATGGGACGCGGACAGCCAGTTCCGGTCGGCGCCCGGGTGGCGCCAGCCGCCGGGCCGACCGGGCCCCGCGGTCACGAAGGCGGCCAGATGCATGTGGTTCGTGTGGTTCCGGGAGCTGTTCATCGGGGTCTTTCTGCCTGAGAGTTACGCGGCCGTGGACTGTCCGAGATCGGTGCTGAGGTCACTTCCCCAGTTCGGCGGCGACCGTCTTCCTGATGGAATCGAAGCGGGTGTCCCGCAGGAACCCGGCCACATCGATCTTGGACGGGTAGACGCCCAGGGCGTGGAAGTTGTCGGCGAGATCCTGGGTGCTCTCGATCGCCTCGCCGTCGACCGCCGCGAGGGCATCGGCGTTCGAGTCGGACAGGAGCTTCTTGCGGGTCAGCTCCAGGTAGACGTCGCGCTCCACATCCGTCGAGCCGAAGCCGCCGATGCGGTCGAAGAACTCGACGCTCTTCTCGGGTGACCGGTTGATGCTGCGCTGCGCGTCACGGACGGCGCGCACGGTCTTCGCCACCGCTTCGGGATAGTCCTTCACAAACGACTCGCCGGCCACGTAGAAGCTGTAGTCGTACGTCTTGACGCCGGGCAGGCTGCGCGCCTTGTGCCGGGCCTTGGCCAGGCCGATCGCGGGCTGCCAGCTGATCCAGGCGTCGACCTTGCCGTTGGCGAACGCGGACTCCGCGTCCGCGGCGGGCAGGTTGACGTAGTCGATATCGTCCAGCCGCAATCCGGCGGTCTCCAGGTACTTGATGAGGCTGTAGGTGCCGGTCGTGCCCTTCTGGTCGGCGATCCGCTTGCCCTTGAGGTCTGCGGCGCCGCGGACGGCTGATCCGCGCGGCACGAGGATCTCGACCTCGGTGCCGGGCAGCGGGTAGGCGGCGAGCGGCACGATGGGGACGTCGCCGCCGACCGCGTAGGCGACGGCGGTGGCGGTGGCGAAGGAGAAGTCGACGCTTCCGGCCTTGAATGCCTCCATGACGGGCAGGGAGGCGGTGAACCCCGACGGCCAGGAGACGGTCGTGCCGCCGAGAGCCTTTCCGAGGTTCACGCCGTTCATCTTGTAGCGGAGGGTCGCGGGTATGCCGGTCTTGCCGCTTCCGATGACCGCGAAGCGGAGCTTTTGGGGCACTCCGTCCGCGAGCGGCTTGATCTCCGGTGCGCCTGTCTTGTCCGCACCGCAGGCCGCGAGGGCGGGGGTGAGGGCGGCGAGACCGCCAAGGGCGAGGAGTCCACGGCGTGAAAGCCCGTCGGCAGGAGTCGTGGGGGCGGCAGAGCGGGAGGTGATACGGCGGAGTCTGGGCATGGTGAGGTCCTTGGCATTCCGCGGGGACGCGGATAAAGGGGTACGGGGGTGGGCCGGGGACGGTCGGTCCGCAGCCGGTGTCCGGGCTGATTCAGGCGGCTTCGGTGCCGGCGGACGCGGGTTCGAGCAGGTCCTGGAGGATCTCCTCCTTCCAGGCCACGAGGCGCGGGTGCCCGCGCCGATCCCCGCGGGGAAGGTCGACCCTCAGGTCTCGTCCGATCGAGCCGGCCGCCAGGACCAGTACGCGGTCGGAGAGCACGAGCGCTTCCTCCACGTCATGGGTGACGAGCAGGACGGTGCGCGGCTGGTCCAGCCAGAGCCGTTCCACGAGTTGCTGCATTTTGATCCGGGTGATGGCGTCCAGGGCACCGAACGGCTCGTCCAGAAGCAGGAGTTCGGGGTGGTGCAGCAAGGCACGGGCGAGGGCGACTCGCTGCTTCTGTCCTCCGGACAGTTCGGTCGGCCAGGCGCGTCCTCGGCCGTCCAGGCCCACGGCCCGCAGCAGCGAACGTGCCTCGTGCCTGCGGCCGTTGACGCCCAGTCGGACGTTGTCCTCGACGCTGCGCCAGGGCAGCAGGCGGTCCTCCTGGAACATCATGCGGGCTGTGACGGGCCCCGGTCCGCTTCCGTGGAGGGTGACACTGCCTGTGCTCGGCTGCTCGAGGCCGGCGATGATCCGCAGCAGTGTGCTCTTGCCCACGCCGCTGGGGCCGAGGAAGGAGACGAAGGAGCCGGACTCGATCTCCAGGTCGAGGTTCCGCAGAATCCACCGGTCGCCGTACTGCCGACCCACTGAGTCAAGCGAAAGCCTGGCACCCGCCGAAGCTTGAGGACGCGTCACGGGGACGGGCGGCGGTAGTTGGGGTGCCATCGCAGGACCCTTCGTTCGATGAGCCGGGTGAGGAGATCGGCGAGCAGGCCGGCGCAGGCGTACAGCACGATGGCGAGCACGATCTGGTCGGTGCGGAGCATCTGGCGCGCGTCCTGGGCGAGGTAGCCGATTCCCTCATCGGCCGAGATGGTCTCGGCGATCACGAGCGTGATCCAGGCGACGCCCAGGGAGTAGCGGATGCCGGCCAGAATGGTGGGCATCGCGCCGGGAACCGCGATCTCCCGCACCAGGGCCCATCGCCCCAGTCCGTATGAGCGGCCGAGCTGGAGCAGTTTGGGGTCCACTCCGCGGATACCGGTGACGGTGTTCAGGTAGATGGGAAAGAACGTGCCCAGCGCCACGAGAAGAATCTTGGGCTCCTCGCCGATGCCGAACCACGCGATCATCAGCGGCACCAGGGCCAGGTGCGGGATGGTGCGGACCATCTGCAGTGAGCGGTCCAGAAGTATGTCCGCAATTTTGGACATGCCCACCAGAAACCCGAGCACGAGGCCGGTGACCGCTCCGAGCCCGAACCCCTGCGCGATGCGACACAGGCTGGCGAGGATGTGCCGCTGGAGTTCGCCGGTGGCGGCGAGATCGGAACCTGCCTGTACCACCACCTCGGGAGCGGGCAGGACGGAGGGCGAGAGGACGCCGATCCGAGCCGTGACCTGCCAGATCACGAGAGCCAGCAGCGGTACGGCCCAGGGGCCGACCGCACGACCGACGGCAGGTAGTCGGCTGACGATCCGGCGCAGGACAGGGGATCGGGACGAGGGTGGCACCGGCCCGCGCCCCGCTTCGGACCCGGTACTCTCCACCGGCTCGGAAGGGAGCGGACCCCCTTCTTTTGCGAACAGTTGCCGCTCGGGCATGGGTCTCCCTTCCAGGAGTGATCGCCTCGGTCCTCACCCGCACAGGAAGTCGACACAGGAGCCGAAAGAGCGTGAGGCCGTGGGAGGGTTCCCGCGCGCGGCGGGTGGCGTGAAGGACACATTGCCCGGGCTGAGCCAAAGGCGACGTGCTGGGGGAAACGCTCACGTGTGAGAGCCGGGCTCGCCAGACGTGAAGCTACGAAGTGATCAAGATCAGCGACAGCGCGCGCTGGAGCTGCGCATGAGGTCGATGTGCCGACGGCACGTCAACTCGGTCCGCCACGGGAAGGCGATCACGACGGCCAGGCGGGCAGGACGCCGCCGTGACTGGGCATCGCGATGCATCTGGAACTCCCCTGAACATGGAGGACGGCCGTCTGCCGTGCGCTCCGAGCCTTGCGGAGCACTTGTGGGGATCATAACGGCCGCTGCATTTACGTGCAAACATCTGTATACACTTGTATCGAGTGGTGGACTAGATGACAGGGAAGAGGACGTGACCGCTTCACAGGACGATGGACACACCATGAGCCACTACGCCCGCATCCGGCAGAGCATCGTCAACGGGCAGTCGGGACCGGGGACCGTACTGATCCCATCGGCTCTGAGCGCCGAGTACAACGTGTCGCGCACCCCGGTGCGGGAGGCCCTGATCAGGCTTGAGCAGGACGGGCTGGTCGAACAGGCGACTCGCGGCTACGTGGTCCGCACCCGTACCCCGGAGGAGATCCTGCAGATCTGCGAGGCACGCATCGCCCTTGAGTCGACGATCGCCCAAGCCGCCGCCATGCGACGGACGGAGCTCGACCTCGCCCGGCTCGTCCACGTCCACGAAAGCACGGCGGACACCACCGATCCCGCCGAACTGCGGGACCTCAACAGCGAGTGGCACGTGGCGCTGCGCGAGGCCGGGCACAACCCCACCATCGCCGAACTGATGGACCGTCTGGACGCCCAGTTGAAGACGTACGACGCACACACCTCTTCAGCCACCGATCTGCCCGACAACCTCGAGCAGATCCTCACGGAGCACGCCGGGATCCTGGAGGCGGTACGACACCGCGACGCGTCCGCCGCGCGCGACCTCATGATCGCGCACCAGAGCCGCACCCGTGACCTGCGCCTCGGCGCGCTGGCCCGGTCGGCGCGAGGCACGTCATAGTGAAGGCGGTGACTGTCGCCCCTGCTGTTTGAACGTTCTCCGCCGATGGGAGTGGACCATGCCCGCGATTACCCCTGGCCGGCCGGGTGGGCGGGCCTCGGGCAGGACGCAAGCGGCGGCTCCGCGGGTGCGGATGCTGGGGACAACCAGTGCATCGTCAGGCCCGGGGCGCGGCGGCGGCTACTCGGAAAGCCTGCTCGAGGTCTCCGCCCTCGGCTCGGTGGAGTCCGTCACCGTCGGCACGGGCGGCGCGGCGGGCAACGGCAACTCCCCGGGCGGCGCAGGCGGTTCGTCCAGCTTCGGCGGGCTGGTGACGGCACGGCGGGTTCGCTCGGAGCACGGAGGGGCCCTGGAACAGCGTCCCGCGGGTTCGGCGGCGGCGTGAGGCCGATGCCGCGTGGGAGCACAGGCTGACGCCATCAGGGCAGCGGTCCGGGCCCCGCAGGACGCCATCGAGCGGTTACGGATCAGCACTGAGCGCCGCAAGGCCCGCGCCCGCGTGGAACATGTTGTCGTCCGGATGCAGAATTCAGCCTCGCTCGGGCCGCCCGATCGGCTTCTGCGACACGCTTCAGTCGAAGTTCACAAGCACTTCTCCCAGGTTGTCGGCGATGGCGGTGTGCGGTGCGGCCTCGAGCTGCTCCCTCTCGTGTGCTCCGCCGAGGACTCCAATGACGTGTCCGGCTCCGGAGCGCGTGCCGGCGAGCAGGTCGTTGGCTGTGTCGCCGGCGACGAGGACGCGCTGCACCGCGTCGATCCCGAGGCCGATGACCGCGGCGAGGATCAGGTCGGGGTAGGGGCGGCCACGGAGTGTTCCGGACTGGGCAACGGTGAGGTCGACAAGGTCGCGCCAACCGAGCGTGTCGAGGAGCGCGTCCTGGACCGCGGCGTCGAAGCCGGTCATGAGACAGGTCTTGACTCCGCGTTCTCGCAAGGCGACGAGGACTTCCTCGGCGCCGTCTCTGGCGGGCAGCTCACCGGCCAGCACGGCCTTGAGCATGAGGTCCACGAAGTTCTGGTGGGCTTGGGCAGCCTTGTACGGATCGGGGGCCAAACGGTTGAACATGTCTGTCTTCGCCATGCCGCGCAAGGGCCGGAGCGTTTCCGGGGTGATCGCGTCGAGACCTGCGAGCGACAGGGCTTTGTCCACCGCCCGTTCGACGATGCCGTTGTCGGCGATGGTGGTGCCGGCCATGTCGAGAACGGCCAGGTCGATCACTGGGGAGTGGTCGTGGTGGGGCACTTGTGTGTGTTCCTTTTACAGGGAGTGTTCGATCGTGGTGTCGGCCATCACGTCGAGTGCTTTGGTCGATGCTTGGGGACGGCGGACCGCGATGCCGACGAAGAGTGCGTCGACGATCCCCAGGTGGGCGAGACGGCTGGCCATCGCTTCGAGGCGGAAGCCGTATTCGGGTCCTCCCGCGATCAGCGCGGCGTCCACGACGCGGGTCAGGGGGGAGTTGGTGAAGCTGGTGATGGCGACGGTGAAGGCGCCTGCCGCCCGCGCCGCCTCCGCGGCCTGCAGCGACTCGCGGCTTGCACCGGTGTGGCTGACGACAAGGCATACACAGGACTCGTCGAGGTGCCGTGCGGCCAGGTGCTGGGCCATGACGTCGGTGGGAAACATCGCGACGAGGCCGAGTGCGGAGAGCCGGTAGGCGGCGTCGTGGGCCGGCGCCGCGGAGGTGCCGTTGCCGACGACGAGGACGCGGCCGGCCGCGGCGATGCGGTCGATGGTGAGTGACAGCGACTGGGGGTCGACGGTCTGTGCAGCGTCGACCAGGGCCCTGCCGCTGCGACGCAGGACGCGGTCGAGGATGTCGCCGGCCGGTGTCCGGCCGTCGATTCCCTCTTCGTGGGCGAGTTCCTGCTCCTGCTCGTCCTGCTGGGCGAGGTCGCGTGTGATGGCGAGCTTGACGTCCTGGTAGCCCCGGTACCCGATGCGCTGGCAGGCACGGACCGCCGAGGACTGTGCGACGCCGGCCCTCTGGGCGAGCTCGGTCACCGAGCCGCGCACTACCGCTTCGGGATCGCTGAGAATCAGCTCGATGAACCGCTTGTCCGTCGCGCCCAGGCCGGGCAGCGCGGCTTGGGCACGCGTGACGAATTCGCCGCTCACCAGGGACGACTTGGCCGCAACCACGGAACCTCACTTCGCTCGCCATGCACGGATCGACTGTTGATGCGAGCAGGACCCTAGCACAGGATGGATCATCCATCCTGGCTTCCAAACCGTATCTGGATAGTTCATCCTTCGGTAACCCCAGCTTGGTTCGCGCGCCACCCCCGACTCCGAGCCTGACACCACCGACGCGGGTCGGCAGGTGTTCGAACGCCCCTGCGCCGAGCAGCCGCACGGGACGGCGACACCGACCCGAAGTGACCCCAAGGGCACGGAGAGTCACACAGCTTCCAGGTGGCCCGTCGGGCCCATCGACATCGGCGCAGCACTCAGACCCCGCACACCAGGGGCCTTGCGTCCGCCGCCTCCAGGCGGCCGATCAACTCCGGAAACGAGGAACAACCCCGTGATCACCCTGTCGCCGACCGCCGCCTTGCGCCAACGCGCCGCGAGACTGCGCCGTGAGGGCGTCCAAGTCTTCGACTTCTCGGCAGGCGAACTCGATCTGCCGACCCCCGCCCACATCGTCACCGCGGCCATCGACGCCGCGCGCAGGCCGGAGAACCATCACTACGGGCCGACCGGCGGCGAAACCCGCCTGCGTCAGGCGATCGCCGACCGGCTCATCCCAAGGACCACGACACCCCTCGACGACTCCAACGTACTGGTCACCCATGGTGCGAAACAGGCGTTGTTCAACACGTTCACGGCGCTGCTCGAGCCCGGAGACGAGGTCCTGATACCAGCGCCGTACTGGGTGACCTTCCCGTCCTCGGTCCAGCTGGCGGGCGGCAGTCCGGTGATCGTCCAGCCGGCCGCCGGCGAGCTGAAGATCACCCCGGACAACCTGGAGGCGGCTCGGACCCCGTCCACCCGCGCGATGGTGCTGTGCTCGCCGAACAACCCGACGGGACTGGTCTACGACGCGTCGGAGCTGCGCGCACTCCTCACGTGGGCGGCGAAGCACGGCGTCTGGATCGTCTCGGACGAGACCTACGTCGATCTCGGCTTCCGGCCCATCCCCGCACCGGGCCAGGTCGAGCCCGGGGTGAGTGACCGACTCATCACGGTCGGCAGTGTGTCCAAGTCCTACGCCATGACGGGCTGGCGGGTGGGCTGGATGTCGGGCCCGAAGCAGGTCATCGACGCGGCTGCCGCCGTCCAGTCCCACACCACCTCGAACGTCAGCCGCATCGCGCAGACGGCCGCTCTGGCCGCCCTCACCGGACCGGATGTGACGGCCGGATTCCGGGCGATCCTCGGCGACCGGCTGAAGGCGTGCCAAGTCGTGCTGGAACCTCTCGGGCTGTTTCGGACGCCTCCCGACGGCGCGTTCTACGTCTTCCCCGACATCCGCGGGTTCGCTCCGGACGACGTCACCGTGGCAGACCGCCTCCTGGACTCCGGCGTCATCACGGTGCCCGGTGCTTCATTCGGGGCTCCCGGGCATCTGCGGCTGAGCTTCGCCATCGCGGAGGAACACCTGCGCTGCGGGCTGTCGACCATGGCCGAACTCCTGGACGGCTGGGCCGGTTGATGTGCTCGCCCGACCATCCACTGAGCCGATCCCGTCAGCGCCACGGGCCCGCAGCATGGCGTCGGGAAACCGGCAGGGCCGCTTCGACGTGCTCTTCCCCCGCCTCAAGCAGCTTGGGCCGGCAGCAGGCGATGGTCGCCCACACCGTGTTCCACCACTCCCTCTGCCTGCGAGCTCCCCGAACTCACCGCTGAATCGGAGACGTCATCATGACCGCTGCCACTGACGGCAAAGCGGCGCTCGCACCACCAGGCAGCGGTGCCGGGCAGTCCAGACCCCCCAAGATCGTCCCCGTCCGGCACCCCGGCCGATGGGTGGCCGTGGCCGTCGCCCTCGTCCTGGTGGCGCAGTTGGCGCACGCCCTGGCCACCAACCCCGGCCTGGAATGGACGACTTTCCGGCAGTACTTCTTCGACCCGAGCGTTCTGCACGGCGTATGGCTGACCATCGAGCTCACCTTCTACGCCGCGTTGGCGGGCTTCGTGGGCGGCATGGTGCTGGCCTTCATGCGGCTCTCCCCCAACCCCCTGCTGCGGGTGACCGCCTACGGCTACGTCTGGATCGTGCGCTCCGTGCCGCTGCTGGTGCAGGTGCTCTTCTGGTTCAACATCTCCTACCTGTACTCGCGTCTGAGCATCGGGGTGCCGTTCGGTCCGGAGTTCTTCTCCTTCAGCACCACCAATCTGGTCAGCTCGGTGAGTGCGGCCGTCATCGCGCTCTCGGTCAACGAGGCCGCCTTCGCCTCGGAGATCGTCCGTGCGGGGGTGCTGTCCGTCAGCCACGGTCAGCTGGAGGCCGCCGCCGCGCTGGGGATCCCCAAGCGCCGTCAGCTCATGCGCATCGTACTGCCGCAAGCCATGCGGACCATCGCGCCGAACGCGGCCAACCAGTTGATCTCGCTGTTCAAGAACACCTCGATCGTCTCCGTGATGGCGATCATGGAGCTCTTCTACACCGTCCAGGTCATCTACGGACGCACTTCCCGCATCGTGCCCATGCTGCTCGTCGCCACCACCTGGTACGTCCTGCTGACCACCCTCCTCTCGATCTTCCAGTACTACGTCGAGCGGCGCTTCGCCAAGGGCACGACGCGGGCGCTGCCACCGACCCCCGTCGAGCGGGTGCGCCTCGCCATCCGCAACCTCCGCGCGGCTGCCGCGGATGAAGGGACCCCGCGGTGACCACGACATCGCCTTCCGCCGGCCGCCGTTCCCGCGAGGCCGCGGCCGAAACCGCCCGGGTGGTCGTCGACCTACGCGGCGTCCATAAGAACTACGGCCTGGTCGAGGTACTCAAGGGCGTCGACCTCCAGGTCCGCGTCGGCGAGGTGACCGTTGTGCTGGGCCCATCCGGATCCGGCAAGTCCACCCTGCTGCGCTGCATCAACCACCTGGAGAAGGTCAAGCGCGGCACCGTCTCCATCGACGGCGAACTGATCGGCTACCGGCGGGTCGGCGACAGGCTGCACGAGCTGCGCGAGCGCGAGGTGCTGCGTCAGCGCACCCACATCGGCTTCGTCTTCCAGAACTTCAATCTCTTCCCGCATCTCACAGTGGAGGACAACCTGGTCGAGGCACCCGTCTCCGCCCTGGGGGTGCCGCGTGCCCGGGCCCAGGAGCGCGCCGAGCGGCTGCTGGAGCGGGTCGGCCTGCGCGACAAGGCGACCGCTTACCCCGGGCAGCTGTCCGGCGGCCAGCAGCAGCGCATCGCCATCGCTCGCGCGCTCGCCCTGGAACCCAAGGTGCTGCTCTTCGACGAGCCCACCTCCGCCCTCGACCCTGAGCTGGTCGGCGAGGTGCTGGATGTGATCAAGGATCTGGCACGCGCCGGCACCACCATGATCGTCGTCACCCATGAGATCGGCTTCGCCCGTGAGGTCGCCGACACCGTGGTCTTCATGGACGACGGCCGGATCGTCGAGCAGGGGACACCGGCCGACGTGCTCGACTCCCCCCGGCACGAGCGCACCCGCACCTTCCTCTCCAAGGTCCTCTGACCCCACTTCTTCCGAAAGACAGGACCACCATGTCCGTACTCCCCCGCCCCAAGCTCGCCGCTCTCACCCTGGCCATCGCCGCCGCGCTCACCCTGAGCGCCTGCGGCGGCCCCACCAAGGACGCGTCCGGACCGGCGTCCAAGGAGCGCTTCAACACCGGCCCCGACCAGAACCGCTACTCGGCACCCAAGGTCGCCTCCATCGCCGCTGAAGTGCCCGCGGCCATCCGGTCCCGGGGCACCCTCGAAATCGGCAACTCCAAGGGGAGCACCGCACCGCTCACCTTCTTCGCCACGGACAACAAGACCCTCATCGGCGTGGAAACGGACATGGCGTACGCGATCGCCTCGGTGTTCGGCCTCAAGGCGCACTACACCCCGGTCTCCTTCGAGCAGGTCTTCGTCGGTCTGGACAGCGGCAAGTACGACGTCGGCGTCACCAACATCACCGTCACCGAACTGCGCAAGCAGAAGTACGACATGGCCACCTACCGCAAGGACGCGCAGGCGTTCGAGGCCAAGAAGGGCGCGACGTGGCACGTCACCGGCCCCAAGGACGTGGCGGGCAGGACCATCGCCGTGCCCACCGGGACCAGTGAGGAGAAGGCCCTGCTGGACTGGAGCGCCCAGAACGTCAAGGCGGGCCGCAAGGCCGTCGACGTGAAGTACTACCAGGACGAATCGGCTTGCTACCTGGCCCTCCAGTCCGGCCAGATCGACGCCTATCTCCATCCCAACCCCGAGGCCCAGTACCACGCCAGGACGTCCGGCCAGACCCAGGTCGTCGGCGACATCATCGGAGCCGGGAAGAACCTGGAGGGCCTGATCGCCGCGACCACCAAGAAGGACAACGGCCTCGGCAAGCCGCTCAACGACGCGATCAACTACCTGATCAAGAAGGGCGTCTACAGGAAGATCCTGGCGCGCTGGGATCTCACCAGCGACGCGGTGAGCACCTCGCGGCTCAACCCGCCCGGCCTGCCGATCGAGAAAAAGTGAGCGCCCGAACACGGAACGTCGGACCCGGACCCCTCCCAGGCCCGGGTCAGCCCTCATGGACAGAGCCTCGATCGGAGAACGCGGAATGGTGAGCACGCTCCTCGTCGTCGTCGACGGACTACGGGCGACCGATGTGCGGAAGATGCCGTTCCTCACGCAACTTGCACACCGCGGCGTGTCGTACCGGCAAGCACGCTCGGTCGCACCGTCGCTGACCCGCCCCGCCGCGGCGTCCCTCGCCAGCGGAGCGCCCCCCGGCGTCACCGGAATTCCGGGCAACCGCCTCTGGGCCGACGGACACCTCATCGACACCGGCCGCCCCGACCACCTGGTGGAGCTGCTCCGCTCCCTGCGGGGTGATCGGCTGCTACCCGTGCCGGCTCTGGGTGAACACCTCGCCGACCACGGGCACAAGCTCGTCGCCGTCGGAACGGGTTCGAACGGCTGCACACTGCTGCTCAATCCGGGAGCGGTCGACGGGCACGGGGCCGCGATAGGCGCGCGTCCGTTCGGTCATGATGCCTTCTACGCGCGGCCCGAGAGTGTCCGGCGCCGTCTCGCGGGCAGTCTCCCCCAGGCCGCGGACGGTCCGTTCCCCGAATTGGACTGGGCAACCGACCTGATCGTCGACTACGTCATTCCGGAGCTGGCGCCGGATGTCCTCGTCCTGTGGTCGGGCGAGCTGGACGACGTGCAACACGCCAACGGCGTCGATGGCCCGGCCGGGGACGATGCCCTCTCCGAGATCGACCGCCGACTGCGTCGGCTGATCGACCGGGTCCGTGAGCAGACACCGCACACCGACGTCATCGTGACGGCCGACCACGGCTTCTCGAACGCGACGCACACGGTCGACGTGGCCGACATCGAGTCACTGATTCCGCCGTCGCTCACCGATGCCGTGCAACTGGTCGACAACGCCCCGGGCACCGACACCCACAGCGTCGGCGCGCTGGTACGGCTGATGCTCGGGGCCACCCCCGCCCAGGTAGCACCCGCCCTGGCCCCGCCGGCCGAACGAGCGGCGAGCACTGGATCGTGGTCCACGGACGGCACATCCTCAGACGCTCCACACCGGCACCGCCGACCGGTGACGATCCGGCCCAGCTCGCGACACTGGGCACCGCCCTTGGCACGCCGTACCTGTACATCGACGGCCTCAGTCTGAGAGCGCTGATCCCCAGCGCACCGGACACCCGGCCCAGCGCCCCCGCACAGGCCGCCGACCTGGGGTGGATCCTCGGCTTCAGCGCGCCCGCGGCCGCCCCCGACCTGCCACGAGCCGACCGCCAGGCCGAGCGCGCCCGGCAGCGCGCGATCGCCGCCGATACCCCGCCGTCGTGCACTCCCCCGACCCGTTCAGCCTTGATGCGATCGTCGCGCCCGCCGACGCCCAAGAGCTCGCCCGGACCCGCTTCGCCCCGCTGGACCAGGCCGGCTCACCGGGCGCCACGGTCCTCCTGGACACCCTGCGAACCTGGCTGAACCTGCGCGGCAGCTGGGACCGCGCCGCGGCAGCCCTGCGGGTGCACCGCAACACCGTGCGCCACCGCCTCGCTCGGGTCGCCGAACTCCTCGACGTCGACCTGCGGGACCCGGGCGTCCGCAGGGAACTCTGGTTCGCCCTGCACTGGCCGCCCGACGAGCATCGCACGCATCCTTGACCGGCGACGAGGCACGCCCGGCCCTGGCCGCGCAGAGCCTCACGGTGAAGGAGTACATATCAACGACGGCGTCTGCGCCGCGCCCTTCTCGGGGGCCCAGCCAGATCCTGGACCGGGTCGGCCGGGCTGTCAGCGGTAGAGGAGGTAGTGGCGGCGGACGCGGCGGAACGCCGCCAGCTCACTCCCCCAGGCCGCCGCCACCTCGTCCGCCCCAGCTCCCCCGTCGATCATCGTGCGGACCCGCGTGCTGCCCGTCAGCCGGTCGATGCTGTAGTCGGGCCGCCAGGCGAAGTCGCTCCATACGCGCTTCGCGGTCACCAGTAGCGCCACTCCCGTGTGTATGGGGTCGTACACGTCGCGGTCGTGGACGTGGATCTGCACGCCGCCCACCGTCGTTCCCTGGAACTTCGAGAAGGTGGGGGCGAAGTACGCCTCACGGAACTCCACCCCGGGCAGGTCGAGGGCGTTCGCGGCCTCGGCCCACCGGGCGTCGATGCCCTCGGCCCCGAGCAGTTCGAAGGGACGGGTCGTGCCGCGCCCCTCCGACAGGTTGGTGCCCTCGAAGAGGCACGTCCCGGAGTAGACGAGGGCGGTGTCGGGAGTCGGCATGTTCGGGCTCGGAGGCACCCAGGGCAGACCGGAGACGTCATGGAAATCCGAGCGCCGCCATCCGGTCATGGGCACCGTCTCCAAGTGCACCGGGGTCCGCAGGAACTCGCCGTTGAAGAGCCGTGCCAGCTCCGCGACCGTCATGCCGTGTGCCTGGGCGATGGGCTGCCGGCCGACGAACGACGCGAACTCCTTGTGCAGCACGGGGCCGAGCGCGCCGCGTCCCGTCATCGGGTTGGGCCGGTCCAGGACCACGACGCGCTTGCCCGCGAGCTGTGCGGCCTCCATGCAGTCGTAGAGCGTCCAGATGTACGTGTAGAAGCGCGCGCCCACGTCCTGGATGTCGAACACCACGGTGTCGACGCCGGAGGCGGTGAAGATGTCGGCCAGCGGCCGGCCGTTTTTGAGATAGGTGTCGTACACCGGCAGGCCCGTCGCCGGGTCGTCGTAGCGGCCCTCCGAGCCGCCCGCCTGCGCGGTTCCGCGGAAACCGTGCTCGGGTCCGAAGACGGCGACCAGGTTCACGTGGTCGTCCGCATGCATCACGTCGACGATGTGGCGTACGTCGCGGGTCACGCCCGTCGGGTTGGTGACGATGCCGACACGTTGGCCGTGGAGCGGTGCGTATCCGCCCTCGGCCAGGCGTTCGAAGCCGGTACGCAGCCGGTGGCCGTTGCCCCGAGCCGCGGCGGCCGGTGCGGCGGCGGCCGCGCCCGTGACCGTCAGGGCCCCCGCGGCGGAGCCGGCGGCCAGCAGATTCCGTCGGGACAAGTTCATGGTGTGACCTCCGTGGGGATCAGGCGGTGGCTTCGTCGAGGAGTTCCAGCACATGCCGGTAGGGGTGGCCTGTGGCGCGGGTCATGCCCATCTCACAGGTGCGGTTGCAGGAGGCGTACGCGTCGTATGTTCCGGCTGTGATCTCGGCGGCCTGGGCCGCGGTGGCGGCCGCTGTGACCTCCGGGTGGAGCAGACCACGGTCCCCGGCGAAGGCACAGCAGCCCCAGTTGTCGGGGACGGTGACCTCGTCGCCGACCGCCGCCGCCAGGGTGCGCAAGGCGCTCTCGATGCCCAGGTGCACGGTGGAGCAGGTGGGGTGCAGGGCGAGGGTGCGCAGGCGGCGGGGTTCGGGCAGGGCGGGGAGCAGGTGGTCGGCGGTGAAGACGACGCTGTCGACGAACTTCAGCGAGGCGAAACGGGCGCGGTCGGATTCCGGGAGTGCGTCGGGCAGTTGCTCCAGGCCGTGGGTGCAGGAGGAAGCATCGCAGACCACGGGGAGCATGCCGTGGCCACTCGCCTCCCACAGCGCCTCCAGGGTGCGGGAGGCCATGGTCCGGTATCCGGTGGTGTAGCCCTTGGACTGCCAGGGAGTGCCGCAGCACAGTCCGGCCAGCTCACCGGGCACGGTGATGGGAACGCCCGCCCGCTCGCACAACCGCAGGAAGGCGGCAGCCGAGCCCGCCGCCCCACCGGGAGCTGCCTCGGGAGCGAAGACGCTGCCGATGCATGCGGCGAAGAACACCGCACGTGGCTCTGCCGGGCGCCGCGGAGCAGGACGGGCCGGGCCACCGCGGGGGATGTCGTCCGCCCAGGCGGGGACCAGTTCCCCCGCCCCGAGCCGGCGGGCCGCACCGGTGGCGGCGCGCAGTGCGGGGGCGGGCAGAGCGTGGGCGGTGTTCAGCGCGGCGCGTACGCCCTTGACCGCGGTCGCCCAGTGCCGGGCGGCGGCGTTCCCGGCGCGTTGTGCGGCGGCGCCGTGGCGTTCGGCGCGCAGGCGTTTCATGACCGCGCCGGTGTCGATGGCGACCGGGCAGGCTGTGACGCACAGGCCATCAGCCGCGCAGCTGTCGACAGCCGCGTAGGTGTAGTCGGTTTCCAGGGCGCGGCGGCGTTCCTCGTCGCCGGCAACAGTGGCCAGCGCGATCTCCCGCTGGAGGGCGATGCGCTGACGAGGCGTCGTGGTGGCATCCGCTGTGGGGCAGACGGGCTCGCAGTAGCCGCACTCGACGCAGGAGTCGAGTGCGGGATCGACCTGCGGGACACTCTTGAGGTTGCGCAGGTGGGCGGCCGGATCGTCCTCCAGGATCACGCCCGGGTTGAGCACGCCGTGCGGGTCGCACAGCCGCTTCAGCTCACGCATGATGGCATACAGTTCGTCGCCGTACTGGCGGCGGACGAAGGGGGCCATGGCGCGGCCGGTGCCGTGCTCGGCCTTCAGCGTGCCCCCGGCGTCCAGGACGAGGTCGACCATATTGTCGGTGAACCGGGCGTAGCGCTCGATCTCCCGGGCGGAGTCGAAGTCCTGGGTGAGCATGAAGTGAAGGTTGCCGTCGCGAGCGTGGCCGAAGGTCACCGCGTCCTGGTAGCCGTGCCGGTCGAAGAGTCCGATAAGTCCCTCACAGGTGCGGGTCAGCCGTTCCATCGGCACCGCGATGTCCTCCAGGAGCGCTGTGGTTCCGGGACGGCGCGCACCCGCGACCGCGGTGTACAGACCCTTGCGCAGGTGCCAGAGCCGGGCTCTGACGCGCGGGTCGCGGACGAGCGAGGTACCGGTGACGGCGGGCAGGCGCTCCAGGACCGGCCGCGCGGCCGCCACCGTCTCCTGAAGCAGTTCGGCGCTGTCCTCGGCGAACTCGACCAGCAGGGCCGCCTGCCGCTCCACGCGCAAACCGTGCAGTGCGTCGACCGGATTCGGGGACCGCTGCGCCACACGCAGTGATGCGGCGTCGAGGAGTTCGGCGGTGCGGACGCCGGCGGCCAGCAGCGCCGGCAGGGCGTCGGTGGCCTCGGCGAGGCCGGGCAGTACCAGCAGGCCGGTGGCGGTGTGCGGCAGCAGGGGGACGGTACGGAAGACCGCCTCCCCTACGAAGGCGAGGGTGCCCTCGCTGCCGATCATGAGGTGGGCGAGGATGTCGGCCGGATTACTGTGGTCCAAGAACGAGTTGAGCCCGTAGCCCAGGGTGTTCTTCATCGAGAACAGCCGCTCGATGACGGCGCGGGAGACGGCGGAGGCGCGAATGCGGTCGCGCAGCCGCAGGAGTCCCGCGTGCAGTTCGGGCTCGCGGGCGCGCAGTGCCTCGTCGGCGTCGGGGGCCGCGGTGTCGATCACGGTCCCGGACGGCAGCACGAACCGCAGGGACTCCATGGTGCGGTAGGCGTTGTCCTGCGTGCCGCAGTTCATGCCGCTGGAGTTGTTGGCGACCAGGCCGCCGATGGTGCAGGCGGACTCGCTTGCCGGGTCGGGGCCGAGCCGACGCCCGTACCGGGCGAGCCGCGCATTGGCCTGGCGCACCGTCAGGCCCGGTTGCAGCCGGATGCGCAGTCCCTCGTCGAGGACCTCCGCGCTGCGCCAGTGGCTGCGGACGTCCACGAGGATGCCGTCGCCGCTCGCCTGCCCGGCCAGGCTGGTGCCGCCCGAGCGCAGTGTGAGCGGCAGCCCGGCGGCGCCGGCCCCGGCCATCAGGGCGCCCACCTCGGCCGCCGACGCGGCGCGCACGACGGCGCGCGGCGTGAACAGGTACGGCGAGGCGTCGTGGGCAGCCGCGACCCTGCGCGGCACATCGGTCGTCACCCTGGACGGGTCGCTGACGCACGCGGCCAGGAGTCGGGCCAGGCGGGCGTCCCCTTCCGGGACAGGCGGCGCGGGGACGGTCGTGGTGGAGGGGGTCATGGGTCCTCGATGCCGGGATGGGGGTCAGTGCGTGATGCGCAGCAGGCGTGGCGGCTGTGCGGCGGGTTCGCACAGGCGCAACGGCAGCAGGCCGGGCGTGATGCTGCCGAGGAGCGTTGGGCAGCGGGCTCCGGTGCCCGAGGGAAACGTACCGGGCAGGCCGTTGACGGTGAGGAAGCCCAGCACGGCGAAGGCCAGGGCCTCCTTGGCGTCGGCGGGCAGGCCCAGTGCGTCGCTGGGGCGGACCGGCACGCCCGGTAGTTCCTCGGCGGTCATGCGCATCAGCACCGGGTTGCGGGCGCCGCCGCCGGAGACGACGAGTTCGGTGACCCCGTGAGCGCGGCAGGCGTCCGCGACGGTGACGGCGGTGAGCCGGGTCAGGGTGGCCAGGACGTCCTCGGGGCGAGGCGTGGGCACGGCGTCGAGGGCCCTTTGTAGATAGGGCAGGTGGAAGTGCTCCTTGCCGGTGCTCTTGGGCGCGGGCCTGCGGTAGTAGGGGTCGTTCAGCAGGAAGGCGAGCAGGTCGGGATCGGCTCGGCCCACGGCGGCCCTGCGGCCGTCCTCGTCGTAGGCGGCGGCGCCCGCGGTGAAGTGCCGTACGGCGGAGTCCAGAAGGGCGTTCGCCGGTCCCGTGTCGAAGGCCAGAGGGTCGGTGCCGGGGGCGACGACGGTGATGTTGGCGATACCGCCCAGGTTGAGTGCGGCGGGGGTGCCGGGCAGGGCACGTAGGAGCAGTGTGTCGGTCATGGCGACCAGTGGGGCACCCTGACCGCCGGCGGCGACGTCCCGGCTGCGCAGGTCGCAGACGACGGGAAGGCCGGTCGCTTCGGCGATCCAGGCCGGCTGGCCGAGTTGGAGGGTGCCGCGGACGGTGCCGTTCTCCACCCAGTGGTGCATGGTCTGACCGTGCGAGACCACCAGGTCCGCGGTGCCGTCGCACAGTTCGTGCAGGGCGTGTCGGGCGGCGTCGGCGAAGGCCTGGCCGATGCCGGTGTCCAGTGCGCAGACGGCCCGGATGGTGGTCGCCGCCGGCGGGAGGGTGTCGGCGATCAGGTCGCGCAGGTCGCCGGGGTAGGGCCGGGAGAGATGACCGAGAGGCCGCAGGCACAGAACGTCGCCGTCCAGGGTGAGGTCGGCTGCGGCGGCTTCGATGGCGTCGTAGGAGGTGCCCGACATGAGGCCGATCACGCGCACGGTGCCTCCTGGCCCACGTTCCGCCGCGCGGGCGGGGTCGACTGCGGTTGCTGCATGGCTTCTCCTTCCAAGGGGCTGTCGCTGTACAGGGGGCGGGGGCCGCGATGCCCCCGCACCGGGTCGGCTGCGTGCCTCATCACTCCGAGCCGACGGGCACCGCCGCACGGCCGGATCCGGGCCCGCCGTCGCCCTCAAGGGCCTCGGCGGTCTCGGGGGCGCGGTGGAACAGGCTCATCAGGCCGCCGACGACCAGGGTGACCACCACACCGATCGGGACCAGCCACTGGGCGGCGATCGCCGTGGGCACGGTGGCCCCGGCCACCGTGACGTCGATCTTCACCTCGCGCACGATGTAGGTCATGACCGCGACCGTCACCACGAAGGCCACGACGGCGTCGACCTCGTTGGCGCGTCTGACGAGCCGTCCGAGGAGGAACGCGCCGAGGAGCGCGCCGTAGGTGTAGCCCGCGATGGTCAGGCCCGTGAGGTAGACGTTGCCGGTACTGGCGCTGAAGGCGCAGGCGAACACGGCCATCAGCACTGCCCACACCAGTGTCATCACCCGGGCGAGCCTGAGCAGGAACTCCTCGGACGGCGCGCTGCGGAAGAAGCTGTGGATGATGTCGGCGACCGTCGAGTTCGACATCGAGTTCAGCGCCGAGGACAGCGAGCCCATCGCCGCGCCGAGGATTCCGGCCACGAGCAGGCCGGAGACCACCACGGGCAGGCCGTGGAGGATGAAGTCCGGGTACAGGTTGTCGGAGCTGGCCAGGCCCAGCTCCTTGAAGCTCCTGCCCTGGTTGTACGACCACAGTAGGGCGCCGACCAAGGAGAACGCGGCGAACTGGACGGTGACGAAGACACCGGAGGCGATCATGGCCTTCTGGCCGTCTCGCAGGGTCCGGGTGGCCAGGATGCGCTGGACGATCAGCTGGTCGGAGCCGTGGCTGGCCATCGCGAAGATGGCACCGCCGATGATCGCGGTCGGCAGGGCGAACGGGCTGGTGAGGATGTGGGCGAGCCCGAAGTCGGTGTCGAACAGATCGAACCGGCCGGTGTGCAGGGCGTCCGCGAAGCCGGCACCGCCGACGTGGCTGGACAGCACCGCGATGGCGAGGATCGCACCGCCCAGGTACAGACCCATCTGGATGGCGTCGGTCCAGATGACCGCCTTGATGCCGCCGAGGTAGGTGTAGACGACGGTGATCAGTGTGAGGACGACGATGATGACCCGGTAGCCGGCGTGCACTCCGAACTCGTCGAGCAGGAGCTTGATCGGGATCGCGGACGCGAACAGCCTCACCCCCTCGGCCAGGAGCCGCGTGAAGACGAAGGTCACCGAGGCGAGCCCCTGCATCTTGAGCCCGAACCTGTCACCCAGGTACTGGTAGGCGCTGACGAACCCGCCGCGCTTGTAGAGGGGGATGAGCACGGTGGCCACGACGACGCGGCCGATGACGTAGCCCAGGGCAAGTTCGACGTTGCCGAAGGCCTGGCCACTGTAAGCACCGCCGGGCACGCTGATGACCGTGAGCACGCTGGTCTCGGTCGCCACCACGGAGAACGAGACCGTCCACCACGGCATGTGGCCCTCACCGACGAAATAGTCCTTCGACGTCTTCTGCCGGCCGGCCAGCCGCAGTCCGATCACCGCGATGGCGACCAGATAGACGACGACCACCACCAGGTCGAGTTGGCGCACGCTCACTCCTCAACAGCGGCCGACGATGTCGGCGGCAGGGCGGGGACGATAGGCGTCGCCCGCCTCACACGGGCGACGTGGGGTTCGTGGGGTGCCGACGCGTTCAGCGCCAGCAGGCCCGCGCCATCCAGCGGATCCCCGAGCGGGGACCGCAACTCGAGGGGGCGCGGGGAGTCGGTGAGGGCCGACCGCAGCGGACCGAGGAGCGGTTCGCCGAGGCCGGTGAGCCCACCGGTGATGGTGACGGCGAGGGCCCCGCCACCGGTTCGGCGGGCGGCGGCGAGTACGGCCTCGGCGAGCGCTCCGGCGGCGTCCCGGACGATCACGGACGCCGTCGTGTCACCCGCGGCGGCCACCCGTGCCACGTCCGGGGCGAAGGACGCGATGGTGCGGGCCTGGTTGCCGTCCCGGCTGACGGCCGAGGGCAGCCGGTCCGGGTCGCCGAAGCGCTCGACGGCGGCGGCCAGCAACGCGGTGTCCGGTCCACGTCCGTCGTGGGCACGCAGCGCTCCCCGCAGACCGGCGGCACCGATCCAGGCGCCGCCGCCCTCGTCACCGAGCCAGGGGCCCCACCCGTCTACACGGGCGTACGACCCGTCGTCCCCGATGCCGACGGCGACGGAACCGGTGCCGATCGCGAGCACCACGCCGGTGCGACCGCCCAGGGCGCCCGCGTGGGCGGTGACCGCGTCGCTGGTGACGGCCACCTCGTTCACGGGCAGATCCTCCAGAAGTGCGACGGCCAGGGCGCGGGCCGCCTCCGGTGCGGCGGCGGCCCCCGCCGCACCGACGCAGACCGTGGCAGGCCGGAGCGAGAGCTCCCGGTCCAGGAGCGGCAGGACGGCGGCGCGCACGGCGGCACGGGCCGTCGCCACTCCGTTCTCGGCGGCGAGCCCAGGAGCTCCTGGCACCTCCTGGACGGTACGGGCGGGACCGGCACCGTCGGCCCATACAACGGCACGGCAGCCGGTCTTGCCCAGGTCTACCGCTATTGCTGCTGTCATACGACGTGCCTTCGGTCGGTGGGGATCCGTCGCATCGGGCGGTCACGGGGTAGGCGGGGCATCGGTGACCGGCGCGGATCGTGGTCCAGCGAGTATCAGAAGGCCGACCTCCACATGTCAATAACTAACCTTGCGAGTTTCATTCCGTAAATTTTTGACGTTCCTGCTGCACGCGGTTAGCGTGTGGCCCAGCCACTCAGGAGGGAATGACCCATGGCCCGCCGGGAAACACCCCGCACTGCCGCCCAGCCCGCGGAGGACACCTCCCCCGCCGAGACCCTGGCGCGCATCCGCGCGGCACTCCCGTCCCTGGCCCCTTCGGAACGGCGGGTCGCCGACATCGTCCTGACCGACCCGGCTCAGGCGTCGGAGCTGTCCATCAGCACGCTCGGCAAGCAGGCCGACACATCGATGGCCACCGTGATGCGCTTCTGCCGGGCCATAGGGATCCCCAACTACCCGCAACTGCGCCTCGCCCTGGCCGCCGCCGCGGCCCGCGAGCACGCGCTCGTCGGCCAACGCCCCGTACCGGGCACCGACATCAGCGCCACAGACACACTCGGCGACATCGTCCGCAAGATCGTCTACAACGAGGTGCGTGCTCTGGAGGACACCGGGGCCGGGCTCGACACCGAGGCGCTGGGCCGCGCGGTCACCGCTGTGGCCGGGGCCCGCCGCATCGACATATTCGGTATCGGCGCCAGCGCATTCGTCGGCCAGGACCTGCACCAGAAACTACACCGCATCGGTCACCTGGCCTTCGTCTGGACCGACCGGCACGCCGCCCTGACCGCTACGGCCCTCCTCGGGCCCGGCGACGTCGCCCTGGCCATCTCCCACTCCGGGGAGACCGAGGACACGGTCGAGCCCCTCCGGGCCGCCGCCGAACGTGGCGCCACCACCATCGCCCTCACCAACGTTCCGCGCTCCACCCTCGCGCAGAGCGCGGAGGTCGTGCTGACGACCTGCGCCCGGGAGACACCCTTCCGCTCCGGGGCCACCGTCAGCCGCATCGCCCAACTCGCACTCATCGACTGCCTGTTCGTCGGCGTCGCCCAGCGCTCCTTCGACGCCACGACCGCGGCCCTGGAGAAGACCTACGGGGCCGTCCAGCGTCGCCGTCGCCCGAAGGCGCAGCGCCACACCCCCGCCGACGGCTGAACCCCCTTCCCCCAGCCGACACCGCCCCTTGAAAGGACGCCTGCGCCGTGGACCTGAGCACACTCGGCACCGAGGCTCGCAACGAGCGGACCACCGAACTGGACCGCATGCCGGTCTCCGAACTGCTCTCGGTCATGAACGCCGAGGACCAGAGCGTCGCCCTCGCCGTCCGCGACGCCCTCCCGCAGATCGGGGCCGCCGTCGAGGCGGTCTCCGAGTCCCTGCGGCGGGGCGGACGGCTCATCTACCTTGGCGCCGGCACCAGCGGCCGCATCGGGCTGCTCGACGCCGTCGAGTGCCCCCCGACCTTCGGCACCTCCCCTGAGCAGGTCGTGGGCCTGCTCTCCGGCGGCCCGGGCGCCTTCGTCGTGGCGGTCGAGGGGGCCGAGGACCAACCCGCAAGGGCGGTCGACGACCTCAAGGAGATCGGTGTGAACGACTGCGACACGGTCGTCGGGCTCGCCGCCAGCGGCCGTACTCCCTACGTCGTCGGTGGCCTGAAGCACGCCGCCGCCCAGGGCGCCGTCACCGTATCGGTCGCCTGCAACCGCGACACGGTGGTCAGCCGCTACGCCGATATCCCCATCGAGGTCCCCACCGGCCCCGAGGTTCTCACCGGATCGACCCGACTCAAAGGCGGCACCGCCGAGAAGATGGTCTGCAACATGCTCTCGACCGCGTCGATGGTGCAGGTCGGCAAGGTTTACGGGAACCTCATGGTCGATGTCCGGGCCAGTAACGAAAAGCTCGTCGACCGGGCCCGACGCATCGTCGTCGAAGCCACTGGGACCGATGCCGACACCGCCGCCGGGGCGCTGCGAGCTGCCGACGGACATGCCAAGACGGCCATCGTCATGCTGCTCGCCCGCTGCACCGCCGAGGAGGCCGCCCGGCGCCTGAACCTGGCGCACGGCGACACGCGCACTGCCATCGGCCGCCCATGACCTGAGGTGAAAAACGTGGCCGGTTCCAGACGTCGGCACCTACACCACCGCCGCCCACTGGGCCCACCGCTACCGCCACCACGGGGCAGCGGGCATGAGCCACCGCTCCAGCCGCCCCCACCACTCACCACGCCGGACATCCGCCCGCGTGGAGGAACGGGTGCTGCGCAGGCGCCGTGAACACCACATCGGCCAGCTCCAGCAGCGCCGACTGGCGCTCGCCCTGGACCAGGCCGGGAGTCGGCGGTGCGCGGTGTACGGGCCGGTCCGGTGCTCAATCGCCGCCGGTGCCCCAGCGCGACGTCAAGCCGTGGAAGCCGAGGTTGTTGTTCCAGTCGGACACCTGCGGTACAGGGTGCTCAGTGCGACCCGGGCCGTCTGGCGCACGAGCGGGTCGGCGCAGGTGCTCCGCCATCGGCCGTGTCGGAGAGGCGGGTGTCAAGACATGGGTGGGAGGTTGCACGGCCGCCCGCGGCGCTCGGGGTCTATCGTGCGGTATCGCGCCGGTCACGCAGCTGACCGTGGGAGCACGGCAACCCCACCAGCCATAGGCCATGCGGCCACAACCTCAACCGTTCCGGTGTGTGTACGGCACATTGGCCCCATCCGCGATGTGTATGAACACTTGCCTCCGACGTTCCGCGAGCCGCATCACAGACGAGGCCATGCGGCTCGATCATGAGGGGAGAGCCGCGATGACCTTCAGGCCCATCGACAGTCACCACGTCCTGAGCCGCCGATCCACGCTCACCGCGGCGGGGATCGCAGCCGTGAGCGCTCTCGGCGTGGATGGCGCGAGGCGCGGTCGAGGCACCCGAGTACGTCCAGCCGCTCGCGCCTCGCACCGGACGCCGAGCCGATCGCCGAGAACCTCCTCGACACCACCCCGGAGAACCAGGCCGCGACCTATCGACACGTCGACCGCCAACGACTCGCGACCCGCGCCATCCACACGGACCCGGCCCGAACCACCCCGCTCCCGCGCAACGGGACTTCGCTGGGCGACGTGCGCTACACCTACCAGGGGACCAGGCGCACCGTCCAGCGCTTCGTCTCCGAGAACCGGATAGCCGGTCTCCTGGTGCTCAAGGACGGCGCCATCGCCCACGAGCAGTACGCGATGGGCAACACCGAAACGACGCGGTGGACGTCGATGTCCATTGCCAAGTCCGTCACCTCTACCTTGATCGGCGCGGCCCTGGCCGACGGCGTGATCGGCGGACTCGACGATCCGGTCCTGCGGTACGTCCCCGAGCTGAAGGGCAGCGCCTACCAGGACAACACGATCCGGCAGCTGCTCCAGATGACCTCGGGCGTCACATGGATCGAAGCCGGCGCGAACGACCCCTACGGCGACAACGACATCGCGCGCATGTTCACAGGGATATACGGCAAGCAGCCGGGCGCGGTCATGGAACTCATGCGGACCCGCCCGCGGGCGGCGGCACCGGGCAGCGGATTCAACTACTCCACCGGCGAGGCCTACGTGCTCTCGGCCGTCGTCGCCAACGCGACGGGGAAGACGGCGAGCCACTACCTGTCGGAAAAGATCTGGCGCCCCCTCGGAATGGAAGCCGACGCGTACTGGATACTCGACGCGCCCGGGGGCCGGGAGATGGGCGGAAGCTGCATCCAGGCGACACTGCGCGACTACGGCCGTTTCGGGCAGTCCATCCTGACCGGCGGCGACGGAGTCCTGCCGAGGGGATGGCGCGACCGGGCCGGCCGGCCCGAGTCGAGGATCACCGACTACGGCCGCCTGTACGAGGGATCCCCGTACGGCTACGGCTACCTGTGGTGGGCCATCCCGCCCGGGATCGCCGGTGCGCGCGGCCCCGTCCCGACCTTCGTAGGGCTCAGGCACGGCGGGCAGAAGCTCTACATCAACCCCGCGGAAGGCGTCGTCACCGTGGTGTGGAGCGCTCTGCGGCCCGGGGTCGACGTAGATCCGGAGCTCTTCGCACTACTCGACTCCGTGGTCCACGCACTGCGCTGAGCCCGAAGGGCGCAGGCCCCGGCCGGCCCGAAAAGTGGCCGGGATGTCATGGGGTGGCGTGCAGCGGCGCGGCCCATTCCACGACGGTGCCGGTCGGCTCGTTCGGGCGGAGGGTGAACGAGCCGCCCAGCTCCTCGGCGCGTTGCCGGAGGTTGGCCAGGCCGCTTCGGCGGGTGACGGCCGGGGCGACGCCGTGGCCGTCGTCCGCCACTTTCAGCCGCAGCGCCGTGTCGGTGACCTCCACGCTGACGTCGACGGCGGTGGCATGGGCGTGCCGGGCCGCGTTGGACAGTGCCTCGCCGGCCACGGCCAGCATGTGCTCGGCGTGACCGGCGGGGACGTTGGTGTCCAGCAGGCCGGTCATGCGCAGCGCTGGCGCGAAGCCCAGGGCTTCGGCGGCCCTCTCCATGGCCGCCACCAGCCGGGCTCGCAGCCCTTCGCTCCGGGCCCGATCCTGCTCGCCGAGCGAGTAGATGGTGGAGCGGATGACCTTGATGGTGTCGTCCAGGTCGTCCACCACCCGCTGCACCCGCGCGCCCACCTGCGGCCGGTCGGCGAGGTGGCCGAGCGTCGACTGCAAGGTCAGCGCCCCGGCGAATAACCGCTGGATGACGAGGTCGTGCAGATCACGGGCGATCCGGTCACGGTCGTTGAGGACCAGCATGCGATCGGCGTCCTGCCGGTGCTCGGCGACCTCGAGCGCCAGCGCCGCCTGGTTGCCGTACCCGATCACCATGTCGATGACGGCGTCGGCGAAGACCGGGCCGCCCGGCACGTTGGCCACCTGCAGCACGCCCCGCACATGGTCGCGGGTACCGAGGGGGACGAGGAACTCGGGGCCCAGCTCCACGATCGCGGCACTGCCACGGGTGGCGCGCGGATCGGCGCTGACCGCGTCGCTGGTGATGGTCTCCCCGGAGGCGAAGACCTTCGCCGCCAGCGTCGCGGCGCCCAGTACCAGACCGCGCGCGTCCTCCGTGCGAGTTCCGGAGGCGGCCTCGATGACCAACTCGCCGCTCTCGCCGACCGGGATGGCCAGGGTGACCAGGTCCGCGCCGGCCATCTCCCGCAGGGTGGCGGTGAAGGATTCCAGCACCGCGGCGGGTTCGGTGCCGGACAGCAGACTTCGGGTCAGCTCATTGCTCGCCGCCAGCCACCGCTGCCGACGGCGGGCGTCGTCGTACAGCCGAGCGTTGTCGATCGCCACACCGGCCGCCGCGGCCAGGGTGCGCAGCACCGCCTCGTCGTCGGCGTCGAACTCCGCGGCGCCCTGCTTGTCGGTCAAGTACAGGTTGCCGAAGACCTGCTCGCGCACCTTGATCGGGGTGCCGAGGAAGCTGGTCATCGGCGGGTGCCCGGACGGGAAACCCACGGAAGAGGGATGGCGCGCCAGGTTGGCCAGGCGCAGCGGCTCCGGGTGGCGGATCAGCAGCCCCAGGATGCCCTCACCGCGCGGGTAGTGACCCATTTCCGCGATGGTCTCCTCGTCGATGCCGACAGTGAGGAACTGCTTGATCGTGCCTTCCTCACCCAGCACGCCGAGTGCCCCGTACTCCGCGTCGACCAGGCTGACGGCCGACTCCACGATACGCTGCAGCACCACCTCCAGCTCCAAGTCGGAGCCGATCGCGAGCACCGCGTCCAGCAGCGTGTGAATGCGGTCGCGTGCCGATCGAACCCGCGCCACCTGCTGCTGCAGGCCCTCCAGCAGCTCATCCAGCCGCAACTGGGGCAAGGCCCCGGACACCGGGGTTTCGCGGGGCTTTTGGCCGCACTCGTCCACCACAGCTGCTCCCCTTTTCCCTCGCGCCGACCGACACCAGGATGCCCGACACACGGACACGGATCGACGGCACCCGCCTCGTGTACGTTCCGCGGACGGTCGGGGATGAGCCCTGGAGTCCCGGAGGGGCTCGAACGCGGCCACCTGGCCGAGCGGGCCCCGTACGAGATTGGCGCGCGGTGTGCGTCCGACCGCCCGGGAGTCAGGGCAGACGTGGCGAGCGGCCGGACGGTGACCGACCCAGAAGTGCCTCGCGCCTGCCACGGCCTGTGGACACGGGAACACATGGCCGGACGGTCTGACCCATCGGTCCGTGGCGCTCCCGGGCGGTCAGAGGCAAGCCTCACCGTTCCGCGGCGGTCGGCGCCCGGGTCGAACGGCCCTCGGGCACCGCCCACTCGGCCCTGATCACGGCTCCGGAGAGAGCCTCAGCGGTCTCCCGGACAGGGACGTTCGGCCCCGGGCTCGAAGCGGGGCCGGCATCTAGCGTTCGTGCCCATGGAAAAGGACAAGACTGCGCGCCCCTCACGGCGGCGCACGGGAGTCCGGGATTCCCGAGGACTGCCCGCCACCGTGCCCGCCATGGTGCGCGCCCGTTTGCGCGCCGCGGTCCGTCGTCCGTCGCGTCTGTCGCCCCAGGAGACCGAGGACCGGGCCCTGCCGCTGAGACTGACCTCGCCGCTCCCCCAGTAGACGATCAGACCGCGGCGTGCGCTGACCGCCTGCCGGTTCAGCAGCTCGGATGTCGGATACTTGGCTAGGCTGGCATAGGAGGTGGCCAAGTGGCACAAAAGCTTGCGGAGTTGCGGGAGTCGCCCGAGTCCACGGCCGTTGTGGTGATCGGTGCGGGCCCGGCCGGCCTGACCGTCGGAAACCTTCTGCGGCGCAGCGGTATCGACTGCGTGGTCCTGGAACGCCGGACCCGCGAGCGCGTGGCACAGCGCCAGCGGGCCGGCATTGTCGAAACTCGCGCCGTCCGGATGTTCGACTCCTGGGGGCTGGCCGACCAAGTCCTCGGTGGCGCCCCGTCCGATGGCCTGATGGAATTCCGGGTGGATGGTGAGAGCCACTTGGTGTCCGATGACGACGACTCCGAAGGCCCCCGAGCCCGCCTCTGTCCTCAGCAGGTGCTGGTCCAGAAGCTCACCGCCGTGTACCTCGCCGATGGCGGCGACCTGCGCTTCGAGGCCGCCGACATCTCCTTGCACGACCTGACCGGCGACCGCCCGACCGTCCACTACCGCACCGCCGACGGCACTCTCCGTGCCATCACGTGCACCTTCGTCGCCGGCTGCGACGGTGACCATGGCATCAGCCGCGCCGCCGTCCCCAACGGAGCTCTCACCGCCCACACCTTCGAGCACGGCATCGGCTGGCTCACCATCCTCGCCGACGCCCCGCCCCCGGCCCGCCCCCTCCTCGCCGTCAGTCCGCACGGCTTCGCCGCCCATTTCGCCCGCGGCCCGCACGCCAGCCGCTACTACCTCCAGTGCCCGCCCGACGACCATCCCGACGCCTGGCCCGACAGCCGCATCTGGGACGCCCTGCGCACCCGGCTCGCCGACCCCGCCCTCGTCCCCGGCCCGATCACCGACCGCGAGATCTTCCGGCTCCGCAGCCTCGTCCACGACCCCATGCAGTACGGCCGCCTCTTCCTCGTCGGCGACGCTGCCCACATCGTCTCCCCCTTGGGAGGCAAGGGCATGAACCTCGCGCTCTACGACGCAGATCTCTTCGCCCGCGCCGTCCGGGACTCCGTCCACGACCACGACGACACCGGCCTGCACACCTACTCACAGCGCTGCCTCCGCCGGGTCTGGAACGACCAGGAGTTCTCCCACTGGCTGACCCGGACCCTCCACGACGCCGGTGACGACACTCACTCCGGCCCGTTCCAGCGAGGACTGGCCCGCGCCAGACTCGACCGCCTCTTCACCTCCCGCAACGCCGCCCGCACCTTCGCGGAACTCATGACGGGGCTGAACCCCGTCCCGGACGCCGGGGCCCAGAACGGCCCGGGCCCGGGAGCCGCTGCGGCGCGCGGCAAAGCGTCGGCCAGCGATTGGTGACCGAGCGTTCGCCTTCCGTGGGCTGGCAGCGGTAGGAGTCGGTGCCAGTCTATATGAGCGTGCAGCGGGCCGTGGCGGCAGAGGATCGCAACCCGTGATCGAAAACATCGTCCGGCTCGTGCAGCAGGGTGGCGGTCACCTTCCGGGGTGACCGAGCAGCACAACCCTGCGCGCGCCGGGTGTCTTCGCCTGTCAGCTCCCCGCTGGGGCGCCGGAGAGCGATAGAGCAGACAAAAGGACCGCACAGAGTCATACAGATCCTCCTCGCTACGGCTCGCGGTGCTAGGGCGTGTGCCGAAAGTGGATCTTGGATCGGCTTGGCATCTGGGGCGAACGCCTGCCTCGCAAGCTCGGCAGCGGTCGGTGAGCAGGTGCTGGTGGTAGTCGGGCATGGCAGGAGAGCTGCGGACCCCCGTGATTCCGATGGTCGGTGTGGCTGTGGGAGGTGTGTTGACGTATCTGACCAACGCACGACGCAGCGGGCAGCGGTGGCAGTACCCCTCCGGCTGTCCGCCCCGGCCGCACAGCCAGGCCGGCACCGGCACAGCGGCCGGGCCGTCTCCCACTCCGTGCCCGTCATGCCCGGTGGATACCGCCGAACACGTTCCGGGTGATCGGCTGCGTTTCCGAACCGATGGGCGACGCATTCACACGACGGAGAGGCCGAGTTGAACTCCCCCGGCGCGAGCACGGAGAACTGCGGCAACAGGGTCTCCTGGATCTCGATTGGCTTCGCGACCCCGAGCTACCAAGAGGCCCTGCCTTCATGCCCGCGTCCGGCTGCGATCACCCGATCGAGACTCCCGTTCGACGCGCACCCCTCAAGATCGGAACGACAACAACCACGGACGCTGGAACAGGTTGTTTCCCGGGACGCGGTCTTCGGGGTCAATCCGATGTGAAGAACTGGCTGCCCGCGCGTGCGCCCAACGTGGATCTCTCTGCCAGCTCGAGCCCGATCTCGGACAACCTGAGCAGGCGGTCGAGGCGCCGCGCCTCCCAGTTTTCCAGTTCGGCGGCGGGAAGCGGCTGCGTCAGGGTCCACCCTCGCAGGGCTGTTGCCAGCCCTGCGGCGTCACCGAACGCCTTGGATGTCCCCGAGGCGGTGTGGGGCCGGACCGTGCCCGCCGCATCGCCGATCAATGCCGCGTGGTCGGCCACCATGCGCCGAGAGGGGAGGTCGAGCACCGGTTGCATGAAGACGTCCGACAGGCGAATCAGTTCGGCGAAGGCCCGTGGAAGCGAGGCGTCTGCCTGGTGCGCGACCTGCTCGACGGTTTCCGGTAGCAACTCGCCCGGCGGCAGGAAGTGTGCGAAGCGTCTTCCGGAGCGGCCGGTGAGGAGTTTCGGCACGTTCGGCTCGGCGACGTTCACGTACCAGACCCAGTTGACGCGCCGTGAGCCCTCTTCCCGCTCGCCATTGTCGCCGGGAACCAGGTAGCAGAGCATTTGCATTCCGCTCGACGTGAAGAACGTGAAGCGGCCCGAGAGAAGGTCCAGCAGATCACCCGGCAGCGCGGATTCGGGTTCCAGACCACGCCAGGCTACGTAGCCGGCGTACATAGGGCGGGTGGCGGAGTCGAGCAGTTTGCGGGCGGCCGACCCGATTCCGTCGGCGCCCACCAGGAAGTTGCCACGCGCGGTATACCCGTCGGAGAACTCGGCGGTGACGTCGTGTCCGTCCACGTGTACGCGAGTGAGTGTGCTATCCAGGCGGTAGCACATTCCGGCGAGGGGTTCTCGCAGCGCACGGTAGAGAGTGTCCCATGCGGTCATGAGTTGTGGAGCCTCGTAGCGCGCGGCTTTGCCACGCGTGCGCAGTTGCTGGCGCTCGTGCAGTTCGACGCTCACCGACCGCGCTGGTACGCCCAGGCGACTCAGCAGCGCCTCGGTCTCCGGTTGCATGACGATGCCGGCGCCGCGGGCGGACGTCTTGCCCACCGACCGCTCGTACACAGCGACCTCCGCGCCAACGGCTCGCAGCTCATGCGCCGCCGCCAGGCCGCCGACGGATCCGCCGATGACCAGCGCTGTGAAGGCATTCATCTCGGGAATCACACACCTCCGCCGCCTCGCGAGTGCGGGCCTTCGGAATCGGATTCCCCTCGAGCAACCGAGTGCCCGAGGAGAGAGCGGGAGAGCCCTCAGGCAGGGTTGTGGATGCCGAGGAAAGCGCGACCGTTCGCTTCGAGCGTCCTGGCGTCGAGGCCGTGATCCAGAAGGAAGCGGACTGGGTCCGGCTGCGCCATGTCGAAGGGATAGTCGCTCCCGCACAGGATTCGATCCGGTGTGGCATGGGCTGTCAGCAGCCGCAGTACCTGGGGGTCGTGGGTGACCGTGTCGAAGTACAGCTTGGCGAACGAGTCAGTCGGCGGGCGGCCGCTCCCCTGGCGTACGTCTTCCCGTGACCGCCATCCGTGTTCCCATCGCCCGAGCAATGACGGTGCGCAGCCCCCGCCGTGGACGAAGCAGATGCGCAGGTTCGGTAGTTCCTCCATGACTCCGCTGAGGATCACCGATGCCACGGCGGTCGTGGTTTCCACCGGGTTGCCGATCAGGTTGGCCAGGTAGTGATCCTTCCACTCCGGCCGTGGCAGCTGCATCGGGTGGACGAGGACGGCCAGGTCCGCTTCGGCGGCGACAGCCAGTACCTCCCGCATGACACCGTCGCCGTAGGACTGCCCCTGGATCAAGGGCGGGACGGCGACACCTGCGATGCCCTCCATAGCGGTCAAGCGGGTCATCTCGCGACGGGCGGCGTCCACGTTGTCCACGCGGGTCAGTCCGAGTCCGACCAGGGTGCCGGCCGAGGATGAGACAGCTTCCGCGAGCCGGTCGTTGTAGGCCGAGACGTAGTCGTCCGCCTCTGACGGCGCGTGGACGGGGAAGGCGAAGGGTGGCGCTGAGACGGCGCGGGCGCCCAGGCCGACCTTCAGCGTGTCGGTGATGACCGCGTCGATGTCGGTCATCGCCGCGGTGGGGAAGAACAGCGGGTTGTCGCCCAGGTACAGCTCTCCGTCACGGTCGTTCATGCCGCCCAGGGGAGAGCCCGGTGGGAGGGAGAGCAATTCCCAAGGCAGCCAGTGCGCGTGGACGTCGATGATTCCGGCGCGGACGCTTCCCGTTACAGCCATGTCTACTCCTCAACCGACGCCTGACGGCGGGGTCGTCGTGCGGCGGGGTCAGGTCGTGGCCTGCTGTTGTTCTTGCGCTGCCCGCATGATCGCGCGACGGATGGGTTCGTAGCCGGTGCATCGGCAGATGTTGGATCCGACGATATGGTCCACGCGCTCGGGGTGATCGGCAAGGGTGGAGTCGGCCTCCAGCGCCCCGGCGGCCACCATCAGGAATCCGGGTGTGCAGAAGCCGCACTGCAACGCGTGTTCGGCGGAAAAGGCACGCTGCAGCGCGCTGGGCTCGCCGTCCGGACCGGTGAGTCCCTCCACGGTCCGGACCGACCCGCCGTCGCACTGCACGGCGAGCATCAGGCAGGAGCGTGCTGCCTCACCGTCCACGAGCACGGTGCAGGCGCCACACACACCGTGCTCGCAGCCCAGGTGGGTACCGGTGAGTTGGCAGTCCTCCCGCAGCACGTCCGCCAGGATGCGCCGAGGTTCCACGTCGAGCGGGAACTCCTCCCCGTTCACGGTGAGGGTGATCTTCATTGACTGTCTCCCTTGGTCTTGCCGACGCGAGACCGGTGGTCGTTCGCCGCCTGGCACAGTGTCCTGGCAGCCACGACGGCGATGGCATGCCGCCGGTATTCGAGGTCCGCGTACGGCTCCGCCAGAGGTGCGGCGTCCTGCTCCGCGGCAATCCGACCCGCCCGGGTGAACGGATGGTCCTCGGGCAGCCGGTACCCGTCCGTCGGCGGTCCGATCCCGACGCCGGTCAGGGCCTGCTCGGCGGCGTGCGCCCTCAGCGGCCGGTCGGCGCAGTTGACCAGTCCGATGCATGCCTCGCTGATCACTCCGTCGTGCACGGTGAGGACGGCCGCCACGGCTACCTGGGCAAAACAGAAGTGCGTACGTCGGTGCTCGATGAAGCCGACGCCGGTGTGCTCGGCGAGCAGCGGGTACCGCACGGAGGTGATCAGCTCTCCGGGGCGGCGGGCGGTCTTGAGGGGGCCGTGGAAGTAGTCGCGTGCCGCGACGGTACGGGCGCCTTCGGGTCCTTGCAGCCGGATGTCGGCGTCCAGGGCCATGGCGATGGCGCACCACTCGGACGCGGGATGTCCCCAGCCGAAGCTGCCCACCATGGTTCCCCGGGACCGGATGGGCGGGTGGGCGATGTTGACGACAGCGAGGGAGAACAACGAGCCGAGCGGACCTGGCACGGCCTGCGCGGACTCGAAGGCGTGGTGCCTGATGAGGGCGCCGACCTGCAGGGCGTTGTCAGTGATCTGCATGTCGTCGAGTTCCGGGATGCGGTTGATGTCGACGACCAGGTCGGGACGGATGCGCTCCAGGTGCATCTCTAGAAGCAGGCTCTGGCCGCCGGCCAGGACCTGGGTCTTGCGGCCCCCGTTCCCCAGAGCGTCGACGGCCTCGGCCACGGTGCGGGGTAGGACGTAATCGAAGGCGGCGGGCTTCACCGGGCCTCCTCCAGCTTCGGGGCTCGGGCCGCTCGCCACACCACATCCGGGGTGAGGGGCATCTGCAGCAGGTCGCAGTCGGCTGGCTGGAGTGCGTCGACCACGGCGTTGACGACCGCGGCCGGCAGGCCGATGCAGCCCGACTCGCCGGCGCCCTTGGCGCCCAGCGGAGAGCTCGGGCTCGGCGTGCAGGTGTCCTTGACCTCGATGGGTGGCAACTCGGTATAGGTCGGCAGCAGGTAGTCCAGCAGGCCGTTGGCCAGCAGGGGAACTCCGTTGTCGCCGTAGGGGATGGCCTCGTACAGTGCCTGGCCGATGCCCTGCAGAGCGGACCCGAATGCCTGCGCGTGGACGATGTCGGGGTTGAGCACCACACCGCAGTCGTCGACCGTCACCACCTTCAGCAGTTGCACGGTGCCGAGTTCCGGGTCGACCTCGGCCACCGCCACGTGGGTACCGAAGGGGAACTCCATCCCCGTCTCGAAGCGGTCCTCCACACGCAGGGGCCCGGTGGCCTTGACCAGCTCGCTGATGTCCATGGCGGCCGAACCGTCTTGGGCCGCGTGTACCGTGCCGTCGGACCACTCCACCTGCTCCAGGGGCAGATCCCACAGGTTCGCGGCCCTCTGCTTGGCCTCCTCGATGACCAGTTGGGAGGCATGCTGCAGCATCGCGCCCGCGACCTGCGCGGTTCGGCTGGCGAAGGAGCCCAGGCCCTGGGGCTGTTCGTCGGTGTCGCCCTCAATCAGCCGGACGCGCTGTTCATCCACGCCCAAGGTCTTGGCGACCAGCGCGGGGAACACCGTCTCGTGGCTCTGGCCGCTGGAAGCGGCGCCGCACCGCGCGGTGATCGTGCCGTCCGTGCCGACCTCGATGCTGCCGAACTCGTGGAGGCCACCCGGTTCACCGCCGGAGCGCTCGACATAGCAGGACAAGCCGATTCCCAGAGGCTTGGCGGTCGGGTCCGTCCGGCGCCGGGCCTGTTCGGCCCGCCACATGTCGTACTCGACAGTCTCCAGCGCCAGATCGAGCGCGCGTGCGTATTCGCCGCTGTCGTAGGTCCGGCCGGTGGGGGTCGTGTACGGGAAGCTCTCGGGCGGAATGAAGTTCCGGCGCCGCAGCTCCGCCGGGTCAATACCCAGCCGACGGGCCATCGTGTCCATGGACCGCTCCAGCGCGATCACCGCCTCCGGCCGCCCGGCACCCCGGTAGGGGTAGGTGAGCATGGTGTTGGTGAGGATCGAGCGGACGGTCGCATGGACCTGCGGGGTGCGGTAGGCGCCGGTCGCCATCCAGGCGGTCTGCATCGGCAGCCCGACCCCTAGGTGAGGGTAGGCACCGACATCGGCGTCGATATGGAGCTCGTAGGCGAGAAGCCGACCGTCAGCGTCGGCGGCCAGCCGCGCATGCTGGTCCTGGCCGCGGCCTCGCGTGGCGACCAGCATGGATTCCAGGCGGTCCTCGATCCACCGGACAGGCCGCTGCAGCTTGACCGCCAGGAAGGCGACCGTGACGAACTCCGGGAAGGACGCGCTCTTCGACCCGAACGCGCCGCCGGTGTCCGGGACCACTACACGTACCTGCTCTTGCGACCAGCCCAGCAGTGCCGCCAGCTCGCGCCGGAGCCGGTGGGGCATCTGGTGCCCCGACCAGACCGTCAGCCGGTCGCCCTCCGGGACGGCGAGGATCGTCCTGCATTCCATCGGGGTGGGCATCAGGAGGTTCTGGCGGTACCGGGCCTCCACCACCGCGGCCGCGTCCTGCCACACCTTGTCCTCGATGGGCTTGCCAGTCTCTCCCCGCAGGGCGATGTTGCTCAGTCCCTCGAAGAGCAGGGTCGAATCCGCGGCAGCGGCAGACGGCGTCACCATTGCGGGCAGCGGGTCGACCTGGAAGGTGACCTCGGCGGCCCCGTCCTCGGCCCGGTACCGATCCTCCCCCAGGACCACCGCGACCGCCTCGCCCGCATAGCGCACGCGTTCCTTCACCAGCGCCGGCCACTCGCGGCCGACGACCGCCTCATCCGAGGACAGTTTGGCCAGCACGGTATGCGGAACCGGAGGCAGGTCCTGCAGGGTAGCTGCCGAGTGGGCGCACGGGGGCATGTCCGTGAGGTCGGCGGCGGACCAGGCGCCCACCACGCCGGGCACTTCACGAGCCGCGCCGCAGTCCACCGCGCGCAGCGCACCGTGGCCGACCTTACTTCTCACGAACACAGCGTCGAGACAGTCCGGCACTTCGATATCGGCGACATAGCGGCCCTTCCCTGTGAGCAGTCTTTCGTCCTCGCGCCGCGTCCATTGATACACAGCTGCACCTCTAGCTGGCTCGAATTGCTGCGGGGCCAACCGGCGGTCACCCCTGAGGATGTGGGCGTTCTTATGCGGCGTCTGCCGCACAGCGCGAGGTGCGACAGCCCAAAGACCCGATAACACCCAAATTTAGCCACGATTCACGACAAAGCGCATGCATGACGCGCAGCGCGCCCGTCGAGATCTGTCAGACCTCGACGACGCGGGCCTTGATCGACGGCGTATGCGAAGGCGTCGTGACAATCGGCGAGCTGCTCCGGCACGGTGATTTCGGCGTGGGCACATTCAGCCATCTCGACGGGGAGATGGTGATTCTCGGCGGTTCCTGTTACCACTAGTGCTGTGACCGCATAGGTTCGCCGGGTTGGCGATTGGATAGGTGGGATGGGCGAAGAGGGGGCTTCCCACGAGGTCGCCGACATCGAGGCGGTCTCCGCCCACCACGGCAACAACCACGAAGTGCTCGTCGCCCACTTCTACAAGCGGGACCGGGCGCCGATGCTCGAGCTGGTCGGCACCCTGGAGTTCGAGGCGGTCAGCGGGGGCCGCCGGGTACTGGACACCCTCGGGCACGCGGGCGATCCCCCGAACCTGGCCCTGGGCGGACGGGATCGTTACCGCGTTCCGCTGCCTGATGGCCCTGCCCCACCTCACCTGACCGTGGCAAACCGCCCCGACAGCACCGAGCGGAGGCCACCGCAGTCCCCGGCCTCGTGGAAGCCGGCGCCACCTGCACGACAGCCGACGCGCACCCCTACCCGGTGCCGCCCGACGGGAAGAGTGAACACGGCATAACGGGCACATAGGGCATCCTGCCCTCTCCATTGGAGCAAATGTAATGCCCCCCCCAAGCATTTGTCCCGCAGATTTCATACACAATTCGGCATATATATTCCGGGGCCTGTCAGTGTCCTCCACATGTCCTCACATATGACTCGCCGGGCGCTCCTTGCGTCAGGTGGCGCCGCTGCGGCAGCAGCTCTTCCCCTCATCGCTCCCGGGCATGCGGCCGCATCGACGCCCGCCACCCAATCCACCAAGGCGTCGGAATTCGTCCCTGACGTGGGCCCGGGGAACAAGTTCGACTTCGACGGGGAAGCCCTTCGCTACCCGGGGAACTCCACCGTGTTCCACGTGCCACAGGACTCGCGCTTCCATCAGGCGCTGCTCCAGGTCCGCCAGGACATCGTCCACAGCCCCGTCGGCAAGCAGCACTGCCTCCTGCCCAAGAACAGCCTGCATATGACGTGTCTGAACGGGACGAACGAGAACCCGGCGCAGCGCAAGTACGGCTACTGGCCCCGGGACATGCGACTCGGCCAGACCATCGAAGAAGTGCACCAGCACTTCCTCGACAAGCTCCAGGGTTTCTCCACCGGCCTGCCCCAGCCGCTGCTGATGCGCCCGACCGAACTGGCCGGGCCCTTCGAAAAGCAGGGGCTGAGCCTGACCATGGTGCCCGCCGACGAAGCGACGGCCGCTGCTCTGAAGTCGGTCCGCGAGCGGCTCTCAGCGCTGCTGCAGATCCGGCGTCCGGACTTCGACACCTTCGAATTCCACATCAGCCTGGGGTATCCGTGGCGGAGGTACAGCGAAGGGCTGGCGACGTACGCCGAGAGCAGGCGTCTGGAGTGGTCGGCACACATCCGGGACCAGGCCCCTCAGGTGGAACTTGGACGGCTCGAATTCGTGGTCTTCAACGACATGCTCGCTTACTCCCCGTTGATGTATCTGGACAGCTAGTTAGTGCTGTAACCGCATAGGCTCCCCGGGTTGGGTCAGAGAGGGCGTCCACCCCAGCGGATGCCCTTCTCGCTGCGGATCCGGGCGCGTTCTCGGCGTTCGGCGGCCAGGACGTCGCGGTGGCGGGCGTTGGCATTGCGCCACCGCAGGTAGGCATGCAGGGCCCGGGTCTGCACGGGGTGGTTGGGGTGGTTGGAATTGGCGATGGTGAACTGCCTCAGCCCGAAGTGCGCCTCGATCGGGTTCGCCTACGAGGCGTAGGTCGGGGTGAAGCACAACTCGACCTTGTTCTTCTTCGCCCAGCGACCGATGTCGGTGCCCTTGTGGGCGGACAGGTTGTCCATGATCACGTAGATCGGTGCGCCGTCGGGCCGGGCGGCGCGGATCGACTTCAGCGCGGCCAGCGTGTTCGCGGCACCTTTCTTGCGGCGGTTGACGCCCCACAGGCGGTCGTCGCCGACCGAGTGGCAGCCGTGGAAGTAGCGCACCCCGTGGGTGCGGTGATAGGTGGCCGGCACCCGGGAGGGATGCTTCCGTTCGGCCCAGCCCGAGCCTGCGGTGGGCCGGATCCCGAGCGGGCCGAACTCGTCGAAGGCGAACACCCGGTCCGGGAAGCGGTCAAGGACCTCCTCGATCCGCTCCAGCTTCGTCTCACGGTCGGGGTCGGGGGATTCCTTCCATGTCTTGGTGCGCTGGAAGGTGACACCCCGGCGGGCGAGCAGGCCGCGTAACGCCTCGCGGCCGATACGGATCACCCGGCCGTGGACTTTCCGGAGGTAGGCGACGAGTTTGCGCAGCGACCAGTGGGTGAAAGGCTGGCCGAGCTTGGTGGGGCGGGTGGTGGCCGTCTGGACGACGAAGTCCTCGTCGTCACGACTGAGCAGGCGGGGACGGCCTCCCGCCCACCGAGGGTCCAGACAGGCCAGGCCGATCTCGTTGAACCGGTGGATCACATCGCGCACGGTGTCCTCGTCCGCCTGCACCAGCTGGGCGATCACCGGCACACGGTTCCCGCCGGCCGAGGCCAGCAGCATCATCGCGCGCCGATAGCGCACCGAGTTGGTGCTACCCCGGCGCACGAGCTGCTGCAGCCGCTGTCCCTCCTGGTCGGTCAGTCTGCGCACACGGACAGACTCGGCCACCGCGCCTCCAGCAGTCGGATCGGACGTCACCGCACATCCAACCGCCACGACCACCAACCCGGCGAACCTATGCGGTCACAGCACTAGAGACTTTCAAAGGTCGGCGACCTCGCACTGCTCACCGCCGGCGGGATTCGTGACCACGAGACGGCCGAGAGCGGGTCCACGCCCACCTCTCTCACGTGCCAGCCGCGCTCGGCCGGCCCGGCGGTGAGAGTGCGGGTGATCTCCGCCATGGGCGCGGGGTTCTCCGTGGTGACGTCGAGGTCCTGGCTGAGCCGGTCGACCAGGCCGTGCGCCTGGACGGCGTACCCGCCGGTGATGACCAGGGGGTAGGGGGTGCCGATGGCCAGGACGTCGGAGAGGAGCCGACGGTGTAGATTGCTGAGGTTCACGCCGCGGCTCCCGGGCAAGCCGAAGCCAGCTCGGGGAAGGCCTCCTCCCATACGTCACGGACGGCGCGGCTGATCAGCGTGCGCAGGACGGGCCACTGGTCGATCAGGAGGCCCGGTTCAGCAGGGCGATCAGGTCATCGTACTGCCCTTCGGCCGACACCGTGCGGTACATGCTCATCCACGACCGCGGGCGGTCCAGATCGAATCGCGTCAGACCCGGCCACGCCGCGTGCGGCGGCAACTGGACGGAGCCGTGCGCCGGCCCGGCCAGCTCGCCGAGCGTCTCGGGAAGCCTTCGCGCATAGCGCTGCCGCAGCACCTCGGCAGCAGACGGTGACGGCTCGGCGGCAGACATAGCGGAATGCGGCCATTATGAATGATGCAGGCCGCCCCGGGCCCACACCCGGCCAGGACGCCCATCGGTTGGTCTTCCGCCTGGGGTGGTCCTCCACCTGGGGAGGGCCTTGTCCATCCCCGCGATGCGACTGAGATTTTCGAGCTCGCCGCGGTCCACGATGGAGGCGGGGCCCTCTTCCCCTCTTCCTGGGGGGCGTACGCGAGACCGGTCCTTGAGAACGTCCCCGTCCGGCGGCCGGGTGCCGTCCTGCCGCTGGTGCGACCGCGCCCACAGAGCCAGGTGGGCGGGCCAGTCCTCCGGACCAGGCTCATTGGGGTCTAAGGTGGCGGCCTTCTCCACATGGCCAGCGCGACCAGCGGGAAGGCCACGAACGTCAGGGCCAGGACGGGCAGATGCAGCCGCCAGTGCCGTACGCCCTCCAGCGCGGCCGACGGGGCGTGTTCCGCACCAGGCAGGCCGGGCGCCCTTCGTCGGAAGGGGCGCCCGGCCTGTGCTGTTCAGTGCAGTGGCGGCACAGTAAAGGAATTTTTCCTTATCACAACCATCGCTTGGGGAGCTCAATCGACCGTGAGGCTCCTGAGCGTCGACGGCCACCAGGTCCGGCAACAGGTCTGGGCACGCACACGTACGGGGCACTGCTGGTCGAAGCGAGATTCGTGTCGCAACGACACAGGGAGACGACAGCCGATTCCACCATGCGGCTACTTCGCACCCGGTCAGGCCAGCTGTCCGCCCTCGGCGACATCCAGGAGCAGGAGGGCCGCACTGACCTCCACGATGGTTGTCGGAGCGGAGAGGTCGATGTCGGCCACCACTTCGATCCGCCGCAGGCGCTGGCTCACCGTATTGGGATGGACGTTGAGCCTCTGTGCGGCCTCGGTCCTGCTGAGATCACTGTCCAGGTAGACGCGGAGCGTCCGCAGTAGATGAGTGCCACGCCGCAGATCGTGCTCCCGAACCCCCGCCAAGGTACGGTCGGCGAAGGCCACCAGCTGCCGGGCGTCGTTGAGTTGCAGGAGCAGACCCGCGACGCCGAGGTCGTCCGGCGTCACAACGATGTCGGAACGCCCCGTGCGCAGCGCCACGTTGAGTGCTCCGCGGGCAGTCCGGTACGCCTGCCGGACGGTCTGTCGCTCGGTGGCGGACACCGCCACGGTTGCTCCCTCGGCGCCCGGAACCGAAGCCATCGCGCGGCGTATCGAGGAGGCGACGGCGCCCATGGGCTCCGCCTTTCCGGTCGCGCCCGCTGCCGCTCCCGTACGGACCCCGTCCAGGGGCCAGAGCGCGACCATCGCTCCCTGGTGCATCGCGACGAGGGGTCTCGGTCTGTACGTGGCAGCCAGCTCGGACACCAGAGTCAGCGCTCGCTGGTAGGCACGGGGACGCCGGGATTCGGTCGCCACCTCGAGTTGGCCGACGAGGGCGGCGTGGGGCCGGGACAAGTCGTGCCCCAGTCGGTCGGCGCGCTCCCGCAGCGGGCGGGATTCGGCAACCGCACCGCTCAGGATGTCGGCGAGCAGTTCGCCGCGCAGCCGGTGCTCGACCTCGGTTCCGGTGCGCAACCGGAACAGCTCGAGCGATACCACGATCGAGGCGTGTTCGAGGGCGCGTTCGTCAAGTGTTGAGAACTCCTCAGCACCGCGCGGCAGCCACAGCCGGGCGACCACCTCACCAGCCAGCCGAACGGTGGCAGCGACATGGCCGCCATGCTCGCGGACCAGGCCGGTGCCGAGCATGTGCGGCTCGGACATATCCTCCTCCAGTGGCAGCGCCGCTCGGACGTCGGCGCCCGGCAACTCCGCGAGAGGGCCGGTGAGGGCGAGCACGGTGCCCCGCGCGTCCTCGACGAGTACGGGCCGCGACACGAGTTCCGCCAGCGTCATGACGATGCCGTCGAGCCCGCCGGCCCGGAGCGCGACCGACAGGAGGCGTTCGTGGATGCGTTCTGATTTCGTCAGCAGGTCGCGCTGGCCGCGAAGCGAGGTGGTCAGCTGCTGGAGTTCCTCGACCATCCGTGCCGAGGTGAGCGCGATCGCGGCGTGATTGGCCAGCAAGGTGAGCCGCTCGATCTCGTGATCGGTGAAGTCGTGGGCGACAGAGTGGTAGCTGTTGAGCGTGCCGACCACTTCGCTGCCGGCGACCAGAGGCACCGAGAGCATCGACCGGTAACCCTGCTCCTTCGCGACCCCGCCCCATGGCGTGAACTGCGGCTCCCGGGCGATGTCCCGTACCGCAACGGCCTCACCCGACCGAAATGCCTGACTCGACGGTGCGTGGTGAAGACCGTTCCCGAGCAACCGCACCGGGCGGTCGGAGTTGACGCGCGCCACGTACTCGGCCGACAGTCCGCTCCATCCCTCGATCACGAGATTCCGCCCGGAGCCGTCGGGGATCAACACTCCGCAGAAGTCGAACCCCAGCAAGGACCGCGCCGTGTCCGCGACGAGGTCGAGGACCTCGCGCAGGCTTCGTCCGGAACTCACCGCGGTGCTCAATGCCTGCACGGCCTCGAGCCAGCGCCGCAGCTCGGCGTGCGACTCGCTTCCGCTCGACCGGGCAGGGCCCGCACCTTTCCGTGACGGCGTCGACATGTACTCAGCATGGCACGGACGAGAGTGTCGATGAAGACATACATCAAGCTCGAATATATCTCCCCGGACATAGAGATACGTGAACCGTGTCCCCATACTCGACCGCACGCCACCGCATCGGGGCGCGGACACGGCTCCCCTTCCCTGCCGCGCCGAAACATGCAGCCCTGTGCCCGTCATGCAGCCCTGTGCCCGTCATAAGGACAGCCCATGAACCAGACCAACACCCAGCGCCCTGACACCGCCGCGCCGCCGGCCGACGGCGTCGCTCGCCGCGATAGGGCGATCATCAACCCGGCCACCGGCGAGGTGATACGCACCGTCCCGGACAGCACGGTCGCCGAGGTGGACAAGGCGGTGGAGGCGGCGAGGACGGCCTTCGATTCCGGTCCGTGGCCACGCATGCCGCGCAGTGAGCGAGCCAGGCACCTGCTGCGCTTCGCCGACGCGATCGAGGCACACACCGAGACGCTGTTCCAGCTGGAGACGCGGAACAATGGCCGTCCCATCACCGAGACCAGGGCACAGCTCGCCCGCGTCCCGGAGTGGTTCCGCTACAACGCGGGCCTGCTGGCCGCCCAGCGGGACGCGGTCCTGCCGGGCGACGGCCCTTACCTCACCTACCAGCGCCGGTCACCGCTCGGCGTGTGCGGCATCATCACCCCGTTCAACCACCCGCTGCTGATCCTCGCGCGCAGTCTGTCCGCCGCGCTGGCCACCGGAAACACCGTAGTGATCAAGCCCTCCGAAATGACGCCGCTGACCACACTGGCTCTGCTCGGCATCCTGCGCGATGCCGGACTGCCCGAGGACGTCGTCATGGTCGTCACCGGTGGGCGCGAGGTGGGCGAACGGCTGACCGGGCATCCCGACATCGCCAAGATCACGCTGACCGGTGGCACCGAGGCCGGACGGGCCGCGGCTGTCGCCACGGCGGCCCGCTTCGCCCGCGTCACCGCGGAGCTCGGTGGCAAGACCCCGATCGTCGTCTTCGACGACATCGACCCGCTGGTCGCCGCCGAGGGGGCGGCGTTCGCGGCCTTCGTGGCGGCGGGCCAGTCCTGTGTCGCCGGTTCGCGGTTCCTCGTCCAGCGCGGCAGCTACGACGCCTTCGTCGAGGCGCTGAGCGCACGGGCGTCGGCGATCCGGATCGGCGACCCGGCGCAGCCGGGGACCCAGCTGGGACCGCTGATCAGCAGGGTCCAGCGGGACAAGGTCCTGCGTCTGATCACGACCGGTGCACAGGAGGGCGCCCGGATCACCGCCGGCGGGGCCATACCCGACCTGCCGGCCGAGCTCGGCTCCGGCTACTACGTGCAGCCCACCGTACTGGCCGACGCCACGATGTCCATGACCGTCACACGCGAGGAGATCTTCGGACCGGTCGCGGTCGTCGTGCCCTTCGACGGGGAGGACGACGCGGTCGCGATGGCCAACGACAACCGCTTCGGTCTCGGGGCCGGCGTCTGGACCCGTGACATCGGCCGTGGTCACCGCGTCGCGGACCGCATCACCGCCGGAATGGTGTGGGTCAACGATCACCATCGGCTGGAGCCGTCGCTCCCGTGGGGCGGGATCAAGGAGTCCGGCACCGGACGGGATGCCGGCCAGGAGTCCTTCGACGACTTCACCTGGGTCAAGACCGTCGTGGTGCGCACCTCCGCCGACGACGTCGACTGGTACGGCAGCACCGAGCCCGGCCGTCTCAACTGACCGACTGTCCCACGGCGCTTTCCCCCTCCCCTCCCCTCTCCCACCTCCAGAGGCTCCCCCTCATTCCCACGACGACTTCCGTCCGGCAACGTCCAACGAAGGACCCGCCCATGTCGAATACACAGGTCGCCCGGCCCGCTCGCGGCTGGCGCGCGGAGATCACCCGAATGCAATGGCTCGTCCTGCTGGGGACGACGATGGGCTGGGCCCTGGACGGCTTCGCCGGAAGCCTCTACGCGCTGGTCCTCGGCCCGGCCATGACCGAGCTGCTGCCGCACAGCGGCATCGGGGTGAGCCCCGACGGTATCGGGTTCTACGGCGGCCTGACCGTGGCCCTGTTCCTCACCGGCTGGGCGGTCGGCGGGCTCCTGTTCGGCATGCTCGCCGACTACTTCGGGCGGGTCCGAGTGCTGTCCGTCGGCATCGTCACCTACGCGGTGTTCACCGCGCTGGCGGCGTTCGCCGACACCTGGTGGCAACTCGGCGCCCTCCGGTTCGTCGCCGGGCTCGGCTCGGGCGTCGAGGCCCCGGTCGGGGCCGCGCTGGTGGCCGAGGTATGGCGCAACCGCTACCGGGCGCGGGCCTGCGGCGTGATGATGTCCGGCTACGCGGCCGGCTTCTTCATCGCCGCGCTCGCCTACCAGCTGCTCGGCGACCACGGCTGGCGGCTGATGATGGGCATCGCGGTGGCGCCCGCCCTCCTCGTGTGGTTCATCCGCCGCTACGTTCCCGAGCCCCCGGAGATCCGGGGCGCCATCGCCGCACGCCGGATACGGAAGTCGCAGGGCCAGGTCACCGAGGCGGACCGGTTCGTCCTGCGCCGGCTGCTCGCCGCGCCGCTGCTGAACCGGACGGCGATCTGCACGGCGCTGGCCACCGGCTCGCTGATCGCCTTCTGGAGCGTGTCGACCTGGTATCCCCAGATCATCCGCCAGGTCGCCGCCGACGACGCGCTGTCCCCGGACACGGCCAACAGCCATGTCGCGGTCGCCTCGATGCTGTTCAACGCGGGCGGCATCCTCGGCTACGCCTCGTGGGGATTCCTCGCCGACGCGTTCGGCCGGCGCAAGGCCTTCGCCATCAGCTTCGCCGTCTCCGCCGTGAGCGTCTGCTATCTCTTCCCCTTCCAGCACGGCTACGGCGAGTTCCTGCTCGCCCTGCCGGTCGTCGGATTCGGCCTGTTCGGGGCCCTGTCAGGCACCTTCGTCTACGGCCCCGAACTCTTCCCGCCCAGTGTGCGAGCCACCGGCATGGCCCTGTGCAACAGCATCGGGCGGATCATCACCGCGGCCGGCCCGCTGGTGGCCAGCGTCATCGCCGCCTCGTGGTTCGACGGAGACCTGGGCCTGGCGACCACATGTGTCGCCGCGGTCGGACTGATCGCCGCGGCCGGTCTCGCCTTCGCACCGGAGACACGCGGAGCCGAACTCCCCAGCGACCCCATTGCCCCCGGCCCGGTCCAGGCGCAGCCGCGGACCAGGCCGATCACCAGCAAGGAGATGTAGACATGAACGCGTACGACGGCGCCACCGCGGCGGTCATCGGCGGGTCGATCGGCGGGTTGACCACCGCCCTCCTCCTGCGCGACCTGGGCTTCACGGTCGACGTCTTCGAGCGGACCCCCACCGCCCTCGACGGCCGCGGCAGCGGCATCGTGCTACAGCCGGACACCCTGCGCTGGTTCACCGAGCGCAGTGACCAGCATCCGGAGAACCTCAGCACCTCCACGGACTGGGTCCAGTACCTGGACACCGACAACCGGATCGTGCACCGCGAGCGGCGGACCTGGAGCTACACATCATGGGGCACGTTCTACCGCGCCCTACTCGGCGACTTTGGAACCGACCACTACCATCTGGGCGAGTACGCCTGCGGATTCGACCAGGACGACCGGTCCGTCACCGTGCGGTTCGTGAGCGGGCGTGAAGTGACGGCGGATCTGGTGGTCTTCGCCGACGGAATCACCTCCATCGGGCGCCGGCGCCTCGATCCGGCCGCGGATCTCACCTACTCCGGCTACATCGGATGGCGCGGAACGGTCCCGGAGAAGGACCTGTCCGAGGGCACCCGCGAGCTGCTGAAGGACTCCATCACCTACACCGTGGTGCCCCACTCCCACATCACGCTTTACCCGATCCCCGGCGAAGGCGGTACCGGGCCACAGGACCGGCTCATGAACTACGTCTGGTACCGGAACGTGCCCGAGGGCCCCGAGCTGTCCGAGATGCTGATCGACAAGCGCGGCTTTCCCGGCACGGTGTCGATCCACCCCTCCCAGGTCCAGGACCGCTACGTGGACGAGATGCGGGACGCCGCGCGGCGGATGCTGTCCCCCGCCGCGGCCGAGGTCGTGACCTCGACCGCCGCGCCGTACGTCCAGGTCGTCTCCGATGCGCGCGCGTCCCGGATGACCGACGGCCGGGTGGCACTGATCGGTGACGCGGCGTGTGCGGCCCGGCCGCACGCCGCGGCCGGCACCGCGAAGGCGGCGGCCGACGCCTGGGCCCTGGTCGCCGCGCTGCGGGAGGCGGAGGGCGACGTCAGCGCCGCCCTGCGCAAGTGGGAGCCGGTCCAGCTCGAACTCAGTGCCCGGCTGCTGGAGCGGGTCGTCGCCATGGGCGAGCGGTCCCAGTTCGCGAACACCTGGACGCCCGGCGATCCGAGCCTGCGGTTCGGTCTCTACGGTCCCGGGCACTGACCCCACCGCGGACCCGGGCGCCCCCGACCCACCACCGACCACACACAAGGAGCCACAATGACCAGCGAGAACTTTCTCGCGGACCTGCCACTGGCCGGCGACCTCGTCGCCACCGGGTTCGACGGATGGACCCGGGAGCTGCGTACCGAGTTCGAGGCGCACTCCCACGACGGCCGGGTCGGCTCCCGGCTGCTGAGCCAGACACCGCGGGTGCGGGTCTGGGAGATCCGGCTCGCCCCCGGCGAGCGCTGGCACGCCCATCGGCACGTCCTGGACTACTTCTGGACCGCGGTGAACGCGGGCCGCAGCCGCCAGCACACGCACGACGGCACGACCCGGGAGGTCTCCTACGACGCCGGGGAGACCCGCCACTTCACCTTCGGCCCGGGCGAGTACCTCCTACACGACATCGAGAACGTCGGCGGCACCGAGCTCGTCTTCACCACCGTCGAACACCTCGACAGCGCCAACGCGCCGCTGGACATCCACGGCCACGGGCCGGACGCCCGGCAGGAGCCGCGACCGTGATCAGCACCCCGCTCGCCCAGGGCGTCATCGACGTCCACGCCCACTGGCTGCCCACCGAGTTGTTCGGCCTCCCCCGGGGGCCCCGTACGGGCACATGCACGACCGCGACGGCCAACTCCACCTCGGCGACATGCCGCTGTCCATCCCGACCCGGGCGATGAGTGACGTCCCCGCCATCCTCGAGGACATGCGCGCCGCGGGGGTGGGTGTGCGGGTCCTGTCCGCGCCGCCGTTCGCGTTCCCCGTGGGAGGTGTGCCGGGGGCCGGTGCGTATGTCTCCGCCTTCAACGACGCGCTCTCCGTCGTGGTCTCCGATGCCGACGGCAGGCTCATGGGGCTCGGCATGGTGAGTCTCGACGACTCCGATGAGGCTCGCGCCCAGATGGAGCGGCTGGCCGGGACCGACGGCATCGCCGGGATCGCGATACCGCCGCTGCTCGCCGGCCGCTCCCTGGACCGGGGCATGTTGCGCCACATCCTCACCGACGCCGTGGATCTCGACCTCGCCGTGCTCGTCCACCCGATGCAACTGCCCCGGCCGGAATGGTCGGAGCACTACCTCCCCAACCTCATAGGTAACCCCGTCGAGAGCGCCACCGCCGTCGCCGCGCTGCTGCTGGGCGGCATCAAGGAAGAGCTGCCGGGGCTGCGGATCTGCTTCGTGCACGGCGGCGGTTGCGCACCGGGGCTGCTCGGCCGGTGGACCCACGGCTGGCACACCCGGGCCGATGTGCGCCGCCACTCGACCCGGCCGCCGGACGAGGTCTTCGGCGAGCTGTTCTTCGACAGCGTCACCCACGATCCCGCACTGATGGGGCTGCTGACCGCGCACGCCTCCGAGGGCGGTGTCGTCTGCGGGAGCGACTACCCATTCGACATGGCCCAGCCGGACCCCGTCCGCTTCGCCACCGACCACGGACCGGATGCCGGAACGCTCACCGCCAACGCGCGGGCGTTCCTCGGCCTGTGACGGGTCCACTGCACCCCACCTCACTCACCTGCGGCTCCCCACCGTGACCGGCCCATACGTGCCCGCCCGGCGAACGGCGTTCGCCGGGCGGGGACGGGCACGACGCGACGCCGTTCCCTCCCCCGCCGAGACAGGCAGACAGCCGTTCCGAGAAGGGAACCCACATGTCAGACTCCTCCCTGGCCGAACGCCAGGCCGTCAGAAAAGCCCTGAGACGCCTGGGCCCACTGGTCCTGCTCCTCTACACGGCCGGTTACCTCGACCGGGTCAACCTCGGGACCGCCGCGCTGACCATGAATGCCGACCTCGGCATCAGCGCCTCCGCCTTCGGTTTCGCCACCGGGATCTTCTCGGCCGGATACATCGCTCTGCAGGTCCCCAGCAACCTGGCACTCAACCGGCTGGGGCCACGGCGCTGGCTCGGTCTGCTCACGATCTGCTGGGGCGTCGTCGCCGTGCTGACCAGCCTGGTCCAGGGCGAGAGCAGCCTCATCGCGATCAGAATCGCCTTGGGCGCCGTCGAGGCAGGCATGCTCCCCGGCATGCTGATGTATCTGACGATCTGGTTCCCACCGCGGATGCGCGGCCGGGTGACCGCTCTGGTCTGCCTGCCGTTCTACGCGATCCTGGGAACCCCGCTGTCCGCGGCCATCATCCAGTACGCCAACGGCGTACTGGGCGTGGCGGGATGGCGGTGGATGTTCCTTCTTGAGGGAGCGCCGACGATCATCATCGGTCTGGTGCTGCTGCGTTTCCTGACCGACTCTCCAGCGACCGCCACCTGGCTCACGGAGCCGGAACGGGCGGCCCTGCTGGAGGTCACCGCGGCCGAGACCGCCATGGAGAAGCAGAAGATTCGTTTCAGCGACGTTCTGCAGCGGCTGCGCGACCTCCGCCTGATCACCCTTTCCGCGGGCGTCAGCCTCCTATGGGTCGGATTCGCCGCCATCACCGCGTTCCTTCCGCTGATCATCGCCGGCTTCGCCCAGCAGGCCCACACGAAGCTGAACGTGGTCCAGACGGGTCTGCTCTCCGGGGCCGTCTACATCCCCGCGACACTCGTCGCCATCTTCTGGGTGTCCAGCTCGGACCGGCGCAACGAGCGAGTATGGCACGTGGCCTGGGGTGCGCTGCTGGCCGCCGCCGGCACCGTGCTGGCCGCCAACGCCACCGACCTGTGGCTGACCCTGCTCGGTACGGTCCTGCTCACGTCCGGTATCTACGCCGCTCTCTTCCTTATGTGGCAGATCCCGGTCGGACACCTGCGCGGACCCGTCGCCATGTCTGTCGGCATCGCCCTCACCACGATGCTCGGCAACATCGGAAGCTTCCTGGCGCCCTACATCGTGGGATGGCTCCGCGACGCTACCGGAAACTACAACAGCGGCCTGTACTTCATCGCCGCCTCGCTCATCGGCTGTGCCGTCGTCACCGTGGCCGGCAACCGGATACGGCCGCGCACCACCACCTCCCGCACGCCCACCCCGCACCACGGCGACGCCGAAAAAGTCACCACCCACTGAAGAAGGACGAACACCATGCTCACGATCGACCACATCTCGCTGGGGTCCCGCAACATCTACGCCGGCACCGAACAGCTCTGCGCGGAAACCGGGTTCGGACAGTACGAAGGGGGCTGGTTCCCCCACCTCGGCATCGCCAACCGCATCGTCCCACTCGGACCGGACCAGTACATCGAGGTGGAGAGCGTCATCGACGCCTACTCGCCGCAGACCAACCCCAACGCCCGCTGGTTCTACGACCAGATCGAAGGCGGCGACGTGTTCATCGGCTGGTGCCTGCGGGTCGACTCACGCGACGAACTGGAGAAGCTGGCCGAGCACTTCGGCACCAGCACCATCGACAAGCCGCTGCGCAAGCGGACGGACGGCGTGCAGCGCAACGCTATCCGTGTTCCCGAGACGATCCCCTGCTGGCAGCGGGGGGTGCCCAACGTGTTCCTGATCGAGGACCTCGCCGAGCACCCGGCGGCACAGCCGTGCAGCGGGCAGCGGAACACGCCCCAGGGAATCATGTGGATGGAGGTCGGCGGCACCGAGGCGGACATGCGTGCGTGGCTGGGCGATGGCGCCGCCGACCTTCCCTTGAGGTACAACGGCGGGCGGCCCGGTCTGTACGCGGTCGCCGTCGCCACGGACGAGGGTGAGGTGGTGGTCCGCCGCACGGCGGTTACCGAGCCTCGGTGACGTGCGTGAGTCCACTGGATCCCACACCGCGCCCGCAATTTCCCCATGGGGATCGCGAAGGGGGCGGGCGGTCCCTGAGCCGGTCCGCCTACGAGCCGTGCAGCCAGATCCGCAGCGTACCCACGGGGACGAAGCCATGACGGATGGCGGCCACCAGGTCGTCGCCCTGCTCGTAGCCGACCACCGGCAGGGTGGGGAACAGCCGGTTCACCGCGTCCAGTACGCCCGGCCAGGCTGCGTCAGGGCCGCCGTCCAGAGCGAAGACATTGGAGATTCCGATCACGTGGTCGCTGCGACTCGCCACCGCTCCGGCGACGACTCGGCCATCGGCGGACTGTCCGGCGAGCACGGAGGTGGCTGGGTCGTGGAGCAGTTCGGGTCGGAAGAGGTCCGCGTTGCCGTCTCCGTTGTCCCAGGCGAGCGCCCACGCGCGCAGCGTGTCCGGGTCATCTGCCACGTCCCAGGCAAGATCCGACGAGGCGGCGGGCGGACTCGCCGGGCGGTGGATCCACTGTGCCTCGAACAGCACCTGGAAACCGGCCTCTGTCAGGTCGAGGTCGGCGAAGCTGTCCTTGACGGAGGCGCCGGGGGCGGCGGTGTCGATCCGGGCCGCCAGCGCGGCCCGGTCGGCGCCCGGCACCAGCGTCACCGCGTCGGGGTAGTAGAACGGCGTGCGAGCCGGAGCGGCCCAGGCTTGTGGTCCGAACTCGCCCGTAAAGCCGTGCGATCGGCTCATCGCTGCGCACCACTCGGCGTTGTTGCGGGCGGCAGCCCGGACCAGGAACTGCTTCGGCGTCGTCACGACTGCGGATCATGGAGCATCTGGCCCGGCCCGTCGAACGGCCGCTTGGCCGTGTGCCGCTGCTTACGCGGCGCCTCCAGATCCGCGCGGAGCCACTCGTCGGCCGTCTTCTTGTACGGCTCCATCCGCGGCGAGACCCGCACCGGCCGCTTACGCGGCTGCGCCACCGGCGAGGCCAACGCCTCGCGCACCAGACGCCGGTGGACGATGTACTTCCTCGACAACGCCCGGATCGACAGCTTCATCTGCCAGCTGCCCCGGCGGATACGGACAAACAGCTCCTGCTTGGATAAATACATCCACAGCACCCACCCTCGGCGGACCACAACCACTGTCCCACCGCAAGGCCCGAAGTGGGGCCACTTCGCCTCGCCGCCGCCCCTCAGAACCTCCGACTCGCCCTCCGGATAGGGCCAGTTGAAGTCGCCTTGGTGGGGCCGCTGAACGACGCCCTGGCCACTCACCAGGAAGAAACCACCGAAAACCAGCACCCCTGTCCCGTCTCGGTCGGCCTGGTCTCGGTCTCAGCTGATCTGGTCCGATTCGCTTCTCGTTCCCAGTGATCCGGTCCGCCGGAGCTGCTCGTCCGGTCGCATTCAAGCGACTGAAACGTGCCCCTTACGGCAGGGAGCGTGTGAGCCACACGAGTTCGCCACGGCCATCTGCCGAGACATGGTCACGCTCGAAGCCAAGCTTTTCGAGGACGCGAAACGACGGCGCATTCCAGGAACACACCGTCGCCCAGAGTCGCTTCCGCCCAGTCGTGATCGCGGCGTCAAGCACTGCGGAGGCCGCCTCAGTCGCATAGCCCTGTCCGTGCACACGCCGGAACAACTCGTACGCGATCTCAGGCTCATCGACGGAAGCTCGCCCCACGGTGAGCCCGCAATACCCGATGAAGTCACCCACATCGCGGCGGTTAACGACTAGTACTCCAGCAGCGTTTCGCTATCTGGCCTGGTCAGGAGTGTCGTCCGGAGTGTAGTGGGCTGGTGGTGTGTCAGGGGCGGTCTTGCCGGACCGCTCCTCCAACGAGTGGATCGGGGAAATGGCCGGGCTGTGATACGGACAGCCTCCCAACGTGATCGACGAACATGCGGACGCGGCCTGGGAACGAGAACTCGACGACCTCTTCCTCTGCATCGGCCACCGGTTTGGCCGTGCCGACCTGCGGCGCCGGATGCGGGACTATGTGCGGGGCCTGCTCGCCCCTGTCGGCCGCAAGAACGGCTGGCAACTGGCCCAGTTCGCCGGGCATCGCACCCCCGATGGCCTCCAGCGGTTGCTGAATGGAGCAACCTGGAACGCCGCCGACGTCCGCGACGACCTGCAGTCATATGTCGCCAGGCACCTCGGCGATGACGGCGGGGTGCTCGTCATCGATGACACCGGCTTCATCAAGAAGGGCACCACCTCGGCCGGAGTGCAGCGCCAATACTCCGGCACCGCCGGCCGCACCGAGAACTGCCAGATCGGTGTCTTCGCCGCCTACGCCACCAGCACCGGACGGGCGTTGGTGGACCGGGAGCTGTACTTGCCCAGGTCGTGGACGGACGACCGCGAGCGCTGCCGGGCGGCGAAAGTCCCCGACGAACGCGGCTTCGCCACCAAGGGAGAGCTGGCCAAGCGCCTCGTACTGCGTGCCCTGGCCTCCGATCTCCCCCTCGCCTGGGTGGCCGCGGACGCCGCCTACGGGCAAGAGGGACGCTTCCGCCGTCTGCTGGAGCAGTCCGGTCTCGGCTATGTGCTCGCAGTGCCCAAGTCCCAGCAGGTCTTCGGCCCGCGCATCGACCACCTCTTCGCTCAGGCTCCCGTGGAGGCATGGGAGCCGATCTCGTGCGGCGACGGGGCCAAGGGGCCGCGGCTCTACCACTGGGCGGCACTGGAATTGCCCACGGTGGCCGAGTTCGACTACCAGGGCGATGTTCCCGTCCGTCGGCGGTGGGCACTGGCCCGCCGCAGTCCCAGCAAGCCCGAGCAGATCGCGTATTTCCTCGCCTACGCCCCACGGGAGGCCGCGGTGGCCGACCTGGTGCGGATCGCCGGGATGCGCTGGCAGATCGAGGAGTGCTTCCAGGCCGCGAAGAACGAGTGCGGCCTGGACCAGTACGAGGTCCGCCGTTACATCGGCTGGTACCGGCACATCACCCTGGCCATGCTTGCCCATGCCTACCTCGCGGTCATGGCGGCCGACGCGGGAGCAAAGGGGGGTGCAGAAACGCTTCCGGCCCCCTGGCTCCGCTCACCGTGGCAGAAGTCCAGCGGCTCCTGGCGCCTCGCCTCACCGGCAACCGCCGACCCGACCGGTCGCTTCGCGCGCACATGCTAACTGGTCACGCTGGCGCCGCAGGCGCCAGCTCGTCGCCCGCCACTGCCACTACCGGCGACGACTCCACTCGTTGGAGGGGCACTCCGGCAAGACCGCCCCTGACACACCACCAGCCCACTACACTCCGGACGACACCCCTGACCAGGCCAGATAGCGAAACGCTGCTGGAGTACTAGAGGTTGTCCCGTATGGGGTGTGCGGTGTGGTGGGCGTCCAACATGGCGTCTGGGGTGCTGTTGGTGTGGGTGGTGGCGATGCCGTAGGTCGTGATTATTGTGGAGACGGCTGCAAGCTCGTAGTGAGCAGCAAGGCCGTAGCGGAGATACCGGCGGCGACAGCAAACGCTGTCGGATACCCGAGCCGACCCGCGAGCAGCCCGCTGACCGGACCGGCGACGAGGATCCCCAGGTCCCACAGCGAGGTCATCGACCCCATCGCGGTCCCGGGCAGTCGAGCGTTGGCGCGTTGAAGCGTGAGCGCGCTGGTCGCGGGATAGATCGTTCCGAGGCCGACACCGGTGATCGCCACTCCGGCGAGCACTGGCACCGTCCTGGCTCCGTCGCGACCAGGAGCAACCCGACCGCTTCCACCCCGACCGACAGTCGGGCCAGCAATACCGGGCCATAGGTGTCGACTTGTGGGCTTCCTGCGGAACGCGTCACTACCGGTAGTTCGTTAAATCCGGCGGTGGTGTGGGTTGACGGCAGGTCGGGTTGGTCGTAGGCCGGTGGTAGGAGTGAACTGTCTTGCTGGGGGGCTGAAGATGACCGCTCGCCGTCCGTGTCCGCCTGCGCCGGGTCCGTTGGAGGACTACGCGGCTCGGTTCGACGATCTCTTCTTCAGCCTGGCCCAGCGGCGGGGCTTTCGCGAGTATCTGACCGGATTGCTGGCGCCACGGGAGCGGAACAAGACGATCACCTGTCTGGCAGAGGCGGAGCCGGTGGCCGGTGCGGGGATGCCGGCGGTACAGCGGCTGCAGTTCTTCCTGTCCGAGTCGCCCTGGGAGGCCGAGCAGGTCAACGACCGACGGCTTGAGCTGCTGCGCGAGGAGCCGGCGACGGCTCCGCACGATGGCGGGGTCATCGTGATCGACGACTCCGGGGACCGTAAGGACGGCACAGCCACCGCACACGTGGGCAGGCAGTGGCTGGGCCGGCTGGGCAAGACGGACAACGGTGTCGTCACGGTGACCACGGTGTGGACCGACGGCCGTGTGTACTACCCGCTGCACGCGACCCCCTACACCCCCGCCCACCACTTCGCCCGCGGCCGCGCCGACCCGGCCTTCCGCACCAAACCGCAGCTGGCCGCCGCCCTCGCGGCCCGCGGGAAGGAGGCGGGCTTCGGCTGCCGCGCGGTGGTCGCCGACTGCGCCTACTCCGTCAGCGACACCTGGTACCTCGCACTGCGCCAGGCCGGCCTGGCCTACGTGGTGGCCCTCAAGCCGCACCGCGGCACCTGGGCTCCGGCAGACCAGCCGCACACTCCCATCGAAGCCGCCCATGCCCTGACCTGGCGCGATGCCAGGCGTCCCAGCGACTGGACGCCCGTGGAGCGTCACTTCCGCGACGGGCACACCGAGACCTGGTGGGCCGCCGATGCCCGCCTGGGCGGCTACGGACCCGACTCACCCTGCCGACTGGTCGTGGCCACCACCGACCCAGCCGGCCTGCCGGAGAAGGCCACCTGGTACCTGGCCACCAACCTGCCCCACCCCGACGCACCCCACGCCGCCAGCCCGCACCCGCCGGCCGACCTTGCCGAGATCGTCCGCCTCTACAGCCTGCGGCCCTGGATCGAGCAGAGTTACAAGCAGGTCAAGGACGAACTCGGCTGGGCCGACTTCCAAGTCCGCTCCGACCGCGCCATGCGCCGCCACCAGACCCTGGTCAACTGCGCCTTCTCCTTCTGCTGGGACCAATGGTTTACCCCACCAGGGCCCCTGGACTCCACCGCCCCGGACCCCTGCCCCGACGAAGGGCCAGAGAGGGGGACCCGCTCCGTCCCACCAGCCCCAACAACCTTGTTGGCCCAGGGCCTTACGCGCCATCCGCTCCTGGCTCACCCCCGCCATCGTCCTCACCCGATGGTGGCAAGCCTGGACGGACAAGGACCCACCCCCCGACCTCCAGGCCCTGATCAACGCGGTCACCACAGGACACGGCATCGACCTCTACCGCCGGATTTAACGAACTACCGGTAGGACCATCAGGTCAAGGTGAGTGAGTCATGAGGGCCGTCACAGGGGCCGGAACGGCGAGGCGGTGCGTCGTTCCTCGCCGCCCGCAGGCCGGTGAGGAACGGAAATCCGCACCAGGTGGCCCAGAATTTCCGTACCTGGTCGCTGTGCTGGATGCATCTGCTCGCTGCCCGTGTGGTCCGCGCGATCATGCATGTGTGCTGGGCACCGCACCGGCCCGCCCTGCCGCTGGGTGGCCGTAGGGCACGAGACCGCACGCAGGCAGCGGGGCATGGGTGTGACCGGAGCCCGGCGAAGGGCTCCGGTCGTGGAGAAGCAGGGTTTGCCGGTCAGCGAGCCGCGCGGCGAGGCACCGGCTACGTGCGGCCATCGGGCTCATGTGCGGTTGCGGGGCGGCCTGCCCGAGGTGCCGATGGGAGGTACAGGGCCGGTGTCCTGCCCGTGTGCGCGGGTCTCGTGGGCCGTGCATCGCCGGGGCCGAGTGCGTGTATCCGCGTCGCGTCGTGCGCAAGCGTGCGGAGGGCGCGGCTCTGGCCGGTTCATGCCGAGGGGGCGGCAGTTGCGGGGAGTCCGGTCAGCCGGATGCCGGTGTGGGTTTTATAGCGCCTGTTGACTCCGATCAACAGGGCCGTGATCCGCTCACAGACGCCGCTCATGTCCAACGGGCCGCAGTCGACGGCGCGCAGACCGGGAATGCGGTCGATGAGGGCTGCGGCCACGGCTTTGTCGGCCTTGTGGTCGCCGCAGAGCAGTACGTCCTCGTCGAGTCGGCGTTCGGTGTCCTGCAGAGTGGCGGCACTGACCGTCTGGAGGGCCGATACCACTCCTACGTCGTCCGGCAGCAGGGCCTGTGCCTGCTCAGCGGCCGAACCCGCCCAGGGGACGATCGGGCGCAGGCCTCGGGGGCCGACGGGCAGGAGGGGTGCTGTGGTGTCGATGAGCAGTTGTCCCGGTTGGATGACTTTCGCGATGGAGCGCATCGTTTCGACGTGGGCGCTGAAAGGCACGGTGACAACCACCACTTCGGCGCCTTCAATCATTGCGGTGTTGTCTCCGCCGAGTGCGCCGGGGAGTCCGTCCGCGCAGGTCTTCGCCGCGTCTGCGCGCCGGGACCCGATGCGGACGCTGATGCCTGTGCGGGCCCACCGGGTGGCGAGTCCGAGACCGAGGGCGCCCGTGCCGCCGACGATGGCGACGGTGCTGGCGTGGTCTGTACTCGCGTCGGTGGGCAGGTCCAGTTGAGTGCCTGTCATGGGATCGCCTTCGTTCGCTGTTTACGGACCGGGGCGGGGCCGGTCATTCGCTGAGAGGGTAGGGCTGCTCGTTGCGTGCGGGTCCGATCCACACACTCTTGACGTTGGTGAACTGACGGAGTCCGAAGACGCCCAGCTCGCGCCCGTAGCCGCTGCGCTTGATGCCGCCGAACGGCAGGCGGGGGTCGGAGGCGACGATCCCGTTGACGAACACCGCGCCGGCCTCGATACCGGGGATCAGGCGGTCGGCGCGTTCGAGGTCGGTTGTCCAGAGCGCGGCGCCGAGCCCGAATTCGGTGGTGTTGGCGATCTCGACGGCCTGCGTGCAGTCCTTCGCGGAGACGACGGCTGCCACCGGTCCGAACGTCTCCTCCGCCGCGACGGCCATCGTGGGGGTGACCTGGTCCAGGACAGCGGGCACGTAGAAGTAGCCAGGGCCGTCGAGGACCGTGCCGCCGGTGACGATACGGGCGCCCGCTGCAGTACTGCGCTGGACCTGGTCAACGAGGTCGTCGCGGAGACTGGACCGGGCGAGAGGGCCGATCCGCACGTCGCGGCGGAAGGGGTCGCCCACGGTCAGTGCGGCGACGCCGGCAGCGAAGGCGTCGGTGAACTCCTCGGCGACTGCTTCCTCGACGATGAACCTCTTGGCGGAGATGCAGCTCTGCCCGGTGTTGAGCATGCGCGCGCTGACCGCTGCCGCCGCGGCGGCCGGGATGTCCGCGTCCGCGAGGACGATGAAGGGGTCGGAGCCACCGAGTTCGAGGACCTGAGGCTTGAGGTGTCGGGCGGCCATCGCGGCGACGGTGGAGCCCACTTCGGTCGAGCCTGTGAGGGTCAGGGCGTGGATGCGCGGGTCGGCGATGAGGTCCGGTACCGCGTCAGGGCCGACGAGCAGTGTGGTGAACAGCCCGGCCGGGCAGCCGGCCCGGTTCCAGATGTCCGCGATCGCCAGGGCGCAGCGCGGGACGTTCGAGGCATGCTTGAGCACGATCCCGTTGCCTGACAGCAGTGCGGGCGGCGCGAATCGGAACACCTGCCAGAGCGGGTAGTTCCAGGGCATGACCGCGAGGACCAGGCCCAGCGGATCGAACGCGATGTGGCTGCGGGCGGCCCCGGTCGCCACGGGCTGGTGGAGCAGCTGTTCCGGGCCCTGTGTGGCGTAGTACTCGCAGCACCATGCGGACTTGTCGATCTCGGCTTCCGCTTCGGCGATGGGCTTGCCCATCTCCTCGGTGATGAGCGCGGCGAGCCGGTCCCGTTCGGCGCGCAGCAGTGCGGCGGCCCGCTTGAGGTGTCCGGCGCGCGCTGGCACCGGCATCGACCGCCACTGCCCGGCCGCGACGGATGCATGCTCAAGTGCCGCGTCGATGCCTGCCGGTGAGTGTGGGTCGAACCGGGCGACGACGTCCCCGGTGGCCGGGTTGACGGAGTTGATCTGGCGGACGGCCATGGTCGGTCTCGCTTCCTGGGTAGACGTGATGGTGCCGCGAGGGGGGCAGGCAGGTCCGGCGGTCGTTCTCCCGGGGTGCCCGTGGTGTGGCCGGCTCAGGCAGCGGCACTTCGGCGGACCAGTTCCGGGTCTGGGCCGCTCCACAGGACGTCGTCGCCGGCGACCCGCGCATGTGCGGCTTCCGAGTCCAGTGCTTCGAGGACTTCGTGGGCGACCTGCTCGTACCACTGGGCCACTGCGGCGGGGTAGTCGGCGTAGCTGCCGTTGTCCCGCAGTACGGGCCCCTCGACGGTCGGGATGTCCGTGCGGCCGTCGTAGGTCACGGTGTAGGGCTTGCCCAGGCGGGTCGCGGTGGGCGCGTCGATGGTCGCGTCCAGCTTGATCCACCGGCCGTCGAGGAAGGCTTCGCCGAGCGAGTGCCAGGGCAGCGGGCGTCCGACCGGTCCACCCCACAGGGTGCGGACCTCCGGTGAGAGGAATTCCATCTTCGGGGCGTCGAGCGCCTGGAACGCGATGCGGGCGGGGATGCCGGCGGCCCTGGACAGAGCGACGAAGGAGCTGGCCTTGCCCATGCAGAACGCGATGCCGTGGGCGAGGACATCGCTGGCCGCCGATTCGCCCTGGGCGAGATAGCGGAAGGAGGCAAGGATGTCGTAGGGCATGTCACGGACGTAGTGGTAAATGCGGCCCAGCCGGTCCGTGTCGGTGGTGGCGCCGTCGGTCAGCTCGCGTGCGGTGGACACGACGATCGGGTGGTCGGAGTCGATGTAGGCGGTCGGCTGCAGGTACGCCTTGTCGGCAGTGGTGGTCTCGGAGGTCACGGATCAGCCCTTCGTTGAGTCGCTGGTGTTTCGGGTCGTGCGGCTGGATCAGGCGGGTTGTGCGTGCCGTGCGGGCTTGATGTGGGGCAGGATCTGTTCCCCGACGATGTCGAGGTAGGTGGAGTCCGCGACGTCGGGGATGGTGAACAGGAAGTGGCCGATACCCGCGTCCTGGTAGGTGCGGATCCGCTCGATGCATTCCTGCGGTGTTCCGGTGATGAGCCCGGTCTCCGGGATCGACTTGAACCGGACCCGCAGTTCGTCCTGTTGCGCGGCGGAGTCGGTCGGTGCGAGCAGAGTGGTGATCGACAGCTGCAGTGATGCGGGGTCGCGGCCGATCGCCTCGCACTCACGGTCCAGGAGCGCGCGGCGCTCCGCGCACTTCTCGGCGGGCCACCATCGGACGTTGACGCCGTTGGCGTGCCGGGCGGCGATGCGGTGGACCCGCAGCCCCTCGCCGCCCACCCACAGGGGCGGATGCGGCTGCTGGAGCGGGGGCGGATCGCAGACCGCCCCGTCGATGCTGTAGAAGTCGCCGTGGAAGGCCGGGTGCGGGTCGGTCCACACCTGGCGCATCACCTGGAGCGACTCGCCGAGCGCGGTGACCCGGTCCCCGGTCGAGGGGAAGGGGATGCCGTATGCCTCGTACTCCTGCTGGAACCAGCCCGCTCCCATGCCCAGGTCCAGTCGGCCGCCGGAGATGACATCGAGGGTGGCGGCCATCTTGGCGAGCACGGCAGGGTAGCGGTAGGAGTTGCACAGCACACTGGTGCCCAGGCGCACGGTGGTGGTGTCGCGGGACAGGGCCGACAGGGCGGTCCAGCATTCGAGCAGCGGAACGGACGACGGCCTGCTCTGCTGGTCTTCGGTGTCCGTCTCGGGTCCGGCTGCGATGCCCGCGTCGCGGACGTAGTCGTCAGGGCTGAGGGTCAGGAAGTGGTCGCACAGCCACACGGAGTCGAATCCGTAGGACTCGGCCGCCTGCGCGGCGCGGACCATGTCGGGATAGTTGCCCACGGCGAGGCCGCGGATGGTCAGGGCCAGGATCAGCCCGACATGGGGCCCGGTCTCCTGGGCGGGGCCTGCGCCGGAGAGATCGTCGTTGATCATGGACGTCGCCTTTCTGTCATGTCGGTCATGCCGACCGGGGCGCCCGAGACGGCGCGGGGAAGCGTTACGGTGAATCCGTAGCGTTCCGGGCGGTAGTGGAAGACCACGACTTCCAGCGGGCGGTCGTCGTGGCCGTAGCTGACCCGCTCCAGGACGAGCACGGGCGCGGACTCGTCGATCTCCAGTGCCGCGGCGACGTCCGGGGAGGCGCCGGCTGCATGGATCTGGTGCCGGGCCTCTGCGATACGCACGCCCAGGCGCTGCTCCCACATCGTGTACGTGGTCTCGGTGACCGGTTTATCGAAGCGCAGCGGCTCGGCCGCCTCCAGCACCCGTGTCGGGAGGTGGATCGTGACGAGCGCGACCGGTTTCTCTCCGTCTCCGTACCGGCGCCGGATCGTCAGCACCTCGGGTTCACCGAGGAGCTGCGCGACCTGGGGCGGAGCGGGTTCGGTCCCGAAGCTCAGGACATCGATGTGCGGGGTGACGCCCTGCCCGAGCAGCACCTCGGTGATGGTGTGCACGCCGGAGGACAGCTCTTGGTCGACCGGTTCCGAGACGAAGGTGCCCAGCCCCTGCTTGCGCACCACCCAGCCCTGTGACTCCAGCGCGCCCACTGCAGCACGCACCGTGATACGGCTCAGGCCGGTCTCCGCCATCAGCTCCCGTTCCGTGGGCAGGCGCGTCCCCGGCGGCAGTTGCTGCTTGAGGATCAGTGCCTTGATCTGCTCGGCCAGCTGCGTCGTCGCCGATGTCCGGCCCCGCTCGATCCGGATTCCGTCGGCCGGGAGGTCGAAGCGGGGTTCGTTCCCCATGTCAGATGTCATAAGTCGTATTGAACCTGGCCGCGCACTCCGGCGGATACCACCGCCTTCGGGTGTCACGGCCGGCGGGGTCGCCGAACCCTTGACTCGCTTCATAAGACGTTTTATAACGTCTTACCACGGGTGGATGCAAGTGGCCCCACCCAGGACCAAAGGAGCCTCCGGTGCCAGACCAGAACCATGTAACCGTGATCGCCCGCTTCACCCCGGTCGCAGACCGCGCTCCGCAGCTGCGGACCCTGCTGGAAGGGATGATCGCCCCGACCCGGTCGGAGCCGGGCTGCCGTTCCTACGATCTCTACACCACCCAGGCAGAGGTCTCGGACTTCGTCCTCCTGGAGCGCTACGAGGACACCGCAGCCCTGGAGGCTCACCGCGCGACACCGCACTACAAGGCCTACCGCGCCCAGCTGCCCGACCTGCTCGCCAAGCCGGTCGACGTATCCGTCCTCACCCCGGTCAACGTGATCGGCTGATGACGGGCACGTCATGACGTCGCGCGACCGCTCAAAGGAGAGCACCATGTCCGACCTGCAGCACGACGTGCCGCCCCCCACAAATCTGGACCCGTCCCCCACCGTGCGCCGTATCGACAAGAGCAGCCGCCGGGCGCTGTTCGCGTCCTGGCTGGGATGGACCTTCGACGGCTTCGAGACCTACGCCCTTGTCCTGGTCGGCCCTGCGGCCGTCACGGCAGTGGGCACCGACGTCCAGCTGGCAGACCTCCCCGCCTACGTCAGCGGCCTGGTCGCGGCGACCCTCGCCGGCTGGGCGCTCGGCGGGATCCTCGCCGGATTCGCAGCAGACCGGCTTGGCCGCCGGCGCACACTCATCATCTCCATCTTCTGGTACGCGCTCTTCACAGGCCTGACCGCTCTCGCGCCCGACTACTGGTGGCTGCTCGTCCTGCGGTTCATCACCGGCATGGGACTGGGAGCGGAATGGGGCAGCGCCACCGCCCTGATCGGCGAGCTCTGGCCGAACCGCTCACGCGGACGGGCCGCCGCGTTCCTCCAGTCGGGTTTCGGCGTCGGCGCGGTCATCGCCGCGCTGGCCTGGTTCCTGCTGCAGCCCGTCGGCGACAACGCCTGGCGCTATCTCTTCCTCGTCGGCACGCTCCCGGCGCTCATCGTTCTCTACGTCCGGCGGGCTGTCCGTGACCCGGAGCTGTGGATCTCCGTCCGCGATCGCCGGCTCAAGGCCAAGGCCGCCTACGACGCCGGCACCGCCACAGCCGCCGACAGGGAACTCCTGCGCTCCCCCTTCACCGCTGTCTTCAGCGAACCCCACCTGCGCCGCCGCGGGCTGCGGCTGCTGGTACTGACCGTGGTATCGGTCATCGGCCTGTACGCCGTATCGGCCTGGATCCCCCAATACACCATCCAACTCGCCAGGGAGGCAGGCGAGACGGGCACCCGCTGGGGCGCCAACGCCGGCCTGGTGTTCAACGCAGCGTCCGTGCCCGGATACCTCCTGCTCGGCTACCTGGCCGACCGCTGGGGCCGAAAACCCACCATGCTCCTCTACTACATCGGCTCCGCGGCAATCGTCCCGGTCTTCTTCTTCGCCGTCCACACCCCGCAGATGGCACTGGTCGTGGCCGCAGCCGCGGGATTCTTCATCCTGGGCCAGTTCGCCTGGATGCCCATCTACATGCCGGAGCTGTTCCCCACCTCAGGACGGGCCACTGCGATCTCGTCGGTGTTCAACTCCGCCCGACTCGCCGGCGCACTGGTCGTCCTCGGCACCGGAATGCTCATCAGCCTGCTCGGCGGGATCACCACCGCGGCCACCATCGTCGGAGTCGTGCCGTACCTCATCGCCATCGGCACCACCTGGTTCGTCGGGCCGGAGACCAAGGGACAACCACTCCCCCGCTGAACCAACCACCAGGGCCCCACCGGCCACGACCGCACAACGGCAGCCGGTGGGGCCAGCCGGAGATCTCCCGCCGGCCAGCCCCACCCAATTCGCCCTGGTGCCGGGCTGCATCAGGCCCGCAGCCGCCCCGACCCGCATGCTCCAGCAAGGCCCTCTGGTGAGCGGCGAGGGCTGCGCGGATCACGCCCGGGCCGTCGCTGCGGACCGCGTGCGCTGAGGCCGCGAACAGTCTGCAGGTAGAGGGTGGTGAGGAAGAGAAAACCGCTCAGAGCACCGAAGCCGCTCAGGACGTTCACGGCGCCGCCGGTGAAGGGAGCGGACCGGAAAGAGCCTCAACTCGACGAGCGGATCGCTGCGCCGCAGTTCGTAGCGGGACAGCACGGCACCAAGTGCCAGGGCGAGGCCGGTCATGGCCACAGTCGGGGCGGAGGTCCAGCCGTGGCCGGGTGCCTGGATGATCGCGTACGTGAGGACACCCAGCAGGGCGATGACCAGGATCTGGCCGGCCGGGTCGGGACGACGGGCTGCGGAAGCGCGTGATTCGGGCACGAACCGGCGGGTCAGGACGAGTGCCGCCAGGCCCACGGGCAGGTTCAGCCATAAAATCGAGTGCCAGCCCGCGCTGTCCACGAGGAGGCCACCGACGAGCGGGCCAGCCGCCATGGACAGGCCCACGACCGCACTCCAGACACCGATGGCGCGGGCACGCTCACGCCGGTCGGTGAAGGGGCTGGTGATGATCGACATGGCAACCGGGATGAGCATTGACCCGCCGACGGCCTGCACCATGCGGAAGACGACCAGCATCTCCAGTGTCGGGGCGGGCGAACACAGTGCGGAACCGACGGTGAAGACAACCAGGCCGATCATGAACACGCGCCGTCGTCCGAACCGGTCCGCTGTGGACCCGGCCAGTATGAACAGCGAGGCAAGCACCAGGGTGTAAGCGTCGATGGTCCACTGCAGACCCGACAAAGAGGTGTCAAGGTCCTTCTGCAGAGCCGGCAGTGCGATCTGCAGCACGGTGTTGTCCAAGCTGACGATCAGCAGGCTCATGCAGCAGATCGCCAGGATAAGCCGACGTTGCTGGAGAGTGTGGGTCAGGGCGGTGGAGGATGCCTGGGGAGGGTGCACAGCGTGCATAGTCGATTCCGGCGGCGGTATTGTCGAAGATCGAAAAAGTCTTCCCAGATACCTTCAGAGTATGTTCACGTGTGGCTGCGCCACGGGACGCACCGTCGTGCAAGGGATGCAGACCGCGCCATGCCGCGCAGGGGGTATCCAGGGTCGCGGGTCCGCAGCGCGCGGCGGTTCGCCGCAAGATGGCCGACTGGGACCGCGCCAGTTCTTGTTGGCCGACCCGGTGACCGGGGCGGAAGTGGGTGGCGCGCGGGCGCGCGCCGGTCTGACGCGTCACCGTGTGAGCGCCGCCAGGCCGATGCTGTCACGGGAATGGAGTCGGCCTGGCGGCGCAGTATAGAGGCCACTGCTGACGGGCGGGGATGCAGGGATTGGGCCAGCAGGACGGACAACCTTGCCTCCGCGAGCGGGAGTTACCTATCTGCTGGCACCGGCGCCATGCAGGGTTCACCGGCGGCAGGAGCCGATGCCGTCCGCGGCGGTGTAGCGACCCCGGCGGGTAGGCAGGCGTCGTGGAGCGGAGGCTGCTGAGGGACCCGGTTCAACTGTGCCACGGACCACGCCCGCACCGTCCACTCCGATGACCAGCGGCAGTTCCGTGCCCAGCCCCGACTCTCGGAGCAGGATGTCGTGGTAGTTGAGAGCGGCGTGGCGCAGTTCCACGACGACCTCGTCGTCAGCCGGGGCAGGAGCGGGGCGGTCCTCGATGCACAGCACTTCGGGCCCGCCGAGTTCCCTCATCACCACTGCTCGCATCAGTCGCTCGCCCTCCGGGCCAGGGTGCGTCGTGCGAAGCTGAGGTCCCACATGATCACCGGGTTGTAGTCGTCCAGTTCGGGCGCGGTTCCCAGGCGGATGCGCCGGGCGTTGCCGATGCCCTCGGGTGTGGGGATCGGGCTGTCCGCGAGTTCGCTCGCCAGCACGTGGTAGATGTCCTCGAGCCGGTTGTCGTCCAGTTCGCCGAGGTTGGTGGCGAGGAGTTCAGCGGACTCGGTCCGCATGATGTCGAGGACGGTGGATGGTTGGGACCGGAAGGTCTCCGTGGCGTCGAACGTGGCATCCACAAGCGCCTGGACCACCGCAGGTCTGGTGGAGGCCAGGAGCTCGGTGACGGTGAGGGTCACGTTCCCACCTTCGAACGGGATCTCCGGATAAGGCAGTTCGGTCAGTCCGGCTGCGAGCGCGGAGTCGGCATAGAGGTTGGTGACGAAGCACGCCTGACAGGTGCCGTCGGCGACCTTTGTTCAGTGGCTCCAACGGCCCACTTCCTGGTCGGAGTAGGTGTGCACCTCGGCCGAAGGGGCGAGCCCGATGTCGGCCAGCCACACTTTCGGCAGCAGAGCCTGCGGGCCGGGCGAGCGCAGCGCGAAGCGCTTGGCGCGCAGGTCGTCGAGCGACTCGATGCCGGGGGCGACAAGGAGCTTCTCATTCCAGGTGTGGGTGTTTGAGGCGAGGCAGAGCAGTGGCTGGCCGATGGCGCGGTAGCTCTGCAGTCCCCAGTAGTTCTCCCCGATGACGTCGACTTCCCCGGCGAGGAGGAGTTCGCCCCAGTCCTGCCCGGTGGGCCCTTGGCCCACCGGGGACACCCGAACTGGATCAGCTCCAGTTCCAGACCGACCCTGATCTGGGAGCGCACCCGTACTTTCCAGCGGCTGCGCAACACGCTGCGCGAGTACTTTCCCGCCGCCCTGAACGCCTACGCGAGCCTGGAGCTGACCAGCACCGACGCGCTGGAACTGCTGATCAAGGCGCCCACCCCGCAGGCGGCGGCAAGACTGACCCGCACCCAGATCACCGCTGTCCTGGCCCGCGCGCGACGCCACAACCGGGACCAGAAGGCCGGGGCAATCCAGGCCGCGCTGCGCGAGAAGCACTTGCAGCTGCCCGAGCCGGTGGCCGCTGCCTACGGGGCCACCACGACCGCTCACGCCCGTCTCCTGGTCGCCCTCAACGAGCAGATAGCCGCGATGGAAGATCAGGTGAAGGCACATTTTCTCGCGCACCCGGACGCTGAGATCTACCTCTCCATGCCCGGTATCGGAGAGATCACCGGCGCCCGGGTGCTCGCCGAGTTCGGAGACGACCCCACCCGCTACACATCCGCCAAGGCCCGCAAGAACTACGCCGGAACCAGTCCGGTCACCCGGGCCTCCGGCAAGAGCCGCACCGTCCAGGCCCGCTACGTGCGCAACAACCGGCTCGCCGAGGCCCTCCAGCGCCAGGCGTTCTCAGCCCTGCGGGTCTCACCTGGTGCCCGCCGCTACTACGACAAGCAGCGAGCCCGCGGAGCCGGCTACAACTCCGCCCTCCGCCAGGTCGGAAACCGGTTTGTCGGCATCCTCCACGGATGCCTCAAGACCCGCAGCCACTACGACGAAGTGACCGCTTGGGCGCACCACACACACCCCCATGCCGCTTGACCTCAAACGTCATGGGGTGTCTGACCAGGAACGACGAGTTTCTGAACGGCACAGGTCTGGCATCTGCCCGCCGGCTCCGACCCCTCCATCGGTCTCGTCTCCCTGGCCGGTGAGGGAGTGACCGCACGCTTCGACTACGTGCGCTTCTACTCCTGACGCCGCTCCGCTCCACTCGCCTGGATGGGCTCCTGTCAGGGACGCCGGAGCGGATGTGAGGAGCTTCGAAGAGTTTCCGACAGGGTGTGCAGGCGCACCGCCACCGAGATGCGGAAGAACGACTCCGCGTCCCGCCATGTGCTGCCGAGCAGTTGGGTGATCCTGTCGAGCCGCTGTAGCACGGTGTTGCTGTGCACGCCCATCATCCGCGCGGTGCGGGCGGGGCTGGCGTTGCAGTCCACGAAGTGGTGGAGGGTGGCGAGCAGATCGGTCCCCCGTTCGGCGTCCCAGCGCCGGACGGGGGCGATGGTGCGATCGATGAACTGCCGCACGCTGGTGGGGTCGTGGGCGAACAGGGTCGTGTACGGCAGGTAGGCGTCGGCCGCGACCGCGGCCGCCTCGATGCCGAGGGCGGTCAGCACCCGGCTGCAATCCCGGGCCGTCGTGAAACGGGCGCTCAGTTCGTCGAGGCTCTCCGCGGGGGGCGCGGCCACGGTCAGCACCTCGCCGACCCCCGTCGCGGCACACAGGCGGTCGCGGACGGCGGTCGCCGCGCGTTGGGGGTCGCTTTCCGGTACGACGAGTGTGACGACGCCGTCCACTTCGCCCGCCAGGCCGGACGGCGCGGCCGCCGTCTGGGTGGCCCGCAGCGCGGCACGGCGCTGTTCGGGCGCCACCACGGTGATGACGACGGTGCGCAGGTCGTCCGGGCGCAGTCTGCGGGCGCGCAGCCGGGCGGGCAGGCTCGCGCGGCGCCGGGCGTCGGGACTGACGAGGTCACCGAGAAGCTCACCGCGCACATGGTCTTCGGCGTGGAGGACCGCGTCCTGTTTCAGGGTGAGGAGCGCGGTGATCTGTGCGGCGCGCTCGATGGTCCGCTGTTCCACCGCTCCGAGTTCGACCGTGCCGTCACCGATGAGGAGGCCGCCGAGCATCATTTCTCCGGCCAGCACGGCGACCGCGGTGTGGAACTCGCCGGTCGGCGGGTCCAGCGGAGTGCAGCGTCCGGAGCGCAGGCTGTCGGTGATCGCCGACCGGACGGCGGGCGGGTCGATCACCGAGGCGGTGCTCCGGTCGTCGGACGCGGCGAGCACGGCATAGGTCTCGTCGAGGATGACCACGGGCCGCTCCAGTGCCGCTCCCAGAGTCCGCGCGACATCCGCGGCGCCGCCTCCGCGCAGAACCGCGGCGGTCAGCTCCTCGTGCACCCGGCCGGCGCGTTCCATCGCCTCGACGTGGTCGGCCAGCGCGTCATAGGCGCGCTGTGTCTCGGCGGCAGCGTCGCGGGCCTGGGTGAGCAGACGGGCCGATTGCAGTACGACGGCGACGTTGTCGGCGAAAGCCGACAACAGCGAGACCTCTTCCGGGGAGAAGGCGTGCTCGGTGCGATTGGCGGCGAACAGCACTCCCAGGACCCGGCCGCCGGCGATCAGCGGGACGCCCACGATGGAGACGAGGCCCTCCGCGCGGACGGCGTTGTCGATGCTGTCGTCATGGGGCACATCGCGCAGCTGTTCATAGCGTGAGGTCCACTGCGGAGCGCGGGACTCGACGATCTTGCTGGCCAGACCGATATGGGGCGGCACCCTCAGCTTCTGGAAGGACGGGGCGACCGCCCCGGCGGTGGAGCGGACCCTCAGCTCACGGGTGGTCTCGTCGAACTCGGACAGATAGGTGACATCGGTTCCGGCCAGGTCGTGGGCGCGCCGTACCAGCCGGGTGATCAGCAGATCCACGTCGTGCAGTTCGGCGAGTTCCCGTGCGCTGGAGAACAGAGCGGCCAGTTCCTGTCCGCGCCGGTGCGACCGGGCCATCGCGCCCTGGAGCTCGCGAACCCGGCGGCCCACCTGGGTGGCCGTGGCGGTGTCGAGATGCTCGGTGAGCAGCAGGTCGGTCACGGCGTCGGGCTCGTCCGGGGGGCCTTTCGCGGCGAGATCGAGCAGGGCCAGGACAGCGGTCACCGGGACGTCGGCCTGCCGTGCCGCCCGTTCGGTTTCCCGGGGCGCTCCCATGTCCACCACCCTGTCCGCCCTGCCCACCCTGTGTGAATCACCCATTGAAAACTTTGCACCGTGTACTCATGGTACATGGTCGCTGTTACCCGGCGTATCTAAAGTCTGAGGTGTGACAGCGGCGTCATCCCATGAACATCTGCTGTTCACAGGCCGTACCGCAGGGCCCGGTGCCCACCTCGACCACAGTGTGACTCTCCGGCGTGACGACGGACTCTTCACCGCAGGACATGATCATGATCGATGAACAGCTACTCCAACCCACCTACCGCCGCCGGTGCGGCGGGGCCGCGCCCCGGCAGCGGTCCGCCATGTGCTCCATGGGCGTGGAGCCCCGGGCGGTTCCCGCTCTGCGGGCCTTCACCCGCGACGTGGCGACACGGTGGGGGGCACCCGAGGAGACCATCGACGCACTGCGCGTGATCGCCACGGAGTTGGTCACCAATAGCGTGCTGCACAGCGGAAGCTCCGAGGTGAGCCTGCTGCTGACGGTCGACGGCTCCACGGCCTCCGTCGAGGTCAGGGACGCCGGCACCTGGCGGGAACGGTGCCCTGGCACCGGGGTGCCCGACCAGATGGTGGATGGGCGGGGGCTGGGCCTGGTCCACGCCTACGCCACAACATGCCGGGTTCAGCGGGACTCGCAGGGCACGGCCGTCCGCGCCGAGCTGCTGATTCCGCTTCCCGCTCAGCGAGGACATCCGCGGGACCTGCCCGGTCGCCGGTCGCCGGCCGGGTGGTGAAACGGGCGGTCGCGGCGCCCGACGCCGCCCTGACCGTCACGCCCCCGGGAGCCATGCCGCTGCTCCCCCCCCGCTCCGCCGGGCCTGTCTCCCCTTGAGCTCGTCACCGAAAGCAGGAGGATCCATGGCAGTCAACAGCAGGCTTTCCGGTGTGAAGGACCTGTCGATCAGTGAGCGCCGCGCCCGTATCGCGCGCGGTGCCGCGGTCGAGCCGGAGAGTCTGGAGGTGCTCGATCCCGAGTACGGCCTCACCCTTGAGCAGGCCGACCACATGGTCGAGAACGCCATAGGTGTCCTCGGCGTCCCGCTGGGCGTGGCCACCAATTTCACCGTCAACGGCCGCGACTATCTGATCCCCATGGCCACCGAGGAGCCATCGGTGATCGCCGCGGCCAGCAACGCCGCCCGTATCGCCCGCGTCACCGGGGGATTCACCACCTCGACCACGGAAGCGCTCATGCGGGCGCAGATCCAGGTCCTCGATGTCGCCGATCCGCACACCGCCCGGCTACGCCTGCTCGAGGCGCGTGAGGAGCTCATCGCGCTGGCCGACGCACAGGACCCTCAGCTCCTCCGGTTCGGCGGCGGCGTCCGGGATGTGGATGTGCATCTGGTCGACGCTCCCGGATGCACCTATGTGGTGCTGCACCTGATCGTGGACGTACGCGACGCGATGGGCGCCAACGCCGTCAACACCATGGCCGAGGCGATCGCCGGGCGGGTCGGGGAGATCGCCCGGGGGCGCACGCTGCTGCGGATCCTCAGCAACAAGGCAGACCTGCGGCTGTGCCGGGCGCGTGCGGTGTTCGACGCCGACGCGCTCGGAGGGCCTGGGGTGGTCGACGACATCGTGCACGCCACCGCTCTGGCCGAGGCGGACCCGTACCGCGCCGCCACCCACAACAAGGGGATCATGAACGGCGTCATCGCGGTCGTGCTGGCCACCGGCAATGACACCCGCGCCGTCGAAGCCGGCGCCCACTCGCACGCGATCGGCCGGTACCGTGGGTACACGTCCCTGTCGCACTTCGAGAAGGACTCCGACGGCAACCTGGTCGGCGCGCTGGAACTGCCGATGGCGGTCGGCCTGGTCGGCGGGGCCACCAAGGTGCACCCGGTCGCGCAGGCCGCTGTGGCCCTGCTCGGCGTCACCACGGCCCGCGAGCTGGGCGAAGTCATCACCGCCGTCGGCCTGGCACAGAATCTCGCCGCGGTCCGGGCTCTGGCGACCGAGGGCATCCAGCGCGGCCATATGTCGCTGCACGCCCGCAATGTCGCCGTCACCGCCGGCGCCACCCCCGAGGAACTGCCGCTCGTGGTCGCCCGGCTGATCACCGACCGGGCCGTGCGTGCCGACCATGCCGAGAAAGTCCTCGCCGAGCTGCGCGGCGAGGGCTGATGCCTCGCCTCACCGCCTGCACGAATCTGAGCCAAGGGAGACGCTGAGACATGGCACTACAGGTTGGTATCGACGTCGGTGGCACATTCACCGACGCGGTCGCGGTCCTCGACGGCCGCGCGGTCCGCGGGAAGGCGTTCTCGACGAAGGACGTCACCACCGGCATCCTGGGCGCGCTGGCCGTGCTCCAGGAGCGCGCGGGCATGTCCGAGGAGGAGTTCTACCCGGCCGTCGACCGGTTCGTGCTCGGCAACACGATCGTCACCAACGCGGTCGACGAGCAGAAGTACGCCACGGTGGCGCTCCTCACGACGCAGGGGTTCCGCGACACGATGCGGATCGCCCGGTCGGCGCGGACCGACGAGCGCGACCCGCATAAAATGCTGCCACCGCCCACCATCGTCGAGCGCGGCCGCGTCATCGAGGTCGCCGAACGCGTCGACGCCCACGGCGAGGTCCTTGTGCCGCTGCGGCCGGAGGCCATCGCCGCAGCGGTGGACACCGCGCTCGCCACGGGCGCGGAAGCCATCGCCGTATGTCTGCTGTGGTCGTTCCGCAACCCCGCCCATGAGCAGGCCATCGGCCGGTATCTGCGGGAGAACCACCCGGACGTCCCGTTCACCCTCTCCAGCAGCCTGACGCCGGTCTACCGTGAGTACGAACGCATGGTCACCACGGCGCTCGACGCCGCGGTCAAACCGCTCGTCGCCTCGCACTTCGACCACCTCGCCGAGGAGCTGCGCGCCCGCGGCCTGCGTGCCCGTGTGCAGATCATGCAGGTCCACGGCGGGTTCCTGTCGGTCGAGGAGACCAGCAAGGCGCCGATCTCCATGTTCAACTCCGGGCCGGTCGGCGGCGTCACCGGCGCCCGTCTGCTCGGGCAGCAACTGGGCAGGCGCCGGGTGCTGACCGCCGACATGGGCGGCACCAGCCTGGATGCCGCCGCGATCATGGATGATGAGTTCCGGCTGCTCCCGCGGGCCGAGATCGGCGGTCTGCCGACGAGTCTGACCGTCGTCGACATCGAGACGATCGGCGCCGGCGGCGGCAGCGCCGCCTGGGTGGACGGCCGTGGCCTGCTCCGGGTCGGTCCGCACAGCACGGGCTCCACTCCCGGTCCCGCCTGCTACGGCAAGGGCGGAACCCGCCCGGCGGTCACCGACGCCGCACTCGTACTCGGCCTGATCAACCCCGGCTACTACCTCGGCGGGACCGTCGAGCTGTACGAGGACCTGGCGTGCGAGGCACTGCGCGCACATGTCGCCGAGCCCCTCGGACTGACCGAGGACGCCGCGGCCGAGGGCGTGTACCGCCTCGCCACCTCCCAGATGGCGAACGCGCTGCGCAAGATCACCGTCAACCGCGGCCATGACCCGCGGGAGTTCACCCTCGTCGGTTTCGGCGGCGCCTGCGGCCTGTTCGCCGCGAGCATCGCCGCCGAGATCGGGGTGAGCGAACTCGTCATCCCCCGCAACGCCGCGGTGTTCTCGGCCTACGGACTCATGCACGCCGATTCCGTCTTCTCCGCCGTGCGGACCAGCCCCTGGACGATGCGGCAGCCGGCCGCCGACCTGGACCGCGAGTTCCAGGCCCTGGAGCGGCGCGCGCGGGCGTGGTTCGACGCCGAGGGCATCCCCGAGGACCGGCGGGAGCTGTTCCGCGAGGCCGACATGAAGTTCGTCGGCCAGATCTTCGAGGTCACCACTCGGCTGAAGGGCGGGACCTTCACCGAGGCGGACAAGGACGAACTGCGCGCGCGGTTCATCGCCGACTACGAGACCGAGTTCGGGGCCGGCACGGCCTGGACCGAGACCGATATCCTGCTGGTCAACTCCCGGGTGCGCGCGGTCGGCCGCAGTGACGTCCAGCAGGTCCGGCAGATCGTGGAAGCCGACGGGGAGACCCATACGCTGCTGCGCCGCACCATCCTCGAACCGGCGACCGGAGCACGGACCGAGGTGGAGGTGCACCGCGGCTTCGCCGCGCTGGCGCGGGCGAAGGGCCCGTGTCTGCTGGAGGAGCCCGACACCACCGTCTATGTGCCCACCGGAGCCACGGTGGAGCTGACCGACGCCGGCCACTTCCTCATCCGGCTCCAGCCGTCCGTCTGAACGCCACGGCCCGATCCAGGAGACCCACATGACCGAATCCGCCACCGGCCGGCTTCCCGCCGGGTTCGACCCCGTCACGCTCGAGGTCATCCGTATGCGTCTGGACTCCATCGTCGAGGAGATGGGCATCGCGATGATCCGCTCGTCCGGCTCGCCGGTGATCACCGAGGCCGGCGACTTCAACACCGCGCTGTTCGACCCGACCGGCCGCATCTACGCCTACTCCGACTACGTCCAGTTCCACATCGGCTCCGGCAGCGTCGCCGTGCAGAATCTGGTCCGGGAGATCGCCGGTGAGCCACTCGCCCCCGGTGACGCCTTCATCTGCAACGATCCGCACACCGCCGGTGCGAGCCACCCGCCGGACACGAATGTGATCTCACCGATCTTCCACGGTGACGAGCTGATCGGCTGGGCGCAGTCCCAGGCCCATCTCGTCGACGTCGGCGGTATGACGCCGGGCGGCTTCGCCCCCGGGGCCTATGACTGCTACAGCGAGGCGCTCCGGCTCCCGCCGGGCGTGAAGATCTTCGAAAAGGGCGAGCCCGTCGAATGGGTGCGGCGCATCCTGCTCAACAACGTCCGGGTGCCCGCGCTGTTCTGGAACGATGTGCGCTCCCTGGTGGCCAGCAACAACACCGGTATCCAGCGGCTTCTCGCCACGATCGGGGAATTCGGGCTCGACGACTTCCGCGAGTACACCCGGCTCAGCTTCGAGCTGGCGGAGCAGGTGGTCCGTGACCGTGTCGCGAAGATCCCCGACGGAACGTACACGGCCGAGGAGTGGACCGAGCACAACGGCCATGCCGACGAGCTGTACCGCGTCGCCTGCGCCATGACCAAGCGGGGCGAGCAGATCACATTCGACTTCACCGGATCCAGCGAGCAGACCGACGGCTTCGTCAACTGTAGTTACGGAGCCCTCGTCGGAAGCGTCGCCACGGCGGTCGTGCCCATCCTCGCCTGGGACGTGCCGTTCAACGAGGGCGTCATGACCGCCTTCGAGGTCATCGCCGAGCCGGGCTCCATCGTCAACCCCACTCCCCCGGCCCCGATCAGCAACGGGCATCTGACGACCGGCGCCCGCGTCAGCCGGCTGGTCACCAAGCTGATGAACGACGCCTGCCGGGGCAGCGCGGACGAGACCGTCCGCGGCCGCACCCAGGGTGTGTGGGCCGACTCGTGGACCGGCGGCATCTCGGCCGGCACCTCGGACGACGGCGAGTACTTCGTGCTGTTCAACATGGACGGCGGCGGCATGGGGGCGGGAGCCCAGCCGGACACCGACGGTCTGGACTGCGCCGGGATGATGACGCAGGTCAACAACATGCTCCCGGACGTCGAGATGAACGAGATGCTCTATCCCGTCCTCTACTTGTGGAAACGGCTCAACATCGCCAGCGCCGGGCACGGGGCCCACCGCGGCGGTCTGGGACTGGAGTTCGCCTGGACCCTGCACGGTGCGCCCTCCGCCACGCAGACCGTGTTCGCCCCCAGCGCCCAAGTGGTCGCCGACGGATACGGCGGCGGGCTTCCCGGCGGGGGCAGCGGGCACGAGATCCTGCGCCGGTCCAACATCGCCGGTCTGCTCGCCGCGGGCACCGTGCCCACCGACGACAGCCTCGCCTGCGATGTGCGGGACCTGCTGGCCATCAACCAGTCCTCGGTAAGGATCTCGGCCGCCGATGTCTTCGTCCAGTGGATCGCCGGTGGCGGCGGGTACGGAGACCCCCTCCTGCGTGACCCGCGGCGCGTCGCCGAGGACGTCCGGGACGCGTACATCACCGACCACACGGCATCCGCCGTCTACGGGGTGGTGCTCGCCGACGGTGCCGTGGACGCCGCCGCGACGACGCGCGCACGCGAGGCGATGCGCGCCGCCCGGATCGGCGGGGACCCGACCGCGCCGGTCGCCGCCGACGCCGCCGCCGGGGCATCCGCGCCCCGCCATGCCGCGGACGGCTGGTACTGCCCGGCCAGCGGTGCCCTGATCAGCACCAAGGACGACTGGCGGCAGGACGCCATCGTCACCACGCGGGTGGCCGCCGACCGGCTGGGCGAGTACGGCGTCCGCGTACGCCCCCGGGACAACGGGCAGCGAGTGCTCCTCGATGAGTTCTACAGCCCGCGCTGCGGCACCCTGCTCGACGCACGCATCCGGGTCGAAGCCGCCACCACCGGCTGATTCCACAGCGGTATTCGAAAAAGGAGGTGTGGTCGCGTGACGGAGTTCAACACCAGGTTCGACCTCGGTGCCGTCCTGCCGGGCGGTCCCGCACACGGGGCGCTTCGCGGGGTCGTGGTCCTCGACATCACACGGGTGGTCGCCGGGCCGTTCTGCTCGATGATGCTCGCGGATCTCGGAGCGACGGTCATCAAGATCGAGAATCCGAAAGACCCGGACTATGCGCGCGAGTTCCCCCCGCTGCTGACCTCGCCCGAGGGCGAGGCGTTCAGCGCGTTCTTCGCCCAGTACAACCGGAACAAGCTCGGCATGACCCTGGACCTGTCCCGGCCCGAGGGCAAGGAACTGCTGCGCACGCTCGTCAGCCGCGCGGACGTCCTGGTCGAGAACTTCCGTGGCGGGACCATGGACAAGCTGGGCGTCGGCTACCGCGAGCTGCGGAAGGTCAATCCGCGGCTGGTCTACACCGCGATCTCCGGCTACGGCCAGACCGGCCCGTACCGGCGCAAGCCCGCGTACGACAACAGCGCGCAGGCCACGGGCGGTCTGTGGTCGATGAACGGCTTCCCCGACCGCCCGCCGGTCCGGGTCGGCACCATCATCGGCGACCTGTCGGCCACGCTCTACGCCGTGATCGGCACGCTCGCCGCGCTGCGGCACGCCGAGCGCACCGGTGAAGGGCAGTTGGTGGACATCTCCCAGCAGGACTCGGTGCTCAGCCTGACCGAGAACGCGGTCGTCTCCCACACCGTCGAGGGCAAGGTACCGGCTCCCCTCGGCAATGAGCATCCATTCGTCAAACCCTATGAGCTCTATCCGTGCAAGGACGGCTTCGTCTTCTTCGGCGGCTACACCGACAAGTTCTGGCGGTTGACGTGCGAGATGTTCGGCGAACCCGAACTGGCGGCCGACCCTGAGATCAACACGATGGCCAAGCGGTTCACCCCGGAGGTCTACCAGCGCCGGGTACGGCCGCTGCTGCACAGGTGGTTCGCCGATCGCGCCAAGCTCGAACTGGAGGAACTCGCCGGCGACCTCGTGCCGCTGAGCGCCATCAAGGACATCGGGGAGGTCATCGCGGATCCCCAGATCCAGGCCCGGGACATGATCGTCGACGTCGAGTACCCGGACTTCGGACCACTGCGCATGGTCGGCACACCGGTCAAACTCGACGTCACCCCGGCCCGGCCCCGGGGACTGGCTCCCCAGGTCGGCGAACACACCGACCAGATGCTGCGCGCCTTCGCGGACCTCTCCGAGGAACACATCCGCGCCCTGCGCGAGTCGGGGGTGGTCTGAGATGAGCGGCATCACCCTCGACCGTGACGGACCGGTCGCGCTCATCCGGTTCGACCGGCCGGAGAAACTGAACTCACTGACCCTGGCGATGTACGAGGAGCTGGGAGCGGCCTTCGACGAGGTCCGCGACGACGAGTCGATCGGCGTCGCGGTCCTCACGGGCGCGGGGCACCGTGCCTTCTGCGTCGGCGCCGATCTCACCGAATCGATCCCCGCGCTCGCCGAAGGGCGGTTCGACATCTCCCGATGGGACGGGGCCCACCAGAAACACACCACCTTGTTCAAGCCGGTCATCGCGGCGGTCAACGGGCTCTGCCTCGGCGGCGGATTCGAGATCATGCTCTCCACGGACCTGCGGATCGCCGCCGACACGGCCGAGTTCGGGCTCCCCGAAAGCGGTGTCGGAGTCGTCCCGGCCGGCGGCACCCTGACGCGGCTGACCCGGCAGATCCCCTACGTCTGGGCCATGGAGCTGATGCTGCTCGGCGACCGGATCACCGCGGCCACCGCCCTGCGGTACGGCCTGCTCAACGCCGTGGTACCGGCCGAACGGTTGCTCGAGGCGGCGATGGACCGGGCACACCGGCTCACCGCCCGCAGCGGCACCGCCCTGGAGACGATCAAGGAGTCGGTGCTGCGTCTCGGGGGCCTCCCGCAGGACCAGGCATTCCACAGCGAGGCGCTGTACGGGCAGCGGGCGTTCACCTCCCCGGACGCCCATGAGGGACTGGCCGCGTTCGCCGAACGCCGTCCGCCCGACTTCCCCTCCCGCCGGAACGTGAACAAGCCCCCCGCATAACGGCTCCACGCAGGAACGTCGCCCGCCGTCCGCCTTCGCCGGACGTCCGTCGCCGCCCGCGGCGTTCCGCGTGGCCCGCCCCCTTCGCCCTTCCCACCGCCTGACGGGGACGCCATGACATCCGAAACCACCTCGTCCACCGACACACTGCCCCGCATCGCTCCTCAGCAGGGCATGCCCGAACAGGTCCGCATCTACGAGGTCGGCCCGCGCGACGGCCTCCAGGCCGAAGCCGTCCGCGTCCCCACCGCCGTCAAGGCCGAGTTCGTCCGGCGGCTCGTCGACGCGGGGCTGACCACCATCGAGGTCACCAGCTTCGTCTCCCCCCGGTGGATACCCCAACTCGACGACGCACACGAGGTGCTCACCGCCGTGGGCCCCCTCGATGGCATCCGCCTCCCGGTGCTCGTTCCCAACGACCAGGGTCTGGAGCGGGCACTGGCCGCCGGTGCCCGGGAGATCGCCGTCTTCGCCAGCGCGACGGAGTCCTTCGCGAAGAACAACCTGGCCCGGGACGTGGAGGGAGTGCTGGCGATGCTCGAACCCGTCACGCGCCGGGCCCGTGCCGCGGGTCTGCCGGTACGCGGCTATGTATCGATGTGCTTCGGCGACCCCTGGGAGGGCGATGTGGAGCCCCGCAAGGTCGCCTCGGTCGCCCGCAGGCTCCTCGACATGGGCTGCACGTCCCTGTCCCTGGGAGACACCATCGGTACCGGCACCCCCGGCCATGTCCTGGAACTCCTCGACACCGTACGGGGACTGGGCATCCCCCTGGAGCGGACCGCCCTTCACTTCCACGACACCTACGGCCAGGCCCTCGCCAATGTGCACGCCGCGCTGACAGCGGGCGTCACCGAGTTCGACAGCTCTGCCGGCGGTATCGGAGGCTGCCCCTACGCCCGCAGCGCCACCGGCAACCTCGCCACGGAGGACCTGGTGTGGATGTTGCGGGGACTCGGCATCCACACCGGGGTCGATCTGAACGCGCTGGCGGCCACGAGCCGGTGGATGGCCCATCACCTCGGCCGCCCGAGCCCCTCCCGCGTCGTCACCGCCCTCGCCCGACACTATAGGTACCAGAATCCTCATCCGCGCTGATCAGAGCGCACACCGGCCCGGACAAAGAGCACGCCGAGACCTCGATACCCGCCCTGCACCAGCACCAGTCCGCGCTCATGCACGTCAACACGCTCCTGCTTCACCAGGTCCCCGCCGAACCGACCTGGACCAAGGAGGACCGACGCGGCCTGACCACACTGTCCTGGTCGAACATCAACCCGTACGGCACTCCCCGCCTCGACATAGACAAGCAACTCGACCTGCTGCCAGCCACCATGCCCGGCCCCCGCCACGCGGTCGACAGCACCTCAGACATGGCGGGATCGGCATCATGAGCCGCTGGAACGCGTGGCTCGCAGGTCCGGGGCTTCAGGCGGGTCGACCCCAGGCGGCGGACCGGTAGCGGGGCGGGAAGAGCGGCGATCCCGCCCCGCTACCGGAGCTGACGGCAGGAACGCCCTAACCCTCGACGAAAGTGACCGTCTCGGCGAGCGGGGCCCGGTCGATGCGGTCGTGACACGCGACCGGGGCCTCGAACCCGATGGACACGCCGCAGAAAAGGATCAGTCCCGATGGGGGCAACACGGTCTCCGCGACGGTCCGGCAGTACACCGACCACGCCATCTGAGGGCAGCTGTGCAGCCCCTCGGCACGCAGCAGCAGCAGCATGGTCTGCAGGTACATGCCGAGGTCAGCCCATTGGGCCGGTCCCATGTCGCGGTCGATGTAGCAGAACAAGGCCGCGGGCGCACCGAAGCAGTCCCAGTTCGCGGCAACGGCCGCCTCACGCGACCGTCGGTCCTCGCGTGCGATTCCAAGCGCGGCGTAGCGCTGCTCCGCGGCGGCGGATCGGCGCTCCCGGTACGGAGACTTCAGTTCGGGCGGGTACATCCGGTACTCCCGCTCGTCCCCGGGGTCGCCTGCGGCCACCCGCTCGGCGGTGCGTTTCTTCAGCTCCGCCAGCGGCGCGCCAGTCAGCACGTAGACGTGCCAGGGCTGGAGGTTCGCCCCGGACGGTGATCGGGCTGCGGCGGACAACACACGTTCCAACGTTTCCCGGGGGATGGGCTCCCCGCTGAACCGGCGCACCGCCCGTCGGCTCGCAACCGCTTCGTAGACGTCCAAGACAAGCTCCCTGCATATCGACTCTGGCCCCGCCAGCCACCTGATGTCGGGACCCTCTGGCCGACTCGGTGGGCCGCGCCCTTCTGGTCGTGCTGGACAGGCTGGGCCCCGCCGAGCGTGTCGCGTTCGTGCTGCACGACATGTTTGCCGTGCCGTTCTACGAGATCGCCCCCGTCGTGGACCGCTCCCTCGCCGCTGCGAAGCAGCTCGCGAGCCGGGCCCGGCGCAAGGTACGGGGCGCCCCCGCCGTCCCCGGCGCGGAGCTCGCCCGGCAGCGGCTCGTGATCGAGGCGTTCCTGGCAGCGGCGCGAGCGGGCGACATCGACGCGGTCCTCGCGGTACTGGCGCCCGACGTCGTACGGCGTGCGGACCGCGCGGCCCTTCCAGAGGGCAGGCCGGTCGAGGTGCGTGGTGCCCAGGCCGTGGCGGAGGAGATCGTCGTCTTCGGACGGAACTCGCACGTCGCGGAGGTGGTACTTATCGACGGCGCCGTGGGGATCGCGGTCGCGCCGTACGGACGACTGCGGCTCGCCCTTACCGTCACGACCGCCCGCGAGAGGATCACCGGGTACGAACTCATCGCCGACCCGAGCCGACTTCAGCAACTTGATCTGGCCGTCCTCGACGAAGTCATAACTCTCGGCGGCTAATCAGCCGCCGAGTTGCCGCTCGAAAAATCATCGCCGCAGGGAGAACGGGATGCGGTCAGTCCGCTGGGATCATGTCCTCCGTGATCGTGTCCTTGCTGTACAAGGTGACCCGGAAGCTGCTGACTGTTCCATCGGTGCTCCTGCGTCGCGGGACGGCGAAGGAGGCGGAGCTGCTGGTGCTGCTACACGAGAACGCGCTCCTGCGCCGCCAGTTGGCCGGACCGGTCCGCTATGAGCCCACCGACCGGTTCTGGTTCGCAGCGCTGTCCGGGCTGATACCCCGGCGCCACTGGCGCGAGATCTTCCCTGTCACCCCGGCACCTTGCTTGCCTGGCACCGCAGGTTCGTCGCCGCGAAGTGGGACTACACCACGCGCCGACGCGCGGGACGACCACCCACCCCGGTAGCGATCAGGACGCTCGTTATGCGGCTGGCCCGGGAGAATCCGCGGTGGGGACACCGACGGATCCAAGGGGAGTTGACCCGACTCGGACACCAAATCGCCGCCTCGACGGTCTGGGAGATCCTCCACGCGGCCGGCATCGACCCCGCGCCACGTCGCTCAGGCCCCACCTGGCGCGAGTTCCTGACCACGCAAGCCGAGGGCATCATCGCGGCAGACTTCTTCCACATCGACACCGCCCCCGGCAGACGGTTGTACGCGCTGGTGTTCCCCGAACACGGCACCCAGCGACTGCACATCACCGGGGTCACCGCCCACCCGACACACGACTGGGCGGTGCAGCAAGCGCGGAATCTCACCGCCGACCTGGCAATACGCATCGAATCCCGGCGCTTCTTGCTGCGCGACCGCGATGGCAAGTACGGCGAGGCCTTCGACGCCGTCTTCCAGGCCGAGGAGATGGAGATCCTCACAAGTGCGCCACAGGCTCCCCGCATGAACGCGCACTGCGAACGCATCATCGGCAGCATCCGACGCGAAGCCCTCGACCACATCCTCATCATGAACGACGCCCACGCCCGCCATGTCCTCGCGGCCTACGAACGGCACTACCACGAACACCGACCCCACCAGGCCCGCAACCAGCCACCACCCAACGCTCACAAACAACCCGCCGCGGCGGATGACCTCCACACCCACAGAGTCGAGCGCATCCGGATCCTCGGCGGCCTCATCAACGAGTAGAGATATACGGCATGACGTGCAGCGATGACTTTTCGAGCGGCACAGGCTGGCGCGCGGCATCGACCCGCCCTCGAAGGCCACCCGAGCCGCTGTCTACCTGCGCACCCTGCGTAAGGAGCTGCTGAAGGTCTCGGGAGCCGTCGGCGTCGCCCACCCGTCGCTCATCACCACCACCGACATCGAGATCATGAACGGCGACTACGACGCCCGCACCTTGGCGAGCTTCTACGGCTACAAGGACGGCTGGGGAGAACTCGGCCCAGAGCTCGCCCAGGAGATCACCGCACTGCTCACCTCCAAACCAACCCCTCTCCTCTCCACAAGCCAGCCGGCTGACGCGTGACGAATTGCCGGTAGGTAGCCGGGTCCCACTGGTCGGTAGCGCCGGTGTGGGCGAAGCTGCGCCGGGCGCTGCTGGACCGCCCTGATGATCGCCAACGTACGATTCATGCATGAGTGATGACCGTGCCGAGATCCAGGACCTCAACAGTCGCTACGCGGTCGCTTTCGACAGCGGGCGCCTCGACGAGTCTGTCGGCTGCTGGGCCGAGGACGGCATCCTGGACGAGACTGAGACCGGCTTCGGCTTGTTCGAAGGCCGCGAGGCGATCCGTACCTTCTTCCGTGACAACCTCATGGCCAACTCCACAAATGTCGTCCATATGATGTTCAACCACCTGATCACCAGCATCGACGGCGACCACGGTGAAGGCAGCGTCCACTGTCTCGTTGAGATCGTCAAGACCGACGGCAGTTATGCCCGTGCCCACGTCAAATACAACGATCTCTACGTCCGAGTCGCAGGCAGCTGGAAGTTCGCCAGCCGCGTTATCACCTCATCCTTCCCTCACGAGGCACTCACGAGCTGAAGCTCAGGTGATGGGTGAGGACCTCCTCGGCCCTTCACCATGGACCTGCCCGCACCCGCCGGTAAACGCGCCCTCTGGACACCCGAAACACCGCGTCAAGGCGGTCATCCCGGAGAAGAAGGAGCAGGTCACCAGCCGGAAGAAGAAGGGCAGCAGGGGGCGGCAGGCCCATGAGCCACGACACCGAGCTCTACAAGGAACGGAACACCGGGCGAGGCATCGCCACCCGCTACGGCAAGACCCGGGGAGCTACCTGGCCGGCCTCCATCTCCGCGCCTCGATGATCGGATCAAGGACCTCCCACGGGCCGGTCCTTGATCACAACCAAATGCGTTTCCTAGCCGCGGATGGCGATCGTGGCGTCGAGTTCCACCAGCGCGCCTTGCGGCAGCACATGGGCCGGCAAGGCGGTTCGAGTGTGACGACCCGCGTCGCCCAGGACGTCGAGCAACAGCCGCGAAGCCCCGTCGATCACCGACGGCTGGTCCACGAAGGTGGCTGAACTCGTGGCCCAGGCATTGAGCTTCAGTATCTGCTGCACATTGTCGAGGCCGACCGCGTCGTTTATGCGCGCCAGGAGGTTGAGCGCGGCGGTTCTCGCGGCGGTCACTCCGTCGGCCAAGGTGGCGTTGTCTCCCAAGCAGCCCTGTAGGGTCTCGCCTGAGGCGGTCCGTGAGATTTGGCCGGACACGTAAAGCAGTTCGCCCCACCGGACGGTCGCCTCGTACGCGTAGCGGGGCGCACCGAGCACCGGAAGCTCGATGGACAGCGCCTTGAGGCGCTCCTGCACATCAGTCATGTTGCATCCCAGTTCAAGAAGTCGGACAAGCGACACGATCGCGCGTTCTGTGCGGCACGCTGGACCGGCTCTCTGCGAACGATGTGGCTCTTGGGCCGTTCAGCCGTCATCGCTTGCTCAGGATGTAGGTACGGTCGCGTCCGATGTACCAGAGATCCTCGGTGCCGATCGCCGCGTTCTCATAGCGCCAGGGGATCTCGGCGGCGCCGTACGAGCCGGCCTCGAGGACGTGCTTGTAGCCGGGCCGGAGCTCGTTGGCGAATGACTCCTGCTTACCCATGAGATGGCCGACGTTGCGCTTGCGGTACTCCGTATTGAAGTCGACGTCCGTCCCGAGCATCCCGATCTGGACCATTCGGTCCAGGTGCGGCGCCAGGTAGCGCAAGGTCCCCTCATGTACGTCCTCGCACACCACACCGGGCTTGAGCTGCCCGATGATGCCCTCACGCACCACGTCGAAGAAGAAGGTGTACGCCTCCTTCGCGGCCGCGGTGCGGGGCAGCGAGCGGGCCATGTCGGAGGTGGCGACGTTGACCCCGTCGAACACGATGCGCACTCCGGCGTCGAGCTGGATGCACGTCGTCTCGTCGTTGATCGGGTAGTCGACCGGTGGGCCGGGGAAGAGCATCCGGTTGGACGAGTGGAGGTTGGTGAAGTAGGGCTCGATGCCGAAGGGGATCTCGTTCACCGTGCGGAACTCGGCGATCTTCTGGAGGTACACCGCGTTGATGTCGAGTTCGGTGAACGAGCGGCCGGCGCCGAGGCCCGCCTCCGCCCAGGCCAGCGCCTCCTCGATGGCGAACACGCTCGCCCGGGCGGCGACGACCTGGAAGGCGAGGTCCTCGTGGTCGCGGATGTCCCGCCAGTGGCCGAGGTCCGCCGAGACCGGAACCAGTTCCGCTCCCTCGCGCTCGAGTTCGCGGGCCAGGCCGACGGTGATCCACTCGTCCTCGACCCCGGTCCGTACGCCGCCGGCCAGAGCCCCGACGGCGGCGCCGATGGACGGGAACTGGCCGACGGCCGCCCCGGAGACCCCGGAGGCTCCCTCGGGCGCCAGCACGATCAGCTTGTCCGCACCGGCCAGCCACAGACCGACCGCGCCATCCGGCTGCGCGAACCCGGTCGCCTCGGTGAAGTTGGGGGGCGCGGCGAGGAGCAGCGCGTCGAGAGAGCGGTCCCCGGCGAGCGTTTTCAGCGCCGAGAACCGGCTGTCCTCATCGGCGGTGAACTCCTCCGCCAGGCCGGAGAGGTGTTCGACGTTCTCGATGAGCCGCCGCGCGGTGCGGACGCCCGTCTCGCGCCACGCCGCGAACCTCGTCAAGACCTCCTCGATGTCGAGCTCGTAAGCGGTGACGGGGGTGGGGTCCTGGTCGGCGACGACGAGTTCGACGGAGCCGGACAGCGCGCGGTAGTGGTTGTAGACGACGTCGGCGGCGAGGCTCACCGCAGCGCCGTCGGCGAGTTCCTGCACCAGACTCGTCAGGGACGCCGAGGCGGGAGTGTCGGCGACGATTCGGGGGTCGATCGTGACCCAGGGAGCGTAGAACTTGATCTGGTCCTTCGGGACCCCGGCGGAGAGGGCGTTGCCCTGCTCCTGTTGGCGCACGAGCAGGTACTGGCCCTTGTCGGTCTGTGCGATCAACGGTGCGACGAGCGGGTAGGAATCGAGGCGGATCGCGGAGAACAGGAGGCTCTTGCGTGCGTTGAGTCCGTAGGTTGCTTCGACCTGCGAGGCGTCTGCGGTGAGGCTCAGCATGGGTGCGGTGCTCCTATGATGTCGATTTCGGTGTCGCGTCCGGGCCGGCGGCGGTCAGCTGATTCCGGTCACGACTCCGATGTGGGATTCGATTTCCGTTGTATAGTCGGAGAAAGCCGGGGAGAACCGGTGCTCCTTGCCCCTCGGCCGCGGGAAGTCGATCGCGATGTCGGCGACGATCCGGCCGGGGCGGTCACCGACGACGACCACCCGGTCGCCGAGCCAGACCGCCTCGGAGATGCTGTGGGTCACGAACAGGACGCTGCACCCCGTGGTCTGCCAGATGCGCTGGATCTCGAAGTTCATCGAATCGCGGGTCATGGCGTCGAGCGCACCGAAGGGCTCGTCCATGAGCAGCAGCTCGGGGCGGGAGACCAGCGCACGGCAGATGGCCACCCGTTGCTGCATCCCGCCGCTGAGCTCGTAGGAGTAGTGCTTGGCCTTGCCGCCCAGCCCCACCATCTCGAGCAGTTCCTGGGCATAGCGGCGGGACTCGTCGGTGCGGGTGCCGCGGAACTCCAGGGGCAGGAGCACGTTGTCGATGTTGTTGCGCCACGGCAAGAGCACGGGGCTCTGGAACACCATCGCGATGTCCTCGATCCCGTCGCGGATCGGCCGCCCCTTGACCAGGATTTCGCCCTCGGTGGGCTCCTGGAGGCCGGAGATCGTCTTGAGTAGTGTGGTCTTCCCGCTGCCGGACTGTCCGACGATCGAGACGAACTGTCCCGGCTTTACATGGAAGTCCAGCCCCTTGAGCACCGTGTTGCCTTGGCCGTCCCGGGATCGGTAGGTCTTTCCCACGTTGTTGACCGAGATGGCGTACTCGTTGTTCATGTGACTCTCCGTCCGGCCGTCACGGCGCCTTGATGGTCTGGTTGGAGTGCAGCGGCTCGAGATAGGAGTTGCTGTACACGTCCTTGGGCGTGAGGTTGCTCCCCGGGTTCAGGCCGAGGAACCGGCGGGCGACGTCGATTGTCTTCTGGGCGCCGGCGTCGTCCATGACACCGAACTGGTTCGCCGACTTACCGGTGCCCCAGTTGAGTCCGCACTGCGCACGGATCGCGAGGGTGATGGTCTTGGCCTCGTAGCCCGAGACCTCTTTCTGGAAATCCTTCGCGGCGTTGGCCGGGTGCTGGCACGCCCACAGGTAGCCCTTCTGCATCGCCCGGTTGAACCGCCGCACCTGCTCGGGATCGTTTTTGAGCTTCTCGTCGGAGACGACGATCCCGTTGCCGTAGAGGTCGATGCCGAGGTCGGACCACTTCAGCACGAATGCCTTCCGGCCGAGTGCGTCAATGGCCGGCTGGTCGGAGACGTACAGGGCGAGGTTGGCGTCCCACTGACCGGCCAGCAGGCCGGGGATCTTCGATGCGCTCGCGGCGGAGACGACGTTGACATCGCCCTCCTTGAGCCCCAGCTTGTGCATCGCGAACGGCCACATCGCGGCCATCGCACCACCGCCCTCGGTGGCGACCGTCTTGCCCCGGAGGTCGGACCACCCCTTGATTCCGGTGCCCGCGAGCCCGACGACCGCGTAGGCGGACCTGGCCTGGAGGAGGTTGACCTGCTTGACCTTGACGCCCCTGCCCTGGGCGGTGACCGTGGCGCCGAAGTCCGCCCAGCCGGCGTCGACCTTGCCGGTGACGACGGAGGTGACCGTGTTGGTCGAACCAGACCCCGGCATGACCGTGAGGTCGAGACCTTCCGCCTTGAAGAAGCCCCGCTCGACAGCCGAGATGAACAGAGCGTGCTTCGGCAGGTACCCCACGTCGAGCATGAGGGTCATCGAATTCTTCCCGCCGCTGCTCGCGCAGCCCGACACGGACATGAGGAGCACCGCCCCGACGATCGCGGCGATCCTGCGGATCGAGTTACGCATTCGAGTCTCCGATCCCCGCGGTCACTTTGCGTGGTTCTTCCACGGGACCAACTTTCGTCCCGCGAAGTCGACGATGAAGAACAACGCCAGGGCGATGGCGGCGAGCACGATGAAGGCCGCGAACATCGACGGGAGGTCGACCTGGCTGTTGGCGAGGAGGATGACATACCCCAACCCCTTCGAGCCGGCGATGAACTCACCGACGACCGCCCCACCCACAGCGAGCGAGATGGAGATCTTCGCTCCGGAGAAGATCGATGGGATCGCGTAGATGAAATCGATCTTCGTCATCTTCTTCCACGGCGACGCCTTATTGATCCGCGCGAGTTCTTGCAGTTCGTGGGGTACCGAACTCAGGCCGTCATAGGTGTTGATCACCAGGGGGAAGAACGCGATGGCCATCGCGACGAACGCCTTCGACTCGAAGCCGAACCCGAACCACACGATGAACAACGGCGCGAGCGCCACCTTGGGGATGGTGTCGATCGCGATGAGCGCGGGGTAGAGGAAACTGCGCACGGTCGGCGAGTAATGCAGCACAGCGCCACACAGAATCCCGAGCGCGGTGCCGAGCGCGAACCCGGCAAGCGCCTCCTGCAACGTGACCCAGGTGTTGCTCGCGAAGTAGTCGGGGCGCTTGATCAGCTCGGCGAAGGCCGAGATCGGCCCGACGGCCAGGTATTCCGGCGGGGTGAAGATGGTCACCACCAGCTGCCACACGACGAAGAGCCCGACGATTCCCGCGGCCGCCTTCGCACCAACCGCAATCGAGTCACGGCGGAACATTTTCGACTTGGGTGTCGCCGGTCCACCGAGCGCTGCCTCGGGCGGGGACTGACGCAGGCCGTCCGAGCTGACTTCACTGACTTCAGGAGAGGCCATGGCGGAACCCCCCGTCGAAGGGCGCGCCGTGTGCGGACAGGGCCGCGGCTACCGGGTGGGGGTACGGGCGCCAACAGGAGCCTGTGGCGGGGAGCGGCGACGCAGCCGGGATCCGGCGCGACGAGAGGGGCGGCGAGAGCCATCGCGGTGTCATTACGTCCTCACAACATTGGAAGGGTTGCCACTGGGCAGTCGCGGGCATGGCCGGCGGGGCCGGACCTTGGCCAGGTGGATATCGCCTCACCCGGCCGACCGGTCAATCGGCGCTGTCGACGGCGAGCGCGTCTCGACTGGGTTCACCGTCGAGTCGGCGCCACACACCAAGCGGATTTTCGTCACGAACCTCAGCAGGCAACAGCGCGGTCGGCACGTCCTGATAGGCTACGGGCCGCAGGAAACGCTCGATCGCGAGCGTTCCGACGGAAGTACTTCGAGGGTCTGTCGTGGCCGGGAACGGTCCACCGTGCACCATCGCATGTCCGACCTCGACCCCGGTGGGCCAGCCGTCGAACAGGATACGGCCCGCTCGCTCCTCCAAGAGCGGCAGCAGCTTCGCGGCGAGTAGATGATCGGCCTCATCCGCGTGCACGGTCGCGGTGAGCTGACCTTCCAACGTCTCCACCGCAGCGGTCAGCTCGGCGGTGTCCACGCATCGGACGAGCAACGATGTCGCACCGAAGACCTCGGACTGTAGCGACGGATCGGCGGCGAACCGAGCACCGTCGACGGTCAGCAGCCGGGCGCGGCCACAAGCCGCACTGTCGGGCTGGCTGCCGCGGGCGAACTCATCGACGCCGTCCCGGGCCTCGAGGGCGTCACCGGCGGCGGCGTAGTGGTCGGCGATGCCCGTGGTGAGCATGGTGGCTCCGGCGTCGGCGGCGACGGCGTCGGCCGCGGCCCTCGTGAACGCGTCGAGGCCCGGTCCTTCGATGGCAAGCACCAGACCAGGGTTGGTGCAGAACTGGCCCGCGCCGAGCGTCAGCGATCCGGCGAACGCGGCGCCCAGCTCGGCGCCGCGGGATTCGAGCACGGCGGGTAGCAGCAGCACTGGATTGATGCTGCTCATCTCCGCGTACACCGGGATCGGCACCGGCCGATCCGCTGCCATGGCCGCGATCGCCAGCCCGCCTTCGCGGGACCCGGTGAAACCCACGGCACGAATCCTCGGATCTCTGACGAGTCGGGCACCTACCTCGGTCCCACCGCCGACGAGCTGGGAAAACACCCCCTCGGGCATACCCGCGTCAGCCGCTGCCTCGGCGATCGTCCGCGCCACCAGCTCCGCGGTACCCAGATGCGCCTGATGCGCCTTGACAACCACCGGGCAGCCGGCGGCCAGCGCCGCTGCCGTGTCGCCCCCGGCGGTGGAGAAGGCCAGTGGGAAGTTGCTCGCGCCGAACACCGCGACCGGACCGAGCGCGATCCGGCGCTGCCGGATATCGGCGCGCGGGAGCGGTTCGCGGTCGAGCCGTGCCGGATCGATGCGAGCACCCTGCCAGGTGCCGGCTCGCAGCTCCGCGGCGAACAGGCGCAGCTGACCGCTGGTGCGACCGACTTCGCCGGTGAGGCGCGGACGAGGCAGCGCGGTCTCCGTGTGGGCGCACTCAACCAGCGAATCCCGACGCTCGTCGAGCAGATCGGCGATGCGCTCGAGGAACTCGGCACGCCGCCCAGCATCGGTCGCCCGAAAAGTCGGAAATACCCGCTTCGCCAGAGCGCAAGCCCGCTCAACGTGCTCGACCGACGCCGCCCGGTAGCCAGGATCGAGAGTCGCGCCGGTACGGGGATCGACGGACCGAATCTCCTCACCCGTGCCGATGACGGTTTCGCCTCCGATGACCATGACGCCGGTAGGGCCGGTCTGGGGAAGAGGGGACACGAGTGGCTCCTTGCGCTTCATCGGATCGGTGGCGTCAGACGATGGCAGTACGCGACGCCTCGATGACATCGGCCAGCAGTTCACGTTCGGAATCATCCAGATCGGTCAGCGGCGGCCGCACCGGACCGGCCGGATGTTCGACCAGATCCAGGCCAGCCTTGACGATGCTCACCGCGTAGCCCGCCTTACGGTCACGTATCGCGGTGTAAGGCAGCACGACATCGTCGAGCAGCCGGCGCACCTTCGCCCGGTCCTCTGCTCGCACCGCGCTGTAGAAGGTCAGGGCGAACTCGGGCAGGAAGTTGAAGATCGCCGAACTGTAGGTCGTGACACCCAACTCCAGGTATGGCAGCGCGAACGTCTCCGCCGTCGGCAGCCCGCCGATGTAGACCAAGCGGTCGCCGAGACGCGAGTGGATCCGCGTGATCGCCTCCAGATCACCGACACCATCCTTGAATCCGATCAGATTCGGGCAGGTGTCAGCGAGGGTGGCCACGGTGTCCGATGTGTACACGGCATTCGCGCGACTGTAGAGCACCACGCCCAGAGAAGTGGATTCGCAGACCGCGCGCACATGAGCGGTGAGGCCGTCCGCGGATGCCTCGGTGAGGTAGGGCGGGAACAGCAGCAGGCCGTCGGCGCCCGCCGCCTCGGCATCGCGGGCCATCTCGACCGCTTGCGCGGTGCCGTGTCCGGCCGGGGCGAGGATCGGGGTGCCCTTGGGCGCGCTGCCGACAGCGGCTCGGACCACGGTGCCGACTTCCTGCGGGGTCAAGGAGAAGAACTCCCCCGTCCCGCCGGCAGCGAACAGACCGGCGATCTCGTACTGGCCCAGGCGGACGATGTTCTCCCGGTAGGCAGGCTCGTCGAACGCCAGGTCACGGGAGAAGTGGGTGACGGGAAACGACAGCAGCCCGGAGCCGAGGCGCTCGGCAAGCTCGGTCGGGGTAAAGGCGCGCATTAACGTTTCCTCTCGGGGGTGCAGGACGGCGACTGCGAGAACCATAGGAACCAAAACGATGCACGTCCAACACTTCTTTGGGATCAACCGATACCTATAATGGATCGATGTTTACGCTGAGCCAGCTTGAAAGCTTCGTCGCGGTCGCCGAGACACTGCACTACGGCCGCGCGGCGGAACGGCTGTCGATGACCCAGCCCCCGCTGTCCCGGCGGATCCAGCTACTGGAGCGAGAGCTGGACGTCGAACTGTTCGACCGGATCGGTCGCTCCGTCCAGCTCACCGCGGCCGGACGAGCGTTCCTGAGCGACGCCCGGCGCATTGTCGGGCTGTCCGAGCAGGCGGCGCTGTCGGTGCGCCGGGTACCTGCAGGCGAGATAGGGACAGTGGCACTGGGTTTCACCGCGTCGTCGGCGCACTCGGTGCTCGACGCCATCGTCGGCCGCATTCACACCCGACTGCCGAGCGTCGATCTGGTGCTGCGCGAACGGGTGTCCGCAACACAGATGGAGGAGCTGCACTCCGGGGAACTGGACCTGGGCCTCGTCCGTCCCCCGGTCCCCGGCACCGGGCTCGAGCACCGCCCGCTGCACCGGGAGGCCTTGCTGGCCGCGATCCCGGCCGGGCACCCGCTGGCCGCGCCGGACCGGGTGCCGCACGTGCGCGACCTCGACGGCGAGCCGTTCGTCATGTACTCACCGGCCGAGGCCCGCTACTTCTACGAGGTGCTGGTCGGCGTCTTCCGCGGTGCCGGGATCGCTCCCCGGTACGTACACCACCTCAGCCAGGTGCACACGATCCTGGCGCTGGTGCGAGCCGGGTTGGGGCTCGCGCTAGTTCCCCGGGCAGCCGAGACACTCGGGCTGGACGGCGTCGTGCTGCGCCCGGTAACCGGGGTCGAGGGCGAACCAGTCGAACTCGTCGCCGCCTGGCGGGCGAACGACGACAGCCCAGCCCTGCACGCCGTCCGGGATCTGGTGATCGACCTGGCCGGCCGAGGCTTCTCCTGACAGCTGCGTTCGCTGGGCAGCGATCGACGCCGGTGGTGGGGCATACCGGGCTCTGTCAGGACTTTCGCGCAGCCGTCGGATGTCCAGACCGGCTCTGATCAGGGCATTGACGACCTCACCCAGCCCGTGCATCCACTCAAAGCTGTCGGTGGCTCCCTCGACGGCCGGGCCATCGGTGTAGGTGCGTGTCGCGTCGCGGTGTACGGGGCCGCTGCCACCCAAGTAGTCATGCCTCAGCAGGGGTTCGGGTCCCTCTCCGGGGGCGGGCTTGGGGCCCATCGAGTTCAGGAGCGGGTGGAACTCCACAACGTACAAACGGCCGCCGGGACGCAGCAGTTCGGCGACGACACCAGCCCAGCGGTCCAGGTCGGGGAGGTAGCACAGGGCGCCCTTGCCGGTGTAGACGACGTCGAACCGCCGCCCGCCGAGAGCCTCCACGGCGTCGTACGCATTGGCCTGTACATACCTCACGTCAAAGCCCGCACGCGCCGCGATGCCAGTCGCCGTCGTCACAGATGCCGCGGAGAAATCGAGGCCGACGGCCCGCGCCCCACGCTGCGCGAAGGCAATTGAGCTGTACCGAGATTTGTGGAGTCCCTCGTGCCAGGGGTTACGGTCCTGGCGAAGGAGAACCACCAGCACCATGGCAGCACCCCGTAAATACCCCAAGACCACGGAGTTAAGGCCGATCCGCGGTTGTCAAATGGGGCGGGACCGAGGGGTGGCGGAGGTCGGGTGTGATCCACTCGGGTTCGAGGGTGTAGATGCCTCGCCCGGTGCGGCGAAGGATTCCTTCGCGGACCCAGCGCCCCAGTTCCGCGCGTAGTCCTCGAGCGTCGTCCAGCCCGATACCGAGGGCGATTTCGCATGCGCGCCAGGTGCGGAGAGGGTTGGCGCGCAGGAGTTGCAGCGTGCGGTCGCGACGCCCGTCAGAGCCGCTGTCGGCGGCCGAGTGCACGGTGACGGCGATGCTGGTGATCCTGGAGGCCCCGAGGACTTGGGCCTGGTCGGGCGGGGCGGCGTAGCGGGAGATTGGGCACTTGACGCGGCGCGGGTTGACGCGGGCCTGGCGGGGTGGGAGTAGATCCTGCAGCAGGGCCGATGTGATGCGCCCTGGTCCGACGTCTGGCAGCACATCGGCCGCGGTGATGAGCTGTTCCTTGGCGGTCTCCAGGGCGACGGTGAAGGAAGCCCGGTCCGGATCCGTGCCGGGAAGCGTCTCGACGGCCTCGACCATCGCCCGGCGCAGTGCCTGGTAGACGGTCAGATGAGCCCATAGCTCCTGCTGGATCCCGGCCGCGTCCTGGGAGCGCAGTACCAGGCCGCACTGCAAAGTGTGGCGGAGCGAGTAGAACGCCGATTCGATCTCCCATCGCTCGTGGTAGAGCTCCACCAGCTCGGCGGCGGGGTAGCGGCGGTGATCGGTCAGCGTGGTGGCCAGCCGGTAGTGGCCTTCCAGCCGCAGCCCTTTGGCAGTCGTCACCCCGATGTGCGCGTCGATGACCCTCAGCCGGGTCCCGTTGATCCTGGTCAGGAACGACCCGTCCGGCAGTAGCGCCCAGCGGGCGGGTGTCCGGGTTCCCTTGAGCCGCACCAGCAGCTGTGCGCCGGTGGCCGCAGCCGGCGGACCTTCAGCACACCGGCCACGCGATGAGCTTGTCCTGCTGGCGACGCCGGCACCAGGCCATCGCCCGCCGCTGCCACTACCGCCGCCGCACCCGAAGTCACGAACTCGCAGCGTCTGACAGCACGTCAGGCGAGTACACTCACAGACACGCTCCTGACCAGCGGGAATAGCGATCTGCGACTGGAGTACTAGAGGTTGTCCCGTATGGGGTGTGCGGTGTGGTGGGCGTCCAACATGGCGTCTGGGGTGCTGTTGGTGTGGGTGGTGGCGATGCCGTAGGTCGTGATTATTGTGGAGACGGCTGCAAGCTCGTAGTGAGCAGCAAGGCCGTAGCGGAGATACCGGCGGCGACAGCAAACGCTGTCGGATACCCGAGCCGACCCGCGAGCAGCCCGCTGACCGGACCGGCGACGAGGATCCCCAGGTCCCACAGCGAGGTCATCGACCCCATCGCGGTCCCGGGCAGTCGAGCGTTGGCGCGTTGAAGCGTGAGCGCGCTGGTCGCGGGATAGATCGTTCCGAGGCCGACACCGGTGATCGCCACTCCGGCGAGCACTGGCACCGTTCCTGGCTCCGTCGCGACCAGGAGCAACCCGACCGCTTCCACCCCGACCGACAGTCGGGCCAGCAATACCGGGCCATAGGTGTCGACTTGTGGGCTTCCTACGGAACGCGTCACTACTGAGTTTTTCGTTAGTTCTGTGGGTGCAGGGGCTTCGGCGGTGTGAGCATGTTGGTGTGTCTTCCGAGTCGCAGGCCGTTGTTTCCGACGTCTCCGTTCTGCCGCTGACGCGGCCGCAGTTGGCCGAGGCCCGGCGCATGCGCGCGGTCGAGTTGTTCGAGCAAGGACGTTCTTCATCCGTGGTTGCACGGATGGTGGGGATCCACCCCGAGAGCGTGCGCCGGTGGAAACGCCTGTGGGAGCAGGGTGGGGTTGAGGCACTGCGGCGGCGTCCGGCCACCGGGCGGCCGCCCAAGCTGGATGACGCCCAAGTGGAGCTGGTTCGGACCGCGTTGGAGCAGGGCGCTCAGGCGCACGGGTTCGAGGCGGATCTGTGGACCTTGGAACGGGTCGGCGTGGTGGTTGAGCGGGTGACCGGGGTGAAGCTGGCCCGGGCATCCGTGTGGCGCCTGCTTACCGGGCGGCTGGGGTGGAGTCTGCGGCGGCCCATGCGTCAGGCCGTCGAGCGGGACGAGTCCGAGATCGCCCGGTGGGTCGCCCAGGAGTGGCCACGCATCAAAAGGGGGCGGTGAAGAAACGTGCCTGGATTGTGTTCTTCGATGAATCGGGTGTATCGCTGCTGCCCCGGGTTCGCCGCACCTGCGCACCCCGCGGGCGCACTCCCACGCTGCGGCACCGGCTGAACTGGAAACGAGCCGGGATGGCCGCCGCGCTGGGCTACCACGCCGCTGACGTTGAACGTGGCCCGCGGCTGTGCTTCCACCTCAAGCCGGGCAGCTATGACACCACTTCCTTGATCGAAGTGTTGGAACACGTCAAGACCTTCTACGCCGGCGAGTCGGTGGTGTTGGTGTGGGACGGACTGTCGGCCCACAGGAGTCGGAGCATGCGGGCCTGGGCGGCCGAGCAGGACTGGCTGACGCTGGAGCGGCTGCCGGCCTACGCACCCGAACTCAACCCAGTGCGCAGCCTTGCGGCGCCACATGCGTCCTGCTGCGGCTCTCCGGCTCGATCATTGGCCCCCACCACTGAGAACTCGGGGCCGGGGTGGGGGCGCTCTGCCGAGCGAAGGCGCGCCCTATGTCGTTCGGGTGACCCGCTTGGTGCATACAGCGTTGTCATATTTCGAGGTGCAGACCTGCAGCATCACCTCGAGACCTTCGGCGAAGTGCAAGTTCCACGTCTTGCCGTTGGGGTCGTTGCTGAAGTACGGCTTCTGTTTTTCGCCGTCTATCCACAGGTACGCCACGGCCTTGTGATCGTTGTTGAACCGGTCGAACACCTCCAGGATCTCGCCGGATGGCTGGAAGGTCGCTGACACGCTCGGTCCGTCAAGGTTGCCCCTCCAGCCCGAGGTCCACAGATAGTTGGGGCCATTGTCGACCTGGTGGTAGCTGCCCTCGCATTGCCAGTTGTCGTAGTCCTTGGTGCAGCCGATTACGTGTTCGGCCGCGCTCGCCGGCCCGGCCGCGAACCCCACCAGGGATACCGCTGCCACGGCCAGGACTCCCCATCGAAATCTCATGTGATCTTCTCCCCCGTCCAGCCTGCGAATGACCTTCTTGTCCTCTGATCTTTCAGGAGAATCGTGATTCTCCCGTGAGAAGCATGCTTCTCGGTTGAGAATAGGCTGTGAGCCAGGCATTCCGAAGGGGGGAACCAGCCATGCGAGAAGACGGATTCTCACACGTGATCAATGTGGCCGATGAGCTGTTCTACAGCCATGGCGTCCACGCGGTGACGATGGAGCACATCCGGGACGTCTCGGGGGTGCCGCTGCGACAGCTCTACCGCATGTTCCGCTCCAAGGACGACCTGCTGGCAGCCTGTCTCAAGCAGCGCGACAAGATCGCCCGCGAGGCCATCCACTCCTACGCACAACGGAACACCGACCCGGCCGAAAATGTCCTTGCCATCTTCGACTTCCTCCACGATTGGTTCCATCAGCCCGGGTTCCACGGGTGTGTCTTCGCCGGCGCCTTCGGCGAAGCGGGCGCCGCAGCACCCGCGGTGGTGGACGTAGTCCAAAACCACAAGCAGCGGCTGCTGGAACTCTTCACCGACCTGTCCCGGCAGGCTGGCGCCACTCACCCCGACCAAGTCGGCGCGCAGCTGGCGGTGCTGTTCGACGGAGCAATGGCAATCGCCACGTTCACGGGGAACACTGACGCCGCGCTTCACGCCCGCCAGGCGGCGCAGGCCGTGTTGGAGACCGCACACTGACCGCGGAGGTTGAGAAACAGCCTCTAAAAGAGCATTTTGTCCCGGCGAGGTTGTTTGGTGGCACTTTGATGGCCGAGTTGGTTTGGGAGTGCAGGGACAGGAGGTGCTTTCCGTGGTTCATGTGACAGGTGAGGTTATGCGTCGGCCCGTTTCAGCCGGTTCGCCCCTGTCTGATCCCAAGGCGCCCCCGCATAACTACCTTTGCGCCCTGGAGACGGACCGCGCCTGCCGGTACTACCGAAACATGACGCGAGACCGCCGATATCCCAGTGATCTCTCCGATGCCCGCTGGGAACTGCTGGAACCCGCTTTGTCGGCCTGGCGAGCCGAACGGAGAGGAAGAGGACTGGACATCGGCCGTCCACCCGAGCACGACCTGCGCCGCATCATGGACGGCCCCCAGGCGGTCCGCGTCGCCGACGACGGTGTGGTTACGCCAGTGCTCGGGGTGAAGTGGCACTGCTGGGCGGAAGCGGCCAACACTTTTATTTGAGAGGGAAGTTGGGGTGTTCCTTCCATCACGTAGCGGGCAGGAGATCCAGGTCATCCTGCCCCGGTCGCGGCCGTCCCCACCGAAATCCGGGAAGCGGCACGACTGGACGGTGCCGACGACCTTCGCGCCCTGTTCACGACCATCGTTCTGACTCGTCGGCCCCAGGACACCAACGTGGTCACCTGGGGCGTCCTGGCTGCTTGGACTCGTGGCCGACCGCGTCCTCGGATATGGCCTGCTACGACACGAGCCGCACAAGAAGGAAGAGCACCAGCAGGGCCCCCAGGGCCGCTCCGGCGATCTGCCAGGTTCTCTGCTGCGAGGGCAGAACCACTACCTGAGGTGAGGTATTCGTGGGGAAGACGTAGTAGACCCGGTGCGGCGGATGCACGAGAAGCTGTTCTACCGGCCCCTGCTGGACGCGGTGGCACGGCTGGAGACCGGAGCGGCCCGGTTGACCTCGCAGGCGGCGGGCCGGCGGCTGGAAGCCCTGGGGCATGCCGACCCGTCCGGCGCGCTGCGACATCTGGAGGTCCTCGCGTCCGGTGTGGCCCGGAAGGCGGCTGTCCAGCGTACGTTGCTGTCCGAAACTTTGCGGAAGCCCAGCAGCCCGGCGTCCGGGTCGGCGGAGTCGGCGGAGTCGGCGAACCAGCCCAGCAGCACGGGCCACCGGCGCCACCAGCAACGCCCTGCCGTTCTTCGTCATCGCCCCACCGACGACCACGGGCCTGAGCCTCACCTGCCTCCCGGCCGCCACCGGCGGCCCGGTGACGCTGCTCGGCGCCAACTTCCTGACGGGAACCCAGGTCAGGGTGGGCAACGTCGCGGTCACCCCCAGCCGGCCCAGCCAGGTCACCTTCACCGCACCGGCCAACCCGGGCCAGGTCGGCACCGTGTCCGCCCAGCCGGTGACCATCACCACCGCCGGCGGAACCAGCCGCTCGGGCACCACGTCGATCGACTACTACCTCGCACCGACCATCACCTCGACGGCTCCGACCTCGGGCACGGCAGAAGACGAGATCACCATCAACGGAACCGGCCTCGTCAACGTCGACACCGTCACCTTCACCGACAGCGCCACCGCCACCGCCACGGCCACCGCGGCGGCGGCCAGGGCGCGGTGTGGCGTGGGGGTCATGGCGATCCTTCGGCCGGTGATGAGGATCGGAGCGCGCCTGGGAGCGCTCCCACTGCCCGTACTGTAATCCGTACATGACAAACCAGGAAGGGCCCGTCACCACCTTGCGCGCAGGAGCCATGGAAGGCGCGGGCGGGGGAACGCGGGGCGTTGACACCACCGCAAGCGCTTGCTAGCTTCCCGACTCGCATGACGCATCGTCACTCATCGGAGCCGCCTAGCCCAGGTCTTTGATGATGCGGAGGCTTCAGCAATCGCTCTCATGCGCTGCCTGTTGTCTCCACGGCAGCCCCCCACATCAGGAGGTTTCAGCGCCATGAAGCACTCTCGGACACTCCCCCGCGCCCTCGCCGTCGCGGCGGCGGCCGTTGTCGCGTCGACGGGCCTGCTCGCCGTCCATCCGCCCGTCTCGCGGGCACAGTCCGCGTCCTTCGACGCGGACGACTTGTTCGTGTCGCCCAAGGGCAGTGCCGACGCCCCCGGGACGGAGTCCTCTCCGACCACACTCGCCTCGGCGATCACCCGCGTCACCGCGGGCGGCACGATCTACGTGCGCGGCGGAACCTACAACCTCTCGCAGACGGTCACCATCGCGCCGGGCAACAACGGCACGTCGAGCGCCCGCAAGGAACTGGTCGCCTACCCCGGGGAGACCCCGGTGCTGAACTTCTCGGCCATGAGCGAGGATACGGCGAACCGCGGGCTCGCCCTCAACGGATCGTTCTGGCACCTGGCCGACATCACCGTCGAACGCGCCGGTGACAACGGGATCTTCGTCGGCGGCAGCAACAACGTCATCGAGCGCACCGTGACCCGCTTCAACCGTGACTCCGGGCTCCAGATCTCCCGCATCGCCTCCAGCACCCCGCAGAACCAGTGGCCGTCGAACAACCTCGTGGTGAGCTCGGAGTCACACGACAACGCCGATTCCGACGGCGAGGACGCCGATGGGTTCGCCGCGAAGCTCACGGTCGGCTCCGGAAACGTGTTCCGCTACGACGTGTCCCACAACAACATCGACGACGGCTGGGACCTCTACACCAAGAAGGACACCGGCCCCATCGGCCCGGTGACCATCGAGGACTCTCTCTCCTACGGCAACGGCACCCTCTCGGACGGCACCCAGAACTCCAACGGCGACCGCAACGGCTACAAGCTGGGCGGCTCGGACATCGCCGTCGACCACGTCATCCGCCGCAGCATCGCCTACCACAACGGCAAGCACGGGTTCACCTACAACAGCAACCCCGGCCATATGTCGGTGTCGGGCAACGTCGGCATCGACAACGGGGAGCGCAACTTCTCGTTCGACGGCGGCACGTCGGTGTTCCGGGACAATGTGTCCTGCCGCGGCGGCAGCAGCGGGACGAAGGACCGCATCATCGGTGACGCGGACAGTTCGAACCAGTTCTGGTCCGGGACGAACGGGCCCCGGTGCTCGTCCTACACCGGCGCACTGAAGTGGTCCTTCGCCACGGACGGCAGCCTCCGCGTAAGCTTCGGCGGCTAGCCCCCAGCGATGGCCACCTTCTTCGCGATGGCCCGCGGGAGGTCATGGCGGATCATGCCGCTGCCCGCGCGTATGAAGCCCCGGTACAGGGCGAAGGCGCGGCGGGCGGCGGGGGACAGCGTGGCGGGCACGGCGCCGGGGCGGGCCCCGGCGCCGTGCCACCGGGCCGGGTGGCGGACGGGCGGACGGGCGGACGGGCGGACGGGCGGACGGGCGGACGGGCGGACGGGCGGACGGGCGGACGGGCGGACGGGCGGACGGGCGGACGGGCGGACGGGCGGACGGGCGGACGGGCGGACGGGCGGACGGGATCACCGGTATCGCGCTCCCCTGGGTCCGAACCGTCCGTGTCGGCCGTGAAGTTGAGGGCCTGTCATTTTTTGCCGTCGGAACTCTTGTGAGAGGTATCCGCCTTCATTACTTTCCGGTAGGTGGCGCCCCGACGATGACAGACCCCCACCTCCCATGGAGTAATCATGGCCCCCGAGCACCGTGGCTCCACCCGAATGCTCCTCTCCCTGACCGCCGCCGTGACGCTGGCCCTGACCGGCTCCACGGCGGTGAGCTCCGCACAGTCAAAGGCGGCCGGCCTGCGGGAAGTGATGTTCGTGGGCAACAACTGGGACGGCACCGCCGACGTCATCAAATCCACTGGCGACCTGTCCAGGATCGGCCGCATCAACGTCATACCGGACAAGGACCAGCGGCTCACCGAGATCTACCTCAACCCCATCAAGCTCGCCTTCTTCCTGGGGATCCGGCTGGGGCCAGGTGAAGGGCACGACCAGTTCGTGGACGACATGTACTCGACCCCGGACGGCTCCGCCATCGTCGTCTCCCGGCCCAGCTTCGCCGACGTGGTCTCCATCGACGTCGCGACCGGCAAAATCGAGTGGCGCTTCCCCGTGTCGGGATTCCGCGCGGACCACATGGCCGTCTCCCCCGACGGCGCACGCGTCGCGGTGTCGGCTTCGACGTCGAACACGGTGCATGTCCTCGACATCGAGACGGGGAAGCAGCTCGGCTCGTTCTCCGCCGGTGACAAGCCCCACGAGAACGTCTTCACCGACGGCGGCAAGTACCTCTGGAACATGTCGATCGGCGAGGTCAACACCGACCTGGACGATCCGTCGATGGACTGGACGAAGGGCGACCGGCACATCACCGTGGTCGACGCGAACACCTATCGGCAGATCAAGGTCATCGACATGCGCGAACGGCTCGACGCCTTCGGCCGCAAGGACCTGTCCGAAGCCGTCCGGCCCGTCGCCTTCACCCCGGATGAGTCCAAGCTCTACTTCCAGGTCTCCTTCTTCAACGGGTTCCTGGAGTACGACGTGGCCAAAGACAAGATCACCCGCGCGAAAACCCTCCCGAAGAACCCGGCGACCAGCGAGGACCGCACCACCTGGGTCAACGACTCCCGCCACCACGGCCTGTCGATGAGCCCCGACGGCGAGAAACTGTGTGTGGCCGGGACGATGGACGACTACGCGACCGTCGTCGACCGCGAATCGCTCCAGGAAGGCCCCCTGGTACCGACCTCGAAGCCGTACTGGGCGACGGTGAGCGGCGACGGCACCTCCTGCATCGTCTCCGAGAGCGGTGCCGACCGCGTCACCGCCATCGACTTCACGACGGGCGAGAAGACCGCGTCCGTGTCGGTCGGCGACCACCCGCAGCGGGTGCGCATCGGCCATGTGGCGGCCGGCTGGACCGGACCGTCAGCCTCCTAGCGGTTCGTCGGAGCGGCGCGGCGCGCCCGTGGCCCGGCGGGGGCCGATGCGCAATACGGCCCCCGCCGGGCCGTGCGGCTCCTGGGCGCCGCATTCCACTCGCCGTTCGGCCGTCGAGGGCAGGGGGTGCCGGACCAGGCCGATCAGGACGCCCGACAGGAGTTGGTGAGCGGGCTTGCTGGGAGTGCTTGGGCAGGAGCCGGACCAGCGACAGCGCCAGGACGTGGACCCGCGGCAGACACAGAACACCAGTTGGGCGGCGGCGAAGTAGGACGGGGTGGAGGGCTGTCCGACGTGGGCGAAGAACACGGTGCCGAGCGCGGCGGCGCCGACGGCGTTGGCGAACTGCTGGGCGGCGTTGAGCACGCCCGCTCCGGTGCCGGTCTCTTCGCTGGTGGCGTCGCCGAGGATGACGTCGGACAAGGGGCGAACCGCAGTCCGGAGCCGACTCCGGTCACGAGCAGGGACGGCGTCAGCTTCCACACCGTGATGGCGTCGCCCCAGTGTGCGGTGGACCACCAGAGAGCGAGCAGGCCGACGACGGCGATGGACAGCCCCAAGGGGCGGCGTCCGGTCGGAGCGCGAGGATCCACACCCGCGTCATGTGGTGTCCAGGCCCTGTCAATTCCGCCTATGGGATACCTCTTTAGGTTCAGGGCCGTGGGACCCCGCCGTCGGCCGGCGGCGGGAAACGGTCACTGCACTCCTTGGAGCCGGCGTAAAACGTCGCACCCTCCTGCGCGCCGTCGTCATCGGCGGCTCCTCGGCAGCTTTCGGCGGAACCCTGTGGCGCGGCGCCGCGTACGCCGCACCGGCGCAGCCGGGCGCCGGCCCGTACGGGGCGCTCGGTTCGCCGGACGCCAACGGCGTACGGCTGCCCGCCGGGTTCACCAGCCGGGTGATCGCCCGTTCGCGGCGGAGCGGGTGCGGGTGTGGGGCGCCGACCACGACGTCGCGCTGGTCACCCGGCTCACCCTGGCCGACATACGGGCGGAGGCCGGTGATGTGGCCGGGGCCATGGAAGCGTACGAGCAGCTGCTGGCCGGCACGGTGCGGGTACTCGGCGAGGACCACCGTGGCACCCGGTGGACCCAGCACAAGCTGGCCCAGTGGCGGGGAGAGGCTGGGACACCAGCGCGGCGCCGGTATCGGCCTCGTCCGCCGGCCGGCCGGTGATGACGGGCGGCAGGCCGTCCGGCCGCCGCTCGGCGGGGTCACCAGGTGTCGGTCACGGTGACCGGCTCGTCTGACGTGTCCGGCTCCGGAGCGCGTGCCGGCGAGCAGGTCGTTGGCCGTGTCGCCGGCGACGAGCACACGCTGCACCGCGTCGATCCCGAGGCTGATGACCGCGGTGAGGATCAGGTCGGGGTAGGGGCCCGTACCGGCGGCGGCTGGCACCATCGGCCCCAGCACCGCCACGCCCCCCTCGTCCAGCCTGAACGTCAGCCCGACGATGCCGACCGCACCGGCGGCCCGGCCGCCCGGCCCCAGCACCGGGGCCGCGATGGCGCGGACGTCCTGCTCCGCGCATGCGTCATCGGCCCCATAGCCGCGCTCGCGCACGGCGGGGCAGAGCCGCGAGCACGGCCCCCGGGTCCCGCACCGTCCGTGACGTACGGGCCGGGAGCGGCTCGCTGCCCAGGAGCTCCGCCGCCGGCGACGGCAGGGCCGACAACATCGCCCACCCCACCGCCGAGCGGTACAGCGGGACGTCGCCGCCCGCGGTCGGCGGCATATGGTACGCGGACGACGGCTCCGACTGCGTCACGTGAACCGCCACGGCGCCGTCGGGTACCGAGAAGTGGGCCACGTGGCCGGTGCGCGGCCGCAGGTCGTCCAGGACCGGGCGGGCCAGCCGCAGCTCGCGGCTGGCGGCCAGCGCCGTAGCGGCCAGCCCGATCCCGCTCATCGACGGCCGCCTCGCCGTCCCGCGGGGCCCGGGCCTGGCGGTGCGCGTCGACGAGGAGAAGCTGCGGCACTACTCGGCGGTGAACGAGCGGGAGGGCGATCTGACGGGATGACGTCTCCGCCGGGCCGAACGCCAGGCACGGGATCGGGCAGGTCGCGAGCAGGGGAAGCTATTCCTTGACCGCCCCCGAGTTCGCCCCCTGCACGAAGTAGCGCTGGAAGCAGAAGAACAGCGCCGCGACCGGCAGGGTCGCCAGCAGGGCCGCCGCCAGCTTCAGCGGGTACTGCGTACCGCCGCCCAGTCCGCCCGAGGCGAACCGCGCGAGCCCGGTCGTCAGCGTCTCGTACTCGCCGGACTGCGTGGCCACCAGGAAGTGGGTGAACTCGTTCCACGAGCCCTGGAACGACAGGATCGTCAGGGTGATCAGCGCGGGCCGGGCCATCGGCAGCACCACCGACCAGAAGGTCCGGATCACCCCGGCGCCGTCCACCCGCGCGGCCTCCTCGACCTCCCGGGGGACCGACTCGAAGAACTGCTTCATGATGAAGATCCCGGCCGCGTCCACCATCAGCGGAAGGACCATGCCGGTGTAGGTGTCGAACAGCCCGAACGTGTTCAGCACCAGGAACTTCGGGATCAGCAGCGCCACCCCGGGCACCGCCATCACCCCGAGGACGAAGCCGAACAGCAGCGAGCGGCCCGGGAAGCGCAGCCGCGCCAGCGCGTACCCCGCCATCGAGTCGAACAGCACCCGCCCGGCGGTGACCAGGACCGCGACCAGGGTCGAGTTGCCCAGCCAGCGCAGGAACGGCACCCCGTCCCCGGCCTGGCTCAGCCCGAACAGCCGCTGGTAGGCGGCGGTCGTCGGGGTGGTGGGCACCAGTCCGAGGGGATGCGCCGCGGCGTCCGGGTCAGTCTTGAACCCGGACACCAGCTGGAGCGCGAACGGCAGCAGGTACACCAGTCCGGCCCCCACCACCAGTGCGTATCCCAGCGCCCGCAGCGGCAGTGGGAACCGGCCGAGCACCGGGCGCCCCCGCGCCGGGGCGGCGGCCTTGGCCTGGGCGTTCATCGATTCCTCCCGGGGCGGGGGCCGCGCTCCCGCAGCGCCCAGCGCTGCAGGGCGGTGATGATCAGGATCAGCGTGAGCAGGATGAAGGCGATGGCCGCGCCCTGCCCGAAGTCGGCGTCGTCGAAGGCCGTCGAGTACGACAGGAAGGCCGGCGTCAGCGTCGTGTTGCCCGGAGCGCCCTGGCCCATCACATACACCTGGTCGAAGACCTGCCAGGTGGCGATCGTGCCCAGGGTGAGGACGAGGAAGAGCACCGGCCGCAGCGCGGGCAGCGTGACGTGGCGCAGCATCTGGCGGCGGTTCACGCCCTCGATGGCGGCCGCCTCCTCCAGCTCGCGCGGGATGTCCTGAAGGGCCGCGAGGAAGATCAGCATGAAGGTGCCGGAGGTCGTCCACACGGCCAGCAGAATGATCGTGCACATCGCGACGGACGGACCGGACAGCCACTCATACCAGGAAAGCCCCATGAAGGAGTGATCGGCCAGCACACCCGTGGGGTGGTCGGGGTCGACGATCCCCAGACCGCCGAGCAGCGTCGAGAGCACCCCACGCGAGTCGGCGAACCAGTTCGGGCCCTTCACTCCGATCCAGGACAGCAGTGTGTTGACGGCGCCACTGCCCTGGAAGAGGAAGAGGAAGACGGTGGAGACCGCGATCGAGCTGGTGACCGACGGGAAGAAGAACGTGGTGCGCAGGGCGCCCCGCGCGCGCAGCAGCCGCTGGTTGACGATCAGCGCCAGCACCAGCGCCAGCCCGGTCTGCAGCGGCACGGTCAGCGCCACGTAGTAGACGTTGTTGCGCAGCGAGGTCGCGAAGAGGGTGCGGTCGAGGCCGTCCTCGGTGAGCAGCGCCCGGTAGTTGTCCAGGCCCACGAACTTCGCCTGCCCGCTGAACGGGTTGGACTGCCCGTCCCAGTGCAGCAGGCTGACCCACAGGGCCATCAGGATCGGCAGCACCAGGAACAGGCCGAGGATCAGCACCATGGGGCTGACGAACAGCCAGCCCCAGGCGCCTTCGCCGCGGCGGCGCCCCGCGGGCGGGGTGTTCGGGGTGCGGGGCGCCACCTTGGGGCCGGACCCGCCGGGCGCGTCAGGTGCGCCCGGCGAGCCGGCCGTACGGGGATCCCCGCCGGTGGCCCCGGGGGCCGGGCGGGGATCGGACGACGCGCCGCGGGGGATGCGGCGCGCCGTGCGGTGGGTGGTGCGGAAGGGCATGGCGGCTCAGTCGCTCTTCGCGAGGGTCTGTTCGCCGTTGCGCTGCAGGTCGGCGAGGATCTTCTTCGGGTCCGTGGTGCGCAGCGACTGGAGTTCGGTGTTGAACTGGCTGAGCACCTTGTCGAACCCGGCGACGGTCACCGGGCCCTGCGCGTAGGCGTTGGCGTCGACCCAGGCCTTGGCGTCCGGCTCCCGCTTCGCGTACTCGGCCAGGGCGCTGGTGCGCGAGGGCATCACCCCGAATCCGTCGGCGAACTTCAGCTGCCGCTCACCGGAGCTGAGGTACTTCACCAGGTCCACGGCCGCCGACCGGTGGGCGCTCTCGGCGGCCACGCCCCAGCAGTTGCTGAAGGCCAGCGTGGCCTTCCCGGCCGGGCCCGCGGGCAGCGGGACCACCTTGTAAGCCACCTTCGGGTAGTCGAGCTTCATGGCGCCGGTCAGCCAGTTGCCCTCGATGGTCATGGCGGCCTTGCCCTTGCCCAGGGCCTCGCCGCCCCAACTGGTGTCGACCTGCTTGGCGTACTTCAGCGAGCCGGACCGCAGCAGCGACCGCACGAACCCGAGCCCCTCGGCGTTCTTCACGCTGTCGGCGGTCATCTTCGTCTGCTTCGCGTCGGTGATCCAGCCGCCCGCCTGCTTCATGAAGACGCCGAGTCGCTGGTACTCGTCGCTGGTGACCAGGCCGGTGACCCCGTCGCCGGTGAGTTTGCCGGCGACCTTCCTCAGCTCGTCCCAGGAGGTGGGGTAGTCCTTCTCGGTCAGCCCCGCCTTCTTCCACAGGTCGGTGTTGATGGCGAGGGCGAGGGTGGAGGTGTCCTTGGGCAGGCACACCAGCTTCCCGTCGTAGGTGAAGGCGGTGCGCAGGGGCTCGGCGAAGTCGGCCGCGTCCTTGATCTTGTCGCCGTACGCGTACAGAGAGCCGCCCTTGGCGTAGTTCGCGAACTGGTCGGAGTTGACGTAGAAGACGTCCGGCGGCCTGTGCCCGGCGAAGGACTGAGCCAGCTGCTGGTTCATGTCCTTGGCGGCTTCGATGGTCACCTTGTTGCCGGACTGCTTCTCGTACGCGGCCGCGGCCTCCTTGACCGCCTTGGTCTCGGCGTCGCCCGAGGTGGCTATGAGGACCTTCAGGTGCTGTGTGGTGCTGGTGTCCTGCTGCGTTTCCTTGTCGCCGCCGAAGCTCGACGAGCAGCCGGTGGCGGCCAGGAGCGCCGCGCAGGTGACGAGGGCGGCGGTGGCCGTGCGGGGGGCCATGATTCCTCCGTGGATTCGGGATGGTACGTGCGGCTCGAGGGGAGTGGAGGAGAGGTGAGGTTCGGGGCGCTGCGCCTCACGGCGCCAACGCGACGGCGCCGGTGCGTCAGGGCGCCAACGTGGCAGGGCGCCGGTGCGTCAGAACGCCGGTGCGTCGGAGCCCGGCGCCGGGGTGCTGTCGCGGATGACGAGGGACGGCTCCAGCAGGACGCGCTCCGGTGGCGCCGCCGGGTTGGCCATCCGGGCCAGCAACAGCCGGACGCACTCCCTGCCGACCGCCTCCAGCGGCTGGGCGACCGTGGACAGGGAGGGCGAGAGGATCCCGGCGATCGGCGAGTCGTCGAAGCCGACCACGGCGACGTCCCGGCCCGGGGTGGTGCCCCGTTCGCGCAGCGCGTGGTAGCAGCCGAGCGCCAGCATGTCGCTGGCCGCGACCACGGCCGTGGCACCCGCGTCCAGTAAGGGCTTCACGGCGATGCGGGCGGCCTCGACTTCCCCCGCGCTCTCCGCGCGCCGTCCGCGCGCCGGGAGCCCGTGCCGGCGCATGGCCCGCTGCCAGCCCGCGGCACGGTCGTCACCGACGCCGGAGCCGCGCGGCCAGCCCAGGAAGGCGATCCTGCGGTGCCCGAGTGCGACCAGATGCTCCACGGCGGCGTCCGTGCCCGAGGCACCGTCGACGTCGGCCCAGTCACCGATCTGCCGCCCCGACCACATCCGGCCGAAGCCGACGAACGGTACGCCCCGCTTGGCCAGCCACGCCTGGCGCGGATCCTGGCGGGCGGTGTTGCTGAGCACGAAGCCGTCGACGTCGTGCTGGCCGAGCAGTTCCTCGTACCCTTCCAGGCTCGGGCCGCCGGGCGGGCAGGCGAACAGCAGCATCCGGTAGCCCGCCTCGTCGGCGGCCTGCGACAGGGCGTGCAGAAAGCGGTCCATGACGGGGGCCGTGTCGCCACCCGGAACGGGCTGGATGCCGTAGCCGATCAGCTTGCTGGAACGGGTGCGCAGCGCCTGCGCGGCACGGCTCGGGCGGTAGCCCATCTCATCGATCACCCCGCGGACCCGCTCGAGGGTCTCGGGGCGCAGCAGGTCCGGCGAGTTGATCGCGTTGGACACGGTCTGCGGGGAGACACCGGCCCGGCGGGCGACCATGGCGAGGGTCACCGGGCCGCCCTTGGGCGAGGGACTGCTGGTGGAGCGGGGCATACGGGTCTCCGGCGTACGAGGGTTCTGAGCATGGTTCTACGAGCTTGATTTGAGCGTTCCAAAGGCATTGCCAGCGCTCTGAGGAGGCCATTAGTGTCTTTGGATCGATCTAATGCTGAGAGGTTCTACTCCTTTGGACACCACTGTCAAGGCCCAGGACACCAACGAACCCGTCACGACCCCCACTTCGGTGGCCACGGAACTGCAGCCGTTCCTGCACGACGCGGTCGTCACGCTGTGCGCGCCGAGCTTTGTGATCTCGCGCGCGGACGGACAGCTCGACGGGGGTGCGGACGGCTTCTACCACGGCGACGGCAGGGCGCTGTCCCACCTGACCGTCACGGCGGAGTCCATCGCCCTGGCGCCGGTCGGCGGCGGGCTCAGGGGAGCCGACCGGGCGGACTTCCGGGCGATCCTGCGGGGGCTCGGCGAGGTGACGCCCGACCCGGCGGTCGCCCTGAACCGCCGTCGTACCGTCGCCTCCGGGCGGTTGGAGGAGAGCTTCGAGGTCACCAACGCGGCCACCCAGCGGGTCAGTTTCCGACTCACGGTCACGGCCGGCACGGACCTCGCCCCGATGGAGCGGGTGAAGTCGGGCCACCTCCTGGACCCGGTGCGGGCGCGGGCCGAAGGCGCGGAAGGCGCCGAGGGCGGCGGTCTGGTGTGGTCCCGCGACGGGTTCGCGGTACGCCTGGTCGGCGAGCCCGCGCCGGACGCCCTGGAGGCGCCGGAGGGCCGGCTGTCGTACGACGTAGAACTGGACCCCGGCGCTTCATGGACGGCGACGCTGCGCTGCACGGCGGCGTACGCGGACGGCGACCAGTTCCCGGCCGCCCCGGCGGACGCCGTACCGTGGCGCTGCCCGGCCCTGCGCAGCGCGGACCGGCGCTTCGACCAGTGGCTGGACCAGTCGGTCGCCGACGCGGACCGGCTGCGCCTGATGGACCCCCGGTCCCCGGAGGGGCACCCGGACGGCGCGAACGGCCCGGATCAGTTCCTGGCCGCCGGAGCTCCGTGGTTTCTGACCCTCTTCGGCCGCGACTCGTTGTGGGCCGCCCGCATGCTGCTCCCGCTCGGCACCGAACTCGCGGCCGGTACGCTGCGCACACTCGCCCGCCGCCAGGGGGCGGTGGCCGACCCCGCCACGGAGGAGCAGCCGGGGAAGATCCTGCACGAAGTGCGGCGCGGCACCCAGAACTTCACCGACACGTTCGCCGTCCCGCCGGTGTACTACGGCACGGTCGACGCGACCCCCCTGTGGATCACCCTGCTCCATGACGCCTGGCGCTGGGGCCTGGCCCCCGAGCAGGTGGAACAGCTGCTGCCGCACACCGAGTCGGCGCTCGCGTGGATCCGCGACCAGGCGGCAGCGGCCGACGACGGCTTCCTCAGGTACGTCGACCGGACCGGACGGGGCCTGGCCAACCAGGGCTGGAAGGACTCCGGCGACGCCATCCGCCATCGCGACGGCCGGCTCGCCGACCCGCCGATCGCGCTGTGCGAGGTGCAGGCGTACGCGTACGAGGCGGCGCGGGGCGGAGCGGCGCTGCTGCGCGCCTTCGGGCGGCCGGGTGCGGACGCGTGGGAGGAATGGGCGGAAGGGCTCGCCACCCGCTTCCGGAAGCGCTTCTGGGTGGAGGACGCACAGGGCCCGTACCCGGCGGTCGCGCTGGACCGCGACGGCCGGCCGGTGGACTCGGTCACCTCCGGCTTCGGCCACCTTCTCGGGACGGGCCTGCTGAACCAGGAGGAGAGCGCGGCGCTGGCGGCCCGGTTGACCGGCCCAGACCTCGACTCGGGCCACGGTCTGCGCACCCTGAGCAGCGACTCGGTGGGCTTCAACCCGTACGGCTACCACATTGGTTCCATCTGGCCGCACGACACCGCGATCGCCGTGCACGGCCTGGTCAGAGCCGGCTTCCCGGACGCGGCGGCGCCGCTGGCGGCGGGCCTGCTGACGGCGTCGGCGGGCTTCGCCGGACGCCTGCCCGAGCTCTTCGCCGGCCACGGCGCCGCGGCGGGCCCGCACCCCGCCCCCTACCCCGCGTCGTGTCGCCCCCAGGCCTGGGCGGCCGCTGCCTCGGTCCTGGTGCTGCGCTCGGCCCTCGGCCTGGACGCGGACGTCCCGGGCGGCACGGTCACGGTGGCCCCCGCCTTCGCCGGGGCGTACGCCCCGCTGACGGTGACGGGGCTCCAGGTCGGCGGAGCCCAACTGGACATCACGCTGGCGGCGGACGGAGCGGTGAACGTGACGGCGCCGGAGGGGTTGACGGTGGTCTCGGCCTGACGCGGCGTCCCGGTGCTTCGGCGACGACCTCGCGCGGCGGCGAAGCACCGAAGCGGGTCGCCCGGACAACGTGGCGAAACACGGCAACGCCGCTGCCGCCGGAGCAGGCGCTGGTGCACGTGCCACGATTGCCTGCGCTCAGTTGACAACGCGATGACGGAGGCGCTGAACGGCACGTTCAAGGCCGAGCTGATCGAGATACAGGGCCCCTGGAAGGACGTCGACCAGGTCGAGCGGGCGATCTTCCAGTGGATCACCTGGTACAACGAAGAACGCCTCCACTCCGCACTCGACTACGTACCACCCGCCGAGTACGAGGAAGCCTTCTGGCGGAGCCAGGAGCAAACCCCGCAGTCCGCCTGAAACAAGATCACCGGACTCTACGAAACTCGGGGCAGCTCAGCTTCAGGCCATAGGCGGTGGGGAGCTCGCGACGTGTTTTCCCCGGGTGGACAAGGCGGCGCGGGAGTGGCTGCTCACCCAGCAGCGCCGGTACAACTCACTCGGGGCAGCACAACAGGATCTCCTTGCCGAACTGGCTCTGAAGCTTGAGGCAGCCGTTGCTGAAGTGCCGGCCGACATGGCTAGCGCCTCTGTTGTTCGTGCACGCGCACCACGTCCGGGCAGCCGGTCCAGCCGTCCGGATGCTGCCGCAACCGCTCTGGGACAGCGCCACCGTATCCAGGGGCACGATAGCCAGGGAGACGGGGAGGTGGTGCCTGAACGCCTTCCTGTGGTCGCAGCGCTGGGGTTGTTGGGAGTGCGGCGGTCACGGCTTGGGCAGCGTCCCGACCAGCGTGTCCGGTTAGAACGCGTGCTGGTGCATGCCCGGGTCTGGGCAGCCGTTCACGGGCACCTGGCCGTTCCGCGGGAGGTGCAGCAGGACGGGTTCCCGTTAGGCGCGTGGCTGTTCGGCCAGCGTAATCGTGCCAAGCAGCGTGCCAGGCAGGGCGAGCCGCCCTCGCCCCACCTTCAGGAGTTAGTCGCGATCGATCCGTGGTGGAACCCGCCGTGGGACCTGCACTGGCAGCGCAACTACTACCGCGCCCGCGACCGCATGCGCGCCGTCCGCCGAACCGACGCGGCAGGCGATCTTCCGGTGGGGAAGAACGCATTGGGTAAATGGGTCAAACGGCAGTGCACGCTCTACGACACCCTTCATCCCGACCAGCAGCGCCTGCTCGCCGCTATCGGCATCACCGCCGAGGCAGCCTGGGCCCGGGTGGCGCCGCGTGCCCGCGCCTCAAGGTGGCATCGCGATGCCGCCGAGAACCATCCGTTCGAGTGAGAAGAAACCGTTCGCTCGCCGCACAGGGTCCCCTACGTAATTGGCTGTTGGGCTATCGCACGGTGTGTGCGTCGCCCGTGCTTTGAGGCAGCGTTGGTACGGAAGGACAGTTCAGGCGTGGAAGCAGCCTTCGCCAGCGTCGATGGGCACGTGGCGCACCTGTCGTGGGAGCAGGCGATCGCATCGGTGCGGTTCGAGGATCTGGCGCCGGTGTCGGCGTTCCCGGTGGTGCCGGGCCGCCGGTGGGGGCCTGGTTGGTGGTGGTCGGCGACCACTGGACGACCGTAGTGCACGGGTCCGCCGCGATGCTTACTCAGCTGATGGTGCTGGACCGGCACCCGGACGTGACCGGTCTGTCCGCACGTCCGGTACGCCTGCTGTGGCGGGACCCAGCCGATGGGCGGGTGCGCTCATGGCTGCCCCAGCTCTTCGCTCGGTACACGGACGGCGCCGGGCTGCTCGCCGACTGCCCCTCAAGCCCGGCTGCCGGCGGAGACAGGGCGCAGCGGGCACGGATGGTCCTGGACGCGGCGTGCGCGCGCGTGGGCTGGTCGTACCGGCGGCTGGAGCCGCCCCGGCGGTGATGGCGGCGAACCTGCGGTGGCTGGCCGGCTACCGCCATCCCCGTAATCAGGGCCCGCCCGGGCTGTGGGCGGCACTTGCTGAAGCGTTCGCCGAGCCCCGGCCGCTGGCCGACGGTGCAGCGTCGGTGGGCGATCTCCTGCAGGTACTGCCGACCGTCTGTCACGCGCTGTGGTCCGGGCAGCTTGTGACGCGGCTTGATGAGCCCTGCACGAGGGGACGCTGGTCTGTGCGAACGCGGGAGAGGGCGGCGAGGAGGACGGGTTGCCGATCGGTGCCTGCGGACGGGCAAGGGGCTGAGCGCGGTGGGCGGCACTCACGGCGGGAGTCGGCGGCCGGTGATAGAGGTCGGCGCGCACATCGTCTACCGAGGGCAGACCTGGCAGGTCGTTGCCCTGCAGGGCCAGCAGGGCTACCTACTGCAGGAGGGCGGCGCCGAAGAAGCTGTGCTGCTGGGGCGGTTGTTCGCCGATCCGGGCTTTGAAGTGGTGGGCGCGCGGGCACCGGACGCAGTGCCGCAGTGGGGGCTGTTCGAGACCGTTCCGCTGGCGGCCCAGCAGCGCGCGCTGGCGTGGCTGCCCCACATCCGGGAGGTCGAGACCGGGTGGCCGCATCCTGAGGGCAGGCGATGCGGCCGGAGTACGACCCCGAGCGGTGGACGCTTGCGCAGCGGGAGGCCGCGAAGGCACGTGAGATGACGTCGCTCGGCTTCAACCGGGTGACGCGTACGACGGTGCAGCGGATGCGGTGCATGTATCGCAAGCAGGGGTTGTGGGGGCTGGTCGACAAACGCACGGTGCCGACATGTGGCCGTCGTCCGACGGGGTATGCCGACGAGCGGGTCGTAGCAGTGGCTTTGTACGCGAGAACGGGCTCTGGTCCACTTCCTGTGGTCCTATACGCAGCGTGACTTTCGATCTTCCTGCTACGAGAGTTGACGTCGCCCGAAAATCGCCTGGCCGGAACGCGGTGTGGTCGACAGTGCTGCGCCGTGAACGAACTACCGCCGCAGCTGGATCTCCTCGCTCCCTAATCCAGTCCCTGGATTAGGGACGGATACTATGATCGAGGAGTGACGTTCAAGTGCGAGTGGCGGGGCGACTTCGACAACCCTGCCCTCAACGCGCTGCACGCTGACGGCTTCGGCTACCCGGTCGCTCAGACTGACTGGCGAGAGCGACTTGAGCGCTACAGTCTCGGCTGGGTCTGCGCGCGTGAAGACGGCTCGTTGATCGGCTTCGTCAACGTTGCCTGGGACGGCGGAGTCCACGCCTTCATCCTGGACACGGTGGTCGCACAGCATCGCCGGTCGAGAGGGGTCGGCGCCGCGCTGGTCGCGACCGCGGCCCACGAAGCCCGCGCCGCGAAGTGCGAATGGCTGCACGTCGACTTCGAGGAACACCTGCGCTCTTTCTATTTCGATGCATGCGGCTTCCAGGAGACGCCAGCCGGTCTGATCGCTTTATAACGCCGTGGGCCAAACCCTCACCCAGGGGCGCTATCAGTAAGCCCCGCCAGTCCCCAGACCCAGCTCGGTCGTCACCGATTGTGACTTCACCACACAATTTGAGCCAGAGCCCGAGAACGGGTTCTGACTCGCTTTCCGTGATGTGCGCACGCTGAGTGACGACTGGTGCTCTGATCAGGCTCCGGGAAGTTGCCTGAAAATGGCCAGGGCTGATCTTGGTGTGGTCGACAGTGCGGCGTCGTGGAAGAGACGTCGCCCCGCCTGGAGGGCCTGCTGTTACCGTCCATCGCGGACGTGTCGGTGCTGTCGCTGGACGTGAGTCACGAGGCGATACGCATCGACCTTTGCAGTACGGCGGCCGGGGCGGCATGCCCGGACTGTGGGAGCGAGTCGACCCAGGTGCACAGCTCTTACCTGCGGTTTCCTGCGGACGTACCGAGTGGCGGACGTCTGGTGGTCCTCCGACTGCGAGTCCGGCGGTTCTTCTGTCCAGAGTCGTCCTGTGCTCGGCAGACGTTCGCTGAGCAACTGCCGGGACTGACCCGGCGGCACAGCCGGTGGACGGAGCGGTTGCGGTCGACTCTCGCCGCGGTGGGTCTCGCCCTCGCCGGCCGGGCCGGCGCCCGGATGGCACGGGCCTTCGGGGTGCCCATCAGCCGCAGCGCGGTGTTGCGGCTGCTGGAAGCTTTGCCCGAACCGGATGTCCCGACCCCGCGGGTGGTTGGTGTCGATGAGTACGCCACACGCAAAGGACGGGTCTACGGCACGGCGCTCGTCGACGTCGAGTCCCGCCGGCCGGTGGATCTGCTGCCTGACCGGAAGGCGTCCAGCCTGGCCGCATGGCTCGCGAAGCGACCCGGCATCGAGATCGTTTGCCGGGACCGCGCACCGTTCTTCGCGGAAGGAGCCACAGCCGGGGCACCCCAGGCGACGCAGGTCGCCGACCGCTGGCATCTGTGGCACAACCTCGGGGAGGCCGCTAAGCGGGCTGTCGCCCAACACCGCCAGTGCCTTCGCGCCCTGGTCCCCGATCCCGAGGGGAAGGCCGATGAACCGGCGCCGCCCGAGGAGAAGGAGGACTCTCCATGGCGGAGCGAGCGGTTCGCCAACCGCGTCCGAGCCAGGCACGCCACGGTCCACGCGCTGCTGGAAGCCGGCCACAGCCGCCGTTCCATCGGGCGTCAGCTTCAGATGACCCACCGCACTGTCAAAAGCCTCGCCGACGCTGCGAAGCCAGAAGACCTCTTTCGAGGCCAGTGGCAGCACAGCAGGACCTCCGTCCTCGACGAGTACAAGCCCTACCTGGACGAACGCTGGGACGAGGGCTGCACCAACGCCTGGAAGCTCTGGGAAGAGATCGTCCCCTTGGGCTATCGAGGCAGCTACGGCCGGGTCAGCGCCTACCTGCGAGAGAAGCGCACCTCGCCACGGCCGGTCACCGCGCAACCGCCGGCACCCCGTGCGGTGACGAGATGGATCCTCAGCCGGCCCGAGACGCTGACTCAGATCGAACAGCTCCGGCTGAAGGCCGTCCTGGCCAACTGCCCGGAACTCGATGCCCTGACCGGTCACGTCCGGTCTTTCGCCCAGATGCTCACCGAGCGCCAGGGCGAACGGCTGCCGCAGTGGCTCGAGGCCGTCCGTCAGGACGACCTGCCCAGCCTCCACACTCTCGCGGCCGGTATCGACCGAGACCGCGACGCGGTCATCGCCGGTCTCACCCTGCCCTGGAGCTCCGGCGTCGTTGAGGGACACGTCAACCGGATCAAGATGTTCAAGCGCCAGATGTTCGGCCGGGCCGGCTTCGCACTGCTCCGCAAGCGAGTCCTGTTGGCTCAGTGATCGATGTCAGATGCGCGCGGTAGCTTCCCCCACATGGGTGTTTACCTGGTGAGCGTCGGCGTGGAGGAATGGTTCGGTGACGAGGAGAACGGATGGGGTGAAGTTGCTTCGGCACTCGATGCTGAACTCAGGCGGCGGGGCCTGCCGCCCTACGAGGACGTCCCCGCAGAGACGGCCTTCGCACCTGGCTCAGGACAAGCTTTCGAGGAAAAGCTGACCCCCGACATGACCGGGTTCCTCGCCTTGTGTCAGACGCACCTGTCACGAGAGGAATCGGAGATCCTCTGCGGCTGGACCGTACTCGTGCCCTTCTCGCTCGATGAGGAGATCTGGTTGCCCATCGAGTCCGACGACCACGACTCCATGGTCGCCGGCGCTCCTCAGGTACTACCACTCGCCGAGAAGCTGGCGGCAGCCATCGGTCTGCCAGCCGAAACCCCGGCAACATGCGACAACCTCGACCTCAGCACGTGGTTCAGGCACCAAGCAAAGGAACTGGCCACTACTCGAACAGGACCGTGGACCAAGGACCTGGACACAGCCTTCTACGTCGCACTGTTCCTGCGCGCTGCACAGCACTCAATCCGACGCAGCTGCCCCATCGTCTGCACCTGAGGCCCCCTTCGGTCCCACTGGTCTCCCCGCGAAGATCACCCAACGTGCACGCGTCACGGAAAGCGAGCCAGAACCACTACTGCTGCCGATAAAGCCACCGGCGGCCGCCGCGGCGCGCCTTGTCTGGCGATCCTGGTGACAACCATCGTGCCTCGGCCCAGCAGGCCGGGCTCGCGGGTGTTCAGGACGGCCCTCTTCAGCTGGAACTCCAGGTGGACGCGGCATTCGTCGAACTCACACCGAGAGCTCGACGAACACGCCGACGCTGTACGGGACTTCCTCACCGCGCGCGGCGTGAGCTCGGGAGGCACAGTCGCGGTGACCGGCGCCCGGAGCGAACACGCCTACCCGGCGATACTGGGCACACTCAAGGCAGGCTGCGCCTACGTTCCCGTCAAGGCCGCGGACCCCGCATCCCGGATCGAGTTCATCCTCGGCGACTCCGAAGCCGACGCGATGCTCGCTCTGGAGGCGGAAACAGAGCGGTTCGACCAGCCTTTTCACACGCTCACCGTGCGCGGCGTCCTGGACACTCACGGGGCGCCACGGGACGGGTAGGAGAACTGCCATGAGAGCCCGCCCGCGGAGCGGGATGCGGCCGCGGGGCCGGCGTCCGCTACTTCGACGTCCAGTTCGCCCCGTCCAGAGGCGGTGTGCCGCTTGCCTTCCTGAGATCCCTGCGCGTCAATAAGGCAGCTACGTTCCGGCATGACGCCCCGTCAGGCCAAGCGACCTCCACCGGACAGGACGACCCATGAGACGTACGAGGGCGAAATTACGCGCCGCCACGACCGCCGCCTCGGCGGCGCTGCTCGCCGGTGCCGCGGCCCCGGCACCGGCGGCAACCGCCGTGTCACCAACTACCGCCACGGCCGCCTACAGTTGCGGTACCTGGGGCAGCACAACCCTGACCCTCACCGCAGCCCAGAACGGGACGACGGCGACGATCACGCTGGGCGCGCCGGACATGATCACATCTGTCGCAATCCCTGCGAATACCATGGACGTCACACTGCGGCTGGAGGAGAACGGCGGACCGGAAACGACTGTCTTCAGGGGAGGATCCAACCCGTCCATTCCGGCGGGTTCCCCAGTCAGGTTCGGCGCGCTCACCGGCATCGTGGCCCCGGGCGACAGCCTGGACTCCTACATGGGAGGGGATTCGCTGAGCTTTACCTTCTCCGTGTTCAACGTGCGGTGCACCGCGATCACCAAGCAGTCGCCGGGCCCGTTCGTCTTCGACTGACGGGCAGGGAGACACCGGGACTCAACCGGGCCGCGCCGGCGAAAAATCGTCCTCGAGCAGGCCGTCCTTCTTCACGAGTCGTGGTTCTGGCTCAACTGAAAGTGATCCAGAACCACGATTTTCAGTCGCCGCCGTCAAGTTTGGGCGATCACAAGGGCGTGGGCGTCACACGCCGTTGCCCGGCGCCTCTTTCGGATCAGCTCGAGTTGGAGTCAGTCGTCGAGTCGACCGGGCCACGAGATGGCGGCTGCGCCTGGCCTGGTCACCACGATCGTCCTCGTCGGTGCATCCAGGCGTGGCCCGCCGGCACAGCCGTCGAGCGCCCTATCCGGTCAGCCGCCTCAGCCGAACAGGGCCGGTGGGACGGGATCCTGCCTGACTGCTAACTGCTGATCGAATGGCCTGCCGACGCCGAGGCACCGACCGATTACTGGATGTCCAACCTGCCGGCCGACACTCCGCTCATTGATCGGGGCCCTTTGGCCAAGGTCCGCTGGCGAATCAAGCACGACTACCGGGATCGCTGAGCTCACGCGCTCGTTTACATCGTCGGCATGCAGAGCGCGCTGACACGGGCCAGAGGCAGAGCGGGCCTGAACGGCGCCGTCGGCTCACGCCACTGTCCGGCTTTTAACAACCCGAGTCTCGCTGTCTTCGGGCCTGACCGCGGCGTTGAAGAGCTGGTTCTGATGGTGGCGTCGGGGTCAGGACTGCAAAGGGGTGTGGGTGCGGTCGAGCGTGCGGGCCGTGTATCTGGCAGACCTCTCCCTCTTCCGCCAGCGGATCCTGCTCTGCTAGACGACCACGCAGCATCGCCACCGCTTTCGTGCCAAAGCCGAGTCGCTGACAGGCCCTGGCCAGGCTGGCACCCACCATCCGCGGGCGCGATAGCGCGGCCCGGTGGTGTACCGGGCCGCGTCGAGGCGGGGAGTTCAGGCAGTGGGTCGCCGCTCGGGCTCGGCGGTCGTGATGGGTTCCTTGGCGGCCTGTCGGCGGGTGATAAGGGCGCTACCGGCGAAAACGGCAGCCAGCGCGCAGACGATCAGTCCGATGACGGCCACGTGGCTGATATGGACGGCGCTGCCGAGGAGGAGGCCGGCGACTCCGAAGTCGGCATCGGAAAAGGTGGAGTTCTGCAGCCCGACGTCACCGAGGAAGGGCAGGACCAGAAGCGGAAGGAATGTAATCATGAGTCCGTTGACCATGGCGCCGAGCACCGCGCCACGTCGTCCGCCCGTCGCGTTGCCGAGGACACCGGACGCGGCGCCGGTCATGAAGTGGGCCACGATGCCGGGGATGATGATCGTCCCCCCAACTGCGACGAGGATTCCCATGCCGATGAGTCCACCGACGAAGCTGGACAGGAAGCCGATCAGCACGGCGTTCGGGGCGAAGGTGAAGACGATCGGGACGTCGAGCGCGGGCCGGGCGTTGGGAACCAGCTTCTCAGAGATGCCCTTGAAGGCGGGAATGATCTCGGCCAGGACCACGCGGACACCGGCCAGGATGATGAACACGCCGGCGGCGAACTTACCGGCCTGCATCACGGCCCACAGCAGATACCACTGGCCATTGCTCAGCTTGTCCTCGACATAGCCGGACCCGGCCACCAGGGTGACGAGCAGATAGATCACGCCCATGGAACTGGCGATGACAACGGTGGTGTCCCGCAGGAAGCCAAGCCCTTTGGGAATCTTCAGGTCTTCCGTGGACTTCTCGGGGTTGCCAAAGAGCTTGCCGACCAGACCACTGGTGGCGATGCCGAAGTTGCCGGTGTGGCCGAGCGCGACATTGTCATTCTTGGTGGCCTTGCGCATCCAGGGCTGGACGAGCGCGGGCGAGAGAGTGGTGATCAACCCCTGGGCGAGGGCGCCCCAGAGGACGGCCTGCCACGAGCTGAAGCCGTTGGCGATGAGAATCACGGCGATCATGGCCGCCAGGTACAGGGCCACATGCCCGGACATGTAGATGAACTTGAACCTGGTGAACCGCGCCAGGAGCACGTTCACCACCATGCCGAAGAAGAAGATCAGCGCGGCCTGGGAGCCGTAGTGGGTGAGCACCTTGCCGACGATGGCCTCGTTGTTGGGCACGACGCCCTGGACACCGAAGGCGTGCTGGAACATCTCGCCGAAGGGAGTGAGGGCATCTGAAACCACTCCGGCGCCCGCCGCGAGGACGAGGAAGCCGACGAACGCCTTGGTCGTCCCCTTGACGGTGTCGGAGAGGGACTTGCGTTGCAGCAGGAGGCCCAGGAGAGCGATCAAGCCGACGATGACGGATGGTTCACGGAAGACATCGAGAAGGTTCTGCAGAACGCTGTTCACTGACAACGCCTCTCTTCGGGCACGACGAGGCCGTGGCTGCGGAGATGGTGGGTGCCGGGCTGGGCGGCGGGAGGACGCACGGCCGGACTGACTGGTGGCGTACCCGGATCGACAGTGGGGTGGGGGCGTCGAGGGCGGCGGGCCAAGGGCGCACGGGGCGGCGGCTGCCCGACGGGTGGTGTGGCGGGCGCTGCCGCCGCGTCGGGCCGCGCCGCCCCGGGACGAACGGGTGGGGCCCGGGTCAGAGGAGCCCGTGCCGGGCGGCGGCGGCCTTCACCGCTTCGCGCAGTTCGTCCATGTCGATGATGCTGTTCAGGACGACCACGTCGCCCAGTCCCTGAGCGGCGTCCTCCAGGTCCTTCGCCACGAAGAACACGTCGGCGCTGTCCGGTCCGGCGGAGCTGATGTCGGAGTGCTCGACCGTGACGGCCGAGAGCCCCAGCTCACCGACGATGGTCTCGATGTTCATGCGCACCATGAAACTGCTGCCGAGGCCGGTGCTGCACATGGCCAGGAACTTCATCGGGACTCCTCGAACTGAGTGATCAACGTGATGACATCGGGGGCTGAGGCCGCGTCGCGCAGCGCTTGACGGGTCTGGGCGTCCGACAGGATGCGGGCGAGGGAGGCCATGGCACTCATGTGAGCGTCGGCGTCGACGGCCGCGAAGCAGAAGTAGAGATCGACCGCGTGCTCCGCCTGGTCGAGCAGCGGGGCGGGCTCCGCCAGCCGCAGCATCGAGATGGCGGTGCGCACGGCCCCGTTCTCGGGCCGGGCGTGGGCCAGGGCGATGCCGTGGCCCAGATCGATGTACGTTCCGCCGGACGCGATCGACTCCAGCATGGCCTGGACGTAGCCGGGGGTGATGTCACCCGCGTCGAGGAGTGGCCGGGCGACCTGGGTCACGGCTTCCCGCCAGCTCAGCTTGTCTGTGGAGAAACGTATCTTCTCATAGGTCAAAAGATCACTCAGCATGTGCACCTACAGGGTTGTTCTCAAGGCCGCCCGGAATCGCTACTCGACGTCGGCGACGATGTCGAAGGAGAGTTCCGCGGTCTCGGGGAGGAATTTCGATGTGCCGTGGATGACCGGTTTCCCGCCCGGTTCGAAGACAGATGAGGTGGCCAGCAGCAGCGGAGACCCATCGGCCACGCCCAGCAGGGCCGCCTCGCGCTCGTTGCACATGTGCAGGCCGACGACGATCTCGTTGCGCGCGAGCAGCACATCGTGGTGCGCGCGGAGATAGACGTAGAGCGACGTGGAGGTGAAGTCGGTGGTCAGGACATCCGGGAACCGCTCCTCCTCCACATATGACTCGGCCAGATGGTGCACCACTCCGCTGACCCGTCGCACTCGCTCCAGCCGGATGACCGATGCGGCCCGGCTGATGTCGAGCGCGTCCGCCAGCCGCGCCCCGGCCCGCATGCGCTCCTGGGCGACCACCTCGGAGGTGACGGTGTGACCCTGGCGGGCCAGCTGGGTGTGGAAGCCGGTCACCTCGTTCACGAACCGCTCGCGGTGCTTCAGGTTGTAGCGCGGGTGGGTCACGAAGGTGCCACGGCCGTGCTCGCGCACGAGATATCCGTCCTGGACCAGCTCGTCCACGGCACGACGCAGCGTGATGCGGCTCACTTCGTACTCCGCGCACAGCACGCTCTCGGCGGGCAGCTGTCCGCCTACGGGGAGGTCGCGGATGCGGCGCAGGAGGTGGTCGCGCACTTGCGCGTACTTGTGCCCCGCCATCTGTGATCTCCTCATCGAGTTCATGCGTCGTCGAGACGTCATGATGACTACAGGCTGCTGAACGCGTCAATAGCCGCAACCGAAGCGAAATACGTGGACTGGTCGGCAGCCATGGGGCGGATCCCCTCCCCGTGCCCTTTGGCTGAGCTGTGAGGTTCCGCCCCCAAAGCATCCCTGGTGCTTACACGGAGAGATCGGCTACGTTTCCGAAGTCATCATGACGTCATGATCTATCCAAGGAGTCTCTGTGACCTTCGCAACAGAGCAGACGGCCACGCCCTCCCCCAGCCGGGCCAGGAAGGTGCTCGACGAGGCGGACGAGCGGGCCATCGCCGTGGCGCGAGCCCTGGCCGTGGACGCGGTCGAGTCGGCCGGCTCCGGCCATCCGGGCACGGCGCTGGCGCTGGCTCCCGTGGCTCACCTGCTGTTCCAGCGCCACATACGGCACGATCCCGCGGACGCCTCATGGGAGGGACGCGACCGGTTCGTGCTCTCGTGCGGGCACGCGAGCATCCTGCAGTACACGCAGCTCCACCTCACCGGCTACGGGGTCGAACTGGAGGACCTGCGGCGCTTCCGGCAGTTCGGATCCCTGACCCCGGGACACCCCGAGTACGGGCACACCACCGGTGTGGAAACCACGACCGGACCGCTGGGCCAGGGCGTCGCCACCGCGGTCGGCATGGCCATGGCCCTGAAACGGGACCGGGGGCGGCTGACCGGGGCAGATGCGGCCGCAGACGGGGTTCCCGCCCGCACCGTATGGGTGCTGTGCTCCGACGGCGACCTCCAGGAGGGAATCTCCTACGAAGCCGGGGCCCTGGCCGGGCGCCACCGTCTGGACAACCTGGTGGTGATCTGGGACGACAACAGCATCCAGATCGAGGGTTCAACCGACCTGACGACCCGTGAGGACACGGTCGGCCGCTTCGCCGCCCAAGGCTGGTTCGTGCAGACCGTGGGCCTGGCCGCCGACGGTGACATCGACACCGACGCGCTCGACACGGCCCTGAGCAGCGCCCGCGCACACACCGGTCAGCCCAGCCTCATCGCACTGAAGTCGCAGATAGCCTTCCCCGCCCCGAACGCGGTCAACACCGCCGCCGCGCACGGCGCTCCACTGGGACCGGTTGAAGCCGCCGCGGTCAAGGCCCAATTGGGCGTCACCGACGAGCCATTCACCGTGCCGGCGGGGGTTGTGCGGCACACCAGGCGTGCCGTCGACCGGGGAGCTGAACTGCACCGCGCCTGGGACACGGCACTCGCGAAATGGACGGCGGCCCACCCTGAGCGTGCGCAGGCCCGCGCACATGCCATACGGCCCGTCGACACCGCCGCCGTCGCCGATGCGCTCCCGACGTTCGAGCCCGGTACCCCGGTCGCACCGCGGGACGCCTCAGGGAAGGTCATCCAGTCGCTGGCCGAGACGCTGCCGCGGCTGTGGGGTGGCTCGGCCGACCTCGGCGACAGCAACCGCACGACCATCGCGTCCGGTGGTTCGTTCCTTCCGGCCGACGAGGACGGCGGACGGGGCCTGAGCGGCCGCAACGTCCACTGGGGCGTGCGCGAACACGCGATGGCCGCCGCCATGAACGGCATCTCCCTCGTCGGCTACGACACCCCGTTCGCCGGCACCTTCCTGGTCTTCAGCGACTACCAGCGGCCCTCCCTGCGACTGGCCGCCCTCATGAACCTCCAGGTGCTCCATGTCTGGACGCATGACTCCGTGGCCCTCGGCGCGGATGGCCCCACCCATCAGCCGGTGGAACACCTCGCCGCACTGCGGGCCATGCCGGGGCTGTCGGTGGTCCGCCCGGCCGATGCCACGGAAACCGCGGCCGCCTGGCTGAGCGCACTTGGCCGCCCGGGGCCCGTCGGGCTGGCGCTGGCTCGTCAGGCGCTGCCCGTGCTGCAGACGCCGGTTGACCAAGTGCGAGAGGGTGTGGCCCGCGGTGCCTATGTGGTGGCTGACACCGACGGCGCCGCAGACGTGGTACTCATGGCCAGCGGCAGTGAGGTACCACTCGCCCTGAAGGCCGCGGAAGCGCTCGCGCAGCGGGACGTGGCGGCGAGGGTCGTCTCCGTTCCGTGCAAGGAATGGTTCAGCGAACAGAACACTGCCTACCGTGACGCAGTGCTCCCGCCATCCATCCGTGCTCGCGTCGTCGTCGAGGCCGGGTGTGCGTTCGGCTGGCACGACCTGCTGGGCGAGCACGGCCGCACCGTGACCGTCGACGGCTTCGGCACCTCCGCGCCCCCGGCGCAGGCGATGGCATCGGTCGGCATGACGGAACGCGGCGTCGTGGCCGCTGCCTTGGCTTCTCTCGCGGCCGCACGGTCCTGAACACCGCCGGCCCTCCAGACCCGAACGGCAGGGGCGGCCCGCGCGGCGCCCGCGGCCACGCCCGACAGTCCGACTCCCTCCAGCTCTCAGACAAAGGAGCACCCACGATGCCCCAGCGTGTCCTCACCATCGGTTCCCGCAGCGGGCTGCACGCCCGGCCAGCGACCGTGTTCGCCCAAACCGCCGCCAGGCAGCCGGTCCAGGTGACCATCGCCCGCGACGGCCGGAACCCCGTCGACGCGCGCAGTCTCCTGTCCGTACTGGCGCTGGGAGCCGGCAACGGCGACTCGGTGATACTGGCTGCCGAGGGAGACGGCGCGGAGGCGGCCCTGGAGGAGCTGGCGGTCCTGCTCACCCTCGACCACGACGCCCGGGAAGAGGGATGACACCCGGAACCGACACCGGCGACGGCCGCCCGGGCTCATGCCCCAGTACCCGCTCTGCCGCTGCCAGCGGCAGAGCGGGGCGCCGCCATCGCGGCGCCCCGGCATCCCTCTGCGAAGTGAGGTCATCGTGAACACGCGCCCGCGCCGTGCCCTGCGCGACACCCGACTCGTCATCTTTGATTGCGACGGAGTACTGGTGGACACCGAACGCATAGGTCCCGCGGTCGTGGCGGAGATGGCCGCAGAAGTCGGCTGGCCCCTTAGAAGCTGTTGTCTTTCCGGGCTTGAGGATGACGTTTTCGCTGGTCGGGCATAGGGGCGGTGGTTCTGTGGGAGTGGTGGTCTGTCGTGTCGCCGTTGCTGTGGAGGCCATGGATGCCGTCGGTCGTGGGGCTGCTGGAACAGCGCGAGCTCGTCGCTCGCCGTCGCGTGGACGAACTGCGGGAGGAGGCCGACCGCGTCCAGGCTGAACTGGCCTTGGCCGAGCGGGACTGGAAGGAATGGGCCATCGCTCGCTCGCGGGTGGGCGAGGTGCTTGCCCCGGCAGACGAGACCGAGCATGGCCACGACCAGGCCGACCGGACAGCACCGACCGCCGACGGGCAGGCCGAGGAGGCATCGTCAACGCCGGAAGCGGCGAAGGTGAAGGCGCAGGTGCCGGTGTGGCGTGAAGGGCTTGCGTGGTCGGCGTTGTCGGCGAACTACCAGCGCATCCTCAAGACGCTCGCGGACCGGGCCCGGCTCGGGCAGGGGCCGATGACCTGCCAGGAGATGGCCGCTCTGTTCGGCATGGACGTGGTGCCGGCGCGGGTGGAGGCGCTGCGGTCGAAGGCGAAACGCCTGGTCGCGCGCGGCTGGCTGGCCGAGCCGGCATCGGGCCGGTTCACGCTCGCCCGCGGCGTGAGCGGGCCAGGCGGCGAATCATGAGCAGGGTCATCGACCAGTAGATCATCGCCTCGGCGCTGGTGGCGCGGCGTTCGAAGTCGCGCGCCAGACGGCAGGTGCGCATCAGGTGGGCGAAGAGGCACTCGACGGTCCACCGCTTGGGCAGCACCACGAAGCCGCGCATGTCGTCGCTGCGTTTGACGATCGCCAGGAACCAGGGCGAGCGTGGCCAGGCAGTATTCGACGAGGCTTCCGGTGTAGCCGCCGTCGGCCCAGACCAGAGCCAGCAGGTGGTGCGCGTCGGTGACGTGGTGCAGCAGGACCTGGGCGGCGGCGCGGTCGCCGACATCCGCGCTGGTGACCATGACGCCCAGCAGCAGGCCGAGGGTGTCGACCACGACGTGCCGCTTACGGCCGTTGATCTGTTTGCCGCCGTCAAAGCCGCGGCTGTCGGCGCCGACGACGGCGTCCGCCTTGATGGACTGCGAGTCGATCACGCCGGCCGTCGGCTCCGCGTCCCGGCCCAGCCGCTCGCGGACCTGGCCGCGCAGGCGGTCATGGAACTCCTTGACCAGGGCGTGGTCGCGCCAGCGGCGGAAGAATGCGTATACCCGGTCCCACGGCGGGAAGTCGGCGGGCATCGCCCGCCACTTGACGCCGTTGTCCACGAGATAGCGGATCGCGTCCAGCACCGCGCGGTGGCAGTATCCCTCCGGCCGGCCGCCCCGCCCGCGCATCCAGCCCGGCGTCGGCAGCAGCGGCCGGACCTCAGCCCACTCCACGTCCGTCATGTCCGACGGGTACCGGCGCTGCCGCTCGGGCCGGTCAGCCGCGTTGCCGTACACGTGCGCGAGGCAATCACACGTTGGAGCGGCCGAGTTGGACTGCCTGGCCATCGACACGGAAGACTGCGGCACCGGGGCCTCCTGATGCTCTATGGATTCGACACCCACGAGCTGTTCAGGAGGCCCCTTCCTCATGCTCTGGCCACGGCAGGATCACCCGACCGAGAACCCGCGTTCGACTGCCACCGCTCAAGATCGAAAAGAGAACAGCTTCTCAGCGTATCGTCGCGCCCGGGAGTCGGCCAGCAGCCATGCGTGCAGCGAGCGGAGTTCCTCCTCTGTCGTGGCTCCGCCTATGGAAAGCCTTACCCGCACCGGGTCCCCCTCTCCCGACTGAGGCCCTCATAATGCCAGCCTGCGAGCCCCGACATGGAGACTGGGGAGGAGACGTCCGTGCTGCACCTGTGCTTGCCGCCTCTACGGACTCCGTCTGGAGAACACGTGGCGTGAACAGCCCACCGGCCGTCACGCCTTGCGCTGAGCCTTGACGCAAGGCCGCAGCCGACCACACAGCGTCACGCAAGGAGGACGCGTTTCCGAAGTAGCGGGAAGCAGGCACGGCCGAACATCTGCCGTTTGAGCATCTTGATCCGATTGACTGTTCCTTCGACTGGGCCGGAGTTCCAGTCGGTGGTCAGCCCGGCGGTTACCGCGTCGAAGTCGCTGTGCAGGCCGACGGCGAAGCTGCTGATGCCAGCAAGGTTGGCCGCCGCGGCCTCGTTGATCCACTCGGGCAGGCGGGTACCGCTGAGTGTGGTGAGCATCTCTGCGAACGAGCTGGTCAGCTCAGCCGCGGACGCAAGCTCGGGGCAGCGATCGAGGATGACTTTGCGGTGCAGTTTCTCCTCCTCGGTGAGGGTGGCCGGGTGCCGGGTGAGCCAGCCGGTCACCTGCCGCACCGACGGTGGTGGCGGAGCGAGCGTGACGCCTTCTGGCCGGGGCAGGTCGCGCCGGGCCCAGTCGCGGACGGTGGAGTAGTGGCCGCGGAAGCCGCGGCCTGTGATTTCGCGGTAGAGGTCGAGGATCGTCACCTTTCCGTCGGCTTCGGCCCAGCGTTGGGCCAGGTAGGGCTTGAACGGGTCGAGTTTGCTGGGGAGTTGGCGCTTGCGGCCCTTGACCATGTCCTGCCAGCGGGCGGCGCGGGCGTACCGCTGGACGGTGTGGCGTCCCCAGCTCAGGTGGCGGGCGATGTGGCGGATGCCCATGCCCTGGTCGAGGAGTTCATGGACGAGGGCGTGGTGGGCGCGGGCCCGCTCGGCGAATCTGCCGGTCGGATCCGCCTTTTCGTTGTCCTGATCGGATGTCGCTTCGGCGGGCGTCTCCCAGGCGGGCTCCGGTTCTGGGCTGGCCGGGGGCAGATCGCGCAGGCAGGTGCGGTGGGCGGCGACGGTCTTTTCGACCGCGGCGGCGAGGTTCTGCCAAAGGTGAAAGCGGTCGGCGACCTGGAGGGCCTGGGGTGCGGCGGTGGCGGCTGCCTCAGCGTAGGCGCCGGAGCGGTCGCGGCAGATGACCTGGATGCCGGGATGGGCCTGGAGCCAAGGGGCCAGGGTGGCTGCGTCGCGGTCGGGCAGCAGGTCGAGGACCTGGTGGGTCTCGGCGTCGATCACGACGGTTCCGTAGACGTGGCCGCGCAGCAGGGCGAAGTCGTCCACGCCGACGGCTCGCGGCTCTGGGGTGGTCGGGTCGGGCAGGTCCATCACGCGACGCAGCAGCGTGGTGCGGCTGGTGGCAATTCCCATGAGTGGGCGAGGCGGGCGCCGGCCCGGCCGGCGAGGGCCAGACCGATCGCGCCCATGGCCTGCCGCAGCCGCTCGGTGACCCGGCCATGGCGGCGGGTCAGTCCCGGGACCTGCTCGGCGAACGTCCGGCGCCTGCATGCTTCGGCCGTGCAGAGGAACCGCCGAACCCTCAACGCGAGTTGGACTCTCCGACCGGAAGTGGGCAGGTCTGCCGGAAACCGAAGGTAGGAGCTGTGAACCCGCTCCGTCCACTGGGTGCAGTCCGGGCAGGCAGCCCCGGACGGCGTGCACCGGGCCTCTATGAGTAGTGCCTCGCCGTCCGTGCGCATCGCCACGACCGCCACACCCGGGATCGACGGGAACAGCAACTCCTGCAGCCGGTACAACACCTCGTTCACGGCCACCGAATGTCAGCCGCACCACCCGCACGAGGAGCGATTTCAAGGCGAGTTCCGCACTGTCCAGAGAGAGATCAACAACTACAAGGCGTAGCCAGCGCGCAGAACTTGTGCCAGACCCCGATAGAAGCCGCCCTAGCCAGGGGAGAATTACCGGGGCGGAACACCCGTTCCGCCATCACCGGCCCATCCTGGACGTGGGAAAATAGGAACCGGACGCATTCTGCGTCGGTGTCGCGTCCGCCACTGTCCGGCGGACGCAGCCCCTTCACCTCGTTGAGCCGGACCGATGAGTTACGGCGCTTGGAGGGAGCTACAGGTCTGCGAACGGCGGGCAGCTGTACGTGATGGCGATCAGCTGTAAGCGGGGCAGCGCCAGCATGAAACCGTCCTCGAGGAGGGGAAGGCGCCGCACGCCGTCGGCGACCCCTGGACGCGGGCCTTCTCCGATGTCCGTGACGTCGATCCCCATCTCGGCCAGGTCGACGAGCTGTCCGGCGAGCCTCTCCACTTCAGCGACGACGCGTTCAGGCAGTCCCTTCGCCACGTGCTCGAAGCCGGGCTCGTACTCCCACCGCCATCCACTCTCGCCGGTCACCCGCCAGCCCGCCGGTCGATACCCGCCTCGTCTGCCGCCTCGGTCTGGATGGCGGACACCTCGGTGGCGATGGCGCGGGCCTCCGTCAGGTCCTCCACTTGCGCGGCGCGTGCCTCCAGCTCGCGCAGGCGTGCTGCGCGGGCGGGGTGGCGCTCGATCGCCACGGTCAACGCCCACTGTCGCAGGAACCGCCGCATCGGCGCCGCGTCCACATGCTCACGAGCGGCCGTCATCGCCTTCGTCCGGTTGGCGTCGAATGCGGCCGCCTGGCTCGGCGCGATCCGCACCAACGCGGCACGCAGCTCCTCCGCGGTCGCCTTGGGCTGCGGGATCAGGGCGCCGTTTCCGTCGGCTACTGCCTCGCTCATGCTGCCTCGCTCCGTGTCGTGCTCACTGGAGCCGCGACCATCCGCGGCTTGGTAGCTATGGGGCCCTTGGGCACGCGGGGCGCCCCTCCCTGTCAGGCCAGGGATACGAGCAGACATCAGGCCCTCCACGATATCGCGCTCGCCAGGCGTCGAACCCGGCGGGCCCGCGCCGGAGGGCTTCCGGCGCACCAAGGTCCGACACGGATGGAGGGGGCCCAGACGCAGGTGGCGCGCTGGAAGGTGTCGAGCATCGCGCCGTTCAGGCGTCACAGCCGGAGGGCGAGCGTCTCGGCGTAGCTGAGGGGGACTGTGGCCTGCTGGAGGTTGCCTTCGGTCGCATTCCGGCGCGCCATGTCCACCATCGTCACCACGCTCGCCAGTGGGCTGTCTTCGCCGGTGTCAGAACCTTCGAGACGGGCGCTCAGCACCTGGTGCGCGTGCGCAAGAAGATCAGCCCAGGTTCTCTTGGGGATTCCGGGCCGCAGGCCCGTCAATCTGGTGAGCCACAGGTCAGCGTGGGATTGCAGAAGCTGTTCGGTGGTGCGGTATTCGATGACCGTTCCGCATTCCAGTGCGAGCTCAGGGGCGTCCGTGCATGCACCGGGCCACGAGGCAAGCCCCTCGGTATGAGCGGGGCACAGATGGAGGATCCACCGGTGCCTGTCAATTTCGGTGAGACACGTCAGGCTGCGGGTTCTTCCTGATGCTTCTCCTTGGCGGGTTGGTTGATCCAGGCCGCCTTCGGGAGGCGGGGTGGCGTCGGTCTTCGGCGGAACCGGTGCGGGTTGGTGGCGTAGGCGTCGGCCAGGACGTCGGCCCGCCGGGCTCGGATCGTGACTGCGGTGCCGTCGTGGACGGATGCGGGGGTGTGCAGTCCGATGCCGGAGTGCCGGTGGACGGTGTTGTAGTAGGTGAAAAACCGCTGGCAGAAGGCGCGGGCGTCGGCCAGTGAGCCGAACCGGTCGGGGAAGACCGGGCAGTACTTCAGGGTCTTGAAGTTTGCTTCCGAGTACGGATTGTCATTGGACACGCGTGGCCGTGAGTGCGAGCGGACGATGTTCAGATCGACGAGCAGCTGGGCGACTGGCTTGGAGGTCATCGAGGTGCCCCGGTCGGCGTGGACCACGTCCGGGACGACCCCGCCGTTGGCGCGGAAGGCGTCTTCGATGAACTCCTTGGCCAGTGCGGCCGATTCGCGCGGCACGACGAGCCAGTGGACCGCTTTGCGGGAGTAGATGTCGAGCATCACGAACAGGTCGTAGTACATCCCGCGGTCGGGGCCCTTGAGCTTGGTGGCGTCCCAGGTCCACACCTGGCTCGGGCCGGTGGCCACCAGCTCGGGCTTGGTCCTGGGCGGGTGGGCGGCCTGCGCGCGGCGCTCGCGGACCTCACCGTGCTCACGCAGCAGCCGGTACATCGTGGACACCGAGCACAGGTAGGTGCCCTCGTCCAGCAGGGTGGCCCAGATCTGCGCGGGGGACTTGTCCACGAACCGCTGCGAGCGCAGCACGCTCAGTACCCGTGCCTGTTCCAGCTCGGACAGGGCCGCCGGGTGCGTTGCCGGCGGCCGGCGCGGCCCGGCCACGCGGGGCTTGGGGTGGCGCTGCCGGTAGACGGTGGCCCGCGAGCGGCCGGTCAGCTCGCAGGCCGGCTTGATCCCGACGACCGACTCCAGGGCGGCGAACGCCTCGGTGATCACTTCCTCCGCTTGGGCTCGGAGTCCTCGCTCTCGGAGAGCAGTTCCAAGAGCTCGTGTGCTTTTCCCAGGATGGCCAGCGCCTTCTGGGACTTGGCCAGCTCTGCGGCCAGCTTCTCGTTCTCCCCCCGCAGCCGCTCGGCTTCCTTCTCGGCCGCGCTCTTGCCCGTCGGTCCGGACGGCCTGGCGGCCAGCGCATCCAGTGCGCCCGCGTCCCGGGCGGTCCTCCAGTCGATGATGTGCGAGTGGTACAACCCCTCACGGCGCAGAAGCGCGCCCTTCGCGCCCGGCTCGGTCAGCCGCTCGTACTCCTCCACGATCCGCAGCTTGTACTCCGCGGTGAAGGTCCGCCGCTTCGGCCCGCCCGCGCGGGGACCGCGCTTCTTCTTGCCCACGACCTCATCATCGGCCACACCGGCCAGGAGATCGGCATTGCTCAGCGTCACGCTCGAAAGATCCTGTTCTCGCCCTACTAACAACAGAAGACTCGATTGTCCTCATGTCTCACGAGAGTCTGACAGGGAGGGCACGCCGGGCCCGCACCAGCGTCGGGTCCCTGACGCAGCGCCGTGGCGGATGTGGAGCACTCCAGCACGGTCCGTAGTCCGGTGACCTCTCTTCCTGCGCCCGGCCGATGGCCTACCGGCGCGTCGGACTCCCGAGGGACAACGTGCCGGTAGGCACCCAGGTACGGAAGCGAGCAGGAGATCTCGTACGGCAACGACTCGGCCAGATGCAGGACGGGCTGCAACAGGTGGTCCCAGAACGGGTCCATGCCCTCTTCGGAGACCACGGTCAGCCGACACCCGTCGGCTTCCTCCCTGCTTCTGCGCCGGCCGTCGACTTCCTGGTGCATGACGTTGTAGTAGGCCCCCTCCAAGCCCGCCAGCAGCAGTTCGCGCTGCTCCTCGCCGTACTGCTGCTCCTTGGCATCGCGGGCCGCACGCAGCCGACTCGATGGGATGGAGAACGCCTCCCGCAACTGGCCGAGGGTGGGCTCGGTGGATGCGAGCTGCTTCACCACGCTCCGGTTCAGTGGGGGCCGGCCGGAAACGAGCCGGTCCAGAACCGTGATACCGAGCAGCACACTCGCGCTCGCGTACCGCCAGGTGATCTCGCTGATCCGCCGCTCGTACTGGGCAGCGGGCTCGCACGCCGCGTCCACGGCCGCCACGTGGTACCGAAACTCGCGGTCCGCCGTGTAACCCTCGGCAACCTCCAACCGCGTCATGGCACGGCCGGCCTGGACGCGAGCCGCCTCCCACTCCTGCTCCAGATCCACACACGCTCGGTTCAACGAACGCAGCGTCTCCCACTCCACCCCGCTCAACCGCCCAAGATCCTCCAGATCAGGAAAACGCAGCAACCCCACCCTGTCCCCTCCCAGTCCGAGCCCGGAGCGATGAACCTACTCCGTACCGCCCGCCCGGGAGACTGGATCGCGCCGAAGCGCTTGCGACCGATACGAGCGGCCGCCTCCCCGTCCCCTCCGCCGACCTCGGCCTGGTCTACGCGGTGGCGTGCTCCCGGCACGCCAAGGGCTCAGCGCGCCGGGAGGTTCCTAAGGCGTAGGTGTCGAGCATGTGTGGTCGCCCTGACGGTGTCCACCGCCGAGGGCCCGTGGCTGAAGGGCAGCACACCGCTGGAGGGCGATGATGGCTGGCGAGAAGTCCTGATCCCCGGCGGGCGCGGCATCGCCGAGTACCGCATCAACCGGGACACCCACGACGTGGTCCTCACCCGGATTGTGCCTTTCTGACCGAAGCCCCAGTCCCTCCTCGAAAGCTCCGCATCCAGCCTGCTGGCCAGCTGGGTGCGTTCGGCACGGGCCCGGCACAGTGCCGGAACGCGCGCTGTCTCCCGGCGACGTGGTTCACTCCCTGTCGCGGCTGATCAGAAGGTGGGCCCTGTCGTCGTTGACGTCCTGCGCCACCGCCTCGATGAGGTGCCAGGATGCGCCGTGAATCCCGTTGTCGGCTATGTAGCGGTCAGCCTCACCGGTGAGACGGTCGATGCCCTCGGTGATGTCGCGCCCCGGAGTCTCGACCAGGCCGTTTGTGTAGAGCATCAGAACATCACCGGGGCGGAGCGAGCCCTGGACCGGGTTGAACTGGGCACCGTCGTAGACCCCGAGGAGAGGGCCGTCTGCGGCCTTCTCCTCCCAGCGGTCCCTGCCCGCGCTGTACTGGAGGCCGGGCAGATGGCCGGCGGAGAAGAGTTCGTAGTCGCCCGAAACCAGGTCCAGGGCGAGATGGATCGAGGTCGCGAAGCCCTCGTCCCAGTCCTGTCGCAGGCAATAACTGTTCGCCGCGGGAAGGAACGCGGGAGGTTCAAGGGAGCCCAGCAAGCCGCCGAAAGCGCCGGACAGAAGGAGGGCGCGGGAGCCCGCTTCTATGCCCTTGCCGGAGACGTCCGTCAGCGCCACTTCAAACATGCGGCCATGGTTCGTGCGAGCGGCGACGACGAAGTCACCGGAGTAGGACTGGCCGGGCGCCGGGCGGAACGACATCTCACGGTGCCAGCCGCCCGGCAGATTGGGCAGCTTGCTATGCCTCCGGATGGGTTCACGTATATCGACGCGCATCCAGCCGCCGCGCCGCCACGGTCGGCTGATGCGGCTGCGCAACTGCCGCCAGTTGTTCGCGATTGTCCCGGACAATCGCGCGGCGCTCTGGGGCTGCTCCGCCCGGGAGGAAGCGCGTGGTTCGGCCGCACGGTGTATTTGTCCGGGGACGGTCCTCATCCCGAAAGTGCCAGCGGCTGGAGGGGAAGGCACCTGGTAACCCAGGTCGTCAGCCGCTTGCTGAACGGCCGCGTGTTCCTCATCGAGGACCGCATCGTCGTGGCCGGTGGCACCGAGGCTGGGCTGAGGTGACTGCTGGGCCGGATTCTCCGGCGGAGCCGGGTCATCATGCCCCATCCGGAAGCGCAGTTCGGCAAGCTCGTCTTCCAGGATCTGGATGCGGCGGGCGGCATGGTCGGCAACCCGCTGGGCGGTCTCCCGTTCTTGTTCGGCACGGGACAGCTGCTCGCTCAGTTCCGCCTGCTGCCGCTGCGCCCGGGAAAGACGCAGTTCCAGTGCCGTGTGCTCCTGCGGATGCCGGTCCGACAGCGGCTTCAGAGCGTCGGCCCGGCGCTTCAGTTCCGTGACCTGTGCCTGGGCCTGGCCGGCCATGGCGAAGAGCAGGGTGGCGATCTGCAGCACCTGGTACCGGCCCCGTTCGCTCGCCTCGTAGGCCGTCTGGAGCCGCTGCATCTCCTGGTAGATCTCGATCGTGCGGTCCTTGGCCGCCAGCAGCTCCCTGGCGAGCGCCAGCTCCTGCGCCCCGGCGAGCGGTGTGGGACTGGTCTGTGCCCGGTCCCATAACGCTCTTGCCGCCTCCAGGCGCGGCGTACACCGGTCGCTGGAGTCGTCCGGAAAGCACACGTCGGCCACGGCCTCGACCACGTCCCACTCCAGCCCGTCACCGGCCAGCAGGTCACGCAGCCGACGCAGCTCGGGCACAGCCCGGGCAACGAAATGCTCCGGTGTGAGCCGCTGGTGCAGCTGGCTCACCGGAACCGATGACTCGTCGATCCAGGACCGCACCAGCTCAACGAGCTGATTGATCTCGGTGCACGACCCCCGCGGCGGTGCCCACGGTCGCCCCGTGTCGGTTCCTCCCGCCACCCACGTGCCTTCCCCCTTCAGTTGTTCGGCGGACAACCCCTCGTTGTCACCGAAGAACCATCCAACCGGACCGCCCGCAAGCTCTGCCCAGGAATCGTGGTCATCCTCACCGACAACACGATCCAGGCGGTGCACTCATGGACCACACATCCCCAGCCTTCTTACTCCTCGTCCTGGCCGTGGCAGCCTTGTTCTCCACCATCACCGCGGCCATATCCTTCGTCCTGGCCCGCTGGGACGGTGCGACGATCCCAGCAGCCTTCACCCGCGGCGGCGTCACCTTCGCAGCCTGCCTCACCCTGTGCCTTGCAGCTCTCTCTGCGATCAACCGGTGAGGCTGTGGAGCGGCCTTCGTCACGGCGGCAACCGCGTCCGCGCCGTTCAGGTTCGCGCGGAAACAGCGGCGGTTCTGCTCGGTCGCATACGCCCGCCGCGCCTCCACCCCGGCCCACTGCCAGCACTCTCGAAACGTCGAACTACTGAGGTTTTCGTTAGTTCCGTGGTGGTTCAGGATGAATTGTCAATCCGGTGTGAGTGAGGAAGGACCACGGGAGTTGTTCGTTGGAGCAGATCCGGTGGATGCCGCGTTCGGCCGCGTCGGCGACATCGGCGAGGTGGTCGCCGGCGAGGTTGGCCAGCTCGCGGGCCCTGATGGCCGACCACAGCAGTTCCACTGGGTTGAGTTCGGGTGCGTAGGCCGGCAGCCGCTCAAGCTCAGCCAGTCCTGCTCGGCCGCCCAGGCCCGCATGCTCCGACTCCAGCGGGCCGACAGTCCGTCCCACACCAACACCACCGACTCGCCGGCGTAGAAGGTCTTGACGTGTTCCAACACTTCGATCAAGAAAGTGGTGTCATAGCTGCCCGGCTTGAGGTGGAAGCACAGCCGCGGGCCACGTCCAAGGTCAGCGGCGTGGTAGCCCAGCGCGGCGGCCATCCCGGCTCGTTTCCAGTTCAGCCGGTGCCGCAGCGTGGGAGTGCGCCCGCGGGGTGCGCAGGTGCGGCGAACCCGGGGCAGCAGCGATACACCCGATTCATCGAAGAACACAATCCAGGCACGTTTCTTCACCACCCCCTTTTGATGCGTGGCCACTCCTGGGCGACCCACCGGGCGATCTCGGACTCGTCCCGCTCGACGGCCTGACGCATGGGCCGCCGCAGACTCCACCCCAGCCGCCCGGTAAGCAGGCGCCACACGGATGCCCGGGCCAGCTTCACCCCGGTCACCCGCTCAACCACCACGCCGACCCGTTCCAAGGTCCACAGATCCGCCTCGAACCCGTGCGCCTGAGCGCCCTGCTCCAACGCGGTCCGAAACAGCTCCACTTGCGCGTCATCCAGCTTGGGCGGCCGCCCGGTGGCCGGACGCCGCCGCAGTGCCTCAACCCCACCCTGCTCCCACAGGCGTTTCCACCGGCGCACGCTCTCGGGGTGGATCCCCACCATCCGTGCAACCACGGATGAAGAACGTCCTTGCTCGAACAACTCGACCGCGCGCATGCGCCGGGCCTCGGCCAACTGCGGCCGCGTCAGCGGCAGAACGGAGACGTCGGAAACAACGGCCTGCGACTCGGAAGACACACCAACATGCTCACACCGCCGAAGCCCCTGCACCCACAGAACTAACGAAAAACTCAGTAGGTCGAGAAGCAACCGAAGAGGAGAGATTGGTCATGCAAGGTAACCAGGTAGCCGCCACCGCTGCTTGTGGTTTCGTACCCGTCATCGACTTGTCTTCAAAGGGCACGGATCAGGGACGCGTCGCGATCGCCGAGGCAATCGACCAGGCACGCGTGAATTCCGGGTTCTTCGTCATCGTCGGTCATGGACCGCATGTGGTCGTCTCGGCGACCGATCCATACGCGCCCGCCAACCCACGCGCGTGGAGCGCCGCGCTCAACCTGGACTGCGACGTCCTCCCCGCCGCCGGCCACATCACCCCCGAAGACGGCTACGGCCCATGGCCGGCCGCACTCGCCTGGTGCCTGCGCGAACAGACCCCCGTGTCGGCCGCCACCGGACCGTGAGCGCGGATGAGTCCGCTCGTGTGCGGCTCAAAAGCGGATGTGGCGACGCTCGGCGCGCTCGGCCGGGGCAAGGCGTGACCGTGACGCGCACCAGCGTCACCGCCGCGATCGGCGCGCTGCTGACCGCGTCCGAAGTCCCTGAGAATTCCGGCGCGTTCAGCGCCGACTCCAGCACTCCCGGTGCGGAAGGCGTCGATGACGTCGGCGTAATGCGGGTGGTCCCGGAAGTGCGTCCACAGCGGCTCGCCTGTGCATCGCCGAGGGGGATCGGGTCAGCTGAGGCGGACGAGTGTCTTTCCGGTCGTTCGGCCGGCGATCAGTTCCGTCAGCGCTTGCGGAGCCGACTCCAAGCCCGCGAACACCGTCTCGCGATGCTCCATCTCGCCGTCGCGGAGCCACCCGGCCATCTGGCGCTGCATCTGCCCCATGAGATGCAGGTTGCTGCTCCCGCGGAACCCGCGAAGGGGCAGGTCCTTGGACACCGCGAGGAACAGATTCCGTGGCCCGGCCGAGCCGGACTCGTACTCCGAGATCGAGCCACACATCGCCACGCGCCCACCCCTCCGCAGGTGTGACAGGGCAGCCTCGAGGTGGGTCCCCCGACCGAGTCGAAATAGACGTCGATTCCGTCGGGCGCGATGTCGCCCAGCCTCGCCTCGATGCTTTCCACCCGGTAGTTGAAGGCGTCCGCGCCCAGGCGGTCCCGCAGCCAGTCGACCTTGTCATCGGTGCCCGCGCTGGCCACTACCCGATTACCCATGAGCCGTGCGATCTGCACGGCCAAGCTGCCCACTGCCCCCGCGGCGGCCGAGACCCAGACCGTCTCCCCACCTCGTAGCGCGTCAACGACGTGCAGGCCCGCGTAGGCCGTCAATCCCATACCGCCCAGCGGGCCGAGATACCACTGCGGCTCGCACTCGTCGACATCCAGGTGTGTCAGGGTGCCGAGGCCGCTGAGCTGCTCGGCACCCGCGTCCACCACCGCATAGTCGCGCCAGCCCTGGGCGTGCCACACGATGTCACCCGGGGCGAAGCCCTCGGCCCGGGACTCCACCACCTCCCCCACGGTCATGATGCCGTCCATGGGGCGTCCGAGTGGGAAGGCGGCGAAATAGCCGGAGGGGGCGTCGGGACGTAGCCGCAGCCGAAGGCCTGGATCCACCGATGTCCACGTGTTGCGTACGAGCACCTGCCCCGGCCCGGGCCGGGGCACGGGGACCTCGACCAACTCGAAGTCATCCGGGCTGACGCTGCCGGCCGGGTATGCCCTGACCCGGATCTCCCGTCCAGTCCGCATCATGCCGGTACCACCGTGACGGGCAGCATGAGGCGTAGTCCAGGTTGTGCGATGCCGCTGAGATGGCAGGAGCCTTGGTTCATCAACACCACTCCGGGATTCACGGTCTTCTCGCTGTCGCCGCTCAACACTGAACCAATATCAGTTTGGTTTGATCGCGCGCAATAGGACAGCGTGCCTTTATGGTCGGCGCAGGCCCCCGTCCAAGCGATGATCGCGCACAGGTTCCGCAGCAGTCCGCCGGTGGCCGGGGTATGACGGCTGCTGCGCCACGTCGACTCTCACCGGTCGTCACGTCCGGCCGAAGAGCGGCGTGCGGGTCTCAGCGGCACCGTCGGCGTTTTGGCCACCACCCTTCCGACCCCGGCCCTTGCAGGGCCGGGGTGCCACTTGACCTCGACCAGCACAGAAGAACAACCGACCCCCGGCAACCGTGCCTCTGAGCACCGGTGGACCGCACCAGATCGCGATCATCGTGGATCAGGCAGGTCAGCGCTGCAAAGTAAGGATGCCCGGCCGCCAGGGCAGTTGGTCGTAGGGGCCGCCCGCGTTGGGGGACTTGCCCTGGTAGAGGAACTGTAGGTTGCAGGGGTCGATGGTCATGGTCTGGTCGGGGTTGTTGCGGACCAGGTCACCGTGGCTGATGTCGTTGGTCCAGGTGGCACCGCTGTTGGCCTTGCCCGCGAAGGGGTTGCTTTCGCTGCTGGCCTGCGGGGTCCACGAACCGCTCAGGCTGGAGGCCGTGAACGAGCGGAAGTAGCGCCCATTCGCACCGATCGCCTCAACGATCATCAGGTACTGGTTCTGGTCCTTGACCTTGTAGACCTGCGGCGCCTCGAACAGGTTGTTCTGCGTGTCGCTCATGACCGTCGTGTAGGAGGAGCCGAAGTTGCCCGGGAAGTTCCCGATCGGCATGCTCGCCCGGTAGATCTTGCCGTTGTCACCGGCGAAGAACAGGTACATGTTCTGGCCGTCGGCGATCAGGGTCTGGTCGATCGGGCCGGTGCCGGAGTCGGGGATGCTGCCGGTGAACAGCGGCTGCGGCGAGGACCACCCGTTGGGGTTGGTGGGGTCGCTCGACGTGCGGTAGATGAAGGGCCAGGCGCCCCACTGATACGCCAGTACCCAGATGTTCTTGGGCGCGAAGTAGAACAGCGTGGGCGCCACCGCGGACTGGCTCATGCCGGTCTGGCCGGCCGACGCCATGTCCGACCAGTTCGTGAAGGGGCCGAACGCCATCGAGCCGTACGAAGATCCCGAAACGTTCGAGGCGTAGACCAGGTGCTTGCCGTTGTACACGACGTTGGTGAAGTCCTTCAGTGAGACCCACCCGTTCGCCGGCTGCGCCAGCACACCTGTCGACGTCCACCGGTACGCGGAGGGAAGAGCGCACGTGTCGCCCGGAGTCCCGGACAGGCCGGTCCACTTCTGGTTGCTGCCGCCATTGCACGTCCGGATCTGCACCGCCGTGCCGTTGACCGGGCCGGCACCCGAGACGTCCAGGCAGAGCCCGGACTCCACGCCGACGATCGTGCCGTCGGAGTTGACTCGCCACTCCTGGTTGGCACCGCCGCTACAGGTCCAGATCTGCACCCGGGTACCGGCCGTCGTGGCGTGGCCCGGGACATCCAGACACTTGTTGCCGAACACGGTCAACTGACTGCTATCCGTGCGTGTCCACTGTTGGTTGGTCCCGCTCGAGCAGTCCCAGAGCTGTAGGGACGTGCCGTCGGTCTGGTTGGCGTTCGGTACGTCGAGACACCGGCCGGAACCCCCACCGCGCAGGGCACCGCTGGTGGCAGCCTGAGCCGGGTTGGCGACGAGCGTCGACGCCAACAAGAGGAGGGTCGCAACCGCAGCGGCGAACACCCCGGACAGATGTCTGGGGCTGATACTTCGTCTGCGCATGGGTACCTCGTCATCCTTGAGTACGCGGTTCCGGATGGCCCGTCAGAGGCTGCCCGGACTGCCGATGTGGTGCGCGGTTCATAGTGGTGCCTGGGGACCGGACGACCCCTGCCCGTGAAGGGCCTTCGCCACCGGCCTGGATCTCGAAGGGCCCAGGATCATGACAGTCCCGATGCGGGGCCCGGCGAAACGACCGCCGGGCCCCGGCCGAATTCAGGCGCTGTTCAGTACCGCGAGGACCGCGCCGTACGCCTCCTTCTTCTGGTAGCTGCCGTTGAAGAGCAGCGGGGTTTCCTGGGCGCGCCAGGAGTACTTGTCGGTGACGCCCCACACGGTGATGCCGTTGCAGCGGGCGACGGCCACGCACGCCTGGGCGACCTGCCGGTACACATTGGCCTGCGCCGATCCGGAGCCGCCGACGTCGAGCTCGGTGATCTGCACGTTCACGCCGAGGTCGGCGAAGCGCTGGAGGTTCTGCCGATAGGTGCCGAGGTCGGAGTTCGAGGCCAGGTGGCTCTGGAAGCCGACACAATCGATCGGGACGCCGCGGGCGCGGAAGTCCTGGACCATCCGGTAGATGGCGTCGCTCTTGGCGTTGATGCCGTCGGTGCCGTAATCGTTGTAGCAGAGCTTGGCCTTGGGGTCGGCTGACTTCGCGGTGCGGAAGGCGTCCTCTATCCAGCCGTTGCCGAGCTGCTGCTGGAGGTTGGACTGGCGGCGGCCGCCGTCCCATTCGAACGCCTCGTTGACCACGTCCCAGGAGTCAATCTTGCCCGCGTAGTGGGCGGCGACCTTGCTGATGTGGTTGCGCATGGCCTGGCGCAGGGAGTCGCCGGCCAATCCCTGTACCCAGCCGGGCTGTTGGGCGTGCCAGACCAGGGTGTGGCCGCGTACCCATTTGCCGCGCTGCTGGGCGTAGTTGACGAGTTGGTCGCCGCCGCTGAAGTTGAACTGATTCGGGCTCGGCTCGGTGGCGTCCCACTTCATCGCGTTCTCGGCGACGACGCTGGAGAACTCCCGGTTGAGCGTGGACTCGTAGTCCGTCTCACCGAGGTGGGGTGCGACCGCGGCGCCGAAGTACCGGCCCTTCTGGGCGGCCGCACCGCCGAGGGTGTCGGCGGCATGAGCGGTGGGTGAGAACGCCAGGACGGCCGCTGCCGCCGTGACGCCGGTCGCCGCGGCGCCGATCGCCGTCCGGGCGCGTCGCGGGGTACGCCTTCGGGAGGATCTGTCGGTCATTGCGGATCCCGTTCTGATAGGGGTGGGTGGCGGTGCAGGGCCTGGAATTCGTCCGGCCCGCGGCCGTCAGGAGAGGGCGGATTCCCAGCGGGTACCGGCGCCGGTGGCATCGGCCGGGAGACGGTCGCGGGCAGCCGTGTCGTGGTACAGCCGCCACCGGAACCAGTCCACGAGGGTGTTCTGGGTCCGGTCGAAGGTGGGGAACCCCGGGTTCAGATATGCGGCGTGGTCCGCGCCGAGGTGGGTGAGAAATGCCTTGAGTGCGGGCAGTTCCTCATACGCTCGCCGGGCCAGGGCGTAGTCGCAGGTCGGGTCCTTGTCGCCGTGGATGAAAAGCACGCCCGCACGGACCGAGGCGGCGGGGGTGCCCATGTCCACGCAGGCGACCGGGACCGCGGCGGTGATGCGGTCGTCGGGCCAGGCGGTCACCAGGCCGTGGGTGGTCATGCCGCCCATCGAGTGCCCGGAGACGCCGACGCCGGCTGCGGTGTCGATGTGCCCGGCGAAGGGGCCGCCCGTGCTCCCGTTGAGCGCCAGGGTCCGGGTGATGACCTCGGAGACGTCCCTCGACCATTCGCCTCCGTACACGGAGCCGAGATTGGTGTTGTCGGAGAACGAGGGGGCGGGGCAGATAAAGCCGGCGGAGGCTATCGCGTGGGTCTGCGAGGCGTACGAGTCGGAGTTGCCGTACATGCCGTGGCTCCACTCGGCGACGGGGAAGACACCGTCGGCGAGAGGGGCGTTCGGTATGGGGGCGCCGCCGGGGGCTCCGGGGGTGGGGTAGAAGACCTTGGTGAACAGCGAGCGGGCGCCGCGGCTCCAGTTGAACTGGCGTACACCGACGGCGAACTGTCCGGCGGGCGCGGCCGGTTCGGCGCCTGAGGCGGAAGCCGGTGCCGAGCCGAGCAGGGGAATGCTCAGGCCCGCTGTCGCGGCCGCGGTCAGGCCGAGGAAGGTGCGTCGACTGGTCGACATGTGTAACTCCTTGCGTGGGGGACAGGGAGGTCTCAGCAGGTGGGGTTGGTCTGGGTGGCCAGGCCGAGCCGGTAGGGCGACTGCGAGTACTCGCCGCTGGAGTTGGGGTTGCGGCCCTGGTAGAGGAGTTGGAGCCGACAGGGGTCAACGGTCATGGTCTGGTCGTTGCGGTTGCCGTCGCTGCCGATGGCGCTGCCGTCCTGCTGGAGTGAGATCACCGATCCCGTGGACGACCAGCGGAAACTGCCCGGCAGGTCCTGCTGGCGGGTGCCCGCCGGTGTCGCTCCCTTCGCGGGCACGGCCGAGCACGCCGCCAACGGGGCGATGAGCAGGGCCACATAGGCATGGCGATGTAACAAGGGCATGGGCGACTCCATAGCGGCTCATCTGGTGCACATGCGGTGAAGCACGAAGTCTGGTCGATATCTCGAACGGCGACCGGACCTTCGGACGTAGGAATGATGAGGCGCTTGACGGAGCTCGGTCAATCCTGTGTGCGCAAGATTTTCAACCTGGGAACAGAAACTCTTGCGTGAAAATTTCTCGCCGCACGCCGCATGCCGCACCCGACGTGTCGGCAGAGCCGCGCTCAGCTCCTCGGCGGTGCCGTGCTCTGGCGGACCACGAGTTCCGTGGCGACCTCCAGACCGAGCTGCGGAACCCTCTCGCCGCGGCCCAGCGCGAGGGCCAACTCCGTTGCGGCAGCGCCCATTTCACTCAAGGGCTGATGCACCGTCGTCAACGGCGGATCCGCCCAGACAGCGACCGGCATGTCGTCGAAACCGACCACGCTCAGGTCCTCCGGGACACGAAGCCCGGCCTCGCGGGCCGCCTGATAGACGCCCAACGCCTGCATGTCGTTCGCGGTGACGATCGCGGTGGGCCGTTGGGGCCTGCCGAGCAGGGTGCGGGCCGCGATCTGGCCGCCCTCCCGCGTGAGTTGGGCACGGACCGTCAGATCCGGGTCCACGGGCAGTCCGGCCGCCTCGAGAGCGGACCGGTAGCCCGCCGCCCGGGCCAGGCAGAACGCGTGATCGGGACCGTCGATCATCGCGATGCGCCGGTGCCCGAGGGACAGCGCGTGGCGCGTCGCGGACTGGCCCCCCTTGAAGTTGGTGGCACCGACATAGGGCACGCCGTCGGGAACGTCGTCGACCGGATCGAAGACGACGTAAGGGATGCCTTTCGCCTTGAATCGCTCCCGTTCCGCTTCAGGGAGTTGGAACACGGACAGGACACACAGCGGGCGTCGCCCCACGGTGTCGTCGACCGAGGCGTCGGCGTCGTGCAGGCCGAACTTGGAGACCACGACGCCCGCGTGGTTCCTGCGGGCCGCCTCCTCGACACCGCGGATGATCTCCCCCACCCACATGCTCTCCAGCTCGCGGAAGATCAGCTCCACGAACCTCTGCTTGTTGTCCGAGGACTTGCGGTATCCGTACTCGTTGATCAGTTCCTCGACCCGGGCCCGGGTCTCGTCGGACACCCCTGGCCGGCCGTTGAGCACCCGCGACACCGTGGGCACCGACACACCCGCCAACTCGGCTATGTGCGCGATCTTCACCGACGTCGGCCCGCCACTCCGCGCGGCCTTCCCGCTGTCCACCGACGCTCCCCCACGACTGTCCACCACGACCACTCTTCCCCGCTCCCGACGGACTCGCCGCCCGCCGGGTCACGTACGCCACCCACACGTTCAACACCGCCTGCGAGCCGTCATTCTGACACTCGCGGCCCCTCGTGAAGTTGCACCGCCTTCTGCCGGCCGAACAAGCCAGGTCGGGAAATCGATGGCGGCCCCAGATCGCGTCGCGTCTTCTGCCATGAGCCATGTGCTCTTCCCTCTCGATCGGACGGGACGCGTCTCACCCTGGCTCATTCCGCTGCCACCGGCCCGGCGGGCGACGGAGGACGAGTACGGGTCCGTCAGGGACCGGAGGGTTGGGAGCGCTTCCAATTTTGAGGCCGCAGAGCCTTGCCCTCGCCCCGTGAAGGGCGAGTTGTTACGTCGACCCTTGACAGTTTCACCAGCCCACAACACGATACCTCCCACGCCCCAAGTACTCTCAGCGCCATTGGGAGCGCTCCCATTAGGAGTGCTCCCAATACTCGCCGCCAACCTTCGGCCCTGTCGCCTGCACCAGGGAGTCGCCGGCACAAGCGGGCCTCGTACCACCGCACTTCCTCAGCACGTCGCTCGCTCGTGACCGAGAGCGGGCGACGCATCCCTGTCAGGAAATCGAGGTACAGTCATGCGCCACAGACTCCGCGCCCTGGTGGCAGCGTTCTTCGCTCTGCCGCTGGCGCTCGCCATCGCACCGTCCGCCCACGCGGCCGACCCGACCACCATGACCAACGGGTTCTACGTGGACCCCGACTCCAGCGCGAAGAGGTGGGCCGCCGCCAACCCCGGCGACGGCCGGGCGCCCGCGATCAACGCCTTCATCGCCAATACCCCGATGGCCCGCTGGTTCGGTTCCTGGAGCGGCACCATCGGCACCGCCACCGGCGCATACGTGGGCGCCGCGAACAATGGCGATAAACTACCCATCCTCGTCGCCTACAACATATACAACCGCGACTACTGCGGCGGACACTCCGCGGGCGGGGCCGCTTCGCCGTCCGCCTACGCGACCTGGATCGCCCAGTTCGCCGGCGGGATCGCCAACCGCCCGGCTGTCGTGATCCTCGAACCGGACTCTCTCGGGGACTACGGTTGCATGACCCAGGCTCAGATCGACGAACGCGAGGGCATGCTCACCGGCGCCCTCGCCCAGTTCAACCGGCAGGCCCCCAACACCTGGGTCTACCTCGACGCCGGCAACCCGGGCTGGGCGGACCCGGCGGCCATGGCCCGGCGCCTCCACGAAGCCGGTCTTCGACAGGCCCACGGCTTCTCCCTCAACGTTTCCAACTACTTCACCACGGTCGAGAACACCGCCTACGGCAACGCCGTCAACAGCGAACTCAACGCCCGCTACGGCTACACCAAGCCGTTCGTCGTGGACACCAGCCGCAACGGCAACGGCTCCAACGGCCAGTGGTGCAACCCCTCGGGCCGCCGCATCGGCACCCCCACCCAGATGGGCGGAGGCGCCGAGATGCTCTTGTGGATCAAGACCCCGGGCGAGTCCGACGGCAACTGCGGCGTCGGAGCCGGCTCCTCGGCCGGCGAGTTCCTCCCCGAGGCCGCCTACAAGATGATCTACGGCTACTGATCCACCACGGTCTGGTTCATGCCATTGCGCCCGCTTGCTGTCCCGTACCCGGACGTCCCGTGGACCTCCAAGTACGCGTCTCCGCACCCGAGACCGGCACTGGCCTGCCCGTCATCCTGCTCTCCCACGGTCAAGGCCCCTCGAACAACCTCTCCTCGCTGAACGGCTACGCGCCGCTGGTCAACTTCTGGGCCGCCCACGGATTCGTCGTCATCCAGCCCACCCACCTCCCCTCCAGGACCCTGAGCCGCCTGGTCGCCGACGCCCCGGAGCGCCCTTCTTCTGGCGCTCGCGCGCCGAGGACATGACCCTGTGGGTGCCGGGAATCATGTCACCCGGGATGACCTGCTGGTTTGGATCTGTCAAAGCTCAGCAGGCCGCAAGCCGTTCTCAGGCAGCATGCCGGTCGTGGTGATACGGCTGATCTACCTGCTCGCCTACCGGACCTTCCGATGGCTTGCCCTGTTCGCTCGCTCGAGTGCAGCGAAAGACGCAGAGATCCTGATGCTCCGCCATCAACTCGCGATCGCGCGGCGGTCCCAACCACCACCCCGCTTCTCCTGGAGCGACAGGGCCGTCATGGCGCGCGTCGCCGTTCTGTCAGTCCTGGAGATCGCCGAGCCAGCGCAGGGCGCTGAGGCCCGGCAGGAAGCAGTACTCGCCGCCGCGGGTGACGGCGAACCGCGGCAGAGGGGTAAGACGCCGTCGCACCGGCCGCCGGGGAATGGTGAAGCCCGTGTCGCCGTCGTGGGATCCGGTGACGGGGTCTTTGGCGTTGCCCGCGCCGAAGAAGACGCCGTCGTTCATCCATTCCGACTGGACGAACTCGAACTGCCGCCCGAGGTGGGCTCCGATGAACGCGAACATCAGGCCGCGGTCGGCCCCGTCGTCCTCCAGAACTCCCTCGGGCAGCGGTGGACCGTAGACGGCCCCTCGTCTGATCATGCGGTGCAGTCGCACCTCTCCCGCCACCGAGGCATCGCGGGGGTTGGCCCGGCGGATGTGGCAGCCCCCGGGCGTGATGAATCCCGCCGGATCGTCTCGCCCGTATAGGAAGGTGTTGCGGCGGTGCGGGTCGGCACCGAGGGCGGGGTCGTCGTGCTGCGGGCAGAGCGCCAGGGGAGCTCCGCTGCGCCAGCGTCCCATGATCTTGGCCGCCAGCAGTTCCTCGTCTTCGCAACCAGTGGTGTTCTCCCGCAGGTAGCGTCGGAACGCGGCGACATCCTGGTGGAGTTTACGGAAGACCGCGTAGCTGCCGTTGCGTCCCAGCACCTGCGGCCGCGGGGTCTGGATACCGCCGATCTCGTCCCGGTAGCCGAGCACGAACTCCCCGGCCTTCAACGGCACCTCAAGCTGGTTCGACCCGGGGATGCCACTTCCTTCGACGGCCGGATGGCTGACGCCGTCGCGATAGCCGAAATGCTCGGTCTCGGTGGGCAGCGCGTGACAGTCCTGCCGCCAGATCGCGGTCACACCGCGGAGGCGGTCGTACGCGGGGCGGGCCCGGTCGAGGGCCGCCTCCAACCGCGGGGTGTCAGGCGCGACCGCCGCGACCACCACGTGGACATCCGGCGTGCCCAGTGGGGCCTCCCAGTTCCCGGGGCTGCTCTCGCCGACATCGCTCAGCGCTTTGGCCCGGGCGGCCATCCCCTGCCGGAACTCCCAGGCGAACGTGTCCAGTGATGCGCGCGGCACACCCAGCGCCTCCAGGCCGTGGCAGGTGACCGCGACGCTGACCCAGGTGTCCCCCAGGGGGCTGACCGAGTCGGCGGCAGAGGTCACCACCGTGCTCGCGCGCCGCATCAACTCCCGCCCGCCTGTCCGGTCATCGAGGCGGAACACAAGGTACGTCGCCGCGTAAGGGGTCGGGCGGGGGCTGAGGACCCCGCGCTGAATATCGTCGAGTTCCAACGCGACTTGCGTAGGTCCGCTCACGGTTCGCCTCCCTGCGCCACTACTTCGAGACGAGGTTCCGCCAGAAGTTCCGCAGGCTCTCGTCGCCGCCGAACAGCGAACTGAAGATCGTGGAGTCCGCCAGCAGCACATCGCCGGCCCGCTCACCGCTCGGAGGCATCCACAGGAACATGTTGAACTCGGTGTTTCCGGCCTCGGTGAACGGATGCGGTCTGGAGGTGTCGATCGGCTGCCTGGCCAGCACGTGGATGACATCCGGCTCGTCCGTCGTCACGGCGTAATGCGGCAGGTGCATATGGAAGTTGAAGTTCGTCACCCCTTCCAGCCACCCTTTCGCGTCCAGGTCCCCGACTGTGGACAGCGGGGCGATCTTGTTCTTCTCCCGCACCGCGGGCCGCAGTCCGTAGCGGTTCTCGACCGGCACCCCGAGGCCCTGCATCAAGCCCCGCACGTACGTGGCGAACCGCTGCTGGCGAGGGACCAAGGGATCGCCGTGATGGTGGTACTCCAGGTCCCGCACGGCCAGATCGTCCGACGCCCCGACGTCATGGTGAGGCCCCAGGACCAGACAGGCGTCCTCTCGGCCGAGGAAAGCCCGCAGTGCCTCGATCTCCTCTGGCTGGGCCGCCTGCCCGGTGACCATGTGGTCCAGTCCGAACACGAACAGGGTGTCGGTGTCGGCCAGCACGCGTTCGTCGAGCGGGGTCCGGAAACCGGCCTGGTCGATGCGCTGATACACCGGGACGGGGTGGCCGGTGACCTCCTCGACGAACTGCTGGAACGGCACCCAGGCCCAGAAGAACAATTCCAATGATCCGGCGATGCCTTGCTGGAACTGAAACGGGTCCGACCACTTCGGGTCCTCGTAGGCAGGCCACGCCACCCGCCTGACCTCCGTCATCGTGGAGAACCGGTTGTCCAGCCCGGCCGGATTTCTGCCCGCCTCGGCCGGATAGCTCCACGAGACGTAGATGCTCACCCGTCGCCGACCAGGAGTGTATTCGCGCGGGACGTGGTTCTGGTTGTAGGTGCGCGCGGTCCTGGCGTCGCTCATCTCGTCTCCGATCCGCAGCGGGACAAGCGCGCGGCAGCCCGCTCTCACTGCAGCTGGTCGAGCATCTCCGACAGAGCATCCTTGATCCGCAGAGCCTTCTTGATCTCATCAGCGGTCACATACGGGTACTCCCCGTACTCGATGAAGCTCGGACAATGGTGTTCACGCACAAACCTGACGAACGCCTCAGGGTTGGTCCGCCAGTCCTCGGGGAACCCTTCGAGGTTCTCGAAGGCCGTGTTCACCCCCGCCTCGCTGAAAAGCGCGACGGCGTCCTCGGTGTACTTGTCGAAATCCGTGTCGAAGATCCCCTGATACATGAAGCGCGTATCGTCGTCGAAGAGCACCCAGCGCAGGTAGTGCAACTTCAGCGGTGCGAGAAGATATGGATCTTCCTCCAAAGCCTTGGCCAAGGTATAGCCGTGCTCACGTATCGCGTCGGCCCGGCCCGGCTTGACCTTCGCGACGATGGTGAACCCGTAACACGCCGGTGTTCTCGGATAAACGGGGCCGTATTTCCCCTGCTCGAGTTGGTCGGTGTCTTTGGGGATGACGGCCGCCTGTGGCTTGATCTCCATGTCCGCTCCTCCCACCACCTGCCGACCGGGGGCAATCCCCCTCATAGTCCCACGTATCACGTCCATCTGCCTCGTGAGCAGCAAGGAGCTGAAACACCTTGACTGGCCGGCGCGGGCGGCTGCTTCGTGGCCATCCCCGTGCCGGGGAGCCCTCTACCCTGGCTTGCGTCACCCTCGGAAGCACGCTGAATCAACCAAGGGGCCTTGGAGAGCGAAGAAGGTCTGAATGTCTGCCATCTTCCCGGTGATGACATATCGGGAAAGTTCGACAGCATCGAAATACAACTAAAAAGGGACTGAAAGACCACAAGGCGACTAAAAGACTCCCTTCACGAGGAACTCGACGTACCCGACCGACAGGTCGATGCCTCGCTGAACGCCTTCATGGAGCGCCGCTACGAACGAGTCACCATCGTCCAGGACGCGTCCCACCAGATGCTCGTCAGCGAGATGGCCGTCACCTCCGCGACCCTACCCCGCGCCACCGAGCAGTTGCGCGGAACTCTGCCACACCGACTCAAGCACGTGGAGGGCTTCCTCAACCGGCCCTGCTGATCGCGTGCGGACACCAACCCGGGCCGGCCGGCTCCTCGGCGTATCCGGACGGTACGAGCGACAATCACAGTTCGTTCCACTCTTGTGCGGCACGCTGGAGGTGGTCGCGCAACACCGTGAGGGCTGGATTGGCGGGGGCCCCGCGCCGGGTGGCCAGATAAAGCGTGTTGAGTGGCGCGATCTCGGGCTGGTGCAGTTGCACCACGTCCCCCGCTGCGAGGGCCGGGGCGGCGATGTAGCGCGGCAGAACAGAGATCCCGGCTCCCGCGGCCACCGCGGCCAGGACGGCCCGCAGATCCGACACGATCATCGTGACAGGGTTGGGCGGTCGGCGACCGAACTCGGTGCGCCAATAGCGGCGCAGGATGGGCAGCTCCTCGGCGTATCCGATCACGGGGATATGCGCCAGCGCCTCCGCCGGGTCGGCCTTGAGCCGCTCCGGGTCCACCGTGTGAGCCACTGCGGGCGGCGCGACAAGCACGAATTCCTCGTCGATCAGTGGCACCGCCAGCAGCGCCTCATCGGTGGGGCGCACCGCCGAGACGACGAGGTCGAGCCGCCCGGAGACCAGCAGGGACAACAGATCGTTGGCCAGCCCCAGCGTCGCGTGGACGCACAGTCCCCGACGGGTCAGTGGACACAGCGCGGGCAGGACCCGCAAGCTCATCACTTCGGCCGCCCCTCCGACTCGCACCGTGCCCCGCAGCGCGGGTGAAACGTCGGTGGAGTCGAGGGCGTCGCGAAGCTCGTCCACGTGAAGGCCGACGCGGGAAGCCAGAGCGGCTGCCCGCTGGGTGGGAGCGACCCCCTTGCGGGAGCGCACGAACAGCGGCTCGCCGATCTGCTGCTCCAGGCGCGCGAGCTGTCCGGTGACCGCTGGTTGCGTCACACCGAGACGTTGCGCCGCCGCGGACAGCGACCCGGTCCGATAAATCTCCAGAAACGTCAACAACAGATCAAGGTTCGGCACGGGACCGCACTTCTCAGAGAGCGTTACCAGGGGGAGGAAGACCCTCCCGTGAGATGAGGAAGAACCCGTGGAGAAGAATCCACAGGTCTCCTGATCACCTTACTGCGCAAGCCGACCACCGTCCGAGACCGTCCCGATGTCACCGGCCACCCGCTGAACGGACCGCGTGCTCCCCTCGGACGGTGCCGGAGGTGTGTCAGGGGGCGGTGTTGGTGAGCAGGGTGTAGCGCACGGTCTGGGCGTGGATGAGGCCGTCGCGGAAGACGAAGGTGTCCACGCCGTCGTCCACATGGGTGGTGTTGGCGGTGGCGGCCCATTCCACGAACAGGACGTCATCGGCGAACTTCGGGTTCCTCGGGTTCCACTGGGCGTTCGGGAGGTCGGTGAGGACCGCCCCGATGCCCTGCTTCACACCGTCGCGGCCACGCAGGATCCCGGATGGAGTGATGAACACGGCGTCCGGGGCGAAATTGGCGGCGATGGCGTCGAGGTCCCCTGAGCTCAATGCGTTGACATGAGCCTCAAATGTCTCTTCGGGGGTGCGTTCCATCTCGTGCGAATCCTTTCATCGGCGGGACAAAGGTGACACGGGTCTCCGACTCATGCCAGGTAGACGATGCCGTGGGCTCCTTGATCGCCGGGGTCGATGTCCAACGTCCGTTCGACCGTGCCGGTGTTGAGGTCGATCACGTGGAGAGTGCCCGAGTACAGGTTGGCGACGAAAGCACGGCCGCCGTCCGGCGTGGTGCGGATGGTGATGGGGACCTTTCCGACCGGCGCGTCGAAGTGGTGCTCGAGGCCACCTGGTCCGTGGACGGACAGCTGCCCGGCCACGGACTGTCCGGCGCCGTCCGTGGCCACGAGACCGACCAGGACGCGGCCGTCCGCGGCCACGTGGACAGGACAGCCGGGCGCGTTCAGTGGCGCGCGGTGGATTACTTCATCGGAGCCGGTGTCGATCACCAAGACCGTTGCCGGGGGCCGGCCCGCGGAGCCGCCGTCGTAGTGGAGGGCCGTGCCCGCGGCGTAGGCGTGGATACCGTCCGGGGAGACGGCAACCTCTTCGGTGCCGTAAGGGGCGGGGATGCGTGCGGCGAGTTCGCCGCGGGCGAGGTCGAGGACGGAGATGAAGGGGTCCGCCTTGTTGGTGGCATAGCCTTTGCGTCCGTCGGGAGTGATGGCGAACCAGTGGGGGCGGTGGGCACCGACCTCGATGCGGCCAACCGGCATGCGCGCGGCCGTGTCGAGCACGACGACCGCTCCCCCGCCGGCGGGGCCGGCCTCGACGGTCACGTAGAGCAGCCCGCGGCCGGCGTCGAGAGCGAGGCCGTGGGGCGCTTCCTCGGGAGCGAGCGGGATGACATCGACGAGCTCGCGGAGGAACGGGTCGACGATCGAGATCTCGTGTGCCTTCTCGCCAGGGTCGGTGTAGACGCCGGAGCGGTAGGTGTGCGAGACGTACAACAGCTCTGCCGTGTGGTCGACGGTGATCTCGTGGGGCTGGGCGGCTACCGCGAGAACGCCGAGCGGCTCGTAGTTCAGACCGTCGAAGAAACGGATCGCTTCGCCGGCGGACGTGACCACGGCCAGGACCGGTCGCCGAGCCGGAGTCTGGTTCACTGCCGGTCTCCGTTCGTGGTCTCGCGGTCGATGAACTCGATGACCTCGTCGTTGGGCCCGTAGACGAACGCCACCTGGAAGGTCATCGGATCGTCTCCAGCGGTGGTGATCTTCTTCGGGGCTGCCAGCAGACGCGCGCCGGCGGCGACCGCGCGGTCGAAGAGGTCGGCGACGTCATCGGTGCGGACGGCGAAGTGCACCAGAGCGGCCACCCGGCTGCGTTCGCCGTCGTCGTGACGTTGCGCGGGGTCAAGCCCTTGCGGCGAGCCGCCCGGCGGGGTCGAAGCGGCATCGAAGAGTTCGATGAGCCGGTCGTCACCGGCGTCGAGGAAGACGGCACGGTGCACTCCGCCGCCTGGGACGCTCCATTCGCGAACGAAGCGGAAACCCAGGGCGCGAGTGTAGAAGTCCACCGAGGCGTCGAGGTCGTAGACGTGTACGGCGACGTGGTCGAGACCACGGTTCGAAACGGGGCTGGTCACATGTGTTCCTTGCGTGATGCGCGGCTGGAGGGCCTGCGGGAGCTCAGCGGCTTTTCGCACTCCGCAGCCCGCGGACGGCCGGCTGGGCGCGCGCGGTGCTCGCGGGCTGCGAGGCGGGGGCGGCACGGCATGTCCGGGCGACAGCACACCGCTGAGAGCCCGGACATAGGGCGGTGGCTTACCGAGCGGCCAGGGCCTCCAGCACCTTGCGGGCCGTGGCCACGCTGGACTGCGGGTTCTGGCCGGTGATCAGGTCGGCGTCATGGATGACCGTGCTGCTCCACGGGGCGCCGGGCGTGACCTGCGCACCACGCTCGCGCAGGCGGCCCTCGACGGAGAAGGGGACGTTGTCGCCCAGGCCGCCCTGGCGCTCTTCCTCATCCGAGAAGGCGGTCAGCTCGCGACCGGCGAAAGTGAAACCGCCGTCCGGCGTGCTCGCGCTCAGCAGCGCGCCGACTCCGTGGCACAGAGCGACCACGAGCTTGCCCTGGCCAACTGCCTCGTTGAGCAGACGGCCGAGGTCGTCGTCGGCGACGAGGTCCGCCATAGGGCCATGGCCGCCGGGAATGTAGATCGCGTCGTAGTCGTCCGCCCGCACGTCGGACAGGGCGAGCGGCGTGGCCAACTGATCGGCGATGCCGTCGAGGTAGGCGCGGAACTTCTGCGCGTCCTCCTCGCTCACGCCGCCGCGCTCGTCGAGGCTGAGGACATCGACTGTGGGGCGTACCCCGCCCGGGGTGGCCAGGTCGATGTCCCCGCCGTCGGCGGCGAGCACCTCGTGGGAGGCGGCCACCTCCTCCGCCCAGTAACCGGTGGGGTGGGTCGAGCCGTCCGCCATCTTCAGGCTGCTCGCACCGGAGATGACCATCAGAATCTTCGACATCGAAATGCCTGCTCTTCTCGCTTGGAGGGGTTGTGTCGTCATGCACCGCCGGCGCCGTAGCCGGTTCGCCGGCGGCCTCGGGAACAACACCAGCCTCCATCACGAGTCATCCGCACGTCTCCCGCGGCCCATAAGATTATTTATAGATGACAGGAGGGGAAACGTTGCCTTCCCTCCGTCCTTCGTGCTGTCTACTACGACGAAGCAACCGCATTCCCCGTGGCTTGCGCTGCTTCGCACTGACCGCCGAGCCCAGGGAACTCGTGCCAACCCCTCAGCCTCCGTGGACCGAGTCCTCCTTGTCCGGGATAACACTGCCGTCCTGTCGCCGCACCGGACCCATCGTGCTGTCGGAGTTGATGTATCCGGTGGTGGAGCAGGGGTAGGCGGCTTCCTTGCGCGGCAGCGGATCGATGAACATGGGGTTGATCAGCCAGCTGCCGTCCGCGTTGTCGTAGGCCCGGCACATGATCTCGTTCTTGGTTCCGGTTGAGGACCTGCGGGGTTCCGTAACTCGGCCATGCCTCTTGACCAGCAAGGATCGAAAAAGCGTCGACGGGCGGACAGGATCGTGATTCATGTCCTTGCGTCTGCTCCACCTGATCGCCACGCGGCTGCTCAGCTGGATCGTGCTGCTCACCCGTTCCTCCGCGGTCCAAGGACGTCGAGCTGCTCGTGCCGCATCATGAGGTCGCCGTGCTGCGCCGCGGTACCCGGAGGCCACGCCTGGACTGGGCCGACCGCACGATCCTCACCGCCCTGGTCCAGCTCCTGCCGAGAAGGCTGCGCGGGCACAGGCCGGTCGCCCCCGGCACGCTCTTGCGCTGGCACCGACGCCTGGTGGCACGGAAATGGACAGCTCCCCAGCGGCAGACCGACACGACATGGCGACAGTTCCTGCACACCCAAGCCTTGACCACACTCGCCATCCCCGGCGTCGCGCTGTTTTTGCCCCTGGCTCAGATCGCCTCCAGCCAGAAGGCTTTGCCCTTCGAGGTGTTCTCGGACAGGTCGACCGGCAGCCCCTCGGCTCGGAGTTGCCACCCGGTGAACTCCCCCTTGGCGGCCTGGGCCTGGGTGCCGTCGTCGTCGATCGTGATGTCGGTGACGGCGTATGTCGTACGGTCCTTCAGCCAGCGCACCTTGGCGTCGACGGTGGTCTGATCAGTCACGGCCGACTCCGGGGCGAGTCGCGAAAGGGCCCGCTGGAACGGGTCGCCCTACCGGTCTTCACGGTCCTCCACGGCTACGCCGGCATGGCGGTGAGCGGCATGCCGCCGCCCGAGATGAGCCAGCACGGGCTGGACGACGTGATCGCGTACATCCTGCGGGGCTCCGCACCGGATGAGTGCTGCCGAGTTACGGTTCCGCCCCCGGCAAGCACCCTTCGGCCGACTGAACTTGACCGGAGCAATCCTTGTCGCCTTCCCCTCAGATCGAGGACGGCGAAGGCCCGTCGCCTCGGTTCCGCAGAGCTCTCCGTCTCAGAACTCATCTCTGCGCGCGTGAGGCGAGACGACGGCCCGTGCCACGAGTTCACTCGCGGCGGGTCTGCCGGGCGCCCATGCGTCCGAGGGCGGCGGCGAGGAGCAGCGCGGTGAGGGCGGTGAGGGTGGTGCCTTGCCAGCCGAGGATGTTGAGCAGGGGTGCGGCGAGGGCGGTGCCGATGGCGCCGGTCGTGAAGTACAGCACGAGGTAGATGCCGCTGAGGCTGCCGGAGCGCTGGGGGTCGAGGGCGATGATGCGGCTCTGGTTTGCGGCCTGGGCGGCGAAGCAGCCGGTGTCGAACAGGGCGAGTCCGAGTGCCGTGGCCGGCGGGGTGTTCAGGCCGGTGGCCAGCAGGGTGGCTCCGGCCGCGGCGCCCAGCATGCCGGCGATGATCACGGTGTGGGAGGTGTACCGGTCGGCGAGGCGTCCGGTGAGCGGGAGTACGGCGAAGCCGAGGAGTCCGGCCAGGCTGTACAGGCCGATGGCGGTCGGGCCGCGGGAGTACGGCGGCTCGGCCAAGGTGAGGGCGAGGGCGACCCAGATGAGATTGAAGGCGAAGTACCACAGCCCGCCGGTGGCCACCGCGCGGCGCAGCTGCGGGAACTGGCGCAGCAACGGGGGAAGTGAGGTGAGAGCTGCACGGTAGGTGCCCTCGGAGCGGGGCGGCTGCCGGGGCAAGAGTGTGGCGGCGGCGATCGCGCCGAGCAGGGCGAGGGCGGCGAAGACGAGGAGCATCCGCCGCCAGCCGAGGATGTCGGTGAGTGTTCCAGCGAGTTCGCCCGCCGCCCGCCTAATGCCACCACGGTCGCTGCTCTTGTGACCGTAGTAGTAGAGGTCGCAGGCCGGCCGGTCCTGGAGGATGCCGCAGCGGCGGTTGACTCTGGTGAGTCGGTGGAGGTGGTCATGGTCCCGGCGGCCTACGCGGCCGACCACCTCGTGGGCGCCGACCTGGCCACCTGGGGTCAGTCGCAGGGACGGCACAACCGGCTGATGATGGTCGGCCGCACCATTGGGTCTGCACTTCGACGGGCCGGAGTGCAGATCCACGTCGGCCGTCTCGGCGCTGCGATCGACCCGAAACGGCCGACCATCTACGAGCTCGCGGAACGCCTCCTCTATCGCGAACTCGAATCCCGAGCTGTGTCGCCAACACGTGCCGACCGCCAGCGCTGCCTGCAGCCGGACCGATGAGCTGCCGTTCTCCAGCCCCCGGAGAACTCGTATCGTGTTCGTGCCCTCGCTCGGCACTGTCATGGGGACCGCCTCCTTGGCGCAGTGAAGTCCTTGTCACTGTGTCAAGGTCAAGCGGAGCCAGGCCGAGGGATGGCCGGGCATCCTCGGCCCACCGAGTCCGGTGCTCGCTTGCTGAGGCCAGGAGGGTCAGCAGTAGGTACTGCGCCAGCAGGGCGGCGGTGACGGTGGCGGGTCCGGCGCCGACGGCCTTGAGCAGTGTGGCACGCCGGTTGTCGCGGGCGGCGCGTGTGGTGGCGAGCGCGGCGAGGGTGACGATCGCGGCGACGGCGAGCAGCCGGCCGCCGACCACCAGAGCAGGCTGGGTGTCGTTTCGTTCTGCCGCGTTTACTGCTTGATCGGGCGTCAGGTTCACCCCGGCAGCCTGTCAGAACTGTCTCGCACAACATGCCTGTTTTGAGAGGACTTCCGCAAACGGCGACCTGTGGATTCGTGATCGCCTCCGGAGCTTTCGCAGAACTCTTGCAACTGGCCATTTGCGAGAATCACCAAGCGTCACGCGGCCAGGATGGCGCGGGGTTGTCACCGGGGCTGACTCATGAGGTGGGCGAGACCGTCCAGGACGCATTGCAGTCCGAAGCTGAAGGCATGGTCAGGGTTGTACATGCCCTGGTGGGCGGCGCCCGCGGCGCTTCCGACACGGGCAGCCAGGGGGAACCGGTCGGGATCGAAAACTTTGACCAGGAGTGGCTCATTGACGGCCCACCACTGCTGGTCGGACATCGCGCTGTCGCGGGCGGCGGCCTGGGTATCAAGGGTCGCGCGGGCGACGGACTGGACGAAGCCGAGAAGGAAGGTGAGAGCTGCGTCCATCTCCACATCGTCGAGCCCCAGGCCGTCGAACGCAGCCAGTTCGTGTTCGTACTTGGCCATGAGGCCGGGACCCAGTGGCGGGCGTGCGGTGAGCATGGTTGCCACCCAGGGGTGGCGGTCGTACAGATCACGGTTCTCGTGCGCGACGGCCTCCACCCTTCTGCGCCACGGGGCCGTCGATCGGTCGCTGCGCGGCATCTCCAGGTACACGGCGTCCAGCATGAGGTCGAGCAGTTCCGCCTTACCCGGGACGTAGGTGTAGAGCGTCATCGGCGTCACGCCCAACTGCCGGGCGATGCCGCGCATGGTCAGGGCTTCCAGGCCGTCGGAGTCCGCGAGCTCGACGGCGACCCGGACAACGGCGTCGACCGTCAGACCCTGCTTGGGGCCGCGGCGGAAACCTCCGTATCCGGGCTCGCGCCAGAGCAGTTCCAGGATGCGGGCCGGGTCACTCGTGCCCCCGTGTTCCTTGACCATGCGCTCCATTCTTCCCGCTGAGGTCGTGGGTGCCTCCGCTTCCCACTCTATACAAAGTACAATGTACGACGTATAAAGATTTACCCCAACCCGAGGACAGGTCATGAACATCACCTCCACAGCCGTCTCCCTGACCGTTGACGACGTCCCCGCCTCCGCCGCATTCCTGGTCAAGCACTTCGGCTTTCAGGAAGCCATGGCCGCCGACGGCGTCGCCTCGCTGGTCCGCGAGGATGCGGCCAACGTGATCTTTCTTCAGCGCGGCATCGAGGTCCTGCCCGAAGGCTTCCGGGACCAGCGCGCCGCAGGCGTGATCATCGCGTTCACCGTGAACGATCTGGACACCGAGTACGAGCGGCTGCGGAGCGAGGATGCGCCCATCACCATGCCGCTGCGTGAGGAGCCGTGGGGCGAACGCCTCTTCCAGGTCACCGACCCGAACGGCGTCACCCTCCAGCTTGTCGCCTGGGCCGCCCACGAGCACCAGTGACGGCCACGGGCCAGCCGCACCGCCGACGGCCGGCCCGTGGAGCGGCCCGCGTCCGTCTTCTTCCTCGTCGTCCGCGGTGGCGCCGGGGCACGGAAGGGACGCAGGCCCTGGCCGGGGCCGCTGGCCTTGATGTTGAACAGGTAGCGGCCCAAGTAGTTGATGTGCCGGTCCTCGAGCGGGGAGAGGCGGGCGACGCCCTGTCCTTGATGTCGTGGCCCTCGGCACGGAGCCGGGCAACAGCGGCGTCGAGGTAGCGGACATGGACGCGCTGCTGAACCCGGCGTCACAGGGGAAGTTTGAGATCGAGATCGGTCACCGCGGCGGCGGGGACAGCGCCGGCCCGCTGCTGAAGGAGATGGCCGCGGGCCGACTGCGGGGCAAGGCCGTAGTCAGTACCGGATGTCCCCTCCCGAGGTGGCCGGCCGAGCCCGCTCTGGCCCGGCCGACCGGCGTGGGTGCGGCTGGACCCCAGCACAAGACCAACCCAGCCATCATGAGCCGCCCGCGCACCTGGCACAAACATTCAGCGTGTCAACACCGTGTCCTGCATGGTCTTGCGAGGTTGTGAGCGAAGTTGCCGTCTCACGCCGGTACGGCGGCTTCGTGCAACAGGAACCGGCACGCTGGACCGATCGTCATTCAGAGCATGGGCCTTGACCCAAGGCCGGGTAGTTACTGATCTCGGCTCGTTAGGGTGATGTTTGCGGAACATCCTGATGTGGGTGTTGTGTTGTCGGTAGTCCGTGGTGCGTGAGATATGCGGATGGGGGCGGGCTGACGCCTGCAGCACGGCGGCGCCGGGAAGCGGTGCGGATACAGGCGGCGGAGCTGTTCGCTCAGCAGGTCAAACCGCCCGAGGTGGCCCGGCAGCTGCGTGTGCGTGTGAAGTCGGCTTACCAGTGGCAGCAGTTGTGGCGGCAAGGTGGTGCCGACGCGCTGCTTTCGCGAGGGCCGAGCGGGGGCCGGTGTCGCCTGTCGCCGCGCTGTCTGGAGAAGCTCGCCGGGTATCTCGAGCAGGGGCCGGCCGCGCACGGCTGGACGGAAGACCAGGTGTGGACGGCTGCACGGGTGGCCACGCTGATCGGCAGGAAGTTCCACGTCTCCTACAGCGTCTCGGGCGCAACGAGGCTGATGCGCCGGCTCGGTTTCACTCCGCAGATGCCCGCACGCAGGGTGGCCGAGCGCGACGAGCAGGCCGTGACCGGCTGGAAGGAGGCGACCTGGATGGAGGTAAAAGGGCCCGGGCGGCCTGCAGGGGCTACATCTGCTTTGAGGACGAGGCGGGCTTCACCCGCAGGCCGCCCAAAGGACGCACCTGGGGCCGGCGAGGCCACACCCCGGTCGTCACCGTCAGTGGACGACGCTCGGGGCGCCTGTCGGTGGCCGGGCTGATCGCCTGGCGCCCGGGCTCCCGCACCCGGCTGGTGCCACCGCCTGCTCACTCACCCCGCGGGCAAGGGCACCCGACGCAGCATGAGCGAGCGCGACTACATCGCCCTTCTGGACGGCGTCCACCAGCTGGTGAAGGCACCCATCGTGCTGGTGTGGGACCGGCTCAACACCCACGTCTCCAAGACGATGCAGGAGCTGGTTGCCGAACGTGAGTGGCTGACGGTGTTCCTGCTTCCTGCGCACTCGCCCGATCTGAACCCGGTCGAGGGCGTGTGGGCACATGTCAAACGCAGCCTGGCCAACCTCGCCGTCGTCGCCCTCGACCGCCTGGAGAAGCTCGTGCGCAACCGGCTCAAACACCTGCAGTACCGACCCGACACCCTCGATGGGTTCATAGCCGGAACCGGCCTGCCCCTGGACACCCCCACATCACCCTAACGAGCCGAGATCAGTAACGTATTTGCGCTGGTGGCAAGGGCTTTGAGGGGGTTCTCGGGCTGGCGTAGGTCCCGGGTCCGGTCTTGGAGATGAGTCCTTGTGCGGCCCATCTGTCGAGTTGCCGGTACATCGTGCCGAGGGTGATGTTGCCGAGGTGGCGGGCGAGGTCGCGGGTGTGCCAGTGGCGGTCTGGGTCTGCGTGGAGGAGGTCCACGACCTGTCCTCTGCGCCGGTCTGCGAGCGGGGTGTACCGGTCGTCGTGGGAGACGGTGGGGAGGTCGGGCTCGGGGTCGAGGATGGCGACGTCGAGGCTCGTGACCGGGCTGCTGGCGCTGGGGCGGCCATCGTCCTGGCGTTCGGCATATCGGGAGACCGGGGACCTGACCTTTCGGGTGCTGATACGAGGACGTCTGGGCGGGAGGAGTCCTGCCAGGTTGCGGTTGCCGATGACACCCGCGATGCCGGTGGTGACGCCAGCGGGCCTGATGATGCCGGCGGCCTGAACGACGAGGTCACGGGCTGACTGGATCGTGATGGTGAAGCCGCAGCGGTCCGGATCGGTGCCGGGCCTGGACTCGGCGGCCTCCACCATCACCGTCCGTAATGCCTGGTAGAGGGCGAGGAGGGCCCACATCTCCTGCTCGACGCCGACGGGGTCGCCCGAGCGCAGTATCCGACCCTCCATGATCGTGTGGCGAAGCGCGTAGTACGCCGACTCGTGTTCCCACCTTTGGTGGTAGAGGGCGACGAGGGTCTCAGCGGGATAGCGGCGGGCGTCGGTCAGTGTCGTGACGAGCCGGTAGGAGGCGGTGAACGAGGTGCCGTCTTCGCAGGTCACGGTGATCTGCGCTTCCACCACGCGGACCGGTACGGTGCCGATGACGGACAGGTAGGAGCCGTCCGCGAGGCGGGCCAGGACCGGGGTTCGGCGGTTGGCGCGGAGCCGGCCGAGGAACTTCGCGCCGGTATCGGCCACGGCGGCGAGGAAGGCGTTGGCGTCGAAGCCCTTGTCCCACAAGACCAGCATGTCCGGGCCCAGGTGGTGCAGCAGCTGACGGGCGTAGGCGGTCTCGCCGTCGCTGGTGGGACCGAAAACGGCGCCTATCAGGGCCCGGGGGCCGGTCTCCACCAACGTCATCAGCTCCAGCATGGGGTAGCCGCCGCGGCTGCCGGGCCCGAACCACTCTGCGTTCCGCTCGCTGTCGGGGAGTTTGATCGAGCTGCAGCCGTCGAAGGAGACCATCCGGAACGGCCCGAACCGCACGCCGTGAGTCATCGGCCGGGCGAGCGGACCGGCCAGGACCTCGAACAAGCGCCGCATCGGCTTGGCGCCGACCCGGCGGCGCAGGTCACGCAGGGCTTTCGCGGTCGGCTCCGGGACCGTGAGCCGGCCGCCGGTCAGGGCTGCGGTCAGTTTGCTCCAGACCAGTCGATAGCCGACCTCGGGGAACAGGCACATCGCCAGCAGGAAGTAGACCCCGACCCGCGAAGGCAGATCCCGTAACCGGCCCTGAACACAGCGGGTTTCGTCAAGGAGGGCATCGACGAGGTCGAAGGGTATGACCTGCGTCAACTCGCCCAGATGGCCGGGCGCGAACCGGCCCTCCGCCACGGTGAACTCGCGGGAGAGCGTCGTCAGACCAGGTGGCAGGGCACAATGACGTGCGGGCAACGGGGCACCTCGGCGATCAGCAGTCTTGGCGGACTACCTGACCAACGCAGCCCCGTTGCCCGGGTTTCGACCCAACATGGCCACCGAAGAGGCCCGAGTCGAACGCCGGGCCCGCGAGGCGGCGGCGGTCGCCGAGATCCGTGCCATCCACGCCGAGCACCGGGGCGCCTACGGCGCTCCGCGCGTCCATGCCGAGCTCAGGGCCCGGGGAAGGAAGATCAACCGCAAGCGCGTGACACGGCTGATGCGCATTTACCACATCATCGGGCGTCACCTGCGCCGCACCAGGCGAACGACGATCGCGGACAAGACGGCCCTGCCCGCCCCAGACCTGGTGATGGGCGACTTCACCGCCGACATGCTGAACACGAAGTGGTGCGGTGACATCACCTACATACCTGTCGGTTCGACGTGGCTGTATCTGGCCACGGTGATCGACATCTGCTCGCGCCGGGTCGTGGGCTGGTCGATCGCCGACCACATGCGTGCGTCCCTGGTCACCGACGCCATCGAGATGGCCGTGACCGCCCGCGGCGGCCGGGTGGACGGCGTCGTCTTCCACACGGACAGAGGCGCCCAGTACGTGAGCCGGGCCTTCGCCGATGTCTGCCGGCGACACGGCATCCGCCGCAGCATGGGACGCGTCGGGTCCAGCTATGACAATGCCCTCGCCGAGTCGTTCTTCCAGGGCCTCAAGCGGGAGCTGCTGCACGGACGGCGCTGGACGTCGAAGGCACAAGCCCGCCTGGAACTGTTCCGCTGGATGTCGTACTACAACCGGCGCCGCCGGCACTCCGCGCTCGGCTACCTCACACCGGTCGAGTTCGAACAGCGTCAGATCACATCACGTATTCTGTCGCTTGCCGCATGAAACCCGGTGTCCACTCCCCGGGATCAACCTCAGAGAACGACTGGTCCCGGCCCACGGACCGCGAGGCCAACAAGCAGCTGCTGCCCGCCGCCGACTTCACACAGGTGCCGGGAGCGGACCACTTCATCGCGCTGGAGAGGCCGGAGGTGGTGGCCGACCTGTTGAACGCGGTGGCGTGACGCCCCCACAGTGCCGTGGCCACCCCCGTCCCGTTCGAGGGGGGAGAGGGATGACGTTCGACTCCACGATGTCGCGCAACGGCGTCGTGGTGGGTGAGGGGCCAATACTTGGCGGTGATGCCGATGGAGTGGGCGATGTTCCGGCTCAGATGCGTGACGCACCGGACTCGGGGAGACGTCGGCACTGGTGACCCGACGCCGGCGCTGACCTTCCGCGGACTTGTAGGCCACAGACCGTGCCGCTGCGCTCGCCGCCTGCCCGAGGGGAGCGACCTCGCTCCTCGAAGCAGGCCGGTCAGCGGGCCAGGCATGGTCGGTTCTCCTCGTGGGGTGGGGGTGGGGACAGTCAGCGCGGGGCCATGCGGATGGCTCCGTCGAGGCGGATGACCTCGCCGTTGAGCATGGGGTTCTCGGCGATGTGCCGGACCAGGGCGGCGAACTCGGCCGGGTCGCCGAGGCGGGCGGGGTGGGGCACCTGCTGTCCGAGGGAGTCGCGGGCTCCCTGGGGCAGTCCTGCCATGAGCGGGGTGTCGAAGAGGCCGGGTGCGATCGAGACCACGCGGATGAGGTGCTGGGCGAGTTCCCGGGCGGCGGGGAGGGTGAGGGCGGCTACCCCGCCCTTGGACGCGGCGTAGGCGGCCTGGCCGATCTGGCCGTCGTAGGCGGCGACCGAGGAGGTGGCGACGAGGACACCGCGCTCCCCGTCCACGAGCTCGGACTCGGCGATGCGCTGGGCGGCGAGCCGGAAGACGTTGAAGGTGCCGACGAGGTTGACTCCGACCACCCGGGCGAAGGCGTCCAGGTCCAGTGGTCCGCTGCGGGAGAGCATGCGGCCCGGCGTCGCGACGCCCGCGCAGCTGACCGCGACGCGCAGTGGGCCCGCTTCGCTCGCCGCGTCGACCGCGGCCTGCACGGCGTCGGGGTCGGTGACGTCGCAGGGGACGAAGCGGACGCGGGGGCCGACGTCCGCGAGTTCCTCGGCGACGGTGGCCCCCGGTGAGGACGGCAGGTCGGCGATGACCACATGGGCGCCGGCGTGCAGCAGCGCGGTGGCGGTGGCGCGGCCGAGACCGCTGGCGCCGCCGGTGACCAGGGCGGCGGATCCGGTGAGTTTCATGCCCGGGGCTCCTTGGGTGCGGTACGCAGGACGTGGTGGGAGGGTTCGGTGCGAGCGCGGACCAGGTGGCGGCTGATGACCAGGCGCTGGATCTGGTTGGTGCCCTCGAAGATCTGCATGACCTTGGCCTCGCGCATATAGCGCTCGACGGGGAAGTCCCGCGTGTAGCCCGCGCCGCCGAAGACCTGGACGGCGTCGGTGGTGACCCGCATCGCCGCCTCGGTGGCGACGAGTTTGGCGATGCTGGCCTGACGGGCGTACGGCAGTCCGGCGTCCTTGCGTCGGGCCGCCGCCAGCATGGTGGCCCGGGCGGAGTCCACGGCGGCCTCCATGTCAGCCAGGAGGAACGCGACTCCCTGGTGTCCGGCGATCGGTTGTCCGAAGGTCTCCCGCTGTTTCGCGTACGTGAGCGCGTCGCTGAGGGCGCCCTGGGCCAGGCCCACGGCGACGGCCGCGATGCCGAGCCGGCCCGCGTCCAGCCCGGCGAGGGCGATCGGCAGGCCCTGCCCCTCCTCGCCGAGACGCCTGTCCTCGGGGACCCGGACGTCGTCGAACCGCACGGTCGCCGTGGCCGATCCGGTCAGCCCCATCTTGCGCTCGGGAGGGTCGGCCGACAGCCCGGGCGACTCGGCGGGGACAAGGAGACAGGAGACACCACGGCTGCGGTGGTCGGAGGTGCGGGCCATCACCTGGTAGAAGTCCGCGTGACCGCCGTGGGTCGTCCACGCCTTCTCGCCCCGCAGTACGTACGCGTCGCCGTCCCGTCGGGCACGGGTGCGCATCGCGGCCGGGTCGGAGCCGGCGTGCGACTCCGACAGACAGTAGGCACCGAGCAGTTCACCACCGAGCATGTCGGGCAGCCACCTCTCGCGCTGCTCCTCGGTGCCGTACTCGGCCAGGGCGAAGCAGGACAGCGTGTGCACGCTCAGTCCGACGCCCACGCTCGCCCAGCTGGCCGAGATCTCCTCGACGACCTGCAGGTAGACCTCGTAGGGCTGGGCGCTGCCCCCGTACTGCTCGGGGTAGGGCAGGCTGAGCAGCCCGGCCCGGCCGAGCGTGCGGAAGACGTCACGCGGGAAGCGTTCGGCCCTCTCGTCGGCGGCGGCCCGGGGTGCGAGGGCACCGTCGGCGATCTCCCGGGTCAGGTCGAGCAGTTCGGCCGCCTCGTCGCTGGGCAGCAGGCGGCACACGTACGCCGTCATGAGTTCGTCTCTCCGGTCGGTCCGGTCGGGGCGGTCGACCCTGTCGGGGCGTTCAGCGGTAGGCCGGTTCCCTGCGCACGCTTGCGGCGCAGCAGGAAACGCTGGACCTTGCCGCTGGGCGTCTTGGGCAACTGGTCGGTGAAGTGCACCGCCCGCGGGTAGGCGTGCGCGGCGAACTTCCGCTTGACGAGTTGCTGGAGCTCCGTCACCAGGTCCTCGCCGGGCGGTGTCCCGGGTCGCAGCACCACGTACACCTCCAGCACCTCGCCGCGCAGGGTGTCGGGGGCGCCGATGACGGCCGCCTCCAGCACGGAGTCGTGCTGTACGAGCACGCTCTCGACGTCGAAGGGGCCGATGCGGTACCCGGCCATGATGATCACGTCGTCGTCGCGGGAGGAGAAGAAGAAGCAGCCGTTCTCGTCCCTGAGGCCGGCGTCGCCCGTGAGGTACCAGCGGCCGTCGCCGCTGAACCGCTCAGCGGTCTTCTCCGGCGCTCCCGTGTAGCCGGTGAACCAGAGCAGCGGGCTGTCCGGCACGCTGAGGGCCACGCGGCCGAGCGTGCCGGGAGGGGCGGGTTCGTCCCGCTCCTCGTACAGCACTTCGGCGGACCAGCCGGGCAGCGGTCGGCCCATCGAGCCGGGCGGCACCGGTGCCCGGACGGCATCGGCCCATGCGGCGGTGATGATCATGCCGTGTTCGGTCTGTCCGTAGTGATCGCGTACGGCCACACCGAGGGCCTGCTCCGACCAGGAGACGACCTCCGGGGTGAGCGGTTCACCGGCGGAGGAGGCGCGCCGCAGCCGTAGCCCGTCGGGGACCGGGTCGGACGCGGCCCGCAGGCTGCGGTAGACGGTCGGCGCGGCCGTGAAGTTGGTGACCTCGAAAGCGGCCATGACCTGCCAGGTCAGGGCGGGGCTGAAGCCGGCATGCAGCAGCAGGCTGCGGCGTCCGGCCGCGAGCGGGCCGAGGATCGCGTAGTAGAGGCCGTACGCCCATCCGGGGTCGGCGGCGTTCCAGAACACGTCGTCCTCGCGCACGTCGAGGCCGAACTCCAGGTACGCCTGGAAGGAGGCCAGTGCCCGGACGGGAACTGGGACGCCCTTGGGAGCGCCGGTGGTGCCCGAGGTGAACAACAGGACCAGCGGAGCGTCCGCGCCCGTCGCGACCGGGCGGCCCTGCGGCTCGTCACCGGAGTACCGGGCGAGCAGTTCACCGAAGGACAGCTCCGCGCCCTCGGGGGCACCCCCGGCGACCACGGTCAGCCAGGGCCGGTCGGCGGGCATGTCCTCCCCGGGTGCGAGCTTGCCCCGCTGGTCCGCGTCGACCACGACGGCCTTCGCCGCACTCGCGCCGAGCCGCAGAGCCACGGCGGACGGCGCGAAGGCGGTGAACAGCGGTACGTGCACGGCCCCGCGACGCCAGATGCCCAGCAGGGCCACGACCAGATCGGCGGACTTGCCCATCAGGGTGGCGACCGCGTCGCCGGGGCCGATCCCCAGGTCGGCGAGCGCGGCGGCGAAACGGGCCGAGTCGCGGCGCAGGTCCGCGTACGTGAGCTCCGTGGCCGTCAGGTCCTCCTCGACCACCGTGAAGGCCACCGCGTCCGCGGGATGCCGGTCGCAGAGCAGCTCCGCGGCACAGGCGTCCGGAGCACCGAAGAGGCCGAGCAACTCCCGCACCCGGCCAGCCGGCGGCCCGTCGACACCCGCGGTCACCACCGAGGCCGATCGTTCGTTCATGGCCACGTCATCCCCTTTCCGATCACGTCACCGCTCTATGGCGGGGGTGTTACGGCGGTTTATGCTCCGCATCACGACGACGGCGGACTACCCCCGGAAAGGGGTGACGGATGACGCGCTCCGGCCCCGACACCCTTCTGCGGCCCGATGACGGCGACGCGCTTCGGCAGGTGCTCCGCCAGGTCCACCACCGCTCCGGCATCCCGGTCCTGTTCGGCGGACAGGTGGAGAACACCCTGCTGAGCCTGTCGCAATTCATCGGTATGCGGACGGCGGGTCTACGAGGTCTCAGGGTGCGCGCCGAGGCCGGGCTGGGCGGCCGGGTCCTCACCACGGGGCGGCCGGCCAAGGTGACCGACTACAGATCGGCCCGCTCGATCACGCACGACTACGACCGCCCCGTGCTGACGGAAGGGATCCGATCCGTCGTAGCCGTGCCCGTCATGGTGTCCGGTACGGTGCGCGCGGTGCTCTACGGGGCCAGCCGCGGCCCGGCCCCGCTCGGGGACCGGGCGGCCGAAGCGGTCGCCGACGCCTCCCGGCGACTCGCCGCCGAGCTGGTCATCCGTGACGAGGTCGACCACCGCCTGCGTCTGCTGGACGCCACGCAGGGCGCTGCCGTGGGCGGGCAACGGGGCGTGCCACTGGAAGAACTGCGCCAGGTCCACGCCGAGTTGCGACGCATAGCCCAACAGGTGCCCGACGGCGACCTGCGCGGTCGGCTGCTCGACATGGCCGGGCGGCTGGCCCCGCCGTCCGCCGCCCACCCGGCGCCGGGCCCGCCCCTGGCGCCCAGGGAACTCGACGTCCTGGCGCAGGTGGCGCTGGGCTGCAGCAACGCCGAAGCCGGGCGCAGGCTCTCGCTGCTGCCCGAAACGGTCAAGTCCTACCTGCGCAGCGCGATGCGCAAGCTGGGAGCGAGCACCCGCTTCGAGGCGGTGGTCGCCGCACGTCGACAGGGTCTGCTTCCCTAGTCTTCCCGTACAGGTCGGAACCTCGCAGGTCACAAGGTCTTCCGTCTGCACGTACATCCTGCGGTGGCGCGGGTCGGGCTCGGGCCCACGGCCTACGGATCATGAGTTCTTCGAGGATCCTGACGACCCTTGCCGATGCGGATCCCTACGCGATCAGGCCGCTGGACGCCACGAGCCCGCAGGCCCCTCCGCATCGCACCACAGTGAAGATCCGGATGCCTGGACGCTTGCCGCCTGGAAACCGATCGGTGTACCGCACGAGAAACCGATCGGTTTCCGCTTTGGAGTCAAGAACATGACTACTCATGCCACCTCCACCATCTTCGTCATCGGCGGCACAGGGGCCCAAGGGATTCCTGTTGTCCGTGCTCTTGTCGCCGACAAGAAGTACTCCGTCAAGGTCCTCACGCGGGATGCCGCCTCCCCCGGGCCCAGGCTCTTCTCGCGCTCGGCAACGTTTCCGTTATCGAAGGGTCATTCGCCGACGAGGACGTACTGCGCGAAGGATTTCACGGCTGCGACGGAGCGTTCATCAACATCGACGGGTTCAACACCGGCGAGAAAACGGAGACCTACTGGGCCATCCGCACTTATGAGATAGCGATCGAAGAAGGAATCAAGTTCTTCGTCTACGGAAACCTCGACTACGCCCTGTTCCGCACCGGCCACTACGACGGCAAGGGCCGCATCGCCGAATGGGTGCTGTTCCAGAACGAAAAGAACAGGGACCGGATGGGAGCGGCTGTCTTCACCTCGGGTCCCTACATCGAGATGGTGATCTCACCGCTCACTCCCATGACGCCCACCGTCGAGGACGGTGTCGTCACCTGGCGGGTCCCACTCGGTGAGGGAGCCGTTCCGCACGTGGCTCTCGAAGACTGCGGATTCTATGTCCGCTGGCTCTTCGACCATCCGGAACGGGCCAATGGCATGGACCTCGAAGTCGCCGTCGAGCACATGACCTACGCCGACATGGCTGCCGCATTCGAGAAGGCCACCGGGCACCCGGCACAGTACATCGACACCGACCTGGCCGCATACTGGAACAGTCCGGACCTGACCGGGATTGCCGATCACCCTGCCGGATACAACGCCGACCCCAACGACAAAAGCACCATGAGCTTCCGTGACAATTTCACGGGCTTCTGGAATGTGTGGAAGCACGGGATCATCACCAGGGACTACGCTCTACTCGACGAAATTCATCCCAACAGGATCAGAAGTGCTGAGGAGTGGTTCCGTCGAGAGGACCAGTTGGGCAGGGAACTCGGCAAGGGAAGCCTCTGGGAGAGGGTCCAGCCGGAGAACTGGAACATGGACTCCGCGATCCTCAAGAGCAGCGCGGACTTCAGGACGGGCAAGTTGTAAGCGGACCCGTCCTGTTCGGTCTTGCCCAGGGCCCGTCCCCCACGGTCAGGAACCCGGCGATCGGCCATTCCGGCGGAGAGTGCTCTGTATCACTCACGCTCCCCCCATTAGTGCATTTGAAGTAACTGGTTCCTTTGGGAACCGTAGCTGGCTCAGCCCGCACCACACCATGGAGGACCTCATGACCGCGATCACCACGGCCAACACCGCAAGCGAGATGGTGCGCTCGGCCACGAGCACCGCGTTGCGAGTCGCCGCGCGCGAGTTGGAGCTCTACGACACCGGCAACGTCGACGGGGCGGACGAGGTGTTCGCTCCGAATGTGATCGATCACGACCCCGCTACTGAGGCCGCCTCGGGCATCGACGGCATGCGAGCGTCGATCGCCGCGGTCCGTGACGGATTCACCGACACGCAGCACCGGATCCTTTTCCAGCAGGAGCTTCCCGGCGGCTGGGTGGTGCTCCACTGGCGGATGACCGGGACCCACACCGGAGACGCCTTCGGGTTCCCGCCAGCGGCAACCCGGTCGACATCAACGGCCAGGACATCATGCGCATCGTCGACGGCAAGATCGCCGAGATCTACCGCGTCGAGGAACTGCTCAAGCTCACCCAGCAGATCAGCAGCGGCGCGCGGTCGGAGTGAAGACCGAGATCTTCTCGGGCAAGGCCCGCTCCTGACTCCTGATCGGCAGGCGCCGCCCCTCCGATGCGGCGCCTGCCGACGGCGACGAGGGCCGGCGTGCTGATCGGACGCGACCAGCGCCAGGCCTGCCGCTACGCGTCGTTGTCCCGCTCGGGCACTCTCGTCATACTCGCCCATGCCCTCTCGCGTAGTCTCGCGGTCCTACGCCCCGGTGGGCGGCCCGCAAACCGCGCCGCACCGTCACCGCAGGTAGCACCGCCTTTCCGAACGGTGCCCCCGCCGCGCGACCCCGGCGCGCTGACCTGTGCCGGCGTCGCAGGTCGGCCCTGAGGACCTCTAGGAGAGACAAGACATGACCACTGTGAACCTGTCCGCCCAGGACCGCCGGGAGACGGGCGCCCTGGCGGCCGAACTGGCCGCCACCCCTCCCGGCCTCATCGACGATCCGCACTGGGTGGCCGAAGCCCGAAGAATGTCCTGCGTCTTCCGCTGCGGCTGCGGGAGGCCGCCCGCCTCTATCGCCACGACCCCGGCCGGGACGGCGTTCTCATCGTGCGCAACCTGTCGGTGGACGAAGCGGAGCTGCGCCTGACTCCCACCGTGCCCGAGTCGGTGGAGCGCACCGCCACCGTGCCCGCTGCCGTCGCCGTGATGGTCACCCTGCAGATCGGCGAGATAGCGGCGTACCGGGACGAGAAGTCCGGTGCGCTCGTCCAGAACGTGGTGCCCGTGCCCGGCCGCGAGGGGTCGCAGAGCAATGCCGGCTCCACCCCGCTGGAGCTGCACGTGGAGAACGCGTTCCATCCGCACTGCCCCGACTACGTCAGCCTGCTCTGTCTGCGCAATGACGAGCCCCTGAACGAGGGCACGGTGGTGTCGTCGATCCGCACCGCCCTGGAGCTGCTGAGCCCCGGGACGCTGCGCGTCCTGCAGGAGGAGCGCTTCACCACCGCCCCGCCGCCGTCCTTCCGCGGCGGCGGCCCCGGCCCCGCACACGCGGTGCTCAGGGACGACCCGGACGATCCCGACGTGAAGGTGGACTTCCACGCGACGACCGCCAACGACGACGAGGCGAAGGTGGCGTTGGAGTCCCTACGGGGCGCGTTCCTCGACGGCGCGCGGACGCCGCTCCTGCGGCCGGGCGAGATGGCCGTCGTGGACAACCGCATCGCCATCCACGGGCGCACCGCGTACCAGCCGAAGTACGACGGCTACGACCGGTGGCTGCACCGCACCTTCATCCTCTGGACCACCGCCGTACCCGGGCCCACCCAGCCGGCAACGGAAACGTTCTGTTCTGATTCGCCCGGCCCCGCGGGTCGCACGGGCAGGGGCGGAGTATCATCCGCGAGGCTCATCCGCCCTCCCCCGCGCGGTGGAGGGGGTCGCCCCCGGGACGGATGCACCCGCCGCCGCTACCGGACAGGCTTGAGTATCGGCACCGCGAAACCGGATGTCACGGTGACTGTTCCCGCGCAAACCCCGGCCCGCCCCGGGCTGCCGTCCCCGGAGCCCGGGTGGCGGGTGTGGCCGCGGCGGTGGCCCCGGTGGGCGCCCCACGTCACTGCGGTGTGGGGTGTGTTGTACGCCGCCGTCCAGGTGGTCTGGGCCGCGGCGGGCACCACCGTGCCCTGGTCGCCGCATGTGGCCTACGCACCCGGCGTCCAGCTCGCGCTGGCCGCCGGGGCCCTGCTGGCCTCCGGGGCCTGCCTGGCCACCCCCCGGCCGTTGGCCCGGCGCGGCCGGGTGGCGGTGGCGGCGGTACTGGCCGTGGCCGTCCCCGTCTTCGCGATGGGCATGGCGAGCCTGCCCGCGTACGTCGTCACCTTGGCGTCGTTATCGGGTGTGGAGAGCGCCACCGGCTTCGCCCATGTCCTGCTGAACACCGTGGGCCTGGGCCTGCTGCTGCTGGTCGGCGTCTCCCACCGGCGGCGGCTGCGGGGCCGGTGTCCGCGGTGCGGGGCCGGGCACACCGGCGGCGGCTGCGGGCCGCTGGTCCACCCGCCCGCCTCCGTGGCGTCCCGGCGGACCCGGATCCAGGTGTACCTGCTGATGTGCGGGCTTCTGCCGTGGGCGGTCGTCAAGACCATCTGGACGCTCGGCGGCGACGCGCTGAGCGTCACGGCGGAGAAGTGGCGCGAGGAGAACGCGGGCGGCTCAGGCGTGGCCAAAGCGCTCGTCTCAGTGGGCATCGACGTCACCGTCCTGGCCGCGCTGGCCGGGATCTTCCTGCTGCTGGGGTTGATGTACCCCTGGGTCCAGGTGTTCCCACGCTGGACACTCCTCCTCACCGGGCGGCGGGTGCCCCGGCTCCTGCCACTCCTCCCGGCGTGGCTGTCAGCGATCGGCCTGTCGGTGTACGGCGTCGTCCTCGTGGTCTACGCCCCGCTCAGTGCCGCGGATGTGCTGCCGCGGATCGCACCGGACGGGGCGTTCACCTCCAGCGCGGGAATCACCTGGATGGTGCTGTTCGGCGGGCCGGCCTTCGGCGGCCTGGGCTTCGGACTGATCGCCGCGGCCCGCTCGTACGCCGCCCGCACCCGTCCGGTCTGCGCGATCGCCCCCACGGACGCGATGCCCGGGAACTGATGGGGCTGCGCCTCTCAGGCTGGTCACTCCCGGCCGCGCCCGTCTGCCGAGCACGCGATGCCCGCCGCTTCCCGTCGCCACCACCCGTCCGACATATCCGCTGCCGAACGGGCCCTGCTGGAGCTGAAGGGTCTCTTCACTGCCGTAGGGTGGCTGACCATGGGCTTTGCGATGGCCCGAGTTTGGGCATGATCACGGAACGTGGGACTGCGACTGCTCTACCTGATCTTCTGCCGACTACTGGATTGCGCCCTCCTGCTGGGCCGTTCGTCCGCTGCGAGCAACGCCGAGACCCTTGCTCTGCGTCATGAGATCCTTGCGCTCCGTCGGCAGGTGGAGTGGCCGCGGATTTCGTGGGCCGATCGTGCCGCACTCTCCGCTCTCGCAGAGCACCTGCCACCCGCCTTGCGGGGCGTCGAGGTGGACTGCGAGGGCTTTGCGGCCCTGATGCGGTCCTGCCACGGGGCGGTCCGCACAACTTTGCGAATCCTGCCAGCAATGGCAGCCGTCGCGATGGCTGGTAAGTGTTGGTGCAAGCCCCGCGATCACGGTGTGGAGTGGTTCCATGACAGCTTTCCCGACCGGGCTCTCGCCAGTACGGTGCCGAGGGTCTGCAGGGCGACTGGAAGGAAGTTCTGCGTGACCGAGACCGCTGTTGATGCGGAGGCGCCGGAGGTTCTACGCAAGCGGATGGTGGAGGATCTGCGGGAGCAAGGGGCGCTCGTCTCGCCTGGGGTGGAGGCTGCCTTCGGCAAGGTGCCGCGGCACCTTTTTGTCCCCGAGGTGTCTGCCACAGAGGTGTACGGGGCGCCGGAGGCGGTCTTTATCAAACGCAACTCGCAGGGTAAGCCGGTCAGTTCGGTCTCGGCTCCATGGCTGCATGCCCGGATGCTGGAGGCGGCGCAGGTGGCTCCCGGCATGAGGGTGTTGGAGATCGGCTCCGGAGGGTGCAATGCAGCGCTGCTGGCGGAGTTAGTTGGCGATCAAGGGTCGGTGACCACTGTGGACATTGATCCCGACATCACCACGCGGGCCAGCAGGCTACTCGCCGAAGCTGGCTACGGGCAGGTGCGGGTCAGAGAGGCGGACGGTATCCAGCCGCTTCAGGACGCTCCGGCCCAGGGATTTGATCGCATTGTTGTCACCGTCGGAGCCGCCGACCTGTCGCCCGCTTGGTTGGATCAACTCGCCCCCACGGGACGGCTGGTAGTGCCGCTACGTTTCCGCGGCCTCTCCCGCACAATCGCCTTCGCCCGCAAGCAGGATCATCTGCGTAGCGACACACTCATCGTCTCCGGATTCGTTGCCATTCAAGGCGACGGTGCGCACGCACCACGCGTCGTACGCCTGGCTGGACAGGAGGTGCGACTGGTCGTCGACGAGAATCAGCCTGCCGACGCCGATGCGCTGGCCGCAGCGTTCACCAGTCCCCGATATGAGCACTGGGCCCGGGTGGAGCTGGGAAGCTCGGAAGGGTTGCTGCCACGGTTGGACGTGTGGCTTGCGGGCGCAATCGCCCCCTACGGCAGGCTGCGCGCCACGCAGGCTGCGGCCGAGCGTGGCTTGGTCGGCTGGGTGCTGGGCAGGGGCGCGCCCGCGGTGTGGCATCGGGATTCGCTGGCTTATGTCACGCTGCGCCCTGCCCCGCAGGCGACGGAAGGGCGTTACGAGTTGGGGGTAATCGCCCATGGCCCGGACCGCGAGCGCCTCGCCGCTCACCTGGCCGACGCTGTGGGCCGCTTCGACCGCGAGGCCAGGAGTGCGGGGGAGCCTGTTGTGCGCGCCTACCGCCGCGACGTCCGGGAGCACAGCCTCGGCGAAGTGACCGTCGACAAGCCCAACGTGCGTTTGGTGATCACCTGAAGACTCGGACGGCCCGCTGGGGCGGTCCGGATCCACGCCTCCCGGCGTTGAGCCCGGGAGGCTCGAGTGGAGGGAGTAAAGATGGCACCACCGACACCGCAGGCACAACCGACCAGAAAACTGGCCGAGCTGCCCGAGGAACTTGCCGACGCCTTCGACCTGGACCCCACCCAGGAGGACATCGGAAGACTGGGGGGCTGGCTCGGCGGCGACGAGGACGACGAGGGCGACACCACTGGGGACGGCTGCGGGGAGTCGCCACCGCAGGGCCCGACGACCGGCTGCTGACACATGCACTTGGGGTCGGGCGCGCGCTGCTCGCGCCCGACCTCCCTGATCGGTGCTCTCGAAGGGACGGCTGATGCGCAGGCTCTTCGACTCCCACTCCATGGCGATGGCCCGGATCCCGTTGCGCCCCTTCCTCCATCCCGACGGCAGTGACTGCGGCGATCTATTGGAGGAAGCGGTCTTCATGGCCAGCCGGAGCGCTGCGCGGGCCGCTGCCGAGGCCACGGAGAGCGGACGAGTGACGCGCTGCGCCTACGATCTGCGCTCCCGACTCCGTACCACCCCGCACGGGGTGTTCGCCGGGGTCGCCCCCGCTGTGCTCACAGCCGCTTCTCCCACCATGTGGCTGGGGGAAGCCCACCGGGCCGTCACTGCGCTCAGCCCCACCTGGCTGACCGAAATAGCAAACCGGCTGCTCCATGACGAGCCTGATCTGCTGCCCGCGCTCACCCTGACCGCCGCGTCCTCAGCCACCGCCAGAGGGGACCGGCTGGAGATCGAGCATGCCGTCTCCACGGGGGCACGGTTTGCCAGCGTGCGCGCCACCGAGGTCTCGCGCTGGCTGCTGGAAGCCAGCCGCGACGGGGCGTCAGCTGCTGCCCTTCTCGCGGAACTTCTCCGCCGCCATCCGGGCGCCGCCCCGCAGAAGGCTGCCCGCGCCATGCTCGACATGATCGATACCGGTCTGCTGTGGACCAACCTGCTCCCCGCCGACCTGCGCGCGGCCCCGCTGGAGCACCTGCTGGGCAAGCTCCCGGCCACAGCGTCAGCACGGACTTTGCTGACTCATCTGGGCGGTCTGCTGGAGCAGTGCGATGCGCACCCGCCCGGCGCCTTGCAGAGGCGGAAGCTGCTGGCAGAGGCCCGGGACCTGGCCGACACGCTGCACCACACAAGCCGGCCGCTGGCCGTGGACACCCTCGCCGACGCCGAGATCGCCTTGCCTCCCGCGGTGGGCGAGCAAGCCGCCGTAGCCGCCTCATTACTGTGGCGGATCGGTCACCGAACCGGCCCGCTGACGGAGTATCACCGGCGCTTCTGCGCCGCTTACGGCCGCCAGCGGCTCGTGCCGCTGCTGGACGCTCTCGACCCCGTCACCGGTCTCGGCCCACCCGGCCCTCACGACGCGATCGGTACCGACGAGGCACCCGACCCGCGTCGCACCGCTGCCCTGGCCAGGCTGCTCGCCGACGCCCTGTCAGACGGCAAGGGCGAACTCGTCCTCACCGAGCAGCACATCGACCAGCTCACCAATCCCTCGCCCCTGCCGCCGCCGTGCACCGCCGAGATCCACGTCCAACTGCTGCGCGGGGCGAACGGACTGCGCATCGCGGTCTGCCCCGCCACGGGCTCCCAGAACGCCGGAGCCGCCCCCGGCCGCTGGATACGGTGGCTCCCCGGCCTCGCCCCTCGTGAGGAGACCGACACCGGCGGCGGACCCATGATCGCGGAAATCGTCTGCCGCCCCCGCACCTCCGTCGGCGCACTGGCCGTCGAGACCGGCTGCGCACCCTGGCGCATCCCGCTCGACGTTCCCGCCCGGCCCGGTGATCTCCTCCCCCACGACCTCGCCGTCACCACTACCGGGACCCATCTGCAACTGTGGTCCACTCGCCACCACAGGCCAGTTATACCCGTGCTCTACAGCCGCCTCGCGCCCCGGCTCCTGCCGCCGGCCGCGTACTTGCTCCACCTTCTGGGCCATGCCGGAACCCGGCCGTGGCACCCCTGGAACTGGGGCCCGCTGTTCTGCTGGCCCTACACCCCGCGCGTGCGCTACCGCGACATCCTTCTCGCCCCCGCACGCTGGCGATTGCCCAACTCCCTCTCCACGACCGCGAACCACCGCTCCGCCTTCGAAACCAACCTGCTGGCCTGGCGCACCAGCACTCGCCCCACGCCCCCGTCCGTACTGGTCGCTGAGGAGGCCGACCGCCGCCTCCCCCTCGACCTGCGCCAAGCCGGGCAGCGCGAGCTGCTGCGCCGCAGCATCCACCGCGGCACCCGGGCCCTGGCCGAACCCTTCGCAGCACCCGAGGAACTGGCCGTGGTCGATGGTCCAAACGGCGGCCGCCACCTGATCGACCTCGTCGTCCCCCTCACACGGCGCCACACCCCACATCACACGCCGTCCGACCCGCGCCACGCACTGCGCGCTGCGGGCACCGGCACCCACCTGCCCGGCAGCAACTGGCTTTCAGCCGCCCTCTCCGCACCCGGCCACCTCCACAACACCGTCCTCGCCGAACTCGCCCCGCTGCTGACCAACCTCCCCGACGACGTCGACCGCTGGTTCTGGCTGCGCTACACCACACCGGCCCTCGGACCCCACCTGCGCCTGCGCTTCCACGCCGAACCCCACACGCTCGCCACCCGCATCCAGCCACAACTCGCCCGCCTCGCCGACCGGCTACATCAGCGCAGGCTGCTCGGCTCCAGCGCTCTGCGCCTGGAGCCGTATGAACAGGAGATCGAGCGCTACGGCGGGCCTCAGGCCATCACCGCAGTCGAAGACCTCTTCTGCGCCGACAGTCGTCTCGCCCTGGCCGCCCTCCCCCATACCGAGGACGTGCGCCTTCTCGCCGCCGCTGCCAGCGCTGCCGAGATCGCCCGCACCCTTGCACCCGGCCAGCCCCACTCCGCCCTCGGCCCTGGCCGCCTCACCCAAGACCAGCGCCGCCACCGTGACGCCCTCCGCCCCCGCCTCGCTGACGCCTCCAACGCGCTCATTCCCGCCAGTCTCGCCCCTGCCTACGCAGAGCGACGCGCCGCACTGATCGCCTACCGCGACGCCGTTCCCCAGCAGTCCGCCGCCCAGTGCGCCAGCGATGTCATCCACATGCACGCCAACCGCATGCTCACCGTCGACCCAGGAATCGAACAGATCATGCGGACCCTGGCCGCCGACTTCCTGCACCGCCGATGAGCACCACCATCGACGCCCAGGCCGCCGCGTGCGCATTGGACATCGCGCGCGACCTGCGCATCCCCGGCGACGTGGCCGCTTCCATATCGGACCGGGCCGCCCACACCCTGTGCTACGGGCTCGCCGGCACCGCCCTCCTGCACGCCTGCCTCGCCGAGACCGAACCCGGCTCAGCCACCACGGCCGCGGCCCACTGGGACGCCACCGCCCGCACGTTGGCCAAGGCGCCTGCGGACGGCATCCACACCGGTCCCGGAGCCCTCGCTGCCTCCCTGATCATCGGTACCGGCTACCTTCCCTCCCGCGACCCTCACCAGGCCCTGCTGCCCCGCGCCACAGCCTGGCTCTCCGCCCGCGCCACCGCACTCGCTCACCATCACCACCACCGCGCCGCCCGCACAGAAGCCACCCCTTGGGCGGTCTACGACGCCATCAAGGGGCTCACCGGCATCGGCCGCGTCCTTCTCTCCGCCCACAACCGCGGACACCGCGCCGACGCCGAACCAGGACTACGCGCGACCCTAACGGCCCTTACCCACATGATCCTCACCCCCGTCGGAACCCGCCCGGGCTGGTGGCTTCCCGCCACCCTTCACCCACCCACCGTCAACATCCCGCCCTCCGGCGCCGCCACCACCGGTCTCGCTCACGGCATCGCCGGACCTCTAGCTCTCCTGGCCACAGCTCAACGAGCCGGACACACCGTTCCAGGGCAACCCGACGCAATCCACACCGCAGCCCAGTGGCTCCTCACCTGGCAAACCCCCGAAAACACCTGGCCACCCCACATCAGCGGGAACGTCTTGGATAACAGCTCAGGAGGAACTGCCCCCGTCACAGGACGCACCACCGCCTGGTGCTACGGCACCCCCGGCATCGGCGCCGCTCTCGCCAGCGCTGGCCACGCCCTTGATCTCCCGGCACTCAACCGCGCCGCTACTACAGCCATGAACGCCCTCGCCGCACAGCCGCCCGAAGACTGGGACACCGAAGGCACCGCCCTCTGCCATGGCAGCGCCGGCATCCTTCAAAGCGCCCTCCGCCTCTCCTGCCGCCCTTTGGCAGACCGCGCCGCTCACATCACACTGACCTCCGCCGTGACCTCACGCCCGCACGGATTCCTCACCGGCCGAACCGGTACCGCATTGGCCCTCGCCAACCTCAGCGGCCTACTGCCAGCCAGCCCGGCCAATGCCTGGGACTGCCTCGTCCTGCTGTCCTAGTTGTGACGCCTGGCACTGCCTGATTCTCGTTCCAATACGAGCTGCGCACCACGATAAAGATCAGAAGGGCCTCAGAAGCTGTGAAGAAGCCCCGTGTGGACGTGAGTGCCAGCCCGCTGAGCTGCACGAGTAGCTCGACGGGCCGTTCATGAAATCCTGCGTGCCTCTGATTCCTTGATCATTCGCTGAAGCCGATACCTTAGGCCAGCTCTACGACAAGACGGGCCTGTCTTCGACAGTAAACGCACCGCCCATACCGTAAGCCGCTCATTCCCCGGGAGAATAGCTTGCCCACGTCCCACACCCTCGCCTCGGCCCTCTGGGCGCCCCACCCGTGGCTCGACCGTCATTCTGCGTGCTTCGGTACGGGTGCGATGCTTCACGCAGACCTTGATCATATGACCACCAGGCTTCGCAACGGCCAGCACGGTGACCGCTTTTGAACGTTCCAGGATGAATTTCGACTGCTGTACGAACTCCGCACAATGCGAAATGGGCCTGTCAAACGAGGGGCTCTGTCAGACTTTCGGGTCTGTCACGTAGTCGGCTCTGTCTCACATTCGGTGGTGACGGAGCGTGCCGCTATCCGAGGAGGATGCGGTGGCGAAGGAGGGTGAAGCCTGCTCGTCCGTGCATCTGGCGCGCGATGCGCTTGGTCTTGGTGTTGACACCCTCGGTGGGGCCGTTGCTGTACGGAAGCGTGAGCGCGGCGACCACGGCGTCGCGGTCCCGCTCCAGGCCCCGGGTGAAGGCCCGCAGATGAGGCAGATCGGCTGCACGGACCTGGACGATCCAGCGCGAGAGCCCGTCGGCATTTTCTGCGCAAGGCGTCAGGAGTTCGGCGTAGCCACAGACAACGGCGGCCAGTTGGGTCATCTCGGGGCATGCTGCGGTGATTCGCGCCAGCAGATCGCGCTGCTCGGCCTTGAGGTTGTCGGGCCTGGTGAGGATCATCCGGGCGAGTCGGCGCGGGGAGATGTGGCTGCGTTCAGCGTCCGCGCGGCCTTGGTTGATATACTTTTGCTGGAGGTTCAGGCAGCCGGTGAACCCGAGGGGCTTGATCTCTTCGAAGAGGTGGCTGACGGGGACGGCGGGGTCCTCGGTGCGACGTTTGCGCAGGTGCTCGCGGTAGGGGTCGACGAGGCTGGCACGGTACTTGGGGACGCGGAGCACCCGCTCGGGCCGGTCGGCTCGCGCGTAGCGTTTGACGGTGTTCAGGGCCAGTTGCAGGCGACGGGCGCACTCCAGCAGGCCCACGCCTTTCTCGAGCAGGCCGTGGATTTGGTGCCAGCGTTCCAGGGTCGTCTGTGCGCGGGGCCCTTCGTACAGGGGCGCGTCCAGCACGGCGGCCCAGCAGGTACTGTGTGCCTTCACCTCGCTCAGGGCGGCTTCGCACAGGTTGTGCCACAGGTGCCACCTGTCCGCGACCTGCACCGCGTCGGGCAGGGCGCGGCGAATGGCCTCGGCATAGGTCGCGGAGCCGTCACGGCACACGACCTCGACCCCCGGATGCTCGCGCAGCCACGCCTCCAGAGTGTCGGCGGTGCGGTCGGGCAGCACATCGATCCGCTCATGCGTCTCGGCATCGATCACCACGGTGGCATAGCGGTGCCGTCGGCGCAGAGCGAAGTCGTCGACACCGATCACCCGGGGCGTCCGCCCGGTGGGCAACGAGATGCGCAGCAGGGCGCGCAGGGCCGTGTGGCGAGACAGGCCCGCCGCGAGTATCACCAGCAAACGTGATCCCGCCCGGCCCGCTAACTCCTTGACCACAGCCTTGACTTGCCTGGTCAGACGCGCCGTGCGTCGCTGGTAACGCTCCAGCACTCCGGGCATCTGCTCGCGGAAGGTCTGCCGGCAACCGCGCGTGGGACACACCAAGCGTCGCACCCGCACACGGACCACCACCCGCCGCCCGTCGGCCGGCACGTCGGCCACCGTCCGCCAGTGATAGCCGTGCACCCGCCTCGACGACGCCCCGCACACCGGACAGACCGCGGCCTCCTGCGGAGTCTGGGCCCGCACCACGATCCGCTCACCCTCGTCGGCCACATCCTCTATGACCAGTGGGGCCAGACCGGAAAACACCATCTGCACAAGCTCGTTGACATCCTTCACGCGAATGACAACGACACCTCACGACTCTCCGTCACCACCGAATGTGAGACAGGGCCGTTCGTTTCAGACCCGCACCTCGGCCGACCAGCCACGGGCGCCTCGGCCACTCGGCGGGGGTGATGCGGCGGCCTGGCGGGGATGCTCCGGCCACTCGGCCGAGGCGCACGCCGCCCCACCGCCCGTAGCGTCGAAAGCATCATCGCTACGAGAGGTAGTCATGCACATCGAAGTCCGCCACAACCCGTCGTTCGCCGCCGCCCGCATCGCCCTGGCCGAGGGCGAGAGCATCCGGGCGCAGGCGGGGGCGATGATGGCCACCTCCACCGGGGTGGAGGTCGAGGCCAAGTCCGAGGGCGGCCTGTTCCAAGGGCTCAAGCGCAGCGTGCTGGGCGGCGAGTCCATGTTCGTGTCGCGGCTGACCGCGGGCGCCGGGGGCGGCTGGGTCGACCTGGCCGCGCGGTTGCCCGGCGACCTCACCGCCATCGACGTCGAAGGCGGCCTCAACCTCGCGCGCGGAGCCTGGCTGGGCTCGTCGGAGGGCGTCGACATCGACACCAAGTGGGGCGGGCTGCGGAACCTGGTCGGCAGCGAGGGCGGCTTCCTGGTGCAGGCGGAAGGCAAGGGACAGGTGCTCGCGTCGTGCTACGGCGCCCTCGACCTCGTCGAGCTGAAGCCCGACGAGGGGATCGTCCTCGACTCGGGCCATATGGTCGCGTTCGACGACGGCGTCTCGTTCACCACTCGCAAGGCGAGCCGCGGGCTCATGAACACGCTGAAGTCCGGCGAAGGGCTGGTCTTTGAATTCACTGGCCCCGGCCGGCTGTGGACCCAGAGCCGCAACCCGTCGGAACTGGTCACCTGGCTCACCGACGAGCTCCCCTTCAGCCGCAACTAGGGACTGGGCCTTTTCCAACCTCAGTTTGAGCATGCCAGGTGCAGGGTGAGGACGGCCTGGACGAGGCTGGTGATACGGCTGGTAGAGCATCGCAGTTTGCGCACGAGCCGCCAGGTTTTGAGGGTGGCCATGGCCTGTTCGACGAGTGCACGGATCTTCGCGTGTGAACAGTTGACGGCCCGCTGGCCAGGGGAGAGAGTCTCCCAGCGCCCCCAGTAGGGAACTCGCACGGTGCCGCCGCGGTGCCTGTCAATTTCGGTGAGACACGTCAGGCTGCGGGTTCTTCCTGATGCTTCTCCTTGGCGGGTTGGTTGATCCAGGCCGCCTTCGGGAGGCGGGGTGGCGTCGGTCTTCGGCGGAACCGGTGCGGGTTGGTGGCGTAGGCGTCGGCCAGGACGTCGGCCCGCCGGGCTCGGATCGTGACTGCGGTGCCGTCGTGGACGGATGCGGGGGTGTGCAGTCCGATGCCGGAGTGCCAGTGGACGGTGTTGTAGTAGGTGAAAAACCGCTGGCAGAAGGCGCGGGCGTCGGCCAGTGAGCCGAACCGGTCGGGGAAGACCGGGCAGTACTTCAGGGTCTTGAAGTTTGCTTCCGAGTACGGATTGTCATTGGACACGCGTGGCCGTGAGTGCGAGCGGACGATGTTCAGATCGACGAGCAGCTGGGCGACTGGCTTGGAGGTCATCGAGGTGCCCCGGTCGGCGTGGACCACGTCCGGGACGACCCCGCCGTTGGCGCGGAAGGCGTCTTCGATGAACTCCTTGGCCAGTGCGGCCGATTCGCGCGGCACGACGAGCCAGTGGACCGCTTTGCGGGAGTAGATGTCGAGCATCACGAACAGGTCGTAGTACATCCCGCGGTCGGGGCCCTTGAGCTTGGTGGCGTCCCAGGTCCACACCTGGCTCGGGCCGGTGGCCACCAGCTCGGGCTTGGTCCTGGGCGGGTGGGCGGCCTGCGCGCGGCGCTCGCGGACCTCACCGTGCTCACGCAGCAGCCGGTACATCGTGGACACCGAGCACAGGTAGGTGCCCTCGTCCAGCAGGGTGGCCCAGATCTGCGCGGGGGACTTGTCCACGAACCGCTGCGAGCGCAGCACGCTCAGTACCCGTGCCTGTTCCAGCTCGGACAGGGCCGCCGGGTGCGTTGCCGGCGGCCGGCGCGGCCCGGCCACGCGGGGCTTGGGGTGGCGCTGCCGGTAGACGGTGGCCCGCGAGCGGCCGGTCAGCTCGCAGGCCGGCTTGATCCCGACGACCGACTCCAGGGCGGCGAACGCCTCGGTGATCACTTCCTCCGCTTGGGCTCGGAGTCCTCGCTCTCGGAGAGCAGTTCCAAGAGCTCGTGTGCTTTTCCCAGGATGGCCAGCGCCTTCTGGGACTTGGCCAGCTCTGCGGCCAGCTTCTCGTTCTCCCCCCGCAGCCGCTCGGCTTCCTTCTCGGCCGCGCTCTTGCCCGTCGGTCCGGACGGCCTGGCGGCCAGCGCATCCAGTGCGCCCGCGTCCCGGGCGGTCCTCCAGTCGATGATGTGCGAGTGGTACAACCCCTCACGGCGCAGAAGCGCGCCCTTCGCGCCCGGCTCGGTCAGCCGCTCGTACTCCTCCACGATCCGCAGCTTGTACTCCGCGGTGAAGGTCCGCCGCTTCGGCCCGCCCGCGCGGGGACCGCGCTTCTTCTTGCCCACGACCTCATCATCGGCCACACCGGCCAGGAGATCGGCATTGCTCAGCGTCACGCTCGAAAGATCCTGTTCTCGCCCTACTAACAACAGAAGACTCGATTGTCCTCATGTCTCACGAGAGTCTGACAGGGAGGGCCGGCGCCCCGGTAGCCCTTGTCGGCCCAGCATTCCACCCCAGCCCCTGCCAGGGCACCGATGATGCCGTGGGTTCGCGCGGCCTTGATGTCGTGGACGGATCCCGGCAGCGCGGGCGACGCCCGTTTCCCGGAGTAGAAGGGTCGGTCGGCGGCGATCCGGTCGATCGGCAGCAGCGTGCCGTCCAAGATCACGAACGCCTTGCCGGAGGCTGTCCTCACCGCCTCGGCGAGGGTTGGAGCCAGAGCGGCCAGGACGTCGACGGCCTCGGCGATGTACCGGTAGGCGGTGGTGGTGCCCACACCGAACCCGGCGGCGAGCTGGGCGTAGGTATGGCCGCATCGTAGATGAGCCAGCACGAGCAGCGCCTGCCGTCCGGCGGCCAGCCGGCGCCATCGCGCCCCTTGTGCAAGACGACGTGCGGTCAACTCACGGGCGAGGAAGCGCAGAGCGGAGGCGGACAGATCGGCCCCGGCTGGGTAGACAAGCACGCGGAAGCTCCTGGCAGAACGGCTTGGACTCGACACCCACCCGTCTACCAGGAGCTTCTCCACGCCCGGACCCCGCCCTCACCCCAGTGGCACCGCTCCGCACGCAGGTGAGGAAACCTCAGTGGGTGTTGGCGTGAGGGAGCGCGCGCGGAAGTGCTCGGCGCCGATCACGAGCGCGGGACGGTGGTCGAAGCGACACCGATCCCCTTCGTGCCCGCGTCGTGCTCGGCTACCTGCGAGCCGGGCGCAAGCTGGATCCAGTCGAGCTCGCGGCTCAGGGCCGACTCGGACTCCCCTCCGGTGTACTCAGCGAGGGGCGGTACCGCCCGGGGGCTCTGTTCCCAGGAGCGCGAGCAGCCCGGGGAACCTCTTCTCGATGTCCGCGCGTCGTAGTCGGATGCCCTTGCGGTTGCCGTAGTCGATCTCGTCAATGAGACCTGCCTCGCGCAGGACCCGGAAGTGGTGGGTCTGGGTCTGCTTCGAGATCGGAAGATCGAACGAGTTGCAGCCCCGCTCGCTGTCGCTGAGGTCGGCGGCCAACTCCGTCATCACCGAACGACGGTGCTCGTCGGCGAGGGCGCGAAACACCGCACCCAGATCGAGCGCATCGGCCTCCGGGCCCATCCGGTTCCTCCCGGCCACGTGGCACCCCCTTCAGGTACGACTTGAATCGTACCTGAAGGATGTGCTCCACTGAGGTACGAAATCGTTCGTACCTTGGTCCGGTTGTGCTGCCCCGTGCCGCCGCTCCCTGAGACCCGGCCCGGCACTCGCCGGGGACCTGGTCATCGACACTCCGAGAGGTCATCGTCATGAAGAAGCCCGAAGTGCTGATAGTCGGTGCCGGAATCGCAGGGCCCGCACTCGCGTACTGGCTCTCCCGGAATGGATACCGGCCGACGGTCATCGAACATGCCCGGCAGCTGCGCTCCGGTGGTAGCGCGATCGTCGTGAAAGGGCCCGCCATCCCGGTCGCCCAGCGCATGGGCATCCTCCCGCAGCTCCGCGGGCTCGCCACCCGCAATCGGTCGCTGACCCTGCTCAACCCCGGCGGCAGGCGAATCCTGCAACTCCCGCTCACCTCGGACGAGGCGCCGACGGTCGAAGTGACCCGAGCCGACCTGTCCGAGGTGCTCCACCGGTCGGCGCAGACCGCGGCCGAGTTCTTGTTCGACGACACGGTCACCGCTCTCAACCAGGACGGAGGTGGGGTCGACGTCACCTTCCGGCGGTCCGCGCCACGGCGCTTCGACTTGGTCGTCGGTGCCGACGGGATGCACTCCACCGTACGGCGCCTGGTATTCGGACCCGAGCGGCAGTTCGTGAGCGACCTGGGCCTGTACGGCGCGACCGTCCCGCTGGAACCCGACGCCATCTAGGACCCGAGCGAGATGACGATGCTGACCGTGCCGAACCGGATGCTGGTCGTCCACCCCTCGCGGACCACCCCGCTCGCGATCTTCACCTTCCGGGCCGCACAGCCGGCGCCCCACGACCGCAAGAACATCGCCCTTCACAAGCAGACCGTGGCCGACGCCTACGCCGACGTGCGGTGGCGGGCACCGGAACTCGTGGCGGCGTTCCTCGACCACCCGGCTCCGTTCTTCGACCCCCTGACCACCGTCCGGATGCCCTCGTGGTCCCGCGGACGGGTCGTACTGCTCGGGGACGCGGCGGCGGCGACAGCCCTGCTGGGCGACGGGTCCAGCATGGCGATGGCGGGCGCGTACGCCCTCGCAGAAGAGCTCGCCGCCCATCCCGGTGATCACGCTCGCGCCTTCGCCGCCTACGAGTCGCGACTCCGCCGTGAGGTAGGCCCGCGGCAGCGACGCGTCGGTCTGCTCTCCAGGCTCATGGTGCCCCGCACCCGGCCGGGCCTCGCGGTGCGCAACGCGGTGGGCCGCGCGGTCGGCCGCATGAGCCGGATCACCTCTCGCGAAGCCGCGAACCGGTAGACCGGGTCCGCACTGACCGGTCACCGGTCGGTGCGCAGCTCCGCGGTAGCTCTCAGCCGGGTCGGCGCCGCCATGTCCGACGAGCCCGGCTCGGCGTGGTAGGTCATCGCCGATGCGGGCCGGTGATTTCCCCTCGCCTCGTCCATGGCCTCATGTTGCCGACCCGCTCGCGGCCCGGGTCAGGCAGCTTGGCCGAGGCCGACGGCGGTCAGGTCCTGGTCGCGGAGCTGAGTGAAGTCGACGTCGAGCTTCGGGTCGTACGCCTCGGGCTGGATTCCGCGTGCACGGTGGTCGGCTTCACCTCGGAGGTGTTCTTGAGCAGGCCCTCGATGATGTGGACGGCCTCCCACACCCCGCACGGGATGAAGTGCGTGAACAACGCGATGTAGGTGTCGGAGATGTGATGGTAGGCGATCCCGCCCGGCTTGCCGTACCGCACCGAGGTCTCGGCGAGCAGGTTGTCGAGGCAGGTGTCCATGTGGGTACCGTCGGCGGCCACCGCGGTGCCGTCGCCCCACGCCTGGGAGATGTCCAGGCGGGCGTACGCGTTGACCAGATCGGCGATCGCCTCGTTCAACAGCACGATCGAGAAGTGCCGGTTCGCCGTGTACGACAGCTCGTGCCCGCTCACGCCGGGGATGTGGCGAGCGGCCTCGTACGGGCCCATGTTGGTGCCCTTGACGAAGGTGGTGATGACGTAGCGGCCGAAGGATCGTCCAGCTTCGGCTCGTTGCCGGACGCCGGGCCGAAGCGCTGCCACCAATCCACCCAGTACGCGGTCCGAACCACGATCCCCATCAGCGAGCGCTCCGGCATCCTGGCCTTGATCTCCTGCTCCAGGCGCTTCGCCGAGGGGCGCTGGCCCTCCGAGCGGTGCGGCTTCAGCGACGGGACGCCGGTCTCGGAGTCGATGACCAGGCCGTCGTTGTCCGGGTACCCAGCATCCGCCGCCGCAGCGGCCGCGGCGAGCTTGTCCTCAAGCTGCCGGCGGAAAGAGACCGCATCGAACGCGGTGGTCTCGCCCTCCTCGTACAGGCCGACCTCGACCAGGTAGGAGACCCGCTTCTCCTTGACGACCTTTCAGTCCAGCAGCTGCTTGGACCAGTCCGCGTACTCCTCCGAGCCGACGACCGCGACGTCGCCGGTGCGCAGTTCCTCGGCGAGCGCGGTGAAGACCATCGCCTCGAAGTGCTTGCGCACGAACTGTCCCGAGCGGGTCTTGTCGACCACGGCCTTGCGCCAGTTCTGCGCGGCGAAGGAGATGTCCACCGCCTTGCCCTCCTCGTCGAAGGCGGTGATGTACTCGCCGCGGGCGTGTCGGTGCCGCTGGGCGTACGCGAGCGCGTCCAGTACCCGCCGGTCCTCGGACGTTTCGGTGAACTCCAGCTTCTCGGCCAGGTCGAACATGACCGCGCGGTCCCGGCCGATCTGCCCGTACAGCACCTCCCAGAAGTTGCCGTGGTGGGCGGAGACCTTCTCGATCTGCTCGTACTGCTTGGCGAACCCGCCGAAGCCCTCCACCGCGTTGGTGACCCGGCCCGGGCCCCCGGCCTGCACCACCAGAGCCCTGGCCATCGCGAGGACCGCCGCGGAGACCTCGCCGTCCAGCCGCTGGGCGACCTCGTCCACCGACGCCTCGTCGTCCAGGCCCTGAAGGGCGTGGCGGACCTCGGCGGTCATGGCCGCGGCCTTCCCAAGCGCCTCCTGGGCGGGGCCGTCGGCGTCGATGTTCTTGAGAACGGTGCGGTAGTTCCCGATAAGGGCCTCAACGATCTCCCGTTCGGCGAGCCGGATCTCCTCCAACTCGTCCTTGGCCTTCTTGATCTTCGTGGCCACCCGCTTGCAGAACATCGTCGCCAGGCGGGCGACTTCCCGGTTCGTCAGCACCAGCAGGGCCCGCACCAGCGCGGCCGTCCGCCCCGGGTCCGTGGCGACCTTGCGGAGGATGCGCCAGTTCTCCAGATGGGCGAAGCCGTGCTCGGCCGGGGCCCGCACCGCGGCCAGCGCCTTGTACGACGCCGGTCCCCTCGTCCTGGCAGGACAACCTCTTCTCCCGGGAGATCTGGTCTTCTGCGGCACCCCAGCCAACGTCCACCACCTCGGGCTCTGCATCGGTGGCGGTCTCATGACCGACGCGCCCGACTTCGGCCGGCGCGGGACATCTGAGCCCTGCGCCGAAGCCGGGTATCCGGAACACCCCGGCCGGGTTGCACGACACGTGGCTGACGAGCGCCGAGGCCACTCTGACCGGCATGAACTGATATTCGCATGGGATCAGCGAGACAGGGCGAGTAGTTCGTCGACCACCGGCTCCGGACCGTCATAGGTGAGGTGCGCGATGGCTGCCATTGGTGCGATCACCCGGCTCCAGGCATACAACCGGTCCCCATCGAGCCCGCACGCGGTCGCCACCCGCCGGCAACGGGCCTCGACACCCTCCTGTCCGGCGCCGGCCACCACGTAGTCGACGGCGTCGAAGCACGGGTCGCCTGTGCATGCCTTGGGGTCGATCGCGACCAGACCGCGCGACGGGCCGCCGTCCAGGACGTTGCCGAGGTGCAGATCGCCGTGCAGCAACACGAGCCTGTCCTGACTGTCCAGCAACGTCTCACAGCGCCGTATCGCCCGCTGCCACGCGGCCTGGTCAACCCGTGCGCCGATGGCCGGCTCGGACAGCCGCCGGCCGATCCGGACGAAGGCCTCGTCACACCGACCGCGCAGATCCAGTGGCCAGTGCGCGGGTGGGGCCACGGCGTGCAGTGCGGCAAGCAACTCTCCCCACTGCTGCGGCAATGACGTCTGGGGCATCTCCTCGGCCCCGGTGCCGGGCAGGACCTCCTCCAACACCATCGCCCCGGCCTGAGCGTCGGCAGACAATACGGCCGGCACCCGACCCGACGGCGCGAACACGCGCAGCATCTCCACCTGCCTGGCCAACAGTGCCCGATCCGGGCTGAGTTTGAGAACCGCCGGCGTTCCGTCAGGCCACTGACAGCGCAAGACGACAGAGGAGGCTCCACTCCCGAACAGCTCACCGAGCACGAAACCCCACCGCGCGGCCAGCCGCGCAGCGAGGTCCGGAACCCCAGCGAGCCAACCCTCGGCCCCGGGGCCGAACCGACCCACCAACCGCGCGCCGACCTCTTCAATATTCACCCCGCCAGCCTGCACCCCGAACTGCCGCCACGCACACACATATCGACACAAGCGACGTCACGCGACGCGCCAGGCCGTGATCCGCACCTGCTCCACCTGGCCGCCCAGGCCCCACATGCCCAACGTTCCTCAGCCCGCCACGCGCCCTTGACCAGCATTCTCGTGCATCAACCTCCAGAGGCGCCCCGCGGCCCCATGCAGTTCCTGCCGCCCATATTCCAGAGCGTCATCGCCCAGCATCCGCCACCGAAAGACGGAGAGCCACTCCCCCTCGCCGTACAACACGCACGACGCCATCTACACCGCCGACCCATACCCGAGCGACTCCGGCGCCCGCGACGGCCACAACCTCCCCGACACCATCTACGCCTACAACCACGCCGACTGGTACGTCCCGAAAGTCCTCACCCACGCCCAGGCACACCCCAGCAGACCAGGCATACACCAACAGCGCATGCACACCCCAGCAGCCCAGGCTTCGGTGCCGACACCGCCCCCACTCGGTGGTGTGCATCATGAAGCCGCAGGTCACGGGTCTGGGGTGCGTGACGACTCGGGTACTCACGGCAGTCGGCAGCCGACGGCCACGGCGTACATCACCGGATAGGTCCGGCCCCGACACGACGCCGGGCACGACCGGACGCCCGCCGATCGCGGTGTCGGGGAGTCGGCGTACGTACCGGCTGTGCACCCGGGTCGACCAAGTTCCGCAGGCAGGACACGCCGCCCGCTCAGCTGACGCGCCGGCCCGTACGACCACCAACCCGTCACCGGCTACGACGCCTTCGGTCACCACGGCTTCGCCTGGTGGAACCACAGTTCCCGGAGGAGCAGATCACCCACGGCCGTTCATGATCGCGCTTGTGGTGACCCTCTGTGGCTCCGGCGCTGAAAGTGATCCGAAACCACGGTTCAGTGACCGCCGTCAAGTCCGGGCGATCACAAGGGCGTGGGCGTCGCACGCCGTTGACGCAGCGCCTCTTTCGGATCAGCTCGAGTTGGAGTCAGTCACCACGGGACGTCCACGCCCTCCCAGAGGGTGAAGGGGCCGGTCGGCCCGTTCGGCCCGAGGCAGGCGACGCGCACTACCTCGCGAGCGGCGTCCTCGACCGACTCCGTCCCCTCGAAGTTGACCAGTGCGGTGTTCGCGAACCCCGGCGAGACGAGGTTGACCTTGGTGTCGGTCGCTTCCAGCTCGATCATCATGGACAGCGTCACGGCGTTGAGCGCCGTCTTCGATGCGGCGTAGACCGGCTCGAAGGCCGAGTGATACGCGAAGGCCGGGTCGGCAATGGTCGTCAGCGAGCCCAGTGCGCTCGTGACGTTCACGATGCGCGCATCCGACGACTTGCGAAGCAGCGGCAGCATGGCCTGGTACACCGCCAGAGGACCGAAGACGTTCACCTCCCAGACGGCCCGCACCTCCTCGATCGGGGCCGTGCTCGCCTTCTCGTCGTTGGTCAGGTTCCCGTTCGTCGGGGTGGGCGCTGGACGGCGAGCCGGCCACTTGCCCGTGTACGTGGCCGGCTCGTGGCATCAGTGCGGCGTCATCATGCCTGCTGGGTTGGTCACTTCGCCTGGGCGAGCCAGACCGCGTCGGGACCGGCCGGGAATCGCAGCTGGCCGGTCATGTCGTGCACGGCTCGCCACACCGTCTCGGCAACGTCGCTCTCCTTGGTGAACACGTCCTGGCTCGTGAAGTCATCCATGGCCTGCTTCGCGAACGCTGCGTAGGGCGCCGGGACGAGCGCGTCCAGCGACCCGCCGTTCGTTGCCCTGGCTGCGAAGTTCGTCGTCAGGCAGGCGCCCGGCTCGACCGTCTTCGCCCGCACACCGAACGGCGCGACTTCGAGCGCGAGGGATGCGGTGAACCCCTCGATGGCCATCTTGCTCGCCTTGTAGACGGCCGAGAGCGGCATGTGCCCCAGCACCACGCTGGAGGTCACGTTGACCACCACGCCGGAGCCACGCTCGCGGAACTGGGGCAGCACCGCCTGCGTCATCGCCATCACGCCGAACGTGTTGGTCTCGAAAACTTCCCGCACCCGGGCCATGGGGGTGCCCTCGAACACGCTGATCGAGGGCACCCCCGCGTTGTTGACCAGCACATCGACGGGGCCCTCGGCCTCGAACACGGCGGTGATGCTCTCGGGCCTGGTCACGTCGAGCTCGACGACGCGGAGCCGGTCCGACTCAGGAAGGACGCCCGGACGCGGCGTCCGCATCGTGGCGATGACGTTCCACCCCTGCGAGTGGAAGTAGAGGGCGGTCTCCCGCCCGTACCCGGATGAGGTACCAGTGATCAGAACCGTCTTCATATTGTGCCCCTTGCGATGTGGTGGGATCCATACGGGCGGATCAGGCATTTCCCTGCTCCACGGGAGAACCGGTGATCCCATTGAATCGCTTTGACCTGCGGAGATAGTAGAACTATCCTCGCTGCTCCTTGCACGATCCTCCTGCGCGGCCCACCCGGTTCAGGGCAGGACACCTGTCGGCGCACGCACGGCCTGACGCAGGCGGGCGGCGTCCTGGCCAGGGGGGGCGCCGAACTGGCGGCGGTACTCCCGGCTGAACTGCGACGGGTTGTCGTAGCCGACGCGGTGGCCGACTCCGGTGACATCTCCGGGGTGGGTGGCGAGCAGCAGCCGGGCCTCCTGGAGCCGGATCTGCTTCTGGAACTGGATGGGGCTCATCGCGGTCACGGCTCGGAAGTTGCGGTAGAAGGCGGAGACGCCCATGCCGGACTGCCGCGCCACGTCCTCGACCCGGAAGGGCTGCGCGTAGTGCTCGCGGATCCAGCGCACGGCCCGCGAGACGTGGCTGAGGCTGCTGTCGGCCAGGCCGAGCTGGCGAACCGTCCCACCCTGCTCGCCGGTGATCAGACGCCACAGGATCTCGCGCTTGACCAGCGGGGCCAGTACGGCCCGGTCGCGGGGCTCGTCGAGCAGGCGCAGCAGCCGGACCACCGCGTCCAGCAGCGCGGCCGGAGCGTCACTGACGGCGATCCCCGACGGCGCGCCCCCGCTGCTGCGGGGGGTGTCTCCGGGCCCGGCCTCGAGCAACAGCTCGGCAACGGCGGACGGTTCCAGGACGAGACCGAACCCCAGCGCCGGCTGCTTGGGGTCGGCCTGGGTGAACTGCCCTGTGACCGGCAGATCGACGGATGCGACCAGGTACTGCCCGGGCCCGTACTCGAACACCCTCTCCCCCAGGGCGAGGCGTTTGGCGCCCTGCGCGATGACCGCCAGGAGCGTGCCGGACATCGAGGGCGCCGGCGGATCAGGGCGGTCGACCTTCGAGATGAGGACGCCGTCGACGGCGGTGGTCCAGTCGGGCCGCGCATGGCGGGCCAGCAGGGTGCGGAGTTCTTCGAGGTACATGCGTCCATTGCAGCACCATCCCGCGCCATAGTTCCCATAGTCGCGAGGATCGTGCAAGTACGAACGAGAATCGGTCTAACGTTTCCGCAGGTCAACCCGGTTGAATGGAATCACCGCACTCCATCACCGAAGAGACGGAATCCATGATCGCCAACTACGGCTTCAACGCCGCCCTGACCGCCAGGCCCGGAATGGGCGACCAGCTCGTCGACCTGCTGCTGACCGGACTGGACGAGGGCAGCCCCGGCGCGAGCGAACACTGCCTCGTCTACCTCGTCTCCCGCTCCGCGTCCGACCCCGACGTCGTCCACGTCACCGAAGGCTGGACCAGCGAGGAGGACCACCACCGCATCTTCGCCGGCCAGACCGCCCAGGCCATCGTGGCGCAGATCGACCCGCTGCTCGCCAAGGACTCCGAGTACACCGACTACGTCCCGGTCCGCGGCAAAGCCGCCTTCTGACCCGCCGAACACCCCACACCCCACCCCCTGCCGCCTCGGTGTCCGCCGAGGCGGCCCCCCTCCTCGCCCGACCGTCCCGCCACCACCCACGAAAGGCAACGACCATGACCACAGCACGCCCCGCCCTCGACCCCGAACTGCAGGAACTCCTGGCCGACATGCCGCTGATGTCCCAGCTCAGCCCGGAAGTGCTGGCGCAGGTACGCCCCTTCTCCTCGATGCCCGTCGAACCCCTCCTCGAGGGCCGCGCTATCGACCGGCGCGAGATCACCGTTCCGAGTCCGGACGGCACCCCGATCCCCTTGTCCGTCTACAGCCCCGCCAACACCGGCCCCACCACCGCCGCACCCTGCGTCTACTGGATACACGGCGGCGGGATGGTCATGGGCGACCGCTTCTCACAGATCGACATCCCGCTGGAGTGGCTCGACGAGCTCGGCGCCGTCGTGGTCTCCGTCGACTACCGGCTCGCGCCCGAGGCCACCGGTATCATCCCGGTCGACGACTGCTACCAGGGACTGCTCTGGATCGCCGGCCACGCCGCCGAACTGGGCATCGACCCCGCCCGGATCATCGTCGCAGGCGCCAGCGCGGGCGGCGGCCTCGCCGCCGGCGTCACCCTGCTGGCCCGCGACCTCGGCACCCCGACGATCGCCGCCCAAGTCCTGATCGGCCCCATGCTCGACCACCGCAACACCACCACCTCCAGCCTCCAGTACTCGAACCGGCCCGGCGTCTGGACCCGCGAGATGAACGGATTCGGATGGCGCTGCCTCCTCGGCGACCTCACCGACGACGAGGTACCCGCATACGTCTCACCCGCCCTGGCCGACGACCTCGCGGGCCTGCCGACCACCTACATCGACACCGGCTCCGCCGAAGTCTTCCGCGACGAGGACACCGACTACGCCACCCGCATCTGGGCAGCCGGCGGCCAGGCCGAACTCCACGTCTGGGCAGGCGGCTTCCACGGATTCGACGCCCTGTACCCGAAGGCACACATCTCGACCACAGCCCGCCGAACCCGCACCAACTGGCTCACCCGAACCCTGCCCACAAACCCCGCCGCATAACGCCACCGAAAGCCCGATGATGCAGTGTGCATGAGCTCGGCGCTTGACGTCGCGGGTCACTCGACCTGCTGAGATCCCTGGGAACAGGCGGCACATGACGCGGCCGTTCTCCACGCTTCGAGATGCCGCAGCGGGCGAGGCCCGGGGCCGCGGAGCATCACCCGGTCCGAGCACAGCCGGAACTGCCCGTCCCGCAGGGCACATTGCTACGGCTCGAAGCCGGGCGGCTGCCCGGCAACCGCTCCCCCAAGCCCGTCTGACCACGGTACTCGGCCACCGCCGCCACACCAGCGAACGTAGACCGCTGGTGGCAGTCCTTCCTCCACAGATTCGATCTTGAGCACACCTTCAGACTCATGAAACAGACCTTCGACCGGACCGCTCCGAAGGTCCGCCACGCGGACACCGCCGACCTGTGGACCTGGCTCATCACCACCGCCCACACCCACCTCCGCCTCGCCCGCCCGCTCGCCGAAGACCTGCGCCACCCCGGGGAGAGGCCCTCCGACCCCCAGCACCCCACCCCCGCCCACATGCGGCAGGCATATCGCAACATCCGCGCGACGGCAGCCCGTCCGGCAACCGCACCAAAGCCGCTCCACCCAGGACTCCGCGTCCTACGCGGTAGAAGCGATGGTCCGCGCCCCGCACTCCCACGAACTCATCGTCGGAGTGCGCCGGGACCCGTCTTTCGGTCCCATCGTGATGGTGGGCACCGGAGGCGTCACCGCCGAGCTCGCCGCCGAAACCGCGGTGGCACTGGCACCTCTCACCCACGGCCATGCGAAAAGGCTGCTCCGTCTCCGTCACGCACCACTGCTGACGGGCCGGCGCGGCGTCCCCGCTGTGAATCTGGACGCCGCGGCACAGGCGGTCCAGGCGGCGGTGCAGGCGGCGGCCGAACACGGGGAACTCACCGCACTCGAAGTCAATCCGCTGCTCGTCCATCCCCACGGGGCGACAGCGCTGGACGCTCACGGCGTACTCAGCACCGGCGACAGCGGTTCCGTCCTGCATTGACGCAGTTGGGCATCAACCTCTCCTGCGCTGAAAACGTGTTGTCAGTCCGATCAGGACCGTCGGCGAAACCTGCCGCGACGCCTACGGGGCGAGGAACTTGCGGATCGCGGTGGCGATCTCGTCGACATGGGTCTCCAGGGCGAAGTGACCGGTGTCGAGGAAGCGGACTTCGGCGTCGGGGATGTCGCGTTTGAAGGCTTCGGCCCCGGCCGGCAGGAAGAACGGATCGTTCTTGCCCCACACCGCGAGCAGTCGCGGCCTGCTGGTCCGGAAGTACTCCTGGAACCTCGGGTACAGCGCGACATTGGTCGCGTAGTCGAGGAACAGGTCGAGCTGGATCTCGTCCGCTCCACTGCGCGTGAGGTAGGAGTTGTCCAGCCCGTAGCCGTCCGGACTGACCCGCGTCTCGTCGGGAACACCGTGCGTGTACTGCCAGACCGTTGTCTGCGGCTGCACGAGTTTCCGGATCGCTTCCCGGTTGGCCGCCGACGGCTCCTTCCAGTACGCCTGGACGGGATTCCAGCCCTCGCTCAGCCCCTCCTCGTACGCGTTGCCGTTCTGCGAGATGATCGCGCTGATCCGCTCGGGGTGCCGGGTGGCGATCCGGAACCCGACCGGGGCGCCGTAGTCGAACACGTACAGGGCAAAGCGATCCAGGCCCAGGACTTCCGTCAGCCGGTCGATCACGTCGGTGATGTGCTCGAAGGTGTAGTCGAAGTCGCCTCGCGCGGGCATGTCCGACATGCCGAAGCCCGGCAGGTCGGGAGCGACGACGTGGAACCGGTCGGCGAGCAGCGGGATCAGCTCCCGGAACATGTGGCTCGCGGACGGGAACCCGTGCAGCAGGACCAGCGTCGGTGCGTCAGGTGCTCCGGCCTCCCGGTAGAACACCTTGAGACCATCGACGTCCGCCGTGCGGTATGCGATGTCAACCATGACAAGCACCTCTCCTTTTCCGGGACACGGCCAACGGCGGGTCGGCCGCGCGCCACGTCCGGAGTTCACACTCGTACGTAACTGTCTTGATGGAGTCAGTAGGGTTATCCATCTGCGCCGGAGATGGCCGCCGGCCCTAGCCGTGCCGGTCGCTCTCCCGCACCGCTTCCAGCACGATGTCGACGACCACGGACGGCCGCGTGAGCATCGGCAGGTGGTCGACGGGAGCCGTGCGCACCCGCGCCTTCATACGCTCGGCCATGAACCGCTGGTTCTCCGCGGGGATCATGCGGTCCTCCTCGGCCACCAGGAACCAGCTCGGCAGGTCCTTCCACGCCGGACGCCCCACCGGGGTCCCGATGCATCCCGCCGCGAGCGGCCGCTGGGTGGCGGCCAGCAGTGCCTGCTCCTCGGGCGAGGCGTGCTGCGCGAACGCCCTGGCGAAGGCGTCCTCCGGTAGCCAGATCAGCTCGTGGGGGTCGGGGCCGAGTCGGGGGGCCTGCGGATGCGGCTCGGTTCGGTTGAAGACGTCGGCCACCGTCTCGCCCTCGTCGGGGGCGAGCGCGGTGACATACACCAGCGACGCAACGTTCTCGTCGCCCGTCGACGCGATGACCGCCCCGGCATAGGCGTGCCCCACCACCACGACCGGCCCGTCGATCCGCTCCAGCGCCCGGTCGAGCGCCGAGACGTCGGCGGCGAGCGAGGTCAGTGGCAGCGGTGCGGCGACGGCCTTCACGCCTTCGGATCGCAGTCCGGCGATCACCTCGTTCCAGCTCGACCCGTCGGCCCAGGCGCCATGCGCCAGCACGGCCCTGGCCTTGCTCTCGGACATCCCCGCTCCTTCCGGACTACTCCGGCTCGGGCAGCGGGCGGGCACCGGCCGAGTAACCGCCCTGACGCCCGTGGCGACGTTACGAAGGATCAGTAACTTGGCAAGGAGCCTCAAGGGGGTGATTGTCCTCTTTGCCCGCAACGACATGCGCCAGAAGGGACTGGCAGGATGGTCCAACACGCTCCGGCTCCGCTCCTCGCCGACACGCTCTGCCTTGACTTCCTTAACTCGATCGCCACACCGGTCGACACGCAGATCAACTGGCTCGAAGACGGCGGGGCCTCTTGGCCTGGCTGGAGCGGGCGCGCATGGGGCCGCCCCACACACTCGCGGAGCCGCGGGACCTGGCCGGGCAGGGCCCGGCGTATCGCCTCGCCGTAAGAGCCGGATCCGTGCCTGCATACAACCTCTACCCCGGGGTGCTTGCGCAGCCACGTCTCGAGGTGTCGGTGCTGCGATCGGGGAGCACCTCGATCCGCTCGTCGGTCTCGGCGTCGATCAGGACCGTGGCGCAGCGGTGGCGCCGGCGCAGGGCGAAGTTGTCCACGCCCGGGACCCGCGGTACCCGGGCTGGGGGCAACGGCACACGCAGCAGGCGGAAGGTCCGCCGCGGGCAGCCGAGATGGCTATCGGGCGCGCAGGGCGCCGACGCCGCGGAGCTGCCAGTCGTGGCGGGCCCTGGGGTCGATGGTGGTGGAGGCGCCGGGGGCTTGCGGGCGCTGGAGGTATCCCTCGCGGACGACGCTGCGTCGGCGTAGGCGTCCTGGGTCCACGGGATGAACTCGACCAGCGGCGGGGCGGCCGACAGGCCGACGCCGACGAGGTGCTGGTGGAGCTGCATCATGTCGCCGGCGTGCGGTGCGACGCGCAGGCCGCGCGCGGCGGCGAGTCTGGTCACCTGCAGCCATTCGGTCACACCACCGAGCCGGGTGGCGTCGGGCTGGACGACACGGATGGCGTCGTGGGCGATGAAACTGTTGAACTGCTGGTAGCTGTAGATGCTTTCACCAGCGGCGATGTCCAGGCTCGTCGACCGCTGCACGGTGACATGGCCGTTGAGGTCGTCGGCGTGCAGCGGTTCCTCGACCCAGTCCATGCGGGCCTCTTCGAGGACGGGCATGATCCGGTTCGCGGTCGACAGGTCCCACCGCTGGTTGGCGTCGCACATCAGGGTCACGTCGTCGCCGAGTGCCGAGCGCACGGCCCGGACCCGGGCGACGTCTTCTCGCCAGTCCGGCATGCCGACCTTGACCTTCACCCGGCGCCAGCCCTGGTCGAGGAGGCCGGTCAGCCCGCGAATGAGTTCGTCGACGGGGGCGTTGAGCCAACCGGCGTCAGTGTTGTACGCCTCGATGGGGTCGGCAGCGCCGCCCAGGAGCCGCCACAGCGGAACGTCGGCGCGCTGCGCTGCGAGGTCCCAGAGCGCGATGTCGACCATGCCGAGCGCCATGTGCACGGGGCCGGCGCGGCCTATCCAGTGGGTGGGCAGCCAGTACAGGCGGTTCCAGGTGCCGAGGATGTCCTCGGAGGAGGCGCCGAGCAGGGTGGGGGCGTAGTAGTCGTCGATGATGGAACACAGGAGCTCCGGACCGGCGTGAACACCGGAGATACCGGTGCCGACCCGGCCGTCACGGGTGCGGATCTCGACGACAGGCACCGTCCAGTGATCCATGGCCACGGTGGCGTCCGCGATGGGTCGGGCCAGTGGCACGGCGAGCGCGTACGTCTCCACCGAGACGATGTCGGCGCCTTCGTCGCCGTGGATCAGGTCGCTGAGACCGCGCGACAGCACGCCGATCGCCTGCGGAGCATCATCGGGCATGGGGTGTTCTTCTCCTTCGCTACGTGGCGGAAACCGAGCCGCGTCCTGGAGCTTCGTACGTCGGGTATCTCGGGGGATGCCGAGAACGGCCGTGGTCACAGGCGCCTTGCCGCGGTCCGGCGGCGAGTTCATTGCAGCCAGCACCCTCCTCCCCGGGCAATAGTGGATCGCGGATGGCGGTCATCCGCGATCCGAGGGATGTCCGGTTACGCGCTCGGCGGGACCGGCGTCGTGCCCGCCGGTGGTGGCGCCGCCACGACCAGATCGATGAACGTCTTGGACACGCGGGGCAGGGGCCGTGCGCTGTGCCACCAGATACCGACGTCGCGGTAGCGGTGCAGGTCGCGGATCGGACGGTGTTCGAGTCCGTCCTGCCGGACCATCGACGCGGCGAGCAGGTTGACGACGCCGACACCGAGCCCGGCTCGGACCATGGCGGCGAGCGTGGTGGGCTGTTGCGACACCTGCCCCATCGGCACCTCCACGTAGCTGGCGTGCAGCGCGGCCTCGGCTTCGTAGCCGAGGTAGGAGTCGAGCAGTGGGTTTCCGATTCATCAAGATCGACGGCCTCACGACCGACAACGTCGCGGACGTCAAGGCATGGTCGAAGGCGATCGACCGCAGCAGCCGCACGATGTGGCTGACCGCCAGCGCCTGGCCCGTCCCCCGGGAGGCGGGCGAGGGCCTGCGCCCATGGGCGAACAGCGTCCGTGTCGACACCGACGTCGAGTGCTACTGCGACACGCTCACCACCTGGCAGGCGTCGGTCGACAACAGGTGGGAGGACCTGCCGAAATGGCTCGACGTCGTCGAGCCGAACTACTGGCCGGACCTCGACTCCATGCCGATTTCCAACAACACCGGCGACGGCATCCAAGACGGCATCCAAGACGGCATCAACGACACCGAACGCCAGAGCGTCATGACGTTCTGGCCCATGGCCTCGTCCCCGCTGTACGCCGGCGGCGACATCTCCGAGCTCGACGCCAAGGCCACCTCGATCCTCACCAACCGTGAGGTGATCGCCATCGACCGGGCAGGAGTCATCCCCACTCAGGTCTCCGACGGACCGCTCCAGGTGTGGAAGAAGCGCCTGCCCGGCGGCCGGCTCGCCGTCGCCGTCTACAACCTCGGCGACGCGTCCGCCGACATCACGGTGACCTGGGACCAGCTCGGCATCAACGGCAAGCGCAAGGTCCGCGACCTGGTGAGGCAACGGGACATCGGCAAGTCCGACAACTCCTGGACCGCGAAGGCGGTTTCCCCTCATGGGTCCCGGCTGATCACCCTGTCGCAGCAGTGAGGTTCGCCCCCGGGCCGGGTGGCGGGCGCGTCCTCACCCCCCGACCGCGGTCACCGACTTCCCGACCGTCGCAGACCTCACCTGGTCCGCGTCCACCGACGACACCGGTGTGACGGGCTACTCCGTCTACCGCGACGGCACGCTGATCAGCGCCACCGGAAAGACCTCGGTCCGGTTGCCCGGCCTGACCGCCGGGAAGACGTACACCTTCCGGATCACCGCCCGTGACGCCGCCGGCAACGAGTCCGAGCCCAGCCAGGTGCTGAAGGTCACCATGCCTTCCGGCTCCGACCTCGCGCTGAAGAAGCCGGTCACCGCCTCGTCGTCGTACGCCAAGGACTACGCGCCTTAGATGGCGGTGGACGGGGATCTCTCCACCCGCTGGGCGCAGGGCGCGGGCCTGCCCGACCCGTCCTGGATCCAGGTCGACCTCGGCGCTTCGTACGACGTGAACGGTGCGATCACCACCTTCGGGAAGAGCAGCGGCTACAAGTACCGCATCGAGGTGTCACCCGACGAGGTCCGCTGGAAGACACTTGTGGACCACACCACAGCGAACACCACGACGACGACCGACTACGCCCACACCGACGATCCGGTCGCCGGCCGCTTCGTGCGGCTGACCGTCACCGATTCCAGCTGGAACGGCGGCAGCATCTACGAGCTCCAGGTGTATGGCGGCTTCTGAGAGGGCGGTACGGTGATGAAGTCGGTCAGCGCGGCAGCGACGGCATCGGGCTGTTCATCGGGGATGAAGTGTCCTGCGTCCGGCACGACGATCCCGGTGGCGTGGTCGGCCCACGGCCTGATGGAAGCTGCCATGTCGGGGATGGAGCCGTGGCTGCTGGAGATCCCAAGAATCGGGACCGTCAGGCGCTGTTGTTCCAGCGCTTCGTGGTTCTTCTGCGCCGACTCGGCGGCGTCCCGGTAGTAGGCCAGGGACGCACGGAGACCGCCGCCGGCGGCCACGGACGCGGCGTATTGCTCGATTTCGGCGTCGTCGAAGGTGTCGGAGGAGAGGGTCTTGACCTTCAGGAACCAGCCGACGTACTCCCGTTCGCGGCCGGCGAGCAGTGTCTCGGGCAGGTCGGGCACGAGGTGGAAGGCGAAGTGCCAGGTCTTCCACGCCTGCTCGGGGTCGGTCGGGATGGCGTCAGGGAGTGTGATGCCCGGGATGCCGGCGTCGAGCAGTGCCAGGCCACGCAGCTGGCTCTGGTACTTCAATGCGAGGGAAAAGGCGACCCACGCGCCGATGTCGTGGGCGACCAGCCAGTATGTCGAGACTCCGAGCGCCTTGACCGCGGCGTGGACGTGCCCAGCGGCCGTGTGCGTGTCGTAGCTGATGTCCGGGCGTTCGGAGTGACCCTGGCCCGGCAGGTCGATCGCGATGACTTGGAATCGGTCGGCCAGGTTCGGCATCACCTTGCGCCATGCCCACCAGGTCTGAGGGAACCCGGCGAGCAGCACGATGGCTGGACCGTCCGGCCGACCGCCTTCAACCGCGTGAAGCCGGACGCCGCCCGCGTCGACCCAACGGTGGGTGAAACCGGCCAGGTCGGGCAGCGGCAGGTCGCGGACCGGGTTGCCGGAGTCGCGGGGGGTGCTTGCGGGGTCATTCATGGTTCTCCTCCACTGGTGTGAGGTGTGTTGACGGTCTGCTGAAGGTGTCAGGTGTGCTGGTTGATTCGGTGCGTCGGCCGAGGGCCAGGCCCACGAGCGCGGTGGACACGACGAGAGCGGCGAGCATGGTGCTGGAGACCCGTGTCCCGACGGCCTGATCGGCGAAACCGAGCAGTAGGACCGGGACGACGAGCCCGGAGTGGAGGAACAAGAAGTAGGTTGCATTGAGCTCGGCTCGATTGCCGGGATCGCACAGTGCGTCGGTAACGCTCAGACCGTGTCGGAACAGCGTTCCGACCGCCGCGCCGGCGAAGACGGTGCCGACGATGAAAAGCGGCCCGGAGCGGGTCCACAGCGCGCCGACGCCCACGCCGATGACGGCGAAGTTCGACACGCCCAGGTCGTCGCGCAGGAACGCAGGAGCCAGCGAGGAGAAGAACCCACGCCGTTCGGTCTGCGGTCTCGTCTGCGGTCTCCGGGATGACCAGCCAGGAGACGCCGACGACGGCCCACGTCGCCGGATAGCACCAGAACACGGTGTGAGTCGGTGCCGTGACGCATTGTGCCAGGACACCCGCGGCGACGACGCCGAGACTTGGGCCGCCGATGTTGGCCGCGGTGCTCAGCACGGCTGCCGTCCTGCGCCCGCGCACGAGTTCCGCGATCGCCGACGTTGCCGAATTGCGAGGCCCACGGCACGTACAGCGGGATCGTCAGTGTTCCGCCCGCCATGACAACGGTGCAGACGAACGCGATGGCGCCGACCGCGAGCACGCGGTGCGCGTGTCGCTGCGCTGTGAGGTTCGCGGGGTATCCGGCCACGATCATGCCTTCACCCTAACCCATCTTGAACTGATTAGTTCAAGATGAGATGATGGTCTCCACTAAGAAGGCAGAGCAGGAGGGAGGTGCCGGCATGGCAGGCAAGAAGCAGTTCGACATCGCCACGGCGCTCGATGCCGCGATGATCCAGTTCTGGCGGGCCGGCTACGCGGACACGTCGGTGGACGACCTGTCCCGGGCGACGGGGCTCAACCGCAGCTCCATCTACTCCTCCCTCGGCGACAAGGACACGCTCTTCATGCGCTGCCTGGAGCGCTACACCACGCGCTACGGGGACAAGTACGACGCCGCGTTGTCCTGCGCCGCCGACCGGCCCCTGGAAGCCGCGCGGGCGTTCTTCGACATCACCCTGGAGCGCATCGCGGACCCGGGTCTGCCCGACGGATGCCTGGTGGCCCAAACTGTCATGGCGACCCCAGTGCTGAGCGCGAGCGTCGCGGCGCGCGCACGGGAGGCGATCGGCTTCCAGCACACCCGGCTACGCGCCGCGCTGAAGGCCGGGCGGCTGCACGACGAGGCGGCCGAGTCCTTCGCGACCCACCTTGCGGCCGTGAACCAGTCCCTCGCCGTCATGAGCAGAGCCGGAACGAGCACGGAGCAGCTGCGCGCCATCGTCGAGGTGACCCTCGACGCACTTGCGCAGACTCTCGGCGCGAGCGACTGAGATTTGTCCGGCGAAGCGGACTTCGCCGTCTGCCTGAGCAGAACCGCCGTGCGTCAGGGTGCGCGTCAGGGCGCCGGTGTTTGCCCGGCTCGTCCCAGCTTGTTGGTCGACGTCGGTGGTGGGCCCTGGAAGCAGGCGAACACGGCCCCTGTGGATCATGGAGTTCTCTACCCTTCAAGATCCGCGAAGGTGGCCGTGTTCGTTCCGCCACCCATCCCCCATCGCTGCTCCGGTTCGCCCGCGCCCCATCAGGAGCGTGAACAGCGCCGGGCCCACCAGGCTGCCGCCCGGGCCGATCCGGTCCATCGCAGGTGCCAGGCGATCGCGGTGGACGGCAAGTGCCTGCGCGGTGCATGGCGCCCTGACGGGAGCCGGGTTTTCCTGCTCTCCGCGGTCCGCTACGGCGACGGCATCACTCTGGTCTGGCGTGAGATCGGTGCGACGACGAATGAGATCCCCGAGTCCGGAGCCGTGTTCGGTGCCGCGGCGGGCGATCAGCGGCTTCACGCCGAGCCCCGGACCAGACGGGGGTACTTGTCGTGTTCGTAGCCGCGGTCAGCAAGGATCATGTCCGGGCGGCCCCGGGCCGGCCGCGCTTGCCCCGCACCGGCGGCACGGCCTGGAGGCGCGGGATCAGAGCAGCTTGGCACACGTGATCGTGCGCGGCCTTGGCGGCGGTTCAGGCGGTCGAAGTGATCGCTCGGGTGACGGCCGTGATGGCCGGGGCGGGGTGGCCGGGGAGACGCGCCACGAGCACCCGGCGGGCCTCGGGGGGTGCGCCGTCGACGCGCAGCAGGCTTACCCCGGGCGGCAGCACCGGGGAGAGCCGGGACGGCACCGTCGTCACACCGAAGCCGCCGGCGACCAGCTGGAGCTTCGTCAGCCAGTCGCGCGCGGAGTGGATGATGCGCGGCCGTCCGGGCAGGCCGGGCCAGACGCCGAGCAGCGGCTCGGAGCTCGATGACGGGGTGGCGATCCACGCGGCGTCGACCAGCTCGTCGACGTGCACCGTGGTGCGTCCGGCGAACTCTCCGGTCGACGGCACCGCCACGACCAGTTCGGTGTCCGCGACGGTCTCGACGTGCAGGCGCGGCGAGTCGCCGTCGAAGGGCCGGTGGGGTGGGCGGGACGTCAGCACGGCGAGGTCGAGCGAGCCCGCGCGCAGCGCCCGGATCAGAGTGGGCGTGGTGCCCTCGCTGGTGGTGACCGTGATCTGCGGGCCGGCCGCCGCGAGGTGTGCGAGTGCGGCGGGCAGGATCACCGCGCCCGCGCTCAGGAACACCCCGAGCCGCACCAGTTCGGTCCGCGGGACGGTGCCGGTGAGCTCACGCTCGGCCGCTGCGAGGGAGGCCAGGACCGTGTGGGCGTGCCGCAGCACGGTCAAGCCGGAGGGGGTGAGCCGTACCCCGTCCGGGCGGCGTTCGAACAGGGTGGTGCCCACGCTGCGTTCGAGGGCGGCGGCCTGGCGTGAGACGGCCGACTGCGTGTAGCCGAGTCGGGCGGCTGCCGCGGTGAAGCTGCCGGACTCGGCGATCTGCCGCAGGACCCGCAGTCCCGCGCTGGAGATGTCCATGCGGTATACGCATACCACGGATGCCAGATCTTCGCTTCCCGCATGCTCACCCAGCTCCTAGTGTCGATCCCACGAGCACGGACGAACACGGAGGTCATCACGTGCGAGCAGCAGTTCTGACGCGGTTCGGCGCCCCGCTCACGGTGCGGGAGGTGCCCGACCCCGAGGCCAGGGGCGGTGAGGTGGTGGTCGAGGTCCTCGCCACCTGCGTGGCGCCCTACGCGGCCGAGGTCTTCGGCGGCAAGCGGAACTACCCCCTCGTCCCTCCTGTCGTGCCCGGTATCGGCGGCGTGGGGCGGATCGTCCACGTCGGCCCGGACGCCACCCGGCTGCGCGCCGGCGACCTGGTGTGGTGCGACTCGACGGTGCGCTCGCGGGACGACGCCCTGACGCCCGACATCACGCTCCAGGGCTGGAGCTCGCGCGGCGAGGGCGGCGCGCGGCTCGCCCGGTACCTGCACGACGGTTCGTTCGCCGAACTCATGCGGGTCCCGACGGAGAACGTCTTCCCGCTGCCCACCGTGGCAGGGGACGATCCGGCCCGCTGGGCGGCGCTCAGCGTGCACACCATCCCCTACGGCGGGCTGCTGGCAGGCGGGCTCGCGGCCGGCGAGACGCTGCTCGTCAGCGGGGCCACCGGCAACCTCGGCAGCAGCGCGGTCGCGGTCGCGCTCGCGATGGGAGCGGGCCGCGTGGTCGCCCCGGGCCGCAACCAGGCCGCGCTCGACCTCCTCGCCGACCGGTTCGGTCCGCGTCTGCGCCCGGTCCCGCTGACCGGAGACGAGGCCACCGACCGCGCGGCGATGTCCGCGGCGGCCGACGGCCCGATCGACATGGTGATCGACCTGCTCCCGCCGAGCGCACCCAGCTCGGTGTCGCGCGCGGCGGCCATGACCGTGCGCGAGTACGGCCGCGTCGTCCTCATGGGCGGCGTCGGCATGCTCGGTGGCGACGACCTCGCACTCCCGTACCCATGGATCATGCGCAACTCGATCACCGTGCGTGGGCAGTGGATGTACCCGCGCACAGCCAACGTCGGTATCATCCGCCTCCTCGCCTCGGGCGCTCTGGATCTCGCCCCCGAACACGTCCGGTCGTTCGGCCTCGATGCCGTCAACGACGCCATCGCGTACGCCGCCGCGCACGGCGGCCCGTTCGACCGCACCAGCCTCACCCCACCGGCCGGCTGACAAGGCCCACTGATCCCCACCACGGGGCTCGGCCGGTCACTGCTTCGTTGCCGGTCCTTCCACGCGGTGATCACCGGCTCGATCAACGACCACTGCCCGTCCGATAACTCACTCGGATACGGCTTGCGTTCACTCACCCCACCACCCCAACAGACCGCAGGCGGCGGACCAGTAGATTCCGCCCATACCCACATCATCAGGCGGTCACAGGACCACTGAAAGAGTCCAGAACCACCCTGTAAGATCTCGGCGGACAGGGGTGCGAGCCGCGCATCACCGAGGTCGAGCGCTCGAGGACCAGCGGCCTGGTCAACCGGCCGCCGCCGGGCCGGCTGAACGTACAGCCGGGCGGGGACCTGGCCGCAGCCGACGGGAATGGGCCGCCGAAGTGACGGACAGAGCCATGCATCGTGCCCACAACACCGAACCGCCTGTACCGTCCAGCGACACCGGCAGGTGTACGACGCCGGGCACGGCCCCGCTTGCCATCGCGCTGCCCGGAACCCTCTGTGCCCCGGCGATATTCGACGGACTCGGACACGCGCTGGCGGGACACTGCCGGCTGCGGGCTCTGTCGTGGATGACGGATGCCGACGCGTACCGCATCCCCGCGCTCGCCGAGTGGGTCGCCGACCGCATCAGGGCGGACAGCAGCGAGCCGGTGGTCCTGATCGGCCATTCCACCGGCGGGGCGATCGCCCTCCAAACCGCCGCACACCACCCCGGGCTGCTGAGAGGGCTGGTACTGATCAACACCGGCCCCCACATACGGGGGCACGGAGACGTGGACACTCTGATCGACGCCATCACAACGGACGGAGTCGAGGCCATGACGCGGCGTGTGATGCAGCGCTCGTTCAAGGTCCCTCCGCCCGCGGCCGAGTTGGAGCGCTTCCTCGCCTACGGCAGCGCCATCCCCACGCGGTCAGCCGTGGACGCGCTGACGAGCCAGCGCGACACCGATCTGACACCGGCCCTTCCCACGATCCACGTACCGGTCGCGGTCGTCCACGGACGGCACGACCCGGTACGCACAACCGCAGACGCCGCGGCAATGGCTCAGACGTTCCCGAACGCCACCTTGCACACGGTGGACGCGGGGCACAGCCCGATGTACGAGTGCCCCGACGCGGTGCGCGCCATTGTCGTGGAGCTCTTGACCCGTACGGCCCGTTGACGGCCACGGCCCGGTGGAGTCCGGCAGCGGTCAGGCGCGGACGGGGACGCCAACTGTCGGTTCCCTTGAGCGGTGAACGATGAGGCCGGGGCCGCGCCCGCCCCGGACCGCCTTGGCTCAGCCCGGCACGTCCATCAGGGCGGTCACATAGGCATCCAGCCGCTCCTCCACGGCTCGTGTCGTCAGCTCCGTCCTCCCCGCCTCCCGCCATGACTGCGACACCAACCGCACTGTTTCCGAGAACGCCAGCCCGTCCCGCACCCGCCAGTACAGCCGCTCGCTCGCGGTCGCGGCCGGCACCCCGCCGGCCTCCTCATACGCCTCGGCGAACCGCAGACCCCACGCCGGGCCGTGCAGCAGCGCGAGATTGGTGGAGCAGTGCGCCACATCGAGATCCGCCGGGCCCCAGGAGGCCGCTGCCCAGTCGACGACACCGGTGATCCGGACGCCTGCCGGCCCCGGGGACAGCACGTCGTCGAACAGCACGTTGCCGGGGTGGAAGTCCCGGTGCAGGAATCGCCCTTCATAGGGCGGCGCGGGCTTGCGGATCACGTCGATCGCCGCGGCCCATGCCGCCGCGTCGGCGCACTTCGGAGTCACGACGGTGTCGGCGGTCGTCAACGCCACATACTCCCGGGGCCGCACGGCGGGTCGCACTGCGTGGATCTCCACGAGTTGACGGGCCAGCAGAGGGACGCGCGTCTCCAATCCCTCATCGTCCAGGACCGTCCGGCCCGCCAGATGTGTCATGAGGAGCGATGGATACTCGCAACGCGCGGCGGTCGGATCAACCGCGACCAGCCCAGGAGCCGGCACGCCGGTCCCCGTGAGCAGGGTCAGGGCGCCGGCCTCCCTGTTCAGCCAGTCCTCGGCGTGCTCCACGTTGACGAAGGTCCGCAGCACCAGGTCACGGGTGCCTCCGTCCCGGGTTCCGATGGTCAGCCTCCGCATTTCGGCAGTGATGCCGCCGTGCAGCGCCTCGGTTCCGACGATCCGTTCACCGACCTCCAGGTGCCCGCTCGCCCAAGCCAGTGTCGACGGTCGGACAGCCGCCGCCTCATCATGGTTGGTCACCCTGCCACCTCACCATCCGGACGGCGGCACGCGCGAAAGGTTTATCGGAGACGATGGCCGTGCTCAGGTGAAGCTATTCCGGAGCGCTACGGGCAGGGGCGGGAAGGCGGCCGCCGAGGAGACTGCCAGCGCCCGGCATGTGCGGGGGCAGGCCGAGTGCGGTGAGGATGCGGTACGCCGTGGCGGTGGCCGCGGACAGGACGGGCAGGCCGACCGCGTCCTCGGCCGGCTGGATCGACGGCAATGACGGCATCTGGACGCATGCCGACAGTACGAGGGCGTCGGCACGTGACAGGTCCAGGCGCCGCAAGTGGTCGAGCAGATCCGCCGGGTCCAGCCGGGCGACGGCAAGATTGTCCGGTACCTCCAGGCTCAGCGCGTCCACGACCTCGATGCCCGCGTCCTCGATGTAGTTCGCGACCAGCCCCGTGAGCGGCTTCATATAGGGCGTGATGATCGCGACCCGCTTGGCCCCGAGTGCCTTGATGCCATCGAGAAGGGCACCGGCGCTGGACACCACGGGTGCCTGTGCGCCTTGGGCGCGCAGCACAGTGGTGATCTCGTCCTCCGCCGTGCAGTGGTACCCCGTGCCCTGGGCCATGATCGCGACGAGACAGGCTGTGGCGACGACGTCCGGCCGTGCGTCGGCGAGTTCCAGCGCGGCACGCTCGGTCTGCGCGTTCATGGCGCGCAGCTGCTCGGGGGTCACATGCTGCATGCGCATCCGGCTGCTGTGGAACACGAACCGGTCCTCGGGGACTGCCGATTCGCGCAGCCGCAGGATCCGGGGCAACTCCGTTTCCATAGTGAGGTTCGAGCTGGGCACGATCAGGCCGATGTGGTGGTCGGTCACGGAATCCTCCGGTTGTCCGGTGTACGGGGCTCGCCCACGCCCCGGGGCCCGTTCCCGTGGCCTGCCGTGCCACGGCGGTTCACCCGTCCTGGGTCAGTTGCTCCCAGTGGTCGGCGAGGGATGCGAGCAGGTTCGTGATGTCGTCGCGCTGCTGCGGTCCGTACGGCTCCAGGAGCTGTTCGTCGAGCAGACGGGCGCGGCGGTTCGCGTCGTCGAGGGTCTGTTTGCCTTCCTCGGTCAGGTAGAGCAGTTTGCGCCGGCCGTCGTCGGGGGCCGTTGTGCGGACGATCAAGCCGCGTTTCTCCAGTCGGCGGGCGACGTCCGTCATGGTCGACGTGTCGAGGGCGACCGCTGACGCCAGCGAACGCTGGTCGTGCCCCGGGCTCGCGTCCACGACCTGGAGCAACGCGAACTGCGGCCCGGTCAGGAGCGGGTCGACCGCCCTGATCCAGACGGCGAGGTATGCCTGGTACAGGCGCCGGACCTGGTACCCGGGCGCGGTCGTCAGCGCGGCGGGTGGCCGGGGCCGCGCGGAGGTCGAGGGTGCGGTTTCGTCAGCCATGGCGCCTACTTAAGCACGCCGCGTCATCGCCCCGGCGCGGGGATCGAGTGGCTGGGAATCGAGCGGCCACCGGTCAGGCGAGCATCGGGCGCAGTGCCTCCCGCAGACTCGCGAGGGCGGCGGGAGGATTGTCCCAGAACAGCATGTGGCCGGCGTCCGGTATCCGGCTCAGTGAGGCCGTGGGGTTCTTCCGGGCCGCCTCTGCCGCGCCCGCCTCGGTGACGACGGGGCTGTCCGCGCCGTACAGCAGCACCGTGGGGCCGGGCACGGAGGGCCACCAGTCGAAGAAGTCCTCGCTCTCGAAACCGCGGTGGGTGGCCGTGATGGCCTCCTCGCCGCAACTGGCCAGCCACCGGGCCCGCAACTCCAGCTCCCGGTGCGGCCACCGTGGCCACGCCCCGGCCACTTCGTCGGCGGTGGTGCCGCGTACGGCCTGGGCCAGCTGGTCCAGGAAGGCGTCCACGGGTGTCGGGTAGGGTCCGCGCCCCGGGCCGCTCATGGGCGGGTCGCCCAGGACCGTGCCCCGGAGCGGGACCTTGTTCCGCGCCGCGGTGACCGCGGCGATGCGCGCGCCCATGGAATGCCCGAACAGCACCGGCCGGTCGAGCCCGAGCCGCATGACGACGGCCTCCGTGTCCTCGGCGTACTCCTCCAGGCCGTAGTCGCCGCCACCGTCGGACAGCCCGCGCCCGCGGACGTCGACGACCACCGGACGTACGAGGTCGGTCAGCTCACGCACGACGAAGTCCATCGTGATCGCGGGACTGGTGATGCCGGGCAGGACGAGGAGCGGGACACCAGTGCCGCCGTAGTCGAGGACGTGCAGGCGGGTGGCGCCCGAGCGCACCCAGCGGCTCGTGGCGGGCACATCGGCGAGATCGGCGAGCGCGCTCTGCGGCAGGCGGCGGGCAGCCGGGGACGGGTGCGGGTGCGGGGTCATGCGGCCTCCAACGGCGGGTGGTGCGAACAGGGCAAGGTCATGGCGCTTGGCCCGGGAGCGCTGAGAGGTAGGCGATGGCGTCCTCGAGGCCGATCACATCGCCGTACTTGGCCTGGATGTCGAACAGGTTCGCCTCATGAGGACCCGCCGCGCGGTCGCCGACGCATTCGCGCGGAACCAGCACCGAGAACCCGCACTGCACGGCGTCGACCGCGGTGGCCCGCACGCAGCCGCTGGTCGTCGCCCCGCAGACGAGCACGGTGTCGCGGCCGAGCCCGGTCAGCAAGGAGGCCAGCGTCGTGCCGAAGAACGCGGAAGCGCTCTTCTTGGCGATCACGTGGTCCCGTGCCCCATGCGGCAGCCGTGGATCGATCGTGACTTCCTCGCTGCCCTCGACCAGGGCGCGCATGCCCCGCGCCTTGTGCAGCCAGGTCACCGCGTCTCCGGTCGCCTCGGCCGCGGTGTAGGCGATGGTCGTGAACACGACCGGCACTCCGGCGGGACGGCCTGCCTCGATGAGCGCGGACGTCGCACCGACCACCGCGGTCAGATCGGCCCCCGACGGGAACCGGTCCTCGGTGAACCCGCGCGTGAGATCGACCACGACGATCGCCGGCCGGTCGCCGCGCCGGACCGGCGCGCCGAAGCCCGCCCGGTCGTAGGTGCGTTCCGTGTCCTGCCCGTACTGCGCGTAGCTCACAACGACCTCCGCAGGGCGCGCAGTTCGCGTGACTGGGCGCGCATCCGGCCGACGAGCAGGCCCTGGACGAGACCGAGCGCGAACACCCCGGCGAGCATCCCGTACTTGGCGGCTGCGGGGCCGAACACCATGGACAGGCCGTCGAGTTCGGATTGCTGAGCGGGAGCGGCCGGCGTGCGGACGGGGTACGCGGCGGCGGGAGCGGTGGTTGAAGGGGCGGCGGGCACCGCGGACAGCGGACCGGGTTGCCCGGCGGCATGGTCCTGATCGAGCAGACCGGCCAGGTTCTGCGCGAACTGCCGCAGGATCCGCTCCGATACGGCGCCGATCGCCCCCTTGCCGAACTGAGCGATCTTGCCCCGGATCACCAGATCCGTGGCGAGCTGGAGCAGCGCGCCCTCGGGTGCGCCCAGCACATCGAGGACGACTTCGGCCTCCGCGTCGCCACTTCCGTGCGTGTCGGCGCCGCGGGCGTGGACTCGCAGCCGCCGGTGCTCGGAGTCGACTTCCAGGAAGCGGACCGTGCCGGCGTACGCGGCCGTGATCGGCCCCACTTTGACCTTTACGCTGCCCTTCCAGGTGTCGCCGTCCTGCCCTTCGAGCGCGGCGCCCGGCATGCACGAGGCGACCCGTTCGACGTCGTTCAGCAAGGCGAAGACGTCATCGGGTGAGGCTTTGACCGGAATGGAGTTGGTCAGCCGCATAGGTCAGTTCTCCTTGCTGTCGCACGCCCGCGCGCAGGCCCGGCGGCGGGCCGTCGCACAGGCGTCGATCGCCTCGACGATGGTCTGGTAGCCGGTGCACCGGCACATGTTGGCGGCGACGACCTCCCGGATCTCCTCCTTGGTCGCCTCGGGCCGCTCGGCGAGGAAGCCCTCGGCGAGCATGAGGAACCCCGGTGTGCAGAAACCACACTGCAAGGCGTGGTGCTCGCTGAACGCCCGCTGGAGGTCGCTCAGCAGGTTGCCGTCGGCCAGGGATTCCACCGTACGGATGCGGGCGCCCTCGGCCTGTGCCGCGAACATCAGGCAGGCACGTACGGGCCGGTCGTCGACGAGCACGGTGCAGGCGCCGCAGATGCCGTGTTCGCACCCGACGTGGGTTCCGGTCAGGCGCAGCTCGTGGCGGAGCACATCGACGAGGGTGCGGCGGGCTTCGGTGATCACCTCGTGCTGCTCGCCGTTGACATTCAACGCGATGAGCTGTGGCTCCCGCGGCGTCATGAGGGTGTCATCTGTCATGGAACGGGCTCCGGGTTCAGGGCGCGGTGCACGGTCTGTGGCGTGATGGGAGTGTGGTCGAGTTCGGTGCCGGTGGGACGCAGGGCGTCGTTGACGGCGTTGAGGACGGCGGGGGGCGCCCCGATGGTGCCGCCCTCTCCGGCGCCCTTCGCTCCCGTGGCGGTGAATGCGCAAGGGGTTTCGAGGTGGTGGATCGACACCTCGGGGATCTCGTGGGCCGTGGGCACCTTGTAGTCCATGAAGCTCGTCGCCGACGGCTCGCCGACCGCGTCGTAGGTCACCTCCTCGTACAGGGCACCGGCGATGCCCTGCGCGATCCCGCCCCGGCACTGTCCCTCCACGACCTGCGGGTGGATCGCGACGCCGCAGTCCTCGACGCACACGTATCGCAGAATCTCCACCTGCCCGGTGTCCTGGTGGAGCTCGACGACCACACCGTGGGTGGCGTTGGAGAACGTGCCGTCGTTGAAGACGTCGAAGGTGGCGGTCGCGGTCAGACCCGGTTCGATGTCCTTGGGCAGCAGGTCCGCCCGGAGGTAGGCGACGTCGGCGATCTCCTGGTGGGTGAGCACATCACGGGCACCGTCGCCGCCTCGGCGGCGCACCTGGCCCTCCGCCAGCTCCACCTCCTCCGGCTCGGTGTCCCACAGCGCGGCGGCGATGGCGCGCAGCTTGTCGCCGAGTCGCTCGGCGGCCAGGCGCACCGCACTGCCCCCGACGGTGATGGACCGGCTCGCGAAGGTGCCCCAGCCGTAGGTGACACGGTCGGTGTCGCCCTGGTGGAGCCTGACCCGGGCGATGTCGAGGCCGAGTGCGTCGGCGACGATCTGCGCCATTGTCGTCTCGTGGCTCTGCCCGTGGCTCATCGTGCCGGTGGTGACCGTCACCGCGCCGCTGGTGTCCATCCGTACTTCGGAGATGTCGAAGCCCGGCACCACCTGCATCTTGCGCTGCGCGAAGGCCGAGGAGCCGTATCCGGTGCGCTCGCTGAAGCAGGCGTAGCCGATGCCGATGTGCCGTCCTTCGACCGCCGCCGCGGTCCGCGTGTCGTACCAGCCCTCGTCCCTGACGACCTGCTCGCACAGGTTCAGGGACTCCAGGTACGAACCGGGGTCGTAGGTGATGTTGTTGACGCCCGTGTAGGGGAAGTCGGTGATGACATTGCGGCGGCGGATCTCCACCGGGTCCAGGCCGAGTTCGCGGGCGGCGCGCTCGAAGAGCCGCTCGACGACCATCACGTACTGCGGGCGGCTCACGCCCCGGTACGGTGCGGTCGGCGCCTTGTTGGTGGTGATGGCCCGGCCGCGGACCCGGTAGGCGGGCACCTTGTACACCCCGGGCATCTCGGCGGACGCCATCAGCGGCTCGATGCCCGCGGTGAACGGGTAGCAGGAGTAGGCGCCCATGTCGCACACCACGTCCGCGTCGAGAGCGAGGATCCGGCCGTCGGTGTCGAAGGCGGCGCGCGCCCGGTAGTGCTGCTCGCGGGCGAGAAAGGACGCGGACAGGGCGTCCTTGCGGTCCTCGATCCATTTCACCGGCCGCCCCAGTCTCAGCGCGGCGGCGGCGGCCGCGATCTCCTCGCGCCCGACCACGCACTTCTGGCCGAAGCCGCCGCCCATGTCGGGGACCACGACCCGCACGGCTCGCTCGTCGAGGCGCAGGCAGCGCGAGGCGACCGTCCTCACCTGGTGCGGAACCTGGGTGCAGGTCTGGAGGAGAAGTTGCTCCTCGCGGTCGTCCCAGTGCGCCACGGCACCACGGGTCTCCAGCGGCAGCGCGTTCTGACGGCCGGTCGTGACGTCCACCTCGACGACGCGGTGCGCCGTGTCGAAGATGTCGTCGATCCCGTCGGTCGCGAAGAGCGAGACGTCCACGAGGGTGTTGCGGGCGGCCTCGTCGTGGACGAGCACCGCGTCGTCGGCGAGCGCGGTCTCCTCGCCGAGGACCGGTGGCAGCGGGGCGTACTCCACATGCGCCGCCTCCAGGCCGTCCTCCGCGGCGTAGGCGTCGAGGCCCACGACGATCGCGAGGGGCTCACCGACGTAGCGGACCTTGTCGCGGGCGAGGACCGGCATGGCGGTCGGCACGAACTGCGACCGGGGCCGTCCCAGCTGAGCGGTGATGTCTCCGATGGCCAGGTCGTCCGCGGTGAACGCCGCCACGACACCCGGGACACGGCGTACCGCCGACAGGTCCACGGACACGATCTCGCCGTGCGCGACCGTACTGCGCACGAACTGCGCGTGCAGCATGCCGGGCAGGGCGATGTCGTCGACGAACCGGCCGCGCCCGGACACCAGCCGCCGGTCCTCCCGGCGCGGGACCGACCGGCCCACCAGCGGCCGCCCCTGTTCCTCACGTGTCATCGGGACATCGCCTCCTCACAGGCGCGCCGGACCAGGGTCCGGACCAGTTCCTTGCGATAGTGCGGGCCGCAGGACGCGTCGCCCGGGGGGTCGACAGCCGCCGCCGCGGCGGACGCACAGGCGTCGAAGGAGCCGCCGCCGGTCAGCACCGCCTCCGCCTCCGGAACGCGGATCGCCGCTGCCGCCACACCACCGAGCGCCACCCGGCCGCCGCGTACGGCACCGTCCACGACGTCGAGGTCCACGGCCGCCGCCACGATCGCGAAGTCGCCACGTCGCTCGGCGAACTCGGTGAGCGCCGCGTGCGGCGCCGTCCGTGGGAAGACGATCTCCACCAGGAGTTCGTCCGGGGCGAGGGCGGTCGTGTAGTAGCCGAGGAAGAAGTCCCCGGCCGCGATCGAGCGTTCACCCAGCGGGCCGCGTACGACGAACTCGGCGTCCAGGAGCACCGCGAGCAGACACCATTCGGCGGTGGCGTCCGCGTGTGCCATGCTGCCCCCGACCGTGCCGCGGGTACGGATCGGCAGATGCCCGATCCAGGCCATGGCCCGGCGCAGTACCTCGAAGCCCCGCGCGAGTGTGCCCGCGGGGTCGGTCTCCACCGTGTGGTGGGTGGTGAGCGCCCCGATCCGCAGAGCGCCGTCGGCATCCCGGTGCATGCGGTCGAGCTCCCGGAGGCCGCCGATGTCGACGAGGTGATGCGGGCGGGCCAACCGGAAGTTCATCATTCCGACCAGGCTCTGTCCGCCCGCGATGGCCTTGGCGTCGTCACCCAGCTCGGCCAGCAGCCGTACGGCGCCGGCTACGTCACGGGCCCGGTGATACTGAAAGGGCGCGGGCTTCATGGGTTTCCTGTCCTCCCTTGCGTGGGTCGCCTCGGGTGCGGTTCCGTGCGTGTCCCGGCGGCCTAGACCACCGTCTGTTCGCGGACCGCGCGAGGGTCCTGAGCCCGGGCGTCCGCGGTGTCTCCGTCCAGGGCCCGGCCCTTGGTCTCCGGCGCCGCGATGGCCATCCATATGACGGCGGCCAGCACCGCGAGTCCGAGCACGGCGAACGTCACGGCGAGCCCGAGCGCCGGCCACATCACCGACCCGAACAGCAGCGGCGCGAACCCGGTGAGTGCCCGGCTGACCGAGGAGGCCCAGCCGAAGCCGCTGGCCCGCAGAGGCGTGGGGTACAGCTCGGAGACGTAGGCGTACATGACGGGGATGGCGAGCTGCATCACGAAGCCGAACACGGCGATCGCCACGACGGACCCGGTCGGCGCCCTCATCACCAGCGCGAACACCACCAGCGCGAGGGTGGCGACCGGAGCCGAGACCCCGATGAGCCACTTGCGGCCGACCACGTCCACCAGGGCGGTGGAGACGAGGACGCCGAGGATGCCGACGCCGCTCATCACGGTGGTGTTCATGAAGGTGGCGGTGTCCCCCAGGCCCTCCTCCTTGAGGATGGAGGGCATCCAGCTGAGAGCCGCGTAGTACACGAGCATCACGGTGGCGAACAGCGACCAGGCCACGGAGGTGACGCGCGGGCTGTGCGCCCATATCTCGCGCAGCTGCTCCACGGCGGCGGCCACACCGCGTCGGCCGGTCCCGGCGACGGGCTCCGGGATGACGTACGGCTCGGCGGGAGCGCCGGTACGGGCGACGAGGTCGTCGATGACGGCCCTGGCCTCGGCCTCGCGTCCCTTCTTCGTCAGGTAGACCGGTGACTCGGGGATGCCCCGGCGCACCCAGAACAGCAGGAGCGCGGGCAGCACCATGGTCGCCAGCATCCAGCGCCAGTTGCCGTCGAGGGGGAGCATCACCGTCGAGACGAGGCCGCACAGCGTCACACCCACCGGCCACCACAGGTCGAGCGCGGTGAGCACCCGGCCGCGGTACGCTCGCGGGGAGAACTCACCGACCAGGGCGTAGTCGACGGGGATACAGCCGCCGAGCCCCACACCCGCGAGGAAGCGCAGGGCCAGGAAGAGCGGGTACGTGGGCGAGAGGGCGCCCAGCACCGAGAACAGGGCGAAGATCAGCAGCGTGACGCTGAACGCCTTCGTGCGTCCGATGCGGTCCGCGACCGCGCCCCAGGCGATGGCTCCCACGGCCATGCCGACGAGGTTGGCGGTCGCCACGAGCCCGCGCCCGCCGAGCGAGAGGTCGAAGTGCGAGCCCAGGAGCGGCATGAGGAAACCGTTCAGGGCTATGTCGTAGGCGTCGAAGAGGTAGCCGAGACCTCCGATGATGAAAATGCGGCCCTGGACGCCCCATCTCCAGGGAAGTTCCTGAACGATCTGATCACCGGTTTTCATGTTCGCTCCACGGTGGTCGCGTATCGGGTACATGCCGCGCCATTGCGGGTGTGGTACACACGGCTCGGGCGTGCTGGTCGTCAGTGCCGGGGGCTCCCGCCACGGGCGGTGGGATCAGCGGGCGAACTGGTAGGAGAACGCCCCCAGATCCGGGTCGTTGAGTGGTGTTCCGCTCCACAGCCAGTCGTACGACACGTCCGACTCGCCGTCGAAGTTCTTGAGCTTCTCGTCCCTGGCGCGCTGCTCCGGGCCGTCGGCCAGGTGGTAGAAGGTCTTGTTCGCGAGCGACGCGTCCTGGACCATCCCGGCGTGCTTGGCGCGCCGGTCGACGTAGCGGCGCAGCGCCCCTTCTATACCGGAGGCGGTGACAGCACCCAGTTCCTCGGCGAGTACGGCCGCGTCCTCCATGGCCTGCGAGGCACCCTGCGCCTGATAAGGGAGCATCGCGTGGCAGGCGTCGCCCAGGAGGGCGACGCGGCCGTCGAGCCATACGGGGTCGCGGCGCCGGTAGTAGAGGGCGAAGGCCAGGACGTCCTCCTTGGCTTTGGACAGCATCGCCGGGACACGGTCGTCCCAGCCGGGGAACGCGTCGACGAGGTCCTGCGCGGTGGCGGGAACCGTCCAGTTCTCGCGGACCGCGTCCGTGCAGGGGACGCACGCCACGACGTTCAGGTAGTCGCCGCCCCGGATCATGTAGTGGACGAGGTGCCGATCGGGCCCGTACCAGATGGTGCTCTGGTAGCGGTCCACGAGCCAGCGGGTGGCCGGGTCGGCTGCGATGAGGTCACCGGGGATCAGCGCCCGGTAGGCCATCTCGCCGGAGAACAGCAGCGTGTCGGGGGCGCCCATGAGGTCGCGCACCCGGGATCGGACGCCGTCGGCGCCGATGATCACATCGGCGCCGTGGCGCCGTCCGTCCTCGGTGACCGCCACCGGCCGCACGGGATCGGTGCGGTCCATTTCGACGACCTTGCTGGAAGTGTGGACCGCCACGACGGGCCCGGGGCCCGCGGGGTCCGCACAGGCGTCCAGCAGCATGCGGTGCAGATCGGCCCGGTGGTAGTGCCAGTACGGGGCGTTGAACTCGTCCTTGCAGCGCTGCCCGAGCGAGGTCAGGCCGACGATCCGGCCGTCCGTCCACCGGCGCCGCACCTGGTCGAGCGGCTCTGTGCGGATGGCCTCCATCTGCCGGCGCAGCCCGAGACCCATCAGGACGCGGCTGGCGTTGGGCGCGGTCTGGATGCCCGCGCCGACCTCGCCGAGTTCTGCGGCCTGTTCCAGGACGGTGACCCGCAGGCCGCGCTGGCGCAGTGCCAGGGCGGCGGTCAGACCACCGAGTCCTCCCCCGACGACGGTGACTTCGAACGACTGACTGGACGCCACTCTTCCTCCAATGTGCGGGCGCGTCATGGTGTTGTGTGCGGCGCGGCGATACAGCGGCTCGCCCCGGAGGCGCTCAGCGGTCGGTGAGCGTCCCGGCGGTGACGACCTCGGTGCCGTCCACCGAGACGGTGCAGCCCCGCATGGCGATGTCGAGGTGGGCGTACGACTCGCGACCCAGGACCGGGTGGGGACCGGTCGACCACAGGAAGTTCCCCGCGAACGCGCGGGCGTCCATGCCCATCAGGTCGTCCTTGCCGTACATCGCCGTGGCGAACCAGTCGGCCGTACGCATCAGCCCCCAGCCCATGTGGGACAGGCTGCGTGCCCAACGGTCCTGTGCGTCGTCGAAGAACGTCGACAGCATCCTGGCGTCGGCCCCGCCGGAGACCTTCTCGATGTGGCCGTCGGATACCTGAAGCGTGACGGGGCTGCTGACGTACTCCTTGAAGGGCAGCAGGATGTCGCCCTCATCCAGCACGATCTGTCCGTTGGAGATTTCCGGCCAGCACAGCACCATGGTGCTCGGCCAGTGGTCCCAGCGGCCCGGATCGTCGGCGAAGCCGCACTGGAATTCCGGCTTGGAGCCCGCGAGCTTCACGGTCAGGTCGGTGCCCGCGGCCGAGGTGACCCGCATGACGGACGACCTCTCCAGCAGGTCGACGCCCTCCTGCACCTCCGCCTTGTCGGTTTCCTTGGGCAGATTGCGAATGAGCACGTCGGGCGCGTCGCAGATGAAGATGATGCGGGTGCCGGCCCGCCGGATCTCCTGCTGTACCGGCGCGTGGATGAAGCCCTCGCGGGTCAGGTCGACGACCAGGTCCGCGGATTTCAGCAGGTCCTGGGCGGTGCTGTCGTTGAGGACGGAGAGCAGCCCGGGTCCCGCGCCGGTGTGTGTGCTCGGCATCGGCGCGGGGCTGCCCCCGGGAACGGTTGCCGCGATGACGTGCGCACCACACGCCTTGGCCGCGCCGAAGGCCGCCGCCACGTAGTCGCCCCGGCTGCCGGGCTCCGACAGCACGACCACGTGCTCGCCCTCGCGGACCTTGCACAGTCGCAACTCGCGGGTGAAGGCGTCGAGCAGATCGGCGGAAGAGAGATCGAACACGTTTTCCTCCCAGGTCGCTTGCGAGTACCGACCGCGGCCTTGTGGTGACGGCGGGCATGCCGCGGCCAGGCTCTGAAGGCGGCGGTCGAGGGGAATGGCGAAGAGCGGGCAGGGCGCAGGGCCCTCGCCGCCCATGGCGAACAGTGGACTCGGACCGGTTGTGTTGTCCGGCCGACGGAGATAATCCGAACACGTACTATCTCCGCTTGGCAAGGGGTGGTCCCGGAGTTAACACGGGTCTTTGCCGGCGACGCCGGGGAGGGCCGCAACCGTCACGGCCCTGACCTGCGATGGAACGTTCGCATCCGATACCACGCCGCCTCGGTCCGCGCGTTACATGGATTTACCGGCAGGTGTCGAACCAGAAATGCTTCACCGCGAAGGTGGCCACGGCCTCCGGTCGGCGCCGCTGCGGCGGCATCACGCTGTCATGCCGCCGCGCTCGGCCTGATCCCGTGCCGGCGACGGCTCCGCAGGGATGAGAGCTCTTCCGGACCGCAGTGGGGCCGTAACGCTTCAGGACAGCCGGAACGTCCACCATCGCGGTGCGGCGCGGCACGACGCAGCGCGCGACAGTGAACGCGGTCGCCGCGGCGCTACGCGATCGTCTCGAGATCCCAGCACTGCCCGCACCCAACCAGCACCCAACCAGCACCCGGGCCAACACAGCCGGCACGGGTGTGGAATCTCTCGTTGGCGCGCCGGATGTCGAGCGGGAGGGCCAGGGCGCCGCCTTGCCGTCCTTGCTGTTCATGCGGCCGGGGGCGCCAACCCGGGCATGTAGTTGAATGTTATACGACACTGCGGACAGGGTCACCCCCGTCGCCCCACGGGGGTCGACCGGCTTCCATATGGTTTACGGTTCAACTAGTGTCCGGTCAGCGGGCACGGACCCCAAGGATGAAATCTGCCATGGGCATCTTCAGCCGCAATCGAACGAACGACACCGACGGAACGGAGACCGCAACCGTGAGCACCCCGATCAAGGTAGCCGTCGTCTACTACTCCTCCACCGGCACGATCGCCGAGGTCAGCAAGCACATTGCTCAGTCCGCGGAGAAGGCCGGCGCCGAGGTCCGCCTGCTCAAGGCAACCGAGCTGGCCCCGCAGGGGGCGATCGACTCCAACGCCGCCTGGGCAGCCAATGCCGCCGCCACCGCCGACATCCCTGACGCCACCCCGGCCGACATCGAGTGGGCCGACGCCGTGATCTTCGGCACCCCCACCCGCTTCGGCAATGTCTCCGCGCAGCTCAAGCAGTTCATCGACACGCTCGGCGGCCTGTGGGCCCAGGGCAAGCTCGCCGACAAGGTCTACAGCGGCTTCACCTCCTCCTCCACCACCCATGGCGGACAGGAGTCCACGCTGCTCGCCCTGTACAACTCCTTCCATCACTTCGGCGGCATCGTCGTCGCCCCCGGCTACACCGACCCCGCCAAGTTCGCCGACGGCAACCCCTACGGCACCTCCCACGTCGACGCCCAGGGCGGCAACCCCGTCAACCAGGCCACCCGCGACGCCGCCCGCGTCCAGGCCGAGCGCATCGTGCGCATCACCACCGCCCTCAAGGCCGGCCTCGCTGCCGCCTGAGCCTGCCACTCGGCAGAACACCAGCCCGGGCCGACCGGCCGTACGACGTCGTACGGCCGGTCGGCCCGGGCGTCAGCGCGCGTCCGGCCACCACGGCACTCCGGCCCCCGCCGCGCCGTGGTGGCCGGAGCGCCTTCGTATGCGCGTCCGGGGCAGCTCAGCTCTGGACAGCCGACGGGTCCATCCACACCACTTCCCAGGTGTGACCATCGGGGTCCTGGAAGGACCGGCCGTACATGAAGCCGTGGTCCTGGGGTTCTCCTGCGGGCGCGCCGCCCGCGGCCAGTGCCTTGTCCACCAGCTCGTCGACCTTCGCGCGGCTCTCCGCGCTCAGGCACAGAAGTACCTCGGAGGTCTTGGTGGAGTCCGCGATCTCCTTGTTGGTGAAGTCCTGGTAGCGCTGTCTGGTGAGCAGCATGGCGACGATCGTCTCGCTGATGACCACACATGCGCAGTCGTCCGTCGTGAACTGCGGGTTGATCGAGTAGCCGAGCTCGGTGAAGAACTTCTTCGACGTCTCCAGGTCGTTCGTCGCGAGGTTTACGAAGATCATCTGCTGGTACACGGGCCGTCTCCTTCGTCTGTGGCCTTTCACAGGGATGGACCGCGCTGTCCCACGAAACTCATCGCTCGCCGAAAGGAATCTCCCAGAGGTTCTCAGGCACCGTCCTTGCCGGAAATCTCATCCGCCCTGATGGGGGCCGGTGCGGAATGAACTCGGTCATGGAGCGGTGGGTGCAGATCTGCCGACGTGAACTGCTGGACCGGCACTTGATCTGGAACCCGCGGCACCCGCTCTACGCGCTACGGGAGTTCGAGCATTTCCACCACTCTCATCGCGCCCACCAGGGCACCGCGAACGCCCGGCCGCCGCACCCGTTACCCACGCCGATCACCGATCCGGAGCAGCTAGCCGGCCTCGACAGACGAAGACGCGAGCGCCTCGGCGGCATCCTCAACGAATATCGGCGTGCAGCGCGACCCGCACGGATGAGCTTTCCGGCAAGCGCACTGGCCAGCGTGGTCTTCGTCGTGTGCCGCTCGACCGCACCCGCTGCCCTCACGTCCACGTCGGCTGAGCGCCTACGGGGCTCCCGAACCCGGCCAGTGGCCGACGGCTCGCATCGAGCCGGGCGGGAATCGAGCACTGGTCCATACCTGTCTCCGGAGCAGTGAACCGGCCTGGCGAGACCCTGTCAATATCCCCAAGAGGAGGCTCTTCCCGGGTAGTTCGCGGTGGCCGTGACGGGTTGACACCCTGTTTTCGGGCGCCCATCATCGGTGGGACTTCGACGAGGCTCCTCGTGTATCCAACTGTCCCATCAGCCAGTGGGGCTCGTGGGCCGCATTGTTGAATCGATTCATACATCGCGTTTCCGTATTCCGCACCTGATCCGGGAGGTTTCCATGCGTCATCGTTTCCCGTTGAGCAGATCGCCAGGTCGGCGCCACTTACTCGGCCGCGCCCTGGTCGCGGCCGCCGTACTGGCCGCAGGTCCCACCCCGTCCGCGGACGCCGCTCCTCCCGCATCCGCGGCGGCCTCGACGGCCGCGACGGGCCTTCGCAAGACCGCACTGGACGACCTGAACTACTCGCCGACCTCCCGCACCCTCAAGCCGACCGCCGTGTACTCCACGTCCGGCAGCGTCGCGAACCCGCAGAACGTCCTCAGCGGGCAGCCGACACGGATCTCCGGCTCACGGTCGGCCATCACCCTCGATTTCGGCAAGGAGGTCGGCGGCCTGGCAACGTTGTCATTCGGTGACACCAGCGGCAGCGGCCAACGGGTCGGCCTGGCCTTCAGCGAGTCGTCCCTGTACGCGGGCACCAACAGCGACCGGAGCAGCGGCCGCGACGGCGAGGACGGAGCGCTCTACGCCACGGCCTCAGCCAACGGCACCTACACGACGCCCGCCGCGCGACTGCGGGGTGGCTTCCGCTACCTCACCGTCTTCCTCGACACCTCTGGCTGGGTGGACCTCAAGGGCGTCAGCCTCGAATTCACCGCGGCTCCGGGGAAGGCGAACCCGGCCGACTACGCCAACTACTTCCACTCCAGTGACGACCTGCTCAACCGCATCTGGTACGCCGGGGCGTACACCGTGCAGCTCAACACGATCGCCCCCGACCAGGGCCGCGCCTGGCCCCCACCGGCCACGGAGTGGGACAACAGCGCCACCGTCGGCGTGGGCGACTCCGTCCTGGTCGACGGGGCGAAACGCGACCGTACGGTGTGGCCCGGTGACCTGGGCATCGCCGTACCCACGCAGTACGCCTACTCAGGCGACCTCACCTCGACGCGCAACGCGCTCACCACGATGTACAACGCGCAGTCCGCCGAGGGTGAAATCCCCTGGTCAGGACCGCCGTTCAACCTCAAAGGCTCGGACACCTACCACACCTGGACGCTGTTGGGCACGGCGACGTACTACACGTACTCGGCCGACCGGGCGTGGCTGGACTCCCAATGGGCCAACTACAAGCGCGGGATCGCCTTCATCACCAACAAGATCGACGGCAACAACCTCCTCAATGTGACCCGCACCCAGGACTGGGCCCGCGCCGGCCAGGGTGGCGAGAACATCTCGGCCAACGCGCTGCTGTACGCCGCGCTCAAGGGGGGCGTCACCCTGGCCTCGGTCAAGGGCGACAGCGAGCTCGCAGCGAGCTGGGCCGGCAAGGCGGCCGCCATCAAGACCGCGGCCAACTCCCGCCTGTGGGACGCCTCGAAGGGCATGTACAAGGACAACCCCACCAGCGGCCTGTACCCGCAGGACGGCAATTCGCTCGCCGTCTGGTACGGGCTCACCGACTCCACGGCGAAGTCCCGGAGCGTCATCACCCAGCTCGGAACCCGCTGGGGCACCTACGGCCCCACCACCCCCGAGTGGGGTGGCAACGTGTCCCCCTTCGTGGGCGGGATGGAGCTGAACGCCCGCTTCGCCGCCAACGACGACTACACCGCCCTGGCGCAGATCCACCGTACCTGGGGCCACATGCTGAACAGCGACATCGGCACCAAGAGCACCTTCTGGGAGGGCATCAAGGCCGACGGCGGCCTCGCCTACGGCGGTTCGTTCATGAGCCTGGCCCACGGCTGGTCCACCGCGCCCACCTCCACCCTCACCTTCGACGTGCTCGGCACCGCACCGGAGTCGGCGACCGGCGCGTACCGCTTCGTCCCGCACCCCGGCGACCTGACCAGCGCCGAGGGCCGCATCACCATGCCCCAGGGCGCCATCAACGCATCCTGGTCCCGCGTCCCCGCCGCCGGCACCTATGCGGCGCACCTCACCAGCCCGTCCGGCACCACCGGCCGCATCGGCGTCCCGAAGCTGGGCGGCGGAAACATCTCGGTGTCCGTGAACGGCACCGTCGTCTGGAACAACGGAACCTTCACGCCCATCCCAGGGATCACCGGCGCGAGCCAGGACGACGCCTACGTCTACCTCACCGGCGTCGCCCCGGGCAGCTACAGCGTGAGCGCCACCGGACTGGGCAACCCGTCGGCACCCACCGAACCCGGTACCGGCGCTCTGCGTGCGGGCTTCACCCGGTGCGCAGGCGAAGGCGGTACGTGCACCTTCAGCGGCACCCGCGCGGTGGCCTACGGGGCCGGGACGTACACGTACAAGACGGCGACCGACAGCACCGCCTGCACCAGCGCCTCATTCGGTGGCGACCCGGCATCGAATCTCGTCAAGTCCTGCTATGTCGCCGACGCGGGCGGCCCGCCCGGATACACCGTCTGCGCCGCCGAGGACGGCACCTGCTCCGTTCCCGGCTACAACCGCGACGTCGCCTACGGCGGCAACGGCAACTTCGCCCATCAGGTCACCAACGGCTCCGTCGCCTGCACCAACGCACACTTCGGCGATCCCATCGACGGAGTCGCCAAGTCCTGCTACCTGCCACCCGATGGAGGTCCGCCCGGCGGCTGGACCAAGTGCGCCTCCCAGAACGGCATCTGCCCGGCCACCGCGGGACAGCCGGTGATGTACGGCGCCTTCGGCGCGTTCACCACGAGCACGGCCACCGGCGACACCCCGTGCACCGACGCCACGTTCGGCGACCCGATACCCGGCGAGTCCAAGGCCTGCTACACCGCCACCGGCGGCCCTCCCGGCTACGCCACCGCCTGCTCCGCCGAAGGTAGCACGTGCGCCTTCGGCGGACAGCGGACCGTCGCCTACGGCGCACGGGGCCGCTTCGTCTACAAGTCGTTCACCAGCGGCACCAGTTGTACGACGGCGGCAATCGGCACCGATCCCCTGCCCGGCGTGAGCAAGACCTGCTACCTCACACCCTGATGAGCCCAAGGACTGGATCGGGTGGCTCCGGCGCTGAGACGTACGGCAGGTGATCTGACTGCTGAGCCGTGCTGCCCGAACCGGAGGGCCCGCTGGCCGACTCGGGCAGGGGCGCGCGGCTACGGCCGCACGGCGTACACGTACCGGCTGAAGGGTGCCCTGGGATCGGTACGCTCATCGTTCGCGTACTCACCGAGCGTCCAGAGCGCGCCGGAGCCGGAGCCGTCGTAGCTGAGGTCCTCGACGCCGATGTTCAAGCGGGACCTGTGCCTGGGACCCGCCGCCCAGTTCTCCCTCCACCTGCGCAGCTCGCCAGCCTTCCTGGAGGTGTGGCTGGTGGTCAGGTAGTACGTGGAGCCGACCTTGACCGCGCCCTGCGTGTTCGCGCCCTTCGGCACCGCGTGCGCCCACTCGGCCCGGGGCCGCAGAGCGCCTCCCGTGAAGGGCCAGCGGACCAGCCGGGGGCTGCCGCTCGTGCCGTACTCACTGACGAGAAGCCCGGGACCGCTTGCTGTCCGGTCCACGGAGACCTGGGAAATGACGAGCTTGCGCGCGCGGCCGCTCCAGTCGTAGGCATGGGTCTGCGGCAGGACGTACTCGTACCCGTGCGCATGGAACGTCCTGCCGTCCGGCTGACGACCGATCCCCTCTCCCTTGGTGACCTTGAAGAACCGCCGCAGGTCGAAAACCCTGATCCCCGGGAAGTACGGTCTGCTCGCCCGGTACATGCTGTCGGCGATGTACAGGTGATGGCCGTACCAGGCGATGCCCCCCGCATGCAGGTCCAGCGCACCGATGTCGTCTCGCAGCTCGCCCTGATCGTCCGGCTCCGAGTACGGCTCCACCAGAAGGACATGGCGGTACGTGATCTCCCCGGATGTACTCCAGTTGACGACGGAGAGCCGAGCACCTTGGTCGCCCTTGTGGTCGTACCAGGAGACGAGCAGCGTCTTCGCGGGGCTCGTTCCGTCCGCGTCGTAATCCTGTGTGATGCCCTGAGGCCGCCACTTCTTGCCAGTGAAGTCGGCGGATTCCCATCTGAAGGCATGCCCAGGAACGCGCCGCTCCGGTTCCGCGTCGAAGCGGTAGGGCCTGCCCGGGCTGCCTGACGGTCTCGGCCACCGGGCGATGCGTTCGGCCTTGCTGTCGGTGCTCCCCGCAATCAGGGAGAGCGACACGGGCTCCCCGAGGTAGGGCCTGAGACGCGCTATGACGCCGTCGTACGGGTAGCGCGGTGCGAACGATGGCGCATTGCGTCGGCTGAGAGTGAAGCGAGCCGTCGGAAGCTCCACCGCCTCGGCGGTGGAGGGCGCCGGCAACCCCCCAGCCGCGGCGGCCAACGGGACCGATGCCATGCCCTTCATCAACGTTCTCCGTGTGGTGTCCATGGCAACGGACCATAAGTGCGGACATCGCGGTTCAGCACCCCTCCTCCCGTCCCGGACAGACCACCCCTCCCCCACCAGTCGCAATCCGAGTGTCCCGGACAACACCGTGCTGTTCCCTGACGGTTGACGCCCTGCGGATGACCTGCCGTACGGGCCGGCCACCGCTGGGTCCAGGTAACCGGCTCGTTGAGCGAGTCAGTCCCTGCGCAACAAGGACACAGAAGATCAGGCGGAGCCGCTGCGACGAGCCGAACCGAGCGGACCGCCGCAGGTCACGCCTTTGCCCGCACGCTCCGTCCGCCTGCCACCGGGTAGTGAAGGGCCTGCAGTTCGCAGAAGGCGTCGATCCCCTCTGGTCCGCACTCCCGCCCGATGCCGGACTCCTTGAAGCCGCCGAAGGGCGCTACGGGGTTGAACGGGGCACCGTTGATCTCGAGTTGGCCTGCCCGCACCCGCCGGGCGACCGCGGTCGCCCGCTCGTCGCTGCTCGACCACACCGAGCCGTGCAGCCCGTAGCGCGTGGAGTTCGCCAGGCGCACCGCGTCGTCGTCGCCGTCATGGGTCGTGATCGAGATGACCGGCCCGAAGATCTCCTCCTGAGCCAGGTCCATGTCCATGGTCACGTCGCTGAACACCGTCGGTGCGAAGTACAGGCCGTCCATGTCCCGCGGAGGAACCACCGCGCGAGCGCCTTGAGCCACTCCGCGCGCACAGGCGCGAGCGACCCGCGCCTTGGCCCCCGCGCTGATCAGCGGCCCCAGGTCGGTGTCGGGCGCGGCGGGATCGCCAACGACGTACGTGGCCGTGACCGTCCGGGCGAGTTCCTCCGCTTCGCGGACCAGCCGCCGCGGCACGATCAGCCGGCTCCACTGGAGACACGCCTGGCCGCTGTTGAACAGTGCTTGACCGACGGACGCCGCGACCGCCTGGGCCAAGTCCGCGTCGTCGAGAACCAAGGAAGCACTCTTGCCTCCGAGTTCCAGATGCACGCGGGTGAGATTCGCCGCGGCCGCGACAGCCACCGAACGGCCCGCGCGCACCGAGCCGGTGAACGAGACCAGGTCGGTGAGGGGCGACGAGGCCAGTGCCGATCCCACCTTCGGCCCGTCGCCGAACACGATGTTGAGTACACCGGGCGGCAGTTCGCTCCACTCGGCCAGGCGCGCGAGGTGCGCCGCGTGCAGGGGTGTCAGCTCGCTGGGCTTGAGTACGACCGTGCACCCGGCGAGCAGGGCCGGCACGACCTTTTGCAGGGTGAGGATCAGCGGCACGTTCCAAGGGATGATCGCGGCGACCACTCCGGCCGGCGCACGCCGGATGACGGAATTCCCGCGACGCTCGTCGTCCAGCCGGGATACCGAGTCGACGCATGCTCGCGCGATGTCGATCGCGAGTCCCACCTGAACGTTGCGGCTCAACGCGATGGGCGTGCCGACCTCACGGGAGATCAGCGCGCTGAGGAATTCGGCGTCGGCCTCGATCAGCCGGAGCCATTTCCGCACCGATTCGAGGCGGTCGTCACGTGGTGTCCCGCTCCAGCCGGGCAGCGCGGCGGCGGCGCTCGCGAGAGCGGTCTCCGCGTCGGCCGCTGTGCCACGAGGAACGCTCCCGTGATGGACGATATGAGCGGCATGGGCCGTCCCCTCCTTGACGTTTCGCAGACGTTCGGCATCGCCCCGCACGACCGGAATGGCCGCCGACTCGCAAGGCCCTCAGGCGGTCGGGTAGTCGATGTTGACGACCTGTGGCGCCCGGCGTGTGCGCGAGGTCGGGGCAGACGGTTCAGGTGCCGCCCGACGAGTCGCTCTCCGTGAGATGCGGATCGGAGCCGACCGGCGCGAGCATCAAACGGGCGGACAGCGGTTTGCGCCACCGCGCCGACAGCGCCGCCATGTCCGTGATCATGGCGACGACCTCATGCTCCTGAGTCGAGCCCGGCAGCGGGATCGTGTCCAGGCCCGCACCGCAGACGGAGGAGTACGCGATCACCGAGTCGGCGTCGATACGGCCCTCCTGCCAGGAGCGTGCGAGCACCCTGTCCTCCAGCACCGGGCGCATCAGACCCGCGTATCCGACCGTGGGACGGCCCACCGACCGGATGCCCGTGGTCACCGCGGCGCATGTGGCGACCGTGCCGGGAGAACCGAACCTGATGCCTCCGACGGTCTCCAGGAACTCCGCGATACCGGCATCCGGCGCGCAGGCCGGGGACGGGTCGACTCCGTGGAACAGCAGGCCATGCCGCTCGCACGACGGCACCAGCACGTCCTGGAGCGGACCGAGTTGGTCCTGCAGGCACCCTTGGGTCAGCCGGGCCGCCCCCGCGATGTCACCGGGCTTGGCCGCGCGAGCGCGTGCGAGAAGTGCGCCGGCCGACTTGAGGGCCACGCTCACCCCCGCGGCGCCGCCGTCGCTGAAGGAGCCCGGGAACAGCGGAGCGTTGGCGCCCAGGTTGGCGATCGCCGCGAACCGGAAGTTGGCGTCCCTGTCGCGGCTCGCCAGTTCACGGATCACGGCCCCGCTGAAGGCGGCGGCGTGGTCCACCTCGGCGCCGTCCGCGACCACGACGGACGTGAACAACGAGGGGTGTTCGGCCAGCACCTCCGCGACGTCGGAAGGTTGGAGCTCCGCGAGCGCGGCGGGCCGTAACGCGGTCAACGAGGCACTGCCCACCCCCGCACGCCGGCATGCCGCGGCGAGATCCGCAGCCCTCGTGTGGAGTTGATCCCGGCTCACCGGCTCGTCGAGTGCGGGGCCGGACAGGCGGACCGTCTGCACGTCGAACCCGGCCCGCGTGATCTCGTCACCGATCCGCAGGGCCCGCTCGCTGTATTCGCTGATGGCGGCGATGTCGGCTCGTCCCCCTTGGAGGACGCCGTGCGCCCGTGCCCCAGCCCGGCACTCCGCCATCAGGTCCGCCTCGGTCACCTGCGGCTGTCCAACGAGACGGTCATCCCCGCTGTGCGGAGGGCGCCGAGCTGGAGTGGAGCTCAGGGCCCACATCGGCCATGCGGAAATGACCGACCGCAACCGCGCGAGGCATCGGCGCGGCACTGGCACGCGAGGACGCTCGGCGCGGCGCCTGGCGCCGTCCCGGCAGCCCGGCGGTGCGCCAGCCGTCCGCGCCGCGGCGGCTGGGCAAGCAGCGCGTCGAGGCCCTTCAGGCCCTACGCGGCCTGACCGTGCCCGGTTGCGGCTGGCGCCGGCACCCCGTCGTGCAGATGTGGACCGGATACGAAGAGGCCTTCGCGCCGCTGCTCCTTGGGCCCTTCTCTCCTTGCGCGCGCTTCGGGCAGATCGGGTTCCAGCAGATGCCCACTTTCTCAGAAAATGGGATGTTCCTCCGCGGGCGTGCGCCTACCGGCCGGGCGACCGGACCGGCGGGCGCGCCTGCCCCTGCTCCGCGGGCTACTGGACGTTCTACGACCGGCACCGGGACCGGTTCGCGGGCAACCACCCCACCTCCCCGGGCGGTGCGGCAGCTCGACCGGCTCACCGACCTCGCTGAGGTCCGCCGGCAGGAGCGCACACGCGGTGACACACCGCCATGAGACCCATGTCGATGGGCCGGTGGAGTGAAAAGTTCCCCAACCGGTCCCACGCCGGGCACAGATCAACGCATCCGCGCACGGACCGATGGCGGAAGCACTGGTGTGCAGGTGACCGAGAGTGAAAGAGGTTGCGGATGCTTGGAGTGCAGCCGACGGTGGCAGACCCGGCCGGACTCGTCGAGGAACCGCGCACGGCCCGCGACGCCGCCAGGGCCGTCGAGACGGTACTGGAGCATCACCTCGGTACGGCACTGGGCCGGGCCCGGGATGTGGACCCGTTGTTCGCCCGCGACGTGGCAGCCCATGTAGGCGCGTTCGTCCAGCGCGGCGGGAAGCGGCTGCGCACGGCGTTCGCGTGGTGCGGCTGGCGGGCGGCGTACGGCTCGGGCGATGCCACGGCGGTCCCGCACACGGGAGCCGCCCTCGAACTCCTCCAGGCATGCGCGCCCTCATACATGACGACCCGATGGACGGATCGCCGCTGCGTCGGGGTGCGCCGGCTGTGCACGCCTGCTTCGCCCGCATGCACCGGGCGGCACGGATGACCGGCCCACCCGCCGCCGACGAGTACACGTTGCACGCGCTGCGCTCCGCCGGCGGGTGCGCGGGGCCGTCCTTCCAGCTCCGCGACGACCCCTGCGGCGCCTTCGGCGACCCGGCGCTCACGGGCAAACCGGCCGACAACGCCCTGCGGACGCGCAAGCTCACCTACCTGCTCGCCGTCGCCGTCAGGCTCGCCGACGCCGCCAGGGACGAGGAGGCCGCCGCTGTGCTCGCCCCGGGCGCGGCCCACCGGTCGGAGGACACCGTGGAGCGGATGCGGGCGGCGCTGGAGCGGACCGGAGCCCGGACCGTCGTGGAGTCGAAGATCGCGGAACTGGCAGCCACGAGTCTGCGGCACTTCGCGACGATCGGCGCCGGTCCGGGTCTGCGGCGGGAGTTCGCCGCACTGGTCGAACGAGCGTCGGGTGTCGCCCCGGGGCCCACCGGGGAGGGCGCGTGAGGACGGTGACGGGGCCGACGGACCATGTCGTCGTGGTGGGCGCCGGACTGTCCGGCCTCGCCTGCGCCCTCCACCTGCTCGGCGCCGGCCGCCGGGTCACGGTCGTCGAACGGGACGCCGGTCCGGGCGGCCGGGCCGGCCGCGTACAGGTCGGCGGATACCAGGTGGATACCGGCCCCACGGTGCTGACCATGCCGCACCTGGCCGACGAGGCGTTCACGGCCGTCGGCGACAGCCTCGGCCGCCACGTCGAGCTGGTGGCCCTGCACCCGGCTTACCGGGCATGCTTCGCGGACGGGACCTCGCTCGACGTCCACACCGACAGCGAGGCGATGGAGGCGGAGGTCCGTCGATTCGCCGGACCGTCGGAGGCCGCGGGCTACCGCAGGCTGCGGCACTGGCTGGAGCGGCTGTACCGGGCGCAGATGCGACGTTTCATCGACACGAACTTCGACTCCCCCTTCCAGCTCCTGCACCCGGATTTGGCGTGCCTGGCGGCGCTCGGCGGGTTCGGGCGTCTGGACCACCAGATCGGCCGCTTCCTCTCCGACACCCGCCTGCGCCGAGTCTTCTCCTTCCAGGCCCTGTACGCCGGAGTAGCCCCCGCCCGGGCCCTCGCGGCCTACGCCGTGATCGCCTATATGGACACCGTGGCCGGCGTCTGGTTTCCCAAGGGCGGGATGCACGCGCTGCCCCGCGCCATGGCCGACGCGGCGGCCGGCGCCGGTGCCGACCTCCGGTGGTCGACGGAGGTGAGCGGGCTGGAGCGCTCGGTCGACCGGGTACGTGCCGTACGCCTGACGTCGGGTGAGCGGATTCGGTGCGACGCGGTGGTGCTCACCTGTGAGCTGTCCGCCGCGCACCGGCTCCTTGGTCGAGCACCTCGCCGCCCGGTGCGGCTGCGTCACTCACCGTCCGCTGTGATTCTGCACGCCGGGACCGACCGCACGTGGCCCGGTCTCGCCCATCACACGCTCTCCTTCGGCGCGGCATGGGAGCGCACGTTCGATGAACTGACCCGCTCGGGAGCGCTGATGAGCGACCCTTCCCTGCTGATCACCCGGCCGACTACACACGACCCCACCCTGGCGCCGCCGGGCGGCCACCTCCACTACGTCCTGGCCCCCTGCCCGAACACCATCGTCGGCCCCTCCGCGCCCGCCTGGCGGCACCTGGGCCCGCGCTACCGCGACAGGCTGGTCGCCGAGCTGGAGCGCCGAGGCCTCGACGGATTCGCGGACAGTGTCCAGGAGGAGCTCCTGGTGACTCCCCTGGACTGGACGGCACAAGGCCACGCGGCGGGCAGCCCGTTCTCGGTCTCCCACACGTTCGCCCAGACCGGCCCGTTCCGGCCGCGCAACCTGGTACGCGGGCTGGACAACGTCGTGCTGGCCGGCTGCGGGACCACCCCCGGCGTCGGCGTACCGACGGTGCTCATCAGCGGCAAACTCGCCGCCGCCCGTGTCACCGGCTGCGTCGGGAGCCGCACACCACACACCCGGCTGACCACAACCGGCGCTCAGGTCCACCACACCCCGGCTTCGGCAGGTGCCGGTGACCCGTCGTGAACTGGACGCCGCCGGGATCACCGATCCCGTGCTGCGCGCCGACTACACCTGGTGCAGGCGGCTCAACGCCCGCCACGGCAGGACCTATTTCCTGGCCACCCGTCTACTGCCGCTGGAACGCCGCTCGGCCGTGCACGCGCTGTACGGCTTCGCCCGCTGGGCGGACGACATCGTGGACGACCTCGACCGGCGCCGGACACCCGACGAGCGCGACCGGCTGCTGCGGCGCGTGGAAAGCGACCTCGCGCGCGGGCTGCGCACCGGCGGCGGGGACGAGCCCGTGGTCCGGGCCGTGGCCGACACCGCCGACCGGTACGGCATCGACCACACGCTGTTCGCCGACTTCCTGGCCTCGATGCGCAGCGATCTGACCGTCACGGACTATCCGACCTACGCCGCCCTGCGCTCCTACATGCACGGCTCGGCGGCGGTGATCGGTCTGCAGATGCTGCCGGTGCTCGGCACGGTCGTCGCCCGCGAGGAGGCGGCACCGCACGCGGCGGCCCTTGGGGTGGCGTTCCAGCTCACCAACTTCCTGCGGGACGTGGGTGAGGACCTGGACCGGGGCCGCGTCTACCTGCCGGCGGACCTGCTCGCCGCCCACGACGTGGACCGGCCGCTGCTGGAATGGAGCCGCCGCACAGGGCACCGCGACCCGCGGATCCGCGCGGCTCTCGTCGCTGCCGAGGCCATGACCAGGGACGTGTACCGTGCGGCGGAACCCGGCATCGGCATGCTCGACCCACGGGTGCGCCCCTGTATCCGCACCGCGTTCACCCTGTACGGCGGCATTCTCGACGCGATCGCGCACCACGACTACATCGTGCTGCATCAGCGGGCCATGGTGTCACGCGGACGGCGTGCGGCCACCGCCGCGGCCGGAGCCGTACAGGTGATCGGCGCACGGTGGCGCGCCCGCCTCGCACGTCCGGCACCCGCGGAAGGCGGCGCGGCACTCCAGTGGAAGGGGCCCGGGTAGTGAGCGATCGAGCGGACAAGGCCCGCTGGACAGCGCCGTTGCGGCGGCGCCGCGGCCCGGCGGCTGTGCAGGAACCGACCTGGCGGGCAGCACGGCCGGCGCTGATTGCCGACGCGCTCAAGCGGGCCCTGGCACGTCCCTCGGGCAACTGGTTCGTCGTCGGTGGCTCCCGGGAGGTGCGCGCCGGTGGGCACCCGTGCGGCAGGACGGTGGGCGGCGTCGAGGTCGTGCTGTGGCGCTCGGATACGGGTGAGCTGCGCGCGGGTCCAGGCGCCTGCCCCCATCTCGGTGCTCCCCTGCGCGACAGCCGGGTGGTGTGCGGCACGCTGGTGTGCCACTGGCACGGACTGGCCCTGGACGGTACCGCCTTCGCAAGCTGGGAGCCGTACCCCGTCCACGACGACGGAGTGCTGGTATGGGTGCGGCTGGATGCGGTCGGCGGCGAGGAACCATCGCAGCGCCCTGTGGTGCCGGTGCGTCCCGCGATGGGCAGCGGGGTGGACGCGGTGTTCACCGCGGTGGGACGGTGCGAACCGCAGGACGTGGTCGCCAACCGTCTCGACCCGTGGCACGGCTCGTGGTTCCATCCGTACTCGTTCGTCGACCTGACGGTGGCGCGGGAGCCGCGGGGTGACGAGGATGACGCCTTCGTCGTCGATGTCTCCTTCCGCGTGGCGGGGCGTCTGGTGGTCCCGGTCCGGGCCGAGTTCACCGCGCCGGAGCCGCGTACGGTCGTCATGCGCATCACCGACGGCGAGGGAGCGACGTCCGTGGTCGAGACCCATGCCACGCCGCTTACCGGTGAGGCCGATGAACAGCCACGGACCGCCGTGGTCGAGGCGGTCGTCGCCACCTCGGACCGGCGCGGCTTCAAGCCGGCCCGGGTCGCCGCCCCAGTGCTGCGCCCGCTGATGCGTCGCATGGCCGGGCGCCTGTGGCGCGACGACCTGGCCTACGCCGAGCGACGCTGGACGCTGCGCAGCACCGGACGGTTCCCGGGGTGACCAGCGAGGGATGAGCCACCGGGCCCGGCGGTCTGCCGATCGGGCTCCGCGCCGGCCCGGCCGTCGGGCGCCCGGTCCGTCGGGCGCCCGGTCCGTCCGGCGCCCGGTCCGTCCGGCGCCCGGTCCGTCCGGCGCCCGGTCCGTCCGGCGTCGGCACGTGTCGGGTTCGGCGGCTCCGTGGTCGCACGGTGCGCTCCCCTGCGCTCGGATCATCGTCCCGCGAGTGCGCCAAGTGCCCGCAGCGCGGGCGAACGGCCCGTCCGAGGGACCGTCCACAGCACCTGGCCCCGGACGCCCCATGCGGCGAGCAGAGCGTTGGCCGCCAGGAATCCGGTGGTGGCGGCGCGTTCCATCAGCGCCACCGGGAGGTCGCAGCGGATCGCGTCACCGGCCAGCGTCAGCCACGGGTGGGGGGTCCGCACGGTGGGACGCCGGTGGTGGGAACCGACCGGGAAGAGCGGGCAGTCCGAGCGCCACTCGTGCCGGGCGTCGACGATGCGCGCCTCGCGCGTCTCCGGGTACACCTGACGCAACCGGTCGACGAGCATGCTCTGCACCTTCTCCCGTTCCGCATCGGCAGCGACGGCATAGGCGTGCAGTTCCACCACCGTGCCCCCGTTCCGGGCGGCCCAGCGGGCGGCCTCGCCCTCGTAGCGTTCCAGGACACTGATGTTGTCCAGGCCGCCGTACCCGCTGGTGCCGAGAAATCCGGGGCGATCGGGGCGGACAGGCCGGTCGAGCCAGAGCCGGGAGACGAGGAACTGTGGGGCGGTACGCACAGCGGCGATGCCGTCGCGCCAGGCGGCGGTGCCCAGGCCGGGTGACGCGGCGACGACCTGGCGCAGTCCCCTGGTGTCGAGGGCGAGCACCGCCGCCTCGTGCCGGTCCTCGCCGGTGTCGGTACGCAACGCGACTCCCCCACCGTCGCGCGGGTGGATGTCGTGCACGTAGGTGCCGGTGCGGACGACCACTCCGAGGCGCTGGAGGTAGTCGCCGAGCGGCCCCCACAGGGCTTGCGGAAAGGGTTCGTCCGGTACGTCGAAGAGCAGGCCCTCGGCCGAGCCGAGGAAGTAGATGTGGAACATCAGCAGCAATTCCGCGGCCGAAAGTTCGTGCGGGTCGGCGAAGAAGCTGCGCGAGAACACCTCGAACGCCAGGTGGTGGGCGGCCTCGGGAAAGCGGACACGTTCCAGGAAACGGACCGCGCTGACCTGGTCGAAGCGTTGGTAGACCTCGGGCACCCGGACGTCGAGGAGCGGCAGCGCCGCCCGGACGTCCATGGTGGCCAGGTCCCGCCAGCCGAAGGTGGGGCTCAGGGCGACAAAACCGAGTGCGCTGAACGGCGGTGTGCGCGGGACACGGGCAAAACTGTCCGTCAGGCCGCCGCTGTGCCGAAGGGGGTAGTCGGGCAGCGGAGTGAGCCTTGTGAGGCCGGGGTCGGTCCGCCGCAGCAGGCCGCGCAGGTTGTAGTACTGACGGAAGAAGGCGTGGAAACCGCGGCTCATGGTCGCCTCGGATCCGTCGGCCAGCCGGGTGCGCCAGCCGGCGAGGCGGCCGCCGAGTGATTCCTCCCGTTCGTAGAGGGTCACGCGGGAGCCGCGTTCGGCCAACAGAGTGGCCGCCGCGAGACCGGCGATGCCGCCGCCGACCACGGCGGCGGACGGTGTGTCCCCGTACTCGAACCGGGCCCGGCCGGGTTCGGGCATCAGGACCCCGGCCTTGCGGTCGCGGCCCCGCCGGGCGCTACCGTGCGGGCGGGCGCTCACCGGGCGTGCTCCCCTGCGGCGGCGGAGCCGTCCCGGGCGAGGAAGGTGTGCACGATGCCGGTCTGCCACCCGGCGACGGGGACGGCGCGCACGTCCGTGAAGCCCGCACGCCTCAGACGGTCGGTGAAGGCGGGTGCGGTATCGAAGGCGAGGACGCTGCCCCAGAGGTGGCGGTACAGGGCACGGTCACCACTGAGCGTGCCCATCGGAATGATCACCCCATGGCACACGGCCGTCCACAGGGCGCGGTGGACGGCCGAGCCGCTGAGGGCGTACTCGTGGACGGCGAGTCGTCCGCCCGGTCGCAGCAGTGCCCGGACGGCCGCGAGGGCCCGATCCGGGTCGGTGACGTTGCGGAACAAGTAGGCGGCGAAGACCGCGTCGAAGGGACCCTCCCCGGCCGTCGCCACTTCCTCTGCCGTCAGATGCAGAAAGCGCACGCGTGCAGGCCACGGCTTGGCCAGCGCCCGTCGCAGCATCCCCGGCGAAGCGTCGACGGCGGTGATGCGAGCGCGGGGCGCGGTCCGTAGCAGGGCCCGGGTCGAGGCGCCGGTGCCGCAGCCGAGGTCGAGCACGTGGAGTCCCGCTCCGTCTCCGGGCAGCCGTAGTCTGCGGGCCGAGCGGAGGAGGTCGGTGCGGTAGCCGGGGTTGAGGGCCGTGAGGCGGTCGTAGGTGTGCGAGGCGTGGTCGAAGGCGCGTGCCAGATCGTGGTCGCGCAGCAGTGTCATGGGGGCCTCTCTCCGATTCGTGGGGCGGGGCGGGCGCGGCGGGGCAGAAAGGGGAGTTCAACGGCGGTCCGGAGCATCGGGCCGACGGGGGTACGCAGTCCGATTCCCCACTCCTCCCAGGGCGTGGTGGCGCCGTCGAGGAAGCGCAGCAGACGTTCCGGGGGCGTACGGCGGAACAGGCCGGTGAAGAAGTCGGGGCCGTCGATCCGTCCGGTGTCCAGGGCCCGCAGCAGCACCGCGTCCATGGCCAGCGCACGCCGCCCGTGCGGCGGAGGCACGACCTTGCGCCCCTCTCGCAGAGCGGCGGCGATGGCTCTGCTCTGCCGCTGCACGGCGGCGAAGGTGTAGCCGGTCGCCGGACGTGTGGCGCCGCCCGCGGTCCCGATACGGAAGACGGCAGCCCCGACGCACCGGGGGAAGCGCGCGTCGGTCATGGGGATGACACCCTGTTCCGCCGCTTCCACGGTGAAGGCACCGAGGGCCAGGATCTCGCGGCTGTAGTGGCCGAGCGCCGCCCCGTATGCTGCGGCGGTCAGCGGAGTCCGGGAGAACTCGGTGTACTCGACCAGAGCCCGGTCCGGCGCCAGCGGAAGGACGTAGCCGAAGGCGAGCCCGTGACGCGGCTGCGGCACCCGGAAGTCCATCAGGTCCGCGACCGCGGGATCGAACCGGTTCGCGGCCGTGCGCACGAACCAGCCGCGAAAGTGTTGCAGCAGCAGCGTCCGGGCCGGCGGCAGGACGCGCAGGGGACGAGAGTCGAACACATGGCGGGCGCACAGCGTCAGCGCCCGGCCGTCGGGTGCCGTGCAGTGAACTTCCGCCCCGTCAGCCACGTCCCGCACCGCGTCCACCGTCGCGCGCAGGACACGCCCACCGGGGAAACCGGCGATCCGGGAGTGCACCAGCCGCTCGAACTGCGCGGACCGCACCATGCGGTAGCGCAGCGGGGCCGGATCAACAGTGACCTCGCTGCCGTCGGCTCCGTGGACGCGCAGCCGGGACCAGGATGCACTGACCGCTTCGTCGAAGTCGCCGGGGCCCCGGTCCCAGTAGCACCAGGTCCGCTCTGGCGGCCGTAACGAACCGTCCGGCGGCTCCACCACGGTCACGGTGGTGGAGCCGGTCTCCGTCAGCCTGTGCGCGAGGCTGAGTCCGGCCGCACCGCCGCCCACAATGACCACTTCGGACCTGGCGACGAAGCCTGAGGCACGTCGGCTCACCTGACCCGCCGCTCGACGACGGGCGTTCCATCCGGGGCCGTACGCAGAAGCTCGGCGTCCGCCGCCGGCGCATCGGCGACGGCCCTGACGACCTGGCGCGGGTCTCCTCGCGAGGGCATCGGCGGGGCCGTGCCCGCCTCGGGCTCCGGCCGACCGTGGCCGTCGGACGCCTCCAGCAGAGCCACCCGCCGTCCGGCTCGGCTCAGGTCCAGGGCGCGGCCGAGGCCGACGAGACCGGCGCCGACCACGACAGTGTCCGGCACCCGCGTCCGGCGGTGATGAACGGTCATGGTCCTCCTTCGAGGCGTCCACCTGTTCCATCGGAGGTCAAGCCGCGTCCTCGGGCTTGCCCTGTGGGTGGCGCCGTACCGTGAGCGCCCTGCACGGCTGTCACACCAGACGACAGCAGCCGAGCGCTTGACACGTCCGCCCAGCTGATCACGTTCCGTCCGCCTATGCCAGGAGCCGCCTCGGCCGGAGGGCCGACCGGCGACGGCACCTCACCCGGATGCGGCCGCTTCCACAACCGCGAGGGCCTCCGCCGGCCCCGGTGGCCGCGGCAGCCCGGGCACGGTCTGCCCGGACCAGCCGGGTCCGGCAGGAAGCGTGCGGCCATATTCGACTGACGGTGTCCGGCGCACCGGCCCTCGGCACCGGAACAGCCCACGCCACCGACTCGGCTTATGCGATGTGCTACTTCACCGAGTCGACCATCCTCGGACCACCGGGGAGACACTGCGGGCCCGGGTCCGCAAGGACGTCGCCGACAGACGCCTGAACGGCGTGGACCCGACGGCGGCGAGGGTCCGGTCGAGGAGCTGACCCAGCTGCGGGCCGGAGAATGCCCTGCCACAGCCCCGACCGGCGGCCGGGAGGACCGGCCGGGCCCGCTGCCGGCGCCCGCGCCGGCAGCGGAAGACCCGCACCTCGTTCACTACGTCATCCGAGACGACTTCTCCCTCGTCTCGCTCCCTGATCGCCTGCCCTGACCGGCAATGCCCCGGTCGGCCAGCAGGAGAGACCTCGGCTGGGCAGAGAGGGCGTGATCGAGGACCAGGGAGGCAGCGCCGATCGCGGCCACGTTCTCGCCGAGCGTGGTGGATGTGACCGTCGTCGGGTGGGTGGGCCTGACGAACGGGGAGCGCGCCACCATCGGCTCGATGGTGGCGAGGAGACGCTCGGCCAACAACTGCCAGATCGGGCCGCCGAATACGACGGTGTCGACGTCCAGGAGCGTCCCCGCCGCACAGACGCCCCGGCCGATGCGGATGGCCAGTCGCTCGATGATGCCGTCCGCCTGGGGTTCGCCTTTGGCAGCGAGTTCCGCCAGGCGCACCAGACCACGCTGGGCGTCCGCCGGGTCGAGACAGGTGTACTCGGCGCCGAGCACGCCCAAGGCGATGGCCTCGTCCACGAGGGCCCGAGCCGAGCAGGCGGCGCCGAGGCCGCCGACCTCGCCCGCGTTGCCGGAGGAGCCGCGCAGCACCGTGTCTTCCACGACCAGGCCCATACCGGAACCTGTCCCCAGGTAGAAGAAGAGCAGGTTCCGGCTGTCGGTGGCCGCGCCCGCCCACCGTTCGGCGACCACCGCCGCCGTCACATCCTTGTCGAGCAGGGCCGGGAAGCCGGTTTCCGCACTGAGCCGGTCACGGAGTGGATAGCGGCCCCAGGCCGGCAGCTCCGGTGGGTCCACCACCCATCCGGCGGCCGCGTCGATGGGGCCTGGCGCGGCGATGCCCAGGCCCAGGACCCGGGAATCGTCAATGCCCGACTCCGTCACGAGTGCGGACACCGAGGCCGCCATGTCGGCGGCGATCCGGTCGGTGTCACCACCGCTCGGGGTCTGCCGGTGGCGCTGGGCCACCACAGTGCCATGGAGGTCCACCACGACCGTGGTGATCACGGCGGGATCGAGGTGGACGCCCACGGCGAAGCGAGAAGTCGGCACGATCTCCAGCAGGGTGCGGGGTTTGCCACTGCCGATGTTCTGCTTCCCCGACTCGCGGGCCAGGCCCTGGTCGAGCAACCGCCGCGTGATGTTCGAGACGGTCTGCGCCGACAGACCCGTGGCCTTGGCGAGTTCCACCCGGCTCAGGCCCGCCGGGTGCCTGCGAATGGCATCGAGGATCACGGACTCGTTGAAGTCCCCCATGCGCGGCAGGTTCGTGCCGCGCCGGATTGCCGACTTCTCGGTCTTCACCGTCGTCACCTTGCCTCCTTCTGGGGCATCGTAGGCCGCAGACGCAGGGTCCGGACTTGGAACGGCCGGAAGTGGAGGTCCAAGGGGTCACTGTCGGACGAGGACAGTTTCCCATTGGGCTGTTCCAGAAGGTCGCAGTCCAGGGCGGTGGTGATCGGAAATCCCGCGGACAGCCGTGCCGCGACCGCCCCGCCGCACGCCTCGTACAGGCGGACCACGACATCGCCGCCGCGGTCGTCGGCGAGCTTCACCGACTCCACCACCACGTCGGTGGTGTCGACCGAGACGAGGGCGTCGAGCGCGGCCGGTGCGGGGCGCAGGGGGAGGTTCAGCGCGTAGCCGCCCGCGATGGCCTCCTCGATCCGGGCGCCGGCGAGCAGCGCGTACGTGAAACTGTGCTGCCCGCGGTCGGCCCGCGGGTCGGGGCTGTGCGGCGCGCGGAGGAGGGAGAGCCGCAGCGTCGTGGTGGTGCCGCCGTCCTCGCGCGTGTCCCGGCGGACGTCGTGCCCGTACGTGGAGTCGGTGAGCAGGGCGGCACCCCAGTGCCGTTCGCCGACGTGCACCCAGCGGTGTGCCCACAGTTCGAAGCGGGCCGCGTCCCAGCTGGTGTTCTCGTGCGTGGGCCGCTGTACGTGGCCGAACTGGATCTCGGCGCTCTCCCGCTCCGCGTGCACGTCGAGCGGCCAGGCCGCCTTCAGTACGGTGTCGCGCTGCTGCCAGTCGATGTCGTTGCGGACGGTGACCTGGTGGCTCTCGGCGGCGAGTTCGATGTGCTGGATGAACCGGGAGTCGCCGTGGACGCGCTCGACTCGCACGGACGTGAGCAGCGGCCCTTCGTCCATGAGCGTCACCGACTCGGCCTCGTCGAGGTCGTGCACGACGTCGCGATAGTACGTGTCGATGTTCCAGGCCGACCACAGGTTGGGGTCGTCGGGGTGGAGCTGGAGGAGGTTGCCCACGGTACCGGGGGCGATCGCCTCGCGCTGCGCGGCGTGGTCGTAGACCGAGGTGATCAGCCCGCGCCGGTCGACGACGACGGTCACGACCCCGTTCCCGAGGACGAAGCCGCCGTCCTTCGCCGTTCCGGTGGCAGAACCCCGGGGGGCATCGACCGTGCCGCCGGAGGCGAGGGCACCGACCTCGGCGAGGACGGCCGTGCGTCCGTCCGACAGGGGCTGCGCCCCGGCGAACTCCCCGGCTCCGTCACGGAGGACGGCGACCTCGCGGCGCGCGTACGGCCCGGCGTTGAGCAGCGCGGGCCGGCCCGGCAACTGCCCTGCCGCGTCGGCGATCAGCGTCTCCAGTTCAGCCTCGATCTCGGCGTATTCACGTTCGGCCTGCTGGTGCACCCAGGCGATGGACGAGCCGGGCAGGATGTCGTGAAACTGGTTGAGCAGCACACGCTGCCACAGCGATTCGAGACGCTCGTACGGGTACGGGGCCCCGGCCCGGACGGCGGCGGTGGCGGCCCAGAGCTCGGCCTCCCGCAACAGCGCCTCACTGCGCCGGTTGCCGCGCTTGGTGCGGGCCTGACTGGTGTACGTGCCGCGATGGGTTTCCAGATACAACTCGCCTCGCCAGACCGGCAGTTGACTGCCTTCACGCTCGGTGCGGGCCGCCGCGAAGAAGGCGTCGGGCGATTCGATGACAACCTTCGGCGAGCCTTCGAGGTCCCGCAGGCGGCGGGCCTTCTCCAGCATCGAACGAGTGGGGCCGCCACCGCCGTCGCCGTATCCGAACGGAACCAGAGAGCGGGTGGCCACCCCCTTGTCGTTGAAGTTGGCTTCGGCGTGGACGTTCTCGCGTGCCGTCAGGGAGGCGTTGTAGTTGTCGACCGGCGGGAAGTGGGTGAAGACGCGGGTGCCGTCGATGCCTTCCCAGGCGAAGGTGTGGTGCGGCAGCTTGTTCGTCTCGTTCCAGGAGAGCTTCTGGGTGAGAAACCACTCCGCCCCCGCCAGCTTGGCGAGCTGCGGGTAGGCGGCGGTGTAGCCGAACGAGTCGGGCAGCCAGACGCCGCGCTGCTCGACGCCGAACTCCGCCGCGAAGAAGCGCCGTCCGTAGACGAGTTGGCGGGCCAGGGCCTCTCCGCCGGGAAGGTTGCCGTCGGCTTCGACCCACATGCCGCCGACCGGCACCCAGTTCCCTTGCGCCGCCGCCTGCTTGATCCGGGCGAAGATCTCTGGCCGCTGCTCCTTCATCCACGCGTACTGCTGCGCCGAGGAACAGGCGAAGACCAGCTCCGGGTACTCCTGCGCGAGGGTGGTCATGTTGGTGAAGGTGCGGGCGCACTTGCGCACGGTCTCCCGCACCGGCCACAGCCAGGCCGAATCGATATGGGCGTGGCCGACGGCGGCGAGGGTGTGCGCGGAGGCATGTGCGGGCCGGGACAGTACGTCGACGAGCTGTGCCCGGGCCCGGGCCGCCGTCACCGCGACGTCGGCCGGGTCGACGGCATCGGCGGCCCGGCGCAGCGCGTACCGGATCTCGTGGCGCCGGGTGGAGCCGAGCGGCAGTTCGTGCATCAGCTCATCGAGCACCTCGATGTCGTGGATGAGGTGCCAGACGTCGTCCTCGCGCACCGCGATCTCGGCCTGCTTGAGGCGGTAGAGGGGTGCGTCGCCCGCGGTCTCCGGCGAGCCGTGGTGGGTGTTCAGACCGGCGCTCCCGGTGATGGGCGGGTTGGCGGCCAGCTCGATCAGCAGATCGACGTGGTCGCCACCGGTCGCCGAATCGGCGAGGAGGACGCTGCGGCTGTACGGGTGCAGGCCCTGGAGCGGCGCGCCCTGGGCGTCGTGGACCAGGCCCTCCGCCTGGCCGCCGGGCCCCTTGGTCAGGTCGAAATCGAGGTCGAAGACGGCCTCTGCGCGGCGCCCCGACCATTCCTGCGGGATCTCGGCGCGGGCCCGCATCCAGGTCGTCGCCCAGGGGCTGCCCCACGCGGCACCGAGTGTGAACGGCTCGTAGTCGGCGGCGAGCGCATCGCTCACCGGGACCGGCTCGCCGTCCACGTACCACGCGCTGAGCGAGAGGGGGCGTACATCGCTGTAGAGGGCGGGGCGGATCACCCGGTCCAGCAGCTTGCGGATCCGGGCCTCGATGATCCGGCGGTCGTCATGCACGGAAGTGGTCCTTCCAAAGGTCGTACGTTCAGGCGTTGGGGGCGGGCAGCCGGATGGTGTCCTGTCCGCCGTCCGGCCAGGTCACGTCCGCGAGCAGGTCGGCGCCTTCGGCGCGGGTGGTGACGTCGGGCAGGGCGGTCGGATCGGTGCCACCGAGGTGGATCAGGGCGACGTGGAGGGTGCCATGGGCTACCGCTCCCCCGGTCTCCACTACGGGGGTGGCAGAGAGGGGGCCAAGGGCGTTGCTCTCGGCCCCGGTGACGGTGCGGGAGTGCGGCAGTCCTCGCGCGCCCACAACAAGAGAGACCAGTCCGTCCGCGCCGCGGACCCGGGCGGTCCCACTCTCCTCCGGCGCCTTGTCGAGCACCAGCGCCCAGCCGCCGACGCGCAGCACATGAGCGGCGGATTCGTCTTCCGGGGCGGGGTCGACGCGTACGGCCCGGACCTCGACCGAGCCGCGCAGCGCCGAGCCGACAGTGATCCAGGGGCCGAAGACGTACGGGGCGTCGGGGCCGCCGAACACGTCCCAGGTGGCGTCGTCGAGCCAGTGCGCGCGGGAGCGTGAGACGGCTGTGGTGCCGTCCAGGGAGATTCTTGTGGCGGGGCGACGGTGCGAAGCCCGCCCGGCCTCGTCGAGCAGCACGACCGCGTTGTCGAGCGGGTCCGCGTCCGCGCTGCCGCCGCGGACAGTGGGGTCGCCGGGAGTCTCCGGCGCGGTGTGCGTGGAATAGGCGAACCGCGCGTAGCCGGGATCGTCGGCGTGCGGCCGGGCAGGGTCGGAATGGTCGCCACCGTGATTGACGACGCGTACGACACCGTCGGCAGCCGTGCCGGAGACGAGCCAGCCCGGCGCTGCCAACGCCCGCTCGAAATCGCCCTGTTCAACAGCGAGTGGCACCGCTTCCTCGGTCCACACCGGGTGGTCCGGCGGCAGGGCGAGGCCGATGAAACCCTTGCTCGCCCAGTACGGAGAGGCAGGACCCGAGTACACCTGGAGCACGCCGCGGAAGGGCCGGTGCCAGCCGAGGGTGAGCAGCCCTTCCGCGTCGGCGGCCCCGTGCTCGGTGAAGTGGTCGAGCATGCGGCTCGCGATCGCCCGGGTCTCCCCGGGCGCCAGTGGGGTGGCGTCGAAGAGCGCGCCGGTCCACACCGACGCGAGTGCGGCGTGCCGGTAGGTGAGGGAGCGGCCCTGGATCAGCGGCGAGCCGTTCCCGCCGACCAGTAGCCGCTGGTCCTCGAGGAACCGCCGCAGCCGGGCCCGGTACCGGTCGAGCAGGCCGCTGGGCGCCGCGTCACCGAGGATGCGGCAGAACCACAGCGGGTACAGGTGCATGGCCCAGCCGTTGTAGTGGTCGAAGTTGCGGTGCCCGGCGCCGGTGAGGCCATCGGAGTACCAGCCGTCGCCCGCGTACCAGCCGTCGGTCAGCGCGATGGTCCGGTCGAGGTCCGTTTGGAGCCAAGCGCCGCCCACGGTGCGGGCGAACGCCTCGGTGACGCCCTGGAACCAGATCCAGTTGTTGCCGGGCATCAGGTTGCCGACCATGTCGGCGAGCCAGTCCAGCACCTGCTGCTGGACCTTCGCCCCCAGGCGGTCCCAGATCCACGGCCGGGTCTCGTGCAGCGCGAGCGCGATGGACGCGGCTTCGACCTTGGCCTGGTTGGACTCGGCGAACGTGGGCCAGCGGCCGGGGTTGCCCGGGTCGGTTCCGGCGGCGAGTCCGGCCGCGTACCAGCCGGCGAAGTCGTGCGGGTCGGCTCCGCCCGCGCCCGCCAGCCGGAAGCCGGCCAGCAGGAACGTGCGGGCGAAGCCTTCGAGGCCGTCGCTCAGTACGCCGTTGTGGCTCGGCACACCGGGCAGGTCGATCAGGGCGTGGTCGTCGCGCGCGTAGGGCCGTACGGCGAGCAGCATGCGGTCCGCGGTCTCTTCCCAGTGGGCGCGGTCCTCGGCCGGAGTGCGGGTGGTTCGGGTGGTCCGGGTCATGAGGTACGGGTCTCCCATGCCTGTTCGAACTCGCGGCGGATCTGGTCCCCGGCTTCCTTGCGCCAGTTCCTCATCGCGTCGTCCCACTCCTTGAGCGGGACACGGCCCTGCATGATGCCCTTGCGGGTGTCGTCCAGAAGGGTGCCGAAGAGCTTGGATTTCTTGGAGTCGGTCGGTGAGTACAGCGGCTCCGCCGGGTTGGGGATCAGCTTTTTGACGGCTTCCTTCTGGAAGGCGTACTGCGTGTGAACGATGTCCGGCTTGGCCGGGTAGTACAGGGTGAACGGCGCGTCCGTCGCGAAGATCGTCGGCAGGGTGTTCTCCGCCCGGCCCTGCGGGGTGAGGACCGGGTCGGTGCCCTTGATGGTGTGGTCCGGGCCCGGCACTCCGTACTTGCGCAGCAGGTAGGCGTCCGTGCCGAAGGGGGCCGCGAGCGCGTTCATGGCTCGCAGGATCTGCTGGATGCGCGCCTTGGGGGCCTTCTTGATGATGAGCGTGGCGTAGTTGGCATCGCCCTGCCACTGGCTGCCTTCGCCGCCGTCGAAGCCCGGCGCCATCATGTAGCCGAGTTCGAAGCCCTTCGTGGCGGGCGCGTAGGTGGTGTAGAAGTCGTTCCACGCGGCGGGCGCGTCGGGGCGCATGACGTTCTGCCCGCCGCCGAACCAGTCCTTCGACTTGTTGTTGACGCTGTAGGTGTCCGGGTGCATCACCCCGGCCTTGGTGAGCCGGCGGACCGCGTCGAGGGCCTGCTTGGCCTCCTCGCTCTCGAAGTACCAGGTGAACTTGCCGTTCTCCGCACGCCACTTGTTGGGTCCCGACAGCATCTTCATGACGAACTCCCAGGCGGTGACGCTGTCGCCCAGGGCGTACTGGTTGTGCTTGGCGTCGGTGACGTCCTTGCACAGCTTGGCGAACTCGTCCCAGGACTGCGGGTTGGGGTCGAGGCCCCTCTTCTTGATGAGGTCGAGGCGGGTGTACATGGGGCCGCCGGACAGCGGGCGCGGCATCGGCAGCGCGTAGATGCCACCGTTGCGCACGCACGGCGCCCAGGACGCGGTGGGGATGTTCGCCAGGTACGGGTAGTCGCGGATGTTGTCGCCGGACAGATGCGGGGTGAGGTCCTCGAAGAGGGTGTCCAGCATGTCCGGGGTCGCCGCCGAGTTCTGGTCCGGCCTGAGCATCAGCATCGCGTCGGGCAGATCGCCGCCCGCGATCGTCACGGCGAACTTCGGCGGATAGTCGCCGACGGGCGTGATCTCGAAGTTGAGGTCACAGCCGATGCTCTTGTTCAGGTGCTGCCACAGGACGTTGCGGTCCACGGGCGGCGGCACCGGGTTGAAGATCAGCGTCTGGATGGTGATCGCCGGGCCCTTGGCGGGCGGCCCGTCGGGGAATGCCGTGACCGGATCGGCCGGGTAGTGCAGATAGGCGGGTGCGACGCCGTCCGCGGTGGCCGGCATCGAGGTCTCGACGCCCTTGTACGGGATGTACGTGGGCAGCCGGGCCACCTTGTTGGCGTCGGCGGTGGACGGAGGCTTGTAGTCGCCGCAGCCGGCGAGGGTCACGCCCGCCACGACACCGGCGGCGGAGGCGAGGAAGCCGCGCCTGCTCAGGGGTCGCCGCAGAGGGCTGTTGTTCAAGGGGGTGTCGTTCATAGGGGTGTTCATCCCTTCACCGCCCCGACCATCACGCCCTTGTTCATGTGCCGCTGAAGGAAGGGGTAGATAACCACGATGGGCACGATCGACAGAACCAGGATCGCCGCCTGCAGCGACTGCGACGGCGGCAGCGGCGCACCGGCCGCGACGTCGACCTGACCGCCACTGAGCTGCGCGTTGTTGATGACGTACGTCCGCAGCACCATCTGCATCGGCCACTTCGCAGCGTCGTTGATGTACAGCAGCGCGTTGAAGAAGGCGTTCCAGTACGTGACCGCGTAGAACAGGCCGATGACGGCGACCGACGCCTTCGACAGCGGCAGCACCATCCGGGTGAGGATCTTCCATTCGGAGGCGCCGTCGATGCGCGCCGAGTCGATGAGCTCCTTGGGGATGCCCATGAAGAAGGAGCGCAGCACGATCACGTTGAACCCGTTGATCAGGCCGGGCAGGATCAACGACCAGTAGCTGTTGATCAGATGGAGCTGCTTGATCATCAGGTAGCTGGGGATGACGCCGGGTGCGAACAGCATCGACATCAGCAGCAGCATCAGCACGGGCCGGTGCCCGTAGGAGCCGGGCCGGCTGAGCCCGTACGCCAGCATGATCGAGCAGAAGAGGCTGAGCGCGGTGCCGACGACGGTGATGCCGACGCTGATGAGCATGGCCCGGGAGACCAGGCCGCCGTTCAGGAGTGCCTTGTATGCGCCGAAGGACGGGTGATCCGGCCACATCACGTAGCCCCCGGCCTTGGTGACCTGCACGGTGTCGGCGAGCGAGGTCGAGATGATGGCGAGGAACGGCAGCAGGACCAGGACCACGCAGACCAGCAGGATCAACGACTTGAGCACACGCCACGGCGGGGAGCCGGGGGTCTCGCCGGGGATGGCGCTGTAGGACCTGTGCGGCCTGCGGCGCACCGGGTGCGCGGGATTGAGGGTGGTCATTTCCGGTAGACACCTTCCTCGCCGAAGAAGTGGGCGAACTTGTTGGCGCCCAGCACGAGCGCTACGCCCACCAGGCCCTTGACGAGGCCGACGGCGGCGCTGACACCCCAGTCACCGGCGACGAGGCCGTGGTTGTAGATGTAAGTGTCGAGCACCTCGCTGTTGTCGAGGCCGACGCCGTCCTGCTGCAGCAGGATCTGCTCGAAACCGACCGAGAGGGCGTCGCCGAGGCGCAGGATGAGCAGCAGAACCACCAGGCCGCGCAGCGCCGGAAGCGTGACGTGCCAGGTCTGCCGCAGGCGGCTCGCGCCGTCCATGGCTGCCGCCTCGTAGAGGTCGCTGTCGACGCGGGAGAGTGCGGCGAGGAAGAGGATCGTGCCCCAGCCGGTGTCGCGCCAGATGACCTGCGAGGTGAGCAGCGACTTGAACAGTTCGGGGCTGCCGATGATGTTCCAGGTGCCCATGTCGTGGGCCTGCAGAAACAGGTTGAGCACACCGGTGTTGCCGAGCATCTGCTGGAAGAGCGCGACGACGACCACCCACGACAGGAAGTGCGGCAGGTACAGGACGTTCTGGATCCACTTCTTTACGCGCTCGCTGACCAGGCTGTTCAGCGCGAGGGCGAGAAGGATCGGCGCGGGAAACACGAACACGACCTGGATCAGGGTGAGTTCGAGAGTGTTCACCAGCGCGTGCACGAACTGCTCGTCGCCGTTGAACAGCACGTCGAAGTTCTTCAGCCCGCTCCACGGACTGTGCAGGATGCCGATGTACGGCTGGTAGTCCTGGAAGGCGATCACGTTGCCGAGCAGCGGGATGTAGTGGAACAGCAGCAGGACAACGAGGCCCGGAATCACGAACCAGAACAGGGCCGTGTCCCGGCGACGACGCGGTCGCGATCCACCCCGGCCCGCCGACCTGCCCTTCTCGGCCGCGGCGGAGGCGGCCGGTTGATCAAGCGTTGTCATGGTGTACGGCCCTTTCAGCGGGAGGCAGGCGCCGTCGGTCCCCTCTCGGGGTCGGCAATATGGGGATGGTGCGATAGGTGAATTGGCGTCCGTGGGGGCGTGGGTTGATTGGCGTGTGGCCCTTCCGGGCCCGTCGCGACAGCGGCTCAGGCCAGCCGCGCGAGCGTCTCGCGGGTGACCTCGCCAAGCAGCGGCTCGCCCGAAACCCACCGCACGACCTCGGCGGTCGCGTACTCGCCGAGCCGGCGGATCTCGGAGCCCTGTGCGCCGGCGATGTGCGGGGTCACCAGCACGTTCGGCAGGGACAGCAACGGGTGGCCGGGCGGAAGGGGTTCGGGATCCGTCACATCGAGGTAGGCCTCGATGCGACCCGTGGCACACTCCCGGGTCAGGGCGTCGGTGTCGACGATCGCACCCCGGGCGGTGTTGATCAGCGCGCCTCCGTCGGGGAGGAGCGCCAGCATCCCGGAGTCGAGCAGGCCCGTCGTCTCCCGCAGCTGCGGCGCGTGGACGCTCACCACCTGTGAGCGGCGGCACAGTTCGGCCAGCGGGACACGGTGCGCGCCGAGCCCGCGCGCCTCTTCGTCCGTCACGTACGGGTCGTACAGCAGCACCTCGTACCCGGCGTCGGCGCGCACCAGCTCGGTGATCACCCGGCGGCCGATGCGGGAAGCGCCGATGATGCCGACACTGAGGCCGTCGGCGCCCCGCCGGTCGGCGGTGGCCGGCCAGCCGCCGGCGTAGCCCGCCGCCATGGCCAGGGTGCGCCGGGCGGCGAGTGTGATGAGGGCGAGGGTCTGCGAGACGACCGGGCCCGCGTTGGCGTCGGCCGCCGAGGACACGACGATGCCGCGCTCCCACAGCGCGTCGCTGACCAGTGACTTGACGGTGCCGGCGGCATGCATGACGGCCTTCAGGCGGGGAGCCTCGGCCAGCACGTCGGCCGTGAGGCGGGGGCACCCCCAACCGCTGATGAGGATCTCGGCGTCGGCGAGCGCGCCGGCCTGGAAACGGTCGCCGCGGGAGACGAGCCGCACATGCGACGCGAGCCGTTCGCAGAGCTCTTTCGGGAGTACGAGATCGGCGACACCGGGACTCATGACGCATACGGCTCCGGGGAGTTCGGAGCACTCTGCTCGGGCTGTCATGCCTGGGTCCTCTTTCGATACGTACTGGTCGGGGAACCGCATCGGTACGGCAGACGGGAGGCGGCCGCCGTACCGGTGCGGCGCGCCATCAGGCGCGGGGCAGCCGCAGGGTGACCATCTGGAACGGACGCAGGGCGAGGACGAGCCCGCCGTCGACCGGTGTGGGCGGCTCGGCGTCGACGAGCGGGCGCTCCAACAAGTCGGTGGCGAAGGCCCGTTCGGGCGCGAAGCCGTCGACGCGGACGGTGGCGCGGGTGCGGCCCCCGTGCGCCTCGTAGAGGCGGACCACCAGGTCGCCGCCGCGGTCGTCGGCGAGTTTCACCGCGCTGATGACGACGGCATCGTTGTCAACGGTCACCAGCGGGGCGACCTCCGCGGCGGTGCCGGTGACCCGGCGCTCGGGCAGGTTGATCCGGTACCCCTCGCGGACCGCGTCGCCGATCGTGGCGCCCGGCACCAGCGCGTGCCGGAACCGGTGCACACCCTGGTCCGTCTCCGGGTCCGGGTAGCGGGGCGCCCGCAGCAGGGACGCCCGGACCGTGCTCGTGTCCGCGGTGCGGGTGAGGTCGTGGCCGTACGTCGAGTCATTGACGACGGCGACGCCCCAGCCGGGCTCGTCGACGTGTACGAAACGGTGGTTGCACGCCTCGAACTTGGCCCACTCCCAGCTCGTGTTCTGGTGGGTAGGCCGGTACACGTGACCGAACTGGGTCTCGGAGGCATACCGGTCGGCCTTCACGTCCAGCGGGAAGGCGAGCTTCAGGAACTTCTCCGTCTCGTGCCAGTCGACCTCGGTCACGATGTCGAGCCGCTTGGCGTCGGCCGGAACGGAGAGCAGTTGCGTAACGCGTGAGGCGCCGAAGGCCCGCGCGATGCGCACCGCGCCGCCCTCGACGGACAGCGTGGCGCCGTCGGTGAGGTCGCTGCCGACGTTGCGGTAGAAGGCATCGACGTCCCAGGCGTCCCACTGGTTGGGGAAGTCGGGGTGGAGCTGGAGGAGGTTGGCCACCTGCCCCGGGGCGATCGCCTCCCGGCCGGCGACGCGGTCGTACGCGGAGACGACCAGCCCGCGTCCGTCGATCTCGACGCGCAGGAGGCCGTTGTCGAGAATGTAGCCTCCGTCACGCGGGACCGGGACCACCCCACCTTCGCCCGTAGGCACCGACGCACCTCCGGCCGGTATCGAACCACGGCTGTGCGGCGCCGGGTTGAACACCAGCTCCCGCCCGCCCGAGGCATCACCGGCGAGCGCCCGCTGCGCCGCCGCGATGATGTCCTCCAGCTCCCCGGCCAGGCGCGCGTACGTCTCCCGCGCCTCGCGGTGCACCCAGGCGATGGACGAGCCGGGCAGGATGTCGTGGAACTGGTGCAGCAGCACCGTCTTCCAGATCCGGTCCAGCTCCTCGTACGGGTAGCGGAACCCGGTACGCGCGGCAGCCGTCGCCGCCCACAGCTCGGCCTCGGTCAGCAGGGACTCGCTGCGCCGGTTGCCCCGCTTGGTCTGCGCCTGGCTGGTCAGGGTCGCGCGGTGCAGCTCCAGGTACAACTCGCCGACCCACACCGGAGGCTGTGGGTACTCGGCCTCCGCCTTCGCGAAGAAGTCGGCGGGGGCCTCCCATTCGATGGCCGGCGCGCCCGCCAGGCTGCGCATCCGGGCCGCCTTCGCGACCATCTCGCGCGTGGTGCCGCCACCGCCGTCGCCGTAACCGGTCGGCGCGAGAGAGCGCGTCGCAACGCCTTTCTCCTTGAAGTTCCTTGCGGCATGGGCTAGTTGGCGCCCGCTCATTTCGCAGTTGTACGAATCGACGGGCGGGAAGTGCGTGAAGATGCGGGTGCCGTCTATGCCCTCCCAGAGGAAGGTGTGGTGCGGGAAGGAGTTGGTGCGGCTCCAGGAGATCTTCTGGGTGAGCAGCCTCTTGGACCCGGCGGCCTTGATGATCTGCGGCAGGCCGGCCGCGAAACCGAAGGTGTCGGGCAGCCACGCCTCGTCGTTCTCGACGCCGAACTCCGCCAGGAAGAACCTCTTGCCGTGCACGAACTGGCGGGCCATCGCCTCCGAACCCGGCATGTTGGTATCGGACTCCACCCACATCCCGCCGGCCGGTACGAACCGGCCGTCCGCGACGGCCTCCTTGACCTTCGCGTACACCTCGGGCCGGTGCTCCTTGATCCATGCGAACTGCTGGGCCTGCGACATCGTGAAGACGAACTCCGGCTCGTCCTGGAGGAGTTGCGTCATGTTGGACGCCGTGCGGGCCACCTTGCGGACCGTCTCGCGCAGCGGCCACAGCCACGCCGAGTCGATGTGGGCGTGACCGACGGCGCTGATGCGGTGCGCGGCGGGGGCCGCAGGCGTGGCGAGCACATCGGCGAGTTCGTCGCGCGCGGCCCGCGCCGTCCCGTTCACGTCCTGCAGGTCGACGGCGTCCAGCGCACGGCCGACCGCCCGCAGGATCTCCCAGCGGCGCGCCCCGTCCAAGGGCAGCTCGGCCATCAGCTCACCGAGCACCTCCAGGTCCATGACCAGGTTCCATACCGTCTCGTCGAAGACGGCCAGGCGCATCTCGCCGAGCACGTACTGGGGTGCGCCCCCGGCGGTCGCCTTGTCGCCCATCGGCGTCGGCTGGAACGGCACCCCGCTCGCGTCGAGGTCCGGGTTGGAGGCCGCCTCGACGCGCCAGTGCACCTGCTCCCCGCCCGCGACGGGTGCGCCCACGCGGACGTGGTTGTTGCGCGGGTGGAGTCCCTTGACCGGGGTGCCGTCGGGCCGGTACACGAGGCCCTCGCACTGGAAGCCGGGGGTGCGCGGGGTGAAGCCGAGGTCGAGGACCGCCTCGACGGTGCGGCCCGCCCACTCGGCGGGCACGGTGCCGGTCACCTCGAACCAGCTGGTCCCCCACGGCGTGCCCCACGGGGTGCCGGTGGCGATGGGGCTCGTCGGTGCCGCGAGGCCGTCGGCCACGGGCACGGGCTCGCCGTCGGTGGACCAGATCTCCACGGTCAGGGGGGTGGTGACGGGGTGGACGGCCGGCCGGATACGTTCCCTCAGGACGCGTTCCAGGCGTGCTTCGACCAGCTTCCGGTCGTCGTGCATGAAAGGGGTCTCCTGTCGCTGCGAGCGGGGCGGGGTGGCGAGGGCGTCGCTCAGTGACCGCCCACCGGGGCAGGGCGCTCGCACATGCTGGTCACCGGCAGGGCGCGCCCCTGGCCGGCCGCGTCCATGAGGGTCAGCATGATGTCGAGGACGTGTGCGGCGAGTTCGGCCGACGCACGATGCGGGCGGTCGTCGGCCAGGGCATCGGCGAGATCCGCGAGACCCACGCCCCGACCCGCGTCCAGGTAACCGGCGGACACCGGCAGGGTCTCCCACGCGTCGCCGCGGTGGATCTCGACGGTGCCGTCGAAGCCGTTCGGGTCGGGCACCGACAGCGAGGCGTCGGTGCCGTGCACCTCGATGCGGGGCAGCCGCGCGGCCTTGATGTCGAAGCTCATCACCAGTGTGGACAGGGCGCCGTCCGCGTGTTCCAGGACGCCGGTGATGTGGGTGTCGATCTCCACCGGGAAGGTGTGTCCGGCGCGCGGGCCGCTTCCGATGGCCCGCTCCGTACGCGGCCGGGAGGACGCGCCCGTCACCTTGACGACCGGCCCGAGCAGATGAACCAGGGCCGACAGGTAGTAGGGGCCCATGTCGAGGAGCGGGCCGCCGCCGGGCTGGTAGTAGAACTCTGGGTCCGGGTGCCACTTCTCGTGGCCCGCGGTCGTCATGAAGGCCGTCGCCGCGACCGGCCTGCCGATCAGCCCGTCGTCGACCGCCTTGCGCGCGGTCTGCGTCCCGGTGCCGAGGACCGTGTCGGGAGCGCAGCCGATGCGAAGCCCCGCCTCGCGCGCGGCAATCAGCACGGCGTCGGCCTCTTCGCGGTTCGCCGCGAGCGGCTTCTCGCCGTACACGTGCTTGCCCGCGCCGAGCGCCGCGAGGGCGACGTCCGCGTGGGCGGCCGGGATGGTGAGGTTGAGGACGGCGTCCACATCGTCCCGTGCCACGAGGTCCGCGACGGACGGCACCACGGCCACCGCTCCCCCGCCTTGGTCCGCGACGCCCTGCGCCCGGCTCCGATCGAGGTCGGTGACGGCGGTCAGCCGCACGGACGTCAGGCGCTCCAGCGTCGAGAGGTAGGCGCCGCTGATCTTGCCCGCGCCCACGATGCCGATATTCAGAGGTTTCGACGACGTCAAAGGCTTCAGCGGCTCGCCCACAGCAGTCCCCTCTCGGTCAGCGTGCGCACCTCGGGCACGTCGAAGTCGTCGGGCTTGTGCCCGATGGTCGATACGAAGACCCGGCCGGCGCCCCAGGTCCTCGTCCACACCGCGGGCATCACCACGGTCCGGTCGTGCACCTCGTCGGCCGGGAAGGTGGTGGTGGCCAGGACGTCGATGTGCGGGTCGGTGAGGACCCAGTACTGCTCGCTGTGGACCGCGAAGTCGTCGAGTCCCGCGATGATCGGGTGGTCGGGGTGCTCGGGCGACAGCCGGTAGGTGTGGTCGTGGAAGCCCGGCGGGTGCATCACGAACTTGCCACCGGTCAGCAGGTGGTAGCCGTGGTCGTGGAAGCAGTCGACGATGCCGCCGTGCCAGCCGGCCAGGCCGGTGCCGGCCCGGACCGCAGCGGCGAGGTTGTCGCGCTGCTGCGGGGTGATCGTCCCCATCGTCCAGCACTGCACGATCAGGTCGGTGGCGGCGAGCCGCTCCGTGTCCTCGTACACCGCGAGGTCCTCGGAGGTCTCGACGGTGAACCCCTGATCCTTGAGGAAGGGCACGAATCCGTCGCTGATCGTCACGGGTTGGTGCCCGTCCCAACCGCCACGGACGACGAGTGCCCGCCGGGTGTCGCTGGTCAAGGTGAAAGCACGCTCCCATCGGCGCCGCATATGCGTAGTGCGGCGGTAGGGGTTCGGGGTGAGGGCACCCGACGGCCGTGGAACAGCGGGAGTTGCTACTGCTCGGGCTGGTCGTCGGGGTGAGTGCGAGGTGAACGTACGAACGCCGAACGCGGTTTGTCAATATGTTGGACGAACCATCGGCCCCGGCACGCCGCGGCCGATGAACCCGAGGGGCAAGTCCCGGTGGAATCACGTCGGTTCTTGTCCGGCGCATTGACTAAGGCCATTCGATGGACTTTCGTGTCCCCGGCGCGAAGCCCCCGGCTCCGCTTGCCGCTGCCGCAGTGGTGCACCCGCACTCACCCCTTGCATGACCAGGGCCTCTCCCCACGCCCACCCCGTCGTTCATCCCGTATCGAGAGGTGACACATGCATCGCAGGACCCGACGGATCTCCGTCTGGTTTCTCGGCGCCGCCGTACTCGGCGCCGGCGCCCTGACCGTTCTGCCCGAGGCCGAAGGCCACGCGGACACCATCGGCGCGGACACCATCGCCGCGAACGCCGAGGTGACGGCCTCGGCCGGCGCCAAGACGCCCTTTACGACCGTCGAAACCGAGTCCGGCAAGCTGGCCGGCGGTGCCGACATCCACTCCATCAAGCCGGGCGACCCAGCGCCCACGAAGGCAACGCTGGAGACCGAGGCGTCCGGCTACGCCTATGCCAAGCTGGATGAAACCGGCGAATCGGTGTCGATGCCGAACAGGACCGGCAAGCAGGCGAACACCCTCGTGGTACGTGCCTCGATTCCGGACGCGCCGGAGGGCGGCGGCATCACCGCCTCGCTCAGCCTCTACGTCGACGGCACGTACCGTCAGGCGATCACGTTGAGCTCCAAGCAGGCGTGGAACTACCGGGGCGCGAGCACCAACCCGGACGACCCGAACGCCGGCGGGGCGGCCTACCGCTTCTACAACGAGTTCCCCGTCCGGGTGAAGGGCGATCCCATCCCGGTGGGCAGCAACGTCACGCTCCAGAAGGACTCCGGCGACAAGGCCACCTTCTACGCCGTCGACTCCGTCGACCTGGAGAACGTCGGGCCGGCGCGTACCCGGCCGGACGGCTCGCTCTCCGTCGTCGACTACGGCGCGGACCCGACGTTCGAAAAGGACTCGACGACCGCCATCCAGAAGACAGTGGACACCGCCCGGGCACAAGGCAAGCCGGTCTGGATCCCGGAGGGGACGTACCTCACGAACAGCTTCGAGGGCGCCGCGCCGCTGGACTTCACCGGCGTGACCGTGCGCGGCGCCGGCATGTGGTACTCGACGATCTACCGTAAGCCCCCGCTGCCCGCCAAGCAGCGCACACAGATCCTGGTCGGCTCCGGTACCAAGCTGAGCGACATACAGATCGACGCCAACGCCATCTGGCGGGACGTCCGCGGCCCCGGCGGCGCGGACTACGGCATCAATGCCAGCGGCGCCAAGGGCTGGCTGATCGAGCGGATCTGGACCCGGCACACCGACGCGAACTGGCTGTCCGGCACCGGCGGCACCATCCGCGACAGCCGGACCGCGGACTCGTACGGCGACGGCTTCAACATCAACAACAGCAACAAGCCCGGTCCGGACACAAAGGGCGACAACATCACGGTCCAGAACAACTTCGCCCGGGGTACCGGCGACGACTCCTTCGCCGTGTACTCCGACTCCGGCACCAACCATGACAACGCCCAGCTCAGTGGCGCCCGGGTGCTGAACAACACCGCGATCGCACCCTGGTGGGCCAACGGCCTGCGGATCGCCGGCGGCAAGGACATCCAGTTCAAGAACAACCTGGTGAAGAGCGTGTCCTCGAACAGCGCGCTGGAGATCAGCGTGTTCGGCGACTCGGGACACGCACTGGAGTCCGCCACGGTGAGCGGCAACGTCCTGATCGGTGGCGGCGGCTGGAACGGCGTCCGGCACGGGGTGCGAATCGGCTCCCCGACCCCCACGTCACAGTTCCCTGACGCATACACGAACGTCACCATGACCGACAACGTGATGCAAGGCGCCCTGCGTGCCGGTTTGTACATCGACAAGAAGAACATTAGGGCGACGCTCACGAACAACACCGTCGACGGCCCCGCCAACCAGGGCATCTGGATCGCGTCGGGTGTCACCGGCACCGGCACTTTCCGGGGCAACACGGTGAAGAACCTGCGCCCGGGCCAGGTCGCGACTCAGAACGATTCAAAGGACACGTTCACGATCACCACCTGACGTCTCCCGCCTGAGACGGTCTGGCGGTCCTCCGCATCGGGGACCGCCGGACATGGTGTCGCTTCAGGCGACGTGGCCGCCGCGGTGGCGGAGGTCGCCGCAGCGCTCCTGACCTGCCGAGGAAAAGAGAACATGACCTCAGAGAAGTCCGCGTCCGACCCCGGATTCCCGCGCCTGACACGCCTGTTTCCGCCGTCCTTGATCGCCACGCGAATGCCGCCCATAGGTCAGTGGAGTCCTGTGCCCCCTGCCACCGACCGCGGCGCGTGGGAAGCGATCGCGCCGCGTGCGCGAGCCCGTGTGCTCGAGGAAGCCAGTGCCTCGCTCGGTCGCCCCTGGCCCGACCTGCCCGCCTCACTGTTCGCCCGCTTCGCCCGCGACGGCGACCGCTGGGGCTACCAGACACCGGTGTTCGCCCGGCGGGCCCGGCTCGGCCGGGCGGTCCTCGCCGCCGCCCTGTGTCCCACCACCGACGACCGCCGAACCGCCTTCCTCGACGAGGTGATGGACGGCGTATGGGCGTTGTGCGAGGAGACGACCTGGGCCTGGCCCGCCCACGACTTCCGGGTGTGCCCGCGCCCTGCGCGCCGACCCAGACCCCGCACTGCCCGTCGAGGGCGACGAACCCTTCGACCTGCGCCGCACGTTGGATGCCCTGTTCGACACCGAGTGGCACACCACCCGGCCCGCCGACTTCCCGCTGCCCGCGCGCGCCTGGCTGCCGGACACGCAGGTTCTCGTGGCCCGCGCGACGGCAGGTGACACGCGCGGGCTGCTCGTGGCGGCCAAGGCGGGTCACAACGGCGAGAGCCACAACCACAACGACGTCGGCTCGTTCATCGTCGCCCTCGACGCCCACCCGCTGCTCATCGACGTCGGGGTCGGCACCTACCGCAAGGAGACCTTCAGCCCTGACCGCTACGGAATCTGGTCGATGACCAGCGAGTACCACAACGTGCCCGTCGTCAACGGTGTCGGCCAGCGGCCCGGCCCGGACTTCCGGGCGTCCCAAGTGGCCGCCATCCACAATACGGACACCGATGAATTGACGTGTGATCTGGGCTCCGCCTACCCGCCGCAGGCACAACTCACATCATGGCTGCGGACCGTCCGGCTCGTGCGCGGCGCGGACGAGCGCGTCGAGATCGACGAAACCTGGCACTGCGCGACCACGCCCCGATCCCTGGCCCTGCATCTGCTGGTCAGCGGCGATCTGTCGGTGCGGCCCGAGGGCTGGGCCACCGTCAGCCCCCCGACAGGACGCGGCTTGGCCCTGAACTGGGATACCGCTGCATTCACCGCCGAGGCGGAGACCATATCCCTCACTGACCTCGCCTTCACTCGCGTATGGGGTCCTGCGGTCCACCGACTGATCCTCACCGCACGCCGCCCCGAACGCACGGGACGGCACATGCTCGTGGCGCGCCCGCTGCCCAACAACAACTGAGAGCGCGATTCGGCTTCGGCCAGGATCTCGCGGCCGGGACCACCCGCACCTCCAACCGGATGCGCGGCCCGCTCACCCAGTTCCACCCTCGCCGCAACACGTGCTCGGGCCGCGTCCGGACCACCAGGCCGTGACCTGGCCGCTGGAACGCCCCACCGCCGCCCACCTGGCCTTCCTCAGTCTCGCCCCAGCCCTGGCCTGCTACAAGCCCCTGGCCCAACTCAACATGTAGGACAACCTCTTAGGGCTCGCGCGAATAGGCGCGTGAGGAGCGACGCCGGTAGTAGTACAGGCGCAGGTCCTGACGATCATGGAGTTGTGACGCTCTCTGATCACCGGAGGACCTGTGCCTGTACTGCCCTCGTGGCTGACCGACCCACTGGGACCAACTCTCGGCATGACCACACGCCGACCCGCGCGAACGCTTACGGCACGGCCTCGGGCCTGCTCCCGCTCGCGGCCTCTCGCAGACGATCCACTTCGGCCGTGAGCTCTTCCACACGGCGCTGCAGCGCCTGAATGCACACCAGGGCGACGCCGAGGCCGTCGACGACGGGAATCCTGGTGTCGTCCTGGTTGAAGCCGAAGGCAGCGTGCCAGTCCTGGGCCATCGGTCCGAGGTGACGCACGCTCTCGGGCTCCCAGTGGTAGCGCCAGGTGCTGACGGGCAGCGCGGCCACGGTCCGCAGGACCGCATAGCCGTTGACCGCGCCGACCGGGGCCACACCGCCACTCTCCCGCGACGCCTCGGCCGAAAGCCGAGCCGGGGCGCCTCGGTCAGCCGCCCAGGACCGCCGACGGAAGAACCGCACCCCTACCGGCTCCAGTCGACCGGGACCACGTCCCGCTTGAGCGTACGGTCACTGAAAAGCAGACTTCCGAGGGGCACGAAGTCGTCTCCGACGGTGATCGCTCCGTGCGCGGAGGCCGGGGTGTGGACGCCGTCCCCGAGCAGCACGGCCTCGTAGCCGGCCAGCAGTTCCTGGACCGTGCCGGGGCCGAGGTTCTCTGATGCGGCGATCGCGGCGATACCGCTGTAATTCGTGTAGGCCGTCCCCAGCAGTCGACCGCCGGCGGCGTAGAAATGGACCTGCACGCCGCGGACGGGCTGTCCGGTAACGGCGTCGACAACGGTCGCGCTGATGTTCTCCAACTGCATCTGCGTGACGTTCAAAGAGCCCTGGCTGGCGGCCATATTGACCGGAGCCAAAGCGGAGCAGTCCGCACCACCGCTGCACGACGCCGCCGGGAGGCTGGTCGCAGACGCGATGGCGCCGCTCCCCACGCCCATCGACGCCAACGCCGCAGCCATCACCACGACAGCCTTACTACCTAAAGAGGTCATGTCCCCTCCATATGTGAACTGCCAGAACACGATCCGCACCACCGGCCCATGGACGGCCGGGGCGGTCGGGGCGCAGGCAGCGCCCGACGGATGCCGCCCCCTTTGGGACGACGCGACAGAGCGTATGCGCGCCACATGCGGTCCCACCGAGTGACAACCACAAGTTCGCACCATCTGATGAACCGCCAGCAGCACGGTGACGAACGAGACGGGCGGGCACAAACCGCCGACGGCGGGACCTCGAGATGGCCACGCCCAGCCTTCTGCTCAGCGGCCTTCACGGTGCTGTCGATAGCCCCGGAGGGAAGCTCATAGGTCTGTTCGTCGAACTGGAACTGCATCAGGGCCGTGGAGCCATCAGCCGAGACGACCATCCCCGGCACCGGTCGGCCGTCGGCCTGCAAGGGTGTCGGAGTCTTGCCACCAGTCGGCTGCCCGACCGTTGGGCAACCGCCGCCTGCGAGGCCGTGCCTGGATGGCCGCCGTCGGCGATGGTCATGGCCGTGCCGACCGCGGCCGATAGGGTGTTCAGCATGATTGACGATACGCAACGGGTGGCCGCGGCCTGGGGGCGTATCGAGACCTGGCTGCGTGAGCACGCTGCTGCTTCGGCCGATTTGCTGCGCCCTCCGGCTGGTGAAGCCGACATCACGGCGGCGGAGGTGGCCGTAGGAGTGGAGCTCCCGACGACGCTCGCGGCCTGGTATCGGGGCCGCCCTCGATACCGCGAGCCTCCAGGGCCGCACAGCCAAGCCCTTCATGCGGCGAGGCCCACCACATGAAGGGAATACAGCCCGACCTCAGCGGCGCAGCGGGCCGACCACGTCCTCGACGACCCGCAGCGCCTCCCCGCTTCGCACGAGCTCGGCGATGTGCTCTATATCGCCGTGGAAGACCCGGTCCTCGTTGACGGTCGGTACGGTCTCCCGGATCCTGGCCCGCAGCGCCTGCGTTGCCGGCGAGGGCAGGAGCGGCGCGAGCAGGTCGAGCGCCTGCACGGCGCACATCACCTCGATCGCTACGACGTAGCCGAGCTTGCGCGCCGCCCGGTAGGCTTTCAGCGCCGCCAGATAGGCGTTGCTGATCGTGTCCTCCTGGTTGGCCGAGGTGGTAACGGTGTCCGCGGTTGCCGGCACCGCCATGCCGCGCAGCTCCATGGTCAGCGCGGCGGCCGTGTACTGCGCGATCATGTAGCCACTGTTGAGTCCTGGTCGGCGAACCAGGAAAGCGGGCAGCTCGCTGAAGTTGTTGTTGACCATGCGGTCGGTGCGGCGCTCGGACATCTTGGCCAGCACGGTCATCGCGTTCACCATGGTGTCGGCCTGGATGCCGACGTACGTGCTGTCGAAGTTTCCCCCGCTCAGCGCCATCCCGTCCTCGCCCTCGCCCTCGGGGTGGATGACCGGGTTGTCGCCCACCGAGTGCAGCTCCTCGACGATGACCTCCCGGGCCTGCGCGAGCGCCCGCTTCGCACCGCCGTGCACCTGCGGGATCCCGCGCAGGCTGTAGCTGTCCTGGAGCCGATGGTCGATGAACTTGGCGCTGATCTCGCTGGACTCGGTCAGCCGTCGCAGGTTCTCGGCGACCGCGGCCTGCTCGGGGTGCCGCTTGCGCTCCTGGATCCGGGCGTCGTAGGCGCGGACGGTGCCCTTGAGTGCCTGCACCGTCAGGCTCGCGGCGACGTCGGCGGTGCTCGCCGCGAGGCAGGCGTCATAGGTGGCGAGGACGGCGATCGCGGTGACCGAGTGCGTCCCGTTGGTGAGCGACAGACCTTCCTTGCAGCCGAGCCGTGTCGGCTGCTCCCCGATCCGGGTCAACGCCTCGGCCCCGGGCAGCAGTTCGTCGCCGTACCAGGCCCGGCCCTCTCCCAGCAGCACAAGAGCCATGTGCGCCTCTGGGGCCAGGTAGCCGACGGAACCCTCGCCGGGTACGTGCGGCGTGACCCGGGCGTTGAGCATCCGTCGAAGCAGGCCCAGGGTCTCGAACCGGATGCCGGAATAACCTTCGCCGAGGCCGACCAGCTCCATCAGCGCGATGGCACGGACGATCTCGGTGGGCAGCGGTTCACCGACCGACACGGCGTGGGAGCGCACAATATTGCGCTGCAGCTGCTCGGCATCCGCCGGGTCGATCACCTTCGTGACGTTGTCGCCGAATCCGGTGGTAACCCCGTACACCAAGCGGTTCTCAGCCAGGAAGCGCTCCACCATCGCGCGTGACTTGCGCACCCGGTCGACATAAGTCGCATCGAAATCGACCTGGGCCCCGTACCGAGCGACCGCGACGAACTGCTCGATGGTGATCGGCTCCTCACCCAAGGTGACAGCCGTGATCTCATGGGCAGGCATGGGGACCCTCTCAGGTAGGTCAGCAGTCGGCGATGGGGTAGATGAACGGTGGCCCGCGCGGCCAGCGCCGGTCCCACCTCGGCGAGCGCGGTAAGGCTTGCCAGTCCCGATGGCACTGCGGGAGCGGACGGCGGCTGGCGGCGTGCCGACCAGGGCGCGACCGTCCGCAGCGGGCTGCGTCAGCACGACGGCCATAGACATCCCCTCGCGCTTGACATGGTTCCATTCACTCGCCAGGTGAATGAATCATTTTATTTAAGGCTTGGCAAGGGCGGTGGACCGATGACGGGCACGCACGACTGGGACGTCTCGACGCCCGCGCCGACGCTGCACGACCTGCCCCTCCACGAAACGCCGCTCAGAACCAGGTCTGGAGTCTCCGTGCTCGCCGAGGAAGATCGCGAGGCGATCGTCCGGCGCGTCGGTCCGGCTCTGCAGGCGGTGCTCATACCTCCGCAGTTGCCGACGCGGTGAAACGTACGCGTCCACGCGCTACGACAGACACGGCTACGGCTACCTCGGCACCGTCACCGTCGTAGCTCTCGTCATCTGGCTCCGCACATGATCGACCGGACAGGCTCTAGTCGTTTACGGCTCAGGGACGGTGCACCACAGTTGCCTGCTGGCGTCGCAGTGCTCGAACTCGGGGAACTTGACCCAGTACTCGTCCGCGTCCAACAGGTGGTACTTGCCCCCAGCGGCGAAGGCGCCAGAGAAGCCGGCCATCGAAGTGGTGTTGATCCAGCTCGAGATGCCGCTCCATCGCCGCCCTGGCCCGCGAGCACGGCGTCAGCCGCGGCGCCGTCCGCACTGCCGTCTCCGACCTCATGCCCGAGCGCACCGCCACCGGCCCCGGAGCTGCCGGTCGCCCTCGACATGCCCGGCGAGGTCGCCGACTTCCTCCGCGCCGCCGAGCTGGAGCCGTCGAGCGGGCCGCGCTCGACCACGGCTTGACGGTACGGCGCGGTCAGGGCCACACCCTGCGCGTCAGCGCCACCCCGTCCGTGCACCGCGGGAGCCTCTTCCAACCTCACATTGAGGATGCGTGATGGGGAGGACCGCACTACTTCGTTGCATGCGCTCGCCCGACCACGCCGTGACGTCAGCCCGGCACCCGGTGATCAGTTGCGGTCTTCGGTGCTGCTATCGGTGATCACTCGGAACAGCTCGCGAGCCCGCTCGCAGAATTGCTCGACCTCCGTGATGTCCGGCTCGTCGCCGTCCGCCAGCATCCGGGCCTGGAGCTGCTCGGAGCGCAGCCCGCCGTAGCGGGCCCGTACCTCCGCGGTCACCGGCTGGACCGCGATGTGCAGGTGCTTGCGCGCGTCGCGGCCGTGCGACCACATGCAGACGTACGTCTGCTCGGGCCGGCACAACGTCTCCACGACACGAGCGGTATCGCGCAGCAAGGGCCCTAGCTCCGCCGCTGCCGTGTCATCGAGTTCCGCGATGGCAACGACGTGCTCTCGCGGACCGACGATCAGGGTGCCGAGACTCATCGGACCGACGACGTGGTTCACCACCCAAGCAGCGGTTTCACGCAGGACGCCTCCAGGCAGCTCCCGGCGCCCGGTCAAAAGGTCACACCCAAGACACCCCGTCACATCCACGCGCACCAGCCTATACAGAGCCCGCAGCGATGAGGCCGACGGCCAACCTGGTGGACCAGTCTGCCGGTTGGACGCCTTGGCGTCGGCTGCCCGTCGGCCGCCAGGCGCTGCCGGCGCCGGCACACCTGCGTTTGGGGCATACCTACGCGCAGCTCACGGCCGGATTCGAGGTGGGCGTGAGCTCGGTGTACTCCCGCTACATCACGGAAGCCGTAGCACTGCCCGCGGCGCCGGCGCCCGACCTCGCCACGGCCATTACGAACGCCTCGGCCAAGGCATTCGTAACCCTGGACGGGACACTGCTGCCTCGGCGAGCAGGCCATGGCGACCCTGAAGACCTGGCGCCTGCTGCGGAACTCCGCTGCAGCGCCATCCGAATCACCAGCCTCGTCCAAGCCGTCCTCACCCGCGGAAGATCCGCCACGACTTCACTCGTGCGACGCCGCGCTCGACCGATGCCGGCGCCGTGGACAACGCGCGGTTGACGGATCGATAGGGGCCCTCTCTCCGGGCCCTACAGGGAGGGTCACCTTGAGCTCGGGGCGGGACGTAATCACGACCAACTCCCTCCCATCTGATAGCCCCTTCCTTCCATCGCAGGTCAGCGGTCTGCCCAGGGGGAACGGCGTCCGGCACGCGGTGGAACCTAGTGGACCGGTCGGCTAGTTTCGGTGGTGTGGCGCGGATGGACGACCGCTTCTGAACCAGTTCCTCAGAGAGGTGCCCATGACCGCGTACAGCCAGGGAGTCCTGCCGTCAGGCGGGGTTTCCATGCCCAAACGCAGTTTTATCCCTCCGGCCGTCCTCGCCGTCGGAGCCATGTTTCCTTCAAAACCCGGAGTAAAGCGATGAACGACAACAGGCATCAGGATGGCATTTACCCATTCCCGGCCGGTATGCAGACGCGTGAGATCGAAACCAACGGCGCCAAGATCCACGTACGCGTCGGCGGGCATGGTCCAGCGGTCGTCATGCTGCACGGCTTCGGCACAACGGGCGACATGTGGGGTCATTTGGCGAGCGCACTCATCGAAGACCACATGGTTGTCGCGCCCGACCTGCGTGGGTTGGGCCTCTCGTCGAAGCCTGATGGCGGCTACGACAAGAAGAATCAGGCGGCGGACGTGTGGGGCGTCCTGGATGCCCTGGGTGTGCGTACGATCGAATTGGTGACGCACGACATCGGCATCATGGTCGGCTTCGCAGCGGTCGCCACCCACCCCGAGCGCGTGAGCCGCTGGGTGGCGATCGATGCGCCGCTGCCCGGCATCGGACCTTGGGATCAGATCACACAGGATCCGACCATGTGGCACTTCGGCTTCGGTGGTCACGACATGGAGCGCCTGGTCGCCGGCCGCGAGCGCATTTACCTCGACCGCTTCTGGAACGAACTTTCCGTGGACCCGAAGCGGTTTGATGAAGCAAAGCGCCAGCATTATGCGGAGCTCTATGCGCAACCCGGCGCAATGCGAGCGAGCTTTGCCCAGTTCCTGGCGTTCAGCCAGGATGCGGCCGACAACAGGACGTTCCTCGCGCAGGGCAAGCTTCAGATGCCGGTCCTGGCCTTCGGTGGCGAAGCTACATTCGGCCCTGGGATCGGCGAGGTGCTGCGGTGTGTCGCCGATGACGTCGAAGATGCGATCATCCCGGATTGCGGGCACTGGATCACGGAAGAGCAGCCGCAGGCGACGACAGACCTGGTCATCGACTTCCTGCGCCGGGCGCGTTGAAGGGCGGTCCCTGCCCTTGAGGCCGATGCCCGGTCAGGTGTGAGCTGTGGCGGCGTCGCCGTTTGAAGCGGAACGTCGTTGGTGCTCACCGCCGTCGCCCCCGCCGCGGGAACCGGCACTGTCGGCGTCACCACGACCACCGCCGCCGGCACCAGCCCCGTCGACACCGGCAAGGACTCCTTCACGTACGGCACCAACTTCGCGTTGCCCGCGACCGCGTCCGCAAGCAACACCTTCCAGAACCTGCCGGATCAGGCGCCCTCGAAGGCCATTGACGTGAACGAGCAGCCCCGGTGGGCCACCGACTCAGGCGTCACAGCGGCAACACTGCACTTGACCTGGCCGGACCCGGTGTCGATCAGCCGGACCATGGTGTGCGGCGAGAGCGTCACGTTTCGCTGAAGGTGCGTCGGTAGACGCCGGGTGTGGTGCCGAGGTGCGCCCTGAAGCGGCGGCGCAGGTTGACCGCCGAGGCGAGGCCGACCCGGGTGGCAATGGCCTCGACCGGCAGGTCGGTCTGCTCCAGCAGTACCAGGAGCTGTGGACGAGGCCGAGGGTGGATTCGAGCGAAGACGCGCTGACCAGCAGGAACGCGGGCAGGCGGTCGTATTCGGGGTGGCGAGGTCGGTGGGGGCCTGCTCGATCGCCTCTGGGTGGGCCTCTCGCTTGGCGTGCTCGGCCGGTGCCCGGTCTGGCGTGCGGTCAGGACTGGTCCAAGGCCCGTTCGATCGCGCGGCGGGCCCGGCCCGCGGCCGCCCGGTCGTGCTGGAGCTGCATGGCCGCGTTCAGCGCCAGTCCGGCGGCGACAATCTCGAACAGCGCCTGGTCGATGTCGAACCCGGCGGGTAGCTCGCCCATCTCCACCGCCGCGGTCAGGTCCGCCCGCAGCTGTTCCCGCCAGCGCGACCACACCTCGGCCACCGCGTCGCGGACCCGGCCGGGGCGGCCGTCGTACTCGGTGAGCGCCGCGGTCATCAGGCAGCCGCCGGGCAGCAGTGGCACTTCCAGGTAGCCCACGGAGTTGTCGCACACCGCGCGCAGCCGCCGCAGCCCCGGCGGCTCGGCCAGTGCGGGCTCGACCACCCGGTACCAGAAGTCCACGAACGCCTTGTCCAGCGTGGAGATCTGCAGCGTCTCCTTGGTGCCGAAGTGCTTGTGCACCCCGGACTTACTCATCTCCAGCTCCTCGGCGAGCCGGCCGATGGTGATGCCGTCCAGCCCTTCCTCGGAGGCGATCTCGGCGGCACGGCCGAGGATCCGGCCCCTGGTGGCCTGCGCTTCGGCCGCTGAGCGTCGTGGTGACATGTGACCAGGATAGCGTACACGCGTTCGCTATTGATTTAGCGAACGACCGTCCGCTAACTTTCGTGGCAACCACCGGGACGAAGGAGTGCGAGATGCGAGTGCGACGACTGGGCTGGGCCGGACTGGAGATCGAGGCAGACGGCAAGCGACTGGTGATCGACTACGTGCGGGACCTCTCACCCCTGTTCACGGGGTGGAAGCCCGGTGAGGGGCTGGCGGTGCCGAGCGGGAAGGTCACCGCCGCACTGGTCACCCACCTGCACCGGGACCACACCGACGCGTCCGCGCTCGCGGACGCGCTGACGCCGGGGGCGCCGGTGCTGCGACCGGCGCCCGGTCATGGCGACGACGTGGACAACGTGACGACGCTGCCGGCCGAGCGAGAGCTGGCCCTGCACCGGCTGGCCTCCGAGGCCGTGGACGCATGGTCCACCCACGAAGTCGGGCCGTTCCGCGTCCCCGCGGTCCCCTCCGTCGACGGGCTGGGCGACCCGCAGCTGAACTGGGTGGTGCAGACCGACGGGCAGCGGGTCTTCCACGGCGGCGACACGATGTTCCACGGCTACTGGTGGCTCATCGCGCGCCGGTTCAGCCCGTTCGACGCGGTGTTCCTGCCCGCCAACGGCGCGGTGGTCGACGCACCGCACCTGCAGCCGCCGAGCCCGCTGCCCGCCGCGATGGACCCGAGGCAGGCCGCCGCGGCCGCGGAGATCCTCGACGCCCGGTACGCAGTACCGATCCACTACGAGGCGGAGCAGCCGGACAAGATCGCGGGCTACGTCGAGGTCTCCGACCCGGAAAATGAGTTCCGCACGCACGCCGGACGGCGCGCACACGTGCTGGCCGTCGGGGAATGGCTGGACCTGGCCACATGACCGGAAACTCCGCCATGCCAACGGGCTCAGGCAGCAACAGAACATAGGTCCGCTGCGCACGAAGGAGACCACGACTTCCGGTGGTCACGCCGGGCGCTGAGCACGACGGCACCCGGCTCGCTGAGGTTGCCGGCCTCGGCCAGGAAGAGCTGCGAAGTTCCTCCCCCGGTCCAAACGGCTGGAAGACTTCGACTTCGACCGCAACCCCAACGCGCCGCCCGAGACAGTCGGTGACCTCAAAAGCTCCCGACCCTGTACGCCGCCGTCCAGGACCTCCCCGGCGCGAGCTACGGCTGCCGGGCGGGGACGCGCACCGCCTCGAGCGGCAGCCCGGCTCTGGCTCTTGTGGAACCGACGCCGGCAGACGTCTGCGGAATCGTCTGATTCTGGAGTGGCATGACGTTGCCGCCCCGCAGCCATTCGCGGAAGGGCACTACTGTAGGAAATCCAGCAGTTGATCGAACATGGCCACAAACTCCTTGAGACTCAAGGATCGTCCCGTCCTGTGGCGTAAAATTCACTGGAGGCCGCGACCCCGGTCACCGATATCAGCCCGCCTGAATGCGGGCGTCGCAGGCCCAATGGGCATCTTTGGCCCTTCCTTCCACCCTACGATCGTTCCCGGCTTCGGCAACTCGCGTTCATAGCGGCGAGGGGGCACTGACGCAGGGCGATTGCGAAGTCTTGGTGATCTTGTAGGTGTGCAGGTCAAGGACGTGCGGCGGGCGGGTCAGCTCAGATGAGGTGTTTCGCGAGCTGGGCCATCTCGGTGGGCGGGTCGATCACCGGCTGGACGAGGAGTTCGTCGACACCGGCCTGTTCCAGGGTGGTGATGCGGGCGAGGAGGTCGTCGCGGGTGCCGACCAGGGCCAGGGTGTTCATCAGCGAGGGCAGGACCAGGTCGCGGTCCTGCGGTGCGATGCGTCCGAGGTAGTTGGGGTAGAGCTTGGTGTGCCGGTCCGGCGCGGTGGAGGTGGTGCCGCGCCGGTCGAGGAGCCGCCGCACCGCCTCGCGTTCCTCGGGGCCGAGTTGCTCGGCGAAGGCGCGTGTGTCGGCGGTGAAGGCCAGCAGCGACAGGACGAGGTGGCCCGTCGCATCCCGGGCCGCGTCGCCGTGGGGGTCCTCGCCTTCGTCGAGTAGGTGGAGCGAGGTGACCACGTAGGAGTCCGCCCGGGAGTCCGTGTGGGAGTCGGGGTCATGGGGTGCGCCCTGGGCGGCGTGGCGGCGGGTGTCGTGCGGCGCGTGCCAGGCGGTGGGGTCCAGCAGGCCGAAGGAGATGAGGCCGGTGCCGCGGCGGCCGGCGACGGCGGCGGCCTTCGGTCCGAGCAGCGCGGCCACGACGAACTCGATCGGGTCGGCGGTGTTCACGTGCGCCCCGGTGTGCAGGAACCGGATGTCGCGGACCCGGTCACCTTCGCGGTACTCGGTCGAACGTCCGGCGCACAGGTCCTGCAGTGCGGCGGTGAAGTTCTCCATCCTGGCCGCCGTGGTCGGCCGCATGCCCAGGGTGCGCCGGGCGGTGTTTCCGGTGCCGACTCCGCAGATGATCCGGCCCGGTGCCAGGGCGTTGAGGCTGGCGAGCCCGCTCGCGGCGGCCGGTGCCGAGCGCAGCGCCGGTGAGGTCACGCCGATGCCGAGCCTGATGCGGCTGGTGGCCTTCGCACACAGGCTCAAGGCGACGAAGGGGTCACCGTGGACCATCGGTCGTTGACCCAGAAGCTGTGCAAGCCCAACTCCTCGGCCCGCACGGCGAGGTCCTCCACACCGGGCTGCGCGGCGACAACGACGCCTGCACGCATCAGAACCTCCAAAGTGTGAGGATCGAATCGAACCTGCTCAGCATGGCAGGTCCCGGCGCAGGGCCGTTGCGGAGTCGCGTGATCTCCTACCGTCGCGGGCCGGATGGCCGTGCTGCCACGCCGTGTCTCGTCAAGACCCTGCCGCCGCACCGGGTGGCGGGCATGTCGCTGACGGAGCGGTTGGTCAGGCCGCCGGGACCCGCGCCGTAGGCGGGGAGTACGTCATCCGTTCGTGAGTGTGGTGCTGATCGCGGCGTCCGCGGTGGTGGCCGGCGCCCGCTCATACACGGCGATCGGGCCAACGGCCGCCGTTGGTGCCCAGCTCCTTGATGGCCTCCTGCCATGACGTGGCCCATGGCCTGCTCGCCGTAATACGACTGCCAGTTGGTGTTCGTCACGAAAGACGCGGCGGTGTTGAACGTCTGGTCCAGGTCGATCGAGGAGAAGCCCAGTGTGCTCCAGTTGCTCGCACTCATAGCCGCGCCGGGGCGAGGACGGGACTCATGTCGCCCGCTGCGGTAGCAGCCAAGTGTCAGGGTCAGAACCTCTCCGGGAAGATCAGGGCGAGGACGAGATAGCCCAGCAGAGCGACGGCCACGATCAGGCCGACAACGTTCTCGGCGGTCACAGCTTCGTCACCCCCCTGGCGGCGAGAGCCACCAGCGCGAACACCGCGATCGTGATGACGACGAAGGCCACATCGGCCATCGCTAACTCCTAGAGGAGGCTCGGGTGGAGAGGGACTGTTAGAGGAAAGCGCATCCCTGGCCGGATTCGGCCTTCGTTGACGCCTCCCATACGCAGGTTCGTACGCTTTTGACGGAACTCCTACGGCGGGCTGATCCATCTGCGGGAACCAATCCCCCGGGCGCCTGAACACGCCGTCGGCCACGACCGTGGGGCGCGGGCCAGCGGGGTGAGGGATCAGATGCGGAATCGCAGCCTGCAGATCACCGCGTCCGTGTCCTTCCGCACGGCGTGGGCGACCACGGCGCCCCGCTGGTTCTGCAGCAGCCGCTGCCACAGCCGGTCCGGCTCGACCTCGGGGATCAGCACGGTCACGCGGGTACCGGGCCCGGCAGCGGCCGTCTCGCCCACGTACACGGCGATCGGGCGGCCCAGGGAGCGGCGCTCGGAGGTGAGCTGGATCAGCGGAACCCCGGGGTCCCAGCGCGCCCAGGCGCGCTCCAGGGCGTGCGTCTGGGCGCGGTCCTCGGGGTCGGGGTGGCAGACGGTGACCGCGCGCACCTCGTCGCCGAGCGAGGCGGCGGCGTTCAGAGCCTCGACGGTCAGCCGCGACAGGTTCGACACGGGCACGATCACCACGGAGCGGTCTCGATGCGGTGGCTCGGGGATGCGGCCCCGTCCCAGGCGCTCGCCGATCCGGGCGTATGTGCGGTGCACGGCCGTGAAGGCGGCCACCAGCAGCGGCAGGGCGATGACAATCAGCCAGGCGCCGTCCTCGAACTTGGTCGCCGTCACGACAACGGCCGACACGCCGGTCAGCACGGCACCCAACCCGTTCAGCAGCGCCTTGCCCCGCCATCCCCTCCCCCGCTCCTCGCGCCAGTGCCGGACCATGCCGACCTGGGCGATCGTGAAGCCGACGAAGACGCCGATGGCGAAGAGCGGCACGAGGGTGTTGGTGTCACCGCCGGAGAAGACCAGCAGCGCGGCGGAGACCAGGGACAGCGCGAGCACGCCGTGGCGGTGGACCTGGCGGTCGGCCTTCAGGGCGAAGACGTGGGGGAGGTAGTTGTCGCGGGCCAGCAGCTTCAGCAGTACCGGGAGCCCGCCGAAGGACGTGTTCGCGGACAGCGCCAGCAGGATCATGGTCGCGAACTGGATGACGTAGAACGCCCCATTGTGGCCGAGTGAGGCGTCGGCCAGCTGCGCGAGGACGGTGACGCCCTCGACCGGCTGGAGGTGGAAACGGGAGATCAGCACGGACAGGCCGATCAGCATCACGCCGAGCACCGCACCCAGCGCCACCTCCGCGCGCTGCGCCCGCTTCGCCCGCGGGACGCGGAAGGACGGCACGGCGTTGGCGATCGCCTCCACACCGGTGAGTGCCGAACAGCCCGAGGCGAAGGCTTTCAGCAAAAGAAGCGCGCCGACCGTCGTCGCGTTGTCCGAGAGCATGGAGGCGTGGCCCGCGGCGGCCTCGGTACTGACCGGCGCGGACCGGAACAGCCCCACCCCGATCAGGATCAGGATGGAGACGACGAAGACCGCAGTCGGCACGATGAACGCCCGCGCCGACTCCACGATCCCGCGCAGGTTCACCGCCGTGATCAGCACCAGCACGACGAGGCACAGCCACAGCCGCTCGCCGTACAGCTCGGGAAAGGCGGAGGTCAGAGCAGCGACACCGGCCGTGACCGCCACGGCGACATTGAGTACGTAGTCCAGGACCAGCGACGACGCGGCCACCAGGCTCGTCCTCGCCCCCAGATGGGTCTTGGCGACGGCGTACGACCCGCCGCCGTCCGGGAACGCGGCGATGACCTGCCGGTAGGAGGCCACCAGCACCGCCAGCAGCCCGGCGATCGCCAGAGTGACCGGCAGCGTGAAGCCGAGGCCGTGCGCGCCCGCGGCGGCCAGTACGAGGACGATCGCCTCGGGGCCATACGCCACCGACGCCATGGCATCCAGCGAGAGGGCGGCCAGGCCGGTGACGGCGGTGAGCCGGTGGCGCTCACCGGTATCGGGCGGTTCCTCGGCGGCTGGGGCCTCGCCCGGCCCGGCGGTCAGGACAGACATGGGATACGTGCTCCTTCGTGACAAAGGCCCGCGCAGGCGGGGAGGCGATACGCGGTGCCTCAGGGTCTGTCCAATTCCGGCCATGTCCGACCGCTCCTTGCGGCTTCTTCGCGCCAAAGCCCTCAACCTTGACGCGCTCTTGACGGCCGTGTGACCCACACGACTCCTGCCGGGGTGAAGCCCGGGCCCCCACCACGACCGTGACGGCGGCCACCAGCGCTGCACTCCCGCAGCCCGCAGGGTCTGCTCGTCCGGGGGCGCCGACACAGCAGTTCGATGGGCGAGTGCGGGTCGCGGTGCAGCGCGGCGATCCCGGCCCCGTGCCCGTCTCGCCGGGAGGGCACTACGACGGTGACGGCCTCGCCGCACACGGCGTCCAGCCAAGAACGGCAGGTCGGACGCGCCCGGTTCCGGATGCGGTGAGGGTCAAGCGTCAAGGTTCCGTCTGCGTCCGCCGAAAACGCCGCCGTGAGTGATCCGATGGAGCCCCTCCCCGGGCGAGCGTGACCGGGTGCCGCGGGCTGGGACACGACCAGGCCGCCGCCGAGAGCGCCGCGAGCGCGCCCGCCACGCGGCTCCCGAGGGCGGCGACCGCGGCAACGGCCACGACGGAGAATCAGCGCGGCGTTCGTACGGGACAGGCGGTGCGGAAGAGCACGAGCACGAGTGCCACCAGGAACCATCCCGCGAGGGCCGCCGGCACGGCAAGCCGGTTCAGAGCGCATAGCCGGTCATCACGCCGTGACCTCACCTTCCGCGTCCACCACAGCGCCTTGGGAGCCCAGGCCCTCGTACGCCGCTTCGGAGCTCATACGCCCGCCTCCGGTGCTCTGCGTACCCCTGGCGTGCTCCGCCCGCTCGGCGAAGGGCAGGGACAGCGCCATGGTCAGCCCCCCACCGGGGGTGTCCTCCGGGGTGAGGGTGCCGTCCATCGCCTCGGTCAGGCCCCGCGAGAGAGCCAGACCCAGGCCGAGGCCCGTCGTGTTGTCGGTGTCGCCCAGGCGCTGGAAGGGTTCGAAGATCCGGTCGCGGTCGGTGGGTGGGAGGCCGGGACCGCGATCGACGACGCGGAGTTCGACGCGGCCCGCGTGGGCGCTGGCGGTCAGCAGCACCTTCCGCCCGGCGGGACTGTGGCGGGCGGCGTTGCCGACCAGGTTGGCGATCACCCGTTCGAGCAAGGGTGGGTCGGCCAGCACCGCGGGAACTTCCTCCAAGTCCGCCACCTCGACCTCGGGGGTGTCGGCGAGCGCCGCGGGGAGGACCTCCTCCAGGGTGGTGGCGCGCAGGTTGAGGGTGAGTGCGCCGGCCTGGAGACGGCTGAGGTCGAGGAGGTTCTCGATCAGCCGGTTCAGTGTGGCCATGGACTCGTCGGCGGTGGCGAGGAGTTCGTCCTGATCCTCGGGCGAGAACTTCACGTCCCGGCTGCGCAGCGAGGTGACGGCCGCCCAGCCCGCGGCGAGCGGGGTGCGCAGGTCGTGGCCGACCGCTCGCAGAAGAGCCGTACGCATCCGGTCGGCGGCTTTGACCGGTTCGACCTCGGCGGCGGCCTCGGCCAGCCGGGCCCGCTCGACCGCCGACCCCACGTGCGCGGCGAAGGCGGCCAGCACGCGCCGCTCGGAGGACGTGAGGGTGCGACCGCGCAGGACCAGGAAGGCACCGGGGCCCGCGGGTACGGCCGTCACGCCGTCCTCTCCGGGCGACTCGTCCACCAGTTCCGCGGAGTCCATCCCGAAGGTCTCGCGGGTACGTTCCACCAGGGCGGGTATCGCCGCGCCGCCCCGCACGATCGTGCCGGCGAGCGAGGACATGGTCTCCGCCTCGGCGGTGGCGCGGGCCGAGCGCCTCGACAAGCGCAGCGAGCGGTCCACGACAGCGGCCACTACGGCGGCCACCACCACGAAGACCGCCAGCGCCAGCAGCGCGTTCGCATCGTCGAGCGTGAACCGACCGAGGGGAGGGATGAACCAGTAGTTGAGCAGCAGCGACGCCGTCACCGACGCGATCACCGCCGACACGACCCCGCCTATGCAGGCCACCCCCACCACGGTGAGAAGGAAGAGCAGGGCCTCGCTGGTGAGGTTGAGCCGGTCCCTGGCCACGTCCAGATCCAGCAGGAAAGTGAGCGCCACAGGCAGCAGCAGACCGGCGACCGGGCCCGCGATCCTGCGTACGGTCGAGAGCGTGCGCTTGCGCGAGGGCAGCAGCGTGCCACGCCCGGCGCGCTCGTGCGTGACCTTGTGTACGTCGATGTCCCCGGAGAGTTCGACCACCGTTTCGCCGGTGCCGCGCCCGGTGACGAAGCGTTCCAGCCGGCCACGGCGGCTGGTGCCGAGGACGAGTTGGGTGGCGTTTTCGGCGCGGGCGAAGTCCACCAGGGCGGTGGCGACGTCGTCACCGACCACGGAGTGGTAGCTGCCGCCGAGATCCTCGATCAGCCGCCGCTGCCGGGCCAGGGAGGCGTGCGAGGCGCCGGCGGCCAGGCCGTCGCTGCGCGTGACGTGGACGGCGAGGAGGTCACCGCGGGCCGACCGGTCGGCGATGCGGGCGGCCCGCCGGATCAGCGTGTCGCCCTCCGGTCCGCCCGTCAGGGCCACGACCACGCGCTCCCGGGTCTCCCACACCCCGCCGATGCCGTGCTCCGAGCGATAGGACTGCAGCGCCTCGTCGACGCGGTCGGCAACCCACAGCAGGGCGAGCTGACGCAGCGCGGTCAGATTGCCGGGCCGGAAGTAGTTGGCGAGAGCCGCGTCGACCTTCTCCGGTGCGTAGATGTTGCCGTGTGCCATCCGCCGCCGCAGCCCTTCGGGCGGGATGTCCACCAACTCGATCTGATGGGCCCGTCGTACGACCTCGTCGGGCACCGTCTCGTGCTGCGGCACCCTGGTGATCTTCTCTACGACGTCATTGAGTGACTCGAGATGCTGGATATTGAGGGCACTGATCACATCGATCCCCGCCGCGAGCAGTTTCTCGATGTCCTCCCACCGCTTGGGGTTGCGGCCGCCGCCGGGGACGTTGCTGTGGGCGAACTCGTCGACGATCGCGACCTGGGGACGGCGCGCCAGGACGGCGCAGAGGTCCATCTCCTCGAACTCCCCGCCGCGGTAGACGCACGAGGCCCGCTCGACGACCTCCAGGCCGTCGAGCATCCCCTCCGTGCCGGGCCGCCCGTGGCACTCGACGAACCCCACCACGACATCGGCGCCGCGCGACGCTCTGCGCCGCGCCTCGTCGAGCATGCGGTAGGTCTTCCCCACCCCCGGGGCGGCCCCGAGGTAGACCTTGAGGCGTCCAGGGCGTACCTCACCCCCGGCGGTCCGTACGTCACTCGTATTGGTCCGTACGTCACTCATCGCAGCCGACGCGCTCCGCTCACTGGCGATCAACTCCCCGAGGGGAAGGGTTGCTTCCCCTACCGAAGCGCTTGTTCCAGGCGCTCTGCGCACTCCTTGACGCGTCCTTGGCGCCGGTCACGAGGACGTTGACACTGCCTTGACGGGCCCTGGCCCGATAGGGCGAAGGTCTCCTTCTAGAGAGCCCGACGTATAGGACAGCGTGCCTTTACGGTCGGCGCGGGCCCCCGTCCAAGCGGTGATCGCGCACAGGTTCCGCAGCAGCCCGCCGGTGGCCGGGGTATGACGGCTGCTGCGCCACGCCGACTCTCACCGGTCGTCACGTCCGGCCGAAGAGCGGCGTGCGGGTCTCAGCGGCACCGTCGGCGTTTTGGCCACGGCCCTTCCGGGCCCGGCCCTTGCAGGGCAGGGGTCGGTGCAATCCGCATGCTCCGGCAGGCGCTCAATCACGGGGTTTCAAGCCCGGCTGAAACACACGTGTTCGAAATTCCGGCTGGGTCGTTGACCCTCACAAGCCAGGCGGGCGACCGTCAAAGGGGGACCACCTTGACCTCGGCCAGCACAGAAGAACAACCGACTCCCGGCACAGCCGCGGACACCGGTGCGTGGATGGGGCTGGCCGGCGCCGTCGCCGGCTGCGCGTGACCACCAGCGCCGGCCGAACGACCACGCTCACCGACGCGGCCCGCGGCCCGCTTCCCCACCCGTTCCGCTGCGGAGAGGATCCCATCCACCACTGCGCCGGCCGCCCCGGTCCCTTCACACCCTCTGCGCCACTGCCTCGAACCCGTCGCTTTCGGAAGGACGTACCCCTCGTGTCCATCACACAGGACGAATGGAACACCGGCTACGCCGATGGCCGCCGCTATCGCCCACTCGGCGACCGTGAGCGGTCACTGCTTGCCACACACCTTCCCGCCCCTGTCGACGGCAAGGCCCTCGACGTCGGGTGCGGGGTCGGAGAACTCGCAGCGCACCTGTCCTCGCTCGGCTACCACGTCGACGCCGTCGACTGGTCGGACAACGCCCTCGCCGAGGCAACCGCCCAGCACGGAAACGCCGCCCAGTGGCTGCGCCTGGACATCGAGCTGGACGACTGGGCGCCGCTGCAGACCGACGGCTACGACGTGATCACCCTCCGGTTCGTGTATCCCTTCCTGAAGCACCGCGACCGAACCATGCTGGCCCTCGGCAGCCGCCTGCGACCTGGCGCCGCCATCGTGGTCATCACGCCCCTCGCCGCCGACACCCCGGCCGAGCGGCGCGGCATCGCGCTCGACGAGGACGAACTCGCCCACCTGCGGGCCGGCTGGTCCACCGCCGAGCGCCACGACGCCGAAGGGCTGGCCTTCGTGGTTTTGCGCGGCCCTCACCCGGTGGAGGCCACGCCACCGTCCTCGCCGTCGGCCAACCACACGCAACCCGCACCCGCCAATGCCCGAGACGCGACGCCCACCTCGCGACAGCACCACTTCACCCTGCGAGAGCGCTACTACGCCCAGGTGGAATCCGGACGCAAAACGATCGAGGTACGCGTCGGGACACCCAAGAGGGCGGTCGTCGAAACCGGGGACACGATCGTCTTCCGCGAGCCGGACAGTGGGCGGGAACTCGACATCGTCGCGAAGCGGATCACCCCGTACAGCTCATTCGACGAGCTTCTTGACGCGGAGGATCCGGCACGCATCGATTCCGGCTCCACGCGCGAGGAGCAGCTCGCCAACCTCCGCCGCATCTACCCACCGGACAAGGAAGCCCTCGGTGCCCTGGCCTTCGAGTTCGACCACCGTCCGGGACGGCCCGGCCACACCATGCCCCTGACTCCCGCGGAGTACGTTCAGACGGTGCCCCATCACACGGTGTACGGCTGTCTGTACATCCGCGACGAGCACGATCGCCCGGTTCAGCTGCGCTCCGTGTACGGCGACCGCCTGTGGCAGTTCCCCGGAGGCAACACCGACGCCGGGGAAGACCCTTTGGAGACCGCACGCCGGGAAGCGGCCGAGGAGACCGGGCTCGAACTCGGCCAGGGCCAACCACGCCTGCTGCTGACGCACTACCGCCCCCCGGGCCCCCGCTGGCCACTGGGCAAGATCGGCTTCGTCTTCGACGGCGGCCGACTCAGCTCCGAGCAACTGCGCCGCATCCGGCTCGACCCTGCCGAGCACGACCTGTGGGCCGTCCATGATCTCGCCGAGTGGCGACGCCTCATGGGCGAGACGCCCTTCGCCCGTCTCGATGCCGTCGAACGCACCCGCCGGGGCCAAGGCCCGAACTATCTGGCAACCGGGCCTTGATGTCCAGAACCGACCATGAAGCCACGCGGTCACCACTCTCTTCTCTCCGGTGTGCGACTCTCCGGTGTGCGACGGGGAGGGGCCCTGGGCCCGTACGGAAGGGGCGAGCGGCGCGGTCGGAATGCGAGAGGCATCGGGGCTTCAGGTGGCCACGTCCGACAGCCATGCGCAGGTCCGGCGCGGGCCCCCTAGGATCGGCCGCGTACCGCCCGCCATGGGCCACCCGATCGTTTCCGAGGACCCCGGTATGACCGACACCGAGCCCAGCCTCCCTGCCACCGATCCCGCCGCCGTGGTGCTGATCGGCGACGAAGGCCACGGCGGCCGGGTGCTGCTCGGCATCAGGGAGTTCGGCGTCCCGTTGCTTCTGGTGGTGTCCCACGCCCAGGGCCTGGGCTCCAGCGAGCTGGGCCTGGACCGCGGGCGATTGGGCAAGGCACGGGCGGCCGAGTTCCGGCGGGTCGGTGACCGTGTGCTGTTCGTGGTGCGCAACAAGCACTACCGGACCACGGGTGATCCGGCCGCCGTGCGGGCCGGTGAGGAGTCCTTCGCACCGGCCGTGCTGTGGAGCGGGCCAGTGCTGCGCGAGGAGTCGGGTGCCGCCGTCGTGGACGCCACGGACCTGGTGGTCACGGACCTCGACCGGCTGGCGGAGCACCTGTACGAGCGGGAACAGGGCGAGTACGAACTCGACGCCGCGGCCAGTCTCGCGCTGACGGCCGAGGCGCGGACCGGGCCCGGGAGCGTCCGCCTGCCGGCCCTGCTGACGTTCCGGGGGGCGGGCCGGGGCGCGGCGGTGCGGGGCGTCGCCGCGGATCCGTCCGCGCTGACCTTCGTCCAGCACCTCATCCTGTTCCTGCTGCCGCGGCGGCCGCTCGCCGCCCGGCGCTATCACCCCGGATCGGGCGGTTACGGCATCGGCCACACCGATCACGCGATGTCCGGGACGGGCGACACCCGGGTCATGTTCCAGCCGCGGTTCCGGCTGGAGAGGACCGGTTCCGCCACCGGTCGGGTCCGGCGGCCGATCGTCTTCCAGGTCGACCCGGCGATCCCCGAACCGTTCCGCGCGGCGGTGATCGAGGGCGGCAACTGGTGGCGGGAGGCGTTCGCCCGCCTGGGCATACCGGACGCCTACCGGGTGGAGGCCGGCGGGCCGGACTTCGATCCGCACGATCCGGAGGTCAACGCGGTGGTGTGGGTGCACCGGGCCGGACGCGGCTGGTCGCACGGTCAGGCGCTGACCGATCCGCGGTCGGGCGAGATCCTCACCGCGCGGGTGCGGCTGGGATCGCAGCGCCTGGAACAGGCCCGCGCCCTCGGCGAGGCCCTGCTGGCCCCCTACGGCCACCCCGATGAGACGCGGCGGCTCGCCGCCGTCGAGGAACTGGTCCTGGCCCGGCTGCGCCACCTCGCGGCCCACGAGATCGGGCACGCCCTCGGCTTCATGCACAACTTCGCCAGCACATCGCACCCCCGGCCCTCGGTCATGGACTACCCCCACGCGCGGATCTCCGTCACCGAGGACGGAGAGCCGGACCTGTCCGCCGCGTACGGCCCGGGCCTGGGCCCGTGGGACCACTTCCTCGTCGCCCACGCGTACGGCGAGTTCCCGGGGGTGACGAGGGCCGCTCGCTGGCGGGGCTGCGCGCCGAGGCCGCCGGGGCCGGGCTGGTCTACGTCACCGACGAGGACGGCCGTGGGCCGGGCGCGGCCCACCCCGGGGGCGTTCCGTGGGTCATGGACGGGGACGCCCTGGCCTCGCTCGCGGCCATCCTGCGCGTGCGCGCCGTCGCGCTGGCGGGTTTCTCGCCCGGAGTCCTGCCGCCCGGACGGCAGACCGGGGAGTTGGAGGAGCGGCTGGTGCTGCTGTACCTGCTCCACCGGCACGAGGTGACAGCCGTCGCCCGTCTGATCGGCGGCGTCCACTACGCGTACGGCCTGGCCGGAGAGCCGGGGGGTGGATCGACGGCCGTGGAGGGGGTCGCGCAGTGGCGGGCCGTGGACACCTTGGCATCCCTGCTGGGCGCCGAGGAACTGGCCCTGCCCGGGGCGGCGCTGCGTTCGGTGACTCCCCCGGCCATCCGCTACGAGCGGACCGCGCAGTACTTCGACACCGCCGGTGGCCGGGTCTTCGACCCGTTCACGGCGGTGCGGTCGGCCGCGGCGGTGGTGACCGAGGCGCTGCTGGAGCCCGCGCGGCTGAACCGCCTCGCCTGGCAGCACGCCGTCGACGCGGCCGTGCCGGGCGTCACCGGCCTGCTGGACGCGCTGCTGACCGCCACTTGGCGGCGGCCCGGTCCGGTCGCGCCGGACGTGATGGCGGGTGCCGCCGTCCAGTACACCGCCAACTGGGTCCTGCTGCATCACCTGCTCCGCACGCTCGGCGCCGATGAGCTGCACGCCCCGGTCCGGGCCGAGATCCGGGCGGTGCTGCGCCAACTGGCCGGGGAACTGGAGCGGGTGAGCGGCCCGCAGGAGCGGGAGGCCGCTGAGCTGATCCGTGGCCATCTGACCGACGCGGCATCGGTGTGGGCGGATCCGCTCCCCCGGATACCGCCGGGGGCGCCCAATTGACACCCGGGCCCCGGGCCCCGGCCGGGCCGGTGGCCACGGCCGGTGCCCGGGCGCCTCATCCCGGGCCGGGGCCGTCGGCGGGTACGGCGGGGATCTCGTAGGCGAGGCGGAAGCGTTCACCGGGGATCACCAGATCCGCCGTCTCCAGGGGACCCTCGCCCCCGTAGTAGGTGCGCTCTATGGCCGCGACCGGCGCGCCCGGGGCGATGTCCAGCGTGTCCGCTTCCTCACGGGTGGCGGACCGGGCGGTGACGGTCTCGGTGGAGCGGGTGACCGGCAGTCCGATGGAGGACATGCGGGCGATGACACTGCTGCCCGCCATGGGCCCGGCTCCCGGCAGCGCGACCGGCGTTCCGCCGGTGATGCTCAGCGGCTCCCAGCTCACGCAGAGCATGGCGGGACTGCTGTCCCGGGTGAGGAGGTATTCGCTGCGGACCACCGGCTCCGTGGCGGCGATGCCCAGGCGGCGGGCGGTCTCCGGGGAGGCCGGTTCCGTCCGGGACCGTGGCCTGCCGCGCACCGAGCCCGCTCCGGACGCCTCCCGGCCGCCCTCGCTGAGCGCCAGCCTGCCCTGGAGCCGCTGACGGGTCCAGGACCGCTCCATGGTGCTCGAGGAGGGCCGCTCGCGGACGAAGACTCCCACTCCCGCCCGCCCCTTCGCCAGACCGTCGTCCACCAGGACCCGCACCGCGGCGGCGGCGACGTTCGAGCCGATGCCGTAGGCGCGGGCGATGTCGGCCCGCGAGGGCAGCGGCTCACCCGGCGTGAACTCGCCCTTTTCGATCCGGCGGCGCAGATCGGCTGCGACCGTCCGGTAGGCGGCGACCCCCATGCCTGTCTCACTTCCTGGATAGCGTCTCGGAATCCGAGAAATTTCGCGCCGGTCCGGCCCGGTCGGCCGACCACGGGGACGGCTCCGCCCGGTGGACCGCCCGGAGCCTGATGCAACAAGCGCGGCCACCGACCCGCTTTCCCTCGCAGTCTGCCACGATCCACCGACCACCTGATGCATCAGCCACCGCCCTGGACGGAGGCCGGGAGGCCCCGTCATCTGCCCTCTGAGCAGCCGCGTTACCGACGAGAGGGGCTTTGCGCACGGCGTCGGGCCGGGCTACCTTGCAGCTCCGGCCGATGAGCCCGTCTCGTCGGGCGAACATCTTCGTGGACACACTGTCGGCTCAGACCTGTCGGTGAGGAGGCCAGCGCATGCCGGAAGGAACGCCGTACCACCCGGCGGCGCGGCCGGCCGGCGACGCCCGGGAGTCCTGTAGCGGGACGTCCGGCTGAAACCCGCGCCGTACACGGTTGCGGCGGGCCGGACGTCGCCCCGCTCCTCCGCACACCTTCCACCGGATCCACCGGAGACCAGCCATGCCCTCCCTTCGCCCCGTCCTCGCCGCGTCGGCCGCGCTGACCGCCACCGCGCTGCTGGCCACCGCCTGCTCCTCCACCGCCTCGCCCGCCGGCTCCTCCGGCGGCGGCTCGGGCAAGCAGACGGTCACCTTCATGGGCTTCTACGGCAGCTTCCAGGACGAGTTCACCAAAACGGTGATCGACCCCTTCCAGAAGGCCAACCCGGACATCACCGTCAAGTACGTGCCCATCCAGAACTCCGCCGAGGTGCTGGCGAAACTGCGGGCGAGCAAGTCGCGGCCGGTCGCCGACGTCGCCCTCATGGACCGCTCCGTGGCGCCGACGGCCAACAAGGAGAAGGTGTTCGCGAAGCTGGACCCGGCGAAGGTGCCCAACCTCCGCCGACTCGTCGACACCGCGAGGAGCAAGGACGGCTACGGTCCGGGCTTCAGCCTCGACAGCCTGTCGATCCTCTACCACTCCAAGAAGGTCAAGCAGCCGCCCACCAGTTGGAACGACCTGTGGGACCCGGCGTACAAGGGCAAACTGGCGATGCCCATCGCGGATACCCGCGGCGTCGCGCTGATCATCGCTCTGGAGAAGATCCTCGGCGGTGACTACAAGAAGGACATCGACCCGGCGATCGGCAAGCTCAAGAAGCTGGCCCCCGGTGTGGAGACATGGCAGCCCTCGCCGGACGTGTACACCGCGGTCCAGTCCGGCGAGGCGCAGGTCGCCGTGGGCTGGAACGCCCGCGGCCAGTACTACAAGGACTCCTCGGGGGCGTCGTCCAGCCGGTGCTGCCCAAGGAGGGCACGGTCACCCAGATCAACACGATCAATCTGGCCGCCAACTCACCGCACACCGCCGCCGCGCAGAAATTCATCGACTACGCCATCGGTGCCAAGGCCCAGAAGGCGTTCGACGAGGCGGCCTTCTACGCGCCCGTCAACAGGGACGTGCGGCTCTCCCCGGCCGTGAAGAACCGTACGGCGGCCTCCGATGTCCAGCGGAAGAACCAAATCCCCATCGACTGGGACTGGCTCACCACGCGCTACACCGCCTGGGTCGACCGCATCAAGCAGGAGGTCATCAGTGGCTGACGCACCGCATCTGGTGCTGCGCGGGCTGACCAAGACCTATCCGGGCGCGGACGGGGCGGCCGTCCGCGGCGTCGACCTCGCCGTGGAGCGCGGGCTGATGCTGGCGGTCCTGGGGCCTTCCGGATGCGGTAAGTCCACGACCCTGCGGCTGATCGCCGGGCTCGTCACGCCCACCGCGGGACACGTCGAGGTCGACGGACACGATCTGACCGGTGTGCCCGTGCACCGACGTGACATGGGCGTGGTCTTCCAGTCGTACGCGCTCTTCCCTCATCTGGACGTGGCCCGCAACGTGGCGTTCGGCCTGGAGATGCGCAAGATGGCGAAGGCGGAGGTCAGGCGCCGGGTCGGCGAGGCACTGGACCTGGTCCGCCTCGGGCACCTGTCCGGGCGCCGGATCGCCCAGCTGTCCGGCGGCCAGCAGCAGCGCGTGGCACTCGCCCGCGCCCTGGTCGTCGAGCCGTCCGTACTGCTGCTGGACGAACCGCTGTCCAACCTCGACGCCCAGCTGCGCACGGCCATGCGGGACGAGATCGGCCGCATCCAGCGCGAGACCGGCATCACCACCGTGTTCGTCACCCACGACCAGCAGGAGGCCCTGTCGATGGCCGATGCCGTCGCCGTGATGAACGAGGGCCGCATCGAGCAGACCGGCACCCCGGAGGACATCTACGAGCGGCCCGCGGGCCCGTTCGTGGCCCGCTTCGTGGGCCGGGCCAACCTGATCGAGGGCACCTCCCGGGGGCGCGACGGAGAGCGCACGGTGGTGGAGCTGCCGGGCCTCGGCAAGATACCGGCGGCCGGGGGCCCGGTGGACCCGGGCCGCCCGGCCACGGTGCTGCTGCGTCCGCACCGCATCGCCCTCGCGCCCTCGGCGGACACCGACGCGCCCCATGGCACGGTGCTGTCCGCCGCCTACGCCGGCGAGACGGTCGCGTACCGGGTGCGGATCGGCGGCGACGGGCCCGTCGTGGACGTGGAACGGCCCACCGGCACTCACCAGACACTGGGCCCCGGTGCCGAGGTCGCGCTCTCCTGGGCTCCGGAGGCCCCCCGGATCGTGGCGGGTTCGGCATGACCGCACCCGCCGCGCCCACCGTGTCCGCCGTGTCCGCTCCGGCCGCGGTGAAGGCCCGCGGATCCGGACGCCATGCTCTTGCCCTGCTCGCGCCGGGGATTGTCGCACTGCTGCTCACCTACGCGATGCCGCTGCTGTGGGTGGTGCGGATGTCCGTCAACGAGTCGGGGCAGGGCGGCACCATCCGGCAGACGGTGTCCTTCGCCACCTTCGCCAAGGTCCTGGGCAGCGCCCACTGGTGGAACGTCATCGGTCAGACGGTGGAGCTGGGCGTCCTGGTCACCGTCTGCACCCTGGTCGTCTCCTACCCGGTCGCCCTGTTCCTGGCCCGCACCACCAGCCGCCTGCGCGGCCTGCTGGTCGCCCTGGCCGTGACCCCACTGCTGATCTCCTCGGTCGCGCGCACCTTCGGGTGGATGGCGATCCTCGGCAACCAGGGCCTGGTCAACAAGTCGCTGACCGGTCTCGGACTGATCGACGAGCCGCTGCGGCTGGCCAACAACCTCACGGGTGTGGTGATCGCCTCGACGGAGATCTACATGCCGTTCGCGATCCTCGCGATGATCAGTGGCTTCGGCCGGCTGGACCCGGAGCTGGAGCACGCGGCGGCCTCGCTGGGCGCGCCCCGCCACACGGTGTTCCGCAGGGTCGTGCTGCCGCTCACGCTGCCGGGCGTACTCACCGCGGCGCTGCTGGTGTTCGTCCTCAGCCTCAGCGGCTATGTGACGCCCCGTCTGATCGGTGGCGGCCGGGTCTTCGTGCTGGCCACGGAGATCTACGACCAGGCCACCACGGCCCTGGACTGGCCGGTGGCCGCCGTGCTGTCCGTGCTGCTGCTCGCCGTGTTCGGGGTGGTCATCGTGGTGTACCAGCGCGCCCAGAAGGTACTCGAAGCCCGTTTCACCGGACCACAGGAGGCACGCTCATGACCGGCCACCCGGGGGTCCGGGCGCCGTGGCGGACCCGGCTGGGCCGGGTCCTGTGGGGCGCGGTCCTCGTCGCGCTCTATCTGTTCCTGCTCGCGCCGATCCTCGTGGTGCTGGTGGAGTCCTTCGACAACGCGACCTATCTGCGCTTTCCGCCGGAGGGGTTCACGTTCGACGCCTACCGGCAGGTGTTCGGCAACGCCGCGTTCCGCACCGGAGTCCAGGTCAGCGCCGTCACGGCCGCGGCGACCGCGCTGCTGGCCCTGGTGGCGGGGGTGCCGGCGGCGCTCGCGCTGACCAGGCTGCGGTTCCGCGGGCGGGCGGCCGTCGAGGCGGCGTTCCTGTCGCCGCTGCTGGTCCCGCACATCGTGCTGGGCCTGGCGCTGCTGCTGATCCTGGCGCCGATCCCGCTCACCGACACCTACCCGGGCCTGATCGTGGCCCATCTCGGTGTGACCGTGCCCTATGTCGTGCGCACCGTCTCGGCGGCGCTGGCCTCCGCCGACCCGCGGGCGGAGGAGGCGGCCCGGACGCTGGGCGCGAGCGGGTTCACCGCGTTCCGGCGCATCACGCTGCCCGTGATCCGGCCAGGCCTGTTCTCGGGCGGCGTCATCGCCTTCCTGCTGTCCTTCGACGAGACGGTGATCTCGCTGTTCGTCTCCGGGCAGAACACCGTGCCGCTGCCGGTCGCCATCCTCCAGTACGTCGAGTACCGCAGCGATCCGTCGGTCGCCTCGCTGTCGGTCCTGCTCGTCCTGTTGTCCGTGGTCGTAGTGGTCGCTGTGGAGCGCGGGATCGGCCTGCGCCGCTCCCTGCGCTCCGGCTGACGTCCTCGTCCCCTCACCTTTCAAGGAGTTCCACCGTGCCCCTCGACACAGCCGCCCTGCACCACGACAGCGTGGTCTTCAACGCCCTCGACTGCACCCCGTTGGCCTGGGCGGACGAGACGTACCTCGGCAAGCTGGCCGCCTCCGGGGTCACGGCGCTCAACCACGCGGTGTCCATCTCCCAGGATTACGACGCCGCGGCCGCCGCCCTGGTCGGATGGCAGCGGCGCCTGGCCGAGACCCGGGGGCGGCTGTTCCAGGCATACGGCCTCGAGGACGTGGCGCGGGCCAAGGCAGACGGCTCCATCGCCTGGTTCGCCGGATTCGAGGACAGCAAGCCGGTCGGCGAGGACCTGTGGCGGCTGGCGGCCTTCCACCAGATGGGTCTGCGGTTCATGGGGCTCACCTACCAGAACCGGAATTTCGCGGCCGACGGCAGCGGGGAGAGCGCCAACGGCGGGCTGAGCCGCTTCGGCCGTGCGCTGGTCAAGGAGTGCAACCGGCTCGGGGTCGTCCTCGACCTGTCGCACACCGGGGAGCGTTCCACGCTGGAGACCATCGAACTGTCCGACAAGCCGGTTCTGGTCACCCATGCGGGGCTGACCCATTTCGTCGACAGCCCGCGCAACAAGAGCGACGTGGTGGTGCGTGAACTGGCGGCGCGCGGCGGGGTGTTCGGGCTGGCGGCCAAGTCCGGTTTCCTGGACCCGGACGGTCTGACCCGCCGCCCGAGCGCGCAGGTCTTCGCGGACAACATCGACTATCTGGTCGAGCTGGTCGGCATCGACCATGTCATCGTCGGCACCGACGTCGGCGACGAGCGCAAGTACTCCCGTGAGGGCATGGCGCGGGTGCGCCGCCTGTACCCCGAGATCCCCATGGCCGGGGAGGACCTGGACCTGGACCGCCTGCACCCCGAGGGCATGGGCACCCCGGCCGATCTGCCCGTCATCACCGAACTGCTGGTGGGCCGCGGCTACACCGCCGCGGACATCGTCAAGGTCCTCGGCGGCAACCTTCAGCGGACCCTCGCCGGCATCTGGGACACGGCGGCATGACCGGACGCCCGGTGAGCATCGCCGTCGTGGGCGCCGGACCGCGCGGTACGGCCGTCCTGGAACGGCTGATCGCGAACCTCGGCGACCGGGCAGCACGGCTGCACGTGGTGGAACCGCACCTGCCCGGCGCCGGCCGGGTGTGGGACCCCGAACAGCCCGACCACCTGCTGATGAACACCCTCGCCGGACACGCCACCGCCTTCCCCGACCGCAGTGTGCGGATGGCCGGGCCCGCCACCGAAGGGCCCGCCTTCCTCGACTGGGCGCGCGGCCACGCCCCGGGCCTGAACCCCTGGGACCATCCCGCACGCGCGCAGATGGGCCGCTATCTGGCCTGGGCGTACCGGCGCATGGTGGACTCGGCCGCCGGGAACGTCCGCGTCGTCCACCACTCGGTGCGGGCGGTGGCGCTCGACGAGGAGGACGCGGCGGCGGGCGGCCAGCTGCGCCTGGGTCTGGCCGACGGGACCACTCTGCTGCTGGACGCGGTGGTCCTCACCACCGGTCACACCGACCAGCGGGCCGCGCCCGATCAGCTCGAACTCGCCTCCTGCGCACGGGAGTCGGGTCTGGTCCACCTGCCACCGGGTCAGCCGCACGAGGCGCGCCTCGATCTGCTGCCCCCGGGCGAGCCGGTGCTGGTACGCGGTCTGGCGCTCAACTTCTTCGATCACATGGCTCTGCTCACCGCCGGGCGCGGCGGGCGGTTCACCGGCGACGGTGACCGGCCGGCTTACGTTCCCTCCGGCCGCGAGCCGCACCTGATCGTCGGCTCGGGCCGAGGCGTACCGTACCTGGCCCGGGGCCAGGAGCCCGGCCGGATGCCCGCCGGACACACGCTGCGCCACTTCGACGGCGCCGCCGTCGGGCGGCTCGCCACGCGGCGGCCCGGCACCGTCGACTTCATGACCGAGGTGTGGCCGCTGATCGCCAAGGAGGCGGGCGCGGCCTGGTACCGGACACTGCTGGAGGTACGCCCCGGCGCTGTGCCCGCGTCCGGGTTCATCGAGCGATACGCGGCGGTGGAGCACGGGTCCGCGGCATGGTCGGCACTGCTCGACGAGGAGGTGCCCGACCCGGCCGACCGCTTCGACCTGTCGGCGCTCGACCGGCCGCTGGACGGCTTCCGGTTCGACGACCGCGCGGCGTTCGGTGACTGGCTGACCGGGCGGCTGCGCGCGGACCTGGACGCGGCCCGGGCGCCCGGGCGCAGCCCCGTGAAGGCCGCCGCGGCGGCGGTGGCCGCGGTGAAGGGGCAGGTCCGGCGGGTCGTTCTCGCCGGGGTGCTGAGTGGGCCGTCGTATCGTGCGCTGGCGTGGTTCCGTGCCTTCGGGGCCCATCTGTCCAGCGGCCCGCCGGCCCGGCGGATCGCGGAACTGATCGCCCTCCATGACGCGGGCGTCGTGACGTTCCTCGGGGCCCGCCCGGAGGTGGCCGTGCGCCGGGACGACGGCGCCTTCCACGCCGTGTCCCCCACCACCGGCGGCCCTCCGGCTCGGGCACGCGCGCTGCTCGACGCCTGGCTGCCCGGCACGGACCTCGCGACCACCGCGGACCCGCTGCTGCGCGGCCTGCTCACCGCAGGTCTGGCCCGTCCGCACCGGGGCGGTGCCGCGGAGACGGCCACGGCCAGTGGCGCCCTGGACGTCGAACTGCCCGAGCACCGGGTGCGCCGCCCCGACGGCCGGCCGCACCGGCGGCTGTACGCGTTCGGGATCCCGACGGAGGGCATCCACTGGAACACCGCGATCGGCGCGCGGGCGCGCGCCGATGCCGATCTGTTCCGCCACGCCGACGCCATCGCCCGGGCCGCCCTCAGCCCTTGACGACTCCCGCCGGGAGCCGGATCGTGCACCCGCGCACGGGTGATGTGGTGCGCGTGGGACATCTGGCCGGGCCGCCCGTCCAGCCAGATTGTTCGGCGCCCGGCCCGGCATGTCCTGACCTCCGGGAAGTCTGTCCGCGGTTGTTCGTGGTCGCGATCGCGGCGGTGTTCTTCCTCATGCGCCGCCGTGGTGACGCCCGGTCAGCCGTGAAACAGGTCGCGTACGAGGTGGTCGAGGGTCCAGCCGGTGACCACGGTGTCCTTGGTCGTCGCCGTGATCAGGAGGGGGCCTCGTCCAGCTTCTCCACCACGCGCTCGGAGACCTGCGCCAGCGTCCGCAGCTCCGCCGGCGTGATGTGGTCGAGGAACAGAGCGCGGACCGCCTCCACGTGACGGGGGGCAGCGGCCTCGATCATCGCGCGCCCCTCGTCCGTGATCACGACGAACGCGCCACGCCCATCCTCGGCGCACTCGTCCCGGACCACCAGCCCCCGCTTCACCATGCGGGCGATGTGATGGGACATCCGGCTCTTTTCCCACTCCAGCGCCCGGGCAAGATCCAGAATCCTCCGCCGCCCGTCCGGTACGTCCGTAAGCTCGACCAGCACTCCGAAGTCCGCGGCCGACACATTCGACTCCGTCTGCAACGAGCGCGACAACTGGGCCCGGAGCCTGTCATGCAACCGGATGAAGCTCCGCCATGCGCACTGCTCCTCTGGCGTCAGCCATCGCACCGTCTCTTCCATGGGGAAAGTGTAAACGTAGTTGATAGTTCACCGAACACCCACACGGACCCCGACGGGCCCGACCTCACGCCGAACCACCTGCTTGGTTGACATATCAATTACATTGGCTCGATGATTGACACGCCAACCAGATCCCCTCGGGGAGCGCACCAGGAGAGGTCCATGACGGCCACAGCCTTCGAAGTGGGACTCAACTCGTTCGGCGAGGTCGCGACCGACGGCGACCGGCCGCTGAGCGACGCCGAGACCGTTCGCCTTCTCGTCGAGGAGGCCAAGCTCGCCGAAGCGGCCGGGCTCGACGTGTTCAGCCTCGGCGAGCACTACCGCCCAGGCCATACCGACAGCGCCACTCCCGTCCTGCTCGCCGCGATCGCCACCGCGACGCAAGGCATCCGGCTCGGCACCTCGGTCACCGTACTGAGCACGAACGATCCGGTACGGCTGTACCAGGAGTTCTCCACCTTGGACGCCGTCTCGAACGGCCGCGCCCAGCTCGTGCTGGGGCGGGCGTCGGCCACCGAGTCGTTCCCACTGTTCGGCTATGACCTCGCCGACTACGAAGAGCTGTTCGAGGAGAAGCTGGATCTGTTCCTGCGGCTCCAGCGCGAGGAGGCGGTGACCTGGTCGGGCAGGTTCCGGCCCCCGCTCGTCGAGCAGCTACTGCACCCCCGGATGCCGCCCGGTGGCATTCCCACCTGGATCGGTGTGGGCGGCAGCCCGAACTCCGTGGTGCGCGCGGCCCGCTACGGGCTGCCGCTCATGCTCGCCATCATCGGCGGCCGCCCCCAGCGCTTCGCCGGCCACGTCGAGCTCTACCACCGCACACTCGAGCAGTACGGGCACGCTGGGCAGCCGGTCGCCCAGCACTCGCTGGGGCTCGTCGCGGACACCGACGAGGAGGCGGTCGAGACCTGGTGGCGGTACTGGCAGCCGACCGTCGCCCGACTGGCTCAGGAGCGTGGGTTCTACAAACCGACCCGCGAGCGATACGAGGCGGAGATCGAGACGGGCGCTCTTTTCGTCGGCTCGCCCGAGACCGTCGCCCGCAAGATCGCCACAGTGGCCCGCGAGCTGCGCCTGAGCCGTTTCGACCTCAAGTACGACGTCATGAATCTGCCCCGCGAAGCCCGTGCCCGCTCGATCGAGCTGCTGGGCCGCGAGGTCGCCCCGCGCGTGAGGGAACTACTCGCGAAGGAGCCCATCCATGTCTGATCTCGTCTTCGGACTGGACACGTTCGGCGATGTGCCGGAGGACGACTCCGGCAGAGCGGTCTCCGACGCCCGGGCCATCCGGCAGGTCCTCGACGAGGCCGTTCTCGCGGAGGAGACCGGCGTCGACGTCATCGCCCTCGGTGAACATCACCGCCCGGAGTTCGCGATCTCGTCCCCGGAGACCGTGCTCGCGGGCATCGCCACCCGCACCAGCCGCATCCGCCTGTCGTCCGGCGTGACCGTGCTGAGCTCGGACGACCCGGTCCGCGTGTTCCAACGGTTCGCGACCGTGGACGCACTGTCCAACGGCCGGGCCGAGGTCATCCTCGGGCGCGGCTCCTTCACCGAGTCGTTCCCCCTCTTCGGCTACGACCTCGCCGACTATGACGTGCTGTTCGAGGAGAAGATCGAGCTCTTCGCCGAACTCCTCGAGGAAAAGCCCGTCACCTGGAGCGGCACCAAGAGGGCCCCGCTGGAGAACGCCGATGTCTTCCCCAAGACCGAGTCAGGACACCTGACCACCTGGGTCGGCGTCGGCGGCACACCCCAGTCGGTCATCCGCACCGCGCAGTACGGATTCCCGTTGATGATCGCCATCATCGGCGGCTCCCCACAGCGCTTCGCGCCCTACATCGACCTCTACCGCCGCGCCACCGACAAGTTCGGCACGACCGCTCATCCGATCGGTATGCACTCCCCCGGCTTCATCGCCGACACGGACGAGGAGGCCCGCGAGCTGCACTGGCCGCACTACAAGGTCATCCGTGACCGCATCGGCGCGCTGCGGGGCTGGCCGCCCATCCGCAAGGAGGAGTACGAGGCCGAGATCGAGCACGGCTCCCTCTACATCGGCTCGCCCGAGACCGTCGCCCGAAAGATGGCCCGCGCCATCGAGGCACTCGGCGTGGGCAGGTTCGACCTCATCTACACCACGGGCGCACAGCCGGTCAGCGCTCGCCTGCACGCCGTCGAGCTGTATGGCACCAAGGTGATCCCGATGGTCCGCGACATCCTCGCGGGCTGACGCACGAACGGAGAAGACATGCACACCACCGCAGTGCGTACCGTCGGCATCCTGGGGGCGGGAAAGGTCGGCACCGTGCTCGCACGGCTGGCCCTGACGGCCGGCCATCGCGTGCTCATCGCCGGATCGGGCGATCCCGCGAAGATCGCCCTCACCATCGAAGTCCTGACCCCCGGCGCGGCCGCGGTGACCGCCGAGGAGGCCGCGACGAAGGCGGACATCGTCGTCCTGGCGCTTCCGCTCGGCAAGTACCGCGGTATTCCGGCCGAAGTGCTGCGCGGGAAGCTCGTCATCGACGCGATGAACTACTGGTGGGAGGTCGACGGCGGCCGCGAGGACCTCACCGACCCGCTCACCTCCTCGAGCGAGATCGTGCAGGCGTACCTGGCGGGAGCGCGCGTGGTCAAAGCGTTCAACCACATGGGCTACCACGACCTCGAGGACGGCGCCCGGCCCGCGGGCACGCCGGGCCGCAAGGCGATCGCGATCGCCGGGAACGATCCGGACGACCTCGCCACCGTGGGGCGCCTCGTCGACGCCCTCGGCTTCGACCCCGTCACGGCCGGAGGGCTGGCCGAAGGCGTACGCCTCGAACCGGGAACGGAGCCTTTCGGTGCCAACGTCGGCGCCGCGGAGCTGCGCGCGATGCTCAACCGCTTCCCGCAGTCGGAGCGCGGACGGGCCGTGATCAGCGCACGGACCTCGGCCGAACGCGCGGCCTGACCCATCTCGCCGAGATTATGGATTGATAGGTTGACGCGTCATCTACCTTCTTTTACGTTGGATGGCAGTTCAACTATTTCCCTGTGGGCCCGCCAGAGGGTTCCGCACCACCCGATCACCAGAGGTATCTGTACCTGTGAACGTCACCTTGTGGGCTGTCGCGGCCCTGCTCGCCCTGGTCTACCTCGGAGCCGGCGCTGCCAAGCTCGCTCAGCCCAAGGAGAAGCTCCTGGCCAGCCCGTCCATGGGCTGGGCCGAGGACTTCCCGCCAGGGGCGATCAAGACGATCGGTCTGCTCGAGGCCCTCGGCGCGATCGGGCTGATTCTGCCCGCAGCGGTCGACATGGCCCCGGCGCTGGTCCCGCTGGCCGCTTCCGGCCTGGGACTGATCATGTTCGGCGCCGCGATCACCCACGGCCGGCGCGGGGAGGCCCAGTCGGTCGCCGTGAACGTGGTGCTGCTGGCGCTGACCGTTTTCGTGGCCTGGGGCCGATTCGGGCCCCACTCGTTCTGACGGCACCCACAGGAGAACCGCGCGCTTCCTGAACACCGGTTCAGGACCCCGTAACAACCCGGAACACCGCACCGACAAGGACACCCCATGACCAGGATCGGCATCATCCTCGGCAGTACACGCCCCAACCGCAATGGCGAGCAGGTGGCCCAGTGGGGTCCACGGCATCGCCTCCCAGCGCGGCGACACCGAGTTCGAACTCGTCGACCTGCGTGACTACCCGCTGCCGCATCTGGACGAGCCGCTGCCCCCGACGATGGGCCAGTACCAGGGGGAGCACACGAAGAAATGGGCGGCGAAGATCGCCTCCTTCGACGGGTTCGTCTTCGTCACCCCGGAGTACAACCACAGCACATCCGGCGTGCTCAAGAACGCCATCGACTACCTGTACGCGGAGTGGAACAACAAGGCGGTCGGTTTCGTCTCGTACGGCGGGGTCGGCGGGGCCCGGGCCGTGGAGCATCTGCGGCTCGTCGTCGGCGAGTTGCAGATGGCCGACGTCCGTCAGCAGGTGGCGCTCTCGCTGATCACCGAGTTCGAGAACTTCAGCGTCTTCAAGCCCGGCGACTACAACGTGGCCGGGCTCAACACCCTGCTCGACCAGGTGGTCGCCTGGACCGAAGCCCTGGCGCCGCTCCGCGCCGCCGCCTGAACCGCCTCAGGCGCAGCCGGACCCGCCTCCGGGTCCGGCACCCGAAAACCGACGGCCCCCCTGCTTCCACGGCTTGGCCTCGCCGACCTTGATCTTGGGCTTGTGGTCCGCACCCCCGTACGCGGCGAAGCCGGATCGGAACTCGAGGAGCAACCGCCCTCACGGTAGCTGGCGGCCGCGGCCGTCGTCGTAGGGAACGCCGACCTTGGCGGCCAGGCCGGAGATCAACAGCTCCAGGCCGTACTGGAACTCCGCGTCGTCATCGCTGTCGGCCAGATAGGGCGCGGTCGCGGTCAGAAGTGGGTCGCCGGAGGCCGCGATGGCTTCGGTGCGCTGCTGGACCTGGTCGCTGTCCATGGCGCCCAGATAGATGGCGTACCCCAGATCGCGCATGATCGAGCCGACCACGAAGGCGGTGTAGCCGCGCAGGGCGTGGACCATCTCCTCGGGGTCGAGGCGGAGTTCGTCGAAGCAGGACAGCGTGGAGCGGATGGCTTCCAGGGCGGCGGGCGACTGCGTGGGCCGGGTCAGCACCAGGGGGAACGCCTTCGGGTGCTGCTTGGCGGCGGCGCGGAAGGCGGCGGCGTGGGCCCGGATCCGCTCCTGCCATGTTCCGCCCTCCCGCTCGGGAAAGGCGATACCGGCCAGCAGCGCTTCGGCGACGCCGTCGAGAAGGGCGCCCTTGTTCGGTACGTGGCTGTAGAGCGACATGTTCTCGATGTCGAGCTCGGTTGCCAGTTTGCGCAGGGAGAAGGCGTCGGGGCCGTCGCGGTCGATCATCGCCACCGCTGCCGCGATCACCTTTTCGCGGGTCAGGCCGAGCCGCCTGCCACGGCCGGTTCCTCGCGCCGTCATGCGTCACCTTCCCTTGACATCACTTGCGTCGCAAGTCTAGCGTCCCGACCCACAAAACGTGCGGTGCAAGTGTCACGTTGAGTGATCGCACTGGGTTCACGAGCCGACCAGGGAAGGACCCGATCGTTGAAGCTCGCCTGGCAGGACACCGACGTCCTCGACATGCCCACGCTCGGCACCCCGATCACCACCCTCGGCGGCCTCGAGGGCATACCCGGCGGCTACGGCGCACAGCTCAGGTGGGCCCGTACGCGGGCGAAGGCGCTGCGTACCGAGTTCGCGGCGACCGGTACCCCGGACAGCGTGACCACCTGCGACCTGGTGACCCTGCCCTATCCGACGAGGTTCGGGCTCTTCCGTGCCTCCCGGGCCATCGCCCCGTTCCTCGCCATCACCAACCGCATGCTCGTCGTCCGCTGGACCGAGAGCGACGGGCGGCGACGGGTGCTCCTGTTCGAGCCGAGCGATGTCCAACTCGGCCGAAATACCCCGTACTTCGCCGCACTGTCCCGCCGTACACCTGCCCCGGTGCGATCCCTGATGGTCACCGAACACGGCACGGTCCTCGGACACCTGGCCGGGCTCGGCATCGCGCCCGAGGACGTGGACTATCTCCTCTTCGACCACCTGCACACCCAGGACCTGCGCCGGTGGATCGGCACCAGCACACCCCAGCCGGACTTCGGCGACGGTCCCCTCGAGCCGGTCTTCCCTCACGCCAAGGTGATCGTGCAACGGCGTGAACTGCTGGCCATGTCCGAGCTCCACCCGCTTCAGCAGCCCTGGTACCAGCCCGATGCCTACCGGGATGTGCGGCCCGAAGCCTTTCTCGCCGTCGACGGCTCGCTGCTCCTCGGCCCCGGTGTCGCGGTGATCGCCACCCCCGGCCATGTTCTGGGCAACCAGACCCTCCTGCTGAACACCTCCAGCGGCATCTGGGCGTCCAGCGAGAACGCCATCGCCGCCGAGTGCCTGACCCCCGAGCACTCTCGTATGCCCGGCATCGCCCGCTGGGCTCGCGCCTGGCAGCAGGAGGTCGTCCTGAACGCCAACACCATCGAGACGACCGCCGAGCAGTACAACTCGCTCGTCATCGAGAAGACGCTCGTCGACCGCTCCCAGGCCGACCCCCGCTTCCTGCAGTTCTTCCCCTCCAGCGAGCTGACCGCCGCCTGGACCAATCCCGGCACCAGCCCCACCTTCACCCACAAGGCAGTGACCCACCGATGACCACCGTGCTCAGCGACGAGATCCGCGCGTCCCGCCAGAAGCTGGTCCTGGACCACTTCCACGACGAGGTCCGCCAGGAGTGGGACGACGTCCTGGCCACCTTCCCGCATCCGCGCTACGAACTGATCCCCACCATGACGGTCCACGACGGCGACACGGCCGTACGCGGCTACTACCGCGACAGCCGCCACGCCTTTCCCGACCAGGACCACGAGATCATCGCCCTGCGCCACAGCGACGACGCCGTGATCGTCGAATTCTGGCTGCTGGGCACGCACCTCGGCCCGCTGGGCGCGATCCCGCCCACCGGAAACCGCTTCCGGGTCCGCATGACCGCGTACTTCATCTTCGACGACGACGGAGACGGCGGCGAGAACCTCGTCTGCGAACGGGTCTACTTCGACAGCCTCACGCTGCTGAAACAGCTGCTCGGCGGCCTGAACCTGCGCAACCCGCGCAACTGGCTCCTGGCCGTCCGCTGCCTGCGCGGACTCCTCAAGGAAGCCGGCGGCACCCCACACCCCACCCTCGTCAACACGCCGAAGGCCGACCTGTCGTGAAGGTCCACCACCTCAACTGCGGCACCATGCATCTGCGCGGCGGACCGCGTCTGGTCTGTCACGTCCTCCTCCTCGAGACGGACGCACAGGGACTCGTGCTCGTCGACTCCGGCTTCGGCCTCCTGGACATCGCCACCGCCGGCCGCCGCGTGGGCCCGGCCCGCCACTACATCAGACCGGCCCTCGACCCCGAGGAAACCGCCGCCCGCCAGGTCGAACGGCTCGGCTTCCACCGCGACGACGTCCGCCACATCGTCCTCACCCACTTCGACTCCGACCACATCGGCGGCCTCGCCGACTTTCCGCACGCCACCGTCCACGTCACCGCGGCCGAGGCACACGGCGCGATCCACGCCCCCTCCTGGCGCGAACGCCTCCGCTTCCGCCCCGCCCAGTGGGCCCACGGCCCGAGCATCGTCGAACACAGCCCGGAGGGCGACACGTGGCGCGGATTCGCCGCCGCCAAGGAGCTCGACTCCGTCGCGCCCGGCATCGTCCTGATCTCCCTCCCCGGCCACACCCGCGGCCACGCCTGCGTCGCGGTCGACACCGGCACCCGCTGGATCCTCCACGCAGGCGACGCCTTCTACCACCCCGGCACCCTCGACGGCCGCGCCCCCGTGCCCGCGGCCCTCCGCGCCATGGAGACAGCCGTCGCGTACGACCTGGAACAGGTCCGCGCCAACCACGCCCGCCTCAGCGAGCTGCACCGGCGCGCGGAACCCGACCTGACGATCGTCTGCGCCCACGACCCGAGCCTGTACGAAGGGATGCGGGCCGGGCGGGCCGCGTGAGCCCGCCCCTCACCGGGCCGGGACCCGTCACCGTTCAGCTGCCGGGCGTGAGCTCGAGCGTGTCGAGCACTCCGTACACCCCGAGAAACGCGATCGCCACGCTGCTCAGGACGAGGGCGGCGGTCAGCCAGGGGTTGGCGCGGAAGCGCGGCGGGACGCCGGTGTAACGCAGGCGCCAGACCGCGACCACGACCGCGAGCAGGAAGATGCCACCGCCGATGCCGCCGATCTGCACCATCAGGACCGGCGACTGGACCCACAGGAAGATGCACATCCACACCGGGGGCAGGCAGCAGGTGAGGATGCGGATGGTGCGCGTGCGCGAGCGCATGTCGTGCCAGTCGACCACTCCGAGCAGACCGAGGGTGTTGGTCCACAAGCGGGGGACGCTGGCCGACGAGGCGACGGTGACCGAGAAGAGGACGGCGATCGCACCGGCCAGGAAGAGGTACTCCGCCCATGGGCCGAGCGTGTCGGTGTAGATGTGCGACAGCGTGGTGATCATGTCGTTGCCCTCGGGCACCAGGCCCTGCGGGTGGAGCACCGAGGCGCCGATCACGTAGAAGGACAGGGTGCAGAGGGTGCACACGACCCAGGAGACGCCCACGTCCAGCCGCATGACCTTGAGCCAGCCCTCGGCCCGCCGGGCGCGCTGCTCGCTGCCGTCGTCCGGGCCGGTCCAGCGGGCGTAGCCCTTCTCCAGGCACCAGTAGGTGTACGTCGTCATCTCGTCGGCGCCGACACCGGTGATGCCGAACATGGCGAGCGCGATGCCGACCGTGCCCGCGGGTATCTCGAAGCTCAGTCCGCCGGCGAGCTGCTCGGTGCCGTACCCGAAGGCGGTGAACGGCAGGGCGAGGGCCAGGCCGACGGTGATGATCGTCTTGAGGGTGATGCCGATGACCTCGACCCGCTCGACGACGGGGTACTTGCCCGTCTGCAGGATGAGGATGGCGGCGCCGGTCACGATCAGGGCCCAGATCGTCAGCGATGATGTGCTCAGCGACGCGCCGTGGATCGGCAGCAGGATCGAGCAGGCCGCCGCGGTGCCGCCGATGATGCCGCCGCGCTGGAACATCTTGGCGAAGTCCATGCCGATCCAGAGCCAGTTGATCCAGCTCAGCCGGCCGATCCGGGGGCCTACGTCGCGGAAGCCGTCGAGCGCGGGCCGGCCGTTGAGGATGGTCCAGCGGGCCAGCTCCATCTGCACCCACACCTTGACCGCGGTCGAGATGATCACCAGCCACAGCAACGCGAACCCGGCCTTCGCGCCGAGCGAAGTGGTGGTGATCAGTTCCCCGGAGCCGACGACGGCGGCGGACAGCACGAGCCCGGGGCCGAGGTGGCGCACTCGGCCGCGGAAGGTCTCGGGGGCCGGGCGGGCGTCTTCGGCGCGCAGGGCGTACGGGTCGGCCTGCGCGGGTGGCGGCGGCGCCATGGCACCGTCGGTCGTGGTGGACATATCGGATCCTTAGGGGATCTTCCGGCGCCATCGCCGGTATCCGGAATGAGGAAAGGGGTCGTGTCGTGGTGCGGTGTGCGGTGGTGTCTCAGCGCGCCTGGTGGTGCGGCTCCTCGCCCGCCAGGACGCGGACGACGTCCTCGGCCACCATCGCGCCCATGGCCTGGTTGGCCTCGGGCGTGCAGGCGGCCATGTGGGAGGTGAGGAGGGTGCGCGGGGCCTCGCGCAGCGGGTGGTCGGCGGGCAGGGGTTCGGTGCTGAACGCGTCGAGGGCCGCGGCCCCGAGGTGCCCGGAGCCGAGCAGCTCGGCGAGCGCGCGTTCGTCGACGAGGCCGCCGCGCGCGGCGTTGACCAGGATCGCGCCCGGCTTCATCGCCGCCAGGCGGGCGTGGTCGAGCAGCGGGGTGCCGGACGGGTCGGGCGGAGTGTGCAGGCTGACGGCATCGGCGCGCGCCAGCAGGGCGTCGAGCGCGGCCGGTTCGGCGCCGTGCGCACGGACGTCGGCCTCGGAGACGTACGGGTCGTGGGCGAGCGGCTCCATCCCGAAGGCGCGGGCGTAGCCGGCCAGCAGGCGGCCGATGCGGCCGAAGCCGATGATGCCCAGCGTCTTGCCGTGCAGCTCGGGGCCGAACAGCTTCGGCCAGCCGCCCGCCGCCACCGCGCTGTGCGAGGTGGCGAGGGAGCGGGTCGCGGACAGCAGCAGGCCGAAGGTGTACTCCGCCACCGCGCGCGAGTTGCTGCCCGGCGCGCACACCACGGGTATCGCGCGCGCGTGGGCGGCGGCCACGTCGATGGTGTCGACGCCGACGCCGTGCTTGGCGATCACCTTGAGGCGGGGCGCGGCGTCCATCACCTCGGGGGTGATCGGGTCCATGCCGACGATCAGCGCATCCGCCTCGGCCGCGTGCTGAAGCAGTTCGGCGGTGGGCAGCGCGGCGTCCTCGCGGGGGCGCAGGGGACCCGCTCCGGCCTCCTCCAGGATCTGCCAGGGGCGCGCCGAATGCCGGGCGAAGGTGGGCGTGGTGATGAGCGTGGTCGGCATCAGCGGGCCTCGCCGCGTGCCGCCTGAAGGTGGGACGTCGCGATCTGCTGCAGGTGCACGACGTCGGCCGCGACCGTGGCGAATGTGAAGCCCTCGGCGAGGCGACGGGCGGCGCTCTCGCCGTCGGCGTTGTGAATGCCGGCCGCGATGCCCGCCGCCTCGGCCGCCTTGCGGACGCGGGCGAGGGCCTGCTCGAACTCGTCCTGTACGGAGGAGTCGGTGGACGTCGCGCCGCCGATGGCCAGGCGCAGGTCGGACGGGCCGACGTAGACGCCGTCCAGGCCGGGGGTCGCGCAGATCTCCTCGACGTTGGCCAGGCCGTCGGCCGTCTCGATCATCGCGAGGACGGCGGTCTGGTCGTGCGTGTCGGCCGGGTTCGGGCCGATGCGCAGCTGGGCACGCATCGGGCCGTACGAGCGGCGGCCCAGCGGCGGGTAGCGGACGGCGGCGACGGCGTCGGCGGCGTCCTGGGCGTTGTCGATCAGCGGGACGATCACGGCGCTCGCGCCCGCGTCGAGCGCCTTGCCGATGTAGGTGAGGTCGTTGGCCTCGACGCGCACCATGCCGACGGCGGTGCTGCCCTTGGTGTCGGTGGCGAGGAGGTTGTGCAGCATGCCCTGGTAGCCGAAGAGGCCGTGCTGGGCGTCGAAGGCCAGGTAGTCGTAGCCGACGCGGGCGAGGCGCTCGGCGGCGACCGGCGAGTCGAGCAACGACCAGTAGCCGATGAGCCGCTCGCGATTGCGCAGCGCGGCGACGAACTGGGCGGAGGTGCGGCCGGTGGCCATGGGTGTCTCCCTTGCGACGTTGCGAGGTGGGTGGCGAGGTCAGCGGTTGTAGGCGGGCATCGGGCCGCGCAGACGGGCGCCGACCTCGTCGCAGGCGGCCAGGACATCCACGGGCAGCGGGCCCGCGGACGCGGCGGCGATATTGGCCTTCAGGTGCTCGACCTTGGAGCCGCCGAGCAGCAGCGCGTCGGTGGAGGGCCGGGACAGCAGCCAGCGCAGGGCCAGGTCGGTCAGCGGCAGGCCCGCCTCGGAGGCGATGCGGGTGAGGTCGGTGACGGCGCGGAACAAGTCCTCGTTCCAGTACCGCTCGCGGTACATCACGGCCAGCTTGGAGTCGCCGAAGCGCCCGTCGCCCGGGGCCTGCTCGAAGCGGTGGCGGCCGGTGAGCAGGCCGCCGCCGAGCGGGTTGTAGACCATCGTGCGCAGTCCGGTGGTGGCGGCGTACTCCGTGAACTCCTCCTCGATACGGCGCGCGAGGAGATTGTGGAGCTGCTGGGCGACGACGGGGCGGGGTGCGCCGACCTCGTCGGCCACCCGGTTCAGCTCGGCGATCTGCCACGCGGCGAAGTTGGAGACGCCAAGGGCGAGGACCTTGCCGGCCCGTACGAACTCGGCGATGGTCGCCAGGGTCTCGGTGAGCGGTGTCCTGCGGTCCGGCTGGTGCAGGTAGAAGAGATCGACGCGGTCGGTGCCCAAGCGCTTGAGGCTCCCGTCGAGTGCGGCGCGCAGGCCCTCGGGGGAGAGCGGCGCGTGCTCGCCCTGGTCGGGGTGCGGAATGCCCGCCTTGGTGGCGAGGACCACCTGGTCGCGGCGGCCGGGCAGCAGCTCGGCGAGGATGCGCTCGCTCTCACCGCCCGCGTAGCCGTTGGCCGTGTCCACGCCGGTGATGCCCGCGTCGAGCGCGGCGTCCACCATCGCGGCGGCCGTCGCGCGGTCGGCGGTGTCACCGAAGGTCATCGTCCCGAGGACGAGCGGGGACAACGGGACGGGCACGTGCGGGAGTGCGAGGCCGACGGTCACGGCGGGTTCCTTCCGAGGCGGGTGGTGCGGGTAATGCGTGATGCTGGTCGTGCGTAGTGCCGGTCGTGCGGGTGATGCGGTCGTACTCGTAGGCGATCACATGCGTGATGTGCGCATCGCGGGTGGCACCGTACGGCTACCCGGCCTCGACCGGTCGCCGCGGTGGTTCCCGCCGGCGCGCTCCGCCGCGACCGGGTGTGGTGCGATGCGATGTGCTGTGTAAGCCGGTCCGCGTCGCGTCCACGAAGGCGGCCACGGTCCACGGGTGACGGCCGTCGGCGCCATGGGAACGCTCGCACGGTTGCGTAAATCACGCAAGATCTATCGCGCAGTTCACGCAATATATGTCATGATCCTCACCGGGCCGCCTACCGCCGGGCGCGCCCGAGGAGGTTCGATCCCGTGGCTTCCCCGCCCCCACCGCCGCTTCCATCCGCCCCGCCGCCCGTGCTGCCGTACGTCGTCGCGCTCGCGGACGACCTGTCCGGCGCGGCCGAGACCGCCCGCGCGCTCGGCGGTCCCGTCCGTCTGTCGCTCGACGCCGCTGACGTGGCCGGGACCGCTGCCGCGCACGACCTCGTCGTGGACCTGGACACCCGGCACCTGCCGCCCGCGGACGCGGCACACGCCGTGCGGACAGCGCTGCGCGCGGCGCGGGCCGACCCGCCTCCCCTGCTGTACAAGAAGGTCGACTCACAGCTGCGCGGCCGTCTCGCCGCGGAGGCCGCCGCCTACGCCGAGGGCGCCGAGGCCGTCGTCGTCGCCCCCGCGCTGCCCGCGGCCCGGCGCACCGTGATCGGCGGCGTCGTGCATATGAACGGCGTTCCACTGCACCACACGGACGGCTGGCGCGCGGAACGCGCGTCCGCGCCCCGCTCGCTGCCCGAGGCGCTGTCCGGTCTGCCGGTCCGTACGATCCCCCTCGACGTCGTACGGTCCGCACCCGCCGCACTGGACGCGGCGTTCCGGCGGATCGCCGCGTCCGGTGCGCATCCCGCTCCGGACGCCGAGACCGACGCCGACCTGGATGCGGTGGCCGCGGCGGCGCTGCGGCTCGGCCCCGGATTCCGGCTCCTGGGCAGCGGTGGTCTGGCGGCCGCGCTCGGACGCGCGCTGCCGCGTTCCGCTGCCGCCGCGCCCCCGCCCATGCTCGAGCGGGACCACACCCCGTTGCTCTTCGTCGTGGGGACCGCCGAGCCCGGTGCGGTTGCGCAGATCGCGCGCCTCACCGTGCTCGGCGCGCGCCACGTGCCGCTGGACCCGGCTGACGTGGCGGCGGGCACGGTCCGTCTGCCGCCCGCAGCCGCCGCTCCCTCCTTGACCGTGTTGTCCATCGACGGTTCAGCGGGCCCGCGCCCCGGCGCGGGGCGGGCCCTCAGCACCGCCCTGGGTGCGCTCGCCGCCACCTGCCCGGGCCGCCCCGACCTCGTCCTGACCGGCGGCGAGACCGCCCGCGCCACCTTGGACGCCCTGGGCATCCGGGAGTTGGAACCGCTCGGCGAGATCCACCACGGCGCCGTCCACTCCCGCACCCCCGACGGCCGCCACGTCGTCACCCGCCCCGGCAGCTACGGCGGCGAGGACTCGCTGCTGCGCATCGCTGTCGCGCTGCGGCCCCGCCTGGCCGCCTCCACGGCAGCCACCAGAACCTGTCACCGTCCGCCTCCCGCCTAGGAGCTGTTCTCATGCCCACCCCCCTCCCCCTCATCGCCGTCACCATGGGCGACGGTGCCGGCATCGGCCCCGAGGTCGTCGTCGCGGCCCTGCTCGACGACGCCGTCCTGACCCGCTGCCGCCCCGTCGTCATCGGCGACGCGCGGCGGCTGCGCGAGGCCGCCCGCATCCTCGGCCTGGACTGCGAGATCGCCGCCGTCGACCACCCGCGCGACGCGGACTTCACACCCGGCCGCGTCAACGTGGTCGACCTCGGCCTGCTCCCCGCCGACCTGCCCTGGGGCAGGCTGTCGCCGGTCGCGGGTGACGCCGCGTACGCGTACATCGAGCGCGCCGCCGAACTCGCCGTGGCGGGCGAGGCGCACGCCATCTGCACCGCACCTCTCAACAAGGAGGCCCTGCACGCCGCGGGCCACATCTACCCCGGCCACACCGAACTCCTCGCCCACCTGACCGGAACCGAGGAGGTCTCGATGATGCTCTCCACCGAGAAGGTGAAGGTCATCCACGTCACCACGCACATCGGCCTGATCGACGCCGTCAACCGCATCGAGCCGGGCCTCGTCGAGCGCACCGTGCGCCGCGGCCACGAGGCGATGGTCCGCGCCGGCACCCCTGCCCCCGTCATCGGTGTCTGCGGCATCAATCCGCACGCGGGCGAGAACGGCCTGTTCGGCTACGGCGAGGAGGACGAGAAGATCGTCCCGGCCCTTGAGAAGCTGCGCGCCGACGGCGTCGACGCCCGAGGTCCACTCCCCGCCGACACCGCCTTCTTCCTCGCTTCGCGCGGCGACTACGACCTGATCGTGGCGATGTACCACGACCAAGGCCACGGCCCGGTCAAGGTCCTGGGCATCGAGGCGGGTGTCAACCTCACTGTGGGCCTGCCCGTCATCCGCACCTCCGTCGACCACGGCACCGCATTCGACATCGCCGGAACGGGCACGGCGGAGGCCGGCAGCATGGTCGAGGCACTGCGCCAGGCAGCCGGGATGGCCACGGTGCCGACCGCCCCCACGGCCTGAACCGCCGCCCCCCGCCCCGCCGTTACCGCCGCGGCCGAGGGGCGATGCTTCGTCATCCGGCAGTCGCGGAGTCGGTGCCGGCCGGGGGGATGTCCTTGTTGAACCGGAGCAGGTTGTCGGGGTCCCAGGTGGCCTTGACCGCGCGCAGCCGCTGGTGCTTGGCCGCGCTGCCGTGCACTGTGCGGCGCCAGTCCTCACCCAGGTCATCGGTGAGGTTGGGGTAGCCGTTGGTCAAGGAGTGCGGGCGCACAGCCGCGTCGAGGGCCGTCGCCCACTGGGCATACCGCGTGTCGTCCTCGGGCGCGTTCCACATGCCGACCGCCTCCCACAGCCAGGCGGCTCGCTCGCGGGAGAAGGCCACGGCATCCTCGGCGGTGTCCTCGGAAATCGCGCCGCCCATGCACCACAGGTTGATCGTGGTCGCCGCGCCGGGGCCGGACGGCGCGGCGGCGGCGTTCGCGAGGAGGACGTCGATGACCTCGGCGGACAGGGCCGGCAGATAGCCGCCGCGCGCGTTCATGCGCTTGCCGTGCGGGGCCACGGCGTCCAGCATGCGGTTGGCCCGCGACCACGGCATCGTCGTGACGAGGTTGGCCAGCGGGCGCCCGAGCGCGGTGAGCGGCTCGATGACCTCGTCGGCTTGAGCCGGGTCTCCGGTGTAAACGGGAACGAGGACGAGCACCGGTTCGCCGTGTGCTTCCTCGGGCAGCGCCGGCAGCGCGGGGGCGGGTGCGAGCGCGGCGAGCAGGCCCAGCTCCCGCGGGGCCGTGGCCATATGGATCGGCAGCTTGCCGAGGATGTCGGCTACCTGGTCCAAGGGGAAGATCAACTGGCTTGCCACGGCATCGGGGCCGACCGGGTGCGCGCGGTACTCGAATGCCGTGACGACCCCGCAGTTGCCGCCACCGCCGCGCAGAGCCCAGAACAGCTCGGAGTTCTCGGTCTCGTCGCAGCGCACCTTACGGCCATCGACGGCGATCATCTCGCATGCCAGCAGGTTGTCCACGGTGGCGCCGTAGCGGCGCATCAAGTGGCCTATACCGCCGCCGAGGGTCAGTCCGGCGACGCCGGTCGCGCTGACCGTTCCGGCGGGCACGGCCAGGCCGTACCGCTGAGTCGCGGCGTCCAGCTCACCCAGCAGAACACCGGGTTGGGCCCGTACCACCCGGGTGCGGGGGTCGACGGTGATCGCCTTCATCGGCGACAGGTCGACGACCAGCGTGCCACCGGGCATGGCGTACCCGTCCGAGCCGTGCCCGCCACCGCGCACGGCCACCGGGATACGGCGGGCGAAGGCGTGGCGCAGGACGGTCGCCACGTCGTCCTCGTTCGCGCACCGCGCGATCAGCGCGGGCCCTTCGTCGGCGGCGCGGCCCTGGTACAGGGCGCGTGCCGTGTCCCGCCCGGGTCACCCGCTGACACCATCCGCACCGCGGGACACCGCGTCGAGCCGACGTCCCGCGTCACAGGCGGCTCATCCAGCCGGCGCCAGCCCCTCCGGCAAGCGCGGCCGCGAGAGTGAGCGGCCGACAGGAAACCCGACGGTCCGTTAGATGAAGTCCGCCAACCCGGAGTTCGAGGAACGGCGGCGGCTGCTTGGTGGAGGGGCCCGGCGGGCGATGCCGGAAGCGCCCCATCTACGCGGCAGGCGAACCGCGCCGGCGGACCGCTGTGCCATCATTCGGTGGTCCATTCCTGGAGCCACCGGCGCAGCCGTGGCGTGGCCCATGCAGTCACCGAGCAGGAGAGCCCATTGGCCAGTGCAGCCCCGCAAGGCGTCCCCCTCCCGCCACCCGGACCCGGTGCCATGCCCCTGCCCCCAGAGCTCGATCCGGCGGCCGTCAAGCGATGGCGCTCTTCCTCGGGAGCGGTGGTCGACTTGCTGGCCCAGGCGCGCGAGCTCGGCGGGGTCAGCGCGGTGCGCCTCGGCCCGCGCCCCACGGTGCTGGTCACCGCCCCAGAGGCGGTACAGCACGTCCTCGCCCATCATCCCGACCGCTACGTCAAGCGCTCCCATCGGGCCCGCGTGCTGGTTGGAGACGGCGTGCTCTCGGCCACCGGAGAACCGTGGAAGCGTCAGCGCCGCCTTCTGCAGACCCAGTTCACCGGCGCAGGGATCCGCCGCTACGAGCAGCGGATCGTCGGCGCCGCGCGCCGCGCCGCCGACCACTGGGCGCAGTGCGCCCGTACCGGCACACCGACCGACGTCGGCGAGGACATGCGCTTCTTCGCCCTGGACACCATCTGGCGTTCCCTTACCGGCCACCCCCTCGACGAGACCACGAACCGCGAACTCGCCGCCGTCGAGGCGGTAGGCGCCGCCCTTCCGACCACCCCGTCCGCGTCCGCCGACGCAGCCGAGCTGCGCGCCGCCGTGGCCGCGGACCTCGCGAGAATCGACGCCGTCGCCGAACAGGCGATCGCGGCCGCCCGCCGAGGGGAGTCGGGACCGGAAGGCCCCGGCCTGCTGCGCGTCCTGGTGGACGCCGGAAAGAGCTGCCCCGAATACACCGACCAGCTGATCCGCGACGAACTGGTCACCCTGCTCGCCGCCGGTCACGAGACCACTGCCAAGACGCTGTCCTGGCTGTATCTGCTGCTCGACCGCCATCCCGACGCCCGCCACCGGGCCCTGGGCGCGGGAGCCGTGGGCTCACCCGAGCGCGGGAGGGCCATCCGGGCTCTCGTCTCGGAGACCCTGCGGCTCTACCCCGCGGTGTGGCTGATCCCCCGTCACGCCACCGAAGACGACACCATCGCCGGCTACCGCGTCGCGGCCGGCACTGACATCTTCGTGTGCCCGTACCTCACCCATCGCGACCCGGCGCTCTGGCCCGAACCCGAGCAGTTCGACCCCGAACGGTTCACCACCGCGGACGAGGACCGCCGCCCCTCCCGGCACGGCGAGTACTACCCGTTCGGCATCGGCGCCCGGGCCTGCCTGGGCGCGCAGTTCGCCATGCGCGAGATGACCGTCGTCCTGGAGCATCTGCTGCCCGCCTTCACCCCCTCCTTCCACGCCGTCCCGACATCGGCCGTCTTCGGGATCACCGTCCGCCCCGACGGTCCGACCCCCGCCACCATCACGCTCAATCCGGACGGCTCATAGAGCACCATCCCCGTCGGCCTGACGCACCAGCTTCACGGGTCGGCCTCCTGCTTCATCAAAGGAACTGAGCGGGCGGGGACTCCGGTTCGTGCGGTTACGCCGCCTTCGGCTGTGGACGCCAGGTGCCGTCGAGCGGAATGCCGGCGGCCGCCGCGACCTGGTCGCGGGATGCCACCAGTCGTGCCTTGAGCGCGGGCAGGTCCACGTCCACCAGCACACCGTCCCGCTTGACGACGCGGCCCGCGACGAGAACCGTGTCGACCAGGCCGGGGTGACCGGCTGCGACGATCGTGCCGACCGGATCGGTGACCGGGAGCACGGTGATGTCGTCGGCACGCAGCAGGATCACGTCGGCGTCCTTGCCGGGGGTGAGGCTGCCCGTGCGGGCGGCGAGTCCCAGCGCATGGGCGCCGTCGACGGTGGCGAACTCCAGCAGGTCCCGGGAGTTGAGGCCGCCGTCCAGGCCGCGCTGTACGACGAAGGTGGTGCGCATGGTGGCGAACATGTCGCCGCCGACGGAGGGGACGTCGTCGATGGAGAGTGTCGGGCGCAGCCCGGCGGCCAGCATCCGGCCGGTCATCGGCCAGCCGAACCCCATCCTCAGCTCGACGTCCGGGCTGATCGACACCGAGCCGCCGGCGTCGGCGAGCATCCGCAGCTCGTCGTCGCCGAGCCCGTTGACGTGTACGAACGTCGTGGTGTCCCGCAGCAGGCCGTGCTCGTGCAGATCGGCGACCGGGCGGCGGGTGCCGTCGGACTCGACGTGCAGGCTGGTGCGCAGGCCGAGTTCGGCCGCCAGCCTCAGCTCCTCGGCGACGGTGTCCATGGAGGTGTCCTCCGCACCGCGCAGCCCGAACGACATGGTGACCAGGCCGTCCCCGGGAAGTGCGGAGCGCACACGGCGGATCTCGGTCTCGACCGAGCCGGTGGTGCCCCACCCCGCGCCGTGGCAGAAGACCGACCGTCCGGCTGTGTCGCGCAGCGCCGCGACGGCGGCGTACGCGTGCTCGGGGCTCTGCGCGCAGTGGAACCAGTCCAGCATCGTGGTCACACCGGAGTGCAGAGCCTCCAGCCGGCCGAGCAGGGTGCCCAGGTAGACGTCCTCGGGCCGGAAATGAGGCTTGAGCGTGGCGTGCATCGCCACCGCCCACTCGGGGAACGTCCAGTCCGCGCCGATACCTCGGAACGCCGTCTGCCAGGTGTGCCGGTGGGTGTCGACGAAGCCGGGCATGACGATCCGGTCGGTCGCGTCGATCGTCTCGGCGTCCGGAGCCTCGATCGCCTCGGCCACCTCGACGATCACGCCGTCCTCGATCAGCACGTCACCGCGTTCGAGATCGCCGACGGCCGGGTCCATGCTGACCACGGTGCCGCCGGTAAGCAGGATCCTCATCTGAAAACTCCTCTGCGAAAGGGGGTTGTCTGCTCGAGTGGATGACTCGGTCAAGGGTTGTTGGTCAGCACGTCGATGTGAGCCGATCTCGGCAACTTCGGCAGGAAATTGCGCCGGAGTGGGGCATGAGCTTGTGGTACACGGGCCGATTGAGCAATAGTCTGCCTCTATGGATGATGTGGATCGGTCCATCCTCGCCGTGCTCGAAAAGCACGGGCGGATCAGCAACGCCGAGCTCGCAGCCCGGGTCGGCCTGTCGCCGTCACCCTGCCTGCGGCGCGTGAACCGGCTTGAGGAAGCAGGAGTGATCCGCGGCTACCGGGCGGAGATCGACCCCGCGGCCCTCGGCCGCAGCCTCCGCGTGTTCGCCGGTGTCCGGCTCATGAGGCACAAACGCGCGGACGTGGCCGCGTTCGAACGCGCGGTCGTCCAACTGCCCGAGGTGGTTCACGTCCATCACGTCACCGGCAACTACGACTACCTGCTTCAGGTCGAGGTCGCCGACCTGACCGCATATGAGGACTTCCACGCCAACCGGCTGGCCGACCTTCCCGGCGTCGCCATGGTGAACAGCTACGTCACCATGAAGACGCTCTCCACCCCCACCCCGTGAGTGCCGGACCACCTCGATCGCGCCGTCGGAGGGGAGTCACCACGTCTCTCCCCGCGGATCATCTCACCGCGTCGGCCGCGGCGAGTGCGTCGGCGACCAGGTCGGCCGTGTCCTCCGTGCCCGCGGCCAGCCGGACCAGGCCCAGCGGAACCGATTCCGCGATCTGTTCCTCGCTGAGCATCCCGCGCCACATGGACGCCGGATGCACGGCCAGCGATTCCACGCCGCCGAGGCTGGCCGACCGGCGGGGGTAGCGCAGCCGGCCGAGGAAGGCGTCGGCCGTCTCGAAGCCGCCGGCGAACTCGATGCCGAGCACCCCGCCGAAACCGCTCATCTGGCTTGCGGCCAGCTTGTGCCGCGGGTGGGAGGCCAGACCGGGATAGTGCACCTTCGCCACCGCTGGATGCTTGTTCAGCGCCTCCGCGAGCGCCAGGCCGTTGGCGTTGTGCCGCGGCACCCGCAGCGGCAGGGTGCGCATGCCGCGCAACAGCAGCCACGCGTCGATCGGGCCGAGCGTGGCACCGGTGAGCAGGCCGACGTCCCAGATGCGGTCCAGGAGCTCTGCCGGCCCGGCCAGCACTCCGGCGGAGACGTCCGAATGGCCGTTGAGGTACTTGGTCGCGCTGTGCCAGACCAGATCGATGCCGAAGTCCGCCGGTCGCTGGTTCAGCGGAGTCGCGAAGGTGTTGTCCGCCATCGTCAGTACGTTGTGCGCGCGGGCCAGGTCCGCGACGGCGCGCAAGTCGGTGATCTGCAGCAGCGGATTGCTCGGGGATTCCAGGAGGATCAGACGGGTCCGCGGGGTCAGTGCCTTCGCGAACGCCTCCGGGTCGGTCTGGTCCACCAGGGTGGTCGACACACCGAGGCGAGGCAGCATGTTCAGCAGCACCGACGCCGTGCCCCCGTAGGTGGACTTCTGCCCGATGACGTGGTCGCCCGCGGACACCAGGGCCAGCACAGCCGTGGTGAGCGCGGCCATCCCGGACGCGGTGACCATGGCCGCCTCGGTGCGCTCCAGTTCGGCGACGACGGTGGCGACCTGTGCGTGGTTGGGGTTGCCGAAGCGGGTGTAGAAGTCCTTGCCCCGCGGGTCGACGGCGACCCGCGCGAACGTGTCGCCGTCCTCGGCCCAGAACGTCGCCGTCTGGTAGATGGGCGGTGCCACGGCACAGCTGGGATGGACTTCTCGATCGGCGTGAACGGTGATGGTGCTCTTGCCCGGCATGGCTGCCCTTCCGTGGACCGTCGGTGTGACGCCATGAAGCGTGGCCGACCGGCGCTCCCGCATGACCGGATCCTGGCAACTTTGGCAGCACATTGCGCTCGGAGCAGGCGCATGATTGTGGTAGTCGAGCCACGTGAGCAATAATCTGCCACCCCGGAGGAAGTAGGCCAGTCGATTATGGCCCTGCTCGAACAGCACGGTCGGATCAGTGAAAAGTCGGCCCGGATCAGGGAAAGAGCCGTTGGCGCCCGCCCTTCGTGGACTCCCGGGCGTGCAGCCAGTGCGGAGCCGTATGCACCTCGAACGGCAGGGGCACGTCCGAGCGGATGCGGGCCGCCAGGCACTTCACGGCCAGTGAGGCGATGGCGGTCTTGTCGGGGACCACGGACGTGAGGGACGGCGTGCTGTAGAGCGCCTCGTCGGAGCCGTCGATGCTCGCCACGGCGACGTCGTCCGGGATGTTCAGCCCCGCTTCGAACAGGGCGCGTTGGGCGCCGACGGCCAGCAGATCGCTGAAGCAGAAGACCGCGTCAGGGCGTACGCCGGCCGGCAGGGCGATCAGGGCGCGCATCGCCAGCAGGCCGTTGCGCCGGTCGAACTCCTTGATGGCGGGCGCGAGCCGCGGGTCGTAGGTCACCCCCGCCTCGTGCAGGGCGAGTTGGAAGCCCTCCAGGCGTTGACGACTGGTCGCCGACGCCTGCTGGTCCACGCCGATGGCGGCGATCCGCGTACGGCCGAGGCCGGCCAGGTGCGCGGTGGCGTCGCGCGCCGCCGCGACGTTGTCGATCAGGACGTGGTCGGCCCCCACCTGGTCGCGCTCGTAGCTGCGCTCGCCGAGCAGGACCAGCGGGAACTCGTTGGCCACGGCGGCGAGTTCGTCGGGCGAGACACGCAGGGGCGACAGGATCACGCCGTCCAGCAGTGACGCGCCGACACCGGTGGCCAGGCGCAGTTCCTCCGTCGCGTCGCCCAACGTCTCCTCGATCAGGACGGTCAGGTCCAGCTGCGCGGCCTCGGCCCGTACGTGCTGGGCGAGTTCGGCGAAGTACGGCGTGGCCAGATCCGGCACGGCGAGGCCGATCAGGCCGCTGTGCCCGGTGCGCAGGCGGCGGGCCGACGGGTTCGGCCGGTAGCCGAGCTCGTGCACCGCCTTCAGCACACGCTTCCGCGTGGTCTCGGATACGCGGGGAGCATTGCGTACAACGTTGGACACGGTCTTGATCGAGACCCCTGCCCGCTCCGCCACGTCCTTGAGTGTCACCGCGGCCACTGGCCGACCTCCTCACCTGTGTTTCTCCACATTATGCAGGGTCCTCGGCGGGCCGTCAGCGCCGGGGCGGCTCGGAATCCCGTTCCGGACGAGGGGTTGACCGTGGCGCGATTTCGCGGTTACAACGTTGGAACCAATCGATAGCAAGCGGTTGCTAACGGGGGCGTCACGGGGGCAGCCGACGGCTGTCCGCCGGACGGTCCGGGCTGCCCACCCGTGCCCACGGCGCCGCGCTCACCGCATATCTCATGAGAGGGTCCGCATGTCTTCGCACCGCTCCACCACCCCACTGCGCACCGCCGTGGTCGGCACCGGGGGCATCGCGCGCTCCAGCCATCTGCCCGCGCTGCGCACGCTCGCCGACGCGGGCGAGGTGGAGATCGTCGCCGCCGTCGACGTCGACACGGCCGCGGTGCGCGCGTTCGCGGATGGCGCCGGGATTCCGTACGCCTCGACGGACCTCGACGCGACCCTGACCGAACTGCGGCCCGATCTCGTGGTGTTGTGCACACCGCCCGCCGTGCACCGCGACCAGGCGGTGACCGCGCTGAAGGCGTGCGCCTGGGTGTGGTGCGAGAAGCCGCCGTGCCCGTCCCTCGCCGACTTCGATGCCATCGAGACCGCCGAGAAGCCCGGGGACGCGGGACCGTACGCCTCCATCGTCTTCCAGCACCGGTTCGGCTCCGGCGCGCGCCATGTGCGGCGGCTGCTGCGGGAGGGGGCGTTCGGCCGCCCGCTGGTCGCCCACTGCCAGACCACCTGGTACCGGGACGCCGCCTACTACTCCGTTCCGTGGCGCGGGCGGTGGGCGACCGAGGGCGGCGGGCCCGCCATGGGGCATGGCATCCACCAGACGGATCTGCTCCTGGACCTGATGGGGCCCTGGAGCGAGGTGCGGGGGATGGCGGCGCGGCTCGTGCACGACGTCGAGACCGAGGACGTGTCCACGGCGCAGGTGCGGTTCGCCAGCGGCGCCGTGGCCACCGTGGTCAACAGCGTGCTGAGCCCCGACGAGGTGAGCCGGATCCGCATCGACTGCGAGCGCGCCACGATCGAACTGACCCACCTCTACGGCTACCGCAACGCGGACTGGCGCATCACCCCGGCCCCCGGTGTCCCCGAGGAGACCGTGGCCACCTGGCGCGACTTCGGCACGGACGAGCCGAGCTCACACCTGTCCCAGCTCCGCGCCCTGGTGGCCGACATCAGGGCGGGACGCCGCCACGCGACCAGCGGCACGGGCGGCCGGCAGACGCTCGAGTTCATCACCGCCCTGTACAAGTCCGCGTTCACCGACACCCCGGTCCGCGCGGGGGAGATCGGCCCCGGCGACCCCTACTACACCGAGCTGCACGGCGGCGCCCAGGGCTGGGCACCGGACACCACCCGCAAGGAAGAGGCCCACGCATGACGCTCGCACTGACCCATGCCCACGGCGACCGCATCACCGTGACCCACGAGGCGACCGGCACCGAACTGTTCGCCTACGTGTACCGCCCCGAAGCCCCGTGGGAGGCCCCCAAGCCGTATCTGCACCCGGTCCGGACCCTCTCCGGCGGACTCGTCACCGACTACCGCCCCAACGACCATCGCTGGCACAAGGGGCTCCAGCTGACGGCCTCCCACCTGTCGGGCCAGAACCTGTGGGGCGGGAACACCTATGTCCACGGCGAGGGGTATGTCGCGCTGCCCGAGCGGATCGGCTCGATGGCACACGTCGCCTTCGAGGAAGTCGCCGCCGCGAACGACCGGGCCGTGATCGCCGAGCGCCTGACCTGGCATCCGTACGACGGTGAACTGTGGGCCGAGGAGGAGCGCCGCATCGAGGTGCGCGACGTCGATCCGCAGGCCGGCAGCTGGTCGTTGACGTGGACCTCGGCGATCACCAACCGCCGGCGGGAACCGCTGCGTTTCGGCAGCCCCACCACCCACGGCCGCCCGGCCGCCGGATACACCGGCCTGTTCTGGCGGGGCCAGCGCGCCTTCCGCGACGGTCACGTCTTCACAGCCGAGGCGGACGAGGACGGCGACCTCATGGGCAGCCAGGCGCCCTGGCTGGCGTATGTCGGTGAGCACGACGGGCGCGACGGCCACGCCACGGTCGTCTTCGAGCACGCCCCGGCCAACGACCACACGGGGGACAAGGGGACGCACCCGGCGCACTGGTTCGTGCGCAGCGACCCGTTCGCCGCGGTCGCGCCGTCCTGGGCGTTCCACGAGGAGCTCGTCCTCGCCCCGGGCGACACCCTCTCCCGCGGCTACCGGGTGACCGTCGCCGACGGCGCCTGGGACCGCGAGCAGGTCACCGCCCACCTGGACGGGCACACATGGTGAGCGCGACGTACGACGGCTTCCCCGCGGCGGTCGGCGCGGGCCGGCTGCGCGACAAGGACGGCCGGCTCCCGCGCCCGAGCCGCCGGGCCGTCCTGGCCGTCGCCGCCATCGGTCTCAGCACCTCCCTGACCGGCACGCTCTCCGCGTGCTCCGCCGCGAGCGGCGATACGTCCGGCGTCACCCTCCGGTTCTCCTGGTGGGGCAACGACGACCGTGCCGCGCGCACCGAGAAGGCGATCCGCCTCTTCGAGAAGGAGCACCCCGGCGTCACCGTGCGCACGTCGAACGGCGAATTCGGCTCGTATCTCCAGAAACTGGCCACGCAGGCCGCCGGCGGCGGTGTACCCGACGTGGTCCAGCTCGACTACCGGCAGATCTCCCAGTACGCGGGCGGCAAGGCGATCATGCCGCTGGACGGTGTCATCAAGGACCGGACGATCCGCACGTCCGACATGGACAAGGACTTCCTGCGCACCGGTACCTACAAGGGCAGACAGTTCGCCCTGCCCATGGGGCGTGGCATCACCGGATACGCCTACGACTCCGCCGTCTACAAGAAGGCCGGTATCCCCACGCCCCGGCCCAGTTGGACCTGGCAGGACTGGGCGAAGGCCAACAAGAAGATCGCCGCCCTGGGGCTGAAGTCCCCCGACGGACGCCACTTCACCGGCGCCAACGACGGCGGCGGCAACGAGGACGTCTTCGAGACCTGGCTGCGCAGCCGCGGCAAGAACCTCTACGCGGATCAGACGAAACTCGGCTTCACCGAGGACGACCTGACCGCCTTCTGGTCGTTCCTCAACACACTCCGCGAAGAAGGCGCCATCGCCCAGGCCCGGGATTCCGTGCAGGCCAAGAGCACCGAGACCAGCCCCATCGGCCGCCGCCTCGCGGCCGCCGACTTCACCTGGGACGCTCCGTTCCCCGGATACACGGCCCTGCTCGGCGAGAACATCCACTTCGCCCCCGTGCCCACGACCGGCGGCCGTCAGGGCACGTACTTCAAACCGAGCATGCTCCTCGGCATCGGCTCGCAGAGCGAGCACCCCAAGGAGGCGGCCCAGTTGATCGACTTCCTCCTCAACGACCCACGGGCCGGCGACATCCTCGGCTTCTCCCGGTCCACCCCGCCCAACCGCAAGATCGCCGCCCGGGTCGCCAAGACGCTCGAGGGATCGGAGCGGGAGATCTACGACTACTCGCAGACGATGGAGAAGTACGGCCTGGACATCCCGCCGACCGCACCGCCGCCCGGCGATCTCGCGATCCAGACGGCGTTCAAGCGCATCCACCAGCGCATGATCTACGGGATGGCCACCCCGCGCGAGGCGGCCCGTGAACTCATCGACGAGGCGAACCGGGAGCTGGAGTCATGAGCACGGTGTCCACGACGAGGGCGCCCGCGCGCGCCGTCCACACGACGGATCCGCGCCCGCGCAAGAGCAAGCGGCGCCAGGTGCGTGAACGGCAGTGGCCCGCCTATGTGTTCCTCTCCCCGTGGATGATCGGCGCGGTCGTGCTGACCCTCGTGCCGATGGCCGTATCCCTGTACCTGTCGTTCACGGACTACAACCTGTTCGATCCGCCGCACTGGGTGGGCCTGCGCAACTACCAGGAGATGCTGACCGAGGACCCCCGCTACTGGCGGTCGGTCGGCACCACGATGCTGTACGTCGTCGTGGCCGTCCCGCTGAAGCTGGGCCTCGCCCTCGGCGTGGCGATGCTGCTGAAGAACCTCAGCCGGGGCCGGGGCTTCTACCGCTCCGCGTTCTACGCGCCGTCCCTGCTCGGCGCGAGCATGTCCATCGCCCTGGTGTGGAAGGCGCTGTTCAACGACGGCGGCACCGTCGCAGGCGTCCTGGACACCGTCGGCATCCACACCGGCGGCTGGGTCGGCAACCCCCATCTCGCGGTGTACGGGGTCGTCCTGCTGACGGTGTGGCAGTTCGGCGCGCCCATGGTGATCTTCCTGGCGGGCCTCCAGCAGATCTCGCCCGACCTCTACGAGGCCGCGGCGCTCGACGGCGCGGGCCGCTGGCGACAGTTCATGTCCATCACCGTGCCCATGCTGTCCCCGGTCGTCTTCTTCAACCTGGTCCTGGAGGTCATCAACTCCTTCCAGGTCTTCACCCCGGCCTTCGCCATCAGCGGCGGCGACGGCAGCCCCGCCGACTCCACGATGTTCTACACGCTGTACCTGTACGAGCGCGGCTTCACGGCCTCGCATATGGGATACGCGGCGGCGATGGCCTGGCTGCTGCTGATCGCCATCGGCGCGATCACCCTGATCCTGTTCCGGACCTCCCGGTCCTGGGTCTTCTACGCGGACGAGGAGGGCCGATGAACATCGCCACGAAGCGGTGGCTGCCGCACACGATCTCGGCCGCCGCGCTGCTCGTCCTGCTGTATCCGCTGGCCTGGCTGCTCGCCACCTCGCTCAAACCGGCCGACGAGGTGATGACGAGCCTCGACCTGTGGCCCAGCCATCTGGAGTGGTCGAACTACACGACCGCCCTGGACGGGGTCTCGGGCGTCACCGTCACGCACCTGCTCGGCAACACGCTGCTGATCGCGGGGGGCGCCGTCCTCGGCAACGTCCTGTCCTGCTCGCTGGCCGCCTACGCCTTCGCCCGGCTGCGCTTCCGCATGAGCAAGGTGATGTTCGCCTTCATGGTGGCGACGCTGATGCTGCCACACCATGTCGTACTGATCCCGCAGTACATCATCTTCAACCGGCTTGGCCTGGTGGACAGTTACTGGCCGCTGATCCTGCCGAAGTTCCTGGCCACCGAGGCGTTCTTCGTCTTCCTCATCGTGCAGTTCATGCGCGGCCTGCCGCGCGAGCTGGAGGAGTCCGCGCGGATCGACGGCTGCGGTCCCTTCCGTACGTACTGGTCGATCACGCTGCCGCTGGCCCGGCCCGCGCTGATCACCACGGCCATCTTCACGTTCATCTGGACGTGGAACGACTTCTTCACGCAGATGATCTATCTCTTCGCGCCGGAGAAGTACACCATCACGCTCGCCCTGAGCAGCTTCGTCGACCAGTCCAGCACCTCCGCGTACGGGCCCATGTTCGCCATGTCGGTGATCTCGGTGCTGCCGATCGTGCTGTTCTTCTTCGTCTTCCAGCGCTACCTGGTGCAGGGCATGGCCACGTCCGGACTGAAGGGGTGAGGCACACCATGGCTCACGCACCCATCGCGCCCCGGCGCGAGCGCCGGGAACCCGGAGAGGTCTTCGGCTCCGGCTTCACCCTCTTCGCGGACATGCTGCTCGTCGGCCTGCTCACCAGCCTCGCCTGCCTGCCGGTCGTCACGGCCCCGGCCGCGTTCGCCGCCGCGTCCGCGACGCTGCGACCGGCCGCGGGCAACGGCGTCCAGGTCAGGGCGGGTACGTACGGCGCTCATCTGCGTGCCCAGCTGTCCGCGCGGTCGGCGGCCCTCGGTCTGGTGCCGCCGCTGCTCGTGGTGGTCGTCCTGATCGATGCCGCGCTGATGCGGGCCGCGCTGCCCGGAGCGGCCGTCATGGCGCCCGCCCTCGCGCTGCTCGTCCTGGGCGCCACGGTCGTGGCGCTGCGGGCGACCGCGCTGGAGACACCGCACGTGCTGTCCGCACGCGAGGCGCTGCTCCGCTCGGCCGCGGACCCGCGCGGCAGTCTCCTCCTGGCCGGTGCCGTGCTCCTCAGCGGGCTCCTGGCCTGGTCGATTCCGCTGCTGGTTCCGCTGCTGCCGGGCCCGCTGGCGTTCGCCGCCACGGTCGTGGACCTCCGCTCCCCCGCGGATGCCCAGGAGAACTGAACGGCGGCGCGCCACCTCCCCGTCCCCCACCCACGCACCACACCACCGGAGTTCACGCATGCCCCACCCGCACCTGGACGCCGCAGGCCATCCGAGGCCGCAGCTGATCCGCGATCCCGACTGGCGCGACCTCGGCGGTCCCTGGCAGTTCGCCCACGACGACGAGGACCGCGGCCGCGCCGACCGCTGGATGGACCCGGCGACCTCGGCACCGTTCACCGGCACCGTCACCGTGCCCTATCCGCCCGAGTCCGCGGCCTCTGGGGTGGCGGACACCGCCTTCCACCCCGTGCTCTGGTACCGGCGCACGATCGACGTGGCCCGGCCGGCCGCCGGGCGGCGGCTCCTGCTGCACTTCGGTGCGGTCGACCACCGGGCCGAGGTCTGGCTGAACGGCCGCCTGGTGGGACGTCACGAGGGCGGGCACACCGGCTTCACCTGCGATCTGACCGGCGCCATCGACCGGGACGGCGAGCAGACCGTCGTCGTCCGCGCCGAGGACCAGCCGCTCGACGCCGCGCAGCCCCGCGGCAAGCAGGACTGGCGCCGGGATCCACATGTCATCTGGTACCACCGCACCTCCGGGATCTGGCAGCCGGTGTGGCTGGAAGAGGTCCCGGCCGAGCACATCACGCTCCTGCACTGGACCTCCGACGTCGCCCACGCCCGCGTCCGCTGCCGGCTGCGTCTCGGCCACTGGCCGCGGCGCCCGCTCACGGTGACGGTCCGCCTCACGCGGGGCGAGCGGGTGCTCGCCGAGCAGCGGACGCTGATCGAGGGCCAGGAGGCGGAGTTCGATGTCGCGGTACCCGCCCTGCGCCACGGGCAGGACCTCGACGACCTGCTGTGGAGTCCGGAGCGGCCTCAACTCGTCGACGCGGTGGTGGAGTTGCTCGACGCGGCCGAGGACACACCGGTCGACCGTGTGACGTCCTACCTCGGTCTGCGCGACATCGGCTGGGACGACGGTGTCTTCCTCCTCAACCACAAGCCGTACTTCCTCCGGTTCGCGCTCCAGCAGGGCTACTGGCCCGCATCGCATCTGTCGGCCTCGGCCGACGAACTGCGCCGCGATGTAGAACTGGCGAAGGAGATCGGCCTCAACGGGCTGCGCGTCCACCAGAAGATCGAGGACCCGCGCTTCCTGTACTGGGCCGACCGGCTCGGGCTGCTGCTGTGGGAGGAGATGCCGTCGGCGTACCAGTTCGGCGCGCAGACCGTCGAGCGCGTGATCGCCGAGTGGACCGAAGCCATCTCCCGCGACATCGGCCACCCCTCGATCGTCGCCTGGGTCCCGATCAACGAGTCCTGGTCCGTGCCGAACCCGGCGCTCGTCCCCGCGCAGCGCCACTTCATGGACGCCCTCTACCACCTGACCAAGGCCCTGGACCCCTCGCGCCCCGCCGTCTCCAACGACGGCTGGGAGATCTCCGCCGCCGACATCTGGGGCGTCCACGACTACACCCAGCACGGGGAGGTACTGCGCAAGCGCTACGGCCACGCCTCGCTGCGGCAGGGGGAGCTCGCCGAGCAGTGGCCCGGCGCCAAACGGCTGACCCTGGACGGCGTCCGCCACCAAGGGCAGCCCGTCGTTCTCAGCGAGTTCGGCGGCGCGACCTTCGAACCGGCCGAGGGCGCCGAGTGGTTCGGCTACGACACCGTGGCCACGAAGGAGGACTTCGCCGATCGCCTCGCCGACCTGGTGACCGCCGCGGTGGACTCCGGGCTCGCGGGCTTCTGCTACACCCAGTTCACCGACACGGAACAAGAGACCAACGGCCTGCTCACACCGGACCGCCAGCCGAAGATTCCCTTGGCCGAACTGCGCGAAATTCTCACCCGAACCCGCGCATAGCGTGTCTCGCCGCCATCTGAGGCTCGGTGCGATTCCCTTCGTTCTCGCGTAGAGGAGAAACCGCAATGGCGCGATCCGAGTACGAGTACAGCCGTCGCCGAGTGCTCCAGGCATCCGCCCTCGCCTTCGCCACCGTGCTGAGCCCGTGGGGCACGGCGGCCGGCTTCGCCGCGTCGGCGGGCATCCCCGACGAGGACGGCTACGATCTCTGGCTGCGCTACCGCCCCACTGCCGATCCCCGGCGGCTCGCCGAGTACCGGAAGGCCCTGGCCGGCCTGGCACGTCAGGGCGAGGGCCGGGTCATGGCGAACGCCGAGCTGGAACTACGGCGGGCCGCCCAGGGCCTCACCGGCAGCGCACCGGCCCGGGTTCCCGCCGATCGAGCCTCGGTTGTCATCGGCACGGTGGACGAATCGCCGGTCGTGCGATCCCAGGTGAGTCCCGATCGGCTGGCCCGGATCGGTCAGCAGGGGTTCGTGATCGAGATGACCGGCCCGCCGGGCAGGCGGCGACTGGTTATCGGGGCCCGCAGTGATCGGGGCGTGCTGGCCGGGGTCTTCCATCTCATCCGTCTGCTCCAGCTCGAGCGGCCACTGCACAAGCTGTCCGTCCTGGAGAAGCCGCACACCGCACTGCGCATGATGAATCACTGGGACAACTTCGACGGGTCGATCGAGCGTGGCTACGCGGGCACTTCGCTCTTCGAGTGGGACAAGCTGCCGGACATCTCCGGCCGGGTGGTCGACTATGCGCGGTCCATGGCGTCGATCGGCATCAACGCTTCGGTGCTCAACAACGTCAACGCCAGTGCCGACTTCATCACCAGCGAGATGCTGACCAGACTCAGACCCCTGGCCGCACTTCTCCACTCGTGGGGCATCTCTGTCTGGCTGTCCGTCAACTACGCCGGCCCGATGATCCTGACCGCGGACGACGCCGATCCGATCACGACGGCCGATCCCGCCGATCGACGGGTCCAGCAGTGGTGGCGGGACAAGAGCGCCGAAATCTTCAAGAGCCTGCCCGGATTCGGCGGGTTCCTGGTGAAGGCGAACTCGGAGGGGCAGCCCGGTCCACTCGACTACGGACGCACCCATGCCGAGGGCGCGAACATGCTGGCCCGCATGGTCGCACCGCACGACGGGCAGATCGTCTGGCGCAGCTTCGTCCACGAGGATTTCAGCGACTGGGCGGAGTACCAGTACCGGGTGTTCGCCCCGCTGGACGGCACGTTCGACGACAACGTCATCCTCCAGACCAAGTACGGACCGATCGACTTCCAGATCCGCGAGCCCGTACACCCCCTGTTCGGCGCGATGCGCCACACGAACCAGATACTGGAACTCCAGCTCACCCAGGAGTACACGGGCCACGAGATCCACACCACCTATCTGGCTCCGCTGTGGCGGGAGGTGCTGACCTTCCCGACGCAGGGGCCCGGCACCGGACCGACCGTCGCCGACATCCTCGCGGACGGCACGGACCATATGCCGCGGGCGGGCATCGCCGGGGTCGGCAACTTCGGCAACGCCCGCAACTGGACCGGCTATCTGCTGGGAGCGGCGAACACCTACGCCTTCGGCAGGATGTGCTGGAACCCGGACGCCGATCCCCGGGACCTGGCCGCGGAGTGGGCCGGGCTGACCTTCGGCCACGATGACGCGATCACCGAGGTCGTGGCCGACATCCTGACGCGCTCGCGCCGGACGTACGAGGACTACACCTCGCCGCTGGGCATGAGCTATCTCACCGACCCCGGTGGCGACCATCTCGACCCGAGCCCGCTGGGCACCCTCTTCCAGTCACACCACTCCACGACCGAGGGCACCGGCTTCGACCGCACCGAGGCGACCGGCAGCGGCTTCACCGGGCTCTACCCGCGGGCGTGGCAGAAGCACTACGAGTCCACGGCCACCTGTCCCGACGACCTGCTGCTGTTCATGCACTGGGTGCCGTACGACCATCGGCTGCGCTCGGGCAAGACGGTCATCCAGCACATCTACGACACGCACTTCACCGGGGTCGACCGCATCGACCGGTACCTCGCCGGGTGGAGCACGCTGTCCGGGGAGATCGACCGGCAGCGCCATACCGCCGTCAAGGCGGGCTTCGAGGCCCAGCGGGAGCACGCGAGGTTCTGGCGCGACACGGTGGTCGGATTCTTCTTCGACAAGAGCCGCGTCGTCGACGCGAAGCGGGAATGGCTGCGAGCGGCGCTGAACGGCTCACGGGTGCTGCTCGGCGGTCGGCCGAACCTCCTGCCGGTCACCGTCACCAACGCCTCGGCGCGGGACCGCGACCTCACGGTCGCACTGCGGCCACCGTCGGCGGACTGGCGCACCGAGCCCGCCGCACAGTCCGCGGCCGGCGCCGCGACCGCGGAGCTCGAGCTGCCGGTCACACCCCCCTTGTCTGGCACCGTGGCCGCCCTGGACCTGGACGTGGCGCCGAAGCTCACCCGACTCGACGGCCGACCGCCGTCCCTGGTCGTCGCCCCCGAGGGCAGGCGCTGCCTCGTGGCGCTCAACGCCGTTCCCCGGAACGGGACTTCGATGCCCGGCTACCACGCGCTGACCCCCGAGTCGGCCTGGTCCGCGTTGGCCGGCCACGGCTGGGTCGGCGCCGCCCCGTCGGCCAGGGACCGCGGTGGCGAGCCCCTGTTGCGCGACCACCTCTGGCACAACTCGTCCCGGGTGCTGCGCGTCGCCCTACCGGCCGGCAAGCACACCGGGTACGTGCTGGTCGGTGACACCGGTGCCACGGCCTCGCCGACCCGGGTCGCGGTGGACGGCGTCACCTTCGCCACCAGTCCGAAGCAGCCCAGCGGAACCTTCACCTGGCTGGAGCTCCCCCTCGACGGAGGTGCCACCGGCCGCACCACGGACATCACGTTCACGGGGGTGGGTGGCCCGTGGCGGCTGTCCGCGTTCGCCGTCACGGACCCCGGCGCCCCGGTGCCGTCCCTCGTCGTCATGCGGGCGGCGGCGGATCCGGTGTGGTGGGCGGGCCGGGCCAACCCGGTCACGGTGCTGGTGCGCAACACCGGCACGGCGGACCGCGACGTCACCGCCCGCCTCGTCACCCCCGAGGGCTGGTCCAGCACTGAGCGGACCGTGACCGTCGCCGCCGGAGCCGAGCGAGAGCTGACCGTCATCGGGACCCCGGTGTCCACTCCGGGATTCGCCACCGTCGAGATCCGGCTCACCAGCGGCGACGAGGAGATCGAGCGCGGCCGGTCGGTATCCGTGGTCACCACGCCACACCCCGATGACGCGGCCACGGCGTTCGACGCCGGCCCGCCGTCCAGCCCACTGCTGACCGGGTACACCAGGCTGTCGCCCGAGGACGACTACACCGACGACCGCGGTTTCGGTTGGATCGGGGACCGGCCGAACACCCGTGACCGTGGCAACGCCGACGACCTGCGCCGCGACATCGTCATGCAGAGGGGCGAGCCCAGCGTCCTGCGCATCCCGGTGCCGGCCGGCAAGCACACCGTCTGGGTCCTGACCGGCGACTCCCTCACCGATTCGGGTGTCACCACCATCTCCGAGGACGGCACGGTCCTCGGACGCTCCGGCGACGACAGCCTGCCGAGCCGCGCCTTCGTCTGGTTCTCCTTCGAACTCGGCGGTGGAGCGAACGGGCGCACCGCCGACCTGGAGATCACCGGTTCGAAGCTGAACGGCCTCTGGCGCATCGCGGCCCTGGTCATCGTCTGAGCCCACCCCGCGCCGTACACCTGTGCCTCCGGGCGCGGCCCGCGACCCGGCATCTCCAATATCTCCGGCATATCCGGTATCCACAAAGGAGAGCTCCCGACATGGCGTCGACGTCAGCACGATTCCGCGCGGTCCGGGGCAGACCCGGCACCATCCTCCTCGCCCTGCTCATGGTCCTCGGCCTGGGCAGTGCGCATCCCGGACCGGCCGCGGCCGATCCCGCCGATCCGCCCGGGACGTACCAGAACCCGGTGATGGACAACATCGCGGACGCCTTCTCCGACCCGTCGATCATCCGGGGCAAGGACGGCTACTGGTACGCCTATGCGACCCAGACCAGCATGCGCCGGGACAACCAGTCGGGCCCGTGGGAGTCGCAGCACTTCATGCCGATCACGCGCTCGGCCGACCTCGTCAACTGGACCTACGTCGGTGACGTCTTCGGGCCCGACAACCACCCGGAGTGGCGCGACTTCGCAACCACCTACTACTGGGCGCCCGACATCCGCTACATCAACGGGAAGTACCACCTCTACTACTCGGTCGCCGGCGGCGACAAGAACACCATCGCGCTGGCCACGTCGGACCACCCGGCAGGCCCGTGGAAGGACATCGGCCATCCCGTGCTGCCGTACGGGACGACGGTCAATCAGATCGATCCGTCGGTCTTCGTCGACTCCGACGGCCAGAAGTACCTCTACTACGGCTCGTTCCGCGACGGCGGAATCCAGGCGGTGCGACTGAACGAGGAGGGCACCGCGCCGGTCGGCGATCCGGTGCAGGTGGTCGGCGCCCGGCGCGGCGAAGCCGCGTACGTGGTGAAGCGTGACGGCTGGTACTACCTGTTCTACTCCGGCCTGGGCTGCTGTGCCCGGGACCAGGGCGCCTATCCGGTGTTCGTCGGGCGGGCCGAGGACCCGATGGGCCCGTTCAAGGACGCCGAGGGCGTCGGCCTGGCCGACCTGCACATCGGCGGCACGATCGTCAACGCGCCGAACGGCAACAAGTGGGTCGCGACCGGCCACTCGGCGAACGTCGTGGACAAGTCCGGCCAGGACTGGATCCTCACCAACGGATTCGACCGCCACGAGACCGATCCCAACTGGGGCGGACGGCCGACCATGATGGACCGGCTCGACTGGATCGACGGCTGGCCGACGGTGCGCGCGGGCGCCTGGACCAGCGAGGACCGGCAGACCGCGCCGACGAGCACATGGGACGCGGGCAGCACCTTCGACGACGGCCTCGGCGGCTTCGACACCGCCGGGCACGGGTCCTGGACCACGGGTTCGGATCCGGACTCGGGGCGGTACGCCCGCGGCCGGTCCCGGGCCGCGGTCCCGCAACTGCTGCTGCCGCGACGGGCCCCGGACGGCGATGTCAGGATCGAGGCAGACGTTCGGCTGCGCGACGGCAAAGGCCGGGTCGGCCTTGTCCTGGCCTCCGCGGGCCGGTTCAACCACGCCGTGGCCTGGCTGGACTCCACCGGCACACTCTCCGCCGAGGTCACCCGGGACCGGAAGGTGGTGCGGAAGCGGACCGCTCGCCTGCCCGTGAACGCCGATCTGCGGACCTGGCACTCGCTCACGGCCGAGCTCCGCGACGGGGCGGCGCAGGTACACCTCAGCTCGGCCATGCTCGACATGCCGCTGGCCGAACTGAAGGTGGACGTACCGAAGGACTGGCGCCGCGGTGGTGTCGCCTCGACGCGCGGCGCCGGCGAGGTGGACAACGTCGGCGTGACCCGGCTCTACACGCCGGTGACCGTCAAACAGCCGGACCCTGGGATCGGAGCCCGACTGCCGGAGTACGACGAGGACTTCGACGACGACCAGCTGGACGGCTGGACGTGGTTCGGCCCCGCCGACGGGAAGGTCGCCGACGGCCAGTACGTGTGGCCGACACAGGATGCCGACTTCTCCGGCAAGGGAACCATGGCATCGGCGCTGCTTCGTGACGCTCCGACCGGCACCTACACGGTCGAGACCAAGCTGCACTTCCCGATCACCGACGCCCCCGACGGGCGCAGCCAGGCCGGGCTGATCGCCTTCCAGAGCCCGGAGGACTCGATCCATCTGGCTCCGGCCCGGACCGGCCCATCGCGGCAGGCTTTTCTGTGGATCGGCCGGGACCGGGACAGCTGGCCGGAGATGCAGCTGGGCCCGTCGGCCGACACCATGTGGCTGCGGCTGCGCCATACCGTCGATCCGACGACCGGCGAGCACAGGTTCCAGTCGGCCACGAGCCGGGACGGGAAGCACTACATCTGGGGTGGGGTCTGGCGTCTGCCCGCCGGCTCCGACCCGCGCATCGGCCTCGTGTCCCTGGCCGGTAAGGGAGTGACCGCACGCTTCGGCTACGTGCGCTTCCACTCCTGACATCGCGATCCGGGCGGCGGCCACGCAGTGCCTGCCCCACCCGTTCCAACGCACCGTCCCCACGCATCGGAGTCCAAGATCGATTGTCAGTGGTGGGTGAGAAGGTAGGAGCATCGAAACGGAAAAGGGGGGAGCCTCCATGTCCGGAGCCCAGAACTACATCAATCACGTTGCTCTTGTGCTGGATGCGAGTTCGTCCATGTCACATTTGAGCGGCAAGGTCGTCGAAGTCGCCGACCAGCAGATCGCGTATCTGGCCCGACGGTCGAAGGAACTGGACCAGGAAACCCGCGTCACGGTCTACGTCTTCGCGGACAAGGTGGAGTGCGTCATCTACGACAAGGACGTGCTGCGTATGCCGTCCCTGAAGCAGCTTTACCAGGTCGGTGGAATGACGGCTCTGCTGGCGGCCACGCTGAAGTCGCAGCGGGAGCTTGCGCAGACTGCTCAACTCTACGGCGACCACAGCTTCCTGACGTTCGTGCTCACGGACGGCCAGGAGAACGCGAGTCACCGCTGCCCGGATGCCCCCACCAAAAATCCACGCGAACTCGTGCAGGCCGTGGCCAAGATGATGCAGACGCAGGAGGACAACTGGACACTGGCCGTCCTTGTGCCGGACCAGATGGGCAAGCGCGAGGCCATGCAGTGCGGCTTCCCGAAGGACAACATCGCCATCTGGGACGCCACGAGCACACAGGGCCTGGAAGAGGCCGGGCAGGTTATCCAGCAGGCCACCGAGAACTTTATGATGGGCCGGGCCCAGGGCATCCGGGGATCGCGGGCGGTGTTCTCCACAGGTGCGGAGGCGGTCAACAAGGACACCATCAAGGCAGCCGGTCTCACGCCGGTGAATCCGTCGGAGTACCAGCTGATTCCGGTGGCTCGCGAAGCGGCGATCCGGGAATGGGTCATCGAATGCGGGCACATCTACCGTACCGGTGGTGCGTTTTATCAGCTGAGTAAATCGGAGAAGATCCAGGCGCGGAAGCAGATCGCGGTGCTGGAGAAGAAGACGGACCGGGTGTACACAGGTCCGGAGGCCCGATCCCTGCTCGGCCTGCCGGACACGGAAGTTCGCGTGAAGCCGGACCACAACGACGACTTCACGATATTCGTGCAGAGCACCAGCGTGAACCGGAAGCTGATACCGCACACGCGGCTGCTGCTCATGATCTGAGGCGACGCGAGCCGGGAATCGAGCCCGGCCCGTCGAGGTGAGCGAGGGGCCGCGACCCCGTTGTCCGGGAGCGCGGCCCCTCTATGCGACTACCGCTGTGCGGCAGCCTGACGCGCATGGCGACTCACATCGCCGATCAGGTTGATGCGGACCCGTCGCTCCACGAAGCGCCACTGCCCCTCACGGCGCTCGAAGCGGTCACGGTACCGACCGGCGGCGATGGGTTGCAGCGGCAGGTCGGGCAGCGCCTGCAACACGGTGACATACGAGCGCGAGGCCGCCGTGCCCGCCTGTTCGTCGACCTCGATGGCAACGTTGGTGGTGACATGCTGGGTTCGCGGCGTGCCGTCGGCGTAGACGATCAGAGTGTCCTGGAACATCTTCTCGATCGCGTCGCGCCCGCTGACCGGCTCGCCCACGCCCGTGAAGGTGGCTTCGGCGAGAAGTACTCCGAGTCCCGCGAAATCACCGTCGTCCACGAGTTCGGCGTAACGTGCGATCAAGTTCTCGATAGCCCGGTAGCTCAACGTCGGATCGGCGGGCATGCCGATGGATGTGGACATGGTCCCCTCCAAGCGAACAGCGGATGGCGGATGGCGGATGGCGGATGGCGGACAGAAGTTGATATGAATCAACCTCAGGTAGCCTGATCACACGAGATCAACTTCGCCCCTCCCAACGGGACAGGCCCGTTGCCGTCAATGTGTGAAGGTGGCACTGATGTTGGACTACGGCCTTGACATGTCCAGCGTAGAGCACGACCTTGCTCTGCCCGACTTGGTGGCTGAAGGAGATGAACTCGACGCCCTGGTATCAGCGCAGACCGACTGGACCAAGCCCACACCTGCAGCGGGGTGGACGATCGCCCACCAGATCGCTCATCTTGCTTCAGCGGATGCGAACGTTCTCATCGCCATACAGACCCCGGATGCGTTCGACGCCGTGCTGAAGCGGGCAGAGGCCGCAGGCAGCCAATACGCCGATCTCGACGCTGCCGTGGGAGCGGCCAAACCGCGATCAGCACTGCTTGAACAATGGCGCGCCGGCCGAACCGAGGTGGCAGCGGCGCTGCGTGACATTCCACTGGATCACGGGTTTCCGTGGTACGGCTCGCAGCTGACCGCGGCGCTCATGGTGCCGCTTCGACTCATGGAAACGTGGGCTCACGGGCAGGACATTTTCGATGCACTGGGTGTCTCACGCCGTCCCACGGGTCGGCTCCGGCATGTGGCTTCGTTGGGAGTGATAGGGCGAGAGCTGTCATTCCACGCTGCCCAGTTGCCTGTTCCGGCAGAGCCGTTCCGTGTCGAGCTGACTGGTCCCGACGGCCAAACCTGGGCATGGGGCCCGGAAGATGCCATGCAGCGGGTTCAGGGCAGTGCCCTCGACTTCTGTCTTCGAGTCACCCAGCGCAGGTCCCGAGCCGAGACCGACCTCACGGCGGTCGGCAAGGATGCGCAGAAGTGGCTTGATATTGCTCGCGTTTTCCTCTGAAGGAGCAAGTCAGGTTCTCTCAACGAAATCATCTCCGCGGACGGGCGTGAGCCAGCTCTGCTATGAGCAGACCGGGCGGGCCGCACCCGGGTCCTCGAAGACTGCCATCGCGCGGACATGAGCCACATCGTGCTGGACGGCACTCTCATCCCCAGCGACCGCACCGCCGGCCTGCGGGACAACGGCAACGACCTGTGGTACTCCGGCAATGCCAAACGCTTCGGCGGCAACCTCCAGTTCCCGGCCTCCCCCCTCCGGCGACCTGCTGTGGGTCTCCGACGTCGAACCCGGCAGCACACCGGACATCACCGCAGCACGCCACCATCCCCTGCCCGCCCTCTACCGGGCAGCCCGCGACGGCTTGCCCACCCTCGCCGACCTGGGCTATCAGGGAGCAGGCATCGGCATCCCCACCTCCGTCCACACCGACCGGCCTCAGCCGCTCTGCACGGACAGCCGCACCCATGACCGGCTCCTCCGCGGCTTGCGGGCCATCGGCGAACGCGCAGTCGCCACCCTCAAACAACGCTGGCGAGTAATCGACGACTTCGACCTTGTCACCATCGACGGCTGCCTTCTCCTGTGCGCCGGCGACGGAAGCGGGGGGTACACCTAGGAGCCGTCCGAGGACCGATGGACGGAATACCGGCTGGACCTGCCGTACCGCCCCGCCGACTTTCGCGCGATGGTCGGGCACCTTCCCGCCGAGGATGATCACGGTTACCGGCTCTATTCAGTCTGTGCGGCGGTCGTGGACGGCCGGATCGTGGTCGGCGGGGGCAACTACGAGGAGCCCTTCGCGCAGTGGGATCTGGCCAGCGGCGCTGGCCGCGCGCACGCGAGGCCCGACGACGGCGGGACGGGGAAGACGACGACCGTGCGGCTGAACGGCCGGCCGTTCTTCATCAGTTGCGGCGCCTACACGTACCTGTGGGATGTGGAGCGTACGGACACCGAGCCGGTTCAGCTCCACGGAGACCGGGACACCGTCGCGGGGATCTCGGCCGGAACGCTGAACGGCCGGCCAGTTGTGGTCTTCGGCGACTGCGGGGACGATCGCGTGGTGGTGTGGGACGTCGACACCCGCAGCGTCTTCAGGGAGTTCCCTTGTCCCGTCCCCGTGGCGGACGTCGGTCTGGCGATGCTGGACGGTCGCACCCGGGTGGTGGCAGCCGGCGGGAACCGAGTGATCCTGGGGGATCCCGACACCGGGGCATGGGAGTGGGAAGGGCCGATCGACGAGGAATCCATCGAGTTCGACGAGAAGGATGAAGAAGAAGAGACGGAAGACTCCATTTCCTGCATGGATGTTGGCGTCGTGGGCGGTCGTCCGGTCGCGGTGACCGGTTCGGAGGACGGCCGGGTGTGCGTGTGGTCGCTGAAGGAGCGGCGTCTCATCCAAGGGCCGTTCAGCCCCGAGCACGAGGGCGAGGTCAACGCCGTCCGTATCGCTGATCTGGACGGTCACACGGTCGCCGTCACGGCGGGGCAGGACCACCGGGTGCTCGTGTGGGACCTTGAGCGGAACTGACGTCGAGCCCCACGGCTCCCATCATGGCCTACGCGGCTCGTTCACCTCGTCGGTGCCGGTCAAGGCCGGGCCATCCTGGGCGATGTACGGGGCGGCCTGGGTTGTCGCGGGCCTCGCGGCAGCCGCGCAAGACCTCGTGCAGGTCCGGGGCCTGACTGGCGAGGACATCGATGCCTTCGTGGAGGTAGCGGTTGCCGGTGGCCGGCGATATCCCGGCGTACCGGGCCAGGCGGTGCACACACCCGGCCACGCGGAACCAGCGCTGCACCAGTACCGCCTGGCGGAACGGGCTCAGTGCGCGGGAGCCCTTCGGGGTGCCGATCCGGCGGCGGCCAGTAGCCGGGCCAGGTACTCCACCACGTGTGCCGGACGCGTTGGCGTCGGCTGCCCGCCGGCCGCCAGGCGCTGCCGGCGCCGGCACACCTGCGTTTGGGGCATACCTACGCGCAGCTCACGGCCGGATTCGAGGTGGGCGTGAGCACGGTGTACCGCTACATCACGGAAGCCGTAGGACTGCCCGCGGCACCGGCGCCCGACCTCGCCACGGCCATTACGAACGCCTCGACCAAGGCATTCGTAACCCTGGACGGAACACTGCTGCCGATCCACCGAATCGCCGCCGACCGGCCACCGGCCGTGCTACTCGGGCAAGCGCAAAAGGGCTACTGCGGCGCTGACGGATCACAGCGGCTGACTGCCTTGGCACACAGCAGCTCGGTCCTGATCACGTCGTGCAGGCTCCGGATCAGGCTCATACCGCAAAGCTGGTGCCTCTTTGGAGGATGCCGCGGGACGGACACCGCCCCGGGTGGCACCGACGCTGGCCACGACCACGAGAACCAGGCCAAGTGTCGCGGCCGTCCCGGGGCGCTGGCCGAGAACGAGCAGACCGACCATGAGGGCGATGGCGGGCTCAAGGCTCATCAGAGTGCCGAACGCGGACGCGGTCAGACGACGCAGGGCGAGAAACTCGAGAGCGAAGGGGATGACGGGACTGAGCACCGCCAGAACCAGCATGGTCCACAGCGCCGGCCACGTGACACGTTCGGCGAGGTCCGGGGTAGCGACAGCCAGCCCCAGCACCGCGGCGACCGGCATGGAGACAGCCAGCCCTTTCAGCCCGGTGACGCGATCACCAACCCGTTGGGTCAGCAGAATGTAGGCGGCCCAGCAACCCGCAGCGAGCAGCGCGCTCCCGACCCCCACAAGGTCGGCGCCGCCATGCCAGGGTTCGGTCAGCAGCACGACGCCCGTCGCCGCCGCGGCCGCCCAGACGAGGCGTCCCTTCCTCGGGCCGAAGAGGGAGACGGTGAGCGGTCCCAGGAATTCCAGTGCGCTTGCGGTCCCCAGCGGGAGACGGGCGATCGCCAGCATGAAGAAGACCATCATTCCGGCGGTCACGAGACCGAGCACCATGCAGGCGAGAAGATCCCGGGAGCTGAAATCACGAGGCCGGGGACGGATGGCGACCAGCAGAATCAGCCCCGCCCAGCCGAGGCGCAGCCCTGCGGTTCCCAGCGCGCCGAGCTGTCCGAAAAGCGGAACCGTCAGAGCCGATCCGAGCTGCACCGTACACATCGAGGTGGCAGCCATGAGCAGACCGGCCCCGGCGCCGGCATGGCGCGAGCGGTGGGAAGGAAGAGCCTCAGGCGGTTCGGGAGCGTTCATGCGCTCCAGTACAGATCCTCGACACCGTTCACGTCCACGTGTCGATCCCGAATGATTCGTTCGGCATTCATGGACAATGGGGGAATGGAAACACGCCGCCTGCAGATGCTGGCCGAGCTGGCCCGGCGAGGCTCGATGCGCGCGGTGGCCGAGGCCACCGGCGCTACCACCTCGACGGTTTCTCAACAGATCGCCGCGTTGGCTCAGGACATGGGCACGGCACTGATCGAGCCGCATGGGCGCAGGGTCAGGCTCACACCGGCGGGCCGCCGTCTGGCGGAACACGCCGTGACGATCCTTGCGGCAGTCGAGGCCGCACAGCGGGACTTGAGTCCCGGCGCCCCGCCGACCGGCACAGTGCGCGTGGCGGGCTTCGCCACGGCTATCCGAGCCCAACTGCTGCCCATCATCAGCGGTTTGTCCACCAGCCATCCTCAGCTCAGCATCCTGGTCCGTGAGCACGAACCAGCCGAAGCCCTCCATCTGCTGGCCAACGACGAGGCCGACCTCGCGCTCACCTACGACTACAACCTGGCACCGGTCGAGCCAGACCCCGCGGTCGCGATCACCCCACTGTGGACCGCGCCCTGGGGTCTGGGCATTCCCGACAACGTCGCCCGTCCCTCGGTACCGGGCGCCCCGGAGGTCTTCCGCTGGTTCCGCACGGCGGATTGGATCGGCAACTCGCGCAACACCGGTGACGAGACCGTCATCCGGACGCTCGCCTCCATGGCCGGCTTCACCCCCCACCTCACTCACCAGGCGGACAACCTCGACCTCGTACAGGGCATGATCGCGGCAGGAATGGGCGTGGGGCTGCTGCCGATGGGCACCTCCACGTTGCCCGGTGTCCACCTGGTGCCGCTTACCGCGCCGGACGTTGTCCTGCGCGCCTTCGCCGTCGCCCGCCGGGGTCGCGACAGCTGGCCTCCGCTGGCCCTGCTGACCGACCTGATCATTCGGCAATCAGCGCAGAGTGCATAGCCTCGACGCGCAGTTCTACGGCGCCGGTGGCGGCGACGCCTCGGCCGCGCCGGCGGCTGCCATCTGTCGCTCGCGGCGATCACCCTCGCCGTGGACGCCGACTTCGAGCACGGCCTTCTCGTGGACAGCGGGGCAGCCGGACTCCGGGCGCAAGTCCGCCCGTGCGAGCGCCGACTCGCCGGCGCTCTAATCGGGTCGTGGGGCCTCCCGTGCCCGAGCCTGGTGCCGACGGGCCTTGAGCCGGTTCCCGCAGGTCTTCATCGAGCACCACCGTGCGGTGTTGGCACGGCTGCGGTCCAAGAGAAAGAGGCGGCATGCAGGGTTCTCGCACGGCCGCAGACGGCCGGGCATGCGCTCTTTGACGTCCGCCCACCCGAGCACGAGTTCCACGGCGAGCCTGCGCTCCGGCTCCACCTCCAAGTGCCACTCGATACCGGACGCGCTGGGCTGCGGGGCTTTGTGAACACCCGCGAGGACCCGGCGCAGACGGGGCTCCGCCGACGTGCCCGACTCCACCGCCTGGAGCGCGTCCCGGGCGGTGCGCAGCCACCGGCGCTCCTCGTCGCCGCCGAGACCCCCGTGCTCCCGCGCCCACCTGTCCACCTCATCGTCGTCACGCCACAGGTCCTGGCGTCGGCCATCCACGACAGGGGTGCTGTTCAGCGCCTGCATGAGGGCTTGGTCGTCCAGCACGGACCTCACCTTCCCAGCTAACTCCATCAAGTGGTTTGACAGGTTACTCCAAGGGCGGTCTACTGGACGCCGAGATGTAACCACCATAAGACCTTGAAGGGGTTAGTCATGGTTGAGATCCGCCACCAATACGCGACAGTGCGGGGACATCGCGTCTTCTACCGCGAGGCAGGAGCCCGCGAGGCGCCCACGCTCGTACTCCTGCATGGATTCCCCTCCAGTTCACGCATGTTCCGCCACCTCATTCCGGCACTGGCCGATCGATTCCACGTCATCGCCCCCGACCATCTCGGCTTCGGCAACTCCGATACCCCGTCCGTCGACGCGTTCACCTACACCTTCGACTCCCTGACCGACATCACCCAAGCCCTGCTGGCCCAGCTCGACGTCACCCGCTATGCCCTGTATGTCCAGGACTACGGCGCACCCATCGGCTGGCGGCTGGCCCTGCGCGCCCCGGACGCGGTCACCGCGGTGATCACGCAGAACGGCAACGCCTACGCGGACGGCTTCGTACCGGATTTCTGGAAGCCCGTATGGGCGTACTGCGAGAATCCGGGTCCCCGGACCGAACCCGCCGTCCGTGCCGCCCTCTCGCTCGACGCCATCCGCTGGCAGTACCTGCACGGAGTGGACCGACCCGAGCTGGTCGATCCCGACACCTGGACCGCCGACCACCGCGAGGTCAACCGGCCGGGCAACGACCTCGTACAGCTCGCCCTGTTTCGCGATTACGCCAGCAATCCACCCCTCTACCCTCAGGTGCACGCCTACTTTCGGGAACGCCAGGTGCCGCTCCTCGCGGTCTGGGGCGCGGGCGACGAGATCTTCGGCCCGGACGGAGCACGCGCCTTCGCAAGGGACCTGCCGGACGCGGAGATCCACCTGGTTCCCGGAGGTGGACACTTCCTGCTCGAAAGCCATCTGGACACCGTGGCCGGGTACATTCGCGGGTTCCTGACCGTCGCCACATCACCAGCGTGAAGCCCGCGAAGAGTCCCCAGGGCGGGTGAGCGCTGCCACGTGGGGGCGATGGGCCGGAGCCTCCCGTCGCCCGGGCGCACCAGGTTCACCACGACGAGGCCGAGGATGAGCGCGATCGTGGTGACGACCTCGAAGTAGACGATCGGCCTGAGGGCCGCCTTCCCGACCTGACTCAGGTTCGCGACGGTGGCGATGGCCCCGACGACCACGCAGAAGATGATCGGCCCGAGCAGCATCGTGAGCAGGCTGACGAAGGTGTCGCCGCGGACCTCCATGCGTCACACCCACGGCCGACGCACCCGCCGCGTAGCGGTGACCGACACCTTCGCCCCCGACAGCCCGGACCCGGAATCGCCCGGCCCGCCCGTGTGGGTCGAACTGCCCGACGGCCGGCGCGTGACCGCCCAGTTCATCGGCCGCCTCCAGCACCTCGGCCCCGGGGGCGGCCGGTGGTGCGATGACGATGGGCGGGCATCGCGCACGAGAACAGCTCCGGGATCAGCTCGGCCCCGCGGCCCGTCTACGCGGCGACGCTCCCCCGCGCGAACACCTTGGCCGTCTCGGTCACCCGGCGCCCCAGGTGTCCGGCCGTGGCCACATCGGCCTTGTGCACGGCTTCCGGGCCCTCGTCGCTGTTGGTCTGGGCAGCCGCGCCCGCGAAGACGCCGAGGCGGTTGAGGTCGTTCTCGGATCCCGTGCTGCTGTTCCAGCCGGGGTGCAGGCCGAGGTTGACCCAGTGCATGCCGTGCTGGCCGGCGAGGATCTGGAAGAACTGCAGGGTGTGCAGCTTGTCGCCACTCTTCGAGGCGGAGTTGGTGAAGCCCGCCGCCAGCTTGTCCTTCCAGGCCAGCTGGAACCAGCGCTTGGAGGACGCCTCGGCGAACACATGGAAGGCGCCGGACGCGGTGCCCATGTAGGTGGGCGAACCGAAGACGATCGCGTCGGAGCGGTCCAGCGTCTCCCACTGTTCGTCGGTGATCTCGTCCACCTTGATCAGGTGCACCTCGGCGCCGGCCTCGGCGGCGCCGGCGCGGACGGCCTCGGCGATCACGGCGGTGTGGCCGTAGCCGGAGTGGTAAGCGATGGACACGACAGGGGTGGTCACGGTGAATTACTCCTCTGGGGACACTCGCATAGCCCAAACGGGCAGCTCGAAAGCAGTGACCACAGGAAAGCACTAACTTTCAGAGAGCGCAATCTGGTAGATAGCGCTGCGTTCGCGTACGGTTGCGTCATGAGCGGCATGACCGAGGAGCAGGAGCAGATCGACCTCGCGTACAGCGTGTTCGACAAGGGATGCCCGTCGCGCGGCACGCTGGAGCACGTCACGGGCCGCTGGGGCGGACTGACGCTCGGCACGCTCCACGAGGGCCCGCTGCGCTTCAACGAACTGCGCCGCCGCGTCGAGGGGGTGAGCGAGAAGATGCTGTCCCAGACCCTGCACGCGCTGGAGCGCGACGGCCTGGTGCGCCGCAAGGCCCAGCCGACCAATCCGCCCCGCGTGGACTACGACCTGACTCCCCTGGGCCGCCAGGTCGCCGAGCGGCTGCTCGCCCTCATCCACTGCGTGGAGGGTTCGATGAACGACATCCTGGCGGCCCGCGAGGAGTACGACGCCCGGCAGCCGTCATGAGTCTTCAGCCGCGGAACACGTAGAACGCCCTCGCGTCCTCCGCGGCGGCCTTCTCGCCGAGCGGCACTTGAACGCTCACCCCGGCGCAGCCATGTCGGTCTGTCTTCGGGGCGCGGTCCGGTACCCGCGGGCCGAGGCAGCCGAACCGGACGGCGCGGTCGGTGCCCAGCCCCCCGTACCGGCTGCGCGGCCAGTACGCGGCCGGTGCCCGGCTTCCCGGGCAGTTGTGCAGCTGCGGGCGTGGTCCGCGCACCGGCGGTACGCCGCATCGAGCGACCGCCCCCGGGAGGACGGCCCAGCGCCGAGCGACGCCGACGTCAGTCTGTGGGTCGGCGTCGGCGTCGGCGTCGGCGTCGGCGTCGGCGTCAAGCCACAATCCTCCCCCATCACCGTTCTCGTAGCCCCGCAACGGGGTTACCAGCCTTCGGAGTTCGACGACCGACACCACGCGGAACGCGCCGTCGCGGATCTGCGTGCCCTGTATGTACGTGTCATTGCACGAGTTTGACCGTCCGTAACGGCGCATGACGCACCGCAACATGTGCATGTCATGCGTATGCCATCTCTTGCTTCCCCTGCACGACCCGGCGAATCCTCAACGAGCCGGAAGCGTGACCCACGCGCTTCCCGCGAACTGCGTAAGCCCGTAAGCCCACACCCCGCAGAGCGCGCACGCGCCACAGCGCGCCACCGACCGAGGAGGACTCCCTCGCGATGGCAGTGATGCGTACCACCAAGCGGCGGATCGCCGCGGGAATCGCCGCCGCGGCGGCCATCGGAGCAGCCACGGTGCTCCCCGCCCACGCCGCCCCGGCCGAAGGCACGGTTGTGAACTCCCAAGCCGCGGAAGCGGTGCCGGGCAGCTACATCGTCACCCTGAAGAAGACCGCCGACTTCACAGCCTCATCCACCCGGGGCAAGGACCTCATATCCGGATACGGCGGCAAGGTGAAGCGGACCTTCACCGCCGCGCTGAACGGCTACGCGGCGAAACTCGAGCCCACCGAGGCCAGGAGACTCGCCGCCGATCCGGCGGTCGCCTCCGTCGAGCAGGACCAGAAGGTCCACGCCGACGCGACCCAGACCAACGCACCCTGGGGTCTGGACCGCGTCGACCAGTCCGGCCTGCCGCTCAGCGGCACGTACACCTATCCGGACAGTGCCGGCAGTGGTGTGACCGTCTACGTCCTCGACACCGGTGTGCGGATTTCCCACACGCAGATCAGCGGCCGGGCGTCATACGGCTACGACTTCGTGGACAACGACACCACGGCGCAGGACGGCTACGGCCACGGCACGCATGTCGCCACGACCGTCGCCGGCACCACCTACGGCGTGGCCAAGAAGGCGAAGATCGTGGCGGTCCGGGTGCTCGGCAACGACGGGTCCGGCACCACGGCAGGTGTCATCGCGGGCGTGGACTGGATCACCGCCAACCACTCCGGCCCGTCCGTCGCCAACGTGTCGCTGGGCGGCGGCGCCAGTACCTCCCTGGACAACGCGGTGACCAAGTCGATCGCGTCCGGCGTGACCTACTCCATCGCGGCCGGCAATTCCAACGCCAACGCCGCGAACTACTCCCCCGCCCGGGTGCCGACCGCCCTCACCGTTGGCGCCACCACCAACGCGGACGCGCGGGCGGGCTACTCCAACTACGGCTCGACCGTGGACCTCTTCGCCCCGGGCTCGAACATCACGGCCGGCTGGAACACCTCCGATACCGCCACCTACACGGGCTCCGGGACCTCCTTCGCCGCCCCGCACGTCTCGGGCGCCGCGGCGATCTACCTCTCCGGCCACTCCACCGCGTCCCCGTCCGAGGTGGGGAGCGCGCTGGTGGACGGGGCCACCTCGGGGGCGCTCTCCGGCATCGGCTCCGGCTCCCCCAACAAGCTGCTCAAGATCGTGCAGTGACACCCTGATCGGCGCACCGGACCTCCGCTGATCACACCTGCCGCCCGCCGGGCCCCACCCGGCGGGCGGCTCTGGCGGAATCGGGGAGTCGTGCAAGCGACTCGGAGCCCGGCCGCACACGATTGCAATGGGTGACCTCAAGGAACTTCACATACGGCGGCGCCGACCTCGCCCGGGCCACCGGCCTCGATCTGTCCGCCCGCCGGCCCCCACCCTCCATGACCGGACCGGCTCGTGTCGTGCCCACCCAAGCCAAGCAACGATCGGATCCACCATGAGCCTGGAATTTCTCTGGTACATCCCCAACACCGTCGAACCGGGCCACCGTGGCGACGACACGACATCCGGCTGGGGGTCCATCGAGTACTCGACCGACCTTGCCCGTACGGCAGAAGAGCACGGTTGGGGCGGCGCGCTGCTCGGCACCGGATGGGGACGCCCGGACACCTTCACCGTCGCCACCACCCTGGCCGCTCGGACCACGACGTTCAAGCCCCTGATCGCGATCCGTCCCGGCTACTGGCACCCGGCGAACTTCGCCAGTGCGGCGGCCACCCTCGACCAGCTCAGCCGGGGACGCGTCCTCGTCAACATCGTCAGCGGACTGGACAACCCGGCCGCGTACGGCGACACCAACGTCGAACCCCCACAACGGTACGCCCGCACCCAGGAGTTCCTGCATCTCCTGCGGCGCCTGTGGACCGAGGAGGACGTCACCTTCCACGGCGAGCACTTCCAGGTCACCGACTCAACGGTGGCGCCACGCCCATACCCCACCGGCGCGAGGACGCATCCGACGCTCTACTTCGGCGGCGCGTCCCCGGCCGCCGAACGGGTGTCGGCGGCCGAGGCCGATGTCCAGCTCTTCTGGGGTGAACCACTCGACGGGATCGCCGAACGCGTCGACCGGCTCAAGGCGCTGAGCCGACGGGTTGGCCGACGGCACAAGCCGTTGGAGTTCGGGCTGCGGATCACGACGCTGGTGCGCGACACTGCCGACGAAGCATGGAGTGCGGCCGAGGAGAAGGTCGCGAAGATGGCGTCCGGTGCCGGCGAGACCGTGTGGACGGGGAATCGCAGGACGGCGGTCGGACAGCGGCGGCTCCTCGATCTCGCCCAGCGCGGAGAGGTTCTCGACACCTGCCTGTACACCACCCCGGGCAAGTTCGGCGGTGGCGGAGCGGGGACCACCTGGCTGGTGGGCTCCGCCGACGACGTGGCCCGGGCGCTGCACGGCTACCGCAAGCTCGGCATCACCCACTTCGTCCTGTCCGACACCCCCTATCAGCGGGAGATCAGCCGGATCGGTGATCAACTGCTGCCCCTGCTGCGTGATTCCGCCCCGTGACCGGCCTTTCTCCCCGTGCGGATCGTGGCTGACCTACGGCCCCCGCCTCTTCGGCTCAGCGGCGTTGCCATTCCTCAGCGAGTAGTTCGTAGGAGCGCACCCGGTCGGCGTGGCGGTGGGTGATGGTGGTGATGAGCAACTCGTCCGCGCCGGTGGCTTCCTGAAGTTGTTCGAGCTGGTCGGCGACGCGCGCGGGTGAGCCGACGAACTGGGTGTCCACGCGGTCGGCGACCAGCTCCCCATCCGCGTCGGTCCAGAGGTGGGCGCGGGCCTGTTCGGGGGTGGGGAAGGGAATGGCGCCCTCGGCGGTGCGGATGCTGCGGACCCACAACCCGTAGCCGGTGGCGCGGTCGCGGGCGGTCGCGTCGTCCTCGGCGACCACGACGTCGGCGGAGACGCTGACGTACGGCTTGTCGAGCACGTCGGATGGCTGGAACGCGGCGCGGTACGCCTCGGTGGCCTCCAGGACGGTGGCCGGGCTGACGTGGTAGTTGGCGGCGAAGCGCAGACCGCCCCGGCCCGCGACCTGGGCGCTCTGCCCGCCGCTGCTGCCGAGGATCCACACCTGCACCTCGGCGCCTTCGCCGGGGATGGCGTGTGCTTCGACGCCGTCGGCGGAGCGGTAGTCGCCGCGCAGGAGCGCGAGGATGTCATCGATCTGCTCGCCGTAGTCCTGCGCTTCCGCGCCCGGCTGCTGGAGGAGTCGCCGCTGGAGTGCGACACGTGGCGACCCGAGCAGTCGTCGGAAGGAGAACTTGGGCGGGATGCGCAAGCCGTTCGGGGTGCGTCCGTCGATGACGGGTGTCGTGGTGGGCGGTGCGTCGTCGATGCGCTCGGTGGGGCGTCCGCCGGAGCGGCCGAGTCCGAGGTCGAGCCGTCCGGGGTGCAGGGCGTCGATCAGGCCGAACTCCTCGACGGTGGACAGGGCGGTGCGGTGACCGAGCTGTACGGCACCGGAGCCGAGGCGGATCGTGGAGGTGGCGGAGGCGGTCAGGGCCAGGACGACGGCGGGCGAGGTCCCGGCCACACCCGGGTTGAGGTGGTGTTCGGCGAACCAGTAGCGCGCGTAGCCGAACCGCTCCGCCTGCTGGGCGAGGTCGATGCTGTTGCGCAGTGCCTCGGCGGCGGTGGAGCCGGCGGAGATGGGCACGAGGTCGAGGACGGCGAGGGGGATGCCGGACACGGTCGGAGTACTCCTCAGCGGTCGGCGGACGGGGTGACGGGTTCGGGCGTGCCGAGCACCGGGGCCCAGTCGAAGGGCGGATCCGGGATGTCACGTCGCAGTACGGGCGCGATGTCGGACTGGAAGAGCTCGAGCGAGGCGCGGTGCTGGACGTCGGTGAGCCCTCCCGCGTCCGCGTGCAGGTGCAGCACGGTGTGTCCGAACTCCTCGTGGTAGCGGTGCACCTTCTCGATGACCTGCTGGGGGCTGCCGATCAGGGCCGAGCTGCGCTCGACGAAGTCCTCCAGGGTCGGGAACACCGGTTCGAGGCCGAGCTGCTTCTGGAAGGCGAGATGGCCTTCGAACACCGGCCGGTAGGCGGCGATGGCCTCCTGCGAGGTGCGGGCCGCGTAGTAGCCCGCTGTCCCGGCGCCGACCACGGCGCGGGCGGGGTCGTGGCCGTATGCCTCCCAGCGCTCCCGGTAGTGGCGGATCAGTTCGGCGTACGGCTCGATGGGGTGGGTGACGTTGGCGGAGAACAGCGGGTCGCCGTAGCGGGCGGCGAGGTCGACCGACTCCCGGCTGGTGGCGCTGCCGTGCCAGACCCGGATGGTCCGCTGGAGGGGCCTCGGCCACACCTCCGCGTCGGTCAGCGCGGGCCGGAAGCGCGGTGAGGCGGTCACCGTGTCCTGCCGCCAGATGCGGCGGAAGAGCTCGTAGCCTTCGGCGTTGCGGTCCCACTGGTCCTCGGGGGTGACGTGGAACAGCTCGCGCTGGGCGGTGCCGTTGCCCTTGCCGATGATCAGCTCGAGGCGGCCGGCGGAGAGGTGGTCCAGGGTGGCGTAGTCCTCGTAGGCGCGCACCGGGTCGAGCAGACTGAGGGTGGTGACCGCGGTGAACAGCCGGATCCGGGAGGTGAGTGCGGCGAGGTGGCTGAGCACGACCGGTGGTGAGGAGGAGATGAACGGCCGCTCGTGGCGTTCACCGACGCCGAAGCCGTCGAAGCCGAGCTCCTCCGCCAGCAGGGCGCTGTCGATCACCTCGCGGAAGCGGTCGCCGGTCGGCTTCTGTATCCCGGTCACCGGGTCCGGGGCGTGCACGATGAGGGTGATGGCCAGGAACTTCATGACGCGGCCCGTTCCTGGTGCGCCCCGGTGCCGGGGTGGGCCAGGCCGAGGTGGTCGCGCAGGGTCGCGCCCTCGTACTCGGTGCGGAACACGCCCCGCTCCTGCAGCAGCGGGACGACGGTGTCGGCGAAGGCGTCCAGGCCGCCGGGGGTAATGTGCGGGACGAGGATGAAGCCGTCGCTGGCGTCGGCCTGGACGAAGGAGTTGATGGTCTCGGCGACCGTGGCCGGGGAGCCGATGAACGACTGGCGGTTGCCGGTCTCGATGACCAGGTCACGGATGGACCACTTGTTCGCCTCCGCCAGCTCCCGCCACTCCCGGGCGACGGCCAGCGGATCGCGGTACATCCGCACCTGGGCACGGCCGCGGGCGATGGTGTGCTCGCCGGGGTCGGGGTCGATGTCCGGGAGCGGGCCGTCCGGGTCGTACGCGGACAGGTCACGGTTCCAGACGAACTCCAGGTGTTTGATCGCGGTGGCGCCGCTGACCTGTTGGCGGCGTACGTCCCGGGCCAGCTCCTGGGCCTCGGTGTCGGTGTCGCCGAGAACGAAGGTGGCCGCGGGCAGGATCAGCAGCTGGTCGTGGGTGCGGCCGTGGCGGGCGAGGCGGCCTTTGACGTCCGTGTAGAACGCCTGCCCCTCCTTGAGAGTGCTGTACCGGCTGAAGATGGCGTCGGCGCCGGCCGCGGCGAACTCCCGGCCCTCTTCGGAGTCACCGGCCTGGAAGATCACCGGGCGGCCCTGCGGGCTGCGCGGGACATTGAACTGCCCGGCGATGTCGAAGTGCTGTCCCTGGTGGGCGAAGGCACCGGCCCACGCGTCGTTGAGGAAAGTGCCGGATGCCTGGTCGGCGACGATCTCGTCACCACGCCAGGAGTCGAACAGTTCGGTGGCGGTGGCCAGGAACTCCTTGGCCCTGGAGTACCGCTGGTCCTGCGGGAGGAAGCCGCCACGGCGGAAGTTCTCCCCGGTGAAGGCGTCCCAGGAGGTGACGACATTCCACGCGGCGCGCCCGCCCGACAGATGGTCCAGGCTGGCGAACTGGCGGGCCACTTCGTAGGGCTCGTTGAAGGTGGAGTTGATGGTGCCGGTGAGGCCAAGGCGGTCGGTGACGGCGGCGAGCGCCGTGAGGATGGTGAAGGTGTCCGGCCGCCCCACCACGTCCAAGTCATAGATTTCGCCGCCCTGTTCACGCAGCCGAAGCCCTTCGGCGAGGAACAGGAAGTCGAACTTGGCACGCTCGGCGGTCCGCGCGAAGTGTGCGAACGAGCTGAACTCGATATGGCTGCCCGCCTTCGGATCACTCCACACCGTGGTGTTGTTGACACCGGGGAAGTGGGCCGCCAGGTGGATCTGCTTGAGCGGTGCGCTCATGGTCGGGTGGTCCTTCCCGCTCAGACGGTGGCGTAGCGATTGGCGGGCCGGGCGAGGCCCAGCAGCCCGCGCAGGGTGTCGGCCTCGTAGGACCGGCGGAAGGCGCCCCGGCGCTGGAGTTCGGGCACCAGACCGCGGGTGATCGCCTCGAGGTCGTGGCCGATCACACCGGGGCGCAGCCGGAACCCCGACAGTCCGGTCCGCTGCCAGGTCAGCAGCAGATCAGCGAGCTGTGCGGGGGTCCCGGTGAACACCTTGGCGTCGCTGGTGTACGGGTGGCCCGCGAGGGCGTCCAGCCGCTCCAGCCGGGCGGCCGCGGCACCCGGTTCGTCGTCGAGGAAGACCACCAGGTCGCCGAAGAGGTGCACGGGCTCCGCCGCGCGGCCCGCCGCGGCCTGGGCGGCGCGGATCTCGGCGATGACGGTGCGGGCCTGGTCCGTGTCGTGCGGGGTGATGTAGCCGATGTCGGTGGAGGTTGCCACCAGCCGGTAGGGCACGCTCTGATGGGCCAGGGCGCTGACGACCGGCTGTCCCTGAGGTGGCCTGGGCGTGATCGAGGGGCCCTTGACGCTGAAGTGCCTGCCCTCGAAGTCGATGTAGTGCAGCTTGTCGCGGTCGATGAAGCGTCCGGTGGCGACGTCCCGGACCTCGGCGTCGTCCTCCCAGCTGTCCCAGAGGCGGCGTACCACCTCGATGTAGTCGGCGGCCTCCTCGAAGAGCTCGGCGGTCAGCTCCCGGACCACCGGGGTGTCCAGATCCTCGGGGCCGAAGCGCGGAAGGGTGCGGCGGCCGAAGTGCTCCGCCTCGTGGCGCCGCCTGGACACCCGGAGCCGCAGCCCCGCGCGGCCGGTGCTGACGTAGTCCAGGGTGGCGATCGCCTTGGAGATGTGGAACGGCTCGGTGTGGGTGGCGACAACGGTCGGCACCAACCCGATGTGCCGGGTCACCGGTGCGACCCGGGAGGCGATGAGCACCGCGTCCAGCCGCCCGCGCACCTGGTCGGTACGGCCGTCGGGCTCAGTGCGGTGCGAGGACTGGAGCGAGAGCCCGTCCTCGAAGGTCACGAAGTCGAGCAGACCGCGTTCGGCCTCGGTGACGACATCGGTCCAGTACGCGGCGTCGAACAGCTCCCGGGGCCGGGCGTGCGGCTCGCGCCATGCGGCCGGGTGCCAGCCCGCCCCGTCGAGAGCGACGGCGAGATGCAGGGGTGTGGATGAGGACGTCGATGAGGACGTCGATGAGGACTCGGACACGAAGGGGTGCCTCCCTGGTCGGCCATGGGTGATCACCGCACCTCATCGGGAGGGCGCGGTGTCCTTGAGGTGATCAGGTCAGCGGCGACAGAGCGCGCCGGCCACGCGCAGCAGGTCGATGTGGTGCCGGGAGTACAGGCGGACGCCCTCGCGGAGGGCCGGAGCCGGCGTGGGCGGGCAGGTCATCGGCCGCAACACCATCGCCTCCCGTTCCCGTTCTCGACGGGCCTTCGGGCCCTGGCTATATCTCGGAACGCTACGTGAGGTCGGTGACCTCACGCAATCGTCAACTCGGACGGGGCCGCGGCATATTCCTCGATGCCCCTATGTCATCCGACGAAAGTGTGGGACTCCCCGCGGCGTGGCGTCGTGGCCCGGCTCGAGGGGGTCGGGTGCGCCGTCGTCCGTACGCCGGCCGCGCAGGGCGGATACCGCCAGCGCGACGGCCAGCACGGCCGCGCAGGTGAGGCTCGCGTGCCAGTAGGCCGACCTGTGGTGGGCGGTCCCCCGCGCCGCGGTGTGCAGATAGAGACCGGAGATGGCCGAGACACCCACGGCGGCCGCGATGCGCTGGGACATCTGCAGGACCCCTCCCGCCACCCCGGCGGCCTCCCGCGGGGCATGGCGCAGCACCAGCGCCTGGTTCGGGGAGACGATCAGCCCGGAAGCGGCGCCCGCGCAGAACTGGGTCAGCGCGAGGATCACCGGCAGGCCGGAGGCCGGGGCGCGCAGCGCGGCGAGGCCGCTCGTCAAAAAGGAGCACGCGCCCAGAGCGAGTCCGAGCGTCACCGTGTGCCGGCCGAATCGCCGCACCATGCGCCACGCCAGTGCGGACGAGATGCCCATCGCCACCGCCGAGGGCAGGGTGACCACGGCGGCGGCCACGGCGGGCAGCCCGAGGCCGTCCTGCAGGAACATCGTGAGCACCAGTGATCCGGCGATCGAGGCACCGAACTGCGCCATCGCCACGGCCGTGCCCAGCGCGAACGGCGCGGACCCCGCGAGCGAGGGATGAAGCAGCGGGCGGCCGCCCGAGCGGATGAAGCGGCGCTGCCAGACCGGGATGAGTCCGGCCACGACGCAGCCGGCGGCCGCCCAGGCCGCCACCGCCGCCCCGTTCGACGGGATCTGGATGAACGGCACCATCACCACCAGCACCAGGGCCCCGACCAGGACGAGGCCGACCGGATCCAGGTCGGTGTGGCCGGCGTTCGGCCGGGGCGCGGGCAGATACCGTACGGCGAGCGCCAGCGTGGCCAGCCCGAAGGGGACGGTCAGCAGGAGGGTGAGCCGCCAGCCGAGGTCCGGCCCGGCGGCCGCGATCAGCGCCCCGCCCAGCGGCGGACCGAGCGCGGCCGCCACTCCGCTGGTCACCGCGTACAGGCCCAGGGCGCGGGCCCGGTCCTGGCCGCTGAACACGTCCTGGATGGTGCCGATCACCTGGGAGTTGACCAGGCCCGCCGCCGCGCCCTGGAGCAGTCGTGCCGCGATGACCACCGACGGGTGGGTGGCGACGGCGGCCACCACACCGACCGCGGTGAACGTCGCGAGACCGGCGAGGAAGAGCGTCTTGCGCCCGTGTACATCGCCGAGGCGGCCACCGGGTACGAGCGTGAGGCCGAAGGACAGGGAGTACCCGGCCACGATCCACTGCACTTCGGTGGGGCCCGCGTGCAGGGAGGCGCGCAGCGCGGGTATCGCGATGTTGAGAACCGAGTTGTCCAGCAGGGTGGTCGTTCCGGCGGCCATGCAGACGGCGATCACTCGGCGCCGGCCGGTGTCGAAGCGGGTGGCGGCCATCAGGCCCGGCCCCGGCCCAGGTCATGGGAGAAGACGGCGGTCTTCACCGGTCTGTGCCGGTTCTCGCGCTCCTCGCGGGCGTACTGACGGACGAAGCCGAGCCGCTGGTAGACGCGCTGGGAGGCGACGTTGTCCCGGCCCGTGTCCAGGACCAGGGCGCGCATGCCCCAGGAACGGGCGCGCTCGATGCCCTCGGCGAGGAGCGCACCAGCGGCTCCGCGACCACGGTGTTCGGGCAGGACGGCCAGCAGGCGCAGCTCCGCCTCGTCGGGCAGGGCGAGGCGGGCGTACGCGGTGCCGGGGCGCAGCAGGCTCGCGGTGCCGATCAGTGTGGCGCTCGGTTCGTGCACGGCCACCAGCAGATCTCCGGCGGCGGCGCGGCCGGGCGCATCGCGCAGCAGGGCCAGCCGTTCGGGGCGGGGTGCGCTGTTGCGGCTGCGGAAGCCGTCGACGGTGAGAGCCGCGACCTGTTCGTGCTCCTGGGCGCGGGCGGTGCGGATGCGGATGTCGCTCATCGGACCGGGGCGGGTGCGGGGCCGGGGCCCAGGTGATCGCGCAGGGTGGTGCCGTGGTACTCCGACTTCGCCTCGGCGACCTGACGCCAGTGGCGTGCCACCGCGAGGGGGTCGTGGTGGTGACGTGCCCGGCCGCGGGTGATGCCGACGGCATCGGCGCGTGGTTCGACATCGGGCAGTGGTCCGTCGGGGTCGTAGCCGGACAGGTCGCGTCTCCATACCTGTTCGAGCTTCTCGATCGCTCCCTGCGGGGTGACCTGCTGGAGGCGGATGTGGCGGGCGCGCTCACGCGTCTCCGCCTCGGTGTCGCCCAGCACGAAGGTGGCCTGGGGCAGGATCTTCAGCTGCTCCGGAGCACGGCGGTAGGTGGCGAGTCGGCTCTTGACGTCGGTGTAGAAGGCCCGGCCCGCCGCCAGTTCGGCGTGGATGGTGTAGATCGCGTCAGCGGTCGCGGCGGCGAGCTCACGGCCGTCGCGGGGGTTTCCGGCCTGGATCAGTACCGGGTGGCCCTGAGGGCCGCGCGACACCGTCGGACGCGCGGTGATGTCGAACTGTGTCCCACGGTGGCGCACTTCGGCGATGGCCTTGTCCTTGGCGAAGACCCCGGCGGTGGGGTCGGCGACCACCGCGTCCGGGGCCCAGGCGTCCCACAGCGCGCGGGCGGCCTCGACGAACTCCGCGGCCCGGCTGTACCGGTCGGCGTGGTCCAGGAAGCCGCCCCGGCGGAAGTTCGCGCCGGTGAAGGCGTCCGATGACGTGACCACGTTCCATGCGGCGCGCCCGCCGGAGAGGTGGTCCACCGTCGCGAACTGCCGGGCGAGTTCGAAGGGTTCGTTGGAGGTGGCGTTGACGGTCCCGGCCAGGCCGATGCGGTCGGTGACGGCCGCCAGCGCGCTCAGCACCGGCAGGGTGTCGGGTCTGCCGACCACGTCCAGATCGAAGATCTTCCCGCGGTGCTCGCGCGGCCGAAGCCCCTCGGCGAGGAGGAAGAAGTCGAACTTTCCGCGCTCGGCGGTCCGCGGGAGATGGCGGAAGGAGGAGAAGTCGATCTGACTGCCCGAGCGCGGATCGCTCCAGACGGTGTGGTTGTTCACCCCGGGGAAGGCAGCCCCGAGGTGCACCTGCTTGGCGGGTTCGCTCATGCCGGACTCCCGGTGATGACGAGACGGATGTCGGGGCCCGACGGCCCGCCGTGGCGGACCGCCGCGAGACGGATACGGTTCACGACGCCCGCAGCTCCTGCCCCGGGAGCGAGGCCAGCAGTTCGCGTGTGTACGGATGGCTCGGTGCCGTGAAGACCTCGTCGACCTCGCCCCGCTCCATGACCCGGCCGTCCTTGAACACCAGGACGCGGTCGGTGAGATGGTGCACCACGCCCAGGTCGTGTGAGATGAAGAGCAGGGAGGTGCCCAGTTCGGCCCGCAGGTCCGCGATCAGGTCGAGCACCTGGGCCTGGATGAGGACGTCCAGGGCGGACACCGGCTCATCGCACACGATGATCTCCGGTTCGCCCATCAGCGCCCGCGCGATCGCCACCCGCTGGCGCTGGCCGCCGGACAGCGACCGGGGCCGGCGGGTGAGGTGGCCGGCGCTCAGACCCACCCGTTCCAGGGCGGCGACGGCCAGGTCGCGCCGCCGGGCGCGGGAATTCTCCCTGTGGATGTTCTCCGCCAGTACCTGGCCCACCGTCCAGCGCGGGTCGAAGGAGCTCAGCGGGTCCTGCGGTACGTACTGGACCAGCCGGCGCGAGGCCCTGCGCTCCCGCTCGGTCAGCGCACTCCAGGGGCGGCCGTGCAGCCGCACCTCGCCGGAGTCCGGCCGGGTGAGGGCGAGCACGATGTCGGCGCAGGTGGTCTTGCCCGAGCCGGACTCCCCGACGATGCCCAGCGCCTCTCCCCGGTGCAGCCGGAAGGACACGTCGTCCAGGGCGGTGAACCGCTGCCGGCCGCCCGTACCGCTCGGGCCGCGCACCGCGTAGGTCTTGGTCAGGCCCCTCGCCTCCAGGACCACGTCGTCACCGGGCCCGGGCGGAAGGCGGCGCACGGTGGCGGATGTCGCGGACGCCGCGGACGTCGCGGACGCCGCAGACGCCGCAGACGCCGCTGTCGCCGGGCGGTCGCCGGTCAGCCGTGCGCCGCGCGAGGCGGCCGTGGGGATCGCCGCCAGCAGTCGTCGGGTGTACGGGGCACTGGGATGCCGCAGCACCTCGCGCGCCGGCCCGTCCTCCACCACCCGGCCGCGCTCCATGACCAGGACGCGGTCGGCGATGTCCGCGACGACGGCCAGGTCATGGCTGATCAGCAGCAGTCCGGTGCCGTCGGTCACCCGATCGGCGAGCACCTGCACGACCTGCCGCTGCACGGTCACGTCCAGTGCCGTGGTCGGCTCGTCCGCGATGATCAGTCGTGGTTCGGCGGCGATGGCGGAGGCGATCAGCGCGCGCTGCCGCAACCCCCCGGACAGTTCGTGCGGATACGCGTCGATCCGCCGTTCGGGGTCCGGCATGCCCACCGCGCGCAAGGTGTCGAGCACCCGGTCCCGCACCCGGCCGCGCGGCTCCAGCCGATGGTGGCGGATGGCCTCGCCGGCCTCCTGGCCCACGGTGCGCAGCGGGTCGAGCGACACCAGCGCGTCCTGCAGGACCAGCCCCGCGAACCGCCCCCGCACGGCCCGCCAGTCCCGCTGGGAGAAGCCGAGCGCGTCCCGGCCGTCCACCCGCAGGGCGGTGGCCGCGGGGATCGCCTCCCGGCCGTTCAGCCCGACGAGGGACCGGGCGGTGACGCTCTTGCCGGAGCCGGACTCCCCGACGATCGCCACGCACTCGCCGGGATGGACGGCGAAGGAGACGTCCTCCACGGCCCGTACGGTCCCCGTACGGCCGCGGAAGGCGACGCTGAGCGAGTCCACCTCGACGAGCGGCCGATGTGCCGCCGCGTCATGTGCGGTCATGGGGTCCTGCCTTCCAGGAGGAGTTGCAGCCTGCGGCCGACGACGGTGAAGGCGATCACCGTCAGGGTCATCGCCAGACCGGGGAAGAGCCCGGCCCACCAGGCGGTACGGAGGATGTCGCGGCCCTCGGAGAGCATCACGCCCCATTCGGGGACCGGGGGCTGCGGTCCGAGGCCGAGGAAGCTCAGCCCGGACACGGCCACGATCGACGTGCCGATGTCGATGGTGGCGATGACGGGCACGGCGGTCAGGACGTTGGGGGCGATGTGGCGCGCCAGGATCCAGCCCCTGCCGCGGCCCTGCACGACGGCGTGGGTGACGTATCCGGCGTCCTTCACCGCCCGGGTCTGTGCACGGATCACCCGGGCGAACTTCGGTACGCCCGAAATGCCGATCGCCACCGCGATGTTGAGGACACCGGGCCCGGTGAAGACCACCACGAGCATCGCCAGCAGCACGCCCGGAAACGCGGAGACCACATCGAACAGCCGCGCCACGGCCTCGTCGGCCGCCCGGCCGGACAGCCCGGCGAGGACACCGGTCAGCAGGCCGAGGACCAGGCTGATGAGCATGGCGGCCACCCCGAGCAGCAGGGAGTAGCGCGCCCCGTGCACCACCCGGGCGAACACGTCCCGGCCCAGCAGGTCGGTGCCGAACCAGTGCCGCGCGCTGGGTGCCCGCAGGGATTCGGGCATTGAGGAGCGCAGCGGGTCGACGTCGCCGAAGAGACCGGGGAAGGCGGCGGCGAGCAGCAGTACCGCGATGAGCGCGGCGCACAGGGCGGTGCCGGTGTGGCGCAGCAGGCCAAGACGTGTGGTCATCGGGTCCTCAGCCTCGGGTCGATGAGCAGGTTGACGATGTCGACGAGCGTGGAGATCACCACGTACGCGAACGCGGCGAGCAGGACGACGGCGAGCACGACCGGCACGTCCTTGTTGGTCACGGCGGTCAGCGTGACGGCGCCGAGCCCCGGACGGCCGAAGACGGTCTCGGTGATGACGGCCCCGCCGAGCAGAGAACCGATCATCCAGCCGCCCAGGTTGATCACCGGCGCCATGGCGTGCTTGAGGGCGTGGCGCAGCCGCACCAGGGTCTCGCCGACACCCCGCGCGCGGACGGTGGTGATGAACGGCTGCTCCAGCGTGGCTTCCAGGGACTCGCGCAGCACCTGCGACAGCAGCCCGGCCATGGGCAGCCCGAGGGTGACGGCGGGCAGCACCAGCGAGGCCGCACCGCTGTCGGCGGTCAGCGGGAACCAGCCCAGGCCGAAGGAGAACACCATCAGCAGCAGAATGCCGAGCCAGTACACCGGCATGGAGGTGGCGACGAGTTCGGCCACGGAGGCGAGCGCGCGCAGCGGTCGGGCCCGGCCCGCCGTGCCGACGGCCACGGCCAGCGCGAGGCCGACAGCCACCCCCGCGGCCGCCAGGGTGAGCTGGACCGTCGGCCACAGCTGGTCGCCGACGACGGAGGCGACCGGCTGCCGCATCGCGTACGAGGTGCCGAGATCACCGTGCGGCAGCCGCCACAGATAGTCGAGGTACTGCACGACCTGCGGCCGGTCCAGGCCCCATTCCGCGGCGACCGCCTCCTGCGCGCCCGGATAGGTCTGGTCGCCCACCAGGATGTCCTCGATCTTCCCCGGCATGGTGTGCAGCACCACATACGCGGTGGTGGCGGCGGCCCACATCACGCCGATGCCGGTGGCGACGCGCGCGGCGGCCCGCCGCAAGGCCACGACGGCGCTGGCTCGGGTTGCCGTGGCGGCGGTGGGCTCCACCGCGGCGGTGGCGGCGCTCATCGGCCGACCCGTATCGCGTAGTTGTTGGCGGGCGAGTCGAGCTGGGTCTCGAAGCCGAGGCCGTGGACCTTGTCGGTGGCGGCGATCTGGTAGTGCGGGGCGAACAGCGGCACGATGTACGCCCGGTCCACGGCGCGCCGCTGGATCCTCGCCAGCAGCGGGCGCCGCTTGTCCAGGTCGGTGGTGGTAAGGGCGCGGTTGATCATGCCGTCGAGCTTTCTGTCGTAGCCGCGGACGTTGCCGTAGAGGAACTCGGTGCTGCCGAGGACCTGTCGCAGCTCCATGCCCGCGTCCAGCGGGTTGAGCGTGTTCGGATAGACGGTCCAGGTGCCGTGGGCCTTCTGGTCGGTGAACTCCCCCGCGGTGTTTATCTTCAGGTCGAGGTCGAGTCCGATGTTCTGTCGCAGCTCGGCCTGGAGCGCCTCGATCAGCACATCGCGGTTGTCGCGCACATACGGCTGGGGGTATCCGACCTCCAGGGTGAGCCGCTTCCCGTGCTTGGTGCGGTAGCCGTCGCTGTCGCGTCCGGTCCATCCGGCCTCGTCCAGCAGTCGGTTGGCCTTCTCGGGGTCGTTGCCCCAGCCTCCCTTCAGCGAGGTGTCGTAGTCGGAGTTGTCGGGGCCTATGTTGGACCAGGCCCGGGACACGGTGCCCCGGTAGACGGCCTTTACGACCGCGTCCAGGTCGGCGCCGTCGCGCAGCGCCCGCCGCACCCGGATGTCGGCGCCCGGGCCCCGGGTGTAGTTGACGTTGAGGGTGAAGGAGGTCTGCCGGGACGGTCCGGTGCGGTACTGGAACCCCTTCGCGTCCTTGAACAGCGGTACGTCCAGGGGCTGTACGCCCTCGATCGCGTCGACCTGTCCGGAGGAGAGGGCCCCCGCGCGGGTGGAGTACTCGGGTAGGAAGCGGTAGGTGACGGTGTTCAGATACGCCGGACCGCGGTGCTCGGAGTAGCCGGGCGGCCAGTCGTAGCGGGGGTTCTTGCGGAAGCATACGGACTGGCCACGGGTGTAGCCGTCGATGGTGAACGGGCCGGTGCCGACGAGCGAGGGGCTCGCGTCGCACAGCGTGTCGCCCTTCTTCAGCGCGGCGGGCGACAGGAAGCCCAGCTTGACGCTGGAGAACGACTCCAGGAGCGAGGAGTCGGGTTTCTTCAGCTCGACCCGCAGCGTGTGCGGGTCGGGCGTGGTGCCGCGCTGGTAGTTGACGAGCAGGCTGGCGGCGTCCGCGGCGTTCGCCGGGTCGGCGACGTAGTCGAGGTTGGCCTTCGCGGCCTTCGCGTCGAAGCGGGTGCCATCGCTGAACGTCACATCGTCGCGGAGCCGGAAGGTGTAGACCGTGCCGCCCTTGGAGATCTTCCAGCGCGTGGCCAGCCAGGGTGCGAAGGTGCCGTCCGGCTTCTTCGAGATGAGGGAGTCGACGTAGTTGCGGATGATGATGAACGCGTTCTGCTGCGTGGAGCGGTGCGGGTCGAAGCACTGCGGCTCGGTGGTGACGCCCCAGGTCAGCGAGGTGCCGGAGGCCGAGGTGCGGGATCCGGCGCCGGAGGGGGCACATCCGGCCAGCAGCAGCGGGGCGATCACGACGGCGGCCAGACGCCGGGGGTCACGCATGGCTCCCCCGCTCCGCACCGCCGGTGGCGGGCAGCCGTTTGGCGAAGCAGACGCTGTACGGGTCGCGGGAGTAGGGCGGATAGGGCGGGATGCGGTACCAGCCCTCGCGTGCGTAGAGGGCGGCGGCCTCAGGCTGCCGGACGCCCGTCTGCAACAGCACCTCCACGACGCCCCGTTCGGCCGCGGACGCCTCGACGGCCGCCAGGGCCGCCGTGGCCAGCCCGCGGCCGCGGTGGTCGGCACGGACGAAGACGCGCTTGATCTCCCACCGGTCGCCGGGCAGCGCGTGCAGTGAGGCCGTCGCCACGGGCTCACCGGGTCCGGTGAAGGCGATCCAGGTGACGGCTATCTCGGCGGCGGCGGGCGGGGGCGGCAGATGCGGACGCGGCCCGTAGGCGGCATAGCGGGGCTTGATCTCCGCGTCCATCAGAGCCCGGAGCTCGGCGGCGGCGGGATGGTCCCAGCCCAGGGCCGCCCAGCGGACGGGTACGTCCGGCGCGAGCGCGGGGGTGGGTGCGGCGGCGGGGGTGGGCGGATGGGTCATCGGGCCGTCTCCGGGTGCAGTGCCTCGGCCAGCCGGCCGACCGCCGTGGCCACGTCGGCCTCGGGCACCGCGCCGATGCCGAGGCGGATGTGGGCAGGGGAGCCGGTTCCGCCGGGCGGGGAGAAGTGGCTGCCGACGCCGAAGTCGGTGCCGAGCGCGTGGGCGCGGGTGCGCGCCGTGTGCAGATCCGGATCGTCGTCCAGCACCTTCGCCCACAGGAACAGCCCGCCCTCCGGCAGGGCGGCCTCGATGCGCCCCGGGAGAGCGGTGTGCAGCGCCGCGTGGAGGGCTCGGGCCCTGCGCCCGTACAGCGCCCGGGCGTCGGCGGTGAGGCGGTCGAACAGGCCGGGCGTGGTCAGCAACCGGGCGGCGATGGCCTGCGTGAAGGTCGAGGAGTGCTGGTCCTGGTTGGCGCGCAGCCGCGTCACCGCCGGCAGCAGCCAGCGCGGACCCACGATCCAGCCGAGGCGCAGGCCGGGGCCGAGGGTCTTGGAGAAGCTGTTGACGCGGACGACCGCGTCGCTTTCCGCGCTCGGCTGCGGTACCTGCTCGCCGGAGAACCGCAGCTCGCGGTAGGGGCTGTCGGCGACGATCGTGAAGCCGTAGGTCTCGGCGAGTTCGACCAGCCGTGTCCGGGCGGGGGCGGGCAGGGTCGCACCGGTGGGGTTGTGGAAGTCGGGCACCGTGTAGAGGACCTTGGGGCGGGCGCCGCCTTCGAGCGCCCGTGCGAGGGCGTCGATGTCGAGGCCGTCCGGTCCGGTGGGGACGGGCAGATACCCGACGTGGGACCGGCCGAGGACGCGCAGCGCGAGGGGGTAGACCGGGTCCTCGACGGCGACCAGGTCGCCGGGGTCGAGCAGCGCGTCGAAGACGAGGGAGAGCGAGTGCAGGGCCCCGTTGGTGACGAGCACCCGCTCCGCGGCGACCCCTTCGTGGCGGCCGATCCACTCGCGCAGCTCCGGTGTCCCCTCCACACCGGAGTACTGGAGCGCATCGGCCGCCGTGGGGCCACCGAGCACGTCGGCGGCGGCCTCGGACAGTTCCTTGACCGGCAGCGCCTCGGCGGCGGGGGTGCCGCTGGTGAGCGGGAGAAAGCCGGGGACTCCGGTCGGGGGCGGGTCGCCGAAGCCGCCCAGGGCGGTGGTGTCGGCACCGCGGCGGGAGAGGGCCATGAGGTGTGTCTCCAGAGAACGGATGGGTGTGTCGGTGGGTGGCCGGAGCGCCTGTCGGCGGGTTCGGCGGGCGGCTTTCAGAGGGCCTTGCCGGGGTTGAGGATGCCGAGCGGGTCGAAGACGGCCTTGATGCCACGCTGGAGGGCGAGTCCGGCCGGGCCGAGTTCGTCCTCCAGCCAACGCCGCTTGGTGACACCCACCCCGTGCTCGCCGGTGATGGTGCCGCCGAGGGCGAGCGCCGCGCGCACCAACTCATCTGCGGCGGCGTCCAGTTCGGGTGGCGCGGGGGCCGTGGCGGCGACTGACTCGGGCACCGGCCGGGAGAGCACGGGGTGCAGATTGCCGTCGGCCGCGTGTGCGACGGACGCGAAGTCCAGCCCGTGCCGTCGCCCGATCCGCTCCCCCTCCTCGTACATCCGCGCCACTTTCGACTTGGGTACGGCGACGTCCTCGCCGACGGTCCACAGCGGGCGGGTGCGGCCGCGTCCGGAACGGCGCAGCTCCCACAGCCGTTCGGCCTCCGCCTCATCGGTGAGCCGGCGCGCGTCCCCGCCGGTGTGGCGCAGCGCCGTGACGATGTCCTCGGCCTCGGCCACGGCGGCGTGTCCGTCGGTCTGCACCAGCAGCAGGACATGGCCGCCGTCGGTGAGCCGGGAGCCGCTGTTCTCGTCGATGTTGCGGAGGCTGGGGTGGTCGATCAGTTCGGCGACCGCCGGGACGACGCCGGTGCGCGAGATCTGCCGCACGCCGTCCAGCGCCGCCCGCACGGAGGGGTAGTACGCGCTGACCGTGGCGGTGGCCACCGGGAGCGGACGCAGCCGCACGGTGGCGCCGACGATCACTCCGAGGGTGCCCTCGGAACCGACGAACAGGGCGGTCAGGTCCAGGCCGGTGACCCCTTTGACGCTGCGGTGGCCGGTGCGCAGTGCGGTTCCGTCGGCGAGCACGACATCGAGCGCCAGCACGGAGTCACGGGTGACGCCGTACTTGGCGGAGCGCAGCCCGCCCGCGTTGGTGGCGATGTTCCCGCCGATGGTGGAGATGGCGTGGCTGGCCGGGTCGGGCGCGTAGTACAGGCCGTGACCGGCGAGCGCGGTGTTGAGATCGGCGTTGATCACCCCGGGCTGGACGACGGCCACCTCGTCCTCGGGCGAGATCTCCACAATGCGGTTCAGCCGTTCGGTGCTGAGCACCAGGCAGCCGCCGACGGCGGTCGCGCCACCGGAAAGGCCGGTGCCCGCGCCGCGGGTCACCACGGGGACGCGATACCGGTGGGCGAGTTTCAGCACGGTGGCGACCTCGGCCGCGTCGCCGGGGAGTACGACGGCGAGCGCCCGGGCCCCGGCCGCTCCGGAGCGGTCGTCGAGGTACGGCAGGACGTCCGCTCCCTCGAGCAGTGGTGCGGAGGTCTCGGCGAGGGCTTGGCGTAGCTCCCGCGGGAACGTGTCGGTCACGGTGGTTTCCTCATGGCGGGCGTGGGCTCTTCGACGCCGACGCAGGCAAGTTGACGACCCGTCATGCGTTACGGCGCACCGAACTACGGCCCCGTACGGGCAGACGGATCACACGCGAGAAACAGAATGGGAGAAGGCGCCCCTGCGGGCAGCCGTCAATGCCTCAACAACACTGCGCGCTCACCACTCGACCGAAGTCGATGTGGTGGCGGTGCACCAGAAGCGTGGAGGCCATGGGCGCCACTCAACACCGGCATTCGTGTACTGGTCAAGTAGCGACCAGCGTGCGCAACGGTGGACGGCCGCCGGGCGCACCGCGCATCTCACCATGCGGTCCGCTGTTGACCTCGGCAGACAGCGGTGTGAGCATCCCATCCCATGTCGCGGACCCTCTTCTGCACGCGCCGCCGCACGGTCGATCACATGGTGATCACCAGTGCCGCCTGTTTCTCCCACTGACTCATTCCCGCTCGGGGCCGGCCCGTCTCCTTCCTTCGGCGCGCCCGCCCGCACCCTCCCCAGAGCGACGAGGAGTACACACGGTGATCCGTGTAGAGAAACTGCACAAGACCTTCGGTACCGGTACCCGTGCGCGGCCGGTACTCCATGACGTCGGCCTGAACATCGCGCAGGGCACCATCGGCGCCGTCGTCGGCCCCAGCGGCGCGGGGAAGAGCACCCTGGCCCGCTGCGTCAATCTGCTCGAACGCCCCACATCCGGGCGGGTCCTGGTGGCCGGAACCGATGTGACGGACCTCCCGGAACGTGAGCTCCGCCATGCGCGGCGGGCCATCGGAACGGTTTTCCAGTCGGCCAATCTGCTGCGTCGGCGTACGGCGGCGGAGAACGTCGCGATGCCACTGAGGTATCTCGGCGTGACCGCGCGGGAGGAGAAGCTCCGCGTCGCCGAACTGCTGGAGCGGGTCGGTCTCACGGACCGGGCCGACTACTACCCGGCCCAGCTCTCCGGTGGCCAGCGCCAACGCGTGGGCATCGCAAGGGCGTTGGCGTTGCGACCCAAGGTGCTGCTGTCCGACGAGGCCACCTCCGGTCTCGACCCCGCCGCCACCCGGTCCGTCCTCGCCCTGCTGCGCGAGCTGCGCACCGACCTGGATCTGGCCATCCTCCTGATCACCCATGAGATGGAGGCGGTCCGCGAAGTGGCGGACACCGCCGCCCTGCTGCGCGAGGGGCGCGTCGTCGAGTCGGGGCCCGTCCACCAGCTGGTGGCCGACCCGCACTCCGCGCTCGGCAACGCGCTGCTTCCCGACCGGCCGGTCTCCTCGGGCCGGCCGGGGCTCGGCACATGGCGGCTCACCTATCAGGGGCACGCGGTGCCCACGGACTGGCTGACGCGGCTCGGTGCGGACCACGGGCTGGACGTCCATCTGCTGTCCGCGACGGTGGAGGAGATCGCCGGGCGGACCGCGGGCCGTGCGACCGTCGCGGTCAGCCACGACCGGGCGGACGAGCTGACCTCCGCCCTGGACGGCTGGGGCATCCACGCCGAACCACTGCCCTGGGACCACGGCGCCCCGGCCGTAGGACCGGCACCCTCCGAATCGGCATCCGAGGCGGTCGCGGAGACGGCCGAGGAGGCGGTCGTATGAGCACCGACCTCGACAAACTCTGGCCGCTGCTCTTCCCTGCGATCGGGCAGACCCTGCAGATGGTCGCGGCGGTCATGCTCATCGTCGTGGCCGTGGGCACTCCGGTGGGCGTGGTGCTCCACAACTCCTCGCCCGGCGCGCTGTTTGCGCACCGGGCCCTGCGGGCCACGCTCAGCTGGGTGGTCAACCTGGGCCGTTCGCTGCCGTTCCTGATCCTGATGGCCGCGATCATTCCGTTCACCCGGTACGTGGCGGGCACGACCATCGGGGTGTCCGCCGCGATCGTGCCCATGTCGCTCGCGGGCATCCCCTACTTCGCACGGCTGGTGGAAACGGCTCTGCGGGAAGTGCCCCGCGAGGCCACCGAAGCGGGGCGCGCCGCGGGTGGCTCAAGCCTTCAGGTGATCGTGTCCGTGCAGCTGGCGGAGGCGCTGCCCGCGCTCGCGGGGAGCCTGACCATCGCGATCGTCGGCATGCTGGAATTCTCCGCCATCGCCGGGACCATCGGGGCCGGTGGCATCGGCTACCTGGCCATCAGCTACGGCTATGAGCGCTTCGACACGACGGTCATGACCGCCACGATCGTCACGCTCGTCGTCATGGTGCAGGTGATCCAGTTCACCGGCGACCGCGTCGTGCGCCATCTGGCCCACTGAGGCCAGTGAGGCCGCCACGGCCCCGAACCTCCATCGAGGAACACCCATGCCTTTCGTCCATGACCACGGCTTCGAGCTGAAGTCCAGACTGCCCCGCCGCCTCGCCGTCACGGCCGCGATCAGCGCCGTCGCCCTCGCCGTCGGCTCGCTGGCCGCCGCGCGGGTGGGCGGCGAGGACCACCCGCCCCTGGGAAAGACCCTGAAGGTCGGCTACAACCAGGGGAGCATTCCGCAGAGCGCCATCGTGAAGTACATCGCCGACAAGGTCGACCGGGACCACGGCATCACGGTCAAGCCGTACCCCGTCAACGACGCCAACCAGGTCAACGGCTCGACCGCGGACGGCAAGCTCGCCGCGAACATCACCCAGCACGCCGAGTGGCTCAAGGTCATCGTGGCCAACGAGGGCTACCAGGCGAAGGCCGTCCAGCCTGTCTTCACCCAGGCGTTCGCCCTCTACTCGCAGAAGTACGGCAGCGTGCGGGAACTCCCGCACGGCGCGCGGATCACCCTGCCCAACGACCCGGCGAACCAGACCCAGGCGCTGCTGGTCCTCCAGAAGGTGGGGCTGATCAAGCTCAAGAAGGAGGTGGACCCGCTCACCGCACAGCTGGGCGACATCGCCGAGAACCCACACGACTTCCACTGGCACGAGGTGTCCCTGGACGCCATCGCCCGGTCCCTCCCGGATGTCGACGCCGCCATCAACTACGCCTACAAGTTCCGGGTCGCCAAGATACCGATCAAGCGGCGCATCCTGCTGCCCCCGGCCGACGAACGCTTCGCCATCCAGCTCGTCGTCGGCAACGCCTACGCCGACGACCCTGCCATCACACGGCTCAAGGCCGCGTTCGCCGACCCCCGGGTGGCCCGGTTCATCAAGCACAGCCTCGACGTGGAGACCCAGCCCGCCAAGATCCCCACCGACCAGCGTCAGCGAGCCGCCCCATGACCCTCTCGTCCGGCAGGCGACACCTGCACCTCAACGTCAACGTCTTCCAGTCCGGGATCTTCGCGGGTGCGTGGCGCGCCCCCGACGGCGACCCGCGCGCCGCCTTCTCCCTCGACCACTACATCACCACCGCCCGCATCGCCGAGGCCGCGAAGCTCGACGCCGTCTTCCTCGCCGACACCCCCGTCCTCACCCCCGACATCGCCCACCGCCCCGAATATGCCCTGGAACCCACCGTGATCCTGGCCGGGATCGCGGCCCACACCAGCCGAATCGGCCTCATCGCCACCGCCTCCACCAGCTACAACGAGCCCTACAACATCGCCCGCCGGTTCGCCGCGCTGGACCACCTCAGCCGGGGCCGTGCCGGGTTCAACGCGGTGACCACGGCCGGTCCCGCCGCCGCTCGCAACTTCGGTCTCGACCAGGCGCCCGCCCACCGCGACCGCTACCGGCGCGCCGCCGAGTTCGTCGGCGTCCTCGGCGCACTGTGGGACAGCTGGGACGACGACGCGCTCATCGGGGACCCCGCGCGCGGTGTGTTCGCCGACCCGGCCCGTATCCACGCCATCGACCACCGGGGCGAGTTCTTCCGCGTCCGGGGGCCGCTGAACACCCCGCGATCGCCGCAGGGCCGCCCCGTCCTCGTCCAGGCGGGCGGATCGCCCGACGGCATCGAACTCGCCGCCGGACACGCCGAGGCCGTCTTCAGCGCCGCCCAGACCCTCGAGGAGGGCAAGACGTACTACCGGGCCGTCAAGTCCCGCGCCGCCGCGCTCGGCCGCGACCCCGACGGGATCGTGGTGCTGCCCGGCCTGTCGACGGTGGTCGCCGCCACCCGCGACGAGGCGCTGGAGCGGCTGAACAGCCTCCAGGACCTCATCCCGCTCCGCTACGGCCTGGACCGGCTGGCCGCCCTCCTCGGCATCGACGCCGACGCCCTCAACCCGGACGCGGAGCTGCCGTGGGACCTCATCGGCCCCGCCGGGAACGTCCAGGGGCTGCAGACCTTCTTCACGGTCACCACCGACCTCGCCCGGCGCGAGCGACTGACCGCCCGGCAGCTGATCCGGCGGCTCGGCGGCGGACTCGGACATCGCGTCGTCGCGGGCGGCCCGGCCGATATCGCCGACACCATCGAGGAGTGGTTCACCTCAGGAGCGGCCGACGGCTTCAATCTGATGCCCGACGTGCTCCCCAGCGGCCTCACGGCCTTCGCCGAACACGTCATCCCCGAGCTGCGCCGCCGGGGGCTGTTCCGGGACGAGTACGCGGGCGCCACGCTGCGCGACCACTTCGGTCTGGCCCGGCCGCCGGTCGCCCGGCACACACCCGACACGGCGGAGGTTCTGGTCCGATGACACGCCGACTCAGTCTGCTGGTGAACATCACCGGCGTCGGAAACCACCCCGGGGCCTGGACCCTGCCCGGCCGGGCTCCGGACGCCTACGTCGACCCGGACCACCATCTGCGGGTGGCCCGTACCGCCGAGCGCGGCGCCCTCGACGGGGTGTTCCTGGCCGACATCCCCGCCCTCCACGGCGACATCGGCCAGGGCCCCGGGCAGGGCCTGGAACCCTCGATGCTGCTGACCTACCTCGCGGCCGCCACCGAGCGCATCGGGGTCGTCTTCACCGGGTCCACCACCTTCAACGAGCCCTACAACCTCGCCCGCCGGGTCCTCTCGCTCGACCACGCCTCGCGGGGGCGCGCCGGATGGAACGCGGTCGCCACCTTCTTCCCCGGGGCGGCGCGGAACTTCGGTCTCGACACCGTGCCCGACCCCGGCACCCGCTACCGCCGGGCGGAGGAGTTCATCGGCCTGGTGCACCGGCTGTGGGATTCCTGGGAGGACGGCGCGCTCATCGCGGACACCGGCGGCGCGCGCTTCGCCGACCCCGACCGGATTCACTCCGCCGGCCACACCGGCGAGTTCTTCGACGTCGCGGGGCCGCTCAATGTGCCGCGCTCCCCGCAGGGCCGTCCCGTGACGGTGCAGGCCGGGGCCTCGCCACAGGGCGTGGCCCTCGCGGGACGCTTCGCCGAGGCCGTCTACACCCCGCTCCTCGACCACGAGGCGGCGCGCGACTACCGCGCCCGGCTCGCCGGACAGGCGCGGCGCTACGGACGTGACCTGTCCGGCATCCGGCTGCTTCCCGGCCTCACCCCGGTGATCGGCAGCACGGAGGCGGAGGCCCGCGCGCGCTTCGCCGCGCTGGAGGCGGGCGTACACCAGGACGCGCGGCAGCTCGCCCGGGTGGCCCGTACCCTCGGCCTCGACCCCGCCACCACCGACCCCGAAGCCCCGCTGACGGAGGCCCAGTTGTCGGGGCTACCGCCTGACCGGCTGCCCACCGGGTTCTTCCGCACCCATGCCGAGATCGCCCGTCGTGAGGGATTGTCCCTGGCCGGGCTCGCCGCCCGCACCATCGGCGGCCACCGGTCGGTCGTCGGCACCCCCGAACGAATCGCGGACGACATCACCGACTGGTGGTCGGCCGGTCTGGTGGACGGCTTCACCCTGCTGCCCGACGCACTGCCCGACGGCCTGGACACCTTCGTCGACCACGTCGTGCCGATCCTGCGGGAACGCGGCGTCTTCCGCCACGCTTACACGGGCACGACCCTCCGCGACCACCTGGGACTCCCCGTACCGGCACCGTCATACGATTCCTCCGATCGGAAAGGGGCCACGGCCCGATGAACACCACCACGGCCCCACGGACCGTCACGGTAGGGGAAGTCCTCGACCGGGTACCGGAGTTGACCGCCTCGCTCTGCGTCGACACGGCGCGCCGCGAGGCCGAGCGGAACTGCCGTACGGGTCCATGGACGCGGTGCGGACCAGTGCCATCGGATGTCTGCGGGTCCCGGCGGCGTACGGCGGCCCGGGGGCGAGCCTCGTGGACGTCTTCCGGGCCGTCATCGACCTCGCGGAGGCCGACTCCAATGTGGCACAGGCGCTCCGCCCGCACTTCGGTTTCATCGAGAAGCTCATCAGCGACGGTGGGAAGGAAGACCGCGAGCGGTGGTTCGCCGCGGCGCTGGCGGGTGAACTCTTCGGCAACGCCACCGGGGAGACCACCGCCAAGCACCCCGGCGACATCCACACCGCGCTGGTGCCCGACGGCGACCGCTACCGGCTGAGCGGCACGAAGTACTACAGCACCGGCAGCCTGTTCGCCGACTGGGTGGTCATCGCCGCGAAGAACCACCTCGACCAGCGCGTCCGCGTCGTACTCCCCCACGACCGCCCCGGGCTGCGGCTGATCGACGACTGGGACGGCATGGGCCAGCGCATGACGGCGAGCGGCACCACGGAGCTGGACGACGTGGAGGTGTTCCCGCATGAGGTCGTCGTGGACGAGGCCGTGGGAGTGCGCCGGACCCATCTCGGCGCGTACCACCAGCTCTTCCTCGCCGCCGTGGAGACCGGCATCGCCAAGAACGCGGTCCGCGACGCGATCGGCTACGCGCGCGACCGGGCCCGCGCGGTCCGGCACAGCGGCGTCGACCACGCGGTCCAGGACCCGTTCGTGCAGCACACCGTGGGCGAGATCGCGGCGCTCGGGTACGGGGCCGAGGCCACCGTGCTGCGCGCGGCCGCCGCCATCGACCGTGCCCTCGCCGGCCCCTGCGGCGAGGACGGCATCGCGGGCGGCGAACCGGCGCTCGCCGAGGCGGCCACCGAGGTGGCGCAGGCGCAGGTGGTCGCCGCCCAGGCGGCCCTGCGAGCCGCGGAGCGGCTGTACGACGTGGGCGGGGCCTCGGCCACCCGGCGCGAGTTCAACTTCGACCGCCACTGGCGTAACGCCCGCACCCTGGTCAGCCACAATCCGATCGCTCACAAGGCACGTGTGGTGGGCGACTACCTCCTCAACGCCGAACCACCGCCGCTGACGGGGTTCTTCTGACGATCTCCTCGGCGGGTGCCTTGCCCCCTGAACGTCCCGAAAGCGAACGTCCCGAAAGCGAAGGAAGACACCGAAGAGATGACCACGTACCGCACCCTCGGCCGCACCGGCGTGAAGGTCAGCCCTCTGACGCTCGGCGCGATGAACTTCGGCGCCTGGGCCAACCGTGACCACGACGACGCCATCGAGATCATCCACCAGGCCCTTGACGCGGGGATCAACGTCATCGACACCGCCGACGTGTACTCCCAGGGCGAGAACGAGGAGATCGTCGGCAAGGCGCTCGCGGACGGCCGCCGCGAGGAGGTGTTCCTCGCGACCAAGTTCCACGGCCAGATCGGCGACAACCCGAATCACCAGGGCAACTCACGTCGCTGGATCTACCGGGCCGTCGAGGACAGCCTGCGCCGCCTGGGCACCGATTACATCGACCTCTACCAAGCCCACCGACCCGACCCCGCCACCGACTTCGACGAGACGCTCGGCGCACTCGACGACCTCGTACGGCAGGGCAAGATCCGTTACTTCGGCACCACGACCTTCGAACCCCACCAGATCGTCGAGGGCCAGTGGATCGCCGAGCGTCTGCGCCTCCGGCGTCCCGTCACCGAGCAGCCCCCGTACTCCATCCTGGCCCGGGCGGCGGAGCGTGCGGTGCTGCCCGTCGCCGAGCGGTACGGGCTGGGTGTCCTGCCGTGGAGCCCGCTGGCCGGTGGCTGGTTGTCCGGTCGCTACCGCAAGGGGGACACGGCACACGCCGTGTCCAGCCGTCTGGAGCGCCAGCCGCACCGGCACGATCCGGAGCTGGCGGCCAACCAGCGCAAGCGCGAGGCGGCGGAACAGCTCGCCGAGCTGGCCGACGAGGCGGGCCTGTCGCTGATCCACCTGTCGCTGGCGTTCGTGCTGGAGCACCCGGCCGTGTCGACGGTGATCATCGGCCCGCGCACCCAGGAGCATCTGACGAGCCAGCTCGGCGCCGCGGACGTCCGTCTCTCACCGGACGTGCTCGACCGGATCGACGAGATCGTGTCGCCCGGCACCACGATCAGCCCGGCCGACGAGGGCTACCAGCCCCCGTCGCTCACCGACCCGGCCACCCGCCGCCGTCCGGCCGCGCGCGACTGATCCCGCACACCGGTACCCGAGCGGACGCCGGAAAGCTCGCCGCCCCCGTTGCCCCGGCCCGACCGGTGGCGACGGGGGCGGAAACGCGAGCGCCGCCCGTTTCGCGGGCTCAGCGCAGGAGCCGGCCGGAGGCGCGCAGGACGTACCCGGCCACCTTCTCACCGAGGGTGACTCCGGCCTCGTCGGCGGAGCGGGTGTGGATGCCCGAGAAGATCCGCGCGCCGAGGTTCTCCGCCGTCAGCTGATGCCAGTCCGTGTACGTACGGGTGACCCCCGGCGCGGTGGGGCTGGTCAGCTCGAACGGCGCGGTGCGCGGGCCGGTGAGCGCGGACAGTATCTCCTCCGCCGCACCCGCGTAGGTGTTGTGACCGCTCGGATAGTCCGGGTGCGCCGGTGTGTTGTGCAGCGGCGTCCAGTCGGGGTCGGTGCCGATGGCACCGGTGCGGATGGCGGTGACCGGACGCCAGCGCAGATACGCGTACTTGGAGTCGGAGGTCGCGATCTGCGTGTCCACCGACGCGATGTGGAACAGCGCCACCAGCTTCGCCCGCTCCTCCACCGACCCGGCGGTGCGGGACAGGGCGACCCGCAGCGGCTCGGTGTAGAGGGTCAGCGAGGAGCCGTACCAGAAGTTCGCGGTCTCCGTCTGGTGGGCGGTGCGCCGGGTGCTGTCCGCCGCACCGTAGGCACGCACTTCGGCCAGGTCAGAACGGTACCGCCGGGAGTCCAGCGCCGGCGGCGGTCCGAGCCGGAACTGGTCGGGGGCTGCCAGCGCGAACGGCCGGGCGACGCGGTTTCCGTACTGCGTGGCGGGGGCGTACCCGGGCGGCGTCGGCTGCCAGACGCCGGGGGCGGCCGGAGGCACGGTGAACGGGGCGTCGACCGACGCCGGGTCCAGGCCGTCGCCCTCGCGGGACGCGAGGACGGACCGGGCCTCCCGCTCACCTGCCGCCACGCCCCGGTCCTCGGTCGGGCCGTCCGGGATCCCGTCGAGGGTACGGCGGAACGCGGCGTCCAACTGCTCGGTGCGTGTCGGCACGAGGGCGACCAGGGAGCTGTGCACCGCGGAGGCCAGCGCCGCGTCCTGATAGTCGCCCCGATCGACGCCCGTGGGCACCTCGCGGCCGGCCCGTGCGCCGGCCAGCCAGCTCACCGCCCACGTGCGACTGTTGGTCACCTGGGTCGGCGCTCCGGCCGCCGCGATCGTCCGGGCCGTGATGTCGTACCAGTCGAGCACCACCGGTGGACGGGGCTCGGCGGGCGCGGCGACGGCGGTCGGGCCCACGGCCGAGGCGGCCAGCAGCGACGCGGCTGCGAGGGCGAGCATCAACGGTCGGGTGGCTATCGGACTCATCAGCAACTCCTCATTCGCCGGGACATGCGAAAAACTCAGTCGGGATGCGCACGGGGACCGTCGTGACCGGACCCGGTCGGCCCGGTCACGCCGTACCCGTCTCCGCCCGCTCGATGGGCGGGTCCACGCCCAGCCGGGCGAGCAGTCGCTCGCGCAGCGCGGCGTACTCGGGACCGGCGGGTCGACGCGGTGCCGGAACGTCCACGGCGAGGTCGGCGGCGATCCGGCCCCCGTCCAGGACCACGACCCGGTCGGCGAGTGCGATCGCCTCGTCCACGTCGTGGGTGACCAGCAGCACGGCGGGACGGTGCCGCTCGTACAGGCGGGCCAGAAGAGTGTGCATACGGGTCCTGGTGAGCGCGTCGAGCGCGCCGAACGGCTCGTCCGCGAGGAGCAGTTCGGGCTCACGCACCAGGGAGCGGGCGAGCGAGACCCGTTGCTGCTCACCGCCTGACAGCTCCACCGGCCAGGCGTCCTCCCGTCCGGCCAGACCCACCTCGGCGAGCGCGGTGCGTGCCCGCTCCTCGGCGTCCGCGCCCGTGAGCCCCAGTGCGACATTGGCCAGCACCCGTTTCCACGGCAGCAGCCGGGCGTCCTGGAAGACCATCGACACATGGGCGGGCGCGCTCAGTACGCCTTCGCCGCCGGCGTCGTGGTCGACTCCGGCGAGCGCCCGCAGCACGGTGCTCTTGCCTGAGCCGCTGCGGCCGAGCATGGCCACGAACTCCCCGGCGCGCAGGCTCAGATCGAGCCCGTCCAGCACCTTGCGCGTGCCGAAGGCCCGTACGAGCCCCTCGATGCGGACGGCCGCCCCGGCTTCCGGGGTGGTGACTATCAGCCCGCCAGCGTGCGTCGCCATGACAGGGCCCTCCTCTCCACGAGCCGTACCAGTCCGTCGGAGAGCAGCCCCAGAAGCCCGTAGACGACGAGACCGACGATGATGATGTCGGTCTGCCCGTACGTCCGGGCGAGCCCCATCATGTAGCCGATCCCGCTGGTGGCGTTGACCTGTTCGACGACGGCCAGGGCCAGCCAGGCGGCGGTCACGGCGAAGCGCATCCCGAGGAGGAAGCCGGGCAGCGCGCCCGGCAGCACGATGTGCAGCAGGAAGCGCGGGCGGCTCAGCCCCAGCGTCTCGGCGAGTTCGACGTACCGGCTGTCGATGGTGCGCAGCGCGTTGTGGGTGTGGATGTAGACCGGGACGAGGGCACCGAGGGCGATCGTGATGACCTTCATGGACTCCCCGATGCCGAACCACAGGATCAGCAACGGGATGAGAGCGAGGGAGGGAATGCTTCGTTTGATCTGCACCGGGCCGTCGATCACCCCCTCGCCGAGCCTGCTGAGCCCCGCGATCAGCGCCAGCACGAGCCCGGCGGCCGTCCCGTACGCCAGTCCGGACAGGGCCCGCACGGCGGAGGTCCACACGTTGGACTGGAGCCTGCCGTCCGCGATGAGGTCACCGGCCGTGGTCACCACCGTCCAGGGGGCGGACAGGTTGCGCGCGTCGATGAGGCCGGTGGCCGATCCGGCCGACCAGACCGCGAGCAGCAGAACGGGGCCGATCGCCCTGCCGTACGGGATGGGCCGGCCGGGGCCGAGGCGGCGGCGCACCCGCCCGCGCCGGACGCTCCGGGGCGCCGGGGCGTCTTTTGCCGTCGTGACGAGGGACAGCCGCTCGCCGGTGGTGTCCGTGCTCATCGCGGCTTCCCCGTTTCCGCGACCGCGTCGGCGGCAACAGACTCGTACCGGCGGTCGAAGAGGACTCCCGCGTCGAACTTCTCCTGGCCCGTCTCCTTCGCCAGCAGGTCGACGGTCTTCTGCTGGCGTGCGATGGCCGGCGTCCAGTCCGCCGGAATGTCCGGGTGGCCGGCCTGCTCGACCAGGTATGCCCCGTCCGTGCGAGTGAGACCCTGGTCCTTGACGTAATAGCCGTCGATCCACTGCCTGGGGTGCTGGTCGATCCAGACCTCCGACCGCGCCCAGAATGTGATGAACTCCCGGATGGCCGCGGCCTTCTGCGGATCACTCACGGACTCGGTCGGCGCCCACAGATGCGCGGGATCGTCGCGCAGGCCGTGCCGGATGGTCTTCCCGCCGTCCTTGCCGTACTTCGCCGGATAGCGCTTGATGTTGACACCGCCGAGGGGCGCGACATCCACCTGACGGCTGCCGAGCGCGGTCGGATACACATCCCCGGTGCTGGGCAGCTCGACCAGGTGCACATCGTTCTTGGTGAGCCCCGCCTTGGCCAGGACGCGCAACACGAGCGCGCCCTGGGCCTGCCCCGGGCTGTAGGCGATCTTCTTGCCGCGCAGGTCCGCCAGGGTGTCGACGTCCGCGCCGGGAGCGATTCCGAGCTCGTAGACGGGGTGCTGCAACGGGTCCTTGCGGAATTCCGCCGCCACGAGCTTTGTATCGAGACCGGTCCAGTGGGCGTGTATCGACGGGATCTCCGCCGACGAGCACAGATCGAGGGAATGCGCACGGAAGGCCTCCGAGCACTGCGGACCGCCGCTGATATTGGCCCACTTGACCTTGAAGGGCAGCTTGTCGATCTGCCCCGAGAGCTTCAGTGCCACCTGTGTGTCCGGCGCACCGACCGTAATCGACGTATTCGCCTTCACCTTCTCCGGAATCTTGATATGGGCGAGGTTCTTACTATCGGCAGTGGTCGATGAGGTGGTGTTCACTGTGCAGCCGACCAGCAATGAGGTGCAGGTCAGAGCGGTCAGGATGAGCGGGGCGTGCCTGGGCATACGGGTTCCCGGGTGCAGGGCGTACGGCATCGGCGCGTACGGAAGTCAATTGATGTCGCGGGGCGGAATTCGTCGCGAGTGAGGCGTGTTCGCTGCTGGAGTTCAGCTACACAGCGCGACGGTGAGGCGCATCAGATCGACAGGGCGCCGCTGCGTGAACCGCGAAGAGGTCGGCATGCCGCTGAAGCTACCCACGGCGCCAAGAAAGGGTCAAGCGCGCGTTCGCCTTTCCGGAAGGCGGCAATGACGACTTCGTACGGCTGCCATGTTCGCGTTACACGGCTCGCGCGGGGTGTCGGAACGGAAGTGAGCAACCCTGGAGCAGGCAACCCTGCATACCGGTATCCAGCACATGCAGGACAGCGGAGAGGTCGACCGGCGGCTGGATGCCGGCCGAGTTGGTCTGACGAGCCGACGCCGTCGAGGAGGGGCGAGGTGGCGAGGAGCACGGAGGTCGCGGCGCCCTGCTCGACGGTCTTGATCAGGCGGGCGGGGACCCTGCCGCTGCCCCGGCCGCCGGTGTGCCGCTGCAGGCTGGTGTAAATGGCCCCGGGCATCAGGGCGTTGGCGGTGATGTTGTCGTCGGCCCAGCGCCAGGTGGCCTCCACGGCGAAGAGGCCACGTGCAGCGGGCCCGCCAGGCGGCGGTGAAAGCGATGGCCGACGCGGGGTCGGCCAGGTCGAGGTGTGCGACACGCACCCCCTGGTTGCCGGTCGAGGCGGTGATCCCTCCGTCACCTCGGCGGCCATACCGAGCGCGCGCTGCATCTGGCCGTGCCCGCCAACCACCCCCTTGCCCGCGGCGACTTCGTCGACGTGGCCGACCTGCGCGGACAGCGCTGGATCGCCGACTCCTCCTCGGGCGAGGACCGGCTCATGGGCGTGTGGCCGGGGCTGGACGAGCGGCCCGAGATCGCCCACACCGTCCGCGACTGGCTCGCCAAGCTCCACCTCGTCGCCACCGGCTGCGGGCTGACCACCGTGCCGGCCGCCCTCGCCTCCGCCGCGCCACCTAGTGTCCGCATCCTCCCTGTCCGCGGCGGACCACAGGAACAGCGGCGCCTGCTCCTGGCCCGTCTCCCCCATCCGCCGACCGAGCCGGTCGGCCAGGCCGACGGCGGGAAGACGGCCACCAGGCATCGCGGCCTTCGGTGAAGTGGGCCCAGCTGTCGTAGTGGACGGGGACCACGCGGAGCTCCACCCGCTGTGGCGACCGCGCCCGCGCCGCCCGCGCCTACGCCCGGCGCACCAACTCCCCATGACCCCCCGGTCACCCAGCAACCACCAACGCGAAAGAGGAAGCACACCACCGGGGGCGTGGTGCTGGGCGCCCGTCAGGCGCCGAAGCGATGGCGCGCGTCCTCGATGTGACCGAGGTACTGGTGGGTCCAGCCGCACATGCCGTCGACCGTCGCGCGCAGGGCCCGGCCCGGCTCGGTGAGGGTGTACTCGACCCGGGGCGGCACGGTGGGGTGCACCTTCCGCTCGACCAGGCCGTTGCGCTCCAGCATGCGCAGGTTCTGGGTGAGCATCTTGTGGCTGATGCCCTCGACGTCGCTCCGCAACTCGCTGAAGCGCAGGGTGCGCTCACCGAGTGCCTCGATGATCAGGAACGCCCACTTGTTGGCGACGTCCGAGAAGATCTCCCGCGCCAGAGAGTCCGCGCGCCTCAGGTCCGCGTCCTCGGGCAGGCCCTTGAGTAGCTGCTTGGTCACCATCAGGTTCCCCAGTCACCGAAAAGTGCGTTCTTCCAGGTCGACTGACACTCTCCTACAGTTCCTCAGTAACTACAAGAGAGCAAGGAAGAAGGGGCGAGCACCATTGGCCACCATCGATGTCTTCAACCACAACGTGCCGGCCGAGAGCGACTTCGGCTACTCGCAGGCCATCAAGTCCGGCGATCTCATCCACGTCTCCGGACAGCTCTCGCTCGACGAGGCAGGCGAGTTCCTCTCCGCGGGCGACTTCACCGCCCAGCTCGAGCAGACCTACGTCAACATGGACAAGGTCCTGGACCACTACGGCGTCACCAGGAACCAGGTCATCTCGCAGACCCTGTACGTGGTGAACCTGCGGCAGCATGCCACGGCGACAGCGGAGGGCAACCTGGCGTACTTCGGCGACCACCGCCCAGCCAGCACGGTCCTCGGCGTCACCGAACTGACCTTCCCCGGCCAGGTCATCGAGATCAGCTTCGTCGTCGACACGAAGCTGCCCGCCTGAGCTTGTCCGCAACGCCCGGCCCGGCATGACCGGCCTCCGGGAGTCACCCGGGCAGCCGCCGCTTCCGCCGCGAGGCGGCGGCCGCCTTGGCGGAAGCGGGTGGCCCAGGACGCTCTTACGTCACCTCGAAGACGAGGTTCACTCCTGACTCCGCTCTCGCAGTTCAGCCAGCATGGGGCCAAGTCGCGCGGCGAGCTGGGAGTCGGTCTGCTCGAGTTCGTCGGTCAGGACAGTGACGGATGCTTTCAAGGACCGTCGTAGCTCTGATTCCTCGACCGAGCGGACGAGCGTTGCCTCGAGTGGTGCGGTCATGACCTCGGGAAGCAGGTGGGCGCCTTTGGCATGTACGGCTGTATAGCCGAGGCGTAGACACGCCAGCGCGACGACATGATCACGCAAGGCACTGATCCAGTATTCGGCCTGCCACCCCCGGCCTCGCCGGATGCAGATGTGGGCGTGTAGAGCGTGATGCCAGGCGAGGCCGGTCAGGGTGTCGCGATCGGCTTGTGGGAAGGGGTCCAGGGTTCGTTCCTCACCGAAGATCGTCCACCACTGCGGGCCGCGCGCACCGAACTCCCCTTCGGGGCAGAACGCGATGTCGACTTCCAGCCAGCCGGGCAGGAGAAACACGCGGATGATCCTTCGGTCGGCCGGCAGGTCCCAGTGATGCACGGCGCCGAGCTCCTCGTGGAGCCACTGTGTCCAGCGGCTCAAGGGCACCGCGAGCTCGTCACGGACCGCGAGAACCAGGTCGGTGTCCGACCATCGATCGCTGTGTCCGGTGGCTTGTGAACCGGTCAGAGCCGCTCCGGTGACGGCCTCGTCGGCTTCGGCAAACTGGATCAAGCGGTTTCGGAGGCGGTCTCGTTCCTCGACAGAGAACATGGCATGGATCCTTTCCGCTGCTGCCACGGAAGCTCTCGGCTGCTGGTTGATCACGGCGTAAATGCCCCTGGACCAGTGGCTGAGCGCCTCTATGGGGTCACCGTCGTTTCTGGGCTCACGGGCTTCCCCACGGCACCCGCCGCGCCGACCGCGACTGACCCATTCGGCCACCATCCGCACAGTCCGGCGGTTGCATCGTCCGGGTCGTGGAGCACGGCTCCGGGCACACCTTCGCCAGGCTGCCGGTCCGCACCGGAGAGAACGTCGCCGCCGTCTTCACGTCCTACTTCCGGTCCGCCCTCGGCCAGACGCCGGGCGCGTACGTGACGCAGTGGCGCATGGACCTGGCGTCCGTCCGGCTCCGCGATACCGATGAGCCGGTCGAGTCGATATCCGGTGCGGTCGGATACGGCTCTCCGCACACGTTCAGCCGTGCCTTCCGACGTGCCCGAGGCATGGCCCCCGGCGAGTACCGTTCTCGACTTCGCCACTGATCGCAGGCAGGTGCCGCCGGAGCGCTGAAAGCCGTCGGGTCCTCACCGAGCGCCGTCGAATCGGTGCCCAGGGCATGCGGGTCGCGGCGGGAGGCGAACAGGAGGGGGTCCCAGTAATGCGGCTGCCCGCCAGGGTCTATGCCAGCGCGACGTGGGTGCCGAAGGCCCGGGCGTGGTAGGTGAGCGGGGCGCCATCGGCGGCTTCGGTCGCCAGGACGTTGCCCAGGGCGATCACGTGGTCTCCTCCCCCGACCACATCCGCCACCTCGCAGGCCAACCAGCCGGGGGCGGCGGACAGCCGGGGGACGTCCCAATCCACCTCCCAGGGCACGCCGGTGAACCTTCCGGCGCCCCCCTTTCGCGCAAAGGCCAGCGCCAGCGCGGATTGCCCGTGTCCCAGGACATTGACTCCGAACCGCAGCGACGACTTGATCAACGTCAAGAGCTCCGAACGACGGTCGAGGGCGATCAGAACCATGGGCGGTTGCATCGACAACGACGCGAAAGCGCTGACCGTGGTGCCGTGCGGCCGTTCTCCGTCCATCGCGGTGACGACGGTCACCGGCGTGGCCACACCGGCCATCACCTCGCGGAAGGAAGACATCGGCAGCGCATTCTCGGATTCGGCCATCGCAGCTCCCTGGATGGAAAATGGCGGTGTGGCACAGAGGTGCTGGGCGACGTGTTTTGTCCGCTGACAGACAGGGACCTTCGGTGTTCCCCTGGTCCTACAGCTGAAGGATCAGCTTTCCGGTATTGGCTCCGGTGAACAGGCCACGAAGCAGGCTCGGAAAGTCCCTGAGACCGCCTTCCACCACGTGCTCGGCCGAGGTCAACTTGCCTTCCGCAAGCCACTGGGCGAGGTGTCGGGTCGCCTCCGGGTAGCGGTCCTCGTAGTCGAATACGACCATGCCGGTCATCGATGCCCGGTTCACGAGCAGCGACATGTAGTTCGCCGGGCCTTTCGGGCGCTGGTCGTTGTATTGGGAGATCGCGCCGCTGATGACGACGCGTGCCCCGCGCGCGAGCCTGGTCAGCACCGCGTCCAGGATCGGGCCACCGACGTTGTCGAAGTACACATCCACGCCGCCGGGGGCGTACTCGCGCAAGGCTTTCCGCACGTCGTCACTCTTGTAGTCGATGGCCGCGTCGAAGCCGATCGCTTCGACCAGGGTCCGGCATTTCTCCGGGCCACCCGCGATACCGATGGCGCGGCAGCCGGTGATCTTGGCGATCTGACCCACCATGCTGCCGACGGCGCCCCCCGCGCCCGACACCACAACGGTGTCGCCCTGTTGTATACGGGCGACGTCGAAGAGACCGAAGTAGGCGGTCAGGCCGGTGATGCCGAGCGCACCGAGGTACGTCGTCTTCGGCGCGATCGAGGTGTCGATCTTGTGGAGGCCCGTGCCGTCGGACAGCGCGTATTCCTGAACGCCGAAGGCTCCGTAGAGCTCGTCGCCGACCGCGTATTCGGGGTGCCGGGACGCGATGACCGTGCCGATCCCGCCGGCCCTCATGACGGCGCCGAGGTCCACGGGGGGTACGTAGGACGCGCCCGGGTTCATCCAGCTCCGCATCGCCGGGTCGATGGAGATGAGATCGACCTTGACAACGACCTGCCCCTCGCCCGGTTCGGGTATCTCAGCGGTGGTGAGGGTGAAGTCGGTGTCCTTCACATCGCCTTCGGGGCGTGCGGCGAGCACCATCTGGTGATTGCTGTCCATGGTTTCCCTTTCCGTCGCGTGTCGCCTGCCCGGCGCGCGGCAGCGCCACAGCACACGCAAGCCTCCGGTGCCCGCGCATACGGCCGCGAACTCGGCGTCATGCGCCGCTCGATGATGGTCTGTCAGGTTTTCGCCGACCGCATGACGCCCCCCCCTTCGACTTGACCGCTGCGGCATGGAGCGAAAGTATAATGACTGAACTAGTAAAGCAAATGAACTACTTAACCACAGCACTTGCGCCGAGGAGAGGTCTCCCATGCCCCACACGCATCACGAGGCGGACGCGAATCAGGAAAGCCTCAGGGAGGCGGCGGATCGCATCCGTCTCCAGGCGCAGGCCATGGCCGCCGACAGCGAGCGGGAGCGCCGGCTGAGTCCGGAGCTGATCGACGCGCTCCGTGGCTCCGGGCTGATGCGCTGCGGAGCACCCGAGGCTCTCGGAGCCGCGCAGGCCCCGCCCGCTGTGTCACTTGAATGCGCCGAGACCATCGCGCGCGGCGACGCCGCCACCGGCTGGTGCGTCTCGATCGCCCTCACCAGCAGCCTGCTCGCGGCGTACCTTCCGGAGAAGGGCGCCGCCGAGACTTTCGGTGACCCGCGCGCGATCGCGGCGGGCGTGTGGGCGCCGCGGGCCAAGGCCCGCCCGGTCGACGGAGGTGTGGTCGCCTCCGGCCGCTGGTCGTTCTGCAGCGGGATCACCCACGCGGACTACTTCTTCGGCGGCTGCGTCCTGGACGACGGCCGTGGCGACAAGGACGGTGCGCCGACGCTCCGCGCGGTCGGGATCCCGGCCGAACAGCTACGGATACTCGACACCTGGCACACATCGGGCCTTCGCGCGACGGGCAGCCATGACGTCGTGGCCGAGGAGGTGTTCGTTCCCGCGCACCGCGTACTCGCGCTGGACGACGGTCCGCTGATCGACGCTCCGCTGTACCGCTTTCCGATCTACGGGTACTTCGCGCTGTCCATCGCAGCGGCCGCGCTGGGCAACGCACGCGGGGCGATCGATGACCTCATGGACCTCGCGGGCCACAAGGTGGCCACCGGCTCTCGGCGAACCCTGGCGGAGAAGGCGACCACGCAGGCCGCCGTGGGACAGGCGGAGGCCGCCTTGCGCGCCGCACGCGCCTTCTTCTACTCCGCCGTCGACGACGCCTGGCAGGCGGCGTGCACCGCCGACACAGTGGGGCTCGGCCCTCGCACGGGGTTGCGCCTGGCAGCGGCCCACGCCGCTGGCACGTCGGCGGAGGTCGTCCGCGCCATGTACGACCTCGGCGGCGGATCGGCGGTCTACGAAAGCTCGCCGCTCCAGCGCCGCTTCCGGGACGCGACCACCGCCACCGCCCACCTCCAGGTGAGCCCGGCCACCTGGGAGACGACCGGCCGCATCCTGCTCGGCCTCCCGACGAACGTGGCCCAGCTGTGAGGCGGCGATCGCTGGGCGTGGTACTTCCGTACTGGCTGGACCGGCCCGACCTGGAAGCCCTCGGGATCGCCCACCAGGCGAGTGCCTGCGGCTTCGAGCGGCTGTGGCTCGGCGAGATGGCCACCTTCGATGTGTTCGCCCTCGCCACCGCCGTCGCCAACAGCACCTCGATCCCCCGGCTGACGGTCGGCCCGCTCGCCGTCGGCGTGCGCTCCCCCGTCGCCATCGCCATGGGGGCCGCCAGCGTCGCAACGCTGACGGGCACACACGTGGATGTGGCGCTGGGAGCCTCCAGCCCGCACATCGTCTCCGACTGGCACGACCGCGGCTGGAGCGGCAACCCGCAGCGCACCAGGGAATCGGTCACGGTGCTGCGTGAACTCCTCGGTGGAGGGCGGGCCGCCTTTTCCGGCCGGCACATCCGCACGCGGGGCTTCCGGCTCCGTCAGCCGCAGCCGGACTCCAAGATCAGCGTCGCGGCGTTCGGGCCACGCATGACGCGCGTCGCGGCGGAGACCGCGGACGAGGTCGTGCTGAACCTGGTGCCGCCGGAACACATCGCCAAGGTGCGCGCGTCGATGAACGCCATCGCCGAAGCCCGCGGGCTGCCCGCACCACGGCTCGCGGTGTGGGTCACCTGTTCCGTCGAGCCGCACCCGGCCACCCACCACCAGCTCGCCTCGCAGCTGGCCGTCTACCTCCGCCCACCGGGATACGGCGAGATGTTCACCGAACTGGGCTTCGGCGGCCTCGTCCGCCAGGCGCGTTCCACCACCGGACGCCATACGCTCGTCCCAGAGATTCCCCCGAGCTTCCGGCGGCCGTCGGCGCGATCGGCTCAGGACCTGAAGTACTGCGACGTATCGAGAGCTACTTCGACGCCGGCGCCGACCACATCGGGCTGGTACCCACGACGGCGGACGACTCCGACGGCGCCGGGACCTTGGCTTTCATCAGGGAACACGCCCCGGACCTCGTCTCGGGGCCGATCGGGGCGAAGCGGCCGGCCGGCGACGACGGGATACGATCTCTCGGTGACGGACACCCCTGAGGCGCAGCCCCCGGATTCGCGCGGCGACGACTCGGTCACGCGGACCCTCAACCTGGTCGGCGAGCGATGGACGATGCTGATCCTCCGTGAAGCCTTCTTCGGTGTGCACCGTTACGGACAGTTCGCTCAGAACCTGGGCATTCCGCGCCCCACTCTGTCGAACCGGCTCGGCAAGCTCGTGGACGTCGGCCTGCTGATCCGGGAGCGCTACGCGGGCGGTCCGATCCGCAGCGACTACGAATACCGCCTCACCCAGGCCGGCCTCGATCTCTTCCCAGCGATCCAGATCTTGATGGAGTGGGGCAATACCTACCTCCCGGACGACCCGGCGGGCAACGGATCCATGGTGGCCTGGACCCACGACGTGTGCGGATCGCCCACACACCCGAGGCTGACCTGCGACCAATGCGGGGAACCGGTCACCGCGCACAATGTGCACCTCACGGGCGATACGCCGTGAGGTGACCTCGCCCAGCCGGAGTGTGCACGTCAGGCGTCGCCGCTGCCGAGGTGCCGGGCTGCGAGCGCGGTGACCTGGCAGACAGGTCCGCCAAGGAGGAATCGCGCAGCGCGGCGGCGTGTGCCAACCGGGCCACGTCGTTCGCCCAGGCACCCGTGGCCCGATCATCCTCACCGATCCGGGCGAACCCACGGTCCAACAGCCCGCGGGCCTCGGTATCCCGCTTCCGGGCCAGCGCTTTGACCACGCCGATCGCATTGGCCAGGGCACTGGCCGGCCGTGACCACTCGCCCTCACGGGCGCGTGCCGCCGGATTTCCCGCGTCATAGTGCGGGTCATCCGCAACCGATGCGGTGCGCACATCCAGGTCAAGCCGCCAGAACAGCGGCACCCCCGCAAAGCGGACGAACAGCAAGCGGCGGCGGTCGGAGCGGTGGAAGTCCGGGTCAATGCGGACGCCGTCGACCGGCTGGACCTCTCCAAGCGCCCCGACCACGCGGGCCAGGCAATCCGGGAACCGCGCGTCCGGCACCACCCACGCGATATCGATATCACTGAAGGCGTCCGCGGCGCCCGACGCCAGCGAACCGGTCAGCTCCGCGGCTGAGCCCGGGCAACACCTCTCCAACGCGATACACACCTCGGCGGCCAAGGCGGCACGATCGGCTTCTCTCGCCACATCACACACCCTAAGTCCCGGCCCTGCGGCATCGGTCACCTTCAGCAGCACCGGCCGAAACCACCGCCCCAACCCGGCGAACCCATGTGGTCAACGATGCGGTCAGATCAGCCACGCGTTCCTGGCCGACCGATCGGGTGTTGACCACCTTCGCCATGTCGCTTAGCTTAACCCAACCGCATTCCATCTGACGGAACGGAGGTGTTGTTCAATGGAACGAATTCGTCAGGGGCGCACGGTGGACCGCGGCCGTCCCACCCGACGCGACGTCCTGCGGGCCGGTGGTCTGCTGCTCGGGGCCCTCAGCGCTCCGGCGCTCCTGAGCGCCTGCGGCACGAACGCCGCCGCGGACGGGGCCGGCAACGTCCTGCGGGTTTCCCAGCCCGGGGACCCCAAGACGTTGGACCCGCAGAAACAGGGCGACATGGTGTCCATGAACGTTCTGATCAACATGTTCGACACGCTCACCACCCGGGGCCGCGACAACCAGCTGCACCCCAGGCTCGCCCTCTCCTGGAAGGCCACCGACGCGCGCACCTGGCGCTTCGCGCTCCGCCCCGGGGTGACCTTCCACAACGGTGAGGCGTGCGACGCACGGGCCGTCGCGTTCAGCATCGAGCGGCTGCTCGACCCCGCCACCAAGTCACCGATCGTCGAACTGCGCTACGTCAAGGGCGTCACCGTGGTCGACCGGCTCACCGTGGACGTGCACACCACCGTGCACGACCCGATCCTGCCCGCCAAGCTCTCCCTGTTCGGCGGAGTGGTCCTGCCGCCCCGCCACCTCGCGGAGGCGGGCGACGCCGCGTTCGCCGAACACCCCGTCGGCACCGGCCCCTTCACCTTCGTCAGCTGGCGGCGCGACCACGAACTGCGCATGCGGGCCTACGCCGACCACTGGAACGGACGGCCGAGCGTCGACGGCCTCGTCTTCAGCCCCGCGCCCAACGCGGCGTCGTCCCTCGCCGCCCTCCAGAGCGGAGGCGTCGACCTCGTCGCCGGACTCACCCCGGACGCCGCCCAGCAGCTCGACGGCTACTCCGGTGTCACGCTGGACGGCTACACGGGGATCCGCACGTCCTATCTGTCCCTGAACACCCTGGAACGGGGCCCGCTCCAGGACCGTCGCGTGCGCCAGGCGCTCAACCACGCGATCGATGTCCCCCTGCTGATCAAGGCAGTGCTCGGTGGCAAGGCCACCGAGACACCCGCCCTCGTGCCGCGTGGCGCCTTCGGCTTCGACCCCACGGTGAAGCCCTTCACCCGCTCCCTGGAGACCGCGCGCACCCTCCTCGCCGAGGCCGGCCACCCGCACGGCTTCGCCACGACGCTCACCGCGTCCAACGTCGACTCCAACGTCGCCGAGGCCCTGTCGGGACTGCTCGCCAGAGCAGGGGTGCGGGCCCGGGTCAACCTGCTCGACCCCGGCACCTACGCCGCCCGGCTCACCTCCGACAACCGGGGCGCACTCGGCCCGATCTACCTGGCGGCCAGCACCGTCTGGACGATGGACGGCCAGAGCATCGTCCAGTCCAACGTACGCAGCGACCGGCGCCAGAGCCGCTGGCACTCCAAGGAGGCCGACCGCCTCATCGACATCGAAGAGCTCTCCGAAAGCCCCGCGAAGCGCAAACGGGCCTTCTCGGACCTGCAACGGCTCATGCGCCAGGAAGCACCCTTCGTCTTCCTCTACCAGCTCGACAACATCTTCGCTCGTAACGACCGCCCCCGCTGGACGCCGGGATCCGCAGGCGTCCTCGCCATGGAGAGCGCGGAGGTCTCCTGATGAGCGCCCTCACTCTCGACAAGCCACCCACCCCGGCGGACGCCCCGTCGCGCCACCGGGACACCGGAAGGCTGCTGCGCACCGTTCTGAGGCGCCTGGGCACGGCACTGTTCGTCCTGCTGTGCGCGGCGACCGTCTCGTTCTTCCTCGTACGGCTCTCCGGCGACCCCGTGAAGATCCTGCTGCCGCCCGACGCCACGGCCCATCAGGAGAGCGTGCTCCGCGCGTCCCTCGGACTCGACCGGCCGCTGTTCACGCAATACCTCGACTACCTCTGGGGACTGCCCCGCCTCGACCTCGGCGACTCCCTGGTCTACGGCCAGCCCGTCAGCGAAATCCTCGCCGACCGGCTTCCCGCCACGATCGAACTGGCCGCCGCCGCCCTCGCGGTGACCCTCGTCATCGCCATCCCGGCGGGCATCTTCGCCGCGATGCGCCGCGGCCGCCGCTCCGACCACACCGTGATGACCGGTGTCCTGCTCGGCCAGTCCACCCCGCCGTTCTGGGTCGGCATCCTCCTCATCCTGGTCTTCGCCGTCTGGCTGCACGCCCTGCCCGCCTCCGGATACGGCACCTTCGCCAATCTGGTCCTGCCGGCCGTCACCCTCGCCGTCTACTCCGTGGCCGTCGTGGCGCGGCTGCTGCGCTCCTCGCTGATCGACGTCCTGTCCTCCGACCACATCCGGAGCTCCCGCGCCAAGGGCTTCGGGCCGCTGAAGGTGGTGCTCAGGCACGGGCTGCGCAATGCCTCACTGCCGGTGGTGACCGTCATCGGCCTCGAAGTGGGCAACCTGCTCGGCGGGGCGATCCTCACCGAACGGGTCTTCTCCTGGCCCGGAGTCGGACAGCTGACCGTCGAGGCCATCTCCAATCGCGACTTCCCGCTCGTCCAGGCCACCGTCCTGTTCTTCGCCGCCACCTTCGTCGTGGTGAACCTGCTCGTCGACCTCTCCTACAGCTTCCTCGACCCGAGGGTGAGGACGTCCCGATGACCCTCTTGTCACCTGCCGCGACCGGCCGCGCCCCGGCGGCGGCACCGGCCGGCGGTTCCCGGTCCGTCGTCCTGCGCGCGCTGCTGCGCGACAAGCTCGCCGTCCTGGCCCTCGCCGTACTCGCCGTACTGCTGATCGCCGCCCTGTTCGCACCGCTCGTCGCCCCCTACGAACCCAACGCGCAGAACCTCCTCCTGCGGCTGCGGCCCCCCGCCTGGCAGGACGGCGGCAGCGGCGCCCACCTCCTCGGCACCGACCAGCTGGGCCGCGACATGCTCTCGCGCGTCATCTACGGCGCCCGGGTCTCCCTGCTCGTCGGCGCGGGGGCCGCCCTGCTCGCCGGTGTCATCGGCATCGTCGTGGGACTGGCCTCCGGCTACTTCGGCGGCTGGGCGGACCGGGTGCTCATGCGGCTCGCCGACGTCCAGCTCGCCTTCCCCTCGCTGCTCCTGGCCCTCGCCATCGTCGGCTTCCTCGGCTCGGGTCTGTGGTACGTGATCCTGGTGCTCGGCTTCACCGGCTGGGTCTCCTACGCCCGCGTCGTGCGGTCCGAGGTGATGTCGCTGCGCACGCGCGACTTCATCACCGAGGCCCGGGCGATCGGCGTCACCGACGTCACCATCATGCGCCGCCATCTGTTGCCCAACGTGATGGCACCGCTGGCCACCATCGGAACCCTGCACGTCGCCGCCGCGATCGTCGCCGAGGCTTCCCTGAGCTATCTGGGCCTGGGAGTGCCCAGGGAGACGGTCACCTGGGGCGCCATGCTCTCCGACGGCCAGCTCTATCTGGGCACCTCCTGGTGGGTCGCCGTATTCCCCGGCATCGCGCTGATGCTGACCTCTCTCGCCATCAACATCACCGGCGACGCCCTGCGGGACGTCGCGGACCCGAAGGCCTACCGCCGATGACCATCGACCGACCGACAACCGACCCGTCCCAGCGGCCGGCGGACGAGCAGCCGCTGCTGGAAATCAACGGCCTCAGCGTCGACTTCAGGCTCGAGACCTCCGTCGTGCACGCCGTCCGGGACGTCTCTCTCCACGTCCGGGCCGGTGAGACGCTCGCCGTCGTGGGCGAGTCGGGCAGCGGGAAGACCGCCACCGCGCTGTCCGTCCCGCGTCTGAACCCGAGCCCGCCGTGCGTCTACGCGAGCGGCGAGATCCTCTTCGACGGACGTGATCTGCTGGCGCTCTCCGAGAAGGAACTCGGCCGGATCCGGGGTCGCGACATCGCCATGGTCTTCCAGGACCCGATGACCTGCCTCGATCCGCTGCAGCGCGTCGGGGCACAGGTGGCCGAGGTGCTCAGACACCACACCGGTATGTCCCGCGCCGAGGCCAGGGACGCCGCGCTGGACGCGCTGGACGAGGTCGGCATACCCGACCCGGCCCTGCGCTACCGGCAGTATCCGCACGAACTCTCCGGCGGCCTGCGGCAGCGCGTGATGATCGCGACCGCGCTGGTGGGACGGCCCCGCCTGCTCATCGCCGACGAGCCGACCACCGCCCTGGACGTCACCGTGCAGAGCCAGATCCTCGACCTGCTCGTCACCCTCCAGCACAAACACGGCATGGCGGTCGTGCTGATCACCCATGACCTGGCGGTCGTGGCGGAGACCGCCGACCGTGTCGTGGTCATGAACCAGGGCAAGGTCGTCGAGACCGGCGACGTGCTCGACGTCTTCGACCGTCCGGCCGACGACTACACCCGCAAACTGCTCGCCGCCACCCCGCGATTGGAGGCGGCATGACCACCGAAGCCGCTGCGCCCGCGCCCCCGGCCAGAAAGGTTCTCCTGGAACTCGTAGGCCTGCGCAAGGAGTTCGGCACCAGGACGGTGAACGTGGCCGTCGACGACGTCTCGCTCGAGGTCCACGAAGGGGAGACCCTGGCCCTGGTCGGCGAGTCCGGCTGCGGCAAGACCACCCTGACCCGGCTGCTGCTGAAGCTCGTCGAACCCACCGCCGGAAACGTGCGCTTCGACGGACAGGACCTCGCCGCCCTCTCCCCCGCCGGGCTGCGTGCCGTACGCCGCCAGATGCAGGTCGTCCTCCAGGACCCGTACTCCAGCATGAACCCGCGGATGCGCATCACCGACATCGTCGCCGAACCGCTGATCACCCACGATCCCGAGGCCCGCGGGCGGCGCGCCCGGGCCCGCACCCGGGAACGGGTCGGGGAACTCCTGGAGGCCGTGGGCCTGGACGCCGGCATCCAGGACCGCTACCCGCACGAGTTCTCCGGCGGCCAGCGCCAACGCGTCTCGATCGCACGGGCCCTGGCGCTCCGGCCGCGTCTGCTCGTGCTCGACGAGCCCACCAGCGCACTGGATGTATCCGTGCAGGCCACCGTCCTCGACCTGCTGGCGGATCTCCAGAGGCGGCTGGGCCTCACCTATGTGTTCGTCTCGCACAACCTCGCCGTCGTACGGCAGGTGGCCGACCGGGTCGCGGTGATGCGCCGAGGGCGGCTGGTCGAGGTGGGCGAGACGGCCGCGGTGCTGCGCACCCCCCAGCACCCCTACACGCGGCAACTGCTCGACGCGGTGCCGGTCCTCGACCCGCGCAGGGGCCGCCGTGCCGCGGACCGCGTGTCCCTGACGAGCGACGAGAGCCGATGACCGGCCACGCGCTACAGGTGCGAGACGACGAGACCGGCGCCGCCGAGCAGCGCGACATCGTCGACGGCGGCCGTGCCGACGAGCACGCGCGGCTGCTCGGCTCCCGAGAAGGCGACGGCGTCCCGCAGCCGTTCCTCCACCACGGTGCGAAATCGCTCACCGCCCTCGCGCGCCTCACCGTGCAGGATGAAGAGGCCGGGTGCGAAGAGCTGCTGTACGTTCACCAGCCCCAGCGCGAGGTTTTGCGCGTACTCCTCCACCACCTGCCCGGCGAGCGCGTCCCCGCGGTGCACCAGTGCCTCCAGGGACGTCTCGCCCCCGAGCCCCACGGCGCGGGCCCGGGCCCGCAGCCAGCCGGTGGTGGCCACGGTCTTCCAGCAGCCGCGGTTCCCGCAGGTGCACCGCTCGCCACTGGCCGACACGGTCATATGCGCGCCGCTGCGCCCGCCGGGCGGGGCCATCACCTCGCCGTCGTAGAGGATCCCCACGCCGAGTACCTCGCCTGTGGAGACCGAGGCGAAGGTGCGCCGTCCACGACCGGCGCCGAACCAGCGATCGCCGAGCACCTGCAGTCGCGCCCGATGCTCCACCCGCACGCTCGCCCCGGTGAGCGCGCCGAGCCGCTCCGTGACCGGATAGCCGTGCAGTCCGGGGGCATCGTTCACCTCCATGATCAGGCCCGTGACGGGGTCCACGAGCCCGGCGGCGGCCACCCCGATCCCCTGAAGTTCATGGCCAGCGAAGACCCCGGCCGCCCCGGCCAGCGCCGTGTCGATGTCCGCGGGGGTCGCGGTGGCCGCATCGTACGACGACTCGGTGCGGTCCACTATCCGGCCCGCCATGGACAGTACGGCCGCCCTGACCCGACCGGGGACCAGCTCGACGGCCCCCAGCCGCCGAGGCGCCTGGGGAGCGGCCGGTTGCGGCGCGGCCTCGGGGACCAGTCGCAACGGAGAACGTTTGTGCGCCATGCGCCGACTCTGCCATGGCCCCGTTTCGGAGAGGTAGCACCGTGAGCCAATCGAGACTGACCGAACTCACCTGGCGCGAGGTGCGCCGGGCCGGCGAGGAGGGCATCGCTCTGCTGCCCATCGGTTCGCAGGAGCAGCACGCCTCGCACCTTCCGATGGGCACCGACACCCTCCTGGTCGAGGAGGTGGTGGACCGCGCGCTGGACATGCTCGCCCGGGAGGCCGGGCCCGGCGTGGTGCGGTTGCCGGCGCTGCCCTTCGGGCACAGCCCGCACCACTTGTTCGCGGCGGCCGTCTCGCTCTCCGCGGCGACCTTGGGCGCGGTGCTGGACGACATCCTCGACTCGCTCGTGACCAGCGGATACCGCCGCGTCATGGTCGTGAACGGCCATGGCGGCAACGACGAGATCATGCGGCTCGCCGTGAAGCGGTTCGCGCTGCGTTCCCCGGTGACGGTCGCCGCCTGCTCGTACTGGACCCTCACCGCGGGTGAGGACGGAGCGGGGCGGCCGGATGTCACCCCAGGGCATGCCGGATGGTTCGAGACGTCACTCATGCTGGCGGCCCACCCGGACCTGGTGCGGACACCCGTGCCCGCCCGCGCTCCGGTCGAACCGCCGCCCCTGTTCGACACCCCGCCCTACCCGGGCCTGACGGTGGAGCGCCACGGGGAATGGGAGCGGGTCGGCGGCTCCACGGACGACGCCTGCGATGCCGACGCCGCCCGGGGCGACCGGCTGCTGGAGGACCGGGCGCGCGGACTGGCCCGGGCGATCCATGCCTTCGACGCGGCGAGCCGGTCACCCCGATGATGCGAGGAGTAGCAATGAAGATCACTGACGTCGACGTATGGGTGGTCAACCTCCCCCTCGTCAACCCCTTCACCAGCTCGTTCGAGACCAAGACGGGCGAGACGCGCACCGTGGTGCGCATTCGTACCGATGAGGGTGTCGAGGGCTGGGGCGAGACGATGTGGGGCGCGCCGGTCGCCGCGATCGTCCGGTCGATGGCCCCGGACCTGATCGGGACCAGCCCGTTCGCGCTGGAGAGCTTTCACCGCAAGCAGCACATGGTGCCGTTCTTCTACGGCTACCTCGGCTACGCGGCGATCGCCGCCCTCGATGTGGCCTGCTGGGACGCGATGGGCAAGGCCACCGATCAGTCCGTCACCGATCTGCTGGGCGGTGCCGTCCGCGACGAGGTCCCGATCACCGCGCTCATCACCCGCGCCGACGCGCCGGGCGCGCAGGGCGCGGGCCTGCCCGAGGCGATGGCGGAGCACGCGGTACGCGTCGTGGCGGAGGGCGGCTTCGAGGCCGTCAAACTCAAGGGCACGAAGGACTGCGCGGGCGATGTCGCCATCCTGCGCGCCGTGCGCGAGGCGCTGCCCGGGGTGAACCTGCGCGTCGACCCGAACGCGGCCTGGTCCGTGCCCGACTCGATACGCGCCGGCATAGCCCTGGAGGAACTCGACCTGGAGTATCTGGAGGACCCCTGCGTCGGCATCGAGGGGATGAGCCAGGTGAAGGCGAAGGTGCGCATCCCGCTGTGCACCAACATGTGCGTCGTGCGCTTCGAGGAGTTCGCCCCCGCCATGCGGCTGAACGCCGTCGATGTCATCCACGGTGACGTCTACAAGTGGGGCGGTATCGCGGCGACCAAAGCGCTGGCCGCGCACTGCGAGACCTTCGGCCTGGGCATGAACCTGCACAGCGGAGGCGAGCTGGGCATCGCCACGGCGGCGCACCTGGCCGTCGTCTCCAGCACCCCCGTGCTCTCGCGCGCCATCGACAGCATGTACTACCTGCACGCCGACGACATCATCGAGCCGCTGCACCTGGAGAACGGCCGGCTGAGGGTGCCGACGGGACCGGGGCTTGGCGTGAGCGTGGACGAGGAAAAGCTCCGGCACTACGCCGCGGCCAACGAGCGGGACGGGGACCTGACGGGATGAGCGAGCGGACGAGCAAGCGGGCCGTGCACACACCCGGGGCCCCTCGCCCCGCGGGTGCCTACTCCCAGGGCGTGGTGGCGGGCGGATTCCTGTACACGGCGGGCTTCGGCCCGCAGGACCCGGTGACGGGCGAGATTCCGGAAGGCGTCGGGGCACAGACCGCACAGGTACTGCGCAACATCGCCGCCGTGCTCACCGAACAGGGGCTGACCCTGCGGGACGTGGTGAAGGTGACGACACACCTGCAGCATCTGAAGCGGGACTTCGCCGGGTACGACGCCGCCTACCGCGAGTTCTTCGGCGAGCCCTGTCCGGTGCGCACCACCGTCGGCTCTGATCTGATGGACATCCTGGTGGAGATCGACGTGGTGGCCGTCGTACCGGGCACGGACGGGGCGTTCCGATGAATCGTCTGTCCGTTCCGGATAATGGAACGGCGATGAGTTAGGCTGAGTGACATGCCGAAGCCGGTCATTACCCCCGCGAGCCACCGCGAGGTGCCGCGTGCCGCCGCAAAGGGCCCTGTGGACAAGGCCCTCGAGGTGCTGGACGCACTGGTCCAGCCCGATGCCCCGCATCGCCTGGCCGACCTCGCCGCCCGCACGGGGCTGCCGAAGCCGACCGTCCACCGTCTGCTGCAGACCTTCGCCGACGCCGGATACGCGGTCCCGGGCCCCGGCGGCAACTACCAGGCCGGACCGCGTCTGCTCGGGCTCGCCGCCACGACGATGGCGTCCAGCCGCGAGCTGCGGCTGGCCCGCCCGGTCCTGGACGACCTGCGGCAGCGCACCGGCCACCTGGCCCACTTCTCGGTACGGGACGGGGCCGTGGCGGTGCATGTGACGCACTCGGAGCCGTCGTCCGCGTACCACATGGCGCCGGCCGCGGGCGGCGAGGTCCCGCTGTACTGCTCGGCGGTGGGATGGGCGATGCTGTCGGCCCTTCCGTCGCAGACGGCGGCGGAGCTGCTGGGCAGCGCGCCCCTCCCGGCCCGTACGCCGCGGACGGCGACGGATCCGGAGGCCGTGCTCGCGGCTCTGCCCGCCGTACGCGAACAGGGTTACGCGGTCGACGACGAGTACGCGGAGCAGGACGTCCGCGCCATCGCGGCCCCGGTGCTGGGACCAGGCGGCCAGGTCGCCGGCGCGGTCGGCATCGTCGGGCTGACGTTCACGCTGGACGAGGGGAGCGTGGCGATGCTGGGGCCGATGGTGCGCGCCGCAGCCGGGGCGGTGTCGGCGGCGCTGCGCGGCGGCGCGGGGACGCTGGGGATCGTGCGGGGGCAGGAGTGAGCGGGGCCGCGGGCGGTCGGACCACCCTGGGCGCGGACCCGACGGGAACAGCCGGACCGCGCCCGGCAGACGAACCGCCGCTGCTCGAAGGCCTCCTGGCGGCAGGCCGCCGGACCGGGATCTACTCCGCGGCCGCCTGGTCGGTCGGCACCGCGGCCGGGCGGACGGTGCACGGGCATCTGGGCACCCGCAGTTGGGGCGGGGCGGAGCTGAACGGCACCGAGCTGTGGGATCTGGCCTCGGTGACGAAGCCGATCGTGGGCCTGGCCGCACTGCGGCTGGCGGAGGCGGGAGCGCTGCGCCTCGACGAGGCGGTCGGCGCGTACCTGCCGGAGTACCGCCGCGTGCCCGGCAAGGCGGACATCACCCTCGCGCAGTTGCTCGCCCACACCTCCGGACTGCCCGGCGGTACCCCCCTGTGGCGCGCGCACTCCGACCGGGACGGGCTGCTGGCCGCCCTCCGCGAGCTGCCGCTGCGCGGGGCGCCGGGCACGGTGGTGGAGTACTCCTCCGCGGGCTTCATCCTGCTCGGCCTGATCCTCGAACAGGCCACCGCCACCGGCCTGGACGAGCTGGTCGCACAGCAGGTGTGCGCGCCGCTCGGCATGCGCGAGACGGTGTTCGCGCCCGGCCAGGCGGCCCGCGAGCGCGCGGTCTCCACGGAGCTGTGCACCTGGCGCGGCCGCCTGGTGACCGGCCAGGTGCACGACGAGAACGCGGTGGTGCTCGGCGGAGTCTGTGGCCACGCCGGCCTGTTCGCGTCACTGTCCGACGTGGACCGGCTGGGCCGGGCGCTCGCGGCGGGCGGCGAGGGTCTGCTGAGCGCGCCCGGCTTCGCCCGGATGACCGCCTGCCATACGGAGGGTCTCCCGCTGCGCCGCTGCCTCGGCTGGCAGGGGCAGGACGCGGTGGGCTCGCCGGTCGGTACGGCGATGGGTCCGTCCTCGTACGGCCACACGGGCTTTACGGGGACGAGCCTGTGGGTGGAGCCGGGGGCGGACGGAGCGGGAGGCCGCTACTACGCCCTGCTCACCAACCGCGTCCACCCCAGCCGCGAGCCCCGCCGCTTCCCGGCGGTCCGCCGCGCCTTCCACCACCACGCGTCAGCGCTCGCCCGCACAGCGGACGCGCCCTGACGCAGGCTCAGGTTTGTTGGATTTTGATAGGTGACAAGGGCGCCATGTTCCCTTGTGGTTCGTTGCGTTGACACGTGTCGTGATGAGTGTGACGGTTGCGGAGCTTGGTCCTGGCCTGGATGTGCACTGTTCGTTCTTCAACGGAAGTGAGACGCATGAGCTCAGGAATACGGCGCCGCAGCCTTCTGTCCGCGGCCGCTCTGGGAAGCACAGCCGGTTCGCTCGGCCTCTCCGTCCCGGCGTCGGCACAGCCGGTCCACGGCGCCGGACCGTCCGCGGCCACGTTGCCCGCCGAGGACGGGTACGACCTGTGGCTGCGCTACCGGCGGGTGGAGGATCCCGGTCAACTGGGGCGGTACCGGGCCGCGTTGGGGACCCTGGTCTGGCAGGGAGGCGGCCCGCTCCAGCGGTCGGCGGTGGAGGAGTTGGTCCGCGGGCTCACCGGGCTGCTCGGTACCCGGGTGGCGCCTCGCACCAGCGCCCCCTTACACGCGGCACTTGTGGTGGGCACCCCGACGAGTTCCACCCTGATCCGAGAGCTCGTGCCCGCGGCCGACCTGGCCGAGCTCGGCGACGAGGGCTACGTCGTCCGCCGGGTCACCCGGCGCGGCAGGGACTTCACCGTAGTGGCGGCCCACGCCGACCGCGGTGTGCTCTACGGTGCGTTCCACCTGCTGCGGCTCGTACAGACCCGACGGCCGCTGGAGCACGTCGATCTCACGGAGCGCCCGGCCGCCCCGCTGCGCATGGCCGACCACTGGGACAACGACGACGGTTCGATCGAGCGCGGCTATGCGGGCCGGTCCTTCTTCGACTGGGAGAAGCTGCCGCGACTCGACACCCGGTACACGGACTACGCACGGGTCCTGGCCTCGCTCGGCATCAACGGCGCCGTGATCAACAATGTCAACACGCCGGCGGACTACCTCGCCGAGCCCTTCCTGACCAAACTGGCCGCGCTGGCCGGGGTGCTGCGCCGCTACGGCGTGGCGCTGTACGTCACGGCGAACTTCGCCGCCCCCATCGACCTGGGCGGACTGAACACCGCCGACCCCTTCGACCCCGGGGTGCGCGGCTGGTGGACGAAGAAGGCCGAGGAGATCTACGGCAAGATCGAGGACTTCGGCGGCTTCCTGGTGAAGGCCAACTCCGAGGGCCGTCCCGGGCCATTGGACTACGGACGCACCCACGCCGACGGGGCCAACCTGCTGGCGGGCGCGCTGAGACCGTACGGCGGGATCGTGATGTGGCGGGCGTTCGTGCACGACACTGACGAGAAGTGGGACCGGCAGGCTTACCTCGACTTCACGCCGCTGGACGGGAAGTTCGCGGACAACGCCGTGGCGCAGATCAAGAACGGGCCGATCGACTTCCAGGTGCGCGAGCCCGCCCACCCGCTCTTCGGCTCACTGCCACATACCAACTCGATGATCGAACTCCAGGTGACGCAGGAGTACACGGGCCACGCCACCCATCTGTGCTATCTGGTTCCGCAGTGGAGGGAAGCCCTGGACTTCGACACACTCAAGGCCGGCGAGGGCAGCACCGTGGCCCGTGTCGTGACCGGCCGGGTGCACTCCTACACGCACTGCGGATTCGCCGGCGTGATGAACTTCGGCGATGCCAGGAACTGGACCGGCTCACACCTGGCCGCCGCCAACACCCACGGCTACGGACGGCTGGCCTGGAACCCGGACCTGTCCGCGCAGGACCTGGCCGCCGAGTGGACCCGAATGACCTTCGGCAACGACCCGCACGTCATCGAGACGGTCTCCGCCCTGCTGCTGGACTCCTGGCGCACCTACGAGGACTACACCTCGCCGCTGGGCACGGGATATCTCACCCATCCGCCGGACGCCTCGGTGACCGGGCACTTCGACCCCAGCCCGACGACGACCACCCAGTTCCACAAGTCGGACCGCACGGGCATCGGCTACGACCGCACCGCCGCCACCGGCAACGGCTACACCGAGCTGTACGCGCCGGCCACACGGGACACCTACGAGTCGCTGGAGAACTGCCCCGAGGAACTGCTCCTCTTCCTCCACCATGTCCCGTACACCCACCGGCTGGAGCGCGGCACGACCGTGATCCAGCACATCTACGACACGCACTTCTCCGGCGCGGCACGGGTGGCGGACATGCGCACGGACTGGGAGGGGCTGCGCCGCCGCGTCGACCACCGCCGGTTCGGCGATGTGCACCGCCTGTTCGGGGAGCAGATCACCGAGGCCGCCAAGTGGCGGGACACCCTGGTCGCCTACTGGTTCGACCTGAGCCGGATCCGGGATGAGCGCCGCGCCTGGCTCCAGGCGATCGTCGCCCCCGCCGACACGGTGCTGCTGGGCGGCGAACGCAACGAGCTTCCGGTGCAGGTCCTCAACGCGACGGGCGCCGGGCTGCGCACGGTGACCACGCTGGATGTACCCGAGGGCTGGCGGTCCGAGGAGGCGACCGCCTACGTGGCCTCGCGGGAGGGCGAGACGGTGAAGATGCCCGTCGTGCCGCCGCCGACGCCCGCGCTCGCCACCCTGCACGCGCGACCGAGGTCGGGTGCGGTGCCGGTGCTCGACTCCTCGCTGCGCAGTCTGGCCAAGGCCGTCGTCGTCCCACCCGCCGCGCGATGCGTACACGCGCTGGACGCCGGGCCCGACTCGGCGCCGCTGCTGAAGGACTACACCCGGCTCTCACCGTCGAGCGGCTGGCACGAGGGCGCCGGCTTCGGCTGGGTCGGCAACACGCCCGACGCCACGGACACCGGACTCTTCGATGTCGTCCGCCGCGACTACGTACGCGACAGCGCCCCGACCGTGCTGCGGCTGAAGCTGCCCGCCGGACGCTGCACCGCCCATCTGCTCACCGGCGACCCCAACACCCTCAACAGGTCGCTGACCGTCCGCGTGGACGGGATCGAGAAGGCCCGGAGCGAGCAGCTCGACGGCCGGGAGTTCACCTGGCTCCGGATCCCGCTGGACGGCGGATCCTCCGGACGCGAGGTGGACCTGGAGCTGTCCGCGAAGGAGGACGAGACCTGGCATCTCAGCGCCTGCGTGGTAGTGGCGGACGGGCAGGAGCGGGCCTAGCGTCGCTGCCCACCAGGGCCCGTCGGCCTGCTGACGGGCCCCTTTGACGAGGGTGGGTGGGCCCCTCGGGTCGACCGGCGGCCAGGCCGTCCTAGCCCGCGGTGGTGGCCACCTTCTTCGCGATGGCCCGCAGCAGGTCATGGCGGATCATGCCGCTGCCCGCCCGCATGAACCCCCAGTACAGGGCGAAGGCGCGGCGGGTGGCGGGGTCGGTGTTCAGGACCCGGGTCTCGGTGGACAGCAGGGTGCCGTCGCCCTCGGGGGTGAGGCGGAAGTTCATCACCACCTTGGACCAGCCCGCCTCGTCGAAGTGTGCGAACGCCTCCGGATCGCCGCGTTGGACGTCCGGGCGCGTGGGGCGCAGCGCGGTGTAGCGGGCGATGTCGCCGAGCACCACCTCATGGGGCGGGTCGGCGGCCATCTCCCGGGGTGCCATCGACTCCAGGACCCGCAGGTCCATGCCCTGGTGGGCGCCGGTGTCGACACCGCCCACCCAGGTTTTGGGGCCGCCGCGCACCCGCATCAGGCCGAGGGTGACGGCGAGTTCGCCGACCCGCAGGTCCATGAGTTCCTGCCAGACCCGCTCCGGCGGGGCGTCGATCCGGCGGTTGTGGTGTTCACGCTTGTCGAAGGTCGGCAGCAGTCGTTCCAGCGTCCAGTGCATCGCTTGTCCTCATGTCCTGGCTCCGCAGGGCCAGCAGATCGTGTGTGCGTTCCACGTACGACAGCGCCGACAGCAACTCCGAGCTGCCGACGGTGTGTTCGCGTGTCCCGCCGGTGATGCCCCGGATGGGCATCGAGCCGACGGATGCCCAGCGCAGCCGCCCCGCCTCGTCGATATAGCCACGGGAGCGTCCGTGGTTGTCGGAGTGCAGACAGTACGGCACATCGAGATAGCCCTTGGCGAAGGCGCGCACCAGGGCCTGTCCGACGTCCGGGTGGAGGTCGAGCACGGCCTCGATGAGCTGCCGGGCCTCGGCGGCGATACCGGTGTCCGGGGCCCGGGCGGGGTCCGGGAGTCTCCTGGTGGCTTCGGCCGCCGCGGCGGCGCCCGCCAACTCCAGCGCCTCGACGTTCTCCTCGATGGTGGGGATGCGGTACGACTCGGCCGGTGTCTTGACGATGAGCCGGGTGGCGCCCGTGCGGACGGCGAGTTCGGCGGCCGCGCGCAGCACGAGGAGGGCACCGCCGTGGGTACGCGGGTACTTGCCCATGTAGGTGTACACCACGATGTGCCAGTCGGTGTCGTCCGGCAGGAACGCGGTGGCCAGCGACCGCAGCGCGGCCACCGCCTCCTCGTCCTGCCGGGCGTCGGTCTGCTGGGCGTAGCTGAGCGAGATGCTCCGCAGCCCGTGCCGGTGGAAGAAGAGCCCTTCGAGCACGGTGATGGCGATGAGCAGTCCGGGCGGGCACAGCTGGCCCATCATGCACCCGCCGAAGCTCTCCAGATGGGGCTCGACGCCCCGGTCCCGCAGCTCCGCGAACCGCTCGCAGGAGCGTGCCCAGCTCGCGGTGGCCTCCCGCAGCGGGACCCGGCTGTAGGGCAGGCAGTACGAGACGGGCCCGCCCTCGGTGGCGTCCAGCCCGGCTGTGACGAGCGCGGCGATGATGTCGTCCGGCAGCGCCGAGCCGTGTCTGACCTGGACCGGGAAGCCGGGGCCCTGGATGCCGTCGAGGACGGCACGGGTGGTGTCCGGGCCGTGGGTGACGAGCGGATAGCCGTTGAGCGGAAAGCCATCGGCCAGGGCGCGCTCGGCCGTGGCGTAGTCCTTCACCCGCGTATAGCTGTCCAGGGTGAGGGTGCCGACGGTGGCCGCCCGCGCCCGCCGGACGGCCTCCAGCCCCGCGCGCATCCATCGTGGGTCGCTGAAGCCCATCCGGGGCTGGACCAGCAGCCCCGTGGCGCGCCGGCGGGCGGCCAGCCCGGCGAAGGAGCCGGATGTGGTCATGAGGCGGCGACGGGGTGGCGGGGGGCGGGGTGGTCCAGGGAGGCCAGGAACCGGCCGATCTCGGCCGGTTCGGCGTCGTCCTGGAACACGGCGCTGAAGCCCGCCGAGACGAGCCGCCGCGCCATGCCGTCCGCCTCGGCGCCCCCGGTGATGCCCAGCTTTCCGCCGATCACCACCGGGGTGTCCCGGGTCCGCGGCTCGGATCGGAGCTTGCCGATCAGCCGCGCGCCGTCCACCTGCCCATGACCGTTGACCGTGCTGATCACCACCAGGTCGGGACGGATCGCGGAGCATTCCCGGACCAGCAGTTCGTCCGGCACACACGCGCCGAGGTTGATGACGCGGTGGCCCATCTCCTCCAGCAGCAGCTGAAGGAAGACGAGGTTCCAGGTGTGGGAATCCGAGGACACGCTGCTGAGCAGTACGGTGCGGCCGCGCGGGGCGACGGCCGCGTTGACGGGGTTCATGAGCATGGGATCTCTCCTGGCCTCAGCCGCAGCCGCCGGCGGAGTCGGAGTCGTAGGCGCCGACCCGCTCCAGCAGTGCGGCTGGCACCTGGTCGTCGATGGCTTCGGGCATCGGCTCGGCCACGTCCACACCGGCCTTCCGCAGGGCCGGGATCAGCTCGTCGAGGAAGCCGTCGACCCGGTCCAGGCCCCAGAAGCGGTGGCGTCCGACCTTGAAGTACGGGATGCCGAACACATCGTCGTCGTAGGCGGCGGCGAGGGCGTCCACGCCTTCGGCACGCAGTGCGGGGTCGTGGGCGGCGGCCACCATCTCGTCGCCGTCGAACCCGGCCGCCTCGGCCACCCGGTGCAGCACCTCGGTGTCGCAGATGTTCTCGCCGCGCTCCCAGCGGGCGGCGGACACCGCCGCGTAGAAGTCACGCTCACGGCCGAGGTGGCGCGCCTTCAGCCAGGCCAGATGCGGCAGCTCCCACCACGGGTCGATGTCCACCGGCCAGGACATGGTGTATCCGAAGCGGGTGGAGAGCCGCTTGGTGTCCTGGAGGATGTACAGGTGCTTGGCCTTGCTCATCTGGGTGTAGTGGAAGCCGGAGTCGCGCTCCTCCAGCGCGGCCCGGGTCCTCTCGTCCGGGTCCCAGTACGGGTAGTACTCGATGACCTCCGGGGCCTGCGGAAAGCGCTCCTCCAGCCGCTTGAGCCCCATCCAGCTGAACGGGGAGCGCAGGTTGAAGTAGAGGCGGGGCGGTCGCTTCATCGGGCGTCCCCCAGCAGCGCGGCGCGGGTGGTGTCGTCGAACTCGGCGAGGCTGCCGGCCAGTTCGCCGCGGCTGACGGCGTAGCCGTGCATGATGCTCCCGGTGGCGGTGTGCACCAGCCGTCCGTCGCGGTGGACATAGGTGTCGAAGGTGGCGGTGTACATCACGTCCTTGAGGATCTCCTGGACGGTGAACACGGTGTGCAGGGTCTCTTCCATGAGTGCGTCGGCGAGCATGTGCACCCGGGCGCGGGACACCACGGGGATCCAGCCGCGCTCGACGAGCATGGTGCGGATGGAGATGCCGCGGTCCTCCAGGAATCGGTCCACGACCTCCTCCATGGCCCGGACGTAGCCGGAGTGCTGGAGCCGGTCGGAGAAGTGGCAGTAGAAGTACGGGATCCGCCAGGACCACAGGAAGGCGTTGGAGCCGGCCGGGGTGAGAACGGCGGACAGCTCGCTGTCGGCGACGGTCCGGGGCTCGTGGTCCGCGGCGTCGGCGAGGGCGGCCACCTCGGGGACCGTGTAGGGCTCCAGATGGGCGGGGACGGGCTGGATGCCGGCCGGGGCGTCCTTCAGGGTGACCAGGGCGACCCGGATCTTGCCGGTGAGGACGGTGACGGTCTCGCCGTCCCGCTCGACGGTCAGCCGGAGCTTGAACGGGGCGCCGTGGCCGGGCTTGGGCTTGCCCGGCTCCACGACGGCGGTGACCTCGTCGTCGATGCCGAGCGTGGCGGGCAGGCTGACCGAGTGGTCGACGATCTCCAGGCCGAGGCCGTAAGTGTGGTACAGCGTCTCCGCACCCACCCCGCGCTCGCGGAAGTACTGGAGGACCGCCTCCTCCGTCAGATACATGAAGTGCTTGAAGCCGATCCAGGTGCGGATGTTGGCGCCCTCGTAGCGGGGCCTGCCCACGGGGGTGGTGAGGGTGCCGTCCAGCAGCTCCGTCATGGTCATTCCTTTGTGGTGAGAAGGGTGGTGGCGAGGGAGGTGGCCACCGGGAGGGCGGTGAGGTCGTCCAGGAAGCCGGTGATGTCCGCGCCGACGTCCCCGGGCTGCTCCGCATGGCAGAAGTGGGTGTAGCCGGGGCGTCTGCGGACCGTCGCCGCGGGCATGGCGGTGGCCAGGGCCGCCGCGCGGTCCTCGGACAGCGAGGCGTCGCCGTGTCCGGCCAGGACGAGGGTGGGCACGGTGACGGCGCCCAGGTCCAGTTCGGTGGTGCCGGTGAACTGCAGGAACAGGGTGAGGAATCCGACCGGGCCGATCCGCTCGACGGTGGTGTCCGCCATGGCGGCGAGCACCTCGGGGTCCAGGTCCTGGGCCCGTCTCCCCAGTCCGACGCGTACGCCGTCGGCGATGATCTGCCGGAAGCCCGCCAGCGCCGCGTCGTGCAGGGGCCAGTCCACCCGGAGGGATTCGGGGCGGAAGAACGGGGCGAGGAGTACCGCGGCGCGCGGCTGGGGCGCGCCGTCCCGGTCGGCCAGGTGTTCCAGGACGGCGTTGGCTCCGAAGGAGTGGCCGATCAGGATGTCCACGGGCTCGGGGACCAGGGCGAGCGCCTCGCGCAGCCAGTGCGCGGGGGTGCCGTGGTGCCGCCAGCGGTAGCGGTTGCCCGCGCGCCACGGCAGGTCGAGCGCGTAGGTCCGGCAGCGGCCCGCCAGCTCTCCGGCCAGCGGCTGCCATCCGGCCCACCCGCCTTCGAGACCGTGTACCAGGGCCACCACGGGAGGGCCGGGGTGCGGTGCCGGGGACGTCCCCAGCACGGCCAGCCGCTCCCGCGTCCTGTGGACCTCGGCCACCGCTGTCCACCAGTCGGGCGGGGATCCCGGGCGCGCCCCGTTCGACTCCGCCATGTCAACCGCCTCCCGCGAGGGCGGGGACGACCGCCGGGTCGAGCCGCACCGAGGCGTAGCCGTCCTCGCCGTCACCGCAGGTGATCAGCGCCCCACCCGGCCCGGACGGCTGCCCGGAGCCCAGCCAGGCGGCGGCCACGGCCAGTTGGACCACGCCGAGCGCTCCGTAGACCTCGCCCAGATGCGCGGTGAGGTCGATGCCGCCACCGGCTCCCGGGGCCCCGGGAGCGGTGAGCCGGAGCGCGGTGGGCGGCGCGAGGGTGTCGGCGATGTCGTCCGGCCGGGTGTGCCGGCGCACGCCGCCCAGGCGCGGTCCGGTCCCGCCGGGTTCCAGTACGACGCAGGCGGCGGCGGCCCGGAGCGGGACCGGCAGCGCGGTGCCGGGTGCGGCGGGGCGGAGGGCGGCCAGCCCGCGGGCCACCTCGTCATCGGGTTCGACCCCGACCACCACGACCCGGCGGGCGCGTTCGCCGCGCAGCAGCAGGGCGCCCAGCCGGACGGCGTCCAGACCGGAGGTGGCGCCGGAGCACACCATCAGATTGGGCCCGGTGAAGCCGTAGCGGATGGCGAGGGTGCTGGCGATCACATTGCTGGAGGCGTTGGGACCGTTCAGCGGGCTGACGTCGTGGGCGGAGCCGGCCCGCATCTCGGCCACGATGTCGCGGACGGTCCGGGCGTTGCCGACGTTGGAGCTGACGACGACGGCGGTGTGTTCCGCTCCGGGGAGCGGTTCGGTGAGCTTGCCCGGGGGCAGTGCGAAGGCACGGTGGACCGCGCACAGCGCCAGCCGGGTCGCGTCCTCCTTGAACAGCAGCCCCTTGCGGCCCAGTACGGTGTGCGCCTGGTCCGGGCCGCAGGCCGGTTCCGGGGCCACGGAGGAGAAGAGCTCCCCCGCCGCGGTCGCCGCGAAGCCACCGATCGGATCGGGCACATGGAGGGCGTGTGCGGTGACGGTCACCCCGTCGGAGTTCATGGTCATCGGTCCACCCCGATCACGCTGACGGCATTGACTCCGCCGAATCCGAAGGCGTTGACCTGGGCCACCCGGGCGTCGCACGGGGCGGGTTCGCCGACGACCAGCCGCAGTCCGGCGGCCGCCTCGATCGGCTCGGCCAGCCCCACGGTCGCGGGCACCGAACCGGAGCGCATCGCCTCGGCGGCGACGAGCAGGCTCATCAGCGCCGCGCTGCCGGAGGTGTGCCCGATGGCGCCCTTGATGCCGGTCACCAGCGGGCCCGGGGCGGCACCGGCGAAGACCGTGTCCAGGGCGGCGGCCTCGGTCGGGTCGTTGAGCGCCGTGCCGGTGCCATGGGCGAGGACCAGGCCGATGTCGTGCGGGCTGACCCCGGCGCGGCGGTGGGCGTCCCGCATGGCCGCGACGATGCCGCCCGCGTCCGGGGCGGTCTCATGGTGGGCGTCGCAGGAGAGCCCGGTGGCGAGGACGGTGGCGAGTGCGCCGGGCCCGGCGTCGGCGGCCCGTCGCAGGACGACCGCCACCGCGCCCTCGCCCAGCAGGACACCGGCGCGGCCCTCCTGGAAGGGTTGGAGTGCGGGCGTGGGAGCGTCGGCCACCCGGCCGATCATGGTGAGCATGGATTCGCTCATCGCGTCGCAGCCCGCCGCGACGACCGCGTCGGCCTCGCCCGCCGCGAGCAGGTCCTGGGCGAGCGCGAGGGCGTGGCCGGATGCGGAGCAGGCGTTGGACACCGTGATCACCTCGGTGACCTCGGGCAGCACCTCCCGGACCGCGGTGGTGAAGTGCAGATCCCGGCGGCGCACCGGGACGCCGTCCACGGCCCAGCGCTCCATGGCCCGCAGTTCGCGCAGTCCGGTGCCGACGATGACGGACACCCGCTCGGCGGCCGGGTCCACCCCGGCCTGGCGGACTGCGCCGAGGACACAGCGGGTGAGCCAACGCCCGGCCCGCAGCGGCAGTTCGGACTCGGCGTCGGCGGAGTCGTCGACGTGGTAGCCGCGGGTGACGTTGATGCGGCCGGTGTCGTAGAACCGCAGGCCCTGGCTGCCGTCGACGCCCTTGGCCAGGGCGGCGAAGGTGGTGTCGGTGCCGCCGTGGCAGGTGAGCAGCTCAGCCCCGGTGATCGCCACGTGCACGGTGCCACCCCCTCAGTACGGCCGCGCCGACACCGCCGTCGGGAGAGACCGAGGTGACCACGGACACCGCGCCGTCCAGCTCCGGGTGGCCGCGGTGGCCGGCCAGCAGGGCGGCGATCTGCAGCGAGCCGGAGGCGCTCTGGCACTCGCCGACCCACTCAGTGGCCCGCACCCGCCACACCTCGGCGCCGAGCGCGCTCTCGATACCACGGCGCTCGATGTCGTCCAGGCGGGCGATTCCGCTCTCGCCGGTGGCGACCGCCCGCACCTGGGACGGTTCCACCGCGGCGCGGCGCAGGGCGCGGCCGATGCAGTCGGCGAGCCCGGCTCCGGCGTCGAGCTCCCGGCCGGGGGCGCCGTAGGTGCCGACCTCGACCGCCAGGACCTCGGCGTCGGGGGTGCGTCCCTGGGCGCGTGCCGCCTCGGCGTTCTCCACGACGAAGACGGCGGAGCCTTCGCCCACCTTGGCCCGGCCCTCCTCGGCGGAGTGCTGGCGGTGGCTGAACCAGGCGGTGTGCGGGCTGAACTCCTCGGCGGAACCGACGAGCAGGGCGTCCGCGTAGCCGCGCCGGATCTGGTTGCGGGCGTAGCGCAGGGCGCTCAGCCCGGCGAGCCGACCGCCGGCGACGGTGGCGTTGACGCCCTTGAGCCCCAGCCAGATCGCGGACTGGCCGGCGGCGCAGTTCATCACGGTGTTGGGGAACAGCACCGGGTTGACCCGGAACGGCCGGTCGCCCTCCAGGGTTTCGCGGCTGTAGTCGCTGGTGGCCTTGATGCTGCCGGCGGTGGTGCCAAGGACGATGCCGACCCGGTCGCGGTTGTCGTCGGTGACGGTCAGGTCGGTGTCGTCGAGGGCGAGGGTGCAGCCCAGCAGACCGAGGGAGGTGCTGCGGTCGAAGAAGCTGGTGCCCTTGCGGCCGAGGTGGTCGCGCACCTTGAAGTCGGGCATGGCGAACGCCTCGCGCTCGGGCAGCTCTTCGTCGAACATGCCGGTGACGTCGCGCAGCCCGCTGCGGCCTTCGCCGACGGCGGTGGTGAACTCGCCGGCGCCGATGGCCAGGGAGGTGACGACGCCCCAGCCGGTGATGGCCAGGGTGTTCTCGCGGACGCCCCGGTGGCCGGGGGTGTCCGGGGTGATGGCGGTGGCGTTCATGCGACCCGTCCGAGGATGGTGATGGCGTTGTTGCCGCCGAAGGCGAAGCCGTTGTTCTGCACGACCTTGGGCTGTGCCGGGCGGCTCTCGTTCGGCACGGGGTCGATGGCGGGCAGTTCGGGGTCGGGGGTGCGGTAGTTGGTGGTCGGGGGCAGGAAGCCCTCGTCGATGGCGAGTGCGGAGGCGATGGCGCCGAATCCGCTGGCCGCGCCCATGGTGTGGCCGAGCATGGACTTGATGGAGCTGATCGGCGGGGGCCGGGTGCCGAAGACCTCGACCACGGCCTGGGCCTCCATCGCGTCGTTGGCCGGGGTGCCGGTGCCGTGGGCGCAGATGTAGTCGATGTCGGCGGGGGCGATACCGGCGTTGTGGTGGGCCCGGCGCATGCACTCGGCGATGCTCACCGGGTCGGGGGCGACCATGTGGTTGGCGTCGCAATTGAGGCCGTAGCCGAGCACCTCGGCGTAGATGTGGGCGCCGCGTTCGGTGGCGGACTCCAGGGACTCCAGGAAGAGGGCGGCCCCGCCCTCGCCGGTGAGGATGCCGGAGCGGTCCTTGTCGAACGGTGAGCAGACCTTCTCGGTGAGCGCGCCGAGCCGGTAGAAACCGGCGTGCGCCCAGCGGCACACCGAGTCCGCGCCACCGGCGATCATGTAGTCGGCGTCGCCGGTGACGATCTGGTCGTAGGCGTAGCCGAGTGCGTAGTTGCTGGCCGAGCAGGCGGTGGACAGGGTCACCGCCTCGCCGGTGAGGCCGAGTTCCTGGTTGACGGCAGCGGCCAGCCGGGAGGCCGGGACCTGGGCCGCGTACGCCGGGGTGATCTGGTCCAGCCCGCTGTGCACCCACTCGGCGGTGAGGGCCTCGATGACCTGGGACTCTCCGCTGGTGGTACCGATGCTGGAGCCGGCGGCGGCGCCCGCGAGCGCCTTCTCGTCGATTCCGGCGTCCTCGACGGCCAGCCGCGCGGCGGCGGCCGCGAACAAGCTGGTGCGGCCCCACTCGGATGTGGAGAGGGTGCGCAGCAGCGCCTTGGGGTCGAAGTCGGGTACCTCACCGGCCATGTAGTGCGGGAAGCCGGAGGAGTCGAAGCTGGAGATGGCGGAGATGCCACTGGTGCCGGCGCGCAGGGCCTGGCCGAACGCCGTGACACCGGTGCCGATGCTGGAGACCGGGCCGAGCCCGGTGATGACCACTCGTCGGTTCATCGGTGATCAGTCCTGCCAGCCGGCCTGGTTGGCCACGACGTCGTAGACGGCCTTGAGGTTCTCCATCCGCGGCAGCTCGGACTGCGGGATGTCGATCTTGTACTTCTTCTCGATCCGGGCGAGGATCTCGATCGCCCGGAGCGAGTCCGCCTCGTGCTCCTCCACGAACGAACCGGTCTCGGTGATCTCCTCCGGCTCGACCTCGAGCACCTCGGCGACGATCTCGCGCAGCTCGTCCAGATGCTTCTCACGCGCTTCGGACATGGGAATTCTCCTGAATTCGGCAGGGGGACGGGGGTGGCTGGCAAAAGCCTGGGACGGGGTTGGGGGGCGTGCGGAGGGTCATGAGCCGGTGCCGGCGGCGAGCCCCTCGCGTACGACGGCGAGGACCGAGCCGAGGGTGGCGATGCGGCGGTCGCCCACCCAGGTCTCGCCGCGCATGAACGCGTTGTCGCCGATGAGCTGGTCGATCTCGACGGTGTGGCGCAGCACATCGCCGGGGTAGGCGCTGCCGGTGATCGTCACCTCGCGGGCGGAGCCGAAGATGAGGGTGCCCTCGCTCCGCTCCCCGGCCGTGGCGGCGGAGTACAGCCACAGCACGGCGCCGGTCTGGCCGAACGACTCGACGAGCAGGGAGGCCGGATAGGCGTAGGCGGACACGGGGACGTCCTCGTCCAGACCGGCGTAGCAGGGTTCGCTGCCGGTCACGGTCTTGGTGGCGACGATGCGCACGCCGGGTTCGAGGTCCAGGACGCGGTCCACGAGCAGGACGGGGTGGCGGTGCGGGAGGATACGCCGGATGTCGGCGTGCTCAAGCGTGACCATCGCCGTCCCTCCGGTCGATGCGCAGTTCGAGGGTCATCCGGGCGGACAGGGCACCGTCGCCGCGGTGGCAGCGGACCTTGGCCCGCACCGTCGCGGGGGTGTCGTCGCGTTCGGTCAGATCGCAGCCGATGCGCAGGGTGTCCCCGGGCAGGAGCGGGGCCGCGAAGCTGATCGAGGTGATGGCGGCCAGTTCGGCGACCGCACCCGGGCCGTGCCGTTCGGTGGCCCAGTGGCGGATGGCCTGGTGGACGGATTCGAGGGTGAACACACCCGGGTAGATGGTGAAGTCCGGGTAGTGGCCGACGAGATACGGGTCCTCGCCGACGATCCGCTTGACCGCCTCCACCCGTGCGCCGGCCGGGGCGTCCGCGATGTCCACCGTGTCGACCGCGGTGAGCGGGGCGGCGAACCGGCGGCTCACAGGACGATGCCCCCGTCGACCTGGAGGATCTGCCCGGTGATGTAGCCGGCCCGGTCGGACACCAGGAACGACACCAGTTCGGCCACGTCCTCGGGGGTGCCGAAGCGGCGCATGGGGACCAGCTCCATCGCCTGGGCGCGCACCTTGTCGGTGAGGCCCGCGGTCATGTCGGTCTCGATGAACCCGGGGGCGACGACGTTGACCCGCAGGCCGTAGGGGGCGAGCTCCTTGGCCAGCGCCTTGCTCATGCCGTTGATACCGGCCTTGGCGGCGGAGTAGTTGGTCTGCGCCTTGTTGCCGTAGACGCCGGCCACCGAGGAGACGTTGACGATGACGCCCTGCTTGCGCTTCATGAAGCCGAACGCCATCGACCTGCAGAAGTTGAAGACACCGGTCAGGCTGGCGTCGATGACGGCGTCCCAGTCCTCCACCGGCATCAGCACGAGGGGGTTGTCGCGGACGATGCCGGCCGAGTTGACGAGGGTGTCGATGGGGCCGAGGTCGGCCTCGGCCTCCTTGATGAAGGACTGCACGGCCTCGAAGTCCGCGACGTCACAGGGCGCGTGGAAGCAGCGCACCCCCAGCTCGCGGATCCGCTCGGCGGTCTCCTCGGCGCGCTCCTTCTCGCTGCGGTAGCAGAACGCGACGTCCATTCCGTCCTGGGCGAGGCGGAGGGCGACGCTCGCGCCGATACCGCGCGATCCCCCGGTGACAAGGGCACGGCGTTGTGTGGACATGGGAATTACCTCATGCTTCGGGGCCGGATATGGGCCAGTGAGTGGTGAGCGGAGGGCGGGTCACGAGCCGGTGGTGCTCACCAGCGGGTGGTCTCACCGAAGAATCCTTCGATGGCGGTGGCCTCGTTCGCCTCGAGGGCGGCCCGGTGCACGAACGCGCCCACGGCGAGGTCCAGCACGCCGAGGCCGAAGGGCGAGAAGATGACGGGCCGGTCGGTGGCCACCTTCCGGCGACCGCGGATCACATCCGCGAGGGTGCCGTTGATGAACTCCCGGTGGCCGAACTTCTGCTCGGCCAGATGCGGCGAGGTGTTGGCCGTGAGGCAGTGGTCGATGTCGTCCAGGATGTTGCAGGCGCCCACGATGATCTCCGGGTCGATGTCCCGCAGGGAGATGTTGAGGACGACCTGACCGGGGGCGAAGGTGCCCGGCCGGGTGATGTAGGGCTCTCCTGCCGTGGTGGCGAGCACCACCAGATCGGCCTGCGCGATCGCCTTGTCCCGGTCGGTGGCGACGCTCGTACGGTGGCCGAGGACGCCGGACACATGCTCGGCGAGCGATTCGGCGTAGCGCGGGTCCCGGTCGTGCACCAGCACCTCGTCGAGTTGCCAGTCGCGGTCGGTGAAGAACTCCAGGATGTTGCGGGCGATGATGCCCGCGCCGATCACCAGGAGCCGCCGGGCGGTCCGGGATCCGTGCAGCGTCTCGGCGGCGAGCACGGCGGAGGCCGCGGTACGGGCGGCGCTGATCTGGGCGGCTTCGAGGCAGGCGAACGGATAGCCGGTCTCGTAGTCGTTGAGCAGCAGGACCGCCGAGGCGCGCGGCACCGAGCGCTCGATATTGGCGGGGAAGCTGGCGATCCACTTGATGCCGGCGACCGAGTGCTCTCCGCCCAGATAGGCGGGCAGGGCGATGATGCGGCTGTCGGGCTTGTCGGGGAAGCGCAGGAAGTAGCTGTTGGGATTGACCGAGTCACCCAGGTCATGGGTGAGGTAGGTGTCCCGCACCTGGTCAACGATCCTCGACCGGGAGCGGCCGATCACCCGGCGGGCGGTTTTGCCGCTGACGACATGGAAGTCGAACATGTCAGCCTTTCAGGAGCAGTGAGCCGTCGGCGTCCGGATGGTCGTCCGCGCCCGCCGGGGCCAGGGCCTGGTGTCCGAAGCGTTCCTGGACCCAGGCGTCGTCGTAGATGGTGTTGAGATAGCGGTCCCCGGTGTCGGGGGCGATGGCCACGACGGTGGATCCGGGCGGCAGCGACGGGCCCCTGCGCGCCACGGCCGCCAGGACCGAGCCGGTGGAGCCGCCGGTGGCGATGCCCCGGCTTCTGGCGATGGTGCGGCACATGCGGACCGCCTCAACCTCGGGGACGATGACGATGTCGTCGACGAGCCGGGGGTCGCACAGCTCGGGCTTGCGGCTGGTGCCCAGCCCGGGGAGATGCCGCTTGCCGGGCGGGAAACCGAAGGTGACGGATCCCGCGGTGTCCACCGCGACGATCCGGGTGTGCGGGGAGCGTTCGCGGAAGTAGGCCGCGCAGCCCATCAGGGTGCCGGTGGTGCCGGCCCCGATGAACAGGTGGTCGACCTCGGGGACCTCCTCGAGGATGGCGGCGGCGGTGCGCTCCCGGTGGATCCGGGGGTTGGCCTCGTTGGCGTACTGGTTCGGCCAGAACAGGGAGGGGTCCTCCCGCAGCCGGTCGTGGATGTGGTCGATCCTCGACTGCAGATAGCCGCCGTTGGCGTCCTTCTTGTCGACGACCACCACCGTCGCCCCGAAGGCCCGGATCAGGGCCGCGTTCTGGGGTGAGGTGTTCGGGTCGGTGACGCAGGTGAAGCGGTATCCCCTGGCGGCGCACACGGAGGCGAGCGCCACTCCCAGATTGCCCGAGGACGATTCGATGATGTGGCCGCCGGGTCTGAGAAGATTCCACCGTTCGGCGTCCTCGACCAGTCCGATGGCGGTCTTCAGTTTGATCGAACCGGCCGGATTGAAACCCTCGATCTTGAGCAGGAGCCGGATATCGGGGACGAGTCCATCGATCCGCAGGAAGACATGGTCGAAGACCAGGTCCTGCGCGCTGTCGTACATCAATTTCCTCCGCGCCTTTCCGGGCGCCGCGGATGGTTCATGACATAGGTCCGGGTGGCGAGGAAGAGCAGGATTCCCCACACCAGGAACGACATGTCCCAGACGAACAGGCGCCACAGCAGCGGCTTCCACTCGACGGGGTCGGACGGGGTGAGCACGCCGAACGCCACCAGCAGCAGGCTGCCGACCTGCAGGGCGCCGTAGACGGTCAGCAGCACCGCGCCGCCCCAGCCCGCGAGAAGCATCAGCGGGCGGGGAACGACGCGGCCCCACGGCCGGACGAGCGACAGCGAGAAGAGACCGCCCGCGACCTTGAGCGCGCCGGTGATCCAGACGACCGCGAGGAAGCCGGAGTTCCGGCGTTCCGCCATCCGCTGGATCGCGCCGCCCAGGGTGTCGATGCCGAAGGTGCCTCCGGCGGCCCAGTAGAAGCTGAACAGGCCGAAGACGATGGCCAGTACCGCGGCCGTGTATCCGGCCCAGGCCATCTGCCGTCCCCCGGTGTCCCGGGAAGCTGGAGCATTCATGTCGGTGATCCGCTTTCTTCCCTCGTGACGTCGTCGTCGCCGTGGTGTGCGAAGGGGTCAGTCCTGCCAGCCGGCCTGGTTGGCCACGACGTCGTAGACGGCCTTGAGGTTCTCCATCCGCGGCAGCTCGGACTGCGGGATGTCGATCTTGTACTTCTTCTCGATCCGGGCGAGGATCTCGATCGCCCGGAGCGAGTCCGCCTCGTGCTCCTCCACGAACGAACCGGTCTCGGTGATCTCCTCCGGCTCGACCTCGAGCACCTCGGCGACGATCTCGCGCAGCTCGTCCAGGTGCTGCTCACGCGCTTCGGACATGGTGTGCTCCTTCGGGTGTGTTTCTCGGATGGGTGTTCTTGTGGTGCGAGGGGGGTGGTTCGTGGGCCGTCAGGAGGCGGCCGCGTCCATGGCCTCGACAAGGCTCTTGGGGCGCATGTCGGTCCAGTTCTCATTGATGTGATCCAGGCAGGCCTGACGCCCGTCGGGGCCGTGGACGCCGGTCCAGCCGGCCGGGACCTCGGCGAAGACCGGCCACAGGGAGTACTGGCCCTCGTCGTTGACCAGCACCAGATACCTGGCGTCCGCGTCGTCGAAGGGGTTGCTCATCTCGCGTCTCGTCTCTCTTCCGTGGTGAGGTCTGTGGAGGGGGTCTCAGGTGAAGTCGCGGAGCCGGGCGGCGAGGATCCGGCCGATCCCGGCGAGCGGTTCCGGCTGGGTCATGTCGTCGTGGGTGGACTCGACGGGGTGGCGTTCGATGGAGCCCTCCAGGAAGGGCGCCCACACCTCGGGCCCGGGGGCGTCCCCCGGCTTGCCGCGCGTCGCCTCGAAGAAAAGCAGGTCACCCACGTAGGTCCCGGGTACATGGCCCCGTGCGAGCCGTGAATTGTTCTCGAACACCTCGTACAGGGCCGCCACGTGCCGCTCCTCCAGGCTGCCGAGGATGCCGCCCTGGCCGCGGAGGATCTCCGCCACCCGGCCGTACTCCAGCGGCTCCCCGTCCCACTCGGCCCGCTCGTAGCCGGCCAGGTCGAGCATTCCGCCGAGGAACTCCCGCTGGGACAGGACGGCGTCCTCCTCCCCGGCCCGCACGGTGCCGCCGTGGCTCGCGGGGAGCCGGGGGAAGGAGTCGAGCATGGCCAGCAGGGCGACCCGCTCACCGGCGCGCTGGAGCTGTTCGGCCATGGCGTGCGCCACGAGTCCGCCGAAGGACCAGCCGAGCAGCAGGTACGGGCCGGTGGGCTGGACGGTGCGCACCTGTTTCAGGTAGTCGGCGGCGATCTCCTCGACGCCGGTGGGCAGTTCACCGGGTTCGGCGATGCCACGCGACTGCAGGCCGTAGATCGGGTGGTCGGGGCCGAGGTGGCGCATCAGCCCGGCGTAGGACCAGCTGAAACCACTGGCCGGGTGGACGCAGAACAGCGGCGGGCGGCCGCCCTTGCGGCGCAGCGGCAGCAGGACGTCAAAGGCTCCCCGGCCGTCGTCCTCCCCGGTGCCGAGCCGCTCGGTCAGCTCCGCCACCGTGGGTGCCTCGAAGAGGGTGCGGATGGCGATGTCCACCCCGAAGGTGGCGCGCACCCGGCCGATGAGCCGGGTGGCCAGCAGGGAGTGGCCGCCGAGGTCGAAGAAGCCGTCGTCGACCGAGACCCGGTCCGCCCCGAGGACCTCGGCGAACAGCTCGCACAGCAGCCGCTCCTGGCGGGTGCGGGGCGCCCGGCCGCCGGACACCGCGGAGGACTCGGGCGCGGGCAGGGCCCGGCGGTCCAGTTTGCGGTTGGGGGTCAGCGGCAGTACGTCCAGCGGGACGAAGGCGTTCGGGACCATGTACTCGGGGAGGTCCGCGGCGGCGTGGCGGCGCAGCTCGGCCGGGGCCGGGAGCCCGGCGCCGGGCTCGGGCACCACATAGGCGACCAGGCGCTGGTCGCCTGGGCGGTCCTCGCGCACGATCACCGCGGACCGGGCGACGGCGGGGTGACGGTCGACCACGGCCTCGACCTCGCCGAGCTCGATCCGGAAGCCGCGCAGCTTGACCTGGTCGTCCACCCGGCGCAGGAAGGACAGCGTGCCGTCCGGGTTCCAGCGCACCACATCTCCGGTGCGGTACATCCGGGAGCCGGGGGCGCCGAACGGATCGGGGACGAACCGGGCGGCCGTCATATCGGGGCGGCCCAGATAGCCGCGGGCCAGGCAGTCCCCCGCCACGTACAGCTCTCCGACCGCGCCCGGCGGCACCAGCTCGAGGCGGTCGTCGAGCACATGGAACCGGGTGTTGGGCATCGGGCCGCCGATGGGCAGCGGTCCCGGCGGGATCGGTGTGTCCGGGGCGATGCGGTACTGGCTGCAGTTGACCGTGGTCTCGGTGGGCCCGTACATGTTGAGGACGGTGGTGCCGGGGTGGTCCGCGCGCCAGGCGTCGACCCGCTCGCCCAGCAGCAGCTCGCCGCCGAGGAGCAGTTCGGCGGTGGGCGCGAACTCCTCGGGCAGCGTGGTGAGGACCGGCAGATGGCTGGGCGTGGCCTTGAGGAAGGTGCACGGGCGGGTGCGCAGCGCCTCGACGGTCCCCGGGTCCGGGTCCTGGAGGTCGCTGACGACCTGGACGGTGCCGCCCACGGTGAGCGGCACATGGGTGGCGGTCACCGACAGGTCGAAGGAGATCGAGGAGTGCAGCAGCGCGGTGCCGCGCACCCCGTCGTAGTCGCCCCCGGCGAAGACCAGGTAGTCGGTGAGCGAGGTGTGCTGGATGACGACACCCTTGGGCCGTCCGGTCGAGCCCGAGGTGTAGATGACATAGGCGGGGTTGGCCAGGCGCAGCGGCGCGAGCCGGTCGCCGTCGTCGGGGTCGGTGGTGTCGAAGCGGGCGAGATGTGCGTCGGTGGCGGGGTCGTCCAGGAGGAGGCGGGGGATGTCCTTGGTGTCCTGCGGCAGCGTGGCGGCGGTGTCGGCGTCGGTGAGCAGCAGCGCCGGGTCGGTGTCGGAGAGCATGAACCCGATCCGCTCGGCCGGGTATGCCGGGTCCACCGGCACATAGGCGCCGCCGGCCTTGAGCACCGCGAGCAGGGCCACCACCAGATGTGCCGACCGGGGCAGGGCGACGGCGACGAACCGCTCCGGGCCCACGCCGTGCTCGATGAGCAGGCGGGCCAGCCGGTTGGCGCGTTCATTGAGCCGCGCGTACGACAGCTCCTCGGCGCCGAAGATCAACGCGGGCGCGTCGGGGGTGCGGGCCACCTGGGCCTGGAACAGCTCGGGCTGGGTCACCTCGGGGACGTCGGTGGCGGTGTCGTTCCAAGTGACCACCATGCGGGTCCGCTCGGCGGGGTCGAGCAGCGCGATCCCGCCGATCGGCTGGTCCGGGTCGGCCACGGCCGCCTCCAGCAGCCGGATCAGCCGGGCGACGAGGGTGGTGACGGTGTCCGCGTCGAACAGGTCGGCGCTGTAGACGACATGGCCCTCGATGCCCTGGTGGCCACCGTCCTCGTCGCGCCGGTCGCCGAGGCTGATCGACAGGTCGAACTTGGCGCCGGCGTTGCCGAGCGGTTCCGCGGCCACGGTGAGGCCGGTGACCTCCTGGCCGACCACGGTGGGGTTCTGGAAGGCCAGGGCGATCTGGAAGAGCGGGTGGCGGGAGAGTGAGCGGGCCGGGTTGAGGACCTCCACCAGTCGTTCGAACGGCATGTCCTGGTGGGCGTAGGCGGCGAGGTCGGTGTCCCGGACGCGGGCCAGCAGCTCCCGGAAGGTGGGGTTGCCCGAGGTGTCCGTGCGCAGCACCAGGGTGTTGACGAAGAAGCCCACGAGTTCGTCCAGCGCCTCGTCGGTACGGCCCGCGATCGGGCTGCCCAACGGGATGTCGGTACCCGCCCCCAACCGGGTCAGCAGCGCCGCGAGCCCGGCCTGGACCACCATGAAGGCGCTGGCCCGGTTCTCGCGGGCGAGTCCGGCCAGCCGCTGGTGCAGCTCGGGGCCGATCCGTACGGGGACGGTGCCGCCCGCCCCGGTGGCGACCGCGGGGCGGGGGCGGTCGGTGGGCAGCTCCAGCTGGTCGGGGAGACCGGCCAGGGTGTCGGTCCAGAAGGCGAGCTGCCGGGAGATGGGGGTCTCGGGGTCCCTCTCGTCGCCGAGCACCTCGCGCTGCCAGACGCTGTAGTCGGCATAGCCCACCCGCAGCGGTGTCCACCGGGGCGCCTCACCGGCCAGCCGGGCCTCGTAGGCGGAGGCCAGGTCGCGGGCGAGCGGTGCCGCGGAGGCCCCGTCGCTGGCGATGTGGTGCATCACCAGCAGCAGCACATGGCTGTCCGGGGTGAGCGCGAACAGCCTTGTGCGCAGGGGGAGTTCGCGGGTGAGGTCGAATCCGGTGGCGGCCTCGGCGGCCAGCCGACCGGGCAGGGACGCCTCGTCGGTGTCGGTGACCGGGAGCGCGGGCCGGGCCGTCTCGGCGTCCACGATCTTCTGGTGGGCGCCGCCGTCCGCGTCCGGCCCGGTGGTCTCGGGGAAGACGGTGCGCAGGCTCTCGTGCCGGGCCACCACATCGCCGAGGGCCGCGCGCAGCGCCTCGCGGTCCAGATCACCGGTCAGGCGCAGCGCCAGCGGCACGTTGTAGGCGCCGCTGTCGCCGTCGAACCGGTTGAGGAACCACAGTCGGCGCTGGGCGTACGACAGCGGGATGCGCCCGGTCCGCTCGGCCGGGACCAGCGGTGCCCTGCCTCCCGTGCCGGGAGCGAGGGAAGTGGCGAGCCGGGCCACGGTGGGCGTTTCGAACAGCGTCCTGACCTGAAGCTCGACCCCGAAGGCGGACCGGATCCGGTTCACCAGGCGGGTGGCGAGCAGCGAGTGGCCGCCCAGGTCGAAGAAGTCGTCGTCGGGGCCGACCCGGGGCAGGCCGAGCACCTCGGCGAACACCTCGCACAGCAGCTCTTCCTGCGGGGTGCGCGGGGCCCGTCCGGAGCCGGTGGCCGACGCCCCGAAGTCGGGGGCGGGCAGCGCCTTGCGGTCCACCTTGCCATTGGGGGTGAGCGGCAGTGCGTCCATGGCCATCAGCACCGCGGGCACCATCGCCTCCGGCAGCGCCGCGGCGAGTTCGGAGCGCACCTGCCGGGGGTCGACCGCGCCGACGATATGGCCGACGAGGCGGCTCTGCCCCGCGGGGTCGGTGCCGACCGTGACCACCGCGTCGGTCACCGCGGGGATCGCGCGCAGCGCGGCCTCCACCTCGCCCAGTTCGATGCGCTGCCCGCGGATCTTGACCTGGTGGTCGAGCCGGCCGAGGAACTCAAGCTGTCCGTCGGGCAGCCGCCGCACCCGGTCGCCGGTGCGGTACAGCCGGCTGCCGGGCTCGTCCGCGAACGGGTCGGCCACGAAGGTGACCGCGGTGCGCCGGGGTTCGCCGACGTAGCCGTATCCGACTCCGGTGCCGCCCACGTACAGCTCGCCGGGGACGCCGACCGGGACCGGCTGGAGCCGGGTGTCCAGGACGTAGAGCCGGGTGTTGCGGATGGTGGCGCCGATCGGTACCCGGACGCCGCCGAGCGGGCTGGCGGCGTCGATGACGGCGTGGGTGACATCGTCCGAGCACTCGGTCGGGCCGTACGCGTTGACCAGCGGAATGTGCGGATAGCGGGCGAACCAGCGGTCGCAGAGGTCCGGCGGGAGGGCCTCGCCGGTCACCATCAGCCAGCGCAGCCGGGGCAGTTCGACGGGTTCGGCGCCGGACTCCCAGGCGTCCAGGGCGGTACGCAGCAAGGAGGGGACGACCTCGAGGACGGTGATCCGCTCCTCGGCGACCCGGGTGAACAGCGCCTGCGGGTCCAGTGCGGTGTCCTCGCCGACCAGCCGCACCCGGCCGCCGCTGACGAGGCCGGACAGCATCTGCCACACCGAGATGTCGAAGGTCAGCGGGGCGTTGGCCACCACGCTGTCGGTGTCCGTCATCCCCAGGTCCTCGATCTTGGCGAGGAGGTGGTTGACCATGCCGCGCCGGTGCACCATCGCGCCCTTGGGGCGGCCGGTGGAACCGGAGGTGAAGATCACGTAGGCGAGGTGGCCGGGTCCACCGGCGACGGGCAGCAGTTCGTCGGCGCCGTCGGCCGCGTCGTCCAGCACCAGCACCTCGACGGGGATCTCGGCCGCCTCGGCCAACTCCCGCGCGCGCTCGAGGTGTTCGGGCGCAGCCAGCACGCGGCGTGCGCCGCTGTCGGCGAGCATTCCGGCGCTGCGCTGCCGCGGGGCGCGCGGGTCGAGCGGCACGTAGGCGGCGCCGATGCCGAGGACGGCGAGGACGGCCGTGGGCACCTGGACGGTGCGGTCGGAGAGGATCGCGACGACCGAACCCGCCTGCGCACCGCTCGCCAGCAGCCTGCGGGAGAGGGCGCTCGCGCGGGCCACCAGGGATGCGTAGTCGACGCTTCGGTGGTCGTCGGTGAGGGCGGTGGCCTCCGGGTGGCGGGCGGCGATCTCCCGGACCCGCTCCACGACCCCGGTGATGCCGGTGTCGCGCTCGGTGCGGTTCCAGTCGAGCAGCAGTTGCCGCCGCTCCCCCGGTTCGATGATGTCCAGGTCGCCCACCGGGCGGTCGGGCTCGGCGACGGCGGCCTGGAGGAACCGTACGAAGCAGCCGAGCAGCCGCCGCGCGGTGGGGTGGTCGAACAGGTCGGTGCTGTAGTCGAACCGGCCGTCCAGACCCTGCGGCGCGCCGTCCTCGGCGTAGCGCTCGGTGAGGTCGAAGGACAGGTCGAACTGGGCGGCGTGGGCGCCCGCGGTCTCCACGGTGACGTCCAGTCCGGGCAGCCGCAGATCGGCCTGGACGTTGTTCTGGAGCACCAGCATGACCTGGAACAGCGGGTTGCGCGCCATCGAGCGGGCCGGGTTGAGCACCTCGACCAGCCGTTCGAAGGGGGTGTCCTGGTGGGCGTAGGCGGCGAGGTCGGTGTCCCGGACGCGGGCCAGCAGCTCCCGGAAGGTGGGGTTGCCCGAGGTGTCCGTGCGCAGCACCAGGGTGTTGACGAAGAAGCCCACGAGTTCGTCCAGCGCCTCGTCGGTACGGCCCGCGATCGGGCTGCCCAACGGGATGTCGGTACCCGCCCCCAACCGGGTCAGCAGCGCCGCGAGCCCGGCCTGGACCACCATGAACAGGCTCGCCTCGTTGTCGCGTACGAGGCCGAGCAGCCCGTGGTGGAGCTCCGGTTCGAGCCGGAACATCTGGGTTCCGCCCTGGTAGGTGGCGACGGCGGGCCGGGAGCGGTCGGCCGGCAGCTCCAGTTCGTCGGGGAGCCCGGCGAGGGCGTCGGTCCAGAAGGCGAGCTGCCGGGAGATCGGGCTGTCCGGGTCGTCCTCGCCGCCCATGACCTGCCGCTGCCAGATGCTGTAGTCGGCGTAACTCACCGGCAGCGGGTCCTGCTCGGGTGCCTCGCCGCCCAGTCGGGCGGTGTAGGCCAGGGAGAAGTCGCGGGCGAGCGGGCCCATCGACCAGCCGTCACCGGCGATGTGGTGCAGGACCAGCAGCAGGACGTGGCTGTCGGGGCCGAGTGCGTACAGGGTGGCCCGCAGGGGCGGGTCGACGGCGAGGTCGAAGCCGGGTGCGACCGCCCGGAGCAGCGCCTCGGGCAGCTCGTCCTCGGTGACGGTTTCCGTGGTGAGGCCGGGGGTGGCGGCGTCGGTGCCGAGCACCACCTGGTGCGGGGTGCCGCCGGTCTCGCGGAAGACGGTGCGCAGCGCCGCGTGCCGGTCCACCACATCGCCCAGCGCCGCCTGCAGGGCCTCGCGGTCGAGGTGTCCGCTCAGCCGCAGCGCGATCGGGATCTTGTACGGGGACGCGGCGCCTTCCAGCCGGTTGAGGAACCACAGCCGGTGCTGGCCGTACGACATGGGGATGAGCTCGGGCCGCTCGGCTGGGCGCAGCGGGGTGCGGGCGCGGGCGGCTCCGGCGATGGCCGCCATGAGCCGGGCCGGGGTGGGGGCCTCGAACAGGCTGCGCACCGCCAGCTCCACGCCGAATCCGGAGCGCACCCGGCTGACCAGGCGGGTGGCCAGCAGGGAGTGGCCACCCAGATCGAAGAAGCTGTCGTCGATGCCGACTTCGGCCAGCCCCAGCACCTCGGCGAAGATCTCGCAGAGGGTGCGCTCCTCGGGGGTGCGCGGGGCCCGGCGGGTGGCGGCGGCGCCGTAGTCGGGTGCGGGCAGGGCCCGGCGATCGACCTTGCCGTTGGTGGTGACGGGCAGGGTCTCCAGGGCGACGAAGGCGGCGGGGACCATGTAGGCGGGTAGGGCGGCCGCGGTGTGGTCGCGCAGCGCGGCCAGGTCCGGGGCGGGCTGTCCACCGGTCGGAACGGCGTAGGCCACCAGGCGCTTGTCGCCGGGCTGGTCCTCACGGACGATCACCGCGACCTGGGCGAGGCCGGGGAAGCGGGCCACAACGGCCTCGATCTCGCCGAGTTCGATGCGGAAGCCGCGCACCTTGACCTGTTCGTCGGCGCGGCCCACGAATTCCAGCAGGCCGCCGTCGGTCCAGCGGACCAGGTCGCCGCTGCGGTACATCCGCGCCCCGGCGGGGCCGAAGGGGTCGGCCACGAAACGCTCGGCGGTGAGGCCGGGGCGGTCCAGATAGCCGCGGGCGAGTCCGGCGCCGGCGATGTACAGCTCACCGGCGACTCCGTGCGGGGTGAGGGCCAGGTTGTCGTCGAGGACGTAGAGCCGCATCCGGTCCAGCGGCCCGCCGATGGGCACGGTGTCGGGGACGGTGTCCTGCGCCCGCATCCGGTGGTACGCGGCGAACGTGGTGGTCTCGGTCGGGCCGTAGCCGTCGCCGACGACCAGCTCGGGGCAGGTGGCCAGCACTCTGCGCACCATGGGCGCGGGGACGACGTCGCCACCGGACCACACCTCGCGCACGTCCGCGAAGCATGCGGGCCGCTCCTCGGCGAGGATCCGGAAGAGACCTGCGGTCAGCCACAGTCCGGTGACCTTCCGCTCCGCGATGACCCGGGCCAGGTCCTGGACGTCGAGCTCCCCGGGGGGCGCCACGACGATGTGGCCGCCGCGCAGCAGCGGCACCCACAGTTCGTAGGTGGAGGCGTCGAACGCCTGGGGCGAGTGCAGCAGCACCCGGGTGTGGTGGCCGCTGTCCCAGGCGCCGTCGAAGGCGAGGGCGAGCACATCGTGGTGGGTGACGGCGACGCCCTTGGGGGTGCCGGTCGAGCCCGAGGTGTACATCACGTAGGCGAGCTGCTCATGGTGTCCGTCGATACCGGGGTCGGTGTCCGGCTCGCCGTCGAGCGGCGCTGCACCGTCGAGGGCGGGGTCGTCGACGACCAGCAGCCGGGCCCGGTGCGGGAAGGCGCGGGCGGCCTCGCTCAGGTCGCGGTCGGTGAGCAGCACACCGGCGGCGGTCTGTTCGACGATCAGGCTCAGCCGGGCCTGCGGATAGCGGGAGTCCAGGGGCACATACGCGCCACCCGCCTTCAGCACCGCGAGGATCGAGACCACAAGACCGACGGAACGATTCTGCATCACGGCGACCGGGCTCTCCGGGCGCACGCTCATGGCGATCAGCCGGTGCGCCAACCGGTTGGCGCGGGTATCGAGCTCCCGGTAGGTGACCTCCTGTCCGTCGGCGTCGCTCAGCGCGACCGCGTCCGGGGTACGGGCAAGCTGGTCGGCGAAGCGCCGCTGGATGGACCCGTACGCGGCGGGCCGGGAGCCGGTCTCCCCGGTCCCGAGCGCCAGCAGCCGGGCGCGCTCGTCGGGGCCGAGCACATCGATCCGCCCGACCGGGCGCTCCGGGTCCGCGGCGATGAGGTCCAGCAGCCGCGGCAGCCGGTCGGCCAACTCCGCCACGGCTGCCGGGTCCAGCACGTCCGGCCGGTGGTTGAGCCGCAGCTGGAGCCCCTGGCCGGGCAGTCCGGGGATGGCGACGAGGGTCAGCGGATAGTGGGTGGCGTCCCGGCCGTCGATGCCCAGGACGCCGAGTCCGGTGCCGGGCAGCTCCAGCGCCGCCGGGTCGAGCGGGTAGTTCTCGAACACGGTGAGAGTGTCGAAGAGTTCACCGGTACCGGCGATGTTCTGGATGTCGGTGAGGCCGAGGTATTGGTGGTCGGTCAGCAGCGACTGCTGCTCCTGCACTCGGGCCAGCAGCCCGGACAGCGGCTCCTCGGGCCGCAGGACCACCCGCACCGGAAGGGTGTTGATGAACAGGCCCACCATCGTCTCGATACCGGCGATCTCCGGCGGGCGGCCGGAGACCGTGGCGCCGAAGACCACGTCCTGACGCCCGGTGAGCCGGCCGAGCAGCACCGCCCAGGCGCCCTGCACCAGCGTGTTCATCGTGAGCCCGAGACCCCGCGCCCGCTCGGTGAGGGCGGCGGTCAGCTCGGCGGACAGCTCGACGGTGACCGTCCGCGGCATCGCCGCCTCGCGGCCGGGGTCCACGGGGGCGATCAGGGTCGGCTCGGCGCCCTCCAGAGCCTGCTGCCACGCCTTCTCCGCGGCGCCGCCGTCCTGGTCGGCGAGCCAGGCCAGATAGTCGCGGTAGGGGGTGACCCGGGGCAGCGTGGTATCGCTTCCCCCGGAGGCGTAGAGCGTGAACAGCTCCTGGGCGAGCAGCGGGGTGGACCAGCCGTCCAGCAGGATGTGGTGGTTGGTCAGCACCAGCCGGTGGCGGTCGCCGTCGAGCCGGATCACGGTGATGCGCAGCAGCGGCGGCGCGGTCAGGTCGAAGCGGCGCGCCCGGTCCTCGGCGAGCAGGCGATCCAGTTCGCCGTCCCGCCGGCCGGCCGGGACACCGGACAGGTCGAACTCGTACCAGGGCAGCTCGGCCTCGTCCGCCCGGGGCACGAACTGCACCGGAGTGCGCAGCCCTTCGTGCCAGAAACCGGCGCGCAGATTGGCATGGCGCTCCAGCAGGGCGCGGGCGGCGCGGCGCAGCGCCTCGGCGTCCAGCGGCCCGGTCACATCCAGCAGCAGTTGCACGGTGTAGACGTCGCGCGCCTGCTCGTCGTAGACGGCGTGGAAGAGCAGCCCCTTCTGCAGGGACGACAGCGGCAGCAGATCGGCCACGCCGGGCCGGGCCCGCTCCACGGTGTCGATCTCGTCCTGGCTGAGGGAGACCAGGGGCAGATCGGATGGGGTGTGCCCGCCGGCTCCCGCCCGCTCGGTGTGGGCCGTGAGGACGTCCAGCGCGCGGAACCAGGTTTCGGCCAGATCGCGGGCGTCCTCCTCGGTCAGCAGATCGCCGGGCCAGGACAGGGTCGCGGTCAGCCGCGGCCCGTCGGCGTGGTCCTGGGTGAGGGCGCCCACCTCGAGCGTGTGCGGGACCGGCATGGCCGGGTCGACGCCGCCGCCGAGGCCGTCGGCCTCCGGGGCCGCGGACCAGTCGGCGCCCTCGTCCCCGGCGGAGGCGGCGGGGAAGCGGCCCAGGTAGTTGAAGCCGATCTGCGGGGTGCGCAGCCGGGCCAGGGCCGGGCTGGTCTGCGGGTTGAGGTGGCGCAGCAGACCGTAGCCCATGCCGTTGTCGGGCAGGGCGCGCAGTTGCTCCTTGACGCTCTTCAGTGCCCGTCCGGCCTGCGGGCCGCCGGCCCACAGCTCGGCCCAGTCCGCCACCGCCGGGTCCAGCCGCACCGGGTGCAGATCGGTGAACCAGCCGACGGTACGGGAGAGATCGGCACCCTCGACGACGCCCTCGCGGCCATGGCCCTCGAGGTCGACCAGGAGCGGGGCCGCCGCGTCGTCGTCCCGGCGCCGGCGCCAGTCCGCGACGGCCAGGGCGAGGCCCGTCAGCAGGACGTCGTTGACCCCGCCGTGGAAGGCGGCGGGCACCCGGGTGAGCAGGGGCTCGGTGCGCTCGGGCGGCAGGGTGAGGCTGATGTGCCGGACGGTGGCCACGGTGTCCCGCGCGGCGTCCAGGGCGCGGCTGCCCAGCAGCGGGTCCGGTGCCTCCAGCATGGCGGTCCACAGCGGCAGTTCGTCCAGCAGGGCCGGGTGCTGGGCGAGCGCGGTGAGCTGCTCGGCCCAGCGCCGCAGCGAGGTGCCCACCGGCTCCAGCCGCGGGGTGTCGCCCGCCATGGCGGCCTCGCCCGCGGCGGCCAGGTCGGGCAGCAGGATCCGCCACGAGACGCCGTCCACCACCAGGTGGTGCAGGACGAGCAGCAGTCTGCCGCTCTCGTGCGGTCCGCCGTCGAACCACACCGCCCGCACCATGGCCCCCTGCTCGGGCTCCAGCCGCGCCTGCGCGGTGCCCTGGTGGCCGGCCACCACACAGCGCAGCGCCTCGCCGCGCAGCCCGGCCGCGTCCACACGGGTCAGACAGCCGGTGGCGTCGACCGCCCCGCGCGGCGCCACCTCCAGGCTCCAGACGATGCCACCGGCCCGGGTCAGCCGCAGCCGCAGGGCGTCGTGGTGGTCGAGGACGGCCTGCAGCGCCGCGGTCAGCTTCGCCTGGTCCAGTCCGGCGGGGGTGCGGATCAGCATCGACTGGTGGAAGCCGTCGATGGGCCCGCCGCGCTCCCGCAGCCAGTGTGCGATCGGGGTGAGCGGCACCACCCCGATACCGGAGTCGTCCGGTTCGGCGCCGGCCGCCGTCTCCTCCCGCGGCGTGGCCATGGCGGCGAGCGCGGCCACGGTCCGCAGCCGGAACACATCACGCGGGGTGAACATCAGCCCCGTCTTGCGGGCCCGGCTGACCAACTGGATGGAGACGATGCTGTCGCCGCCCAGGTCGAAGAAGCTGTCGTCCACGCCGACCCGCTCCACCCCGAGCACGTCGGCGAACACCGCGCACAGCGCCGCTTCCTCCGGGGTGGCCGGGGCCCGCCCGGTGGTCACGGAGCCGAAGTCCGGGGCGGGCAGCGCCTTGCGGTCCAGTTTGCCGTGGGGCGTCAGCGGCAGCGCGTCCAGGCGCACGAACGCCGCCGGGACCATATGGGTGGGCAGCACCTCGGCCACGTGGTCGCGCAGTTCGGCCACCTCTGCCTCGCCGACCGCATAGGCCACCAGCTGCCGGACGCCGGGGCGCTCCTCGCGGGCGACCACGGCGACCTGGGCGACCTTCGGATGGCGGGCGATGACGGTCTCGATCTCGCCCAGCTCGACCCGGAAGCCCCGGATCTTCACCTGCTCGTCGGCGCGCCCGAGGTAGTCCAGGGTGCCGTCGGCCCGCCACCGCACCACATCGCCGGTGCGGTACATCCGGGAGCCCGGGGCGTCGAAGGGGTTGGCGACGAACCGCTCCGCCGTCAGCCCGGGACGGCGCAGATAGCCGCGGGCCAGCCCCTCGCCCGCGAGATAGAGCTCTCCCGGGGCGCCGACGGGCACCGGCCGCAGCCCCGCGTCCAGCACATACACCCGGGTGTTGACGACGGGGCCGCCGATCGCGGGCGTCCGCTCTCCGCTCAGCGGCCCGCTCATGGTGGCGGCCACGGTCGACTCGGTAGGACCGTAGGCATTGACCATCCGGCGGCCTGACGACCAGCGCGCCACCAGCTCGGCGGAGCACGCGTCACCGCCGACGACCAGGGAGCGGAAGCCGGGCAGCGGCGTGGTCGTCGGCACCGACGCCAGCGCGGCCGGCGGGATCAGGGCGTGGCTGACCCGCCGGCCGGCCAGCACCTCGGCGAGGGCCTCCCCCGCCAGCGGTCCGGGCGGCGGTACGACGAGCGCGGCGCCGGAGGTCAACGCCATGCACAGCTCCAGCACGGCGGCGTCGAAGCTGGGTGAGGCGAACTGCAGGACCCGTGCCCCGGCGTCGACGTCGAAGTTCTCGACGGCTGCCGTGGCGAAGGAGGCCAGACCGGTGTGGGAGACCACGACGCCCTTGGGAGTGCCCGTCGAACCGGAGGTGTAGATGACATAGGCCGGATGGGCCGTGCTCAGCGGGGCCGTACGGTCCGCGTCCACGATGCCGGTGGCCGGGAGCGCGGCGAGCCGGGCGGGCAGCGCGGGGTCGTCGAGGTCCAGCCGCTCCCCTTCGTGGGCGACGGCGGCGCCACCACCGGCGATGATGAGCTCGGGCCGGGCGTCCTCGAGCAGGAAACGGATGCGTTCGGCCGGGTAGTCGGGGTCGACGGGAAGGTAGGCGGCCCCCGCCTTCACCACGGCGAGCTGGGCCACCACCATGTCCACGGACCGGGGCAGGGCGAGGGCGACGATGCTCTCCGGGCCGATACCGCGCCCGATCAGCAGCCGGGCGAGCCGGTTGGCGCGGGCGTCCAGTTCGGCGTAGCTCAGCGCGCCCCGGTCGAAGACCACCGCGTCGTTCCCGGGCGTCGCCGCGGCCTGGGCCTCGAACAGCTCGCCGAGCCCGGCCAGCGGTAGGTCGCGGGTGGTGGCGTTCCACTCGACGAGCACCCGCTCGCGCTCGGCGGCGTCCAGGATGTCCACCGCCGCCACCGGCCGGTCGGGGTCGGCGATGACCGTCTCCAGCAGCCGCACCAGACGGGCGGCCAGCCGCTGGGCATCGTGGTCGAGCAGGTCCGGGCGGTGGTCCAGGCGCAGGGTGAGCCGGTCGTCCGGGATCACGGCGAGGGTGAGGGGGTAGTGCGTGGCGTCGTTGACGTCGACGCCCGCGATGCGCACCCCGGTGCCGGGCAACTCCAGGCCACCGGGGTCCAGGGGGTAGTTCTCGAAGACGGTCAGGGTGTCGAACAGCTCACCGGTCCCGGCCAGCCGCTGCACCTCGTGCAGCCCCAGATGCTGGTGCTCCATCAGCGCCGACTGCTGCTCCTGTACCCGGGCGAGCAGCCCGGACAGCGGCTCGTCGGGCCGCAGCACGACCCGCACCGGCAGGGTGTTGATGAACAGCCCCACCATGGATTCCACACCAGTGATCTCCGGCGGGCGGCCGGAGACCGTGGCGCCGAAGACCACGTCCCGGCGCCCGGTGAGCCGGCCGAGCAGTACCGCCCAGGCGCCCTGCACCAGCGTGTTCAGCGTCAGCTTGCGGGCGCGGACGAACTGCCCCAGGGAGGCGGTCAGCTCGGCGGACAGCTCCAGCATGACCCGCTCCGGCTGGGCCGCCTCGCGCCGTTCGCCCGCGGTCGGGGCGAGCAGTGTGGGCCCCTCGACCCCGTCCAGCGCCCGTCGCCACGCCTCCTCGGCGGCTTCCTGCTCCCGCCCGGCCAGCCAGGCCAGATAGTCGCGGTACGGGGTGACCCGGGGCAGCCCGGAGTCGTCACCGCCGCGTGCGTACAGCGTGAACAGCTCCCGGGCGAGCAGCGGCATCGACCAGCCGTCGAGCAGGAGGTGATGGTTGGTCAGGATGAGCCGGAACCGCTCGGCGCTCTGCCGTACGACGACGAAGCGCACCAGCGGCGGGCTCGCGAGGTCGAACCTGCGGTCCTTCTCCTCCGCCAGGATCCGGGCGATCTCGGCGGTCTGCGCCGCCTCGTCCAGACCGCTCACATCCCGCTCGTCCCAGGGCAGTTCCACCTCGCGGTGGATGATCTGGACGGCCTCACCCGTCTTGCGTCTGCGGAACCCGGCGCGCAGGTTGGCGTGGCGGCGCAGCAGGGCGCCCGCGGCGGCGCGCAGGGCGGCCACGTCCACTCGGCCGACCAGGTCGAACGCGAACTGCATGGTGTACACATCGGGACCCTCGGTGTCGTACACCGCGTGGAAGAGAAGCCCTTCCTGCAGGGGCGACAGAGGCAGGATGTCTTCGACCCTCGACTGGCTGCTCACTTCGGCATCTCCCACTCGGTTCCCGGTTCCAGTTCGTCTTCGAATGCGTCGATCTCGTCCTGAGTGAGGGAGACCAGCGTGAGATCGGAGGGGGTGTGTCCGCCGGCTCCCGGCCCTTCGGCGTGGGCGACGAGGGCATCCAGGGCGCGGAACCAGGTCTCGGCCAGGTCCCGTACGTCGTCCTCGGAGAGCAGCCCGTCCGGCCAGCTCCATACGACGCCGAGGCGGGCGCCTCCCGGACCGTCCTCGGTCAGTGCGTTGATCTCCAGTGCGTGCGGAAGCGGCATCGCGTCGTCCGCCCCGCCGCCGAGCCCGTCGGCCTCCGGCGCCGCCGCCCAGTCGGTGTCGGTGCCGGCGGTGAGGCGGCCGAGGTAGTTGAAGCCGATCTGCGGGGTCGGCAGGGCGGCCAGCTCGCTTGCGGTGTCGGGGTTGAGGTGGCGCAGCAGACCGTAGCCGATGCCGTTGTCCGGCAGCCCGCGAAGCTGCTCCTTGACCCGCTTCAGGGCTCGTCCGGCCTCGCGGCCACCGCCCCAGAGATCGGCCCAGTCCTCGATCCCGGGCTCCAGGCGCACCGGGTAGAGGCTGGTGAACCAGCCGACCGTACGGGACAGATCGGCGCCCTCGACGATGTCCTCCCGGCCGTGACCCTCCAGGTCCACCAGCACACCGGTGGCCTCCGCCTGACCCCTGCGGCGCCGCCAGTCGGCCACCGCCAGGCCCAGGGCCGTCAACAGGACGTCGTTCACACCACCGTGGAACGCGGCGGGCACCCGCGTCAGCAGAGGCTCCGTCCGCTCCGGCGGCAACGTCAGCCGGAGATGGCGGACGGTGGCGGCGGTGTCCCGCGCCGGATCCAGCGCCCGCCGGCCCAGCAACGGGTCCGGACCCTCGAACATGCCTGTCCACAGCGGCAGTTCGGCCAGTCGGGAGGGGTGCCCGGCGAGGGCGGTGAGGTGTTCGGCCCAGCCCCGCAGCGAAGTGCCGACCGGCTCCAACTCACGGCCCTCGACCGCCGCGGCCAAGTCTGGCAGCAGAATCCGCCAGGAGACCCCGTCGACCACCAGATGGTGCGCCACCAACAGCAACCGGCCGGGGGTGTCCGCGCCGTTGTCGAGCCATACGGCCCGGACCATCTCACCGGCCTCGGGCTTCAGCGGCCTGTCCTCCAGCGGATCCCGGCGCAGCTCCTCCGGGTCGGTCACCCGTGTGATCACATCGGCCGCGTCGACCGTGCCGCGCGGCCCGGTCTCCAGCCCCCAGGCACCATCACCCTCACGTCCAAGCCGCATCCGCAGCGCGTCATGGTGATCGAGCACCGCCTGCAACCCGGCCGCCAACCGCTCCAGGGTCAGCCCCGCGGGCGTACGCACCAACACCGACTGATGGAAACCGTCCACCGGCCCGCCACGCTCCCGCAACCAGTGCACGATCGGGGTCAGCGGCACCACACCGATGCCATGATCTGGTGGCTCCATCGCCATCGCCCGGACCTCCCCGGCCATCTCGGCGAGCGCGGCCACCGTGCGGTGCTGGAAGACATCGCGCGGGGTGAAGACCAGTCCGGCGGCGCGGGCACGGCTGACGAGCTGGATGGAGACGATGCTGTCCCCGCCCAGATCGAAGAAGTTGTCATCCGCCCCGACACCCGGCAGCCCCAGCACATCCGCGAACACCGCACACAGCGCCTCCTCGCGCGCGGTCGCGGGAGACCGCCCCTCCGCCACCGGCCCGAAGTCGGGCGCCGGGAGAGCCCGCCGGTCCAGCTTGCCGTTGGGCGTCAACGGCAGCCGCTCCAGCGTCACGAAGGCGGCCGGAACCATGTACTCGGGCAGTTCGGTACCCAGGTATTTCCGCAGCTCCCCGGCATCGGGGTCGCCCTCGGCCACCACATACGCCACGAGCTGCTTCACACCGGCGCGGTCCTCGCGAACGATCACAGCCGTCTGCCCGACCCGCGGATGCCGGACGAGAACCGCCTCGATCTCCCCCAGCTCGATCCGGAAACCACGCACCTTCACCTGCTCATCGGCGCGCCCGACATACTCCACATTCCCATCCGCCCGCCACCGCACCACATCACCCGTGCGATACATCCGCGCACCCGCCCCACCGAACGGATCCGCCACAAACCGCTCCGCCGTCAACCCCGGACGCCGCACATACCCCCGGGCAAGCTGCACACCGGCGAGATACAGCTCACCGGCGACTCCGGCGGGCACCGGCCGCAGCCGTGAATCCAGCACATACAGCCGGGTGTTCCACACCGGTGCGCCGATCGGCACCGGCCCGGCGGGATCCTGGGCGGAGCACTCCCACGAGGTGACATCCACGGATGCCTCGGTGGGCCCGTACAGGTTGTGCAGCGGCACGTCCAGCGTCTCGTAGAAGCGGGCGCGCAGCTCACCGGGGAGTGCCTCCCCGCTGCACAGGACGCGGCGCAGACCGGTGCAGTGGGCGACGGTGGGCTCGGTGAGGAAGACCTGGAGCATGGACGGGACGAAGTGCACCGTGGTGACGCTCTCGTCGCGGATCAGCCGGGCGAGATACGCCGGGTCCTTGTGGCCCTCCGGCCGGGCGACCACGAGCCGGGCGCCGGTGATGAGCGGCCAGAAGAACTCCCACACCGAGACGTCGAAACCGGAGGGTGTCTTCTGCAGCACCCGGTCGGAGGCGTCGAGCCCGTACCGCGCCTGGGTCCACAGCAGCCGGTTGACGATTCCCTCGTGCGGGACGAGTACGCCCTTGGGCTTGCCCGTGGAACCCGAGGTGTAGATGACATAGGCGGTGTTGCGGCCGGTCAGCGGGGCTAGCCGCTCGGCGTCGGTGAGATCGCGGTCGGCGTGGCCCGCCAGCGCCGCCCGGGTGTCCGCGGTGTCCAGCAGCAGCCGGGGGGTGTCGTCGTCGGGCGGCAGCGCCTCGGTGATGGCCGCGGTGGTGAGCAGCATCGCGGGGTGGGCGTTCCCCAGGATGTAACGGATGCGCTCGGCCGGGTAGTCGGGGTCGACCGGCACATAGGCGGCCCCCGACTTCAGCACGGCCACCAGAGCGACGATGAGATCCAGGGAGCGCGGGAGGGCGAGGGCCACGAACCTCTCCGGGCCCGCTCCCCGCTCGACCAGCAGCCGCGCCAGCCGGTTGGCGCGGGCGCTCAGCTCCGCGTACGTCAGCGTCCGGCCCTCGAAGACCACGGCGGTGGTGTGCGGGGTACGGGCCGCCTGGGCCTCGATCAGCTCGGTGAGCGTGGCGGAGGGGATGTGGTGCTCGGTGGCGTTCCAGGTGACCAGCGTCCGCTCGCGCTCCGCGGCGTCCAGGATGTCGGCGTCGGCGACGGGCCGATCGGGGCCGGTGGCGATGGCTTCCAGCAGCCGGTTGAGGCGGGTGCCGATGGCCCGCACGCCGTCGGCGGCGAACAGCTCCGGCCGGTATCCGAGGCGCAGGGAGAGCCGCGGGCCCGGAACCGCCACGAGGGTGAGCGGATAGTGCGTGGCGTCTTCCGCCCCGGCTTCGGTGACCCGTAGCCCACTGCCGGCGCTGTCCAGCATGTCCGGGTCCAGGGGGTAGTTCTCGAAGACGGTGAGGGTGTCGAACAGCTCCCCCACCCCGGCCAGTCGCTGGGTGTCGTGCAACCCGATGTACTGGTGCTCCATCAGCGCCGCCTGCTGCTCCTGGAGGCGGGTCAGCAGCTGGGCCCAGCTCTCCTCCGGGAGCGGCGCCACGCGCACGGGCAGCGTGTTGATGAACAGGCCGACCATCGACTCGACACCGCCGATCTCGCCCGGCCGTCCGGAGACGGTGGCGCCGAAGACCACGTCCTCGGCCCCGGTGAGCCGGCTGAGCAGCACCGCCCAGGCGCCCTGGACCAGGGTGTTCATGGTCAGCCCGAGCTTGCGGGCCCGGTCGGTCAGCGCGGTGGTGAGCTCCGGGGACAGGTCGAGGGTGACCCGCTGCGGGGGCAGGGCGGGGGTGTCGGTGCCCGTCGGGGCGAGCAGCGTGGGCTCCTCGATGCCCGCGAGCGCCTGTCGCCACGCTTCCTCGGCCGCCTCCCGGTCCTGGTCCGCGAGCCACGCCAGATAGTCGCGGTAGGGGGCGGTGGGGGGCAGTCCCGTGTCGTCACCGCCGCGCGCGTACAGCGCGAACAGCTCCTGGGCCAGCAGCGCCATCGACCAGCCATCGAGCAGGAGGTGGTGGTACGTGAGGAGCAGACGGCAGCGGTCGTCGGCGAGCCGTAGCAGGACGAAGCGCAGCAGCGGTGGCGCCGCCGGATCGAAGCCGCGGACCAGCTGCTCCTCCGCTATCCGCGTGAGTTCGGCCGCCTGCTCGTCCGGGGCGAGACCGCGCAAGTCCCTGGTCTCCCAGGGCAGCTCCACCTCGTGGTGGACGACCATGACGGGGGTGCCGAGCTGCTCGTGGCGGAAGCCCGAGCGGAGGTTGGGATGCCGGTTCAGCAGGGTCCGTGCGGCGGCGCGCAGGGCCCGTTCGTCCAGTGTTCCCGCCATGGCGAGGAAGAGCTGCACGGTGTAGACGTCGGCGGCGCCGTCGTCGAACAGGGCGTGGAACAGCAGCCCTTCCTGCATGGGCGAGGGCGGCAGCACGTCCTGCAGATCGGGGCAGGTGCGCTCCAGGGTGTCGATCTCGTCCTGGGTGAGGGCGACGAGCGGAAGGTCGGAGGGGGTGCGACCGCCTGCTCCCGGTGCCTCGGCGTGGGCGGCGAGAGTGTCCAGGGCGCGGAACCAGGTCTCGGCCAGGTCGCGTATGTCGTCCTCGGAGAGCAGGCCGTCCGGCCAGCTCCAGGTGGCGTGCAGCTGTGCGCCGTCGTGGGTGTCCAGGGTGAGCGCGTCGAGGTCGACGGTGTGGACGAGCGGCATGTCCTCGTCGCCGCCGCCGGACGCGCTCTCCACCGCCCAGTCGGTGTCGGTGCCGGTCGCGAGGCGGCCGAGGTAGTTGAAGCCGATCTGCGGGGTCGGCAGGGCGGCCAGCTCGCTTGCGGTGTCGGGGTTGAGGTGGCGCAGCAGACCGTAGCCGATGCCGTTGTCCGGCAGCCCGCGAAGCTGCTCCTTGACCCGCTTCAGGGCTCGTCCGGCCTGCGGCCCGCCCTCCCAGACCTCGTCCCAGTCCGCCACTCCGGGCTCCAGGCGCACCGGGTGAAGGCTGGTGAACCAGCCGACCGTACGGGACAGATCGGCGCCCTCCACGATGTCCTCCCGGCCGTGACCCTCCAGGTCCACCAGCACACCGGTGGCCTCCGCCTGGCCCCTGCGGCGCCGCCAGTCGGCCACCGCCAGGCCCAGGGCCGTCAACAGGACGTCGTTCACACCACCGTGGAACGCGGCGGGCACCCGCGTCAGCAGAGGCTCCGTCCGCTCCGGCGGCAACGTCAGCCGAAGGTGGCGGACGGTGGCGGCGGTGTCCCGCGCCGGATCCAGCGCCCGCCGGCCCAGCAACGGGTCCGGACCCTCGAACATGCCTGTCCACAGCGGCAGTTCGGCCAGTCGGGAGGGGTGCCCGGCGAGGGCGGTGAGGTGTTCGGCCCAGCCCCGCAGCGAAGTGCCGACCGGCTCCAACTCACGGCCCTCGACCGCCGCGGCCAGATCCGGCAGCAGAATCCGCCAGGAAACCCCGTCGACCACCAGATGGTGCGCCACCAACAGCAACCGGCCGGGGGCGTGCACGCCGTTGTCGAGCCATACGGCCCGGACCATCTCACCGGCCTCGGGCTTCAGCGGCCTGTCCTCCAGCGGATCCCGGCGCAGCTCCTCCGGGTCGGTCACCCGTGTGATCACATCGGCCGCGTCGACCATGCCCCGCGGCCCGGTCTCCAGCCCCCAGGCACCATCACCCTCACGTCCAAGCCGCATCCGCAGCGCGTCATGGTGATCGAGCACCGCCTGCAACCCGGCCGCCAACCGCTCCAGGGTCAGCCCCGCGGGCGTACGCACCAACACCGACTGATGGAAACCGTCCACCGGCCCGCCACGCTCCCGCAACCAGTGCACGATCGGAGTCGGCGGCACCACACCGATGCCCTGGTCGGGGGTCGCCGTCGAGGTGGCGTCCGCGTCCGTGGCTGCAGCGGCGAGCGCGGCCACGGTGGGGCGCTGGAAGACATCGCGCGGAGTGAAGACCAGTCCGGCGGCCCGGGCACGGCTGACGAGCTGGATGGAGACGATGCTGTCCCCGCCCAGATCGAAGAAGTTGTCATCCGCCCCGACACCCGGCAGCCCCAGCACATCCGCGAACACCACACACAGCGCCTCTTCACGCGCGGTCGCGGGAGGCCGTCCGGCGGCGGTCGGCCCGAAGTCGGGCGCCGGGAGAGCCCGCCGGTCCAGCTTGCCGTTGGGCGTCAGCGGCAGCCGCTCCAGCGTCACGAAGGCGGCCGGAACCATGTACTCGGGCAGTTCCGCGGCCACATGCTCGCGCCACCCCCCCACATCGGGGTCGCCCTCGGCCACCACATACGCCACGAGCTGCTTCACACCGGCGCGGTCCTCGCGAACGATCACAGCCGTCTGCCCGACCCGCGGATGCCGGACGAGAACCGCCTCGATCTCCCCCAGCTCGATCCGGAAACCACGCACCTTCACCTGCTCATCGGCGCGCCCGACATACTCCACATTCCCATCCGCCCGCCACCGCACCACATCACCCGTGCGATACATCCGCGCACCCGCCCCACCGAACGGATCCGCCACAAACCGCTCCGCCGTCAACCCCGCACGCCGCACATACCCCCGGGCAAGGCCCTCGCCCGCGATGTAGAGCTCTCCGGTGACGCCGACGGGCACCGGCTGGAGCGCCGAATCCAGCACATACGCCCGGGTGTTGGAGATCGGGCGGCCGATGGGCGGGGCCTGGTCGCCGGGGTCCGCCTCACGATCGCTGTACCAGGCGGTCGCATAGACGGTGGCCTCGGTCGGGCCGTAGATGTTGGCGATGCGACAGCCCGGGATGGCGTGCCGGATGGCGGCGACGGCGTGTGCCGAGAGGGCCTCCCCCGCCAGGACGACGGTCTCCGCGGAGGTGTTCACCTCGCCGTGTGCCAGCACCTGGGCGAACGCCGAGGGGACGGCGCTGATCAGGCTGCCCGACCAGCCGTCCGCCGTGCGTTCGGTGAGTGCCAGCAGGTCGCGCACCACTTCGATGCTCCCGCCCCGGCACAGCGGCCCGAACATCTCGAAGACGGAGACGTCGAAGTTGAGCGAGGTCGACGCGAGGACCTGTCTCAGCCGGCGGGGTCCGATGTCGGTGGCCGCCCAGGTGGCCAGGTCGACGGCGGCGGCTTGGGACACCATGACGCCCTTGGGGCGGCCGGTGGAGCCCGAGGTGTAGATCACATAGGCGGGGTGCTGTGGCCGGAGCGGGGTGGTGCGGTCGGCGTCGACGGGGTTGCGGTCCGGGCGCTTGGCGAGCAGTTCGGCCGTCTCGGGGGTGTCCAGGCGCAGTGCGACGCGGCCGTCGCCGCCCTCGGTGTCCCCGTTGGCCGTGAGCACGATCGCCGGTTCGGCGTCGTCGAGCATGTAGGCGATCCGCTCGGCCGGGTAGCCGGGGTCCACCGGAAGGTAGGCGGCGCCGGCCTTGAGGATGGCGAGCAGCGCCACCATCATCTCGTCGGAGCGGGGCACGGAGAGCGCCACGAGGCTCTCCGGACCGGCGCCGTGCCCGATCAGCAGATGGGCGAGCCGGTTGGCGCGCCAGTTGAGCTCGGCGTATGTCAGCGTACGGCCCTCGAAGACCACCGCGGGGGCCTGTGGGGTGCGGGCCGCCTGGGCCTCGAACAGCTCGGGGAGTGAGGAGTCCGGCGCCTTCCGCGCGGTGGCGTTCCACTCGCCCAGGACGCGCTCGCGCTCCTGAGGGGCCAGCAGATCGATCCGGCCGATGGGGGTGTCGGGTGCGGCGTGGGCGAAGTGGCCGAGGAGGTCGAGGAAGCGCCGCTGGTGGTCGGTGAGTCGCTCGGGGCCGTACAGCTCCGGATTGCCGTCCAGGTCGATGCGCAGCCCGCCGGCCGTGCTCTCGCCGCATCCGGACCGGCCCGGCTCCGTAGCGACCCGTCCGTCCACCACGAGCGACAGATCGTCGACGGGGCCGCCGCCGAGGTTGTGCACGCTGCCGCGGTGGCCGGCGAAGCTCAGGTCGTAGTCGACCATGACGATGTTGATGTGCGGGCCGATGAGACGGTGCTCGTCACCGGAGAGTTCGAGGTCCCGTCGCAGGTCCTCGGCGCGGTACCGCTGGTGCTTCAGCGCACCGTGCAGTTCCTTGGAGGCCAGGCGGGCGGCTTCCGCCACGGTGGTACCGGGGTGCAGGTCCAGCCGGAACGGCAGGACGTTGGACATCATCCCGGGGATGGTGCGGGCGCGTCCTGCGGACCGGGCCATCACGGGCAGGCCGAGGACGACCTGACGGTTGCCGGTCATCCGGTGCAGATAGACGCCGAACGCGGCGACGAGGACGGCGGGCCAGCTCACCTCCGCCTCGCGTGCGGTGGCACGCAATCCGGCCAGCGTTGGCTCGTCGAGGAAGGCGGTCCGGCGCGTCAACCGTTCGGGGAGCGCCGGGGTGTGGTCGGCCAGGCTGGTGGCGGCGGGCTGATCGGCGAAGCGTGCCGTCCAGTAGGCGCGGTCGCGGGTGAACCGGTCGGAGTCCCGGTACGCGGCCTCGTCGCCGAGGAGTTCGGCCAGTGGTCCGAACGGCGTCTCGGGGCAGGGCAGTTGGGCCGCAAGGGCCGTGTAGAGCTCGGCGACGCGGCGGCCGACCAGGGAGAGGCCGAGGCCGTCCATGACGATGTGGTGGTAGCGCTGGTACCAGAAGTACCGGTCGTCCGCCGCCTTGAACAGCGCGAAGGCGAACAGCGGACCGGTCGTGGGGTCCACCGGCCGGCGCATCTCGGCGCGCATATGGCTCTCGGCGCTCGCGCGGGGATCGTCCTCGTGGCTGATGTCGATGAAGGGCAGGGTCCAGTCGACGCGCTCCTCGACCACCTGCGCCGCCCTGCCGTCCTCCTCCAGGAGCCGGATCCGCAGTGTCTCGGCCTCGGCCACGGTGCGGCGCAGCGCGCTTTCGAAGAGCGCGGGATCGATCTCGCCGTGAATATCGATGTATTCGGCGATGTTGAAGAGGGGATTCGCCGGCTGAAGCCGCTGGGCAAGCCAGATACCGGACTGCGCGGCCGTGAGCGGCAGGCTGGCAATCTGATAACCGGTCATGGTTCATCCGTCCTGATCGGGCGATGGCGCATCGATGATGAATCGAGTGGGGCGCACGATTCATCCGACGCGACAAATTCGGAAGTCAACTACATCTCGGCAAGCTCATGGAAGTGAAATGACTTCCGCTGTGAGATGTCGATCCGCAAGCGAAATACCATGCGGGGAACGCCTGAATTCTCAGTGCCGGCACGGGGAATGGCGGTGGGGACGGAGAACCCGGCGCGAGGGCTCCACGCGCATTCCGGACGGGCCCGCTCGGGCCCGCGGTGCCTCAGCGGGCGGCGGCCTTGCGATAGGCGCCGACGGCGGCGGGGACGACGATGGCGAGCAGCAGCGCGATCAGCGCGAGGGACAGCGGGATGGGGTACTGGACGGGGAGGGCGCTCTTGCCGGTGCCGGTCGAGGTGTTGCCGAAGAGTTCGCGGCAGGCGGCCACCACGGCGCTCACCGGGTTCCACTCGCACAGCAGCCGCAGCCAGCCGGGCAGTCCATTCAGCGGAATGAACGCGTTGGAGAGGAAGGTGAGCGGCATGACCAGCATGAACGCGATGGAGTTGACCGCTTCGGCGCTGCGCGCCAGCAGTCCGATGAGGGCGCCCAGCCAGGACATGGCGTAGCCGAGCAGCAGCAGGATGCCGAATCCGGCGATGGCCTTGGGGATGCCCTGGTGCACCCGCCAGCCGATGAGGTATCCGACGACGGCCATCGTGACACAGGCGATGACGGCGAGCGCCACGTCGGAGAGGGTGCGCCCGATCAGTACGGCCGACCGGGACATGGGAAGGGAGCGGAAGCGGTCGACCACTCCGTTGCCGAGGTCTCCGGCGACACCCAGCGCGGTGTTGCCCACGTTGGTGAGCATCATCTGGGTGAAGATGCCGGCCATCAGATACGAGCGGTAGTCGCTGCCCGGAACGGAGATCGCGCTGCCGAACAGCACACCGAAGACGATCACGTACGCGACCGGCATCAGCGTCACGCTGAGGAGCTTCTCCGGAATGCGGGCCAGATGCCGCATATGGCGGCCGAACAGTGCGGAGACGTCGCTGACGAGTTCCATGGTGCCCACGCCCTACCCTTCCTTGCTGGTGGTGCCGCCGGTAAGGGCGAGGAACACATCGTCGAGCGAGGGCCGCCGTACGGCGAATCCGATGGGCCGCACCTGGGCGGCGTCCAGGGCACAGGCGGCCTCGGCGACTGTTTTGAGCTGGTCGCGGAGGGATACGGAAACCATCCGTCCGTGTTGTTCGACGACCGGCTCCATGGCGGTGACTTCCCGCAGGGCGGTGACGGCCGCGGGGATCGAGGCGTCGTCCTGCACGGTCACCTCGAGGCGTTCGCCGCCCACCTTGGCCTTGAGTTCGTCCGAAGTGCCGTCGGCGATCACACGCCCGCCGTCGATCACCGCGATCCGGTCGGCGAGCTGATCGGCCTCTTCGAGGTACTGGGTGGTCATCAGGACCGTGACACCGCCGGCCAGTTGCTCGCGGATCATGTCCCAGAGGATGAGTCTGCTGGTCGGGTCGAGGCCGGTGGTCGGCTCGTCGAGGAAGAGCACCTTGGGGTCGGCGATGAGACTGGCGGCCAGGTCCAGCCGTCTCCGGGTGCCACCGGAGTACGTCTTGACCGTGCGGTCGGCGAACTGGCCCAGGCCGAGCCGGTCGAGCAGCACCTCGGCGCGAGCCTTCGCCCCGCGGCGGCCCAGACGGTGGAGCACCCCGACGAGCTGCAGGTTCTCCCGACCGGTGAGCCTTTCGTCGAGGGCCGCGTACTGACCGGTGAGGCCGATCCTGCGGCGCACCTCGCGCGGCTGAGTGCGTACGTCGCATCCGGCGACACTCGCGCGGCCCTCGTCGGCTTCCAGCAGCGTGGCCAGCACCCGTACCGTCGTCGTCTTGCCCGCTCCGTTGGGGCCGAGTAGGCCGAGGAGTGTTCCCGCCGGAACGGACAGGTCCACGCCGCGCAGCGCCTCGTGGTCCCCGTATCTCTTTCGGATCCCCTCGGCCTCTATGGCTATATCCACGAATTCACACCTCACGCACTTGGAACATGCATTGCATTGCATCGCATACGCATGCGCAATGGCGCATGGCGGCGACGAGTGGCGTACGCCAACAGCAATAGAAAAGCACGTGGCCCCCGTTCATTAAAGCGATAGGCCATCGCCAGAGAATTCCTTGGCGGACGGCAGCGTCACTTAAGCAGTCGACCCACGCACCTGGCAAGGCCCGTCCGGCCCACGACCCAATACCGGGCGGTAATTTATTGATCAACGGTAAGTGATGAGGGAGCGCGACCCCTGGGGGGATATCCGATTTACCCTCATTCCGCCGTACCGCTTCCCGCCGCCAACGCCGGATCCCGCCCTTGGACGTGACGGTCGGACATCTGTCGTTCCGGTGGCTCACCGGCTTTATCCACTCGGGGAACATCGCGTAAATTCTGAAGATCTTCTCAGGCGAGACAGCCGCCAGTGCGTCATCTCACAACCGGCCGAGGCGTCACGAGGGCACAGCCGTCCCGACCCCGCTCGCGGTTGGCGGACTCTCCTGCATAACGGGCGCGTTACCCGTGCGGACGACCGCGTTACCCGTGCGGACGACGTTGATCGGCGAGGTCACCGGGCCACGGGGCAGCCGCGCACGGCTGGTTCGAAACGGCGTGGACGGCGCGTTGGGGGCGCGGACGCGTCATGCAGTGCCCCGTTCCGGACTCCGCGCGCCCTGCCGGTGGCCACGGGGCGCGGCAATGATGAGCGGACCGCACGTAATCCGCGACTCCGCACACCTGCCCTGTGGCGGGTGGACATGCGGTGGAAGGAATGTACGTTGTTGCTTCTCATCTCCCCGGACAGCGTCGACGAGGCCCTCGACTGCGCGAAGGCGGCCGAGCACCTCGACATCGTCGATGTCAAGAAGCCCGACGAGGGCTCGCTCGGTGCGAACTTCCCGTGGGTCATCAGGGAGATCCGCGACGCGGTCCCGGCGGACAAGCCGGTGTCCGCCACCGTGGGAGACGTGCCGTACAAGCCCGGCACGGTGGCCCAGGCGGCGCTCGGTGCGGCTGTCTCCGGAGCCACGTATATCAAGGTCGGCCTCTACGGCTGCACGACGCCCGAACAGGCCATCGATGTCATGCGCGGGGTCGTCCGGGCGGTGAAGGACTACCGGCCGGACGCGTTCGTCGTCGCCTCGGGCTATGCCGACGCCCACCGGATCGGCTGTGTCAACCCGCTCGCGCTGCCCGACATCGCCCGCCGCTCCGGCTCCGACGCGGCCATGCTCGACACCGCGATCAAGGACGGGACACGGCTGTTCGACCACGTTCCGCCGGACGTCTGCGCGGAGTTCGTCCGGCTGGCCCACGAGGCGGATCTGCTCGCCGCCCTCGCGGGCAGCGTCAAGGTCGGCGACCTCGGTGAACTGACCCGCATCGGCACGGACATCGTGGGGGTGCGCGGGGCGGTCTGCGAGGGGGGCGATCGCAACGCCGGAAGGATTCAGCCGCGGCTGGTGGCCGCCTTCAAGGCGGAGATGGACCGGCACGCCCAGGAATACGCGGCCACCGTCACCACCGCGAGCTGACCGCGGGCATGCCGACACCTCAGCCCCGTCGCACGCCGGGGCCCTGCGGCGAGCCCTTCGCCGTCCTCGATCCGGCGACGGGCGAGGTCTTCGACGAGGCTCCCGACCAGCGGCCGGACGAGTTGGACGCCATCGTCGACCGGGCCCACGATGCCTGGCGCGACTGGCGAGCCGACCCCGTCGCCCGCACCACCGCGCTGTTCGCGGCGGCCGACGCCGTCGAGGCGGCCGGGGCCGACCTCGCTCCGCTGCTCACCCGTGAGCAGGGCAAGCCCCTGGCCGAGTCGTACGCGGAGATCGCCCGCGCGGCGGCCCGCCTGCGCTACTTCGCCGAACTGGACCCGGTGCCCCAGCCGATCGCAGACGGCCGGCCGGTACGCGCCGAGGTCCGCTGGCGACCGCTCGGGCCCGTCGCCGCGATCGTCCCGTGGAACTTTCCCCTCCAGCTCGCGTCGGCGAAGTTCGCGCCCGCGCTCGCCGCGGGCAACACGATGGTGCTCAAGCCCTCCCCGTTCACGCCCCTCGCCACACGGCTGCTGGGGTCCGTCCTCTCCGCCGCCCTCCCCCAGGACGTCCTGACGATCGTCACCGGTCGCGAGCCCCTCGGTGCCCGCCTGGCGTCCCATTCGGGGATCCGCCATGTGACCTTCACCGGTTCGATTGCCACCGGACGGGCCGTCGCCAGGGGCGCGGCGGCCTCGCTCGCCCGGGTCACCCTGGAGCTGGGCGGCAACGACGCCGCCATCCTGCTGGAGGACGTGGACGTGGAGCGGATCGCGGACCGGCTGTTCTGGGCGGCGTTCCGCAACTGCGGGCAGGTCTGCATGGCGGTCAAGCGCGTCTACGCCCCGGACCGGCTCTACTCCCAGGTGGTCGAGGCCCTCGCGGAGCGCGCGAAGACCGTCGTCGTCGGACCCGGTCTCGACCCGGGATCGCAGCTGGGGCCGGTCTGCAACGCACCCCAGCTCGCCCGGGTCGAGCGCTGCACGGCCCAGGCGCTGGCGGACGGTGCCAGAGCCGTGGCCGGTGGTCACCGGCTGGAGGGGCCGGGTTACTTCTTCGCCCCGACGATCCTGGCCGATGTCCCCTCCGGCAGCCCGGTGGTGACGGAGGAGCAGTTCGGCCCGGTCCTGCCGGTGCTGCCGTACGGCCGCCTGGACGAGGCCGTCGAGGCGGCCAACGACACCGGCTTCGGGCTGGGCGGCTCGGTATGGGGAACCGATTTCGACCGGGCCGAGGCGGTGGCCGGCCGGCTGGAGTGCGGGACGGCGTGGATCAACCACCACGCCGAACTGTCCCTCGCCCAGCCCTTCGCGGGCATCAAGGACAGCGGTGTCGGCGTCGCGGGCGGCCCTTGGGGGCTCTACGGAAACCTCAGGCCGTTCGTCGTGCACCGTCCGGAGGAGGCGTGACGAAGAGGTTCGGTGCGGCGGTACTGCGCTCGTACGAGAGCCCATTCGCCGTCGAGGAGGTGATCCTGAACGCGGGGCCGGCCGACGGCGAGATCCTGATCAGGATCGCGGGCTGTGGGATGTGCCGGACCGATCTCGCGGTCCGGGGTTCGGCGGGCCGCTCGCCGCTGCCGGCGGTGCTCGGCCACGAAGGGGCCGGGGTCGTGGTGGAGACGGGCGGCCCGGACACCGGGCTCAGCGTCGGCGACCATGTCGTGCTGAGCTTCGACTCCTGCGGACACTGCCGGAGCTGTCTGGGCGCGGCCCCCGCCTACTGTGACTCCTTCGCCTCGCTCAACCTCTTCGGAGGGCGCACGGAGAACGTGGCGCGGTTCACCGACGCGGCCGAAGTCGCCTTGGCCCCCCGGTGGTTCGGCCAGTCCTCGTTCGCCGAGTACGCGATGGTCCCGGCTCGCAACGCCGTCCGGGTCGATTCCTCGCTGCCCATCGAACTGCTAGGACCACTCGGCTGCGGCTTCCTCACCGGCGCCGGAGCGGTCTTCAACTCCTTCGGTACCGGCCCCGGCGACACCATCGCGGTCTTCGGCGCGGGGGCTGTGGGCCTGGCCGCGGTGATGGCGGCCACCGCCGCCGGGGCGGTGACCGTGGCCGTCGACCGGCACCCCGAACGGCTGGCCCTCGCCGAGCGGCTCGGCGCGAGCCCGCTGCACGCCGCATCGGCCGGCCTCCCCGAGCGCATTCGGCAACTCACCGACGGTGGCCCGCAGTACGCGCTGGACACCACGGGCTCCGCCCAACTGATCAACGACGCGCTCCGGGCCCTGCGCCCGACCGGCCACCTCGGCCTGGTGGCACGACTCCACACCGCGCTGCCGCTCGAACCGGGCACGCTGGACCGGGGCCGGAGGATCTCCCACATCTGCGAGGGGGACGCGGTGCCGGGGCTGCTGATTCCGCGGCTGACCGGGCTGTGGCAGGCCGGGCGGTTTCCCTTCGACCAGCTGATCCGTACGTACCCGCTCGCCGACATCAACGAGGCCGAACGCGACTGCGACGCGGGCCGCGTGGTCAAACCCGTCCTGATTCCGGCGGGGACGGGCCGATGAGCGAGGCGTTCAACGCCACCGCCCATCCGATCGACCGCCACATCATTCGTACTTCGTATTCCTCGCTGTTCGTAGTCTCTGCTCGCACCAAGGGAGGACACATGGTCGGCACAGCGCATCGGAGCGCCGGTATGGAAGGCGTGGAAGGGGGTGTGGGTCTGACCGCTCTCCTGGTCGCCGCGGCACGGGCGATCGAGACCCACCGCGACGACAGCCTGGCACGGGACGTCTTCGCGGAGCACTTCGTGCTCGCCGCACCGGCGTCCGCGGGCTGGCCGGTCCGCATACAGCAGGTTCCGGACGGAGACGCGGATCCGCTGTGGGGGCGATTCGCCCGCTACTTCGGGCTGCGGACGAGGGTCCTCGACGACTTTCTCCTCCGGTCGGTACAAGCGGGGGGCGCCCGCCAAGTGGTCCTGCTCGGGGCCGGGTTGGATACGCGGGCGTTCCGGCTCGATTGGCCTTCCGGCTGTGTGATCTTCGAGATCGACAGGGAGGGCGTGCTGGCGTTCAAGCACCAGGTGCTCGGCGGGCTGTCGGCCACCCCGAAGGCGGCACGCGTGCCGATCCCGATCGATCTGCGCGCCGACTGGGTCACAGCGCTGACCGACGCCGGCTTCGACAAGGCCGCACCGAGCGTCTGGCTGGCCGAGGGGCTCCTGTTCTACCTGCCAGGCGCCGCCGAGAGGTATCTCATCGATACGGTGGACCTGTTGAGCACGGGTGGCAGCGCCCTGGCGTTCGAGGTCAAGCTCGAGAAGGACTTGCTGGCATACCGCGACAGCCCGCTCTACACCTCTACAAAACACCAGATCGGCATCGACCTGCTCAACCTGTTCGACAGCGAACCGCGGCCCGACTCCGCAGGTGACCTGGCGGCCAAGGGCTGGTCCACATCGGTCCACACCCCCTTCGGCTTCACCCGCCAACACGGGCGCGGCCCGCTGCCCGAGCAGAACGACGCGCTGGCGGGCAACCGATGGGTGTTCGCGAACAAACCCCGGCCGTAACACTGCCGTCAGACGGCCCAGCCATACCCGGCCCTCACGGCAGCCCGGGCTTCGCCATCCATATACTCTCCCGGCTCCCCCACCACCCCCTGCGCGTTGCCGTCTCCGCAGGAGATCTGGAGACGTTCAAGGAGACCGTCCGCCGCGGCGCTCGCGACAGCCGCCGCCCTGTCTACTGGGTCCACGGCTTCGACGACGTATCCGGAGTTGCCACAGGAAGGCAGCGGACCTCGACATCTTCTGGCTGGACCTCCACGAGGGCATCCTGAACGTCTCGGACCGCGAGCATCGGGGCGTCACCGCCTACGCGCCCGACGGCGGCGGCGAGCTGTGGCACACGCCCACCCGGGGCGGCGCCCTGTTCGGATGGCAAGAGGACGACGCCGCATACGTGGGCATCGCGCGCCGGGTGGTCCAACGGCTGTCGAAGGCGACCGGCGCCATCGAGGCCACCTACGCCTGCGACAGCGCGGTGTACTCGTGCGCCACCTCGCCCAGCGGACGGCGTTCAATTCCCAAGTGCGATACGGGAGCCCGGTGCGCGCTATGCCGTGGACGCCCTGCACCTGGCGGCAGGCGGCTTCTACCGGGCCCGCGGTGATATCCGGCGGCTGCCATGACCGGGGCGGGCACGGTCCTCTCGCGGCGGACGGTCTCGCATACGTCGTAGCGGGGTGCACGCGGTCCCGGCCCCAGAGGTTCGAGCCGGTCACGGCGCTCATCACCCCGCCGAATCAGGCGACCCACATCGAGTCGAAGTGGTCCTTCGGCGACGCCTTGCTGGACCAGTCGGATGCCACCGACCCCGGGACGACCATCAGTCCGCTCATGGGCTCAGAGATCCTTCCGCAGCGGGGCCGCCGGCCGTGAGCCGAAGAGCGCTTCCTCCACTTGAGGCCGGCGTTCGTCGAGCGGCTGGACCTCGGCCGATCCGCAATACCGCTCAATTACCTCGATCAGCTCGGCCGTGGCCGGCATTGCGGGTGCCGAATAGTCATCCGCGGGCGAGTTCGGCTAGTTGGGTGATGGGTGCGGGTAGCGGGCGGCGCGGGCGAACTGACGTGGTGATGGCCGTTCAGGCTTTTTGTAGTGACGGTTTCGCGCTCTTGCGCCGTTAGTACCTGTTGGCGATCTTGTTGGTTTATCGGAGGGTCTTCAATTTCCGGAAAGGGGAACATAGCCATGTCTACGGGCTATACAAACCTGGAAGCCGACAAAACCACCAATGATGAGAGTCGTCTGATGGTTGTCCTGTATGCCTACGCGGCAGCCCGGGACAGCGTCTCCCGCAACGAACTCTTGCAACTTGCGGACACCGCGCCCGATGAGGCCGGACAGGCGATCGACAGGCTGCTCCAACTCAAGGTGCTCACCAGCAAGCCCGGAGACCCGGATCGCCTCATACCCGTGGCGCCGGCCACCGCCTACACCCAACTTCTTTTGCCGGCGATCCGTGAACTGCGCGAACGGCAGATGATGATCAACGAAGTGAGCGCGGAACTAGTGGATCTGCTTCCTGTCTACGAGAAAAGCGTCATGGAAGGCGTAAAGGAACACTTACTGCATCGTCTCGACAATGTGGATGCCGTCCGCCTGACCCTGTCCGAACTCTCGGCTCGCGCCACCAGGGAGATCCTCATTTCCCAACCCGGCGACCCTCGCCCCGAACCCGTCCTCAAGGAGGCAACGGACCGCGCCGTAGGCGTGCTTGAGAGTGGCGTACGCATGCGTACGCTCTATCAGTACGCGGCGCAGTTCCATCAGCCCACTGTCGACCACGCCTCGCTGCTTGTCGAAAACGGCGCTGAAGCCCGTGTTGTTACGCATGTGTTCATGCAGCTCATCGTCTTCGACCGCGAAGTCGCCCTCGTCGAGCTGGTTGGCAACCCCAAAGGCGCCTTGCTCATACGTGACCTGAGCGTCATCCACTTCCTGGTTGGCGCCTTCGAGCGGGCTTGGGGTAAAGCCCTGCCCTTCCCGCTCACCTACGAGCGGAACCAGACGCTGTTCAGCTCGGAGGAGATGAAGACGGCGATCATGGAACTTCTCGTCGAAGGCTATGACGACAAGGTTGTCGCCAAGCGTCTCGGCATCTCCTTGCGCACCTTCCAGCGCCACCTGGCCGAGGTACTGCGCCGCATCGGGGCCCGCAACCGGCTCCACGCCGGCTACCTGCTGCGCGATCTCGGCATACTCCAAGAGAAAAGCGCCCGACAGCAAAATCAGCGAGTCGCAGGGTAGTTGTCTGTTGGCTCGACGAGGTCGCAATGCCTTACAGGCCACCCGCAATCGTTCGCTCAAAGGACATCATGGCACCGGTCTCGCCACCTGGGCACGGCCGAATGGCGGCTGCTTCATCGCGCTCAGCGTCCTCGACGGCTGCGCCCGCGAAGTGGTGCGCCTGGCCGCCGAGGCCGGTATCGCCGCCACGCCGGCCGGGGCCACTCACCCCTACGGCATCACCGGGTGCGTGCGGCGCGCCGACTACGAGAGGCTGACCGCCCAGCAAGACTGAACCAGCGACCACATTCGACAACGAGCGCAACAAGGCCGGGCCATGCCCGGCCTTGTTGTATTTACGTCAACGACGATGGTCCGTTTAATGTTGAATTATTCCTTTTGCCCCGTGGCGGGTTTACGTCAGTCGTATGCGCGATCCCTTGCGGCCGCGACAGGTGTCTCATTGCTCAGGCAGGATCGTGGCGCGTCTTAACGCTCGCCCATACCGCTCGGTTTCGAAGAGGGAAAGGGACTCGAATTGAATATCGGCAAGTTCACGCCCTACAATGGAAAAACAATTCAACGCGCCCCGCAATGGGCCCGGGTGCCCGAGGAACTCCGCGAGGCCGTCACTGTGGTCTCCCAGGTTCTCCCGTTCCGCACCAATCAGTACGTACTGGATGAGCTCATCAACTGGGACAGCATCCCGGACGACCCCATCTTCCGGCTGAACTTCCCCCACCGGGCAATGCTGGACGACGCCGACTACGTCACCCTGCGGGATGCCATCGCCGCCGGCGACAAAGGGCGGATCGCGTTTCACGTGGGGAGGCTCCGTGAGCAGATGAACCCCCACCCTGCCGGCCAGCAAACCCACAACATACCCGAGTTGGACGGCGAGGAAGTCTCGGGGATCCAGCACAAGTACTCCCAGACAGTACTGTTCTTCCCCAAAACCGGACAGTCCTGCCACGCCTACTGCACGTTCTGCTTCCGCTGGCCGCAGTTCGTCGGCGACGACGAACTCGCCTTCGCCGCCAAGGATGCCCGGGGTCTGACCGCCTACCTCGCCCGTCACCGGGAGGTCACCGACGTCCTGATCACCGGCGGCGACCCGCTGATCATGCGGACAAAAACTCTGGCCCGCTATATCGAACCACTCCTGACGCCGGAGTTCGAGCACATCCAGAACATCCGGATCGGCACCAAATCGGTCGCCTACTGGCCCCAGAGGTTCGTCACCGACCGGGATGCCGGCGAACTCATCCGGCTGTTCGAGCGGGTCGTCACCGCTGGTAAGCACCTGGCGATCATGGGCCACTACAACCACCCCGCCGAGCTGCGCCCCGACATCGCACAGACCGCCCTGAAGCGGATCATCGCCACAGGCGCGAACACGCGCCTCCAGTCGCCGGTGCTCAGGCACATCAACGACAACGCCGAGGCGTGGCGGGAGCTGTGGACGACCGGGGTGCGGCTGGGCGCCATCCCCTACTACATGTTCGTCGAACGCGATACCGGCGCCCGCTCCTACTTCGAGATTCCCCTGGTGAGGGCGTACGAGATCTTCCGCGACGCATACCAGCGGGTCTCCGGCCTTGCCCGTACCGTGCGCGGCCCGTCGATGAGCGCGTTTCCAGGCAAGGTTCTCATCGACGGCACGCCCACCATCCGCGGCGAGAAGGTGTTCGCCCTTCAGCTCCTTCAGGGGCGCAACGCGGACTGGGCCCGCCGACCGTTCTACGCCGAGTACGATCCGCACGCGACCTGGTTCGACCAGCTCATCCCGGCGTTCGGGGCGGAGAAGTTCTTCTTTGAGGACGAACTTCCGGCCCCGGCGCCCGAGGCTCGTGAACTGACGGTGGTGGGCGCATGAGCCGGCTGCCAACCCACGAACTCCTCGCGCTCAGGTTCGGGACTCAGACGGGGCGACTCGCGCGGGAGAACTTCCTGTTCGCCGACGACCGCTGCGCCACCGACACTCCGGCTGGGTTCGACTTCTACATCTGGGTCATCCGAGGTCAGGATCAGGTGATCGTCGTCGATACCGGGTTTGCCGCCCACACGGGTGCGCGGCGTGGCCGCGAGCAACTTCATCACCCGGTCGAGGCCCTCGCCGGTCTTGGCATCGACCCCACCGACGTGTCGCATCTGCTGATCACGCACATGCACTGGGACCATGCCGGTCACCTCGCCGCCTTCCCCACAGCTCGCGTTCATCTCCAAGAGCGGGAGCTCGCGTTCTGCACCGGCCGTGCCATGCGCCATGCCGCACCCCGCCGCCCCTTCGAGGCGGAGGATGTGAACGCGGTGATTCGGCTGCTGTTCGACGAGCGCCTCACCCTGCACCAGGGCCCAGCGACGATTGTGCCCGGCGTCGAGGTGCACCCGGCCCCTGGGCATACCCCCGGCCTTCAAGTAGTGCGCGTTCACACCAAGCGTGGCTGGGTGGTGTTGGCGAGCGATTCGTCGCACCTGTGGGCCAACATCCGTCGCCGGGCCCCGTTCCCGATCCTCGACCACCTCGCCTCCATGGTCGAGGCGTACGAGACCGTCGAAGATCTGGCGGACGGCGTCGACCACATCATCCCCGGTCATGATCCTCAGGTCGCCACCCGCTTCCCCCGGGTAGCGGACGCCCCCCGCTGGGTGCAGTTGCACGAGGAGCCCATAGCCCCGTACAGCGACCCGGCGGAGCTGGAGCTGAGCGAGCGGGTGATCTCGTGAGGGCTGTTCAGGTCACGATTGTCGGGATGGGGCCGCGCGGCCTCGGCATCCTCCAGCACATCGCCCAGCGAGCCCATCAGCTCCCCGAGGGCGTTGAGCTGGACGTCCACCTTGTCGACCCCGGCGACACCGGGCAAGGGGCACACTCCAACCGGCAGCCCGAGTATCTGCTCACCAACACGCTCGCCAGCCAGCTCACCATGTTCCCCGACGGTAGCGGCCCGTCGTTCACCGATTGGGCCCAGCAGGTTGGCTACCGTCGCTTCGCAGGTGGCTACTACCGCACTGGCGAGGCATGTGGGGAACCGATCGGGCCACACGACTACCTGCCGCGCAACTTGCTCGGCGAGTATCTCTCCTTCGCGTCCGACCGCACCATCAGCTCGCTGCCCGCGAGCGTGCGAGTGGTGCACCACCGGGCTCGCGCCATCGACATGGAGCAGCTCTCCCCGCCCGGCAGGTACGTGCTGCGGACCGAGGACGGCTACGAGATTCCCTCCGATTTCCTGTTCCTCACCACCGGGCACTGCCGGCGCACTCCCACCGACGAGGATATTCGGTTCGAGAATTTCGTCCGCGAACACCAGGGCCGCAACGACCGCCTCGCCTACCTGGCGGACTGCTACCCGGTCGACAAGCTCGGGCGCATCGTTCCCGGGGCCACGGTGGCCGTGCAGGGTTTCGGGCTGACCGCCCACGACGTCATCGCCCACCTCACCATCGGTCGGGGCGGACGTTTCGAGGGCGACGGCCACGACATGCGCTACCTACCGTCCGGGCGCGAGCCGAGCGTGCTGTTGTTCTCCCGTCAGTGCCTGCCCGCCGCCGCACGCGGCATCAACCAGAAGGGCATCGCCGGCGCCTACCAGCCGCACTTCTTTACCCCCGAGGCCATACGCGGTTTGCGGGAGCACGCGGAGCGGGAGCGCGGCAGCACGCAGGTCGACTTCGAGGCGGAAGCCGTGCCGCTACTGCTTCGAGAGATGGGCTACGTTTACCGCTCCACGCTGGAGCAACGTCATATCCGGCCCGACCAGTACGAATTCACGGCGGCCGATCAGGCCGCTGTCGACGCCATCGTCGACCCGCTGGCTGGTAAGAGTTTCAGGGATCTGGACGCCTTCCGCGCCTTCTTCACGGCGTTCGTCACCGAGGACCTGGAGCACGCCGAGGAAGGCAACCGGACGAGCCCTGTCAAAGCTGCCACGGACGCCATCCGGGACGTGCGTGCCAGTCTGCGCGAGGCCGTCGAATTCTCCGGCCTGACACCGGATTCGCATCGGGTGTTCAACACCCGCTGGGTGCCGCTCATGAACAGGATCGCGTTCGGGCCACCCCGCCGCCGTAACTACGAACTTCTTGCCCTGATGAACGCTGGTGTGGTCGATCTGGCTGGAGGACCGGGCTGCCGTATCGTCCCCGACCCTCAGACCTCCCGGTTCACCGTTGAAACCGAGTTCACCAACGGCCCGGCCATCCGACACGCCGACGCCTTGGTGGCGGCGCGCCTGGACTTGTTCCACCCCGAGGCGGACAGTTCCCCGCTGACCGCCCGCCTGTTGGCACGCGGCCTGATCCGACCCTATGGCAACGGCTCCTACGAGCCGGGCGGTGTGGACATCACACCCAGTGGCCGCGTCATCGCCAAGACCGGGACGCCGCTCACAGGTGTATGGGCTCTCGGATACCCCGTCGAAGGGCCGCGGTACTACACGTACTACCTGCCCAGGGACGGGCAGAAGTCGCGGTTCACGGACGAGGCGAACGCCGCCGTGTGCGACATGTGGCAGCAACTCACGATCATCGAGGAGGATGATTCCCGTGCCGATCGGCAGCGGCAGCCAGTTTCCATACCCTGACTTCAAAAAACGCTACGACACCCCGCTGCCCGAGCCAGTGGTGTGGCGGTGGGCGGACACCTCCGGCCGGCTCGGCGACACGGAGCACCCCGAACGCGGCACGCTCGCCCTGTCTCTGCCGAACGGCAGCGCCGAAATCATCCGTGATGTCGCCGTCGCCTACCAGGTCATCTCCGCTGGGAAGAACACCACCCCGCACGCGCATACCTGGTACCACCTGTTCGTCGTGCAAGCCGGCACCGGCACTGTCACCTTCCACGACACCAGCGAGACCACCGATCTGAACCCCGGGGACCTTCTGCTCGTCCCGGCCTGGTCGCTGCACCACTTCAACAACCCCACCAGCCAGAACCTCGTCCTGCTGAACCTGATGAACATCCCGCTGTTGGCCCAGCTGGGGAACCTGGCCTCCAGGCAATCGGAGCCCGGCGCGTGACCGCGCGAGAGGTCGACGAGGCAGCGCCCGCCGAGACGGCTGCCCACTCAGCGGGCCCGTACAAGTGGGTCGTGCTCGCCGTCGCCGTTACCGCGCTGACCTCTGGCTCGATCGTCTACTCCGGCGTCAGTGTCCTGCTGCCGTTCTGGAAGGACACCTACCACCTGTCCGCGGCCACCGCTGCTCTCGCGGCCACGGCGATCCAGGCTGGGCCGATCACCTCGATGCTGATCATCGGGCGGGCCATCGACCGCTACGGAGAGCGCTGGGTCGTCTCTCTCACGATGATCGCCATGGGCATCACGGCGTTCATCGCCGCGGCCGCGGGTCGCAATTACCCTGTGCTGCTGCTGTTCATCCTGGTGATGGGCGCCTTCTACGGATCTATCCTGCCTGGCGGGCAGCGGGCCATCACCCGCTGGTTCGAACCCGGCCTACGAGGTATGGCCACCGGCATACGCCAAGCCGGTCTGCCGATCGGCGCCTCCATCGCCGGCGCGATACTGCCCGCCGTCGCCCTGCACCGCAGCTGGACCGCGGCCATGGTCGTCCAGGGAGTGGCCGGCATTCTCGGGGGCGTGGTCTTCGCCGCCTTCCACCGCAAGGCGGGTGACGCCACTACGAGTGCGCGAAAGACACCGGTAAACCTGCGCCGCTTGATCCTCGGCCTCGTACGCGACAGGGCTGTCCGCTCGCTTCTCATCGCCGGACTCGCTTTGGCCGCGTTCCAGTACGTGTTCTCCGTGCAGATCTTGATCTTCCTCAACGATCACCTGCGCATCCCGATTGTCACGGCGGGCTTCATGTACTCGGTGGCCCAGGCTGCCGGAATCGCCGGCCGGATCGGTCTCGCCTGGATCAGTGACCGTCTCTGGCCCGGCATGCGGATGCGCTCTTTGAAGTGGCTTCTCGCCTTCTCCGCGATCCCGATCGCCGCGCTCAGTATGTTGACCCCCGGCTCGCCCCGCGTACTCGCATACGCGCTCTGCACGCTGCTGGGCCTGCTCAGCGTCGGCTGGTACCCGCTCTACCTCGTACAGGTCACCGACGTCGCCCCCCAGCACGCGGTCGCCTCCACAATCAGCTTCGCGATCACCCTGAACCAGATCATCGCCGCCGCCCTGCCACCGCTGTTCGGCGCGCTCGTCGGCGCCACCGGCTACACGGTCGGCTGGCTCTTCCTGGTGGTCATTCTGGTTCTGACGGCTGCCCAACTGCACCGCACTCAGGCCGCCCCAAACCCCATCTCATCGCAGACCTCCTGAAGGGACCCGCTCGTGCTCAAGCGCATTGACCATATCGGTGTCGTCGTCAACGACCTGTTCCGCGCAAAGAAATTCCTCGAAAGCCTCGGTCTCACCCTCGAGTTCGAACGCGAGGTGCCCGAACGGCATGTCAAAGCCGCGTTCTACCGGGTGGGTGACGGGGCTCGTATCGAGCTCATCGAACCCACCACCGGCGAGGCCCGCCAGCGCCGTCTCGGCGACGGCAACCAGGCTCGCATCGAGCACATCGCTGTCGAGGTCGACGACAGCATCACCAAGATCATGCAGACTCTTCGTGGCATCGGCGTCGAATTCGTCGCTCCTGAGCCCGTGGCGATCGACGGCAACCTCAATGCCTTTTCCCGGCCCGACACCTCGGAGGGGATTCAGTTTCAGCTCCTCGAGCGCGACGCCGCGACGGCCTAACCTGCGCGTTTCACCTGCCGCGGTGTCCAGATCTCGATCCGAGAAGCGCAGGCGCCTTCTGAACTGGGACGACAGGGCTTGGTCGCGGGCGGTATCACCTGGCCAGGCTCCAGGTGGAGAAGGCGACGATGTTCCAGTCCACGGGGGACGTCCGGGCGATCAGGCGGATGTGCTCGTGTACCCGCTCACTGATCGCCTTCGGGCGTCCCCGCTCCATTTCAGGTCCAGCGCGGTAGACCCCCGCTCGTTGAAGGCGTGGATGACGTCGCGGACGTACCTCTCGCCGACCTGCATCAGCGAGGTGATGTCCCTGACTGTCTGGCCCTGGGCGGACATCAGCACCACGATCGCCGACCGCAGCCGGAACGACGCGCTGGCGGGCAACCGGTGGGTGTTCGCGAACAAACCCCCGGTCGTAGCGCTGCCGTCAGGCGGCGAAGCTCCTCGCGGTCGCCGGTGTCGCGGGTGACCGCGAGGCCCGGTCACACGACCAGGCGCAGCCAGGCCGCCGCGAGTGCGGCATGACCGGCCGGCGTCGGGTGTACGCCGTCCGCGGCCCAGTACTCCGGCCCGGTGGTCGCGGCGAGCTCGGCGAACATGCCGTCTGCGGCGAGCAGCTGCGCGCCGTACTTGCGGGCGAGCTCGCGCACGACCTGGATCTTCGGGTCCAGGTCGGTGCGCCATTCCTTGCGCTCTTCCTCTCCGATGCGCACGACACCGGCACCGGCACCGGCACCGGCCTCGACGACGCCGTGGATCGGCAGGAGGAAAGGCTCGATGAGGATCAGCTTCGTGCCCGCCTCGGCGAGGGGTGCGAGCAGGCGGTCATAGCCCGCTTCGAACTCCTCCACGGGGATCACGTACCCCTTGAGGTCCAGCGTGTGCCAGCCCATGTCGTTGACCCCGACGAGGATCGACACCACGTCCGGGCGTGCGTCGAGTACGTCTGTCTGCCAGCGAGCCTCGAGGTCCATTACCTTGTTGCCCCCGATCCCGGTGTTCAGCCAGGTCACGGGCCGGTCCGGGTACCGGAGCCCCCACTCGCCCGCGACGCGCAGCGGGTATCCGAACCCCAGACCGTCTTCGCTCTCCAGCCGTTGGCAGTCGGTGATCGAATCGCCGGTGAACATCACGGTGCTTCCCGGTCGGACAGTGATCGTCATGTGCGCTCCTTGAACTCGGGTGAGGAGAGGAAGACGGAGGAGAACGGGTGACATTCCGGCGATATGGGTACCCGTCAGGACCTCTCGAAAGGTGCCGGACCCCACCGACATCGGACCGACAGTCCCCGATATGCCGCCGACACCACGGCTCCGCCACCCGATCACCCTTGGCCAAAGCGCCGATCAGCCAGGAGGAGGCTTTGAGGGTCTGAACCCCGGGTCGGCGCGGCGGCTCGCTTGGGACCTCTACATGGGCGAGCCGAGCATCTTATGAACGCACGCCACCCCGGCGGGGCACTGCGCCCGCCCGGAGTGCGCCACCGTCAGCCCTGGCCGTGAACCTGCAGGGTGACACGTCATTGCTTGTCGACCAGTTCGTAGGGCGGCGTGCGGCCGCCGGGCGGAGCCGGGCGGTGGCATCCGATCCGCGCCACGGCCCCGCCGAATGACCGTCAGGCGCTGACGACCTTCCGGAGTTTGCGTACGAGCTTGACGACGGCCCAGACGGTGAGGCCTCCCAGGACGAGCAGGAACAGGATCGCCTGCCACAGGGGCATCTTCTTCTTTCCGGTGGACGAGTCGCCGTTATTGCTGCTGGAGGAGTAGCCGCCGCGTTTCGACTTCTTGTTGCCGCCGACCTTGCTGACGCCACCGCCGCCGCTGCTGCCACCGCCTCGCTTCGACGACAGCGCGACGTACGAGACGGAGTCACGCGCCGGCGCCGCGTGGGCCGCTGTGGGTGCCACCCCGAGCAGGGCGCCGATCAGGAAGAGAGCGGTTGCCAAACGCATGAGAGATCCCCGTGATGGTAGGTCGGAAAGACATTCGCGCCAGGGTGCAGCGTTGCACCCTAGGTCATGGATCTGTGCTGTCGAAACTCGCCTTCGCCCGCTTGAAGGGATCAGCCGCAGTGGAATGATCACGGTGTGGCTGATGTGATCACGCCGACGATCGCCGACGGTGGCTACCCCGGTACCGGCCCGGCGACCCACCGTCCGAGCCGGCCAACTCGTTCGGCTTTCCACGTCGCTGCCGCCGCAGCCGCGCACAGGCCCGGACGGCCCCGCCGCGGAGACGGCATCACGAACGGGCCCTCAGCCCGTCCAGCGTGAGGTCGAGCAGTCGTTCGGCGCGTTCCCGGTGTTCGGGCATGGCCGAGGTGACGGCGATGCCTTCGAGGGCGGCGCCCATGTCGGTCGGGCTGATGTCGGTGCGGATCGCCCCGGCGGCTACGCACGCGTCCATCAGGGCGGTGATGGCAGCCTGGATCATGTCCCGACTGTGGCCGTAAGGGTTGCTTCCCGCGGCGGCGATGGCACGCAAGGCGTCGGCCATGCCGAATTTCGCGGTGACGTAGTCCAGGAAGAGGCGTGTCCAAGCGCGCAGGGCTTCGTAGGGCGGCTTCTCCGCGAGCAGATTGGGGACGGCGTCGCACAGCTGAGCCACCTCGTTGCGGTAGACCGCCTCGATCAGAGCCTCACGGGTGGCGAAGTTTCGGTACAGCGTCGCGCTGCCCACGCCCGCCTCCTTGGCGATGCGCTCCAGGTGCGTGTCCAGCCCTTCCTCGGCGAACACGCGCACCGCAGCCGCGAGAATCTTGTCTCTGTTACGCCGCGCGTCAGCTCGCAACGGGCGTTGTGCACTGTCGGCCATCAGCGGTCGCCATTCCCCTCCGGTCCTCTTCGCTTGCTAAACGGAGGGCCGCCCACTTAGCCTTTCGTCACGTAAGTGGGGGCGCCCCCATTTCCACTGTAGGCCATGGTCCGGCCTGTACACATCCCCCTTGGAAGGACGTTGATCATGTCAGGTGTCGAAGGCAAGGTCGTAGCGATCACAGGTGCCAGCAGCGGCATCGGAGCGGCGACGGCGATCTACCTCGCCGAGAGGGGCGCCCGGCTCGTGCTCGGGGCCCGACGGGAAGACCGGTTGCACGCGGTAGTGGACCAGATCACGACGCGGGGCGGCTCGGCCGTCGGGACGGTCATCGACGTGACGCGCCGCGAGGACCTCGAGCGCCTGACGGACACGGCGGTCGACCGGTTCGGCCGGCTCGATGTCCTGGTCTCCAACGCCGGCACGATGGCGGTGTCACCGTTTGACGAGCTGCGCCAGGACGACTGGGACGCGATGGTCGCGACGCACATCACCGGCCTGCTGAACGGTATCGGGGCGGCACTCCCCGTCTTCAGGCGGCAGCGCTCCGGCCAGTTCGTCAACATCGCCTCGACGGCGGCCTACGTCGTGAAATCCCCGCAGGCCGTCTACGCGGCCACCAAGACGGCGGTGAAGGTGCTGACCGAGGGGCTGCGACAGGAGTCGGGACCCCATCTGCGGGTCACCCTGGTCTCGCCCGGGTTCACCAACACCGAGGGCGTGGGCAAGGGGGCGAGTCCCGAGGCAGCGGCGGCGGCAGCCCGACAGCGCGACGAGATGGCCATCCCACCGTCCGCCATCGCGTCCGCGATCGGTTACGCGATCGAGCAGCCCGCCGGCGTCGACATCAGCGAGGTGGTCGTACGGCCCACCGCGCAAGCCTGACAACCAACGCTTCCGACCGGGCGGGCCGACAGGGAAGACGCTGGGGGTTCACGCAGCAAGCGTCTGTGCCGCCGCCACCGCGGGCAGGGGCGCCACCGGGATGCGTACCGGCGCGACCGGGTCATAGGCGGGCCAGACGCGGTACGTGGTCTTGCCCGGGTCCACGAGGGGATCACCGAGGGCGATCCGCCCCTGGGAGTACAGCCTGTCGCACACGGGGGTGGGCAGAGCGACGTAGCAGCCTCCCCTGTCGGCGACGTGGTCGTACGGCTGCCAGTAGCCGTACCGGCGTCGTCCACGTGCATGCACGGTGAGAAACACCGGAGTACGGGAGTCGGACATGACGCGGAGAACGCCGGCGTCGGCAGCAGCCTCGAACGGGATATCGGAACGGGAGCGGGACTGGTAGAGGACGGGGGACATCAACGCTGCCTTCCGAGGGCCGGGACTCACGATCAGCTACCCCAATTAAAGCAGCTATTCGATCTTGATTACAGAACTTCCGCTGGAGCAACGGGACTTGAGAGGGGACGGAGAGGGAACTTGAGCACCCCCGCGATGCTCGCTCCCGCCGTGCCCGCGGATCGCCGCCGCCTCACCGGCCGAATGGTGTCAGCTACCAGTGGACCGGACGGTGCCCATGACCTTCTCGATCTCGGCGGCTGTCAGCGCGTTCGGAACCCGTTGGTCCGCGTAGATCACCCAGCCGTGCATGGTGCCGTCGGGGAGCTTCTGCGCGATGCTGTGCACGATCGCCTTCGGCGGGACGCATGAACTCGGCCGGTTGGTGACGGTGACCTGAGCGGTCGCGGTGTAGCCGTCGATACCCCCCTGCTTCCACGGCTTGGCCTCGCTGACGGTGATCTTGGGCTTGTGGTCCGCACCTCCGTACGCGGCGAAGCCCCAGTTGCCCGCCCAATTACGAGCGTTCTCCTGGAGGGTGCCGTCCTTGCCGCCGCCTGTGGTGCCGACGGTGGCAAGCTGCCCCTTGCCCGCCTCACCGATGGCCTTGGGATTGGGACTCGAGGAGCAGCCGCCCTCACGGTAGCTGGCAGCCGCGGTCATGACGACGATCGGCTGGCCGTTCTCGTCCGTATAGGAGAGGGCCGTGTCCTCCCCGAGAACCTTCCACTTCTTGGCCTTGACCGGCACGTCATAGCGGAAGTGGTGCTTCTGTGCGGTCTGCGTCTGCCATCCCGCGACCGACGGCTGATCGCCCGAAGGGCTCGACGGGGCAGCGGACTGGGACGACCCCGCCGAGGGCCCCTTCGACTCCGCGGCACTGGTGTCCTTGTCCGTTGCCTCGCCGGTGTCGTCGTTGCACCCGCTCAAAGCGACGGCCATGCCGATGCCGATGGCCGCGATCAGGGTCTTCTTCGTCCGCCGGGACGATATACGGGTGGACTGCGGGTGCTGAGCGATGGGCTCGATGATCTTTGAGTGAGACATGATCGGCACTCTAAGAGCTCGCACAGACAGGCGGTGTGGGGGACCCGGTAGCAAGGCGGGCACAGGTCCCGGTGACCATGGAGTTGCGACGCTCTGTGATCATTGAGGAGACCCGTGCCCGTCCTGCCATCATGGCTGACCGACCCGCTCTGGGACCAGTTCGCGGCGCTGCTGCCCGAGCGTCCGACGGTCGACCCGGCCCATCCGCTGGAGTGCCACCGTCCCCGCATCAACGACCGGATCGTGTTCGACAAACTGCTGCAACTTCTCCGGTTCGGCTGCTCCTACCAGGGGATCGCCGACACGACGTGCTCGGCGACCACCATCCGCAACCGTCGCGACGAGTGGATCCGTCTCGGCGTCTTCGTCCGGCTCAAGCAGATCGCGCTCCAGTCCTACGACCGGATCGTGGGGCTCGTGCTCGACCAGATCGCCATCGACGGCTCCATCACCAAGGCCCCTGGTGGCGGTGAGGCAGCCGGACGCTCACCGGTCGATCGTGGCAAACAGGGCTTGAAGCGCACGGGTATGACGGATGGTTACGGACCCCCCCTCGGCAGGGTTCTGGCCGCCGCGAACCGCCACGATTCCCCGTTGCTCGCCCCGACCCTGGATCTGTTGGACGACCTCGGACCGCTGCCCGACGACATCACCGTTCACCTGGACGCCGGCTACGACTCGGACAAGACCCGCACCGAACTCACCGCCCGAAACCTGCACTGGCGCATCGCGCACAAGGGCGATAAGGCGCCGATCCAGGCGTGCCGGAGGTGGCACGTCGAGCGCACCCATGCCTGGCAGAACGCCTTCCACCGGCTCACCCGCTGCTACGAACGCCGCACCACCGACATGGACCACCCACCGCTGGGACAACCGGCCGAACCGCCGCCTATGAGGGCACGCCTGTCTCCGCGAGCTCTTACGCGCGCTCAGGCTTGCGGGCCTCGATGAGGGTCCTGGACGAGCGGGCGATGAACGGGCCCTCGGCCTCGATCTTCTCGTGCAGCTCGCGCAGGCGGCTGCGGTACTGCTCGACGGTGAAACCGGGCACCGTCCAGATCACCTTGCGGAGGAAGTAGATCACGGCGCCGACGTCGAAGAACTCCATCCCCAGCCGTTCCGTGCGCACGTCGACGATCTCCAGGCCGACGGCCTTTGCCGCCGCGCTCTCGTCATCAGGATGCCGCTTCCGGCGCGCCTCGGGCTGCGGCCCCAGGAAGTACTCCACCAGCTCCCACACGCTGGCGGGCCCGACGTGCTGGGCGAAGTACGTCCCACCCGGTCGCAGCACTCGCGCGATCTCCGACCACCACACCGTCGCGGGATGACGGCTGGTCACCAGGTCGAATGCCTCATCAGCGAACGGCAGCGGCGGCTCGTCCGGGTCGGCGACGACCACCACCCCGCGCGGGCGCAGCAGCCTGGTCGCCTTGGCCACGTTCGGCGGCCAGGACTCCGTCGCGGCCATCGCGGGAGGCAGCTTCTCCGCCCCGGCCAGGACCTCACCACCACCGGTCTGAATATCAAGCGCCGCCGACACCACCGCCAGCCGCCGACCGATCGCCTGCTGATAGCCCCACGACGGGCGTTCCTCGGTCGCCCGGCCATCCAGCCAGGAGAAATCCCAACCCTCCACGGAAACCGACTCAGCTTCGGCGACAAGCTTTTCAAAAGGACCTGACACACCCACATCATTACGCCCCAGCCCACCCGAACGCACACACTTTTCCGTTGTGGCCCCTGGCAAGCCGGTGGGGGAAACAACGTACGGTAGCGGCCGAACCGCTGCCCATGAGGGCACGCCTATCTGCGCGAGCTCTAAGCGAGCCGCGTCGCCGCCCGTCCCCCACGTGGACGACCCACTGCGAGACGGATACCGGCTCGTGACACATCATATGAAGCTGATACGCGCGGCTCGGCTCGCGAAGTACCGCTCTAGTCATCGCTCGGCAGGCGCACTCGCCCGAGTACCGGTCAGCGGGGGCTGGTCGGGCGGTCGGGCAGCACGGCCGGGGAGCCTGCCAGGCGGTCCATCAGGCGGGCGGCGAGCAGCAGGACCTGGCGCTCGGTCTCATTGAGGTCGGCCAGGGCGATGTCGAGCCATGCGTCGCGCTGCGCCAGGTCGTGGGCGAGGGCCTCGCGGCCCGGCTGCGTGATCTCCAGTGGTCACCAGCCGCTGATGCGGTGCCAGACTGCTTGGACAGCGGGTGCGTCAGTCGCCGTCCGGCCACTGCCGATGACGTGGTAGCCGCGGTGTTGGGCGGCCGTGGCACAGGCATGGTTGGGCAGGACGCGCAGACGGGTGCCGACTGGCAGGTCGGGCAGGGTGGCGCCGTCGCGGGCGGTGATGGTGCCGTGTTCCTGGCTCGCGGCGCTCATGACCAGGCCGGGGATCAGATGCCCCGCCAGGTCGGTGACCAGACCGTACCCCTGGTCCTGCGGCTGGGCCGCCGTGCCGCGGTCGCGGGACATCGCCATCCAGCCGCCGTCGGTGACGATCCAGCCGTACTCGGGACGATGCCCGATGACGGTGACGACGACGGACAGCGCGAGGTCGTCGACCTGGCACACTCCGAGACCGGCCATCACCAGGTCGAAGAAGACGTAGTTGCCCGCGCGCAGTTCGGTGACGCCGGTGAGGTCCTCGGCGGCGTGTGCGGTGGGCGTCGAGCCGACGCTGACGGTGGCCACCGGCAGCCCGGCGGCGCGCAGATTCTCGGCGGCGGCGACGGCGGTGTCGCGTTCGTTCTTCGCCGCCAGCCGCTGCTCCTCCGCGGAGTAGGTGAAGTAGGACTCGCCCGCGTGGGTCAGCACACCGTCCAGGCATCCGGCGTCGTGTAGGGTGCGACCGATGTCGACGAGGGCGGGGGCGTCGGTCTTGAGGCCGCCGCGGTGGCCGTCGCAGTCGATCTCGATCTGGGTGGGAATGCTGATGCCCTCCCGACGGGAGGCTTCCGCGACGAAGGCGGCCTGCTCGGTGCTGTCCAGCAGGACGCGGAGGGTGACGCCGCGGCGCAACAGGGCGATCACACGGGGGAGTTTGTGGGGGGCGACGCCGACGGCGTAGGTGATGTCGGTGTAGCCGCCGTCGGCGAACGCCTCGGCTTCGGCGAGCGTGGAGACGGTGACGGGGTGGGGCGCGCCGCCGTGCATAAGGGCGGCGACGTCAAGGCTCTTGGCCGTCTTGACGTGCGGCCGCAAGGCGACGCCAAGGTGGTCGGCCTTGGCCGCGAGGCGGTCGATGTTGCGCAGCGCCTTGTGCACGTCGACGACCGCGAAGGGGGTGTCGGGGTCGGCGAGCGTCCTGGTACTGGTGGACGAGGTGGTGGTCATGGGGTGAGGTCCGTTTTCTCGAAGGTTGTTCGTCGCCCGGATCGCATGCACACCGTCGCCCTGGGGCATGGTCCGCGTCCCGCGCTCACATCATCAACTAAAATTCCACTTCTAGACAATAGCGCTAGATTCCGTGTCCGGGCGGGCTGTACAGCAGAACGGCGGTCCGCCCCCGGGCGCACGGGCACGCGGGCGCACGGACGCACCCCTGTGGTGTGCGCTCAGGAGACGGGCGCGTGGTGGTAGTCCGCGGTGGCGAACGCCTTGCCCAGCTTGACGAGAGACTCCGGGGCATCCAGGCGTTCCATGACTGCCTCGATGAAGACGAGCCGGTCGCGGTTGCTCCTGGCCGTGTCGAGCGCGGCCGCGAGGGTGTCCTCGGTGTCCGCCTTGGCGGTGATGGCCAGGTTCTGGGGGTCGAATGCTTCGACCAGCCGGTCGTACCGCCTGGTGGCGATGTTGTTGTAGCTCGCGTCCGCGCCGAGGATGCAGCGCTCGACCGTATAGCCGTCGTTGTTGACCAGGATGATGACGGGGGTGAGCCCCTGCCGCAGCACCATGGACAGCTCCTGCGCCGTCAGCTGGAAGGAGCCGTCGCCGATCAGCAGGATGTGGCGGCGGTCGGGCGCCGCCAGCATGGTTCCCAGCAGCGCCGGAAGCGTATAGCCGATCGACCCCCACAGCGGCTGGCCCACGAAGGTGCAGCCGTGCGGGAGAGGCAGTTCGGCACATCCGTAGTACGAGGTGCCCTGGTCGGCGATCACCACGTCGCCGGGCTCGAGGAACGCCTGGAGCTGCGGCCAGAAGCGCTCCTGGACCAGCCGGGCCGAGCGCACGGGCTCGTACGCCTGCCCCATGACGCGACCTTTCTCGATGCTCTCGATTCCTGCCACGCCGGTCTGCCCGTGACGATGCTGTCACCGGTGGCTCCCCCCAGCCACCGGGCCCCGGGACGTGCCCCGCCGAACGGGTTACGGCCACCCGGGCGCGCAGCCCGCGGCGCCGTCGGTGAACTTGGCAGCGTTCGGTGTAGCCGGGGCGGCGATGATGCCGCCGACTGGGAGCGACGGGAATGATTCGGCTCGCGATGTTGTATAACGTTCAACTACATCACCGGGTCGACCCCCGGCCGCGCGGACAGAAAGGACACCACCACCATGGCCTCCCTGCTCGACATCCGGCGCGCCAACGAGCGTTTCCACACCCGCGCCGGCTGGCTCGACTCCCACCACTCCTTCTCCTTCTCGCGCCACTGGGACCCCAAGAACACCCATTTCGGGCTTCTGCTGGTCTCCAACGACGACGTGGTCGCCCCCGGCACCGGCTTCGAGACCCACCCCCACCGGGACATGGAGATCATCACCTGGGTCCTCGACGGCGGCCTTGTCCACCAGGACTCCGAGGGGCACAACGGGGTGATCTACCCCGGCCTCGCCCAGCGGATGAGCGCCGGCACCGGCATCCTCCACAGCGAGAAGAACGACTCCTGGACCCTTACCGGCCGGCCCGAGCACGATGACCCCGTCCACTTCATCCAGATGTGGACCATCCCCGACGAGTCCGGTATCCGGCCCGGCTACGAGCAGCTCGACATCAACGACGAACTCGCCCTCGGCGGCTGGTCCACTCTCGCCTCCGGCATGCCCGAGCACAGCAACCAGCGCGCGATCGGCATCCGGCAGAAGCACGCCGCCCTGCACGTGGCCCGCATCCGCCCCGCCGAGACCCTGGAGATCGTCACCGCTCCCTTCGTCCACCTCTTCGTCGCGCGCGGCAGCGCCGAGCTGGAGGGCGCGGGAACACTGGCCACCGGCGACGCGGTCCGTGTCACCGGCGCGGAGGGCCAGCGCGTCACCGGCGGCCCCGACGGCGCCGAGGTGCTCATGTGGGAGATGAACGCCGCCATCTCCACGGCCTGAGCCCAGCTCCCCGGGCCTGAGCCCAGCTCCTCCCCCGGGTGGGAATCCCCGCGAGTCCCACCCGGGGAGGGCGCGGACTAGACGAGTTCGACGAGTCGCCACGAGCGCGGCCATCCGCTCTTGCCGAGGGTGTTGCGGGTGCGGCAGTGGAAGGCAAGGAGGGCGATGAGTGCGGCGGCGGTGAACCAGCCGGCCTGGATGGCGAGGTACTTCGGAAGTGGCGTGCTGGAGAACCCGGCGCCGGTGGCGGCCTGCATCGCACCGTAGGAGGGCAGGTAGCGCACCACGCTGCCGTCGGAGCTGGAGCTGTAGAGGGGATTTTGCAGGGCGAGGTCGATCACGCTGGTCATCACGATGGCGAACATGCCCTCCACTTCACGGCGCAGCAGTGAGCCGAAGGCGACGCCCAGGGCGCCATAGGTGATGCCGGCGCAAAAGAGAGCGGCGGCGAGCAGGGCGGGCTGCTCGGGTGCCCAGAAGGTGCGGGTGAGGATGGTCGCGTAGGCGGCCACGGCGGCGGAGACCAGCGTCAAGGAGGTGAGCTTGGCCAGGACGAGATGGGTGCGGGGATAGCCGGCCAGGGCCAGTCGGCGGTCGAAGTGGCCGCCCGCGAAAGAGGCCGCGAACATCATGAAGCCGACGATCAGGGTGACGGCGTTGAGGGCGCCGGTGATCTCGGTGAGCTGGTTGCCGTGCGGGGTGAGCAGGTCACCGGTCGCACGCAGCCGGAAGCGGGTGGGGGTGCTGGGTACGGACCAGAACGCCAGCGCGGTCCACACGGGGATGAACAGGGCGATGAGGACCATGGCGAAGCGGTTGCGCAGGTGCTCGATCAGCGCGTAGCGGGCCGCGGTCATGAAGAGGGTGCGGTTGCGGCGTACGGCTCGGGGAGGTGTCATGCGGTGGGCTCCGCGATCTGCCCGTGGAGACGGCCCCCGTCCAGGCGCCACAAGGTGTCGAGGCGTTCGGCGTCGTAGGCCAGGTGGGAGACCACGAGGACCGATCGGCCGTCCTCGCGCAGCCTTGTGGCCAGGTCCCAGAACCGCTGGTAGGTCTCCCAGTCGAAGCCCTGGTAGGGCTCGTCCAGCAGCAGTGTCCGGGGATTGTGCATGAGGGCCAGGGTGAGGTTCAGTTTCTGCCGGGTTCCGCCGCTGAGGACTCCGGCCCGTTCGTCGGCGTACTCGCTGAACTGGAGTGCCTCCATGACCTCTTCGGCTCGCACCAGGTCACTCAGGCCGTAGGCGACCTTGAAGTACTTCAGGTGCTGGCGGACGGTGAGCGCGTCGTTGAGGACGGCGGCCTGCGGGCAGTACCCGAAACCGCCGTAGTGGTGGACCGTGCCGCGGTCGGGGGCCAGTTCGCCTGAGAGAATCCTCAGCAGGGTCGTCTTGCCCGCGCCGTTCTCCCCCACGATTCCGGCCAGTACACCGGGGCGCAGTCGCAGGTCGACACCGCCCAGCACCGCACGCCGGCCGTAGGCGTGGTACACGCCGGTCACCTCCATCGAGGGCCTCCTCCCCTTGGCGTTCCGCTATAACGAGCGGGCGGCGTCGAGGGCACGGCGACGACCCGATATCCGGGCCGCGTTGTCATCCGATGAGGTGGGGCCGTTACGACAGCACCCGGTGAGCGGGGTACGGACGTCTAGGTTTCCGGCATGACCATCTCCGCGTCCCGTCCCCCGGCGCAGGGCCCTTCGCAGGCCGCACCGCAGCACACCGCCGGCTCAGCGCCCATTGGCCTGCCGCACCCTTCGGCCGGTGCCGAAGGGTGGTATCTCAACGGGCATCTGCGGGATGAGAGCGGCGACGAGTACACGTGGATGGTCAGCGTCCTGAAACACCACGACGTACGGGACCGCGCGGCCGGTCCCGGGTACGGCGTGGTGTCCACGTGCTCGGGACCGGCAGGGGTCACCCACGGCGCCTGGCTCACGCCCACCATGCATCGCGCGGTCCGCGAGGCGCTCCGCGGCGACACCGCGCAGGATCACCGGGTCCGCGAGGCGCTGGCGGAGGCCCTCGCCGAGGGCCCGCTGCTGCCCGACCGGCCGCTGGCCGAGCCGGTGGTGGAGTCGGCCGAAACGCTGGACATGTCCTTCGGGGACGTGGCCGCGCTGCGCCGTGCGGAGGACGGCGGATACCACCTGGCCTTCCAGGACAGGGAACGCCTCGAGCTTCTCCTCACCCCCGTCAAGGCGGCGGTCCCGCAGTTCGACGCCCGTGGGCGCTATCCGGGGCGGCTTCCGACCGAGGCGGACGCGATGACGTCGTACTTCGTGCCCCGGCTGCACGCCCACGGGACCCTGCGTCGTGCGGACGGCACCCAAAGACGGGTGGCGGGGCACGCCTGGTTCGAGCAGGACTGGGGCAGCACCTACTACGACGTCGAGCGGACCCCGGGAACGCCGGACCACACCTGGGAGTGGGCCGGCATCCAGCTCGGCAACGGCTGGGAGATCAGCTGCATTCACGCGCGCAACACCGATCCCGCCACGGGCGCCGCCACGCTGGAATTCACCCGCGCCACGGTGGTCGCCCCGGACGGCGGCGTCGGCTACCACGACATGGACTGGCAGCCCGTGCGCCACTGGACCTCACTGGCCACCCTCAACACCTACCCCACCGCGGTGCGCGTGCGCGTCCCCGACCTCGGGCTGGACGTCGAGGTGATCGCTCCGGCAGCGGAGGGCGAGGTCCGTACTCTGATCGTCGGACGCGCCTTCTGGGAGAGCCCCGCCACCGTGCGCGGCGTCATGGGAAACACGTCCGTGGCCGGCACGGCATTCCTGCAGACACTCCCGACCAACACCATCGGCGATATCGAGCACTACATGCGCCGCACCCACGACATCGCCCGTGCGGAAGCCGCCGCGCTCTATTCCACCGATGCCGCCGACGAGACCGCGCTGGGTCTGCTCACCGGCACCAGCGGCGGAACGGACCTGGACACCGCCGCCCGGATCCGCCTCCACCAGGCGGTCGCCGCTCCCCTTCTGCACCTGCTGGACAACCCCGGACGCTCCTGGCGCCCCTACGTGGCCGCGGCCGTCCTCTGCCTTCTCGGCGCCGACCCCGAGCCCTACCGGCCGCTGACCGCGGTCACCGAGCTGCTCCATGTCTCGGCTCTGGTCATCGATGACATCCAGGACAACTCGCCCACCCGGCGCGGCCGTCCGAGCGTCCACGAGATCTTCGGCACCGCTCCGGCGATCACCGCGGGCACCCTCGGCTACTACACCTTCGACGCCCTCATCCAGCGCGTCCCGCAGGCCGACCCCGCCACCATGCTGCGCATCTACCGGCTCTATCTGCGGGACCTGCGCGCCGCCCACGCCGGTCAGGCCCTCGACCTCGCCGGGCACCACACCGCATTCGACCAAGCCGTGGCAACCGGTGACGCCCGCCCCCTCCTCGACCAGATCCGCACCGCCCACCGGCTCAAGACGGGCATGCTCGTCCGCAGCACCGCCGAGGTCTCCGCGATCCTCGGCGGCGCCGACGAGACCCAACTCGACGCGATCTGCGCGTACTTCGAAGCCGTCGGAATCGCCTACCAGATCACCGACGACGTCTTCGACCTGTACGGGCAGTGCACCCCCGACGAACACCGGCAGGGCATCACCACCCGCTCCCCCGCCGAAGACCTCCGCAACGGCGAGGTCACCTACCCCGTGGCCCACGCCACCCGCCTCCTCGACACCACCGACCGCCAACGCCTGCGCGACGCCCTCCGGCAGTGCTCCGACGCCGGTGCGCTCCAGGCGTCCGACCTGCTGATGCGCAGCGGAGCCCTCGACGCGTGCATGGCCGAGGCCCGCGAACTCGTCGACAAGACCTGGGACACCCTCGCCCCCTTGCTCCCGCCCACCCCGCACAAGGCCATGGTGCGCGCACTGGGCTGGTACGCCGCTCAACGCGAAACCGACCACATCCCGCGGGCAACAGCACTGCGATGAACGCGGAGCAGGCCGCGACCAGGCGGTGCGGCGGGTTCGTTCCGCTACGGGTAGCCGAACGAACCGCTCCACGTGCCGTCCCCGCGGCTCGATGACTCCCTTGACAGCGGTATTCGGACCGAAACACACTCATTCAACTAGCCAGAATATGATGCTGGCCAGACCAGTCACCTCAGGAGACCTGGAGTCGGGCGAGAAACAGCGGCCGCGGTTGGAGGAGCGATGTCAGGAGCCTGCTGCGCCCCCACATCAGGGGGCGGCCGGGAGATTCCCGAACCGTCCGCCGTGCGGCTCCAGGCCTCGGATCGGGACCGGGCGCAGGGGCTGCGCGCCATGCTGCGCATCCCCGCGGGGACGTATCTGATGGGAGGCGATGACGCCGACGCGTTTCCCGAGGACGGTGAAGGGCCGGTCCGGGCCGTGCGGCTGTCGCCGTTCCTCATCGACGCGACCGCTGTCACCAACCGGCAGTTCGCGACGTTCGTGCGCAGCAGCGGCTACCGGACCGATGCCGAGCGCTACGGCTGGTCCTTCGTGTTCTACGCACTCGTCCACCCCGACGCCCGGCATCTGGTGCGCGACGGCACGGTGGCGCAGGCACCCTGGTGGCTCGCGGTGGACGGGGCGTGCTGGCGGGCCCCCTACGGGCCGGGGTCGTCATGGACCGATCTGTCGAACCACCCTGTCGTCCATGTCTCCTGGCGTGACGCGTCCGCCTACGCGGCCTGGGCGGGCAAGCGCCTGCCCACGGAGGCGGAGTGGGAGATGGCGGCACGTGGCGGTCTGGAGCGCGCCCGCTACCCGTGGGGGAATGAGCTCCTGCCTCGCGGGCAGCACCGCTGCAACATCTGGCAGGGGCAGTTCCCGCAGGTCAACACGGGTGAGGACGGGTATCTGGGAACCGCGCCGGTCAAGTCCTACCGGGCCAACAACCTCGGCGTGTACAACACCTCGGGCAATGTGTGGGAATGGTGCTCCGACTGGTGGAGCACCACCTGGCACGCGGCCGACCGCCCGGAGACCCGCCAGGACCCGGCCGGACCTCCCGCCGGGGAGGCGAAGGTGATCCGCGGCGGCTCCTACCTGTGCCACGCGTCGTACTGCAACCGCTACCGCGTCGCCGCGCGCACCTCCAACACACCCGACAGCAGCACCGGGCACATGGGGTTCCGCTGCGCGGCGGACCTGCCCCCGCCACGCTGACGGACCGCCGGCACAGCGCACCAGTGTCCATGTAGAGGAGCGTCCTGGACGACCAACTCCTCTCCGCGTCCGCCGTCCGCGAGCGGCACTTTCCAAGGCGAGATCGGCACGACCTACGAGGAGTCGACGCCGTGGTGCCCCCAGCAGCCGACGCCGCCCGAGGACACGCCCAATGTCGTGGTCATCGTGCTCGACGACGTCGGCTTCTCCGACCTCGGCTGTTTCGGCTCGGACATCGAGACCCCGGCCATGGACGCCCTCGCCAGCGGGGGCCTGCGCTACACCAACTTCCATACCACCACGCTGTGTTCGCCGACCCGGGCCTCCCTGCTGACCGGCCGTAACCACCACTCGGTCGGCATGCGGATGCTGTCCAACTTCGACACCGGCTTCCCCAGCGGCCGCGGACGGGTCACCAAGGCCGCCGCGATGCTGCCCGAGGTGCTGCGCGACAACGGTTTCAACACCATGGCCGTCGGCAAGTGGCACCTGGCGCCGATGGAGCAGACCACCGCGTCCGGGCCGTACACCCAGTGGCCGCTCTCCCGTGGGTTCGAGCGCTACTACGGATTCCTGGAAACCGAGACGGACAGCTTCTATCCGGAGCTGTTCTACGACAACCACGCCGTGGCTCCGCCGAAGACCCCGGAAGAGGGCTATCACCTCAGTGAGGACCTGGTGGACCGGGCGATCGAATTCGTCACGGACCAGACGTCGGTCACTCCCGAGAAGCCCTTCTTCATGTACATGGCCTTCGGTGCGGCGCACGCCCCGCACCAGGCCCCGCGGGAGTACCTGGAGAAATACCGGGGCCGGTTCGACCACGGCTGGGACGCCGAGCGCGCGACCCGGCACGCCCGCCAGATCGAACGGGGCATCCTCGCGCGCGCACGCAAACTACCCCTGGGGCTGGGCGCAGGCGGGCAACACACCGTTCAAGCGCTACAAGCAGAACACCCACGAGGGTGGCCCGTGATGACCCCCGCGCACCGCATCACCGCGTACGTCGACCGGGCCGCCACGTCGGACGAGGGTGTCCTGGTCTCCCTGGGCAACATCAGCAGCGGATACGTCCTGTACGGCAAGGACAACCGGCAGGTCTACGAGTACAACTTCCTCGGCACCCGGTACACGGTGACCTCGGCGGAGGAGCTCCCGGTCGGCCCGGCGGAGCTGACCTTCGCCTTCGACAAGACCGGAGACATGCGGGGCGTTGGACACCTGTATGTGTCAGGCAGGTCGGTGGGCAGCGCGGACATTCCGCGGGTGCTTCCCCACTTCCTGGGATGGCAGGGCCTCGACATCGGCCGGGACACCCTGTCGCCCTCCTCACCCAGCTATGACGGCGAATTCGCGTTCACCGGGAAGTTCGAGAAGGTCGTCTTCACCGTCGCGCCGGACGAAGCGGGCACGACACCCTTCGAGCGCATCGACTGATACGGCCTTCAGGCCCCCTCGTCCGGGTTGAACCCAGGAAAAGGGGGCCTGAGAGTGTCCGGCGCCCCGTCAGTTGGGCGGCGTATAGCGTCCGTCGATCGCCGTCCAGCCTCCGTCCACGAAGAGCTGGCTCCCGGTGACGAAGGATGACGCGTCCGACGCGAGGTAGACGACGGCGCCGGCCAGCTCGTCGGGCCGGGACCAGCGGCCCAGGGCGCTCTTGGCCGCATAGGCCTCGGACCATTCCGGTACGGCCCTGATCTGCGCGGTCAGCGGTGTGTCCACGACGCCCGGTGCGACGGTGTTCACCCGCACGCCCGACGGTCCCAGCTCGGCCGCCGCGGTCCGCAGCATCTGGACGAGGCCGGCCTTCGTGGCCGCGTACACCCCCTGCCCCGGTTCGACGGCCACCGCGCGGATCGAGCTGAAGCCGATGATGCTTCCCCTGCCGCGTTCGGCCATGCCGCGGCCGAACGCCCGCACCAGGTCGAAGGACGCACGCAGATTGAGCGCCACGACCCGGTCGAACTCCTCCGCCGTGTACTCGAGCAGGTGCTTGCGCACGTTCGTCGCGGCGGTGAAGACGAGCACGTCGACAGGTCCGAGCTCCTCGGCGGCACGCGCGACCGCCTCGCCGTCGAGCACATCGAGGGCGTACGGCGACAGGCCCGGCCCCATCGACGCCGACTCCGTGGCCGCCGTCAGATCACGGTCGGCGCACACCACCGTGGCCCCGTGCGCGGCGAGGGCCAAGGCGCTCTCGCGGCCGATTCCACTGCCCGCGCCCACCACGACAGCCCTGCGGCCGTCGAGCCGGAACAGGCCGGAGTACGCGTCCACCGCATCGGTGCGGTCCTTTGCTTGCATGGTGGTCCTCACGGCTTCGTTGTCGTCGGACGGATCACTGCCATACGGGTCACGGTGAGCTCTTCGATGGCGAACCTCGGGCCCTCCCGTCCGGCCCCGGAGTCCTTCACACCGCCGTACGGCATGACATCGGAACGGAAACCGGGAACCTCATTGACCACCACTCCGCCCACCTCCAGGCGGTCGAGAGCGGCGAACGCGGTGTCCAGGGCGCTGGTGTAGACGCTCGCGTGCAGTCCGTAGCGCGAGTCGTTGACCAGGTCGAAGGCAGTCTCCAGATCGGGGACTGACCGTACGGCGACCACGGGGCCGAACACTTCCTCGTCCCAGACGGCGAGGGCGCGGTCCACATCGAGCAGCAGGGCGGGCTCGATCACACCATCGGTGACCGATCCTCCGGCCACCAGCGACGCCCCCGCCTCCACCGCCTCGGCCAGCCACGCGCGCACCCGCTCGGTCGACCGCTGGTCGATGAGTGCCGAGACACGCGTCTGCGGATCACGGGGATCGCCCACGGCCACCTGGGCCACTCGCTCCGTCAGGCGGGCCACGAACTCCTTCCGCACGGAGTCCACCACGATGACCCGCTGCACGCTGATGCACGCCTGGCCCGACGCGTAGTACCCGCCGCGCACCACCGCGTCGGCGGCGGCGTCGAGGTCGGCGTCGGCGGCCACCACCAGGGCGGCGTTGGAGCCGAGTTCGAGCAGCACCTTGGTGGGTGCCGCGTCCCGGGCGATCTGGTGGCCGACGGCGGCGGAACCGGTGAAGGACACCGCTCCGATCCGGCGGTCGGTGGTCAGCGCGATGCCCACCTCGGGGCCCCCGGTCACCAGCTGCACCGCGGCCTGTGGCGCACCGCCGGCGCGCAGGGCCTCACGGAGGAGGTGCACCAGCCACAGGGTGGCCAGCGGGGTCTGCGGGGCGGGCTTGGCGATGATCGGGCAGCCGGCGGCCAGCGCCGGCGCGATCTTGTGCGCGGCGAGCAGCAGCGGGTAGTTGAAGCCCGCGATGCCCACCACCACGCCAATCGGCTTGCGGGTCCAGAAGCCGAGCAGCCCCTCCCCCGACGGCAGCAGGTCCAGCGGCACCGTCTCCCCGTGCAGCCGGGCCACTTCCTCGGCCGCCGTGAGCAGGGTCAGCAGGGTACGGTCCACCTCGACCCGGCAGTCGACCAGCGGCTTGCCGGTCTCCAGGACGAGGAGCCGCTCAAAGTCCGCGCGCCGGGAGGCGACCGCCTCGTGCGTCGCGAGCAGCGCCGCCCTGCGTACGTGCGAGGGGAGACGGCCGACGCGCTCGCGGATCGCGAGGGCCGCGTCGACCGCGTGGCGGGCGAGGGCGGTGTCCCCGATCGGCGCCCGTGCGACGAGCGTCCCGTCGTAGGGGAAACGGACGTCCTCGGTGGCGGGTGCCTCCACCCAGGTGTCACCGATGGGAAGACCCTCGGGAAACTCCCTCGCCACGGGGCTTTCGCCGGCGGGTTCGGCATGGGTCGTCACGGTTGGTACTCCCGGTTGAGGTCGGCCGCCGACACTCCGGACAGTGCCTTGCCCAGAGTGGGAACGGCGGAGATCAGCCTGCGTGTGTAGGAATGCTGCGGGTCCTCGTACACCTGCTCGGTGGCCCCGGTCTCCACGATCTGCCCGTTGTGCATGACCGCGACCCGGTCGCACACATGGCGGACCACGGACAGGTCGTGGGAGACGAAGACCAGCGTGAGGGACAACTCGTCGACGAGGTCGGCGATGAGGTTGAGGACCTGGGCCCGTACGGACACGTCCAGGGCGCTCACCGGCTCATCGGCCACGATGATCTTCGGACGGGGGGCCAGAGCGCGCGCGATCGAGATGCGCTGCCGCTGACCGCCGGAGAACTGGTGCGGGTACCGGTCCGCCGCGTCGGCTCGCAGGCCGACGGCCTCGAGCAGCTCGGACACCCGCTCGCGGCGGTTCCCGCGACCCTGTGCGACGAGCGGTTCGGCCACGATGTCGCCGACGCGCATGCGCGGATCCAGCGAACTCATCGGGTCCTGGAACACGAGCTGGAGCCGCTCGCGGACGAACCGGAGCTGTCTCTCCCGGAGCCCGGTGATGTCCCGGCCGTCGATCGCGACGCTGCCGCTGGTGGGGCGGTCGAGCCCGGCCAGAATCCGCAGCAGGGTCGACTTGCCGCACCCCGACTCGCCCACGATGCCGAACCGTTGCCCCGGCGGGACGGCGAAGCTGACGCCGCGCAGCGCGTGCACCGGCGGGCTGGGGTGGCGCAGCGAGGTACGAGGTCGCCGGTAGTCGCGGGTGACGTCGCGGACGCTGATGGCATCCGCCGGGCCGGTCCCCCGCCCGGGGGCACGGGGGGCGCTGGTCGGCTGCTCAGCCATGGCCGGCCTCCTGGTTCGTGGGGGTGCCGGTCCCGGGTGCGCCGCTCTCGGACACCGGGTGGAAGCAGGCGTAGCCGGAGTCCGGCCCGGTCGCGACCCATTCCGGCCGGGTGGCGCACACCTCGGTGGCCTGGGCGCATCTGTTTCTGAAGACGCATCCTGCGGGGAACTGACCCGCGGGCGGAACCGACCCGCCGATGGTGACCAGCCGGCCTCGGTCGTCGACCACGGTCAGGTCGGAGGCGCCGATCAGACCCTGGGTGTAGCGGTGCCGGGGGCGCGTGAACACCTCCCTGACCGGGCCGGACTCGACCACCCGCCCGCCGTACATGACCATGACCCGCTCGCAGGCGGTGGCCACCACGGGCAGGTCGTGGGTGATGAAGAGCATGGCCGACCTGCGGTCCTGGACGCCCCGCACGATCAGGTCGAGCACTCGCGCCTGCACCGTGACGTCGAGTGCGGTGGTGGGTTCGTCGCAGACCAGCAGCGCGGGGTCGTTCGCGAGGGCGATGGCCAGCACCACCCGTTGCCGCTGGCCGCCGGAGAACTGGTGCGGGTAGGCGTCGGCGGCGACCGCGGGATCGGGCAGTCCCACCTGGTCGAGGAGTTCCACGGCGGCGGCGCGAGCGGACGCGCGGTCGGGCCTGGTCCGGTGGATCAGCAGTACCTCGGCGATCTGCCGCCCGACCTTCATCGTGGGGTTCAGAGCGGTCATGGGCTCCTGGAAGACCATGGCGATCTCCTTGCCCCGCACCCGGGACATCCGCGCCTCGTCGGCCCCCACCAGGTCGTGGCCGACTCCGGCGAGCCGCACCGAACCCGTGGCCCGGAGCTCCTCGGGAAGCAGGCCCATGACGCTCAGCGCGGTCAGCGACTTGCCCGACCCCGACTCGCCGATCAGGCCGACCCGTTCGCCCGCCCGGATGGTGAAGTCGACGTCCTCGACGAGCTTGCGGCCGCCGACCGCGACGTCGAGTTTCCGCACGGTCAATACGTCATCGGGCGAGTCGGGGGAGCCCGCTGCGGAGGCCGGTGCCGTGTCAGGTGCCGGGGTCATCGGCGGTCCTCCATCTTGGGGTCGAAGCGGTCGCGCAGGCCGTCACCGAGCAGATTGAATCCGAGCACCGCCACCGCGATCGCGATGCCCGGAAACACGGCGAGCCGGGGGGCGATCGACAGCATCTCCTGGCTCTCCTGCAGCATCCGGCCCCAGGACGGTGTGGGGGGCGGGGTTCCGAAGCCCAGGAACGACAGCGCGGCTTCGGCGAGTACGGCGATGGCGAATCCGACCGACGCCTGCACGATGACGAGACCGCTGACGTTGGGCAGGACATGCCGCAGGGCGATCGCGAACGGCCCGCGGCCCGCCGCGCGCGCGGCGATGACGTATTCGGTCCGCATGACCTGCAGCGTGCCGCCGCGGATCAGCCGGGCGAAATGGGGGATGGACGCGATGCCGATGGCGATCATCGCGACCAGCGTGCCGGCACCGTACACGGCGGAGAACATGATGGTCAGCAGGAGCGCCGGGAAGGCGAGAATCAGGTCGTTGCCGCGCATGAGCAGCTCGCCGAACCAGCCGGGCGCCATTCCGGCGACGATGCCGAGGGGCACTCCGACCAGGGCGGCGACCCCCACCGCCACGAAGCCGACGAACAGCGTGGTGCGCGAGCCCATCATGATCTGGCTGAACACGTCGCGGCCGAATTTGTCCGTGCCGAACCAGTACTCCGACGACGGCGTCTCCAGCCGCGCCGCGGGGTTCACCAGCGTCGGATCGTGCGGGGTCCACACGAAGGACAGCAGCGCCATGCCGAGTACGACCACGACGATGAGAGCGCCCACCAGGAGGCTGCCCGGCACCGGGCGGCGCCGCCGACGGCCCTCGGGCGCCACGGACGCGACAGCGGCTTCCGTGTCCGGAACACTCATGACGCACCCACCCTCAGTCGCGGGTCGATCAGCAGATAGATGATGTCCACCAGGAAGTTCACGAGCAGCACCGCCGTTGCGATGATCATGACCACGTCCTGCACCAGGATGAGGTCGCGGTTGGAGACGCTGTCCAGCAGCAGGCTCCCGAGCCCGGGGATGACAAAGACCCGTTCGATGACGACGGCGCCCACCAGCAGCGTGGCGAGTTGCAGCGCCAGGACGGTGACCACGGGCACCGCCGCGTTCCGCAGGCCGTGCCGCAGCAGCGCCTGCGTCGGGCGGAGTCCCTTGGCCCGAGCGGTGCGCAGATAGTCCTCCCTGAGGACATCGAGCACGGCGCTGCGGACATAGCGGGTGAGCACTGCCCCCTGCACCACGCCGAGGGACAGCGCGGGCAGCACCAGCTGCTTGAGGAAGAGGACCGGATCCTCGACCGGGGGTGTCCATCCGTTCGCCGGCAGCCACCCGAGTCCCACCGCGAACACGGTGATCAGGAGGATGCCCGCGAGGAAGGCCGGGACGGCCACGCCGATCTGCGACAGGGCCGAGAGGATGAGCCCGGACGGCCTGCGGTGCCGCACGGCCATGACCATGCCCATGGGAATCGCCACGATGCAGGCGATCACCATCCCGGTGCCGACAAGCCACAGGGTGACCTGGAGACGGTCGGAGATCTGCGGGCCGATCGGCGCGTGTGAGATGTAGGAGTTGCCCGGGTCGAAGGTCACCAGGCCGTGGATCCAGCTCAGGTACTGCTCCACGAGCGGCCGGTTGAGCCCGAACTGCTCGCGCAGTTGCGCCACCGCGGTGTCCGAGGCGCTGGTGCCGAGTGCGACGCGCGCCGGATCCCCCGGCAGGACCGCCATGAACGCGAACACCAGGACGGAGCTCACGGCAAGGCTGGCCAGGAGGATCGCGATCCGCTGCGCCAGACGGACGATCATGGGTTGAGGCCGCCTTTCATGACCGGCCCAGGCCGGTGAGATCCAGTGACTCGGAGACGGTGTTCACCGGCAGGCCGGTGATGTCCTTGTTCGCCACCATCAGGTTCGGGAGCAGGAACAGCCAGTCGGCCGCGGCGTCCTTGGACAGCAGCCGGGCGGCCGCCCGCATGGCGGTGATCTGCTCCTTCTGGGTGCCCTGGTCCGCCTTCTTCAGCAGCGCGCGGAATTCAGGGCTGTCGTAGCGGGTGTAGGAGGTCTTGCTCCCGAACACCGCCTGCATGTCGCGGGGTTCCACATGGCTGATGATGGACATGTCGTAGTCGGCGTTCTTGAACACGGTGGTCAGCCAGGCGGCGGGGAACTCCAGCTGGTCGAGCTTGACCTTGAACCCGGCCTGTTCGAGCTGGCTCTTGACCACGGTGCCGCACGCGGTGGCATAGGGCAGCGTCGGAAGCCGCAGCCGCAGCGTACGGCCGGCTTGGCCGGACTCCTCGAGGAGCTTCTTGGCTTTGTCGCGGTTGTACGGATACTCGTTCGTGAGGTTCTGGTACCACGGGTCGGTCGGCGGGACCATGCTGCCGATGAGCTTGCCGCGGCCCGCCCAGCAGGTGTCCATCAGGGCTTTGTGGTCGATGGCGTAGCGGACTGCCTGGCGGACCCTCGGATTCTTCAGCGGGCCCGAGCCGTTGTTGAGCGAGAGGACCACCTCGCCATTGGTCGTGCCCTCGATGACCTTGTACTTCGGGTTGTTCGCGAACCGGTACAGGGAATCCGGGGACTGCATCGTGCCGATCACGTTGATGGTGCCCGTGAGCAGCGCGTTGTTCATGGCCGTCGGGTCCTTGAAGTACTTGAGGGTGACCGACGCGAAGTGCGGCTTGCGCCCCCAGTAGTCATGACGACGGCCGAGCGTGATCGAGTCGCCGCGGTTCCACTTCTTCACCACATACGGGCCGGTGCCCACCGGCTCGGTGGCCAGCTTGTCCACGCCGGTCCTGCTGAACATCGCGCCGACGCGAGTGGTCATCCGGTACAGCCAGTCGTTGCTCGGCCGCTTCAGGGAGACCTTCAGTTCGGTGGGCGACACCGCCCGCGCCGTATCGACGACGTCCATCTGGGCCTTCTGCGCGATCGTCCAGTCGGAGCTGACACGCTGGATGGAGAATGCGGCGTCCTTGGCCGTGAACGGTGCGCCATTGCTGAACCTGGCGTTCTTCACCAGGTGGAAGGTGTACGTCTTGCGGTCCTTGGACAGGGTCCACGACGTGGCCAGTTGGGGCCGTATCTTCCCGGACTGATCCAGCTTCACCAGGTTTTCGTAGACGTTGTAGAGCAGTGCCTGCGAAATGGCGGCGCCTTCGGTCTTGGTGAAGTCGAAGTTGGCCGGCTCGGCGGTGAGGCCGACGTTGAGGGCGTTCTTCCCGGTGCCGCCGGATGCCGTGGACCCGGCCGAGCAGGCTGCCAGCAGCAGGCATGCGAGCGTGGCCGCGAGGGTCCCGGTCCCCCGCGCCGGCCGCCTGGTATCTCTCATAGGTACTACCCCTGGCTTTCCATCGTGTGCAGGACGGCGGATGCCACCTCCGCCGTGGTGGCGTTGCCGCCGAGGTCGGCCGTGTGGTGCCGGGCGTCGCGCAAGGTGGCCGCCACGGCGTCGCGGAGGCGGCGAGCCGCGCCGGCGTGTCCGAGGTCGTCGAGCAGCATCGCGCCGGAGAGCATGCATGCCACCGGATTCGCCACGCCCTTCCCGGCGATGTCGGGTGCGGAGCCGTGCACGGGTTCGTAGATACCCGGCACGTCCGCGCCCGGAAGGACGTTGGCACTGGGCGCCATGCCCATACCGCCGGCCAGCACCGCGGCGAGATCGGACAGGATGTCGCCGAACAGGTTGCTCGCGAGCAGCACGTCAAGCGATCGCGGAGCCTGGATCATGCGGGCGGCCATGGCGTCGACCAGCACGGTTTCCAGCCGCACCGCCGGATAGTGCTCGCCGACCTCGCGCACCACCCGGTCCCACAGCGGATAGCCGTATCGCATCGCGTTGGACTTGGTCACCAGACACAGATGTCCCGACCGCCGGCCGGCCAGGGCGAACGCCTGGTGCGCCGCCCGCTCGATGACGCGATGGGAGTGCACCGCGACCTCGATGCCGAGATCGTGTCCGCTGCCGGCGTGCGCCACCCCGCCGGCGCCGACGTACTCGCCCTCGGTGTTCTCGCGCACGATCACCAGGTCCACCCCATCGGTGTCGCGCACCTTGGTGGGAACGCCGGGGAACGCGCGCACCGGGCGGAGGTTCACGGCGAGGTCGAGTTGCTGCCGCAGGCCGATGATCAGCCCCCAGACCAGTTCGTGTTCCGGCACATCGGGACGTCCGACGGCGCCGAACAGCACGGCGTCCGCCTTCTTGACGAGGTCGGCCGCATCGGCCGGCATCGCCGCGCCCTGCCGGAGGTACCGCTCGCCTCCCCAGTCGTACGAGGTCACGTCGAGCCGGTGGCCTTCGGCCTCCAGCGCGGTCCGGAGCGTGGGCACGGTCGCCGCGACGACCTCAGGGCCGGTCCCGTCACCCGGTATGACGGCGAGCCGCACGACCTCGGGGTCCCGCGCCATGGACGACACCTTTCGTTGTGACTGGCCTGACCAGTAAGCTCATTTGCCAGGTACCGTGACGACTGAAACTGCTCTTGTCAAGGGTTCGAATTCCCCAGGTATCGCCAGGGGCACCGCCCAGCGGTGGCTGGGGGAGAAGGGAGACCGCGGGTGCTCACGGAACAGGGCCTTGCCACCATGCCGGCCGTCGAGATGGTGGCCCGCTTCGCTGACCGCACGTTGTCGCCGGTCCAGGTCCACGAGGCCGTCCAGTCGGTCATCGAGGCGCGCGAGAGTGTGCTCAACGCGTTCTGGGTGCGGGATCCGGACGAGTCCCGCAAGGCGGCCCAGGCCAGTGAGGCCCGATGGGCGGCGGGGGAACCGCTCGGGCCCATCGACGGCGTGCCCGTGACGCTGAAGGAGAACGTCGCCCGCAGGGGTGTCCCCATGCCCGCGGGCAACGCGGGGACCGATCCGGTGGTCCCCGAGGCGGACGCGCCCATCACCGCGCGGGTCCTCGAATCCGGCGGGGTGATCCTCGGGTCGACCGTGATGCCGGACTGGGGCATGCTCTCCTCGGGAGTCTCCAGCCGGCACGGCATTTCGCGCAGCCCCTGGAACGCCGCCTGGACCACGGGCGGTTCCAGCTCCGGTGCGGGCGCCGCGGCCGCCGGGGGCTATGGTCCGCTCCACGTGGGCACCGACATCGGGGGATCGATCCGGCTGCCGGGCACCTGGCTGGGGCTGGCCACGCTCAAGCCCAGCCACGGGAGGATCCCGCTGGACGCCCCGTACCTGGGACGCGCCGCCGGTCCGCTGACCCGTACCGTGGCGGACGCGGCCCTGTTCATGGGTGTCCTGAGCCGGCCGGATTCCCGGGACTGGACAAGCCTGCCGCCGCAGGACATCGACTGGTCGGCGCCGGCCGGCGAGGTACGCGGACTGCGGGTGGGGGTGCACCTGGACGCCGGCTGCGGGGAGCCGTGCGACGCCGAGATCCTCGCCGCGGTGAACCGCGCCGCCACGGTCTTCGAGGCGGCGGGCGCCATTGTGGAGCCCGTCGAGCCGTTTATGAGCCAGGACCTCCTGGACGACCTGGATCTGTTCTGGCGGGTGCGGTCCTGGAACGACTTCCGCGCGCTGACGCCCGAGGCCGGGCTGCGCGTCCACCCCCACATCATCAGGTGGTGTCAGGGAGGCGCGGACGTACCGGGCACGAAGGTGCTCCAGTGCTACCAGCAGATCATGCGCATCCAGGCGCGGACCGTGGCGGCGACGGAACCGTACGATCTGGTGCTCTCGCCGGTGGCTCCGGTGGCGGCGTTTTCCGCCGAGCAGCCGATGCCGTTCACGGGGGACGCGAAAACCATGGCCCACATCGGCTTCACCGCGCCGTACAACATGTCGGGACAGCCCGCGGCGACCGTCAACTGCGGCTTTACGGCGGACCGTCGGCCCATCGGGGTGCAGATCGCGGGCCGCCGCTTCGACGATATCGGCGTCTTGAGGGCGGCGGCGTGGTACGAACGGAACCGGCCCGCCGAGGCGGTCCCGCACTGGCCGGACAGCGCCCCGGGTGCGCCCACCGGGGAGAAGCCGACATGTACCACGCTCGAAGGGAAGAAGCCGTGAGTGACGGTGCACAGTTCCGGCAGGTCTCACCGGTACGGCTCTACCAGCGCATCGTCGAGCAGATCGAGCAGGCGATCACGCGAGGTGATCTGAAGCCCGGTCAGCGGCTGCCGAGCGAGCGGGAGTTGGTGACGCAGTTCGGGGCGAGCCGGCCCACGGTGCGGGAGGCCCTGCGCGTACTGGAGAGCAACGGCCTCGTCCGCTCGCGCCCGGGTGATCCGAACGGCCCGGAGATCCTGCCGTTCTCGCCGGCCGGCCTGACCAAGGAAATGACCCGGCTCGTCCAGTTCGACAACGTGTCGATGGCCGAGTTGATCTCGTTCCGCATGATCCTCGACGGGTCGGCGAGCCTGCTGGCGGCTCGGCTGCGGTCCGAGGAGGAGCTGTCCGCCATGGAGCGGACGCTCGCCGTCATGTCGGACGCGATCGAGGCAGGGTACGAGAAGTTCAGCAAGGCGGACGTCGCATTCCATGAGGCGGTGGCCGTGGCCAGCCGCAACTCCCTCATCGAGGTCTGCAATCAGGTGGTCCGGGGCGCCGTCCTCTCGCTGATCTCGGACAAGGTCACCCACGCACACAACAGCACGGCGCTCATGCGGAAGTCGCTCCGCCATCACCAGGAAGTGCTCGAGGCGATCCGGGTACGGGACGGCCAGGCGGCAGCACGCATCTCGCGGCGCACACTCTACGACTACTACGCCGGCTACGTCCCCGAGAACGAGCAGGGGCCGCTGCTCGCGCTCGTGGACGACGAGGAGACGTCCACCACTCGGCCGTAAACGATCGAGGGGGGATCGGCGTCTCATCCGCCCTCGCGCAGGTACGCCTCCAGCTCCGCGGCCCCGGTCAGCATCGCCCGCCCGCGGGCGGACAGCCGACCGTGCCAGTCGCACAAGGTGGCCTGCAGCGGCTCCAGCCCGCCGGCCGCCCGCACCTGGGCGATCAGCGGGGCGATCTGCTCCAGCAGGTAGCCGCCGCGTCTGAGCTGGTGGGTCAGCCGGGCGTCCCGTACGGCGGCCTCGTCGTAGACGCGGTACCCGGTCAGCGGGTCGCGGCGCGGGCGCACCAGCCCGGCGCGCTCCCATTTGCGCAGCGTCGCGGGCCCGATGCCGAGCTTTTCCGCCAGCGGCCCGATGAACGTGCCGCCGGGCCCGGACACCGCGGCCGGCTCGGACCCCACACCGGGCTCTACCGAGGCCGGCCCGGACCCCACATCGGGCCCGGACGCCGTGGTGCGCTCCAGGTCGCGGAGGGCGCTCTCCACGGCCTGGAGGGTCCGGCGATCGTCGAGGAGCTGGGCGTGGCTCTCGTCGATGAGGTGGAACGCCTCCTCGGCCGAGCCCTGGTTCACGGCCCGCATGATCGACGTCGCCGTCTGGTGGCCGTGGCCGGGCACCAGGGCGAGGAACGCGCTAAGGGCCGCCGCATGCAGCGAGGCGTAGGTGCGGTAGCCGTGGGGTGTTCGACCGGCGGCCGGAAGGATGCCGGTCTCCTCGTAGTTCCTGATCGCCTGCGTGGACAGACCGTGTCCGCGCGCCAGATCAACCGGCCTGAGCCGCTCACCGCTTTGAAGGTTTCGTCCCATGGTTCTGCCAATATCGCGGAGAAGTTTCAACCGAAAGTTCAACGATACCGTTGAGGGCATGGTTACCGACATCGAGTACACCGCCCATGCCGTCGAGGCCCCCGCCGTCATGAGGCTGCTCCCGGCCCGGCCCCGGCTGCTCGCCCTGGGCGAGCCCACCCACGGCGAGGACACTCTGCTCGACCTGCGCAACGAGCTCTTCCGACAGCTCGTCGAGCAGGAGGGCTACCGGACGATCGCGATCGAGAGCGACTGCATGATGGGCCTGGTCGTGGACGACTACGTCGCCTCGGGCACAGGCACGCTCGACGAGGTCATGGAGCGCGGATTCAGCCACGGCTGGGGCACCTCCTCGGCCAACCGCGAACTCGTGCGCTGGATGCGCGTCTACAACGACGGCAGGCCCACGTCCGAGCAGCTCCGCTTCGCCGGTTTCGACGGCCCGCTGGAGATCACCGGCGCCGCCAGCCCCCGGCAGGCCCTCACCGCACTCCACGGCTACCTCGCGGACCGGGTGGACGCGGACCTGCTCCCCTGCACCGGGGAAACGCTCGACCGCCTGCTCGGCGCCGACGACCGGTGGACCCGTCCCGCCGCGATGATGGACCCGGCCCAGTCCGTGGGGCAGTCGGCCGGGGCCGGGGAGTTGCGGCTGCTGGCCGACGATCTGGTGGCCCTGCTCGACACACAGACGCCGCACCTGCTCGCGGCGACCTCGCGGGACGACTGGGACCGGGCGCGCCTGTACGGGCGCACCGCCACCGGCCTGCTGCGCTACCACTACTGGATGGCCGACACCTCACCGGCCCGCATGACCTGGCTGGTGAGCCTGCGGGACCAGATGATGGCCCACAACCTCCTCACCCTCGCGGAACAGGGCCCGGCATTGGTCCACGCCCACAACGGCCATCTCCAGCGGGAGAAGAGCACGACGCGGATGGGCGGGATGCCGCTGGAGTGGTGGAGCGCCGGTGCGCTGGTGAGTGCCCGGCTCGGCGAGGAGTACGCCTTCGTGGCCACGGCCCTGGGCACGATCCGGCACCAGGGAGTGGACACTCCGCCGCCGGACACCATCGAGGGACTTCTGTACGCGCTCCCGGAGGACCGCTGCGTCATCGACGCCCCGCGGCTGGCCACCGCCCTCGGTGACACGGTGCCCACGCCCCGCGTATCCCCCTGGTTCGGCTACTCCCCGCTCGACCCGGCCCATCTGGCCGGCACTGACGGCATCGTGTTCGTCAAGGACGTCCCGCAGAGCTGACCCGCTCTACTTCTCCGGGCTGAATGTCGCCCATGAGCCGAGGGCGAACCCGCCACTGTTCCGTCGGACTTCCAGGGCGCCCGCTCCACCGAAGTGCGCCGGGACGAGCAACTCTCGTTCATCGGCTGCCCGCCCGAGAATCCGACGGCGACTGGCCACCGCTCGTTCCGGGGCCAGGCAGGCGTCGCTGTTGCAGCAGGGCTGGAGAATCTGCACCGGGCTGTGCAGCAGATCTCCGACGAAAACCGCCCGGTCGCTCCCGGAGGCGAGTCGCAGCACGGACGAACCGGGAGTGTGGCCGGGCGCGGACTCCAGGGTGAGGTGTTCGTCGATGCGGTGGAGGCCGTCCCAGAGCACGGCCTGACCGGCCCGGTGGATGGGCGCGATGCTGTCTTCGTAGATCAGGCGGTCGACCTCCCGCAGACCGTTCCCCTTCGCATTGGCCGGACCGTAGTGGGAGTCGTCTGCGGCCGGAATGAGGTATTGGGCATTGGGGAACGTCGGTACCCACTCCCCGTCCGCGTCGACGGTGTTCCAACCGACGTGATCGACGTGGAGGTGGGTGTTGACGACGACGTCGACATCCCGCGGGCGCACACCGGCCCTCGCCAGAAGGCCGAGAAAATCACCCTGACACTGGTGGAAAAACGGCGCCATGCCCGGCCGCTCGCGCCCGTTGCCCGCTCCTGTGTCGACCAGGACGGTCCGCCCACCGCTGCGCAGCACCCAGGTCTGCAGCGCAAGAACCGTCCGGTCACTGTCCGGCTCCCAGTGGTCCGGTGCCAGCCAGTCCTCGTTGTCCTTCCATATGTCGGCGGTAGCTCCCGGGAACATGCCGGAGGTGGGCAAGAACGGCCTGTGCCACTCAATGACCCGGATGACCTCGACATCCCCCAGCACCATGCTCTGCACACGCTCGTTCTCGTTCGTCATGTGCTCGAACTTAAAGAGGCCGAACGATCCTCTCAATGCGCGTCCAGCTCAAGGAAATACGCATCCGTCTCACGCCTCATACGGGAGATATCCTCGGCCCATGGATGTGGTGAGCGACGCGATCTCTGCCGTGCACCTCGGCCACCCCTGGTCCCATCGGGTGCGGACGAGTGGGAGTTGGTGCGCACGGCTGGACCCGTACGACGGTGCGGGCTTCTACGTCGTCCTGGAGGGCAACTGCTGGCTGCTGACCGACGGCGGCACCCTGGTGCCTCTCGGCGTGGGGGACGCGGTGCTGCTGCCCCATGGCACAGGCCATGTGATCGCCGACTCCCCCGTCGATGCGGCGGTCGCGGAGGAGAAGGCGGTGCCGTTCGAGCAATGGCTCGTGGCGGAAGGGCCGCGTGCCCGGCCTGCTCACGACGAGACGGAGATGCTCTGTGGCAAGTACTGGCTCGACTGCAGCCGCATGCACCCGCTCATGGCGGAGCTGCCCGAGGTCGTCCACCTTCCCAACCGAGTGGGCAGCCACCTCGAACTCCGTGCCGCGATCGACCTGCTCGCCGGTGAGCTGGACGAGAGCCGGCCCGGCTCCTGCGTCGCGCTGCCGAACCTGCTCGACCTCCTTCTCGTCTATATGATCCGCTCCTGGATGGCCGAGACCACCTGCGGAGTCTGGCCCGGCGCACTGGGCGACCCGGTGACGGCCTCCGCCCTGCGGGCAATGCACTCCAACCCGGCCGCGCCGTGGAGCAATGACCGCCTGGCGGCTGAGGCGGGCGTCTCCCGTCCCACCCTGGCGCGCCGGTTCACCACCCTGGTCGGCCGCCCTCCGATGACGTACCTCACGTGGTGGCGCGTGATCCTTGCCGCCACCCTGCTCCGAGACACTCCGGATACCCTGGCCACCATCGCCGGCCGAGTTGGCTACGGCAGCCCGTACGCACTCTCACACGCCTTCGAGAGGGAGTTCGGCACGACACCGGGGCGGTATCGAGCGAAGGTCGCCAAAGGGCCGTCTCATGAGCCCAACAGGGCTTCGCAGGCAGGGAGTTGACTTGGACACCGCACGGGACGCACAGGACGCGCAGGACACGGCCAAGCGGCTGCGGGCGATCGGCGACGAGCTGTCGGACCGTTTCTACGAGCGGGCCGACGTGGTGCGGACGCTGGTGGTGACGCTGCTGGCCGGGCAGCACTCGCTGGTGCTCGGCCCGCCCGGAACGGCGAAGTCCGAGATGGCCCGGGAGCTCACGGGCCGCATCGAGGGGGCGGCCTACTGGGAGATCCTGCTGTCCAAGTTCACCGCGCCGACGAGGATGTTCGGACCCATCGACGTCGCCGCACTGGCCCGAGGTGAGTACCGCCAGGTCTACGACGGCCGTGCCACGACCGCGCATGTCGCCTTCATCGACGAGATTTTCAAGTGCTCCACGGCGGCGCTGAACGAGACGCTGGGCTACCTCAACGAGCGGATCTACCACCCCGAGAGCGGCGGCGAGCCAATCCGCTGCCCGCTGATCGGGGCCATCACGGCGAGCAACGAACTGCCCAGCGGTGAGGATTCGGCCGCGATCTACGACCGGCTGCTGGTCCGGATCGAGGTCGGGTACCTGGAAGACCCCTCGAACTTCGCCGCACTGGTCCGCTCCGCCGCCAGCCGCCCGGCGGCACCGGACCGGACCACGGTCGAGCTGGCCGCGTTGCGGCACGCCGTGACCGAAGCCGTCCCGGGCGTGGACGTCCCCGACGCGATCGTGGACGCGGTGTGTACGCTGCGGGCCGCCCTGCGCCGTAAGGAACTCATCGCCTCCGACCGCCGCTGGCGGCAGGCGGTGGGCCTGCTCCAGGCGTCCGCGTACCTCGACGGCCGTCCGGCGGTCGCCGAGACCGATCTGTCGGTGCTGACGCACGTGCTGTGGGACTCCCCCGCCCAGCGTCCGACCGTCGAGCGCGAGGTGCTGCAACTGGTCAACCCCGACGCCAAGGAGGCGCTCGACCTGGCCGACGGGCTCGAGGAGCTGGAGGCCCAACTCGACGCCATGGCCGGGCAGTCCCGCGAGGCGCTGAGCGAGTGGGTCATCAAAAAGGCCCACAACAAGCTCGCCATGGCGGGGAAGCGGCTGGAGAAGCTGCGCCAGGACGCGGCGAGCGCGGGCCGCTCCACCGCCGCCATCGACCGGGTCAGCGGCCGCCAGCGCGCCGTTCGCGCCCGCGTACTCACCGAGGCGCTCGGCGTGGACGCGAGCACGGTGCAGGCCCAGCTCTGAACACCGGGGGATCAGGACCATGGGCGAGACACCGGGCCGGACACCGGGTCGGCTCGACGAGCTGGCGAGCCGGGCCGGGAAGTGGCTGGGCCGGTCCGCCGCCGCTCCCGAGCGGCACACGGCGGCCGTGGTCACGGACCGGTTCGACCGGATCACCTGGTGCGACACCTACGAGCAGTCCGCCGGACTGCGCGATGTGGCCGCGGAGCTGAACGAGCGTTACCGCTACACCACCGACCTCCTGACCGACGTGTTCCTGGCGGCCTACAAGGTCGGCCCGCGGTTGCGCGAGCGCGCGGAAATGGACCCCTCCCGGCTGGTCAACCACCAGGTCATCACCTCGCTGGTGGAGTCACTGGAGTTCGCCGAGCTGCGCCGGGAGACGGCCGGAGACCCCTACGCCGCCGCCATGGCCGTGCTCGCCCAGGCCGCCGCGCTGCGCGAGATGCTGGAGCGCTCCCGGTCGGCCCAGGAGCGGGCCGAGCGGGCGAAGCAGGCCCAGCAGGACGCCGAAGGCGCGGCGGACGCCGTGGGCGAGGCGCTCCAGCAGGCCGCCTACGAGGCGGACTGGTCCAACGGGGTCGGGGCCCCGACCGCCGACGCCGTACAACAGGCGATCGAGGCCGCCGAGACCGCCGACGCCGCTGCGCGACAGGCCGCCCAGGACGCCGCGCAGGCCCTGGCGGCGGCTCCCGGCATCCGTGCCGCCGCGCGGAACGCGGCGGCGAAGGCCGCCCGGGCGGTGCGGGAGGAGGCCGCGCTGATGCGGGCATGGGGCGTTGGCTCCGGCGAGCTGGAGCGGATGCCGTTCGACCAGCGCGCCCGGCTCGCCGAGCGGCTGCGCAGCGGCCGTCTCGCACAGTGGGCCGAGCTGATCGGTCGCTTCCGGCAGATGGCCGGCGGTGAGCGCGCCCGCAAGGTGGAGAACGCCACCGGCGAGCTGGTCGGCGTCACGCTCGGCGATGACCTCTCCCGCGTCATCCCCTCCGAACTGGCCAACCTCGGCCTGCCCGAACTGCGTGCGGTGTTCGCCGCGCGCTACGCCGCCGGGGAGCTGATGCTCTACGACAGCCAGGGAGAGCAGGCCACCGGCCAGGGCGCCATCATCGCGTGCGTGGACACCTCGCACTCCATGTACGAGGCGGGGCCCGGCGGCGTCACCCGGGAGGCGTGGGCCAAGGCGTGCGCCCTGGCGCTGCTGGATCAGGCCCGCCATGCGGGGCGTGACTTCGTCGGCGTCCTGTTCTCCGCCGCCGACAAGATCAAGGTCTTCCGCTTTCCGTCCGGCCGGCCCGCCGGGATCGCCCGGATTCTCGACTTCGCGGAGACCTTCCTCGGCGGCGGCACCAGCTACCAGGCGCCGCTGACAGCGGCCCGCGAACTGCTGGAGGAGGAGTTCAACGACACCGCCCGCACGCGCGGCGACATCGTGATGATCACCGATGACGAATGCGGCGTCACCGAGGAATGGATGCGCGGCTGGAACGAAGCCAAACACCAGTTGGGCTTCCGGGTCTTCGGCGTGGCCATCGGCGCCCCGCGCGCCGCCGAAACCGGCTCGGTCCTGGAGGCCCTGTGCGACAACCTCCGCTCCATCGAGGACCTCACCGACGTCCACGCGGCCGCCGACCTCTTCCGTGTGATCTGACCCGGCATTGGATTTCAACGTTGGCCGAGGTGCTCGCGGAAGAAGCCGGCGAGCTTCTCGATGGCGGGGTCCACGTACTGCTTCTTGTCGTAGAGGTCGACATGGCTTGCGCCGTTGATCCAGTGGATCTCCTTGGGTCCGATGGCTCGCTGGAACGCTTCGACGCTCATCCAGGAGGTGACGGCGCGGGTGCCGACAATCATGAGCAGAGGCCGTTGCCCGATCAGCGGGATCGGGGTCAAGGCGTCGAAGGTCGCCATCTTGTCGATGCTGGTCCAGGTGAAGAAACGCGCCGAGCGGGCGTGCCCGGCCCGCGGGGTGCGGTAGTAGTCGAAGCCCTCGGCGCCGTGTTCTCCGCCGAGCGCGCGGGCCTGCTCCGCGGTGTCGGGGAAGAGGGTCAGGACCGGCGGCGCCTCACCACGAGCCTCGGTGGTGCGTGCTTGAGCCGCGGCGTCCAGCATGCCCTGGAACACCGCCGGGTCCTGGGTTCCGTCGGCTCCCAGGCGGAACTGGCGGGCGATGTCGACGGCACTGACCGTGGCGACGGCCTTGATGCGGTGATCGCTCGCGGTGGCGGGCAGTACGTAGCCACCGGAGGCGCAGATGCCGAGTGCGCCGATGCGCCCTGCGTCGACGTCGCCGTGAGTGGTGAGGTAGGAGACGGCCGCCTTGAGGTCCTCGACGCGGTGAGCGGGATCCTCCAGACCGCGCGGCTCGCCGCCGCTCTCGCCCTGGTGGGCCGCGTCGAAGGCGAGCGTGATGAATCCCCTCTCGGCCAGGCGCCGCGCGTACAGACCGGCGGCCTGCTCCTTCACACCGCTGCCGGGGTGGCCGACGACGATCGCCGGACGCGGACCCGGTGCCGGGGCATCGGGAAGGTAGAGGTGGCCGGCGAGCGGGACGCGGACACTGTCGAAGGTGACGCTGGTCTTCGCCACGGGATGCTCCCTATGCGCTGTCTCGGCGGGGCCGCACCCAGGTGGTGGGCTGCGCGCCCGGCACATCGCCAGGCACTTCTCCACCCTCGGCGCGGCTCTGAGCACGCAAAAGGGGCACGTTCTTGGCTGGGAAGAAACCTGCCCCCTCACTACGTGTGCCGCTCACGCGAGAATGGGGAGCATGACTCCGGCACCCGCCCCCCGCGAGCTCGGAGCCTTCCTCAAGGCTCGCCGAGCACAGCTGGCGCCGCAGGACCTGGGCCTGCCCGAGACGGACTCTCACCGCAAGGTCGCGGGACTGCGCCGCCAGGAGGTCGCCCAGCTCGCGGCCATCAGCGTCGACTACTACACACGACTGGAACAGGGCCGCGTCCGAGCATCCGTATCGGTCCTCGACACCCTCGCCCGCGCGCTGCGCCTCGACGACGACCAGCAGAAGTACCTCTACGAACTGGCCGGCAGGTCCGACGCGCGGCCGCGCCGTCGGCGGGGGCCCGCGCAGCGCATGCGGCCCGCCATGCGGCGCCTGCTCGACCAGCTCACGGGGTCCCCCGCCGTCGTTCTCGGCAAGCGGATGGACATCCTGGCCTGGAACGTTGCCGCCGCCGCCCTGTTCACCGACTTCTCGTTGACGCCTCCGGGGCGGCGCAACTACGTACGCCTGCTGTTCACTGACCCGGTCGTCCGCGATATGCACCGGGAGTGGGAGCACGACGCCCGCGACGCCGTCGCCGCGCTGCGCATGGAGGCCGCGGCGGACCCCGACGACCCCGAGCTGGCCCAGCTCGTCGGCGAACTGTCCGTCCAGGACGCCGACTTCCGCACCTGGTGGGCCGAGCACCGCGTCAACAACCTCAGCTACGGCACCAAGCACTACCGGCATCGGCTGGTCGGTGACCTGACACTGGACTGCGATGTCTGGAGCAGCCCCGACGGCTCAGGGCAGCGCGTCATGGTCCTCACCGCCGAGACCGGCAGTCCGTCGCACGATGCCCTGCGCATCCTCACCGCCCGGACGGCGGGGTAACCGGAGAACGCCCCACTCCCCCACCGGGCAACCTGAGTCGTGACCTGTGGAAACCCAGTCGGCGAACTCTCACTGGGACGGAGCGGAGGGCGTCAGCGGGGTGAAGTAGGTGGCGTCCTTCGGCACTCCATCATGTTCGGTGCCGTCGTCATCGCGGTAGCGCCATGCGAAGGGCAGACCATGGGCGGTCTCGGAGTCGGGTCCGCTCATGAGCTGGAAGTGCAGATGTGGCTCGGAGGAGTTGCCGGAGTTGCCGCACTCGGCCAACTGCCGGCCGACCGTGACCCGGTCGCCCGCGGCCACACGGAGAGATCCGCGCCTGAGGTGCCCGAAGCCCGCATACACGCCCTCGTCCAGCTTGAGCACGAGGTAGTTGCCCCATAGCTGGCGGGGCCACCCCAGACTGCGTATGAAGCCCTCCAGGTAGAGGTAGGCGATGCCGGGCAGCGAGGTGCGGGAGAAGTGGTCGCGCTGGCGGTCGGTGGTTGCCACGACCACGCCGTCGCCGGGGGCCAGGACGGGACTGCCGAAGGCGGGGTAATGGTGCGGGCGGTGGCCCAGTGGCCAGAACCGGCGGAACGGGGGCGTGGCCTGTGCCGAGGGGTGGTGTGTCAGGTCGATGGCGTAGGTCTGCGCATGGCTGTGCGTGTGGCTGGGCACCTTCGTGCCCGGACCGTTGAGGGCCTGCCAGCGTCCGGTGACGGGCACCTCGACCGGGACCGGTGTCTGTCCTTGCGGCGGGTGCTGCTTGCGCCACAGGTGCCAGCGCATCAGCCCGCCGAGCACCAGGAGGATGACGCCTGCGAACCAGAGCGGGCCCAGCCCCTGTCTGTTCACCAGGATGCACACCGCCCCGATGGCGAAGACCAGGCCGTGTCGTTTCCGCAGGGACGTCAACAAGAGTGCTCCTCGTTCCTTGCCGTGGTTCTTTACCGTGCGATGTTCACCGCCGATGGGTGAGAGCTTGATACTTGCGCAGATGTCCGGCGGGCCACCAGACCAGATTGATCAGGACTCTCGCGCGCGGTGAGCCGCCGTCCCGGTGAGGTGGCCCGCACCCTTGGATGCGAAGACCCGGGTTGGCCGATCCACTCACCGCCGGATGGCTGCACACCTTGGATTCCAAGGAAGAAGGCCGGTTCGAATAGTGAAACAACTGTCCCGTTTGTTCACGTTCCCGGCCTGACTCGTTGGCCATCGGCAGGTTGTCCGGACGAGTGGGCCGATCACAGTTCCCGATGTGAGTGCGACCAGGTATCTGGCGATCGCGGAGCGGTTGTCCGCCGAGCTGGCCGAGTGCGCCCGTGGCACACGGGTCGCCAGCGAGGCCGAGATCGCCCGGCGATTCGGCGTGGGCCGGGCCGCCGCACGGGCGGCCGTTCAGGAATTGGAGCGACGGTTCGTCGTCCGCCGGACCCAGGGGTCGGGCACGTTCGTCAACCGGCGCATCGACTACGTCATCTCGCGCAGCGTCCCGCCGTCGTGGTCCGCCACGATCGCCGCGGCGGGCGCCACACCTCGCGCACTGGTCAAGTCGGTGCGCACGATCCCCCTGCCCGCCGCACTGACGGACAGGTTCGAGCGGCCCGCCGGGTCGCCGGTGCACGAGGCCTGCCCGGTCTGGTGGACGTGCACAGCGACGGTCTGGAGAAGGAGCTGCTGCCGCGGCCGGGGGCCGAACTGCCCATGGAGTTCGCGCTGTTGTCCTTCGAGGGCAAGCTGCGCGCGGCCGGTGTGACGACGGCGTTCCACGGCGCGGCGTTCGAGGAGAGCGGTGGCCGCGGGATGCGCCGCACCCTGGAGAGCGCGCGGCGGATCTGCGCGGCCGTGGAGAGCCGCGGCGACGACGACCTGGTGGACCACCGGATCCTGCACCGGCTGGACATCCGCTGCCCGGAGGGTCTGGCCGGGCTGCGGCAGCGGCTCGCGGAGATCGGTGGCGCAGCCCGCGGGCCGGTCCTGGTGTCGCACGAGGACCACACCCCGGGCCAGGGGCAGTACGCGGACCGCGGCTACTACGAGCGGTATCTCGTCGGTACCCGCGGGGTCACCGAGGAGGAGGCCCGCGCCTACGTCGACCGGCTGATCGAGGACCGGGACGGCCGGCTCGACGTCCGCGAGGAGGCGCTGGAGTGGCTCGGCGAGCAGGCCGGGGCGGGCCGGATCCGGCTGCTCGGCCACGACCCCAGCTCGCCGCAGGAGATCGAGGAGCTGTGCGACCGGGGCGGCTCGGTCGCGGAGTTCCCCACCACGACGGCGGCCGCGAAGGCCGCACGCGAGCACGGCATGCCGGTCGTGATGGGCGCTCCCAACGTCCTGCGCGGCCACTCGCACAACGGCAACGCGTCCGGCCGCGAACTGGTCGGCCGCGGCCTGGTCACCGCGCTCGCCTCGGACTATCTGCCGTCGGGGCTGCTCTCGGCGGCACTGCTGCTCGCCGAGGACGGGCTGGCGTCGCTGCCCGAGGCGGTCGGCCTGGTCACCGGCGGCGCCGCGGACGTGGCCGGTCTCCCGGACCGCGGCCGGCTCGCGCCGGGTCTGCGGGCCGACCTGGTGCTGGCCGAAGCGGGCCGCCCCTGGCCCGTCGTCGCGGCCGTCCTGCGCGCGGCCTCGGGAGCCTCGGGAGCCTCGGGAGGTGGCGCGGCATGAGCGGCCGGATCACCTGGCCGGTGCCCGAACCGCACCTGCCCTCCGGCGTCCACCCGGCACTGGCCGCGGCGACCCGCGCCGCCACGGACGCGTTCCGCGCCGCACGCGAGGCGTACGACCGGGCCCAGCTGGCCGAGAAGGTGCAGGTCGGCGCGGACGGTACGCCCACGATGCGGCTGGACATCCTGGTGGACACCGCGATCGCCGAGGTCGTGAACGCCCACCGGATCAATCTGCTCAGCGAGGAGCTGGGCCACATCGACAACGGCTCAGCCGTCACACTGGTCACCGACCCGGTGGACGGCACGGCGAACGCCGCCTCCGGTGTCCCTCTGTCCGCGTTCGCGGGCGTCGTCGCGGTGGACGGAGTGCCGACGGAGGCGCTGACCAGCTGGCTGGACACCGGGCGCTGCTGGCACACGGTGGCGGGCCAGCCGTCGCCGTACCGCACAAACGGCCGTACGGAGCTGGACGGCGCGGCGGTGAGTCTGCTGCGCCCACAGGCCCATATCGCCGACGCGTGGTGGCGGGTGGCGACACGGGCGGCCAGGATCCGCATCCTGTCGACGAGTTGCCTGGAAGCGGTGCTGGTGGCCGAGGGGTCGACGGACGCGTTCGCCGACGCCGGCTCCGACACCCACCGGATCGTGGACCTGGCGGCCGCGATGGTGACGGTCCCCGCGGCGGGCGGCGCGGTGATCGATGTGCACGGCCGACCGCTGGAGATCGATCCCGACCTCACCCGCCGCTGGTCGGGTGTGGTGGCGGCGACCCCGCGGCTCGCGGAGGAACTGGCGGAGACCATCCGCGGAACGGAGGACCGATGACCAGTGGTGTTCCCGCTGCCCCGCTCACGGGCGAGGAGCTGACCGCACTCGTCGAGGGCCTCGCGGGCCTGCCGTACGGCGGGGAGGCCGTCGACCAGCGGACCCATGCGCTGCAGACGGCGTGGCTGGCGAGGGACGCGGGCGCGGACGACGAGCTGGTGGTGGCCGCGGCGCTGCACGACATCGGCCGGGCCCGGCCGGTCCGGGCCGAACACCCGGGGCTGCCGCACGAGGTGGCGGGCGCCGAGTTCGCCCGGCGTCGGGTGAGCGAACGGGCGGCGTGGGTCATCGCCCAGCACGTACCGGCCAAGCGCTATCTGGTGGCGACCGATCCGGCGTACCACGCCCTGCTCAGCCCGGCGTCGATCGCCTCTCTGAAGGTCCAGGGCGGCCCGATGGACGAGCACGAGGCGGCGGAGTTCGCGGCGCATCCGCTGTCCGCGGACGCGGTCGCGCTGCGCCGCTGGGACGACGCGGCAAAGGATCCGGACGGCCCGCGGCTCACGATGCCGGACCTCCTGGCGGCCCACGCCCGCTGCGTCGCGGTGCGGCGGACCTGACGTCGGTGGCGCCCCGGGGGCAGGCCGCTCGGCCTGCCCCCGGGGCGTTGTGCGCTTGGTCGACGAAGCGATGAGCGTCTGCTCTCGCGGCCTAGCTTCCCGACGTCGCCGAGAGGGCACGCAGGTCGTCGAAGGCTCGGGAGAGATGCGCGTCCAGGCTCTGTGAGGGGTCGTCGATCCAGGCCCCGGCCGCTTGGTGAAAGGCGGCCCAGCCGGTCCGAGCGGCCAGACCGGCCAGCCGGTCGGCGACACCGCGCTGCCGCAGGGCCTCCGCCACGGCTTCGGTGAGCGACGCGGCCTTGGCCAACTCGCGTTCGCGGAGCGCTGGTGTTTTGGCGATGACTTCCAGCCGCGGTTCGGAGAACGGGCGGTTCTCCTCCAGGATCCGTCCGGCTTCCCGGAAGGCGCGGAGCAGTATCTCGAGGGGCCGCAGACCATCGGGCGCTTCGGTCACCGATCGCATCAGCTCCGCGCGCAGGTCGGCTTCGCCGTGGAAGAGCACCTCGCGCTTGTCCGGGAAGTGCCGGAAGAACGTGCGCTCGTTGACGCCGGCCCGGGCGGCAATCTCAGCCGTGGTGGTCTGGTCGAACCCCCGTTCCCGGTACAGCTCCAGCGCCGCCTGCTGAAGACGGCGGCGCGCTTCCAGTCCGCTCCGTGGCACGCCCCCAGCCTATCGCGTTATGTCAGTGACCGACACCACATTACGCCAGTGACTGGCACTACGCGTAGAGTCAGCGACTGGCGCTAAGTAGTGCCAGTCACTGACGTTACGTGGGAGAGCGTTTCATGCATGTCTTCGTTACCGGCGGTTCCGGCCTGACCGGCCCCGCCATCGTCGCCGAGCTCGTCGCGGCCGGCCACATCGTCACCGGTCTGGCGCGCTCGGATGCCGCCGCCGCCCGGCTGGAGTCGCTGGGCGCCACACCGCACCGCGGCTCCCTGGACGACCTCGACAGCCTGCGGAGCGGCGCCGAAGCCGCCGACGGCGTCCTGCACATGGCCTTCGGCGGCGACTTCGCCGACCCCGACGACATGATGCGGCGCGACCGGACCGCGATCGAGACGCTCGGCCGAGCCCTGGAAGACTCGGGCAAGCCGTTCGTCAGCACCTCCGGCACGCTGGTCATGCCCCTCGGCCGGGAGACCACCGAGAAGGACGAGCCCGACCCGGCCGGGATAGCCGGATTCCGGATCCCGGGCGAGCGAGCGTGCCTGGGCTTCGCCGCCCGGGGAGTACGCACGAGCGTGGTCCGGCTCGCTCCCACCGTCCACGGCCCCGGGGACTACGGCTTCATCGGCATGCTCGTCGCCACCGCGCGAAAGACCGGCAGGTCGGCCTACGTCGGCGACGGCGGCAATCGGTGGCCCGCGGTGCATCGGCTCGACGCGGCGAGCCTGTTCCGCCTGGCATTGGAGAAGGCTCCCGCGGGCAGCGTGCTGCACGGGGTGGCCGAAAGCGGCGTCACCTTCAAGAGCATCGCGGAGACGATCGCCCGAGCCCTGGATCTGCCCGTGGTCTCGCTGACCCCGGACGAGGCTGCCGGGCACTTCGTAAGCCCGTTCATGGCCACCGTCTACGGCATCGACGCGCCCGTCTCCAGCTCTCGCACCCAGGAGCTGCTCGGCTGGTCGCCCACCCACCCGACACTGCTCGACGACCTGGAGCACGGCGATTACTTCGCCACGCCGGCCTCCTGACCACCTCGCACCGGGGCGGACAAGACGTCAGCGGAACCAGACCAATACGGGGACGCGGATCTCGCGCAGTTCGGGGAGTACGACGTACTCGAAAACGATCGGCTCCCCGCCGATCTGCAGGCTGTACCGGGCGCCGAGGTCGTCCATCGGGTCGCCCGGCGGCCGCCGGCCGCGATCGATCGCGCCACCGACCTCGAGGGCCAACGCGCCGAGGAAGTTCACCACCTTCTTGGAAAGGTCCGGTGGCATGTCGAGCAGCGTCTGTGCGGGGATCTCCTCGGTCCACACCCCCCAGCCGCGGCGCGGCTGGGCGGTCATCGGCTGATTCCCTCGAGCTGGTCGGCGAGGGCCTCCACGGAGACCAGGCGGGTGCCGGCGGCGGCGTTGGAACGGCTCTCCGCCGCGCCGGGGGCGCTGTCGAGCATGGCCGCCTTCCACCACTTGCGCATGATGCCGGGGACGGTCCCCTCTTCAGCGGCCAGGACCTCGGCGTAGAAGTGGGCCCGGTTCGCTCCGGTCAGCGCATCGCCGATGCCGTTGATCGTGTTCGGGATCGCCGGGATCCTGCGGTCGGTGGGGTGTTCGGGCTGTGCGCTCATCTCCGAGTTCCCTTCCCCGCATCGGGTGTGACGTTCTGCGGCCCCAGTCGAGACGCCTTCGCTCGGGCTCGGGTCATTCTCTCGCAGGACGTGCGCCCCATGGGGCGCAGTGGGAGATCAGGGTAGTCGGTGGGGCGCTCGGGAACGTGGCACCGCTCCCGAGCGCCGGCGCCGCGCGGCGTCAGCGAGCGCTGCCCATGTTCCGGTCTGCCTCGGTGCCCTGCAGCATGAGGGTGGTTTCCTCGATGCGGCGGAAGCGCCCGTCCGGGGCGAACTCGCCGAAGAGGTAGACCTCCGTGCGCACGGTGGAGCCGTCGGTCTTCGCGACGTCGATGACATGACGGTCCGCGTAGAGGTTGCCCTGCACCAGTTCGTCGAGGACCTGGACCGATCCGCCGGCGACGATCGTGCGCAGGTGGGCGATGTGGGCCATGAACTCGCCGCGGTCGTCCCAGCGGCCGTCGGTGCGCTGGCGGTAGTCGGGGGTGAAGTGCCGGTCGGCAGCCTCGGCCAGGTCAAGGCCGGGCGTGAAGAGCAGGTCGGCGAGGGCTGCGGCGACGTCGGGGCGAGAGGTGGCGGTGGCCATGACGGTGTCCTTCGGTAGCTGGAAGCATCGAAAACTGCGTGCGCCGAGCACGCATCTGCACCGTACCGCATATTGCGTGCGCAGCGCACGCTAATCTGGGAGTCATGCCGAACGATGTGGGACACGAGATCGCCGACGCGCTGGGCACGCTGCTCAGGCGCAGCACCCGTGAGCAGATCTACCGACGCCTGACCGAGGGCCTGGGCGAGGCCGTGGACGAGGTCACCTACCCCGTGCTCAGCGGCCTCGCCCGCACGGGCCCGCGCAGCGCCGCGGGCCTCGCCGACGAGATCGGCCTGGACCGCTCCGGCGTCACCCGCCGAGCGACCCGCCTGGAGGAGGCCGGCCTGCTGCGCCGTGAACCAGACCCCGCCGACCGGCGCGCCACTCTGCTCGCCCTGACCGAAACCGGGCGACAGGCCATCGAGACCACCCGGCAGCGCCTCGCCGCGCATATCGAGGACTCTCTCACCTCCTGGCCACCCGGCGAGGCGCGGACCTTCGCCCGCCAACTCCACCGCTTCGTCCACGACGGACCCTTCACCCAAGAGCGGCGAAGCGGATGAAACTCCCGCTGTCGGAGGCTCAGACCACCACGGGTCCAGCTCCGCGGATGAGATGGACGGTGAGCTGCGTTTCGGTGTTACTGGTGTTGACGGCGTGGATGAAGCCGTGGGCTGTGCGGTAGCGCCCCGTGCCTCCGGTGATGGCCAGGGTGATGTCACCGGGGCCGGCGCCGGTGATGGCGAACACCCCCTGCACGGTGATCTGCCCCTCGGACAGCGAAAGAGTGATCTGACACTGCAGGTCACTCGTATCCATGGGGCTGGTGCGGGTCACCGTGCAGGCCTCGTCGAATCGGCCCACCGTGACGTTGGAACGCAAGAGGTCCCCACTGACGATGAGTTGGTCCCCTTGGCTGTTCCCGGGAGGAGCCACGTCGACGGAGTTGGTCTGAGTGGGCCTCGCCGTCAGAAGGAAGACTTCTTCACCATGGCGAGGCGGCAGGGGGCCGGTGGCGCCTGCGGCCGGTGCGGCGGCCGCCGCCAGGGGCGCGCAGCACGGGGCAGCCGCCAGACCGGCGGCCGCGCTTTGACGTGGGGCATGGCGCTTCTCCCGCGAGAGCATGGGGCGGCCAGTGACCTCGTGCCACCTGAGGTGCCGATTCCCAGGTCAGCATCCGGTGGGTGACGCGCCACAGCTACTTCAGCTGGGCATCCAGGTGATCACTGGCCGGCGGTCGCCGGGAACGGCGGGCAGAGAGACCCGGGCCGCCACTTCGCGAGACACAACGTAGGAGGTCAGGGCGGTCGGGACCACCGCACCGGGGCGGGCGGGCGCGTTCCGGTTGTAGATATATGCGACTGTGACGCGCGGAACGCGTGCTTCCGCGCTGCGGCCGTGCCACACTGAGGTTGGCCCTCACCGCATCCCCCGTCGGTGAGGGCCACTTCGTTTCCCGGCCCCCGGAAGCCGGTGATGAAGCTTCAATTCCGCTCTGCTCGCAGTTCCGTGAACCCCTTGAGACGCGGACACAGGTAGGGGCTGCCCCACCTCGCTCCGGGGGCTTGTCGGAGTGTTTGAGACCAACGCCGCATGATCCGCTGTCTGCACAATCATCGTGCGAGAGAAGGCGGACAGGTGAAGGCTCGAATCGGATATTCCGCGTGGGTGGCGGGTGTGGTGCAGTTCTTCGCGGTCCACTGGTTCGTCGAGTCGGCCTGGGCGCGACCGTACAGTTGGGCATGGAACAACATCAGCGACTTGGGAAACGCTCACTGCGCTCTGCAGCCCGATCCCGAGCCACGCTATGTCTGCTCACCTGAACACGCCGCGATGAACGCCTCGTTCATCGCACTGGGAACGCTGCTCGTCATCGGCACCGCCCTGACCGGCACTCTGTGGCGCCGAGGCTCCGCCTCGACCGTGACCCGACTTCTGTTGGCCGGCGCCGGCGTGGGTTTCGTCCTGGCCGGGCTGGCGCCCGCGGACGTCCACGAGAACCAGCACGTCCTGGGCGCCCTGCTCATCATGGGAACGGGCAACGTCGGACTTCTTCTGACGGGAGCCAGGCTGGCGGATGATGTTCCGGGGCCTCTGCGCCGGGTGACCAGTTTGCTGGGAATCACCGCGCTCACGGCCTTCGGGCTCTTTCTCTCCCGCCACTATCTCGGCCTCGGCATGGGAGGCATGGAGCGGGTCGCGGCCTTTCCCCTCTTGGCGTGGGCGTTGGTTGTCGGCAGCCGCGGCTTGTTCCGCCAGAAGACCCGTACGCCGGACACCGCGCCGGAATCGCGTATCGCGCGGGCGCCCCACGGACAATGAGACGTCCTGGCCGACTTCCGGCTCGACCGGCGCGGCGCCGTAGGTGCGGCCTGTTCCAACGGCCATTCGGGCAAGGTGCGTTGATATGAACCGGCCAGTAAGATCGACGAATCGGCTCGTGCGGATCCGAGGAGGCGCTCCCTGGTGGTACTCCAGGTGCGCGGCGTCGTGTTGCCGGAGCGGGAAGAGCGGTCCTTCTGGATTGACGGGGACCGGCTACGGACCGAACCCGTCCCCGGCGCGGATCTCGTCGTCGATGGCGGATGGCTGCTGCCCGGCCTGGTGGACGTGCATACGCACCCGGGCACCGAGGACATCGACGTCCCGTTCAGCGACGACACGCTTCGTCGGCACCTGACCGATCATCGCGACTCCGGCGTACTGCTGGTCCGGACACCCGGGTCCGCCGCACACATACCGAGCTGGGTGGACGAGGAGCCGGGGATGCCGCGGGTGCGCTCAGCCGGACGGTGGCTGGCCACTCCAGGCCGCTTCTTCCCCGGCTTCGGGCGTGATGTGAGTGAGGCGGATCTGGTGCGGGCGGCCGTCGAGGAAGCCAAGGCGTCCTCGGGCTGGTGCAAGGTCATCGTCGACTGGAAGTACGACGAACCGGCGCTGCCCCAGGAAGTTCTCACCTCCGTCGTGCAAGCCGTACACGCGGTCGGCGGCCGTGTGGCCGCCCACTGCCAGACCGCCGATGGCAGTCGCCGTGCCGTTCAAGCAGGCGCCGACAGCCTGGAGCACGGCATGCACCTGGACCCTGGTCTGATCGACCAGATGGCTTCCCAGGGCACCGCGTTCGTTCCGACGCTCAGCGTCTTCGGCGCCGGAGCCGACCGGAGGCGCGCCGAGGAGCCGAGCGCACGTCGCGACTGGTGGCTGGCCGGCTGGGAGGGCATGCTTGCGAACGTCAGGGCCGCATGCGAAGCCGGCGTCACGGTACTGGCAGGCACTGACAGCTTCCCCTGCGGCAGGGTCACGTCAGAGGTCGAATGGCTGGTACGCGCCGGCCTGTCGGCGGAAGCAGCTCTCGGGGCGGCACCGTGGGCGGCCAGAGCCTGGCTGGGGCTGCCCGGACTGGTCGATGGAGGCCCCGCTGACCTCGTCGCCTATGACACCGACCCGACCCTCGACAGCTCGGTTCTGGCCCATCCCCGTCGCATCATTCTGCGCGGCCGAGTCATCGCCTGAGGGGCGAGCTGTCAGATGTGTGTGCGGTGGGCACGGCCGGAGCTGCGCCTACCGACGTGCGGGAGCCGTTCGCGACACCCGCAGCTCCGTGAGATACCGCTTGGTGACCCGGCCTCCGTACCGCCTGTCGATCAGCCCGGCGATGCACTCCAGCAGCCCCTCCCTGGCCTGCGCCGACAGCGCCCGGTGGCCGGAGTAGGTCCGCAGCACCGCCAGGTACTCCGCCGTGGTGTACGTCAGGTCCCACTCGTAGCGCCGGAAGTCGACGGGTCCGAACCGGCCGCTGCGTGCGACCTCATCCGCGTGATCCGAGGTGTCGACGTCCGCTGCGGCCGGAAGCCGCAGCCCCGGCGGGGCAGCCGGATCGAAGCGCTCGTAACAGTCCTGGACCTCGACGAAGAACTCTTCGCTACCGCCCGCCACATGCTGCGTGGCGACGACGGCGAGGGCGCCACCGGGGCGCAGCGCGTCGGCGGCCTTTGCCATCCGCACCGCCGGATCGATCCAGTGGAAGGCCGTCGCCGAGACGACCGCGTCGAACGGCTCCTCCCGCAGTGGCCAGGTCTCGAAGTCCGCCGTCACGATCTCCACCGTTTCGAACCCGGCCAGATTGCGCCGGGCGACCGCGGCCATGTCCGCGCCCAGCTCGACGGCCGTGATCCGGCAACCGCGCTCGGCGAGCGGCAAGGTCGCCTTGCCGGTACCTGCCCCTACCTCGAGGACACGACAGCCGGGACCGGTGCCGGCCACCTCGGTGAGGTCGTCGAACAGCTCGGGCGGATACCCGGGCCTGGCCCGGTCGTACAGCTCCGCGTCCTCGTCGAAGATCCGGCTCAGGTGGACACGGCGCGTTTCATCAGGCGTGTCGTCGCGCATGGCAGCACACTAGGGTCTGTCGTTCGGATCATTGAGCGGTCCTCAGTGCCTCGCTGTCGAGCAGGAGTCCACAGTGGCGCTCTGGCCGGGCGCTCTTCAAATGAGGAAGTGGCCAGCACCCGGCCGGAGCGCGTGCATTAGACGGTTGCGGCCAGCCAGCCGATGGTTTCGGTGGTGTGCTTGCCGTCGCTCTTGGTGGCGCCGGCGTACACCTCGTTCAGGCGGATCAGGAAGCCCGTGTTGGTGACGTCATGGATGCGGATGCCCGGCGTCTCCGGCCCGTTGAAGGTCTGGGTCAGCGGGAGGACAACGACGCTGGAGCCAGGCGGGAACGGGCTGGGGAACGTGACGCGCGTGAAGGTCGAGGTGTTACCGCCGCTCGTCTCGATCGCGTTGTCAGACTTCAGATCGATCTTGCCGGTCTGAACGAAGCTCATCGTCGACTTCCTCCGTCTATGGTCTGGATTGCTTGGCCGTCCTCGACGGCCGACGGGAGGCTTGTCACGAGATCGCCCCGGTATGCCGAAGTCCTTCAAACGAGTGATCGCCTTTTGGACAGCGGGACACCGTGCACATTCCTGCTGACCCAGGAAGTGCGACGAATTACCGGGCGGACCAGAGGAAGATGCCAGCGATGTGGAGTCCGGCCAGGTAGATCGAGGCATCGGTGAATGCGGGAGCATCACCGGCCCGTCCGGCGGTGAGAACGAACGCGAGAGGCCGACAGCGGGCGTCGGCCGCAAGGTGAATTTTCGTGGTCAGCCCACCGCGGGACCGTCCGATGGCGTGGTCGGCCGGTTCCCCGGCCGGGGCCCCTTTTTACGGGCCCCGGCCGAATGGTGGTGAGCCCGCACGATCGTGGAGTCCACCGACACCACCAGGTCAGGTCCTCCTCGGCGTCGGCCTGGGCCATCAGCGCAGTGAACACCCGGCCCCAGGTGCCGTCGACAGCCCACATCCGCAACCGGTTGTAGACGCCTCGCCAGTTGCCGTACCTCTCCGGCAGATGGACCCACTGCGTGCCGGTCTGCAATTTGAAGGCGATCGCGTCGATCACCTCCCGATGATCTCGCCAGCGGCCACCCCGCTTCGGTGTCCGGTCCGGAAGCAACGCCTTGATCCGGCCCCACTGCGCATCTGTTAACGGCACATCCGGACCAACGACGAACTGATCCAAACGAGACCACCTAGGGCCTGGTCGGCGCGCATCAGGCGCGGATCGCGTCCACAAGAGCAACTGCTAGCGTCCGGCGTGTGAACGACAGTGTGTACGTGGGCAATGCGGGCAAGGACGCGGCGCTGGACCGGGGGTGGCTCCTCGGGCACTTCAAGGACGTCGGCGATCCGCGCCACAGCGAGGCCGTAGAGATCAAATGGGGCGTCCACCCTCGGGGCGACGAGCGATCGCAGTGGGTGAAGGGCGAGGAACGCACAGCGCTCCTGGTTCTGATCAGCGGCCGTTTTCGCGTTGAGCTCCCCGGCCGCAGCGTTCTTCTGGCAGAGCAGGGTGACTACGTCGTGTGGGGGCGCGGAGTCGACCACTCGTGGTTCGCGGAGGAGGAGTCGGTGGTGCTGACTGTTCGATGGCCGTCCGTGCCCGGCTACGCAGTGGCGGAGGAGGGCGGGGCGCGACCGGCGCGACCGCAGAGCTGAGCGCGAAAGAGCGTTGAGGCGGTTGATACCGCTCAACGGCGCGGCGTCAGTTGGGTTTGGGTTGCCGCCGTGGGGACGAGGTCGCGGCGGATGTACCACTCAGTGGACACCAGTTTTGCCCGGTCGGCTGGCGGGAGTGCCGCAAGCCGACCCGGCAGCGCGCCCCGCGCCACTTCGGTGCGGTGGGCGAGCACCGCGCCGATCTTCTGTTCGAGCCAGGGACCGACGTCAACCGTCGCGGTGACCCACTCGTCGGGGACGCTGTACATCGTCCTGCCTCCCCGGACCAGGTGCGCGCCCAGCGCCTGTGCTGCCGAGTGTGGGTGCGTGGCCAAGTAGAGGGCGCTCGGCTGCCAGGGCGCGCCGGTGTCCGGGTAGAGCCGGTCCAGCCCTGCGGCCTCGACTGCGAGCGTGGTCACCCTGTGGGTGTGGAGATGGTCCGGATGGCCGGTCAGCCCGCCATAGGCGTCATGGGTGACGACGATGTCCGGGCGGAACGCGCGGATGTGCATGACCAGCCGACGCACCGACTCATCGAGCGGCGCGTCGCAGAACCGGACGCTGCCCGGGGCCGACTGCGGTGCCCGAGCGTCGGCATAGCCGAGCATCCGTGGCGCGCCGGCGCCGAGGATGTGGAGCGCATCGGCCAGCTCCGCGGCGCGTTGGGTGTCCTCTGCCCAGGTCGCCGTGACGACGGCGGTTCGCGCTCCCGCCGCCGCGTGCTGGGCGAGCACGCCACCCGCCGACAGGGACTCGTCGTCCGGGTGCGCGAAAACCGCGAGGAGGCTCGATAGGGGCATGCCGGGACACCTTCCGGTAGGAGAGCTGGGATCGATGGGCTCGACAGGTTCAAGCGCCGCTCGCCTCCCGGCGGGGTGGGCCTGCGCCGGACCCAGCCGATGTGGCCGGTCGTGCCGAGTCCGGCTCAGCGTGCGCCGGCCACCAGCTCCTGGTGGACGAAATCCGCCAGGAGCTCGCGCATGGTGCCGATGGTCATGCCGGGCACTCCGGTCAGCACCTGGATCGCCGCGCCGTCGGTGAGTGCGGTCAGCCGCAGCGCGACGACGTGCGGATCGGCGTCCGCGCGGAAGATTCCCTGCCGCTGGCCGCGCTGGACGATCCGGCGGACGGTCTCCTGCCAGCGTGCGTAGTACTCGTTGTGGGCCGGGCGGAACTCGGGGCGGATGGTGGCCTCGGCCCAGTACTGGAGCCAGATGGCCCACTCGTCCCGGACCTGGCCGACCCGTGGCAACTGCATGTCGATCAGCTTCAGCAGCCGCTCGTGTGCGTTGTGAACGGCGCGCAGTTGGGTGGACTGGCGGGCGAAGGCCCGGTCGACGCAGTACTTGAGGGCCTCCGCCAGTACGTCGTTCTTCCCCGGGAAGTAGTAGTGCACCGTGCCGGTGCTGGTGCCGCAGACCTTGGCGATGTCGGAGATGCGCACGGCGTGGAAGCCGCGCTCGGCGATCAGCTGCCACGTGGCGTCGAGGATCCTCGCCCTGCGGTCCTCATCGGTCCTGGGCTCCGTCTTCGTGCCGGTGCTCACATCGTCTCTCCATTCCTCGGTCCTGGCTCCCCGTCCGCGGCAGCGCTCGGCGTCTGGTCATGGCGCTCAGCGCCCGGTCATTCTGACTGATGCGTCAGCTCCACAGCAAGTCTGGCGACCACGGTGAACTCCCTTCCCTCCATAGGAATTATCTCGCTGCACCCCCTTGACGTCAGTCTCGGCCGGAGGGCTAACTGACGCATCAGTCAAACCTTTGGCACACCGATCGAGGAGGCTCTGTGCGGACTGATCAACCCGCGCCGCCGGGCAGCGGGCTACGGCCGGATGTCCACACCGGCAAGGTCGCGCTGGTGACCGGCGGAGGCACCGGCATCGGCCGGGCCACCGCACTGGACCTGGCCGCAGGCGGGGCGCGCGTCGTGATCTGCGGGCGCCGCCCGGAGCCCCTGGCGGAGGTGGCCGATGAGGTCGAGGCCCTCGGCGGATCCTGCGTCACGGTGTCCGCGGACATCCGCGAGGAGGGCAGCGTCACCACGGTCGTGGGCCACGCACTCGAGGCGTTCGGCCGTATCGACGTCCTGGTCAACAACGCGGGCGGGCAGTTCTCGGCGCCCGCCGAGGAGATCAGCCCGGGTGGCTGGCGGGCCGTGCACCGGCTCGCCGTCGACGCCACCTGGGCGATGACCCGGGAGGTCGCCCGCCGGGCGATGATTCCGCAGCGCTCCGGCGCCGTGTTCTTCATCGCCTTCTCTCCGCGCCGCGGCATTCCCGGCTTCGCCCATGCCGCCTCCGCGCGGGCCGCGGTGGAGAACCTGGCGGCCGGGCTCAGCCTGGAGTGGAGCCGGTACGGCATCCGCACCGTGTGCGTGGCCCCCGGCACCATCGCCACCGGAGGGCTGGACGACCACTACACCCCAGAGGACCGGGCACGCTGGGAGCGGTCGGTGCCGCTGGGCAGGCTCGGCCGGCCCGAGGACGTCTCCGGCCTCATCTCCTTCCTCGCCTCCCCGCAGGGCTCCTACATCACCGGCACCACCGTCGCGGTCGACGGCGGAGCGGACGCCTGGGGTGCCGGGCACCCCGTACCCGACCTCGCCGCGCCGGAACCCGACCTCACCACGCCGGACTCGTCCCCTAAGGACAACCCATGACCCTCTCCGCCACTGAGCGGCGCGTTCCCGAACGCGACCTCGGACCGCTGTTCTCGCCCAACGCGGTCGCCATCGTCGGAGCCAGCAACGACCAGGCCAAGTGGGGCAACTGGATCAGTGTGCAGGCGCTGCGTATGCGGCAGCGGCGCCCGGTGTACCTGATCAACCGCCGTGGTGAACCGGTGCTCGGCCAGCGCGCCTACCGCTCCATGGCCGAACTCCCCCAGCGCGCCGACCTCGCGGTGATCGCCGTCCCGGCGGCCGGGTTCGAGTCGGCCGTCGAGGACGCGCTCGCCGCCGGGGCGCGCGCCATCGTCGGCATCACCGCGGGCTTCGCGGAACTCGGCACGGAGGGCGAGGCGCGGCAGACGGCGCTGGCCCGGCGGGTGCGCGAGGCGGGTGCCGTGCTGCTGGGCCCCAACTGCCTGGGTGTCCTGGACAGCGGCAGCGAACTGTATCTGTCCTCCAATCCGCTGCCGCCCGGCCCGGTGGGCCTGATCTCGCAGAGCGGCAACATGGCCCTGGAGCTCAGCCGGATCCTGGCCGAACGGGGGCTCGGCTTCTCCCGCTTCGCCTCCCTCGGCAACCAGGCCGACCTCACCGTCGCCGACCTCATCCGGGCGTACACCGTGCACCCGGAGACCAAGCTGATCGCGGTGTACAGCGAGGACTTCGGCGACGGCCGCGACTTCGTGGCGGCGGCTGCCGAGGCCACCACGATGGGCAAGCCCGTGGTACTGCTCACCGTCGGCGCCAGCGAGGCATCCGTACGCGGGGCCAAATCGCACACCGGGGCGCTGGTCAGCGGCAGCTCGGTGATCGACGCGGCCTGCCGGGCCGGCGGGATCGACCGGGTGGCCAGCCCCCGTCAGATGGCCAGCCTGCTGGAGGCGCTGCATCTGTTCGGCGCGGCCCCCGCCCGCAGGGTGGCGGTGCTCGCCGACGGCGGAGGGCATGCCTCGGTCGCCTGTGACCTGGCCGAGCGGTACGGGTTGTCCGTACCCGAGTTCGATGCCGAGCTGTCGCGGCTGCTGCGCGGCCATCTGACGCCGTCGGCGGGGGTGGGCAACCCGGTGGACCTCGCGGGCATGGGTGAGCGGGACGTCACCTCCTTCGCCCGGGTGCTGGGCGATCTGCTCGACGCGCCGGACACCGACTCGGTCCTGATCACCGGCTACTTCGGCGGCTACGGCGAGTACAGCGCCGCCCTGGCCGCCGCCGAGACCGAGACCGCCGCCGAGATGGGCAAGCTGGTGCGCGACCGCTGCAAACCGGTGGCCGTTCACACCATGTATCCCTACAGCGACGCCGCCGAGGAACTGCAGCGACGCGGTGTCCCCGTCTTCCGCGCCATCGAGGAAGCGGCACGCAGCCTCGGGATGCTGGCCCGGCGCACCGCCGCCGACCCCGCGCTGCGGCCCTTGCCCGCCCCGCTGCCGCCGGTGGCGGACGACGGCTACTGGAGCGCACGCGAGCTGATCCGCGCCGCGGGTGTGCGCTTCCCGGCGGCGCGCCCGGTCACGACCGTGGACGAGGCCGTGGAGGCGGCCCGCGAGATCGGCGGCAGGGTCGTGGTCAAGGCGCTCGGCCTGCTGCACAAGTCCGATTCCGGTGGTGTCGCGCTCGGGCTGGAGGGCGATTCGGCGGTCCGCGGTGCCGTCGCCGACATGGCCGAGCGACTGTCTCCGCCGGGGTACTGCGTCGAGGCCATGGCGGATCTGCGCGACGGCGTCGAATTGATCGTCGGTGTCCGGCGCGACCCCCGGTTCGGGCCCGTCACCATGCTCGGCCTCGGCGGGGTCACCACCGAGGTGCTGCGCGACGTGGCCTTCGCGCTCGCCCCGCTCTCCCCCGGGCAGGCCCGTGAGCTCCTGGATCGGCTGCGCTCCGCCGCCCTGCTGCACGGCGTGCGTGGCCGACCCGCCGTCGATCTCGACGCACTCGCCCACACCATCGCCGTCATCACCGAAGTAGCCGCGGCCCACCCGGAGATCGCCGAGCTGGAAGTCAACCCGCTGCTCGCCACTCCGCGCGGATGCCAGGGCCTGGACGCCCGCATCGTCCTGGGCTGACACCACACGGTTGACACCCACCGGCTGACAGCCACCGGCTGACACCCACACGTAAGAGCGCTCGCTCGCGCCACATCAACTCGCTCGCGCCACATCAACAGGAGGAAACACCGTGGAATTCGCCCTCAGCCCCCGTCTGGCCGAACTGAAGCAGCGTGCCGCCAGCCTGACCGGCAAGATCATGCAGTTCGAGGACGAGTGCGAGGCCAACAACGGTCTGCCGCCCGAAGCCCACGCCGTCATCCGCGACGAGGTGCTCGCCCATGGCCTGCAGGCCATCAACATGCCCGCCGACTGGGGCGGCGCGGGCCTCACCATCCTGGAACAGGTCGTCGTCCAGGACGAGTTGGGCAAGCTCACCAACGCCCTGTGGGACGCGGTGTGGCGTCCCGCCAACTGCCTCAGCGCCTGCACTCCCGAGCAGCGCGAGCGCTACCTCGTCCCGGACATCGAGGGCCGCCGCCGCGACGCGGTGGCCATCACCGAGGAACATGCCGGCTCCGACCCCTCCCGCATCCGCACCACGGCCACCCGGGACGGCGACGGCTATGTCCTCAACGGCGAGAAGTGGTTTGTGACGGTCGGCGACGCGGCGGACTTCCTCATCGTCCTCGCCTATGTGCGGCCGGACAACGAGCCGACGATGTTTCTCGTCGACAAGGACACTCCCGGCGTCTCCGTCAAGCGCACCCCCCGCTACACCCACACCTTCGTCTACGAACACCCCGAGTTCCTCTTCCAGGACGCCCGGGTCGGCCAGGACGCCGTCCTCGGCAGGATCGGCGAGGGGTACGACCTGACCCGCGACTGGTTCACCGAGGAGCGGCTGATGATCGCCGCGCGCACCATCGGCGCCGCCGAGCGCGCGCTGCGGCTGGCCGTCGACTGGGCCAAGGAGCGCGAGCAGGGCGGGGATGTACTGATGAACCGTCAGCTCATCCAGGGCATGATCGCCGACTCGGTGACCGAGATCGCCACCAACCGCGCCTTCACCCACCAGGTGGCCTGGGAGTTCGACCAGGGTGGCGACCGCAAGACCCTGCACGCCAAGGCCGCCACCGCCAAGCTCGCCGCCTCCGAGGCGTCCAACCGGATCGTCGACCGCTGTGTGCAGATCTTCGGCGGCCGCGGCTATATGCGGGACATGCCGGTCGAGCGGCTGTGGCGCGAGCTGCGGGTGGACCGGATCTGGGAGGGCACCTCCGAGATCCAGCGGCTGGTCATCGCCAACGAGGTCGGCAAGCGCGGCCTGGACGACCTGCTGTCCTTCACCGCCGGGAGCTGACCGGCGCCATCCGGCGGCAGGGGCCGTACGGCCACGCCCACGGCCCCTGCGCCGACCACCCCATTGTCGCGCCGCCCGCACACCCGGCGCGGCAACGGCCGTCAAGCAGCGAGGCAGGAGAAGCACCAGCGCCATGACCGTCACCGACACAACGCCCGTCACCTCCCCGGAGGCCGGCACCGTGGAGATCGAGCGCACCGGCGAACACCACGACATCGCCGTCCTCACGCTGCGGCGCGAGCGGAAGCTCAACGCGCTCTCCACCCATCTGGAGTCCGTCCTGCTCGACGCCCTGCGCAGCCAGGAGGTGCGCACCAGCCGGGCCGTGGTCGTCACCGGAGTGCCGCGGGCCTTCTCGGCCGGGGCGGACACCGGCGAGCTGCGCGAGATGACCCCCGAGGCGGTGTGGATCGTGGCACTACGGTGGCGCGTGGATGATGCTGGTGGGGGCGGTGGCCGCGGGGCTGTTCCCGAAGCTGGGCCTGGTGGATGCCGTGGTCAGCGCCGGTGACCAGCTGTTGTCCGGCTTCGGTGTGGTGCTGTTGCTGTTGTCGGTGATTCCGCTGTTCACCATCGGCACGCTCAACTGCTACGGCGGCAGTCTCACGCTGCTCTCCAGCATCGACTCGGTGAAGCGGATCCCGCTGACCCTGGGCACCCGCATCGCCACACTGGTGGTCCTCGGCGTGGTCTCCACCGCGCTCGCCTTCAGTGCCGACGATGACTTCCTGACCACCTTCGGGGACTTCCCGATCGTCCTCGGCTACCTCTTCACACCGTGGACCGCGGTCAACCTGATCGACTTCTATGTGGTGCGGCGTGGCCGCTACTCGATCCGTGAGATCTTCAACCCCCGCGGCATCTACGGCCGGTGGAACTGGATCGGGCTGACCGCCTATGGCGTCGGTTTCGTCTCGATACTGCCGTTCGCCGTGATCGGCGACGCCGGTCTCGACCCGGACCACGCCGGGCACCACGCATGACCGGAGCCGAACCAACGATCTCGTGCCATATGCCTCGTTTGATTCTCCGGCGAGAAGAAAAGGAATGGACGATCCATGCCACCCACCACAAAGATTTCCCGTGATCTACATCACAGGCAACATCTCCGCACCTCTGTGAAATGATGCCACCCGTATTGGCATCGGATGACGGTATGGCGCATCACTTCTTCAATGTTTTGGCCAGCCGTAACCGGGGGAGACAAGAATGCCGACGATGATTGTCATCGGACATAGGGATGGTCTGGACCAGGCGCTGCGGCACCGGGGCTTGGACCCCTTCTATATCGTGCAGGCGCCGGCGAACACACCAGAGGGCCGACGCTTCAGGTGTGTCGCTGACATGGAGAACGCCCAGGAGATATTGCGAGCAGTGCTCTCCGCACATCTTGATGACGTAGCGGGAGTACTGACCGTCCATGAATTGGGCGTCTTCGGGGCAGCTTATCTGCGGCAGCAGTTGAGCCTTCCCGGAAACACAGACTCGAAGGCAACTCTCTATTTCCGGGACAAGCACCTGCAGAAGAGCAAGTTGCCGCCGCAGGTCAAGCGAGCGCGCTGCCGATATGTGCCCATCGGCACGTCCTTCACGGATCTTGCCAACGATCTGGGGGACGTCTTCGTGGTCAAGCCGGCTACCGGAGCCGGCGCCCTTCGCACGAGCGTCGTCCGGTCCCCGTACGAGTACGCGCAGGCCGTGAAGCCGTTCTCCGGGCAGTCGGATGTCGAGATCGTCGCCGAGTCCTTCATAGACGCCTCGGAAGTCTACATAGACGGCATCTGGATGAACGGCGATCTCCGATGGTCGTCCATGAGCCGCAACCACATATCACCGCTGAGTGCCGTACAGGGCGGCGTGCTGGCCGCCCACATATTGGACAGAAAGCGGTATTCACCACTGTTCCAGCAAGCGGAGACGCTCGCCAGACAGGCACTCACAAGCCTCGACGCACCGGATTGCGTGTTCCACCTGGAAGCGTTCACGGAAGACTCGGGACTGACTTTCGGTGAATGCGCCATCCGTCTCCCGGGAGCGCTCTCCCCTCAGGTCAATAAGCTGACATTCGGCGTCGATCTCTTCGACGTCGAAATCAGCCTCGCGCTCGGAGAAGAGGTGACCCAGCCGCTGGACAGCAGTGACCCGGATCGATTCTACGGCTACATCCTGCTCCGTCGCCCGAAAAGCGGCAGTCTGACGCAGAGCGATTTCGAACGTCACTTCACGTTCGATGAGATCCAGTATTCTTCGTCACCTGATGCCCCGGTCGGGCCGTATGGCCGTGTTGGACAGGCCATCGTATCCGACCAGGATGAGCTGAAGCTGCAGCGGACGATCGAGGAAATCGTGCGATTCAACGAAGCCGGCAGCGGATATCCCGAGTCCCCGGACGAGTAGTCTCCGACGGTGTCGGCTGAGCGGGAAACGCCGGACGCGTCGCGAGCGGTGAGGGCGCTTCCGGGAAGGAGAGGGAAGATCATGGCAGACGAGCAGGGCAAGACGCCGGACAGCACCGCCGTGCGGGTCGCCCTCTGGCGGGCGATGCATGTCCAGGTCGACCCGCCGCCGCATGTGCTCGACGACGAGATCGGCCTGCGGCTGGCGGCCCCCGACGACGACTGGCGCCGTCGCCCCGACATGGATCCGCACACCACCAGCGGGTTCCGGGCGGCCATTGTGGCCCGCGCCCGTTTCATCGAGGACCTGGTCGCCGAGCAGGCCGATCGCGGCGTCACTCAGTACGTCGCCCTGGGAGCCGGTCTTGACACCTTCGCCCAGCGCAGGCCGGAGATCGCCTCCCGGCTGCAGCTCTTCGAGGTCGACCAGCCCGGCCCCCAGGAGTGGAAGCGCCACCGCCTGGTCGAGCTCGGCTACGGCATCCCCGACTGGCTGCACTTGGTGCCGGTCGACTTCGAAGCGAGCGAGTCCTGGCTGGAGGGGCTGACCGCTGCCGGCTTCGACTCCGACCGGCCGGCGGTCATCGTCTCCACCGGCGTCACCATGTACCTCACCGAAGACGCCACCGCGGCCACCCTGCGTCAGATCGCCGGGCTCGCACCCGGCTCGACGCTCGCCATGACCTTCCTGCTGCCGGCCGAGCTCCTCGACGACGCCGATCGCCCTGGCCTCAAGGCGAGCAAGGACGGTGCGCAAGCGGCCGGAACGCCGTTCGTCAGCTTCTATACCCCGCAGGACATGCTGGCGCTGGCCCGCGCATCCGGCTTCAAGGACGCCCGGCACGTGCCGGGAGCCTCGCTCGCCGAGCGCTACTTCGCCGGTCGCACCGACGGCCTTCGTCCGTCCAGCGGAGAGGACCTGTTGCTGGCCACCACCTGACCTCGCCAACGCCACCCGCTGCTGCACGCGACCGTGGGTGGAATCAGCGCGCCGCAACGAGCTTGTGGCGATAGCGCATACCCGCGCGCCCGGCCACGGTGACGTTCCCCACGACGGTGAATCCATTGCGTTCGAGCACGGTCTTCGAGGCCACGTTGTCAAGGGTGGTGACCGCGGTGAGGGTGGAGAGGCGGTACTCCGTGGCGGCCAGGCGGCACACTTCTTGCACGGCGGCGGTTGCCACCCCACGGCCCGCGGCGCGCTCGCCGATCCGGTAGCCGAGTTCGGCGTCGCCTTCCTCGACGTCCACGAGATTGACGCGGCCGACCAACTCCCCCTGGTCGTCCATGACGACATGGAAGTGACACACACCGGCGTCCTGCTCGGCGAGCCGGGCGCGGTGAAGGGAAGCGAACTCCGCAAAGTACGCGTCCCCGCGGTCGGAGATCGACCGAGCGAAGTACTCGCGGTTCTCGCGTTCGAAGGCCAGCAGGGCAGGCGCGTGGTCTGCCCGGAGCCGTTCCAACCTCAACATGACCCAAAGCATACGTACCCGTGGCCGCGTTCAGCCACGGTCCGGGCGCGCCCGAGGGGCAAACCACGTGGAAACCGGGCCAGTTCCGCCCCTCAGATCCATGAGCGCGCTGTGCGGATATCGAGCCGCGGGACATTCGGTGGGGAATTCTCCCCGGGTGTCGGGCCCGGGGAAAGAAATCCACAATCTGCTTGTGCATCACGCCTATCCCTCAAGTATGCGGGCCCAGTAACCTGTTCTTCCTGACGCTACTGTCGTGCTTGGGAGGCTGAGAGCCAGTGATCGTACTCGGTTACAACGGATTCAGCAGAGGTGCGGAACTTTTCGGGCGTCTCTACGGGGCAACTGGTGTCGGCCGTAATCTCTTGGTGGGTCACGACGCCGCGGCGGCTCTGGTGATCGACGGCGAGTTGGTTGCGGCGGTCGAGGAGGAGCGGCTGAGCCGGGTCAAGAAGACCTCCGATTTTCCGGCGGACGCAATCACGTGGTGTCTGAACTCGGCTGGCGTCGACATCGACCAGGTGGATGTTTTCGCTTTCCCCTGGCGGTTTTCGCCGACCGTGGCCGAGCAGATGATTTCGGAGATATGCGACTCCGACATGCCGGTCACGGCCAAGTTCGACGCTCTGCGCAGCACGGGTGAGCTCTACACCGACATGCTCGGCCGGGACGCGGTGTACAACGACTTCGTCCAGCGCACCGGGCACGAGCTGGATCCCAACAAGCTCACCCTGGTGCCCCATCATCTGGCCCATCTCATGTGCGGCGCCTACCTGGCCGGCGGGGGCGACGCCGCCTTCCTGGTGAGCGACGGCCGGGCGGAGACCCTGTCCGCCGTCATGGGCGAGCTGCGGAACGGTGTGGTCCGCCTGTTCGACGAGAGCGCGGTCCCCATGACCAGCTCGCTCGGGGTGGCGTTCGGGAGGATCACCCGCTACCTGGGGTTCGTACCGAACAACGACGAGTACAAGGTGATGGGCTTGGCCGCGTACGGCCCGCCGCCGCACCACAATCCGCTGCTCGAACGCGTGGTGCGGCTGCACGAGAACGGCTCGTACACCATCTCCATCCCCCGGGACATTGGGGCCTACTATGCGCTGTTCGACAGCCTGTTCGGCGGTGACAGCGAGAAGCGCGAGCAGTTCGACTTCCGTGTGAAGGTCGCAGGGCTGGCACAGCACATGGTCGAGGCCATCACCGCTCATCAGCTGCGGACGCTGACCGCGGCCTCCAGCCTGGACACCCTGCTCTTCGAGGGCGGTCTGGCGCTCAACTGCGTGGCCAATACGAAGATGCTGGAGAGGTCGCCGTTCACCGGTATGGAGGTCAGCTTCGGGGCCAGCGACCCGGGGGTAGCCATGGGCGCGGCCGTGTACGCCGCCGGTCTCAGGAACCGGCCCGCCGACGCGGTCACCACCCCCTACCTGGGGCCTTCGTACGACGAGAGGCAGGTCCTGGACACCCTCGCGGGGTACGCGGACCGCGTCGAGTGGCAGGAGGAGCCCGACGCTGCTTCGGTCGCCGACAGGACGGCGGAGCTGCTGGCCGGGAAGAACGTCGTGGGCTGGTTCCAGGGCCGGGCGGAGTTCGGACCGCGTGCCCTGGGCAACCGCAGCATCCTCGCCAATCCATCCTTCCCCGACATCAAGGACATCATCAATCTCCGGGTGAAACACCGGGAGCCCTTCCGCCCGTTCGCGCCGGTCATCCTCGAATCCGAGGCCCCGCGCGTCTTCGAGATGGGCAAGAAGACCTCATCCCCCTATATGACCTTCGTCTTCCCGGTGCGGAAGGAGTACCAGGAGCGGATCCCCGGCGCCTGTCACGTGGACGGCACGGCACGGGCCCAGACGGTGAACGAGCGGCAGAACCCCGCGCTCGCTCGGCTGTTGCACGCGTTCACCGCGCGGACGGATGTGCCCTGCCTCCTCAACACCTCGTTCAACGTGGCCGGTGAGCCCATCGTCTGCTCGCCGCGGGACGCGTTGGAGTGCTTCCTCGCCACCGAAATCGACTACCTGGTCATCGACCGGTTCGTGGTCACCAAGAAGGAGAGCTGAGCGGCCGGCCCGCGGGACATCCCCTCCCGCGGGCCGACCACCCCTCACGCTATTCAGAGCTGAATGGGCTCGTTCGGTCCACCCTTTGTCTCGATGGTCAGGAACGACAGAACCTCATCGCCGATATTCTTCAGGTCATGAAGGTGGTATCGCCCATCGGGGCAACAAAAATGCCGAGACTGTCCTCGGACATAGGAGATCTCGTGAGTGGTGCCATCGCTTGAGTGCTGGCGGGCCCGGCCGCTTGTGAGCGCTATCCAGAAGTAGTCCAGCACATGCCGATGGACGGGGATCCGCTCTCCCGGCTGAAGAGAGGTCTCCCAGATGCGCAGCGAATCGGTCTCCTTCACCAGCGACTGGCCGATCCAGCCGTTATGGGCGTTGTTGTCGAATTCCTTCCGCAGCTCCGGACTCCAGCGAGCAAAGGCTTCGGCGACTACGGTGCTCGACAGGGTGAGACCGGAGCGAGATTCATTACCCACGAATCGGATCCTTTCGGCTGATCGATGTGGCTCACACGGCGGAGGAGAGTGCGTCGAGCAGGGCGGTGTTCGCACGCCGATCGCCGATGGTGATGCGGCAGGTGTCCGGGATCGCGCGCCCGGTGTCGGCGACGACTATCCCCGCGTCCCGAAGCTGCTCCATGACGCGTTCGTGCTTGTGCAGTCTGACGAACAGGAAGTTGGTCTCCGAGGGGAACACCCGGTCCACCGCCGGGTGTTCGGCGAGCGCCGAGGCCATCCGGTCACGCTCGGCGCGGATGCGCTGAATGCCGTCGAGCACCGGCCGCGAGTTGGTCAGCCGATCCCGCACGGCGTGCTGGGAGGCATTGGTGAACCCGAAGGGCACCTGCACCCGCCGCAGCGCTTCGACGATGCCGGGCTGGGCCAGGGCGATTCCGCACCGCGCGGCGGCGAGGCCCCATGCCTTGGAGAGTGTCCTGAGCACGATGAGGTTGTCGTGTTCTTCGACCAGCCCGGCGTACGAGGGCTTCTCGCTGAACTCGACATAGGCTTCGTCGATCACCACCAGCCCGCGGCCCCCGACCAGCAGGTCGTGTACCTGCTCCGGATCGAGCCTGGTCCCCACGGGGTTGTTGGGATCGCACAGGATGGTCACCCGTGGATCGGCCTCGAGGATGCCCTCGGTGTCGAGCCGGGACAGGTCGTCACCGCACAGCGGCACTTCGACCACGGGCAGGCGCAGGAGGTGGGCGAAGTGGGCATAGAGCGGAAAGGTGGGCGGCATGACGCAGACGCACTCGCCGGGTGACGCCAGCGCCGCCAGGAGCAGCATGACGCCGTCGACCGCGCCGCTGGTGAAGAGCAGGTGATCCGCGCTCAGCGCATCGACCCCGTCGTGGCCGGGCAGCGTCGAGATCGTGGTGAGGTAGGTGTCGGCCAGCTCTGCCGTATCGAGGTGGGGATACTCGGCCGCGGCGCCCAGGAACGGACTGGTGTTGCTGGACAGGTCGATCGTGTCGAACCGCGGCACCTGGCGAAAACGGGCCGGGCCCGGGACCGGTACGCCCGTGACGGGGAGAGCCGCGAACTCCGACACCGCCTGCTCCGCTCCCTCGGCCGCCGGGGCCGCGAGGCCGGGGGCCCGCAGCCAGTGGTCGAGGGGGACGAACAGATCGGCTCCGAGCGGGCGCATGCGGTGGGCATCCCCCCGGCCGAGGTGGACCCACTCCAGGCCGGAGCGCCGGGCGTGGCGGTACAGCTCGTACAAGGTCGCGACGTGGAGGTTGTGCCGCGCGGCGGGATCGTCGTGGTCAATGGCCTGGGTGAGGTAGTAGAGCCCCCGGCCGTTGTGGGATGTGGTGATGAGTCCGGCCTGGACGACGGTCTTCTCGCTACGGCGCACGAGCATCTCCGTGCGGTCCGCCAATGAGCCGTGTGCGAGGGCGTCGAGGGCGTCGGCGTTGTACAGGTTGTCCTGACCGCCGTGGCGCTCCGTCCGGCACCGGTGGAGTTCCACGAAGGCGTCTTTCGCCCAGGGGTTCCCATCGAGCTCGGTCAGCGGGATCCGCTCCCAGGTGACGTCACAGGAGAGCGCGTGGTGGTGGCGGCGCAGATCGTGCAGTTGCCCGGCACCGACGCGGGCCCGCAGGACCTCGTCCACCTCGCCGGGCAACCGGACGACACACTCGCTCTCGGTGGCGAGGGGCACGAGACCTGCCGCCCGCAGCGCGCCGGTGTCGTCACTGCGGCGCACATTCGGCACGAGGATCTGGGCCACGTTCAGCTCATCGGCGCGGCGGGCCAGCTCATCGAGGGTGTGGAGGGCTGGGACGGGGCTGGTCGGGTGGTACGGGGACCCGCCGCCCACCAGGGTGGGGCGCTCGAGCACGGCGGGGTCCAGGGCGGCGAACGCGTCGGCATCCCGGCCTAGTTGGGCCAGGGAGCACACCGGCTCGCGGGACCCGAGGGCAGCGGACAGCACCTGCTGAAGCGCGTCGATATCTGCGGACCTGCGCATGCTCGTTCCCCACTCCTCTTCGTCACTGAGATGTCTCGGCTCCGTGCGCATCGATGTAGTCGTCGACGCGGTCGCGGTACTCCTCGAACAAGTCGGCCACGGTGCGGGCGATACCGGTCTTCCAGCCGACGGAGCAGTCCCCGATCAGGTCGCGGCGGACGCCGTGGTCGAAGGTGGCCGTTTCCCGGCTGTAGTCGCCGCGGTCCAGTTGGACCGGCACTCCGGTGAGCGCGGACATGTACTCCAGCAGATCGGTCATGCCGACCGCCTCGTCACCGCCCCAGTTCACGACCCGCGCGGGCGCCTGCGCCACGCCCCACAACAGCGGTACCTGACGGACGATGTCATCGGTGTGCAGCAGGTCGCAGTAGTTCTGCCCCTCGCGGGGCACCGCGCAGGGCTGCCCCTTGCGCATCTGGTTGAAGAGGATCATGGGCACACCGCCGTGGCCGTACGGGCCGTAGGCGATGTTGAGGCGGGCTATCACGGTCGGCAGAGCGAGTGCTTCGGACAGACCGCGCGCCACTCCTTCGGCGGTGATCTTGGCGACGGGGTACGTCGGCAGCCACGGCGCCGCCCCGCCCAGCGGATCGCTCTCCCGGTACCGATGGGTCCGATCGGCTCGGTTGTAGACCACCCCGGACGAGACGTACAGGAACGCCTCGGCCGCGGAGCAGTGTGTCATCAACCGTGCGGTGCCGACGGCGTTGATGCGCGCGGTTTCCTCGAAGTCCTTGCCGTCGCCCCGGTGCACTGCCGAGTGCAGCACATGGGTGAAGTCGCGCGGCAGGCCCTCCAGATCATCGGTGGCCATGTCCCAGACGGCGGTGTGGGCGCCCCGTTCCTGGAGGGCCTTGCGAGCGCTTTGGTCGCCGAACCGGCCCAGGCACCACACCTCGTTGTCGGTGGCGAGCGATTCGGCGACGGGCCTCGCGACCTGTCCGGTCCCACCGGTGATGAGAATCTTCTTGCCTTGCATGATCGGCGGCTCCTGGTGGTGTCAGCGGTTGCCTTCTGCCCGTCTCAGCCGAGCGCGCGGGCCAGTTCCTGCCGCAAGGTCGCCTGGAAGGTCTGCACATGCTGCGGGCTCATCAGGGTGTAGTGCTCCCCGTCGACCTCGATGTAGGTGTTGGGGTCACGAGTGAACTCGTCCCAGTGGCTGAGCTGGCCCTCCAGCCATTCCTCTTTGGTGCCGCGCAGCGGGGTGCAGTAGAAGACCTTCACCTGGCCGACCGAACCCGACGGTTCGTAGGTACGGCCCAGGTGCACCATGCTCTGCGCGAGGTGCACCCAGGCGGTGAACCGTTCGACGGAGAGGTCCAGTTCGGTCAGGCGCCGCTTGGGCGCGTGGTCGATCAGATAGGCCAGCTGATCGGCCTCGGGCAGCGGCCGGAGGGTGGCGGTCAGCCGCTCGATGTCGGAGGCGTCGATCAGCTCGAGGAACAGCGCCAGGTTGATCGCGCCGTCGGTGAAGGTGATCTCGTTCATGCGGTCGGAGATCCGCGGCGGCAGGTTGAAGACACCCACGAAGCCGACCTGGTCGCCGTCGGCTTCCAATCGCTTGGCGATCTCGAACGCCACCGCCCCGCCGTAGGAGTACCCCGCGACGGCGTACGGGCCGCTGGGCTGCGCCCGCCGGATGGCCTCGACGTAGGTGGAGACCATGTCGGCGAACGACTCGAAGTGGGTCTCGCCCGCCCCGAAGCCACGGGCGCGCAGGGCGTAGAAGGGCCGCTCGCCGGTGAAGTACTTGGCGAGGTTGACGAACACCAGCACCTCCCCCAGGCCGGGGTGGACGCAGAAGAGTGGCGTCCCGTCTCCGGTGACCTGCAGTGGCACCAGCGGATCGTAGGTGGCGTCTCCGGTGGCACCGTGTCCGGCGGTCAGGCGGCCGGCCAGCGCTCGTACGGCCGGGGCCTGCAGGAGCGTGGACATCGGCACATCCTGGATGCCGAACTCGGTCTGAATCTCCAGCTTGAGCCGCAGCACGTCCAGCGAGGTTCCGCCCAGGTCGAAGAAGCTGGCGGTCGACGACACCGTCCTGGTGTCCAGGACGCGTGCGTAGATGGCGGCCAGTGCGGTCTCGACGTCGCCCTCCGGGGCCACGTGGCCGCCGAGGAACCGGGTGCTCACCTCGTCCGACCGACGGGCCGCCTCGTCCAGGCTCCCGTCCTCGACGGCCGCGCGCAGCCGCGACCGCTGGATCTTGCCGAGGTTGCCGCGGGGGATCTCGTCCTCGGCGACGGGGAGGATCAGCTGTGGCCGGAATCCCCAGTGCATCACCGTGGAGCTGCGGATCGCCACGATGGCCCGGTACACCGCGGTCTCGTCAGCGGTGCCGCCCGCCGGGACGAACGCGATGGCGAGCTGTTCGGTGTCGGCCCCCTCGGGGCGTATCGGGAACGCGGCGACCTGTCCGCGCTTCACCCCGTCCAGCTCGTCCAGGACCGCTTCCAGGTCGTGGCTGTAGTAGTTGACGCCGCTGACGATGATGGAGTCCTTGGTGCGGCCGACCAGCATCAATCGGCCCTCGGAGTCGAGGTGGCCCAGGTCTCCGGTGCGGAACCAGCCATCGGGGGTGAACGCCTGTGCGGTGGCCCGGTCGTTGCCGAAGTAGCCGTCGGAGACCATCGGGCCGTGCAGCTGCACCTCCCCCGGCTCGGCCGATCCGGGCTGGTCGGTGGCGGCCAGCACCTTGCCGTCGTCGTCGGTGATGCGAATCCGCAGGCCCCGCACCGGGCTGCCCAGCGGGGGGAACTCCGTCTCCAGGTCACGGGTGGCGAAGTCGCGGTTGAACACGCTGCCCGCGCAGGTCTCGGTCATTCCGAACGCGGGCACGATCACATCTCCGCGCAACCCGTAGCGGGAGAGCGTGTCCAGGAACGCCCGTACGGTGGCGGTCACGGTGGCCTCACCGCCGGAGATGATGTGCCGTATGTGTGACAGGTCCACCTCCTGCCGCGAGGCGGGCCGCCCGGCGAGGGCCTGGTTGATCTGCCCGAACAGGAAGTTGGGGGTGAACGTCACTCGCACCCGATGAGCCGTGAGCAGCCGGAGGAACTCCACGGGGTCCGCCAGCACCGTGGCCGGCGTCGTCATGACCTGGCCGGCGCCGTTGAACATCGGCAGCAGATGCGCCTCGATGGCGGCGATGTGATCGACCGAGATCCAGTTCAACGAGGTGTCGTCGGGCCCGAGTTCCAGCGCTCCCGCCTTACCGGACTGGGCCGCCAGCAGGTTGGCGTGGGTGAGTCTGACCGCCTTGCTCGACCCGGTGGACCCGGAGGTGAGCATCAGCAGGGCGAGATCGTCCGGCGCGGCCACATGGTGCTGATCGGGCTCGGCCACGGCATGACTCAGCTCCTCGACCGTCACGCTCCGCAGCCCCACGTCGGGCAGGTCTCCGTGGGCCGTCTTGGACATGACCACCAACGGGTCGCCCAGGAGCGTGCGCAGGTGCTCCAGTTGAGCGTGCCACCGGGAAGGGTCGGCCGGCGGTGCGATCGGACACGGCACGGCACCGGCGAGTACGCACCCCCAGAAGGCGCGGAAGAAGGGTTCCGGATCGTTGGCGGCGATGAGTACCCGGTCACCCGGGGCGGTGCCGCGGTCGCGCAGCCCCTGCGCAATCCGGCAGGCGCACTCCCGCAACTCCGCGTAGGAAAGGAAGGGGCCGCCGATGAATACAACGCCTCGAGTCGTGTCGGATGCCGCGCGCTCGAGCAGCTGCGGGAGTGTCGAGGCATGACGTTGATCCGGCATGGGGGAAGTCCTCCGATCAGAAGGGACGGAAAACCATGGCGAGCGGAGCTTGGGGCGCGTCGCGCCGCGGAAAGGCGATCGGGGTCGGGTTCGCACATTGACGCCGACGGGGGTGCGGATCCTGGGCGGGGCACGGTTGAATGCGGCCAGGGGCGGGCGGAGCTCGGCGCCCGCGGCACGCGTGATCGAGACGATGCGATTCCGTTGGTGCCGGGGTATCCCCGGCCGGTGGCTCGGTCCGGACTGGCCGGAAGGTCAGATGGAGCCAACCTCGTTGAATCGCACGATGTCCTCGATGGCCTTCTGCAGTTTCAGCTCATCCGGGTCGGATAAGATGGCCTGTCCCACGCGGCCATACGGCCCGATCGGCGCATCGGGTGATGAATCGTAATCGATCTCATCGAAAAGGAAGTTGCGCTCGAAATCCCTTTGGGTCAAATTGCAGCCGTCGGGCCGGCGCAGCAGAATGTAGCCGTAGAAGCGCTTCGGAGCGCCGTGGCCCCGCAGGGCTTCAATCGCCCCGCCCCCCAGCGCGAGACTGATTTCGACGTCAAAGAGATCGACGCCGAAGGTCAACTTATTGACCTGAGGGGACAGCGCCCCCGGGAGGCGGATGGCACACTCGCCGAAGGTCAGCCCCGCTTCTTCCATGAACGCTTCCAGATGGAATACGCAATCAGGTGCGTTCAGGCTGGTGAGTGCTTCCCTCGCGAGCGTCTCCGCCTGCTGGAACAATGGCGAATTCCGCCTTCTGTCCAGTACGTACGCGGACAGGATCCCGCCCTGTGCGGCCGTGAGCGGCGAGGTGTGGTAGCTGCTCATGGACGACCATTGGAGGTCTCCGTTCTCCCAGACGCCGTCGAGGTAGACCTCGGGCGCGCCCACGAAGGACTCGGCGACGATCTCGACATCCGACTGACCGGAGAACAGCGTCAGGGCCTGTGCATACTCCTCCGGAGAACGGACGATGTTCGTACGGAGAGCGCCGGCTCCGGTCGCCGGCTTGACCACGAAGACATCTCCCAGGTCATTGGCGAGGTCGGTGAACGACGTACCTATGGACACATGCCGGCAGCGCGCCCGCTTCACCCGAGACGGTAGCTTGCTCTTCTGGAGATACTTGTCCCGGAAGTAGAGGGCCGTCTTTGAATCCGTGTTCCCGGGAAGGTTCAGCTGCTGCCGCAGATAGGTTGCCCCGAAGACGCCCATTTCATGGACACTCAGCACCCCCGCCACATCGTCAATGCGCGCGGAGAGCACCGCCCGGAGTATCTCCTGGGCGTTCTCCATGTCGGCGACCCGAATGGACCTCCGACCCTTCGGCGGGCTCGCGGGTGCCTGGACGATATAGAAGGGGTCCATGTCTCGGCGCCGCAGTGCCTGATCGAGATCGTCTCTGTATCCGATAACAATCATCGTTGGCATTGGCGCCTCCCCGTTACGGCTAGCCAAAACTTGAAGAAGTCATTTGCCGTACTGCCACCCGATGTGGATTCGGGTGGCCCCGTGGATCGGTGTTGTCTCGCGATGAGCTACTTCGTCGAGGCCAGCACCGGTGCATCGTTTCACAGAGATACGAAAATGTGATCCATTGTGGATGAGCTTGTGATGCAAGTCACAAGTTGCGCAATGGAGTTGAAATGGAATTGCTCATTCCATTCGTGTTGGCGGAGCGCATTCACCATGCCGGTCATGCCCCATATAGCACTACATAGAGAAATTGGACCGGCCGGACGGTCCCCGCAATGGCAGGTGGGCGCTTACGCCGCTGCCGCTGCGTAAAACGCCCACTGTGCGGGTCCGCCGCTCAGATCGCGGTGAAGCCGCCGTCCGCCGCGACCACGGCACCCGTGATGAAGCTGGAGCGGGGCGAGATGAGGAAGCAGAGCACTTCGGCGATCTCCTCGGGCTGGGCCACCCGGCCGAGCGGCTGGGCGTCGGCGAAGGATGCCAGGTACGCACGGCTGTCGGACCGGAACGTGTCGAGGAAGTCCGTCTCGATGACTCCCGCGGCCACGATGTTCGCCCGGATGCCCAGCGGCCCGCCTTCGACGGCGAGGACCTTGGTCAGCTGAGCCAGGGCACCTTTGGAGGCGCTGTACGCGGCGCCCTGGGGCAGTGCGACGGTGCATGTGTAGGAACCCGTGCTCACGATGGCTCCACCACCGCCTTCCCTCATCACCCGGAACGCCTCACGGGAGACGAGGAAGGATCCCCGGGCGTTGACCGCCATCACGGTGTCCCAGTCCTCTGCCGTCGTCTCCGTGATCGGCTTGTTGAGGGTGCGCCCGGCGTTGTTGACCAGGATGTCCAGGCCGCCGAAGGCATCGACGGCTGCCCGTACCGCGCGGTGGACGGTCGCCTCTTCCGTGATGTCGCCGGCCAAGGGGTGAACACCCGGGAAGTCCGAGGCCAGTTCCGTCACCTCGTGGCGCTGGTCGACGGCGACGATCCGTGCGCCGCGGCTGTGCAGAAGCCGGACGGTCTCCTTGCCGACGCCGCGTGCCGCCCCTGTGACCAGGGCGGTCTTGCCCGTGAACTCCCGGGAATCAGCGGGATGAGTGGGTGTCGTCATGGTGCTGTCCTTCTTCGGTGCCACCGCGGGAAGCGTCGGTGGTGGGCAGGGTGGGGTGCGCTGGGGCGTTGCGGATGAGCGTGGTGGCGGCCAGACCCGCGAGGACGCCGCCGACGATGACCGCGATGGCCGGGACGTATCCGGCCAGCGGATCCGTGCCGTTCGCCCGCTGACCGGCGTCGGCCACCGCGGTGACGACGGCCAGCACGACGGCACCGCCGATCTGCATGGAGGTGTTGAGCAGCGCCCCGGCGAGGCCCTGGTCCCGGTCGGGTACACCGGTGACGGCGCTCATGTTCAGGGCGGGGAACGTGGCGGCGGTGCCGAGGCCGTTGAGGACCATGACGGGCAGGACCACGGAGACGAAGGAGGAGTCGGGTCCGAACCGGAAGAACATCGCGTACGACGCGGCCAGCAGCAGCATCCCGGCCGCGATCATGCGGTGGGCGCCGAACCGGGCCGCGAGACGCCCCGCGAAGGGCGCCACCGCGCCGTTGACCAGGCCGAGGGGGACAAAGGCACCGGCCGTCTCCAGGGGCGTCCAGCCCAGCACGTTCTGCAGATAGAGGGTGGCGAGGAACGCGAAGGAGGTGTACGCGCCCCACATCGCGAAGATCGTCAAGTTGGCGCCCACGCTCTGGCGGCGGGTGAGGAAGGACAGGGGCACCAGGGGCGTGCCGGCCCTGGCCTCGATGCGCACGAATAGAGCGAGCAGGATGGCTGTCGCCGCGAACAGGGCGATGGTGCGCACCGAGGTCCAGCCGTGCTCCGGCGCCTGTGCGATGGCGTAGACACACAGGAGAAGCCCGCCGGTGACGGTCAGCGCCCCGGCGACATCGACTCCGCCCCGCCCGGCCGGCGGCGGGTCCGCCGGCAGCAGACGGCTTCCCGCGATGAGCGCGGCCACGGCGATGGGCACCGGCAGCGCGAACACCAGCCGCCAGGAGACCTCGGTGAGCACACCGCCGAGCACCAGGCCGCCGACGAATCCGCAGGCGCCCGCGGTGGCGTACCAGCCCAGGGCTCTGCCGCGCTCGGGGCCCTCCGGCCAGTTGGTGGTGATCAAGGACAGTGCCGCCGGGGCGAGGAACCCGGCGGCCACGCCCTTGACCAGCCGGGCCACGATGAGCAGCCCGCCACTGGGAGCGACCGCCCCCGCCACGCTGACCACCGCGAACACACCGACGGCCGCCAGGAAGGTACGCCGGCGGCCGAGCAGGTCGGCCGCCCTGCCGCCCAGCAGCAGGAAACCGCCGTAGCCGAGGGCGTACGCGGACATCACCCACTGCAGGGACGTCGGTGACATGCCCAGGTCGTCCTGGATGGCGGGCAGGGCGACGCCCACGTCGGACAGGTCGATGGCGTCCATGAAGTGGGCGGCGCACAGGGTCAGCAGGGCGAGCGCGCCGGGCGTCGCACCGGCGGGCCCGGCGGGCCGGGGACCGGTCCGGCCTTCACCGGCCGGTGGGTCCTGTGCTGAGAGGGGGCCGCTGGCCTCCTGCGTCATGCTCTTGCTCTCTCTTTCGATGGGGGTCGCCCGAGCCGGGCTCGGTGTCTGTCGTTCGAGGTCCGTGGTTCGGGTCCGTCAGGAGCCGGGCCGCTCGCGGTACAGCACCAGGTGCTCGTGGTAGAGCACGCCGTCGCGTACGTCACCCGTCGCGGTGAAGCCCGTGTCGTCGACGTAGTCGATATGGCTGCCCGTGACGGAGTAGCGGCCGGTGTACGCGCTGGCACGCCTGCCACGCGCCTCGTCGTAGCGGCCGTCCGCACGCAGCTCCTGACGGATGTGGCCGTCTGCGGTGACCCACATGCCGACGACGTCGATGTCCGGGGCGTCCGCCGAATCCGCGGTCATGGCAAACCTCTCGTTGGTGGGGGTTGTCCTGCGCCACCGAGTCTGGGCAGTGCCCCACAGGTCAACCAGGACGCGTTCTGCCTGGGTGCGGCACACCCAGGCACCTGGTCCAGGCGCCACGTAGCCTGAGGTCATGGCTGACAACGACCTGGGAGATTTCCTGCGAAGCGGCAGGTCGGGGCTACGGCCCGAAGAGGTGGGGATGGCAAGCTACGGCACCCGCCGCGTTCCCGGGCTGCGCCGCGAGGAGGTCGCGGTGCTCGCCGGCATCAACGCCGACTACTACACCCGGCTGGAACAAGGCCGGGAGCGCCACCCCTCCGCGCAGGTTCTCGACGCGCTCAGCCGTGCGCTGCGCCTCGACGGCGACACCCGGGGCCATCTGCACCGGCTGGCCGGCACGGTGCCCGACGACCCCGCCGTCCGTGTGCCCGACCAGGTCAGCCCCGGGTTGCGGCAACTGATGGACGGCTACCCCCACACGCCTGCCCTCGTGCTCAACCGGACTCTGGACGTCCTCGCCACCAACGCGCTGGCCGACGGCCTCTACTCACCGTTCCGTCCGGCGGACAACCTGGCTCGCATGGCCTTCGCGGACCCCGCGGGCCGCACCTTCTATCAGGACTGGGACCGGGCGGCCCAGGCCACCGTGGCGAATCTGCGCCAGGCGGCGGGCTACGAGCCGGACAACCCGCGCCTGCTCGGGCTCGTGGACACTCTCAGCGAGAACAGCGCGGACTTCGCCCGGCTGTGGGGCAGCCACACCGTGCGCGGCAAGACCCAGGAGGCCAAGCGGTTCCAGCACCCCGACGTCGGTCCCCTCACCCTCAGCTACCAGGCATTCGACGTGCGAGAGGCCCCGGGCCAGCAACTCGTCATCTACCACGCGGAGCCCGGCGGCAGCAGCGCGGAAGCCCTGCGTCTGCTCGGCTCCATCCACGCGACACGCACCCGGCCCTCCCCGCGCGGCGCGGACCGTACCTGACCCATGCGGCGCGGACCGTGCCTGACCCGCACGGCGCGGACCGTACCTGAACGCGTGGCCGGGCACACGCCGCAATGGTGAGGGGCCGGTCGATGCCGGCCCCTCACGGTCAGTCAGTCCACGGGTTCAGTCGCGCGCGAGCAGTTCGAGCGTGTCGATGACGCGGTTCGAGAAGCCCCACTCGTTGTCGTACCAGGCCACCACCTTGATGTGCTTGCCCTCGACACGGGTGAGGGCGGCGTCGAAGATCGACGATGCCGGGCGGCGTGTGATGTCGCTGGAGACGAGCGGCTCGTCGGAGTACTCGAGGATGCCCTTGAGCTTGCCGTCGGCGGCGGCGCGGTAGGCCGCGAGCACCTCGTCGCGGCTGACCTCCCGTGAGACCGCGGTGTTCAGCTCCACGATCGAACCCACCGGGACCGGCACCCGGATCGAGTCGCCCGACAGCTTGCCGTCGAGGTTCGGCAGCACCAGACCGATGGCCTTGGCGGCCCCGGTGGTGGTGGGCACGATGTTCACCCCGGCGGCGCGGGCGCGGCGCAGGTCGCGGTGGGGGCCGTCCTGGAGGTTCTGCTCCTGGGTGTAGGCGTGCACCGTGGTCATGAAGCCGTGCTCGATACCGGCCAGGTCGTCCAGTACGGACGCCAGCGGAGCCAGTGCGTTCGTGGTGCACGAGGCGTTCGAGATGATCACGTGCTCGGCGGGGTCGTAGGCATCGGTGTTCACGCCGTAGGCGAGCGTGACATCGGCGCCGGCGGACGGGGCGCTCACCAGCACTCGTTGGGCGCCGGCACGCAGGTGTGCGCGGGCGGCATCCGCCGCGGTGAAGCGGCCGGTGGACTCGAGGACGATGCCCACGCCGAGCTCGGCCCACGGCAAGTTGGCGGGCTCGCGCTCGGCGAGCACCTTGATGCGGCGGCCGTCGACCACGAGGTCGGTCCCGTCGACCTCGACGGAGCGGCCGAGGGGGCCGAGCGCGCTGTCGTACTTGAGCAGGTGCGCGAGGGACTCGGGGGCCGTGAGGTCGTTGATGGCGACCACTTCGAGATCGCTGTCGCGCTCGAGCAGGGCGCGGAGGGTGTTGCGTCCGATGCGGCCGAATCCATTGACGGCGATGCGGGTCATGGAGGTTCCTTTCGTTCCGCCCCCATCGTCGGCATCCGGATCCCGGGCCGACAGCGGCCTGAACGCCACTGTGCGCAAGGATCCCGCCAGCCCTCGATATGCACGCACGCCGCTCGGGAAGCTCAGGCCGAGAAGGTGTGGCGGTACTCCGTCGGGGAGGTGCCGAGAATGCGGTGGAAGTGCAGACGCAGGTTCGCGCCGGTGCCGAGGCCGACTCGGTCGGCGATCTGCTCCACGCCCAGATCGGTGCGTTCGAGCAGCTCGCGTGCCAGGTCCACCCGCGCCCTGAGCACCCACTGCATCGGCGTGTAGCCGGTGTCCTCCACGAACCGCCGCGAGAAGGTGCGCGCCGACACCCGCGCGTTGCGGGCGAGCGCTTCGAGGGTCAGCGGTTCGGCGAGGTGCGCCAGGGCCCACTCCCGTGTGCCCGCGAACAGGTCGCCGAGCGGCTCGGGCACACTCCGGGGGACGTACTGTGCCTGCCCACCGCTGCGATACGGCGCCGCCACCAGCCGTCTGGCCACGTGGTTGGAGAGCCCGACGCCGAGGTCGCGCCGTACCAGGTGCAGGCACAGGTCGATGCCGGATGCGGCGCCCGCCGAGGTGAGCACATCGCCCTCGTCCACGAACAGCACGTTCTCGTCCACCCGCACCAGCGGATGTCTCTCGGCGAGAGCCTTGGTGTAGTGCCAGTGGGTCGTCGCCCGCTTGCCGTCGAGCAGGCCCGTCGCGGCCAGCGCGAACGCCCCGGTCGAGATGGCCGCGAGCCGGGTCCCGCGCTCGTGGGCGGCCATGAGCGCGCTGACGACCGCTGTCGACGGTTCCGTGGTCGCCGGCTCCCGGTAGCCGGGGATGAAGACGGTGTCGGCGTGCTCGAACGCCTCGAGCCCCTCGGCCACGTGATACGAGAGGCCGTCGCCGCCGGTCACCAGTCCGGGCGCGGCCCCGCACACCCGTACCTCGTAGGGCATGCTCGGCCGGTTGGAGAACACCTGCGCGGGGATGCCGACGTCGAGTGGCTTGGCGCCCTCGAGTACGAGCACGGCGACATGGTGGTTCTTCCGGCTCATCGGGCTCCTTCGGCTCTCCCGCGATCGAACGGGCCTGCGCTCACACCCGTGACCTCGATGACGACTACCGCAAACATCCTGCCACTGGCCGCCCGGGCATCTCGCCGTCCAGCACCCAGCTCAGGTCGTGCTCGGTGTGTTCCCGCGACCGGGCGCTGAGCTGATCGCTGATCCACATCTTGGTGGGCCGTGGCACCCGCGGATGGGCGACAAGCGCTTCCAGGTCCTTGCGGGTTGCCGCGTACGACCGGCGGACCGCGCAGCTCACCAGCCCCAGCGCGTACCGCTCGGGAAAGACCACGTGGTCGGCGTCGTCCTCCGGGCCACGCTCCTTGAGGTGCTCCCACAGCGTCCGGTACACGGCGGGAGAACCGTGGTCGAAGACGCTGTCCATCGCGCCGCGGAGCGCCTTCGCGAGGTGGTTCTCCGCGGCGCGGCCCTGCTGGGAGGCCACGGCCGCGCCGACGACACGGATCAGCAGCTCGGCGGCGGGTGCCGCGCCGTGTGCGGTGCTGAGCCGGCGCACCAGTTGGTCGAGCCCGCTGATCAGTCCGGCGTCGGTCGGTGGCGCGAAGGCCAGGTCGAGGGCCGTGGTGAGGGCCGATGGGGTGAGGGGGCCCGACTCGCAGGCGGCGTGGAGCAGGGCCTTGCGGGCGGCGTTCCGGGTACTGGCCGATGCGTCGTCGAGGCGGGGGATGTCTCCCGCGGCGTCGAACACCAGCTCCGAGAGGAAGGTGTGTGCCGTGGCGTACTGGGCGGGTTCGCGCGCGGCGATGGTTCCCACCAGCCCGAGGAAGGCTGCCCGGGTCTTCTGGTCGGAGAAGGTGCCGTACCGCGGCAGGAGTTGGGGCAGGTCGGGCGCGGGGAGAGTGCCGACCGACACGGAGCATTCCCAGAGCGTGAGTGCCTGGCGCTGCCGCTTTCCGCTGTTGCCCTCGGCGATCTCGTCCGCGATCAGCCCGGTGAGGGCGGGGGCCGAGGCGCGTAGCGCCCCCAGCACCCGTTCGTGGGCGAGGGGCGGCAGCGGGCCGGTGCCCTTCTTGGCCCGGCCGGTGGTGAGGGCTTCCAGGAGCACGGTGTCGGCGTCCATGAGCGACAGGTTCACCAGCAGGCCGATGTGGCGCTCGGTGTGCAGACCGGAGTCCGTGACGGCCCGGTGGAGTGAGCGGCGGACGAGGTTCCGGGCGGCCGCGGGGGCGGTCGTCGCCTTCTCGAGCCTGCTCACCCCGGTGGGGTGGCCGCCGAGCGCGGCCGGCAGGAGAAGCGTGGCCAGGCCGTCCTGGGACAGCCACAGGTCGGAGTCGGCGTCCCAGCCGGAGTGTTCCAGGACCTGCCGGACGCGGTGCGGGGGAACGTCGCGGTTGGCGAGGATCCGGCGGGCGACCAGCGCTCGCCGCTGCGGGGCCGTGACCGGCTGGTTCTCGGGGCAGGGCAGGGCCTTCAGCATGACCGCGAGCCGGTGTACGAGGCTTTCCGCGGCGGCGCAGTCGGCGCTGAGCAACTGGGGGAAGACCATCCGGTGCTGCAGTGCGTGGAGCGCTCCTTGCCCGGTGATGTCCAGGCAGCGGTCGAGGGTGGCCTCGATGGCCCAGTGGCCGTGCGGCAGCGTGGCCAGGACCGCTGTGGCGGCGATGAGTCCGGCGTTGCCCGCGGTGTCGTGGTCGTCCGCTTCGAGCAGCGCCACGGCATGGTCGAGGTGGTGCGCCCAGGGGTGGGTTCCGGGGGCCGGACCGCCGTCGGCGGGGAGTCCATGGGGACCGGAAAGTCCGTGGCGGCCGAGGAGTCCGTGGTCACCGGGGAGCCCGTGGTCGTGGGTCCAGGAGGCGGCCAGCACCCGGGCCAGGGCCGATTGGAAGAGCTCGACGTCGTACGACTTCGGCGCGACGCGCACACGCTGGAGACGCTCCTGGACGGCGGCGGCCCACTCCGGCGAGCCCAATGTCTCCCAGTGCCGGGCCCACAAAGTCATGACGCCGGATGCCAGCTCCGCCAGCCCTCGGGACAGGGCGAAGTCGAGCATCTCCATGAGGCCCTTACGGGCGGATGCCACATCGACGTGTGACGTCAGCACGAGCAGCCGAGGCAGGACCTCGATGCCCGCGCCGCCCGTACGGCGCCCGGTCAGTTCCCGTACGCAGCCCCAGTCGGCCAGGGCGGCATGGACCGTGAGCGAGTTCTGGGCGGCCAGCCGTTCCAGTGCTTCGAGCACGGCCTCCCGCAGGCTGGGCTCCTTCCTCTCCCACAGCCCGCGGAGCTGCGGCAGGAGGGCGTCGACGTCCGTGTCGCGTACGGTCGGGGCCAGGACCGCGTACCGTCGGGCGACGCCATGCGGCGCCGTCGTGAGCAGCGGCTCGACGGACACGCCCACGGCCGGATTCCGCGCCGCGACGGCCACGGCGACGGTGTGCAGGATGATGGCGTCCTCGTGCGCCGCCATCCGCATCAGGACGTCCCGTACCGGGCCGCGATACCTTTCGGACCCGGCGGCCAGCATGAGGAGCTGTTCGAGGATCGCCCCGACGAAGAAGTCACGGGGATGGGACCCGACCCACTCGCACAGCGAAAGCAGCGCTCGGGCGCCGGTGCGGTGCAGCAGGCCACGCGCGGCCGCGTACTCGAACATGGTCTGGTGGAAGAAGTGGATACCGTCCGAGGCACCTCTGGCCAGCACACCCCGGTCGACCAGCAGTTCCAGGGACGACCGGACGCGGGCCGGTTCGTACGGCCGCGAGGAGCGTGGGCCGCCGTGCGCCGAGGTGAGCCGCTCGACCAGCTCCTCGCGTGACAGCTCGGTCCGGCCGGCCGACATCAGCACGACGGCGATCGCGCCGGTGATCGAGGAGAGGTCCTCCGGCGCGGTGGCGCTCTGGTTGCCGTGATGGCGGCGGTCGGTGACGACCCGATGGTCCCAGTAGCGGCGGTAGAGGCCGGTGGCGTCGATCTCGGCGCTGGGGAACGCCCCGTCGTCCCGGGCGAGTTCGAACAGCAGCCGCAACTGGAGGGGGCTTCTGCACACCTCGCGCACCGGCAGTCCGCGGGCGACGGGCTCCATCAGTCTCCGTACCCGTGCCTCGTCGTCCCGGGGGACGGCGTCGGGGCAGTAGAGCGCGGCGTGTCCACGGATGGCGTGGGGGATCTCGCTGTCGTCGTACGGACCCAGCGACATCCGGATGAACCCGGTGCGCAGCCGGTTCGCCTCCTCCGGCCGCGAGGTCAGCACCAGGCGGATACCGGCGGCGGCGAGGTCCTCGCACAGGTCGAGCAGCGCCATCTCGTGGTGGTCGTCGTGCAGCAGCAGATCGGCGGTGTCGAGGAGCACGACCGGTGTACGCCCCCGTGTCCGGGCGTGCGTCGCTCCGGACACCACGGTCGCGGGGGTCAGCATGGGCGTCCCGGCGGCGCCGCTCAGGGGGCGCAGCAGCCAGGCGGCGTTCACCAGGAAGACCTCGGCGTCCTCCAGGGCGGTCAGATCCCGGGCGAGGCCCCACAACAGGCTGCTCTTGCCATTCCCGGCGTCCCCGGTGACCAGGACCGCCTTCGGATCACCGTCGTAGAGGGCCTCCACCACCCGGTCCTGGACGGCGCGCCGCACATACAGCCCGCCGCTGAGCTGCGGCGGCGAGCCGGTGCCGCCGTCCGGCCGGGGGGAGTCCACGAGGTCCAGGTCGTCCGAGAGCCTCCGTGCCCAGCGGAGAAGTTGGCGGTGTGCGGCGGGGCCGGTGTCGTCCGGTGGGGTTCCCGTATCCGGATGCGGGAACGGGGCAGAGGGCTGAGCAGGGGCCGGGGCCGTCGGCCCGGCCGGGAATCGTTCCGGTGCCGGGTCCATGGGAGTTTCCGGCCCGGGTGGGGCCGGGCCGCCGCCGGGCGGCAGTTCACGCAGGACGGAGAAGGCGAAAGCGGCGGCGTTGCGCGCCGCGCGGGACTGCCAGCCCTCGGCATCGGCGTCGTACTTCTCCCCGTCCGCCCGGTCGCTGATTCCGCGGACGATCAGGGCGGGCAGCGCGGCGTTGAGGTGGGCGGCCTGCGCCACGCCCGCGCCCTCCATCTCGATGGCGGCGGCGTCCTGGTAGTTCCGGCGCAGTTGCCGTCTCAGCGGCGAGTCCGCCGAGTTGAGGACGACCTCCCCGGCGGCCACGGGCTTGAGGTGGACGGCCGGACGGGAGGCGCCAGGCGAACGTTCCCGCAGCAGCCCGGTCCAGGAACCGGACCTGCGGGCGTAGCGGGCGAGCTGGTCGAGTTCCTGACGCACCGGCCAGACCCTCGGGCGGGAGTGGAACTCGCCGTCCTCGTCCTTGCCGCCGTGGTAGGCGTACACATGCGTGGCCACGACGACGTCCCCGAGTTCGATATCGCCCTTGAGCGCCCCGGCCACCCCGACGAATGCCACGGCGCGCGGCCGGAACATGGCGATCGCCCGCTCGGTCAGCACGGCCGCGCCCTGGTTGCCGTCGCCGAGTTCGGCAAGCGCCACCCGCCACGGCGTACCGTCGAGCCGTCCCACTTCGAACAGGGTGCCGCTCGGGTGGAGTTGGGGCCGTGGATCGACCAGGTGTGCCCGAACCGCCTCGTACTCCACGTCCAGTGCGGTCAGCACGACAAGTGAGTCGCTGTGATGCCCGGTGCTCTCCACGTTTCCCCCCGGCCACGGTCGACCCTGGTGCGGCCCGCGGGCGAAATGCTACCCTCCGCCGGACTCCCGGGGCTGCGACCAGCGGGAGTGGTGAACCGCGACGGGGGTACGAGTCGCCGGACGCGCCTGGGGTCCGCCGGTACCGCCGGGCAGCGGCGGATGCTTGGATGCGCGGTATGGATCTGTCCCGTACGGGCGCTTCCGCCCCGAGGCCGACGGCTGTGCCTCCCTTCGACCCCGAACTGAGCGCCGTGTTGAAGTCCTTGGGCAATGGGCCCAGAGAGCCGGTCACTCCTGGGAATCTCGCCGCCCGGCAAGAGCGGGACGTCGCGACCCGGCCCAGGCCGACGGCCGAGGACCTGCGGGCCGACGGCCGTTTCGAGGTGGCGGAGCTGACCGTTCCGGGGCTGCGGGACGGCCCCGATGTCACGCTGGTGAGCGTGCGGCCCGCCGGGCGGGCAGGGCCGCTGCCGCTGCTGTACTACATGCACGGCGGCGCGATGATCATGGGCAACGCATGGTCGGTGCTGCCGCGGATCCTTCGCGAGTGGGTCCTCCCGCTGGACATGGCCGTCATCTCGGTCGAGTACCGGCTGGCACCGCGGACGCGGTACTCCGGACCGCTGGAGGACTGCTACGCGGGACTTCTCTGGGTCACCGGGCACGCCGCCGAACTGGGCATCGACCCGGACCGCGTCATCGTCGGCGGGAAGAGCGCCGGTGGCGGCCTCGCCGCGGCCCTCGCCCTGCTGGTCCGTGACCGTGGCGGTCCCGGCGTCCTCGGGCAGTTGCTGCTGTGCCCGATGCTCGACGACCGCGGGCGCACATTCTCCAGCCACCAGATGTCGGGCCTCGGGATGTGGGATCTCATCTCCAACGAGACCGCCTGGAAAGCACTGCTCGGTGACCGCTACGGCGCGGCGGACCTGCCGCCCTACGCGGCCCCTGCCCGCGCCACGGACGTATCCGGTCTCCCCCCGGCGTTCATCGACGTCGGCTCGGCGGAGATGTTCCGCGACGAAGACATGGCGTACGCGAACGCGATCTGGCGGGCCGGCGGCCAGGCCGAACTGCACGTATGGCCCGGCGCCTATCACGGTTTCGACGGCTTGGCGCCACGGGCGGCCATCAGCAAAGACGCGCGCGACGCCCGGACCCGCTGGCTGAGGCGCCTCCTCACGCACTCAAGGAGCACAACGAGCACAGAGCCGCGGACCGGGGCATCCTCGGGCCCCGGGGGCAAAAGCAGTGGACATCGCGTACCCCTGCGGTGAATGGTGAAGGTATGAACCAGGAGGAGATCTGGGACGTCGACGCCGCTCAGGGCTACGACACGCCGGGCACGGGCATGTTCGCGCCCGAGATCTTGGAGCCGGCCGTGGACCGCCTGGCTGAGCTCGCAGGCGGCGGAGCGGCGCTCGAATTCGCCATCGGCACCGGCCGGGTGGCCGTCCCGCTCGCCGAACGAGGGGTCCCTGTCACCGGGATCGAGCTGTCGCTTCCGATGATCCGTCAACTGCGCACCAGGGCGGGCGAGGCGACGATCCCCGTGATCGTGGGCGACATGGCGACGTCCGTGGCTCCCGGGGAGTACGCGCTCGTCTATCTCGTCTACAACACCATCTCCAACCTGCTCACCCAAGCCGAGCAGGTGGAGTGCTTCCGCAACGCCGCTCGCCACCTCAGGCCCGGTGGCAGGTTCGTGATCGAACTCTGGGTACCCGAGCTGCGCAAGCTCCCGCCGGGCCAGACGGGCACTGTCTGTCAAGCCGAGCCCGGCTACATCGGGTTGGACACCTACGACGTACTGCGCCAGCACGTCGTCTCGCACCACTTCCGGTTCGACGACAGCAAGCAGGCTCGGCTGACCCGCAGTCCGCACCGGTACATCTGGCCGGCCGAACTCGACCTCATGGCTCAGCTGGCCGGATTCGAGTTGGAGACCAGGCATGCGGACTGGACCGGCGCCGAATTCACCGCCGAGTCGCGCTCTCATGTCTCCGTCTACCGCCTCCCGCCGAACTGAGCCCGGGGAACGGGCAGGCCGATCGCTTTCTCGGTAAGGGAGTTACGGGAGTAGCGTCGTCTTTGGGTCGACTACCCTTCTCGCCGGTGTCCGGGCCACGGCCAGGCCAGGGTCAGGACCGGGGAGCCGGGGAGCCGGGGTCAGGACCAGGCAACCGGCGATCAAATCCCGTCATGAGGAGTCAGGTGTGACCGCTCCGCACAGCGACGACTTCGAGCGTCGGCAGAACTTGGCTCTGCGGTGGCAGACGGCCACCCCGCGCGAGCGCCGCGCCATGATGCGCGAGGACAGGAAGAGTCCCGAGTCGACCCGGAGCAGTTACGTCTTCGTGGGCGTGTTCTTCATGGTCGCCGCGCTCGTGCAAATGGTCAGGGCGGTGGCCCAGCACCAACCGGCCATGGTCATCGGCATCCTCCTGGCGGCCAGTGTGCTCAGCGGTGCGATGGCAGAGCTGAGCCGTCGCGGCCGCACCCGGCTCGGCTTCTCCCTGCTGGTCGTCGGCATGACCGCCCTCGCTTTCGCCGAGCTCCTCTGAGCCGGGCCCGACCACTCGTCCGGCGTGGCGCCCGCCCGCCCGTCCGCCCAAACCCTGATGTGAGGATCGCACCGTTGATGTAGCTGCTTGCAGGACTGGCGAGGAAGGCGAGCCCTGGCCCCCGAGGCCGACTGCTGAGGCAGCCCAAGACGCCTCGCTGCGTCGTCCAGTGCTACGGGTTCGTGGACGGGTTCGTGGACGGGTTCGTGGAGTCGGCCAGGGACTCCAGGGCAGGCAGCGCGGTGTACAGCGCCCGCTGCTCCTCGGGGCTCAGCGTCTCGATCCGCGCGGCGAGCCGGGCGGCGGTCTCGTGGCGCACGGTGTGGAGGAGTTGACGACCGGGGTCGGTGAGGGCGATCAGGCTGGCGCGGCGGTCCTCGGGGTCGGGGGTCCGCTCGATCCAGCCGGAGGCGTCGAGCAGATCGACCATGCGGGACGTGGTCGGCAGGGCGATGCCCAGCCGGGTCGCGAGGGCGCTGATGCGCATCGGGCCGTGGGTGTCGAGCGCTCCCAGGGCCGCCTGGCGGCTGGGGGTGAGATCGCCGTGTTCGCCCCGGGTGCCCCGCAGGCCGGGGAGCAGATGCTGGAGGGCGGTACGGAGCCGTTCGGCCAGCTCCCCCGATTCCGGAACGGCGGGACTCGGGGCTACGGAGCCCGGGGCCACGGCACCCTGCGTGGCGGGGCCCGGGGTGGCGGGGCCGGGGGTGGCGGGGTCCGGGGCGTTGGCGCCTGGAGTGGCAGAGCCCGGGGCGGTGGGGCCTGAGGCGGTGGGGTCGAGCGCGGTCATCTCGGCTCCTCGGGTGGTGATCCCGGTCCTCCGCCGGGTGACGACGGAGGTGGTGACGGAGGCGGAGGCGGTGGCCCGGACTTCGGCGGAGGCGGCTGCCGGGGCGCGGGCGCCGGGTGGCGGGAAGTGTCCGCGACGTCCTCGCCAACCGCGTGGTCCGCCGTGTCCTTGGTGCCCGCGGCGCCGCCCTGGGCGGCGACCACCCCTGCCGGGACAGCCGCCTTCGGCCCGCCCTTGTGCAGATACCGCCCGCCGCGCAGCAGCGATGCCACCGCGGCCACCAGACAGGCCGCGATGGCGAAGTCGAACGCGGCGGACAGGCCCTGTGAGAACGGCGGGGAGATCAGCGCCGGGAAGAAGCCGCGCCCGGTGAGGTAGGCCGCGTGGTGGGCCGGCAGATGGTCGAGCACCTGCGGTCCGAGCAGGGTTTTGACCGGGTTGTAGCCGAGCAGCGAGGCGAACAGCACCCCGACCGGTGGCAGGGCGGCGACCCGGGCCGCGTCGGAGGCCGGGACCCCTTCCGCGGTCAGGCCGTGGGTGAGGGCGCCGGGGAGCGAACCGGCGAGCCCGGCGATCATCAAGGAGAAGAAGATACCGATGGACAGGACAGTGGCCGAGTTCTGGAAGGTGGTGCTGATCCCGGCGCCCACCCCGCGCTGGTCGGGCGGCAGGCTGTTCATGATGGCCGCCCGGTTCGGCGAGCTGAACAGGCCCATGGCGATCCCGTTGACCAACAGAATCGCGGCGAACACCGGATAGCCGAAGTCCACCGGCAGCTCCTCCAGGGCCACAAAGGTGGCGGCGGCCAGCAGCATCCCGCCGGTGGTGAAGGTACGGGCGCCGAACCGGTCGGAGGCCCAGCCGGAGAAGGGGCCCGCGATCAGGAACCCGATGGTCAGCGGCAGCATATAGATGCCCGCCCACAGCGGGGTCTCCTCGAAGCCGTAGCCGTGGCGGGGCAGCCAGATGCCCTGCAACCAGATGATCAGGATGAACATCAGGCCACCGCGTCCCAGCGCCGCCAGCAGACTGGCCACGTTCCCGGCGGTGAACGCGCGGATACGGAACAGACCCAGGTGGAACATGGGCTGTGCGACCCGGTTCTCGATCACGCAGAACAGGCCCAGCACCGCCACTCCCCCGGTGATCGCGGCGATCACCCAGGGGTCGCTCCAGCCCATGGTGTGACCTGCGTACGGCTGGATGCCGTAGGTGATGCCGGACAGCACGGCGATCAGGCCGATGGCGAAGGTGATGTTGCCCCACCAGTCCAGCCGGGCCGGGGTGCGCACACCGGTGTCCCGCAGCTTCAGATACGCCCAGACCGTGCCGAACAGTCCGATGGGGACCGAGACCAGGAACACCAGATGCCAGTCGAGCGGGCCGAGCAGCCCGCCCAGGATCAGTCCGATGAAGGACCCGGCGATCCCCGCCACCTGGTTCAGTCCCAGGGCGAGACCGCGCTGATCAGCGGGGAAGGCGTCGGTGAGGATGGCATTGGAGTTGGCCATCAGCATGGCGCCGCCCACGCCCTGCAGCACCCGCATCCCGATCAGCCACAGAGCGCCGGAGGTGCCGTGCAGCCAGGTCACGGAGAGCAGCACGGAGAACACGGTGAAGACCGCGAACCCCAGGTTGTACATCCGCACCCGGCCGTACATGTCCCCCAGCCGCCCGAAGCTCACCACGAGCACGGCGGTGACCACCATGTAGCTCATGATCAGCCACAGCAGCAGGCTGGTGTTCCCGGGGCGCAGGGGATCCACTCCGATGCCGCGGAAGATGTCCGGAAGCGCGATCAGCATGATCGAGATGTTGATCGTCGCGATGAGGACGCCCAGCGTGGTATTGGACAGGGCGATCCACTTGTACCGCGGCCCCGGGCCGCCATCGCCGTAGGACGGAAGGGCCCCCTCAGCTCCGACCCTGCGCCGCTCGGTCGTCCAACCCACCGAGCATCACTCCCGTCGGGAGTTGGTTGCTTGACATCAACCAAGCTAATCCCGATTTGTCCTTTCGCCAAGTGGGGCCGGGCTGAGCACGTAGCGACCTGCCCAGACGGCGAGCACGGTGGCTACGTACCGCGTGTCGGCCGGGTTGGTGAGCAGATGGTTGGCTCGGTCGAGGGCGACGAGGGACTTGGGGTGACGGCCCCTGATCGCCGACGTCGCCGGCCACAACGCCTCGATCACCCGCCGCTTGCTCTGGGACCTCCCCGACAGGGTCTTCACCTTGCCGGGGTCAGCGATGGCCGGAGTCTTCGCCCGCAGCAGGACTGAACTGAACGGCATCGGCATTGGATCTAGAACACGTCGCGGAGGGTCTCCAGGAGGCGGGCGATGTTCGCCTCGTCGCGGCGGTAGTAGGTCCACTTGCCCCGCCGGGTGGCGACCACCAGCCCTGCTTGCCGCAGCATCGCGAGGTACTGCGAGGTGGTTGACTGCCCCAGACCTGCACGCTGCTGGATGTCGGTCACGCAGACACCGATCTCGACGTCGTCGGGCTCCTGGCCGGGGAAACTCATCGGCTCCTTGAGCCACACCAGCATCTGACGGCGGGTCGGGTTGGACAGGGCCCGGAACACAGCCAGCAACTCCGCCTCCGAGAACATGCGGTGATCGTAACGCACGTACATATTGACGATTCGCGATATGTCGATCTAAGGTCATCGCATGCCAACTTCGATGCGTGTGGTGGAACTCGTCCGCTTCGGTGACGCGGACACCGCGTTCGCCACCCGAGAGCTGCCAAGACCCACTCCCGGACCCGGGCAGGTGCTGGTGCGCGTGCTGGCCACGTCCGTGAACCCCCTCGACCTGCAGACCCGGCGCGGCGACTACCGCGACCAGGTAGCGCTGCCCGCGGTGATCGGCAATGACGTGTCCGGCGTGGTGGTCGAGACCGGCCCTGGGGCAGGCGACTTCCAGCCGGGCGACGAGGTCTGGTACCTGGCGCCGGTGTTCGCCGGGCAGGGAACCTACGCCGAGTTCCACGTGGTCGACCAGGCCCTGGTCGCCCGCAAGCCCGCACGGTTGTCGCACGTCGAGGCCGCCGGTCTCGCGCTCGTGGGCGTGACGGTGTGGGAGGCGCTGGTCGAACGCGCCGGGGTGCGGGTCGGGGAACGGGTCTTGGTGCACGGCGGAGCGGGCGGGGTCGGCTCGGCCGCGATCCAGGTCGCCAGCGCGCTGGGAGCCGAGGTGGTAACCACCGCGCGGGCAAGGGATCACGAGTTCGTCACCGGACTGGGAGCCGACATCGCGATCGACTTCTCGGCCGGTGACTACGTGCCGCAGGTCCGCGCGCTGGGTGGGGTGGACGTCGTGCTGGACACGGTGGGTGGGGACACCCTCGCCCGCAGCCCGGAGGTCCTCGCCGACCGAGGCCGTGTGGTGTCCATCGTGGACATCCCCCAACCTCAGAACCTGCTCGCTGCGTGGGGCGTGAACGCGACCTACCACTTCCTCTTCGTCAGCCCCGGCCGGGCGAAGCTCGCGGCCCTCGGCCGGCTGGTCGACCAGGGCAAACTCCGGCCGGTGATCGGCGCCGTGCTACCGCTGGCCGACATCGCACAGGCGCACACACTGTTGGAAGGTGGCTCTGCCGGCGAGGGCCGCGGACGCCCACGCGGCAAGATCGCCGTCGCTGTGCACCCCCTGGACGAGCCACCGCGCCGGACAACGTCTTTGCCTTGAGCGACTCGGCCGTCCTGGGCCGGGACGGCTGCCGGCCGCCGGTGTCGGCTGATCTTCTTCTTCAACGCAAGGTCGAGGGGGCGCCAGACGCTTCTGTCCGAGGGTGGTGACCAGGTCCTTCTCCTCGGCCAGCCAGATCGGCGTGTGATCGCGGGTGATGGCCGTGATGCCGGCCCTGGTCTGGGCCGTCCTCCCGCTTCAGATGTCCTTCACCGGCCTGGCGGCAGGGCTCGCCGTCTCGGCGGTGACGCACGCGTTCTTCGATCGCCGGTGGCCGATCCGCTGGCTTCTGGAGCACATCGGCGCCAAGGGCTTCGCGGAGCTGAAGGCGGCCGGGATGAACGGCATGTACTTGACCGATCAGGCCCTGCACCAGACCGCCCTGCTGGTGTCCGCGCTGCTGATCACTCTGGTGTGAGGCGGCTGTGAGGGACAGAGGGGATGCCCAGGTTCACCGGGAGCAGCTGTTGCGACCCAGCTACGAGACCTTCGAGTTAGTTCAGGGGCAGGTCCCTGGCCTCACTGGGCGCGCCGTCCAACACGGAGGACGCTCAGGTAACGGCGTGATGCCCGGTCGCCCATCCGCGTGCGGACCGCTCGGCGACGGCGTCGAGCAAAGGCTCACGGACGTCGCGATCGAGTCTCCGGTACAGCGACAACGAGCGAAGGTGATCGGCAAAGCCGTCCCCGGTGAACCACTGAACGGTTGGATACCAGCGCACGATCGTGGCTCTTCGAAATTGGTGGGGGTTTGAGCGCCGGACGGGGTTCCACTGCGGACCCTGACGGATAGATGCCCGCAGCTCTCGTAGATCATGTTGTTGCCGAAGCAAGATGATCACAACAGAAGAGCTATGGACGTGGCAAACGATACGACGCGGTTGTTAGGCCTTGACGGCCTGGCCGTGGTCGGGGTTGCCGACGACACCGACGGGCCGGTGGTGCACCTGGTCACCGCTGATGTCGCTGGCCGTGGACACCTCGATGCCCGCTAATTTCGTTGAGCCCGCACCCTGCAATCGTGTTGGCTAGCGGCACCGAACTGTCAGTACCGCAGGTGTCCGCTTGGCTGTAGCAGGGAGTTAAACGTGCAGGACATTGTTGTCGACCCCGTTGCCCACAATCGGGCAGCCTGGGACAAGTATGTCCAAGAGGGCAACGAGTGGTCGAGGCCGGTGAGTGCTGAGGATGTCGAGCGCGCCCGCATGGGCGACTGGTCGATTGTTCTCATCGGGCGTGAGCCAGTCGACCGCTCCTGGCTGCCGACGGACCTGACCGGCAAGGACGTGTTGTGCCTGGCCTCCGGCGGTGGCCAGCAGGGTCCGATCCTCGCCGCCGCAGGGGCGCGGGTCACCGTATTCGACAACTCACCCCGCCAGCTCGGCCAGGACCAGATGGTGGCGGCGCGCGACGGGCTCGAGCTGCGCACCGTCCTGGGCGACATGCGCGACCTCAGCGCCTTTGGCGACGCAACATTCGACGTCGTATTCCATCCGGTCTCTAACCTGTTCGTACCAGACTTGGCACCGGTGTGGCGTGAGTGCTTCCGCGTCCTGCGACCGGGCGGAACTCTGCTCGTGGGCTTCCTCAACCCTGATGTGTACTTGTTCGACCACGAGGCGCTCGACGAGCGCGGGGAGCTGATCGTCGTGCACAAGCTGCCCTACAGCGATGTCACGCAGTACTCCGCCGAGGAACGCGCCACGAAGTTCGGCGCGGATGCCGCTCTTGAATACAGCCACACCCTCACCGACCAGATCGGCGGGCAACTCGCCGCGGGGTTCGTCCTCACCGGCTTCGCGGAAGCGCCGCACCAATCCAACGCATCCGCTCAATACATGTCGAACTATTTTGCGACGCTGGCGGTCAAGCCGGGCTGACCCAGCCGTGGGGCCGGCCGAGACGGCCGTGTCTCCGAATGGCCAAATGGAGCGCTGTGCCAGCCCGACCCCACTAACTTCGCTGAGCCACGATCGTTGGGCCAAACAATTCTCCGGGATCGTCGACCAGGCCCCAACCCTCAGCGGTGCCGCGCACGTCTTCTTCGAGTGGCGGATGACCCCAATCAGGGTTCCCTGGCCAGAACCGCTCGTGGAGATCGGCGGTCTCGGCATACACCTCCGGTTCTCCCGGCCGGCGGACAACGACGTGGCCGAGCAGCGCCGTCCAGCCTCCGGGATGGAGCATGTCGTGCGCTCGCTGCCAGCCAATCGTTACCGCAGCCCACCTCCAGCACCGACGACCGTTCGGCCATGCTGGTGACGACGCCAAGGTCCGCGAACAACTCGTCGGGGTATCCCGGCCGGACCCGGTCGTAGAGCTCCGGCACCTCGTTGAACACTCGTCCGAGGTCGTGTCGATTTGGGCGCATCTTCGGATCACCAGTCACGAACGCACAAGCTATGAGGCCCGTCCACGAAAATGCCACTGGTTTACCGGCAGCTGCCGTGCTGCCTCCGGTAGTTCAGAGAAGAGTTCGCCGTCGTGCTGCCCCTGCCCCGCGGTCGCCGCGACGTCCGCCTCGCGCAGCTGGTGCGGATGCTGCACACCCCGGTCGCCCTCGAGGACGGCCTGGCCGTCGACGTCTCCGCCTCGGTCGGCGCCGCGGCCCCGGACGCGACCGGCCTCCGCGACCCGCCCCCGCTGCAGCGCGCCGCGGACGCGGCCCTCTACGACGGCAAGCACTCCGGCCGCGCGCACCTCGCCACCACAGAGCACGCGACGGTGCCGTCCATCAACGGCCGGCGCGCGGGCGGCCCGGGCACGCACCTGTGGGGGCGAGCCGCATGAGCGCCGCCACCACTGTGCTGCCGGAAGGCGACTGGATCCGCGGCATCAGCATCAAGCAGCCGTGGGCCACCTGCATCCTCACCGGCACCAAGACGATCGAGAACCGCTTCGGGCAGCGGAGGCCGGGCTGGGAACCGGGCTGGGTGCTGCTGCACGCGGGCCAGCGGACGACCGGCCCGCGCTGCGCATCCCGCTGGTCTCCCGCACGATCCACGGCCGTCAGATGCCGACCGGCGCCGTGGTCGGGGTAGCCCGGATCACCGACTGCCACCAGGACGCCGAAGGTTCTGCTGGTACGTCCGGCTATCAGAACCTGCGGAATGGCCTGCGGTTGAGGTGTTCAGTTTCCACGCGGGGCGTACATCATCACGGCCATTCCTGCGAGGCAGACGAGGGCGCCGATGACGTCGAAGCGGTCGGGTCGGTATCCGTCGGCGATCATGCCCCAGGCGATCGATCCGGCGACGAAGATGCCGCCGTACGCGGCCAGGATGCGCCCGAAGTTGTCATCGCTCTGGAAGGTCGCGACGGCACCGTAGAGGCCGAGGGCGATCACTCCAGCGCCGATCCAGATCCATCCCTTGTGTTCGCGGATGCCCTGCTAGACCAGCAGGCTCCTCCGACCTCGAACAGGGCGGCTACAACGAACAGGGCGATGGAGCGGGCGACGAGCACGTCGGTGATCTCTCTGGCAGGCGGGTGGTGAGGACAGTTCGGGCGCGGTCAGGAGGCCGTGCCGAACAAGTCGGTGAGGAGTTCGACGGCGTCCTCAGGTGCGCGTACCTCCAGATGCAGCCGGTGGCCGGCGAGGTGGATGCGGAAGTCGAAGAAGCGGCAGCACTGCTGCTCGCTGGCTGCGAGTTCGGCGACTGCTCCGGCCCGGTCCGCGGGCAGGGTCAGTCGGATTCCTTCGTCGGTGGCCCGTCGGTCAGCCCCGTCGAGGACCTGGTGCCATTGGTCGGCGCGCTCGGAGTATGCGCCGCCGGTCAGCGAGCAGGCCACAGAGGCCGTACGCCAGGACTCCAGTTCCTCTTCTGCGGCCTGGCGGCTGGGGGCGAGTGTCACGTCGACCGGCTGTGCGGCGGTCCTGGCCGACGGGCCGAGGAAGCCGCACTCCGGGTCGCAACGCCCTGCCCGATCGGGCAGGGCATCCAGGTGCTTCAACGCAGAGTGCAGGGAGGCGGTGAAGGCGGTCAGCTCCGCGACGCGCCGCTCTGCCTCGTCCAGGCGACCGGCGATCCGGGGCCGGAGGTCGGCCTTGACCTCGCGGCAGGCGCCGCTCTCCCAGACGCCGAGGAGTTCGCCGATCTCCTCCAGGGGCAGGCCGAGGTGCTTGGCGGCGCCGATGAAGGCCAATCGTTCCACGGCGTCCTCGCGGTAGGAGCGGTAGCCGGCCGGTGTCCGGTCGGCGGGCAGCAGACCGGCGCTCTCGTAGAAGCGCAAGGTGGTGGCTGGTACCCCACTGCGTTCGGCGAGCTGGGAGATCCGCATGGTTCTCATGCCTTTGACGGTAAACCTTCGACCCGACTCGAAGGTCAAGCCCGGGCGTCCACCAATGTGGGTAACTCAGCAGCAGGAGCATCCCGAGCGGCAGCCGCATCCCACCGATGTCGTGGGCCCTGGCGGTGCGTTGGAAGCGGTCGGCGCGCAGCAGCCCTTCCCTTGCCAGGCGTCGCGGCCTTCCTTGACGGCAATGGCGGCGATGACAAGGGCGGCGATCGGGTCGGCCCAGGGCCAGCCGAGCAGCAGGTTGGCCAGCAGGCCGACCAGGAGCACGGCGGAGAGGTAGGTGCACAGCAGGGTCTGCTTGGAGTCAGCGACCGCGGAGGCGGAGCCGAGCTCGCGGCCGGCCTTGCGTTGGACTGCCGACAGGAACGGCATGATCGCCAGCGAGAGAGCGGCGAGGATGATGCCGGGAATCGAGTGGTCTGCCTCGCCGGTGCCGGTCAGCGCCCTGACGGAGTCGACGGTGACGTAGGCCGCGAGCGCGAAGAACGACACGGCGACGATCCGCAGGGCGCGCTGCTCGCGGGCTTCGCGGACGGCGGGGTCGCGGGCGGAGAACTGCCAGGCGACGGCCGTGGCGGAGGAGACCTCGATGACGGAGTCGAGTCCGAAGCCGACCAGGGCGGTCGACGAGGCCAGGGCGCCGGCGGTGATCGCGACGACGGCTTCGATGACGTTGTAGGTGATGGTCGCGGCGACGAGCAGGCGTATTCGCCGGGTGAGCGTGTCACGGCGGGCCGGGCTGGGGCCGAGGGATATCGCGGTCATTCAGCAGCATCCCTTCTCGTCCGCGTCCGGGCAGGACTTGTCTGCCTCGACGGCGACGACGGCTGCCCGCAGGTCGTCGAGCGCGTGGCCCAGGCGTTCGTCGGCGAGCTCGTAGCGTGTGCGTCGGCCGTCCGGGACGGTGACGACCAGGCCGCAGTCGCGCAGGCAGGCCAGGTGGTTCGACAGCCGGGTGCGGGAGATTTCCAGGGCGTCGGCGAGGTCGGCCGGGTAGGCGGGGGCCTGGCGGAGGGCGAGAAGGATGCGGCAGCGGATGGGGTCGGCGAGGGCGCGGCCGAACCGCGCCAACACCTCGATGTCAGCAGCGAGTGTCAGCACACCCTGAGAGTACATGGGATCCTGAATTCAGGAAATCGTGGATTAGAGGCGGCTGGCCACCTCTGCGGCGTAGGCGTTGTCCTGCCCGCCGATGCGCTTCCAGGCGTCGGCAGTGTTCTGGTGGACGCCGAGCAGTCGGCTGACCATGACCGCGGGCAGCTCGGAGGCCAGCTCGACGAAGGCGGTGTTGCGAGCCATACGCGGCCGGACGCCGAGCGGGTGGAGGCGGCGGACCAGCCGGCTGTGGCTGAGGTGCTGGCTCGGGAAGCGGCCCGGAGCAACCAGCGCTCCCCGGCTGTGCCGGTGGCCATTGCCTGCGTGTGGAACGTTCGGATGTAGATGGGAGCAGCACCGTGCTCGGGGTGACCTCCACGTGTTTGGTGGCGAGGGCCCGGCCAGCCCCGCCGCTCCCCTGCCGTCCGCCCGCTGTACCCACCTTTTTGTGGGTACTTGGCAGCGACGGACGACGGAGCGAATCTTGTTGCGGGCGGTCGGAGGGCCGCCGGATCGGATGAGACGGAGGGGGCGTTGCGTCAGGGGCCCGACTGGGCCTCGGCCAGCTTCTCCAGGCGACGGTGGCCCCAATCGGACAGGGGAGCCAGCGCCTCGGAGAGGTCGCGGCCGAACGCGGTCAGGGAGTACACGGTCTTCAGCGGCAGCACATCGTGCACCTCCCGGTGCACCAGCCCGTCCGCCTCCATCTCACGGAGCGCCTGAGTCAGAACCTTCTCGCTGAGGCCCGGCAGCCGCCGGCGCAGTTCGCCGGGGCGATGCGGTCCGGACTCCAGTGCCCAGAGCAGGGCGGTCTTCCACTTGCCGTCGATCACGGCGATCGCGGCGGTCACTCCGCAGACATTCGTGTCCTGAGCACGACTGCGTGTCATCTTCGCTCATTTTCCTTTGAGTTATTACTTACGCGTATATCCATATGGGAGTTGAAGTTTCATGTCTACGCACTCCGAACAGTCTGCCGTCACCGTGCTCGGTCTGGGGCCGATGGGCCGCGCCCTGGCCGGTGCGTTCCTGGACGCCGGGCTGCGGACCACGGTCTGGAACCGGACGCCGGGCAGGGATCGGGAGCTGATCGAGCGCGGGGCGGTCGGCGCGCGATCGGCGGAAGAGGCCGTCGCCGCAAGCGAGTTGACCGTGGTCTGCGTGGTGAACTACGACGCGTCGGACGCGATCCTGCGGCGCGAGGAGGTCACCGATGCGCTCAAGGAACGCACCGTCGTGAACCTGACCGCGGACACTCCGGACCGGGCCCGGGACACCTCGGACTGGGCGGCGGGGCACGGCATCCGGTACCTCGACGGTGCGATCATGACGCCGACCACCACCATCGGAACGCCTGCCGCGGTGTTCATCCACAGCGGCCCGGCCGGGCTCTACGAGGAACACCGGCCCGTGCTGGACACGCTGGGCGGTACCCATACCCACCTCGGCGAGGAGATCGGCCGGGCGGCGGCCTACGACATCGCGCTGCTCGACATCTTCTGGACGGCGATGGCGGGCTACGCACACGCCCTGGCCGTGGCGCGAGCGGAGGGGATCAGCGCCCGGGAGTTGGCGCCCTTCGCGCAGGGCATCGGCGCGATTCTCCCACCGCTCTTCGAGGAGACCGCGGAGGAAGTGGACCGCGGCACCTTTTCCGGTGAAGGCAACCCGATCACCTCGGCGGTCTCGTCCATGGCCCATATCGTCCACACCTCCGAGGTCCACGGCATCGACGCGGGCGTGATGCGCGCGGCCGAGGGCATGGCCCGCCGCGCCATCGGGCTGGGCCACGGCACGGACGGGTTCATCCGCGTCGCCGAGGTGCTGGGCCGCAGCGGTAGTTGAAGGGGGTCTGGTGCAGCCACCGTGTGTGCGAGATCCTCATCCACTCAAGAGGGACTTCAGCAAACGGAGGCTACGAACATGGCGATTTCCAGCGCTGCGGAGCTGTCCTTACCAGCAGCGGGCACCTACGAAATCGATCCGGCCGCATCGACCGTGCGCTTCGCCACGCGGGCCTTGGGGCTGCTCCCGGTCCAAGGGACGTTCAGCATCAGGCAGGGCCGGATCACCATTGCCGAGACGCCGGAAGCGTCGTCGGTGGGTGTCGAGATGGACGCGGCCAGCTTCGCGTCCGGCATTCAGCGGCGCGACGACCACGTCAGGTCGTCCGACTTCCTGGACGTGGAGCGGCACCCCACGATCCAGTTCCGGGGCCAGAGCCTGGATCAATCCGCCCAAGGAGCCTCACTTCGAGGGGAGTTGACCGCCTGCGGAGTGACCCAGCCGGTAGTCGTCGCGATCGACAGCTTAGTCGGCGAGGGCAAACGCATCACCGCCAACGGCACCGCTTCCATCGACCGATACGCCTTCGGTGTCAGCAAGGCCAAAGGTATGGCGGCTCGCCGCCTGAAGATCACCTTGGATATCGTCGCCGGCCGCTGAGCACATCGATCCGGCCCGGGAACATCGTTCCGCTCCTTACAGGTCGACCTCGATGTAGTCGATGTCGGTGAACTCCACGAGCAGGCCCTGGGCGCGGCGGCCGCGGTCCTTGAAGTAGATCTCCTGCAGGCCCTCGGCGGCAATGTCTGGCAGTTGCTGTTCGGCGGCGCCCTGTTCCTGGGCGTCGAAGAGGCGGGCGGCGTACTGCGGCGGCAACGCCTGGGTGATGTGGCGCAGCCGGGCGTCGTCGGTGGTGCCGGGGGCGGCGGTGTAGCCGAAGCGGGCGCGGGTGTCGAGGACGATGCCACCAGTGGTGGTGGCCTGTTTCTTGGCCCTGGCGCGGATCTGCGGCTGCCACCGCTTTCTCACCTCGCGGTCTATGCGGGTGGCGAGAGGCGTGCGGGCCGCTTGAGCTGGCCCTTGACGTACCGCTCGACGGTGCGCTGGGAGATGCCGAGCAGGTCGGCCACCGGCCGGGTGCCCTTGATCTGCCCGACCAGACAGCGCATCTGCGCACCGGCCGACTTGGGGACGGGGCGGGTGAAGGTGCCTTCCACCGCCTTGTCCAGGCTCTCCGCGAGCTTGCCCATCGTCTCTACTCTCCGTTGTCCGGGGCGGTGACGTGGCCGTCCTTGATGTACCGGGCGAAGTTGAGGTCATCGCCGTGCTCCTCGCGCGCACCCTCGGCCCACGGCGTCGTCTGGGTGCCTTCGTGTTTCACCATCCCCGGACTCACGCCGATCCGGAAGCCGCCCGGCAGCGGTTTGCCGTCCTTGTGGGGCAGGAAGTCCAGCGGGCTGGGCCCGTCGGAGGGGTAGACGGCGCAGTCGGAGAGAACCGCCACCGGGTACTGGCCGGTGGCCGCCGCCGTCTTGAGCATCTTGCGGTGCATGTTGACCCGCGCCTTGGAGATGACCGCGGCGCGGATGTCGGGCCGCCAGGTCGGGCGCTGGAGCGCGGGCCAGGGCTGACCCGGGCGCCAGCCACCGCCGCGGGGGCGTTCGCGCAGCTTGCCGATGCCGCGGCGGGGGCCGCTGTCCCCGGCGCCTCCTCGGCGGGGGCGGGGAAGCGGGCGGACAGGCCCTTCAGAAGCCGGGCGTAGGCGGCACGCTTCGGCTGCCGCGGCTCGGTCTTGCCGAATTCCCAGCTGCCCACCGCTTCCCGGCGGATGTCCAGCGCCTTGGCGATCCCGGCCTGGCTCAGCCCCGCGGCCTCGCGCAGCCTCTTGCGCTCCGCGGGTGCCGGCAGATCGTCCTGGGCGACCTGCTCCAGCAGCGCGTCGACAGCGCTGAACAACTCGTCCTCAGCGGGCACAGGGCTCACCTCCGGGCGAGCCCTATCCTCATCGCTCTCCGCAACGCACACTTCATCGCACGCTCAATCACTCCTGTCGCGAACGCTGCGAACGCGGTGGGAGTGCGGAGGCTAGGGCCGTTCCGGGCCGGGGAGCTCCAGGCCAGAGAGTTCCGGTCCGGGGAGATGGCGGGTCGGCCGAAAGGCACGGCCGACCCCGCGATCGAGGCGAAGACGAGCTGATTAATCGTCAACACACTTGGGGTACTTCGAACCTCGGTTGCAGTCGTGATAGTCGTACTTACTGACGCGGAACTTCTTCTCGTCGCCGCCCTTGGCCGGATCGACGACCAAGTAGAACTTCTTTCCGTCCTTGACCTTGTCGGAGACCGTCCCATCAGGGCCCCGGTCGAAATCCTGCGCGCAGCCGGCGAGCGAGGCAAAAGCGGTCATTACCAAAAGGGCGGCGGCAAGGCGACGCATAGGAGTGCTCCGATCAACTTGGGGACCGGCACAGTCTAAGAGAGACGCACCATCGCCAGAACCGCCGGGGACGCCCCTACCCAGCAACAACAGTCCACCCGGCAAAAGCGCCGAAGAAGCACCAGAAAACACCCCCATCCCCTCCACCAAAACACCACACCACATGCCCGATCTACTCGCGTAAGCAGCAGGAGGGGCTGCGGGGAGGTGAACTGGAGGCATGCGCGGTACGCCGCTTCAGGGACACAGGTTCCGAAGAGTTCGATATCCCTTCCACTGGTCGCCCGGTGACCGTCAGCCCCTTTTCCGCTCACGTTTCTTGCCCGAGCAGTCCACTCCCGTCCCCGGATTGGCACCGGCGCAGGCCCCTGCCGCCGTTACCTGCGTGGACTGGTGCGGCTGGATCGACGGTGTGCGCTTCGAGAAGGCCGAGACCAACTGCGGCTGACACCCACCGACCCTGCGCCCCGCACACGATGGCGTGCGGGGCACCGCTCTGCGACCGGGCGGTATCGGCTATGCGGTCACCTTGGCGAGGAACGCCGCGACGTTCGCCGCGGTCCGCTGGATCTTCTCCTCCAGGGTGAGCGACTCCTGGGGCCGTGAACCGGTGCCCGCGTCCTTCTTGCCCCGCACATACAGCGAGCAGGCGAGGTCGCTGCATATGTAGGCGCCGACCGAGTTGCCCTGCTGTCTGGCCTTCCCCGCCTTCGGCGCGACCATCAGAGAGACGCCGCCCGTGTGGGCGGTCAGGCACATCGAGCACATGCTGCGCCGCGCCTGCCAGGAGGCGGGGCCGGGACAGCGCAGCGCGATGGCGATCGGGCGGGCGTCCAGTTCGGTGACCAGGTAAGCGCGGTCGGGTGCCTGGGGATCTCGCCAGCCGAGGTAGTCCAGGTCGTCCCAGGGTCGGTCGGCCAGGTCGCGCGGGATGGACAGGCGCTTCGCCTCGCCCTTGGTGCAGTTCACGAACGCGGCACGGATCTCTTGCTCAGTCAGCGGCTTCATATAATGCAGGCTAATTTGCCTAAAGGTCTTAGGCAAATGCATAATCAGTTCTGCCGAAGGAGAGGAAGGGCATGGGACGGGTAGGACTGACCACGGAACGGCTGACCCAGGCGGGAGCGGAGCTGGCCGACGAGCTCGGCTTCGACCAGGTGACCGTCTCTGAGCTGGCCAGACGGTTCGACGTCAAGGTCGCGAGTCTCTACTCGCACCTGAAGAACGGCCAGGACCTCAAGACCAGGATCGCCCTGCTCGCCCTGGAGGAGCTCGCCGACCGAGCCTCCGAGGCCCTGGCCGGGCGGGCCGGCAAGGATGCCCTGACCGCCTTCGCCAACGTCTACCGCGACTACGCCCGCGAGCATCCCGGCCGCTACGCCGCGGCCCAGCTCAGGCTCGACCCGGAGGCGGCGGCGGCCAGCGCCGGTGTCCGGCACGCGCAGATGACACGGGCGATCCTGCGCGGCTACGACCTGACCGAGCCGGACCAGACGCATGCGGTCCGGCTGCTGGGCAGCGTCTTCCACGGCTACGTCAGCCTCGAGATGGGGGGCGGGTTCAGCCACAGCGCCCCCGACAGCGAGGAAAGCTGGTCGCGGACCCTGGACGCCCTCGACGCCCTGCTGCGGAACTGGCCCGCGCCCTGACTCAGGGGCGCGGCAGTGCGCAGGGGCGCGGCAACGTGCCGGATGCGCGCAGCCTCTCGGCAGATCGGCACATCCGATCCATCCGTCCGCCCACACATCCATCCATCCACACATCCATGATCAACAGGCTGGGACCATGCACACCACCGAGCACGACTGGATCACCACGCCCATCACCGCGGACATCCTGCGGGGCACCCTCGACCTGGAGCACACCGCGCACGGGGTGCTGCCGCACCGGCTGCCCGCCTGGGCCCGCGCCCAGTACACCGACGGGCAACTCGCCATGGCGGAGGCCCAGCCCTCCGGCGTACGGCTGGTCTTCCGGACCCGGGCCACCGCCGTCGAACTGGACACGCTGCCCACCAAGCGGGTCTACGCGGGCGCCCCGCCCCGCCCGGACGGCGTGTACGACCTGCTCGTCGACGGCCGCCTGGCCGGGCAGTCCTCGGTGACCGGCGGCAACACCCTGGCCATCGACCTGGCCACCGGGACCGCCGAGAGCCACCCCGGCCCGGCCGGCACCCTCCGCTTCACCGATCTGCCGGACGGCGTCAAGACCGTCGAGATCTGGCTGCCGCACAACGAGACCACCGAACTCGTCGCGCTGCGCACCGACGCCCCCATCGAGCCCGTAGCGGACCAGGGCCGCAAGGTGTGGCTGCACCACGGCAGTTCGATCAGCCACGGCTCGGACGCCGCGAGCCCCACCGCCATCTGGCCCGCACTCGCCGCCTCCCTCGGCGACGTGGAACTGATCAACCTGGGCCTGGGCGGCAGCGCCCTGCTCGACCCGTTCACCGCCCGCGCGATGCGGGACACCCCCGCCGACCTGATCAGCATCAAGATCGGCATCAACCTGGTCAACGCCGACCTGATGCGGCTGCGCGCCTTCACCCCGGCGGTGCACGGCTTCCTCGACACGATCCGCGAGGGGCACCCCACCACGCCACTGCTGGTCGTCTCCCCCATCCTGTGCCCCATCCACGAGGACACACCCGGCCCCGCGGCCTTCGACGTCAGCGCGCTCAGCGCCGGAAAGCCGCGGTTCCTGGCCACCGGCGACCCCGCCGAGCGCGCCGCGGGGAAGCTGACGCTGCGCGTCATCCGGGAGGAGCTGTCCCGGATCGTGAAGCAGCGGGCGGCCGACGACCCTCACCTCCACTACCTCGACGGCCTCGACCTCTACGGCGAGGCCGACGCCGACGAGCTGCCGCTGCCCGACGAGCTCCACCCGGACGCCGCCACCCACCGCCGTATCGGGGAACGCTTCGCCGCGCTGGCCTTCGCCGACGGTGGTCCGTTCGCGGACCACAGCGCCTGACGCCGGGTTCCGTCCGGCGCAACGAGCAGGTCCGGCCGCTCTGGACGGCCGGCCCGGCCCCTGCGCCACCGGGGAGCCAGGCCCTACGCTGGTGGCCGTGCACATCTGCTTTGTCTGCAGCAGGAACATCTGCCGGTCGCCGTCCGCCGCGCTGGTCTTCGCCAAGCAGCTGCGCCGGGCCGGACTCGACGGCGCGGTACGGGTCAGCAGCGCCGGCATCGGCCCCTGGCACGCCGGTGAGCCCATTGATGAACGGGCCGGCGAACTGCTGGCACGGCACGGCTACCCGGTCGAGCATGTCGCGGCCCAGATCGGCGCCGAGCACAGGGACGCCGACCTGTTCCTGGCGATGGACCACGGCCACGAGAAGGCGTTGCGCCGGCTGGTCGACGATCCGTCCCGGGTCAGGATGCTGCGGTCCTTCGACCCGGACGCGACCGGTGATCAGGACGTGCCCGACCCGTACTACGGCGGCCCGGAGGGGTTCGACGAGGTGCTGGCCATGATCGAAGCCGCGATGCCCGGCCTGCTGGCCTGGGTGCGCGAGCGCCTCGGCTCATGAGTGCCCGCCCGGCGGCCGGGACGGGCGAGGACCCCGGTGCCGCGGCGGCCCGCCTCACCGGCCGCCCGGTGACCGGTCGGCGGCCGCTGTCCGCAACGCTCACCGAAGTCACCCTCGACGGCGGACAGACGGTGATGGTCAAACGGGGCGACGGTCCCGGCGCGGCACCGGCCGAAGCGGCGGGACTGCGCTGGCTGGCCGACGCGGGCGCGGTCCGCGTCCCGGTGGTGCACGGCCACGACCGGCACTGGCTGGTCACCGACCAGGTGCCGGTCGGCCGACCGAGCGTCCGGGCAGCGGCCAGGTTCGGCCGCGACCTGGCCGCCCTGCACGCCGTCGGCGCGCCCGCGTTCGGCGCTCCGCCGCCCGACGGCCCCACGGACGCGTACATCGGGCCGGCCCCGATGCGCAACGTCCCGGGCTCCGAGTGGCCGCGCTGGTACGCCGAACAACGGGTGCTGCCCTATCTTCGCCGCGCCGTCGACGACGGTACGGTGCGCCACGGCGAGGCCGAGATCATCGAGCGCGCATGCGAGCGGCTGCCCGAGCTGGCCGGACCCGCCGAGCCACCCGCCCGGCTGCACGGCGACCTGTGGAACGGCAACGTCCTGTGGGGCGCCGCCGGGCAGGCGTGGCTGATCGACCCGGCCGCGCACGGTGGCCACCGGGAGACCGACCTGGCGATGCTCCACCTGTTCGGCTGCCCCCATCTCGATCAGGTGCTGGACGGCTACCAGGACGTGGCGCCGCTCGCCGAGGGCTGGGCCGACCGCATCGGACTGCACCAGCTCTTCCCCCTACTGGTGCACACCGTGCTGTTCGGCCGCGGCTACGCCAGGCAGGCACTCACGGCGGCCCGGGCAGCCCTGGCGCGGTGATCTGCCGCAATTCCTCGTGCAGCCCTTCCAGAGCGGTGTGGTCGTCGTCCGTGCCGATGTGCGGCGCTGCGAACCAGCGCGCGTACTCGGCGATCTCGGAGAGGCGCCAGTCGAGGGCGAACAGCTCGGCCATCGCCGGGTCGGGGCGCAGACGGTCGCCCGCGCCGGCCGCGATCAGGTCGGCGTAGTCCCGCTCGCGTGGTGCGAGCGCCAGCGACTCCCAGTCGACCAGCTTCAGCCCGCACGCGCCCACGACCTGGTTGTCGTTGTGCGGCTCGCCGTGGGTGGGCACCCACTGGTCCCGGCGGGAGAGGGCGAGGTCCGCGAGGTCGAGGTAGCGGTCCGTCCAGCGGGTGATCGCGGCATCGTGTGCGGCGATCGCGGTCCGCGCCTCCTCCGCCAGCGGGCCGGATGTCCAGGGCCGGGCGGTGCGGGCCCGCAGCTCAGCGGCGAACTGGGGGCCGACCTGGGGAGTCCAGCGCCGCAGGCCGGGTGGCGGTGGGGCGCGATGCAGCGCGGCCAGCGCCGCTTCGACCTCGCGGACGTGCCGGGGCCGGCGCGCCTGCGCCTCGGTGGGGCTCCGACCGTCCAGCCACGGCGTCACGCTGAGCGCGCCCGCCTCGATGGCGACGGTGAACCGGCCGGACGACCGGGCGGGCAACGGCGCGCACACCACGTCCGCACCGGCGGCGGCCAGTGCCGCGGCCCCCGCGTAGGCGGCCTCCAGCGTCGCCTTGGTATGGCGCGGCGCCAGCTGGTCCAACGTCACGAACAAGGCCGTGCCGCCACCGGCGGCCCGCCAGTGGTGTGCGCCGAAACCCCAGGGCAGGTAGCCGACCTCGGCGACATCCGGCAGCCAATGCGCGGCGACGGTATGCGCGATGGTTTCGTCACTGATGAAGGAAGGGCGGGAGAACACAAGATCCGATCCTAGGAAGCGTGCGGGCCGGCGTCACCTGAATTTCACCCCCGCACCAGAAACCGGCGCACTGGGTGACCCGTCTTGGGGGGCGGGTTCGAACGGATGGAAAGCCATGGCGGAGCAGGTGGACAGCGGTGCGACGGCGCCGGCACGGGCGGCGGCGCCCCGGCGGACGGGGCGCTGGATGGCGCGGTGGGCTCGGGGTGGGTCGCCCTGGACACGGGGGCGGGTGCTCGGCGTATTGGCGGTGCTGACGGCCGCACTGCTGGCGTTCCACCGGGCGGTGCCCAACTCCGTTGGGCATGTGGGCAGTTTGCTGGAAGCGTTTCTGCCGTGGCTCGGACTGGTGGTCGTGGTGCTACTCGGCCTGGCGCTGCTGCGCCGTTCGGCCATCGCACTGGTGGCCCTGCTTCTGCCGGCGGCGGCCTGGACGTACCTCTTCGGCGGGCTGCTCCTGCCCGGGTCGAAGCCCGGCCCGCATGACCTGGTCGTGGTGCAGCACAACGTCAGCGATGAGAACACCGACCCGGCGGGTACGGCCCGTGCCCTGGCCGACGCCGGGCCCGATCTCATCGCGCTGGAGGAGCTGGTGCCCGCGGCGCTGCCGGTCTACGAGAAGACCCTCGCCCCGGACTACCCGTACCACGCCGTCCGGCCGCGGCCAGTAGGAGGATGCCGGCTTCCCACTGGCAGCGGCCCCCCGGTCCGGCCGCGCACCTGATGTGGGACCCGTCGCACAGACGGGTCCCACACGCATGTTCCCCGCCTCGTGCGCCTCCGGTACTCCTCGGGTCGCGAGGGCCCGCCATGCCCCGCCTCGCCACATCCCACCCGACTCCACCCCATCCCACGTGACGGACGTCACAGTATGCGGGAGCCTTGTCTTCAGGTCATCATATGACCCGATCGCCGCCCAGGCCGGAGGCCGATTTGCGCCTTCGGCCGGCACAGCAGGGCGGCGGCGCTCCCCCATAGAACACGGCAAGGATGAGGAGGGGCATGAGCGACCAGGACAGGCCGGCACAGCCGCGCGTGGGCGTGGTGGGGCTCGGGGCCATGGGACTCGGCATGGCTCGCAGCCTGCGGAAGGCGGGCTACGAGGTCGGAGTCCACGATCTGCGACCGGAGGTGGCCGAGGGCTTCGCCCGCGACGGCGGGACGGCGTTCGCCTCCCCCGGCGACCTGGCGGCCACGGTGGACGTCGTGGTCGGTGTCGTGGTCAACGCGGCGCAGGTCGAGTCGGTGCTGTTCGGTGCCGACGGGGCCGCCGCCCGGCTCCGCCCGGGGACCGTCTTCGTGATGTGCTCCACGGTCGACCCGGGCTGGTCCACGGAGCTCGGTGGACGGCTGGCCGAGCAGGGGGTGCTCTACCTGGACGCCCCCATCTCCGGTGGTGCCGCGCGCGCCGCGGCCGGAGAGCTGACCATGATGACATCGGGCTCCGCCGCGGCGTACGCGGTCGCCGACCCGGTACTCGAGGCCATGAGCGCCACGGTCTACCGCCTGGGTGAGCAGGCCGGTCTCGGCTCCAAGGTCAAGATCGTGAACCAGTTGCTCGCGGGTGTGCACATCGCCGCGGCGGCCGAGGCGATGGCGCTCGGCCTGAAGGCCGGTGTTCCGGCCGAGGCGCTCTACGAGGTCATCACGCACAGCGCCGGCAACTCGTGGATGTTCGAGAACCGGATGGCGCATGTGCTCGCCGGTGACTACACGGCCCTCTCCGCGGTCGACATCTTCGTCAAGGACCTGGGGCTCGTCCTCGATTCCGCGCGGCCGGAGCGGTTCCCGCTCCCCCTGGCGGCCACGGCTCACCAGATGTTCCTGCAGGCGTCGGCGTCGGGCCTGGGTGCCGAGGACGACAGCGCGGTCATCAAGATCTTCCCCGGGATCGACCTGCCGCGGCCGATGGGGGCCTGAGATGGGAATCCGACTCGGCTGTATCGCCGACGACTTCACCGGGGCCACGGACCTGGCCAACAACCTGGTGCGCGCGGGCATGCGCGTGGTCCAGCTGATCGATGTGCCGCCTGCCGGTGCCGAGGAGCCGGTGAACGCGGACGCCGTGGTCATCGCGCTCAAGTCGCGGACGGTTCCGGCCGCCGACGCCGTCGAGGCATCGCTGCGGGCCCTCGCCTGGCTGCGGTCCGCGGGCGCCGAGCAGATCTACTTCAAGTACTGCTCCACCTTCGACTCGACGCCTGACGGCAACATCGGGCCGGTCACCGAGGCCCTGATGGACGCACTCGGCACCGACTTCACGATCGCGACGCCCGCGTTCCCCGACAACGGGCGCACGGTCTTCAAGGGTCATCTCTTCGTCGGCGACGTGCTGCTCAGCGAGAGCGGTATGCGCCATCACCCGCTCACCCCGATGACCGACCCCAATCTCGTTTCGGTCCTGGGTGCGCAGACCACACGGGCGGTCGGCCTGATCGACCACACGGTCGTCGGCCGCGATGCCGAGGCGGTCCGGGCCCGGATCGACGATCTGCGCGAGCAGGGCGCCGGGATCGCCATCGCCGACGCCGTCTCCAACGAGGACCTGGTGCGTCTCGGCGCGGCGGTCCAGGGGATGCCCCTGGTGACCGCCGGTTCGGGCCTGGCCATCGGGCTGCCCGCGAACTGGGGGTTCACGCCGTCCCACGCCGCCGCACAGCTACCACCGCCCGGCGGCCACCGGGCCGTCATCTCCGGATCGGTCTCCACCGCCACCAACCGCCAGGTCCTGGAGTTCCTGCGCGCCGGCCGGCCCGCGTTCAGCGTGGATCCGCTGCGTATCGCGGCCGGTGAGGACGTATCCGGCCAGGCCCTTGCCTTCGCCGAATCCCATCTGGCCGACGGTCCGGTCCTCTTCTACTCCACCGAGGCACCCGAGGCGGTACGCACCGTCCAGAGCAAGCTCGGCGCCGCCGAGGCCGGTGAACTGGTGGAGCGGACCCTCGCCAGGGTGGCCCAGGGCCTCGTGGAACGGAGTGTCCGCCAACTCGTCGTCGCGGGCGGCGAGACCTCGGGAGCGGTCGTCCGGGCGCTCGGCATCACCGGGCTGCGGATCGGGCCGCAGATCGACCCCGGGGTGCCATGGTGCGCGGCGCCGCTTCCCGGCGGGGACACGCTCCACATCACGCTGAAGTCCGGCAACTTCGGTGGCCCCGCGTTCTTCACCGACTCGTTCGCCCTGCTCGACCGGGAGGTCTCATGACCGAGCTCCTCGACGCCACCGTGGACGAGGTGCGCGACGAGATCGTCCGGGTGGGCACGAGCCTGTTCAACCGGGGCTATGTGCACGCCAGCGCCGGGAACATCAGCGCCAGGGTCGGCGACGGCCATCTGATCACCCCCACCGACGCCGCCCTGGGCTTCCTCGAGCGCGACCGCCTCGCGCTGGTCGACGCCCAGGGTGAGCAGATCGCGGGTGACCGCGCGAGCAAGACCCTGACGCTCCATCGGCGCATCTACGCGGCCGACCCCACGGCCCGATTCGTCATCCACACCCACTCCACCCACCTGGTCGCGCTCACCTTGGCGGGTGTGTGGAGCCAGGACGACGTGCTCCCGCCCATCACGCCCTACTTCGTGATGAAGGTCGGGCACGTCCCGCTCATCCCCTACCACCGGCCCGGCGACCCGCGCGTGGCCGACCTGGTGACCTCCCGGATCGCCGACCGCCAGGCGAGCCACACGCCGATCAGGGCCGTCCTGCTCGACCGGCTCGGCCCCGTGGTCTGGGGCCCGGACGCGGCCGCCGCCCTCGCCGTCCTCGAGGAACTCGAGGAGACGGCACGCCTCTGGCTCCTGACCGACCGTCGACCGGAGCCGCTCACCACCGACGCCATCGACGAACTGAGGGCCACGTTCGGCGCCGCTTGGTGACCCGTTTCTCCCCTCCCCGTTCGCAGAATCCCCTGAGCCGCACAAAGGATTCGTCATGCCCATACCCGCAGTGGCGACCGAGACCCCCGCGCTCGCCCGCGAGAACACGGTCTACCGCAAGGTCGTACGCCGCATCGTCCCCTTCCTCATCCTCTGCTACGTGGCCTCCTATCTGGACCGGGTCAACGTCGGCTTCGCGAAGCTGCAGATGTCCGACGACCTCGGGTTCAGCGAGGCGGCGTACGGCCTGGGGGCGGGCCTGTTCTTCATCGGCTACTTCATCCTGGAGGTCCCCTCCAACCTGATGCTGCAACGCGTCGGGGCCCGCACCTGGATCGCCCGCATCATGATCAGCTGGGGCCTGGTCTCGGCGGCGTTCATGTTCGTCACCAACGAGGCGACGTTCTACGTGCTGAGGTTCCTGCTCGGTGCCGCGGAGGCGGGGTTCTATCCGGGAGTGATCCTCTACTGCACCTACTGGTTCCCCTCGTACCGGCGGGCCCGGGTGATCGCGATGTTCATGTCGGCGATCCCGGTGGCGGGCATCTTCGGCAATCCGCTCTCCGGCTGGATCATGGACCACTTCCAGGGCGTGAACGGCTGGCAGGGCTGGCAGTGGATGTTCCTGCTGGAGGCCATCCCCGCGCTCCTCGTCGGTGTCGTCACCCTCTTCTACCTGGACGACGACGTGCGCGCCGCGAAGTGGCTGACCGATGAGGAGAAGTCCGTCGTCGAGCGGGCGGTCGCCGACGACACCACGCACCGTACGGTGGACGGCCGGGTCTGGGACGCCTTCCGCGAGCCCAGGGTGTGCCTGATGTGCCTGATCTACTTCTGCTTCGTGATGGGCCAGTACGCCCTGACCTTCTGGATGCCCTCGTTCGTCGAGTCCACCGGCATCGAGGGCAACTTCGCGATCGGCGTGCTCAGCGCCGTCCCGTTCCTGGCCGCGCTCGTCGCGATGAACCTGTTCGGCCGCTCGGCGGACAAACGCCGCGAGCGCCGCTGGCACCTGGTCATCCCGAGCCTCATGGGCGCCGTCGGATTCTCGCTGTCCGCCGTCTGGAACGGCTCGACCGCGCTGTCCCTGACCGCGCTGTCCATCGCCGCGGCCGGCGTGCTGACCTGCGCTCCGCTGTTCTGGTCGCTCCCCACCGCGTTCCTGAGCGGCACCGCCGCCGCGGCGGGCCTTGCCATGATCAACTCGGTGGGCAACCTCGCCGGCTTCGTCAGTCCCTACATGATCGGCGCGCTCAAGGACGCCACCGGCTCGGCGTCGATCCCGATGCATGTCCTGGCGCTCAGTCTCGTCGTCGGCGCCGCCGCGGTGCTCACCACCAAGAAGCACATCGTCAACCGCTGACCGGGACGCCCCCGGCCCGAACGCAGGAGCCAGCATGCCGAGGTTCACCGCGAACCTGTCCATGATGTACACCGAACACGACTTCCTCGACCGCTTCGCCGCGGCGTCGGCGGACGGCTTCGAGGCCGTCGAGTACCTCTTCCCGTACGCGTACGACGCCACCGAGCTGCGCCGCCGACTCGACGACCACGGCCTGAGGCAGGTGCTCTTCAACGCACCTCCCGGCGCGTGGGAGTCCGGCGAGCGCGGGCTCGCGGCGCTGCCAGGACGCGAGGCGGAGGTGCGCTCGGGGATCGAGCGGGCTCTGGAGTACGCGGCGGAGCTCGGCTGCCCACGGGTGCACATGATGGCCGGGCTGGTGGGGCCCGCACCGGACCCGGCCGAGCACCGCGACACCTATCTGGCCAACCTCGCCTGGGCCGCGGAGCGGGCCGCCGCGGCGGGCGTCGACATCCTGATCGAGCCGATCAACGGCCGCGATATGCCCGGCTACTTCCTGAGCCGGCAGTCGGAAGCGCACGCCGTGGTACGGGAGGTGGGAGCCCCCAACCTCAAGGTGCAGCTCGACCTGTACCACTGCCAGATCGTCGAGGGCGACCTCACCACGACCCTGCGCCGCGACCTGCCCACCGGCCGGGTCGGCCATCTGCAGATCGCGGGCGTGCCCGATCGCCATGAGCCCGATCTGGGCGAACTCGACATCCGCCATCTGTTCGGCGTCATCGACGACCTGGGCTTCGACGGGTGGATCGGCTGCGAGTACAACCCCCGCGCCGGTACGAGCGAGGGGCTCGGCTGGCGAGACGACTACCGAGGAGACAACGCATGAGGATCGTCATCACGGGTGGCTTCGGCTTCCTGGGACAGCGGGTCGCCGCCGCATTGCTCACGACACGGACGTTCCGCGGTGCGCCGATCGACCGGCTGGTGCTCGCCGACCGTGTCGTGCCGTCCGGTTCGGCAGTGACGGACCCCCTCGTGGAGGTCGTACGGGGCGACCTGGTCGACCGGCTCGACGAGGTGTTCGCGGAGCCGGTGGATGTGCTGATCCACCTCGCCTCCGCGGTCTCGGCCGAGTGCGAGGCCGACTTCGACCTCGGCATGAGCGCCAATGTGGACACGACGCGCGCGCTGCTCGAGGCCGCGCGGGCCCAGTCGGCCGCCGGGGGGCCGACGCCGCGGGTGGTGTTCTCCAGCAGCGTCGCGGTCTACGGCTCCGACCCCGCGCTGCCGCTGCCGCCGGTCGTCAGCGAGTCGACCCTGCCCACACCGCGGTCGAGCTACGGGATCCAGAAACTCGTCTGCGAGCAGCTGATCGCGGACTACACCCGCCGCGGCTTCCTCGACGGGCGCGTCGCCCGCCTGATGACCGTATCGGTGCGGCCGGGCAAGCCCAACGCGGCCGCCTCCGGCTTCCTGTCCGGCATCATCCGCGAACCGCTCGCGGGCCTCCCGGCGACCTGCCCGGTCCACCCCGAGCTGAAGGTGGCCCTGGCTTCGCCACGGCGCACCGTCGAGGGCATCCTGCGTGTCGCGGAGGCCGAGCGCGGCGCCGGGCCGGGCCGGATCGACGGCGGGGTTCCGGTCAACCTTCCGGCGCTCACGGTCTCGGTCGCCGACATGCTGAGCACCCTGCGGCAGGTGGCCGGGGACGCCGTCGCCGACCTGGTGACGATGGCGCCCGATCCCGGAGTCGAGGCTCTCGTGGGCTCGTGGCCCGCCGTGTTCGACAACACACGCGCCGCCGCGCTCGGACTGGCACCCGACCCGGACTTCGCCTCGGTGGTGCGCGACTACCTCGAAGACCACGCCGACGCGGTCGTGGACGGTGCGCGCCCTTGGCGGCCGGGGCGACCGGGACGGTGCCGATAAACTGAAGACCATGTTCTCCAAGGTGAGCGGTCCCGTGCGGCTCGCGGATCGGGTCGCGGCGATACTCTCGGAAGAGATCGAGTCCGGGCGGCTGGCCGAGGGCGACAAGCTCCCGACCGAGGTGGCGCTGGTCAAGCAGCTGGGCGTCAGCCGCACGGTCGTACGCGAGGCCGTCTCCAGGCTCCGCAACGCGGGCCTGGTCGAACCCCGTCAGGGGCTCGGTGTGTTCGTGATGCCGCGGCGCACCCGGCCGCTCGATCTGGAGGCCGAGACCGCCGAGGACACCAAGTCCAAGGTGCGGCAGATCGTGGAGGTGCGCCGCCCCATCGAGGGCGAGGCGGCGTACCTCGCGGCCACCCGGGCCACTCCGGCCTGCCTCGCCCGGATGCGTCAGGCCCTGGAGGCCATCGACGCGGCGGTGGCGGCCGGGGGCGACGGCGTGGACGAGGATCTCGCCTTCCACCGGTCCATCGCCGAATCGACCGGGAATCCGGTGATGCTCTCGACGCTGCGCTACCTCGGCGAGGTGCTGCGCAGCGGAATCCGTGTCACGCGTGCGAACGAGGCACGGCGCGGCGACTTCCTCGAAGCGGTCCGGCACGAACACCACGCCATCCTGGCCGCCATCGAGGCCCGCGACGCCGAGGCGGCACGCGACGCGGCACTGCTCCACCTGAGGCATGCGGCGTCCCGGCTGCAGGACGCGGACGAGGGGTTCTGGACCGCGGCCGAGAACCTCGAGGTGGATCTCGACGCCGCTCCCTGAGGCGCGCCCTTGAGTCCGGTCCCGTATCCCTGAGGCTCGAGGCGCAGTGCGGGTCGCTCATCGGCCCGGTGGTGGCGAGGTGGGCTCGGCGGGTCCGTCGGCCGCGGCTCGTGCGTAGCGGCGGGCCAGGTGGGCGAAGGCGTCCCTGAGCTCCCGCGGCCCGATGACCTCGATGTCGGCGTCGAACCTGCCGATACTGGCGGCCAGTCCTGGCCATGACCACGCGCCCAGGACGAGCCGGCAGCGGTCCGGGCCGAGTTCTTCGACGACTCCGTCCCGGGTGTAGGTGGACACGACGGAGGCGGGGAGGTCGAGGATGACCTCACCGTGGCAGGGCCAGCCGCCGGTGCCGTCGGAGCCCTGGAATCTGCCGGCGACGAAGGCGGCCACATCCCCTCCGGGCAGTTCGCGCGGGGTGAAGCGGGGCCCGGTGGGGGTGCGCGGGGTGATCCGGTCGACGCGGAAGGTGCGCCAGTCGTCGCGGTCGAGGTCCCAGGCGACGAGATACCAGCGCCCGCCCCGGGTGACGAGGTGGTGCGGCTGCACCCGGCGCGGCGCGGTCGCGGCGGGGTCGGCGTGGGCGGCGGCGGTTCCCGGTGGGGAGACGGGGACGTAGTCGAAGCGCAGCACCTCGCGGGCGCGGACGGCCGCGCTGAGGGTCAGGAGAACGCCCGGGGCGGCCTGCGGATGCGGCCGGGGCCCCGCGCCGTCGACGGCGGTGACCTGGAGAGCGTCGACGCGATGGCGCAGCCGTGCGGGCATGACCTGCCGGACGGTGCTCAGCGCACGCACCGCCGCCTCCTCGATTCCCGCCCCGGTGACGGCGGCGGTCTGAAGCGCCACGGCGAGGGCCACGGCCTGGTCGTCGTCGAACAGCAGCGGCGGCAGTTCCATGCCGGCGTCGAGCCGGTAGCCCCCGTCGGGGCCCTTGATGGCCGCGATGGGATAGCCGAGCTCGCGCAGGCGGTCGACATCGCGGCGCACGGTGCGCGGGCTGACCTCCAGCCGCTCGGCCAGCAGCTGCCCCGGCCAGTCCCGGCGTGCCTGCAGCAGGGAGAGCAGTGACAGCAGTCGCGCTGACGTCTTCGGCATGACATCCATTCTGCCCCAAGAAGCGGCCACAACCTGTCCTCTACCCCTGCGACCGTTGTCTCTGTCAGACAACGAGAACGACAGAAGGACCCCATCACCGTGACCGCCACCACCACACCCCCCACCACGCTCGACGGCGAGCGGGCCGATCTGCTCGCCGAGCTCGCCGCCGCACGATCCGCCCTCACCGCCACGGTGCGCGGGCTCGGCGACGAGCAGGCCGGCGAGCGCCCGACGGCCAGCGCACTGTGCCCGGGCGGGCTGATCAAGCACGTCGCGGCCATCGAGGAAGGATGGCTGCGCTTCGTGCTCGAAGGCCCCTCGGCGCTCCGTTACGACCTGCCCGACGGTGTCACCTGGGCCGACCTCGCGGCCGGTACGGCACGTGAGATCCCGCAGTGGGCGATCGACAACCAGAACAACTTCCGCATGCTGCCCGGCGAGACGCTGGCCGGGATTCTCCAGCGCTATGAGCAGGTCGCCGCCCGGAGCGAGGAGATCATCACCGCCGTCCCCGACCTGTCGGCGACACACCCGCTGCCGGAGGCGCCCTGGAACGAGCCGGGAGCGGCGCACAGCGTGCGCCGGGTGCTGATGCATGTCATCGCCGAAACCGCCCAGCACGCCGGGCACGCGGACATCATCCGCGAGTCGCTCGACGGGCAGAAGTCCAGCTGACCGCTGCCGGATCTGCCCCGGAGCCGCGCTGGTGACAGCCGTCACCAGCGCGGCTCCGGAACCCAAGAGCCAAGGAACCGAAGGGAACGGCGCGACCGTGAAGACGCGTGAGCTGGGGAGGACCGGTATTCAGGTCAGCCCCTACTGTCTGGGCACGATGATGTTCGGCCAGGTGGGCAACCCCGATCCCGACGACTGTGTCCGGATCATCCATCGGGCGCTGGACTCGGGCATCAACTTCGTCGACACCGCCGATGTGTACGGACCCCACGGGATGTCCGAGGAGATCGTGGGCAAGGCCCTGAAGGGCCGACGCGACGACATCGTGCTGGCCACCAAGGTCAACGGCGCGATGGGTGAGGACCCCAACCGTGGCGGCGGCTCCCGGCGCTGGATCGTCACCGAGGTCGAGCACTCGTTGCGCCGCCTGCGGACCGACCACATCGACCTCTACCAGATACACCATCCCGACCCGCGCACCGATATCGAGGAGACGCTGTCCGCCCTGACCGACCTGGTGCGCAGCGGCAAGGTGCGCGCGATCGGCTCCTCCAACCTCCCGGCGTCGGAGATCGTCGAGGCACAGTGGGTCGCCGACCGGCGCGGACTGCAGCGCTTCCGCACCGAGCAGCCCACGTACTCCCTCCTCAACCGCGGCATCGAACGCGAGATCCTGCCCGTCTGCCAGCGGTACGGCATGGGCACGCTGGTGTGGAGCCCGCTGGCGATGGGCCTGCTCACCGGCCGCTACCGCAAGGGCGGGCCCCCGGCGCGGAACGCGCGGATGAACTGGGTGCCCCGGCATCTGACCGACGAGCGCAAACTCGACGCCGTCGAGCGGCTCATCCCACTGGCCGAGGAGGCCGGCCTGTCGCTGACCCACCTGGCGATGGCCTTCGCCATCACCCACCCCGGCGTCACCTCGGCCATCATCGGGCCGCGCACCATGGAGCACCTCGATGATCTCCTGGCCGGGGCCACGGTCACCCTCGACGACGAGGTGCTCGACCGGATCGACCGGATCGTGGCGCCCGGAACCGACATCGGCCCGCTCGATGTGTCCTACACCCCGCCGGCCGTCGAACGCGCGGCACTGCGGCGGCGACCGGCCGACGAGCGCGCCGCGGTGACACGATGACCGTTCTCGGCTACCGGGCGCTGGGCCGCGCCACTCTCGCCCGCCAGCTGCTGCTCGATCGCGCCGGCGTACCGGTCCTCGACGCCGTCGCGCACCTGTGCGGCATGCAGGCACAGGAGCCGCAGGAGCCGTTCATCGGGCTCTGGTCGCGGCTGCGCGCGTTCGACCCGGCGGTCCTCTCGGACCTGCTGAGCGGGCGCAGTCTGGTACGGACCCACCTCATGCGCCGCACCGTCCACCTGCTCACCGCCGATGACACCCTGGCCTGGCGGGCCCGCCACGAGACCATGCTGCGCCAGCGGGTGCTCGGGACCTACCGCCGTGAGCTCGAGGGGATAGACCTCGACGAACTGGCCGTCGCGGGCCGGGCGGTGATGGCCGACGGCGAGCCCCGCTCGATGGCCGAACTGGTGGGGGCGCTCGCCGCGCGCTGGCCGGGCCCGGCGCCGCGGGCACTGGGCGAAATGCTGATCGCCGCCCTCGTCCCGGTGGCGCAAACGCCGCCCCGCGGGCTGTGGCGCACCAAGGCAGGGGTGCGCAACGTCCTGCTCTCCTCCTGGCTGGGCCGAGAGCCGGACCCGCCCTCCCCCGATGGCTCCGACCCGGCCGGTCAGGCGCTGGTACGGCGCTATCTGGCCGCCTTCGGCCCCGCGGCCTCAGCCGATCTGCGCGCCTGGTGCGGCCTCGCCGGACTCCCGGCCGCCGTATCCGCGATACGGGAGGAACTGGTCAGCTTCCGCGATGAACGCGGCCGCGAAATGCTCGACCTCCCCGGCGCGCCACGCCCCGACCCCGACACACCCGCGCCGATACGGTTCTTGCCCGCGTTCGACAACGCCATCCTCGGGTACCACGACCGCGGCCGGATCATCGACGACGCCCACCGGGGCCTTTCGGTCGCCGGTGAGCGCGTGGTGCTGGTGGACGGCAGAGTCGCCGCGACCTGGAACGTCGACACCGGCACCGTGGTTGTCACCCCGCTGGGCAGCCTGTCCCAAGCCGACCGCACGGCCGTCGCCGAGGAGGGGCGGGAACTGGCGGCGTTCCTCTCCGACGGCGAAAGCCACCGCGTGCGCGTCTCTGCACGCTGAGCGGTTCCCTACGTCTGGTTCCGTACGACCGCCGCGCGCGGGTACGCACCGGGCCACCCGGTCATGGGGCGGGGTCCTCCTGGGGCATGGGTGCGGTCTGGCCGCCGGGCGCGGGGTGCGCGGTCGGCGCGGAACGGGCGCGGGGGCGGGCGAAACGGCGCATCATCGGCACCTCGACACCGCGCCACAGCAGCAGCGACACCGCGACACACAGTGCCGACACCACGAGGGACAGTGCCGTGGCGGTCACCGTGTCGAAGGTCCGCTGGTCCAGCTGTACCCGGATCGCGTACAGCACCGGGAAGTGGACCATGTACAGCGCGAACGACGCCTCGCCCAGCACCACCAGGCCACGGCGCCCCAGCCAGCTCCCGCGTCCCTGGACATCGCGGGTGGCGATGACGGGGATCAGGGCGGCCACCGGCAGACAGGTGGCCGCTCCCCATACGTACTCCTCCGGCAACTGCGGCCGTGCCGCGAAGACTCCGGCCAGGGCGAGCAGCGGCCAGCGCAGCCGCAGCGTCGGCCAGCGGTCCAGTTGGACCGCCCGGGCGAGCACCACTCCGAGGACGAACTCCAGCAGCCGTACCGGAGGGAAGAAGTAGATCAGCCACCACCGCTCCGTCGAGAGCGGTGACCAACTCCCCGGGGCGGCCTCGGCGGTGACGGCCATCGCCACCATCGGCATCGTCACCACCAGCCCCGCCACCAGGGCGATCACCGGCCAGAGCAGCCGTGCCGGGAGCGCATGCACCGGCCGGATCAGCAGGGGGAAGAGGAGGTAGAAGAACGCCTCGCACGAGATGGACCAGGTCACCGGATTGACACTGCTGAAATCGGCCATGTCCGGAACCCAGGCGTGCACCAGCAGCAGATTCCGGACCGCCTCCCCCAACCCCGGATCCGGCACCGGAAGCAAGGCGGCGGTGCCCGTCACCATGAGCAGGCCCAGCATCAGACTCCAGGTCACCGCATGGTTGGGGAAGATCTTCACCAGTCGGCGGCGCCAGAATCGGAGGACGGTGTCGGCCGGAGACGCGTTCCACGCCAGCACAAAACCACTGAGGAGGAAGAAGGAGGACACCGCCGCCGCGCTCGCCATGGACGAGGCATCGGCGGCCTCATAGACCCCCTGGTCCTCGAAGAATCTGCCCAGCGTCAGCACATGGCCCGCCAGGACCACCCCGGCCAGCAGAAAGCGAAGGCCCGTCAACGACGGCAGCCGATCGCCACGCGGTAACACATCGGCCACAGGAGACCCCTCCCCAAACGACGCGGGCACAGCACCCACGAGCCTGCCCGTCGCACCACCCCGGCCCCAATACCGCCCCCACGGGAACATCCACGCGAACACCACCACCCGCAGGAGGACTCACGTCCGTGCGAGGCGGTCCGGCGTGCGTAGGAAGTCCGAGAGCGCCTCCAGCAATCGGTCCACGTCCTCGGCGCTGTTGTAGGGGGCCAGGCCGATGCGCAGGCCGCCGGTGTCGCCCAGGCCCAGCCTGCGGGATGCCTCCACCGCGTAGAAGGAGCCGGAGGGGGCGTCGACACCGCGGCTCGCGAGGTGGCGGTAGGCGTCGGTGGTGTCGCGGCCGTCGATGGTCAGCAGCACGGTGGGGGTGCGGTCCGCCGCCCGGGAGTGGATGGTGATCGGGTCGAGGGCGGCCAGACCCTCGTCGATGCGCCGGCGAAGGGTGGCCTCGTACTGTTCGAGAGCCGTGAACGACGACGCCAGCCGCCCCCTCCGGCTGCCTTCGGCGCCGGGGGCCAAAGTGGCGAGGAAGTCGACGGCGGCGCGGGTGCCGGCGAGGAATTCATAGGGCAGGGTGCCGAATTCGAAGCGCTCGGGGACGGCGTTCGTCGAGGGGAGCAGCTTGTCCGGGGTCAGGGTCTCCAGGAGTTCGGGCCGGCTCGCCAGGACGCCGAGGTGAGGGCCGAAGAACTTGTAGGGGGAGCAGCAGAAGAAGTCGGCCCCGAGCTGCCGGATGTCGACATGGGCGTGGGCGGTGTAGTGCACGCCGTCGACGTAGAGCAGCGCCCCGGCCGCGTGCACCCGCCGGGAGATCTCCGGGATGGCCGGGCGGGTGCCGATCAGGTTCGAGGCGGCGGTGACCGCGACCAGCCGGGTGCGGTCGCCGAGCTGGGCGCCGATGTCGTCGGGGGTCAGTTCGCCGGTCGCGGGGTCGAAGTCGGCCCAGCGCACGGTGGCCCCGGCGGCTTCGGCGGCCTGGATCCAGGGGCGGATGTTGGAGTCGTGGTCCAGCCGGGACACCACGACCTCGTCCCCCGGTGACCAGGTCTTGGCGAGGGTGCGGGAGAAGTCGTAGGTGAGGGCGGTGGCGCTGCGCCCGAAGACGACCCCGGCCGGGTCGGCGCCGAGCAGATCGGCCATGGCCTGCCGGGCCGACTGGACGAGGGCCTCGGAGTTGCGCTCCCCCGCGGTGAACTGTCCTCGGTTGGCCAGCGGGTTGGCCAGCGCGTCGGAGATGGCCTCGATGACGGGGAGGGGGGTCTGGGTGCCCCCGGGGCCGTCGAAGTGGGCCGATCCGGCCTTCAGTGCGGGGAACTGTGCGCGGATGGCGCTGATGTCGTATGCCACGAGCGACTCCTTGCCGAGGGGTGACCAGGGCGATCTTATGCAGGCACCGGTGCGGAACGGCAGGGGGCGGGGTGGGGCCGCCGCGCCGAGGGGAGGTGTTCCGGCGCCCGGACAGCCGCCCTGATTGAATCTGTACGTATGGGGATGAATCACCCTCCTCTTCCGCCGCGCAGGACCGGGACCCGGAAGGCGGTGGCGCCGACGTGAGCAGCGACGCTCCTCACCCGCCCGAGCGACCGAAAGGGCGGGGCAGACGCGCTCGGCCCGGTGTGACCGGCGGCCCCGCGGGGCGTGCCTCGGGGGCGGTGGCGCGGGCCCGCCACTCCGGCTCCGCGGCCCTGGCGGCGGTGCGCCGGGCGGGGGACGAGGGCGGGCGGGTCAATCCCGGGCTGCGCCTGGCCACCGCCTACGCATGGCGGCTGATGGTCATCGGGGTGGCCGTCTATCTGGCGTTCTCGGTGCTGGGGCGGTTCGAGCTCGTCGCGGTCGCGGTGTTTCTCGCCCTGGTGGCCACCGCGTTGCTGCGGCCGCTGGCCGATCTTCTGGCGCGCGTTCTCCCGAGATCGCTGGCGGTGGCGCTGTCGGTGTTCGGCACACTGTTCGTGGTGCTCGGGCTGCTGGCGCTGGTGGGAAACTCGGCGGCCGCGGAGGCGGGCCGGCTCGTGGGTGAGCTGCGCGGCGGGATCGGCCGGATCGAGCGGTGGCTGGAGGGGCCGCCGTTCCATGTCCGGCGCGGCGTGCTGTCGGGAGCCCACGACAAGGTCATCTCCTTTGCGTCGCGGCATCGCGCGACGCTGATCAGCAGGGCGCTCAGCAGCGCGGGGCGGGTCGTGGAGGCGGGCACGGCGCTGTTCCTGGCCCTGTTCTGTTCGGTCTTCTTCATCCATTCCGGGGACCGGATGTGGCGGTGGTTCCGGGGGCAGCTCCCCGAGCGCGCCCGGTCTCCGTGGGACCGGGCGGCGCGGGCGGCGTGGACCACCTTCGCCGGATACACCCGGGGCATCATCGTCGTGGCGGCCTCCAACGCGGCCCTGGTCGGCATCGCCCTGTCCCTGCTGCGGGTGCCGCTGGCCCTGCCGCTGACGCTGCTGGTCTTCTTCGCGACGTTCGTTCCGCTGATCGGTTCGCCGATCGCGCTGGCAGTGGCGACGGTGGTGGCGCTGGCCGGGCGGGGTCCGGCCATCGCGGCCGTGGTGCTGTTGCTGATCGTGGCGGTCGGCCAGTTCGAGGGCCATGTACTGCATCCGCTGGTGATGAGCTGGGCGGTACGGCTCCATCCGGTGGTGGTGGCGATTTCGGTCATCGCCGGAACCCTCGTCGCGGGGGTGATCGGGGCGATCGTGGCAGTGCCCATCGTGTCCGTCGCCTGGTCGGTGACACGGGCGTTGCGCCGCCGACCGCCCGACGAAGCCTGATGGGCGCGGGGGCCGGAACACCCCACGCGTCCGTGGCCGGAACACGCCCACATAAATGGCATCTTAGATTCGTATTCATCTAAGGTGGCGTCATGCGGCTGACGAAGTCAACGGACCTGGCGCTCCGTACGATCATGCGGCTGGCGGTCACCGGAGCCGAGCCCTGCACCGCCCGGCAGGTCGCCGGGGAGATGCAGGTGCCCTACAGCCATCTGGCCAAGGTGGCGGCCCGGCTCCAGCACTTGGGCCTGATCGAAACACGGCGCGGTCGGGGCGGCGGGCTGACGCTCACCGCGACCGGGCGCACCGCCTCGGTCGGCCAGCTGGTCCGGGAGTTCGAAGGGGTCGGCGATGTCGTCGACTGCGAGGGGGATACGCCGTGTCCACTGCGGCAGGGTTGCCGGCTGCGCATGGCGCTGCGCCGGGCACAGGAGGCGTTCCTCGCCTCGCTCGATCCCCTGACGGTGGACGATCTGGTGGCGTCCCCGACCGGCCCGGTGCTGCTGGGCCTGGTCGGGCGCGCACCCGGTCTTTCCCCGTGAGGCCACCCCGCCCGGGGCGCGAACCGCGGATCCCGTCCCACTGAGCCGTGATGCCACGGAGGTCGCCATGCCCGCTTCACCTACGCCGTTTAATACGAATCTGAGATACCAGTTAGGCCCGTTCATGCTCACCCAGAAGTCCGCCGAGACCGTCCGCGCCACGCTTCCCGCCGTCGGTGAGGCCATCGGCACCATCGCCGACCTGTTCTACCGGAAGCTCTTCGCGGCCCACCCCGAACTGCTGCGGAATCTGTTCAACCGGGCCCACCAGGCCACGGGCACGCAACGGCAGGCTCTCGCGGGCGCGATCGCCGCGTTCGCCACCGCCCTGGTGGAGCGCCCTGGCGTCCGCCCCGACACCCTGCTGAGCCGGATCGCCCACAAGCACGCCTCGCTCGGGGTGAGCGCCGCGCAGTATCCGGTGGTGCACCGTCATCTGTCCGCCGCCATCGCGGAGGTGCTCGGCGACGCGGCCACCGAGGAGGTGATCGCCGCCTGGGACGAGGTCTACTGGCTGATGGCCAACGCCCTGATCGAGACCGAGCGGCGGCTGTACGCGGAGCAGGGGGCGCTGACCGGCGGGACCTGGCGGCAGTGGGAAGTGATCGAGCGGACCCGGGAGACCGCGAATGTGGTCACCTTCCGGATACGGCCGACGGACGGTCACCCCGCCCCGGCGTTCCGAGCGGGCCAGTACATCTCGGTGCAGGTGGAACTGGCCGACGGGGCACGGCAGATCCGCCAGTACAGCCTGACCAACGCCCCCGACGCCACGGTGCGCACCTTCTCCGTCAAGCGCGTGGACGCCGGCGAGGACCCGGCCGGTGAGGTCTCCGGCCATCTGCACGACCACGTCCACGAGGGCGATGCGCTCACCGTCTCCGCGCCCTACGGCGACATCGTGCTCGACGCCACGGACGCGCCACTACTGCTCGCCTCCGCGGGAATCGGCTGCACCCCGATCGTGGCCATGCTGGAGGAGCTGACGGCCAGCGGCCACCAGGCCCCGGTCATCGCCCTCCACGCCGACCGCTCCCCCGCCGACCACGCCCTGAGCACCGACCAGGAGCGACTGGTCACCAAGCTGGCGCAGGGCACCGCCCACGTATGGCACGAGCGGCCCGAGGGTGACTGGCCGGCCGAGCGCACCGGCCACGTCGACCTGTCCGGGATCGGGATCCCGGACGGCGTCCAGGCGTATCTGTGCGGGCCGCTGCCCTTCATGCGGTCGGTGCGGACCCAACTGCTGGCACGCGGTGTGCACCCCTCCGCGATCCACTACGAGGTCTTCGGACCCGATCTGTGGCTGCCGCGGGGCGACGGCGAGGGTCACTGACGCCCGGCCCCCTGATGTTGGCCGGATGAACTCGAATGGCCCAGAGGCCGGTCGCTTTTGCCCGGGGGAACGTGGGACCGTACGGACACGGGTTCTGTCCGTTCCGTACGCAACCATGCGGAATGTTCCGTCCGGTACCCCCACATCGACGAGGAACCATGGATCGCGAAAAGATCACTCTCAGCGGCGCTCAGGAAACCTTGCTCGCCACGCTGTACGGCAGGGCGGTCGACAGCCGTTCACCGGACTCCATCCTGCACGACCACGCGGCCCGCGAGGCGGTGGAGCGTGTGGCCTACGACTTCAGCAAAACGGGGATGACGGACACGACGGCGGTCGGCATCGCCCTGAGGGCGAAACAGCTCGACGACTGGGCCATGGAGTTCCTGGCCGGGCACCAGAAGGCGACCGTGCTCCATCTCGCCTGCGGTCTCGACACCCGGGTGCAGCGCCTCGACCCGCCCTCGTCGGTGCGCTGGCTCGACATCGACTACCCCGAGGTGATCGATCTGCGGCGGAGGCTGCTTCCCGAGCCGTCGGGGAACTACGAGATGGTCGGCACCTCCGTGACCGATGAGGCGTGGCTGCGCGAGGTGCCCGACGACCGGCCCACCGTGGTCGTCGCCGAGGGACTGACGATGTATCTGCGCAAGGAGGACGGCAGGCGGCTGATCCAGCGGATCACCGAGCGGTTCCCCAGCGGCCAGCTGCTCTTCGACGTCTACGGGCCACTGGGCATCCGGCTCCAGAAGATGGTCCCCGCGGTGCGCAACGCGGGCGCCACACTCCACTGGGGTCTGGACGACCCCCATGAGGTCGAGACCTGGCACCCGGGGCTGACCTGCCTGGACGCGGTGCGCAGCGTGGACATGCCGGGGGTGGAGAAGATGCCCACCTCCGGCCGGATGAGCATGCGGGTGATGGCGCATCTGCCCGGCTTCCGGGATGTGGGACGGATCCTGCGCTACCGCTTCTAGCGGCTCGGGGCGAGGGAGCGTTTGCCCGGCGCCGGGTGGTTCCGGCGCCGGGCCGGGCGGATGCGTGACGGTTATGGGCAGGGCGGCCGTGTGACCGCTCCGGGCCGGGCGGCCATCTGGCGCCTACGAGCCGGGCGGCCGTATGACCGCTATTTGATGCCCACCAGCATGGAGTAGCCATCCGTCAGCGGTTCGATCCGGCTGCTGCGGAATCCCGCCTCCGTCATCCATGCGCGGCCGTCGGCGGCCGTGTACTCGAAGCCGGACCGGGTCTCGATGAGCATGTTCAGGCTCGCCAGCAGACCGAAGGTGTTCTCCTTGCGGTCGTCGTCGATGATGGCGTCGTAGACGAGGACCGCTCCCCCGTCGGGCAGCGCGTCGTACGCCTTCTTCAGCAGTAGCCGCTTCTCCTCCAGGCCCCACCCGTGCAGGATCTGGCCCAGCACGATGACATCGGCGCCGGGCAGGTCGTCGGTGAAGAAGTCGCCCGCGTGGAAGGCGAGCCGGCCCTCCAGGCCGAAGGACGCCACGTACTTCTCGAAGACCGGCCGCACCCGGGGCAGCTCGAAGACACCGCCGCTCATATGGGGGTGACGCTGGGCCACCGCCACCGGAAGGCAGCCCACCGCTCCCCCGACGTCCAGCACCGTCCGGTAGTCGGCCCAGGGGAACCGCTCGGCTATCACCAGCGCCTTGCCCATGCTGAGCCCGGTCATTCCGTGCAGGAATCCCTCGAGGCCCTCCTGGTCCCGGTAGATGGCGTCGAATACGTCACCGCCGTGCTTGTGCTCGTTCTGCGGTTCGCCTGTTCTCAGCGCCTCGGTGAGCGACCCCCAGAAGGGATACAGCCGGCTGTTGGCCATCTCCAGGATGCCGCCGACATAGGTGGCCTTCTCGCGGTCGAGAAAGGTGTCGGCGGACGGGCTGTTGCGGTACACGCCGCCGGATCGCTCCAGGAATCCGAGGGCGACCAGCGCGTCGAGGAAGTCGGCGGCGCCGCGCGGATGCAGTCCGAGCGCCTCGGCCAGGTCACCGCCCGTGCGGGGGCCCTCCGCGAGCTGGGAGAACAGATCCAGTTCCACCGCGGTGAGCAGTGCCTTCGACGCCATGAAGCCGAGCCCGACCTGAAGTATGGGCTCGGGGCTGATCTCGTGCCGCATTACGCTCCCTCACTGTTTCCCCGGATGTGTGCTCTCACCGCAGCTGACCGCATTTCGACCTCCTTACGCTACCGTGCCGTTGCCCCCTACACGGGTCGCCGCCGGACGGCCGGACGAGAGCCACGGCCGCGCCCCGCCCGCCGCGCCAGGGCCACCATGGAACCCTGCCCAAGAAAGCGATTTCCCCCTTGTACTGCGTGAAGCTCGCGCACGCTCGCCCAGGCTCTTGACACCGGCTACGACAGCGCTTTCTATTCGACGAATGACACCTGGACGACGATCCGTCAGACTCAGCCGGCGGCCGCTCGGCCTTCTCGCGGCCGCCGCGCTCGGCGCGGCCACGCTGTTCGCGCACCCCGCCGCCGCACAAGCCGCCCAGGCTGTACAGGCCGCCCCCGCCGCCAAGGGCACCGCCTACTACGTCGACTCCCGCTCCGGGGACGACGGAGCGCCGGGCACCAGCGCCGCCAGGGCCTGGCGCAGCCTCGACCGCGTCGGCCGGACCACCTTCCGGGCCGGGGACCGCATCCTGCTGAAGGCCGGTGGCTCCTGGAAGGGCCAGTTGTGGCCAAAGGGCTCGGGCGAGAAGAACCGTCCGATCGTGATCGACAGCTACGGCTCGGGGCCCAAGCCGCGAATCCGCGGGGAGGGCACCGTCGATGACGCGGTGCGGCTGTTCAACCAGGAGTACTGGGAGATCCGCGACCTGGACGTCAGCAACGACGCGCCCGCGACCGGGACTCCGGGCGAGAATCTGCGGGATCTGCGCGGCATCCATGTCTCAGGGGACAGCGCGCGCCGGCTGGACCACTTCCTCATCGACGGCGTCGATGTCCATGATGTGACCGGTGAGGTCAACTGGATCAGCGGCGATGTCTCCGGCAACGCCCCGGGGGTGCGCTTCAAGACCGGATGGGACCGGTCGAAACACACCGGGGGGATCGTGTTCGACACGACCGTTCCCGACATCACCGCACCGCCGTCCGCCGCCACCGTGCTCCACGACATCCGGGTGCAGAACTCCACGGTGCGCGACACCTCGTTCGCGGGCATCGTCGTCAAGCAGTACACCGGCGACGCGAAGGACGCGAACGGCGCCCCCGTGGCGGTGCCGACCGGATGGGGCACCCGGACCTCGGCCGCCGACACCGTCTTCACCCCGCATACGGACATCACGATCCGCAACAACTTCATCTCCCAGGGCGGGACGTCCTACGGCTGCAACGCGATGTATCTGACGAATGTGCGCGGCGCCGTGGTCGACCACAATGTGGTCGACCAGGCGGGGACCTCCGGCATCGAGGCGTACTACGCGGACGATGTCGTGATCCAGCGCAATGAGGTGTACCGGACGGAGCAGAAAGCCGGGGGCGCCGACTCCAACGGCATCGACGCCGACAAGGGCACCACGCGAGTACGGATCCAGTACAACTTCGTGCACGACAACGGCGATGGCATTCTGCTGTGCCAGTTCTCCTTCGGCGATGTCGTGGTGCGGTACAACATCCTGAGCGGGAACTCCCGGTATCCGCTCTATCTGCACTCCGACCGGGCCGCTTCGGCCGAGGTGTACAACAACACCGTGCACAATCCGGCGAGCCGGTACCTCGTCTACGGCTACGGCTCCTCCCTGAACGCGCGCTACGACCTGCACGACAACGCCTTCTCCTCGGCAGTCGCCGACGCGAGCCTGACCACCAGCCCGACGATCCGCTACACCAACAACTTCTACGGCGGTGTCCCACTGCCCGTTCCCGCCGCCGACACCACCGCGCGCACGGGCGACCCGCTGTTCGTGAACCCGGCGGTGTCCGGACCGTACGGCACCGCCGACAGCGGCCCGCGGCTGCGCACCGCGCTGGGCTTCGCTCCCCGGCCGGGCTCACCGCTGATCGGCACCGGCACCGTCGTCCCGGACAACGGCGGCCGTGACTACCGGGGCGCCCCGCTCTACCGCGGCCGCCCCGATATCGGCGCCGTCGAGGGCCCACCGGGCGAAGCCCGGGCAGGCCATGGCCGCGCTTGACCTTACCGCAGCGGCAGGGTTTCTACTGGAATCATGCGCATCGGAGAAATCGCCGCGCTGGTCGGAGTCACCTCCCGGACCGTGCGGCATTACCACCACATCGGCCTGCTGCCCGAGCCCCAGCGGCGGGCCAATGGATACCGTGTCTACAGCCTCAGGGACGCCATCCTGCTGGCCCGGATCCGGCGGCTGACCGAGCTCGGGCTCGCCCTGGACGAGGTGCGGGACGTCCTCGCGGACGACGCCGGGCGCGAACTGGCCGAAGTGCTGGGCGAGCTGGACGCCGACCTAGCGCGCCAGGAACACGAGATCCAGCAGCGCCGCAGGGTCCTCAAAGCACTTCTGGAGGGCCCGCTCACGCCGGACGCGCCGCTCTCCCCCGCGCTCATCGAACTCCTGAAGGGTGCGCCCGCCACCGCCTCGCCGGCCGCCGCCAAGGACCGCGAGCACCTGATCCTGATGGACGGGATCGTCGGCGGGGAGGCGGTGTACGCGGCGCTGCGGCCACTGGCCGAGGACCCCGCCATACTCCCCCTGTACGAGCGGCTGGACGAACTGGACGGGGCCGAGGCGGACGATCCGCGGGTCGCGGCACTGGCCGACGACCTCGTCGCCGCCGTACCGGACGAGCTACTGGCGGCCATCCCGGAGGACGGCCCGACGGCGACCGGCTTCGAGCAGGCGCTTCTCGCCGACTACTCGCCCGCTCAGGCCGAAGTGGTGCGCCGGGTGATGGCGCGGATGACCGCCCGGCTGCACGACAGGAGGGCGTCATGAGTCCTCGGATCGCTCGGGCGGCAGATCCGGGCCCTGCACGGCCCTGACCTTCACCTACACCGGGTCGCCCCGCACGCGCTCGACCTCGCGGTGGGCAGCCAGACCACGGTGACGGTGGAGCTGACGGAACCGGTGACGTACGTGCGACCGCTCGGCGCGGAGGGCTTCGCCCGTACGCTCCGGTTTCACGCGGACGATCCGCGGGAGGCGGTCGCCGCGCTCACCCGGGTCCGGACGGATGCCGGTTGAGAACCGCTAGGCCGACGCGCTGATGAGCTCGTCGGTGACCCACCGTGCCACATCGGCGGGGTAGGGCGCCGCCAGGCCGAGGACGATGTGCGAGAAACCGGCGTCGATCGCCTCCGCGATCGCGGCCCGGGTGACACCGGGCTGGTCGTAGGAGACGGACAGGACGATCGAGCGGGTGACCGAGGCGGGGTCGCGGCCGATCTCGGCGCAGTAGCGGTCCAGCAGCGCGCTGCGGTTGACGGCGTCGGCGATCTCGCCGCCGGGCATGTTCCACACGTCCGCGTGCTCGGCCACCACGCGCAGCGTCGCGGACGAGCGTCCGCCGATGACGATCGGAGGGTGGGGACGCTGGACGGGCTTGGGATTGCCGAACGCTCCGGTGAGCTGGTGATAGGTGCCGTGGAAGTCGAACGGCTTCTCCTCGGTCCATAGCCGCCGGATCACCGTGCAGGCTTCGGCGAGGCTGCCCACGGCGTGCGCGGTGTCGTGGAAGGGCAGGCCGTGTGCCGCGTACTCACGCCGGGCCAGGGGGTGGCCGGGCCGTGAGCCGACGCCGATGCCGAACTCCAGCCGACCGTCGGAGACGATGTCGACGGTCGTGGCGATCTTGGCCAGCATCGCGGGCGGCCGGAACCGGTTGCTGGTCACCAGCAGGCCGAGGCGGAGCCGACGGGTGTGGGCGGCGAGGGCCGTGAGCAGCGTCCAGCCTTCGTAGGCCGGTCCGTCCGGGTCGCCGCCGATCGGCATGAGGTGGTCGAACAGCCATGCGTGCTCGATCTCCGGGATCGTGTCCGCCTCACGCCAGACCCGCAGGACGTCGTGGTAGTCGACCTGCATGGGGGCGGTCATGATCCCGAAACGGGGCGGGGGCGTGTGTGACATGGGGCCGTCGGTCCTTTCGGCACCGGCAGCGGCGGCTGGGCGCGCTGCCGAGGTTCAAGCGGAACAGCTTCTGGCCGGCCGACTTCCGGAAGGCTGCGGAAGCGTGGTGGCCATGCGTGGTGTGGTCGCCGGGTCCCCGCTCTGACAACGCGAGCAAGCGGAACCGCGCTCCGGTAACGATACGGAGCGCCGTTCCGCTTGGCAAGCCCGACGGCGGAAGGAGCGGCGCGGTGAACGACAGCGACAAGGGCTCGGGGCCCGCGGCCCGGCCCAGGCGGGCGGACGACGGCGCCCGATTTCTGAGTACCTTCTGAGTATCTGGACGGATGCGGGGACCGCCGCATCCGCCGATTCTTGTCCGCATGAGTGAGACACCGGTCAAGCAGCAGAGCACGGCCGCGTTCTACGGCCAGGCGGTCGCCTCCTTCGCCGTCGCCATGGCCGCCACCGCCGTCGGTATCTTCCAGCTGAGCGCCGACGCCTGGGTGCGCGGCTTCCTGGCCATCTCCGTGCTCTACCTGGTGACGTCCGCGTTCACCCTGGCCAAGGTGATCCGGGACCGGCAGGAGGCCGGGCAGATCGTCAGTCGGGTCGACCAGGCGCGGGTGGACAAGCTGCTCGCCGCACACGACCCCTTCGAAAAGCTCTGAACGCCCTCGGGCCGTCCGCCACTACTCGTCGATGACCAGCCCTTTGGCCTCGAGCACCTCGGCCAGTCGGCTGACCTCGATCACGCTCTTACCGGCGCGGTAGTCGGCGATATACGCGTCTTCCGCCTCGACACGCGCCTGAGACCTGCCGATGACGTCCGCCAGGTCTTCGCGGCGCACCACGACGACGCCATCGGCGTCCGCGCGCACCACGTCTCCCGGGCGGACGATCTCGCCACCGATCAGGACGGGTTCGGCCATCGGGCCGATGGTTTCCTTGACCGTGCCCTTCATGCTGACGCTGTACGAGAACACCGGGAAACCCAGCTCGCGCAGCTCCCGGGTGTCGCGCACGCCGGTGTCGGTGACGAGGCCACCGAGGCCCTTGGCCACGCAGGCGTTGGCCAGGACGTCGCCGAAGGAGCCCGCCTCCGCGTATTCGCCGGCGGAGACGACGATGACATCGCCGGGGCCGGCGTGGGCGATGGCGACCTGGAGCATGATGTTGTCGCGGGGCGCGCAGACCACGGTGAAGGCGGGGCCGCACAGGGACATCTCGGGGTCGACCGGCTTGATGGTCGAGTCGAGGGCGCCCAGGCGGCCCTGTGCCTCATGGATGGTGGCGGCGGAGTAGCCGCTCAGCTGCTTCACCAGGTCCGGATCGGGCCGGTCGAAGGCGGTGTTGACGTGGATCATGTGGGGGTGGCTCCTTCGGGCGGGGTCAGGAGAGGTCGGCGCGGGCGCGGGCGATGCCCTCACAGGCCGCGGTGAGGACGTCGTTCGAGGTGGCGAAGGAGATACGGAAGTAGCCCGGGGAGCCGTACGCGGCACCGTGGATCACCGCGACCTGCTGGGACTCCAGCAGATAGGCGGCGAAGTCCTGGTCGGAGCCGATCTCCTGGCCGGACGGGGTGCGGGTGCCGAGGACGCCGGAGCAGTTGACGAAGGCGTAGAAGCCGCCGCTCGGCGGGGTGCAGGACAGCCCGGGTATGTCGTTGATGAGCTTGACCACGGCGTCGCGGCGGCCGCGGTAGACGGCGACGCTGTCGCGGATGAAGCCCTGGTCACCGCTGAGCGCGGCGGCGGCAGCGGCCTGGCTGATGGAGGAGGGACAGGAGGAGATCTGGGACTGGAGCTTGTTGATGGCCCCGACCAGTTCGGTGTTGCCCGCGCCGTAGCCGATGCGCCAGCCGGTCATGGCGTATGTCTTGGAGACGCCGTTGGTGAGGAACACCCGCTCGGCCAGCCGCGGTTCGACGGCGGCGAGGCTGTGCGCCTGGCCCGGCTCGTACCAGATCTCGTCGTAGATCTCGTCGGTGAGCACCTGGACGTGCGGGTGGGCGAGCAGCACGTCGGCCAGGGCGCGCAGTTCGTCGGGCGAGTACGCGGCGCCGGTCGGGTTGCCCGGGGAGTTGAGGACGACCCAGCGGGTGCGGTCGGTGAGGGCGGAGGCCAGCCGTTCGGGCGTCAGCTTGAAGCCCTCGGCCTCGGGGCAGGGGACGACGACCGGGGTGCCGTCGTTGGCGAGCACCATGTCGGGGTACGAGACCCAGTACGGCGCCGGGATGACGACCTCGTCGCCCGCGTCCAGGGTGGCCATCAGCGCGAGGAAGATGATCTGCTTCGCGCCGCCGCCCACCGCGATCCGGTCGCCGGAGTAGTCGAGACCGTGCCGCTCCCGGAGCCGGCCGGCGATGGCGGTGCGAAGTTCAGCGGTGCCGTTGACCGGCGTGTATTTGGTGTCGCCCCGCTGGATCGCCTCGATCGCGGCGGCCTTCACATGGTCGGGGGTGTCGAAGTCGGGCTCGCCCACGGTGAGGTCGAGGATCTGCCGTCCCTGGGCCTTCAGTTCGCGGACCCGCTGGGCGGCCGCGGTGCTCGGCGAGGGCTTGATGCGGTCGACGCGCTGTGCGGTGCTCATTCAGTCGGTCCTCCGTTCGAAGTTGAGCCCGCCCGGGACCTGGAAGGTGGGCAGGATCTCCACATGGCCGATGTTGACGTGGCGCGGCGAGGAGACGGCGAATTCGATGGCGTCGGCGATGTCCTCGGGCTTGAGCGACTCATAGCCGTCGTAGTACTTGCGCTGCGCCTCTTCCATGTCGCCGAGGAGCCGGCCGAAGATCTCCGTCTCCACCCGTCCGGGGCAGATCTCGGTGACGCGGATCCGACGGCCGTATCCGTCCACCCGCAACTGCCGGGAGAGGGTGTGCACGGCCGATTTGGTGGCGTGGTAGATGGTGTTTCCGCCGAAGTTGTAGACGGCGGCGATGGAGCTGATGTTGACGATGTGGCCGAGGTCCCGTTCCACCATTCCGGGCATGACGAGCCGGACCAGGTGCAGTACGGCCTGGATGTTGACGGCGATCTGCTCGTCGATGGCGAACTCGTCGGCGGTGAGGATGTTCCCGGTGCGGGACACCCCGGCGTTGTTGACGAGGATGTCGGTCTGAAGGCCCTGGAGTTCGGCGGTCAGCGCGGTGGTGTCGGTGATGTCGACGGCGTGCGGGATGCAGCCGGTGCGGCGGGCGAGGTCGTCGAGCCGCTCGGCGTTGCGGGCGATGGCGTGGACTTCGAGGCCCTGCTTGGCCAGCCGTTCGACGACCTCGGCGCCGATTCCGGTGGAGGCACCGGTCACCAGTGCGGTCTTGTAGTCGGAAAAGGGCATCTGGACTGCGCTCCTCAATCGGTCGGGGAGTTACGGGTGCGGATGCCGGTGCGGAACTATGCGTCGCGCAGCGGCAGATGTGCCCTGTCGGACACCCGGGATACGGCGATGAGCGTGCCGAGGGCGGTGAGGACCGCGTAGAAGGCGGGCATGTTGACGTTTCCGGTCTGGGCGATGAGATAGGTCATCAGCAGCGGCGCGGTGCCGCCGAAGAGCGCCGAGGAGACGTTGTAGCCGAGGCCGTAGGCGGAGTAGCGGACCCGGGTCGGGAAGAGTTCGACGAGCAGGATGTGGATGACGCCGGTGTGACCCGCGAAGACGACGGCCATGACGCACGCGCCGAGAATCGCGAGCGCCACGTTGCCGGTTCCGATGAGCAGGTAACAGGGAATGCCCAGGATGGCCATGGCGACCGCGGCGCCCGACAGGACCTTCTTCCGCCCGATGCGGTCGGACAGCCTGCCCATGAACGGAATGGCGAGAGAGATGGCCACCAGGCTGGTCGAGGTGACGAGGAGCCCCTGCACCTTGCTGAAGTGCAGCTCGGTGCTCATGAACGTGGGCATGTAGCTGAACAGCACGTAGTAGCCGGAGCCGTTCATCAGCGGGATGAACAGGGCGAGCAGCATCGCGCGACGGTGCTCACGGGAGGTGAACGCCTCCTTGAGCGGGTTCTTCGAGAGGCCGCCCTCTTCCTTCAGCCGGTTGAAGTTCGGCGTGTCGCTGATGCGCTTGCGGATGTAGAGGCCCGCGATACCCAGCGGGACGGCGAGCAGGAACGGGATCCGCCAGCCCCACGACTCCATGGCGTCCGACCCGAGGCCGCTGGTCATGCCGGCGGCGATCAGCGTGCCGGTGAGCAGGGAGAGGAACGAGGCGATCTGGGCGTAGCTGGTGTAGAGCCCGCGCTTGCCCTCGGGGGCGTGCTCGGCGAGGAAGCTCATCGCGCCCGACGCCTCGCCGCCGACCGAGAAGCCCTGGAGCACGCGGAGCAGGATGAGGAGGATGGGCGCCGCGATGCCGATACTCGCGTACGTGGGCAGCATCCCGATCGCCGCGGTCGCGACGCTGATCAGCATGATGACGAAGACGAGCATCCGCTGGCGGCCTATGCGGTCGCCGAGGTGGCCGCAGATGATGCCGCCGAGGGGGCGGAAGAAGAACGAGACGGCGTAGCCGAGGAAGACGAGCTGCACCTGCACCGCGTTGGACGCGTCAGGGAAGAAGACGACTCCCAGGGTGCCCGCCATGAAACCGAAGATGCCGTTGTCATACAGCTCGGCGAAGATTCCGACGCATCCCGCCATGGTCACTTTCCGCGCGGTTCTCGGATCGACGGTGTTGGGTACCGGCTGAGCGGCGACGGCGGCCATAATGTCTCTTTTCTGCAGGCGGGTGTGGCTGGCGGGGACGGAACACTCACAGCTGGGAAGGGACGGGGAGACGGTCTTACGGCGTGGCGGGGGCGGGGATGCGCAGGGCGTCGAAGGCCGTGCGCACGCGGGCCTTGAGCGCGTGGATGGCCTGTCGCTGGACTCGGTAGGCGCTCACGGCGTCGGCGACCGTGCGGCGCCGGAACCGGACGGACTGGCCGGGTCTGGCCTGTCCGAGCGCGGACAGACCCGTAGCCGTCACCACGGCGAGCACCGGGTAACCGGCGGTGACGCCGCGGCCGCGGTGCAGGACGAGCAGTTCGTCACCGGCGGGCACCTCGACCGCGCCGACGGGCACTCCCCGGGAGAGCAGCTCGCCGCTCGCCACCCGCCGTGGTACGTCGCCGCTCATGCGCAGCCCGATGTGGTTGCTGCGCGGGGTCACGGTGAACGCCGACCGGAACAGCCGCTCGGCGGTGTCACCGAACTCCTCGAGGTCGGGCCCGTCGGTCACATCGATCGTCCACGCGTCGCCGAAGCGCGCCACGGGCACGTTCAGCCGGAACAGCGGTATCCGGAACACCGGGTGGTCGATCGGCGGGCAGGGTGTGCGCAAGGCCAGCTCATCGTCGCCACGCAGGGAGTGTGCGAAGCCCAGGATCGTGTCGGGGGCGCAGCTGCCGAGCAGGTACGGGGTCTCCACCGAGCCGAGAATGGCCAGGTAGACCCGCAGGCCCAGCCGTATGCCGGTGATGGCGATGGTCTCCCCGGCGCGTACCGACACGGGCTCCCACTGGTTCCGCCGGACGCCGCCCACGGTCACTTCGGCGGGCGCGCCGGTCACCGCGATGAGCACATCGGCCGAGGGAGTGCAGCTGAAGTCCAGTGCGGTGACCTCGATCAGCGGCGCTCCCTCGTCGTTTCCGGCCAGCACATTGGCGACGCGGGCGGAATGCTGGTCGAGTGCTCCGTTGACCGGCAGTCCGTAGCGGGAGTGGCCGAAGCGGCCGAGGTCCTGCACGGTGGCGAGACCCGCCCGGTGGACGGTCAGGGTGTCAGCCATGGGCAGCCGCCAGGGGGGTGCCGGCGTACTCGTCCCACTGCTCGGGGCCGATCGGCACGAACTGGAATGTGTCGCCGGGCCGGTACGGGGCCAGTGGCTCGGCGTCGAGGTCGAGGACGCGCAGCGGCGTACGCCCCAGCAGCGGCCAGCCGCCGGGTGAGGGCATGGGTGAGATGACGGCCTGCCGTCCGGCCACCGCGATCGAGCCGGGCACGACGCTCGTCCGTGGCGAGGCGAGCCTCGGGACCGGCTTCGGGAAGGCGGGGCCGTCCATCATCGGGGCCGCCGCCGGGGCTCCGAGGCAGCGGACCGTGAGCGGAGCGGCGGAGTGCAACGCCACCACCTCGTGCTCGGTCAGCCCCAACTGCTCGGCGACTACGGGCAGATCGGGCCCGTATTCACCGCCGTACACCACTGGCACCACGAAGCGTCGGGACGGTGTCGTCAGGAGGGTCCCTTCGCCGAGTCGGTCGGCCTCGTACCGTAGGGCACGCCGTACCGTCGTGTGATCGGTGTGGAAGCAGTCGAACTCGATCAGCAGCGAGTCATAGGTGGGCACGATGCCGTACACCCCGCCGGGCCGGGCCGCCTCGAACACGTCGGCCAGGGCGTGCACGGTCTGCCAGGCGCGGGCGGTGTCACCCGTCGCCTTGACCACAACGGCCGAATCACCGCAGTCCGCGATCACGATGTCGCCGCCCATCTCAGGCGCTCCTGCCGGCCGTGGTGTTGGCGGCCCTGGTGCCGTCGGCCTCGGCGTTGGCGGCCCTGGCGTTGGCGGCCTCGGTGTTGGCGGCCTCGGCGTTGGCGGCCTTGGCGTCCAGGACGTTCGCCAACGGTGTGATCTGCACGCCGGCGGCGAGGAGTTCGCGGCGTATCCGGTGCGCGAGTGTGATCGCCCCAGGGGTGTCGCCGTGCAGCAGCACGGTGTCGCATTCGACCGGGAGGTCACGGCCACCGACGCCGCGCACCACCCCTTCGGTGACCATCCGCACGGTCCGCTCGGCGATCTCCCCCGGGTCGTGGATCACCGCACCCGGTTCGCTCCTGGGCACCAGTGTGCCGTCGTCGCGGTAGGCCCGGTCGGCGATCCCGACGATGCCGACCCGCAGGCCACGGGCGCGGGCGGCGTCGGCGAGCGCGCCGTCCTGGGCCAGGACGATCAGCGACCGGTCGAGCGACTCCACGGCCTCGGCCACCGCCTGCGCGTAGTCCGGCCGGGTCGCCACCAGGTTGCCGAGGCGGCCGTGCGGCGCGATATGGCGCACCTGGGTGTTGTACGCGGTGGCGAACGCCCGCAGCGCGCCGATCTGGTACAGCATGTCGGTCCGGACCTCGTCCGGGGTCAGGTCCATCGCACGGCGGCCGAACCCGACGAGATCGGGAAAGCTGGGGTGTGCGCCCACGGCGACGCCGCGCCGGACACAGTGGCGGACGGTCGCGTCCATGATCCGAGGGTCTCCGGCGTGGAATCCGCACGCGATGTTCGCCGATGTCAGCACGTCCAGCAGTGCTTCGTCGTCACCCATGGTGTAGGCGCCGAACCCCTCGCCCAGATCTGCAACGAGATCGACCATGTACGTCATGACGTCCTCCAAACAAAGGAAAAAAAGCGACGTCGTCACTTCTTCGATTTCGGGTCCGGCCCGGAATCCGAGTTTCGGTGAACCTAATCCCGTTGTCGGGTGGCGGCAAATAGGCGTTACGTGTGACGTAATCAGCCCTCGATATGACCTGGCCCACACGCGTCGCCGTCCGCCGGACGCCGTGGGCCTACCATGAGAATCCGCTGAGGCTGGAGGGCCATCCATGGACACCAGGCGTCTTTACTCATTCGTGAAGATCGTTGACGCCGGGAGCATCACGCGCGCTGCCGACATCCTGCACATCGCCCAGCCCGCGCTCAGCCAGCAACTCTCCATGCTAGAAGCCCAGTTCAAACAGCAACTGCTGATCCGCAGCAAGCGCGGAGTGGCGCCGACCGAGGCGGGCCGTGCGCTGTACCGGCACGCGCAGCTCATCCTGCGCCAGGTCGATCTCGCACACGCGGCGGTCGACGTGTCCGGCCGGGCCCCGGCCGGCAGCGTCTCGGTGGGCCTGGCCCCCTACAGCATGGGTGCGGCGCTTGCGCTGCCCCTGCTCAGGAGCGTGCGCGAGCGCTACCCCGACATCCTGCTGCACATCAACGAGAACTTCGGCGGGGTCATCAGCGAAGCGATCATGACCGGCCGGATGGACATGGCCTTCATCTACGGGGCCGGTCCGCTGCGAGGGGTGCAGTTCGAGCCGCTGCGCACCGAGGATCTCTTCCTGATCGCCGCGCCGGGCGCGAACACTCCGGGTGGCGACGATGAGGTGTCGCTGAAGGAGCTGGCCGACGTCGGTCTGCTCCTGCCCAGCCGTATCCACACCATCCGCCAGGTCGTGGATGCCGCGTTCCAGCAGGCGTCGCTGCAGCCCCGGGTGATCGGTGAGCTCGAATCGGTCCTGACCCTGGTCAGCGCCGTCGGCGCCGACCTCGGGGCGACGGTGCTGCCCTGGTCGGCGGCGCGCGCCATCCTCGATGTGCGGAACCTGGAGGTTCGGCGGATCGTCGATCCGGCCATCCAGGTCAAGCTGTCCCTCTGCACCTCCGACCATCAGCCGCTGTCGGAACCCGCCCACGCCGTGCACGACCTGTTTCACGAACTGATCACTGACTTCGGCTAGCCGGGATCGCGTTCACATATTCCGGCCGCCGAGGGCGTCACACGAAACATCTACGCATTGCCAACGAAACATTTATGTGTTGCCATTTCGCACCCTCACTGGCGTCTTTCCGGGAATCCGCAGCGGCGAATGCGTAAAGCGTTTACCGATTTCCCGCGCCGACGCCCTCCGGGGGCGGTCCGCTGGTGCCCCGTACCGTCAGCTTCGGGTCCAGCACCGCCTCCCGCGGCTCCGGCGCCGTGCCCTCCAGCCGCTCCACGGCGAACCGCACCGCGTGCTCGGCCATGAGCAGCGCGTCCTGGCGGACCGTGGTCAGGCCGATCGGCATCAGATGGGAGAGGTGGCTGTCGTCGTAGCCCACGACGGACAGATCGCGCGGGACGTCGACGCCCGCCTGGGCCAGGGTCATCAACAGCCCCATCGCACAACGGTCGTTGCCCGCGAGGACCGCCGTCGGCAGGGGCCGGCCGTGGTCGCGCTCGTCAAGCAGCAGTCGCCCCGTCTCGATGCCGGACTGCTCGGTGTGGTCGCCGGGGATCACCCGTAGTTCCGGCTCCAGGCCATGACGGCGCATCGCCGCCCGGTACGCGCGGCGGCGTTCGGCCGAGCCCGGTCCGCGGCCGCCGTCGATGTGCACGATCCGGCGGTGGCCCAGTTCGACGAGGTGCTCCATGGCCTGCCGCACCCCCTTGTCCTCGGCCGTGTGCACACTGTCGACGCGGGCGTGGGGGACCCGGCGGCCGACGGAGACAGTGACCGTGCGGTGTCCCAGGGCGTCGATGTCCGTGGGCTGCGCGTCGGACCCGAGCAGGATCACCGCCTCGCAGCGGTGGCCGAGCAGCGCCTCGACGGCCTTGGCCTCGCCGCGCCCCTGAGCGGTCGCGGAGAGCAGGACGTCGTAGCCGAGCCGCTCGGCCTCGGGGTAGATGCCCTCGACGAGGTCGGCGTGGAAGGGCTGGCGAACGGTGAACATCACGCCGAGCGTGCGGCTGCGGCCGCGGGCCAGCAGGCGGGCCGCGCTGTCGGGCCGGTAGCCGATCTCGTCGGCGACGCGCAGCACCAGTTCGCGGGTCTGCGGGCTCGCTCCCGGCTGATCGCGGAAGACGATGGAGACGAGTGCCCGGGACACGCCCGCCCGCTCCGCTACGTCCGTCATGGTGGGCCGCTGCTTGCCCGATCCATCCACCTGTGACCACCCTCCGATGCCGCCCACCTTACGGGCAGTCGTGAAACCCCCCGGCAACAAGCTATTGACATGACATTCGGACAGGGACCATCGTACTCGCCTAGAGCGCGCTAGTAGAGCGCGCTAGTCAACCGTTCCCCCTCCCCTCGAACCGGCAGGAGGCGGCCATGGACGTCAGGGACGACGCGACACAGGCCCCCACACCAGCCACCGCCATCACGGACCCCGCTCCGCGAGCGGTCTCCCGGCGGCTGCGGATCATCACGGTCGTCGCCACCTTCGGCGGTCTCCTCTTCGGCTACGACACCGGCGTCATCAATGGCGCGCTGCCCTATATGACCAAGGACCTGGGCCTGACCCCGGTCACCGAGGGCATGGTCACCAGCTCGCTCCTCCTGGGGGCCGCACTCGGCGCGGTCACCGGCGGCCGGCTGTCGGACGCGCGCGGACGCCGGCGCACCATCCTCGCCCTGGCCGTGCTGTTCTTCATCGGCGCGCTCGGCTGCACCCTCGCCCCGACCACCGCGATCATGGTCGTGGCACGGTTCGTCCTCGGCCTCGCGGTCGGCGGAGCGTCGGTGACCGTACCGGTCTACCTCGCGGAGATCTCACCCGCCGAACGGCGCGGAGCCCTGGTCACCCGCAATGAACTCATGGTCGTGAGCGGCCAGTTGCTGGCCTTCACCTCCAACGCGATCATCGCCCAGGTGGGCGGCGAGTCGGGCGGCGTCTGGCGCTGGATGCTTGTGCTGGCCACAATTCCGGCCGTCGTGCTGTGGTTCGGCATGCTGGTCATGCCGGAGAGCCCGCGCTGGCTGGCCTCCCAGAGCCGGTTCACCGACGCGCTCGGCGTTCTCGAACAGGTCCGTTCCCAGCAGCGGGCCGAGGCCGAACTGAGTGAGGTGTCCGCGCTCGCCATCAAGGAGGAGCAGCAGAAGCTCGGCGGCTGGCAGGACATGAAGGCCACGCCGTGGGTGCGCAAGCTGATGTTCATCGGCTTCGGCATCGCGATCGTGCAGCAGATCACCGGCGTGAACACGATCATGTACTACGGCACGCAAATCCTCACCGACGCCGGCTTCGCCTCGGACAGCGCGCTGACGGCGAACATCGCCAACGGTGTGATCTCGGTGCTGGCCACGTTCGTCGGCATCTGGCTGCTGGGCCGAGTCAACCGCCGCCCGATGCTGATGACCGGCCAGCTCGGCACCACCGCCGCCCTGCTGCTGATCGGCGTCTTCTCCCTGGTGCTGCCCTCGGGCGACGGGCGCGCGTACGCCGTGCTCGCCATGACCATCACCTTCCTCGCCTTCCAGCAGGGCGCGATCTCCCCGGTGACCTGGCTGATGCTCTCGGAGATCTTCCCCATGCGGATGCGCGGCTTCGGCATGGGTGTCGCGGCCGTGGTGCTGTGGCTGACCAACTTCGTGATCGGTCTGGTCTTCCCGTCCCTGGTCTCCGGGATCGGGATCTCCAACACCTTCTTCCTCTTCGTGGTGGCGGGCCTGCTCTCCCTCACCTTCGTCAAGCTCTACGTCCCCGAGACCAAGGGCCGCACGCTCGAAGTCCTCGAAGCCGAGCTCCGGACACGTTTCTCCTGACCCCGCTCCTGACCCTGCTCCTGAATCCGCTCCTGAATCCGCTCCTGAAGGAATCAACCATGACCGTACATATAGGTGTCATCGGCGCCGGAATGATCGGCCAGGACCACATCCGGCGACTCACCGAGGTCATCACCGGTGCCGCGGTCACCGCCGTGACCGACATCGACCGGGCCCGCGCCACGGAGGTCGCCACCCGCGTCGGCGCCACCGCACTGCCCACCGGCAGCGACCTGATTCACTCCCCCGACGTGGACGCCGTCCTCGTCACCTCCTGGGGCCCCACCCACGCGGAGCATGTACTGAACGCCATCGCGGTGGGCAAGCCGGTGTTCTGCGAGAAGCCGCTCGCCACCACCGCCGAGGACTGTCTGCGCATCGTGGAGGCCGAACGCGCCCACGGCCGCCGCCTCGTCCAGGTCGGTTTCATGCGCCGCTTCGACGCCGGCTACCGCCAGATGAAGGACGTGCTCACCTCGGGCGCCATCGGCGCGCCGCTCATCGTGCACTGCGCGCACCGCAACCCGACCGTGCCGGACACCTATGTCTCCGCGATGGCGGCCCAGGACACGGCCGTACACGAGATCGACGTACTGCGCTGGCTGCTCGACGACGAGATCAGCTCGGTCCAGGTGATCACCCCGCGCGCCACCGGCAAACGGTTCGGCCACCTCAAGGATCCGCAGATCATGCTCTTCGAGACCGCGAACGGTGTCCGCATCGACCTGGAGGTCTTCGTCAACTGCCAGTACGGCTATGACATCCAGTGCGAGACCGTGGGCGAGGACGGCCTGGTCAGGCTGCCGGACCCGGCGGCCGTCGGCATCCGCACCGCCGGGCGGCACGGCACCGCCGTGTTGCAGGACTGGAAGGGCCGGTTCGGCGATGCCTTCGACACCGAGTTCGGCGAGTGGGTCGCCTCCGTCGCGGCGGGCGCCGAGCCCACCGGCCCGTCCTCCTGGGACGGCTACGCCGCCACCGTCATCACCGACGCCGCCGTCCAGTCCCTGGAGTCGGGCGGCCAGGTCGTCACCGTCGATATGAAGCCCCGACCCGTCTTCTACGGAGCCACCTCGTGAAGATCGCACTCGACCCCTACATGCTCCGCGCGCTGCCGCTCGACGAGATGGTGCGCACGGTCGCCGAACTCGGCTACAGCTACATCGAGTTGTCCCCGCGCGACGACTTCATGCCGTTCTTCCTCCACCCCCGGGCGGACGACGAGCGCGTCGCGGCGCTGAAGCGGGCCCTGCGCACGCATGGTGTCCAGCTCTCCTCCGTGCTGCCGCTGTACAAGTGGTCCTCGCCCGACGAGACCGAGCGGCAGGCCGCCGTCCGCTACTGGAAGCGGATGATCGAGATCACCGCCGACCTCGAATGCCCGCTGATGAACTCGGAGTTCAACGGCCGCCCCGAGCGCGCCGCCGAGAGCGAGGCCGCCTTCTGGCGCTCGTTGGAGGAACTGTTGCCGCTCTTCGAACGCGAGGGCATCGCCCTCAACCTCGAGGCCCACCCGGACGACTTCTGCGAGGAGAACACTCCCGCCGTCGACCTGGTCCGCGCCATCAACAAGCCCTGGGTGAACTACCTCTACTGCGCTCCGCACACGTTCCACCTCTCCGGTGCCGAGCCGACGGCGGACATCGCGGCGATGATGCGCTACGCGGGCGACAAGCTCCAGCATGTGCACATCGCGGACTCCTTCAACCACAAGGGCTCCTCCGGGCTGCGTTACATCCTCAACCCGCCCGGCACCCCCGCCCGCATCCACCAGCACCTGGACATCGGCCAGGGCGAAGTCGACTGGGACACCTTCTTCGGCACCCTCCGCGAGCTGAACTTCGACGGCGTGGCCACCGCCTGTGTCTTCGCCTGGGAGGAACGGGCCCGGGAGTCTTCCGCCTTCATGCTGAACCGCATCCGCAAGGAGTTCACCGCGTGAAACGGGGTGGCCGGACCGGCGGCGTCGGGTCCGGCCACCTTCGCACTGGCGGAGACACCGGCGGAGACACCGGCGGAGCGCCAAAGTCTCGTTAAAGGTCATCACAGCGGCGTAAGAGGAGCGTCAGGGCGCGTCAGGGTGTGTTCCACCCGCTCTGTGCCCCGCTTAGCGTGCCCGTATGGAACGGCTGATGGGCGGGCCCGCCCGGACGTCCCGCGGCGGCCGTCCGCGTGCGGACGCGCGGTGGGCGGTGTGTCTGGCGCTGGCGTTCGGTGGGGTGACGACGGTGCTCGACTGGGCCTCGGGCGGGCTCACCGTGGGGCGGGCCGATCTGTGGGCGCTGCTCGCGGTGGTGGTGTTCACCGTGCTGCGGCCACCGCGGGTGACGGCGGGCGGCGGCTGGCTCACGGTACGGGGGCTCGTACGCGTCCGCCGGGTGCGCACCGACGCCCTGGCCGGGGTGTGGCAGGACGGCCGGATCGCCACCCGCCTGCTCCTGTGGGACGTCTACGGCCACCGGGTGACGCTCGACCTGCGCGTCCTGGTCGCGGATCCCCTGCTGTGGCATGAGCTGGACACCGGTGCCCGGCGCTCACTCGAACGCGGTACGTTGCGGCACGGCACGGAGATCCTGCGGCTGCTGGGCCGACACCTCGACGACACGGCCACCCGGGGGATCCTCGGGGCGTCCGGCCTGGAGTAGGCGGCGCGGACGCGGACCGTACGCGGCCGGGCCGCCCAAGCGGGCCGCCTCAGGGGCACACCGATCACGTCTGGGGCCGCGGCGGCGGATCAGTCACGCAGCGCCCGCAGGTGGGCGCTGCGGCCGGGCCGGTCACCCCGAGCACCCCGGACCTCTTGACCTCGGCGATCGTGGCCAGGGGGACGCCCTCGCGGTCGGCGGACTCGGCGCCGGGCGCCAGCACCTCGTCGGCGAGGCGCCGGGCCGCCTCGATCAGCGTCGGGGCCGGGGCGGTCATGACCGCTCCTTTCGTTGGCTCGTCTGCGTGGGTGATGCGTCGGCTCGTCGGCGTGGGCGATGTTTTGCGGCGCCGAGCCGCTTACGCGTGAGCGTCGGGGGACGTGAGACCGGCCAGCAACAGGCGCATGCCACGGTGGAAGTGCGAGTCCCAGTCGTCCTCCTCGAGGAGGGGGAAGTGACCGGCGAGGGTGGGGTATTCGTCGATGTGGGTTCGGATGTGGGCGTCCACGGCCGAGCGGGTCGCCGCCTCGTCGGAGCGCTGCTGCCACACCGCTTCGGAGGAGGCGGAACCGATCACATAGTGGGTGATGGTGGCCGCGGCGGACGACAGGTGAACGCCTTCGAAGCCGCCCGTGGTGAGCGCGGTGTAGGCGAACTCCGAGGAGCGCAGGGCGTTGGGCCCCATGAGGGGGCGGGAGTTGGCCAGGGCCGCGGCCCACGGGTGGCGCAGGAGGGCGGAGCGCAGGCCGGTCATGAACGCCTCGATGTCCTCCTGCCAGGAGGCGCCGTGCTCCTCGGGGAGGTCGAGTTCGGCGAAGACCGCGTCGAGAGCCAGGTCGAGGACGTCGTCCTTGGTGGCCACATGCCAGTAGAGGCTGGTCGCGTGGGCGCCGAGCCGCTCCGCGAGCCGGCGCATGCTCAGCTTGGGTGCGCCGTCGCGGTCCAGCAGTTCGACGGCGGTGGCGATGATCCGCTCATGTGACAGCTGAGGACGTGGGCGGGACGTCTTCTCGGCGCGGAACCATACCGCTCCCGGCGCGTTGTCCAGCGCCTTCTTTCCGCTGTTCCCGTTCGTTCCCTTGGTCCCGTTCGGCTTCGCGCTCACGAGCCCGCAGCCTACTCCGTTGCCGTCACCGTTCCATCACTCCTACAGTGTTGGATAGATTCCAACAGCGTTGGAGAAGCGGAACGAGGGAGGACCATGAGGGACGAAGAGGGCCATCCGCGCCGGTGGGCGATCCTGGTGGCCTTATGTGCCGCCCTGCTCGTGATCGTCATCGACAACACGGTGCTGCATGTCGCGGTGCCCGCCATCGGCGATGCCTTCGACGCCTCGACGGACCAGCTCCAGGCGGTGATCGACGGCTATGTCGTGGTCTTCGCCGGGCTCCTCATCACCGCGGGGGTGCTCTCCGACCGCTACGGCAGGCGGCGCGTGCTCGTCCTGGGGCTGCTGGTCTTCGGGGCGGCGTCGGCGCTGGCCGCGGCGGCGCCGTCGGTGTGGTGGCTGATCGCGATGCGGGCGCTCATGGGGGTGGGCGCCGCGCTGGTGATGCCCGCGACGCTCGCGGTCCTCGTCGTGGTCTTCCCCGAGCAGGAGCGCCCGCGGGCCTTCGCGGTGTGGAGCGCGGTCGCCTCCGTCGGCATGGCGGCGGGGCCGCTGCTCGGTGGCGCCCTGGTCGACATGTGGAGCTGGGCGGGGGTCTTCCTGATCAACATCCCCGTGGTGACGGTGGCCCTGTTCGGGGTCGTACGGCTGGTGCCCGAGACGCGGGCGCCCGATGGCCGCGGGCTGGATCTGTTCGGCACCGTTCTGGTCACCGCGGGCATGACCGGCCTGGTGTGGGCCCTGATCGAGGCACCGGCGTACGGGTACACCGCGCCCGCGGTGCCGGCCGGGGCGGCGGTGGCGCTGATGGCGCTGGTCGGCTTCGGCGTACGGCAGCACCGCTCCGCGACGCCGATGGTCGATCTGCGGCTCTACCGCGACCGGCGGTTCTCCGGGGCCGGCTTCGCGGTGGCGGTGATGACGATCGCCACCGGCAGCACCCTCTTCGTGCTGAGCCAGTATCTGCAACTGGTGCTGGGCTACAGCGCGTTCGAGACCGGTCTGGCCGCGGTGCCGCTCGCGGCGGGGGTCGTGGCGGGCTCGACCGTGGGCGGCCGGGCCCCGGCCAGGTTCGGGCCGCGGGCGTGCATCGTCGCCGGATTCACCGTCACCGCGGCCGGGTTCGTGGTGCTGGCCTCGCTCTCCGAGGACGGCGGCTATGCACCGGTGTCCATCGGGCTGGCGCTGGCCGGTATCGGATCCGGTATCGCGGGACCCTCGGCCACCAGCACGGTGCTGGGAGCGGTGCCGCCCGAGCGGGCCGGCATGGGCTCCGCGCTCAATGACACCCATCAGCAACTCGGCATCGCCCTGGGCGTGGCCGGACTGGGCAGCCTGCTCGCCACCGTCTACCGGGGCAAGCTGCCGGACAGCCTGCCCGAGGACGCGATGTCCTCGCTCGGGGCCACCCTGTCGCACGCCCGGGACCGCGCGGATGGCGAGGCGCTGGCCGAGGCGGCCCGTTCGGCCTTCACCGACGCCCAGTCCGTCACGATGAGCGTCGGGGTGGCGGCCGCGCTGGTCGGCGCGGCCGTGGCGCTGTTCGCGCTGCCGGGCCGTGCCACCCGGGCGACGGCGCCCGAGCCGGAGCCGGAGCCGGAGTCCGAGGAAGCGGGACAGCCGGGATCACAGCGGCACGCGGAGTGAGGACCGGCCCTCCCGCCAGGCGCCCAGAAGCTCCTCGGCGAGGCGGTCTTCCAGCAACACGCTGGCATCGACGCCGAACGCCACGTCCGCGGCCAGTCCCGGTTCGCGCTTCAGAAGCTCGTCGATCACCCCATGGCGTACGACCTGCTCGTGGACCGCGTCCGCCTCCACATGCTCGGTGTAGAAGAACACCGCCGCCTCGCCCGCACCCAGCCGTCGCAGCGCCTGGGCCAGCCGGTCGGACGCGGGCGAGGAGGTGATCTCGACCGTCGCGAAGTGTCCCACCAGAGCACCGCGCAGCGCCCTGTGCAGCCCCAGCAGCGACATCATGTTGACCACCGTCAACATCCGCGCCGATGTGGCGTCCAGATAGTGGTTGTACGTCGGATCCAGAGCCAGGTCGGTCATCAGATCGGCGAACAGCTCCGCATGCACCCGCTCCCCGCGTCCGGCCCCGAACTCGTCGTACTCCACCGCCGCCATCGCAGCCTTGGCCCGGCCCCGCAGCCGCGGAATGACCCACACATGCGGGTCGGCCTCCTTGAGCTGGTACAGCGACCGATGCGCGATGTACTCACGCAGCTGCCACAACTCACCCTCGTCCCGGAGATAGTGCGACACGCCCGCCCCGTCGGCCGGCTCCACCAGCAGCCCGGCCAGGGCGGCGTCCGGGTCGTCGTGGGTGGTGGCATCGGAGCGCAGCGCATCCAGAAAGCGGCGTTCCAGCGCCTGCCGCACACGGAGCAGATCCGGGTCCCACTCCCACCCGTCGTCCACACCTGAGAAGCTCTGGTAGTGGAGTTCGTAGCACATGTACAGCGCGAGCTGCAGATCCTCGCCGTAGGGGTCGGCCTCCCGGAGCGACCGGCCGACGGGCGGTGTCGCCCCGCCGGGCTCACGTACGAGGACGTCGACGAGCGCACCGGACACCTCTCCCCGTGCCGTGGGCAGGGGCGTCAGCCGGGCCGCTTTCGCCGGACGCGTTTCGCTCACTGTTCCTTCCACCTCTGTCACGGCGGGCCGTCCCTGTTGTGGCGGGCCCCGCCCCAGCCACTCCGGAAGGTGAACATGACGTGCGGGGCCGTGAGTCGGTGGCAAGGAACGAGGGGCGACACCGGCGCAAGGCCCTCCGGTGGTCCGTACGACGCCACCCCGGCCAGGGGTGCCGCGAGCGGTCACCTCAGCTCACCTCGGTCACCTACAGGACGGCGATCGCGAACGCGATACAGAAGGCCGCGAACAGCACCACAAAGGCCCAAATGATGATCGTGGGGCCGGTCGACCAGCCTTTCGTGGGGTTGTACGTCTCCTGGGGGCCCGTTTCCGAGAGGCCGTCTTCGGCCGGTGGGGTCTCCCCCGGGGGCACGCCCACGCTGGGCCGTAGTCCGGGAGTGCGCTCGGGGTCCGGGACTGGGTTCCGCTGATCCATCTCCGATGCGCTCCTTTCCGCCTTCGGGCGCCGCCCACCCGGGGCCCGCCACCCCGCACGACCCGTACGAGGCGCTGTCCCCGGTGGACTCTTCCCACGATACGGCGGAAAGCGCGCCGGGCACGGCGTGGCGTTCGCGGCCCACCGTGAGCGTCACGGTTGCTTCGCGTTCGAGGCCGTGCCGGTGGTGTGGAACACCAGGTGTCCGTCCGCGACCTCCACCCGGGCCCGGTCGCCGGAGGAGGTGTCGGCGTCCAGCAGCGGCCGCGACAGACGGTTGTCGACCTCGCGCTGAATGGTGCGGCGCAGCGGCCGGGCACCGTAGGCGGGTTCGTGGCCCCGCCGGGCGATCCAGTCGACGGCCTCCGGGGCGAACTCGACGGTGACGTCCTGGGCGTGCAGCCCGGCGGAGGGAGCGGTCCCGGCTCGACGGCCACCCGCACGACCACGATAGGCCACAAGCACACGACACACTGTTACTTCCATCGGGATGCGGAACCGGCGGCAGCCGAGCCGCCGGTGACACAACCCTCGCGGTGCGACGGTCGCGTTCTTGCGAGACGCTGGAGACAGGGGAGCGTGCCCGGGTAGTGGCGACGGGCCGCGGGGTCGCGCCCGGCAGTGGCGCCGCACATCCGGGGTAACCTCCGCACCCAGTGAGGAAGGCGGGCCGTGATGAGCGCTTCGGATACGGACGCCATGAGGCGGAGCCGGGGCGAGCCGGCCCCACTCTCGGCGATCACGTTGAACGTCAACGATCAGGTGCGGCGTCTCGAGGTGGATCCGCGGACCTCGCTGCTCGACGCGCTGCGCGAGCAGCTGCGCATGAGCGGGACCAAGAAGGGGTGTGATCACGGGCAGTGCGGTGCGTGCACGGTGCTGATCAACGGCCGGCGCGTCAACTCCTGTCTGACGCTCGCAGTCATGCATGAGGACGACGAGATCGTGACGATCGAAGGCCTGGGCGATCCCGACCACCTGGGCCCCATACAACGGGCCTTCGTCGAACGTGACGGCTTCCAATGCGGGTACTGCACTCCCGGCCAGATCTGTTCGGCTGTCGGCATGCTCGCCGAAGTGGCGGCGGGTTGGCCAAGCCACGCCACCGCCGACGTGTCCGCGCCGCGGATCACCTTGACCGATGACGAGATCCGCGAGCGGATGAGCGGCAACATCTGCCGGTGCGCGGCCTATCCGAACATCGTCGCGGCCATCCGCGACAGCGCGGAGGGAGGCCCGCGATGAGGTCCTTCACCTATGAGCGGGCGACGGACACACGGGCCGCCGTCACCGCGGTGGCGCGATCCGGCGCGAAGTTCATCAGCGGCGGCACCAATCTGCTCGACCTGATGAAGCTCGGCATCGAGGATCCGAGCCATCTCGTCGACATCAGCCGGCTTCCGCTCCGGGACATCGAAGAGCTGCCGGACGGCGGACTGCGCATCGGCGCCCAGACGCGGAATTCCGATGTGGCCGCCGATGCCCGAGTGCGCACGCGCTATCCGGTGCTGTCGGAGGCGCTGGTATCGGGTGCCTCGGGCCAGTTGCGCAACAAGGCGTCCACCGGGGGAAATCTGTTGCAGCGCACGCGCTGTCCCTACTTCTACGACACGGCGGCGGGCTGCAACAAGCGGGACCCCGGATCCGGCTGCGCGGCGATCGGCGGGTTCAACCGGATACACGCGATCCTCGGCGCCGGCGACTTCTGCATCGCCACCCATCCCTCGGACATGGCCGTCGCGATGGCCGCGCTCGACGCGGAGATCGAGCTGCTCCGGGCCGACGGCTCGGTACGCCGCGTCGCCATCACGGACTTCTACCGGCTGCCGGGCGATACCCCGCACATCGAGACCGTACTGGCCCCCGACGAGATGATCACGGCCGTGGCGCTGCCCTCGCCCCCGCCGGGCCGGCAGATCTACCGCAAGGTGCGCGACCGGGCGTCGTATGAGTTCGCGCTGGTCTCGGTGGCGGCCATCGTCTCGGCCGATCAGGGAACGATCAGTGGGGCACGCGTGGCGTTCGGCGGAGTGGCGCACAAGCCGTGGCGGTCCGTCGAGGCGGAGGACGCGCTGACGGGCCGTCCGGCCACGATGGCCACCTATCGCGACGCTGCCGAGGCGGCGATGCGCGACGCGGTCGGGCGGGGTGACAACGACTTCAAGATCGAGTTGGCCAAGCGCACGCTCTGCCGGACGCTGGCGCAAGCGGCCCAGGCGAGCTGAGGAGGCGAGATGATCGGGCAAGCCATGCAGCGTGTCGACGGCCCGCTGAAGGTCGCCGGCCTGGCCGCCTACGCCTACGAGCACTGGGAGGCCGGCCAACCGCTCTACGGGTTCATCGTCGGCGCGACGATCGGCAAGGGCCGCATCATCGGGATCGACACCGAGGACGCCGAAGGCGCACCTGGAGTGCGCATGGTGATGACGCATCTCAACGCCCCCGAGCAGGGCATCCGCGATGAGTCCATTCCGTTCGAATACTGGCGCGCCCAGCCGGTGCTGACCGGCCCGGACATCCACTACTACGGCGAGCCGGTGGCGCTGGTCGTCGCCGAGACCTTCGAGCAGGCGCGGGCGGCGACCGAGCTCATCGAGGTGGAGTACGCGGGCGGGCGGGGGCGGTTCGCCTTCGCCGAGCACGAAGGTGAGGCGTACGTCCCGAAAGCGGTCAATGCCGGACTGCCCACGGACACGTCAGTGGGCGATTTCGATGCCGGATTCGCCGGCGCGGCGGTCAAGGTCGACCAGCGCTACACGACGCCGTATGGGTTCTCCATGCCCATCGAACCGAACGCGTGCCTGGTGGCACCGCGTGACGAGGACCTGATCGTCTACGTCAGCTCCCAGATCGTCGACGCGGCACAGGCATCGATCGCCAACACGCTGCGGATCGACCCGGCACGGGTGCACGTCTTCACCCCCTTCGTGGGCGGCGGATTCGGATCCAAGCTGGGCATCCACGCCGAGACGATCCTGGCGGCGCTCGCCGCTCGCGAGCTTGGCCACCCGGTCAAGGTCGCGATGACCCGGCAGCAGATCTTCCAGCTCATCGGCATGCGCCCCACATCGAGCCAGCGGGTCCGGCTGGGCGCGGAGCGCGATGGACGGCTGGCCGCGATCGCCCATGACGTCACCATGCACACCAACCCGGACGTGGAGTACGCCGAGCAGACCGCCGCCACCAGCCGCAGCCTCTACGCCGCGCCGCACCGGCTCACCAGTCACCGGCTCACTCCGCTCGACCTGCCGCGTGGGACGGACGTCCGCGCGCCGGGCGAGGAGCCGGGCCTGCTGGCGGTCGAGTCGGCGATGGACGAGCTGGCCGATACGCTCGGGATGGACCCGGTCGAGCTGCGGATCCGCAACGAGCCCACCCTCGACCCCGAGCGAGGCGTGCCGTACAGCGACCGGCATCTGGTCGAATGCCTGCGTGAAGGCGCGCGCCGCTTCGGCTGGGAGCACCGCCCCGCCACTCCTTCGAGCAGGCGCGAGGGACGGTGGCTGGTCGGCTACGGGATGGCCGTGGCCATCCGGGTGCATCTCCAAGGGTCGGCCGCGGCGCGGGTGCGGTTGGAGGCGGATGGCACCGCCGTCGTCCAGACGGACATGACCGACATCGGCACCGGCACGTACACCATCCTCACTCAGGTCGCGGCCGGCGGGCTCGGCCTGCCGCCCGACCGGGTGCGCATTGAGCTCGGGCGTTCCGACTTCCCCACCAGCTGGGGGTCCGGTGGCTCGTGGGGCGCCGCCAACTCCAGCACGGCGGTGCACCGGGCGTGTGCGGCGCTGCGCGAGAAGCTGCTGGCCGAGGCGCACAGCGACGCGCGCTCCGCGCTGCGGGGCCTGGACCCGGCGGACGCCGTGTTCTCCGACGGCGACGTCCGCATCGGTGGCGCGTCGGAGCCGCTGAGCGAGCTGGTCGCACGCAACCACCCCGGCGGTGTGGAGGCAGCGGGCGTAACCCGCTTCATGGGCGATGAGCCCAACTACACCAACTACTCGATCCACACCTACGGAGCCCATTTCGCCGAAGTGGGCGTCGACGCGGACACCGCCGAGATCCGTCTGCGGCGGATGCTCGGCGTGTTCTCCGTGGGCCGCCTGCTCAACCCGAAGACGGCCCGCTCGCAACTGATCGGCGGCATGATCTGGGGCGCCGGCTCCGCCCTCGTAGAAGAGGCCGTCGTCGACACACGCTCCGGCGCCTTCGTCAACCGGGACCTCGCGCAGTACCTGGTGCCCGTCAACGCCGACATCCCCGACGTCGACGCCGTCGTCCTGGACGGATACGACGACAAGGCCAACATCCTCGGCGCGAAGGGCATCGGTGAGGTGGGCATCTGCGGATCCGGTGCGGCGGTGGCGAACGCGGTGTTCAACGCCACCGGTGTGCGTGTCCGCGACTTCCCCATCACGCTGGAGAAGCTGTTGCCCGGGCTACCACCCATGGACGCCTGAACGCGAGCGACGGCCGGGCCGATGCAGGCGCGGCGGCTCGGCGACGGCGTCACGCACCGGAGCCGCCCACGGCCGGTCGCTGGAGGCGGCCGACCAGTGCGGCCATGCTCCGCGCGGTCCTGAAGTTGTCCATCTGGAGATCCGCGCCGCGTACGGCGATGCCGTACGTCCGCTCCAGGTGCACCACCAGCTCCATGGCGAAGAGCGAGGACAGCCCGCCGGAGCCGAAGACATCCATGTCGGCCAGCCAGGTTTTCCCGGTACGCAGTTCGAGAAACCGCAGTAGTTCCGTCTCGATGTCGCCGGGGTCGCCCAGGGGCTCCGGAACCGCACGGTCCGATGACATGGCCATGCCCATTTCTCCCTCGTACTCGTAGAAGCGCCTTCGATCCGCCCCGGGACCTCGTCGCCCAGCCGGCGCCGGTCGAGGTCGACCGGCGACACCGCCATCCCGCGCCCTGTCGCCTGCGCTCACTCCTCCGAGCGGCTCACCTCGGAGCGCTCGGGCCGCGGTGGGACCAGGTCGCCGGAGGGTTCCGTGTAGAACTGCTGCGCCCACTGCCGGTACCGGCCGATCGGACCGTCGCCCTTGGCGAGCCGGGGGCGCGCGACGTGCTCCTGGTGGTGCCACATCAGCAGGTCCGCGCCGGTGTCGACGCTGCCCACCCGTTGCAGGATTTCGCTGAGCAGCCGGGCCAGGGGCATCACCGCCGGGCGCCCCAGCCAGTCCGGCACCCCCGGGAGTCCGTTCAGCTCCAGCTTCGTGCCGAAGCGGACCTGCATCCGCCCCGGGGCGGTCGGGGCCGCGTGGAGCATTACATAGAGGCTTCCCGCGCCCGCGGGCAGGATCGTCCGCGCCGCGATGGTGGCCAGGCCGATCACCGTGAGCGTGTAGGACTGGTGGAACCCCCGCATCATCGTGTTGCGGGCGGTCGCGGTGACCGTGCTGACCGGTTTCCCCGTCACCGGCAGGCCCTCGATGTCGACCTCCTCCAGACCGTGCAGGGCCGGCAGATGCCCCCAGTCGAAGGCGTTCTCGATGACGTCCTGCGGATGACCGGCGATGTCGAACGTGCCGTGGCTGAACGGCTGCCGGTCGTCCATCGGGAAGAGCGGGACGTCCCACTGCGGGGGCATGCCGAGGGCGTGCCACCACACGTAGACCGAGCCGTTGGCCTCGCACACCGGGTACTGCGTGAGCGACGCCTTCGGCGGCGGCTGGTCGTAGCCTGTGCGCACACAGGCACCGGACGGATCGAACGCGAACCGGTGGAAGGGGCAGACGATGTCCTCGCCCTCGACCGATCCGCCGACGCCGAGATGGGCTCCGAGGTGCGGGCACTGGGGCCGGACCGCCCGCAGCACGCCCTTGGCCGTCCGGTAGAGGACGACCTCGGCGCCCGCGAGCCGTCGGGTGGTGAGGGACCCGGCCCGCAGTTCGTCGCTGAAGGCCAGGCAGAACCACCCGTTCGGGTAGGGCCGTGAGGGAGCGTGCAGGGTGTCGGCCGGCTCCGCGGCGTGCAGGCTGATCTCCCGGGAGCCGAGCAACTGCTTCACCAGGGGCTTGAGGTGAGGCCTCATGGGATCACTTCCCGTGCTTCACCGGGCAGGCGGCGGCGCCCGGCTGGGTGGACGGCTGGACGGAGGCGGACAGCGGTGCGGCGGCGTGCTCCGCGTCGCCGGGGTCGGCGGACCGCCGCTCGGTGAGCCGCAGGCGCAGTCCCCGTGAGCTCAGGCTGGTCTCCACCTTGGGCTGGAACGGCTGGTCGCCGACCGGGGACAGCTCCCAGCGGTCGACGATGGCGGTCAGCGCCAGGATGGCCTCGGTGAGGGCGAACTGGTCCCCGATGCACTTGCGGGCACCGGCGCCGAACGGGATGTAGGTGGCCCGGTCGGGCTGCGCATCGAGCCAGCGGTCCGGGTCGAACCGGTCGGGCTCGGCGTAGAGGTCGGCTCGGCGGTGCAGCAGGTAGGGGCTGAGCACGATGGTGCTGCCGCCCTTGAAACGCACGCCGCCCAGTTCGGCGTCCTCGCGGACGACACGGGTCATCATCCAGGCCGGCGGATACAGCCGCAGCGTCTCGGTCACCACCCGGGAGGCCAGGCCGAGCGAGGGCAGATGCGCCGGGTCGAGCTTCCCGCCCGCCAGGACCCGGTCGGTCTCGGCCTTCAGACGGTGCTGGACGTCCGGGTTCGTCGCGAGCAGGTGCAGCGCCCAGGCCAGGGTGATGGCCGTGGTCTCCATGCCGCCGAGGAAGAACGTGAGGGCCTCGTCGGCGAGTTCGGCGTCGTTGAGCTGCCGCCGGCCGTCCTCGCTCTCCTCGTCGACCGCGGCGACCAGCGTGGAGAGCAGATCGGCGTGGTCGGTCGGATCGGCCCGCCGCTCGGCGATGATCTCCGCGATGGTGGCGGCCAGCCGGGTGCGGGCGTCGTCATAGCGCCGCTTCTGCCGGGTCGGCAGCCGCCGCAGCAGGGCAGGCGTCATCATCCGGCGGAAGAACGCGCTCACGATCACCGCGGTGTCGGCCAGGCACCGCCGCATGGTCTCCGCCGGCAGCGCGCCGCTGAACATCGTCTCCATGGTGGCCCGCGTCGTGAGCGTCATCATCTCCTGGGTGACGTCGAGGACGTCGCCGTCCCGCCAGGAACCCGCCTTGGCCGCAGCCGCCCGCGCGAACACCGCGCCGTACCCGGCGAGGCGGGTCGGGTGGAACGAGGGCTGGCACAGCCGGCGCTGCCGCCGGTGCAGGGGATAGGCGCAGGTGGACAGGCCGTCGCCGATCACCTCGCGGATCCGGTCGTAGATCGGGCCGCCCTTGTCGAAGGTCCGGTCGTTCAGGAACACCTGCCGGGTCAGGTCGGGATCGCAGATCATCACGGCGGAACTCGGGCCGAGCCGGACACGGACCATCTCGCGGTATCCGGACAGCGACATGATGAACGCCAGCGGATCGCGGAGCAGCGGCAGCGCGTGGCCCAGCAGCGGCCACGCCCGCGGGGCCAGCGGCACCGACCCGGCGGAGGCCGTACTCGTGTCTGTCATGGGGAACCTCACTTCTTCGTTGAGTGGCCGTCCGGCACCGCGGTGACGGGATCGCGGGTGATCTCCAGCAGCGCGGTGGTCCAGCGGAAGCCGAGCCCGAAACTCACCACGAGGACCCGTTCTCCGGCCCGCAGCGTGCCGGAGCGGAACTCCCGGTCGAGCGCGAGCAGGACGTCACACGGTCCGCAGTGGCCGAGGTGCCGGCCGAAGGTCCAGCTCGTGTCGGCGGCCCGCAGGCCCAGCGGCGCACCGCCGAGCAGCAGGTCGAGCACCTCCGCTCCGATCGCGATGGGCACCACACGCGCGATGCCCTCCGGCCGGACGCCGGTCTCCTCGAGGACGGTCTCGACACAGCGGCGCGTGGACTGCCGCAGCGCGTCGATGTACGGCATGAATCCGGTCTCCTCGACGAGGAGTGGCCGGCCGCTGCCGTCGGCCGCCGTCCGGGCCCGGGTCAGGACCTCCAGCTGCGGCTGCGCGGCCTGGTCGGTCGCCAACAGCCGCGCGAAGCCCGTCCCCCGGGTGAGGACCGCGGCGGCGCCGGAGTCACCGGCCAGATGCCCCATCTCCGAGACATGGCCCCACCGCTCGGGCCGGAACCGGACACCGGCGGTCACCAGCGCGGCCTTCGCGGCCGGTTTGGCCGTGAGGTGTTCGGCCGCGGTGACCAGCGCGGCTCCCCCGCCGTCGCTGGCGGCGCCCAGTTCGATCGCGTTGGTGTCCGGCCCGCCGAGCACCCGCAGCAGATAGGCGGAGGGCGCGTAGTGGTCCTCGTCCTGGAAGTTGGCGTGCACCAGCAGGCTCAGGTCGGCGCCCGTGACGTCCGCGTGGCGCAGTGCCTTCAGACCGGCGCGGGCGGCCATCTGCGACGGCGTGCTGTCCGTGGAGACGGCGGCCGAGGTGAATCCGTTGAGCGCGACCAGGGAGGGCGGCCCGTTGTCCACCGGCTTGTCCCACGGCTCGTGTTTCTGCCGGATCGGCGGTATCCACGCACCGGTCCCGGCGATCGTGATGTCCTGCCACAACACTGCTGTCTCCTCGGCTGTCACGAATCGGCTGTCAGGAACGGACCGGTCGTGGCGCGTCGCCGCGGGGCCGGACGAGTTCTCCGCTGTGGTCCAGGGCGTGTGCGCTGACCCCGGATATCCGGGCCAGCACCTGCCCGTCACCGGTCAGCGCGGTCAGCTCCCCGGTGGCGAAGTCGCAGTGCAGCCGGATGACCGGATGCAGCGCGCTGAGCCGGCAGTCGTCGCCCGGCCCGCCCAGGTCGACCTCGTCGAGGCCGGCCATCGGCCCGACCAGCGGTGGAAGGTCACCGCGCGGCGGCAGCAGCAACAGGTGCACCATCGCGTCCAGCAGGATCGCCGGTACGGTCATCCCGGCCAGGACCGGAGCCCAGGCGGCGTGGTCCAGACGGAACCTGGCGCTGTTGCCGTCCGGCCCGCGGGCGTAGTCACCGGTGCCGGCGAACGGTCCGGTGAGCGAGATCGGCGGATCCGGGGAGTACACCGGCATCGCGAAGTCGGGTTCGGGTTCGTGGCCCGAGAAGTCGGGCGGTCCGGCGAGCGCCGGGAAGCGGTCCGCGAGCAGCACCCGCGTCTCGCACAGCAGGTCGTTGAAGCGCAGTACCTTGCCGTTCTTGCCGATCCGGTGTGCCGTGATCCGGACGGCCACCTCGGCGCGGTCGCCCGCACGGCTGACGACCCGGGCCTCCACCGCGACGGTGCGCATCGGCCCGGCGAGCCGGACCGTGATCGACGACCGGCAGACGAGACCGCGGAACCCGGTGACCCGCAGTCCGGGACAGAGGGTGGCCGCCGCCGCGGCAGCCGCCTCCAGGGTGAACGTGCCCGCGAGTGTGTACTCACCGTTGACCTGGTGATGACGCATCCACCGGCCGTCCCGCTCGGCGAGGGTGCCCGGATCCCAGGTCTTGGTGAACACGGCCCAGTCCTCGCCCCGGTACAGCACGCCGTCGAGCAGCGGTGTGGTCAGCTCCGGGTCCGGCGGGGCCGGAGCCGGCGCGTCCGGGGCCTCGATGCGCGGCTCGGCGCGGGAGCCGTGGGTGCTGATGCCCCGCCGGGCCAGCAGGACGCGTTCCTCCTCCCGGATGAAGAACGCCACTCCGCCCGCCGGCGGCCGGGTCACCGCGGACAGGAACTGCGCGCGTCCCTGCGCGGTGCTGATGTAGGCGTCCATCTTGTTGCGTTTGAGGGTCTCCCGCATGGTGACGCTGCTGGCGACGCCGACTTCGCGCCAGCCGCTCCACAGGACCGCGATCTCGTAACGGCCCGCCGGCCCGTGGCGCTGTGCCCTGGCGCTCGCGTACGCGAGGTACTCGTTGACGGCGCAGTAGTCGATGTCGCCGGGCGCGGGGGCGAGCGTCGCCAGGGTGCTGAAGTTGCACCAGATCCGGGGCGCGCGTCCGGCCAGGGCCCGCTTCAGGTTGCGGTAGCCGGTCGCCTTGGTGGCCCGCACGGCCCGGAAGTCCGTGAGGGTTTTGGCGTGCAGCGCACGCGAGCGCAGGTCGAGGACGGTGTTGATGAGCAGGTCGATCCGTCCGTGCCGGTCGAGGATCTCGCCGAGGACGGCGGTGGTGCGTTCGGCGTCGAGGACGTCGCATACACGGTGGTGGACCCGGTCCGGGCCGCACAGCTCCGCCAGCCGTCGCACCGTACGGCGCACCTCCAGGCGCGCCTCGGCCTTCTCGTAGGCGACGCGCAGCTCGCGCAGGGAGGCGTCGGGACGCCGTCGTCGCTCGGCGGCGATGAACTCGGCCTGCGGTGGCAGCGAGTCGTCGGTGTCCGGCAGCGGGGTGCGGCCGATGACGTACACATAGGGCCGGTCGGTGCCGTGGGCCACCTCGTGCAGCAGTTCGGGAGTGATCCCCCGGGCGCCGCCGAAGGCGACCACGACCGCGCCGGAGGGCAGCCGGACGCCGTCGGACGGGGAGACGGGGTCATCGGCCACGGCCAGGGCGAACCAGTCGTCCCCGCGGCAGGCCAGCGTATGGGTCGGCACCTGTGCGGTGCCCGCCCGCGCGAGCTGGTCCAGGGCGGTCGCCGCGTCCATCGCGTCGCTGATCAGGGTCAGTCCGCCGCACTGCGGCACCTCGGCCCGCACGGAGCGGACGAGACCGGTGAACAGCCCGCTCAGCGGGGGCGGCAGATCGTCCGGCACCGCTCCGAGCAGCAGTGCGGCGAGCGAGCCGCCGGAGCGCAGCGCGGGCAGCGCCGCCTGGAGCGTGGTGAAGGCGAGGTCCTGGAGGTCCTCCATCCGGGCGGCCTCGGCCTCCTCGCACCCGTCGTCGTCGATGGGCAGCCGGGACAGCACCCGGATGTGGCGCGGGACGAACGGCAAGCCGGTCAGCGCGCCGGGCGCGTCCTCGGGCGGGACATGGGCGGTGCCCGCGACGCCCGGCCGCGGTGACCAGACGGCGGTGTCCGGGCCGGTGACCGCGGCGGCGAGGTCCGGGGCGTCGGTGATGACGACGGTGCCCGGCGGGATCGACGGCGTGGCGGGCGCGGCCTGCGGCGGGGCGGTCGGCACGAGCCGGAAGGTCTGACGGCGGCCGGTGAACTCCTCGGTGTGTTCCGCACCGGCCGGTTCCGACCCGGCGTGCTCCGGCTGGAGGGGTGCTGGGTCGGCGTGCGCGGGCGCTGCGTTCGCGGATCCGGTGTGCTCGGATCCGGAGTGCTCGGATCCGGCGCGTTCCGGGTCGGCTTGCTCCCGTTGGGCCTGTTCCGGGCCGGTCAGCGCGTCCCGCTTCCCCGTCTCCCACCGGTCCGCTCCGGGATCGTCGTCCCGCGGGCCCGCGGGCGGGGTGAACCGGATCAGCGGCGAACCGGTGGCGGCGGGCCGGACCACGGTGTCCGTCTCCGTGACGACGGCCTTGAGAACCGTGAGCAGGGCGTCCAGGGAGAGATAGGTGTGTCCGGTGCCGGCCAGCACGGGAAGGGCGTGCGAGGGCGTGACCGGGTGCCCCGGGTCATCGGCGGCGACCTCGGCGGAGAGCGTGCCCAGGACGGGAAATCCGTGCTCCAGCGCGGTCGAGCGCCGGGTGACCGCCAGGACCGCGGCACCTTCCGCGATGGACCGGCCCTCCGGCACCAAGTGGGCGAGGTGCCGGTCCCAGCCACTGATCGGCCGCAGGCACACGGCGCCGACGAGGGCGAGGTCGCAGGCCCGGTGCCGGAGTTGACGCAGGGCCAGGTCGACGGCTGTGTGCGCGGAGTCCCGCTGGGAGTAGACGCTGGTCCCCAGGCCCTGGAAGTCGTAGTAGTTGGCGGCCCGGCCCGACAGGATGCAGGAGACCGCGCCGGTGAAGTCGTCCTCGTTCAGATCGCCGGGGATCACTCCCTTGGCCTCTGCCATGCCCTTCGCGAGGTACTCCTTGAGCGCCTGGGCCTGCGCCGGGTCGGGCAGCAGGTCGAACGCGGTGGCACACTCGGCGGCGTGCACCCGCAGCGCCGCCTGGGTGTTGTGCGTGGTCGGCAGGGTCGAGCCAATCACGATCGCCGTGGTGGGCCGCAGGCTCGTGCCCGGCTCGCCGAGCTGTTCCAGCAGCGGGCCGAGCGCCTGGAGCACCATCAGGTGGGCGGCGTCCATGTGCCGCATCGTCAGCGGCGGGATGCGCACGTCACGTGGGGAGGGCAGGGGGTACGGCGTGCCGAAATCGGGCTCCGGGAGCGGCCCGTCGCCGCGGAGCCAGGCGGGCACCTGATCGGGCTCCATGCCGGGAAGGTGGGTGTTCCAGCCCACGACGACCAGGTCCTCCCTGTCGTCGCGTATGTCGACGCCCCGCCTCCGCGCGGGGACGGACCGTGGCACGTGGTCGGACAGGACCACGTGCGCGTCCGCCCCGCCGAGGCCGAACGACGACACCCCGACGACACGTGGTCGCGCCCCGTCGGCCGGCCAGGGGGCGTCCTTGACCGGCACGGTCAGCCGCTCGCCGTCGCCCAGCAACGGATGCGGATCGGTGACCACGGGCTGGCCGGGTACCGCTCCGCGTTCGAGGGCGACCAGCGCGTGTGCGACCGAGACCAGGCCCGCCAGTACCCCGGTGTGCCCGAAGACCTGCTTGTTCGACGTCAGCAGACACGTCCGCTCGCCCGGTCCGAGCCGGGACAGCAACGAACGGAGTTCGATCTCGTCGCCGACCGGCGTTCCGGTGCCGTGCGCCACGACCCAGTCCACGTCGTCGGCCTCGACGCCCGCGTCCGCCCAGGCACGGGCGATCGCCAGCTCCTGCCCACGCGTCGCCGGGGCGTGGATGCCCTTGCCCCGTCCGTCGGCGGCGAGCCCGGTGCCCCGGATGACGCCGAGCACCCGGTCGCCGTCCGCGACGGCCCGCGCGTACGGCTTCAGGACGAGCGCGACGGCGCCCTCGCCGATCAGGGTCCCGTCGGCCGCCCGGTCGAAGGGCCGTACCCGGCCGCTCATCGAGATGCCCTGGGCCCGGCAGAACAGCGTGAACCCGATCGGCTCGATCACCGAGGTGCCACCGGCCAGCGCCACGTCGCAGGAACCCTCGCGCAGCGCCTTGACCGCCGCGTCCAGGGCGAACAGCCCGCTGGCGCAGGCCGCGTCGAGGGTCACGTGCTGTGTGTCACCGGGGATCAGCCCGCGCAACGCGTTGCGGACGACGGACGCGGGCAGGTAGGACTGCGGATCGCCGCCGTCACCGCCGTACCGCGCGCTGATCGCGTGGTCGGCAAGCTCCGCCAGCCAGTCGCCGTCCCGGTCGGCGGGGATCGCCTCGCGCACCATGCGCCGGTACTCGTCGCCGAGGACGATGCCCTGGGGGCCGAGCCCGGTCTGGTCGTGGATGCCGGTGGTCGCGGTGAGCCAGCGGTCGGTCGGACGCCGGTGCACCCCCGTCAGCGCCTGGACGGCGCAGTGCCGCAGCCAGCGGGTGGTCCGCGGCCAGCCGGGGTGTCCTATGTTCCCGTCCGGTTCGGCGACCGAGGCGGGGTCCGGCACGAAGTCGTGGAGGTATCCGGCCTCGCGGACGTAGAAGGCGTCGGTCTCCTCGCGGGTGGGAGCCCAGAAGTGCTTCAGGTCGAAGGCGGACGGCTCGCTGGAAAGCAGGACGCCCTCCCGCAGCCGGTCCCAGAACTCCGCTGTGTTGTTGGCCCCGGGCAGCGCCAGGCCGAGTCCGACGACCGCGACGGCACCGGGATCCGCCTCCGCCGACCGGTCCGGCGCCTCGTCCGACACAGGGGTCACCACTGGCCGGGGCGTTGGGGGCGGTGCGGGGGCTGGTGCAGCCGCGGTTGGAGCGGAGGCTGATGGCGCGGGGGCGGGTGCGGTCGCGGACAGCGCGGACGCAGACGGCGCGGGGGCGGGTGCGGGTGCGGACGCAGACGGCGCGGGGGCCGGTACGGTCGCGGATGGCGCGGACGCTGTCGGCACCGACGCCGACAGGACCGGGCGGCGGGCGGGCTTGCTCACCTGGTCGGCCAGCCTGCTGTGCAGTCGCAGGCCCTGCATCCCGCCGATGCTGATACCCCCGTCGGCGACGAGGGTCTGCCCGGTGATGAAACCGGCGTCCTCGTGGAGGAGGTGCACGATCAACCGGGCCGCCTCCGGCGTCGAGAGGGTGCGGTTCATCAGTTCGTCGACCGCATCCGCGCCGCCGACCGTCGCCGGGCCGTCGAGGTTCACGACGATCTCGCTGGCAACGGAGCCCAGCAGCACGGTGTTGACCCGGATGCCCTGGCCGACCAGTTCCAGCGCGAGATAGCGGACCAGCGACTCAAGGGCCGCCTTGGTGACACCACCGGGACCGTAGCCCGGAACCGGCTGGTGCGCCCCGACGCTGGACAGGCAGAGGATGCTCGCGCCCTCGCGTCCCGTCATCAGCTCGGCCGCCCGGCGCGAACAGTGGTAGGCCGCCATCACATTGGTGGACCACGCCCGCTGCCAGTAGGTGTCGTCGATGTCGAACAGGGGCAGGAACGCCCCGCCCGCGGCGTTGTTGATCAGGATGTCCAGGCCACCGTGGCGCTCCTGGACCAGGTCGAACATCCGGTCGATCTCGCTGGTCTTGGCCACGGAGGCGCGGATGAACTCACAGCTGTGGCCGGCCTGTTCCAGTTCCTCCTGGAGCAGCTTCGCCTGGTCGACCGAGTGGAAGTAGTTCACGATCACATGGGCACCGCCCCGCGCCAGACGGCGCACGATGTCCGCACCAAGGCTCTTCGCGGCGCCCGTTACGAGGGCGATCTTGCCCCGCAGGCTGTCGTCCGTCACCCGGCGGCCTCCGCCCGGCCCTGTACGACGCCCTCCGCGATCCGACGCAGCGTACCGGCGGTCAGCAGCGAGGTGTTCGACTTCAGATCGGGCAGGTCGTACCGCTCGGAGACCCGGCCGAGCAGGGTGACCTGCTTGAGCGACTCCACGCCCAGCTCGGACTCCAGACCGTCGTCCTCGCCGAGCAGGTCCGGCGGGTAGCCCAGGAAGTCACCGTAGAGCGTGCGCAGCTCGGCCAGCACCGTTTCGTAGTCCAGCCCGGCAGACGGCGGGGCGACCGCGTCCACCGGAGCGGCCGACGCGACAGGAGCTGCCGGAGCATCGGCGGCGACCGGAGCGGGCGGAGCGTAGGAGACGACCGGAGCGGCCGGGGCGGGCGGAGCGGCGGGCTCCGCGTAGTGCACCGGGGCGGCGGGCACGGCCACGGAGACCCGGGCCGGCGCCTCGGCGACGGCGACCGCCGCAGGCGGACCGGCCGGTTCGGGCGCGCTCACCCGCGCGGAGGGCAGGAGCCTGTCGCCCGGCCGTACCGGCGGGCGCGAGTAGAACGGGCCGATCGCCGTGGAGTCCTCGGCCAACGCCCGGACGGCTCCGACCGGATCGCTCTCGCTGAGCGGTACGACACACCGCACACCCGGGATCGATGCCTCGACGAACTTGGTGACGACGGGCCACTCCCCGCACTCGACGAAGACGTCGGCACCCGCCGCGTGCAGCTCGCGGACCGTGTGCAGCATCCGGACCCGGGCGGTGAGCGCACCGGCGACGAGGTCGACCGGGTCGTCGTCGCCGACGTCCCGCCCCAGCCAGGGGGAGCGCACCCGCCAGCGTCCGGAGCCGTACGCGGCCCTCGGCGCGGTCGCCCGGAGATCCCGCGCGGCCTGCGCCATCGCCGGAGTGTGCGTCGGGTGCGGGACGTCCAGGGGAAGGCTCGGCCAGCCGAGCGCGTCGGCGACCCGCTCCACATGCCGGATCAGTTCCTCGGGCCCGCTGATGACGCTTTGTCGAGGGGCGTTCTCGCAGGCCAGTACCAGGTGGGGGTGGTCGATCAGCCCGGCGAGCGACTCCGCCCGCCGACCGTCCACGCCGACCGCGAGCATCTTCCCCCGCCAGCTCTGCCGGGTCAGCGCCTGGGACCGGGCGACGGCCAGGCGCGCGGCGTCCTCCACCGGCAGGTGGCCCGCGGCGGCCAGGGCCCACAGCTCCCCGATGCTCTGTCCGACGATCGCGATGGGCTCGACGCCTTCGGCGACCAGCATGTGGTGCGTCGCGAGACTGACGGCGAATATCTCCAGATACTGGACCTCGGGACCGCGCCGGTCGCTCGTGCCGTTGTCCTCGATCAGCCTGGTGCTGATGTCGGGCAGCCCCAGGCCCCCGGCTGCCTTGTCGATGCGGGACAGCGCGTCACGGACGGTCTCGTAACGGTCGTGGAGGTCGCGAAGGACGCCCCCGCGCGGAGCGGCCACAGTTCCGGGCATGACGAAGACAGCATCCACCTGTGCATCACCCTCATTTCGGTCCCGGCCTCCGGCGAGGCCTCATCCGCCGACCGGGCTCCAAAACGCCATGACGGCGCAATAAAACCCGCGGCAATACGTTCACTTACTGCGCTATACCGGAGTGGTGGGTCCAGCGAAATGGACCCCGGGCAGAAATATGTTTCCCTGCGCATTTTCGCGTCGTACGGGGCCCGCATTTACGGTATCTGGGCCTCTTCCGGAGCGGCAATGATGTTCAGGCAACTAGTTTCAGCCTAAATCGATCATGCATTTCAATTTGGCCAATCACACGTAGGCGCCCTTGCCGCCACGCGAGGTCGCATGCTAATCCCGGCCGTCCCGCCGCAACAGTGGTCACCTTGTGGCCGTTTTATCACGATTCATATTCGGATATTTATGCACGATTCAACCGCACAGATGGCCTGGCTCGACGATCCGACGTGACCGGAACCGGTCGCACGGTCGGCGTCGGTCGCGTACCGTGGCCCGCCCCGTCCGGTCCGTCCGTCACGTTCACCAACTCAATAATCGGCCAATCAGCCGACACATGAGGCGGGGTCATGTTTACCGGCGACACCGCCGGACGACCAACGGAACGGCGCCTTTTCGACGGCTGCCCGCGGACCATGACCGTGCCGCCGCGATGACCGGATTCCGGCGGCGGAGACAAGCCGATGTCCGGCAGGCCGGGGGAACGGTCGTCGAGACCGGCGATTCGCCACGGCATTCCGGCAGGTGAGCACGCCGACCACGGGACGGAGCGACCACACCCCGTCGTTTCCGCACCCTCCTCGGCCGCGGGCGGGCACGCACGGCGGTCCCGCCCGCGGGCCGCGCCGACATCTGCTGCCGCCCGGCTCTTGCCCTCGTCTCTCAGCAGCGGTAATTCCGTGAGGTGACGCCGTTCTCGTCGCGTCCAGCTGATCCGGACGATCCGGACGGTCCGCGGTCCGCGGTCCGCGGTCCGCATGAAGCCGAGGAGGCGTCCACCGTCGACACCGCCGACTGGCGCGGGGCAGAGGGAGACCTTATGGATCAAGGACTCGCGGCCTTCTTCGCCAGCATGGCGGCCCTTCTCGGTGCCCTCATCGGCGGCGGTTTTTCGGCACGCGCGGCGCGGATCGGCGGCGAGAAGACCGTGGAGGCCGCGCGCCGGCAGGTGAAGGACCAGGCGCAGGCGGAGTCGGAGCGATGGCTCCTGCAGGCGCGGCATGACGCCTATCAGGTCATCTTGGGGGCCATCGACACGTACGCGGACGCGCTCATCCTGCCTACGACAGAAGCAGAAGCCGCAGAGACAGCGAAACAACGGTTCCGCTCGGCTGAATTACGAGTCAAGGTAGTAGGTCCCGAGACGGTCCGAAACGCCGCCCACGAATTGTCACTTACCTTTATCAGCGTGCAACGTGTCCTCGACGACGGGCAGCCGATCGAGTCCTGGATGGCGAGTCGGATCGAGGAACGTCACAGCGCGTTCGTCAACGCCGTAACCGCGGTGTACGCGTGGGAGCCCGAGGCCGCGCGCGACGTTCCATGAGGTGGCGGCAACCGCTCAGCGGGATGTGCGAGCCTCCGTATCAGGCGTTTGACCCTTGACCTTGGGCGGTACGCAGAACCATGCGAGACCCGCGGCGGCCAGATACGCGAGCGCGCCGATGGCCATGCTGGTGCGCAGCCCCTCGCCGTAGTCGGCAGCCGTGGCCAGCAGGGTGCCACCGAGCGCCACGCCGATGGCGCTTCCGAGCTGGCGGGTGGTGTTGAACAAGGCGGAGGCGGTCCCTGAGCAGGCCGGGGGCGCGGCGCTCATGATCGTGGAGGCGGAACCGGTGAGTGCGAAGGAGGTGCCGAATCCCGCCGCCATCATCGGGGCCACCAGCAGCGGGTAGGCGGGGTCGGCTCCCGCCGCGACCCAGCCGGCCAGCCCCAGGCCCGCCAGAAGCATGCCGGTGAACACCAGCGGACGATCACCGGTCGTGCGGGCCAGCCGCCCGGACAGGACGGAGGCGAACATGGTCATCGCCACCGCGGGGAACAGCGCCAGGCCGGTGACGAGGGCGCTGTAACCGCGCTGGTGCTGGAAGTCCAGGCTGGCGGTGAACACCATGCCGTAGAAGCCGAAATTGAACAGCAGGCCGATGACGGCTCCGCCGCCCAGCGCACGCGAGCGCAGCAGGCTCGGCGGAACGGCGGGCGAGCGGGCCAGCCGCTCGCGCACCAGGAACGCCATCGCGGCCAGTACGGACAGGCCCACCCCGGCGAGGACGGCCGGATCGGACCAGCCACGCCGGCCGACCTCGTTGAGCGCGGCGGTCACCAAGGCCACCGCTGCCACCACCGCGCACTGAGCCGGCCAGTCCAGAGCCCGGGCGGTGAGCCGGTCGGAGGGTGCCACGTGGCGCAGCGTCAGCGCCAGGCAGGCGACGCCGACGGGCAGGTTGATGAGGAACACCCACCGCCAGCCCACGGTGGAGACCAGCAGCCCGCCCAGCAGCGGCCCCGCCGAGGCCGCGATGCCCGCGATGGAGCCCCATACCCCGAAGGCCCGCGAGCGGGCGGCCGGAGCCGGATACGCCTGCTGGAGAAGAGCCAGTGAGCCGGGCACGATCAACGCCGCGCCGAGACCCTCCACCGCCCGGGCGGCGACCAGGACGGGGGCACTCGGCGCGAATGCGCACGCGGCCGAGGACACGGTGAACACCACTACGCCGGTGCAGAAGATCCGGCGGTTTCCCAGCCTGTCCCCCAGCGCACCGCCGCTCAACAGAAACCCGGCGAAGACCAAGGTGTACCCGTCGGTGATCCACTGGATGCCGGTGAGCGAAGCCGACAGCTCCCGGCCGATCACCGGCACGGCCACATTGATGACCGTCACGTCCAGGATCACCATGAAGTACCCGGCGCACACGGCCAGCAGCGGGACCCAGTGCCGCATGCCGGTCACCGGGCCGGACTCTGAAGAGGACGCGGGATCGCCGCCACCGGTCGACTCCGCGAACGCCACGTCCCCGACTCCGTCCGCTCGCGAAGGCTCCACAACAAAAGGCAGAATAGGGGATAAATAGGGTGCGGAGAGAGAATCAGCGGCCCGGATCACGCCGTGGATACTGGACACGTGGCCCATCCTCGCGAAGATCCGCCGTTCCTCCCCACCGAACTGCGGCCCTACCTGGAGGAACTCGTCCGGCGCACCCGCACGGTGTGCGGGCCTCATCTGGTGAGTGTCGTCGCGGTCGGTTCCCTCGCGCTGCGGGACTATCGGCACGGACGCAGCGACGTCGATGTGACGGTTGCCGTGGAGCCGTCACTGCCCGGACCAGCCCTGCCCGACCTGGCCGGGGCCCTCGCCCACCCAAAGCTGCCCTGTCCGGCGGCGGGCCTGGAACTGGTGGTCTACGGAACGGATTTCCTCAGCCGCCCCTCCGGTGCGGCCGGGTACCTTCTGGACCTCAACACCGGCCCGCTGCTGCCGAACCGGGCCAGCTTCGACGCGGCGCGATCGCCGGCGTTCTGGTACGTCATCGACCGCTCCGTCGCCCATCAGACCGCGCTCTCGCTGTTCGGCCGCCCCGCACGGGAGGTGATCGCCGCGCCGGAGCGACCGGACCTGCTCGCCGCGATCCGCGCTTCCGTCCGTGAGCACAGCGACGGCGAGGGTCACCTCGCGGACAACCGTGTGCTCAACGGCTGCCGCTCGGTGGTGTTCTGCCGTACGGGTCGCTGGCTGGCCAAGCGCGGGGCGGCACGGGAAGTCGCCCTGGCCGAGGAGGATTTCCGGCCGCTCATCGAGGCCGCGGTGCGCAGCTTCGAGCGCCCCCGCTCATCCGCGATCCACCTGCCCGCCGCCGAGGTGCGAGCCTTCCTGGCCTGGGTACGCGAACGGGTCGATCAGACCACCCGGACGACCGGGGCCTGAGCGGGGAGGCCAGGCGAAAGGCCCCATCGACAGAACGGCCTTCGCCAACCGCGGACCCGGCTCAGGGCCGCAGCAGGATGCGGATCGGGTTGCCCTCCCGGTCACGCAGCCGGCGGATGGCCTCGTTCACGTCCTCCAGTGGCAGGATCGCGCTGACCGACCCGGAGATGTCCAGACGGCCCCGGGCGGTCAGCTCGACCAGGTCCTCCAGATGCTCCATGCGATACCCGGTGTGTCCGATCACGGTGTGGCGGTTGCGCACGAAGTGGAGTTCGGGGCCCACGGACAGCGGGTCGGGAGAGATGCCGACGAGCACCAGGCGGCCTCGATGGCCGAGGGCACGCTCTGCCTGGGTGAAGGAGGGCGCGCGGCCGACGCAGTCGAAGGCGACGTCCAGGCCCTTGCCCGCCGTGATCTCCTGCAGCCTGGCCCGGGTGTCCTCGTCCGTCGGGTCGAGCGCGAAATCGGCGCCCAGGGCGAGGGCACGCTCGCGTGCGGCGGGCAGGGGGTCGAGGGCGACGATCGGGGAGGCGCCGCAGATGCGGGTCAGCTGCACGAGGTGGGTGCCCAGGCCCCCCAGCCCCCAGATGCCCACGGATTCGGCGGACCGCAACTGGGCGGTGTCGATGGCGCCGTACGGGGTGGACACGGCGTCGGCGAGCACGGCGGCGTGTTCCAGGGGTACGGAGTCGGGCACGGCGATGAGCGTGGTGGCGTCGGTCAGTACGTACTCGGCCCAGGCCCCGTCGTAGTGGAAGGCCATGACCTGGAGGTCTTCACAGGTGTTCGTGCCACCGCCGAACCGGCAGGCGGGACACGTGCCGCACGCCTTCCCCGCGCCCAGGACCACCCGGTCGCCCGCATTCCAGTGCCCGGCGCCGTCGCCGACCGCCGCCACCACGCCCGACGCCTCGTGCCCGGGGGTGACCACCGGCAGCCGGGGCGCGATATGGCCGTCGAGCTGACTCAGGTCCGACTGGCAGATGCCGCACGCGGCCACCTTGACCACGACCTCGCCCGCTCCCGGCCGGGGCACGGGCACATCCTCGACCGTGAGCGTGCCCGCTGCCGTGTCGAACCGCGCCGCGCGCATCGTGGCCGGGAGGGCGTCCGCCACGGCGTCCGCCGTTGAGTGCGCGCCGGAGCGTATCGGTCCTGCGTCCAAGGTCATCCGTGGTTCCTTTCAGGTGCTTCGCCGGGTCGAGCGGCCGGTCACCGCGCCAGTACGGGACGGCGAGTGATCATGATGCCGCACGCAGTCTGCCGTATGCGGCGCATCCGCCGGCAGGCCCTGAGGCCCCGTCACCGGTGCGCGTCGCGCAGCAGAGTGTCAACGGTGCGGTCGACGAAGGTGGTGAGTTCCTGCGCGTCCTGGCGTCCGAAGGTGGAGGTCCACAGGGCGAAGCGGCCGAAGAGGGCGGACCACAGGAGGATCGCGGTCTGTTCGGCACCATCCGGCCAGCTCAGTCCTTCCTCTTCACATGCGTGGATGGCGTCCAGCCACTGCCGCCACAGCAGGCGGGCCGGGTGGGTCTGGCCGGGCTCGCCGAAGCTGGACGAGTTATGACCGAACATCAGGCGGATGACACCGCGCTCGGTGCGGGCGAAGGTGCAGAAGGCGTTCGCCTGGGCGCGGAGGCGTTCGCCGGCGTCGGCTCCGTGGTCGGCCGCCTGGGCGTCGGCGTCGCGCATGGCCGCGACGACACGTTGGTAGCCGTCCTCGGCGACGGCGCGGGCGAGCTGGTCCTTGTCGGCGAAGTGCAGATACATGCTCTGAGCTGCGATGCCGACTTCGCGTGCGACCTCCCGGAGGGACACCGGCAGCGGGTTTCCCGTGAGCTTCTGGTCGAGGAGCCGTGCCACGGCGGCCAGAATCTCCGCGCGGAGCCGGTCCCCCTGGCCGCGGGGATTGCGCCTGCGGGTGGTGTCGGTGGCGGTGTCCTCGTTCATGCACCTCATTCTGCGATACCTCGACGGCCAGTCCTTCCGTCGTCAGGGGTCCGCCCGGCTCACCAGGTGACCGGAAGGGAGTTGAGGCCATAGACGATGGAGTTCTTCTTGAACGGCAGGTCGTCCTGGGCGATGGCGAGCCGCAGCCCGGGGATGCGTTCGAAGAGCCGCGGCCAGGCGACCTGCATCTCCACCCGCGCCAGGTTCTGGCCCAGGCACTGGTGGGAGCCGAATCCGAACGCCACGTGGCGACGGGCGTTGCGCGCGATGTCGAGCGTGTCCACGGGGCACTCGTCCTCGTTGGCACCGAAGGCGCGAGGGTCCCGGTTTCCCGCGATCAGCGAGACGATGACTCCCTCGCCCTTGCGGACAAGCTGCCCGCCCACCTCGACGTCTTCAAGGGCCACACGCCGCGGATCGGTGGAGACGATGCTCCAGTAGCGCAGCATCTCCTCCGCGGCACTCGGGGCCAACTCGGGGCGGGCCCGCAGCCGGTCGCGCTGGTCGGGGTTGACCAGGAGCGCCACCGTGCCCAGGCTCAGCATGTTGGCGGTGGTCTCGTGCCCGGCGCCGACCAGGATCCCGACCAGGACGGGCATCATCTCGGGCGCGAACCCGTCCGGGCCGATGTGGTGGGCCAGCAGCCGGCTGATCATGTCGTCCGAGGGCTCACGGCGTTTGCGCTCGACGAGGGCCTCGTAGTACGCGAACGCCTCCCGCTGCGTACGGGCGCGCTCCTCGTGGCTGACGTCCAGGTCCGTCCCGGCGTTGGCGTGCCGCTCGAAGAGGTGGTGGTCCTCGTAAGGGACGCCGAGGATGAGGCAGATGGCCCGGGAGGGCAGGGGCAGCGCGAAGTCCCGGATGAAATCGGCCGGGCCGCCCTTGGCGAGCATGGTGTCGATCAACTCGTCCGTGATCCGCAGCAGGTTCTCGCGCATCGCCTGCGTGCGCTTGACGCTGAACTCCTTGGTGAGCATCTGCCGCAGCCGGGCGTGCTCAGGGTCGTCCAGCCGCAGGAACAGACCGCCCTCGTGTTCGGGCTGGTTGGAGTGGACCAGCGGGAAGTCGGGGTTGCGCACATCGGCGCTGAAGGACGGGCTGGAGAGAACGGCACGGATGTCCGCGTGCCGGGTGGCCAGCCAATGTGTGGAGCCGTCCCAGATGGTGACCTTGTGGAGACCGCCGGCTTCCCGGAACGCGGTGTGCCGCGGAGGTGCGCTGAACGGACAGGTGCGCGGGGCGGGGAAGAACGGAGCTTCCTCGGTGGAAGCGGTATCGGATGCGGTGGTCGTCATCTCGCCTTCCTTGCTGAGGAGTTGATGGCAGCCTGACACACGTCACCTTACGAGTGTCAGGCTGAGTGAGGCAAGGGCTGTCCGGCCGTCAGAACATGGCCACCGAGAGGCCGACCGCGTGTGCACCTCCTGCAGTGACCGCGGCCACCGCGCCAGCTCATCGGCGGGATCAGCCTCCGCGTGGCAATCACACGGATGTACCATCCAGCACCAACGTGGTGTGCGCCCAGATGAGGGAGCTTGTAGTGGACACTCCTGCCGATAACACCAGCCTGAAATCCCAGTACGCGGCTCAGGTTGCCGCCGATCTGGAACGCAACTCCGCCGAACACGAGCGTCTCAGCTCCGAAATCGCCTCACTGCAACAGCAGTTGGCGGTGCTGGAAGGCAACCGGACGCTTCTGCTCAGCATGCGAGAGACTCTTGGTGACGACGCCGCCTGTGGCGCACCGGAGAACGGTGGCGTCAGCGACCCTGAGGATGATTCGTCCGCGACACGGGAATCCGCGGCGCTGCCTGCCAAGCGCAAGCCCCGGAAGAAGGCCGACGCGACCAGCGGAAAGCGGAAGGGCGCGGAGTCGGCCGACAGCCGCCCGAGCCGCAAGCCGGTACGCGAAGCGGGCGCGCCCACGCTCCGGGAGCTCGTGCGCAATGACCTCACCCAGCACGGCGAGCCCCGCTCCGCAGCCGAGATCACCGCCACTCTCACCCAGGCTCTTCCGGAACGCGACATCAAGCCCACGGTCGTCCGCAGCACCCTCGAATCACTCGTCGCCAAGGGCCAAGCACACCGCACCAAGCAGCAGAAGTCCGTCTTCTACTCGACTGCCACCCTGGACGCGGACACCAGCGCGGCCGAGCCCAGCGAGGCACGCCCTTCCTGAGAGACCCCGGGCGACGAGGCAAGCTGTGCCGCTGCCCGCTCGGCACCCACGTACGCGTGCCACGTTCCGCACTCACGAGCGCGTGTGTCACGTTCAGCGCGGATGACGGGCGCGGCGGCGCTCCCGGAGCAGCACCCGAGCGGTGGTCGACAGCGGAGGACGGGCGGGGGCGCGGAGCACGCCGGGGCCCTTGGCGGCGGCTGCCGTGGCCGTGAGCTGCTCGATCTCGATCATGGCGCGGAACAGCGGCCGGCCCTCGGGCGGCGCGAGGCCGACCAGGCTCCGGCTGGTGGACAGGGACTGGCGAGCCTGGCCGAGCAGGTGCGCCAGCAGGCTCCGGGTTCCGGCGGTGTCCCGGGCGTTCTCCAGGTCGACGCGGGTGACACCATGCGCGTCGAGCGTCTCCCGCACCAGATTCAGGCGCCCGTCGGCAAGGTCTTCGGACAGGTCGTTGACGAAGTCCAGGCGCTGACTGCCGTCGATGTACACGCGGCATGCCTCGCGGTAGCCCGCCGCGGTGTCCTCCGCCGCGGTGTCCTCCCCTGCGATCAGGCCCGCGATCAGCATGAACGCCGGTAGCGCATACGCGTCGACATAACGCTGGTAGTCCGCCTCGGTGGCGAATCCGGTGAACTCCAGCTCCAGTGGGGCCGCGTCGAGGAAGTCCTCGACCCGGTCGCGCAGCCCTGGGTGCGCGGAGACGGTGTGCAGCAGCGGCCGTACGGCGGCATGCTCGCTTCCGCCACCGGCCAGGCCCTCACGCACCTCCTTCACCCAATCCGCGAAGGCCCCGGCACGCTCCTCGGCGGGGCCGCTGTCGAGGAGTGTGTCGGTGCGATGCATGAAGGCGGTCGCCGCGATCAGATGCGGCAGCAACGGCGGGGGCAGCAGCAGGCGCGCGGCGAGGTAGGAGCTGCGCCGGTAGCCCGCCACCACTTTCCGCTGGTGCGTATAGTCCTCCCGCAGCCGGGGGTCACTGATCCCCGCGGCATCCAGCGCCCTGCCCCACAGGCTCATGCCCGACCCTCCCGCCCGCGTGCCGTCGTCCGCGGTAGAGGCTACCGTCGGCATGCCGCACCACCAGGCGGACACGGGGCACGCCTCGGTCTCCCCTGCCACGCCACTTCGATGCGCGCGCTAGCGGCGGCTGCGCACGAGCAGTTGGAGGAAGTACGGCGTGCCGATCACTGCGGTCATCAGGCCGGCACCGAGCTGGGCCGGGGCGATCACCGTGCGGCCCAGCAGGTCCGCGGGTGCACACGAGCGTGGCGCCGAGGAGGACCGCGACCGGGACCACCCGGGCGTGCTGTCGGCCCACCAGGGCCCGGGCCGCGTGTGGTGCCACGAGGCCCACGAAGCCGATCGTGCCCGCGGCTGCCACGGCGGTGGCGCTGAGCAGGACGCTCAGGGCGAGGAATCCCAGGCGTCCCCGTGCCGGCCGGAGTCCCAGGAGCCGGGGGGTGTCCTCGTCCAACGACACCAGGTCGAGCTCCGTGCGCCCCACCATCGCGACGAGCACACCCGCGGCGAGCACGGCCGCGAGAGGCGACACATCGGGCAGGGATCGCCCGTAGGTGGAGCCCCACAGCCAGGTGAGCGCCTTCGTCGCGTTGAACGGGTCGGTGAGGACGATGAGCAGGTTGATCAGCGCCGCGGTTCCGGTGGCGACGCCGAATCCGACGAGGACGAGCCGGTTCTGCTGGAACCCGCCTCTGGCGGCGAGCCCGAAGACGAGGACGGAACTGACCGCGGCGCCCGCGAACGCCGCCCCGGCCATCCCCCACGACCCGGCCACGGGCGCCGTTGTCACGAGGAGCACGGCGCCGAGCGCGGCCCCGCCGGAGACGCCCAGGACGGCGGGTTCGGCGAGCGGGTTGCGGGTCACGGCCTGGACGAGTGTTCCGGCCAGGGCGAGTGCCGCGCCCGCGAGGAGCGCCGCGAGCACCCTGGGGATCCGGGTGTCGAGGACGAAGGAGACGGTCCGGCCCGCCCTGCCCTGTGCCCAGTTCACCACGTCGCCGAGCAACAGCTTGCTGTCCCCCAGCAGCACGGCGGCGATCGTCACGCCGACGAGCACCGCCGCGAGCACGGCCGTGGTGGCCAGGAAGACGGCCCGGCTCCGGATGCGCAACCGGTCGGCAGGAGGCGCCCCGGCACCGTCCCGGACCCGGGTGGCCATCACGACCAGGAAGACGGCGCCGACCAGGCTGGTGGCAACACCCGTCGGTACGGCGACTCGGAGATCTCTTCAGCAGCTCCCACGAAACGAAGGTTGGCCTAACCTTATTTCGCCTGCGCTGGGGAGGGGGCGCCCGGCCGGCCGACGCGACGGTTACACGACCACCCGGACAAGGGACACGCCTTCGGTGCCGCCTTCACATGATCTTGCCTGGTGCCGCGGGCGCCAAGCGTGCCGCCGGCGGGAGCGGCGAGTGCTGCGGGGAGGCGCGGAATGCCTGGATGACGAGCGCGGCGAAGCGCCGGGAAGCCGCGACCCGGGTGGCCTTCGATGTGGTGTGGATACCCCTGTTGGCCATGAGCATGAGAACCAGGTCGTCCAGGACGAAGTCGGGGCGCAGATGGCCGGCGTCCTTGGCGCGGTGGGCCAGTTCGGCGATCGACCTCAGCGCGTACGCACGCTCCGCGGCGATGTCCATCGCGTCGGGGAAGGTCGACATGAAGGCTTCGGTGAAGCCTCGGCTGCGGGCGTGCAGCTCACAGGTCTTCTCGATCACGAGACAGAAGCCACGCCATGGATCCGGCTCGGCGAGCCCCTCGTCGACGAAGACGTGGCATGCGCGCATCTCGTCCACGAAGGCTTCGGTGGCCAGCATCTGCTTGGTCGGGAAACGGCGGTACAGGGTGGCGGGGCCGACCCCGGCCTGCCGGGCGATCTCGCGCATCGGCACGTTCAGACCTTCGGTGGCGAACAGCGCGCGGGCCGCGTCGAGGATGCGTTCGCGGTTGTCCAGGGCGTCGGAGCGCAGGGTGTGAGGCAAACGGTCGGTCACCGCTCTCACTTTAGCCAAACGGACGGGGGCGTCCGTTAGCGTCCGAAGGCATGGAGGCACGGCGCTTCTCCGGGTGCGGCCCCTCGGCGCCGGGACCGGGGCCGACCGGTCTCAGCCGGTCCCCATCGATCCCGGCCGCCCCTCCCCAGGACAAAGGAGACGACATTGAAGGCAGTCGCGATCCAGGCGTTCGGACGCCCCGAAGGTCTGGCACTCATCGACCTCCCTGCCCCCACTCCCGCCGAGGGACAGGTACTCATCGCCAATGAGGCGATCGGCGTCGGCGGCGTCGACGTCGTGATCCGACGCGGTGTTCTCGCCACCTACGGCTTCAAGGAGGGCCATATCCCCGGCAGCGAGGTAGCGGGCATCGTGACCGCGGTCGGCGACGGCGTCGACACGTCATGGGTCGGTCAGCTCGTATGGGCGTTCACCGGCGTGCGTGGCGGCTACGTGGAACAGGCGATTGCCTCGGTCGAGGAGATCCTGCCCCTCCCCGCGAACCTGTCGCCGGTCGACGCGGTGACGCTCGGAAGCTCCGGAATGGTGGCCCACTTCGCCCTTGCTCATGCCCACTTCGCGCCTGGCGAGTCCCTGCTGGTGCGCGGTGCGGCCGGCAGCATCGGGATCATGACGGTCCAGCTCGCGGCTCGTGCCGGTGCCGGCGCGGTGGCGGTCACGACCTCGTCGGCCGAGCGTGGTGACCGCCTGCGCAAGCTGGGCGCGACCCATGTGCTGGACCGCTCCGGCGAGGGAGCCGAGGACGCTCCCGAGGGCTACGACGTCATCATCGACATCGTCGCCGGTGCGGATATGCCGTCCTTCTTCGCCAAGCTCAACCCGAACGGTCGCATGGTGGCCGTTGGCATGGTCGGGGGCCAGCCGCCGGCGGACTTCGGCATGACGATGATGGCGGCGTTCAAGAAGTCGATGTCCTTCGCCACCTTCAGCGCCGACACCGTGGCCGAAGCCGATCGACGTGCGGTGCGGACCGAGCAGTTCGCTGCCGCGAGCCGCGGCGAGCTGCCCATGGTGGTGCACGAGGTGCTGCCGCTCGAGGAAGCCGTGCTGGCACACCAGAAAATGGACGCCGGCGAGGTGTTCGGCAGGATCGTGCTGACACCGTGATCGTGGCGGCCGTGGGGCCGTGACAGGGTACGTACCCCGGGGAAGCTCCCCGGCTCGGTGCAGGGAGGGCGCGTGGATTCCGTGAGCGGGCAGGGCGACGGCGGCACGTGGCCCACGGGGCTGGATGAGGCGATACGCGCCACCGCGGCCGACATCGCCACAACGCTGCGCGGCGCACCCGACACCGGGGCTCCGGTGCCCGGGTCACGGTGGACGGTCGGGGAGGCGGCGGCGCATCTGGCGCAGGCCAACGAGCTGATGGCGCACCTCGCGGACGGGAAGACACGCAGCTACGGGGACGGCACGCCGCACGGGCTGGCCGAGGCCAACCAGCTCGCGCTCGCCGCGTTCGCCGAGCGCCGGGCCGAGCCGCTGGCCGCCATGATCGTGGAGCAGGCCGACGCCTTCCTCCGGTCGGCGGCCCGGCCCGCGTCACACGGCGAACTGGTCACACCGATGGGCCCGATGAGCCCGGACGTACTGGGGTCGTATCTGCTGACCCATATGCTCGGCCACGGCTATGACCTCGCCCGTGCGCTGGGCCGCCCGCATATGCTCAACCGGGCCCGGGTCGAGCTGACCCTGCCGTTCCTGATCACGGCCATGCCACGGGTGGTCGACACCACGGCCACCGCCGGGCTCACCGCCCGCTTCACCATCCGCCTCAGGGGTGGCGCCCGCTTCGGCGCCACCTTCACCGACGGGGCTGTCACCGTCACCCCGCACCCGCCGAGCCGCCCGGACTGCACCATCCTCACCGAGCCCGTCGCCTTCCTTCTGATGGCGCTGGGCCGCCTCGGTCCGTGGGGCGCCGCCGCCAGGGGCCACGTCCTCGCCTGGGGCCGTAAGCCCTGGCTCGCCCCACGGTTCCCCACGCTCTTCGCCGCGCCCTGATCCGGCCAGGGAGTGGACCGGATCAGAGCGGACCGGATCAGAGCGGACTGGATCGGAGCGGTTCGGGTGGCCTGCCGCGGATGCCCCGTGGCTCAGGTGGCGCAGGCCGGATGGCCCCAGCCGTCGGCGTTCTTCATGATCGTCTCACCCTTGGCGTAGGGCGTGCCGCAGCGGCACCGGCCGGGGAACTTCGCCTTGATGGACGCCTTGGAGCGGGTGCCTGTCCCCCGCTGTGCCGCCGTCGTGCGCGGTCGCGCCGTGCCACCGCGGCCCGCTGAGCGTGTCGCCGTCTGGGCCTCGGGCGGTGGCAGGGCGGACCCGAGCGAGGTGCCCGCGGGCTCCTGGGTGCGGGCGGTGTGGCTGGCCGCCTGGTCGGCTGCCGCGTTGAACGGGTCCCCGTCGACCTGGTGCGCCGGAACATAGACGAATTCCACCTTGCGGCCACCCAGAAGCTCGTCGATACGCATCACGAGCTCGCGGTTGGCCACCGGGGATCCCGAGGCGGTCTTCCACCCCTTCTTCCGCCACCCGGGCAGCCATGTGGTGACCGCCTTCATCGCGTACTGCGAGTCCATGCGCACCTCCAGCGGCACGGCCGCGTCGGTGAACTCCAACAGCCTCTGCAGTGCGGTGAGTTCGGCCACGTTGTTGGTCGCGGTGCCAAGCGGCCCGGCCTCCCAGCGCTCCAGCGCACCGTCGGTGCCCGCGATAACCCATGCCCAGGCCGCGGGCCCGGGGTTTCCCTTCGATGCCCCGTCACACGCGGCGATGATCTGTTCAGCCATACGTCGATACTGCCAGCACTCCGCATCCGGCACGGCGGAGACCTGGTCATCGGCGGTCTGCCGTCCGTGCCGATGGCGGGCCAAGCCGCCCACTCCCACTCCTCACGCGAGTCCTCGGACGAGCCGCGGTCGACGGCGGCCGGCCCTTCCCTTGACCACGGGGCGTTCATCAGATCCGCGCCGAACGGGCACACTATGTACACGTGTTCGGGCTTCGCGCATGGGAATCTCCCAGAGCTTGTGCCTTGAACATCCGTACTCGCGGCGCCGGTTGGCGGTCCGGGTACATCTAAGAGAGGACACCCCCCACATCATGTCCACTCATCGCCCGCGCCGATCACGGCGCCTCCCTCTGCTGGCCGTAGTGGCCGTGGCCGGTATCGCCGCCCCTTCGGTCGCCGCCGCCGACACACCGGCCGCGACCGACACCAACCGGCCCACGGCCGTGCAGGCGCTGGACGACTACTACCAGGACGCGATGGGCAAGAACGGCCCGGAGCTGAAGGCCGCGCTGCACACGATCATCAGCGACCAGACCAAGGTGTCCTACGACGAGGTCTGGGACGCGCTGCAGTCCACGGACGAGGACCCGGACAACCCGTCGAACGTCATACTCCTCTACAGCGGCCGCTCCCAGGCCAAGGACGCGAACGGCGGCAACCCAGACGACTGGAACCGCGAGCACGTCTGGGCGAAGTCGCACGGCGACTTCGGCACGGCCACCGGGCCCGGCACCGACCTGCACCACCTGCGCCCCGAAAACGTCACGGTGAACAGCATCCGCGGCAACAAGGACTTCGACAACGGCGGCCAGGACGTGCCCGACGCCCCCGGCAACCGCACCGACGACGACTCCTTCGAACCCCGTGACCAGGTCAAGGGCGATGTCGCCCGGATGATCCTCTACATGGCCGTCCGCTACGACGGAGACGACGGCTTCGCCGACCTCGAGCCCAACGACAACGTCGACAACGGCTCCGCGCCCCATATCGGCCGCCTGTCCGTACTGAAGGAGTGGAGCGCCGAGGACCCGCCCGACGCCTTCGAGAAGAACCGCAACCAGGTCATCTACGACAGCTTCCAGCACAACCGGAACCCGTTCATCGACCACCCCGAATGGGTCGACTCCATCTGGAAGTAACCCGCGGCTCCGCCGACGCCCCCGCCCCGGCGCATGTGCCGGGGCGGGGGCGTCGGCCGTGGCTCTCGTGGTAGGCAGTCCCCGTGCGTATTCTCTTGCCGCTGCCCGACCGGGACTTCGACGTCACCGAGGTGGCCGTGCCCTGGAAGCTCCTGACCGACCTCGGCCATGAGGTGGTGATCGCCACCGAACATGGCGACGGCCCGCCGGCCGCCGATCCGCTGCTGATCACCGGAGTGCTCTTCGGGCAACTCGGCGCGGAGCCCGAGCCCAAGGAGTTCTACCAGCAGCTCACCGAGGCGACCGCCTTCCGCCGCCCCCTCGCATGGGCGGACCTCAAGCCCGAGGTGTACGACGGGCTGATCCTGCCCGGCGGCCACGCCCCGGGGATGCGCCAGTACCTCGGCTCCGATGTCCTGCGCGAGAAGATCGCGGAATTCTGGCGGCTGGACCGCCCGGTCGGCGCCATCTGCCACGGCGTCCTCACCCTGGCCCGCACCAGCGACCCGGCCACCGGCCGCAGCCTCCTCGCCGACCGGCGCACCACCTGCCTGCCCGCGTACATGGAGCGGACCGCCTACTACCTCACGGCCTGGCGCCGCGGCCGCTACTACCGCACCTATCCGGCCTACGTCCAGGACGAGGTCGTCGCCGCCCTGAACGACCCCGCCCAGTTCGAACGCGGACCCGTCGAGCTACGGCGCCGCGGCACGGCCACCGACGACACCCCCGCCTTCGTCGTCCAGGACAGCCGATACCTTTCCGCCCGCTGGCCCGGCGACGCCTACCTCTTCGCGCGGCGCTTCGCCGAGATGCTCACCTGAACGACCGGAGAGCAGGAAGTTGGTCAGGCCGCGCGTGCCGATTCACACGTCGGCCGGGGTGGCCACCCCGGCCACCCTGGCCGTCCACCCGGGCTCAGACTCAACAGCCCTTAGTCATCAACACACTTGGGGTACTTCGAGCCCCGGTTGCAGTCGTGGTAGTCGTACTTGCTGACCCGGAACTTCTTCTCATCGCCGCCCTTGGCCGGATCGACGACCAAGTAGAACTTCTTCCCGTCCTTGACCTTGTCCGAGACTGTCCCATCAGGACCCCGGTCAAAGTCCTGCGCGCACCCGGCGAGTGTGAGTGCTGAACATGCCAGGAGGGCAAGGGCAAGGCGACGCATGTCGTGCTCCGATCAACGTGAGGATTGCGAGATAGTCTAGGGGCCTCCGGATCATGCGCAGGCCAAGGGTGTCATTCACTCGTACTCATGGAAACGCTCGGTGTGCGGCGGCGAGGGAAACGGCAGAAAAACACGCAACAAAGGTCGTCCGGAATGCCATACAGTGACGTCCGGGCCGTGACTGGCGCCGAGGTGGAGCACCACCGGGGAGCGGTCTGACGATCGGGTCGATGCCGTGCGCCTGGGCGAGTGGTCGGTAACGCCTGGGAGGCGACCTTGTCCTCGACACAGACGGCCCAGCTCATGGACGGCGCCGGCCTTGCCCGGCGCATCGTGGCTGAAGCGGCGGGCCAGGCTTCGGAGATCGCGCGGCGTACGGGAATCACCCCTTGTCTGGCAACGGTGTTGGTGGGTGAGGATCCGGCCTCGGCCACGTATGTCCGTATGAAGCGCGCCCGTTGCGCGAAGGCGGGGCGTCACCATGAGCTGCTTCGGGGCCATGAGTCTCGGGCTGCCGGGTTTCGTCTCGTGCACTCCTGGCGGGATCATGCGCCTCCTGGACGAGTACCGCGTCGAGCTCGCGGGCCGACGCGCTGTCGTGGTGGGCCGTAGCCCGATCCTGGGCCAGCCCGTGGGGATGCTCTTGCTGGGCCGGGACGCGACGGTGACGTATTGCCACTCCAGGACCGCCGATCCGCATGCGGTGCACCGAGAAGCGGATGTGGTCGTGGCGGCGGTGGGCCGGCCCCGGCTCATCCATGGCGAGGACATCAAGCCGGGTGCTGTGGTGATCGACGCGGATACAACCCCGGCAATATTGGCGACGTCGACTTCGTTTCCGCAGGTGAGCGTGTACGGCTGATCACCCCGGTGCCGGGCGGGGTGGGGCCCATGACCATCGCCGTCCTGCTGGCGCAGACCGTGGACGCTGCCCGGCAGCAGACGGTCCTGGCCGACACACGCGCCGCACGGGTGTAGCCCCGGCGGGGCGCCCTTTCGGGCGCGCCACCGGTGGCCGACTCCCCCCGTGGCTAGGGACGGATATAGGGCCGGGTGATGATCTCCATGTTGTGGCCATCGGGATCGTCGAAGTACGCGCCACGGCCGCCGAAGAGACGGTTGATCCGGCCGGGGTCGGTGTGGCCGGGGTCGGCGTAGTAGGTGACGCCGACCGCTTCCAGGCGGGCGATCATGGCGTCGAACTGCTCGTCGGGCACGAGGAACGCGTAGTGCTGCGGCTGTATGGGCTCGTCGCGCTTCTCGTAGTAGTCGAGCGTTACGCCGTTGCCGAGGTCGATGGGCAGAAACGGGCCGAACGGGGCGCCGACCTCCACCCCCAGAATCGCGGCGATGAACTCGGCGGACAGCTGCCGGTCGTAGGCGTAGACGGCGGTGTGATTCAACTGGACGACGGTGGCCTGGGGCTCGGAGCCGTGTTGGGGCTGCGTTGGGTGGGGCATCTGTGGTGTGTCTCCGTATCGTGGAATCCGCTGGAACAGGCGCCACGTACGGGCGCCGGGGGGAATGACACGGAGGAAAGGGCGGGCCTCTGGCCCGCCTCGGGCTCACGCCGAGGCCGGGCGCCTCACTCGTGCGTGGCCCATGGCCGACCCGGCAGTCACCTTGCCGACTCTAGCAGCGCCCGCCCGTCCTGCCCCAGGGGCAGTTGGCGGTGGCGCAGGGCCGTGACACGGGGCGCGGGCACTCGTTGAGCCGAGCGTATGTCCGAACGCCACGCTGTCCGCCCCCGCATGCCACCCCGCCCGCATCGCTCGCCCCCGGCCGCGTCGCCCCTCGTGTCGACGGTCCGCTAGCCTCCGATTTCGATTCCGTGGACCACACGGGACTCGGGGACTCGGGGGATGAGCGAGGAATGGCCCATGGGTGATGAGCAGCGGGTACGGCAGGACGGGGAGCGGTGGGCGGCCGTGGAGGAGCGCGTCCGGCGGGGTTGGGGGCTCCAACTGCCGGAGTCCTTCCTGCGGTTCTTTGTCTTCCTCCAGGGGCTTGGCGTGGCCGAGCGGCGGGTGCTCGCGGACATGGACGTGGCGCCGGTCGGTATCTCCGATCTGTTCGACGACCCCGGGCTGTCAGCCCGGCCGGGGATCGACGCGCGGGCGCACGGACGCTATTACCGCGATCCGCCGGAGTTCCTGACCTTTCTGCACGGCGGGTCGGACGGGCTGCACTACGGACTGTGGTCCGACGACGGATCGACCTGCGACACGGTCGCCTCCTACTACACCCATGACGGCGGCGACATCGATACCAGCGCGCAGACGCCGCTGGAGGCGATACGTGTGCTGATCGAACGCCACTGGCGCGACCTCGCCGACGACGACGGGGACGCGGACCAAATGGCCGCTCGGCGGCACGGGCTGGAGCTGTTGCGCGAGGCGCTCACCAGGCTGGAGACCGGCGACCGCGATGAGACCGGCGCCTTGTATGTGCGCGCCTACGACGCCGTGGCCGCGCCCGCCGACCCCGCGCGGGTCGCCACCGTGGATGGTGCCGGTGCGCTCGTGACCGGTGAGACCTCACCGGAGCGGCCGGTGCACCGCGGGCCCGGTGCCCACCGGTTCGCCCAGACCCTGTATCCCCTGCTCGACGACCCCGCGGGCGTAGCCAGGCTCGCGGAGGACGCCCGGCGGCGCCTCGCGCACGGGGATCCGGCACAAGCGCTGGCGCTGGGCCGTGATCTGCACTGGGCGTCGGCCGGTGACCCCGCCAGGGAGGCGCTGGCGAATGAGCTGCTCGTCGGCGCCTACCAGGCGCTGGGCCGATCTTCCCTCGCCGGGATCGCCCAAGCCCATCACGACCACCGCGACCGGCCCAACGTCATCGTCCTCGGCCCTCGCTAGCACCGGCCCACGCAGGCCTCTCCCCCGCGTCCACGGGGCCGGGAGCGCCATGTCCGATTTCCGCCAGCGCGCTTCCCCTGCCAGGGCGCACAGTGGAGGTGTGATGAGCGACGACAGCAGGTACGAGGCGGTGTGCAGCCGCGACGCACGGTTCGACGGCGAGTTCTTCTTCGGTGTCGCCACGACGGGGATCTACTGTCGGCCGAGCTGCCCCGCGACCACGCCCCGGCGCAAGAACGTCCGGTTCTTCCCGACCTCGGCCGCCGCGCAGGGCGCGGGGTTCCGGGCCTGCCGCCGCTGCCGGCCGGACGCCGTGCCCGGCTCCGCCGACTGGAACGCGCGGGCGGACGCCGTCGGCCGCGCCATGCGGATGATCGGGGACGGAGTGGTGGACCGGGAGGGAGTGGCCGGGCTCGCCGCGCGGCTCGGCTACAGCGCCCGGCAGGTGCAGCGGCAACTGACCGCCGAGCTCGGCGCCGGGCCGGTCGCGCTCGCCCGCGCGCAGCGCGCCCACACCGCGCGGATCCTGCTGCAGACCACCGCCCTGCGGGCCTCGGAGATCGCGTTCGCGGCCGGGTTCTCCAGCGTCCGGCAGTTCAATGACACGCTCCGCGAGATATACGCCGCCACCCCCACCGAGCTGCGTGCCGCCCGGCCCGCGAAGTCCTCCCTGTCCGGGCCCGCGGTGGCCACCGGCGGGGTGCTGGGGACGAACGGCGGGACGGCCGGGGTGCCGCTGCGGCTCGCCTACCGCGGCCCGTACGACACCACGCAGGTCTTCGACTATCTCGCCCGGCGCGCCCTCACCGGCCTGGAGGAGATGGTGGGCACCCCAGGCGTCCGGACCTACCGCCGCACCCTGCGGCTGCCGCACGCCTGCGCCATCGTCGAGATCGACGAACGGCCCGGTGACGGCTGGCTGGAGTGCCGGCTGCGCCTGACCGAGCTGCGCGATCTGACCACCGCCATCCAGCGGATTCGGCGCCTGTTCGACCTGGACGCCGATCCGTACGCGGTCGCCGAGCGCCTCGGCGCCAACGCCGCGCTCGCGCCCCTGGTGGGCGCACGGCCGGGACTGCGTTCCCCGGGCACCGCCGACCCCCATGAACTCGCCGTGCGCGCCGTGCTCGGCCAGCAGGTCTCGGTGGCCGCCGGGCGCGTGCTGGGCGATGCGCTGGTCGCCGCGTACGGGAAACCGCTGGCGCGGCCCGACGGCGGGCTCACGCATCTCTTCCCGCGCGCGGAGGACCTGGCCGAGGCACCGCTCGCGGAGCTCGGCATGCCGGAGAGCCGACGCGCCACGCTGCGCACGCTCGCCACCGCGCTCGCGGACGGCACGGTGCGGCTGGACGCCGGCGCCGACCGCGACCGGACCGAGAAGGAACTCCTGGGGCTGCGTGGCATCGGTCCCTGGACGGCCGGCTACGTCCGGATGCGGGCACTGAGCGACCCCGATGTGCTGTTGGAGTCGGATGTCGCCGTACTGGCCGGGGCCCGCGGCGCCGGGGCGCATCTGGAGGACTCCGAGGGCTGGCGGCCCTGGCGCTCGTACGCCATGCACCACCTGTGGAACGCCCCGCGGGCCCGGCGCGAGTGAGCGCCCCCCGAGCGGAACCGCGCCCACCAAGTCGTCGGTGCGTCGGTGTGGGTGGTGGTGGCGGCGGTGACGCGTGCGCGGGGCAGGACGGGGGCACCGCAGCGCGCCGCGCCATCCGCCGCCCCGGTGCGGGGCCTCAGCCCACCGCCAGGTCGCGGACCCTGCGCAGCCCGGCGGTGACATCGGCGAGGGTCGCGCAGTCTCCCACCGCCGCCCCCGCGGGCAGGACGAGGTCCGTCGGGGGACGGCGGGCGGCGACGGCGTCGGCCAGGTCGGACAGCGCGGCCCGCAGCCGGGCCGCGAGGGCGGGCTCGGGCTGCGGGGCGCCCTGATCGAGCCGTACGCCGCAGGCCGTGGCCGCGTCCACGATCTCCTCCAGTGCGAAGACCACCGGCGCCCATGCCGCCAGGTCCCGGCCGAACGGCGGGTGTTCGGCGCTTGCCACCTCCACCGCGCGGCGGGCGTCGGCGAGGGCGCGGTATGCCTCGCGGCGCAGCCGCAGCCGGGTGGCATACGGCGCTTCGGCGGTCAGCACCCGGTCCAGGTGGTCGCGGGTGGCGCGGACGGCGAGCGACAGCCGCACCGACACCTGGGCGCGCGGGCCGCCGAGCCCGGGCAGCGCCCCGGCGGCCAGCACCACACCGCAGGCCAGCAGCGTGTCGGTGAGCCGGGTGAACCCGGGGTCGGTGTCGCCGCCTAGGTAGACGAGGGACAGCAGCAGCGGTGTGAGCACGGCGGTCTGCAGGGCGAAGTGGCGTACGGAGACGGGGATCAGCGCGGAGCAGACCGCCGCGACGACGACCGGCCAGATGGCGGGGGCGCCCGCATCGAGGGTGGCGCCCGCATCCGGGCTGAACAGCGTGGCGAGCCCACCGAAGACGGCCACGCCCACGGCGGTGCCGAGGGCTCGGGAGAGGGCCCGGGAGACCAGCGGGCCCATGTCGGGCTTGACCAGGAAGGCGGCGGTGGCGGGGAGCCAGTACCAGTGCTCGCCCGGCAGTTGCTGGGCGAGCACGGTGCTGACGCCCACGCACAGCGCCACCCGGGCGGCGTACTCCCGGCCCGCCGGGCCGAGCGCGCGGCGCAGCCGCTGCCGGTGGCCGGGGACGACCGCGCCGACGGGGGGCGCCGGTTCGCCGTCGAAGACCCGGGCGGCGAGCAGCACGGCCCGGTGCATGGCCATGTTGCCCGCGGTGTCGGGTACGGGGGCGGGCAGCCGGCCCGGTGGCAGTCCGGTCCGCACCGAGCGGGCCAGTTGGGCTGGGGTGCGCGCGATGCGGTCGGGTACCGGTTCGCTCTCCCACAGGAGGGTCAGCACGCCCTCGCTGAGTGCTCCGGCCACCGCCAGCCGGTCGCGCAGCCGCCGCTCCTCCTCGTCGAGGCGGTGGAAGGGGAGCCGGTGGGCGTAGAGGGCTTCGTACGCGGCGTCGTAGGCGGCGGTCAGCCGGCGCCGGGCGGCCTGGCCGCCGTCGGTGCCGACCGCCGTCATCAGGTCGGCCAGGGCGTCGTATACGGCGGCCACCGTTTCCCGTTGATCGGAGGGCGCGGTCTGGCGTGCGGGGATGACGCGTGGCAGCAGCGCGGCCATCGCGATCACCCATACGGCGCCGATGAGCAGCAGGCCCGCCTTGACCGGCGGGGGCACCGGGACGGGCATGCCCGCGCCGACCACGGCGAGCACCATCAGTTGCACCCCGGCGGCGGAGCTGACCGGCCCGATGGCGCTGATCGCGCCGGAGACCAGTCCGACCGCGGCGAGTGCGAGCGCGATCCATATCCCGAGGCCCAGCGTGCCCAGCCAGGCCCCGGTCAGCAGGCCGACGGTCCCGGCGAGGGCGGGCAGGCCGATGCGCACCGTCCGGGTGGCGCGGGTGGCCGGGCGGTCGTTGATATGGGCGAACATCGCCCCCAGCCCGGCAAGCATCCCGAAGGGCAAATGTCCCGACGCCACGCCGACGGCCACCACCGGTCCCACGCCGAGGGCTCCGCGGACCACCGCCGCCCAGGGTATGGGGGCCCGCAGCGCCCGCGCCCCGCGCAGGGGGTGCGTCAGCCAGTCGGGCGGTGTGGGCCGCGTGCGCAAGGATCCTCCGTGAGGTGGAAATCGTGGACCTCTTCGAACCGTACGTGAGCTATGCGGAACTTTCGTAACCTGCGTATTTCCGCCATGTGAGGCGCTGATGCCCCACCTCGCTCCACGGCGGTCCGCGACCCGGATACCCGGGTGTGACCTGGTGATTTGGACAGCGCCCCCGGTCCGGCCGGACGGCCTGCCCGGGGTGCACATGCCAGGCTCATATGTCTCGCTGCGTGGCCAGCTTCTTGCGGAGCGTGTTGTGCTGGGTACGCAGGAGAACTAGCCTCCCTTCCGCCCGTTACCGAACATTCGTCTGGTAACCGCCTTCCGTTGATCCCCCAGTGCCGGAGAACGCCATGCAGGTGACCTTGCATCAGGACAAATGCGTCGCCTCGGGGCAGTGCGTACTCGCCGCCCAGGACGTGTTCGACCAGCGGGACCAGGACGGTGTCGCCGTCCTCCTCGACGAGCGCCCACCGGCGGAACTGCACGACGACGTGCGTCAAGCGGCCGCCGTCTGCCCCGCCCTGGCCATCGCCCTGGCCGACGCGTGAACACACCGGGGAACGTCGTGGTCGTGGGCGCCTCGGTCGCGGGGCTCACCGCGGCCGTCACGCTGCGCACCCTGGGATACGACGGAAGGCTCACCCTGATCGGCGACGAGCCCCACACCCCCTACAACCGGCCACCTTTGTCCAAGCAGATCCTGGCGGGCACCTGGGAGCCGGACCGGATCAAGCTGCGCACCGACGAGGAGCTGTCCGACCTCGACGCACGACTGCTGTTCGGCAAGTCCGCCACCGGTCTGGACACCGCCGCCCGCCGGGTGGTGCTGGAGGGCGGCGACAGCGTCTCCTACGACGCCCTGGTCATCGCCACCGGGGTGACCCCCAACAGCCTGCCCGGCGCCCACCATCTGGCCGGGGTGCATCTGCTGCGCACCCTCGACGACGCCCTCGCGCTGCGCGCCGATCTGCGCCACAAGCCCGATGTGAAGGTGGCGGTGGTCGGCGCGGGTTTCCTCGGCTCGGAGGCCGCGGCGGCGGCCCGCAGGATGCGGTTGGACGTCACCATGATCGACCCCCGGCCGGTGCCGATGCGGCGGCAGTTCGGCGACCGGATCGCCGGTCTCGTCGGGCGGCTGCACACGAAGAACGGCGTGTCCATGCGCTGCGGCACCGGGGTGCGGCGGTTCTTCGAGTCCGGCGGCCGGGTGACCGGGCTGGAGCTGACCGACGGCACGCTGCTCGACGCCGATGTCGTGGTGGTCGCCATCGGCGCCGCCCCGGCGGTCGGCTGGCTGGCCGGATCCGGACTGGAGCTGCGCAACGGTATCGAATGCGATCCCACCTGCCGTGCCGCGCCCGGTGTCTACGCGGCCGGTGATGTCGCCTCGTGGCACAACGACCACTTCGGCTGCCGGATGCGGCTGGAACACCGGCTGAACGCGACGGAACAGGCCCAGGCCGTGGCCCGCAATGTGCTCGGCGCGGGCCAACCGTTCGCCCCCGTGCCGTACTTCTGGACCGACCAGTACGACGCCCATATCCAGGCGTACGGCATATTCCCCGCGGAGGCCGAACTCGCCGTGCTCCACGGCGAGCTCGAAGGCGGCCACTTCGTCGTGGCCTATGGACACCGGGGCCGGGTGGTCGGGGTGCTCGGCTGGAACAGCCCGTGCGAGCTGCGCAAACTGCGTCAACTCGTGGTCGACCGGGCACCATGGACATCGATCGTGCCCACACAGTCGGCGGTGTGGCCCGGCCGACACCTCTCGGCCAGTCTCCGGTGACCGCGACGTCAATTTCCGGCCATGCGCTCTCGCGACCCTGGCGGGGTGCTGCGTCGTGTTCTCGTCCAAGGTGTCGCCGTCGCTCCGGGTCACTGCCGGCTTCTCGGCCTCGCTGGGTCAGTGGCCCTGGCGGCGGGCGGGGCGGCGGCCGGAGCGCTGCCGGTGGGGGATGCCCTCACCCCTGACTCCGGGAGAGAGGCGCTCGGGCTGATCAGCACCTATTTCGGGCTGGTGCTGCTGGTCGCGGCGTGGTGGCTGCTGGGGCGCGAGGTGCGCGGACCGCGGCCGCCCGGCCCCCGCTCCCTGCTGCTCACGCTCACCGTCTGGGCGGCTCCGCTGCTGCCCGGGCCGCCGCTGTTCAGCCGGGATGTGTACAGCTATCTCGCCCAGGGCGCCATGGTGCACGCCCGCATCGATGTCTACACCCACGGCCCCATACGCCTCGGCGGGCCGCTGGCGGAACAGGTGGCGCCGGTGTGGCAGCACACCCCGACGCCGTACGGCCCGGTCTCGCTGGCCTTCGAATCCGCCGTCGCCCACGCCTCGCGCACCGAGCCGTCCCTCGGGGTGATCGGGCTGCGGCTGATCGCGCTGCTCGGTGTGGCGGTGATGGTTCTGGCGCTGCCCATCCTGGCCCGCCGCTGCGGCACCGACCCGAGCGCCGCCCTGTGGCTGGGGGGGCTCAACCCGCTCCTGCTGCTGCATCTGGTGGGCGGGGCGCACAATGATGCCGTGATGCTCGGGCTGCTCGGGGCCGGGTTGGTGGCCGCGACGGGCCGATGGCCGGCCTGTGGCGCGGTGCTGGTCACGCTTGCCGCCCTGGTCAAGGCTCCGGCCGCGCTGGGGCTGCTGGCGGTGGCCACGCTGTGGGCGCGCCGGCTGGAGGGCCGCAGGCGCCGCGTCGGCGCCGTGGCGGCCACCGGGGCGCTGGCCCTGGCCACCACCGGAGTGGCGACGGCCGTCACCGGCACCGGCTACGGCTGGATCTCGGCGCTCACCACCCCGGCCTCACCGGACAACTGGGCGCTCACCAGCACCCTCGGCCGCGCCACCGGCGCCATGCTGGAGGCCGTCGGCAGCGGTCTGGCTCCGCTGGCCGCCCCCGCGTGGCACGGTCTGGGGCTGCTGGCCACCGCCGTGGCCATAGGGGTCGCCTGGCTGCGTCCACCCCGCCCCCGGCCCGTGTACGCGCTGGGGCTGAGCCTGATAGCGGTGGCCGTGCTGGGCCCGGCGATCCGGCCCTGGTACGTGCTGTGGGGGCTGTTCGTGATCGCGGCGGCCGGGCCGGGCGGAACGGTGCGCAAGGCGGTGGTGGCCGGGAGCGGGGTGCTCACGCTGGCCGTACTGCCCAACGGGTTCGCACCGGATTCGCGGCAACTGACATTCGCCGTGTGCGGAGGTGTGCTGGCGGTGTGCGCGCTGTGGTGCGCCCGGCACGCACCGGGGTTCGCCACCGGCACTCCGCTCTCCGCCGTCCACGGCGGCCACCGATCGGAGCGTTCGGCATGACGGGGCCCACCACACCTCGCGGACGGCTGGTACTGGCGCTCGCCCTCACCGTGGCGGTGGGGCTCTTCCTGGCCTTCGTCCCGCTGCACCGGGACTGGTTCGACCTGAACGTCTACTACGGCGCCGTGGGCCACTGGCTGCGGGACGGCCGGATCTACGACTTCACCATCCCCGGCGCGGACGGGGCCGACTACGGCTTCACCTATCCGCCCTTCGCCGCGCTGTGCATGCTGCCGATGGCCCTGTTCGACTGGCCGGCCGCGATCACCCTGAGCATGGTGCTCAATGTGGCCGCCTCGGCCACCCTGCTGACCTGGCTGATCGGGCCGATCGTCCGCCGGCACGGCTGGAACAAGTGGTTCGCCTTCGTGGTGGCGGCCTGTCTGTTCGCGCTGCTGGAGCCGGTGCGGGACACCTTCAGCTTCGGGCAGGTCAATCTGCTGCTGCTGGTGCTGGTGTTCTTCGACGCCTGGCTGCTGTCCACGGGGCGTGGCCGGTTCGCCGGCTGCGGTATCGGGCTCGCCGCCGCCATCAAGCTCACTCCGGCGATCTTCATCGGCTATCTGCTGATCACCCGGCGGTGGCGCGCCGCCGCGACGGCCACGGCCACCGCCGCGGCGGCCACTCTGCTCGCCCTGGCGGTCGCGCCGGGGGCCTCCCGGGTCTACTGGACCGAGGCGCTGTGGGACACCAAGCGGATCGGTGTACTCAGTTACGTCTCCAACCAGTCGTGGGAAGGGGTGCTGGCCCGGCTGGTCGACCCGGTGCCGCCGAGCGGGGTGGTGTGGGGGCTCGGGGTACTCGCCGTGCTGGCCGTCTGGGCGTACCGGGTGCGCCGCGCGGCGGCCGCCGGGGACGAGCGGGCCGGATTCGCGCTGACCGGGGTCGCCGCCTGTCTGGTCAGCCCGATCACCTGGGTGCACCATCTGGTGTGGCTGATTCCGGCCCTGGCGGTGCTCGTCGACAGCGGGCTGCGGCCGGACGCGCCGCCGGCCCGGCGCAGGCTGCTGCTCCGGGTCTGTGCGGTGGTGTACGTGCTCCTCTGCAGCAGCGTGGTGTGGCTGTGGCGGTTCGACTCCACCGGGGTGGACGGCTTCCTCGGCAGCAACGCCTATGTGTGGATCTGCCTCGGCCTGCTGATCGCGCTCCCGCTGCGCGGCGCGCGTTCCGCGAACATGCTGGGCCAAGAGCCATATCCGGCACGTATCCCATGACCAGAGGAGTGTCCGGACCGATGCCTGACGTGATGCCGTGCCCCACGGGGCAGCCGCTGGACCAGCCCGTGGAGCGGCCCAAGGAGCGGGCGGGGCGCTGGGCCCTGCTCCGGCGGCTTCCGCTGCGCCAGATCCTGTGCCTGCTGCCGCTGCTCGTCGTCGGTTACTGGGTGGTCCAGCACCGGTCGCTGATCGGCTCCGGCGCCCGTCAGATGTTCACCGCCAATCCGTACTGGCTGCTGACGGCGGTGGCCACGACCGGGCTCGGCTGGGTGGCGGTGTCGTTCGCCCGGCAGGGCACGGTGCTGGAGCGGCTGCCGGCCAGGCGGCTGTTCGCCACCCAGTTCGCCGCGGGGGCGGCCAATCATCTGCTGCCGTCGGGGATCGGCGCGAGCGCGGTGAACATCCGGTTCATGACCGGCTGCGGGCTGCCGCCCGCCCGTTCCTCGGCAGCGCTCGCCCTGTACTTCCTGGCGGAGGCCACGACCCGGGTGGGGCTGCTGGTGGTGCTGCTTCTGGTGTTTCCCCAGGCGCTGCGGCTGGGCCCGCTGCTCCCGGAGTCGGTGAGCGCGATGGTGGTGGCCGGCGCGGTGGTGGCGGCCGGGGCGCTGGTGGCCGGCGTGGCGCTGATCCGTCCGGTGCGCCGGATCGTGGTGAGGTTTCTCCGCACCGCGATGGCCGACGCCCGGTCGCTGCACATGCGGCCGTCCAGGGCGCTGGCGCTGTGGGGTGGTTCGCTGGCGTTTCCCCTGCTGCAGGCGGCGGGGCTGGTGGCGGTCGCCCTGGCGCTGGAGCTCGAGGTGCGGCCGGCGCATGTGATGCTCGCGTATCTGGCCGCCACGGCGGTGGCCGCCGTCGTCCCCTCCCCCGGTGGTATCGGCTCGGTCGACGCGGCGCTGGTCATCGCGCTGGTCGCGGCGGGGGCGCCGGTCGAGGCGGCCACGTCCACGGTGCTGGCATACCGCTTCATCACGGTGTGGCTGCCGCTGATCCCCGGGGCGCTGGTGCTGGGCGGGCTGGTGCGCTCGAAGATCGTCTGACCCGGCGGGGTCAGGACCGGCGCAGGGTGAGGACGTCGTCGGGCCGGACGTCGATATGCGAGCCGAGGCCGGACCCGGCCCGGTCGAGGGTCGCGCCCAGCCATGCGGCGTCCTCGTGGCCGGTGTACTCCAGCCGCATCCGCCGTGACCGCAGGGGCACCATGCGCAGGCTCATCAGGCGGCCGGTGTCCGGGTCCACCGCGGGGAAGTAGAGCAGCCTCAGATCGTCGCGGTACCGCTCGTAGCCGCCGATGCCCTCGTAGTCGTCGACCACGTCGCCGCAGCCGTAGAGGATCAGCTTGCCGCGGTACACCTCCAGTGGGCGGGGGTGGTGGGAGGAGTGGCCGTGGACGAGGTCGACGCCGCCGTCGATCAGGGCGTGGGCGAAGTGGATCTGGTCCGGTGAGACGCCGTATCCCCAGTTGCCGCCCCAGTGGACCGAGGCGACGGCGATATCGCCGGGGTGGCTGAGCTGCCGTACGCGGTCGGTGATCGCGGCCGCGCGGGCGTCGGAGAGATCGGGCAGGAAGTCGACCCCGGGCCGGTCCTCGGCCGCGGCCCACCGGCCCGGAATGCCGCTGGAGGCCGCGCCGAACGAGAACACCAGCACCCGGCGGTGGTCACCGGCCGGGACGACGGCGGGGCGCCGCGCGGCCGCCGCGTCACGGCCCGCTCCGGCCACCCGGAGTCCGGCGGCGGCCAGGGTGTCGAGTGTCTCCTCCAGCCCGCGCCGGCCGCCGTCGAGCACATGGTTGTTGGCCAGGACGCAGACGTCGGGCCGGACCGCGGTCAGGCAGGGGAGGTTGTCCGGGCTCATCCGGTAGTGGACGTCCTTCCCCGGGGCGAACTCATCGCTGCGGGTCACGCTCGTCTCCAGGTTGAGCACCCGCACATCGGGCACCGCCTCGTCCAGTACCGCCAGCGCGTCGCCCCAGGGCCAGGAGAAGTCGACGGGGCGCGGGATCGGGCCGTTCGCCTCCTCGGCCAGCTCGACGTAGGCCCGGGAGTCGCGGATGAAGGGTTCGTGGAGCTCCGGGTCGCCGGGGTGCGGCAGGATCTGGTCCACACCGCGGGCGAGCATCACATCGCCGCAGAGGAACAGCGTTACCGCCGTGCCACGCATATCTCAACGATCGCATAGCCCGCCATGAGTGACCGTGGCCACCGCGGGGACCCGGGGTGCGGACGCGCAGGGAGGTACGGCGGATGAACAGAGCGGAGACGAGTGAGAGCCCGCTGCGGCCCCGGGACCTGGAGGAGGCCGCAGACCGGCTGTCGGAGCAGGCGGACCGGCTGCGGTCGCAGCTCGCCCGGACGGAGGAGGCCGCGTCCGCGTTGCGCGCGGACTGCGATCTCGACGCGGGGGACACGGGTGCGAAGGCCATGACGCTCCGGGAGCTGCGCACGCGCGCGGAGGCGGACGAGGCCCTGCTGGAGCGGACCGCCGCGGCGCTCGACCGGCTGCGCGCCGGATCCTTCGGGATCTGCACGCGATGCGGCCTGCCTCAGGGCCGGGAGCGGTCGCTGGCGCTGCCCCACGCGGAGCTGTGCGTCGTATGCGCCGAGGAGCGGGAGGCGGGACCGGGCGGATGAGGCGCGCACCGCTCACGGTGTCCCCGCTCACAGCCTCCCCGCTCACCGCGGCTGGGCACGGGGCGGTGGTCGCCGGGGCAGTGGCCGCCACCGGGAGCGCGGTCGCCGGGGGCGTGGGCGCTACGCGCCACGCGCGCCGACCTCCTCGCCCAGGCGGGCGCAGGTGCGGCTGATGAGCCGGGAGACATGCATCTGGGAGATGCCGAGCCGGTCGGCGATCCGGCTCTGGGTCTCGTCGCAGAAGAACCGCAGGTAGAGGATCTCCCGTTCGCGCTCGGGGAGCCTGCGCAGACAGGGCTTGAGGGATTCGCGCTGGACCACCCGCTCGTAGGAAGACTCGGTGGAGCCGAGGGTGTCCACCAGCGCGTAGCCGTCGTCCGCGCCGCGCAGTGCGGCGTCCAGCGACAGCGTACGGAAGCTCTCGAGCGCCTCCATGCCGACGAGGACGTCCTCCTCGGCCATGCCGGTGTGCCGGGCGATGTCCCTGACGCTGGGCGAACGGTCGTCCGGTGAACGGGTCAGCTCCTGGACGGCGGTACGGACCCGGTTGCGCAGCTCCTGGACCCGGCGCGGCACGTGCAGGCCCCACATATGGTCGCGGAAGTGCCGCTTGACCTCGCCGACGACGGTCGGGACGGCGTAGCTCTCGAAGGCCGAACCCCGGTCCGGCTCATAGCGCTTGACCGCCTTGACCAGGCCGACCATGGCCACCTGCCGCAGATCCTCGGGCGTTTCACCGCGGTTGCGGTACTGCGAGGCGATGCGCTCGGCCATCGGCATCCAGGCCCGGACGACTTCCTCCCGCAGGGCCTCCTTCTCCGAGCCGTCCGGCAGTTCGGCGATCCGGTGGAACGCGCTGGAGGTGTCGGGGGCGTCGTCGTGCGTGTGCTTGGGGTGTGCTCGGGGATGTGCTTGTACGGCCGTCATGAGCCGGTGCCTCCCTTGGCTGTTGTCGGTGTCACCACAGGAGGACATTCCAGACAACTCGGGCGACCGTGAACACGCCTTACCCAGCCGGGCTGTTCCCGTGGCGTGCCTCCGGTCCGAAGCACACTGCTCGCGTGCCCGTCCTCGGCTCCGCGAAACGGAGTTCGCCCCGGCGGATACCGGCTCATCCGATGCGTCATGCGTCACAACGGCCCAGAAGGCGCTGGTAGGAGCCGCCGGAAGCGTGCGCGAGGCCGCGGCAAGGTTTCGGCCCGCGATCAAGATTTACGGAGGCTTTCCCGCCGTTTCGCCCATTTGCCGTTGTCCGTACCGCCCCGGCGGAAGAGACTGCACCGATTCCGCTACTTCCCCTCGAACGCCACAGAAAACCGGAGCGCCATGACCTCCTTCGACCGTCGACGATTCATGCAACTGGCCGGGGCCGGTGCGGCCACCTCTTTGCTCTCCGCCAGCATCGCGCGCGCCGCGGAGATACCCGCCAACCGCCGGACCGGAAGTCTGCGGGACATCGAGCACATCGTGGTGCTGATGCAGGAAAACCGTTCCTTCGACCACTACTTCGGCAGCCTGCGCGGGGTGCGGGGATTCGGCGATCCGCGGCCGGTGCGGCTGCCCAACGGCAAGCCGGTGTGGCACCAGTCGGACGGTTCCAAGGAGGTCCTGCCGTTCCGGCCCGAGGTGAACGACCTCGGCCTGCAGTTCCTGCAGGACCTGCCGCACGGCTGGGGCGACGGCCATGTCGCGTTCAACGACGGCGCGTACGACAAGTGGATCCCCTCGAAGTCGGCCACCACCATGGCGTATCTGACGCGTGAGGACATCCCCTTCCACTACGCGCTGGCCGACGCCTTCACCATCTGCGACGCCTACCACTGCTCGTTCATCGGCTCCACGGACCCCAACCGCTACTACCTGTGGTCCGGTTACACGGGCAACGACGGCAAGGGCGGCGGCCCGGTGCTGGACAACGCGGAGGCCGGCTACAGCTGGACCACCTACCCCGAGCGCCTGGAGAAGGCCGGGATCTCCTGGAAGATCTACCAGGACATCGGCGACGGGCTGGACGCGGACGGCGGCTGGGGCTGGATCGACGACGCCTACCGCGGCAACTACGGCGACAACTCCCTGCTCTTCTTCAACCAGTACCGCAACGCCACGCCCGGCGACCCGCTGTACGACAAGGCCCGCACCGGCACCAACGCCAAGAACGGCGATGGTTTCTTCGACATCCTGCGGGCCGATGTGAAGGCCGGGAAGCTGCCCCAGGTCTCCTGGATCGCGGCGCCCGAAGCCTTCACCGAGCACCCCAACTGGCCCGCCAACTACGGCGCCTGGTACATCGCGCAGGTGCTGGACGCGCTCACCTCCAACCCCGAGGTGTGGAGCAAGACCGCGCTGCTCATCACCTACGACGAGAACGACGGCTTCTTCGACCACGTGATGCCGCCGTACGCGCCCGGCGACAAGCGGGGCGGCTCGACCGTGGACACCACCGGGGAGCTGTTCCCCGGCTCCTCCTCGCAGCCCGCGGGCCCGTACGGGCTGGGGCAGCGGGTGCCGATGCTCGTGGTGTCGCCGTGGAGCAAGGGCGGCTGGGTGTGCTCGCAGACACTGGACCACACCTCGGTCATCCGGCTCATGGAGCGGCGCTTCGGCGTCGAGGAGCCGAACATCTCGCCGTGGCGGCGGGCGGTGTCCGGCGACCTGACCGCGGCCTTCGACTTCTCAAAGACCGATGTGAAGGTCCCGGCCATGCCGGACACCAGCGGCTACCGGCCCAAGGACAACGAACGGCACCCCGACTACGTCCCGGCGCCGCCGGAGCACCCCTCGCTGCCCCGGCAGGAGCCCGGGCTGCGCCGTGCCCGGCCGCTGCCGTACGAGCTGTCGGCCGATGCCTCGACCGCCGCCGACGGCGGCCTGCGCGTCGACTTCGTCAACCACGGCCGGGGCGCCGGGGCGCACTTCCATGTGACCTCCGCGAGCCATGCGGGCGGGCCGTGGGGCTACACCGTCGAGGCGGGCAAGCGGCTGTCCGGCAGTTGGCAGCGCTCCTCGGCGGACGAGGGCGCCTATGACTTCCAGGTGCACGGTCCGGCCGGTTTCCTGCGCCACTTCACCGGCCACGCCACCGGCACGGGCCCCGAGGTGAGCGCCCGTCACGACCGGTCGACCGGGGAGGTCAGGCTGACCCTCGTCAACCAGGGCGACGCGACGGTGCGGCTCACCGTCACGGACGGCTACGAGGAGGAGAAGCCGGTGCACTACCGGCTCCGGCCGGGGGCGCGGGTGGTGCACACCGTGCGCACCGGGCGCAGCCACCAGTGGTACGACCTGTCGGTGGTCTCCGACCACGACAGCGGGTATCTGCGCCGGCTGGCCGGGCATGTGGAGACCGGCCGTGCGGGGATGAGCGACCCCGCGCTCTCGGCGGACTGAACCACCGCCACCGGCTCCTCGTCGCGCGTCCGTCCGGCGGCTCCCCGCCGGGCGGGCGCGCGGTGCGTCTCCCCGCCGCGTACGGCCCTCGTAGCCCTCGTACGCCGCAACGGCCCTCCTAGACCTCGTACGGTCCTCATACGCCGCGTACGGCTCTCCTGCCCGCCCCGCGTGCGGGCCCCGGGCCGTCAGTGCCGGGTGCCCGAGGCACGGGTACGGAAGCCGGCCGGGGTCTCGCCCGCCCGGCGGCGGAAGAACTTGGTGAAGACGGTGGCGTCCGGGAAGCCGAGCCGCTCGCCGATGGCCGTGGCGGACAGATCGGTGTGCACCAGCAGCCGCTTCGCCTCGAGCAGCACCCGGTCGTCGATGAACCGCTTGGCGCCGCATCCGGCGGTGGCGCGAGTGGCACGGGTCAGGGTGCGGACGCTGTAGCCCAGCCGGGCCGCGTAGTCCTCGACCCGGTGGGTGCGGGTGTAGTCGCGCTCCACGGCTTGCTGGAAGCGGCGGAACGCCTCGCCGGCCGCCGTGTCCCCGCTCCGGGCGCCGGGCAGATGGGCCAGCCGCAGCACCAGCACCGCGACGAGATGGCGTACCACCTCGACATGCGCCTCCAGCGGCCCGGACACCGTCCGGTACTCGCCCTCCAGCAGGTCCAGTACGCCACGGACGGCCTCGGCGTCGGCGCCTTCGGGAACCAGCGGGGACCGCGACACGGGCCGGTCCAGCCGGGCCACCGCGGCGGTGGCGGTGCCGAGATAGCCGGGCGGGAAGAGCACGGCGGCGCCCTCCGCGGCGCCGAGCGGGGAGCGGAACTGGTGGATCTGTCCGGGGCGCGCCCACATCCAGCCGCCCTCGGTCAGCTCGTGCTCGGTGAAGTCCACCGAACAGCGCAGCCTCCCCGAGCGCACGGTGATCAGCTGGTGGAAGGCGAGCCGCATCGGGGCGTGGACATCGAGGCCATGGCTCCGGGCGCGGGCGGCCAGCCCGGGGAAATCCAGGACGGCCGCTCCCGGCGGGGCTCCCACGGAGGGCCGGAACGGAACCTCGGTGACATCACGGTGTCCGTTTCTGTCCATAGCGCGTCCTCAGTGTACGGCTGGTGTGCCCTGGTCCGCATCTAGCGTGGAGTGCGTTGCGATGAACGGGTGACCGAAAGAGTCCCCGGATCACCGCGTCCCCTTTCCACCGACCGCAGCCGAGGGAGCACGTCACCGTGCGATTGATCGTGGGCATGACAGGAGCAACAGGTGCCGTGTTCGGCATCCGCCTGCTGGAGACACTGGCCGAGCTGCCCGGGGTGGAGACCCATCTGGTACTCAGCCGCTGGGCGCGCACCACGATCGAGCTGGAGACCGGCCGCTCCGCCCGCGAGGTGGCCGAGCTCGCCGAGGTGACACACTCCCCCGAGGACCAGGGCGCCACCATCTCCTCCGGCTCCTTCCGCACCGACGGCATGATCATCGCGCCGTGCTCGATGAAGACCCTCGCCGGGATCCGCGCCGGATACGCCGACGGTCTGGTGGGGCGGGCCGCGGACGTGGTCCTCAAGGAGCGGCGCAGGCTCGTCCTCGTACCGAGGGAGACCCCGCTCAGCGAGATCCACCTCGAGAACATGCTGGCGCTCTCCCGGATGGGCGTGCGGATGGTCCCGCCCATGCCCGCCTTCTACAACCACCCCCGGTCGGTGGACGACATCGTCGACCACCTCACGGCCCGCCTCCTCGACCAGTTCGACCTGCCCGCACCCGCCGCCAAGCGGTGGGAGGGCATGCGCGCCGCCCGCGGCCCGAAGCCCACCGCCGCCGATTCCCCCGCCGCCTGATTTCCTCCGTCCCTGCCCCCACTTGGAGTTCCCATGACCTACGACGACTTCCGCGGCTTTCTCGACGCCCTCCGGAAGGAGGGGCAGTTGCTGCACATCACCGACGAGGTGATGCCGGAGCCGGACATCGCCGCCGCCGCGAACGCCGCCCCGCGCCTGGGCGGCCACGCCCCCGCCCTGTACTTCGACAACGTCAAGGGCTTCACCGACGCGCGGATCGCGCTCAATGTGCACGGCTCCTGGGCCAACCACGCGCTCGCGCTCGGCCTGCCCAAGGAGACCGGCACCAAGGAGCAGGTCGAGGAGTTCATCCGCCGCTGGGACACCTTCCCGGTCGCCCCCGAGTGGCGCGAGAACCCGATGTGGGCCGAGAACACCCTGGAGGGCGAGGACGCCGACATCTTCCGGGTGCTTCCGCTGATCCGGCTCAACGACGGCGACGGCGGCTTCTACATCGACAAGGCGGCCGTGGTCTCCAAGGACCCGGCCGACCCCGAGCACAGCGGCAAGCAGAACGTCGGCATCTACCGCATCGAGGTCAAGGGCAGGCGCACGCTCGCCATCCAGCCGGTGCCGATGCATGACATCGCCCAGCATCTGCACACCGCCGAGGAGCGGGGCGAGGACCTGCCCGTGGCCATCACGCTCGGCAATGAGCCGGTGATCTCCATCGTGGCGTCCACCCCGATGGAGTACGAGCAGAACGAGTACGAGCTGGCCGGCGCCCTGCGTGGCGCTCCCGCCCCGCTCTCCCGGGCCCCGCTCACCGGGCTGCCCGTGCCGTGGGGCAGTGAGGTGGTCATCGAGTGCGTCATCGAGGGCCGCAAGCGGGAGATCGAGGGGCCGTTCGGCGAGTTCACCGGCCACTACTCCGGCGGCCGGAACATGCCCGTCATCCGCATCGACCGGATCTCGTACCGCACCGACCCGATCTTCGAACACCTCTACCTCGGCATGCCGTGGACCGAGGTGGACTATCTGATCGCCGCCAACACCTGTGTGCCGCTGTACAAGCAACTGCGCCGCGACTTCCCCGAGGTCCAGGCGGTCAACGCGATGTACACCCACGGGCTGGTCGTCATCGTGTCCACCAAGAAGCGCTACGGCGGTTTCGCCAAGGCCGTCGGCATGCGGGTGCTGACGACTCCGCACGGCCTCGGCTACGCGGCCACCGTGATCGTGGTGGACGAGGACGTCGACCCGTTCAACCTCCCCCAGGTGATGTGGGCGCTGTCCACGAAGATGAACCCGGCCGGCGATCTGGTCCAGATCCCCAATCTGTCGGTGCTGGAACTGGCCCCGCAGGCCGTCACGCCCGGTATCACCGACAAGCTCATCCTCGACGCCACCACCCCCGTCGCCCCCGACCGCCGTGGCACCTACGGCACCCAGGTGCGCGATCTGCCCGAGGCGGCCGACTGGCTGGCCCGGCTGCAGAAGCTCACCGCCGCCCGCTGACCACACCGCCCCACACCACGGAAGGACTTCGGATGTCCGACACCATGCCCCTGTGTCCGCGCTGTGCCCACGAGACGATCGAGCACATCACCGGCTCCCCCGTCCCCGGCGTCTGGGAGGTGCTCCAGTGCGGGCGGTGCCTGTACATGTGGCGCACCATCGAGCCCGCACGGCGCACCCGGCGCGACGCCTACCCCGAGGAGTTCATGCTGACGCCCGAGGACATCGGCACCGCGCCGGAGGTCCCGGCCGTTCCGCCACTGCGCATGCCCGGCGCCGGGGCGGCTACCAGGTGACGGGAAGTTCGTAGACTCCGTAGATCACCGCGTCGTACTTGAAGGGGATGTCCGCCAGGTCCGTGGCCATCCGCAGAGTCGGGACGCGGCGGAGGAGGGTGGGGTAGACCACCTGGAGTTCCATCCGGGCCAGCGGCTGGCCGAGGCAGTGATGGGTGCCCACGCCGAACGCCTGGTGGTGGCGGGCGTCCCGGCCGATGTCCAGCCGGTCCGGCTCGGGGAAGACGGCCGGGTCCCGGTTGGCCAGTTCGCCGAGGAGGATCACCCCTTCGCCGGCCCGGATGGTCCGGTCGGCGATCTCGATGTCCTCCAGCGCCGTCCGGCGGCGTCCGAGGTGGACGACGCTGAGGTAACGCAGGAGTTCCTCCACCGCGGAGGCGATCACCTTGGGGTCGTCGGCCTCGCGGACGCGGTCGAGCTGTTCGGGGTGCTGGAGCAGCAGCAGCGTCCCCATGGTGATCATGTTGGCGGTGGTCTCGTGTCCGCCGAGGAGCAGCAGCACGCCCATCGCGGCGGCCTCGCGGCGGGTCAGCTCGCCCGCCGTGATCTGCCGACCGAGGCCGGAGAGCAGATCGTCCCCCGGCTTGGCGACCTTCTCCCCCACCAACTGGTCCAGGTACTCGTAGAGGTTGGTGTGCGCGGCGCTCCGCTCCTCGGGGGTGGCCACGGCGGAGACGAGGACCTTGCTGTTCGTCTGGAAGAACGCGTGGTCCTCGTACGGGACGCCCAGCATCTCGGAGATCACCAGCGAGGGAAGCGGCAGTGCGAGCGCCTGGACCAGATCGGCCGGTTTCGGCCCGGCCAGCATGCGGGTGATGAAGTCGTCCGCCATCTCCTGTACGACGGGGCGCATCGCCTCGACCCGCTTGATGGTGAAGGCGCCGCTGACCATGCGGCGCAGCCGGGCGTGTTCCGGATCGTCCATGCCGACGAAGCTGAGGTCGGTGGCCTCCCGTTTGCCGCCCGTGTGCGGCACGGGGCTCGGAAAGCCGGGGTGGGAGAAGTCGGCGCTGAGCCGGGGGTCGGAGAGCAGGGTCTTCTGCTCGGCGTGGCCCGTCACCACCCAGGGGGTGCTGTCGTTCCAGGACCGGACCCGGGACAGCGGGCCCCACTGTGCCAGGCCGCGCAGCTCCGGGGACGGGTCGAAGGGGCAGGCCGCGGCGCGCGGCTGGGGGAAGGCGGGGATCTCGGCCGGCGCGTCGCCGGTCACGGGCGAGGTGGTCATGGGTTGGTCCGGGCCTCCTTGGCTGGGGAACGGGGCGTGACGGGGGCGAGGAGCAGGCCGGTGATGGCGTCGGTCAGCGCGCCGGCCGTGTCATCCCAGGACGGCTGGCGCGTACTGGTCCCCTCGGCGAGGGCGCGCTCCCGTTCGGCGCAGGTGTGCGTGATCAACTGGCGGGCCATGTCGCCGCGTTCGGCCCGCACCTCGGCGGGCAGCGCGTCCAGGCAGCGGCCCAGACCGTAGAGGGTCTCCCGCAGCGGTTCCCGGGTGAGGGCCTCGTCGGTGACGATCGCCCGCAGCAAGGGGTCGGTCATCACCTGGACGGCGAACCGGGCGTACCAGGAGGGGAGGCCGAGGGTGGCCAGGTGCTCGGGGGCGGGGCGCACCAGGCAGGCGACCCAGTCCCGGACCTCCCGGCTGCCGCGGGTCTCCTCCAGCATCCGCTGCCGGATCCGCTCGATCGCCTCGGAGTGCTTGCCCATGATGGCGCGCACCAGATCCGCCCGGGTGCCGAAGTGATAGCCGACCGCGGCGACATTGCCCTGTCCGGCCGCCTCGCTGATCTGACGGTTCGACACCGCGACCAGGCCATGCTCGGCATAGAGCCGTTCCGCGGCGGCCATGATGGCTTCGCGGGTCTCGGTGGAGCGGACGGTGCGTGCTTCGGGCACCGCGGCCTCCCGTCTCGATCGTTCCGGTGAGCGCTGTCGCCGCCACTTTAAAACACACGAATTAAACAAGCAACCCGCAGAGACATCGGATCTGTCATCGACTGTCTTTGGGGCGATAGAAGCAATTAAGCGAGAAATATTCCCTAGTCTCTCGGCCACACCTCGAGCCATTCCCTCCCAAGCCGTTGACCCCATCCGATGTTTCTCCTACGTTGCGGTCGAATCCCAACCGGGGAGGCTGTAGATGAGATCCGCGCTCAGGCGCATATCCGTGGTCGCCGCCGCAGCGGCGGTCCTCACCGCGCTGCCGGGCGCCGCATCGGCCGAAGGACGGCACCAGGGGCGCACGTTCCACGTCGCCACCTGGGGTGCCGACCGCGACAGCGGCAGCTCGCTCCATCCGTTCCGCACCATCGGCCGCTGCACCGAACAGGTCCGGCCCGGGGACACCTGTCTGATCCACCGCGGTCGCTACCAGGAGCGCGTCGCCCCGCCCTCGGGCACGAAGGACGCTCCGATCACGCTCGCCGCGTACGGCGACGGCGCGGTCACGGTGGACGGGACCAGGACCGTCACCGGCTGGCGGGACGCGGGCGGCGGTCTGGTGGCCGCCGATGTGGACCTCCCGCTCGACCGCAGCGAGAACGCGCTGTTCCTGGACGGCGAGCGCGCCATGGAGGGCCGCTGGCCCAACTCCGGCCCCGATCCGCTCAATCCGTCCTGGGCGGTGGCCGAGCGCTCCTCCACCGATCAGCACATCGACGACCCGGAGCTGCCGGACGGCGACTTCACCGGCGCCACCGTCCATCTGTGGGCCGGTTCCAACCCGTGGAGCCAGCAGACCGGCACGGTGACCGCCACCAAGCCCGGGGCGCTGGACTTCACCGGTGGCAACTACCGCTGCACCCCGCTGTGCATGGGCGACCAGAACTACCGCAACTACTACCTGGTGGGCGCCAAGGCCACCCTCGACCAGCCCGGTGAGTGGTACTACGACAAGGACGCGGGCCGTCTCTATCTGGTCCCGCCCAAGGGCGGCGTCGCGGGCCACACCGTGACCGCGAAGCACGAGAGCTGGGGCGTGGACCTCTCGCACAGCTCGCATGTCACCGTGCGCGGCCTCGACCTGTGGGGCACCTCGCTGCGCACCGGCGCCGACAGCACCGGTGTGCTGATCGAGGGGGTGCGGGCGCGCTACATCTCGGAGTTCTCCACGCTCCCCATGCCGCGCGACGACGAGTTGGCCATCCCGCCCGGCGAGGGACACATCGTCGCCTCGCGGGTGCTGAACTCCGGTGTTCAGATCCTCGGCAACGGCAACACCCTGCGCGACAGCGACATCGGCTACTCCGCCGGCACGGGGGTGCTGTTGCGCGGCGGCGACAACACCGTAAGCGGCAACTACATCCACGACGTGGGGTGGATGGGCAGCTACACCCCCGGTATCGAGATCAACGGCAGCGGCCAGACCGTCACCCACAACACCATCCGCCGTACCGGCCGCGCGAGCATCGACACCGCCTGGCAGTTGAACGGCGTGCCCTTCCACGACAACCGGATCGCCTACAACGACCTCTCCGAGGCGATGCGCACCTCACGTGACGGCAGCCCGTTCTACGTGTGCTGCAACCTGGACGCCAAGGGCACCAGCGTCGACCACAACACCGTCCATGACGCGGACGGCCAGGTCGGCTACTACATCGACAACTCCTCCAGCCAGTTCCTGCTGCACCACAACGTGGCGTACAACACCGGCGCCCGTGGCACCTTCTACAACGGCCACAGCGGGGTCAGCCTCGGCAACCGCGACCACCACTCCTCCTACGGGCCCGGGGTGACCACCGCCGTACGGCTGAGCGGGGCGACCGACGCCACGGGGACGTATGTGAGCAATGACGTGGCGCTCGGGCCGATGGAGATCTCCGGCCCCGGCGATCCGGCCCCGGTGGTACGGAACAACCTGCTGCCGCCCACGGATCCGCGCTACAGCGACGCGCGCAACGGCGAGCTGTGGCCGCGCGCGGGCTCTCCCGCCATCGACGCGGGTGAGACCGTCGACGGGGTGACCGGCGAGGTCCGGGGCGACGGGCCCGACCAGGGCGCGTATGAATACGGGGCGCCCATCTGGTCGTCCGGCTGCCGCCTGCCGGGCTGTGAGACCCGGGTCCGCAACGACGGCTGGAAGGCCACCGTCTCAGGTGGCGCCGATGCCTCGGCCGCCGTGGACGGGGTCCAGACCACCCAGTGGAAGGGGAGTGCTCCCCAGTCCTCCGGTCAGTCGCTCACCGTCGATCTGGGCACCGCGAAGACCTTCGGCCGGGTGGCGATCGACGCGGGGATGGACGCCACCGGGCACCCTTATGGCTTCACCGTCTCGGTCAGCCGCGACGGTGACCACTGGGGCACCCCGGTGGCCCGGGTCAGTGGCCGCTCCTTCACCCAGGACGCGGTCTTCCCACAGCACACCGCCCGCTATCTGCGGATCGAGCTGACGGCGCCGGGCGAGAACCCCTGGGCGGTGAACGAGATCCGGCTCTACGCCGACGGCCCCGACGCGGCCGCCACCTTGCAGGCGGAGCGCGCCGAGGTGGTCCGGGGCGCCGAGCGCGGCGAGGCGGCCACCTCGGTCCTGGGGCAGGGGGACGCGATCGGCTTCCGGGGGGTGCGGTTCGGTGCGGGCGCGAACACGCTGACGGTGCGGCTGGCGTCCGGCGGCTGCGGGGACTGCGCCCTGCGCCTCCGCCTGGACTCACCGGACGGACCGGTGGCGGCCACGCTTCCGGTGCGCGGGACCGGCGGCGCGGACAGCTGGCGGGAGCTTTCGGTACGCCTCCCCCGCACGGTGACCGGCTCCCATGACCTATATCTCGTCGCCACGGGCGGCCACCGGGTGGCCGCCGTCGACTGGCTGACCCTGCGTCGGATGAGCTAGCCGCGTCAGAGGGGACGAGGTGGGGGCGTGGCCGCTCCCTGGCGCACCGCGCGCCCCACCTCTGTCCGCAGCGCGATGAACTCCGGCAGCCCCCGGGTGACGATCTGGTCGCGGTCGGCGGGCAGCGCCACCGGCAGATCCGCCCGCACCCGGCCCGGCCCCGGAGCCAGCACCACCACCCGGTCCGCCACATAGACACTTTCGTCGATGTCATGGGTGACCAGCACGGTCGTCATCCCCTGGGCCCGGTGCAACCGCAGCAGCAGATCCTCCAGATCCTCCCGCGTCTGGGCGTCCAGCGCGCCGAACGGCTCGTCCATCAGCAGCAGCGCGGGCCGGGCGGCCAGGGCGCGGGCGAGGGCGACTCGCTGCTGCATTCCGCCCGACAGCTGCCAGGGGTGGCGGCGGGCGGCGTCGGCCAGGCCCACCTGCGCCAGCATGGCCACCGCCGCCGCATGGCGCTCCGCGCGGGACAGTCCGCGCCGCCGCAGCGGAAGGGCCACGTTCTCCCGCACCGTGAGCCAGGGGAAGAGGGAGCGGCCGTAGTCCTGGAAGACGACACCGAGCCGGTCCGGGACGCCGTCCACCACCTCCCCGTCCAGGGTGATCCGCCCGGCGGAGGGGCGGACGAGGCCCGCGACACAGCGCAGCAGAGTGGACTTGCCGCAGCCGGAGGGGCCGACGAGGGTGAGCAACTGGCCGTCAGGGACGGTGAGTTCGATGTCCTGGAGCACATCGGGGCCGTCGCCGTAGCGGTGGCTGAGGTGGTCGATCCGCAGCATGTCCGCCTCACCGGGCCCATGGCTCGTACGCCGGGGAGTCGTCGGCCGGGACCCGGATCTGGAGCAGCACCGGGCCGTCGTCGCGGCCGAGGGCGAGGGCCCGGTCGAGGGCCTTGGGAAGCTCGCCGGGCCGCTCCACCCGGTCGGCCGGGCAGCCGAAGGACCCGGCGAGCGCGGCGAAGTCGATGCCACCGATCTCGGTGCCCGGCACCGGTGTGATGCCGATGCGGCGGCCCAGCGCCTTGACCGCGCCGTAGCCGCCGTTGTCGAGCAGGAGGTAGGTCACCGGGGCGCGGTGCCGGGCGGCGGTCCACAGCGCCTGCACCGAGTAGAGCGCCGAGCCGTCGCCGACCACGCACACCACCCGTTCGCCGTCCGCGAGAGCGCGTCCGACCGCGAGCGGCAGACCCCAGCCCAGCGCACCGCTGCCGGTGGTGAGGAAGCGGCCCGCGCCGCTGATGGGGAGGCGGGCGTGGAGGGCGTCGCGGTGGCTGGGGGTCTCCTCCACCAGCACGGTGTCCCGGGGCAGCCGTTCGCGGAGCAGCTCCATCACCAGCTCGGGGGAGATCTCCTCGGCCGAGGCGGGCAGCGGTTCGGGGGCGGGCCGTACCTCTGGCGCGGGCCGATCGGAGGGCTGGACGAGGTCGGTGAGGGTGCGCAGCGCGGGGCGGAGGGTGGTGACGATGCTGGTGCCCACGGGGAGCCACGCGGCCTGCGCGGGGTCGCAGTCGAGGTGGTACAGCTCGGTGCCGTCGGCGAGCGGCGGGCCCTCGGTGTGCACGTGGTACGTGAACAGCGGGGCGCCGAGGGCGACCACCACATCGTAGGGGGCCAGCCGCTCCGCCAGCTGGTCGGCGACGGGCGGCAGAAAGCCCTGGAAGAGCGGGTGGCGTTCGTCGAAGCCGGAGCGTCCGGAGAGCGGGCTGATCCACACCGCGGCCCGCAGCCGTTCGGCCAGTTCGGCCACTTCGCGTACGGCGTGCTCGTCGTCCACGCCGGGTCCGGCGACCAGCGCGGGGCGGGCCGCCGCGTCGAGCGCGCGGGCGAGACCGGCCAGCGCGCCGGGGTCGGCGGTGTAGCCGCCGTGGACGGTGCGCGGGGCGACCGGCTCGGCGGGGCGGTCCCAGTCGTCCTCCGGTACGGAGAGGAAGACCGGGCCCCGGGGGTGGGTCATGGCGACGCGGTGGGCCTCGGCGAGCGCGGCGGGCACATCGGCGGCCCGCTCCGGCTGCCTGCTGAACTTCACGTACGGGCGCGGGAACCGGGCCGGTTCGTCGGCGCCGAGGAAGGGCCGCAGCGGGAGCAGCGCACGGGACTGCTGGCCCGCGATGATCACCACCGGCACCCGGTCCCGGTAGGCGTTGAACACCGCGCCCAGGGAGTGGCCGACGCCCCCGGCGGAGTGCAGGCTGACCAGCGCCGCCCGCCCGGTGCCCAGGGCGTGGCCCGCGGCCATGGCGACGGCGGTCGACTCCTGCAGTCCGAGCACATAGCGGAAGTCCTCGGGCCAGTCGCGGAACATCCGCAGTTCGGTGGAGCCGGGGTTGCCGAAGACGGTCGTCATGCCGGTGGCGCGGCACAGTGCCAGCACCGCGTCGCGGACCGTGGTGGTCGGTGGGTGGGCGGGGGGCGCGGCCATGGGGCCACCTCCTCGGCTGGGTGCGGGGGCGGGCAGTGCGTACGGGTCGTCAGGAGCGGTGCGCGGCACGGTGTCTGCCGAGAGCCATGCTTTCGACGGTGAGCAGCACGCTGTTGAGCAGATGGCCGAGCGCGCCGAGCAGCACCATCACCGCCCACACCGTGAGCAGATCGGAGCGGGTCTGGGCGTCGGTGAGCTGGAAGCCTATGCCGTCGGCGGTGCCGGGCAGCAGCTCCGAGAACACCATCAGGATCAGCGAGAGCGACAGGCTCAGCCGAAGCCCCGCGAAGATACGCGGGAGCGCGGCGGGCAGATACAGCAGCACGATCCGCTCGACGGGCCGCATCCGTACGGTGGCGGCGACGTCCAGCCGCAGCGGGTCGATGCCGCGAACGCCCTCCGCCGTGTTGATCAGTACGGGCCAGATGGCGCCGAAGACGATCGAGGCGAGCTGCATCGGCGTGCCGAGGTCGAAGACGACGACGAAGACGGGCACCAGCGCGGGCGGGGGCACGGCGCGGGCGAACTGCAGCACCGGGTCGCACAGCGCGTACATGGTGCGCGAGCGGCCCAGGGCGAGCCCCAGCACGATGCCGAGGACCGCGGCGAGGGCGAATCCGGCGAGCACCCGGCCGAGGCTGGGCAGCAGATCGCGGACCGCCGCGTCGGTGAGGAACGCCCGCCCGGCGGGGCCGGAGAACCACAGGTGATAGCCGTGCTCGACGATCCGGGCGGGGGTCGGGAAGAACACACTGCCGTGGGCCCGCGCGGCGAGTTGCCACAGCACCACCGCCACTACGGGTACGCCGAGGCGCAGCGCGAGTGTCCGGGGCAGCCGCCGGACGGTGTGGAGTGTGGCCCGCGCGGTCATGTGCGGCTCCCGCCGTGCTCGAGCGCCCAGGGGAACAACCGCCGTTCGACCGCGGTGAGCGCCAGATTGACGACGAGGCCGAGCGCTCCCGCCCACACCACACCGGCCAGCACATCGCGGGTGCCGTCGGTGGCCATGCCCGCCTGGGCGATGAAGGTGCCCAGCCCCTCGCCGAATCCGGCGAGGATCTCGCTGGCCACGGCGAGGATCAGGGCGGTGGCCGCGGCGATGCGCACCCCGGCGGCGATGAACGGGGCGGCCGAGGGCAGACCGGCCCGCAGCAGGACGGCGAGCCGCCCGAAGCCGAAGGCGCGCAGCGTGTCCTTGGCCAGCGGATCGGTCTCGCCGAGCCCATATACGGTGTTGAACAGCACGGGCCAGACACTGGCGTAGGTGACGAGGGCGATCGTCGTCTCGCTGCCGGCGCCGAGCAGCAGTGACACCAGCGGGATCAGGGCCACCGACGGCACCGGGCGCAGGAATTCGATCAGCACCCGCGCGGCCTGCCCGGCCGCCGGCACACTGCCCAGCAGCAGCCCGAGGGGGATCGCGAGGGCACAGGCCAGGGCGAGCCCGGTGGCCCATGCCTCGAGGGTGGCGGCGACGCCGTTCAGGAAGGCGGTGTCGCCGCCGAGTGCGACGGCCCGTACCAGCACCTCGGAGGCGGGCGGCAGGAACGCGCGCCGCACCATCCCGGAACGGCTGAGGGCCTCGCAGACGGCGAAGGCCACGAGCACGCCGACGGCGCCGAGCAGCGCGTCCCTGGCCCGCCCGGTGCGCTTCCGCCTGGCCGTGGCGGGGCTCACTTGGCGGGCTGGTAGAGGACGGCGGCGGGGTCCAGGTCCTTGGTGAGCAGCTTCTGCGCCCGCATCAGGGAGATGAGCCGCTTGAGCTGAGCGGCGCTGGAGGTGGCCGGGTAGGCGGGCAGGCCGATGGCGGCGGCCTCCGCCGGCTTGATCTTCGTATAGCCGGGCAGCGCCTTCTCCACGGCGCCGCGGTCCTTGGCGGCGACGGCCTGGGCGGCGGTGATGGCGCGCTGGAAGGCGGCGGCGGACTTCGGGTACTTGTCGATGAACGTGTCGGTGGTGACATAGCCGCTGAGCGGCAGTCCGGCGGTGGGTGCCGCGTTGCCGTCGACCACGGTACGGGCCTTCAACTCGCGTTTGAGAGCGGTGACGAACGGCTCGGCGGCGTGCACCGCGTCCACCTGACCCCGCTCCAGCACCGAGCCCATCTGCGGGAACGGGACCTGCCGGTACTCGGGCAGTCCGGCCCCGGCCTTGCCGAGGACGGCGTTGAGGGTCAGCGACTGGATGTTGTTGAGGATGTTGACCGCGATCTTCTTGCCCTTGAGGTCCCGCGGCCCCTTGATCCTGGAGTCGGAGGGCACCAGCACCTCCATCATGTGCGGGGCGTTGCGCGCGCCCTCGGCCAGCACCCGGGTGGCCAGGGTGCCCTTCTCCCGGGCCTGGAGGAACGTCACGAAGTTGGCGCCGCCGATGACGTCCACCTGACCGTGGGCGAGCGCGGGCAGCGCCTGGACGCTCTGCTGCACCGGCTGGACGCGGACGTTCAGCCCCTCCTTCTCGAAAAGCCCCCGATCGATGGCGATGTGCAGCGCGGCCACATCGGCGAGCGGCAGTCCGGCGACCGTGATCGTCTTCTTCTCCGGCCCGCCCCGGGCCCCGGACTCCTCCTCGGAGCCGCCACATCCGGCGAGAAGCACGGCGGTGACCGTGGCGGTCGCGGCCAACTTTGCTGAGCGGAAGCGCAGTTGGACTCTCATGGCATTTCACGATAGGGGTCGTCAGCTGTTCACACCATGGCCGGGAACTCCTCGTCGAACAGGGCCTCGAGTCGGGCGGTGTATGGCAGGGGCGGTTGCCACCTGGCAGAGTGCGGCCATGGACTATTCAGCCCATTTCCACCGCGAGATCGAGGCGTTCGAGCGGGCGGCCCGCGGCGCCGCCGACGGGGCGGACGCGCCGCTGATCCCCTCCTGCCCCGGCTGGACGATGTCGGACCTGGTGCTGCATCTGGGCGGGGTGCATCGCCTGGTCGCCCGCGTCATCCGGGAACGGCTCAGCCGGCAGCCGGACATCACGGACGTCACCCTCTTCGAACTTCCCGAGGACCGCGAGGGCTGGCCGGCCCCCACGGGCGGGCCGCATCACGGCCCGGTGCCGGTGAGCCTCGTCGACTGGTTCGCCGAGGGGGCCGCCCGGCTCGAGACCCTGTTCCGGAGCGAGGATCCGGGCCTGGAGGTGTGGACCTGGTCGGCGGAGCGAACCGCGGGATTCTGGCTGCGGATGCAGACCATCGAGGCGGCCCTGCACCGCTGGGACGCCGAGCAGGCGGTCGGCACACGGGCCCGGCCGGTCGACCCCGACCTCGCGGCGGACGCCGTGGCCCAGACCTTCACGGTGATGGCCCCGGCCCGGCGGGCGTGGCGGGAGGCCCCTTCCGGGGTGGGCGAGCGGTTCCGGTTCCGCCGGACCGACGGTCCTGGCCGGTGGACGGTCCGCTTCGACGGCGACGACGTGCGGCTCACCACGGGCGCCGCGGACGATGAAACCGACGAGGCGTTCTGCGATGTCGAAGTGGCCGGGACCGCGTCGGACCTGATGCTGTTCCTGTGGCAGCGGCTCCCCGCGGACCGGCTCGACAAGGTGACGGGCGACCAGGCGGTGCTCGACCGCTACTTCACGCTCGTCCCGCCCGTGTGAGTAGCGTCCCGGCGAGTCGGCACCTCGCGTACCGGCGAGTCGGCACCCCTCGGCCCGCGCCGCGGGGTGAAACCATGGCCGGAAGGTAACCACGAGCGAGGGAGCCGTGAATGAACAGCGCCGATCTGCTGGCCGACGCCTTTGAGCGGGTGCGCGAGGAGGTGCAGGCGGCCGTGGACGGGCTATCCGAGGACGAGCTGGCGGTACGGCTCGACAGCGGGGCCAACTCGATCGCCTGGCTGGTGTGGCATCTGACCCGGGTCCAGGACGACCACATCGCCGACGCGGCGGGCACCGAGCAGCTGTGGACGTCCGAGGGCTGGGCCGAGCGGTTCGGTCTGCCGTTCCCGCCGGACGCCACCGGCTACGGCCACCGGAGCAAGGACGTGGCGGCGGTACGGGCGGACGCCGACCTCCTCGCCGGGTACTACGACGCCGTCCACGAGAACACACTGGCCTTCGTGCGCGGCCTCCGCGACTCCGATCTCGACCGGATCGTGGACGAGCGGTGGACCCCGGCGGTGACCCTCGGCGTCCGGCTGGTCAGCGTGATCGGGGACGATCTGGAACACGCCGGGCAGGCGGCGTTCATTCGCGGCGCGATCCGCAGGCGGTAGCGCGGAATCACGGAGAACGGGGGCCGTCACACCGCCCGCATTGACATGCAGGCAATCGCCTGCATAACGTGCGGTGTGAGCTCAGAGATGGACATGGTCTTCAAGGCGCTGGCCGACCAGACCCGGCGGTATCTGCTGGACAGGCTGCATGAGCACAATGGCCAGACGTTGGGCGAACTGTGCCGACGGCTGGAGATGACCCGCCAGTCCACGACCCAGCATCTGGCCGTCCTGGAGGCCGCCAATCTGGTCAGTACGGTGCGGCGGGGCCGCGAAAAACTCCATTACCTCAACCCCGTCCCCCTCAATGAGATCCAGGAGCGCTGGATCGACAAGTTCGAGCGCCCGCGGCTGCGCGCGCTGAGCTTGGTGAGACGACAAGCCGAGAAAGCGATGGAAGCGATGGCCGACAAGCCGGCGTTCGTATACGTCATCTATATCGAGAGCACACCGGAGAAGGTCTGGCACGCGCTGACCGACGCCGGCCTCACGGCCGAGTACTGGGGCCACAGCAATGTGTCCGACTGGCAGGTCGGCTCCCCGTGGGAGCATCAGCGGACGGACGGCTCCGGCACCGCCGATGTCGTCGGCACGGTTGTGGAGAGCTCACCGCCCACCCGCCTGGTGACCACCTGGGCCGCGCCCGACGCGGATGCCGCCGCCGAGCCCTCCCGGGTCACCTTCGACATCCAGCCGCACGGCGACATCGTCCGGCTCACCGTGACCCATGAGAACCTGGCCGACGAGGCCGAGCGGACCGCGGCGGCCGGTGGCTGGGCCGCGGTGCTGTCCAACCTGAAGTCGCTGATCGAGACGGGGAGTCCGCTGCCGCAGCAGCCCTGGCTGATCCCCCAGTGACCCGCGCCGTCGGCACACCGCCGGTCGCGGCGCGGCGGCCCACCGGCCCGTCCGCCGCGACAGGCGGCACGCGGGCACTCACCGCGCGGCCCCACCGTCCCGTACCGTGATCCCCAGAGCATCGGCGAGCATCGGCGCCAGCTCCATCAGCTGCCCGCTGCCGATGGTGGCGCCGCCCAGCGCGTCATAGCCATCGGCGATCTCCAGCCGGGTGGCCCCCCGCAGATCGACCTTCGCCATCCGCGCCTTGCCGAACCGCACGTCCTCCAGCGCCGACCCCGGAAACGCCACCTCCGTCAGCGCCGCACCGCCGAGGTCGACATCGCGCAGCAGACAGTCCACGAAGGTGACGTTCCGCAGCGTGGCGGTGCGCAGATTCACCGATTCCAGCTTGCACCGGTGGAAGACCACCCGGTGCAGCCGCGCGGAGAACATCTCAAGACCGGCCAGCACACAGCCGTTGAGCTCGCCGTCCTGCCAGTCGGTGTCCGCCAGATCGGTGCCGACCCATCGCACCCCGTCCAGCCACACCTCATTGAACCGGGCCCCGCGACCACGGCCCCCGGTGAAGGTCACCGAGGAGAACGCGGATTCGAGGAACCGGGCGTTGTCGCAGATGGCCCCGTCGAACGCGTCGCCGTCCAGATGAACGGCGTCGTAGTCGCCTCCTTCCGCCAAGGCCCCGTCGAACGGCCGCAGATGGTCGGCGAAGGGCAGATCGGCGAGTTCACGGGGGGACGGCGCCATGCGGGGACTCACTTTCCTGAGGGCGGGCGGCGTGCGGGGGCGATACTGCCATCCGGGTCGGACATCCCCGCGGGGACCGACTGACGCCGGGGGGGTTGGCGTACGCCGTGCGGGTCACTCCACGGTGCGCTTACCCGACTTTCTCCGGTGCTTCTCCGTTAAATCTGATCGTCAGATATCTCGCTCTGCGACCCGACACGGAGGAATCCATGCAGATCGCGAAGAAGGCCGCCCTGCTGGCCGCGACCGCCGGCACCCTGGTGCTCCTCGGCACCGGCACCGCAGCCGCCTACGGCAACGGCGGCAGCTACGACAGGGGCGTCGACACCCCCACCAGCATTGACATCTCCAGCTTCATCTTCCAGAGCAACGAGTGCGACACCGCCAACGGCACCGCCCTCTCCACCGCTGCCGCTGGTCCGACCGGTGAGATGAAGATCGGCAGCACCTGCGTCAACAACATCGGCGGCTAACCTCCGGCGAAACCCCGACGACCACGATCGCTGAACCAGCGCGCTCCCCTCACCGCTCCGGCGGTGAGGGGAGCGTTCCCCTTTCGACCGGATAGTGGGCCAGTCGGGTCACTATCCGGTGCGCTTACGCGACTTCGTCCCGTCTTTCTCCGTTAAATCTGATCGTCAGATATCTCGCTCTGCGACCCGACACGGAGGAATCCATGCAGATCGCGAAGAAGGCGGCGCTGCTGGCCGCGACCGCCGGCACCCTGGTGCTCCTCGGCACCGGCACCGCGGCCGCCGAAGGCTACGGCGGCGGCTCCGACAGAAGCACCGGCACCCCCACCAGCGTCGACTTCTCCAGCTTCATCTTCCAGAAGAACGACTGTGACACCCTCAACGGGGGCGCCTACTCCACCGGCGGGGTCGCCCCGAGCGGTGACATCACCATCGGCAGCACCTGCCTCAACAACATCGGCGGGTAACCTTCGGCGAAACCCCGGCGACCACGATCGCTGAACCAGCGCGCTTCCCTCATCCACGCAGCGGTGAGGGGAGCGCGCTGCTCACCTCCGTACCTGGATCAGCGCATGGGTGCCGCTGGTGCGCCAGTGGTCCTCATGCGCGTCCAGCGTGGCCACGGTCCGCTCGTCGAGGCCGACGATGACATCAGACTTCAGGGTGCGCAGCGCGGCCACCGGACCGGGGAAGTACGCGGTGCGGTCGGCGAAGGAGGTGGTCGGGGGCCACAGCCGGTCGCCGACGAGGCGGCGGTAGTTCAGATCACCCTTGAAGACGGTGAGCGTGGCCTCGGCGAACTCGCCCCGCAGATCGCCGGGCATCTCCGCGTACGGCAGCGGGGCTCGGAAGAAGTCATGCGCCCGCACGACGAGCCGCCCGTCGCCCATGGCGGCCCAGAGCCGTCTGCCGGTCCCGGCCGCGGCGCCCTCCGCCCGCACCAGACGGCGCAGACAGTCCACGACATCCTCGGTGGTGGCGTCGGAGACGTAGTACGGATACGGCTTCACCTGCAGCACCACCCGCTCGGCGCGCCCATGGTGGAGCACATGGTCGATGAGGACGAGGTCAGGGAGCAGCTCCCGCCCGGCGTTGTCCGCCACCACGCACAGCGTGGCCGCCCGGGGGCCGGCGGGCAGCAGGGACCACAGCGTCTCCGAGTCGTCCGCGACCAGCGGCGGGGTGTCGGCGCCGCTCGCGTCCGCGGCCGATGAGGAGATGCGGAAGCCAAGATCCGCGCGGTTTCCCCACAGCGAGCCGTGCACCAGCACGTCCGCCTGTTCCCCGGCGGGCTTGCGCAGGATGTCGTCGAGGCTGGCCAGTTCGGCCTCGGTCTCAGGGGTGTGCAGCTCGGCCTGTTTGAAGGGGCGGAACGGGTCGACGCCCCGCCAGGGACCGTCGGCGAAGTAGCCCACGGCTTCCAGGAGCCGGCGGTAGAAGTAGCTCTCCGCCCACAGGAACGGCACGTCGAACCAGGACCGGCCGAAGTGCTCCCGGCCCCACTCCGCCCACCGGTCGTGGTCGTACGCGGTGGGCGGGAGCGGGGTGATGGCGCCCTCGGCGGCGTTGTCGCGCAGCGCGTCGAGGGCGCGGTGCTGCCCGGGACCGTACGGGAAGGCGTCGCGCACCTTCTCGATCAGTGCGGGATGGCGCTCGGCCAGCACACTCCGGGCGAACGATCCGGGTTCATCGCTACGGATCACGGGCGCGTCGACGGTGTCGGACATGGCAGTCAGGGTCGCACACCGTGGGGTGGCGAGGAGGGCATCACCAGTGCGCGGGGCGAGTGAGGGACGACGGCAGCCGGGTGGCGGCGTCGCCCTTGGCCGCGGCGAGCTGGGCCTGAGTGAGGAAGATGGCGCCCCGGAGGTCGGCCGCGCTCAGGTCGGCGTCGCGGAAGTCCGCCCCAATCAGATCGGCCGCCGTCAGATCGGCTCGGGTGAGGTCCGCGGCGATGAGGCGGGCCCCGCGGAGGTTGGCGCCCCGCAGATCGGCTCCCCTCAGGTCGGCGCCGATGAGATCGGCTCCCCTGCGGTTCTTCTTCTTGCCCGGGATCCGGGCCCGTATCAGCTCGCTCGTCCGCAGCAGAAGCTGATTGACCCGGTCGCGGTGGGCCGCCACATCGAGCTCCATCAGCTCGGAGGCGCTCCCGTGGGTGAGGCGCTCCGTCTCCCGCAGCGCCCGGCGCACCGCGCCGTGGACGGGCCGGGCGGCCGGCAGGGTCAGGGCCTCGGTGAGGTACCAGAGCAGCTCATGGAGGTGGCGCATGGTGGGAAGGACGGCGAACATCTCGGAGGCCGTCCCGGGGTGCCGCCGCCAGTCACGGCCCTCGAAGGTGAGCTGGGAGACCTTCTGCCCGGCGCCGAAGCAGTCGTAGACCGTGCAGCCCTTGAAGCCCTCTTCCCGCAGCCGGGAGTGGATACCGCAGCGGAAGTCGGACTGGAGGTTACGGCAGGGCTCCCCCGCGCCCTTGCCGATCGCGAAGTCCGCGGAGGCGGCGAAGGGCAGGGCGACGCAGCACAGCCCGAAGCAGTTGCCGCAGTCGGCCCGCAGGGCGGTACGGTCCGCGGCGGCCGGGCCGGAGGAGGGGGTTTGGGTCGGATGTGACACCGTGCGTGGTCTCCCGCGTGGACGAGAGCACCGCGATGCGGGCGGTGCTCGGTGGTTCCATTGTCGCAAGCGGGCTCAGCCGGGAATGATCAGGTCGATTCCATAGGCGGCGATCGCCAGGCATGCGGCGAAACACACCACCGCCGCGCCCGCCGCCACCGTGTCCGAACGGCCGCGGCGCGCCCCGTGGCGCGGTACGCCGCCACCGGCGCGGGCCCAGGCGGCGACGCCGAGGGAGAACATCACGACCACCAGGACGGTGACCCCGAGGCTGACCCCGAAGACCCCGCCGATGGTGCCCCAGGTGGCGCCCATACGGATCAGCTCCTCAACGAGGTCGTATCCGGGTCAGACGGTCGTGTCCAGGGTGTGCTCGGCGGGCTCGGGGACGCCCGGCTCGTTCACGTTGTCCGGGTTCACCGGGCGACGGCGCGAGAGCGCGTAGAAGCCCACCGCCGCCGCGACGGCGATGCCCGCCACCAGGATCACCCCCGCGTTGCCCTGGCCCGCCACCCAGGCCGCGACACCTCCCACGGCCGCCGCCGCGGGCAGGGTCAGCAGCCAGGACACGGCGATCCGCCCGGCGATCCCCCAGCGCACTTGGGCGAGCCTGCGGCCGAGTCCGGCCCCCAGGATGCTGCCCGTGCACACCTGGGTGGTGGACAGGGGGAAGCCCAGATGTGACGAGGCCAGGATCACCGCGGTGGCGCTGGTCTCGGCGGCGAAGCCCTGAGGGGGCTGGATGTCGGTCAGCCCCTTCCCCATGGTCCGGATGATCCGCCACCCGCCGACATAGGTGCCGAGCGAGATCGCCAGGCCCGCGGCGAGCACCACCCACCACGGGGGCCCGGAGCCGTGACCGAGCACACCGCCGGCGATGAGGGTGAGAGTGATGACCCCCATCGTCTTCTGCGCGTCGTTGGTGCCGTGGGCGAGGGCCACCAGGGAGGCGGATCCCACCTGGCCCGCGCGGAACCCCTTCCCTGCCGCGGGGGCGGCCGCCCGGTGTGTGATCACGTAGGCGAGATAGGTCGCCAGCATGGCCACCGCACAGGCCACTATCGGTGAGGCGACCGCCGGAATCAGGATCTTCTCGACGATCGCGGTGAAGCGCACCGCGGATTCCCCGGCGCCCACCCACACCGCGCCGATCAGCCCGCCGAACAGGGCATGCGAAGAACTAGACGGCAGCCCGGCGAGCCAGGTGATCAGATTCCACAGGATCGCCCCGATCAGCCCCGCGAAGATCATGACCGGGGAGACCTTGACGTCGTCGACGATGCCATTGGAGATCGTCTTGGCCACTTCCGTGGAGAGAAAGGCCCCGGCCAGATTGAGCACCGCGGCGACGCCGACGGCGATCCGGGGCGACAGCGCCCCCGTGGCGATGGACGTGGCCATCGAATTGGCGGTGTCGTGGAAGCCGTTGGTGAAGTCGAAGGCCAGTGCCGTGAGGATGACGGCCACCAGAAGGAAGGAGACGGAGTCCATTCCGACCTCCCGCACCAGGAGTGGTCCGGCACATCGCCGCGTCGGACGTCTCGTGAAGACCGCTGTCTGATGTCCACGCTAAGCGCGGCATCAGGCGGGCGCCAACGCTGGCCTCCGGCCCAACGACCGGGCCGGGTCGGCGCCGTGGACACGGCTCCGACCCGGCCGCGGTGCGGCAGCGGCCGGCGCGGTGCGCTCCGCCCGCCCCCTCCATCCCGCCGTCCGGACGGCTCACCGGCAGCTCAGGGAGGCGCGGGCGTTGAGCGTGCGGACGTCGCTTCCCGTGGTGTCCCGGTAGGTGTCGGTGACGCGGGCGAGTTCCTCGGGGGTCCGCGCACCGGCCCGGTTCATGGCCCGGTTCGCCCGTACGACGGCCGCCGTCGCCTCGCGGCGCTCGGTCTCGTAGCGGGCCAGCGCGGTCGGCACATCGTCCGCTCGCGCGAGTTCGCGGGCGAGGACACGGGCGTCCACGACGGCCTGGGACGCGCCGTTGGCCCCCACCGGATACATCGGATGCGCGGCGTCACCGAGCAGGGTCACCCGGCCGCTCCCCCACCACGGCAGCGGCTCGCGGTCGACCATCGGGTATTCGAGGATCTCGCCGCTGTTCATCAGCAGGCCGGGAACATCGAGCCAGCCGAGCCGCCAGTGGTCGAAGTGCGGCAGCACATCGGCGAGCCGGCCCACCCGGTTCCAGGCCGCGTCCCCGGTGAGCGGTCCGGGCTCGGACACCCGCACCTGGCAGACCCAATTCACCCGGCCGCCGCCGATCGGATACGCGACCAGCTCGGCGTCCCCATCACGCACGATCACCATCGAGCGCCCGGTCAGAAACGGCTCGGCGCGCGTCGTGCCCCGCCACATCCGGATGCCCGACCACAGCAGCGGACCGTCCTGCGGGTGGAGCGCGGCGCGGACCGCGGAGTGCAGCCCGTCGGCACCGATCAGCGCCCGCGCGGCGCTCTCTTCGACCGTCCCCGTCGCCCGGTCGAGGACGCGCACGCGCACGCTGCCCCGCTCCCTGGGTCCCGTCCCTTCCCTTGAGCTGCCCAGCTCCCCCGGTCCCGCCCCTTCCCCGGAGTCGTCGAACCCCGCGACCCGCGCCCCGGTGCGGACCGCGTCCGCGCCCAGGCGCTCGCGGACCGCCGTGAGGAGCAGCCGCTGCAGCTCCCCGCGGTGGACCGAGTACTGCGGCCAGCGGTAGCCCTGGGCCATGCCCCGCGGTTCGGTGAAGACCCGGCGGCCGAACCGGTCGCCGTACACGTTCTCGGCGGTGGCCACGCCGATGGCGGCGAGCTCGTCGCCGAGGCCGAGTTCGATGAGCTCTCGCACGGCGTGCGGCAGCAGATTGATGCCGACGCCGAGTGGCCGGATCTCCCGGGCGCTCTCGACGACCGCCGACCCGACACCGGCCGCGTGAAGGCTCAGGGCGGCGGCCAGCCCGCCGATCCCGGCCCCGGCGATGAGCACGCTCATCACTCGGCTCCGGCCTCGGGGCGGACCTCGGGGCGGTCCATGATGCGCAGCCAGGTGCCGTCCGGCCGGCGGCGGGCCACCTGCACCCGGCCGCCGGTGTTGTCGGCGGGGCTGGTCGAGGTGAGGGCCAGATCGCCGTAGCGGACGGTCGGCAGCGCCTCCTCCACCTGGAAGGGGCGCGGGGCGTGCGCCAGCATCCGCTCGCAGACGGCGCGGATCGCCTCCCGGCCGACGGTCATGGCACCCGGCGGGTAGGCGAGCACCGCGTCGTGCTCGTAGAGCTCGGCCAGCCCCTCGGCGTCACCGGCGTTGGCGCGCTCCACGAACAGCCGGGCCAGATCCTCGGGGGTGGTGGCGCGGGCACGGGTCTCGGTCATGGTCGACTCCTTTCGATTGCCTTCGACTGCCTTGCGGCTGTCTTTCGGCTGTCTTTCGGCTGTCTCCAACCCTCCGGCGGGCCCGGTCAGAAGTCCAAGAGATGGTAAGTCTGATTGCTAGAATCAATGGTTATGGAACTACGGCAGCTTGAATACTTCGTGGCGGTGGCCGAGGAGCGGAACTTCACCCGGGCCGCGGAGAAGGTGCATGTGGCCCAGCCCGGGGTCAGCGCACAGATCCGCCGGCTCGAGCGCGAGCTGGGCGAGCAGCTGCTGGACCGCTCGGGCCGCTCGGTGCGGCTGACCGAGGCGGGCGCGGCGGTGCTCCCCTACGCACGGGCCGCGCTCGCGGCGGTGGAGGGCGCCCGGCTCGCGGTCGACGAGCTGACCGGACTGCTGCGCGGCCATGTCGCGGTCGGGACGGTCACCTCGCACAGCGTGGATCTGCCGGGGCTGCTGGCGGAGTTCCACGACGCCCACCCGGCGGTGGAGATCACCCTCACCGAGGCCACCTCGGACGAGCTGCTGGAGGGCCTGCGCACGGGACGGCTCGACGCGGCGATCGTCAGCGTGGGCGCCACGACTCCGGCGGGTGTCGAGCTGGAGGTGATCACGGACCAGCCGATCGTGGCCGCGGTCAGCCCGGACCATGAGCTCGCCGTGCACTCGGCCATCTCGCTGGACACCCTGCGGGGCCGTGCGCTGATCAGCCTGCCGCGCGGCACGGGGCTGCGCACCCGGATCGACGAGGCGTGCGCGGCCGCCGGTTTCACTCCGCATATCGCCTTCGAGGCCAGCGATCCGGAGGTGCTGGCGCAGCTCGCCGAGCGGGGGCTGGGCGCGGCGATCCTGCCCGGTGCGTTCGCCGAGGCGCGGTCGGACCGGCTACGGTCGGTCCGCATCGACCGGCCGACCCTGCGCGGGCGGCTGGCCTTCGCCTGGCGGGCGGACGGCCCGAGCGGCCCGGCCGGCCGGGCCCTGGTCGAGCGCGCCCGCACCGCCCTGGCGGCCGGAGCGTCCGCCACGTCGGCCCCTGACCGCGCCGCCGGGTAAGGAGGCATCTCCCCGCACACGCAGGGCACCCCCCATTGACAGCCCACCAGGGCAGATTCCAGAATTGCGGCATGATCAGGCACCGGTTCGACTCGACGGGACACCTTCGCGCCCCGGACCGGACCGGGTGTGAGCGCTCGGGCCTCTAACCGGGACTCTCCGCATCCCGCGGCCATCGCCCCCGCGCCCCCGAGGCCACGCCGGTCATTCCTCTGACGATCGCCGGTCATTTCCCCTGCCGATGCCGGACATCGTGACGACTGACGATCCGGACATCGCGACGATCCGGACGACGTTCCCGTGGTCCCCCTCGGCACGAGGGCATCTCCCCCCCCGCCTGCCCCTGCCCGTTGTCACGCATGAGGAGACGCCATGACCGTCGTCGACACCACACCAGCGACCCTGCGCGAGGCCCCCATCCCGCCGGACGGGATGTACGAGGGCCGGCGCATCCTGCGGCGAGTGCCCGAGGGGTGGGAGGAGCGTCCGTACGAGCGGTTCGAGGTCGCGCCCCTCGGACGCGTCATCGGGGCCGAGATCCGCGGGCTGGACCTGTCCCGGCCGCTGGAGCCCGCGCTGCGCGAGGAGCTGAACCGGGCCCTGCTGGAGTGGAAGGTGCTCTTCTTCCGCGGCCAGCACCTCACCCCGGAGCGGCAGCGCGGCTTCGCGCGCCACTGGGGCGAGTTGGAGACCAATCCCCTGCTGGCCGCCGGTGCCAGCGAGGATGTCGTCCGCTTCGACAAGGGTTCCGGCGCCACGCCGACCTTCGAGAACATCTGGCACACCGATGTCACCTTTCGCACCCGGCCCGCGCTCGGCGCCGTGCTGCAGTTGCGCGAGGTGCCGCCGGTGGGCGGGGACACCCTGTGGGCGGACATGGCCGCGGCGTACGACAACCTCCCGGCGGAGGTGAGGGACCGCATCGACGGCGCCACCGCCATCCACGACTTCATCCCCGGCTTCGCCCGCTTCTACGGGCCCGAGCGGCTGGCCCCGTTCCAGGAGATGTTCCCGCCGGTGGAGCACCCGGTCGTGCGCACCCATCCCGAGACCGGCCGGCGGATGCTGTTCGTCAACACCTCCTTCACCACCCGGATCACCGGGATGGAGCGGGAGGAGAGCGACCGGCTACTGAGCTTCCTGTGCCGGCAGGCGCATGTCCCGGAGTATCAGGTGCGTTTCCACTGGCAGCCGGGCGACATCGCGTTCTGGGACAACCGCGCCACGCAGCACTACGCGGTCAACGACTACGCCCCGCATCGCAGGGTCGCCGAACGCGTCGCCATCGAGGGCGACCAGCCGTTCTGACCTCCGGCCGACCCGCGGTGGCCCCTGGTGCGACGATTTTCGGTCATCCGTGAAGCCTGCGAAAGCCCGTAGAAGACCCACAGGAGGCCCGTAGATGGCCCGTGGGAGGCTCATAGAAAGCCCTTACCCGGCGCGGACTCGTTCCGGGCGGGTGAAACGATGTCCGGCAGGGGCCACACCGGAGGTATAACCGTTACGGAGTGGTCAGTTGACGAGCCGAGGGAAGGCGACGGGTGCGATACCGGGTGCTGGGAGCGCTTGAGCTGCGCGACGGCGAGGGGTGGGCCTCCCTGGGGCCCGCCAAGTGGCGGACGCTGCTCGCGGTGCTGCTGTGCCACGCCAACCAGACCGTCTCCACCGAGCGGCTCCTGGACGAGCTCTGGGGCGAGGGCGGGGCGCCCCAGAGCGCCACCAAGCTGCTGCAGACCTATGTCTCCCGGCTCCGCCAGACCCTGGGCGACGAGGCCGGGCAGACCCTGATCACCGAGAAGCAGGGCTACAAGGCGCAGGGCTACCGACTGACGGTGGAGGCCGCCGAGTTCGACGCCCACCGCTTCGAGCAGCTGGTCGAGGAGGGGCGGCGGAGCCTCGACCGGGAGGCGCCCGAGACCGCGGCGGAGCGGCTGCGCGAGGCGCTGGCGATGTGGCGCGGCACCCCGTTCGCCGATGTGCCCCCGACCCCGGCGGTGGCGGCGGAGGCCACCCGGCTCGAGGAGTGCCGGCTGCAGGCCGTGGACGCCCGGATCGACGCGGACCTGCGATGCGGGCGGCATACGGCCGTCCTGGGCGAGCTGGAGGCGCTGACCGCCGAGCATCCGTTCCGTGAGGAGCTGCGCGGCTGGCTGATGCTGGCCCTGTACCGGTCCGGCCGGCAGGCCGACGCCCTGGCCGCCTACCGCGATCTGCACCGGCTGCTGAGCGAGGAGCTCGGGGTCGAGCCGACCCCGCCGCTGCGCGGCCTCCACGAGCGGATCCTGAACGCCGACGCCTCCCTGACGGCGCCCGCCCCGGAGGCGGACCGCCCCGGGCCCGCCGCTCCCCGCAAGGCCCCCCGGGGCCCCCGCCAACTGCCGCCCGCCAGCCCCACGTTCACCGGCCGCCATGGCGAGGTCGCGGTGATCCAGGCGCTGATGGACGCGGCCGGGGACCCGGAGGCGGGCGAGAGCGGGCGGTCCGTGGTGCTCGCGGCCATCGACGGCACCGGCGGGGTCGGCAAGTCGACCCTGGCCATTCACGCCGCGCATCAGCTCGCCGACCGCTTCCCCGACGGCCAGCTCTATGTGGATCTGTACGGGGCGACCGCCGGGCAGTCGGCCCTGGACCCCGGCGAGGTGCTCGGCCGGTTCCTGCGCGCCCTCGGCGTGGACGGCTCGAGCGTGCCGGGAGACACCGACGAGGCGTCCGCGCAGTTCCGTTCCCTGGCGGCGGGCCGGCGGCTGCTGGTGATCCTCGACAACGCCGCGAGTGTGGACCAGGTGCGGCCGCTGATCCCCGCCGGGCCGGGCTGCGCCGCGCTGGTCACCAGCCGCGAGATGCTGACCACCCTGGAGGGCGCCACCCATCTGCATCTGGATGTGCTCCCCCAGGACCAGGCGGTGGCGCTGCTGGAGCGGGTCGTCGGCGCGGAGCGGGTGCGGGCCGAGTCCGCGGAGGCGGAGGAGATCACCCGGCTGTGCGGCGGGCTGCCACTGGCGCTGCGGATCGCCGGCGCCCGGCTGGCCGCCCGCCCAGCATGGCCGCTGCGCACCCTCGTGGCGAAGCTGACCGACGCCCGCGGCCGGCTGGACGAGCTGCGGTTCGGCGATCTGGCCGTCCGTATCAGCTTCCAGGTGAGCTACGAGGCGTTCCGGCTCGGCCGGCGCTCCGACGACCTGGACGCGGTCCGCGCCTTCCGGCTGCTCAGCGTGGTGCACGGACATGATGTGAGCCTGCCGGTGGCCGCCGCGCTGCTGGACCTGTCCGCCGACCGCACCGAGAACGCGCTGGAGCGGCTGGTCGATGCCCAGCTCCTGGAGAGCCGGGACTCCGTCCGGTACCACATGCACGATCTGCTGCGGCTGTTCGCGTCGGAGCAGGCGGAGCAGGAGGAGTCCGAGGCGGAGCGCTCGGCGGCGCTGGAGCGGGCGCTGTCCTGCTATGCGGCCACCGCCCAGCAGGCGGTCATCCTGCTCGACCCGCTCCGCCCCTGGCCCCGGCATCCCGGCGAGGGCCCGGCGGTCCCGCTGACCGGCCAGGACGAGGCCGAGAGCTGGCTGAAGGCCGAGCTCCCCAATCTGCTGGCCGCCGTCGTCCACGCGGCCGAGCCCGCCCAGCCCGAGGCGATCGCCCGTCTCGGGCTGCGGCTGGCGCGGGCGCTCCAGTGGTTCCTCTTTCCCCGGGCCCACGCCCAGGATCTGCAGACGGTCAACGAGCTGGCCGTCGAGACCGCCCGCCGCCTGGGCGACCCGGTGAGCGAGGCATGGGCGCTGGACGGCCTCTCCGCCGCGTACTGGCTGCAGCACAGCTATGACGAGGTGCGGACCGCTCTGGAATCGGCGCTGGAGATCTGGCGCGAACTGGGCCACCGGGAGGGCGAGTCGCGCTCCGCCTGTAATCTCGCGGACGCGCTGTGCGAACTGGGCCTGTTCGAGGAGGCCATCACGGCGCAGGAGCGGCAGCTGGCCCTCGCCCGTGAGGCCGGGGATCTGCCGGCCGAGGTGGTCGGTCTGGGCAATCTCGGCCGGGCCCACCGGGGCATGGGCCGTCCCGAGGACGCCCTGACCTGTTTCAAGGAGAGCCTGGAGTACGCCCGCCGCACGGGCAATATCCACCATGAGGGCTTCGCCCTCTACGAGATCGGGATCACCTATATGGAACAGGGCAGGTTCGTCGAGGGCCGGACCCATATGGACCAGGCCCTGCCCGTGTGGCAGCGCCCCGGTACCTACGAGAGCTGGCGCGGGCACACCTGGAGCGGGCTCTTCCCCGCCTGTATGACCCTGCAGATCGGCCCCGGCCCGCGCTGAGCAAATCGGCGCTGAGCAAATCGGCCCCGGCCCGCGCTGAGGCGGGATCCGGGGCGGACGGGGGGCGGACGTCGGACACCGGGGGTACGACGTCGTACACGGGGGGGGCGGGGTTACGGCTTGCGGGCCACCCCGCCGTAGGCCCACACCCGGCTCGGGTCGGACTCGGCGCCGATGCCCGGGCGCCAGGAGGGCAGTTGCACCAGGCCCGGGTCGAGCAGGTCGAGGCCGGTGAAGAACTCCATGATCCCGGCACGGTCGCGGGCGACCAGGCTGACGGGGTCCCCGAAGCTGATGACCTCCCACTCCCGGTCGGTGTCGAGGGTGAAGTCACCGGTGGCATGGGAGAGGACCAGACAGCTGCCCGGTGCGGCCCAGTCCATGAACCGGCGGACGATGCCGACGGGGTTCTCCAGGTCCTCGATGTAGTCGAGGACGAGCGTCAGCAGGATCGCCACCGGCTGCGCGGGGTCGAGCAGCCGCCGCAGCTCCTCATGGCCGAGGAGGTCGTCGGGCGAGCGGACATCGGCCCTGACCATGGTGGTGCCGGAGACGGAGAGACGGGCCTGGCCGTGGCTGACCACGATGGGGTCGTTGTCGGCGTAGACCACACGGGCCCGGGGATTCACGGCCTGGGCGATCTCGTGCACATTCGGGTTCGCCGGCAATCCCGCGCCGATATCCAGGAATTGGCTGATTCCACTGGCCGCGAGATGACGGACGGCACGGTGCAGGAATCTCCGATTGGAGAGCGCGGTGTCGCGGACTTCCGGTGCGACTCCGAGAAATCGCTGGGCCTGCTCGTAATCGGCGAGGTAATTGTCCTTACCGCCGACCAGAAAGTTGTAGACCCTGGCCGGATTCGCCTCGCTGACCGCGAGACGGCCGTGGTCGGCCGGCCGCCACGCCCTTGTCCTGAGGAGCCCTATCCCGGGTCCGCTGCTCTTCATCGTGATTCCCTTACCAGTAGCACTGCCTCGCCTCACCGCGGACGGTTCCGGATCACTGCGGATGCGGAGCCGCGCCCGGACGCCAGGTGACCGTCTTACTGGGCCCCGGTTCGGCCCAGGCGACCGGATCCCGCGCCCATAGGTGGAAGGGCAGTCCGACATCGGCGGACACCCGGCTGAGCTGCCCCCAGGAGTACGCGCCGGAGTGGGTCGCGGTGGCCTGGAGTGCCGCTTCCAGACAGGTGCGAGCGGTGTGTTCGGCCCGGCAGGTGCCGCTCGGGCCGGACCCCTCCACCCCGCCACAGAGCTGGAAGGTGCTCCAGGCGTAGAGGGGTTCGTCCTCGGTGCGAGGCTGATGCTGCTGGTCGACGTTCACAGGCCCTCTCCAGACGCGTCCCTGCCGGGCGGCTGTAGCGATGCGCCCAGCATGGAAGAGGGCGGACCAGCGGCGGTATACCGGCGGTAAAGCGACGGCCGCGGCGGCTCGACCGGGTCCGCCCCGGTCGAGATCCCCGCCACAGCCGCATCGCGTTCCGCATGGGAAAGGCCCTGGTCACACGCGATGTGGCAGCAAGGCGTGCGCCCAGGGCCGCCTGGTCACCCGGCGAGCCAGGCCAGGACCTCCCGGTTGATCCGCTCGGGCGCCTCCAGGTGGAGGAAGTGCCCGGTGCCCTCGACCAGTTCCATGCGCGAGCCCGCCGGGAGGTGGTCCTTGGCCCCCTGGACGACATCGGCGCCGATGCAGCCGTCGTCGGTGCCGTGCAGATAGAGGATGGGGGTCTCCCCGGTGGCCGTGATGGCCTCCTGTTCGGCCGCGTACGCCGCCACATGGCGCGACGGGTCGAACAGGGCCCGGTAGTAGCCGATCGCGGCGGCGAGATGGGCCGGATCCCGCAGGCTCTCCTTGACGTGCGCGATGTCCTTACCGGCGTCCTGGTAGCCGGGCGACCAGTCGCGCCACAGGCCGTCGATCAGGGCCATGTCGTGCGCCGCCGCACCGGCCTCGGCCAGCGGCGTCTGGAACAGGAAGATGTAGAAGGAGCGCTTGAACTGCCCGTAGTCATAGTTGAAGAAGTCGGCCAGCACCCCGCCCAGCGGGGGCACCGACATCGTGACCGCGCGCCGCCAGCGCTCGGGGGCGCTGCCGGTGGCACCGTACGTGGCGATGGCGCCCCAGTCATGGCCGATGAGCACGGCGTCACCGTCGCCGCCGAACGCCTCGTGGAGCGCGTTGGCGTCGGCGGCGATCGCACCCGCCTGGTAGGCGCCGTCGGCCGGTATGCCGGAGGGCGCGTAGCCCCTCAGAAAGGGGGCGACGGCGTGGTAGCCCGCGTCCGCGAGCGCGGGAAGCAGATGACGCCAGGAGTGCGCGGTGTCCGGGAAGCCGTGCAAGCAGAGCGCCAATGGGGCGTCGGCCGGGCCCGCTTCGAAATACCCGAAATCAAGTCCATTTGCGTTGATGTTCTTCAGCTCTGTCACGCCCGACGATGCTAATGCACCGTCAGGATGCCGTCCATGTATGGCCGGAACGGGCTGCGCGCCGGGCCGGGGAAGTGGCAGACTGCGCTATACCGTCCGGAAATTCGATGACGCACCTGAAGTGTTTTCGCCGGCCGAGCCCCAGGGAGGCCCGATGACCAGCCCGAGCAGCACCGTCGCGGACCACCGCGACGCCATGATGCATCGCGGATTCCTCTATCGCGACGAGGACGAAGTCGTCGACGTCTGCGTCCCCTTCCTCCGCGAGGGCCTGGAGGCGGACGACGCCGTGGCCGTCGTCGCCGCCTCCGCCAACATCGGGGCGCTGCGGGACGCGCTCGGGCAGGACGCCAAGGCGGTGCAGTTCGAGGAGGCGCTCAGCTGGTACCAGCACCCGGTCAAGACCATCGCCGCCTATGACTCCTTCGTGAAGGCCGAGAAGCCGCGCCGGGTCCGGGTGATCGCCGAACCGGTGTGGCAGGGCCGCACCCCGCTCGAGGTGGTGGAGTGGGCGCGCTACGAGTCGATCGTCAACGCGGCCTTCGCCCACTCCGGCGCCCGTGCGATCTGCTGTTACGACCGGCGCCTGCTGCACCCCGAGATCCTCGCCTACGCGCGCCAGACCCACCCCGAGATCATCGACGGCCATGGGCCGGAGCGGAGCGACGCCTACACCGACCCCGGCCCGTTCAGCGCCACCTGCGACCGGCGTCGCCTGCCGCCCGCCCCGCGCATGGCCGAGTCGGTGTCGATCGTCTCGACCGATCTGGACGCCGTGCGCACCTTCATCGCCGAGCGGGCGAGCCGGCACGGCATGGGCCATGACGCGCTGCGCAACATGGTCGCGGCCGTGAGCGAGGTGTCCACCACCGCGATCCGGCACGGCGAGGCCCCGGCGCGACTGAGCACCTGGGTCCATGACGGCGATCTGGTCTGCGAGATCTCCGGGCCCGGCCACTGGTACCCGGACGCGCTGTGGGGCTTCACCCCGCCGGCCGACGCCGAGCCCGGATTCGGGCTGTGGGGCGTGCGCATGCTGTGCGACGTCGTACAGATGCAGGCCGACGCGGACGGCACCCTCATCCGGCTGCGCACCCGCATCTGACGTCGCGTCGCCCGCGGACGCGCGCGGCCGGGCCGCGGGGCGGATGGGAAGCCCGCCCTCCCGGCCCCCCACCCGCCAGCGCCCCCGCTCCCCGCGCCACGGGCGGCGCCTGACCTGGCGGGCGCCGGTGGCCGTACCGGTGCCGGATGCGGCCGGGGCGGTGCGGGGCGACACTGGCGGGGAGTGCAACAGCCGTGATGCGGAGTGTGCGTATGGATGGGCTGCCGTCCGTCTGGGAGAGCACGCGATGAACACGCCCCACAGGCGCCGGGGCGCCCAGGGCACCCCGAGGGTGCGGGACCTTCCGACCCGCATCGACGCCACCGGCACCCGGCGGGAGACGGACGCGCTGGGGACCGTCGAGGTCCCCGCCGACCGCTACTGGGGCGCCCAGACCGAGCGGGCCCTGGTCCACTTCGCGATCGGTGACGACCGTATGCCCAAGGCGGTCTACCACGCCTATGGCTATGTCAAGAAGGCTGCCGCGCTGGTCAACGGCCGGGAGGGGCGGCTGGCGGGGTGGCAGGCCGATCTGATCGCGCATGTGGCCGACGAGGTGATCTCCGGTGCGCTGGACGACCACTTCCCGCTGTATGTGTGGCAGGCCGGTTCCGGCACCCAGACCAATGTGAACGTCAACGAGGTCATCAGCAATCGCGCGATCCAGCTGGTCGGCGGCGTCCTCGGCAGCAAGGATCCGGTACACCCCGACGACCACGTCAATCTGGGCCAGTCCGCCAACGACACCTTCCCCACGGCCATGCACATCGCCGCGGTGCGCATCCTGCACGACCCCCTGCTGCCCCAGGTCAGCCTGCTCCAGGAGGCCATCGCCGCCAAGTCCCGCGCCTGGTACGACATCGTCAAGACCGGCCGCACTCATCTTCAGGACGCGGTCCCTCTCTCGGTGGGACAGGAGTGGTCCGGCTACGCCGCCCAGCTCTCCGACGCGCTGGAGCGGCTGCGCGCCACCCTGCCGGATCTGTACCAGCTCGCCATCGGCGGCACCGCGGTCGGCACCGGGCTGGGCGCCCCCGAGGGGTTCGGACCGGCGGTGGCCCGGGAGATCGCCGGGGCCACCGGGCATCCGTTCAAGGTGGCGTCCAACTCCTTCGCGGCCCAGAGCGGTGTGGACACCATGGTGGCCGCCTCCGCCGGGCTGCGGGGCCTCGCCGTCCCCCTGATGAAGATCGCCGACGATCTCCGCTGGCTCGCCTCCGGCCCTCGCTCCGGGCTCGGGGAGCTCACACTGCCCGCCAACGAGCCCGGCAGCTCCAGCATGCCCGGCAAGGTCAACCCGACCCAGTGCGAGGCCATGATGATGGTGTGCACCCAGGTGCTCTCCGACGACAGCGCAGTCGCACACGCGGGCACCCGGGGCAACTTCCAGCTCAACGCGGCACGGCCGCTGGTCATCAGCGACTTCCTGCACTCCGCCCGCATCCTCGCCGACGCCTGCGAGAAGCTGCGCGAGTACTGCGTCGAGGGCATCGAGCTGAACCGCGAGCGGATCGACGAGCATCTCGCCCGCTCGCTGACGCTGGTCACCGCGCTGTCCCCGGAGATCGGCCATGACAAGGCCGGCGAGATCGCCCACAAGGCCGCAGCCGAGGGGACGACCCTGCGCGAGGCGGCCATCGCCAGCGGCCACATCAGCGCCGAGGACTTCGACCGCATCGTGGACCCCCGGAAGATGGCCCGCCTTCGCGACGGCTGACCTCATCGCCATATCCCGTGCTCGGCCAGCGGCCCCACCTCCAGACCCGCGGCCCGGCATTCCTCCACCACCGCGGGCAGCGCGCCCAGCGTGGCGCGCCAGCAGCCCGTGGCCGCGGCGCGGTCGGTGTCATGCAGCAGAACGGTGGCACCGCCGCACAGATCGCGCCGTACGGTGGCGGACACCGACCGCGCGGTGGCGTTCGCGGACCAGTCGCGCCCCCAGGCCGACCAGAGGACGGGGGTGAGCCCGGCCCGTGCCGCCGCCAGCCAGCGGCCGCCGGTGAGGATGCCGTACGGCGGCCGGTACCACAGCGGTGCCACGCCGGTGGCCAGCCGTATCGCGCGGGCGGCACGGGCGACCTCCGTGACGTCCCGGGACACCGTGGGCAGCCAGGGGCGGCTGTGGGTCCAGCCGTGGACAGCGAGCTCATGGCCCCGGCGGACGATTTCCAGCGTGGTGTGCGGGAAGCGCGTCACCCCGTCCCCCAGGAGGAAGAAGGTGGCCCGGACGCCCAGCTCGTCCAGCACCCGGAGGAAGCGCGGTGTGGTGCGCGGATCGGGTCCGTCGTCGAAGGTGAGGGCCACATGGTCGCAGCGTCCGCGGCCCGCCAGGGCGGGGAAGAGGGCGCGCCGGGGCCCGGGCAGCCAGGTGCCGGCCGGTGCGATATGCGCGGCCGCCGCCAGCAGCGCCGCGTTGCGCACCAGGACACCGGAGCGGTGGCGCGCGCTCATGGTGTTCCCGCACCGCCGTCCGGGCTCCGCCGCCGTCCGGGGAGCGCTGTCCCGGCCTGCCGCGGCTGCTCGGGGACGGCCTGGTCCCAGCCGCCGCACATGGCGGGCGAGCGGGTCAGCCCCACGATGCCGGCCGCCATCAGCAGGATGCCGGCCACCTCGGGCACGATGCGCAGCCCCAGGTCGACGCGCTCGCCGAACAGCACCCAGCCCAGCGCGATGCTGACCAGGGCGTCGCCGAGGGTGAGCGCGGGCTGCGAGGCGGCCAGGGTGCCCGCGCGCAGGGTGCTCTGCAGCAGCAGGAAGCTCAGCAGCCCTACGACACACACCGCATACAGCGGCCAGTCGGTGAGCACCGCCACCACCCCACCGGTGAACCGCCCGGTCAACTCCTTGATCAGCGCCGCCGTGCAGGCGAAACAGGCGGCGGTGGCGCTGCCGAGGGCGACGGCGCGCGCGGGCCCGCGCAGCGCACGGGCCACCGCGATCAGGACGCCCACGGCGATGGCCACCACCGCGCCCACGGGCAGCCACTCGCCGTTCTGCGCCGTGGTCTCGCCATGTGAGGGATCGGCCGCCACCAGGAAGAGCGCGAGCCCGGCGGCGAGCATCACGAACGACAGCCAGGTCCGGCCGTCCGGACGGTGGCGGAAGACCAGGCTGCCGACCACCAGGGTGAACAGCAGCTCGCTGACCAGCAGCGGCTGGACCACGGAGAGCCGGCCGACCGCCAGCGCGCCCACCTGCGCCGCCGCCGACACCATCATCGCGGCCAGCCCGGCCAGCCAGTACGGGCGGCGCAGCAGACGCGCCAGCCGCAGCAGGTTCCGCTTCGGACCCGGGGCGGCGCCCCGCTCCTCCCGGACCTGGTCCATCGCGGCCCGCCGCTGCAGTACCGAGGCCATGCCGTTGCCCAGGGCGGACAGCAGGGCCAGCAACACCACCACGACGCTCACCGGGGGTCACCCAAAGCGTGAGGCCAACCGGTGATACAGGCCGGGGGCCACGGCGCGGGCCACCGCGGGCAGCCGCATCCAGGCCGGTACGTACACCTCGTCCCGCCCACGCTCGACGGCGTCCCAGACCGCGTCGGCGACCCGCTCGGGCGGCAGCGGACGCGGCAGCCGGCGGGCGTAGGGGGCGCCGCGCCGGGCGAAGAACGGGGTGTCCACCACACCGGGGACCACATGGGTGACCCGCACCCCGGCCCGGCTCAGCTCGTAGCGCAGGGCGTCGGCGAAGACTCCGAGCGCCGCCTTGGCCGCGGAGTACACCGCCTCGCCGCGCACCCCGACGGTTCCGGCCACCGAGCCGATCAGCACGATGTGTCCCCGCCGCTCGGCCTCCATCCGGGGGACGACCATGCGCACCAGGCGCATCGCGGCGAGCAGATCGACGCGGACCACCTGGTCGATGGCGGCGGGCGGCATGGTGGCGAAGGGGCCGGCCCAGCCCACGCCCGCCCCCGCGACCAGCAGATCCACCCGTCCGGCGGCACGGAGGGCGTCCTGGACGAGCGCCTCCGGGCCCTCCGGCGCGGCCAGGTCGACGGGGAAGGCGAGCGCCGATGTCCTGGCGGCCACACGTTCGAGCCGTTCCCGGTGGCGGCCGCTGACCAGCAGCCGCCAGCCGCCCTCGGCCGCGATCCGGTGGGCGATGGCGGCGCCGATGCCCGAGGAGGCACCGGTCACCAGCGCGACCCTGGTCCCGGTGGTGGCGTCGTACCGGGTGTCCCGCACGTGGCCGCGATCGAGCGGTGCGTCCGGGAGGGGGCGGATCATGGCATCTCCCTGTCTCGCCGCCGACCGGCCGCTGGCCCTGGGTCACCGGCCGTCGAGCGCGCGGTTTGACGGCGTGCGGAGCGGATACCTCCAGTGAGCCATGAGGAGCCGCGCCTCGCACCATCGGAGGTGGCCATGCACCAGCCGTCGGCACGTTTTCTCGTTGTGAGCGCCGGAATGGGGGCCGGACACGACGCGGTCGCCGCCGAGCTGGTGCGCAGGCTGGAGGACCTGGGCCAGGGGGCCGGCCGGGTGGATGTGCTGGAGTTGCTGCCACACCGGATCGGGACGGGGCTGCGTTCGTTCTATCGGACGACCATCCGCCGGGCCCCGATGGTGTACGAGGGCATCTACCGGGCGTTCTTCCGGCCCGGCAAAGGCCCCCGGCCGGGCAGCGCCCCGCTGGCCGCGCTCGCCGAGGACCGGCTGCTGGCGCTGGTGGAGCGGGAGCGGCCGGACGTCGTCGTGCCGGTGTTCCATCTGGCGGCGCAGCTGACCGGCAGGCTCCGGGCGCGCGGGGCCCTGCGGGTGCCCAGCGCGGTCGTGGTGACCGATTTCGCGGTGCACCGCCAGTGGCTGCACCCGGGCAACGATCTGCATCTGTGTGTCACCCCGGAGGCCGCGGACACGGTGCGCCGGGCGCTGGGCCGTCCGTCGGTGGCCACCGGACCCGTGGTGGCGCCGTGCTTCTTCGCCCCGGCGCCGGGGGCGGCGCGGTGGCGTCGGCATTTGTGTGCGCTCGCGCCCGGGAGGCCGCCGGTGCTGCTGTCCGTGGGGGCGTGGGGCGCCGGGACACGGGTGGTGGACACGGCGCGGCTGGTGGCCGGGGCGGGGTATCTGCCGGTGGTGCTGTGCGGCCGGGACGAGCGGCTGCGCGCCGAGCTGTCGCGCCGACCGGATGTGGCGGCCTTCGGCTGGGAGCGGGACATGCCCGGTCTGCTGGCCGCCGTACGAGCCGTGGTGGACAACGCGGCCGGTCAGACCGCACTGGAGGCGCTGGCCACCGGGGTGCCCGTGATCGGCTACCGCCCCATCCCGGGCCATGGCCGCGAGGGCGTCCGGCGGATGGCCGCGCTGGGGCTCTCGGACCATGCGCGGGACTCGTGGGAGCTGCTGCGGCTGCTCGACGCGCTCACCGAGCCCTCCGCGTGGCGGGAGCGCCGTATCGCGGCGGGCCGCCGGCTGTTCGCCGACGACGCCGCCGTCCGGCTGACCTGGGCGGTCGCGCGGACGGCGGCGTCGGGCTGAGTCCGTCGAAGGCTGGGCTTCTTCGAAGCGGCTGTGCTGTGCGAAGGGTGCGGGGAGGCCGCGCCCTTCGGGTTTCGGCCCTCGGGGCCCCTAGTCCGCCTTCTCCCCTAGCCCGCCTTCTTGACGAACTCGGTGGTGTAGGTCTTCTTCAGATCCACCGTGGCGTTCTTCAGGTTGGGGTTGAACGCCTTGAGGACGCGCTCGACTGTCGCCGGGCCGTCCGCCGGCATCACCCCGTCCTTGGTGAACATCGGCAGGGTGCTCTTGATGGCCTCCACGTAGAGCTTCGCACCGCCCTGCGCGTAGTCGCTCGGCATCTTGGCGGCGATGTCCTCGGCCGAGTGGGTGGACATCCACTTCAGGGTCTTCACGAAGGCGTTGGCCATCTTCTGCACCGTGTCCTTGTGGCCGTTCACCCAGTCGGTGTTCATGTAGAGCGAGGAGGAGGGGTACAGACCGCCCAGTGCCTGCTTGGATCCCTCGGGTGTGCGCATGTCGATCAGGACCTTGCCGATCTTCTGGTCCACGATCTGGGCGACCGTGGGATCGGTCGTCATACCGCCCTGGATGGAGCCCTGCTTGAGGGCCGAGATGAAGGTCTGGCCCGCGCCGACCGCCACCGGGGTGAACTCGCTGGTCTTCACGCCGCTGTCGACCGCGAGGTACTTGGTCAGGAAGTCCGTGGAGGAGCCCAGACCGGTGACACCGAGCTTCTTGCCCTTGAAGTCCTTGGGGGACGTCATCTCGTCCGCCGCCTTGTTGGACACCACCTCGACCTCACCGGGGGCCTGGGCGAGCTGGACGACGGACTCCACCTGCTTGCCCTTGACCTGCAGATCGAGGGTGTGGTCGTAGAAGCCGACGACACCCTGGACATCGCCCGCGATCAGCGAGGTGGTGGCCTGCACCCCGGCGGGCTCGGTGAGCAACTGGACCTCGAGGCCCTCCGCCTTGAAGTAGCCGAGCCGCTGGGTGAGCATCGCGGGCATGTAGATGACCTTGTCCAGGCCACCCACCATGATCTTGACCTTGCCGTTCTCGCCGCCGGAGGCGCTGGAGTCACCGCCGCAGGCGGTGAGGGTGGTCAGAGCGAGCGCCGCGGCGACCGCGGCCGCGGAGAACTTGGCACTGTTGCGCATGGGTTACGTCCTTGTGAGCGGTGATGAGCTGGGAAGAAGAAGGCGGGGCTTCAGCGGTCTTCGCCGGGCTGGGCGGGCTTCCAGCGGAAGAGCCGCTTCTCCAGGAAGGTCAGCAGCCCCTCGGCGAGCAGGGCCACCACGGCGAGGATCACCATGGCGGCGTACACACCGGCGGCGTTGAAGGTGCCCTGCGAGGAGGACACCAGCAGGCCGAGCCCCTTGGTGGCGCCGATGTACTCGCCGACGATGGCGCCGATGAGGGCGAAGCCGAAGCTGACATGGAGGCTGGTGAAGATCCACGAGGTGGCGGAGGGGATCACCACCTGGAGGGTGACCTGGCGGTTGCTCGCGCCGAGGATCCGGGAGTTGGCCACCAGGTTGCGGTCGACCTCCCGGGCGCCCTGGAAGGCGTTGAAGAAGACGGGGAAGAAGACCAGGACGACGGCCGAGGCGACCTTCGAGGCCGGGCCGAGGCCGAACCAGATCAGGAAGATGGGCGCGAGGACGATGCGCGGCAGCGCGTTGAGCACCTTGATGTACGGGCCGAGCACATCGGCGAGGAAAGCGACCCGGCCGAACGCGATCCCCAGGACCACACCGGCCACGACGCCGATGCCCCAGCCCAGGAGCGCCTCGTAGAGCGTGTACCAGATCTGCTCCCACAGCGAGCCCTGCGCGGTGCCGTGCAGCGCCCACTGCTTGAGCTGGTCCCAGATCTTGGAGGGCATCGAGAAGTTGAACGGGTCGATGACGGCGGCGCGGGCCAGCCATTCCCACAGCCCGATGACACCGAGGAGCACCAGGGCGCGGCTGGTCTGGACGAGGATCGCGCGGTTGCGGGCGGCGCGTGCCCGGGCCCTGGTGCGCGTGCCGGGTGTCTTGTCGAGGGTGGGCGCGGCCGTGGCGGACACGGTCTCAGGCATCGACGGCACCCCTCTCACGGGTGATGCGGACCTCTTCGCCGAGCGAGGACCAGATCTCCCGGTAGATCTCCACGAACCGCGGCTCCAGCCGCACCGACTCGACCTTGCGGGGCCGGGGCAGATCGATCTCGAAGACCTCCTTGACGGTGGCCGGTCCGGCCGTCATCACGACGACCTTGTCGGCCAGGGCGATGGACTCCTCCAGGTCGTGGGTGACGAAGACGACGCAGGCGCCGGTCCCCGCCCACAGCTCCAGCAGTTCGTCCGACATCAGCGCGCGGGTCTGCACATCGAGCGCCGAGAACGGCTCGTCCATGAGCAGGATCTCGGGGTCGTTGACGAAGGTCGACGCGAGCGCCACACGCTTGCGCTGACCGCCCGAAAGCTGATGCGGATAGCGGTCCTCGAAGGAGGAGAGACCGACCCGGGCCAGCCACTCACGGGCCCGTTCCTTCGCCTCCTGCTTGGGCACACCGCGAAAACGCGGGCCGGCCATCACATTCGACAGCACGCTGCGCCAGGGGAACACCGCGTCCTGCTGGAAGACGAAGCCGACGTTGGAGGCGATGCCGCGGACCGGTTCACCGGCCACCAGCACCTCGCCCTCGGTGGGCTCCTCCAACCCGCTGACCAGCGTCAGTGTCGTGGACTTTCCGCAACCGGTGGGCCCGACGACGGCGACGAACTCACCGTGCCCAACCGTCAGGTCGAGATCCCTGACCGCGGTGTGGAGGGCCCCGGACGGTGTCCGGAACGCCTTGCTCGTTCCCCGCAGCTCGATGGCGGGGCTGGTGTGGCTGCTCATGGCCGGGAGGCTAGAAGTGACCTCGGCCACAGCGGCAGTCTTCTGGGCACAACCCGCCGTTGCGCCCACAAACCGCGTTCTGCTCGTTTTGCTCGCGCCCTGGCAACGAAAACGCCACGGAGACTGGGCATACGCCCCGGACACCTTTACGGTGCGTTCACAGCACCATAAACGGACGAAGTACTACCGCTCGCGCATGGAACCACACGGGATGAGCGAGACGGGAGACAGGGGGCCCATCATGCGCATCCGATGGCCCCGGCGTGTCTCCGGCCAGGTGCTCGCCGCGCAGCTCTCCATCACCGCCGGGGTGATGGTGCTGGCGACCGCGCTGTTCCTGGCCCCGCTCAGCTCCGAGATCGACAACCAGGCGATGCACCAGGCGCTCGCCATCGCCCAGACCACCGCGGCCGATCCGGACATCGCGCGGGACCTCGCCGCCACCGAGCCCACCCCCTCGGGTCCGGTGCAGCGGGCGGCCGAACGGATCCGCCGGGCCACCGGCGCGCTGTACATCGTGGTGATGGACTCCCGGGGGGTGCGCTGGTCGCACACCACCACCGCCCGGATCGGCGAACACGTCTCCACCGATCCGGGCGAGGCGCTCTCGGGCCGGGAGGTCCTGCAGATCGACGTGGGGACGCTCGGCCGCTCGGCCCGCGCCAAGGTTCCGCTGCACTCCGGGGACGGACGGATCGTCGGGGCGGTGTCGGTGGGCATCGGCTACGGCAGCGTGCGCGACCAGCTGCTGGCGGCGGTGCCCCGGCTGCTGCTGTACGCGGGGGCGGCGCTCGGGGTCGGTGTCCTGGCGGCGATCGCCGTCTCGCGCCAACTGCGCCGCCGTACGCACGGTGTCGCGTTCGCCGACATCTCGGCGCTGCTGGACGAGCGGGAGGCGATGCTGCACGGCATCCGCGAAGGAGTCGTGGCCTTCGACCGGCACGGCCGGATCCGTCTGATCAACGACGAGGCCGGGCGGCTGCTCGGGATCCGCCCGGACGCCACCGGCCGCACCCTGGAGGAGTCACTGCCACCGGGCCGTACCACCGATGTGCTGGCGGGGCGGGTGGACGGGGCGGATCTGCTGACGGTCAGCGGCGCCCGGGTGCTGGTGGCCAACCGTATGCCGACCGAGGACGGCGGGGCGGTGGCGACCCTGCGCGACCGCACCGAGCTGGAGTTGCTGGGCCGCGAGCTGGACAGCACCCGCGGGCTGCTGGACGCGCTGCGCGCCCAGGACCACGAACACGCCAACCGGCTGCACACCCTGCTGGGGCTGCTGGAGCTGGGACTGCACGAACGCGCGGCACAGTTCGTGGCCGAGCTCACCAACGCCCGGCGTGCCTCGGCCGAGCAGATCTCCGAACGGGTGCACGATCCGCTGCTGTCGGCGCTGCTGGTCGGCAAGTCGGCCATCGTGGCCGAGCGCGGCGTGGCCCTGCGTATCTCGCCCGCGACCCTGCTGCCCGGGCGGGTGGTCGATCCGCGCGATCTGGTGACCGTGCTCGGCAACCTCGTCGACAACGCGCTGGACGCGGTGGCCGCACACCCCTCCCCCACTCCGTTCATCGAGGTCGAGTTGCGGGCCGAGGGCACCACCGCCGTACTGCGGGTGAGCGACACCGGTCCGGGGGTGCCACCGGGGATGCGCGAACAGATCTTCACCGAGGGCTGGTCCACCAAGCGGCCCGCCCGCCCCGGCTCCCGGGACGCCCGGCCCGATGCCCATGAGGAGTTCGCCACGGTGTCGCCGCGCGGCCGGGGCATCGGACTGGCCCTGGTACGGCGGCTGGCCGAGCGGTACGGGGGCATGGCCCGGGTCACCGCCCGGGCGGGTGGCGGGGCGGTGTTCACCGTCGTCCTGCCCGAGGCCCTCACCGGGGACGACACACCCACTCATGAGTTCACCGCAGCAGGAGAGTCACGATGATTGACGTTCTTGTCGTGGACGACGACTTCCACGTCGCCGAGATCAACGCCGCGTATGTGGCCCAGGTGCCCGGCTACCGGGTCACCGCCCGCGCCCATACCGCCGCCCAGGCCCTCGCGACCCTCGAACGCACCCCGGTCGACCTCGTCCTGCTCGACCACTATCTGCCGGACGAGACCGGGCTGACCCTGGTGCGGCGGATGCGCCAGCTCGGCCACCACGCCGACGTCATCATGGTGACGGCCGCCTGTGATGTGGCCACCGTCCAGGCCGCCATGCGCCATGGCGCACTGCAGTACCTGGTCAAGCCGTTCAGCTTCGCCGGGCTGCGGGCCAAGCTGGACGGCTACGCGGGGCTGCGCCGCACCCTCGAGGGCGTCGGCGGGCGCGGCGAGACCGGCCAGGAGAAGGTGGACCGGATCTTCGGCGCCTTCGCAGCCGCCGACACTTCCGGCCCCGCCCTCCCCAAAGGCCACTCCGCGCCCACCGTCGACCTCATACGGCGGGTCCTGGACCAGGCCGACCAGCCGCTCTCCGCCCACGAAGTGGCGGAGCGCACCGGTATCAGCCGCTCCACGGCCCAGCGTTATCTGAAGTACCTCGAACATGCGGGCCGCATCAGCCTCACCCTCAAGTACGGGGACACCGGCCGTCCCGAACACCGCTACACATGGGTGGCGGTGAACTGACGGCACCCTCAGCTGGTGGCCGAGGCCTCGTACAGGCCACGGCCGGAACGCTGGGCCCGGTCCGAGGAACGCAGCCGCTCGAGGGTGTTGCGCACCGAGTTCACATTGGTGCGGGTCTCGTCGCGGCCCAGGGCATCGTTGACCTCGGAGGCCCGCATGGGACGACCGGCCTTGCGCAGCGCGGCCAGCACGCTGTCGGCGAGCCCCGTGGAGCGCTCGGAGGTGGCGACCGTCTCCTTGGCGGCCTTCTCCGCCGGCTTCTCGGCGGCGGCGACCTTGGTGGCCTTGGCGGGCTTCGCGGTGGCCTTGGTGGTGGCCTTGGTAGTGGCCTTCACTGTGGCCTTGGTGGCCTTGGGAGCCTTCGCCACGGCCTTCGCGGCGGTCTTCTTGGCGGCGGCGGTCTTCTTGCCCGCCACCTTGGTGGCCCGTCCGGTGGCCGGCGCCTTGGCCGCCTTGCCCCTGCTGCGCTGACGGCCGATGGCCGCCTTGCGCGTGGCGGCGGAGGTACGGCCGGTGGAGGCCGTGTCCTCGGCGGTCTCCGGCTCGGTCTCGGCCGTGGCCTCGGTGGCCGGCTTCGCGGCCGGCCCGGCCGGGGTGGCCTCGGCCACGGGCTTCGCCACCGCCACCGGGGCGCCGTCCACGACCTGCTCCGACACCGTGGCGATGGAGAGCGTCTGCAGGCTGCTCAGGGCGGTGCTGACCGCCTCCAGCCGCTTGGTGACGGCCTCCAAATCACCCTTGAGTGCCTCCTGTTGCTTCTGCAGTTGGGGGAGCTCGGCCTCCAGTACCTCAATGGTCGAACCCACACTGCTGTCCGCGCTCAACGCGTTCACTTCACTTCGTCCCCTTTCTGGGCGTCTGCGCCCATCGCAGCTGTGATTATGCCTGCTGTTCAGACGGTGCGGTGCCCTGTGTGCCACTACGCAAAACAACCACACGCGTCTCAGCACCCCTTGAGAGGCCAACTTTCGGTGAAAACACACGCCTGTCACACCGCGACCGCACCGCCGATGTCATCCGGAAGGGTGGTGCCGCAAACGCGGTGACGACGTGTCAGGCCCCAGTTTTCGGGGTGGCTTCACACGGGTGGTAGAAACACCGTACCCGTCCCCGGAAACAGAGGTAGTCCCATGAAGCTGCGCTGCGCCGTGCTCGACGACTATCAGGACGTGGCGCTGTCGGCGGCCGACTGGTCCGGTGTGCTCGACGCGGTGGACGTGGTGCCGGTCCATGAGTACATCGCCGATGAGGACGCGGTGGCCGAGGCGATCGGGGACTGCGAGATCGTGGTCATCATGCGGGAGCGCACGCCCTTTCCCGCATCGCTGTTCGCCCGGCTGCCACGGCTGAGGCTGCTGGTGACCACGGGGATGCGCAACGCGTCGGTCGACCTGGAGGCCGCCGCCCGCCATGGCGTCACCGTGTGCGGCACGGGCGGCAGCTCGCAACCGACCACCGAGCTCACCTGGGCGCTGATCCTGGGGCTCGCCCGCCATGTGGTGCCGGAGAGCACGGCGCTGCGGGACGGCGGCTCATGGCAGAGCACCGTCGGCACCGATCTGTACGGCCGCCGTCTGGGGTTGCTGGGGCTGGGGCGGATCGGCGCCCAGGTGGCGCGGGTCGGCCGGGCCTTCGGTATGGAGGTGGCCGCCTGGAGCGAGAATCTGACGGCCGAGCGCGCGGAGGCGGACGGGGTGCGGCCGGCCGGTTCCAAGGAGGAGCTGTTGGAGACCAGCGACATCGTCTCGGTGCATCTGGTGCTCGGCGACCGCACCCGGGGGCTGCTGGGCGCGGCGGAACTGAGGCGGATGCGTCCCACGGCGCTTCTGGTGAACACCTCCCGCGCGGCGATCGTGGACCAGGCGGCGCTCGCGGAGGCGCTGCGGGACGGCTGGATCGCGGGCGCGGCGGTCGATGTGTTCGAACGGGAGCCGCTGCCGCCGGGCGATCCGTTCCGTACCCTGCCGAATCTGCTGGCCACCCCACACCTCGGCTATGTCACCCGAGGCAACTACGAGCGGTTCTACGGCGATGTGGTGGAGGACATCCGCGCCTACCTGGCGGGGGCGCCGATCCGTCGGCTGACCCCGCCCGCCTGACCGCCCGGAGAGGCGTCCTCCCGTTCCGGCACCCGCGGGTGGCAGGGCCGCGAGGTGCGTCAAGAGGGCCCGTTCCAGGGCGCGTTGGGCCCATCGGGGGCCCGGCCGCCCTCGTTCGAACATTCCACACCCAGCCACCGGTCGTCTTCCCGGGCTGAAAGCGACGCATGCCCTCCGCCCGGTGGACACTATTCCGTTTCGCCTTCGTCATACCGGACAGGCTGCCTGGCACGGACAACCCATCGGCCCGCACAACAGACCGGTGCCCGGTCCACCGACCCGGCACCGCGGACGGAGGGAACGTGGCTCACAGCACACCCGGAATGCCGGCAACCGACCGGGCACCGGCCGAACAGGGCGCCCTGCGGCGCGGCGGCGGCGGATCGGGGACACCGCCACCGACCCGGCGCGGCATGCTCTCGGTGGCCGCGGCGGCCGGGATCGGCCTGCTCGCCGGCTGCGGCGAGGAGTCGGCCGGTTCGCCCTCCGGAGCGGGCCCGCAAGGCTCCGGCAAGGCGGAGCGCTCCCCGTCCGCCACTCCATCAAAGAGTTCCCCCTCTCCCACCCCGAAGCCGCGGCCGGAACTGCCCCGGGGCGGCCGGGACCTGTCCCGCTACCGCCTGGTGGGCTACTGCGGACTGCCCGGGGCCGCCGCGCTCGGCCGGCTCGGCATCGGCGACCTCGACGACCAGGTACGCCAGATCGAGAAGACCGCCCGCGCCTACGCCGCGGACCGCGAACCGCAACCGGTGCTCGAACTCCTCGCGACGGTGGCCAACAGCAGCGCGGGCCCCGACGGCACCTACCGCTCGCGCACCTCCCCCGACACGATCCGCCGCTTCCACGACGCGGCCAAGCGCCATCGCGCCCTGCTGCTGCTGAACATCCAGCCGGGCCGGGCGTCGGTACTCGGCGAGGTCAAGGCGTTGCGCGAATGGCTGGTCCACCCCGATGTCGGCATAGCCCTGGACCCGGAGTGGGAGATGGGTCCGGGCGAGGTGCCGGGGGACACCTACGGCCACACCAGCGGCAAGGAGCTCACCGATGTGGCCCGCTATCTCTCCGGGATCATCGACGAACACGATCTGCCGCAGAAGCCGCTGGTCTTCCACCAGGTGGCCGTGTCCGTCGTCAGCGAACAGTCCGCGCTGCGCCCGCAGCCCGGTGTGGTGGTCATCAAGAGCGCGGACGGCATCGGATCGCCGGGGATGAAGCGGGACACCTGGCGGCAATTGGTCAAGGACCAGCCCGAGGGCGTGCGCACCGGCTTCAAGCTCTTCTACGAGGAGGACACCGAGGGGAGCCGGCTGATGACCCCGGAAGAGGTGCTGGCCCTGCGGCCACGCCCGGATTACGTCATGTTCGAGTGAGAGCGGCGGCGTGCGCCACCGACACGGCCGCCCCCGACCGGAAGGCGGTCGGGGGCGGCTGGGAGAGGGGCGCTCAGGGGCGTGGCGCCGTCTGCACGGTGAGTGGTTCATGGCTGGTGACGTCGCCGGAGCCGCGGCGGGTGAAGCGCATGGCGACACAGGCACCCACGTACAGCGCCGCCACGACCAGCAGCAGCGCCTGATAGCCCGTGAGCAGGGCCAGATACTCCAGGGTGCCGCCGAACAGGGAGCCCAGCAGGTTGGCGCCGAAGGCCGCCGTGGGGTCGGAGGTCGCCGCCAGCCGGTCGGAGAAGATGAGGTTGGCGCAGAAGATGGGGGCGAAGGCCAGTGCGATCGCGGCGGCCAGCCGAGGGGCGAAGGGCAGTCCCAGCACCAGATGGGACGGGATCAGCCAGGCGATCGCGAGGCTGGCGAAGAGCATCAGCTGCAGCACGAGCTGATTGACCCGGCGCAGCCTGCGCCGGACCTCCACCGCGCACAGCACGGCGACCAGCACCCCCGCGAAGACCATGGCGTTGACCAGCCACGTGGTGCCGAAGTAGAGGGCGAAGCCGATCACGTTCTTGGTCTCCAGCAGCATGAACGCCGCGCCGAGCAGGAACATGTCGACATAGCGGGCGGTGCGCCGCAGCCGGACCCCGGTCAGCCGTACCGACACCAGGGTCACCAGCAGGATCGCGCCCAGGACCCCGATGTAGAGGGTGGGGATGGTGCGGTGCAGCAGATACGGGAACGGATGGTCGTCACTGGCGGCCGAGGGCACCGGGCCCGAGGGGCGCCAGGCGGAGGCGGTGCAGGACTGGTTGCTCGAGGTGACACCGGCCACCAGGATGGCCGCCTTCTTGCCTCCGTAGTGGGTGATGCAGGGGGCGTGTCCGAAGACGGAGGTGAGCGTGGAGCCGAACCGGTCGATGAGCCAGTTCTGCCGGTAGTAGTTGTACATGGCGAACGCGCCGCCGGGGGCGAGGTGGCGGTGGGCCGCCTCGAATGCCTGCCGGGTGAACAGATAGCTCTCCAGGCGCAGGTTGCTGGCGCCCGAGACCAGGGTCAGGGAGTCCGGCAGGGCGAGGACGACCAGGTCGTAGCGGGTCTTGGTGCGTTCGAGGAAGGCCCGGCCGTCGTTGATGTGCACGTGCACCCGGGGGTTGGCGTAGGGCCGGGCCGGGTGCAGTGACGCACCGATCTCCTGCAGCCGGGGGTCGATCTCCACCGCGTCCACCCGCTGGGCGCCGTGGGCGAGCGCCATTGCCACGTCATTGCCGTTGCCGGCGCCGATGACCAGCACCCGGCGGTGGGAGTTCCTCGGGGTTTCGCGGTAGGGCTGCTCATACGGGGAGCCCGGGCGTCCCAGCACCTTCAGCGGGGCGATGGACTGGTGCGGTACACCATTGGCGGAGATCTTGTAGTCCCGGCTGCCGGAGGTCGGCCTGGTCACCTCGATCTTGTAGTACGGGGACCAGGAGATGCCGCTGGCCGCCGTCTCCAGCGCCAGGACGGCCACCATCAGGGCGAGCGGGACCGTATACCGGATGGTGTTGCGGCGGCCGCCGAGGGTCAGCAATGCCACCGCGGCGAGCACGCCCCACACCACCGACGGTGCGCGCAGCCAGGACAGCAGCGCGAAGGACACCGAGCCGGTGAGCGAGCCGAGCAGGTCGTAGCGGTAAGCCTCCAGCGAGGGCAGTTGACGGAACTGATCGGCCGTCATCTTCCCGATCGCCATCATGATCAGCGCGGTCAGTCCGAAGAGCACCGGCAGGGTCACCCACTGGGGCAGACCGGTGGTCTTCACGGCGGTGAAGTAGATGACCTCGCCGCTGGTCTGCCGCACCTGCACGGGGAACTCGCGCACCAAGACGACGAGAACGGCGAGCGGGACGGGCGCCCAGCGGGTGAGCCACTTCCCGCGGTCGGCGGGCATGAGGAATCCCAGGCCGATCCCGAGGAACGAGCCCAAGAGGATGAAGTTCGAGAAATAGCTCAGATGGACGATATTGGCGCCGGTCCACCGGATCAGCGCGAGCTCGACGAAGAGCATGGTGGCGCTGGCCAGCAGCAGCCTCGCGCGCACGTTTTGCGGTCCTGGGCTGTGCTCCATGCCGGCCACGCTGTCATCCGGGACGGGACAGGTCGAGCACCCACACGGCCCGTGCCGTCGGCCGGATGGCGGGCGTCCGGAGCAGCCGGAAGCGGCCCCGGCCACTCGCCTTCCGTCCGCGCGCCACCTCGCCACCTCTCCCCTATCGAGGTCATTCGCGCAGGTCAACCGCGTGGCATGGGGTGCGGTGCACCGGCCGCGCGGTGTGTGGTGGCCACGCCGCGGTACGTGGCCCTGGCCCGCTGCCCGGGTCACCGCCGTACGGCGTTCGGGTCATGGTCCGGGCGGTGTCCGTCACCTGCCCGGGCCAACGCCGGACGCCCGCGCGGAGGAGGCGGAAGGAATCCGCGGAGCGGGGCGGCGCCGCGAGCGCACGGTGAGAACCGTCGCCGCGGCCACGGTGGCGGCGAGTACGCCCCAGGAGATGAGGTCGCCCGTGGGGGAGTACGGGGTGGGCGAGCCATGGGTGGGAACGTCGGCGTACCAGATACCTGCCGAGGGTGCCGGCGCTCGGGCCGAGCAGCCGGTCGGCGACGTAGGGCAGACCATAGGCGACGCCGAAGGCCACATCCCCCAGGAGTGTGAGCCAGGTGATGGGTACGGCGAGTTCGGCCATCCACACCGCGGCCGACGACACCGTCACGGCGAACACCGCCGGCAGGGCCACGAGCGGGCGGGTGTGGCGCAGGAAGCGGAGGAGGAGCAGCGGCGCCGCCCATACCGCCAACGGCACGTCGAACCGGCCGCCGACGGACAGGAAGGACGCCATGGCGCCGCCCCACAGACACAGCCATGGGTGTCGAGCGGCGGCGGGCACCAACGGGCCGGGGGATTCGGACATCGGGCACTCCTGTGGCGCGGGTCGTGTCCGCACGGACCGGCCCGCATCGATGTGTACAATGCCCACATTGAATGATGGAGGTGTGGACACTGTCAACATCGACCGGCTCGGGCTACCACCACGGGGATCTCCGAGCGGCCCTGCTCGACTCCGCCCTCGCGCTCCTCGACACCGAGGGCCCGGGCGGGCTGTCGCTGCGCGCGGTCGCCCGGCATGCCGGGGTCTCCCCGAACGCTCCCTACCGCCACTACCGCGACAAAGAGGCACTGCTCGCCGCCCTCGCCACCCGGGGCTTCACGGAGCTGGGCGAACGCCTCGCCGCGGTCGTCCCCGGGGACGACCCCGGCGCGGAGCTCATCGCCATGGCGTGTACGGCGGTCGACTACGCGCTCGACCACCCGGGGGTGTACCGCCTCATGTTCGGGCAGCCCTGCAGCACTCACCCCGACGCCATCGCCGCCTCCGACGCGGCGATCGCCTTCGTGGCGGAACGCATCGCGGCCGTCGCGGAACCGGAGCGGCGCGAGGCGCTGCTGACCGGCACCTGGTCGCTCGTTCACGGGCTGAGCACACTTCTGCTCGACGAACGGCTCGGCACGCGGACGCGCGCCGAGGCCGGTGCCCTGGTGGAGACGGTCGTGCGCACCATGCTGGGCACCGGCCCCGAACGGCCGGACGGGTAATCCGGGGCCGGGTGAACACCGCTTCGGTCAGTGGTCGTTCACCCGATCGTTCACCCGGTCAGCCCCCCGCGGTGGCGAAGAAGGGCTTGCACACGGTGCCCACGTAGTCCGTGGCGATCTCCAGCACACGGCTGCCGTCCGCCGAGGGCAGCAGCGCCGAGCTGTAGTTGGGACACCAGTCGACCACCTTGGAGTCCACCCGCACCGGTGCGGGGATCGAACGCCACGCCCCGGTGCCACCGTTGCTGTTGGTCCACACGGTGGCACCGCTGCCGGCGGCGGTACTGCCGTCGGCGTTGTTCAGGACCTGGCCGATGAGGAACAGCTTGCCCCGGGGGTTGCCGGCCTCGGGGGCCCAGGCGAGGTTCGGTGTATGGGTGAAGTACTTGCCGTCGGCGGTTTCGGGACGGTAGCCGAGGTGAGCGGGGTCGCCCCAGTTCCAGCCGTCCTGCGAGGTCCGGTAGTGGACCACGCATGAGTACTGCCCCTGGGCGGCGCAGATCTCGTACGCCATGAAGTACTGGCCGTCGGGGAGCTTGCGCACGATGGGCATACCGGGCCGGTCGGAGGCGAGCCTGCTGGCGACGGTGGCGTGGTGCCCCTCCCAGGTGATCCCGTCCGCGCTGCGGGCGGCGATCAGCTTCTGGCTGTGGGCGGGGTCGGTCTCGTCCGAGTAGTGGGCCACCAGGCGCCCACTGGAATCGAGGGAGAACTCCGGCTCCCACAGCCCCCTGGTGCTGGGGGCGGTGGCCACGGTCGACAGATAGGACCAGGTACGGCCCTGGTCATTGCTGCGGAAGACGCGGATGGCCATCCGGCGGTCCGGCTCGTCCTGGCCGATGGAGGCGGACCACAGCAGGGTCCCGGCCGGCATGTCGCCGACCGCCTGCGGCAGTTCGTACAAGGTGGCGCAGCATTCGCCCTGGCCGCCCGACGCCTCGGGGTCGGCCACCTCGCCCACCTGGCGGAAGGTGGCGCCGTCGTCGGTGCTCTCGTAGATGGCGCCGATCCCGTCCGAGCCGCGGAAGGTGACCACCGAAGCGAGGACGCGGCCGTTGGCGGCGCCGTTGTGCGCGAGCCGCAGGGCGCGGGGGTAGAGGCCGGTGCCGTCGCGCAGCAGGGTGCCGGAGGCGGCCGCGGCCGGAGGCGCCTGGACGGCCAGGAGCGAGCCCAGGACGGTCAGGAGAGCCAGCAGAGTGGGCAGGAGGTGTCTTCGGTACAGCGTGGTCATGCACGCTCCCTCGGGAGGAGTGGTGGAGGGGGAAGAGCGGCCCGGGCCGTGCGTGGCGCAACGTTAAAGAGAATTTCCAACGTTGTAAATCCCTCGCGCACGCTTCCGCGAGGGCCGAGCGGGGCCTGACGAGAGCCAAGCCGGGCCGAGGTCGGCACGCGCTTCCGCCCCGTTACGCCGCGGCGTAACGGGGCGGAAGGGGTGGCCGGGGCAGGCGGGTCAGTGCTCCTGGGCGGTGGGGCGCACCATGATCTCGTTGACAGCGGCATGCGCGGGCTGGACGACCATGAAGGCGATCGCGCGGGCGATGTCCTCGGGGCGCAGCCAGGACTCGCGCGCCATGCCGCGTGCGACGGAGGCCGTCCTGTTGCCGGCCGTCATCTCGGTGACGGTCATGCCCGGCTCGACCAGCCCCACCCGGACTCCGCGGGCGGTCACCTCCTGGCGCATGGCCTCGCTGAAGGCGCCCACCGCGTGTTTGGTGGCCGAGTAGACGCTGTTGCCGGGCCGCGCCACCCGGCCGCCCACCGAGCTGACGTTCACCAGGTCCGCCACCCCGCGCGGGCCGTCGGACGCCGTCCGCAGCAGATGCGGCAGCGCCTGCCGGGAGGTCTGCAGTACGGCCTCGACGTTGAGGTCGATCATCCGCTCCCATGTCTCGGGGTCGCTCTCCTCGACCGTGCCGGTGGCCACATAGCCGGCGTTGTTCACCAGCACATCGAGTCGTCCGCACTGCTCCGCCGCGTCCTCGACGCACTGACGGGCCTGGGCCGCGCTCCGCAGATCGGCGGTGAGGACGGCGCAGGAGCGGCCCTCCTCCCGGAGGGTGGCGGCCAGGTCCTCCAGCCGATCGGTGCGCCGGGCCACCAGTGCGAGATCGGCTCCCTGCCGGGCCAGCGCCAGAGCGGTGGCCGCGCCGATGCCGCTGGACGCGCCGGTCACCAGCGCCGCGCAGCCCGACAGCGGGCCGTCGGGGGGCGCGGCGTTTCCGGTCTGCCGGTCGTTCCCGGTGTTCATGTCCGTCACCCTGGCTCCCTGGTCTCGCGGGGGTGGGGAGGCCACGGGGCCGCGTGGCCCGGGCCGTACGTCGGGTACCCCGGTGGAGTCCGCCCATCGCCTCGCGTTCCTCCCCTTTCATGCCTCCTTTCTGACCAGCGGGAGGGGCCGGGGGGACGGACCAGGGGCGCCTCAGGGGCGAAGTCGGGCCCGTCCACCCAGCTCTCCTGCACCAGTACGGCCTTCAGCCCCGGCTTCGCCGCCACCGCGGCGACCTGCTCGCGGGTCTTGTTGCCGCCGAAGGCCAGTCCGCTGTTGCAGGCCTCGCGCTTGGCCCAGACGCGCGCCCCGCCCAGACGCTCACTCAGCCGGTCCAGGGGGTGGACCGGGCGGGACCGAACAGCAGGAGATGGCGCTCGAAGTCATCGAGGGACATGGGCGACTCCTTATGGGTGGTGCCGGATGCCGCATGGGTGGTGCCGGATGTCCGCCGGTCCCTACCCCGCCGCTCCCCGCCGGCACACGAGCCAGAACCTCCCCAATGCCTCCCCTTCTGCACACGACCGGCGTATGCCTGTAGGCCGTTGGAGTCCCGCTGCTGTCCAGCCTGAGCACCCTGCCGCCGGGTCGCGGAGACGATCTGTTCCTGAGCCCTCATACCGCTGCCGCCGCGACGGCGCTCGACCGCCGAGTGCACCCCGTCCGCCCCACTCGCTCAGGGAGCCGAGTTCATGCCCCAGTACTTCCGCGACTCGCCCGAGTCTCTCGTTCCCGACGCGCTCGCGGGCTTCGCCGCCGCCCATGCCGATCTCGTCGCCTACCACCCCGACCACGGATACTTCCGCACCCGCCACTGCGCACCCACCCGCCGCGTCGGGCTGGTCTCGGGAGGCGGTTCCGGCCATGAACCCCTGCACTCCGGCTTCCTCGGTACGGGGATGCTGGACGCCTCCTGCCCCGGGCGGATCTTCGCCTCGCCCCACAACCGGCAGATCTTCGAGGCCAGCCGGGCCGTCGCCCGGCCCGATGGCGTGCTGCACATCGTCAAGAACTACACCGGTGACCGCATCAACTTCAGCATCGCCGCCGAGCGCCTTGCCCACGAGGGCATCCGCTGTGCGCGGGTCCTCATCGACGACGACATCGCCAGCGACTCCGATGACATCGCGGTCGGCCGACGCGGCACCGGCGCCACCCTGATCATCGAGAAGATCCTCGGCGCCGCCGCAGACGAGGGGCGCGGCCTGGAGGACCTGATCGCCCTCGGCACGGATGTGACCCGGCGGGCCCGCAGCCTCGCCGTCGCCTCGGCCGCCCACAACACGCCGGCCTCCGGGGCACCGGCCTTCGGCCTGCCCGACAACGTCCTGGAGTTCGGGGTCGGCATCCACGGCGAGCGGGCCGAGGGGACCACCCCGCACGCACCGCTCGGCAAGCTGATCGAGACCATGACGGACCAGCTGCTGGCCGCGCTGCCCGACACCGCCGGGACACGGGTGCTCGCCCTGATCAACGGGCTGGGCTCGATCACCTCGCTGGAGCTGTACGGCATCCGCCACGCCGTCGCCAAGGCCCTCGACGACCGCGGTGTCGGCCTCGACCGGTCCCTGACCGGCACCTTCGTAAGCGCCCTGGACATGCGGGGCTTCTCGCTGACCCTGTTCGCCACCGACGCGGAGGCGCTGCGGCTGTGGGACGCCCCCGCCCACACCCCCGCCTGGCCCCTGTGACCCCGTCCGGCCCCATCGGCCCGCCACTGACCCCGCCACCGCCCCGAGGAGTTGCCCCGCTCATGTCCGACCAGCTCGGCCCGAAGGGCCTTACGCACGCCGCCGTCATGGACTGGCTGACGCGGTTCGCCGCCACCGTACGCTCCGTGGAACCCGAGCTCACCGCGCTCGACCAGAAGGCGGGCGACGGGGACTTCGGTGGCAACCTGGTCACCGGGATGGACGGTGTCCGCCGTGCGCTGGACGCCCTGGCGGCGGGCGGGGGGAACGGCGAGAGAAGCCGGAGAGGCCCGGACGCGCCGCTCGACGCCGCCGCGCGGGTCTTCCTCGACGATGTCGGCGGCACCAGCGGTCCCCTGTTCGGGCTGCTCTTCCAGGAGCTCGCCGACGCGCTGGGGATGGCCGCCGACCCGCCCGGAACCGCCGCGCTGGCCCTGGGCACCGCCGCGGGGACGGCCGCGATCCAGCGGGTCGGCGAGGCCGAGGTGGGCGACAAGACGATGGTGGACGCCCTCGTCCCCGCCGCACGGGTCCTCGCCTCCTGTGAACCCACCGGCGACCCCGCGTACGCGCTCCATGTGGCCGCGGTGGCGGCCCATCGGGGCGCCCGGTCCACGACCGATCTGCGTGCCCGGCGCGGGCGTGCCAGCTATACCGGCGACCACGCCCGTGGCGTCCCGGACCCGGGCGCCCTGACCGTCGCTTTGCTGTTCGCCTCCGCAGACGCCGAGCTGACCTCGCTGAGCCGGCTCCCCGTGTCCTGAGGGGAAGGCCGGGTTCATGAGGGGATCCCCGCACGCGCCGCCCGCCGGTGAACGCCGCGGCCGGGCCGCACGTACTGGGATCCGAGTCCTGGGCCCGCATGGGACGGGCAGAGCGGGGCAGACGACCAGGATTCGACTGTCGGCTCGATCGAAGGGATCCGGGAGTAGCTGTGCAGCAGGAGACCGACACCCGTGTGACCACACCCTCGGCCGTCGTCCCACGACCGCGCGAGGGCGGCGCGTCGGGCGGCCGGACGCGCGACCCGTACTTCGACAACGCGAAGTACCTCACCATCGTGCTGGTGGCGTGTGGCCACGCATGGGAGCCACTCACCTACGGCAGCCGGGCGGCCACCGCGATCTACCTGCTGGTGTACGCGTTCCACATGCCCGCGTTCGCCCTCATATCGGGCTACTTCTCGCGGAGTTTCGATATGGCGCCGGGCCGGGTGAAACGGCTGCTCACGGGTGTCGTCGTGCCGTATGTGGTCTTCGAGGTCGCGTACACGCTCTTCTACCGCTGGGCACAGGACGATCCGGACTATCCGATCAGCCTGCTCGACCCCTGGTATGTGATGTGGTTCCTGGCCGCGCTGTTCATCTGGCGGATCACCACCCCGCTGTGGCTCGCGCTGCGCCACCCGGTGCCGGTCGCGCTGGCGGTGGCCGCGCTGGCCTCCATCTCGCCCGAGGCCGGTGGGGATCTCGGCCTGCAGCGGGTGCTGGCGTTCCTGCCGTTCTTCGTGGTCGGACTCACCCTGCGACCGGACCACTTCACCCGGCTGCGGACCCGGCGGACCCGGCTGATCGCCCTTCCGGTGGCGGCCTTCGCCCTGTGCACGGCGTACGCGGTGGCGCCCTGGCTGGACGCGGAGTGGTTCTACCACCGCAAGAGCGTGGCGGCGCTGGACGGCGTACCGTCCTGGGCCGGTCTGCTCACCACACCCGCCCTCTTCGGTCTGGCGCTGGTGCTGACGGCCTGCTTCCTGGCCTGGGTGCCGGGGCGCCGGACCTGGTTCACCGCGCTCGGTTCGGGCACGCTGTACGGCTATCTGCTGCACGGCTTCATCATCAAGTCGTCCCGATTCTGGGGCTGGTACGACCATCCGTGGCTGCACACCCCGCTCGGGGAGCTCGCCGTCACCGCGGCCGCGGTGCTCATGATCACCGTGCTGTGCACGGGACCGGTGCGACGGGTCCTGCGCTCGCTGCTGGAGCCGCGCATGGACTGGGCGTTCCGGCGCACCGGTTCCTGAGAGCGGGCCGGTTCCCGAGGCGGGCCGGTTCCCGAGGCGGGCCGGTTCCCGAGGCGGGCCGGTTCCCGAGTGGGCCGCGGGGCCGCCGTCAGCGGCGGCGGACCTTGAGGGTGTTGTCGGTGCGGGTGGCCGGCTGTCCGTCGGGAGCGGTCATGTTCTCCACATGGACATCGCTGACGAGGACGTCCCACTCCCCGTCCGCGAGGTCGAGCCCGGTGAGCACCTCCTCGGGCGTGGGGAAGTGGAACTCCGGACCGGGGTCCGGCGCCCAGGACGGGAATGCGGCGTGTCCGGTGATCAGCAGCACTCCGCCCGGTGCGACGGCCGCCGCCGCGGTGCGCAGGATCTGGTCCCGGGGCAGTTCCAGCCGGGAGTGGAAGAAGTAGGCGGAGACAAGATCGAAGGTGCCGGCCGGGAAGGACTCGGACAGGTCGTGTCGCTGCCACTCGATGTGGTCGCCGACACCTTCGGACGCCGCGTGTCCGGCGGCGCGGTCCAACGCGACCTGTGAGACGTCGACGGCGGTGACCCGCCAGCCCTGCCGGGCGAGCCAGATCGCGTCGCCGCCCTCACCGCAGCCGAGGTCCAGCGCGCTGCCAGGGGTCAGCCCGGCGGTCTCGCGCACCAGAGCGGCGTTGGGCTTGCCGCTCCAGACGCGGTCCTCGGCGCTGTAGAAGGTGTCCCAGAACTCCTCGGGCGAGGTGTCGGGCGAGATGGTGTGCGGGTCGGTGGTCATGTCAGATGCGCTCCCTTCGTTCCGGACAAGACAGTGCACACGGCCGCGGCCACTTGACAAACTTCTTTGCCGGGGTAGCAAATGAAAGGTATGGCTGACGAAGACCTCACCGAGGTACTGACCGCCGTGGGACCCCGGCTACGGGCGTTGCGGCGCACCCGTGGCACCACACTGGCCCAGCTCAGCGAGACGACCGGGATCTCGCTGAGCACCCTGTCGCGACTGGAGTCGGGGCAGCGCAAGCCGACCCTGGAGCTGATGCTGCCGCTGGCCAAGGCGTACGGAGTGCAGCTGGACGAGCTGGTGGGGGCGCCCGCCACCGGGGATCCCCGGGTCCATCCGCGGCCGTTCACCCGGCAGGGCCAGACGTTCGTTCCACTGACCCGCTATCTGGGCGGACTGCACGCCTACAAGCAGATCATGCCGCCCCGGCCGCAGGGCGAGCGCGATGAGCCGCTGGAGCAGCGGGTGCACGAGGGCTATGAGTGGCTCTATGTGCTCTCGGGGCGGCTACGGCTGGCGCTGGGCGAGCACGACCTGGTGCTCACGTCCGGTGAGGCCGCCGAATTCGACACCCGTACGCCCCATGGCTTCGCCAACGCGGGGGACCAGCCGGTGGAGTTCCTCTCCCTGTTCGGGGCGCAGGGCGAGCGCATCCACGTCCGCGCCCGCCCTGCCGGTACCTGACCCGCCCCGTATCGCGCCGGGGGCGTTCACCCCGAGGGCTCGTCCGGGACGGGCCGCTCGGGGTGCACGCTTCCGGTCCGCGGCTTCCCCTGCCGTCCCGTGCCGGACTCGTCCGTCTCGGGGACGTCGTCCCCGAGATCCGGCTCCTGGCCGGCGCCCGCCACGTCCAGGTGGTCGGGGCCGTCCTGCGCCTGCTGATCGGGGAGGTCCCTGGGGATCCCGCCCCGGTCCACGCGCTCCTCTCGATCCTCCGGTCGCCGGTCGTCGCTCACGATGCCGCTCCTTTCGTCAATTCGTCGATGGAGGGGGCACAGCAGGGGCGATTACCCGCGAGCGTCGGCGGAATGCATGGTCAGCGCCGATGGGATGCGGCCAGGTTTACGCCACGTGTCCGCGCGGGCGGCTACTCCCCCGGCTCCAGCACATACAGTTCCGGCAGGTTGACCACGATGGCCTCCTGGGTGCTGCGGGCGATGACCACCACCGCCTCGTCGTCGGGGTCCGGGTTCTCCTCCCGGTGCGGCACAAACGGCGGAACGAAGATGTAGTCGCCCGGGCGGGTGCGCAGCCGGACCTCCTCGACATGTCCGTTCCGCTCCTCGGCGAAGACGAACTCGGGGTGGCCCCGCACCACGAAGATGGCCGTCTCGGACTCGCCGTGGTGGTGGTTGGCGGAGGCGGTGTCCGGCGCCACATGGGTCTGGCCCATCCAGAGCCGCTCGGAGCCCACCGACTGACCGCTGATCGCGGCGAACCGCCGCATGCCCTCGGTCTGGGCGGTGCCGGGGTCGACGTCCTCGGTGCGGATGTGGTGCAGACGCATCCGCAACGGACTGTCGGGGGCGGTGGCCGTCAGATCCTTCAGATGCGGATGGAACGCGTCGTGCTGTTGCGCGGGGTCGCCGCCGGGCGTCGTCATGACACCGACCGTAGAAAGCCCGGGTAATGGATGTCAACAGGTGTCCTTTCTCCCACCAGGCACAACACCATGAAATCCACGCTGCATAATGGCCGTATGCAGATCTCGGCGAAGGCGGACTACGCGGTCCGGGCGCTGGCGGAGCTGGCCGCGGACGCGGGCAGGCCACTCACCTGTGAGGCGATAGCGACCTCCCAGGGCATCCCCTTCCGGTTCCTCAAGGCGGTCTTCCGCGATCTGCGCCAGGCCGGTCTGGTGCGCAGTCAGCGCGGCTGCGAGGGTGGCTACTGGCTCGCCCGCGACCCCGCTGAGATAACCCTCGCGGACATCGTGCTCGCCGTGGACGGGGCGTTCCTGACGCTGCGCGGTGAGCGGCTGGACGGCCTCGGCTACCACGGCCCGGCGGCCGGACTGCCCGGGGTGTGGCGCGGGATGGAGGACCATGTGCGCCAGGTGCTGACCGCCACCGCCCTGAGCGATCTGGTCCGCGAGCGGCTGGCCGCATGACGTCCGCGAGCCCGGACCGGGCCCGGAGCACCGGGGCGGACGGCGGCGGGGCCGTCGAGATCGTGGAGTACACCGATCCGGCCTGCCCGTGGGCGTGGGGTTCCGAGCCCGCGTTCCGCCACCTGCGGGCCCTCACCGCGGGGCGGGCCCGCTGGCGCCGGGTGTTCGGCATCCTCTTCGACGACGGCGACGATCCGGCACCGGACCCCGCCGCCGAGACCGCCTGGTACAGCCGCTATATCGCCGATATCGCCCGCCATGCGCGGGCGCCCTACGCTCATCGGCTGCGATGGGTGGCGGCCACCAGCCGGCCGGCCTCGCTCGCCTCGAAGGCGGCCGAGCGGCAGGGCGCGATCGCCGCGGAGCGGGTGCTGCGGCGGCTGCGCGAGACCACGTTCGTCCTGGGCACTCCGGCCGATACGGCGGAGCGGGTGCTCGACGCCCTGGCGGGGCTCGACGGTGTCGATGTGGGGCGGCTGGGCGCGGAGATGGGCGAGCCGTCGGTGGTGGCGGCCATTCGGCAGGACCACGCCGAGGCCCGCGACCCGATCCCGGAGGCGTATGCCTTCCACGCCCCGGGGCCGCATGGCACGGGCGTCAAGGAAACCGACGACGGGGTGCGCTACGCGCTGCCCACGCTGGTGTTCTCCGGCCCCGGCGGGCGCTTGGCCGCACCGGGGTGGCGGAGCATGGCCGAGTACACGGCGGCGCTGCGCACGGTGGCTCCCGGTCATCTCTGGCAGGCGGCCCTCATCGGCGCCGAGGAGGCCCTGGCGGAGTACCGCAGCCTGACCGGGCCCGACCTGTCACTGCTGACGGGCCGGACCACTCCCCCGCCCACGGCCGTACGGGTGGAGACGGCGGGCGGGCCGCTGTGGCTGCACCCTGACGAGGCCGCCGCCCATCCAGCGCTCGCCGCCTCGTCAGGGCTGAAAAGCCCCAGGTCGTAGCCGTCTTACCCCATGAGACACCTAAAGGTGTCCATTGACTTCGCCGCCCCTCGCCCCGCACCATGGGCACATGCTGACGACGCACCCCGGTGTGGTGTGCCGATACGTGGACTTCCGGCGCACCGCCAGCGCCATCTGTCGCTGATCGCCCCCTTTCGCCGACGCGATTCGCCGACGCGATCTGCCACGTCCCGAGCGCCTCGCCCCGCTCGTTCCCTTCGCTTTCCTCCCCGGGCCCCACCGCCTCCGGCCTTCATGACCGCTGCCCGTCCGCGTGTCCTCGCTGTCGTGTGCGGACGTGTGCGGCCGTGTGCTCACGCCCGTCCGGGGGCAGTTGACACCACGAAAGGCGACGTCCCGTCATGACCTCCGCCGCCCCGCCACTTCCCGTCCGCCGTCCGCCCGATCCACCACCGCGCCCCGCTCCGGACCGGCGCTCCGTGCTCGGGCTCGCCCTGGTGGCGGGTGGCTCCCTGCTGCTTTCCGCCTGCGGCGGGGTGGCGACGACCGGGGCGGGCGGCGGGGGCGAGACCCTGCGCTGGGGCTGGGATCTGCCCTCCAGCTGGGACCCGGTGTTCTCGTCCAAGGGCTGGGATGTCCACCTGCTGTCGCTCGTCTACTCCGGGCTGACCCAACTCGACGCCAAGGGCGGCGCCAAGCCCGCGCTCGCCTCCTCCTGGCGCTACTCCCACGACGGCCGGCGCCTCACCTTCACCCTCCGCCGGGGCCTGCGGTTCGCCGACGGCACCCCGGTGAACGCCGAGGCCGTCAAGAAGAGCGTCGAGCGCGGCAAGCACCACCCCAAGTCCCTGATCGCCTCCCAACTGACCAGCATCGACACGGTACGGGCCCCCGACGCCCACACCGTGGTCCTCGAACTCACCGAGGCCGACTACCAGTTGCCCGCACTCCTGGCCGGGAAGACCGGCATGGTGGTCAGCCCCACCGCGTTCGGGAAGGACGAGGCGCGGCTGGCCACCAGGCCGGTCGGCCACGGCCCGTTCCGGCTGGTGTCCTACACCCAGAACTCGATGGCGAGCCTGCGCCGCGACCCCGGCTACTGGAACGCCGACCACATCGCCGTCGAACGCTTCGAGGCGTACCCGAAGCCCGATGAGACCACGGCGCTCGCCGCGCTCCAGTCCGGGCGGCTCAATGTGGCCCAGATCCCGTTCAGCCAGGTCGAGGCGGCGCGTGAGGCCGGTTTCACGGTGCAGCTCATCCCGTCGATGGTGGTGCGCGTCCTGGATGTGAACACCGCCATGAAGCCCTTCGACGACCCCGCCGTCCTCAAGGCCCTGAAGTACGCGGTGGACCGCCAAGCCCTGCTGGACAGCGAGCAGTTCGGCCATGGCGAGGTGGACCACCAGCCCTTCCCGCCCGGCTATACGGGCTTCGACCCGGCGCTCGGCGCGGTGTACCGGCACGACCCGGAGCGGGCACGCGCGCTGCTGCGGGAGGCCGGATACCACGACGGCGTCGAGGTGACCATCACCACCGCCCAGCCGCAGGGCGCTCCCGAGCAGTTGCAGGCGCAGCTCAACCGGGCCGGGTTCCGGGCCCGGATCGAGGTCATCCCCGAGGCGCGGGCGTCCCAGGTGGTGTACGTCCAGCACTCCCGCGCCCTGTACCTCGACCAGTTCGCCGGGCGGGAGTCACCGGTGCAGGCGATGCAGGTGCTCTTCGGCGCGGAGGGGCTGATGAACCCCTCCCGCCGTACGACGCCCGAACTGGACGCGGCCGTGGCCGCGGTGCGCCGCACCCCGCTGGAGTCGCCGCGCTACCCGGAGGTGCTGCGGGCGGCCACCGCGGTGGCGGTGCGCACGATGCCGAATGTGTTCCTCTACACGGTGCCGCGCGCCCTCGCCCGTACGTCCTCCGTCTCCGCCATCCCCTCGCTCCCGGTGGTGCAGCGGTTCGAGGGGGTGACGGCCGGATGACCGCGCTCGCTCCGCGCCTCGCGGACACCCGGCGGAAGCCCGTACGGGCGGCCCGTCTCCCGCGCTCGCTCGGCCGCGTCCTCGCCACGGCGGGCACGGTGTTCCTGTTGTCCTCCGCGCTCACCTTCGGTCTCGGCGCGCTCTCCGGGGCCAATCCGGCGGCGGCGGTGCTCGGCGAGACGGCGACCCCCGCCGATATCGCCCGGATGAACCATCAGTTCGGCCTCGACCGGCCGCTGTGGGAGCAGTACGTGTCGTGGCTGGGGCATGCCTTCACCGGGGACCTGGGCCGCTCGTGGTTCACCACGGTCCCGGTGGCCGACAGCATCCGGCAGGCGATGCCGGTGGATCTGTCCATCGCCGGGCTCGCGCTGCTGATGGCCGTGGTGCTGGGCGGAGCCGCCGGTGTCGCCGCCGCGCTCCGGGCCGGCGGACGGCTGGACCGCGCCGTCACCGCGCTGTGCGCGCTGCTCGGCACCCTGCCCGGTTTCGTCGTGGCCATCGCGCTGGTCACGGTGTTCTCGCTGAAGCTGGGGTGGCTGCCGTCCGGTGGCTATGTGCCGCTGGACATGGACCCCGCGCAGTGGCTGCGGTACACCGTGATGCCCGCGCTCGCGCTGAGCCTGGAGGCCGCTGCCGCCATCGCCCGTCAACTGCGCACCTCGCTGGTGGGGACGTTGCGGGAGAACTATGTGACGGGTGCGGTGATGCGCGGACTGCCCGCCCGGCGCGTGGTGTTCGGCCATGCCCTGCGCAACGCCGCGGGACCGGCGCTGACGGCGCTCGGGATGAGCGTGCCGATGCTGCTCGGCGGTGCGGTGGTCACCCAGCAGATCTTCGCGCTGCCCGGTCTCGCCCAGCTCACCCTGCAGTCGGCGGAACAGCACGACATTCCGGTGATCCAGGGGACGCTGCTGGTGACCATCGCGGTGGTCCTGGTCGTCAACGTGGCCGTCAACGCGGCGTTGCTCGCGCTGAATCCGGCCGCCCGGCGCCGGGAGGTGACGCGCCGATGAGGACGTTGCGACGGGCATGGGGACATCCGTCCGCCAAGGTGGCGCTGCTGGTGCTGCTGGCCATCGTGCTGCTTGCGGCGTTCGGCGGCCGGCTCGCGCCGCATGATCCGCTGGCCCAGCACCCCAGGAACATGCTGCGCGGCCCCGGCCCCGGCCATCTTCTGGGCACCGACTATCTGGGCCGCGATGTGCTCAGCCGGCTGCTGGAGGGCAGTGGCCGCTCGGTGGCGGGCGCCGTGGAGGCGGTGGCCGCCGCGATGGCGGTGGGCGTGCCGACCGGACTGGCCTCGCTGTGGATGGGGCGCGTGGGCGAGTGGATCGCGCAGCGCGTGGTCGACGCGCTGATGACGCTGCCGTTCACCGTGTTCGCCATCGCGGTCGTGGGCGCGCTGGGCAACGGGATGCACCAGGCCATGCTGGCGCTCGGGGTGCTCTACGCCCCGCTGTTCTTCCGGATGACCCGCGCCGCCGCGCTGAGCCTGCGGCACGCCCAGTACGTGGAGTCGGCCGAGCTGTTCGGCGCCTCGGTCGGGCGGGTGCTGCGAACCCACATCTGGAGCAAGGTCCTGCCGACGGTGATCGTCACCGCCGCCCACGCGCTGGCCACCTGTCTGCTGGTGGTCTCCTCGCTGACCTTCCTCGGGGTCGGTGTGCAGCCTCCCGCCGCCACCTGGGGCGGCATGCTCGCCACCGACCTGGGCTTCCTCACCCAGCAGATCTGGGCACCGGTGTTCCCGGCCGCGCTGATCGTCGTCACCGCCGGTGCGCTCAACCTGCTGGCCGATGCCGTACGGGACGCCGGGGCGGACGAGTTGCTGCCCGGCGGTGCGCCGGAGACGGCCACCGGCTCCCTGGGCGCCACTGCCGAATCCCCCGACACCACCAAGGAGCAGGCCGATGCCGCACTCCCCGCCGCCTGACCCCGCCACGCCCGGCGGCCCCGGCGCCCTGGGCCGACGACCCGCCGCGCTGGCGGTCGAGGGGCTCGGCGTCACCGTCGCGTCCGGACGGCTGACGGCCGTACGCGATGTGTCGTTCACCGTGGGCCGCGGTGAGGCCGTCGGCCTGGTCGGCGAATCCGGCAGCGGCAAGACCCTCATCTGCCGGTCGGTGCTCGGACTGCTGCCGCCGGGCTGCGCGGTGTCCGAGGGCGAGATCGCCCTGTCCGGTGAGGCGCTGACCGGGCTGTCGCGCCGGGAGTGGGACCGGGTACGCGGCACTCGGGTGGGCGCCGTCTTCCAGGACCCCGCCTCGTATCTCAACCCCGCGCTGACCGTGGGGCGTCAGCTGACCGAGGTGCTGCGGGTGAAGCTGGGGCTGGACCGCGCGCGGGCCGGTGAGCGGGCCGTCGAGCTGTTCGCCGCCGTCGGATTGCACGACCCCGCCGACGTCGCCCGGCGCCATCCGTACGAGCTGTCCGGCGGGATGCTGCAGCGTGTGCTGATCGCCGTCGCGGTGGCCTGCGCCCCGGATCTGCTGGTGGCCGACGAGGCGACCACCGCGCTGGATGTGGTGGTCCAGGCGGAGGTCCTGGAGCTGCTGGCCCGGATGCGCGCCGAGCAGGATCTGGCGCTGCTGCTGGTCAGCCACGATCTGGCGGTGATCGCCGAGGTGTGCGACCGCATTCTGGTGGCGTACGCCGGGGAGCTGGTCGAGGACGGCCCGGCCGAGCGGGTGCTGAACGACCCCCTGCATCCGTACACCGAGGCGCTGTTGCGCGTGGCCACGGTCGGCGACTGGGAACGGCGCGAGCTGGAGGTGATCCCCGGCGCGCCGCCCGAGGTGGGCGCGCGGCTGCCGGGCTGCCGGTTCGCCGACCGCTGCCCGTTCGCCGCGCCCGAGTGCCTCAGCGGTCCGGTGCCGCTGCGCGAGACGGCCGACGGGCGGCGGGTGCGGTGTGTCCGCGGCGAGGAGATCGAACGGTCGCGGGCCGGTGCGCGCGGCGCCCGGGAGGTGGCGGCATGAGCGGGCTGCTGGAGATCTCCGGCCTGACCGTGGCCTTCGGCCGGCGGGACGCGCGGCCGGTGCTGGACGGTGTGGAGCTGTCCGTGGGCGAGGGGGAGATCGTCGGGGTCATCGGGGAGACCGGCTCCGGCAAGACCACGCTGGCCCGTACGGCCGTGGGCCTGGTCCCTCCGCGCTCGGGCCGGGTGGTCTTCGACGGGCGCGAGGTCTCCGGGCTGCGAGGGCGCGCGCTGCGGGCGTTCCGCCGTTCGGGGCGGCTGAGTTACGCGTTCCAGGATCCGCTGCGGGCCCTGGATCCGGAGCTGACGGTCCGGCGGGCGGTGGCCGAGCCACTCGCCGTCGCGGGGGATCTCGGCGACACGGAGATCGCCGCACGGGTGGACGAGGCGCTGGAGACGGTGGGCCTGGACCCGGCGCGCCTCGGCGATCGGCTGCCGGGCGCGATCTCCGGCGGTCAGCGCCAGCGGGTGCTGCTCGCGCGGGCGATCGTCACCCGGCCCCGGCTGCTGATCGCCGATGAGCCGGTGAGCGCCCTGGACGCCTCCAACCGCAACCGGGTGCTGCGGCTGCTGGAGCGGCTGCGCACCGAGCGCGGGATGGCCGTCGTCGTCATCTCGCACGACCTCAGCTCGCTGGCGGGCATCGCCGACCGGGTGGCGGTGCTGTACCGCGGCCGGGTGGTGGAACAGGGGCCCGTACGGGAGGTGTTCAGCCGGCCGCTGCATCCGTACACCGCGCTGCTGATCGCTTCCGCGCCGAGCGTACGCGCCGGGGGCGGGCCGGGCGCGGCGGCGCTGCGCCCGGCGGCGGAACCGCCCGCCTGGACGGCGCGGGAGGGCTGTGTCTTCGGCCACCGCTGCCCGTTCGTCATCGGCTCCTGCCGCACCGCGCCCGCGCCGGCCCCGGTGGGCCAGGGGCGCACCGCCGCCTGCCACCGGGTGCCCCAGTGGCGTGAGCTGGTGGCCGGGGCGGCTCCCCCGGTCACCGCGAAAGGGCCGCCGGAGCTGGTGGCGGCCGCCGGAGAAACAGACAAGGAAGCCGGGCGGTGACCATCCCCCGGCCACTTCCCGCCCCTCGGAGAAAGGCTGACGATGTCCGTCGAGTTCATCGGAATGATCGGCACCCATGAGGTGTCCGAGATCCACCCGGCCCGTGGCCCCGTCGTGGACGCCGAGTACACCCTGCGGTTCGCCCGCGCCCATGAGGACGCGGGCTTCGACCGGGTGCTGATCGGCTATGGCTCCGCCACCCCGGACGGCGCCCAGGTGGCCGCGTATGTCGCCGCGCGCACCGAGCGGCTCGGGCTGCTGGTGGCCCATCGGCCCGGCTTCGTGGCGCCCACCCTGGCCGCCCGTACGTTCGCCACCCTCGACCAGTTCTCCGGCGGGCGGGTGGCCGTGCACATCATCAGCGGCGGGCGCGACGCCGAGCAGCGGCGGGACGGCGACTATCTGGGCAAGGACGACCGTTACGCCCGCACCGATGAGTATCTGGAGATCCTGAAGCGGGCGTGGACGGATGAGGAGCCGTTCGGACACGACGGCCGCTTCTACCGCTTCGAGGACTTCCACGCCGAGGTCCGCCCCCATCAACGGCCGCGCATCCCGCTGTACTTCGGGGGCTCCTCCGAGGCGGCGTACGCCGTGGGCGGCAGGCACGCGGACACCTTCGCGCTGTGGGGCGAGCCGCTGGCCGAGACGGCGGAGCAGATCGCCTCCGTGCACCGGGCCGCCAAGGCCGCGGGCCGGACCGAGCCGCCGGGTATCAGCGTGTCCTTCCGGCCCATCCTCGGCGCGACCGAGGAACAGGCGTGGGAGCGGGCGCACCGGATCCTCGACACCATCAGGGCCCATGGTCCGGCGGGCTCCTTCACCTCCTCCCGGTGGGGCCGCGAGGCACTCGGCTCACCCACGACCGGGGGCACCGACCCGCAGAACGTCGGTTCCCAGCGGCTGCTGGCCGCCGCCGCCCGGGGTGAGCTCCACGACCGGGCGCTGTGGACGGCGACCGCGGCCGCCACCGGGGCCGCCGGGAACTCCACGGCGCTGGTCGGCACCCCGGAGACGGTCGCGAAGGCGCTGCTGGACTACGTGGACATCGGCGTCACGACCCTGCTGATCCGCGGTTACGACCCGCTGGACGACGCCGTCGGCTACGGCCGTGAGCTGCTGCCGCTGGTCCGCCAGGAGCTGGCCCACCGGGCCGGTGCGGGCGCCGCGTAAAGATCTCCTCAATCTCTCTGAACACAACTCGTGCGCCGCCCGTATCCACTGCCGGGTCGTGCTCGTCGCGGATGAGCGGATCCCGTAACCCCCCAACAGGAGGTCATGAGTTGAGCCATAAACGCGTACCCAAGCGAAAGATCGTGTTCGCGGGGGCCGGGGCCGCCGCCGTCGCGGCGGCCGCGATACTGCTGCCCAACGCCAACGCCTCACAGGACGACAAGACCGAGGCCGCCCAGCCCAAGAAGGTGGACGCCGCCTCGGCGGCGGACATCGCGGCGCGGCTCGCGTCACAGCTGGGCGAGGCGTTCGGCGGGGCCTACTACGACAAGGACAAGCAGCAGGTCATCGTCAATGTCGTCGGCGACAACAACAATGTGAACGTCGAGGTCAAGAGCGCCGGCGCGGTGGCCAGAAGCGTCGACAACAGCACCAAGGCGCTGCAGACCGCCGCGAAGACGCTCAAGACCAAGGCCACCATCCCGGGCACCGCCTGGTCGGTGGATCCCAAGACCAATGAGCTGCGGGTCACGGCTGACTCCACCGTCACCGGGGCGAAGTGGGACACCCTCGAGTCCACCGTGAAATCGCTGGGCGACGGCATGGCCACCCTCAAGAAGTCCACGGGCGAGTTCAAGCCCTTCGTCGCGGGCGGCGACGCCATCTTCGGCGGCGGCGCGCGCTGCTCGCTGGGCTTCAACGTCACCACGGACAGCGGCGCCCCGGCGTTCCTCACCGCCGGCCACTGCGGCGTCGCCGCCGAGCAGTGGTCGGACTCCCAGAACGGCGCGCCGATCGGCACCGTGCAGGACGCCACCTTCCCCGGTGACGGTGACTTCGCGCTGGTCACCTATGACGACACCAATACCGAGGCCCCGTCGACGGTGAACACCGGCGACCAGAACGTGGACATCGTCGGGGCCGCCGAGGCCGCGGTGGGCCAGCAGGTGCAGCGCATGGGCAGCACCACCGGGCTCAACGACGGCTCGGTCACCGGTCTGGACGCGACGGTCAACTACCCCGAGGGCACGGTCAGCGGGCTCATCCAGACCGATGTCTGCGCGGAGCCCGGCGACAGCGGCGGCCCGCTGTTCAGCGCGGACGGCAACGCCATCGGCCTGACCTCCGGCGGCAGCGGTGACTGCACCTCCGGCGGTGAGACCTTCTTCCAGCCGGTGACCACCGCGCTGGAGGCGGTCGGTGCGCAGATCGGGGACGGCGGCGCGGCCGGAGGCGGCGGCGCGGCGGACGGCGGCGCCGATGACGGCGGGGCCGCCGGGGACGGCGCGGGCGCGGACGGCGCCGGTGGGGCTGCCGAGAACGGCTGACCCCACGCGACCCGGGGTGTCCCGCGCCGTCACCGCGGGACACCCCGGGAGCCACGATGGGGCCGGGCGGCCCCGGGAGCGGCGACAGGCCGGATAGCCCCCGGAGCCGCTTGGCCGGGGCGCCCCCGGGAGCGGCGACAGGCCGGGGACCTCGGAGCGGCGACAGGCCGGAGCGCCCCCGAAAGCCCCACCCGCCCGGACGGCTCCCCGGGAGCCACTGACGGCCGCGCGGCCGCTCAGTGGGCGGGCAGCCCCGCGCGCACCCGTTCCAGCGTGATCGGCAGATCGCGGACCCGCACCCCCGTGGCGTGGTACACCGCGTTGGCGATCGCCGCCGCCGTGCCGACGATGCCCAGCTCTCCGACGCCCTTGCTGCCCATCGGGTTGAGTTCGTCATCGTGCTCATCGATCCAGTGCGCCTGGATGTCCCGCACATCGGCGTGGGCGGCGATGTGGTACGAGGCCAGGTCGTGGTTGGCGAAGTCGCCGAACCGCGGATCCACTTCGAGCCCTTCGTGCAGCGCCGTCGAAAGCCCCATGCACATGGCGCCGCGCAGCTGCGCACCGGCCGTCCGGGGGTTGATGATGCGTCCGGCGGCGAACATCCCCAGCAGCCGGTCGACCCGCACCTGACCGGTGACGGCGTCCACCCGCACCTCCGCGAACTCGGCGCCGTAGGCGTGGCGCGAGAACTCCCGGCGCGCCGCGACGTCCTCGGCGGTGTCCGCCCGTTCCTCCAGGCCGCCGGGCGGGATCGCGCCGGCGGACTCCGCCAGCCGCTTGGCCAGCGCCCGGCACGCCTTGGACACCGCCCATCCCCAGGAGCTCGTGCCCATCGAGCCACCCGCGAACGGCGCCTGGCCGTAGACGCTGCGGCCGATGTCGAGGGTGACCCGGTCGATCTCCACACCGAGTTCGTCCGCCGCCACCTGGGTCAGCGCGGTACGGGCCCCGGTGCCGATGTCGGCCGCGGCGATCCGTACCGTGAACGCGCCGTCGGGCTCGACACGGGCGGTCGCGGTGGCGGGCCAGGTGATGGCGGGGAAGAGGGACGCCGCCACTCCGGTGCCGACCAGCCAGCGCCCCTCCCGGCGGCGCCCCGGGGCCGGGTCGCGGCCCGCCCAGCCGAAGCGCGCCGCGCCCTCCCGCAGACATGCCACCAGGTTGCGGCTGCTGAACGGATGGCCGGTCTCGGGGTCCACGGACGGCTCGTTGACCACCCTCAGCTCGATGGGGTCCATGCCCAGCCGCACGGCCAGTTCGTCCATCGCGCTCTCCAGCCCGAACATCCCGGGTGCCTCGCCGGGGGCCCGCATCCACGACGGCGTGGGCACGTCCAGCCGCGCCAGGCGATGGGTGGTGCGGCGGTGGGGCGCGGCGTACATCGTGCGGGCGGGGGTGGCCGTCTGCTCGCAGTACGGGGCGAGGGTGGAGCTCTGCTGCAGCGCGTCGTGCCAGACGGCGGTGAGCCGGCCGTCCCGTTCGGCGCCGAGCCGGACGCGCTGCAGGGTGGGTGTGCGGTACGAGACCATGGTGAACATCTGCTGCCGGGTGGCCGCCACCTTGACCGGCCTGCCCACCGCGCGGGCGGCCAGCGCGGCGAGCACCGTGGGCGGGCGGGGGATCGCCTTGGAGCCGAAGCCTCCGCCGGTGTGGTCGGCGACGATCCGGACGGCGCCCTCGGGCAGGCCGAACAGCTCGGCCAGCCTGCCCGCCGTCATCCAGGGGCCCTGATCGCCGTTGTAGAGAGTGAGCGAGTCCCCGTCCCAGACCGCGATGGTGGCGTGCGGTTCCATCGCGCAGGTGTGCTCCGGGGGCGTGGTGTACGTGGCGTCGAGGACGACCGGCGCCGCGGCGAGGGCGGCCTCCACATCGCCGGTCTCGGTGTGCCCCGGGTAGCCGCCGTTGACCGTGTCGGGGACGACGATGCGCGGATCGCCGTCCATCAGCTCGGAGTCGTGGTCGTCCACGTCGTACTCGATCCGCACCGCCGCCGCGGCCTGACAGGCCGTCTCGAAGGTGTCCGCCACCACGGCCGCCACGATCTGCCCCCGGTAGGCGACGTCGGCGGATTGCAGAACCGCGAGTTCGGGATCGTCGGTCGGGTGCAGCCGGGGCGCGTTGCGGCTGTCGAGCACGGCGATCACCCCGGGCAGGGTCCGGGCCGCTCCGGCGTCGACGGCGCGCACCCTGCCGCGCGGGATGGTGGACTGCACCGCCCACGCGTACAGGGCGTCCGGCACCGGGTACTCATAGGCGTAGAGCGCGGTGCCGGTGACCTTCTCGCGTCCTTCGACACGGGTCACCTCCGCGCCCACGGTCCGCTGGAGCGTGGTCATCGACGCTGCCCTCCCACGAGGTCGCGCACGGCCGAGGTGATGACATCCACGGCGAGGTCGATCTTGAACGCGTTCTGTGGCAGCGGGCGCGCCGAGGCGAACTCGGCCCGTGCCGCCTCCCGCAGGGTCTCCTCGGTCGGCTGCCGGCCGAGGAGCAGCCGCTCGGTCTCGCGGGCCCGCCAGGGGCGGGTGCCCACGCCGCCGAGCCCCAGCCGGATCTCCCGCAGTGTGCCGTCGGGGTCCGTGGCGGCCACGGCGGCCACCGACACCACCGCGAACGCGTAGGACCAGCGGTCGCGGACCTTGCGGTAGGACATGGCGGCGCCCTCGGGGGGCGGTGGCAGCTCGACACCGGTGATCAGATCACCCGGTTGCAGCACCGTCTCGCGGTCCGGTGTGTCACCGGGCAGCAGATAGAAGTCGTTCAGCGGCACCGCACGGGGGCTGCCGTTCACCCGCCGCAGATGGACGACCGCGTCGAGCGCGGCCATCGCCACCGCCATGTCCGAGGGGTGGCTCGCCACGCAGAAGTCGGAGGTGCCGAGCACGGCCAGGTCGCGGTGGAGGCCCTGGATGGCCGAACAGCCGGTTTCCGGCTGCCGCTTGTTGCAGGGTTTGGTGACGTCCTGGAAGTACACACAGCGGGTGCGCTGCAACAGATTGCCCCCGGTGGTGGCCACGGTCCGCAGTTGCCCGGAGGCCCCGGACAGCAGCGATTCGGCCAGTGCCGGGAAGCGCTCGCGGACGCCGGGGTCTCCGGCGAGCCGGCTGCCCGATACCAGCGCGCCGATGAGCACGCCGCCGTCGGGGCGGTGCTCGATGGTGTCGTACGGGAGCTGGGTGATGTCGACGAGCATGGCGGGCTCGGTCACCCCCAGTTTCATCAGGTCCACCAGGTTGGTGCCCCCGGCCAGATACACCGTCTCGGTGGAGTCGGCCACGAGCGTGGCGGCGGCCTGGGGGTCGGTGGCGCGCTCGTAGGCGAACGGCTTCATCGCGTGCCTCCCGCCGCGCCGGCGCGGGCCGGGGACCCGTCGCCGTCGGCCCCGGCGACCTCGCGGATGGCGGCCACGATGCCGGGGTAGGCCCCGCAGCGGCACAGGTTGCCGCTCATCCGCTCCCGGATCTCGTCGGCGTCCAGGTCGCCCGGCGCGCCGACCCCGGCCGCCACGTCCTCGGTGACATGGCTGGGCCAGCCGCGCGCGGCCTCGGTGAGCGCGCCGATCGCGGAACAGATCTGGCCCGGTGTGCAGTAGCCGCACTGGAAACCGTCGTGTTCCAGGAACGCCCGCTGCAGCGGGTGGAGTTCCTCCGGGGCGGCGAGCCCCGCGACGCCCTCGATGGTGGTGATGTCGCGGCCCTGGGCGGCCACGGCGAACACCAGGCAGCTGTTGACCCGCTCCCCGTCGATCAGGACGGTGCAGGCCCCGCACTGCCCGTGGTCGCACCCCTTCTTGACCCCGGTCAGTGCCAGGTGTTCGCGCAGGGCGTCCAGCAGGGTCACCCGGTGGTCGAGGGTGAGGGGGCGGTCAGCACCGTTGATACGCAGCGTGAGATCGCTGTGAAACGCGTGAGCTGTCACATCACTCAGCCTGGCATCGGGGTGGGCGCCCCGCATCTTCGGCGTCACTCCCCGTGCTCGGGCTCCGGAGGCAGAGGATCGAAGGCCAGCCGCAGATGCGCCAGGTCCGGGGGGACCGGGGAGCTGGGGTGGTAGAACGGCGGGGCCGCGTCGGCGGCGGGCGAGTCGGCCAGCCGGAACCGGTCCCGCAGCCGGTGGTAGAAGCGCGTCGGCGCGAGCCGTACCAGCCGCAGCCGGTTCGGTGCTCGGTAGGCGGCCACCCAGTCGCCCGGATCCAGTACCCCGCGCAACTGCCCGTCGAGGCTGACCGCCACCTGCCCCGAGGTCGGCAGGACCCGCACGGCGACGGCCTCGTCCACCGCGGCCACCACGGTGCGGTCGAAGGCGATGTGCGGGGCGACCGGGGTGAAGACCACCGCGTCCATATGCGGGGAGACCACCGGGCCGCCGGCGGCGAAGCTGTAGGCGGTGGAGCCGGTCGGGGTGGCCACGATGATCGCGTCGGCCGAGTACGAGGCGAGCAACTGCCCGGACACATACACCCCCAGCCCGGCCTGGCGGTCGCGGGCGAGCTTTTCGAAGACCACGTCGTTGACGGCGATGACATCCAGCGGAATGCCCCAGCCGACCTCCTTGGGCCCGCGGCCGGGGCGGACCGTGGGCGGCGGCGGCACGGGGCCCCGCCCGTACCGCAGCAGCGCCTCCATGCCCTCGGGCATCTCCAGTGGCCGGGACGCCCGCAGGGTGAGCAGCATCCGCTCCTCGATCGTGGCACGGCCGTCGTGGACGGCGTCCAGCGCGTCCTCCACCTGATCGACGGTGATCTCGGTGAGGAAGCCGACCCGCCCCACGTTCACTCCCAGCGCCGCGGCCCCGTTCACGGCGGCGAGCCGGGCGCCGCGCAGAAAGGTGCCGTCGCCGCCGAAGGTGACGATCAGGTCGGGGTGGCCCGCGGCCGCGGCCTCCTGCTTGGCGCTGCGCCGGGGCTGGTCGCCACGCCAGACGTCCAGTTCGAAGCAGGAGATGCCGTGGGCAGCGGCCCATGCGCGGGCGGTGTGCGCCGCCGCGACAGCGGTGGGGCGGGCCTGGTGGACGACCATGCCGAGCCGGTTGACAGCCATGGCCCTTCCACCGTAGATCGGCCGGCCTCGAGGCGCCCGCCAGGCCGCCAGGCCGGCAGGCGGTCATGGCGACCGGCCGGACGTGGCGAGGCCGGGCACCCTGGAGCTGAACATCCACGCTGATCTATGGTGTTGATCGGCAGATGGCCTGCGGTGGAACCACACCGCATCCATAGGGAGCCAGGGATGGTGCAGCAGATGGCGAGCCAGAGACGAACCGAGCTGGTCGAGGGCCTGATGGCGAGCTTCCCCCAGGTACCCCGGGAAGCCGTGATCAAGGAGGACCTGCTGCGCGGCGGCATGGCCTTCGACGAGTCCGCGCTCAGCGGCAACGGCGACGGCGACGTCAAGCCGAAGTCGTATTTCATCTTCTCGTTCGACCACCGGACCCTGCCGGAGCTGGGCGCCGCGGCCCTCAACCGGCCGCCCGAGGAGATCGTGCTCACCGGCGGGCCGTACGACCTGCGCCGCACCGTGGTGTCCGTCCGCGTCAACCCCGCGTCGCCGTATGTGGTCCGGGCCGGGGAGGACGGTGCGCTGGGCCTGTATCTGGACGGTGCGCGCATCGCCGATGTGGGGCTGCCCCCGATGCCGGACTACTACCGCCACACCCTGTCGAACGGCAAGTCGGTGATGGAGGTCGCGCCGACCATCCAGTGGGGCTATCTGGTCTATCTGACGGTCTTCCGGGTGTGCCAGTACTTCGGCGCCAAGGAGGAGTGCCAGTACTGCGACATCAACCACAACTGGCGTCAGCACAAGGCGGCGGGCCGCCCGTACACGGGAGTGAAGCCGGTCGAGGAGGTGCTGGAGGCGCTGGAGATCATCGACCGCCATGACACCGCCCGCACCTCCCAGGCGTACACCCTCACCGGCGGCGCGATCACCTCGCATATCGGCGGCCGGGACGAGGCCGACTTCTACGGCCAGTACGCCAAGGCCATCGAGGAGCGCTTCCCGGGCCGGTGGATCGGCAAGGTGGTGGCGCAGGCGCTGCCCAAGGACGACGTCCAGCGGTTCCACGACTACGGGGTGCGGATCTACCACCCCAACTTCGAGGTGTGGGACCGGCGGCTGTTCGAGCTGTACTGCCCGGGAAAGGAACGCTACGTCGGCCGCGACGAGTGGCACCGCCGGACCCTGGACTCGACCGAGGTGTTCGGCGCGCGGAATGTGATTCCCAACTTCGTCGCGGGCGTGGAGATGGCCGAGCCGTTCGGCTTCTCCTCCGTGGCCGAGGCGATCGACTCCACCGCCGAGGGGCTGCGGTTCTTCATGTCGCACGGTGTCGTGCCCCGGTTCACCACGTGGTGTCCCGAGCCGACGACACCGCTGGGCAAGGCCAATCCGCAGGGCGCCCCGCTGGAGTACCACATCCGGCTGCTGGAGACCTACCGGGCGACGCTCGAGGACTTCGGGCTGGCCTCGCCGCCCGGGTACGGCCCGCCGGGGCCGGGGCGGGCGGTGTTCTCGGTGAGTTCGTTCATGGACAGCCTGCCCGCCGCGGAGCCGGAGCAGGAGCCGGTGGCGCCCTGACGCCGACGTCCGCCCCCGGTTCGGGGAACCTCGTCAGCCGACGTGGACGTGGGGGCGGCGGCCACGGTCGGGTTCGGCCTCGCGGAGCACCTCACGGGTGACGGGGGCGACCTCTCCCTGGCCGAAGAGGAAGAAGCGCAGGAAGTGGGCCAGCGGATGACCCTCCGTCCACTCGAAGTAGATGTGCGGGCGCTGCCCGGTGGCGTCCCGCACCCACAGCAACAGCGCCGCCAGCGCGTTGGGGATGGTGGCGCTCTGCAGGGTCAGCACCCGGTAGCGGCCGTGCACCACCTCTCCGCACACCTGCAGCTCGCTTTCGAACTCGGACGGGTCGGCGACGGTGACCTCGACGAAGATGATGTCGTCCTCGGGCGGGATGTCATTGTCCGCGCGGATCTGGTGCTGCTTCTCCCGGTATTCGGCCAGGTCGCGGCGTTCCGGCTTATTGGCGATGAAGCGGATCCTGCGGTGGGCGGTGTCGCGGAGGAACCGCTCGGCCAGGGGGTCGAACGTCACGCTGGTGACCCGTAGCTCGAACGCCCTGGCGACCCGGGACAGCAGCGATACGGCCAGGATGCCCGCGATGAAGCAGGCGCCGATCTTGACGCCGTCGGGTCGTTCGACGACGTTGACCGCGGTGGTGTACAGGAAGATCACCGCGATGACGCCGAAGCCGATGGTCCAGCCGCGCTGCCGGGCGCGCCGGGCGGCGATGGTCACGGCGATGGCGGCGGAGGTGATGAGCACGAGCACACCGGTGGCGTAGGCGCCGCCCTGGGCGTCCACATCCGCCTTGAAGAGCCAGGTCACCAGGAACGCGACGGCGATGAACACCAGCACCATCGGGCGGACCGCGCGCGCCCAGTGGGGTGCCATGCCGTAGCGCGGCAGATAGCGGGGCATCAGGTTGAGCAGTCCGGCCATGGCCGAGGCGCCGGCGAACCAGAGGATGGCGATGGTGGAGGCGTCATAGACGCTGCCGAACGCCGAGCCCAGGTACTCATGCGCGAGATAGGCCAGGGCGCGCCCATTGGCCTCGCCGCCCGGTTCGAACTCCCGCTGCGGGATCAGCAGGGTCGTGATGAAGCTGGAGGTGATGAGGAAGATGCTCATGATCACCGCGGCGGTGGTCAGCAGCTTCCTGGCGCCCTGGATGCGTCCGGCGGGGCGCTCTGGGGTGTCGCCCGGCTTGCCCTCGATAAGCGGTATGACGGCCACGCCCGTCTCGAACCCGGACAGGCCGAGGGCCAGCTTCGGGAAGATCACCAGCGCCACGCCGATCATCACCAGGGGACTGCCGCGCTCGGCGACCAGCGCCTGGGACCAGTCGGGGATCACATGCGGCGCGGTGCGGATATGCCACAGTCCGACCGCCACCACGACGGCGTTGAGCAGCAGATAGACCGCGACCAGCACCATGGCGATCCCGATGGCCTCGGTGAACCCCCTGAGGAACACCGCGCCGAGCAGCCCCACCAGGATCAGGGTGACGGCCACCTCATGACCGTGCAGGGTCGAGGTGAGATGCGGATTCTCCACCAGGTGGGCGGTGGCGTCGGCGGCGGAGAGGGTGATGGTGATGAGGAAGTCGGTGGCCGCGAAGCCCAGCAGGGTGAGGACGAACAGCTTGCCCTTCCAGAAGGTCAGCAGCCGCTCCAGCATCGCGATCGAGCCCTGGCCGTGCGGGCTCTCCTCGGCCACCCTGCGGTACACCGGCAGCGCGCCCACCAGGGTCACCACCACCAGCACGACGGTGGCCACCGGGGAGAGCAGCCCGGCCGCCAGGGCGGCGATACCGGGCTGGTAACCGAGGGTGGAGAAGTAGTCCAGACCGGTCAGGCACATGACCCGCCACCACGGCCGGCCGTGGTGTGCGCTTTCCGGCTCGGCGTACGGGCCGGGCTGGCGCTTGGCGATGTCGGTCAGGCCCGCCAGCAGCCATCCGCGCAACCGGTGCCGTGCCCCGCCGTCGGAGGCGCCGTCGCCAGAGGTGGACGAGACCACGGGGGTACTCCCGTCGTACAGCGAAGAGGTCCCCGGCCATCGGTGAGACCCTTCGGTCAGCGTATGCGGGCCGGCCGGCCACCACCCGGCCGGTGCCGCCGGCCGAAGGACATCGCTTTCTCAGTGGGTTTTCATCTTCGGTCCGTACGGTTGCGGCACATGGACACCACCAAGACCGACCAACCGACCGACACCGCTGTGCAGCCCGCAGAAGGCGAGGAAGAAGCCACGGCGGAGGGTGCCCCGAACGCTGTTCCGGACCCGCAGGAAACTTCGGACCCGCACGAAGCGGACCTCGAGGAAGATTCCGACGACATCGGAACCCCCTCCCCGGCCACCACGCCGAGCGTCGTCCCCGGCGCCGCCTCGGTCGTCGCCGCCGGCCTCGGGCTCGCCTCGCTCTCCGGCACCTGGCTCGGCACCATGCTGCAGGAGCGCAAGCAGCTGACCGGCCAGATCAAGGCCCAGTCCGGGTCGGCCGCCGATCAGATCGCCACGGTGTACGGCACTCCGTGGCACACCACGGCCTTCGTCAACGGGTTCTTCGCCCTGGCCGCCGTGGTGATCGCCGGTGTGGTGCTGCTGCGGCAGCGGCGGCCCGTCACGACCGGGGCACCCTGGGTGACCGCGGTGGCCTGGGGAGCGGTGGCGCTCGGCGTGATCGGTCTGCTGATCGCCGCCGCCATGGGGCTGGACATCTTCAGCGAGCTGCCGAAGGTGCCCGCCTCCCCGAACGCTCCGGCCGGCTGACCCGATCCGAGCGCGCCCCGTGGTCCGGATGGCTCACGCGGGCGCGCTCCGTCGGCGGGGCGTGACACGATGTGCATGTCACGATTGAGGTCCCGGCATCGGGACACCCGCGAGGGGGACAGGCCGTCCGGCCGCCCCCGGCGGAGAGCGCCACCAGGACGGCACGGACTTCCGCCTACGGAGTTTCCCGCCGATGAGCCGTTCCTCAACGTCCCCCTCCGACCGGCACGGGACACCGCGCACACCGCATACGCCGAACCCACCGGAGCCCTCGCGCGCACCGGAGGCACCGGACAGCCGACCCGAGCCGGACGGGCCCAAGGCACAGCCGGACGGGCCCAACGCACAGGGGGACAAGGACGCCCGGACCGCAGTCACCGTCTTCGTCGCGCTCGGCGCCAATCTGGTCATCGCGCTGGCCAAAGCCATCGGCGGGGTCTTCGCCGGTTCCCCCGCGCTGCTGTCCGAGGCCGCCCACTCCGTCGCGGACAGCCTCAACGAGGTGTTTCTGCTCGCCTCCCTCAAACGCAGCAAGCGGGCGCCCGACGACCAGCACCCCTTCGGCTACGGCAAGGAGCGCTACTTCTGGGCGCTGCTGGCCGCCGTCGGCATCTTCGTCATGGGCGGCTGCTTCTCCTTCTTCCAGGGCGCCGAGGCGCTGAGCGCGGGCAGTTCCGAGGACCACAGCGGCTATCTGGTGGGCCTCGCGGTCCTGGGCCTGGCGCTCATCGCCGAGGGCTCCTCGCTGGTCCGGGCGCTGTTCCAGGCCCGCGGGCACGCCCGGGAAGCGGGCCGTGGCATGGCGGCCGAACTGCGCAGGGGCGACGACCCCACGCTGCGCACCGTCCTGGCCGAGGATTCCACCGCCTGTCTCGGTGTGGTGTTCGCCCTGCTCGGCATGTGGCTGCACATGGTCACCGGCGAGGTGGCCTACGAGGCCACGGCCTCCATCCTGATCGGGGCGCTGCTGGTCTATGTGGCCTACCGGCTGGCCAGGGAGTCGCGCGCACAGCTCATCGGTGAGGCGATCGACCCGGTCCAGCGCCGGGAGCTCCGCCGGTTCCTCGAGGGACAGCCGGAGATCGACACCGTGACCAGTCTGCTGACGATGCGTCTGGGCAACGATTCGACACTGGTGGCGGCCCGCGTCGATCTCTTCCCCGGTCTCGACAGCGAGGAGGTCGAGGAGGTCCTGGTACGCGTCAAGACGGCGATGGCGGAGATCTGGCCGCACGCCGACCAGATCTTTCTCGATGTCACCGACGCCTCGGCCAGGGACCGGGCGAAGGCGAACGAGGACCGCCAGGCGCTCGATGAGACGGTGGCGGCCGTGGAGCGGGAGGACCGCGGGGCGTGAGATTGGCCCCGGCGGGCCTGGGTACCCGGGCGAAGACCAGCCCACAACAGCGACTCATGTACGGAGGCAGAACTGATGGGCCTCGGCGGTTGCATATTGATGATCGCGGTGGGAGGGATTCTCACCTTCGCCACCGACTGGAACGCCAGCGGCTTCAACGTCCACTTGGTCGGCCTGATCCTGATGGCCGTCGGCATCATCGGCACGTCGGCGTATGTGAGTGTGTACAAGCGCCGGCGCGTCGTCGAACCGACCGCAGTGGCGCCTCCCGTGGTCGAGGAGTCCGACCACCACCGGCACCACCACTACTGAGTACCGGTCAGCCCCTTTCCGACGAGGTGACCACCGCCGTGGGCGGTGGTCACCTCGTCGTCGTACGACTCCCCGGGCGCGGTTGGGCGTTGAGCCCGCTGCGGGACCCTTGACAGTTCCCTGTTTAAAACTGTCAGAATCTGTTGCGCGAAGGGCCGTTGTGGTCGGTCACGTGCCCTTCACCACCACACAATCGAAGATAAGGGGATCGCGATGGCGGTCACGCGCAGATCGATATTGATCGCAGGCACCGCCGCCCCGATGGCCGGGGCACTTGTCACGGCCAGTCCCGCGCAGGCAGCCACCGCGTCCCGCGCCATGGGAGGACGGACGATCCCGCTCACGAACGGCTGGCGCTTCGCCCTCGTCAACCCCGGTGGGATCACGGACCCGACCGGTGCGTACGAGACCGCCCATGACCCGGCCTACGACGACTCGGCCTGGCGCGAAGTCGCCGTCCCGCACGACTGGAGCATCGAGCTCTCCCCCACCACCGACCACGGCACCAGCGGCGGCACCGGATTCCTGCCCGGCGGCCTCGGCTGGTACCGCACCGCCTTCACCCTGCCGCGCACCCTCGAAGGCAAGCGGATCTCCGTCGAATTCGACGGCGTCTACATGGACTCGTCCGTGTACTGCAACGGACGGCTCATCGGTGAACACCCCTACGGATACACCGGCTTCGCCCTCGACCTCACCGAGGTGGCCCACACCGACGGCGCCACCCCCAACGTCCTCGCCGTCAAGGTGCGCAACCGCCTTCCCAGCAGCCGCTGGTACTCGGGCAGCGGCATCTACCGCCACGCCCAGCTCGTCGTCACCGATCCGGTCCATGTGGCCCGGTGGGGCACGTACCTCACCACCCCCGGCCTGGCCACCGACCTGCGCGCCGGACATGCCACGGTGCGGGCGCGGACCCTCGTCGTCAATGAGTCGGACGTCCGGAAGCCGGTGACCGTGGTCTCCACCGTCAAGGACCCCGACGGGCGCATGGTGGTCCAGGCGCACTCCACCGTCACCGTCGGGGCGGGTGACACCCGTACCGCCACCCAGGAGCTCAGAATCGACCGGCCGCGGCTATGGTCGTTCGAGACCCCGGAGCGCTATGTCCTGGAGACCGAACTGCGGGTCGGCCAGGACACCACCGACCGGTACCGCACCCCCTTCGGGCTCCGCCATGTCACTCTCGACCCCGACCGCGGATTCTCGCTGAACGGCGAGTACGCCAAGCTCCAGGGCGTCGATCTCCACCATGACCTGGGCGCGCTCGGCGCCGCCGTCAACACCGACGCCGTGCTGCGCCAGATGACCATCATGAAGAGCATGGGCGTCAACGCCCTGCGCACCTCGCACAATCCGCCCTCACCGGAGCTGATCGAGGTCTGCGAGCGGCTCGGCATCGTGATGCTGGTGGAGGCGTTCGACTGCTGGCGCACCGGCAAGAACACGTACGACTACGGGCGCTTCTTCGACGAGCACTGCGAGGCGGACATCACCGAGATGGTGCGCGCCGCCCGCAACTCCCCCGCCGTCGTCATGTGGTCCATCGGCAACGAGATCCCCGACTCCACCAGCGCCGCGGGGCTGGGCATGGCCCAGCGGCTCATCGACGCCGTCCGCGCGGCCGATGACACCAGACCCGTCGTGATCGGCTCGGACAAGTACCGCGGTCTGCCCGCCGAGGGCTCCCCGGCCGACCTGATGCTCGCCAAGCTGGACGGGCTCGGCCTCAACTACAACACGGCCGCCTCGGTGGACGCCGTGCACGCCCGCTACCCGCGGCTGTTCCTCTTCGAGTCCGAGTCCTCCTCGGAGACCTCCACCCGCGGGGCCTACCAGGAGCCCGAGCACCTCAACACGGGCGAGAACCACACCCCCGGCAGGCGCGAGACCTCCAGCTACGACAACAACCTCGCCTCCTGGACGATGAGCGGCGAGTACGGGCTGAAGAAGGACCGGGACCGGAGGTTCTTCGCCGGGCAGTTCCTGTGGTCGGGCATCGACTACATCGGCGAGCCCACGCCGTACGACGTGTTCCCGGTGAAGGCGTCGTTCTTCGGCGCGGTGGACACCGCGGGCTTCCCCAAGGACATGTACTACCTGTTCAAGAGCCAGTGGACCAGCGAACCGATGGTCCATCTGGTCCCCATGGACTGGACCGGCCACCGGCCGGGCGAGACCGTGGAGGTGTGGGCCTACTCCAACGTCGGCACGGTGGAGCTGTTCCTGGACGGCCGGTCGCTGGGGGTCCGCGAGTTCGACGCCAAGAAGACCATTGACGGCCGCGCCTACCTGGAGACCACCGAGCCCACCGGCGACGACAAGACCGTCACCTCCGGCCCCTACCCCGGCAGCTACACCAGTCCGGGCGGCAGCGCCGGAAAGCTCCACCTCACCTGGAAGGTGCCGTTCGCACCGGGTGAGCTGAAGGCCGTGGCCCGGCGCGGCGGCCGGGTCGTGGCCACCGATGTGCTGCGCACGGCGGGACGCCCGCACGCCATACGGCTCACCCCCGACCGCGAGACCGTCGACGCAGACGGCCGCTCACTGTGCTTCGTGACCGCCGAAGTCGTCGACGCCCACGGTGTGGTGGTGCCCGACGCCGGCCATCCGATCGCCTTCAAGGTCACCGGAGGTTCCCTGGCCGGGGTCGACAACGGCCGCCAGGAGAGCGCCGAGCGCTACCAGTCGAGCACCCGCACCGCCTTCCACGGCAAGGCCCTGGCCATCGTCCGCTCCGGCACCAAGGCCGGGCCGCTGACCATCACCGCCCGCTCGGCGGGGCTGCGCACCGCGACCGCCACCGTCCGCGCCACCGGCGGGACATCGGAACCGGTCACCCGACCGGTGTCCTTCGCACCAGACCCCGGCCCCGGCGCCCCGGACGAGCCACGCGCCGACGCGAGCTATTCGGGTGCGCCGACGACCCTGCCCGCGGCCATGCTGGACGGCGATCCGGCCACCGGCTGGTCCAACGCCTTCCACAAGCCGGCCACGGCGCTGCTTCCCGTCTTCGACGGCGCCCGGAAGACCGACTGGGTCTCGGTGACCTGGAGCGGGAGGCGGCGGCTGCGCCGCGTCGAGGTGTCCTTCACCGTCGACGCCACGCACACCCTGCCCGCCTCGATCGAGGTCTCCGCATGGGACGGCCACGCCTACGTCCCGGTGCGCGGGGCGTCCGTCGACTGGGCCACCGCCTCCGGCACCCCGACGGTCATCACCTTCGACCCGGTCCGCACCTCCCGGCTCCGGCTGGACCTCACCAGCCGTCATCCGGGCGCGGCCGACGGCGCCCAGCGCATCGTCGCCTTCGAGGCCCGGTGACGGCCGGGTGAGCGGCTGAATCCGACGGCGCCACGCCGAAGGGGCCACGAGCGGGGCCGCCACCTCGCCGGCTCATCCCCAGCCGGCGGGGTAGCGGCGGTAGCGGCGGCTCCGGGGCCGGATGGCCAGCGTGGACAGCAGGCCGGCGAACCCCACCACGATGACCACCAGGCCGGGGCCGAAGCTCTGGGCGTACGCCACGACGTCGTCGAGCGTCGAGACGCCGTCGTCGACCCCGGAGGTGCCGGGCGCGGCGCCCGTCTGACCGCCGGACGCGATGGACGGGTTGGCGCTCTGGGCCTTGGCGCCCGGGATGCTCACCCCGAGCGCGGTCAGCGCCTTGGTCACGGGCTGGAAGAAGGTCACTCCGCCCTTGGTGCAGTCGCCGCTGCCGCCGGAGGTGACGCCGAGCGCCACGCCCTGGGCGAAGAGCGGTCCGCCGCTGTCGCCGGGCTCGGCGCACACGGTGGCCTGGACCAGCCCGGTGACCGTGCCTTCGGGGTAGTTGACCGTCGCGTTGAGGCCGGTCACCTTGCCCGAGCGCAGTCCGGTGGTGCTGCCGCTGCGGAACACCTCCTGGCCCACGACGGGGTCGGCCACTCCGGTGACCCGCACCACCTGGCCGCCACCGACATTGAGCACGCTGCTCTGGTCCAGCGAGGTGTTGTCGTACCGCACCAGCGAGAAGTCATTGCCGGGGAAGCTGGTCTGGACCGTAGTGCCGATTTTGGTGCGGCCGGTGGCGTCGGTGAACCAGGGGGTGCCGGGGGGACCGCAGTGCCCGGCCGTCAGGATGAAGCCGGTCTTGCCGTTGGTGACATTGAAACCGGCCGAGCAGCGGCTGCCGTTGGTGAACATCGGGGCGGCGCCCGCGGTTCTGGTGGTGAAGGAGTCCGTAGTCCGCCGCGTGCGCACCTCGTCGCCCACCTCCGCCGCGAGGTCCTTCATCCTCGACCAGCGGGCGGAGGAGACGGTGCTGTCGCCGACCAGCACGACCTGGTTGGACTTGGGGTCCACCATCCACGCGGTGCCCGCCACCCGGGGCGCCGAGCGCAGCTTCTCGGTCGCGGAGGCAAGCTGCTCCATGCTGTACCGCACCCGTTTGGCGGTGGCACCGGCCCGGCTGACCTCGCCCGCCGCCGTATCGTCCGTCACCGCGACCACCGGACGGCCGTCGGCGCCGATCCAGTTGCCCGCCGTACGGGAGGTGCCGAGCGCGGACACCAGCCGCCCGCCCACATCGTCCGTCTGGCGCGCGGTCAGGGCTCGCGAACCGTCGCTTCCGGTCGTCCCGTGGGCCGATCCGCCCGGCACGGCCTGCGAGACCATCACCCCGCCACAGACCAGCGCCCCGACAGCCGCGAACCGCACGACCCGGCGCACGCCTCGCCGCATGTGCTTCACCACCCTGTCTCCTTACGTCGATCCGGCCGGGGCCTCGGACGGCGAAGGCCCTCCCCCTCATACGTAAGGAAGCGGCGTCCTGCTCACTCCCCGGACGGAGCGGCGGCCACGGCTGCCGCGGCCCGCGGGAACCGGGGATCAGCGCCGGTCGCCGTAGCGCTTGCCGAGGAACCCCCCGACCAGCGCGGCCGTGCCGCCGCCGAGGATGGCCGCACCTTGCGTGGCGGCGTCATGGGCGAGGAAATACGTGGCCACCCAGATGTACGCCACGACCGTGCCCGCACCGAGCAGCGAGCCGAATGCCTGCAGCCCCGTGTGGACCCAGTCCATGCGGCGGCGGTGCTCGCGTTCCCGCTGGAGTTCGGTGAGCATCCACTCCACCGTGCCGGGCCTGACCGCCTCCCACTCCTTGGCCTGTTCCACCGGCAGCCGGTCGCCCCAGGGCACCGCCGTCTCCGGAGGGCTGCCCGGGGCGGGGTTCTCACTCGCGTTCTCGGTCACGGCGCCTCCCCCGGACGGTTCGGACGGGATGGGGGATCCGCGGCCGCGGACCGTGGCGGAGGCGGACCGAGCGCGGTGAGGAAGTCGGCCATGTCCCGCTCCATCTCTCGCTCCACCGGACGTCGCGCCCGCCGCGCCGGGGGCTGAGGGATCGCCAGGGACGCCAGATATCCCTCGCGCAGCGCCTGCCAGGGCGCGGTGGGCCGGTGGGCCGCCTCCCCGGCATCCGGGCGCAGGGCGTCGAGCCACCGGGCCTGCCGGTCCCGCTGTCTGGCCCACGCGAAGCCGCGCGCCGCGAGCGCCAGCCACAGCAGGCCGAGACACCCGGGCCCCACCCATCCGGGAATGTCGTCCAGGGAACCGAGGCGCAGCGAGGGCAGGGCCACCGCCCCAGGTACGGCGAGCACGACCGCCAGTACGGCGGCGATCGAGACGAGGGCTCCGGCGCCCACACCGCTCGCCCGGGCGGCCGGCCGCATCGGCCTCGCGGAGGCCGGGGCGGCCCCTGCCGGGGCCGCGGCCCCGGCTGCCGGGGCCGATCTGGGCTCGTCCCAGGCCAGGGAGCGCAGCAGCGCCTCGGCCCGCTCGGCCGTCAGCCGCCGTTCCGGGTCCTTGACCAGCAGACCCTCGATCAGCGGCCGCAACGGGCCCGCGTATCTCATGGGCGGCGGCGGGTCGTTGAGCACCGCGCTCATCAGCTCGCCCACGCTCTCCCCCTGGAACGGCACGACGCCTTCGACGGCCTCGTACAGGGTCACGCCCAGTGACCACAGATCGGCCTTGAGCATCGCTTCCGCGGTCGCCTGATACGGCGAGAGCGTGAAGCGCTCCGGCGCCATGTAAGGGGGCGTTCCGACCACCGTGTCCTCGTCCACGAAGGTCAGGCCGAGATGGTCCACCAGTACCGCGGGGCCGTCCGGGCGGAAGAGAATATTGCGCGGTTTGACGTCCCGATGAGCGACCCCCGCCGCGTACAGGGCCCGTAACCCGCGCAGCACCTCCAGGCCGATCCGGGCGATCTCGGGCGCGTACGGCCGTCTGTCCCACTCACGCATCCGGTCCGCCAGCGAACGCGGATCGAGGCGCTCCATGACGATCCAGACCCGGCCGTCCCTCTCGCCCAGGTCATAGATGGCGGCCAGATGCGGATGCACGGTCGCGGCGAGGACGTGGACCTCACGGCGCAGCCGTTCGCGCCACCGCCGGTACGCCTCCGGGTCCGGGTCGCCGCCCGGGCGCAGTTCCTTGACGACGACGGGGCGGCCGAGCGCCACGTCGTAGGCGTCCCAGACCAGGCTCATACCGCCCGCGCCCAGGCGCCCGCGTAACTCGTACCGGCCGCCGAGCACGCTCCCGTGGGGCGATCCCCCCTCGGAGCCGTGGTCGTGCCGATCGCCGCCGGATGTTCCCCCGGTCGTCCCCATCCGCCACCCCCTCACCAGCCGACTGATGCCCACAGTAGGGCGTCGGCCGGGCCCGGCGAAGGGGGCCACGGACACGAGTGCGGTGGCGCACCGCGGCTCAGGAGGCGCCCTTCTCGTACGGCGCGCTGGTGAACACCACCTTGTCGCGGGTGCCGTCGGTCACCCAGAACCGTTGCGGCTTCTCCCCGTAGAGCGCGAAGAGCGGGTCCGGTCCCCAGGCCAGCACGACCTCGTCCTTGCCGTCGTGGTCGAAGTCCCCGGCGTCGAAGAGCTTGACGGCGCGCTGCTTCTTCGGCACCTTGCGGCCGTCCGCGCGGGCCTGGACGGTGCGGTCGAGGGTGCGGCGGTGGGCGATCTCGCCGGGGGCGTCCGGGCGGATCGTCAGCAGTTCGGTGCCGCCGGTGCGCAGCGAGACGGCCAGCTCGTCGGTGCCGTCTCCGTCGGTGTCGGCCGCGGCGAGGACATCGCCACCCAGGGCGGGGATTTTGAACGGCGAAGGCGTCGATCCGGCCGTGCGCTTGGTGTACACGCTCACCGACTGGTTGACGTCCGCGGGTTCGGTCTCGTAGCCCGGTTCGTCGTTGCGGCTGCCGGTGTCGGCGACCGCGACATCCCGCTTTCTGTCGCCGTCGAAGTCGCCGAAGGCGATGGCGTTGCCCTTGCGGAGGGTGCGGCCGGTGGTGGCGAGGCCGTCCGGGCCCGCCGTGAGGAGCGCGGACTCCATCTGGTCGTCGTCGCCCTGTGCGTGCACCACCAGGTCGGTGGGCCGGTCGCCGTCGATGGCGTCGGCGTACAGCTCCGCGATCTGGCCGCTGGGCCCGAGCGGATTGGCGTACGTCTGGGTGCGGGCGGCCTTGCCATCGCGGCCGAACGGGCCGTACATCACGTGGAAGTCCTTGCCGCTCTGGCGCACGGCGGCCAGATCGTGGTGTCCGTCCCCGTTGAAGTCACCCGCCGCCAGGGGCCGCGGGATCTCCAGGCCGTCGTCGGCGCCGGTCAGCCGCACCAAAGTGGCGGAGGCTCCCCGGCGCGGCCCCTCGGGGCCACCCCAGGCGATGTAGGGGAGCGTCTGGGTGGAGATGTGGGTGCGCTCGCTGCCGGCCGGGTCGCGCTCCTTGGTGGCGGTGGCGATCACATCGGCGAAGCCGTCGCCGTCGAGGTCCGCGGTGGTCGCGGAATGCATCTCGCCCGCGTTGCGCTCCTGCCACCCGGCGCCGGTGGGCAGACCGAGGTCCGCACGGCCGAGCACGGTGCGGACGGCGGGGTCGACGCCCTTCGCCGCGCCGTACACGTAGGCGATATGCCGCAAGCCGCCGAGTTCCTGCCCGGAGGCGAGGGGAATTCTGAGCTCGGGGCGGCCGTCGCCGTTGAGGTCGTCCGGCAGCGCGCTGCCCTTGCCCCGGACGACGGGAGCGGTCGCGGTGGGGGTGACGACGGGTGAGGCCGTGCTCTTCCCGGCCCCGTCACCGCCCTTCTTCGCGTCGTCTCCACCGCCACCGCCGCACGCGGTGAGCAGCGCCAGCGCGGCGGCGCAGAGGGTGGCGGGGACGGGGCGGAGCCTGGTGGTGGGGGATGCCATCAGGCCACGACAGCGCATCCGGTGGAGCCACGCCATCGGAGAGATCATTTCGTTACGGCACGCCCACCCTCAGGGCAGGCCCCCCGGCACGGCACACCCCCGTTACGGCACACCCCCGTTACGACACGCTCCCCGCCAGCGGGTATCCGCAGCGCAGATTCCACCGGCCCGCACGGCCACTGAGCTCCGTCGCGGTCAGCGGGGCGACATCCAGCCGCCAGAACGCGGGCGCGGGGAAGCCAAGAGCGTGGACGAGCGCGGCCCGGACCACGGCCGGTTCCACGACGGCGAGCAGCCGCCCCTCACGGGCCGAGGCGGGCGGTGCGGCCGGTGACGGGCTCTCCCGGCGCGCCTCCAGCCAGGCTCCGATCCGCTCCACCAGCTCCAGCAGCGACTCGCCGCCATGCGGCGCCGCGGCCGGATCGGACAGCCACGCGGCGACCTCCTCCGGCGCCTCCTGCCCCACCTCGTCCAGCGAACGGCCCCGCCAACGGCCCACGTCGAGATCGCCCAGCTCAGGCGCCACGGCAACGTCGAGCCCCAGGGCCCGGGCGGTACCGCGGCAGCGCGCGGAGGGCGCGGTGAACGCCGTGTCGTGGTGGGGCAGCGCCGCGGCCGCCGCCTCGGCCCGACGCACCCCGGCCGGGTCCGGCGGCGCGTCGTCGAACCGCACCTGCCGCAGCGCCGCGTTGACGGCGGGCGCGACCAACGTGATCCGCACCACCCAATCCCCTCAGCCGCACCATTCGCCCACGTAGAGGCGCACCTTCCGGCATCCGCGCCGTAGCGGCGGACGACCGTCGCGCTACGGTCTCATGACAAGACGGCGGCGTGCCGGAAGCCCGGTGAGATTCCGGCACACCGGGCGTGACCCGGGTGGCGGATCCTGCCACCCGGCAAGCGCAGCCGCGGATGCGCATCACCACGAACCCCCACACGGTGGAGATATCGGACATCACCGACCGGGTTGGGGTGCTGTGGTATGCGCGTGACCGGACTTGGACATGCTGGGCTGTTCATCGAAACCGCGGCGGGGTCGGTGCTCTGCGACCCATGGGTCAATCCCGCCTTCTTCGGCTCGTGGTTTCCGTTCCCGGACAACACCGATCTGGACTGGGCGCACTACGGGCGCGCGGCGGACTATCTGTATGTCTCCCATCTGCACCGCGACCACTTCGACGCGGAGAATCTGCGCCGGAACGTGCGCAAGGACATCACCGTGCTGCTTCCGGCCTTCGCCACCGATGAGCTGGAACGCGAGCTGAGCGCGCTCGGCTTCACGAACTTCCTCCACACCCGCGCGGGCACACCGGTCGAGCGCGACGGCCTGCGCATCATGATCACCGCGCTGACCGGCCCCGGGGACGGCCCCATCGGCGACTCGGCGCTCTCGCTGGACGACGGCGAGACGGTGCTGCTCAACCAGAACGACGCGCATCCGCTGGACATCGCGGCGATCCGGGAGTTCGGCGAGGTGGACGCGTACTTCGTCCAGTTCTCCGGGGCGATCTGGTATCCGATGGTGTACCAGCTGCCGGACTCCGCCAAGAAGGAGTTCGCCGCGCGCAAGCGGCAGGGGCAGTTCGACCGGGCGCTGCGCTATACCGAAGCGGTGGAGGCCAAGCATGTCTTCCCCAACGCGGGCCCGCCGTGCTTCCTCGACGACGAGCTCTTCGAGCACAACGGCACCGGCCGGGACGGCGAGAGCATCTTCGTGGACCAGCTGGAGTTTCTGCGCCAACTGGGCCGGGCGCGCCCGGAGGTGAGGGCGCATCTGCTGCTGCCGGGGACGGTGGCGGAGCCGGAGGACACCGCGTGCAAGCTCACCCACCGCTACACCGAGTCGGAGATCGAGCACATCTTCGGCGAGAAGCGCGCGTATCTGCGGGACTTCGCCCGGCGGCAGCAGCCCGTGCTCGCCGCCGAGCGCGCCTCGCGGGCCCCGGCGCTGCCGCGCGAGCGGCTGCTGGCCGAGCTGAAGCAGTGGTGGGAACCGCTGTTGACGCGGGCCGACCGGATCTGTGCGGGCGTCGGCGGCCCAGCGCGGCTGGACGTGGGCGAGGTGCCGATCGTGATCGACTTCCCGGCGCGGGAGGTCCGCCTCTGGGACGGTGAGCGCTGCCGCTACACGCTGTCCACTTCGGCCGATCTGGTGGCCACCAACATCGACCGGCGCGAGGTGGACTGGTCCAACAGCCTGCTGCTGTCGCTGCGGTTCACCGCCAGCCGGATCGGGCCCTACAACGAGTTCCTGTATGTGTTCTTCAAGTGCCTGTCCATGGAGCGCATCGAGTACGTGGAGAACTACTACGACTCATGCCAGGACGACGGCCAGGACATCGTGCTGGACGGCTGGCGGGTCCAGCGACGCTGCCCCCATCTGCGCGCCGACCTCGGCCGGTTCGGACAGATCGAGGGCGAGGTGCTCACCTGCACCCTGCACGGCTGGCGCTACGACCTGACCACGGGCCGCTGTCTGACCTCGGACGGACACGACATCCGCGCGTCGGCCACGTCGTAACTCGTGGCCGGATCCTGATCCGCGGCCGGAGTGGAGCCGGAGACGATCGGTATGACAGGAGCAATGCCGCATGCCCGAGGCCCCGAAGCCGACCGGCTCGCCCGCCCGTCGACACGTCACCTTCCCCAGCGCGGACACCACCGCCCACGGCCATCTGGCGCTGCCGCCCTCCGGGCAGGGGCCCGGGGTGATCGTCATTCAGGAGTGGTGGGGCCTGGACCACCACATCGCCGATGTCACCGACCGGCTGGCCCGCGAGGGCTTCGTCGCGCTGGCACCCGATCTGTACGGGGGCAGCGTCGCCCATGACGCCGAAGATGCGTACCGGATGATGGCGGATCTGCCGGTGGAGCGCGGCGTCGAGCTGCTCTCCGGGGCGGTCGGCCATCTCCTCGGCCGGCCCGAGGTCACCTCCGCCACCGTGGGGGCGGTCGGGTTCTGCATGGGTGGCGGCTTCGTGCTGTACCTGGCCGCCACCGATACGCGGGTCGGCGCGGCGGTGCCCTTCTACGGCGTCATTCAGGGCGATCTGCCGGACTTCTCGGGGCTGCGGGCCGACATCCTGGGCCACTTCGGGGAGAACGACAGCACTGTGCCGCTGGACGGTCTGGAGCGGCTGCGCCGGGCCATCCGGGAGCAGTCCGGGGTGGAGCCGGATTTCCGGCTCTATCCCGCCGGTCACGCCTTCTTCAATGACGAGCGGCCGTCCTATCACGCGGAATCCGCCGCGTCAGCCTGGCGGAGCACGGTGGACTTCCTGCACCGGCGGCTGGGCTGAGGAAATCGGCTTACGCCCGAAAGGGCCTTAAGGCTTCATGAAGCCTTAAGGCCCTTTTAAGGTGAGGCCCGGAAGGCTCCAGCACCGTTTAATCCTCAATCACATTCGTCAAAAAATTTTCCGCAGGCCATGAGACGACTTCGGCATCCGCCCGTATGGGATGACGGACAGCTCGAAAAGGAGTCGAAATGACACGCAAAAGGACACTCAGCGGCAAGAAGAAGCTCGGCCTGCTGGTCGGTGCGCTCGCGCTGGCGGGCACCGGCGCCGGGGTCCTGGCGGCCACCAGCAACGCCAGTACGGACGGCACGGCGCAGTCCTCCACGGCCTGCACCGGACTGGAGCAGGCGCTGGCCAACAACCAGAAGTTCATCGCGGACCAGCAGGCCAACCCGGACGCGCAGTCGGAGGCGCGGATAGCCAATCGTCAGGCCGTCATCGAGGAGATCAGGCGAAAGCAGCAGGCGTCGGGGTGCGCCGTCGACGAGGCGGCCGGCCAGGGGGAGGCGACGGCCCCGTCCGACGACGGCGCCTCGGCCTCGGCTCCCGCTTCGGCCGCCCCCTCGGACTCCGGTGCCGGTGATTCCGGCGCCTCCGGCGAGGTCGTCTGCGCGGGGTCGACCGTCACCCTGTCCGGTGAGGGCGGGGCCCCGGCCGCCTCCAGCAATCAATTCCCGGTCGGCACGAAACTCAAGGTGACCAATCTGGACAACGACAAGTCGACAACGGTCTCCGTCGCCTCGACCTCCGGCAGCTGTGCCCTGCTCAACAACGCCGCCTTCGAAGAGGTTCGCGAGCCGGGCAAATTCCTGATCCGCAACGCGCGCATCGAACGCGTGGGCTGAGCCGGCGGCACCGAGGGCAGGCCGTGGACGCGTCACAGATCGCCGACGTCTCCACGGCCTGCCCTCACCCGGGCGCGACCCGCACCGAGGCGTGAACCGCCGATCTGACCGCCATGTCCGACTGTGACCGGTATCGCAGGGTGAGCCTGCCGCGCCGGGGTACCCGCTGCCCATGAACAGAAATGAGCAGCCTCTGCTCACTCCCGATCTGCCGCCGGTCGTCGACGTACCGGACCTGACCTTCCCTGCTCGTGGACGTCAGTCCGACGAGTCGAAGCGCGCGGCGGAGCGGAACGGTGACAAGGAAACCCCCACCTCTGCCCCCACCCCCACTTCCTCCCCGGACCAGCGCCGCATAGCGGCGTAACGGACGTCTTCCACGTCGCCGCCCCGACGGCCGGAGCCCGTCGGGATGATCTCGCGTACTCCCCGTGTTGTCGGGATGATCTCGCGAACTCGCCGTGTTGAGAATGAGCACGGGGAGACGTCAGGCGAGTCTTCGCATCAGGGACAACGCAGCAAGGGGACGGACATCATGCCGTTGCAGGGTGAGTACGAGCCGAGCCCGACGAAGTTCGTACGGGATCAGGTCGAGCTCTTCGAGAGCTCCGGTGGCACCGAGGGAACGACCATGCGGGGCATGCCCGTGGTCCTCCTGACCACGCGGGGCGCGAAGAGCGGAAAGATCCGCAAGACCCCGCTGATGCGGGTGGAGCACAACGGCGCCTATGCCGTCGTCGCCTCGCTGGGCGGCTCCCCCAAACATCCGGTCTGGTACTACAACGTCCAGGGCGACCCGCGGGTCGAGCTGCAGGACGGCCCGGTGCGGCAGGACATGACCGCGCGCGAGGTCACAGGCGAGGAGAAAGCCCTGTGGTGGGAGCGCGCGGTCGAGGCGTACCCGGACTATGCCGATTACCAGACGAAGACCGACCGCCAGATCCCGGTCTTCGTCCTGGAGCCGACGCCCGCCGGGCACTGACCTGCGGGGCCCGGCGCCTCCCGCCGCGCCGGGCCCCTGTGGATCGCCGGGAGCCCCTGTGTGATCTACGCCAAAGCATGACCGTTTGACAGATCGGGTAGCCGGGGGGCTGACCCGGAATCCGCAGCCAAGGAAGTGCGCCACATGACCGCGACCGACAAACCCGACTTCGTGCCGATCTACGACAGCCTCGTGGCGGAGCACGGCGACGTCCCCGCCGAGGCCCGGGAGGCGGCCGAGGTCATCCAGCGGGAGGCCGCCGAGGCCCTGGACTGGAGCAGGGTGCGCGGCGGCGGCTGACGCACTCCGGCCCCCCTCGCCCGGGCCACCGCATCCGTGTCCCGTGAGCGGCCGTCCGTGATCTACCCGGAAGGCCGCTCGGCACCCCTCACCTTCGATAAGCTGCCGATGACGCACGGTGCTTGATGGCGTCGACACTTATCTCATGAGGGGAAACAATTGACTACAGGGGTCGAGACTTTCGAGTTTCAGGTCGAGGCGCGGCAGCTTCTGCAGTTGATGATCCATTCGATCTACTCGAACAAGGACGTCTTCCTGCGCGAGCTCATCTCCAACGCTTCCGACGCGCTGGACAGACTGCGGCTCGAATCGCTCCGCGACGGAAACCTTCAGGCGGACACCTCTGATCTCCACATCACCGTTGAGGTCGACAAGGAGTCCCGCACACTGACCGTCCGCGACAATGGCATCGGCATGTCGCATGACGGAGTCGTGGAGCTCATCGGCACGATCGCGAACTCCGGCACCGCCACATTCCTCAAGGAGCTGCGGGAGTCGAAGGACGCGGCCGCTTCCGCGGACCTCATCGGGCAGTTCGGGGTGGGTTTCTACTCCAGCTTCATGGTGGCCGACGAGGTGACCATGCTGACCCGTCACGCCGGGGAGAGCCAGGGCACCCGCTGGATTTCCAGCGGCGAGGGCACTTACACCCTCGAACCGGCCGACGACGCGCCCCAGGGCACCTCCGTCACGCTGAAGCTCAAGCCGGAGGACACCGAGGACCATCTCTACGACTACGCCTCGCCCTGGAAGATCCGGGAAATCATCAAGCAGCACTCGGATTTCATCACCTGGCCCATCAGGATGGCCCCCGCCCAGGCCCCGGTCACGACGGACGAGACGGACGAGGCCGAGCAGGGCGAGGAGAAGGCGCCCGAGCTCGAGACCGTCAACTCGATGAAGGCGCTGTGGGCCCGTGCCAAGGACGAGGTCACCGACGAGGAATACCACGAGTTCTACAAGCACATCAGCCACGACTGGGTCGATCCGCTCGAGACCATCCGCATGCAGGCGGAGGGCACCTTCGAATACCAGTCGCTGCTCTTCATTCCGGCCCGCGCACCGCAGGACCTGTATATGCAGGACCGCAAGCGGGGTGTGCAGCTCTATGTCAAGCGCGTCTTCATCATGGACGACTGCGAAGCGCTGATGCCGGAATATCTCCGCTTCGTCAAGGGCGTGGTGGACGCCGCGGACCTCTCACTGAACGTCTCGCGGGAGACCCTTCAGCAGGACCGCCAGATTCAGCTGATGCGGCGTCGCCTGGTGAAGAAGGTGCTCTCGACGGTGAAGGACATCATGTCCTCCGACGCGGAGCGCTACGCGACCTTCTGGACGGAATTCGGCCGCGTTCTCAAGGAAGGTCTCCTCAGCGACCTGGAGAACCGCGAGGCGATCCTCGAGGTGTGTTCGTTCGCCTCGACACATGACGCCGAGCAGCCGACCACTCTGCGCGGTTACACCGAGCGCATGAAGGACGGGCAGGAGCACATCTACTACATGACGGGCGAGTCCCGCTCGATCGTGGAGAGCTCGCCCCATATGGAGGCGTTCCGGGACAAGGGCTTCGAGGTGCTCCTCCTCACCGACCCCATCGACGAGCTGTGGGTCGACGCCGTGCCGGAGTTCGAGGGCAAGCAACTGCGTTCCATCGCCAAGGGGCAGGTCGACCTCGACTCCCAGGACGAGAAGGACGAGGAGGCGGAGGCCGAGCGCGAGCAGCGGCAGAAGGACTTCGCCGAGCTGCTCTCCTGGATGACGACGGCGCTGAGCGAGCAGGTCAAGGAGGTGCGGCTGTCCACGCGGCTGACCACCTCCCCGGCCTGCATCGTGGGTGACACCTTCGATGTCACCCCGGCCCTGGAGAACATCTATCGCTCCATGGGCCAGAACCTGCCCCAGATCAAGCGCATTCTGGAGCTGAACCCCACCCATCCGCTGGTCAGCGGGTTGCGCAAGGCCCATGGTGAGCGCAAGGACGACAGTGGTCTCGCGGAGACGGCCGAGCTGCTCTACAGCATGGCGCTGCTCGCCGAGGGCGGTGAGCTGAGCGATCCGTCGCGCTTCATCAAGCTGGTGGCGGAGCGGGTGCAGCAGACGCTGTAACCACGCCGCGGCGCGAAGCGGGGCGGGCCCTGTCGGGGCCCGCCCCGCGGGCGCAGGTCACCGTCCGGCGCAGGCCGCCACGGAGGCGTCGATCAGCTGCCGCAGCGCGCCGCGGTAGACCTCGTGGTCGGTCAGCGCGGGCACGACGACGCCGAGGTTCGCGGTGAGGGCCGGGAATTCCTCGGGATCCAGGGCGGCGAGCGCCGTGCGCGCGGCGGTGCGCACCTTCTTCGCGTCGCGGTGGTCGACGAAGGCGACGGCGCCGAGGGTGAGCAGATACAGCCGCCGGTAGACCCGGATCGCCACCTCGGGCGCCATTCCGGCGGCGATGCTGTGCGCGAGCTGCGGCTCCACGAGGCGGCTCAGCAGATGCGGGCCCCACCAGGCGCGGCCCGACCGCAGCGCCACCAGCCCGGGATGCTCGATCAACACCTCGTAGAACGCGGAGAAGCGGGCCTCGGTGGCGGTGGCCCAGTCCAGGTCCTGCCCCACCCGCGGCATCCGCGCGGCCAGCCGGTCCGCGCACGCGTTCACCAGACCGTCGAAGTCGCCGCAGCGGCGGAAGACCGTGGCATGGGAGACACCCAGAAGCTGCGCCACCCTGCGGAAGCTCAGCGCCTCGGGCCCCTCGTCGTCGACGACGGACAGGGCGGCCTCGGCGATGGCCTCCAGGGTGGGCTGATCGGCTCGGTCCCGGTTGCTTCGCACAGACCGAGCGTACCAGTGGTTGTTACAGTGTTTCAGTGACTCTTTCCATCGAGGACGTACGAGCCGCGGCCCAACGGGTCGCGGGACATATCCGGCCGGTGGCGCTCGCTCCGGTGGAGCAGGGAGCATGGGGCGCCGCCGAGGGTTGGCTGGCCCTGGAGTTCCTGCAGTACACGGGCACCTTCAAGGCGCGCGGCGCGTTCAACTTCGTCAGGGCCCACCGGGAAGCGGGCACCCTGCCGGACACGGGCGTCACCATCGCCTCCGGCGGAAACGCCGGGCTCGCGTGTGCGTGGGCGGCGGCGCGGCACTCCGTGCCCGCCACGGTGTTCGTGCCCGAGACCGCGCCCCCGGTGAAGGTCGGCCGGTTGCGCCGGCTCGGCGCCGAGGTCCATCAGATCGGCACCGAGTACGACGAAGCGCGGGAGGCGGCGCAGAAGCACGCCGCCGAGACCGGTGCGCTGCTGTCGCACGCGTACGACCACCCACTGATCGCCGCCGGGGCGGGCACCGTGCTGGAGGAGATCCTCCAGGCCCGGCCCGACCTGGACACCGTGGTGGTGGCGGTCGGGGGCGGCGGGCTGTTCACCGGTGCCGCGGTGTCCGCCCTGGAGCACGGAGTGGGGGTCGTCGCCGTGGAGCCGTACGGGTGCCGGGCCCTGAACGCCGCACTGGAGGCCGGTGCGGTCGTCGATGTCCCGGTGGACTCCGTCGCGGCGGACTCGCTGGGGGCGCGCCATGTGTCCTCGGACGCGCTGGAGTGGGCCCGCAAGGACGGAGTGCGGTCCGTCCTGGTGTCCGACGAGGCGATCGTCTCCGCGCGGCAGGCCCTGTGGGACGACCGCAGGATCGCGGTCGAGCACGCGGCGGCCACGGCGCTTTCGGCCCTCACCTCCGGCGGGTACCGGCCGCGGCCCGGGGAGAAGGTCGCCGTACTCCTCTGCGGCGCCAACACCGACCCCGCGGACCTCACCCACGGCCGCTAGCGGCACGCTCGCGGGCCGGGCCCGTACGACTGCGGACCGGGCCCGTACGGCAGCCCGACCGCATGCCGTACGGGCCCGCTCCCGGGGCCGGCTACGCGCCGTCGTACGCCGCCCGCAGCGCGGCGATGTCGAGCTTGCCCATCTTCATCATCGCGTCGGTGGCCCGCTTGGCCTTCTGCGGGTCGGAGCCGGTCACCATGTCGAGGAACACGGTGGGGACGACCTGCCAGGACACCCCGAACTTGTCCTTCACCCAGCCGCAGGGCCCCTCCTCGCCGCCCTCGGAGAGCCTGCTCCAGTAGTAGTCCACCTCGTCCTGGTCCGCGCAAAGCACCTGGAAGGAGATGGCCTCGCTGAAGGTGAACTCCGGCCCGCCGTTGAGCCCCACGAACCTCTGTCCGTTGGCCTCGAACTCGACGGTCATCACGGATCCCGCCGCGCCGCCGGGCTCGCCTCCGGTGTAATGCGCGATCCGTCCGAGCCTGGAGTTCTTGAAGATCGAGATGTAGTGCTGCGCGGCCTCTTCGGCGTTGCCGTCGAACCACAGGCATGTGGTGAATCCGTCGGTGGCCATCGGTTCCTCCTGGGCTGGGGAGCGTTTACCCCTGTCGACCGCTCCCGCGCCGGGAACTCATCGGTCCTCGGCCGACCGATTTTCCGTGAGGTAGTGGTGCAGCCGGCAGGAGCCTTCGAGCATGGCCGCGGCGCGCTGGGCGAGCCCCTCCTGACGCCGGGCGATGACCGAGCGCAGGGCGTCGCTGCCGCCGGTGCGGCGCAGGCCATCGATGACGGGCCGGATCTGGGGCAGCGGATAGCGGACCTGGCGCAGCAGATCGATCATCCGGGCGTCCCGGACGTCGGAGGGGCCGTAGACGCGGTAGCCGGTGCGCCGGTCGCGCCGCGGGCGCAGCAGACCGGCGGACTCCCAGACCCGGAGGGCCGAGGTGCGCACCCCGATCCGGGCGGCCACCTCGCCGATGCGCAGTGGCCCGGAGCGTGCGGGCGCCGAGGTGTCCGGGGTCTGCCCGGCGACCGTCTCCAGCGCCTCCCCCGCGGCCTGGAGGGAGAGCCGTTGGTCGTGGAGCGCGGCATGGCCGGCGTTGACGAGGGTGAGCGCGAGGGCGATGTCCTCGGCGTGGACGGCCCGCATGACCGCGCGGGCGGTCTCCGCGCCGTATCCCGGCAGCAGGGCCCGGTAGGTCACCAGGGCTCTGCGGTGCCGGTCCTCGAACCTGCGGTAGCCGGCGGGGGTGCGGGCGGCCGGCGGCAGGATGCCCGCGTCGACGTAGTTGCGGATCTGCTGGGTGGAGACACCCGCCATCCGGGCCAGATCGACGGGGCGCAGCGCGGCGTCCGTACGGCTCACGGTTCGTCACCTTCCCGGCAAGGGTTCACGGGCGAGTTGAAGGTTAGCGTGGCTCTGCCGCACCGTATCCGGCGGGTGTTGGGAGGAAATCCGCGAAAAGTCTCAACGTGCACTTCAATGAAACACTTGAAGGCATGGATGTCAGCGAAATCAAGGTCCGTGGCGCCAGGGAGAACAATCTCCAGGGCGTGAGTGTGGACATTCCCAAGCGAAGCCTTACGGTCTTCACCGGCGTCTCCGGCTCCGGTAAGTCCTCGCTCGTCTTCGACACCATCGCCGCGGAGTCGAGGCGGCTGATCAATGAGACCTATACGGCGTTCGTCCAGAACTTCATGCCGACGCTCGGCCGTCCGGATGTCGACTCGCTGCGGAATCTGAGCGCGGCGATCATCGTGGACCAGGAGCCGATGGGCTCCAACTCCCGTTCCACGGTGGGCACCGCCACCGATGCCCACACCCTGCTGCGGATCCTGTTCAGCCGGATCGGCAGCCCCTATGTCGGCCCTCCCCTCGCCTTCAGCTTCAACACGGCCGAGGGCATGTGTCCGCGGTGCGAGGGGCTCGGCAGGGTCACCGACATCGACATCGCCCAACTCATCGACAGGGAGAAGTCGTTGAATGAGGGCGCGATCACCGTCCCCGGATTCGAGGTGGACAGCTGGCACTGGCAGGTTATGGCGGCCTCCGGCCTTTTCGACCCCGATATCAGGCTCCAGGACTACTCCCCCGCCCAGTGGGAGGACTTCCTCCACAAACCGGCCACCAAGATCAAGGTGGGGAAGAACAACCTCACCTACGAGGGGCTGATGACCAAGGTCCGCCGGCTGTACCTGGCGAAGGACCGGGAGACGATGCAGCCGCGGATGCGCGCATTCGCCGACCGGGCCATGGCCCTGACCGAGTGCGCCGAGTGTGAGGGCGCCCGGCTGTGCGAGGCCGTCCGGTCCTGCCGGATCGACGGCCGCTCCATCACGGAGTGCTCGGCCCTGCAGATCAGCGATCTGGCGGAGTTCGTGGGCGGGATCCGGCACGATTCCGTCGGACCGGTGCTGGAGAGCCTGCGGGCGCTCCTCGACTCACTGGTCGAGATCGGCCTGGGATATCTGAGCCTGGACCGGGAGTCCTCGACCCTGTCCGGCGGCGAGGCCCAGCGGGTGCGGATGGTCCGGCACCTGGGCTCCAGTCTGACCGATGTCACCTATGTCTTCGACGAGCCCACGGTGGGCCTGCATCCGCATGACATCGAGCGCATGAACCGGCTGCTGCTCCAGCTGCGGGACAAGGGCAACACGGTGCTGGTCGTGGAGCACAAACCGGAGACCATCCGCATCGCGGACCATGTGGTGGACCTGGGGCCCGGCGCGGGGGTGGCGGGCGGGCGGATCTGCTACCAGGGCGATCTGGCCGGGCTGCGCGCCTCGGACACCCTGACCGGGCGCCATCTGGACCACCGGGTGCGGCTGCGGGAGACGGTGCGGCAGCCCAGTGGGCAACTGCCGGTCAGGGGCGCGCGGCTGCACAATCTGCGGGATGTGAGCGTCGACATCCCCCTCGGTGTGCTCACCGTCGTCACGGGTGTCGCCGGATCGGGCAAGAGCTCCCTGATCCATGGGTCGCTGTCCGGGCGGGAGGAGGTGATCGTCGCCGACCAGTCGGCGATCCGTGGCTCCCGCCGCAGCAACCCGGCCACGTATACGGGGCTCCTCGATCCGATCCGGGCGGCGTTCGCCAAGGCCAACCGCGTCAAACCGGGTCTGTTCAGCGCCAATTCAGAGGGTGCCTGCCCCCGGTGCAAGGGCATCGGGCTCATCTACACCGATCTCGCGATGATGGCCGAGGTGGCCTCGGTGTGCGAGGACTGCGAGGGGAAGCGGTTCCGGCCCGAGGTGCTGACGTACCGGCTGCGCGGGCGGAACATCAGCGATGTCCTGGGCATGTCGGTGGCCGAGGCGCGGGAGTTCTTCACAGGCGGTCAGGCCCGGCTGATCCTGGATCGGCTGGCCGCGGTGGGGCTGGGCTATCTGGGTCTCGGCCAGCCGCTCACCACACTCTCCGGGGGTGAGCGCCAGCGGCTGAAGCTGGCCATCCACATGGCGCGGAGCGGCACGACCTACGTCCTGGACGAGCCGACCACCGGCCTGCATCTCGCCGATGTGGACCAACTTCTCGCCCTGCTCGACCGCCTTGTCGACGCGGGCAACACGGTCGTCGTCATCGAGCACCACCAGGCCGTGATGGCCCATGCGGACTGGATCATCGATATGGGTCCGGGGGCGGGTCATGACGGCGGTCAGGTGGTGTTCACCGGCACCCCCGCCGACCTCGTGGACACCGGCGGCTCCCTCACCGCCGTCCACTTGCGCGACTACGTCAAGCGGGCGTGAACTCCCTCGCCCCGGTGGTCCCGTCCCCGTCCCGTCCCGGGCCGAGAGCTCGGGACGGGCCCACCGGGGCGCCGCGCCGCGTCAGGCGGCGGGCGGAGGTGCGGGAGCGCCCGCGGGCGGCGGGATCTTGGCGTAGGCGGCCGTGGTGGCGCCCGCCTCGGCGGGCGTCGCCACGCTCTCGCGCGGCATCACGGCGTCGCGCGCCGCGCCCGGGTCCCAGCCGGTTTCCACCACGCGCTTCTGCACCAGGATCGCGCCCCCGAGGACGGCGAGGCCGAGCAGCACGATGATGACGAGTCCGGCGGCGCCACCCGCCTTGCCCGCGTTGCCGATGAGCGCGCCGAACCAGCCGAAGTCGGCGTCGCCGAAGGTGGTGTTCTGGTCGCCGAACGCGCCGAGCACCTTGAGCAGCAGGGCGGGCAGGAAGGTGATGAGCAGCCCGTTGAGGAACGCCCCCACGACCGCGCCGCGCCTGCCGCCGGTCGCGTTGCCGTAGACCCCGGCCGCACCGCCGGTGAAGAAGTGCGGCACCAGACCGGGCAGCACCAGGGCGAGGCCGAAGGCCGGGTTGAATACCCAGGTGAGCAGGGCCAGGCCGATCAGGCCGCCGGTGAAGCTGGAGATGAAGCCGATCAGCACCGCGTTCTGCGCGTACGGGAAGACGATGGGCGCGTCCAGCGCGGGCAGGGCTCCGGGGACGACCTTCTGGGCGATCCCCTGGAAGGCGGGGACGAGCTCACCGAGGATCGTACGGACCCCGAAGAGGATCACCGCGACCGCGATGCCGAACTGCAGCCCCTGCATCACGGACTGCATCAGGTAGTTCCCGGTGCCGGTGGCCACCGTGCCGGTGCCCGTGGCGAACGCCTTGAAGGCGGTCTTCTGCCCCTCCTTGACGAGCAGGAGGACGGCCATGACCAGGTAGATCAGCAGCATCGACAGGGCGGTGGCCACCATCGAGTCGCGCAGGAACCGCAGCCCCTCGGGGAGCTTCATCTCCTCGGTGGAGCGGCTGCGCTTGCCGACCACCCGTCCGGTCGCGCCCGCCACGATGTATCCGGCCGTGCCGAAGTGGCCGATGGCGACGGTGTCGCTGCCGGTGACACGCTTGGTCCAGGGGTGGGCGAAGGCGGGCATCGCGACCAGCATGATGCCCAGCAGCACACCGCCGACGGCCACCACGGCCACGGTCGAGCGGCCGCCGTTGGCCAGGACCACGGTCAGCAGCGTCGCCATGAAGAGCATGTGGTGCCCGGTCAGGAAGACATAGCGGAGCGGGGTGAACCGGGCCAGCAGCAGGCTGACCACGAAGCCCAGGATCATCAGCCAGGCGACCCGTGAGCCGAACTGGTCCTGGGCGATGCCGACGATGGCCTCGTTGGTGGGGATGACACCGTGGGCGCCGGTGACGCCCTGGATCATGGTGCCCAGCGGGGCGAGGGAGGCGGTGACCAGTCCCGCTCCCGCGCCGATCAGCAGAAAGCCGAGGGTCGCCTTGATGGCGCCGCCGATGATCTGCCCGGTGCTCTTCTTCATCGCGATGAGTCCGACGGCGGTGATGATGCCGATCAGATACGCGGGCTCGCTCAGAATCTCATTGACGAGAAACGTGGCAAGGGTGACAAACCAGCCCATGGTGCTTCCTCTGTCCCCGTCGTTCAGACGTCGTACGTGTCCCGGAGCACCGCGTCCACCTCGGCGGTGCTGGTGAAGTCCTGGACGACCTTCACGGGCCGTCCCACATCCCCCAGAGTCCTGGCGATCTCACGGGAGGTGAGCAGGGCCACGGCCTCGGACGCCTTGCCCTTCGCGGAGATGGTGTCCGTGGCCTCCACGGTGACGAACCTCGACCACCCCCAGCGGTCCAGCACCTGCTCCAGGGTGTTCTTGAGGAACAGGCTGGTGCCCACGCCGTTGCCGCAGACCGTGAGGATCTTGTGCAGCGAGACCGCACGGGGCGCGGAGGCGGTGGGCGGCTCGGGGGTGGCGGACGCTTCGGGAGCGGTGGCCGTCTCGGAGCCGTCCTTCGGCCGTTCCCCGGCGAGTACGGCGTGCAGCGCCTTCGGGGTGGGCGCCTCCGCCAGGGCGGCCGCGGTGGCGGGATCGCCCAGGAGCCGTGCCAGGCTCGCCATCGCGGAGGTGTGCGCGGCCGAGTCCTGGGCGGCCAGGGCGACGACGAGGGTGACGGGGTCGTTGGACTCATGCCCGAATTCCACGGGCTCGGCGAGCCGGACCCAGGACATCCCGGTCCTGAGCACTGCCGGGGACGGCCGGGAGTGGGCGAACGCCACCCCCGGAGCGATGACGATGTACGGCCCGTTCTCCTCGACGTTGGCGACCATCTCGCCGGTGTACTCGTCGGTGGTGGCGCCCGTTTCCACCATGAGCCGGCCGGCCGCGCCTATCGCCTCACGCCAGTCGGCCGCCCGGACGTCGAGCCGGACGGCTTCGACGGGCAGCAGGTCTTTCAGGTCTTCCATGCAGGTCATCATGCCTGACATGCCTATGTCACACAGCCCCCGGGGGCAGATCCGGAACGACAGCCTCCGCATCGTCCGGCAAGCATACGAACACCAGAGCCGCGAGCGCCTCGCACCCCCCTGCGGCCATCAGAGCACCGGGCAGCGACCAGGTGGCGAGTGGACCGGCGAAGGCCGCGCCCACGGCGAAGCCGCTGATCTTCAGGCTGGCGCCGGTGGTGAACACCTGGCCGCGCAGCCGCTCGGGCGCCTCCCGGTGGCGCACCGCGAACAGGGCCGTGAGCTGGGGGCCTTCGGCGGCCCCGGCGAGCAACACGGCGGCGATCACCGCGACCGGGTGTCCGGTGGCCGCGAGCAGCGGCGCGAGGACGAGCAGCAGAGCTCCGCCGAGGAGCACGGTGTCCGGACGCGGCGGGCGGGGGCGGCGGGCGAGCACCGCGTTGGCCACGAGGGCGGATGCGGCGGTGGCGGACAGCAGCAGGGCGCCGCGGTCGGCGCCGCCGAACACGGCCGCGCCGAGGAGCGGACAGCAGGTGAGCAGCGCGCCCTGGCCGACGCAGGAGACGACGGAGGTGGCGGTGGCACGGGCCAGGGGCCGGTTGCGGGCGATGGCACGCAGTCCGGCGGTGAGATCGGCGACGACCGACGTGGCCGATGGCCGGACCGGGGCGGGCGGCGGAGGCGCGGGGAGCGCCCAGGCGGCGGGCAGCGCGAGGCCGATCAGCGCGATGGACACCGCCACGGCGGCCGGAGCCCCGGCCGCCCCCGCCACGGCCCCGGCCAGTGCGGGCCCCACCAGCGCGGCGAGGCTGAATGTCATCGCGTCGAGTGCGTTGGCCCGGGGCAGGGCCCACTGCGGTGCCACCCGCGGTAGCTGGGAGGTCCATCCGCCGGACAGGGCCGGTCCCAACAGCCCCGCGCCCACCGCGAGAAGGACCGTGAGGGCGAACGGCAGCCGCCCCAGGCCCAGGAGGATCACGGTCAGCGCCACCGCGTAGAGGGCGAGTGCCGCGGCCAGCAGCCGGCCCGGCCGGGCGGAGCGGTCGAGCAGTACCCCGAAGAGCGGTCCGCCGACCGCCGCCGCGATCATGATGCCCGCCAGCAGCGACGAGCCCGAGGAGGCCGAACCGGTGAGCGCCGGTCCGGCCAGCAGCAGCGCGGGCCCGGACATCTCGTCCCCCGCGCGGGCGGCGGCCGCCCCGCCCAGATAGCACCCCATCGCGTAACGCCCTGGCATGCGGATCACGTTATGGGGGTAACGCAAATATTCGCCAGGTGCGTTACATTGGCCTCGTGTCACCACCCTCGAACGACGACCGGCCGATCCGGCTTTCGGTGCGGGACACCGCCCGGCGCACCGCCGCCCTCGTCAACGCCCTGACCGCGGAGCCGAGTCCGGATCCCCGCGCGATCGCCGGGGTCCTGCTCGACCACGGTGAGCCCGGCCCGGTCGAGCTCACCACCGGTGATGTCGCGGGCATGCGCACCGCCGCGCTGCGGCTGCGCGAGGTGTTCGCCGCCGAGCATGTCGACGCCGCCGCCGGGGTGCTGAACCGGCTGCTGCGGGAGGGCACGGGTCCGCTCCGGCTCAGCTCGCATGACGGCCGTTCGCCCTGGCATCCACACCTGGACAGCGATGACGAGGCGCCCTGGGGCGAATGGTTCCTCGCCTCCTCGTGCATGGCGCTGACCGTGCTGATCTGGGACGGTCAGCGCCCGCCCGGCGGCCTGTGCTCCTCCCCCGGCTGCGGCGATGTCTTCCTCACCGTGGGCAGCGGACCGGAGCGCCGCTACTGCTCACGCCGGTGCGCGACCCGTGAGCGGGTGGCCGCCCACCGGCGCGCCAAGGCCGGGCCCCGATCCCCGTAAGAGCCCCGGGGCGGCGCCGGTCGGGTCAGCCGGTGGGCATCGCGTACGGCATGTCCCCCCGCGTGGGGTCCTGGGCATGCCGTGCCCGCCGTCCGGTGCGGGAGCCGAGCCAGCCGAGCAGAAAACCGGCGGGAATGGTGACCAGGCCCGGGTTACGGAGCGGGAACCAGTGGAAGTCGCGCTCGGGGAAGACCGCGAGCGGGTTGCCGGAGACCGCCGGGGAGAAGGCCATGGTCACGGCGGTGAGGAGGAGTCCTCCGTACAGCGCCCAGCGCAGTCCGTTCACCGTGAAGCCGCGCCACAGGGTGCCGTAGAGCACGATCGGCAACAGGGCCGAGGCGGCGGCCGCGAAGGTGAAGGAGATCAGGACCTGCCGGTTCCAGTGCTGGGTCACGATGGCGAGGACGACGGCCACGACGCCGACCACCACGATGGCCGTACGGGCGGCGGCCAGCTCCCGGTTCGCCGAGAGCCTGCCCTTGAAGACGACCTTGGCCAGGACGTCATGGGCGACGGAGGCCGCGGCGGCCAGGGTCAGACCGGCGACCGCCGCGAGGGTGGTGGCGACGACCGCGCAGGCCACGACGGAGAAGAGCAGGCTGCGGTGGGCCTCCTGCGCCGCCGGGTCCAGGGCGAGGGTCAGCAGGAGTAGCGAGTCGCTGCCGGTGGGGTCGGAGGCGCGCAGGGCGCGGGCGCCGACGACGGCGGTGGCTCCGGCGCCCACGATCACGATCAGCCCGAGAATGGTGGTGACCGCGCCCACCGCCCAGGTGGTGGCGGCGCGAGCGGCCCGCATACCGCGGATCGGGTGGAGCCGCATGGTGAGATGCGGCATGCAGGCCGCGCCGACGGCGAGGGTGAGCTGGACGCTGATGACATCCAGGCGGCCGCTGAAGGAGTCGCCGTACTGACGGCCGGACTGCCAGAAGCCGTCGCCGTAGCCGCTGGCGTCGGCCGCGGCGTCGAAGAGGGTGAACGGGTTCCATGAGAAGCGCTTCAGCACCAGACAGGCGAGCAGGACGAACGCGGCGAGCAGCAGCACCGTCTTGAGGATCTGAATGAATCCGGTGCCCTTCATCCCGCCGAGGGCGGCGTAGCAGACCATGAGCGAGCCGATGAAGACGGTGCAGCCGGTGACCGCGCCGCTTCCCGGGATGCCGAGCAGCACCGCCAGCATGGCGCCGGCGCCGTTGAGCTGGACCAGCAGCAGCGGCATGACGACCACCAGCACCACGACGGCGGTGCCGATGCGGGCGGGGCGTTCGCTCAGCCGCTCGGAGAGGACGTCGCCGAGGGTGAACCGCCCCCGTCCGCACAGCGGTCCGGAGAGGACGAGCATGAACAGCAGGATGGAGAGCACGGTGGACGAGGCGATGAGCACCCCGTCGAATCCGGCCAGGGCGATGGTGCCGGTGGTGCTGAGCACGGTGGCGGCGGAGATGTAGTCACCCGCGATGGCCAGGCCGTTCTGCATCGGACTGAGCCCGCCGGTGCCGAGGTAGAACTCGGTGGGGTCGTCATTGCCGGTGGCCGCGAGGATGCACAGCAGGAACGAGATGGCCATGAAGCCCGCGAAGAGCACGAACGCGAGCGTTCTGGGATCGAGGAAGCTCACCCCTCCCCCTCCCCCGTCGTGGCGGTGGACCGGCGGTGGGCCCGGGCCAGGACGGTGAGCAGCACCGCTGTGTCCAGGCCGATCAGCATGGCACCCACGGTGAACCCGCCGCCCGCGCCGAGGTTGACGACGCCTTCGGCGGCACAGTTCACCACCACGGCGGCCACATGGCAGGCGAGCGCGGTGCAGGCCGCCCGCGCCGGCCAGGGCCACGGCCGCTGCCACGGAGTGCGCCGCGCGGGCGGAGGCGGTGCCGTGGGGCGGGGCGGCATGGTGATGGTGCGGCGCGTGGTGCGGGGCTCGAGGTGCGGTACGGACGCACGCCAGGGCTGGTCGTAGTCGGACATGTCGCGGCTCCTTGTGCGGGTTCCGCCCCATGTCACAGGGGCGGAGTCGCCACGACAGCAGGTCAGCACGGTCGCGTACAGCCCAACCGGCGGACCGTGTGACGGGTGCACATGATCGGTCGAGGGCCGTTGTGCACGCCCACATCACCTCAGGCCGAGGGGTGCTGCTCAGGGTGTCAGCAGCCGGTGCGCGGACAGCGCGAGCGACAACTCCACGACCTCTCGGGGGTGGTCCAGCGAACACCCGGTCAACTGCTCATAGCGGCGCAGCCGGTTGAGCACCGTGTTGCGGTGGCAGAACAGCAGCTCGCCCGTGCGGCGCGCCGATCCTCCGCCCTCCAGCCAGGCGGCCAGCGTCGTCAGCAGCATCTCCCGGTCGGCGGACTCCAGCGCCAGGACGGGTCCGAGCATCCGGTCGGCGAGCGCGGCGCCGAGGTCCGGGGAGGACACCACCAGCGCCTCCGGATAGCGCTCGTCCAGCAGCGCCGCCTCCCCGGCGGCCGGGCGGGTGCGCAGCGCCGTATCGGCGAGCCAGCGGGCCGTGTTCACCGCGGCGAGACCGGACACGGCGGGGCTGACCCCGGCCCGGGCGCCGGGCGGCACCTCCAGCCCGCGCACCAGCCGCTCCGCGCCGGCGTCGCCGAGCAGCACGATGGCGTGGGCGGTGCCCTCCGCCGCATGCCAGACCGTGCGGAGTCCCGCGCACACCGTGGCGGGGTGCGGCGCCCTGGACGAGGTGTCGGCGTCCTCCAGCGCCACGACCGCGTAACGCCCCTGCTCGGGAAGGCCGAGGGCCTCCTCCGCCTCGGGGAAGTCGCTCACCCGGGCGGTGCCGTCGAGCAGGGCCGCGACGATGATCCGGTAGCGATTCTCCCGGTGCCAGGAGAGCTGCCGCTCGACCTCCTGATACGCCGTGGCGACGAGGGTGCAGTGCTCGTCGACGAAGTTCCATACGTCGGCGGCGACGTGGACCAGCGACTGGGCGCCGAGCGGGTCCTCCTTCGAGGCGGTCTCCAGAAGCTGCTCCCACACGACGGTGCAGCCGATGCGATACGCGTGCAGCAGCGCGTCCAGCGGAAAGCCCTGGGCGGCGCGGTCGGTGCCGATCCGCCACGCGCAGGACCTGGCCGATTCGCGCGTCTCCTTGGGGTGCACCAGCGAGCGCACATTGTTGCTGAGCGAGTCGTGGACCTCCCGCCACACCTCATGCGGATCGAGGGAGGGCGACCGGTAGGCGGGTTCCCGCTCCTTCATCAGCGCGACGATACGGTCCGCCAGCCGGGGCACCTCCTCGATGAGCACCCGGGCGGCGCGGTGCAGCAGCGCCACGGTCTCGGCATCGGCCCGCGACCGGATCGGCGGACGGGCGGCGGGCATCCGTGGCGGCGTCCGCCCCCGGTCGGCGGACAGGCGGGGGACGGGGCGGCCCATGGCGGGGACGGAAGCGCGGGAGCCGGTGACTGGGTGCATGAACGTTCCTCCACCTGTGACGGGCAATGCGCAGCTCGACGCGGCAGCGTGAGGCCACGGCCAGGTTAGATACCAGAGCCTGCCCCGCTATTGCACCATCGACATACCGGCGGGTCGGTGGCTTCCGCGAATTCTCCTGCGCGCCCGGCCGGTGGCGGCGCGCAGCCGCAGCGCGGTGTGGGTCGCGGCGCGGACCGGCATCGCGGGCCGCCCAACGCCGAGCGCCCGGCGCAGCTCCTCGTCCAGGAGGCTGTCGGCGGCGCTGCCCGCGAGCGGGCCGAGCACACCGGGGACACGCCCGGCGAGCAGATCCCTGGTGGCCGCCCACAGTGCGTGGGCCTCGGGGGTGAAGGTGAAGTGGGCCCGCTCGAAGGCCTCCGTCCACGCCTCGAACTCCCGCCGGTCCGGCGGGACGTCCGGAATGCCCATCCGCTCGGCGAGGGCGAGATAGAAGGTGTGGGACGCGTCCCGTTCGGCGTCGGTGGGAGCCCGCCAGGCATAGGCGGCGCACCAGCGCATCGGGGCGAGGTCGAAGCAGGCCAGCACATAGCGATAGGCGTCGTCGCTGATGGCCCACGGGGCGTGCAGACACTTCAGCGCGGTCACGGTCCGCTCGCCCTCCTCGCCGTCCAGACCGTGGCGGAACATCCGATACATCAACTCGCCGGTCGCCTTGGCGCGGGCCCGGGTGTGCCGGGTCATCCGGCCGGTGGCAGTGAGCACCCGAGCGATCTCCGGCACCGCGAAGGTACGGCAGAACCCCAGGTTGAGCCCCATCTTCAGATCCTGGGCGAAGGTATCGAACGCCACCCGGCGGTAGATCTCCTCGGCCTGCCGCAGCGCGGTGGGCGGCGGCGTCATCGTCGGCCTGCCTCGAGGACCTCATGGCGGCACAGGGCTTCCGCGACCGTATTGACTTCGGCCAGGTCCCCGCCGGCCGGCAACGATTCGACGTCGGCGGAGGCAAGGACGTACGGCCGCGCCCCGCCCTCGCTCGACACCAGGGCCCGCACATCACGGAGGCGGCGTTCACCGCGGCGGGGATTGTCGTGGACTGCGGGCATGGGGCCACCGTACTGGCGCTCACGGGATATGCTGTCGATCACTTGAATCTTCGGGGGGAGAGTTCCGCATGCTCGATCGTCTGGCGGTCCATGAGCTGATCCACCGCTGGTGGTTCGCCTTCGACGAAGGGCAGTTCGACGTCTGGCCCGAGCTGCTGACCGAGGATGTCCACATCACCTCCCGCTCGGACACCGGGAAGTCCCCGTACGAGGAGTTCATCGCCTCCGACAACCGGGGCCGCGAGCAGGTGATCGCCTGGCAGCGGCAGCACCGCGAGGCGGCCGGCTACCCGCTGCGCCACAACGCCTCGAACATCCACATCGAGCGGGTCGACGGCGATGACATCTCGGTGGTGTCGTATATGTACACCACCAACCTCACCGAGGGTCAGGTGACTCCGATCGCCAGCGGGGTGGTCCGCTGCGTGGTCCGGTCCGACGGCGCCGCCTACCGTCTCGCGGAGCTCCATACCGTGCTGGACACCCACGCGGTGGCGTTCACCGAGCGCTAGGGGTCGATACGACGATCGCGGCGGCCACCCTCCCAGAAGGTGGCCGCCGCTCCCCCGTGTGTTTCCCCCGTCGGCTGTGCCGACGCGGACTTTCGGCCTTACCAGCCCTTGGTCACGCGGTGGGCCTTGAGGGATCCGCAGTTCGATCCGTACGTCCAGGTGGACTGGTTGTCGATGCCCCCGGCCCAGTCCACGCACTTACCGCGCCCGTCGCCGTACACCGGGCCCGCGTACGAGGTGTACGCGCCGCCGTCCTCGGCCGACTCGTCGGCGCCCTGAACGTACAGGTAGGCGAACATCGGAACCGCCTTGCCCGTGGCGTTCCGGACGGTGACCACGCAGTTCTTGCCCTTGGCGGAGTTGTAGGTGAGGAAGACGGTGCCTTTGGAGCTGATGGGCGCCGAGTTCACCACCTTGTACCCGCTGCCACACACCCCGTTGTACGCGGCCTTGGTGGCGGCCGATGCCTGCGGCGTCAGGGCCACGGTGCCCGCGATGGCGGTGGCGAGCACCGCGGTGGCGGCCATACGGCGAGAAAGATTCATTTGTCCCCCTTAATGATTCTTCATGGGCGTAGGCGCTGTTTGCGTCTGACTAGGGAGACATGTTGGGGTCGCGGATGGTTGTACGGCATTCCACGACGGCTTCCGGCGGGCCGTTGAACGCCCGGTCCGGGCTTCCCGTATTCGACGGGACGGGCGACACGCCCGTCGTCGCACCGACCCGGAGGGCCGCCGGATGACCTCGTATCGCACCGCCGCCGTGGGCGCTCTTCTCGGGGCCCTTCCCTGCCTGTTCACGGCGCTGGCCGCACAGCCCGCCCAGGCGCACGGGGCGCCGACGGACCCGGTGAGCCGGACGTTCGCCTGCTCCCCCGAGGGCGGGGGCGCGGCGCGGTCGGCGGCGTGCCGGGCGGCTCGGGCCGCCAACGGCCCGGAGGCGGCGGACTGGGACAACCTGCGTATCGCGGGGGTGGCGGGCAGGGACCGGGAGCGGGTCCCGGACGGGAAGCTGTGCAGCGGCGGTCTGGAGGCGTACCGGGGGCTGGACCTGGCGCGCCCCGACTGGCCTTCGACGCGGCTGTCGGCCGGGGCCGATCTCACCCTCACCTACCGGTCGACGATCCCGCACACGGGGACCTTCGAGCTGTATCTCACCAAGGAGGGCTACGATCCCGCGCGGCCGCTGAAGTGGTCGGACCTGGAGGCGAAGCCGTTCGCCACGGCCAAGGACCCCGCACTGGTCGACGACGCGTACCGCATCAAGGCCACGCTGCCCGCCGACCGGACCGGCCGTCAGCTGCTCTATACGATCTGGCGGAACACCAGCACTCCGGACACCTACTACTCCTGCTCCGATGTGGTGCTGGGCGCCGGGGCCCCCTCGTCGGAGGCCCCCTCGTCGGAGGCCGCCGCGGCGCCGTCCCGGGCCGCCACCTCGCCGTCCCAGGACGCCTCGGCGGCCTCCCGCGCCACCTCCGCCACTTCCGCCGCCTCCGCCACTTCCGAGGAGGACGACGGCGGCAGCACTCCCGTGCTGCTCGCCGGTGGTGCGTCCGTGCTGGTGCTCGGCGCGGGTGTCGCCGCCACTGTACGGCGGCGACGCCCGAGCCGCTGACGAGCTGCTGTCACCGGTAGCCGTGGCGGGCCGTGACGTGGCGCGGGTAGTAGCGCTCGTCGGGCGCGGGCCGGTACTCCTTCCAGCGCGGGGTGTCGCCGGTGGGCTGGTCGCCGAGGACGGTCACCCGCTGTCCCCTGCGGGGTTCGGTGTAGTCGTTGACGGCCAGGTGCTGGGTGGCGCGGTTGTCCCACATCGCCACGGCGCCGGGCTGCCAGCGGTAGCGGCAGTTGAACCGGGGCGACTCGGAGTGCTCGAAGAGGTACTGCAGCAGTGCGTCGCTCTCCGGGCGGCTGAGCTGCGGGATGTGCGAGGTCCACATGCGCGTCACGTACAGGGAGCGCCTGCCGGTCTCGGGGTGGATCCGCACCACCGGGTGTTCGGCGGAGTGCTCGCCGGTCTGCGGTGTGTTGAGGACGTGGACGGCGGTGAGCCCGTCGAGGAGTTCGCGCATCGGCTCGGAGAGCGCCTCGTAGACCAGGTACTGGTTGCTCCACATGGTGTCGCCGCCGGAGGCGGGACACACCTGCAGATGGAGGATGGAGGCGACCGGCGGATTGGGCTGGAAGGTCACGTCGATATGCCACTCGTCGGCCTTGGCGCCCTGGTCCGCGTCCAGGACGACGATCTCGGGATGGCCCTCGACCTTCGGCAGGAACGGATGGACCTCCAGCTCCCCCAGCCGCCTTCCCAGGGCGATATGCGCCTCGGGGGTGAGGTGTTCCTGGCCCGGGAAGAAGACCACGAGGTGCTTGAGCAGCAACTCGTGGACGCGCTCGAAGAGTTCATCGGTGAGCTCGGTCAGATCGACACCGCGGATCTCCGCGCCGAGTGCTCCGGAGACGGGAGTCACCATCAATTCGGAAGTGGACATGCGGTAAACCGTCCTCACATGGGTTGCGGTCGGCCGGCCGGGGCGGTCGGCACTCGGTGGGCGCGCGGATCGGGGAGGAGACCGAGCTGCTGCAGCCGGTCCAGCGGGGTCAGCGGGCGCGGGCCGAGGCCCGACATGTTGTGGGTGACGGTGTGCAGCAGCCGGGGGTTGGCGCCGGTGTGACGGACGGCCCGGCGCCCGAGGACCCGGCCGCGCCACGACAGATCGGTGACCATCCGCGCCGCGTTGCCGCTGGTCCTGGCCGCCTGGGTGAGAAGGGGCGACTGCCGCTCGTGGTAGTCGCGCAGGGCGGCGTCCACCGCCGCGGCCGACATCCCGCCCGTACGCTCCAGCTGGCCCGACAGCCGCTCGGCGAGGGCACCGGCGCTGGTGATGGCGGTGTTCATGCCCTGCGCTGCCATCGGATGGACGGCGTACGCGGCCTCGCCGACCAGTGCCAGTCCGCGGCCGGCCAGCCGGGGCGACAGCAGCCGTCCGACGGGCAGCGTCTGGCGGCTGTCGAGATGGGCGAGCAAGGACGCGGTCAGCGGCTCCAGGGCGGGCACCTGGGACAGCGCCCGGGCGGCCCAGTCGGCCAGTCCGCCACGTGCCGTGACGCCGCGCAGCTCATCGGGCCCGGCCTGGAGGTAGAGCCGCAACCGGCCGCCCGGCAGCGGATAGAGCAGCCGCAGCCCCCGGTCGGTGACATACGCGGAGAAGTCGTCGGCCCGCGCGGCCGCGTCGTCGTCGCCGATGTCGAAGGAGACCAGCCGGTGCGGATAGTCGGCCCGTTTGGCCTCGATGCCCGCCCAGGACCGCAGCCGTGAGGAGATGCCGTCGGCGGCGACCACGAGTGGTGCCCGCTGCTCGTAGACCCTGCCGCCCTCGGCCAGCCGCAGCCCGGTGATCCGGCCGGAATCGTCGCGCAGCGGCGCCTCCGCGCGGACGCCCCGGCGCAGCTCGACCCCCGGCCCGAGGCTCTCGGCCAGGGCGGCGAGGATGACGGTGTGGTCATGGGCCAGCAACCACTGGTCGGGGGCGGGCAGTTGGCCGTAGTCGAGGGACATCTGCGCGGTGCCTCGCGGATCGCGGACGACCAGCCGTCCGAGCCGGACCGCGCCCTGCGCGTCGAGCCGCTTCTCCACGCCCCAGGAGCGCAGCAGGCGCAGCGCGCCCGGCTGGAGCACCTCTCCCTTGGCGATCGGGCGGACCTTCGGCTGCTTGTCGACCACCAGGACGTCCAGTCCGAGGCCGCCGAGCGCGCGGGCCGCCGCGAGACCGCCGACGCCCGCCCCGCACACGAGCACATCGGGGCTCATTTCCGGCCTCCTTCGCAGATTCCGGGGGTGCCGCCGATGCCGGGGGTGCCGAGGCTTGTGCCGGTTGGGCCGGCTGCGCCCGTGGCTTCCGCCGCTTCCGCGGAGCGGTAGTGGGCGAGGGCCCGCAGTGCCAGGCCCGCCGCGATGCCGTCGTCGGCGTAGCGGGCACAGCCGCGGACGTACTCGTTGACCGGGCCCGGGGTCCAGCCGCCGTCCGCCCGCTGGGCGTCGACGAGCCATCGGGCCGCCGCCGCGAGGGCCGGGTCGGCCGGGCTCAGCCCGGCGGCCAGCAGCCCGCGCAGCGCCCAGGCGGTCTCCTCGACGGTGCCCGGCCGGGTGCCCTCGCCCGTGCTCCACGAGCCGTCGGGGTGGCGGGTGCGCAGCAGCCAGTCCCTGGCCCGGGCCGCCGCCCGGTGGTGTTCCCCGGTGCGGCCCGCCCGGCTGAGCGCCTCCAGCGCCGCGGCGGTGCCGGGGGTGCCGCCGCGGTACCACATGGCCTCGAACGATCCGTCGGGTCGCTGGCGGCCGAGCAGCCAGCGCACCGCCTTGGCCACGCGCGAGTCGTCGGCCCCGGCCCCGGAGTCGAGCAGGGCGCCCACGACCTTGGCGGTCATCTGGGGGCAGGGTCCGAAGCCGCCCGGTTTGCTGTTCCGTACGGCGAGGCTCCAGGACCCGGCCGCGTCCTGGGCGGCGGTCAGCCACCCCAGTCCGGCGCGGACATGGCGGTCGTCCGCGCCGCCGGGCAGCTTCAGCAGGATGGCGCTGGACTCGGCCGTCTCCAGGGCCATCGGCCAGCTACGGGGGCTGGAGAACCCCCAGTAGCCGGCCGGGCAGCCGAGGGCGTCGAACGGCTCGGGCTGCTGGTGGCGTTGGAGCATCTCGCGGGTGCCGATCAGCTGCGGGTCGTCGGCGTGACCGGCTTCGATCAGCGCGGCGGTGGCGAAGTTCGTCCAGGTCACATCGAGGGGCATCAGATCCCAGGAGCCGTCGGGGTTCGCCGCCGAGCGGAGCCAGCGGGCGGCGGCGCGGACCAGGCCGGGCGCCTGGCCGGAGCGGGCGAGGCCGAGGCAGATGAGTCCGGTGAGCCAGGGGTCGGTGCTGAACCCGCCGGTGGCGCCCTCGCGTTCGTACGCGTCGTGGACGATCGCCAAAGCCCTGGGCCGGGCCAGCCGGTCCAGGGCGCGGCCGGCCGGGCCGCGGCGGCGGTGAGCGGACTGGGCGAGCGCCTGACTCGCGTAGATCGGCAACCGCAGGCTCAGCAGGCGGCGGCTGAGGCCGGGGAAGAGCAGCAGTTCCAGGGGGAGCCGTCGCTGGGCACCCTCGTGGGGCAGTCCGGCGAAGGTGTGGAACTGGCGGATGAGGGCGGTCATCGCGGGTTCCGGGACGGCCCCGGAGCCGCCCAACTCGTCGAACCGGGCCCGTGCGGCGTGTACGGCCGACGCCGCCCGGCGGGGGGCGAGCAGGTGGAGCGCCGCGGCGGCGAGCGCGGTGGTGAGGGGTTCGGTGGGCACTCCGCGCATGGCCCAGCCGCCGTCGTCCCGCTGGGTCTCGCACAGCCAGGTGACACCGCGCTCGATGGTCTCGGCCGAGCCCTCCGGATCGGCGAAGTGGAGTGCGGTGAGGGCTCCGGCGGTGTTCAGCGGGGAGGCGTGGTGCGCGCCGAAGACGAAGGCGCCGTCGTCGCGCCGGTGGGCGAGGAGCGCCTCGGTACCGGCGGTGACGGCCGTGCCGACGCTCTCGGTCAAGGCGGAAGCGGGCATGGGAGCGGACCCTTCTGCTGGTGGCGCGCGGTGATTCAGGGGCGTGGATCGGGGAGGGTGGGCCCGCCGTCGGCCAGGGGGGCGGGGAATTCATGCCGGGACCGCATCCGGCTCTGGGTGATGACGCTGACCGTGAGGAGCGGCGTCAGCAGCGCCAGGGCGGGCGCCGCACCGGCGCCCGCGGCCACCACCGCCGCGGCCAGCACCAGGCGTTCGGCGACGAGGACGGCGTGGGCGCGCAGGGCCAGCGCGGGGGCGGGGTCCCCCGGTGACCGCAGCAGCAGTCCGAAGGCGCCCGCGCCGCACAGCGCCGCCGCCGACAGCAGCACGAGATAGCCGGCCGTGTCCCCCGGCACCAGCCCGGTGGCGGCGCAGGCCACCGCCACGGCGGCCAGATACAGCGCGGCCGCGGTGTGGGTGGCGCGCCGGACACCCTGGCGCACCGGCACGGTGGCGTAGCCGCCCTCGCGGTCGCCGTCGACGTCGCGGAGGGTGCCGACGAGGTTGGACGCGGTGTCATGGGCCAGGAAGACCAGGGCGAAGGGCAGCGCCCGCCACGGTGGCCACGGCTGGACGGCCATCGCGCCGAAGAGCACGGTGAGCGCGGTCAGCACGCCGCGTATGAAATTGCCCGACAGGCCACGCCCCTTGAGCACCCGGCTGTAGGCCACGATGCCCGCCATGGCGGCGGCGGCCACGGCCACGGCGCGCCAGTTGGCCCACAGGGCCAGCGCGGCCACGGCGATGGCGCAGCCGATGCCCGTGGCCACGGCGGCTCGTGGGCTCAACCGGCCGGAGGGGATGGGTCGTTGGGGCTTGCTGAGCGCGTCGAGGTCACGGTCGTAGTAGTCGCCGAGATAGTGGCCGGCGACCCAGCCGAGGGTCGGCGCCGCCCAGGCCACCACCAACTGCCCCGTGGTGGGGTGTGATCCGGCGAGGGTGGCTCCGGCGAGGCCGACCAGCCCGGGATACCACAGGGTGTACGGGCGCCAGGTCTGCAGATGGGCCAGGAGTGCGGTGCGCGGGGCAGCCACGGTGTCACCGGTCCCGGCTGACCGACAGATCGGCCACCGCCGCGAGTACGGCGGTGGCCCGGGAGCGGGGCAGCTCCGCCAGACAGGACTTGGCCCGGTCCGCCTGGGCGGTGGCCTGGTCCCGGGCGGCGTCGAGCGCGCCGGTCGTCTCCAGCAGTTCGTGCACGGTCCGCAGCGCGTCGGCGGCGGGCAGGGCGCCGCCGAGCGCCGCCTCCAGCCGGGCGCGGCCCGGGGCGCCGGCCATGGCGTGGCAGAGCAGGACGGGGAAGGTGGGGCGGGCGGCCACGATGTCGCTGAGGGCGGACTTGCCGGTGGTGCGGGGGTCACTGGTGTACGGCAGCAGGTCGTCGTGCATCTGGAAGGCCAGCCCCAGATGTTCGGCGTAGGCGGTGAGCGCGTGCTGCTGGGCGGGGGTTCCGCCGCCCAGGATCGCCCCGCCCCGGCAGGCGGCCCGGAACAGCGCCCCGGTCTTCAGGGAGCTCATGGTGAGATACCGGTCGAGTCCGCAGCCGAGGTCGCCGCGGAGTTCGCCCTCCATCGCCTGGCCGCGGCACAGGTCGACGCCCGCCCGGGCGAAGACCCGCACGGCACCGAGGACCCGGCCCGGCGGCAGCCCGCCCGCCTCTTCGGCGCCGTCGGTGAGCACGCCGAACATGCCCAGCATCAGGGCGTCCCCGGTCACGATGGCGTCGGCGGTGCCGTAGCGCGCCACGACGGACGGACGGCCCCGCCGCATCGCGTCGTCGTCGATGACATCGTCGTGGACGAGCGATCCCACATGGAGGTACTCCACGCTCAGCGCGGCCGGGACGACGGCCGGTCCGCCGCCGCCCACCGCCTCGGCCGACTCCATGAGGAGCAGCGGGCGCAGCAGCTTCCCCGCCGGGAGCAGGGCGTACCGGGAGATCTGGTGGAGGCGTTCGGCCTCCGGCGGCCAGCGCCGGTCGAGCTCGCGCAGCAGGAGCTCCATGGTCGGCGCGGCCTCCGCCAGCGGGTCGGCCACATCGGTGACCGCGACGTCGGGCGGCGTCATACGGACGCCTCCCGGTACTTCCCGGCGAGCTCCGCGAACGCCTGGTTGGCGACGGGCTCGGCGACGGTCACCCGTACCCCTTCGCCCGGTTTGCCGCAGACCACCACGCCGTGGTCCGCGCAGAACTGGGTGAAGCGCTCCACACCGGAGGTCATGGGCAGCCACAGGAAGTTGCCCTGGCTCGCGGGCGCCTCCCAGCCCTGGTCGAGCAGGGTCCGGTGGAGCCGGTCGCGCTCCTCGGCGGTCTCGGCGCACTGCCGGAGCACCTGCTCCTGGGCGCCGAGCGCGGCGATGGCGGCCTCCTGCGCCACGGCGCTCACCCGGTAGAAGGGCAGCACCGAGCGGAGCGGGGCGAGCACGGGCTCATGCGCCACGAGATAGCCGACCCGCAGGCTGAGCAGCCCGTACGACTTGGAGAACGTCCGCACCACACAGACCCGTTCATCGGCGCGGTGCAGTGCGATGCCGTCGGCGACGGCGCCGGGGTCGGCGAAGTCCCGGTACGCCTCGTCGATGACGACGGTGACATGCGCGGGGAGCCGGTCGAGGAAGCGCAGGATGCGCTCCTGGTCCAGCGCGGTGCCGGTGGGGTTGTTGGGGGTGCACAGCAGGACCATGCGGGTGCGGTCGGTGACGGCGTCGGCCATCGCCTTCAGATCGTGGTCGTATCCGGTGAGCGGCACCCGGACGGTGGTGGATCCGGCGTTGGCCGCCATCATCGGGTACGCCTCCCACGAGGGCCAGGCGTGCACCGTGTCCGTATCCGGTCCGGTGAGGGTGGAGAACAGTTGCTGGAGCAGCGCACCGGACCCCGGTCCGGCCAGCACATGTTCCGGGCGCACTCCCAGATGTCCGGCGAGGGCCTGACAGAGTCCGGTGCCGAGGGCATCCAGGGTACGGTGGGCGGTCCGCGCGGTGCGCAGGACGGCGTCCACCACTTCGGGGAGCGGGGGGTGAACGGTTTCGTTGAGCGCCATCTGGTGGAAGGGATTGTTCTCCGCGACCACCGGAGTCATGCGATTCCAGCCATCATGCATCGGGCACCATCCATCCATTCCAGCGGGGGATTCGGGCGGAGGGAGGAATGTCACCGCGCCCGGGTCCCCTGGCCGTTCCGGCCGGATTGGTGGGGAGGAAACCGTTGTGGGCGGGCTGTGACCGTACGGGCAGCCAGTGCGGGTGAGGCCGTGTCCGATCGGTCAGTTCAATGAGCGGGTGCGGGCGAAATCCGTCACCATGATTTTGACGGTCTCTCGATCACGCGTCCAATTAGAGTCTTACGGGAATTGATAAACGATTTTTATCGTCCTGTAGTGATCGATCTTCGCCAGCTCACCGTACTCGCTGAGGTCTGTCGCGCCGGCTCGTACAGCGCCGCGGCGGACCGTCTCGGTTACACCCAACCGGCCATCAGCTATCACATGCGCGCGCTGGAACGTGCCGTGGGCGTGCCGCTCACGGTCAAGGCGGGACGGGGGGTACGGCTCACGCCCGCGGGTCACAGACTCGCCGAGCGCGCCCAGGATGTGCTGGCCGGGCTGCGGGATGTGGAGAACGAGTTCGAGGCGCTCGCGGCGCGCACCCGTGGCCGGGTGCGGTTGTCCTCGGTGCAGAGCGTCTGTGTCGCCGTGCTGCCCGCGGCGCTGGCCAGACTGGGCGCCTCCCGTATCGAGGTGGAGGTGGAGCTGGGCCAGACCGACTCCCATGACGCGTACCGGCTGCTGGACGCGGGCGAGACCGATCTGGCGATCGTCGCCGACGATGAGACCGGCGACGCCTCGGGGACCGCGCACACCCCGCTGCGCCGGGTCCCGCTGCTGGTCGACCGCCGCCATGTGCTGCTGCCGCGGGGCCATGCGCTCGCGGGGCGGCGCAGCGTCCGCCTGGCCGATCTGTCGCGGGAGCGGTGGATCCTGGAGCGGGACCGCGAGCGGCTGCTGCGGCGCTGCGCGGAGGCGGGGTTCGAGCCCCGGGTGGTGACCACGACCGATGACCAGGCGACGACCCTCGGCCTGGTGGGCGACGGGGTGGGCATCGCTCTGATGGACGGCCTCGGTCTGCTCCCTCGGCCCGATCCGCGGGTCGAGCCGCGTCCGCTGGACGACTGGCCCCGGCGCCATGTCTGCGCGCTGCTGCGACCGGAGGCCGCGGGGGTGCCCGCGGTGGCCGCCTTGCTCGAGGCGCTGCGGGCCGTGGCCGTCGAGCAGTCGGGGGAGGTCGCCGAGGCGGCGACGGCCTGATGCCGGAGGTAGCGCATCCGCACGCCGGATTTACCTCATCATCCGCGCACCGGAGCAGCTATCTCATCCGGCGCCGGCCAGGCTCAGGGCCCGGGCGCCGGGGGCGCAGCTCTCGCGGAGGGCGGCCAGTTCGGCGGGCGGCAGGGTCGCGGCGGCCGTGCCCCGGCGGTCGCCGTCGAGCAGGGCGCTTCCCGCCGCCAGCCACTCCGGGAGGGGTTCCACGCCGAGATGGTGGGCCAGCCGGGTGAGCTCGCGCTCGGGCGCGTCGAGCAGGCTCTCGTACGACAGGGACATCCGGATCGCGGCGGGGAGCTGGGACAGCTGCGCCAGCCCCTCCACGATCGTGTGCGACCACAGTCGGCCGAACTCGGCGACGGGTACGGACCGTTCGTACAGCGGACGCAGATCGGCGTCGTCGTCGCTGAGCAGCGCCTCGAGACCGGCCGGAAGGTCCTCGGTGGTCTCGGCGCGCTCCGTCATCAGCTGGATCAGCCGGAATCCGGGGTGGCGGCTCATGGAGAGCGCGCAGTCGGCGCCGTCCCGGTGCAGGTGGACGAACCGGGCCTCGGGAAAGACCTCCCGCAGCCGGGGCACCGACCGCAGCGAGTAGCCGGAGCGCTCCACGACGGCCCGCCCGCCGAACCGCTCCCCCAGCAGGCCGAACAGCGCCCGGTAATGATCGGCCACCGGGGCGGCGGGCCGCCGGGACAGCTCCGGCTCCAGCGCGTCGAACAGCGCGTCGGGGTCGTCGGTGAGATGCGGCAGCGTCATCATGCACAGGGCCGGAATGCCACCGCCCGCCACCGAGAACCGCCCCTTGACATGCGGATACCGATACTCCGGCAGCGGGATGCCATCGCGGATGACGCGGTTGGCGAACGACCTGGGGGTGGCGAGGATCCGCCAGAACTCCGCCCCGGTCAGCGGCGCCTCGGGAAGCGCGTCCGGCTCCAGTGCGGCGATCAGCTCGCTCACGCTGAGCAGATCCGGGTGCAGCCGCAGGACACGGGACAGAGCGGTCGAACCGCATCGTCCGGTCCCCACGACGAAGGTCAGCGGCCGTAACGTCACCCCAGGTGCCCCTTCCGTCTCGACAACTACCGGCCTTCTCTACCCATCGCCGCCACCGCGCATCCCCGGCCACTTTCGTCGTCCCGGGTGGGGTCCGCCGCCAAGGGTGGGGCCCGCCCACGCTCTTGAGGTCGGCTCTGCGTGACCGTACGTTCCACCGGACGGCCACCGCAGGACACACCCCCCACACCGCGGGCTCCGATACTGGATCCGTCACCGCACCTTCAAGACCTTGGAGGAGCCATGCCCGCACCTGTGTTCAGCCGCCGTCACGGTATGCGCGTCGCGGCCGCGGCCGCCGTCGCGCTTCCGCTCGCCTCCCAGCCGCAGTACGTGGCCACGGCGGTCGCCGCCGCCCCGGTCGCCCCCGCCGACGGTTCGCGGCTGGCCGTCATGACCTTCAATCTGCGCTACGCCGGCGACAGCGAGCCCAACTCCTGGGGCCGGCGCCGCCCGGTCATGCGGGAGCTGCTGCGCCGGGCCCGGCCCCATCTGCTGGGCACTCAGGAGGGGCTGTACGGCCAGCTACGCGATATCGCCCACGACCTCGGACAGCGCTACGCGTGGGTCGGCACCGGACGGATGGGGGGCAGCCGCGACGAGTTCATGGCCGTCTTCTACGACACCGGGCGGCTCGAGCCCGTGGAGTACGACCACTTCTGGCTGTCCGACACCCCGAATGTGATCGGCTCCAACACCTGGGGCGGGGCCGTGGTCCGGATGGTCATTTGGGTGCGCTTCCACGACCGGTGGACCGGTAAGGAGTTCTACGCCCTCAACACCCATCTGGACCACCGCAGCCAGAACGCCCGTGAGCGCGCCGCCGCTCTGATCACCGAGCGGCTGGGCGGGCTGGACTCCGCGCTCCCGCGCATCGTGACCGGTGACTTCAATGTGGCGGCCCATGGCAACCCGGTCTACGACGCGATGCTGAACGGCGGCACGCTGGTGGACTCGTGGGACACCGCCGAGCGGCGCGGCCCGCTGTACGGGACGTTCCACGGCTTTGGCCCGCTGGTCCCGGACGGCGACCGGATCGACTGGATCCTGACCTCACCCGGTGTGCGCACCCACCACGCCGTCATCGACACCTACTCCGGGGACGGCCAATATCCCAGCGACCATCTGCCGGTGCGGACCGTCCTGGAGCTGTGACGCGAGGCGCCCGCGCCGAATGCCGTGATGCCGTGATGCCGTGATGCCGTCGATCCGCTCCCCTCCCGGGGGGGCGGATCGAGCGGTTCACCGTCCACTCCGCGCTCGAAGGCCGTGCTCAGCGGCTGGATGCCGCGTCGGAGATCCCCCGCAGCCGCAGCAGGGCGGCCACGGCCAGCAGGGCCACACAGCCCGTGAAGATGAGCCCGGCGGAGCGCAGCCCGAGGGCGACCGACAGCGCCCCCACACCGATCACCGGAATCGAGATCCCCAGATACATCAGTACGAACAGGGCGGAGGTGACCTCGGCGCGCCGGTCGGCCGGGCTGCGCTCGGTCACCACTCGTACGGCGGCGAGGAACGACAGCCCCTGGCCCGTCCCCGCGATCACGGCGCCCAGCACCAGCAGCGCCAGCGACGCGATCGCCAGCGAGACCGCGATGGCCGCCATACCGGCCACCAGCACCGCGCACCCGCCGGGCAGCGACCGCCCCGGTCCCAGCCGCCGCCCCAGCGCCTGCCCGGCGACCGAGGCGGCGAACACGGAGAACACCACGGCACCGGCCACCGCGAGATTGCTCTCCCCCTCCACCTCGCTCAGGAACGTGGGCGACACGGAGGTGAACAGGCCCAGCGTGGCGAAGCCCGCGAACCCCGCCATGGCCGCGGCCGCGAACGTCGCGCGCATCTCCTTGGGCACCCGCAGCCGCTGCGGCCTCAGCGGCGGACGTTTCCGGGTCCGTACGGTCTCCGGGAGAGCGAGCACCACGGCGGTGGCCACCGCCACCAGTACCAGGTCCACCACGAACACCAGCTTCAGCGGCGCCGGGGCGTACTGCGCCAGCAGGCCCGCCAGCAACGGGCCCATACCGAGACCGCCCAGGTTGGCCCCGGTCGCGAGGAGGGTGGCGGCACGGCGCCGGCGCTCGGGGGCCAGCTCGATCACCATCACGGTGGCGGTGCCGGTGGCCAGACCGGCGGACAGCCCCGACAGGGTGCGGCCCGTGAACAGCTCCGGCAGTCCGCCGGCGAGGAGGAAGCACACCGCGCTCAGGCCCGACAGCGCCAGCGCGGCCAGCAGGACGGGCCGCCGCCCGATGAAGTCGGACATACGTCCGAGCAGCAGTAGCGCGACGATGACCCCCGCCGCGTAGACGGCGAAAATCACCGTGACCATGAACGAGGAGAAGCCGAACTCCCGCTGATAAAGCGAGTAGAGCGGGGTGGGCAGCGTCGTACCGCACATCGTGACCACGAAGGCGTAGGCGGCCGCGAGGAACGGCCATCCCCTCTCCACGTCGCTGCGGCTTTCCATACGACCCGATTCCACCACAAATCACACGACCGTCAAATGCGGTGGCGCGCCGCCGCCTTCCTGGCGGGTTACGTGCGGTAGCGGGGCATCCCGTCATTCGGCCCTGATCGCATGCGGCAGGATGGCACCTCACGCCGGAGCCGTACACATGTACGCCCGGCGCAGCCCGTACAGCCCAGGCACGAGCAGGTGACAACGTGATCCCACAGAACTCCAGACCGGAGGCCGCACCGACGACCGCGGGCCGCACGGCCGGTTCTGACGCGCTTTCCGGCATAGCGGGCGGTGACCGATGAACCGGGCCCTGACGTTGCACGATGTCATCGTCGTCGGGGCGGCTCTGGTCTGCGGCGCGGCCGGTGGTGTGCTGTTGCGCGTGGCACTGCGCTGGCTGGGTGAGCGGGCCCGCGCCACCCGGTGGAGCGGCGACGACATCATCGTCGACACACTGCGCACACTGGCGCCGTGGGCATCGATGGCCGCCGGTGTCGCCGCCGCGGCCGCCGCGCTGCCGCTGACCGCCACGGTCGGCCATGACGTCAATCAGACGCTGAAGGCCGTGCTGATCCTGGTCAGCACGGTCACCGCGGCGCGGGTGGTGGCTGGTATGGTGCGCTCGCTGGCGCTGTCCCGCTCCGGGGTGGCGGGAACGGCCACCATCTTCGTCAACATCACGCGGATCGCGGTCCTGGCGATGGGCGTGCTGATCCTGCTGGAGACGCTGGGCGTCTCGATCGCGCCGCTGCTCACCGCCCTGGGCGTGGGCGGTCTGGCGGTCGCCCTGGCCCTGCAGGACACCCTGGCCAATCTCTTCGCGGGGGTGCACATCCTGGCCTCCAAGACGGTGCAACCCGGCCACTACATCCGGCTCAGCAGCGGGGAGGAGGGCTATGTGGTCGACATCAACTGGCGCAACACGGCGGTGCGGCAACTGTCGGACAACCTCGTCATCATCCCGAACGCCAAGCTGGGCAACACCATCATGACCAACTTTCACCAGCCCGAGCAGCAGATGTCGGTCATGGTCCAGGCAAGGGTCGGCTACGGAAGCGATCTGGACCATGTCGAGCGGGTGACCATCGAGGTCGCCGGGAAGGTGATGTCCGGGGTCGAGGGCGGGGTCGTCGACCACGAGACGAGCGTGCGCTTCCACACCTTCGGAGAGTCCGGCATCGACTTCTCGGTGTTTCTGCGGGCCCTGGAGTTCAGCGACCAGTACCTCATCAAGCATGAGTTCATGAAGGAGCTGCACCGCCGGTTCCGCGCCGAGGGCATCGAGATCCCGCTGCCCACGCGTACGCTCGTCCTGCCCGACCAGGACCGGCTGCCGCTGCCGGACCGTTCGGCGATCTGACGCCGTCAGGGCAGCAGCCGCCGCTCGGTGGCCACCGCCACCGCCCCGGCCCGGGTCTCGACCCCCAATTTCCCGTAGATCCGACCCAGATGGGTCTTGACCGTGGCCTCGCTGATGAACAGGGCCCGTGCGATCTCCCGGTTGCCCAGGCCACGGGCCAGTTGCCGGAGGATGTCGCGCTCCCGCTCGGACAGTCCGGGGCGCGGGCTGCGCATCCGGGCCAGCACCCGGTCGGCGACCGGGGCGGACAGCGCGGTACGGCCGGAGGCGGCGTTGCGGATCGCCGCGAACAGTTCCTCCGGCCGCTCGGCCTTGAGCAGATAGCCGGTGGCCCCGGCCTCGATGGCACGGGTGATGTCGGCGTCGGTGTCGAACATGGTGAGCACCAGGACACGGGGCGCGGGCGGGTCGCCGGAGACCAGCCGCCGGGTGGCGGTCACCCCGTCCATGCCCTCCCCGAGCTGCAGATCCATCAGCACCACATCGGGCCGGAGCGGGGCGACCATGGCGAGGGCCTCCTCGCCACTGCCCGCCTCGCCGACCACCTCGATGCCGTCGGTGCTGGCCAGCAGCGCCCGCAGCCCGGCCCGCACCACGGCGTGGTCGTCGCAGAGCAGCAGCCGGATGGCGGGAGCGGGCGGGACCGGACTCGCCGCGGGGCCGGACGACGGGGACGGGGCCGCGTCCCCGCTCGCGGCAGCGCCGGACGACGGGGATGGGATCGGGCTCATGCCGTGGCCTCCACGGGACGGTCGGGGACGAGGGCGGGAAGGGGCTCGACGGGGATCGCGGCCGAGACGACGGTCCCCTCGCCCGGTGCGGACTCGACGGTGAGCGTGCCGCCCAGCTGCCGTACGCGGACCCGCATGGCCGGCAGCCCGTGTCCGCGCGACCGGTCGGCTCCGGGGTCGGGGACGGCGTCGGTGTCGAAGCCGCGGCCGTCATCGGCGATGTCCAGACAGATCTGGTCGCCCATGCAGGTCAGGGTGAGCGCGGCCCGGCTCGCCCCGGCGTGCTCCCGCACATTGGCCAGCGCGCCCTGGGCGATGCGCAGCAGCGCCGCCGCCACCCGCTCGGGCAGTGGGCCGAGGGGTCCGTCGAGGTGGAAGTCCACCGTCTGCCCCGCGCCGCTCTCCCGCTCGGCGAGCGCGCCGAGTGCCTGGGCCAGGGAGCCCTCGGCGAGGTCGGCCGGGGCCAGGTCCTGGACGAACCGGCGGGCCTCGGCGAGGCTGCGGGAGGCGATCTGCGCCGCGTCGCGCATATGGCCTCGGGCCGCCTCCGGGTCCGTCTCCCAGGTGCGGTCGGCGGCCTGCAGCAGCATCCGCTGGCTGGACAGGCCCTGGGCGAGGGTGTCATGGATCTCCGAGGACAGCCGCTGACGCTCGGCCAGGATTCCGGCCCGCCGCTCGGTCGCGGCCAGATCACGGCGGGTACGGACCAGATCGTCGATCAGCACCCGCTGCCGCGCCGACTGGCGCCGCAGATGAATGAGGACGGCGGCGGCCACGGCGGCGATGGCGGGCGGCGCGATCAGCGCGTTGGGGTCGAAGCCGTCGTGCATGAACCGCAGTTTCGAGGCGACGACGAGCGCGGTGAGCACGGCGGCCAAGGGCACCGCGAACCGGGTGGGCAGCGTGTGCAGACCGGTGAAGAACAGCGGCATCGCGCACCATGCGGCGCTCGGCGCGAGGACCAGCAGCGCGACCCATGCGGCCAGCACCGCTGTCAGCCAGACCAGATAGCGGCCGGAGGGCCGGTGGCCGGGGCTCGGCGCGGGCGCCGGCCACCGGCCGGGCAGATAGAGCGCGCCGAAGGCCACGAAAAGGGCGACGACCCAGCCGTTCGGCGGGGTGCCGGTGTCCCGGATCAGATAGCGGACCAGCGAGGAGCCCAGCAGCAGGAAGAACGCGATGTGCAGAACCGCCGTCAGCCACCGCTCATCCGGATCGTCCACCCCGTCGGTCCCGGACCGCCCGGACCATGCCGACCACATCGCCGACCACGGCGCCCATCCTGACCGCCCGACCGCCCTGACCGCCGACCGCACCCCGGCCCCCTCCCTGCTCTCCGGATTCACTCCGGACCTCTTCGCTTCGCTCCGGACTCTCCGGTTCTTCTGGGATCACTCCCTCAGCCAGTCCTAACGCGCCCGGCCGGACGCCGCATCATCCGATCGGTTGATACGGCGATCACCCGGACCGCGTCCGGACCGGGACCGCTCCGCCGATCCGCGCCGCCGCCACGGCGCCGAGGCTGGTACCGACAACAGCGACGCGGGAACGCATGGTCCGCCGCGTCCGTACCACGACCACGAGAGAGTCCACATGCCCGCCAAGAACCTCGGCGTCAACCGCTCCGCCCTCGGCCACCGGGTCTCCTACGCGCTGCGCCACCCGCAGCGCGTACCGCGCCATCTGATCCGCGCCACCCGGGACGCCTGGCTGCGCTACCGCTATCCCGACCACGTCGCGTACTACCGCGCGGTGATGCGGTCCGACACCCGCACCAGCCCGGAAGCGGCGGTCGGCAGCCGCAACCATGAACGGTGGCTGGCGCTGGGCGCGATGCAGTTCGACTATCTCCTGGGCCACGGTCTGCGGCCGGAACACCGGATGCTGGAGATCGGCTGCGGCAATCTGCGGGCGGGCTGGCGGTTCATCAGCCATCTGCAGCCGGGCCACTACTACGGCGTCGACATCTCGCCCGAGATCCTCACGGCCGCGCAGGACACATTGGTGCGAGAGGGACTGCAGGGCCGGCGTCCCACCCTCACCCCCGTCCGCGATCTGACGTTGCGTTTCCTGCCCGACGCTCACTTCGACGTGGTGCACGCGCACAGTGTCTTCTCGCACTCGCCGCTGCCCGTCATCGAGGAGTGCCTGGCCCATGTCGGCCGCGTCATGGCGCCCGGCGGCTGGTTCGACTTCACCTTCGACCGCACCGAGGGCGTCGAACACCAGGTGCTGCGGGAGGACTTCTACTACCGCACCGAGACGCTCATCGCGCTGGCGGAGAAACACGGTCTGGCGGCCCGGTTCATGACGGACTGGGAGGAGCTGCCGCACGGCCAGTCGAAGATCCGCATCACCCACCGCGAGGCCGCGCAGACGTCCTGACCCGCCGTTCCTCAGCTGGTGCTCCCTCTGCGGTGGCCGACTATTCGGTGACGCAATACCTGAGGCATATGTTGACGTTCAATCGGGCCTTGAGGTTCCACTGGGATCCTGTGACACACTTCATATCGCAACACAGAGGACAAAATCGTTGCTAGGGAGTGCCGTAGACTTTTAGTACGTACTGTTGCGTGGTGGATAGACGAATACATGGAGCACCAAGAGGTCACTCATGCAGCCCTTCGTACTGAAGCACGCAATCCCTGCCGAGCGGTCGTCGGTCAGCGTTACCTACGCCTATGACGCCGCCCTGCAGTTGAATGTCCTCTCCGACGGGCGTCCGGCCATCGCCGACCGTGCGGTGCTGCTGGCCACCGGCACAACCACGTCCACAGCTGGTTCGAAGACGCACTTCGACGACTGACCTGCGCATACGTCGATGACGGTACTCATCCTGACCTGTCGCCAGGATGTCACCGCCGACTTGGTGGTGGCGGAGCTGCGCGAACAAGGCGTCCCTCTGGTGCGTTTCGATCCCGCCGACCTTCCGGATCAGGCCGGGCTGTCGGTCGAATTCGATCGCGGTGACTTCACGGGATATCTGTCGACCGAGGGACGCCTCGTCAGCATCCACGGTGTGCGGTCCATCTGGGTGCGCAGGCCGGGGCGGCCCGCGGCCCACGCGGCGAATCCATCGGAGTGGCTGACGGCCGAGTGCGGACAGGCGCTCTACGGGATGCTCTACGCGACAACGGCCCGCTGGATGAACCATCCGGCGGCCGCCGAACCGGCCCGGCACAAACCGTTCCAGTTGCGGGTCGCCCAGCACAGCGGTTTCGCCGTGCCCTCGACTCTGGTCACCACCTATCCGCGCGCGGCGCGCGATTTCGCCGTCCAGTGCACGGACATCGTGGTGAAATCCGCGTCCGGTCCGCCGACCGCCGATCCGCCGGTCGCACTGCCTACTACCCGTATCGGACCGGACACGGATTTCTCCGATGTCGCGGCCGGGGCGACCCTTCTTCAGCGGTACATTCCCAAAGCGGCCGACATCCGGCTGATCTGCGTCGGCAGCGAGTTATTCGCCGCACGCAAGGCCGCCGCCTCGGGGCAGGTGGACGGGCGCTATGGATGTCATGGACACCGCTGGGAAGCCGTGGATGTGCCCGCCAGAATCGTGCGCGCCGTTCATGAGTACATGGCTCTCACCGGTCTCGCCTATGGGGCCTTCGACTTCGCCGAGGACGCCGATGGCCTTTGGTGGTTCCTGGAGTGCAACCAGGGTGGCCAATTCGGCTTTGTCGAGCTGGAGACCGGTCAGCCCATCGCGGCGGCGGTCGCGTCCTGGCTGGCGGCGCCCGGGGCCGCCCACCGGTGACGACCGGGCCGGAGAGCCGTGCCTCCGGAGGCGGCGCGGGTGATCACCGAGCCGGCGTGCGACGGCGGTCCCGTCCCCGTTCGCGCCGGCCCGGGGCGCCCACGAGCGCCCCTGCGCACAGAGCGTGGCGGCCGGCTACGCAGCGGGGCGGCGCTGCGCCGGACCGGCCCGTCGGTCGTATCCTGAAGCGAGAGTCTGCGCTACCCAGGGTTTCCCACCCCTCCCTCAGCGCGGGAGGTTCCGATGACCGTCGCCGACAGCATCCGCCGCCCGACGGACGCGTCCCGCTATGTGCCGATCGCCGAGCACGGTCTGATCGGCGATCTGCGCACCGCCGCGCTCGTCGATACCCGCGGCACCATCGACTGGTACTGCCCGGTCCGGTTCGACGCACCCAGTGTGTTCGCGTCGATCCTGGACGCCGACCGCGGCGGTTCGTTCCGGCTCACACCGGATGTGCCCGCCCGGACGAAGCAGTTCTACTTCCCCGACACCAACATCCTCATCACCCGCTTCTTCGCGGACGACGGGGTCGCCGAGGTCCAGGACTTCATGCCGATCGTGGACGACTCACGCGAGGCGGACCGGCACCGGCTGATCCGCCGGGTGCTGTGCGTGCGCGGATCGCTGCCCTTCACCGCACGGGTGGCGCCCCGGTTCGACTACGCCCGGCAGTCGCATACGGTGCGCGCCGAGGAGGGGCTCACGATCTTCGAGTCCCCGGAGCTGTCGCTGGCGCTCACCTCCAGCGTCACCGTGGAGACCGACGGGGCCGACGTGGTGTCCACGTTCAAGCTGGTCGAGGGCGAGGCCGCGGTCTTCGCGCTCGACCGGATCGGCGGCACGGTGCAGCCGCGGCACTGTCCGCAGGCGGAGGCGGAGGAGCTGTTCAACGCCACCGTGCGCTACTGGCGGCGCTGGCTCTCGCAGTCCCGCTACCGCGGGCGGTGGCGGGAGATGGTGCACCGCTCGGCGCTCACGCTCAAGCTGCTCACCTACGCGCCGACCGGCGCCATCGTGGCGGCTCCGACGACCAGCCTGCCCGAGCAGATCGGCGGCGAGCGCAACTGGGACTACCGGTATGTGTGGGTCCGCGATGCCGCGTTCTGCATCTACGCGCTGCTGAGGCTGGGCTTCACCCAGGAGGCCGAGGCGTTCGTCCGGTTCCTGTCCGAGTACATCAGCTTCGAGGACGGCCCCGGCGGCCCGATGCAGATCATGTACGGCATCGACGGCCGCAGCGAGATCCCCGAGCAGATGCTCCCCCATCTGGAGGGCCATCAGGGCTCCGCCCCGGTCCGGGTCGGCAATGCGGCGGTCCACCAGCTCCAGCTGGACATCTACGGAGCACTGGTGGACTCCCTCTACCTCTACGACAAATGGGGGCAACCGCTGGCCAGCGACCACTGGGACACCGTCAGCGACGCGGTCGGCTGGGTCTGTGACAACTGGGACCGGCCCGATATGAGCGTCTGGGAGACCCGCGCCGGCCCGCAGCATTTCCTCTACTCGCAGCTCATGTGCTGGGTCGCGATCGAGCGGGGGATGCGCATCGCCCGCCACCGCGGCCTGCCCGCGGACATGGCCCGCTGGTCGAAGGCGCGCGATGACATCTACCGCCGGATCATGCGCTGCGGCTGGTCGCCGCGGCGGCGCGCCTTCGTACAGCGCGAGGGCGAGGAGGTGCTCGACGCCTCGGTGCTGATGATGCCGCTGTCCAAGTTCATCTCCCCCACCGACCCCAAATGGCTGTCCACGCTGGACGCGCTGGGCGAGGAGCTGGTGTCCGATTCGCTGGTCTACCGCTACGACCCGACGGTCAGCCCGGACGGGCTGCGCGGTGAGGAGGGTACCTTCTCGATCTGCTCGTTCTGGTACGTCGAGGCGCTGTCCCGGGCCGGACGGGTGGACGATGCGCGGCTGGCCTTCGAGAAGATGCTCACCTACGCCAACCATGTCGGGCTGTACGCGGAGGAGATCGGCCGCACCGGTGAGCAGATCGGCAACTTCCCGCAGGCGTTCACCCATCTCGCGCTCATCAGCGCCGCGTTCAACCTGGACCGGGCCCTGGGCTGATCACGCGGGCACGGAGGGCCGCTGGATAGAGTGGTCGGCCATGGGGAACGGGGAGGGGCCGGCCGCCGTGCCGGAACACGGCGTCCAGGGCGGCACACAGACCACATGGCAGGCGCCGAGCGCGATCGAGCGGGAGCTGTACGAGGCGAAGGCCCGCGGCGACTGGTCGGCGTACTTCGATGTGCTGGCGCGCACCGAACTGTTCGTCGCCGATGCGTACTCCCGCCTCCAGGCGCGCCCCGGGACGGTGCTGTTCACCCCGTACTGGTATCCCCAGGTGCAGGCCAACTGCCTGCCCATCTTCACCGAGGGCATGCTCCCCGCGCCCCATCCGGAGACCGTCTATCTCGCCTACTCCCTGGGGTGGTTCGCCACGGAGTGGGAGCCCGGCGACCCGCCGTGGATCGTGGTCAACCCCGGCAGTCCGTGTGAGACGTTCTTCCCGACCTCCCCGGCGCACCGCGCCCTGTGGAGCGGCCACGCCGAGCACGCCGCCGACGGCGAAGGCCGCGCACACGCGCCCATGGAGCTGCGCGGGCTGCGGGTGGGCGGGCCGACACAGGGCCCGGTGGCCCATGGACTGGCCTGCGGGGCACTGCTGTTCGTCAAGAACGGCGAGCTGTGGAACGCCATGGCCTACCACGGCGGCGGATACACCCGTGAGCGGAGCCGGCTCAAGGAGTGGTGGGGCATCACCGGCCGGGAGGAGTGGCAGCGCATCCAGGAACTGCTGCTGGGCGCCGAAATAATCAGCGGTGTCTGGGAGTTCGCGCTCGGGGTGCGCCGCTCCCTGGCCCTGGACTTCGCCGGCCCGGTCGGAGTGGACCACTGGCGGACGGTGGCCGAGCGGGTGCTGCGGCGCACCGCCGCCGAGCCCGGCGAGGTCCGGATCACCCCCGACGGGGTCACCAAGGCGGAGCCCCGGGACAGCGCGGAGGTGGAGGCTCAGGTGGCGGGCGTGCAGCGGCTCATCGGCCGGATCGCCCGCTATGAGGCCCGGTTCCGCGCGGACGGCCTGCTCGCCGAGGGGAAGTTCGTCCGCACGGTGGAGGCGTGGGACTACGGGCGGGCCTCGGGGATGGCCCGGTGGGGGCTCGCCGCACGTTTCTGCTCCCTCGACGAGGCCGAGCGCGCGGTGCTGCGCGCGGGACGGTCGGCGCAGGCCAACTACCGCTCCTGGGAGGAGTTCTCCGCCGCGTACATCCTCGGGCGGTGTCTCCACTTCGACGACGAGGAGTTCGGCGAGTGGTACGAGGACATGCTCACCGCGCATCGCATCCTCACCACCGATCCGGAGAGCCCCTGGCTCACCCTTCCCTGGAAGTGATCCCGGCGGGACCGGGCGTCACCGGCCGCCGACACGGTCCTCGGCCAGCACCCGGGCCATGGTGCGCTCGGCCAGGGCGGTGATGGTGACGAACGGGTTGACGCCGATGGAGCCCGGGATGAGGGATCCGTCGGTCACATAGAGCCCGTCGTAGCCGGTCACCCGGCCGTACGCGTCGGTGGCCCGGCCCAGGACACAGCCGCCCAGTGGGTGGTAGCAGAAGTCGTCGGCGATGGCCCGGGTGTCGCCGAAGAGGTCATAGCGGTAGATGGTGGCGTTGGCGGAGTTGACGCGGTCGAAGAGCGCCTTGGCCGCGCCGACGGACGGCGCGCTCTGGGCGCGGGTCCAGTTGAGCACGGTGGTGTCCTTGGCCGCGTCATAGGTGAAGGTGGCGCGCTCGGGGTTCCGGGTGATGGCGAGGTAGAGGCTGACCCAGGTCTCGAGGCCGGCGGGCAGCGGGGCGATCTCGGCGAAGACCGGGTTGGCGGTGTTGGACCAGTCGTCGATCGCCATCACCGGGATGGTGGACTGACGGGCACCGGTCGGGTGCCACACATGGTTGGCGCGGCCGAGCATGACGTTCCCGTTGCCGCCCCAGCCCCGGCCGACCTCCGCGCTCAGCTCGGGCAGGGCGCCGGTCTCGCGGGCGCGCAGCAGGAGCTCGGTGGTGCCGAGGCTGCCCGCGCCGAGGAACAGCGAACCGCAGGTGATCTCGTCGGTGGAGACGACGGTGCCGGTGGTGTCGATGCGCTCCACGGTGAGGACATAGCTGCCGTCGGGCGCCCGCCGCAGCGCCCGGGCGCGGCTGAGGGTGTGCAGGGTGACCTGGCCGGTGCCGAGCGCGGCCGCGAGATAGGTCTTGTCGAGGCTGCGCTTGCCGAAGTTGTTGCCGTAGATGACCTCCTGGGCGAGCGCGGACTTGGTCGCCGTTCCGTCGGCCTCGCGCCGCATGTAGTCGAAGTCGTAGACATTGGGCATGAAGACGGTCTTCAGGCCCGCCCTGGCCGCCTGGTCGCGGGCGACGCGGGCGTAGGTGTACCACTCCGTGGCCTCGAACCATGCGGAGGGCACGGTGGTGGCCCCGAGCATGCGGTTGGCCAGCGGGAAGTAGGTGTCGTACATCGGGTCCGCGGCCACCTGCGGCAGCATCTGCTGGAAGTACGAGCGTGACGGGGTGACCGCGATACCGCCGTTGACCAGCGAACCGCCACCGACCCCGCGCCCCACGTAGACGGACATACCGGGGAAGCGGACGCGGTCCAGGACGCCGGGGTAGGGGGTGATGTCCTTGTTGATGACGTCCAGCCACAGAAAGGTGGACAGGGGCGCCTCGGTTCTGGTCTTGAACCACATGGAGCGCTGATCGGGGGCGGTCATCGAACAGTGGACCCGGCCGTCGGGACCCGGGGTGTCCCATAACCGTCCCATCTCCACGACGAGGGTTCTGATGCCCGCCTCGCCGAGCCGGAGCGCGGCCACGGCCGCTCCGTAGCCCGAGCCGACGACGACGGCGGGGAAGTGGTCGGCGCGCTCGGCGGCAGCCGCCGGGGCGAGGCCGATGCGTGTGAGTCCGAGGGCCGCCGCGCTCTGCAGGGCGGCCAGACCGAGAATATGACGACGCGTCAGATTTGCTGTCATGGCGGCATGATGGGCGTAATCGCCAGATCTCGCCATGACATGGCGCAAGGTCCTTTTCGGCAGCCCTTCCCGGCATCGGAGGGCTTGTGCGAATTCTCGTTATTTATCAATTACTGTCGCGTCCGCACTCCTCGGTCCCAGCGTTCGGAACGGCGTTCCGGGGCCAGGTACGGCACCACCCGGCGCGGCCACAGGGTCACTCTCCGTATCCGCTGCGACGATGGGTGACAAGGACCGGGTGCCATCCCGCACGCCATCCACGAGAACTCGATCACACCCCGGGCGTCCTGCGTGGTAGGCGGCAGTAGTGTTCGCCGACGAGCGTGTGTCGTAGGTACCGGGCAGGTAGAAGGGATCGGGCATGTTCCGCAAGGTGCTGGTCGCCAATCGTGGAGAGATCGCCATTCGCGCCTTCCGCGCCGGCTATGAGCTGGGCGCGAGAACCGTAGCCGTGTTCCCGCATGAGGACCGCAACTCGCTGCATCGGCTCAAGGCCGATGAGGCGTATGAGATCGGTGAGCCGGGCCATCCGGTGCGGGCCTATCTCTCCGTCGAGGAGATCGTCCGCGCGGCGCGCAGCGCGGGCGCGGACGCCGTGTATCCCGGATATGGCTTTCTGTCCGAGAACCCCGATCTCGCACGTGCGTGCGAAGAGGCGGGGATCACGTTCGTGGGGCCCAGCGCGCAGATCCTGGAGCTCACCGGGAACAAGGCGCGCGCGGTGGCCGCGGCCCGTGCCGCCGGGGTGCCGGTGCTCGGCTCCTCCGAGCCGTCGACCGATGTGGACGAGCTGGTCCGGGCCGCGGACGAGCTCGGTTTCCCGGTGTTCGTGAAGGCCGTCGCCGGTGGTGGCGGGCGCGGGATGCGCAGGGTAGAGAACCGGGAGACGCTGCGTGAGTCCATCGAGGCGGCGGCGCGGGAGGCCGAGTCCGCCTTCGGCGATTCCACGGTCTTCCTGGAGAAGGCGGTGGTGGAGCCCCGCCATATCGAGGTGCAGATCCTCGCCGACGGGCAGGGCGACGTCATCCATCTGTTCGAACGCGACTGCTCGGTGCAGCGGCGCCACCAGAAGGTGATCGAGCTGGCGCCGGCCCCCAACCTCGATCCGGAGCTGCGGGCACGGATCTGCGAGGACGCGGTGAAGTTCGCCCGGCAGATCGGCTATCGCAACGCCGGCACGGTGGAGTTCCTGCTCGACCGCGAGGGCCGCCATGTGTTCATCGAGATGAATCCGCGGATCCAGGTCGAGCACACGGTGACCGAGGAGATCACCGATGTCGACCTGGTCCAGTCGCAGCTGCGGATCGCCGCCGGCCAGACGCTGGCCGACCTCGGCCTCGCCCAGGACACCGTGTATCTGCGGGGTGCGGCGCTGCAGTGCCGGATCACCACCGAGGACCCGGCCAACGGCTTCCGCCCGGACACCGGGATGATCAGCGCGTATCGCTCCCCGGGCGGCTCGGGCATCCGGCTGGACGGTGGCACCACCCACTCCGGTGCGGAGATCAGCGCCCACTTCGACTCGATGCTGGTCAAGCTGACCTGCCGGGGGCGGGACTTCGCGACCGCGGTCGGCCGCGCCCGGCGTGCGGTGGCCGAGTTCCGCATCCGCGGCGTCTCCACGAACATCCCCTTCCTCCAGGCGGTGCTGGACGATCCGGACTTCCGGGCCGGGCAGGTCACCACGTCGTTCATCGAGCAGCGGCCGCATCTGCTGACCGCGCGGCACTCCGCCGACCGCGGTACCAAGCTGCTCACCTATCTCGCCGATGTCACGGTGAACAAGCCCCACGGCGAGCGGCCCCATCTGATCAACGCGAGCACCAAGCTGCCCCCGGTGCCGGACGCCGAGCCGCCCGCCGGCTCCAAGCAGCGGCTCACCGAGCTGGGCCCGGAGGGTTTCGCGCGATGGCTGCGCGAGTCGCCCACGATCGGGGTCACCGACACCACCTTCCGGGACGCGCATCAGTCGCTGCTGGCCACCCGGGTCCGCACCAGGGACCTGCTGGCCGTGGCCCCGGTGGTGGCGCGGAGCGTGCCGCAGCTGCTGTCGCTGGAGTGCTGGGGCGGGGCCACCTACGACGTGGCGCTGCGCTTCCTCGCCGAGGACCCGTGGGAGCGGCTGGCCAAGCTGCGCGAGGCGGTACCCAACATCTGTCTGCAGATGCTGCTGCGCGGCCGTAACACCGTGGGCTACACGCCGTATCCGACCGAGGTGACCACCGCCTTCGTACAGGAGGCCACGGCCACCGGGATCGACATCTTCCGGATCTTCGACGCGCTGAACGACATCGGGCAGATGCGGCCCGCGATCGACGCGGTACGGGAGACCGGCTCGGCGATCGCCGAGGTGGCGCTCTGCTACACCTCCGATCTGTCCGATCCCTCGGAGCAGCTCTACACCCTCGACTACTATCTGCGGCTCGCCGAGCAGATCGTGGACGCGGGCGCGCATGTGCTGGCCATCAAGGACATGGCGGGGCTGCTGCGCGCCCCGGCCGCGGCCACGCTGGTCTCCGCGCTGCGCAGGGAGTTCGACCTGCCGGTGCACATCCACACCCATGACACCGCGGGCGGCCAGCTCGCCACCTATCTCGCGGCGGTCCAGGCCGGTGCGGACGCGGTGGACGGCGCGGTGGCCTCCATGGCGGGCACCACCTCCCAGCCGTCGCTGTCGGCGATCGTGGCCGCCACCGACCACTCCGACCGGCCGACCGGGCTCGACCTCGAGGCGATCGGCGGCCTGGAGCCGTACTGGGAGGCCGTGCGCAAGATCTACGCACCGTTCGAGGCGGGCCTCGCCTCGCCGACCGGGCGGGTGTACCACCATGAGATCCCCGGCGGTCAGCTGTCCAATCTGCGCACCCAGGCCATCGCGCTCGGCCTCGGCGACCGCTTCGAGGAGATCGAGGCGATGTACACCGCCGCGGACCGGATGCTGGGCCATCTGGTGAAGGTCACCCCGTCCTCGAAGGTGGTCGGCGATCTCGCGCTGCACCTGGTGGGGGCGGGGGTGTCGCCGGAGGACTTCGAGGCGGATCCGGGCCGGTACGACATCCCGGACTCGGTCATCGGGTTCCTCCGCGGCGAGCTGGGCAATCCGCCGGGCGGCTGGCCCGAGCCGTTCCGCAGCAAGGCGCTGGAGGGCCGCGCGGCCGCCAAGCCGACGGCCGCGGAGCTGTCCACGGAGGACCGGGAGCTGCTGGAGAAGGATCCGCGGGCGACGCTGAACCGGCTGCTGTTCCCCGGTCCGACCAAGGAGTTCGAGGCGCATCGGCAGGCCCACGGCGACACCAGCGTGCTGGACAGCAAGGACTTCTTCTACGGGCTGCGCCCGCGGCAGGAGTACACGGTGGACCTCGAGCCCGGGGTCCGGCTGCTGATCGAGCTGGAGGCCATCGGCGACGCCGACGAGCGCGGTATGCGCACGGTGATGGCCTCGCTGAACGGACAGTTGCGCCCGGTCCAGGTGCGGGACAACTCGGCGGCCTCCGACGTGCCGGCCACCGAGAAGGCCGACCGGAGCAACCCCGGCCATGTGGCGGCGCCCTTCGCGGGTGTGGTGACGCTGGCGGTGACCGAGGGCGATCAGGTGGAGGCCGGTGCCACCGTGGCGACGATCGAGGCGATGAAGATGGAGGCCACCATCGCCGCCCCGAAGAGCGGGACGGTGTCGCGCATCGCCATCAGCGCGATCCAGCAGGTGGAAGGCGGCGATCTGCTGGTCGCCCTCGGCTGAGCGACAGCGTCGACGAGCCGCCGCCACCGGTCCCCGGCCCTCGGGTCAGGGGTGCTCGGTGGCGGCGGCTTCGTATGCCCGCAGAAAGGTGTCCACCGCGGACCGGGCGACCGTGCGCGTCTCGGCCGCGGAGACCTTGCGGGTACCCAGCCGGGACCGCACCTCCATGGGGCCGGTGAGCAGCGCGAGCAACTGCTCCGCGGCCTGCGCCGGATCACCCGGCCGCAGCCGCCCGGCCAGCGACAGCCGGGCCAGCCGGTCCGCCAGCGCCTCACCGAGCCGGATGGCCGTACGCCCCTGGACGATCTCGATCAGATCGGGGAAGTCGGCCGCCTGGGCGTAGGTGAGCCGCCGCAGGGCACGGGAACGCTCCCCGCAGCACACCTGGAGCATCCGGTACGCCATGTCCTCCAGGGCGGCGCGCAGATCGTCCCCGGGCTCGCGCAGCCGCTCGACGACGGCGAGGTTCTCCGCCATCACGGCGTCGGCCGCGGCCTCCAAGGCGTGGCGGAACAGGGTCTCCTTGTCGGTGAGGTGGTTGTACACCGTGGGCTTGGCGACACCCGCCTCATCCGCGATGTCCTGGACGCACGCCTGTCCGTAGCCCCGGCGGGCGAAGACGGTGAAGGCGGCGTCAAGGATCGCCTGCCGCTTGTCGATACGCCCTCGCGAGACCTTCCGCCCGGACGAGGCTGTCACTGCCGTCATCGGCGCATCGTATCTCACAACACGCCGTACTGAACTCATCGGTTCAGATTTCTCAACTCCCTTGCCCATTGACGGAACTGGATATTAATTTGAACCAGCTAGTTCATCTACGAGGGGAACTCCCCATGCTGCTCAACGTGTTGAGGTTCAGCTTCAAGGACGGCACGACCGAGGAGGACAAGGCCAAGGTTCTGTCGGCGATGCGCCGTACGGGCGCGCTGGAGCCGGTCGCGTTCTCCACCGTCGGCCAGTTCCTCGGCGACTCGGCCGAGGGCTTCACCCATGCCTACTGCGCGGCGTTGGCCGATCTGGCGGCACTGGACCGGTATCTGCATGACCCGTCGCATATCGCGGGCGACGACGAGATCCTTCCTCATCTCGCGAAGCTCTCGGCGTTCCAGTTCTCGGACGACATGGACCCCGCGCTCGGCGAACAGGTCATGGGGATGCATCTGAAGAAGGTGGCGATGTACCCGCAGTGGGGTCAGGCGCTCGACGCGATCTCCGACCTCGGGGCCCCGTCCGGGAGCTCCTCCACCGGCTGACCCTCGGGTGGCCGCACCGCCGCACGGCCCGGCAGCCTGGTGGCCAGCAGGGCACCGGCCGCGGCCACGGCCGCGAGGACCGTCAGTGCCGGCCCCACCGCCGAGAGGAAGACGTCGGCCGCCCAGCCCGGCCCGTCGCCGGGCGGCCGTCCGGTGGTGCCGCCCGGCCCGGCCACGCTCATCAGCGTGGTCGCGGCCGCGACCCCCAGCGCGGGGCCGATGTTCATGGCGGTCTGCTGGAGCCCGCCCGCCACCCCGGCGGTGTCCACGGACGCGTCGCGCACGACGACGGTGGTCGCGGTGACCATCACGGTGGCGAAACCCGCACCCAGCACGAGAAAGCATCCACCGATCGCCTCGGCGCCCGAGCCCCGGCCGAGACAGGACATCAGCAGCACACCGGCCGCCACCAGAACCATCCCCGCAACCGAAGTCCGGCGGGGTCCCTGACGGCGCATCAGCAGCGCCGCCACCGGTGCGCCCAGCACCATCATCACCGCCAGCGGGAGCGCCCTGAGCCCGCTGGCGAGCGGATCCAGCGCGAGGACGTCCTGCAGATAGTAGGTGCCGAGGAAGAGCGCCCCGAACAGTGCGGCCGAGGCGGACACCAGCACGCCGAGCGCCGGGCCGACGGTGGCCGACCGCAGCAGACCCGGCGGCACCAGCGGATGTTCCGTACGGCGCTCATGCCATACGAAGACACCTCCGGCCACCACGGCGCTCGCCGGTCCGAGCGCGGTCACCGCCGTCCAGCCGGTTCCGGGGACGCCGACGAGCGTGTGCACCAGCCCGGCCAGCGCCACCGCGAGCAGAGCGGCACCGGGCAGATCGAGCCGCGGCCGGACGGTCTCACGGGGCGCCATCGGGGCCCGGACGGCGAGCGCCGCCAGGCCCAGGGCAAGGGCGGGCGCGACATTGAGGAAGAACACCGCCCGCCACCCCAGATGGGTGGTCAGCGCCCCGCCGACCAGGGGGCCTGCCGCGGCCGCCAGCCCGATGGCGCCGGTACGCACCGCGAGGGGCCTGCCGAGCCGGTCGGGCGGATACGCGGCGCGCAGCATCCCGAGGGTGGCGGGTTGCAGCAGCGCCCCGAAGACCCCCTGGGCGACCCGCAGCCCGATCACCCAGCCGATGCCGCCCGCGAGCCCGATGCCCGCCGAGGCGGCGCCGAAGCCCAGCATCCCGATGGCGAAGACGCGCCGATGCCCGTAGCGGTCACCGAGGCGGCCGGCGAACACCAGCAGACTCGCCACGGCGATCAGATATCCGGTACTGGTCCACTGGACCTGGGCGAACGTGGCATGGAGGTCCCGCTGCAGACGGGGCTGGGCGACGGTCAGCACGGTGCCGTCCAGGGCGACGATCACGGCCCCGGTGACGCTGCCGACGAGGGTGAGGCGTCGTGCCCGCGGGGCGCTCATCGGGCCTCCGGGCCGAGGTGTGCGTCGAGCGCGGCACGCAGCAGCGGCTCGGCGTCATCCACTCCCACGGCGAGCTGAAGGCTGCCCCAGCCCCACAGTTGGGCGATGCCGTGCAGATTCGCCCACAGCGCGCCCGCGACGATCCGTGGCTCCGCGCCGGAGTCCGGCCGCACCCTGGCCACCAGGTCGACGAGGGTGGCGAAGAGCGGCAGGCTCGTCTCCCGCAGGCCGAGCTGGTTGCTCTCCAGGAGATCGTGGCGGAACATCAGCTCGAACATGCCACGGTTGGTCAGCGCGAAGTCGAGACAGCTCCGCGCCAGTGCCGTCAACTGCCCGCGTGGATCGCCCTCATGAGCGGCGATGGCCTCACCGGCCTGGTCGGTCAGGCGCTCGAAGCCGCGGCGCGCGATGGCGGACAGCAGGGCCAGATGCGTCGGGAAGTAGCGCCGCGGCGCCCCGTGGGACACCCCGGCCCGACGGGCGATCTCCCGCAGCGAAAGGGCCTGCGCCCCCTCCGCCTCCACCAGCCCCACTCCGACGTCCACCAGTCGGGACCGGAGACCCGAGTCCTGCTCACGCTCATCCATAGACACTGTCTACCAGAGAGGAGTAGACAGTGTCTACGCGTTCAGAATGGCGAATGAACGCCCACCATCAGAGACCACAGGACCTGCGAAGCACCCAAAAAGGGGCACGTTTGTTCATCTATGTGATTGTCATTCTGAGGTAAAGAACCGCCCGTTCGCCTTGACGGTCCATTTGGTCCGGTCCAAGGTGCGTGGTGCGCCATGAGCACGCCACTCCTTTACCGGATCAGGAAGGAAGTCAACGACCATGGCAGAACCCCTCGTTCCCCGCTCGTTAAGCCGCCGCCGGGTCCTCGGCTCGATGGCCGCGGCCGCCGTCGGAACACCGATCGCCCTCGGGCAACTGACCTCGGGGGCCACTCCGGCCTCCGCCGCCTCCCGGGCCGCGGCCGCGCAGTTGCTCTGGCATCCGAACCCGTCCAGCGCCGGGCTCAAGGCGTTCGAGGGCATCGAGGCCGACCGCGGCAACGCACACCCCGACCGGGACTATGTGGTCGTCGAGGGCGGTGACCACTACCGCTTCAACATCTGGAAGGACGACCGGGACACCACAGGTGGCGGCGACCGCCAGCGCACCGAGTCCAAGGGCATGGTGCAGGACGGCACGGCCCTGAAGATGCGCGACGGTGAGACATGGACCATCAGCTACGAGATGTTCATGCCCACCTCGCTGCACGGCACCAGCAAGTTCACGCACATCTTCCAGACCAAGACCCCGGCGGACAACGGCGGTCCGTACATCACCCTGGACCTGGGCCGCAGCGGCAGCACGGAAACGCTGCGGGCCCGTGCGTACGCCAACTCCGGATCACCGGACATCGCCTCGACCAATCTGTCGCCGCTGCGCAACAAGTGGATCACCATCGAGTGGACGCTCACCATCGGCTCGAACGGCAAGGCGGCCTTCGTGGCCCGCAACGGCACCGGGTCGGGCGCCCCGGTCGCGGTCCAGGGCAGCATGTCCAATGTGAAGATGCCGGACCAGGACGACTACCAGCGGCCCAAGTGGGGCATCTACCGCTCGGTCGAGAGCGCCTCGTCGGACATCCTCGACACCTATCTGCTGTTCCGGAACTTCCAGGCGTCCAAGGCTTAGCCGGCGGCCACTCCCGCGGCGAGACACACCCGCGGCGGTGAACGCGGGGCCGGTGGCGCCCCGGCCCCGCGTTCACCGGCCGTCGGACACACCGGATGCGTCAGATGCGTCGGACACTGGCAGATGGCGCGCCACGGAGGCGTTGAACCGCGCCAGGAACTCCGTCAGCCGGGCGAGGTCCTCGCCCGGCCAGTCCGCGACGGCCTCGCCCAGCAGCCGTGTCCGCCGCTCGGCCGCCAGCGCGACATGGCGGCGCCCGGCGTCGGTCAGCTCCACCCTCCGTATCCGCCGGTCCACGGTGTCCCGCACCCGGGTCACCAGCCCTGCCGCCGTCAGCCGGTCGACCACGCGCACGGCGCGAGCCCGGTCGGACAGCAGCAGGGCGGCGATGTCGGACACGGCGGGGCCCGGCGGGGAGCTGGCCTCGACGAAGCGCAGCACCCGGTAGCCCGTCGGGGTGACACCCGCGGGCAGCCCGCCCAGGAAGCGCTCCCGTACCAGCGGTCCGTACAGCCCGAACCGGGCGTGCCGCAGCTCCCGCAGCACCGCGTCCAGCCCGCGCAGCTCTTCGTCCCGATCGTTCACAGGGAACAGCGTGCTGCGCCGCCACCGCCGCTGGCAACGCACATCCGCCACTGTCCACCGAGATGGTTGTCCGGGTTCGCCGTCCGGTCGTCCGGCGGTAGCCCGCCGTGCCGTGGTGTTCACGGCGCCACGGTGTCAGGCGGCGGCGAGCGCATGGGAGCTTCGCCCCATGACGACGACACCGAAGACCACGGGCACCACATCGACGGAGTCCCGGGTGAGCCGCCGGGGGCTGCTGGGCGCGGCCGGCGCGGCGGCGGCCGGTGCGGGCACCTTGATGTCCCAGCAGCAGGCAGTGGCGGCCTCGCCGGTGCTGTGGACCCGGCCGGAGGGATCCGGGATGCCGCCGGTGAGCGGGCTGCATCTGCAGTTCGGGGCCGACGCCGCCCGGGAGGTCGTGGTGTCCTGGCAGACACCGGTCCCGGTGAGACGGCCACGTGTCATGTTCGGCACCCCGGCCCATGGCATGGGCACCGAGGTCACCGCGCGGACCACCTCCTACCGGGACGCCAAATCCCAGCAGCGCATCTACGTCCATCACGCCCGGCTGAGCCGGCTGCGCCCCGGCACCGGCTACGTCTACGCCGCCGTCCACGACGGGGCGACCCCGGAGGCGGGGTCGTTCCACACCGGGCCGAGTGGCCGGGCACCGTTCACCTTCACCAGCTTCGGCGACCAGGGCACGCCCACGGTGGGCAAGCTGAACGGCCCCAAGCCGCCGAAGATCACCGAGAAGCTCACCTACCTCAACGACAACCTGGGCTCGCCATACGCCAACGACGTGACCACCGCCGTCGAGCGGGTCGCGCCGTTGTTCCATCTCATCAACGGCGATCTGTGCTACGCCAATCTGTCCGAGGACCGGCTGCGCACCTGGTCGGACTGGTTCGACATGACCAGCCGGTCCTCGCGGTTCAGGCCGTGGATGCCCGCGGCCGGCAACCACGAGAACGAGCTGGGCAACGGGCCGATCGGGTTCGCCGCCTACCAGGCGTACTTCTCGCTGCCCGGCAACGGAGGCGACGCCGAGACCCAGGGGCTGTGGTACGCCTTCACCGTAGGCTCGGTGCGCGTCGTGAGCCTGGCCAATGACGACGTGGCCTATCAGGACGCCGGGAACACCTATGTGCGGGGCTATTCCGGCGGGGCCCAGCGGCGCTGGCTGGAGGCCGAGCTCGCACGGGCCCGGGCCGACCGGGACATCGACTGGATCGTGGTCGTCATGCACCAGGTGGTCGTCTCCACGGCCGACCACCCGGGCAACGGCGCCGACCTCGGCATCCGGCAGGAGTGGCTGCCGCTCTTCGACACCTACGGCGTCGACCTGGTCGTCTGCGGCCATGAACACCACTATGAGCGCTCCCACCCGATCCGTGGCCGGGAGCCCAACGACACGATGACGCCGACCCCCGCCGCCACCCGCACCGATCTGGTGGACACCACCGAGGGAACCGTCCATATGGTCATCGGTGGCGGTGGCACCTCGGTCCCTTCGATGGACGTCCTGTTCGACACCCCGCGGTGCAATGTCATCACCGGTGTCGGAGCCACCGGTGCGAATGGCCATAAGACCCCGGTCTATGTGACGGAGGCGGCCCCGTGGTCGGCGGTGCGCGACCGGGTGAACCCCTACGGCTTCGCCGCGTTCTCCGTCGACCCCGGCACCGGACCGGGCGGCCTCACCACGATGACGGTGACCTATTACGCGGTCACCGGGCTCTACGGCCGTACCGAACCCGTGGACACCTTCACGCTCCGGCGGACCCGCGGCGACGGTGAGCGCCGCCGATGAGGGCATGAGGTGATCCGTATCGGGAACGCGGGAGAGCATGCAGACGCTGAACCGATGGGAACGGGCGATAGCGCGCTGGGAGGAATCGCTGCTGGCCAAGGTGGTCCGCAGCGAGCCCGTCGAACTCCTCGGCGCGCTCAAACATGAATGCGACAGCCACGCCGTGGTGTGCGGACCGACCCGGGTGGTCGTGCCCAACGTCTATGACGTCGAGCTCGCCGACGCGGTCCATGACGAGCTCACCCGGCGTGGCTGTCAGGTGGGACAGGAGCTGACGGACCGCCTGGCGCGTCATGCGGAGGACAAGGGCTATGAGTGGGCCGGCCCGCTCACCGTGCATGTGTCCCGGTCCGGCCGGGTGCCCAATGGCAGGTACCGGGTGGCGGGTCGGCCCATGGCCCATATCCGCGCGGACGTGTTCGCCGACGCGCCGGGCTAGTGCGTCAGCGGGGCAGCCCGCCCGGGTCGGTGGCCCACGTGGTGTCGGGCCGGTCGGCCAGGTCGAAGGAGAGCGATCCGCCCTGGCGCAGGAACGAGCCGTCGAGCCATGAGGCGGCGTGGGGTGTGCCGTTCACCCGCACCGCGTGCACATAGAGGCGTGTGTCGGAGGCGTCCGGGGCGCCGATGGTCAGGGCGCGCCGCTGCCCCGCCGGGGCGATCACCGCACGAGGGAAGAGCGGTCCGGTGAGCAGGGCCTCGGCACGCCCCGGGGCCTGGGGATAGATGCCGAGCGCCGCGAACACGTACCACGCGGACATGGTGCCCAGGTCGTCGTTGCCGGGCAGCCCCTTCGGCCCGGTTCCGTACACGGTGGCGACGATCTGGCGCACCGTCTCCTGGGTCTTCCAGGGCTGTCCGAGCGCGTTGTAGAGCCAGGGGGCGTGGATGCCCGGTTCGTTGGTGGGGTCGTAGCGCAGCGGATCGCCGCCGCGGACCGACCAGGAGCCGTCGGGCTTGTGGAAGAAGCCGTCCAGCCGGGCCGCCGCGCTCTCGCGTCCGCCCATGGCCTCGGCGAGCCCCTGTACGTCCTGCGGCACCATCCAGGTGTACGTGGCCGCGCTGCCCTGGGCGAATCCCCGGTCGGACGCCGGGTCGAAGGGGGTCACCCAGGAGCCGTCCCGGTTTCTGGCCTGGATGTAGCCCGCCGTGCCGGTGGCCTCGGGGTTGAACACATGGCGCCAGTAGCCGCCGCGTGCGCCGAGTTCATCGGCCTCCTTCTCCCGGCCGAGCAGCCGGGCCCAGCGGGCGAGCGCGTCATCGGCGACGGAGTCCTCCAGGGTTTCCGCGGCGCCGCCCCAGCAGTGGCAGGCGTCCTGCGCCGCGTACCCCGAGTCCAGGTACTGGGCGAGGTTCGGGCGCTGGCCCTCGCACTGTCCCGGGCAGCCCTTGTCGGAGAGCCCGTCGGGGTGGGGGACGGTGGCCTGGCGGTAGAGGGAGTCGAAGGCACCCTTGGCGTCGAAGTTCCGTACCCCCATGGTGTAGAAGGTGGCGAGCGTGGCGGCGGAGGGGTCGCCCGTCATCACATGGGTGGCGCCGCTGATGTGCACCCAGCGGTCCCACACCCCGCCGTTCTGCCGGGCGAAGTTGAACAGCGACTGCGCGAAGTCCCCGGCGACCCGGGGCTGGAGCAGGGCGAGCAGCTGCACCTGGGCGCGGTACTGGTCCCAGCCGGAGAAGTTGCTGTACTGCGCCGTCTGCCCGCGCTCGAGGCGGTGCGGTGTGCCGTCCATGCCCGGGTAGCGGCCGTCGGTGTCGCTGATCAGGTTGGGCTGCTGGAGCGCGTGGTAGAGGGCGGTGTAGAACGCGGTACGGCGCGGCTCGCTGCCGCCGCTGATCCGGATGGCGCGCAGCCGGCGGTCCCAGGCGGCCCGTCCGGCCGCCGCCACGTCGGCGACGCTCGCCCGGGGCGCTATCTCGGCGCGGAGGTTGGCCTCGGCGCCCGCGCGGGAGACGTACGAGATGCCGAGCCGCATCCGGACATCGTTGTCCCGGGTGGTGTCGAAGCCGACGTATCCGCCGGAGCCACGCCCGGCCCGGTCGGCGCCGGTGAGATAGCCCTCGCCGCCGTCGGCGGTGGTGGCGCCGAGTGAGAGCCGGTCGTTCTCCCAGGTGCCCACGGTGGAGAAGGCGCGGTCGAACGAGGCGCTGAAGTAGAGGCGGTAGTACGTCGTGCGGTTGTTCTCACCGCCGTTGGCGCGCCGCCCGCAGAACGCGCCGGTCAGCACCCAGCCGCTGACCTTGCGCCGCTCGGCGTCGATCTCGATATGCGCGTTCTCGCTGCCGTTGAGGGAGTTGGAGGTGCGGAACAGCAGACGGGCCGGAGCGTCCTTGGGAAAGGAGAAGTCGGCGACACCGGCCCGCTCGCTCACCGCGAGATCGGCGGCCGCGCCCGAGTCGAGCCCCACCCGGTAGCGACCGGGCTCGGCCTTCTCCTGGTCGTGCGAGAAACCGGCGGCGTACTTCTGGTCCTTGGTGTCGGCGGTGGGCGAGCTGTCGACCTCGCCCACGAACGGCATGATCGGCACATCGCCCGCGGCTCCGGGGTGGCAGCCCGCGCCGTTGACATGGGTGAGGCTGAAGCCCCGGACCCGGGTGGTGTCGTAGGAATAGCCGTTGGCCGCCGCGGTGTTGGTCTGGTCGCCCGCGGTGCTGGTCGGCGACCAGGCGATCATGCCGAACGGCAGATTGGCGCCCGGGTAGGTGTTGCCACCGCCCGCCGAGCCGATCAGCGGGTCCACGTAGTCGACGGGGTGACGTACCTCGTCGGCCCGTGGCGCCGCGCTTGCCGCGGGGGCCTCGACGAGCGGGGCGAGCAGTGCGCCGATCGCCACCGCCACTCCCCCGCCGACCAGCGCCGACCAGCGCCGATCGGCGTCTGAGTCTCTTTCGCTGTGCTCCGTGCGTCTCCATCGGGGATCACGCCCTTCCGTGTGTCGATGTGAACCTAGAGGCACACGGTGACGGTGGAGTGAACCGTGCAACAGCGATGCGCGGTTGACGGCGGGACCGGTCCCCGGGACCCGGGTCTACGGTTCCCGCCATGCGGATCACATGGAGACTCGTCCTCGGCTTCCTCGCCGTCTCGGTCCTCGCACTCATGGCCGCCCTGGCGAGTCCGTCGTGGCCCCGGGAGCGGGACGCGGACGGCGGCTCGGGCGCCGCCGCGCCGACGGGGTCGCCCGCCACCGTGCGGGGGGCCGCGCCCTGCACCCTGCACGCCGCCACCCCACGGGAGGCCGCGCGCCGGGCGAAGCCGGGCGACACCGTCTGCTTCGACGGCGATCTGTCCCGGCAGCGGCTGGTCATCACCAGGGGCGGAAGCCGGGAGCACCCGATCACCTACGCCGGGGGCGGGGACGCCGTGGACGGCATCACCATCGAGGCCGACGATGTGATCGTCGAGGGGTTCCGGTCCGTCCGCCCGGAGGCGCCCGGGATCGAGCTGACCGGCCACCGCGTCACCGTGCGGAACAACACCGTGATCGGCCCGAGGGGCGGGGACGGCGACGGTATCCGGTTCTTCGGCGACGACCTGACGATCGCGCACAACACCGTCCGCGACACCGACAACAGCCACGGTCGGCACGCCGACTGCATGCAGACCTTCGCCAGCGACACCCCGCCCAGCCATCGCGTGCGGATCGAGAACAACCGCTGCGAGAAGGTGGACAACATGTGCCTGATGGCCGAGGGCCCGAACGACGGCGAGGGCGACGGCCGGGGCACCACCTCCGACTTCACCATCAGGGGCAACCACTGCGAGACGCTGCGCGCCTCCCAGGCCCTGATGTTCGAGGACGTGCGGAACGCCACCATCACCGGCAATGTGTTCGCCGCCCCCACCGACCACGCCATCGGCCTCGCCTACCACTCGACCGGCGCCCGGGTCGACGGCAACACCCTCCACTCCGGTATCCGCTACGAGGTGGGCATCGACGATTCGTCCAGGGCGGGCTACCGGGGCCCCGAGCCGGGCGGCCCGCCGTAGGAGCCTCTGGGAGGAGGGGCCGGGGGGAGCGGGGGCGCGGGGTTCTCCCGCTCCCCCCGGTGAGCGGGACGCCCGGTCAGGCGGCGCCCGCCGCGTCGCGTGCCGCCGCCAGATCGGCCATCAGGCGTTCCTCGACTGGGACGCCGGAGTCGGAGTACTGCCCGGACAGACACACCGGGCCCGTGTAGCCGAGCTCCGCCAACTGGCCGAGCGCCGCCGACCAGTCGGCCAGCCCGTCGGGGCCCGGCACGAACCAGGGCTTCCAGTGCCCGCCGACGGCTCCGGCGGCCGGTTCGGTGCGCACATGGATGATGTTCTTGAGGTTGACGATGCCGAGCCGCTCGGCGACCAGGGGCAGGGTGATCCGCGGATCGTCGCCCGCCAGCGCGTCGTGGGCGGCGTCCCAGATCACCCGGAAGTGCGGGGCCGGCAGGCCGTCGAGGAGATCCATCACCCCCAGCGCGGAGGACACATAGCGCCCGTGGTGCGGCTGCACCCCGACCTGGACGCCGTACCGCTCCGCGAGGGGCGCCGCGTCCTCCAGCCGCCGCCGTACGCGGCGGACCGAGGCGGCATAGCCGTCGGGGCCCAGCTCGGCCATGACCCGGATCATCGGCACGCCGGCCTCCTGGCAGGCCGCGAAGACGGGTTCGCCGAGATCGCCGGCCACGCTGATCACCTCGACCCCCTCGGCCCGCAGCCGCGCGGTGAACTGAGGCAGCAGCCGTCCGGCTTCGGCCGGACCGGCGCAGTAGATCCAGGACACCAGGTCGTCGATGGTCGGCGAGCAGGTGAAGCCGTACTGGTCCTTCGGCTTGCTCAGCTCGATGGCCAGTTGCCGGAAGGTGTCCCAGCTCATGGGCTCGGTCGGGGAGGGCGGATCGACGCCGTTCCGCTCCAGCAGCGTCTTGTTGTAGTAGAGCACGGTCGGCGCCACATCGAAGCCGATGGCGTAGGTGCGGCCGGCGAACGAGGAGATGGAGCGAATGGCGGGGTAGAAGTCGTCGAGGTCGAAGTCGGGGTCCGCGGCGATGAGATCGTCGAGCGGCCGGTGCGCGCCGCGGGAGGCGTAGGCGGGGATCAGCCAGCCGTTCAGGGCGGTGACCATGCTTGCCGTTCCGCTGACGAGCTGCAGGTCGAGTTTGGTGGGGTAGCCGTCGGAGGGGGTGAGCGTCGAGGCCGATCTGATGTGCATCCGCCGCTCGACGTAATGCCCGAAGTCGGTCCAGACCCGCTGCTCCTCGGGGCTGCTGGACCACATGGACCAGGTGGCCGTGCCGGGCGGCGGGCCGGAGGAACAGCCGCTGAGGGCTCCCGTGGTGGCGAGCCCGCCGAGGGCCGCCCCCTTGAGCAGGGCACGACGGGAAAAGCTGGAAGACATCGTCGTCTCCTCGCTGCTGGGTCGGAGTGCGGCCGAGTTCAGAGAAAGGCCAGGTCCAGGGATTCGGCGCGGATGCGTTCCTCGTCGACCTCGACGCCGAGGCCGGGACCGGAGGGGACGGTGGCGGTGGCCGCGACGATGTCCAGGTTCGCCACGTAGAGATCGGTCAGCAGCTCCGGTCCGTTCAGTTCGGCGGGCAGGGCCAGTTCCAGCTGGCTGAAGAGGTGCAGCGCGGCAGCGAAGCCGATCCCGCAGTCGGTCAGCCCGCTGGCCAGCACCTCCAGCCCGCCCGCCAGCGCGACCTGGGCGGTCTTGAGGGCGTTGCGCAGGCCGCCGGACTTGCAGATCTTGACGACCACCAGATCGGCGGCGTCCAGGCGCAGTGTGCGGGCCAGGCCCTGGGCGGTGAAGCTGCCCTCGTCGATGGCGACCGGCAGGCCGATCAGATCCCGCACCCGGCGCAGGGCGAGGGTGTCGGTGCCCGGCACGGGCTGTTCCACGCAGTGGAGGTGCGGCACCTCGCGTACCGCGTCCATGAGCCGGGTCAGGGCGGTCGGCCGGTAGGACTGATTGGCGTCCAGCCACAGGGGTTTGCCCGCGGCGACCTCCGCGACCGCGGTGATGGCCGCGGTGTCCGCGACGGGATCGCCGCCGATCTTCACCTTGTAGGCGGTGTAGTCCGAGGACTGGAGCGCGTGCTCGCGGACGGCGGAGGGCTCGCCCACGCCGATGGCCGAGCAGAGCGGAACCGTGTCCCGGAGCTTGCCGCCCAGCAGGGCGTGGACGGGCAGCCCGGCCAGTTTGCCGGCCGCGTCGTGCAGGGCGATGTCCACCGCGGCCCGGGCGAACGGAAAGCCGTTGGACACCGCGGGGCTCAGCCGGCGGTTCGCCCAGGCGTGGAACAACTCCACGTCGAACGGGGTGAGTTCGAGCAGGATGGGGGCCAGATGGCGCTTGATGACCACGGCGATCGTCTCGGCGGTCTCGTAGCTCCAGCTGGGCAGGGCCCGCTGTTCGCCCCAGCCGACGACCCCGTCCTCGGTGGTCAGCTTGACGAAGACGACCGCACCCGCCTGGTCGGGGGTGCCGACGGTGCCGCTGCCCAGCACGAACCGCCGGGCGAACGGCACGGCCACGGGGAAGACCTCGACCGCCGTGATACGCGACATGGTGAGTGACTCCTGTCAATGAGGTCGATGACGCGAACGGTCGGGTACGGAGTGCGGAGGTGGCTCAGGAGGTGGCTCAGGCGGCGATGGGCCAGGAGGCGGGGTCGACGAAACTGGGACCGCGGACGCCCTTGTCCAGCCAGTCGGCGACGTCCGCCATCACATAGCCGGCCAGCGCCAGATGCCCGTCCACGGTGTCCCCGGCGATATGTGGGGTGAGCAGCAGATTGGGGCAGCTCAGCACGGACTCGCCGAGGTGCGGCGGCTCGGGGTCGAAGACGTCCAGCGCGGCGAACAGCCGCCCCGCCAGCACCTGTTCGAGCAGCGCGCCCTGGTCGACGGCCGGTCCCCGCGCGGAGTTGACGACCACGGCGTGGTCGGGGATCCGCTCGATGAGCCGGGCGCTCACCAGGCCGCGGGTCTCGGCGACATCGGGCACATGGACGGAGACGAACGGGCAGCCGAGCGCCTCCTCGAGCGTGGCGGTCCGTACCCCCAGCGCGGCGGCCCGCTCCTGGTCCAGATACGGGTCGTACACCACCACCTCGCAGCCGAACGGCCGGAGCAGGGTGATCAGGGCGCGGGCCGTGGAGCTCGCGCCGAGGATGCCCACCCGGTGGCCGGTGAGTTCACCGCCCCGGAAACCGCTCTGCTTCCAGCCGCCGGCCCGTATCGCGGTGTCGAACAGCGGCAGCCGGCGGGCCAGGGTGAGCATCGCCGCCAGGCAGTACTCCCCCACGGACCAGGCGATCCGCCCGGCGGCCGAGAAGACCGTGACGCCCTGGTCGAGCACCTCGCGGTCGATGAGCTTCTTCACCGTCCCGGCGGCGTGCGCCACCACCTGAGGGCCACCGCCGCCTGACCAGATCGCCCGGTCCAGACGGGGCGTGCCCCAACTGGTCAGCAGTACGTCACTGCCGACGGCGAGCCGGGCCACCCCGTCCTCGGTCAGCGGCTCATCGGCCCAGGTCACTTCGTAACGTTTCTCGATCAGCTGCCGGGCCTCGGCGCTGATCACATCGGCGGCACGCTGGGGGGTCATGGCGACGGCGAGTCTGGACAACCTGGCTCCTCGGACGGGATCGGCGCGGATCTGCCCTGGCGGTCGTCATGACCGTAGAGGCGGGCCGCCATGCCCGTCCAAGCCCACTTTCGCATCGCCCCATACTCTGAGGGTATGAACCTCTCCCCGCAGCAGCTCCGCGGCTTCGTGGCGGTGGCGGAGGAACAGCACTTCGGCCGGGCCGCCGCGCGCCTGAACATGACCCAGCCCCCGCTGACCCGTCAGATCCAGGCCCTGGAACGCGCCCTGGACGTCGTCCTGTTCGAGCGCACCGGGCGGGGTGCCCGGATCACCGCCGCGGGCCAGGTCTTCCTCGACCACTGCCACCGGGTCCTGGCCCTGCTGGACGCCGCGCCGACCGCCACCCGTCGTGCCGCCGACGGCCGCACCGGCACCCTGCGGCTCGCCTTCACCGCGATCGGCGCGTACGCCATCCTGGCCGATGTCCTGGATCTGGTGAACCGCCACCTCCCCGACGTCACCGTCGAGCTGACCGAACTGGTCAGCCCCGACCAGTTCGCCGCCCTCTCGGAGCTGCGCATCGACCTGGGTCTGGTGCGGCCGCCCATCCCCGAGGGGTACGCGTCGCTCCTGGTCCACTCCGAGGACCTGGTCCTCGCGGTCCCCGCCGGCCACCCGCTGGCCCACGTCGGCGACAGCTCCCCCGTCGCCCTGACGGACGTGGCCGATGACTACATCGGGTACAGCCCCGAGGGTTCCCGCTATCTGCACGACATCTGCGCCGCCATGATCGGCGTGGACCGCTACGCCGTCAGCCAGTTGACCTCCCAGGTACCCACCATGCTCGCCCTGGTCCGCGCGGGCCTCGGCTGCGCCCTGATACCCCGCTCGATCATGACCATGGGCGTCCACGGCGTCCGCTACCGCGAACTGGCCCCCGCCGACGCCCACTCCGTCACCCTCCACGCCTGCTGGAGCCCCGACAGCCCCAACCCGGCCCTCCAGCGGCTGGTGGACGTCCTCACCCGGGAGCGCCTGGGGAGCGGCGCCGTGACGCATGAGGCCGGAGGTGGCTGTGAGATAGGCCATACACGGCCGAAGTAACAGCTCAAAGAGGCGTAAACAACCGCTGCGCCATTGAGCACAGACCCGCCGCGGTCCGTATTCGCCGGTGCAAGCACGGGCAGACACTGCTCTGCACAACGACCGGCGTCCCCGCCAGGAGGCTCTATGCGATCCCGGTACTTCGTGACAGGTACCTCCCTCCTCATAGGTTCCGTGGTGGTCACCCTCGGCGTGATCATGTCGCCCGCCCTGACGGGTGTGCAGCAGGAGAACCAGACGAACCTGGCGAAGACGAACTCGACGCAGTACGGACCGCTCACCGGGGCCGACAAGGAGTTCGTGGTCAAGGTCCGGCTCGCCGGGCTGTGGGAGTACCCCGTCGGTGAGCTGGCCCTCAAGAAGGGCACCACGGCGCCGGTGAAGACAGCCGGTGAACATCTGATCGTGGGGCATGCGCAACTGGACGACGCGGCACGGGACATCGCGCCCAAACTCGGCATCACCCTGCCCAACAAGCCCACACCGCAGCAGCAGGGATTCCTGGACACGCTCACGGCCGCCACGGGCAAGAACTTCGACAGCGAGATGGCCCAGATCCTGCGCATCACCCACGGCCAGATCTTCAGCTCCATCGCCAAGATCCGGGCGACCAGCAAGAACACCCTGGTGCGTCAGCTCGCCACGCAGGCCAACAACACGGTGTTGGACCACATCACGCAGATGGAGAACACCGGGATGGTCGACTACGAGCGGCTTCCCGCGCAGATCACCGAGACTCCGACCCAGGGCCCGGACTTCACCAAGCCGGTGATGCCCAAGCCCGGGGAGCCGATGGTGGTCCTGAAGAAGCCGGCCTCGCTCGAGGGCAAGGGCGAACCGCCCACACCCTCCCCGCCCGCTCCGGTCGACGACGCCCCGGGCTCCTCGGCCTCCCCCTCCACTCCGGGCGCCACCGCCTCCCCCTCCGCACCCGCCGTTCGGTAACGCACCGTCAGGACAGCGCAGACAAGCCGGGTGAAACGCGGGCGGTTTCCGCCACATCGGTACCGTCAAATCTCGCCACTCTGTGCGGCACAGGGGTGTGAAACGACCCCGGGAAAGCCTTGTGGGCACCCCTGTCGGGCACCGCGCCGCGTTCCGGCTCCCTGCGAATGCGTACTCGACCATCGCACGACCGTCTACTGACCCATCCACCACGCCTGCAATAGGACGGTGGAATATGCGCCCGCCCGTCTGTGGCCCGGTGGGCCCCTAAGCGGCTATGAATCCGATCAGAGGGCCGGTGACCGGGCCCGGCGTGGCGCCCGGCAGGGCTGCCGAGGCATACGGGGCCCATGGGGCGGCGGACCCTACTACACGCCCCGCACTATTTCCGAGCATTACTGGATTTAACCCCCAACCGCTGAACCCTGCGTAACCTCTCCGTCACTGGCGAAGCGCCCCGGTGGGCGCCCGCCACGGGCGACGCAGGGAAGGGGAGGCCGCATGCCCGGAATCGACGAGTGCTTGCTGGAAGCGATGACCGTGAACGGCGCGCGCGGAGCCGCCGTGATCGAGTGGACCAGCGGACTCGCGCTCGGCATGGTCGGCGAGGTGCGGGACGAGGACCCCGAGGCCACGGCGGCGGAGACGGCCGAGCTGGCCCGGATGGCCGCCGAGCAGCGGGCGTTCGCCGCACTGGGCTCCGGAGGCGTGAAGGGCGGCTCGGACAGCGGCGCCGACGCGGACGATACGGACGGGGAGCCCGCCGTCGAGGACGTCATCGTCACCACCAGCACCTGCTACCACCTGCTGCGCTTCGTCGACACGGCCTTCGACAGCGGCGTCTTCTTCTATCTCTGGCTCGACCGCCGGGAGGGGAATCTGGCGCTCGCCCGGATGCGGCTGCGCGATATGTGCGGGCGTCTGGCGCTGATATGAGCATGCCTCGCAGGGCCGGTGGGCGAGCCGGCCACGCGCCCAGCCTCACCGGGCTCGCCGCCGAGCGGGCCAGCGGCGCCCTGCTGTGCGACGCGGGCACCGTCTATCTCCGGGACGGCCAGGTGGTGCACGCCGAAAGCCCCGTGGCCCCCGGGATCGAGGTGCTGCTCACCACCGGTGGGCGGCTGACCGCCGACAACTGGCGGGAGGCGGTGGGCCGGACGGGCCCGGCCGGCGGGGTCGGGCGGTTCCTCGTCGACAGCGGCCGGCTGTCGGACGCGGAGCTGGAGATCTGCCATCTGGGTGCGCTGTTCGACGCGGCGTACTTCGCACTCGGGCACGGCAGCGGCCCCCGCGGCTTCCAGCGGGGCGCGGCCCACTGGCTCGGACCGGTGCGCGCGGTGGGCGCGGTCGCCGTCGAGCGCGAGACCCGGCGCCGCGGCAAGCTGCTGGACTCCCTGTGGCCGTATCCGCAGGTGGACACCGAGCCGGTGGTGCTCCGCCGCCCCGATGGCCACGCCCCGGCGGTGACCGCCCGTCAGCGCGCGGTGCTGGCGCTGGCCGACGGGGTGCGCACCCCCGCCCGTATCGCGCGGCAACTGGGCCGTCCCGCCTTCCACACGCTGATCGACATTCGGCGGCTGGCGGCGGCGGGCCATGTCGCCACACCACGGCCCGCCCGTCCGGGACATCCGGGCGGCCCCGATCTGCCCGCCCGGTCCGGCGTCTCCGCGCCGCCCGCCCCGGACCGCGGTCAAGCCGCGGCCGTCTTCACCGATCCCGACATCGACCTGCTGCGCCGGCTCCGCGACGCCTTGGAGGCAACGCTGTGATTCCCCCGACCGACCCGCCCGCCCCGTGCGCGGCGTCATGAGACTCGGCCTGCGGCAGCGCACGGAGCGGAAGTGGCTGCTGGCAGCCGAGCCCGACGTACTGGAGGAGCTGCGCCGGCTGCGGGCCCGGGTGACCCATGTGACCGGCGCCCTGGCCGCCACCAGCGACGGCGTGGTGCTGGCGCATGACACGGCCGTCGAGGCCGAGGGCGTGGCGGCGCTGACCGCCGCGGCCCTCGGGGTGGCGCAGTCGCTGGCGGGCGCCACCGGGCGGGGCACCTTCCGCGAACTGCTGGTCCGCGGCGAGAACGGCTATGTGGCCACCTATGCCGCGGGTTCCACGGCCGTGCTGACCGTTCTGGCCGGTGACCGCACCAATGTCGGCCGCCTCCATATGGAGGCCCGCCGCTCGGGCGCCCGGCTCGCCGACCTGGTGGGCGTCGCCCTCAGCAGGGCCGAGCAGCCCTGACCACCACGACCTTTTCCGCCCGGCGCGTACACCCGCGCCGGCACCCGACCGGACATCACTGACATCGAAAGGAACAGCCACGATCATGGCGAACACCCAGACCGCGCTCAAAGAGGCGATGACGTCCATCGAGGGCGCCCTCGGCGCCGCGCTGGTCGACTACTCCAGCGGGATGGCCCTCGGCACCGTGGGCGGCGGAAAAGAACTCGACCTGACGGTGGCCGCCGCGGGCAACACCGATGTGGTGCGCGCCAAGGTGCGGACCATGGAACAGCTCGGTCTGCAGGACTCCATCGAGGACATCCTCATCACCCTCGGCAGCCAGTACCACCTGATACGGCTGCTGAAGAGCCGGGACAGCCAGGGCCTCTTCCTCTATCTGGCGCTGGACAAGAACCGGGCCAACCTGGCGATGGCACGGCACCAGCTCCGCAGGATCGAGGCCGAGCTGGAGGTCTGAGGTCCGGGCCGTACCGCCCCCGATACGGGCACGGGGGGCCGCTCGATGAGCGGCCCCACCGTCCGACCGGGCCGGTCGGCATGCGCGGGGTCACCGCACTCAACGCACCAGGCAGGGACGCTTGTTGTCGAAGGTCCAGCCCGGAACGAGATAGCGCATGCCGACCGCGTCGTCCCGCGCCCCCAGCGCCTTCTCCTGGTAGAGGGCGTGGGCGGCGAGGAGCCGGTCGCGGTCGAGCCGGATGCCGAGCCCGGGGGCGTCCGGGATGGCGATCTCACCGCCGGTGATCCGCGGCGGCTCGACGGTGAGCCGCTCCAGTCCCTCCTGCCAGATCCAGTGGGTGTCCAGGGCGTTGTACTCGCCCGGGGCGGCGGCTCCGCAGTGAGCCACCATCGCCAGGGAGATGTCGAAGTGGTTGTTGGAGTGGCATCCCCAGGTCAGGCCCATCTCATGGCAGAGCTGGGCCACCCGCACCGACCCCTGCATGGTCCAGAAATGGGGGTCGGCCAGCGGAATGGAGACGGACTGCAGCGCCAGTGCGTGAGTCATCTGCCGCCAGTCCGTGGCGATCATGTTGGTGGCCGTGGGCAGTCCGGTGGCGCGCCGGAACTCGGCCAGGATCTCCCGGCCCGAGTAGCCGTCCTCGGCCCCGCAGGGGTCCTCGGCGTAAGCGAGCGTGCCGAGCAGCGGCCGGCACAGCTCGATCGCCTCGCGCAGCGACCAGGCGCCGTTGGGGTCGAGGGTGATGCGGGCGTCGGGGAATCGCTCCTTGAGCGCCCGTACCGCCTTGACCTCCTCGTTTCCCTCCAGGACACCACCCTTGAGCTTGAAGTCCTTGAAGCCGTAGAGGTCGTAGGTGGCCTCGGCCTGGCGGACGATCGCCTCGGGGGTCAGCGCCTCCTCGTGGCGGATGCGGTACCACTCCGCTTCGGCGCCGGGTTCGCGGACGTACTCCAGGTCGGTCCGGTCGGGGTCGCCGACGTAGAACAGATAGCCCAGGACCCGTACCGCGTCGCGCTGCTGACCGTCGCCCAGGAGCGCCGCCACGGGCACCTCCAGATGCTGGCCCAACAGGTCCAGCAGGGCCGACTCGACGGCGGTGACGGCGTGCACGGTGGTGCGCAGATCGAAGGTCTGGGTGCCCCGGCCCCCGGCGTCGCGGTCGCGGAACCGCCGCCCGATCTCGCCCAGCACCCGCTTGTAGTCGCCCACCCGCGCCCCGACGACGAGGGATTCGGCGTCGCGCAGCGTCTGGGTGATCTTCTCACCGCCGGGGACCTCCCCCAGTCCGGTACGGCCCTCGGAGTCCTCGAGGACGACCACGTTGCGGGTGAAGTAGGGGCCGTGGGCGCCGGAGAGGTTCAGCTCCATGCTGTCCCGGCCGGCGACCGGATAGACGGCGAACGAGGTGACGGTCGGCTGGCTCATCGAGGCGTCCTTGGGTCGGTGTCGGAGGGGTCGCACAGGGGGAGGGTTCAGATGATGGCCTCGATGGCCAGCACGCCGCCGAGGCCGAGGACCGCGAGCACGGTGGTGTAGGTGGTGCGCGCCTTGATGGCGTCGATGACGGAGAGGTTGAAGTACTCCTTGAACATCCAGAAGCCGGGGTCGTTCACATGGCTGAAGGCGATCGATCCGCAGGAGACGGCGAGGACCATCAGCTCGGGGTGGACTCCGCTGTTCTCCAGGAGCGGCTGCACCACACCGGCGGCGGTGACCACGGCGACCGTAGCCGATCCGAGCGCCACCCGCAGGACGACGGCGATGAGCCAGGCGAGGATGATCGGCGAGATGGACCAGTCGTCCGTGAGGTCCTTGATGTAGTCGGAGATCCCGCCGTCGACCAGGACCTCCTTGAAGGCGCCGCCGGCCCCGATGACCAGCAGGATCATCGCCATCGCCTGGGCCGCCGAGTTGCAGGAGGCGCTGACCTCGGCCAGGCTCCGGCCGATCCGGGGGCCGAACGCCCACACCGCCAGCAGCAGGGTCAGCAGCAGGGCGATCGGGGCGGAGCCGATGAAGGTGATGACGTGCAGGGCGGGGCTGTCGCCGGACACGGCCATGTCGGTCACCGCGGCACCGGCGATCAGCACCACCGGGACCAGGGCCACCGACAGCGACCAGCCGAGGCCCGGCATCTCCTCCTCGGTGAAGGTGCGCTCGCTGACCAGGCCCTTGGGGATCTCGGGGTCCATCCGCCGGACGAACGGGAGCCGCGGCCACACCAGGGCGATCAGCGCACCGGCCGGAACGGCGATGAACAGCCCGTAGAACAGGGTCAGGCCGACGGAGGCGTGGAAGCTCGAGGCCACCGCGGTGGGCCCGGGGTGCGGCGGCAGAAAGCTGTGCATGGTCGACAGGGCGATCGACATCGGAAGCCCGACCCACAGCAGGTTCTTCCGGGTGACCCGGACGATGGTGAACGCCACCGGCACGATGATGACGAAGGCGACCTCGTAGAACATGGTCACGCCGATGAGCATGGCGGTGACCACCATCGCCACCTGGACCCAGCGCAGTCCGAAGGTGTCGATGAGGGTGTTGGCTATCCGCTGGGCCGCGCCGCAGTCGCCCATGACCCGGCCGACCATGGCGCCGAGACCGACGACGAGCATGGTGTCGCCGATCTGACCCCCGACGCCCTCTCCGAGGACATCGGGGATCTTCTCCACCTCGACCCCCTGCACCAGCGCGACGCCGACGGCCACGAGGAGCAGGGCGATGAAGCCGTTGAGCTTCAGCTTGGTCATGAGGAACAGCAGGATCACCACGCTGATTCCGACGACGACGAGAGGCATGTCTTCAGTTCCCCTTTGAACTGCGGCCGGTGAGCTGGAGGCTCGAGCGGATCGCCACACGGGCCAAGGAGTCCACGTACATGCACTCCGTCTATATATGAAGATGGAGGCTAGAGCGATGAACACCGCTGGTCAATGGGTGTGCCCGTGGATTCGCTATAGGCGCCGGCGCGAACCGGACTTACCGGGCGCCGAATTCGGCCTCGGCGCGCGTCCAGGCGCGGGCCTGCTCGCTGAGCGTGATGCCGAGGCCGGGCCGCGCGGACACCCGCATCCGGCCGTCGCTGATCTGCAGCCGCTCGTTGAACAGCGGCTCCAGCCAGTCGAAATGCTCCACCCACGGCTCCTGCGGATAGGCGGCCGCGAGATGGAGGTGGATCTCCATCGCGAAGTGCGGGGCGAGTTGCAGATGGTGCTGCTCGGCGAGGGTGGCCAGCTTGAGGAACTGAGTGATGCCACCGATGCGCGGTGCGTCGGGCTGAATGATGTCCGCCGCGTTGTGGCGTATCAGCTCCCAGTGTTCGGCGACGCTGGCCAGCATCTCCCCGGTGGCCACCGGGGTGTCCAGCGAGGCGGCGAGGGCCGCGTGGCCCGGTGCGTCATAGGCGTCCAGCGGCTCCTCGATCCAGACCAGGCCGAACTCCTCGAAGGCGCGCCCCATGCGCTGTGCGGTGGGCCGGTCCCACTGCTGATTGGCGTCGACCATCAGCGGCACCTCGTCGCCCAGATGCTCCCGTACGGCGGTCAGCCGGCGCAGGTCCTCCTTGCCGTCCGGCTGCCCCACCTTGATCTTGATACCGCCGATTCCGCTGGCCAGGGAGGCCGTCGCGTTCTCCAGAACCTGCTCGGTCGGCGTGTGCAGAAAGCCGCCCGAGGTGTTGTAGCAGCGGACGGTGTCGCGATGTGCCCCCAGCAGCTTGGCCAGCGGCAGCCCGGCCCGCTTGGCCTTGAGGTCCCACAGGGCGATGTCGAAGGCCGCCACCGCCTGGGTGGACAGCCCGCTGCGGCCCACGGAGGCTCCGGCCCACACCAGCTTGGTCCAGATCTTGCCGATGTCGCTCGGGTCCTCACCGAGGAGGGTGGGCGCGATCTCCTGGGCATGGGCGAACTGGCCGGGGCCTCCCGCGCGCTTGGAGTAGCTGAAGCCGATCCCCTGGTGTCCCTCCTCGGTGGCGAGTTCGACGAAGAGGAAGGCCACCTCCGTCATCGGCTTCTGGCGCCCGGTGAGAACCTTGGCGTCGCTGATGGGCGTGGCCAGGGGAAGGACGACCGAGGACACTCGGATCCAGGAGACCCGGTCGAGAGTTGCCTCACCTGCCTGCTGCGCGGTGTGCGTTGCCGTATGCGATGTGGTCACCACGTGTTGTCCCTGTGTGTGGGCCCGTATGCGGGGCGAGTGGATATCGCCGGATCCGCCCCGGGGCGGCCGGCGAGCTCCTTTGCAAGCTAAGGTCGCCAGACGATCTACGTCTAACTTAAAATTGGCATGCGTTGATACCGGGAGAGCATCGTTGTTCACGCTCATGCAACTCATCAGCTTTGTGACGGTCGCCGAGGAGCTGCATTTCACCCGGGCCGCGGAGCGGCTGAAGATGACCCAGCCGCCGCTGAGCCGCCAGATCCAGCTACTGGAGACCGAGTTGCGGGTCCAGTTGCTGGAGCGCACCAACCGCTCGGTGCGGCTCACCCCCGCGGGACGCGCCTTCCTCACCGAGGCCCGCCGTATCCTGCGCCAGTCCGAGCACGCCGTCCTCGCCGCCCGGCAGGTGGCGACAGGCGAGGCGGGGTCCATCGCCATCGGCTTCACGGCGGCCAGCGCCCACTCCGTGCTCGGCACCCTGCTGGAGATCGCCCGTGCGGCCATGCCGGGCGCGGAGATCACCCTGCGCGAGATGGTCACCCGGGACCAGCTGGAGGCCGTCACCGAGCAGAGCCTGGACCTGGGCCTGGTGCGGCCCTCGGTCACCGGACCGGATCTGCGGTCCCGGCCCGCGGCCCGGGAGCGGCTGCTCGCCGCCCTGCCGACGGAACATCCGCTGGCGGCGGGCGAAGGGCCGCTCCGGGTGGCCGACTTCGACGGGCAGGACCTGCTGATGTACTCGCCCATCGAGGCGCGCTACTTCAACGAGCTGCTCATCAGCATCTTCCGCGCCGCACACGCCACCCCGGTCTTCTCCCAGTATCTGAGCCAGGTCCACACCATCCTGGCCCTGGTGAACGGCGGCTGGGGCGTGGCCCTGGTCCCGGAGACCGCCGCCCGGCCGCGCTACCCGAACATCGTCTTCAAATCGGTGGAGCTGACCACTCCTGAGCCGGTAGAACTCAACCTCGTGTGGCGTAAGAACAACGACAACCCGGCCCTGCACGCACTGCTCCGCCACGCGGCCGCCCTTCTTCCCGCTCAAGGAGCCTGCCCGTCGTGACACCCAGAACCTCCGGTGGCCTGCTGCGTCGCCACCGTGACTTCCGGCTGCTGTGGTGCGGTGAGACCGCCGGGAAGTACGGTGCGGCCGTCACCGGAGTGGCGATGCCGCTGATCGCGGTCACCACCTTGCACGCGGACACCTTCGAGGTCGGTCTGCTGACCGCCGCGAGCTGGGCCCCTTGGCTGGTCATCGGCCTTCCGGCGGGGGCCTGGGTGGACCGGTGGCGCCGAAGGCCGGTCATGCTGGCCGCCGCCGCGGTCTCGCTGGTGCTGTTCGGATGTGTTCCGGTGGCCGCCTGGTGCGGCCTGCTGAGCATCGGACTGCTGCTGACCGTCGCCCTGTTGACGGGTACGGCGGCGGTGTTCTTCCAGACCGCCTACAGCGCGTATCTCGCCCGCCTCCTGAACCCCGAGGACCAGCCCGAGGGCAACGCCAAACTGCACGGCAGCGCGTCCGCGGCGCAGATCGCCGGCCAGGGCTCCGCCGGTCTGATCGCACAGGTGGCGGGCGCGGTGAACGGGATGTTCGTCAACGCCGCGACCTTTCTGGTCTCCCTTGCCTGCCTGACCGGCATCGGCTTCCGCGAACCGCGCGTCCCCCGGACCGAGCGCCCGCCCCGGGCGCTGGCCCGCGAGGTGGCCGAGGGGCTGCGGCTGATCGCCCGCGACCGGTGGCTGCGCACCCTGACGCTCTTCGCGGCCGCGTCCAACCTGGCGCTGATGGGCTACCAGTCGATCCGGGTGGTCTTCCTGGTCCGGACCGTCGGGCTGTCCCCCGGGCTGGTCGGTGGGCTCATCGCGGCCGTCAGCCTCGGCGGTGTCGTCGGGGCGTTCTGCGCACGCCGGGTCGCCGCCCGGGTCGGCGACGCGCGGGCGACGCTCCTGTTCGAGCTGGGGCTGGCCGTGGGCGCGCTGCTCATGCCGATGACCGCCGAGGGACCGTGGGTCGTGCTGTTCGTGGCGGGCGGTTTCTGCGTCACCGCCGGTGTGGTGGCCGGCAATGTGATCAAGGCGAGCTTCCAGCAGCGCTACTGCCCGCCGGAGCTGCTCGGCCGGCTCACCGCGTCATCGGCGTTCGTCAGCTACGGAACGCTGCCCCTCGGAGCGTTGCTCGGCGGCGCGCTCGGCACCGCGCTGGGCCTCCGGGCCGCCATGTGGATCACCACGGCGGGGATTCCGCTCGCCGGGCTGATCCTGCTCTTCTCCCCCATCCGGCGCTCCCGGGACCTTCCGGCGTCCGCGCCGACCCAGCCACGTCATGAAGTCCCGGCCACGTCGTGAAGCCCCGGCCACGTCATGAAAAGGAGCTCTTCCCCATGACCACTCCCCCGGCCACTCCTCGCGCACGACGCGCCACGGTGCCCGGGGCGCTGGCGGCCCGTGACGACCTCGCGGACGCCCACTACGCCTCGGCGTTCGCCTTACCGGTCCCGCGAGCCGGGGCCCTGACCGCCGAGCAGTGGGCGCGGGCCGTCTTCGAGGGCGCTCCGGCTCCCCTGCGGCGGTTCCTCGTGCTGGGCTGGACTCTGGGGCTCGGCCTCCGATTGGGCCCCAGGACGTCGCCGCGCCATGTCCTGGGGTGGGCCGTCTCGGACGCGGCGGACCACTCGCTGACCCTCACCGCGCGCTCCCCGCTGGTGCTCACGCACAACGTCGTGGCCGTCGAGGACGGGAGGGTCCTGTGGGCGACCTTCGTACGGTTCGACCGGCCCGTCGGCCGCTCGCTGTGGGCCCTGGCCGCGCCGATCCACCACCGGACGGTTCCCCGTCTCCTCCGGCGCGCGGCGCGCGATGCCGCGTCGGCCGGGGAAACCACCCGCGGTGACGGCCGGTTGCCTTGAGCCCCCGGTCGCGTCGCCCGGCCCAGCGGCCCGAGCTACGCTCAAAAGGGAGGGACCCGGTTCGCCTTCGAAGGGAGCGTTTCCGTGTCCGTCACATCACGCGCGTCGACTCCGGCGCCGCTGCCCAGACATCGCGACTGCCCCTTCGACCCGCCCGGTGCCTACGAGGCGCTGCGCGAGGAGGGCGGGGCCAGCCGGCTGGCCTTTCCGGACGGCAAGGCGGGCTGGCTGCTCACCCGGCACGAGGACGTGGCGCAGTTGCTGGCGGACGACCGGTTCAGCTCGGACCGCCGCCGGACCTCCTCGCCGGTGCACGCGTTTCCGGTCCGCCCGGACGACCGCCGCATGCTGGGCTCGTTCATCGGCATGGATCCACCCGAGCACACCCGCTACCGGCGGCTGCTGAGCAAGTGGTTCACCGCCCGGGGGATGCGGCGGCTGCAGCCCCGGATCGAGGAGATCGTCGACGGCCACCTGGCCGCGATGGAGCGCGCCGGTCCGCCGGCCGACCTCGTGACGTCCTTCGCCCAGCCGGTCCCGTCACTGGTGATCTGCGAGCTGCTCGGGGTGCCGTACGAGGACCGGGCCGACTTCCAGCGGTGGGCCACCGTTCTGCTCCGGATCGGCCAGGGCGAGGAGGAGGTCTACGCGGCCCGGGACGCGCTGTGGGAGTACATGCGGGAGCTGATCGACACCAAGCGGCACCGGCCGGACGAGGCGCTGCTCTCCCGTCTGGTCAACGGCGAGCAGGGCGCGCCCGGCGGCTCCGGCACCGCCACGGCGGCCGGGCCGACCGACGAGGAGCTGACCGGTGTGGGGCTGCTGCTGCTCATCGCGGGCCATGAGACGACGGCGAACATGCTGGCCCTTGGCACCTACGCCCTGCTGCGCCACCCCGGGCAGTCGACGCTGGTGCGGGAGCGGCCCGAGGTGATCGACCACGCGGTCGAGGAGCTGCTGCGGTATCTGACCATCGTCCAGTTCGGGACGGTACGGGTCGCCCGGAAGGATCTTGAGATCGCCGGGGCGCGGGTGCGGGCCGGGGAGACGGTCGTCGGGTCGCTCGCCTCGGCCAACCGGGACCCCTCGCGGTTCTCCGACCCCGACACCCTGGACGTCACCCGCGAAACGGCCGATCAGATCGCCTTCGGCCACGGCATTCACCAGTGCCTGGGCCAGCATCTGGCGCGGATGGAGATGCGGACGGGCTTTCCCGCCCTGCTGCGGCGCTTCCCCACGCTGCGCCTGGCGGTCCCGCCCGACGAGGTGCCCCTGCGCCACGACATGCTGATCTACGGCGTCCATCGGCTCCCGGTCACCTGGGACCGTGCCGCCGGTTAGGCGACCGGCAGGTCCGCCCACCAGGTGATGCCCTCATGGCAGGAGTGGCTGCCGTGGCGCGTGGACAGCGCGGTGACGATGCCGAGCCCGCGGCCGTGCTCATCGGGCTCGATGTCCTCCTCCGCCCGCTGACCGGCGGGCACCGGGCCGCCGTCGGTGACCTCGATGCGCAGGCCGGCGGAGCCCTCGCACTCGGTCCAGCGCAGCCGCAGCACGGCCGGGGGCAGGGCGTGCAGGATCGCGTTGGTGACCAGTTCCGAGATCACCATGAGTGCCTCGTCGAGGCAGTCGTCCGACAGCTCCCATTCGGTCAGCAGCGCGTGCGCCCGCCGCCGCACGGTGGCGACGGCCTCGCAGATGTGCGGGACCGGGAGGACATGGCCGTCTCCCTCGTCCGCCGGGGGCCGGTCGGGGACCTCGCCGCGTGTCACCACCGGCGCCAGCAGGGGGTCCGGTTCCGGCGCCTGGGAGCCGATGAGACGGGCGCCGGTGAAATCGACGGTCTCCGCGGCCCGCCCGGTGACGCCGGGCTTCGGACAGCTCAGTTGTTCCGCCACGTCTCCTCCTCTCCGAGTCCGCTCCGAGCCGAGTGGGTTGTCTGTGCCGGGCACCCTTCGGGTCGCCTTTTGGCATCCTGGTCTCCTTGTCCCGATACGGACGCTATGGCCCCTATCCACCGGGGTCAACGAATCCGAGTCGGCATTACCGAACGTTTGGCGTTTTCGCCGACAGGCTGTGCCACTGGCCGAAGAGCTACGATCGCGTCATGGCCGGCCCGGTGCAGTCCATCGAGCGGGCGGCGGCGATTCTGCGGCTGCTCGCCCAGGGCTCCGGTCGGCTCAGTCTGGGCGAGGTGGCCGCCTCGCTCGGCCTCGCGAAAGGCACCGCGCACGGCATTCTGCGCACGCTGCAGAGCGTCGACTTCGTCGAACAGGACAAGTCGACGGGGAAGTACCAGCTCGGCGCGGCGCTGCTGCACCTGGGGACCAGCTATCTCGACATCAACGAGCTGCGGTCCCGCTCCATCAACTGGACCGACGCCCTGGCCGCCCGCAGCGGTGAGGCGGTCCGGCTCGGAGTGCCCCTGGAGGGCAAGGTCCTCATCGTCCACCACGTCTTCCGGCCCGACGACACCTTCCAGACCCTGGACGTGGGCTCGCTGCTGCCCCTGCACGCCAGCGCGCTGGGCAAGATCCTGCTGGCGTACGGGGCGACCCCGCTGGAGCCGCTCATGGAAACCGAACCGGAGAACTACACCCGTCACACACTCGTCTCTCCCCAGCAGCTCAGCCGGGCGATGGGCGAGATCCGCGAGAGCGGGTGGGCGGTCGCGACCGAGGAGATGATGGTGGGCGAGGCCGATATCGCCGCGCCGATCCGCGGACAGGGTGGCCTGGTGGTGGGCGCCGTCGGCGTCTCCGGCGCCGTGGACCGCCTCTGTGACAGCAAGGGCCGCCCTCATCCCTCACTCGTCGGGCTGACGCGCGACGCCGCCCGGGCGATCTCCCGCGATCTCGGAGCGGCCCGCTGGTGACGCCCCGTGCCCTGCTCGAACCCGCCCGAAGGCAGGCCAGGCCATGGTTGAACGCTATGTGATGTCCATCGACCAGGGCACCATGTCCACCCGGTGCATCCTCTTCGACCACCAGGGACGGCTGGTCTCGGTCGGCCAGCGAGAACATGAGCAGTACTTCTCCAAGCCCGGCTGGGCCGAGCACGACCCCGCCGAGATCTGGTCCCATCTGCGCCGTGTCGTCGTACCCCGGGCCCTGGAGGGCGCGGGGATCCGGCCCGAGCAGATCGCGGCCATCGGCATCGCCAATCAGCGCGAGACCACAGTGGTCTGGGACCGGCGCACCGGCGTTCCCGTGTGCCACGCCATCACCTGGCAGGACACCCGCACCAGCGGCTATGTCGAGGAGCTGCGGCGGACCACCGGTGACGACTTCTTCCTCGAACGCTGCGGACTGTCCCCGACGACCTACTTCTCCGCGCCACGGCTGCGCTGGCTGTTCGACCATGTCGACGGCTTGCGCGAGCGCGCGGGGCGCGGGGACGTGCTGTTCGGCACGATGGAGAGCTGGCTGATCTGGAACCTCACCGGCGGGCCCGACGGCGGACTGCACCTCACCGACGCCACCAACGCCAGCCGCACCATGCTGATGAACATCCGCAGCCTGACCTGGGACGATGAGCTGCTGGCGTATTTCGATGTGCCCCGGGCGATGCTGCCGGAGATCCGCCCCTCCGCCGAGCGCTACGGCATGGCCCGCGCCCTGCTGCCGCAGGTGCCGATCTGCGCCGCGCTCGGCGATCAGCAGGCGGCGCTGTTCGGGCAGACGTGTTTCGCCAGCGGCGAGGCGAAGTGCACGTACGGCACCGGCAGCTTCCTCCTCCTCAACACCGGCACCGAGCTCGTACGGTCCCGGCACGGGCTGCTGACCACGGTGGGCTACAAGCTCGGCGACGAGCCGACGGTCTATGCCCTGGAGGGCCCGATCGCCGTCACCGGCTCGCTGGTGCAGTGGTTCCGGGACCGCCTGGGCATGATCCACAGCGCCCCCGAGATCGAGACCCTGGCCCGCGGCGTCGAGGACAACGGCGGCTGCTACATCGTCCCCGCCTTCTCCGGGCTCTTCGCCCCGCACTGGCGCAGCGACGCGCGCGGGGTGATCGTCGGGCTCACCTCGTACATCACCAAGGGACATCTGGCCCGCGCCGTTCTGGAGGCCACCGGGTGGCAGACCCGGGAGGTGGTCGACGCCATGAACGCCGACTCGCCTCAGCCGCTGCGGCAGCTGAAGGTGGACGGCGGGATGACGTCGAACAATCTGCTGATGCAGTTCCTGGCCGATGTCCTGGACCTGCCCGTGGTGCGCCCCATGGTCTCCGAGACCGTCTCCCTCGGGGCCGCCTACGCCGCCGGGCTCGTCTCCGGCTACTGGCCCGATCTGGAGGGGCTGCGCCGCAACTGGCACCGCGCGGCCCAATGGATGCCCACGATGGACCCCGCGCGGCGGGAGGCGGAGTACGAGAACTGGCAGCGGGCGGTCGAGCGGTCGCTGGGCTGGGCCAGGTCGTAGCCCGGGGCCACCTTCCCGGGCGGGCTGGTTCGGGCTCCGTCGGGCCCCCGGGGAAGAATCGAGCGCGAGGGGACGTGTGAGTTCCATGAGGCGGGGTATTCGAGCCAGCCGCGGCTGTTGAAACCAGTCGCTCTGGGACCCAGAAACCCATGAAGACCCAAAACCCGATCCATGGACGGAATCATGACCAGCCCTTCCGATGAAAACGTCTCCGCCACCCAGCAGGCCCTCGGCGAGCTGGCGGCCGACCGGGCGGACGAGTCGGCGCTGAACACCCTCGCCAACAGTGAGGTCCTCCTCCCCTCCGCCGAAAGCGGAGAGGAGACCGACCCCCAGGCCGTGACCCTGCCCGTGTTCCAGCAGGAGGACGGCGCTCAGCTGGTACCGGTCTTCACCACTCCGGACCGGATGCACCAGGCCCTGCCCCAGATCGAGCGGTACCACCTGGTGCCGCTGGGCGCGCTGGCCCAGGGATGGCCCTCCGAAGAGCTCTCCCTGACCATCGACGCGGGTGCCCCGGAGGCCGTCACCCTCTCGGCCACCGGCGTACGGAGCCTGCTCAGCGGCTCCGGTCCGGCCGCCTGACCTTTTCGGCCGCGGCGGCCCGTGCCCTTCTCTCTACGGGCACGGGCCGCGGCGATGCCCGGATGCCGCGGCCGCCCCCTCCCCCACGATCGCGCCGGACCGCGGTGGGCCGCCCGCCGATTGGTCACCTTCCCGATCCATCGTCTACCGTCCCGTACACATTCACTGGTTACGGAAAGACACCGGCGGGACGGATCACGTGAGCGCGATCAACATCGGACAGGCCGTGGTTCTCGGCGTCGTCGAGGGGGTCACGGAGTTCCTCCCGGTCTCCTCCACCGGCCACCTCAAGATCACTGAGGGGCTGATGGACATCCCGGTGGACGACAAGTCCGTCGTCGCCTTCACCGCGGTGATCCAGGTCGGTGCCATCGCCGCCGTCCTGCTGTACTTCTTCCGCGACATCCGGCGCTTCGCCACCGCATGGGGACGGGGGCTGGTCAACCGCGAGGAGCGGTACCACCACGACTACAAGTTCGCCTGGTGGGTCATCTACGCCACGATCCCCATCGTGGTCGTGGGCCTGGCGGCCAAACCGCTGATCGAAGGCCCGCTCGCCTCCCTGTGGGTGGTGGCCGCCTCGCTGATCGTGGGCAGCGGGCTGATGTGGCTGGCCGACCGGATGGGCCGCCACAAGCGCGGGGAGGACGACACCAGCCTCAAGGACGCGATGCTGGTCGGCTCCTCGCAGATCCTCGCGCTGCTCTTCCCCGGCTTCTCCCGCTCGGGCGCCACGATGGCCACCGGCCTCATGCTCGGCCTGGACCGCCTGGCCGCCACCCGGCTCTCCTTCTTCCTGGGCATTCCGTCGCTGACCGGCGCCGGTCTGTACGAGCTCAAGGACGCCACGGGCGGTGGCGTGGGAACGGTGCCGCTCGCGGTGGGCACGGTGGTGTCCTTCGCCGTGGCCTACGCCTCGATCGCCTGGCTGCTGAAGTTCGTCGCCAAGCATTCGTTCAACGCCTTCGTGATCTACCGGATCGTCATCGGCCTGGCGCTGTTCGGACTGCTCGGCTCGGGCGCCCTCAACGCCTGACGCCGTCGCGGGCGCTCTCACCTCTGACGCCGCCGCGGGCGCTCTCACCCGCCTGACGCCGTCTCCCAGCCACTGGCCGGATAGTCGACATAGCCGCACGCCCCGCCGGTGTCGTGCGTCCCCGGGTCGCCCGCCGCCAGCTGGTGGCGGAGGAGACCGCCGGGTTCGCGCCGAGCGATCGCCGACCTCGGGCGGCTGATCCGTCTCGAATTGGCTCTCCTCGACGAGGTGCGGCCTCACGTAGCCTCGGCCCATGAGTGATGTGCTGCCGTATCTGGTCGTCGCCGGGGTGCTCGCCGCGCTCATGGGCTTCCTCGGCTGGGTGGCGTCCCTCGCCCGTCGCCGCGGCGCGACCGGCACGGCCCTGCGAGCGGCCCTGGCCTCCCATGACGAGGCGTTCCGAGTGACCGCCCATGACTCCCACCACGAGATCCTGGCGCAGGCGGAGCGCAAGGCGCCGATCCTCTCCCCCGACGGTCAGTGGACGCCGAGCCACGCCGTGGCGGGTCCGGGTGGCCGTCGGCCCTCCGGACCACGGGCTTTCCGGACCCGGCGGGGGCTGCTGCGCCGGTGGGGCCGCCGGGTGCGGGGGCGCTGACGGCCCGGCCCAGGACGCGGCCATGGGGTGGTCGGCCCGGCGGGCCTAGGGCGCGGCCACGGGGTAGTCGGCTCCGAGGGTGACATCGCGCCAGGCATCGAAGGCGGTCCTGAGGGAGTCCAGCCTGGCCTGGGCGATGTCGTAGGCGGCCTTGCCCAGCAGCAGCCGCAGCGGGGGCTCCTCCGACTCCACCGCGCCGATGATGGCCTCGCTCGCCCGCGCCGGATCCCCGGGCTGGTGGCCGTAGGTGGCGAGGGTGCTGGTGCGCCGTGCGCCCGCGCTCTCGGCGTAGTCGTCGATGGTGACGGCGGACTGCCGCATGGAGGGGCCGGACCAGTTGGTGCGGAAGGCGGCGGGTTCGACGATCGTCACCTTGATGCCCAGCGGGGCCACCTCGGCGGCGAGCGATTCGGAGAGGCCCTCCACGGCGAACTTGGTGGCGTGGTAGTAGCCGGTGGCGCCGAAGGCGGCCAGGCCGCCGAGGGAGGAGATGTTCACGATGTGGCCGGCGCGGCGGGCGCGCATGCCCGGCAGCACCGCCCGGGTGACGTCCACCAGGCCGAACACATTGGTGTCGAACAGGGCCCGGACCTCCGCGTCCTCGCCCTCCTCGAGAGCGGCGAGATAGCCGTAGCCCGCGTTGTTGACCAGTACGTCGATGAGGCCGAAGGCGGTTTCCGCCTCCTTGACGGCCTCCGCCACCTGGTCCTTGTCGGTGACGTCGAGCGCCAGGGCCAGCGCGCGGTCCCCGTGCCCGGCGACGATGTCGGCCAGCTGCCCGGGGTCGCGGGCGGTGACCACCGCACGGTGGCCGTGGTCGAGGACGGCGGTGGCGAGTGCCCGGCCCAGACCGGTGGAACAGCCGGTGATGAACCAGACGGGCGAGTCAATGAGGGTCATGCGGAAGAGTCCTTTGTCGTGGTGCTCATGGTGTCGTGGGGCGTCTCCACCGCGTCGGCGGCGAGGCTGCCCAGCAGGGACAGCGCCTGTTCGGACGGGCTGCCCGGTTCGGCCTGGTAGACGACGAGCTGCTGACCGGGGGCGCTGTTCACGGTCAGTGCCTCGTACTCCAGCGTCAGCTCCCCGACCAGGCGGTGCCGGAAGCGCTTGGTCTCATGGGTCTTCTGACGGATGTCATGGCGGGCCCACAGCCGCCGGAACGCCTCGCTCTTCAGCGACAACTCACCGACGACGGCGATCAGTTCGGGGTCCTCCTCGTCGATTCCGGCCGCCGCGCGGAGCCCGGCCACGGTGTTGACCGCCACCCGCTCCCAGTCGGGGTAGAACTCCCGCGCGTCCGGGTCGAGGAAGACCAGTCGCATCAGGTCCCGGCTGTGGGTGTGCCCGTCGAACAGGGCCCGGCCCAGAGTGTTATGGGCCAGTACGGTCAGACAGCGCCCCAGGACGACGGCCGGTGTCCGCGGCCAGCCCTCCATCATCCGCAGCAGGGTCGGGCTCACCCGCTCCCGCCGCGCGGCCGGGCGGCGCCGGACGGGGGCCGGACGGGCCAGCCGGTGCAGATGGGCGACCGCGTCCTCCTCCAGCACCAGGGCCCGGGCCAGCGCCTCGGTCACCTGGGCCGAGGGATGCCGCTCCCGGCCCTGCTCCAGCCGTATGTAGTAGTCGGTGCTGACCCCCGCCAGCAGGGCGACCTCCTCGCGGCGCAGCCCCGCCACCCGGCGCCGACCTGCGGACCGGATGTCCACGTCCTCGGGCCGCACCAGTTCACGGCGGGCGCGCAAAAAGCGCCCCAGAGGGTTCTCGCTGTCCATGAAATCGAGCCTAGACCTGGGAAAGCGGCATCCGGAGCCCGTAAGGTGGCCGCGCTACTCCTAGTCTGGGCCGGGAGGTGCCGCCCATGGGCGGCGGATCACACGACCGCGGATCGCACGACGACGGATTACGAGACCACGGGGCGCAGGACCACGGACCACCGGGCCACGGGCCACCGGGCCACGGGCCACCGGACCACGGGCCACCGGGCCACGGAGCGCGGGAATTCGGGGAGCGCCGGGTCGATCGGGGGCCGTACGGAGGCGGCTGCCCGGTGCGGCGGGGGCCCGACGGGATCTGGCAGGTGTCCGGCTACGAGGAGGCCCGCGCCGTCCTGCGCAGCACCGCCACCGTGCAGGCCGGGCTCGGCATCGAGACGGTGGAGAAGCTGCCGTCCCGGTTCCGGCGGCCGGTGCTCTACCGGGATGGTCCCGAACACCGTGAGGACCGGCGGCAGACCGCCCGGTTCTTCACCCCGCGCCGGGTCGACGAGCACTATCGCGAGGTCATGGTCCGGGTGGCGGAGGCACAGCTCGACACCATCCGGGACACCGGCCGGGGTGTGCTCGCCGACGGGCCGGACCTGACCGCCACCGGCCCCACCGACCACCCAAAGTGTCAGGAGGAGCCACATGACGGAGTCCCCGGCCCCGATCCAGGGTTATTGCGACCCCCGGTTCGCCGGAGTGCGGGCCGCCGTCGAGGCGAACTTCCGCGAACGCGACGAGCTGGGCGCCGCGGTGGCCGTGCGGATCGGCTCGGAGACCGTGGTGGATCTGTGGGGCGGCTGGGCCGACGCCGGGCGCACCCGCCCCTGGGAATGGGACACCCTGGTCAATGTGTGGTCGACCACGAAGGGGCCGGCGGCCCTGTGTGCCCATGTGCTGGCGGACCGCGGGCTGTTGGACCTGGACGCGCCGGTGGCCGCGTACTGGCCCGAGTTCGCCGCGGCCGGCAAGGGCTCGCTGCCGGTGCGGTATCTCCTCTCGCACCGGGCGGGGCTGGCCGGGTTGCGGGAGCCGCACAGCGTGGCGGAGCTGTACGACTGGGAGTTGACCACCGCCCGGCTGGCCGCGGCCGAGCCGTGGTGGGAGCCCGGCACCCGTAGCGGCTATCACGCGCTCACCTACGGCTTCCTGATCGGCGAGGTGATCCGGCGGATCACCGGGCTGCTGCCCGGCGAGTTCCTGCGGCAGGAGGTCACCGGGCCGTTGGGCATCGACTTCACCATCGGCCTTCCGGAGAAGGAGGCCCGCCGGGCAGCCGAGCTGATCGGTCCGCGGGCCGGGCGGCCCGCCGGTGAACAGGCCGCGGCGGGCCTGAAGTTCACCCCGGTCGCCCTGGCGGCACTGGCGAATCCGGTGGTCGGCGCGGCCGAGGCCAACAGCCGGGAGTGGCGCGAGGCCGAACTTCCGGCCCTCAACGGCCATGGCACGGCCCGCGCCATCGCCGAGCTGTACGGCATCCTCGCCCGCCGCGGTCTGGCCGACGATCGCCGGGTGCTGTCCGCGGAGGCCGCCGAGCGCGCCCGCGAGGGCCAGGGTTCCTGCCGGGACCTGGTCCTGGGCGAGGCTCTCGGCCGGGACGCGGAGGTGGCGCTCGGGGTGTGGCTGAGCGGCGCGCACGGCTCGTACGGCCCCAACCCGCGCGCCGTCGGCCATGACGGCTTCGGCGGCTCCTGCGGGCTGGCCGACCCGGAGGCGGAGCTTTCCCTCGGCTACGTGATGAACCGTATGGGCCCGCACATCGTCGACGACCCCCGGAAGATGGCCCTGGTGGAGGCGGTGTACTCGGCGCTGTGACCGGCGGCGCGGCCCGACGGCGGCTGGGCCACCCCGCCCCCACTGTGGCTGACTACGTCTCTCGCGAGCGTTTCAGCAGCGCCAGGGAGCAGATGAGGGACACCGCCACCAGCCCCATCTGGTAGATCACGACCGGCACGATCGAGCCGCCGGTCGAGCGCAGCAGCCACTCGCCGACCAGGGGCGCCGTACCGCCGATGAGCGCCGAACACAGCTGGTAGGAGAGGGAGATTCCGGTGTAGCGCACGGAGATCGGGAAGGCGGCGGCGAGCAGTCCGGCCAGGATCGCGTAGTTCATCGCGCCGGTGATGCCCAGCAGACAGATGCCGAGCCCCACGATGACCGGCTGGGTCGTCGAGACACAGGCGTACATCACGGGCACCAGAGCGAAGTTGAGGCTCAGCAGGGCCGCCACGGTGCGGCGCGGGCCGAAGCGGTCGGCCAGCAGCACTCCGAAGGGCTGGGTGAAGAACTGGATGACGCTGTAGACGAGCAGCACGTTCAGCATGGTGGAGCGATCCATGCCGAGGCTGCCGGTGGACCAGGACAGGACGAAGGTGGTGATGAAGTAGGTGGCGGCGATGCCGATGGAGCTGGCGAGCACGCCGAGGGCGAGGGTTCCGGGGTGGCGGGTGAGCAGTTCCCGCAGGGGGACCTTCGCGACCCGCTTCTCGTCCCGCAGCCGGGCGAACTCCGGGGACTCCTCGACCTTGAGGCGCACGACGAGGCCGATGACCACCATCACGGCGGAGAAGAGGAACGGAACGCGCCAGCCCCAGGCGTCGAAGTCGTCGTCCGGAAGCTGGGTGAGCAGCGCGAACATCCCGGTGGCCAGGATCGATCCGGCCGGTGACCCCTGCTGGGCGAAGGCGCCGAACGACAACGCCTTCCCCTTGGGCGCGTGTTCGCTGGCGATGAGGACGGCGCCGCCCCATTCGCCGCCGACCGCGATGCCCTGCACCATGCGCAGCAGCACCAGCGCGATGGGCGCGGCGACGCCGACCTCGTCGTAGCCGGGGAGCAGCCCGATCAAGGTGGTGGCGATGCCCATCATGAGCAACGTGGTGACCAGGGTCTTCTTCCGGCCGATCCGGTCGCCGAGGTGGCCGAAGACGATGCCGCCGATCGGCCGGGCGAGGAATCCGAGCCACAGGCTGCCGAACGCCTCCAGCGCGCCGGTGGTGCCACCGCCGCCGCCGAAGAAGATCTTGCCGAGGACGAGCGCGGACGCGGTGGAGTAGATGTAGAAGTCGTACCACTCGACGGTGGTGCCGATGAACGAGGCGAGACCCGCCTTGCGGGCGGTCCGCTCGCGGTCGGTGGCCGGGGCGCGGTCCGTGGCCGCGGCGGTGGCGGTGGGCTTGCTCATGGTCAGCGTCCAGATATGCGGTCGGCGAGACGGGCGATGGGGGAAGTGGTGGTGCGGCCGGAGGACTCCGAGCGGTCGGCGGCGCGGTAGGCGGCGTACATGCCGTGCACCCCGATCCACCGGAACGGTTCGGGCTCCCATCGACGGGTGTGGTGACCGACCCAGGGCAGCGCGGTCAGCTTGGTGGAACGGCCGAGCAGCAGATCGGACAGGGTGCGTCCGGCGAGGTTGGTGGCGGCCACGCCATGGCCGACGTATCCGCCGGCGAAGCCGAGGCCGGTGGCCGGGTCGTAGTCGATCGAGGCGCACCAGTCGCGGGGCACGGCCAGCACCCCCGACCAGGTGTGGTCGATGGCGGCCTCGGCGGTGTCCGGGAAGAGGCCGGTGAGGATCCGCCGAAGGGCGCGCACGGTGTCCGCGCTGGTCTGTCCGGCCCGGTCGGTGCGGGAGCCGAACTTGTAGGGCACTCCGCGGCCGCCGATGGCTATGCGGCCGTCCGCGGTGCGCTGTCCGTAGGTGTAGGCGTGGGTGGCGTCGCTGAGGAGTTCCTGGCCCTCCCAGCCGAGCCGCTTCCACAGCTCGTCGGGGAGCGGCTCGGTGACGATCATCGAGGAGTTCATCGGCAGCCAGGTGCGCCGCTCGCCCTCGATACCGCTGGTGAAGCCCTCGGTGGCGCGGACGATCCGGCCCGCGCCGATGGTGCCGAACGGGGTGCTGACCCGGCCGGGGGCGATGGCGGTGACGGGGGTGGACTCCAGGATCCGTACGCCCCGCGCCTCCACCGCGCGGGCCAGGCCCTGCACCAGCTTGGCCGGGTGGACCCGGGCGCAGTGTGGATTGTGGTATCCGCCCAGCGCCCCGTCCAGGCGCAGCCGCTCGGCGACCCGGGGTGCGCTCAGCCACTCCAGGTCCTGTGCGCCCCAGTGCCGGAGCTGGTCGTACGCGGTGCGCAGCCGGGGGAGTTGGGCCGCGCCGTGGGCGACGGTGAGATAGCCGCTCTTGACGATGTCGGCCTCGATGCCCTCGGTACGGGCCACCGAGATCACCTCGTCCACGGTGTGGATCATCTCCCGCTGCAGGGCGATGACGGCCTCGCGCCCGCGCTTCCTCGCATAGGTCCCGGCGGATCCGGCGATCTTGCAGCTGAGCCAGCCGGCGTTCCGCCCCGAGGCGCCGAATCCGGCGAACTCCCGGTCCACGACGGTGATATCGAGATCGGGGGCGGCCTGCTTGAGGTAGTACGCGGTCCACAGCCCGGTGAAGCCCGCGCCCACGACGCACACATCGGTGGCGAGGTCGCCGTCGAGGGGCGGACGCCGTTCGGGGAAACCGGTCTGGCGGTACCAGAAGGACACATTTCCGTTCAGCACTGCGGCACTCAGCCAATCGTGGTCGTACGGCCGCTGGTCGGGCGGCCTGGGGATGGCCCCGGTTTCGTCGCGGATCGAGGAGGGCGGATCGAGGAGGGCGGACCCAGGAGCGTGGACCCAGGAGCGTGGACCCAGGGGGTGCGGGTCAGTAGCTGGGTGGGCTGATCACCCACAGCACCCGGGCGGCCGCCGCGGCCGTCTCGCGCAGCCGGTGCGGTACGGCGGAGGAGTAGCGGATGCTGTCACCGGCCCCGAGGGTGAAGGAGCGGTCGCCGAGCTGGAGGGAGACCGTGCCCTCGAGTACGTAGAGGAACTCCTCCGAGTCGCCGTGACTGTAGAGGGTCTCCCCCGTGGAGCCGTGGGCGTCGAACTCCCCCAGGAACACCTCGAGATGGTGCTGCGGCCCAGGGGTCAGCCGGAACTTGCGCCCGCCGAGCACCCCGAGGGCGAGCCGGGGCGCCTCCTCGGCGCGCAGCACGCTCGGGCCGCTGGTGAAGTCGTCGCCGAACAGGTCGGCCACCTTCAGGCCGAGCGCGGCGGCGACCTGCTGGAGGGTGGCGATGCTGGGGTTGGCCTGCCCGCGCTCTATCTGGCTCAGATAGCCCTCACTGATCGCGGCGGCCTCGGCGACGGTCCGCAGCGTCAGCCGTCGTGCCTTGCGCAGCGCACGCAGCCGATCGCCAACGGACTCGTCGCCGGTACCGGCGGCCCGGTCCGTGGGGTGTTCGTTCTCCATGGCCGGACACGCTAAGAGCGCTGAGCGGCTGGCACAAGAGTCTGAACTGAAAACTCAGAAATCTTTACTGAGGACGGGATCCGGCACTCAGTCCGTCCAGGGTGAGGTCGAGGAGGCGGTCAGCCTGCTCGCGCTGTTCGGGCTTCCCCGAGGCGAGGGCGATGCCGGAAAGAGCGGCGAACATGTCGGTCGCGCTGATGTCGGACCGGATCACACCGGCCGTGACGGCGGCGTCCATCAGCCGCGAGAGGGCGTCCTGGATCATCTCGTGGCTCTGGGCGTACGGATTGACGCCCGACGCGACGACGCCCCGCAGCGCGTCCGCCATGCCCAGCTTGGCGTTCGCGTAGTCCATGAAGCGGCCCAGCCACGCGCGCATCGCCTCGCGCGGGGGCAGGGCCGCCAGCAGCTCGGGGGCGGCGTCGCAGAGCCGGGCCAGCTCATTGCGGTAGGCGGCCTCGATCAGCAGCTCGCGGGTCGGAAAGTTCCGGTAGAGGGTGCCGGTGCCCACGCCCGCCTCCTTGGCGATGCGCTCGAGGTGGGCATCCAGCCCTTCCTCGGCGAACACCCGCACCGCGGCGGAGAGGATCTTCTCCCGGTTGCGCTGTGCGTCGGCCCGCAGCGGGCGCCCTGGATCCCTGGCCATCGGCGGCTCTCCTCATTCTCCGGTTGCTAAGTGGAGGCGCACCCACTTAGTGTGTACGCAGTGAAGTGGAGGCGACTCCGGTTCTCACTGTAGGCCATCGCCGCCCCCCCCTTTTTCCCGCAATCCCCCTGGAAGGACTCCCCATGATGTCCGGTATCGAAGGCAAGGTCATCGCCATTACGGGCGCGAGCAGCGGCATCGGCGAGGCCACCGCGCTGCTGCTCGCCGAGCGTGGAGCGAAGGTCGTCCTCGCCGCGCGGCGGTCGGAACGCATCGAGGCGCTGGCGGCCCGGATCACCGAGGCGGGCGGCGAGGCCGTCCCCGTCGTCACGGATGTGAAGCGGCGCGCGGATCTGTCCCGCCTGGTCGCGACGGCACGTGAGCGATACGGAAAGCTCGATGTGCTGGTCAGCAACGCCGGTATCAGCCCGATCTCGGCCCTCGACGATCTGCGCGTCGAGGACTGGGAGGAGATGATCGACGTCAACATCAAGGGCGTGCTGTACGGCATCGCCGAAGCCCTGCCCGTCTTCCGCGAGCAGGGCTTCGGGCATTTCGTCCACACCCTCTCCACCGCCGGGCTGACCATCGTCCCGACGATGTCGGTCTACGCCGGCACCAAGAACGCCGTACGCGCCATCTCCGAGGGGCTGCGCCAGGAGGCGGGCGAGTCGCTGCGGGTGACCACCGTCTCGCCGGGGTTCACCGAGACGGAGCTCGCGCATTCCATCACCGACCCGGACACGAAGAGCCAGATCCAGGACTCCATGGCCAAGATCGCGATGCCGCCGGACGCCATCGCCCGCGCCATCGCGTTCGCCATCGAGCAGCCGGCCGGTGTCGACGTCGGCGAGATCGTGGTCCGCCCCACCGCACAGAGCTGAGGCCCGTACCCGACGGTCAACCGCCGGGCGTACGGCCGGTGTCCAGCAGCACGGCATGGACGGCCGCGGTGAGAACCACGGCCGCGAGTGTCCATGAGATCCAGTCGCCCGGGTCGGGCAGCCACTGGCGTCCGAGCGCGATCGGATAGATGGCCACCGCGTACCCGGCGGGTACGGTGCGCGGCACGATCCCCTTACGCGCGGCGCCGAGGAATAACAGCGGCGCCAGCAGCCCGGCGGAGAACACCACGCCCACCACCCACAGCATCCGGTGGCGTTGGCCGGTGTACAGAGTGGCCCGCGCGGATGTTCCGGTGGAATATTCGTTCACGATGGCCTTTCGCTCGGTGCGGAGTGCAGACGATTGAGTGCGTGGTGTGCGCTCACGGCGCCGATGCCCTCCAGATCGCGAAGCTGGCGCGCGGAGAAACTGGAGAGTAGTTCGAGATTATCGATACCAGCTCTGAGTAATGCATTGGCCAAACGATGTCCGATTCTGTCGTGTCCGAGGGCATCGAAAAGTTCGCCACCCTCACAGGAACCGCAGCCTCGTCCGGACTCGCTCGGCGCCTTTTCACCGACGCCGCACCCACCGCACATATCGATCACCCGGTCATCCCATCGCGCCCTGGACCAGCTCATTTTGACGATGGCTTCGCGGAGCGCACCGATGCTGTCGGCCGCGGAGGAGGAATGCGTGGCGCCACAGATGTCACATCGAATGGTGATCGAATGGCTCATGTGAGCATGATGGCAGAGCGGCTTCCAACAGGCCTTCCCCGTCATCGCTTTGCGGCCGTTCGGCCCCCCATCGAGACATGCGTTTCTCACAGCCGCTTGATGACAAATGCGACTGTTACGCCGCCCGGAGTGGTGAAAGCGTGAGCCATCAGTGGACAGCGAAGTGTCCGGGGGGTCCGCGCGAGCCGTCGTCAGCGGCTTGAATCCCGTCGGTGCGGACGGGGAACGCACCATCGACAAATCGGGATCCGGCCGAGTGCTGTCACCGCGAGCCCCACCGGGCTCTCCTGACCGACAACGGAAACGGCTGGGTGATGAGAGACAACGCCACTGACAGGGGCGCGGACGATACGAGGGGGCGCCGTCATCGGCGATGGCGCGGGTCCGCGGCTCTGGGTCTGACGGCGGTGCTGGCAGGCGGCGGGATCGCCGCCCTCCAGGCCACCGGATCGCCCGCGTCCGACGCCCCGGAGCCCGCGGCCGTCGTCGCCTCGCACTCCGGCCGGCTGACGCCCGGGGAGTCGCGCGAGGCGTCCCGCATCGCCGTCGACGCCGCCACCCGGCCCGGGACCGCGCCCGCGCGGGGCGGCAAGGCCGCGAAGAAGGACACCGGGGGCGGGGAGCGGAACGCCGCGGGCGGTTCCGGCGCCGAGCCGCTGGACACCCGCCGTCCGCCCCGGGCCAAGTCGGCCTCCTCCGCCCCCGACAGCCGGGCCGAGGTCCAGCTCTACGACTACGCCTCGGACACCCTCATCACCCGGCTGGTCGATCTGCGCTCCAAGAAGGTCCTCGACTCCGCCCGGCAGCACGGCGTCCAGCCGCCTCCCACCCTGGCCGAGGCCCGTGAGGCGGTGAAGGTCGTCCTGGCCGACCGCCGGCTCGGCCCGGGGATGCGCGACTCCTTCACCTCGCAGACCGGGAAGCGGCTGACCTCGCCCTCCCAACTGCGCCTCCAGAGCATGTCGTTCCTCGGTTCCCGCGCCAAGGGGGTGGCTGGCGCCCGGAAGGTGTCCCGGTGCGGTGAGCACCGGTGTGTGCAGCTCTTCGTGCGCCTTCCGGGTGGCAAGTGGATCGACACCAGCCGGATCGTCATCGATCTGTCCGCCAGGCGCGCCGCCGTCATCGGCCTGTGAGGGGAGCTTCGTCCGTGTCCAGTCTGTTTCGGCGTGCCCGTGTGCTGGTCGCCGCGGTGGGATTGCTGGCCCTGTGGGTGCCGGGCCCGGCGTCCGCCGCGCCCGCGAGGGCCTCGGCGGCGCCGTCCTGCCCCGCCGCGGATCGCATTGACACGACCCTGAAGAACGGTGCCCGGTGGCAGATGTGCTGGGACATCGACCGCAACACCGGTGCGGTGCTCAGCGATGTGATCTACACCCCGAACCGCGGCGCCCCCACCCGTGTCCTCGAGAGCGCCTCGCTCGCCGAGGTGCATGTGCCCTACGACAGCGGTCAGCCGCGCTTCTACGACGTCTCCGCGATCGGCTTCGGCGATCTGGAGCAGGGCACACTCACCCCGCTCAGCGCCAAGGACTGCCCCGACGGGCGGCTGCACGACTTCCGGGACACCCCCGTGCTGTGCGCCGAGGAGCAGTCCCGGCCGTTCGCCTACAAGAGCGCGGTGGAGAAGGGCGTTCTGCACGGCACCGACCTGGTCGTCTTCTCGGTTTCCGAGATCGGCTGGTACGACTACATCACCGAATGGCGCTTCTCGGACGACGGTTCCATCACGCCCCGGTCGGGCGCCACCGGGAGCCTCTCGCCGTTCCAGTTCTCCGACGCGAGCAGCGGCTGGCCGACCGGGGTGGGCTCCACCCGGTTCAGCGAGAACCACTCGCACAACATCTTCTGGCGGCTGGACTTCGACGTCGACGGACAGTCGGCGAACACCGTGGAGCAGTACGACTACCTGGGCAGCGGCACGGCCGAGCGCACCACCAAACGCACCGTGCTCTCCCATGAGACCGCGGCGGACCTCGCGCCCACCCGATTCTGGCGGGTGGTGAACCCCACGGCCGAGAACTCCGACGGCCACGCCAAGTCCTGGGAGATCGACAACCACCACAGCGATCAGTACCGGGGTCCGCACGAGACCGAGGAATTCACCCACCACGACATGTACTTCACGCAGTACCGGGAGTGCGAGCGGCTGGCCTACGGCAACACCGCCCCGGACTGCGCCACCTCGGTCGACAAGTACACCGGCGGCGAGAAGCTCACCGACCCGGTCGCCTGGGTCAGCGTCGATTTCCACCATGTGCCCAGGGACGAGGACCAGGACCCGATGCCCACCCACTGGCAGGGCTTCACGATCGTGCCCCGGGATGTCACGGCCACGAGCCAGCTGCCATGACCCGGCCCCTGTCGCCCATCCCGTTCCGTCCCCCGGCAAGGAGTGCACCGTGTTACGTCCGACCCCGGCACCGTCCGTCGAGCGGTCGAAGATACGCCGCGTCCTCGAGGACCGCCTGACCGCCCTGGCCCGCGCCCATCAGGTGCCCGGCGCCCAACTCGCCGTACACAGCGGCGGGATGACGCTCGCCGTGGAGACCGGCGTCCTGGACGCGGAGACCGGCGAGCCGTTCACCGCCGAGGCGGCCGTGCCCATCGGCTCCGTCACCAAGGCGTACACCGCGACCGTGGTGGCGCTTCTGGTGGCGGACGGCGATGTGGAGCTGGACGACCCGCTCGGCGACCATGTGCCGGAGCTGCGCCGGGCCGGTCCGCCGTGCACGGTGCGCCAGGTGCTCAGCCATACCGCGGGGCTGCCGTCCGGGCCCGACTCGGACCAGGTGGCCTCGGTGACCGCCGCACGCTATCTGCTGGACCACTGCACCGACCGCACCCTGGTGATGCCTCCGGGCACGGACTTCTCCTACTCCAACGCGGGTTATGTCGCGGCGGGCCGGCTGATCGAGACGGTCACCGGGATGAGCTGGCAGGAGGCCATGCGGTCCGTGCTGCTCGATCCGCTGGGCACCGTGCCGTCCTTCATCGGCACCGCCGCCACCCCGCACCGGCCCACCGCGCGCGGCCACTCGGCCAACACGGCCACGGGCAGGACGAGACCGGTGCGGCAGAACCTCGCCCCCGCCGAGGCCGCGGCCGGTGCGCTGCGGGCCAGTGCCCTGGATCTGGTGGCACTGGGCCGGGCCCATCTCGGCGACGGCCCGCGGGGGTGCCGCCCCGTGAGCTCGCGGAGGAGATGCGCCGCCCCGTGCCCGGCGCCGACCCCGGTGTGCTGGCCGACGGCTGGGGCCTGGGATGGGCGCTCTTCCGGCACGGCGAGACGCTGTGGTTCGGACACGACGGCAACGCCCAGGGCACCTCCTGCTCGCTGCGGGCCGATCCCGCCACGGGGGTGGTGGTCGGCTTCACCGCCAACGCGGGCGGCGGCACCGAGCTGTGGAACGAACTGACCGATGTCCTCGCCGAGATCACCGGCGTCCGGGTGCCCGCCAGCCCCACCCCGCGGCACCTGGCCACCCCCATGGCCGTGACCTCGCAGTGCACCGGGATCTATCTCAACGGCGACATCGAGTACCAGGTGACCATGGGCGACGGCGGTGGCCTCGCCCTGTCCGTGGACGGCGACCTCCCCGCGCCGCTGGTCTGTCATGAGGACCTCACCTGCGATCTGGTGGACCCGTCCTCCGGACGTCGGATCCCCGGCGGACGCTTCGTCCGCGATCCGCGGACCGGCGCCGTCGACCGGATCCAGCTCTCGGGCCGGATGGCCCGTAAGAGCGCCCTGGTCTGAGGCCCCACCGCCCACCCGCACGGCCGTCTCCCCACATCTCCCCCGGCCGGATGCGGGCGCCCCGGCTCGGCGCCGGCAAGGCCCGAACCGTCACCCATCCGCCCGTTCAACCGCTCTGAAGGGCCACACCCCGCCATGACGGACCACTACGCGACCTCATCGGTGTCCGCACCCCAGGATGTCCCGGACCTCCCTCCGGCGGCGTGGAACGCCACGGACCGTGCCGTCTCCCGCGCGCCGCTCGGCGAGCTCTTCGCCGTATGGGCGAGGCGCACCCCCAAGGCGCCGGCCCTGGTGACGGACGACCGCGAGTGGTCCTTCGGCGAGGTCGAGCGCTGGGCCAACCGGCTGGCCCACCACCTCATCGGGCAGGGCGTGGGGCCGGAGCGGGTGGTGGCCCTGGTCCTGCCCCGCTCGGCCGAACTGGTGGTGGCCGAGCTGGCGGTGGCGAAGGCCGGCGGCGCGTACCTCCCGATCGATCCGGCGCATCCCGAGGAGCGCCGCGCCATGATGCTGGCCGACGCCCGGCCGGTGACCGTGCTCGACGACCCGGCGCGGATCCGGGAGGTGGCGGCCGGGGCGGGCCCCGATCACGCACCCGGCCGGGCGGACCTGCTCGGCCCGCTGCTCCCCGAGCATCCCGCGTATGTCATCTACACCTCCGGATCCACGGGTGTGCCGAAGGGCGTACTGGTGCCGCACGCCGGTCTGGGGAACTTCTCGGCCGCGACGACGGCCCACTACCGGGTCCGGCCGGGCGACCGGGTGCTGCAGTTCTCCTCGCCGAGCTTCGACGCCTCCGTCCTGGAGCTGTGCTCCTCCCTGCTCGCCGGGGCGGCGCTGGTGGTGCCCCCGGAGGGGCCCCTGCTGGGCGCCGAGCTGGCCTCGGTGCTGCGGGAGAAGCGGGTGACCCATGCCCTGATCCCCCCGGCGGCGCTCGCGACCGTGCCGCCGGAAGAACTCCACGACGGGCTGCCCGACTTCCGCACCCTGATCGTGGGCGCGGAGGCCTGCCCCGCCGATCTGGTGGACCTGTGGGCGCCCGGGCGGCGGCTGGTCAACTCCTACGGCCCGACCGAGGCCACGGTCGTGGCCACCTGGACGGACGCCCTGGCGGCGGGCTCCGGCGCCCCGCCGATCGGCCGTCCGCTTCCCAACACCCGGGTGTTCGTGCTGGACGAGGCGGCGCGGCAGGTGCCGGTCGGCGCCACGGGAGAGCTCTGCGTCAGCGGCGCGGGCCTGGCCCGCGGCTATCTCGACCGGCCGGGGCTGACCGCCGAGCGGTTCACCGCCTGCCCCTTCGGCCCGCCCGGCTCCCGGCTGTACCGCACCGGTGACCTGGTCCGCTGGAACGCCGACGGTGAACTGGAATTCCTCGGCCGGGCCGACCACCAGGTCAAGATACGCGGCTTCCGCATCGAACTGGGCGAGGTGGAGGCCGCGTTGGCCCGCCACCCCCAGGTGGGCACGGCCGTGGTCACCGTACGGGAGGACGAGCCCGGCCAGAAGCGGCTGGTCGCCTATCTGGTGCCGCCCAGCGGCGGGACCCCGCCGAAGGCCGCGGAGGTGCGCGCCGCGGCGGCCCGGGTGCTGCCGGCACATATGGTGCCGTCCGCCTATGTGGTGCTGGACGCGTTCCCCCTCACCCCGCACCGCAAGATCGACCGGCAGGCGCTGCCCGCCCCGCGCTCCGCGCCGGACGGCGCCTGGCGCCATATCGCCCCGCGCACCCCCGCCGAGGAGGCCCTGGCCCGTATCTGGTCCGAGGTGCTGCCGGTGGACACGGTGGGCGTGGAGGACGACTTCCTGGGCCTGGGCGGCGACTCCATCCTCGGAGTGCGGCTGCTCACCCGCGTCCGGGCCGAACTGGGCGTGGAGCTCTCGCTGCGCGACCTGCTCGACGCCAGGACGGTGGCGCGGCTGGCGGGCCGGCTGCCCGCCGGGGCCACCGACGCGCCCGCGGCGCCCGAAGCACCGATCCCGCCCGCGCCGCGCGACCGTCCGCTGCCGCTGTCCTCCGCCCAGCGGCGGCTGTGGTTCCTGGACGATCTGACCTCCGGCGGCACCGAGTACAACACCGGGGCCGGGCTGCGGCTCGACGGCCCGCTGGAGGCGGCCGCGCTGCGCCGGGCGCTGGACCGGCTCGCCGCCCGCCATGACGCCCTGCGCACCACCTTCGCCACCGTGGACGGGCACGGGGTACAGCAGGTGGCCGCGCAGCCGACCGTACCGCTGGACCGGGTCGACCTCGGCGGGCATCCGCCACGGGAGCGCGCCGAGGCGCTCGACCGCACCCTGACCGGCGAGCTGAACCGCCCCTACGACCTGCGACAGGGGCCGCTGGCCAGGGCGCTGCTGATCCGGCTCGCCGACGAGGAGCACATCCTGCTGCTGGCGCAGCATCACATCGTCACCGACGGCTGGTCGGTCGGGGTGCTGGTGCGCGAGCTGGCCGCGCTCTACACCGCCGAAGTGTCCGGAACCGCTGCCGCGCTCCCCGAACCCGCCCTGCAGTACCCGGACTTCGCGGTCTGGGAGCGCGGCCGTCCCGCCACCGCCCCGGACGACGCCGACCTGGAGTACTGGCGGGGCCGGCTGGCCGGGATGCAGACGCTGGAGCTGCCCACCGACCGCCCGCGCCCGCCGGTGCGCACCACGGCGGGCGAGGTGCACCGCCGCGAGCTGCCCGCCGAGCTGGTGGCCGGGCTGACCCGGCTCGGCAGGGAGCGGGACACCACGCTGTTCACCCTGCTCGCGTCCGCCGCCGCGGTGCTGTTCTCCCGCTACTCGGGCCAGCGCGACATCGCCTTCGGCACCGTCACCGCCGGACGCCACCGCAAGGAGCTGGAGTCGGTCGCCGGTTTCTTCGTCAACACCCTGGTGCTGCGCGCCGATGTCGACGGGGACAGCACGGTCGAGCGGTTCCTGGACGCGATGCGCGAGACGGTGCTGGACGCCTTCGGCCATGACCGGCTGCCGTTCGAGCGGGTCGTCGAGGAGCTGGCCCCGCGCCGCGACCCCAGCCGCAATCCGCTGGTGCAGGCGCTCGTGGTGCAGCAGAGCGCCATGGTGCCCGCCCAGGAGGCGGGGGGTGTGCGGATCACCGAGCACTCCCTGCCGCGCCCGGCCGCGCGGTTCGATCTGGTGCTGGAGTTCCTGCCCCGCGACGACGGCTCGCTGGGGCTGACCGTCGAGTTCAACTCCGATCTGTTCGACACGGCCACGATCGAGCGGATGGCCGGGCATCTGCACCGGCTGCTGACCGCCATGGTGGCCGATCCGGGCGCCACCCTGGCCGAGCTGCGGATGCTGGCCGACGCCGAGTGGCATGCGATGCTCGACGCCTGGAACGGGCCGGAGCGGACCGCCATCGAGGCCACCCTGCCCGATCTCTTCGCCGCCCAGGTGGCGCGGCGACCGGCCGCCACCGCCGTGACCTGCCAGGACACCAGCCTCTCCTACGACGCGGTGAACCGGCGCGCCAACCGGCTGGCGCGGCTGCTCATCGCCCGGGGCGCCGGTCCCGAGCGGCTGGTGGCCCTCGCCCTGCCGCGCTCGGCCGAACTCGTCGTCGTCCTGCTGGCGGTGCTCAAGGCGGGCGCCGGATATCTGCCGGTGGACCCCGGCTATCCGGCCGAGCGCATCGCGTTCATGCTGGACGACGCCGCGCCCTCGACCATCCTCACCACCACCGGGACGGCCGGCTGCCTGCCCCCGGGCGCCGAACCGCTGGTGCTGGACGACCCTGCGGTCCGCGCTGAATTGGACGGGCTCGCGGACGGCGACATCACCGACGGTGAGCGGATCCGTCCGCTGGACCCGGCCCATCCCGCGTATGTCATCTACACCTCTGGATCGACCGGCCGGCCCAAGGGCGTGGTGGCCACCCACCGCGGCGTGGCGGGGCTCGCGGCCTGGGCGGAGGCGGAGCTGGGCCGTGAGCGGCTGACCGACGTGGTCGCCTCGACCTCGCTCAACTTCGATGTGTCGGTCTTCGAACTCCTCTGCCCGCTGCTGACCGGCGGCAGTGTGGAGGTGGTGCGGGATCTGCTCGCCCTCACCGATCCGGGCGGCCGGCCGCGGGCGCGGGGGCTGCTCAGCGGGGTGCCCTCGGTGTTCTCCCGGCTTCTGGGCGAGGATCCCCCGGCGGCCCTGGCCCGGACCGTCGTGCTGGCAGGCGAGGCACTGCCCGCCCAGACCGTACGGGACATCCGGAAGGCCATGCCGTCCTGCCGGATCGCCAATCTGTACGGGCCGACCGAGGCCACGGTCTACGCCACCGCCTGGTTCTGCGACGGGCAGGCGCCGTCGCAGGCCCCGCCGATCGGCCGCCCGGTCGCGGGCACCCGCGCGTATGTCCTGGACCCGACGCTCCGGCTGGTGCCGCCCGGGGTGACCGGTGAGCTGTATCTGGGCGGGCAGGGCCTGGCCCGGGGCTATCTGAGGCGGCCCGGGCTGACCGCCCACCGCTTTCTCGCGGACCCCTTCGCGCGGCCCGGCAGCCGGATGTACCGCACCGGTGACCTGGTCCGCTGGAACGGCGACGGTCGGCTGGAGTACCTGGGCCGGGCCGATGACCAGGTGAAGATCCGCGGCTTCCGCATCGAGCTGGGCGAGGTGGAGACGGCGCTGCTGCGCCACCCCGACATCGCCGAGGCCGCCGCCGTCGCAAGGGAGGCGGACGGTCATACGCGGCTGATCGCGTATGTGGTGGCCGCCGCGGGCGCCGCACCGGACCCGGCGGGGCTGCGGCGGTTCCTGCGGCGTTCGCTGCCCGACTACATGGTGCCAGCCTCGGTCGTCGTCCTGGAGCGGATGCCCCTGAGCCCCAACGGCAAGCTGGACCGCGGCCGGCTCCCCGAGCCGGACTGGGCCGAGGCCGCGGCACCGGGGTATGTGGCGCCCCGCACCGCCACCGAGCGGACCCTGGCGGCGGTCTGGGCCCGGGTCCTGCGGGTGGAGCGGGTGGGGGTGGAGGACAACTTCTTCTCCCTCGGCGGCGATTCGATCCTCAGCATCCAACTGGTCTCCCAGGCACGGCAGGCCGGGCTCGCCGTCACCTCGCGCGATGTCTACCGCCACCAGACGGTCGCCGCGCTGGCCCTGTATCTGGACACCACCACGGCCCCGGCCGGGCCGCCCGGCTCCGACGGGGACGAGACGGCCACCGGGGAGCTGCCGCTGACCCCCATTCAGCACTGGCTGTTCACCACCGACCCCGAGCGGGCCGGCCACTTCAACCAGACCATCTCCCTGGTGCTCCCCGAGGACGTGGACGAGGACGCGCTGCGGCACGCCGTGGACGCGCTGGTGGCACACCATGACGCCCTGCGCTCCCGGTTCCACCGCCGGGACGACGGCTGGCACCAGCGGATCGAGGACGCGGCGGCGGTCCGTGTACCGCTGAAGACCACCGGCGGCGCGCATCTGGGCCGCTTCGACCTGGCCGGGGAACCGCTGCTGCGCGCGGTGCTCGACCGGGACGCCGGGCCGCACCCGGTCCTCCATCTCACCGTCCATCACGCGGTCGTGGACGGGGTGTCCTGGCGGGTCCTCCTGGAGGATCTCGACAGCGCCTACCGGCGGGCGGCCCGGGACGAGGGGGCCGGGCTGCCCGCGAAGTCCTCCCCGCTGCGCCGCTGGGCGCTGCAGCTGGGCGCCCATGCGGCCGAGGGCGGGTTCGCCGACGAGGAGGCGTACTGGACCGGCCTGGCCGGGACCTGCGACCCCTCGCTGCCCATGGACCTGGAGGGGCCGAACACGTATGCCTCGGCCCGGTCGGTCACCCTTCGGCTCGGCCCGGAGGAGACCACCGCACTGCTCCAGACGCTGCCGGAGGTCTACCGGACACAGGTCAACGATGTGCTGCTGAGCGCGCTGGCCCGGGTGCTGCACCGCTGGACCGGGCGCGCCCGGGTGCCGGTGGACGTGGAGGGCCACGGCCGCGAGGAGCTCTTCGCGGACCTGGATCTCTCCCGTACGGTCGGCTGGTTCACCACCCGCTTCCCGGTGGCGCTCGACCTTCCGGACGGCGGCTGGGGCGAGGTCCTCAAGTCGGTCAAGGAGCAGATGCGGGCCGTGCCACGGCGTGGTCTGGGCTATGGGGTGCGGCGTCATCTGCTCGATGGCGAGGGCCTTCCCGACGGTCCCACGGCCGGGATCAGCTTCAACTACCTCGGCCGGTTCGAGGCGCCGGGCGGTGGCGACGGCCTCTTCCGTGGTCTCCACCGGGAATTGGCCCTGGACGCCGACCCGGCCTCGCCGCGCCCGCATCCGCTGGAGGTGGTGGGCCGGGTCGAGGGGGACGACCTGGAGTTCACCTGGTTCTACTCCGGGAATCTGCACCGGGAGGAGACGGTCGCCCGGCTCGCCGAGGAGTTCCGCGAGGCGCTGTGCGAGATCGCCCGGCACGGCAGCGCGCCCGGCGCGGGCGGCCGCACCCCCTCCGACTTCCCGCTCGCCACCCTGGACCAGGCGGCCGTGGACCGGCTGGCGGGGAACGGCGGCACGGTGGAGGACATCTACCCGCTCACCCCCACCCAGGCGGGCATGCTGTTCCACAGCCTGGCCCAGGACGATCGGCGCGCCTACTTCCAGCAGCTCGGTTTCGTCCTCGACGGGGTACCCGATCCGGCGGCGCTGGCCGCGGCCTGGCAGCAGGTCGCCGACCGTACGCAGGTGTTGCGCGCCCGCGTGGTGTGGGAGGGGGTGCCGGAGCCGGTCCAGGTGGTGGAGCGCGGGGTGCGGATCCCGGTCACCCTGCTCGACTGGCGTCGGCTGTCCGGGCCGGACGAGCGCCGGGAGGAGCTGCGCGGGTTTCTCGCCGAGGACCGGGAGCGCGGTCTCGACCTGGCCGCCGCCCCGCTGACGCGGCTGGCGCTGGCCCGGCTGTCGGCCACCGAGGTCCAGGTGGTGTGCACGTTCCACCATCTGATCCTGGACGGCTGGAGCCTCTTCCAGGTGCTCTCGGATGTCTTCCACTGCCATGCGCGGGCGCGTGACGGAGCGTCCGGCGCGGACCTGGCCACCGGTCTGCCCGGCCGCCGCCCGTTCAGCGACTATGTGGCGTGGCTGCGGGAGCGCGACGGGGCGCCGGCCGAGGAGCACTGGCGGGCCCGGCTCGGCGATCTCACGGAGTCCACCCCGCTGCCGTACGACCGGGAGCCCACCGAGAGCCATCACGCCGAGTCCACCGAGGACATCCGGCTCACCCTGCCCGCCGCCACCACCGGCCGGCTTCAGGAGCTGGCCCGGGGCGAGGGGCTCACCCTGAACACCGTGGTGCAGGGCGCCTGGGCGCTGCTGCTGGCCCGGCAGTCCGGGCGCGAGGACGTCGTCTTCGGGACCACGGTGTCCGGACGGCCGCCGGAACTGCCGGGCGTGGAGACGATGAACGGGCTGTTCATCACCACCGTGCCGACCCGCCTCACGGTGCCGGCCGGCGCTACCCTGCTGTCCTGGCTGAGCGCGGTGCAGGCCGGGCAGACCGAGGACCGGCGGTTCGACTTCGTACCGCTCACCCGGCTGCGGTCCTGGACCGGTCTGCCCGAGCGGGTGAACCTCTTCGACTCCATCGTGGTCTTCGAGAACTATCCGCTCGGCGATGACCTCGCCGCCGCCCACGGCCTCGCCCTGCGCGAGCTGGACGGCGTCGAGACCACCAACTACCCGCTGTCCCTGGTGGTCTACCCCGGCGCGGAGCTGGCGCTGCGGCTCGGCTACGACCCGGCGCTGTTCGATACGGCCACCGCCCGGCGGCTGGCGGAGTATCTGACGGTGCTGCTGACCGCCATGGCCGACGGCCCGGACCGGGCGCCGGCGCGCCTTCCGATGCTCACCTCGGTGCGGCGCCACCAGGTGCTCCGGGAGTGGAACGACACCGCGATCCCGCTGCCCGAGTCCACGGTGGCCGGGATGTTCACCGACCGGGTGCGGAGTGCGCCGGACACGACGGCCCTGGACGGCGAGGCGGGCCCGGTGAGCTACCGGGAGCTGGACGCCCGCGCCAACCGGCTGGCCCACCGGCTCATCGGCCACGGCGTCGGCCCGGAGCGTCCGGTGGCCGTCCTGATGGACCGGTCGGTGGAGCTGGTGGTGGCGCTGCTGGCGGTCGTCAAGGCGGGCGGGGTGTACGTACCACTGGACACCCGCGCCCCCGAGGACCGGCTGCGGAGCGTGCTGGCGGAGGCGGGGGCGGAGGTGCTGCTGACCGACCGCGCCTGGGAGCGCACGGCGGCGGACATCGCGGACGGCCGGCGGACGCTGGTGGTGGAGTCCGGCGACGGAGACGACGGCCCGTCCGAGCCGCCGAGCGTGGCGCTCTCCCCCGACAACGCCCTGTATCTGATGTTCACTTCGGGCTCCACCGGGCGGCCCAAGGGGGTGGCGGTGCGCCACCGCGATGTGACCGCCCTCGTCGCGGACCGCGCCTTCGCGGGCCACGACCGGGTACTGGTGCACTCGCCCCAGGCGTTCGACGCCTCGACGTACGAGCTGTGGGTGCCGCTGCTGCGCGGCGGCCGGGCCGTGCTGGCGCCCGCCGGGGACGTGGACGCGGAGACCGTGCGCCGGGCGATCGCGGAGCACGGGGTGAGCTGTCTGTGGCTGACCGCCGGGCTGTTCCGGCTGCTCGCGCAGGAGGCGCCGGAGGCGCTGCGCGGCGCCCGGGAGGTGTGGACCGGCGGTGAGGCGGTGCCCCCCGGGGCGGTGCGCCGGGTGCTCGCGGCCTGCCCGGAGCTGACCGTGGTGGACGGCTACGGGCCCACCGAGACCACGACCTTCGCCACCCGGCGCCCCTTCCGCGCCGGGGAGGCGCTGCCGCGCTCGCTGCCCATCGGACGGCCGCTGGACAACACCCGGACGTACGTCCTCGATGGCGCCCTCCAGCCGCAACCCCCGGGCATTCCCGGCGAGTTGTACATCGCGGGCGCAGGGGTGGCCCGCGGCTACCACGGCCGTCCCGGCGCCACCGCCGAGCGGTATGTCGCCGATCCGTTCGGGCCGCCCGGCTCCCGGATGTACCGCACCGGGGACATCGTGGCCTGGACCGACGACGGTGAACTCCGCTTCCAGGGCCGCGCCGACGACCAGCTGAAGGTCCGGGGCTTCCGCATCGAGCCGGGCGAGATCGAGGTCGCGCTGGCCCGCCACGAGGCCGTGGCGCAGGCGGTCGTCGCGCTCGCCCGCGTGGGCGACCGCACACTGCTGACCGGCTATGCGGTGCCGGTCCACGGGGCCGGGGTGCCGGGCGCCGGGGAGCTGCGCGCCTTCCTGGGTGGCCTGCTGCCCGACTACATGGTGCCCTCGGCGTTCGTCACCCTCGACGCGCTGCCGCTGACCCGCAACGGCAAGGTGGACCGCCGCAAGCTGCCCGCGCCCGATCCGGCGGCGGCCGGGACGGCGGGATATGTGGCGCCCCGTACCGACGCCGAGCGGACCCTCGCCGAGATCTGGGGCACGCTGCTGGGCCGGGAGCGGATCGGCGCCGAGGACAACTTCTTCCATCTGGGCGGGGATTCGATCCTCAGCATCCAGGTGGCCTCCCGCGCCCGGCAGGCGGGGCTGGCCCTCACCCCCCGGGAGCTGTTCCGGCACCCCACGATCGCCTCGCTCGCCACCGTCACCACCCCGACCGCGGCGCCCGCCGCCGACACCGGGCCGGTGACCGGCGAGGTGCCGCTCACCCCGATCCAGCACTGGTTCTTACGTCTGCGGGCCGCCCGGCCCGGCCACTTCAACCAGTCCGTGGTCGTCGAACTCCAGCGGGATCCGGACCTCCGCGCGCTGCGCGCGGCGCTCGACGCGCTGCTGGTCCACCATGACGCGCTGCGGACGCGGTTCGAGCCCGGGGCCGACGGAAGCCCCCGGCAGTACTGCCCGCCGCCGGAGCTGACCAGCCCGGCGCTCTTACGGGAGGACGACCTGTCGGGGCTCGGCGCGCCGGAGCGGCGGGCCGCCGAGGACGCGGCGATGGCGGAGGCACAGGCCGGATTCGACCTTGCGCGGGGTCCGCTGCTGGCCGCGCGGCTGTTCCACCACGGAGACGGGCAGCGGCCGACGCTCTTCCTGACCGCCCACCACCTCGTGGTCGACGGTGTCTCCTGGCGGGTGCTGCTGGAGGACCTGAACACCGCGTACCAGCAGCTGCTCACGGGCGGGCGGGCCGACCTCGGCCCGCGCACCACCTCCGTACGGGACTGGTCCCACAAGCTGACCGAGCACACCGCCACCGGCGGTTTCGACGCCGAACTCCCCCACTGGCGGGCGGTGTCCGCGGAGTGCGCCGCCGGGCTGCCCGTGGACGGCGAGGGCGACAACACGGTGGCGTCCATGGCCCAGATCACCGTCCGGCTGGACCGGGAGCGCACCGACGCGCTGCTGCGGCAGGTCCCCGAGGTCTACCGCACCCGCGTGGACGATGTGCTGCTCGCGGCGCTGGGCCGGGTGCTCGGCGACTGGACCGGGCGGCGCCGGATCGCCGTGGACCTGGAGGGCCACGGCCGCGAGGAGCATCTGCTGGACGGGGTGGACCTGTCCCGCACCGTCGGCTGGTTCACCAGCCTGTATCCGGTCGCCCTGGAGCTTGCCGAGGGCGGCTGGGGCGAGACGCTCAAGTCCGTCAAGGAGCAACTGCGGGCCGTTCCATCGCACGGCATCGGCTACGGCGCGCTGCGCCATCTCGACCCCGCCTCGGGGCTGCGGGGCGCGGCCGAGCCCGGCATCAGCTTCAACTACCTCGGGCAGTTCGACTGGTCGGCCACTGGTGAGGACACCGAGGACACCGGTCTCGTCCGCACCGTACGGGACGGTCTGGGCGGTGACGCCGCGCCCGACACGGCCCGGAGCCATCTGCTGGACGTCGTGGGCCGGGTGGAGCGCCGGTGCCTGGAGATCACCTGGTACTACGGCTCCGGGACGCACACCGAGGAGACCGTGGCCGGGCTGGCGCGGGGGATGCTCCGCGCGCTGACGGAGATCATCGGCCACTGCGCCGACCCCGCGGCGGGCGGCCGGACCCCGTCGGACTTTCCGCTGGCCCGGCTGGACCAGACCGCGGTGGACCGGATCGCCGCCGACGGCCGGGCGGTCGAGGACATCTACCCGCTGACCCCGACACAGGCCGGGATGCTGTTCCACGGGCTGATGGATCCGGAGTCGGACACCTACGTCAACCAGGTCCAGCTGACACTGACCGGGGCGCGCGATCCGCAGGCCCTGGGCACCGCGTGGCGGCACACGGTGGACGCCAATCCGATCCTGCGCACCCATCTGGTGTGGGCGGACACCCCGGAGCCGCTGCAGGTCGTGACGCGCGGGGCCAGGCTCCGCATCGTCCACCACGACTGGACGGAGCGGTCCGAGGAGTGGCGCGAGGCCGAGCTGCTCCGCATGCTCGCCGAGGACCGGGCCGAGGGGATCGACCTGGCCACGGCGCCGCTGATGCGGCTGGCGCTGATCCGGCTGTCCGCCGACGAGGTCCGGATCGTCTGGACCTTCCACCATGTGCTGCTCGACGGCTGGAGCGCGGCGCAGGTCTTCGACGAGGTCTGCGAGCGGTACGCGGCGCTCATCACGGGCCGGGCGCCCGTGGTGGCCGCCCGCCGGCCGTTCCGCGAGTACCTGGGCTGGCTCGGTGAGCAGGACACGGCGGAGGCCGAGCGGTACTGGCGTACGGCGCTTGCGGGGTTCGCCTCGCCCACCGAACTGCCGCGCGACCGGCCCGCGTCGGAGGCACACCGCACCGCCTCGTCGGGCTCGCACCGGGTCAGCCTCGGCGCCGAGGAGTCCGCCCTGCTCCGTACGACGGCGCAGCGGGGCGGGCTGACCATGAACACGGTGGTGCAGGGGGCCTGGGCGCTGCTGCTGTCCCGGTACAGCGGGTCCGACGACCTGTGCTTCGGCACCACCGTCTCGGGACGGCCGGCCGCGCTGCCGGGCGTGGAGTCCATGGTCGGGGTGTTCATCAACACCATCCCCACCCGGGTCCGGGTGGCGGGGCAAAGCAGGCTGCTGGACTGGCTGCGGGAGCTGCAGTCGGCGCAGTCGGAGGCCCGGCTCTTCGAGTCCGTGTCCCTGGCCCAGTTGGGGAGCTGGAGCGAGGTGCCCGGCGGGGTGAGCCTCTTCGACTCGATCGTGGTCTTCGAGAACTACCCGTTCGACGGCGAGGCCATCACGGCTCACGGCCTCGGCATCCGGCAGGAGCGGGATGTGGAGCCCACCAACTTCGCGCTCAGCGTCGTGGTGGCGCCCGAGGAGCGGCTGTCGATCTCACTGGACTACGACCCCGCCGCCTTCGACGCCCCGACGATCGAGCGGCTGGGGGCGTGTCTGCGCACGCTGCTGGAGGAGATGGCCGCCGATCCGGAGCGCCGGCTGGACGACCTGCCGCTGATCAGCGAGGGCGAGACGCGCGGGATCCTCGACCGCTTCAGCGGCCCGGTCGCCGCCGCGCCGCACGCGGTGCTGCCCGCGCTCTTCGAGGCGCAGGCGGCCCGTACCCCGGACGCGGTGGCGGTGATGGGCGACGGCGGACGGCTGACCTACCGGGAGCTGAACGAGCGCGCCAACCGGCTCGCCCGGCTGCTGATCGCCTCGGGCACCGGGCCGGAACGGTTCGTGGCCCTCGCGCTGCCGCGCACCCCGGAGCTGGTGGTGGCCGTACTGGCGGTGCTCAAGAGCGGGGCGGCCTATCTCCCGGTCGACCCGGCGTATCCGGCGGAGCGGATCGCCTTCATGCTCGGCGACATCGCCCCGGACACGGTGGTGACCACCGGGGACGTGGCGGACCGCATCCCCGCCGGGGCGGGCGGCCGGATCCTGCTGGACGACACGGAGTTCGGCCGACGGCTGGCCGAGCTGCCCGCGCAGGACATCGGCGACGCCGAGCGGCGCTGCCCGCTGGACCCCGGCCATCCGGCGTACGCCATCCACACCTCGGGGTCGACCGGTACGCCCAAGGGCGTCGTGGTCACCCATCAGAGCGTGGCCGCGCTGGCCGCGTGGGCGCGGGAGGAGTTCGGCGCCCAGGGGCTGTCCCATGTGGTGGCCTCGACCTCGCTCAACTTCGATGTGTCGGTCTTCGAGATCCTCTGCCCGCTGCTGACCGGCGGCGCCGTCGAGATCGTCCGCGATCTGCTCACCCTGGCCGAGCGGACGGAAGCCTGGACGGCGAGCCTGATCAGCGCCGTGCCCTCGGCGCTCGGGCAGGTGCTCGGCAAGGGGTCGGTCTCGGTGACGGCCGGCACGGTGGTGCTGGCGGGCGAGGGGCTCGCCGCCCGCACCGTCCAGGAGGTCCGCGCGGCCATCCCCGGCTGCCGGGTGGCGAACATCTACGGGCCCACCGAGGCGACCGTCTACGCCACCGCCTGGACCTGCGACCCCGCCGATCCCGACCGCACCCCGCCCATCGGCGCCCCGGTCGCCGCCACCCGGGCCTACGCCCTGGACGCGCGGCTGCGGCCGGTGCCGGTCGGTGTGCCGGGCGAGCTGTATCTGGCGGGTCCGGGCCTGGCCCGGGGGTACTTCGGCCGGCCGGGGCTGACCGCGCAGCGGTTCACGGCCGATCCGTTCGGCCCCGCGGGCGGCCGGATGTACCGCACCGGCGATCTGGTCCGCTGGGACGAGCGGGGGCAGCTGGAGTACCTCGGCAGAACCGACGACCAGGTCAAGGTACGCGGCTTCCGGATCGAACTGGGCGAGGTCGAGGCCGCGCTGGCACGCCACCCCGATGTCGCCGAGGCGGCCGCGGCCGTCGTCGACACCGGCGGTCACAAGCGCCTGGCCGGCTATGTGGTGCAGGTCCCCGGCGCCGCGCCGGTCGACTCCGCCGCGATCCGCGCCTTCCTCACCACGAGCCTGCCGGACCATATGGTCCCCTCGGCCGTGGTCGTCCTGGACCGGCTGCCGCTGGGGTCCAGCGGCAAGCTGGACCGGCGTGCGCTGCCCGCCCCCGTCTGGGCGGCCCGCACCACCGGCCATGTGGAGCCGCGCACGGAGACCGAGAAGGCCCTCGCCACCATCTGGGCGGAGGTCCTCGGGGTGGAGCGAATCGGCGTGGAGGACAACTACTTCGCCCTCGGCGGCGATTCCATCCTCAGCATCCAGATCGTCTCCGCCGCCCGGCGGGCCGGTATCGAGCTGACCCCGCGCCATCTCTTCGTCCACCAGACCGTGGCGGACCTGGCCACGGCTGCCAGGGAGGCCCCGGCCACGACGGCCGCTCACGAGCAGGACCCGGTCGTCGGGGAGGTGCCGCTGACCCCGATCCAGCACTGGCTCTTCGAGCAACTGCCCACCACCGCCGGGCACTTCACCCAGTCGGTCTCGGCCGAGCTGACCGCGCCGGTGGACGAGAACGCGCTGCGGGCCGCCCTGTCCACGGTGATGACCCAGCATGACGCCCTGCGGCTGCGCTTCGAGCGGACCGCGGACGGCGCCGTACGCCAGCACAACGCGCCGCCGGAGGACCAGCCGGTGCTGGACCTCCACGACCTGTCCGCCGTGGCGCCGGGACGCCGGGACGCGGTGCTGCGGGAGACGGCCGGGCGGATTCGGGCCGGGTTCGACCTGGCCCGGGGGCCGCTGCTGCACGCGGCGCTCTTCACCCGGGGCGAGGGGGAACGGCCCGTGCTGCTGCTGACGGCCCACCATCTGGTGGTCGACGCCGTCTCCTGGCGCATCGTGCTGGAGGACCTGGACACCGCCTACCGGCAGATCGCCGCGGGCCGGACGGTGGAACCGGGCGCCAAGACCACGTCGTTCCGCACCTGGGCGCGGCGCCTGAACGAGCACACCGCCGCCGGGGGCTTCGACGCGGAGCGCGACCACTGGGCGGCCACCCACGGCTGCACCGACCTGCCCACGGACGGCGAAGGCCCCAACACCGCGGCCTTCGAGGACGAGGTGACCGTCCGGCTCGGCGCCGAGGAGACCCGTCTGCTGTTGCAGGAGGTGCCGGGCGCGTACCGGACCCGGGTCAACGACGTCCTGCTCTGCGCCCTGGGCCGGGTGCTGGCCCGCTGGACCGGCCGGGACCGGGTGGCGGTGGCCCTGGAGGGGCACGGCCGGGAGGAGATCTTCGAAGGCGTCGATCTGTCCCGTACGGTCGGCTGGTTCACCAGCATGTACCCCGTCGCGCTGGAGACACCCGCCGACTGGGGGCTGGAGCGGACACTGAAGGCCGTCAAGGAGCGGCTGCGGGCGATCCCCGGGAACGGCCTGGGCTACGGCGCGCTGCGTCATCTGTCCGGAACGGCCGCCTCCGGCCTCCCCGCCGCCCCGAAGATCAGCTTCAACTACCTCGGGCAGCAGGACTGGGAGCCGCCCGCGGCGGATGGTCTGCTGTACGCCCTGACCGGTGGGCTGGAGGGCGATATGAGCCCCGAGGCGGACCGGCCGCATCTCCTCGATGTGATCGGCCGGGTGACGGACCGTCGGCTCGAACTGAGCTGGTCCTACTCCCGGTCGCTGCACCGGAACGCCACGGTGCGCCGGCTCGCCGAGGAGATGGTGGAGGAGCTGCGGGCGATCGTCCGGCTGTGCACCCGCCCCGACGCGGGCGGGCGGACGCCCTCGGACTTCCCGCTGGCCGCGCTGGACCAGGCGACCGTCGACCGGCTGGCGGGCGACGGCCGGGACGTGGCCGATATCCATCCGCTGACCCCGACCCAGTCCGGGCTGCTCTTCCACGCACTGGCCCAGCGGGACCAAGGGCTCTATGTGGAGCAGGCGACATTCGTCCTCGACGGGGTCGCCGACTCCCGGGTGCTGGCCGCCGCCTGGCAGCATGTCGTGGATCGCACCCCGGTGCTGCGCGGCGAGGTGGTGGTGCACGGTGTGGCCGAGCCGCTGATGGTCGTGCGCCGCACCGCGGTCGTACCGGTCGAGGAGCTGGACTGGACCGGCCTCACGGAGGACGAGCGCACGGCCGCGCTCGAGCGGCTGCTGGAGCAGGACCGCGACCGCGGAATCGATCTCGCCGCGGCCCCGCTGCTCCGCGTCACCCTGGCCCGGCTCTCGCCCGGTGAGGTGCGGGTGTTGTGGACCTTCCACCATGTGCTGCTGGACGGATGGAGCGTCTTCCAGGTGCTCGGCGATGTCTTCGCCGCCCATGCCGCCCTGGCCGCCGGTGAGCAGCCGAGGCTGCAAGCCCGCAGGCCGTTCGCGGACTACGTCGCCTGGCTCGGCCGCCAGGACCGCACGCGCGCCGAGGCGCACTGGCGGCAGGCCCTGGAGGGATTCACCGCTCCCACTCCCCTCCCCTATGACCGCAGGCCGACGCCGGACATCGCGACCCGGTCCTCGCACTGGCTGTCGCACCGGCTCGGCGAGCAGGACACCGCCGCCCTCCAGGACTTCGCCCGGCGGCACCGGCTCACCATGAATACGGTCGTGCAGGGCGCTTGGGCATTGCTCGTATCCCGCTTGAGCGGCGAATCGGACGTCTGCTTCGGGACGACGGTCTCCGGGCGGCCGGCGGAGCTGCCCGGCGCTGACGACATCACCGGCATCTTCATCAACACCCTGCCGGTGCGGTGCGCGGTGGCGGGCGCCGCCGGGACCGCCGCCTGGCTGCGGGAACTGCAGGCCGAGCAGGCGGACGCGCGCGGCTTCGGCCATGTGCCGCTGTCCGAGCTGCGCGGCTGGAGCGAACTCCCCGCCGGGATGGACCTCTTCGAGAGCCTGGTGGTGTTCGAGAACTACCCCATCAACAGCTCCGCCGCGGCCGAGCACGGGCTGCGGGTGCGCGATCTGAACGCCCTGGAGTCCACCAACTACGCGCTGACCGTGGTGGTCTCGCCCGGATCCGAACTGTCCGTGGAACTCGGCTACGATCCGCGGCTGTTCGAGGAGGCCACCGCCGAGGCGCTGGCGGACCGGCTCACCCATCTCCTCGGCGCGCTGGCCGCGGCCCCCGACGATCTGCCGCTGGACCACATCGATGTCCTTCCGGCCGCCGAGCGGCACCGGCTTCTGGTGGACTGGAACGACACCGCCCGGCACGTGCCCGAGGCGACTTGGGCCGAGCTGTTCGAGGCGGCGGTGGACCGCGGCCCGGACGCGGTGGCGGTGGACTCCCTGCGCCTGCGGCTGACCTACGCGGAGCTGGACGGCCGGGCCAACCGCCTCGCGCACCACCTCATCGGGCAGGGCGTGGGCCCCGGGCGGATCGTCGCGCTGGTGCTGCCCCGGTCGGTGGAGTCCGTCGTCGCCCGGCTCGCGGTGGCCAAGGCCGGGGGCGCCTATCTGCCCATCGATCCCGACTACCCGGCCGAGCGCGTCGAGTTGATGCTCAAGGACTCCGCCCCGCATCTCGTCATCGAGCGGGCCGCCGAGGTCCGGGCCCCGGACGGCCCGGCGCACCGCCCCACGGACGAGGACCGCCTCGGCGCCGTCCACCCGGACGACCCCGCCTATGTGATCTACACCTCCGGGTCCACCGGAACCCCCAAGGGAGTGGTCGTCACCCACCGCGGGATCGCGAGCTTCGCCGCCGCCGAGGCCGAGCACTTCGAGGTGCGGCCGGACGACCGCGTGCTGCAGTTCTCCTCGCCCGGCTTCGACGCCTCCGTCCTGGAGCTGTGCATGGCGCTGCCGTCCGGGGCCGCCCTGGTGGTGCCCGAGCCCGGCCCGCTGCTGGGCGGCCATCTCGCGGAGATCCTGCGGCGGCAGCGGATCACGCACACCCTCATCCCGCCCGCCGCGCTCGCGACACTGCCCGCCGGCACCGAGCGGGAGCTGCCCGATCTGCGGACACTGATCGTGGGAGGGGACGCCTGCGGCGCCGAACCGGCCGCCCGGTGGGCGCCGTACCACCGCATGATCAACGCCTACGGGCCGACCGAGACCACCGTGGTGGCCACCTGGTCCGAGCCGCTCGACGCCAACGCCGCCCCGCCGCCGATCGGGCGGCCCATCCCCAACACCCGGGTCCGTCTGCTCGACGCGCGGCTGCGCCCGGTGCCGGTGGGCGTGCCCGGCGAGCTGTGGGTCAGCGGTCCGTCGCTCGCCCGGGGCTATCTGGGCCGCGCCGGGCTGACCGCCTCCCGCTTCCTCGCCGACCCCTTCGGGCCGCCCGGCTCCCGGATGTACCGCACCGGCGACCTCGCCCGCTACGACGCCCGGGGCCGCCTCCACCATCTGGGGCGCGTCGACCACCAGCTGAAGCTGCATGGCCATCGCATCGAGGCCGGTGAGGTGGAGACCGCCCTGTGCGGCCATCCCGCCGTCGCGGAGGCCGTGGTGACGGTGCGCGAGGACGAGCCCGGTGTACGCCGGCTGGTGGCCCATCTGGTCCTCGCGTCCGGGGCCGCCGCCCCGGCCGACACCGAGCTGCGCACCCATCTGGGCCGCACGCTCCCGGGTCCGATGGTCCCGTCGGCGTTCGCCGTGCTGGACCGGCTGCCGCTCACCGAGAACGGCAAGACCGACCGCGCGGCGCTGCCCGCGCCCGGCCCCGGCACCACCACCGCCGCCGCACCGGCCGGCCATATCGCCCCGCGTACCCCCACCGAGGAGGTCATCGCGGAGATCTGGTCGGAGGTGCTGGGGGTGGCGCCGGTCGGCGTGGAGGACGAGTTCTTCGCGCTGGGCGGTGACTCGGTCCGCAGCCTGCTGATCGCCTCCCGCGCCAAGGAGGCGTTCGCCGTCGACCTGACCCCGCGGGACATTCTGACCGCGCGCACCGTCTCCGCCCTCGCCGACCTGGTCGAGGAGCACATCCTGCGCGAACTCGAAGACGCCGCTTCCGGCGGCAGCGACCACGACGACCGGTGAGGAAGGACGACATGACGTCTTCGAGGAACGATCGCGCTTCCGCGCTGCCCGAGGAGTTGCGGGAGGCGCTCCGCCGCCGCCTCGCGGGCAAGGCCGGACGCGCCGACGCCATCCCCCGCGCGGACCGCGCACGGCCGCTGCCGCTGTCCTTCGCCCAGGAACGGCTGTGGTTTCTGCACACCCTCCAGCCGGACGAGGCGGGGTACAACAGCGCGCTGGCGCTGCGGCTGACCGGCGCGCTGGACGTGGTGGCGCTCTCCGGGGCGCTGGATGCCCTGGTGGAGCGGCATGAGGCGCTGCGGACCACGTTCGACGACATCGACGGCCGGCCCGCTCAGGTGGTGCGCCCGGCCGCGCCCGTCCCCCTGCCGGTGGCCGACCTCACCGGCGCGGACCGGGGGCCGGGAGCGCTGGACCGGCTGCTGCTGGCCGAGTACGCCCGGCCGTTCGATCTGCGGACCGGCCCGCCGCTGCGGGCGCTGCTGATCCGCCTGGCCGAGGACGAGCACGTGCTGCTGCTCACGGCCCATCACATCGTCACCGACGGCTGGTCGATGGGGGTGCTCCAGGACGAGCTGTGCGCGCTGTACGGCGTGGAGCCCGGCGCGGACCCGCTGCCCCCGGTGCCGGTGCAGTATCCCGACTTCGCCGTGTGGCAGCGGGAGCGGCTCTCGGGGGCCGCCCTGGACCGGCAGCTCGGCTACTGGAAGGGGCGGCTGGACGGCGTCGTCCCCCTGGAGCTGCCCACCGACCGGCCCCGGCCCGCGGCGCCCACCTCTGCGGGGGCGGTCCATGAGTTCACCGTGGACCGCGCCACCGCGGACCGGCTGCGCGCGCTTGCCGCGCGGGAGCGGACCACGCTGTTCACGGCGCTGGTCGCCGCCTGCCAGGGGCTGTTCGCCCGCTGGTCGGGGCAGGACGACATCGCCATCGGCACCGTCACCTCCGGCCGTGGCCGCACCGAGCTGGAGCGCGCCGTCGGCTTCTTCGTCAACACGGTGGTGCTGCGCTCCGCGGTGGACACGGCCCGTTCCTACCGTGAGCTGCTGGCCGACGCCGGGGCCACGGTGCTGGACGCCTTCGCCCATGACGAGACGCCGTACCAACGGCTGGTGGAGGCCGTGGGGGCGCGCCGGGAGGCGGGCCGCAATCCGCTGTTCGACGTGATGGTGCTGCTGCACAGCGCCCCGCGGAGCGCGCCCCGGCTGGCCGGGCCGGCCGTGGCGAGCGTGGATGTGCCCCGGCGGTCGGCCACCTTCGACCTCAGCGTCGAATTCGTCGAGGACGGGTCGGATGGGGCGGAGCTGCGGGGGCTGCTGGAGTACAGCACCGAGCTGTTCGACGCGGCGACCGCCGAGCGGATGGCGGGCCATCTGCTGGTGCTGCTCGACGGGGTGGCCGCGGATCCGGACCGGCCGGTGCGGGAGCTGCCCCTGCTCACGGACGGCGAGCGGCGGCGGATGACGGCCGCCGGGCGCGGCCCCGCGCTCGCGGTCGAACCGGCCACGTTCCCGGCGATGTTCGAGGCGCAGGCGGCCCGTACCCCGGGGGCGACGGCGCTGGTGGCCTCCGACGCCACCTACGACTTCGCGGGGCTGAACACGGCAGCCAACCGGCTGGCGCACCATCTGATCACCCAGGGCGTCGGGCCGGAGCGCGTCGTCGGGGTGAAGCTGCCGCGGACCGCCGACATGGTCGTGGCGATCCTGGGGGTGCTCAAGGCGGGCGGGGTCTATCTGCCCCTCGATCCGGAACTCCCCGCCGAGCGCATCGCGTTCCTCCTGGCCGACGCCGAACCGGCGCTGATGCTCGACGAGGCCGCCCTGCGCGCCGTCCCCGCCACGCTGCCGACGGCCGATCCCACGGACGCGGACCGGACCGCCGCACTGCACCCCGACAGCGCCGCCTACGTCCTCTACACCTCCGGATCCACCGGCCGCCCCAAGGGGGTGGCCGTGGAACACCGGTCGATGGTCAACCTGCTGGTCGGCCACCGGCAGGGCTTTGTGGCCGAGGTGGGCAGCGGGCCGCTGCGCGCGGCGCTGACCGCCTCGTTCTCCTTCGACACCTCGCTGGAAGGGCTGCTCCTGCTGGCGGACGGCCATGAGCTGCACCTCATCGACGAGAACACCCGGCTCGATCCGGCCGCGCTGGTGGAGCACATCGCCGAGCACCGCATCGACTTCCTCGACCTCACCCCCTCCTATCTGCGGCAGCTTCTCCCGGCCGGACTGCTGGACCACCCCCGGCACCGCCCGCGGGTGCTGATGCTGGGCGGCGAGGCGCTCGGCCCGTCACTGTGGCGGCGGCTGGCGGACACGCCCGGCACGACGGCGTACAACTTCTACGGTCCGACCGAGTGCACCATCGACGCGCTCGCCGCCCGGATCGGCGGCGCCGGGCGTCCGGTGGTGGGCCGGCCGCTGGGCAATCTGCGCGCCCATGTGCTCGACTCCCGGCTCCAGCCGGTGCCGGTGGGGGTGGCGGGTGAGCTGTATCTGGCCGGTGAGCAGGTGGCCCGGGGGTACCGGGGCCGTCCGGGGCTGACCGCGTCCCGCTTCGTGGCCGATCCGTACGGGCCCGCCGGGAGCCGGATGTACCGCACCGGTGACCTGGCCCGCTGGACCGCCGAGGGGGAGCTGGAATGCCTCGGCCGCGCGGATGACCAGGTGAAGATCCGGGGCCACCGGATCGAACCGGGCGAGATCGAGGCGGCGTTGCTCGATCTCCCGGCCGTCGCCGAGGCGGCCGTCGTCGCGGTGACCGGCGACCGCGGCCACACGCGGCTGGCCGCCTACTACGTGCTCGCCCCGGGCGGTGAGCCGCCCGCCTCCGCCGAACTGCGCGCGGCCCTCGGGCGCACCCTGCCCGGCCATATGGTCCCCGGCGCGTTCGTCGCCCTCGACGCCATGCCGCTCAACGCCAGCGGCAAGCTGGACCGCCGGGCACTGCCCGCCCCGAGGCTCGATGCGGACCGGCGGGAGCGGGCCACCGAGGCTCCGCGCACGAAAACGGAGCGGGAGCTCGCACGGATCTGGGCCGAGGTGCTCGGCGCCCAAACGGTGGGAGTGAGCGACAACTTCTTCGAGCTGGGCGGCGATTCGATCCTCAGCATCCAGATCGTCGCCCGCGCCCGCCAAGCCGGACTCGCGCTCACCTCGCGCGACGTCTTCCTGCACCAGACCATCGCCGAGCTGGCCGCGGCCGTGACGCCGCGCAGCGCGCCCGGCGCCCCCGCCGACGAAGCGGTGGACGTGGCGGGTCCGGCGCCGCTCACGCCGATCCAGCACTGGTTCTTCGCCACCCATGGCCCGCTGCGCCACTTCACCATGTCGATGGTGCTCGATCTGCCGCACGACCTGGACGAGGGGGCGCTGGAGGCCGCGCTGGAGGCCGTGGTCGCGCACCACCCGGCCCTGCGCACCCGGTTCGTCCAGGGCGACGACGGCGGGTGGCACCAGCTCGCGGACGACGTGGCGGGCGGGTCGCTGCTGCGCCACCACGATCTGTCCGGGCTCGACGGGGCCGAGGAGACGGCCGCCGCCGAGGCGGCGGCGGAGGCCGTCCGCTCCGAACTCGACCTGGCGAAGGGGGCGTTGCTGCGGGGCGCCCTGCTCCGGCGTGGGGCGGGGGCCCGGCCGCGGCTGTTCCTCACCGCACACCATCTGGCCGTGGACAGTGTCTCGTGGCGCATTCTGCTGGGCGATCTGGAGAGCGCCTACCGGCAGGCCGCCGCCGGGGAGCCGGTGCGCCTGGAGCCCGCCTCCACCGCCTTCACCACCTGGGCCCACCGGCTGGGCGAGCGGGTGCGGGAGGGGCTGCTGGACGGCGATCTGGCGTACTGGGAGGGCGTACGGGAAGCGGGCGGCGCGGACCTTCCGGTGGACCGCCCGGGCACGGCCACGGCCGGGTCCACCCACACCGTGCGGGTGACGCTCGAGCGCGAGGTCACCGACGGGCTGCTGCGCCGGGTGCCCGGGGTGTACCGGACGCAGATCAACGATGTGCTCCTCAGCGCGCTGGGGCGGGTGCTCGCCGGCTGGACGGGCGAGGACCGGGTGCTGGTGGCCATGGAGGGCCATGGCCGGGAGGAGCTGGACGCGGCCGTCGAGCTGTCCCGGACCGTGGGCTGGTTCACCACGCAGTACCCGGTGGCGCTGACGCTGCCCGGGGACGGCTGGGGCGCGGTGCTGAGGTCGGTGAAGGAGCAACTGCGCGCGCTGCCGCACCGGGGGCTGAGCTATGAGGCGCTGGCGTATCTGAGCGCCCCGGGCTCCCCCGCGCGGGCGCTCGCCGACGCGCCGCTGCCGGGCATCTGCTTCAACTACCACGGCCAGTGGGGCTCGGGCGGCGACGGTGGCGCGTTCACCCTCACCGGGGAGAGCCTGGGGCGGGATCTGGCCGCCGACGAGCCCTCGGTGTATCCGCTCGATGTGTCCGCCGTGGTGGCGGCCGGTGAGCTGGAGCTGACCTGGCTGTTCTCCGACCGGGTCCATGACGTGGCTACGGTGCGGTGGCTCGCGGACGGCATGCTCACGGCGCTGCGGGAGATCGTGGCGCACTGCGACGGACCGGGCGCGGGCGGCCGGACGCCCTCCGACTTCCCGCTGGCCCGGCTGGACCAGGCCGCCCTCGACCGGCTGGTGGGCGACGGACGGGAGATCGAGGACGTCTATCCGCTGACGCCGCTTCAGGAGGGCATGCTCTTCCACCGGCTGGTCGGCGGCGCGGAGGACGTCTACCTCGACCAGGCCGTGCTGACCCTGGACGGGGTGCGCGACCCGGAGGCGTTCGCCCGGGCCTGGCAGGAGACGGTGGACCGCACCCCGGTGCTCCGCGGTGGCGTCGTCTGGGAGGGTGTGGAGCGGCCGCTGCAGATCGTCCGCCACCGGGCCGAGGTGCCCGTGACCCATCTGGACTGGCGCGGGCTGTCCGATGAGCGGCGCGAGGCCGAGCTGGAGCGCTTCCGCGCCGAGGACCTGGCCCTGGGCATCGACCTGGCCGCGCCGCCGCTGATGCGGCTGGCCATCGCCCGGCTGACCGACGCCCGGGTGGCGCTGATCTGGACCTCGCACCATCTGGTCCTGGACGGCTGGAGCCTGGCGCAGGTGTTCACCGAGGTGTGCGAGCGGTACACCGCGGCCACTGCGGGCCAGACCCCGGCGCTCCCCGCCCGTCGGCCGTTCCGCGACTATCTGCAGTGGCTGGCCGGGCAGGACGGGCAGGAGGCCGAGCGCCACTGGCGGGAGCTGCTCGCGGGCTTCACCGCGCCGACCCCGCTCCCCCGCGACCGGGTGGCCGTGGAGTCCCACCGGGCCCGGTCCTCGGCGACCGTGGCGGTGGCGCTCACCCCCGAGGTGTCGGAGGAGCTGCGCCGTACGGCCCGCGGTGGCGGCCTGACCGTCAACACCATCGTGCAGGGCGCCTGGGCGCTGCTGCTGTCCCGGTACGCCGCTGTGGAGGACGTGGTCTTCGGCACCACCGTCTCGGGCCGTCCGGCGGAGCTGGCCGGGGTCGAGTCGATGGTGGGGATGTTCATCAACACCCTGCCGACCCGGGTCCGGGTGGACGCCGCCCGGAACACCGGTGACTGGCTGCGGGAGCTCCAGGCGGCGCAGTCCGCGTCCCGGCGCCACGAATCCGTCTCGCTGGCGCAGGTGTCGGGCTGGAGCGAGCTACCGGCCGGGACCCCGCTCTTCGACTCCATGGTGGCGTTCGAGAACTACCCCTTCGACGACTCCTCGGCGCGCGAGGCGGGCCTGCGAATCGTCGAGGTGCGGTCCGTCGACGCGACCAACTTCGGCCTGAGTCTGCGAGCGCATCTCTCCGATCGGCTGGGCTTCGATCTCGGCTATGACCCGGGGCTGTTCGATGCCCGGACCGCGGCCGCGCTCGCCGACCGGCTGTGCCTGCTGCTCACCGCGATCGCGGCGGACACCGATCGTCCGCTGCGCGCGCTTCCGTGGACCACCGGCGAGGAGCGCCGGCGGATCCTGGTGGAGTGGGGCGGCGGCGCGGCTCCGGCGACGCCGGAGCGGACCCTGGTGGAGCTGTTCGAGGAGCAGGCCGCCCGGACCCCCGGGGCCATCGCCGTCTCCTGCGCCGGGACATCGCTGTCGTACGCCGAACTCGACGCGCGGGCGGGCCGGTTGGCGCATCGGCTCATCGCCGAGGGCGCCGGGCGGGAGCGGTATGTGGCACTGGCGCTGCCCCGTTCGCCGGACATGATCGTGGCGATCGTCGCGGTGCTGAAGACGGGGGCGGCCTATCTGCCGCTCGACCCGGACCAGCCGTCCGGCCGGATCGCCCGGATGCTCGCCGACGCCGAACCGGTCGTCCTGCTGACCACCGCCGCCCACCAGGCACTGCTCGATGAGGACACCGCCGTGGCCCGGCTGTGCCTGGACGACCCCGCCCTGATCGCCGATCTGGCGCGCCGGCCCGCCACCGTCCCGGCCGGTTCGGGGCCGCTGCCGGACAGCCCCGCCTACGCCATCTACACCTCCGGGTCCACGGGTGTGCCCAAGGGAGTGGTGATCCCGCACGCCAATGTGGTCCGGCTGTTCTCCCGGACCCATGCGTGGTTCTCGTTCGACGCGGGCGATGTGTGGACGCTGTTCCACAGTTACGCCTTCGACTTCTCCGTCTGGGAGATCTGGGGGCCGCTGCTGCACGGCGGCCGGCTCGTGGTCGTCCCCTACGCCGTCTCCCGCTCCCCGGAGGAGTTCCTGCGGCTGCTGGCGGACGAGCGGGTGACGGTGCTCAGCCAGACACCGTCCGCCTTCCAGGGGCTGATGCGCGCGGATGAGGAGAACCCCGGGGCCCGGCTCGCCCTGCGCCGCGTGGTGTTCGGCGGTGAGGCGCTCGACGCGCGGCGGCTGGCGGGCTGGTACGCGCGGCATCCGGACACCGCGCCGGTGCTGGTCAACATGTACGGGATCACCGAGACCACCGTGCATGTCACCTACGCCCCGCTCGACCGCGCCACCGCGTCCGTCGCGGCGGCCACCGGAAGCGCGATCGGCACCGGCATCCCCGATCTGCGGGTGTATGTGCTGGACGAGAGTCTTCGGCCGGTGCCGCCGGGGGCGGTCGGCGAGCTGTTTGTGGCGGGGGCCGGGCTCGCCCGGGGCTATCTGCACCGCCCGGGGCTGACCGCGTCCCGTTTCGTGGCCGATCCGTACGGGCCCGCCGGGAGCCGGATGTACCGCACCGGCGACCGGGCCCGGTGGAGCGCGGACGGGGAGCTGGAGTATCTGGGCCGCGCCGACGACCAGGTGAAGATCCGCGGCTTCCGGATCGAGCCCGGGGAGATCGAGGCCGCCCTGGTGGCCCATCCGGAGGTCGGCGACGCGGTGGTGACCGTGCGGGAGGACCAGCCCGGGATACGGCGGCTGGTGGCCTATGTGGTGGCCGCCGGTGCGGCCGCGCCACCGGACGCCGCCGAGCTGCGCGAGTTCCTCCAGCGGTCGCTGCCCGCACAGATGATTCCGGCGGCGTTCCTGTCGCTGGACGCGCTGCCGCTGACCGCCAACGGCAAGCTGGACCGGGGCGCGCTGCCCGCGCCCGGCCCGGACGGCTTCGCGGCGAGCGCCGAGCGGATCGCCCCGCGCACCGAGGCCGAGCGTACGGTGGCGCGGGTGTGGGCCGAGGTCCTCCCGGTCGAGGAGGCCGGGGCGACGGACGACTTCTTCGCCCTGGGCGGCGATTCGATCCTGGCCATCCGGGTGGCTTCCCGACTGCGGACGGCTTTCGGCGCGGACGTCACCCCGCGCGCGCTGTTCACCCACACCACCGTGGCCGAGCTCGCCGCCGCGCTGACCGTGCCTGAGGAGCGCGGGAGCGCGGACACCATCCCGGCCGTGCCACGGGACGGGGAGCTGCCGCTGTCCTTCGCGCAGGCGCGCCTGTGGTTCCTGGACTCCTTCGACGACGGCGGTACGGAGTATGTGACACCGTTCGCGCTGCGGCTGCGCGGCCATTTGGACATCGGCGCGCTGCGCACCGCCCTGGACGGTCTGGTGGCCCGGCACGAGCCGCTGCGCACCACCTTCGCCGAGGTGGACGGCCGCGGGGTGCAGCGGGTGCACGACCCGTACCCGGTGGCGCTGCCCTCGCACGACCTCACGGCCCGTCCCGCGGCCGACCGCGAGCGGGAGCTGGAGCGGCTGCTGGAGCGGGAGGGCGCCACCCCCTTCGAGCTGCGCACCGGGCCGCTGCTGCGGGCGTCCCTGATCCGGCTGGACGACAAGGAACACGTGCTCACCCTGACGATGCACCACATCGTCACGGACGGCTGGTCCACCGCCGTCATCGGCGCCGATCTGAGCGAGCTGTACGGCGCGGCGGTCATGGCACGGCCGCCCGCGCTCGCCCCGCTGCCGCTGGGTTACGCCGACTACGCGGCGTGGCAGCGCGATCCGCTCGGCGGCGCGGCGGCGGTGGAGCCGCAGTTGGAGTACTGGCGGGCGCGGCTGGCCGATCTGGCGCCGCTGGAGCTGCCCACCGACCGTCCGCGGCCGGCCGTGCAGACCAAGAACGGGGCGCTGCTGGAGTTCACCCTGACCGCCGGGCTGGTGGCGCGGCTGCGCGCGGCCGGGCGGCGCGGCGACGCCACCCTTTTCATGACGCTCCTCGCCACCTGCCAGGTGCTTCTCGCCCGCTGGTCGGGCCAGGAGGACATCGCGGTGGGCACCGTGACCTCGGGACGGGAGCGCCCCGAACTGGAGCAGCTGGTCGGGATGTTCGTGAACACGCTGGTGCTGCGCACCCGGGTGGACGCCGACCAGCCGTTCGAGGAGCTGCTCACCCGGGTGCGGGGCACCGTGCTGGACGCCTTCGCCCACCAGGACGTGCCGTTCGAGCGGATCGTGGACGCGCTCCAGCCGGAGCGGGACACCAGCCGCACTCCGCTCTTCCAGGTCATGGTGGCGCTGCACAATCTGGGCGCGGAGGTGCCGGATCTGCCGGGTCTCACGGTGGAGGCCGTCCGGGTTCCCGGCCGGACCGCCGGTTTCGATCTGGGCTTCGACTTCGTGGAGCACCTCGGCGCCCTGACCGGTTTCGTGGAGTACAACACCGACCTGTTCGACGCGGCCACCGTGGAGCGGATGACCCGTCAGTTGCGGCTGCTGCTGGAGGCGGTGGCCGAGGACCCCGGACTGCGGGTGGGCGAACTGCCGCTGCTGACCGCCGGGGAGCGGCGGACGGTGCTGGAGGAGTGGAACGACACCGCGCTCGCGGTGGCGGACACCACCTTCCCCCGTCTCTTCGAGGAACAGGCCGCCCGCGCCCCTGGCGCGACCGCACTGGTGGCCGCCGACGCCACCTACGACTTCGCGGAGCTGGGCGCCCGTGCCAACCGGCTGGCCCACCATCTGATCGCCCTCGGGGTGGGCCCGGAGAAGGTGGTCGCGGTCAGGCTTCCGCGCACCGCCGAGCTGATGGTGGCCCTGCTCGCCGTCCTCAAGGCGGGCGGTACGCACCTCTACGTCGACCCCGAACTGCCTCCGGAGCGCGCGCGATTCCTGCTGGAGGACGCGGCGCCCGAGGTCGTCCTCACCCCCGATGTCCTGCGGGACGCGCCCCTGGACGGGCTGCCGGACACCGATCCCACCGACGCCGACCGGCTGTCCCCGCTGCTCCCCGGGCACACCGCGTACATCACCTACACCTCGGGGTCCACCGGCCGCCCCAAGGGCGTCGCCGTCGAACACCGCCAGTTGGTCAACCTCTGCCTCGACCACGCGGCCGAGCTCATCGCACCGCACCAGGCCGAGGCGGGCCGTCCGCTGCGCGCGGCGCTGACCGCCGCGTTCTCCTTCGACACCTCCTGGGAGGGCGCGGTGTTCCTGGCCGCGGGCCAGGAGGTGCATCTGGTCGACGACGCGGTACGGCTCGACCCGGCCGCCCTCGTGGCGCTGATCGACGCCCGTGGCGTGGACTTCGTCGACCTCACCCCGTCGTACCTCCATGAGCTGATGGCGGCCGGGCTGTTCGCCCAGGGCCGCCACCGTCCCCGGATCGTCATGGTGGGCGGCGAGGCCCTCGGGACAGCGCTGTGGCGGGAACTGCGCGCGGTGCCGGGCGTGGCGGCGTACAACTTCTACGGGCCCACCGAATGCACCGTGGACGCGGTCTACGGCGACCTGGCCGGTCTCGGCGAGCGCCCGCTCATCGGACGGCCCGGCCGCAATCTGCGGGCGTACGTCCTGGACGGCGCGCTGCGGCCGGTACCGCCCGGCGTCCCCGGTGAGCTCCATCTGGCCGGGGCCCAGGTCGCCCGCGGCTATCTGCGCCGCCCCGGGCTCACCGCGGGGCATTTCGTCGCCGATCCGTACGGCCCTCCCGGCAGCCGGATGTACCGCACCGGCGACCGGGCTCGCTGGACGGCGGACGGGGCGCTGGAGTTCCTCGGCCGCGCCGACGAGCAGCTCAAGATCCGTGGGTTGCGGATCGAGCCCGGGGAGATCGAGGCCGCGCTGCTGGACCATCCGGCGATCCAGGAGGCGGTGGTCGTGGCCCGCGAGGACACCGGCCACCGGCGGCTGGTGGCCTATCTGGTGGCCACCGGTTCCGCCGACTCCCCCGACCCGGCCGCCGTCCCGGATCCGGTGGAGCTGCGCGCCCGGCTCAAGCGCGCCCTGCCCGACTACATGGTCCCGGCCGCCTTCGTGACGCTGGACCGGATGCCCCGCACCGACAGTGGCAAGGCCGACCGGCGCGCGCTGCCCGCTCCCCCCGAGCGGCCGGAGCAGGGCTCCCCGTACGTGGCCCCCCGGACCCCGGCCGAGACGGTGCTGGCGGGCGTCTGGGCCGAGGTGCTGGGCGTCCCCCAGGTGGGCGTGGAGGACAACTTCTTCGCCCTGGGCGGCGATTCGATCCTCAGCATCCAGATCGTCTCCCGCGCCCGCCAGGCCGGGCTGACCCTCACCTCCAAGGACGTCTTCCGCCACCAGACCGTCGCGGAACTCGGGCTGAGCGTCGAGACCGCCCGGCGGCAGCCGCTTCCGGAACCCGCCGAAGCGGTGGCCGGACCGGCGCCGCTGACCCCGATCCAGCACTGGTATCTGGACGGGCGGCGGCCCGGCGAGCGGCACCACTTCACCATGAGCCACCGGCTGGAGCTCACCGGCGACCTCGACGAGGCCGCCCTGCGCCAGGCGGTGGACGCCCTGGTGGCGCACCACGCGGCGCTGCGCACCCGCTTCCTGGCCGTCGACGGACGGTGGCGGCAGGAGGTCCTTCCCGCCGCCCCCGACGGTGTCCTGGAGCGGCACGACCTGTCCGGTCTGGACGATGCCGCACGCACCGCCGCCGTACGGGAGGCCACGGTCGCGGCCCAGACGGGGCTGGACATCGCCGAGGGGGCGGTGCTGCGGGTGCTGCTGTTCACCTTCGGTCCCGGGCGGCCGTCCGAGCTGCTGCTCACCGCCCACCATCTGGTGGTGGACGGCGTCTCCTGGCGGGTCCTGCTCGGCGACCTGGAGACCGCCTACCGCCGCGCCGCCGCCGGTGGCCAGGCCACCCTGCCCCCGGCGAGCAGCGCCTTCACCCGCTGGGCCGCCCGGCTGGCGGAACACGTGCGCTCCGGCGGGCTCGACGGCGATCTGGAGTATTGGACGGGGGTTGCGCGCTCCGCGCCCGCCGCGCTCCCCGTCGACCGTGAGGGCCCCAACACCCATGAGACGGCGGCCACGGTGACCACCGTCCTCGGCCGGGCCGAGACCGAGGCGCTGCTGCGCCAGGTCCCCGGTGTCTACCGGACGCGGATCAACGATGTGCTGCTGGGCGCGCTCGGCCGGAGCCTGGCCCGTTGGACCGGTGGGGACACGGTGCTGATCGGCGTGGAGGGACACGGCCGCGAGGATCTCTTCGAGGACCTGGATCTCTCCCGTACGGTCGGCTGGTTCACCTCCGAATACCCGCTCGCGCTGGCCGTCGACGCCGAGGCGGGGTGGCGCGACACCCTCCGGTCCGTCAAGGAGCAGTTGCGCGCCGTCCCGCACCACGGGCTCGGCTACGGAGCGCTGCGCCATCTGGCCCCCGAGGGCTCCCCGGCCGGGGAGCTGCGGGACGGCCCGTCACCGCAGATCGTCTTCAACTACCACGGCCAGTGGGAGGTGGCGGCGGACGACGGCGCCGCCCCCGGGCTCTACCGCGCCGCCCTCCCCGTGACCGGCCAGGACGCCCCGCCCGGGGAGACCCGCCCCTGTCTGCTGGAGGTCACCGGCGCGGTCCAGGACGGCCGGCTGGAGCTGGGCTGGAGCTATCCGGCCCGGATGTACGACGAGGCGACCGTGCGCCGGCTCGCGGACGACTGTCTGGCCGCGCTGAAGGAGATCGTGGCGCACTGCGCGGAGCCCGGCGCGGGCGGGCGCACGCCGTCCGACTTCCCGCTCGCCCGGCTCGACCAGCGCCAGGTGGACCTGATCGCCGGTGACGGCGGCGCGGTGGAGGACGTCTATCCGCTGACCCCGCTCCAGGCCGGCATGCTCTTCCATGGCCTCGTGGACAGCGGTGCCACCGGTGGCGCCTACTTCGACCAGATCGCCATCCGGATCGGCGGGATCGCCGACCCGGACGCCTTCGCCGACGCCTGGCAGCGGGTGGTGGACCGGACGCCGGGCCTACGCAGCTCCGTCCGCTGGGATGGGCTCGCCGAGCCCGTCCAACTCGTCCACCGCCAGGCCGAGTTGCTCACCACCCGGCTGGACTGGCGGGGGCTGACACCGTCCGCGCGCGAGGAGGCGCTGGGCCGGCTGCTGGCCGAGGACCGCGCCGCCGGGATGGCACTCACCTCGGCCCCGCTGAGCCGGATCGCGGTGGCCGGGCTGCCCGATGACGAGGTCATGCTGGTGTGGACCTCCCACCATCTGATGCTGGACGGCTGGAGCACCGGGCAGATCTTCGCCGAGGTGTGCGAGACCTACGCGGCCCTCGTCGCCGGACGCACACCGCGGCCGACCGCGCGCCGGCCCTTCCGGGACTTTCTGCGCTGGCTGCGCGGACAGGACCAGGAGCGGGCGGAGCGCCACTGGCGCGGGGTGCTGGCGGGCTTCGGCGTCCGCACGCCGCTGCCGTACGACCGGCCGCCCCGGGAGGCGCATCGCACCTCCTCGACCGCGCTGACCCGGCTGGAGCTGACCGAGGAGGTGTCCGCCCGGCTGCGGGAGACGGCGCGCGGCGGCGGGCTGACGGTCAACACGGTGGTGCAGGGGGCGTGGGCGCTGCTGCTGTCGCGGTACGGCGGTGAGCGCGATGTGGTGTTCGGCACCACCGTCTCGGGCCGTCCGGAGGGGCTGCCGGGCGTGGAGACGATGGTCGGCATGTTCATCAACACGGTCCCCACCCGGGCCGTGGCCGAGGGCGGCCGTGAGGTCGTGGAGTGGCTGCGGGAGCTTCAGGAGCAGCAGAGCGAGTCCCGCCGCTTCGACTTCGTCGCCCTCCCCCGGATCCAGGCCCTCAGCGCGCTTCCGGCCGGTGAGGCGCTCTTCGACAGCATGGTGGTGTTCGAGAATTACCCCTTCGACGAGGCGTCGGCGGCCGGTGCCGGGATCCGTGTCCAGGAGGTGCGGGCCGAGGACTCCACCAGTTTCCCGCTGTGTCTGCGCGCCTATCTCGGCGACCGGCTGGGCTTCGACATCGCCTACGATCCGGCGCTGTTCGACGCGGCCACCGTGGAGCGGGCAGCGGCCCATCTTCAGACGCTGCTGACCGGGATCGCGGACGGCGCCGGACGGTCGCTGGACGAGCTGCCGCTGCTGACGGCGGCGGAGCGCCTCCGGGCGATGGGCGAGTGGAACGCCACCGCCCGGCCGCTGCCGGAGGGCTCGCTGGCCGACCTGTTCGCCGAGCGGGTCCGCCGTACCCCGGACGCCGTCGCCGTCACCGACGGCGCCACCTCGCTCAGCTACGCCCAACTCGATGACTGGGCGGGCCGGTTGGCGGGACACCTGGTGCGGTCCGGGCTGCGGCCGGAGGACCGGGTGGCGCTGCTCATGGACCGGTCGGTGGAGCTGGTCGTGGCCGAGCTGGCGGTGGTCAGGGCCGGTGGGGTGTATGTACCGGTGGATGTCCGCGCCCCGGGCGATCGGCGGCGGACGCTGCTGGACCAGGCGGGCGCCGCGGTCGTGCTGACGCCGGAGGAGGTGGCCGCCGCGCGGGAGGCCGAGCCGATGACACACGTGGTGCCGGTGCACCGGGACCAGTTGGCGTATGTGATGTTCACCTCCGGCTCGACCGGTGTGCCCAAAGCCGTCGGGGTGCGCCATCGCGATGTGGCGGCGCTCGCCCTCGACCGCGCCTTCGCCGGTGGCGGGCACGAGCGGGTGCCACTGCACTCTCCGGTGGCGTTCGACGCCGCCACCTACGAGATGTGGGTGCCGCTGCTGGGCGGTGGCCGGGTGGTGGTGACATCGGGCGAGCTGGACGCAGTCGCGGTACGCCGACTGGTGGCAGCACAGGGGATCACCGGACTCTGGCTGACCGCCGGGCTGTTCCGGCTGCTGGCGCAGGACGCGCCGGACTGCTTCGCGGGGCTGCGCGAGGTGTGGACGGGTGGCGATGTGGTGCCCGCGGCCTCGGTGCGCCGGGTGCTGGAGCGCTGCCCCGGGCTGACCGTGGTGGACGGGTACGGGCCGACCGAGACGACGACCTTCGCCACGTCCTTCCCGATGTCCCGCGCCGACGGGGTGCCCGAGGTGGTGCCGATCGGCCGGCCGCTGGACAACATGCGGGTCCACGTCCTGGATTCGCGGCTGCGGATCGTGCCGTCGGGGGTGGTCGGGGAGCTTTTCATCGCCGGGGAAGGGGTGGCGCGTGGCTATCTCGGCCGTCCCGGTCCGACCGCCGCGGCGTTCCTCGCCGATCCGTACGGGCCCGCCGGGGAGCGGATGTACCGCACGGGCGATCTGGCGCGCCGACGGCCGGACGGCACGGTGGAGTTCCTCGGCCGCGCCGATGACCAGGTCAAGGTCCGTGGCTTCCGGATCGAGCCGGGCGAGGTGGAGGGGGTGCTGGCCGGTCATCCGGAGGTGGCGGATGTCGCCGTGGTCGCCCAGGACGGCGGTCCCGGTGGCAAGCGGCTGGTGGCCTATGTGGTGGCCGGTGGCGACGGGGCGGCGGACGGTGCGCGGCTGCGGGCGTACGCGGCGGAGCGGCTACCGGACTACATGGTGCCGTCCACCGTCGTCCCGCTGGACGCACTGCCGCTCGGCCCGACCGGGAAGCTGGACCGCGCGGCGCTGCCCGCCCCGGGCCCGGACATCCGCCGTACGCCCTACCGCGCACCGCGCGAGGGAGCCGAACAGGCCGTGGCGGCGGTGTGGGCCGAGGTGCTGGAGGTGGAACGGGTCGGCGCCGAAGACAACTTCTTCGAGCTGGGCGGCGACTCGATCCTCTCCATCCGGCTCACCTCACGGCTGCGGGAGGTGCTCGGGGTGGAGCCCTCGCCCCGCCTGGTGTTCACCCATCCGACCGTCGCCGCTCTGGCCGAGGCGCTCGGTGGCGCGGACGGCCGCGCCGGGGACCGGCCCGCCCCGATCACACCGGTGGCCCGGGACGGCGAGCTGCCGCTGTCGTATCCGCAACAACGTCTGTGGTTCCTGGACTCCTTCGCGCCGGACAGCGCCGAGTACATCACCCCGCTGGCGCTGCGGATGCGCGGAACCCTCGATGTGGATGCGCTCGGGGCGGCGCTGACCGCGCTGGTGGCCCGGCATGAGTCGCTGCGGACCACCTTCGACGCGGTGGACGGCCGCGGGGTGCAGATCGTGCACGACCCCTGGGAGATCCGGCTCGACCCGTCCGATCTGTCCCACCTCCCCGCCGACGAGCGGGAGGCGGAGCTGGTGGAGCTGCTGGCGTACGAGCGGGCGCGCCCGTTCGATCTGCGGCGCGGACCGCTGCTGCGGACCGGGCTGATCCGGCTCGGCGCCCAGGAGCACGTACTGAGCCTGACGCTGCATCACATCATCACGGACGGCTGGTCCACCGGTGTGCTCACCGGCGATCTGCGGGAGCTGTACGGGGCGGCGCTGAGCGGTGAGCCCGCGGCGTTGCCCCCGCTGCCGGTGCACTACGCGGACTTCGCCGCCTGGCAGCGCGCCGAGCTGACCGCTCCCCGCGCGGATGAGGAACTGGCTTACTGGACACGCCAGTTAACCGGGGTCCCGGCGCTGGAGCTGCCCACCGACCGGCCCCGGCCCGCGGTGCGGACGAAGCACGGCGCGACCGCGGGGTTCACAGTTCCCGCCGAAGTGAGCCTGCGTCTCAAGGAGTTCGGGCAGGCACGGGGAACCACCCTGTTCATGACGCTGGTGGCGGCGTCCCAGATCCTGCTGGCCCGGCTGTCGGGCGGGCGGGACATCGCCGTGGGCACCGTCACCTCGGGGCGGGAGCGCCCCGAGGTGGAGCGGCTGATCGGCTTCTTCGTCAACACCCTGGTGCTGCGCTCCACAGTCGATCCGCACGCCCGGTTCGGCGACTTCCTGGCCGAGGTGCGCGGCACCGTCCTGGACGCCTTCGCCCATCAGGCGGTGCCGTTCGAGCGGGTGGTGGACGAGGTGCGGCCGGTCCGGGACACCAGCCGGACACCGCTGTTCCAGGCGATGGTGGTGCTGCAGAACGCCCCGGGCCGGGCGCTGGAGCTGCCCGGTCTGGAGCTGGCGGACGTGGAGCTGGACACCGACACCGCCGCCTTCGACCTGACCTTCGAGTTCGCCGAGGCCGAGGGCGGGGTGCTGCGCGGACTGATCGGCTACAGCACCGATCTGTTCGACGCCCCGACCGTGGAGCGGATGGGCGACGCCCTGTGCACGCTGCTCGCCGCGATCGCCGAGGATCCGCGGCGGCCGGTGGGCGCGCTGCCGCTGACCACCCCGGCCGAGCTGCGACGCACCCTGGTCGAGTGGAACGACACCCGGCGCGAGGTGGACCGGGCCACGCTGCGCGAGCTGTTCGAACGGCAGGCGGCCGTCTCCCCGGATGCCACGGCCGTACGGTACGGGAAGGGCGATCTCACCTTCGCCGAGCTGGAGACGGCCGCGAACCGGTTGGCACACCGGCTGATCGGCCAGGGTGTGGGGCCGGAGCGGCTGGTGGCGCTGGTGCTGCCGCGCTCGGTGGAGATGCTGGTGGCGCAGCTGGCCGTGGCGAAGGCGGGCGGTGCGTTCCTGCCGGTCGACCCCGGGTATCCCGAGGAGCGGGTGGCGTTCATGCTGCGGGACGCCGCGCCCTCGGTGGTGCTCGACGACGCGGCCTCGGTCTGGACCGATGACGGTCCCGCCGGGCCACCGCCCGGCCGTGGCCTGACGCCGGACCATCCCGCGTATGTCATCTACACCTCCGGATCCACCGGTGTGCCCAAGGCGGTCGTGGTCACCCATGCGGGGCTGGCCGGCTTCTCGTCGGCCGCGGCCGCGCACTACGACGTGCGGGCCGGGGACCGGGTGCTCCAGTTCTCCTCCCCCAGCTTCGACGCCTCCGTCCTGGAGCTGTGCGTCTCGCTGCCCCGTGGCGCGACGCTAGTGATCGGTGACGAGGGCCCGCTGCTGGGCGAGCGGCTGGCCGAGGTGCTCGGCGGGCAGCGGATCACCCATGCGCTGATCCCCCCGGCCGCGCTGGCCACCGTGCCGGAGGCGGCGTGGCGGGCGGGGCTGCCGGATCTGCGGACCCTGATCGTCGGCGGCGACGCCTGCTCCGCCGAGCTGGTGGACCGCTGGGCGCCGGGCCGGCGCCTGGTCAACTCCTACGGCCCGACGGAGGCCACGGTGGTGAGCACCTGGTCCGGGCCGCTCACGGCGGGGTCGGGGGCGCCGCCGATCGGCCGGCCGATCCCGAACACCCGGGTCTATGTGCTGGACGAGGCGCTGCGCCCGGTGCCGGTGGGCGTGGCCGGGGAGCTGTATGTGGCGGGCGCGAGTTTGGCGCGCGGCTATCTGGGCCGCCCAGGGCTGACCGCCGCACGGTTCGTGGCCGATCCGTTCGGCCCGGCGGGCGGCCGGATGTACCGCACCGGCGACGTGGTGCGGTGGACCGGCGACGGTGAGCTGAGGTTCCTGGGCCGGGCCGATGACCAGGTCAAGGTGCGGGGCTTCCGGATCGAACTCGGCGAGGTGGAGAGCGCGCTGCGGCGCAGTCCTCAGGTGCGGGAAGCGGTGGTCGCCGTACGGGAGACCGCCCCGACCCCGGAGCAGCCCTCCGGTGGGAAGCGCCTGGTGGGCTATGTCGTCCCGGCGCCGGGCGCCGCGCCGACCGCCGCCTCGCTGCGCGACGTCCTGGGGCGGACCCTGCCGTCCCATATGGTGCCGTCCGCGTTCGCCACCCTGGACGCCCTTCCGCTCACCGCCCACGGCAAGGTCGACCGCCGGGCCCTGCCCGATCCGGATCCGGCGCCCGTCACCTCCAGTGCGGGCCATGTCGCCCCGCGCACCCCGATGGAGCACCGGATCGCGGACATCTGGGCGGATGTGCTCGGTCTGGAACGGGTGGGCGTGGACGACAACTTCTTCGACCTCGGCGGGGATTCCATCCTCAGCATCCAGGTGGTCTCCCGCGCCCGCCAGGCCGGGCTCCGGCTGACCACCAAGGATCTGTTCGCCCATCAGTCGGTGGCCGCGCTCGCCGCCGTGGCCACGGCCGAGCGGGACGAGGTCCGGGCGGAGCCGGTGACCGGGTCGCTTCCGCTCACCCCGATCCAGCGCTGGTTCTTCGCCACCCACACCGTGAATCCGCGCCACTTCAACCAGTCCACCCTGCTGGAGCTGCACCAGGAGCCGGACGAGAAGGCGCTGGAGGGGGCGCTGGCCGCGCTCCTGGTCCACCATGACGCGCTGCGCACCCGGTTCACCGAGGACGGCGGCGAGTGGCGGAGCCACGTCCCCGAACCGGAGGCCGAGATCGCCGTCCTGGACCGCCACGACCTGTCCGGCCGGCCGGCGCGGGAGGCGGACGCGGCGATGGAGAAGGCGGCCGACGCGCTCCACGCGGACTTCGACCTCGGCCGGGGGCCGCTGCTGAAGGCCGCGCTGTTCCGCTTCGGCGAGGGCCGGCGGCCGTTCCTCTTCCTGACCGCGCACCATCTGGTCATCGACGGGGTGTCCTGGCGGATCCTGCTGGACGATCTGGACATCGCCTATCAGCAGGGCGTACGGGACGAACCGGTGGACCTCGGCTCCAGGACCACCGCCTTCCGCGACTGGGCGCGGGGGCTCGCCGAACATGTCGCGGGCGGCGCCCTGGACCACGAGGCCGACCACTGGTGCGGGGCGCTCGACGCCCGGCCGCTGCCGGTCGACCATCAGGTGGCCGCGCCGGGGGCCGAGATCCGTACGGTGCCGGTCGAGCTCGACGAGCGGGACACCGAGGCGCTGCTGCGCTCGGCGCCCACCGCCTATCGCACCCGGATCAACGATGTACTGCTCGCCGCCCTCGCGCTGGCGCTGTCCCGCTGGACGGGCCAGGAGCGGGTCTCCGTGGAGCTGGAGGGCCATGGGCGCGAGGACATCCTGGACGGGGTCGATCTCTCCCGTACGGTGGGCTGGTTCACCACCATGTACCCGGTCTCCTTCGACCTGCCGGACATCCCCGAGGGCGGCCCGGCCGACTGGCGCGGTCTGGTCAAGTCGGTCCGGCGGCGGCTGCGGACCGTCCCCGGCAACGGCTTCGGCTTCGGGGCGCTACGGGCCTTCGGCCCACCCGCGCTGCGCGAGCGGCTGTCCCGGCACGGCGCCGGGCCGCAGATCGTGTTCAACTACCTGGGCCAGTGGGACGCCCGGTCGGCGCGGTCCCAGGGCGGTCTGGTGCACGCCGAGCACGGGTCGTTCGGCCAGGACCACGACCCGCGCGAGGGCGGCTCCCATCTGCTGGAGGTGGTGGGCGCGGTGCAGGACGGCCGGCTCGGCTTCACCTGGCGCTACCGCCCCGATGTGCATGATAACGCGACCGTGGAGGCGGTGGCCGGGGACTTCGCGGCTGCGCTGCGCCGGATCGCCGAGGACTGCCGGGGCGCCGTATGACCGCGGCCCCGCCGGTGTCCCCGCCGGTTCCCCTCTCGCGCAACCGGGACTACCGGCTGCTGTGGGGCAGTCAGGCGCTCTCGGAGTTCGGCTTCCACGCGGCGGTGATCGCGTTTCCGCTGCTGGTCCTCGCGCTCACCGGCTCGGCCGCCGCCTCCGGTCTGGTCATGGGCACCATCGCCGCCGCGCAGATGGTGGTGGGGCTCCCGGCGGGTGTCCTGGTGGACCGCTACGACCGCAAGGCCATCATGCTGGGCTGCGAGGCGGCCCAGGCGGTCTCCGCGATCAGCCTGGTGGTCGCCGTGTGGGCCGGTGCGGCCACCGTCTGGCACATGGTGGCCGTGGCGGCGGTGTTCGGGGCGAGCGCGGCACTCTTCGAACCGGCGGAGAACGCGTCGCTGCCCGCCCTGGTGGCGGACGACCATCTGCCCACGGCGGTGGCGATGAACACGGCACGTGCCTCGATGGGCCAGCTGGCGGGCACCGCGACCGGCGGATTCCTCTTCGCCGTGGGGCGGTTCGTCCCCTTCCTGGTGGACGCCGTGACGCATACGCTCTCCTTCGTCGCGCTGCTCTTCGTCAGGCTGCCCCGGCGCGAACGGCCCCCCGGCGGGGCGGGCCCGCTGGGCCGTGAGGCGCTGGCCGGGCTGCGGTGGGTGTGGCGGGAGCGCCGGATCCGGGTCACCGTGGCGTGCGCGGTGGTGCTCAACCTGTTCTTCAGCGCCTTCTATCTCGTCGTCATCGTGCTCGCCGAGTCCCGGGGGGTGCCCTCCGGGGAGGTGGGCGTGATGGCGGCCATGCTCGGGGTGGGCGGGGTGGCCGGCGCGCTGGTGGCGCCCGTGCTGTACCGGCGGCTGGGCTCGTACGGCTCCATCGTCGCGGTGTTCTGGGCCCTGGCCGTGTTCGCCCCGGTCACCGTACTGGTGGACAGCGGCTATCTGATCGGGGTGCTGTTCGCCCTGATGGCGCTGTTCCCGCCGACGGCCAACACCGCGATCATGACCGATCAGCTCCTGCGCACCCCGGACGAGCTGCGCGGCAGGCTCACCAGCACACTCGTGCTGGCCTGCGGTGCCGCGGGCGCGGCGGGTCCCGCGCTGGGCGGATCGCTCGCCCAGACCGTGCCGGGCGACCGGGCGATCCTGCTCTGTGCGGCGGGGATGGCCGCCGCGGCCGTCCTGGCCACCGCCAGCCCGACCCTGCGCACGCTGTCCCGGCGCCATGAGGAGGGGCGGCCGACCCAACCCGACTGACCGCCATCCGTGACGTCACCGACCATCACCAACCTGACCGATCACCGACAGGAGACAACGACCATGGACGACAACGCCCGCTACCAGGTGCTGCGCAACGACGAGGACCAGTACTCGCTGTGGCCCGCCGACCTCGAGGTGCCCGAGGGCTGGCGCCCCGTCGGCAAGGAGGGCACCAAGGACGAGTGCTCCGCGTACGTCGACGAGGTGTGGACCGATATGCGGCCGCGCAGCCTGCGTGAACGCATGGACAACGTGGCCTCCTGACGGGGCCTCCTGGGGCGGTGCGGCCGGCGCGTAACGGCGCCGGCCGTGACCGGGCCCCTCAACTTCCCCGTACCGGCAGGCGGTTTACCATCCTGGGAACAGTCGACCGCGGCGCGAGCGATCGCGCCGGGATACGGAGGAGAACCACGTGACCGCGCAAGGGGTAGCATCCCAGACCGGAAGCGGGCCGGAGCCCCCCAACACCCCTCTCAACCAGGGGCGACCGCACAGCGCCCGGATGTACGACTACTTCCTGGGCGGCAAGGACAACTACGTCGCCGACCGTGAGGCCGCGGCCAAGGTGCTCACCCTCTGGCCGGGTGTCATGATCGCCGCCCGGACCAACCGGGCCTGGATGCACCGCGCGATCCGCTTCCTCGCCGCCGAGCGGGGCATCCGCCAGTTCCTCGACATCGGCACCGGCATTCCCACCCGGCCCAATCTGCACGAGGTCGCCCAGGGAATCGCCCCGGACGCCCGGGTCGTCTACGTGGACAACGACCCCATCGTCCTCGCCCACGCCCAGGCCCTGCTCAAGAGCAGCCCCGAGGGCCGCACGGCCTATGTGCACGGGGACATCACCGAGCCCGGGAACATCCTCGCCTCGCCCGATCTCACCGAGGTGCTGGACCTGTCCCGGCCCGTCGCGCTGAGCCTGGTCTCGCTGCTGCACTTCGTGCCCGACGAGTGGGGCCCGTACGAGATCGTCCAGCGGCTGGTCGACGCGCTCGCCCCCGGCTCCTTTCTGGTGCTGAGCCACATCACCCCGGACTTCGACCCCGAGGCCACCCAGAAGACCGTGCAGGTCTACCGCAGCGGGGGCATCTCGGGGCAAATCCGTACCAGGGACGAGGTGGAACGCTTCTTCACCGGGCTGGAGCTGGCCGAACCGGGCCTGGAGGTGCCGCACCGGTGGCGCACCGACCTGGCCGAAACGGACTCCCAGGTGGAGACCGGCGATGTGACCGACGAAGAGGTGTCCTTCTGGGCGGGTGTCGCCCAGAAGTCCTGACGCGGGGTTTACGGGCAGGGTTCAGGGACGCGGTCCGACGGTCGTGGCGCCGTCGCGGATGGTGATCGCCAGCGCGGGACAGGAGTCCGCCGCGTCCAGCACCCGCTCCTCCTCCGGGACCTCCTCGTGTCGCGGCCGGGCGTGCTCCTCGTCGAGGACGAACAGGTCGGGGGCGATTCCGGCGCACATGCCGGACGCCATGCACCGGCCAGGGTCGATCTCCGCCTTCCAGGTCATCCCGCTCACCACGCGATCGGCATGACACGGGGCCCGCGGACCAGCATCTGGCCCTTCCACTCCACATCCCCGGCCGCCCGCAAATTCGGGAAGCGGGTGATCAGCGCGCCGAGCGCCTCCTGGAGCTCCAGACGGGCCAGCGGCGCACCCAGGCAGTGGTGCACACCGTGGCCGAAGCCGAGGTGCTGGGCGGCGGGGCGCGCGACGTTCAGGGTGCCCGGCTCGTCGAAGCGCAGCGCGTCGCGGTTGGCCGAGCCCACCGCGACCAGCACGGGCTCCCCGGTGCGCACCAGGGTGCCGCCCACCTCGACGTCCTCGGTGGCGTAGCGGGCCTGGGAGGCCGCCATGCCCAGCGGGACGAAGCGCAGCAGCTCCTCGACGGCACCGTTCAGCAGATCGGGGTTCTCGCGCAGCCGCCGCAGCTCCTGCGGGTGCTCCAGCAGCGTCAGTACGAAGTTGGGGATCTGGGTGGCCGTGGTCTCGTGCCCGGCCACCAGGATGGCCACGCACAGATCGACGAGTTCGAGCTCGGACAGCCGGTCGCCCGCGTCCCTCGCCCCGATCAGCGAGGTCATGATGTCGTCCCGGGGGCTGCTGCGATGGACCTCGATCAGCCCGGCCATATAGGCGCGCAGCTCATCGGTGTTGCGGGAGGACTCCTCCGCGCTCAGCGAGCTGGTGGACAGCGCGGCGTCGCTCCAGATCCGGAACCTCGGCCGGTCCTCCTCCGGGACGCCGAGCATGGCGCAGATGACCCCGACCGGAATGGGCAGGGCATAGCGGTCCACGAGATCGGCCGGTGGCCCCGCCGCCTCCAGGTCATCGAGCAGATCATGGGTCAACTGCCTGACCCAGGGGCGGAGTTTCTCCACCTGGTGAACGGTGAACGCCTTGGCGACGAGGGTGCGCAGCCGGGTGTGGTCGGGCGGGTCCATGGTCAGGATGCCGCTGTCGCGCCGGCCCTCGGACTGCCGTGGCTCGTCGTGGTGGAGCGCCTCCGCACGGCTGAACCGCCGGTCGCCGAGCACCAGCCGGGCGTCGGCGTACCGCGTGACCAGCCAGGCGGGCTCGCCGTAGGGCAAGCACACCCGGAGTAATCCCGTGCGGTTCCTGGCCTGTTCGTATGCCTCGCTGAGCGCCAGCCCGTCGGAGGAGTTGAAGGGATAGGTGAGGGGTGTCGTCTCCGCTGTGGTCACCGTGACCTCCCTTGCGTAAGCACGTGCTTACAAAAGTAGGAGTCGTCGGCTGGTACGGTCAACGGCCCCTTTGCGCCGTTGATCTGACGGCCCGACGGGTTCATCGCCGCAAGCTGACGAGAGGGGTGTGTCGTGATGGGGACGACCGTGTCCGAGGGACAGCGGCGGGACGCGCGGAACACACGTCGGCGGCTGATGGAAGCCGCGGCGGCGCTGTTCGCCGAGCGGGGCTATGAACGGGCGACGGTGCGGGACATCGCCGATCGCGCGGGGGTCAACCAGGCGCTGCTGTTCCGCTATTTCGGCTCGAAGAGAGCGCTGTTCGGCGAGGTGATCGCGCGCAACGGGGAGGAGCAGCTGCGCACCACCCCACCCCATGAGCTGCCGGAGACCGCCCTGCGCGGGCTGCTGGGCCACGGTGCGAAGGAACCGGGCACCCGCGCGCTGGCGACGCTGCTGCGCTCGGTGGACAGCGGTGACGAGATCGGTACGGCCGTGCGCGCCATCAGCGACGACTACGCACGGGTGCTGGCCTCCCTGTCCAGCGCCGACAATCACGAGCTGCGGGCGGATCTGGCGCTGTCCTGGTTGCTCGGCATAGGGATGATGCGGGTGCTGGTGGGCAAGGAGCCGCTGGCCGACGCGGACCCGGACGAGGTGTGCGCGCTGGTGACGGCCGCGCTCGGCACCCTCCTGGACGGCCTTGCGGCGACGGACGGCAGGCCATAGGAGAGCGGGCCGTAGCAGGGCGGGGGCCTACTCGCGGAATTCTCCCCGGGGCGTGGTGACGACGCGACGGGCCCGGGCCGGGGTGATCACCTCGCGGAACGCCGGATCGGTGAGCAGCACGACCGGGGCGATGCGGTGCGGGGAGTCGGAGTGCCAGTGGGGCAGGGCGGCCTCGATCACGGCCCAGGACTGATCGATGGCGCCGCGGTCGGCCAGCGCCCTGGCCAGATCCAGAGCCTGCTGGAAGGTGCGGGATTCGGGCAGGGCCGGCGGGACGAAGGCGGCGGCCCTGGCCACCCAGGCGGCGGTGTCGTCGCACTCGGTGGCGGCGCCCCCCGCGGATACACCGCCCGCACCCACGACACCGTCCACGCCGTCCGGGAGCCGCGGCAGGATGTCGCCGAGGGCCGAGACATAGCCACCGGGGGCGCCGGTCCATTCCTCGGCCGCACAGCGCAGATAGAGCGGGGCGGCCTCGGCCCGTATCTGCTCCATGCCGATCACCTCGATCACATGCGGGTCCCCGAGGACGCGGTTGCGGATCCAGTGCTGGGCGACACTGATGTCGAGGAACGCCCCCAGGATGACCCCCAGATACGCACCGGCGCCCGAGCCCTTGACCGCGGCCTGCTCGAAGGTGGCCATCGCCCTTCGCACCTCGCCCCGCAGGGCCTGCGCCCGGCCCTCGGCCACCAGCTCCCCGGCGCTCCCGGGGCGCGCCATGCGGATCTCCAGGGCCGCCTGGTCCTCGAAACCGGTGCGCTCCTCGGCGACCAGCTCGGCGAACGAGGCGTGCCGGTCGCCCAGGGCCGGATACCAGCTCGCCCAGATGTACGCGGCCCACTCCCCGTCCTCGGACACATCGGCCGGGTCCAGCAGCCAGTGCTGGGCGTCGCCCTCCTCGGAGACCAGCAGCGCCCGGTCCATGAACGCGGTGTCGTCCCAGTCCTCGCCCTCGCCGCCGCGGATGACGCTCCAGGTCTCGGGGTCGGCTTCGCGGAGCCAGCCGACGGTCTTGGCCGTCCGCATCCGCCACATGAACGGGCTGATGTTCAGCCAGCCGTCGGAGGCGCCCAGGAAGGCCCGGTAGCTCGGCGGGAGCCGGGTGCCGAGCCGCTCCTCCAGGGCGCGGACGCTCTCCTCGTCCGCGCCCTCGAACCCGAGCCAGCCGGCCGCCCGCTGATCGTCCCCGACCCCGCTCAGGTCCTCATCGTCGGCGACCCGCAGGATGGCCGCGCTGTACTCCGCCAGATAGGACCGCCACTGCTCGACGGTCCGCGGCAGCGCCTTCGCCGACTCCGGCTCCGGGGTGGCAGACAGCGATGTGCCGCGGTATCCGGTCGGCGCCTCGCCCGCTCGCTGGTAGTGGCCGATGAAGCCCTTCGGCTGAGGGGCGGAGGTGAAGAACCGGACCTGGCAGAGCTGGACATGGTCCTCCCCGGCGCTCCGGGTGATCTCCAGGCGGTAGTGGCCGTAGGCCGCGTGGGCGGGGAAGGTGAACCCCCGGGGCTGATGGCGATGCGCGAAGCTCTCCTCCACGCGGGAGTCGAGGTCCACCCAGTGCTCCCCGTCGTTCGAACCCTTGAGGGTCCAGTCCCTGGGGTCGCGGCCGGGGACGTCGTTCGCCGAGGTCAGGACGTAGTGGCCGACGGCGACGGGCCGCCGCAGGGTGAACTCCAGCCAGGCGCGCCCGCCATGGCCCAGCCACTTGTGCCATGAGTCGTGCAGCAGGTTCTCCGCGACCTCGCCCGACTCGGTGAACTCGCTGTGCGCCCGGACCCTGGTGACCAGGTCGGTCACCTCGGCCTCCGGGCCGGGCTCGGCGGCGAGCAGCGACACCGTGCCCGAGTGGCCCGACGGGTCGCCCCACATCACCCGCTCGACAGGCGGCCCCCCGTCCTCGATCAGCAGGCGCAGCTCCTGGCGGAGGTACCAGCCGCCCCCGGCCGCACCGCCCTCCTCCGTACGGAAGCGGTGCATCACCTCTGCTAACGCGCTGTCCTGGAGGGCCGAGCGGCCCTCCAGCGCCCCCCGGTACTCGGTGAGCGTGCCGTCAGCGGCCCGGCGGTGTCCGTAGAACTCCGTCATCGCCGGCTGGAACCCGATCGACGCCTCCGCGCCGTCCTGCCCGCGCCAGGCGAGCCGGGCGGGGAGCGAGCCCTCGCCCCGGTCGAGATGGACCAGCAGCCGCGGGGCGGGCCGCCATTCGGCGGAGCCCGGGGCGCGCGACTCGGTGCGGTAGACGCACACCGCCGCCTCGGCGGGCTGCTCCTCCGTCATGAGGTGGATACGGGCGCAGATGCTGGAGGGCTCGACGGTGATGCGGTACAGCCAGAGCAGACCGCGCGCCTCGGCGCAGCCGCGGACGCACAGCGTGTTCGCGCCCGCCACCAGCGCCTCACCGGGGACCGCGAAGGCCACCTCCCGGGGGCGCGCGCCGCCGGGCACGGTGAACTGCTCGATCACCGCATGCCCGTTGGCGGTGATGTCGATCGGCGCGCATCCTAGTGATTCACCCAGCGGTGAGACCCGAGCGATCAGGGTCAGCGTGAGCTGCTCCGGCAGTTCGCCGTCGTCCAGCGCGAAGTCGAGCTCGACCCGTCCGCCCGCGCCGATCGCGAGGCGGTCACGGTCGGGATGGCATCGCTCGTAGCGGGCCGTGCCATTGCCGAATCGAGGCGGATCGATGGTGAAATCCGCGAAAGTCGCTCGCACGCTGTGCTCCTGATGGGGCCGTCTGGACGTCCGTTGACGTGTCGTCGGGGCAGGGGTGCGGGTGGCTTCAACACCCGGATGCTGTCGATGCTAGGACGGTCCACCGGCACCGTCCGGCTGCCACGACGATCACTAGGGGGATGCGGGTCGGCCGCTCCCTCCCCCGCGCAGCACGGCTCCCAGGACGGCGGGTCGCATCAGCGCGGTGGGGGCGGCGACCAGCGACATCACCTCGTGCAGGGTCTTGCAGACCCGCGGGTCGACGGTGGCACGCCGCATGACCCGGTCCAGGTAGCGGTGCTGAGCCCGGACCGACACTCCGGCGGGGCCGCCCGTGGTGGTGGGGAAACGCACGTCCTCGCTGGAGGACAGCATCCACGCGGTGTCCGCGGCGGCCGCGATGCCCTTACGGGCGGTGTGCGCCGTACGATGGCCGATGCCGCCGTGGCGCTCGGCGGCGGCCCGCAGGGCGCGGGCGCCGAGGGCGGCCACGGTGATGCCCTGGCCGTAGACCGGGTTGAAGGTGCACACGGCGTCACCGATGACGACCAGCCCCCGCGGCGCCCGGCGCTCGTAGTGACGCCGCACACCCGGGCCGGGCCAGAAGCCGCGGACCGCACCGGCGGGCTCGGCCCGGGCCAGCAGCTCGCGCAGGCTCGGGTCCCGCAGCAGACCTAATTGCCGGTCGAAACCGGCCGCACCCGGCTCGGCCTGCGCTCCCCGCATACTGCCGACGCTGGCGATCCACCGGCCGTCCTCCACGGGCAGCACCACTCCGAGCCTGGGCGCGTCGGGGGCCTTGGTCTGCAGATAGAGCACGTCGAAGCCCGGATCCGTACCGGCGGGGCGGTGGTAGAGCCGGCTGGCGTAGGACACGCCCGCGTCGACGCGCTCCTCGGCGGCGCACGGGCAGCCCAGCCGGGCCAGCCAGGCCGGGAGCGCGGAGGTGCGCCCGGAGGCGTCGACCACCAGCTCCGCGCGCACCTCGCGCACCTGGGCGCGGGCATCGCCACGCGCGCGGACCTGAGCGCCCGTCACCTCGCCCGGTGCGCCGAGGAGCCCGACGACGTCCGTGTTCTCCAGCCATCGCACCGTGGGCTCGCCGCGCACCCGGCGCAGCACCGTATGGTCGAGCAGCGGTCTGGTGCACGAGAGGAACGCGACCTCGCTCTCGTACTCCGCGAGCCACCCGGCCGCGCTCAGCCAGCGCACGCCCGACATCGGGACGCGCACCGCACCGGCGGCCGTCAACTCCTCGCGCACACCGGGCATCAGCGCTTCCAGCGCCCGATGCCCGGCCTCCAGCAGCAGATGTGCGTGACGCCCCTGCGGAACACCCGAGCGGAACGCGGGCCGCTCGGGATAGCGGTCGCGCTCGACTATGACAATGCGCTCGGCATATCCACGCAGCGCCCATGCGGTCAGCATCCCGGCGAGACCTCCGCCGATCACCACCGCGGTCCCTCGCGCCGTACTTTCCCCCTGCACCCCCATACTACGGAGCGTAGTGCAGAACCATCCGAGCGTCACCACCTTCGCCGGGATGCAACGCTTCGGAGGCTCAGGCGGTTTGGGAGGGCTCGGCGCCTTCGGCGGTTTCGGCCGCCTCGGCGATGAATGTGTCGAGCACTCCGTCGGCGATGCGCACCGGCCCCTCGGGGCGGGTCTCGCCCGGGATGGTGCGGATCTCCCCGGCGCGCTTCGCGTCCGACGCCGCCTCGGCGAACCACCGCGCGGCCTCGGCCTCGTGGCCGTCGAGACGGGCGCCCAGGGCGTCCAGGGTGCGCTCGAAGGCGCTCCCCCACAGCGACACCGCGTCCAGCCAGGGCGCGGAGTCCGCCACGAAGCCACGGTCGGCGGCACCGGCCCGGATGCGCTCGGGGGCAGTGGCCAGCAGCCGGGCGTACGGGCGCAGATCCCGCAGGGCCGTTCGTTCGTGCCCCGCCTCCCATGTGGTGTGGAACCGGTCGAGCCGGGCGGCGAGTTCGGGGGCCTGCGGCTGCCAGGGTTCGGCGCCGAAGGTGGGCGCGAGATGCTGGGTGTCGAAGAAGGCCAGCAGTGAGCGAACGGTGGCGGCCGTACGGTCCGGACGCGCGCCGGGGCCGTCCCCGGCGAGGTAGCGGGCGGCGGCCTGCCAGGTGCGGGTGGCGTCGTAGCCGGTGTCGTTCCAGGCGAAGTCCGTCCCGCCGAAGAGGGCGACCTTGCTGGCGGCGGCCTGGTTCATCGGGTTGAGGACCAGGCCGGAGAGCTGCCGGTGCAGTCCGGGCTCGCGGGCGTCGTAAGGAGCGAGCAGCAGTCGGCCCTCGGCCTGGCCGTAGTCGTTGACCGGGTAGTTGTCCCAGACGAAGACCTTGCGCCCCCATACGGCCGCGGCCCGCTCCGCGTCGGCGACGGTGATGCGCGGCGGCACCACATCGGTTCCGGTCCACATCACCTCGACCCGCGCGTCCAGCCGCTCGCGCAGCACGCGCTTGTACGGGGTGTCGGTGACATCCCCGTACTCGGTCGGCACCATCTGGAGCGGCCTGGTGTCCGCCCGCTCGTCCAGGAACTCCTTCTGCACCGCGTTGAGCAGGTCGGACTGCGCCTCGGCGGCGGCCTCCGACGAGGGGTCTCCGTAAGTGGCGCGGTCGGCCTCGCAGTTCCAGCGGGTGTAGCTGATGTCGTCCAGCGGCATGGAGAAGCTGCGCACCCCGAGGTCGTGGACCGCGTCCAGCTTGGCCTCCAGCGCGGCGATGTCGGCGGGGTCGCTGTAGCAGATGGAGTTCCCCGGGGAGACGGCGAAGGTGAACCGCACATGGTGGTCGGTGGCCTGCCGGACCAGCTCGCCGAGCTCGGCGAGTTTGGCGGCCGGATACGGCTCGCGCCACTTCTCCCGGTGGTAGGGGTCGTCCTTCGGCGCGTAGATGTAGGTGTTCATCTTGACGTCCCCGTAGAACGCCAGCTGGTCCATGCGCTCGGCATGGGTCCAGGGGCTTCCGTAGAAGCCCTCGATCACCCCGCGCAGCGGCATCAGCGGATGGTCCGTGACGGAGACGGACGCGATGGTCCGGTGGCCGGATACCAGCTGACGCAGCGTCTGCGCGGCGTAGTACGTCCCGTCCGAGTCGGCGCCCGCGAGCGCCACCGAGGCGCGTCCCGCGGCGAGGGCGTAGCCCTCTGCGGGAAGCTCACCGGGCACCCGGCCCCCGGCGGCCCGGAGCGCCCGCACCACCCGTGCGTCGGTGATCCGGCCGACGGTCACGGTCAGCTTCGGCCCGGGGCCGTCCTGGATCCGCGAGGCCCCCGCGCGGCGCAGCACGGAGGTGACGAGATCACGTGTCGGACGGTCCACACCGTCCGCGACGACGAGGCGGACACGGGCGGGGACGTGGACGTCCGCTCCGATGCGGGACATCTCCTGCGGGTGCGGGGTGACGACCGGCAGCGGCCCAGGGGCGGTGGCCGCGGTGGCGGCCACGCCGGTGGGCAGCAGCAGGGCGAGGAGGGTGAACAACACCGTGACGCTGGCCAGGGTGCTGGAGCGACTGCGCATGGGACATCTTCTCCGTGGCGTTCGGTGGCCTTCGGGGGCGGTGCGGTGCCGTGCGGTGATGCCGGGCGTGTGCGGTGCGCCGTGCGCGGTACGGGCCCCGGCGGGGCTCGGCGCATCCCTACCCAGCGGTGAGCGCGGATGATCGGGCCGGTCGCCGGTCGTCAGTTACCGTGTGGGTCGGATGATGTGAGAGCCGGGCGCCAGGCCGGACCGACGCGCCCGTCAGTCCTCGAGCAGCGCGTCGACCACACGGCCGAAGAGCAGACGGCCGGACCAGACCGTGGGCGGGTCGAACAGCCGGGGCAGCCCCCGTAGCCGCGCCTCCTCACGCCACACCACCTCGGACCCGCCGTCGCGGGGACGCACCTCGATCTCGGCCCATCCGAGGACCACCGAGCCGCGCTTCTCCAGCCTGCAGATACCGGGAGTGTCACCGGCGAGCGGGTCACCGGCGGGTGGGTCACCGGCGGGTGGGTCCCAGCGCACGACCTCCATGGGGTCGTCGAATCCGGCGCGGCCGACTCCGGTGCGCACCACGACCACGGTGCCCACCCGGGTCGGCCCCGCCGGACGGACGGTGACGCCGCTCAGTGGTACATGGGCGCCGTGGCGCGGCCAGTCGGTGAGCCGTCGCCAGGTCTCGCCGACGGGCAGGGGGGTGCACCGCTGGATACGGAAGTGGGCCACAGCGGGATCGTAGGTGATCGGCGGCCGGAGACCATTGACAGCTCGTATCCGCCTGTTACTTTCCACAGAGGAGAGAGGTCCTACCTTTCCTGGCTCGCATCGAGAAATGCCACCCCAACAGGGGGATCACTGCAGGTCAATTAGGTCCAGACCTAACAACACGTCGGATCTCCACGGCTCCACAGGAGAAGGAGAACGAGAGATGAAGAGACTCGCCGCAGGCGCGGCGCTCGCACTCGCCGCCGCCTTCGGGTTATCGCAGGTGCCCCAGGCGACCGCCGCCCCCGCACCCGAGGAGGCCGCCGCCGCGGCCCCGGTGTTCAGCGTGATGGACTACGGCGCGAAGGCCGACGGTGCGAGCAATGACTCCGCCGCCATCGACAAGGCCATCACGGCGGCCAACAGCGCCGGAGGCGGGATCGTCCGCTTCCCGTCGGGTCAGTACAAGTCCAAGAACACCGTCCACCTCAAGAGCGAGGTGACCCTCCAGCTGGACTCCGGGGCCACGATTCTCGGTTCGAGCGCGGACACCTACGACAAGGCCGAGTCCAACCCGAACGACGACTACCAGGACTACGGCCACAGCCACTTCCACAACGCGATGTTCTACGGCGACAAGCTCACCGACATCGGGTTCACCGGCTCGGGAACCATCGACGGCGCGGGCAACCTCATCACCGGAAACCCCGACTCCGGCGAGGCGGACAAGATCATCTCCCTGACCCGCTGCGACGGGCTGACCCTCGACGGGATCACCCTGCGGCGCGGTGGCCACTTCGCGGCCCTCATCAACGGCTGCAAGAACGTGACCTCGGACCATCTCACCATCGACACGGCGAGCGACCGCGACGGCTGGAACATCATCAGCACCACCAATGTCACGGTCACCAACGCCAATATCGCCGCCAATGACGACGCGCTCGCCTTCAAGAGCGATTACGCCCTGGGCGCCAAGCTGCCCAACGGCCATGTGCGGGTGACCGATTCACATCTCTCCGCGAAATGCTGCAACGCCCTGATGTTCGGCTCCGAAACCTGTGGTGACTTCACGGACTACGTCTTCCAGGGCATCACCATCACCGGTGCGGACAAGTCCGGGCTCGGCATGGTCTCGATGGACGGCGCCAACATCTCCGATGTGCACTACCGCGACATCACCATGACCAATGTGCACTCCCCCATCATGCAGAAGATCGGGACGAGAAAACGGTGCGGGGGAAATCCGGGAGTCGGCCACATCAGCGACATCACCTACGACAACATCACCGGCACCGGTAACACCCCCTCCTTCAGCCCGACGCTGTGGGGCGAGTCCGGTGGCAATCACATCAGCGGTGTGACCTTCAACCACGTCAATCTCACCGTGCCCGGCGGCAACGGCACCATGTCCACCGGTGTTCCCAGCAATGACTCCGACGACTACAACCCGAAGAGCATCGGCACCCGTCCCGCCTTCGGCTGGTATCTGCACAACGCGGACCACATCACGTTCAACGACAGCTCGGTCAAGTTCGCCAAGAACGACGGCCGTCCGACGGTCATCGCCAACTCCGGGACCGCGCTGCGCTTCAACCGCTTCACCGCGCAGCGCGGCAGCGACAGCCCGGCGGACATCATCCTCCAGGACGTGTCGGGCTACTGCCTCGCCGACAGCGCCAACACCTCTGGCGGCGCACTGCGGGTGAGCACCAGCGGATCCAGCGAGGACTGCTCGTCATAACCAACGCTCGTCATAATCGACGGCAGTTGACCACACCCCCCGTCACCCCCGCCACCAGCGGCGCAGCACCTGCTCGGCGGGTTTGCCATGGGGGGTGTAGGCCAGCCGCGGTGCGGTCTCGCCGCTGTCCGGCCAGTCGTCCCACATCCACCAGCACACCCCGGCCCACCAAGGCCGGCCGTCGAAGGCGGTCAGCAGCGCTTCATACGCGGCGGACTGCTCATCCACCGCCGCGCGCTCGCTGACGGTCCAGGAGTACGGCGCGGCGACGGCGCCCCGCTGGCTGACGTAGCCGGCCTCGGTGAACAGGATCTTCTTGTCCCACCGGGCGGAGAACGCGGCGAGTTCGGCGACGATCGGCTTCCAGCCCTTCGCCAGCCGCGCGGGGTCGTCGGTGGCGGAGCCGGCCAGCGGCCAGTAGGCGTCGATGCCGATCAGATCGAGTGAGCCCCAGAACCGGATCCGGGTGTACTCGTCGTAGTTGGCGGCGTAGGTCAGCGGGCCGTCGTAGGTGTCGCGCACCGCGGCGATCACATCGGTCCAGCGGCGCCGGTCGGCGGAGGTCCCGGCCAGTTCGGTGCCGACGGCGAACTGCTCCACGTCCAGTTCGTCGGCCAGCCTGGCGTAGTGGGTGATGAAGCGCCGGTACGCGGTGAACCAGGCGTCCGGGTCGGTGGGCCGGATCCCGGCCCGGTCGCCGCCGTCCACCAGGTCCACATGCGGTTTGAGCATCACCTTCAGCCCGGCACCATGGGCCAGGCCGACGATCCGCCGCACGCTGCGGTCGCTCGCGGTCTCCTCGGTGGTGTGCATCGTGGCGCGCCGGGTCCCGTTCTGGTACCAGGTGGGGGTGAAGACCACCCATCCGGCGCCGGTGCCGGCGATCTGCCGCAGATAGCGGCGGGCCTCGGGGCGGTCGTAGTCGTCGGTGTTCCAGGCGGGCAGCGTGATGCCCCGCACCTGGCCATGGGGGGTGGGCGGGTCGTCGTCCCCACCGGCCGAGCATCCGGTCAGGACGGCGACGGCGGCGGTGACCGCCGCGGTCGCGCGCCTCAGCGCTCTCATCGGGGCAGGGCCTTCCTCGGGCACGGGCCCGGGTGGTACGTGACCGTTCCCGGCCCGCGCGGGGCGGACCGGGAACGGCCTGCGGACGGTATGACGGTGGATCAGGTGGCGCTCAGATCAGGCTCTCGGGGCTGACGAAGGTGTAGCCGAGGGCCAGGATGCCCTCGACGGTCTCCTTCAGCGGCTCGACCGGCTGGTAGGGGTGGTAGTAGAAGCTGGCGAAGCCGTCCCGTACGGCCAGGTTGGCCTTGGCGTTGTTGATCAGGTCGGCCGCCAGCCGGGGCGGGTTGTTGTTGTGGGCCTCGGGCTCGTAGCTGCCCAGGTTCTCCGGGATCACCTTGGTGCCGTAGACGTCGGTGACCGGGTACGGGAAGAACTGCCCGAGGTAGCGGCTGGAGTCGGTCGGGGCGCCGGAGAGAGTGCCCGAGAAGTACAGCGGACGCTCCATGCGGGCCGCGAAGTTCTGCGCGAACACCTTGTAGTCGGTGGCCGAGGCCGCGTAGTGCGGAGTGGTCCACAGCTTCGGCGTGGGCAGGCCCACCCGCGTGAACTCGGCCAGGGCGGCGGTGACCCGGCCCTGTGCCCACTCCGCGGAGTCCTCGGTCGCCGGGCCGTCGTAGACCACCGTGTCGGTGGCGTCCACATGGGCCCGGAAGAACTCGAAGTCGTCGGCGGTCAGCCCGTTGTACGGGTTGTCGACGTTGCCGTACTGATGGGTGTAGCCGTGGTCCATCAGCACCGCGCCGTTGTTGAGCATGTACTTGAGGGTGTTCACCAGCGCCGGGCGCTGGGCAAGGCGCACGGTGCGCGCCACGCCGTTGTTCTGCACGCCCTTGGGGTCGCTGTAGACCGGGATGACATTGATGCCGTAGGCGATGTTCTTCGACTTCAGGTAGTCCGCGACCGCCCGCAGGCTGGTGGTGTCGGAGAGCGGGGTGATGTCCTCCAGGCGCACCATGGCCCGGTGCTGCTCGGCGGTCTCGGGAGCCAGCGCGTCGAAGAGCAGGTCCTGGAAGGCGATGATCCGGTCGGCCTCGGAAACGTAGGTGAAGGGGATCTCACCGACGTAGGTCAGGTTGCCGGAGCGGATCGCCCACGGGGAGGTCTTCTCCGCGCCACCGGCCGTGTCGACCGCCTGGGCCAGCTCGGTCACCGGCGCGTTGTCCCCACCGGGTGTGATGTGGGGGTGCAGGACACCGGCGTCCTGGCCCGCCGGAATCTTCCGGGTCAGGTCCTGGCCCTTGTAGGCCACCTTGGCGATCTCGCCGACGCTGCCGTCCACGTCGTAGAACGACGAGGTCGGGTCCCAGCCGTACCGGTACGCGAACTCCTGCAGGCTGACGGAGTTCGCCATGTTCCAGATGTTCTCACCGACCCAGATCACCGGCCGCTCGGAGAGCAGGGTGTCCAGGTAGAAGTCCTCCGGTACGGCGTCGGGGATCTCGTCGCCGTAGTAGGTGGAGCCGATGTAGACGGTGGCGTCGTAGCTCTCCATCAGGCCGGAGGTGTACTCCTGGACCGGCTTTGAGGTCACGGTGCCGAAGTGGCCGCCGAGGTTGGCCACGCCCATCGCGTACAGCTCACCGAGGTGTCCGTACGGGCCCGCCGTGTCGTACAGCACCAGCGTCTTGGCCTGGCCCGGCTCGGGGGCCCGCGGTGCGCGTTTCGCGTGCGGTCCGGTGGCCCGGAGCGACCGCCGGAGCTGCTTCGATGTCCGCTTTTCGCCGGTGTGGCTTCCGGCCATCTCGGCGCGGCGCTCACGGTCGGCGGACCGCTGGGCGGCCGCCCAGCCCTTGAGGTCCTTGCCGTTCACACCGGTCGCGGGGCTCTGTGCCGCCGACCTGTCGGCGTCCCCCCGGCCCTCGCGGGCCGCCGCCGCGGAAGGCGCCAAAAAGCCGCCGCCCAGCAGGGCGGTGATGGCGAGGGCGATCAACGCCAGCCAGGCCGGCCGTGCTCTTCTTAAGGGTTCCGTCATGCTCTTTACCCCCCTCATTCGGGTCCCGCATTGCAGGGAACGAGACAGCGGGAAAACAGCGGATCATGACCGATTACGGCCTGAGGATCATGGCCGGACACCGCGCATGGATCATGGCCGGTTCCCCACCGAATTTCCACCAGCGGGATCACTGAGCTCAACAATCCGGTGATTGTTCTGACGATTCGCGCCGCCTGTCAATGGGGCCGATGGGGCAGAAAATTACGCCTTGAAAGTTCAACTGAAGCTCACCTTCGGCCGTGTTGGGTCTGGTACCTTCCGTAAGCGCGCAGAGGTCGGCCCGTTGGGGAGGCGTCCGGCACTCCTGCGCCAACTAAGGTGGGGGGACCGATGTACGGTAGGTCTGCTGTGGGATCAGTGCTGCCCTTGGTCGGCCTGGCCGCGGCACCGGAAATGATTCCTGGAATTCCGGTTGCCAGGGCTTTGCAGGCAACCGCCGGGGCGGGATTCCTGTTGTACTGCCTCATTGTTCTCGGCCTGTTGCTGGCTCGAATACGATTACGTGCCCGCCCCTCCGCGACCGGTTCCAGGCCCCCCGTGGCCAAGGACCTGTCCGCGGTGGACCGGACGTGACCGATGAGCCCCTGATATGGGCCAGCGTCGCCATCATCGTGATGGCCGGTACCTACAACTTCGGTCTGTTCCTGCTGTCCCGGCGCCGGCTGCCGCACCGTTCCGGCTCCGGTGAACAACGCTTCTATGTCTTTCTGCTCGCCTGCCTGAACGAGGAGAAAGTACTGGCCGAAAGCCTCGCGCGGATTACCGCCCTGCCCGCCGGAAAGTGCGTCGCCCTCATCATCGACGACGCCTCCGACGACCGGACCCCCGAGATCGCCCGGTCCGCGGACCCCGAACGGGTGTGGCTCCATCAGCGCAAGCTGCCGGGCGCCCGTCTCGGCAAGGGCGCCGCGCTCAACGACGGTGTGCGACTGCTGCGCGCTTCGGGGCTGCTCGGCGGCCGTGACCCGGACGATGTCATCGTCTGTGTGGTGGACGCGGACGGCCGGCTGGACCCGCATGTCATCGAGGCGGTCGACCCGTTCTTCAACGATCCGCGGACCGGGGCCACCCAGATCGGCGTCCGGATGTACAACCGCCGGGCCGGGCTGCTGGCCCGGATGCAGGACATGGAGTTCGTCGTCTACGGCGACATCTTCCAAAGCGCCCGCCGGTTCATCGGCAGCGTCGGCATGGGCGGCAACGGCCAGTTCATGCGGCTGTCCGCGCTCGACTCGCTGGGCGAGGACCCCTGGAGCGACAGCCTCACCGAGGACCTGGACCTCGGGGTGCGGCTGATCGCCCGGGGCTGGACCAATCAGCACTGCACCACGGCGGCCGTCTCCCAGCAGGCCGTACTGGATCTGCGGCGGCTGGTGCGCCAGCGGTCCCGCTGGTTCCAGGGGCATCTGCAGTCGGCCAACCTGGTCCCGCTGATCCTGCGGGAGGTGCCCGGCCGGGCCGCGATGGACCTCATCTACCACCTGTCCAGCCCGGTGCTGATCCTGCTCACCTCACTGCTGCCGCTGTCCTTCCTGGTGGCGGTCCTCGGCACGATCGCCGGTTCCCTCCAGGCCGGCCGGCCGCTGGTCTCCACCATGTGGTTCCTCGGCCCGTATCTGCTCTCGTTCACCGCGGCCTGGATCTACGGCTTCGTCTACCGCCGACGCGAATCCTCGCTCGGCACGCTCCACGCGGTACTGCTCGGCCACATCTTCGTGATCTACGGCTACATCTGGTTCGCCGCGGGCTGGTGGGGGTTGTGGCGGGCCGTCACCGGAAAGCGCACCTGGCTCAAGACCGCCCGCAGCTGACCCTCAGGCACGGCTTCGGCACCTCATGCACGGCTGACGCACCGCACGCATCGCACGCTGACGCACCGCACGCACCGCTGACGCACCTCATGCACTGCCGGTTTCCCGCACGCCCTGCGCCACCCCGCTTGTGCAGCTCCTTCCTTTTCGCTCCGCTTCATTTCACTCCTCTCGTCAAGGAGACCCATGTCCCTCATTGGCAGACCCGTGTCCCTGTCCATGGACGAGCCCTCCGCACCGCGTCCGCACCGCACCGCCGTCCGGACCATGCTGGTGCTCGGCACCCGCCCGGAGGCGATCAAACTGGCCCCGGTGGTCCGGGCGATGGCCGCCTCCACGCTGTTCCAGCCGGTGGTGGTGACCACCGGTCAGCACCGCGAGATGCTGCAGCAGATGCTCGGTCTGCTGGGGGTCGGGGTGAAGACCGACCTGGCCGTGATGCGGGACCGGCAGCGGCTGTCGGAGCTGACCGCGCGGCTGGTGGACGGGCTGGGCACGGTGATCCGCGCCGAACGGCCGGATCTGGTGGTGGTCCAGGGCGACACCACCACGGCGCTGTGCGGTGCGCTGGCCGCGTTCTACGAACGCGTACCGGTGGCTCATGTCGAGGCGGGCCTGCGTACCGGCGTCCTGGACAACCCCTTTCCCGAGGAGCTCAACCGGCGGATGATCGGCCGGGTGGCCCGCTGGCACTTCGCCCCCACCGACCGGTCCGCCGCCCAGCTCCGGGCCGAGGGCGTACCGCCGGAGCAGGTGATCACCACCGGCAACACGGTCATCGACAACCTGCTGTGGGTGCTGAAGGAGGGCGCCGGGCACAGCGCCTTCCGCACCGCACACCGCAAGGTGCTGCTGACCCTGCACCGCCGGGAGAACCAGGGGGAGCGGATGCGGGCGATGGGCGCGGCGCTGCGCCGACTGGCCGACCGCGGTGATGTGGAAATCGTGCTGCCGCTGCACCGCAGCCCCGCGGTGCGGGAGGCCCTGCTGCCGGAGCTGGACGCCCATCCGGGGGTGCGGGTGGTGGATCCGCTGGACTATCTGGACTTCGCCGCCACCCTCGCCGACTGTGATCTGGTGCTGACCGACTCCGGCGGGCTGCAGGAGGAGGCCCCGAGCCTCGGCAAGCCCGCGCTGGTACTCCGGACCACCACCGAGCGCCCCGAGGCGGTCGAGGCGGGGGCGGCCCGGCTGGTGGGCACGGACCCGGAGGCGATCCTCGCCGCCGCCGGGCGGTTACTGGACGATCCGGAGGAGTACACGCGGATGGCCGGGGCGGGAAATCCCTTCGGCGACGGCCGGGCCGCCGACCGCATCATGGCCCGGCTCACCGAGGACTTCGGTCAGGAGAAGGCGGTGAACACCGCACGGCGCGACGCGGCCGGCTCGTATGATCCGGTGGCATGACGTCGTTACGCGGGCGCACCTGGTGGCGGGCCGGGGGGCTGGTGCTGGCCGTCGCCCTCGTGGTGGTCGGGGCGCTCGCGCTGTCCGGCGTATGGGACCGGGAGCGGCGGCCGGAGAACGTCAGGACCTGGCGGGACGGTTCGGTGCACGGCCCGTGGCGGTCGGTGTTCCACGGCTACGGCGGGAACGTCGGCGGGGTGGACGAACTGACGCTCACTCCGCGGGCGGCCCGCCGTACGGACCGTACCCACGCCTGCCTGGTGGTCTCCACCGCCCGCTACGAGCGCCTGGACTTCCGGGCCCGGATGCGCACGGCCAAGCAACTGCGCACACCCGAGCCCAATCCATGGGAAGTGGCGTGGCTGGTGTGGGCGTACACCGACCCGGAGCACTTCTACTATGTGGCGCTCAAGCCCAACGGCTGGGAGCTGGGCAAACGGGACCCGGCCTATCGGGGCGGGCAGCGGTTCCTGGCCACCGGCACCCGCCCCTTCCAGGTCGGCGACTGGTCGGACGTACGGGTCCGGCAGCAAGGTCCGCGGATGACGGTGTCGGTGGACGACCGTCAGGTGGTGGGCTTCACCGACCGGGAACGCCCGTACGCGGCGGGGAGTGTGGGCGCCTACACCGAGGACGCCCGGGCGGAGTTCCGCGACATCACCGTCCCCGGGGAGCCGTCGGACCCCTCGTGACCAGCCAGGTCGGAGGGGTCGGACGGGTCCGTCAGCTCGGACGGGTCCGCCAGCTCGGACAGGTCGGTCAGGTCGCGCAGCCCCTCCGGCAGCGGCCCGGTGTGCACCACGCCCAGCCGCTGGGTGGCCCGGGTGAGCGCCACATAGAGGTCGCTGGTGCCGAACTCCCCGGGCTCGGCCACGATCACCGTGTCGAACTCCAGCCCCTTGGCCTGCCGGGGGTCGAGCAGCACCACCGCGCTGGTCAGATCCGGGGACCGGCCGGTGGACGCCTCCGGGAGGGCGGCTGACAGCGCGTCATGGCGGTCCTTCGGGGCGATCACCGCGAGACGGCCCTCGGTGCGGGTCTCCCGCGCCACGGCCGCGGCCACCGCGCCGGGCAGATCGCCGGTGTGCTCCGCCCAGGGCCGCACCCCCGTGGCGCGGACCGAGCGCGGCGGCTGGAAAGCGGGGTCGACGGTGCGTGCCACCCGCGCCGCGATCTCCATGATCTCGGTGGGAGTGCGGTAGTTGACGCCGAGCCGGGTGTGCTCCCAGCGGTCGCCCACGTACGGCTCCAGGATCGAGGACCAGGAGCCGCAGCCGCCCGGTTCCGCGGTCTGCGCGGGGTCGCCGACCAGCGTCATCGAACGGGTCGGGCTGCGCCGCATCAGCAGCCGCCACGCCATCACGGACAACTCCTGGGCCTCGTCCACGATGATGTGGCCGAAGGCCCAGGTGCGGTCGGCGGCGGCGCGTTCGGCGGCGCTGCGGTGGTCGCGCTCCTCGGACCGGTCCGCCAGCCGTTCGGCGTCGATGAGGTCGTGGGCGGCCAGCACCTCCGACTCCTCGTCGTCGCGGTCCTCGAACTCCAGGGTGCGGGAGCCGTAGGAGAGGTCGAGCACGCCCTGGGCGTAGTCGATGCGCTCCTGGCGCTCGGCCTCCGCGGCGGCGCGGGCCGCCGAGTCGTCGTGGCCGAGGAGTTCGGCGGCCTCGTCCAGCAGCGGGACGTCGGCGGGGGTCCACTCGCCGTCGGTGCGGCGGATCGCGGCGGCGTCGGCTTCGGAGAGGTGGACGGGGTCGCTGAGGAAGTCGGCCACGAGCTGCTGCGGGGTGAGGGCCGGCCATAGCTGCTCGATGGCGGCGTGCACCTCGGGGTTGACCGCGATCGCCTTGCCGAGCTGGGCGACGTCGTCCGCGCCGAGGAGGTTGGGCCCGCCGTAGGGGTCGGCGCCGATCCGGTCGACGAGCTGATCGGTGAGGTCGTCGATGATGCGGAACGCGAAGTGCGGACGGGCGAGGTTGTGCGGCAGCCCGGTCTCCCGGGCCTTGTGGCCGGCCTCGGACGCGATGTCCCGGTCCAGCACCAGTTCGCCGTCGTCGTGGTCGATCACGATCGCGGGGTCGGGCAGCGTCTGCCGGTCCCGTACGAAGCGGGCCAGGACATCCGCCATCTCCGCACGGCCCTTGACCTCGGCGGCCTCGGGGGTGTCGGTGCCGGTGGCCGTCACCCCGGGGAAGAGCTCACCGAGCGTGGCGAGGAGCACGCCCGTCTCGCCGAGCGAGGGCAGCACCTCCCCGATATAGCCGAGGAACGCCGGGTTGGGCCCGACGATCAGCACCGCGCGACGGGCCAGCAACTCCCGCTGCGCGTAGAGCAGATACGCGGCGCGGTGCAGCGCCACGACGGTCTTCCCGGTGCCGGGGCCGCCCTCGACGACGTGGACGCCGTGGTGCGGGGCGCGGATGATCTGGTCCTGTTCGGCCTGGATGGTCTGCACGATGTCGTGCATCCGCCCGGTGCGCGCGGCATCGAGCGCGGAGAGCAGGACGGCGTCCGCGTCGGACCCCTCATGCCCGGTCCGTATGGTGTCCGCGAGATCCAGGATCTCGTCGTGCAACCCGGTGACCCTGGGGCCCTCGGTGGTGATGTGGCGCCTGCGGCGCAGCCCCATGGGGGTGTGCCCGGTGGCGAGATAGAACGGACGCGCCACATCGGCCCGCCAGTCGATGACCAGCGGGGTGCGGTCCGCGTCATCGCGCCGGATGCCGATGCGGCCGATGTGGTGGTCGCGGCCGTCGCGGAACAGCAGCCGGCCGAAACACAGCCCCCGCTCCCCCGACTCGAACGCGGCGAGCAGACCGGACCGCTCGGCCACCAGCACATCGCGCTCCAGCCGAGCCTGGAAGGTGGTGCCCGCCAAGGACAGCGCTTCGGTCACCGACTCCTCGGCTCGTGCCCTGAGCTCGGCGAGGCGCCCGTTGAGCAGATCAAGGAATTCTTGCTCACGGTCCCATTCCTCGTTTGACAATTCGACTCCCGCCGGGATACGATGACTTCATCAGGTTTCCGTATGCCACAAATTCATTAGCACATGGAAATCCCCAATATACGCCGAGAAACGCCCCGGCCGTCAAGGCAGCCGGGGCGTTTCTCTGTTTTGTGGCCTCTTTATGGCCTCACACCACCTGGATGACGTGTTTGCCGCGGACACCCCCTGCTTCCATGGCGCGGTGGGCCTCTCCCACGCCGGAGAGCGGATGGACGGTGTCGATGACCGGCCGGATGGCCCCCTTCTCCACATACGCGGCAAGGTCCGCGAAGAGCTCATGCGTGGGATTGCCGGAGAAGGCCCGCACCCGCCGTGAGCCGTGCAGGGTGGAGACGAGGATGGAGCCCAGCGAAGACAGCGGACGGTCTGCGTCGAAGGCGATGGACACCATGCGACCGCCGGGCGACAGCAGCCCGCGGTACGCGTCGAGCTCGGTGCCCACTGCGTCCAGTACGGCGTCGAAGAGGCCGAGGGCGGTCGGCCCGGTGGTCCGGTAGTCATGCGCCTCATCGGCGCCGAGCTCCCGGACGAGGTCGAGCGCCTTCGCTCCGGCGAGCGCGGTGACATGGGCGCCGAGCGCGTGTCCGAGCTGCACGGCGACGCTGCCGACACCGCCGGCCGCGCCACGCACCAGCAGCCGCTCGCCGCTCCTCAGGCCGATCTTGTCGCGTAGCGCCGTGATGGCCGTGGTGCCGACGGTGGGCAGGGCAGCGGCTCGGACCAGATCGACACCCTCGGGCGCGAAGGAGAGCTGACGCGGCCGGACGGCCACGTACTCGGCGGCCGCCCCGAACGTCCCGCGCGGCGTCGCCCCCCACACCCGGTCGCCCACCCCGAGATGGCTCACGGAGGAACCTACCTCGGCGATCTCCCCGGCGATGTCGACGCAGGTGCGCTGTGGGAACTTCCGCCCGGTCACCAGCTTCAGCTTGCCCGCCCGGCCCGAGAGCTCGCCGCCGTTCACGCTCGTGGCGCGCACCCGCACCAGCACCTCGCCCGGACCGGCCACCGGCTTCGGCAGTGTGCCCACGTACAGCACCTCGGGAGGTCCGTACCGGTCGTACAGCGCCGCGCGCATCTCGCTCATCGCCCTCATCGTCCTTTCCGCACATCGGGGTCGCCGTCACGCTAATGCGCGCGAAGGGGGAAACCGCCCGGTCGGCGTAAGGTGAGAAACATGCCTGCCCACCTCTCTCATATAGCGTCCGCCGCCGGTGTTCGGGACACCGGGAGCCCGGGGTTGCGGTCCGACGCGGCGTCCAATCGCCGGCGTGTCCTCGAGGCGGCCAGGGCGCTGTTCGTCTCACGTGGGCTCGATGTGCCGATGGCCACCATCGCCCGTCATGCCGGGGTCGGGGTGGCCACGCTCTACCGGCGCTTCCCCACCCGGGATGCGCTGGTCACTGAGGTGTTCTCGGACGAGTTCACCGTCTGTGCGGCGATCGTCGACGACGCCCTGGCCGACGACGACACGTGGCGGGCCTTCCGCCGGATCATCGAAACGGTGTGTGCTTCGCAGACGCGGGGCCGGGAGTTCAACGAGGCCCTGCTGTCGTCGTTCCCCGACGTGGCCGGCTTCGAGCGGGAGCTGCCGCGCATCGGAGAGGGCTTCACCGAGGTGGTCCGGCGCGCCAAGGCCGCGGGGCAGCTGCGCGAGGACTTCGACGTGTCCGACCTGAGCCTCGTCTTCCTGGCCAACAGAGGTGTCATCGGCGACCCGGCGACCGCACCGGCCGCGTCCCGGCGGCTGGTGGCCCACCTCCTGCGGTCCTTCGAGGCGGGGCGGGCCGAACCGGCCCGCCCCCTCCCGCCACCCGCCCCGCTGGGGCTGGGCCGGTTGCCCCGGACATCCGGGGGATGAGCTATCGGGCAGTGCCGAAGTCCTGCGTCCAGTAGTGGCCGGGCTGCGCCACGCCGACGCCGATCTCCTTGAAGTCGCAGTTCAGGATGTTGGCCTTGTGGCCGGGGCTGGACATCCAGCCCGCCATGACGCTCTTGGGCGACTCGTAGCCGTAGGCCACGTTCTCGCCGTAGGTGCTCCAGGAGTAGCCCGCGCGCTCGATCCGGTCGCCCGGGGAGGACCCGTCGGAGCCGGTGTGCGACATATTGCTGTGGGCCGCCATGTCCTCGCTGTGGTCCTGGGCGGCCTTGGTCAGCTTCTCGTTCACGGTCAGCGGCTTACAACCGGCCTTGCCGCGCTCGCTGTTGACGAGATCCACCACTTCCTGCCGGTCGGTGGCGGCCGCGGAAGTGGCGGCGGAGGAGCCCGCGGTGGCGGACTGTGCCATCGCGGCCGAGGGAACACCCACGGCGGCCACCGCGAGGGTGGCGATGGCTATCTTGCGGCGGTGCGTCGTGCTGTTGCGGTGCTTGCTCATACGTGACCTCACACTCGGTTGAGGCCCGTCATTCTTGGAGCCGTCGCCACGTGGGGCAACACACGTGTTCGTACTACAAGGGTTCGTAGCGAGGGCGGCGTTTGCGATCAGCGACGAGACGTGCTGAGCCGGTTCCGGGGAGCGCTCAGATTGCCCGACGCCCCATCAGAAATCGCGGCGACCAGGCGAGTGGACAACCGGCCCGGAGCACCGGCGATCGAGAGGGCGCGGAACCGGCTATTTCCGACAGAGAAGATAAAACCACTATGTCGGCTAGTCGATGTGAGCCGCTACGCCCCCTTTGCGACGGCGCCCGGTGTGAGAGATGTCATGACATGACAGGGGTGGTCAGCGGCGGTAGATGGTGATCGAGTGGCCGACCTCGTCGATCGGCTCGCTGCCGTCGATCAGCGCCGCCAGCCGGCCGGTGGCCTGCGCGATCGACGAGTCCGAGACCACCAGCAGCCCGCGCACCTCCTCCGGGCGGGCCCGGCGCGGGTCGGACGCGTGGATGCCGTAGGCGGACGGCACACCGCTGCCCTTGTAGACGAGCCAGATCCGCTCGCCCCGGTATCGCTCCCGGAGGCGGTCGGCCAGCCGCCCCAGGTCCTGCCCCCAGTCGACGTTCGAGTCATGCAGCCGCAGATGGGTCCGGGACGGGCCGCCGAACGCCTCGTTGGAGTACGGCAGATAGTACGGATACGTCCGCAGCGAGCTGACCGCGACGAACAGGACCAGCGCCAGGGTGGCCCCGTACGCCCAGCGCCGCCGCACGGCCATCAGCCCGGCCGCGGCCACGGCCAGGAACATCGGCAGGAAGATGGCGTACCGCACCCCGAGGTTGCGGGCTCCGTCGAGGGCGGCGAGCAGCAGCACTGCCGCGGGGATCAGGACATACGGCGCGGCGGGCCGCAGCCGGGGCACCACCAGCATCGCGACGCTCCCGGCCGCCCAGAGCGCGAGCATGCCCAGGGGCGTCTTCACCAGCAGCGCGACGGGCAGGTAGTACCAGAGCGACCCGAGGTAGCGGCGGCCGAGCAGAAAGCCATGCCAGGTGTCGTGTTCGAAGCCGAACTGGACACGCATCCCATCGCGGTACGCCTCCGGCAGCGGCAGCAGGTCGACGGCGAGGCCGCGCAGCCCGTGGACGACCGGCACCGGCCCGGTGGGCGTCCAGCGCAGCCGGGGGTCGACCAGGAAGTAGACGGCCCACACCACGGCCACCGCGATCAGCGCCACGGCCACCGCCGCCGCCACCCCGATCCCGAGGGACCGCGCATGGCCGCGCGGGGTGCGGTCGTGGGTACGGCGGGCGTACCAGACCGAGAGCACGGCCAGGAGCAGCAGCACCGGAACCGCCGCCGGCATGCTCATCTTCGTGGCCAGGGCCGCGCCGAGCGCCACTCCCGCGAGCGGAAGATACAGCCGTGGCCGCCGCCGCGCCCGCCACAGCAGCCAGACCGACGTCAGCAGAAAACCGGCCGCCGGTACGTCGAGCGTGGCGAGGGAACCGTGCGCGATGATGTCCGGCGAGAAGGTGTACAGGGCGAGCGCCACCGCCCCGCCCACGGGTCCGGTCAGCTCACGGGCGAACGCGAACACCACCAGCCCGAACAGCAGCGTCAGCGCGATCATCGGCAGCCGTGCGCACAGCATCAGCCGCCAGGGGTCGTTGCCCGATTCGTAGAGCACATGCCGTCCGAGCGCCGTCTGGTCACCGGTGAAGGCGGCGTCCAGGTGCGGGTGTGCGAGGGCCACCCCCGCCTCGATGATGAGCTTGCCCAGCGGTGGATGCTCGGGGTTGTAGCGCACCCGGTGATGGTGCAGGGAGTCCACCGCCGTGCCGACGTACACGGGCTCGTCGATGGTCGGCGTCTGCTCCACCGCCGTGGTGACCATCGCGACCGCCATCTGAACGAGGAGCGCCACGACGGCGGCCACCACCAGCCACCGCCGATGCCGCCCCGGCCCCGCCGCCCACCGGCCCTTCGGCCCGCCGACGGTCCTGGACACGCTGTCGATCACGCCCGCCCACCGCATAGCGACAGACGCTAACGCCCTCGTGCCACCGCACAGGGCATCCGCCGGGAAACTTGAGCGGACTCCGCAATCCGAACCGTGCCATCCGGGGGTCGTGCTGGCCGTCGGAGTGCATCCGCAGCGTGTGCTCGCGGAGGGCTTCGGGGATTTTTGTCCGGTGTGCTCTTCTGATCGGGGCCCGCCTGAGCACCCCCGCGCCGAGCGCGTTGAGAAGGAAGTGATCAGCCATGTCCGTATCCGACGCACCGCCGTCCGGCAGTCCCGCCCCGCCGGAGACCGCCCCGAAGAACGTCCGTCCGGCCCTGCTCGGTGTGCTGCTCGCGATGCTGCTGTCGATGCTCGACGCCACGATCGTCGGCACCGCGATGCCGACGATCGTGGGCGATCTCGGCGGCCTGGAGCACATCTCCTGGGTGGTGACCGCCTACACCCTGGCCACCGCCGCCTCCACCCCCGTCTGGGGCAAGTTCGGCGATCTGTACGGCCGCAAGCACACGTACCTGATCGCCGTCGTCGTCTTCGTGCTCGGCTCGGCGCTGTCCGGCGCGGCCCACTCGATGACCCAGCTGATCGTCTTCCGGGCGCTGCAGGGCCTGGGCGCCGGCGGGATCGGCGCCGGGGCCTTCGCGCTGATCGCCTCGCTGGCACCGCCCCGGGAGCGGGGCCGCTACCAGGGCATGACCGCCTCCATCATGGCCATCGGCACCATCGGCGGCCCATTGCTGGGCGGCTTCGTCACCGGCCATCTCGGCTGGCGCTGGGCCTTCTTCATCAATCTGCCGCTCGGCGTCCTCACCCTGGTCTGGTGTCAGCTGATGCTGCGGCTGCCCGCCACCCGCGTCAAGGCCCGTATCGACTGGCCGGGCATCACCGTGATGACGGCGACCGTCTGCGCCCTGACCCTGGCCGCCACCTGGGCCGGCTCCACGTATCCATGGACCTCATGGCAGATCCTGGGCCTGTTCGCCCTGGCCGCGGTGGGCGTGGCCGCCTTCGTGGCCCGGCAGCGGCGCGCGGCCGAACCGCTCATGCCGCTGCGCATCTTCACCGGGCACCGCAACTTCGCCCTGGCGTCCTCGCTGATCCTGGTGGGCGGGGTGGTCATGTTCGGCTGCTCGCTGTATCTGCCGCTGTACCAGCAGACCGTCCAGGGTGTCTCCGCCTCCCGCTCCGGGCTGCTGCTGCTCCCCCTGATGATCCCCGTGGTGATCATGTCCCAGGTCGGCGGCAAGGTCATGTCCGCCACCGGCCGGTACAAGATCTTCCCCATCGTCGGCACCGTCTGCATGGCCGTCGGCCTGTTCCTGCTGGCCACCATGGACACCACGACCTCCCGCACGGCCACCGGGTGCTTCATGGCCCTGGTGGGCACGGGCATGGGCTGCCAGATGCAGATGGTCACCACGATCGCGCAGAACAGTGTGGAGATGTGCGACATGGGCGCCGCCTCCGCGTCGGTCACCCTGTTCCGCACCATCGGCGGCTCCCTGGGCGTCGCGGTCTTCGGTTCGCTCTTCACCAGCGCCGTCCAGGGCCACGCGCCCGCCGGGGCGCAGACGGGCGAGGTGAGGCCCGACCCGGCGGCGCTGGCCCGGCTGCCGCAGGCCGCCAGGGACGGCTATCTCCATGCGGTCGCCACCGGCACCCAGCAGATCTTCCTGACCGCTGCCGTCGTCTGCACCATGGCCTTCATCGCCGCCCTGTGCGTCCAGGAGGTCCCGCTGCGGGGGCGGTCCGGCCCGGTGGCCCAGCCGCACAAGGCCGAGGAGGAGGCCGCCAGCCCGGCCGCCCCGTAGCCCCGTAGCCCCGCAGAGCCTGACTAGGTCATCTGGCGCCGCACCAACTCGTGCAGCTTTCCGCCCGGGACGGCCATCAGCTCGGCCGGGGCGCCCTGCTCCACGATCCGGCCGTCCTCCATGACCAGCACGCGGTCGGCGTCCATGACGGTCGACAGCCGGTGCGCGATCACCAGCCGGCTGGCGTGGAGGCGGCGGGTGCTGTCGATGACGATGCGCTGGGTCTCGTTGTCCAGGGCGCTGGTGGCCTCGTCGAAGAAGAGGACGCGCGGACGGCGGATCAGCGCCTGGGCGATCATCAGCCGCTGGCGCTGGCCGCCGGAGATGGCGCCGCTGCCGGAGATCATGGTCTGGAGCCCCATGGGCATCTGTCGGATGTCCTCGGCCAGACCCGACAGTTCGGCGGCCTCCATGGCCTCCTCGGGGGTGAACGGCTCGGCGCCGCGGATGCAGTCGAGCACCGTGCCGCCCAGGGGCTGGGCGTTCTGGAGGACCACCCCGCACTGGCGGCGCACGGCCGCCTGGTCGAGGGCGGCGAGGTCCTGGCCGTCGTAGAGCACACTGCCGGACACCGGCCGTTCGAAGCCGATGAGCAACCGCAGCAGGGTCGACTTGCCGCAGCCGCTCGGGCCGACGACAGCCACGAATTCGCCCGGCCGGATCTCCAGTGAGACATCGTCGAGCACCAGCGGGCCGTCGTCGCCGTAGCGGAAGGTGAGGTTTCTGGCCCGGAGGTCACCGGAGAGCATCCCCGGCTGGGCACTGCCGCCGCGGACCTCGGGCGGCTCGTCCAGGATCGGCTTGACCTGCTCGAACATGGGCAGCACCGCGACCACCGAGACCAGGGCGTTGGTGAGCTGCGTGAGGGAGGTGAGCAGCATGGTCACGGAGGTGTTGAAGGTCAGAAAGGCCCCCGCCGACATGCTGCCCCGTGCCGGACCGGCCAGCAGCATGAACACCGTGAGGGAGACCAGCGGAAGGTAGACGGCGTCCAGCACCTGGGTGAGGTTCTTGATGCGCCCGGTGCGCTGGTGCAGATCGCGGGAGTGGGCGAAGCCACGGGCCCAGGCCGCGTAGGCGAAGTTCTCGGCCGCGGCGACGCGTAGCTTGGGCAGACCGCGCAGGGTCTGGAACGCCTGGTTGTTGAGCTTGTTCTCGCTCTCCACCAGCCGTCGCTGCCAGCGCACCTGCCACAGCCCCATCCCGAGGAAGACCCCGGAGACCACCAGCAGTACGGCGATCACCGCGAGCGCCAGGGAGGCGCTGTAGTACAGCAGCAGGGCGAGGTTCATCGCGCCCACGGTGCCGGCCTGGAGGACCGTCGGGGCGATCCCGGACAGCACCCTGCGCATGGTGCTGATGCCCATCGCCGCGCTGGCCAGCTCTCCGGTGGAGCGCTGGGCGAAGAAGGTGGTGGGCAGCCGCAGCAGCCGGTCCCACACCGCGGGCTGGAGGGTGGACTCCAGTCGCCCCTCGAGACGCAGCAGGGTCAGGTTCTGCAGCAGCATGAAGGCGGCCGCGACGACGCTGGAGACGATCAGGGCCAGGGAGATCTGGACGATGGGGCTCTTCTCGGCGCGGGGCACGAAGCCGCCCAGCACCTGGCCGGTGGCGAGCGGCACCAGCGCGCCGAGCGCCACCGTCACCAGCCCGCCGATCAGGAGGTTGCGAACGTCCCCGGTGGCGCCGCGCACGCTGAAGCGCATCAGCCGCCACATCGTCATCGGGCGGTCGGGCAGCGGACGGTAGAACATCACGGCCCGCGGCTCGAATTCCTCCGCGTTGCCCCCGCCGACGCGGATCCGCAGGCCCGAGGCGGGGTTGACCGCCTCGTACCGGCCGCGCCGCCACAGCAGCGCCACCGGGGCCCCGGACTTGGCGCGGTAGCCCACCAGCGGTCCGGCGTCCTCCCGCCACCAGCCGCCCTCCAGCCGGACGGCGCGGGTGCGGATCCGGGCATGGGCGGCGATGCGCTCCACCGGATCCGTACGGTCCTCGGTGGCGCGGCCTCTCGGCGGGTCGGGCAGGGTGATCCCGGCGGCCTCCGCCACCCGGCGGCACACCGCGTGCACCGCGTCGTCGGTGCTCTCCTCCGACGGCCGCCGCTCCCGCCGCTGCCCTCCGATGGAGGCGATCAGCGCCTGGTCGGCGCGGGTGCGCACGGCCTCACCGGCCCGGATACCGGCCGCGGTGCGGTCCGCGTGGGCCCGCTCCATGGTCTCGATCCAGCGGTCCACCGCGGTGCCGAGGCGGTACTGCTGGTTGACCATCCGCTGCCACAGCGCGCCGTCGATCAGCAGGTCACCGGCGGCCTGGGCGCTGTATTCGGCGCCGTAGCGCACACTGCCGGGCGGCACCGGCAGCCAGAGCAGGTCCTCGTCGGCCGCCTCCGCCTCGGGCGCGGCCCCGCCGTCCAGCGGGGCCTGGAAGAGGACGCCGAGGCTGCGGCTCACCCCGAGCGCCACGGCGTGCTCCAGCGGGGTGGGCGGGGTGTCCTGGAATCCGCCGCCCCCGTAGGTGCCGTACGGGTCGTGGGTCTGGCCCGTGCCGTACGCGTCGTACGCCTCCGGACGGTACAGCTCGCGCAGCGGGATGCGGCGCACCAGGCAGTCCTGCGAGGGCCGGCCCAGCAGGGTGTGGCGTGGCCCCTCGACCGGGCCCGGGAGCGCGGCGCCCGTCTCCAGCCGGCCGAGGAAGTGCCACTGCCCCTCCTCCGCGGCGTCGACCGCGAACAGGTCCAGGGCTCCGCCGACGACGAGCCAGAGCACCTGCGGGCCCTCCAGCGGGAGGCTGCGCAGCCCGGCGCAGTCGACGGGCGTGCCGAGGGCGCCCAGCGCCTGGACCACCGCGTCGCCGCCGTCCGCGGCCACCGCCGCGGCCGGGTGAACGGACGCCATGTCAGTGCTCCTTCATCAGCTCGGCGTACGACCCTCCGGCGGCGGCGAGGTCCTCGTGCCGTCCGCGTTCGACGACCGTGCCGCGGTTCAGGACGAGGATCTCGTCGCTGTCCCGCACGGTGCTGAGCCGGTGGGCGATCACCACACACGCACAGCCGCGGCGGCGCAGGTTGTCCATGACGATCTGCTCGGTGCGCGCGTCCAGGGCGCTGGTGACCTCGTCCAGAACCAGCACGCTGGGGCGGCGCACCAGGGCGCGGGCGATCTCCAGCCGCTGCCGCTGGCCGCCGGAGAAGTTGCGGCCGTCCTGCTCCACCCGGCAGTGAATCCCCTCCGGGCGCCGTGTGATCACATCGTCGTGGAGCGCGGCGTCCCGCAGGGCCTCCACCACCGCCTCGTCCGGGATCGACGGGTCCCACAGCGCCACGTTGTCCCGCACCGTGCCCTCGAACAGGAAGACGTCCTGATCGACGAAGGAGACCGAGGCGGCCAGCGCACCGCGGGGGATGTCCTCCAGGCGCTGTCCGTCGACGCGGATGACCCCCTCCCAGGGAGCGTAGAGGCCGGAGACGAGCCGGGAGACAGTGGACTTGCCGCTGCCGGAGGCGCCGACCAGCGCCACCTGGCGGCCGGGGCCGACGGAGAGCGAGAAGTCACGCAGCAGCGGTTCGTCCAGCGGGCTGTAGCCGAAGGTGATGTTCTCCAGTGTCACCTGCCCGGTCAGCCGGCGGGTGTCCTCGCGCGGCTCGTCGCGGGTGTAGAGGGAGTCCACCGGGAAGTTCTCCACGTCCTTGAGCCGGGTCACATCGGCGGAGAAGTCCTGGATGCGTCCGGCCACTCCGTTGAGCCGGGTGATGGGCGCGGTGAAGCGGGTCACCAGCGCCTGGAAGGCCACCAGCAGACCGATGGAGATATGGCCCTCGACGGCCCGCAGCCCGCCGATCCAGAGAATGAGGGCGCTGTTGAGCGTGGCGAGGGTGGGGGCGACCACGGCCAGTACGGCGCTCGGCACGCCGAGGCGCTGCTGCTCCTCCAGGGTGATGGCGTGCTGTCCGGCCCAGCGGCGGAAGTAGCCGGTCTCCCCGCCGGTGGCCTTCACCGTCTCGATGAGCTGGAGACCGGTGTACGAGGTGGTGGTCAGCCGCGCGGTGTCGGCCCGCAGCTTCTGGGTCCTGGTGGCCCGCAGCCGCACCACCACCCGTATCGCCACCACGTTGAGCAGCGCCAACCCGACGCCGACGAGGGTGAGTTGGGGGTCATAGGTCCACAGCAGAAAGGCGTAGAGCACCACGACGATCCCGTCCACGGCCGCGGCGGCCAGATCGCGGGCGAGCGTTTCGGCGACGGTGTCGTTGGAGCGCAGCCGCTGGACCAGGTCGGCCGGGCTGCGCTGGGCGAAGAAGGTGACGGGCAGCCGCAGCAGATGCCGCAGGAACCGCGCGCTGCTGAGGGTGGAGGAGATGATGCGTCCGCGCAGCAGGTTCGCCTGCTGGACGCCGGTCAGTACGGCGGTGAGCACCACCGCCACGGCCATGGACGCGAACAGCGGCTCCAGCGTCGAGTCCTGGCCGCCGATCAGGAAGGTGTCGATGAAGGTGCGGCTGAGCGCCGGGACCGCGGCCCCCACCGCCACCAGCAGCAGGCTGGCCAGCAGCGAGGCCAGCAGGGTGCCCGTGGTGCCGCGCATGCGCGGCGGCAGGGCGCCCATTACCCCGGGACGGCGCCCGCCCCGGCGGAAGGAGTCCTCGGGTTCGAGGACCAGGACCACACCGGTGAAGCTGGTGTCGAACTCCTCGACGGGGACGAAACGGCGCCCCTTGTCGGGGTCGTTGATGTGGACGCCGCGCTTGCCGAACCGCCGCCCCATCCCGTCGTAGACGACGTAGTGGTTGAACTCCCAGAACAGGATCGCCGGGGCCCTGACCTCCGCGAGGGCCTCGGGCTCCATCTGCATGCCCTTGGCGCGCAGACCGTAGCTCCGCGCGGCCTTGAGCAGGTTGCTGGCGCGCGATCCGTCCCGGGAGACACCGCAGGCGATCCGCAGCTCCTCCAACGGCACATGGCGCCCGTAGTGGCCGAGCACCATGGCGAGTGAGGCCGCACCGCACTCCAGGGCCTCCATCTGGAGCACGGTGGGGGTGCGCACGGTCCGGCGCCGGGTCTTCCTCGGCCCGGCTCCGCCACGTGGGGCGCGGCGCCGTCCGCGGGCCGGCTGGGGGCGGCGCGCTCCGCTGCTTCCGGCGGGTGCGGGCCGGGGCGGTCCGCCCTGGTTGGTCGCGGTCACGGGAGCAGCCAATCGCTGGGATGTTGGTCGGCCAGATGGACGGTGCCGCTGGTCAGGGTCATGGAGCCGAGGGCGAACGGCGGGCCTTCGGGGGACGACCAGCGGTAGCCGGAGCGGGTGCCGGAGCTGCGCTTGAGGCGCACCTGGACGGCGACCGGCGGGCCGTGCTTCGAGAACTCCTCGCCGAGTTGCTCACTGCCGAGGTAGGAGCCGATCTGCTGGCTCGACTGGGCGGTCCGGCCGACGGCCCGCACTTCACCGCGGAGCACACCGTAGGTCTGCGTGGGCGCCGACTGCACACTGAGGTCGACCGACGCGCCCGGCCGCACCGAGGCCGCCCGGTCCGCGGGTATGTACAGGGTCGCGACCAGGGGATCGCCGGAGTGGCCGACCCGCTCCACGGAGGCGACGTTGGCGCCGGTGTTCAGCACGGAGCCGATCGAGGCGGTGAGGGTGGTGAGCCGGCCGCCCGCGATGGTGCGCACGACCGTGGTGCCACGGGTGGTGCGGACCTTCAGCAGTGGTGCGCCCGCCGGGAGGGTGCTGCCCTCCTGGGCGAGGACGGAGGTCACCTGGCCGGCGATCGGGCTCTGCAGCACATAGCTGCCCTGGCCGTGGGTGAGGATCCCGGTGGCATCAAGGGTGCTGGACACGGTGCCGGTGACGGCCCATACGGCGGCACCGGCCATGACCGCCATCGTGACCGCCAGCGCCAGCCATCCCTGGGGGCGGGCATAGCGCACCGGCAGATCGATGTCCTCTACCGACTGCAGCTTGGAGAGGGCCTGCTGGCGGAACTGCACGAGAGTCTTTCCTCAGCCGCGAAGGGAGTGATCGAAGGGGGCCGCGGACCGCCGAGTGCCCCGGACCAGGCAGGCCCGGGGCACACGGGAGCGGTAAATCAGCCTCAGAGGGTGCCGACGACCCCACCGACGATGCCGGTGGTGTTCAGGCCGGTGAGACCGTCAACCGTGCCGGTGACGGTGCCGAGGGCGCCGGTCACCGGGCCGGTGACCGAGTCGACGGTGCCGAGGACGTCGCCCACGGGGCTGCCGATCCCGCCCGCCACGTTGTCCAGCTCGGCGTCGGAGATCTCCTGGGTCGCGACCTTGGGCGCGTTGTTCATTGTTGCGTCTCCCTTGGGTGAACGTCTCGTTGAGCTTGCAACAGCGCACGGGAACCGAGGGGAATCAGCTCCCGCGGCATGGTCACGGGATGTCCGGAGGACACCGGGCTCCGTGAAATGCCTGAACGCGGAAGGGATGTAACCACGGGGTCCGCCACGCGGCGAATCACCCACGGTCCGGAACCGGGCATTCCGCCACTTTCAGATCACACGGCGAACACATTCGCACACCTCGCCGACGCCGTTCCCTCACAGAAAGGCCACCGACCTCACGTGGCATCGCATCCCTCGGGCGATGTGACGCGCGTCATTTCGGGTCGGACCGCCGGGGCCGGGGCCGAGGTGGCGCATGAGCCGGGTGGCACACATGGCGTCTGTGTAACAGGTGTGCCGATCGCTTGAAGACCGGGCGGACAGGGCCGCATGCGAGGACGTGGCGGCACGGGAATGCGACATGTGCGACTTCAGACCGCCCGGCCCGCCTGCGGTACCACCTCGCCGTCCGGCACCGGTCCGGGTGCGGTGCCGTCGCCGAACGGGCGCCCGCCCAGTTCCGCACGGTGATGCGGGGTCAGCCAGCCGGAGAGGTCGGGGCCGAGCGGGACGATGCCGGTGGGGTTGATGTTGGTGTGCACCCGGTAGTAGTGGCGCTTGATGTGGCCGAAGTCGACGGTGTCCCCGAAACCCGGTGTCTGGAAGAGGTCACGGACGTAAGCCCACAGCACCGGGTCCTCGCTGAGCTTGTTGCGGTTGCACTTGAAGTGGCCGTGGTAGACGGCGTCGAAGCGGACCAGCGTGGTGAACAGCCGGATGTCGGCCTCGGTGATGGTGTCGCCGACCAGATAGCGACGCGTGGACAGCCGCTCCGACAGCTCGTCCAGGCGGGCGAAGAGACGTCGGTACGCGTCGTCGTAGGTGTCCTGGTGCTCGGCGAAGCCCGCCCGGTACACACCGTTGTTCACATCGCGGTAGACCCCCTCCGCCACGTCGTCGATCTCGTCGCGGTGCTCCTCGGGGTACAGGTCCGGGGCGCCCTCGCGCTGGAGGGCGGTCCATTCGGTGGCGAGGTCCAGGGTGATCCGGTGGAAGTCGTTGGTGACCAGCGCTCCACTGGGGACGTCCACGACCGCGGGCACACTCACCCCGCCCGGATAGCCGGTCTCGCGGGCGTCGTACGCCTCACTGAGGAAGGCGATGCCCAGCACCGGGTCCCGGTCCCCCGGGTCCAGGGTGAAGCGCCAGCTCCGCTCGTCCTGGATGGGATCGGTGATGGCCAGCGAGAGGGCCGGCTCCAGGCCGAGCAGCCGCCGTGAGATCAGCGCCCGGCTCGCCCACGGGCAGGCCCGGCTGGCCACCAGCCGGTAGCGCCCGGCCTCCACCGGCCAGCCGTCCCGGCCATCGGCGGTGATCCGGTCGGCGAAGTGCGGCCCGGATCGGCGGAACTCCTTGCGCTCGCTGGGTGTCTCCTGGTCAGCGGTGTTCAACGGGACCACCTACCACCTTCCGAAGCGGGAACCGTCGTGCACGGTCCATGTCACGGGTTGCCCTCCGAGGCTTCTGCGCCACGGATGACACCTACTCGGTTCCACGCCCCGGGAAGGGGTATTCCTCACGGATCGGACAGGGTGGCGCTACGGGGGCGCACCAGCGTTCAAGACCGGAGGCGAGGCCGGGGGCCAGGGTCGGGGCATGCCTGAGAACAAGGGCTGGAAGAGCCCGTATCTCCTGCTCACGATCACGATGCTGCTGTGGGGCAGCGCCTTCTCCAGTTCCAAGTCGGTGGTCGCCCAGATGCCGCACACCGTGGCGGCGCTGCTGCGCTTCGGCGGCGGGGCGGTCGCCCTGCTGGCGGCCGTGGCGCTCTTCGGCGGACCGGCCGCCCCGGCTTCCGCGCGCGGTGGCGGGCGGGCCGCGCTCGCGGGTCTCCTGGGGGTCTTCGCCTACAACGGCTTCTTCTTCTGGGGGCTGTCGCTGGCGCCCTCGCTCGACGCGGGAATCCTCATCCCCGTCCTGAGCCCGGTGCTCACCAGCGCCTTTCTGCTGGTCACCGGTCGTGACCGGCCCTCCGGCGCACGGCTGGCGGGGCTCGCGCTCGGGCTCGCCGGGGCAGTGGTGTTCTTCTTCGGCGCGGGCGGCAGCGCGCACGGCGGCGCCACGCGGCTGACGGGCGATCTGCTCTATCTGCTCAGCGCGGTGTGCTGGGCCGCGTTCACGCTCATCGGGCCCCGGGTGCTGGCCGGTGTCGATCCGTTGCGCGCCACGACCTACGCGACGTGTGCCGGGGCGGTGCTGCTGGGGGCGCTCGCCGTACCCGATCTCGGCGATACGCACTGGAGTGAGCTGCCGGCCGGCCTCTGGCTGAACGTGGTGTTCCTCGCCATCGGCCCGGCCGCCGTCGCCAATCTCCTCTACTACCGGGGAGTGGGCGCGGTGGGTCCCGCGTCGGCGTCCTTGATGATGTTCATGGTCCCGGTGATCAACACCGGGTGCGCCATGCTCTTCCTTGGCGAGTCCTTCGGCGGTCTGCAGGCGCTGGGCGCCCTGGTGCTGCTGTCGGGTGCGGTGCTCGCCGTCACCCGGGGACGTGGACCGGCACGTCCCCGAGCGGGTACCGCGCCCACCGCGGGAAAGAAGCCCTCGGAGCTGTGAGGCACCGTACGGCGCCGGTCTGCATCACTCCCCTCGTGGTGATGCAGACCGACGTCACGCTGGGAGGCGAGGCTTCGTTCCCGCGCTGCGCGGCAGGAGTGACGGTAAAGCGGATCACCGGGGCGGGCAACGGTGCACGGTGCGCATCGCGCGCCCGCGATATGTGCACGGTGCGCAGTCAGTCCACCGGCTGGAGCCCGGTGATGTGCAGGGCGTGCACCAGGTCGTGAATCCCGGAGCCGGTGGTGAGCAGGTCACGGCTGAGCAGGTGTTCGGCGGCCCGCAGATGGGATCTGACGGTGTTCCGGCTGAGGCCGAGATGGCGGGCGGTCCGCTGGGCGTCGGTGTTCGCGTCGATCCAGGCGCGCAGGGTGGTGTAGAGATCGCGGCCACGGGTGCTTTGGAGCGGGCGGAGGAATTCCCGCGCCCAGGCGTGTGCGGGCTCGGTGCGGAACAGCTCGTCCAAGGTGGGCTCCGGCCGCCCGCGCTCGGCGCCGAAGCCGCCGTCCGGCTGCCCTCCGGCCAGGCAGAAGGCCAGGTCGAGGGCGGCCCGGGTGCGTACGTCGCCCAGGTCGAGGCCGAGGGTCGCCGCCACCCGGCCGAGGTGGTGGGAGACGGTGTTGCGGCTGATGTCCAACAGCCGGGCCACGGCGGACCGGGGGAAGGTGACGGCGAGCCGGGTGATGTCCAGGGTGGCTCTCGGGGTGGATCCGAGTGGCCGCAGCAGGGCACGGGCCCAGGCACCCGCCTCCGTGCGGGGCAGCAGCGGCACCAGCGGTGTCCGGCCGAGGTAGGCGGCCACCCGCTCGGGCGTATGGCGCGCCGCGGCCAGGGCGTGCAGGGCCTGCCCGTACGCCTCGGCCGTCGCGCCGAGCGGATACGGGCTGCTGATGCCCAGCGCGTAGTGCGGGTTGTCCCGCACCAGGCGGCGCAGCACCGTGCCCTGGCCTTGGGTCACCTGGGGGCCGTCGGCGGAGGCGTTGCCCGCATCGTCAGTGGCCTCGTTGTCGGGCTCGCCGTCCGCCTCATCGGTGGCCTTGTCGGCGAACTCGTCGGCGGACCCGTCGGCGACGAGACAGATGAGGTGTTCCTTGAAGGCTGGGCAGTGCACCATCAGGCCCGTGCCGTGATAGCCCGATCCGTCCTGGTAGTTCTGCGCCAGCCGGTCCCGGTCCTCCGAGGGGCAGTGCAGCAGATAGACACGCAGCCGTTCGGCGTCCAGCAGCGCGGGGACGGCGCCGGTGGTCATGCGGCGGGCCAGGGTGAGGTCTCCCGCCAGCAGGGCGCTGAACACGGCGAACCGCAACTGCCGCGCCTTGTGCTGATACCCGCGCAAGGTGGTGTCCGCGTCCTGCGCCCGGCCCAGGAGCGCGATGAGGCTTCCGGCGTGCGAGACCAGCGACGCCGCTTCGCGGGTGGGCGCCGAGGTGCCGGCCACCACCAGGACGGGGCGTGGCGCGCGCGGGCCGAGCGCTTCCAGACGCACCTGAAAGGCGCCGCTCTCGGTGACCGCCGCGGCCATCTGACCACCGGCCAGCCGGGACAGCGTCGGTTCGAGCGAGGGCAGGATCTGGCGCGGGAAGCGGGCGGTGGAGGTCTCGACGGCGCCCGCGCTGCCGATCAGCGCGACATCGGCGTCGATCTGCCGGCCCAGCCAGTCGAGAACCGCCCGCGGATCCGCCCCGGCCCCCCGGCTCATCTGCCGCCGCACCTCGTGCAGCAACTCATCCAGCCGCCCGGTGTGCGCCCGTGCCTCCACAGCAGTGCTCCTCCCACCCCCGTGGTGCGCCATGTCGCGCGGACCGATCGGCGGTCCGCGCACCCGCCGTACTTTATGCCCGGTTCACGGGACCTCGAGAAGTGCCGTGGACATCAGGCCGGTTCGGCGGGGCGGGCCTGCCGGATGGGGAGGTGTCCGCGCAGGCCAGGGCCCTGCGTGGGGGTCGTGGCGGGGCTGTTAGGTTGACATGCCCAGTTGAACGGGGAAAGGAAGATCACGTGCGCAAGGCAGTACACATGGCGGTCACTTCGGTCATCGTCGCTCTTGTCGTCAGCGGCTGCGGAGACAGCGACGACGGGAAGAAGGAATCGAAGCCGAGTGGCGAAGCCACCCAGGCCGCCCAGAAGTCGCCGAGTTCGAGCCCGGCGGCCCAGCGCACGATCATCGAGCGTTCGGCGGGGTCCTGGAAGTCCATCGTGGCGGCGAAGTCCGACGACGCCCTGGAGACCCTCACCATCGCGGACGGCAAGGTCACGGCGAAGGGGCCGAAGCTCGACTGCACCGGCACGCTGAAGTCCGGCCAGAAGGGCGGCGAGGACGAGCCTTCCCTGACCCTGTCGTGCAAGGGCGGCAGTGACGGAGGCCGGGGCGAGGGCACCGTGGGGATGAAGGGCGACGACGCCCTGGCGATCAACTGGAAGGGCCCCGAGGGCGGCTTCGGCGGTCCCGTCGACAGCTTCCGCCGGGCGGGCTGACCTCAGGGCGCGCTCAGGCCACCGCGGGCGGGCAACGGCCGCGGTGGCCAGCCCAGAGCCGCGGTGGCCGAGCGGAGGAAGACGCGCATGACGTGCTCGCGGACTCAGTCCACCGAGCGGAACAAGCCCTCCAGCGCGCTCGCCACCTGGTCGGCCGAGAGCGGGTCGTCGACACCGCCCATCGCGTAGATGCCCCGGTCCAGTTTGATGCCCCGTGTCATCGCGCCGAGCAGCGTGGCCAGTTCGGTGCCTCGCAGGGCGGGCCGGTGCCCGGCCCGATCGAACAGCCCGTCCAGCATGGTGCCGATGCGGCGGCTGAACCGCCTCTCGTGTTCCACCAGCGCCGAGGCGGCATCGCCGTCCCGGAGCGCCATCAGCCGGAATTCCAGGTGGATGAAGACCCACCGGGTATCCAGATGCTCCCCGTTGAAGATCTCGGCGAAGGTCCGGGCGAGCTGGGGGGCCAGATCCCGTCCGGTGTTCATCTCGGCGATCCGCTCCCCGATGTAGTCGGCGGTGCGGTCGCTGTGCCGCCGGAAGACATCGAGGAAGAGCTTCAGCTTGCTGTCGTAGTTGGAGTAGAAGGCCCCGGTGGTCCTGCCCGCGCACTGGCAGATGTATCCGATCGAGGCCCCGTGGAAGCCACGTTCGGAGAACGCCCGCTCCGCCCCGACGATCAGCGCTTCCACGGTCTTTGACCGCTGCGGCGGCATCGGTGTGCCCCTCTCCCCCAGTTGTTCGGAAACCTGGCCAGATCCGTACGGTAGCCGATCCGCCCCTCTGTTCAGTAGGGAACCCTATCGGTAGCGTTCCCTATTGAAAGCCGCGGCCGACGGCTCCGGGAAGTTCGCCCCGGAAAGTTCGAGGAATCACGAAGGAGAGCCATCGTGAACGCTCCGATGCCCACGACCCATGACGACCTCCGAGACCTCCACGACCTCCCTTCATATCCGAACGACCGGGACGACTACGTCAACCCGGCACGTGCACTGCTCACCGGGCCGCCGATCAGCCCGTTGAGGTTCGCCGGCGGCAGCGCCGGCTGGCTGGTGACCGGATATCACGAGGCGCGGGAGGTGCTGCGGGATTCCCGGTTCAGCGCCGAGCGCTGGCGTGGCGACGACACGATGCGGAAGGTCCCCGAGTCGATCCGCCGGGACCGCAGCAGCGGGGCGGGGTCATTCCTGGCCATGGACGCCCCGGAGCACGGCCGCTACCGAGGACAGCTCACGCGGTACTTCACGGTGCGGCGGATGCGCGAGCTGGAAGCGCGCGTCGAAGACATCGTCGCCAACCAGCTGGACGCGTTGGAGGCGGCGGGCAAACCGGTCGATCTGGTGCGGCACTTCGCCCTGCCCATCCCCTCGCTGGTGATCTGCGAGATGCTCGGTGTGCCGTACGAGGAGCGGGAGTTCTTCCAGACCGTCGCCGCGCGGCTGCTCCGCCAGGACCGCACCGATGAGGAGTTCGTCGCCGGGAAGACCGCGCTCGACGACTTCCTGCGCACACTGGTCGAGGCCAAGCGCAAGGAGCCGCAGGACGATCTGATCTCCCTGCTGACCGCCGTTGACGAGCTCAATGACGAGGAGATCGGCGGCATCGCGGGGCTGCTGCTGATCGCCGGCCACGAGACCACCACCAACATGCTCAGCCTCGGCACCTTCGCCCTGCTGCGCCGCCCCGAGCAGTTCGAGCGGCTGCGGGCCGACGAGTCGCTCCTTCCGCAGGCCGTCGAGGAGCTGCTGCGCTATCTCAGCATCGTCAACGCCTTCCCCGTCCGCATCGCGCTGGAGGACGTGGTCGTCGGCGGTGTCACCATCGCGGCGGGCCAGTCCGTGGCCGTCTCGGTCCCGGCGGCGAACCGGGACCCGGCGCTGGTGGACGACCCGGACACGCTCGACGTCGGGCGTCCCCGCAGCAGCCATCTGGCCTTCGGATACGGCATCCATCAGTGTCTCGGTCAGCATCTGGCCAGGATCGAGCTGGTGTCGGGCTACCGCGGACTGATCCGCCGGCTCCCGGGGCTGCGGCTCGCCGTGCCCCCGGAGGAGGTCCGGATGCGCAGCGACATGGTCATCTACGGAGCACACGAGCTGCCCGTCACCTGGTGACACGGAGCACACGGCTGCCCGTCACCTGGTGACAACACCGGGCACGACCCGGCCTCCACACACGGCGCCGGGCGGGCCCGACCTCCACACAGCCGAAATCATCACATGACCTCCACGCACACGGAGTTCATGTGATGATTTGGTGACCCCGGCCCGTCCGGGCCGGGGGTGTGGAGGGGAAATACAAACGTGAAGTCAACGACCTTCAGATCCGCCGTGGGGGCCGTGCTGACGGCGGCCCTGTCCGCCGTGGTCCTGCCCGCCTCCGCCGCGAGCGCGGCGGAGAGCCCGGCGGCGGCCGGCACCGTGGACACCGCGACCGCACGGTCCTTCGGGCGCCTGGCCGACGCGGTGCTGACCCAGCGCACGGCGGCGCTGCTGGACACCAAGCAGTCGGTGCGGCGCGCCGCACCGCTCGCCGAGAAGAACGTCCGCCTGTCGGCCGGCCAGACCCGGACCGAGGACACGGCGCTGTCCGCGCTGCGCTCCCGCAAGGCGCGGCTCGCGGCCCTGGGCGAGGCGTACACATCCGCCGACACCAAGGTGGCGGTGGACCGGGTGCGGGTCGAGGCCGGGCACGCCACCGTCCAGGCCACCGAGACCACGACGCTGGCCTACAAGAAGATACGCGGCGACGAGCCCGCGACGACCGGCTTCCAGGCGCACCACCGGCTGAGCTTCGCCGCCACCGCGGACGGGAAGTGGCAGCTGACCGGCCTCACCTCGACCGACGACGGCCCGCTGGCGGTCAACGAGCCCGCCACGGCGCCGGTGGCGGCCAGGACGACGGCCCTGCCCGATGCGACGCCCGCCGCCATCTCGGTGCCGTCCCGGCCGCAGACGAAGCCCGCGGGAAGCTACGACTACGCGGCGATGGCCTCGTACGCCGAGAAGTACTGGCAGAACTACAACCCCGCCTACCGGAAGTTCAACGAGGCCGGTGGCGACTGCACCAACTTCGTCAGCCAGGCCCTGAAGGCGGGCGGCTGGGCCAACAAGTCCGGCGACGCCGAGGACTACCGCAGCTGGTGGTACGACACCTCGTACCAGTCGACGTCCTGGGTGGGCGCCAACGAGTGGTCGTGGTTCACACTGGACGCCAAGCGCGCCACCAACCTGGCGAACGTCTACTACATGGGCGTCGGCGACGTCATGCAGATGGACTTCGACAAGGACGGGTCCAAGGACCACACCATGGTCGTCACCTACCGGAGCTCCAGCGGGGTCCCGTATCTGACCTACCACTCGGTCAACACCTACCGGAAGTCCGTGGCCAGCATCATCGCCTCGTACCCGACCTCGGCCTACTACGCCTACCGCACCTGAGCGCGCCTCCCCGTGACCGTGGACCCCGCCCCTCCCGGGCGGGGTCCGCGGCATTTGCCCCCGGCCCGGGGCGGTATGTCACAGTGGACCGCCCCTCCCCTACTCCTCACCCATCCGAAAAGTGATGCAGTCCACGACGTTCCCTCCCCGTACCGCGGATCTGTTCACCCAGGGCCTGGAGGACCGCCCGGGCTCCGCCCTGCTGCGTTTCGGCGCGGCACGCCGACGCCCGGCCGGCCGGCTCAGCTGGTCCGGCCCCGGAGCCGTGGCCTGGCTCGATGGCCCCCGGGGCCATGTGTGGAGCGTCGGGAAGCCGGTGGCCGCCGCCGGTCTGGTGCTGGGCGCGGCACAGCGCCTTCCCGACGATGTGAAGGAGTTCACGGGTCCCCGCGGCACCGACGCCCTGGTCGCCCGCCATCTGCCGCTGGCCGATGTGGTCGAGTGGGTCTTCCGCTGGACACCGGACGAGCCAACCGTCCATCCGGGTGAGGAGCGCGTGGTCGAGCTCGGCGAGGGCCACCACGAGGAGCTGCAGGCCTTCCTCCGGGAGCACAGCCCGGCCCATTCGACCGGCCCCGGCTCCTCCGGTATCAGCCTGTGGGCCGGGATCCGGGGCGAGGACGGGCGGCTGGTGGCCTGCGGCGCCCTGAGCAGCCTGCGGGACAGCGGCGCCCCGCTGATGGCGTCCGTGGCGACCGACGCCCGGCAGCGCGGCCAGGGGCTCGGCGCGGCGCTGACCTCCTGGCTCACCCGGTACGCCGTACGCCGGTACGGCTTCTGCACACTGTGGCAGCTCGCCGACAACGCCCCCGCCGAACGGCTCTACACCCGCCTCGGCTACCGCAACGAGGACCTCTGCGTGGCCGCGCGGATCGCCGCGCGCTGACCCCGACACCTCGGTCCCGAAACCCGGCGCACACCGGCGAGCGGCCGACCGCGTGATGTGATGTCCGCACGGTGTTCACCCGACGGACACCGAAGCAACGTCAGCACGCCTGCGTACACACACGTCTTCGAGCCGCGAGAGATGGAGTGACGCCATGCCGGGCGCCCTGTCACGACGTTCCGCCCTGTCCTTCCTGGGAGGGGCGATGGCCGTCGCCGCCACCGGTGGGGGCGGCCGGCCGGCGGCCGCGGCCGATCCCGCTTCCGGCCCCGGATCCGCGCCCGGTCCCGCAAGTGGTCCCGCCTCCCGGGTGGACACCCTCATCGGCCGGATGACGCTCGAGGAGAAGGTCTCGCTGCTGCACGGCGCGAAGGATCCCCAGAGCCTCGGGCAGGCGGGCTACACCCCCGGTGTCCCCCGGCTCGGCATTCCACCACTGCGCCTCGCCGACGGGCCCGCCGGCGTGCGGGTCGCCCGGCGGGCCACCGCGCTGCCCGCGCCGGTACTGCTCGCCTCCGCCTTCGACCCGGCGCTGGCGCGGGAGTACGGACGCACCATCGGGCGCGAGGGCCGCGCTCTGGGCCAGGATGTGCTGCTCTCCCCCATGGTCAATCTCATCCGCACCCCGTATGCCGGGCGCAATTTCGAGACGTTCGGCGAGGACCCCCTGCTCGCCTCCGAGCTGGTGGCCGAGGAGGTCCGCGGCATCGAGGGCGAGGGCCTGATCGCCACCGTCAAGCACTTCGCCCTGAACAACCAGGAGTACGAGCGGGAGTCGATCGATGTCATCGCCGACGAGCGGACGATGCGGGAGACGGAACTGCCGGGCTTCGAAGCGGCCGTACGGGCGGGCGCCGGGGCGGTCATGGGCGCCTACAACAAGGTCAACGGGGCCTTCGCCTGCGAGAGCGGGCCGCTGCTGACCAGAGTGCTGCGTGAGGACTGGGGCTTCGACGGCTGGGTGATGACCGACTGGCACGCCGCCCACAGCACCGCGGCGGCCCTCGGCGCCGGGCTCGACATGGAGATGCCCGACGGCAAGTACTTCGGCGCCGCCCTGCTCAGGGCGGTGGCCGACGGGACCGTACCCGAGGCCGAGGTGAATCGCGCGGCCGGTCGCGTCCTGACCGTCATGGACCGCTTCGGACTGCTGGACGGCGGCGCCCCGCCGAGGCCCGGCCGGGATCCCGAGGCCGGGGCGCGCACCGCGCTGAAGGTCGCGACGGCGGGCGGCATTCTGCTGCGCAATGAGCACGGCACACTGCCGCTGACCGGGCCCGCCGCCCGGTCGATCGCGGTCGTCGGGCCCGCCGGCTCCATCCCCTTCGTCAGTGGCGGCGGCAGCGCCCAGGTGGTCCCCGACCACGCCGCGAGCCCGCTGGAGGCGATGCGCGAGCGTGCCGGGAAGGGGGCCCGGGTGGACTACGCCCTGGGCGAGGACGTGTTCGGCAAGCGGCTCCCCGCCGCCGCGCTCTCCCCGGCCACCGGGCTGGAGGAGCGGAAGGTGGCGGCGGGGAAGAGCTGGAGCTACGACGGCACCCTCACCGTCGCCGAGGCCGATGAGTGGACGTTCGTCCTGCACTTCAGTGGCCCGCCCACCGGCCGCCCGAAGGTCCTGCTGGACGGCGAGGAGCTGTTCCCGTTCCGGCCCGGCCTGGGCGAGTACTTCACCGGTGGCTTCCTCAGCGCCGCCCCGGACGGGCTCGCCGTGCGCCGGGCGGCCGTCGCGCTGGCGGCGGGGAAGCACCGGCTGAAGGTCACCGCCAAGGGCGGCGGGGAGGGGCTGACCTTCCGGCTGCGCCGCACCACCTCCGCCACTAGCGCCACCGATGTCGCCGAGGCCGTGCGCGCCGCCCACGCCGCGCACAGTGTGGTGCTCTTCGCCCACGAGGACGCCACCGAGGGCAGGGACCGCACCACCATCGCCCTTCCCGGCCATCAGAACGCGCTGATCGCCGCCGTCACCGAGGCCAACCCACGCACGACTGTGGTCCTCAACACCTCCTCGTGCACCTCGATGCCATGGCTGGACCGCACCGGCGCCGTCCTCCAGATGTACTACCCGGGCCAGGAGGGCGCCGCCGCCACCACCGCCCTGCTCTTCGGCGACGCGAACCCCAGCGGCCGGCTCACCCAGTCCTTCCCCGTCTCCGACGACCGCCATCCGATGGCCGAGGACCCCCGGCGCTACCCCGGGGTGAACGGCCGTGAGGAGTACTCCGAGGGCATCCAGGTCGGCTATCGCTGGTACGACGCCGAAGGCGTGCGGCCGCTCTTCCCCTTCGGCCACGGCCTGTCGTACACCACCTTCGCCTATGCGGGGCTGCGGCTGCGAAGAGACGGAAGCGGGCTGGAGGCGGTCTTCACCGTGCGCAACACCGGGCAGCGGGCCGGGGCGGAGGTGCCCCAGGTGTATGTGGGGCCCTCCCCCGAGCTGCCGCCCGACCAGGCCGAGCGCGCCCTGGCCGGATTCCGGCGGGTCCATCTGCGGCCCGGTGAGGCGCGGCAGGTGACCGTACGGGTGGCCGCCCGGACGCTGTCCTCCTGGGACACCGAACGCCATGGCTGGGTGCTGGGCACCGGGCGCCGAACCGTGGAAGTGGGCTCCTCCTCCCGCGATCCGAAGCTGCGCGGGCAGATCGAGATCCGCCACGGGGCCTAGGCCGGTCGTGGCCGGAAGTCCCGTCGGCCGTGGCCGGAAGTCCCGGCCGTGGCCGAAGTCCCGTCGGCCGTGGCCGCCTTCGCATACGAGGACTACGCTAGTATGGCGCGTGTGCAACTAATGGCGCACGCAAGCTTTAAGGCATCGACGAAGGAGCGCCGTGCAGATCGACCTTTCCGGTAGGACCGCCCTGGTAACCGGCTCCACGCAGGGCATCGGATTCGCCATCGCCGCCGGCCTGGCGCGGGCGGGCGCCCGTGTCGCCATCAACGGGCGCCGGCAGGAGTCCGTCGAGGCCGCCATCCAGAAGCTGGAGGAGGACACGGAGGGCGGCTCGTTCATCCCCGCCCCCGGCGACATCACGTCCGACGACGGCGCCCGTGAGGTCACCGGCGCCGTGCCGGACGCCGATGTCCTGGTCAACAACCTCGGCATCTTCGGGGCCACTCCGGCGCTGGAGATCAGCGACGATGAGTGGCGGCGCTATTTCGAGGTGAACGTCCTGGCCTCCGTCCGGATGATCCGGAGCCTGCTGCCCGGGATGAAGGACCGGGCATGGGGCCGGATCGTGAACGTCGCCAGTGACTCCGCCGTCGTCATCCCGGCCGAGATGATCCACTACGGGATGTCGAAGACCGCGCTGCTCGCGGTCACCCGCGGCTTCGCCAAGGAGGCCGCCGGTACGGGCGTCACCGTCAACTCGCTGATCGCCGGGCCGACCCACACCGGCGGTGTCGAGGACTTCGTGTACGAACTGGTGGACCCTGAGCTGCCCTGGGACGAGGCCCAGCGGGAGTTCATGGCCAAGTACCGGCCGCAGTCGCTGCTCCAGCGGCTGATCGAGCCCGAGGAGATCGCCAACATGGCGGTCTACCTCAGCTCGCCGCTCGCCTCGGCCACCACCGGCGGAGCCGTGCGTGCCGACGGTGGCTACGTCGACTCGATCCTCCCCTGACGCGGGCACCATCCGCTCCCCCGGGCCCCGAGGCGGGACCCGGGGGACACGTCAGCGGGGCACCTCAGCGGGGGCCGGGACGGGCCGGGGCATCACATCGGCGCATCGCACCGGGCCACCACCCGGTAGGCGTTGGACACCTTCCCCCACCCCGCCAGCGGCTTGAGCAACAGCCGGTCCAATGTGGTCGCGAGGACCAGCGCGGGGACGGCCGCGAGCAGCAGCGCACAGCGCAGCAGCCAGCGCGCCCGGCCGGGCGGTCGCGGCAGCGAAGGGGCGTCGTCGGGCGGGATGACCGCGTTCAGTGACAGCCATACGGCGCCCAGCAGATCGACCGTGTCGGACGGTTCGCGGTGCTCCTCGGCGACGACGGTGAAGCCGAGCGCGTCCAGTTCCTTCCGGAGGTTCGCCACCGGCAGGAAGTGCAGATGCTGGGGCTGCAGCCAGGGCAGCCAGAAGCGGCCGAGGAGCCGGGCGAACCAGCACTCCGGATCGGGCACCTCGATCAGCAGATGGCCACCGGGGCGCAACGCCCGCCGGGCCGCGCGGAGTTCGGCGCGGGGATCGGTGCTGTGCTCCAGATAGTGGAACATGCTCACCACGTCGTAGCCCCCGGCCAGGCTCTCCTCGGCCAGCTCGGGGAAGCTGCCACGGATGCCCCGGTCTATGCGCCCCGTCCGCTCGGCCAGTTCGACGCCGTCGGTGAAGTCCAGTCCGTCGAAGCGGGTGGCGGGGAAGACGGTACGGGCCACTGCGGGGAAGTGGCCGTGTCCCGTGCCGACATCGAGCCAGGTCTTCGGGGGCTCGGCGGAGGGCTCCTGGAACATCGCGCGCCGCCGGTACACCTTGTCCCGCCCGGCGAAGAGGTTGCCGAGTTCCATCTCCCCCATCCCGTCGTAGAAGTCGCGGTAGTAGAACTCCAGGCCGTCGCCGTTCAGCCTGGGGTTCTGGAAGACGTGGCGGCAGTCGGCGCACGCGTCGAGCGCGAAGCGGCCCGGCTTGCTCTGGTAGCGGTCCCTGGTGCGCAGCCGCCGCTTCAGCCGCGTCGAGCCGCACCAGGGGCAGTCGGTACGGCGCGGTTCGAAGAACCGCCCGGTGCCCCGCACCAGATCGGCCTGGTAGCCGGGGCGAAGCGCGGCGACGGTCTCGGCGCGCGACGGCTTCGCGGGCGTGTGTGGTGCGTCGGACGTGCGGCTCATCGGTCCCCCTCGGGAGTCGGCGTGGCATGGCCACCGGTCTTCGCGGCCAGCGCTTCCAGATGTCCGGCCGCCGCGACGGCGCCGCCCGCCGCGCGGAACGAGGCCCCGACGCGCTCGGCGGCGATGCGGTACCCCGGTTCGTACAGGACGGTGTCCAGCGCCTCGCCGAGCCCGGCCGCCCTCGCCCGGCCGAACCTGACCCGGACGCCCGCGCCCGCGTCCACCACCTGCGCGGCCACCACCGGCTGGTCGTCCCGGATGGGGGCCACGACGAGCGGAACGCCGTGCCACAGGGTTTCGCAGACCGTGTTGTGGCCCGCGTGGCACACCACCGCGCTCACTCGTTCCAGAAGGGGGAGTTGCGGGACGTAGCGGCGCACCAGGACGTCCTCGTCATCCGGGCCGTCCGGCGTGAGTACGCCCTCCGGGTCGACGATGACCGTCTGGAAACGACCGGCCCGGGCCCGTACGGCCTCCCGGCACTCGGTGAGGAAACGCGCCCCGGCATCGGTGTTCGCGGTGCCGAGCGTGACCAGGACGGCCAGGCGCGCGGGGTCCAGCCACTCCCAGGGGAAGTCCGTCGTGGCCGGCCGCTCGGCGATCGACGGGCCCACGTAACGGATGCGGTCGCCCGCCCGGGCCGGCCGTCCCGCCAGTTCCTCGGTGGTGAAGGCCAGGACCAGATCCGGTGAGAACCGGGGATCGGCCGTGCTCTCCGGATCGCCGATCCGGCCCCGCACCTCGTCCATTTGCCCGTCCAGCCAGGCGTCGATCTTGGGCAGACCGTCCAGCGCGCCCGTGAACTCCGCCGAGGTGGTGGCGGATGTGGCCCAGCGCACCCCCAGCCGTTCGGCCACCAGTCCACCCGCCACGGTCTGCTGATCGGCGATCACCACATCCGGGCGGAACTCCTCGATGGCCTTGGCGACGCCCGGGGCCATGGCCTCGGCGAGTGGCACCAGGAACCGCTCCCACAGGAACCTCAGCGCCGCCGGGCCGCGTACGTCCGGTGGCCGGTCCGCTCCGCCCTCGCCCAGCACCGGCCCGGCGCAGTGGTAGACCGTCGCCCCCTGCCCGGTCAGCCGCCCGACGACCTCGGGCATCCCGGCCCAGGCCACCTGGTGTCCCCGGGCGGTCAGTTCGGCCGCCACGCCGAGGGTGGGGTTGACGTGGCCGACCAGTGGCGGCACGACGAAGAGAAAGCGGCGGGGTACGCGGGGTGGGGCTGCCTGCGATCTGCTGGGTTCGCTCATGAGGCATCGGCCTCCAGGGGTGCGTCCGCCACCGGGGCGCCGGTGCCCGGTTCGCACCCGTGGATCCAGGACAGCAGCAGTTCGCGGATGCGCGTGGGCGCCTCGGCGAGGACCGAATGCCCCTGTCCCGGCAGGACGACGGTCCGAGTGCCGGGCAGTACCGACTCCAGCCACCGCTCCTGCCCGGCGAGTTCGGAATCGGCGCCGTAGACGGCCAGCACCGGGCAGCGCACCGCGCCGACCTGCTCCTCGCTCACCACCCGGCTCGCCGGTACGTCCTCGGCGATGGTGGTCGTACGGACCAGGCGGGCGGCCGACTTGGCCAGCCGTGCGGTGTGGGCGCCCCGGTGGGCGCTGACCCAGGCCAGCGACTCGGCCTCATGGACGACCAGTTCGGCGGCGACGCGCCGGAGGATTCCGCTGATCTCGGTCAGCCAGCTCTCGGTGGCGGGTTTCGCCTCGATCACCGCGATCCCGGCCACCCGCTCCGGATGGCGCATGGCGTAGGCGAACGCCACCGTTCCGCCGAAGCAGTTGCCCACCAGATGGACCGGGCCTGTGATGTCCAGCCGGTCGAGCAGCCGCTCCAGATCGGTGACGAACGTGTCCAGCCGGTAGCCGGAGCCGGGGCGCTCGCTGCGGCCGTGTCCCCGCTGGTCGTACATCACCACCTCCAGCCCGGCGGCGGCGAGGTCCGGGGCCACCGTGAAGTACCAGCTGGCGAGGGAGTCGGTGAGCAGACCGTGGATGAGCACGGCGGTGGCGTTGGGCGGACGGCCGTCGGGCGGGGACAGCCGCTGGACATGCAGTCGGACGCCGTCCGGCCCGGTATCCGGACCGTCATGGTCCGTGGCGTGGTCCGCGTCGTCGCCCGTACCGCTGCCTGTGCCGCTGCCCGTGCCCTCGCAGGTGTCGCGGCCGGTGTCGATCATCGCCATGGGTCAGCTCCCCCCGGCTGCCCTGAGGCTCCGGACGACGTACTCGACGAGTTGCCCCACGGCGAGGTCGATGATCTCGTCGAGCTCCAGGCCCGCCACGAACTCGGCGAAGTTGACCTGTCTGCCGTACCGGGCCTCCAGGCTGCCGGCCAGCGTCACCAGGTCGATGCTCTCCAGCTCCAGATCCTGGGTGAAGCGGGTCCGCATGGTGACCTCGATCTCGTCGAGGCCGTATTCGTCGAGCATGGTCCGGAGCATCCCAGATATCTCCGCGAGCACGGCCGGTGCGTCGACGGGGGGTGCCGAGGCGGTCTGATTGACGGTGGTCACTGATCGCTCTCCTCGTCCTGTTCCTGGTGGTCCGGGCCGGTCGTCCAGGCCACGGCGTAGTCCCTGTCCGGCAGTCCGGGCGGGTTGGCGATGGTGATGCAGTGGACCTGGTAGCGGCGACGGCGCTGCCCGGGGGCGGTGGCCGCCACCTCGACGATGAGCCGGGCCGCCGGTGCCGCGTCGCGGTCATCGGCTCCCGGCCGTACCGCGGCGATGGTGAGGTCACGTGGCCGGGCGCGCGGGCCGGGGCCCTCCGCCATGGCGACCGCCTCCTTCGCGGCCCGGAAGGTGGTGGCCCAGCGGGCGCGCGATCCACCGCCCCCGGCCGTCGCGGCCGCGAGGAGTTCCCGCTCGGTCCGGCCGAAGGCGGCCGCGAGGGCGTGGTCGTCGCGGTCGGCAACCTCTTCGATGGCGATACCGGGGCCCGGGGTCCCGTGTGCGCGCGGCACCACCAGGGCGACCCCGGCCTCGGCCCGGTGTGCCAGCGAGAGGGCCAGCTCGGGCAGGGTCCGGCCGTGGACGCCGATGGCGCACGGGCGCCCGTGGGCGTCGTCGCGTATGCCGATCTCGGCGGGGAAGACCGGGCCTTCGCCGTGGTCCCAGAGCCATCGCCGTACGGCGTCCTTGGCCGCGATCCTGCCCAGCAACCACTGTCGGCGGCCGCGTGGCGGCTGGTGTTCGTAGGCGGTGCGCTCGTCGCTGCTCAGGTGGTTACGCATGATCAGATCGCGGGAGGCGAGATCGGGCCAGCGCTCATGGAGCAGTACCCAGCCGCCCGGCTGGGGCCGGGACAGCGTGTTGCGCTGCGGAAAGCGCTCCACGGGGTGGTTGTCGAACCGGCGGTCCTGCCAGCCGGACAGCTCCGCCCACACCTCACCGCCGATCAGCAGTTGGGCGTCGGCCTCCAGCGCGGTATCGGTCAGCGAGGTGATCCTGATCAGGCACTCCACCGGCGTGCCGGGGCTCGGATGCGGGCCGAAGAAGCGCATCAGACGCATGCCGACCGGGAAGACCACGGTCCGTTCGGTGCGGGTCGCCATGATCCAGTAGCCGAGGAGCTGTCCGACGTTGTCCAGGAGCGCGCCGGGCGCGGGGGGCGTGGTGATCGTGCCGCGGATGTGCGACTCGCCGATCGCGGTGAGCGCGGTGAGCCCCTGGAAGGCCGGGCCATGAAACATCCAGCGCTCGGCGTAGACGAGATGTGCGGTGTGGTCGGGCCTGCGCTCGGTGGCGGGGTCGGCGGGCCAGGGGGTGGGTCGGGCCGCGGGATGGTGGGGAGCGACTTCCACGGTGGCGCGGGCGCTGCGGCCGAAGGTGACGGTGTACTGGGCCGCCGAGGCGGGGGTCGCGGTGACGGGGACGGTGCTGGGGGGTGCCGCCGTCACCCACTGGTCGAAGCGGGCGCCGTGGACGGCGACGGCCACGGCGCCTCCGGCCGTCTGCTCCGCCGCTGTGTGCTCCGCCGCGTCCATGAGGTGCTGGACGATCGTGGTGGCCGGGACCACGGGCCAGCGGTCCGACTCATCCGGCCAGCCGGGGCGTTGGGGGAAGAAGCAGTGGTCATGGAGGTAGGGCATGGTCTCGGTGGAGACCCGCAGATCGTGGGTGCGCGGGATCGGTGGGCGGCCTGCCGCGATGACCGCTGTCGCGGTGGTGGCGGTCTCGTCGAGCAGGGCGAGTAGTTCGGCTTCCCACAATGGTGGTGGGCAATCGTTCCGCGGGGCGGAACGGGTGGGCGCCACCCGACCCGCACCAGGCGACGGCGACCAAGCACCACGGCGCGGCCCCGCTCCCCAGGGCACCGCTCGCGATAGCTCATCGCGCAATTCGCTCAGCCTCGGTTCGCTGAACGAGACCAGTGAACCGTTCAGGTCCAGCCGCACCGGAGGAAGCACTGGTTTCGCTCGCGAGGCTTCAGCCTCGCTTCGCAGTGCCGGATCCACCTCCGCCCCCTCCGTCCACAGGGCCGTGGCCACGCGGCGGAGCTGGGAGACGCCGTCGCGGTGGGGGGAGTTGGCGGCCACCACCAGGTGGTCGCGGCCGTGCAGCGTATCGCCGATGAGCGACCCCAGCTGGCCCGTGCCGACCTGGATGAACGCGCGGAAGCCCGCCTCGTACAGGGCCTCGGTCAGCAGCCGGAAGCGCACCGGCTCCAGCAAGTGGCGGATGAACAGCTCGCGCACCTCCGCCTCGGTCGCCGGATACGGTGCGGCGGTCGTTCCGGACCAGACGGGGATCCTGGGCGGCAGGAGCAGCTCGAAGCGTTCCGTCACGGCTCGGATGGGGTCGAGGTAGGGCGCCAGCATCGGGGTGTGGAAACCGGACTGGAAGGGCAGGAGCTGCGCGATCACGCCCTCGGCGCGCAGGGCCCGGACGAACTCCTCGACATCGTCGCGCGGTCCGCACACCATCGACTGGCCGGGCGCGTTGTCGTGCGAGAGCACGATCCGGCCGTCCGCCCGCGCCTCCAGCTCCGCGAGCACCCGTGGCGCACCGGCGCCGAGGACGGCGAAGGCCAGGCCGGGCACTCGCAGCGCGTCGGGGTCGAAGGAATCGAGGAAGGAGTCGACCTCCTCACCCGCGTAGAGGCCACCCACGGCCAGCGCGGTCCACTCCCCCACGCTGTGCCCGGCGACCGCGTCCGGTACGACCCCCATCCGCCGCAGCGCCGCGTCCAGCAGCCGGCCGACGCCGAAGACACCGACACCATGACGGCCGATGTCGCCCACGCGGGCCGCCTCACCGACGTGGTCCCCGGCGGGGCGGGAAAGCCCGAAGTACTCGGCGACGCCGTCCACCCGAGGGACGAACTCGGCTTCGAGGCCGGGGAAGACGAAGGCGAGCTTTCCCGTGGCCGCCTTTCTCGTACCCGCGTATTCCGTGGCCGCCGGGCCCGCGCCGAGCAGCGGCGCGGGGGTGAACCAGATGTCGTTGCGGCCACGCCAGGGACGCCCCTTGGCCACCATGCGCCGGGCGAGAGCGAGCCGTTTGGCGGTGGGGTCGACGATGCCGAGCCGGGTACGGGCGTCCCGCCCCGTCACCGTCGTCCGTACGGTCGCGTCGTCCACCGCCAGCACCTCGGCCAGCCGCTCCGGGGTGTCCGCGGCCAGGGCCAGCACCCGCTCCGGTTCGATGACGACGGTCGTGGCGCGCTGCGCCACCGACACCGGCGGCTGCTCCAGCACCACATGGGCGTTGATCCCACCGAATCCGAAGGCGTTGACGGCGGCGCGCCGTACGGGTGCCTCCCAGGGCTCGGCCGCGCCGAGCACCGAGAAGCGGGTGGCCGCCAGCGCCGGATGGGGGTCGTCGCAGTGCAGCGTGGGCAACAGTCGGCCGTGGTGGACCGCGAGGGCGGCCTTCACCAGACCGGCGACACCGGCGGCGGGCATGGTGTGGCCGATCATCGACTTCACCGAGCCGATGACGGCCGTCTCACCCTGCGCGCCACCGGGGCCGAACACCTCGGCCAGCGTGGCCAGTTCAGCCGTGTCCCCGGCGGGCGTCGCGGTGCCGTGCGCCTCCAGCAGCCCGATGGCGCCCGGCTCGCGCGGATCGAGGCCCGCGGCCCGCCACGCCTGTCGTACGGCCCGGGTCTGACCGCCCGGGTCCGTGTTGACCAGACCGGTGGCGCGGCCGTCGGAGGCCACACCGGTGCCGCGGATCACCGCGTAGACGCGGTCGCCCTCGCGGAGTGCGTCGTCGAGCCGCTTGAGGACGACCACACCTGTGCCCTCGCCGATCAGCAGGCCGTCGGCCGCGCGGTGGAAGGGCCGGATCCGCTGGGTCGGTGACAGCGCGCGCAGTTGCGAGAACACGCTCCACAAGGTGATGTCGTGGCAGTGGTGCACTCCGCCCGCGAGCATCACATCGCACCGGCCCGAGGCCAGCTCGCCCACCGCTTGGTCGACGGCGACGAGCGAGGAGGCGCAGGCGGCGTCCACGGTGTAGGCGGGGCCGCGCAGATCGAGCCGGTTGGCGATGCGCGAGGCGGCGAGGTTGGGCACCAGGCCGATGGCCGCCTCGGGCCGGTCCGGGCCGAGCCGCTCGGTGAACGCGGCTCGTACGAGGTCGAGTTGGCCGGGGTCGAGGTCGGGCAGCAGCTCGCCGAGGGTCCGTACGAGCTGGTGAGCCGTGCGCACCCGCTGGTCGAGCCGGACCAGCCCGGGGGTGAGATAGCCGCCCCGGCCCAGCACCACGCCCACCCGCTGCCGGTCGGGGAGCCGGTCCGCACCGCCCGCGTCGGCGATGGCCGCCGCCGCGACGCCCAGGGCGATCAGCTGGTCGGGTTCGGTGCCGGCCACCGAGTTCGGCATGATCCCGAACCGGGCGGCCTCGATCCGGGCGAACTCGTCCACGAACCCGCCCCGACGGCAGTACACCCGGTCGGGCGCCGCGGGCGTGTCGCCATCGCCGTCCGGGGCGTAGAAACCGGCATCCCACCGCCCGTCCGGGACGTCGCTGATGGCGTCCACGCCGCCGACCAGGTTGCGCCAGTAGGTGTCCAGGTCCGGGGAGCCGGGCAGCAGCACGGACATGCCGACGATGGCCACCGGCGGCTGCCGGTGCGCCTGCTCGTCCGTCACGCTCACCAGTCCGAGGCGGTGTAGACGACGGATCCGATGGACTCCTCGCCCCAGGCCAGCTCGCGCAGCAGCGCCAGCGTGCCCTCCTCGGGGTCGATGAGCGAGATGCCGCGCCGGGCGTACTCGCGGCCCAGCTCCGGTGTGACCATCCCGCCATGGGCGCCAGTCGGTGCCCATGGGCCCCAGTGCACGGTCAGCGCCCGGCGGCCGGTGCGGTCCCGCCAGCGCGCGCCGAGGGTCTCCAGCGTGTCGTTGGCCGCCGCGTAGTCCACCTGGCCGCGGTTGCCGAGGGCGGCGGCGATGCTGCCGAACAACACGGCGAACGCCGGGGGTTCGGGCAGCTCCGCCAGCGCGTCCAGCAGCGTCCGGGCCCCCTCCACCTTGGTCCCGTACACCCGCTGGAAGGACTCGGCGGACTTCTCCGCGATCAGCCGGTCCTCGATCACACCGGCCCCGTAGACGACACCGTCCAGCCGTCCGTGGTCGGCGTGGATCTGCTTCACCGCTTGGAGCACCGCTTCGGCGTCGCGGAAGTCCACCGAGCGATAGCGGACCCGGCCGCCCAGGGCGGTCAGCTCCTCGATGGTCGCGGCAACCTCCCGCCGCGCCAGGATCCGTGCGGCCTCCCGCTGGATCTCGGCGGGCCCCAGCCCGCCCCGGGCCGCGAGCGCCGCGCGCAGGGCCGTCTCGTCGCGGGCCCCGGCGGTGGCCGGGTCCTCGGGGCCGACGGGCTCCGGCGTACGGCCGAGCAGCTCGATCCGGCAGCGGGCGGCGGACGCGAGAGTGGCGGCGCACCGCGCGGTAATGCCCCGCGCCCCGCCGACCAGGACCACCACCGCGTCCCGGTCCAGGCCGAGCGCGGCGGCCTCCGCCGCGCCGGCCCCGGCGGGCCCGGCGCCCGAACCGGCGAGCGCGCCCAGCGGGGCCTCCACGAGGTCCAGCCGGTGGCGCCGCCCTTCCGCGGTGCGCAGCACGACGGGCGTACGGGCCGGGGCGAGCAACTCGTCGAGCAGGCCGTCGGCCACGGCGTCGGCGAACCCGGGCGTTTCGGCGGAATCGGGCGCTTGGGGGGATCCGGGCGCGGCGGCGGAACCGGGGGCTTCGGCGGATCCGGCTGCGGCGGCGGAACCGGGGGCTTCGGTGGACCCAGCCACGTCCGCCGCACCGGCCACGTCGGCGGACCCAGGCGCGTCGGCGGAACCGGCCGCGTCGGTGGACCCGGCCACGTGTGCGGGCCCGGCCGCGTCGGCGGGGAACTCCACCAGCCTGGTGACCAGGTCCGGGTACTCCCTGGCCACCGTGCGGAAGACCCCGCGCAACCCGGCCGTGCGCGCGGCGAGCGGGTCGGCTCGGCGGAGCGCCAGCAGCCAGTGCGGGGCGCGCCGCAGGGCCGACTGGAGGGCCGTGAACGCCTCCGGCAGCACCGGCGCGCCGGAAGTAGCCAGCGGGTCGAGCAGCAGCACACCGTCCACCCGGCCGTCGCCCTCGGTGAGCGGATGCCCGGCGGCGAGGCGGACGGCCTCGGCACCGCGCTCGACGAGACGGGCGGCCACCGCCTCGGCCACCCCGTCACCCTCCCCGCCGAGCAGGGCGAAACGCCGGCCGGTCAGATCGGGCGGTGCGGTGGCACCGTCGTCGGGTGCGCCGAGGGGCACGGGCACCAGCCGCAGCCGCTTGGGCGCCACACCGGCCACGACCACGGGCTCGGGCTCGGGCTCGACCACGGCAACGGGCTCGGCCGCCACATCCTCGGCCACCGGCTCCGGTTCGTCGGGCGGTGTGGCGGAGGCCGCGGGGGCGGGGGCAAGGCGGGCGCTGAGCCAGTCGGTGACGGCGGCGGTGGTACGGGCCTTGGCCAGCTCCTCCAGCTCCTCATCGCCCAGAGCGGCGGTGTCCGCGCCCGCGACACCGAGGCGCCGCGCCAACTCGCCCGCGATCTCGGCGCGTTTGATGGAATCGATGCTGAGATCGGCTTCGAGATCGAGGTCGGGTTCGATCATGTCGACCGGATAGCCGGTGCGTTCGCTGATGATCTCGGAGACCGCGCGCAGCACATCGGGCCCGGTGGCGGGCGCGGGCGGGGCAGAGGCGGGAGACACGGCGGCCACCGGCCCGGCGGCACCTGAGGTGGCGGCCACCGCAGCAGTGGCCACCGGCACGGCGGCCACCGGGCCGAGCTCGGCGGGTAGGGACGCGGCCGTGGCGACCGGAGCTGGTGGCGACGCGTGCCGTTCGCCCGGCGCCCCTCCGAAGTAGGTGAGGAGCACATCGCGCTGGGCGGCGATCATCTCCCGGCTGGTCCTCAGGAACTCCGAGATCAGGGCGTCCCTGCCCTCGTACTCGCCGCCACCCGTCCGATCGGTCTGGCTCACGGTCGCCTCCATGACACGTCGGGCCGGTGCCAGCGCACCGGGAAGGAGCTCACGGTCCGCGGTGCGGACCAGGTGTCCGTCGACCGTCCAGCCGGGCCGTTTCGGTGGTGGGGCGGATCCCGCCGCCACTGCGTCACGGCCGTGGAACAGCCAGGCCGTACGCACCGGAACACCGGCGACGGCCAGCCGGGCGAGGGTGTCGAGAAACCCCCGCGGTCCGGCGGAGCCGCTACGCCGTCCCTCGCAGGCGAGGGCGAGGTGCGGACGGCCGTCGAGGATCTCCCCCACCAGCCGGGTGAGCACCGTCCCCGGACCGGCCTCCACGAAGATCCGCGCGCCCGCCTCGTACATGGCCTCGATCTGCGCCACGAAGCGGACGGGCGCGCCGATCTGGGCGGCGAGTTCGGCGCGGATGGCGTCCGGCTCCGCGCCGTGCGGGGCGGCGGTGCGGTTCGCCCAGACGGGGAACTCGGCCGCCCGCACCGGATGGCCGGCCAGCGCCTCGGCGAACCGCGCACCCGCCCCGGCCACCAGCGGGCTGTGGAAGGCGCAGGCCACCGGGATCCGTTTGACCGAGTGCCCGGCCGCCCGCAGCAGCCGCACCGCCTCCTGGACGTCCCGCTCGGGCCCGGAGATCACGGTCTGCCGTGGCGCGTTGTGGTTGGCGGTCACCACACGCTCGGCGAGCCCGGCCGTCCGCAGCACCGGCTCGACCTCGCCGGGGGCCGCGGTCACGGCCGCCATGGTGCCGGGCTCCTCCCCGGCGGCCTCGGCCGCGCCGAGGATGGCTGCCGCCCGCTCGGCGCTCAACTGCGGCAGCGTACGGGGGTCGAGGGCGCCCGCGGCGCACAGTGCGACCAGCTCGCCGTAGCTGTGTCCGGCCGCCATGTCGGGCCGGACCCCGGCGGAGGTCAGCAGGGTGTACGCGGCGAGCCCGACCATACCCAGTGCCGGCTGGGCCACCCGGGTGTCGGTGATGGCGGTGCGCTGTGCCGCCTGCCCGGCCTCGTCGAAGGCGGCCGGGGGATACAGCGCGTCGGCGTAGGCGCGTCCGTGGCGCAACTGACGCTGGAGTTCGGGGAAGGTGACGAAGGCGTCGGCGAACATCCCGGGCCGCTGGCTGCCCTGCCCGGGGAAGAGGAAGGCGACCTTGCCGCGCCGCGGCTCACCCCCAGCCTCTTCGGCCGCGTCCGGGGCGATGTGCGGCCCGTCCGTTCCGCGTGGCCCCGGGCCCGGCGGATCGCCCGCGAGCACCTGACGTAATCGTGCGGCCAGGTCGTCCAGGTCCGAGGCCACCACGGCCACCCGGACCGGCTCCTGCCCGGCGTCGGCCCGCCGGGAGGCGGTCAGCGCGACGTCGCGCAGCCGCCATGGCCGTCCTGCCGTGTCATTGGCCATGAGCTGGTCGAGTGTCTCCTGGACCACCCGCAGCGCCGCCGCCCGGTCGGCCCCGCGGAAGAGGAACAGCTCGGCGGGCCAGGCGTCCAGCCCCTGTGCGGGCGGCGCTCCCCGGCCGTGTGCCGCCAGCACCACATGGAAGTTGGTCCCGCCGAAGCCGAACGCGCTGACCCCGGCGACCCGTTCGGCGGGCGCGGCGGCCCATGGCCGGGCCCGGGTATGGAAGGCGAAGGGGCTGCGGTCCGCGTCCCATGCCTCGTTGGGCCTGGTCAGATGCAGTGTCGGCGGTGTGACGCCGGTGTACAGCGACATCGCGGCCTTCACCAGTCCGGCGAGCCCCGCGGCGCATTTGGTGTGCCCGATCTGGGACTTCACCGAGCCCAGCGCACACCCGCCCGGTGCGGCCCCGGCGTCGGTGAACACCTCGCCCAGGACGGTGAGTTCGGTGCGGTCGCCGACGACCGTGCCGGTGCCGTGCGCCTCGAGCAGGCCGACGTCGGCGGGCGAGAGGTGGGCATTGGCGTACGCGCGCTCCAGCGCGGCCCGCTGTCCCTCGGGGCGCGGGGCGGTCAGCCCGAGCGAGCGGCCGTCGCTGGAGGAGCCGACGCCCTTGATGACGCCGTAGACGCGGTCGCCGTCCCGTTCGGCGTCGGCCAGCCGTTTGAGGACGACGCAGGCGACGCCCTCGCCGAGCGCGATTCCGTCGGCCGAGCTGTCGAAGGTGCGGGAGCGGCCCGTCGGGGAGAGGGCGTGCACCGAGGAGAAGAGCACATAGTCGTTGATGCCGTTGTGCAGATCGGCGCCGCCGCACAGTACGAGGTCGCTGGTGCCGGCGGTCAGCTCCTTGCAGGCCACGTCCACGGCGGCCAGCGATGACGCGCATGCGGCGTCCACGGTGTAGTTGGCGCCACCGAGGTCGAGCCGGTTGGCGATCCGCCCGGAGATGACGTTGGCGAGCATGCCGGGGAAGGAGTCCTCGGTGAGCCGCGGGAGCTGGTCCGCCAGGTCCCGCGGCACCTCGCGGACGTAGCGTGGCAGGACGGCGCGCAGCGTCTGGGCGTTGGACAGATCGCTGCCCGCCTCGGCGCCGAAGACCACGGAGGTGCGGGAGCGGTCGAAGGTCCGGCCGCCGTCGCCGGGTGCGCCGTATCCGGCGTCGTCCAGGGCCCGGCGGGCGGCCTCCAGGGCCAGCAGCTGGACGGGTTCGATGCTGCCGAGCGAGGCCGGGGGGATGCCGTAGCGCAGCGGGTCGAAGGGGACGGGTGGCAGAAAGCCACCCCATTTGGAGGCGGAGGCACCGTCCTTGTCGCCCGTGTAGTGGACGGCCGGGTCCCAGCGCTCGGCGGGCACTTCGGTGACGGCGTCCACACCGCCCACCACATTGGCCCAGAACGAGGCGAGGTCGGGCGCCTGCGGAAACATGCACGCCATGCCGACCACGGCCACGTCCAGCGGCGCGGGCGCCTCGGCCGCCGCTGGGGCCGAGGCCACGCCCAGGCGCTCGCACACCTCCTCGGCGCGTGCGGTGAGGAAGTTGGCGGCGCCGGGGCCCACCGCATGGTGCAGGGCGCCGATCGTGGTGGTGGCCGAGCGCAGCACGGCGACCTGTCCGGCCATGAACATCCCGCCGCTGAGCTGGTGTTCCTCGTCCACCGAAGCCAACGCGCCGTCGGGCCCGCGGTCCATGCCCTTGCTGGCGATCCTCAGCCGTCCCACATTCAGCCGCTCCAGCCGCTCCCAGACGTCCCGGTCCGGCAGGCCCTCGTTCCGCAGCCGTTCCTTGACGGTGTCGAAGCTCTCGGTGAAGGGGCTGGGCACGCAGCGTGTGGCATGGCCGGGGGCGGTCTCCAGCAGCACGGTGCGCTCGGCGGCCACCACGTGGCGCTGGAAGAGCGGCTGTACGGCGCCGTGCGCCACCGCCTCCTCGGTGAAGAGATAGGCGGTGCCCATCAGCGAGCCGATGGCGACACCGCGCCGGGTGAGCGGGGCGGTGAGCGCGGCCACCATCGCGGCGGAGCGTTCGTCGTGCACTCCCCCGGCGAAGAGGATCTCGATACCCGCGCCCTCGCTGCCGTCGGTCCCGTCGGTGCCGTGGGTGTTCGCCGTATGACGCGGGTCGTGCGCGGTGTCGTCGAGGAAGTCCTCGACGACGGCGATCTGGGCCTCCCATAACGGGAAGCTGTTGCGCGGCCCCACGTGGCCGCCGCATTCGGAGCCCTCGAAGACGAACCGCCGGGCCCCGGCCTGAAGGAACTGGCGCAGCAGCCCCGGCGAGGGCACATGCAGATAGGTGGCGATGCCGTCCCGCTCCAGCGCCTTGGCCTGGGACGGCCGTCCGCCCGCGATGATGGCGTGGCTGGGGCGGATCTCCCGTACGGCCTCGAGCTGGGCGTTCCTGATCTCCTCGGGTGCGAAGCCGAGGACCCCGACGCCCCAGGGGCGTCCGTCCAGCGCGGCCGCGGCCTCCTCCAGCATGGTGCGCGCCTGCTCACGTCCGGCCAGGGCGAGCGCGATGAACGGCAGCGCTCCCCCGGCGGCGACGGCGGAGGCGAACGCGCCCTGGTCGCTGACCCTGGTCATCGGACCCTGTGCGATGGGCAGCCGGGTGCCGAGGCGGGTGCTCAGCGGGGCGCCGGGGCACAGCGCCGAGACGGCGGAGCCGTTCCGTCCGGCCTCGTGCGCGGACTCCCGGATGGCGTCGGTGATGCCCCGGACGGTGCGGCCCACATCTCGCCATCGTTCGGCGAACTGGGCTGCCAGGAAGCCGTCCTGACCCACCGTCAGATTTGGCTCGATGTGCTGGGTGGCGCGCCCCCGGCGCCGCAGGACGCGGTGCCCGTCGAGGACGGTGGTCTCGGAGCCGTCCATGGAGCGGATGGCGACGGCCCGGTCCTCCGGGAGCCCCGATTCGGCGAGCAGGGCCAGCTGAGTGTCGAGCACGACCCCGGCCGCGCCGCCGAGTACCGACGCCGCGGCGGTGTGTGGGCCGATGCCGCCGCAGGCCCACACCGGTAACGACACCCGGGGGTCGGCGAGGAGCCGCTGCAGCAGGACGAAGGTGCCCAACGCCCCGATCCGCCCGCCACTCTCACTGCCCCGGGCGATCAGCCCGTGCGCTCCGGCACGGACGGCTTCGAGCGCCTCGTCCAGGTCGGTGACCTCGGCCAGCACTCGGCAGCGGCCGGATACGGCCTCCACCGGCCAGGGCGAGTCCACCCCGAGCACCACCGTATGGGGACCGGGCGCGCCACCCTCCGGGCTGCCGGTGGCCGGGGCGTCCGGCAGGTCCGCGGGGGTGAGGCGGCAGCCCGCCGCGGCCCGCACGCCGTACCGCCCGTCGGCCACCCACTCGCCGACGTCCTCCCACGCCTGGAGGGCCTCGCGGCCCGTTGTGCCCAGGTCGAGAACGCCGAGACCGCCCGCGCGGCTGACCGCTGCGGCGAGTCTGGCGTCCGGTTCCCCGAAGGGAGTGATGCCGATGACAAGATCGCCGGCGTCCACGGCGGATGACATGTTTTCTCCGAAAATCGCTAGCGCAGCAGGAAAGGGAGATAATTCGGGCACGCATGTCGAACGTATGGCACGGGAATCTCGCGAAACGGCGCGGGGCTGAAATTAGCCACTTCATTACTGAAGAGTCAACAAGCAGTCGCAAGCCCGCGCCACGACGGGCTGATTCTCGCCAGACGCGAAGACATCGGCGGTGTTGCCACCTCCTCCCCCTCTGTTAAATGTTCATATATCTCAGGTGAAAGAGATCGCTGCCGAAGGTATGCCGGGGCGCATGAGTGAACCTTGATTGCGCCTTAACCTGCGCGGACTCCAGATCCTGATTTCGCTGTCGCGAATTTCGTGTACGGGCAGGAGAGGCGGGGCGGCCCGGGCGGGCGGCCACGCCTCTCGGGTGGCTCGGGCGGGCGGCCACGTGGGCCGCCCTCCCGGGGGCGTCTCAGTCGGTCACCTCCGTCGCGGACGACGCCTCGAGCAGATCCCGCACCTCATCGGCAGCGGTCTCCCGCAGCTCCTCGCCGACCAGCAGCCACCGGGTGATGCCGATCGATTCCAGGAACGGCAGATCGTGGCTGGAGACCACGAGCGCGCCCTCGTAGGAGTCCAACGCGCTCGTCAACTGCCGCACACTGGCCATGTCGAGGTTGTTGGTCGGCTCGTCGAGCAGCAGCAGCTGCGGGGCCGGTGCGGCGAGCATGGTGGCCGCGAGGGCGGCCCGGAAACGTTCGCCACCCGAGAGGGTGCCCGCCGGCTGGTCCGCCCGCGCCCCCTTGAACAGGAAGCGCGCGAGCTGGGAGCGGATCTGGTTGTCGGTGATCCCGGGCGCCCGGCGTGCCACGTTCGCCGCCACGCTCAGCTCGTCGTCCAGCACATCCAGCCGCTGGGGGAGGAACCGCAGCGGCACGAACGCCCTGGCCTCCCCGGACAGCGGGGCGAGCTGGCCGGTGAGGGTACGCAGCAGTGTGGTCTTGCCCGCCCCGTTGCGTCCCACCAGTGCGATGCGTTCGGGCCCCTGCACATGGAGGGTGGCCTCGCGCAGGGCGCCGTACCGGGGGCTCAGTTCGCTCAGGCTGAGCACGGTGCGGCCCGCGGGCACGGCGGTGTGCGGCAGGCTCACCCGGATCTCGGCGTCGTCGCGTACCGCCCCGGCGGCCTCCTCACGCCGCTCGCGCGCCTCGTGGAGGCGGTCTTCCTGCAGGTCGCGGAGCTTGCCGGCCGACTCCTGCGCGGACCGCTTGCGGGCACCGGCGACGATTCTCGGGGCCCGCCGCTCGATGTCCATCTTCTTGCTGTTCCGCTGCCGGCGTGCCAGTTTGATGTGGGTCTCCTCCAGTTCGCGCTTTTGCCGACGCACATCCGCCTCGGCGACCCGCAGCATCCGCGCGGCCGCCTCCTGCTGAGTGGCCAGCGCCTCCCGGTAGGCGGACCAGCCGCCGCCGTACCAGGTCACCGACCCGGACCGCAGTTCGGCGATGCGGTCCACCCGCTCCAGCAGCTCACGGTCGTGGCTGACCACGACCAGCACACCGGAGCGCCAGGAGTCGACGGCGTCGTAGAGCCGCCGCCGCGCGAACAGGTCGAGGTTGTTGGTGGGTTCGTCGAGCAGCAGGACGTCGGGGCGCTCCAGGAGCAGGGCGGCCAGGCGCAGCAGTACGGTCTCCCCGCCGGAGAGGTGGCCGATGGTGCGGTCCAGTTCGACATCGCCGAGCCCGAGTGAGCCCAGTGTCGCCAGGGCCCGCTCCTCGACGTCCCAGTCGTCGCCGATCGTCTCGAAGTGGGCCTCGTCGACGTCTCCCGCCTCGATGGCGCTCAGGGCGGCGCGCCGCTCGGCGATGCCCAGGGCCTGGTCGACGCGGAGAGTGGTGTCGAGGGTGATGTTCTGCGGAAGGTAGGCGAGGCTGCCGCCGACGGTCACCGACCCCTGCGCAGGGCGCAGCCGGCCGCCGATCAGCCGCAACAGGGTGGACTTGCCACTGCCGTTGGTGCCGACGAGGCCGGTGCGGCCCCGTCCGATGCCGAGCGAGAGCCCGTCGAAGACGCTCGTGCCGTCCGGCCACTGGAAGGACACGGCCGAGCAGGTCACGGAGACGCTGGGGGTGGGGGTTGCTGCCATGGTGTTCTCGCATTCGCAAGCGCTGTGAAAAGGGGCTACGTATGCGAGCACCACGCGGCGACCAAGCCGGGAAAACGGGTGCGGCCCTCCGAAGGGTGAGGGACGGCTGATGCACCGAGGTCGCATTCACGCGGGTCACGGGCGGCGAGAAGGCCGACTACGACGTGACGGGCTACGGCTTGTGCCGTACCGCGCGATGATCGCGAACCTCAGATACGCAACGTCCACCTCTATCGGAGACAACAGGACCCGGGAAGTGTAGCGCAGCCGAGGTGCGTGATGTCGTGTGCGCGGCCGGGCGGGGCCGCCGTGCCACCTTCCTGCCAACCTTTCCCGCGCCCCCCGCTTCCGCGGACGACCGCCGTTACGATCACCCGCGTGACCTGGCGGCGCACCGGTTCCGAGGCGCGCCGCCCGTTTCGGATCGCATCGGATCAAAGGGCGTGAGAAGTGAATAGCCGGTTGAGTATCGCGGCCGTGTCGGCCGTCTCCCTGGTGGCGTTCCTGGGTGGTACGACGGTGGCGACGGCCCAGGAGTCCGACCCGGCGCCGAAGTCCTGTGACGGTGTCCGGCTGACCGGCGAGCTTCCCGTTCCGGCGCCCGGCCAGGCCGTCTCGGGACAGATCACCATAGGCGCCGACTGCAAGCCGGAACCGGTCTCCGTCCAGCACGGCCCGGCATCGGAGCGCTCGGCCCGCACCGCCACCGCCGCCGCTGCCGGGCATCAGCTGCGTGGCTGGAACGAGATGTACGACTGCTGCAACATCCGGATGACGGGTCTGTACACCGCCTCCTCGTGGGACACGGCGAACGGCCGCGTCACCACGGCCGGCACCACGGCCACCCAGGAGTGGAACCGTGAGCCGTGGGACGCCGGTTGGTCGCTCACCTCGCAGACCGCGAAGGACGACTGTGTCACCGACTGCGCCGAGGTCAACTCCGAGGCGCACGCCGACTTCGCGTACCAGGGTGTCTTCGATCCGACCGGCGACTGGTACAACAACACCCACCACTCCTACGTCCAGTTGAAGGCCGACGGGACGGCGAGCTGCCGCTTCGATGTGGAGCTGCGGCACACCTTCGTGGGGTGGAACTGGCGGTACGGGTGCGAGTGACCGCACTGGCGGCGCGGTAGCACACGATGTGGCCGCCGCCTCACGCGAGGCGGGTGACCGGGTCCCGGGCGAACGCCGCCCGGGACCCGGTCAGGCGTAGTGCCGCGTCACGACGGCCCGGCACACCGGAGCAGTATCCGGGCCAGCTCGCGCGGCTGGGAGAACATCGGCCAGTGGCCGGTGTCCATCTCGACCAGCCGCCAGTGCTCGCTCTTCAGCAGCTCGGCCACGTCGTCCGTCGGCTCGGCGCCGTCGAGCAGACACTTGATGTACGTGGCCGGCAGCCCGCCGAGCGGGCGCGCCAGGGCGGCCGGCTCGGACAGCGTGGCGCCCGGATGCGGCGTGGCGCCCACGATCCGCGCGATCTGCTCCTCGGTGAGCCCCTGGCCGTGGTAATCGGCCTCGGTCAGGGGCGCCCAGAAGCCGCCGTTCGCGGCCATCGACGCCTCCACCATGGCCTGCCCGCCGGGCCAGGCCGACAGGAACGACTCACCGTCCGCCGGAACGTTGGAGTCCACGAACACCACATGGGCCAGCCGGTCGCCGATGCGCTCGGCGGCCTGACCGACCGGGATGCCCGCATAGCTGTGCCCCACCAGGACCACATCGCGCAGATCGAGGCGCTCGATCTCGCCGACGATGTCCTGGACATGGGTCTGCTGCCCGGCCTGCACACCCTGCTTCTCGGCGAGTCCGGACAGCGTGAGGGCATGGCCGCCGTGTCCGGCAGCACGCAGCTCCGGAACCACCCCGTCCCATGCCCACGACCCCAGCCACGCACCCGCCACCAGTACGAATTCCGTCATGGCGGCAAGGTAGCGCGGGGGTCCGACAATGGACCGCCGGATCACTCTCCTCCCGGCGGTGTGCCCGGCCTCAGCCACCGGGACAGGCAGGCGCACAGGACGAGCCGGCCGCGAAGAGCCATCCGCCGATGACATCGCTGAACCAGTGCACACCGAGGTGGACGCGGGTCAGGCCCACTGCCGCGCCCCGGCATCCGATCAGGGCGGCCACCGTTCGTCTGGCACGCGGAGCGCGCACCAGTGCCGCGCCGATGAGCAGGCCCGCGGCGATCGCGGAGGGGGTGGCGTGGTCGCAGGGGAAGGACCTGCCGGACGCGTGCGTCGCCCAGTCGCCCGTCGCGGGGCAGGTCGACCCCCGCCCCGCCACTGACCGGAACCAGCGATTTCGAGCGGTTTCATCCGGCCTGAGTGGGAAACCCGCTCGTGTCGGGCCGCCCCGTCAGGTCGCCCGACAAGGTACGGAGCGCATATGAAGTTGTCGTTTCTCGACCCGCTCTACGCGCGGCCCGGCCCATGGGCCGCCGTCTACCTGGACACCTCCCGCGACATCGAGGATCCGGAGAAGGCGATCGAGCTGCGCTGGCGGCACCTGCGCGACGCGCTGTCCGGCCAGGGCGTGGACAACGCCACCCTCTCCGCCCTACACACCGCCGTGGGCAGCGACCGGGAGGTGTCCGGACGGCACGGACAGGCCCTGTTCGCCGCCCATGGACGGCTCGGACTGGCCGAGGGGCTCCCCGAGCCGCCGGCGGCCGATTCGGCCCGCTTCACCTCGATCCCCGATGTGCTGCCCCTGGTGCTGCAACACGCCCCGGACATCCCCTATGTGGCCGTGGCGCTCTCCCGGGCCTTCGCGGAGACCGACCTGGAAGAGGATGTGGTGGTGCACTACCAAGCCGGGCGGTGGCCCATGAGCCGGGTGGCACCGGAGCCCCGCTACAACCACATCGGCGCGGCCCGGGACTGGCCGGCGAACGCATTCGCGGTCGCCCACGAGCTGGAGAATCTGCGCCGCTGGACCGATGCCGAGACGATCGTGTTGCGGTGCGCGGCGGAGGACGTGTGGTTGCGCGGCGTGCTGGTCAACCATTTGCCCGAGTCCACCCAACAGCGCGTCGTCACCGTGCCCGACAGCGGACGACCGGTGGCCGGACCCGGCCGGGCCCTGTTGGAGGCGGAGCTGAACGACACGCTGCGTGCCACGGTGAACGAACGGGACCGGACCTTGACGCACCGCTACATGGCGCAGCGCGCCCGGCACCCGGACACCTCCGAAGGGCTGTCCGCCGCCATCACCGCCCTACAGCGTGGCCAGGCCCACTGCCTGCTGCTCACCCGCCCTGTGAACCTTCCGGAGTCGCTGTGGGCGGGGCCCGAGCCCACCCACGTCACGCTGACGGAGCCGGACCTCCACACCTTCGGCGTGCACACCGGACGGCAGGAGCCCGCCGGGGCCGTGGTGGTACGGGCCCTGGTGAGCACCGGCGCCGAGCTGATCACGGTCCCGCGTGAGGAGCTGTCGCTGGAGGACGGGGTCGGGGTGCTGCTGCGCTACCACGACCCGTATACGTGAGGTCCGCCGCGCCCGCATCACGGCTCAGACGCGTAAGACCCGCGTACGTAAAGCCGGTGCGCCCAAAGCCTCCGAGGATCTCGGGCTCAAAGGACCTCGAGGGGCACGGGCCCCGTGGGCGGGGGGAAGGCGCGGTCCAGCGCGTCCAGGTCCTCCGGGGTGAGCTCGAGATCCAGCGCGACGTGGTTCTCCTCGACATGGTCGACCCGCCCGGCCTTGGGGATCGCCGCCACCCCCTGCCTGAGCACCCACGCCAGCGCCACCTGCGCGGGCGTCGCGCCGTGGGCCCGTGCGACCTCCCGCAGCGCACCGGAGCGCGGCAGGCGTCCCTGCTCGATGGGCGAATAGGCCATCAGGGGGATGTCGCGCCGGTGGCACCAGGGCATGAGGTCGTACTCGACACCGCGCCTGGTGAGGTTGTAGAGCACCTGGTCGACGGCGACACCGTCGCCACCGGGGGTGGAGACGAGGTCTGTCATATCGGAGACGTCGAAGTTGCTCACACCCCAGTGGCGGATCTTGCCGCTGTCGGTCAGTTCGGCGAAGGCTTCGAGGGTCTCCTCCAGCGGGACCCGCCCCCGCCAGTGCAGCAGGTACAGATCCAGCCGGTCCGTGCCAAGCCGCCGCAGGCTGTCCTCACAGGCCGCGATGGTGCCACTGCGGTCGGCGTGGCCGGGGAGTACCTTGCTGACCAGGAATACCTCGTCGCGGCGGCCGGCGATCGCCTCTCCGACGAGTTCCTCGGAGGCGCCGCTGCCGTACATCTCGGCCGTGTCCACGACGGTCATGCCGAGGTCGAGTCCACGCCGCAGCGCCGCGATCTCATCGGCGCGGCGCCGAGGGTGGTCACCGATGTGCCAGGTGCCCTGGCCGAGCAGCGGGATCCGCTCCCCCGAGGGCAGCGGGACGGTGTCCGGTGCGCTGGTCATCTTGTCCGCCTCCCTGGTTCTCCGGCTGCCTCCCACGGTAGGCGAAGCCATGCGCCATGCGACGTCCGCGCCGTGTGGCCCCGGGGGCGGTCGCGGTCCTCTCCGCGCCGAGGGGCGGGCCGAATGTGTCGACCCGCCCCTGAATGCCTCCCTGACGAGAGCCGGGAAATTCCGGCGCCGAGAACTTACGCGGTTTCGGGGCGGCGCGCGGTGGCGATGAGATAACCCAGCTCGGGCATTTCCATGTTCTCGCCCTCCGCGGGCTTCAACTTATTGAAGACCTCCGGGTCGACCTTGGACGCCAGCTTCTCCATGTTCTGGGCCATGGCCTCACCGAGCCGCCTGACCGACTGCTTGGTGGTGCTTTCGCTGACGTCGAGCAGCTCCGTACAGCGCAGCCCGGCCTCGCGCAGCATCGCCGGGTATGCCTCGAAAGAAGCGGGCGGCTGGGTGATGTACCGCTGGAGAATGTTCTCGATGACCGGCCGCCGCTCCTCGGATATCTCTTCGCGCTCGTAGTTGTCAGTGAGCGCCAGCCGGCCGCCCGGGCGCAGAACGCGGGCGGCCTCCGCGAGCGCCGCCGCCCGGTCGGGCATCTGCATCACGGATTCCAGCATCCAGATGGCGTCGAAGGAGCCGTCGTCGAAGGCCAGGTCCATCGCGTCGCCGTACTGGAAGGTGACCTTGCCGCTCACCCCGGCGGCCTCGGCCAGCTCATTGGCCTTCTCGACCTGCTTACGGCTGACGCTGATGCCCACCACCTCGGCACCCGTCTTCTGCGCGAGCCTGATCGCGGGCCCGCCGAAGCCGCAGCCGATGTCCAGGACCCGGGAGCCGGCGCCGATGCGCAGCCGCGCGATCATCATGTCGGTGAGCCGGTCGGCGGCATCCTCCAGGGTGGTGCTGTCCTCCTGGCTGTTCCAGTAGCCGACATGGATGTTCGGGCCGTACAGCGAGGCGTCGAACATGCCCACCAGCTGGTCGTAGAACTCTCCGACCCGCTCACCGACCGCGCTGACATTGGACGTCATGATGTTTCCTCCCGCAGTAATGGAAAGGTCTTCGGCGACATCAGAAATCCGCGAGCGCCTTCCCCGTTTTTCTTCCGCGCTTCGAATGAGCGCGAGCCTATCAGGATGTCAGGCAATGCGAATCACACGTTCTCCGCAAGCCAGTTGAGGACCGCTTCGGCGGCCACGCCGGCGAAATCCTCCATCATGGTGAAGTGGTCGCCGGGAACGTCGATACGGGTGAGCGTGGCACCCCATGCCGATTCCTCGTCGTTCCCCTCCCCGGATCCCGGAAAGGATTCCTCCGCTTTCACCGTGAGAATCGGCGCGTCGATCGGCGTCGGCCCCCAGTCGGAGAAGAGGCGCAGATAGCCGCCCATCGCGGTCAGCCTGCCCTCGTCCACCACGCCGAACATCTTTTCCCGGTCGAACATCTTGCCGGACAGATTCGTTTGGATCCACGGCAACGCCTCGCTGCGCGGCAGATAGGTGTCCAGCAGGACGACCGCCGAGGGCGCGCTGCCACGCGCCTCCAGCCGCCCGGCGACCGCCTGGGCGATCCAGCCGCCGGACGAGCGTCCTACGAGCACGAACGGCTTCTCTCCGACACAGCGCAGCACCGCCTCCGCCTGCATCTCCACGACGGCGTCGACGCTCGCCGGAAGCAGCTCCCCCTTGCCGAAACCGGGCTCTGGCAGCACGGAGACGTCGCGGCGGCCCCGGAACCCGGCCGCGAAGCGGGCGTACTCACGCGGTCCGGAGATGGCGACCAGCGACGGGAAGCACACCAGCCCCGGCGCCGTACTGCCCTTGGAGAGCCGCACCAGCTTGGGCGGGGTGGTCAGCTCCGCCGCCGTACGGAACGAAGGGCGCAGCCGGGCCGCTGCCATGAGCAACTGGGTGCCCGCCACGTACTGTTCATCGGCGCATGCCTGCCGGTACAGCTCCTCGATCGTCGAGCCGGTCGGGGCCTTGACCGCACCGGGGGGTGTGGCCATGGTCGTGGTCTGGTGCGGCGCTCCGGCGGCGGGCGCTTCGCCCTGGGGCGCGGAGTCGGGGGCGCCGGGGACCAGTTGGGCGCGCAGGTGGGCGGCGAGCGCCGCGGGTGTGGTGTGGTCGAAGAGCAGCGTGGCGGGCAGATTGAGACCGGTGGCGAGGTTGAGCCGGTTGCGGATCTCCACGGCGGTGAGCGAGGTGATGCCCAGCTCGAGGAAGGCGTGGTCGTCCTCCACCAGGTCCGGTGAGTCATGGCCGAGCACGGTGGCGGCATGGGTGCGCACCAGCTCGGTCAGGAGCTGGGTCTGCTCCCTGACCGAGAGCCCGTTCAGGCGCTGCCCGATCGGCTCCACTCCACCGGCGCCGGTGGCGGAGCCGGAGGCGCCGTTATGGGCGGTACGCCGGGCCGGGACCCGGACCAGCCCGCGCAGCAGATGCGGGACGCCGAAGGAGGCGGCCTGCACTCGTAGCGCGGCGATGTCGAGGCGCATGGGTACTAGGAGCGGGCGCGGATCGGTGGTGCTTTCCGGGTGCACGTCAGTGACGCTTTCCGGCCGGCCGCCGCCGCTCGCATCGGCGCCCTCGCCCGGACCGGGGTCCCCGGACCGGGCAGCCCGGGCATGCGCTTGCGCCGTCGCCGCATCGAAGAGCTCCAGGCCCTCCTCGGACGACAGTGCGGTCACTCCCGCCCGGTTCAGCCGTTCGACGTCGCTGTCGTCCATGTGCCCCGTCATGGCGCTGCGTTCGGCCCACAGCCCCCAGGCCAGGGAGACCGCCGGAAGCCCCCCGGCCCTGCGCCGCTGCGCCAGCGCGTCCAGGAACGCGTTGGCCGCGGCGTAGTTGGCCTGGCCACTGCCACCGAACACGCCCGCCGCCGAGGAAAACAGCACGAACGCGGACAGCGGCAGGTCCTCCGTCAGCTCATGGAGGTTGATGGCGGCATCTGCCTTGGGCCGCAGCACCGTGTCGACGCGCTCCGGAGTCAGCGCCCCGATCACCCCGTCGTCAAGCACACCGGCCGCGTGCACCACCCCGGTCAGCGGATGCTCGGCCGGTACGGAGGCCAGCAGCCGCGCCAGCGCGGCGCGGTCGGCCGTGTCGCAGGCGGCCAGGGACACCGAAGCCCCCGACGCGGTCAGCTCGTCCACCAGCTCGGCGGCGCCCGTGGCCTCGCGGCCCCGGCGGCTGGTCAGCAGCAGATGGCGTACGCCGTGCTCGGCCACCAGGTGACGCGCCACCAGGGAGCCCAGCACGCCCGTGGCGCCGGTGATGAGGACCGTTCCCTCCGGGTCCCACAGCGGAGTGGCCACGGGCTCGCCGTCCCGCTCCCCGGCCGACGTGGACGCGGCCGCGCGGGCCGCAGGGACCCGGGCGAGCCGTGGCACCAGCACCGCACCGCCGCGCACCGCCATCTGCGGCTCGTCGCCCGACAGAGCCTGCGGCAGGGCGGCGAACGACGCCTCCTGGTCGTCCAGGTCGAGCAGCAGGAACCGGTCAGGATTCTCCGACTGCGCCGACCTCACCAGCCCCCACACCGCCGCGCAGGCCGGATCGGCGACCGGCTCCCCGGGCCGGACGCCGACCGCCCCACGGGTGACCAGCACCAGCCGGGACCGTCCGAACCGCTCATCGGCCAGCCACGACTGCACCAGCGCGAGGGCCCGGTGCGCCACGGCGCGGACCGCCTCGGCGGACGGTGCGAGTGCCACCGTGTCCGTTTCGTCGCGCGAGGCGGACGTGTGGTCGCGCGAGGCGGACGTGTGGGAAAGGGCCGAGGAGAGGGAAGGCTGGGAGGACAGGCAGGCGAACACCAGATCCGGCGCCGTTCGCCCCGCCTCGACAGCCTCTCCCAGAGCGGACGGATCCGCGTACGTCTCGGCCAGGGCACCGGCCGTGCCCGCCGACTTCAGCGCCGCCGACAGCCCCGTGTCGCCCTCGGCGAGCACGGCCCAGCGGCCGGGAGCGACGGACGACGGGGACACCACCGTGGGCGCCGTCCACTCCAGGTGGAAAAGCGACTCGTGGAAGGCGCCATGCGCCGCGCCGAGCTGGTCCCGGGCCACCGCGCGGGTGACGAGCGAATCCACCGAGGCCACCGGGCGTCCCGACTCGTCGAGCGCGGTCAGCGACACCGCGTCCACCCCGGCCGGGGCCAGCCGCACCCGCAGCGCGGACGCGCCCGTGGCATGCAGCGCCACTCCGCTCCAGGCGAAGGGAAGCCGGACCCGCCCGGTGCCGGACCCGCCATCCTGGCGGGTCTTGCCATCGGGTTCGGGGAGGCGGACGAAGCCTCCGAACGCCATCGCGTGCAACGCGGCGTCCAGCAGGGCCGGATGGAGGCCAAAGCGCTCGGCGTCCTGCCGTGCCTCCTCCGCCAGGCCGACCTCCGCGAAGACCTCCTCGCCCTTGCGCCAGACGGCGCGCAGCCCCTGGAACGATGGCCCGTAGCCGAGTCCGGTCCGTGCGAACCTTTCGTAGAGCCCGGCGACATCCACGGCCTCCGCACCAGTCGGTGGCCATGCCTCCGTCTCAGTGGCGCGATCGGCCGAGCTGCTGCCGCCGCCGGGCACACCGCCGCCGAGCACACCGGTCGCGTGCTGCGTCCAGGGGCCGTCCTCCGTCTGCGCGTACACACCGACCGAGCGCCGCCCCGCCTCGTCGGGGCCGCCGACGGCGACCTGCAGCCGGACCGTGCCCTGCTCGGGCAGCACAAGCGGTGCTCCCAGGGTCAGTTCGTCCACCCGGTCGCAGCCGACCGCGTCACCGGCCCGCAGCAGCAGCTCCACGAAGGCCGTCCCGGGCAGCAGCGTGACATCCGCCACCGCGTGGTCGGCGAGCCAGGGATGGGTACGGAGCGACAGCCGGCCGGTGAGCAGGAAACCGTCGGAGTCGGGCAGCGGCACGGCGGCACCCAGCAACGGATGCCCGGCCGAGTCCAGCCCCGCCGATGCCACATCACCGGCCTCGACCGTCTCGGACTCCAGCCAGAAGTGCGTGCGCTGGAAGGCATACGTCGGCAGATCGGCTCGCTCCGCGCCCGTTCCGGCGAACATCCTCGCCCAGTCGACGGGCGCGCCGCCGACATACGCCTCGGCGAGGGAGGTGGCGAACCGGTCGGGACCGCCATCGTCGCGGCGCAGGGAACCGACGGCGGTGACGCGGGTGCCGTGATCCTCGGCCGTCTGCTCCACTCCCATCGTCAGGACGGGGTGGGCGCTGGCCTCGATGAACACCTGGAAGCCGTCGGCCAGGAGGGTGTGGACGGTCTCATCGAAGCGGACCGTCTGACGCAGATTCCGGTACCAGTACCCGGCGTCCAGTCCGGTCGTATCGAGCACGCCTGCCGTGACCGTGGAGTAGAACGGCACCGACGACGCCCGGGGAGCGATATCCGCCAGCTCCCGCAACAACGTCTCCTCGATCTCCTCCACATGGGCGCAGTGCGAGGCGTAGTCCACGGGGATGCGACGGGCCCGGATCTCCTCTCCCTCGCACACCGCCAGCAGCTCGTCCAACGCGTCCGCGTCACCCGAGACAACAACCGCCGAGGGCCCGTTCACCGCTGCCACAGACAGCCGCTCACCCCACCGGACCAGCCGCTCTCGTACCGCCTTCACGGGCAGTGACACCGACACCATGCCACCACCGCCGGACAACGCCCGCAGTGCTTGGCTTCGCAACGCCACCACGCGCGCGGCGTCCTTCAGCGACAACGCACCCGCCACACACGCCGCCGCGATCTCACCCTGCGAATGACCGATGACAGCAGCAGGCCCCACATCGTACGAACGCCACAGCTCCGCAAGCGACACCATCACGGCGAACAAGGCAGGCTGCACCACATCCACCCGCTCCAACGCCTCCGCAGCACCCTCCCCACCCCGCAACACATCCCCGAGCGACCAGTCAACGAACGGCGCCAACGCCGCCGCACACTCACCCACCCGCTCCGCGAACACCGGCGAAGACTCCAGCAACCCCGCCGCCATCCCCACCCACTGCGACCCCTGACCAGGAAAGACAAAGGCCACCCGGGCGTCGGAGCCGACCACGGCCCCCCGCACCACGCCCGTCGCCTCGCGGCCCTCGGTCAGCGCGGTCAGGCCACTGACGAGCGCGGCACGGTCACCACCCAGCACCACCGCCCGCCGCTCGAACGCCGCACGCGTGGTGACCAGCGACAGACCGATGTCCGTCATCGCCGGGCCGGTATCCCCGGCCACCGCCGACTGCAGTCGCGCGGCCTGCCCCCGCACACCGGCATCGGACTTCGCCGACAGCACCCATGGCACGACGGTGGGAGGCAGTTGCGCGTCCTCCTCGGAGGTTTCCTCGTCGGCCTCGGTCGGCGGCTCCTGTTCGAGAATGATGTGAGCGTTGGTGCCGCTGAGGCCGAAGGACGAGACGCCCGCCCGGCGTGGACGGTCGGTCTCGGGCCAGGGCCTGGCCTCGGTGAGCAGCTCGACGGCTCCCGCCGTCCAGTCGATGTGCGGCGACGGTTCGTCGACGCCCAGCGTCTGCGGCAACAGACCATGCCGCATGGCAAGCACCATCTTCATAATGCCCGCGACACCGGCCGCGGCCTGGGTGTGCCCGATGTTGGACTTGATCGAGCCGAGCCACAGGGGCTGGTCGTCGGTGTGTTCACGGCCGTACGTGGCCAGCAGCGCCTGCGCCTCGATCGGGTCGCCCAGCGTGGTACCCGTACCGTGCGCCTCGACCACGTCCACCTCGGCCGCCGACAGGCGCGCGTTGGCCAGCGCCGCCCGGATCACCCGCTGTTGCGAGGGGCCGTTGGGCGCGGTGAGCCCGTTGCTCGCACCGTCCTGGTTGACGGCGGAGCCGCGTACCACCGCGAGGATCTGGTGTCCGTTGCGCCGCGCGTCCGACAGCCGCTCCAGCAGCAGCATGCCCACACCCTCGCCCCAGCCCGTACCGTCCGCGGCCGCCGCGAACGCCTTGCACCGGCCGTCCGGCGCCAGACCCCGCTGACGGCTGAACTCCACGAAGGTGGCGGGGGTGGACATCACGGCCACCCCGCCCGCCAGCGCCAGCGAGCATTCGCCCTGCCGCAGCGCCTGCGCGGCAAGGTGCAGCGCCACCAGCGACGACGAGCAGGCGGTGTCGATGGTCACGGCCGGGCCCTCGAGACCGAAGGTGTAGGCGATCCGGCCCGATGCGATGCTTCCGGACCCACCCGTGGCGAGGTAGCCCTCGGCGCCCTCGGGCACGCTGCGGAGCTGGGACCCGTAGTCGTGGTACATCAGGCCCGCGAAGACACCGGTCGCGCTGCCCCGAAGGGTCGTCGGGTCGATTCCGGCCCGCTCGAACGCCTCCCAGGACGTCTCCAGCAGCAACCGCTGCTGCGGGTCCATGGCCAGGGCCTCACGCGGCGAGATGCCGAAGAACGCCGGGTCGAACTCGCCGGCGGTGTGCAGGAAGCCGCCCTCCCGGGCATAGCTCTTGCCATCCGCCTCCGGGTCGGGGTCGTACAGCCCCGCCACATCCCAGCCACGATTGGCGGGAAAGCCGGAAATGGCCTCCTCGCCCGCCGCAAGCAGCCGCCACAGCTCCTCCGGTGACCGGGCGCCACCAGGGAAACGGCAGGCCATGCCAACGATCGCCACCAGGTCGTCGCCCGCCACCTGCTCGTGGCCAGTGTCCGGCTTGCCGGTGGGCAGAGCGGGTTGGGCGGGACGTACGCCGTCGCCCCCGCCGGTCAGCTCCTGGTGGAGATGGTGGGCCAGGGCGATCGGGGTCGGGTAGTCGAACACCAGCGTGGCCGTGAGGCGCAGTCCGGTGGCCGTACCGAGGCGGTTGCGCAGCTCCACCGCCGTCAGCGAATCGAAACCGAAGTCCTTGAAGGCGCGGCCCGGCTCCACCGCGGCCGCCCCACCGTGCCCGAGCACCGTGGCCACGCACCGCCGCACCAGGTCCAGCACCAGGCGTTCGCCGTCCTCCGACGACGCCACGGCGGCGAGCCGCTCCCGCAGGTCACCTGCGGCACCGGTGCCCTCCGCCGCCCGGCGCGCCGGATGCCGCACCAACCCCCGCATGATGTGCGGCACTTCACCGTCGGCGCCACGTGCCTTGGCCGGGTCCAGCCGCATCGGGACGACCACGGGCAGCTCCCCGGCACATCCCGCGTCGAACAGGGCCAGGCCCTCCTCGGGCGACAGCCCGTCCACTCCGGACCGGCCCATGCGCCGCAGATCCGCCTCGGCCAGCCCACCGGCCATTCCGCCGCGCTCGTCCCACAGTCCCCACGCGAGCGACAGGCCGGGCAGCCCCGAGGCCCGGCGGCGCCGTATCAGCGCGTCGAGGAAGGCGTTGGCGGCCGCGTAGTTACCCTGCCCGGCCGTGCCGAAGGTCCCGGCGGCCGAGGAGAACACGACGAACGCCGACAGGTCCATCGCCTCGGTCAGCTTGTGCAGGGTGATGGCCGCGTCCATCTTCGGGCGCAGCACCGCGTCCACGCGCTCGGGCGTCAGGGATGCGATGACGCCGTCATCGAGCACCCCGGCCGTGTGGATGACTCCGCGCAGCGGATGTGTTTCGGAGACGCCCTTCACCACGGCGGTCAGCGCGTCCCGGTCGGCCACGTCGCAGGCGGCCCAGCTGACCGAGGCGCCCGCCGCCACCAGCTCCGCTTCCAGCGCGTGGGCGCCGGGGGCGTCCGCGCCCCGACGGCTCACCAGCAGCAGATGGCGTACGCCGCGCTCGGCCACGAGGTGGCGGGCGACCAGCCCGCCCAGTGTGCCGGTGGCACCGGTCACCAGGACCGTGCCTTCCGCGTCCCACACCGCCGAGGGCATCGCGGCCTGGGCGGCCGGGGTGGCCCCGGTTTTTCCGGTGGTTCCGGCTGTTCCGGTGGTTCCGGCTGTTCCGGTGGTGCCGGTGGTGCCGGTGGTGCCGGTGGTGCCGGTGGTGCCGGTGGTGCCGGTGGTGCCGGTGGTGCCGGTGGTGCCGGTGGTGCCCGAGGATGCGGCGGTCCGCACCCGGCCCAGGCGAGGTGCCAGCAGCCGCCCGCCGCGCACCGCCACCTGGGGTTCGCCGCTCGCCACCGCGGCGGACAGCACGGTGAGGGTCTCAGGGGTCAGTGACCGACGCCCGGGCTCCCGCGGTCCCTGCTCCGCACCGTCCAGGTCGACCAGGACGAACCGGTCGGGGTGCTCGGTCTGCGCGGTCCGTACCAGGCCCCATACGGCGGCCGCCGCGAGATCCACCGCGGCCTTATTGCTCTGGTTGTCCTCGTCGTCCTCGACGGTCACCGCACCCTGCGTGGCGATCACCAGTCGCGATTCGGCGAACCGCTCCTCGGTCAGCCACCCTCGCACCAGTTCCAGCGCCCGAAGCATCACGTCCCGTATCTCGTCGCCCTCGGCCGACTCTTCGCCCTCGGCGGCGGACACGGACGGGACCACGCATGCCACCGCCGGAGGCACGGCCCCTGCAATGCCGATCGCCTCACCGAATGCCGTCAGATCGTGCCAGCCGACGCCGTCAAGCGGCGCCACTTCGGCCACGGCGCTGTGCACCTGCGCCTCGGCGCCCGGCAGAACGCTCCAGTTCAGCCGGAAGAGGGACTGGTGCACCGCACCGCGCGCCGCGTTGACCTGCTCCGGGGAGACGGGGCGCGTCGCCAGCGACTCCACCGTCGCGACCGGCGCACCGGTCCCGTCCCTCACCTCCATCGACAGCGCCATGCCATCGGCTCCCGTCGGGCTGAGGCGTACGCGCAGCGTGGCAGCGCCCGCCGCGTGCACCGACACTCCGCTCCATGAGAACGGCAACCGGATCTCCCCCAGGTGGCCGGCGGCGTCCGACGCGCCGGTGGCCTCCAACGCGCCAGCGCCCTCCGACGTGCCGGTGGCCGCGGCACCCACGGCGTGCAGGGCGGCATCCAGCAAGGCCGGGTGCAGGCCGAAACGGCGCGGGTCCTGCTCCGCCTCGTCGGGCAGCGCGACCTCGGCGAACACCTCGGTCCCGCGCCGCCACACGCCACGCAGTCCCTGGAACACCGGCCCGTACCGCAGTCCCGTTTCGGCAACCCGCTCGTAATGCCCCTCCAGCGACACGGGTTCGGCGTCCCGCGGCGGCCATACGGAGGCGGGGAGAGCGGCGCGCGCGGAGGTGGACGGCTCGGGCGCGACACTGCCCGTCGCGTGTCGAAGCCACGGCCCTTCCCCGCCGTCCTCGCGTGAGTGCACGGTCAGCTCCCGGCGCCCCGAGTCATCGGCGTCCGAGACCGTCACCCGCACCTGTACGCCACCGTGTTCGGGGAGGACCAGGGGTGCCTCGAGCGTCAGCTCCTCCAGCCGGGCGCATCCAACGCGGTCGCCCGCGTGCAGCGCCAGCTCGACGAACGCCGTCCCCGGCAGCATCACCGCCCCCAGCACCTCATGGTCGGCCAGCCAGGCATGCGTCCGCGCGGACAGCAGGCCGGTGAACAGACACCCGTCGGAGTCGGGCAGCGTCACCGCGGCACCGAGCAGCGGATGCTCCGCCGGCTCCAGCCCCGCCGAGGCCGCATCCGCCCTGGACGCGGCCGACTCCAGCCAGTACCGCTCCCGCTGGAAGGCATACGTCGGCAGCTCGACGGGCCGGGGGCGCGCCGGGGCGAGCAGGGCAGCCCAGTCCACGGAGCGCCCCCGGACGTGGATCTGCGCCAGCGCTTCGTACAGCGAGGTGGCCTCGTCACGACCGGTACGCAGGGCCGGGGCGAAGACGGCGTCGGGAGCGCACTCCTGACCCATCCCGGACAACACTCCGTCCGGTCCCAGCTCCAGATGGGTCGTGGCGCCCTGGTCCACGAGGCTCTTCACCCCATCGGCGAAGCGCACGGTCTCGCGGACGTGCCGTACCCAGTACTCCGCCGAGCACAACGCCTCGGCATCCGCGACCGCGCCCGTCACATTCGACACGACGGGAATACGTGGAGACGCATACGACAACCCCTCCGCCACCTGCCGGAACTCGGCCAGCATCGGCTCCATCAACGGCGAGTGGAACGCATGCGAAACACGCAGCCGCTTCGTCTTGACGCCCTGAACCTCAAGGTGCCCGGCGACCTCCATCACCGCCTCCCCGACACCGGAAATCACGGTCGAACGAGGACCGTTGACCGCCGCCACACCCACCTCAGCCTCACGACCCGCCAGCAACGGCAACACATCCGCCTCAGCGGCCTGCACCGACACCATCACCCCACCCGACGGCAACCCCTGCATCAACCGCCCACGAGCCCCCACCAACACACACGCATCCGCGAGCGACAACACACCCGCCACATGCGCAGCAACCAACTCACCAATCGAATGCCCCGCCACAAAATCCGGCCGCACACCCCACGACTCCACCAACCGGAACAACCCCACCTCCACCGCAAACAACCCACATTGCGCAAACACCGTCTCATCCAACCCCGACAAATCCCCACGGATCACCTCCCGCAGCGAACGCTCCAACACCCCGTCGAAGTGCCCACACACCTCGTCGAAGACGTCCGCGAACACCGGGAACGCCTCATACAACTCCCGCCCCATCCCGACCCGCTGACTACCCTGACCCGAGAACAACACCGTCAACTTGCCGGGCACATCGGATCCCTGAACAACGCCCGGCGCTGGGTCGCCGATCGACAGTGCCTCCAAGCCATCGACAAGGCCGACCCGGTCAGCGGCCAGCACCACGGCACGATGCTCGAACGCGCTTCGCGTCGTCGCCAACGACAGCGCCACATCCACGATCGGCAGCTCGGACCGTTCTCTTGTGAACGACGCCAGCCGACTCGCCTGAGCCCGCAGCGCGCGTTCGGACCGTCCCGAGACCACCCACGACACCACGGAAGGCGTCAACGGCCGTCGTTCGTCGGGGGATTCGGTGTCGGGCAACACCACGGGCGACTGTTCGAGGATGACGTGTGCGTTGGTGCCGCTGATACCGAAGGACGACACACCCGCACGCCGCGGACGGCCCGTCTCCGGCCACACCACCGCATCCGTCAACAACTCCACCGCACCCGCCGACCACTCCACATGCGGCGACGGCTCATCGACATGCAGCGTTTTCGGCAGTACGCCGTGCCGCATCGCCAGCACCATCTTCATCACACCAGCCACACCAGCAGCCGCCTGCGTATGACCGATGTTCGACTTCACCGCACCCAACCACAGCGGCCGACCCTCCGCCGCACGCTCCTGGCCATACGTCGCCAACAACGCCTGCGCCTCGATCGGATCACCCAGCCTCGTACCCGTACCGTGCCCCTCCACGGCATCGACTTGCCCGGCCGTGAGCCCGGCATTGCCCAGCGCCTGACGGATCACCCGCTGCTGCGACGGACCATTCGGCGCCGACAGCCCATTACTCGCGCCATCCTGATTGACGGCCGAACCACGCACCACCGCCAGCACCCGATGGCCATTGCGCCGCGCATCCGACAGCCGCTCCAGCAACAGCACCCCGACGCCCTCGGAAAACCCGGTACCATCCGCCGCTCCCGCGAAGGCCCTGCACCGCCCGTCGGCCGACAGCCCACGCTGCCAGCTGAACTCCACGAACAGACCCGGCGTGGACATCACCGTCACACCGCCGGCGAGCGCGAGCGAGCACTCACCCCGCCGCAGCGCCTGCGTCGCCAGGTGCAGCGCCACCAGCGACGATGAACACGCGGTGTCCACCGTCACGGCCGGGCCCTCGAAACCGAAGGTGTAGGAGATCCGTCCCGAGACGATGCTGCCCGCGCTGGGGGCGCCGGGGCCGCCGCCCGGGCCCTGCAGCAGTCCGTAATCGTGGTGCATGACACCGGCGAAGACGCCGGTCTGGCTGCCGCGCAGGGTCGCCGGGTCGATACCGGCCCGCTCCAGCGCCTCCCACGACGTCTCCAGCAGCAACCGCTGCTGCGGATCCATCGCCAACGCCTCACGCGGCGAGATCCCGAAGAACGCCGGGTCGAAGTCACCCGCGTCGTAGAGGAAGCCGCCCTCCCGCGCGTAGCTCTTCCCCGCAGCATCCGGGTCCGGGTCGTACAGCCCCTCCACATCCCAGCCACGGTCTTCCGGGAAGGCGGAGATGGCGTCCGTGCCGCGCTCCAAAAGCTGCCACAGCTGCTCCGGCGTACGCACACCACCGGGGAAGCGGCAGCTCATCGCCACGATCGCGATGGGCTCGTCGTGGGTCGCGAGCGTGCCCGTACCGGCGGAGCCGGACGGCGAGACCGACACGGTGGCGCCCTGGTACGCCTCGGCCAGCTCGGAGCGCAGATGGCGGGCGATCACCACGGGCGTGGGGTAGTCGAAGACGAGGGTGGCGGGCAGGCGCAGTCCGGTGGCCGTGTTCAGCCGGTTCCGTAGCTCGACGGCCGTCAGCGAGTCGAACCCGAGCTCCTTGAACGCACGCCCCACCTCGATGGAGTCCGCCCCCGCGTGTCCGAGCACCTCGGCGACATGGGTGCACACCAGGTTCAGCAGGACTTCTTCCTGCTCGTCCGCCGACAGGGGCGCCAGCCGCCGCCACAGGTCCGACTCGCCCGCACCGTCGCTCGACGGCCGCACGGTACGACGGGTGGAAACGGACAGCAGGTCGCGGAGCAGGGCCGGTGCCGCACCGGACGCCGCCTGGGCACGGAGCGCCGGAAGGTCCAGGCGCACGGGCAGCAGGACGGGCTGTGTCATGGTCCCGGAGGCGTCGAGCAGCGCAAGGCCCTCTTCCGACGTCAGCGGGGCGATGCCGCCGCGCCGCATGCGCCGTACGTCCTCGTCGTCCAGGTGGCCCGTCATGCCACTGCGCTCGGCCCAAAACCCCCAGGCCAGCGCGACGGCGGGCAGGCCGAGTGCGCGCCGGTGGGCCGCCAGGGCGTCGACGTAGGCATTCGCCGCGGCGTAGTTGCCCTGTCCGGCGCCGCCGAACGTGCCGGCCGCGGAGGAGAACACCACGAATGCCGACAGATCCAGGTCCCGGGTCAGCTCATGGAGGTGGAAGGCGGCGTCGGCCTTGGGGCGGAGCACGGTGTCGACACGCTCGGGAGTCAGGGTCTCGATGACACCGTCGGCCAGCACACCGGCCGCATGCACCACACCACGCAACGGACGATCCACCGGAATACGCGCCAACACCCCCGCCAACGCCTCACGATCCGCGACATCGCAGGCAGCCACGGTCACCGACGCACCCAGCTCCGTCAGCTCCGCCTCCAACTCCGCCGCACCAGCCGCCTCCCGACCCCGCCGAGAAACCAGCACCAAATGCCGCACCCCCCGCTCGGCCACCAAATGCCGCGCCACCAAACCACCCAACGTCCCCAACGCACCCGTCACCAGCACCGACCCCTCGGGATCCCGCACAAACCCCGACCCAGTCCCCTCAACAACACCCGCAGAAGCAACCGCCCGCACCAGCCGAGGCACCAACACACCCCCCGACCGCACAGCCACCTGAGGCTCCCCACACCCCAGCACCGTCCCCAGCACACCAGCCGAAACCCGACCATCGTCCACATCCACCAGGACAAACCGATCCGGATGCTCAGCCTGCGCCGAACGCACCAAACCCCACACCGCGGCAGCCGCCACATCCGGCACATCCTCACCCGACACAGCAGCCACCGCACCCCGCGTCACCACCACCAACCGCGAGCCGGCAAACCCCTCCTCAGCCAACCACCCCTGCACCACACCCAAAGCACGATGGGCCATGTCCCGAACCTCGGCCGGGTCGCCGACGCGGGCTCCGGAATCGGCCGTGAAGGAGACCAGAACGGTGTCGGGGGTGACCGTTCCGTCGTTCATGGCCTGGATCAGATCCGTCAGTTCCGGATACGTCACCGGGTCCGCCGGTCCACCTTCGCCTACGTCGTCAAGGTGCGGCGCTCCGGTTCCGAGCACCGCCCATCGGCCCCTGGTCGCGGGTACGTCATGCTGGGCGGACGCCTCCCGCCATGTGGTGTGGAACAGCGTGTCATGCGTCACGTTCCGCGCGGCGTGGAGCTGCCCAGAGGAGACCGTACGGGTCACCAGCGACGCCACCGAGGCCACCGGCGCCCCGGAGGTGTCGGCGACGAGCAGCGAGACGGCATCCGGTCCGGCAGGGGCGAGCCTCACGCGCAGGGCGTCCGCGCCCGTTGCGTACAGGGACACACCGCTCCAGACGAAGGGAAGTCCCGGGCCCGGGCGGGAGGAATCCTCTTCCGAGCCGTCCCCTCCCAATGCCGCGGTGTGAAGGGCGGCGTCGAGGAGGGCCGGATGCAGACCGAACCGCCCCGCCTCCGCACGCTCCTCCTCCCCAAGCGCCACCTCCGCAAACACCTCATCACCACGACGCCACGCAGCCCGCACCCCCCGAAACACCGGCCCATACTCCAAACCCACCCCAGCCAACCGCTCATACACACCACCCACATCCACCGCCACCGCACCCACAGGCGGCCACACACCCAACCCCTCCACCACCCCACCCGAAAGACCAGCACTCAACACCCCCACCGCATGCCGCGTCCACGACTCCTCCCCCTCACCCTCCAACCGCGAAAACACACCCACCACACGCCGACCCACCCCATCCGGCACACCCACCGACAACTGCACCTGCACACCACCACACTCAGGCACCACCAACGGCGCCTCCAACGTCAACTCCTCCAACCACCCACAACCCACCCCATCCCCCGCCCGCAACACCAACTCCACCAACGCCGCCCCCGGCACCACCACCACACCCAACACCACATGATCAGCCAACCAACCATGCGAAACCAACGACAACCGACCCGTCAACAACACCCCATCCACACCCGCCAACCCCACCACCGCACCCAACAACGGATGATCAGCCGAACCCAGACCAAGGCCCGCCGCCGCACCCGCGCTGACAGCCGCACCCGCGGACTCCAGCCAGTACCGCTCCTTCTGGAAGGCATACGTGGGCAACTCGACCCGCCGAGCCCCCGTCCCCGCGAACATGCTCGCCCAGTCGACAGAAGCCCCGCCCACGTATGCCTCGGACACGGAGGTCAGGAAACGGTCCAGGCCACCCTCGTCACGGCGCAGCGAACCCACGGCGGTGACACGGGTGCCGTGATCCTCGGCCGTCTGCTCCACACCCATCATCAGCACAGGATGGGCGCTGGCCTCGACAAACACCTGGAAACCATCCGCCAACAGGAACCGGACCGTCTCATCGAAGCGCACCGACTGACGCAAATTCCGGTACCAGTACCCGGCATCCAGCCCCGCCGTATCAAGCACCCCACCAGTCACCGTCGAATAGAACGGCACCGACGACGACCGGGGAGCAATCCCGACGAGGGCGTGCCGAAGCTCGTCCTCGGTGGCCTCGACGTGAGCGCAGTGCGAGGCGTAGTCCACGGGGATGCGGCGCGCCCGGATCTCCTCGCCCTCGCACACCGCCAGCAGCTCGTCCAACGCGTCCGCGTCACCCGAGACAACAACCGCCGAAGGCCCGTTCACCGCCGCCACCGACAACCGCTCACCCCACGCCACCAGCCGCTCCCGAACCTCCCCCACCGGCAACGACACCGACACCATCCCGCCACGCCCCGACAACGCCCGCAACGCCTTGCTCCGCAACGCCACCACCCGCGCCGCATCCCCCAACGACAACGCACCCACCACACACGCCGCCGCAATCTCACCCTGCGAATGACCCACCACCGCCGCAGGCTCCACACCATACGAACGCCACAACTCCGCCAACGACACCATCACCGCCCACAACACCGGCTGCACCACATCCACCCGCTCCAACGCAACCGCATCGCCAAGCACATCCACCAACGACCAGTCCACAAACGGCGCCAACGCCGCCGCACACTCACCCACCCGCTCCGCGAACACCGGCGAAGACTCCAACAACCCCGCCGCCATCCCCACCCACTGCGACCCCTGACCCGGAAACACCAACACCGCACGCCCATCACCACCCACAGCCTCACCCCGCACCAACCCCGGAGCACGACTGCCATCAGCCAGCGCCCGCAGCCCCTCGTCCAGAGCCGCCCGGTCCGATCCCAGCACCACCGCACGATGCTCGAACGCACTACGCGTCGCCGCGAGGGAGAACCCGATATCGGTGGGGACCGTCTCCGGCCGCGTGTCCAGGTGGGCGAGCAACCGTTCGGCCTGGGCGCGCAGGGCGCTCTCGGACTTCGCCGAGACCAGCCACGGCACGGTGCCGGAAGGCAGTTGCCCTGTCTCCGCCGGCGCTTCGCCATCCGGCTCGGCCGAAGGCTCCTGCTCCAGGATGATGTGTGCGTTGGTGCCGCTGATGCCGAACGACGACACACCCGCCCGGCGGGGCTCGTCGCGCTCCGGCCACGGTGTGACGCCGGTGAGCAGCCTGACCGTGCCCGCCGACCAGTCCACGTGGGGCGACGGCTCGTCGATGTGCAGGGTTTGTGGCAGCAGTCCGTGCCGCATCGCCTGCACCATCTTGATGACGCCGGCCACGCCCGCCGCCGCCTGCGTATGGCCGATGTTGGACTTGACGGAGCCGAGCCACAGCGGTCGGTCCTCGGGCCGGTCCTGCCCATATGTCGACAGCAGGGCCTGTGCCTCGATCGGGTCGCCCAACGTGGTGCCCGTGCCATGTGCCTCGACGGCGTCCACCTGCTTGGCGGAGAGCCTGGCGTCGGCCAGGGCCTGGCGGATCACCCGCTGCTGGGACGGACCGTTCGGCGCCGTGAGGCCGTTGCTCGCACCGTCCTGGTTGATGGCGGAGCCGCGTACCACCGCGAGCACTGGGTGGCCGTTGCGCCGCGCGTCCGAGAGCCGTTCCAGCAGGAGCATGCCCACGCCCTCGCCCCAGCCCGTACCATCGGCGGCCGCCGCGAACGGCTTGCACCGGCCGTCCGGCGCAAGGCCCCGCTGACGGCTGAACTCCACGAAGGTTCCGGGGGTGGACATCACCGTGACGCCACCCGCGAGGGCGAGTGTGCACTCCTGGCGCCGAAGGGCCTGACCGGCCCAGTGCAGCGCCACCAGGGACGAGGAGCACGCCGTGTCGACCGTCACCGCCGGGCCTTCGAGACCCAGGGTATAGGCCACCCGGCCGGAGGCGATGCTGCCCGCGGTGCCATTGCCCAGATAGCCCTCCACGCCTGCGGGCAGCGATGTCAGACCGGTGCCGTAGTCGTGGTACATGACACCGGTGAAGACACCGGTCTTGCTGCCCCGCACCGACTCCGGATCGATACCGGCCCGCTCGAACGCCTCCCAAGCCGTCTCCAGCAGCAGCCGTTGCTGGGGGTCCGTCGCGAGCGCCTCGCGCGGCGACATCCCGAAGAACGCCGGGTCGAAGTCACCGGCGCCGTCCAGGAATCCGCCCTCGCGCGCATAGCTCTTGCCGACCGAGCCCGGGTCGGGGTCGTACAGCCCCTCCACATCCCAGCCGCGGTCCTGGGGGAAGCCCGAGATGGCGTCCTCGCCGGCGGCCACCGACCGCCACAGCTCCTCGGGCGAGCGCAGCCCGCCCGGGTAGCGGCAGCTCATCGCCACGATCGCGATCGGCTCGTGGTCCGCGGCCTCCGCGTCCTGAAGGCGCTGGCGCGTCTGGTGGAGTTCGGCAATGACTCGCTTGAGGTAATCCCGGAGTTTGTCTTCGTTGCTCATCGCGCATTCCCAATCACAAGGCTGCCGGCAAATTGCGGAGGGTTGTTGCTTCAGAGAATTCCGAGATCCTCGTCCACCATTTTGAAGAGTTCGCCATCCGTCGCCGATTCGAGTTGGTCGACGAGAGCAACACTGTCGTTCGGGACTTCCCGTGCGTCGCCGTACTTTGCCAAGAGCTCCCGCAGGCGTGACGCCACATCCGTGCGGCCGATCTCCTCCCAGGTCATCGTCGATAGACCGGCTTCAAGCTGATCGAGGCCCACGGATACGGGCACCGAAGTGGCGGCGGATCCGGCGTCCCGCGTCAGCTCGTGGTGGAGATGCTGGGCCAGGGCGGTAGGTGTCGGGTGGTCGAAGACCAGTGTCGCGGTCAGACGGAGTCCGGTCACCGTGCCGAGCCGGTTGCGCAATTCCACCGCCGTCAGCGAATCGAAGCCGAAATCCTTGAACGCACGGCCCGGTTCCACGATTTCCGGGCCGCCGTGACCCAACACCGCGGCGACATTCCGCCGTACCGTGTCAAGCACCAGGCGTTCGCCTTCCGCATACGAGGCTCCGGCCAGGCGTGCCCGCAACGCCTCCGCCGCTCCGGTGGCTTCCGCTGTCGCCCTGCGGACGGGCATGCGGACCAACTCCCGGAGGACATGAGGTACTTCGGCGACTCCGCCATGTCCGGCGGACCTCCAGACCGTCGTGTTCAGCCGTGCGGCGGCGACGACCGGGCCATCGCTTGCGCAGGCGGCGTCGAACAGCGCGAGCCCCTCGGCCGACGACAGGCCGGAGATGCCGACCTGGTCCATCCGCCGCCTGTCCACTTCGGCCAGCCCCGCGGTCATCCCGCTGCGCTCCTCCCACAGGCCCCAGACCAGCGAGAGGCCGGGCAGATCCTGCGCCCGGCGCTGTGACATCAGCGCGTCGAGGAAGGCGTTGGCGGCGGCGTAGTTGCCCTGCCCGGCGGCCCCGAACATGCCCGCCACCGAAGAGAAGACCACAAACGCCGACAGGTCGAACCCGGCCGTCATCTCATGCAGGGCGAGGGCCGCCTCCGCCTTCGGTCGCAGTACGGTGTCCAGCCGCTCCGGAGTCAACGACGCGATCACACCGTCGTCCAGCACGGCGGCGGCGTGGACAACGCCCTTCAGCGGATGCGTGGCGGGGATGTCCGACAACACCGCGCCGAGGGCGTCCCGGTCGGCCACATCACAGGCTGCCCAGGTCACCGATGCCCCGGCCGAGGTCAGCTCATCGGTCAGCTCGGCCGCGCCTTCGGCCGCCGATCCCCTGCGGCTGAGCAGTACCAGATGACGCACACCATGGTTGGCCACCAGGTGCCGGGCCAGCAGACCGCCCAGGGTGCCGCTGGCCCCGGTGATGAGGACCGTTCCCTCGGAGTCCCATGCCGCCGAGGGGCCCCGTTCCGCCTGCTCCTCGGCTCGGACCAGCCTCGCCGACAGTACGCGCCCTCCGCGTACGGCCAACTGCGGCTCGCCCGAGGCAAGGGCCGCGGCCAACGGAACGGAGCCGAGCTCTGTGGGATCCTCCACGTCGAGGAGGAGCAAGCGATCGGGGTGTTCGGCCTGCGCGGACCGCACCAGGCCCCATATCGCCGCCCCTCCCAGGTCGTCCACGCCCTCGGTCGAGGAGGTGGCCACGGCGCCGCGGGTGGTGATGACCAGGCGGGCGTCGGCGAACCGCTCCTCAGCAAGCCACTCTTGCACCCACTCCAGCGCCCGGTGCGCCGCGCCACGTACACCTCCGTGGTCGTCGCCACCGGCGCCGGTCGCGGAGGGCAGCAGCACCCACTCCGGCACGGGCTCACCCTCGGCACCGGACTGGGCCAGAGCCTTCAGATCAGGGTGTGTTCGTACCTGCCAGCCCGCCGACCGCAGCGCCAGGGACAGCCCACCGTCCTCCGCACCGATCAGCGCACAGTGCGCGGAGGACGGCGCGTCGGCCGGGAGCGGCATGGCGTTCCATCGCAGCTGGAACAGCGACTCATGGGAGGCGCCCCGCGCGGCGTCGATCTGCTCGGCGGAGACCGGACGCGTCACCAGCTCTGCCACCGAGGCCATCAACCGGCCCGTCTCATCGGCCACGGCGAGCGACAGACCGCCGGCCCCTGCCGCCGCCAGCCGTACGCGGACCGTGGTCGCGCCGGTGATGTGCACCGACGTCCCGTTCCAGGCGAACGGCAAACGGACCTGCTCCGCGTCCGAGTCCACCAGGCCACCGGGCCCCGCCACATGAAGGGCGGCGTCGAGCAACGCGGGGTGCACACGGAATCGGGTCGCGTCCGGCCACTGCTCTTCGGCCAGTGCCACCTCGGCGAACACCTCGCCTTCGCGCCGCCAGGCAGCCCGCACGCCCTGGAACGCCGGCCCGTACGCGAGCCCGCCCAGCGCGAAACGCTCGTACATACCACTGATGTCGACCGCCTCCGCATCCGCGGGCGGCCACACGCTCAGCTCGGCCGAGATCGCCGCTTCCGGTCCCCCGGCCTGATTCAGGACGCCGGTGGCGTGACGCGTCCAGGGCCGGTCCTCATCACCGGATTCCTGCCGGGAATGGACGGTGACGGGTCGACGGCCGTCGTCCTCGGCTCCGGCCACCATCACCTGGAGCTGGATCGCACCGCGTTCGGGAAGGACAAGGGGCGCTTCCAGCACCAGGTCGTCCACGCGGTCACAGCCGAAACGGCCACCCGCGTGCAGCGCCAGATCCACGAAGGCCGTCCCCGGCACCGCCACCGAGCCCATTACCGCGTGGTCGGTCAGCCAGGCGTGCGTACGCGCGGACAGCCGGCCGGTGAACAGGCACCCGTCGGAGTCGGGCAGCGTCACCGCGGCACCGAGCAGGGGGTGTTCTTCGGAGCTCAGCCCCGCCGAGGCCACGTTTCCCGCCGCCCCACCGGCCTCGAGCCAGTACCGCTTCCGCTGGAAGGCGTAGGTCGGCAGCTCCACGTGGCGTACGGGGGTCGGCGCGAGCAACGCCGTCCAGTCCACCTGAGCCCCACGGACGAAGATCCGGGCCAACGCCTCCTGGAGCGTGGCGATCTCGTCCCGGCCGCTCCGCAGTGCGGAGACGAACTCGACGTCCGGCGCGGTCTCTTGTCCCATGCCGGAGAGCACCCCGTCCGGGCCCAGTTCCAGGGAAGTCGTCACGCCTGCCTCCGCGAGAGCCGCCATGCCATCGGCGAAGCGCACGGTCTCGCGGACGTGCCGTACCCAGTACTCCGCCGAGCACAACGCCTCGGCATCCGCGACCGCGCCCGTCACGTTCGACACGACGGGAATACGCGGAGACGCATACGACAACCCCTCCGCCACCTGCCGGAACTCGGCCAGCATCGGCTCCATCAACGGCGAGTGGAAAGCGTGCGAAACACGCAGCCGCTTCGTCTTGACACCCTGAACCTCAAGGTGCCCAGCGACCTCCATCACCGCCTCCCCGGCACCGGAAATCACCGTCGAACGAGGACCGTTGACCGCCGCCACACCCACCTCAGCCTCACGACCCGCCAACAACGGCAACACATCCACCTCAGCGGCCTGCACCGACACCATCACCCCACCCGACGGCAACCCCTGCATCAACCGCCCACGAGCCCCCACCAACACACACGCATCCGCGAGCGACAACACACCCGCCACATGCGCAGCAACCAACTCACCAATCGAATGCCCCGCCACAAAATCCGGCCGCACACCCCACGACTCCACCAACCGGAACAACCCCACCTCCACCGCAAACAACCCACACTGCGCAAACACCGTCTCATCCAACCCCGACAAATCCCCACGGATCACCTCCCGCAGCGAACGCTCCAACACCCCCTCGAAATACCCACACACCTCGTCAAAGGCGTCCGCGAACACCGGGAACGCCTCATACAACTCCCGCCCCATCCCGACCCGCTGACTACCCTGACCCGAGAACACGACCGCCGACTTCCCCGGCACCGCCGAACCCCGCACCACACCGACCGCCGGTAGGTCATCCGCCAGGGCTTCCAGCCCGGCGGCGAAGCCCTTACGGTCAGCGGCCAGCACCACCGCCCGGTGCTCGAACACCGAGCGCGTGGTCACCAGCGACGAAGCCACGTCCACGACCGCCGCCTCGGCGTCCGTCTCGCCACGTACGGACGACAGCAATCGCCTCGCCTGTGCCCGCAACGCACCCTCGGACTTCGCCGACACCACCCACGGCACCAGCACCGACTCCTCGGGCCCTTCGGCCACCGGCTCGGCGACGGGCCTTTCCTCGGGGACCTGCTCCACGATCACATGCGCATTGGTCCCGCTGGCGCCGAAGGAGGAGACACCCGCACGCCTGGGGTGGCCCGTCTCCGGCCAGTGCGTAGCGTCCGTGAGCAACCGCACCGCGCCCTCGGACCAGTCCACATGCGGCGACGGCTCATCGACATGCAGCGTTTTCGGCAGTACGCCGTGCCGCATCGCCAGCACCATCTTCATCACACCCGCCACACCGGCAGCCGCCTGCGTATGGCCGATGTTCGACTTGATCGACCCCAGCCACAGCGGCCGGTCCTCGGCGCCCCGCTCCCGTCCGTAGGTCGACAGCAGCGCCTGTGCCTCGATGGGATCACCGAGTGTCGTGCCCGTACCGTGTGCCTCCACCGCGTCCACCTCGGCGGCCGACAGCCGGGCACTCGCCAGGGCGGCCCGGATGACCCGCTGCTGCGACGGGCCATTGGGGGCCGTCAGCCCGTTGGACGCGCCGTCCTGATTGACGGCGGACCCGCGGACGACGGCAAGTACCCGGTGGCCGTTGCGCCGTGCGTCCGAAAGCCGTTCCAGCAGCAGCATGCCGATGCCCTCGGAGAACCCCGTACCGTCGGCGGCCCCCGCGAACGCCTTGCACCGTCCGTCCGCCGACAGCCCCCGCTGACGGCTGAACTCCACGAACAGGGCGGGGGTCGACATCACCGTCACACCACCCGCGAGCGCGAGCGCGCACTCCCCCTGGCGCAGCGACTGAGCCGCGAGATGCAGCGCCACCAGCGACGACGAGCAGGCGGTGTCCACCGTCACCGCGGGCCCTTCGAAGCCGAAGGTGTAGGAGACCCGGCCCGAGGCGATGCTGCCGGCGGTGCCGTTGCCGATGTAGCCCTCGACTCCGTCCGGCACCGCAGCCGAGCCGTAGTCGTGGTGCATGATTCCGGCGAAGACACCGGTCTGGCTGCCGCGCACCGACGCCGGGTCGATACCGGCCCGCTCCAGCGCCTCCCACGACGTCTCCAGCAGCAACCGCTGCTGCGGATCCATCGCCAACGCCTCACGCGGCGAAATACCGAAGAACTCCGGCTCGAAATCACCCGCGTCATACAGGAAACCACCCTCACGCGCATACGCCGTGCCCCTGTGATCGGGATCCGGGTGATACAGGCCCTCCAGGTCCCAGCCACGATCATCCGGAAAGCCTGCGATGGCGTCTCCGCCGCGGGACAGAAGCCTCCACAGGTCCTCGGGGGACTTGATCCCACCCGGGAAGCGGCAGCTCATTCCCACGATCGCGATCGGCTCGTCCTGGGACGCGGCCACCGGCGCAGGGCGTCCAGCGTCGACAGCCGCATCGTCGCTCCTGCCGAGGAGTTCGTCGCGGAGATAGCGGGCGAGCGCCAGGGGCGAGGGGTAGTCGAAGACGAGCGTGGCAGGCAGGCGCAGTCCGGTGGCCGTGTTCAGCCGGTTGCGCAGCTCGACCGCCGTCAGCGAGTCGAACCCGAGCTCCTTGAACGCACGCTCCGGCTCGACCTCGTCCACACCGGAGTAGCCGAGCACCGCGCCGACCCCCGCGCGTACGAGATCCAGCAGCGTCTCCTCCTGCTCGGCCTCCGAAAGCCCCGCGAGGCGAACGAGGTCACCCGGCAGGAACGTGTCCATGCCCGTAGCCGCATCCGTCAGCGCCCTCCGCGACGGGGTACGCACCAGCCGTCGGAGCAACGGAGGAACGGTCCCTGCGCCACCACGGAGCACCATCGGAGCGATCCGCACGGGGACCAGCAGCGGCTGGTCCACGGCACCCGCCGCGTCGAGGAGCGCGAGACCTTCGTCCGACGACAGTGGGATCACGCCGCTCCGCTCCATCCGGGCAACGTCGGTGTCTGCGAGGTGGCCGGTCATATCGCTGCGTTCGGCCCAGAAACCCCAAGCCAACGACACCCCCGCAAGCCCACGCGCCCGACGACGCGCCGCCAGACCATCCAGGAACATGTTCGCCGCCGCATAGTTCCCCTGCCCCGCCGCACCAAAAGTCGCAGCAGCCGACGAGAACACCACAAACACCGACAGATCCAGACCCCGCGTCAACTCATCCAAATACACCGCCGCATCAACCTTCGGCCGCAACACCACATCAATACGCTCCGGCGTCAACGACTCCACCACACCGTCATCCAGCACACCGGCCGCATGCACCACACCACGCAACGGACGATCCACCGGAATACGCCCCAACACCCCCGCCAACGCCCCACGATCCGCCACATCACACGCCTCGAACACCACACGCGCACCCAATTCGGCAAGCTCGGCCTCCAACTCCGCCGCACCCACCGCCTCACGACCACGACGCGATACCAACACCACACTCCGCACCCCATGACGGACAACCACATGACGCGCCACCAAACCACCCAGCACACCACTGGCACCCGTAATCAGCACCGAACCATCGACATCCCACACCACCCCCCGCTGAGGCACCACAGGTACCAGAGCCCGGACCAGCCTCGGGGCGTGCATACCACCGCCACGCACGGCAAGCTGAGGCTCTCCGGATGCCACCGCGGCACCGATCACCTCGGCAGCCCACTCCACGCTCTCCAAATCCACCAGAACGAATCGGTCCGGATGCTCAGCCTGCGCCGAACGCACCAAACCCCACACCGCGGCAGCCGCCACATCCGGCACACCCTCACCCGACACAGCAGCCACCGCACCCCGCGTCACCACCACCAACCGCGAACCAGCAAACCGCTCCTCAGCCAACCACCCCTGCACCACCCGCAACACACGATGGGCGAGGTGGCGCGTGGCGGACGACAGATCCTGTGCACCCGAGCCCGACTCGGACACGCATGGCACGAGGACGACGTCCGGGGAACCTGCCAGGGTGGCCAGTTCCGGGCAGCTGATTACGTCGTGGCCTGCCGCATCCAAGGCAGCGGTGAGGCCGAGATCGTCCGACCCGACGATCGCCCACTGAGCCTGGGATGCAACCCCCGGCATGTCCTCGGAGGGCACGCGATCCCATTCCACGGTGAACAGCGAGTCCCTGACCACCTGCGGGGACGCGGTGAGCTGCTCGGCCACCACCGGCCGCCCCACGAGTGAGTCGACCGAGGCCACCGGTACCCCGTCGGCGTCCGCCACCAGCACCGAGATCCCTTCGGCTCCCGACGGCGACAAGCGCACCCGCAGCGCCGTCGCACCCGTGGCATACAGGGAGACACCCGTCCAGGCGAACGGCAGACGAGCGGGGCCCGTCTCCTCGCCGTCCGGGCCCACCCCGGCCATATGGAGGGCGGCGTCGAGGAGGGCCGGATGCAGACCGAACCGCCCCGCCTCCGCACGCTCCTCCTCCCCAAGCGCCACCTCCGCAAACACCTCATCACCACGACGCCACGCAGCCCGCACCCCCCGAAACACCGGCCCATACTCCAAACCCACCCCAGCCAACCGCTCATACACACCACCCACATCCACCGCCACCGCACCCACAGGCGGCCACACACCCAACCCCTCCACCACCCCACCCGAAAGACCAGCACTCAACACCCCCACCGCATGCCGCGTCCACGACTCCTCCCCCTCACCCTCCAACCGCGAAAACACACCCACCACACGCCGACCCACCCCATCCGGCACACCCACCGACAACTGCACCTGCACACCACCACACTCAGGCACCACCAACGGCGCCTCCAACGTCAACTCCTCCAACCACCCACAACCCACCCCATCCCCCGCCCGCAACACCAACTCCACCAACGCCGTCCCCGGCACCACCACCACACCCAACACCACATGATCAGCCAACCAACCATGCGAAACCAACGACAACCGACCCGTCAACAACACCCCATCCACACCCGCCAACCCCACCACCGCACCCAACAACGGATGATCAGCCGAACCCAGACCAGCGGATGTCACATCGCCGACGCCCGACGGAGGAGTCTTGATCCAGTAGTGCTGGTGCTGGAAGGCATAGGTCGGCAATTCCACCTGCCGAGCGCCCGTCCCGCGGAACACCGTGGACCAGTCGACAGAAGCCCCGCCGACATACGCCTCGGACACGGAGGTCAGGAAACGGTCCAGGCCACCCTCGTCACGGCGCAGCGAACCCACGGCGGTGACACGGGTGCCGTGATCCTCGGCCGTCTGCTCCACACCCATCATCAGCACAGGATGGGCGCTGGCCTCGACAAACACCTGGAAACCATCCGCCAACAGGAACCGGACCGTCTCATCGAAGCGCACCGACTGACGCAAATTCCGGTACCAGTACCCGGCATCCAGCCCCGCCGTATCAAGCACCCCACCAGTCACCGTCGAATAAAACGGCACCGACGACGACCGGGGAGCAATCCCGACGAGGGCGTGCCGAAGCTCGTCCTCGATGGCCTCGACGTGAGCGCAGTGCGAGGCGTAGTCCACGGGAATGCGACGCGCCCGGATCCCCTCGCCCTCGCACACCGCCAGCAGCTCCTCCAACGCATCCGCGTCACCCGAGACAACAACCGCCGAAGGCCCGTTCACCGCCGCCACCGACAACCGCTCACCCCACGCCACCAGCCGCTCCCGAACCTCCCCCACCGGCAACGACACCGACACCATCCCGCCACGCCCCGACAACGCCCGCAACGCCTTGCTCCGCAACGCCACCACCCGCGCCGCATCCCCCAACGACAACGCACCCGCCACACACGCCGCCGCAATCTCACCCTGCGAATGACCCACCACCGCCGCAGGCTCCACACCATACGAACGCCACAACTCCGCCAACGACACCATCACCGCCCACAACACCGGCTGCACCACATCCACCCGCTCCAACGCAACCGCATCGCCGAGCACATCCACCAACGACCAGTCCACGAACGGCGCCAACGCCGCCGCACACTCACCCACCCGCGCCGCGAACACCGGCGAAGACTCCAACAACCCAGCCGCCATCCCCACCCACTGCGACCCCTGACCAGGAAACACCAACACCGCACGACCATCAGCACCGGCCACACCCCGCACCACGCCCGCCGCATCCCGGCCCTCCGCCAGCGCGGCCACACCACCGACCAGACCGTCCCGGTCCTCGGCCAACACCACCGCACGATGCTCGAAAACGGTACGAGCCGTCGCCAGCGACCACCCGACGTCCCCAGCCGACAGCTCTGTCCGCTCCTCCATGTACCACGCCAGCCGATCCGCCTGCGACCGCAAGGCCGCCTCGGAGCGGGCCGACAGCACCCACGGCACCACCGCACGCTCGACGGACATCGCACCGACCGTGGCAGAGGGAGCCCCGCCCGTGCCCTCGTCCGCCGCGTCGTCCTCATCGCCCACCGGCGCCTGCTCGAGGACGACATGGGCGTTGGTGCCGCTGACGCCGAAGGCCGACACACCGGCCCGTCGCGGCCCACCGTTCTCCGGCCATGCGACCTTCTCGGCCAGCAGCTCGACCGCGCCGGCCGCCCACTCCACGTGCGGCGTCGGCTCATCGACGTGCAGCGTTTTCGGCAGCGCACCGTGTTGCATGGCCAGCACCATCTTCATCACGCCGGCCACACCGGCCGCCGCCTGCGTGTGGCCGATGTTGGACTTCACCGACCCCAGCAGCAGCGGCCTACCGTCCGCGCGGTCCTGGCCGTAGGTGGCCAGCAGCGCCTGCGCCTCGATCGGGTCGCCCAGCGTCGTACCCGTGCCGTGTGCCTCGACCGCGTCCACCTCGGCGGCCGACAACCGCGCGTTGGTCAGGGCCTGGAGAATCACGCGTTGCTGGGAAATGCCGTTGGGCACGGTCAGTCCACTGCTGCTGCCGTCCTGGTTGACGGCGGAGCCGCGTACCACCGCCAGCACCGGGTGACCGTTGCGCCGCGCGTCGGACAGCCGCTCCAGCAGCAGCATGCCCACACCCTCGCCCCAGCCCGTGCCATCGGCGGCCGCCGCGAACGCCTTGCACCGGCCGTCCGGCGCCAGACCGCGCTGACGGCTGAACTCCACGAAGAGACCGGGCGTGGACATCACGGTCACGCCACCGGCGAGGGCGAGCGGGCACTCCCCCTGCCGCAGGGACTGCACCGCGAGATGCAGTGCCACCAGAGACGATGAGCAGGCGGTGTCCACCGTCACCGCGGGCCCTTCGAAGCCGAAGGTATAGGAGAGCCGACCCGACATCACGCTGGCCGCACCGCTGGTGGCCAGGAAGCCCTCGACACCCTTCGGGGCCTGTCGCAGCGCGACGGTGTAGTCCTGACCGTTGGTGCCCACGAAGACACCGGCCTTGGTGCCGCGCAACGACGCCGGGGTGATACCGGCCCGCTCCATGGCCTCCCATGACGTCTCCAGCAGCAGCCGCTGCTGCGGGTCCATCGCCAGCGCCTCACGCGGCGAGATGCCGAAGAAGGTGGGATCGAAGGCGCCCGCGTCGGAGAGGAACGCGCCCTCCTTGACGTACGAGGTGCCGGAGCGGTCGGGGTCGGGGTCGTACAGCTCCGCCAGGTCCCAGCCGCGGTCCTCCGGGAACGCGCTCACGGCGTCCTCGCCACCGGCCAGCAGCTCCCACAGCTCCTCCGGGGACCGCACACCGCCGGGGAACCGGCAGCTCATCGCCACAATCGCGATCGGCTCCCGGGACTTCTCCTCGACATCGCGGAGCCGCCGCTGCGTCTGCCGGAGATCAGCCATGACGCGCTTGAGGTACTCAACGAGCTTCTCTTCGTTTGACACTTGGCCCTGCCCCCTCGAAGAAACCACGTGGTTCTCGTTCATGTCAGGCGTCTCCGAGTTCTCTGTCGATGACGTCGAAGAGCTCGTCCACCGATGCGCTTTCCAGGTCGTCGTCGTTGGCGACGTCGTCCCGTACGGCGCTCCCGCCGCCGCTGACGGGTTCGCTCAGCTTGGCCAGCACCGACTGGAGCCGGACGATCGCCTTCGTCCGGGCGATGTCGTCCTGCTCCATGGCCGAGAGGACGGATTCGAGCCGGTCGATCTCGGCGGGCAACGACTTCTCCGGGGCGGCCTCGTCCTCGACCAGCTCACCCTTGAGATGGCGGGCCAGCGCCGACGGCGATCCGTAGTCGAACAGGGCCGTCGGCCGCAGCCGCAGCCCGGTGGCCGCGTTCAGCCGGTTGCGCAGCTCCACGGCGGTCAGCGAATCAAGGCCCATGTCGAAGAAGCCACGCTCACCGTCGATGCCCTCGTGCGTGGCGTATCCGAGGACGGCCGCCGTCTGCGTACGCACCAGGTCGAGCAGGGCGGGTTCGCGCTCCGCCGCCGAGAGCTCCGCGAGGGTCGTGGCGAGCGCCGGCCGGTGTGTGTCGGCGGTCTGCCCGTCCAAGGTGGCCTCGGCGGCCTGCCGTACCGCCCTGACCTCGGCGATGTCGCCGAAGAGGAGACCGAGCCGGGTGCCGTCGACACCGGCTGTGAACCGCGGCCAGTCGATGTCCGTGATGACCGGGCAGGTGTCGGACTGGTTGACGGCCCGCGCCATCGCTGTGACGGCCAGCTCGGGTTCCATCGCGGGAAGGCCGAACCGCTCCATACGGCCGCTGACGGCCGCGTCCTGGGCGGCCATGCCACCGTCGGCCCACGGCCCCCAGGCCACGGAGGTGGCGGGCAGGCCCTCGCCCCGGCGGTGTTCGGCGAGCGCGTCCAGGAAGGCGTTCGCCGCCGCGTAGTTGCCCTGTCCGGCTCCGCCCACCGTCGCGGAGAACGAGGAGAACAGCACAAACGCCGAAAGGTCCAGCTCACGCGTCAGCTCATGCAGATGCCACGCCGCCTCCGACTTCGCCCGCAACACACCCTCGAACCGATCCACCGACAACCCATCCAGCACACCGTCATCCAGCACACCCGCCGTATGCACCACCGCTGTCAGCGGGAACTCCTCGGGCACCCGGGCCAACACTCCGGCCAGCGCCTGCCGGTCGCCCACATCACACGCCGCGACCGTCACCCGAGCGCCCAACTCCGCTAGCTGCGCCCGCAACTTGTCCACACCTTCAGCCGCCGGACCACGCCGCGAGAGCAGCAGCAGGTGCTCCGCACCGGCCCGCGCCAGCCACCGCGCCACATGGGCGCCCAGCGCGCCCGTACCACCGGTCACCAGCACCGTCCCCGACGGCGTCCACACCTCCCCGCCCTGCGCACCCACCGCGGCACGAACCACACGGCGGGCGAACACACCCGACGCCCGCACCGCCAGCTCATCCTCACCGGTGGCACCGCTGATGGCGGCGGTCAGACGCTCCAGAGCCCGGCCGTCCAGCGTCTGCGGCAAGTCGACAAGGCCGCCCCATCGCTCCGGGGCCTCCAGCCCGGCGACCCGGCCCAGACCCCACACCGCCGCCTGCTCCACACTCGACGGACTCTCCGCACCGCCTGTCGCCACCGCACCCCGCGTCACACACCACACACGGCCACCCACACCCGCGTCCCCGATCCCCTGCAGCAGGGACAACGTCAACGCCAGGCCCAGCGGCACCGCGGCATACCGGTCATGCCGCCCCTCCGCCAGCGCCAGCAGCGACAACACCCCCGTGACATCGGCGGCCCGGTCCGCACCCAGAGCCTCGCGCAACCGCGCCGCCACCGCCTCACGGCCGGCGTCCGCATCCTCCAGCTCGACGACCACGGGCAGCGCGCCCCGCGCGGCCAAGCCGGCCACGCAGTCCGCGACCCATGCGTCGCCGGCCAGCCCAGCGGGCACCGCCACCAGCCAGGATCCCGTCAGCGCACCCGCCGCCTCCGAGACCGGCGACCATGCGATCCGGTAGCGCCACGCGTCGACCTGCGACCGCTCACGGCTACGACGCCGCCACGACGACAGGACCGGCAGCACCGCCGCGAGCGACTCACCCGCATCGGCCTCGTTCTCGACGGCCAGCGTGCCCGCGAGCGCCGACAGGTCCTCGCGTTCCACCGCGTCCCAGAAGTCGGCGTCGGCGGACTCGCGGGCGTCTGCCGTGCCGTGATGGGCTCCCGGCGCCGCCGCTGTCTCAACCCAGTAGCGCTTGCGTTGGAAGGCATACGTCGGCAGCTCCACGCGCCGCGCCGGCCGTCCGGCGGTGGCCGCGAGCACGGCCATCCAGTCCACCGGCACACCCCGTACATGGGCCACGGCGGCGAGCGTCAGCGCGGTCTCGACCTCGCCGCGGCCGGAGCGTGCGGCCGGTAGGAAGACGGCGACGTCAGCGGTCTCATCGGGCAGGCACTGCTCGCCCATCGTGGACAGGACCTCGTCCGGGCCGAGCTCCAGGAAGGTGGTGACTCCCGCGTCCGCCAGACTCCGCACCCCGCCCGCGAACCGCACAGCCTCACGGACGTGCCGCACCCAGTACTCCGCCGAGCACAACGCCTCGGCATCCGCGACCGCACCCGTCACATTCGACACGACCGGAATACGCGGAGACGCATACGACAACCCCTCCGCCACCTGCCGGAACTCGGCCAGCATCGGCTCCATCAACGGCGAGTGGAACGCATGCGAAACACGCAGCCGCTTCGTCTTGACACCCTGAACCTCAAGGTGCCCAGCGACCTCCATCACCGCCTCCCCGACACCGGAGATCACCGTCGAACGCGGACCGTTGACCGCCGCCACACCCACCTCAGCCTCACGACCCGCCAACAACGGCAACACATCCACCTCAGCAGCCTGCACCGACACCATCACCCCACCCGACGGCAACCCCTGCATCAACCGCCCACGAGCCCCCACCAACACACACGCATCCCCCAGCGACAACACACCCGCCACATGCGCAGCAACCAACTCACCAATCGAATGCCCCGCCACAAAATCCGGCCGCACACCCCACGACTCCACCAACCGGAACAACCCCACCTCCACCGCAAACAACCCACACTGCGCAAACACCGTCTCATCCAACCCCGACACATCCCCGAACACGACCTCCCGCAGCGGGCGCTCCAACACCCCGTCGAACCGCGCACACACCTCGTCAAACGCGTCCGCGAACACCGGGAACGCCTCATACAACTCCCGCCCCATCCCGACCCGCTGACTACCCTGACCCGAGAACACGACCGCCGACTTCCCCGGCACCACCGAACCCCGCACCACACCCGCCACCGGTACGCCATCCACCAGCGCGCCCAGCCCAGCCGCAAACCCCTCACGGTGACCGGCCAGCACCACCGCCCGGTGCTCGAACATCGACCGTGTCGTGGCCAACGACAGCGCCACATCGGCCACAGGCGCCTCCGCCCCGGCCTGACTCCGCGCGTACGGCAGCAACCGCTCCGCCTGTGCCCGCAGCGCGTCCTCGGACTTCGCCGACACCACCCACGGCACCAGCGCCGACTCCTCGGGCCCTTCGGTCACCGGCTCGGCGACGGGCGTCTCCTCGGGGGCGTGTTCGAGGATGACGTGTGCGTTGGTGCCGCTGATACCGAAGGACGACACACCCGCACGTCGCGGACGGCCCGTCTCCGGCCACACCACCGCATCCGTCAACAACTCCACCGCACCCGCCGACCACTCCACATGCGGCGACGGCTCATCGACATGCAGCGTTTTCGGCAGTACGCCGTGCCGCATCGCCAGCACCATCTTCATCACACCAGCCACACCAGCAGCCGCCTGCGTATGACCGATGTTCGACTTCACCGCACCCAACCACAGCGGCCGACCCTCCGCCGCACGCTCCTGGCCATACGTCGCCAACAACGCCTGCGCCTCGATCGGATCACCCAGCCTCGTACCCGTACCGTGCCCCTCCACGGCATCGACTTGCCCGGCCGTGAGCCCGGCATTGCCCAGCGCCTGACGGATCACCCGCTGCTGCGACGGACCATTCGGCGCCGACAGCCCATTACTCGCGCCATCCTGATTGACGGCCGAACCACGCACCACCGCCAGCACCCGATGGCCATTGCGCCGCGCATCCGACAGCCGCTCCAGCAACAGCATCCCGACGCCCTCGGCCCAGCCGGTGCCGTCCGCGGCCCCCGCGAAGGGCTTGCAGCGGCCGTCCGGGGCCAGTCCGCGCTGACGGCTGAACTCCACGAACGCGACCGGGCTGGCCATGACCGTCGCGCCGCCCGCGAGGGCCAGCGAGCACTCGCCCTGCCGCAGCGCTTGTGCGGCCCAGTGCAGCGCCACCAGGGACGACGAGCAGGCGGTGTCCACGGTCACCGCGGGTCCCTCGAAGCCGAAGGTGTAGGAGATACGCCCTGAGGCGACACTCCCGGCGTTGCCCGTCATGAGGTAACCCTCGGTGGCCTCGCCGGCCTGCTGCACCGCATCGGTGTAGTCGTGGTAGGTCAGCCCGCAGAACACGCCGGTCTGGCTGCCGCGTACCGACGCCGGGTCGATACCGGCCCGCTCCAGCGCCTCCCACGACGTCTCCAGCAGCAACCGCTGCTGCGGATCCATCGCCAACGCCTCACGCGGCGAAATACCGAAGAACTCCGGCTCGAAATCACCCGCGTCATACAGGAAACCGCCCTCACGCGCATACGCCGTGCCCCTGTGATCGGGATCCGGGTGATACAGGCCCTCCAGGTCCCAGCCACGATCGTCGGGCAGCCCCGAGATCGCGTCCCCACCGCTGATGAGCAGTTGCCACAGCTCTTCGGGCGTACGCACACCGCCCGGGAAGCGGCAGCCCATCCCGACGATGGCGATCGGCTCGTCGTCGGTCGCGGCCCTGCGGACCGACGACGTGTCCTGGGCCGGGTCGAGAGCCGGGGTGTCGTCATCGGCCGGTTCGGAGCCCATTACCTCGCTGAAGATGTGGCGGGCTACCGCGGTCGGTGTCGGATAGTCGAAGACCAGCGTGGCCGGAAGCCGGAGACCGGTGGCGGCGTTGAGGCGGTTGCGCAGCTCGACCGCGGTGAGCGAGTCGAAGCCGATGTCGCTGAACGCACGGTCGGGAGCGATCGCGTCCGATTCCGTATGGCCGAGGACGGATCCCGCGTGATCGGTCACCAGCTCAAGCAGGACGTCCTCCCGCTCGGTCCGTGCCAGACCCGTGAGACGCCGTACGAGGGCGGTGGCGCCGCCCTGGTCGTCGGCGGCGGCGTCGATCACCCGCCGGGCCGGGGCGCCGATGAGGTGGCGCAGCAGAGCGGGTGTGGTGCCGGGCCGGGCGTGTGCGCGGAGCACCGCGACGTCCATACGGGTCGGCACCAGCAGCGGGTCACCGGTCGTGTGTGCCGCGTCGAAGAGGGCCAGCCCCTCGTCGGCAGGCAGGGGGGTCATCCCGAACCGGGTCATCCGGGCCATGTCGACGTCGCCCAGGTGGCCGGTCATATCGCTGCGTTCGGCCCAGAAACCCCAGGCCAACGACACCCCCGCAAGCCCACGCGCCCGACGCCGCGCCGCCAGACCATCCAGGAACATGTTCGCCGCCGCATAGTTCCCCTGCCCCGCCGCACCAAAAGTCGCAGCAGCCGACGAGAACACCACAAACACCGACAGATCCAGACCCCGCGTCAACTCATCCAAATACACCGCCGCATCAACCTTCGGCCGCAACACCACATCAATACGCTCCGGCGTCAACGACTCCACCACACCGTCATCCAGCACACCGGCCGCATGCACCACACCACGCAACGGACGATCCACCGGAATACGCCCCAACACCCCCGCCAACGCCCCACGATCCGCCACATCACACGCCTCGAACACCACACGCGCACCCAATTCGGCAAGCTCGGCCTCCAACTCCGCCGCACCCACCGCCTCACGACCACGACGCGATACCAACACCACACTCCGCACCCCATGACGGACAACCACATGACGCGCCACCAAACCACCCAGCACACCACTGGCACCCGTAATCAGCACCGAACCATCGACATCCCACACCACCCCCCGCTGAGGCACCACAGGTACCAGAGCCCGGACCAGCCTCGGGGCATGCATACCACCGCCACGCACGGCAAGCTGAGGCTCTCCGGACGCCACCGCGGCACCGATCACCTCGGCAGCCCACTCCACGCTCTCCAAATCCACCAGAACGAATCGGTCCGGATGCTCAGCCTGCGCCGAACGCACCAAACCCCACACCGCGGCAGCCGCCACATCCGGCACACCCTCACCCGACACAGCAGCCACCGCACCCCGCGTCACCACCACCAACCGCGAACCAGCAAACCGCTCCTCAGCCAACCATGCCTGGAGCGCGTCCAGCGCGCGATGCGTCGCCTGGTGTGTCACGGACACGAGGTCCTCTTCCGCTGTGGCGGAGTCGGTTGCCGAGGCGGTGAGGAAGGGCAGGAGGACGAGGTCGGGCTCGGCCGTGGCCGATGCGTCAGGCAGGAGCAGGGCGCCCATGTCGTCGTACTCGTCGATCCGGCCACCGCTGGATTCGAGCGCGGCGCGCAGTTCGGCACCGTCAGGGCCGACGATCGACCAGTGGGCCCGGTCCGGCTCGACGCCGGAGGAGCCTGCCGGGACACTCATCCACTCCACCCGGAACAGCGACTCATGGGGCATCCGGCCCCCGGTGAGCTGCTCGGTTGTGAAGCTGCGGGTCATCACCGCGTCCACGTCGGCCACCGCGTGGCCCGATTCGTCCGCCAGCAGGATCGCCACGCCGTCGGGCCGTTCCGTGGAGAGCCGTACGCGCAGGGTCGTCGCGCCGGTGGCGTACAGGGACACCCCGGTCCACCGGTACGGGAGCCGGACGCGGCCGCCGTCGTCGGCCGCCAGGTCGGCCGTGGCGTGCAGAGCCGCGTCGAGCAGCACCGGATGCAGACCAAAGCGATCGGCGTCCGAGCGTGCGTCCTCCGCCAACGCCACCTCGGCGAAGATCTCCCCACCGCGACGCCACGCATGGCGCAGGGCGCGGAAAGCGGGACCGTGCTCCAAGCCGCTGAGCGCGGCCACGCTCGAGTACGGGTCGGCGAGTTCGATCGGCTCGGCGTCCGCCGGTGGCCACAGGTCGAGCCCGGTCTCCGCCGGCGCCGTGGGCCGCTCCGTGGTCAGCGCACCGGTGGCATGGTGCGTCCACGGCAGGTCGGCGGGCCCGTCCTCGAAGCGCGAGTAGAGGTTCACGGTGCGTCGCCCGGAGTCGTCCGGGCCCCCGACCGTGAGCTGCAGTTGGACCGCACCGCTCGAGGGAAGAGCGAGGGCCGTTTCCTGCGTCAGCTCCTCCAGGTGGCCGCAGCCGACCGCGTCGCCGGCCCGCAGCGCCAACTCGACCAAGGCGGATCCGGGAAGCAGCGCGGTGCCATGAATGGTGTGGTCGGCCAGCCAGGGGTGTGACCGGAGGGAGAGTCGACCGGTGAACAGATACCCGCCGGACTCGGGCAGCGCGACCGCCGCGCCGAGCAGGGGATGGTCGGCGGAGACCAGTCCGGCCGACGACACATCACCCGCCACGGCTGAGGGCTCGACCCAGTAGCGCTGGTGCTGGAAGGCGTACGTCGGCACATCGACGCGCCTGGCCGTCGTTCCGGCGAACACCCCCGCCCAGTCGACGGGGGCGCCGCCGACATACGCCTCGGCAAGGGAGGTGGCGAACCGGTCGGGACCGCCATCGTCACGGCGCAGCGAACCGACGGCAGTGACGCGGGTGCCGTGATCCTCGGCCGTCTGCTCCACTCCCATCGTCAGGACAGGATGGGCGCTGGCCTCGATGAACACCTGGAAGCCGTCGGCCAGCAGGCCACGGACGGTCTCGTCGAAGCGCACCGTCTGACGCAGATTCCGGTACCAGTACCCGGCATCCAGCGCGGTCGTATCGAGCACGCCACCGGTCACCGTCGAGTAGAAGGGAACCGACGACGACCGCGGGCTGATCCCCGCGAGCTCCCGCAACAACTCGCCCTCGATAGCCTCGACATGGGCACAGTGCGACGCGTAGTCCACAGGGATGCGACGCGCCCGGATCTCCCCGCCCTCGCACACCGCCAGCAGCTCGTCCAACGCGTCGGCATCGCCGGAGACGACGACCGCCGAGGGCCCGTTCACCGCCGCCACCGACAACCGCTCACCCCACGCCACCAGGCGCTCCCGTACCGCCTCCAGGGGCAACGACACCGACACCATGCCGCCACGCCCTGACAACGCCCGCAGCGCCTTGCTCCGCAACGCCACTACGCGCGCGGCGTCCTCCAGCGACAACGCACCCGCCACACACGCCGCCGCGATCTCACCCTGCGAATGACCGATAACGGCCGCAGGCTCCACACCGTACGAACGCCACAACTCAGCCAACGACACCATCACCGCCCACAACACCGGCTGCACCACATCCACCCGCTCCAACGCCTCCGCAGCACCCTCCCCACCCCGCAACACATCCACCAACGACCAGTCCACAAACGGCGCCAACGCCGCCCCACACTCACCCACCCGCTCCGCGAACACCGGCGAAGACTCCAACAACCCCGCCGCCATCCCCACCCACTGCGACCCCTGACCAGGGAAGACCAACACCGCACGACCATCAGTACCGGCCACGCCCCGGATCAGCCCCGCGGCGTCCCGGTCCTCCGCCAGTGCCGCCAGACCACCGACCAGACCGTCCCGGTCCCCGGCGAGCACCACCGCACGATGCTCGAACGCACTACGCGTCGCCGCCAACGACAGCCCGATGTCCTCGGCCGAGAGCTCCGCCCGCTCGCGCACATGGGCCAGCAACCGGTCCGCCTGCGTCCGCAGCGCGGCCTCGGACTTGCCCGACACCAGCCAGGGGGTGACGGGTATCCGCCCGGCACCGCCGACGGGCTCGTCCACGGCGGGCCGCTCGGGCTCCGGCCGCGGCGGAGGTGCCTGCTCGATGATGACGTGTGCGTTGGTACCGCTGACGCCGAAGGAGGACACGCCCGCCCGCCGCGGCCGACCGGTCTCGGGCCACGACGTGGCCTCGGTCAGCAGCTGGACGGTGCCGGGCGACCAGTCCACGTACGGGCTGGGCTCGGCCACGTTCGGCATCCCGGGCAGCAGTCCGTGCCGCATGGCCAGCACCATCTTGATCAGACCCGCCGCACCGGCGGCCGCCTGGGTGTGCCCGATGTTGGACTTGATCGAGCCGAGCCACAGGGGCTGGTCGTCGGTGTGTTCACGGCCGTATGTGGCCAGCAGCGCCTGCGCCTCGATCGGGTCGCCCAGCTTCGTTCCCGTTCCGTGTGCCTCCACGACGTCGACTTGTCCGGCCGCGAGCCCGGCGTTGGCCAGGGCCTGGCGGATCACCCGCTGTTGGGACGGCCCGTTGGGCGCGGTGAGCCCGTTGCTGGCACCGTCCTGGTTGACGGCGGAGCCGCGTACCACCGCCAGCACCTGATGGCCGTTGCGCCGCGCGTCCGACAGCCGCTCCAGCAGCAGCATGCCCACACCCTCGCCCCAGGCCGTGCCGTCCGCTGCCGCCGCGAACGGCTTGCACCGGCCATCCGGCGCGAGGCCCCGCTGGCGGCTGAACTCCACGAAGCCACGCGGTGACACCATCACCGAGACGCCACCGGCGAGCGCGAGCGAGCACTCGCCCTGCCGCAGTGCCTGTGCCGCCAGGTGCAGCGCCACCAGCGACGACGAACAGGCGGTGTCCACCGTGACCGCCGGGCCCTCGAGGCCGAAGGTGTAGGAGATGCGGCCGGAGACGACGCTGGCCGCATTGCCGGTGGCCACATAGCCCTCGGTGGTCTCCGGGGCCCGGTCGAGCAGGGACACGTACTCCTGCCCGTTGGTGCCCATGAACACGCCGGTGCGGCTGCCGCGCACCGCTTCGGGGTCGATTCCGGCCCGTTCCCACAGCTCCCACGAGGTTTCCAGCAGCAGTCGCTGCTGGGGGTCCATGGCCAGCGCCTCGCGCGGCGAGATGCCGAAGAAGTGCGCGTCGAAGCCGCTCACCTCGGAGAGGAACGCACCCTCGCGTACGTAGCTCTTTCCGATCGCGTCCGGGTCCGTGTCGTACAGCCCCTCAAGGTCCCAGCCACGGTCCGTGGGGAAGGCCGAGACGGCGTCCTCTCCGGCGGCCAGCAACCGCCACAGGTCTTCGGCGGAGCGTACGTCGCCGGGGAAGCGGCAGCTCATCGAGACGATCGCGATCGGCTCGTCCGTCGCGATGGACGCGGTCGTGGCCACGTCCGCGGTCGTGTTGTCCGTCTGCTCGCGGCTGCCGAGCAGTTCGCTGAGCAGATATCCGGCCAGCGCGGTCGGCGTGGGGTAGTCGAAGACCAGGGTGGCCGGGAGCTGCACGCCCGTGGCCTCGCTGAGCTGGTTGCGCAGGCCCACCGCGGTCAGGGAGTCGAAGCCGATCTCCATGAAGGCGCGGCCGGGCCCGATGGCGTCCACACCGCTGTGACCGAGTACGGCGGCCACATGGGCACGCACGAGCTCCAGCAGGGTTCGCTGCCGTTCGGCCTCGGAGAGTGTCGCCAGACGCCGGACGAGTGCCGAGGACCCCTCGGTGTGCGCGGTGTCGGTGTCGCCGGGCCGGGTGGTCACGGTCAGCTCCCGGACTTCCGGGACTGCGCTGAGCAGCCGGGACAGCCGCCGGGCCTCGAAGGTGTCGGCGAAACGCTTCCAGTCGGCGTCGACGACGGCGACAGCGGCGTCCGCGTGGCTGACGGCGCGCTCCAGCGCCGCCAGGGCCAGCCGCGGATCCATCGCGGTCATGCCATGGCGGCGGATGGTACGGCTGACTTCGGTGCTGCTGACGGCCATGCCGTTGTCGGCCCAGGGCCCCCATGCCACCGAGGTGGCGGGCAGGCCCTCGGCCCGACGCTGATCGGCGAGCGCGTCCAGAACCGCGTTCGCCGCCGCATAGTTCGCCTGCCCCGCCGCACCCACCGTCCCCGAGAACGAGGAGAACAGCACAAACGCCGAAAGATCCAGCTCACGCGTCAGCTCATGCAGATGCCACGCCGCCTCCGACTTCGCCCGCAACACACCCTCGAACCGCCCCACCGACAACCCATCCAGCACACCGTCATCCAGCACACCCGCCGCATGCACCACCGCCGTCAACGGGAACTCCTCCGGCACTCCGCCCAACACCCCACCCAACGCCTCACGGTCACCCACATCACACGCCACAACCGTCACCCGAGCACCCAACCCGCGCAGCTCGGCACACAGCCCATCCACACCCTCAGCCCCAGGACCACGGCGCGAGACCAGCAACAGATGCTCCGCACCCGCACCCGCCAGCCACCGCGCCACATGCGCACCCAACGCACCCGTACCACCGGTCACCAGCACCGTCCCCGACGGCTTCCAGCCCTCGACGTCCGGTCCGCCGGCCGACGCCCGGACGATACGGCGCGCGAACGCCCCGGAGCCGCGCACCGCGACCTCGCTCTCGCCCGTACGACCGCTCACCACATCCACCAGGCGATCCGCCACCCGCGTGTCCCACGTCTCGGGGAGATCGAGCAGACCGCCCCACCGCTCGGGCACCTCCAGCCCGGCGACCCGGCCCAGGCCCCATACCGCCGCCTGCTCCACCTCGCGCACGCCCTCGGAACCAGCGACAGCGACCGCGCCGCGCGTCACACACCACAGCGGAGCGGCCACGCCCACATCGCCCACGGCCTGCACCAGCGACAGCGTCCATGCCACGCCCAGGGGCACCGCCCGGTACTGCCCGTGTCGGCCCTCGGCCAGCGCCAGCAGGGACAACACCCCTGCGACATCGGCCATTTCGGGTCCGGCCAGGGCCGCGCGCAGCCGCGCCGCCACCACCTCACGGTCGGCCTCATCGGGCTCCAGCTCGACCACCACCGGCCGCGCACCACGCCCGGTGAGGGCGTCCGCACATGCCGACACCCATGGGTCGGCGGCCATACCGGCGGGGACCGCCACCAGCCACGGACCCGTCACCGTCCCCGACCCGTCGGACACCGGCGACCACGACACGCGGTAGCGCCACCTGTCCACGGTGGCGCGCTCACGTCCACGGCGACGCCACGACGACAGCACCGGCAACACCGCCGCCAGCGATTCACCGGCGCCGTTCTCGTCAGTGACCGCCAGCGTGTCCGTGAGCGCGGGCAGATCCTCACGCTCCACCGCATCCCAGAAGTCGGCGTCCACCGCGTCCGTGGGTCCAGCCTCCGCCGTGGTGACGGACGACTCCAGCCAGAAGTGCTCCCGCTGGAAGGGGTACGTGGGCAGATCGACGTGGCGTACGGGGGTCGGCGCGAGCAACGCCGTCCAGTCCACGGAACGACCCCGCACATGGATCTGGGCCAGCCCCTCCATGACCGAGGCTGTCTCGTCCCAGCCGCTGCGGAGAACAGGAGCGAATACGGCGTCCGGCACGCACTCCTGACCCATCCCGGAGAGGACGCCGTCGGGGCCCAACTCCAGGTAGGTGACGACTCCTTGCCCGGCCAGGCACTCCACGCCGTCCGCGAAGCGCACGGTCTCGCGGACGTGCCGCACCCAGTACTCCGCCGAGCACAACGCCTCGGCATCCGCGACCGCGCCCGTCACATTCGACACGACCGGAATACGCGGAGACGCATACGACAACCCCTCCGCCACCTGCCGGAACTCGGCCAGCATCGGCTCCATCAACGGCGAGTGGAACGCATGCGAAACACGCAGCCGCTTCGTCTTCACCCCGCGAGCCTCCAAGAGCCCGGCGACCTCAGACACCGCCTCCCCGGCACCAGAGATCACCGTCGAACGCGGACCGTTGACCGCCGCCACACTCACCTCAGCCTCACGACCCGCCAGCAACGGCAACACATCGGCTTCGGCGGCCTGCACCGACACCATCACCCCACCCGACGGCAACCCCTGCATCAACCGCCCACGAGCCCCCACCAACACACACGCATCCCCCAGCGACAACACACCCGCCACATGCGCAGCAACCAACTCACCAATCGAATGCCCCGCCACAAAATCCGGCCGCACACCCCACGACTCCACCAACCGGAACAACCCCACCTCCACCGCAAACAACCCACACTGCGCAAACACCGTCTCATCCAACCCCGACACATCCCCGAACACGACCTCCCGCAGCGGGCGCTCCAACACCCCGTCGAACCGCGCACACACCTCGTCAAACGCGTCCGCGAACACCGGGAACGCCTCATACAACTCCCGCCCCATTCCGACCCGCTGACTACCCTGACCCGAGAACAACACCGCGAGCTTCCCCGGCACCACCGAACCCCGCACCACACCCGCCACCGGTACGCCATCCACCAACGCGCCCAGCCCAGCCGCGAACCCCGCACCGTCACCCGCCAGCACCACCGCCCGCTCATCGAGGGCCGCCCGAGTCGTGACCAGCGACAACGCCACATCGGCCATCGACGCCTCGGCCCCGGCCTCACCCCGGGCGTACGGCAGCAACCGCTCCGCCTGTGCCCGCAGCGCGCCCTCGGACTTCGCCGACACCACCCACGGCATCAGGCCCGACGGCTGCTCCGGCGCCTCGTCCGAGCCGTCACCATCCTCCTCGGAGAGGGCGGCCTGCTCCAGGATGACGTGTGCGTTGGTGCCGCTGATGCCGAACGACGACACACCCGCACGCCACGGACGATCCGTCTCCGGCCACACCACCGCATCCGTCAACAACTCCACCGCACCCGCCGACCACTCCACATGCGGCGACGGCTCATCAACATGCAACGTCCTCGGCAACACACCATGCCGCATCGCCAACACCATCTTCATCACACCCGCCACACCAGCAGCCGCCTGCGTATGACCGATGTTCGACTTCACCGACCCCAGCCACAACGGCCGGTCCCGGTCCGCCCGCTCCTGTCCGTATGTCGCGAGCAGGGCCTGCGCCTCGATGGGATCGCCCAGCTTCGTTCCCGTACCGTGCGCCTCGACCGCATCCACCTCGGCCGCCGACAAGCGAGCGCTCTCCAACGCCGCCCGGATCACCCGCTGCTGCGAGGGTCCGTTCGGCGCCGTCAAACCGTTCGACGCACCGTCCTGGTTCACCGCGCTGCCCCGCACCACGGCCAGCACCCGGTGCCCGTTCCGCCGTGCGTCGGACAGCCGCTCCAGCAGCAGCACACCGACGCCCTCCGCAAGCCCCATTCCGTCCGCGGCCCCCGCGAACGCCTTGCAGCGGCCGTCGAGCGCCAGGCCCCGCTGGCGGCTGAAGCCGATGAGGGCACCGGGGTTCGGCATGACGGCGACGCCACCGGCGAGCGCCAGCGAGCACTCCCCGTTCCGCAGCGCCTGTGCCGCCAGGTGCAGCGCCACCAGCGACGATGAACACGCGGTGTCCACCGTCACCGCGGGGCCCTCGAAGCCGAAGGCGTACGCGACGCGTCCGGACACGACGCTGGCCGCGCTTCCGGTCATGAGGTGGCCTTCGGAGCCCTCGGGCGCCTCATGCACTCGGGGCCCGTACTCCTGGTAGTTGGAGCCGATGAAGACGCCGGTGCGGCTGCCGCGCAGCGCGAGCGCGGGCACACCGGCGCGTTCGAAGGCTTCCCACGAGGTTTCCAGCAGCAGCCGCTGCTGCGGATCCATCGCCAGCGCCTCGCGCGGCGAGATCCCGAAGAACGCCGGATCGAAGTCACCCGCGCCGTAGAGGAAGCCGCCTTCGCGCACATAGGTCTTGCCGGGTGCGTCCGGGTCCGGGTCGTATATGCCCTCGATGTCCCACCCACGGTCGGTGGGCAGCCCGCCGATCGCGTCGCCGCCGGACACGATCAGCTGCCACAGCTCCTCGGGCGAGGACACCCCGCCCGGGTAGCGGCAGCTCATCGCGACGATGGCGATGGGGTCGTCGTCGGAGTCCACGGACGCCGCGCGGGTCGCCGCCGCACCTGCCGCCGGCCGCGGGAGGAGGGGGCCGTCCGCCTCGCCGTCGTCGGCCGTCGCCCCGAGCAGCTCGGTGAGGATGTGCTCGCTCAATACGGCGGTGCTGGGGTAGTCGAAGGCCAGCGTGGCGGACAGGCGCAGCCCGGTGGCCGCGTTCAGCCGATTGCGCAGCTCGACGGCTGTCAGCGAGTCGAAGCCAAGGTCCTTGAAGGCACGCTCGGAATCCACCGCGTCCGAGGTGGCGTGTCCCAGGACGGTCACCACCTGCGCACGCACCAGCTCCAGGACGGTGTGCTCACGCTCGGTGGGGGTCAGCCCGGTCAGCCGCTGGCGCAGGCCCGAGGAGGCGTCGGCCGAGGCGTCCCCGACCGCCCCTGCACCGTCGGCGCCCTCCTGGATGCGTCGCATCGCGGGAAGCTCGTCCAGCAGTGGGCTGGGGCGGGCTGAGGTGAAGACCGGGATGAAGCTGTCCCAGTCGATGTCGGCGATCGCCAGGTGGGTCTGGTCGTGGTCGAGTGTCTGCCGCAGGGCGGCGACGCCGAGCGCCGGGTCCATGAACCGCAGTCCACGCCGCCGCAACTGATCCAGGTCCAGGGCCTCGGGCATGTTGTCACCGGTGGCGTCCCACACCCCCCAGGCCACCGAGGTGGCCCGCAGGCCGTTCGCCCGCCGTCGCTCGGCGAGCGCGTCCAGGTAGGCGTTGGCGGCGGCGTACGCGCCGTGGTCGCCCACGCCCCACAGCCCGGAAACCGAGGAGAACAGCACGAACGCGTCCAGCGGGCTGTCGCCCAGCAGCTCGTCGAGATGGACCGCGCCCGCCACCTTCGCGTCCATGACCTGGGCGAACTCCGCCGAAGTCGTCGCGCCAAGCCCCGCCAGGTCGATATAGGCGGCGGCGTGGATGACGGCGGTCAGCGGCCGGTCGTCGGGTACGGACGCGAGGACGCGTTGAAGCGCGGCGCGGTTCGCCACATCGCAGGCGGCGACGGTGACCAGCGTGCCCTGTTCGGCCAGTTCGGCGACCAGGTCTTCGGCGCCGGGGGCCGCGAGCCCGCGGCGGCTCGTCAGCACCAGGTGTTCGGCGCCGTTGTGCGCGAGCCACCTGGCCAGATGGCTGCCGAGGGCACCGGTGCCACCGGTGATGAGGACCGTGCCACGAGGCTTCCAGGCGCGCCGCGGTGGGGTGTTCCCCAGGGGTGCGGGCTCGAGTCGCCGCAGCATCACCCCCGAGCCGCGGATCGCCACCTGGTCCTCGGGGCCGCCATCCGCGAGCACTCCGGCGAGCCGGGTCCCGGCCCGGGCGTCCATGGTCCGCGGAAGGTCGATCAGCCCACCCCAGCTGTCCGGGTACTCCACTCCGGCCACCCGCCCCAGGCCCCACACCGCCGCCTGGGCGGGGCTGGTGAGCGGGTCGGAGCTGCCGATCGACACCGCGCCCTGAGTGGCGCACCACAGCGGCGCCCGAACGCCGAGGTCGTCGAGGGCCTGGATCAGGGCGAGGGTCAGGGTCAGGCCGGTGCCGGCCACGGGATGGTCGGGGTACGGGCGCTCGTCCAGCGGTAGCAGTGACAGCACCCCGGACAGCGTGTCCAGCGGGTGGTCGGCGGTGGCGGCGCGCAGCCGCTCGGCCACCGTGGCGCGGTGTGCGTCGTCTTCACCCAGTTCGACGAGGACGACATCGGCGCCGTGTGCCGCGAGCGCCTCGCGGGAGGCTGTGACCAGCGGGTCGCCGGCACGGGAGCTCGGGACCAGCAGCAGCCACGGCCCCGGGAGCGAGGGGGACGGGGTGCCGTTCATGGGGCGCCAGATCACGCGGTAGCGCCACTCGTCCACGGTCGATTCGGAGCGCCGCTGCCGGCGCCACTGTGCGAGAGCGGGCAGGACGGTGCCCAACGAGGCGTGCTGCTCGGTGGATTCGACCTGGAGGGTGGCGGCCAGCGCCTCGGCGTCCTCGCGCTCCACGGCCTGCCAGAAGTCGGCGTCCGCCCCGTCCTCGGCCGGTGTGCTGTCGGCGGGGCGCGCAGTGGCGGTGAGCCAGTACCGCTGGTGCTGGAAGGCGTAGGTGGGCAGTTCGACGGGGTGCGCACCGGTCCCGGCGAAGACCGTCCGCCAGTCGACGGCGATGCCGCCGACGTGGGCCTCGGCCAGGGAGGTCAGGAACCGCTCCAGGCCGCCTTCGTCACGGCGCAACGAGCCGATGGCCGCCACGGGGGTGCCGTGGTCGTCGGCGGTCTGCTCGATGCCCACGGTCAGCACGGGATGCGCGCTGGCCTCCACGAACGTCTGGAAGCCCTCGCCGAGGAGCACCTGTACGGTCTCGTCGAAACGCACGGTCTGGCGCAGGTTGCGGTACCAGTACCCGGCGTCCAGCTCCGTGGTGTCCAGTACACCGCCGGTCACCGTCGAGTAGAACGGCACCGAGGAGGGTCGCGGGGCGATCCCGGCGAGAGTGCGCCGGATCTCCTCTTCGAGGCTCTCGACGTGGGCGGAGTGGGAGGCGTAGTCCACGGGGATGCGGCGTGCCCGGACCCCCTCCGCCTCGCACGCCGTCAGCAGCTCGTCCAACGCGTCGGCGTCGCCGGAGACCACGACCGCCGAGGGCCCGTTCACCGCCGCCACCGACAGCCGCTCACCCCACGTCGCGAGCCGCTCCCGCAACGCCTCCACGGGCAGCGAGACCGACACCATGCCCCCGCGCCCGGACAGCGCCCGGATCGCCTGGCTGCGCAGCGCCACCACCTTCGCGGCATCCTCCAGCGACAACGCACCCGCCACGCACGAGGCCGCGATCTCACCCTGGGAGTGGCCGATGACAGCAGCAGGCTCCACACCGTACGAACGCCACAGCTCCGCAAGCGACACCATCACCGCCCACAACACGGGCTGCACCACATCCACCCGCTCCAACGCGGCCGCATCGCCGAGCACATCCGCCAACGACCAGTCCACGAACGGCGCCAACGCCGCCGCACACTCACCGATCCGCTCCGCGAACACCGGCGAGGACTCCAGCAACCCAGCCGCCATCCCCACCCACTGCGACCCCTGACCAGGGAAGACGAAGGCGACTCCGGAGCTGCGCCTGGCGACGCCTTCGACCAGCCCGGAGGCGCCTCGGCCCGCGAGGTGATCGGCCAGGATCCGTACCGCCTCCGCACGGTCCGGGGCCAGTACGACCGCGCGGTGCTCGAAGGCGGTCCGGGTGGTGGCGAGGGACAGTCCGATGTCCCCGCCCACGACCTCCGGGTGCCGCTCCACGTGCTCCAGCAGCCGCCCGGCCTGGGCACGCAGCCCCGCCTCGGACTTGCTCGCCAGCGGCCAGGGGACGAGCGGCAGCGCCGTCCGGGCCGCCTCCGTCCCCTCCGTCTCCCCCGCCATTTCGGAGCCGGAGGTGACGTCGGCGGGGTCATGGGTGGCGGACGGCCGTGGTGGCGCCTGCTCGATGATGGCGTGGGCGTTGGTGCCGCTGATGCCGAACGAGGACACTCCGGCCCGGCGCGGTCCATCGCTCTCGGGCCACGCGGCGGCCTCGGTGAGGAGCTCGACCGCACCCGTCGACCAGTCCACATGCGGCGACGGCTCGTCGATGTGCAAGGTGCGGGGCAGCGTGCCCTGCTCCATCGCCAACACCATCTTCATCACACCGGCCACGCCGGCGGCAGCCTGGGTATGGCCGATGTTGGACTTGACCGACCCCAGACGCAGCGGACGATCCGCGGTGCGCTCGCGGCCATAGGTGGCCAGCAGCGCCTGCGCCTCGATCGGATCGCCCAGCTTCGTGCCTGTCCCGTGCGCCTCTACGGCGTCGACCTGCCCGGCCGTGAGCCCGGCGTTGGCCAGCGCCTGGCGGATCACCCGCTGCTGGGACGGGCCGTTGGGGGCGGACAGCGCACTGCTCGCACCGTCCTGGTTGGTCGCCGAGCCCCGGACGACGGCCAGCACGGGATGCCCGTTGCGTTGTGCGTCGGAGAGCCGCTCCAGGAACAGCATGCCCGCGCCCTCGGCGGCCCCGAAACCGTCGGCCGCCGCCGCGAAGGGCTTGCACCGGCCGTCGGCCGCCAGGCCCCGCTGACGGCTGAACCCGATGAAGGTGCCGGGGGTGGCCATGACGGTGACACCACCGGCCAGGGCGAGCGAGCACTCCCCCTGGCGCAGGGCCTGTACGGCCAGGTGCAGGGCGACCAGCGACGAGGAACACGCGGTGTCCACCGTGACGGCCGGGCCCTCCAGACCCAGGGTGTAGGCCACGCGCCCGGACACGACGCTGATGGCACTGCCGGTCACCAGGTGACCCTCGACACCACCGTCGGTGGCCTCGTGCACCCGCGGCCCGTAGTCGGGGGCCACGGCCCCTACGAAGACTCCGGACCGACTGCCCCTGAGTGAGCCCGGGTCGATGCCCGCCCGTTCGATGGCTTCCCACGAGGTCTCCAGCAGCAGCCGCTGCTGCGGATCCATCGCCAGCGCCTCACGAGGTGAGATCCCGAAGAAGTCGGCGTCGAAGTCGCCGACGTCGTGCAGGAATCCGCCCTCGCGCGCATAGGAGGTGCCCGGCCGGTCGGGGTCCGCGTCGTAGAGCGAGTCGAGGTCCCAGCCACGGTCCTCGGGGAACGCCGTGATGGCGTCCTCGGCCCCGCTCAGCAGCCGCCAGAACTCCTCGGGAGAACGCACCCCGCCGGGGAAGCGGCAGCTCATCCCGACGATCGCGATCGGCTCGCGGGCCGCGGCCTCCACATCCCGCAGACGCTGCCGCGTCTGGTGCAGATCAGCCGTCACCCGCCGGAGCCGGCCGGTCACCATCGCGGGGGTGGCGTCGTCGTCCGCCGTGTCCGTCCCGGGCAACGCGGCTTCCAGTCCGTCGAGTTCGGCGGCCGTGCCCGACGGGTCGTCCGCCGCCACGGGGGCGATCTCCGCATCCAGGTGTGCGGCCAGCGCGGCGGGGGTCGGGTAGTCGAAGATGAGGGTCGCGGGCAACCGCAGCCCGGTGGCCGAGTTCAGCCTGTTGCGCAGCTCGACCGCGGTGAGCGAGTCGAAGCCCAGCTCCAGGAAGCCGCGATCGGTGACCACCGCCGACGCCGTCCCGTGGCCGAGGACCGTGGCGGCGTGTTCCTGGACCAGGCGCAGCAGCGTCCGCTGCCGCTCCCCCTGGCCGAGCCCGGCCAGCCGCCGCACCAGCGGCGCCTCCTGCGAACCAGGCTCTTCCTGGGCCGAGGCGCGCCGGGACAGGACAGGCCGTCGTACGAGCCCGGTCAGCAACGGCGGCACGGGCGTGGTATTGGCGGTGGCTGCCAAGTGGCCGAGGTCGAGCCGCGCGGGCACCACCACGCCCTCGGCCAGCCGCCCGGCCGTGTCGAACAGCCGCAGCCCCTCCTCGGAGGAGAACGGCACCAGTCCGCCCCGCGTCATACGAGAGAGGTCCGCCTGGCCGAGGTGTCCGGTCATCCCGGTGCGCTCGGCCCACAGGCCCCAGGCGAGCGACACCCCGGGCAAGCCCATCGCCCGGCGCCGCTGCGCCAGTCCGTCCAGGAACGTATTGGCCGCGGCGTAGTTGGCCTGTCCCGCGGACCCCAGGACACCGGCGGCCGAGGAGAACAGGGCGAACATGGCCACATCGAAACGGCGCGTCAACTCATGCAGATGCCACGCCCCATCGACCTTGGCCCGCAGCACCGCATCCAGCCGCTCCGGTGTCAGCGAGGCCACCGTGCCGTCGTCCAGAAGACCCGCGGCATGGACCACACCGGTCAGGCCATGTCCATCGGGCAGCCCCGCCAGCAGATCCGCCAATGCCGCGCGATCGGCGACATCGCAAGCGGCAACCGTGACCGAGACCCCCTGGGTCGTCAGCTCCGTCTCGAGCGCTGCCATGCTCTCGGCCGCGCGGCCACGGCGACTGACCAGCAGCAGCCTGCGTATGCCGTGCTCGGCCACCAGATGCCGGGCGACCAGTCCGCCCAGGACGCCTCCGGCGCCGGTGATCAGTACCGTCCCCTCCGGGTCCAGCGCGGCCGGAACGCTCAGTACCAGCTTGCCCACATGGCGCGCCTGGCTCATGAACCGGAACGCCTCGGGAGCCCTGCGCACATCCCACACCCGGGTAGGCAGCGGCTCCAGGTCACCTCGCTCGAACAGGGCCACGATCTCGGCGAGCATCTCCCCGATGCGTTCGGGGCCCGCCTCCGCCAGGTCGAACGCCCGGTACATCACGCCCGGATGCGCCGCCGCCACCTCGCCAGTCGACCGCACATCCGTCTTGCCCATCTCGATGAAGCGCCCGCCCTCGCCCAGCAGCCGCAGCGACGCGTCGACAAACTCACCGGCCAGGGAATCCAGAACGACATCCACACCACGACCGGCCGAGGCGGTCTTGAACCGCTCCTCGAACTCCAGCGTCCGCGACGAGGCGATATGCGCCTCGTCCAGTCCGAGACCGCGCAGGACATCCCACTTGGCCTCACTCGCGGTCGCGAACACCTCCACGCCCCAGGCCCGCGCCAACTGCACCGCCGCGATCCCCACACCACCGGCAGCCGAATGGACCAGCAGCGACTCACCACGCCGCACGCCCGCCAGCTCCCGCAACGCATACAAAGCCGTCACAGACACGACCGGGACGGAGGCGGCCTCGGTGAAGGACCAGCCCTCCGGAATCCGCACCAGAGTGCGGTGATCCACCACGGCCAACGGCCCGAAACCGCCCTCCCACAGCCCCATCACCCGGTCGCCGACGGCGAGGGAGGTCACACCGGGACCGGTGGCCACGACCACACCGGCGCCCTCGCCACCCATCAGAGCCTCACCCGGATACATGCCGAGAGAGATCAGGACATCGCGGAAGTTCAGGCCCGTGGCCCGCACCGCGACCCGCACCTCGTGCTCGCCAAGCTCCCGGGTGGCGTCCGTAGCCGTGGCCAGCGCCAGCCCCTCCAGCGTGCCCGCCCCGGACGCCTCCAGCCGCCACGCCTCCGTGTCGACCGGTGGGATCAGCACAGCCGTCGTGGCGCCAGGGGCCAGACGCGGCACCAGCACCTCGGCGGCGCGCACCGCGAGCTGCGGCTCCCCGATCGACACCGCCTGGTGCACCATCGCGAGCGATTCCTCGCCGCCGTCCACATCCAGTAGGACGAACCGGTCCGGATGCTCCGCCTGCGCCGACCGCACCAGCCCCCACACCGGGGCCGCCGCCAGGTCGCGCGGATCCGCACCGTCCTCGGTCGCCATCGCACCCCGGGTGACGAACACCAGCCGCGCCTCGGCGAACCGGTCCTCGGCCAGCCATGCCCGCACCATCTCCAGGGCCCGGTGGGCCACCGCCCGCGTCGCCGGGACAACGTCCTCGCCGGAGACGGAGGACACCGGGACAAGCACCAGATCCGGCATCGGAGCGCCCGACCGCACATGCGCCGCGAGAGCGGTCAGGTCGGCGTACTCCTCCACCGACCCGTCGGCCGCGTTCAACGCCGCGGCCAGGCCGAAGTGATCCGGTCCGGCCACGGCGCACCGGTCGGTGGCGGGCGCCGGGTCGGTGGAGCGCTCCGGGTTGGTGGCGGACGCCGGAACCGTAATGGACGTTGCGACCCACTCCACCCGGTACAGCGACTCGTCGTCGGAGGGAGACGAGGCGAGCTGTGCTTCCGAGACCGGCCGGGTGACCAGTGCCTCCGCCGACGCCACCGGCGTTCCGGCGGCGTCGGCCACCAGCACGGACATCCCCTCGGCGCCCGTGCGGGCCAGCCGCACGCGCAGAGAGGTCGCGCCGGTGGCATACAGCGACACGCCGCTCCACACGAACGGCAGCCGGATCCCCTCGGCCCTCCCGCCTCCGTCCGCGGCGGCGCACACCAGCCAGGCGTGCAGCGCCGCATCGAGCAGCGCGGGGTGCAGCCCGAACCGGGCCGCCTCCGCCCGCGACTCCTCCGGCAGCGCCACCTCCGCGAAGACCTCATCACCCCTGCGCCAGACGGCGCGCAGCCCCCGGAACACCGGACCGTACGCCAGCCCGGTGGCCGCCACATCCTCGTAGAAGCCCTCGGTCCCGACCGCCTCCGCCCCCACCGGCGGCCACGCCTCCAGGCCCACCGGACCCGTCGCCCCATCGGCAGCGGACGCCAGGGCCAGCATGCCCTTCGCGTGGCACGTCCACGACGCGTCCGGGCCATCGTCACGGCGGGAATACACGCTGAACTCACGCTGCCCGTCCGGCTCGGGCCCGCTCACAACCAGCTGCGCCTGGACCGCCCCACCCTCGGGCAGTACCAGGGGCGCCTCCAGCGTCAGCTCCTCCAACCGATCGCAACCGACCGCGTCACCGGCCCGCGACGCCAACTCGACAAACGCCGTACCGGGCAGGATGACCCGGCCCAGCACCGCATGGTCGGCCAGCCAGGGATGCGTACGCAGCGACAGCCGACCGGTCAGCAAGAACCCATCGGAGTCGGGCAGCGGCACGGCGGCCCCCAGCAACGGATGCCCGGCCGGGTCCAGCCCCACCGACGCCACGTCGCCGAGTCCGGACGTCTCGGACTCCAGCCAGAAATGCGTGCGCTGGAAGGCATACGTCGGCAGATCCACCCGCTCCGCACCCGTCCCGGCGAACACCCCCGCCCAGTCGACGGACGCGCCGCCGACATATGCCTCGGCCAGGGAGGTCAGGAAGCGTTCCAGGTTGCCTTCGTCGCGGCGCAGCGAACCGACGGCGGTAACGCGGGTGCCGTGGTCCTCGGCGGTCTGCTCCACCCCCATCGTCAGGACGGGGTGGGCACTGGCCTCGATGAACACCTGGAAGCCGTCGGCCAGCAGAACACGGACGGTCTCGTCAAAGCGCACTGTCTGACGCAGATTGCGGTACCAGTACCCGGCGTCCAGTTCCTGGGTGTCCAGCACACCTGCTGTGACCGTGGAGTAGAACGGCACCGACCCAGCCCGGGAAGCAATTCCCGCGAGGGCTTGTCGAAGCTCGCCCTCGATGGCCTCGACATGGGCGCAATGCGAGGCGTAGTCCACCGGCACACGACGCGCCCGGATCCCCTCGCCCTCGCATACGGCCAGCAACTCGTCCAACGCGTCGGCGTCACCGGAGACCACGACCGCTGAGGGCCCGTTCACCGCCGCCACCGACAGCCGCTCACCCCATGCCGCGAGCCGCTCCCGCAACGTCTCCACCGGCAGTGACACCGACACCATGCCGCCACGCCCCGACAACGCCCGCAACGCCTTGCTCCGCAACGCCACCACCCGCGCCGCATCCTCCAGAGACAACGCACCCGCCACACACGCCGCCGCGATCTCACCCTGCGAATGACCAATGACCGCCGCCGGCTCCACACCGTACGAACGCCACAACTCCGCCAACGACACCATCACCGCCCACAACACCGGCTGCACCACATCCACCCGCTCCAACGCGGCCACATCGCCAAGCACATCCACCAGCGACCAGCCAACGAACGGCGCCAACGCCGCCGCACACTCACCAATCCGCTCCGCGAACACCGGCGAAGACTCCAGCAACCCCGCCGCCATCCCCACCCACTGCGACCCCTGACCAGGGAAGACCAACACCGCGTGATTCCGGGCAGTCGCCATCCCTCGCACCACACCAGGTGCCACTTGCCCCTCGGCCAACGCGCCCAGAGCGTTGATGAGGCCGTCCCCGGCGCCCGCCAGCACCACCGCGCGGTGCTCGAACACACTGCGCGTGGTCGCCAAGGACAGCCCGATATCGGCGGGCGAGACCTCTCGGCGCTCACGCACCTGCGCCAGCAGCCGCTCCGCCTGTGCCTCGACCGCGGTCTCCGACCGTCCGGAGATCACCCACGGCGTGATCTCCGGCGGTTCGCCAATCGAGGTGTCGACGGCGGGGCTGGGAGCGTCGTCGAGCGGGGCCTGTTCCAGCACGGCGTGGGCGTTGGTTCCACTCATCCCGAAGGATGAGACCGCCGCACGCCGCGGCCGTCCCGTCTCCGGCCAGGGCATATCGTCCGTCAGCAGGCGCACTCCACCGGTGGACCAGTCCACATGCGGCGACGGCTCGTCCAGGTGCAGTGTGCGCGGCAGCAGGCCGTGTCGCATGCCGAGCACCATCTTGATCACACCGGCCACGCCGGCCGTCGCCTGGGTGTGCCCGATGTTCGACTTCACCGAGCCCAGCAGCAGCGGCCGTTCCTCGGGGCGGCCCCTGCCATACGTGGCCAGCAGGGCCTGTGCCTCGATGGGGTCGCCCAGCTGGGTGCCGGTGCCATGTGCCTCGACCGCGTCCACCTCGGCCGCCGGCAGCCCGGCGTTCGCCAACGCGGCGCGGATCACCCGCTGCTGAGACGGACCGTTCGGCGCGGTGAGGCCGTTGCTCGCACCGTCCTGGTTGATGGCGGTGCCGCGTACCACCGCCAGCACCTGATGGCCGTTGCGCCGCGCGTCCGACAGCCGCTCCAGCAGCAGCACACCGACGCCCTCCGCCGGGCCGAAGCCATCGGCGGCGGCGGAGAAGGGTTTGCAGCGCCCGTCCGGTGCCAGCCCCCGCTGGCGGCTGAAGCCGACGAAGGTCCAGGGGGTGGACATGATGGCGGTGCCACCGGCCAGGGCCAGGGAGCACTCGCCCTGTCGCAGCGACTGCGCGGCCAGGTGCAGCGCCACCAGCGACGACGAGCACGCCGTGTCGACGGCGACGGCCGGCCCTTCGAAGCCGAACGCATAGGCGAGCCGACCGGAGGTGACGCTGAGGGCGTTGCCGGTGAGCAGGTAGCCCTCGACGCCGCCCGACGGCTGGATCGGGCCCGCGCCGTATCCGTGTGATCCGGCGCCCACGAATACACCGGTCTGGCTGCCGCGCAGGGAGGCCGGGTCGATGCCCGCGCGCTCGAAGGTCTCCCAGGACGTCTCGAGCAGCAGCCGGTGCTGCGGGTCCATCGCCACCGCCTCGCGCGGTGAGATACCGAAGAACGCCGCGTCGAATTCGCCCGCGGCGTCGACGAAGCCACCGTGCCGGGTGTAGGTCTTCCCGGGGGTGTCGGGGTCGGCGTCGTAAAGTCCGTCGAGCTGCCAGCCACGGTCCTCGGGGAAGCCGGATATCGCGTCACGGCCCTCGGTCAGCAGGTCCCACAGTTCCTCCGGGGACCGGACGCCGCCGGGCAGACGACACCCCATCGCGACGATGGCGATCGGATCGTCGTCCGGCTCGGCCCGGGTGACGGGCGCGGGTGCCGAGGGGGCGTCGCCCTCCCGGATGCCGAGCAGTTCCGCGCGGAGGTATTCCGCGAGCGCGGCAGGGGTCGGATAGTCGAAGACGAGCGTGGCGGGCAGCCGCTCCCCCGTGGCGGCGTTCAGCCGGTTCCGCAGCTCCACCGCCGTAAGGGAGTCGAAGCCGTGCTCCTTGAAAGAGATCTCCGGCTCGACCGCGTCCGGTGCGCTGTGGCCGAGGATGGTGGCGGCCTGCTCCTGGACCAGGCGCAACACCATCCGCTCCCGCTCCGTGTCGCCCACCCTCAGCAGGCGCTGCCGCAGTGACGCCTCCTCCGCTCCGGGCGCCGCCTGGGCCAGTGCGCGCCGGACCACAGTGGCCCGTTCCGGTCGGCCGTCGCCGGGCTTCGCTGTCGCGGCCGCGAACTGCTCTTCTGTCACCGGCCGCGCCACCAGCGCGTCCACCGTGGCCACCGGTGTTCCGGCCGGGTCGGCGACCAGCGCGGACAGGGTGTCGGTGCCCTTGCGGGTCAGCCGCACGCGGAGCATCGACGCGCCGGTCGCGTGCAACGACACACCGCTCCAGAGGAACGGCAGGCGGATGCCGTCCGCATCGCCCGAGAGGGGTGCCAGGCCCGTCTGCAAGGCGGTGTCCAGCAGAGCCGGGTGAATGCCGAACCGGGGCACGTCACCACGGGCTTCCTCCGGCAGCGCCACCTCGGCGAAGAGCTCGTCACCGCGGCGCCACAGCGCGCGCACGCCGCGGAACACAGGCCCGTAGGCCACCCCGGCGTCGGCCAGCCGCTCGTAGAACCCGGCGACATCGACGGCCTCCGCGCCCGTCGGGGGCCATACGCCGAGGTCGGCGACCGGGTTCGGGTCCGTGGCGTGGCTGCGGGTTTCGCCGTGGGCCTCGCTGTGCACCAGCGTTCCCGAGGCATGCCGGATCCACGGCCGGTCCGCGGTGTCCTCCGCCCGCGCGTACACCCGCAGGGGGCGCCCGCCGCCCTCGTCGGGCGCGCCGACGGTCAACTGGACCAGCACCGCGTCCTGTTCGGGCAGCACCAGAGGCGCCTCCAGCGTCAGCTCCTCAACGTGGTCGCATCCGGCCGTGTCACCGGCTCGCAGCGCCAGCTCGACGAAGGCGGACGCGGGCAGCAGGGCCCGGCCGAGCACGGAGTGTTCGGCGAGCCACGGATGCGTACGGAGCGAGAGGCGGCCCGTCAGCAGCCATCCGTCCGAGTCGGGCAGCGCGGTCGCCGCACCGAGGAGGGGGTGGTCGGCGGAGACCAGTCCGGCCGACGACACATCGCCCGCCGCAAATGAGGGCTCGACCCAGTAGCGCTGGTGCTGGAAGGCATAGGTCGGCAAGTCGACGCGTCGGGCACCCGTGCCCGCGAACATGGCCGTCCAGTCGACGGACACGCCGCCGACGTATGCCTCGGCCAGAGAGGCGACGAAGCGGTCGAGACCACCCTCGTCGCGGCGCAGGGAACCGACGGCGGTGATAGGCGTGCCGTGGTCCTGAGCCGTCTGCTCCACGCCCATCGTCAGGACGGGGTGGGCGCTGGCCTCGACGAACGTATCGAAGCCTTCGGCCAACAAGGCGCGGACGGTCTCGTCGAAACGGACCGTCTGGCGCAGATTGCGGTACCAGTACCCGGCGTCCAGTTCCTGGGTGTCCAGGGCACCTGCCGTGACCGTGGAGTAGAACGGCACCGACGACGAGCGCGGGGCGATCCCCGCAAGGGTCTGCTGAAGTTCGTCCTCGATGGCCTCCACGTGAGCGCAGTGCGAGGCGTAGTCGACCGGGATGCGGCGCGCCCGGATCTCGTCTGCCTCGCAGGCCGTCAGAAGTTCGTCCAGTGCGTCGGCGTCACCGGAGACGACGACCGCCGAGGGCCCGTTCACCGCCGCCACCGACAGCCGCTCGCCCCACGCCGCGAGCCGTTCCCGCACCGCCTCCACCGGCAGTGACACCGACACCATGCCGCCACGCCCGGACAACGCCCGCAGCGCCTTGCTCCGCAACGCCACCACCTTCGCGGCATCCTCCAGAGACAACGCACCCGCCACACACGCCGCCGCGATCTCACCCTGACTGTGGCCCATCACCGCATCCGGCTCCACACCCACCGAACGCCACAGCTCCGCCAGCGACACCATCACCGCGAACAAGGCAGGCTGCACCACATCCACCCGCTCCAACGCCTCCGCAGCACCCCCCCCACCCCGCAACACATCCCCGAGCGACCAGTCAACGAACGGCGCCAACGCCGCCGCACACTCACCGATCCGCTCCGCGAACACCGGCGAGGACTCCAGCAACCCAGCCGCCATCCCCACCCACTGCGACCCCTGACCAGGGAAGACCAACGCGACGCGGTCCGAGGCCCCAGAAGCCACCCCGCGCACCAGGCCCGTCGCCTCGCGGCCCTCGGCCAGTGCGGTCAGGCCGCTGACGAGCGCGGTACGGTCACCACCCAGCACCACCGCCCGCCGCTCGAACGCCGCACGCGTGGTGACCAGCGACAGACCGACATCCACGGACGCCGGACCGCTCTCGTCACCCACCACCGACAGCAAGCGCGCGGCCTGGTCCCGGAGTCCCGCCTCGGACCGCGCCGAAACCACCCACGGCACCACCGTCGGTTCCGAAGTGCCTTCCGTGTCGACATCGGACTCCACCGGGCCCTGCTCCAGGATCACATGGGCGTTGGTGCCGCTCACGCCGAAGGAGGAGACGCCCGCCCGACGGGGCCGGCCGGTCTCGGGCCATGCGGTCGGGGCGGTCAGGAGCTCCACCGCGCCCGCGGACCAGTCCACGTGTGGTGACGGCTCATCGATGTGCAGGGTCTGCGGAAGCAGGCCGTGGCGCATGGCCAGCACCGACTTGATGATCCCGGCCACACCGGCCGCGGCCTGGGTGTGCCCGATGTTGGACTTGACCGAGCCGAGCCACAGCGGCCGCTCCTCGGGCCTCTCCTGCCCGTACGTGGCGAGCAGCGCTTGCGCCTCGATCGGATCGCCCAGCGTCGTTCCCGTACCGTGCGCCTCGACCACATCGACGTCGGCGGCCGACAGCCGCGCGTTCGCCAGCGCCGTGCGGATCACCCGCTGCTGCGACGGGCCGCTCGGCGCGGTGAGACCGTTGCTCGCTCCGTCCTGGTTGACGGCAGAGCCCTTGACGACCGCGAGGATCTGGTGTCCGTTGCGCCGCGCGTCCGACAGCCGCTCCAGCAGCAGCAAGCCCACACCCTCACCCCAGCCCGTGCCGTCCGCGGCCGCCGCGAACGCCTTGCACCGGCCGTCAGCCGCCAGACCGCGCTGTCGGCTGAACTCCACGAAGAGTTCGGGGGTGGACATGACGGTGACACCGCCGGCAAGTGCGAGCGAGCATTCGCCTTGGCGCAGGGACTGTGCCGCCAGATGCAGGGCGACCAGTGATGACGAACAGGCGGTGTCCACCGTGACCGCCGGGCCCTCGAAGCCGAAGGTGTAGGAGATGCGGCCGGAGACGACGCTGGCGGCGCTGCTGGTGACCAGGTGTCCCTCGACATGCTCCGATGCCGCCTGGCGCAGGCTTGTCCCGTAGTCCTGACCGTTGCTGCCCACGAAGACGCCGGTCTGGCTGCCCCGGAGCAGTGTGGGATCGATCCCCGCCCGCTCGAACGCCTCCCACGATGTCTCCAGCAGCAACCGCTGCTGCGGATCCATCGCCACCGCCTCACGCGGCGAGATGCCGAAGAACTTCGGGTCGAAGTCGCCGGCTCCATCGAGGAATCCGCCCTCCCGGACGTAGCTCTTGCCATGCTCGTCCGGGTCCGGCCCGTAGAGCGTGTCCAGGTCCCATCCGCGGTCGGCGGGGAACTCGCTCAGCACCTCGCGTCCGGCGAGCAGCAACTGCCACAGGTCTTCCGGCGTCCGCACCTCGCCGGGGAAACGGCAGCTCATGGCCACGATGGCGACGGGCTCGTCGTCGGTGACCACAGCGACGGGCACCGCCGCAGCCGCGCCGTTCCGCAGCCCCAGCGCCTCGGTGCGCAGCAGTTTCACCAGCGCCGTCACGGTGGGGTGATCGAAGAGCAGGGTGCTCGGCAGGCTCAGCCCGGTGGCCGCGTTCAGCCGGTTGCGCAGAGTCACCGCCGCGAGGGAGTCGAAGCCAAGTTCCTTGAAGGCCCGATCGGCGTCGATGGCCTCGGGACGGTGGTGTCCCAGGACCGCTGCCACATGGGACCGCACGAACTCCAGGAGTACCCGGTCCTGTTCCGCCGTTCCCAGCCCGGCAAGGCGCCGGCGAAGCGATCCGTCAGTGGTGGTGGCCTCGTTGGCAGTGGCGGGTGAGCCATGTGCCATCAGGTCTTGCAGGAGTCGGCGCGAACGGGCGTCCGCCATCGTCCGGGCAACGGTGTCCCACTCAACGTCGGCGACGATCAGAGACGCTGCCGCCGGGTGGTTGACGCTCTTCTCCAGGGCGGTGACGGCCGATTCGGGGTCCATCGTGGGAAGGCCGTGGCTCCGCCACCGGTCCGCGACGGTCTCAGCCATGCCGTTGTCGGCCCAGGGCCCCCATGCCACCGAGGTGGCGGGCAGGCCCTCGGCCCGACGCTGATCGGCGAGCGCGTCCAGAACCGCGTTCGCCGCCGCATAGTTCGCCTGCCCCGCCGCACCCACCGTCCCCGAGAACGAGGAGAACAGCACAAACGCCGAAAGATCCAGCTCACGCGTCAGCTGATGCAGATGCCACGCCGCCTCCGACTTCGCCCGCAACACACCCTCGAACCGCCCCACCGACAACCCATCCAGCACACCGTCATCCAGCACACCCGCCGCATGCACCACCGCCGTCAACGGGAACTCCTCCGGCACCCCGCCCAACACTCCGGCCAGCGCCTCCCGATCACCCACATCACACGCCACAACCGTCACCCGAGCGCCCAACCCGCGCAGCTCGGCACACAGCCCATCCACACCCTCAGCCCCAGGACCACGGCGCGAGACCAGCAACAGATGCTCCGCACCCGCACCCGCCAGCCACCGCGCCACATGCGCACCCAACGCACCCGCACCACCGGTCACCAGCACCGTCCCCGACGGCGTCCACACCTCCCCACCCTGCGCACCCTCCGCCGCACGAACCACACGGCGAGCGAACACACCCGACGCCCGCACCGCCAGCTCGGTCTCGCCCGCACGGCCACTCACCGCGCTCACCAGCCGATCCGCCACCCGCCCATCCCACACCTCGGGCAGGTCGAGCAGGCCACCCCATCGCTCCGGGGCCTCCAGCCCGGCGACCCGGCCCAGGCCCCACACCGCCGCCTGCTCCACACTCGACGGACTCTCCGCACCGCCTGTCGCCACCGCACCCCGCGTCACACACCACACACGGCCACCCACACCCGCATCTCCGACGCCCTGCAGCAGGGACAACGTCAACGCCAGGCCCAACGGCACCGCCCTGTGCTCGCCATGCCGTCCCTCCGCCAGCGCCAACAGCGACAGCACACCTGCGGCGTCGGAGACTTCGGCTTCATCCTGAGCCTGGCGCAGCCGGTCCGCCATCACCGCACGATCGGCGTCACCATGCCCAAACTCGACGACGATGGGCAGGGCGCCTCGTCCGGCCAACGCGGCCACGCAGTCCGCAACCCACACATCCCCGGCCAGCCCAGCGGGCACCGCCACCAGCCACGTGCCTGTCAGCGAACCCACCACGTCCGAAACTGGCGACCACGACACCCGGTATCGCCAGCGATCGGCCATATGCATCATCGCCGGGGCCGTGGCGGTACGGACCGGCTCCAGCCAGAAGCGCTCCCGCTGGAACGCATACGTCGGCAACTCCACACGGCGAGGGCGGGCCGGGGCGAACAGGGCTGACCAGTCGACGTGCCGCCCCCGTACATAGATCTCGGCGAGGGCCTCCTGCATGGAGGCTACTTCGCCCCGACCATCGCGCAGCACCGATGCGAACACCGCGTCGGACGCGCACTCCTGCCCCATCCCGGACAGCACCCCATCCGGGCCGAGCTCCAGGAAGGTGGTGACTCCCGCGTCCACCAGACTCCGCACCCCGTCCGCGAACCGCACAGCCTCACGGACGTGCCGCACCCAGTACTCCGCCGAGCACAACGCCTCGGCATCCGCGACCGCGCCCGTCACATTCGACACGACCGGAATACGCGGAGACGCATACGACAACCCCTCCGCCACCTGCCGGAACTCGGCCAGCATCGGCTCCATCAACGGCGAGTGGAACGCATGCGAAACACGCAGCCGCTTCGTCTTCACCCCGCGAGCCTCCAAGAGCCCGGCGACCTCAGACACCGCCTCCCCGGCACCAGAGATCACCGTCGAACGCGGACCGTTGACCGCCGCCACACTCACCTCAGCCTCACGACCCGCCAGCAACGGCAACACATCGGCTTCGGCGGCCTGCACCGACACCATCACCCCACCCGACGGCAACCCCTGCATCAACCGCCCACGGGCCCCCACCAACACACACGCATCCGCGAGTGACAACACACCCGCCACATGCGCAGCAACCAATTCACCAATCGAATGCCCCGCCACAAAATCCGGCCGCACACCCCACGACTCCACCAACCGGAACAACCCCACCTCCACCGCAAACAACCCACACTGCGCAAACACCGTCTCATCCAACCCCGACAAATCCCCGAACACGACCTCCCGCAGCGGGCGCGCCAACACCCCCTCGAAATACCCACACACCTCATCAAACGCCTCCGCGAACACCGGGAACGCCTCATACAACTCCCGCCCCATTCCGACCCGCTGACTACCCTGACCCGAGAACAACACCGCGAGCTTCCCCGGCACCACCGAACCCCGCACCACACCCGCCACCGGTACGCCATCCACCAACGCGCCCAGCCCAGCCGCGAACCCCGCACCGTCACCCGCCAGCACCACCGCCCGCTCATCGAGGGCCGCCCGAGTCGTGACCAGCGAGGAGGCCACGTCAACGACCGACGCCGCGGTGTCAATGCCGCCATGCACCGCCGACAACAACCGCTCCGCCTGCGCCCGCAACGCACCCTCGGACTTCGCCGACACCACCCACGGCACCAGCGCCGATTCCTCGAGCTCGTCGGTCACCGGCTCGGCGACGCCCGTCTCTACGGGAGCCTGCTCCACGATGACGTGGGCATTCGTGCCGCTGATGCCGAACGACGACACACCCGCACGCCACGGACGATCCGTCTCCGGCCACACCACCGCATCCGTCAACAACTCCACCGCACCCGCCGACCACTCCACATGCGGCGACGGCTCATCAACATGCAGCGACTTCGGCAACACACCATGCCGCATCGCCAACACCATCTTCATCACACCCGCCACACCAGCAGCCGCCTGCGTATGACCGATGTTCGACTTCACCGACCCCAGCCACAACGGCCGGTCCTCGGCGCTCCGCTCCCGCCCGTAGGTCGCGAGCAGCGCCTCGGCCTCGATCGGGTCACCCAAGGCCGTGCCCGTGCCGTGTGCTTCGACCGCGTCCACGCCAGCGGGCGAAAGCCCCGCGTTCGCCAACGCAGCGCGGATCACCCGCTGTTGTGAGGGCCCGTTCGGCGCGGTCAGACCGTTCGACGCACCGTCCTGGTTGATGGCGCTGCCCCGCACCACCGCGAGCACCTGATGGCCGTTCCGCCGCGCGTCCGACAGCCGCTCCAGCAGCAGCATCCCGGCGCCCTCGGCCCATCCTGTGCCATCCGCCGCCGACGCGAACGGCTTGCACCGGCCGTCCGGGGCCAGCCCCTGTTGCCTGCTGAACTCCACGAACAGTCCTGGCGTCGACATCACCGTCACCCCACCGGCGAGCGCGAGCGCGCATTCGCCCTGGCGCAGCGACTGGACTGCCAGATGCAGGGCCACCAAGGACGACGAACAGGCGGTGTCCACCGTCATCGCCGGGCCCTCGAAGCCCATGGTGTAGGAGATACGGCCCGAAGCGGCGCTCACGGTGTTGCCGGTCAGCAGGTAGCCCTGCAGCTCGTCCGAGGCGTCGTGCATCCGCGGTCCGTAGTCCTGGGACATCGCGCCCACGAAGACACCCGTCCGGCTCCTCTCCCGGCCGGCCGGGTCGATCCCCGCACGTTCGAAGACCTCCCATGAGGTCTCCAGCAAGAGCCGCTGTTGCGGATCCATCGCCAGTGCCTCGCGCGGCGAGATCCCGAAGAAGTCGGCGTCGAAGTACCCGGCGTCGTAGAGGAATCCGCCTTCGCGGGTGTACGTCGTCCCCGCTCGCCCGGGATCGGCGTCATACAGGCCGGACAGATCCCAACCCCGGTCCTCCGGAAACGCCCCGATGGCGTCGCCGCCTGAGGCGATCAGCTGCCACAGTTCCTCGGGCGACCGCACACCACCGGGGTAACGGCAGCTCATGCCCACGATCGCGATCGGCTCGTCCGGGGCCACGCCGACCGGCACCGACGCCGTTTCCTCGCGTCCATCGTCGCCCAGGAGGGTGCCCCGCAGATGGCGTACGAGTGCCCGGGGCGTGGGGTGGTCGAACAGCAGCGTGGTCGACAGTCGCAGTCCGGTGGTGGTGTTCAGGCGATTTCGGAAATCGACGGCGCCGAGCGAGTCGAAGCCCAGTTCCTTGAAGGTCCGACCGAGGTCGACGGCTTCCGGCCCTTCGTACCCCAGCGCGGTGGCGACCTGGTCACGCACCAGATCCGCCAGCATCTCCCCTTGCTGGACATCGTTCAGCGCGGCGAGACGTGTCCGCAGGAGGGACGCCGCATCGGTCGCCGATGTGCTGGTCTCCTTGACATCGGAGTCGGTCGCATCGGCCTCGCTGTGCGGGCTCGGCTGCGGCAGGGCCTGGGTGTCCAGCCAGTACCGCTTGCGCTGGAAGGCATACGTGGGCAACTCGACCCGCCGAGCCCCCGTCCCCGCGAACGCCCCCGCCCAGTCGACAGAGGTCCCGCCCACGTATGCCTCGGCCACGGACGTCAGGAAACGGTCCAGGCCACCTTCGTCACGGCGCAGCGACCCGACAGCCGCCACCTCATAGCCATGATGTTCGGCGGTCTGCTCCACACCCATGGTGAGCACCGGATGGGCGCTGGCCTCGATGAACGTGTCGAAGCCATCCGCCAACAGGGACCGGACGGTCTCGTCGAAGCGCACCGTCTGACGCAGATTCCGGTACCAGTACCCGGCATCCAGCGCGGTCGTATCGAGCACGCCACCGGTCACGGTCGAGTAGAAGGGAACCGACGACGAGCGCGGGCTGATCCCCGCGAACTCCCGCAGCAACTCGCCCTCGATAGCCTCGACATGGGCACAGTGCGAGGCGTAGTCCACAGGGATGCGACGCGCCCGGATCTCCCCGCCCTCGCACACCCCCAGCAGCTCGTCCAGTGCGTCGGCATCGCCGGAGACGACGACCGCCGAGGGCCCGTTCACCGCCGCCACCGACAGCCGCTCACCCCATGCCACCAGGCGGTCCCGTACCGCCTCCAGGGGCAACGACACCGACACCATGCCGCCACGCCCCGACAACGCCCGCAACGCCTTGCTCCGCAACGCCACCACCCGCGCCGCATCCCCCAACGACAACGCACCCGCCACACACGCCGCCGCGATCTCACCCTGCGAATGACCCACCACCGCCGCAGGCTCCACACCACACGAACGCCACAACTCCGCCAACGACACCATCACCGCCCACAACACCGGCTGCACCACATCCACCCGCTCCAACGCCTCCGCAGCACCCTCCCCACCCCGCAACACATCCACCAACGACCAGTCCACAAACGGCGCCAACGCCTCCCCACACTCACCCACCCGCTCCGCGAACACCGGCGAAGACTCCAACAACCCCGCCGCCATCCCCACCCACTGCGACCCCTGACCCGGAAACACCAACACCGCACGCCCATCAGCACCGGCCACACCCCGCACCACGCCCGCCGCATCCCGGCCCTCCGCCACCGCGGCCACACCACCGACCAGACCACCCCGGTCCTCGGCCAACACCACCGCACGATGCTCGAACGCACTACGCGTCGCCGCCAGGGAGAACCCGACATCCTCGGCCGACAGCTCAAGCCGGTCCTCCGCATACGACGCCAGCCGACCAGCCTGCGACCGCAACGCCGCTTCGGAGCGCCCCGACACCACCCAGGGGATCCGGCCCGCGGTGCCCCCCGGGGCGGCTTGCGCCGCGTCCCGAGCCGCCGCCTGATCCGGGGCCCCGGAGAGCACCACATGGCAGTTGGTGCCGCCCACTCCGAAGGAGCTGACCCCAGCGGTCAGCGCCTCTCGCGTGCCCGAGTCAGCGGTCCACGGTTCGGTTGTCGTCTGGACGCGCAGCTTCAGCCGGTCCAGCGGAATGTCCGGGTTGGGCGTCCGGAAGTTGAGGCTGGGGAAGAGTTCGCCGTGCTTGAGACCCAGGGCCGTCTTGATGAAGCCGACGACACCGGCCGCGCCCTCCAGATGGCCCACGTTGGTCTTGGCCGACCCCACCAGCAGCGGGGCATCCGTGGGCCGCCGGGCCGCGCCCAGCACCTCGCCCAGGGCGGCGGCCTCGATCGGGTCGCCGACCTTCGTGCCGGTGCCGTGGAGTTCCACGTACTGGACCCGGGCGGGGTCGACTCCGGCCTGCCGGTAGGCGCGCCGCAGGAGGTCCTCCTGGGCGGCCTGGTGGGGCGTGGTGAGGTGGTCGCCGCCACCGTCGTTGTTGAGCGCGCTGCCGCGGATGACGCAGTACACGGCGTCCCCGTCGGCGAGGGCGTCGGCGAGGGGCTTGAGGACGACGGCGCCGCCGCCCTCGCCGCGTACGAAGCCATTGGCGCGGGCGTCGAAGGTGTAGGTGACGCCGTTCGGCGACAGACCGCCGAACCGCTCTGCGCTGACGCCGCTTTCGGCGGCGAGGTTGAGATGGACACCGCCGGCGATCGCGAGGGACGTCTCGCCGCGGCGGATGCTTTCGCAGGCCAGGTGGATGGCCGCCAGCGATGATGCCTGGCCGGCGTCGAGGGTGAGGCTGGGGCCGCGCAGGCCGAGGTGGTAGGAGACGCGGTTGGCGATGATGCCGCGGTGGAGTCCGGTGAAGCTGTGCCGGTCGATGGCCGCCGGGCCGCCCCGGCGGATCAGGGTGGCGTAGTCGTCCGCGATCACTCCGATGTACACGCCGGTACGGCTGTCGCGGAGCCGGTCCGGAATGATTCCGGCGTCTTCGAGGGCCTCCCAGGTCAGTTCCAGGGTCAGTCGCTGCTGGGGGTCCATGGCCGCGGCCTCGCGTGGCGATATGCCGAAGAAGGCGGCGTCGAAGTGGTCGATCCGGTCCCGGTCCAGGAATCCGCCCCGGCGGCCGAGGTCCGCGTCCGTGCCCATTCCCCACAGTCCCTCGGGGGCCTCCGTAATGGCGTCGGCGCCGTCGAGGAGCAGTTGCCGGAACGTGGCGGGGTCGGGTGCTCCGGGAAGGCGGCAGGACAGTCCGACGACCGCGATCGGCGCGTCCGTGGTGCGCGGCGAGGTGCCGTCGGAACCCTTCATGAGCGTGACTCCCTGGATTCAGGAACGTAGGACGCCGGGCGCACACCAGCGCAAGGCGAAGGTCTGCGCCGCGTCCGGGCAGGAAAACGGGACAGGAGAACGAGATGACGAAGCGGACGGGGAAGGGACGGGGCATGGGTGGGCAGGGTCCTCCCGCGTGGCGGATGCCACGCGGGTTCCTCGTGGGCGGTGACCCGTAAACCGTGTCCCGTATCCCGTGGGCCGTGACCCCTGGCCCGTGTTTCCCCAGGCTTCGTGTTGTCTTCGGGGGGCTTGCGCGTGGCCTAGTAGATGCCTTCCGGCGCCGACCGCACGACCTGCAGTGGCTTGACATTGGCGACGCCGTCACACGGCCACTCCGCGCCCGTGTCGTACCGCACCGCGAGGTCGCGCTCCAGCACATTGGGCAGGAAGAGGTCGTCGTGCAGGACGTTCAGCCGGACCTGGCCCTGATCACCGTATGCGACGACCTTGGACCAGTCGTCCTTGTCGACGACCGCCATGGTCACCTGCGGGTAGTTCGGCAGGTATGGCATGAGGGTGCCGTCGTCCACCGCGGGCAGGCCCACGGTGTTGCCGAAGGTGTTGGCGTAGGTGACGACGACCAGTCCGCCGCCCAGGGCCTTGTGGAAGGACCTGCGCATGGCGGGGGTGGCATGTGTGCCACTGAGCCGTACGCCCTTCAGCCGCGCCACCAGGTCTGGCCTTGCCTTGATCAGCGCCTGCAGCAGGGCCGGGGTGGTGACGAGGTAGTCGATCGGCTGATGTTCCAGGACCGAGGCCATCTGCTCGGTGAGATGGACCGTGTACTCCTGCGCTTCCTTCAGCCTGCCGTCGCGGAGCAGCCGCTTGACCCAGCGAGGGTCGAAGTCGATGCCGTACACCCGGCCGTCGTAGAGGTCCGCCAGGTCCACGGCGCCGTGTCCGATGAGGTGCGGGCCGGTGGGGGTGGCCTGGAGCCAGTTGCGGCCCGGTTCGAATCCCTCGCGCTCGATCACCCAGCGTCGCCATGCGGCGCGGTGCTCGAGCATCGGCTCGGTGTAGTAGACGCGGCAGGGGTTGCCGGTCGTGCCTCCGGAGTCCCAGACCCGGCCGGTCAGAGGCCGGGGCACCGCCTGGGGCACGAGCTCGGCGGGGTCCAGGGTGCGCAGGTCGCCCAAGGGCATCGGGCCGAACGCGGACAGCTCGTCGTAGCGGGTGATGTCCCTTGGGTCGATGGCGAGTTCGGCGGCGCGCTTGAGCCAGTAGGGGGTGCCGGTGTCGGGGTCGAAGTGGCGGCGGAGGACCCGGCGTGTCCAGGCGTCGATGTCCTGCGACAGCCACTGGTCGATCTGCTCGGTCACGTCCTTCACTGGGTCACCCCGGCTTCCGTGGAGGGAAGTTCGATGCCGAAGTCGTAGACCGCGGTCATCGCCTCGAAGACATGGTCCGGTGATTCCACGTGGACCACGGGGAACGACGCGTTCTGGAAGGTGCCGAACGCTGCGGGGCCGAGTACCAGGCCCAGTTCGGTGCCGCTGTCCTCCAGGCCGCCGATCATGTGCGGGACGCTCACGGGGGCGGTGGGGTTGCGGCGGAAGAGATCGCGGATCTCCTCAGCGGTGGTGAGGGCCTTGCGCTCCATGCACGAGTGCACGGGCACCCGTGGGTCATGGAAGGTCATGGCGTCCAGCGTGGGCTCGAGGTAGTCGCTGATGTGCTGCTGGAGCGGCGAGTGGAAGGCGGCACCGTGGTCGTCGGACACATGCAGGGCACCGGCCGGGAACCCGGCCCCGAACCGCTGGAGGGCCGAGCGGTAGCCACCCAGCAGCACCATGCGCTCGTGGCCCGTGCCCACCTTGCCGAGGTCGGCGGAGAGATACACATCGGCGACGTCGGCGAGCAGGTCGTCGGTGGCGGTGTCGTACGGGACCCGCAGCATGGCGACGGCCTGCGGGCCGGCGTCCGCGGCCGGCGGGGGAACTTCCCGCAATCGCATCAGAAGGGTGAAGAGTTCCTGACGTTCGACGGCTCCGGCGATAGTCGCACCGACCAGTGCGCCGAAACTCAGTCCGCATACAGCGGCCGGTGTTATGCCGTATTCCTCGGCGAGAACATCCGCAATTCCTAATACGGCAGCGGCCTGACGTATGGCGCCGACACCTTGTCGGTGTTCCTGTCCGGGTTGCCGTTCTTCTTCGAATATGCGCTGGACGTCGATACCCGTCCACTCGGCGATCTGTTGATAGGTGTGCTGCACGCTCGGAAAGAGTTCATACAGCTCCGCGCCGGCTCCCGGCTGATCGTTCATACCACCGTCGAGGACATACGCAAGCGTCACCCCGAAACCCCCGTTTCCGCCCGTTCGCACCGGGCAATAGCATGCCGCATCACCGCGGCATCCCATGTAACTGCTCCCCCGCGCCCCCGAGATCCCCGTTACGCAAGCGGGTCCCAAGAATCGCCCAGCTGTTCGCGTGGTGTCATCAAACATCCCGTCGCCAAGGCCTGTCAAGCAAGATCGACATGCCTCGGGTCACCCGTGTTTAGCCCCGGTCGCCCTCATTGCGCAACCGTATTTCCGCGCCCTCACGGGGGCCGCCGAACTCCTCCCAGACCTGGTCAAGGGCCTTGACGAACATCTCCACCTCGGCAGTGGAATGCACGGCTCCGGGTGCCACCCGCAGGATCTCCTCGCCGGCCCGCACGCTCGGCGCGTTGATCGCCTGCACATAGATGCCATGCCGCTCCAGCAGCGCCGCGGACATCCGCTTGCACAGGGCCTCGTCCCGCACCAGCACGGACACGATGTGGGTGAGGTCGGAGATGAAGGGGATCCGGCGCTCCTTGAGTTGACGGTGCATCAACTGTGCGTTATCCCACAGTCGTTCCCGCTCGACCTCGGAGGAGCGCAGATGGCGGACGGCGGCGAGGGCGGCCGCGGCGACGGCGGGCGGCATCGCGGTGGTGAAGATGAAGGAGCGGGAGAACATCCGCACCGCCTCGATCACCTCCGCCGGGCCGGCGATGTACCCCCCGTTGGTGCCGAAGCCCTTGGCCAGCGTGCCCATGATGAGGGTGAACCGGTCGGCCAGGCCCTGGCGCGCCGCGATGCCCGCGCCCTGCGGACCGTACATGCCCACCGCGTGCACCTCGTCGAGGAAGGTCATGGCATCATGGCGCTCGGCGAGGTCGGCGATCTCCGCGAGCGGCGCGATGTCGCCGTTCATCGAGTAGACGGACTCGGCGACGATCAGCTTGGGCACGTCGGGGTCGGCGGCCTCGAGCAGCTGCTCGAGGTGCGCGGTGTCGTTGTGCCGGAAGATCCGCTTCTGTGCGCCGCTGTGGCGCAGGCCGTCGATGATGGAGGCGTGGTTCAGCGCGTCGGAGAAGACGACGCACCCCTCCATGCGGCCGGCGACGACGGACAGCGCGCCGTCGTTGGCGGTGTAGCCGGAGGTGAACAGCAGCGCGTCGTCCTTGCCGTGGAGCGCGCTGAGCTCCTTCTCCAGCAGCACGTGGTAGTGGTTGGTGCCGCCGATGTTGCGTGAGCCGCCGGCACCCGCCCCGTACTGGTCGACGGCTTCCTTCATGGCGTCCAGGACGGCGGGGTGCTGGCCCATGCCGAGGTAGTCGTTGCTGCACCAGACGCTGATCTGGGAGGCGTCCTCGACGCCGCTGACGCTGGCGGCGGGGAACTGACCGGCGAGCCGTCCGATCTCCAGGAACTCGCGCTTTCCACCGTCAGAACCCTCGGTGAGGCGCGAAAACAGGTCCAGATATTGAGTCGTCACGTCCACTCACTTCGCTTTTAGGCTACTGGGGACCGTGCAGAATGCGGGATGAGCCGTGTCGACCCCCCGTCGGCGCCAATCTACATGCGGTGGGCCGTCAATCGGTATGCCGAATGGCAACCTGAGGGCGCCCAACTCGGTTTCACGGCAAGAAACTGACAGGCGGATGGAAGAAGGTTGCCATGCCGGGGGCGGGGTGTCATCCTTCAGCGGGAAACGGCTCCCTGAACTCATCGGCAAACGGCGAACTGGAGTTTCGATGTCTCCGACCGACAATTACGTCCGACGGGTCCTCGAGGCTCTATCAGCCGATGGGGAGCGGGTGGCCCTGCTCCGGGACGATGAGCGGTACACCGCCGGCGAGTTCACCCGGACCGTGGTCGCGGCGGCGGAATTCCTGCGCCGCCAGATAGCGGAGGAAGAAATTCCGGTAGTGGCCGTGCTGACGGTCTCCAACACCCCGGCCACCATCATTCTGCGCTATGCGGCGAACCTTGTCGGCGCCACGGTGGTCCATCTGCACTCCACCAACGCGGTGGATCCCACCGATCAGCTGGCCACCCGCGAGCGGTACGAGATCCTGAAGAGGACGGGCGCCACCTTCCTCGCCGTCGACGAGGAGAACCTGGGCCTGGCCCGGGAGCTGTGCGAGCGGCTGCCGGATCCGCCCCGGCTCGCCGCGCTGGGCTCCCTCGGCCCGGATGTGCTGGACCTGACCACGGGCGACGCGGACGCCTTCGACCTGACGGTCGTGGAGACCGACCCCGAGCGTGCGGCCGTAGTCCTGTTCACCAGTGGCACCAGCGGCACCCCGAAGGGTGTGACACTTCCCTTCCGCGTCCGAACGCTCTATCTGCGGGCGGGACTTGACGCACCCGCCCCGATCACCTACCTGTCGACGCTGCCGGTGAGCCACTCCAACGGCTCGGGCGCCGACCTCGCCCTCGCCTCCGGTGGCACGGTGGTCCTGCACGACGGCTTCGACGCGAGTGCGGTGCTCGGCGCGGTGGAGCGCCACCGGGTGTCCGCGCTCACCCTCACCCCTCCGCAGCTGTACATGCTGGTGGACCACCCGGCCATCAAGGGCACCGATCTGTCCAGCATCCAGATCATCTCCTACGGCGGCTGCCCCGCCTCCCCGGCCCGGCTGGCCGAGGCGGTCGAGGTGTTCGGCCCGGTGCTGCTGCAGTTCTACGGCACCACCGAGACCAGCGGTATCAGCGTGCTCGTCCCGCCGGACCACTTCGACCCCGAGCTGCGGATGACCGCCGGCCGGCTGACCGCCGAGGTGCGCATCCGCGACCAGGACGACCAGCGTGATCTGCCGGTGGGCGAGATCGGCGAGATCTGCGTACGGTCGCCGTTCAACATGCTCGGCTACTGGCGCGAGCCGGAGCTGACCGCGGAGACCGTACGCGACGGCTGGGTGTACACCGGCGACCTCGGCTCCCTCGACGAGCGCGGCTATGTGCGTCTGCACGGCCGGGTGGGCGAGGTGATGAAGACCAACGGGATCAAGGTCCATCCCCTCGCCGTGGAGAACGCGCTGCTGACCCACCCCGATGTCGCCCAGGCCGCGGTGTACGGAGTGGCCGACGGGGACCGGGTGGAACACATCCACGCGGCGGTCGTGCTCCGCCCCGGTGGCGCCGCCGACTTCACCTCGCTGCTCGACCATGTGACCGGTGAGCTGTCGCCCAAGCATGTACCTGCCGCCATCACCTTCCATGGCGACCTTCCGCTGACCGGTGCCGGCAAGCCGGACAAGCAGCGGCTGGCCGCCCAGAGGGCCGGGGCGTGACGCTCACGGCGGCGGCGGTGCTCGCCGAGTCCGCGCTGCGGCGCCCGGACCACCCCGCGCTCGTCTTCGGTTCGCAGCGCATCACCTACCGCGAGCTGTGGGACGCCACGCGGCGGTACGCCGCCGTACTGCGCGACCACGGCATCGGTGCGGGCGACCGGGTGGCGCTGCTGCTGCCGAACACACCGCACTTCCCGATGGTGTACTACGGGGTGCTGGCGCTCGGCGCCGTGGCCGTCCCGGTGCACGGTCTGCTGCGCGCCGACGAGATCGTCCATGTGCTGCGCGACTCGGAGTCGAAGGTACTGGTGTGCGGGGCGCCGATGCTGACCGAGGGCGCCAAGGGCGCGGAGGTGGCCGGGGTCCCGCTGATCACCGTTATGGAGGAGCACGACGGCGGCCGACCGCGCCTGGACGCCCTCGCCGAACACGCTGATCCGCTGGACCGCTGTGTGCCGCGCGAGCCCGGCGACCTCGCCGTGGTCCTGTACACCTCGGGCACCACCGGCCGGCCCAAGGGCGCGATGATCACCCAGTTCAACCTGGTGATGAACGTGAGCACCACGATGCTCTCGCCCTTCGACCTCGGCCCCGACGATGTGCTGCTCGGCTGTCTGCCCCTGTTCCACACCTTCGGGCAGACCTGCGGGATGGGCACCACCTTCCTGGCGGGCGGCACGATGGTGCTGATGAGCCGGTTCGACGGCCCCCGGGCGCTGGACCTGATGGTCACCGAGGGGTGCACCGTCTTCATGGGGGTGCCCACCATGTTTCTGGCACTGCTCGACGCCGCCGCCCAGAACCCCCGCCGCCCCGCCCTCGACCGCGCGTTCTCCGGGGGCTCGGCGCTTCCGGTGAAGGTGCTCGAGGACTTCCAGGAGGTCTTCGGCTGCCCGATCTACGAGGGGTACGGCCTGACCGAGGCGTCACCGGTGGTCGCCTACAACCAGAAGGCGTGGCCGCGTAAACCGGGGACGGTGGGGCGCCCGATCTGGGGCGTCGAGGCGGAGATCGCCGCGGCCGATGTGGAGGACCGCGTCGAGCTGCTGCCGACCGGCACGGTCGGTGAGATCGTCATCCGTGGCCACAATGTGATGGCCGGTTACCTCAACCGTCCGGAGGCCACGGCCGAGGTGCTGGTCGACGGGTGGTTCCGCTCGGGCGACCTCGGCACCAAGGACGCGGAAGGCTATCTCACCCTCGTGGACCGCAAGAAGGACCTGGTGGTGCGCGGCGGATACAACGTCTACCCACGCGAGGTCGAGGACGTGCTCATGCGCCACCCGGACATCGCTCAGGTGGCCGTCATCGGACTGCCCGACGAGGTGTACGGCGAGGAGGTGTGCGCCGTGGTGCGGCCACGACCGGGGACGGCCCCGGACGCGGCCCTGGGCTCCGGCATCGTGGAGTGGGCCAGGGAGCGGCTCGCCGGACACAAGTACCCGCGCCGGGTGAAGTTCATCGATGCCTTCCCCCTGGGCCCCAGCGGCAAGGTACTCAAGCGTGAACTCGTCGGCCGCTTCACCACGGACCGTAATTAATTGTCGTCTCAAGGGAGTTCCTGCCGGATACCTTTACCCGCACCCGCGCGCTCCACCAGTATGGGCACTCGTCTCACTGCCGGTGACGCGAGGAGTCGCGAGGGTGACCGACCAGCACGGAGCCGAGCCCGATGCCACCGCCGGGCAGCGGCCGTACGCCCAACTGTCCGACGCGGAACTCACTGAGCGCATCCGCTCCGGGGCGCCCACCGCTCTCCCTGCCACGCAGCAGCTGCGGGAGCGCCACCTGCCGGCGGTGCTGTCCTACGCCCGGCTCTGCGCCAGGACCCGGACCGACGCCGACCAACTCGCCGACCTGTCCTTCGGCCTCGCCGCGCAGGAGACCTGTCGCGGTATCGACCCCTGGGGACCGTGGCGGCACCATCTGCTGCTGCTCGTCCAGCGGGTGGCCGCCACCTGGGCGGAGGGCAACCGGGCGGAGAGGCTGGACCCCACGTTCGCCGAGTGGCTCGGCCGCTCCGGTATCACCGCGGACCGCCAGGCCGGACACCGGAGGGCGCGGGAGCGTTCGGCCATGCTCGGTGGCTTCCTCAGCCTCTCGGCGCGCACCCGTGATGTCCTGTGGTACAGCGTGGTGGACGAGGATCCAGACACGGCGGTGGCCACCTTCGCGGGGCTGGCGCCGCACACCGTTCCCACGCTCCGGGAGACGGCACGGGGCGCCCTGCGCGAGGCGTGGCTGCGGACCCATCTGGAGCGTGGCGGCGAGCAGACCTGTCAGGGGTTCCGGGGCCTCATCGAGGCGGCGGTACGGCCGGACAACCCCCGGCGCTGCGACGACCTGGACCGCCATCTGTCCACCTGCCCGTCGTGTGCCGGGGTGTACGGCGACCTGATACGGATGGACGAGGATCCCCGGACCGTAATCGCCGACGGGCTCCTGGGGTGGGGCGGGGCAGCCTATGTCACGGCGGGGCCGGTCGGCGGACTGCCCTCGGTGGGATCGGCGACGCCGAAGCCCGCGCAACCGCGGCAGCCGGACCCGCCCCTGGTCCCCGCTCCCCCGCCACCGTATCCCCCGCCGAGACCGCGGAGGGCGCGATGGTCGCGGGGGCCACCGGAGTCACAGGGGCCGCCGGAGGCACTGGCATCGCGCCGGACGTGCCGAACATGCCGATGGACGGTGGATCCGCGGGCCGGTGGCGCCGACCGGCCTGGACGGGCTCCCGGCCGCCCGCGACGACCGTGCTGATCGCGGTGGCGGCCGTGGCGGCGGTGGCCGCCACGGTCGCTGTCCTGGTGTCCGGCGGGGACGACATGACCCCGGCCGGTCGCACGAACACACCTCCGCCCGCGTCCGCCACCCCTTCGGCTCCTTCGGCTCAGCCGACGACGGATTCGCCGGCTCCGACGAAACGGCCACAGCGCCCGCCGAACCCCGGTGGTATGACCGAACCGCCCACGACCGCCCCCGCCACACCTCCCCCGAGCACCGCGCCGCCGCCCGACGCCCCGATTCCGGGTGACACCTACACGGCGGTGATCAACGCCGATTCCGGGCTCTGTCTGGACATCCGCGACCAGCGGCTGGAGAAGCGCACGGACGCCGTCCTGGCCCAGTGCGCCGGGACCGACACCCAGCGGTGGCGGCTGGACTCCGAGGGGCTGCTGCACACCGAGGCCGACCCCGACTTCTGCCTGGACTCGCGTGGGGACACCGACCGGGGTGTCGGCATCTGGCCGTGCTCCTCCGCCGAGGGCGACAACGGCGAGAACCTGCGGTTCGTGGTCGACCGCCAGGGGTTGATACGCCCTCATATCGCACCCGACTTCGCCGTCACCCCGGGCGACGACCCCGACAGCCAGGTCGAGCTCCGCTCGGCCGACGACCGGAACGACCAGCGGTGGACCGCCGGCCACGCCGACGCCTCAGCCGATGTTTCCGTATCGGGGCCCGCCCCGGCGCGGTGACCGTCATCGGCCCCCGCATTGCCGCCCTCAGACCACGGTGCTCCCGGCCTCCGTGGCGCGGCGGAAGAGGGCTGCCCACAGGAACGGCTCCCCGAACAGCGGGGATTCGGACGGCTCGTCGTGCATGCGGCGCAGCTCGAAGGCCGCCGAGGGGCCGGCGACACCGACCCCTCGGCGACTTTCTCATAGTCGTCCCCGCCGGTCAGCAGGTCAGCAGGTCAGCAGGTCAGCAGGTCAGCAGGTCAGCAGGTCAGCCAGCGTCCAGGCCGAAGAAGGTGATGGCCCGTGCGGCCATGCCGGCGGCCGGGAGGGAGTGTCCTGTGCCCTGAACGCTGATCGCCTCGACGGGGGCCTGGTTGCCCGTGGCGCCGTAGCGGGTGCGGGTCCAGGTGGGTTGCGGACGGTCCGTGAGGACGGGGGTCTGGCTCACCCCGAGCACGTTGGTCCACTGCTTGATCTCTTCGCCGAAGTTCGGATAGCGCAGGGTGCCGTCATCGGTGCCGTGCCACAGCTGCATCCTCGGCCGGGCGCCCTGGTATCCGGGGTAGGCCCCGCGCGCGAGGTCGCCCCACGCCTGCGGTGTCTGGGTGATGGTGCCGTTGGCGCAGGCGCTGTTCCAGCCGGAGCCGTCGGTGGTGGCGAAGCAGCCGAAGGGCACGCCCGCGAACGCCGCGCCCGCTTTGAACACATCCGGGTAGTCGCCCAGCAGGACGTTGGTCATCATGGCGCCCGATGAGGCGCCGGTGACATAGACCCGGTTGGGGTCGGCGTTGTGGCGCTGCTGGGCGTAGCGGACCATCGACACGATGCCCACCGGGTCGCTGCCGCCGTCGTGGCGCAGTGCCTGCGGGGAGGAGACGTCGAAGCAGGCGCCGCTTCTGGTGGCGGACGGATAGATGACGATGAAGCCGTAACGGTCCGCCAGGGAGGCGAACTCGGTGCCGGAGTAGAACGCGGGCCCCGAGCCGGTGCAGTAGTGCACCGCCACGAGGACGGCCGGCCGTGCCGCGACGTTGCTCGGCACGTACTCGTACATGCGGAGGTTGCTCGGGTTGGTGCCGAAGCCCGTGACCTCGGTGAGCGAGGCCGCCGCCGCGGGGGTCGGGGCCAGCAGGAACAGTGAGGCGAGCAGCGGCAGTACGCCGCCGAGTAACGCCGCGGCCATCGACCTCGGTGTCCTCCGGCGCCGTCCGGGTATGCGCGTGGTTCCCGCGGACGCGGGGGTGTGGTTCATGCGGCTGTCCTTCCTGGACTGAGACGGTGAGGGGGGCGGCTCATGCGCCTTTATGCGGCTCATGCCGCCCGTGCGGCCGACCCGTTGCCATACGCCGTGGACCCGGCATTGGTGGACGAGGGGGTGGTGGACGAGGGGGTGCCGATGCTGCCCGGCACCGACAGCAGTGCCCTCCACCAGACGTCGGCCATCTTGTCGTAGCCACCGGCGTTCGGATGCACCCCGTCGGCCAGATCCGCGGGCGTCAATGCCCTGTACATGTCAACCAGATGGACACGCTTGCCCGCGTTGACCTTGCTCTGCACGATGCCCGGGATCGCCGCGTTGTAGGCCCGCACGGTCGAGTCCAGGAAGCCCAGCGGGGTGATGGTGGCGACGAAGAGTTCCGCGTTCGGCGCCTGGGCGGTGACGTGGTCGATCAGGGTGGAGAGTCGGGCGGGCGCCCCGGCGGGGTCGCTGCCGTAGATGTCGTTGGTGCCGATGTGCAGCAGGATGGTGTGCGGGTTCTGGGCGCGGAGCCAGTTGACGACGTTGTCGTCGATCTGCTGGATCGTCCAGCCCGAGTGCCCCTCATGGTCGTGATCGCCCAGACCCGCCGGGCCGTTGAAGAGCGAGCCGACGAGATCGACCTTGTAACGGCCCGCCGTGAACTTCTGCCACAGGCCGACGCGGTAGCCGCCCGGAACGTTGAACCCGTCGGTGATCGAGTCTCCCAGCGGCATGACCTTCACCCCGCCGTTGGACTCGGCGCGGGCCGTACCGGCGCCGAGCGGGACGAGCACGGCGAAGACGGCGAGGAACACGAGTAAGGGGATCAGGGCGGCGAGCGGATGTCTGGTGCGTGTCATGGGCTTTCCTTTCGGCGGTCCAGGCGGTCCAGGCGGTCCATGAGGTTCGGTCCATGAGTCATGGGAGCCAGCGGAGTCATGGGAGCGCTCCCATATCGGTGTAGGGCACCACTCCCCCACCGTCAACCCCTCGCGTCCGCCCAGCCCTCGCGTCCGCTACGGCTGAACGGCGATCCGCCGGTGGAAGCAGACCCGGTGCTGCCCGGGGCCGTCGTAGTCGCTGTGCACGGGAACGCCGCCGATCTCCTGATCGCCCGGTTCGACGGTGAACCCCATGGCTCGGTGGAAGGCCACGGATCCGGTGTTCGCGGGCGAGGTGATGGCGCGCACCTCCCGGCGGCCCGCCTCGGCGGCGCGCTGGAAGAAGGCCGTGTAGAGCCTGCCGCCCACGCCCTGCCCCCGCAGTTGGGGGTCGACCCCGACGAAGTGGATGTACGCCTCGTCGTCGTTGTCCGCGGCGTGGAAGCCCACGAGGAACGCCTTGATCCGGTCCCCGTCCTCCAGCACCAGGCTGGTGCCGGAGAAGAACTGCAGAAACAGCCTGGGCACCAGCAGCGACAGCTCGCGCGCCTGCTCGGGGGTGCGTGAGTCGCCCCACCAGCTCCGCACGCACTCGACGATGGTCCCGTGGTCGGAGACATGGGCCCGGCGCAGTGTCATCTCGCTCATACCGCACCAGACTAGTACTGCAACGGTGCTTGCTGTGACTGCTGGCCAGTTTCAGGGGCTGTGTCCGCGTCGTTTGTGGTGACTGATTCGGGCCTGGTGCTGGCGTCGGCGGCGCCATGTCGACCAGTGCAGGATGTGGTCGACCGGGGTGGGGTGGCGGTTTGTGAGTCGGGTGATCAGGCGTCGGATCTCGGCGAGGCTGAGGTGGATGAGCTGGGAGGATCCGTTTCTGCTTTGTCGGCGTCGAGTTCACGGGCGCGCAGGATGGTGAGGCAGGCGTGGGCGGCCATGGCCAGGGTCATGTGGCGGTGCCAGCCGGGGTAGCGGCGGACTTGGTAGTCGTCCAGGCCGCATTCCTGCTTCGCGGTCTGGAAGCATTCCTCAACGGCCCATCGGCTGCCCGCGATGCGGATGAGCTCGTCCAGAGTGGTACCGGCCGGGCAGTAGGCGATGTAGTAGGAGATCTCCTCGGGCCTGCTGACGCTGCGGCGGGCGAGGACCCAGTGCCGGCGGTCATCGCGGTGCCAGGGCCGGACCTCGACGCGGGCCCAGTCATAGATCCGCGGGCCATGTGCCCCCTTGCCGCACGAGCGGCGCTTCCACTTCTGGTGTGGGAGGCCGGGGAACAGGTCGTGGACGGGGTGGTCGATGGACCAGCGGGTGACGACGGTGTCGTGCCGGGTGGTGGCCATGACGTGGAAGACATCGGCCTGTTCCAGCTCGGAGCGCCAGCCCTTGCTGAAGCCGTAGGCGGCGTCCGCCGTCACCCATCCGAACGGGATCTTGTCCCTGATCGCCCGGCGGATCATCGCCTTGGCCATGGTCACCTTCGTCTCGAAGGCGACGCTGTCGTCGATGCCGGCCCGTCGGCACCTTTCCCGGTCGTCCGTCCATGACGTGGGCAGATACAAGCGGCGGTCGATCAGCGTGCGTCCACGATTCGTTGCGTAGGCGAGGAACACACCGATCTGGCTGTTCTCGGTGCGTCCGGCGGTGCCGGAGTACTGCCTTTGCACGCCGGCCGAGCGGATGCCCTTCTTGAGGAAGCCGGTGTCATCGACGATCAGAACGGCTTCCCGGTCTCCGAGCTGTTCGACGACGTAGTCACGTACGTCGTCCAGGACCTCGTCGGCGTCCCAGTCGATCCGGTTCAGCAGCCGGTGGATGCGGTCGGGCCCCGTGTGCCCGGCTTCTTCCGCGAGCGTCCAGCCGTTCTTCCGCTCCAGCGGAGCAATCAGCCCCCGCATATAGGCCAGCGCCGACTGACGTGGCTCCTCCCGGTTGAACCGGTGCACGAACCGCTCGTGCACCGCACTCAGTTCCCCGGCCCACAACCTGACATCAGCAAGGTCCCCACCCATAACCGGACCAACGACTGAGCTGGCCAGCAGTCACGGCAAGCACCGTTGCAGTACTAGGGTCTGTTGCGAAAGTGGATCTTGGTCGTGGATGATCATGCGCTGTGGCGCGTGGGGATCTTACGGATGCGCAGTGGTCGCGGCTGGAGCCGCTGCTGCCGCGCGGGAAGAAGCCGGGGCGGCCGCCGATATGGACCAGACGGCAGCTGATCGACGGGATACGGTGGCGGACCCGGGCCGGGACGCCCTGGCGGGACGTGCCCGAGCGGTACGGCCCGTGGGACCGGGTGTACGAGCTGTTCCGGCGATGGCAGCGCAATGGCACATGGAAGCGGATCCTGGAACAGCTCCAGACCGAGGCCGACGCGAAGGGTCTGATCACCTGGGACGTCAGCGTGGATTCCACCGTCTGCCGTGCCCATCAGCACGCCGCGGGCGCCCGTAAAAAGGGGACCTCCAGAAGGAGCCTCCCGGCGGCGTCGATACCGAGCCCGACGACCACGGCCTCGGGCGGTCCCGCGGCGGACTGACCACGAAGATTCACCTCGCCACCGAGCAGGGACAAAAACTGATGTCCCTGATCATCACGGCCGGACACCGGCACGACAGCCCGCAGTTCCAGCCGGTGCTGGAGAAAATTCGGGTCCCCCGCACCGGTCATGGCCGGCCCCGCACCAGACCCGACAAGGTCCGCGCGGACAAGGCCTATGGCTCCCGCGCCAACCGCTCCTACCTGCACCGACGCCGGATCGACTGCACCATCCCGGAGAAGGCCGACCAGGTCCGCAACCGTAAGAAGCGCGGCTCTCACGGCGGACGCCCACCGAAGTTCGACAAGAACGACTACAAGCAACGCCATGCCGTGGAGTGCGGCATCAACCGGCTGAAACGCCACCGGGCCGTGGCCACACGGTACGACAAACTATCCGTCCGCTACGAAGCCACCGTGCTGGTCGCGGCCATCAACGAGTGGCTGTGACCAGCACTTTCACAACAGACCCTAGTCGGGCAGGCCCCGAGCGGGCTGAACCAGGCTTCCGCGGGGGCTCGTTCACCTACGGGTGATCGGCGCGAGCGGCCGCCTTCCCCTCATCACCGCGCCAGATCGGTGCGGCGCGGTGATGAGGGCCGGAAGAGCGGCGGACGTCAGAGGGCCGTCATGACGTGCTTGACGCGGGTGTAGTCCTCGAAGCCGTACGCGGAGAGGTCCTTGCCGTAGCCGGACTTCTTGTAGCCGCCGTGCGGCATCTCGGCGGCGAGGATCATATGGGTGTTGATCCATACGCAGCCGAAGTCCAGTGCCTTGGACATCCGCATCGCGCGGGCGTGGTCCTTGGTCCACACCGACGAGGCGAGGGCGAACTCCACGCCGTTGGCGTACGCGACGGCCTGAGCCTCGTCACGGAACGGCTGGACGGTGATGACCGGGCCGAAGACCTCGTTCTGGATGATCTCGTCGTCCTGCCTGAGTCCGGAGACCACGGTGGGCGCGTAGAAGAAGCCCTTGTCGCCGACCCGGTGGCCGCCCGTCTCCACCGTGGCGTGTGCGGGCAGCCGCTCGATGAAGCCGGAGACCTGGGCGAGTTGGCCCGCGTTGTTCAACGGCCCGTACAGCACCTCCTCGTCGTCGATGCCACCGCCCGTCCTGATCGCGGCGGCGGCCTTGGCGAGCGCGGTCACGAACGCGTCGTGGACCGACTCGTGGACCAGGACCCGGGTGGCCGCGGTGCAGTCCTGTCCGGCGTTGAAGAATCCGGCGAGGGAGATGCCCTCCACGGCCTCCGCGACATCGGCGTCCTCGAAGACCACCGCCGGGGCCTTGCCGCCCAGTTCCAGATGGACCCGCTTGATGTCCTTCGAGGCCGACGCGGCGACCTGCATGCCCGCGCGCACCGAGCCGGTGATGGCCGCCATCGCCGGGGTGGGATGCTCGACCATCAGCCGGCCGGTCTCGCGGTCGCCGCACACCACGTTGAAGATGCCGGCCGGGAGGCCCATCTCCTTCAGGATGTCGCCGATGATGCCCGCGAGCAGCACGGTGGAGGCGGGGGTGGTGTCCGACGGCTTGAGGACGACGGTGTTGCCCGCGGCGAGAGCCGGGGCGAACTTCCAGACGCCCATCATCAGCGGGTAGTTCCACGGCGCGACCTGCGCGCACACCCCGATCGGCTCGCGCCGGATGATCGAGGTCAGGCCCTCCATGTACTCGCCCGCCGACCGGCCCTCCAGCAGCCGCGCGGCACCGGCGAAGAACCGGAGCTGGTCGACGATCGGGGCGATCTCCTCGGTGAGGGTGAGGGCGCGCGGCTTTCCGGTGTTGCGGCACTCCGCGTCCGCGATCTCCTCCGCCCGGGCCTCGACCGCGTCCGCGATCCTCAGCAGCAGCCTCTGCCGGGTGGACGGGGTGGCGTCGCGCCAGACGGGGAAGGCCGCCGCGGCGGCGGCCATCGCGGCGTCGACGTCGGCGGCGCCCGACAGGGGCGAGGAGGCGTACACCTCGCCCGCGACGGGGTCGGTGACCTCCAGGCGGCGGCCGTCGGCGGCGTCGGTGTAGGTGCCGTCGATGTGGTTGCGCAGGGCGAGAAGCTCGCTCATCGTTCCGTCTCCATGATCGTGCCGGGTGCTGCGGAGAGATGTTCGTGCACGGCCAGCCAGTGGCCGTGGGTCTGACGGCGGAAGACGATGGTCTCGCGCTCGTGAGTGGTCTCCTCACCGGCCGTGGTGCTCACCGTGGTCTTCACCAGATGGGTGAACACGGCGGTGTCGCCGAGGAGTTGGACCAGCCGGTCGGTGGAGGCGCAGGCCAGGACGCGGAAGCCGTCCTCCGCGACCCAGCGGTCCCACAGCGCCCGGTACTCCGCGGTGGAGGTGAGCCGTTCGGAGGTGGTGTGGAAGACGAACGTGGCGTCGGGTGCGAACGCCGCGAAGTAGTCGTCGAGGCGGCCTTCGCCGAACGCCGCCACCACGGCGTCGGCGGCCTGCAGAACCTCGTCGTTCATGGGGTGGTGCTCCTTGCGTGGGTGGTTCAGCCGACGCGGGCCACGGCCCGTACGGGGGCGCCGTCGGCCGCGGGGAGCCGCAGCGGCAGCAGGGAGACCTCGATGGGTTCTCCCGCCGTCTGTGCGTCGAGCAGGGGGTCGAGACCGGTGAGGTTCTCGGCGATGACGGCGTGGGCGCCGCACAGGATCCGGTGGGCGGGAAAGTCGTCGGCGGGGGTGGGGTCGACGCTCAGCGCGTCGATGCCGACGGTGCGGATCCCGGCGGCCACCAGGAGTTCGGCGGCTTCCCGGGCCAGATACGGATGGGCGAGGTAGTCGTCGCCGCCCCAGTGCCGTGACCAGCCGGTGGCCACGAGCACGATGTCTCCGGCCCGCGGGCGGCCCTCGGACAGGCATCCCTCGAACAGGGACGGTCCGAGCGGGGTCCGGGGCTCCGCGCCACGGGCGTCCACCACCACGGCCCGGCCCCAGAAGCGCTCCAGGGGCAGCGCATCCAGGGTGGGCAGCGCGTCGTCGATGTGGAACGGCGCGTCGACATGGGTGCCGGACTGCGACCCCATGTCCAGGTGCAGCACGTTCACCCCGTCGGCGGCGGCGCTCAGCGCCGGGGCGATGGCCACCTGCGGATCGCCGGGGTAGACCGGCATTCCCGTGGCGATCGGGACGGACAGGTCGATCAGGCGCACGGCGGCCTCACGCCCCTTCCGCCACCGCGGTCACGGGCGCGCCGGTCTCCGTGGTGATCGGCGGAACGGGCGCGTCCGAGGCGCGGACCAGCCGCGGCCCCTCGGGCCCGTACACCTCGCGCGGCTCGGGGAAGATCCACAGCAGGGTCAGATAGAGGAGCGCGGCGGTGGCGAGACCGACCGGCAGCGAGATGTCCGCGCCGTCGGCCAGATCGCCGAGCGGGCCGACGTACTGCCCGGGGACGTTGACGAACATCAGGGCGAGCACCGCCGCGGTCAGCCAGGCGCCCATGCCACGCCAGTTCCAGCCATGGTGGAACCAGTAACGGCCGCCGCGCTGGCGCCGGTTGAACACCTGGAGTGAATCGGGGTCGTACCAGCCGCGCCGGGTCACATAGCCGAGCACCATGATGATCATCCACGGGGCGGTGCAGGTGATGATCAGCGTGGCGAAGGTGGAGATGGACTGGGACAGATTGGCCGCGAACCGGCCGAGGAAGATGAACCCGATCGAGAGCACTCCGACGAACAGCGTGGCCTGCACCCGGCTGAACCGGGTGAACACGCTGGAGAAGTCCAGGCCGGTGCCGTAGAGCGAGGTGGTGCCGGTGGACAGGCCGCCGATGAGCGCGAGCAGGCACACCGGCAGGAAGTACCAGCCGGGCGAGATGGCCAGCAGCCCGCCGACGTAGTTCGGCGCGTCCGCGTCCATGTACGGCGCGGCCTTCTTGGCGATGATCGAGGCGGTGGCCAGACCGAAGAAGAACGGCAGGATGGTGGCGATCTGCGAGGCGAACGCCGCCGTGACGACCTTCCGGCGCGGGGTGTCGGCGGGGATGTAGCGCGCCCAGTCGCCGAGGAAGGCCCCGAAGGACACCGGGTTGGACAGCACGATCAGCGCCGAGCCGATGAACGCGGGCCAGAATCCGGCCGTGGACACCGAGGCGAACGAGCCCTGGTAGCCGGGGTCGAAGTCCCCCACGAAGGCGAAGAAGCCGAGGACGAACAGTGTCGAGGCCGCCACCACCGCGATCTTGTTGACGAAGAGCATGAACCGGAAGCCGTACACGCACACCGTCAGCACCAGCAGCCCGAAGATGCCGTACGCGAGGGCGAACACCCCGTCGTTCTGCTCCACGCCCATCAGCCGGTGGGCGCCGCCGACCAGCGCGTCTCCGGAGGACCACACCGAGATGGAGAAGAACGCGATGGCGGTGAGCAGCGACAGGAAGGAGCCGACGATCCGCCCGTGCACCCCCAGGTGTGCCGAGGAGGAGACCGCGTTGTTGGTGCCGTTGCGCGGGCCGAACACCGCGAGCGGGGCGAGGATCAGGGACCCGCCCACCACGCCGAGCACGGTCGCCGCCAGGCCCTGCCAGAAGGAGAGCCCGAAGAGGATCGGAAAGGCGCCGAGCACACAGGTGGCGAAGGTGTTGGCGCCACCGAACGCCACGCGGAACAGGTCGAAGGGGGTCGCGCTGCGGTCCGCGTCGGGGATGCGCTCGACCCCGTAGCTCTCGACCTCGGTCAGTGCCGGGGAGTCACTCATCCGTTGTCTCCCGCTTCCCCTGTAGTGCGAGCAGGCTGATCAGGTCGTAGGCGACGTGGGAGGCAGCGACCGAGGTGATCTCGGCGTGGTCGTAGGCGGGCGCCACCTCCACCACATCGGCGCCGACCAGTCGGCAGCCGGCCAGTCCGCGCAGGATCTCCAGGAGTTCGCGCGAGGTCAGGCCGCCCGCCTCCGGGGTGCCGGTGCCGGGGGCGTGGGCCGGGTCGAGGCAGTCGATGTCGATGGAGATGTACAGCGGCCGGTCGCCGATGCGCTGGCGCAACTGGTCGGCCACCTCGTCGGCGCCGCGCCGGTAGACATCGGCGGAGGTGACGATGCCGAAGCCCAGCTTCTCGTCCTCGGTGAGGTCCTGCTTGCCGTACAGCGGGCCGCGGGTGCCGACGTGCGAGAGGGCGGAGGTGTCGACGACACCCTCCTCCACGGCCCGGCGGAACGGGGTGCCGTGGGTGTGCTCGGCGCCGAAGTACGTGTCCCAGGTGTCCAGGTGCGCGTCGAAGTGGAGCACCGCGACCGGGCCGTGCCGCTGTGCGGCGGCGCGCAGCAGCGGGAGCGCGATGGTGTGGTCGCCGCCGATGGTGACCAGTCGGGTGCCGTCGGCCTGCAGGCCGTTCGCGGCGTCCTGGATGGTCTCGATGGCCTCGCCGATGTCGAAGGGGTTGACGGCGATGTCACCGGCGTCGGCCACCTGCTGGGTGGCGAACGGCGACACATCGAGGCCCGGGTGGTAGGGGCGCAGCAGTCGGCTGGCCTCGCGCACCGCGGCGGGCCCGAAGCGGGCGCCGGGGCGGTAGGAGACACCGCCGTCGAACGGGACACCCACCACGGCCACGTCGGCGCCGGACACCTCGTCGAGGCGGGGCAGCCTGGCGAAGGTGGCCGGGCCGGCGAAGCGCGGGACCCGGGAGGAGTCGACGGGCCCTCGGGGTTCGGTCATGGTTCTCGCAGTCCCTTCTTCACGTGCGCCGGTGGGGTCCGGTCGGGCGAGTCTGCACAGCGGAGGAACCGCGCGACAATCGTTGCTGAGACAAAGAGTTAGGCTCAATTTGTGGTGAACAACAAAGAGCAGGGTGTGACGGTCGACGATCTGCTGTCGTATCCGGCCCTCCAGCTACGTCTGATCGCGGGTGGCGCCGGGCTGCACCGCTCGGTGTCCTGGGCCCATGTGAGCGAGCTGGACGACCCCACGCCGTGGCTGCTCGGCTCCGAAATGATCATGACGACGGGGATAGCGATGCCCCGCTCGGCGGCCGGACAGCGCGGCTATCTCGAGCGGCTCGACGACGCCGGGGTGGCCGCCCTGGCCGTCTCCGCCCAGCTGCGCATGCCCCCGCTGCGCCGGGCGTTCTTCGACGCCGCCGAGGAGCGGGGCATGCCGGTCCTGGAGATCCCGCTGGCCGTGCCGTTCATGGCGGTGGCGCAGGAAGTGGCCGCCGCCGTCCAGGAGGACGCCCGCCACCGGCTGGGCGCCCAGTTGCAGGTGTTCGGCGCGCTGCGCTGGCTGACCTCGGAGAATCTGGACACCGCGACGCTGTTCAGCCGGCTGGAGAAGCTGTCCGGTTACGACATCTATCTGTGCACCCCCCAAGGCCGTCCGCTGCTGCCCGGTGTGCCCGCGCCCGACACATCCGTGATCCCCGGCTCGGCGGACGCCCCGCCGACCATCCCCGGCGGCTTCGCCCTCCCGGTCCCCTCCCCCGGTGGCCCGGCGGGTTTCCTCATCGCCTTCGAACGGGAGGGCGCCCGCCCGGCGGGGCTCGCGGTGGTGCAGCACATCGCCACGGTGGCCGCCCTCCAGGTGGCCATGGTCCGCACCGAACGGGAGACGCTGCGCCGCGAGGGCGCGGAGATCCTCGCCGAGCTGCTGCAGGGCGCGCTCGAACCCGCGGTGGCGCGGCGCCATCTGCTGCGCCACTCCATCGAGGGCGAGACCGTGCTGGCGGTGGTCCGGGGCGCCACCGAGGACGCCGTGCTGCGGGCGCTGGAGGATCAGCCGTGTCTGCTGCTCAAGCGCGGCGAGGACCGCTATCTGCTCGGCTCACCGGGCCTGGGTGACGCGGTCGAGACGCTGCCCGGCGTGGCCGCCGGGATGAGCCGCCCGTTCAGCCCGGGCACCCCGCTGCGGATCGCCCAGCGCGAGGCGCTGTGGGCGGCCTCCCACGCCGTCGCGTCCGGCCGGGCCCTCGTACGGTACGGCGACGATGTCACCGGCCGCTGGCTGCCCGACGACCCGGCAGCCCTCACCGACCTGGTCGAGCATGTGCTGGGCGAGGCGCAGCGCTACGACGCGGGGCATGGCTCACGGCTGCTGCCGTCGGTGCGCACCTGGATGGAGCGCGATCGCCGTACGGACGAGGCGGCCGCGGCGCTCCATGTGCACCCCAATACGCTGGCCTACCGGCTGCGCCGCTTCAGCGAGCTGACCGGCCGCGATCTGTCCAGCACCGGCGCGTTCGCCGAGGTCTGGCTGGCGATCCGGGCCGCGGGACAGCTCGGCCTGCTCGACTGAGCACCCCGGCCCTGCCATCCGCTCAGTGGGGGCGCCGGCCCCAACAGGTGATGAGCGGGGCGGTGGTGACGTCCATCCCCTCGCCGCGCAGGTGGTCCAGATGGCGCTCGATCTCCTCCTCGGTGGCCAGCTCGCCCGCCACCAGCCGCCCGCGCAGCTGACGCACGGTGGCCGCCTCCAGCTCCCGGCACGCCGGGGAGGTCAGCGGGAAGCAGCCCTCGGCGCGTACGTCGTGCAGCCCGGCGCCGCGCAGCAGGGCGGGCAGGGTGCGGCCGAAGGCGAGGTCCACACCGCGCTCGGCGAGCAGCGCGCGGAACCCGCGGCGGATCCGGTTGGCCAGCTCCTCGGCCGGGCCGCGCTCATCGGGGCAGGCGAGGGGCTGGAGCGCCGGGTCGGCGTCCTCCACCACCAGCCACCCGCCCGGCCGTACCGCCTCGGCCATCCGCCGCAGCGCCTCGGCCCGGTCGGGCAGATGCACCAGCACCAGCCGGGCGTGGACGAGGTCGAAGCCGCCACCCGGTGGCTCGTCGCGGGCCACGTCATGGCGCCGCACCTCGATCGGGGCGGCGGCCGGGCCGGACAGCTCCGTCAGCCAGGAGGTGTCGATGTCGGTCACCAGCACCTGTCCGGTGGGCCCGGTCCGCTCCGCGAGGGCGGTGGGCACCGACGGGCCGCCCGCTCCCACCTCCCAGCAGCGCCAACCGGCGGCCAGGCCGAGGTGGTCGAGGTGGTCGAGGGTCCACGGGTCGAAGAGCTCGGCCAGCGCGTCGAAGCGCCGCCCGGCCTCGCGTTGCCGGTTGTCCAGCAGATAGCCGGTCTCGGATGTCATGCGTCCCATCCTCCCGTGCGGGCCGCCGTCAGCGTGTCCAGGGCGGTGACGGCGACATGGAGCTGGGTGCGCTGCACACCGGACTCCAGGTCGCGGCCGAGCAGCCGTTCGATGGTGTGCAGCCGCTGGTAGAACGCCTGGCGGGAGAGGCCGATCTGTTTGGCGGCGATGGACTTGTTGCCCGCGGCGAGATAGTGGCGCAGCGTGCTCAGCAGATCGCCCGCATGCCGCTCGTCGTACTCGATCAGCCTGCCCAGCTGGTGCTCTACGTACTTCTGCACACGGACGTCGTCGCGGAGCGCGTACAGCAGCTCGGGCAGTCCGACGTCGGAGGGCACATGGAACGGCCGGTGCGGGGTGCCGGGGCCGATGGCGTCCACGACCTCCTCGGCCTCCCGGAACGCCCGTGCCACCTGGTCGATCTCCGTCACTCCCGGACCGACCGCCACCACCCCCGGCTCGCCCAGTGTCTCCTCGGTGAGCCGGCTGACCCGCTCCACCACCGGCTGCCAGGCGCTGGCCCGGGCCAGCGCGAGCAGCACCCCGGTCCGGTCCGGGGAGAGCCGCCCCACCAGGGCCCTGATGCCGGAGTCCCGCAGGGCGTCGGCGAGCCGGTCGTCCAGACCCGTCTCGTCGGCGGTGGCGCCGTGGTGGCCGATGGCGAGGGCGATGAGGCGGTGGCCGACGACGGGTATGCCGAGGGCCTCGATGCGGATGCGCGCCTCGGTACGGCCGCGGTAGCTCCAGCGCAGCAGTTCCAGCAGCGCGCAGGTGTGGGCCTGGCGGTCCCACTGGGTGTGGCCGGTCAGCCGGGCCAGGGTGAGCGCGGTGGCGGCGCGCCTGAGGATCATGGTGTGTTCCGGGTCGGCCGCGGGGGCGGCCGCGTCCGGCAGCGCCACCAGCCGTCCCCAGCGACGGCCGTTGTGCTCGACGGGGGCCACCAGCCAGTCCTCGGGTCCGCTGGCCCCCGCGGTGTCGGGGGTCGGCGTGGCACGGGAGCGGCGCGGCCACGCCTCCAGGACTTTGCCGGCCGTGCCGCCCGCCGTACCGGAGACCACCGCGTGGTGCAGCAGGTTCTCCAGAACCACCGGGCGGCCCATCAGATCGGCGGCGGCGCGGACCAGCTCCTTCGGCTCCGCGTTGCGCAGCGTCAGCGCGGTGAAGATCTCATGGACCTGCTGGGAGCGGCGCAGCAGCTCGCCCTGCGCGTCCAGGATCAGCGCGTGGACGGTCTGGGTCACCTCGATGAAGCGGATGCCGCGGGACAGGACGATCAGCGGAAGGTCCCGTGCGCGGCAGGCGGCCACCAGGTCCGGTGGCACCTGCTGGTAGCGGCGGCCGAGCTCCACCACGAGCCCCGCGGCGCCGATGTCGGCCAGCTGGTCCACATAGCCGCGCAACCGGCTGGGGTCGTTGGGCTGGGGCATGCCGGTGGTCAGTACGAGCTCTCCGCCCTCGAGGAACGAGGCGGGGTCGAGCAGCTCGGTGACATGCACCCAGCGGACCGCACGGGCCAGCTCCCCCTCACCGGCCATGACACGGGGAAGTCCCGCGACGATGACGGGAAGGCGCAGGACGTCGGCAACCGTGAGCAACGGCATCTGGACGGACTCCCTCCGGATACCGCTCATCATCGCAGAGCCGGGCCACCGCGCCCAGGGCCACCGAACGGGGCCCGGACGCGGCGGCGGGCGGCCTCACGGACGGCGTGCGATGAGGTCGGCGATGGTGGCGATGGGTGAGGTACGGACACGTCCGCCCGCCTCATGGCGGTCGGCGAGGCGGTAGGCGACGTACAGGCCGCGCACCCCCAGCCAGCGGAACGGCTCGGGCTCCCAGGTGCCCGGGGCGTGGCCGGTCCACGGCAGCCGGGTGAGCCGGGTGTCGCGCTCCAGGACCAGATCGGTGAGGGTGCGGGCGGCCAGGTTGGTGGAGGTGACTCCGTGGCCGACGTATCCGCCGGCCCAGCCGAGCCCGGTGGCCCGGTCCAGGCCGACCGTGGCGGACCAGTCGCGGGGCACGGCCAGCACCCCGCACCACGCGTGGTCCGCCCGGACCCCGGCCGTCTGCGGCAGCATCCGCTCCAGGGTCCGGATGAGCTGACCGATCGTCCGCTCGCCGACCCGCCCCTGGTGGTCGGTGCGCGAGCCGAAGCGGTAGGGCACCCCGCGGCCGCCGATCGCGATCCGGTCGTCCGCGGTGCGCTGGGCGTACATATGGCCGTGGGCGGTGTCCCCGAGGGTCTCCCGGCCCTCCCAGCCGATCTCCCGCCAGATCCGGGCGGGCAGCGGTTCGGTGACGATCATGGAGCTGTTCATGGGCAGCCAGGCCCGCCGCAGCCCCTTGAGGGACGCGGTGAACCCCTCGGTGGCCCGGAGGACGACGGGGGCCCGGACGGTGCCGTGCGCGGTGATCGCACGGCCCGGTTCGATGGCGGTGACCGGGGACTTCTCATGGATGGTGACACCGAGCCGTTCGACGGTGTCGGCGAGGCCGCGGACCAGGGCGGCCGGCTGCAGCCGGGCGCAGTGGGGGGTGAAGGCGGCGGCGGTGACCCCGTCGACGCGGATGCGCCTCGCGGATTCGGCGGGGGTGAGCAGCACCGAGTCGGCCACCCCCCACTCATGGTCCTGTTCGACCTTGTGGCGCAGCCGGGTGGCCTGGGCGGGGGTGCGGGCGACGCGCAGGGTGCCGCCCTTGACGATGCCGGCGTCGATGCCCTCGCGGGAGGCGACGTCGATCACCTCGTCCACCGCCTCGTTCATGGCCCGCTGCCAGTCCAGGACGGCGGGCCTGCCATAGGCCCTGGCCATCCGGTCGCGGGCGCCGGGGATCAGTCCGGAGGCCCAGCCGCCGTTGCGGCCGGAGGCACCGAATCCGGCGAACTCGGCCTCCAGGACGGTGATCCGGAGACCGGGGTCGGCGTGTTTGAGGTAGTACGCGGTCCACAGCCCGGTCAGTCCGGCGCCGACGACGCACACATCCGCGTCGCGGTCGCCGGGCAACGCCGGGCGCGGGGTGGGGAGTTCGGCGAACCAGTGGGCGACGCGGCCGTTGACCGGTGCCGGACGGCCGGCCGTGGTGGCGGTCATGGATTCCCTTCGCGGGGTGGGCGGTGGCGGGAGTGGCCGGGGCGGGGGTCAGACCCCGAGCAGTCCGGGCAGCTCGGACAGGTCCTTGATCTCCTCGTACGGCTGGAAGGCGGGCGAGCCGGGGAAGCCGTAGCGGTTCACCCAGATCCGCCGCATGCCCGCGTAGCGCTTGGTCGGCATGATGTCGTACTCCCAGCCCTGGGCGGTGTGGATGATGTCCCCGGGGCCGCGGCCGGTGGCCTTCATGAGGTACTCGAACGCCTGCGGCAGCGGCTTGTAGGCGCCGGCCTGCTCGGCGGTGAGCACATGGTCGAAGTCCACGCCCAGTGCCTCGACGGCGTAGGCGATCAGGTCGTCCTCGCTGTTGGAGAGGATCGCGATGTCGTACTCGCCCTTGAGGCGGCGCAGCGCGTCGGGGACCTCGCGGAAGGGGGTGAACTTCTTGATGGCCTCGATCAGCGCCTCGCCGTCCTCGTCCCGGTACTCCAGGCCGTGCAGTGTCATGACGTTGCGCAGGGTGCGGCGGACGATCTCCCGGTAGGGCAGGTATTCGTCCAGGACGCCCTGGAAACGCATCACATACGCGTCGTGGTGGAACTGTTCGGGGTCGACACCGAACTCGGCGAGCCGGTCCTTGACGATCTCGTGAGTGGCGGTGCGGGTGTCGAAGTTGATGAGCGTGCGGTAGCAGTCGAAGGAGACCAGCTTGCGCATGGGTGCGTCCTTTCCGAGGCGGTGACAACGTTATTGACGATGCGTCAGGTAACTATTTGGTGGAGCGTCAGGCGCGGCTGCTGGCTTCGGCCAGGCCGAGGTTCTTGGTCTCGGGGGCGAGGAGGACGGAGACCACCAGGCCGATGAGTGTGATCGCCACCCCGATGGCGAGGGTGCCGCGCACCCCGAGGTCGGCGGTGGCCATCGGGAGCAGGAAGGTGCTGGAGGCGGAGCCCACCCGGCTCATGGCGGTGGCGACCCCGACGCCGGTGGCCCGCAGATCGGTGGGGAACAGCTCGCTGGGATAGACGAACTGCAGTCCGCTGCCCGCGGCCTCGAAGAACTGGAAGGCGGCGAAGAGGCCCACCACCAGGACCGCGTAGTGCAGTGGCAGCACGATGAGCGCGATCAGGGAGACATTGATGCACAGGAAGCTGCCGATGAGCAGCGGACGCCTGCCGATGCGATTGACCACGACCAGTCCCAGGCCCGTTCCGGCGACCGCGATCGTGGTGATCAGCGCGCTGGCGCCGAACGTGCCGGTCACCCCGAAGGATTCCAGCATCTGCGGCTGGAACGACCGCACCGCGAAGGCGGGCGCCACCTGACAGATCCAGAACAGCGAGCAGAACAGCGCGGGGATCCCGTAGCCGCGGCGGAAGATCTCGGCGAGATTGCCCATCCCGGAGCCGCCGCGCCGGTCCTGGCGGGTCTCGACGAGCAGTTCCTCGGCGCTGACCTCCTGGCCGAGGTGGCGGCGTACGACCTCTCTGGCCTCCTCCACCCGTCCCCGCGACGCCAGCCACCGTGGCGACTCGGGAACGCCCGCCCGCAGGAGGAGGAAGAGCACGGCGGGGACCGCTCCGGAGGCGAGCATCCAGCGCCATGCGTCGTCGCCGGTGCCCAGCAGCAGCCACCCGGCCCAGTAGCTGACCCCGTAGCCGACCCACCAGGCCAGGACCAGCCCGGACAGGGCGGGGCCACGCATCCGGCGCGGCACCAGCTCGGTGGTGAGGGCCGAGGCGATCGGGTAGTCGGCGCCGATGGCGATGCCGATGAACAGCCGCAGCACCAGTAGCTGCCACGCCTCGGTGACGAAGAACTGCAGCGCGGAGCCGATCACGAACGCCGCCAGGTTGATCACATACATCAGATGGCGGCCCGCCCGGTCGGTGATCGGGCCGAACACCACGCCACCGAGGAAGACGCCCACCAGGACGGACGCCGCGACGAGCCCGGTCCACAGCGTGTCCAGGGCCAGGGCCGGGGTGATCAGGCTGAGCGCCACCCCCATGATGCCGAGCAGATAGCCGTCGCAGAACGGACCGCCCATGGCGACGAGGACCATCCTGCGGTGGAAGGCGGTGACGGGGGCGTTGTCCAGGGTGGGCGAGGAGTTCTGGTGGGGCTCTCGGGAGGTTCTGGGAAGGGACATGCTTGCTTCTCCTGGGGACGAGGAGGGGCGCTGCGGCGCGGGCCGATGCCGGGGGTGGCGGGGCGGTGGCGGGCATCGTGTGTCAAGCATTCGGTGGGCACGCACGGCGGTGTACGCGGTCGGGACGCATGCGGCGGGGGAACCGCGCGGTGGGCGGGGTGTGGCCCGGGGACGGGGATGGGCTCCGGAGCGACCGGTGGCGCGTTCCGGCTGGCCATCACCCTGGTTCAGCCGACGGCCACCGTCAACGTCCACCGTGTTCCGTCCCTCGTCATCGGGTGGACACTCTGTCCGTTGTCCACCGGCGTGGCGGCGGTCAGGCTTGAGGCGTCCGCCCGTATCCGTCACGCCCGTGGGAGACCCGTCATGACCGATGCCACCGCCGCGGCAGGTGTTCCAGGCGGGCAGGTGCGCTTTCCCGCCGACCGGCCCGTGGGGGCCGGACGTGGCTGACCGGCTGGTCGTCCTGTACCGGGACCATCTGCCGCCCAACCGGGCGCGGATCGAGTCCCTCGCCGAGACGGTGTACGCCACCGAGGAGGAGCTGCCGCTGTTCCTCCCGGGGGCGGACGCCCTGCTCGCGTGGTGGCCGCTGTCCACCGCGGTGGCCGCCGCCTGGCCCGGCGATCCGGCGAAGGCGCCGCGCTGGGTGCATGTGGCGGCGGCGGGGGTGGACCCGTTTCTCTTCCCCGCGCTGACCGGCAATCCCGAGGTGGTGCTCACCAACGCGCGGGGCGTCTACGACCGGCCCATCGCCGAGTACGTCCTGGGGCTGATCCTCTCCCTCGCCAAGGACTTCCCCGGCACCTGGGAGCATCAGCGCCGCCGGGAGTGGCGGCCCTCGGACAGCGACCGCATCGGCGACCGTACGGTCCTGGTCTGGGGCACCGGCTCCATCGGGCGTGCCGTCGCCCGTCTGCTGCGCGCGGTCGGCATGCGGGTCAGCGGTGCCGGCCGTACACCGCGGACCGGCGACCCGGACTTCGGCGTGGTGCACGGCCCGGCGGCCCTGCTCGAGGCGCTGGGCGAGGCGGATTATGTGGTCCTGGCCGCCCCGCTCACCCCCGCCACCCGTGGCATGGTCGACGCGCCCGTGCTGGCGGCGATGAAGCGGGGTGCGCGGCTGGTCAACGTCGGGCGTGGCCCGCTGGTCGACGAGCAGGCCCTCGTCGACGCCCTGGCCCAGGGCAGGCTGGCCGGGGCGGCGCTGGACGTCTTCACCCACGAGCCGCTGCCCGTGGAGTCGCCCCTGTGGGAGATGCCGGGCGTCATCGTCTCCCCGCACACCGCGGGCGAGGTGACGGACTGGCGCGGTGACCTGGGCGAGCTGTTCCTCGACAATCTGATCCGGCGGAGCGAGGGCCGTCCGCTGCGCAATGTGGTCGACAAGGCCCTCGGCTATGTGGTGGACGATCCGGCCCGGCCACGGTAGGAGGCCCGCCGGGGCGGGGCTCCTGACCGCGGCCGGGTGTCCGCCCGGTGCCGGGCGGCGGTGTGCATCGGCGGCCGGCACGCCCCCCGCGCGCGCCAGTCACCGGCTCACCGCTCGGCGCGGACCACCGGGAGGTCCAGCACCGAGGCCCCGTGCACGGTGATGCGCACGGGCGTGAGGGTGGTCGCGTCGAGCGCCGGCTCGCCACTTCCGGTGTTGCGGGCGTAACGGGGGTGGGCACCGCCGCTGATCTGCAGACGGACCCGGTGGCCGGGGAGGAAGCGGTGGGCGGTGGAGCTCATCGGCACGGTGATCGCCACGGGCTGCCCCGGCCCGGTCGGCAGCCGCACCAGCCCGTCGCACACATTGACCGAACGGCCCTGTTCGTCGACGTCGCACAGGCGGGCGAAGACATCGGCGTACCCGGTGTCGGTGGAGATCCGCAGCCGCGCCGCGACCGGGCCGAGAACGTCCATGGGCTCGGCCATCGGCTCGCCGGTGAACGTCAGCACATCGGGGCGCTTCTCGAGATCGCCGTTGTCCCGGCTCCCGGAGGTGGGCGAGAGCAGCGGCCCGCCGATGGACGGGGTGGGGTCGGCCGGGTCGTAGCGGAAGGAGGCCAGCGAGGCGGACGTTTCGGGCGACTGCCGGGTGAGCCGCCCGCCCTCCGCGGGGTACCACGAGGCGGTGTCCGGGGACTGCGGCCAGTCGTCGAGGTCCCGCCAGTGCCCCTGACCGCCGATGTGCACCCGCACCCGGGCCGGGCGCAGCCCCGAGGGGGCGCCGCACAGATGCGCGCGCAGCCAGGCGAGACTTTCGGCGAATACCTCCGGCCAGCCCCGCTGGAGCGCGGAGGTGTGGGTCCAGGGTCCGACGAGCAGGGAGGTGTCGCAGCCGGACCGGCGCAGCCTGCCGTACTGCTCGAAGGTCTGGTCCACCAGCGCGTCCTGCCAGCCGCTGATCAGGCAGGTGGGGACGCGCAGGCCGTCGGCGGCACCACCGGTGGACGCGCCTTTCCAGAACGGGTCACCGGCGTCCGGATGGGACATCACGCCGTCCAGCCAGGGCAGTTCACCCCCGAGGCCACGCGCGTACGATCCGCGCAGCGGCAGCGCCCGCGTGATGTGCTTCAGATGGCGCCGGAGGCGCAGCGTGGCCCGTACGAAGGGGCCGAACCCCCGGTGCTGGGCGGTCATGCCGGAGCCGACGAGCAGGGCGTTCTCCAGTTGGAGCGCGCCGCCGCGGTGGAACAGGGCATGGGGGTCGTGCAGCCCGACCTGCACCACCATCGCCCGCAGCTCCGGCGGCGGGTCCAGGGCGAGCGCCCACTGCACATAGCCGAGATAGCTGGGACCGATGGTGCCCAGCGCGCCGTTGAACCAGGGCTGGTCCCGCAGCCACGCCACGGTGGCCTGGCCGTCGGCCGCCTCGTTGCGCCACAGGTCGAACTCGCCGCCCGAGCCACCGGTGCCGCGGCAGCTCTGCAGGACGACATGGAAGCCCTGTTCGGCGAAGAGCATCCCGTACATGGGCGACCAGGGCACTCCCCTGCCGTAGGGCGAGCGCACCAGCAGGGTGGGAAAGTCGCCCTCGGCGCGGGGGAAGTAGTGGTCCGCGCGGAGGGTGCTGCCGTCGGCGGCCGGCACCTCGAGGTCCGCCTCCCGTCCGGCCTCGTACCGCCTGGCCGGAAGGGAGCGCCAGGTCGCCCTCATCATCCGCGCCGCCAGCGGTGGCCTGCCCGAAGGCGCGATCCAGGCGGCCGCGGCCGCTCCGTCGGTGGCCCCGGACCCGCCATCACGCGTAGGTGACGTCATCCCGCGTTCCCCTCCCTGCATTCCCGTACCACGTACGAGAATAGTAGATGCTTGGATGGATTCCGCAAGTCGTCATGGCGGGAAGGAGCGATCAGGTCGTGGTTCGCGGTGACGGGTCCGGCGCCGGAGGCGTCGACCCCCAGCAGCTGTGGCAGAGCCCCCAGCAGCCCCGCAAGGGGCGTAAACCCGCCTTCAGCCGTGAGGCGATCACCGCCGCAGCCGTCGCCCTGGCGGACGCCGAGGGAATCGACGCGGTCACCATGAGGCGGGTGGCGTCGCAGGTCGGCGCCGGGGTCATGTCGCTCTACAGCTACGCTCCCGACAAGGAGACGCTGCTGCGGCTGATGGTCGACCAGGTCAACGGCGAGCTGTCACCACCGGCCCCGCTGACCGGCGACTGGCGCGCCGATCTGAAGACCATCGCCCACACCCAGCGCGCCCTGATGCTGCGCCACCCATGGCTCCCCGGCGCGCTGTTCAACCGCCGCTGGTCCCTCGGGCCCAACACCCTGGCCTTCGTGGAACACGCGCTCGCCGCCCTGCGGCCCACCGCGCTGGACGGCGGCGCGAAGCTGGAGGTGTTCAGCCTGATCACGGGTTTCGTCGCCGGACTCGTCGCCGATGAGATCGCTCAGGCCGCGCTCGCCGACTCACCCGACCGGGCCGCCGCCGATGCCCGGTACCTCACCGCGGTGGCCGCCGACGGACACCACCCTGAGCTCGCCGAGGCGCTCTCCGCCCCCGCCCGCCCGCTCACCCCCGAGGCCACGTTCGCCCGTCTGCTGGACCGCATGGTCGACGGCCTGGACGCGGGGTCGTAACGCGGCGGCGGGAGGCCGCTAGGGATTGGTCCATGCCTCGGGATCCTCGGCGAGGCCCAGAACATCGCCGGGCAGCCGGGCCGCGGCCACCTCCGCGAGGGTCACCTCGCCGAGGATCTTGCGCACATTGGCCCGCACCGCGATCCACAGCGGCAGCAGCGACTCCGCCGGCCCGCAGTACGACAGCTCGGGCGGGCGCACTCCGCGCACCGACACCAGGGGTCCGTCGACCACCCGGATCACCTCGGCGATGCTGATGGTGTCCGCCGGGCGGGCCAGCCGGTAGCCGCCATTGCCCCCGCGCTGGCTGGCCACCAGCCCGCCCCGGCGCAGATCGCCCAGAATCCCTTCGAGAAACTTGTGCGGTATGCCCTGCGCACCGGCGATCACCTCAGCCTTGACGGAGGTGCCCTCCCCCACCGCGGCCAGTTCCAACGCCGCCCGCACCGCATAGTCCGCCTTCGCCGAGATCCGCATGCCCCGATTATCCGCCACCGGCGCGGCGGGCCGTCAGAAGGGCAGGGTGAACGGGGGGTGCTCGCCGTTGAGGAAGTAGTCCCCGACCTCGTGGAGCCGGTGGGCGACGGGGTCGTAGAGCGTATGGGTGCGCGCGTTGCGCCAGAAGCGGTCGAATCCGTAGGCGGAGGAGGCGGAGCGTGCGCCGACGACGTCCAGGGCGCGGGCGGTGGCGTCGTGGGCGGCCCGGGAGGCGGCGGCCTCGGCCGCGGCGGCGAGCACGGTGATCTCGGCGCATTCGTCGTCGGTCAGGTCCTCGCCCCGCGCCAGCCCGCCGTCCAGGGCCTCCAGCGCCTGGTCGGCGAGGGCGGCGGCGGAGAGCGTGGCCACGGTGAGTTCCCCGTAGGTGGTCAGCGCGTACGGATCGCGCGGGGAGGTGTGCGGCCAGGGCGCGTGCACGGCCCTGGTGTACTCGCGGGCCTCGGCGAGCACCCCCTGCGCGATCCCGAGACAGATCTGCGCCGAGACCAGACGTCCGGTCGGCGCGGCCAGACCGCTGAAGGGCGACGGGGTGTCCTCGTCCCAGGAGAGCGGGCCGAGCACCGCACCGTCCTCGACCGGCACCGCGTCGAACTCCACGCTTCCGCCGGCCGCCAGCCGCTGCCCGAAGGTGTCCCCGTCGTCGCCGCCGCACACCACACCGGGATCGGCGGGGTCGACGAGCACGGCGAGGGGTTCACCGGTGTCGGCATGGGTGGCGCGGACGGCCAGCCGGTCGGCGACCAGGACGCCGGTGGCGTACCCCTGGCGTCCGTTCACCACCCGGCCGTCCCTCCCGGAGGTGAGCGTCAGCCGTGGCTCACGGGCGGTCAGCCCGCCGCCCCAGCACCACTGCCCCGCCGCCGACTCCCGCTCCAGCCGGGCGGCCAGATCGGCCCCGCCGAAGAAGCGGGCGCTGAAGGACAGCAGGTAGTGGCAGCCGAGGACCTGGCCGATCGCGCCATCGGCCGCGGCGATCTTCCGCACCACGGCGCAGGCCGTGGACCAGCCCGCTCCCCCGCCCCCGTGCTCGACGGGGATCAGCAGCGCCAGGAGCCCCGCCTCGCGCAACCGGGCGACCTCGTCGTACGGCGTCTTGCCGGCCTGGTCGCGGATGACCGCGTCCGTGGCGAGGTCGTCCGCCGCCTCGCCGGCGATCTGCAGCCACCACGCTCGGTCGGGCGCTTCGGCCATCGCATCCACCACCGTCACGCCCGCTCCCCTCCATCCGGCCGGGCTTCATCATTCCCTATTTTTCCAGTAGGGAAAATAGGGAAACTGGCCACGGACGTCCAGTGAGGGATGTTCCACATATGCCAGTGCTACGTTTGTCCGAGAATGCCCTATTCCATGAGGTGAGGTCCGGGGATGGAGGAGCGGCGCGAAACAGACGCGGTGGGGCGCTCCCACTCATGGGGCGACGAACGGCTTTCCCTGCTCTCGACGGTGGGCGCCGAGCTCAACGACCGTGAGGTGCTGCAGCACGCCCTGGACCAGGCGGTCTCCGAGCTGGGCGGACTCGCGGGGCTGATGCACTGGTCCTGCGGCCCGGCCGGCAGCCGTACGCTGCGCCTGGTCCTGGCCAGCGGGCTGCCGCCGGCCGCCCTCGGGGGCTGGGAGGAGATCCGCCAGGACGAGGCCCCACTCGCCCCCGCCCGGGCCGTGCGGGACGGCCGCTTCGTCTGGCTGCCGGCGGCCGCCGGCGAGACCCTCGGGCCCGGCGAGACCCTCGGGCCCGGGGCGACCTTCGGGCCCGGGGAGACCAGCCGCGCCTCCTCCGGGGCCCTGCCGGCGGCGACCACGGTGGCATCCGTTCCGCTGACCGGGCCGGACGGGCCGGTGGGCGCGCTGTCCGTCCTCACCGGCCCGCGGGAGCCGACCCCGGAACAGGCCGCCTTCCTCGAGGCGGTGGGACGCTGGGCGGAGCACCGTCTCTCGCGCTCGGCGGGCGGGATCGGCGACTGCGACGAACACCCGTGGTGGCACCAACGGCCGGGCGGCTCGGTGCTCCAGCAGTCCCTGGAAGTGGTCAACGTCGGCTCCTGGGAATGGGGCATCCGCACCGGTGAGATGTGGTGGGACCGGGCGGGCCTGACACTCCTGGGCATCCCCCGCGGCTACGAGCGGCGGATCGAGAGCTGGATCGACCTGATCCACCCCGAGGACATGCCGCGGGTGATGGCCGCCACCGAGAAGTCGCTCCGTGAGCGGAGCGGGTACGAGGCCGAGTACCGGGTCCGCCGCCCCGACGGGACCAGCGGGTGGGTGCAGAGCCGCGCCCATCTCGAGCTGGACGAGAACGGCGAGCCCGTCCGCATGATCGGGAAGGTCTGGGACACCACCGAGAGCCGGATGGCCCGGGAGTCGGTGGGGCAGGCGCTGCGGTACATGAGCGACGCGTTCTTCGCGGTGAACCAGGACTGGCGGATCACCTTCCTCAATGTCGAGGCCGAGCGCCTGGTCGGCCCGGCCGCGGAGGTGCTCGGCAGGCCGCTCTGGGAGGGCCCCGCGGGCACGGTCCCCGAGCTGGAGGAGCGCTGCCGGCGCGCCGCCGCCGACGGCAGGCCGACCGGGTTCGACATCCAGTGGCCCACCGATGACCGCTGGTACCACATCCGGCTGGTCTCCGTGCCCGATGGGCTGACGGCCTATCTCACCGATGCGACCGAACGGCGCACCCAGGCCGCGCGGCGCGCGGAGGCCGAGCGCGCCGGTGCCGAACAGGCCGCCAGGATCAGCGAGTTGGCCAGCGCGCTGGCCGACGCGGTGACCACCCAGGACGTCGTCCAGGTCGTCGCCGCGCATGTACTGCCGCCGTTCGGCGCCTCGGGTCTGCTGGTGCTGTTCCTGGAGGGCGGCCGGCTGAACGTAGTGGGCTCCGTGGGCTATCCCCGCGCCTTCCTCCGCAGGATCGACGGGGTCCCGGCCTTCGGGGGCTACCGTCTGCTCAACGAAGTGCTCGGCTCACGGCGGTCGTTCTTCATCTCCTCGACCGAGGAGTACGTGCGGCTCTTCCCGGACCTGTCCGGCAGCCCCGCCCTGGCCCGGAAGAACGCCTGGGCCGTGCTTCCCCTGATCGCCTCGGGAAACGCCATCGGCACCTGCACCGTCTCCTTCGACGAGCCCCGCCGCCTCACCGCCGATGAGCGCACCCTGCTCACCGCCCTCAGCGGAATGGTCGCCCAGGCGCTGGCCCGGGCCCGTCTCTACGACACCGAGCACGCCCGCGCCCAGGCGCTCCAGCGCGGACTGCTGCCCCGGACCCTGCCCTCGCCGGCCGCCCTCACCCCCGCCGTCCGCTATCTGCCCGCCAGCAGCGGTACGGACATCGGCGGCGACTGGTACGACGTCATTCCGCTGTCCGCGGAGCGGGTGGCCGTCGTCATCGGCGATGTGATGGGCCACGGTCTGGCCGAGGCCGCCACCATGGGGCGGCTGCGCACCGCCGTGCACACGCTCGCCAACCTGGAACTGCCTCCCGAGGAGGTCCTGGCCCATCTGAACGAGGTCGTCAGCGATCTGGGCGACGACTCCTTCGCCACCTGTCTGTACGCGGTGTACGACCCCGTCTCGGGGTGCTGCTCCCTCGCCCGCGCCGGTCATCCCCCGCCGCTGATCGTGCGCCCCGACGGAAGCGTGGAGTGCCTGGATCCGACGCCCGATCCGCCGCTGGGCGCCGCCGAGCCGCCGTTCTCCACCGTGGATCTCCAGTTGCCCGACGGCAGTCTGCTGGTGCTGTTCACCGACGGTCTGGTGGAGTCCGCGGCGCGCGATATCGACACCGGCATCGCCGAGTGCACCCAGGTGCTCACCAGCGAGTACGGCCGGCTCCTCACCTGTCCGCCGCGCCGTCCGCGTACCAATGGCCGGGGGCCGGGCGGCGAGCACGGCGAGGACCACGACCGGCTCGACCGGCTCTGTGACCTCCTGGTCGGGACGATGCTGCCCGCCCAGCGGCTGACCGCCGACGACACCGCCCTGCTGATCGCCCGGCTCCACGGACTGCCCTCCGGGAACACCGCCGGGTGGCCGCTGCCGGAGGACCCGGTGGCCGCCGGTCTCGCCCGCACCCATGTCCGCGAACAGCTGGAGGCATGGGATCTCGACGATCTCGTCATGACCACCGAACTGCTGGTGAGCGAGCTGGTGGCCAATGTCGTGCGGCACGCGAGGGGGCCGACCCGGCTCCGGCTGATCCGTGGCAGATCGCTGATCTGCGAAGTCTCGGACGCCAGCTCCACCACTCCCCGGATCCGCCGGGCCGCCGAGACGGACGAGGGCGGGCGGGGGCTGCAACTGGTCTCCGCGCTCTCGCAGCGCTGGGGGACCCGCTACACCGCCGAGGGCAAGTGCATCTGGACGGAACAGCCCATCGCCTGCGGCGGCGCGGTCTAGGAGTACGGCGGCCCGCGTCAACCGATGGCGAGTTCGCCGCCCCGGGCCTCCAGGATGGCGCCGGTGATGTAGCTCGCCCGCGAGGAGACGAGGAACAGAACGGCTTCGGCGATCTCCTCGGGCGCCGCGGGTCGGTCCAGGACCGTGCTCCGCGCCACGGCCCGGAGGGCCTCCTCCCCCATCTCGGAGGTGCCCGGCGTACGGACCGGGCCCGAACGCACGGCGTTGACCCGGACTCCCCGGCCACCGAACTCATCGGCCCACACCCGGGTCAGCAGCTCCAGCGCGGCCTTCGAGGCGCCGTACGCCCCCGCGTTGCGGGCGGCAGCACCGGCGGCGACGGTGCTGAGGTTGACGATGGCCCCGTGGCCCCGAGCGGCCATACCCGGTGCGAGCCGCCCGACCAGCAGCAGCGGTGCGCGGGCGTTGATGGCCATATGGACGTCGAACATCTCGGACGAGGTCCCGGCGGTGTCCGCGAACCGGTAGACACCGGCGTTGTTGACCAGGACGTCCACCTCCCCCGCCTCGGCGGCCAGCCGCCGCACATCGTCGGCCTCGGCGAGATCCGCCGCCACGAATCTGGCCGTGGCGCCCGCCGCGGACACCTCCTGGACCACCTCCGCACCCCGCCGCGCGTCCCGGCCGTGCACGACGACCTCGGCCCCCAGCGCCGCCAGGCCCAGCGCCACGGCGCGGCCGATCCCCGCCGTGGCGCCCGTGACCAGGGCCGTGGCTCCGGACAGCTCACCACTCATGCGGACACTCCTCACCGTGTGCCGGACACCGATCCACACCGCACGCACCGGATGATTACCGCACCCGCCCACGCCGGGCCGGACGGCTCGCCGCCGCTGAGGCTGAACGGACGCGGCGGCCCGGTGACGTGACGCCATATCCGCTCATCCGCCCGAGGCCGGACGACGACGGCCGCGGCTCCGCGGCTGACACGATCTTCCGCGTGGCGCTGGTCTTTGCTGTACTGCGGGGGTGCGGGAAACATCGTCAACCAGCCATGTCGCCCTGGTGACGGGGGCGAACCAGGGAATCGGCGCCGCGACGGCACGAGCGCTGGCGGCCCGCGGCGCCGCGGTGCTCTGCGCCTATCTGCGCCCGAGCGACCCCGGTGAGGGGGAGGCCCCGGATCCGTACCACGCCGCGCGGTCCATCGACGGCGAAGAGGTCGCGGCGGAGATCCGCCGGGCCGGAGGGCGGGCCCAGGCGTTCGAAGCGGACCTCGGCGACCCCGCGGTTCCGGGGAGGCTCTTCGACTTCGCCGAGGACCGCCTGGGCCCGGTCGACATCCTGGTCAACAACGCCTCGGGATGGATCCAGGATACGTTCACCCCCGGTCCGGCCGACCGGTTCGACCGGCCGCTGCGCCCCGTCACCGCGCAGACCTGGTCCCGGCAGTTCGCGGTGGACGCGATGGCGCCGGCGCTGCTGATCGCTGAGCTGGCCCGCCGCCACCGGGCACGCGGTGCCGACTGGGGGCGGATCGTGGGCCTGACGTCGGGAGGGGACCTCGGTTTCCCCGGCGAGGTGTCCTACGGTGCGGCGAAGGCCGCGCAGACCGACTACACCCTGTCGGCCGCCGCGGAGCTGGCCGCCCTCGGCATCACGGCCAATGTGGTGCAGCCGCCCGTGACCGACACCGGGTGGGTCACGGACGAGGTCCGGCGGTTCGTCGCCTCCAGCCCCACCCATTTCCATGTCGCCGATCCGGCCGAGGTCGCGAAGACCATCGTCTTCCTCGCCTCGGACGAGGCCGCGCTCATCACCGGAAACGTCATCATCCTTCGCTGAGAAGGCTCTTCGCCGAGACGGCCTTCGCCAAGACCGCTCTTCGTCCAGACGCCATCACCGTTCGCCAGAGTTCGCCAGAGGGAGTGCAGAAGTGACTGACACGGGAACACACGGTCGGCGGCGCAGCGCGGCCTGGTTCGGCGCGGAGGGCCGGTCCGGCATGGTCTACCGGTCCTGGATGCGCAACCAGGGCTATTCCGGGGAGGTGTTCGACGGCCGTCCGGTGATCGGCATCGCCACGACGTGGTCGGAGCTGGCGCCCTGCAACAGCCATCTGCAGCGGGTGGCGGAGTCGGTGAAGCGCGGGGTCTGGCAGGCCGGTGGCTTTCCGCTGGAGTTCCCCGCGATGGCGCTGGGCGAGACGCTGATGCGGCCCACCGCGATGCTGTACCGCAATCTGCTGGCCATGGAGGCCGAGGAGCTGATACGGGCCAATCCGCTGGACGGTGTGGTGCTGCTGTCCGGCTGTGACAAGACCACCCCCGGTCTGCTGATGGCCGCCTCCAGCGTCGATCTGCCGGCCATCATGGTCACCGGCGGACCGATGCTCAACGGCAAGTACCGGGGCGGGGATGTGGGCTCGGGCACGCAGGTGTGGCGGTTCGAGGCCGAGCTCGCGGCCGGGCGGATGACCGAGGAGGAGTGTTTCTTCGCCGAGGGCTGCATGGCCCGGTCCAACGGGCACTGCATGACCATGGGCACCGCGTCCACCATGGCGTCGATGGCCGAGGCGCTCGGCATGCAACTGCCCTATTCGGCGAGCTGGCCGGCGGTGGACTCGCGGCGGTACGAGACGGCGCAGCGCGCCGGACAGCGGATCGTGGCCATGGTGGAGGAGGATCTGCGGCCGTCGCAGATCATGACCCGGGCGGCGTTCGAGAACGCGATACGGGTCAACGCGGCCATCGGCGGCTCCACCAACGCGGTGATCCATCTGCTGGCCATCGCGGGGCGGCTGGGGGTGCCGCTGAGCCTCGACGACTTCGACGCGCTGGCCCGGGAGGTGCCCACACTGGTCGATCTGCAGCCCTCCGGACGGTTCCTGATGGAGGACTTCTGCTACGCCGGGGGCCTGCCGGTGGTGATGCGCGAGCTGGGCGCGCTGCTGCACACCGGGGCGGCCACGGTGAACGGGCGCACGGTGGCGGAGAACGTCGGCGACGCCGAGTGCTGGAACCGTGAGGTGATCCGGACACTGGACGACCCGTTCCAGGAGGCGGGCACCGGCACCGCGGTGCTGCGCGGCAATCTCGCACCCGCCGGCGCGGTGATCAAACAGTCCGCCGCATCCCGCCACCTGCTCCGGCACCGCGGCCGGGCCCTGGTGTTCGACACACCGGAGGACTACATCGCCGTGCACGCCGATGAGGACCTGCCGGTGGACGAGAACACCGTGCTGGTGATCCGGGGCAGCGGCCCCCGTGGCTACCCGGGCATGCCCGAGGTCTCCAATGTGGTGCTGCCGCCCAAGTTGCTGCGCAAGGGCGTCGAGGACATGGTGCGGATCTGTGACGGCCGGATGTCCGGCACCGGCTTCGGCACCGTAGTGCTCCATGTGGCCCCCGAGTCCGCCGTCGGCGGCCCGCTGGCGCTGGTGCGCGACGGCGACTGGATCACCCTGGACGTCCCGGCGCGTGCGCTCACCCTGGAGGTGGCCGAGGACGAGCTGGAGCGCCGACGGGCCGCCTGGCAGCCTCCGCCGCCGGTCGCCGCCCGGGGCTGGAGCAGGCTCTACACCGAGCATGTGCTTCAGGCGGACCAGGGTCTGGACCTGGACTTCCTGGTCGGCTCCAGCGGACACGAGGTGCCCCGCGAGTCCCACTGACCCTCTCTCGCGGCCACCGCCGACGGCGGTCGGATCGTTCCCGCGGCGGTCTTCCCGCGGCGCCCGTGCGCGGGCCGTACGTACGGCCCGCGCACGGGCGCCGTCAGTGGGCCAGGAGCCTGCGCAGCCACCGCCGCCGCGCCTCCCGCGCGTCCCGCGAGACGGCGGCCTGCGGCGCCATGCCGCCGAAGCCGTGGAAGGCCCCGGACCAGACGTGCAGTTCGGCCGATCCCCCGGCTCGCCAGATGCGGCCGGCGTAGTCCACGTCCTCGTCGCGGAAGGTCTCCGCCGAGCCGACGTCGATGAACGCGGGCGGCAGTCCGGACAGATCCGTGGCACGGGCGGGCGCGGCGTACGGCGAGACGTCGTCGCCCCCGCGTGCGTCGCCGAGCAGTGCGTTCCATCCGGCCTCGTTGGCGGTGCGGTCCCACACCCCGATCCCGGTCATCTGCCGGGCGGACGGTGTGTCGTTGCGGTCGTCCAGCATGGGACACATCAGTAGCTGCCCGAACAGGGCCGGGCCGCCGCGGTCCCGGGCCAGCAGTGTGACGGCCGCGCCGAGGCCGCCACCGGCGCTGCCGCCCACGACCACGATGCGCCCCGGGTCGATGCCCAGCTCTTCGGCGTGTTCGGCGGTCCAGCGCAGCCCGGCGTAGCAGTCCTCGACCGGCCCCGGATGCCGGGTCCCCGGCGCCAGGCGGTATTCGACGGACACCACGGCGAGCCGCAGTTCCTGGGCGAGGTCGAGCAACTCCGGCATACCCAGGCGGTTGTGGCCGACCGTCATGCCGCCGCCGTGGATGTGATACAGCGCCGGTGCGGGAATGGCCGCGTCCGCCAACCGGCAGATCAGCAGCGAGACCTCCGGCGCGTCCGCCGGGCCGGGGACGGACCGCTCCTCGACCAGGAAGGCCCCGTCGCGCTCCAGATCCTCGTTCGTCAGCGTCTCCATACCGGGCACGCCCTGACCGTCCCCCGCCTCCGGATCGGCCCCGGACCCGCCGGGCCGCAGTATCTCGCTGATGGCCGCGAGTGGCGCGATGAGCTCCGGGTCGAACGGCGGCGGTGGCCCGAGCGGCGCCGTGGCCGCAGGGTCGGGGGAGGTGTTCGCCATGGTCGGCTCCCAGGGTCGTGGTGACGTAAATCCCCCGTCGCCGACCGCTCACTGCCCACTGCCCGAAGAGCAACCGCCGCGCGGACGATCTTACCGGCCGGGTGGCGGCACGACGGCCGGTTCGATCCAGGCACCGGGCGGTCAGCCGTTCCAGCTCTCGTCGTACGGATCGTGCGGGGCCGGGACCGGCATGGAGCTGCTGACCTCGAGGTACGGAATGGTGCCACCGCCCACGGGGTCATTGGTCCGCTTGCGGGTGTAGGTGCCGATGACCTGGAGCCAGGTGTCGGGTTGCAGCACCGGCGGGATCCGTCCGGCCAGCCCGATCTTCACGGGCTGGGCGTCGGCGGCGCAGCAGTTGAGGGCCATGCGGACGAGGTAGGGGGCGCCGTGTCCGTCGAGGGCGATGAAGCCGGTGACCTCGATCCTCCGGTGCTCGAGGGAGTAACCGTGGTCGTACACCGCGCGGCCCGCGTAATCGGCCACGTTGAGCGGCAACGGGTCACCGGCGGGGAGCGCGGGGAAGCCCCAGGGGCGTTGCAGCGCCGTGCCGGTGTGCATGGCGGTGTACGAGCCCAGCGCGGGCGGCGCCACCAGGATGAGGGCGAACAGCGGGAGCACGAGGAGCCAGGAGACCCGTGGTTCCCGGTGGGCGTGGCCGCCGTCGCCCTCCTCCGCGTGCGGGGCGCCATCGGCCGTGCGCGGCCGCTCGTACCAGAGGGTGGCGACGGCGGCCGCGATCAGGACGACACCGGCCGCGAGGAGCAACAGGCGCAGCCCCGCCTTCACATAGCGCAGATACAGGCCGGTGAAACCGGCCCGCAGCACCGCCCCGCCGATGAGGAACAGCACGATCGCCTGAGCCTTCCGGTTCACAGCAGCACCGCCCCGACCAGGACCGACATCAGCACGGCGAGGACGAAGGTGGCGGGGGCGAACCGCAGCGCGAACCCGCGGCCGAAGGTACCGGTCTGCATGGCGAACAGCTTCAGGTCGATCATCGGCCCGACGACCAGGAACGCCAGCCGGGCGGTGAGCGAGAACTGCGACAGGGACGCGGCCACGAAGGCGTCGGCCTCGGAGCAGATCGACAGCAGCACCGCGAGGACCGCCAGGGCGAGGATCGATACGACCGGGTCATCGGCCGCGCCACGCAGCCAGCTCGCCGGCACCACGGCCTTCAGGGTGGCCGCGGCCATCGCGCCGACGACGAGGAAACCGCCGGCGTGCATCACATCGTGGCGTACGGACGCCCAGAACGCGGCGCCCCTGCCGTGGCCGTGGAAGGAGGGGCGGGCCGGTGGGCGCAGCCAGTCGGCCCGTCCCAGCCGCTGCCACAGCCAGCCCATCGCACACGCCACGAGCAGACTGGCCAGGAACCGGGCGAGCACCATCTGCGGGTCGCGGGGGAACGCGACGGCGGTGGCGGTCAGCACGATCGGGTTGATCGCCGGGGCGGACAGCAGAAACGCCAGCGCCGCCGCGGGGGTGACGCCCCGGCGCACCAGCGCCCCGGCCACCGGCACCGAGGCGCATTCACAGCCGGGCAGCACCGCCCCGGCCACCCCCGCCACCGGCACCGCGAGGGCGGGCCGCCGCGGCAGCGCGCGGGCGAAGAACGACGGCGGGACGAACACCGCGATGAGCGCCGACAGCAGCACCCCGAGCACGAGGAAGGGCAGGGCCTGGAGGACCACCGCGACGAACACGGTCATCCAGCTCTGCGTCACCGGAGCCGACAGCGCCCGCCGGATCGGCCCCTGTGCCGTGACCACCAGGACCAGCAGCATGATCAGGCCGAGGGAGGAATCGAACCGCCCGCCCCGCGGATCGCCCGCGTCGCGACGGCCGGCCCGGGTCGGGGCCGCTTTGGTCGTGGTGCTCACGGTTGAGGTACCTCCGGCGTCGAGGGCGCGTGCGCGGTTCCCCGCGCCCTCCAGTACGCCGGTTCGGCCCCGAGTGCTCACCGTTCCCACCCATGAGCCGGATGGCCTGTGCCCACCACGGTCCGGATGTCCTTGAGCCGCTCCGCTCAGCCGGGGTTCACCCAGGTGCCCCGCTCGGCGGAGCGGGCCATGGCGTCCAGCACCGTGGCGCTGTGCACGGCGTCGTCCAAAGTGGCGCCGTAGGCGGTGCCCTCGGCGATGGAGCGCACGAAGTGGTACGCCTCGATCACCTTCAGATCGTCATAGCCCATGCTGTTGGCCGCGCCGGGCTGGAAGGCGGCGTACTCGCCGTGTCCGGGGCCGATGTACACGGTGGAGACGGGCTGGTCCTGGTAGGCGCTGCCGTGGCTGATGCCGAGTTCGCCCATGCGCCGGAAGTCCCAGAAGACGGCGCCCTTGGTGCCGTGGATCTCGAAGCCGTAGGTGTTCTGCTCGCCGACCGAGACCCGGCACGCCTCCAGCACCCCGCGGGCGCCGGAGGTGAAGCGCAGCAGACAGGAGACGTAGTCCTCGTTCTCCACCGGGCCCAGCTCGCCGCCGGTGGCCCGGGTGTGTCCGGCGGTGGCGCCGGTGGGGCGGGCCCGCTCGGGCACGAACACGGCGGTGTCGGCGGTCAGGGCGTCGATCTCGCCGAGCAGGAAACGGGCCAGGTCCACCCCGTGCGAGGCGAGGTCGCCCAGCACTCCGCTGCCGCCACGCGCGCGTTCGTACCGCCAGGTCAGGGCACCTTCGGGGTGGGCGGCGTAGTCGCTGAAGAGGCGGACGCGGGCGTGGGTGACGGTGCCGATCTCCCCGGCTGCGATCATGGCGCGCGCGGTCTGGACGGCGGGCGCGTTGCGGTAGTTGAAGCCGACCGCGCCCTGGACCCCGGCCTCGGCCACGGCGGCGGCGACCGCGCGGGCGTCGTCGGCGGTGAGCCCGACCGGCTTCTCGATCCAGATGTGCTTGCCCGCCCGGGCCATGGCGATGCCGATCTCGCGGTGCAGAAAGTTCGGCGCGGCGATGCTCACGGCCTGGATCCGGGGGTCGGCGGCGACCTCCTGCCAGTCCCGGACGGCGGTGGCGAAGCCGTACCGCCCGGCGGCCTCCTCGGCCCGTCCGGGCACCTCGTCGGCGACGGCGACGAGTTCGGGCCGTACGGACAGCTGCGGGAAGTGGTGCGGCAGCCGGACGTACGCCTGGGTGTGCACCCGTCCCATCCAGCCGAACCCCACGACGGCGACCCCGAGCGTACTCACCATGACTGCCCTTCTTTGGACCGTTCCAGAACTATCCCGGCCCACACTGGAAGCCCTATCCGCAGGGTGTCAACCCCTTTGACAACCACGTCCGCCCTGTGGAACGGTCCAGAACATGAGACCACCGACGATCCGCGATGTCGCCGAACGGGCCGGAGTGTCGAAGTCGCTGGTCTCCCTGGTGCTGCGCGGCTCCGAGCAGGTGCGCCCCGAGAAGCGGCAGGCCGTCCTGGCCGCCGTCGAGGAGCTCGGCTACCGGCCCAACGCCGCCGCGCGCAGCCTCAGCGAGCGGCGCACCCGGACCGTCGGCGTGCTCCTCAACGACCTGCGCAACCCCTGGTTCGTGGAGCTGCTGGACGGCCTCAACTCCCAGCTGTACGCGAGCGGCCTGCGGACACTGCTCGCCGACGGCCGGCTCAACCGGCGGCTCGGCGAGGACCTCACCCACACCTTCACCGAGCTGCGGGTCGACGGCCTGATCGCGGTCGGCACGCTCCCGGACCCGGCGGCGGTGCGCACCGCGGCCGCGCGGGTGCCCACGGTGGTCGCGGGCACCCGCGAGCCCGTGCTGCCCCACGTGGACATCGTCGCGGGCGACGACGAGCTGGGCGCCCGCCTCGCCACCGAGCACCTCATCGGCCTCGGCCACCGGCGCATCGCCCATATCGCCGGACAGGGAGTGGTCGGCGAGCTGCGCCGCCGCGGCTTCGAGGCGGTCATGCGCGAGCACGGCCTGGCCGGGCCGGCGGCCGTGGAGCAGGGCGATCTGACCGAGGAGGGCGGCTACCGGGCCACGGTCCGGCTGCTGGCCGCGCCGCACCGGCCCACCGCCGTCTTCGCGTTCAACGACATGGCGGGGGTCGGCGCCCTGTCGGCCGCCGAGGAGCTCGGCCTCCGGGTGCCGGACGACCTCTCCCTCGTCGGCTACGACAACACCTATCTCGCGCGGCTGCGCCATCTGTGGCTCACCACCGTGGACAACGCGAACCACGACATCGGCCGTCGCGCCGCACGCCGCCTGCTCGACCGGATCGCCGACCCCGCCCGCCCCGGCGAGGTCGCCCTCACCGCTCCGGCCCTCGAGATCCGCGGTACGACCGCACCGCCGCGATCGGCTGACTGACCATCGCGCACCGCCCATTGACGCCCCGTCGGTCCCTTGCCTATCGTCCGTCCGAAGTACTGAGCAGTGTCCGATATTTCGAACATTCTGCGGTACAGGAGTCGCCATGCGATCAATGGGACGCGTCAGACCGGGCCTCGGCCTCACCCTGAGCGCTCTGCTCACCACCTCGCTCGCCGCCGCGTCGCTCACCGATCCCACGGCCGCCGGAGCCTCCTCCGCGGCCGTGACCGACTACTCGATCACCGTCGATCCGGACCGCGCGGGCCCGGAGATCGACGACGCGATGTACGGCATCTTCTACGAGGACATCAACCGCGCCGCGGACGGCGGGCTGTACGCCGAGCTGGTCCAGAACCGGTCCTTCGAGTACGACACCGCCGACCACGCCTCGTACACACCGCTCACCTCGTGGAACGAGACCACGACCGGCGGCGCCACCGGCACGGCGCGGGTGGTGAACGACGAGGCGCGGCTCCATGAGAAGAACCGCAACTACCTGCGGCTGGATCTGCGCGGGGACGGCAGCGGCGCCGGGGCGGGGTACGGCGTCACCAACGCCGGATACAACACCGGCATCGCCGTCCAGGCCGGAAAGACGTACGACTTCTCGGTGTGGGCCCGCACCGACAACCCCTCGGGCACCCCGCTGACGATCGGCCTGCACACCGCCTCGGGCACCACCGCGCTCGCCACGCCGTTGCGCGCCACCGTGCGCGGGGATCGCTGGACGAAGTACACCGGGACGCTCACCGCGCGCGCCACGGACACCACCGGACGGCTCGCGGTGACCGCCGGCGGTGGCGGCACCGTCCGGCTCGACATGGTCTCCCTCTTCCCCCGGGACACCTACAAAGGCCATCCGAACGGGCTGCGCAAGGACCTCGCGGAGAAGATCGCCGCGCTGAAGCCGGGCTTTCTGCGCTTCCCCGGCGGCTGTCTGGTGAACACCGGCAGCCACCGGGCGTACGAGGCACCGGGCTGGGAGCGCAAGCGGTCCTACCAGTGGAAGGACACCGTCGGCCCGGTCGAGGAGCGGCCCACCAACGCCAACTTCTGGGGCTACAACCAGTCCTACGGCCTCGGCTACTACGAGTACTTCCAGTTCGCCGAGGACATCGGCGCGACACCACTGCCCGTGGTGCCCGCCCTCGTCACCGGCTGCGGCCAGAACAAAGCCACCGACGATCCGGAGCTGCTGAAGCGGCACATCCAGGACACCCTCGACCTGATCGAGTTCGCCAATGGCCCGGTGACCTCCACCTGGGGCAAGAAGCGTGCGGAGATGGGACATCCGAAGCCCTTCGGGCTGAACCGTCTGGAGGTCGGCAACGAGGAGAACCTCCCCGACGCCTTCTTCGAGCGCTTCACCGAATTCCGCAAGGCCATCGAGGCGAAGCACCCGGAGATCACGGTGATCAGCAACTCCGGGCCCGACGACAGCGGCGTCACCTTCGACCGCGCGTGGGAGCTGAACCGCGCCGCCAAGGTGAAGATGGTCGACGAGCACTACTACAACAGCCCCCAGTGGTTCCTGGAGAACAACAAGCGCTACGACTCCTACGACCGCCAGGGCCCGAAGGTGTTCCTCGGCGAATACGCCTCACAGGACAACCGCTTCGGCAACTCCCTCGCCGAGGCCGCGTACATGACCGGCCTGGAGCGCAACGCCGATGTGGTGAAGATGACCTCCTACGCCCCGCTGCTGGCCAACAAGGACTACGTCCAGTGGCGGCCGGATCTGATCTGGTACGACAACGCCGCCGCCTGGGGCTCGACCAGCTATGAGACCCAGAAGCTGTTCATGAACAACGTCGGCGATCAGGTCGTGCCGAGCGAGGCGTCCGCCACCCCGTCCCTCCCCTCCGGCCCGATCACCGGCGCCGTCGGCCTGTCCACCTGGGCCACCAGCGCCGCGTACGACGATGTCCAAGTCACCTCGGCGGACGGGGCCACCCTGCTCAGCGACGACTTCTCCGGCGGCGACGGCAAGTGGACGAAGGCCACCGGGACCGGCTCCTGGCAGGTGCGGGACGGCGCGTATGAACAGTCCGACACCAGTGCCGAGAACCCCATGGTCACCGCGGGCGACCGCGGCTGGCAGAACTACGACCTGAAGCTGAAGGCCACCAAGCGCGCGGGCAGCGAGGGCTTTCTCATCGCCTTCGGGGTCAAGGACACCGGCAACTACTACTGGTGGAACCTCGGCGGCTGGGGCAACACCCGATCCGCCGTGGAGAAGGCCACCGACGGCGCCAAGCAGACGATGGCCGAGGACGGCACCAAGATCGAGACGGGCCGGGCGTACGACGTGCGGATCGAGGTCCGCGGCCGGCAGGTGACCCTGTACCTGGACGGGAAGAAGTGGGGCGCGTTCACCGATGACAAGGCCGCCGAGCCGTTCCGCCAGGTGGTGACGCGCGACAAGGCCACCGGTGAACTCATCGTCAAGGTCGTCAACGCCCAGGACGCGGCCGCCCGCACCCGTATCGACCTCGGCCAAGGGGTCAAGGTCCGGCGCACCGCTCGGCTGACCACGCTCCAGGGCGACCCGGACGCGGTGAACAGCGCCACCGATCAGCCCATCAAGCCGAGCAGTTCCACACTCGACGGTGTGGACACCACCTTCAGTCACACCTTCCCGGCGAACTCCATCACGTTCATGCGGATCGCGATGCGGAAGTAACGACGCATAAGCCGCGGCCGGTGACCGGGGTGGTCACCGGCCGCGGCTTCGATCGCCGAGCGCACCGCCCGCCGCGCCCACCGTCAGGCCGAGGACGACCATCACCACATAGCCGTAGACCTCATAGCCATCGGGGACGACGAAGCGGACGAAACCCATGAAGTGGAGCCAGCCCCACCATTCGTGCAGCAGACCGCTTCCGCCACCGACGACGAGGGTGAAGGAGAGCAGATGCGACACGGCGGTGAGCGGGGAGGTGTCCTTGGTGGATGTCATGGCCCGAACCTAGGCGGGCCGCCCCGGGCGGCGGATCGGGCACAAGGCGACCGGGCGATGACCAAAGACCACCGCCCGCCACCGGCGAGTCGTACTTAAGTATCCGCTCGCGGCGCCCATCCCCGCTCGCCCGCCGGGTCCGCGTAGATTGCCGGGACATGCGCCGCATCCACCGCACCCGCCGGGACTGGGCAGCCGATCTGGGGCTCATGCTCTTCGCCGCCTGCTTCGCCGCCGCCAGCTCGGATTCCATACCGATCGAGGACGGCCTCGATCCGCTGTGGCGGACCATCGACCAGGTGGCCGGCGGGCTGGGGTGTGCGACGGTCCTGCTGCGGCGGCGGTGGCCGGTGGCGCTGGCGGTGGTGCTGCTGCTGGCGGGCAGCGAGGTGTCGCACTATCTGACCGGTCCGGCGATGGTGGCGGTGTTCACGGTGGCCGCGACCCGGCCGTGGCGGGCCACGGCATGGGTGGCGGCGGTGGCCTTCGTACCGCTTCCCGTCTTCCTGTGGCAGTTGCCGGAGGTGTCCGGGGACCGGAAGAGCTCGGCACTGACGTACTTCGCGCTGATCGCCGGGGCCATCGGCTGGGGGTTGTTCCGGCGGTCCCGGCAGCAGCTGATCGCCTCACTGCGGGAGCGCGCCGAACTGGCAGAGGCGGACGCGGAGTTGCGGGCCGAGCGGGTCCGCCGGGAGGCGCGGGAGGAGATCGCGCGGGAGATGCATGATGTGCTGGGGCATCGGCTGACACTGCTGAGCGTGCACGCGGGGGCCCTGGAGTTCCATACGAAAGCGCCCCGGGAGGAGATCGGAAAGGCCGCCGGGGTGATCCGGGAGAGTGCCCATCTGGCGCTGCGCGATCTGCGCGAGGTGATCGGAGTGCTGCGCGCGGGACCGGCGGAGGACGAGCGGCCCCAGCCCGAACTGGCCGACCTGGCCCGGCTGGTGGCGGAGGCACGGGCGGCGGGCGGCCGGATCGAGCTGACCGGGCCGCCCGACGGACCGGCCCCGCCGCCCATGGTGGGACGGACGGCGTACCGCATCGTCCAGGAGGCGCTGACCAACGCGCGCAAACACGCGCCCGGCGCGGCGGTCACCATACGGGTGGCCGGGGGCCCGGCCGGCCGGCTGACGGTGGAGGTCCGCAACGCGCCGCAGCCCGGAGCCGCCGCGGACACCGGCGATGGCGAAGGCGGCGGGCAGGGGCTGATCGGGCTGGCCGAACGGGCCCGGCTGGCGGGCGGTGAGCTGAGCGCGGGACCGGCCCACGACGGTTTCCGGGTCCGCGCCTGGCTACCCTGGCCTGCGGCGGACCCGGTGTCCGCCATGGGCCAGGGGTGAGGGAGGACGGCGCGGGTGATCCATGTCCTGCTGGTGGACGACGACGCGATCGTACGGGCCGGGCTGCGCCTGATGCTGGGCGGCGCCCCGGACATCGCGGTCGTCGCGGAGGCCGCCGACGGGGCGGAGGTGCCGGCCCTGGTCGCCGCGCACCGGCCCGATGTGGTGCTGATGGACATCCGGATGCCGGGTGTGGACGGGCTGACCGCCACCACCGAGCTCCGGGCCCGGCCCGGAGCCCCGCAGGTGCTGGTGCTGACCACCTTCCACACCGACGCGCATGTGCTGCGGGCGCTGCGCGGCGGGGCGGCCGGGTTCCTCCTCAAGGACACCCCGCCACGGGACATCGTCGCGGCCATCCGGACGGTGGCCGCCGGGGATCCGGTGCTCTCCCCCGCCGTCACCCGCCGCCTCATCGAGCAGGTGGCGGGAGGCGGGCAGGAGGACCGGGCCACGGCCGCCCGGGCCCGGCTGGCGCTGCTGGGCGAGCGGGAACGGGAAGTGGCCCGGGCGGTCGGGGGTGGCCGCTCCAACGCGGAGATCGCCCGCGAGCTGCATCTGGCGCTGCCGACGGTGAAGGCCCATGTGTCCCGCATCCTGACCCGGCTCGACCTCAACAACCGCGTCCAGATCGCCCTGCTGGTCCACGACGCCGGCGAGTCGGACAGCGGCTGACCGACGCTCCTCACGCGCCGGGGTCTCAGCGGTGGTGCGCACGGTTCCGATGGCACCCTGACTTAAATCAGTCGCTTGACTTAACGTAGCCCATGAGGTTGCCTGATCATGTCGATGACCACCCCGGAACCGAGGGAGAGCGTCGTGGATCGAGGAAACGGCGAGCCGCTGCTCTTGCCGGTGAGGTGGTGACCGTGGCGGGCAGGACGCTACGGCACGAACGGGCCGATGCCACGCGTGAGGCGATCCTGGCCGCCGCGGAGCGGCTGTTCGCCGAGCGCGGGGTGTACGCGGTCTCCAACCGCCAGGTGAGCGAGGCCGCCGGACAGGGCAACAACGCGGCGGTCGGATACCACTTCGGCACCAAGGCCGACCTGGTGCGGGCGATCGCCCGGCAACACGCCGAGCAGGTAGAGCGGTTGCGCAAGCGGCTGCTGAGCGAGATCGGCGACTCCACCGACGTACGGGACTGGGTGGCCTGTCTGGTGCGCCCGGTCCTCGAGCATCTGGCGGAGCTGCCCAGTCCGACCTGGTACGCGCGGTTCTGCGCCCAGGTGATGACCGACCCCGCGCTCCACGAGATCATGACCGAGGAGTCCCTGGCCTCTCCGGCGCTGCGGCACACCCTCGAAGGGTTCAACCGGTGCCTTCCGGAGCTGCCGCTCGAGGTGCACCTCGAGCGCGGCGCCATGGCGCGCAACCTGATCCTGCACATGTGCGCCGAGCGGGAGCGCGCGCTCGCCGAGAACACCGCCACGCCCCGGTCCAGCTGGCACGACGCCGCCACCGGCCTGATCGACGGCATCGTCGGGCTGTGGCTGGCGCCCGTCACCCGCTGAGCGCGGCTCCGCACACCAGCGGTCCGTGAGGGCCGTCGGGGGACAACGGGGGTTCCACCACACGCCTCAACGAATTGAGGGAGCGATGACCAGCACAGTGAACCCGGTGGACGAACGTGCCGCGCAGGCCCCGGAGTTTCCGATGGCCAGGGCGGCGGGCTGCCCATTCGACCCGCCCCCGGGGCTGCGGGACATGCAGCAGGAGGGCCCGCTGGCGAAGGTCCGGCTGTGGGACGGCAGCACTCCGTGGCTGGTGACCCGGTACGCCGATCAGCGGGCGCTGATGGGCGACGCCAGGGTCAGCGCCGACATCAACCGGCCCGGCTATCCCCGGCAGGCCCCGATGCCGCCCGGAGGCACAGGGGTCAGCTTCATCCTGAAGGACGACCCCGAGCACGCCCGGCTGCGGCGCATGGTGACCGCGCCGTTCGCCATCAAGCGGGTGGAGGCGATGCGGCCCGGCGTACAGAAGATCGTGGACGATCTGATCGACGAGCTGCTGGCCGGTCCGAACCCGGTGGACCTGGTCGAGGCGTTCGCCCTGCCGGTGCCCTCGCTGGTGATCTGCCAGTTGCTCGGAGTGCCCTACGCCGACCACGACTTCTTCCAGGAGAACAGCAAGGTCATCATCAATCGGAACGTCACGCCCGAGCAGCGGTCGACCGCCCACGGGAACCTGATCGGCTATCTGGACGACCTGATGGGCGAGAAGATCGCCCATCCCCTCGACGACCTGCTGTCCGGGCTGGCCGGGCGGGTCACGGCGGGCGAACTGGCCCGCGACGAGGCGGCGCAGATGGGTGTGCTGCTGCTGATCGCGGGACATGAGACCACCGCGAACATGATCGCGCTCGGCACCCTCGCCCTCTTCGAGCACCCCGATCAGCTCGCCCTGCTGCGCGACTCCGACGACCCCAAGCTGATCTCCTCGGCGGTGGAGGAGCTGCTGCGCTATCTGCACATCACCCACAGCGGGCGGCGCCGGGTGGCGGTGGCGGACATCGAGATCGGCGGGGAGGTCATCCGCGCGGGCGAGGGGCTGATCCTGGCCAATGACATCGCCAACCGGGACCCCGGGGTGTTCGCCGAGCCCGACCGGCTGGACCTGCGGCGTGACGCCCGCCGCCATGTGGCCTTCGGCTTCGGGGTGCACCAGTGCCTGGGCCAGCCGCTGGCCCGGATGGAGCTCCAGGTCGTCTACAACACCCTCTACCGCCGCATCCCCACCCTGCGGCCGGCCACCGAGCTGGAGCGGATCCCGTTCAAACACGACGGATCCGTCTACGGCGTCTACGAACTGCCCGTGACCTGGTGACAAAGGAGAAGCTCATGAAGGTGACCGTCGATCAGGACAAGTGCGTCGCTTCCGGCCAGTGTGTGGTCGCCGCGATGGAGGTCTTCGACCAGCGCGACGAGGACGGCATCGTCGTGCTGCTCAACGCCGAGCCCCCGGCCGGGCAGGCCGAGGACGTCCGGCACGCCGCGGCCGTCTGTCCGGCCCTGGCCATCGAAATCCAGGATTAGGACCGGTTCCAGGGCCGGTTCCAGGGCCGGGTACAACATTCGGAAGACATGAGGAAGGGAAGACATCCGTGAGCAGCACCGATCTTCAGGATCGCGGCGCCATCGTCACCGGAGCGGGATCGGGGATCGGCCGGGCCACGGCCCTGAGGTTCGCCGCCGAGGGGGCGAAGGTGCTGGTCGCGGACCTCGACCGGGACGGCGCCGAACAGGTCGTCGCGGCGATAGGGGCGGCGGGCGGAGTCGCCCGCGCGGTCGTCGGCGACTTGGGCGAACAGCGGGTGGTGGACGAGGTCGTCGCCACGGCCGTGCAGGAGTTCGGCGGCCTGGACGTCCTGGTCAACAACGCCGGCATCATGGACCGCTTCTCGGCGGTCGCGGACACCGACGACACCGAATGGAACCGTGTGCTGCGGGTCAATCTGACGGCCCCGTTCATGCTCACCCGGGCCGCGCTGCCGCACATGCTGGCGGCGGGCCGGGGCGCGATCGTCTTCACCGCCTCGGAGGCGTCGCTGCGCGGCAGTACGGCCGGTGCCGCCTACACCGCCGCCAAGCACGGTGTGGTGGGCCTGGTGAAGTCCCTCGCGGTGATGTACCGGGACCAGGGGATCCGGGCCAACGCGATCGCCCCCGGCGGCACCGCCACCGCCATCCGGGTCGACGCCCGGCCGGGCGAGCATGGCCCGGCGGTCATCGGAGCCCATGTCGCGACCGCCGGCCGGATCGCCACGGCCGAGGAGCAGGCCGCCGCCATCCTCTTCCTCGCCTCCGAGGCCGCGAGCAACGTCAACGGCGTCATCCTGCCCGTCGACAACGGCTGGTCGGCCGTCTGATCCGATGCCGGGCCGATCACACTGGCCTGTTTTCGATGTTGCTCAAGGTGACGGCGGCTCATTAGAGTGGTTGTTGAGAATTAAAGGAAATTTGTCACGGCTTTCCCCTGTCATCGCGCTCCCCACGGCATCGCGCTCTTGAAAGGAAGGCACTGTGCACAACCAACCTCTCCACTCTTCCGAGGCTCTTGACTACCTTGTCATCGGTGCCGGCCCCGCCGGCCTCCAGCTCGGGCATCTGCTGGCGACGGCGGGCCACACCTACCGGATCCTGGAAGCCGGGAACAGACCGGGCACCTTCTTTCAAAAGTTCCCCCGCCACCGCCAGCTAATCTCCAGCAACAAGGTGCACACCGGTATCGACGACCCCGAGTTCAACCTCCGGATGGACTGGAACTCCCTGCTGTCCCCCGATCCGGAGCTGCTGTTCACCCGTTACAGCAAGCGCTACTTCCCGGCCGCCGACGACTATGTGCGTTATCTGGCCGACTTCGCCGAGGCGTTCGACCTCGACATCGCCTTTGACACCCGGGCGGTGCGGATCCGCCGTGACGACGACGGCTTCACCGTCACCGATCAGCACGGCGGCGACCACCGCGGCCGCCGGCTGGTGATGGCCACCGGGGTGAGCCGGCCCCATATCCCCGATGTGCCCGGTATCGAGACCGCCGAGGACTACTCCGATGTCTCGGTGGACCCCGAGGACTTCACCGACCAGCGCGTCCTGATCCTCGGCAAGGGCAACTCCGCGCTGGAGACGGCCGACAACCTCATCGAGACGGCCGCCGTCATCCATGTGGCCGGACCGCACAGCCTGCGGCTGGCGTGGAAGAGCCACTATGTGGGCCATCTGCGCGCCGTCAATAACAACTTCCTCGACACATACCAGCTCAAATCACAGAACGCCATACTCGACGGCAATGTGCTCTCGATCGAGAAGGAGCCGGGCGACGGCGGCCAGTACCGAGTACGGTTCAGCTTCTCCCGGGCGAACGAGGTCGTGAAGGAGATCCCCTACGACCGGATCATCGTGTGCACCGGCTTCCGCTTCGACGCCTCGCCGTTCGACCCCGAGTGCCGCCCCGACCTGGTCATCAACGACCGCTTCGCCGCCCTCACACCGGCGTACGAGTCGGTCAATGTGCCCGGACTGTACTTCGCCGGCACCCTCACCCAGCAGCGCGACTTCAAGAAGTCCACCAACGGCTTCATCCATGGATTCCGCTACGGTGTACGGGCGTTGAGCCGCATTCTCGACGAACGCCACCATGACCGGGCCTGGCCGGCCCAGCCGCTGGCCACCGACCCGTCCGCGCTGGCGGACGCCGTGGTGGCGCGGGTCAACCGCAGTTCCGCGCTGTGGCAGCAGTTCGGTGTGATCGGCGACCTGCTGGTCGCGGCCAACGGCGGCCAGGCCCGCCACCACGAGGAGGTGCCGGTCGCCTACGCCCATGAAAGCCCCCTGACGGCGGGCGCCGACTACTTCATCGTCACCCTGGAGTACGGCCCCGACCACGACAAGGTCGATCCCTTCGACATCACGGTGCGCCGGGCGGCCCAGAACTCGGTCGGGGAAGCCTTGGACGCCTCCTATCTGCATCCAGTGATCCGCCACTTCCGGGGCGGTGAACTCCTCGGCACCCACCACATGGCCGAGAACCTGGAGAACGAGTGGAACCATCCGAAGGTCCACCACGCCCCGCTGGTCGAGTTCTTCGCGCGTGAGCTGGACGCGCAACCCGCCGGCGCAGGGCGGTGACACCGCGCCATGCTGATGACCGTCCAGGACTTCGAAACCGCCGCCCGGACGAGACTCGACCCCGTCCACGCCGACTTCATCGCCGGTGGCGCCGGGGACGAGATCACCGTACGGGCCAATGAAGAGGCCTTCCGGCGGCTGCGGCTGCTGCCCAGGGTGCTGCGCGGCAACACCGAGCGGTCGCTGGACATCACCGTGCTCGGCAGCCGCGCGCGGACGCCGATCCTGCTCTCACCGACCGCCTTCCACAAACTCCTCGTCGAGGAAGGGGAGTTGGCCACCGCACGAGCCGCCACCGACCTCGGCGCGATCATGATCGTGAGCATGGCGTCCACAGTGGCGGTGGAGGACATCGCGGAGGCCACCCGTGGCGCCGGTGGGGGCGGCGACCCGGCGCCCCTGTGGTTCCAGCTCTACCTCCAGCCGGACCTGGAGTTCACCCGGTCCCTGGTGCGGCGGGCCACCGACGCGGGGTGCACCGCGCTGGTGGTCACCGTGGACTCCCCGGTGCGCGGCGCACACGAGCGCGATCTGCGCAACGGCTTCCTCGACCTCCCGGAAGGACTGCGCTGCGAGCACATGGTCGATCCGCGCGAGGGCGGCCGGGTGCGGCCGATCGCCATGTCGCCGGAGATCTCCTGGACCCATATCGACTGGCTGCGCGGGATCACCTCGCTGCCGATCCTGCTCAAGGGCGCCCTGCACCCCGAGGACGCCCGGCTGGCGGTGCGCCACGGCGTCGACGGGCTGCTGCTGTCCAACCACGGGGGCCGTCAGCTGGACACCGTGCCCGCCACGATCGAGCTCCTCCCCGAGATCCACGCGGCGGTGGCCGGACGGATCCCGATCGTGCTGGACGGCGGTGTGCGGCGGGGCACCGATGTGGTCAAGGCGCTGGCGCTCGGCGCGTCCGCCGTGGGCATCGGCCGGCCGGTGATGTGGGCCCTGGCCGAGGGCGGCGAAAAGGGCGTACGGCGGCTGCTGGAGCTGCTGCGCGAGGAGCTCGACCAGGCGCTCGCGCTGTGCGGCGCCTCCGGTGTCCAGGACCTCACCCCGGATCTGGTGCGCGCCCCGGTATGGCCTCCCACCGACGCCTCCGCCACTCCGCCCGGTGGAGTGGTCTCATGAGCCGCCTCGGACGGGCGGCCACCGGTGCGGCGGCCGTGGCGCTGACGGCCAGCCTGCCGCACTGGCTGCCCCGGCTGGTGATCGACCTGCGGGTGCGCCTCTTCGCGCAGGTCAACGGCGAGGAGGGAATTCCGGCACCCGGCCGTGAGGTGCCCGTCGAGGAGTTCAAACGGGTCTACGGGCATCCGGCCGCGAACGGCCGCAGCCGCGGCGCCGCCCTATCCGACCTCTTCTGGTACTGGCTCTCCCCCGGCCCCGAGGTCCATCAGGAGCACCTGGAACCCGGCCCGCGGTACGACGAGGTGGCCAGGACGACCCGGCAGATCCTCGCCGGGCTCTCCCGGGAGCGGTGGAGCGAACTGGTCGGCCGCTGCACCCGGCGGGTGCTCGATGAACTCGACCAGGACACCGGCGGATACGGCACCCGGGAGCACCGGGTGCGGCTGCGCGATCTGATGATGCCGGTGTGGGCCGAGGTCTACTACGAAGTGGTGTTCCGCGAACCGTGCCCACGCCATGTCCGGGACCTGATCGTCGGCAACGCCGACGACGTGGTCAGCGCCCTGAAGTGCACCAGCCTCCGCCATATGGACCGGCGGAACCGGCTCACCGCGTATCTGCGCGAACGGCTGGCGAGCGATCCCCCGCCGGTCGCGCTGCCGTCGCTGCTCAGCCGGCGGGAGCAGGCGTACTACCTCCAGGGCACGTTCTTCAACACCGCCGTGGTGCAGACGTCGGAGGCGATGGCCCATCTGCTGCTGGCACTCGCCACGCACCAGAGCGTCCAGGACCGACTGCTCTCCGGCGAGGAGGACGCCGACTACCTGGACCATGTCATCAACGAGACGCTCCAGCACTTCCCGCTGTTCGGCGTGGCCCACCGCATCACCACCGGGGAGATCCCCCGGGCCGACAGACCTCCGCTACCCACGGGTTCGGTCCTGCTGTTCAACTACCCCGAGTATCAGCAGTCAGGAGCCACCGGCCCACAGCGGTTCAACCCCGGCCGCTGGCTGTCCGCCGACACCCGGCCCTCGGCGTTCATCCCGTTCGGCGTGACCGCCAACCGGCCCTGCCCGGCCCGTGGTTTCGCCGTGCTGACCATGCGGGTCGCGGCCGAGGAGATACTGCGGCGCTTCCGGCTGGAGTCCACGGCCGAGCACACCCGGTCGCTGCCCAGCCGCGGCCCCTGTCTGCTGATCCCGCACACCGACCGGTCGGCCCCGGCGGGCCGGAGACCGGCCGGGCGGGCGGCGAGGCTCACCGGTATGCGGCTGGGCGACCGATGGGCGGCCATCCCGCGCAGCCTCACCCAACTGGTGCTCGGCGGCTACATGGTGTGGGACGCCCGGCGCCAGGGACTGTGCCGGAACTACTTCGCCACAGCGTCCGGCGACACCGCCGAACCCGCCGTCGCGGTCAGCCGTTGAGGAGGATGAGAGATGAGTCCCACTGAGCTCGCCCCTGCCTTCTTCATCGCCGCCGTGGTGATCCTGCTGACCTGCCGTCTGGTGGTGATGGCGACCGGCCGGTTCGGCCAGCCTCCGGTGGTCGGGGAGATGATCGCCGGTGTGCTGCTCGGCCCGTCGCTCTTCGGGCTGGTGGCTCCGGGCGCCTCGGACGCGGTCTTTCCGCCGGAGCTCATACCGGTGCTGTACGTGGCCGGGCAGATCGGCCTGGTGGCCCTGATGTTCCACGCGGGGTACGAATTCCGGGCCCACGCGGGCAAGGGGCTGGCCGGAACCGCGGTGACGGTCTCCGCCGCCGGGGTGGTGGTCCCGCTACTGCTGGGCGTGGGACTGACCTTCGCCGCCCACGGCCACGTCCCCATCTTCGTCGACGGGGTCTCGGTCTGGGTGACCGCGGCCTTCGTCGGGGTCACCCTCGCCATCACCGCCTTCCCGATGCTGGCCCGCATCATCACCGAGCAGGGGATCTCCGGGACCCGGCACGGTTCGCTGTCCCTCGCCTCGGGGGCCACCGACGACGCGGCCGCCTGGCTCATGCTCGCCGGGGTGCTGAGCGTGGCCTCGGAGAAGACAGGACCGATCGTCAAGGCGCTGGGCGGTTCGCTGGTCTTCGTGGCCGTCCTGCTCCTGGTGGGTCGGCGCCTGCTGGCGTGGATCATGACCAGGCCGGGGCTGAGCGACGAGACCCGGCTGCTGTTCACGGTCGCGGTGCTGTTCTGCGGCGCCTGGTTCACCGACACCATCCAGCTGTACGCGGTCTTCGGGGCGTTCTGCGTCGGGCTGGCCATGCCCCGCCACGAGGCGTCCGAGCGGGTGGTGCGGACCATCCAGGGGGCGACCCAGGTCATCTTCGTGCCGATGTTCTTCACGTACTCGGGTCTGAACACCCGCTTCGATGTGTTCGCCGACCCGGCCGTGATGGCGTTCGGCGCGGTCTGCGTCGTGCTCGCGTCGATCGGCAAGTTCGGCGGTTGCTGGGCGGCCGCCAAGCTGTGCGGGGAGCCGGGTTCGGTGGCGGTCAGGGTCGGCGCCCTGATGAACGCCCGCGGGCTGATGCAGCTCATCGCGCTCAACATCGGGCTGTCGGCCGGGATCGTCGGCGATGAGCTGTTCGCGGCGCTGGTCCTGGTGGCGCTGGCGACCACGGTGATGACGGTCCCGGTGCTCAACTGGCTGGACCGCCGGGACGCCAGATCCCGAACGGCCGGGGAGCCGAGCGACACCGCGGCGGCGGTGCCGGCCGGGAGCTGAACACCGCCCAGCGCACGGAAGACGTCCCGGTATGCACTCGGCATGCCGGGACGTCCTGGCGTGTCAGGCCACGGCCGGCCGCGACTCGTCGCAGGCCGGCGTCTCCCGGCCGGACCGGCTGACCCGCGCCGTCACGCCGTCTCCAGCGGTCCGGTGACCCGCGACAGCAGCGCCCGCTTGTCCGGTTTGCCGCCCGGCGCCACCGGCACTTCGGTCACCACGGTGACGGTGGCGGGGACACTCGCCTCCCCCAACTCGGCCGCGACAAGGGCACGTACGGCGTCAAGGTCCGGTTCACGGCCCTCGGCCGGGACGACGAAGGCGTGTGCGGCTTCGCCGGTGCGCTCGTCGGGCGCGCCCACCACATATGCCTGGTCGACATCGGGATGTGCCGCCAGCGCGCGTTCGATCGCCCCGGCGTAGTGCACGATCGCGTTGATGATGACCACGTCCCGGGCGCGCCCGGTGAGCCGCAGAAAGCCGTGTTCGTCCAGGTGCCCGACATCGCGAGTGCACACCCACCCCGCCCGCAGCACCTCCCGGGTCTGCTCCTCGTCCTTCCAGTAGCCCGCCATCGCGGAGTCGGTGCGCACCCATATCTCGCCGATGGTCCCGGCGGGCACCGAACGCCCCTCGGGGTCACGGACGTCCAACTCCACACCGGACCACGCCCGGCCCACCGAGTCGTACACCTGGTCCGGCCACTGGGCCATATGGTCCGGGGCGAGCAGGGTGAGCATGCCGGTCTCTGTCTGCCCGTACCCCTGGTGCACCACCGGGCCCAGCCGCCGGGCCGCCTCCGCGAGCCGGTGCGGGGCGAGCGGGGACCCGGCCACGAGCAGCGCCCGGAGGCTGCTGGTGTCCACGCGGTCGGTGCGCAGCACGTCCAGCACATGGTGCAGCCGGGGCACGGTCATCAGACACGCGGTGATCCGGTGGCGCTCGAAGACCTGAGGGAAGGCGAGCGGCGGTTCTGGGATGACGGCGGTGCCGCCACCCATCAGACAGGCTCCGAGATGCTCGAAGATCACCGCGCTGGTCAGGGTGCCGAAGAGCAAATACCGCTCATAGCGCTCCGCGAGCCGTGCGGTCCCCTCGGTCCAACGCGCGGGCTGCCACGACCAGTTGAGGGTGAGCGAACGGTAGGTCTGCGTGCAGCCCTTGGGCTGTCCGGTGCTGCCGCTGGTGAGCGTCACCATGGCGATGTCGTCGGGACGGCCCTGGGCGGTCAGCTCCCCCGTGGCCTTCGGGTGGGCGTCCAGGAGGTCCGGGCCCAGCCGCACCACGGTCACCTCGCGCGCCGCGTCCAGCAGTTCGGGGGTGGCGCCGGTCTCGTCGGCCACCAGGACGTCGATTCCGTCGGAGAGGACGTGGCCAAGATGGGCCGGGGTCATACCGGGCCGCAGCCCGGTCACCCGGCAGCCCAATAGGTAGGCTGCCATGAGCACCGCGAAACCCTCGGGCGTCACATCGGTGGCCACCGCGACCGGCCGCCCCGGGCCGAGTCCGGCCGCCCGCAGCCCTTCGGCGCACCGGCCGATCAGCTCCAGCACCTCACCGCGTGAGAGGACGCGTGAGCGGTGTTCGAAGGCGGGCAGCTCCGGCCGCGTGTGGAAGGCGTCGATGAGGGCCTGAGGGAAGGCCGCCGGGAGGGACTCGGCGTCGTGGGGGGATCTGTGACCGGACGCTCCGGCTAACGTGTCCATGTGCGTCTCCGTTCGGGGGTGGTGCCCACTGGGACGTGGTGGATCACCGGACACGATACGGCGGCGCGGCCCTCCCGGGGCCGGAGTTCGGGATCATCAACGGCGACGCGGAACGCCCGGCGGCATCCGCCACTCTCCCGGCGCCGCCCTCACCGTCACGCGGTCATTCGCCGCGCCAGATGTTGTCGAAGGCCGCTTCCTCGATGGCCCGCCGCTGCCGTTCGGCTTCCAGCTCCATCACGGCGTCGTTGACTGCGGCGAGCACGGTCACGGCCGCGTCGCCGGCCGCGCCCGCGGCGTCTCCGGCGGGCTGCTCACGGACCCCGATGGCCGCCGCGAGGGACGCGAGAACGGGCTCGTCCGAGGCCCAGCGGTCCATCGCGTGGCGGCGGGCGGCCGAGTCCACCGGCACCGCCTCACCGGCGCGGAGCGGCAGCCAGCCGTGCCGTCGCCGGGTGATCTGTCCCGCGGACTCCAGGGCGTCCAGATAGGCCGGGGACAGACCGCGGCCTCTGCGCCACAGCCAATCGCCCACCGGTTCGTACGGCGGCCGGCCGACGAACGAGGACGCGGCATCGTCCAGCAGGCGATCCCCGGTCGGCGGGCACAGGCCCGGCACGATGCGGTCGTCCTCGATCCCGAGCGCTTCGGCGTCGAGGAGGTCGATCAGCTCGGCTCCCGCGAGCGCGAGCGACAGATCGCCCCGCTCCAGGGGGCGCATGGGCGCCACGTCCAGGGTGACGATCAACAGGTCCCGCGGTGTGGTCATGAAACGCTCCGCTCGCCGTCCCTCAGCAACGATACGTCGCGAGCGCGGGGCTGTCCGCCGACGTGTCCTCCGGTGTCCGCCCTCTCACCGGCCGCTCAGGAGCCGGTCGCCCCCCACGTGTGGGCCAGCGCGGCGGCCTCGCCACGCGAGGTGACCCCCAGCTTCTCCAGGATGTTCGCCACGTGGAACTTCACCGTCGACTCGCTGATGTGCAGCTCCTGGGCGATCTGCCGGTTGCGCCGCCCGCGGGCCAGCTGCTCCAGCACCTCCAGTTCGCGCGCCCCCAGGACGTACAGCGGATCCTTGCGGGCCGGCTGCGGCGGGCCCAGCGGCACGGTGGCCGTCACCATGGTGCCCCACTCCGGGACCGCGTCCACGTCCAGCCGCCCGCCCAGCGCGGACAGCCGCTCCCCGACCCGGCGGGCGTCCAGGGCGGTCCGCCTCAGGACGCCGGGGCCGTCGTCGCGTACGGTGGCGCGCAGCTCGCCGTCGGCGACCTTCCAGCCGACGTGGACGCGGCGCACCGGGCGCGGCGCGCCGTCCTGGCCCGGTCCCTGCTCGTCGAGCATGGCGTGCACCACGGCGTGCACCACCGCGCGGGCCGTATTGGCCACATCGGCGGGGAGCAGCCGGTCGGCGCCCTCCTCCGTGCCGGGCGGGCCCAGGTCGAGCCGTACGGCCAGGCCGCGCAGCACCGGGCGGAGGGTCTCGGCGAGCCGGGCGAAGGCGTCACCGGCCGACTCCTCCACCAGCGCCTGGTCCCGGTCGGTCCGGTCACGCAGCTCGGCCAGGGCGGTGACGGCGAGGTCCACCGCGCGGGCCCGGGCGGTCGAGTCGTCCAGATCGCGTCGGCGCAACACGCCGAGCAGTGCGGACAGGGCGGCACCGTGGGCGTCCACGAGCTCGGCGATGGCCGTGGCCCGGGCCGCGGCCGCGGTCCGCGACTGGGCCGGCGTCCCGGGGACCGCCTCCACCGACATCCGGTCGCGGTGCGCGGTCACCAGGTCCCACAGGGTACGGGCGGCCGCCACCGACTCGGCCGGGACGGGGGTCTCCTCGGTCAGGACGAGGACGAGCAGCGCGCCCCGCGCGGTGGCGTCGCTGTGCAGGGCCAGAACGGGCACCTCGGCCCCCGCCATCCGCGCCGGGCCCTGCCGGCTTCCCTCGGCGCGCGCCCCCGGGGAGAGGGCGGCCATCTCGACGGTGGTGATGGCGGATCCGGGGTCGCCGGGCGGGTGTCCATGGGTCTTGAACGGTGAATGCGGGCAGTTGCCGGAGAGCTCGGCCAGCGCCCGGTGCGGAATCGTCTCGGAGAGGGCATCCGACAGGCGCGGCAGGATCTCGCCCAGGGGCGCCCGGATCACATCGACTGCGGCCGTGAGGTCCATGTCCGTCAGCGTAATGGGCCCTCTTCGCGGCCCCGGCCGTTCCTTCGGCCAGGCGGAACCGGCCGAAGGAACGGCCGGGGAGGGGCATGTCCCGGCCGAGGATGGCGTTGTCGCTACAAACGCCCCCTTGACGGGGCTGACGGGAGTGAGAGAGATGAAGGCGATCGTCTACGCGGAGTACGGCGGCCCCGAGGTGCTGCGGCTGAAGGAGACGGAGGAGCCCCATCCCGGTCCCGGGCAGGTGCGGCTGAAGGTCATGGCCGCCGGGGTGAACCCTATCGACTACAAGATCCGCCGTGGCTGGATGCCGCAGATGGGCCCGGCCTCCTTCCCCGCGATCCCGGGTTCGGAGGCAGCCGGGGTCGTCGACGAGATCGGTGAGGGGGTCACCGGTTGGTCGGGGGGCGACGAGGTGCTGGGCTGGACGGCCACCGGCGCCTACGCCCCGTACGCCCTGGCCACCGATGTCGCGCCCAAGCCCGCCGGGCTCGGCTGGGAGACGGCCGCCGCGCTGCCGGTGGCCACCGAGACCTCGGCACGCGTCCTCGACCTGCTGCGGCTCGCCGAGGGCGAGACGCTGCTGCTGCACGGGGCCGCCGGTGCGGTCGGCGGGGTCGGCGTCCAGCTCGCGGTGGCCCGGGGCGCCACCGTCATCGGCACCGCCTCCCCCGCCAACCACGACTATCTGCGCTCGCTCGGCGCGATCCCCGTGGCGTACGGCGAGGGCCTGGCCGAGCGGGTGCGCGCGGTGGCCCCGGGTGGTGTCGACGCCGTCTACGACGCGGCCGGCCAGGGCGCCCTGCCCGCCTCGATCGAGCTGCGGGGCGGCACGACCGACCGCATCGTCACCATCGCCGACCCCGCGGCCGCCGATCTCGGTGTCACGTTCTCCGGAGGCGGCGGCAACCGCCCTCTGGAGGCCATCGCCGACTACGCCCGGCTCGCCGCGGAGGGCAAGCTGCGGGTGCCCGTCGTGCGCAGCTTCCCGCTCGCGGACGCCGCCGAGGCCCATGAGCAGAGCGAGACCGGCCACAGCCGAGGCAAGCTCGTCCTGCGGCCCTGATGGGCGCTGCCCGGGTCTAGGGGGACGCGTTCATCAGGTCGAGTGCGCTGTGCTGTCGCGCCGCGTCGGTCTTGTCCAGCGGTCCTGACCAGCGCAGTCCGTACTGGTCCAGGGCGTTGCGGTCGACGGCGTAGGCGCGGTCCGCCTGCCGTTTCAGATAAGCCGTGAAGGGGTGGTCGGGCAGGGCCGCGTCCAGCTTGGCCAGCCCCCGCACATGAGCGCCCTTGAACGACGGGCCGTCGGCACCGCAGTCGCCGGTCTCGCAGGGATCCCTGAGGATGCCGTCGGCCGTGTTGAGCTGGGACGACGTGGTGGCGGCGGTGCCGATGCGGCGGGCCGTATCCAGCACGGCACCATCACCGGTGGCCTTGTGCAGCTCGGTGAGGCCGCCGAGCAGAACGCCCTGGTTGTAGGACCAGACCGGTTGGCCGTTGTTCTTGCAGGTGCCCAGGTCGATGCCGTCGTTGACCAGGTTCGAGGCGTTCACCATGCCGGTGCCCTGGAACCAGGACCACTCCGCCTTCGCCCGCTGGAGATAGGCGGTGTCGCCGGGGATCCGGTTGTGCAGGGCGGCGTTCAGCTGGAGGTAGAGGGAGTTGGCGATGGCGTTCTTGTAGGTCTTCGCGGTGCTCCACCACACGCCGCCGCCACAGGTGGAGTCCCAGTAGGAGGCCATGTAGTCGGCGTCGGCGCGGGCGGTGGCGAGATAGCGGGAGTCCCCGGTGAGGTCGTAGGCCGCCACCCAGGCCAGGCCCCACCAGCCGGTGTCGTCGATGTAGTCGTTGCGGAACTGCCCGCCCTGCGCGCCGAGGTTGAGGTCATAGGTGCGGGCGATGGCGTATTCATAGCTGTGCATGCCCGTGACGCGGATGTTGTCGATGACGGCCGTGAGGGCGTTGGCCGAGTTCCACCAGCCGGTGGTGGAGAACAGCCCGGTCCCGTAGGAGTAGAACGCCATCTGCGCGGTGGCGGCGGCCGTGCGGCGGTCCCATGCGTTCCAGGTCGTGCGGGCCCAGGGCGTACAGGCGATGTCGGGGCGGTCACCGGCCTTGCCGCAGGCCCGCAGCGCGCCGACGCCATGGGCGCCCCAGTCGTCCACGTTGTACATGAGGGTGCGCCAGCCCCGCTGTCCGGACGGGATGGCGGTGCTGCCGAGGCGGCTGCCCGAGGACCAGCTCCGGCCGCCGTCGAACGAGCGGTCCAGCCATACCTCGTCGCCGGGGCTGCCGTTGTCGATGGAGGCCCAGCCCATCGCGTCGGCGTCGTCGAAGTGCAGGGCGATGGAGCGGGAGAAGAGGGTGGCGGTGACGGGGTTGCGGCTCTGCGGGGCGAGCGCCGGGTCACGGGCGTCGCAGTACTTGTTGCAGATGGTGGCGGACGGCGCCGCCTCGGCCGTGGCCGGGAGGAATTGCGTGGCCAGCAGGGCGAGTGCTCCGGTGGCGAGGGCGGCCAGGCGGGTGCGCAGCGGTCTGGTACGTCTCATGCCGTGCCTCCTGCCGGTCTAGTTGAAGGGGTCCAGGGTGATGGACGCCTGCTGCGGATTGCCGTCGTGGACGAGCGACTCGTGCTGGCCGACGTCGTCGAAGGCGAAGGCGTACGCCTTTCCGTCGGCCATCTGGGCGTGGATCGCACGGGCGTAGTGGTTGGTCACGGCGTCGGTGTAGAACCCGGCGTCACTGGTGTCGGGCTGGTTGGCGTTGGTGAGCAGGGTCGTGCGGTTGTAGCCGGCGCACAGGGTCCGCGAAATCGGGCCGCGCACCTCGTCGTTGGGTGCGTCCAGGCGCTTGTAGCAGCCGAAGACGGAGTCGGAGTCCGGCTTCTGGAAACTGGTGACCACGGCTCCGGCGCCGTTGGTGAAGTTCATGACGTCGCCGGAGACCCGCCCGAAGTACTTGGTGTTCGGCCGGTCCGCGAAGGGCGTGACCGTCAGGGTGGCGCTGGTGTACTTCTGCCACACCCGGTTGATGTAGTCGTCCATCGTGTTCGCGGGCAGGCCGCCCGCCTCGATGCCGTGCCCTGGCGCGAGGGCCCGCAGGAGGGTGCCGTCCGGGCGGGTCTGGATGAGGCCCGCCCAGCCGCCGGGCTGGGCTCGCAGTGCGTTGAAGACGCCGTTGTAGCCGCCGGGCCTGAGGTGGCCGGCGCTCTTCACACCGCCGTCGGCGCCCTGCACACCCACCGCGTACGGCGCGGAGAACATGTCGACCTGGGTGCTGTTGATGTACAGGCCGGAGTCGTCGAGGGTGAACTCGCTCCAGTTGAACAGGATGTTCCTGTTGGGATCGGAGGGGTTCTGCACGGCGGGCTGCACCAGGCCGCCGGTGGTGAGCCTGAAGTCCAGCTTCTGGCCGTAGGAGAAGTAGACCCGGCCGGAGAGCTTCGGGATACGGATCGTCAGGGCCTGGCCGTTTGCCGGACCGGCGATCGACGCGTCGGGGGCCGGGGTCGGCGGGTTGCCGCCGGCGGGCCAGGGGTGGAAGGTGCCGGAGGCGTCGGCCCAGCCCTGCTGCCCGGTCGAGAGCAGGGTGCCGATCGTGTAGACGTAGATCTGGTCGCCGCGCCCGGAGTTGTTGGTGAACTTCAGCGGGATCGTGCTCGGCACGGCCGTCCGGGCGGACGCCTCGGGGGCCAGCGCGGTCATGCCCAGGGCGAGCAGCAGGGCTGATGCCCAACAGGGCAGGGTCCGGATTCGGGTGGAGACGCGTCTGGACATACATCACCTCTCGCGCGGCGCCACGGCCGCGTCAGCGGGGGGAATGGGGGGCTCATGGTGCTGAGGGGTGCGGGGTCATCATGGCAGTGAACATGACACTGGTCTAGACATACTCATGTACATACCGACATCAGAGTCAACATCACGACCGGCATCGGTGCACGAGCGCCCGTCGACTCGACCACACTGCACCAACCTGGATATTTAGGCGTAAAATCGGCATCGTCCGCACTAGGAGCGGAGGCATCACATGACCGAGCCGGCCCCCTCCCACACCGAACACAAACGGGAAGCCGACCACCCGGACGTGCCGTGGACGACCCCCTCACAGGCCGAGGGCGAGCGCGACGACGAACGGGACACCGGCCACCCCGACGTACAGAGGACGACTCCCTCACAGGCCGAAGGGGAACGGTGGGATTAAGCACCGCCCCTCTCGGCACCCGGGCCCGCCCGCCGGATATGTCCCACCGGCCGGCGGGCCCAGCCGTGCGGGCGGGCGGAGCGGTCCTGGGCGGCGACTATCCTGACCGGGGAGGCGAGATGGCACGCGCGACACAGACCGCCGGGACGAGCGGCACCGGCCGACCGGCACCACGCCACCACGGCAACCGGCACGGGCGCAGCGAACAGGCCCGGCTGTCGGTGCTGAACGCGGCCGACGACCTGCTGGCCGAGAAGGGTTTCGCGGGCGTCACGATGGAGGGGATCGCCACCCGGGCCGGGGTCGCCAAGCAGACGATCTACCGCTGGTGGAGCGCCAAGACCGACATCCTCATGGACGCCCTTCTCCAGGACGTGGCCGAGGACCTGCCCGTGCGCGACCGCGGTGACCTCGCCCTGGACCTGCGCGGCTATCTGTGCGACCTGGCCGGGTTCCTCAGCGGGTCCGACTCCGGCGCCGTCTTCAAGGCCCTGGTCGCCCAGGCGCAGCACGATCCGGCGTTCGCCCGGGACTTCCGGTCCCGGTACCTCGACGACCAGCGCCGCCGCGACCGCCTCCCGCTGGAACGGGCCATGGAGCGCGGGGAGTTGCCGCCCGGCCTGGACCTGACGGCCGAGACCGACCAGCTCATGGGCCCCGTCTACTACCGGGTGCTGGTGACCGACGAACCCGTCGGCCAGGAGTTCACCGACCGGCTCGTGGACGCCTTCCTCCACCGCCACGGACTGACACCACCGGCGAACGACTGACCCCGCGAAAACACCCGGCCGGACGGCGTTACCGTACGGGCGAGGCCGTGACCGCCGATGCCGGGAGACCGTCCAGGAACAGGGCCCCCGCGAGCAGTGCGGCGCTTCCGCGCGGCGCGATGCCCAGCTCCCGCAGGTCCGCGTCCAGCACGGCCAGGGCGGTGGCTCCCTCGGGCGTTGCGGCGCCGCCCGCCTCGAGCACGGTATGCGCCCCCTCCTTGACCCGCCTGAGGCCCGGCGGACCCGCCCGGTACAGCGGACCGGTGTCCTGGAGGGTGCTCATCACGGTGAGCAGCGCGTCCAGGCGCGCCTGGTTCTCGGTGGCCCCCGCGGCACGCGCCCGGGACAGGGCGCCCAGGGCGCGGCGCACATGGGGAAAGGCGGCCCGTGCCTCACCGCGCACCCCCGGCGCGCCGTAGGTGGCCGAGACATGCGAGCCCGGTGAGGGCCGGCGCGGTGCGCCACGGTCGGGGTGGTCCGCGAGCCGCTTGGCGGTGGCGGTCACCTCATCGGGCCCGGCGCCGGGTCGCAGCGCGGCGGCGGCCACCAGCAGGCCCATCACCCACAGCGCGCCATGGTGCAGGGGGCCGGTGGCCGCGCCGCCACCGGCCCGTGCCATCGTCCACTCGGCACAGCGGCCGATGGCGCCCAGTTCCTCGCGCAGCGCCCGGGACGGCTCCCCGGGACGGCGGGCGGCGGCGGCCATGGCCGCGAACCCGGGCGCCAGCGCCTTGGCCGACCAGCGCAGTGCGAGCAGGTCCGCACCGGTGGCGCGGGCCTGCAGATCGCGGGTGTCGGCGAGGCCCGGTTTGGGCGTCAGCTCCGCCTGGGCGATCAGGGCGAGCACGGCGGCCCGCGCCAGTGCCTCATCCGTGGAGCGGGTCATGGGCATGCCCGGAGGCTAGACGGCGAACCTTTCAGAGAGATGGGACGTTCCTGTGACCCCGCTGTGCGGCGTGCGCCGAAGAGGAGAGGTGGTGCGGGCGCCACGGGGCGCCGGATCAGGCGGGGCGGGGAAAGACCGTGCCGTCGAAGATCTTCCGCGCGGTGCGCACAACCGCCGTACCCCGTGCCACGGGAGTGGCTCCGTTGTCCACGGCCGTGTCGATGTCCAGGAAGCCGGTGGGGTGTTCGATGCGCAGCCGCTCCCCCGTCGCCGGGAGCCGGGCCACGTACTCGCCGACGTTTCCCTCGACGCACAGCCCGGCGGCGACACTGGCCGCTCCCAGGACGCCGATCGCCGTGTGGCAGCGGACCGGGATGAAGGTGCGGGTCATCACGGTGCCACCGTGGGCGGGCGGGGCCAGCAGGCTGAGCTTGGGCACGGTCGCGGCACTGACATCGCCCAGGCCCATCAGCCGGCCCGCCGCCCGCCGGATCTCCTGTAGCCGGGCGGCGAGCACCGCGTCCGCCTCCAGCTCCCCGGGGTCCTCATAGCCGGTGACGTTCAGGGCGGGCGCGGCGATCAGTACGGTCGGCATGCCGTTGTCCACGCAGGTCACCGGGGTGCCGCCGATGACGTCACGGGCGTGGCCGGTGGGCAGCAGCGGGCCGCTGCCCTGCTGGAAGCCGATCACCAGCGGGGCGGCGGATCCCGGTACCCCCGAGATCTCGGCCGAGCCGGTGTAGTCGACGCGCCCGTCCGAGGTGGGAACGGTCACGGTGGCGTGGTCACCGCTGTTGACCATCCTGATCCGCACCGGTGTCCGCCCGTCCCGGGCGGCGACCAGGCCACGTTCCACGGCGAAGGGGCCGACCCCGGCCAGGAGGTTGCCGCAGTTCTGCCGGTCGGAGACCTCGGCCCGGTCCACACCGATCTGCAGGAAGAGATAGTCGACATCGGTGTCCGGATCCCGGGAGGCGGAGACGACGGCCACCTTGCTGGTGAGGGGATGGGCTCCGCCGAGGCCGTCGATCTGCCGTGGATCGGGGCTGCCCATGATCCGCAGCAGCAGATCGTCACGGGAACCGGGGTCGGACGGCAGGTCCGCCGCGAGGAAATAGGCGCCCTTGGAGGTGCCGCCGCGCATCAGCATGCAGCGCACCCCCTCCGGGCCACTCATGAGACGGCCCCGCCGCGGGCGTGCGCGGCAGGCTCGGCGTACGGCTGGTACCGCACCCCGAGCCGGTCGAGGGTCTCCCGCAACCCGTAGCGGTCCAGGCCCAGTTGCCCCTCGGCGAAGGCGGCCCGGGTGGCCTCCTCCTTCGCGGTGCGGGCCTTCGCCGCCTCGACGGCCGTGGCGGCGGACTCGCGCGGTACGCACATCACCCCGTCGTCGTCGGCGAGGATCACATCACCGGGGCGTACGCACTGCCCGCCCACCACCACGGGCACATTGACGGATCCGGCCGTGGCCTTGACGGTCCCCTGCGCGCACACGGCCGCCGACCACACGGGGAAGCCCATCGCGCGCAGTTCGGCGGTGTCGCGCACCCCGGCGTCGATGACCAGGCCGCGGACGCCGCGGTGCTGGAGCGCGGTGGCGAAGAGCTCGCCGAACATGCCGTCCGCGGACGGCGAGGTGGTGGCGACGACGAGGATGTCGCCCTCGGCGCACTGCTCGACCGCTGCGTGGATCATCAGGTTGTCGCCGGGCCAGCACAGCGCCGTGACCGCGGTGCCCGCGATGCGCACGTCCTGCTGGACGGGGCGCAGCCCGGGGCCGAGGCATCCGGTGCGGCCCATGGCCTCGTGCACCGTGGCCACGCCGTACGCCCCCAGGGCGTCCACGTACTCGGCCCCGGCGCGTGGCGGACCGGTGACGATCACACCGGCCGGCCGTGCGGCAGCGGGCGCGTCACCCGCGTTACCGTGCGTCATTGCTGATATCTCCTTGCTGGACAGGTCGGTGACCCACCCCGCGGCGCGAGCCCCGCGCCTTATGCTCACGGCGTCGACGCCGGCGCTTCACTCAAGGCGTCGATCACACTGGCGAGGTGGGCACGGACGGCCGCTTCGGCCGCCTGTGGGTCCCTGGCCCTGATCGCTTCGATCACGGCCAGGTGTTCACCCAGGGACCGCTGGGCACGCCCCGGCCGCAGCGCGAGCTGGAACCGATGGCGCACCAGCTGTGCGTTGAGCCGCTCCAGCAGCTCCACCGCCACCTGCTGACCGGAGAGCTCCCGGATGCGGGCGTGCAGTTGGTGGTTGAGGTCGGAGTAGGTCAGCGGTTCGCCGTCGGCGACCGCCTTGGACATCGCCGTGCCCAGGTCGGCCAGTTCGGTCAGCTGCTCATCGCCGGCCTGAACAGCCGCCTTGGCGGCGCACAGCCCTTCCAGGACCATGCGGCATTCGGTGATGGCCACGGCCTCCTCCACGCTCACCACCCGCACCCGTGAGCCACGGTTGCGGATCCGCTCGACCAGCCCCTCGGACGCCAGCTCGATCAGCGCCGCGCGGATGCTCGCCCGTGTCACCTCGAATTGCTCGGCGAGTTCGTTCTCCACCAGCCGCTGGGCCGGTGCCATCTCCCCGCGCAAAATCGCCTGCCGCAGCCGCTCCATCGCATGCTGCTTGGCCTGCTCTCCGGTGCCTGGACGAGCTTCCTTCGGCATCGTGTGCCCTCCCTGAGTGAGTGCCTGTCGAAGGTAAATCTAGGCCAACAAGATTGTCAACGATTCTGTTGCCCATATTGGCGACATAAACCCGCCCGCGTTCCCCCGATTCCGGTCCCGTGACAGGGGAAGCCGGGGTTGCTTGAATGGTGCGGCGGTTCCCCATCGGACCCCGTCGACCGTTGGAGCGTGCCCGTGCCTCTCTCGCGTCGTGCCCTCGTCTCCACGCTCCCGGCCGCCACCCTGTCGGCCATGGCCCTGCCGCTGCACGCGCGGGCGGCGGGACGTCCGGCCGCGTCCGGTGGGACGGCGGACGGTGAAGCGTCCGGGGCCGCTCACACCCGGCTGATCGACAACACCGTGGCCGTCTTCGCCGGAACGCGGGAGGTGAGCACCCGCCCCGAGGTGCGGGCCAAACTCGCCGCCATCACCGCCACCGCCCGCTCCCGGCTCACCGCGATGGACCGCGCCGGGCAGGGCGAGCTCTTCCAGGGCCTCGCACTGGGCACGAGCGATCCCAACCTGATCACCTCGTTCCAGTACCTCTACGAGATCGCCCTCGCCACCCGCACGCCGGAAGGCGGCACACCGTCCGGGCTGTACGGTGACACCGGTGTCCAGCGGCGCGTCATCGACGGTCTGATATGGCTCCACGAGCACTACTACGGCGACCAGTCGAAGGGCTACTACGGCAACTGGTTCACCTGGGAGATCGGCATCTCCACCCACGTCAGCAAGATCCTGGCGCTGCTCGTGGACCAACTCGCCGCATACCGGGCCGAGCTGGCCGCCACCTACGTCGCCTCGATGGACGCGTATCTACGCAACGGCAAGGCCGGTGACGTCGACCTCGACTCACGTTTCCACACCGGCGCCAACCTCGCCGACATCACCACCAACCGCATCCTCCAGGGCGCCGTGCTCGGCGACGACGCCCGGATCACCAAGGCCCTCGCCGACCAGCTGACCGTCCTGGCCACGATCGACCCGTACGCGCTGCGGCACGGCGTCACCGACGGCTTCTACGCCGACGGATCCTTCATCCAGCACGCGTCCGTGGCCTACACGGGCTCCTACGGCAAGGGGTTGCTCACCCGCGTCGTGCAGACCGTCAAGATGCTCGACGGCACCGGCTACACCACCGACGACCGGCTGGTCCGCGTCGCCCAGGGGTGGGTGGTGGACGGCTTCGCCCCACTGATCTTCGAGGGCTGGCTGATGGAGATCGTCAAGGGGCGCGGGGTGTCCCGCCCGGCGACGGGATACGCCGACGCGGCCGAGGTGGTGGAGGCCGTGGTGGGCCTGTCCGCCCACGCCACCGGCGCCGACGCCACGGCGCTGAAGGGCTATGTCTCGTATCTGCGGCGGACCTCGAAGGCCACACTCGACCCTTCGGCGTTCGTGTCCCCGGTGAGCATCGCCCGCTACGCCGACATCCTCGCCGACTCCTCGATCCCGGCGCGGGACCTCGGGCCCGCCGAGCGCCATCTCGCGTTCAACGCGATGGACAAAACCGTCCACCGGCGCCCCGGTTACGCCTTCGCCCTGTCCCGCAGCTCGTCCAGGATCAGCCGATACGAGTACATGAGCGGCGAGAACCTGATGCCCTGGTTCCAGGGGGACGGCGCCCACTATCTGTATCTCTCCGGCCAGGACCAGACCACGGCGTTCGGCATCGACTACCTCACCACCGTCCCGCCCCACCGCCTCGCCGGTGTCACCGCCCCCGTGGAGACCCGCCGCACCGTCCCCGAGCTCTACGGCACGCTCTGGTACGACAACCCCGAGCGTGGCTTCACCTCCTCGTCGGAGGCGCAGAACAGCTATGTCTACTTCCCGCGCGGCACCCACCCGTTCTCCGGTGGCGCCGCCCTGGGCACGTACGGTGTGGCGGGGCTCGTCCAGTCCGACGACGTGGCGTACGCCGCGAAACAGGCGGGCGACCTCCCCGACGACTTCGTGGTGTACCGCAACGCCGATGCCACCAAGTCGTGGTTCCTGTTCGACGACGAGATCGTGGTGCTGGCCGCGGGGGTAGGCGACGCCGCCGGGCGCGCGGTGACGACGACCCTCGACACCCGGATCGCCGCCCCTTCGGACACCCTCGCGCTCACCGGGCGGCTCCGCGGCGGTGCGCCCTGGTCCGGCACCGGCACGGCCCCGCTCGCCTGGCTGCGGTACGCCAATGCCACCCGGGCCGCCTCGGTCGGTTATGTCTTCCTCGACGGGCCACCGCCCAGGGTCACGCTCGACACCGTCACCCGCAGCCGCCGCGCCGTCCGCCTCGCCAACCCCGACCTCCCGGTGACCAAACAGCTCTTCGCCGTCACGGTGGAGCGGCCGGCCGGGGCGCCGCACACGTCGATGGCGTACGCCCTCGTCCCGGGCGCCACCGAACGCCAACTGGGCGCCTACGCCCGTCGGCCGCTCGCCGTCCTGGCCAACACCACCCGGCTGCAGGCCGTGGCCCACCGGGGTCTGCGGATCACCGCGCTCAACGCCTTCGCCCCCGGCATCCATCGCGCCGGGCGGCTGTCGGTGCGCGGGCCCGGCTCGGTGCTCCTGCGGGAGGCCCGGGACGGCGCCTTGGCGATCGCGGTGTCCGATCCGACCACCGAGCGCGACACGGTCTCGGTCGTCATCCGGGGCCGCAGAATGAGGGCCGTCGCGGCGGACGACGGGGTCCGGGTGGGCCGGGTGCCCGGCGGCACCCGGATCGTCGTCACCACCCGCCACGCCTACGGCCGGAGCTTCACGGCGACGCTGCGCTGACCTGCGAGGTGCGCAGGTGCCGGGCGCCCGCGCGGACCGCCCACACGAACACGGCGAGGGCGAGGACGCCCACGACCACGGTGTCGTACGGCGCCGGGAGGCGGGCGGAACCGCCGAAGGTGCCGAGCCACGACAGCACGGTCAGCGCGGCCAAATGGAAGACCAGCCAGGCGCCGCGCCGCAGCTCCTCCCCCAGGGACGCGCCGCCGTCCTCACGACGCTGAAACAGGAACAACACCGCGCCGGCCAGCACGAAGGGCAGCGCGAGCCGCAGATCGTGCCAACCGGACCAGTAGACGAACTCGCTGGCCACCACGAAGCTCACCGGCGCGATCCAGCGCACCCCCGGCATCCGCCCCTCGGCCCGCGTCACTCCCCGCTCGCGGTCGTGTGCCCGAAACGCCGCGACGGCGACCGCCGAGGCCGCGTAGATCAGCAGATACATGTCGCCCATCACGCTCACGATGTCCTGCCAGCCGCCGAACGGCAGCATGAAGACCACGATGACCGCCAGGTTGAGCAGCAGCGCCCGGCGCGCCACCCCGGACCGGGGGTGGATGCGCATGAAGAAGCGGGGCAGCAGCCCGTTCTTGGCCAGGGCGTAGGTGTGGCGAGCGTCGATGGCCACGCCCACATAGGCCGATCCGCCCGGTGAGATCACGGCGTCGGCGTAGAGCAGCGTGGCCAGCCAGTGGAGATTGAGCACCAGGGCGAGCTGCCCGAAGGGCGACTCGAAGTTGACTCCCTTCCAGCCGTGGCCCAGCAGCGACTCGGGCACCGTGAACAGGAAGGCCAACTGGAGCCCGAGGTAGACCAGCACGGCGAGGCCGATGCCGGTGAGCACCGCGGCCGGAACGGTACGGCGCGGGTTGCGCGCCTCTCCGGAGAAGTCGAGCGGGGCCTGGAAGCCGTTGACGGAGTACACGATGCCGCCACCGGCGAGCGCGGTCAGGCAGGCCGCGTAGCCGTACGGCGCGAAACCGCCGTGATCCGTGAGGCGTCCGGAGTGGGTGCCGGACAGGAACAGCGCGACGATGGTGAGGACGGGGACGACGACCTTGAACACCGAGATGAGGTTGTTCAGCCGGGCGAATATCCGAACGGCGAACCAGTTGCACACCGTCAGCACGACGCTGAGCGCGACGGCCACGGCGAGGCCCGAGACCGTGAGTGTGCCGCCGCTGTAGAGCCCCGGCAGATAGTGCGCGGCGTACTGCATGATCGCGCTGATCTCGGCCGCCGTACCGCCCACCGAGAGCAGCACGGACCAGCCGATCATCGTGCCGACCAGCCGTCCGCTGGCGTACAGCGGCCAGCGCACGGTGCCGCCGCCCTCGGGGCGGGTGGCGCCGAGTTCCACCATGACCAGGGCGATCAGGGCGCACAGCACACCCGCCCCGATCCAGGACAGCAGGGCGGCGGGGCCGGCGGTCTGAGCGGCGTACATGGCCGCGAACAGCCACCCGGACCCCAGGATGTTGGAGAACCCGATCGCGGTCAGGCCCCAGAATCCGAGGTCCTTATGGAGTCGTCGCTCCTCGGCGACCACCGCCGGGGCGGCGCTGGACTCCGGTGGGTGGTTCTGCGGCACGTGGCTCGTCTCCTCGGTGGTGCACGAACATACAAAGGCCCAGCGTGCCATGCGTGCCGACGGGCGCCCCCGACGCGCCCCGGACCTCGGTGCGAGCCCATGGCCAGGCGCGGGTGAGAGCCCATGGCCATGCCCGGCGATCGACGGAAAAACACACCTCACCAGCGAGAAATCGCCGCATATCGGCCAGGGGCGTGTTCTCATGCTTCAGGTGTCCTCTCCCTCCCGCCGTGATGTCCTGCGGTCCGCGAGTGGTGCCGTGGCGGCCACGACGTGCGGCGTCGGCTGCGGCCACCACGCCGTGTCCTCGTCGTCCAGACCCGCCGGTGCCACCGAGACACCCTCCTCCGGTGCGGCCTCGGACCGGGCCACGCCCGCCGGACACGCGCCGCGCGGACCGGTGCGCTTCCCCGGACTGCCACCCCAGATCGTCCACGGCCCGCGCGGCGGAAGCGCGGTGGCCCTCACCTTCCACGGCCAGGGCGACGCGGAGCTCGCCCGCTCGCTGCTGTCCGAGGCCGAGCGGGCCGGGGCCCGGGTCACCGTCCTCGCCGTCGGCACCTGGCTCGACGAGCATCCGGAGCTGGCCCGGCGGGTCCTGGACGGCGGCCATGAACTGGGCAACCACACCATGCGGCACCGCGCCGTCTGCGCACTGCCCGCCGACGAGGCGTACGCGGAGATCACCGAATGCGCCGACCGGCTGCGCCGCCTCACCGGGACCATCGGAAGCTGGTTCCGTCCGTCGCAGGCCCGCACCGCCACGGACCTCGTGACCCGTCTGGCGGCCCGCGCCGGGTACCCGCACGTCCTCTCCTACGACGTGGATTCCCAGGACTTCCAGGACCCGGGGCCGGACGCGGTGCGGGACACGATCCTCGGCCAGGTCCGCGCCGGTTCCGTGGTCAGTCTGCACTTCGGTCACACCGGAACGCTGACCGCGCTGTCCGCGGTCCTCGAAGGTGTGCGCGGGCGCGGTCTGCACGCGGTCACCGCGACGGAGCTGATGCACTCCGATGGCGTAGCAGCGACAGCGGGCCCCGGGATGAGTACCGAGACTGGGTGAGACGCCGGGCGGCCGCCCGTGGTGTGCCCGTACGGGAGCGGAGGAGACCCCATGCACCACCGCAAGGATCTCGGACTGCTCGCACTGCGCCTCGGTGTGGGCGGGGTCCTGGCCACACACGGCACGCAGAAGCTCTTCGGCTGGTGCGGCGGCGCCGGCCTGGACCGTACCGGCCAGGCCATGGAGGCGATGGGCTTCCGTCCGGGGCGAGCCAGTGCCTTGGCAGCCGGACTGGGCGAGGCGGGCGGCGGGCTGCTGCTCGCGCTCGGCTTCGCCACTCCCGCGGCCGGGGCGGCGGCCGCGGGGACGATGGCGGGCGCGGTGTCGGTGAACGCGCCGGCCGGGTTCTTCGCCGAGTCCGGGGGCTATGAGTTCCCGGCCCTGCTGGGATGCTCGGCGGCGGCGCTCGGGATCGCGGGGCCCGGCCGCTACTCGCTCGATCACCTCACCTGCCATGTGCTGGACCAGCCGTGGCTGATCGCGACGGCGTTCACCATGAGCGCGCTCACGGCGGCCGCGGTGATCAGACGCCGGATCGCGGTGACCACGGAGCGGGAGCTCGCCGAGGAGCAGGGGGTCGTCGACGAGCAGGAGCTCGCCGAGTAGGGCGCGCCCCTCTCCCTCGCCCCCCGCACATCACCTCTCCGGCAGGTGACGCACGGCGTGCGAGGAGCGCACTCGTGCGCCATGGTGGATGCCAGGGCCCGGGAGCGGTCGCACTGGTGGAGGGTGCGGATGTTCAACAGGCGCAGTTTCGGGAAGATCGTGGGCGCGAGTGCGGTCGGGGCGCCGTTCGCCATCCGCGCCACCGGCTCGGCCACGGCCACGGGGGACCTCCCGGAGGAGCCGGGGACGCCGCCCGCGCGGCCACACACATCCTTCGCCGCCCTGCGGCAGATCAAGGCCGGGGAGCTGAACGTCGGCTACGCCGAGGCCGGTCCGGCCCATGGCCCCGCGGTCGTCCTGCTGCACGGCTGGCCCTATGACATCCACAGCTATGTCGATGTGGCGCCCTTGCTGGCCGCAGAGGGCTATCGGGTGGTGGTCCCGTATCTGCGCGGCTATGGGACGACGCGCTTCCGGTCGCCCCGGACGTCCCGCGACGGCCAGCAGTCGGTGTTCGCCCTCGACCTCCTCGCCCTGATGGACGCCCTCGGGATCGAGCGCGCGATCCTCGCCGGATACGACTGGGGCTCGCGGACGGCCGACATCGTCGCGGCCCTGTGGCCGAAGCGCTGCAAGGCCCTGGTCTCGGTGAGCGGCTATCTGATCACCAACCGGGAGAAGAACAAGCAACCGCAGCCACCGAAGGTCGAATGGGCCTGGTGGTATCAGTACTACTTCGCCACGCAACGGGGCGTGCTCGGGCTGGAGAACCCGGAGTACCGGCGTGAACTGGCGCGGCTCGTCTGGCGGTTCAACTCGCCGACATGGCACTTCGACGAGGCCACCTTCGCGCGCACGGCCGCCGCCTTCCGGAATCCGGACTATGTCCGCATCGTGATCCACAACTATCGCTGGCGGCTGGGGCTCGCGGCGGGTGATCCCCGGTACGACGATTTGGAGCGGCGCCTCGCCAAGGGTCCCGCCATCGGCGTGCCCACGGTCACGCTGGACGGCGGGCGCGATCCCTTCACCCCCGCCGGGGGCGGTGCCTCCTACCGGGACAAGTTCTCGGGTCCGTACGCCCACCGGACGCTGAAGGACATCGGCCACAATGTCCCCCAGGAGGCTCCCGAAGCCTTCGCCGATGCCGTGGTCGAGGCCGACGGTCTGCGACGGCGCTGAACACCGCCGCCGGACCTCGGGCCGCCACGTCCGAAGGGGGCAGGGGATGGCGGAGTTCGAGGTGGCCACCGGCGCCGCGGGGGTCCCCGACGGCGACGGCCAGGGCCGCCGGGCCGCGGTACGGACCGCGTTCGAGGGGCTGCTGCAGATCCGCCGGCTGATGAACGCGGACGCCGCCGACCCCGAAGGTGTGCCCGCCGAGTGGGAGCGGCGGCAGCCGGTGCGGGCCGTGGCCCTCGCCCTGGAGGCCGCCGGTGTTCCGCCGTCGGCCACCGACGCGGAGGGCCGCCGCATGGCGGCCGGATACTGTCTCGGCGCGGCGGAGCGGACCGGGGTGGTGCGGGTCGAGTGGCTGGGGCCGCCGGGAAGTGGTGCCGGGCACGCGGCGGAGGACGCGCTGCGGAACTGTGCGGCCGTGCTGCGGCGGCTGGGCTGGGAGGCGCTGGAGTACCGGGGGCCGCGCCGCCACCGTTACCTCGAGGTCGAGCCTCCCCCGGCCGGGCCTCCCCGGCGCTGACCTGACCTGGGCCGAACCGGCCCGGGAGGCGCGGGCTGTGATGCCACGCCACCTCCCGGGGCGGTGCCGCTCACGCGTTGGGGTCGAAGGGGATCTCGGACGGCTTGGCCTTCGCGAGGTGCGAGGCGAGGGTGCTGTCCTTGAGGCCCAGGGTGGCGCTGCCGAAGTCGGCCTGGCTCAGCTTGTCGCGCAGCCCGGCGGGGTAACCGTTCCAGCCGACCAGCGCGGGGTACTGCCAGGTCTGGTGGTGGTTCTCCGGCGGTTCGTCGTTGGCGTTCGCCGGGCGGAAGCAGTGGGTGCTCACACCGTCCTTGTGGTACACGACCTTGGGGTGGGTCCCGTCCCAGCGGATCTGGTCCCGGTTGTAGATGTTGAAGTTGCCGTGGGCCGAGGTGGCGACGTACTTGGCCTCGTTGTCCTGCACCCACACCACGACGTGCTCCCAGTCGTGGCGGTGTCCGCCGAGCCCGCTCCCGGCCACGGCCTGGTCCTTCTCGAAGTACAGGCCGTAGATGATCGCGCACCAGCCGTTGTTGCACTTGGAGCGGGAGTATCCGTTGGTGTTGTCGAGGTCCCAGGAGTCGCGGCACTGGCCGTTGAGGGCGCCGCTCGGGTTGAGCCCGCCCGCGATCGTCCCGTCGGGCCCGATGGCGGGGGTGGGGTAGCAGCCGTCGGTGTCGTAGTCGAACGCCGGCTGGAACGTCTGCTCCGTGCCGTCCGCGTTGGCGGGCAGAGCCGTGGGCGGGTCCGCGAGCGCACTGCCCGGAAAGGCCACGACGAGCGCGATGGCGCTGCCGAGGATGGCGGATCCCCTACGGATCCGCGAACTCTTCTTCACTGCGTCCTCCTGAACGACCGCGGCGTAGCACCACGAGGGGGGTGGTTGGCATGCTCAGGTCAGCATGATCGCATTCCTTGAGCGGCGGCGGGAGATGTCGCCGTGATGAAGTGTCAGCCAACAGCTATAGCAGGTGGAGTGGGGTGGCGCCCAGGAGGGGCCGCGGGGGCCGGAAGGCCCGGGCAGCCAGGTCGGTGAGCGCGGCCTCCGGCCGGTGGTCCATGTCTCGCCATCAGCCGTACCGCGACCGCTATCGCGCGGCCGCCCACGCCTCTACCGTGTGGCCGCCCACGCCTCCGACACCCCGACGGCTCCACCGGCGACCTCGGCTTCCGCACCGTCCGCGACACCTGAGCCCTCTTTATTCCGGGGTGTTGACGAAATAGCGTGGCGTGCCCATGCTGTTCGGCATGCACCCCCATCAGGACGGCCCGCTGGCCCGGCTGCGGCGGGGCCACGAAGACTTGGTACTGGAGCTGTTGCGCAAACACGGCCCGCTCAGCCGGGCCGAACTGGGACAGCACAGCGGCCTCTCCCGGACCACCCTCAGCGACATCGTCACCGAGCTGATCGAGAGCGGCGCCGTGGTCGCCACGGCGCCGGAAACGGCCCCGCGCAGGCGGGGACGGCCGGTGGAGGCGCTGACGCTCAACCCCAGCGCGGGCCAGGCCATCGGTATCGATTTCGCCCGCCGGGCGGTGCATGTCTCCGCGGTCAACGTCGCACACGAGGTGATCGGGTCGGCCAGTGAACCGCACGACCCGGGACTGCCCTGGGAGGAGCGGATCACCCTGGCCGAGCGGCTGGTCGGCACACTCGCCGACGGCGCCCTGCGGCTGGGCGCGCTGAACGCCATCGGGGTGGGTGTGGTCGGCCCGGTCGGAGACCCCGACACCGGGCCGCCGGACCCCTGCCCCTCCGCCGATCTGCCCGCCCTGCTGCGCAAGCGTTTCGAGGCCCCGGTGCTGGTGGACAACAACACCCGGCTCGCCGCGCTCGCCGAGGCCACCTGGGGCGCGGCGGCGGGCGGTCAGGACGTGCTGTATCTGCGGCTGTCCCATGGCGTGGGCGGCGGGCTGGTCGTGGGCGGCTCCCTGCACCGGGGGGCGTACGGCCTGTCCGGCGAGTTCGGCCATATCGCGGTCGAGTCGGGCGACGGGCGATGTTCGTGCGGCGCCACCGGCTGCCTGGAGACAGTGGCCTCGGTGGGCGCCGTGCTCGCCGCCTACCGCCGCGCGGGCGGACACGCGGACGGCCTGGCCACGCTCCTCGGGGCGCTGGAGGCCGGCGATCCGGTGGCACTGCGCACGCTGGAGGCAGCCGCCGTCCACATCGGCACCGTGCTGGCGGCGGTGTGCAACGCGGTCGGCCCCGGCGTCATCGTGCTCGGTGGCGAACTCGCCGCGGCCGGCACACCGCTCTTCGAGCCGGTCGAACGGGCGCTGCGCGCACACATCATGCCGATCTCACGGGACCGTGTGGACCTGAGGCCGGCGACGCTCGGCGAGGCCGGTGGCGCCCTGGGCGCCATCGCCCTTGTCCTGCATGAATCCCCCCTGCTCAGCCATTACCCGGCCCGTCCGGGCTGAACCGGCCCGTCCGGGCTGAAGAGGAGGACCCATGAACCCCGCGAGGCGTCCATGACGGTGGTCACCGCGCCCGAGAAGACCCCCACGACACCGGAAGCGCCACGCGGCGCACGACGTACCGTCCACCCCCTCGTGTTCAACCTGATCGCTCTCGTCCTGGGCGTCGCCATCTGGGCCCTGACCGCCGCCGCGGGGCTCGCGGACATCCCCGGACCGCTCTCCGTGAGCTCCAGGGCGCGTGAACTGCTCGCCGACGGAACCCTCACCCAGGACGCGCTGGCCAGTCTGCAGCGGGTGCTCCTCGGGTTCGCGCTGGGCACTCTGGTCGCCGTGCCCGTGGGCTTTCTGATGGGCTGGTACCCGGTCGCCCGGGGCCTGTTGGAGCCGTACGTCCAGTTCTTCCGTACGATCCCGCCGCTGGCGCTGATCCCCCTGGTGATCGTCCTGATGGGCATCGGCGAGACACCGAAGATCTTCGTCATCTTCCTGGCCGCGTTCATGTCCTGTGTGGTGGCCGCCTTCCAGGGGGTGACCGGCGTGGACCGGACGCTGATCGACGCGGCGCGGGTCCTCGGCGCCTCGGACCGGACCGTCTTCCTCAAGGTGGTCATCCCCGCGTCCACGCCGTTCATCCTGGTCGGCATGCGCATCGGGCTCGGCGCGGCCTGGGCGACCGTGGTGGCGGCCGAGATGATCGGCGCCCAGAAGGGGCTGGGCTTCGAGATGGTCCACGCCCAGACCTACTACGACGTTCCCACGATCTTCGTGGGCCTGATCAGCATCGGCGTCATCGGCCTGGTCATGGACCGGTTGTTGCTGGTGGCCGAACGCCGTCTCACCGCGTGGCAGGAGCGCCGATGAGCCCCAAGATCTCATTCCGGGACGTGGTCAAGACCTACCCGATGAAGAACACCACCTTCACCGCACTCGGCCAGGTCTCACTGGACATCGGGGACCGGGAGTTCGTCGCGGTGGTCGGGCCGTCCGGGTGCGGCAAGTCCACCTTGCTGAGCATGGTGGCCGGACTGGTGGAACCCACCTCCGGCACGGTCACGGTGGATGGCGCGCCCGTCGCCGGGCCGGGGCCGGACCGTGGGGTGATCTTCCAGCAGTACGCGCTGTTCCCGTGGCTGACGGTGCGCGGCAATGTCGAGTTCGGGCTGAAGCTGGCCCGCGTCCCCGCCGCGGAGCGCAGGCGGCGCGCCGAACACGCCATTGAGCTGGTCGGGCTCGCCGACTTCGCGGACGCTCTGCCCAAGACCCTCTCCGGAGGGATGAAACAGCGCTGCGCCATCGCCCGGGCCTACGCCGTGGACCCCGAAGTCCTGCTGATGGACGAGCCGTTCGGGGCGCTGGACGCGCTGACCCGGGTGCAGTTGCAGGACCAGCTCCTGGACACCTGGACTCAGGAGCGGCGGACCGTCCTGTTCATCACGCATGACGTCGACGAGGCGGTGTATCTGGCCGGGCGGGTGGTCGTGATGGCCGCCCGGCCGGGCCGCGTCCACCGGATCATCGACGTGGACCTGCCCTATCCGCGGACCGAGGAGATACGGCTCTCCGCGGAGTTCGCCCGGATCCGCAACGACGTCTGGACGCAGGTCTACCACCAGTCACCGGCCGGCTCCGCCGCCTGACCTGCCTCCCCCTCCTCCTTCCTCCTTCCACACCCATCCCCACCCCACTTCCGAAGGGACTCAGCCGAGATGAGGATGAGCCGGCGCGACTTCATACGCACACTCTCCGCGACAGGAGCGGCACTTTCGGTAGCCGCATGCTCGTCCTCCGGCAACGGCGGCGGCTCCGCGGTCAGGTTCGGCTATATCGCCGACTACAACGGCGCGAGCCTGCTGGCCATCGCCGAGGACCGGGGCCTGTGGAAGAAACACGGCCTGACCGCCGAGCCCAAGGTGTTCGTCAACGGCCCGGTCCAGATCCAGGCCCTGCGCACCGGCAACCTGGACTACGGCTACATCGGGCCGGGCGCCCTGTGGCTGCCCGCCTCGGGCAAGGCCACCATCGTGGCCGTCAGTACGCTCACCTACGCCGACCGGGTCATCGCCAGGCCCGGAATCGCCTCGATCCGGGATCTGAAGGGCAAGAAGGTCGGCGTTCCCGAGGGCACATCCGGTGAGATGGCGCTCAACCTGGCGCTCCAACAGGCCGGGATGACCATGAAGGACATCTCGAAGGTGGTGATGGACGCGCCCACCGTCGTCTCGGCGTTCGCCTCCGGGCAGATCGACGGCGCCGGGATCTGGTACCCCCTCATCGACACCATCAAGGAGAAGGTGCCGGGCATGAAGGAGGTGGCGAGCACCGAGGACATCCCAGGCTCCACCTTCCCCACCGCCTTCGTCTCCGGCGCCAAGGCGAAACTGGAGCGCGACCGGAAGGTCGTCCAGGTGCTGCAGGAGGCCAACGACTGGCGGGCCGCGCACCCCAAGGAGTCCATCGCGCTGGCGGCGAAGCTGCTCAAGGCCGATGAGGCGAAGGTCGCGGCGGACGCGAAGCATGTGAAGACGATGACGACCGCCGAGCTCGTCGCCAGAACCAAGGACGGCACCGTCGACAAGTGGCTGGACGCCATGAGCCGCTTCTTCGTCCGTACCGGGCAGTTGCGGAAGTCGCCCGCCCCGTCCTCGTTCTACGCCGGTGACCTCTACACGAAGGCGGCCGCCCGATGAACCTGCTGTTCCTGATGACCGATCAGCATCGCGTCGACACCCTCGGCTGTTACGGCAATCCGCATGTGGCCACGCCGAACCTGGACCGGCTGGCGGCGACCGGCACCCGCTTCGACCGCTTCTACACCCCTACGGCCATCTGCACCCCGGCCCGCGCCAGTCTGCTCACCGGCCAGGCGCCGTTCCGCCACCGGCTGCTGGCCAACTACGAGCGCAACGTGGGCTATCTGGAGGATCTGCGCGAGGACGCCTTCACCTTCCCCACCGCCCTCGCCGAGCGTGACTACCAGCTCGGCCTGGTCGGCAAGTGGCATGTCGGCACCCACCGCAACGCCGCCTCGTACGGCTTCGACGGACCCGATCTGCCCGGCTGGCACAACCCCGTGGACCATCCGGACTACGCGGCATATCTGAAGGAACGGGGCCTGCCGCCGTACCGGATATCCGATCCGATCCGCGGCACCACGCCCAACGGCAATCCGGGCAATCTGCTGGCGGCGCGGCTGCACCAGCCGGTGGAAGCCACCTTCGAGCACTATCTGGCCACCCGCGCCATCGAGCAGTTGGAGCGATACGCCGCGGACGGGCGGCCGTTCTTCCTGGCCACCCACTTCTTCGGGCCGCATCTGCCGTATCTGCTGCCCGACGCGTACTTCGACGCCTACGACCCCGGCCTGGTGGAGCTGCCCGCCTCGATCGCCGAGACCTTCGAGGGAAAGCCACCGGTGCAGCGCAACTACAGCGCCCACTGGACCTTCGACACCATCCCGATCGAGGTGACCCGCAAGCTGATCGCGGTCTACTGGGGCTATGTCACGCTGATCGACGAGCAGATCGGGCGCATCCTCACCCGCCTCGACGAGCTCGGGCTGGCCGATGACACCTCGGTGTTCTTCACCGCCGACCACGGCGAGTTCACCGGCGCCCACCGGCTGCACGACAAGGGCCCGGCGATGTACGAGGACATCTACCGCATCCCCGGCATCATCCGCGTCCCCGGGGCGGCCCCGCAGGTCCGCCAGGAGTTCGTCAGCCTCACCGACTGCACGGCCACCATCCTGGACCTCGCGGGCTGCGACACCTCACCGGCCGTGGACAGCCGAAGCCTGGTGCCGCTGGTGCGGGGCGAACATCCACGGTGGCCCACCGAGTTGCTCGCCGAATTCCACGGCCACCACTTCCCGTATCCGCAGCGGATGATCCGCGACGAGCGCTACAAGCTCATCGTCAATCCCGAGTCGGTCAACGAGCTGTACGACCTGGACGCCGACCCCGATGAGCTGACCAACCGTTACGAGCACCCCGAGCTGCTGCCCGTGCGCCGCCGCCTGATGCGCCGCCTGTACGACCTGCTGCGGGAGCGCGGCGACAACTTCTACCACTGGATGACCCCCATGTTCGACATCGGGGACCTTGACTACGACCCGAGCCTGAGTTCCTTCGAGCCGGAAGGGACCGCGTAGATGAGACGAAGTCCTGGCACCCTCGTCGCCACGCTGCTGTGCGCGCTGCTGGCCGGGCTGCTGCCCGCGGCCCAGGCGACGGCCGCCGCGCGCCCGGCGACGGAGGACACCACGACGGCCCGCGAGGCGCCGACGTACCGCAACCCCCTGACGGCCGGAGTGGTCGACACCTTCCCCGACCCGGTGATGATCCGGGGCAAGGACGGCCTGTGGTACGCGTACGGCACCCAGAACCCGGTGTTCCAGAGCAAGGGCGAGGACGGTGAGCGGATGCTGCCCATCCTCCGCTCGGCCGACATGGCGCACTGGGAGTACGCCGGAGAGGTCTTCACCCCTCAGACGAAACCCGCCTGGCACAAGGGCGCACGGCTGTGGGCCCCCGACATCCGCTATGTGAACGGCCACTACAACCTGTACTACTCGGTGTCCTCGGAGAACACCGTCGGAGTGGCGACCGCGCCCACCCCCACCGGCCCCTGGACCGACCAGGGAGCCGTGCTGCCCTCGCCGAGCGGCTGCGCCACGGGCAACATCGATCAGGCCCAGTTCACGGACGAGGGCGGGCAGCCCTATCTGTACTGGGGAAGCTACGACACGATCTGCGTGGCGAAGCTGAACGCCGCCCGCACCCGCATCGAGGGCGCGGTGACCGAAGTGGCGCAGGGCCGCCGGATGGAGGGCGGGTTCGTCGTCCGTCGCGGTGGCCACTACTACCTCTTCTACTCCGACGCCGGATGCTGCGACGGCGCCTACAGCGGCTATCAGGTCAAGGTCGGCCGGGCGACCAGCCCGACCGGGCCCTTCGTGGACGACGCGGGCGTTCCGCTGACGGCCGCCACCAGCAAGGGCGGCGTGGCGCTGACCGCGAACGGCAACGGCTGGATCGGCCCCGGGCACAACGCCCTGCAGACTGATCTGTCCGGCCAGGACTGGCTCGTCTACCACGCCATCGCCTCCGACGACCCGGACCTCAAGCCGGCCGCGGGCGGCACGCTGAAGCTGTCCAAGCGGCCGATGCTGATGGACCGGCTGGACTGGATCGGCGGCTGGCCGGTCGTACGGGCCGGGGCCGGCGCCTCCCAGGGCGCGCAGCGGGCCCCGGTGGCCTCCTGGGCCGCGGGCGGCACGTTCAACGACGGCTCGCTGAAGGGGTGGCACGGCGGTGGCGGCTCCGGCACCGACGGTGGCGTGTCGGACACGAGCAGGACGCGCGAGGCTTCGTCACACCGCGCGGGAACCCCACCGGCGCCGCTCTGGTCTCGGACCGGTCCGCCCCGGCGGCCCGGCGCGCCGAGGCAGACCTCCGGGTCACCTCGGCCACCGGCGCGGCCGGGCTGCTGGTCCGCTACACCGGCCCGGACGACGTCGTGGTGGCGTGGCTGGACAGGGCGCGCAACGCGCTGGTGACGGACGTGCGGATCGGCGGCCGAAGCCGCGGCGCCCGGACGACCCCGCTCCCGGCGGACTTCGCCTGGGACACCTGGCACAACGTGGCGGCCGAGATCCGCGGCACCCGGATGACCGTGGAGGTGAGCGCGGACCGGCTGCGGGACGCGGTGGCCACCCAGGAGCGGTCGCTGCCCGCGGCGGCGGTCCGCTCCGGCAAGGTCGGCGTCGCCGCCCGCGGCGCCGGGGCGGCCGCCGACAACGTGGGGGCGGCGGCGCTCCACACGCCGGTCACCACGCGCATCCCCGACCGGGTGCCGGGCCCGCTGCTGCCCGCCTACAGCGACGACTTCGACACCGCCACCGTCCCCGGCACCACGGCGGATTCGCCGTGGTCATGGGTGCGCGGACCGGCGTCCGGGGTCACGATGGCCGATGGCGCCCTGTCCTGGCCGACTCAGGGTGGCGAGCTCTATCTCGGCACCAATACGGCGTCGGTGCTGACCCGCGACGCTCCCCCGGGCGACTACACCGTGGAGACCAGGCTCCGCTTCGCTCCGGGGCGGACCAATCAGCAGGCCGGGCTGGTGCTCTACGGGAACGACGACCGCTATCTGAAGCTGGTGCACGCGGTGCTCCCGGTGAGCCACACCGACGGGAAGGCCACGCACGTCACGGAGTTCGCGAAGGAGGGCGAGCGTCCCACCACCACACCGCCGACGCCGGTGGCCTACGGGCCGATGTTCGGCGGCCCGCCCGCGGAGACGCTGTGGATGCGGCTGTCGTACCACGCCGACACCGCGCGGGACGAGACCGAGGTACGCGCCGCCACCAGCACGGACGGTGTGCACTGGGTGCACACCGGCGTCTGGACGCTGTCGACGTCAAGCGAGCTCAGGATCGGGCTGGTCGCGCAGAACACCGCGGGCGCGGTCGCGCGCTTCGACTACGTGCACACCTACCGCCGCTGACGTTCCGAGCGAGCCCCCGTCCTATGCTGATCACTTTGTTGATGCGCGACGGGGGCCGCTTCGGCGGCCGGAGAAGGTGAGCGAGCGTGGCCAAGCCGGTACGTGCGGCGATCGGGGACGTGTGGATCACATGTGTGTTCTGCAAGGGCGACCTTTTCCGGGACCGCGAGGTGAAGCTCAACAGCACCGGCATGGAACTGTTCAAGTTCGGCTGGGCCAACGAATCGGCCACCGGGTTGATCTGCTGGAACTGCGGCTATGTGCACCTTTTCGCCAACACTGACATCGAGCTGTACAAGGTGAAGAAGGGCGAGATCTAGCCACGCCCACCGGCGGCCGCACGAGGTCGAGGCAAAAGATGGTGCGCGGGATCTTTACAACGATGTAAACGGGTGATGGCATACCCCTGCCCGGCCGAATCCCCGCCCCGCCCCGGAGACCCCATGGCTCACACCGACACCCCCTTGCCCGACCTGTCGAACGCCGTTCCACGACCCGAATATCCCCGTCCCAGCTTCGTCCGTGAGAGCTGGCTCAATCTCAACGGCACCTGGCAGTTCGCGTTCGACCCCGGTGACAGTGGACTCGAACGCGGTCTGGTGCACGAGGAACTGGACGGGCGAATCCTGGTCCCGTTCTGCCCCGAGTCCGAGCTGTCGGGGATCGGTGACACCGACTTCCACCCCGCCATCTGGTACCGGCGCACGGTCCGGATACCGGCGGACTGGGCCGGCCGGCGGGTGCTGCTGCACTTCGGGGCCGTCGACCACGACGCCACCGTCTGGGCCGACGGCCGCGAAGTGGCCCGGCACAGCGGCGGCTTCACCTCCTTCACCGCCGACCTCGGCGCGGTGGCGGACCCGGCCGGCGAAGGGGCTGAGGTGGTGATCGTGGTACGGGCCCGGGACGCCCGGCACGGCCCTCAGGCGCGCGGCAAGCAGGCCACCGAGTACGCCAACAGCGACTGCCACTACACCCGCACCACCGGCATCTGGCAGACGGTCTGGATGGAGCCGGTGTCCGAGGTCCATCTGCGCAGGCCCCGGATCACCCCCGACCTCGCGTCCGGGGCCTTCCACCTCGAACTGCCGCTCAGCGCCAGCCGCCCGGGCCACCGGATCACGGCCCGGGTGAGCGACGCGGACGGCGGGACGGTGACCGAGGCGACCGTGCGCGCCGACCTCGATATGGCACCCCGTATGGTGCTCGCGCTGCCGGAGGACCGGCGCCGGCCGTGGTCTCCGGAGGACCCCCATCTGTACCGGGTGCGGATCGAGCTGCTGGACGGCGACGGCGAAGCCGTGGACCGCGCCGAGTGCACCGCCGGGCTGCGGTCGGTGGCCATCGACGGCAAACGGCTGCTGCTCAACGGGCGCCCCGTCTTCCAGCGGCTCGTCCTGGACCAGGGCTGGTACCCCGACGGGCTGATGACCGCGCCCGACGACGCCGCCCTCGTCCGGGACATCGAGCTGTCGCTGGCCGCGGGGTTCAACGGGGCGCGGCTGCACCAGAAGGTGTTCGAGGAGCGGTTCCTGCACCACGCGGACCGGCTCGGCTATCTCGTCTGGGGCGAGTTCGGCGACTGGGGAGCCGGCACCGGGCGCACCACCCGGGACAACCAGCAGCCCACCGCCGGATTCATCGCGCAGTGGCTGGAGGCCGTGGAGCGGGACTACTCCCATCCGTCCATCGTGGGCTGGTGCCCGCTGAACGAGACACACCAGGAACTCCACGACCGGCAGAGCGTCCTGGACGATGTCACCCGGGGCATGTTCCTGGCCACGAAGGCCGCCGACACCTCCCGTCCGGTCCTGGACGCCTCCGGCTACTCCCACCGCGTGGCCGAGACCGACGTATACGACTCGCACAGCTATGAACAGGACCCGGAGGCGTTCCGCCGCCAGATGGCGGGGCTGGACAAGAACGACCCGTTCCTCAACCCCGACAACCGGGGAAACCCCGGCAAGCGGGACACCGACGCGGTGTGGTCACTGCCGTACCGCGGCCAGCCCTACTTCTGCAGCGAGTTCGGCGGCATCTGGTGGAATCCGGAGGAGGCGGAGGCCGCGGCCGGTGACGACCGCGAGGTGTCCTGGGGCTACGGGGAGCGGCCGCGGACCGAGGAGGAGTTCCACACGCGCTTCGCGGGGCTGACCGCGGCGCTGCTCGACGACCCCCTGATGTTCGGCTACTGCTACACCCAGCTCACCGATGTCTTCCAGGAGCAGAACGGCGTCTACCGCTTCGACCGGAGCAGCAAGCTCGACGTGGCCCGGGTGCGCGCGGCCCAGCAGCGCCCCGCCGCCTTCGAGCGCCCGGCCGCTGAGGAGGGGCGATGAGCGGTCTGTCACGGCGTGGGCTGCTGAGAGGCGCGGTGTACGGGGCGGGTGCCGCCGTGTCGGCGTCCGCGCTCAGCGGCTGCGGATCGATCGCCGGGAGCGTGGCGAGCGCCGACGAGATCCAGTACTGGACCCTGTTCACCGGCCCCGACGGCGAACTGATGAAGACGATGACCCGGAACGTGGAGAAGCGCGTCCCGGATCTCAAGGTCAGGACGACGGTGCTGGACTGGGGCCCGCCGTACTACACCAAGCTGGCGATGGCCTCGGCGGGCGGGCGCTCGCCGGATGTGGCGATCATGCACCTGACCCGGCTGGCGGGCTACGCCCCCGGCGGTCTGCTCGACCCCTGGGACACGGATCTGCTGGCGGAGTTCGGCCTGAAGCCGGACGACCTCAACAAGACGCTGGTCAAGCGGAGTCTGTTCGAGGGCACCCCGTACGCCATTCCGCTGGACACCCACCCCTTCGTCGTCTTCTTCGACCGGGACGTCATGGACAAGGCGGGTCTCCTCACGGGCGACGGCCGGCTCGTGCCCTTCGAATCGCCGAAGCACGCCCTGGAGCTGATGGACAAGCTCCGCAAGGACACCGGCAAGCTCGGGCCCGTCTTCGGCCATGCGAATGACGCGGCGATGGGCTGGCGGATGTTCTGGACGCTGTTCAGCCAGACCGGCGCCACCTTCGACCTCACGGGCGAGCGCGCCGAGATCGACGAGGACACCGCCGTGGAGGTGGTGCGCTTCATGGCCGACCTGGCACGCGACAGCCGCACCATGGACGTCCAGACGGCGATCGCCGCCTTCGCCAACGGCCGCTCCCCGATGATCTTCTCGGGCGAGTGGGACATGGCCACCTACAAGACGGCGCTCAAGGACAGGCTGGGCGGCTCCCCCATTCCCACCTTCTACGACCGTCCGGCCGGGGCGTCCGACAGCCATGCGCTGGTGCTGCCGCACCAGGACAACCCGGATCCGGAGCACCGGCGGCGCACCCACCAGTTCGTGGCCGAGCTGGTCAAATCCGGGCTGACGTGGGCGTCGGCGGGTCATATCCCCGCGTACACACCGGCCGTCTCGTCCGCGGGCTACGCCAAGTTGCGTCCGCAGTCCGAGTACGCGGGCGCCGCGAAGCAGCTCGTGCTCGACCCGCCGGTGTGGTTCGCGGGCTCCGGCTCGGACTTCCAGACGCGGATGTGCCAGGCGCTCGATCCCGCGCTCGGCGGCTCGTCGTCCCCGGCGAGTGCGGTGCGCACGATGGTCTCCCAGATCAACACCCTGATGGCCCAGCCGAATCCGGCCTGATCGCGACGGAATCGCAGAAAGGAGCGAAGTGATGGCTTCCGTCTCCACGCCCTCGCGGCAGGCCGCGGCCGGATCCCGGCGCGCCGGATCCCGATGGGCCGCTGCCACGGACCGACGACGGTCCCCGGGCGGCGCCGGGTGGCTCTTCGCCACCCCCTTCCTGGTGTTCTTCACGCTCTTCCTCCTCGTGCCGATCGGCATCGGCCTGTGGATGAGCTTCACCGACGCCAGCCTGACCGGACACGGTGACGGCGTCTTCGTCGGCCTGGACAACTACACCGAGGCGTTCGGCGACAGCCAGGTGTGGCAGACCCTCGGCAACACGGTCTGGTTCACCGTCCTGACCACCGTCCCCCTCGTGATCGTCGCCCTGGTGATGGCCCTGCTGGTGTACACAGGGATGCCGGGGCAGTGGCTGTGGCGGCTGGCCTTCTTCGCCTCACATCTGCTGCCGGTGGCGGTGGTCTTCCAGATTTGGAGCATGCTGTTCCAGCCGGACCGGGGGATGCTCAACAGCGTGCTCCAGACGTTCGGGATGGACGGGATCGCCTGGCTGACGGACGAGAAGTACGCGATGTGGTCCATCGGGCTGGTGACCCTGTGGTGGACGGTGGGATTCAACTTCCTGCTCTACCTTGCCGCGTTGCAGGCGATCCCCGACCACCTCTACGAGGCGGCGGCGCTCGACGGCGCCGGTGCGTGGCGCCGGTTGTGGTCGGTCACACTCCCCCAGCTGCGCCGGACCACCGCGCTGATCGCGGTGTTGCAGGTGATGGCGTCGCTGAAGGTGTTCGACCAGATCTATCTGCTGACCAAAGGCGGCCCGAACGGCGCCACCCGGCCGATCCTGGAGTACATCTACGACACCGGCTTCACCAACTACCGGCTCGGCTACGCCTCGGCGGTGTCGTACGTGTTCTTCGGGATCATCATCATCCTCTCGCTCGCCCAGCTGAAGATCTTCTCGCGCAGGGAGGACTGATCGCGCCATGACCACCGAGACACTCTCCCCCCGTACCCCCGGAAAACCCCGCTCGACCATGCCCCGGGAGGTGGTCCGGCGGCGTCGCTACGGCGGCCATGCCTGGCACCCCACGCTCGGAACGGGTCCTCTCCCCCGTGTGCTGACGCTGCTGGCGCTGGCGCTGATGACGATGATCTGGCTGGTGCCATTCGGCTGGGGCGTGGATACCTCGTTCAAGACGGAGGTCGACGCGAGCGCGTCGGGCGCCGACTGGATCCCCAAGGCGGGCTTCACCCTCGACGCCTACCGGACCATCCTCGGTCAGGGCAATCTCCCGGTGTGGGCGGTGAACAGCGTCGTGATCGCCGTATGCGTCACGGCGATCACCGTGACGATCTCGGCGATGGCGGCGTACGCCTTCTCGCGTACGCTCTTCCGCGGTCGCCGCGTGCTCTTCGCCCTCACCATCGCCTCGATCATGGTGCCGCCGCAGATCCTGATCGTGCCGCTCTTCCGGCAGATGCTCGCGATGAACCTCGTCGACACCTACGCGGCGGTGATCCTGCCGCAGGTGGTGGCGCCCGCGATGGTGTTCATCCTGAAGAAGTTCTTCGATGGCATTCCGCGTGAGCTGGAGGAGGCGGCCCGGATCGATGGGGCGGGCAGCTTCCGGGTGTTCTGGAGTGTGGTGCTGCCGCTGTCCCGGCCGATCCTGGCGGCCGTGGCGATATTCGTCTTCATCAACACCTGGAACAACTTCCTCTGGCCGTTCATCAGCACAAGCGATCCGCAGCTCATGACGCTGCCAGTGGGGTTGTCGACCGTGAAGGACTCCACGGGGCTGCGGAACGCCCAGGAGTCGGCCGCCTCGATCCTCGGCTCCATCCCGCTGCTGATCGTCTTCATGCTGTTCCAGCGTCAGATCGTGAGGTCCGTGGCCACCACGGGTCTGGGAGGTCAGTGAGCGGTCCGGGCGACACCGCCCTCGGTGGACTCGCGGGCGTGGAGGGTATGCCCGACGACGACCTCCTGGGGCGGGCGGTCCGGTGCCTCGATCCGCTCCAGCAGCAGATCGATGGCGTGCCGGGCGATGGCGGTCTTGTCCGGTGCCACGCTGCTCAGGCTCGGGGTGCTGTACCGCGCGGCCTCGATGTCGTCGAAGCCCATCACGGCCATGTCGTCCGGCACCCGTAGCCCGCGCTCGTACAGGGTGCGCAGTGCGCCGAGGGCGAGCGCGTCGTTGAAGCAGAACACGGCGTCCGGCGGTTCGGCCTGGTCGAGCAGGGCCGCCATCGCCCGGGCGCCCTCGGCCAGGTGGTAGCGGGGGGTCTCGCGCTCCAGCCGGGGGTCCAGCGGCAGCCCGGCCTCCTCCAGCGCCTGGCGGTAGCCGGTCCTGCGCAGCAGCGGTGTGCCGATGTACGGCTCGGGCTGCACCCCGATGGCGGCGATCCGGCGGCGCCCGCCGGCCACCAGATGGCGCACGGCCTGCTGCGCGGCGGCGACGTTGTCGATCACCACATGGTCGGCGAGGCCGCCGCTGGGGCGTTCGCCGATGAGCACGAGCGGCACGGTGCCGAGGTGGTTCGCGAGCGCGCTGCCGTGCAGCGCGAGCGGGCTCACCACCATGCCGTCCACGACCTGGTCGCCGAGGCCGTGGATCACCGCCGCCTCCCGCTCGCGGTCACCGAGGGTCTGCTCGATCAGCAGGGTGCGGCCGTGCTCCTCGGCCGTGGTGAGGAAGTGGCGTCCCAGTTCGGCGAAGTAGGGGACGTCCAGTTCGGGCAGGACCAGCCCGATCATGCCGGTGCTGCCGCGGCGGAGGTTGCGGGCCACCCGGTTGGGCCGGTAGCCGAGCTCCCGGATGGCCCGCTGGACCCGCTCCCGGGTCGCCGGGGACACATGCACAAAGCCGTTGATCACATTCGACACGGTCTTCGGGGAGACCCCGGCGAGCGTCGCCACGTCCTTGACGGTGGCGCTCCGGCCGGCACCGTCCGAGCGCTTCCGCCCCGGTGCCGCTTGATCCCTGGTGGTCTGCTGTTTCACGGCGGTCACCGACCGATCCTAGAGCGTGACGGTGGTGGGCCGCACCGGCGGGCACCACCCGGGCCCCGTCCCCTCGGGCGACGGCCGCCCCCTCGGGAGACGGGTGCCCCTCGGAGGACGGGTGCCGCACGGACCACAGGCCGCCGACGTCGTTCCGTATAGCCAGAATATGGCGATTCCCTCGAAGGGTGCCCTGCCTCGAGGGCCAGGTCATCCAGACCTCTCACCTCGGCGACCGCGAGCCGAAGCGAAGATCGAAACACAACCGGAATGGAATACTCAATTCAGCTTGAGTACCAAGATCCCATAAATCCGAAAAGCTTTTTGGCTCGCATCCGTTGTGGCAGAGGTGACGGATGCCTATAGTGCCGTGAGGTGTACATGCGACTCCCCGGGCGGATGCTGGACGTCACGCAACGGAGGAAGTGTAGTGCCGCTGATTTCCTGGGGGTCCGATCCCCTCGGACTCTTTCGAAGATGCAGATGAGCATGGTGCGCTGCTGACCCACAGCGCCTGTCAGTGACAAGATCCCGGCCCGGTGCGATCACGGCCGGTAAGCATCTCGCTCAGGAATCTTGAAACGGGAGACCTTCTCGTCATCGCGCCCTCGGGCGCCCATGAGTGGCCACGCTGTGCGCGTGGCTTGAAAAACTCCGACCGGCGAGCGAATGGAGGTGACTGACAATGACAGCCGAGGACTTCCTGGCTTCCCGCGAGGCGGGCGAGGCCGCGACGAAGTGGTAATCGTCGCGACCGATAGGTAAGGGGTGCCGGGCGGATCTCCGTATTCGCCCGGCACCCCGTCAGGGCAGTGTGTACGAGGGTGGGTGGGACAATGCTGCACGGACTCTTGAACGAGGAATCGATAAACTCACTTCAGGGCCAGGAGTATCGCGATCGGATCCAGCGGATAGAAAAGGCGCTGACCGATGCCGCCGACGGCGACCTCTCACTGAAGGAACTGGCCGAGTGGGCGGTCGGGCACCGGGACTGGAACGTCAGGCGCCTCGCCGTGGAGACCCTCGCCGCCCGGTTCGTCGACGCGCCCGAGGCACGGGCGGCGATCACCGAGGCGATCCACGACGACGTCGACTGGGTGGCCTTCACCGCCATCAAGGTCGCCGGAGAGCACCGGGTCCCGGAGGCGGTGGCCCACATGATCCGCATCTCCGGCTGGCCCAGCAACTTCACCAAGCCCGCCTATGCCCGCAAACCCGTGGGCTGCGGTGCCGCCTTCACCAAGCGCGCGCTACTCGACTTCTTCGACTCCACCGACCCGGACGAGCTCCGCGAGCTGGAGGACCGCCACTTCGCCCGGCTGCGGGCCACTGTGGACTCCGCCAGACGCGAACCGGACCTGCGCGATGCCGTGCTGATTCCGGCCGGGCCCTTCATCGCCGGGGCCCGGGTGAACGACATCGGCCCCTTCCAGATGGACAACACCGACAATCCGCTGCGCGTCGAGGACCTTCCCGCGTATTACATCGACCGGACCACGGTGACCAACGCCCGGTACGCGGAATTCCTCGACGCGGTGGGTGGCTCCAGGGAGTTCTCCCACCCCGATGAGCCCGACGGCAAGGACTACACCCCGGCGCACTGGCACGATCCTCGGTTCAACGGGCCGGACTTCCCGGTGGTCGGGGTCGACTGGTACGACGCCTACGCGTTCGCCCGCTGGGCCGGCGGCACGCTGCCCTCGGAGAACGAATGGGAGAAGGCCGCCCGCGGAACCGACGGCCGGATCTATCCATGGGGCGACGAATGGAGCAATGACAAGGCACAAAGCGTCTTCACGGCATACGGCCGCGACGACATCCGGAATCTCGCGGAACTGGAGGAGCTGCTCGTCACCACCACCGTCTCCTGGCCCGCGCGCCCGGTGGCAGCGGCCGACTCCCATCCGGCCGGCGCGAGCCCCTACGGCGTCCTCAACATGGCGGGGAACGTCTGGGAGCTCACCCGCACCAATTTCTTCACCCGGGCCGATATGGCCCCCTTCTTCAAGGGGCGTTCAGGACAGGAATTCATGAACCGTCCCGAGGCTTTCCATGTGCTGCGCGGTGGGACGTGGACCTCGCCTCCGGTCTGCCTGTCGACCTTCTACCGAGGTAAGGACCTGCTCACCGACCGGCACAACGAAGTCGGCTTTCGCTGCGTATACGACGCTTCTGGAAAGTGAGGTTGCACCATGCCGGACCGAGGCGAGCGCGATGTGCTGCGGCAGTCTCTGGTGGAGGGGATCCATCTGCTCGCGGAGCTGGGCTACAGCGAGGGCATCGCGGGCCATGTGAGCGTGCGCGACCCGGAGGACCCGGATGCCTACTGGGTCAATCCCTTCGGTCTGGACTTCCACCATGTGAGGGTCGACGATCTGCTCCTCGTCGGGGCGCAGGGCACCGTCCTGGAGGGCTCGGGCGAGCTCAATCCCTCGGTGGACCCGCTCCATGGCGAACTGCATCGCAACCGGCCGGACCTGGTGGCCTTCGCCCATACCCACTCGATGTACGGCAAGACCTGGTCGTCCCTGGGCCGACTGCTCGATCCGATCACTCAGGACGCCTGCGTCCTCTACCGGCGGCACGGCCTGTACGACCGGTTCACCGGTCTGGTCAACGCACGCCAGGAGGGCAAGGAGGTCATCGAGGCCATGGGCGACGGCACTGCCGTGATCATGCAGAATCATGGCTTCCTGGCCGGGGGCCGCTCCCTGGGCGAGGCGATCTGGCTGTTCATCGTCATGGAACGGGCCGCCGCGTCCCAGCTGATGGCCGAGGCCGTCGGCACACCGCGGCTGATCCCGCACGAGACGGCCCTGGAGACCGGACGCGCGCTGGCCAAGCTCGAATTCGCCGACCGGCAGTACCGGAATCTGTACGAGACGACCTGCCGACGCGGGAAGTGACACCATGAAGGTCGGGCTCAACTTCCTGCCCACCGTGGGCCCCGGCGAGATGCCGGCCGAGCGGTTCTACGACGAGATCATCGAGCTCAGCGAGCTGGCCGACCGGCTCTCCTTCAGCCATGTGAAGCTGGTCGAGCACCACTTCCACGAGTGGGGCGGATACAGTCCGGACCCGGTGGCGCTGCTGTCGGCCATCGCCCGGCGGACCACCCGCGTACGGCTGGTGACCGGGGCGGTCACCCCCGCGTTCACCCACCCCATCAAGCTGGCCGCCTCACTGTCGGTCCTCGACAACCTCTCGCACGGCCGCCTCGACGCCGGGTTCGGCCGGGCGTTCCTGCCCTCGGAGTTCGAGGCGTTCGGGGTGGACATGGCCGACAGCCGGGCCCTGCTGGAGGAGAACGTCGAGGCCGTCGAGCGGCTCTGGACGGACGAGGGCTTCCGCTGGGAGGGCCGCTTCCACCGCTTCGGCCCGCTGCCCGCGATGCTGCCCCGCCCCGCACAGCGGCCCCGGCCACCGGTGTTCATCGCCGCCACCACCTCTCCGGAGACCTTCACCTGGGCCGCGTCCAAGGGGTACCACCTCATGATCATCCCGGTGGTGGCCAGCCATGAGAAGCTCACCGGGCTGCTCGATCTGTACCGCGCCACCCGGATCGAGCACGGCCACTCCCCCGACTTCCGACTGCATGTCAGCTACCACTGCTATGTGGCGGAGAGCCAGCACGAGGCGGTGGCGCGAGCCGAGGAGCACTACGCCGCGTATCGGACCAAACAGCTTGAGGCTTACGGGAGTTGGCGCGGCATCACCTCGAACCAGTACCAGGGCTATGAGCGCATGGAACAGGCGGCTCGCACGACCACGGTGGCCGGTCTGATGGCCGCCGACAACATCATCGTGGGCGGGGTGGCCGAGACCGCCGCCACCATCCGCCGCATCGGCAAGCTCTACCCCGGCGCCGAACTGAGCCTGCAGCTGCGGTTCGGGTCCGTCTCGCACACAGAGGCCACGCGGGCGGTGCGGCTGCTCGGGGAGCGAGTGCTGCCCGAGCTCATGGAGGGCGTATGACCGCGTCCGGCGATCCGGTTCCGCTCAGTCCGCAGCAGGAGTGGATCTGGGAGAGCATGCGCTTCATGAACCCGGACGACGCGGCGATGACCAGGACCAATGTCTGTCTGGCGTTCACGTTGCGCGGCCCCCTGGACACCGGGCGGCTCGAACGGGCGCTGGCCGACGTCCGCCGACGGCACGAGGCGCTGCGCACCAGCCTCAGCGACCTGGGCACCGCGCCCCGCACCCACGTCCAGGACGCGGAGGACTCGCATCCGCCCCGCCTCGCCCTGGTGGATCTCTCCGGCGTGCCACCGGAGGATCGGGACACCTACTGCGAGCTGGTGGCCGGCGCCGAGGAGCACCGCGTCTTCGACTACGTCCGGGGCCCGCTGTGGCGGGCGACGCTGGTGCGCCGCTCCCCGACGGAGCATGTGCTGGTCCTGTCCGCCGCCCATCTGGTGCTGGACGCCCCCTCGGTGCAGACGGTCGTCCGGCACCTGGCCGAGGCGTACGAGGGGACCGCCCCTCCGGCGCGGCAGGAGCAGTACCGCGACTTCGTGCGGCGGGCCGCCCGGCCACCCGCGGACGCCGACCGGCGTCTGGAGCACTGGCGCCGGGTGCTCAGCCCCCTGCCCGCCCCGCTCGACGTCCGCACCGACTACCCCGCGGCCCCACCGCCGGTCTTTCTGCGGGAGACGACGCCGTTCCGGGCCGAGGCCGATCCGGCGGCCCTCGCCGGGCTCCGTGGCCGGGCGGGCGTCACCCCCTATCTGATTCATGTCGCGGCCTATGTGGCCGCCCTCGCGGACCTCTGCGGGGCGCGGCGCGTCGTGGTCGGATCCACGCTGACCCGTCTGGAGCTCAAACCGGATCCGCATACGGTCGGGCACTTCGCCGATCTGGTGCTGCTGCCGGTCGAGGTGCGCCCCGAGCACACCTTCGGCGAGCTTCTGGAACACGTCAGGGACGCCACACTCGACGCCTACGACAACCAGTTGCCGTATCTGCGCATCGCCGACACGATCGACCCGGACTTCACGGCCAGACGGCCCTGGCCGGCGAGGGCGCTGTACCACGTGTGGGTGCGCGGCAGCGTCCTCAACGCCGACCTGGGCCCGCCGGAGCGCATCGGCGACGCCGAGGTCCATCCCTTCGAGTTCACCAGGGAGACCTGTTATCCCATCGAGCTGGACGGCGATCGGTACGCGCATGTCTACGGCCAGAACGTGGTGCCCACCCTCTACGCCGGCCCGACCGGGCTGGAGGGCGAGATGACGTACAACCGCGCGGCCTTCACCCCGAGCGGCGCACAGCGCTACGTCGACCGCCACTGCCAGAACCTGGAGCACATGCTCAAGGACCCCCAGACGCGGATCGGGGAGGTGTGGCATGACAGCGGCCGCTGACCCACCCGGACACGGCCGTCCGGCCCGCACCCACGACCTGGTGCGCGACGCCGCACTACGGTGGCCGGACCGCCCGGCGCTGATCGAGGGCGACACCGTCCTCAACTACCGCCAACTCGACCGGAGCGCGGAGGACTTGGCCCAGACCCTGGTGGCGCGGGGCGCGGCCCCCGACATGACCATCGGGGTCAGCGCGCCACGCTCCGCCGAGCACGTGATCGCCGCGCTCGCCGTGTGGAAGGCCGGTGGCGTCTGTGTGCCACTGGCGACGGATCTGCCCCCGGCCCGGATCGCGGACATGCTGCGGATCGCCGGGGTGCGACTGGCGGTGGGTCCGGGACTGACCATCAGCGAGGTCGCGGATCCCCCCGTGGACCAGCCACTCGCCGGTCTGCCCCCGGCTCCGGAGGGCGAGGACGGCGCCGTCGCCTGCGTCTACTTCACCTCGGGCTCGACCGGCAGCCCCAAGGCGGTGGGCCTCACGCACGCGGGCATCGTGAACGAGGCGCTGTGGTCCCATGACGCCTTCTCGATCCGCCCCGAGGACCGCAGCGGTTGGCTGGCCTCCCCCGGATTCGCCATCTCTCGATGGGAGTTGTGGACTCCGCTGACCGCGGGCGCCGCCATCGCCGTCTCCGAGGAAGGCGCCGTCCGCGAGCCGGGGGCGCTCCGTGACTGGCTGCTGGACCAGGGGGTGACCTGGAGCATCGTGGTGACCGGGCTCGCGGAACGGCTCTTCGGCGTCCCCTGGCCGGCCAACTGCCCGCTGCGCCTGCTGGTGACGGGCGGTGAGCAACTGCGGGTCTGGCCCCGCGGGCTGCCGTTCGAGGTCGTCAACTCCTACGGTGTCACCGAGGCGTCCAGCGTCCGCCTCGCGGCCCGGCTCGGCCCCTCCGAGGGTTCCACCGGACATCTGCCCTCGGTGGGCCGTCCGATCCGCGGTACCCGGGTCCATGTGCTCGACGACGCACTGGCCCCGGTGCCCGACGGGGAGGTCGGGGAGCTGTTCATCGGCGGTGTCGGACTGGCCCGCGGCTACCTCGGCGACCCGGAACAGACCGCACGGCGCTTCGTACCCGATCCGTTCCACGGCGGCGGGCGGCGCCTGTACCGCACCGGTGATCTGGTGCGCGTCGATGAGAAGGGGCGGGTGGAATTCGTCCGCCGGCTGAACGACGACCCGAAGGTCGGCGGTGTCCGCGTCGACCTCGCGGCCGTCGAGGCCGCGCTGCTCGCCTCGCCCGGGGTCACCGGGGCCGCGGCCTCGATCCGTGTCCACGACGGGGAGCGGCCACGGCTGGTGGGGTATCTGGTCGTGGACGACGACCGGCCGGCCCCCGATGAGGTGATCGACGCGGTCGCCCGGCGGCTGCCCCCTCAGATGGTGCCCGGCGTCCTGGTGCGCCTCACCTCCCTGCCGCTGCTGTCCAGCGGGAAGGTGGACCGCGGCCGGCTCCCGGAACCCACGGCGGACATCGTGTTCCGCGGTCGTCGGGCCACGGCGCGGGACGAGACCGAGCAGCGGGTCATCGACGTCTTCCGGGAAGTCCTCGGCCGCGCGGACATCGGCGCCCACGACGACTTCTTCGGCTTGGGCGGGGACTCCATGGGTGTCGCCCGGGTGCGGCAGTCCCTCCTGGAACGGCACGGCATCGACGTCCCCTACACCCTCATCTTCCGTCAGCGGACCCCGCGCCGGATTTGTACGGCCGCCAGCGATGGCGGGGAGGAGCCCCGGTGACCTTCACGGACGCGCCCAGCAGGATTCCGGCTCTGGCGAGCCGTACGGACCAGCTCGCGGACTCCGCCGTCGGCGCCGTGCTCCGGCTGACCGACGGCCACGATGTGATCGCTCTGGCGGCCGGCAGCCCGGCGCCGGAGACCTACTGCCACCAGGAGTTCACCGACGCCACCACCCGCCTGCTGAGCCAGGGCGGCCTGCCGCTGCGGTACGGCGACGCGAGCGGGCTGCCCGAGCTCCGGTCGTGGATCGCGGCCCGGGAGTCCGCCGAGCTCGGCCGTCCGGTCGACGCGGGGCAGGTGCTTCTCACCCATGGCTCACAACAGGGCCTCGACCTGCTGTGCAAGGCGCTGCTCGATCCCGGGGACGTGGTCTTCGTGGACCGGCCCAGCTATGTGGGAGCGCTGCAGGTCTTCCGTCTCTTCCAGGCCCGGGTGGTGGACGTTCCCCTGGGGTCGGACGAGGGTCTCGACCGGCTCGAAGCAGCACTGTCGGTGGAGGAACGGGCCAAAATCATCTATGTGGTACCCACCTTCGCCAACCCGACGGGCGCCACCCTGGACACCGCGCACCGGCGCCGTCTGGCCGCCCTCGCCCGGCGGTACGGCTGCCTCCTCGTCGAGGACGACCCATACCGGGATCTCGGCTACGACACCGTCGCGCCCCGGTCGGCCGCCGCGACCTCCGCCGTGGCCGGCGCCGTACGCATGGGTACCTTCTCCAAAGTGCTCTTCCCTGCGGCGCGCCTGGGCCATCTGGTCGTCCCGCCGTTTCTCACCGATGTGCTGATGAAGTTCAAACAGGCGGCCGACCTGGGGAATTCGCTTCTGATGCAGCAGGTGGTGCATGAGCTCGTCCAGGAGCCCGGCTTTCTGGCCACCCGGCTGGAGCGCTCCCGTCATCTCTATCGCAAGCGCCGCGACGCACTGGTGAGCGCCTTGGCCGACTCCTTCGAGGGGGCTTTGGAGTTCGAGGTGCCCCACGGTGGTTTCTTCGTCTGGGCCAGGCTTCCCGGGGGCGCCGACGCCACCGAACTGCTGGCCGCCGCGGTCGAGGAAGGTGTCTCCTTCGTACCGGGGACCGATTTCTACGCGACCGGGCCCGACCCGTCCACCCTCCGGCTGTCCTTCTCCTGCACCCGTGCCGAGGACATCGTCGAAGGCGTCGCCCGGCTGGAACGGGCGTGGCGGACCCTGCGCAAGGGACCCCGCTCATGAAGCTCACCAGGGACGACGCCGGAACCTTCCCGGGCCTCGACGAGGCCCCGTTCGACGTGGACGCGTTCCTGGCCCGGCCCCTGGTGGCCCGGCTGGCCACCGAGGGCCCACGGGTGCGGCCCGTGTGGTTCCTGTGGGAGGACCACGCCTTCTGGGTGCTCACGGGCCCCTGGGCCCGGCTGGAGGAGCGACTGGACCGCGCCCCGGTCTTCGAACTCGTGGTGGACTCGTGCGACCTCGCGACCGGCACCGTTCACCAGGTCATCGCCCGTGGCCACGGCCGGGTGGTGAACTTCGACACGGACCGGGGCCGCCGCAAGCTCACCCGGTACCTGGGCGAGCGGGAAGAGCTGTGGGACGCCCGGTTCAGCCTGCGCGACGACCCGTCCGCCCGGGGCACCCGCTGGGCCCTGCTGGTGCCCGACACCCTGTGGATCGCGGACCTGTCCTTCCGCCCGCCCCGCGAAGCGCGAATGGACCGCCCATGAGCACGGACACCACGGACGAGACGGCGGGCGGGGCCGCCGGCCACCGGTCCTACCGCCAGGTGCTGACGGGGAACCCGCGCCTGGCCGTACTGCTCGCCGGGTATGTGATCTCCAGCGTGGGCGATGGCATCCTGCTGATCGTCCTGCCGCTGCTGGCCATACGCCACCACGGGCAGCTCTCCGCCCCCGTGGCGGTCGGCCTGGTGATGACCGCACCGTATGTGCTGTCGACCGTGCTCGCCCTCAGCATCGGCCTGGGACGGCTGCGACTGCCCACCCGGGCCGTGGTCATCACCGACAGCGCGCTGCGCACCGTCCTCTTCACGGTGGTGGGCCTCGCCGCCATGGCCGACCGGATCGACATCCGGTTCCTGGTGGTGGCGCTGCTCCTCGGGTCCGTTCTGCATCAGACGGCGTCCAGCAGCCGGCGCCTCGTCGCCACCGGTATGGCCGGGAAGGGCGAGCTCTTCACCGTCAACGGGCTGCTGGGCTTCGCCAACAGCCTGGCGCTCTACGTCGTAGGGCCGGCGGTCGGTGGCGCGGTCACGGTCGCGTTCGGAGCGGACGTGGCCGTCCTCCTCGAAGCGCTCAGCTTCCTCTTGCTGTTCGGGGCCGTCGCGCTCGTCGTGCCGCCACAGCCGAGAGCGCCCCGGGCGGAGCGGTCGACGGAGTCCGGGTGGCGAATCCTGCGGCTGCGTCCCGTGGCCGCCCGCCTGTTCTTCGTGGTCTTCTTCTTCAATCTGTCCTATATGCCGGTGGAAGTGGCGCTTCCCGTGCTGGTCAACGGAGATCTCCACGGGGACGGAAACACACTGGGCATCATCTGGACCGCCTTCGGCGCCGGGGCGCTGATCGGCGGGGCGCTCACCGGTTTCCTGCGGAAACTGCACCAGCAGGCCGTCCTGGTGGCGGTCATCGCGCTGTGGGGCGGCTCGGTGGTGCTTCTCGCCCTGGCCCCCTCCGGGCCGGTGGCGATGTGCGCCTTCGCCCTGGGCGGACTCATCTACGCCCCGTTCACACCCATCGCCTACACCTTTGTGCAGTCGGAGCTCCCGCCCCATGAGCAGCAGCCGGTGATCACGCTCTGGACCACCGGCTCGACGCTGGCGGCCCCGATCGGCCTGCCGCTCAGCGGCCCGCTGGTGAGCGCGCTCGGTGCGCGCGGCGGACTGCTGCTCTCCGCGGCATTGACCCTCGTTCTCGTTCCGTTCGCCGCCAAGGGCCTGCTGGGCCCGCGCCGAGTCGCATAGCCAGAGGAGTGCGCACGTGCAGGGATACGAATCGTCGACCTACGGCGACCACATGACCGACCACGACGCCATCGGCTGGCCGGCCGCGAAGGACGAGGACGCGGCGGTGGGGTTCCTCGTGGACGTGGCCAAGCCCGGCCATGCGCTGGAGCTCGGGGTGGGCACCGGGCGGGTCGCCCTGCCGCTGGCGGAGCGAGGGGTGCGGGTCACCGGCATCGAGGCCTCCCCCGTCATGCTCCGGCAGATGGCCGACAAGCCGGGCAGCGCGCGGGTGCGGGCCGTCCAGGGCGACTTCGCGGAGGCCGCCGTCGACGGGACCTTCGACCTCGTCTACGCCGTCCAGCACACGTTCTTCCTGCTGCGCGACCAGGAGACCCAGATCCGCTGCTTCCAGAACGTGGCCGCGCGGCTGGCCCCCGGTGGCGTCTTCGTCCTCCAGCTCTTCGTCCCCGATCCGCACCGGCTGATCCAGCCGCAGGCCAGTGACGCCCTTCATGTGGCACTCGACCAGGTGGTCCTGCGGGTCTCGAAGTTCGACCGGGTGACGCAGACGGTCAACCGGCAGTACGTCGCCATCACCGAGGGCGGGACGAAGCTGTACCCCATGGTGTTCCGCTACGCATGGCCCACCGAGCTGGACCTGATGGCACGGCTGGCGGGCCTCCGGCTGGAAGGGCGCTGGGACGGCTGGTCGCGGGCGCCCTTCACCGCGGAGGGCGGGTATGTCGTGGTTTACCGGAAGCCCGCCGAGGCGGTGTGAGGGCCTACGCCACGGTGTCGCCGACCCGGACGGGTCCGTTGGTGGTGACCGACTGGATGGCCGCGAGCGCGACGGACAGGGCGACGCGGGCGTCCTGTCCGGTGACGGAGGGGGCACGTCCGGTGCGCACGCACTCGGCGAAGTCGGCGAGTTCGGCGACATAGGCGTCGTGGAAGAGATCCTGGTCGTAGGTGACGCATGCGGCGGTGAGGCCGTCCGGGCCGTAGGCGGTCAGATGGCTGCGGCGGATGTCGCCCATGGTGAGCATGCCGGCCGAGCCGAAGACCTCACCGCGGACGTCGTATCCGTACACCGCCTGGAAGTTCGCCTCGGCGGTGGCGAGGGCGCCGTTGTCGAAGCGGATGGTGACCACGGCGGTGTCGAGCAGTCCGCGGTCCTTGAAGTCGGGGCGGACCAGGGCGTCGGCGAACGCGAAGACCTCGACGGGCGCGGCGCCGGGGTTGAGGTGGCGCAGGGTGTCGAAGTCGTGGATGAGGGTCTCCAGGAAGATGGTCCACGGCGGGATGCGGCCCGGGTCGGCCAGCTTGGGGTCGCGGGTGAGCGAACGCAGCAGCTGCGGGGTGCCGATGGCGCCTGCGCGGATCTTCTCGTGGGCGGTGTGGAAGCCGGTGTCGTAGCGGCGGTTGAAGCCCACCTGGAGGGGGACGCCCGCGTGGGCGGCGGCCGCGATGGCGCGGTCCGCCTCATCGAGGGTGACGGCCATGGGCTTCTCGCAGTAGACGGCCTTGCCCGCCCGGGCCGCCGCCTCGACCAGCCCGGCGTGGGTGCGGGCCGGAGTGGCGATGACCACCGCCTCGATTCCGGGGTCGGCGAGCAGCTCGTCTATCTCGGTGTACACCGTGGTGCCGCCCACCCGGTCGCCGAGCCCCTGGGCGGCGCCCGGGGCCGGGTCGGCGATGGCCGCGAGACGGGCGCCGGGGAGGCGGCGCGCGAGGGTCTCGGCGTGGAAGGAGCCCATGCGGCCGGCGCCGATGAGACCGACGGGGAGAGGGTGTCGCGTGGTCATGCGGATGCTCCGTAGATTCCGTGAGTGCGTTGTTCCGTGGGTTCCGTTGTTCCGTAGGTTCCGTAGTTCCGCAGGTGAGAACGGGTGAGAACGGGTGCGATCAGGGCGGTACGGCGTCGCGGCCGCCGGCCGAGGCCATCGCGAGGTCAGCGGGTGAAGGCGGAGCGGAAGCGCTCCAGGGCGAGGTCGCTGTCGCCGGAGGCCCATGCCTCCATGGCCACGGTGCCCTCGTAGCCGAGGTCGACGAGGGTTTGGGCGAGGGCCGGGTAGTTGATCTCCCCGGTTCCCGGCTCGCAACGGCCCGGTACGTCGGCCACCTGGATCTCGCCGATCAGGCCCCGGCTGTGGGCCCTTCGGACCAGCTCGGTCAGGTTTCCCTCGCCGATCTGCGCGTGGTACAGGTCCAGATTCATCCGCAGGCCCGGCCGGTCCACGGCCTCGACCAGGGCCAGGGTGTCGGCGGCCGTCGCGAACGGCACGCCGGGGTGGTCGACGGCGGTGTTGAGGTTCTCCAGGGTGAAGGTGACCCCGGCGCGCTCGCCCAGCTCGGCGAGGCGGGTGAGGGTGCGATGGGCGGCGATCCACATCGGGCCGGTGGCCGGGCCCGCCACCGGCACCACCGGCAGGCCGTCGCCGTCCAGCCCGGTGCCGTGCAGATTCAGCCGGGGACAGCCGAGCCGTTCGGCGACTTTGACCGACTCCTCGGCGGTGCGCAGGAGTTCGGCCGCCCCGGCCTCGTCCGTCAGGCTGCCGCGGAGATAGCCGGTCATCGAGGAGAAGACCGCACCGGTCCGCTCCAGGGCGGCCAGATCGTGCCGGCCCCAGTCCCAGATCTCGACCTGGAAGCCGGCGTCGTGAATACGCCGTGCCCGTTCCTGGACCGGCAGATCCCGGCAGACCATCTCGGCACAGACCGCCAATGTGTACATCGCTGCTCGCCCTCTCTACGACGACCCCGGCAGAAACTAGAACGTTCCAGCTACTAGAACGTTCTAGTGACGAGCAGCAGTACGCCAGCCACCGGGCACCCCTGTCAAGGGCGACGGCTGAATCACTAGAACGTTATAGAATCCGGGCGCCGCGCATCGCGCCCTGGGCTACGATCGTCGCCCGGAAGGCGAAACCCCGACCGCCCCCGCCCGAAGACGACACCTCGACCAGGGAGACCAGTGGTGCCACCGACGCCGGCCGTCCCCCATGGGAAGCGCCCCACCCTCGCGGACGTGGCGGCGCGGGCAGGTGTGTCCACGGCGCTGGTCTCCATCGTGATGCGGGACGCCAAGGGCGCCGGCGCCGCCACCCGCGAGCGGGTCCTCGAGGCGGCACAGGAGATCGGATACCGGCCGGACGCCCGGGCCCGGCTGCTGCGCAGCCACCGGTCCCATCTCCTCGGGGTGCAGTTCGGCCTCCAGCACCCCTTCCACTCCGATCTGCTGGAGGGCATCTACGCGGTGGCCGAGCCCGCCGGGTACCAGATCGCGCTGAGCGCCGTGGCCGCCGGTCGTGGCGAGCAGCGGGCGACCGACGCCCTGCTCGCCGACCGCTGCGAGGCCCTGATCCTGCTCGGCCCGCAGGCCCCGGCCGCGCGGCTGGCGGAACTCGCCGGGCAGCTCCCGGTCGTCTCCGTGGCCCGCCGGCTGCGCGGGACCGCCCCGGGTGTGGAGGTGGTGCGGACCGCGGATGACGAGGGCGCCCGCCAGGCCGTGGACCACCTGGTGGCCCTCGGCCACCGCGACATCGCCCATATCGACGGCGGCAGGGCACCCGGCGCCGCCGACCGGCGCCGTGGCTACCGCACCGCCATGAGCCGCCACGGCCTCGCCGACCGCGTCCACGTGCTGCCCGGCGGGCTCACCGAGGAGGACGGCGCCGCGGGCGCCCACGCCCTCCTCGATGCCACTCCTCTGCCCACGGCCGTCCTCGCCTTCAACGACCGCTCCGCCACCGGTGTCCTGGACACCTTCCTCCGCGCCCGGGTCTCCGTCCCCGACGAGGTCTCCGTCATCGGCTTCGACGACAGCCATCTGGCGCGCCTGGCCCATATCAATCTCACCACCGTCGGCCAGGACATCCCCCGCCTCGCCGAACTCGCCGTCGGCCGGGCCATCGCCCGCCTGGAGGGCGAGCGGACGCCCACCGGGGAGGCGGTGGTCGCTCCGCACCTCGTCATCCGGGGCACGACGGCCGGGCCCGCCTGATACGCGACGACTGGGGCGTTTAGCTGTTGCCTTCTTCGCCGCGCCGGTCTTCCTCCGGCCTGTGGTGAGCGTCCCGGACGCGGTCACTCGACAGGGTTTCGGTGGTGCCGTCCTCGCGGGACGGGGCGCTCAGGACCGGGGGCCGTTGTCGTCGCCGAAGTCGGGTACGTCGGCGGACAGCAGGTGCTCGGCGGCGCCTTCGAGGGCCTTGGCCATCTCGATGGAGCGGGGGAGCATGGTCTTCTCGTAGACGCGGATGGCGTCATCGACGGTGGCCGCGTTCGCGAGGGCGAGGGCGATTTCGCTCGCGTCGAGCATGGCGAGGTTGACGCCGACACCGAGCGGAGGCATGAGGTGGGCGGCGTCGCCCAGCAGGGTCACCGTCGGGTTGTGCTCCCAGGTGTGCGGGACCGGGAGGGCGAAGAGCGGGCGGTCGACGTAGGGGCCCTCGTTGGTGGTGATCATCTGGCGCATGCGGGGCGACCAGTGGGCGTACTCGTCGAGGAGCAGGGCGCGGATGCCGTCGGTGTCGTCGGCGGTCAGGCCGCTCATGGCGAGCCAGTCGACCGGGGCTCGCCGGATGACGTAGACGCGGATGTGGTCTCCGCTGTTGCGCTGGGCGAACAGGGCGCGCTCGCCGTCGGCCGCGCCCGCGCTGCCCGAGCCGACCAGCTCGGCGATGTCGGGGTGCCGGTTCTCCACGTCGGAGAACCATGCCTCCACGAAGCTCATCCCGGTGTACTCGGGGACGGCGGGGGACACGGCCGGGCGCACCCGGGAAGAGGCGCCGTCGGCGCCGATGACCAGATCGGTCTCGATGGTGGTGCCGTCGGCGAAGGACAACTGCCGCGGCCCATCGGCGGGGCCGCCGACCCTGTCGAGGGCGCGGCCCCACTGCACGGTTCCCGGCCGCAAGGAGTCCAGCAGCAGGGTGCGCAGCTGGCCGCGGTCGATTTCCGGCTTGAACAGCTCGTCGGCCTCCGGGACGTGATGAAACGTCATCGTGCCGGCCGGGTCGAACTTGCGCATTTCCTGCCCTTCCGGGCGGGCCAGCTCGAAGAACTCGTCGAGCAGGCCCGCTTCGCGCAGGGCGATCTGGCCGTTGTCCGCGTGCAGGTCGAGGGTGCCGCCCTGGTTGCGCGCACCGGGGCCTGAGTCGCGGTCGTAGACGGTGACCGCTATGCCGCGCTGCTGGAGGATGCGGGCGCAGGTCAGGCCGCCGGGCCCGGCGCCGATGACGCTGATGCGGGCGTGGGCGGGCTCCGGGGAGGTCATGGTGGTTCCTTTCACCGGCGAAGAGGGGCATGGGGCGAGCAGGGCCGGGCGTTCCGGCATCCCCCTCGGCCTCGGACACGCCTCGCACCGGGCCTTCGTGATGCACAGGACGGCGACCAGCGATGCGGTGCGGACGGGGAGCGTGCCGAGGAAGAGGTGCCGCTCGGGTTCTCGCGGACCCCAGAAAAGCAGACCCAGCAGAAAAGTGCAATGAGTCCACTTAGCCCTCGATGCAACTATCGGATATGCTCAAGCCATGACCGAGCCCCCCGTCGGCCGCCGCGAACGCAAGAAGGCGGCCACCCGCCAGGCGATCGCCGACGCCGCGCTGCAGCTCTTCCTGGAACGCGGCTATGACCAGGTGAGCATCCGTGACGTCGCCGACACGGCCGATGTGTCGACCACTACGGTGTTCAAGCACTTCACCGGCAAGGAAGCGCTGGTATTCGACCAGGAGCAGGACCGGGAGTCGGAACTGATCGCGGCGGTGCGGCAGCGAGCCGCCGGTCAGAGCATCCTCGATGCCCTCCGGCAGCACGTCCTGGACACCTGGCTGCCGATCACGGCGCATCCGCGAATGGCCGAGTTCACCAACCTGGTGGACTCCACGCCGGCACTCCGCGCCTACGCCGAGCGCATGTGGACCCGGCACACCGACAGCCTCAGCGCGGCCATCGCCGACGAGCTCGGCGTCGACCACGACGACCTCTCATGTGTGGCTCTTGCCCGATTCGTACTCGAGATCCCGGCCCTGGCCCGCGGTCAACAGGACCGCCGAGCCGCCGTCGACGCCATCTTCGACATCCTCACACAGGGCTGGCAACCGCCGGCCAAGTCGTCCGCGCCCCATAGCTCCTAGGCATCCGCGGAGACGGAAATCACCGCGCGGACGCCGCGCTTGCGCGGGTACTCGCGGATGGCTCCCCGGGACCGCGGCGACGCGGCGATAGAGTGCCCGGGAATGTCCCTCGATCCCTGGAGAGAGCGCGGTTGAGCGACACAGTAGTCATCTTGACTGCACTGGGCCTGGAGTATGACGCGGTGCGGGCGTACCTCAGGGAACGGGACTTCGTCCGCCATGAGACCGGCACCGTCTTCGAAGTGGGCACGCTCGCCGGGACCGCATGGCGGATGGCGCTGGCGGAGGTCGGAGCGGGCAATGACGCGGCCGCCGTCGTCACCGAGCAGGCCCGCCAGCTCTTCTCGCCCAGAGCACTCCTGTTCGTGGGTGTCGCGGGCGCCATCAAAGACGACCTGGCACTCGGTGATGTCGTCGTCGCCACTCGGGTGCATTCCGTTCACGGCGGCAAGGACGCCCCCGAAGGATTTCTGGCCCGTCCGGAGGGCTGGGCCGGTTCACATGAGCTGGTGCAGTCGGCCAAGCACGCGCTGCGTGACCAGTCATGGCACACCGAGTCGGCACCGGGCGACACCGAGGGGCAGCGGCACCCACGCGTACACTTCAAGCCCATCGCGGCCGGCGACGTCGTGCTCAACTCCGCCACCTCCGTACTGCGCCAGCAGCTGCGGACCTACTACAACGACGCCGTGGCCATTGAGATGGAGAGCGCCGGAATGGCGCATGCCGCCCAGATCGGCCGTGTCGAGGCCCTGACCGTCCGTGGCATCAGCGACATGGCCGATGGCAATAAATACGCGGAGGCCGACACCGAGCACCAGCCTCGCGCCGCCGCCCATGCCGCGGCAGCAGCGGTCGCCGTGATACGGCATCTGCCACCGCCCCAAGCGCCGTCCGCCCCACACAGCCGGGCAGCGCCTCCCTCTTCGGACCGGGATGGCCTTCCCGGCTCTCCCCGGAGCGGAACGCCCTTGTCGCTCCGGCACCTGTTGTCATGCTTCGCGGACGCACCGCTGCCGCTCTATGTGCTCTCCCCCGCGGCAATCTCGGCAGTCGGCATACCGGAGCTCTCCGCTGACCGGGTGGCAGCTGAGATAAGTGAGTTCACCGTCGAGCCCGTCACGGCGTCCGGGGAACCCGGCGCACCCATGGTGCCCTGTATCAGGGCGGGCGCCGCAACGCCGGTGGACGCCGCAGGCGCAACGCCCGACGAACGTGCCCGCCTGTGCACGTATGCGGGGGCGCTTCTGGATCACGCCGTGGCGGCGCCCCCGGACGACTCCGGCCTGCCCCTCCTGGCGCCGCACGTACTGGCCCTGCTGTGGCGCCGCGACGGCGATCCGGCACGGCCCATCGCGGCCGCGCGCCGAGTGCGGGACGCGTACCTGGCGCGCGGCCGCTACGAAGACGGGCTGCCCCTCGCCGTCCAGCTGGTGATGAGCGGCCAGGGTGGCCTCAAGGACGACCTCGCCCTCGGCCAACTCCACAGCGGGCGGGGGGACTTCGGCGAAGCCGAAGTCGTGCTCCGGCGGGTCCTCGCCAAAGCGGAGAAGGACGCCGCCGAACACGGGCTGTCGCTGGCCGGGCGAACCGGTCCCAGCATGAGGGACGTTCTCACCAACGACGCCGAAGGCCCGTTCACCCGAGATCTCTCCCAGACCCAATGCGACGTGCTCGGATTCGCCGCCAGAGTTCAGCACGCCCTGGGCAACGCTCTCTACGGCCTGCGGCGGTACCCCGAAAGCGAAAGGCTGCTGCAAGCCGCCGTAGGGCTGCTCTGGAGAACCCAGGGGGCGGAGAATCCGGGTCGCATGCTCGCCCAGATGCACCGAGCCCAAGCGGTCGCGCGGCAACATCGGTGGGAAGAGGCACTGGGGCTGGTGCACGATGTGATCCCCTGGGCCGCGCGGCTTCGGCTCGACCAGGACAGCCCGGAGACGGACGCGCTCATCCGCCTGGCGCATGCCGAGGTGACGGCCGAGATCGTGGCCTCTCGCCAGCGAGGCGACAGGCAGCGCACACGAGGCGTCGGGATGTTTCCGGCCCCGGTGGTGAAGTGGCTGGGGCGCACGGTCACCCCCACTCGACCGGACAGACTCACCTGGGCCGACGTGCGAAGTCTCTGCGACGACGCCGTCCGAGCCTGTGAGCGCGCCTTCGGCGGCCCCCATCCGCGGACAACCGAGGCCAGGGCGGTGCGCGACCGTGCGTCCGAGGGCATGGGCGGCTGAACCAGTAGGGGCGACCCCGCTGTCGACGGCCCGTCCACCGGTGCGGTGGACGGGGAAGAGGGATGAGAGGTCAGCCGAGCTTCTTGAGCAGTTCGTCCGCGAGCGGGCCGGAGGAGGCCGGGTTCTGGCCGGTGATCACATTGCGGTCGACTTCCACATGCGGTGCGAAGGGCTCGCCGACCCGCACCGTCAGGCCCGCCTCGGTCAGGCGGTCCTGCAAAAGCCACTTGGCCTTGTCGGCGTTGCCGGCCATCGTCTCCTCCTCATTGGTGAAGGCGGTGATCCGGTAGCCGGCGTAGGCGTGGGTGCTGTCCTCGGTGACCGCCGCCAGCAGCGCCGCCGGGCCGTGGCAGACCACGCTCACCGGCATACCGCTCCGTACCGCCTGGGTGAGGATCCGGCCCGAGTCGGCGTCGACCGCGAGGTCCTCCATGGGGCCGTGGCCACCGGGGACGTGGACGGCGTCGTATTCGTCCAGGCGCACCTCACTCAGCGCGATGGCGGCGCGGAATTCGGCGGCGGTCTCGGCGACGCTCCTGATCCTGGCGGCGTTCTCCGGGCCGCCGTTGGCCTCGCGGCTGAGGCTGGCGGCGTCGACGGGCGGCACGACACCGCCCGGGGTGGCCACGGTGATCTCGTGGCCCGCGGCCTTGAACGCCTCATAGGGGGCAACGGCCTCATCGGCCCAGTAGCCGGTGGGGTGCTTGGTACCGTCGGCCAGTGTCCACTGGTCGGCACCGGTCATCACGAACAGGATCTTCGCCATACTCACTCCTCGGTGCGATCACCCGCCGTACGTGTGATCGCTGGGATCTCCTGGGGCGTTGCCGCCCCCATGTGTCGCCGCCGTCCTGGCGGCGTGCTCGAAGGTAGATCCACTGGGCATCGAAATGCCAATAGGCGAGTCGATCGTCGGCATCGGGATTCCGATGGAAGGAAGAGCCGTACGCCTCTCTATGCTGGACGGCGTGGAGGGCGGAACACCCCAGGACGGCGACCTCGTCATCGGCGGCGGGCGGACACCGCCGCCTGCCGATCTGAATCTGCTGCGCACCTTTCTGGCCGTCTACCGCTCCGGCTCGTTCACCGCCGCGGCGCCGCTGCTCGGGCTCTCTCAACCGACTGTCACCGCCCAGATCCGCACCCTGGAGCAGCAGACCGGGCGCGAGTTGTTCACCCGGCTGCCGCGCGGTGCGGAACCCACTCACCTCGCTCACGATCTGGCCGAGCAGATCGCCGGTCCACTCGACGCCCTCGCCTCCCTCGGCGGCCGCAGCACCGTACTCACCGGACGCGCCATCCCGGTCCATCTGGCCGGGCCGGCCGAGTTGTTGTGCGCCCGCGCCCTGCCCGCACTCGCCTCGCTGGTCGCCGAGGGTCTGCGGCTGCGGATCACGATGGGGCTGACCGATCCGCTGCTGGACGCGCTGGGTGCGGGACACCACGATCTCGTGATCGCCACCAGACGCCCCGGCGGCCGCGCACTGACCTCGCTGCCGCTGGCGGACGAGGACTATGTGCTGGTCGCCTCGCCCGACTGGGCCCGGCGCATCGGGGAGCGGCTGGCGGCCGACGGGCCGTGTGCCGCCGTCCGTGACGTACCGCTGATCACGTACGCGGAGGACCTCCCCATCGCCCGCCGGTACTGGCGCAATGTCTTCGGCAAGCGGCTCACCGCGCAGGCCGCGGTGACCGTGCCGGATCTGCGCGGGGCCGTGTCGGCCGTCGCCGCGGGCGCGGGCTACAGCGTGCTCCCCCGCTACCTGTGCCAGGACGAACTCACGTCCGGCGGGCTGGTCCTGCTCCATGAGCCCGATGAGCCGCCGCTCAACACCCTCTTCCTCGTACAGCGGCCGGGGGCCGACGCCAACCCGGACGTGGCCCGGGTCCGCGAGCGGCTTCAGCGCGCCGCCCGCACCTGGTAACGCGCACGCATCAGGGAAATCCGCCGAACGCGTCACCCTCCGCCACTCGGTGAGGACTGGTCCACCATGCCGTGCTCCCAGGCCCAGGCCGCGATCTCGACGCGGTTGCGGGCGGCCAGTTTGCGCTGGACGTTGCCGAGGTGGGTCTTGACCGTGGACAGGGTGACATGCAGATCGACGGCCACTTCCTCATTGGTACGGCCGCGGGCGACCCGCCGGACCACCTCGCGTTCACGCTGGGTCAGCGGCTCGATCAGACCCTCCGGCCCGCCCCTCCCCCGGCCGGCCGGACGGGCCTCGGAGGGGGCCGACCGGTCGCGGTGGGGTCCTATGTGCGCGAGCAGGCGGACGGTCACCGACGGGGAGATCAGGGAGTTGCCCGAGGCCGCGGCCCGCACCGCTTCGGTGAGCAGGCCGGGCGCGCCGTCCTTGAGCAGAAAGCCGCACGCGCCGTTGCGCAGCGCCCGGTAGACGTACTCATCGAGGTCGAAAGTGGTGGCGATGAGGACGTTGAGGGGGTCCGGCACATCGGGCCCGGCAAGGAGCCGGGTGGCCTCCAGACCATCCAGCTCGGGCATACGGATGTCCAGGAGGCAGACGTCGGGCCGCAGCCGCCGGGCCTGCTCGACCGCCTCGACACCGGTCGCCGCCTGGGCGACCACCCGCATGTCCGGTTGGGAGTCCAGAATCATGCGGAAGGCGGCACGGACCATCTCCTGGTCGTCGGCGATGAGCACCTGGATCGTCATGTCATGCATGATCGCAGGCGCGCGGGCCGTCAGCCGGGGGAGGCCGCGTTCGGGGCCACCTTGCCCAGGGTCGGCGCGTACGCGCTGTCCGCCGTGTTCGCCTTGTTCAACGGGAGGACCGCCACGACGTGCCAGCCGCCGCCGTCCCGTCGCCCAGTGGTGATACGCCCATTGACCTTCTCGACCCGCTCGGCCAGGCCGACCAGACCGTAGCCGCTCCCCTCGACCGACCGCTCGGCTGCGGGCGAGGCGCCACCCTGCCCGTCGTCCACGACCGACACCTCCAGTTGTTCCGGGGCGCCGGGCCGTACACCGATCCGCACCTCGACCCGGCCGACCCCGGTGGCGTGCTTGCGCACGTTGGTCAGCGACTCCTGCACCACCCGGTGGACGGTGGTGAGGATGCCGGGCGGCAGCGGCCGGTCGGCGAGTTCCGGGGCGAGGGTCAGCTCGGCGGGCGGTCCCACCTCGGAGAACTCCTCGGTGAGGTCACGCAGACCGCGCAGCCCCGCCGGATCACCCGTGGGCCGGGTCGTGGCGGAGGCGGTGGTGTGGTCCCGCAGGCTGGAGACCATGGCGCGCATCGACCCCAGCGCCTGGGATCCGGCCCGCTCGATCTGGGCGAGCATCCGGTCCAGGTCCTCCGGGGACTGGGTGTGACCGGCCGCGGCCGTGAAGCGCGCGGCCTTGGTCTGCGCGACGATCGCCGTCACGTGGTGGGCCACGAAATCGTGCAACTCCCTTGCGTGCTCAAGGCGTTGCCCCTGCCGGATGGCTTCGCGCTCCCGCTCCCGCAGCGTGTCGTACAGACGCAGACACAGCCCCACCATCACCATGAACGGCACGGCGCAGACCGCGATGACGGCGATCAGATTCAGCAGGTTGCTGTTCCTCTCCTCGATCCGCAGGGGAAGAACCACGGCGGCGAGTGTGGATCCCGCGGCCAGCCCGGCCGCTCGCAGGGGCGGGCAGCGCCGTACGGCGCGGGTGATGAGCAGCAGCAGCACACCCAGCTCCACCAGGCCCGGGGTGTTCGGGGGACGCTGGGACAGCTGCGCTTCCACCAAGGTCAGCGCGCAGGAGACGGCCGCCGCGCCGATGGCGTAGCGCGCGAAGAGGCGTTCCGGCACGGCGAGCGCGGCCAGGCACAGCACCCCGGACACCATCGTCGCCGCGGCCATCGGCGGATGCGGCGCGTTCAGCCCCTCCAGGACCACGAGGACGACCAGACTGACGCCGACCAGGCCCAGCCACAGATGCCGGAAACGGAAGCGGGACCCGGACAGGGACCGGAAGCGGGACCGGAACTCGGAGATCATGGCAGGTCACGCTACGGCCCGGCCGCCGTCGCCACATCAGACTTTCGGCCGAGGAAGCCGGGGAAGGTGCGCGGATCGCCTCGGCAATCCGGTGGATCCGCCGCGCCGCGCTCTCGCGAAGGATGGCATCCGGGGCGGCCGGAGAGCGCTCGAGCGCGATGCGCCACGCCCCTTCCGACCGTTACCCCTTCCGAAGGCCGTCGATGTTCCGCACCGCTCTGCGCACCCTCCGATCCCATCGGCTCCGTTTCGCGATGCCCGCCCTCGCCGTCGTGCTCGGCGTGGCCTTCGTGACCGGGTCGCTGCTCTACGGCGACTCCGTCCAAGCGGCCGTGAACCGCGCACACTCCAACTCCCAGCCCGATGCGTCCGTCTCGATCACCGCGGACTCCTCTGCCGCGGACTCCTCCGAAGCACACCCGCTCGATGACGCGCTTCTGCGGCGGCTGCGGGCGCTGCCGTCGGCGGCCGCGGCACGCGGTGTGGTGGAGGGCCCCTCGTTCCTCGTCGGCTCCGACGGCACTCTGGTGGGCGATCTGTACCAGGCCGCGGGCGTCAACTACGTGCCCGACGAGAACGGCAAGGACGTCCGCTATCCGCTCACCGCGGGCCACGGACCCCGTGGCGCCAACGAGATCGCCGTCGACCGGCGGACCGCCGAGCGCGCCGGGTACCGGGTGGGTGCCAAGGTGCGCATCGTCGTGGGCGGCACGGCCCGCGACGCGCGGCTGGTCGGCGTCTTCACCGCCCATGACAGCCGTGTGGACTCCGGCGGTACGCTCACCGCCTTCGACACCGGTACCGCACAACGGCACTTCGCCCCCACGCCGAACGGCTACTCGGCGATCACCCTGACCGCCACCGACGGCACATCGGATGCCCAACTCGCCCAGCAGGCACAGAAGTTGCTGCCGTCCGGGCTGCGGGCGGTCACCCACGCGGAGCTGGAATCCGATACCGCCTCCGAGGAGGACACGGACAAGCTCACCACACTGCTGCTGAGCTTCGCCGGCGTCGCCCTGTTCGTCTCCACCTTCCTGGTCGCCAACACCTTCACCATGCTCAGCGCGGCCCGTGCCCGGGAACACGCACTGCTGCGGGCGGTCGGCGCCACCAGGAACCACGTGATGCGGATGGTCCTGGCCGAGGCCGCCCTGGTCGGCACGGCCGCCTCGGCCATCGGTTACGGGCTGGGCATCGGTGCCGCGAACCTGATGGGCAGCCTGTTCGACGCCTCCGGTGTCGGGGGTGCCGCCGTGCAGGCGCTGTCCGCCAAACCGCTTCTCGCGGCCTTCGCCGTCGGCATCGGCGTCACCGTCCTCGCCGCCTACCTCCCGGCCCGCCGGGCGGCCGCCGTACCGCCCGTAGCGGCACTGCGGACCGTCCAGCCGTCCACCGCCGCCTCGCTGCGCCGCCGCAACACCATCGGGCTGATCGTCACCGCGTGCGGGGCGCTGCTGGTCGCCGCCGCCGTCGGCGAGCCGAACCTCCTCTTCGGCGCCGCACCCCTGCTGCTGGTCGGTCTGATCGTCCTCACCCCGCTGCTCGCCCTGGGCGTCACCGGGCTGCTGCGGTCCCCGCTGACCCGGCTGGCGGGCATCCGGGGCAAGCTGGCGGTGGAGAACGCCCGCCGCAATCCGCGGCGTACGGCGGCCACGGCGACCACCCTGATGGTCGGTCTGGCGATGGTCACCGCCGTCACCGTGGCCGTTACCTCGGTGAACCGCTTCGACGAGCAGGAGGTGGACAGCTCCATGACCTCGGACCTGCGGATCACGGCCGTCGACTTCGGGGAGATCGGCGAGGACACGGCGGCCCGGGTGGGGCGGCTCGCCGACGCCGAGGCCGTCACGCCCGTCATCCACACCTACCTCGACGTCCCCCACAAGACGTTCCTGGAGGTCACCGCGGTCGACGCCGCCGCGGTGGAACGTGCGGCGTCGCTGTCCGTCCGCGAGGGGTCGCTGGACCGCCTCGGCCAGGGCATCGCCGTCACCGAGGAGCTGGCCGCCGCCCGCGGCTGGCGGCTCGGCTCCCGCGTCACCGGCAGCTTCACCGGCGCGAACTCGGGTAAGCCGGGCACCCCGACGAGCCTGCCCGTCGTGGCGATCTACGACGGCCCGGACGATCTGACCCCCGCCCTCGTCTCCGACCGCGCCCTGCCGCGTCCGGCCGGCGCCGAGGACCGGCCGACCATCAGCTCGGTCCTGGTCAAGGCCGCCCCCGGCCGCACCGCCGCGCTCCGGGAGGAGATCCGGCGCACCCTGGACAACCCGGCGCTGCTCGTCCAGGACCACGCCGACGCGCGGGCCGCCGCCACCGCGCGGACCGCGCCGTTCCTCAACATCATGTACGCCATGCTCAGCGTCACCGTGCTGATCGGCGCCCTCGGGGTGGTCAACACCATGGGCATGGCCGTGTTCGAGCGGGTGCGGGAGATCGGACTTCTGCGGGCCATCGGGCTGGACCGCGCCGACGTGGGATCGGTGCTGCGCCTGGAGGCGGTGACCATCTCGCTCTTCGGCTCCGCGCTCGGTGTCGTCGCCGGTACGGCCATCGGCGCGGCGGCCGTCCTCGGCCAGGAGGTCGTTCCGCTCGTCATCCCCTGGGACCGGGCGGCCCTCTTCTTCGTCGCGAGCGCCGCGATCGGTGTTCTCGCCTCGCTCTGGCCGGGGCGTCAGGCCGCCCGCCTCCCGATGCTGGAGGCCATCGGCGCGGACACCGAATGACCGGCGCGGCGGCGGACGCGGGGTGAGCGGTCAGGCGGCGTCGATCAGGGCCAGGTCCGGGGGGACCAGCGTGGTCGACATCATCAGGGCTCGGATGAGGTGGTCGTTGAGCGCGTTACCGACCGGCTCACCGACCTCCTCGCGGGTCAGCCAGGGCACTCCGTCCCGGGACAGCATCATGCGGACCCGGTTGACCAGGTGCTCGACGCGCTTTTCCCGCCAGCCCTCGCCTGGGCGCAACTCCGCGAGCTGGGCGGCCGTCTGCTTCCAGGTGAGGGGCTGCGGCCGGGGTTCGTGGAGCAGATACCGCTGGCCGAGGACGACGAGCGCGAGCTTCTCCTCGTCGGTGAGCACCCATACCCGAGGCGGGCGGGTGACCTCCCCGGGCAGGGCTACGGGGTGCTCGGCCTCGGGGCCGCTGACGAAGACCTCCAGCAGATGCTCACGGTCGCGCGAGCCCCGGACGAACAGCGGGGTGTAGCCGCTTTCGAGGGGCAGCGGCTCCTCCCCCGTGAAGAGCAGCCGGGTCGGGAAGCGGAGGGGCAGCCGGCCACTGTTGGCGACCCACCAGCGGCCATGGCGGTGGGTCAGTCTGCCCTGGCAGCGGCTGACCTGGGGGTCGTCCTCGCCCACACAGACATGCACCTCGGGGCGGTTCCGCCCGAAGAGCAGCTCACGACCGTCGCCGGGGCCCAGGGTCATGCCACCGGTCAGCGCGAGGGCGAAGGCGGTGCCCGGCACCGGCGCGGTCACACCGCGGGCCAGGCTGCCGTGTGCGGCGGGCAGGAGACGGCCGCCCGCGGCGGGACGGCCGGTGGCGGGGTGGCGGGCGGCGGGGGCCCGGCCGGTGGTGCGGCGGTCGCTGCCGGGAGGTGTGGTCATGAGCTCGGGAGTTTCTTCGCGGCCGTGGCGGCGAGCGCCTTGGCGGTCTGGCAGAGCTTTGCGGTGGGCTTCGGCCCGTAGACGTTCAACGACATCAACTCAACGGTGTCGTCACCGAGGTAGTTGCGGTACGAGCGGTGCAGCATCCGGACAAGGCATGAGTCGTCGCCCCACTCCTCCGGGGACACGGAGCTCAACTTCCCGTCGATCTCCGCCGGTTGCCCGTCCCCCGGGGAGAAATCATTGTCCCGGGTGAACTCCAGCTCCACTCCCGCGTCGTCCGAGCCGTCCGCCCACTCGCACCGCCAGTCCCCGAAGCCCGGGTCGCGGTCCTTCACCCGGACATCGGCGATCCGCTGGAGCTCGTCGCCGTCCAGCAGCCGGCATGCGTGTTCGCGGACCAGGGAGCTCGCGACCGGCTGCCCCGAGCGCCGGGGGACCTGGCCGCGGTCCAGCACGCTGATCGCGTAGTCGGTGGCGGCGTCGCCCAGTTGGCACGGGTCGGGTGCCGGGGTGTCCAGCCGCTCGGTGATGATCCAGATCTGCATCCGGTCGGCGGAGGCGATGTTCCGCACGCACTCGTCCCCCTCGCGCTGGAACGTGCCGACGGTGACGTTGCCGATCCTTCGGGTGGGCGCGTCGCCGCCCGGCTCCGGCGGGTCGGCGTCAAAGTTGAGCTGGACGTCGGCGATGTCATCGCCGCTTTCGCCGTGCAGCAGGACATCGCATCGATCGACCTCGCCGTAGTCCGGGTCGATGACGGTCTCGCCGAAGCGGCTGAGCGATGCGGCGTTGAGCAGCTTGCAGGGGTCGGCCGTCCGCGCGTCGCCCACGGTGCCGGCCCGTCCCGCCTGTGACAGCGCGTCGGCCGTGCCGGACGCGCCACGCCCGCCGTCCTGCCCGGACCGGCCGCTCTCGTCCGAGTGCCCGCCGCCCCAGGGGCCGAAGAGAGCGGCCCAGACGACCAGGGCCGCGGCGGTGCCCACCGCGGTCGCGGTGATCACCACCCGGCGGCTCGGGCGGCGCCACGCCCCTCGGACCGACGGCGGCAGCAGCCGCATCGTGAAAGGGGTGCGGTCCAGTGTGTCGCCGTCGTGCGGGTCCTCGTGGGTGTCCTCGATGTGTTCGAGATGGGGGGACGACGGGGCGACCCGCCGCAGCAGCCGTGCGGCCTGATCGGCGGCGGGGCGCCGCTTCGGCTCCACGTTCAGCAGCGCGGTGAGCGGGTCAACCAGCGGACCGGCCCGGTGCGGGGTCTCGATATAGCCCTCGATGGCCCGCGCCACATAGGCCATGGGGTGCGATGCCTCGCCGTACGGGGACCGTCCCTCGATCACCGCGTAGAGCGTCGCGCCCAAGGAGAAGACATCGGACTTCCGGTCGGCCGCGTCTCCCCTGGCCACCTCGGGCGGCAGATACGGCGGTTTGCCGCGCACCCCGCCCGTCCGGGTCATGGTGGCCTCGCTCCACAGCGCCCGGGAGATGCCGAAGTCGGTCAGCTTGGCGACGCCGTCCTCGGTGATCAGGACGTTCTCCGGGGTGACATCGCCGTGCACCACGCCCTCGCCATGCGACTTCGCCAGCGCGGTGGCGATCTGGCAGCCGATGGCGCCCGCCTCCTCGGGGGTGAGCGCACCACGGTCGCGCACCATGTCGGCGAGGCTGCCCCCGGACACGTATTCCATGACGATCCAGCAGACCTCGGCCTCTTCCACGAAGTCGAACACCGAGACGATATGCGGATGGTGCAGCCGTGCGGCGTTGCGTGCCTCGTTGGTGAGTCGCAGCGCCGCGCGGTCATCGTCCGGACGGGCACACTTCACCGCGACCTGGCGGTCCAGCAGCTCGTCGTGGGCCCGCCAGACGACGCCCATTCCGCCTCTCCCGATGGGCTCCTGGAGGAGATATCGGTCGGCGACCCTGTCACCGGCCTCCGCCATCACCCGCACCCCCGCTACCCCGTTTCATCGCGCGAATCACGTTCCCGTGTCGCCACGGAGAGTGCTTGGCCCCGACGTGGGTGGGTAGCGCTTCCCCTGGATGCCCCCGGAAAGAGGGAAGCCTCCGGCGCACAACGGTCGGTTCCCCGAGCCGACAGCCGGTGTTGGAGAGCGGTCTCATTCGGCTTACGGCACGATTTCCTCCTTGACCACAATGTGGCCGGAGTCCGGGTCGAGCACGCCGCCGAGCCGGGCGTACGCCCCGTCGGTCAGGTCGAGGCACTTGGGCACCGACGGGGTCCACGCGAAGGTGCCGCGGTCGTTGACGCGCACGATCAGCGACGCGTTGTTCGCGACGTTGGTGACCTTCACCCTGGTCCCGAACGGCAGCTGCGGATCGCGACTCAGAGAAGTCGCCGCGGTGTCCGCGTTGTTGTCGAAGAGTTCGCCGCTGGCGGTGTAGGCGCCGGGGGGTATGTAGCCGTAGTGCGTCGCCCAGCAGTTCTCACCGGCCGGCGGGGTGTCGCTGGTCGCGGCGGTGCTCGCCGGGGCGGCACCCAGCACGGCGGTCAGTGCGACGGCGGCGGCCGCCACTCGGCCGATCAGCGTTCCCTTGCGCATGGCGGAGAACCTCACTTCGGGTTGTCGTGGTGTGGTGTGAGCGCGGGTGGACCGTTCGTCAGCCGGCCGCGCGGTAGGCGACGCCCGCCTGGTTGGGCGTCGCGCCGTTGTAGAGACCGGTGCCGCCACGATCGGCGGACAGCGTGAACCACGCGTACCGCTCGACGAAGGACAGCCCCTGGAGCATGGCGGTGGACTTGGTCACGAAGGCGGCCTGCTGGTCCGGGGTCGGATACCTCGGCGTACCGGTCGAGAAGTCGATCAGCGCGTATTCGGTGAGCCAGATCGGCTTCTGGTAGCGGTCGTATGTGGCCTGGAGATAGCTCCGCAGCTGGTCGGTCGCGCGGGTGGGGTCGAAGTCCGCGCCGTACCAGTGCAGCGGGATGAAGTCGACCGTGTGGCCGCGGTCGGCGGCGCCCTTCATGAAGCGGTCGAGCCAGCCACCGGCGACGTCGCCGCCGTAGGCTACGGCGGGGGCACCGAGCCGCATACCGGTCGACTGCAGCCGGGGCCACAGGTCGAGGGCCTGCTCCACGGTCATGTTCGCCTGGCCGGCCATGTCCGGCTCATTGAATCCGAGCAGGGTCGTGCCCTCGCTTTTCGCCCGGTCCAGCTCCGCGTCGGTCACCGAGCCCGGACCCCAGATCATGGGCACGAACTCGACACCGGCCGGGGCGTTGATCTGTTCCCGGCCGGAGGCCCAGGTGTAGAACCAGCCGACCTTGGCGTCGGACATCGCGGCGGTGACCCCGTTGAAGTTCCAGGCGCTGACGCCCTTCTTCTGCGCCGCGGCGGTGGCCGCGCCGGTGGCGCCCGTCTGACTGCCCGCGGTCAGCAGGGTCAGCACCGCCAGCAGTACGGCCAGAACGCGTATCCCGCGCATCCTGTGCACGTCGTCCCTCCCTTGCTCATCCGGTCTTGGGGTGAAGCGGCGGACCGGCCGGTCAGGCGGCGCTGTGGAAGGTGACGGTGAAACCGCTGCACTGGGCGCACTGCTGCATCACCTGGTTGCCCGGCTCCTGGTCCTGCTTGGACCAGCCGTAAGCCTTGGGGCATTGGGCGGCGATCATGTCGCTGTAGGGCGTCTTGGCGTCCCGGTTGGGGCTGGTGCACAGCATCGGTTTGCCGTCCGGCCAGCGCGTCAGATTGTCGGGGGGACACAGCGGGAGCAGGTTCTCCGAACAGCCCATGGTGTCGCATCCTCCGCCGCCCGTGGCGTTCTTCGGGGCGATGGTGACCGGCTGCGAGAAGGCGTTGACGTAACTGACGTTGTACCAGGGAGCGAGCGTGTCCTTGGTGTCGAAGTTGAACTCCGCGAGGCTGGTGGGCTGTTCGCTCCGCTCACAGTGGTCGGCGAATGCGCCGCAGTCCCCCACCAGGCAGTGGAAGGTGCTGCCCGATGTCCCGGTGCACCCTTGACGGGCGAAGAACTTGCCACGCCAGTGGCCGGGTTCCGCCGTTTCGGGAATCGTCACCGTGCCGGACTGTCCGGGCTCCAGGGTGGGTAACGTGGCGAACGGCTTGGATCCGTCGTTGTTGACATCACTGCCGATCCATACGGTCTTCCCGGTGTCGTTGACGAACGTGACCGTGTGATCGACCGCCGAGGCTACGGCCGGTGCGGCGCGGGACGGCAGGTCCCCGCCGGTGCCGGGGGTGGCGGCCGCGCTGGTCCCGGATTGGGGGCTCAGGGCCACCAGGACCGCGACGGCCAGGGCGATCATGATTTTCCGCATGTTGCCTCTTTCGCCGCTGTCACGATCATGACAACCTTGACGCACGAGAACTCTCCGAGGTCCGGCCCCAGATGAGGACATCCACGTGAGGGCATCCGCCCGAGGACATCCGCCTGAAGGCACGCTCCAGAGCTGACGGTCCCCCATGACAGCGCCCCGAGCCATATATGTCAATGGTCTGGACCAAAACCAGCCGCACCCGGCCCCGGCTCAGGCCAGCGGGTGGCCGTACCGCGCCTGGAGAGACGTGAGGTCGGGCTCGCCGAACCGGTCACGCAGGAGGTGGAACGCATCGACCTTGTCGCTGCCGAATCTCCGCACATAGGTGGCGTAGGAGTCGGCGGTGAGGAACTTCGGTGGCGAGGTCTTGCTGTGGAACTTGTCCGCGTACATCACCAGTTGCTCCTCGCTGGTGTCGGCCGTGTAATCGGCCGGAGGGAGAGCCAGCTTCTGTGCGCGGATGTCGTCCCGGGTGATGCCGACGCCCGTGTGGTGGGAGCAGAAGCGGCACAGGGGCTCCGGAAAGCCTTCCTGGCGGAGGATCTCGTGGCCCAGGACTCCGTGGCGGATGTAGTTGCCCTCGTCGAGCCAGCCCGTGGGGTCGTAGAGCCGATACACACCGATGTCGTGAAGCAGTGCCCCCGCGCGGACGAGGGAGGCGTCGAGCCGTGGCCCGGCGCGCGCCATGAGCTGCTCCGCGATGTGGCAGACGATCTCGCAGTGGGTGTACACGAAGTCCAGGGCCCCACGCGTCGGCGCGTACTTCTCGTGCAGCGCACGCACCTCGTCGACGGTCGGCAGAATCACCGCCGCAGCGTAACAATCACGACGGGCGCGCACGGCGGACGGCCGTGGTCAGGCAGTCGGCTTCACCCCACGCCGCTGGGACGGAACTGGATGCTGATCCGTGGTCCGGTGGCGCGGGAGGATTTGGGGATCGCGTGTTCCCAGGTCCGCTGGCAGGAGCCGCCCATCACCAGCAGATCGCCGTGGCCGAGCGGCCGTCGCATGGCGCTGCCGCCACCACGCGGGCGGAGCAGCAGGTCCCGGGGCGCACCCACGGACAGGATGGCGACCATGGTGTCCTCGGTTCTGCCGCGGCCGATGCGGTCGCCGTGCCAGGCCACGCTGTCCCGGCCGTCGCGGTAGTAGCACAGCCCGGCCGTGGTGAAGGGCTCCCCCAGCTCGGTGGCGTAGTACGTGGAGAGCGCCTCCCGGGCCCCGGACAGGACGGCATGCGGCAGCGGGTCCTCGGCGCCGTAGAACGCGAGCAGCCGTGGGACGTCCACCACCTGCTCGTACATGTGCCGCCGCTCGGCCTTCCAGGGGACCTCGGCGACGAGGCGGGAGAACAGGTCGTCCGCTCCCCTCAGCCACCCGGGCAGCAGATCGATCCAGGCCCCGGACCCGAGCTCGGTCCTGCGCATCCCGCGCAGCGAGCCGAGACCGATGTCGTCGGTCTGGTCGAAGAGCGAGCCCTGGAGATACGCACCCATGTGTGCAGCCTACTCGCGTAATCGAGCAAACGTTCTACAGGTGGATGCGGAGATCCCGGCCTTGGCTCCTTCGGGGGTGACACCGCAGGTCAGCGGCCGGTCGCCGCCCCTGCACCGGCCCGCCGCACGACGCCTCGGACCCGCCCCCTCGGTCCGGAGCGGGGCGGCGGCATCTGGCTGCCCGTCGACCACGGCGGCCCCACGCGCGGCTGTGTCAGCCTCGGGGAGGGCCCCATGAAGGAGCTGCTCCGGGCGCTGGACCCGGCCCGTGAGCCCGTCGTCGTCATGGGGGCCGCGGCGTCACTGGAACGCTGAGCGCCGGGCCGTGCACGGCGGAGCACCGGTGCGGTGACCGCCGTCACGGCAGCGGATCACTCCGGGAAGCCGCTGCGGTGGGCACGGCGGGTCAGCGGATGGTTGATGGCCTCCACCAGCCAGTCCAGGTCGGACTGCTGGGCCCGTACCGGGTTGCGCAGGGTGCCGACCCCTTCGATGGAAATCTCCACGACGTCCCCGGCGTGGAGGGTGAAGTCGAGCGCGGGCACGATGCCGGTGCCGGTGGACAGCACGGCGCCGTCGGGGAAGGGCTGGGAGCGCCACAAGTGGTCCACCAGCCCCTGCGGGGTGCGGTGGAACGCGGCGGTGGAGGTGGACGCCCGGTAGGCCGCCTCGCCGTCGCGCCATACCGCCATGGTGATGTCCAGCGCGTCGGGCGCGTCGACCTCCCACGCGGGCACGATGGCCGAGGACACGGCGGCGCTTCCGGCGTAGATCTTGGCCTGGGGGAGGTAGAGCGGGTTCTCGCCCTCGATGGACCGTGAGCTGACGTCGTCGGCGACGAGATAGCCGACGGTCTCGCCGTACCGGTTGAGCACCAGCGCCAGTTCGGGCTCGGGGACGTTCAGCGCGGAGTCGTCCCGTACGGCGATCGGCTCGCCGTCGGTCACCACCCGCCAGGGCGGCGATTTGAAGAACAGCTCGGGGCGCTCGGCGTCGTAGATCCGCTCGTACACCGACTGCTCGGTGCTCTCCTCCACCCTGGCCTCGCGCGAGCGTTCATACGTCACCCCCGCCGCCCACAGTTCCATCAGCCCGTCCAGCGGTGGCAGCGGCAGGACGTCCGGCTCATGGACGGCCGCCGGTCCCGCGGCGGTGTTCTCCACCAGGGCCCGCAGCTCCGCCACGGACAGCCGCAGCAGCTCGGCGATGAGCGGCGCCCCGGGGAAGGCCCGTACCCCGCCGGTGTCGTCGGCCACTCCGGTCCGGACGGTCCCGGCGTCATCGGCGAAGCGCACGATGCGTGTCACCTGTCGTCCTCTCCTCTCGTGACGGTGTAGTCAGTCCTCCTACCCAGCGGAGGGTGGTGCCCGCGCACACGCCGACCGCCACGATGGCGGGGACCGGAGGAAGCAGCACCCCGCCGAGCAGGCCGACGACGGTCAGCGCCAGGGCGAGCCGCAGCGGCCCGCGCCGGTCGCCGCTGAGGTCCGAGATGCTGGAATGCCGCAAGGTCCCGGAGCCGGGCGCCCGCCGCAAGGGGGCACACCATGCCCCGCCGGGTCAGATGTCGCGCCGTGCGAGGAAGCCCAGCAGGGTGCGCAGCTCGGCGCTCGCGCGAGGCGCGAGCGGCAGACCCTCCAGGCACCTCTCCACGGCGGCGATGTGACGGTCGGCCTCCGCCAGGGCCGCGGAGCGGCCACCGGCCTGCTCGATCAGATCGGCCGCCCGGTGCGTGGTGGCGTCGTCCGGGGTGTCCGGGGACTCCTCCAGCAGCGTGGCCAACTGCCCGGCGGCCGAGGCACCGGGGCCGCGGGCGCTCAGGGCGGCGAGCACCGGGAAGGTCTTCTTGCGCTGCCGCAGATCGCGGTGGACGGGTTTGCCGGTGACCGCGGGGTCGCCCCAGATGCCCAGCAGGTCGTCCGCCACCTGGAACGCCACGCCCATATGCCGTCCGGCCCGGTCCAGGGCGGTCGCGGTGCTCTCCGGCGCCCCGGCGAGCGCGGCGCCCAAGGCGGCGGCGCAGCCGAGCAGCGCGCCGGTCTTGTGCTCGGCCATCCTGCGGTACTCCTCAGGCCCCACCGCCGTAGCTCCCGTCCAGGGGCGCGACTCGAAGAGCAGGTCGTCCGCCTGGCCGCGGACGAGGTCGCCGAGGGCCACGCTCAGCCGCCGCACCGCGGCCGTGGCTCCGGCGCCGGGTACGGCGGCCAGCGCCTCCACGGCCAGCGCGAACAGGGCGTCACCGGCGAGCACGGCCGGGCCGGTCCCATACGCCTTCCACACGGTGGGGCGGGTGCGGCGGGTCTGGTCGCCGTCCATGATGTCGTCGTGCAGCAGCGAGAAGGTGTGCACCAGCTCCACCGCCACCGCTCCGGCCACCGCCGCCTCGCCGGATGCCCCGGCCGCCTCCGCGCACAGCACGGCCAGGGCCTGCCGCACGCCCTTGCCGCCCGCTCCCTCGGCGGGCGTACCGCCCACATCGCACCAGCCGAAGGAGTACGCGGCCATCTCGCCGACCCATGGGTGCAGCCGGCCGACCGTCTCGGCCAGCGCCGGGCGCACCAACTCCCGGCAGCGGCCAAGGATTTCGCCCGCGGTCGCGATGGGCTCGCCTGCGGTCGCCGTGGTCTCGTGCGCGGTCTGGTGCGCGGTCGCGGTGGGCTCGTCCGCGGTCTGGTGCGCGGTCGCCGTGGTCTCGTCCGCGGTCGCAGGTGTCTCGTATGCCCCGAGGAGCACGGGGAACGCCGTCGTCACAGTGCCACCTCCATGACCTCCGCGAGGCCGAACTCCTCCCGGGCACGGTCCACCATCCGGCGGGCGTGCCGCAGCCCGATCCGCTCCAGCACACCGGCCAGTTCGGACAGGTCCTCGTCGGTCCGGGCCCGGTCGCGGCCCAGTCGGGCCAGGGACTTGATGAGCCCGAGCCGGGCGAGACCCTCGCCGCGTGGCTCGCTCATGTCGCGGAACTCCTCCAGGGCCTGCTCGTACATCGCGCGGGCCTCCTCGTAACGGCCCGCGCGATAGAACACGTTGCCGCGCATCTTGTGGTTGTACGCGAGCGCGCTCACCAGGTTCATCTCGCGGCAGGTCAGTTCGGCCCCGGAGAGCAGCTCCAGTGCGCGCTCCACGTCCCCGTCGCGTACCGAGACGATGTCGGCCATGCCCCGCAGCGCCCATGCGTGTCCGCGCCGGTCATCGGCGTCCGCGGCTATCTCCGCGGCCTCCTGGAACATCGCGTAGGCCGAGTCGTACGACCCGGTGTTGCGGTGCATCTGGGCGATGCCCTCCAACGCCCATACGGTGTGCCGCGCCTCGCCGCGCTTCCGTGCCTCGGCGAGGAGCCGCTCGTGCAGCGCGCCCACGGCCTCGTAGTCGCCCTGGATGCGGCCGGTCTCCGCCATCCCGGCAAGCGAGTAGCCACGGACGACGATGTCCCCGCCGCGTTCGCCGAATTCGGCCGCGAGTCCGAGCAGCCGCCACGCCAGCGCCAGCGCGCCCCGCTGCCGGGCGAGCGTGCCTCCGCTCCACAGCGCCCACGCCATCGCTCCAACGTCCCCCGCCGCACGGGCCGCCCGGTAACTGGCCTTCCACTCGCGGTCGGCCTCGCCCACCTGCCCCAGCCTCCGGTGCGCCTCGGCGACCGCGAGCCCCGCGCGGGCCGCCTCGCCCGGGGAGCCGCCCCGCTCGGCCGCCCGCAACTGCTCGGTGCCCGCCGCCAGCACGTCGACCAGCGAGGAGTTCACGGACAGGGTGGTGAGGGAGCCCTGGTACTCAGGAGCGAATGCTTTGCCGTACATGGATGCCTTTCCGTCTGTTGTTCCCAGGAGCACGCGACTGTCCGCTATACACCGAGTGCATACACCGAGTGCATACACCGCGAGTATGCACTCCATGTATACATGTCGTGTATAGGTGACAGGAAACCGACCCCGCCAAGGTCACCGGTGCTGTGCGTCCGTTGCCGATCAAGACGCGACCGGGGCCGGGGAGGTTTACCCACCGGCTCCGCGGGTGGCAAAAACTTATGGACCGGGCTCGGCACCCCCGCCCCGATCCGGCAGGTCCCCGACGGAAAGGCAGAAACCACCCATGATCAGCCAGTGGCAGCTGCGCGCCGCCTTCGCGGCACGGCTCTCCGACATGTACGGCCGGGAAGTCCCCGCGTACACCACGCTCGTGGACGTCTCACGCGAGGTCAACGAGGACGTGCTGCGCGCACGGGGCGCCGACGCCGAGCGTCTGGGGTCCATCGGCCGGGTGACCGCCGAACGCCACGGTGCCATCCGGGTCGGAACACCTCAGGAGCTGGGGCAGGTGGCGCGCGTCTTCGGCGCGCTGGGCATGCACCCGGTCGGCTTCTACGATCTGCGCGAGGCCGCCGCCAGCGCGGTCCCCGTGGTCTCGACCGCCTTCCGCCCGGTGGACGGTGAGGAGCTGGCGCGCAACCCCTTCCACGTCTTCACCTCTCTCCTCACCACCGCCGACCCGCGGTTCTTCGACGCCGATCTGCGCTCCCGGCTGGAAACCTTCCTGGCCGGCCGCGAGCTGTTCCCGCCGGAGCTGCTCGCCCTGGCCGACCGCGCGGCGGCCGAGCACGGACTGCCCGAGGAGGACGCCGAACGCTTCCTCCGCCTCGCCGTGTCCGCCTTCGAGTTGTCACCCGAGCCGGTGGACAAGGTCTGGTACGAGACCCTGGAGAGGATCTCCGCCGTCGCCGCGGACATCGGCGGCGTCCGCAGCACCCACATCAACCACCTCACCCCGCGCGTCCTGGACATCGACGAGCTCTACCGGCGGATGACCGACCGCGGCATCCAGATGATCGACACCATCCAGGGGCCACCGGCCTGGAAGGGCCCGGACGTCCTGCTGCGCCAGACGTCCTTCCGCGCCCTCGACGAACCCCGCGCGATGCGCCTCGCGGACGGCAGCGTCACCACCGGCGCCCTGCGGGTGCGCTTCGGCGAGGTCGAGGCTCGCGGTATCGCCCTCACCCACGACGGCCGCGCCCTGTACGACAGGCTGCTCACCCTCGTCGACCATGAAGTGGCCCGCCGGCCGGACATGGACCGGGGCGAACTGGCCCGCGGCGTATGGGAGGAGCATCTGCCCTACACCGAACGGGAGCTGGCCGCACGGGGGTTGGGCTGGTTCACCTACCACGTGGTACCGGACCGTCCGCGCGACGGCGGCCGTCCGCCCACCACCATCGGCGAACTGCTGGAGCGGGGCTGGGTGCGGGCCGAGCCCATCGTCTACGAGGACTTCCTGCCCCGCTCCGCCGCCGGGATCTTCCAGTCCAACCTCAGTGGCGAGGGCGTACGGGACAACGGCCAGGAGGGCACCGTCCACGAGGCCGCATGGCTCTCCGGCGCCATCGGCCGCGATGTCCTGGACCCCTTCGTGCTCTACGAGCGGCAGCAGAGCGGCTCCCTCGCGCGAGTCGCCCGCGAACTGGGGCTCGACGGCGTCCCAGGCTGATCCGTCACCGCCCGCCTGTCGCCACCTCGCGTTCGATCCAACGGCAGATCACCCCCACCACGTACGCCCGCTCCGCACGGCTCAGTTCCCGCCCCTTGGGGATCCGGTGCCAGCGCTCGAGGCAGGTACGGCAGCAGGTGGCGGTCGCGTGCTGGGCGACGAACACGGGGTGGCCGCGGTAGGGCGTCTGCTTGCCGTCCTTGTACGGCTCGGCGGGGGCCAGCCGCTTGGCGATCAGGTCGTACGCGTGCCAGCGCATCGCCGACGGGCCACTCAGCTCGGCCGTGGCCCGATCACGACCGCGCAGATGGAACTTCGCACGGAAGGGATGGCGCGCGATGGCCTCCAGCCGCTGGTCGAGCGATTCAGGCAGCGGGTCGGGCGTCGGGTCGGACGGGTCGGGCGTCGGGTCGGACATCTAAAGCTCCCGGAGACGGCAAAAGCCACTTTCGATCATAAGACGTCCCGCCCACGACGCCGTGGACGGGTACCGGGCCTTGCGGCCCCGCCGGACCAAGGGCACTGTGACGGCCATGGTGGACACACAGTTCTCCGATCGCCGGCTGGCCGCGCTGTACGACCTGTTCTGCCCCTGGGACGAGCGCGGCGATTTCACGTTCTACCTGCCCCTGGTGATGTCCGCCCGATCCGTTCTGGACGTGGGGTGCGGAACGGGCGCGCTGCTGCGCAGGGCGCGGGAGGACGGGCACGAGGGGCGGCTGTGCGGACTGGATCCCGGGGTGGGGATGCTGGAGGTGGCGCGGGCGTGCCCGGATGTGGAGTGGGTGCTCGGTGACCTGGCCTCGGTGCCGGGGTGGAGCCGCGCGTTCGATCTGGTGGTGATGACCGGCCATGCCTTCCAGGGGCTTCTCGGCGACGACGAGTTACGCGATGCGCTGGCCGCGATCGCCACGGCACTGACCGACGACGGCCGCTTTGTGTTCGAGACCCGCAATCCGCTGGTGCGGGAGTGGGCGGACTGGGACGTGCGGTACTCGGGCGAGGTGGTGGACTCCACCGGGGCCGTGGTGCGGTGTGTGTGCGAGGTGGAGACGCCGGTGCGGGACGATCTCGTCTCGGCCACGCACACCTACACCGGCGCGGGCTGGGAGCGGCCCCTGCTGAGCCGCAGCACGCTGCGGTTTCTCGGCCCGGACGCGCTGGCGGGGTTCCTGGGCGAGGCGGGGCTGGTCGTGGCGGAGCAGTTCGGGGACTGGGACCGGGGGCCGCTGACCGACACCAGCCCGGAGATCATCACCGTCGCCCGCCGCCCTCGCCATCAGCGTGATTGACACGCGGTTCAGGAGGGCTTCCGGGCCGCCCGCCACTCCGGTGCCAGCACCGACCAGATCTCCCTGTCCTGCCACTCGCCCCGGCGTAGATAGCTCTCCCGCAGCACACCGTCCTTCGTCATCCCCAGCCGCCGGGCCACGGCGATGCTTCCCTCGTTCGCGGCGGCGGCAATCCACTCCACGCGGTGGATGCCCCGCTCCTCGACGGCCCAGTCGATGATCACGCGCGCGGCCCGGGTCACCAACCCCTTGCCCACCGCCGACGGCTCCAGCCAGCAGCCCGCCTCCGCGGTGCCCTGGTTGATGTCCATCGTCCGGAAGAGGACTCCGCCGACCAGCTTGCCGTCCGTCCAGATGCCGTAGATCCGCCCGGCGTCGGCCGCCGACTTGTCCGCGTATCCCTGGAGGAACGCCCGGGCCGACTCCAGGTCGGAGACGGCGTCCGCCAGCCCGATGTACCGCCCGATGAATTCCCGTCCCCGGTCCATGTGCGTAAGGAACTCCTCGGCCTGCCACGGCTCGAGCGGGCGCAGCTCCGCGCCGTCTTCGCCCAGGGGTATCGCGTACATCGTCACCTTCCACCGTCCGGACCGGCCCGCTTGCCCGCCCGCTGCGGAGGGATCCTCTCACCGAGGGGGCCGTCCGCGCGCTTCAATTTGTACCTACTAGTATGTATGATCTCGCCCATGGACACCCGGGAACGACTCATCGCAAGCACCCGCGAGCTGCTGTGGGAGCGCGGCTATGTGGGCACGAGCCCGAAGGCGATCCAGGAGCGATCCGGAGCGGGCCAGGGCAGCATGTACCACCACTTCCGCGGCAAGCCCGATCTGGCGCTCGCCGCGATCAGCCGCAGCGCCGAGGAGCTGAGGGGCAGGGCGGAGGCCGAGTTCAGCGGTCCCGGCACCACGGTCGAACGGATCAGCGCCTATTTGCGGCGGGAGCGGGACGCCCTGAAGGGCTGCCCGGTCGGCCGTCTCACCCAGGACCCCGATGTGATGGCGGATCCGGACCTGCGCCGACCGGTCGAGGAGACCTTCGCCTGGCTCACCGACCGGCTGGCCGGGCTGCTGGCGGAGGGCCGGGCGAACGGTGAGCTCGACACCCGGCTCGACCCGGCGAGCACGGCCACCGCGCTGGTCGCGGTGTTGCAGGGCGGCTATGTGCTGGCCCGCGCCGCCGACTCGGCCGAGGTGTACGCCCGGGCCATGGACGGAGCGCTCGGCATGCTCACCGCCCATGTCCGCTGAGCATGCGCCGACCTTCCACTGAGCTTCCGCTCGCCACTTGCCACTCGCCACTCACCCGAAAGAGAGCCCCGACATGCCCTTCGTCCGCATTGACGCGCTGCGGGCCGAACCCGACCGGCTCGACGCGCTCGGCCGTGCCGTGCACGACGCCCTGGTGGAAACCATCGGCTTCCCGCCCAACGACCGGTTCCAGGTCCTGACCAGCCATGACGGAACCAGCGGCATGCTGCGCTACGACGACTACCTCGGTGTGCGGCGCGACGACGGCATCGTCTACATCGCGCTCACGATGCGCTCGGGGCGCACACCGGCACAGAAGCAGGCGTTGTACCGGCGGATCGCCGAGCTCGCCCAGGAGTACGCGGGGACCGAGCCGCGGAACGTCTTCATCACCCTGACCGAGAACGAGTCGGCCGACTGGTCGTTCGGCCACGGGGTGGCGCAGTACATCGACGGATGACCACGTCCCCCCTCTCTCGCCAGACCACTGAGCCACTGAGCCACTGGGGCTCGGCATGGCGAGAATCCGTTGACTTCTGTCGTTCCAGCCCCTGGGTGATCTTCTCGCGGCTCCCTAGCGTGGGGCGGGCACCAGCCGCCCCACGCCCGGAAGGAGACGCGGTGCCTGCCACGTTCGAAAGGGAGCCGGACACCACCCGATGACCAAGATCCTGCTCTCCCTGCATGTCCTGGCCGCCATTGTCGCGATCGGCCCCGTCACCGTCGCGGCCAGCATGTTCCCGCCCGCGGCCCGCAACGCCCACGCTGCCACTGCCGCCGAAAGCGAGGCGGACCTGGGCACGGTCCGGCTTCTGCACCGCATCTGCCGCGTCTACGCCAAGATGGGCCTCGCCGTGCCCGTCTTCGGATTCGCCACGGCCGCCGTGATGGGTGTCCTCAGCAGCGGCTGGCTCACCGCCTCCATCGCGCTGACGGCCGCGGCCGCCGGCGTCCTGATCGCGTTCGTCCTGCCCCGCCAGGACGAGCTCATCGAAAGCCTCGGTGCGGGCAAGGCCCTGGAGCGGACCGATACCGCCCAACTCGCCATGTTCACGGGCGCGTTCAACCTGCTGTGGGCGACGGTGACCATTCTCATGATCGTCCGCCCGGGCTCGACCACGGGAGCCTGACCCCGCCGGATCACCGGTGCCGACCGAAGCCGCCCCCGGCGCGGGATAATGATCGAGAGCGCCAGGGCGGAAACAGGAGGCGGTGCAGGGCATGCACGGTGAATACAAGGTGCCGGGCGGCAAGCTGGTCGTCGTGGATCTCGATGTCCACGACGGCGCGCTGCGCGGGGTGCGGGTCGCGGGCGACTTCTTCCTGGAACCGGACGAGGCGCTGCACGCCATCGACCGGGCCCTGGAGGGCGCGCCCGCCGACGCCGACACGCAGGCGCTCGCCGCCCGCGTCGAGGCGGGACTGCCCGCCGACACCGTGATGTTCGGTTTCTCCGCCGAGGCCGTGGGCATCGCGGTGCGGCGGGCGGTGGCCCGTGCCACCGACTGGACGGACTACGACTGGCAGCTGATCCACGAGGAGCCACAGGATCCCGCGCTGCACATGGCCCTGGACGAGGTGCTGACCGGCGAGGTGGCCGCCGGGCGGCGGCCACCGACGCTGCGGGTGTGGGAGTGGGACCGTCCGGCCGTCATCATCGGCAGCTTCCAGTCCCTGCGCAACGAGGTCGACCCGGCGGGCGCCGAGCGGCACGGGGTGACGGTCGTCCGGCGGATCAGCGGCGGCGGGGCGATGTTCGTCGAGCCGGGCAACACCATCACATACTCGCTCTACGTGCCCCAGTCGCTCGTCTCCGGCCTGTCCTTCGCCGACAGCTACGCCTATCTGGACGACTGGGTGCTCGGCGCGCTGGGCGAGATGGGCGTCAAGGCGTGGTATCAGCCGCTGAACGACATCGCGACGGAGGCCGGGAAGGTCGGCGGGGCCGCCCAGAAGCGGATCGCGGCACACGGCGGCGCGGTGCTGCACCACGTGACCATGTCGTACGACATCGACGCCGCCAAGATGGTGGAGGTGCTGCGCATCGGGCGGGAGAAGCTGTCCGGCAAGGGCATCGCGAGCGCCGACAAGCGGGTGGACCCGCTGCGCCGCCAGACCGGGCTGCCGCGCCCGGCCGTCATCGACCGCATGGTGGCCTCGTTCCGCGGGCGATACGGGCTCACGGACGGCAAGGTGACGGACGAGGAGTCGGCGGCGGCGCGGCTGCTGACGGCCGGGAAGTTCGGCTCACCGGAGTGGACATCGCGGGTGCCGTGACTCGGGCCACGCGCGGTGGACACGTCGAGTGCTGGCTCGCTGGCACATTGGCCGACGAACCCATCAGCGGCGCTCCGAACGAGCTTCCCTGGAATCGCTTGGGCAACCGTCCGGTGGCAGCCGCGATCACGGCTCCTCGCGGACGACCTCGCGGGCCGGTTTGTCACGGCGCAGCCCCAGGAAACGGGGGTGGCGCAGACGGCCTTCGGCTGTCCACTCGGTGAAGGCGATCTCGGCGACGAGTTCGGGGCGCGCCCAGTTGACCCCGGGCCCGGTGGGCGGGGCGCCGCGGGTGAACGGGCAGGTGGGAGTGCGCAGCTCGGTCAGCTGTCGGGCGAGGGCTTCCAGGGTGCGGGTGTCGAAGCCGGTGCCGACCTTGCCCGCGTAGACGAGGTCGCCGTCGCTGTAGTAGCCGAGGAGCAGGGCGCCGAGCCCGGGGCGGGTGCGCCGGGGATCGGTCCATCCGCCGATGACCAGCTCCTGCCGCCGCTCACACTTGAACTTGAGCCAGTCGCGGGAGCGGCCGTGCTGGTAGGGGGAATCGACGCGCTTGGCGATCAGTCCCTCCCATCCGTGTGCGCAGGCATGGCGGTAGTAGGTCTCGCCGTCGCGGTAGCGGTACGCGGTCAGACGCAGCGGATCGCTCCAGGTGAGCAGGGGAGCGCAGCAGGGTCTTACGGCGGCGCAGTGGCAGCGCGGTGACGTCGTGGTCGCCGATGGCCTGGACGTCGAAGAGGTAGAAGTACACGGTCACGCCGGTGCGCCGGGCCTGTTCGGGGGAGCTGACGTGCATCCGCGGCTGGAGCCGGGCGAAGCTGGTGCGTCCGTGTTCGAAGGCCACCACCTCGCCGTCGAGGACCCAGTCGACCGTGGCTCGCTCTGTGAGGGCGTCGATGAGTTCGGGATAGGCGGAGGCGGCGGAAAGGCCGTTGCGGCTGAACAGGTCGACGCGGCCCCCTGCGCGGACGGCGACGCAGCGCTCGCCGTCCAGCTTGCGTTCGTACAGCCAGCGCTCGTCGGAGAAGCGTTCGTGGGTGAGGGTCGCGAGCATCGGCTCGCGGCCTTCGAGCCCATGGCCGTGGGTGACGAGCCTGAGCAGTCGGCGCTCAGCGGGAGACAGGGCCCACAGTGGATCGCTCACGTCGCCGGGTTCCCTCCGTGCTCTCCGCTCTCGCCCCGTCGCCGGACCGTCACGACGTGATCGGCCCCGCCCGGTCATGTGCCCCGGGGGTCAGTTGCTGTAGACGCGCTCGGGGTGGACGAAGACCGCGGCGCGGCGCTGCTCGGTCATCACCCGGTCGTAGGCGCCCCAGTCGTCGTGCGCGCCGCCCGCGGCGGTGAAGATCTCGCGCAGCAGCAGGCGCAGACGCTCCTGGTCGACCCCGGGGAACGGGTCGTCGGGCCCCGCGAGCTCGGTGCGGCCCTCGACGGCGGCCCAGTTCCATCCGGCGCGGAAGACCAGGGTGGCCCGCGGTCGTGCCCGCAGATGGGCGAGTTTGGCGCGGCCGTAGGTGACGAAGGCGACCACCTGCTCACCGGAGACCGGATGGTCGATGATCCCGGCGTTGACCACTGATGCCTGGACCGAGCCGTCGGCGCGCGTCGTCGTCACGACCGCCAAGTGGTGGTCGGCCGTGGCGATGCGGTCCACATCCTGAAGATCCGTCATCGGGTGCCCTTCTCGGCGGACCGGTCCGTCCACCATGGCTTCCTCGGCACGCTACCGCACCCTGATGCGTCCATGCCGGTGAATCCCGGACCGCGCGGGCGGGCGTGGGCTCGCCGCCGGGCCGGGGGTGTAGCGGGCTCCACCGTCGATGGGGCGGCTCGCTCTCCCGCGTGTGTCCGGCCGGTCTTCTAGCCTCGTCGGCATGGGGAGAACGATGCGGCACGCGGTGCGGGCCATGGCCCTGCTGGTGTCCGTGCTCGCCTTGGCGTTCGGCTCGTACCTGCGCCGTCGGCGGCCCGGCCCGACGGACACGGCAACGGACACGGCGCGGCTGACCGAGCGGGTGGCGGAGCTGGCGGAAACCCGGGCGGGTGCCATCGCCGCGCACGGTGCCGAACTACGGCGGATCGAACGGGAGCTGCACGACGGCACCCAGGCGCGGCTGGTCTCCCTGTCCTTGCGGATCGGCCTGGCGAAGCGGGCGTACGACCGGGATCCGACGGCGGCGCGCAGGATGCTGGACGACGCGCAGGACCTGGCCGAAGCGGCGCTGGCCGAGCTGCGCCAGGTGGTGCGTGGCATGCATCCGCCGGTCCTCACCGACCGTGGCCTGGCCGGGGCGGTACGGGCGCTCGCCGCGAGCAGCGGGCTCGATGTCACCGTGCGGGTGGACGGTCTGGAGGACGGGACACGGGCCCCGGCGGCGGTCGAGGCGGGCGCGTACTTCGTCGTGGCGGAGGCGCTGGCGAACGTGGCGAGGCACAGTGGCGCCGACCGGGCCGAGGCCCGGCTGGCCCGTACACCGAGCGGGTTGCGGGTCTCGGTGCGTGACGAGGGACGAGGTGGCGCCGAGGTGGTCGCGGGCGTGTCCGGCGCCGCGGAGAGCGGTGGTTCCGGCAGCTCCGGAGGTGGCTCCGGACTGCTCGGGATACGTCGCCGCGTCGCCGCGCTCGATGGAACTGTGACGGTGACGAGCCCGCGGGGCGGGCCCACGGCCGTCGCGGTGGAGCTGCCCTGCCGGTGGCGATCGCCGGGAGCCCGCGTGGCCACCGCCACTACGACGGGCAGGAAGCCTCGATCAGATCGCGCAGCTGGGAGCGGGCGGTGACACCGAGTTTGGGGAAGCTGCGGTAGAGGTGCGAGCCGACGGTGCGGGGGGAGAGAAAGAGCCGTTCGCCGATCTCACGGTTGCTCAGGCCCTGCGCGGCCAGGCGGATGATGTGCTGCTGCTGCGGGGACAGGGAGGTGAGGGCGTCGGGGCTGGTGGGGGCGGATTCGATCCCGGCGGCGCGCAGTTCGGCCTGGGTGCGGTCGATCCAGGGGCGGGCGCCGAGGCGGCGGAAGGTCTCGAGCGCGGTGTTCAGCTGGTGGCGGGCCTCGGTGATGCGGTGGCGGCGGCGCAGCCATTCGGCGTGGTCCAGCAGGAGCTGCGCGCGTTCGAAGGGCCATTGGCCGCCCGTGGGTTCGGCGAGGCCCGCCGCGAAGTGCGCCTCGGCCCGGGACGGTTCGAGCAGCGCACGGGCGCGGTGGATCAGGATGCGGATCCGGGGCGAGGGGTCCTCGGCGAGCCGGTCGGCGGTGCGCTCCACGATGGCGGCGGCCTCGGCGCCGTGGCCGGTGCGGACGGCCGCGGCGGCCAGTTCCGCGACCCCGGGGAAGGAGCACGCGTAGTGGACGGGGTCGCCGTCGGCCGTGAACAGCAGACGGAACTGCTCGTACGCGCCGACGTGGTCGCCGTCGGCCACCGCGGCCATGCCCAGCGCCCACCGGGCCCGGACGGCGACGGCGCGGCTGCGGTGCGGGTCGACGAGGGCCAGCGCGGCGGAGCCCGCGGTGCGGGCCTCGTCAGTCCGGCCGGTCAGCGCCAGGGCGGCGGCTTCGAGCGACCTTGCGGCGGCGTCGAGGTGGGGCAGCCCGGCGCCCGCGGAGTTGCTGTTCACGGCGGCGGTACGGGCCTGCGCCCACAGCCCGTGGTCCAGATACGCCCACCCGGCCGAGCAGCCGAGACCGATGGGCAGAGTGCCGCCGAGCCGCCAGCGGTGGAGGGCGTCATCGAAGATCCGTACCGCGAGTGCGGTCTCGTCGAGCAGCCAGGCCATGGCGCCGAGCGAGATGAGCCGGGCGGGGTCGCCGTCCGCCCGCTCGACCAGCGCCGGGATCGCCGCCACCCGCTCGGACCGGTGCGCGGTGGGGTCGGTCACCGCGAGCGTCCAGGGGTCGTCCTGTGCCCGGGCCCGTACGGCGAGGCGGTATTCCTCGTCGCCCGAGTAGAAGCCCGCCACCGACGCGGAGGCGAGCGCGACCCGGCGCAGCCCGGGATCCTCCGCCGCCCTCAGCAGCAGGGACAGCGCGGTGTCGTGCTCGGTGCTCAGCGTGAGCACCTGGCCCACCCGCAGCGATGCCTCGGCCGACAGCGCCGGGTCGTCGGTGAGCTCCGCGGCCCGCGCGGCGAGCCGGCGCACCCAGTGCGGCTGTCCGGTGGACACCGCCGCACCCGCCGCGGCCACCATGCGGCGGGCGCGGTCGCGGCGCCCGGGGCTCAGCTCGGCGGCACGTTCCAGCGCGGTGGTGGCGGCGGTGTATCCGCCACGCTCCCGGGCCCTGGCCGCCGACTCCTCCAGGGCGGCGGCGATCTCCTCGTCCGGCCCCTCCGCGGCGGCGGCGAGATGCCACGCGCGGCGGTCGGGTTCGGCGCTGAGCAGCGCGGCGAGGTCGCGGTGGGCCTGACGGCGGGCCGCCAGCGGTGCGGAGTGGTAGATCGCGGACCTGATCAGGGGATGCCGGAAGCGGGCCCGCCAGCCGTCGTGGCCGCCACCGGTGAGCCGCAGCAGTCCGGCGGCCTCGGCCGGGGCCAGCGCCTCGACCCGGCCCGCCACCGCCCGGTCGTCCGCCGCGACCAGGAGCAGCGCCTGCCGGGTGGTCTCGGGCAGGGCTTCGAGGTCGGCGGCGAAGACCCGCATCAGACGGTCGGTGGGCGGCAGGAGCTCCCCTTCGGCGGAGTCGGCCGAGTCCGCGCCGCAGGCGCCGTTCGCCCGGGCCAGTTCGACCAGCGCCAGCGGATTCCCGGCGGCCTGGTCGAGGATGCGCAGCCGACCGCGGCCGGTCGGCGGATGCGGCTGCCGGTCCAGCAGGAGGCCCGCGGCGGTCGCGTCCAGCGGGCCCAGCGTGAGCAGGGGAAAGCCGGAGAGCGGCGCCGTGGCCCCGCCCTGGGCGCCCTCGCCCGCCGTGTCCCTGGCCGCGGCCAGCACGGCGAGGGGTTCGTCGTCGATGCGCCGGGCGGCGAAGGCGAGCAGCTCCAGCGAACCGGCGTCGATCCACTGCAGATCGTCGGCGACCACCAGGACGGGCGATCGCCGGGCGAGGTCCGACAGCAGGGTGAGCAGCGCGACGCCGAGCAGGAGCCGGTCGGGCGGGCCACCGTGTCCGCTGTCGACACCGCCGGGCCCGGCCTCCGCGAGGTCGATGTCGTGGGGATTGGTGAGCGCAAGGCCGGTGGCCTGGGGCTCGGCCCCCACAAGGCCGGTGTCGTGGGACTCGGCGTCCGCCAGGCCGATGGCGCCGAGCAGGGCCGACCGCTGCCGCGCCGACAGCCCGGCGGTCTCCCCCAGCACCGGCCGCAGCAGCTGGTGCAGCCCCGCGAACGTCAGGTTCGCCTCGCTCTCGCTGCCCGTCATCCGCAGCACCCGGCCCGGGTGACGATCCGCCGCGAGGCCGAGCAGAGTGCTCTTGCCCGCACCCGGTTCACCCGTAAGGATCAGCACACCGCTGGTCAGACCGAGTACGGCCGCGCTCTCACTCTCCCGCCCGACCATGGTCATCCCTCGACTCTAGCCCGTGGTGCGGTAGCCCGTGGTGCAGTCATATGACGGATACCGCCGGCGCCCGCCGAAGCGCAGGCTGGAATCATGGACACCATCACGCTTGGAAACGTCGAGATCACCCGCGTGGTAGAGGTGGCCCCAAGGGGCCTGCCGCGCGACTTCATCTTTCCCGACGTGGCCATGGAGCACTGGCGCGCGCACGAGGGCTGGCTGACCCCCGAATTCCTGGATCCGGCCGCCGATGAGGTACGCACGATGATCCAGACCTGGCTGCTTCGCAGCGAGGGCCGGACGATCCTGATCGATACCGGCATCGGCAACGACCGGGAGCGGCCGGATGTGCCGCACTTCCACCATCTGCGCACGGACTACCTCGGGAAACTGGCCGCGGCAGGGATCCGCCCGGCCGACGTGGACCTGGTGATCTGCACCCATGTGCACGGGGACCACGTCGGATGGAACACCTCGTGGACGGACGGTGAGTGGCGGCCGACCTTCCCCAACGCGGAGTATGTGCTCCCCCGGACCGACTTCGACTACTGGAACCCGGAGAACGGACACCGGACCCGCTCCGGCCCCCGGATGGCGAACGTGTTCGAGGACAGCGTCGCCCCCGTCCACCAGGCCGGGCAGACCGTGCTCTGGGAGGGCGACCACTACGACGTCGACGCCCAGCTTCGCCTCGAGCCCGCCCCCGGCCACACCCCCGGATCCTGCGTGGTGCGGCTGCGGTCCGGTACGGATCGGGCGATCTTCGCGGGCGATCTGCTCCACAGCCCGCTGCAGATCGTGGAGCCGGACCTCTGCCCCTGCTTCGACGAGGACGAGGCCCGGGCACGGGTCGCCCGGCGCCGGGTGCTGGGCGAGGCCGCGGACCAGGGCGCGCTGCTCTTCCCCGCGCACCTCCCCGGCGCGGGAGCGGCCGAAGTGCGGCGGGACGGCGAGCGGTTCGCGGTGAAGGAGTGGGCGGCATGGCGGTGAGCGTGTTCCGGAACATCCCGTACGCGGCCGCACTCACCGGCGCCGCGCGGTTCGCCGCGCCGATCCCCGTACACGGTGCGCCCGGCGCCGATGGGCCGGGGCCGACGGCTCCGGTGCCCGAGCGGCGGTTCGCGGCGGACCTCAGCCCGGTGCTGGGCCAGGGCTGGGTGCGTGGCGAGGACTATCTGACGGTCAACGTCTGGACGCCCCGGACCGATGGCGACGCCCCGGTGATGGTCTTCGTGCACGGCGGCGGTTTCCTCTCCGGCACCGGCCAGGCGCCGCTGTACGACGGAACGTCCTTCGCCCGCGACGGCGTGGTCCTGGTCACCCTCAACTACCGTCTCGGCGCGCCGGGTTGGCTGGACCTGCCGGGCGCCCCGCGCAACCGGGGTCTGCTGGACGTGCTCGCGGCGCTGCGGTGGGTGCGCGAGCACATCGCGGACTACGGCGGGGACCCGGACCGGGTCACGGTGTTCGGGCAGTCGGCGGGAGGAATGATCGTCAGCGCGCTGCTGGTGACGCCCGAGGCCGCCGGGCTGTTCCGGGGTGCGATCAGCCAGAGCGGTGGGCTGCACACCCTGACCGGCGCGGAGGCGGCGGAGACGACCCGGGCCCTGGCCGACCGGCTGGGCGTACCCGCCACGGCCGAGGCGTTCGCCGCCGTCCCCGACGAGCGCCTGGTGTCCGCGCTCGCCGACCTGCCCGGATTGGGTCCGAGGCTCTCGCCGCTCGGTGTGGTGCTCGATGAGCCCGACGAGGTGGCCCCGCCGCATCCGGTGGACCTGCTGGTGGGCACGAACACCCAGGAGTCGCTGCTCTACCAGCGGCCGGAACACAGCGCGGGCATCGACGCCATGTTCCGCGACGCCCGTGAGCGGCTGGTGTCCCGCTACGACAAGGTGTTCAGCTACGACTTCGACTGGCGGGGCGGGCCGTTCGGCGCGTGCCACACCGCGGAACTCCCGTTCGTCTTCGACAACACCGCTCTGCCCGCGCTCCGTACGGCGAACGGACTGCTCGGACCGGACATCCCGCCGTCGCTGGCCACGGAGATGCACGGCGCGTGGGTCCGGTTCGCCACCACCGGGGATCCGGGCTGGTCGGGGACGCGCAGGTTCCACTAGGTCCCACGGGGTGCGGCGGAGTGGCCGTCGGCGGCGGATCGGTGTCCGCTCCGGCGCCCACGGTCACGGCCCGCCTCGTCGCACCCCGGACCGGCCGGCCGCGGGTTCACCAACCGCCGTATTCCTGACCGCTGTGGGGCGGAGCCGGGCGGCTCGCCGGGGCCCGCATGGGGTCTTCCGGCGGCCGGGCCGGCCAGACCGGCCGAGGCGGTGGCGGCGGGGGCAGGCGCGAGCTGTCCGCCTTCTTTTCGTTCCACTCCCCCTCGCCCAGGACCAGCAGCGGATCGAACATGATGATGGTCCCCGCGACCACCAGAAAGATCACCGGGCCGATCAGCATGGGGAGGATCAGCGAAGCCGGCGCGTTACCGCCCACGGAGGCGCCGAGCACATCGTCCAGCCGCACACTGACCGCGGCCATGCCCGTGTAGTGCATGCCGGTCACCGCGACCCCCATCACCATGCTCGATCCCAGGCTGGCGCGGAAACCGTGGATGGTCACGGCGGCCCAGAGGGCGGCGGTCGCGGCCACGACCGCGATCAGGACGGAGAGCAGGACGGTCGGCACGGAGTACTCCAGATGCCCCTGCATGCGCATCGCGGACATCCCGATGTAGTGCATGCCCGCGACGCCGAGTCCGGTGAACACACCGGCCGAGAGCAGCACCCCTCGGGAAGCGCCCCGGTAGCCGACCATGAAGACACCGATGCCGACGACGACGATCGCCACCAGAAGGCTGAGAAGGGTGATCGGTATGTCGAAGCCGACCGGGGTTTCCTTCACATGGAACCCCATCATGGCGATGAAGTGCATCGTCCAGATGCCCGAGCCGATCGACGCGGATCCGAGCGCGAGCCAGCCCGGCTTCCAGGAACGCTGAGTACGCACCGAACGGGCGGTGCAGCGTAAGCCGAGGGCTCCCCCGAGACAGGCCATGAGGTAGGCCACCAGCGGGGTGGTGGCCCCGTAGTTGAACCCGTCGATCGTGCCGTACATGTATGTTCCGTCCTTCTCGTCGCGGGGATTCTGTGCAGAAACGTTGATTCACCGGCGAGGGTAGGGCGCGCGCAAGCACGCCACCCACACATTTGGTCACGCATCGATAAAGGTGTCTCACCTGGCGTGACAGGATGTCGCATCATTCACCTCATGTCCGTTTTCGCCTCGGCCACGGGGCGGGAGTTCCCGCGCGACCCCGAACACGCGTATCCGACTGGGCGATTCGCGGACGTCTTCCGGGCGGTTTCCGGAAAGAGCGATCAAAGGGCTCCTGTGCTCGCGCGGACGGGCTGATGATGAGTGGGGCATGACGAAGGGGGACGTTTCATGCACAGCAGGGATCTCGCGGCATTACGTGACCGAGCCGAACGAGCCGCGGCCGACACGCCAGCGTGGCTCGCCCCGCCCCCGCCCCCACCGGACGGCCCGGCGGCCGAGGGACCGTCCGACGGCATCGGGGCAGAGGGATCGTCCGGCGGCACTCGGCCGCCCGCCGACGCCGACCCCGCGTCACTCGACCGCTTCATCGCCGAACTGGACGAGCTGGAGGCCGCGTTGGCGACGGCCGTGCCGGACGGGGACGCGCTGCTGTGCACCCTGCGCGCCCGGCTCGGCGGCCTGTACGCCGAGCGCTACCGGCGCAACCCCACGGACGACGACCGGAGTCGGGGCCTGCGGGTGCTGAGGGCGGCGCGCGCCCCTGGGACGCTCGACCCACCGGACGAGCGGGCCTCCGCCGTCCACCTGGTGCGGTTGCTGCTGACGCCCGGCATGACGGCCGGATGGGACGGCACGCTGCCCCGCCTCCTCGAATCCTTCGATGTGGGCCGCCAGGTGATGGTGGGGGACCCCGAACTCACCGCCGATCTGACCGAGCTGCACGGGCTGCTGACCGACCTGGCGCCGACCCTGCCCGAGGGAATGACCGAATCCCTGTCGTGGGCGGCCGAGGCCCTGGAGCGGGTGCCCGCCGCCGCGCGCTCCGGGGACTTCGAGCAGATGGCCGACCTGGCCGCGCAGCTGGCGGAGCGGATGCCGAACCGCGACTCCCCGCTGCTGCGGGCCCTGAGCGGGCTGATCACCGAGTTCGCCACGGCCGGGGCGGGCCGAGGCGATGAGACGGATCTGCTGGAGGAGCTCACCGCGGAGGAGACCGCCCTCACCTACGCACAGGCCGCCCTCATGCTGGAGCTCGAAGTGCCCGGCACCGTCCGGACCGAGGATCTGGAGGCCCTGGTCAATCAGGTGAGCAAGGGGCCGGCCGGTGAAGAGGCGGAGACCGCGATGCGCGCCGCGATGAGCCGCATGGCCCACGGTGTGCGCACCGGTGACGCCGACCGGCTGGCCGAGGCGGCCGAGTTGATCGGCACAGCCGCCGGTACGGGATCCGGACGGGTGGACTGGATGGCCGGGGTCATCTCGCCCGGACTGCTCGCCGCGGCCAACACCCTGGGCGGCAACCTCACGGACCGCGACCAGGCGCGTGCCCGCCTCGACGCGCTCTTCGGCCCCGCCTCCGCGGTGTTCGACTCCGCCCACGCGACCGGGCCCGGCGCCGAGGGGCTGAGGCTGTGCACCCGGAGCATGCACCTCCAGCTGCGCCTCAACGAAGCACTGGACGAGCGGGACGCCGAAAGGCTGGAGGAGCTGCTGGACGAGCTGCTCGACCTGTTGGAGGAGGCAGGCGAGAGCAGCGAATGGCAGTTCCTGGTGCTCTTCCTGCTCGGCCAGGCGCAGTTGAGCCTGGCCACGCTGGACGGCGGGATCCCCGCGCTGCGGGCCGGCGTGGCCTACTTCGAGGAGGCGGCGAACCACCCGAGGCTCCCGGCCTTCGCACAGCCCCTCATGGACGCGCAATGCGCGCCCCTGCTGGCCCTCTTCTCCATGATCGAACCGGATCCCGTACGTGTCTCCGAGGCCGTGACCCGGGCCCGCCGGGCCCTCGACGGCCCCGCCTCGACCCCCGACCAGCGGGTGTGGATCCGGCAAGGCATCGGGATGGCGCTGCTCACCATCCACAGGTCGACCGGCGACCACTCCGACCTGGAAGAGGCGGTCGGGGAGCTGGAACAGGCCAGGCGGGAACTCACCGAGCGCACCAGCCCGGCCATCCGGCAGAAGCTGCTGTGGGAGCTGGCCGAGGCGTACCGGCTGCGCGACGACCGTGAGCGCGATGACACAGGGGCGGCCGTCGCGACCGCCCATGCCTCGCTGTGGGTGCTGGCCGAGGATGTGCTGCTGCAACTGGGCGCCGAGCACGGCCTGGAGGTGGCCAGGTCGGGGGCCAGCCGTGGGCTGCTGGCCGCCCACTGGGCCGCCGTGGACGGCCGGATCGAGGAGGCCGTGGCGTCGCTGGAGAACGGGCGTGGCCTGGTGCTGCGGGCCGCGGCCGCGGCCGCCGGGGTCCCCGAGCAGCTGGCCGCCAGGGGCGAGGCGGAGCTGGCCGAGCAGTGGCGGACCGCCGTACGGGACCTCCCGCCCCAGGCCGCGCCGAGCGGCGGCGGACTCGCGCCCGGCATCGGCGGCGGTACCCCGGACGAGGTCCGGAGCGCGCTCGCGCGGGTCAGGGCCGCCCCCGGTGTCGAGATCCCCAGCAGGCTGCGCCGTCGCGCGCTGGACGTGCTGCGGCGGGACAGCGGCGCGGCGCCGCTGCGCGGGCTGCTCGGCGCCCCCGGCATCGGGGAGTTGCGGGAGGGGCTGCGCGCCACTGGCACCGACGCCCTGGTGTATCTGGTGCCCGGGCAGGACACCGTCGACGGCGTGGCCGTCCTGGTGCCGAACGCCGGTGAGCCGACGGCGCTGGCGCTGCCGGGGCTAGGCTCGCCCGGCCGGGAGCCGCTGGAGCGCTATCTGGACGCGGGCGCCCGGCGGTCCGCCGTGTCCGGGCACGGCATGGACGCCTACGCCGAGGCCCATCGGCACTGGGAGGCGGCGCTGGAGGGGCTGTGCGACTGGGCGGGCCCGGCCGTCCTCGCCCCCGTACTGGACGCGCTGGGCGTCCGGGGAAGGACGGGTCCCCGCAGCACAACACACCGGTCCGGCTGGTCCTCGTGCCGTGCGGCAACCTCGGTGCCGTTCCCTGGCACGCCGCCCGCCTCCCCGGGCCACGGGCCGGTGCGCGGCGTCCGTACACCTACGCCTGCGAAGACGCGGTCATCTCGTACGCCGCGTCCGGCGGCGAGTTTGTGCGGGCCGCGCGGCGCGGCCGGGTGCCCGCGAGCGAGCGCGCGGTGCTGGTGGCCGACCCGAGCGGGGATCTGACGTGGGCGCAGGACGAGGTGTCGGCCCTTCGCACCGCGTACTACACCACGGCCCTGCTCTACGGCTGGCACCAGGACGCGCCCGAGAACGCGCTGGGCACCCCCGAGGATGTGCTCTCCCACCTCCCCGGAGGCCCGGCCGCGCCCGCCGCCTCGCTGCTGCATCTGGTGGTGCACGGCCTGGCCGGGCTGCGGCCCACCGATTCGGCCCTCCACCTGGCGGGTCCGGACCCCGAAGACGCCCCGGAGCCCGAAGGCGCCCCGGACCCGGGCAGGCTGACGGTGACGCGCATTCTCGACGTGCCCGCCGGGGAACGGGCCGCCACCGGGCCGCTGATCGTGCTCAGCGCCTGCGAGACGGACCTCAGCAGCCGCGACCACGACGAGGCGCTGACCCCGACCACAGCACTGCTGGCGCGTGGCGCCACGGATGTGGTCGGCTCGCGGTGGAAGGTGTCGGACAGCGCGTCCGCCGCCCTGATGGTGGTCTTCCACCACCATCTGACCGTCGCCGGACTGGCCCCGCCGGACGCCCTGCGCGCCGCCCAGCTGTGGATGCTCGACCACGACCGCCACCCCGTCCCCGGGCTGACCGGCCTTCTGCTGGCCGAGACGCAGAGCGATACGGGGGGCCTGGCCCGGATCGTCTCCTGGGCCGGATTCATCCACCAGGGCAATCCCGCTCCCCACGCACCCGCGGAAGGACGACAGCCATGACCACCGACGATCTCCTGGAGCTGCTGCGCCGGCATCTGCCGGAGATCCGCGCCTCGCTGACCCCCGCGCAGTTCAGCGGATTCCAGGACAGCGTGCTGCGGCTGCGGGCCGCCGGAGACGACGCCAGGGCCGTGCGCGCCGCGCTGCGGGAGGTGCGGCTGGCACTGCGGCCCCTCCCCCGCGAGAACGAACTGCGCAGAAAGCTGGACCAGGTCCGGGGCGCCGCTCCCTCAGCGGTCCTGCCGGACGCCGACCGGCTGGCCGACCTGATCCGGCTGCTGGAGTCCGTGGACTGGCCGACGCTGGACCCCGCGAGCGCCGAGATCGCCCGGGCCGTACGGAACCGGCTGCTGACCGTCCCCGCGCGCGGACCGGAGCAGCTCACCGGCACCGCCGCCGAGAATCCCGCCGGGGCCGGGCTCATCCGCCTCTCCGACCCGGAGCACGGCGATCGCTACCCGGACTTCCAGTTCGACCCGGACACCGGTGAGCCACGGCCGGTGGTGCAGCGGATCAACAGAATGCTGCTGTCGGACCAGGACCCCTGGGGCGCCGCGGACTGGTGGCTCGGCGGCAACACCTGGCTGCGCGACGCGCCGGCCGCCCTGGTGGGGCAGGTGCCGGACACTCGGCTGACCGAGGCCGCCGCCGCGCTGTTGGGAGACGGCGGATGGTGAGGCAGGCGCCCCCCGAGGGCGCGCGCATGAGCCCCAATCTGTGCACCCTGAGCGCGGGCACCGAGCTGTGGAGGTGCCATGAAACCGCCTACGCCTGCACCGAGTTCAACCCGAAGCCCGCGCATTCGTTCTTCGGTGGCAACCGTTTCGACGCCACCGCCGAGGACCGGTATCCGTATCTGTACGCGGCCGTGGAACCGGCCACCACCCTCGCCGAAGTGATGCTGCGGGACATGGAGTTCACCGGGCCGGAGGCCCGGCGTCAGGTGCCGTGGGCGCTGGCGGCCGCCCGCTCGCTGTCCAAGGTGCGGGTGACCGAGGATCTGGTCCTGGTGCGGCTGATCCAGGAGGAGGATCTGGCCGCGGTGTTCCAGACCTCCTGGCTGCTGGAGACCGACGAGTACGCGCAGACCCGCGCCTGGGCGCGGGAGATCCGGCGCCAGGTGCCGGACGCCCAGGGGCTGGTGTGGCAGTCGCGGCGGCACCGCCCGCACCCCGCCATGGTGCTGTTCGGCGACCGCTGCGGCGAGGAGCCGCTGAAGGCGGTGCCCGGCCAGGCCCACAACCTGGGCACGTTCGAGGGGGCGGGCGAGGCCAACCGGCTGCTGGCGCCGCTGCGGGCGATCGTCATTCCGCCCGGTACGCGGGCATGAGCACGCGGGGCGGTCCGGGGGTCGCCGCCCCGCGACACCGCCCGGCACCGGCTCAGCCGGTGCCGGGCCCCGGCCCGTACAGCCGTACGGCGAAGCCGACCCGCAGCCCGAGCCGGAGCTGGTCGCCGTCGCGGACGGGGGTGCGCACGCCCGCCGCGATCCGGGCGCCGTTGAGATACGTGCCATTGCGGGTGCCCGCCTCGGGCTCCTCGACCCAGGCGCTTCCGTCCGGCTCCACGGTGAGCGAGGCATGACGCCGGGAGACCTTGTTCCAGTCGGCGAACGCGGCGGCGGTCCGCGGCGCCCAGTCCGGGTGGCGGCCGATGTGCAACGGAGGGCCCGGGCCGTGGCGGAGCTCCAGACAGGGCTCGGCGCAGACCAGCAGCACATGGGTGCGCGTACGGTCGCAGGACGGGCAGCGGGCGTCCCGGTGGGCCACCGGCGCACGGCAGTTCCAGCAGGGCGCGGACACCTCGACACCGGCCGGGCCCGCCGCGGGCCGGGGTGCGGGCTCTGCCGTCGGCTCCGGCTCCGGCGCCTCGCCCGGCTTCTCCGCTGTCTCCCCTTCCGCCGGTGCTTCCAGTTCGTCGTCGTCCGGCAGGCGAACCCACCCCCGGGGAGTGTCCCGCTCGCTCATCGGCCGCCGCCGGGACCGGGATCCGCGGCCCCCGTGTGCACCACCCGCAGGTCCAGGGCCACCGTTCCGTCCCCGGCGGGCCGCACACCGGTGACGGTGACCGCCGTGCCCGCCGGCCGCTCCTGGTCGAACAGCGCCCGTGCCAGCGGGTTGATCAGATGCGTTTCCAGCAGCATGCCGATCCCCCGGCCGCCGTTGTCGACATCCGCCGTGCAGTAGGCGGACAGCGCCTGATGCGCCTCGTCGGAGAGGCGCAGATGCACCCCCTGCTCCTCCCGCAGCACCCGCTGGATGTTGCCCACCTGCGAGTCGAAGATCTCGGCGGCCACCTTGGCGTCGATGTAGTCGAAGACCACCACATTGCCACCGAGCCGGTTCATCAGCTCCGGGCGGCCGATCTCCTCGACGAAGTGTTCCTTCACATTGGCCAGGATGATCTCCTCCAACTGGTGGTACGGCATCCCGGGCTCGGCCACCCGCCCTTCGTGTCCGCGTCCGCCCTCACCGGTCCGTTTCCTGACCCCGAGATTGGAGGTGAAGATGAGCACACATTCGCTGAAGTACGTGGTGACCCCCTGCCCGTCGGTGAGCCGACCGTCCTCCAGCACCTGGAGGAACTTGTCGAGCACACCCTTGTCGGCCTTTTCGATCTCGTCGAACAGCACCACCCGGAAGGGGTCGTTGCGCACCGCCGTGGTCAGCTCGCCACCAGCCTCGTAGCCCACATATCCCGGCGGTGCGCCGAGCAACCGGTCCACCGAATGCGGTGCGGAGAACTCGCTCATGTCGAAGCGCAGACAGGCGTCCTCGGTGCCGAACAGCAGCTTGGCCACCGACTTGGCCAGCTCGGTCTTGCCGGTGCCGGTCGGCCCGGCGAAGAACAGCACACCGCGCGGCCGGCTGCCGGGGTGGGACGCCTGGGCGCCGGACAGGCTGAGCGCGGCGCGCTTGAGGATGTCGAGGGTCTTGCCGACCGCCTTCTCCTGGCCCTTCACCCGCGCCCGCAGGTCCGCCTCGCCCTTCTTGATCTGCTTGCGGATGTAGTCCGCCTGCCACGGGTTGTCCTTGACGCCGAGCTGGTAGACCCGGACCGCGTCCCGCATCTCGGCGAACGACAGCCCGCGATCGAGCGCCATACGGGCGCTCTCCCGCATCGCGCGCAGGGTCAGCCCGGCGGTGGCCCGGGCGAAGGTGTCGATGTCGTGCTCGTCCAGCGGCCGTCGCTTGTCGAGCCGGACCGGCCCGTCGTCGTCTTCGCCCTCGGACGCGGACGCGGCGGTGTGCTCCTCGGCCAGCAGCTCGGCCATGCGCCGCCTGCTGCCCAGGTCGGGCAGCGGAATGCCGATGGTACGGACCCGTTCGCTGCCCGCGACCAGCCAGGTGGGCAGATCGCGCTCCCCGTCGGCGAGCCAGATCACGGGGTTGAACAGCCGCCGTCCGCTTCCCGGGGAGGAGATCGGCCGTGCGTCCTCGGCCAGCTTGAGGCAGTTGAGGAAGAAGTCCCGCTCCGGATCGCTGAGCCGGGTGACATCGGTGGGGATCCGGGCGGCGTAGTCGATCAACAGCACCACCCGGTAGGGCTGTTGGCGCGGTGCCGGGTCCGGGCGGGGCCGGCCGTCCGGTGTCTTCGGCTGCCGCCCCTGCTGCTTCCAGCCGGTGACGATGTCGCGCAGCGTCCGCTCCGCGTCGGCCAGGTGGACGGGGGTGTCGGCGCGCCGGGCGCGCCCGGGCCTGGCGGCGTCCCGCCCGTGCAGCAGCTCGCGGATCTCCTTGGCCGCCGGGCCCACGACGACGGTGAAGCCGTCCGCGATGTCGAAGCGGATCAGTGCCTCGTACCCCTCCTGCCACAGGGCGTTCCACAGGACCTCGGTGAGGGTGTGGTGGGCGTCGTAGGTCGCCTCGGGACCGCCCTCGTCGGGGTCCTTGTCGTGGCGGACGAGGTGGATGTCCCGGATGCTGCCGTGCAGTACGTACTGGGACTGGACGCTGAGCGTGCCGACCAGTTCCTCGGCGAAGGCCGGGAGGCTGCGGTCGTCGCGGCCCGGGGACGTCACTGGCTCGGTCATGACTGCCTCTCCTGGTCATGGTGGCGGGCCTGAGGTCCGGTGCGGCTGCGTCGAGCGGGCGGGTCCGCCGTGCGCCGGACCGGCCGCGCTGGTGGCTTGCCGAAGGCGAACGGCACGCTGAGCCCGGCCCGTTCGGCCAGCTCGCGCAGCTTCTCCAGATGCTCGGGGGCCTCGTCGCACCGCTGCCAGTCGAGCTCCAGATCGTCGTCGGTCTCCTCGGCGGGGTCGCGCTCGCGGTGCATGGTGGCGACCCGGGCGGTGCCCCCGGCGTCCACGCTGACGCGGAGCCAGTGCTCCTCCCCCCAGCCCGGCGGGGTCCAGTCGATGATCTGCGCCGCTCCGGAGGTGGTGTATCCGGCCGTCTCGGGCTCCGACCGCCGGACCGCCGCGCGGATCACCTCCGTGGCGTACATCCGCTGATACGCGTCGACCCGCTCTCCGACGCGGACCGCGACGCGCACGCGCTCGGCCTCCGCCAGCGTCCCGCCCTGGTACAGAAAGCGCTCCAGGACCGCGATCTCCGCCCTGGCATCGGGCAGCGGAACAGGTGTGCCGGAGTGGCCGTCAGCGGGTGTGCCGGGGTGGTCGTCGCGGAGGAAGGCGAGCTGCTGGGCGGCCCACTCCTCGGTCTCCTGCCGCCGCTCGGCGTCGCGCGTCATCCGCTCGGCGAACCCGGCGGCCTCCCGCAGATGACGCTTGGCCGCGGCGGGCCGCCGGGCGGCGACTTCCGCGGCGACGGTGACCATCTCCTCCACCAGCCGGTAGTCGGCCACCGACACGTTCTGCGGAAGCATGGCCAGCAGGTCCCCGCCCAGCCGCAGCACCTCCTCCTCGGTGGGGGCCGCGGTGGCGGCGGGCGGCGGCTGCGGCAGCGAACCGCGCGCCTCGGTTTCGGTGGCGGCCTCCTCGTACGCCTCCAGCGTCTGGCGGCGGCGGGCGCGCAGGGTGGCGTGCCAGCCGGTGTCCTCGGGATGCGCTCCGGCCGCCGGGCGGGCGGCTGCCTCCATGGTGGCCCGTGCGTAGGCGGCCTCCGCGTGGCGCAACCCGCGGTCGATGTCGGCCAGTTGTCGCCATGCCTCGTCCAGATTCTTGCCTGCCAGGGTCAGCGGCGGTGGCAGGTCGGGCGGTTCCGGTGGCCCGTCGGGGCCGGCCCGCCGTATCCGCGCGCGCAGTGTGTCGATGCGGGCGTTGGCCCGGACGGCGGCGAAGGCGGCGTCCCGCCAGCACGCGGCGGCCTGCCGGGCGTCCAACTGCCGCTGACGCAGCTCGGCCTGGTCCTCGGCGGCGCGGATGGCGGCGGCCGCGAGCACCTGCGCCCCGGCCATGGTGGCGCGGCCGACGAGCAGCGCCCCGCTGAGCGAGCCGAGGCCGATCAGGGCGGGCACCATCAGGTCGTGCAGCTGGTCCATGGCGGCGTTCAGCGCATGGCCGGTGGTGTTGTGCACGGCGGCGGCGATGTGCTGCCCGGCCTGGGTGCCGACGTGGTCCGACAGCCCGGTGCCCTGGACCGCGTTGTGCGGCACTCCGGCGTTCGGGAAGGTGTTGGTGACGGTGTCGTGGAACGTGTCCTGGACGGTGTGCTGGAGGGTCTCGGCGACCGGCGGCTGGGGGAAGTACACATCCGGCATCACATCGCCGATGCTGGCAATCGCCTGTCCCGAACTCATGTGAGCCTCCCTGACGTCGGCGGGGCGACCGCCCTCGGGCGGCCGGGGCCGTGCCGTTCGTCCCGGCCGCGCAGCTCCGCCACATAGCGGCGCCAGCACCGCAGCCGGTGCCAGGTCCACCAGACGAGGACGGCCACGGTGGCCAGCGGCCACACCCAGGGGGCGTAGGCCACGGTGGCCCACAACAGGGCGATGACCGGGAGGATCAGCAGGCCCTGGACGGGGAAGCGGGAGCCGGGGCGGCGGATGAACCGGGCCACGGGCAGCGCACGGTCGATCAGCAGCCCGGCCAGGGACCGGTCCGGATGGTAGCCGGGGCTGCCGATGCGGTACGCCGTCCACAGCTCCAGGGCCAGGACGGCGGCGGCCGCCGGGACGGCCAGCATCCACGCCGTCACCACCGCGCGCTGGGCGGGCCATCCCACCAGATCGCCCAGGCCGATCACGAAGATCCACGGGAAGACGAAGGCGACGGCTCCGCCGAGGGCCCAGCCGAGTGTGGGCAGCATGTCCTGTCTGCGCACCCACAGTGTGGCCACGTCCAGGTCGCGCTCCTGGCGGAGGAGGGCCCGCTCGCCGTCGAGCCTCCCTTGCGTCTCCGAGGACTCCTGCTCGGCGAATCCGGCCAGCCACTCGGCCAGTTGCAGCCGCACCAGATCCTCGGGGTCGCGCACCAGCCGCCCGTACCAGGCCACCGGCTGCGGCAACGCGGCCTGGATGCCGGCGGTCCGCTCCTGGAGCCTGCGCCGGTGCGCGGTGGGAGCGGCGGCGAGCGACAGGAGGGCGGCGAGCCGGGAGCGGTCGAGCCGGGCGGCGGCGCGCACCTCGGCACGGCGGTCACGCAGCCGGGGCGACTCGTGGAGCACCTCGTCGACGGTGTGCTGCCAGCGGGAGCGGGCCGTCAGCCAGCGCTGCTGCACCTCGGCGAGCCCATCGCCGCCTGGCCGTGAGTCCAGCAGCGGCAGGATGGTGTGGTCCCGCAGGTCCGCCACGACGGAGAGGGCGAACTCATCACCGCGCCCGGCCTCCCGCAGCAACTCCCCCAGCCCCGCGTGGTCCAGCGGCACCCCGCGGTAGGACGCGTCGAGGGTGGGGCCGAGCCAGGAGATCAGCCGCACCATCGTGACCGGCTTCGGCTCACGCGGCGGAGCCGCGGGGTGCTGCGGCTCCAGGAGGTCCAGCAGCGCCGCCAGTTCACCGGTGTCGCGGCCCGGGGCGCCCTCGAACTGCCGTAGCCAGCGGGTGAATTCGCCCCGGCCGCGCCGTCGGGAGAGGAGCTGCCGGGCGGGCCGCCAGTTCTCGCTGAACGCCCTGGCCAGCTGCTTCGGCCTGGTGTAGCGCTCATCGAGGAAGGCGAACGGCTCAATGTCCGGGGCGTCTTCCGGGTCCGAGGCGCCGGGGGCCGTGCCCGCCTCCCAGGGGGCGATCGGCGGCGAGCCGCCCACCAGCCACTGCGCCACCTCGTCGGTTCCCCAGCGGTGGTCGGGGTCGCGGGTGAGCAGCCCCATGCACAGCAGCCGCAGCCGGTGGTCGGTGACCAGGGACAGATCGGGGGCGCGGGAGCTGATCTCCTCGCGGACGAAGTCGTTGTCGGTGAACCGGACGGGATGGCGTCCACCGGCCATCTCGGCGACGATCATGCCGAGCGACCACCAGTCGGCGGGCGGGTGGATCAGCTGGTGGCGCAGCGACGCCTGCGGGGACATGTAGAGGGCGGTGCCGACCCAGCGCTCGTCCCGGGTGTAACGCTCGGCGGGTTCGTGGGCGGAGACGGCGAAGTCGACGAGGACGAGGTCCGGGGCGGCCGGGTCGAGGCTGCCGAGCACGATGTTGGCCGGGCTGATGTCCCGGTGGACGATGTTCAGTTCGTGCAGGGTGGTGAGGGCCTCGTGCAGCTGCCGTACGACGCTGTGGATGAGCACGGGGTCGGCCGGGCCGGGGCTGTCCCTCAGATATCCGGCCAGGTCGGTCTCGCCGTAGGAGGGCGCGAGGTCGTACGGATGGCCGTCGGCCCCGGTGTCGCCGTTCTCGGTGAAGTGGGTGAGATGCCGGCGCGGCCGGTCTCCCAGCAGCTCCCACACCCGGCGGTCCGGGGCGTGGCCGAGGTGGTACCACTTGAGGATGTGGCTGCCGCGCTCGTCCTCGACGCGGTAGACGGCCGCCTGGTGCGGATGGTCGGGGCGGCGCAGCACGGCCCTCAGGCGGAACCGGCCGCGCAGCGAGACCGGCAGCGCTCCGGTGTCCCCGCGCAGGTCGCGACCCCCGTGCGCGACCTGCGCGGGCGCCGCCGAGGGGATCTCGTCCTCGGTGGGCCCGGCCATCGTGGCGGCTGCTGATTGGGGCGGCTCCTCGTGTTCGGTGAGCCCGACCGCCGTGGCGCCGACCGATGGGGGCGGCTCCTCGTGTTCGGTGAGCCCGACCGCCGTGGTCGCCGCAGACGGAGGGGGCTCCTCGTACTCGGTGGGCGGCGGCCCGGCGTCATGCGCGCGGTGCTCTTCGGGCTTCCCTTGGTCCCGGTGGTATCCGTGGTCCCCGTGGGCTGCGTATTGCTCGTCGTCCCCGTAAGCCCCGTAGTCCTCGTCGTCCTCGGATTCCGTGGGGGGCGGTTGCTCGTGCGGATGGGTCACAAAGGTCACCTCGTGAACGGGTGGGCGGTCTCGGATTCAATGGCGGCGACAGGGGCGGCCGGTGACCGCCGCACCATGGATCAAGAAAGCGGAACCTCGGAAATCGGAAATCTGTTCCAGCACGGCGTAATTACCGGCGGTACAAAGCCCGGCGCGGTACGGCCGCTGAGAGAACGATTTCCTCTTTCCCGGCCGGTCGCTAGCCTGGTGACCATGAGTCAGGAGCCATTTGCATCAAATTCGCCCACATACGATCAACTCCTCGAAGAACTGAAAGGCATACGCAGACCCGGACTGCCGGATCTGCGCAGGACCGATCGGCCGGCGCTGCGCGCCGCGGCCGTGGCGGGCGGCTTCTGCGATGGCTCCGACGACGCCCCGGCCGGTATCGAGGCGCTGCTCAGGGAGGCGGTACGGCGGCTCGGCGAGCGGGATCTGCTCGGCCAGGCCGCGGCCCACACCTTCGGACTGCTCCCCGACCGCCGGGGCGCGCCCGCCCATGACCGCCGTAAGATGGCCGCCGCCGTGTACGGAGTCACCCCCGAGCGGTTCCGCAAGCAGCAGGAACCGCAGGTCATCCAGCAGCTCGCCGAGGCCGTGCTGACCATCCTGCGGGAGCCGCCGCCCTTCCCCGGGAAACCGGGCGCGACGGAACAGAGCACCGGGCCGGGCGCCGGGCCGCAGAACTCCGGCGGACCGAGCCCGACCGGGCAGAGCACCATCGCACGGAGCGGCCGGGCCGGCCAGGAGCCTCCACTGCGCGTCGACAGCGTGCCGGTGGACGCGCGGAGCACCTTCACCCTGCATGTCTCGCCCATCGAACTGCTGCGGGACATCGAAGTGCTGGTCTCCTCGGAGAACGTCTACCTGGAGATGTCCAAGACCTTCCGCCCCACCGTATCCGGCGCGCTGCGCCTGGCCGCCGCCGTACGCGACCCCGCCGGGGAGATCGTCGACGATGTGCTGGCCCGTGAACTGGCCGGGTGGCTGCGCGCCCACGGCCGCCCGGGGCTGCCGATCCGGCCGGGCACGGTGGTGCCCACCGCGCCGGGAGCGCTCGCCGCGCGCGGCGTCCGGCGGATCTACCACGCCGCGGTCGCCACCCCACGGGACGATACGTACGAGGTCCGCCCGGAGAGCATCGCCCGCGCGGTCAGTGCGTGCTTCGCGCTCGCCCGGGCGGAGCGTGACCGGTACGAGCCCGCTCTGTCCTCCATCTGCTTTCCGCTGCTCGGTGCGGGCCGGGGCGGTCTGGCACCGGCGGTCAGCGCGACCTGGCTGCGCTGGGCGATCCGCGACGAACTCGCCCGGGACTCCCGCTGGCGGGTGCACCTGGTGGTCCGCAGCCGGAAGATAGCCGAGGCCGTCGGGGCTCTGTGACCGCCAACGGCTGAGACGGTCCGGGCTCCGTGACCACCACCGACCGAGACCGTCGGCCCTCGGTGACCACGCCCGCCGGGGCCGCCGCGCGCCATGCCGTCCGGGCGGGCGCGCCCGCTCAGGGGCGCCAGCTCGCACCGGTGAGGGCGATCCCCGCCCGCCGCAACCGACGCTCCAGCGCGGCCAGTTCGCCCCGCCCCGGCACTCCGTAGAGCCGCACATCGCCCTCCCCCTCGACCATCTGCAGACGCGGCCCGCTCTCCGTCCGGGCCAGATGCTCCTGATAGCGCGCCCGCCCCCGCGCCGTACGTGGCCGCATGCGCTGGTTCGCCGAGCCGCGCCACACCAGGGCGGTGGGCTCGGCCGCCCGGAAGCGCCCGGTCACCAGCACATCGGCGTGGCGGACGGCGGCGGAGCGCGCCGCGTCGCCCTCCACTTCCTCCTGCTCGTATCCCGTGTAGAGGAGGATGTCGATCTCGCGGCCCGCCGCCGGGCCGCCCGGTGCCGTCGCCTCCGCACGGGCCCGCGCCGCCCCGGCCAGCAGGGCCCCCAGCGCGGCGGGCTGGTCGAGCGGCTCGCCGCCGCTGACCGTCAGCCCGTCGGCGCCCCGCGCCAACGCCTCGCGCCACAGCCCGAGCAGGGACGACACCGTACGGGAGGCGCCGCCCAGCGGATCCCAGGTGTGCCGTGACATACAGCCGGCGCAGGCCAGGCCGCAGCCCTGGGACCAGATGCCCAGGCGCCGCCCCGGGCCCAGGGTCTCCACCGGGAAGTGGGTCTGACTGATCCGGAGCGTGGGCTCCGCGCACTCTGGGACGTTCTCCACCGACCCGTCTCCTATTCCCCCGAGGTCGTGTTTCCAAGATCCATGATCAAAAAGGCGTGGCCCCGGAACCGTTCCAGTATGACCCGGCGTCAGGCATCGACGAGGGCGTTCTCCGGTCGACTTCCGGGCGTTTTCGGGAGCGGGCCCTATGGGGAGCATTCCCGGGTACGACCTCACCGATACGGTCTGACAAGGAATCGAATCGACAACGTCATCGACATCGACTGCGAGCCGTTCGCGGGGAAAGCGGAATTCCGCTGTCCGCAATGCGGCTGTCCGGTGCGGGAATTGCGCACCGGGGAAAACGGGGGATCCATTTCCATGATCACATCTGACAGTGTCAACGGGGTGGTGCGCCGGGGCCGGCTCGGCCGTACCGCCCGCTTCGCGGCCCGCCGGCGGGGCAAGCGCGACGGCGCGCGCGGCGTACCGCGCATCCCGCTCCCGGAGCCGCCCGAGGAGCAGCGGGGCGAGATACCGCCGCCGCCCATCGAGCCACCGGCTCCCGAGCTGCTCATCACGCCGTATGTGATGGAGGTGCGGACCGGCGTCCGCCGGGCCACCGAGCAGATGCGCTCCGCCCTCATCGGACGGGAGCACGCCCTGCTCAGCCGGGTGCGCGCCGAGTCGGTGCGCGTCGTCACCCAGTACGACGTCCGCGAGGACCCCCGGCCCGCCGCGCTCGCGCGGTACGGCCACTGGGTGGGCCAGTGGCGCACCAGCGTGGACCGCTGCCGGTCGCATGCCCAGGCCGTCGTCGACCAGGCCAATCAGCGACTCGCCTGCTACTGGGACGCGGTGCGCGAGACCCACCCCCAGCTCTCCCGCCTCCCCCGGCGCCCGCCCGGGGACTGGCTGCCGGGCCGGGTGGAGCTGGACCGGTCCTGGCAGCAGCCCGACGTCTGGCTGCTGGCCGACGACGACAGTGCCCGCACGGCCACCTCCCGGGCGCTGCAGCTACTCGAACGGCAGAACACCGACCGCCTCGACGGGAGGACCGCGCGATGACCGTCCACAGTCCCGCTCCGGAGCACCCCGGCGCCCGGCGGCGCCGGAACCCGCGGCGCGCCCTGCCCGCCGCGCTGGTGCTCGCCCTGGCGGCCGCCATCACGGCCTGCGGCTCCGACGAGCCGTCACGCTACTCCCGGACGTGCGGCGTCGTGGTCGACGGCTCGGGCTCGGCCGCCGCCTCCCGGACCGGCTTCGACGCGGAGGCCAAGCTCAGGGCGACCCTGCAGACGTTCCTGTCGGACCACAAGTGCCGTAAGACGTCCTTCGCCCCCATCACCAAGGTTTCCAAGGCGTCCAAGTGCCAGGTCAGCCCGCTCGACCTGGACCCGGACACCTCGAAGACCGCCAACCGCGAGCGGGCCCGCACCGCCATGCGCGCGATCGCCCTCTCCAACGCCCTGAAGCTGCTGCGCTGCGCCCAGAAGGAGGAGCCCGGCTCCGATGTGCTCGGGGGGCTGTCGCGCATCGCACTGTCCAAGCCGTCCGGCGGCGACGCGTCGTTCGACGTTCTCGTGGTGAGCGACTTCGACCAGGGCGACACCGACTTCCGGCTGGGGCGGCAGGACCTTTCCACCGCCGCGAGCCGCCGGACCGTCATCGACGGTTTCCTCAAGTCGCACGGCGCGCCGAAGCTGTCCGGCGCGGACATCTATCCGGTGGGCTACGGCATGAAGTACCACACCAACACCTCCCACTACGAGCAGTTCAACGCCTTCTGGACCGAGCTTCTGGAGGGGAGGGTGAAGGCACATGTCGACACCACCTACCGCCGGTGACGACCAGACGCCGCGTCGGCTGAGGCTGCGCCGCCGCAGGGCCGACGCCGACCGCGGGCGCCGGGGAGGGCGGGCCGCCGCACGGCGGTTCCCCGACGGCGCGCTGCCCCAGCCCGACCCCGTCGCATCGGATGTCATCCGGGCCGGGGACAGCGCCTGGCTTCTGGACCGGGCGCGCAAGCACGGCGCCTCGGCGGCCGGCCGGAAGGTCTTCGACCCCTGGGTCCTGGCCACCCCTGACCGGGTGCCCTACTTCGCCGAGCTGGCCAGCCTGCGCGACCGGGTCAGGCACCGGCTCGCCGAGGAACAGGCGCGGGCCGAGGAGGACGGCGCGCTGGAGGCGAGCCGGGTCAGGGCGGCCGCCACCGCCGCCGGTGAGCGGCTGGAGCGGGCGGGCCGCCGGCGGGCCGTCCTGGAGCAGCAGCAGATGGTCACCACCGCCCAGTTGGACCGGCTGGCGCGGCGGGCCGACCGGTGGCAGACCTTCCGTGACACGGTACGAGGCGGTTTCGAGCGCCGGTGGCTGCGCGCCCGTATGCCCGCCGGCTGGAACGACGGCGCCGACCCCGGGCGGCCTGGCACCACGCGGCGCGAGGACGAGCCGGAGACCGCCGGCGGCCACGCCGGCTGGCAGGCGGTGTCCGACCACGATCCGGTGGCGGAGGCGGACGCGGCCGACCGGGCACTGTCCACCAGAGCGGCATGGGAGGGCGCTGCGGCGCGCCCCGGCATGCCGCGCTGGATGAAGCTCGGGGTGCTGGCCGCGCTGATCGTGGTGGAACTGCCCGTCTACTACTCGGTGTTCGAGAATCTGCACGGCGTCGGGCGCTTCGCCGATCTGCTCTCCTACAGCCTCATGGTGGCCGTGGCCGTGGCGATGATCCTCGCCCCGCATATCGCGGGCTGGATCATGCGGCGGCGCTCCGCCACCGGTGCGGTCCGGCTGTCGGCCGTGCCCGCCCTCGCCCTGCTGGGCGTCTGGGCGTACGGCGCCTGGGCGTTGGGCGATCTGCGGGCCAAGGTGGCGTTCCGGGAGGAGCCTCCGCTGGATCTGCCCCCCGATGTGGCCGCGGACGTGGGGGACGACGTGCGCAATCCGCCGAGCCTCATCGAGTCGCTGCATCTGGACCCGCAGAGCGTGACCTGGATGTTCGTGGCGCTGCTGCTGCTCTCCGGCGGTATCGCCTTCCTGATCGGGCTGGGCGAGGAGCACCCGTATCTCGCGGCGTACCGGACCACGGCCGAGCGGCTGCGGGAGCTGGAGCAGGAGATCGAGACGGATCTGGCCGGCTCGGAGCGCGCCAAGGAGGCCGAGGCCACCATGGGCGCCCGCGGGGGCGCCCGCCGCGCGGCCCATGAGGCGCGGCTGTACGCGGTCGACGACCTGTACGAAGCCGCGGCGCACGCCTATCTGGACGGGGTGGCCATGGAGTCCGGCGATCCGGCGGTGACCGAGGCCGCCATGCGGCTGTCCCGACAGTGGCCGCTGCTGCCGCACTGAGTGCGTGCGGCACACCGAACGCAGGTGGAAACCCACGGGGGTGGCGATGGATCCGACGACACCGGCGCAGTACATACTCATCACGCAGTGTCTGCAGAACGACTTCTTCCTCAACCTGGACTGCCAGTTGTCCCTGCCGGACAGCGCGGTCTCCAAGCTGCTGCTGGACAGCGAGAGCGGCGCGGCCCTCCGCACGGAGGGCCACCGCAGGGTCCTGTCCGAGGCGGAGCTGCACCGTTCACCGCTGGCCCGTTTCCTGGACGCCACCGTCGGCTCCCGGACGCGCGGACACGGGGACGGGGTTCTGCATCTGATCAACATCCGTGACTGGCATGTCCCGGGAGAGGCGTACGACCTGGAGCGCAGGCAGTACGGGGCACACTGCGAGGCCGGCACCTGGGGAGCGGCGTACGTCGACGGGCTCACGGATCTGCTGGCCCCGGATCGGTGCGCCCCGGCGGACAGCGAGGACGGCTGGGGCGGGAGACTCCGCGTCCACCATGTGCGGTCCAACACGCTCTTCGACTTCCAGCACAGCTCCGGAGGACGTCCCGACCTCAGCGAACCGGCGCCGCTGACGACGCTGCTGGACGGTCTGCTGGGCGACGGACGGCAGGAGACGGCGCATGTCGTGGTGATCGGTGTTCTCACCGACATCAAGGTCCAGCTGCTGCTGACCGGTATCCGCTCCCGCTACGACGTCCGGCAGCTCGTGGTCTCCGACGCGCTCACCGCCAGCAGGACCCTGGAGCGCCATCTGACGGCCCTGGACTTCTGCCAGCGTGTGCTGCGCACCGAGGTGATGACCGGTCTGGCGGAGCTGGCCCGTTTCCTGGGTTCCCGGCCGGACGACGACCGGCGGCTGTCCCGCGGCGGGGACGCGGAGTTCGCGGGCTACTCCTCGTACATCCAGGACAAGCAGGGCATCCTGTCGTACGAGGACGCCAGGCTGCGGGACTACCGCATCCAGACCTCCGAACGCCTCCGGCGGGCACAGCACACGGTCGGTTTCGCCAGCAAGTTCCTGCTGGGACTGGGCGCGTGTCTGCTGCTCACCGCGCTTGTGCTGTCGCTCGTCGGGGTCTTCCTCCCGGGCCGTGTCGGGTGGCAGGGCCCCGCCGTGCTCGGCGCACTCGGTGTGGGGCAGATCGTCACGTTGTTCTTCACCCGGCCGGTCAGATCCGTGCAGGACGCGCTGGCGGAGGAGACCATCTACCGGATGATCCTGGAGAGCCGCAGTCTGAAGGTGGCGCTGGCTCGGTTCCACATCACCACGGCGACCTCGCTCCGGCGGCATGACGATGTCGACGGGCAATCTCAGGCACTGGCACGGCAGTTGGAGATCCTGGAGAAGATCGACACAGCCGACTTCGAACGGCTCAAACAGCTGGGGGTGACCCCGCGCGCCGAACCACCGGGGCCCGGCCGGTCCCGCAGAAGGAACCGCGCACAGGCTCCCTGAACACCTCGTACTGCCGAGCGAGGGGGCTCGCCGTCCCGCTACGGCCCGGCCGTCAGACCTCGACCACCGGTGTCTGGAGTTCCGTGACCCACTCCTCGCGGTTCTCCGGGCACTCCAGGTTGACCTCCCGGGGGTAGCCGGACGACCGGTAGCCGTTGCCGTCGATCCAATGGGCCAGGGCCTGGGCCGTGGGCACCACGGCGTCCATCGGGCCGCGGTGGACGATGGTCGCGGCCCGGTCGACGGGCGGCAGATCGAGGATCCGGAGGTCCTCACCGTCCCGGAGCGGGGCGGAGACCTGGACGGCGGCGTGGACGGTGATGGCGCCGCCGCCTTCCGGGGCGTCCTCGTAGTACGCGACACCGGGGCCCGTCGGGGTGATGCCCGCCGCATCGAGGCGCCGGAACAGCTCGTCGTAGAGGGGTGTGATGACCGGGCCGATGTCCCGAGGGTCGAAGCCGGTGGCGGTCGCGGTGAGCTCCGCCACCCGCACTGCCCGGATCTCCTTGATGACGACGTCGTTCGTGGGCATGTGTCCTTCGCTTTCGATCGACCGGAGCCTCGCCTCGACCTGCACCAGCCGTGCCGCCACGGCGGCCACGGTGGCTTCCAGCTCGGCCCGCCGCAACCGCAGCATGCCGCGCAGTTCCTCGGTGCCGACCTTCTCGTCCACGATGTCCCGCACCTGCTGGAGGGTGAAGCCGAGCTCTTTGAGCGCGATGACCCGGTTCAGGCGGCTGAGCTGGGCGGCCGCGTAGTAGCGGTAGCCGGTGGCGGGGTCGACATGGGCCGGGCGCAGCAGTCCGGTGGCGTCGTAGTGGCGCAGCATCCGGACCGATACGCGGCCGTGCCGGGCGAAGTCTCCGATGGTGAACATGATGTCTCCGAGTCCAGCGCCTCACACGGTGTGAGGGTCAACCCTCGACTCAGGCACTACATTCGACAATAGAGAATTCCCGGTCATCGCCCATGGAGGGACGGACAGCGCATGACGGCGTCGGCTCATCCGCATACCCGCGTCATGGTGGAACTCGGCGACCGTTCCTATCCCGTCGACATCGGGCCGGGTGTCCGGCATGCGCTGTCCGGGGTCGTCGCGGGGCTCGGTGCTCAGCGGGTGGCGATGGTCTCCGCCCGGCCGGACGGCTGGCTGCCCGACCCGGGCGTGCCCTCGGTGGTGCTGCGGGCCCGTGACGGGGAGGCGGACAAGTCGCTGGCCACGGTGGAGGAGCTGTGCCGGGAGTTCGTCCGTTTCGGGCTGACCCGGTCGGATGCGGTTGTCTCCTGCGGTGGCGGGACCACCACCGATGTCGTGGGTCTCGCGGCGGCGCTGTACCACCGGGGTGTGCCCGTGGTGCATCTGCCGACCTCGCTGCTGGCCCAGGTGGACGCCAGCGTGGGCGGGAAGACGGCGGTGAATCTCCCCGAGGGGAAGAATCTGGTGGGTGCTTTCTGGCAGCCGTCCGCCGTGTTGTGCGACACCGACTATCTGGAGACGCTGCCCGCGGCGGAAATGCTCAATGGATATGGGGAGATCGCCCGCTGCCACTTCATCGGCGCCGGTGATCTGCGCGGGCTGCCGCTGGCGGAGCAGATCGCGGCGAGCGTGGCCCTGAAGGCGTCGGTGGTCTCCGCGGATGAGCGGGACTCCGGGCTGCGTCATGTGCTCAATTACGGCCACACCTTGGGCCATGCGCTGGAAATCGTGACCGATTTCCGGCTGCGGCATGGTGAGGGGGTGGCGATCGGCACGGTTTTCGCCGGCCGTCTGGCGCTGGCCCTGGGCCGGATCGACGAGGCGCGGGCGGCGGAGCATCTGGAGGTGGTGCGGGGTTACGGGCTGCCGTTCGCGCTGCCCGCCGATGCCGATCCGGGTCGTCTGATCGAGGTGATGCGGCTGGACAAGAAGGCGACGGATGGGCTCACCTTCGTCCTGGACGGTCCCGGCGGTCCCGAGCTGGTCTCGGGCCTCGCGGAGGAGACGGTCGCCACGGCGCTGGCCGGGATGGACCGGGCCGGCTCGGACAACCGCCGGTAGAACCGGACGCGGCTCAGTCCGGCAGCCCCCTGGCCAGCAGAACGGCGCCGTGCAGTGAGGACAGCCCGCCCAGTTGCGCGGGCCGGACCGGTGGCAGCGGATGCCCCGGGCGCCCCAGCGCCGCCGTCCGCTCGGCCACCATCGCCACGAGCTCCGGCATCGCCGCGGCGAACCCTCCGCCGATCAACACGAGCGCGGGATGGACCAGTTCGCATACGCCGGTCACGGCAGCGGCCAGGGCCCTGCCGCTCTCCCGCAGCGCCGCCATGGCCCATGGCTTCCCGTCGGCGACGGCCTGGCGCAGCGCGGCGAAGGTCACGTCCTCGCCCCGCCGCCGCGCCGCCCGGCGCAGGGTCGCCGGGCCCGAGGCCGCCGCCTGGACGCAGCCGCGCCGGCCGCAGTCGCACAGCGGTCCGTCGCGGTCCACGACCAGGTGGCCGACTTCGCAGGAGCCGCGGCCCAGGCCGGGGACGGGTTTTCCGTTCAGCACGATGCCACCACCGATCCCGGTGCCGACGCCGAGGTAGAGCAGATCGGGGCAGCCGGCCTCGTGTGCTTCGGCGAGGGCGGCCAGATCGCCGTCGTCGGCACAGCGCACCTCGGCGTCGCCGAAAAGCACGGACAGCGCGCCACCCAGGTCCACTCCGGCCCAGCCGGGGCGGCCGGGCCAGGCGGTGACCGTGCCGGTGGCATCGAGGGTGGCGGGCATCGCGACCCCGACGCCGGTGAGCCGCTCGGGGGCGCCGGTGCATAACTCCGTGACGTGATGCGCCAGCAGGTCCAGGTCGAGGGTGGGGTCGCCGGACGTCATGGCGTCCGTACCGTCCGGCTCGGCCCAGCGGAAGGAGGATTCGCTGATGCTCAGGTCGTCGTGTTCGAGGCGCAGCGCCACTTTGGTGCCGCCGACGTCGATTCCCAGATGACTGATGGTCGCCTCCCGGCTCGTCGGCTTTGGCGGTGTGGAGTGACGGCGGTGTGGAGTGACGGCGGAGTGGCCGCTCAGTCCGGCACCTTCTCGAGCAGGGCGCGTGCGGCGAGCCGGTACCCCAGGGCGCCGAGCCCGAAGATGACACCCGCGGCCAGCGGGCCCGTCACCGACTCATGGCGGAACTGCTCGCGGGCCCAGACATTCGACAGATGCACTTCTATCCAGGGCCGCGGATAGTTGGCCAGTGCGTCCCGAAGGCCCCAGCCGGCCATCATGAGCGCGGCCGGATTGATGATGGCGCCGACCGTGTCGTAGTTCCCCTGAATGGTGCGGATGATCTCCGCTTCGCCGTCGAACTGGTAGGAATCCACTTTCCAGCCGCGCTCCGCGACCTCTTCTCCGACCCAGCGCTCGATGTCCTGCAGCGTATCCGTGCCGTAGATCTCGGGCTGTCGCTTCCCGAGTATGCCGAGATTCGGTCCGTTCACCAACAACAGCCTGCTCAATGCGCACCTCGCCATGTGGGGTCGACTGAATTACAGCGGCTCATCACGGAAGTGCATTTATAGCACGGCCCCCTTGACCTCGGCCCGAGAGCTTGGTCAACTCCGTTTTTAAGGGGGCTGTAGGGGGGCCCTGAGGGGGAATGACGATTGCCCCGTCGGCCGGTTAGCGTGCTAATGCGTCCGCCGCGGACCTGCCTCCATAACGCATTAAGGGAGTAGGGAAATCATGAGCAATGATGTGCGCCTGGGATCCGAGCTGCCCGTATGGCCTCAGTATGGCGACGAGGAGCGCGAGGGGCTCATTCGGGCCCTGGATCAGGGGCAGTGGTGGCGCATCGGGGGCGGTGAGGTCGACGCCTTCGAGGCGGAGTTCGCCGCGGCCCACGGCAGCGAGCACGCCCTCGCGGTCACCAACGGAACGCACGCACTGGAGCTCGCCCTCGAGGTGCTCGGCATCGGAGCCGGCACCGAGGTGATCGTTCCCGCGTTCACCTTCATCTCGTCCTCGCAGGCCGCGCAGCGGCTGGGCGCGGTGGCCGTTCCCGTGGACGTGGACCCGGACACCTACTGCATCGATCCGTCGGCGGTCGAGGCGGCCATCGGCCCGAGGACCCGCGCGATCATGCCGGTGCACATGGCGGGTCAGATGTGCGACATGGACGCGCTGGGCAAGCTGTCCGCCGACTCGGGGGTGCCGCTGATCCAGGACGCGGCCCACGCCCACGGAGCTCAGTGGCGCGGCAAGAAGGTCGGTGAGCTGGGCTCGGTCGCCGCGTTCAGTTTTCAGAACGGGAAGCTGATGACCGCCGGTGAGGGCGGCGCCGTGCTCTTCCCCGACGCCGAGATGTACGAGCGGGGCTTCGTCCGGCACAGCTGCGGACGTCCGCCCTCCGACCGCGGCTACTTCCACCGCACCTCGGGCTCCAACTTCCGGCTGAACGAGTTCTCCGCCTCGGTGCTGCGCGCCCAACTCGGCCGCCTGGAGGACCAGATCACCACGCGTGAGCAGCGCTGGCCGGTGCTGAGCCGACTGCTCGCCGAGATCCCCGGTGTCGTACCGCAGTCGCGCGACGACCGCGGTGACCGCAACCCGCACTACATGGCGATGTTCCGGGTGCCGGGCCTCACCGAGGAGCGCCGCGCGAAGATCGTCGACCTGCTCATCGAGCGCGGGGTGCCCGCGTTCGTCGCCTTCCGCGCGGTCTACCGTACGGACGCATTCTGGGAGATCGCGGCGCCGGATCTGACGGTGGACGAGCTCGCCCGCCGCTGCCCGCACTCCGAGGCGCTCACCCGCGACTGCCTATGGCTGCACCACCGGGTGCTGCTGGGAAGCGAGGAGCAGATGCACGAAGTGGCCGCCGTCGTCGCCGACGTGCTCGCGAGCTCATGAGCGCCCCGCCCGCCGACGGGACGCCGATCCGGACCGCCGTGGTGGGGCTGGGGTGGGCGGCCCGCTCGATCTGGCTGCCCCGGCTCCGCCGCAACCCCGCCTTCACCGTGATCGCCGCGGTGGATCCCGACGAGCGCGGCCGCGCGGCCGTCGCCGAGACGGAGGGCGCGGACCGGCTGCCGGTGCTGGCGGCGGTCCACGACCTCGACCCCGCGGAGGTGGACCTGGCGGTGGTCGCGGTGCCCAACCATCTGCACTGCGATGTCGCCACCGAGCTGCTGGCCAAGGGTATTCCGGTGTTCCTGGAGAAGCCGGTGTGCCTGACCTCCGAGGAGGCCGAGCGGCTGGCCGCCGCGGAGCGCTCCGGTGGCGCGGTGCTGCTGGCCGGGAGCGCGGCGCGCTACCGCGCCGATGTGCGCGGGCTGTACCGGATCGCCGCCCGGCTGGGCCGTATCCGCCATGTCGAACTCGCCTGGGTACGGGCGCGCGGCGTACCCGACCGGGGCGGCTGGTTCACCCAGCGGTCGCTCGCGGGCGGCGGGGCGCTGGTCGACCTGGGCTGGCATCTGTTCGACATCGCGGTTCCGCTGCTGGGCACCGCCGCGTTCCGGCATGCCATCGGCACCGTGTCGTCCGACTTCATCACCCAGCGGTCCTCGCGGGCCGCGTGGCGGGGCGACGACGGCGGCCCGGTGCTCTCGGGCGGCACCGATGTGGAGGACACCGCGCGCGGATTCCTCATCACCGACGACGGCCGTTCGGTCGTGCTGCACGCGAGTTGGGCCTCGCACGAGGCGCTGGACACCACGCGGGTCACGATCGACGGCAGCGCGGGCAGCGCGACCTTGCACTGCACCTTCGGATTCAGCCCGAACCGCCTCGAGAAGTCCACCCTGACCCGCACCCTCGACGGTACGACCCGTCCGGTGGCGGTACCCACCGAACCGATCGGCACCGAGTACGACCGGCAGCTCGACATGGTTCCCGCGCAGCTGCGCGACCCGGCGGGGCGGGGCCGGGTGATCGAGGAGGTCCGACGGACCATCGGCGCCATCGAACGGGTCTACACCTCGGCCCGGATCCCCCAGGAGGTCCGGGAGTCGGTGTCGGCGCCGGTGTGACCGCACCGGGCGGCTGTCGCCTCACCCGCTCGCCTTCGTCATCCCTTGCCGCCCCATCCCGCTCGGCGTCGTCATCCCCTGCCGTCTCGCCCTGCTCGCCGTCGTCAACCCCTGCCGTCTCGCCCTGCTCGGCGTCGTCAACCCCTTCTCCGGACCGCCCTGAGACCCGGACCGGCCCGAGACCCGGACCGGCGGTCCGCCGAACCGGCCCGCACCACGGGAGTCTTCAATGACCAGCCATCCGATCAGTCACGGCGCCCCGCTCTCCGGCGCGGGTATCGCCCCGGTCACCTCGGTGGTCTTCGACCTCGACGGTGTCCTCGTCAACAGCTTCGCGGTGATGCGCGAGGCGTTCACGCTCGCCTACGCCGAGGTCGTCGGCGAGGGTGAGCCACCCTTCGAGGAGTACAACCGGCATCTGGGCCGCTACTTCCCCGACATCATGCGGATCATGGGCCTTCCGCTGGAGATGGAGGCCCCGTTCGTCCGCGAGAGCTACCGGCTCGCCCACCTGGTGGAGATGTTCGACGGTGTACCCGAGCTGCTGTCGGAGTTACGCCACCGCGGGCTGCGGCTCGCCGTGGCCACCGGGAAGAGCGGACCCCGGGCGCGTTCGCTGCTCGACACGCTGGGCATCCGTGGCCAGTTCCACGTGGTCCTCGGCTCCGACGAGGTGGCGCGGCCCAAGCCCGCGCCGGACATCGTGCTGAAGGCGATGGACCTGATGGACGCCGACCCCGACCGAACCGTGATGGTCGGGGACGCGGTGACCGACCTGGCCAGCGCGCGGGGGGCCGGGATCACCGCCGTGGCGGCGATGTGGGGTGAGACCGACGAGAAGACCCTGCTCGCGGCGGAGCCCGATGTGATCCTTCACAAACCCGCCGAACTGCTGGCGCTCTGCCCCGAGGTGACGGCTCCGTAGCTCCGCGCGCCACGTCCGTGCAGGTACCTCCGCCGGGGCCTTCGCCGCCGTGTCACACGCCGTGGTGGCTCCCCCGGCCCGCGCCTGCCGCCGGTGCGCCCGGCCGGCGTTCGCCTCCCCGCCGTCTCCCGGCGGTGTGGCCGGCCACTGATCAAGACGCGCGCCCCCGTACGTCACCGGCCGGGCGGGGGGTGACAGTGGTGACGTACGGGACGCAGCAGGTGGCGGCCACCGATGGCCCGCCACCCGCCGTGTCCCGCATCGTCGTTGGGCTCAGCCCGCCAGCCGCACGGGTTCCGCGGCCTTCTCGGCCGCGGCCAGCAGTGCGGTGATCTCCTCACGGGCGCGGGCCACACGGGAGCGCACGGTGCCGATGGGGCAGCCGGTCGCGGTGGCGGCGTCCGCGTACGGCAGGCCGAGCACCGTGGTGAGGAGGAACATCTCGCGGCGCGCCGGGGCGAGCCCAGCCAGCAGGTCCATCAGCGCCACCCCCTCGTCGAACCCGGGGAGCCCGACGGGCTGCGCCCGTTCGGCCACCTCCTGCCAGTCGTCCGACTCCAGGGTGCGGGGGCGGGCGGCGGTCATGCGGTAGCGGTCGACGACCACCCGGCGGGCGATCGACAGCAGCCAGGTGCGGGCCGATGAGCGGCCGGCGAAGCGCGAGAGTCCGGTCAGCGCCCGCAGATACGTCTCCTGGGCGAGGTCCTCACAGCCGTGGGGGTCGGCGCTGAGATGGAGTACGAAGCGGCGCACATCGCGGTAGGTGGCGCGGATGAAGTGGTCGACCGCGTCGCGGTCGCCGTCACGGGCGGCCAGCGCCCATGCGGTGACCTGGCGGTCGTTCGCCGCGGTGGTGAAGCCGTGCATGGCTCTCATCGGTGCGGCGGGCAGCGTGGCGGAAGGCATCGTCACACGTCCTTCGGGTGGCGGTGAACGGCACACCGGCATGCGCCACCGGCCGCGCGCGGGCGCGGCGGGGCGGCGAGGAGCCGGCGGTGCCGACGGATGGGGCCGACGCCGGGCAGGCGCCGGTACTCCGCCCGTCAACCGGCACTCACCCCAGGTCGGGGCGGGGGAAGGACGGGCGGTTCAGCGGACGGCGAACCGCCTCGGTGGCCCTCTGCGGAGAATGGCGTGCCGTAGCAGAACTCCGCGCGGCCTGCGGGCGAAGGCCGGTGCGGACGGCCATGCGGGCAGCGGAGTGGCGCCCGCGCCGAGGATGCGCAGGGCGAGGACGAGCGGGACGAACAGCAGGGCCGCGAGCGCGCGGCCGAGGCGGAAGGCCGCGCGCTCGCCGCGCCACAGCCACAGTCCGCAGACCAGCGCGGCGAGCAGGTGGGCCGTGGCCATGCCCGCCCCGCCGGGGCCCGCCCAGGGCCACGGCAGATGGCCCATCGACGGCGCGGCGGAGGACATCGCGTCCGCGCCATGGTGCATATGGCCCATGGCGCCGCCGCTCATCGGGGCGGTGCCCATGTCCCGCATACCGGGCATCCGGTGGCCCATGGCGCTTCCCGCGGCGGGAGCGACGGTCATCTCCGCGAACCGGAACGCCATGTGCAGGCCGAGTTGCGCGACCACCGTCGCACCGGTCACGACCAGCGCTCCGCGCTCGCGCCCGGCGACCCACCACGCGGCGGCCGTCGTCCCGGCGAACGCGGCGGCCACGGCCCACACCGGCAGGGCGTCGCTGGACATCAGCGTGTGCCCGAGCGCGGTCACCACGACGCACACCGCCGCGAACACGGCGGCTCGTGCGAGACGGAAGGGTGGCCCGGCGGACATGGCAGCCATGGTGCCAGCCGTCACCGGTGCGCGTGACGACGGCTCAATCTTCATCACGCCGGTGACAAGCGTGGCGTGTGGGCCGCCCCCGAATGTGTCCATGTGAGCCAGTTCACAGATGATGCCCGGAACTCAGCCGTGCGTGCGGCCGACAACTCAACCGGCGGCCCGATATGCGTCCGCCTCCCGCCGTTGCCCCGAGCCAGGAGTCGTCCATGTCCGCTGAACCGCTCGCCCCGGCCACGGGCGATTCCCCGGATGATGTCGCCGACAGGGAGCCACACTCCCTCGCCGAGGCCGAGTCCGGCGGGTCCGGGTCCGGCGGGTCCGTATGGGCTGGCCTGCGGCCGCTGGTGCTGCGGCTGCACTTCTACGCGGGGGTGCTGGTCGCGCCGTTCCTGCTGGTCGCAACGGTGACCGGACTGCTGTACGCCGGATCGTTCCAGGCCGAGAAGCTGGTCTACGCCCACGAGTTGCGCGTCCCCGTCGGCGACCGTGAACTGCCGATCTCCGCACAGGTGGCAGCCGCGCGCAAGGCCCATCCCGAGGGTGAGATCAGCGCCGTACGGCCCTCCCCCGAGGACGGCGCCACCACCCGGGTGCTGCTCTCCGGCGTCAAGGGCGTCGATCCCGACCACACATTGGCCGTGTTCGTCGACCCGTACACCGGGAAGGTGCGCGGGGCGCTGGAGCAGTACGGCTCCACCGGCGCCCTCCCGCTGCGCACCTGGATCGATGAGTTCCACCGCGATCTGCACCTCGGGCAGACCGGCCGCCTCTACAGCGAACTCGCCGCCAGCTGGCTGTGGGTCATCGCCCTCGGCGGTGTGGTGCTCTGGCTCAGCCGTCGCCGTAAGGAGAGCACGCTGCGGGCGGTCGCGCTGCCCGACCGCGCCGCCACCGGCCGCAAGCGCACCATGTCCTTCCATGGCGCGGTCGGGCTGTGGGTGGCGCTGGGGCTGCTGTTCCTGTCCGCCACCGGCCTGACCTGGTCCACCTACGCGGGGGCCAACGTGGAGGACCTGCGCACCGCCCTCGGCCAGACCACCCCGACCGTGTCGGCCACCGTCGGCGGCGGTGAACACGCCGGACACCACATGGGTTCCGGTTCCATGCCGGGCATGGACATGGGCGGTACGGACGAGGCGGCCGGGCACACCGCCGATGTGGGCCTGGACACCGTGCTGGCGGCCGCCCGCGCCAAGGACCTGGACAACCCCGTCGAGATCGTGGCGCCCGCGGAGCCGGGCAGTGCGTATGTCGTCAGCCAGATCCAGCGGAGCTGGCCCGAGAAGCAGGACTCGGTGGCCGTCGACCCGGCCACGGGCGAGGTGACCGACGTCCAGCGGTTCGCCGACTACCCGGTGCTCGCCAAGCTCACCCGCTGGGGCATCGACCTCCACACCGGAAACCTCTTCGGCCTCGTCAATCAGATCGCCCTGGCCGCTCTCGCGCTCGCGCTGATCCTTCTGATCGTCTGGGGCTATCGCATGTGGTGGCAGCGCGGTCGCGCCTCCGCCCTCGGCCGCCCGATCCCCCGCGGCGCGTGGCGGCGGGTACCGCTGTACGTCCTCGTCCCCCTGGCCGCGGCCACCGCCGTGATCGGCTACTACCTGCCCCTCCTCGGTATCCCACTGGCCGCCTTCCTGGCCGTCGACATCGTCGCGGGCGAGATCGCCCGCCGGCGCCGCGCCGCCTCCGCCGCCTGACCATCGCTTTGCCATCTCGGCAACAAGCTTTGCGCTCACGGTGGGCGAGCTCGCATGGTGGCCGTGGAGGTGGTCGAAGTGACCGATGAGCTGAAGAACACCTATGACGTGGTGGTGATCGGCGGTGGCGCCGCGGGGCTGAGCGGGGCGCTGATGCTGACTCGGGCGCGGCGGTCGGTGGTGGTGATCGACGCGGGCGCCCCGCGCAACGCCCCCGCTTCGGGGGTGCACGGACTGCTGGCCCGGGAAGGGATCGGACCGGCCGAGCTGGTGGAGCGGGGCCGGGCCGAGGTCCGCGGCTATGGCGGTCACGTGGTGTCCGGCGAGGTCGGCATCGTCGCCCGGGAAGAGACCGGGTTCCAGGTGGCCCTGACCGACGGCCGGAGCGTCCGTGCGCGCCGGCTGCTGCTGGCCACCGGGCTGGTCGACGAGTTGCCGGACGTCCCGGGGCTGCGGTCCCGGTGGGGCCGGGATGTGGTGCACTGTCCGTACTGCCACGGCTGGGAGATCCGTGACCAGGCCATCGGCGTCCTGGGGAGCGGGCCGCTGTCGGTGCACCAGGCGCTGCTGTTCCGTCAGTGGAGCGACGATGTCACCTTCTTCTCCCACACCCTGCCGTCGCCGGCCGGCGAGGAGGCGGAGCAGCTGGCCGCTCGTGGCATCCGCGTGGTGGACGGCGAGGTGGCGTCCCTGGAGATCGTCGATGACCGCCTTGTCGGCGTGCGGCTGACCGACGGCAGCGTGGTCAAGCGCGAGGCACTGGCCGTCGCGTCGCGGATGGTGGCGCGCACCGGCCTTCTGTCCGCGCTCGGGCTGCGGGCGGTGGAACATCCGAGTGGTGGCGGTGAGCACATCGCGTCCGACGCGACCGGCCGCACCGAGGTGCCCGGGGTGTGGGCCGCGGGCAATGTCACCGATCTGGCCGCCCAGGTCGGTGGCGCCGCGGCGGCGGGCGCGGCCGCGGCGGCCCAGATCAACGCGGATCTGATCGCCGAGGAGACCCGCCAGGCCGTCGCCGCCCGGGCCCGCGGCGAGGTGCCGTTCTCTCCGGAGATGGAATCGCGGGTCTGCGAAGCGGTGTTGGGTGACCGCCGCCACGGCCTGTGACGGCGGTTTTCACGGGCCACCGGCTACCTCCGTCGCCCGGGCCGGGACCTCTGGCGGGCGGTCCCGGCCCGGCGACGCGCCACAGGGCCGCCGCGGCCGGTAGGCGGTGGCCGGTGTCAGTAGACGGTGAGGCCGTAGGCGCTCAGCACTTCCTGGATCGGCTGGTAGAAGGTGGTGCCACCGGAGGAGCAGTCCCCGGAGCCGCCCGAGAGAATGCCGATGATCTTGTCGCCCGCGTAGAGCGGACCGCCGCTGTCACCTGGTTCGGCGCAGATATTGGTTTGGATCAGGCCGGAGACGACGTCACCGCCGCCGTAGTTGACGGTCGCGTTGAGCGCGGTGACCTGACCGCACCGGACACCGGTCGTGGCCCCCCGGCGGCAGACCTGCTGGCCGACGTAGGCGGTGGCGGTCCCGGTGACGTCGACCGTTCCCACGGTCCCGGGGTGCGGAACCGCCGTGTTGGTGTACCGGACGACGCCGTAGTCATTACCCGGGAAGCTGGTGCCGGTCGTCGGGCCGACCGGGGTGGTCGCACCGGAGTCGGCGTACCAGGTGGGGCTGCCATCGGTGCAGTGGCCGGCCGTGATGAAGTAATACGTGGCGCCACTCTGCACATTGACCCCCGCGGAACAGCGGATCCCCATGGAGGAGTAGATCCCGTCGCCACCCGAGAGAAGGGTCCGCAGCGGACCCTCCAGCCGCTCGACGGTGACGGCGCCGCGGAATCGCTCGGCGGTGCGGTCGAGCCTGGCCAGGTCGGCTCCCCGGACCGTGGAGCCGACGAGAACACGCAGCGTTCCGGTGCGCTCGTCCACGGTCCAGGCGGTGTCCGGGACATCCAGGGATTCCACGGCCGAGGCGGCAGCGGACACGGACGGCGTCGAGACAGACGTGGACGGGGATGGGGGCGTGGACGGGGCGGTGGACGCGGAGGAAGCGGCCGCACTCGTGCCGACTGTCGCGAGGGCTGCCGTGGCGAACAGACCGGACATCGCGGCGATCAGCCGACCACGTCTCCTGGTACGGCCTGCTGTTCTCACCCGAACCTCCTTGAAAAGGCCGTCAGTTGGTCCAGCCGCCTCATTGTGCCCGCGTACGGGCGGACGCGTAACCCACCTTCCCGGGGCGTCGAAAACCGGCCTTGATCAGCACATTGATCGATCAAAACGATGCCGCACTCTGCTTCTCGCCTACGACGAGAAGGATGTTATAAATGCCGATATGAGCCGATATGCTCGTGCGACCCGGAGTCGGCTGGGGCCCCGGTCGAAGGTGCGGAGCGTCGCCGGGCAGGCGTTCATCCTGCAGCTTCTGCTGACCCTGGTTCTCGTGGCCGCCGCAGTGGTGGCCGTCGCGGCGGATGCCCATAAACACAGCGCACTCGACGCTCGCCGACGCTCCCTCGCGGTGGCCGAGACATTCGCGCACTCCCCCGGAATAGCCCGGGCCATCAGCAACGACAAGCCGACGGCGCAGCTGGAGTCCCATGCGGAGGCGGCGCGGAAGGGCTCCGGCGTCGACAGCGTGGTGGTGTTCAACACTCATGGCATCCGCCTCACCCACCCCGAGACGCCCTTGATCGGCAAGCGGATCGTCGGACCGGCCGGGCTGGTGCGGGACGAGCTGAGCGGAAAGACGATCACGGAGACCTTCCGGGCCAGCCAGGGCCCGTCCGTCGTCTCGGCGGTCCCCGTCACCAAGGCCGACGGGGCCTTCATCGGCGGCGTGTCGGTCGGGGTCAGGGTCCAGAGCGTGAACAGCGCGGTGGACCACCGGCTGCCGCTGCTGCTCGGCAGTGGCGCCGGGGCGCTGGCCCTGGCCACGGGCGGGACGGCGCTGCTGAGCGGGCGGGTGCGGCGGCAGACCCACGGCCTGGGCACCGCGGAAATGGGGCGGATGTACGAACACCATGACGCGGTGTTGCACTCGGTCCGCGAAGGGGTGCTGGTCCTGGCGGAGGACGGGCGGCTGCTGCTGGTCAATGACGAGGCCCGGGGGCTGCTCCGGCTGGCTCCGGACGCGGAGGAGCGGCATATCGGCGAGCTCGGCCTGGAACCGCACCTGGCAGAGCTGCTGACGTCGGGACGGCGCGTCACGGACGAGGTGCACCCCTGCGGGGACCGGCTACTGGTGGTCAATATGCGGTCCACGGACCGTGCGGGCGATCCCGCCGGAAGCGTGGTGACGCTGAGGGACACCACCGCACTGCGGGTGCTGTCCGGCCGGGCCGAGGAGGCCCGTGAGCGGCTGAAGCTGCTGTCCGACGCCGGGGTGCGGATCAGCTCCTCCCTGGAGCTGACGGGTACCGCCGAGCAGCTGGTGGACGTGGCCGTCCCCCGGTTCGCCGACATCGTCACCGTCGAGCTGCTGGAACCCGTCCTGCGCGGCGAAGAGCCCGAGCCGCCGTACGAGCCCCTGGCACCGCATCGGACCGCCGTCGGCGGGGTTCCCCCCGAAGCCCCCGTCTTCCGCGTGGGCGAGCGGGTCGTCTACGCATCCGCCACACCGCAGAGCCGGGCCGTGCAGGCCGGAGCCGCCGTCCTCCAGGCCGATCTGACCGGCACCGCCGAGTGGTCGGCCGGAGACGGTGCCGAGGCCCGGCACCTCCTCGATCGCGGGGTCCACTCGCTGATCACCGTCCCCCTGCGGTTCCGCGGCGTCACCCTCGGCCTGGCCAGCTTCTGGCGGACCCGGCGCGCCGAGCCGTTCGACGAAGCGGATCTGGCGATCGCCGGGGAGCTGGCCGTGCGCACCGCCGTGTGCGTCGACAACGCCCGCCGCTATGCCCGCGAACACGCCATGGTCGCCGCCCTGCAGCGCACCCTCCTGCCCAGCGGTCTGCCCGATCAGGACGCCGTGGAGGTGGCGTCCCGCTATCTGCCCGCGCAGGGCGCGGTGGGCGGAAGCTGGTTCGATGTGATCCCCCTTTCCGGCGCCCGGGTCGCGCTGGTCGTCGGGAAGGTGCCCGGGCAGGGTGTGCACGCCGCGGCCACCATGGGCCGTCTGCGCACCGCGGTGCAGAACTTCTCGGCCCTGGACGTGTCCCCGGACGAGCTCATCTCGCATCTGGACGAGCTGGTCACCCGTCTCGACCTGGAGCATGACGCCGACTCGCAGGGCAGCCGGACCACCGGCGCCGGGTGCCTGTACGCGATCTACGACTCGGTGTCGGGCCGTTGCACCCTGGCCCGGGCCGGCGATCCGGGCATCGTTCTGACCCGCCCGGACGGTTCTGTGGACATCCCCGCGATGCCCGCCTCCCCGCCCCTGGGCCGGGGTGGAGAGCCCTTCGAGGCGGTCAGCCTCTCGCTGCCCGCCGCGAGCCGCCTGGTGCTGTACACCAACGGTCTCCTCCAAGGCCACGGCCGAACCGCCGGCCCCGGCCTGGACCTGCTGCGCCACACCCTCAAGGCCGAGCCGGACCTCGGCCCGGACGAGACCTGCCGCAGCCTGTTCCACACCGTGCTTCCGGACCGTCCGAGCGACGATGTCGCACTGCTGGTGGCCCGCACGCGCCTGCTCGACCCGGAGGACGTGGCCGAGTGGGATGTGCCGTTCGACCCGGCGGCGGTCGCCCCGGCCCGCGCCACCTGCGCCCGGACACTACGGGCGTGGGGCCTGGAGGACGCCGTGTGCACCGTCGAGCTGGTCATCAGTGAACTGATCACCAATGCCCTGCGGTACGGCACACCTCCCGTGCGCATACGGCTGCTGCGCGACCGCGACCTGATCTGCGAGGTCTCCGACGGCAGCAGCACCTCGCCTCATCTGCGGCGGGCCGCGACCACCGACGTGGGCGGGCGCGGGCTGTTCCTCGTCGCCCAGTTCGCCCAGCGCTGGGGTACCCGCTACACCCCGTACGGCAAGGTCATCTGGGCCGAGACGGCCCTGGACGGCCACTGACGCCGAAGAGCCGCGCGCCGCGCGCCCGGTGCCCGGCACCGGAAACACCATGTCCGAATCCCGCCAGCTTTCCGCTGCCTGAAGACTCATGCTGGGAGCAGCGCACGACAGAACAGCGAGAAGAAGAGAGGGACCACAGCCATGACGGTCCACACGACGATCGACAGCCCGCTCGGCGAGCTGCTGCTGGTGGGCGAGAGGTCCGCCACCGCGCCCGGGGGCACCGCGCTGGTTTCCCTGTCCGTGCCCGGCCAGAAGGGCGGGGCCGTCGTCCAGGACGGCTGGAACGAGGATGCCGAGGCATTCACCGAGATCATCTCCCAGCTACGCGCGTACTTCGACGGCGAGCGCATCCGGTTCGACATCCAGTGCGTCGAGGGCGGTACGGACTTCCAGCGCAGGGTGTGGCAGGCGCTGGAGACCATTCCGTACGGCACGACGGTGAGCTACGGCGACATCGCCCGGCAGATCGGCGCCCCGCGCACGGCGGTTCGCTCCGTCGGCACCGCGATCGGCCGCAATCCGCTGCTGGTCGTACGGCCTTGCCACCGTGTCATCGGCGCCACCGGCGCGCTGACCGGCTACGCGGGCGGGCTGGAGCGCAAGCAGCGACTCCTCGTCCACGAAGGCGCCCTCCAGAACGCCTGAGCGCGGGCCTCGCACCCACTGGGCCTCGCACCCACCGGGCCTCGCGCCCACCGGTCGGGGCCCGCACCGCATCCTTCCCGGATCCCGGAGAACACCGATGAGCACGATCCCGGAGAAACACCGATGAGCACCACGACCGACACCGCACGCCTCCACCAGCGCGTGGCCGCGGCCGACTGGCCAGAGCTGGCCGAAGAGCTGGACACCCACGGGTGCGCGCTCACTCCACGGCTGCTGACCCCTGCCCAGTGCGCCCGTATCGCCGGGCTCTATGAGCGGGAGGAGCGGTTCAGGAGCACGATCGACATGGCCCGCCACCGCTTCGGCTCCGGTCAGTACCGCTACTTCACCCATGACCTGCCCGAGCCGGTCGCCGAGCTGCGCGCCGCGCTCTACCCGCGGCTGCTGACCATCGCCCGTGACTGGGCGGAGCGGCTCGGCCGCCCGGCGCCCTGGCCGGACAGCCTGGAGAAGTGGCTGGCCATGTGCCATGAGGCCGGACAGGACCGCTCCGCGCAGATCCTGCTGCGATACGGCCCCGGCGACTGGAACGCCCTGCACCGAGACGTGTTCGGCGACATGCTCTTTCCGCTTCAGGTGGTGATCGGGCTGGACGCGTACGGCACGGACTACACGGGCGGGGAGTTCCTGCTGGTCGAGCAGCGGCCTCGCGCCCAGTCCCGGGGCACCACGGCCGTACTCCAGCAGGGCCACGGGCTGATCTTCACCACCCGTGACCGCCCCGTGGCCACCAAGCGCGGCTGGTCGGCCGGTGTCATGCGGCACGGGGTCAGCACGGTGCGCTCCGGGCGCCGCCACGCACTTGGCCTGGTCTTCCACGACGCGGCCTGACGCGGCGGCCGGAACACCGCCGCCGCCGACATCGCGGCCGGACCCACCGCCTCACGTCGCGGCCCGAGACCACCGCCCCCACATCGCGGCCCGACATCGCCAACCCGCCCGCGGAGAACGCCGTATGAACGCCCTGATCCCCCGCCCACGCCTCGAGGTGGCCCCCGGCGCCGTCCACGTGCCGGGCTGGCTCACCCTCGAACAGCAGCGGGAGCTGGTCATCGCCTGCCGGGGCTGGGCCACCGGCCCGGTCCCGATCCGGCACACGAAGCTGCCGCGCGGGGGCGTCATGTCGGTGCGGACGGTGTGCATCGGGTGGCACTGGCAGCCCTATGCGTACACCCGCACCGCCGACGATGTGAACTGCGCCCGGGTCGCCGAATTCCCGCACTGGATGGTCGAGTTGGGCCGTCGCGCCCTGGCCGACGCATACGACGACGAGACGGCCGGTGAGGGGTACACCCCCGACACCGCGCTCATCAACTTCTACGACGCCCAGGCGAAACTCGGCATGCACCAGGACAAGGACGAGAGGTCATCCGCCCCGGTGGTCTCGCTCACCATCGGCGACAGCTGCGTCTTCCGCTTCGGCAACACCGAGACCCGTACCAAGCCGTACACCGATCTCGAACTCGGCTCCGGGGATCTGTTCGTCTTCGGAGGCCCCTCCCGCTACGCCTACCATGCCGTCCCCAAGATCCTGCCCGGAACCGGCGACCCGGCCACCGGACTGAGGTCCGGACGGCTGAACATCACCATGCGGGTCACCGGCCTGGCCGATCCGACGTCGTCCAGCGATCACCCCTCTGGCCGCTGAGCCTCGAACTCGACGGGGAGCGCGGTCAGCGAGCGGATGAACGGGTTCTTGCTGTGGCTGATCTCAGAGGCGGGAACGCTCAACCGCAGGCCGGGGAACCGCCGGACCAGGCTCTCCAGGGCGATCTGCCCCTCCACCCTGGCCAGTGGCGCACCGATGCAGCAGTGGATGCCGTGGCCGAACTGGAGATGCATGCCGGAATCCCTCGTCAGGTCCAGCCGCTCGCCGTCGGTGAAGTGGGCCGGGTCGGAGTGTGCGGCGTCCATGTCCAGAAGCACCTGGTCGCCGGCGCGGATCTGTACGGGGCCGATCTCCACGTCCTCGTTGGCGAAGCGCACGACGAGGAGATGCCCGGCCCGGCGTGCCGGAGCAGTTCCTCCAGGCCGCGCCCGGCCAGTTCGGGGTCCTTGCGCAGCAGCTCCAGCTGGTCCGGCCGGGACAGCAGGGAGAAGACCGCGTTGCTGATGAAGCTGCCGGTCAGCTCGTATCCGGCGATCAGCATCGTCCGGGCCGTGGCGACCACTTCGCGCGGTCGTCGCCCACCGGCTTGTCGCTGAAGTCATAGGCCGTCTTGGCTTCGGTGAAGAGAAGTTTCCGCCCCTCGGGGGAAAGTGCGTACAGGGCCTGATCGATATCGGGGGCCAGGGTGCTGTCCGACATGGCCGTTCCACTCCTTGCTCACGGTATGGCAAGTCGCGTCCTCAGCGTACGCGTAGGTGGTGTGCGGCGGCTGAGACTTGGTCAGGTGCGCCGGTGACGTGGTCTACCGCCGCGCGGATCATGTGTGGCACGCTCTTGGCATGATGCTGGCGGCGCGTCTTTCCGGAAAGCAGGCGATCCCTTGAGGGCCGCCGTGCTGACGGAGCCCGGTGTGCTGTCCGTGGTGTCCGTGCCGGAGCCGTCCTGCGGCCCCGGGGACGTGCTGATCCGGATGCGGGGCACGGGGCTGTGCGGCTCCGATCTCGCGGTGCACGCGGGACACCGGCGGCCACCGCGTCTGCCCTGGATCCTGGGCCACGAGGGGACGGGGCGGATCGTCGAGCTGGGCAGTGCGGTCAGCGGTCTGCGCACCGGCCAGGACGTGGTCATCGAACCGGACTACTGCTGTCTGGCGTGCGCCCCCTGCCGGGCCGGGCGGACGTCGGCCTGCGCCGGCCGGGCCGCTGTGGGACTGACCGTTCCCGGTCTGCTGAGTGACTACGTCGTCGCGCCGGCCGCGTTCGTCTGGCCGGTCGCCCCGCGGCTGTCGCTCGAGGACCTGGTCTGTGTGGAACCGGCGACCGTGGCACGGGCGGCGATGCGGCGCTCGGGCATCGCGCCGGGGCAGAGCTGCCTGGTGATCGGGGCCGGTTCCCAGGGTCTGCTGCTGTGTCAGGCGCTGGTCGACCACGGTGTGACGGTGTTCGTCCAGGAGCCCAACGAGGCCCGGCTCGACCGCGCGTGTTCGCTGGGCGCGACGCCCCTGCCACCGGACACGGACGGGCTCCCCTGTCTCTTCGAGACCTCCGGCGCCCCCGGAGTCATCGAGCAGGGGCTGCGGCGGCTCACCAAACCCGGCACCGCGGTTCTGATCGGGATGAACACCTCTCCTCTCGGGGTTTCGCCCCGCGATCTGGTGGCGGGGCAGATCACCCTCATCGGCAGCATGATCTACGACCATCCGGTGGACTTCGCACAGACCGTCAGCGCCCTGGAGTCGCGGACACCACCCCGGCTCGGGGCGGTGGTCAGCGACGGCTATGCCCTGGAGGACGTCCAGGAGGCGTTCACCGCGGCGTACACCGCGGCGGGAAAGGTGTGGGTCGACCTCTCCTGAGGTGTGGGTCGACCTCACCTGAGCGACGGCTCCGGCGCAGCCGCTCAGGCGGCGAACCTCATTCGGCCGGCTCGATCAGACGCAGCACACTCCCCTCCCCATTGGCCGATACGAGGAGGGCCCCGTCCGGGGCGACGGCGAGTCCGGCGAACTGACGCGGGCGGCCGGGGACTCCGGGGATCGGCTCGGGTTCGGTGCGCGTGATCCCGAGCGGCAGGCCGACCGCCAGGTTCTCGGCCTCGATCCTGCTCTCACCCGTGTCCGGCGAGATCGCCCGCAGCCGCCGTTGCGCGACCTCCACCGTGAACAGCTCGTCACCGCGCACGGCCAGGCCCTGCGGTGCGCCGAGCCCGTCCGCGACGACCACCGCCGCGCCGTCCTCCAGCCGGAGCACCGCGCCGCGCCGGTCGTCGCTGACGTAGCAGCGCCGTTCGCCGTCGAAGGCGACGTCCAGGGGGTGGTCGAGTCCCTCGGCGAGCACGCTCACCGTGTCGGTGTCGTCGATGCGCAGGATGCGGCCCGCACCGGTCTCGGCGACCACGAGGGAGCCGTCCGGTGCGACGGCGATTCCGGTGGGCTGGTCCAGCCCGGTGGCCCGTACCCGCGTGGTCTTCCTGACGGGGTCGTGGGTGCGTACATCGCCGAGCTGAGAGGTGAGGTGCAGCAGGCCGTCGTCGGCGGTGACGTTGTGCACGGCGTATATCAGCTCGTGGGTGACGACACCGGGCTCGCCTCCGTCCTCACCGGCGCCGGGACCGGAGCCGGGACGGAAGTCGGGACCGAGACCAGGACCGGAGCCGGAGACGTCCGGGCTCGCCAGGCGGAAGTGGTCGGCCGCGTACACCGTGCCACCGAGGTCGACCGTGATGCCGAACGGCCCGTCGAACCCCTGGGGGACCACCACCCGCGTCCTGCCGTCCGTGTGCACCTCCGCGATCCCGCCACTGGCGAAGCTGGAGACGAACATCCGGTTCTCGTGGTCGAACGCGGCGTTGTCCAGCCCCACGATGCCGCTTGCCACGACCGCCCGGGCCCCGGTGTTCAGATCGATCCGGGTCACCAGACCGGCCATGCCACGGGACAGCACGACGAGCACGCCGCCCCGGTCGAACCGCACCGCGACGGGGTCGTCCACCTCCTCGGCGACCAGTTCGGGCACCCCGCCGTCGGGCGGGATCCGCCAGACCTGGTTGCGCATCATCTGAGGGTAGTACAGGCAGCCGTCGGGGCCGAGTTGCATGGCGTTGCCCAGGGCCAGCCCGTCGGTCAGCACCGCCGGGTCGCCGCCGCCGGGGAACAGCTCCATCAGCCGGCCGTTCATCTTCATCTCGTTGACGAAGAGGCGGTCGCCGACGCAGGTGATGCCGTTGGGCACCGACACCTGGTCGGAGACCAGGGTGTACGCGCCCTCCGAGCTGCGCCGCCATACCCGGCCGGGGGTCAGATCGGCGATGTACATCGAGCCGTCCGCCCCGAAGGCCAGGTCGTCCGGCGCCTCCACCGGGCCGTCGAGCGGCACCACCACCTCGACATCGCCCGAGGCGGGGTCCACGGCGCTGATCTGCCCGGCGAGGAACTGCGCCACGTACAGCCGCCCGTCGGGGCCGAACGTGACGCCGTTGGATCCCCACAGCCGGTTCGCCCTGGTGAGTCGACGCACCTCCATACGGTCGCTCGTGGCCCGGCCGCGGCCGGTGTCGTCGAACCGGCTGGGGTGCATCGTCGCTCCTTGGGAGTGGGTGATATCCATCGGTGTCAGTCCACCAGCACGTCGTTCATGCCGCCGTCCGCGCGCCAGCGCCTGAGCAGCTCATGGAAGGCGATCGGCCCGTCGCCGAAGGACTCGCTGCGCTCCCTGGGCATGCCCTCGTTGTTGTAGTAGCCGGGGGTGCACTCGGCCTGGAAGGCGTACAGGTCCGCCGCCTTCTCACGGATGGTGGCGCGCCAGGCCGCCTCGGCCTCGGCGGTCGGCTCGACATACCGGGCCCGGCGCTTGCGCGCCTCGGCGAGCACCTCGGCGACATGGATCGCCTGCTCATCGAGGATGTGCACATAGTTGACGGCGCTGGCGTTCTGCAGCGGGCCGAGCTGGAAGAGGTTGGGGAAGCCGTGGCTGTAGAAGCCGTGGAGTGTCTTCGGGCCGTCGCGCCAGGCTTCGGTCAGGGTGACACCGCCCCGGCCGTGCACCGGCAGGAGTCCGGAGGTGACGCCGGAGACGCCGACCTCGAAGCCGGTGGCGAAGATGACGCAGTCGACCTCGTACTCGACCCCGTCGACCACGACGGCGTTCTCGGTGATGCGCTCGACGCCCCCGTGGTCGGCCGTGTCCACGAGTGTGACGTTGGCCCGGTTGAAGGTGTCCAGATAGGTGTCGCTGAACGTGGGGCGCTTGCACATGTAGCGGTACCAGGGCTTGAGCGCCTCGGCCGTCGCCGTGTTCTCGACGATGGAGTCCACGCGGTCGCGGATCCCGTTCATCTTCTGGAAGTCCGCGATTTCGTAGAGGCGTTCGCGCTCCTGGGATGGCAGGCCCGCGTAGCTGTCGGTCGGGATGAGTTTCTGCTGCAGCCGCGCGGTGCTCGTCCAGCCGTCGTCCACCAGGTCCTCGGCCGCCTGGCCGCCGGTGACGACGGCGAGGAAGTTGTCCCTGCGGCGCCGCTGCCAGCCGGGCGTCAGCGATGCGGCCCACCCCGGATCGGTGGGGCGGTTGCCACGCACATCGACCGAGGAGGGCGTGCGCTGGAACACATACAGGTGCTCGGCGTCCCGTCCCAGATGTGGCACGACCTGGATGGCGGTGGCGCCGGTGCCGATGAGGGCCACGCGCTTGTCGGCGAGCCCGTGCAGTCCGCCGCTCGCGTCGCCGCCGGTGTAGTCGTAGTCCCAGCGGCTGGTGTGGAACGTATGCCCCTTGAAGGTCTCGATCCCGGGGATGCCGGGGAGTTTCGCCCGGCTGAGTGTTCCGCTGGAGATCACCACATGGCGGGCCCGGATGCGGTCGTCCCGGTCGGTGTGGACGGTCCACTCCAACTCGGTGTCGTCCCAGCGGAGTTCTGTCACCTGGGTCCGGAAGCGGACATCGCGGTAGAGGTCGAAGTGGCGCCCGATCGCCCGCGCGTGCTGTCTGATCTCCTCGCCCGGCGCGTAGCGCCACCGCGGTACGTAGCCGATCTCCTCGAGCAGGGGCAGATAGACATAGGACTCGATGTCGCACTGGACACCCGGATAGCGGTTCCAGTACCAGGTGCCGCCGAAGTCCCCGCCCTGTTCGATCATGCGGATCTCCCGCACACCGGCCTGCCGCAGCCGCGCACCGGCGAGCAGTCCGCCGAATCCGCCCCCGATGATCAGCACCTCGACCCGGTCGTGCAGTGGCTCCCGGGTGAATTCCGGTTCCACGTACGGGTCCTGGGCGTAGGAGTCGAAGTCGCCGGCGATGCGCCGGTACTGCTTCCTGCCGTCGGGGCGGATGCGGCGGTCACGCTCGGCCCGGTACTTCGCTCGCAGGGCGTCCGGGTCGAATCCCAGCTCCTCGGCGTCCATGGACGTGGTGGCGGTGGGCGGATGGTGGGGGGTGGACATAGGGGGTCCTCGTGCCTCTGTCGTCGGAAGGTCTGCGGGGCTCGGGCACTGCCCGGGGTCCGTTGATCGGCGGCGCGGGCTCAGCCTCACAGAAAACGTTCTCATTGCGCAAGATTTCCCAGTGGGCAAGAATCGGCCTTCTCGCGTATGCTCCTCGGCGATGACTACCGGCCTGCGCGAGCGCAAGAAGGCGGCGACCCGCCAGTCGCTGCACGATGCCGCCGTGCGCCTCGCCGCCGAGCACGGCGTCGAGCACCTCACGGTGGAGGCCATCGCCGATGCCGCCACCGTCTCCCGGCGCACCTTCTCCAACTACTTCGCCAGCAAGGAACAGGCGCTGCTGCATCACGACAGTGCGCGTACGGTCCGGCTGGTCGAGCTGATCCGGGCCCGCCCGGCGGGGGAATCCCTGATGACGGCGGTCATCCACGCCGCCGAGCAGCACTCCACCGAGTTCGCCGCCGACCCGGCGCAGGAGGAGCACTACCGGACCCTGCGCCTGCATCCGGCGCTGCTCCCGGAGCTGGTCGCCACCTACGCCACCGCCGAGCGCGATCTCGCCGAGGCCGCCGAAGAGCGCCTCCCCGCCGGACCGGACACCCCGCTGCGGGCCCAGGTCCTCGCCGCGACCCTGCTCGCCGCCTTCCGCGTCGTCGGGCAGACGGCTCTCGAACGCCGTGAGCGCGATGTCGTGGACCTGCTCCGGCAGGCCATCGGCATCACCCGCGAGGGCTTCCGCTGACCGTTTTCACCCGGCCGGGAGACGGCCAGGGGGACGGCCGGGCCAAGCGTGGCCGGATCTGAGCGGCCCTCGATAGACGCTGACTATCGAGATGATCAGAATCATATCTTGGCCCTTTCGACCCGCCGGGTTCTACCGTCGTGTCCATGGCATTGACAACGCGGCCGGAGCAGCGTCCGACGCGGGCGGAGCGACGGCCGTCCATGGCGCTCACATTCTGGCAATCGACCCTCGGCAAGAAGATCGTCATGGGCGTGACCGGTCTGATCATGATCGGCTACCTCTGTGCCCACCTGCTCGGAAACATGAAGATCTTCTTCGGTCCCGGGGAGTTCAACGGCTACGGACACTGGCTGCGTGTCATGGGGGCGCCCGTCCTGCACCATGAATGGGGCCTGTGGATCGCCCGTATCGTCCTCGTCGCCGCGGTGATCCTGCACGGTGTGTCCGCCTACCAGCTGAGCAGGCGCGACATCAAGGCCCGCCCGCAGAGCTACGTCCATGCCAAGCCACGGATGAGCTATGCCACCCGGACCATGCGCTGGGGCGGGGTGATCCTGGCCCTGTTCATCGTGTGGCACATCCTGGACCTCACCACCGGCACCACGCACAGCGGCGGATTCCAAGAGGGCCATCCGTACCAGAACGTGGTGGACACCTTCTCCACCTGGTACGGGAACGTCATCTACATCGTGGCGATGCTGGCCATGGGCATGCACGTCCAGCACGGCTTCTGGAGCGCCGCGCAGACCCTGGGCGCGGGCAGCCGCACCCGTGACCGTGCCCTCAAGGCCACTGCCAATGGGCTGGCGATCGTCCTCACCGCCGGGTTCATCTCGATACCCGTCGGTGTCATGACCGGAGTGGTGAGCTGACCATGACCTCGTACAGCGAATACACCGAGTACACCGTCGGCGAGCCGATCGAGGACGAGCTGGCCCCCTCCGGGCCGGTCAGCGAGCGCTGGGACACCCGCCGCTTCCAGGCCAAGCTGGTCAACCCCGCCAACCGCCGCAAGCACACCATCATCGTGGTGGGCACCGGCCTGGCCGGTGGCGCCGCCGGCGCCACCCTGGCCGAGCAGGGCTACCACGTGGTGCAGTTCTGCTACCAGGACTCGCCGCGCCGGGCCCACTCCATCGCCGCCCAGGGCGGGATCAACGCGGCGAAGAACTACCGCAATGACGGCGACTCGATCCACCGGCTGTTCTACGACACCGTCAAGGGCGGCGACTTCCGCGCCCGCGAGTCCAATGTCCACCGCCTGGCGCAGATCTCGGTGGAGATCATCGACCAGTGCGTGGCCCAGGGCGTGCCCTTCGCCCGGGAGTACGGCGGTCTGCTGGACACCCGCTCGTTCGGCGGTGTGCAGGTCTCCCGCACCTTCTACGCCCGCGGTCAGACGGGCCAGCAGTTGCTGCTCGGCGCCTATCAGGCGCTGTCCCGCCAGATCGCGGCGGGCAATGTGGAGATGCACGCCCGCACCGAGATGCTGGACCTGATCGTGGTCGACGGGCGGGCGCGTGGCATCGTCGCCCGCGATCTGGTGACCGGCAAGATCTCCACGTACTTCGCCGACGCGGTGGTGCTGGCCAGCGGCGGCTACGGCAACGTCTTCTATCTGTCGACGAACGCCATGAACTCCAACGCGACCGCCATCTGGCGGGCGCACCGGCGCGGCGCGTACTTCGCCAACCCCTGCTTCACCCAGATCCACCCGACCTGCATTCCGCGCTCCGGGGACCACCAGTCCAAGCTGACCCTGATGAGCGAGTCGCTGCGCAACGACGGCCGGATCTGGGTGCCCAAGGCGAAGGGCGACACCCGTCCCGCGGCCGAGATCCCCGAGGACGAGCGCGACTACTACCTGGAGCGGATCTATCCGTCGTTCGGCAATCTGGTGCCGCGCGACATCGCCTCCCGCGCCGCGAAGAACGTCTGTGACGAGGGCCGCGGCGTCGGACCCGGCGGCCAGGGCGTGTATCTGGACTTCGCCGACGCCATCGCCCGGATGGGCCGCAAGGCGGTCGAGGAGAAGTACGGCAACCTCTTCGACATGTACGAGCGGATCACGGCGGAGAACCCGTACGAGGTCCCGATGCGCATCTACCCCGCGATCCACTACACGATGGGCGGGCTGTGGGTCGACTACGACCTGCAGACCACCGTGCCGGGGCTGTTCGCGATCGGCGAGGCCAACTTCTCCGACCACGGTGCCAACCGGCTCGGCGCCTCCGCGCTGATGCAGGGCCTGGCCGACGGCTACTTCGTCCTGCCGTCGACGATCAACGACTATCTGGCCCGCCACCCGCACAAGGAAGAGGTCGACGCCGGGCACCCCGCGGCCGTGGAGGCGGTGCGGGAGACCGAGGACCGGCTGGCCAAGCTGCTGGCCGTCGACGGCGACCGCACCCCCGACTCCTTCCACCGCGAGATCGGCGAGCTGGTGTGGGAGTTCTGCGGCATGGCCCGCACCGACGAGGGGCTGCGCAAGGCGCTGGACCGCATCCCGCAGATCCGCGAGGAGTTCTGGCGGCGGATCAAGGTGCCGGGCACCGGCGAGGAGTTCAACCAGTCGCTGGAGAAGGCCAACCGGGTCGTGGACTATCTGGAGCTGGCCGAGCTGATGTGCCTGGACGCCCTGCACCGGGCCGAGTCCTGCGGTGGCCACTTCCGCGAGGAGTCCCAGACCCCCGACGGCGAGGCCGCCCGTAGGGACGAGGAGTTCACCTACGCCGCGGCCTGGGAGTTCACCGACACCGGCGCCGCCCCCGTGCTCCACAAGGAGCACCTGACCTTCGAGTACGTCCACCCCACTCAGCGGAGCTACGCATGAAGCTCACCCTGCGCGTCTGGCGCCAGAAGAACGCCGACACCCCCGGTGCCATGGCCACTTACCAGCTCGACGGCGTCTCCCAGGACATGTCCTTCCTGGAGATGCTCGACATCCTCAACGAGGAACTCATCGTCAAGGGTGAGGAGCCGGTGGCCTTCGACCACGACTGCCGTGAGGGCATCTGCGGTGCGTGCAGCCTGGTGATCAACGGTGACGCCCACGGTCCCGAGCGCACCACCACCTGCCAGCTCCATATGCGGTCCTTCCAGGACGGCGACACCATCGACATCGAGCCGTGGCGTGCCTCCGCCTTCCCGGTCATCAAGGACCTGGTGGTGGACCGCTCCGCCTTCGACCGGGTGATCCAGGCCGGTGGCTTCATCACCGCCCCGACCGGGGCCGCGCCGGAGGCACACGCGACCGCGGTGCCCAAGGCGGACGCGGACTTCGCGTTCGAGCACGCCGAGTGCATCGGGTGCGGCGCCTGCGTGGCGGCCTGTCCCAACGGTGCGGCGATGCTGTTCACCTCGGCCAAGGTCAACCACCTCAATGTGCTGCCCCAGGGCTCTCCCGAGCGGGAGACCCGGGTGCTGGACATGGTGTCCCAGATGGACGCCGAGGGCTTCGGCGGCTGCACCCTCACCGGTGAGTGCGCCACCGCCTGCCCCAAGGGCATCCCCCTGTTCTCCATCACCGCGATGAACAAGGAGTGGCTGCGGGCGACCCGCAAGGTCAAGCGCTGACCCGCACTCCCCCGAAAACGGCACCCCTCGACAGCGCTCCGTGGATGGGGTGTCCCGGCGGCGGAGGTCTTTCCGGACGCTAGACCTCCGCCGCCGCCCAACCCAGCGGCCGGGCACCGGGCCACCGGCTTATGTGCCCGCCACCCGGCCGCTAGGTTGGGCGCATGTATGCCACGCGAGTCTCCCGACGCATGAACGCTCCGCGCTCGGCCGTCTACCGGGCGCTCCTCGACGCGAGCGCCGTCGCGGCCTGGCGGGTGCCCGACGGCATGACCTGCCGGGTGCATGAGTTCGACCCCCACGAAGGCGGGACCTTCCGCATCTCGCTCATCTACGACGACCCGGCGAGCACCGGCAAGTCGGGCGGCCATACGGACACTTACCACGGCCGCTTCAGCCGGCTGGTGCCGGACGAGCAGGTGGTCGAGGTGTCCGAGTTCGAGACCACGGATCCCGCCCTGCGCACCACGATGACGATCACGACCACGCTCACCGACGCGGAGGGCGGCGGCACGGACGTCCACATCCTGCACGAGGGGCTCCCCGACGCCGTACCGGCCGCCGACAACGAGCTGGGCACCCGTATGAGCCTGGACAAGCTGGCCGACCTCGTCGAGACGGGCCGGGCGTCCGGGTAGGAGGACCTCCGGCCGGGCGCGTGTCCGCTTATGCGGGCCGATCGTCGTCGAGGGAGTCCAGATGGGCGGTGAGGTCGTCGACGAAGCGCGCCAGAAGCCGGCCGAAGACCTCGCGGTCGTGCGGACTCCAGCCCGCGAGGGCGTCGCCGAACCATCCGAGGACGGTCCGCATATAGCGGTCGGTCGCCGCCGCTCCCTCGGCGGTCGGCTCGATGAGCCGAGCGCGCTGATCGTCCGGATCGGTGACCCGGTGGACCAGTCCGCGCCGCGCCAGCTCGTTCACCTGCCGGGTCACATGGGGCCCGACGACCTGCATCCGTGCGGCGATCTCCCCCACGCGCAGTGGACCGCCCGCCACATGCAGGGAGATCAGCACCGACATCGCGGGCCGGTCCACGGATACACCGGCGGCCTCCATGGCGCGTTCGGTCAGGCGGCCCCGGTTCACGGCACCGCTGAGCTGCGTCAGACGGGGCAGCATGGCCAGCAGGTCGTGTTCACCGTCGCCGCCCTGCCCGGCCTCCGGTTCCTCGGCGGTCATGCCCGCCCTCCACATCTACCTAAGTTAGGTATATAGTCATCCCATCGGCCCCGCATCCAGGGCCCTTTCACGCCACTAAAAAGGATACCTGAGTTAGGTATACGCCAGGCCCTCCCCGCAGGAGGGCCGGAGAGGAGTGCCCATGAGCGGCATGAACACCGCGCCGAAGCGCACGGTCCTGGTCTCCGGGGCCAGCATCGCCGGCCCCGCGCTGGCCTACTGGCTCCACCGGTACGGTTTCGCGGTCACACTCGTCGAGAAGGCGGCCGCACTACGCGGTGGCGGCTACCCCATCGACATCCGCGGCACCGCGGTCGAGGTCGTCCGGCGCATGGGGGTGCTCCCCCGGCTCCAGGACGCCCACGTCGCCATCCGCCGGATCTCCTTCGTCGACGTGGAAGGCCGTCCGATAGCCGCCCTCCGGCCCGAAGCCATCTCCGGCGGCGAGGAAGGCCACGACCTCGAAATCCCTCGCGGAGAGCTGGCCGAGATCCTCTACGGGGCGATCCGCGACGACGCCGAACTCCTCTTCAACGACTCCATCGCCACCCTCCACGACCACGACGGCGGGGTGGACGTGACCTTCCGCGGCGGCGCCCGGCGCACCTTCGACCTGGTCATCGGCGCCGACGGCATCCACTCGCGCACCAGGGGCCTGGCCTTCGGCCCCGAGGAGCCCTACCACCGCTATCTCGGCCACAGCTTCGCCGGATTCACCATGCCCAACCACCTCGGGCTCGCCCACGAGGGTCTCACCTGGAACGTGCCGGGCAGGACCGCCGTCCTCTACGCACCCCGCGACGGCGACCGGGTGCACGCCTTCCTCAGCTTCCTGCGCCCCGACCCGCCCCTCGACGCCTTCCGCGACCCCGCCGCCCAGCGCGACCTCGTGGCCGGGACGTTCGCCGGATACGCCTGGGAGATCCCGCGCATGGTCGCCGCCATGCGCGACAGCGACGACCTCTTCTTCGACGTGGTCAGCCAGATCCATATGCCACGGTGGTCCACCGGCCGGGTCGCCCTGGTCGGCGACGCCGCCTACGCGCCGTCGTTCTTCTCCGGCCAGGGCTCGAGCCTGGCGCTGGTCGGCGCGTACGTCCTCGCCGGCGAGCTGGCCACGGGCCCCGACCACGCCGACGCCTACGAGAGGTACGAGCGCACCGTGCGGTCGTTCGTGGAGATGAACCAGGCACTCGCCACCGAAGGGAGCGCGAGTGTGTCCCCCCGCACTCCCGAGGATCTGGCACGGCGCAACGAGGCGCTGCGCGACCCGTCCCCCGTGCTCAACAGCACGGGCCGGAAGGCGCACTCGGCGCTGGCTCTCCCCGGCTACGACGCAGCGTAAGGGCAGGTCACGCCGATATCGGCGCCAGCCGGGTCAGCCGGTGGTGCCGATGGCCCGGGTGGGGCCCGAGCCGGAGGTCACGATGGACGGCACCCGGTCGGCGGGGTCGAGGGAGTAGGAGTAATACGCCTTCGGGTCGAACGCGGTGCCGCCGCTCTCGTTGCGGCCGGTGGTGTTGACGAAGACATTGCCGCGCTGAATCAGGGTGGCGGTGGCGTCCTTGATGACGGGGTTCTCGAAGCCCTGGAAGTAGCTGTTCTCCAGCACCATCTTGGTGTTCCCCCGGGCGTAGTTGCCGTAGGAGGAGTTGATGTCCGTCCCGGGGTCGTCCTGCAGGTAGTTGTTGTAGAGATGCGCATGGGCGATGTTGTCGGCGGACGGGTTGCGCTGCTCACTCTCGCGGAACCAGTTGTGGTGGATCGTGATGTCGGCCGTGGTGTTCTCCGTCCAGCCGATCCCGAAGCTCTTGTTGTTCTGCTGCAGCCGGTTCCAGGACACCGTGAGGTAGGTGGTGTCCTTACGGCTGTCGATCAGCCCGTCGGCCATATGCCGCAGTTCGTTGTGATCGATCCACACATGGTGGGCACCGTCCATCTGGATGGCGTCCCAGTCGTGCTCCTTGTCGTTCCAGGTGCCCTCGTAGGAATCACGGATCGTCAGGTTCCTGATGATGACGTTGTGCACGCCCTGGCCCAGGAAGAAGCCGCCACCGACGATCTGACCCGAGGTGCCCGAGCCCACGATGGTCTTGTCGGAGGCGACCTTGATCTCCTTGCCCTTGGGATCCATCGTGATCGCCGCGGCCACGACGATGACGTACGGCTCGGCCGCCGTCGCGTACTTCTCGAGATCGGCGAGGGTGCGCACGGTGACCGTACGGCCGTCCCGGCCCCCGTACGTACCGTTCTGCCCCAGCGCGCTGACGGATGCGAACCCGTCGGCGACATCGGCGCTCCAGGACGCGGCGGCCGGTCCGCGCGCGCCCTCGGCGAATGCCCCCGCCCCCGGCAGAGCGACCGCGCCCGCCAGCATCAGGGCCCCGACGACCACTGCCGGCCCACGACGCCTGCCGCGCCCCACCACCCGACGTTCGGCTTCCATGGCCCACCACTCCCACTGCTCGACGACATCTGCCGTGCGACTGTCGCCACCGCGCGGCAGGAGGTTGCCGGGTCCGCCGATTGTCCGGTGGCGGATTCTCGCCGGTCTTGCCCGGGCCATGGCGCGCTGACAGACTCCGGCGGAAGACGGAAAGCGCTTACCAACGGACGCACCACCCAACCGACGGACGCACCCCCATGAGTCGCCCCGGAGGGAACAGTGAGCGAACACGGTCGCAGGCAGGTATTACGGACCGGCCTCGGCGCGGTCGCCGGATCGACGGTGCTCGGCGGAGTCGGCGCCACCACCCCGGCCTCGGCGACGCCACGGCCAGGCGGGCCGATCGAGGCAGGTGGCGCGGTGACGGCAAGTGAACCGGCCTCGGCCCGGACACATCTGCCATGGGTGGCCGACCTGGGGGACGGCCGCTATCAGAACCCGGTGCTCAACGCCGACTGGTCCGACCCCGATGTGATCCGGGTGGGCCCGTACTTCTATCTGGTCGCCTCCACCTTCAACCGCGTTCCCGGACTGCCCGTGCTGCGGTCGGTCGACCTGGTCAACTGGAGCGTCATCGGTCATGCCCTGACCGAGCTGGAGCCAAAGGACCACTTCAGCGAGCCGAGGCACGGCGAAGGGGTGTGGGCTCCGGCCCTGCGCCATCACGACGGCAGGTTCTGGATCTTCTATCCCGACCCCGACTTCGGCATCTTCATGGTGACCGCCACCGATCCGCGAGGGCCATGGAGCGCACCGCGTCCGGTCAAACCGGGCAAGGGGCTGATCGACCCGTGTCCGCTGTGGGACGACGACGGGCAGGCGTATCTGGTCCACGCGTGGGCGAAGAGCCGCAGCGGCATCAACAACCGGCTCACGCTGCACCGTATGAGCCCGGACGGGACCGAGCTGCTCGACGCGGGCCGGATCGTGATCAACGGCGATGACCTCCCCGGCTACACCACGCTGGAGGGCCCGAAACTCTACAAGCGGGACGGCTGGTACTGGATCTTCGCACCCGCCGGAGGCGTCACCAACGGCTGGCAGTCGGCGTTCCGCTCCCGCTCCATCTGGGGCCCGTACGAGGACCGCATCGTCCTCGCCCAGGGCGACAGCCCCGTCAACGGGCCGCATCAGGGAGCGTGGGTGACCACGGAGAGCGGTGAGGACTGGTTCCTGCACTTCCAGGACCGCGATGCCTACGGACGGGTGGTGCACCTCCAGCCGATGCGGTGGCGCACCGATGGCTGGCCGGTGATGGGCACCGACGACGGCAGTGGCCGGGGTACGCCGGTGCTGGTGCACACCAAGCCCCGGGTGAACGGCCGGACGGAGGTCACCGCGCCGGCCAGTAGCGACGAGTTCACCGGGGCGGAGCTGGGCGGGCAGTGGATGTGGCAGGCGAACGCCGACCCGGCGTGGTGGTCGCTGCGCCGCTCCCCGGGCCGGCTCGCCCTGGTCTGCCAACCGAGCCCGGTCGCCGGTGACTTACGGCTGCTGCCCCATGTGCTGACCCAGCGGTTGCCCGCCGAATCGTTCACCGCGACGACCTCGATGAGCCTGTCGGCCATGACGGAGGGGTCCCGGGCCGGGCTGGTGGTCCTGGGTGAGACCTACGCCTGGGTGGGCCTGCGTCACGACGGCGACCGGATCGTCCTCGTATGTCGCACCGCGGCCCAGGACGCCGCCGAGGTGGACGCCGTCACGCCGGTGCCGTTGCGGAGGGGGCGCTCTGCCGTACGGCTCCGGGTGACTGTGCGGCCGGGGGCGGTGTGCCAGTTCGCGGCCGAGGTGGACGGGCGGGGGTTCACACCGCTCGGGGAGCCGTTCCCGGCGACCGCGGGCAAGTGGATCGGGGCGACCGTGGGACTCTTCGCCACCGGTCCGGCGACCGGCGGCAGGGGCGGTGTGGCGGAGTTCGACTGGTTCCGGGTGGGACCGTTTTCCTCGTAGCCGGCCGGGGACGGGCCTTCGGGACCAGTCCCCGCCGGTTCGTGATGCCCTGTCGGCGGAAGGGGCACCCAGGAGGGCGCCCCCAGCGGTAGCCGGGAGGAACACCATGCACCAGCGCATCGCCGTCACGGCAGCCCTGTCCGCGGCCCTCGTCGCCGTGCTCGCCAGTGCGCCCACCGCGTCGGCCGAGCCCAGTCCGCCCGACTGTCCCTCAGGGAACGTCTGTGTCTTCGACAGCAACGTGGGCACCGACGGTCCGGCCGTGATCAAGACGACCGGCAACTGGAGGGGCTCCCACCCGACCGGCATCGTCGGCAGCACGATCTTCAACAACGGCACCCGTCAGCCGGGCCACGATCACATCCAGGCCACCTGGGTCTTCAACGGACAGACGTTTGGCAGGTGCCTCCACTTCAACCCCGGCCCCGGCGACTACAAGTTGATCATCGGTTCCAGGGCCACCCTGACCAGCCTCACCTGGCGCGGCGAATGTGACGACTGAACGGGCCGACGTCCCCTGCCGGCCGGACAGGGGACGTCGCCGAAGGCCCGGTACGGCTCGGCTGACGAGGCCAGGGGCATGGTGAGCGGGTGCGGACACCGTCCGCTCAGAGGCCGTAGCGGCTCTTCAGATGGCGCCAGAAGTCACGGAGCATCCACTTGTCGAACTCCGTGATCTGCGTGGCGCTTCCCGCCTTCATGAGGAAGCAGCACTGGCCGGTCGGCGTCCAGTCGTAGAAGTCGTCGAGGCCGAAGGTGTGGCCGACTTCATGCAGGTAGATGTGGATGTTGTCCTGGTTCAGCGCACCGGTGAAGTACTCCTGTCCCACACGCTGGCCCCAGTCTCCGCCGGCACCGCCCTGGAAGCCCTTCGTCAGCCACAGCGACTGGTCGTAGTGGCGGGCCGCACCGCCCGGGCAGCGCGAGTAGTTACCGTCCTGGTGGAAGAAGCGTCCACAGTCGGGTGAGCACTGCGGGGCGCCGCCACTGTCGAGGTTCCCGGCGTAGATGTCGACCGAGTTGTCGGTCCACTGGAGTGTCGAGCGGTTCTTCACGGCCCAGCCGACGATGTTGACCGGGACGTTGGTGTAGGGCCAGGCGTTGTGTCCCTTGCCGTTCTCCACCATGGCCGCCATCCACTTGGCGTACTGCTTCTTGACCGCGGCGTGGATCTGGTCGCGCAGCGCGGCGCTGACGGGAGCGTCGGACTCCCAGCGGACGCAGTAGTTGACGCTTCCCCTGTTGGCCATGACCTGGTCCCAGCCGTAGTTGCGGAAGCCGTAGAGATCCGGGTAGGTCGACTCGACGTGGTTCCACACCTCGCCCAGCGGCTGCACCAGGTTGGCGGGCGGGTTCCAGTCGTCGGCGACCCGCGACGGGGCGGCCGTCGCGACGCCGGGCGCGGCGACCAGCGCGGCCAGGGCGGCCAGCACGGTGGCCAGGCGCGCGAGGAATGAGCGCACTGTGAACTCCCTTGAGTAGCTGACAAGTTGTCAGCCTCAGGTCGCCGCCACCGCCGCTTGGGTTGCCGCCGTGCCTGCGATCCGCCGCGTACCGTGTGGGGCGCGCTCCGGACCAGCCGGTGGCCAACGGGCCCGCTAGACCGGCCGGTGGCCAACGGGCCCGCTCAGCCGGGCCGGGTGGCCACGACCAGTCGGCAGCGAGGGCTGCCGTCCGCCCGTCGGCCGAGCTCCTCCAGTGCCCGCAGTTCGATTTCGAACCCGGCCCGGACCAGCTCTTCCCGCACCTCCGCGAGCCGGAAGGTCCGGTAGTACATCACAAAGCGCGGCCGCCATACCGCGTTGCGCACCCGCATCGCGGTGTCGAACGCCAGGAGCTCCCAGTACTGCCGGGATCCCGGACGGGCCGGTGCCCCGATCGGGAAGGCGAACCGGCCGCCCGGGCGGAGCACGGAGTGGACCTGGGCGAAAAGCCCCGGCAGCTCCCGCGGCAGGAAGTGGCCGAACGCCCCGAAGCTCACCGCCAGATCGAACACCGGCCCGAACGGAAGGGCGCGCACGTCGGCGCGTACCCAGCCCGTGCGCGGTGCCTCCGGCACCACCGGGGTACGGGCCCGGCCCGCGGCCAGCATGCCCGCGCTGAAGTCGACGCCGGTGATCCGCTTCCGGCACACCTGCCGCAGCACGCCCATGCCCGCGCCGGTTCCGCAGCACACGTCGAGGCCGCTGTCGAAGGGCCCGAGCCCGCGCAGTGCGCCGGCCACCGAGTCCAGCACCGACGCCGGGGTCCGGTACCCGGTGTGGTCGAACTTCGGGGCCAGCAGATCGTAGCCGTGCTCGACGGAGGACAGCGCCTGGACGACGAGCTCACGGAAGGTGGGGCCCTGGGGTGCGGACATCACGCTCAGCATAGAGCCCCACCGGGGCAGGGCGGTCGTACTCCGGCTTGTCGTACTCCCGGCTTGTCACACTCGCGGCCTGCCGTACTCCCGGCTTGTCACACTCGCGGCCTGCCGTACTCCCGGCTTGTCGCGCTCCCGGCCTGTCATGCACCTGGACAGGGCGCCGGTGGCGTGCTGTGATGCCCGACAACGATGTCAGGCACGACGCGTCCACCTTGACATCCCTCGGCAATTCTTCGGCACTTCCTCGGCACCCCACCGACAGGAGCCGCACGATGCCCCTCGACCGACGTCGCTTCCTCCGCACCAGCGCCCTCACCCTCGGCGCCCCCGCGCTCGCCGCCCACCTGGCCCCGGCCGCCGTGGCATCCCCGGCCCAGCGGCCGAGGGCCCCGCTGGCCGACGCCTTCGACCGGCTCCCGTCCGGGAGCATCACCCCGCGCGGATGGCTGGCCGAGCAGCTTCGTCTCCAACTCCTCGGGCTCTGCGGCCGGTACGAGGAGCGCTCGCACTTCCTCGATGTCAACGCCACCGGGTGGACCCGTCCGGACCAGGACGGCTGGGAGGAGGTGCCCTACTGGCTGCGTGGCTATGTCCCGCTGGCCGTGGCCACCCGTGACCAGGCAGCGCTCGCGAACTCCCGTAGGTGGATCGACGCCATCCTCGCCACCCAGCAGAGCGACGGCTTCTTCGGGCCGCGCTCCCTGCGGACAAAGCTGAACGGCGGCCCCGACTTCTGGCCGTTCCTCCCCCTTCTCATGGCCCTGCGCACCCATGAGGAGTTCACCGGCGACCAGCGCGTCGTCCCCTTCCTGACCCGCTTCCTGAGCTTCATGAACGCGCAGGGGCCGGGCGCCTTCGACTCCAGCTGGGTCTCCTACCGCTGGGGCGACGGGCTCGACACCGCGATGTGGCTGTACCGGCGCACCGGCGAGGCGTTCCTCCTCGACCTCGTCCGCAAGATGCATACGTACGGCGCCAACTGGGTCGACAATCTCCCGAGTCCGCACAACGTCAATATCGCCCAGGGCTTCCGCGAGCCCGCCCAGTACGCGCAGGTGACCGGCTCCGCCGAGCTCAGACAGGCGACCTACCGCACCTACGCGTCGGTGCTCGGCGCATACGGCCAGTTCCCGGGCGGTGGCATCGCCGGCGACGAGAACTACCGCCCGGGTTTCGCGGACCCCCGGCAGGGGTTCGAGACCTGCGGCATCGTCGAGTTCATGGCCAGCCATGAACTGCTGACCCGGATCACCGGCGACCCGGTCTGGGCGGACCGCTGCGAAGATCTGGCCTTCAATATGCTGCCCGCCGCCCTCGACCCCCAGGGCACCGGCACCCACTACATCACCAGCGCGAACAGCATCGATCTGAACAACGCGGTGAAGTCCCAGGGGCAGTTCCAGAACGGCTTCGCGATGCAGTCGTACCAGCCGGGCGTCGACCAGTACCGCTGCTGTCCGCACAACTACGGCATGGGCTGGCCGTACTTCGCCGAGGAGCTGTGGCTGGCCACTCCCGACAAGGGACTCGCCGCCTCCCTCTACGCCGCGTGCCAGGTGAGCGCGAAGGTGGCCGGAGGTACGACGGTCTCCTTCACCGAGGACACCGACTATCCGTTCGACGAGACCATCAGGCTCACCCTGTCCACCCGCGAGAAGGTGGCCTTCCCGCTCCATCTGCGCGTCCCCGGCTGGTGCGAGAACCCGAGCATCGAGGTCAACGGCCGGGCGGTGGCCGCGGGCGGCGGTCCGGCCTTCGTCAAGGTCGACCGGAGCTGGTCGGACGGTGATGTGGTGACGATCCGCCTGCCGCAGCGCACCACCCTGCGGACGTGGTCCGGGCAGCACGACGCGGTCAGCGTCGACCACGGCCCGCTGACGTACTCCCTGCGCATCGGCGAGGACTTCGTGCGCTATGCCGGTACCGACGCCTTTCCCGAGTACGAAGTGCACGCCACCACGCCGTGGAACTACGGCCTCACCCCCGGAGCCCTTCCCGTCCTCACCCGCGACGACGGTCCGCTCGCCGCCAATCCCTTCACTCACGAGGGCACCCCGGTCCGCATGACCGCCCAGGCGCGTCGCATCCCCGAGTGGGTCTCCGACGACGAGCAGGTGGTCACCCCGCTGCAGCAGAGCCCGGCCCGGGCCGACACACCGGCCGAGACGGTCACCCTCATCCCCATGGGCGCGGCCCGGCTGCGCATCACCTGCTTTCCGACGGCCTCGCCGGACGGCCGGACATGGACCCCGGAGCCGCCCTTCCGCCGGCTGCGGAACAAGCACAGCGGCAAGGTGCTGGCGGTCGACGAGATGTCCACGGCCAACAGCGCCCGCGTGGTGCAGTTCGACAACACGCCGACGGGAGACCACGCCTGGCAGTGGATCGACCGGGGCGACGGCTGGTTCCTGATCCGCAACGGCCACAGCGGCAAGGTCCTGGGCGTCGACCGGATGTCGACCGCCAACAGCGCCATCGTCGTCCAGTACGAGGACAACGGCACGGCCGATCACCTCTGGAGGAGGGTGGACAACGGCGACGGCTGGTTCCGCGTCCTCAACAAGAACAGCCAGAAGGTGCTGGGCGTCGACGGCATGTCCACCGCCAACAGCGCCCAGGTGGTGCAGTACGACGACAACGGAACCGATGACCATCTGTGGCGGCTCGTGTGATCGGGCCCGGAACATGACGTCGCGGCCGCGGCGACACTCCGTTGGAAGGTGTCGGCACGACGTCAACGGATGAGGCCATCGGCGCCGGGCCGTGCCCGGCGCCGTGGCATCTCCGCCCGCCCTGCGCTCAGCGCCGGGTACCCCCCCGCAGGCACTCCCCTCGTGGCTCCCCACAAACGCATTGACGGAGTGAGTACTCACTCCGTACGGTACCGGCATGGCAGAGAACTCCTCCACCCCGCCCCGGCGCCGTGCGCCGGCCATGGATCCCGACCAGCGCCGCGCGATGATCGTCGCCGCCGCGCTCCCCCTCGTCGTCGAATACGGCGCCTCCGTGACGACGGCGAAGATCGCCCGGGCCGCGGGCATCGGGGAAGGCACCATCTTCCGCGTCTTCGAGGACAAGGACGCCCTGCTCGCGGCCTGTATGGCCGAGGCCGTGCGGCCCGATGACACCGTGGCCCATCTGGAGTCGATCGCCCTGGACCAGCCGCTGGCGGACCGGCTCGCCGAGGCGGCCGATGTGGTGCGCGGGCACATGGCGCGTATCGGCGCGGTCGCCGGAGCGCTCGCGGCGGCCGGGCGGCTGGAACGCGTCGCCCCCAAGCCCGGTAAGGACGGACGCCTCCCGGACCGCGAGGCGAGCCTGGCCCGGCCGCGCGCGGCGCTGGCCGCGCTGTTCGAACCCGACCGGGACCGCCTGCGGATCGCCCCGGAACGGCTCGCGGACGCCTTCCAGCTGACGCTGATGTCGGCCGGGCGGCTGGGCGCCCCCGACCCGCTGACCACCGAGGAAGTCGTGGACCTCTTCCTGCACGGCGCGCTCGCCGCGTCCGGGGAGGCCAGGTGAGCGGACCCGACGCGTACGAGGAACTCCCGCCCCGCCGCCGGACCCTGGCCACCCTCGCCCTGCTGGGGTGCGCCTTCCTGGCCATGCTGGACGGCACCGTGGTCGGCACCGCGCTGCCCCGCATCGTCGAGCAGATCGGCGGAGGGGACGCCTGGTATATCTGGCTGGTCACCGCCTATCTGCTGACCTCCTCCGTCAGCGTGCCGGTCTACGGCCGCTTCTCCGACCTCTACGGCCGCCGCCGGCTGCTGATCGGCGGGCTCACCGTCTTTCTGATCGGCTCCATCGCCTGCGGCCTGTCCGCCTCCATGCCGACGCTGATCCTTTCCCGCGCGCTCCAGGGCCTGGGCGCCGGAGCCCTGCTGACCCTCGGCATGGCCCTGGTCCGCGACCTTCACCCACCGTCCCGCCCCCAGGGCCTGATCCGGATGCAGACGGCGATGGCCACCATGATGATCACGGGCATGGTCGGCGGCCCGCTCCTCGGTGGGCTGCTCGCCGATCATGTCGGCTGGCGCTGGGCGTTCTGGCTCAATCTCCCCCTCGGGCTGGCCGCCATCGCCGTCATCGCCCTGGCCCTGCCCGACCGCCGTCCCGCCACCCCGCCGTCCGGACGGCTCGACGCGGCGGGGATCCTCCTCCTCGCCGCCGGGCTCTCCCTCGCGCTGACCGGCCTCAGCCTCAAAGGCAACGCGACCGCTGGGTACGCGCCCTCCTGGACGGATCCGGCCGTCATGGGCTGCCTGCTCGGCGGTCTGGCGCTGCTCGCCTCGCTCGTACCGGTCGAGCGGCGGGCCGCCGTCCCCGTCCTGCCCCTGCGGCTGTTCCGGCACCGCACCTACACGGCCCTGCTGACCGCCGGTTTCTTCTTCCAGGTCGCCGCTCTGCCGGTGGGGATCTTCCTGCCGCTGTACTTCCAGCACATCCGCGGCCACTCGGCCACCGCCTCCGGTCTGCTGCTGCTCCCCCTGCTCATCGGCATGACCCTGGGCAACCGGCTCACCGCCGCCACCGTGCTGCGCAGCGGACACGTCAAACCGGTCCTGCTGACCGGAGCGGGGCTGCTCACCACTGGCACCGCCGCCTTCCTCGCCCTGAGGGCCACCACACCGCTCGCGCTGACGTCCGTTCTGCTGCTACTCGTCGGGCTCGGCACCGGACCGGCCATGGGCGGGCTCACCATCGCCACCCAGAACTCCGTCCCGCGTGCCGACATGGGCACCGCCACCGCGGGCTCCGCCCTCACCAAGCAGCTCGGTGGCGCGGTCGGCCTGGCCTGCGCCCAGTCCCTGATCGGCCACTCCGGCACGGCCGCGCCCACCGCGACGGCCATCGGCTCCACCATCGCCTGGAGCGGAAGCGCCGCCGGGCTCCTCGCCCTCGGGGCGCTGCTCCTCATGCGCGACATCCCCATCTCCACGCCCGGACGGCGCCCCGGCGCGCCCGCTGCCCCCTCCGCCGTCGCCACGCCCAGGACGTCCCGGTAGCCACCGGCCGGCCGCTTGCGGGACGGCCTGTCGATCGCACTTGACCTCAAGCGCTTCAAGTGTCGGATGCTCGACATATGACAACGACAGGGACAGAGGCCCGGGGCTCCCCGATGACCATCCAGCAGGTGTCGAGGCTGAGCGGCCTCTCGGAGCCGACGCTGCGCTACTACGAGAAGATCGGCCTGATCCCCGCGGTGGACCGCGACCGGGACAGTGGCCACCGGCGCTACCACCCGACCGTGGTGGAGACGATCAAGGCGCTGGGGTGTCTGAGATCGACCGGCATGAGCGTGCAGGACATGCGTGCCTACCTCCGCCACCTCGACGAGGGCACGCAGGGCGCCGCTCCCCTGCGCGACCTCTTCCGGCGCAACGCGGAGCGTCTGGAGCGGGAGATGGCGCTCATGGAGGTCCGCCTGCGCTATCTGCGACTCAAGGCGGAGATGTGGGACGCGAGGGAGCGCGCCGACGCCGATGCGGAGCGCCGGGCGATCGAAGAGGTCACGGGCCTCATCGACGCGCTGTGAGAAATGCGTTTGGGAAGGATGCAAGAAATTCATGGAAGGCAAGCCTGTCCCCGTGTCCGCTGACACCGACACCGACACCGACACCGGTGGTGGCGAACTCGTCCTGGTGACCGGCGGCAATGGCTATGTCGGCACCCATGTGATCAGCGGCCTGCTGCGGAGCGGCCATCGGGTCCGCACCACCGTCCGTTCGCACGGCCGGGCCACGAGCGCCGAAGCGAGCGTACGGTCGGCCATCGCGGCCTCCGGTGTCGATCCCGGCGGGCGGCTCGATGTCGTCAGCGCCGATCTGACCGCGGATGACGGCTGGGACGACGCGATGGTGGGGTGCGCCCGCGTCCTTCATGTCGCGTCGCCGTTCCCCTCCGTCCAGCCGGAGAACGCGGACGACCTGATCGTCCCCGCTCGGGACGGCACCCTTCGTGTGCTGAGGGCGGCACGGGACCACGGTGTGAAGAGGGTCGTGATGACGTCCTCGTTCGCGGCGGTGGGATATAGCGCGAAGGACGGGGACGAGTACGACGAGAGCGACTGGACCGACCCCGCGGACGACAACGCGCCCTACATCCGGTCGAAGACCATCGCTGAGCTCGCCGCCTGGGAATTCGCGGAGAAGGAGGGGGACGGCCTCGAATTCACGGTGATCAACCCGACCGGGATCTTCGGCCCGACACTCAGCCCCCGGCTGTCCGCCTCGGCAGAGCTCGTGCGGGCGATGCTGGCGGGAGAGATGCCCGCCGTCCCCCGTACCCACTTCGGCGTGGTGGACGTGCGCGATGTGGCCGACCTCCATCTGCGGGCCATGACACATCCCGCGGCGACGGGACAGCGCTTCCTCGCCAGCGGCGACCGGGCCGTCAGCTTCCTGTGGATCGCCGGGGTGCTGGCCGAGCACCTCGGCGAGCGCGCCGCCCGAGTGCCCACGCGGGAGCTGAGTGACGAAGAGACGCGGGTGGCCGCCGGCTCCGACCCGTCGGTGCGGGAAGCGGCGGGGCAGGCGGGGAGCGTACCGATCCTGCGCACCGCGAAGGCGCGTTCCGTCTTCGGCTGGAGCCCGCGTGACACGGTGACGACCTTCCTCGACACCGCGGAGAGTCTGTTCCGCCTGGGCCTGGTGAAGGGCTGACCCGCCCTCTGGCGGGTACGCCCGCCGTCCGTCGGCTGTTCCGCCCCCACCGGCTCATGTCCCGGTGGGGGCGGTAAGGTCGCCGTCATGGAGTGATGACCCGGCACACCGATCCGCGCGAACGCCGTCCGAGCCCGTGCTCCGGCGTCCGCGTGGTGTGCCCGCAGCATCCATCATCCACTTCACACGATCGGATCCGAATGACCGACGACGTGGTTCCCCGCATGCCCGACGCCATGTTCCTCGACGATGTCGCCGGGCGGCTCGCCGCCCTGCCCGCCGTACGCGCCGTCACCCTCGGGGGCTCGCGTGCGCAAGGCACCCACACCCCGGAGAGCGACTGGGACCTGGCCGTGTACTACCGGGACGGCTTCGACCCGGCCGACCTGCGGGCCGTCGGCTGGGAGGGCGAGGTCTCCGAGATCGGCGAGTGGGGCGGTGGTGTCTTCAACGGGGGCGCCTGGCTGACGATCGACGGACGGCGCGTGGACGTCCACTACCGCGACCTCGAGGTGGTGGAACACGAACTCGCCGAGTCGCGGCTGGGCCGCTTCCGCTGGGAGCCGCTGATGTTCCACCTGGCAGGCATCCCCAGTTATCTGGTGGTGGCCGAACTCGCCCTCAACCAGGTGCTGCGGGGCGCCCTGCCCCGCCCCGATTACCCGGCGGCGCTGCGCGAGGCGGCGCCCCCGATGTGGCGCGGGCGCGCGGCTCTGACACTGCGGTACGCCTCGGCCGCGTACGTCGGACGTGGCCAGGCCACCGAGGTGGCGGGGGCGGTGGCGACCGCCGCCCTGCAGACGGCGCACGCGGTGCTGGCGGCGCGGGGCGAGTGGGCCACCAACGAGAAACGCCTCCTGCAGCGGGCGGGCCTGCGCGGCATCGACACGATCGTGGCAGGGCTGCGGCCGGAGCCCGCCGCCCTGGCCGAGGCGGTCGCCGACGCGGAGGCGTTGTTCGCAGCCGCCGACTGAGCGGTGGCCTGGGCGCGTTGGCAGCGCGGCGCCTCGGCAACGCCGCGCTGCACCCGCACACCGGCGGCCTCGACACAGGCATCCGCTGCTACCCCCACGCCAGGTCGAAGGCTCGCGGTGAGGGCGAACGACTCACCCGGGCTCAACCGAGTCCGTGCCGGTGCGCGTAGGCGATGGCCTGGCCGCGGTCACGGCTGCCGGTCTTGGCGAAGACGCGGTTGACATGGGTTTTGACGGTGGCTTCGCTGACGAACAGCGATCGGGCGATCTCGCGGTTGGAGAGGCCCTTGGCCATGCAGATGAGCACTTCGGCCTCGCGTGCGGTCAGCCCGGCGGGCAGTTCCCCCGACCCGGCGGCGGGCTGCTGCCGGGCGAGTGCGACGAGGCGGGCGTGTACGGCGGGGTCCAGGAGGGCCTGCCCGCGGGCGGCCGCCCGCAGCGCCCGATCGACGTCCTCGCGCCCGGCTTCCTTGGTGAGGTAGCCCAGTGCTCCGGCGGTGAGTGCCGCGTTGATCGATTCGTCGTCGATGAAGGTGGTCAGCACGACGACATGCGTCGCGGGATGGTCCATGGTGATGTGCCGCGTGGCTTCGATGCCGTCCATGTGCGGCATGCGCAGGTCCATCAGCACCACGTCCGGGGAATGTTCGGCGACCGCGGCCAGGGCCTGCCGACCGTCGCCGACAGCGGCGACCACCTCGACGTCGGGCAGGCGCTCGCAGATGGTGACCAGTCCGTCGCGGACGATGGTCTGGTCGTCCACGATGATCACCTTCACGCCGGGACCTCCGCTTCCACACTCCAGCCACCGGCTTGGGCACCTGCGTCCTTGGGGCCCACGTCTCCGGGACCTGCGTCTTCGGGACCTGCGTCTTCGGGACCTGCGTCGAGTGTGCCGCCGAGCAGTTCCACGCGCTCGCGCATGCCGGTGAGGCCAAAACCACCGCCGGTCTCGGCAAGCTCTCCGGCCGGATCGACGCCAGATCGTACCGTCGCCTCATTGGTGACCGTCAGACGGGTGGACGATTCGCCGAAGGCCAGGGTGACCGTGACGGCGGCGCCCGGTGCGTGCTTGCGCGCGTTGGTGAGTGCCTCCTGGGCGACCCGCAGCAGGGCTATTCCGGCCGCCGGTGGCAGCGGCCGTACGGAACCGGCGATCCGGAAGTCGGCGCCTTCGTCCGTGGCGAGGGCGGTGAGCTGTTCGTCGAGGGCGACCGGCTCCTCGCGCAGCGCCCGCACCGCCCGGCGGGTCTCGTCCAGGCCCTCGACGACCAGCCGGCGGGACCGGCCGATCGCGGCCCGCACCTCGTCGGTGCCGGCGCCGTCCTCAACGATGGAATCAAGAGCGGTGATCTGCACCGACAGCGCCGACAGCGTGTGGGCCAGCACGTCGTGCACCTCCCGGGCGATCCGGTTGCGCTCGGCGAACAGCTCCGCGCGCTCGTGCTCGACGGCGCCACGTTCCCACGCCACCGCCAGCTCGGCCTCGGACCGCAGCCGTTCCCGGCGCTGGCGGCGTACGACGCCCAGCAGCAGGCCGAGCAGCGCGGCCACCCCCACGGCGGCGAGCTTCGCGACGTCCTGTCCGTCGATGGCGAGGGCGACGGCGTCGGCCGCGATGCCGAGGCCGGCCAGGGCCGTGGCGGGGAGCAGCCCCACCAGCATGACGGCGCACATCGCGGCCACCCCCACGACCACCGCGCCGAACGACGCCCACGCCCCCGCCACCCCGCCACAGACCGCCACCAGGGCCACCGCGCACACACCGACCGTCGGCCGGCCTCTCCGCATGCCCACCAGCCAGCCGACCCAGCCCAGGCCCAGGCCCACGGTGACCACCAGCGCGACCAGGCCGCGGGCGTCGAGCCCAGGATGTGTCGCCCGCACCGCCCCGTAGATCAAGCCGCCCAGGGCGAGCAGGCCCACGGCCCATTCCGCGGTCGGCTCATTGCCGTCCGGCCGGACGGACGGTCCGCCGGGGCCCGACCGGAGATCACCTGTACTCATCCGACCAGCATGCCGTGCCCGTGACCTGCCCAGCCCCAGGGGCCACCGCTCGCATCGTGGCCCGTCGCTCACCGGACGCCCAGCCGGCCCCGGTCCGACCCGAGGAGCGCCTCCCGTCCGCGCCAGGCCACGATGACGGTGCGGGCGATCACCTCGGCGAGCGCCATCAGGAGAATCGCCGGGGCCCAGGCCGTCGGATCGAGGTGGTAGTCGGTGGAGAAGCGGCCGATCGCTTCGTCGCCACCCTGCGTGGCGAACAGCTGGAAGGCCATACGGAAGCCGCAGCCCACCACCCACAGCACGGCCGCCGTGGCCGTGGCGCGCGCGATGACCTCACCGGCGTCGTTGTGGTACACCCGGGTCAGCGCCCCGGCCCCCGCGCCCAGAGCGAGCCCGGTCAGCGTCGTGGCCACGATCAGAAGGAGATCGTTGCCCGACGTCGGGATCTCGTGCAGGTACTTCGTCGCCACCCATGCGACGAGCGCCACCGGCAGCAGCAGCGCCTTCGCCGTCAACCGTCGGCCGCGCAGTTGCAGCAGCACCATGCCCACGAGGGCGATATCGATCAGCCAGTCCTTGATATCCATGCCGCCATGCTCGGCCGCAGCCCCCGCCGCACACGTCAACCCACAGGTCCACCCCGGGTGGACCTGAGCCTCCACCCACACCCGAGCACCGCGCTGTGAGCGGTGGCGTCGTACCCGCCTGGACGGGACCGTCAGCGGTGTCGCGCACCGGCCGTGCGCGGCGGTATGCGGTCCTTCAGCCGCGCCGGGTGAGGATGCTCAGTGTGTTGGCCGCGACGATGGCGCCTACGCTCGTCCATTCCGTCCACCCCAGGTTCTGCCCCAGGCCGACCCAGCCGACCAGGGCGGCGAGGACGGGGTTGACGCTCATGAAGAGCCCGAACGCCTGGGCGGGCACGCGGCGCAGGGTGAACAGGTCCGCGAGGTACGGCACGGCCGAGGAGAGGACGCCCGCGGTGACGGCGTACGCCACGGCGCTCGCGGTCGGCGGCTGATGGACGGCGACGGCGATCCCGACCGGCAGGAACATCAGGGCGGAGAGCCCCGCGGCCACCGCCGACCCCTGAGCGCCGGGGACCCGTCGGCCCACGGTGCGGTTGAGCAGGATGTACGACGCCCAGCACACGGCGGCCAGCAGCCCCAGCCCCATGCCCAGGTAGTCGGCCGAGGGCCGCGGACGCATCAGTGTCACCACGGCGGCGGCCGCGACCAGCGCACAGCACGCGTCCGCCCGGCGCCGTGAGGTGGCCAGCGCGATGCACAGCGGGCCGAGGAACTCCAGCGTCACCGCGAGCCCGAGGCCGATGCGGTCGATGGCGGTGTACAGGGAGAGATTCATGGTGCCGAACACCACGGCAAGACCCACCACCGGCCGCCACTGCCACCAGGTGAAGCTCCGCAGCCGGGGCCGGCCGACGGCCAGCAGGACGATCGCGGCGACGTACTGGCGGACGGCGACGACCCCGATCGGGCCGAGGACGGGGAAGGCGTGGGATCCGATCGCGGCGCCGGTCTGGTTGGACAGCCCGCTGCCGATCATCGTGGCCACACCGGCGAAGCGACGCGCGGTCGGCTGCCGATCGGGGTCCGAGGCCGGGTCCGGGTCCGGGCTCGGTCCCGGGCGCGGACCCGGGCCGGGGACCGAATCCAGGCCGGGGCCCGGGTCGGAGTCGGCGGGGGTCGGTGGGATCCGGTGTGCGGTTCCCGTCGATCGTGCGGTGGCGATACGTGACGCGGGAGCTGGTCGCATGTGTCGATCGTGCGCCGGGCACACGCATGCACATAATGCGTTCGGCGCCTTATCTATACGCTGGACGTATGGATGTGGAGCTGCGGCAACTGCGCTGCCTCGTGGCGATCGTCGACGAGGGCACCTTCACCGACGCCGCCATCGCGCTCGGCGTCTCCCAGGCGGCCGTGTCCCGGACCCTGGCCTCGCTCGAACGCGCCCTGGGGACACGGCTGTTGCGGCGGACCTCCCGCGAGGTGACCCCTACGGGCACCGGGCTGCGCGTGGTGGCACACGCCCGGCGGGTGCTGGCCGAGGTGGACGGCCTGATCCGGGAGGCCATATCGGGCCACGCGCATCTGCGGATCGGCTACGCCTGGTCCGCGCTCGGCCGCCACACCCCCGCCTTCCAGCGCCGCTGGGCCCAGGCATATCCCGAGACGGATCTGCACCTCGTCCGTGTGCATTCCGCCACCGCCGGGCTGGCGGAGGGCGCCTGTGACCTGGCCGTCGTACGCAGACCCCTCGACGAGCGCCGCTTCGACTCCGCCATCGTCGGACTGGAGAGGCGGCTGTGCGCCGTGGCCGCCGACGACCCCCTCGCCAGGCGCCGCTCGGTCCGGCTGGCCGACCTCAGCGGACGCACCCTGCTGGTCGACCGGCGGACCGGGACCACCACCGCGGAGCTGTGGCCGCCCGACTCCCGGCCGGCCACCGAGGAGACCCACGACGTGGAGGACTGGCTCACATTGATCTCCGCGGGCCGCTGCGTCGGCATGACGGCGGAGTCCACCGCCAACCAGTACCCGAGGCCCGGAATCGCCTACCGGCCGGTCCGCGACGCCGAGCCGATCGCGGTACGCCTCGCCTGGTGGCGGGACGACCCGCACCCCGCCACCCAAACCGCGATCGAGCTGCTCACCGCCCTCTACCGCAACGGCTGACTCCGCCAGGTATGGACTGTTCCGGATAATCCAGTACGGATCGAATTGTTACCCTGGGCCATATGACCGCGATGGCGCCCACCCAGAACGAACCGGACCTGTCGTTCCTCCTCGACCACACCAGCCACGTCCTGCGCACCCAGATGTCGGCCGCGCTCGCCGAGATCGGACTGACGGCACGGATGCACTGCGTACTGGTCCACGCTCTGGAGGAGGAGCGCACCCAGGCACAGCTCGCCGAGATCGGCGACATGGACAAGACCACGATGGTGGTGACGGTGGACGCGTTGGAGAAGGCGGGTCTCGCGGAGCGGCGCGCCTCGACCCGGGATCGCCGGGCCCGGATCATCGCGGTGACCGAGGAGGGCGCGCGGATCGCCGAGCAGAGCCAGGACATCGTGGACCGCGTTCACCGGGAGGCGCTGACGGCGCTGCCCGAGACCCAACGCGCCGCCCTGCTACGGGCCTTGACCCGGCTGACCGAGGGACATCTGGCCGCGCCCGCCGAGAGCCCCCGCCCGGCCCGGCGGGCGCGCCAGAGCGAGAAGTAGCGCCGCACCCAGAGCCACACCTGGAACCACACCTGGAGCTGAAAGTAGAGCCGAAACAAATAGTCTGCAACGAAACCATCTGCTACGGTCACTCCTGTCGCGTCTACCGACAGGAGTGACCGCATGTCCGCCACCGCGTCCGAGTCCGCCCCGCCCTCTTCCCGCGTCCCTCCATCACGCCAACTGGCCCTCGGGGTCATCGCCACCGGGATGCTGATGGTCATCCTCGACGGCAGCATCGTGACCGTGGCCATGCCCGCCATCCAGAGCGATCTGCGGTTCTCCGCCGCCGGGCTGAGCTGGGTCGTCAACGCCTATCTGATCGCGTTCGGCGGTCTGCTGCTGCTCGCGGGCCGCATCGGCGATCTCATCGGCCGTAAGCGCATGTTCCTGGCCGGCACCGCGGTGTTCACCGCGGCCTCGCTTCTGGCGGCCGTGGCCACCTCCCCCGCGGCATTGATCGCCGCCCGGTTTCTGCAGGGGGTCGGCAGCGCGCTGGCGTCCGCGGTCAGCCTGGGCATGCTCGTCACGCTCTTCACCGAGCCCGCCGAACGCGCGAAGGCCATCGCCGTGTTCAGCTTCACCGGCGCCGCCGGAGCGTCAATCGGCCAGGTGCTCGGGGGCCTTCTCACCGACGCGCTCAGCTGGCACTGGATCTTCCTGATCAATCTGCCGATCGGACTGCTGACCCTCGCGGTCGCCCTATCCGTCCTGCCCGCCGACCGCGGGCCCGGTCTCGCGGCCGGTGCCGATGTCCTCGGCGCCCTGCTCGTCACGGCCGGACTGATGCTGGGCATCTACACCGTCGTCAAGGTGGCGGACTACGGCTGGACGGCGGCGCATACGCTCGGCCTCGGCGCCGTCTCGCTCCTCCTGCTCGCCCTGTTCCTGGTCCGCCAGGCCACCGCCCGCACCCCATTGATGCCCCTGCGGATCCTGCGGTCGCGCGGTGTCGCGGGGGCCAATCTGGTCCAGGTCCTGATGGTGGCCGCGCTCTTCTCGTTCCAGATCCTCGTCGCCCTCTATCTGCGGAACGTCCTGGGATACGGCGCCACCAGGACCGGTCTGGCCATGCTCCCGGCCGCCCTCGCCATCGGCGCGGTGTCACTCGGCGTCTCCGCGCGGCTCAGCGCCCGCTTCGGCGATCGCGCGGTGCTGCTGGCCGGGCTGGCGCTGCTGGCCGGGGTCCTCGGGCTGCTCATCCGCGTCCCCGTGCACGCCCGGTACCTCCCCGACCTCCTCCCGGTCATGCTGCTCGCCGCCGGTTTCGGGCTGGCTCTCCCCGCGTTGACCAGCCTCGGGATGTCCGGTGCGAAGGAGGACGAGGCCGGGCTCGTCTCCGGGCTGTTCAACACCACTCAGCAGATCGGCATGGCGCTGGGCGTCGCGGTGCTGTCCACCCTGGCGGCCTCCCGCACCGACGCGCTGCTCGCCCGGGGCAACGGCCGGGCCGAGGCACTGACCGGCGGCTACCACCTGGCCTTCGCCGTCGGAGCGGGGCTCATCGTGGCCGCCTTCGCCGTGGCGTTCACCGTGCTGCGAGGACCCGCGCCGAAGCGCCCCGACGCGCCACGGGAGGCCAACCCGCCCGCCGTACCCGTCACCACCGCCTGACCCCCTCGTCTCCCCATTCCGCGCGAAGGGTGCGCCCTCATGGCGTCGACCGAGACCACGAGCCCGACGAACGACGCCTGGACGAACCCCTGCCCGGACACGGTGAACATCGTGTCCGGGCCGTACGTATCGGGAAGGGTGGCGCACCTGATGAACGCACCCGGCGCCGGGTGCGGAGAGCTCGGGTGCCCCCATGACGAGGAGAGATACCGTGAACGCACATCATTTGCCGTCCCGCCCGCGGACGCGGCGGTCCGGCGCCCTGGCCATCGCCGCGTCGGCGCTCGTCCTCGCCACGGCCTCCCCCGCCCTGGCCCACACCGAAGCGAAAGCCTCCGACTCGCACACCCTGGCGAAGAAAGTGGCACTGACGTTCGAGTCGGAGCCGGGGAATGCCGCCTCACTGCTGAAGCTCGAGCCCGTGGCCGCCGGCGCCGCCCCGTCCGCCTCACCCTCGGCTTCTACACGGCCGGAGAGCGAGGCGCCGGACCCGGACGGCGAGTCGCCCTCGAAGGCGGCGACGTCGGACAACGGGTCCCCGTGGCCCGCCGTGGGAGTCATCATCGGCGTCTGTCTGGTCGCTCTGGCCGGAGGTTTCGTGCTGTTCCAGCAGCGGCGCGGCTCGGGCACGGAATGAGCCGAGGCGGCGTCCCGCCGCGCCGACGGTCCGGCGCCCCGGGTTTGCTGTCGGGCCGAGTGGTAACGCGGTGGACATGACCGAGAAGAAGAACGCACACACAAGTGTCAGGAGCGCCAACGCGCACGCGAAGGCCACCACCACCAAGGCCAAGGAGACGACGGCAAAGGCCAAGGACACCGCGGGCGAGGCGGAGACGACGGCGAAGACCGCCGCCGCGAGCGCCGCGACGACGGCCGCGCACACCGCTCATGTCGCCGCCGACAAGGCCCATGTGGCTGCCGAGAAGGCCGTGGCCACCGGTCGTACCGTGGCGGCTGAGGCCCCCAAGAAGGCTGCCGCGGCGGCGGGTTCGGCCTGGATGGCGCTCAAGGCGCGGAAGGTCCAGGCAGCCGTCGCCGGTGCGGGGGCCGCCGCGGCGGGCGCCACCGCGGTGGTCCTGCGCAGGCGTGCCGCACGTCGCCGCCGCCCGCTCGCACGGCTGACCGGTGGCCGGCTCGGGGTCTGAGGTCCGCCCTCGGCGTACGCGGCCTCTTTCCCCACGCGCCGGCCACCGCCGCCCGCCGCCGGCCTTCCGGCCACCGGCTGGGGCTACTCGGCCGCCCAGGTCACCGGCAGCTCGTGGACACCGTAGAACGAGGTGTTCTCCCGGTATCGGATCTCCTCCGGGGCCACCGCCAGACGCAGGCTGGGGAACCTGGCGAGCAACCGCTGCAGGAGCACCTTCAGTTCCACCCTCGCCAGTTGCTGGCCCAGGCACTGATGCACACCGTGTCCGAACGCGAGATGGGAGGCGTGCGGCCGGTCGAGGGCGAGGCGGTCGGGGTCGGCGAAGCGCTCGGGGTCCCGATTGGCGGTGGACACCAGACCGGCCACCATCTCGCCCTTCGCGATGGGATGACCGTTGATCACGGCGTCCTCGGTGGCGGTGCGCACGGTGCCGAAGTTGTTGACGGGGAAGTAGCGGAGGAACTCCTCCACGGCGTCGTCGAGCAGGTCGGGGTTCTCACGCAACCGGGTCAGCTGCTCACGGTCCTGGAACAGCGCCAGCATGCCGAGGCCGATCAGGTTCTCCACGGGTTCATGACCGGCGAAAATGATGGTCATGGCGATGCCGACCACCTCCTCGTCGGTCAGCGCCCCGCCCTCGACCTCGCCGTGCAGCAGCCTGCTGATCATGTCGTCCGCGGGCTCGGCCCGCTTGGCGCGTACGAATCCCCGCATCTCGTCCCACCACGCGGTCGCCATCGCGCCGACGGCCTGGTCGTCGCCGCCGGTCTCCCTGAGCGTGCGTACCTCGTGGTCGAACTTCTGGTGGTACGTGTACGGCACTCCGAGAATTTCGGAGATCACCATCGCGGGCACCGGGTTGGCATAGGCCGACACGAGATCGGCGCTCGTGCCCATCGCCTCCATCGCGTCGAGGTGCTGGTCGGCCAGCCGCTCGATCCGGCCGGTCAGTTCGCGCGCACCACGCACCGAGAACTCGGCGGTGAGCGTGCGGCGGTAGCGGGTGTGGTCCGGCGGGTCCATGGAGAAGAAGAAGCCCGCCGGTATCTCCGGGCTCATCGCCGGGAACGGCACCCTGGAGCCGCTGAACCGGGAGTCCGCCAGCATGGCCCTGATGTCGTCGTGCTTGGTCAGGAACCACATCACCAGGCCGCCGGGCAGCTCCAGTTTGCCCAGTTCACCCGCGTCCCGCAGGCGGCGGTGGTTCTCCGGAGGGTCGTACGGACAACGCCGTTCGGCCTTCACGGTCCCGGGAAGGGGCAAGGTCTCGCTCACTGTTGACTCCCTCGTATGTGCCTCAGGGGCGGATGGTGCGTCAGGGACGATGCGGTGTGTCCGCTCGTATGTGGTCATGGATGATCCGTCCGCTCGATCCATTTCGCGGACAGATCCTGGAGCAGGGTCGAGATCCGCACCCGTGCCGCGCTTGCCGGGTCGAGGTCGAGGATCGACTCGTCGAGTTTGTTGAGCTCTTCGAGCACGAGAATGGCGGCCGCCGCGTCGTCCGGCAGCATTTCGGTGCGCAGATGGCGGGCGAGCTCGACGGCCGTGGGGTGGTCGAAGGTGAGGCTGGCGGGCAGTTCGAGCCGGGTGGCCCGGGCCAGCTGGTTTCGCAGTTTCACGGCCGCCACCGAGTCGAAGCCCATGTCGACGAAGCCCCGGTCCGGGTCGACCATGGCGGGCTCCGGATGGCCGAGGACCATCGCGACCTGGTCGCGGACCAGCTCCAGCAGGATCTCCTCCTGCTCGTCCTCCGACCGCCCGGCCAGCCGCTCCAGCAGCGTGGTCGCGGACACCTCGGCCGCCACGGGTTGATCCACCGGCCGCTGGGCCGGTTCAGTGCGGGCCGGGGCCGCTGCCGCGGTGGTGACCCGGACCGCCTCCCCGGGCCCGGCGCATGCCGCGTCGAACAGGGCGAGGCCCAGGTCGGTGGAGACGGAGACCGCGGGCAGTCCGAGGGCCCGCCGGTATGCGGCCAGCGCGTCCGCGTACGCGGGGGTCAGCGTCCCGTCGGCGGAGGTGAGCAGCACAAGGCGGTCCAGCTCCAGGTTCCGCGTGGCGATGTGCAGATTCCACGCCGCCTCCAGCCCCGACCGCAGCCGTGCCCGCAGGGTTTCCGGGGAGAGCGCGTGGGCCGGGGTCCGCTCCAGGTCCTCGGCCGCGGTGTGCACCACGCTCCGCAGTCGCGGAATCGTCTCCAGCAGCGCTGCCAGCGCCTGACGGTCCGCCGGATCGCACGGGGCGATCCGGACCGTCGCTCCGAGGGCTTCCAGCCCGGCCGTGTCGCCGTCCCCGACTGCGCCGCCATCCCCGGCCAGGACCAGGTCGTTCACGCCTCGCTCGACGATCAGGTGCCGGGCCACGTCCGTGGCCGACCCGCCGGTCACCAGCACCGTGCCCGGGCCCCAGGCGGACGGGTTCTGCTCGGTGACCGCCGCCGCGGCCAGCTCGGGTACCAGCACCGCCGACGCCCGGACCGCGATCCGGCCCCTCCCCACGGCCACCGCGGCGGGCAGCAGACGCAGATCGGACGCATCGGTGTCGACGAGTGTGATCCGTCCCGCGTGGGCCGCCTGGACGCCCTCGACCAGCGACCACACCGCGGCCGCGGCCAGGTCCCCGACCTCCTCACCGGACGCCACGGCGAGCGCGCGCCGGGTCACCAGCACCAGATGTGCGGGGGTGAAGCGTTCCTCGTCCAGCCACGTCCGTACGGCAGCGGCGGCGCGGAGGGCCGCCTCGGACGCCGTCGCGCCCTCGGACACGCACGGGAGGAGCACGATGTCCGGCACGTCCTCGATGGCCGACAGCTCCGGATAGACCGTGACCGGCGCGCCGAGCGTGTCCGGTTTCCAGGCGTCCGGGTCGCCGACGAGCCCCCACCGGACAAGGCCGAGGTCCGGTTCGGACGGCGTAGGACACACCGTCCACGCCGTCCTGAACAGCGACGCGTTGGCCTGCCGCAGCCGCTGCCCGGACACCGGGCGCAGCACCAGCGAGTCCACCGACAGCACGGGCGCACCGGCGGTGTCGGCCACCTGGAGCGAGACCGTGTCCGGTCCGGTGGGCGCGAGGGTGACCCGCAGTCTCGTGGCGCCCTCCGTGTGCAGGGTGATCCCCGTCCAGGAGAACGGCAGATGGGTCCGCTCGGGCTCGGTGACCAGCCCGGCCAGCGCCTCCGCGCACAAGGCCCGGTCGAGCAGGGCGGGATGCAGGGTCCATCGCCCGGCCTCGGCCCCGGAGGTCTCCGGCAGCTCGATGTCGAGGAAGACCTCGTCGCCGCGGCGCCACGCCGGTGTCGCGGTGGACTCCAGCGGGCGGGCGCCGGTGGGCGGCCAGCTCTCGGTGTGCGGCGCCGGCGCGGGCGGCCGGCCGGCGCCGAGGACGGCGGTGGCGTGGCGGACCCACCGCCGGTCCCGGCGGCAGTAGACGGTGACCGGGCGGCGGCCGGACTCGTCCGCGTCGCGGACGGACACCTGCACCTCGGCCCCGCCCCGTTCGGGGAGGACAAGGGGTTCATGGAGGGTGAGTTCGTCCACCGTCCGGCAGTCGAACTGAAGCCCCGCCTGGAGCACCAGCTCCAGGAAGCCGGTCGCCGGGAACAGGGGCACGCCCAGGGCCCGCTGACCGGTCGGCCAGGAGTGCGCGTCGGCGGAGATTCGGCCGGTGAGGAGGACACCGTCCGCGTCCGGCAGCGGCACCGTCGCACCGACCAGCGGATGGTCCAGCGCGCCGAGCCCGAGACCGGCCGCGTCGCCGGGGGTACGGGAGGGCTCCAGCCAGAAGCGGGAGCGCTGGAACGCGTAGGTCGGCAGCTCGACGCGCCGGGCGCCGGGGAAGACGGCCGCCCAGTCCAGCTCCACCCCGTGGGTGTGCAGCTGGGCGAGGGCGGTGGTGACCGTGACCGGCTCGGGCCGGTCGGCGCGCAGGGTGGGGATGAACTCGGCGTCGGCCCCGGTGACCTGGGCCTGCGCCAGGGCGGTGAGGGTGCCGTCCGGTCCGAGTTCGAGGAAGGTGCCGGTGCCGAGCTTCCGCAGCCGGTCCAGCCCGTCGGAGAACCGCACCGTCTCACGCACCTGCCGCACCCAGTACGCGGGAGAGCACAGCTCCTCCCCCGCCACCGAACCCGTGAGGTTGGAGACCACCGGTATCCGCGGGGTACGGAAGTCCACGGTGCCGAGCGCCTCGGCGAACGCGGTGAGCATCTCGTCCATCAGCGGCGAGTGGAAGGCATGGCTGACCCGCAGCCACCGCGTCTTCACCCCACGGGCGGCCATGGCGTCGGCCACACCGTTCACCGCGTCCTCGTCCCCGGACACCACGACCGACGACAGTCCGTTCACTGCCGCGAGGGCGACCCGGTCGGTCAGGAACGGCCGTACCTGGTCCTCCGGTACGGCCAGCGCCACCATCGTCCCGCCCGCGGGCAGCGCGCCCATGAGGCGGCCCCGGGCCGCGACCACCTTGGCGGCGTCCTCCAGCGACCAGAGGCCGGCCACATGCGCGGCGGCCAGCTCGCCGACGGAGTGCCCCAGCAGATAGTCAGGGCGCACACCCCAGGAGGTCACCAACCGGAACAGCGCCACTTCGAGGGCGAACAGGCCCGCCTGCGCATACGCGGTGGCGTCCAGCGCGCCGGTGGCGTCGGACACCACCTCGTCGAGCGGACGGTCCAGATACGGGTCGAGCGCGGTGCGGACCTCGTCCCACGCCGCCGCGAACACCGGGAACGTCTCGTACAACTCCCTTCCCATACCGGCCCGTTGCGCACCCTGGCCCGCGAAGAGCAGGCCCACCCGGCCGGGGCCGGCGGTGCCCAGGACCACGCCCGGCGTGGGCTCGCCGGCCGCCAGCGCGGCCAGTGCGTCCAGCAGTTCCGCCCGGTCCGCGCCGACCACCGCGGCGCGGTGCGAGAGTGCCGAACGGGTGGTGGCCAGCGACCAGCCCACGTCCACCGGGTCGAGTCCGGGGTGCGCGGCCAGGAAGGACCGCAACCGGGCTGCCTGCGCCCGCAGTCCGTGCTCGCCCCGGCCGGACAGCACCCATGGCAGCACCGCCGGGGCGGGCTCAGGTGCCGACTCCGGATCGGTCCCCGACTCCGCGGGGGGCTGTTCGAGGATCACATGGGCGTTGGTCCCGCTCACTCCGAACGAGGACACCCCGGCCCGGCGGGCACGGGAGGCCGACGGCCACTCCACGGGCTCGGTCAGCAGCTCCACCGCACCGGCCGACCAGTCCACATGGGTCGACGGCTGGTCCAGGTGGAGGGTCCGGGGCAGCACCTCGTGCCGCATCGCCAGCACCATCTTGATCACACCGGCCACCCCCGCGGCCGACTGGGTGTGCCCGATGTTCGACTTGACCGAACCCAGCAGCAGCGGGCGTTCGCGCTCCTGCCCGTAGGTGGCCAGCAGCGCCTGTGCCTCGATCGGGTCGCCCAGGCTGGTGCCGGTGCCGTGTGCCTCCACCGCGTCCACGTCCGAGGCGGCCAGCCCGGCGCCGGCCAGCGCGGCGCGGATCACTCGCTGCTGCGAGGGTCCGTTCGGCGCGGTCAGGCCGTTCGAGGCGCCGTCCTGGTTGACGGCGGAGCCCCGTACGACCGCCAGGACGCGATGGCCGTTGCGGCGGGCGTCGGACAGCCGTTCCAGCAGCAGCAGGCCGACGCCTTCGCCCCAGCCGGTGCCGTCCGCCGCGTCGGCGAACGCCTTGCAGCGTCCGTCGGCGGCCAGTCCGCGCTGCCGGGAGAACTCCACGAAGATGCCCGGGTTCGCCATCACCGTCACCCCGCCGGCCAGGGCGAGGGAGCACTCGCCGGACCGCAGCGCCTGCGCCGCCAGGTGCAACGCGACCAGCGACGACGAGCAGGCGGTGTCCACGGTGACCGCCGGTCCTTCCAGACCGAAGGTGTACGAGAGCCGGCCGGAGACCACGCTGCCGGCGCCACCGGTCAGGAAATAGCCCTCGGACCCCTCGGCCGCCTGGCCGGCTCCCGTTCCGTAGCCCTGCGACGCGGCGCCGACGAACACCCCGGTCGGGCTTCCCTTCAGCGACGCCGCCGGGATACCGGCCCGCTCCACCGCCTCCCAGGCCACCTCCAGCAGCAGCCGCTGCTGCGGGTCCATCGCGAGCGCCTCACGCGGCGAGATCCCGAAGAACCCGGCGTCGAACTCCCCCGCGTCGTAGACGAAGCCACCGGCGCGGACATACGAGGTGCCCGTGCTGTCCGGATCGGCGCTGTACAGGCCGTCCAGGTCCCAGCCGCGGTCGTCGGGCAGATCCGAGACCGCGTCACGCCCGGTGTCGAGCAGTTCCCACAGTTCCTCGGGCGAGGTCACCCCGCCCGGATAGCGGCAGGCCATCCCGACGATCACGACCGGGTCGTGGTCGGTGGCCGCCGGGGCGGCGGGCGGCGGCACGGCCTCGTCGACGGTGCCGTCCAGTTCCCGGAGGAGATGACCGGCAAGGACCGCCGGTGTCGGGTAGTCGAAGATCGCGGTGGCCGGCAGCCTGACCCCGGTGGCGGTGCGCAGCCGGTTGCGCAACTCGACAGCCGTGAGCGAGTCGAATCCGGTCTCCGCGAAGGTACGCGCCGTGTCGACATCGGCGGGGGTGCCGTGCCCCAGCACGGTCGCCACATGCGTACGGACCAGGTCGAGCACATGCTGTTCGCGCTCGGCGACCGGTATCGCGGTCATCCGGTCGCGCAGTGACGACGCGTCTTCGCCCGAGCCCGCGCCGGTCGCGCGGCGGATCGGCGCGCGGACCAGACCGTGGAAGAGCGCGGGCAGCGCACCGGCGTCGGCCTGCGCTCGCAGCGCCGCGGCGTCCAGCGGTGTCGCCAGCACGACCGCCTCGGTGGCCGCCCTGGCACTGTCCAGGAGGCGGAGCCCCTGATCGGTGGCGAGGGGCGTGGCACCGGCCCTGGCCATCCGGGCGAGATCCCGGTCCGACAGATGGCCGGTCATCCCGCTGCGCTCGGCCCACAGTCCCCATGCCACGGAGACACCCGGCAGCCCGGCGGCCCGGCGATGCGCCATCAGCGCGTCCAGCCAGGCGTTCGCCGCCGCGTAGGCGCCCTGTCCCGGGCTGCCCAGGACGCCCGCGGCCGAGGAGAACACCACGAATTCCGCCAGCTCACGACCGGCCGTCAGCTCGTGCAGATGCCATGCGGCGTCCACCTTCGGCCGCAGGACCTCGCGCACCCGCTCCGCGGTGAGCGACTCCACCACCCCGTCGTCGAGCACGCCCGCGGTGTGCACCACCATCCGCAGACCGGGCACGGTGTCCAGCAGCCGGGCCAGCTCGTCCCGGTCGGCCACGTCACAGGCCACCACCCGCACCTGGGCACCCGATTCCCTTAGGGCGGCGGTGAGTTCGGCCGCGCCCGGGGCGTCCGGCCCCCGCCGTCCGGCCAGGACGACGTCCCGTACCCCGTGCCGTTCGACCAGGTGACGGGCGACCAGCCCGCCCAGGGTGCCGGTGCCGCCCGTGATGAGCACGGTGTCCCGCTCCCGCAGCGGCTGCGGAACGGACAGCACCAGCTTGCCGATATGGCGCGCCTGCGAGAGGTAACGCAGCGCGTCGCCCGCCTGCCGGACGTCCCAGGACCGGGTCGGCAGCGCGGTGAAGACCCCCTGCTCGAAGAGCGACACCAGCAACTGGAGCAGTTCCCCGATCCGGTCGGGGCCCGCGTCCATGAGATCGAACGCCTGGTAGCGCACCCCGTGTTCGGCGGCGACGCGCTCACCGTCGCGGATGTCGGTCTTTCCCATCTCCAGGAAACGTCCGCCGTCGGCGAGCAGACCGAGCGACGCGTCCACGTACTCGCCCGCGAGCGAGTTCAGCACCACGTCCACCCGGTCGAAGCGCTCGGCGAACTCCAGCGTACGAGAGGAGGCGATCCGGTCGTCGGCCACTCCCCCGGCGCGCAGCGTGTCCCACTTCCCCGGGCTCGCGGTGGCGTACACCTCCGCGCCGAGCCAGCGGGCCACCTGCGTCGCGGCCATGCCCACCCCGCCCGCGGCCGAGTGCACCAGCACCGATTCACCGGACCGGAGACCGGCCAGGTCCATCAGGCCGTACAGGGCCGTCAGGAACACCACCGGCGTGGCCGCCGCGTCGGCGAACGACCAGCTTTCCGGCAGCCGCGCCAGCAACCGGTGATCGGTCAGCGCCACGGGGCCGAACGCGCCGGAGAACAGGCCCATCACCCGGTCACCGGGCGTCAGGCCGGACACGCCGGGACCGATGTCGAGCACCACTCCGGCGCCCTCGCTGCCGATGACGTCCTGGCCGGGGATCATGCCGAGGGCGACCACGACGTCCCGGAAGTTCACCCCGGCCGCGTGCATCGCCACCCGCACCTGTCCGGCGCCGAGGACACCGGCGGCTTCCGGACAGGGGACGGCGGCCAGATTCTCCAGCGTGCCCTGGCTGGTGACGTCCATCCGCCACGGCGTCCCGTCCTCGGCGGCCGGGGTGGTGGCCGAAGGGGTGAGCGGAGCCAGCCGAGGCGTCAGGGCACGGCCACGGCGCAGCGCGAGATGCGGATGGCCGGCTGCCACCGCGGCGGCCAGCACCGTACCGGAATCCTGGTGGCCGTCGTGGTCGACCAGGACGAAGCGGTCCGGATGCTCGGCCTGTGCGCTGCGGAGCAGGCCCCAGACCGCCGCCGCGCCGAGGTCTTCGACGTTCTCGCCGGGAGCGGTCGACACCGCGCCACGTGTCAGCACGGCCAGCCGCGAGCGGGCGCGGCGCTCGTCGGCGAGCCACCGCCGTATCGCCGTCAGCGCCCGGCCGACGACGGTGGACACCGCTTCACCGGCCGACTCGCAGCGCAGCACCACGACGTCGGGGACGGCGGTGTCCGGGCCCAGGTCGTCTCCCAGGTCGTCTCCCAGAGCGTCGAACTCCACCGGCGCCTGGGCGGCCGTCGTGGTCGGCAGCGGCGTCTCGGCCCAGTCCACGCGGTACAGCGCGTCCTGGTCCATGCCCCGGGTGTCCGCGATCTGGCGGCCGGACAGCGGACGCAGCGCCAGCGACGCCACGGACAGCACCGGCGCGCCCGCCGGATCGGCCACCTCCAGCGACACCGCGTCCGGACCGGCCGGGGACAGCACCACGCGGATGGCGGAGGCGCCGACCGCGTGCAAGGCCACTTTGCTCCAGGAGAACGGCAGATACGCCTGGCCGGGGTCGGTGAGGAACCGGCCGAGCCCGACTCCGTGCAGTGCGGCGTCGAGCAGGGCCGGATGCGCACCGCACCGGGCCGCCACGTCCTGCGCCGTCGGCTCCAACGTCACCTCGGCGTATATCTCGTCCTCGCGTGTCCACGCGGCACGCAGCCCTTGGAAGGCGGGGCCGTATCCGTGACCGCGCTCCGCCATCGCCTCGTACATCCCCGAGACGTCGACGGGCCGCGCGCCCTCGGGTGGCCACACCTCCAGGGATCGAGTCGGCGCGGTGGCGTCCGAGGCGTCTGTGACGCCGAGGGTGCCCGCGGCGTGCAGCAGCCACTCCCCGGCGCGGCACGAGTGCACCGTGACCGGCTTGCGGCCCGACTCGTCCGCCGCGGAGACGGCCACCTGCACCTGGACACCGCCCTGCTCCGGCACCACCAGCGGGGCCTGGAGGGTCAGCTCCTCCACCACCGGGTGGCCGAAGTGCTGACCGGCCTGCAGCGCGAGCTCGACGAAGCCCGTGCCGGGGAAGACCACCGTGCCCCGCACCCTGTGGTCCGCCAGCCAGGGCTGTCCGGCCAGGGAAAGCAGTCCGGTCAGCACACCGCCCTCGGTCCCGGGCAGCGGCAGCACCGCGCCCAGCAGCGGGTGCTCGATATCGCCGAGCCCCAGACCGGACGCCTGGGTCACCGCCCGCACGGGTTCGAGCCAGAAGCGTTCCCGCTGGAAGGCGTAGGTGGGGAGGTCGACCGTCCGGGCGCCGGCGAAGAGCGGACGCCAATCCACGTCGACGCCGTGAGTGTGGAGGTCGGCGAGGGCGGTGAGGAAACGGGCGGGACCGCCGTCGTCGCGGCGCAGCGATCCGGTCACCACGATGTCGGTGTCGACGGCGTCGGCGGTGTCCTGGATGCCGACGGTCAGCACGGGGTGCGGGCTCACCTCGACGAACACGGTGTGGCCCTGGTCCATCAGGGTTTCGAGGGTGCTCTGGAATTCCACCGTGTGCCGAAGGTTGCGGTACCAGTAGTCGGCGTCGAGTGCGCGGGGGTCGGTGAGCCGTCCGGTCACCGTCGAGTGGAACGCGATCTGCCCGGCGCCCGGCCGGACCGGCGCCAGGGCTTCCGCCAACTCCCCTCGGATCTGCTCCACCTGTGGGGAGTGCGAGGCGTAGTCCACCGGAATCCGCTTGGCCTCCGGGAACTCCGCGAGCACCACGTCCAGTTCCTCGACCGCACCGGACACCACTGTGGACGCCGGGCCGTTCACCGCCGCCACCGACAGCCCCGGGCGGTCACGAAGCCGGTCGGCGGGCACGGGGACGGACACCATCCCGCCCTGGCCCGACAGGGCCAGCAGCGCCTTGCTCCGCAAGGCCACCACCCGCGCTCCGTCCGCCAAGGACAGACCACCCGCCACGCACGCCGCCGCGATCTCTCCCTGTGAATGACCCACCACCGCCGACGGCACCACACCGTACGAACGCCACAACTCCGCCAGCGACACCATCACCGCCCACAACACCGGCTGCACCACATCGACACGGCCCAGTGCTCGTTCATCCGCCAGCACATCGAACAGCGACCAGTCAGCGAACGGCGCCAGCGCATCGGCACATTCACGCATCCGCCGCGCGAACACCGGCGAGGACCCCATCAGCTCCAACGCCATCCCGACCCACTGCGACCCCTGCCCCGGGAAAACGAACACCACCGAGCTTCCGGGCTGGGCGGCGCCGCCGGTCTCGATGGCGTCCAGCCCCCGTCGTAGCTCCGCGAGGTCCGCGCCCACCACCACGGCACGGTGCGACTGAAGCGAACGGCCGGCCACCAACGTCCATCCGACATCGGCGGGATCCAGCTCCGGATGGGCATCGATGAAGGACGTGAGGCGTTCGACCTGGCCCCTCAGCCCGGCTTCTCCGGCGCCTGACAGCACCCACGGCAGGGGCAGCGCCCTCCGGTGCTGGTCGGGCAGCGACTCGGGCGCCGACTCCGGCAACAGCTCGGACGCCGACTCCGGCAACGACCCGGGCACCGGCTCCGGCCCGTCCACCGCATCGGGCCGGGCCGCCACCGGCCCCTGCTCGACGATCACATGGGCATTGGTGCCGCTGACCCCGAACGAGGACACGCCCGCCCGGCGCGGAGCGCCGTCCCGTGGCCACTCCCTCGCTTCGACGAGCAACGCGACCTGGCCCGCCGTCCAGTCCACATGGGGCGAGGGCTCGTCGACATGCAGGGTTCGCGGCAGTACGCCGTGTCGCATGGCCATGACCATCTTGATCACACCGGCCACACCGGCGGCCGCCTGCGTGTGCCCGATGTTCGACTTCACCGAACCGAGCCACAGTGGCTTGTCCTCGGGCCGTTCCTGACCGTACGTGGCAAGCAGCGCGTGTGCCTCGATCGGGTCGCCGAGGCTGGTGCCGGTACCGTGCGCCTCCACTACGTCGATGTCGGTGGCGGACATGCGGGCGTTCGCCAGCGCCTGGCGGATCACCCGCTGCTGCGACGGGCCGTTCGGCGCCGTCAGGCCGTTGGAGGCACCGTCCTGGTTGACGGCGGAACCACGCACCACCGCCAGCACCCGGTGTCCGTTCCGCTCGGCGTCGGACAGCCGCTCCACGAGGAGCATGCCGGCGCCTTCGCCCCAGCCGGTGCCGTCCGCCGCCGCCGCGAACGCCTTGCAGCGTCCATCGGCCGCCAGTGCGCGCTGGCGGGAGAATTCCAGGAAGGCCGCCGGGGTGGCCATGACGGTCGCGCCACCGGCCAGGGCCAAGGAGCATTCGCCGGAGCGCAGGGCCTGCGCGGCGAGATGCAGTGCGACCAGAGACGACGAGCAGGCGGTGTCCACGGTGACCGCCGGGCCCTCGAGGCCGAAGGTGTACGCCAGCCGGCCCGAGGCGACGCTGGCGGCGCTGCCCGTGCCCAGATAGCCTTCCGCGCTCTGCGGGGCCCCGCTCGCCAGAGCGGCGTAGTCCTGGCCGTTGGTCCCGATGAACACACCGGTCCGGCTGCCCTTGAGCGTGGCGGGGGACATATGGGCGCGCTCGAACGCCTCCCAGGCGACCTCCAGCAGCAGCCGCTGCTGCGGATCCATGGCGATCGCCTCACGCGGCGAGATCCCGAAGAACCCCGGGTCGAACGCGGCCGCGTCATCGAGGAAGCCGCCCGCCCGGACGTAGGAGGAGCCAGGGTGGCCGGGATCCGGGTCGTACAGCTCGGCCAGGTCCCAGCCACGGTCCGCCGGGAACTCCGATACGGCGTCGCGGCCGTCGGCCAGCAGCCCCCACAGGTCTTCGGGCGAGCTCACCCCGCCGGGGAAGCGACAGCTCATCCCGATGATGGCGATCGGTTCGTCGTCCACCGGGCGTGGCGCCACCGGGACCGGTGTCCGGCCGGCCAGGCCCAGCGCCTCCCGGCACACATGCTCGGCGAGCGCCGCCGGGGTCGGATAGTCGTAGATCACGGAAGCCGGGAAGCGTGCCCCGGTGGCCACGGCGAGCCGGTTCCGCAGCTCCACCGCGGTGAGCGAATCGAAGCCGATTTCCTGGAAGGGCCGGGCCGGGTCGATCGCCTCGGATGCCGCGTGGCCCAGTACGGCGGCCACATGCGTGCGGACGAGGTCCAGCACGGTGGCAGTCCGTTCCCGCTCGGCCATGGCCTCCAAGCGGGTGGCGAACGCGTCGGCCGCCCCGCTGCCGGCCGGACCGGTCGGCACGGATACGTCCCTGAGCAACTCCCTCAGCAGTGGGCTCGGCCGTGAGGCGGTGAGCCGCGCCCCGAAGGTCGCCCAGTCGATATCGGCCACCATCACCGTGGTTTCATCAGCGGCCAGCACCAGCCCCAGGGCGGAGAGCGCCGACTTTGGATCCATGCCCTGCGACCGCGCCACTCCCGCGGCCATACCGGAATCGGCCCAGGCTCCCCAGGCCACCGATGTGGCCACCAGTCCCTCGGCCCGGCGCCGCTGGGCCAGTCCGTCCAACGCCGCATTGGCCGCCGCATAGCTCCCCTGGCCCGCATTGCCCACGGTCCCGGCGGCCGAGGAGAACAACACGAAGGCGTCGAGACCGGTGTCACGGGTCAACTCGTGAAGATGGCGTGCGCCGTCGGCCTTGGTGCGCATCACGTCGCGGATCCGCTCCGGGGTCAGCGATTCGAGCACACCGTCGTCGAGGACACCCGCCGCATGCACCACGGTACGCAGACCGGGAATCGTCTCCAGGAGCGCCGCGAGCGCCTCGCGATCGGCGACATCGCACGCCACCACGCGCACTCGATCCCCCAGCTCGGCCACCAACTCCGCGACACCAGGTGCCCCGGCCCCCCGACGGCTCGTCAGCACGATCCGCTCCACACCGGTATCCGCCAACCAACGCGCCACATGCCGACCCAGCGCCCCCGTACCACCCGTGACCAGCGCGGTGCCACGACCCCGCCACGCGGCTGACACCGCGGCGGTCGGTTCCGCCCGCGTCAGACGGGCAGCCCACGTCCCGGTGGCACGGATGGCGATCTGATCCTCACCGGTGTGCCCGGCAAGGATGGCGGCCAGCGCCTCCCCCGCGTGATCGTCCATGACCACCGGCAGATCGATCAGCCCGCCCCAACGGTCCGGATGCTCCAGACCGATCACGCGGCCCAGCCCCCAGACTCCGGCCTGGTCAGGCTCCACCACATCCCCGTCCGCCACGGAGACCGCACCCCGAGTGACACACCACAACGGCGCGTCGACCCCGGCGGCCAAGAGGGCCTGCAACAGCGACACCGTCGCCTCGACCGACAGCAGCGACACCACACCCGCGACCGCCACATCGCCCGGCTCCACCGCCGTCACGACCCGCGCATCAGCCCCAGCGGCCCGCAGCGCGACGGCCACATCGGCACCGTCAGTACCCTCAGCACCCGGCTCGACCACGACCAGCCAGGTACCCGTCAGCACCTCCCCGGACGGCACACCCGTGACCGGCGTCCAGCCCAGCCGGTAGCGCCATGCGTCGACCGCCGACTGTTCCCGCTGCGCCCGCCGCCACGACGCCAAGGCAGGCAACGCGGCACTCAACGACTGTTCCTCGTCAACGCCCAGCGCCTGCGCATCCCCGCGCTCGACCGCGTCCCAGAACGCCGCGTCAACGGCGCTGCTCGCGGGCTGGACCGAGGACGACTCCAGCCAGAACCGCTGCCGTTGGAAGGCATAGGTGGGGAGATCGACCCGCCGACCACCGGGGAACACCCCCGCCCAATCGACCTGGATGCCCCGCACGTACAGCCCGCCCAAAGCCTCCATGACCGCGATCGGCTCCGGACGATCCGGACGCAGTACAGCCAGTCCGTCGCCACCGGCCAGAGCGGTCAACGTCCCATCGGGACCCAGCTCCAGGAAGGAAGCAACGCCCAGCCCACGGAGTGTGTCCAGTCCATCGGCGAACCGGACGGTCTCCCGCACATGACGCACCCAATACTCCGGCGAACACAACTCCTCACCCGCCACCACACCCGACACATTCGACACCACCGGCACACTCGGAGCCCGGAACTCCACCGACCCCAGCACCTCACCAAACTCCGCCAGCATCCCCTCCATACGCGACGAATGAAACGCATGACTCACCCGCAACCACCGCGTCCGCACCCCTTGACCAGCCAAGACATCCGCGACGGCACGAACCACCTGCTCATCACCGGACAACACCACCGACTCGGGACCATTCACCGCCGCGATAGCCATACCCTCCGTCAGCAGCGGCCGTACCTCATCCTCCGACGCCGCCACAGAAATCATCACCCCACCCGACGGCAACGCCTGCATCAAGCGACCGCGTGCAGCCACCACCCGCGCCGCATCCTCCAACGACCACACACCCGCCACATACGCAGCAGCCAACTCACCAATCGAATGACCCAGCAGATAGTCCGGCTTCACACCCCACGAGACCATCAGCCGATACAACGACACCTCAAGCGCGAACAAACCCGCCTGCGTATACGCCGTCTCCCCGATCAGGCCCGCGTCATCACCCCACACCACCTCACCCAAAGACCGCTCCAAATACCGATCCAGCTCCCCACACACCTCATCCCACACCCCGCGAACACCGGATACGCCTCATACAACCCACGCCCCATCCCCAACCGCTGCGACCCCTGACCCGCAAACACCACACCCAACCCACCACCAACAGGAGCCCCCACAACCACCGAACCCTCCAAAGCCCCGAGCAACCCCGCACGATCCGCACCCACCACCACCGCACGATGCGACAACGCAGAACGAGCAGCCACCAACGACCACCCCACATCCGCGAGATCCCATTCGGGGTTGTCCGCCACAGACCCGCGCAACCGCTCCACCTGCGCGTACACCGCGGCCTCGCTCTGACCGGACACCACCCACGGCACAGCGGGCAGCCCCACACGCTCGCCCCCAGCCTCCACCACCCTGGGCGCCTGCTCCACAATCACATGCGCATTCGTCCCACTCACCCCGAACGCCGACACACCCACCCGCCGCGGCCGATCCACATCCGGCCACACCACCTGCTCAGTCAGCAGCTCCACCGCACCGACCGACCAGTCCACATGCGGCGACGGCTCATCCACATGCAACGTCCGCGGCAACACCCCATACCGCAACGCCATCACCATCTTGATCACACCAGCCACACCCGCCGCAGCCTGCGTATGACCGATATTCGACTTCACCGACCCCAACCACAACGGCCGACCCGGATCCCGATCCTGACCGTAGGCGGCCAACAGCGCCTGCGCCTCAATCGGATCACCCAGCGTCGTACCAGTACCGTGCGCCTCCACCGCGTCCACATCACGAGCAGCAACCCCGGCGCTCGCCAACGCCTGCCGGATCACCCGCTGCTGCGACGGACCATTCGGCGCCGTCAACCCATTCGACGCACCATCCTGATTCACCGCGGAGCCGGACACCACGGCCAGCACCGGGTGGCCGTTCCGCTCGGCGTCCGACAGCCGCTCGACCAGCAGCATGCCGACCCCCTCGGACCAGCCCGTCCCATCCGCGCCAGCGGCGAAGGACTTGCAGCGACCATCGGCGGCCAGCCCACGCTGACGCGAGAACTCCACAAAGGTGGCGGGTGTCGCCATCACCGTCACCCCGCCTGCCAGGGCGAGGGAGCACTCGCCCGACCGCAGCGCCCGCACCGCCCAGTGCAGCGCCACCAGCGAGGAAGAACACGCCGTGTCCACCGTGACCGCTGGGCCTTCCAACCCGAACGTGTAAGCCACCCGACCGGACACCACACTGCTCGCGTTGCCGGTCAGTCGATATCCCTCGGAACCTTCGGGGGCCTGGCCGTCTCCGCCGCCGTAACCCTGCGCGGACGCGCCCACGAAGACACCGGTCTGGCTGCCCTTGAGCGTCGACGCCGGTATTCCGGCCCGTTCGAATGCCTCCCATGACGCCTCCAGCAGCAGCCGCTGCTGCGGGTCCATCGCGAGCGCCTCACGCGGCGAGATCCCGAAGAACCCCGCGTCGAACTCGGCCGCGTCATGGAGGAAGCCACCCGAGCGGACGTACGACCGGCCCGAGCGAGTGGCGTCGGCGTCGTAGACACCGGCCAGATCCCAGCCACGGTCGGAGGGGAAGTGCGATACAGCGTCGTCGCCGGCGCTGACCAGCCGCCACAGCGCCTCCGGCGAGTCCACACCACCCGGGAAGCGGCAGCTCATCCCGACGATCACGATCGGATCGTCGTCCACGGCACTCGGCGTGTGCGGTATCTGTATCTCTTCGGCCAGCCCGAGCGCCTCCCCGCACACATGCTCGGCGAGCGCCGCCGGGGTCGGGTAGTCGAAGATCACGGAAGCCGGGAATCGTAGCTGGGTAGCCGTACTCAGCCGGTCCCGCAGTTCCACGGCAGTCAGCGAGTCGAAGCCCAGCTCCTGGAACGTCCGGTCGAGGTCGACCGCGGTGGGGTTCGGGTGACCCAACACCTCGGCGGCATGGGTCCGTACGAGCTCCGCGACCGTACGATCCCGCTCCTGCGGCGACAACCCGCTGAGCGTGGCGGCGAATTCACCCGCCGTCGATGCGATCGGCTCGGACGTGTCGGCTATCAGCTCGCTCAGCAGTGGGCTCGGACGCAGGGCCGTGAACCTCGGCCCGAACCGCTCCCAGTCCACATCCGCCACCACGATCGCCGTCTCGCCATCACACAACGCCCGCCGCAACGCCACCACCGCCGCCCCCGGAGCCATCCCCGACACACCACGCTCAACCAGGAACTCCTCACCCCCAACAGCCATACCACCCCCATCCCACATACCCCACGCCACCGAAGTCGCCACCAACCCAACACCACGACGCCGCCACGCCAACCCATCCAAAAACGCATTCGCCGCCGCATACGCCGACTGACGACCACTCCCCCACACCCCCGCCACCGACGAAAACAGAACAAAGGCATCCAGATCGGCGTCCGTCAGTAGTGCGTCCAGGTGCGCCGCTCCGGCAACCTTCGACCGCACGCTCTCCTCGAACTCATCGGATGTCAGGCTGTCCACCGCACCCCAACTTGGCACCCCCGCGGCGTGCACGACGACCCGGAGATCAGGAATGGCGGCCAGCAGCGCCGCGACCGCGTCCCGATCGGCGACATCACACGCGGCCACAGTCACCTGGACCCCGAGCTCCTCCAGCTCGGTCACCAACTCGGTCGCACCGGGGGCCTCGATCCCCCGTCGGCTCGTCAGCACGATGCGTTCCACACCGGTCCCGGCCAGCCAGCGCGCCACATGTCCGCCCAGCGCACCCGTACCCCCGGTGATCAAGGCGGCTCCCCGGCCATGCCACCCGGCGGACGTGTCCGCCGCCGGTGTCACCCGGGTCAGCCGGGCACCCCACGCCTCAGCGGCACGGATTGCCACCTGATCCTCCCCGGTGTGCCCGGCGAGAACCCCGGCCAGCAAGGAGCCCGCACGCGCATCCACCTCCGTGGGCAGGTCGATCAGCCCGCCCCAACGGTCCGGATGCTCCAGACCGATCACGCGGCCCAGCCCCCAGACAGCCGACGCGTACGGATCCACCACATCCCCGTCCGCCACGGAGACCGCACCCCGGGTGACACACCACAAGGGCGCATCGACCCCGGCAGCCACGAGGACCTGCAACAGCGACACCGTCGCCTCGACCGACAGCAGCGACACCACACCCGCAACCGCCACATCGCCCGGCTCCACCGCCGTCACGACCCGCGCATCCGCCCCGGCCGACCGCAGCGCGACGGCCACATCGGCACCGTCAGTACCCTCAGCACCCGGCTCGACCACGACCAGCCAGGTACCCGTCAGCACCTCCCCGGACGACACACCCGTGACCGGCGTCCAGCCCAGCCGGTAACGCCAACCGTCGACCACCGACTGTTCCCGCCGCGCCCGCCGCCACGACGCCAATGCAGGCAACGCGGCACTCAACGACTGCTCAGCATCGACCCCCAGAACCTCCGCATCGCCACGCTCGACCGCGTCCCAGAACGCCGTGTCAACGGCACTGGTCGCGGGCTGGACCGAGGACGGCTCCAGCCAGAACCGCTCACGCTGGAACGCGTACGTCGGCAAATCAACCTGCCGAGCACCCGGAAACACCGCCGCCCAATCGACCTGGACGCCCCGCACATACAGCCCGCCCAGAGCGGCCATCGCGGTAAGGGGCTCTGGACGATCCGGACGCAGTACAGCCAGTCCGTCGCCACCGGCCAGAGCGGACAGCGTGCCATCGGGACCCAGCTCCAGGAAAGAACCGACACCCAGCCCACGAAGCGTCTCCAGCCCATCGGCAAAACGCACGGTCTCCCGCACATGACGCACCCAATACTCCGGCGAACACAACTCCTCACCCGCCACCACACCCGACACATTCGACACCACCGGCACACTCGGAGCCCGGAACTCCACCCCCCGCAACACCTCACCGAACTCCGCCAGCATCCCCTCCATACGCGACGAATGAAACGCATGACTCACCCGCAACCACCGCGTCCGCACCCCCCGACCAGCCAACACACCCGCGATCTCAGCAACCTCGTCCTTATCCCCCGAAATCACCACCGACTCGGGACCATTCACCGCCGCAACCGCCACACCCCCGGTCAGCAACGGCCGTACCTCATCCTCCGACGCCGCCACCGAAACCATCACCCCACCCGACGGCAACGCCTGCATCAAACGACCCCGAGCAGCCACCACCCTCGCCGCATCCTCCAACGACCACACACCCGCCACACACGCAGCAGCCAACTCACCAATCGAATGACCCAACAGATAGTCCGGCTTCACACCCCACGACGACACCAACGCGAACAACGACACCTCAAGCGCGAACAAACCCGCCTGCGTATACGCCGTCTCCCCAATCAGGCCCGCGTCATCACCCCACACCACCTCACCCAAAGACCGCTCCAAATACCGATCCAGCTCCCCACACACCTCATCCCACACCCCGGCAAACACCGGATACGCCTCATACAACCCACGCCCCATCCCCAACCGCTGCGACCCCTGACCCGCAAACACCACACCCAACCCACCACCAACAGGAACCCCCACAACCACCGAACCCTCCAAAGCCCCGAGCAACCCCGCACGATCCGCACCCACCACCACCGCACGATGCGACAACGCAGAACGAGCAGCCACCAACGACCACCCCACATCCGCGAGATCCAACCCAGCATCACGCGCCACAAACCCCCGCAACCGCTCCGCCTGCGCCCGCACCGCCGCCTCACCCACACCCGAAACCACCCACGGCACAGCAGGCAGCCCCACACGCTCGCCCCCAGCCTCCACCCCCACCACCACAGGCGCCTGCTCCACAATCACATGCGCATTCGTCCCACTCACCCCGAACGCCGACACACCCACCCGCCGCGGCCGATCCACATCCGGCCACACCACCTGCTCAGTCAGCAACTCCACCGCACCAGCCGACCAGTCCACATGCGGCGACGGCTCATCCACATGCAACGTCCGCGGCAACACACCGTTGCTCAGAGCCAGAACCATCTTGATGAGTCCGGCGACACCTGCCGCCGCCTGGGTGTGTCCGATGTTGGACTTCACCGAGCCCAGCAGCAACGGCCGCTCCGGGTCCCGATCCTGGCCGTAGGTGGCCAGCAACGCCTGCGCCTCGATCGGGTCACCCAGCGTCGTACCCGTACCGTGCGCCTCCACCGCGTCCACATCACGAGCAGCAAGCCCGGCGCTCGCCAGCGCCTGGCGGATCACCCGCTGCTGCGACGGACCATTCGGCGCCGTCAACCCATTCGACGCACCATCCTGATTCACCGCCGAACCCCGCACCACAGCCAACACCCGATGCCCAAGACGCTCAGCATCGGACAACCGCTCCACCACCAGCATCCCCACACCCTCGGAGAAACCGGTGCCGTCCGCCGCCCCGGCGAACGCCTTGCACCGCCCATCGACGGCCAAGCCGCGCTGACGGGAGAACTCCACGAACAGACTCGGTGTCGCCATCACCGTGACGCCGCCGGCAAGCGCCAGCGAGCACTCACCCGACCGCAGCGCCTGCACCGCCAGATGCAACGCCACCAGCGACGACGAACATGCCGTATCCACCGTCAGTGCCGGTCCCTCAAGGCCCAGGACATAGGCGATCCGGCCGGACATCACCGACGCCGAATTGCCCGTTCCGACGTGGCCCTCGAAATCGTGCGGCTGATCTCCGCCCAAAAGGCTGACGTAGTCCTGGCCGTTGGTACCGGCGAACACTCCCGTCGTGCTGCCCCTCAGCGACCGAGGATCGATCCCCGCCCGCTCGAACGCCTCCCACGACGCCTCCAGCAACAGCCGCTGCTGCGGATCCATCGCGGTCGCCTCACGCGGCGAGATACCGAAGAACCCGGCGTCGAACGTGGTCGCGTCATGTACGAAGCCACCTGTCCGCGTGTACGAGGTTCCCGGGTGGCCAGGCTCGCTGTGGAAGAGCCCGGACAGGTCCCAGCCACGGTCCGCGGGGAAGGCCGACATCGCGTCCCCGCCCTCGGTGAGAAGACGCCACAGGTCCTCCGGCGAGCTCACCCCGCCGGGGTAGCGGCAGCTCATTCCTACGATCACGATCGGATCGTCGTCCACGAGGGACCCGCTCGGCTCGGTGTGCACGGGCTCCGCGGCCGTCCCCAGCAGTTCGGAGCAAGCGTATTCCGCCAGGGCGAGCGGGGTCGGGTAGTCGAATACGGCAGTGGCCGGCAGCCGCAGACCGGTCGCGGCACCCAGCCGGTTGCGGAATTCGACCGCTGTCACGGAGTCGAAGCCGAGTTCCTGGAAAGCGCGATGGGACGGCACGCTCTCCGGGTCGGTATGCCCGAGCACCACCGCGACGTTGCGGCGCACCAAGTCGAGCAGCAGTCGCCGCTGCCCGGCCCCGTCGAGTCCGGCCAAACGCTCACCGAGTCCGGATCGGTCAACGCCCGTCTCCTCGACGGCGGAAGCGGCCCCCGCGTCGACGAGTCGCCGTACTTCCGGAAGGTCGGCGAGCAGGGGACTGGGCCTGGTCGCGGTGAAGGCGGCGTAATGGCGTTCCCACTCGATGTCGGCGACGGTGACCACCGTGTCGCCCTGCTCGACGGCCGTACGGAGAGCGGCCACCGCCAGTTCGGGGGACAGTGCCGGAACGCCATGCCGCCGGGCCACCTCACCGGCTTCGGCCTCCCCCATACCGCCACCGGCCCACAGGCCCCAGGCCACGGAGGTCGCCACCAGGCCCTGAGCCCTGCGGCACTCGGCCAGCGCGTCGAGGAAGGCGTTGCCCGGTGCGTAATTGCCCTGCCCCGGTGTACCGACGGTCCCGGACAAGGAGGAGAAGAGCACGAACGCGGACAGCTCCATGTCGCGGGTCAGCTCGTGCAGATGGATCGCACCGTCGGCCTTGACGCGCAGCACCCGGTGCAGTTGCTCGGTGGTCAGGGACTCGACCGTCGCGTCGTCCAGCAGGGCGGCCGTATGCACCACGGCCGTCAGCGGGCCGACCTCGGCTATCAGCGCGGCCAGTTGGGCGCGCTCGGCCACATCGCACTCGGCCACCGTCACCGACGTTCCGGCCACCTCCAGGTCAGCGACGAGCTCGGAGGCCCCGGGCGCGGCCATGCCGCGTCGGCTGGTCAGCACGAGGTGTTCCGCGCCCTGCTGCGCCAGCCACCGCGCGATATGGCCGCCCAGTGCTCCGGTGCCTCCGGTGACCAGTACGGTCCCGCTCGGATTCCAGGCCGGCAGGTCGGTCCGCAACGCGGGGGCATGGGCGAGCCTGCGCCCAAAGGTCCCCACCGCCCGGATCGCGACCTGGTCCTCGCCCGAAGCACCTGACAGGACCCTTGCCAGCTGCGCGCATGCCCTCGGGTTCACCTCGGTCGGCAGGTCGATCAGACCGCCCCAGCGCAGTGGCTGCTCGAGCGCGATCACTCGGCCGACGCCCCACACCAGCGCCGATGCCAGTGCGGGCGCGACGAGGGTGTCCCCGGGGCCGGTCGACACGGCTCGTTGGGTCAGGCTCCACAGCGGGGCCTCCACACCCGCGTCGCCCAAAGCCTGAGTCAACAGCACCGTCATCGCGAAACCGACGGGAACGGAGGCGAAGTCCGGGTGCGGTCGCTGGTCCAGGGCGACCAGCGACACCACGCCCCTGACATTCGTCGCGCTGCTTGTGCCGGTCGTGCTGGTCGTGCCGGTCGTGCTGGTCGCAGTGGTCATGCTCGTCAGGTGAGCGGACAGCACGGCGCGATCCATGTGTCGCTCATCCACCGAACACACCACTGGCTCGGCCCCGTGGTGAGCGAGTGCCTCGCAGACGCCGGAGACCCACTCATGCTGGGCATCGGCCTGGGAAACCACAACCAACCAAGAGCCCGACAGCATAGCGGCCCGGTCCTCGGCGAGCGGCTTCCAGTTGACCTGGTACCGAAGCGCCTCGAGCGCGGACCTCTCGTGCCGCCGTCGGCGCCAGGCCGACAAGGCGGGCAGCACGTCACCCAGCGACGCGTCATCGACCTGCAGAACGGTCGCCAGCGATGCGGCGTCTTCGCGCTCGATGGCTGCCCAGAACTCGCTGTCCCCGGTGGTGTCCCCGTCTCGGACCACGCTCGGGGCGGTGGGCTCGACCCAGAAGCGCTCCCGCTGGAACGGGTAGGTCGGCAAGTCGACATGCCGGGCGCCGCTCTCTCCGAACGCCTGCCGCCAGTCCGCCGTCACTCCTCGTACGGACAGTTCAGCCAGCGCGGTCAGGAAGCGGGCAGGTCCGCCGTCGTCGCGGCGTAGCGATCCGGTGGTGATGATGGGGGTGTCGGTGGCGTCGGCGGTGTCCTGGACGCCGACGGTCAGTACCGGGTGCGGGCTGGCCTCGACGAACACCGTGTGTCCGAGCTCCAGCAGTCCCTCGATCGTGGACCGGAACTCCACGGTCTCGCGCAGATTGCGGTACCAGTACCCGGCGTCCAGCTCCGCGGTGTCCATCAGCCGCCCGGTCACCGTCGAATAGAACGGAACCTCCCCGCCACGCGGCTCCACCCCCGCCAGCGCCTCCGCCAGCTCTCCTTGGATCTCCTCCACCTGCACCGAATGCGAGGCGTAATCCACCGGAATCCGCTTGGCCTCCGGGAACTCCGCCAGCACCGCATCCAGCACCTCAACCGACCCGGACACCACCGTCGACGCCGGACCATTCACCGCCGCCACCGACAACCCCGGACGGTCCCGCAACCGATCAGCAGGCACCGGGACGGACACCATCCCACCCCGACCCGACAAGGCCAGCAGCGCCTTACTCCGCAAAGCCACCACCCGCGCGCCGTCCGCCAACGACAGACCACCCGCCACACACGCCGCCGCGATCTCGCCCTGTGAGTGACCCACCACCGCAGACGGCACCACACCAAACGAACGCCACAACTCGGCCAGCGACACCATCACCGCCCACAACACCGGCTGCACCACATCCACCCGACCCAACGCCACCTCATCACCCAGCACATCGAACAGCGACCACTCAGCGAACGGCGCCAACGCATCGGCACATTCACGCATCCGCCCCGCGAACACCGGCGAGGACCCCATCAGCTCCAACGCCATCCCGACCCACTGCGACCCCTGCCCCGGGAAGACGAACACCACTCCGGTAGGCGATCCGGCCTCACCGGTCACCACTCCTTGGTCGGGAGTTCCGTTCGCCACCGCGTCCAGAGCACGCAGCAGCTCAGCGCGGTCGGCCCCCACAACCACCGCACGGTGAGACAGCATCGCTCGGGTCGATGCCAGCGACCAGCCGACATCGGCCGGATGCACTGCACCATCGGCGGTCACGAAGGACCGAAGCCTGGCGGCGTGGGCCCGCAACCCCGCCTCGCTCCGTGCCGAGAGCACCCACGGAACGGCTGAGGGTGCGGTCGTTCGCACTGTCTCGGATTCGGCCGCCACAGATGCCTGTTCGAGGATGACATGCGCGTTGGTGCCACTTACGCCGAACGAGGAGACCCCGGCCCGTCGCGGCACTCCCCTCTGAGGCCAGCGGGACGGTTCCGTGAGCAGTGCGATCCGTCCGGCCGTCCAGTCCACGTGTGGCGTGGGCTCGTCGATGTGCAGGCTCTGCGGCAACACACCGTGGCGCATCGCCATCACCATCTTGATCACACCGGCCACACCCGCCGCCGCCTGCGTATGACCGATATTCGACTTGATCGAACCCAGCAACAGGGGCCGATCCGACGCCCGGTCCTGACCGTAGGTGGCCAACAGGGCCTGCGCCTCAATCGGGTCGCCCAGTGTCGTCCCCGTACCGTGCGCCTCCACCGCATCGACGTCCGCCGCCGACAAACGGGCGTTCGCCAGCGCCTGCCGAATCACCCGCTGCTGCGACGGACCGTTCGGCGCCGTCAACCCATTCGACGCACCATCCTGGTTGACGGCGGAGCCACGCATGACTGCCAGCACCCGGTGTCCGTTCCGCTCGGCGTCGGACAGCCGCTCCAGCAGCAGGATGCCCACGCCTTCGCCCCAGCCGGTGCCGTCCGCACCCGCCGCGAACGCCTTGCACCGGCCATCGGAAGCCAACGCCCCCTGGCGGGAGAACTCAGCGAACGCGGTGGAGGTGGCCATCACCGTCGCGCCGCCCGCGAGCGCCATACCGCATTCGCCTGCGCGCAGCGCCTGCGCGGCCAGGTGCATGGCGACCAACGACGAAGAACACGCGGTGTCCACGGTGACGGCCGGGCCCTCGAGCCCGAAGGTGTAGGACAGCCGGCCGGACGCCACGCTCGCCGCGCTGCCGGTGGCCAGATGGCCGTCGGTACGCTGTGGCGCGCTACCGACGAGGGCGGCGTAATCCTGACCGTTGGTGCCGACGAACACTCCGGTGGAGCTCCCCCGCAGCGCGTCCGCGGCGATCCCGGCTCGCTCGAAGACCTCCCACGAGACCTCCAGCAACAGCCGCTGCTGCGGATCCATCGCGACGGCCTCACGCGGCGAGATCCCGAAGAAGGCGGGGTCGAAGTCAGCAGCCGTGTAGAGGAAACCACCCGCCCCGACCGAGACACCATCGGTTCCGCCGACGAGGTCCCAGCCCCGATCCAGCGGAAAGGCGGATATGGCGTCCGTACCCGATTCCAGGAGCCGCCACAGTTCTTCGGGCGAGTCGACCCCACCGGGGAACCGGCAGCTCATGCCGATGATCGCAATCGGGTCGTCATCCACCGGAGCCGTGGCGACTGTCGCCGAGAGAGCTGCCGATCCCACCCCTAGCAGCTGCTCCCGCAGGTGGCCGGCGAGGAGTTCCGGCGTGGGGTAGTCGAACACGATCGAGGCAGGTGTCTGCACGCCGGTGGCCGCCATGAGTCGATTGCGGAGTTCGATCGCGGTCAGAGAGTCGAACCCGGCTGCCTGGAATGTGGCCGCGGGGTCGATTGCCGCCGGGGTGGCATGTCCCAGAACGGCAGCCACCTGGCCGCGTACGAGCTCAAGGACCCCCCGTTCCCGCTCGATCGGGGGGAGGCCCCGCAGTCGGTCGACGAACTCGTCCGCCGCGGGCGCGCGGCGAGCGGCGCCACCCAGCAATTCACCAAGCAGCGGGTTGGGCCGCGCCCCGACGAACCGCGAGGCGAAGTGCTCCCAATCGATGTCCGCGACCATCAGTACGGTCTCGTCGTCGTCCAAAGCTCCCTGAAGGGCGGCCAGCGCCAGTGGTGGCGCCATGGCCCGTGCGTGCCCGGCCCCCATGCCGCTGTCGGCCCAGGCACCCCAGGCCACAGACGTGGCTACCAACCCCTCCGCCCGACGCCGCCAAGCCAACCCGTCCAACGCCGCATTGGCCGCGGCATAACTTCCCTGGCCCGCATTGCCCACCGTCGCCGCAGCCGACGAGAACAACACAAAAGCATCCAGATCCCGACCTCGCGTCAGCTCATCCAGATACCGCGCCCCCGCCACCTTGGCCCGCAGCACCTCCCGGATCCGCTCCGGGGTCAGCGATTCGAGCACACCGTCGTCGAGGACACCCGCCGCATGCACCACGGTACGCAGACCGGGAATCGTCTCCAGCAGCGCCGCGAGCGCCTCGCGATCGGCGACATCGCACGCCACCACGCGCACTCGATCCCCCAGCTCGGCCACCAACTCCGCGACACCAGGTGCCCCGGCCCCCCGACGGCTCGTCAGCACGATCCGCTCCACACCGGTATCCGCCAACCAACGCGCCACATGCCGACCCAGCGCCCCCGTACCACCCGTGACCAGCGCGGTGCCACGACCCCGCCACGCGGCTGACACCGCGGCGGTCGGTTCCGCCCGCGTCAGACGGGCAGCCCACGTCCCGGAGGCACGGATGGCGATCTGATCCTCACCGGCGTGCCCGGCAAGGATGGCGGCCAGCGCCTCCCCCGCGTGATCGTCCATGACCACCGGCAGATCGATCAGCCCGCCCCAACGGTCCGGATGCTCCAGACCGATCACGCGGCCCAACCCCCAGACTCCGGCCTGGTCAGGCTCCACCACATCCCCGTCCGCCACGGAGACCGCACCCCGAGTGACACACCACAACGGCGCATCGACCCCGGCAGCCACGAGGACCTGCACCAGCGACACCGTCGCCTCGACCGACAGCAGCGACACCACACCCGCGACCGCCACATCGCCCGGCTCCACCGCCATCACGACCCGGACATCCGCCCCAGCGGCCCGCAGCACAGCGGCCACATCGTCTCCGGCAGCGCCCACCACCAGCCACGTGCCACGCAGACGCGGCTGCTGAGGAACATCCTCGATCGGGGACCAGTCGAGGCGGTACCGCCACGACTCGACCAGCGACCTCTCCCGGCGACGGTGGCGCCATGCCGCCAGGGCGGGCAGAGCCGCACTGAGCGGCTGCCCGGCATCGATACCGAACGAACCGAAATCTCCATGCTCGACCGCGTCCCAGAACGCCGCGTCAACGGCACTGGTCGCGGGCTGGACCGAGGACGACTCCAGCCAGAACCGCTCACGCTGGAACGCATACGTCGGCAAATCAACACGCCGAGCACCCGGAAACACCGCCGCCCAATCGAGCTGGACGCCCCGCACATACAGCCCGCCCAAAGCCTCCATGACCGCGATCGGCTCCGGACGATCCGGACGCAGTACAGCCAGTCCGTCGCCACCGGCCAGAGCGGTCAACGTCCCATCGGGACCCAGCTCCAGGAAGGAAGCAACGCCCAGCCCACGGAGTGTGTCCAGTCCATCGGCGAACCGGACGGTCTCCCGCACATGACGCACCCAATACTCCGGCGAACACAACTCCTCACCCGCCACCACACCCGACACATTCGACACCACCGGCACACTCGGAGCCCGGAACTCCACCGACCCCAGCACCTCACCAAACTCCGCCAGCATCCCCTCCATACGCGACGAATGAAACGCATGACTCACCCGCAACCACCGCGTCCGCACCCCTTGACCAGCCAAGACATCCGCGACGGCACGAACCACCTGCTCATCACCGGACAACACCACCGACTCGGGACCATTCACCGCCGCAACCGCCACACTCCCGGTCAGCAACGGCCGTACCTCATCCTCCGACGCCGCCACCGAAACCATCACCCCACCCGACGGCAACGCCTGCATCAAACGACCCCGAGCAGCCACCACCCGCGCCGCATCCTCCAACGACCACACACCCGCCACATACGCAGCAGCCAACTCACCAATCGAATGACCCAGCAGATAGTCCGGCTTCACACCCCACGACGACACCAACGCGAACAACGACACCTCAAGCGCAAACAAACCCGCCTGCGTATACGCCGTCTCCCCAATCAACTCAGCGTCATCACCCCACACCACCTCACCCAAAGACCGCTCCAAATACCGATCCAGCTCCCCACACACCTCATCCCACACCCCCGCGAACACCGGATACGCCTCATACAACCCACGCCCCATCCCCAACCGCTGCGACCCCTGACCCGCAAACACCACACCCAACCCACCACCAACAGGAACCCCCACAACCACCGAACCCAACCCACCCAACAACTCATCACGACCCGCACCCACCACCACCGCACGATGCGACAACGCAGAACGAGCAGCCACCAACGACCACCCCACATCCGCGAGATCCAACCCAGCATCACGCGCCACAAACCCCCGCAACCGCTCCGCCTGCGCCCGCACCGCCGCCTCACCCACACCCGAAACCACCCACGGCACAGCAGGCAGCCCCACACGCTCGCCCCCAGCCTCCTCCCTCACCGCCACAGGCGCCTGTTCCACGATCACATGGGCATTCGTCCCGCTCACTCCGAACGACGACACACCCACCCGACGCGGCCGATCCATATCCGGCCACACCACCTGCTCGGTCAGCAACTCCACCGCACCGGCCGACCACTCCACATGGGTAGACGGCTCGTCCAGGTGCAGGGTCCGGGGCAGCACGCCGTGGCGCATCGCCATCACCATCTTGATCACACCGGCCACACCCGCCGCCGCCTGCGTATGACCAATATTCGACTTCACCGAGCCAAGCAGCAACGGCCGACTCGGATCGCGATCCTGACCGTAGGTGGCCAACAGGGCCTGCGCCTCAATCGGATCACCCAACGCCGTGCCCGTGCCGTGCGCCTCGACAGCGTCGATCTCCGACGCCGAAAGTCCGGCGCTCGCCAGCGCCTGGCGGATCACCCGCTGCTGCGACGGACCATTCGGCGCCGTCAACCCATTCGACGCACCATCCTGATTCACCGCCGAACCCCGCACCACAGCCAGGATGGGGTGCCCGTTGCGCCGCGCGTCCGACAGCCGCTCCACCAACAGCAGCCCCACACCCTCGGACCAGCCCGTCCCATCCGCACCAGCGGCGAAGGACTTGCAGCGGCCATCGGCGGCCAGCCCACGCTGTCGCGAGAACTCCACGAAAGCGGTGGGGGTCGCCATCACTGTGACACCGCCCGCAAGCGCCAGCGAGCACTCACCCGACCGCAACGCCTGCACCGCCAGATGCAACGCCACCAGCGACGACGAACACGCCGTGTCCACCGTCACCGCCGGACCCTCAAGCCCGAGCGTGTACGACACCCGACCCGAAATGACACTGCCCGAACTGCCGGTGAGGAAGTAGCCTTCCGATGCGTCGGCGGCGCCATAGCCCTGCGGGGAGGCTCCCACGAACACTCCCGTCCGACTGCCCCGGACCGAGTCGACCGGGACACCCGCCCGTTCGAACGCCTCCCATGCCGCGTGCAGCAGCAGCCGCTGCTGCGGGTCCATTGCCAGCGCCTCACGCGGCGAGATCCCGAAGAGGCCCGGATCGAACTCGCCCGCATCGTGAACGAATCCACCGACACGCGCATACGACGTGCCCGACTCCCCCGCAGCCGCGTCGAAGAGGCTGGTCAGATCCCACCCACGGTCCGCCGGGAAGGCCGTTATGGCGTCGCCGTCGGAATCGACCAGCCGCCACAGGTCCTCGGGAGACTCGACATCCCCGGGGAAGCGGCAGCTCATGCCGACAATGACGATGGGGTCTTGGTCATCCGGTGCGACCACCGGCAACGGCGGCACACTCTCCCGCGGCGCGCCGAGCAATTCCACGTTCAGATATTCGGCGAGGGCCGCAGGAGTCGGATAGTCGAAGATCATGGTGGCCGGCGGTCGAATACCGGTGGCTGTGGCAACCCGATCGCGCAGCTCCACCGCGGTCAATGAGTCGAAGCCGATCTCCTGGAACGTCCTGCCGGGGTCGATGGCCTCAGGGCCCGGGTGCCCCAGCACCGCCGCGGCAGAGACGCGCACCAGCTCGACGGCCGCGCGCATACGCTCGCCCTCGGACATGGTGTGGAGGCCGGCCGCGAATTCGCCCGCTCCAGTCCCCAATTCGACGGTGTCGGCTATCAGCTCGCTCAGCAGTGGACTCGGACGCAGGGCCGTGAACCTCGGCCCGAACCGCTCCCAGTCCACATCCGCCACCACGATCGCCGTCTCGCCATCACACAACGCCCGCCGCAACGCCACCACCGCCGCCCCCGGAGCCATCCCCGACACACCACGCTCAACCAGGAACTCCTCACCCCCAACAGCCATACCACCCCCATCCCACATACCCCACGCCACCGAAGTCGCCACCAACCCAACACCACGACGCCGCCACGCCAACCCATCCAAAAACGCATTCGCCGCCGCATACGCCGACTGACGACCACTCCCCCACACCCCCGCCACCGACGAAAACAGAACAAAGGCATCCAAGGACATGTGGCGCGTCAGCTCATCCAGGTGGATGGCTCCCATGACCTTCGGCCGCATCCCGACCTCAAGGTCCTCGGCGGTAAGGGCGCTCAACGGGCCCCAGCTTGGTACTCCCGCAGCATGGACGACCACGCGAAGATCCGGGATTGTTCCGAGCAGCTCCGCAACCGCGTCCCGATCGGCCACATCACACGCCACGATCCGGGCCGACACACCCATGGTCGATAGTTCGGCGACCAGTTCCCCGGCTCCGGGAGCATCCGAACCTCGCCGACTCGTCAGCACGATCTCCGCGACGCCGGTACCTGCGAGCCATCGGGCGACATGGCTCCCCAGGGCCCCCGTTCCACCGGTGATCAGTGCGGTCCCCGACGCTTCCCAGGCAGCGGACTGCCCCCGACCCGACGTCGTCACACGGCTCAGACGACTGCCGAAGACGTCGTTGCCACGGATCGCTGTGTGATCCTCGCGCATGGCGCCTGAAAGCACCGAGCACAACAGACCGGAGGTCCGCTCATCCCATGAGGCGGGCAGGTCGACCAGCCCGCCCCAACGCTCCGGATGCTCCAGACCGATAACACGCCCCAGCCCCCAGACCGCCGACGCGTACGGATCCACCACATCCCCGTCCGCCACGGAGACCGCACCCCGGGTGACGCACCACAACGGCGCATCGATCTCAGCCACCCCTAGGGCCTGCACCAGCGACACCGTCGCCTCGACCGACAGCAGCGACACCACACCCGCAACCGGGCCCGCGTCCAGCTCCTCGACCGTGACAACGCACACCTCGGCGCCGGCGGCCCGCAGCGCGGCGACAACGTCCATCTCCGCTCCGTCGGGCTCGATGACCACCAACCACAGCCCAGATAGCTGTGAAGAGGGACCCACAACCGGGGTCCAGGTCACCCGATACCGCCATGCGTCGACCGCCGACTCTTCCCGCCGCGCCCGCCGCCACGACGCCAATGCAGGCAACGCGGCACTCAACGACTGTTCCTCGTCAACGCCCAGCGCCTGCGTATCACCACGCTCGACCGCGTCCCAGAACGCCGCGTCAACGGCGCTGGTCGCGGGCTGGGCCGCCGCCGATTCCAGCCAGAACCGCTCATGCTGGAACGCATACGTCGGCAAATCAACCCGCCGAGCACCCGGAAACACCGCCGCCCAGTCCACCGCCACACCCCGGACAAACAGCCCGCCCAGAGCAGCCATCGCGGTAAGGGGCTCCGAACGATCCGGACGCAGCACCGACACACCATCGCCACCGGCCAGAGCGGTCAACGTCCCATCGGGACCCAGCTCCAGGAAAGAACCGACACCCAGCCCACGAAGCGTCTCCAGCCCATCGGCAAAACGCACGGTCTCCCGCACATGACGCACCCAATACTCCGGCGAACACAACTCCTCACCCGCCACCACACCCGACACATTCGACACCACCGGCACACTCGGAGCCCGGAACTCCACCGACCCCAGCACCTCACCAAACTCCGCCAACATCCCCTCCATACGCGACGAATGAAACGCATGACTCACCCGCAACCACCGCGTCCGCACCCCCCGACCGCTGAACACCTCCTCGACAGCGCGTAGCGCCTCCTCATCACCGGACAACACCACCGACTCGGGACCATTCACCGCCGCAACCGCCACACCCCCGGTCAGCAACGGCCGTACCTCATCCTCCGACGCCGCCACCGAAACCATCACCCCACCCGACGGCAACGCCTGCATCAAACGACCCCGAGCAGCCACCACCCTCGCCGCATCCTCCAACGACCACACACCCGCCACATACGCCGCCGCCAACTCACCAATCGAATGACCCAGCAGATAGTCCGGCTTCACACCCCAGGACGACACCAACGCGAACAACGACACCTCAAGCGCAAACAAACCCGCCTGCGTATACGCCGTCTCCCCAATCAACTCAGCGTCATCACCCCACACCACCTCACCCAAAGACCGCTCCAAATACCGGTCCAGCTCCCCACACACCTCATCCCACACCCCCGCGAACACCGGATACGCCTCATACAACCCACGCCCCATCCCCAACCGCTGCGACCCCTGACCCGCAAACACCACACCCAACCCACCACCAACAGGAACCCCCACAACCACCGAACCCAACCCACCCAACAACTCATCACGACCCGCACCCACCACCACCACACGATGCGACAACGCAGAACGAGCAGCCACCAACGACCACCCCACATCCACCGGATCCAACCCAGCATCGCCCACCACAAACCCCCGCAACCGCTCCGCCTGCGCCCGCACCGCCGCCTCACCCACACCCGAAACCACCCACGGCACAGCAGGCAGCCCCACACGCTCGCCCCCAGCCTCCACCCCCACCACCACAGGCGCCTGCTCCACAATCACATGCGCATTCGTCCCACTCACCCCGAACGCCGACACACCCACCCGCCGCGGCCGATCCACATCCGGCCACACCACCTGCTCAGTCAGCAACTCCACCCCACCAGCCGACCAGTCCACATGCGGCGACGGCTCATCCACATGCAACGTCCGCGGCAACACCCCATACCGCAACGCCATCACCATCTTGATCACACCAGCCACACCCGCCGCCGCCTGCGTATGACCGATATTCGACTTCACCGACCCCAACCACAACGGACGACCCGGATCCCGATCCTGGCCATACGTGGCCAACAACGCCTGCGCCTCAATCGGGTCGCCCAATGCCGTACCCGTACCGTGCGCCTCCACCGCATCCACATCCACCGCCGACAAACGAGCATTCGCCAGCGCCTGCCGGATCACCCGCTGCTGCGACGGACCATTCGGCGCCGTCAACCCATTCGACGCACCATCCTGATTCACCGCCGAACCCCGCACCACCGCCAACACCCGATGCCCATTGCGCTCAGCATCAGACAACCGCTCCACCACCAGCATCCCCACACCCTCGCCCCAGCCGGTGCCGTCCGCCGCCGCCGCGAACGCCTTGCACCGCCCATCGACGGCCAGGCCGCGCTGACGGGAGAACTGGACAAAGGTGCCCGGTGTCGCCATCACCGTGACACCGCCCGCAAGCGCCAGCGAACACTCACCGTTCCGCAGCGCCTGCACCGCCAAATGCAACGCCACCAGCGACGACGAACACGCCGTATCCACCGTCACCGCCGGACCCTCAAGCCCCAGCGTGTACGACACCCGGCCGGACGCGACGCTCGCCGCGCTGCCGATTCCGACATATCCCTCAAGCTCGTCCGGAACAGCCGACAGCCGCGAGACATAGTCGGAAGACATCAGTCCGGCGAACACTCCGGTCCGGCTGCCTTTCAGGGAGTCGGTCGGAATACCCGCCCGCTCCAGAGCCTCCCATGACGCCTCCAGCAGCAGCCGCTGCTGCGGATCCATCGCCAGCGCCTCACGCGGCGAGATACCGAACAGGCCGGGGTCGAAGTGGCCGGCGTCAGGGAGAAACGCACCCTCTCGGGCGTACGACCGGCCCGCGCGATCCGGATCCGGGTCGTACAGGCCGTCCAGATCCCAGCCGCGGTCGGTGGGGAAACCGGAGACGGCGTCCACCGCCGACTCCGTCAGCCGCCACAAGTCTTCCGGCGAGCTGACTCCACCCGGAAAACGACAGCTCATACCAACGATCGCGATGGGCTCGCGGCTCTTGGCCTCGACATCCGCCAGGCGCTGACGCGTCTGGCGCAGATCGGCGGTGAGCTTCTTGAGGTACTCGAGTACCTTTTCGTCGTTCGACATCCCCGTGCCAGTCCCCTCGATCCCCGGTCGGACGTTCTCGCTGCTCATGACCCATCGAGTTCCTGGTCGATGATTCCGAACATGTCGTCGAGCGAGGCCGATTCCAGGTCTCCCTCAACGTTGCTCGACCGCTCCGATCGGTGCAGGTCAGCCCACATCGAAACGATGGTCTCCATTCGCGAGGACAACTGCTCGCGCATGGTGTCGTCCTCCGCCATCACCGAAATCATGGCGGCGACCTTGTCCAGCTCCCTGAGCCGGGCCGCGATCGGGTCGGCGGTCTCCGGCGCAATCTCGGCGAGCACATGCTCCGCCAGCGCCGCCGGGGTCGGATAGTCGAAGATCGCGGTCGCGGCCAGCCTGATTCCGGTGGTGGCACCCAGCCGGTTGCGCAGTTCCACCGCGGTCAGGGAGTCGAAGCCGATCTCCTGGAAGGTCCGCGCCGGATCGATCGCCGACGCGTCCGGGTGCCGCAGCACCGCGGCGACCTGCCCGCGTACCAACTCCAGTACGGTCTGGCTCCGTTCCGCATCCGCCATCTCGGCCAGGCTCTGCCGCAGGGCCACCCCGCCGTCACCTGCCTCGGCGGCCCGGCGCGGCGGAGTCGGTGCCAGCAGGCTCAGCACGGGCGGCACCGTACCGGTGGCCACCACCGCCCGCAGGTGCAGCGGGGTGGCCACGAGGGTGGCTTCGCCGCTCCGGCACGCGGCGTCGAACAGCTCGAGACCACGCTCGTCGGACAAGGGAACGGCGCCCGTACGGGTCATCCGGGCCACGTCCTCCTCCGACAGGTGTGCGGTCAGGCCACTGCGCTGCTGCCACAGGCCCCACGCCACCGATACCGCGGCGAGTCCCTGGGCCCGCCGGTGGGCGGCCAGCGCATCGAGGAAGGCGTTGGCCGCGGCGTAGTTGCCCTGCCCGGCGCTGCCCAGCACTCCGGCGGCGGAGGAGAACAGCACGAACGCGTCCAGGTCCAGCCGACGTGTCAGCTCGTGCAGGTGCCAGGCCGCGTTCGCCTTCGGCCGTAGGACGGTGTCCACGCGTTCGGCGGTCATCGAGCCGATGACACCGTCGTCCAGCACCCCGGCGGTGTGAACGACCGCGCGCAACGCCGGAATGGTGGCAAGCAGCGCGGTCAGCTGGGCACGATCGGCCACATCACAGGCGGCGATGCGGATTCGGGCGCCGAGCGCCTCCAGTTCGGCGGCCAGGTCGGCGGCGCCGGCCGCGGTGGCACCGCCGCGGCCGGCCAACACCAGGTCACTCGCGCCATGGGCGGTCACCAGGTGGCGTGCGACCAGACCGCCGAGGGTTCCCGTCCCGCCGGTGATCAGTACGGTGCCGGTGTCCCAGGCGGGGGCCTTCCCGTCCGGTACGGGCGCCTTGACCAGCCTGGGCACCAGTACCGTCCCGGTCCGGATGGCCGCTTCGGGTTCCCCTGTCGCGAGCACCGCGGGCAGCACCCCAAGGTCAGAATCGTCGTGGTCGATCACGACGAACCGGTCGGGGTTCTCCTGCTGTGCGGTGCGCAGGAGCCCTCGTACGGAGGCTGCCGCCAGATCCTCCACGTCGTCTCCGGTGGATGTGGCCACCGCGCGGCGGGTGAGCACCACCAGGCGGGTATCGGTGAATCGCGCGTCCCCGAGCCAATCCCGCACCACCTCCAGCACTCGGCGCAGGGCGGACGAGATCGCTTCCGGCGCCGGACCGTCATCCGTCTCGGACCGAGACGGCAGGACCAGCACATCCGGCACCTGGCCGACGGAGGCGAGGTCCCGATGGCGTTGTGGCGACACACCGGCCGCGGTCAGCGCGGCGGTCAGCCGCGGCTCGTCGTGGCCGCCCAGCAGTGCCCAGGACAGCGCCTGCGGGCCGACGGCCTCCGTGGGGAGGGGAAGCTCCTTCCAGTCCAGCCGGAACAGCGCATCGCTCCGGCTGCCGTCGGCCACTTCGAGCAGCCGGCTCTCCGCCACCGGACGCATCGCCAGCGTGTCGATGGACAGCACGGGAGCCCCGGTGGTGTCCGCCATCCGAATGGCCACCGTATCCGGACCCGCCGGGCTGATCGCCACCCGGAGGGTGGTCGCACCCACCGCGTGCAGGGTCACTCCGCTCCAGGAGAAGGGGAGATGGGCCTGACCCGGCTCGCTCACGAAGGCGCCCAGGCCGATGCCCTGCAGGGCCGCGTCCAGGAGCGCGGGATGCACTCCGCAGCGGGCGGCGTCGCCCGCTGTCTGCTCGGGCAATGCGACGTCCAGGAACACCTCGCTGTCATGGATCCACGCCGCCCGCAGACCGTGGAAGGCCGGGCCGTACTGGTAGCCCCGCTCGGCCATCGCCGAGTACAGCTCGGTGACGTCGACCGGCTGGGCACCGGCCGGTGGCCAGATCGACAGGTTCGCGGGCGGATCGCCATGCTCGCCCGCGCGCAGCGTGCCGCCCGCGTGGCGTATCCAGTCGCCCTCACGACGGGAGAACACCGTGAGGGGCCGGTTGCCGAGGTGGTCCGGGCCTCCGACCGACACCTGGAGCTGCACGGTTTCCTGGTCGGGCACGACGAGCGGTTCGTGCAGCGTCAGCTCTTCCAGTGTGTCGCAGCCGAACCGCGCTCCCGCCTGGAGCGCGAGCTCCACGAACGCGGTGCCCGGAAGAAGCACCATGCCCAGGACGGCGTGGTCGGCCAGCCACGGCTGCCCGGCCAGCGACAGCGCACCGGTCAGCACACAGCCGTCCGCGTCCGGGAGCGGCACCGCCGCGCCCAGCAGCGGATGGTCAACGGCTCCCAGGCCCAATCCGGATGCGTCGCCGGTGCGTGTGGATGGCGTCAGCCAGAACCGCTCACGCTGGAAGGCATACGTGGGCAAGTCGACGCGCCGAGCACCGGTGTCGGCGAAGACCGTCTGCCAGTTCACCTCGGCACCGCCGATGGACACCTCGGCCAGTGACGTCAGGAACCGATCCACGCCTCCCTCGTCACGGCGGAGGGAACCGGCGGTCACGATGGGGGTGCCCATCGCGTCGGCGGTGTCCTGGATGCCGATGGTCAGCACCGGGTGCGGGCTGGCCTCCACGAACACCGTGTGACCCTGGCGAATGAGGGTCTCAACGGTGCCCTGGAACTCCACGGTCTCGCGCAGATTCCGATACCAGTACCCGGCATCCAGCTCCGCCGTGTCCATCAGCCGCCCGGTCACCGTCGAATAGAACGGAACCTCCCCGCCACGCGGCTCCACACCCGCCAGAGCCTCCGCCAACTCGCCCTGAATCTCCTCCACTTGCACCGAGTGCGAGGCGTAGTCCACCGGAATCCGCTTGGCCTCGGGGAACTCCGCAAGCACCGCATCCAGCACCTCAACCGCACCGGACACCACCGTCGACGCCGGACCATTCACCGCCGCCACCGACAACCCCGGGCGGTCACGAAGCCGGTCAGCAGGCACCGGGACGGACACCATCCCACCCCGACCCGACAAGGCCAGCAGCGCCTTACTCCGCAAAGCCACCACCCGCGCGCCGTCCGCCAACGACAGACCACCCGCCACACACGCCGCCGCGATCTCGCCCTGTGAGTGACCCACCACCGCAGACGGCACCACACCGTACGAACGCCACAACTCGGCCAGCGACACCATCACCGCCCACAACACCGGCTGCACCACATCCACCCGACCCAGCGCCGCCTCATCACCCAGCACATCGAACAGCGACCACTCAGCGAACGGCGCCAACGCATCGGCACATTCACGCATCCGCCGCGCGAACACCGGCGAGGACTCCATCAGCTCCAACGCCATCCCGACCCACTGCGACCCCTGACCCGGGAAGACGAACACCACCTCGCGCCCGGACTGGGCGGCGCCGCCGGTCTCGATGGCGTCCAGCTCGCGCAGCAGGTCCGCGCGGTCCGCGCCCACGACGACGGCCCGGTGCGACAGGGCCGCGCGGGTGGCGACCAGGGACCATCCCACATCCACCGGGTCCAGCTCGGGGTTCTGCCGCACGAAGGATGACAACCGCTGGGCCTGCGCCCGTAGCCCGGCCGCCCCAGCGCCCGACAGCACCCATGGCACCACGGGCAGCCCCGCCCGGCCGGTGTCCGGCTCACGGCTCTCGTCAAGCTTCGGTGCCTGTTCGAGAATCACATGGGCGTTGGTGCCGCTCACTCCGAACGCGGACACCCCGGCGCGGCGTGGGCGGCCCTGGTCGGGCCACATGGTCTGCTCGGTCAGCAGCTCGACGGCCCCGGCGTTCCAGTCGACGTGCGGGGAGGGCTCATCGACGTGCAGGGTTCGTGGCAGCACACCGTTGCGCAGGGCCAGAACCATCTTGATGAGTCCGGCGGCACCCGCGGCGGCCTGGGTGTGTCCGATGTTGGACTTCACCGAGCCCAGCAGCAGCGGCCGCTCCGGATCCCGGTCCTGACCGTAAGTGGCCAACAGGGCCTGCGCCTCAATCGGATCACCCAACGTGGTGCCCGTGCCGTGTGCCTCGACCGCATCCACATCCGCCGCCGACAAACGGGCATCCGCCAGCGCCTGCCGGATCACCCGCTGCTGCGACGGACCATTCGGCGCCGTCAGGCCGTTCGAGGCACCGTCCTGGTTGACCGCGGAACCCCGCACCACCGCCAGCACCCGGTGGCCGTTCCGCTCGGCGTCGGACAGCCGCTCCAGGACGAGCACCCCGGCGCCTTCGGCGAACCCGGTGCCGTCGGCGGCGGCGGCGAATGCCTTGCACCGCCCGTCCGGTGCGAGTCCGCGCTGGCGGGAGAACTCGACCAGCAGGTCCGGTGTCGTCATCACGGCCACACCACCCGCCAGCGCCAGTGTGCTTTCGCCACGGCGCAGGGATTCGCAGGCCCAGTGCACGCTGACCAGCGAGGAGGAGCACGCGGTGTCCACGGTGACGGCGGGGCCCTCGAGGCCGAGAGTGTAGGCCACCCGGCCGGAGATCACGGAGGTGGAGTTCCCGGTGAGCAGGTACCCCTCGGAGCCGTCCGGAGTGGCGGCCTGGCCCGCGCCGTACGTCGTCGAAGCGGCGCCCGCGAACACCCCGGTGCGGGTGCCCTTCAGGGCGAGGGGATCGATACCGGCGCGTTCGAAGGCTTCCCAGCACGCCTCGAGCCACAGCCGTTGCTGGGGATCGGCGGCCAGCGCCTCTCGGGGGGAGATGGTGAAGAATCCCGCGTCGAAGTCCGCCGCGTTCTCAAGGAAGCCGCCGGTCCTGGCGTAGGTCGTGCCGGGCCGGCTCCGGTCCTGATCGTAGAGCGCGTCAAGGTCCCAGCCGCGGTCGGTCGGGAGCTCCGATATCGCGTCCGCGCCGCTCTCCAGCAGGCGCCACAGCGACTCCGGGGAGTCCACACCGCCCGGGAGCCGACAGCTCATGCCGACGATGGCGATCGGTTCGTCGGCCGGGTGCGCAATCGCAGGTGCCGGTACGGACACCGCCACATCAGTGGAGCCGAACAGCTCGGTGTCGAGATGGCGGGCGAGCGCGGCCGGAGTGGGATGGTCGAATATCAGGGTGGCCTGCAACCGTCGTCCGGTCGCCGTGCGCAGCCTGTTGCGCAGTTCCACGGCGGAGAGCGAGTCGAAGCCGAGTTCCTTGAACGGCCGCTGCGGGGTCACCGACTCCGGACCGCCGTGGCCGAGCACGGCCGCCGCCTGCCGGCGGACCAGGTCGAGCAGAGCGCCGAGGCGTTCGTCCTCCGCCAGCCCCGCGAGACCGTCGTACCCACCGTTGTCCACCGCGTCGGCCGGGCCCGGAAGGGCGCGGGCGAGCGGAGCGCGTACGAGGCCGCGCAGCAGAGCGGGCACCGGCTCGGCGGCCGGTGAGGACGGTTCGTACCGCATCGGCACCAGCAGGGTGTCGCCGGTCGCCCGGGCGGCGTCGAAGAGGGCCAGCCCCTCATCGGTGGACAGCGGCCGGACGCCGGACCGGGCGAGCCGGTCGATGGTCAGGTGTTCGGTCAGCCCGCTGCGCTGCTCCCAGAAGCCCCAGGCCAGAGAGGTCGCGGGCAGTCCTTGTGCCCGGCGGTGTGCGGCCAGCGCGTCCAGGAAGGCGTTGGCCGCCGCGTAATTGCCCTGTCCCGGGCCACCGAGCACCCCGGCCGCCGAGGAGAACAACACGAACTCGGCCAGGTCCCGGTCCCGGGTCAGTTCGTGCAGATGCCATGCGGCGTCCGCCTTGGGGCGCAGCACCGTCCGCAGCCGCTCCGGGGTGAGCGACCCGATCACGGCGTCGTCGAGGACACCGGCCGTGTGCACCACGCCCCGCAGATTCGGCAGCGAGTCGACCAACGCGGCGGTGGCGTCCCGGTCCGACACATCGCATGCGGCCACGCGTACGCGCGCCCCTGCGGCCTCCAGGTCGGCGACCAGCTCCGCCACGTCCGGGGCGGTGTTGCCGCGACGGCCGGCCAGCACCAGCTCCGTCACTCCGTGCTCGCGCACCAGATGGCGAGCCACCAGGCCACCCAGAGTCCCGGTGCCGCCGGTGATCAGTACGGTGCCGCCGGAGAGCGGTCGCGGGATGGTGAGGGCCAGCTTGCCGATGTGCCGCGCCTGGGAGAGATAGCGGAAGGCGTCATCCGCCTGACGTACGTCCTGGATCCGCAGCGGCAGCGGGGTGAACACGCCCTGTTGGAACAGGGAGAGCAGTTCGGTGAGCAGTCGGTGGATCCGGTCGGAGCCGGCGTCGAGGAGTTCAAAGGCCCGGTACGCCACGCCGTGGCGCGCCAGCACCTGCTCGGCGTCCCGGAGATCGGTCCTGCCCATCTCGATCAGCCGCCCGCCGGGGCGCAGCAGTCCGAGTGAGGAGTCGAGGAGTTCGCCGGTCAGCGAGTTGAGTACGACATCCACCCCGTCCGGTGCGCCCGAGCGGAAGTGTTCCGCGAACTCCGTCGAGCGGGAGGACGCGATCCGCTGCGGAGCGACACCGCATTCGCGCACCGCATCCCATTTGGCCGGGCTCGCGGTGGCGAACACCTCGGCGCCCAGCCAGTGGGCCACCTGCACTGCCGCCATCCCGACGCCACCTGCTGCCGCGTGCACCAGCACCGACTCGCCGCTCCGCACATCCGCCAGGTCGACCAACGCGTACATCGCGGTGAGGAAGGCGATCGGGGTGGCGGCGGCCCGTGGGAAGGACCAGTCGGCCGGGATCGGGGCCACCAGCCGGTGATCGGTGATCGCCACCGGCCCGAAGGCTCCGGAGAACAGACCCATCACCCGGTCTCCGGGCGCCATTCCGGCTACTCCGGAGCCGATCTCCAGCACCGTTCCGGCGCCTTCGCTGCCCAGCAGACCGGCCTTGTCCGGGTACATCCCCAAGGCCAGGAGGACGTCACGGAAGTTGACCCCGGCCGCGTGCATGGCCACCCGGACCTCGCCTGCGGCCAGTGGCCTGGACACCTCCGCGCAGGGCGCGAGGACCAGGTGCTCCAAAGTGCCCTCGCCGTCGGCCTCCAGCCGCCAGGTGTCCGTTTCCGCGGGGATCGGCAGCGCCGGCGAGGTGGCCCGTACCAGCCTGGGCACCAGCGCCTTCCCGGCCCTGATGGCCACCTGCGGTTCGTCGGTGGTGAGCAATGCCGGGAGCGCGGACCATGTGGACGGATCCTCGTCCGCCGTGTCCACGAGCACGAAGCGGCCGGGGTTCTCGGTCTGTGCGGTGCGTATGAGGCCCCAGACCGCGGCAGCGGCGAGGCTCTCCGGATTCTCACCGGCCATGGTCGCGACCGCGCCCCGCGTCACCACAACGAGGCGGGCGTCCCCGTACCGGTCGTCCGCCAGCCACGCCTGCGCGACCTCGAGGACGTGGCTGCTGAGCGCGTACACGCCCTCCGGGCTCTCCTCAGCGGGGGAAAGCCTGAACACCACCGCCCTGGCTTGGGGCTGGACCGCCGCCGGCCCGGCCAGTTGGGCCGCGGACTCGATGACGGGGAAGTCCTCTTCAGCCGAGCCGTCGGGCGAGCCGGGCAGGTCGAGCTCGGTCCAGTCCACTCGGAACAGCGAATCGTCGTGGGCATCGCCCAGCCCGCCCTCGGACACCGGACGCAGGACCAGAGACTCCGCCGACAGCACCGGTGCCCCCGTGCCGTCCATGACCAGGAGCGAGAGGGCGTCCGGGCCGGCCGGTGACAGCGCGACCCGCAAGGTGCCGGCACCGACGGCGTGCAGGGTGACACCGGTCCAGGCGAACGGAAGGTGCGGTCGGCCTGGTTCGGCCACGAACGCGCCCAGTCCGGCGCCGTGCAGAGCGGCGTCCAGCAGGGCGGGATGGACGCCGAAGCGGCCCGCGTCGCGCGCGGCCGTCTCGTCCAAGGCCACCTCGGCGAACACCTCGTCGCCGCGCCGCCATGCGGTGTGCAGTCCCTGGAAGACGGGCCCGTACGCGTAACCGCGGGTGCTCATCTCGGCGTAGACATCGGTGAGGTCGACCCGTGTGGCGCCCTCCGGCGGCCACGCCATCCGGGCCACGGTAACCGTGTCGTCACCAGGGCTGACGCTGCCGGTGGCGTGCCGTACCCAGGCCCGGTCCCGGCCCGGCCTGGAGTACACCGTGACCGACCGGCGACCGCTCCCGTCCGGTCCGCCGACCGCCACCTGGATCTGTACGTCTCCGTGCGCGGGCAGCACGAGCGGCGCCTGCAGAGTCAGCTCGTCCAGCGTGCGGCAGTCCACGTGCAGCCCCGCTTGCACGGCCAGTTCCACGAATCCGGTGCCCGGCAGCAACACCTTGCCCAGCACGGCGTGATCGCGCAGCCAGGGGTGGGTGGCCGTGGAGAGCGAGCCGGTCAGCACACAACCGCCGGATTCGGGCAGTGGCAACACCGCGCTCACCAACGGGTGATCGAGACCGACAAGGCCAGCGCCTCCGACATCGGTCGCGCCGCGCACCGGATCCAGCCAGAACCACTCATGCTGGAACGCATAGGTCGGGAGATCGGCCCTCCGCGCCCCGGCCTCGGCGAACAGCGGCTGCCAGTCCACCGGCACACCCTCGGTGAACAGCCGGCCGACGGTGCTGAGGAAGCGGGCAAGTCCGCCGTCATCGCGGCGCAGCGATCCGGTGGTGATGATGGGGGTGTCGGTGGCGTCGGCGGTGTCCTGGATGCCGATGGTCAGCACCGGGTGCGGGCCGGCCTCGACGAACACCGTGTGTCCGAGCTCCAGCAGTCCCTCGATCGTGGACCGGAACTCCACGGTCTCGCGCAGATTGCGGTACCAGTACCCGGCGTCCAGCTCCGCGGTGTCCATCAGCCGCCCGGTCACCGTCGAATAGAACGGAACCTGTCCGCCACGCGGCTCCACGCCCGCCAGCGCCTCCGCCAGCTCTGCCCGGATCTCCTCCACCTGCGGGGAGTGCGAGGCGTAGTCCACCGGGATCCGCTTGGCCTCCGGGAACTCCGCCAGCACCGCGTCCAGCACCTCATCCGCCCCGGACACCACCGTCGACGCCGGACCATTCACCGCCGCCACCGACAACCCCGGGCGGTCCCGCAACTGGTCGGCGGACATCGGGACGGACACCATCCCGCCCTGCCCCGACAAGGCAAGCAGCGCCTTGCTGCGCAGCACCACCACCCGCGCGCCATCCGCCAACGACAGACCACCCGCCACACACGCCGCCGCGATCTCGCCCTGTGAATGACCCACCACCGCCGACGGCACCACACCAAACGAACGCCACAACTCGGCCAACGACACCATCACCGCCCACAACACCGGCTGCACCACATCGACACGAGCCAGCGCCCGCTCATCCGCCAGCACATCCGACAGCGACCACTCCACCAACGGAGCCAACGCATCCGCGCACTCGCCCATCCGCCGCACGAACACCGGCGAGGACTCCATCAACTCCAACGCCATCCCGACCCACTGCGACCCCTGCCCCGGGAAGACGAACACCGCTCCGGAGTGCGTTCGGGCCTCGCCGATCGCGGCGCTGCCACTGGCCACGGCCGCCAGCTCACGGAGGAGGTCATCGCGGTCAGCGCCGACGACCACGGCTCGGTGTGGCAAGGCGGCGCGGGTCGACGCCAGCGACCAGCCGACATCCACCGGCCTCAGGTCCGGCCGGTCGCCGACAAAGGCCATGAGGCGCTCGGCCTGTGCGCGGACACCGGCTTCGCTCGCACCCGACACCACCCACGGGACGACCCCAGAGTGGTCGCGTTCCGGCGAGCCCTCGGGCTCGGCGACCGGCTCGGGGGCCTGCTCCAAAATCACATGCGCGTTCGTGCCGCTCACTCCGAAGGCGGACACTCCGGCGCGGCGGGGCCGTGCGGTCTCCGGCCATGCCGTCCGTGCGCTGAGGAGTTCCACCGCGCCGGTGGACCAGTCCACATGCGGTGTCGGCTCATCGATGTGCAGGCTCTGCGGCAACACACCGTGGCGCATCGCCATCACCATCTTGATCACACCGGCCACACCCGCCGCCGCCTGCGTATGACCGATATTCGACTTGATGGAACCCAGGAGCACCGGCCGCTCCGGATCCCGGTCCTGACCGTAAGTGGCCAACAGGGCCTGCGCCTCGATCGGATCACCCAGCGTCGTCCCCGTACCGTGCGCCTCCACCGCATCCACATCCACCGTGGACAAACGGGCGTTCGCCAGCGCCTGCCGGATCACCCGCTGCTGCGAGGGACCATTCGGCGCCGTCAGCCCATTCGACGCACCATCCTGGTTCACCGCCGAACCCCGCACCACAGCCAGGATCGGATGCCCATGGCGCTCGGCATCGGACAGCCGCTCCACCACCAGCATTCCGGCACCCTCACCCCAGCCGGTGCCGTCCGCCCCCGCCGCGAACGCCTTGCAGCGTCCATCGGCCGCCAGTGCGCGCTGGCGGGAGAATTCCACGAAGATACCGGCGGTCGTCATGACGCTCGCGCCACCCGCCAGGGCCAGCGAGCACTCGCCGGACCGCAGGGCCCGTACCGCCAGGTGCAAGGCCACCAGCGACGACGAACACGCCGTATCCACGGTCAGTGCGGGGCCTTCGAGACCGAGGACGTAGGAGACCCGGCCGGACATGACCGATGCCGAGTTGCCCGTGCCCACCCGGCCCTCGAAGTCGCCCGTCTCGTCCGCCTTCAACAGGGCCGCGTAGTCCTGGCCGTTCGTCCCCGTGAACACGCCGGTCTCGCTGCCCCGCAGCGTCGTGGGGTCGATACCGGCCCGTTCCAGCGCTTCCCACGACACCTCGAGCAGCAGGCGCTGCTGCGGGTCCATCGCCACCGCTTCACGCGGGGAGATCCCGAAGAATCCGGCGTCGAACTCACCAGCTCCGGCCACGAACGCGGCCGCTCGGGTGGAGGAGGTGCCTCGGTGGTCGGGGTCCGGGTGGAAGAGGTTCGCGGTGTCCCAGCCCCGGTTCTCGGGAAACGGGCCGATGGCGTCGGAGCCGTCGGCGAGCAGGCGCCACAGATCCTCGGGAGACCTGACGTCCCCCGGGAAGCGGCAGCTCATCCCCACGATCGCGATGGGCTCGTCGTCCACCGCGCCGATCGCCTGGACCGGGACGGCCGGGGCCGAGCGGTCCTGGCCACCGTGCAGCAGTTCGCCGCGGAGGTACTCCGCCATCGCCAGCGGGGTGGGATGGTCATACGTCAGAGTGGCCGGCAGCCGAAGGCCGGTGGCCCGGTTGAGCCGGTTGCGCAGTTCGACCGCGGTGACCGAGTCGAAGCCGCTCTCCTGGAAGGCCCGGCCGGGGTCGATCGCGTCCGGGCCGGTGTGCCCGAGCACGACCGCGACATGGCGACGGACCAGATCCAGCACCGCGCGATCCCGGTCGGCGTCGGCCATCCCGGCGATCCGCTCCGCGAATTCCGAGCGCTCTTGGCCCGGTTCGGCGCTCTCCTGACCGACTCCGGCGTCGATCAGCGCCCGCACCTCGGGGAGTTCGGACAGCAGCGGGCTGGGGCGGGTCGCGGTGAAGGCCACATAGTGCCGGTCCCAGTCGATCTCGGCGACCGTGACGACGGTGTCGTCCTGCTCGACGGCGCGTGCCATGGCCGCGACCGCCATCTCCGGCGCCATCTCCGGTACGCCGTGGCGGCGGGCCACCTCGCCCACCCCGCCCTCGCCCATGCCGTCACCGGCCCACAGACCCCAGGCGATGGAGGTGGCGACCAGGCCCTCGGCCCGGCGCTGCTCGGCCAGCGTGTCCACGAAGACGTGGCCGGGTGCGTAGTTGCCCTGTCCGGGTGCGCCCAGTGTGCCCGACAGCGAGGAGAAGAGGACGAAGGCGGACAGGTCCATGTCCCGGGTCAGTTCGTGCAGATGCACCGCGCCATCGGTCTTGACGCGCAGCACTCGTTGCAGTTGCTCGGTGGTGAGCGAGTTCAGGGTGCCGTCATCGAGCACCGCCGCGGTGTGCACCACCGCGGTCAGCGGTCCGACCTCGGCCAGCAACGCGGCCAGGGCTTCCCGGTCCCCGACGTCACACGCCGCCACCGTCACCCGGGCACCGAGCGTCTCCAGCTCTCCGGCCAGCCGCTCGGCGCCCGGCGCGGCCATGCCCCGGCGGCTGGTCAGCACCACATGTTCGGCACCCCGGTCGGCCAGCCACCGGGCGACATGGCCACCCAACGCTCCGGTGCCGCCGGTGACCAGTACGGTGCCGCGCGGTTGCCAGGCCCCGCCGCGCTCGCGGGCTGGCGCATGCGCCAGCCTCCGGCCGAAGAGCCCACTCGGGCGGATCGCCACCTGGTCCTCGCCCGAGGTGCCGGCCAGCACACCGGCCAGGTAGTCCTGGGTACGCGGGTCCACGCCCTCCGGCAGGTCGATCAACCCGCCCCAGCGCAACGGCTGTTCCAGGGCGATCACCTTGCCGAGGCCCCAGGTCAGGGCCTGCTTTCGGCGGACGGCCAGGTCGGCTTCGCCACCGCCTTCGCCACCGGTCTCAGCATCGATATTGGCACCGCTATTGGCACCGCTTTGGGCATCGCCACCGACGCCGTCGCCGTAGCCGAGCGAGACGCCACGCTGGGTGAGGCACCACATCGGCGCTTCCAGACCGGCGTCTCCGAGCGCCTGCGAAAGCAACAGCGTCATCGCGTAACCCTGGGGGACCGAGGGGTACGCGGGGTGCGGCCTTTCGTCCAGCGCGGTCAGCGACACCACACCGCTGATCCGGGGGGTATCGGCCAGGACGGCGCCCAGCCGGTCGGCCAGCGTGGCACGGTCCAGTTCGGGCTCGCCGAGAACGACCATGATCGGCTCGGCACCGTGCCGGATCAGCGCACCGGTCACCCCCGCGACCCACTCGTGCTCGGCCTCCGCATGGGAGACCGCCACGAGCCAGGTGCCGGCCGGCGACGTGGCGGGCGCGGTGAGCGGCTTCCAGCGGATCTTGTACCGCCATGAGTCGATGGTGGAGACCTCACGGCGTTCGCGCCGCCACTGGGACAGGGCGGGCACCACTTCGCGCAGCGACTGCCCGTCGACGCGCAGCGCCCCGGCGAGCGACTCGAGGTCCTCACGCTCGACGGTGTCCCAGAAGTCCGGGTCGACCGTGCCGGTGGAGGGCTCGGGCAGCGTGGCGTCCAGCCAGTAGCGCTCCCGCTGGAAGGCGTACGTCGGCAGGTCCACCCGGCGGGCGGCGGGGAACAGCGGCAGCCAGTCGACCACGACGCCATGTGCGTACGCCTCGGCCAACGCGCTGAGGAAGCGGACGAGGCCACCGTCGTCCCGGCGCAGTGAGGCCAGTACGAGTCCGCCGCTCGTGCCCGCGTCGTCGAGCGTTTCGCGCAGGCCCGTGGTCAGGACCGGGTGGGGGCTGATTTCGATGAAGGTGTGGTGGCCGCCCTCCAGCGCCGCACGGGTGACCTGCTCGAGCTCCACTGTCTCGCGCAGATTGCGATACCAGTAGTCCGCGTCCAGTTGCGCGGTGTCGATGGGCCGTCCGGTCACCGTGGAGTGGAAGGGGGTCGTTCCGGTGCGCGGCTCGATGGACGCCAGGGCGTTCAGCAGCTCATCACGGATCCCGTCGATCTGGGGCGAGTGGGAGGCGTAGTCCACCGGAATCCGCTTGGCCTCCGGGAACTCCGCCAGCACCGCGTCCAGCACCTCATCCGCCCCGGACACCACCGTCGACGCCGGACCATTCACCGCCGCCACCGACAACCCCGGGCGGTCCCGCAACTGGTCGGCGGACATCGGGACGGACACCATCCCGCCCTGCCCCGACAAGGCAAGCAGCGCCTTGCTGCGCAGCACCACCACCCGCGCGCCATCCGCCAACGACAGACCACCCGCCACACACGCCGCCGCGATCTCGCCCTGTGAATGACCCACCACCGCCGACGGCACCACACCAAACGAACGCCACAACTCGGCCAACGACACCATCACCGCCCACAACACCGGCTGCACCACATCCACCCGACCCAGCGCCCGCTCATCCGCCAGCACATCCGACAGCGACCACTCCACCAACGGAGCCAACGCATCCGCGCACTCGCCCATCCGCCGCACGAACACCGGCGAGGACTCCATCAACTCCAACGCCATCCCGACCCACTGCGACCCCTGCCCCGGGAAGACGAACACCACCGAGCGTCCCGGCTCGGCCGCATCCGCTGCCTCCACCACGCCCGGTGCCGGTTCGTCCTGTGCCAGGGCCGTCAGCCCGGCCAGCAGTGCGGTGTGATCGCCGCCGAGCACCACCGCCCGATGTTCCAGCATCGCGCGGCTGGTGAACAGCGAGAAGCCGATGTCCGCCACGCTCCCGTCAGGGTGGCTCATCAGGTGTGCGCGCAGCCGTTCCGCCTGTGCGCGAACGGTGCGCCGGTCCCGGCCCGAGATGATCCACGGGACCGCCGCGCCTGGTTCGGCGTCGTCGGGCGCCTCCGCGGCCGTCGGCATCGGCGCCTGCTCGATAATCAGGTGTGCGTTCGTTCCACTGATGCCGAACGATGAGACTCCGGCGCGGCGGGGCCGTCCGGCCTCCGGCCACGCCTTCTGCTCGCCCAGGAGTTCCACCGCGCCGGTGGACCAGTCCACGTGGGGAGTGGGCTCATCGATGTGGAGGCTCTGCGGCAGCACTCCGTGGCGCATCGCCATCACCATCTTGATCACACCGGCCACACCCGCCGCCGCCTGCGTATGACCAATGTTCGACTTCACCGAACCCAGCAACAACGGCCGCTCCGGGGCCCGGTCCTGACCGTAGGTGGCCAACAGGGCCTGCGCCTCGATCGGGTCGCCCAGCGTCGTCCCCGTACCGTGCGCCTCCACCGCATCGACGTCCTGGGTGGTGAGTCCGGCGCTGGCCAGCGCCTGGCGGATCACCCGCTGCTGCGACGGACCATTCGGCGCCGTCAACCCATTCGACGCACCATCCTGATTCACCGCCGAACCCCGCACCACAGCCAGGATGGGGTGCCCGTTGCGCCGCGCGTCCGACAGCCGCTCCACCAGGAGCATGCCGATGCCTTCCGCAAAGCCGGTGCCGTCCGCCGCTCCCGCGAACGGCTTGCAGGTGCCGTCCGGTGCGAGCCCACGCTGACGGGAGAATTCCACGAAGACGGTGGGGGTCGACATCACCGTCACGCCACCGGCCAGCGCGAGCGAGCACTCACCGAGGCGCAACGCCTGTATGGCGAGGTGCAGTGCCACCAGCGACGACGAGCAGGCCGTGTCCACGGTGACCGCCGGGCCCTCGAGTCCGAAGGTGTAGGCCACGCGGCCCGAGGCGACACCGGCCGCCGCCCCCGTGCCCAGATATCCCTCGACACCGTCGGGAGTGGTCGACAGGCGGGTGAGGTAGTCGTGGTGCATCACGCCGGTGAACACACCGATCCGCTCGCCCTTGACGGAGGTGGCGGGGATCCCCGCGCGCTCGAACACCTCCCATGATGTCTCCAGGAGCAGCCGCTGCTGCGGGTCCATGGCCGCGGCCTCACGCGGCGAGATCCCGAAGAACCCGGCGTCGAACTCGGCCGCGTCGTAGACGAATCCACCACTGCGGGCATACGACGTACCGGGACGATCCGGATCCGGATCGTAGAGACCGTCCAGATCCCAGCCACGGTCGGTCGGCAGGACCGATATCGCGTCACCGCCCGAGCGCACCAGGTCCCACAGCGCTTCCGGTGACGTGACCCCGCCGGGGAAGCGGCAGCTCATTCCGACGATCACGATCGGATCGTCGGCGACGAGGGAGCCTCCGGCCGGTGTGACGACGGCGCCGCTGTCCGTGCCGAGGACTTCGGCCAGCAGGTGCTCGGCGAGCGCACGCGGTGTCGGATAGTCGAACACGGCGGTGGCGGGCAGCCGTACGCCGGTGGCCGCGCTGATCCGGTTGCGCAGTTCCACCGCGGTCAGCGAGTCGAAGCCGATTTCCTGGAAGGTCCGCGCGGTGTCGACCGATTCCGTGGACGCGTGGCGCAGCACCGCCGCGATGTGATTGCGCACGAGGTCGAGTACGGCCTGATCCCACTCGGCACGGTCCACGGCGGCCAGCCGGTGTCCGAGCGCGGAGGCCGAGTCAGGGGCGTCGACTGCCTGGGCAGCGCGCCGGATCCGGGGGCGGACCAGGTCGCGCAGGACGGCGGGCAGGTTGTCGGCGCCCGCCCATGCCTGCGGGTCCAGCGGCGCGGCCAGCACCATCGCCTCATCGGCGACGAGCGCCGCATCGAACAGTTCCAGTGCCTGAGAGGTGGGCATCGGCACCGCGTGGGAACGCGCCAGATCGTCGACCGACAGGTGCTCGGTCTGCTCGCTGCGTTCTTCCCAGAACCCCCACGCGATCGACACCCCCGGCAGCCCCTGCGCCCGCCGATGAGCAGCCAACGCATCCAGAAACCCATTCGCCGCCGCATAACTCCCCTGACCCGCATTCCCCAACACACCCGCCGCCGACGAAAACAACACAAACGCCGACAGATCCAACCCACACGTCAACTCATGCAAATACCAAGCCCCCAACGCCTTCGGCCCCAACACCCCAACCAACCGCCCCCCATCCAAAGAACCAACCACCCCGTCATCCACCACACCCGCCGCATGCACCACCACACCCAACCCCTCAACCGACCCCACCAACTCCGCCACCGCACCCCGATCCCCCACATCACACGCCACCACCCGCACCCGCGCACCCAACCCCTCCAACTCCCCAACCAAACCCCCAACACCCGGCGCACCCCACCCCCGACGACTCACCAACACCACCTCACCCACCCCATACACCGACACCAAATGACGCGCCACCAAACCACCCAACAACCCCGTACCACCCGTCACCAACGCCACACCACCACCCAAACCGGCCACCACACCACCACCGGCCGTACCACCACCACTCACACCCACCAACCGCGGCACCCACACCCGACCCCCACGCACCGCAACCTCCGACTCACCCAGCCCCACCACATCCGGAACCACACCCCCATCAACACCCGCCTCCCCACCAACATCCACCAACACAAACCGCCCCGGATGCTCCGACTGCGCCGACCGCACCAACCCCCACACCGCACCACCACCCACATCCTCCACACCCTCACCACCCACAGACACCGCACCCCGCGTCACCACCACCAACCGCGAACCCCCAAACCGCTCCTCCCCCACCCACAACCGCAAAACCTCCAACACACCCACCACATCAACCCCCGACAACACCACACACCCCGGCACCACACCACCCGAAACCACCTCACCCCACTCCACAAACGACCCCACCCCACACACACCCGCATCCACCCACTCCACCCGATACAACGCATCGGTCCTGTTGCCCCGCCCGTCGTTCAGCTGCTGGGCGGAGACCGGCCGCAGAGCCAGTGAGCGTGCCGACAGGACGGGCGCGCCTGTGACGTCCGTGGCCCGGAGGGCGATCGCGTCGCGGCCGGCCGGGGTCAGGGTGACGCGCAGGACCGTCGCACCGACCGCGTGCAACGTGACGCCGCTCCAGGAGAACGGCACATAGGCCTGGCCGTCGTCGGTTACGAAATCGCCGAATCGCACCCCGTGGAGCGCGGCATCGAGCAGCGCCGGATGGACCGCGCACCGGGCCGCGTCCCCCTGAGCCTCCTGAGCCACCGCCACCTCGACGAAGACCTCGTCTCCCCGGCGCCAGGCATCCCGCAACCCCTGGAACACCGGCCCATACGCATACCCCCGCTCCGCCAACGCCGCATAAACCCCCTCCACCCCAACCCGCTCCGCACCCACCGGCGGCCACACCTCCACAGCCGACACCCCACCATCCGCCACCCCCACCACACCCACCGCATGCCGGACCCACTCACCCTCCCGACACGAAAACACCGACACCGACCGACGACCCCCCTCACCAGCACCGCCCACCGAAACCTGAACCTCCACCTCACCCCGCTCCGGAAGCACCAACGGCCCCTCCAACGTCAACTCCTCAACCACCCCACACCCCAACCGCAACCCCGCCTGCAACACCAACTCCACAAACCCCGTCCCCGGCAGCAACACCACACCGGAGAGGGCGTGATCAGCCAGCCAGGAGTGGGTGGCCAGGGACAGCCGACCGGTCAGCAGGCAGCCGCCGGACTCGGGCAGCGCGACCGTGGCCCCGAGGAGGGGGTGGTCGAGCGCGCCCAGTCCCAGCGCGGAGGCGTCACCCTGGCCGGGCCGGGGCGTCAGCCAGTAACGCTCCCGCTGGAACGGGTAGGTCGGCAGTTCCACCCGACGCGCCTCGCCGAAGGCCGCGGGCCAGTCCACCCGTACGCCGTGCACCTGCAGCCGCGCCATGGCCGAGAAGAACTGGGCGAGCCCGCCCTGGCCACGGCGCAGCGAGCCGGTGACCACCACGGACTCGCCGGAGGCGTCCGCCGTGTCCTGGATGCCCATGGTCAGGGCGGGGTGGGTGCTCGATTCCACGAAGACGCGGTGGCCGTCGGAGAAGAGGGCCTGGAGCGCGCCCAGGAAGTCGATGGGCTTGCGGGCGTTCCAGAACCAGTAGTCCGCGTCGAGTTCGGTGGTGTCCAGGAGTCCGCCGGTCACCGTGGAGTAGAACGGAACGGTGGACTGGCGGGGCGCCACGTCGGCCAGCAGGGTGAGCAGTCGTTCGCGCAGCGGTTCCACCTGAGGGCCGTGGGACGCCACGGTGGCGGGCACGACACGGGCGCGTACGCCGTCCGTCTGGCATGCGGCCACGAACTCTTGGAGACTTTGCGGGTCGCCGGCCACTGTGGCCGCCGCGGGCCCGTTCACCCCGGCCACCGCGAGGCGTTCGCCCCACCACTCGATCCGGGTGGCCAGTTGTTCCGCCGGCAGGGCGACCGAGGCGATCGCGCCGTTGCCCACCAGCGCTTCGGCGAACAGACGGCTGCGCAACACCACCACCTTGGCCGCGTCCTCCAGCGACAGCGCCCCGGCCACGCAGGCGGCCGCGATCTCGCCCTGGGAGTGGCCGACCACGGCGGAGGGGGTGATCCCGTAGGAGGACCACAGCTCGGCGAGGGACACCATCACGGTGAACAGAACCGGCTGGACGACCTCGATGAGGTCGAGCGAGGGCGCACCGGGCGCGGATCGCACCACGTCCTCGATGGACCAGTCGAGATGGGTCTCCAGTGCACGGGCGCACTGGGCGAACCGGCGGGCGAAAGCCGGGGAGGAGTCCAGCAGTTCCACGGCCATACCGGCCCACTGCGAGCCCTGTCCCGGAAAGACGAACACCACGCCGGTGTCGGGACCGGCCACTCCCTCCACCACGTTCGGGGCCGGCTCTCCGGCGGCCACCGCGGCAAGACCGTTCAGCAGGTCCGATGGGGTGGATCCGATCACCACCGCGCGGTGTGACAGCGCCGAGCGGGTGGTGGCAAGGGTCCATCCGAGGTCGCTGGGGTCCGCTTCCGTGGCCATGGTGGCGAGCCGCGCCGCGAACGCGCGCAGACCGGCCTCGCCCTGGCCCGAGAGCACCCAGGGCACCGCCACCGGCTCGGTCCGGGGCGGATCAGTGCGCTCGGCCTCCGGTGCCTGCTCCAGAATCGCGTGGGCGTTGGTGCCGCTCACGCCGAAGGCGGAGACTCCCGCCCTGCGCGGCCGGTCGTTCTCCGGCCAGGGAGTCCGCTCCGTGAGCAGGCGTACCGCGCCCGCGGACCAGTCCACATGCGGGGTCGGCTCGTCCACGTGCAGGGTGCGCGGCAGCACACCGTGCCGCATGGCGAGCACCGTCTTGATGACCCCGGCGACGCCGGCGGCGGCCTGGGTGTGGCCCAGGTTCGACTTGACCGATCCGAGCCACAACGGCAGGTCCCGATCCTGACCGTAGGTGTCCAGCAGGGCCTGTGCCTCGATCGGGTCCCCGAGCCTGGTGCCGGTGCCGTGCGCCTCCACCACGTCGACATCGCCGGTGGACAGCTGGGCGTCGGACAGTGCCGCGCGGATGACCCGGCGCTGGGAGGGCCCGTTGGGCGCGGTCAGCCCGTTCGACGCGCCGTCCTGGTTGGCAGCGGTACCACGCACCACCGCCAGCACCGGGTGGCCGTGCCGTTCAGCGTCGGACAGCCGCTCCACCAGCAGCATCCCGGCGCCCTCACCCCAGCCGGTGCCGTCCGCGCCCGCGGCGAACGCCTTGGACCGGCCGTCCGGCGCCAGCCCGCCCTGCTTGGACAGCTCGACGAAGGTGTTCGTCGTCGTCATCACCGTGACGCCGCCCGCCAGCGCCAGTTCGCACTCCCCGTTGCGCAGCGCCCGGACGGCCAGATGCAGCGCGATCAGAGAGGACGAGCACGCGGTGTCCACGGTGACCGTCGGCCCTTCGAGACCGAAGGCGTAGGCCACCCGTCCCGAGAGAACGCTCGCCGCGCTGCCCGTGCCGAGGTGGCCTTGCACATCGTCCCGCGCCGCGCTGAGCAGCGTCGCGTAGTCCTGGCCGTTGGTACCGATGAACACCCCGGTCAGGCTGCCCCGCACGGCGTCACGGTTGACGCCGGCCCGCTCGAAGGCTTCCCAGGAAGTCTCCAGCATCAACCGCTGCTGCGGGTCCATCGCGATGGCCTCCCGGGGGGATATCCCGAAGAGCGCCGCGTCGAAATCGGCGATGCCGTGCAGGAATCCGCCGTAGCGGGTGACCGACTTCCCGGCCCCGCCCTCGGGGTCGTAGAGACCTTCCGTCTTCCAGCCACGGTCGACCGGGAATTCCGACACCGCGTCGCCACCGTCGCGCACCAGGTCCCACAACGCTTCCGGCGTTGCGATGCCACCGGGGAAACGGCAGCTCATGCCGATGATCGCAATGGGCTCGTGGCTCTTCGCCTCGATGTCCTGCAGGCGCTGGCGGGTCTGCCGCAGATCCTTCGTGACCTCTTTGAGATAATGACGAAGTTTCTCTTCATTCTCCACAGGACGACCCTCTCAACGCGGTGCCGGACTCACTCGGAGTCGAACTCGACGGCAGGTTCACGAGATACCGAATTCCTTGCCGAGGAGGTCGAACATCTCCTCGTCCGTCGCGGAATCCAGTTCAATGTCACGGTCGGTGGCCGCGCCCCAGTGGGACAGCAGGCTCTTGATCTTCGCGGCGACCTCGGCGCCGGCCACGTCGCTCGGGGACAGGTCGGACAACACCGCTTCCAGTCGGCTCAGCTCGTCGAGCACGGACGTCGTATCGTCCTCGGTCTCGCCCTGGACGAGTTGGGCCCGGACATGGTCGGCGAGCGCCGCGGTGGTCGGATAGTCGAAGATGACCGACGCCGGGAACGGTACGCCGGTGGCGGTGGCCAGCCGGTTCCGCAGCTCCACCGCGGTGAGCGAGTCGAAGCCGACCTCCTGGAAGGTCCGCGAGGGGTCTACGGAGGCGGGCTTCGCATGTCCCAGCACGGCCGCCACGTGGGTACGGACCAGTTCCAGCACCGTCCGATCGCGCTCGATCCGCGACATGCCCCGCAGCCGGGTGGCGAATTCCTCGACCGGTTCCATAGGAGGGGTGGCGATCGTGAGCAGTTCACTCAGCAGCGGGCTCGGCCGTACGGCGGTGAACCGGGAGCCAAAGCTCGACCACTCCACGTCCGCGATCATCATCGTGGTCTCGTCCGCGACCAGTGACTGCTGAAGCGCGGCGATCGCCAGATCCGGGGGCATACCGGGGAGCTGTCGCTGAGCCGCCCCCATGCCACTGTCGGCCCAGGCACCCCAGGCCAGAGACGTGGCCACCAGTCCCTCGGCTCGGCGCCGCTGGGCCAGTCCGTCCAGGACGGCGTTGGCCGCCGCATAGCTCCCCTGGCCCGCGTTACCCATCGTCCCCGCAGCCGACGAGAACAACACAAAGGCGTCCAGTTCCCGACCCCGCGTCAGCTCATCCAGATACCGCGCCGCCGCAACCTTGACCCGCATCACCTCCCGAATGCGCTCAGACGTCAACGACTCCAACACACCGTCATCCAGCACACCCGCCGCATGAACCACCACACGCAAATCCGCAATCCCCTCCACCAACGCCGCAACCTCGCGCCGATCAGCCACATCACAGCCCACTACCGACACCACCACACCCAGCGCCTCCAACGGCGCCACCAACTCCGCCACGCCGGGTGCCTCGGCCCCCCGACGACTCGCCAACACAATCCGCTCCACGCCGACTCCCGCAAGCCAACGCGCCACATGACCGCCCAGCGCACCCGTGCCCCCGGTGACCAAAGCAGCCCCACGACCGCGCCACTCGGCGGACGTGTCCGCCGCCGGTGTCACCCGGGTCAGCCGGGCACCCCAGGCCCCAGCGGCTCGGACCGCCACCTGGTCCTCCCCCGTCCCCCCACTCAGAACCCGACACAACCAGGCCCCGACACCCTCATCCACAACCGGTGGCAGATCGATCAATCCACCCCAACGATCCGGATGCTCCAAACCGATCACCCGACCAAGCCCCCACACGCCCGCCTGATCCGGATCGACCACATCCCCGTCGACCACCGAGACCGCACCCCGAGTAACACACCACAACGGTGCAGTCGTACGAAGCGTCTGCAACAAGAGGACGGTCTCCTCAACGGGCAGCAGCGACACCACACCCGCCGTGGCAGGGACGGTCTCCGGCTCCGCGACCTCTGCGAGCTCCGCGACCTCTGCCACCGTCACCATCCGCACCTCGGCCCCTGCCGCGCGCATCACACCTATCAGGTCATCGGCGCCGCCGCCCGGCTCGACCACCAGCAGCCATGTGCCGGTGAGGACGGACTCCTCGGAGACCCCCGGAATCGGCGCCCACCCGAGCCGGTAGCGCCAGCCGTCGATGACCGATTGCTCCTGCCTCACCCTTCGCCATGCCGCCAGGGCGGGCAGAGCCGCGTTGAGCGGCTGCCCGGCGTCGATACCGAACGAACCGAAATCCCCGCGCTCGACGGCGTCCCAGAACGCCGCGTCAACGGCACTGGTCGCGGGCTGGACCGAGGACGGCTCCAGCCAGAACCGCTCACGCTGGAACGCGTACGTCGGCAAATCAACCTGCCGAGCACCCGGAAACACCGCCGCCCAATCGACCTGGACGCCCCGCACATACAGCCCGCCCAGAGCGGCCATCGCGGTAAGGGGCTCCGGACGATCCGGACGCAGTACAGCCAGTCCGTCGCCACCGGCCAGAGCGGACAGCGTGCCATCGGGACCCAGCTCCAGGAAAGAACCGACACCCAGCCCACGAAGCGTCTCCAGCCCATCGGCAAAACGCACGGTCTCCCGCACATGACGCACCCAATACTCCGGCGAACACAACTCCTCACCCGCCACCACACCCGACACATTCGACACCACCGGCACACTCGGAGCCCGGAACTCCACCGACCCCAGCACCTCACCAAACTCCGCCAACATTCCGTCCATACGCGACGAATGAAACGCATGACTCACCCGCAACCACCGCGTCCGCACCCCCCGACCGCTGAACACCTCCTCGACGGCACGAACCGCCTCTTCATCACCGGAGATGACGATCGCCGCCGGGCCGTTGATCGCCGCCACGCTCACCCGGTCCTCGTAACCGGCCAGATGCGGAAGCACCTCGGCCTCCGCAGCCTGGAGGGAAACCATCACCCCACCCGACGGCAACGCCTGCATCAAACGACCCCGAGCAGCCACCACCCGCGCCGCATCCTCCAACGACCACACACCCGCCACATACGCAGCAGCCAACTCACCAATCGAATGACCCAGCAGATAGTCCGGCTTCACACCCCAGGACGACACCAACGCGAACAACGACACCTCAAGCGCGAACAAACCCGCCTGCGTATACGCCGTCTCCCCAATCAGGCCCGCGTCATCACCCCACACCACCTCACCCAAAGACCGCTCCAAATACCGGTCCAGCTCCCCACACACCTCATCCCACACCCCGGCAAACACCGGATACGCCTCATACAACCCACGCCCCATCCCCAACCGCTGCGACCCCTGACCCGCAAACACCACACCCAACCCACCACCAACAGGAACCCCCACAACCACCGAACCCTCCAAAGCCCCGAGCAACCCCGCACGATCCGCACCCACCACCACCGCACGATGCGACAACGCAGAACGAGCAGCCACCAACGACCACCCCACATCCACGAGATCCAGATCGGGATTCCGCTCCGCGAAGGCCCGTAGCCGTACGGCCTGCGCCTGCACGCCCGCCTCGTCCCGGGCCGAGAACACCCAGGGAATGGCTGGGAGTTCGATCCGCTCCGGCCCGTGCTCAGGTTCGCCCGTCGTGTCGGGGGCCTGCTCCAGAATCACATGGGCGTTGGTACCGCTCGCCCCGAACGAGGAGACTCCGGCGCGACGGGCCCGCCCGGCCTCCGGCCACGCCGTCTGCTCGCCCAGGAGTTCCACCGCGCCGGTGGACCAGTCCACATGCGGTGTGGGCTCATCGATGTGCAGGCTCTGCGGCAGCACACCGTGGCGCATCGCCATCACCATCTTGATCACACCGGCCACACCCGCCGCCGCCTGCGTATGACCAATGTTCGACTTCACCGAGCCAAGCAGCAACGGCCGACTCGGATCGCGATCCTGACCGTAGGTGGCCAACAGGGCCTGCGCCTCAATCGGGTCGCCCAGCGTCGTCCCCGTACCGTGCGCCTCCACCGCGTCCACATCCCGAGCAGCAAGCCCGGCGCTCGCCAACGCCTGGCGGATCACCCGCTGCTGCGACGGACCATTCGGCGCCGTCAACCCATTCGACGCACCATCCTGATTCACCGCCGAACCCCGCACCACAGCCAACACCCGATGCCCATTGCGCTCAGCATCAGACAACCGCTCCACCAACAACAGCCCCACACCCTCGGACCAACCCGTCCCATCCGCACCAGCGGCAAAGGACTTGCACCGGCCATCGGCAGCCAGCCCGCCCTGGCGCGTGAACTCCACAAAGACCTGCGGAGTCGCCAATACGGTGACTCCGCCCGCGAGCGCCAGCGAGCACTCCCCACGCCGTAGCGACTCGCTTGCCAGATGCAGCGCCACCAGCGACGACGAACACGCCGTGTCCACCGTCAGGGCAGGTCCCTCCAGACCGAACGTATAGGCCAGCCGCCCCGACGCCACGCTGCCCGCGATGCCCGTGCCCCGATAGCCCTCGATGTCCTCCGGGACATCGGCGAGCCACGAGCCGTAGTCGTGGTACATCACGCCCGTGAAGACCCCGGTCCGGCTGCCTTTGAGCGTGTCGGGGGCGATTCCGGCCCGCTCGAACACCTCCCAGGCCGCCTCCAGCAGCAGCCGCTGCTGGGGATCCATCGCCAACGCCTCACGCGGCGAGATGCCGAAGAACCCGGCGTCGAACTCAGTGGCGTCATAGAGGAATCCGCCGTCTCGGGCGTACGAGGCACCGGCGCCGTCCTTGGCTCCGGCCAAGGTCGCCAGATCCCAACCCCGGTCCGTGGGCAACGCGGAGACCGCGTCAGTGGCCGAGTCGACCAGGCGCCACAGATCCTCGGGAGACTCGACACCCCCGGGGAAGCGGCAGCTCATGCCCACGATCACAATCGGATCGTCGTCGACGGCCGACACGGGCGCGGTCGGTGCGACGGCGGGCAGGGCGCCCCATACCTCCGCCAGCACACGCTCGGCCAGCAGCCGGGGGGTGGGGTGATCGAAGACGGCGGTGGCGGGCAGCCGTACACCGGTGGCCGCGCTGATCCGGTTGCGCAGTTCCACCGCGGTGAGCGAGTCGAAGCCGATTTCCTGGAAGGTCCTCGAGGTATCGATGGACTCCGCGGAGACGTGGCCGAGGACACCGGCGACATGTTCCTGCACCAGGCCGACGACCCGGTGTTCCCTTTCGGCCTCCGTCGCTCCGGCGAGTTGGTGCCGCAGTCCGGCCGGAGTGCCTCCGGTCCCGACTGCCCTACGGACGGGGGCGGTGACCAGGCCGCTCAGGATCGACGGCAATGTGCCCGCGGCAGCCTGTTCCCGCAACGCCGGCATGTTCAGGGGCGTGGCCAGCACCATCGCCTCATCGGCGACGAGCGCCGCATCGAACAGTTCCAGTCCTTGTTGGCTGCTGATGCTCGTCCCCACGGACCGGGAGATCCTCGACAGTTGCACCTCGGCCAGATCGGTGGTCAGTTCGCTGCGTTCTTCCCAGAACCCCCACGCGATCGACACCCCCGGCAGCCCCTGCGCCCGCCGATGAGCAGCCAACGCATCCAGAAACCCATTCGCCGCCGCATAACTCCCCTGACCCGCATTCCCCAACACACCCGCCGCCGACGAAAACAACACAAACGCCGACAGATCCAACCCACACGTCAACTCATGCAAATACCAAGCCCCCAACGCCTTCGGCCCCAACACCCCAACCAACCGCCCCCCATCCAAAGAACCAACCACCCCGTCATCCACCACACCCGCCGCATGCACCACCACACCCAACCCCTCAACCGACCCCACCAACTCCGCCACCGCACCCCGATCCCCCACATCACACGCCACCACCCGCACCCGCGCACCCAACCCCTCCAACTCCCCAACCAAACCCCCAACACCCGGCGCACCCCACCCCCGACGACTCACCAACACCACCTCACCCACCCCATACACCGACACCAAATGACGCGCCACCAAACCACCCAACAACCCCGTACCACCCGTCACCAACGCCACACCACCACCCAAACCGGCCACCACACCACCACCGGCCGTACCACCACCACTCACACCCACCAACCGCGGCACCCACACCCGACCCCCACGCACCGCAACCTCCGACTCACCCAGCCCCACCACATCCGGAACCACACCCCCAACCCCACCAACACCCACATCCCCATCAACATCCACCAACACAAACCGCCCCGGATGCTCCGACTGCGCCGACCGCACCAACCCCCACACCGCACCACCACCCACATCCTCCACACCCTCACCACCCACAGACACCGCACCCCGCGTCACCACCACCAACCGCGAACCCCCAAACCGCTCCTCCCCCACCCACAACCGCAAAACCTCCAACACACCCACCACATCAACCCCCGACAACACCACACACCCCGGCACCACACCACCCGAAACCACCTCACCCCACTCCACAAACGACCCCACCCCACACACACCCGCATCCACCCACTCCACCCGATACAACGCATCGCGGCTGCCTACCCGGGCGTCAGCGAGCTGTCCCTCCGGGACGGGTCGGAGTACCAGGGAGTCCACCGACAGGACCGCCTCACCCGTCTCATCGGTCACCCTCAGCGACACCGCGTCGGGACCCGCGGGTGCCAGCGCCATCCGGACAGCGGACGCGCCGACCGCGTGCAGCCTGACTCCGCTCCAGGAGAACGGGAGATACGCCCCGCCGTCGTCGGTGATCAGGCCACCCAGTCCGACCCCGTGCAGCCCGGCGTCGAGCAGAGCCGGATGTATCGCGCAGCGAGCCGCATCACCTCTCGCCTCCTCCGGTAGCACCGCCTCGACGAAGACCTCGTCTCCCCGGCGCCAGGCATCCCGCAACCCCTGGAACACCGGCCCATACGCATACCCCCGCTCCGCCAACGCCGCATAAACCCCCTCCACCCCAACCCGCTCCGCACCCACCGGCGGCCACACCTCCACAGCCGACACCCCACCATCCGCCACCCCCACCACACCCACCGCATGCCGGACCCACTCACCCTCCCGACACGAAAACACCGACACCGACCGACGACCCCCCTCACCAGCACCGCCCACCGAAACCTGAACCTCCACCTCACCCCGCTCCGGAAACACCAACGGCCCCTCCAACGTCAACTCCTCAACCACCCCACACCCCAACCGCAACCCCGCCTGCAACACCAACTCCACAAACCCCGTCCCCGGGAACAGGACCACACCGGATACCGAGTGTTCGGCCAGCCACGGCTGACCGGCCGGCGAGAGCACGCCGGTGAGCAGAGCACCTCCCGAATCGGGCAAGGGCACCACCGCACCCACGAGAGGGTGGTCAACCTCGGCCGAGCCGGGTGTCGACCGGAGGGAGGCCGCCCAGAAGCGCCGACGCTGGAAGGCATAGGTCGGCAGGTCGATCGCGCGCGCGTCGAGCCCGGTGAACGCCGCCGGCCACTCGACCGCGACGCCCCGGACATGCAACCGGGCCAGCGCGGTGAGGAAGGAGACCAGGCCGCCGTCATCGCGGCGCAGCGATCCGGTCAACACGATGTCGGTGTCAACGACGTCGGCAGTGTCCTGAATGCCGATGGTCAGCACCGGATGCGGACTGGCCTCGACAAACGCCGTATGCCCAAGCTCCAGCAGCCCCTCGATCGCGCCCTGGAACTCCACGGTCTCGCGCAGATTCCGGAACCAGTACCCGGCATCAAGCTCCGCGGTGTCCATCAGCCGCCCGGTCACCGTCGAATAGAACGGAACCTCCCCGCCACGCGGCTCCACACCCGCCAGCGCCTCCGCCAGCTCCCCCCGGATCTCCTCCACCTGCACCGAATGCGAGGCGTAATCCACCGGAATCCGCTTGGCCTCCGGGAACTCCGCCAACACCGCATCCAGCACCTCAACCGCCCCCGACACCACCGTCGACGCCGGACCATTCACCGCCGCCACCGACAACCCCGGACGGTCACGAAGCCGGTCGGCGGGCACCGGGACGGACACCATCCCACCCCGACCCGACAAGGCCAGCAACGCCTTACTCCGCAAAGCCACCACCCGCGCGCCGTCCGCCAACGACAAACCACCCGCCACACACGCCGCCGCAATCTCACCCTGCGAATGACCCACCACCGCAGACGGCACCACACCGTACGAACGCCACAACTCGGCCAGCGACACCATCACCGCCCACAACACCGACTGCACCACATCCACCCGACCCAACGCCACCTCATCACCCAACACATCCCACAACGACCACTCCACCAACGGCGCCAACACATCCGCACACTCACCCAACCGCCCCGCGAACACCGCCGAAGACTCAGCCAACTCCAGCGCCATCCCCACCCACTGCGACCCCTGACCCGGGAAGACGAACACCACGCCACGATCCGCCCCGACCGCGCCCGTGACCTCCACCGCGTCCAACCCACTTCGCAGTGCGGCGAGGTCCGTGCCCACGACGACGGTGCGATGTGGCAGCAGCGCACGCGTAGATGCCAGCGACCAGCCCACGTCCGCCGGGGCAAGCGCGGGATTGTCGTCGACGAAGGCCCGCAATTGTTCGATCTGCGCCCGCAGACCCGCCTCGCTCGCGCCCGAAAGCACCCAGGGCACCGCCACCGGCGCCACGCGATCCTGCCTGCTCTCGGCAGGCGCCTCCGGTGCCTGCTCCAGGATGACATGGGCGTTGGTGCCACTCACTCCGAACGCCGACACCGCGGCGCGACGCGGTCGGTCTTCCCACGGCCACTCGGCCGACTCGGTGAGCAACTCCACCGCGCCGGTGGACCAATCCACCTTCGGTGTCGGCTCATCCACATGCAGCGTTCGCGGCAGCACCCCGTGCCGCAGCGCCATCACCATCTTGATCACACCGGCCACACCAGCCGCCGCCTGCGTATGACCAATGTTCGACTTCAACGACCCCAACCACAGGGGGCGCTCCGGATCCCGGTCCTGACCGTAGGTGGCCAACAACGCCTGCGCCTCGATCGGATCACCCAGCGTCGTCCCCGTACCGTGCGCCTCCACCGCATCCACATCCACCGCCGACAAACGGGCGTTCGCCAGCGCCTGCCGGATCACCCGCTGCTGCGACGGACCATTCGGCGCCGTCAACCCATTCGACGCACCATCCTGATTCACCGCCGAACCCCGCACCACAGCCAACGCCCGATGCCCATTGCGCTCCGCGTCGGACAGCCGCTCCACCAGCAGCATGCCCACGCCCTCGCCCCACCCCGTGCCGTCCGCCGCCCCGGCGAACGCCTTGCACCGCCCGTCCGGGGCCAGCCCGCGCTGGCGCGAGAATTCCACGAAAGTGCTGGGCGTCGCCATCACCGTCACGCCGCCCGCGAGCGCCAGCGAGCACTCGCCCCGCCGCAGCGCCTCACTCGCCAGATGCAACGCCACCAGCGAGGACGAACACGCCGTGTCCACGGTCAGGGCGGGGCCCTCCAGACCCAGCGCGTAGGCGATACGACCGGACATCACGCTGGTCGCGGCACCGGTCAGGGCATAGCCCTCGTCCGATGCCGAGGGATAGCCCTGGGCCCAGCCGCCGATGAAGACGCCGGTCCTGCTGGATCGCAGGGAGGTCGGCGCCATCCTGGCGCGCTCGAGGACCTGCCACGCCGACTCCAACAGCAGTCGCTGCTGGGGGTCCATCGCCAGCGCCTCACGCGGGGAGATGCCGAAGAGTTCCGGGTCGAACTCCGCGGCGTCGTAGAGGAATCCGCCGGTACGCGCATAGCTGGTGCCTGGGCGGTCCGGATCCGGGTCGTACAGCGCGTCCGTGTTCCAGCCGCGGTCGTCGGGGAAGTCGCAGAGCACTTCCCGGCCCTCGCTGACGATCCGCCACAAGTCCTCGGGGGACTGGATGTCTCCCGGGAAGCGGCAGCTCATCGCGATGATGGCGATCGGTTCGTCGAAGGCCACCGCGCCGACGGGCACAGCCGCCTCGGCGGAGGGCACCGCGAGGGAGCCCGACCGGTCGCCGAGCAGTTCCGAGCACAGCAGGTCGGCAACGGCCCGACAGCTCGGGTGGTCGAACAACAAGGTGGTCGGGAGACGCAGTCCCGTGCTCGTGTTCAGCCGGGTCCGCAGCTCGACCGCCGTCAGCGAGTCGAAGCCCAGTTGCCGGAAGGGCACCGTCGGGTCGATGGCCGCCGGGTCGCGATGCCCCAGGAGTTCGGCCGCTTGTTCCCGTACCAGATCCACCAGCATCCGGTCCTGATCGGCCGCGGGCACCCCGGCCAGTCGCCTCCGCAATCCGGCGCGGTCGCCCGGCAGGGCCAGGGCGCCGGAGTCCTTTCGCAGCTGTGGCAGTTCGCTCAGCAGGGGGCTGGGCCGACCGGCCGTGAAGGCCGGGCCGAAGGCCTCCCAGTCCACGTCCGCGATGACCGGGCAGGGCTCGTCCGATCCGACGACGTGACGCAGCGCGGTGATGGCCGACTCCGGCCGCATCGGGCGCAGGCCGATACGGCTCAGCCGTTCCTCGTCCTCGGGCGCGAGGCTGCCGCCCCAGGTGCCCCATCCGATCGAGGTAGCCGGTAGACCGCGTGCCCGGCGCCGCTGTGCCAGACCGTCGAGCAGGGCGTTCGCCGCCGCGTAACCGGCCTGGCCGGCGCCGCCCCAGACCGCCGCTGCCGAGGAGAAGAGGACGAACGCCTCCAGCGACGCGTGGTCGAGCAGCTCGTCCAGGTGCAGGGCGCCGGTGACCTTGGCGTCGAAGACGGCGGCGTACTCGTCGAGTTCCGCGTCGATCGAACCGCCGAACCGCACGGTTCCCGCGAGATGGACCACGGCGGTGAGGTCCGGCACCGACGCCAGCACTTCGGCGAGAGCGGCCCGGTCGGTCACATCGCAGGCCGTCATGGTCACTCGGATGCCGAGCGCGGTCAGTTCGCCTTCCAGCGCGGCCGCCCCCGGGGCCTGCGGGCCGCGGCGGCCCAGCAGCACCAGGTGCTCCGCGCCGGCCTGGGCCAGCCACCGTGCCACGTGTGCGCCCAGCGCACCGGTACCTCCGGTGATCAGAACCGTGCCGTGCGGGCGCCATGCGTCGGCCGGTCCGGTCGTGGACGCCGGTTCCAGCCGTCGGCCCAGGGTCGCCGAAGGCCGCACAGCGACCTGGTCCTCGCCGACCGTCTCGGCGAGCACGGCGACGAACCTCCGCAGTACCTGTGCGTCCCAGTGTGTGGGCAGGTCGATCAGCCCGCCCCAGTGCCCGGATCGCTCCAGTCCGGCCACCCGTCCGAATCCCCAGACCGCCGCCTGGGTGGGGTTCGGTTCCGGATCCCCCGGCAGGGCCGCGACGGCCGACCGGGTGACACACCACACCGGAGCCTCGACCTCGGCGGCGGTGACCGCACACAGCAGCTCGACGGTGTGCGCCATCCCCTGGGACAGGGCCCGATGGGTCGGATGCGGACGCTCGTCGAGGGCCAGGAACGAGACGACACCGGAGATGTCATCGGCTCCCACCACATCCGTCAGCAGCCCGGTCAGGCCCTGACGCTCCGCGTCGTACGGCACCTGAAGGGTACGGACTCGCGCGCCGCCCTGCTCGGCCAGAGCCCGGGCGCCGGCCACGGCCCATTCGTCTCCTTCGGGGACCACCGCCAGCCATGTGCCCTGCAGGGTCGGGGTGTCCACGCCGGACAGTGGCTTCCAGGCGATCCGGTATCGCCACGCGGCCACGGCGGACTCGGCCGTGTCCGCTCCAAGCCAGAACCGTTCCCGCTGGAAGGCGTACGTCGGCAGCTCGACGGCCGAGACACCGGCGAAGAGCGGTCGCCAGTCGATCCGGACACCGCGCACATGGAGCTCGGCCAGGTGGCTCAGAAAACGCTGGATCGTGCCGTCGTCACGACGAAGGGACCCCGTGACGACGGTGTCGGCGGCGGTATCAGTGGTGGTGGCGTCAGCGGTGTCCTGAATGCCGATGGTCAGCACCGGATGCGGACTGGCCTCGACAAACACCGTGTGACCCCGGCGAATGAGGGTCTCAACGGTGCCCTGGAACTCCACGGTCTCGCGCAGATTCCGATACCAGTACCCGGCATCCAGCTCCGCCGTGTCCATCAGCCGCCCGGTCACCGTCGAATAGAACGGAACCTCCCCGCCACGCGGCTCCACACCCGCCAGAGCCTCCGCCAACTCGCCCCGAATCTCCTCCACTTGCACCGAGTGCGAGGCGTAATCCACCAGAATCCGCTTGGCCTCCGGAAACTCCGCCAACACCGCATCCAGCACCTCAACCGCACCGGACACCACCGTCGACGCCGGACCATTCACCGCCGCCACCGACAACCCCGGACGATCCCGCAACCGATCAGCAGACACCGGAACCGACACCATCCCGCCCTGGCCCGACAGAGCCAGCAGCGCCTTACTCCGCAGCACCACCACCCGCGCCCCATCCGCCAACGACAGACCACCCGCCACACACGCCGCCGCGATCTCACCCTGCGAATGACCCACCACCGCAGACGGCACCACACCAAACGAACGCCACAACTCCGCCAACGACACCATCACCGCCCACAACACCGGCTGCACCACATCGACATGGCCCAGCGCCCGCTCATCCGCCAGCACATCCGACAGCGACCACTCCACCAACGGGGCCAACGCATCAGCACATTCACGCATCCGCCCCGCGAACACCGGCGAGGACTCCATCAACTCCAACGCCATCCCGACCCACTGCGACCCCTGACCCGGGAAGACGAACACCACGTCTCCGGGTGCTCCGGTACCCCGTACCACTCCGGACGCGGGTATCCCATCGGCCACCGCGTCCAGACCGCGCAGCAACTCGTCGCAGTCAGCGCCCACGACCACCGCACGGTGCGACAACGTCGTACGTGTCGATGCCAGCGACCATCCCACCTCTGCCGGGGTGGGACGGGGACTGCGCGCCAGGAAGGCGCGGAGGCGCTCGGCCTGCGCCCGTAGCCCCGCCTCGCCCTGACCCGACAACACCCAGGCGACCGCCGTGGCTTCGGGGCCACCTTCCCCGATGGGATCGGTCGGCCGGGCCGTCTCCGGGGCTTGTTCCAGGATGACGTGCGCGTTGGTGCCACTCACTCCGAACGACGAGACGCCCGCGCGGCGCAGACCACCGGTCGTGGGCCACGGCATTGCCTCCGTGAGCAGTTCGACCCGGCCGCCGGACCAGTCGACGTGTGGCGACGGCGCATCCACATGCAGCGTCTTGGGCAGTGCGGCATGCCGGATCGCCATCACCATCTTGATCACACCGGCCACACCAGCCGCCGCCTGCGTATGACCGATATTGGACTTCACCGAGCCCAGCAGCAGCGGCCGCTCCGGCACCCGATCCTGGCCGTAGGTGGCCAGCAACGCCTGCGCCTCGATCGGGTCACCCAGCGTCGTCCCCGTACCGTGCGCCTCCACGGCGTCCACATCCGACGCCACAAGCCCCGCGCCGGCCAGCGCCTGGCGGATCACTCGCTGCTGCGAGGGACCATTCGGCGCCGTCAACCCATTCGACGCACCATCCTGATTCACCGCCGAACCCCGCACCACTGCCAACACCCGATGCCCATTGCGCTCAGCATCGGACAACCGCTCGACCACCAGCATCCCGACGCCTTCGGCCCACCCTGTGCCGTCCGCCGCCGCCGCGAACGCCTTGCACCGCCCGTCCGCGGCCAGCCCCCGCTGACGGGAGAACTCCACGAACATCGCCGGTGTGGCCATCACCGTCACTCCGCCCGCCAAGGCAAGCGAGCACTCGCCCGCCCTCAGCGACTGCGCTGCCAGATGCAATGCCACCAGCGACGATGAGCATGCCGTGTCCACGGTGACCGCCGGACCTTCCAGGCCCAGGGTGTAGGACACCCGGCCCGAGGCCACGCTCGCCGCGGTGCCGGTCAGCCGATAGCCCTCGGCCGCCTCTCCGGCATCCGCCGCGTAGCCGGCCGACGAGGCTCCGATGAACACACCTGTGCCACTGCCCTTGAGGTGCCCCGCGGGAATCCCCGCCTGTTCCAACGCCTCCCAGGCTGTCTCCAGCAGCAGCCGCTGCTGCGGGTCCATCGCCGCGGCCTCGCGCGGGGAGATGCCGAAGAACCCCGCGTCGAACTCGGCGGCGTCGTAAAGGAATCCGCCGTCGCGTGCGTACGAGGTACCGGGGTGGTCGGGGTCGGGATGGTAGAGGCCATCGAGGTCCCAACCCCGGTCGGACGGAAATCCAGAGATGGCGTCTTCGCCGTCGGCCACCATTCGCCAGAGATCCTCCGGCGAGTGCACCCGGCCGGGGAACCGGCAGCCCATCCCCACGATCACCACCGGATCGCCACTGTCGGGCGCCGACTCCGTCGCGGGCACGGTCCGCTCATCCACCCCGCCGTGGAGCCTGCGGTGCAGATGCTCGGCGAGTGCGGCGGGCGTCGGATAGTCGAACAACAAGGTGCTGGGCAGAGGGAGGGCGGTCGCCTCGCCGAGCCGTTCGCACAGCTCGACGGCGGTGATCGAGTCGAACCCCAGTTCCTTGAAGGTTCGCTCGGCGCCGATGGCCGCCACCGACTCGTACCCGAGCACGACGGCCGCGTGCGCCCGGACCATGCCGAGCACCTCGCCACCGCTCCGGCCCAGGTCCGAACCCTCAGGCCCGGAGGTGTCCTCAGGCCCTGAAGTATCCTCAGGCTCGGAGACAACCGCAGGTCCGGAGGTGACCGCAGGTCCGAGCGTGGCCCGGCCCTCGGGGCCGGACGCGGAGATCCAGTACGACTGCCGCTGGAAGGCGTACGTGGGCAGCGGAATCCGCCGTCCACCGGACACCAGCGGGTCCCATACCACCTCGGCGCCCGAGACATACAGCTCGGCCAGTGCGGTGACCAGGGCCAGTGGCTCGGACCGGTCGCGGCGGAGCGTGCCCACCAGCGTCCCGGGCCTGGTCAGGCAGTCGCGGGCCAGGGTGGTGAGCGCCTTGTCCGGGCCCAGCTCCACGATGGTGGTGACGCCTTCGCCTTCCAGAGCCCGAATGCCGTCCAGGAACCGTACGGTCCGACGGACATGCCGCACCCAGTACTCCGGGGAACACAGCTCTTCCGCCGTGGCACGGCTGCCGGTCACATTCGATATGAGCGGTATCCGCGGCGGCCGGTACGTGAGGCTCTCGGCGATATGCCGAAGCTCGTCGAGGACGGGGTCCAGATGCGGTGAATGGAAGGCGTGGCTGGTCCGGAGCCGCTTCGTTCTGCGTCCGCGGTGGGTCCACTGCGCCGCGAGGTCGAGTACGGCCCGCTCATCCCCCGAGATCACCGTGGCGGTCGGCCCGTTGACCGCCGCCACGCAGATCCGAGCGCTGTCGTCCGCTGCCGCGCCCGTCATGAGCGTCCGGGTGACCTCGTCCTCGCTCGCTTCGAGCAGGACCATGGCGCCCGGTTCCGTCACGGCCTGCATCAGCCGGCCGCGGGCGGCGACGAAGGCGGCGGCGTCCGCCAGCGACAGCACACCGGCGACATGGGCGGCGCTCACTTCGCCGAGGGAGTGGCCGATCAGCACGTCCGGTACGAGCCCGAAGTCCTCGAGCAGCCGGAAGAGCGCCACCTCCACCGCGAAGAGTCCGGCCTGGGCGTACACCGTCTGATCGAGCAGCTCGGCGTCGTCGCCGTGGATGACGTCCCGAAGGGGCCGGTCCAGGTGTGCGTCCAGCGCCGTGCACACGGTGTCGAGAGCGTCGGCGAACACGGGGAAGGCGGCGCTGAGTTCGCGTCCCATGCCGAGACGCTGGGATCCCTGGCCGGCGAAGGCGAAGGCGAGCCTTCCCCCCCTCGCCGTGCCGGTCACCAGGCGGGGTGCCGTGCCGCCTTCGGCGAGGGTGTCCAGGCCGGGTGCCGCGTCGGTGGCCGCCCCGGCGATGAGCACCGCGCGGTGTTCGAAGGTGGTTCGGGTGGTGGCGAGGGAGAAGGCGAGGTCGGTGAGGTTCGGCGACCGCTCCACATACGGCCGTAGCCGCATCGCCTGGCCCCGGAGCCCGGCCGCGGTCGTCGCCGACAGCGCGAGCGGGACCGGGATGGAGACAGGGAGCGGGGCCGGGGCCGGGACCGGGAGGGCCCCGGGCTCCGGGTGTGCGGAGGCGTGGGAGGGGACCTGGGCGGGTGGTTCCGCAAGCACCACATGGCAGTTGGTGCCGCCCATCCCGAACGAGCTGACGCCGGCGACCAGGCGCTTGTCCGCCTTCGGCCACTCCCCCGGTGCCAGGCGCATTTCCAGGTTGAGCTCGCCCAGGGGGATGCGGGGATTCGGCGTACGGTGATGGAGACTGGCCGGTAGCTGACGGTGGTGGATGGCCAGTGCCGTCTTCAGCAGTCCGGCGATACCGGCGGCGGCTTCAAGGTGACCGATGTTGGTCTTCACCGAACCAAGCTGCACCGGCCCCGTGCCGGTCCGGCCGAAGACGGCACCCAGGGCCGCCGCCTCGGCCGGGTCGCCGAGCGCCGTTCCGGTGCCGTGCAGCTCCACGTACTGCACGGAGCCGGGTGAGACCGCGGCCCGCCGCTGGGCCAGCCGGAGGACCTCTTGCTGACCGCGGGAGTCGGGGGCGGTGAGCGACGTACCGCCGCCGTCGTTGTTGACCGCGCTGCCCTCGATCACGCAGTAGACGGTGTCGCCGTCGGCGAGGGCGTCGGACAGCGGTTTCAGGACGACGATTCCACCGCCCTCGCCCCGCACATAGCCATTGGCGCGGGCGTCGAAGGTGAAGCAGCGGCCGTCCGGGGAGAGCGCGCCGAACGCGGCGATATCGGCGGCGGTCTCCGCGGAGAGGTTCAGGTTCACTCCGCCCGCCAGCGCGAGCCTCGACTCGCCGCGCCGCAGGCTCTCCACGGCCATATGCACCGCGACCAGAGAGGACGCCTGGGCCGCGTCGACGGTCACGCTGGGACCGCTCAGGCCGAGCACATGGGAGAGCCGGTTCGCGATCATGGCGCGCTGGGTGCCGGTCAGCGTGTGGTGCGAGCGGCCGCGGGCGCTGATCAGCGAGGCGTAGTCGGCGGACCCGGCGCCGATGAACGCGCCGACGGTGGCTCCCCGCAGAGTGGCGGGCACGACGCCCGCGTCCTCCAGCCCTTCCCATCCCAGCTCCAGTATCAGCCGCTGCTGGGGGTCCATCGTCACGGCCTCGCGTGGCGAGATACCGAAGAACGCGGGGTCGAAACGGTCGACGTCGTCGATGAAGCCGCCGTGGCGGATGGCGGGCGGCATGGACGGGTCGTCGGCCCACCGCCCGGCGGGCACCTCGCCGATCGCCGAGACGCCCCCGCTCAGCAGCCGCCAGAACGCCTCGGGGTCGGGTGCCTGCGGAAAGCGGCAGGACATTCCGACAACGGCGATGGCCTCGTCCGGTTCCATGCTGTTCCTCGGGGCGGGATCGTCGTTCACTGATCGCGGCCTCGGACCTGCCACACCTGCGAGACCGACCGACCGGGGTCCCCGGCGGCTGTGGAGACCACCGCCACCACGTCGTCGCAGAACCGCTCGATGGTGGCACGGTCGAAGAGGGACGTGCTGAACAGCACGGTGCCGGCGAGGCCGCCGTCCTCCGCGTTCTCGTACAGGTCGATCTCCATGTCCACGTTGACGGTCACCGGTGGGTGGGTCATCAGGAACGGCTCGGCGGTAAGCCCGGTGAGCATGAGGGGCCGCTGTGGGGTGTTGACGATCTGGAAGATCACCTTTACCGGCGGATCGTCCGACAGCCGTGTCCCGGCGTGGCCGACGGTGGGTTCGTCCGAGTGCTTGAGATCCGAGCGCTTGAGAACCGAGCGCTTGAGAACCGAGCGCTTGAGAACGGAGACGAACGGCACGTCCTGGTGGGTAAAGGCGTCCGACATCGCATCGCGCACCGTGGCCAGCAGTGTGCCGAAGTCCGTGGCGCCGGAGACCTCGGTGCGCAGCGCCAGCATCTTGGAGACGAGGCCCACCACGTTCTCCAGTTCGTCCCGGCCACGGTTGGCCATGGGCACGCCGACGAGGACGTCCTGGTTGTCCGAGCGGGCGGACATGACCACCTTCAGCGCGGTCAGCAGCGTCATGTACAAGGTGGCGCTGGACGATTCGCCCAGCCGCCGGGCCGCCTCCACGGCGTCCTTCGGCAGTCGCCAGTGGTAGATGCCGCTGTCGTATCGGGCCGACGTGGCGCGGGGCCGGTCAGTGGGCAGTTCGGCGGGTGTCATTCCATCGAAGTGCCGCTGCCAGTGGTCGAGTTGGCGTCGCAGCACATCCCCGCGCAACCACTCGCGCTCCCAGTTCGCGACATCGGCGTACTGGACGGGCACGGGCGGCAGATCGGGTTCGGCGCCGCGCAGCAGGGCCGAGTACACGAGGGACAGATCGCGGACCAGCACACCTTGGGACCAGCCGTCGGTGACCAGATGGTGCAGGGTGAGCACCAGCACATGGTCGAGCTCGGCCAGGCGCAGCACGCGCAGCCTCGCCAGTGGGCCGCTCGTGAGGTCGAAGGGCCGTGCCGCCTCCTGTCCGGCCAGTACGGAGGCTTGGGCCTCGTCGTCCGCCTCGGCCACCTCCACCTGGACCGGCACATTCGGCCGGATCACCTGGACGTATCCGTCGGCTTCCCTGACGAAGGTGGTGCGCAGGGCCTCGTGCCGGTCGATCAGCAGGGCCATCGCCCGCCGCAGGCAGTCGAGGTCCAGTTCGCCCGAGACCCGCACGGCCATGGGGATGTTCCAGTGCCCGGCGTCGAGGACATCGCCGAAGAAGAGGTCCGTCTGCTGCTGTGCGAAGGTGAGGGGTACGGGCTGATCGCGCCGCGTGGGGACCAGCGGCGGCAGCTCGGGTCCGGGAACGGACCGGGCGGCGCTGAGGGTGGCCGCCAGCTCCCTGGGGGTGCGTTGCTGGAAAACGGTCTTCAGCGGTACGTCGACGCCAAGGGCGGTCCGGAGCCTGGCGACCACCCTGGTGGCGATGAGGGAATGGCCGCCCAGTGCGAAGAAGTCGTCGTCGATACCGACCCTGGTGGCGCCGAGCAGATCCGCGTAGACCCGGCAGACGGCCTCCTCCTCGGGGGTGCGGGGGGCGACGTAGCCGACCTCGAGCACGGTGCGCAGGTCGGGGGCGGGCAGCGCCTTCCGGTCGATCTTGCCGCCGGAGGTCAGGGGCATGGTGTCCAGCAGGACGAAAGCGGAGGGCACCATGTATTCGGGCACCGCGGACTCGACGTGCCGGCGCAGGGTTTCGGTCAGCTGGTCGTGCCGGTCCGCGGCGGTGGCATCGGCCACCGCATAGGCCACCAGCCGCTTGTCCCCCGGGGTGTCCTCACGCACCATCACGGCCGTGTGCAGCACATCCTGGTGCCTGGCGAGAATCGCCTCGATCTCGCCCGGTTCGATCCGGAAGCCACGGATCTTCACCTGGTCGTCGATCCGGCCGAGGTATTCCAGGTTGCCGTCGGGCAGCCAGCGCACCAGGTCGCCGGATCGGTACATCCGCGATCCATCGCCGTGGAACGGGTTCGCCACGAACCGGGAGGCGGTCAGATCCGGACGGCCGAGATAGCCTCTGGCCAGGCCCGCTCCGGCCACGCACAGCTCACCGGGCACCCCCACGGGGACGGGCCGGAGCCGCCGGTCGACGACGTACACCCGGGTGTTGCCGATCGGGCGGCCGATGGGGGCGGTGAGCGGCCACTCGGCCACCTCGGCGGGGAGCGAGTAGGAGGTCACCACATGGGCTTCGCTGGGACCGTAGTGGTTGTGCAGCCGCAGCTCGGGGCGGCGGGCACACAGCTCGCGCAGATCGTGGTGGAGGGAGAGGGGTTCACCGGCCTGTGAGAGATGGCGCAGCGCGGCCAGCTCGGTGCCATGCGGATCCACTTCCTCGGAGATCGCCCGCAGCATCACATTCGGTACGAAGAGCTGGTCGATCTCGTGGGCGTGGATCCATCGGGCGAACTCGACGGGGTCCATGCGCAGTTCCTCGCCGGGGATGACGATCGTCTCGCCGTACAGCAGCGCCGAGAAGATCTCCTGGAGCGAGATGTCGAAGGTCAGCGTGGCGAATTGGGCCGTCTTTGCGTCGGGGCCGATCGGCAGGGCCTTCTTCTGCCAGGCCACCAGGTTGAGCACACAGGAGGCGGGCATGAGGATGCCCTTGGGGACTCCGGTGGAGCCGGAGGTGTAGATGACATAGGCGAGGTTCTGGGCGCTGGGCCGTGCCGTGGGCGGGGTCCGGGGCCGGCTGGTGAGCGATTCGCGCTCGGCGTCGAGCAGGATGAGCCGGACCCCGGCCGTCCCGGATGGCTCGCTCTCCCTGGATGTCTCAAGTGCCCCGGCTGTCCCGGGTGTCTCCGGCCCTTCGGTGATCCGCGATGTCCCGGCGGGCTCCTCCGCTTCGGAGGGTTTTTCGAGCAGGCTGCTGAAGCGCTGCTGGGTGACGGCGACGGTCACCCCGGCATCGGCCAGTACGAACTGGATACGGTCCCGGGGGTGGTTCGGGTCGATCGGCACATAGGCCGCTCCGAGCTTGAGGATCGCGAGAATCGCCACGATCATCTCGGCGCCGCGGTCGACACACAGCCCGACCAGGGTCTCGGGGCCGATCCCCCGGCTCTCCAGGAGGTGGGCGAGCTGGTTCGAGCGCTGGTCGAGCTCGGCGTAGGTGATGCGGTCGGCGCCGCTGATCACGGCCACCGCGCCGGGGCGGCGTTCGGCCTGGGCGGTGAAGAGCGCGGGCAGCGATCCGGCCGGTACGGGGCCCGTGGTGTGGTTGAACTCCTCCAGGACCTTCGCCCGCTCGGCGTCGTCGAGCGGGGAGATCTCGGAGAGGGGCCGGTCCGGCTCGGCCAGAACACCTCGCAGGACGACGGTGACATGGTGCAGCAGCCGTTCGACGGTGCTCCTGTCGAACAGGGCCTTGCTGAAGACGATATGACCGAGCACTCCGTCCTCGGCCTCGACGAGATGGACCTCCAGGTCCATCCGCGTGAGGATCCGGCCGTGGTCGTAGGGCTCGGTCTCCGCGCCGGGCAGGGCGAGCCGCTCCCCCGGCACGTTGATCATCTGGAAGAGCACCTGTACCAGCGGGTTCCGGGACAGGTCCCGCTCGGGGTGCACCTGCTCCACCAGATACTCGAAGGGCAGGTCGCCATGGGCGAAGGCACCGGCCGCCATGTCCCGGACCCGTGCCAGCAGTTGGCGGAAGGTGGGGTCGCCGGACAGGTCGGTCCGCAGCACCACGGTATTGACGAAGAACCCGATGAGGCCCTCGACCTCGGCGCGCCCCCGGTTGGCCACGGGGGTGCCCACCGTGATGTCGTCGCTGTCCACATACCGGCCCAGGACCAGTTGGAAGGCGGCCAGCAAGGTCATGTAGAGGGTCGCGTTCTCACCGGCGCCCAGCCGGCGGGCGGCCTGGATCAGTTCGGCGGGCAGCTCCCAGCGCACCGCGTCGCCTTCCTGGCGGGCGACCGAGGGCCGGGGCCGGTCGGTGGGCAGCTCCAGCGCGGGGGCCATACCGTCGAGCCGCTTCGTCCAGTAGTCCAACTGGCGGCGCAGGGTCGGACCGGACAGCCAGTCGCGCTCCCACTCCGCGTAGTCGGCGTACTGCACGGGCAGCGGCGGCAGTACGGGCTCCCGCCCGGCGTCGAACGCCTCGTACGCGGCGGACAGCTCACCCACCAGAATGCCCTGTGACCAGGCGTCCGTGGCCACATGGTGCACCGTCAGCAGCAGGACGTGGTCGTGGTCGTCCAGCCGCAGCACCTTGGCCCGCAGCAAGGGGCCGGTGCTCAGGTCGAAGGGCTCGGTGATCTCCGCTCCGGCCAGCCGCCGGACCGCGGCGAGCCGCTCCTCCTCCGGGCCTTCGGGCACCGATTCGATCCGCACCGGGACGGGGGCGGGGGGCTGGATCGACTGCACCGGTTGTCCGCCGGTCTCGGTGAAGGTGGTGCGCAGCGCCTCGTGCCGGGCGACCACCAGCGAAAGGGCCCGGGAGAGATGGGCGACGTCCAGGCGGCCGCGCACCCGCACCGCGAAGGGGAGGTTGTACGAGGCGTTGCCGGGCTCCAACTGGTCCAGAAACCACAGTCGTCGCTGGGCGAATGACGCCCTCAGCTCCCGGTCCCTGGCGACCGGCACCACACCCGTGGATTCCTTTCGCCTGGTGCGCTCGAAGAGATTGCTCATGGCCGCGCTGAGACCTTGGGATTTGGGCGCGCCTGATTGCCCCACAACACAGCCTTCCCCGACGACTGATGGAAATGGTTTTGCGCGATTATTTCGCTGATACTGCCACTGATGCTTGCCCAGCTATGGCGCGGACGCCGTTTAAAGGGAACTCAGCACGGTGCACAAGTCAGGACCGGCGCACCATCGCCCCGGCCCGCGCCGGTATTCGACGCGCGGCACATGGGGATCCGGAGTCCGGAGAAGCCGACCCGTCGGCTGAAACTCACCGGGTGAGCGGCGTCGATATCCGAGACGAACATCCGGCGCACTTCGAACTCTTCCGAGCGGACAGCCGGTTGAGCGACAGCCCGCGCACCGGCGCCCACCAGGCTCTTACCGGATTCATAAGGCGGCAGCCATGCGGTGACGCCAGGGCCGGAAAGGGAATTTCCGCGAAATCCGCCACGCTGCGGTGAGATGTCGCTTTCCTCGCGATCCTCGCGATCCAAGACAGCATTTCCTGAGGTCGACCGGTCGGTCATTCGGTCCATTAAGACATCACGCGCGACCAGTCGCGCGATCCCGGTGATATCGGATGCGCGCAACGCCAAAACACTCACCACAGCCCCCGTTCGCCGTCCAGCGAGTCCCCTGAGGTGAACCTAGATCGTTGGCTGATCCGCTGTCAACCCGCACCTTTTCGGCGATAAATAGCGGGAGTTGCCGACCTGCGCGAACTCACCGGCCCGCATGATCCGCCAGTCGGCGGTGACGCGGTGATTTCGGTCACCACGCCCATTTCGGCGTCCAGGCACCGGCGTCGCGGTGGCCGGGCGGCGCGGCGGCGAGGTGGTCGCGGAGCGCGGTGAGGGCGGGGTGCGGGTTGTCGCGGTGCCAGATCAGCGAATGCGGGTAGACCGGGGTCGGGTGGTGCACCTCGATGCGCCGCAGCCCGTAGTCGGCGGGCCAGACCAGGCGGGTCCGTTCGCCGACGAAGGTCGCCAGCGTCGAGGAGTCGGCGATCGTGTCGAGGAGCGGCTCGGGCCCGAAGTACGGGCCGATCGCGTCGATGGTGATCCCGAACGCGGCGGCGAGGTCGTCGTAGTAGGCGGCCCATTCGGTACCGGGGACGATGCCCGGCATCCAGATCCGGTGCCCGGCGAGCTCGGCGGGGGTGACCTCGCGGGCGGCGGCGAGCTCATGGGACGGTCCGGTGAGGAGCTGGATGGGCTCGTCGTGGACCCGGGTGGCTTCGATGCCGCCGGGGAGCCGCCGGGCGGGCACGGTGACCGCCCGGAACGACGCGTCGATCGTGCCGGTGCGCACGGCGGCGATGGCCGCGTCGGCGTCGAAGAGCGTCACCACATCGAGTTCGACCTCGGGGTGCGCCCGGTGGAAGCCGCGGAGCAGATCGGCCGGTGCGAGCCGCCGCCCGATCACATCGACGCGCAGCGCGCGGCGGCCGGGGCGTACGGAGGCGGCGGCCCGTTCCTCGGCCCGCAGAAGTTCGCGGGCGTGGGGCAGGAACGCCTGCCCGTCGATGGTGAGCAGGGCTCCGCGCGCGGTACGGGTGAACAGCCGCACGCCGAGTTCCTTCTCCAGCGCGGCGATGCGCTTGGAGACGGCCTGCTGGGTGATGGACAGATCGCCCGCCGCCTCCTGGAACTGGCCCGCGCCCGCGACGGCGACGAAGGTGCGCACGGCCTTGAGGTCCACGTCGGCCACCTTAGTCGCACAACGTCTGGTTGTGGCATGTCGAGGGCGTTGTTTGAACCGCCCGCCCAGGCTCGCTTGGATATCGCCCGTTCTATGTGAGGTTCTTCGGGCGGGACGGCGAGGAGGGGTGCGCTGCGCATGGGGGCGAGGCGGAAGCTGGGGCGGCAGTTCGGATGGCTCTGGGGGGCGTACGCGGTCAGCGCGTTCGGCACCTGGCTCGCGTTCGACGCGTTCCCGATGATCGCGATCATTGTTCTCCATGCCGGGGCGGCCCAGGTGTCGCTGCTGGCGGCCGCGGGGCTCGCGGTGGGCGCGGCGGTGGCGCTGCCGCTCGGGCCATGGATGGAGTTCCGCCGCAAGCGGCCGGTGATGATCGCGATGGATGTGGTCCGGTTCGCGGCCCTGATGACCGTCCCCGTCCTGTTTCTGCTCGGCCGGCTCACCTTCGCCCAGCTCGTGATCGTGTCGATCGTCGTCTCCGCGGCCGACATCGCCTTCACCGCGGCCAGTGGGGCGTGCCTGAAGGCGCTGGTGCCGCGGGAGGACCTGCTGGTGGCGAACGCGCGGTTCGAGTCCACGGCCTGGACCGCCACCATGCTCGGACCGCAGATCGGCGGGGCCGCGATCGGGCTCTTCGGTCCGGTGATGACCGTGGCGGCCAATGCGGTCAGCTTTCTGCTCTCGGCGGCGGGGATCCGTGCGATCGGCGGCACGGAGCCACGCCCCGCGCGCACCGGCCCGCCGCCACGGCTCCGGGCCGGTGAGCTGCTGGAGGGCTGGCGGTGCATTCTGACCAACCCGGCGCTGCGTCCGCTGTTCTTCAACCAGGTCCTGGTGGGCGGGCTGATCATGGCGACCGCGCCGCTGCTCGCCGTCCTCATGCTGGGCAGCCTGGGGTTCGCGCCCTGGCAGTACGCCATGGCCTTCACACTGCCCTGCATCGGCGGTCTGATCGGCTCCCGGCTGGCTCCCCGGCTTGCGGAACGGTTCGGGCGGCACCGGGTCATGCTGATCTCGGGGGCGCTGCGGGCGTGCTGGTTGCCGGGGTTGGCCTTCGTCCGCCCGGGTACGGCGGGACTGGTGCTGGTCATGGCGGTCGAGCTGGGGCTGATCTGCTGCATGGGCGTGTTCACCCCGCTGTACGCCACCTATCGGCTCGACCGGACCCCGGCGGACCGGGTCGCCCGCACCCTCTCCGCGTGGTCGGTCTCCAGCAAGGCCACCGTCGCGACCCTGACCGCCCTGTGGGGCCTGCTGGCCGCTGTCACCGGCCCCCGGATCGCGATCGCCACAGCCGGACTCCTCAGCCTGGCGACCCCGCTCCTCCTCCCCCGGCACGAGCACGGCGCGCCCCGTCCCGAGCAGGAACCGGCGCCGAGCCACACCTGATCCGCGGGCTGGGCGAGTGTTCGGACTCAAACCTTCTGAACATCCGTCCTGAACGATCGTTCTGAACGAGCGTTCAAGATTGGGGTAGGGTGATCGGCATGGGACATCGGGAACAGTTGATGGCCGGGGCGAAGCGGTGCCTGGAGGAGCGGGGATTCGCCCGTACGACCTCGCGTGACATCGCCGCCGCCGCCAACGCACCGCTCGGCACGATCAATTACCACTACGGCTCGAAGGAGCGGCTGCTCAACGCGGCGCTCCTGGAATCGCTCGACGAGTGGAGCGAGAAGGTGCGGTCCGGGTCGACGGAGGCCGCCCCGGACTCCGATGCCGGAACGCGAGCGGAGTCGATGTGGGCCCGGATCATCGAGTCCGGGACCACGGACCGGCCGCTGGTGGTGGCCGGCGTGGAAGCCCTCGCGCAGGCCGAACGTTCCGCCGACGTCCGGCAGCAGCTCGCCGAGGCGTTCGAACGGGCCCGTACGGCGCTGGCGGCCGATCTGCACGGCATCGAGGGCACGGAGGAGGGCGAAGTGGCCCGTGCGGTCGGGTCGGTGCACATGGCCCTGGTCGCCGGGCTGACCCAGCAGTGGCTGGTCGATCCCGAGCGCGCCCCCTCGGCGCGGGAGGTGGCCACGGGCCTGCGGAGGATCGCCCAGGCCCTCGAGTCCGACGCCTGATCCGGGGGAAGGAGTGGCACCGCCTTTCACTCATCTGCATGTGCACACGCAGTACTCGCTCCTGGACGGCGCGGCCCGGCTGAAGGATCTCTTCGCGGCCTGCCAGGAGATGGGCATGTCGCACCTCGCCCTGACGGACCACGGCAATCTGCACGGCGCGTACGACTTCTTCCAGCAGGCCATGGCCTCGGGCGTGACGCCGATCATCGGGATCGAGGCGTATGTCGCCCCGGAGTCGCGGCGCACCAAGCGCAAGATCCAGTGGGGGCAGCCCCACCAGAAGCGCGATGACGTCTCCGGCTCGGGCGGCTACACCCACAAGACGATCTGGGCGGCGGACACCACCGGGCTGCACCATCTGTTCCGGCTGTCGTCGGACGCGTATGCGCACGGCTGGCTGCAGAAGTGGCCGCGGATGGACAAGGAGGTCATCGCCGAGCACGCCGAGGGGCTGATCGCGTCGACCGGCTGCCCGTCCGGTGAGCTGCAGACCCGGCTGCGCCTGGGCCAGTTCGACGAGGCACTGAAGGCCGCCTCCGAGTACCAGGACATCTTCGGCAAGGACCGGTACTTCCTGGAGTTGATGGACCACGGCATCGAGATCGAGCGCCGGGTCCGGGACGGGCTGCTGGAGATCGGCAAGAAGCTGGACATCCCGCCGCTGGTGACGAACGACTCGCACTACACCTATGCGGACGAGGCCGCGGCACACGATGCGCTGCTGTGCATCCAGACCGGCAAGAGCCTCTCCGACCTGGACCGCTTCCGCTTCGACGGCACCGGCTACTACCTGAAGTCCACGGAGGAGATGTACGCCATCGACTCCTCGGACGCCTGGCAGGAGGGCTGCCGCAACACCCTGCTGGTCGCCGAGCAGATCGACACCACCGGCATGTTCGACAAGCGCGACCTCATGCCGCGGTTCGAGGTGCCCGAGGGCCACACCGAGGTCACGTGGTTCCGCGAGGAGGTCCGGCGCGGGATGGCCCGGCGCTATCCGGGTGGCGTACCGCAGGACCGCCAGAAGCTGGCCGAGTACGAGATGGACATCGTCATCCAGATGGGGTTCCCGGGCTACTTCCTCGTGGTCGCCGACTTCATCATGTGGGCCAAGCAGCAGGGCATCGCCGTCGGGCCGGGCCGTGGCTCGGCGGCCGGTTCGATCGTCTCGTACGCGATGGGCATCACCGACCTCGACCCGGTCGAGCACGGGCTGATCTTCGAGCGGTTCCTCAACCCCGAGCGCGTGTCCATGCCGGACGTCGACATCGACTTCGACGAGCGCCGGCGGGTCGAGGTGATCCGCTATGTGACGGAGAAGTACGGCGCCGACAAGGTCGCCATGATCGGCACCTACGGCACCATCAAGGCCAAGAACGCCATCAAGGACTCCGCCCGGGTGCTGGGCTATCCGTACGCGATGGGCGACCGCATCACCAAGGCCATGCCCGCCGACGTCGGCGGCAAGGGCATCCCGCTGGCCGGCATCACCGACCCGGAACACCCGCGGCACTCCGAGGCGGGCGAGGTGCGGGCGATGTATGAGAACGAGCCGGATGCGCGGAAGGTCATCGACACCGCCAAGGGTGTCGAGGGCCTGGTGCGGCAGATGGGTGTGCACGCCGCCGGTGTGATCATGTCGAGCGAGCCGATCGTGGACCATGTCCCGGTCTGGGTGCGGCACACCGACGGCGTCACGATCACGCAGTGGGACTACCCCACCTGTGAGTCGCTGGGCCTGCTGAAGATGGACTTCCTGGGCCTGCGCAACCTCACCATCATGGACGACGCCGTCACGATGGTGCGCGCCAACAAGGGCGTCGACCTGAAGCTGCTCGATCTGCCACTGGACGACCGCAGGACCTTCGAGATGCTCGGCGGTGGCCACACCCTCGGCGTGTTCCAGTTCGACGGCAGCGCGATGCGCTCGCTCCTGCGGCTGATGAAACCCAACCAGTTCGAGGACATCACCGCCGTCACCGCCCTGTACCGGCCCGGCCCGATGGGCATGAACTCGCATATCAACTACGCGCTGCGGAAGAACGGCCAGCAGGAGATCACCCCGATCCACCCGGAGCTGGCGGAGCCGCTCCGGGAGGTCCTCGACATCACCTACGGCCTGGTCGTCTACCAGGAGCAGGTACAGAAGGCCGCCCAGGCCCTCGCGGGCTACTCACTCGGCCAGGCCGACCTGCTCCGCCGCGCCATGGGCAAGAAGAAGCAGGAGGTCCTGGACAAGGAGTTCATCCCGTTCCGGGACGGCTGCCGGGAGCGCGGCTACTCCGACGAGGCCGTGCGGGCGGTCTGGGACGTACTGGTGCCCTTCGCGGGCTACGCCTACAACAAGGCGCATGCGGCCGCCTACGCGCTCGTCTCGTACTGGACCGCGTATCTCAAGGCCAACTACCCCGCCGAGTACATGGCGGCGCTGCTCACCTCGGTGCGTGACGACAAGGACAAGTCGGCGGTCTATCTGAACGAGTGCCGTCGTATGGGCATCAAGGTGCTGCCGCCGAACGTCAATGAGTCCGAGGCCAACTTCACCGCTCAGGGTGATGATGTGATCCTCTTCGGCCTCACGGCGGTCCGGAACGTCGGTCAGAACGTGGTGGAAGCGATCATCCGTGGCCGTAAGGCCAAGGGGAAGTACGCCTCGTTCCCGGACTACCTGGACAAGGTCGAGGCGGTCGTGTGCAACAAGCGCACCACGGAATCGCTGATCAAGGCGGGCGCGTTCGACGAGATGGGCCACACCCGTAAGGGGCTCACGGCGCACTACGAGGCGCTGATCGACAATGTGGTCGCGGTCAAGCGCAAGGAGGCCGAGGGGCAGTTCGACCTCTTCGGCGGCATGGCCGGTGACGGCGCGGACGGCGAAGGGCCGGGCTTCGGCCTCGACGTCGAGTTCTCGGACATCGAATGGGACAAGCCGTATCTGCTCGCCCAGGAGCGGGAGATGCTCGGTCTCTACGTCTCCGACCACCCGCTCCTCGGTCTGGAGCGGTTGCTGGCCGGCACGGCGGACGCCACCGTCGCGCAGCTCACCGGCGGTGACTTCGCGGACGGCGCGGTCGTCACGGTCGGCGGGATCATCTCCGGTCTGCAGCGCAAGATGACCAAACAGGGCAACGCCTGGGCCATCGCCACCGTGGAGGACCTGGCCGGCTCCATCGAATGCATGGTCTTCCCGGCCACCTACCAGCTCGTGTCGGCCCAACTCGTCGAGGACACGGTGGTGTTCGTCAAGGGCCGTCTCGACAGACGCGAGGACGTGCCCCGGCTGGTGGCGATGGAACTGGCGGTCCCCGACCTGAGCGCCCGCCATGCCCCGCTGCGCCTGGAGATGCTCGAAGCGCGGGTGACACCGCGCTCCGTCCAGCAGCTCAAGGAGATCCTCCAGGCCCACCCGGGACCGACCGAGGTACATCTGCTGGTGCGTGGCCGGGCCAGGACCACGGTCTACCGGCTGGGCTACCGTATCGGCATCCGGCCCGAGTTCTGGGCGGATCTCAAAGCGGCGGTGGCCGTCACCCGGGCGACATGAGCCGGGCCACCACCGGGGTCGTACGATCTACTCCCCCATTACGCAAGCGACTTGCAATTCTTGCGCTACGCTTGCGTGCATGACGCGACGACTTGCTGAAGTGGCGAAGAAGGTCGGTGTCAGCGAGGCCACGGTCAGCCGGGTGCTCAATGGCAAGCCCGGAGTCTCCGAAGCCACCCGGCAGGCGGTGCTGTCCGCGCTGGACGTCCTCGGCTACGAGCGGCCCACCCAGCTGCGGGGCGACCGGGCGCGGCTGGTCGGGCTGGTCCTGCCCGAGCTGCAGAACCCCATCTTCCCCGCGTTCGCCGAGGTCATCGGCGGGGCGCTGGCGCAACTGGGGCTGACTCCGGTGCTGTGCACGCAGACCAAGGGCGGGGTCTCCGAGGCCGATTACGTGGACCTGCTGCTGCAACAGCAGGTTTCCGGGGTGGTGTTCGCGGGCGGGCTCTTCGCGCAGGCCGACGCGCCGCATGACCACTACCGGCTGCTCGCCGAGCGCAATATCCCGGTGGTGCTGATCAACGCGGCCATAGAGCATCTCGGCTTCCCTGGCGTTTCCTGCGACGACGCCGTGGCCGTGGAGCAGGCGTGGCGGCATCTGGCCTCCCTCGGCCACGAGCGGATCGGGCTCGTGCTCGGCCCCGGTGACCATATGCCGTCGGCGCGCAAGCTGGCCGCCGCGCGCACGGTCGCCGGCCGGCTGCCGGACGAGTTCGTGGCCCGGGCGATCTTCTCGATCGAGGGCGGCCACGCCGCGGCCTCCCGGCTGATCGACCGGGGGGTCACGGGCATCATCTGTGCCAGTGACCCGCTGGCTCTGGGGGCGATCCGGGCGGCGCGGCGCAAGGGGTTCGGCGTGCCGTCGCAGGTGTCCGTGGTCGGCTACGACGACTCCGCGTTCATGAACTGCACCGAGCCGCCACTGACCACCGTCCGCCAGCCCATCGAGGCCATGGGCAGGGCGGCCGTGGAGCTGCTGAACGCACAGATCGGCGGCGCGGCCGTACCGTCCGAGGAACTGTTGTTCGAGCCGGAGCTGGTGGTGCGCGGCTCCACCGCGCAGGCGCCACGGGAGTGAGCGCGGGGCCTGTCGAGATGCGGTCGACAGGGGGGCGACAGGTGGTCGGCAGGCGCGCGACAGGCTCAATCCACTTGATCCACAGTCCAGTTGAATAATTACAGAATCTACGCGACATCTTGCGGCCCGTTGTCGACGGTGCTTGAGTGTGCGGCGCACTCACGGTTGTGTGCGCCCCGCTCGCGGCCGTGGGGGCTTCCCTGCTCCTGTACAGAGGGGTCCACCCATGAGAAGCACCGGGTTCCGCCGTACGCTCATCGCGCTCAGCGCCTGCTCCCTCGCCCTCACCGCCTGCGGAGGGTCGAACGGCGACTCGGCGGGCGGAAAGACGCGTATCACCGTCAACTGCATGCCGCCCAAGAGCGCCAAGGTCGACCGCAAGTTCTTCGAGGAGGACATCGCCTCCTTCGAGAAGCAGAACCCGGACATCGACGTCGTCGCGCATGACGCGTTCCCCTGCCAGGACCCGAAGACCTTCGACGCCAAGCTGGCCGGCGGCCAGATGGAGAACGTGTTCTACACGTACTTCACCGACGCCCGGCACGTCGTCGACATCAACCAGGCGGCCGATCTCACTCCGTACGTCAAGGAGTTGAAGAGCTACCCCACCCTCCAGAAGCAGTTACGCGACATCTACACGGTCGACGGCAAGGTCTACGGCATCCCGCGCACCGGCTACTCGATGGGCCTGATCTACAACCGCGAGCTCTTCGAGAAGGCCGGACTCGACCCCGACAAGCCGCCGATGACCTGGGAAGAGGTCCGCGCCGATGCCAAGAAGATCGCCGCGCTGGGCGCCGGCACGGTCGGCTACGCGGACTACAGCGCACAGAACCAGGGCGGCTGGCACTTCACGGCGGAGCTGTACGCACAGGGCGGCGACGTCATCAGCGCCGACGGCAAGAAGGCCACCATCGACACCCCCGAGGCGCGCGCCGTCCTGCGGAATCTGCATGACATGCGCTGGGTGGACGACTCGATGGGCAGCAAGCAGCTCCTCGTCATCAACGACGCCCAGCAGATGATGGGCTCGGGCAAGCTGGGCATGTACCTCGCCGCGCCCGACAACATCCCGATCCTGGTGAAGGAGAAGGGCGGCAGCTACAAGGACCTCGCCATCGCCCCCATGCCCGGTGGCAAGGGCACGCTCATCGGCGGCGACGGCTATATGTTCCAGAAGAAGGACACCCCCGCCCAGATCCGGGCCGGCCTCAAGTGGCTCGACCATATGTTCCTGACCCCCGGCAAGGGTTTCCTCGGCGACTACGTCCGCGCCAAGAAGAACGACGCCCCGGTGGGCCTGCCCGAGCCGCGGCTGTTCACCGGCGCCGCCGACGCCAAGGACCAGCAGGTCAAGAAGGCCAACGCCAATGTCCCCGTGGACAACTACCAGACCTTCCTGGACGGCAATCAGAAGCTGCGGATGAAGATCGAGCCGCCGCACGCCCAGCAGATCTACTCCGTGCTCGACGGAGCCGTCTCCGCCGTCCTGACCAAGAAGGACGCCGACATCGACCAGCTCATCGAGGACGCCTCCGGAAAGATCGACAGCATCCTGGCCCGGGGCTGACCCGATGACCAAGACCGCTGCGCGGCCGCCCGCCGAGGCGATCGCCGTCCACCCAGTGCAGGCGCCGCCCCCGGCGGGGGTCGGGGGCGGCGCCGCCTCGCCGACCAGGCCCGCGCCTACGGCTTCCTCCTCGGCGGTCTCGTCTGCTTCGCGCTGTTCTCCTGGTACCCGGCGATCCGCGCGGTCGTGATCGCCTTCCAGAAGTACACGCCCGGCTCGTCCCCCGAATGGGTGGGCACCGCCAACTTCACCCGGGTCCTGCACGATCCGGAGTTCACCGCGGCGTGGCGGAACACCCTCACCTTCACGCTGCTGGCGCTGGTCATCGGCTTCGCGATCCCGTTCCTGCTCGCCCTCGTCCTCAATGAACTCCGGCACGCCAAGGCGTTCTTCCGGGTCGTGGTCTATCTGCCGGTGATGATCCCGCCGGTGGTCAGCGCCCTGCTGTGGAAGTGGTTCTACGACCCCGGCGCCGGGCTGGCCAACGAGGCGCTGCGCTTCGCGCATCTGCCCACCTCGAACTGGTCCAACGGCGCCGACACCGCCCTGGTCTCCCTCGTCATCGTCGCCACCTGGGCCAATATGGGCGGCACCGTCCTGATCTATCTGGCGGCCCTGCAGTCCATCCCCGGTGAGCTGTACGAGGCGGCCGAGCTGGACGGCGCGAGCCTGCTGCAGCGCGTCCGCCATGTCACGATCCCCCAGACGCGGTTCGTCATCCTGATGCTGATGCTGCTGCAGATCATCGCGACGATGCAGGTCTTCACCGAGCCCTTCGTGATCACCGGCGGCGGCCCGGAGAACGCCACGGTCACCGTCCTCTACCTCATCTACAAGTACGCCTTCCTCTACAACGACTTCGGTGGCGCGTGTGCGCTGAGCGTGATGCTGCTCGTGCTGCTCGGCGCCTTCTCCGCCCTCTATCTGCGGCTGACCCGCTCAGGGGAGGACGAAGCGTGAGCACCCGGACCCTCGTCTCCCCCGCCGCCCTGGCCCGCCCCCGCGGCCGGGCCGTCTACTGGACGGTCTTCACGGCCGTGGTGGTGCTGTTCGCGATCGCCTTCCTCTTCCCCGTCTACTGGATGGTGACCGGTGCGATGAAGTCGCCGGACGAGGTGGCGCAGACCCCGCCCAGCCTCGTCCCGAAGCAGTGGCACTCCACCGGCTACACCGACGCCTGGGACCTGATGCAGCTTCCGCAGCATCTGTGGAACACGGTGGTGCAGGCGACCGGTGCCTGGCTGTTCCAGCTCGTCTTCTGTACGGCCGCCGCCTACGCCCTGTCCAAACTGAAGCCCGCCTTCGGCAAGGTGATCCTCGGTGGCATCCTCGCCACGCTGATGGTCCCGGCCCAGGCGCTGGTCGTGCCGAAGTATCTGACCGTCGCCGATCTGCCGCTGATCCACACCAGCCTGCTCAACGACCCGCTCGCGATCTGGCTGCCGGCCGTGGCCAACGCCTTCAACCTCTATCTCCTCAAGCGGTTCTTCGACCAGATCCCGCGCGACGTCCTGGAGGCCGCCGAGATCGACGGCGCCGGAAAGCTGCGCACCCTGTGGTCGATCGTGCTGCCCATGTCGCGTCCGGTGCTCGGCGTCGTGTCGATCTTCGCGCTGGTCGCGGTGTGGCAGGACTTCCTGTGGCCGCTGATGGTCTTCTCCGACACCGGCAAGCAGCCGATCAGCGTCGCACTCGTCCAGCTGTCGCAGAACATCCAGCTGACCGTGCTCATCGCCGCGATGGTCATCGCCAGCATCCCGATGGTCGCGCTGTTCCTCGTCTTCCAGCGGCACATCATCGCCGGGATCAGCGCGGGCAGCACGAAGGGCTGATATCGCCCCCTCGACAGAAAGGCATCCACCGTGGCCCAGCCCACCCCTGCCCGGACGCCCCACGACTGGTGGCGCTCCGCCGTCATCTACCAGGTGTATGTGCGCAGCTTCGCCGACGGGGACGGCGACGGCACCGGCGACCTCGCGGGCGTCCGCGCCAGGCTGCCGTACCTCGCCGAACTCGGCGTCGACGCGCTGTGGTTCAGCCCCTGGTACCAGTCGCCCATGAAGGACGGCGGCTATGACGTCGCCGACTACCGCGCCATCGACCCGGCCTTCGGCACCCTGGCCGAGGCGGAGAAGCTCATCGCCGAGGCCCGGGAGCTGGGCATCCGCACGATCGTCGACATCGTGCCGAACCACGTCTCCGACCAGCACCCCTGGTGGCGTGCCGCCCTCGCCGGCGGCCCCGAGCGCGAGCTCTTCCACTTCCGCCCGGGCCGCGGCGACCACGGTGAACTGCCGCCGAACGATTGGAAGTCGGAGTTCGGCGGCCCGGCGTGGACCCGGCTGCCCGACGGCCACTGGTATCTGCATCTGTTCGCCCCCGAGCAGCCGGACCTCAACTGGGCGCACCCTGCCGTACGCCAGGAACACGAGGACATCCTGCGCTTCTGGTTCGAGCGGGGCGTCGCGGGCGTCCGCATCGACTCGGCCGCCCTCCTGGCCAAGGATCCCCGGCTGCCCGACTTCGTCGAGGGCCGCGATCCGCATCCGTACGTCGACCGCGACGAACTCCATGACATCTACCGCTCCTGGCGCGGGGTGGCCGATGAGCACGGAGGTGTGTTCGTCGGTGAGGTGTGGCTGCCCGACAGCGAGCGCTTCGCCCGCTATCTGCGCCCGGACGAGCTGCACACCGCCTTCAACTTCTCCTTTCTGGCGTGCCCCTGGGAGCCCCGGCGGCTGCGGGCGTCGATCGACGAGACGCTCGCCGAACACGCTCCGGTGGGCGCGCCCGCCACGTGGGTGCTGTGCAACCACGATGTGACCCGCACGGTCACCCGCTACGGGCGCGAGGACACCGGTTTCGACTTCGCCACCAAGGTCTTCGGCACCCCCACCGACCTCGCCCTCGGCACCCGGCGGGCGCGGGCCGCCGCCCTGCTGTCGCTGGCCCTGCCCGGCGCCGTCTACGTCTACCAGGGGGAGGAACTGGGCCTGCCCGAGGCCGACATCCCCCGCGACCGCATCCAGGACCCGATGCACTTCCGCTCCGGCGGCATCGACCCGGGCCGCGACGGCTGCCGGGTGCCGCTGCCGTGGGGGTCCAAGGCGCCGTACGCCGGTTTCGGCTCGCACCAGGAGCCGTGGCTGCCGCAGCCCGCGCACTGGCCGGCGTACGCGGCCGATGCGCAGGAGGCGGACCCGGGGTCGATGCTCGCCCTCTACCGCGAGGCGATCCGCATCCGCCGCGCCACCCCCGGTTTCGGCGACGGGCCGCTGACCTGGCTCCCCTCGGCCGACGGTGTCCTGGCCTTCGCCCGTGACAACGGCCTGATCTGCATGGTCAACCTCGCGGACACCCCCGCCGAGCTGCACGGCACCTCCCGGCTGCTGCTCAGCAGCGGCCCGCTGGACGACCAGGGCCGCCTTCCGCAGGACACGGCGGCCTGGCTGCTCGCCTGAACCACCCCCACCGCACCGCGCTATCCCCACCCCCACCACGAAGGGATCAGCACATGCACAGCAGCAGCATCGCATCGGCATCCGCCAGGCGCTTGTCGGCGATCGGCGTGGCCGTCGCCCTGGCGGCCGGCATGCTCGTCACCCTGACCCCCACGGCCGCACACGCGGCGGCGGGCGCCGCCCTGCCCTTCACCTCGGTCGAGGCCGAGTCGGCCACCACCACGGGTACGAAGATCGGCCCCGACTTCACCCAGGGCACCCTCGCCTCCGAGGCGTCCGGTCGCCAGGCCGTCCGCCTCGCCACCGGCCAGCGTGTCGAGTTCACCGCACCGCGCGCCGCCAACGCGGTGAACGTCTCCTACAGCGTGCCCGACGGCCAGTCGGGCGCGCTCAACGTCTATGTCAACGGCACCAAGCTGGCCAAGACCCTCACGGTCACGTCCAAGTACTCGTATGTGGACACCGGCTGGATCATGGGCTCGAAGACCCACCACTTCTACGACAACGCCCGGCTGCTGCTCGGCCAGAACGTCCAGGCCGGTGACAAGATCGCCTTCGAGGCAGCGACGAATGCCCAGGTCACCGTCGATGTGGCCGATTTCGAGCAGGTCGCGGCGGCGGCGAGCCAGCCCGCCGGATCGGTCTCGGTCACCTCCAAGGGCGCCGACCCCAGCGGGCAGGGCGACTCCACCCAGGCGTTCCGGGACGCCATCGCCGCCGCCCAGGGCGGCGTGGTCTGGATCCCGCCGGGTGACTACAAGCTGACCTCCTCCCTGAGCGGTGTCCAGAACGTCACCCTGCAGGGCGCCGGCGGCTGGCACTCCGTCGTGCACAGCTCGCGGTTCATCGACCAGACCAGTTCCTCCGGCAACGTCCACATCAAGGACTTCGCGGTCATCGGCGAGGTCACCGAGCGCGTCGACTTCAACCCGGACAACTTCGTCAACGGCTCGCTCGGCCCGGGCTCCAGTGTGTCGGGCATGTGGATCCAGCATCTGAAGGTCGGTCTCTGGCTGACCGGCAACAACGACAACCTCGTGATCGAGAACAACCGCATCCTGGACACCACCGCCGACGGCCTCAACCTCAACGGCAGCGCCAAGGAGGTGAGGGTCCGGAATAACTTCCTGCGCAACCAGGGCGACGACTCGCTCGCCATGTGGTCGCTGAACTCCCCGGACGTGAGCAGCAGCTTCGAGAACAACACCATCTCGCAGCCGAACCTCGCCAATGGCATCGCGATCTACGGCGGCAGGGACATCACGGTCAAGAACAACCTGATCTCCGACACCAACGCGCTGGGCAGCGGCATCGCCATCTCCAACCAGAAGTTCCTGGACCCGTTCCACCCGCTGGCCGGCACCATCACGGTCGACGGCAACACGCTCGTGCGCGCGGGCGCCATGAACCCCAACTGGAACCACCCGATGGGCGCCCTGCGCGTCGACTCCTACGACAGCGCGATCGACGCCACCGTCAACATCACCAACACGACCATCACGGACAGCCCGTACAGCGCCTTCGAGTTCGTCTCCGGCGGCGGCCGGGGCTACGCGGTCAAGAACGTCAATGTGACCGGCGCGACCGTGACCAACCCCGGAACGGTCGTCGTCCAGGCCGAGGCGCAGGGAGCGGCGAAGTTCAGCAATGTCACCGCCTCCAGCGTCGGCGTGGCGGGCGTCTACAACTGCCCGTTCCCGGCCGGTTCGGGCACCTTCGAGGTGGCCGACGGCGGCGGCAACTCCGGCTGGAGCAGCACCTGGTCGGACTGCTCCACCTGGCCCCAGCCCGGCCAGGGCAACCCGGACCCCGACCCGGGCCGCAACCTCGCCAAGGGCCGCCCGGCCACCGCGACCGGCTCCCAGGACGTCTACACCCCCGGCAAGGTGGTCGACGGCGACGCCGGGACCTACTGGGAGTCGGCCAACAACGCCTTTCCGCAGGCCCTGACCGTGGACCTGGGCTCCAGCCAGGCCGTCCGCCGGCTGGTGCTGAAGCTGCCGCCCTCCTCGGCGTGGGGTGCCCGTACCCAGACCCTGTCCGTGCTGGGCGGCGCCGATGGCTCCGCGTACTCGACGGTGGTGGGCTCGCAGGGCTACCGCTTCGACCCGGCGACCGGCAACAAGGTCACCGTCGACCTGCCCGGCACCACGCAGGTGCGCTACCTGAAGCTCAATGTCACCGGCAACACGGGCTGGCCGGCGGCCCAGCTCAGTGAGGTGGAGGCGTACCTGACCTCGTGACCCTCGCCCCCGCGCTTCGCCGCCCGAAGCCGCCCGGAGCCACTCGGACGCCCCGGTTCCCGGCCCGGCGAAGCGCGAGACGCGGCGCTGGATCACGAGCATTACCAGGGGCGCTTGCATGATCATGCATAAGACTGCATACTCCTGCTGTGTCCAAAGTTCTCACCTCCCTCCCTGTCGGCGAACGCGTCGGGATCGCCTTCTCCGGCGGCCTCGACACCTCGGTAGCGGTCGCGTGGATGCGCGACAAGGGCGCGGTGCCCTGCACCTATACCGCCGACATCGGCCAGTACGACGAGCCCGACATCGCCTCGGTCCCCGGGCGCGCCACGACGTACGGCGCGGAGGTCGCCCGGCTGGTCGACTGCCGGGCGGCCCTGGTGGAGGAGGGGCTCGCGGCCCTTGCCTGCGGGGCGTTCCACATCCGCTCCGGCGGCCGCAGCTACTTCAACACCACCCCGCTCGGGCGGGCGGTCACCGGCACTCTGCTGGTGCGCGCCATGCTCGAGGACAATGTGCAGATCTGGGGCGACGGCTCCACCTTCAAGGGCAACGACATCGAGCGGTTCTACCGCTACGGCCTGCTGGCCAACCCCTCCCTGCGGATCTACAAGCCGTGGCTGGACGCCGACTTCGTCAGCGAGCTCGGCGGCCGCAAGGAGATGTCGGAGTGGCTGGTCGCCCATGACCTGCCCTACCGGGACAGCACCGAGAAGGCCTACTCCACCGACGCCAACATCTGGGGCGCGACCCACGAGGCCAAGTCGCTCGAGCACCTCGACACGGGCATCGAGCTCGTCGAGCCGATCATGGGCGTACGGTTCTGGGACCCGGCGGTCGAGATAGCGGCCGAGGACGTCACGATCGGCTTCGAGCAGGGCCGCCCCGTGACGATCAACGGCAAGGAGTTCGCCTCCGCCGTCGATCTGGTGCTGGAGGCCAACGCCGTCGGCGGCCGGCACGGCATGGGCATGTCCGACCAGATCGAGAACCGCGTCATCGAGGCCAAGAGCCGGGGCATCTACGAGGCACCGGGTATGGCGCTGCTGCACGCGGCGTACGAGCGGCTGGTCAACGCGATCCACAACGAGGACACCGTCACCACCTACCACAGCGAGGGACGGCGGCTCGGCCGGCTGATGTACGAGGGCCGCTGGCTGGACCCGCAGGCGCTGATGGTGCGCGAGTCGCTGCAGCGCTGGGTCGGTGCGGCGATCACCGGCGAGGTGACCCTGCGGCTGCGGCGCGGCGAGGACTACTCCATCCTGGACACCTCCGGACCGGCGTTCAGCTACCACCCGGACAAGCTCTCCATGGAGCGGACCGAGGACTCGGCCTTCGGGCCGGTGGACCGGATCGGCCAGCTGACCATGCGCAATCTCGACATCGCCGACTCGCGCGCCAAGCTGGAGCAGTACGCCGGTCTTGGCATGGTCGGCAACGCGCATCCGGCGCTGATCGGCGCCGCGCAGGCGGCCTCGACCGGGCTGATCGGCGCGATGCCACAGGGCGCCTCCGAGGCGATCGCCTCGGACGGACCTGTGTCCGGGCAGGACACGCTGCTCGACCGCGCCGCGATGGAGTTCGGCGCCGACTAGGTCTTCGCTCCAGCGCGCGACAACGGCCAGGACACCCCTCGACGGGGCGTCCTGGCCGTGCGCTTTCCCTGGTGGCACGAGAGGTATTGACGCCCCGGGTGAGTCCTCTATCACCCAGGGCGTCCGAAAGACCGGGCAGCATTCGACATATCGAACGCACGCGCCGTACGCACCCAGCACGACAGCAACTCGCAACTCCCCTGGCGGCTGGGACTGCTCACCCAGACGAACGCCACCTGCTGACCACTCCCGCATACGCCAAGCGGCGCGACACCCCCGCTCGGGAGGTGCCGCGCCGCCGGAGGGGCCGGGCGCGGGCCGGGTCAGCCCACGGGCTTGCCCGTCGCACCGTCGCCCAGGCCATCGACATACCAGGCGATCCAGGCCAGCGGAGCGTTCCAGTTGATGGTGATCTCGTTGGTGGAGTACGCCATCAGGCTGTCGGTGTAGCACATCGCCGGGGCGCAGCCCTTCAGCTTCTTCTTGGCGACCTCGTCCTGCAGCCCGGAGTTCGGGCCACCGGCCAGCGAACCGGGCGCCGGATGCGGCAGCTTGTGGTCACGCTGGTGCGCCCAGAAGCGGTGGTGCTGGTTGTGCGAGTTCCGCTCGCCGTAGCCGGTGACATAGGACTGGTTGAGCGGATTTCCGCCCAGCACGTAGTCCATGCCACGGAGCACCGCGTCGAGGTAGCGGGGCTTGCCCGTCAGGTCGTGCGCGGTGGCGAGCACGATCATGTTGTTCAGCACCTGACTGTTGGAGCCCCACTCGTACTTGCCGTCCTTCGGCGCGTACGGAACCCCGTAGGCCGACTTCGCGGAGTCCGCGGCGTAGCGGTCGGCGGCCTTCGTCACCATCGTGCGCACCTCGGCGCGCTGCTTCGCGGTGAGCTTGTTGGGGACGGTGGCCAGGTCGAGCGCGCCGAGGCCCGCGGTCGAGGCCCACGACATGCCGCCACCGCGCGGGAAGAGGGCGTCGACGTCGTGGTGCAGCGGCGAGTCGAGCACCGCCTTGGCATAGGCGTGATCGCCGGTGCTCAGGAACAGCTCGGCCGCGGCCCAGTAGAACTCGTCGCCCACGTACCGGTCGCCGTAGGCGCCGCCGCCCGTGGAGTCCTTGTCGCTGGCGAAGATCTTCGGATGTGCCTTGGCCGCGTCCCACGCGGTCCGGGCCGCGTGCAGGCAGCGGGCGGCGAACTCCGGGTCGTAGGACTTGAAGACGCGGGCGCTCTGCGCGGCGGAGGCGGCCAGGTTGAGCGTGGCCGCGGTGGACGGCTTGTGCAGCTCACGCTGCTGCTTGTCCTGGTCGGGCCGGGTCGGGAACCCGGTCCACTGCTTGTCGTGCACCTTGTGGAACGCCATCCCGGCGAGCGGCTTGCCCTGGGGCACCTGCATGCGCAGGAGGAATTCCATCTCCCAGCGGGCCTCGTCCAGGATGTCCGGGACGCCGTTGCCGCGCTCGGGCACCCGGAGCCGGCCGTCGCCGAGCGGCGCGGGGTCGACGCCCTTGGTGGTGTGGGTGCGCTCGTACGCGGACATCAGCTGGGCCACCGAGATACCGCCGTTGACGACGTATTTGCCCTGGTCACCGGCGTCATACCAGCCACCGGAGACATTCCGGCGGTAGTCGCACACGCCCTTCTGGCACGGGACGTCGGTGTCGCCCCGGTGCGGGGCCGCCTTGTCATGGCCCGCGGGACGGGCGTACTTCGGGCCCACGAGGTCCGCGTCGATCTTGATGCCGCTGCGGTTGTGGTAGAAGTACGCCAGCGCGTCGCTGCGCAGCGAGCGGTAGAGGTGGTCACCGATGGTGAACGGCTCGCTCTTCTTCCCGCCGATGGTGACGGTGTACCCCTCGCCCGCGTCGGTGACCTTGCCGAAGTCGAAGGTCTGGACGTTCTGCCGGGAGCTCGGGTCGACGCCCGCGGGGTGGGTGGTCCCGCTCGCCCGCTTGGTGCCGTCGGCGGCCCGGAGCGTCCAGGTCAGCGGCTTGGTGGCAGTCGTGACGACGGTGCCCTTCTTGGGGCCGTGGGTCAGATAGCCGACCTGGTTCACCCGCACCGGCGAGCCGGTGTCGGCCTTGGGGGCGGCCGTCCCGGAGCCGTGCCGTGCGTGGTGGCCCACGGCGCCTGCCGCGGGTGCGGTCAGCGCGCCGACGGCGAGGCCGGCCGCGATCGCCGCGCTCAGCATGCGCCGGCGGCGGCGATCGGTCCGATCAGGGGCGGTACGTACGCGAGGAGCAGAAGACAAGTCTCAGCACTTCCGAGGGTTTCGGCGTCTTTTTCCGTCCCTCAGAGGCTAAGAAAACGTCCTGGCCTGCAGCTTCGTACGCTTAGCCGAAATCCGGGTACACCAGGTGGCCGAGGCCCGCCTCCTTCAATCGAGGTATTCGGGCAGGTGAGCAGGGGTGGCGGCGGGCTACCAGCGGGCGCCTACCAGCGGGCGAGGTCGGCCTGGAAGGACGGGTCGAAGCGCCGCATGTACCCGGTGTCATCGCGGTTGCGCTGTCCGCAGTGGACGTACTGCTCGTGCAGCCGCGCCAGGGCGTCGGGGTCCAGTTCCACACCGAGGCCGGGGGCGGTCGGCACGGGCACCGAGCCGTCGGTGAACGTCAGCGCGCCGTCCACGATCACGTCCTCGGTCTTCCAGGGCCAGTGGGTGTCGCAGGCGTAGGTGAGGTTCGGGGTGGCCGCGGCCAGGTGGGTCATCGCGGCCAGACTAATCCCCAGATGCGAGTTCGAGTGCATGGACAGGCCCATGCCGAAGGTGTCGCAGATACCGGAGAGCAGCTTGGAACGGCGCAGGCCGCCCCAGTAGTGGTGGTCGGAGAGGACGACCTGGACGGCGTCGGCGGCCACCGCGGGGGCCAGCTCGTCGAAGGCGACCACGCACATGTTGGTGGCCAGTGGCATGGGGACCTCGCGGGCGACCGCGGCCATGCCGTCGATCCCGGGGGTGGGATCCTCCAGGTACTCCAGCACGCCGTCGAGCGCGCGCCCGACCTTCACCGACGTCTGTGTCGTCCAGACGGCATTGGGGTCCAGGCGCAGCGGATGGTCGGGGAAGGCGCGGCGCAGCGCCCGTATCGCCTCGATCTCCTCCTCCGGGGGCCTGACGCCGCCCTTCAGCTTGATCGCGGTGAAGCCGTAGTCGTCCACCATCTGCCGGGCCTGCGCCACGATGGCGTCGGGGTCGAGGGCCTCGCCCCAGGAGTCCGGCTCCTGGCCGGGGTGGGCGGCCCACTTGTAGAAGAGGTAGGCGCTGAACGGGACCGCGGACCGCACGGCGCCGCCGAGCAGGTCGCACACCGGGCGCCCGACGGCCTTGCCCTGGATGTCCAGGAGTGCCACCTCGAACGGGGAGGCGACCCGGTCGACGGTGCTGCTGGTGGTGATCATGCCGGTGAGCCCGGAGCCACCGGCGCCGCCCACCCGCTCGATGACCCGCTGGACGCGCTGGTGCAGCTCCTCGGTGGCGAAGGCGTCGAGCCCGACGATCTCGTGCCGGACGGCCGCGAGGCGCTCCAGGTGGAGCTCGTCCGCGTAGGTCTCGCCGAGCCCGGTCAGACCCGCGTCGGTGTGGATCTGCACGATCGAGCGGAGCGCGAAGGGCTCGTGGACGCCGACGGAGTTGAGCAGGGCCGGGTCGCGGAAGGCGACGGGGGTGATGGTGACATCCGTGATGCGCAGGGGTGCTCCGTCAAACATCGACGTCCATTCATATGGTTGAACAGATGGTAGGTGTGTGAACCCTACCAAGGGGCTTGCCCGGGTCAGGAGAAGGCAAACCACCAGCCATAACTCATGTGCAGTCCCACGGAATTGTTGCTTCCGGAGTCATTGACCGGCAGGAACGGGTGATCGTAAAGTCTGCACACACTTCATGAGTGTTCAAGTTTATGAACGATGCGAGGAGAGCCGGCATGGTGAATCCACCCGCCCCCGACCCTGATCCGGCCGCCTCCTCGGAGCTCGTCGAACGGGCCGTGACCAAGTTTCTGCGGCGTGTGATGCCCATCTTGGTCCTCATGCTGGTGGTCAACCAGATGGACCGCACCAACGTCGGCTTCGTCCAGGACGACCTCAAGGCCGACATCGGCATCGGAAGCGCCGCCTACGGACTCGGCGCCGGTCTGTTCTTCATCGGCTACGCCCTGCTCGAAGTCCCCAGCAACATGCTGATGGAGCGCTTCGGCGCCCGCGTCTGGCTCACCCGGATCATGATCAGCTGGGGCGCGGTGACCCTCGCCATGTGCTTCATGTCCGGGGCCACCTCCTTCTACGTGCTGCGGTTCCTGCTGGGCATCGCGGAGGCGGGGTTCTTCCCCGGTGTCATGTACTACCTCACCACCTGGCTGCCGGACTCCGCCCGCGGCCGGGCCAGCGCCCTCTTCCTCGGTGGCTCCGCGACCGCCTACATCGTCACCGGCCCCATCAGCGGCGCACTGCTGGAAATGCACGGCCTGGGCGGATTCGCCGGCTGGCGCTGGATGTTCGCGCTGGAAGGCGCCATCTCGATCATCGTGGGCATCGTCGCCGCCTTCTTCCTCGTCTCACGGATCCAGGACGCCCGCTGGCTGACCGGCGAGGAGAAGGCCGCCCTCGGCGCGGCGGTCGGCCGGGACCGCGAGGCGCGCAGCCGCGAGCCGCAGGTGTCCCGGCTGCGCCTGGTGGTCCACCCCCAGGTGGCGCTGCTGACCGGCGTGTTCTTCGCCATGGCGCTGACCGGATACGCGATCACGTTCTGGCTGCCGAGCCTGGTCGACGACATCGGCGGGCTCTCGTCCTTCCAGATCGGGCTGCTCACGGCCATCCCGTGGATCTGCGCGGTGATCGCGATGTACACGATGAGCCGCTACACCGACCGCATGCCGGACCGGCGGCCCTACCTCGCCGTCGTCCTGGTGCTGTCCGCCATCGGCACCTTCCTCGCCACTCTCGGCTCCCCGTGGTTCGGCCTCGCGGCCGTCACCCTGGCCGCCATCGGCAGCAAATGCGCCGCCAACCTCTTCTGGCCGCTGGCCCAGTCCACGCTCGACCTCAGGGTCACGGCCGCGGGGCTCGCCGTCGTCAACTCCCTCGGCAACCTCGGGGGGTTCGTCTCCCCGACCCTCTTCGGCTACCTGGAGGAGACGACGGGCAGCACCAACGGCGGCCTCTACGCGCTCTCCGCGGCCTCGCTGCTCGCCACCGTCGGCGTGTACTTCCTGCGCCGCGGCAGCGGCCAGGGCGACGCCGAAGCCGCCACCCCCGTCCCCGCCCGGACCGTCTCCGGGTGACCCCGGCGCGCCCGCCCGGAACCGTGTGGTTCCGGGCGGGACGGGACCGTCGAGCGTCACCGGCGGACAGCCGTGGCCGTGGCCGTCATGATGCGCTCATCGGTGCGGCCGACGCGGTCAGCGAAGTCCGGAAGCCGACGTGGGCACGGCACGGGTGACCTGGATCTTCTCTCGGAACATCAGTTCCTCGACCCGGGGGCCGATCTCCTGCTGCCACCGCTCGCTCTGGTAGACCGCCGCGTACAGCCGCTCCCGCTCCGCCTCGTCGGCGAAGCGCCGCATCCACACGTAGCCGTCGGGATCCTCCTCGTCGATGAACGAGGCGATGACGTTCATCCCCTTCGACTCCTGGAAGGGGACGATCACCTCTTCGAAGAAGCTGACCCATTCCTCCCGGTGGCCGGGCCTGATCTGGTAGCGGCGGATCTCGTAGAACATGCGCGTCTCCTTCGAGCTGATGTGATGGGTGGTGCGAGAGGGCCTCGGGCGTCCGCCGTCGGCACGCAGCGGGTCAGGCGCCGACGCGGAGGACCAGCTTGCCGCGGGTGTGGCCGTCCTCCCCCTGGCGGTGGGCGCGAGCGGCCTCCTCCAGCGGGAAGACCTCCTCGACCTCGACCGCGACCTCGCCCTTGTCGATGAGTGCGGCGATCGTGGCGAGGGCGGCACCGTCCGGCTCGACGAGGAAGGCGCTGGTGCGCATCCCACGGGCGTCGGCGGCCTGCTGCACCTCGGGGCTGACGCCACTGGGGACGGCCACCAGCAGTCCGCCCTTCCTGAGCACCTTCAGGGAACGGGTGCTGGTGGCGTCGTGCTCCTCGCCCAGGAGGTCGATCACCACATCGACGTCCTCGACCGTGTCCTCGAAGCGCTGCGCGGTGTAGTCGACCAGCTCCGCCGCCCCGAGCCGGCCGAGCCATGCGTGCCGGCTCTCCCGGGCGGTCCCCACCACCCGCGCCCCCAGGTGCCGTGCGAACTGGACGGCGAAGTGCCCGACGCCACCGGCGGCGGCGTGCACCAGAACCCGCTGCCCGGCCGTCACATGCGCGGTGTCCACCACGATCTGCCAGGCCGTCAGCGCCGCCAGCGGCACGGCGGCCGCCTCCTCATGGCTCAAGGTGGCCGGCTTACGGGCGAACTGGCGGGCCGGAGCCGTGACGAACTCGGCGTAGCCACCGGCCTGACGGGGGAACCAAGGCATGCCGTACACCTCGTCGCCGGGAGCCAGCGTGGTCACCCCGAATCCGACTTCCTCGACCACACCGGAGACATCCCAGCCCAGGGTGAACGGCGGCTCGCCGAGCACACCCGCCATACCGCCGCCCTGACGGGTCTTCCAGTCGACCGGGTTGATACCGGCGGCGTGCACTCGCACCAGCACCTCGGTGGGCAGCGGCTCCGGCCGCGGGACCTCCGCGACCCGCAGCACCTCCGGGCCGCCGAGCGCGTCCTGCACCACCGCACGCATCATGGACCTGGCCACGTGTGCCTCCTGAGCTCATCGTTCTCGTCACGCCCGCTCTTCCGGGCGCGCTCGCACGCTAACCGCAGGGGCCTGGTTACCCACAAGGGACACTGCTACCTTTTGGGTAGTAACAGCGCCCGGAAGGTCCTCCATGAGCACGCGATGCCACACAGGCCAGCACGACCATCATGATGTGTACGAGGCCCAATGCCCGTGCCGTGCCATGCTCGATCTGCTCGCGAACAAGTGGTCGGCGCTTGCCATCGGGGCTCTGGAGGACGGCCCTCTCCGGTTCGGCGCACTGCAGCGCCGCCTTCAGGGGATCAGCCCCAAGGTGCTCACCCAGACGCTGCGCCGCCTCGAAGACGCCGGTCTCATCGAGCGGACGGTCTACCCCGCCGTCCCGCTCCACGTGGAGTACGAGCTCTCTCCCCTGGGCCACAGCGCGTCCGTCCCGCTCAGGAGCCTGCGCCTGTGGGTCGAGGACAACCTGGACCTCACCACCGCGCTCGCGAAGCCGATGTGACGGCGCCGGTCCCCTTCCGACGCCGCCCGCCCCCCTCAGCACCCTCCTCCGCAGACGGCAGACGGAGAGCGCCCTTTCCGGGTCCGGGGCTCCTCAGGCGGCGGGGACGGTGCGGATGGCGGCGATGTCGAACTGGAGGCGGACCTTCTCGCTCACCAGCGCGCCGCCCTCGGCCAGTCGGGCGTTGTAGGTCAGGCCCCATTCGGAGCGGTTGATGGTGGTGGTGCCGTCGAAGCCCGCCCGCTGGTAGCCGAAGGGGTCCGTGACGTACCCGATATAGGTGAGTTCCAGGACGACGGGGCGGGTGATGTCTCTGATCGTGAGGTCCCCGATCATGCGGTAGACGTCCGGGCCCGCGACGTCCACGGCGGTACTCACGAACCGGATGTGGGGGTAGGTTCTGGCGTCCAGGAAGTCGCGGCCCATCAAGTGGTCGTCGCGCTGCTCGACACCGGTCTGGACACTGGCGGTGGACAGCAGGACCTCGGCCCGGGAACGGCGCGGGTCACGGCCGTCGAAGTAGAGGCGGCTTTCGAATTCCGTGAAGGCGCCACGTACCGTGCTCACCATGGCGTGCCGGACGGAGAAACCGATCCGGCTGTGGGCCGGATCGACGATCCACTCTCCGGTGAGAGCCGCGAGGCCGGTATCCGGCACGGCGACGGCGCCGGACGCCGCCCGGGCAGGGGAGACCGCCGGTGCGGCGTTGGCGACCGCGCGACGGGAGGTACTGCGGCTGAACAGGTTCATGCCACCTGTTGTTACTTTCAACTTAGGGGGTTACGCAACCCTTGATCAAGAGCAGTTACTCAAGGATCTTGAGTAACTACCTCCGGGTGCCCTCCGATCGCGCTCGTCAGTGGCCCGCGCGAGGACGCCCGCACTCGACGCGGGGCGGCGTCCACACGGCTGTATACGTCATCCTGGTCAACGCCCCCTGATCACCACGATGTTCCCGCCCGAGGAGAAGTCCCCGTTGACGACCGACAGCTACTACGAGCCGATCGATGAGCACCGCTACAAGCCCACCGCACACGTCAGTGGCGCCTGGAACACCGACGAACAGCACTTCAGCCCGCTCGGCGGTCTCATCGTCCACGCCATCGACCGCCATCTCTCCACCCGGCCGCACACCGGGCTGCTGCTCAGCCGGATCAGCTTCGACATCCTCGGGCGCCTCGCCCTCGACGAGTGCGAGATCCGGGTGGAGACCGTCCGGCCCGGCCGCACCATCGAACTCATCGAGGCCGTCGTGCTCATCGCCGACCGCCCCGTGGTCCGGGCCCGTGCGTGGCTCCTCGCCGCCGTGGACACCGCGGCCGTCGCCGGTGGCGCCGGGGACCGGCTCACCCCTCCCGAGAAGCTCGCCCCCTGGTCGATGGGCTCCCTGTGGCCCGGCGGGTACATCGCCTCCCTGGACTCCCGTCCGCTCGCGCCACCCCGGCCGGGCCGGGCGACCGTCTGGGTCTCCACCCCGCTCACCCTCGTGGCCGGGCAGACCAGCACCCCGCTGGCCTCGTACATCGGGCTCGTCGACACCGCCAACGGGATCGCCGTACGACAGCCGCCCACCGCCTGGATGTTCCCCAACGTCGACCTGACCCTCCACCTCCACCGCCAGCCCGAGGGCGGCTGGGCCGGGCTGGACACCACGGTCACCTTCGGTCCCACCGGCCAGGGCATCACCAGCACCGTGCTGCACGACCTGCGCGGTCCGATCGGACACGCCCAGCAGATCCTCACCGTCCGCCCCCTGCCCGGCGCCTGACCTCGTACGACACCTGCCGCCACCGGCGAGGTGGCGGCCTCCCTGTAGGATGACGCGGCAAGCAACGAACCACTCTGCCTGACGCAGAGCTGGCGCGACCGCTCGGCGGCCACGGTCCCTCTGCCTCCTCATCGGCGCGGACCCGGTATCTACCCCGGTCCAGCGCGAGAGGACAGCTCTCGGCGCACTCCGCCATGCCGGCCCGGGTGCGCTACCAGGCGGCGGAAAGGCGTCGGCCGTGGCATCCGCGGTCTCCAGCACCACCCCTCCCCCCGCACAGCGCGCCGGCTACCGGCACCTGCTGCGCACACCGGGCGCATGGACCTTCCTGCTGCCCGGCTTCGCCGCCCGGCAGCCGTTCGCGATGCTGACGATCAGCATCGTGCTGCTGCTGCGCCACACCACCGGGTCGTACGGGCTCGCCGGTGCGGTCGCGGCCGTCACCGGCGTGTCCATGGCGCTGTTCGCGCCCCAGAGCGGCAAGCTGGCCGACCGCCACGGGCAGAGCGCGGTCCTGGTGCCGGGTGTGCTGCTCCACGCGGCGGCCGTCGCCCTGCTGACGGCGCTCGCCCTGGCCCACGCGCCACTGTGGGCGCTGATCGCCGCCGCGGTGCCGACGGGCGCTTCCGTCCCGCAGGTCGGGCCCATGGTGCGGGCCCGCTGGGCGGCTGCCCTCGGGGACGGCGCCCCGGGCGGGCCCGAGCCGCGTTCGGGACGCCGGCCGCTGCTGGCGACCGCGGCCGCGTTCGAGTCCGTGACGGACGAGCTGACGTTCGTCATCGGCCCCGTGCTCGCGACCGGTTTGAGCACCGGTGTGCACCCGGCGTCCGGCCTGATCGCGGAGGCGGCGCTGACGCTGGTGGGCGGACTGTTCTTCGCGGCCCAGCGCCGTACCGCGCCGCCGCTGAGCGCGGCGCGGGCGGACACCCGGGAGCGGCCCGCCTCGGCCCTGTCCGTACCGGGCGTGCGGGTCCTGGCCGTGGCCTTCCTGGGCGTCGGCTCGGTCTTCGGCGGGATGCAGGTCGCCCTGACCGCCTTCGCCCAGGAACACGGCCAACCGGCCCTCAACGGTGTGCTGTACGGCGTCTTCGCGGCGGGCAACATGCTCGCGGGCGTGGCCTGTGGCGCCATCGCCTGGCGCACCTCCCCCCGGCGGCGGCTGCTGACCTCCTACGCCGCGCTGACGCTGATCTGCTCAACGCTGTGGGCGGTGCCCGCGCCACTGCCGCTGGGCGGGCTGGGGCTGCTGGCGGGCCTGTGCATCGCACCGGCGCTGATCACCGGATACACCCTGGTGGAGGCCCTGGTCCCGGCCACGTCCCGGACCGAGGCGTTCACCTGGCTGACCGGCTCGGTCGCGCTGGGGCAGGCCGCGGCGGTGACGGCAGCCGGACAGCTGACGGACGGTTTCGGCGCGAGCGCCGCCTTCACGGTGCCGCTGGTCGGCACGGCACTGGCCCTGCTGACGGTGGTGTCCCTGCGCGCCCGGATCGCACCGCGCGGCGTCTCCACGGCGATACGCCATGAGCGGCGCACCGCCGACACGCACAACGGGTCGCTCCAGACGGCGGACGCCCCCTGAGCGACGTCCCGGCCGTACGGTCCCGGCACGCCCTCACGCGAATGTCACCTCCGCCGTGGCGTGCCGGGCCTCCCGGTGGGTGGCGATGCGCAGGTCGGTGCCGCTGCCGGAGGGTGTGCCGGACGCCAGGAGGTGTTCCCCGGCGAACAGCGGGCGCCGCAGACGGTAGGACAGCGAGGCCACCTGCCGCGCCGGGGCGTGGCGGCGGACGAGTTCGAGCATGAGCAGGGCCAGCAGCGGACCGTGGACGACGGTACCCGGGTAGCCCTCCTCCCCTTGCGCGTACGGCGTGTCGTATGGATGCGGTGGGCGTTGGCGGTGAGCGCGCTGAACCGGAACAGCAGTGTCGGATCCGGGTGCAGCGGGAGCTGCCACGTCCCGTCGGGGTCGGGGGCGGCGGACTCGTCGAGGGCGGCCGACAGGGCCGCGACGGGGCCGACGGGCAGGGCGTCCTCGGCCGTGACCGGTCCCGGGGCCCAGGACGCGACGTACGAGCTGAGCGGGGGCGGGGTGGGTCGCATGGTTCTTCTGTCCCTCCTCATTCGTGAGTAGGTGGTCAGACCAGGAAGGGCTCCTCCGCCAGGAACGACGACACGATCGTCGCCGCCGCCGGGCGGCACTCCTGGAAATAGCCGTGCCGCGCGCCCTCGAAGATGTGCGTACGCGCCTGGGGGATGCGCGAGGCGAGCAGCGGCGCGTTGGCCGCCGGGGTGAGCCGGTCGTCCGCGCCGTGCAGGATCAGGGTGGGCGCGGTGATCAGCGGGAGGGCGTCCCAGGCGTCGTGCTGATTGCTGGCCACCAGGTGGCCTCGCCGGGCGTGCGGGGGCATGCCGGGGGCGCCGAGGGTCGTATAGGGCCCGGGGTGTGCGGACCGCCAGGCCGGGGTGTACATCAGGTCGATCAGCGCTTCGTTCGCCGCCCGCGCGTCGGTCTGGGCCAGGGAGCGCCGCACCGCCATGTCGCGCTCCGTCGCATGGGGCCCGCCGGGCGAGGTGCAGCCGAGGACGAGCCGCCGGATCCGGTGCGGATGGCGGGCGGCGACCCACTGGGCGACCCGCCCTCCCATGGAGGTCCCGTACAGATCGGCGCGCTCGATGCCCAACTGGTCGAGGACGGCGATCACATCGTCGGCGAAGCCCGGCGTCGAGTAGGGGTGGTCGGGCTTTTCGCTCTCCCCCGTGCCACGCCAGTCCATGGTGAGGGTGGTGTGGGTGGCGTGGAAGTCCGCCCGTATGCCGTCCCACCAGTGGTGGTTGTTGGCCTGGCCCGCCAGGAGCACCAGCGGGGGTCGTCCGGTGCCGTGGTGCTGATAGGCGAGGAGGGTGCCGTCCAGCGCACGGGCGTGGCCGCTGACCTGTTGATGGACGTCGGTGCTTGCCATGGGTGTCTCTGGCCTTTCGGGCTTCACGGGTCGATTTTCGGGTTTCGGGCTTCAGGTCTCTTCGATGGGTGCGGCCCGCGTGTGCAGCTGGGCGGAGGGCCACCTCTCCTGGTCCACGGCCGAGGTGATCTGGTGGAGCAGTTCCCGGGCGACGGCGTCCACCGCGGGTGGTGTCCGCCCGGCTCTCGACGTCCCGAGGACGATCGAGCGCCATACGTCGGGTGCGCACAGCGGTGCCGCGCTGAGTGTGCCATCGGCCACGTCCTCGGCGATGCCCAGCCCCGGCAGGATCGTCCAGCCGTGCCCGGCCCGGACGAGTTGCTTCTGCACCCGCATGGAGTTGGTCTGCACGACGACGTCCATCTCGACCGCGGCCCGTCCGGCGGCCCCGTCGATCAGGCTGCGCAGGGCGTGCCCGGCCGCGGGCATGACCAGCGGATGCTCGGCGGCCCGCACGAAGGGGACGGGCTGATCGCCACGCAGCCCCTCGGACGGCGGCGCGACCGCCCACAGCCGCTCGCGCACCAGGGGGCGGAGGTTCAGCGACGGTGTGCCCGCCAGGTTGTAGAGCAGCGTGAGGTCCAGGTCGCCGTCGTCCAGCCATTGCTGGAGGTGCCCGGAGTACGCCGTCATCAGGCGCAGCTCGATTCCGGGGTGGTCCCGGGCGAGCGCGGACACCAGCGGCTCCGCCAGCAGATCGGTGGTGCTCTCCAGCAGGCCCACGGTGACGATGCCGGTCACCACGCCCGGGGTCGGCTGGACCTCGGCACGGGCGCGCTCCAGCTCGTGGGCGCGGCGAGCGCGGTCGGCCATGATCGCGCCGGCCTCGGTGGGCCGCATGCCCTGCCGGGTCCGCTCGAAGAGGGGGACGCCCAGCTCCTGCTCCAGGGTGCGGATCTGCCGGGTGACCGCGGGCTGGACCAGATGGAGCAACTCCGCGGCCCGGGTGACGCTGCCGACCTCGGCGACCGTGACGAGTGCCTTGAGTTGTCTGACGTCCAACGCTCGCTCTCCAGCCATCCGCGCCCGGCATGAATGTATCACGTATCGCTATTTCACTGGCACGTCCATGAGTGTCCATGATGGCACTGAGCTCGGAAGCCAATCCCGTCTCCCCCGTCTTCCCGTCTCGCAGGAGCGTCAGAGCATGAGCACTCTCGACATCGTGTCCGAGGACGAGCGGTTCATCGTCAGGACGGTGCGCGACTTCGTGGACAACGACGTCAAACCGGTCGTCCAGGAGCTGGAGCACGCCAACACCTACCCCGAGGCCCTGATCGAGCGGATGAAACAGCTCGGTGTCTTCGGACTCGCCATCCCGGAGGAGTACGGCGGCACCCCCGTCTCCACCCCGTGTTATGTCCTGATCACCGAGGAACTGGCCCGTGGCTGGATGAGCCTGGCCGGTGCGATGGGCGGCCACACCGTGGTCGCCACCCTCCTGCTGCGCTTCGGCACCGAGGAACAGAAGCGCCGCTATCTGCCGAAGATGGCCACCGGCGAGATCCGGGCCACCATGGCGCTGACCGAACCGGGCGGCGGCTCCGACCTCCAGGCGATGCGCACGGTCGCCCGTAAGGACACGGACGGCTATGTGGTGGACGGCTCCAAGACCTGGATCACCAACTCCCGCCGCTCCCGGCTGATCGCCCTGCTCTGCAAGACCGACCCCGACGCCACCCCCGCGCACCAGGGCATCTCCATCCTGCTGGTCGAGCACGGGCCCGGTCTGACGGTCTCCCGCGATCTGCCCAAGCTCGGCTACAAGGGCGTCGAGAGCTGCGAGTTGTCGTTCGACGGCTACCGTGCCCCGGCCGACGCCGTCCTGGGCGGTGTGGAGGGCAAGGGGTTCGCCCAGATGATGAAGGGGCTGGAGACCGGCCGGCTGCAGGTCGCCTCCCGTGCGCTCGGCGTCGGCCGGGCGGCGCTGGAGGACGCGCTGGCCTACGCCCAGGAACGCGAGTCGTTCGGCAAGCCGATCTGGCAACACCAGTCGATCGGCAACTACCTCGCCGACATGGCCACCTCGCTGGCCGCGGCCCGCCAGCTCACCCTGTACGCCGCGCGGGAGGCCGACGCGGGGCGGCGCGTGGACATGGAGGCGGGCATGGCGAAGCTGTTCGCCTCCGAGACCGCCATGGAGATCGCGCTCAACGCCGTCCGCATCCACGGCGGTTACGGCTATTCCACCGAGTTCGACGTGGAGCGCTACTTCCGCGACGCGCCCCTGATGATCGTCGGTGAGGGCACCAATGAGATCCAGCGCAATGTGATCGCGGCTCAGCTCGTGAAGCGAGGCGGACTGGAGTGAGGCGGAGTGGAGTGAGGCGGGCCGGGGTGACGTCCGCCCGGCCGCCGCGCGCTCAGCCGCCTGCGATGACCTTGCCCGGGTTGAGAATCCCGTGCGGGTCGAGCGCCGCCTTGACGGCACGGTGCATCTCCAGAACGGCCGGTGTGAGCTCCCGCTCCAGACCGTCCCGCTTCAGCAGACCCACCCCGTGTTCACCGGTGACCGTGCCGCCGAGGTCGATGGCGTCCGCGATGATGTCGTGGAAGGCGGCCTGGGCCCGCTCCCGGGCCGCCGTGTCGCCGGGCTGGGTGATCAGCAGCGGGTGGAGGTTGCCGTCACCGGCGTGGGCGATGTTGGCGATGAGCGTGTCATGGCGGGTGGCGGCGCGCTCGATCCGCGCCAGCATCTCGGGTACGGCGGCCTTGGGCACGCAGACGTCCTCGGTGAGCACCGGGCCCAGCCGCTCCAGCGCCGGATAGGCGAGCCGCCTGGCCGAGAACAGCGCGTCGGCCTCCTCCTGGTCCGTGGACTGCGCGGCCCAGGTCGCCCCCGCCTCCTCGAAACAGGCGAGCATGCGCTCGGCCTCCTGCGCACCGGCCGGGCCCGGGGCGTCCGTACGGCCGAGGAGCACCACGTCCGCGTCGACCGACAGGCCCATGTTCTTCCACTTGTCGACCGCCGCCAGGCAGTGCCGGTCGATCAGCTCCAGCGCGGACGGGGTGAGGCCCGCGGCTCCGATCGCGGCGACCGCGCGTCCCGCCGCCACGACCGAGGAGAAGTATCCGGCGACCGTGCGCTCGGCCTCACGCCGCGGTCGCAGCCGCACCGTGACCTCGGTGATCACTCCCAGGGTGCCTTCGGAGCCGACCATCAGCCCCGCCAGGTCAAACCCGGCGACCCCCTTGGCGGTCCTGCGGCCGAGCCGCACGAGCTCACCGGTGCCGGTCACCATCTCCAGGCCGAGCACATAGTCGCGGGTGACGCCGTACTTCACACAGCACAGCCCGCCCGCGTTGGTCGCCACATTGCCGCCGATGGTGGACCAGGGCGCGCTCGCCGGGTCCGGCGGGTACCAGAGGCCCTGCTCGGCACAGGCGGCCCGCAGATCGTCGTTGACCACACCGGGTCCGACGACCGCGAGGCGCTCCACAGGGTCGATCTCGTGGATGGTGTCCATGGCCTCGGTGGAGAGCACCACACAGCCCTCGACGGCGTTGGCGCCACCGGAGAGACCGGTGCCCGCACCCCGGGTGACCAGCGGAACGCCGTGCCGTACACAGGCCCGCACCACGGAACGCACTTCCAGCGCCGTACGTGGCCGCACCACCACCAGGGGCGTGCCGTACGGCGCCCACTCCGCCTCGTCGTGGACGAAACCGGCGGCGACGCCGGGGTCCTCGACCATCCGGCCGTCCGGCAGCTCCTGCCGCAGATCATCGATCAACACGCCCGGTCCCCTGCCTTGTCGTCGAGCACGGTCATTCCGCTCGCACGGTACCCACCACCCCGATAAGCCGTGCCCACCACCCCCGCCACCAGGACGGCCGCGGGCCGGTCCTTGCGCGAGAACCATCGTTCTCCTACGCTCGCACCTGGAAGGGGAGAATGCTCGTTCTCCCCTCCCCGTCCCGCTTCCACCGCTCATAAGGAGACGCTGTGACCGACGCTCCACGCCCTCCGTTCCCCCCGTTCACCCGGGAGACCGCCATCCAGAAGGTCCGTCTGGCGGAAGACGGCTGGAACTCCCGCGACCCGGAGAAGGTCGCCCTGGCCTACACCGTCGACTCCCGCTGGCGGAACCGCGCGGAGTTCGCCACCGGGCGCGACGAGATCATCGCCTTCCTCACCCGCAAATGGGCGCGCGAGCTGGACTACCGGCTCATCAAGGAGCTGTGGGCCTTCGACGGCGACCGCATCGCCGTGCGCTTCGCCTACGAATGCCACGACGACTCCGGCAACTGGTTCCGCTCCTACGGCAACGAGAACTGGGAATTCGACGACGCCGGTCTGATGCGCCTGCGCTACGCGTGCATCAACGACCTCCCCATCGAGGAGTCGGAGCGTCGCTACCACTGGCCGCTCGGACGCCGCCCCGACGACCACCCCGGGCTGAGCGACCTCGGCCTCTGACCGCCCGGCACCAGGAGAACGGCGAAATGATCAGTCCCGAGACCGCGGAACTCCGGATCCTCGACGCGGCCGAGACCCTGTTCTACGGACGGGGGCTCCAGGCGGTGGGCATGGACGAGATCCGCGCCGCCTCCGGCGTCTCCCTCAAACGGCTCTACCAGCTCTTCCCGTCCAAAGGAGAGCTCATACAGGCGTATCTGCGGCGGCGCGACATCCGCTGGCGCCAGAGGCTGGCCGCGTACGCCGATGCCCAGGACACCCCCGAGGAGCGCGTCCTCGCGGTCTTCGACTGGCTCCACGAGTGGTTCGGCGAGCCGGACTTCCGGGGTTGCGCCTTCAGCAACTCCTTCGGGGAACTCGGCGCCACCTCCTCGCCCGTGGCCGAGACGGCACGCGCCCATAAGGAGGCGTTCTTCGGGTACCTCGCCGAGCTGACGGCGGCCGCGGGCAAACCGGCCTCGCTGGCCCAGCACTTGGGCCTCCTCGCCGAAGGCGCCATCACCACCGCGGCCATCACCGGCAGCGCCGAACCCGCGCACCGGGCGAAAGAGGCCGCGCGCCTCCTGCTGGAGGCGGCATAACGGATACCATCCTGTCTTGTGCGGGGGTGGTGGGAGCGGGGCCGGGCGCTGGGAGCAGCCCATCCCCAGGCCGTTGACCTGTGGATCGCGCTCCTGGTCCAGGCGGCCATGACGATGCCGTTCGTGGTGCCGCGGTCACCCGATCTGGAGCCGGCGACCTGGCCCGCCTACGGGCTGACCACGCTCACCGTCGTCCCCCTGATCTGGCGTCGGCGCGCTCCCCTTGCCGTGCTGATCGCCATCATCGCGACGAGCGCGTTGTACAAGCCGGCCGTGGAGGGCCCCGGGCAGCCGCTGCCGTACACCGGGCTCGTCATCGTCTACACGCTCGCCGCCGGTTCACCGCCGTGGAAGCGGCTGGTCACCGGGGGGCTGCTGGCGGTTGCCGTGCCGGTTTCGGTGTGGCTGAACACCCGGACGGCGCGCGAGCTCACCTTCTCCCTCTTCGTGTTCGCGGCGGCCTATGTCTTCGGTCGGCTGACCGATGCCCGGCAGCGGGCGAACCGGATCGAGGCGGAGCGGGCCGCCGCCCGCGAACGGGCCAGGATCGCACGGGAGATGCACGACATCCTCTCCCATGCGGTGAGCCTGATGATCGTGCAGGCGGAGGCCGGTCCGGTGGCGGTGCGGACGGCTCCGGAGCGGGCCGAGGCCGCCTTCGACGCCATCTCCACGACGGGCCGGGAGGCGATGGTCCAGCTGCGCCGGATGCTGGGAGTGCTGCGCACGGGCGACGAGCCGGGCCCCGCCCCGCGGGAGCCGCAGCCGGGCCTGGCCGGTCTGTCCGGTCTTCTCGACCGGGTACGGGCAAGTGGCCTCGAGGTCGCGTACGAGTCGGCGGGGGCCGTGCGGCCACTGCCGGACGCCACCGGGGCGACCGTGTTCCGGATCGTCCAGGAGGCGCTGACCAACGTGGTCAAGCACGCGGGAGCCCGTACCGTCTCCGTTCAACTCACGTATGGTGAGGGCGCCTTGGACATCCGGGTGCTGGACGACGGGCGCGGACCGCAGTCCGGTACCGGCGGCGGCCACGGCCTGATCGGGGTCCGCGAGCGGGCCGCGGCGCACGGCGGTACGGCGGTCACCGGGCCGGGCCCGGACGGCCGGGGCTTCGAGGTACGGGTCCGCCTCCCCGTACTCTCCTCGGCAGAGGTGGCGCGTTGACGATCCGTGTGGTGGTGGCCGACGACCAGGAGCTGGTGCGCAGCGGCTTCTCCATGATCCTTGACGCCCAGCCGGACATCGAGGTGATCGCGGAGGCGGGCGACGGGGCCGAGGCCGTCGAGGCGGTGCGGCGGCACGCGCCCGATGTGGCGCTGCTCGACATCCGGATGCCGGGTATGGACGGTATCGAGGCATGCCGCGAGATCGGCGCGGAGGGCGCCTGCCGGACGGTGATGCTGACGACCTTCGACTCCGATGAGTATGTGTACGAAGCGCTGCACGCGGGCGCGAGCGGCTTCCTGCTGAAGGATGTGCGCAGGGACGATCTGGTGCACGCGGTACGGGTGGTGGCGCGGGGCGACTCGCTGCTCGCGCCGTCGGTGGCCCGGCGTCTGGTGGAGCAGTACACCCGGGCGACCGTCCGGCCACGGCGGCCCGATCCCCGCCTGGACATGCTGACCGCACGGGAGCGGGAGACACTGCTGCTGCTCGCGCGCGGCCTGTCGAACGCCGAGATCGCGGCGGAGCTGGTGGTCAGCGATCACACGGTCAAGACGCATGTCGGCAATGTGCTCGCCAAGCTGGGGCTGCGGGACCGGATTCAGGCGGTGATCTGCGCGTACGAGACGGGCCTGATCACGGCCGGGGATCCCCCGCCCGGGGGAGCGTCCCGGCCCGGTTCCTCCCCCGCGTCGGCGAGGAACTGACACCCGGAACAGGCTCGCGCGGGCGATCCGCGACAGACCGCCGGTCACCAGGATGGAGCCATCGGGAGCAACGGCTCATACGGCGCTCATATCGCGCCCCTATCACTGGAGTTGACCATGCAGAGCACCAGACGCACGCTGCTGGCCGCGGCGCTCGTCCTGGGCGTCGTGGCGGGTCCGGCGGTGCCGCCGGCCCTCGCGGCCACCTCGTCCGCGGCGGTCCCCACGCCATCCGGGATTCCCGAGCTGGAAGCCGCCATCGCGGGTCTGCCGACGAGCGACGCGACGGCCGCGCTGGTACGGGTCGGGGGCTCCGAGGGCGTCTGGAGAGGCAGTTCGGGCGTGCACGACCTGAGGACCAACCGGCCGGCCGATCCGGCGGGCCGCTTCCGCGCCGGTTCCGTGACCAAGGTCTTCACGGCCGCGGTCGCCCTGCAGCTGGCCGCCGAGGGCACGCTCGACCTGGACCGCAGCGCTCGTTCGTATCTCCCGGAGCTGATCCCGGCGTCGTACGGGAAGGTCACCGTCCGGCAGTTGCTCAATCACACGCACGGCATCCCGGCCCCCGACCTCCCCGGGGACACGGTCGAGGAGTGGTACGCCTACCGCTTCCGGATCCATGACCCCGAGGACATGGTCCGCTCGGCGACGTCGAAGAACCGCGAGTTCCCGCCCGGCGAGAAACAGCACTATCTGAACATCGGCTACGCCATCGCCGGTCTGATCATCGAGCGGATCTCGGGCGACTCGTACGAACACCAGGTGACCCGCCGGATCCTGAAGCCGCTGGGGCTGCGCGACACTTATCTCCCCGGGACCGATCCGCGCATCCTCGGCCCGCACAACCACGGGTACCAGACGATGCGGCTGGACGACGGCACGACCGGTCTGCGCGATGTGTCGGTGTGGGGGCCGACGGACGGCTGGGCGGCCGGTGACATCGTCTCGACCACGGCGGACCTGGAGCGGTTCACCAAGGCGCTGTTCCAGGGGCGGGTGGTGGGCGGCCCGCTGCTGCGGGAGATGTTCACCCTGCCGAAGGTGGCGGATTTCAAGACCGGCGACCCGGCCTCGTACTCGGTCGGCCTCTCGATGAAGAAGCTGGGCGGCCGTGAGGTGTGGGGAAAGTCGGGCAGCCGCTGGGGCTACAACACCGCCATCGCCTCCACCCGCGACGGCTCGCGCACCCTGGTCTACAGCGTCAACTCCACGGACGCCAAAGGCCAGGAGATGAACGAGGTGGTGCGGAACATCATGGTGGCCGCCTACGGCAACCCCTGAGCGCTCGGGCGGGCAACCCCGGAACGCTCGGGGGAAAGCGCCGGGTGGCACGCGTGGCGGCGGTGGAACCAGTCCGACCGCCGCCCGGGTCCAAACCGTCCCGCACGCGCCTCAGTCCGCCTTGAGGGCCGTGAGGACGTTCAGCCGGGCCGCCCGGCGGGCGGGCCAGAGTCCCGCCACCACGCCGACGAGTGCGGCGCCCGCGAGGGCCACGGCGATGCGGCCCCAGGGGATGACCATCTCGTAGCCCTGGATGCTGTCGGAGGCGAGCCTGCCCGCGGCCCAGCCGAGGAAGATGCCCGCGCCGATGCCCAGCAGGGCCCCGAACAACGAGATGAGGACGGACTCCAGGTGGATCATCCGCTTGGTCTGCTCGGGCTGGAGCCCCACCGCGCGCAGCATCCCGATCTCACGGGTGCGCTCGAACACGGACATCGCGAGGGTGTTGACGACTCCCAGGACGGCGATCACCACGGCCATGGCCAGCAGCCCGTACAGGACGTTGAGGAGCAGGGTGATGGACTCGCCGCCGGCGGACTCGGCCAGGTCGTCGGTGTTCCGCAGCCGGATGAGGGGGTTCTGGTCGAGGGCGCGCTGCAGGGACCGACGTACCGTTTCGCCGTCACCGTCCTTGGTGTGCACCAGGACCGAGGTGTCCTCGATCTCCTTCAGATGGGGCTGGAGGGTGGCCAGCGGCATCATGGTGGCCGGGAGGAATTCGTCGTTGCGGTAGATGCCGCCGATCCGCAGGGTGCCCCGGCTGCCGTCGCCGTAGACCACCGGCACCCGCTGTCCCATGGTCCATCCGTAGATGTCGGCCGTGGAGGTGTCGATCAGCAGGTTCTTGCCGCCGTCCGCGCCCAGTGCCGCGAGCGACCCCGATACGAAGCTCGGATCGAGGAGGTCGCCGATGCTCCGGGCGTCCACACCGGTCAGGTTCACCTCGTCGCCGCCGATCCGGACGGCGCTCTCGCGCCGCGGGCTCGAGGAGGTCACGGCCGTGGACTTCGCCAGGGTGTCATGGACCGACGCGGGCAGGTGACCGCTGCTCCTCGACGAGATCTCGAAGTCGGCCGTGACGGTGTTCTCCGCCCGCTGGCGCAGCGATGTCGTGGCGGACACCGCGACCACCGTGAGGCCGGTGACCATGGACAGCCCGATCATCAGGGCCGAGGCCGTCGAGGCGGTGCGCCGGGGGTTGCGCAGGGCGTTGCGCGGGGCCAGCGTGCCCGGGACACCGAAGCGGCGCAGGAGGGGGCCGGCCAGGGCGATGGCCGGGCCGGAGAGCGCCGGGGTCATCACGATGATGCCGATGAGCAGCAGGACGGCCGGGAAGAGGACGATGGTCCGGCCCTGCTCGCCGCTGGACGCCGAGTACACCACGCCGAGCACACCGATCACGATCAGGGCGACACCGATGGCGTTGCGCCTGCGGAGGCTGCGGACCGGCGGGGGTGTGTGGAGCGCGGACATGGCGGCCACGGGAGGCACGGCGGCGGCGCGGCGGGCGGGCAGATAGGCGGCGAGCATGGTGACGACGACGCCCACCAGGAACGAGACCAGTACGGTGCCCGGGGCGACGACCAACGGCCCGTCGGGGAAGCCGGATCCGGTGGACGCGAACAGCTGCCGGATGCCCATGGCCACGCCGATACCGAGGAGGAACCCCGCGGCCCCTGCGCACAGCCCCAGCAGGGCGGCCTCGATGAGGACGGAGCGGGTCACCTGGCGGCGCTCGGCGCCGACGGCCCGCATCAGGGCCATCTCCTGCGAACGCTGGGTGACCAGCATGGTGAAGGTGTTGCCGATGACGAAGATGCCGACGAACAGGGCGATGGCCGCGAAGACGAGCAGCACCTGGCTGAGCCCTTTGGCCCCCTCGGCGGCATCGGCCTGCTGCTGCGCGCGCAGTTGGGCCCCCGTGTTGATCTCGGAGTTCTCGGGCAGCAGGTCGCGCGCCTCGGCCGCGAGCCGCTGCTCGGAGGTGCCGCGGTCGGCCTCGAGCGAGACCGCGTCGTAGTGACCGGGCTTCAGCAGCAGCTTCTGAGCGGTGGCGTCGTCGAAGAGCACCAAGGTGCCGCCGGAGCCGGAGGTGTCGTCGGTGCGGACGATGCCGACGAGTTTCTTGTGCAGCACCGGTCCGTCGACGGCCAGCCGGACGGTGTCGCCGACCTTGTAACCGCCCTGGTCGGCGGTGCTGGTGTCCACCAGCACCTCGTCGGGCCCGGTGGGAGCGCGTCCGGCGGTCAGCGGGTGGCGGTTGTCCTTACCGTCGGCCTGGGGGAAGTAGTTGCCCGCCATGGTCACGTCGTCCTCGCCGAGCGGATGGCCGTCCTTCGCGGCCACGGCGGCGAACCCTTCGACGGAACCGGTCACGGACGCCACGCCGGGCAGCCGTTGCAGACGCCGCAGCGTGTCCTCCCCCACGGTTCCGGGCTCGCCGGCCTTCTCGTCGAACGGCGGGGTGGCCTGGACCGAGACATTGCGCAGGGTGGTGAGGTAGCGCTCCTTGTAGGCGTTGCCGACGGTGTCGGTGAAGACGAGGGTGCCCACGACGAAGGCGACGCCGAGCAGCACGGCGAGCATGGTCATCAGCAGGCGGGCTTTGTGCGCGAGGACGTTGCGCAAGGCGGTGCGGAACACGGGCGGCCTTCCGGGAGGGTGCCGGGTGAGGGGTGCTCGGGAGCAGGGCGTACGTCAGACGTGGCGAGCGGCCGTCAGGCGCGGGGCATTGGGCGTCAGACCTGGTACGCGGGCGTCAGGCGTCCCATGCGCTCCAGGACGGCCTCGGCGGTGGGCGCGCGGAGTTCGTCGACGATGCGCCCGTCGGCGAGGAAGACGACACGGTCCGCGTAGGAGGCGGCGACGGGGTCGTGGGTGACCATGACGACGGTCTGACCCAGCGCGCTCGTGGAGCCACGCAGGAACTCGAGGATCTCGGCCCCGCTGCGGGAGTCCAGGTTGCCGGTGGGCTCGTCGGCGAAGACGATGTCGGGCCGCCCGGCCAGCGCGCGGGCGACGGCGACGCGCTGCTGCTGGCCGCCGGAGAGCTGGCCGGGCCGGTGGTCGAGCCGGTCGGCCAGGCCGACGGTCTGGATGATGCTCTCCAGCCAGGCCCGCTCCGGCTTGCGGCCGGCGATGTCCATGGGGAGGGTGATGTTCTCCTCGGCGCTCAGGGTGGGCAGCAGGTTGAACGCCTGGAAGACGAAGCCGATGCGGTCGCGGCGCAGCCGGGTGAGCTGACGGTCGTTCAGGGAGCCGATCTCCGTGTCGCCGAGGCGGACCGATCCGAAGGACAGCGAGTCGAGACCAGCCATGCAGTGCATCAAGGTGGACTTCCCCGACCCGGACGGACCCATGATCGCGGTGAACTGGCTCCGGACGAAGCCGACCGTGACCGTGTCGAGGGCCACCACACGGGTGTCCCCCGTGCCGTACACCTTCGTCAGGTCGGTGGCGTGGGCCGCGTAGCTCTCGGGGGCGGAAGGGGGCAGGTTCGCGTGCATGCCGATCCTCGGTGGACGCTCGGTGGATGCCCTCGCAGCAGAGGGAGTCGCCGCGGATGGCGACCTCCATGAGCCTCCCGCTCGGCCACCCGCCGGCGGATCCCCCGAACATCCGGCACCGCATCCCCCGATCGGGGGAGATCGCCGCGGGACCGCCATTCCGGCCCGACCGCAATGACGGCCGGACCGCTGTTTCGGCGAGATCGCTATTCCGGCCGGACCGCTATTCGGCACGCCCCGAGCGGAAGGCCCAGGCCGCGACCTCGACCCTGTTGCGCAGGCCCAGCTTCGCCTGGACCGACCCCAGATGCGTCTTGACGGTGCTGGGCGCGATGTACAGCTCGGCGGCGATCTCCGGGTTGGTCAGTCCGCGGGCGATGCCCTGGACGACCTCCTCCTCGCGGTCGGTCAGCGGCTCGGCCGGCTCGGCTGCGCCGCGTCGCCGCGCCTTGGTGAAGTGCTGCAGCAGACGGAGGGTGATCTGCGGGGCGACCATGGCGTCCCCGCGGACGGCCGCCCGGACGGCCTCGGTCAGCAGCGCAGGACCGGCGTCCTTGAGGAGGAAGCCCGACGCTCCGTTCGACAGCGCCGTGTACACATATTCGTCGAGGTCGAAGGTGGTGACCACGACCACTTTCGGCGCTCCGGGATGACCGCCGCCGGCCAGTCGGCGGGTGACCTCCAGACCGTCGGGCGGAGGCATCCGGATGTCCACGAGGCAGACGTCCGGCCTCCTCTCGCGGGCCAGCGACAGGGCCGAGGCCCCGTCGGCGGCCTCGGCCACCACTTCCATGTCGGACTCGGCCGACAGCACCATGCGGAACCCGGCCCGCACCAGGTGCTGATCGTCCGCGACCAGGATGCGTATGGTCATGCCGTCCTGCCCTCCCGTAGCCGCAACCCGGATCGTACGGCGTGCCGCCCGCGTGCCCGGGCGTTCCGTGACGCCTCGTCGGGGTGCAGCGGTACGGAGGCGTGGACACGCCACCCGCCTTCGGGGCGGTGCCCCGCTTCGAAGGCGCCGCCGAGCAGCTCGATCCGCTCCCGCATGCCCATGATGCCGAAGCCGCCGCCGAGCCGGCCGAGGCTGCCGCGGTGTCCGGACGGGGAGCCTTGTCCGTCGTCCTCGACGACCAGTTCGGCGTGGCGCGCCGCGACCCGGGCGGACACGTCCACCGACCGCGCTCCGCGCGCATAGCGCTGGGCGTTGGTCAGGGCTTCCTGCAAGACGCGGCTCAGCCCGCCGGTGACCTCCGTGGGGACGTCCTCCGGCAGGTCCCGCCCGAGGTCCAGCCGGATCGGCAGCCCCGTCGCCCGTGCCTCGTCCACGATGCGGGTCAGCACCTCGCCGAGGTTCTCGGGATGCCTCGGGGTCTCGTCACCGCGCATCGAACCGACCAGACGCCGCATCGACGTCAGCGCCTCGCCGCCCGCGTTCTCGACGGCCTCGAGCATCTCGTTCAGCATCCGCGGGTCGGGGGTGCCCCGGCCGGTGACATGGCGCACGGCCTGTAGCTGCACCACGATCGCGGTCACCTGATGGGCCACGGTGTCGTGCAGGTCGCGGGCGAGCGCGAGCCGTTCCTCCTGCCGGACGAGCTGTCCGGTGCGTTCCTGCTGGATGTCGTAGAGGCGCAGTACCAGGCCGCAGACGAAGGCCAGGGCCAGGGCCAGCACGGTGCTGCCGGAGAAGTCGCCGGGATCCGAGTCCCGCAGCAGCGGGACGGAGAACACGCTGATGCCCAGGGCCGCCACGACCACCGGTGCCCACCTGGGCGTGCAGCGGCGCACCGCCACGGCGAGGAGGACCAGCAGGCCCATGAGTTCGCTGCCGCTGCTCTCGCTGGTCACCATGTTCACCGGCAGCAGGTGGTAGGCAACCGTGGCCACGAAGGTGCCGGCGCAAGCCACCAGCGCGGCCCGCGGGACCCAGCGGGAATCGCGCATCACGGCCAGCACGGCCATCCCCCCGGCCAGGGCTCCGGAGCAGACCGGCACCCAGTCCCCGACGAATGCCTCCGTGTCGAAGGTCGGGTCGAAGACGATCCGCTCCGTCACGTCCCCATAGACGGAGAAGAGGGACAACAGCACCAGCGCCGAGATCAGGATCCGCCCCGGCCAAGGTCGGTATCCGGCACGGCGGCCGGAGGACACAGCTATTCGCACCCGCGCCACCTTACGCACCTATGGCGGCGATTGCCGCCCGCCTCCCGTGCGCGGATCGGTGGGCATGGGAGCGGGCCGGGCGTCGCGCACCCGCTCCGGGGTCCAGTACGAGGGGTCCGGCGGATCCGCCCGGTGGCTCCGCGGGGTGTCCGGGGCGCTCCGTGGGGTGTCCGGGACGGGGGGATCGCCGGTGTCCTGGCCCCGGGCGGTGACGGCGAGGGCCGCGACGATGCCGGTTGCCGCGATCGCCGCGGTGAGGAGGGCTGCAGTGAGCGGGCGCATGGCGTTCTCTCCCGATGCCGGAGGCCGGGACCCCTGGCTGCGGGGCCCCGGCCGAGTGCGGTGTGGTACTGAGCCGTTGGCGGTGTGGTGCTCAGCCGTTGGCGGTGTTGTTGTAGATCGTTTGGATCTTGTTGTCGAAGTAGGGGCTGTCGATGTAGGCGGGCGGATCGGTCCGGGTGCTGGTGACCCCGATCTCGGTCCCCAGGCCCGTGGTCTCGTTGTAGTCCCGCAGCCAGGGGCCGCCGCTGGCGCCCTCGACCATGGTGCACCCGTTCTGCACCCGGGAGCCGTCCTGCCACGTGCCGATGTTCTGGCACACGTAGGGCACCTCGCCGTCATAGCCGAAGGCGGCCGGGTAGCCCCAGACGGTCACGGTGTTGGCGTACCCGTAGTTGTAGCCGAGCCCCATGCCGCCGACGGTGTTGACCAGCTTGCTGGAGCCGTTGTCCCAGACGTTGGCCACGCCGATGTCGTAGTTCAGGTCACTGCTGTTGATCCAGCCGTTGAACGAGGTGAGCGTCTTGGCGGACCAGGTTCCGTACGGCCGTGAGCCGTTGTAGTAGGCGGGAACGAACACCCAGTTGGTTGCCCAGGTGCCGCCGGCGCCACCGTGGACGCAGTGCCCGGCGGTGAACACCATGTTCTTCGTCGGATTGTTGACCGCCGCGGCGGAGCAGGCGTAGTCGCCGCCGTTGGTCGGGTTGTGGAAGAAGACCTTCCCCTGCACGATCGAGGTCGCGATCCGGACCCCGCGGGCCTTCTTCGAAGTGGTCGCCTTCTGCGGTTTCGCGAGCTGAGAGGGTTTGGCCGCCGCGTCGATGGCCGCCTTCCGGGACGCCTTGGCATCGGCGGGCGTGTCGGCCTCGACGGCTCTGCGCATGCGCTGTGGAGTCCAGTAATTCTGGGCGGACTCAGCGGATGAGCGGGACGCCGCACTCTTGTGTGTGGATACCGCGGTGTCCGCGGTATGTGTGACGGTGCTGTGCGAGTCGGCGGACGCGGCCGCCGGAATCGTCAGGGCGAACGCGAAAACCACTCCGCTCGCCGCTAAAACGACCTTGCGTATCTGCACCAGTCCCCCCAAATTTTGATCGGGACAGGGAGCGGATGCCCCCGGTGAAATCCCGGCCGCACGGTATCGCGCGGTGAAGTGCGCACGGCAAGGGACTGCGGGCGGCGAGAACGGTATCCGGCCAGGTATTACAGCCCGGGCGGTACGGAAAATCGCCTCCCGGCTCCTGGGCTGCCCTACCCGGCAAAAGCGGAATGGGTCTTGTGCCGCATTGAACGAGGAATTCCGACGCGTCGACGCGCGTCAACGCACGACACGTCCCACCACCGCCTCCGTGGCGACGTCCACCCCACTCCCACAGTGTCCGGAATTCGCATTCGCATTTATCCGTCTGAATTCATGGAGGGGCCATTCATGTATGCACAGCAGCCCCGCGCAGTGCGATATGCACCGCCCGCCGCAGCGGATACGGGAGCACGACGGACCGCCCGCCGCCCCATCTCGTCCACGACTCGCCCGGCGCACCACGGGGATCCGCCGAGGCATCGTCACCGCAGGGAAGTTGGCCTGACGCGATCACTTCGTTAGCCTCCCGGCAGCCCCGCAGATCCGCCGCTCCCGAGGAAGACAATGCAGTGACGAACCCCCAGGACGACCAGGACACGCAGGCCCCGCACCCCACACCGGAGGCACCACCCCCGGGCTGCCCCGCCCACGCCGCACGACTGTACGGGCCGGATTTCCGGCGCCGGCCGACCGAGACCTACCAGCGGATACGGCACGACAGCGGACAGGTCGCCCCCGTCCTGCTCGAAGGCGACATCGACGCCTGGTTCGTCCTCGGCTACCGCGAGACGCGCCAGGTGCTGTCCGACGTCGAGACCTTCGGCCGGGACCCGCGCCGCTGGAACGGCTGGGACAGCGTGCCGCCGGACTGGCCGCTCATGCCGTGGGTGGCGTACAGCCCGATGATGCCCTTCACGGAGGGCGAGGAGCACCGGCAGCGTGCGACGGCCGCCAGCGAGGCCCTCGCCACGGTCGACCCCTTCGTGCTGCGCGGGCACTGCGAGCGCTTCGCCGACCAGCTCATCGACAAGTTCGCCGTGAGCGGCAAGGCGGATCTGGTGTACGACTACATCTACTCGGTGCCCACCCTCGCCGCGGCCGAGCTGTTCGGCCTGGCCGACGACGAGGCCGGGCTGGAGGCCCTGGCGGGAGGGCTGACCGTATCGTTCCTCTCCAACGAGGAAGCCATCACCGGCAAGCAGCAGGTCGCCGCGTACGTGGCGGAGCTGGTGAAGGCCAAGCGAGAGGCGCCGGGCCCCGACCTCACCTCGCAGTTCATCCTGAACACCCCGGACCTGACCGAGGAGCAGCAGACCGCCGACCTGATGGTGCTGATGGCCGCCGCGCTGCCGCTCACCTCGTACTGGATCGGCAACACCCTGCGGCTGATGCTCACCGACGAGCGCTTCGCCATGACCCTCTCGGGCAACCGCCGCAGCATCGGCGAGGCCATGAACGAGGTGCTGTGGGCGGACTCCCCGCTGCAGAACCTCATCGGGCGGTACGCCACCCGGGACACCGCCCTCGGAGGCCGGCGCATCCGCACCGGCGACCTCGTCGTCCTCGGCCTGGCCGCCGCCAACGCCGATCCGCTGCTGTGGCCCGACACCCCCGTCGGCCACGGCGGGAACCACTCGCACGTCAGCTTCAGCGGCGGTGACTACGGCTGCCCGGTGGGCGGCCCCGAGACGGCCAGGATCATCGCGGAGACGGCGATCGAGGTGCTGCTGGACCGCGTTCCGGACCTGACGCTGGCGGTCGCGCCCGAGGAGCTGAAGTGGGTGGACTCCTTCTGGTACCGCTGCCTGGAATCGCTGCCCGTCACGTTCAGCCCCACGGCGGTCACCGCGGGCTAGCACCCGGGACTCCCCCGGCGCCGAGCGGCGCCGGGGGCCGTGGGTGTGTGGTGGCATCAGTGGCCTGGCGGCTGCTGGAGCATGGCGAGGGTCAGGACGTTGCCGCCGATGCCCCAGCCGCCGTCGGTGACCTCCTCGACCACGACGAGGGTGTTGGCGCGGGCGCGCTCACCGTAGATGTCGACGTACAGCTCGGTGGTGCGGGTGACGATCTCCTGCTTCTGCTTCTCGTCGAGGGATCCGGCGGGGACCTTGAAGTTCGCGAAGGGCATGGTCGTTCTCTCTCCTGGCGGGGAAACGGGGTGGAAAGCAGTCGTGCGGGGGCGCCGTGGCGGTCAGACGATGCCGCCGTTGGCGCGGATGACCTGGCCGTTGACCCAGTGGCCGGCCGGGGAGGCGAGGAAGGCGACGACCTCGGCGATGTCGGTGGGGGTGCCGAGGCGCTCCAGCGGGGGCTGGGCCGCCATCCGGGTGATGGTCTCCTCGTCCTTGCCCTCCAGGAACAGATCGGTGGCGGTGGGGCCGGGGGCGACGGTGTTGACGGTGACGTCCCGGCCGCGCAGCTCGCGCGCCAGGATCATCGTGAGCGCCTCGGTCGCTCCCTTGCTGGCGCTGTAGGCGCCGTAGGCGGGGAGGGCCAGGCCCACAATGGACGTGGAGAAGGTGATGAGCGCCCCGCCGCCGCGGATCCTGCGGGCGGCCTGCTGGGCGACGACGAAGGTTCCGCGGATGTTGGTGCGGTGCAGCGCGTCCAGCTCCGCCAGGTCCAGCTCGGCGATGGGGGCCAGGTACAGCCGGCCGGCCGCGTGGACGACGACGTCGACCCCGCCGTACTCGGACTCCGCGGTGTCGAAGAGCGCGGCCACCTGCTGCTCGTCGGCCACGTCGGCCTGGGCGGCGACGGCCCGGCCACCGGCGGCGGCGATGTCATGGGCGGCGGCTTCGGCCGGCTCCCGGTGGCCCGCGTATCCGACCACGACGGCGTATCCGTCGGCGGCCAGCCGCTTCACCGCCTCCTGGCCGATACCACGGGAGCCGCCGGTGACGATGGCGACGCGGGGCCGGTCGGTGGAGTGCGGGGGCGCGGTTGCCTGGGGTGACATGGAGACTCCTGGAACAGGGTGCTGACTGGCGGATGCCACATGGTGTGGCCGTGCCCCGGGGCGTCGGCGGTGTCGCCGCCGTTCCCCTTCGGTGCTTCCACTCTGGGCCGGGGTTTCCGTGCCAGCCAGGGCTGTCCCCACCCAGGGGTTGTCAGCCCCTGGCTCAGCCCACCGGCACAGGCGACCATGGGGGGTGTGAACCACTCCGAATTCGCCGCGTTCCTGAAGTCCCGGCGCGACCGCATCCGCCCGGCCGACGTGGGCCTGCCCACCGGTCCGCGGCGCCGGGTGCCCGGGCTGCGGCGCGAGGAGGTCGCCCAGCTGGCCGGGCTGTCCGCGGACTACTACACCGAGCTGGAGCGCGGACGCGGCGCTCAGCCCTCGGCCCAGGTGCTGACCGCCCTCGCCCGGGCGCTGCGGCTGAACGGCGACGAGCGCGACCATCTGTTCCACCTCGCCGACCGCCCCGTTCCCCCGGTGACGCACGGCCCGGCCGCGCAGGTCCAGCCGGCCCTGCTCGGCCTGCTGGACCGGCTGGCCACCACCCCCGCCCAGGTCATCACCGACTTGCATCAGACCCTGGTGCAGAACGAGCTGGCCGCCGCGCTGGTCGGCCGTCCCCGTGCGGTCCGCGGGCCCGCGGCGAGCCTCGTCCACCGCTGGTTCACCGATCCGGACGCCCGTGCGCTCTACCCGCCCGAGGACCACCCCCACCACTCCCGGGTCTTCGTCGCCGACCTGCAGGCCGTCGCCGCCCGGCGTGGCGGCGACACCGAGGTACGGCGGATGGTGGCCGCGCTCCGACGCCACAGCGAGGAGTTCGCCACCCTCTGGGACACCCACGACGTCGCCCTCCGGCGGACCGACCACAAGCGCATCGTCCACCCCGTGCTGGGCGTCATCGAGCTGGACTGCCACTCCCTGTTCAGCGAGGACGGCCGCCAGCGCCTGTTGTGGTTCAGCGCCCCGCCCGGCACCGAAGGCGCCGCCCAGCTGGAACTTCTCTCGGTCATCGGCACACAGGACATGACGGCCGACGAGAACAGCACCTCACCGTGATCCCCTGTCATTCGGCGCCGGGGCGGCGGCCTCCGGGGCCGGGCACAGCGCCCTGATCGCGCCAACGTGGTGACGTTCGGGGTACGGAGCGAGCACACGGCCCGTCATCGGGAACCCCTGTCGCAGTACGAGCGGGCTTCAACCCATGCCGGGGCACGGCACCGGGCGGGCCCGCCGGTCTCCGACGCACACAAGGATCCCGTATGAATGGACCAGCCCCCCTTCTGACCCTGAACAACGGCGTGCGGATGCCCGCTCTGGGCCTCGGCGTCTACCAGAGCCCGCCCGACGAGACCATCCCCGCGGTGACGACCGCGATCGAGAACGGCTACCGCCTCATCGACACCGCGGCCGCCTACGGCAACGAGAAGGAGGTCGGCGAGGGCATCGCCCGCTCGGGCATCGGCCGCGAGGACATCTTCGTCATCACCAAGGTGTGGATGACCGACTACGGCTACGACGCCACCCTCCGCGCCTTCGACACCAGCCTCACCAAGCTGGGCCTGGACCGGCTCGACCTGTATCTGCTGCACTGGCCGGCCCCGTCCGCGTTCGACACCACGGTGGCCTCGTACAAGGCGGCCGAGAAGCTGCTCGCCGACGGCCGGGTGCGGGCCATCGGCGTGTGCAACCACACTCCCGCGCACCTGACCGATCTCATGGCGCGCACCGACGTCGTGCCCGCCGTGAACCAGGTGGAACTGCATCCGTTCTTCAGCCAGCCCGAGCTGCGCGCCTTCGACGTCCGCCAGGGCATCCTCACCCAGTCCTGGTCGCCCATCGGCGGAGTGAACCGCTACGGGGGCGAGAGCCCGGACAAGGTCAGGGACCCGCTCAAGGAACCCACCATCACCGGCCTCGCCGAGAAATACGGCAAATCCCCGGCCCAGATCATCCTCCGCTGGCACATCGAGCACGACCTGTGCGCGATCCCGAAGTCCGTCAAACCACACCGCATCGCGGAGAACATCGCGATCTTCGACTTCTCCCTCACCCCCCACGAGGTGGCCGCCATCGACGCGCTCGACACCGGAGCGCGCGGCGGTCCCGACCCCGACCACGTCGGGCCCGGCACCTTCTCCTGAGACACCGCGCGGGGCGGCCACCGGGCCGCCCCGCACAGCTCACGGGAACACCTCCCCCGGACCGGGTCAGGACTCCAGATCGTCGGCGAAGTGCCGGAAGCCGTGCCGATCCTGGTGCAGGGTCCACAGGGTGTCCGCCAGCACGGCCGGGTCCTTCTTCTCGTGTCCGGGAACGATCGCGCCCGGGATGATCAGTTGCGCCACGTGGATGCCCTCGTCGGCGAGGGTGTCGTGCAGCAGCCGGCCGTACGCGCTCTCGGCGGCGAAGGCGACGGAGGTGCCCGCGCGCTCGGAGTGCGGCACCACGGCGGTGCCTCCGTTGACGAAGAGCACCGTGCCCCGGCCCAGGGCGCGCATACCGGGGAGCACCTGCCGTACGGCGGTGACGGGGCCGTACACGGAGAACTCCACCGGGCCCACGAGGTCATCGGCGGTGGTGTCCAGGACCGGCAGCATGAATTCCCGCTGCGGCACCGGGCTGTACTGCAGAACCTCGATCGGCCCCAGGGCCACGGCCGAAGCGCCGCGCGACGGCGGCGCCGAGACCGGGGCCGGCTCCGATGATGGCAAGGGTGGTCATGGGTTCTCCGGGTGCTCGGGCGCCTCAGGGGCCGGGGTGTCGCGATGGCGGGGTGTGGTGAAGGCGGTCGTCGGTGACCCGCTCACTCGCCGTCACCGGGGCACGAGCCTCAGCGTCGTGGCGCGCGCCGTGTCCGCGACCATGGGCTCGACATAGGTTTCGCTGTAGCGGCCGTACTTGGAGCGGTACGCGTTGTCGACCCGGTCGTTGACACCGGGGTCGCCCTCCTCGATCAAGGTGACGTCCCGGTCCACGCCGCCGGAGCGGATGTGGCCCTCGTGGCTCCCGTGGGCGGTGCGCCACCAGGAGCCGCCGGTGCCCCGGTAGGAGCGGACGTAGAGGTCGTCGCCGTCACGCACGACCCAGATCGGCACCGCCGTACGCGGTGTGCCGTCGCCTTGCAGCGGCGCCATTTCCAGCTCGTCCGTCGTCGCGATCCGGTTGAGTTCGTCGCTGGTCCATGTCGTCATCGTCTGCCTCCTTCACGAGTAACCGAAAGGGGAGAATTCCATCTCGGGAGGAAAGCAACCAGGGAGATAACCCTCCGCCCTGGGCGGCCGGCGAACGATGCCCCACCGACCAGTATGCCGAGCGGGAGGTCACCCGGCGAGGGCGGCGAACGCCTCGTCCAGGAGGGCGGTGAGGTCGGGGCGGCCGTCGGAGGCCGTCCAGTGGTCGAGGGCGATGTTCAGGCAGCCCAGTGCGGCGGCGGCCTTCACCGACAGGGCCAGGGGGGTGGGACGCGGATCGTCGCCGGGCCGCTCGGCGAGGGCCTGGGCCAGCACGGGCCGCCAGCCGTTCTGCTTCTCCAGCAGCCGGGCACACAGGGCGGGGGTGTTCCGGACCAGACGGGTCGTCGCGAGGGCGCTGACCGGGTCCCGGCGGTGGTAGGCGAGGACGACGTCCAGCGCGCGCCGCAGAGCCGTCCAGTCGTCCTCTTCGGCGGGCCTGGCCCGCAGGGCGTCGGCGGCCCGCTCGCCGTAGGCGTCGAAGGCGCTGAGGACGGCCTCTTCCTTGCTGCCGACGTAGCGCAGGAAGGTGCTGCGCGAGACACCGGCGGCCGCGGCCAGGTCGTTGATGGTGACCTTCTCGAAGCCCTTGCTCCGGAACAGGCCGGACGCCACCTCGGCCAGCTCGGCCCGGATGGCCGCTCGCGCGATGTCTCTCGTGCTCGTACGCGCCGTTCCGTTCACCCCGCGATTCTACCGGTGGGCTGAACCACGATCGCAGTCATGAGATCCGAGCCCTGTTGTGACACCGGGTTCCATGCTAGGAATGCTGATTCACGGTGATTCTTCGGTTCCAGACCTCTGTGAGCGGGAGAGCGGCATGCGAGGACTTCAGGGCAAGAGGATCGTCGTCGCGGGCGGCGCCACCGGGATCGGCGCCGCCACGGCCGAGCGGCTCGCCGAGGAGGGCGCCTCGGTCGTCGTCGGCGACATCAACCTCGTGGGTGCGAAGGCCACCTCCCAGCGCATCGCCGAGGCCGGCGGCACCGCGGTCGCCGTCGAGTTCGACCTCGCCGACGAGGAGTCGATCGGTGCGCTGGTCGACCGGGCCGCCGCCGAGTTCGGCGGGGTCGACGGGCTCTACAACGTCGGCGCCGACCTCTCGGACGACCACCTGGGCCGGGACACCGACCTGCTGGAGATGGACCCGGCCCTGTGGCGGCGCACCCACGAGGTGAACCTGCTCGGCTACGCCCTCACCTGCCGGGCGGTCATCCCACGGCTGCTGGCCCAGGGCGGCGGCGTCATCGTCAACACCTCCTCCGGCGCGGCCTGGGGTGGGGAGCCCCGGCGTCCCGCGTATGCCGCCTCCAAGGCCGGGATCAACGCGCTGACCCGCCATATCGCCTCCCGGTGGGGCAAGGAGGGCATCCGCTGCAACGCCGTGGCGCCCGGGCTGGTCATGGGCGACACCCAGAAGCAGCGGGACGACCAGCGGCTGCAGGCCATGGCGCTGAAGATCGCCCGTAGTCCGCGGCTGGGCGAGCCCGCGGACGTGGCCGGCACCGTGGCCTTTCTCCTCTCGGACGACGCCGAGTGGGTCAACGGCCAGGTGTGGTCGGTCTGTGGCGGCATGAGCCTGCGCGACTGAGACTCCCTCAGAGCCGGTCTCGGCCAGGGCGCTCTACGGCGACCTACGGCGTCCAGGGCGCGGACACCTGCCAGCTCACGTCATCGGCCCACGACGTGGCGCTGTCGAAGACGTTGGATCCTCCGTTGGAGGCGATGTACGCCTTGTTCTCGTAGTGGCGGATGAACCGGTCGGGGTAGTTGTACGAAGCGAACGAGGTGCCCTGGCCGCTCTTGCCGGTCTGGGGGCAGAACGTCGCGTCGGCCCGGAAGACCGCGGTGCCGTCCATCGGCTGCCGGAGCAACTGGTAGTTGTAGTGCCGCAGGAAGTCACCGGGGTAGTTGCGCGACTCGAACGACACGCACGAGGCGTTGGCGAGGCCGCGCCGCACGATCCAGGACGCGTCGCCCTTGTCGAGTGCGGAGCTTCCGGAGGACACCACGGAGGTGACGGCGCTGTTGGCCTGGTGGCGGATGTAGCGGTCGGTGTAGCCGGGGGTGGTCGCCCGCAGGGACATCGTCGAGCCCGCGTTGAGGGTGCCGCCCGCGACCGGGCTGGGCGCGCCGTAGCCCACGGAGACGATGTTGGCCTGCACCGCGTCGTCGGCCGCGTCGGTCGGAACGCCGCTGGTCATCACGCCTTCGAAGAAGGACCCGATGGACCCGTTGCTGTTGTCACCGCCGGTCCCGAGGACGATGGAGCCCTCCTGGTGCATCGGCGAGTAGCCCGGCCTGGACGGCTCCGGCCCCGCGTACTGGGTGGTGAGCTTGCCGGACTGGGCATTGCCGTCCCTGAGGGCGAAGTGGTTCTGCCCGTTGTTCTTCAGCAGGGCGGTGACGAAGGGCGCCGGGTTGCCGGTGTTCGAGGGGTTCTCGCTGTAGCCGCTGTCCGACTGGAACAGGCCGTTCTCCAGGTCCGCCTGCACCCAGGGCCCGGATCCGCTGCACGGCGGGAACCAGCACTCCGTGCCGAAGTTGATGGCGTCCATGTGGCCGTTGCCGGTGTCGGCGATCTGCACTTCGGCGTTGCCGTAGTCGAAGCAGCACAGTCCATTGACGTGGGTGCCGGACGTGACCATGTACATACCCTCGGGCTGGCCGTTGACGGCGACACCGGAGGCCGCGGTGTGCCGGTAACCCATGCGGCCGGAGAAGGACGCGCCGTAAACCTGATGACCACCCGCGGTCACCGGTAACGCGTCGGCGGGCACACCGGAGTTGGCGGGACCCGCGGTCCCGGCCGGTTCGATGGGCATGTGGTTGTGGCGCGGTGACTGGTCATAGATGACGTTGATGACGCAGGTCGTTCCGGCACAGAAGGAGCCCTGCCGGGCGGCGTCGGCGTATCCGCCCGCCGTCAGCGTTCCCACGTCGGCCACGCCGCCGTCGGAGGCGCGTTTCAGCTGGTAGAGCGGGCCGTTGAAGGATGCGTAGAGGGCGCGTGTGGTGCTGTGCGCGGCCACGCAGGGCGTACCGGCCGAGGCGTAGATGTCGCACGGCAGGGACGCCGCGGCCCGGGACGTGCCCGCGCCGCCGGCCAGGAACCCGAAGACGAGGGCCGCTGTCGTACCCGCCGACAGCAGCGCTTTTCTCACCCTCGCGAGACGCGTGAGACCTGAAGGAACCTTCATGGGGGTGCCCTTCCCCGTGCATGCCGAGTGTCAGGTGCATGTCATGATTCTGGTTCGATATTTCGTACGTTGACCGTGAAATCGAACCTGACGGTAGAACCGGCGACCGTCGGCGTCAATGGCCGTGGACGACTTGGCCGCTCCCGGCACGGGACGGCGGGGCAGTTTCCGCACCGCCATGCCATCCGGCGTTCGGACGCCATTGGGTGCCAAGCCCGCCGCCGTCTTCGGCCCCGACATCGCTCGGCGGCCCACCGGGATCCCGGCCCGGGAAGGTATTCGGAGAGGAGTAGTCTCCTGCGCAGCGGCTCATACGGTTCGTTCGCCCCACACCGAAACGAGGAGAGACCGGTTGTCGACGTTTGTCGTGTTCGACCTTGAGTTCACCTCATGGTCGGGATCGCTCGAGCAGGATTGGTCGGAGCCGGGGCAGCTTCGCGAAATCGTCCAGATCGGCGCCTTGCGCATCAGCACCGGTCATTCCGCTGACGACCACTCGGTTGTCGAGGAATACGAGGCGCTGGTCAGGCCGGTGGTCAACCCGCGGCTGTCCCCTTTCTTCACCGGCCTCACGGGCATCGACCAGGAAACCGTGGACCGCGAGGGAGTCGCCCCCGCCGAGGCGCTCAGTGACTTCCTGGCGTTCTGCCGGGGCCAGTCCGTGCTCTCCTACGGCAACGACATGGTCGTCCTCGGGGAGAACGTGGGATGGGCCCGGGCCCGCGGGGAGGAGATCAAGAACGGCTTTCTCAGCGCCGGCTTCCTGAATATCCGCCCATGGCTGAACAGCGTCGCACCGATAACGGCATCGGCCAACTCCGGTCGGCTATGGGAAGCACTCAATCTGCCCAAACCCGTGGCCGGCAGGGAGCATTCAGCGCTCTTCGACTGTTATTCGATCGCCGCGGCGATCAGACACGTATACGCCGGTGGGGCCGCCCTGCCCGAGGGCTGGCTCTAGCGGTGGAGCGAATCGGCCATCGCGGGCGTGTCGTACGACGCGCTGTTGGCGAGTGGCACGATGGCCCGGAGATCTTGGTCGGCGGCGCTCATGCGCGTCGTCCGGTATGCAAGAAAGGAACCCCCTTATGACCGCAGTGCGCGGAACAGCCGTCGACATCCCCACCCGGGACGGCATCGCCGATGCCTATCTGGTCCATCCCGACGACACCGACCGCCACCCGGCCGTTCTGCTGTACATGGACGCCTTCGGCCTCCGGCCCCACCTGCGGGGGATGGCCGACCGCCTGGCCGCGGCCGGTTACACCGTGCTGGCGCCCAACGTCTTCTACCGCCACGGGCGTGCTCCCGTGGTGGAGTTGCCCGACTTCCTCGACTTCGCGGCGCGTCCGGAGATCTTCCAGGACATCCTCCCGATCGCACAGGAGCTCACCCCCGAGCGCGCGATGAACGACGCCGGCACCTATCTGGACTGGCTGGCCTCCTGCCCGCAGGCCACCGACGGACCCGTGGGCATCACCGGCTACTGCCTGGGCGCCGGGCTGGCCCTGCGTACCGCCGGAAGCTACCCCGACCGCGTTGCCGCGGCGGCCGGTTTCCACGGCGGCAACCTGGCCACCGAGGCACCGGACAGCCCGCACACGGTGGCCGGACAGGTCACCGCCGAGCTGTACTTCGGACACGCGGACCAGGACCACTCCCTTCCGCCCGAGCAGATGGAGCGCCTGGACAAGGCCCTCACCGAGGCCGGTGTCCGCCACCGCGCCGAGGTCTACACGGGCGCGCAGCACGGCTACACCCAGGCCGACACCGTCTCCTACAACGCCGAGGCCGCCGAACGCCACTGGGAGGCCCTGCTCGAGCTCTTCGGCCGCACTCTCTGACCATGGGCCGGTGACCAGCCGCCTCGGGCTGGTCACCACCTTCCGGCGCTGGTCACCACCCTCCTGCGACCGGGCCTAGAGCTGCCGGAGGTGGTCACGCAGGGTGCGGGCCACCTGCGCCATGAGGGCGTCGGCGCCGGGCTGGGTGCTCGCGGGCACGAGTGACTCGGTGAGCACGGCGATGGCGAACGCCTGACCGTCGGAGTGCTCGACGATGCCGATCTCATGGCGGAGGTTGAGGAGGGTGCCGGTCTTGGAGGACCAGGTGGTGGCGTCGGAGCTGAAGTCCGGGGCGAGCCGGTGCCGCAGCATGTTGTGGGCCATGAGATCGCGCACGTGCAGCGCCACGTCGGGGTGGATTTTCGACGGTGTCCACAGAGCCCCGAGCAGGTCCACCCAGGCTCGTGCGCTGCCGGTGTTGGCGCGGGTGGTGTCGAGTTGCGGCACCCGGTGGCCACGGCCGCTGGTGCCCGCGTCGATGGCGAGGGCGTGGGCGAGATGCACCTGCTCGGCGTCGAAACGCTCCACGGGGGTTTCGGTCAGTTCGCGCATACCGTGCCGGACGGTGATGCCGCGCAGCCCGAGTTCCTGGAGGATCTCGGCGACCTGGGCGGGCGGGGTGAGGTCGAACAGCGCATCGGCCGCCGTTCCGTCACTTACACACGTGCTCAGGTAGAGCAGATCCTCGATCGCGATCCGGGCGGGGTGGCGGAACCGGCTCAGCCCGGTGGGACCGGGCGTGGTGATCCGCCCCGGGGGTACGTCGAGCAGCGTCCCTCCGTCGAGTTCGCCGCGCCGGATGCGCTCCGCCGTCGCCAGCGCGAGCGGGACCTTGACCAGGGAGGCGGACGGCAGCTGGGTGTCCGGGTCGATCCCCAGCTCGTCCCCCGTGTGGAGATCCCGTACGAGCAGGCAGCCGTGCAGTCCTCCGTCGCGCAACTGCTCGCGCAGATCGCGCAGCAGTGTCTCGGTGCTCACGCTTCCGTTCCTTCCTCGGTGTCCGCCGGGGTGTCCGCGCCGAGGCAGCGGGCGATGGCGCCGCCCAGGCGCCCTTCGATGGGCTGCGGATTGCCGTCCGCGGCGGCGGCGAGAGCGAACCCCCGGCCGAGCGTGATCTCGCCGATGGGCCGCCACTTCAAGGCGAGTTCCGCCGCCTGCGCGGGAGAGCACAGCAACAGGTCGCGGGTGCACAGGACTTCGGCGGCGGCGGTCGTCAGGTCGGTGGCGGCCACGAGCTGGGCGGGCCGCAGACCGACCGCGTCGCGCAGCCGGGTCAGCGGATCGCGGATATGCGGCACATCGTCCTCCGGCTGGATCCAGATACGGCGGGCCGAGCCCGGAGCGGCCCGGCCGACCCGCAGCGTTTCGAGATAGACCCGCCGCACACCGGGATCCCGGACTCCGGCGAGCCCGAGCGGCACGGACCACGTGGCCTCGTCCGCGGGCACCGCGAGCAGGGCGGCCCGCACCTGCTGCGCGTGGATGAGCTCCAGGCGCCGTGCCGGCGCCGCCACGCGGAGATCGAGCGTGATCCCGTGCCCGCGTGCCTCGGCGACGAGGCGGGCGAGATCGGCCGTGGAACAGATGCCGGGCATCGCGAGCCGCCACGGCTTGCGCTTGGCGGCCTCGGCCTCGTGCAGCAGCACATCGGCCGCCTGTACGAGCTGTCTGGCCACCGGCAGCATCTCCCGCCCGAACGGGGTGAGTACGGCCCGCCGTGAGGTGCGCTCGAAGAGCTGCTCACCGAAGCGCTCCTCCAGAGCGGCCACCCGACGGCTGGCCACCGACTGGGACATCCGGGCAGCGGCCGCCCCGACGGTGAAGCTTCCACGCTCGCTCACGCTGACGAACGCACGGCACGCTCCCACCAGATCCACATCCGCACTCTATGCCAGATCAGCATGAAGAAGCGCAGGAGCGTATTGGACCGCATAGCCGCCCGACGGCGAAGGTGATCCCGATGCCCACGGCCGCGCCCCGGCGAGGGGCCCGGTCGTTCCATCCCCTGTGCCCCCTGCGTGACGGGGGCCCAACCGGAGGTCAGGATCATGCGATTCCCCCGTGCCCGGCACACCGCCCTCGGCGCGCTCACCGCGCTCACGCTTCTCGTCCCGCTGACGGCCTGCGGCCAGGACGGATCCTCGGACTCATCGGGGTCGTCGAGCACATCGAGCGCGTCGTCCACGTCCACGGATCTGGCGGCGAAGGCGGGCACGGATCCGGCGTCGTTCACCGGCGAGTTCAAGAAGCTGGAGCGCTCCTACGACGCGCGGCTGGGCGTCTACGCCATCGACACCGGCACCGGACACGAGGTGGCCTATCGCGACGGTGAGCGGTTCGGCTACGCCTCCACGTTCAAGGCGCTGGAAGCCGGTGCAGTGCTGCAGAAGGTCAAACTGGGCGGGCTGGACCGGGTGATCAAGTACTCCAAGGACGATCTCGTCGACAACTCCCCCGTGACCGAGAAGCACGTCGACACCGGGATGAGCGTGGGCGCGCTGTGTGACGCCGCCGTCCGCTACAGCGACAACGCGGCGGCCAACCTGCTCTTCGACGAGCTCGGCGGACCCAAGGGCCTCGACGCCATGCTCGAGAAGATGGGCGACGACGTCATCCAGATGGAGCGCCGCGAGCCGGAGTTGAGTCGCTGGGTCCCCGGTTCCACACAGGACACGAGCACCCCGCGGGCGATGGCAAAGGATCTGCGCGCGTTCGTGCTCGGCGATGTCCTCGGCGACGGAGAGCGCGCACAGCTCACGAAGTGGCTGCGGACCAACACCACCGGGGACGCGCTCATCAGGGCCGGGGTGCCCAAGGACTGGCAGGTCGGCGACAAGACCGGAAGCGGCAGCTACTACGGTGGCCGCAATGACATCGCGGTGGTGTGGCCGCCCGACTCCGCTCCCATCGTCGTGGCGATCATGTCGAACCGCGCTGACAAGGACGCCAAGTCCGACGACAAGCTGATCGCGGACGCGGCGCATGTCGTGGCCGACACGCTGTCGTAGCACCCCTCCCCTGCTCATCCGCTCCCCTGCGGGGCTGAGTCACCTGCTCAGCCCCGGAGGAAGTACAGGACGGTCATGGTGACGGCGGTGGTCAGAACGACGCCGCGCAGCAGCCACGCGGGGAGACGACGGGCGATGTGCGCTCCGGCCACCCCGCCGGCCACCGCGCCGACCAGCATGGTGATGAGCACAGACGGTGCGCTCAGCGCGTCCGAGGCGATGAGGAACAGTCCGGTCGCGCTGAGATAGATGGCCGCGAGCTGGGCGACTCGCATCGGGTTGCCGGCCGAGGTGTCGAGCCCGAGGCCGATGCTCCACACGGCCAGCATCATGATGCCGACGGCACCGCCGAAGTAGCCGCCGTACACGGCGAGGAGGAACTGGCCGGTCAGGACGGTCCGGGGGCTCATGCCGACCGCATGGCCCTTCGCGTCGCTCACCGCACGGGAGACATGGCGCCCGAAGGCGAGGATCACCGTGGCGAAGGCGAGCAGCCAGGGCACCGCGGCGTCGAACGACACCGCGGGCAGCGTCAGCAGCAGACCGGCACCGAGCCCGCCGCCGATCACACTGACCACGGTCAGCGCCCGCGTGGACGTGCCCCCGAGGGGGGCGAGGTCGCGCCGGTAGACCCACGCGCTCGCCACGGTCCCGGGTACGAGGGCCACGGTCGAGGAGGCGTTCGCCGTCACGGGGGACAGACCGGCCGCGACCAGGGCGGGAAGCGCCACGAACGTGCCCCCGCCGCCGACGGCGTTCAACGCCCCGGCGGCCACACCCGCCAGCAGGACAATCACCATCTCGGACACCCGCCGAGCATCGCCCCACGGCCCGTGGGCGCACAATGCGTGATCCACGTAGCCTGCGCAAGGCTGTGCCATAGGCTCGTCAGGGTGCGTTATGACCTGGACGACCTGCGGCTCTTCCTTCACATCGTGGCGGAGGGCTCGATCACGGCGGGCGCCCGCCGGATGCATCTGAGCCTCCCGTCGGCCAGCGCCAGGGTGCGCTCGCTCGAACACCACGCGGGCGTGGCCCTGCTGATCCGTGGTCGGCGGGGGGTGCGCCCCACCCCGGCGGGGACGGCGCTGGCCCGCCACGCACGGGATGTGCTCGCCCAGACGGCGCGCCTCGAAAGCGCCGTGGCGAGCTACGCCCGGCCCCCGACCGCGCCACTGACCCTGCTGGGCGGCGGCTCGGCGATGCATCACCTCGTGCCTAGGGCCCTGGTCTCGTTCCTCCGCGCACACCCGGACGTCGACGTCACGGCGTCCGAGAGCCGCACCCCACGGACCGTGCGGCTGCTCGCGGACGGCGAGGCGGACCTGGGCGTCGTTCTCGACACCGAGGCCCGCGACTGCGGTCTCACCATGGAACCCCTCTGCGATGACTCCCTGGTGGTGATCGGCCAGTCCGGCGGCATCCTCGCGGGGCGCACCGCGGTGGCCTACCGCGAGGTCGCCGAGCACCCGCTCGTGGGGCTCGACGCCGGCTCCTCGCTGCGGCGCTCGATCGAGAAGCACCTGGGTCCGCACGCTCCAGCGGTGCGGTACCGCACCACCGTCGCCCACCTCCCCACCCTTGTCTCCCTCGCGGCCGCCGGTGTGGGACTCGCGGTCGTGCCACGCCGCGCCATCGCCCCCGGCCGGCCACTCGACGTGTGCGAGCTCCAGGATCCCTGGGCACGCCGCACCCATCTGCTGGCCTGGGGCGAGAAGGCGTCGCGGACCTCGTCCACCGCCACCGCGGCACTCGCCGAACACCTGCGCCAGGCGGCCGTGTCCGAGCCGGACGGGGGCACTGGCGTTCCGGCGATGTGAACGCGGGGCTCGGAGGAGGCGAGGCTCGGGGGAGGCGAATCAGCGCTGTCGCGCGCGTCCCGTATCGAGGCGGCGCAGTTCACGCACACTGTCCGCGAGTGTGCGGTCGCCCAGCGAGTCGAGCACCGCTTCCTCGGCCTCCGCGGTGAGCGCGGCGAAATACTCACCGGCGTGCGCGGTCACCTGGCACACGGGCTCCACCCCGGGCGAGCAGGCCCACAGAGGCTTGTCACCGACGGCGCAGCGGTAGATCTCCGCCAGGGTGATCCGGTCGGCCGGCCGCCCCAGCCTGGCCCCACCGGTGCGGCCCATGACGCAGACGACCAGCCCCTCCTCCGTCAGCGGGACGAGGAGCTTGCGGACCAGGCTCGGGTTGGTGTTCAGCACGCGGGCCAACTCGGCGGAGCTCAGCGGTGCGCCGTCGTCCTCGGCGGCGACCGCGAGGAAGAGCATCAGCTGCAGCGCACGGGAGAACCGGATGTCCAACAAGGTCTCCACCTCCGCGCACAGATCGTGGCACAGCCTACTCGACTGTGCCGTTTCACCGTTTCCCTAAAGTGCAATCGATACAGTTGCAGTTTGCGGCATAAAAACTGTACCTTTCAGATTCATACTTTCGAACTCCGGGGAAACCACCCCGGAACGACACGGCAGGAGAGCGACACGGTGAACACCCGCGTGGCCACGGCACTGTCCCGCCCGTTCGCACTGGGCTCGGCCAAGCTGCCGAACAGGATCGTCATGGCACCCATGACCCGCGGACAATCCCCCGACGGCATTCCCGGTGAGGACGTCGCCGCCTACTACGCGCGCCGGGCCGCGGCGGGGACCGGCCTGATCATCACCGAGGGCACCACCGTCGACCACCGGTCCGCCGGTTTTCGCGACGGCATCCCCCGGTTCCACGGCGAGGCACAACTCACCGGATGGCAAAAGGTCGTTGACGCCGTACACACCCACGGTGGCGCGATCATGCCCCAGCTCTGGCACGTGGGAATACAGCGGCCCGCGGGAGCCCCGCCGTTCCCCGACGCCCCGTCCGTGGGACCGTCCGGGATCGCGCTGGACGGCACGCCCGGAGCGGGCGGGACGATGACCCTCGCCGACATCGACGACGTCATCGGCGCCTTCGCCAAGGCCGCACGGGAGGCCGAGCGGATCGGTTTCGACGGCGTGGAACTGCATGGCGCGCACGGCTATCTCATCGACCAGTTCCTCTGGGAGCGCACCAACCGGCGCACCGACGGCTACGGCGGCGACCCGGCCTCGCGTACCACGTTCGCCGCCGACCTGGTGGCGGCCATCCGCGAACAGGTCGCGCCCGACTTCCCCGTCGTGCTCCGGTTCTCCCAGTGGAAGTCCGAACACTACGACGCCCGGCTCGCCGAGGACCCCAAGGAACTGGAAGCCGTGCTCACCCCGCTGGCGGAGGCCGGGGTCGACGCGTTCCACGCCTCCGGACGCCGCCACTGGCAGGCCGAGTTCCCCGACACGGGATCGGACCTGAACATCGCCGGATGGGCGAAGAAGGTCACCGGCAAGCCGGTCATCACCGTCGGCTCGGTCGGCCTGGACACCGTCTTCCAACCCGGCTCCCTCTCCGGTGCGAACGCGGCCGTGGACACCATCGAGCGGCTCCTGGACCGTCTCGAGCGGGACGAGTTCGACCTCGTCGCCGTCGGACGCGCACTGCTCGCCGACCCCCAGTGGGCCGACAAGGTCCTGAACGACCGGATGAGCGAGCTCATTCCGTTCAGCCAGGACTCGGTGGCGTCCCTGTACTGAGCCGAGCCCCCGCTCGGGTGACGCGGCGAGGAGGGAATCGGCGCCGGCCGGCACGGGGGAGTCCGGCCGGCGCCGAGCACGGGGTGTGTAGGTAGTTTAACATTTCACCACCGCCCCGCATTCCCGGTACTAGCCGGTGGCGCAGGCGCCGCCGTCGAGGGTGAAGGCGGTCGGCGCGGAGTTGATGCCGCCCTTGTCGGCGGTGAAGCCGAGGGTGACCGCGCCACGGGCGGGGATGGTGGCGGTGTAGGAGGCCGGGGTGACGGTCACCGCGGCGCCGGCCTGCCGGGGTGTACCGCCCCACATATTGGTGATGGCCTGGCCGTTGGCGAAGGTGAACCCCAGGGTCCAGCCGGTGATGGCGGCGGCGCCGGTGTTGCGGATGGTGATCTCGCCCTGGAAGCCGTTGCCCCATTCATTGGCCACCCGGTAGCCGACCGTGCAACCGGCATCGGAGCCGCCGCCGTAGATGGTGGCCTCGCGGGAGGTCTCGGCGATGCCGTCGGGGCCGTTGAAGACGCGCTTGCCCCAGTCGGTGAGCTTGGTGGGGTCGAAGTCGGTGGCCAGGTCCAGGATGGGATCGGTGTTGCCGCTCCAGGACCAGGCCAGGTAGCCCAGCTTCAGCCGCTGGGCGGCGGCCATCATGGTGTTCTCGTCCGGATCGCCCCACTGGTCGGCGGGCCCGCCGAACTCGCCGATGAGGATGGGCAGCCTGGCGGCCACGAAGGCGTTCAGATAGTCGGTGATCTCCTGCGCCGTGTCATAGACGCTGTACATGTGGATCGAGAAGATCAGGTTGCCCGTGGAGTCGGCGTCGTAGACGGTCCGCGCGTTGGTGCGCATCACGTTCTGCAGGTCCTGTCCCCAGTTGGGCGCGTCCACCATGATGGTGTGCTGGAACCCGGCATTGCGCAGCTTCTGGACGGCGGCGACGGTGGGGGCGGTCCAGCCGGCCGGGTCGGTGTTGCCCCAGGGTTCGTTGCCGATGTTGATGACGACGTAGTCCTCCTGGCCGGTGAGCACGCTCTTGAGGCCGATCCAGTAGTCGGCCGCCTGGTCGAGCGAGGCGGCCGCGGCGTCCTCGCCATAGCCGGTGGTGTCGTGCACTTCCAGTACACAGATGAGCCGATTGGCCTTGCACTGGGCGACGATGGCGGCCACGTCCTCGGGGCTGTTCTTGGCCCAGCGGTGGCCGTTGGAGAGGACGACCCGGACGGTGTTGGCGCCCAGGGCCTTGATGTCGGCCAGCGACCGCGTCTCGCCCGGATACCAGGTGTGCGCGTGGTTGACACCGCGCATGACGAAGTCGTTGCCGTTGCCCTCCAGCAGGCGGCCGTCGCTGATGTGCAGCCCCGTAGCCAGGGGGGTCTGCGGGCGGGCGGGCTCGGCATGGGCGGTCCGGCCGAGACCCGCGATCCCGAGAAGGCTGACCAAAAAGGCCAGTAAGGCGGCCAGAGATCTCTTCCGTCTCATCATGACTCCAAGGAGTGGGCGCGTGACGTTATCCGCACCAGCGAATTTGGGAGCGCTCCCATCCATTGCATCGCACCCCAGAGACGTCAAGACTTCCGGTGCGAACCGGAATGCGGACGGGGGCGCGGAGGTTATGACGACATGACCGATTCATCCCGTAATGGCGCTCTGTCTCGGGCCGAGCGTGCGTCCATCCGTGAACGGCTGGTGGCCGAGCACGCCGGCACCAGGGAGCGGATCACGGCCCTGAACCGTGAATTCGACGGGATCGTCGCGTCGAACGCCCTGGTGGCGGTCGACGACGAGCACGACCCGGAGGGGTCGAGCACCGCCTTCGAGCGGGCCCATGTCGCCGCCTTGCTGGCCCAGGCACGCGATCATCTGACCGCGCTGGAAGAGGCGCTGGAGCGGCTGGACCGCGACGACTACGGGCGGTGCGCGGTGTGTGGCGAGCCGATCCCGGCGGAACGCCTGGAGGTGCGCCCGGCGGCGGACACCTGCGTACGCTGCGCTACCGCCCGCCCCCGCTGACCGGCGCGGCGCCAAGTGGCACCGGTGCGCGGACGGTCGGCTTCGTGGGCGGTCCGCCCCGGCCGATGGGCTCAGACCACGGACGCGCGGTACGTCGAAGGATGTATGGGCGGTTTCATCAGTAGCTACGAGCTTCGTGGCGATGTGGGACGTGAGGATGGCGGAAGTAATCGCGCTTCCCGGAGGACCTCCCCATGACCGAGCCGCACACCGGTACGCCCGCCCCCTCGACCACCGCCACCCTGCTCCGGGCACTGACCGGTGGTCTGGTGATGGCCACGGCACTCGGTGTCGGCACGGCCCTGGGTCCGGTCGGCGCCGACGCCCTCGGCCTCACCGGCTTCGCGGCCCGGGTGCTACCGGGCGCGCTGGTCACGGCGCTGACCGTGCCACTCGTACTCCTCCTCGTACGCCGGGGGCGCCGGTCCCCGGCGTGGCTCGGGTTCGGCGGGGCGGGCACGAGCCTGCGTGCGCTGCTGACCGGGGTGGGGGTGACGGCGGCCGCGGCCGCCCTCGTTCTCGGCGCGGGTACCGCCGCGGGCATGCTGCGCTGGTCGCGTATCGAGCCCGCCACCCTCGCCGAGTTCGTCCTCTCGAACGGGGTGGTCGCCTTCCTGCTCGAAGCGCTGCCGGAGGAGACGACCCTGCGCGGCTACGCGTGGACCTCACTCCGCACACGGTTCGGCGCTGCCGTGTCGGCCCTCGGCACGACGGCGGTGTTCCTGCTGGTGCCGGGGGCATCGACCGTGGTCGGGGCCGCGACCGCGCATCTGGTCGGCGGCGATCCGGAACCGATCGGGTTCGCACCGGACGGGCAGAACCCCGTCGACTACCTCATCCTCCTGACCGTGTTCGGACTGACGCTCGTGGCGGCCCGGACGGCCGTGGGCCGGGCTCCGCTGTGGGCCGCCATCGGCACCCATCTGACCTTCCTGACCGTCAACCGGATCGTGCTGGAGGGCGACCGGCGCGGTGCGGGCTGGCACACCGAGCAGACGACGCCGGACGCGGTGCTGCTCGTCCCCGCCTATCTGCTGCTGGCCATTGCCGGTTTCGCGGTGTGCCGACGGGCCGCGCGACGGCGTGGCGCCGAGCCGCGGCGTGGCGCCGAGCCGCCCCGGGCGGTGGCAGAGCGGCCAGAACACCCGGCGCCACGTGCGTCACGCGTTGATCAGCCCTGACGGGGTCTCTGTCAGGTCGCGGTCCAGCCGTCGGGCCGCGCCCCGTCGATGTCGGTGAATCCGTACTCCCCGGCGAGCTCGGCGGAGCTCACCGACCGCTGATTCCACCTCGCCCGGTCGGGATCGGCGGCCAGCGCGGCGACGGCGCGGCCGACGTAGCGAGGGGACTCGGAGGACGCGAAGCCTCCGGGGGCCGTCGGGCGGCCCTCGCCCCTGTCCGGCAGCAGGGCGTCACGCCAGTTGTCCTCGCCGACTCCGTAGGCGTCGAGCATCATCTCCGAGCGCAGCCGGCCCGGTGTGATGGCGACCGCCGTCGCCCCGTACGGCGCCAGCTCATGGCCCTGGGAGAAGGCCAGCCGGTTCACCGCGGTCTTCACCAGGTCGTAGAAGACCGAGATGCGATACCGGTCGGCGTTGTACGCGGCGGTGCCGTCGGTCATCTCGACGAGCAGACCACCCGGCTCGCCGATCAGCAGCGGCAGCAGGTGATGCGAGGTGATCAGGTGGGTGTCTAGACCGAGCCGGAGAATGCGCAGCCCGTCGTCGAGGCTGTGTTCCCAGATCGGGGTGTTCCAGTCGGCGGGCCCGCCCTTGAGCCGCTCGGCGCCCCAGATGTCGTTGACCAGGACGTCGATGCCGCCGTGATCGTGGCGGATGCGCTGGGCCAGCCGCCCGACCTGCCCGGGGTCGAGATGGTCGGTGCGGATGGCGATGCCGGTGCCACCGAGCCGCGTGACGAGCTCGGCCGTCTCCTCGATCGTCTCGGGCCGGTCGTAGTCCGACCCGCCCCTGCCCGATACGCTGCTGCGCCCGGTGCAGACGACGGTGGCGCCGGCCTCGCCCAGCGCGGCGGCGATCCCGCGCCCGGCACCGCGGGTCGCCCCGGCGACGACGGCGACACGTCCGCGCAGTGCATCGTGATCGAGTGTCCGGCTCATCCGATGAGTGTCGCAGACCGACGGGCGCACGCACCGGACCGCACGGCCGTGGCGGATCAACCGTGCTGGTCCGGGGAGTAGTTGCGTCCCCGATGCCATCGCTTGGCCGATACCCCGAAGCGTGGCCGCGTTTCGCCTGGTGAGACGATGCGCTCGCCCAATCGTCAACAACCGAAAAGGAGGGCGGATGCATAAACGTCGTGGAATCGTGACCCCCCGCTGGAAAGTCGCGGCGGTCGCGTCCACGGTGGCCGTAGCGATCGCGGTCCCGGTGGCGATGGCCCAGGCTTCGGCCGAGCCGCCACCGGAGGTCAGCGCCCAGGGCGCCTACCTGCTCGACACCGGTTCCAACAAGGAGCTGATGGCCAAGGACGCCAACACCAAGCGTCCGATGGCGAGCACCACCAAGATCATGACTGCCCTCGTGGTGCTCGAGACCCGAGGTCTGGACCTCAACCAGCAGGTCACCGTCAAGCAGGAATACCGCGACTATGTCACCAAGGCGGGCGCCAGCACGGCGGACCTGCAGACCGGTGACAAACTCACCGTCAACCAGTTGCTGTACGCGTTGATGCTGCCGTCCGGCTGTGACGCGGCGATGGCGCTGGCCGACACCTTCGGCACCGGCGACACCACCGCCGAGCGCACCAAGTCCTTCATCTCCAAGATGAACGCGAAGGCGAAGGACCTGGGGCTGGCCAACACCAACTACGACTCCTTCGACGGCGTCTCGGCCGACAGCGACAACTACTCGACGCCCCGTGACCTGGCGCAGCTGACCCGCCGCGCCATGGACAACGCGACGTTCGACACGGTTGTCAAGTCGGTGTCCACCAAGCAGGAGGCACCGGCGGCCAACGGCAACACCCGGTACTACTCCTGGGACAACACCAACCAGTTGCTGGGCTCGTACCAGGGCGCGATCGGCGTCAAGACCGGGAGCACCACCCCCGCCGGACCCTGTCTGGTGTTCGCCGCCAAGCGCGGTGACAAGGAGGTCGTGGGAGTCGTGCTCAACGACGCGGACCGCTACCCGGACGCGAAGAAGATGCTCGACTGGACGTACGACACCACCACCGAGGTGAAGTGGCGCCAGCTTCCCAAGGGCGCCCAGCGGGACTGATCCATAAGACCCGTGAGGCGACAGCGCGGTGCCCCGGCCGGACTCGTTCCGGCCGGGGCACCGGTGCTTGGGCGCCCGGACTCTCGGGTTTCCTTGGAGTACGGGAGCGGACGCGGGGAAGGCGCTGGTCGGGAGAGCCGAGGGTCAGGGGCGGGCGCACCGAAGGGAAGGCGCGCCCGCCCCGGGGGTTCCCGCCGTGCCACGGCCGGCCTTCCGCTGCCGCCACCGGGTTTCTGTACCGGCTCTCAAGCGCAACACAGCAGTCTTTGAGGACAGTTGGGGTAGCCGCCCCGCCGCCCCCCGTCCTCGAACGGAGTCGACCATGGCCTTCACCCTCGACCCTGAGCTCGCCGCGGTGCTGCAGGCCCTCGCCGAGCAGGGTGGCCCCACTCCCCCGCCCGCACGCGACGACTGGCGGACGCTGCGCGCCAGGGGCATGGCCTCGATGCGGTGGCTGGCCTCCCTGCTTCCGGCCTACCCCTCCGGCTTTCCCCTGGTGAAGGCGGACTCGCACAAGGTGCGGTCGGCGGACGGGGCGGAGATCCTCGTCCGCTGGTACGAGAAGGCCGACTCCGCGCCGGGTTCCGCGGTCGTCTACGCCCATGGTGGAGGGATGATCGCCGGCAGTGTCGACCTCTACGACTCCGTCGTCGCCGGGTACGTCCAGGCGACCGGGGTGCCGTTCCTGTCCGTGGACTACCGTCTGGCCCCCGACGCGGCCACCGGCACCGGCCCCGTCGAGGACGTGTTCGCCGCGCTGACCTGGTTGGGCGGCCAGGCGGCCGAGCTGAGGGTCGACCCCAGCCGCGTCGCCGTCATGGGCGACAGCGCCGGGGGCGGGCTCGCCGCGGGCACGGCGATCCTCGCCCGTGAGCGGGGAGTTCCCCTCGCTCGCCAGGCGCTTCTGTATCCCATGCTGGACGATCGCACTCTCACCCCGGATCCACGGCTGACCCCGTATGTCGCCTGGACCTGGGACGACAACTGGACGGGCTGGCACGCCCTGCTGGGCACGGCATTCGGCACCGACGCCGTCCCGCCGGAGGCGGCGCCCGCGCGCGTCGCCACCGTCGCGGACCTGGCACCCGCCTATGTCGAGGTCGGAGAGCTCGACATCTTCCGCGCCGAGGCCGTCACCTACGCACAGCGGCTCGCCGAGGCCGATGTCTCCACCGAACTGCATGTCCACAGCGGGGCCATCCACGAGTACGACCGGCTCGCCCCCGCCTCCCGGCTCGCCCGCCGGGCCATGGAGGACCGCAGGCGGGTGATCTCCGCGCTCTGAGAGCCCGCCGTCATGAGCCGGAGCGAGCTGATCGAGGGCGGTGCGTGACGGTGGTCGAGCGGAATGCCCGCCGATAGGCGGAGGGGGTGGTGCGCAGGGCGATCCGCATGTGTTGCCGTAGGTCCGTTCCGCTGCCCAGACCGGCCTTGGCGGCACAACCTGGCGGACCAGGTTCGGGCCCTTCGCGCGGCCCTCCACCTTCCCTTGCACGCGGGTAACACCAGCAGTGCCAGATGTGCAATTGCCGTTCATCGATGAGGTTGCCTACCGTCGAGGCGCAGACGGCGAAGCGCGCGCCGAGCCTCCCCTCTCTTCACCACTCGCGGGAGCACCTCATGTCCACTGCCACCGGCACCAACCCCGACACCGGCCTCGACGCCACCTTGCTCAACCGGGTCACCGCCGCCGTACGCACCGCCGGCGAACTGCTGCGGCAGCGCCACACCCCACAGGCCCGCGGTGTGGCCCTCGACGAGATCGTCACGGAGATCCACGCCAATGACGACGCCGTACTCGACGTCCTGAAGGCGCCGCTGATGGCCGCGAGGCCCGGCGCGCGCTGGGCCGAGGACGAGTTGGAAGGTGGTGCGCTGCCTCCGGGCGAGTGGTGGATCGTCGACCCGGCCGAGGGCAATATCAACCATGTGCACGGCATGGACGACTGGGCCGTGACCGCCACCCTCGTCCGCGACAACCACCCGGTCCTCACCGTCGTCCACCTTCCGCTGACCGGCGACTGGTACACCGCGGTGGCCGGTCAGGGCGCCCATCTGAACGGGGCGCCACTGCGGGTGTCGGCCAAGACGGACCTGGGCGCGGCCCTGGTCGGCACGGGCCAGGCCCGTCCCGGAGAGGACGAGCGCACGTTCCGCCGGATCGGCGCCTCCGTCACGCAGATGCTGATCCACGGCCTGGTCGTCCGTGTCTCGGTGCCCGCCACCCTGCAGCTGATCCAGGTCGCCGCCGGACGCATGGACGCGTTCTGGCAGTTCTCCGATGTGCGCTCGGGTCTGGTGGCCGGGGCCCTGCTGGTCGCCGAGGCCGGGGGCACCGTCACCGACACCCGGGGCAATCCATGGGACCTGGCCGGCCGTGACTTCCTGGCCACCGCCCCCGGTATCCACGCCGCGGCCATCGCTGTCCTGTCCTCCCGCGCCTGACCACCCGCACCCAGCAGGTCCGTCGGACCTCGCCTGACCACTCGCACCCAGCAAGGAGCACCCTCGCATGACCAGCATCGGCATCCTCGGCACCGGACGCGTCGGAAGCGGTCTCGCCCGCGCCCTCGCCACCGCCGGACACCAGATCACCCTCGGCCACCGGCAACCGTCCCAGGTGACCGCGGCCGACGAGACCGGCACCACCGTCCCGGCGATCCGCCACGCCGACCAGCGCAACACCACCGCCACCGCCGAGGTCGTCATCAACGCCACCCCGGGCGACACCGCCCTGGAACGCCTCTCCGCCCTGCACACCGAGCTGGCGGGCAAGATCCTCATCGATGTCTCCAACGCCACCCGGCACACCGCCGACGGGCTTCCCTCCGACCTGTGCTATCCCGGCGGCAGTCTGGCCGAGCAGCTTCAGCGGGCCCTGCCCGCGACCCGGGTGGTCAAGACCCTCAACACCATGCTCTTCCCGGTCATGACCGCCCCCGCCGACCTGTCCACCGCGCCCACCGCCTACCTCTCCGGCGACGACGCGGACGCCAAGGCCATCACCTCGGACCTCCTCGCCGGCCTCGGCTGGAAGCCCGAGTGGATCGAGGACCTCGGGGACATCACCACCGCGCGCGCCACCGAAGCCCTCGTCCTGCTCGTGCCCCATGTGCTGCGCCGCCACGGACTCCGGCCGTTCGCCGTCTCCCTGGCCCGCTGAACCTCCGCGCACCAACCGCAGAACCTGAAGCCAACATCGTTCGTCTTCTCCTGCGAACAGCCGCCGGACGAAGGACGCGCATGACAGGCAGAGACGGGGAGACGACGGGAAGCGCCACCACGGGGCCCGCCGACGCGGGCGGGCAGCGCAAGGGGCGCCGCCCGCTGCGGATCGCTCTGCTGATCGTGGTGTCGTTCCTGGTGCTGCTCGGCGGCGGGGTGGGCTGGCTCTACTTCAAGCTGAACGGCAACATCACCACCTTCGGGGCGGACGGCCTCTCGGACAATCGCCCCGAAGGCAATGCCGCCGGCCAGAACGTGCTGGTCATCGGATCGGACACCCGGTCGGGCGACAACAGCAAGCTGGGCGGCGGCACCGGAGACGTGGGCCGTTCGGACACCGCCCTCCTGCTGCATGTCTACTCCGATGGCAAGCACGCGGTCGGGGTGTCGATACCCCGCGACACCCTGGTCGACATCCCGCCGTGCCGGCTGCCCGACGGCAAATGGACCAGGACGCAGCGGAACACCATGTTCAACTCGGCGTTCTCCGTGGGCGAGACGGCGCAGGGCAATCCGGCCTGCACCCAGAACACCGTCGAGAAGCTGACCGGGCTGCGTATGGACCACACCGTCGTCATCGACTTCGAAGGCTTCGCGCGGATGACCTCCGCGGTCGGCGGGGTGCAGGTCTGCGTGCCCCAGAACGTCTATGAACGCGATCTGAGCCCCAACCGCGGCACCCGCGGCAAGCGCATCTTCAGCAAGGGGGTGCAGACGGTCTCCGGGCAGAAGGCGCTGGACTACGTCCGCATCCGCCACGGCATCGGCGACGGCTCCGACATCGGGCGCATACAGCGGCAGCAGGCGTTCATCTCCAGTCTGTTCAAGAAGGTGAAGAGCCAGGGATTCGACCCGACCGCGCTGTATCCGCTGGCGGACGCGGCCACCAAGTCCATGACCGTGGACCCGGGGCTCGGGTCGGCCAAGAAGCTGATGTCCTTCGCCATGTCGCTGAAGGACATCGATCTGCACAACACCAAGTTCCTCACCATCCCCTGGCGCTACCAGGGCGAACGCGTGGCCGTGGTCCAGCCCGACGCCGATGCGCTGTGGGCCGACATCAGGGCCGACCGCACCATCGACGGGAAGGCGGCCGGTGGGAAGAAGGGCGGGCATCGGGCCTCCGCCACCCCGAGCGGCACCCCGAGCGCCACGTCCACCGTAGCGGGCGCGGGCATCAGCGTCACCGTGTACAACGGCACCACCACCCCGGGGCTCGCCGCACGCGCCGCGGACACCCTCACGACGCATGGCTTCACCGTGGCAGGCGCCACGAACGCCGACAGCCAGGACCACGCCACCACCGTGATCGGCTACGGCCCCGGCGAGCGGGACAAGGCCCGGACCGTGGCCCAGCTCTTCCCCGGCGCCGGACTGCGGCCCGCCACCACCCCGGGTATCAGCCTCACCCTGGGGCAGACGTATCTCACCGCGCCCTCTCCCGGCGCCACCACGCCCTCCGCGCTGCCCTCGAAGGTGGCCGAGGACGCCCGCTCCGCCGACGACGACCCCTGCTCCAATCTGTCCTATGGCTGACCGGCGTTCTTCACGCACTGTTCAGGCATGGCGCCCGCTCCCCTGGGCATCCGGAGATCAAGCCGCTCACCCCGGCACGGCACGACCGCACCAGAGCACAACGAAGGGGACTACAACGTGGGTATCGTGAGCTGGATCATCCTCGGCCTGCTGGCCGGAGTCATCGCCAAGGTCCTTCTCCCCGGGCGTGACCCGGGCGGGCTGATCGGCACCACGGTCATCGGCATCGCGGGGGCCTTCGTGGGCGGCTGGATCTCCGCGCAGTTCTTCGACCGGGAGGTCCAGAAGGAGTTCTTCGACCCCGCCACCTGGGGCGCGGCGATCGGCGGCGCGTTCGTTCTCCTCGTCGTGTACCGCCTGCTGTTCGGCAATTCACGGAACTGACGGCGCGCGGGCCACGCCTCAGGGCGCCGCCGCGCCCGCGAGCCCGCGGATCGTACGGGCGGAGGGCGACCCGGGGTCGGCCGTGATCAGGACCAGCTCCTGGTCGTCCTCGGGTACCAGCAGGACGTCACAGTTCAGCTTGAGTGTTCCGGCCGTGGGGTGGTCGATGGTCTTGGTCCGGTGGCCGGGCGCGTGGACCGGACGCTCGTCCCAGATCTGCCGGAACTCCTCGCTGCCGGTGCGCAGTTCGCCCAGCAGCGCGGTGAGCGCCGTGTCACGGGGGTAGCGGTCGGCGGCCCGGCGCAGCCGTGCGACCACGACGTGGCCGAATTCCTCGGCGCTGGAGCTCTCGTACGCGTGGCCCCGGGCCAGGAAACGGCGGCGGGCGAGGTTGCTGTGCCGACAGAGGTCGTCGCCGAGCAGGGCCTGCGCCAGCGGGTTCCAGGCGACCACGTCGTAGGCCGCGTCGGTGACGATCGCCCCGGTGTCGGGCAGCCGCCGCAGCATCTGGGCGATATGCGGACGGACCCGCCGCACCGCCCGCACACCCGGGGGCGCGCTGGTCCCCGCGAGCCGGAACAGATGGCTGCGCTCGGCTGGCGCGAGCCGCAGCGCCCCCGCCAGCCCGTCCAGGATGCGCGGCGAGGGCCGGGGGCCCCGGGCCTGTTCGAGGCGGGTGTAGTAGTCGACCGACATATGGGCCAGCTCCGCCACCTCCTCCCGCCGCAGACCCGGCGTACGGCGGTGGGGGTCGGCGGGCAGACCGATGTCGTGGGGGCGCAGCGCCTCGCGGCGGTCCCGCAGGAAGCGGGCCAGTTCGTGCCTCGCCATGCTGCCTCCTTCGGCTGCCTGGTACAGGTTGTCCCTGGCAGGGTGGCCGGGGCCGGGGAATCCTTGATGTCATGAACAATCGCACAGCACTGGTCACCGGTGCCAACAAGGGCATCGGCAAGGACATCGCACATCAGCTCGCCGCCGAGGGGCTCACCGTGTACGTGGGCTCGCGCGACGCCGAGCGGGGGCGGCGGGCCGTCGAGGAGATCGGCGGCGGCGCCCGGCCGATGGTGCTCGACGTGACCGACCCCGGCAGTATCGCCACGGCCGCCGCGCGACTGGACCGGCTGGACATCCTGGTCAACAACGCGGGCATCATGGTGGACGGCCACACGGCGCCCGAGGCGGATCTCGACAGCTTCCGCCGGACGTACGAGACCAACGTCTTCGGTGTTCTCGCCGTCACCAACGCCTTTCTTCCGGCCCTGCGCCGCTCGCCCGCCCCCCGGATCGTGAATATCTCCAGCGGCACCGGTTCGCTGACCTGGAGCGCGGACCCGGAGCACCAGTTCGCCGTCGGATCGGGCGCGGCCTATCGCTCCTCCAAGACGGCCCTGAACGCCCTGACCGTCTACACCGCCCAGGCCCTGGCGTCCGAGGGCTTCAAGGTCAACGCGCTGGCCCCCGGGCTGCGCAGGACCGATCTGAACGCCCGCGCCGCCGAGAGCGACGGGGATCCGGCCGAGGCGGCGGCGGGCGCGGTCCGGCTCGCCCTCCTGCCGGACACCGGGCCCACCGGCGGGTTCTTCTCCTGGGACGGCACACCGGTGCCCTGGTAGATCGCTCCGGTGCCCTGGTGGGCCCCGGGTTTCGTACGGGCCGTGCCGTGGCGCCCCCGCCCGTCGCCTCGGTCCGCCCGCTCCCGCCGACCGGGTCAGTCGGCGGAGAGCTGGGTGTTCGGCACTCGCCAGGCGGCGATCACGAAGGCGATCAGGCCCACCGCGGCCCCGGTGAGGAACACCACGCGCAGGGCGCTGACATAGCCCTCCAGGAACGGCTGCGCCACGCCCGGATCGAGGTGGCGGAGGAACACCGAGTCCTCCAGGTTCACCCCGCCGTCGGGCCGCAGGACGCCCTTCAGCGCCTCCGCGTTCGCCGGTTCCTCGGCCAGTCGGCGGAACGACGCGTCCTCGGAGGCCACCGCCAGGCGTTCGCTGATCCGCGAACCGGCCAGGGAGAAGAGGATGGACAGGAAGGCGGCGGCGCCCACCGTGCCGCCGTTGGAGCGGAAGAAGTTCACCGACGCGGTGGCCGCCCCCATGTCGCGTCCGGGCACCTCGGACTGGGCGAGCGTGGTGATCGTCTGCATCGCCGCGCCCAGGCCCGCCCCCATGAACACCATGCCGATGGCGACGTACCACAGCGGGCTGTCGTCCCTCAGCGTGGCGAACACCAGCATGGCGACGGTGAGGGAGCCGACCCCCGCCACCAGATGGACCTTGAACCGGCCCGTCCGTGACATCAGCCGGCCCACCACCAGGGTCACCGTCACATTCGCCGCCATGGTCGGCAGCGTGGCCAGGCCCGCCTTCATCGGGCTCATGCCCTTGGCCAGCTGCAGATACAGCGGAAGCGTGGTCATGGCGCCGAACATGGTGATGCCCACGGTGAAGTGCAGCACGGTGCCCAGCCGGAACGCGCGGATGCGGAACAGTTTGACCGGCAGCAGCGCGGCGTCCGCCATCCGCCGCTCCAGCAGCACGAAGGAGACCAGCCCGACCACCCCCACCGCGTACATCACCAGCGCCCGGGGAGAGCCCCAGCCCCAGCTCCGCCCCTGTTCGGCGACGATGAGCAGGGGCACGATCCCGACCGCCAGCGTCAGCGCCCCGCCGTAGTCCAGACGGTGCCGTACGGGCTGGTGGGGCACGTGCAGCACGCGCAGGATCACCACGATGGCGAGGGCCGCCAGCGGGATGTTGACCAGGAAGATCCAGCGCCATCCGTCGAGCCCCAGCAGGGTGGCGCGCCCGGCGAACACCCCGCCCACCAGGGGGCCGACGACGCTGGAACCGGCGAACACCGCCGTGATGTAGCCCTGGTAGCGGCCGCGCTCCCGGGGCGAGGTGATGTCGGCGATGATCGTCATGGCCAGCGACATCAGTCCGCCACCGCCGAGGCCCTGGACCGCCCGGAAGGCCGCGAGCTGGTGGATGGACGTGGCGAATCCGCACAGCAGCGACCCGAAGGTGAACAGCACGATGGCGGTCAGATAGACCGGCCGGCGGCCGTAGATGTCGGAGAGCTTGCCGTACAGCGGGGTGACGATGGTGCCGGTGACGAGATAGGCGGTGGTCACCCACGCCTGGGCGGTGAGGCCGTGCAGATCGTCGGCGATGGTGCGCAGCGCCGAGGAGACCACGGTCTGGTCGAGCGCGGCGAGGAACATGCCGAGCATCAGCCCGGACAGCACGGTGACGACCTGGCGGTGGGACAGCCGGGCGGGGCTCTGGGGCTCGGTGGGCTCGGTGGTGGTGGATGAGGACGACATACGTACCTGCGAACCTTCTCTGCCGCGCGTGGGGGGCCGGGGAAAGCCAGGGCTCGAAGCCCGGAGCGGGGACTCGAAGCCGGAGGCCGGGGAGGTGCGGAGGCCGGAGACCGGGCGAAGTGCGGAGGCCGGAGGCCGGGGAAGAGTGGGGCCCGGAGCCCGGGCGCGGGGCCCGGGCTCCGGAAGCCGGGTGTTATCCGGCGATCTTCTCCAGGTCGGCGACGGCACTGTCGATCTCCGGCAGCGCCAGCATCTCCAGCCGCGCCCGGCGGGCCACAGCGCGGCAGTCGTCGTCGGCCAGCAGCTCACGGCAGACGGTGGTGATGCCGTCCGGCGTGGGGTCGGTGATGTGCCGGCCGAGGCCGAGTTCCTCGACCCGCTGTGCGTTGCCGGGCTGATCGCCGAACTGGGGCAGCACGGCCATCGGTGTCGCGGTGCGCATCGATTCGCGGATGCTGTTGAAGCCGCCGTGGGTGAGGAAGAGGTCCACGGATTCCAGCAGCAGGGGCTGTGGCAGCCGCTTGGTGATGTGCACATGCGGCGGCAACCCGTCGGTGTCCACGGGGATGCCGGAGGTGGCGAGGACGACGGTGCACTCCTCCAGCCGCGACAGCCCCTGGATCATGGCGTGCAGCGTGTCCACCGGATCCGGCACCGGCAGGGGCGACGCGGGGACGTCCGCCTCATTGTTGCCGTGGAACATGGGGATCGCGGTGCCGATGGCGGAGAACACCAGGGGCCGGTCGGTGGGCAGTTCGGCGACCCAGCGCGGCAGCGCGGCGCCGCGGTCCACGTCCACCGTCTGCCGGTAGGACCAGGAGGCCGGCAGATGGCGGGCGAAGGAGAAGGCCGGTGGTACGTAGTCGATGCGCCCGTGCGGGATGAGCGACAGCGGATCCTCGAGGGTGGACAGTCCCCGCCGTTTCCGCAGGGCGTTGAGGCCCGGCAGTATTCCGGCCGGGTCGAAGGTGTTGGAGGCCCCGGAGGGGGTGGAGAGCTGGGGGATGCCGAGCGTTTCGGCGATGACGCAGGAGGCGAGGTCCATGCCGTCGCGCAGGATGAGGTCGGGGCGGAAGTCGTGTGCCACGGGGAGCAGGGTGTCCAGCAGCATCGTGGCCATCGGACCGGACACGGCCTTGGCCATGAGGCGCAGCATGCGCGCCTGCAGCTCCTCGCCGGCCATCTCCGGCGGACCGCCCTGGGGGTTCTCCTCGGCCAGTACGGTGCCGAGGAAGGCGGACGGGCTGAAGTCGCCGATGGCGCTCGTCACCCGCACCTCCTCCCGTTCGAAGACGAAGGCGAGGGCCGGAGTGGTGACGACCAGCACTTCATGGCCGGCGGCCGCGAGGGACCGGGCGAGGGGAAGCTGGGCCCGGCCGTGGGAGGGGCTGCCGAGCGTGGTGAACATAACCCGCAACGCAGGGGCCTTTCTGTGGGAAGGGTCTCGTACGGCGAGAGGGGGTCGGTGGGGCGGTCAGCGCGACATCGCGAGCGTGCGGCCGATGCCCTCGCAGGTCAGCCCGGCGCGGCGGAGCCGGTCCGGGTCGAGCAGATTGCGGAAGTCGTAGACGTGCGGGGAGCCGAGCAGTCCGGCGATCTGCTCCCAGTCGAGGTCGCGGAACTCCGGCCACTCGGTGAGGACGAGACAGGCGCGCGCTCCCCTCAGGGCCTCCTCGGGGGTGTCGGCGAGGGTGAGCAGATCGCTGAGGTCGGGGCGGGTCTCGCTGAGGGCGGGGTCGTAGGCGTGGAGCTCGGCGCCCCGCTCCTTGAGCAGCCGGGCGATGGCCAGGGCCGGTGAGTCGCGCAGATCGGAGGTGCCCGCCTTGAAGGCCAGGCCCAGCACGGCCAGCCGTACGCCGTGCAGCGAGCCGTCGCCCGGTGTGCACCCGGCCACCACGCGCTCGACGAGCCGACGCTGGTGCTCGACGTTGGTCTCGATGGTGGCGCCCAGCAGCGGGAAGTCCACGCCCGACTCCTGACAGATCGTCAGCAGGGCATGAGTGTCCTTGGGCAGGCAGGAGCCGCCCCAGCCCGGGCCCGGCCGGAGGAACGCCGAGCCGATGCGGGGGTCGTGGCCGATGCCCGCGAGCACATCGTCCACATCCGCGCCGAAGTGCTCGCACAGCGTGGCGAGGTTGTTGGCGAAGGAGAGCTTCATGGCCAGGAAGAAGTTGGCCGCGTACTTGGCGAGTTCGGCGCCCGCGGCGTCGGTGAGCACCAGCGGGGCGTCGAGCCCGGCGTAGAGGCCGGCCACCCGCCGTGCCGCGTCCTGGTCCGCGGCGCCGACCACGATGCGGTCGGGGTGGAGGAAGTCGCGCACCGCGTAACCCTCCCGGAGGAACTCCGGGTTGCTCACCACGGCCACGTCCGGACGGTCCAGCAGCGCGGCGACGCGCTCGGCGGTGCCGACGGGCACGGTGGACTTGTTGACCACCACGCTGCCGTGCGGCAGTTCGTCGCGGATCTGGTCCGCCACGGCCTCGACGGCGGCCAGGTCGGCGGCGCCGCCGACGCCCATCGGGGTCGGCAGGCACAGGAACACCACGTCGGCGTCGGCGACCGCGGCCCGGGTGTCGGGGGTGAACTCCAGCCGACCGGAGTCCAGTCCCTCGCGGACGAGTTCGGGCAGGCGGGGCTCGAGGATGTCGACCTCGCCCCGCCGGAGCCGCTCCACCTTGTGGCGGTCGGTGTCCGCGCACACCACTCGATGGCCGAGGGTGGCCAGACAGGCGCCGGTGGTCAGTCCGACGTATCCGGTGCCCACCACGGCCACGCGTCGTATCTGCACAGGGGTTCACCACTTCTGCTGGGGGTCAGATGCGGGCACGTGGCAAGGGTCGGCCCGGCGGCCGCCCGCTCGGGAGACGAGCAGGCCGGACACCCTCGTCCGGCCGGGACCGCGCGAGCCGGCGACCAAAGTCACCACGCGTTGACAAAACATAACGCGTTGACCCCGATCTTGGTCAACAAGTGATGACAACAGTGGATGACTTCTGGACATGCGAGGCTGAACCGGCAGCATGTACGGCACGGTCCAGGCGGAGGTACGACAGGTGAACCGGGCAAGCGACCCGCGAGGGTGCGACGATCTCCCCCCGCGGGCCCGCAAATACGACGCGGCGGGCACGCGCAGCGCTCTGCTGGGGGCCGCCGCGCTGCGTTTCGCCAGGTACGGCTACGACCGCTGCAGCGTGCGCGACATCGCCAAGGACGCGGGGGTGGACGCCGCCCTGGTCTACCGCTATTTCGGCTCAAAGGAGGCGCTGTTCGACGCCGTGTCGGCCAGCACCGGCCTGTTCGAACCGCTGCGCCATCTGCCGCTGGACGAGGTGTCGGCGTGGATCTGCGATGTTGTCTCGATGGGGCCCACCGAGGAAGAGGCCCCGCATCCGCTGCTGACCAAGCTCCGCTCCTCCAGCCGGGAGGAGACCGTGGGGCGGCTGCGCGAGGAGATCACCGAGGTGTTCTCGCAAGGGTTCGCGCGGCGCCTGGAGGGCGAGGACGCCGAGCTGCGGGCGGAGTTGCTGGCCGCGTGGCTGATGGGCATCACCCTGCTGCGGCTGGCCATCCGCTCACCGGCGCTGGCCGCCGCGCCGGACGACACCCTGCTGCGCTTCCTGCGGGCCGGTATCGATCCGCTGCTGGACGCGGACTGCCCCGGGCGCGGAAGCGAGGACCGCTGACCCTCTCCTCGCTCCGCCCCCGGGGCAGGGGAAACCGGCGCCGCGGCTAGACGTTCGGCACGCGCAGCTTGTCCCAGCTGGTCTTGCCGGGGACGCCGTCCGCGTCATCGCCGGAGTAGCCCAGTTTGCGCTGCCAGGCCGCGTAGGACTTGCGGTCCGCCTCGGTCCACTCGGGGCTCGGGCCCTCCTCGTAGCGTCCGCAGCCCTCGGCCACCAGCCGCTTGCCCATCGCCGTGATGATCTTGCTCTCGCGGCCGGTGCGGAAGAAGTCGGCGCCCGGGAACGGCTCGTAGGTCGCGGGCGGCTTGGGGGCCGGGCCGTCCGGCTTGGCGCCGAGCCGCTTGGCGACGCGGCCGCGCATGGAGTCCATCGTGAAACCACGCGGGTCGATCTTGCCCGGCTGCCACTCCAGATGGCCGATCACCGACCGCTGGGTCCAGCCGTGGGCGCGGCAGATGGCCGCGGACACCTTCTCGATCGCCAGCTTCTGCGCCTCCGGCCACGGGTCCTCGCCATCGCCGAGGTTGATGCACTCGAAGCCGTAGAAGTGGCGGTTGCCGTCGGTGTCCGCCTCGTTGTCGGGCGGCAGCGCGGATTCGTCGACGACGGCTCTGAGCACATCGCTGTCGCCCAGACCCGCGTGGTTGGCGCGGCCGTGGCCGACCATGTGGACCGCGCCCGCCTTGTCGATGACGCCGTGGCACAGCGGCCCCGGCAGCGAGGAGTGTCCGTCGTAGCACAGCTCCACGGAGGAGTCCGTGCCCTTGGTGACGGTGTGATGGATCATCACCCCGTTGACCGGGCCCCAGGGGCCCTTGGAGTTGCGGTTGTGAGTGCGCCAGTCGCGGTACTCATGAACTTCCAGTCCCTCGTCGCGAAGCGCCTTGAGCAGACGGTCGGCGGTGAGCGGCGTGGCCATGGATATGCTCCTCAGGGATGCGGCATGGTGATGTACGGATGCCACGGTCACGGAACTCAATCGGCTCCGGACCGGGCCTACGCTTCCGGCTCGGCGTCCTCGCCGGCCCTGGTCTCGGCCTCCGCTTCGGCCTCCGCCGCGAGCGCCCGCGCGTCCGCGGCCGGGGCGGGCGTGGCCAGCGGCCCGAACACCATCCGCAGGTCCAGCTCCGCCTGCTCGGCCGTCACCCACGCCAGCGGCGCGTAGTGCACCTGGATCCCGGCCGGGGCCTGGAGCAGCGGGGTGCGGGCCGCGTTCACCGGCCACTCCACGGTGCCGGTGGCGGTACGGGCCGGGATCAGCCAGTGGTCCCCGGAGCGGTAGGCGCCATCGGCGGCGAAGTACACCTCGACACCGTCCTCCAGCGACAGCCAGCGGCCCTCCACGACCTTGAGCGCACCGCGCTTGAGCCGCGCCGCAGCGCCCTTGCGCGGGCGCCGGGCGCTCTCCCGGTGGTCCCAGCGGCGCAGGAACGGCCGCAGCTCCGGGCGGCGTCCGACGCCCGGCTCCGGCTCACCGGACAGCCGCACCCGCCGCCCCGGCAGGTCGACCTCCTCCACCCGCAGCAGCGGCAGCGGTTCACCCCGGCTGGTGTAGGCCGTGTCCACGAACTCCACCAGGTCCCCGACGCCCAGATCCAGCTTGTCGTCGCCGCCCAGCGACGCCAACTCCACCCAGGTGCCGTCGAGTTCATCGACCGGGAAGACCACCGAGCCGTTCTCCCGGGACCATTTGAAGGTAGCCTCCTTCGCCGTACCGCCCTCGTGGATCTCCACCCGGTAAAGCTGGTTCTCCGGCCCCCGGTAGCGGGCGTCCGGCCGCACCAGGCAGGGGTCCTCATCCGCGTGTTCCGGCCGCTCGCCACGGGCCGCCAGCCGGGACCCGGGCGCCGACGCCTTCCGCGCCCACGCCTCGAACGCCTTGCCCACCTGGTCCTTGCTCGCCCCTTCCGGGTTCTCCAGCTCCAGGGCCGAGCCCGCCAGCGGCAGCACCTGCCAGACCACCTTGACCCGCGCCGCCGTGTCCGGCATCGCCGAGCCGAGGGCCACCTCGCGCAGCGCCGGGTCCTCGGCCGCGGTGACCGACCGCTCCCACACCTTGAGGCAGACCAGGAACGGACGCTGCTCCGGCAGCCGGTCGCCCGGCCGCTCCGGGTCCCGGTAGGCGTCGGGCTGGTCCCAGTAGGTCCAGGTGGCGGGCGGCTCGTCCGGCTCGGGCGCGTCGGCCTCGCCCTCCTTGCCGGTGGCCCCGTCCGTCGCCTCGTCGTCGACCGGCACACCGGGCAGCGGCCGGGTCGCGTCGCACAGGATGCCGTCGACGTAGTAGCGGCCGCCCTCGATGATCAGGTCGTCCAGATCGCGGCTGCCGCCCTTGAAGGTGATGTGGAATCCGGCGTCCCCGGCCGGGCCGCCGTGCTGCCCGATCAGGTCGGCGGCCAGCGTACGGGCCTGGTGGAGCTGGATCGCGGTCTGCTCGTTGGCGTCGGCGTCGAGCTGTACGCGGCCCTGCTGGGCGACGACGGCGGAGTAGCGCCGGTCGGGCCGGAAGGTGAGACGGGAGAGATCGGCGTGCATGGAAGGGGTCCCCCTCGAAAGGTTCGGAAGTCTGGCGGGCGGGGGCCCGGACGAGCGGGCCGGGGTGTCGGTGTCACGTCGGGTCATGTCACGGCGATGACTCCCGCGTCCGTGCCCGCCGGGGCGTACTCCGCGAGCCGCGCCCGCAGGCTGTCCTCGCGCTGCGGCTGGTACAGATCGTGGAAGGCGCCCAACTCGGCGCCGTCCTCGGCGCCCCGGCGGATCTCCTCCGCGCATCCGGCCGCCAACTGCCCGTAGACCGGTGTGCCGTACCGCTCGCCGCTGAACAGCGGCCGCACCCGCCACGCCTCCTCGGCCCCCACCAGATCCGGCTGGCAGCGGTAGCGGCGCGGGGTGCGCGAGCCCGGCGGCACATAGCTGAACCGCAGACACCCGACACCGCGCCGGGCCACGTGCATCCGCCCGGCGAAGAGGCTGTTCTCGCCGATCTGTACGGCGTGGGTGTGCACTTCGCCGATGACGGTGGTGCGGTGGGCGTGCAGTACGGCGTGGGCGTGGCGGCAGTCCGGGGCGGACAGCGCCGGGCGGTCGTGTCCGGTGGCGTCCAGGATGGAGTCGCGGATGTGGAGGGCGAGCGGGTCGGTGTGCACCTCCTCGCCGATGACCTCGATGGTGCCGAGGATGCTGCGCTCGATCTGGACGCATGCGGTGGTGCGCTCCAGCACCAGGCTGGGCTCGTCGGGCGAGCGCGGCTCGCACTCCGGCTCCAGGGACCAGCCGGGCACGAGGGTGCAGTGGCGCAGCACCACGGCGCCGACCGGCCCGGTGACATTGAGGCCGCGCCCCGCGATCAGCAGCCCGTCCAGGACGATGCGCGGCGCCTGGCCACCGGTGTGCTCGGTCTCCTCCCGCGCCCGGATGTTGAGCGCGTCGGGACGGTTGCTGTACCAGTCCAGCAGCCGGATCACCGGCCGGGTGCCCTCGGCGGCGCGCAGTTCGAGACGGTCGCCCGGGTCCAGGTCGAAGTCGAGCTGCTCCTGGTAGGCGCCGCTGTGGGTGATCTCGATGATGCCCTCGGGGCCGCAACGCCCGCCCCGCCGGTCGTGCTGCCACTGCCGGTAGGCGTCCATGATCCGCTGATGGGCGCAGCCCGGCCCGACCCGGTAGACCTCCGCGGCCGGGGAGGTCTCGCGGTCGTCCCGCTCGTACTCCCCGCCGCCCATGTCGTCGGCGTACGCGTAGTGGTAGGTGACCCAGACGCCATGGCGCGGCGCCGCGCGCGAGCCGAAGACGATCCGGCCGCGCTCGGGGTCGATGACCACCTGGCCGCGCTTGGCCCGGTAGCGCCAGTCCGTCAGATCGGCCACCACGATGTCCGACGGCGGCACGGGCTCGTCGTGGCCGTCCCGCCAGATGGTGAAGCTCTTGCCGGGCCCGTAATAGTCGAGGAGATGGTCCGCGAGCTGCCGGCGGCCGATGTACGCGGGCACATTGTCGAGGGCGGCGATGTGGGCCGCGGACGGCTCGGGTTCGGGCCGGGTCACCAGCGGGATGTCATTGCCGAGGATCGAGAAGGTGTAGAGGTTGCGGGCCCGGTCGATGCAGTACGCGGGCGCCTTGGTCACCTGGTACGGCTTCAGCCGCCAGACGAACAGCCCGACCCCGGCCGGGGTGTGGCCGCCCTGCCTGCGGCGGGAGCCCGCGCGCCGTACGTCCGCCGAGCGCGCCACCGTCCCGAACGGCCCGCCCGCCAGGTCCAGCGCCGCCCCGTCCCGCAGATCGGCGAGCCGGCCCCGGGAGAGCCTGCGCAGGTCCGCCGCCGCGCCGCCCGTCCCGCCGTAGAGCTTGACCGGCTGCTGGTGCGCGGTGAGCCGGGAGAACTCCACGGCGCGGGCGGGCCATCCGGCCACCGAGGCGGAGAGCTCCTCCAGCAGCGCGAGCGTGCCCTTGCGCCGCCGGGCCGCCACGGTGGCGGCGACGTCGCCGCGCGGCGCCAGTGCCTCGGCCAGCCGCGCCCGGGACGCGTCCGGCGGTCCGCCGTCGCGCAGCCCGGTGGCCAGGACCCGTTCGTAGCCGGGCAGCGGGCGGTAGCCCACCAGATCGCCGAGGTAGGGCAGCACCCATGCGCTGGCGGTCTCCACGAACCAGTCGTCGTACTGTCGCTCGGCCCCCTCGCGTACGCGATCGACCTGCTCGGCGAGCACGGCGAGCAGGGCGCGCAGGGGCTCGCCCGCCTCGGCGTCCCTGAGGCGATGCCACTGCGGAAGCAGCTCGGCGAGCCCGTCCGGCTCCCTGCTCATGAGGTGACCTCCGTAAGGATCAGCGTGTCCGGGACATCGGGTGAGAGCAGCGCGAGCCGCGCCGGGCGGATGCCACGGAAGACGGACACCGAGCGGCCCTTGGCGAGCCGACGGGTGTCGGTGATGTCGGGGTTGAGGCGCAGCAGTTCGGCGAGCGGAATGCCATGGCGTGCGGCGATGTCGGTGAGCGTCTCGCCGTCCGTGGCGGTGACCCGGTAGGTGTCCTCCGCGTACTCGGCGGGCCGGGCCGGGACCACCGCGCTGGGCTCGGTGAGCCGGCCGGCCAGGTCGGCCAGCTTCTGCGGGGTGCTGGAGGCCGGGACGCCGGTGAAGGCGTCCACGTCCACATAGTCCACACCGGGCACCGACTGCGCGGTGGCCAGGACCTCGGAGAGCACGGCGGGCTGCCCCAACTCGCGCCCTGGATAACCGAGTTCGCGCAGCAGGGCCTGGCGCAGCCGGGGTTCGACCAGCTCCCAGGAGTGGTCCGGCGCCACCTTCACCCGCGCCACCAGCACCAGCAGCACGAGCTCGCGCACGTCCACCCGGACCGGCAGCCGGGTGTCCCCGTAGGCGGCCAGCGAGGTGCGCAGGGCGCGCAGCACCTCCGCGTCCTCGCCGATCGGCGCGTCGTCCACCCCGGCCACGGTCACCTGGAGCACCTTGCGCCGCCCGTCGAACAGTTCGCGGGCCAGGGCCCGGCCGATGCCCGCGCGGGATCGGGCGAAGTCCTCGTAGTCCTGGAGGGAGACCAGCCGGTCGAGCGCGGAGACCGCGAGCGGGATGGTGCGCCGGGTCATCCCCGGGCCGTCGCCGTCCGCGCCGCCGGTGGCGGGCTGCGGGTTGGTGACGGCGGTGACACCGAGGGGCCGGGTCAGGGCCTGGGTGACGCGGTCCGCGGGGACGTTGGCGGCCTTGCCGGTACCGAAGCGGTAGCGGGCCCGTACGTTCTCGTGGCCGCTGGGCAGCCGGGCGCCGTGCACCCCGTCGCCGAAGGTCACCGTGGTGCGCCCGTCGCCGGTGGTCCCGGTGACGTAGACGCGCTCGTGCGGTCCGCGTCCGGCGAGGCTGTCCACCCGGTGCCACAGCAGCCCGTCGACCCGTATGTCGAGGGCGGGGGTGGCGCCCAGCGGGTTGTCCGCGGGGAGCCAGGTCAGTGGCGACTGCCACAGCGCGAAGGTCTGGTTGGCCAGGGCGGGGTCGCCACTGCCGATGGCCTCGTCACGGCTCTCGCCGTGGGTGGCGGGCACCACGTTGCCCTGGACGCGGACCGTCTCCCGGCGGTAGCGGTAGGCCAGGTCGGCGGTGAGGGTGAGGGTGGTGTGGACGTGGTCGCCGGGCAGTTCTGGGTCGACGCGCTGGTCCACGGCGGCGATCACCGCCAGCTCCGTGCCCCGGACCCCCGTCGGGCCGCCCGGACCGGCCGGACCCGGGATGTCGGTGCGCTCACCGGAGACGATGATCCGGCGGCCGGGCCGCAGCCCGTCGTACAGCTCGGCGAGCTCGATCTCGTTGCCGTGCACGTCCTCGCCCAGCGGCTCGTCCGCCGGACGCAGCGGCTCACCGCCCGCGTGCACGGTGGTGTCGCGGATCGCGGAGAGCACCACATCGTGTTCGTCGAGCCACGGGTCGGCGAGCGTGAGCTGGGTGCCGCGGCCGGTGATGCCGTAGTTGGTGTACGCGGCGGTGCGCACGGCGACGACGCGGGTGGTGACGAAGGCGAGGTTCTTGTCGCCCGGGATGCCGTCCGGCTCGCCGGAGCCCTTGCGGGGGCGCTCGACGGCCACCCAGCTCCCGACGGTGATGGAGTTCTGGACCGAATCCAGCGGCAGGACATAGCGGTTGGCGGGCTCCGGCACGGTGGCGATGCCGATCTCGACGGCCGGGGGCTCACTGCCGGGGGTGAACCGCAGCGTCAGTTCGTAGGAGCCGTAGGTGATCTGCTTCGGGGGTTCGCCACGGCTCAGCATCCACTGCTGGGTCTCTCCGTTGTCCACGACCACATGCACCCGGCCGTCCTCGGCGGGCCGGGACACGAACAGGGTGAGCGCGGGCAGTCCGGGCAGCAGGGTGGCGGTGACACCGGGCTCCTGCGAGTCGGTGGGACGGCTTCTGAGCCAGCCCAGGTCATGGTCCTGGCCGAGGCGAGTGGAGAGCTGGACCTTCCCGGGGCCGAGGTCGAACTCGGCGCTCTGCGGCAGGTTTTCGCTACGCTGCCACGACGTCCCGGTCTCGATGTGCTGGAACTCCGCCTTCACCGGCACCTTGCCCGCCGTGTCGTACACGATCCGTACGGCGGTCAGCTCACCGCCGGTCAGCGGCCAGTCGGTCTGCCGGATGACCCGGCCCCGGTCGTCCTGCACCGGCTTGAGCGGCGCCATCGCCCCGAAGGGCGCGGCCGTCACCCGCATCGCCAGCAGCTCGCGCAGGAGCGGGACGGTCCCCGGCGCGGCGGTGACGGCCGGGGCGGCCCGGCGCCAGGCCGCGTACATCCCGCTCGCCACCCTCGGGTCGAGGGCGGACAGCAGCCCGGCGGCCAGGTCGGAGCCCGGCCCGAAGAGCCGCCGCGGATCGTGCGCCGCCGTGGAGCGGGCGCCGGACGGGGGCCGTACGACGCGGGTGCGCAGGGCGGGGAGAACGGCGCCGAGCGCGCGTACGGCTGCGGAACCGTGAGCGGCACCGGTGGCGTAGGTCCTGGCCCCGAAGCCGTCGCTCCCGGGGGCGAAGCCGGGGGTCCCGGGGGCGCTGTCGGCCGCGGGCCGGTCCTCGGCGAGCTGAGACCTCAGCCGCACCTCGCCGGGCCCGGAGGAGTCCAACTCCCCCGCCTGCTCGCGCAGTTGGCCGATCACCGCCTCCAGCCGCTCGAACCAGGCCGCGACCTCCTCGTACGGGGCGGCCAGCACCTGCGCCTCCGCCAGCCGGTCATGCGGTTCGGCGAGCCGCCGGGCGAGCTGCGCGGGCGTGGTGATCCCGTCCAGGTCGGCTCGCAGCGGTGCCAGCACCTGCGCGTCGAACTCCTCGATCAGACGGCTGACGGGACGCGGATTGGGGTGGTCGGGCGCGGGCTCGGCGTCCCCCCGGTCGTCCGGGTCCTCGCCCGCCTCCGGGTCGGTGATCCACCGGCGTACCTCGTCCACCAGCTCCTTGAGGGACGGCGGGGCGGAATCCGGCAGCCCGATCGCCGTCACGTCCTCATCGCGGTCGACGGTCACGCGAGCGACCGGCAGCAGCTGCTGACCGCCACTCCCGGACTCCGCCGTCCCGCCGAAGACGAAGAGCAGCTTGTCCCCGACGGTCAGCCCGAGCGAGGTCCCCGAGACCAGCAGCTCCGAACGGCGCCGCAGGTCGCCGCCGCCGATCAGGGCCGGTCGGCGGCGGCGCACCGCCAGTTCGTTCCAGGCCCAGCGGGCGGCCAGGTCCTCGCTCGTCTCGAAGGTCTGCGACTCCTCGTCGGAGGCCGCCGGGACGCTGTGGCTGATGGCCCCGCGCGGAATCGTCACCACCACGTCCTCGGCACGCGGATCCCGGTCCAGGGTGTACGCGAGGTGGGTGTCGGCGGCCACGCCAGGCCGTGGCACATGCCCGACCAGCCGCCCAAGGAGGGCGAGCGAGCGGTAGTCATGGGCGGTGCGCAGATAGCCCTCGTCGGCGATCCGCTCGGAGTGGAAGGTCAGCAGGTCGCCCAGGACCGCCCAGGCGTCCAGCAGTCCGATGGCCGGGTCGTCCGGGGTGCGCACCGTCAGGCCACGCAGCGCGGGGTAGGCGGGCGAGGCGAGCCGGTCGAGCATGGCGGCCAGGAAGGTGCCGTAGTCGCCGACGCGATAGTCCAGGGCGGTGCGGCCGGGCGGGTTGTGCGGGGCCGCGGGGGCCCGGCGCTCGTCGTGGCCGCCGCAGCCGCAGGCACAGGCGTCGGAGCGGACGTGGCCGGGGTGGTGGCCGGGGTGGTCGGGGTGGTCGCTCATCGGGCCCCCTTCAGCTCGATGACCAGGCGGCCGTTCTCGGGCCGGTCGGGGTCGTTGTCGCATTGGGCGATCTCCAGGGGGCCGAGGCGCAGGATGCCGTCCTCCAGCGCCTCGCCGTGCGTGGTCTCGTACGAGGTACCGCCATCGGGCCCCTTCGGTCCCTCCAGCCCCTCGTGCCACAGCCGTCGCAACCGGGTGACCTCGACGCTCAGTACCCCCGGCACCGCCGCGGCGACGGCCACCAACCGGCTGAGCCGCACCGGTTCGCCGAACGTCAGGGCGTCGGGGTGGAAGAAGCCGAGCCGCCCGCCGGAAACCCGGCGGCTGCCCAGCGCCCGGTAGAGCTCGGCGAGGATCTGCCCGTGCTGATGCCCGGGCGCGGCGCACACCGCGAGCGCGATGTCCAACGGCACGGCGCGGGCCGGACCGACCACCAGGTCGTGTCCGATCCGGCGGTAGCCCTCCAGGGTGTGCGCGACCGAGTCGAGGAGGGCGGGGGGCGGTTCCCCGGTCCCGTACGCGTCGATGGCGATGTGCGCCTCCTGCACGCTGCCGGTCCAGCGGATCTCCGCCGCCGCGCGCTGCACTCCGGGCAGCCCGGAGGCGAGCGCCGCGTAGTCCTCGGCGGTGATGGCCCGGTGCCGGGTGCGCTTCAGATCGAGCGGGGCGAGCTGGCGGACCTGCTCGACCGGCTCGGGCTCGGTGCCGCCGACGGCGGGCAGCGGATTGCGTACACCCGCCACGGGCATGGGCTGCCCGGTGGCGGCTTTTCCTCGCGATTCCGGATCCCGGCACAGCACCAGGTGGTTGATGGCCTCGGGGCCGACGTTGCCCGCCGTGCCGCCGCCGACCCGGTAGTGGACCGCGAGCCGCGCCCCGGGCGCCGGTTCGGCGCCGTACCGGCCGTCGCCGAAGCGCAGCGCGATGCGGCCGTCGTCCTCCAGCTCCCCGACGAAGTGGCGGTCCCGGGGGCCGGAGCCCAGCAGATCGCGGCGCGGTGTCCAGGTCTCGCCGTCGGCTTCGATCCGTACGGCGGGGAGCGCGGCCCGTGGATCCTGGACGAGGGCGGCCGCCGGCCCGTGCAGCACCGGGTCCCCGGGGCGCAGCCCGGCCGCGTACGCCCGGCCCCAACTGTGCGCGATCTCCCAGGCGATGTGCCCGTCCAGGACGGTGCCCGCCCGGGCCCTGGCGGTCAGTGCGCGAAGGCGCCTCAGCTTGGTGTCGAGCGGCCGGTCGCGGCGGTGCAGCAGCTCGCGCAGCGCGCGGACGGGGTGGCGGGCCAGTTGGAGGCGCTCCAGGACGCGCAGCCCGAACAGGACGGTGAGCTCGGCGATCTCCTCGTCCGAGAGCCCGTCGCGGTCGCGGGCGCTGCGCCACAGCTCGGTGAGCCGCTGCCGCACCCGCCCCGGGATGGCGGCCAGGTGCTCGGCCTGTCCGGCGGCGATATGGCGTGGTTCGGGGAAGGGCACGGCCTGGGTGACGGGCGCCTGGTGCAGTACGGGCCTGAAGCGCGGCACGATCCCCGGGTAGACGGACTGGGCGAGAAGTGTCCGCAGGGCTTCGGCCTGGGCGTACGCGGTGCCGGGCACGACCTTCTCGCGCCGCTGCCCGGCCGACTCCAGGCCGATCCCGGCCCGGCCGGTCGCCTCGAGGCCGACGGTGGTGAACAGCTCCCGTACGTCGTCGGCGGTCAGTGGCCGCCCGTGGCGGGTCCGGTCCAGCAGGGCGTCGATGAGCCGTGCGGGCGCGTTCCCTGCGTCCTTGTCGAAGCAGCCGAAGGCGGGCGGCTCGCAGGAGCCGACGACGGCGGGGACGGGCGGCACGGTGAAGGTCTCCGGTGTGCCGCAGCAGAAGGTCAACGAGCGCCCGTGGTCGACGAGCACCACATTGCCGCGTGCCACGCTGACGTCCTCGATGGGCTCGCAGTCCCTACCGCCCCGGGTGGCCAGGCACAGCGGGAAGGCCAGCGCGTCCTCCCGCGCCCAGGTGACCTCCAGCACCGGCTGTTCGGCGAGCCGGTCGACGGCGGGGGTGACGGAGGTGAGGCGCACGGCCTGCCGGTGCGACGGGTCGGCGTCGCCGGGCGTTCCGGAGCGCGGCCCCCGCACCTCCTCGAAGAGCAGCAGATCGCCCGGGCGCAGGTCGATCGTGCGGGTCGCGCACTCCTCGTCGGCCCACGCGTCGCGCAGCGTGGCGGAGGTGGCGCCCGCGGGCAGCGAGCAGACCTCGCCACCCCAGGTCCACAGGCGGATGCGGTGGTGTTCCGGCCGCAGGTGCAGGGGCTGATCGGTGACGACGGGCTCGAACACCTCCACCGATCCGCGCTCATCGAGCACGGCCAGCTCCCGGTCGTCCAGCACCGCCCCGATGTCCGGCCGGTCCAGCGGGCCGAGCGTACGGACGTCGACGGCGGCGAAGCGGTACTCCCCCGCGTCCAGGGTCAGCGGCTCGACCGTCTCCACGGTGACGAAGGCGCGGGCGTTGCAGCCGTCGTGCATCGCGTAGTCGATGAGCCGTGCGTGGCGGCGTACGGACACCCGGCGGCGGGCCGTGTCGAGATACGCCTCGGTGGCGACCGCGTCCTGCTGGTAGCTGATCTGGTCGGCGGTGTAGGCGAGCAGCTCGACCAGGGTGGTCCCAAGGTCGGCGGCGTTGCGCTCGATCCAGTCGGGGGTGGTCAGGCGGAGCCGGTCCAGGACGACCTGGCGGAGGGTGTCGTAGTCGCGTGCGGTGTAGTCGATGACGGGGGCGGGCGCGGTCCGGAAGGTGGCGGGGAGGTCGCCGCCCTCTTCCTTGCAGTCGAAGGGGGTGGGGCAGTCGGGCCGGAAGGTGAACTCGGCGGAGAAATACCGCTGGTCGAAGCCGGGGAAGGGCTCGGTGCCCGGCCGCCCGTAGGGATCGGTGTCCACGATGGAGAGCCGGTAGGCGGAGGTGTCCCCGGCCCGGTCGACGGTGACGTACAGCTTGTCGTCGAGCTCCGGGTCCTCCTCGCGCTCGACGGAGATCTCGAGGACCTCGATGCCGGTGATCCGGCGGCCACCGTCGATGCGTACGTTCTCCAGGCACAGGCCGTGCGGGGCCTTGCCGAGGAAGGTGACGGTGAGGGTGGTGCCCTGTTCAGTACTGTCCCCGACCTCGACGGCGTCGACCCCGTTGAGATGGGCGGCCCTGATGAGGTCGCGCCGTGACCCGGCGGTCCGCTGGCTCATGCCCCTCCCTCCCGCTCAGTCCTGGCCCGCTTCCCCGCGCGGGCTTCCTTCGTCACTGGTCGCCCCTTCGTCACTGCGCGGCTCCTCAGTCCGGCCCGCGCAGCGCGCCAAGACACGCTCATGCGGACCCCCTCCCCTCGAACACCTCGTCGCGCAGACTGGCGGTGGCGCGCACCACATACCGCAGATGGACACGCACGACGTTCTCCTCGCTGACCACGTCCAGGGACTCCACCTCGATCAGCTCGCCGAGCCAGCGCTGCAGCGACGCCTGGACGGACAGCTCGACGGCGGAGGCCAGTTCGGGGCTGTTGGGCGTGAAGACGAGGTCGAGGAGGCCGCATCCGAAGTCGGGCCGCATGACACGCTCGCCGGGGCTGGTGAAGAGCAGCTGCTCGATCAGATCGCGTATGTGGTCGTCGTGGTCCGCGTGCGCGGTGCGTCCGCGCCGGTCGATCCGGAATGGGAAGGCGATGTCGGTCCGTACCGTGCGGGTCCTGCCGGTCCGTGTCCTCATCCGCACCTCACCCCTTGCCGCGCGGCGGAGACGACGGGTGGCCCCTGCGGCACGAGCCCCGCGCTGAAGCACTGTGCCGAGGAGGTGTCGAGCAGTACGGGCACGCCGTCGATCAGCACCGCGTCGCGGTCCGGAAGCCACCGGACGGTGGTGCACGGCAGCGGGACACGGTCGACGGTGTGCGGGCAGCCGACGACCGTGAAGACGTCGTCGGCGGATGGCATGGGCTGCCCGTCGAGCCGCACACCGGACGACGGAACGGATGCCGCCCGTACGCGTCCGCCGTGCGGGCAACTGATCACGGCGGTATGGCTGACGAGATTGCCGGAATTCCCGGACACGTCCCTTGTCCCTCCCCGTTCTCGTGCTCTGGCTGGTTATCGCTTCTTGGGCACGGTCAACCGGCCCTCGTTCAGATCGACTTGATCCCCCACCAGGGAAACCGACGCCCCCTGGCCGTTGTCCATATGCACTCCGGTCGCGTCGATCTTTACGAACGCGCCGCCGGGCGCCTGCAGCAAAATGCCTTCGGCCGGAACGTCGGACATCACGATCTTGTGCTTCCCCGGTGTCTGGATCACCACGGGGTGCGCGGTCGCCGGATCGGTCCGCGCGTCTTCCGGGAGCTGCTCCCTGGCCCCGAACCAGCACCCCGTCCAGATGGGGAAGCTGGGATCCCCCTGCTCGAACTCCACCCACACTCCGGCCCCGACGGACGGCACGACGTACTGCCCGGCGGGCCGTAGCTGATCCCCCGTGAAGGGAAAGCAGGGCATGGCCCAGGTCGACGGCTCATCGCCGAGGACATCGGGCACCTCGACGGTGATCCGGCCTATTCCGAGCGGGTCCTGGTTGTCCCGCACCCGGCCCCGGAATTTCCCGAGGTAGCGGTTGTTGGGCGTGGCCGCCATAGGGGCTCCTGCTCTGTCGTCTTCTGCGGCCTAGGGCCGAACGGTGTCGCTCCGGGCGATCAGCCCTTCGCGGGTGAGCGTGAAGTTCTGCTGGAAAGAGCCGGGCCGGAGATGGTGGGTGACGGACTTGACGTAGTAGTCGCCGTCGTATGTGCGTCCGGCGCCCCGGACGCCGACGAGCTGGCGCGGCTGGAGGATGTACCCGTGCCGATTGACGTCGAGCGAGCCGGAACCGGAGATGGCGTCGGCGGAAACGGCGGCCCGCGCCAGGGCTTCGGCCTCCGCCTGCGCCCGGTCCTTCTTGGCGGTACCGGAGAGGGTCTTGCGCTTGAGGGCAGGCGTGGCTCGTTTGCCCAGCGGCGGCCGGAGCGGGCTGATGTCGGGCTGGGCGAGGAGGGTGGAGGTGCGGGTGGCCGGGTCCTGCCAGCGGGCCTGGGGCTCCTCGCGTGCGGTCCCGTCGTAGGCGAACGTCAGCTGATCGACGGTGGAGTTGACGTCCATGTTGACGCTGAGGGCGTGCTGGGGTGTCCCTATCCGCTTTTCGGGTCCCCAGTAGGCGGTGGAGACCCCGGGGACGGGCCCGGGGATGAGGTAGAAGACGTAGCCGTTGGCCTGGGCGAGGTCGGTGACGTACTGGAGGTCGGTGCCGGTCTGGTAGTCGACGCGGCGTTGCGCGTTGGGCGGCTGGAGGATCTTCTCCTCGATGACGTCGGCCTCGATCCCGTAGTCGGTGTACTTCGAGAGGACACGGCTGACGCGCTTGAAAGGCGGGAGGTTGGGATAACGGTCGGTCCGCTCTTCGAGGTCCATGAGGAGGGTGAGGTCTTCGCCGGTGACGGTGAGCGTCGTCTGCCCCGGCTGATTGCTGGCCCCTATTTCATGGCGCACGATGAGGCCGTCGAGGAGGACGATCGGCGTGCCCTTGACGGCGGCCGTGACGATCACGCGGGTGCGGGGGTCGAAGAACCCCTCGGGGAGCAGCCGGTCGATGATCGCGCCCCTTTTGGTGAGGTCGAACGCCATCTGGAAGCCGCTGCGTTCGCCCGCGGTCGTGGTGATCTGCGCGGACAGCAGCGCCTCGGTGACCTCGGGGGGCACGGGGCGGGTGAGCTTGGGCCCCATCCGTAATTCGAGGTGGATGGGCCCCTGCCCGACGGGCTCATCAGCCAAAGCGCCCACCCCCTCCCGGGAACCCGTCCGGGATCGCAATCTCCTCGCCCGGCTCGGCGGTCAGCTCGCGGGGGTCGAGGACGGGGTTGGCGTCGGCGATCCGCCACCAGGCGGCGGGGTCGCCGAAGTAGCGCTGACCGAGGTGGTCGGGGCGTTCGCCGCTGCTGACGGTGTGGGTGGCGGTGTCCTCGTCCGCCTCGCCGAGGGGCGGCAGCAGCCGACGCTTGACGTACCGGACGGCGGTGCCGTCGGGTTGGGTGTGGATCCCGACCTCGGCGTCGTGGTAGTGGCTGGAGCGGGGGTAAGGGTGCGCCCCCGGAATCGCGTCGAGCGCGCTTTCGTACGGCTGTGGCTCTGCCATCTGCTAGACCCTCCCCAGCCCGATGTCCCCGCTGTTCAACCCCAACGCACTGAGCGCTCCCCCACGCGCCGCCGCGGCGAGCCGCTCCTTCTGCGCGAGATGCGCGAGATAGAGCTCGGCCCCGCGGTGGCCGGCGGGCAGGTCGCTCACGGTGAGCACCTTCAGCCCGATGCTGAGGGATGCGCGAATGGGGTTGAGGTTGACGTCGAATGCCGATTCGTTGATGGACAGCTCGGTGATGCGGACCGGCATGACGCGCTTGCTACCCCAGGTGAAGAGGGTCAACGGCATCTCGATCGGGCTGATCTCGATGGTCCCCTTCTTGGACAGCCGCATGGCCTCCCGCAATTTGGCGGTGGTCGGCTGCACGAGCATTTCGAGCGTCGCGAGCTGCGGGTGTATCCCGTCGGGCGCGGCCACCTCGAACTGATCGGTCGCGTCGATCTCCGCCGTGAACTTCCACGTCTCCTGGGCGGGGCCCTTGAGGCGGAGCGCCTCGTTCTTGTCCCCGCTTCCGCTGCCACCTCCGCCGCTGTCGGCTTGGTCTCCGGCGGATTGGGGGGAGAGGGAACGTTCTAGGGTGTCGGGGTTGAACTGCAGCACGATGATGCGTTGGGGGGTGCCGCGGTCGGGATCGACGAGGACGATTCCGGAGCGGATGGGCTTGGGTATGTCGGGGTAGCGGGTCACAGGCGGGCCTCCAAGCGCTCAATCAACGGGGAGAAATCATCGTCGGGAAAAATAGCCGGGAGCACCTCAAAACCCTGTTCGAGGGTCTCCCCGATATCGCTCATTCCTGGGTCGGCGAGCGAGACGTCCGCAAATAGATACTGCCAGCCACGTAGCCCTTTGGTCAGGAGCACTGCTTCCTGGTATTCAACGAACGCCAAGTCGAGTTTCGTATATGCAACCGGATAAGGCGGGGTCTCCATGATCGTAAGGTCATGGAACCAAACCTCCAGCGACTTCCTCACCGGAGTCATTCGAATACTGGACATGTAGCGGGGGGTCGACACCTGAGCCATATCGAAGGGGCGAAGTTGCGAGACAAACTCTCGATGAAACGAGTCCTCCATCATTTCGGCGGCTGGGTCCGGCCCCATGCCCAAGATTTCAACCGGTGACGGCATGTAGAATTCACCACAAATTCCCGGAAGTGGGTCCGATGATTCCCAGTAAGCGGACACACTGGTAAGCGATAGGGCTTCATCGATCATCCGTCCATCCAGTTCAACTTCTTCCCAATCGGAATTGAAGTGAGAAAGATCTTGGAGATTCTTGAAGGACAGCGAAGGCTCACCGTAAGTCACGTTTGCGACATTCAGCTTCCTGTTTCGGGTGAGCTGGCCGATCAAATCCCTGTAGCTGGACTCCAGCTCATTTGAGTAACTCATTTCCTCTACCTTGTCTACTGGAAGGTGAAGCGCCCCTTCTTGTTATGCTTGGTCATTCTTTCGAGGTATTTATCCAGATCGGCGAGCCCTTGTCCCGCACCTTGCCCAGGAACGCGATAGGCGCGGAGTCTCTTGCCGACATCTGCCATGTCACCGAAATCGCTCCGTGCCCGCTCGTAAAGGATTGCATCCACCCACTCCGAGGGAAGCCATCCCAGGCCGGCCACTTCTTTCCTGCTACATGTGTTGATGTTCGGTATCTGTCTGCGGACCGAGGGGGGAGGGTCGAACGTGGGCAGTGCCTTGGAGTCTTTTTCGTCAACCGTCCAGTCGCCCCTCTCCTCTCCCGAAGCCCGTTCTTTCCGCTTGTAGACACCCCATTCGGCACTCATGGTCTCGGGGAATCCCCGGGGGTACACGTCATCGTTGTATCCCATCCCCGGCGCGGCACCTTTGTACAAAGTCAGGGTCACCTCGTACCAGCCGGGAACATGCTCGGTACCAGCGAAGGGTATCCCGAATTTCTTGGCCGGCGTCGATTCGAAATCGCTATAGAACGGCTTGTTGATGTGATTGTAGGCGGGTATGAAGTTTGACCCTTCCTGCGGCCCACCGAGTTCCCTGGGGAGCAGGTGCATTGCGTCCCACTGGAAGTACGATCCCCTATAATCCTGGAGATTGGCCGCATCAATATGACTCCACCCCACTATGCCCTGGCGTTTCCCGGTTCCTGGGGCCGGCTTTCCGTTGATCTCCGCCCATCCCGGGTTGATGAAGTCCCGTTTGAAACCCTTGGGGTCAACTCCGTCTGCGAAATTGTTCGCGTCGGGCCGCGGGAGCTTGTGCTTGTGCAGATAGTCGTTCAAGCCCTCCTCGCTGTAGTCGATCACGTGCTTCTTCGGGTTCAATATGGCCGTGATCTCGGGGTCGGGACTACCCGCCGTGATCAGACCCGTGAGTCTGTAGTGCCGACGAAGGGCATCACGTAGTCGCGCGTGAGAATCTCGCGGAATTCCCGGCTCAAGGCGATCCTTCAGGATTCGGCGAATTCTCCCGACAATCTCGTCTAGCCGCTTGTCCTTGGACTGCTCCTCTTCCTTCTTGTGCCTGTCCTTGTCCGGCTTGGACTTGGGCCTGCCCGGCCCGCTCTTGTCGGGATGGGGCTTGCGCTTGTTGGGGCCATTCTTGTTCGGCCGCCTGCCAGGACCGTCCTTGTCGGGTTTGGGCTTTCGGGTACCTGGCTTGTCGCCGTCCTTGTCCGGCTTGGGCTTCTTGCCGTCGTCTTCCTTCGGCCTGGTGGGCTTGTCGCCGTCCTTGTCCGGCTTGGGCTTGGTGGGGTCCTGGTCCTTGGGATCCTTGGTCGAGGGCTTGTCGTCGTTCTTCGGCCTGTCCTCGGAGCCCTTGTCGTCCTTGGGGCTGCCCGGGGTTTTGTCGTCCTTGGGGTTGGGCTTTGTCTGCGGCTCGGGCTTCGGCTTGGCCGGGGGTTCCGGCTTGGGCTTGGGCTTTACCGTCGGGGTCGGGCGGGTGTCCGGGCGGTCTTCCTCGGGCTTGGGCTTGCCGTTCTTGTCCTTCGTCGTGGGGGCAGGGGCCTTGGAATCAGGTGTGGGCTTGGGTTTTCCGGGGGCGTCCGGCCTGGTGGGTTTGGTTTGTGGGTGCGATTGCGTTGTGGGCTTCTTGGGCGTCGGTTCGGCACCCGGTTTCGGCTTCGTGACCGTTGGCGTCGGGCGCGTCGTTGTTTTCGGTGAGGCCGGTTGTTCGGGCTTCTCGTCGGGCTTCGGCTTGCCGCCCCGACCGTCCGAGCCCTCCCCGTCCGCACCGCCCTTGCCCCCCGCTCCGTCCTTCCCACCCTTCCCCTGGCCCAGCTTCGCGGCGATGTTCTTGAAGCGCCGGCCCACCTTCGCCACGTACTTGCCGATCCCCGACAGCAGCGCCTGGTAGGCCAATTCGAGGAGCGCCACGATGCCCGCCGCGACCGCCTTCGCGAAGAGGATGCCCGCGCCGCCCATGCGGACGACCTTCAGCCAGTCGAGGACCGCGCCCATCGCGCGTAGGATCGCCCCGAGCGAGCCGATGGCCGTGCGGATCGCGTCGATGACGGCCATCACCCAGCCCGCGCCCGGGATCAGCTTGGCGATGACCTTAGTGATGACGATCTCGCCGATGATGAACGGGAGTTGGGGGACGATCGCGTCCCACGTCTCCTTGACGATCTGCTCCAGCGTGAAGCCGCCCTTGAACAGCTTGTCCAGGATGGCCTTGGGGACGCCGATAATCTCCTGGATCTTGGACTGGAACCACTCCTTGACGGCCGACTTGACCTCACGGAACAGGTGGTTCTTCGCACCGTCCACCGCCGAGTTCTTCGCACCGCTCAGCCAGCCGCCCGGGTCGGTGAGGAAGTCGACAGCGATGAGCATGAAGTCGCCGAGCGCGCCCAGCAGCTTGGACGCGAAGTCCAGGACCGCCTTGACCGCGTCCACGACGGCCTTGACGACGTCCATCAGCATCTTCTTCAGGACGTCCAAGATGCTGCTGAGCAGCTTGCCGAGGGCGTTCAGCAGATCGGTGATGGCCTGCTTGAGCATCGTGGCGAGCTTGTTGACGAGGGCGATCGCAGCGTTGATCAGGCCCGTGATGAAGTTCCGGATGCGCTTGGCCAGGTCGATGACGGCCCGCACCATCGCCTTGGCGAACTCGATCAGGTCGTTGATGAAGTTCTTGATCGCGTCGACGATCGCCTTGCGGGCATCGTTGATCCAGCGCTCGACGGTCTCCTTGAAGTTCTTGATGAAGCCAACGACCGCGTCACGCGCCTCCTTGATGACGCGGACGATCGCGTTCTTGATCTCGATGACTTTGTCTTTGATCCAGTCGAAGGCCTTGGAGACCCAGTTGCCCGACTCCTGGGCGCTGTCGTCGCGCTTCTTCTCGGCGTCCCGTTCGGCCTGGTCGCCCTTGTCCTGGATCTTCTTGTCGCTGTCGTCCTTCTCCTTGTCGACGTCCTTGTCGGTCTGCTCTTCCTTGTCCTTGACGTCCTTGCGGATCTTCTCGTGGCGCTCGGTCTTCTTGTCGCCGAGGGACTGGAGCTCCTTGTCCTGCTCCGTGCGCCAGTCCGCGCGCTTGGCGGTGACCTCCGTCATCGCCTTCTCGCGCTCGCTCGCCTGACTCTTCGTATTGCCCGCGACCTCGGCGTCGACCTGCTGCTTGTGCTTCTGCTGACCGTCCCGGAAGTCGCGGTCCTTGGTCTGCCGCCCCTCGGACATGCCCTTCTGGCCATCGGTGAACGCCGCCTGGAACTGCGGTCCGCGTTCGTGCTCGGCCACTTCCGACGCGGCTTCGGGAGGGACGGCCCCCGTCGACGCGCCGCCCCCTGGCGCGCCGCCGCCTCCACCGCCCTGCTGGCCGGGGACCTTCGCCTCCATCTGCTCCTTGGGAGCGTTCGGATAGACCTGGTCCTCGCCCATCCCACGGCCGGCGTCGTCACGGCCCGTGTTGACGGTCTCCTGGCCCTTGGTGTCGACGGCGGAACCCTGCTCACCGGCCGTCTGGTCGGCGGCACCCTGCATCTGCACGCCCGGCGCGTTGCCCGCCTGGGCCTTCTTGAGCGCTTCGTCCTTGGTCGGCAGGCCGGCGAACTTCGCGGCCAGCTCCTGCGGGTCCACTACGGGTTTGTCGGCGCCGAAGACGCTCGCGATCCCATTCACGATCTTGCCGCCGATGAAGCCCAGGGCCATCTTGAAGGTGTCCCAGCCGCCGGGCTCCTCAGCCTTCTCCGCCTCGATCTGGCCCTCGGGCGGCTTGTCGCCCGTGACCTTGGCGTCTTCCTTCTCCGGGGCCTCGGACTTCTGGGCCGGATCCTGCGAGTACTGGGCCGGGGCGTCGGTGTTCGGCTGGCCCTGGAGGGTCTGCGGGGCGCCCGCCGGGCGCTGCATCGACGGCGGGGCGGAGGCCAGCGACTTGTGTTCGTCGCCGACGGTACGGTCCACCGAGCCGCTCACGCCGGTCATGGCCTGCAGCGCCACATGGGGCTTGAGCTTCGAGGCGGTGGACAGGCCCGCTTCCGGGGACACCTGGGAGAGGTTCGGGGCCGGGCCGGAGCCCTTCTTCTTGCCCTTGGCGGGGGCGGACGCCTTACCGCCACCACCACCGCCAGCACCGGCTCCGCCACCGCCGCCGCGCGGTGTCTTGGCGGCCGGTGCCGACTTGGGCGCCGCGGCCTTTGCCCCGGAGGCGGCCTTGGGCGCGGGCGTCTCCTTCGGGGGCGCGGCCGCAGGCTCGGCGGTCTTCTTGGGTTCCGGGGCGGGCGGTGCAGCCTCCGCCGCCGGGGCCTCCGTACGCTCCGCCGGCGCGCTCTGCTCGCTCTGCGCCCCGCTGCTCGCCCCGCCGGGCGTATCCGCGTTAGACCCGCCCGTGACCTGCGTGTCCCGCGCGGGTGAAGGGGATTGGGCGTCCGCCGTGGGTTCGCTCTTGCCCGCCGGAGCCGCGTCCGCCTTCTTCTGTTCCTCCTTGGCCGCGGGCTCCTGCGCCGCCGCCTGGCTCCCCGCGGCCTGTTGGGACGCCTTCTCCGGCGCACCGCCCGACTTGTCGCCCGCCGCAGGAGTGCCCTTCTCCTCCTTGGCGGCCTGTTCCTGGACGTCGCTGCCGCCCTCGGACTTGCCCGCGGCCTCCTGCACCGTCGTCTGGGCGACGACGGGCCCCTCCTTCGGGTCGGTGCCGTTCTTAGGATCACGCGTCGCGCCCGGTCCCGGCCGACTCTCGGTGGCCTGTTCCACGTCGAGGCCGCCGAGCCCACCGGCTCCGGGAGCGCCTTCGTCCGCCTCCGCCGACGGCTCGGTGTCGGCGGCCGAGTCCGCGGTGTCCTCATCGGGTTCGGCGTCCGCCGCCTCGTCCTCGGCGTCCTCCGCGTCCCGTTCGGCCTGCACCTTGTCGGCCTTGGTCACCGGTGGGGCGGGGAACGACGGGGCGGGAGGGGTGGCGGACGAGGAGGGGTCGAGCGTGTCCGCGGTCGGTACACCGGACACATCGAGGTCCTGCTCCGGCAGGAAGTCCTCCGGCTGGAGCTTGATGTCCCAGGCGCTCTTCTCCTCGCCCCCGACCTCGACCTCCGACTCACTGCCGGAGCCGAACGGATCCTCCTCGGCCCGCTCCTCCGGGCCATCCAGATCCTGGGCACGCACGCCGTCGAGCGTGGAGAACGCGCCGGGCGACTGGGTGTCCTTGCCGGACACCGTCGGCGAACCCGTGGGTTTGTCCGCGCCCCGCTTGTCCTGCTGTTTCAGCTGCTGGCCCGCCACGAGCGCATCGGCCGCGCCCGGACGGTTCTTGGCCGCCGACTCCTCCTTGCTCGACGTCGCGACGCCCTGCTGGTCCTGCCCTTCCTTCCCCTCGCCCCCTGCCTTGCCGTCCTTGGCGTCCTTGCCCTTCTCGGAGCCCTCGGACTTCCCGCCCGAGGACGAGGAAGAGGACGACGACGGCTGCTGGGACGGGGACTGGGGCGCGGCGGCCGGTGCCGCCGAGGCCGAACCGCCGGACTTCCCACCCGACGCAGGGCTTCCACCCTCTCGCCCCCCGTTGGCGCCCGGCCGCTGCCCCTCGCTCCCGCCCTGGCCCTCCTGCTCGGGCGCACCCCCACCGTTCTGCGGCGTACTGCCCGGCGCGCCCTCCGCCGCGGGCTCGTCCTTCTCCGGACCCGGCGCGGGCGCGGGGCGCTGCTCCTCCTCGCGCCGCTCTTCCGCCCTCCGCCGCCCCGTCTCGCGCTCGAGCAGCAGCTCCTCGACCGGATCCGGCTCGACGTCCGGGGCGGCCGGCGACTCCCGCTCCAGGTCGTCGTCCGCCTCGATCTCGTCGACGAAGTCGAGCACCCGCTCGTGCTCCGAGCTGAGCAGCCTGGTCTCCAGGCGGTCGAGGACGGCGTCCTGCACCTCGTCCGGCATCCGTGCCAGTTGCATACGGGTGCGCTTGGAGCGGTCCTCGGGGTCGCCGCGCAGGGAGCGGATCACGCCGCCCGCGAGGCGGTCGACCAGCGTCGCCGGGTCGAGCTTCTCCATGCGGTTGCGGTCGGCGTCGACCGTGGCGTAGCGGAGCCAGCCCGGGGTCGTGGACTTCTCCGGCGCCACGCCCGCTTCCGGTTGCCCACCGCGGACCAGTTCCTGCGCCTTGCCCTCCGCCTCGCGCTCCATCGCGTCCTGCGGGAGGCTCACCGCGCCCAGGTCGCGGCCCGCGCGCAGGGTGCCGAGGCCGTGGGGGTTCTGGACGGTGTGCAGCAGTTCGTGGGCGAGGAGACGCCGGCCCTCCGCCGTACCGGGGCGGTAGGTGTTCTCGCGGAAGAAGATGTCCTGGCCGACCGCCACCGCGTCCGCGCCCAGCAGTTCGGTGAGGTGGCCGGCGTCGCGGTCGGTGTGCAGGCGGACCTGGCCGAGGTCGTGGCCGAGCTGTTCCTCGAGGTCACGCCGGACGCTCGGGTCGAGCGGCTGCCCCGCACCGCTGACGATGTCCTTGGGCTCGGGCGCACGGGCCTTGCCGGTCCGCTCCTTGCGCTTGCGGCGCTTGGCGGACTGGGACGCGCGGTCGTCCTGGGCGGCGGATGGTGTGTTGCTCATGTCCCCTCCCGCCCCCTTCCGGACAGGCCCGCGTGCACGGCCCGGGCCAGGGCCTCGCCCAGCCGGGCGGGAGAGGTGGTGGCGGGGAGCGGGGGCAGGTCGGACAGGGCCTCGATCGCCGTGCCGTCCCCGGCCGCCGCCAGCGGTACGCCGCGCTCCCGCACCAGCCGGGCCAGCTCCGTCTGGAACGCCGCCGAGACCCGGTCCGGGTCGATCCCGGCACCGAAGCCGGACAGCGCCAGCTCGCCGATGTCCACACGGACCGCACGCGGTTCATCGTTCAGACCCATCCGTGGACCTCCGAGGGCGTGAGCGAACGGTCCAGCTTCTGGTACTCGGTGCGCGCCGCCGCCAGCATGTGGCGCATCTGAAGGCGATCGCCCTCCTCGGCGGCCAGGAAGGCGCCCGAGAGCGCGATGTTGCGGATCGAGCCGCCCGCCACGGTGAGTTGAGCGAGGCGCTGGGGATCGATGTCCTTCATCGGCGCCTGGGCGGGGAGCACCCGGCGCCAGATCTCGGCGCGCTCGCTCTCACCGGGGAAGGGGAAATCGACGACGAAGCGGATCCGGCGCATGAAGGCCGGGTCGAGGGCCTTCTTCATGTTGGTGGTGAGGATGGCCAGGCCCCGGTACGCCTCCATGCGCATCAGCAGATAGCTGACCTCCAGGTTGGCGTACCGGTCGTGGCTGTCCTTGACCTCGCTGCGCTTGCCGAACAGCGCGTCCGCCTCGTCGAAGAGGAGCAGTGCGCCACCGCGCTCGGCGGCGTCGAAGACCCTGCGCAGGTTCTTCTCGGTCTCGCCGATGTATTTGCTGACCACCTGGGAGAGGTCGATGATGAAGAGATCCAGGCCCAGCTCCTTGGCCATCACCTCGGCGGCGAGGGTCTTGCCGGTGCCGGAGCCGCCCGCGAAGAGGGCGGTGACGCCGAGGCCGCGGCGGAGTGTCGCGGCGAAGCCCCACTCCTGGTGGACAGTGGCGCGCTGCCGCACATGGGCGACGACCTCGCGCAGGATCCGCGACTGGTGGTCGGCGAGCACCAGATCGTCCCAGGCGGCCTCGGGTTCGATCCGCCGGCCCAGCTCGTCCAGGCCGATGCGCGCCTCGATGAGCCCGGCGCGCCAGGCCAGTTCGGTGGGGTCGAGTGCGTCGGTGTCCGCGTCGGGGAGGTCACGGCGTACGGCGGCGGCCGCGGAGCGGATGACATGGGGCGGCAGCTGGAACTGGGCGACCAGCGACCGCAGATGGCCCTCCTGGATCCGCGGGATGTCGGCGAAGGCGTCCGCCCAGAGGGCGAGTTGTTCGGTGTCGTCCAGCCCGGGCACGGTGACGCGCTCGCCGCGCGGGCGGCCGGTCGGGCGCGGGTCCGGGCTGGAGACGACGAGGGGCACGGCGGCGGCGTCGATGAACGCGTCGGTGGCGGCAGTCTGTTCCCGGTCCATCTCGCCGACCTCCAGCAGGAGCGCGGCGGGCAGCAGGACGGCCTCGCGCTGCCAGAGGCGGGCGAGGCGGTCGCGCTCGGCCGCGTCGGTGGGGACGTCGTCCGAGGCCATGACGTACAGGGCGAGTCCGGTGCGGCGGGCGGCCGTGGCGGCGATGTCGGTACGGGTGGTGAGGTCGCCGCCGACGAGTTCGACGCGCAGCGGGGCCTCCGGGCGGGACTCGTTCCAGCCCGCTGCCACCCGGTCCGCCGCCCGGCCGTAGGAGGCGGGCAGGGTCCGCGGGGCCTGCGCACGGCGCAGCAGCCCGTGCAGCCGGGCGTCGAGGTAGGGCGATCCGGCCAGGAAGTGCAGGATGCGCTCGTCGATCCGCAGCCGGGAGGTGGTGAGCCGGGTCTCGTCGTCGAGCTCCGTCAACCGCCAGCGGCGGAGCGGGGACACGGGGGTGAGCGCGCTCCAGTGCGGCTCGTCGAGCGCGGCGAGGGCGAGCGAGAAGGTGGGGTAGGTACGCGTCGGGTCGCCGCTGGCGGCGGCGCACCGCGCGGCGGCGGTGGGGTCCAGTTCGGCCGCCGCCGCCAGCAGGACGAGCTGGCGCTCGAAGGTGCTGAGGCCGAAGCAGGCCACGAGCGCGTCGAGGGTGGCGGGGCCGGATATCGCCTTCCGGGTGGGGGCGGGGTGGGTGGCGGGGTGCTGCTCGCGGGCTCCTGTGGGGGGCGGCTTTGCAGCCGTGGCGAGGGCGTCGTCCGAGGCCGCGGAGGGGCTGTGCGTACGGTGCCCGTCGGAACGGGAGCTGTGGGGTGCGGGCCCGGCGGTCGTCGTCCGGGACCTGGTCCGTTGAGGCGTATGGCCGTCGTCGGCGGGGGTGGTGGGCTCGTCGGTGGTGGCATCGCGGGGTGCGGTGCCGCCGGAACGGGCGGCGCCGGGCCGGGAGCCGTTGGAGGTGGGGCGGCGGGCGTGGGCGTCGACGCGGGCCAGCACGGCCTGAACGGCGGCGGCCAGGGCCTGACCGTCCTCGGCCGCGCCGGAGTCCCCACCCGCGATGGCGCCCCCGCGCGTGCTGGAGTCTTCACCCGCGACAGAGTCCCCGTCCACGATGGCGTCCCCACCCGCGACGGCATCGGCGGTCGCCGATGCGCGGCCGTTCCGCGTACCCATGCTGTCGTCCACCCCCTTCTCCCCCATCGCGTGCCTCAGCTCTCCGTGTCCTCGGAGCGCCCGCCGTGGCGCCGGGGCGTGGCCTTGCGCGTACGGGCGGGCGAGGCGGAAGACTTGGCGGCAGCGGTCTTGGTGGTGTTGGCCGCGGCGGACTTGGTGGCGGCGGCCTTGGCGGTCTTGGCGGCAGCGGTTTTGGCGGCGGGTGTCTTGGCAGCGGCCGTCTTCGCGGCGGCGGAACGCTTCTTGGTGGGCTTGGCGGGTGCCGCCGTCTCGTTCTCCGTCGCCGCCTCCGCCCGGGCGGGTTCCTCGGGCCGCTCCGGATCGGCCCCCGGCAAGGTGGGTGGCTCCGGCGCTCCCGGCGCGCCGAAGGGCAGCACCCGCACCGTGGGCCGTTCCACCGGCTTCGCCGGGACCGGCTGCTCGCGCCCCTCGATCAGGACCAACGAGCCCTGGTAGCAGACCGACAGCACATACGGGGTCTGGTAGAGCATCCCCCAGAGCTTGGAGGTCTCGTCCACGTCCATCTGCGTCGGTGTGAAGCGCACCCGCTGCAGCGACTCGGCCAGGTCGCTGCCCGCCAGATACGGGCGCCGGGCGGCCTCCTCGATCACGTCCTTCGGCAGCATCGGTATCTCGTGCAGGGTGCGCACCACACTGCCGATCAGGCGCTGCCCGACCAGCTCGGACTCCTCCCCGTACGCGCTGATCAGGTAGTGCAGATCCATCGCCGCGGCCGGTCGCTTGAGCAGCGTGCCGTCCGAGGCCCGGGTGGGCAGGTCGGTGGCGCGCATGGAGGCGTTCGGGGTGACCTGGTAGAGGAAGATGTTGATGGTCGGTTCGGTGGGCGGCTCCGTCGGGGGCCTACGGGTGTCCACCGTGACCGCGATATCGATCTCGGGCCGCAGATTGTTCGCGATCAGCAGCGCGAGGGCCTGGGTGACGGTGGCGAACGCGAGTCCGTTGCTCATGGTGTCAGTCCCTCCTCTCGCCGCGTGCCAGGTAGTCGTCCAGGCTCAGCGCGGGTGCGCGCCGTCCCGTCGGTCCTGGGCGGGCGGCAGCGGCGCGGTCGGCGCCGGGCGGGGCGGCGGCGGTGACCTCCAGCCGCCCGATCTGGACATGCACCGTGCGCTGGGCGGTTCGGCCGCGGCGCCGCCCGGCGGGGAGCCGCGCGGCATCCCGGCTCATGGCGGCGTCGGCCGCGCGGGGCGGCAGTGGCGCGGCGGCCACCGCGGGCCACCCGCCTCCGGACGGCGGGCCGGGCCGGGGCCCGGCGGCGGCCGGTGCGGCGTCGGGCGCCGGGGACGCCGTGTCGCCCCGCCGGGTGGCCGGGGTGTCGGGGGCGGCCGGTTGCGGCCTGACGGTGATCTGGGTGCTGGGGAGCAACAGCGGTGCCGGGGCCGGGGGTTCGGCGTACCGCTCCACGTCCTCGTACGGTGTGCGCTCGGCGCGGACGACGGTGTGCCGGTCGGTCCTGACCTCGCGCTCGTACCGGACCACCTCCTGGTGGCGGTCGGCTCCGGGTGGCGGGGCCACCCGAGCGGGTGCGGGCTCCTCCGGCAGCGGCTGTTCTCCGCCCAGCGCCTCGATCCGCTCGTACGGGCCGGGCAGCCGCGGCCGGGCCCGGACCGGGCTGTCCCCGGCGCCGCCGCCCGCCGCCGGCCCGGGCGCGGGCACGGGGGCGTGCCGCGCGAGCAGCCGGTCGAAGAAGTCAGCCATCTGCGCACAGCTCCAGGTAGTAACGGCGCCGCAGCGGGCTGAGCGCCAGGATCTGAGGCTCGCTCCAGCCGTATGCGGTGGCGAGCAGGTGGACATCGAGGAGCAGGTCCCGTGCCCAGTGGTCGAGTTCGGCCCACAGGTAGGAGGCGATATCCAGCTCGGCCCGGGTGGCCTCACCGCATTCGGGGCAGGCGACGTTGAGCGTCACGTCGGCCGCCGGGTCGGCGTGTTCGGCGGCCTCGGCGAGCTTCCGCTGCACCGGCTCGGGCAGTTCGGCCATCGGGAGGCGGTCGGCCGGGACGGGCTGCCCCGCACGGTGTGCGGAGACCAGACAACGGGCGAGCAGGGCCCGCCGGGCGCGGACCGCGGCCGTGGACGCCTCGGCCGCCTCGCCGCCGTCCGCGTCCACGGGCCCGCCCCCGCCCATGTCCGCACCCAGGAGTCCGTCCCCGGGCCCGCCCCAGTCGCCCGTCGCACGACCGCCCGCTCCGGCCACCGCACGCGCGGCCGCTTCGAGGTCGGCGACGGTGGGCAGCCGGAACTCGACCGTCCACTCGCCCTCTTCCACCCGGAGCGGCCCGTCCCGCTCCCGCGGGCGCACCCCCAGGTCGCGGGCGTCGAGGTCGAACTCCATGGCCTCGCCGCACGCACCGCACTCGGCCCGGATCTGCATCCGCTCGCCGAAGAGCGCGCGCCGCAGGGCGTACAGGTCCGCCTCGCGCTCGCCCACCGGCAGCGACCGCAGTTCGTCCGCGGCGGACTCCGGGCGGGCCGCCCGGTGCAGCAGCAGGGCGCGGCCGGGGCCGTGGTGCGCCAGCCCCGCCTCCCAGATGGCCAGCAGCTCCGCGGGCCCCGTGTTCCCCATGTCTCAGGCCGTCCGCTTCCCGTACCCGTGACCGTCGCCACGCCGTAGCCGTAACCGTCGCCGTCCCCCGTCCCGCGTCCCGCGCCTACGCGGGGTGGGTGAACGAGGGCTCTTCCGGCTCCGGCACCTCGTAGTCCCGCTCCCAGCCCTCGCACTCCAGCTTCAGGCTCTGGATCGCGACCGCGTTGGCGTTGGCGTCCAGCTCGCCGAGCACCTGGTACTCGCTCGGCCAGGTCCGGTAGAGCTTGTGCGAGACGGCGACCTGGCCCGCCTCGTTGAGGACCTGGATGACGAGGTCCTTGCGGAAGTCGGCGAGCGAGACCTCGGCGCCGAGCCCCGCGCCGACCTGCCAGACCTTGTTGGCCCAGCGGTCGAACTCGGGGTCGTGGGTGACGCCGCGCTCCAGGGTGATCCCCTCGAACTCGGACCGGCCCGGGGACTTGCGGGGCGAGCTGGGGTCGCCGCCGTTGCGGTGCTTGACAACCTCGGTGGTGCGCTTGAGCGGACTGATTTTGCTGATGCCCGCGACCGTACGACCGTCCCAGAGGACCAGAAACTTAAAGTTCTTGTACGGGTCGAAGCGATGGGCGTTGACCTGGAACTCAGCCATCACATTCCTAAATCTCGAACTGTCCGGCCATCTGCTGGATCTTGACGATCACGAACTCCGCGGGCTTGACCGGCGCAATACCGACCACGACATTCACGATGCCGTTGGCGATGTCCTCGTCCGTCGTCGTGTCCTTGTCACACTTGACGAAGTACGCCTGACGCGGAGTGCCGCCCTTGAACGCGCCCTTCTCGAACAGCGTGTGCAGATAGCCGGAGGCGTTCAGCCGGATCTGCTGCCACAACTGCTCGGTATTGGGTTCGAAAACGACCCATTGCAGTCCGCGCCGCAGGCTCTCCTCGATATGCAGCGCCAGCCGCCGTACCGGGACGTACTTCCATTCGCTGTCGAGCGCGTCGGCGCCCCGCAGCGTACGGGCGCCCCAGACCAGCGGGCCCACCACCGGGAAGGTGCGCAGGCAGTTGATGCCCAGCGGGTTGAGCAGTCCGTTCTCGCGGTCGGTGAGCTGGACGCCGAGCGAGTACACCCCGGCCAGCCGCGCCTCGGTCCCGGCCGGTGCCTTCCACACGCCGCGCTCGCCGTCCGTACGGGCGATGACGCCCGCGAGTGCTCCGGAGGGCGGGAAGGCGCGCAGCCGCCCGGTGAGCGGGTCGGTGAGCCGCAACTGCGGGAAGTACAGCGCGGCGTGGTCGCTGCGGACCGGCTCGAAGGCGCCGATCCCGGCGCGGGCCGCGTCCACGCTGCCCCAGGCGGAGGGCGCGTCGACGAGCAGGAAGATCCGCCGCTCCCGGCACAGCCGGTCGGCCGCCGACAGCACGGTGACCATGTCGCCGACGGACTCGTACCCGGCGAGCTCGGGCAGCGACAGCAGATTGACGTCCTCGATGTCGCGCAGCGCCTGCAGGCCGGTCTTGTCCGCCTCGCTGCCGATGAGGTCGCGGGGGCCGGGCGGGGCGCCGTCCTCGCCGCCGGACAGCGGGAAGACGGGCGGGTTGACCGATGCCTCCAGGCCGAGGTCATTGGCGCATTCGCCCAGGAAGCGCACCACGTCGTCGGGGTCGATGGAGCCGGCGACGACCTGGAGGCGGCGGCCGAACGCGGTGACCTCGGTGCCCGCGAAGGCGTGTTTGCCGGGCGCGTCGGGCAGTGCGCGCAGCTTGCGCTCCAGGAGCAGGGCCAGCTCGGTGACGTCGCACGGAGCCTCGCCGTCGCAGTCCGGGTCGTACAGCGTGAACGACCGCTCCACCTCGCCGATCTTGACCGTCAGCTCGACGCCCAGATCGGGGAGTTCGCCCGCGAACGGCTTGGAGACCGTGCCGGAGGGGTCCGGCCGGCCCTCGCCGACGGCCTTGACCCGGATCAGCGCCGACCCGGCGTTGATCACGGTCTCGGCGTGGCGGCCGTGGGCGGGGTCCATGGACAGGTTGGTGAAGGACTCCCGGGAGGTGCCCCGGGCGTCGAGCACATGGAGGTTGAAGGTCTCCTCCGGGCACGGCGTGTCGTAGTCGACGGCCAGCCGCAGGCCCGAGCCCCAGTGGCCGGGCTCCTTGGCGTGCACCTCCAGCACGGGGCATTCGCTGTGGCCCTCGGTGGAGTCGAGGGTGACGCAGGCGGCCTTGCCGGTGCCGGCCTTGGTCACGCGGACGACGACCGCCACGGCGCCGCCGTTGCCGAAGAACTGGTGCACCGCGTAGCCGACCGCGCTCTGCGAGGTCAGCCCCCCGAAGCGGCGCTCGAAGTCGGCGAAACTGGTGATGCGCACCGGGGTGTTCAGCGGGCCCCGCCGGGTGTGGCCCACGAACGCGGTCACCGAGGTGGTGACCGAGGCGATGGTACGGACACTGCTGGGAAGCTCTTCGATGTAGACACCGGGATAGCCCGCGGGCGTCGGCATTCCCCCTCCATTCTCTTCAGCGCATCAAGAGATGAGGAGGGGAAGTGAAGATCACACGCACGGATTTCCCGCCGTGTACACACTATCTCCGTACACTTCCCCCGGTCGCACGCCCCCGCGAAACCGGTATCGCAGGAATCGGAACGTCGCTTGCGGCTCCTGATGCGTGAGTGCGCTTTGAGTCTCCGCGCCGAGCATGATTCCGGTCAAGGCATTGATCCGGTCATCTCTTTCACGGTGAATTACTAGATCGTTTTGTGGCCTCCACAAAGTTGACCAAGCCATTACCGTGCGCGAACGCTCCCGGCAATTCGTGATCACGAAATTCCGTCCGGAGCGCGCGGACGACGAGAACGAGCCGAAAAGGTGAACGGTGCGGCGCGCCGTTTTGCGGTCCCCCGCTCCGGGCGTTATCACACCCGCGCCCGCGGGCCGCACGCCTGGTGACCAGGGCGTCAGTCGTGCGCGAGGCTCTCGGCCGTGCGCGAGGTCCTCAGTCGCGGGCGAGGGGCGACGGCGCGAGGACCGCGCGCCCGTCCAGCCAGGCCGGCCGGCTGAGCAGCGGGCGGAAGTGGGTGAACAGGGCCAGGAGTTCGGGGCCACACCGCTCCCGGAGGGCGGGGTCCCGGCGGGCGAGGTCGAGTTCATTGGCGGCCGACAGCTCGGCGAAGTCCCGGAGCAGCCGGGGTTCCGGGGTGTGCGTACGGCCGGTGAAACGGTCGTGGAAGACCACGTCGGCGTCCCCGAGCGCCCGACACGTGGCCTTACGGTCGCAGCTCGCGTAGAGGTACACGATGGCTTCGGCTTCCGCGCCGATCACCGCCACGAGTTCGCCGCGACGCCCGAGTGGCAGCAGGGTGACGGGAAAGCCGTCGGTTCCGTAGAACGCGTGGCACAGCCCGGCGAGTTGGAGTTCCGGACGGGCTCCCCAGGCGGCGAGCCGGGCCCGTACGCGCTGGAGGTGGGCGAGGAGGGTGCCGCCGGGGTGGGCGATGCGCGCGGCGCCCAGGCGGCGCAGAAGTGTGACGGCCCGGTCGGCGGCGGCAGGTGGGGGAGCAGCAGGCACAGGTCGGGTCCTTTCGGTGCTGGGCAGGTCGGCACCCGTACCGCACCGGCACCCGGTCCGGATCCTCGTGCGAGCGCCGTACGGGTTGCCGCCTGAGCCCTACAACGATCGTCGCGACCATGTGCCACCCCAGTCAATCCTGGGGATTGCTCGCCACCTCCAAGTTCTAACTTGGAGGTTATGACTCTGGATGATCTGCGGGTGTTCGTGGCCGTGTGCCGCGCCGGAAGCCTCAGCGCCGTGGCCCGGGAGCTGACCTGCACACAGTCGGCGGTGAGCCAGCGGGTGAAGCGGCTGGAACGCGAGACCGGCGTCAGCCTGCTGGAGCGCCAGCCGCGCGGTGTCGTGCCCACCCCGGCCGGGCGCATTCTGTGCGAGGCCGCCGCCGACGGGATCGCCGGGCTCGATCTGGCGCTGCGCCGCCTGAGCGACCTCGTGCACGGGGAGAGCGGTTCCGTGCGGATCACCACCGGCAGCACCACCGTGCGGCACTTCATGGCCGAGGCGATCGTCTCCTTCCGCCGTCGCTATCCGAACGTGAACCTGGAGTTCCAGACCGAGAGCTCCAGCCGCGGCTGCCTCGACGCGCTCATCGCCGGCCGGCTGGATCTGGCCTGGATCACCCTCGGCGCCCCGGTGCGCGGTGTCGAGCAGCGGCCCGTGGCCGAGCTGCCCTGGGTGCTCGCCATGCGGGCCGGGGATCCGCTCGCGGCCCGGTCGCGCGTGGAGGTGTCCGACCTCGCCGACGTCCGGCTCTTACGGCTGCCGCCGAACTCCACCTCCGGCGGGCGCCTCCACGCGGCACTGGCCGAGCTGGGCATCCGGGCCGGCTCCGATACCGGCGTCGCCGACTGGGACACGGCCCTGCTGCTGGCCGAACTCGGCCTGGGGCGCGCCGTGGTGCCCGCCCTGCCGGGGCTGCCGGTGCCCGGTGGCGAGGGGCCGCTGCGGCTCGTCCCGATCCCCGCGCTGCCGCCGCTGCCGGTCGGCTGGGCCGCACGCCGCTGGGACGCGCTGCCGCCGCTGGCCCGGGCCTTCGCGGACACAGTGGCCCGCACCCTGAGCGAAGACGCCTCCCCCGAACGGCCCTCCGCCCCGCCCGCCGAGTGATCATTTTCAGACTTCCGCCGCCAACGCACGGAGATGGCCATCTCAAGGAGGCGCACACCCCTATGCTTCTACATGCGTGTAGAAGCACGGAGGGCGGACGCACGGTGAACGTGCGATGGGCCGCGAACGTTCCGCGGCCCATCGCCCGTTGTCGCGCGACCGCCGTCCTCCATCGCACGCACCCGTAACCCCCCACGCTCACGCGTGCAGTAGGCATAGCGAAGGAGTGAACGCCACGATGGTGTTCAAACGACTGCTCGGCTCGCTCGGTGTCGGCGGGCCCACCGTGGACACGGTGCTGGACCCCGGCCCGGCACGCCCCGGCGGGCCGCTGACCGGTCAGGTCCATCTCCGTGGCGGCACGGCGGACTTCGAGATCGAGCAGATCACGCTGGAGCTGGTGGCCCGGGTGGAGGACGAGCGCGGCGAGGAGGAGCGGGAAGGGGTCGTCCTCTTCGACCGCTTCACCGTCGGCGGCGGCTTCCGGCTCGCGGAGGGCGAGCAGCGCAGCCTCCCGTTCACGGCCCACCTCCCCTGGGAGACGCCGGTCACCGAGCTGTACGGGCAGCCGCTGGGCATCATCCTCGGCGTCCGCACCGGGCTGGAGATCGCGGGCGCGAAGGACAAGGGCGACCTCGATCAGCTGACCGTGGATCCGCTGCCGGTCCAGGAGGCCGTTCTGGAGGCGCTGGGACAGCTCGGCTTCGGCTTCAAGTCCGCCGATCTGGAGCTGGGCCATGTGGGCGGCACCGGGCAGCGGCTGCCGTTCTACCAGGAGATCGAGCTCACCCCGGCCCCCCAGTACGCCCACGCCATCAACGAGCTCGAGGTGACCTTCCTGGCGAGCCCGGGCGGTATGGACGTCGTCCTGGAGGCCGACAAGCGCGGCGGGCCCTTCTCCTCGGGAGACGACGCCCTCGCGCTCTTCACCGTCGGCCATGAGGGCGTCGAGCACCGCGACTGGAACACCGAGGTCGACGCCTGGATCCGCCACCTCGTCGAGCGGCGCGCCGCCCACGGCTCGTACGGCTCCCACGACTCCTATGGCCACGGCGAGTACGGCGCGCCCGGTCACGGCCACCACGACGGCCACGGCTACGGCCATGCGGACCGCCACCATGACGGCGGGCGGCGCTCCGGCCCGAGCACCGCGGCGATCGTCGGAGGCGTCGCGGCGGGCGTCGCGGTCGGCGTCGTCGGCGGAATGGTGGCAGCGGAGGTCGTCGACGAGATCGGCGACGCCTTCGAGGACGAGGAGGACGAGGACTGACCGCCTCCCCCGGCCCGGGGCGTTCCCGGGCCGGGAACTCCGGTCCCCTTCGTGGCGTTTGGGCCTCCCCGGCGCGGCCGCGGCCCAACGGCCGTGCTCCTATGGGGTCACATCGCCAGCCGGCGCCCGGACCTGCCGTCGAGGAGGACGAACCACCATGACCGCCGACAGCCGCCCAGAGCCGCCCCTCCTCGGCGACGAACGCGCGACCTTGCGCGCTTTCCTCGACTACCAGCGGGCGACGCTCGCCATGAAGTGCGAGGGGCTCACCGACGAGGAGTTGCGGCAGCGTTCGATGCCGCCCTCGACGCTGACGCTGCTGGGCCTGGTACGGCACCTGGCCGAGGTGGAACGGGCCTGGTTCCGGCGGGTGTTCGAGGATCACGAAGCGCCGATGGTCTGGTCGCCGACGATCGACTTCCAGGCGGCGTACGACGTGAGCGAGTCGTCCAGGGCCGAGGCGTTCGCGGCCTGGGAGGCGGAGGTCGAGACCTCCCGCCGGATCGAACGGGAGGCGGAATCGCTCGACCTGGTGGGCTACCAGCCGCGGTGGGAGGAGGAGGTGTCGCTGCGCATGGTGCTGGTGCATGTGCTGCTGGAGTACGGCCGCCACAACGGGCACGCGGACTTCCTGCGCGAGGGCGTGGACGGGGTCGTGGGGGCCTGAGCCCCTCGCTCGGGAGGCCGGAGGAACCGCGCGCCCCAAGTGGCCGGTTGCGGGGGGAAAGGCGGTCCATCGGCCCCTGGCTCACTCCGCCGTTCCGGCCGCGAGGAACATGGGCACGGCGAGGAAGAGCCGATCGGTGCGGGCGCGTTCACGCTGTTCGGCGCACCACGCCCCGGCCTGGTCCCCGGTGATCGCACCGGCCGCGCACGCCCCCTCGGCCAGGCCGGTGAGCAACGGCAGCGCCTCGGGCCCGGTGAGCACGATGGTGTGCGCCTCCGCGGTGACCGCGCTCAGCCCGGCGTCCAGCAGCAGACCGCGCTGGCGGCGGGCGGCACGGGGCGAGGGGATGAGGCTCGCGCGTGCGTGCACGATGGTGCGGGTCAGGGCCGCGTCGGCGGCGTCGAGGACCAGCGCCTCCCAGTCCTGTCCCACCAGCACCACCCGCCCGCCCGGTGCCAGCACCCGGCGGGCCTCGGCCAACGCCGCGGCGGGGTCGGGGAGTTCATGGAGGACCTTGTCGGCCCGATAACCGTGCACCGTGCCGTCGCCGAACGGCAACCGACCCGCGTCCGCGACCCGGAAATCGGCGCCGGGCCACCGCTCGCGGGCCACGGCCACCATCCGCGCGTCGGCGTCCACACCCGTCACCCGCGCCCCGCGCTCGGCCAGTTCGGCGACGGCCCGCCCGGCGCCGCAGCCCACGTCGACCACCCGGGTGCCCGGCTCGGCCGCGAGGAGCTCGTAGGTCCTGGTGCGCAACCTCTCCGCCCCGGGGGACCGCTCGGCGTGGTCGAGCCGCGCGACAAGGCCATCGGTGGCGTGTTCCCGTGCTTCCCGCTCGTTGTGCTTCTCCTTGGACATGACCGCGAGAATGCGACTTGACGTCGACATGAAGTCAAGTGGCGTCATGGCCATCGGCGAGATCGCGGAGCGGTTCGGACTGGCCACCCATGTGCTGCGGCACTGGGAGACCGTGGGCCTGCTGCACCCCGCGCGCGACAGCGCCGGGCGCCGCCGCTACGGCGAGGACGACCTCGTCCGGGTGGCCGTCGTCCTGCGCGCCAAGGAAGCCGGGCTCGGCCTGGACACCATCCGCGCCCTGACCGCGGCCACCGAGCCGGCCGCCCGCCGCGACATCCTGCGGCACGAGGCCGAGACGCTGCGCTCCCGCATCGCCGCCGCGCGGGACTCGCTGGCGCTTGTCGAATGCGCCCTCGGCTGCGAGCACGACGACCTCACCCGGTGCCCGCACTACCGCCGGCAGGTGGTCCCGGAGAGCTGGGACCGCGCGGCCCCGGGAGCTGGTTGAGGCGGTCGGGGCTGGGCACTCCGGGGGCGCGTGGCCTGATACGACCTTGCCGAAGCCGGAAGGACGATCATGAGCGAGCCCAGGACATCCCCCCGCATGCTCGGCATCTACCTCAATGACCACCTGGCCGGAGCTACGGCCGGAGTGGAGCTGGCCCGCCGCACGGCCCGCGAGCACCGGCGGTCGCCCTTCGGCGGCGAGCTGGAGGACCTCGCCGTACAGATCATGGAGGACCGTGCGGCGCTGCTGTCCGTCATGGCCGACCTCGGGGTGCCCGTACGCCGCTACAAGATCTACGGGGGCTGGCTGGGCGAGAAGGCCGGGCGGCTGAAGCCCAACGGCAATCTGCGGCGCCGTTCCGGGCTCAGCACAGTCGTCGAGCTGGAGTCGCTGCGGATCGGGGTGGAGGGGAAGGCGCTGCTGTGGCAGTCGCTGCTGGCCGTAACCGGCCAGGACGCCAGACTGGACCCCGATCGGCTCACCGAGCTGCTGAACCGGGCGCGGCGGCAGCGCGCGGTGCTGGAGTCGCTGCACGACACCACGGCCGGCACGATGCTCACCCCCGATCGGGCGGAGTCGCGAGAGGCGGTGGTCGGGACATGACGCCTCCGCCGGACGGCGCCGCCGAGTTCCTCTTCATCGGCAACGCCACGCTCCTCATCCGCTACGGCGCGCTGACGTTGCTCACCGATCCGAACTTCCTGCACTGGGGCCAGTACGCCTATCTGGGCAAGGGGCTGATGTCCCGGCGGCTGACCGAGCCCGCCCTGGCCGCCTCCGGCATACCGTCCGACCTGGACGCCGTGGTGCTCTCGCATCTGCACGGCGACCACTGGGACCGGGTGGCGCGCCGGAGGCTGGACCGCTCACTGCCCATCATCACCACCCCGCACGCCTCCCGGCGGCTGCAGGGCGTCCATGGGTTCAGCCGGGCGACCGGGCTGCCCACCTGGCACGATCAGGTCCTGGTGAAGGAGCACAGCCAGGTGCGGGTCACCGCGCTGCCGGGCAGACACGCCCCCGGCCGGTGGCAGAAGCTACTGCCACCGGTGATGGGGAGCCTGCTGGACTTCGGCGCGCCGGGGCAGCCTCCTCGGCTGCGGGTGTACATCACCGGCGACACGCTGATGTTCCCGGGCATCCATGAGATCGCCCGGCGCTACCCGGAGGTGCACCTCGCGGTGGTCCACCTGGGCGGCACCCGGCTTCCGGGCGGGCTCATCGTGACCATGGACGCGCTCCAGGGGGCCGGTCTGGTCAAGGCCATACGGCCAGAACGGGTACTCCCGGTGCACTACGACGACTACGCCGCCTTCAGCAGCCCGCTCTCCGCGTTCCTGGAGGAGAGCCGGCGCCCGGACTTCCCGTCCACGGTGGTCCACTGCGCCCGCGGGGAGCGCGTCACGGTGAACGCGCAAGGGGTGCTTGCGGCACAGTGAAGGCCCGGAAGGGGTGCTTGCGACGCCGTGAAACCGCCGTCAGTCGCGGTCAGACCGCGCTGGTGGGGGTCTGGTCGTCGCTGTGCAGCCGCCGCAGACGTTCCACCAGCTGCGGACGGTGCAGGTCCACGACGAGCGCCATCAGATCCGGATGGCGCAGCAGCGGTGCGGCCCGGCAGTCATGCGCGTCGGGCGCCGTGAGCCGCCGGAACTCCCCGGGGGTCCCGGCGCCGTGCTCACAGTCATCGAGCGCCGCCACGGCCTGGGACGCCAGCGTGGAGCAGGTGAGCAGGGCCGCCGCCCAGCTCGCCACGACCTCGTCCACATAGGTGCGCCAGATGCCATCGGGGCCGTTGATCTCGTACGGCTCCGCGTCCGCGAGCCAGTCCAGCCGGAAGGACCCATCCGGCCCGGCCAAGGCCAGCGGGGCGCCGTCGGTGGAGGTCGGGTAGCGCAGCCAGGCGGCCACCGTCACGGCCTGCCGCGCCTGGGCCTCGGCGAGCGCCGCGTTCGTCGCTCCGTCGGCCGCCGGATAGGCCCTGACTAGCCACCGCGTGGTCGCCGCTATGACGGATGCCAGGTCCAGGGACAAACGAAGCCGCTCCTCGTACGCGATCAGTGTCAGCACCGTACCCTCGGGACGGCGATGTCTAACATGACGTAGATCACGTTGACGGGCTCCGGCATGACACAGATCACGCCGTACGTCGGCGCGCCGAGCCCCTGCGACGCCGGGCGCGCACCGCATAGTGGCTGGTTGACCGGGTACTCGGGGCCCATGAACGCCCCAGGCCCCGCCGTCGGCGTGGTCGTCGCCACCCGCGACCGCGCGGAGCGGCTCGCCACGGCTCTGGAACACCTCACCGCCCTGCCGGAGCGGCCACCGGTCGTCGTCGTGGACAACGGCTCGACGGACCGCACCAGGGCCATGGTCGCCGAACGGTATCCCCATGTGCGGGTCCTTGCCCAGGGTGACGACCGCGGGGCGCTCGCCCGCAACGACGGCGTACGCGCCATCGGCACCCCCTACGTGGCCTTCAGCGACGACGACTCCTGGTGGCACCCCGGCGCCCTGGCCCGGGCGGCCACCCTGCTCAACGGCCATCCGCGGCTGGGGGCGCTGGCCGGCCAGCTGCGGATCGGCCCGGCGGAGCGGCCCGATCCGCGGGGCGCCGCGCTGGCCGCCTCCCCCGTCGGCCGTGCCGAGGACCTCCCCGGACCGGAGGTGTACGACTTCCTCGCCTGTGCGGCCGTGGTGCGCCGCGGCGCCTTCCTGGAGGCGGGCGGCTTCCATCCGCTGATCCTCTCCGGCGGCGAGGAAACCCTGCTCGCCTACGACCTCGCGGCGATGGGCTGGGGCATCTCGTACTGCCCCGAGGTGGTCGCCCACCACGAACCGGCCCCCTCGCCGGCCGAAGAGCACACCGCCGCGATGCGGTCCAACGAGCTGATCGGCTGCTGGCTGCGCCGCCCGCTGCCCCTCGCGGCCCGCCGCACCGGCGCACTCCTCACCGAGGCCGGGAGGGACCCGGTGGCGCGGGCCGCGCTGCGCGATCTGCTCGCCCGGCTGCCGGCCGCACTGTGGCTGCGCCGCCCACTGCCGCCGTGGATCGAGGAGGCCGTCCGGCGGGTGGACGGGCAGCGCGCGGACGAGGAGCTCCGGCGGGACGAGAGGCAGGTCGCCACCCATGACGGATGACCGGACCGCCCACCCATGACGGATGACCGGACCGCCGGGCGACGCGCCCGGCGACGCCCGAGGCGCGGCAGGCCCTGGAGACGGCGGCGCGGCAGCCGCAGTCCGGAACCGCTGCCGGCCGCACGACAGTCGCCATCACCACCCGCGACCGGCGGGCGTAGCTGCCGCACACCCTGAACCGGTCAGCCGAACGCCCGAGTTGCCGCCCGTGCTCGTCACCTGACAGCGGACCGGACCGGGGACGCACGGGCGGCCGACCAGCGGCACACCGGCAGCGATGCCGCCTACCTGGTGGCCACGCGCCGCACGCCGTAGGCCGCGGCGCCCAGGGCCAGCACCGCCGCGCCGGAGACCACCGAGGAGACGGGCAGGGCGAAGGCCAGCAGCAGACAGCCGGCCAGGCCGAGCCCCGGCACGATCCGCGGTGGGCGGCCCTCGGCCGGGGTGAGGGTCCAGGCGGAGGCGTTGGCGACGGCGTAGTAGGCCAGCACCCCGAACGAGGAGAACCCGATCGCACCGCGCAGATCCGCCGTCGCCGCCAGGACCGCCACCACCGCGCCCACGGCCAGTTCGGCGCGGTGCGGCACCGCGAACCGGGGGTGCACGGCGGCCAGCGCGGGCGGAAGGTGCCGGTCGCGGGCCATGGCCAGGGTGGTCCGGGAAACACCCAGGATCAGCGCGAGCAGCGACCCGAGCGCGGCCACCGCCGCGCCCGCCCGCACCACCGGCGCCAGCCACGCGAGCCCGGCGGCGCGCACGGCCTCGGCCAGCGGGGCGCCCGCGGCGGCCAGCCCGCCGCTGCCCAGCACGGTCAGTACGGCGATCGCGACCGCAGCGTAGACGGCCAGGGTGATGCCGAGCGCGAGGGGGATGGCGCGCGGAATGGTGCGTGCCGGGTCGCGGACCTCCTCGCCGAGGGTGGCGATACGGGCGTATCCGGCGAAGGCGAAGAACAGCAGGCCGCCCGCGCGCAGCACCCCGCCGAGGGTGGCGTCCTGACCGATCTCCAGCCGTGCCGCGTCCGCCTCCCCGGAGGTGAGGAGGGCGACGACCACGGCGGCCAGGACCGCGAGCACGACGGCCACGATGGCCCGCGTCAGCCAGGCGGCCTTGTGCACCCCCACGTAGTTGACGGCCGTCAGCGCCACCACGGCCGCCACCGCCACCGCATGTGCCTGATCGGGCCAGACATAAGTGCCGACCGTCAGGGCCATCGCCGCGCAGGAGGCGGTCTTGCCGACCACGAACCCCCAGCCGGCCAGATACCCCCAGAAGTCACCCAGCCGCTCGCGGCCGTAGACATAGGTGCCGCCCGAGCGCGGATAGCGGGCGGCCAGCCGCGCGGAGGAGGTGGCGTTGCAGTACGCCACCGCTCCGGCGGCGACCAGACCGAGCAGCAGCCCCGACCCCGCCTCCCGCGCCGCGGGCGCCAGCGCCCCGAAGATGCCCGCGCCGATCATCGCCCCCAGGCCGACCACGACCGCGTCGAAGACCCCCAGACGGCGCCGCAACTCCCCCGGTCCGGCCGGGGTGTTCGCAGTGTCGCCCACCACTCAGTCCCGGTCCGTGTCGAGATCGGCCGTGTCGAGATCGACCGTGTCGACGTCGGCCTTCGTCGGCAGATCGCGTGCGCCGAGGCGCAGATGCTCGATGTGGTAGACGGCCTCGTCGAGGAGCTGGGCGACGTGGTTGTCGTAGAGGCTGTAGACGATCCGGCGGCCCTGGCGTGAACCGGTGACCAGCCCGAGGGCGCGCAGCAGCCGGAGTTGGTGGGAGACCGCGGATTGCTCCATGCCGACCGCCTCGGCCAGTTCGGTGACCGCGCAGGGGGCCTGGCGGAGGCGGGTGAGGATCATCAGCCGCGAGGGCGTGGCCAGGGCCTGGAGGGTGGCGGCGATGGTGGCGGCGGAATCCGCGTCCAGATGCGCTGCCGGGGTGGTCTGACTGTCGGCTCCATGTCCCATGGCGTCATCGTATCCACAGCCATACTTGAAGAGGTCTTCATGTGTTCCAGTATGGTGGCAGGGTTCGACCGTCGCCCCATTTCCCGAGGAAGAGGTGTGCCCCGGTGTCCGCCGAGCTCATCGAGGAACGGCCGCCCGCCGACGCTCCGCCGCCCGTACAGCCGCGCCGGACCCGCGTCCGCGAGCTGCCCGAGGTGCGGTGGGCCGCACTGGCCACCGCCGCGTTCCTGCCCGCCTTCCCGCTCGACCTGGCGGGTGCCCCCGCATGGCTGTGGGGCCCGCTCTACGTGGTCTGCTACGCCGCCGGGGGCTGGGAGCCGGGCCTGGCGGGGCTGCGCGCCATCCGGGAACGGGCCCTCGACGTCGATCTGCTGATGGTCGTGGCCGCGATCGGGGCGGCGGCGATCGGGCAGTTCCTCGACGGCGCCCTGCTGATCGTCATCTTCGCGGTCTCGGGCGCGCTGGAGGCGTTCGCCACCCGGCGCACCGCCGACTCCGTACGCGGACTGCTGGACCTGGCACCCGACACCGCCGCGCGGATCACCCCCGGCGGCGCCGAGGAGCGGGTGGCCGTCAGCGCGCTGCGCGTCGGCGACACCGTGCTCGTCCGGCCCGGTGAGCGGCTGCCCGCCGACGGCACCGTGCGCGAGGGAGCGAGCGACGTCCAGCAGGCCGGGATCACCGGCGAGCCGCTGCCGGTGGACAAGGGGCCCGGGGACGAGGTGTTCGCGGGCACGCTGAACGGGACGGGCGCGCTGCGCGTCACGGTGGACCGGGACGCCTCCGCCTCGGTCATCGCCCGGATCGTGACCATGGTCGAGGAGGCGAGCGAGCGCAAGGCCCCCGGCCAGCTGTTCATCGAGAGGATCGAGCAGCGCTACGCCATCGGCGTGGTGGCCGCCACCCTCGCGCTGTTCGCGGTGCCGCTCGCCTTCGGCGCGGACCTCACCGCAACCCTGCTGCGGGCCATGACCTTCATGATCGTGGCATCGCCGTGTGCGGTGGTGCTCGCCACCATGCCGCCGCTGCTGTCCGCCATCGCCACCTGCGGACGCCACGGCGTGCTGGTCAAGTCCGCCGCGGCCATGGAGCGCCTGGGAGCCGTCACGCGGGTGGCGCTGGACAAGACCGGAACGCTCACCGAGGAGTCGGCGCGGGTCCGCGGGATCCAGGTCCTCCCGGGCAGTGGCCTCACCGAGCACCAGGCCCTGGCCCTGGCCGCCGCGGCCGAGCGGCCCAGCGAACATCCGCTGGCCCGCGCGGTGGTCGCCGCCGCGCGGGAACGCGATCTGCGCCTGGAGCCCCCGGCCGACTTCGCCTCGGCGCCGGGGCGGGGCGTACGGGCGGTGGTCACGGGCCACACCGTCCAGGTGGGCAGCCCCACGGCACTGCTGGACGGCGTGGCGGCACATCCGGAGGGCCCCGGCGACCCGGCACCGCTCACCGGCGGGGACGCCCTGGTCCGTACAGACATCGGGGACGACTCGGTCCGTACGGCCGCCACGGACGACTGCCCGGTCCGCACGGCCGTCGCGGAGGTCGAGCACAGCGGAGCCACCGCCGTCGCCGTCCTCGTCGACGGCCGCCCCGTCGCCGTCCTCGCCATCGCCGCTCCGCTGCGCGACGGAGCCGCCGAAGCCGTCGCCGCGCTGGGCCGGCTCACCGGCACACCACCGGTGTTGCTGACCGGCGACAACAAGCGTGCCGCCGCCCGGCTGGGCGAGGAGGTCGGCATCGCCGACGTACGGGCCGGGCTGCTGCCGCAGGACAAGGTGGCCACCGTACGGGGGTGGGAGGACGCCGGGGAGCGGGTGCTGATGGTCGGCGACGGGGTCAACGACGCCCCGGCGCTGGCGGCCGCGCACACCGGTGTCGCCATGGGGCGGGCGGGTTCCGCGCTGACGCTGGAGACCGCCGACGCCGTCGTCGTCCGCGACGAACTGGCCGCCGTACCGTCGCTCGTGACCCTGTCCCGGCGCGCCCGCCGCCTGGTGGCGCAGAACCTGGTCATCGCGTGTGTGTGCATCGGTGCGCTGGTGGTGTGGGATCTGTTCGGGCATCTGCCGCTGCCGCTCGGCGTGGCGGGTCATGAGGGCTCCACCGTCCTGGTGGGCCTCAACGGTCTGCGGCTGCTGCGCGCCTCCGCCTGGCCGGGGGCGGCGCGGGCCCACCGCCGGGCCGCCGTGAGCTGAGGGCCGTGCGGGCCGAGCGGGGTCTCCTCTCGGCCCGCCGCTCTACGATGGGGACATGCCGGTCAGCGAACCCTCCTCAACTGCGACCCGTTCGCATGCGCATCACAGCGGCGCGGCGCAGTTCTCCACGGCCGCCAATGTCTTCTCGCTGCTCTCCGACCCGACCCGGCTGCATCTGGTGTGGTCCCTCGCCCGTGGCGAGGCCGATGTGAACACCCTCACCGAGGCCAGCGGGGCGGCCCGCCCGGCGGTGAGCCAGCATCTGGCCAAGCTGCGGCTGGCCGGGCTGGTCCAGGTGCGCAAGGAAGGCCGCCGCTCGGTGTACTCCCTTCACGACGGCCATCTGCGACGGCTGGTCGTCGAGGCCGTCAACCACGCGGACCACATGGTCACCGGGGCCCCGCCGCACGACTGAGCGCCGGGGGCGCGGTGGACGCCGACCGCACCGGCTCCCCGCGCCGCCGGATCTCCTCGCCCGGTGTGATGCGCCAGCAGGTGATGCGGGTCCTGCGCGCCCGGTCCAGGGGCCGGGTCGGTGTGCATCAGGGCGGCGAGGGAGAGCCACAGGGCTCGCATGCCGCCCTCGGCTGATGGCTCCAGCGCGGAGTCGACCTTCCGCGCCGACTCGTGGGAGTGCGGTTTCAGCAGATGCGCGAGCTGGTGCCGACGATGGGACCAGCGTCCGTGATGACAGGACTCCATGACGCCACTATGTGCATACCCATGCACGCGTGCACCTATTGGACCGTGGAAGGCTCCCCCGGATCACATCGAGCTTCCGGGCCCGACCGGCCTTGCCAATGTTTCGGCAAGCATTGACAAGTTTGCGCAACGGTGAAGACCATGCCACATGCCGTTCATCCACCCCACTTCATCGCACCGGTAGCGGGCTGCCATGGCCCCCACCCTGACCGACGTCGCCAAGGGCGCCAATGTCGCACTGTCCACGGCGTCCCGGGCATTCAGCGACCCCGGCCGACTCGGTCCCCAGACCTTGCGCAAGGTGCTGACCGTCGCGCAAGAGCTGGGATACGAACCGCCCGTGGCGCGTGCCACCGAGACCGCCACCGCGGCCGGAGCCGAGACCGCCACCGTCGCGCTCGTCGTCCCCGATATCGCCAACCCCGTCTTCGGGGCCTTCGTCAAGGCCGCACAGGGCGAGTGCCGGCACCGCAAGCAGACCGTCGTCCTCGCCGACACCGACCTCGACCCGGACCGTGAGCGCGAGGTCATCGCGCACCTGAAGGAGCGGGCGGACGGCCTGGTCGTGTGCTCTCCCCGGCTCGAAGCGGACGATGTGCTCGACATCTGCGGCCACACCCCCGCCGTCCTGGTCAACCGCGAAACGGCCGGCACCGACTGTGTGATCGCCGACGCCGCCCACGGGATGCGCCAGGCCGTGGAATACCTGGCCGCCCTCGGGCACCGGCGGATCGCCTACGTCCAGGGCATGCGGCGCTCCTGGTCCAACGCCCACCGCGTCGACCTCATCCGCACCGAGGCCGAACGAGCCGGGCTGGACCTGGAGTTGCTCGGATGGCAGTCCGAGACGGTGGCGGGCGGCACCGCCGCCGCCGCGAGCGTCATGGCCTCGGGCGCCTCCGCCGTCGTCACCCACAACGACCTGATGGCGTTCGGCGTGCTGACCGGCGCCCGGGCGCTGGGGCTGAGCGTGCCCGAGGACCTCAGCGTCATCGGAGTCGACGACATCCCCTTCACCGAGGTATCACAGCCGTCCCTGACGAGCATCTCCGTGCCGATGGCCCGCGCCGGGGCGCTCAGCCTGCAGATGCTGGGACAGGTCCTCGCGGGCGAACGGCAGATCCCCCGTACCCACCGGCTGCCCACCCAGCTCATCGTGCGCGACTCCACCGGCCCCGCCACCCGCGCCCCCCGGCACGAGCCCGCCGCGCCCGCCATACCCGCCATACCCGCCATACCCGCTACGAAGGACGCCTCATGACCGCCGGCCCGCTGACCGTGGTGGTCGCCGACCCCAATCTCACCCCGCTGCGCGCCGAGTTCGAGGCCGCCCTCCCCCACGGCACGGTCGTCCACTGGCCCGACCCCCAGCACACCGAGGCGGTCGAAGCCGCCATGAAAAGCGCGGACGTCCTGGTGTCGGGCCGGTGCACCGCCACCATGGCCGCCGCCGCCACCCGGCTCCGGCTGGTCCATGCCGCCGGAGCCGGGACGGACAACATCGGTATCGCCGCGCTGCCGCCGGGCACCCAAGTGGCCAACACCTTCCACCACGAGAACGCCATCGCCGAATACGCGGTGTCCGCCACGATCCTGATGCGCCGCGGCTTCCTGCGCCAGCACACCGCGCTGCGCCGCGAGGCGCACTGGGACACCCCCGCCCATGACCCACGGGCCCCCTGGGCCGAGGACCTGACCGCCGCCACCGTCGGGTTCATCGGCTTCGGACACATCGGAGCCCGCTGCTGGCGGCTGTTCCAGGCGTTCGGCGCGCGGGGCATCGCCGTCACCCGCGGCGGGAACGTGGACGCGGCCGCCCACGGACTGCTGTGGTCCGGGGCCGTCAAGGACCTCGGCAGCCTGCTGGAGAGCTCCGACGCCGTGGTGGTGTCCGTGCCGCTCACCGACGACACCACCGGGCTGATCGGTGCGGCCGAACTGTCCCGGATGCGGCCGGGCGCCGTCCTCGTCAACGTCGGCCGTGGCCCCGTCGTGGACGAGGACGCGCTCTACCAGGCGCTGAGCGACCGCACCATCGGCGGCGCCGCGATCGACGTCTGGTACCGGTACCCGGCCGACGGGCACACCGGCTCCCCCAGCAAGCACCCCTTCGACACGCTGGACAACGTCTTGATGACCCCTCACTCCTCGGGCCTCACCCGCCAGACCTTCGCCCACCGCACCGCCGACATCACCGCCAACATCCGCCGGCTCGCCGCGGGCGAAGCGCTCCACAACGTGGTGGCGGTGGCCCCGTGAAGACCGACACCATCACCGCCGTCGATGTGCTGGTCACCAGCCCCGGACGCAACTTCGTCCTCCTGAAGATCACCACCGCGGACGGGGTCACCGGCTGGGGCGACGCCACCCTCAACGGACGTGAACTCGCCGTCGCCTCCTATCTGCGCGACCATCTCGCCCCCCTCCTCATCGGCCGCGACCCGGCACGGATCGAGGACACCTGGCAGTACCTCTACCGAGGCGCCTACTGGCGGCGCGGGCCGGTGACCATGACCGCCATCGGCGCGGTGGACATCGCGCTGTGGGACATCAAGGGCCGGACCACCGGACAGCCCGTCTACCAGCTGCTCGGCGGCGCGGTCCGTGACCGGATCCTCACCTACACCCACGCCACCGGCTGGGACCTCCCCCAGCTGCTGGACTCCATCGAGGAGCGCCGGGACCGCGGCTTCCGCGCCGTACGGGCCCAAAGCGGCGTCCCCGGACTGGAGATGGTCTACGGGGTCAGCCGAAGCGGCACCGGATACGAACCGGCCGGCCGGGGCGCCGCCCCCGTCGAAGAGACCTGGGACACCGACGCCTACCTCCGCCACGCCCCCCGCGTCCTCACACAGGTCCGCGAACACGTCGGCCCCGAGCTGAAACTGCTCCACGACGTGCACCACCGGCTCACCCCCGGCCAGGCCGCCCGGCTCGGCCGAGCCCTGGAACCGGTCGACCTCTTCTGGCTGGAGGACGTCACCCCCGCCGAGAACCAGGAGGTGCTGCGGCACGTCCGGCACCACACCACCGTCCCGCTGGCGATCGGCGAGGTGTTCAACACCGTCTGGGAGTGCCAGACGGTGATCACCGAGCAGCTGATCGACTTCATCCGGACCTGTGTGAGCCACGCGGGCGGCATCAGCCATCTGCGGCGCATCGCCACCCTCGCCGACCTCTGGCAGGTGCGGCTCGGACCGCACGGCCCCTCGGACATCTCACCCGTCGCCCTGGGCGCCTCACTCCACCTGGGCCTGGCCACCCCCAACTTCGCCATCCAGGAGTACATGGGCTACGAACCCCTGGTCCATGAGGTGTTCCGGCACGCCTGGTCCTACGCCGACGGACACCTCCACCCCGGCGACACACCCGGCATCGGCGTCGAGATCGACGAGGAACTCGCCGCCCGCCACCCCTACGAACCCGCCTATCTGCCGGTCGCGCGACGGCTCGACGGCTCGATGACGGACTGGTGACACCAATGCCGCACAGCCTCCCCCGCCTCCGCCGCGCCACCGCCCCCGCAACCGCCCTCACCCTCCCGCACCCGCCCGCCGAGACCGGCATCGTGCACCTGGGCCTCGGCAACTTCCACCGCGCCCACCAGGCCGTCCACACCGCGGCGGCACTACGCCACACCGACGGCCCCTGGGGCATCCTCGGTGTCGCCAGCCGCTCCGCCACCGTGGTGCGGGCGATGCGCGACCAGGAGATGGCCTACGCGGTCGTGGAGATCTCCCCCGACGACACCCGCGTCACCGTCCCCGCCGTGCACACCGGCGCCCTGGTGGCCGCCGAACAGCCCGACGACGTCCTCGACGCCCTCGCGGCACCCGCCACGGCCGTCATCACCCTGACCGTCACCGAACACGGCTACACCTTCTCCCCGCGCACCGGCGGCCTCGACCTCGACGCGCCCGCCGTCCAGGCCGACCTGCGGGGCGACGCGCCACCACGGACCACCATCGGACAGCTCGTCCGCGGCCTGCAGCGCCGCAGGCTCTCCCACGCCCGGCCCGTCACCGTGCTCAGCTGCGACAACCTCGTCGGCAACGGAACACAGACCAGGCGGCTGGTCCACGAGTTCACCCAGGCCCTCCCGGCGGCCGAACGCGACGACCTCGCGCCCTGGCTGCAGTCCGCGGTGACCTTCCCCAACTCCATGGTCGACCGGATCGTCCCCGCCACCACCGACGCCTACCGCGAGGCGGTCGCCGCCCACCTCGGCGTACGGGACACCGTCCCGGTACCGGCCGAACCCTTCAGCATGTGGGTGATGGAGGACCGCTTCGCCGCCGGGCGCCCGCGCTGGGAGACGGGCGGGGCGCTCTTCACCGACGACGTCGAACCCTACGAACTGCTGAAGCTGCGCCTGCTCAACGGCACCCACTCCCTCATCGCCTACCTCGGCGCGCTGGACGGACGGGAGACCATCCCGGACGCGACCGCACAGCCATTCATCGCCGAAGCCGCCCGCGCGGTGCTCCACGACGAGTATCTGCCGACCCTCACCGTGCCCGCCGACATCGACCTCGACCACTACACAGGGCAGCTCTTCGACCGCTGGGCCAACACCGCCCTGGGCCACCGCACCCGGCAGGTCGGCTCGGACGGCTCGGTCAAACTGCGCCAACGGGTCCCCGAACCCGCCCTGTTCCACCTGCGAGCCGGCCGCATGCCCCACCACCTGGCGCTCACCCTCGCCGCCTATCTGTGCTGCGTGGCACCGCGCCCCGGCTTCTCCCCCGGTCCCCACGCCACCGCGATGGCTGACCCCGCCCGTGAAACCCTCGCCACGATCACCGGCCGCGGCGCCACCTCATCCGGGCCGTCCTTCGTCGAGGCCGTCCTGGACAGCGGGCTGCTCGGCGACGGACTGACGGACCACCCGGACTTCACCACCCGGGTCTCCGAGCTGATCGACCTCATCGTCCGCCACGGGCCGGCCGCCGCGGCCGCCGACGCCGCCGGGGCCCTCCAGGCCCCCGCACACCGCTGACCCTCCACGGCCACCGGCCCCGTACGCCCCCTTTCTCCCCGTTCCCCCGTCCCCTTTCTCTCCGTTCCCCGTCCCCATTTCTCCCCATTCCCCTCCACCCGCTCTCCCTTCCCCCGCTCCGCTGCATCGATCCGTTCAAGGAGGCATGGATCATGGACAGCAATTCCACCCCCGCCACGGCGCGTCCCCCGTCGCCGGCCACCACCCCCGCCGAGCCACCCGCCGACCCCGGCGCGGTGCGCCGCGCCGCCTGGGCCGGTCTCATCGGCACCGCGCTCGAGCAGTACGACTTCGTCATCTACGGCACCGCCTCGGCGCTGATCTTCAGCGATCTGTTCTTCCCCAACGCCTCACCGTCCGTGGGCATCCTGGCCAGCTTCAGCACCTACGCGGTGGGCTTCGCCGCCCGCCCGCTCGGCGGACTCTTCTTCTCCCGCTACGGCGACCGCCTGGGCCGCAAGTGGGTCCTGGTCGCGACCCTGCTCCTGATGGGCGGCTCCACCCTCGCCATCGGACTGCTGCCGACCTACAACGAGGTGGGCGTGCTCGCCCCGATCCTGCTGCTGATCTGCCGTATGGGGCAGGGCTTCGGGGCCGGGGCCGAGCAGTCCGGCGGCGCCACCCTGCTCACCGAGACGGCCGCCACCGGACGCCGCGGCAGACTGTCCTCCCTCGTCATGACCGGCGCGGCACTGGGCACCGCTCTGGGCGCGGTGGCCTGGATCCTCGCCCAACGCCTGCCCGAGGACGCCCTGATGAGCTGGGGCTGGCGACTGATCTTCGGCAGCAGCCTCTTCGTGACCGTGATCGCCATGGTCCTGCGCCGCAAGCTGCACGAGAGCCCGGTCTTCACCGAGCTCAAGGAACAGCGAGAGCGACCCGCCTCACCAGTGAAGGAGGTCTTCCAGCACGGCCGGAAGCCCATGCTCCTGGTGCTGTTCATGAACTTCGGCATCAGCACTCAGTCCTACACCTACCAGGTCTTCATGGCCTCCTATCTGGTGTCCAGCGTCGGCGTCGACAAGGACTTCGTCCCGCAGGTGCTGCTGATCGGGGCCGTGTGCGGCGGTCTCGCGGCCATCTGCTTCGGCACCCTCTCCGACCGCCTCGGGCGGCGCCCGGTGTACTCCACGATCGCGGGCGCGCTGGTGCTGCTGCCGGCCCCGACCTTCATCGCGCTGAACACCGGATCCCATGTGGCGATCACCGTGGCCATCGTCGTCGGCTTCATCCTGGCCTGCCATGGCTCGGTCGGCGTCCAGATGAGCTACTTCCCCGAGCTGTTCGGCAAGCGCTACCGCTACGCGGGCGTCACGCTGGGCCGGGAGTTCTCCTCGGTGATCGGAGGCGGGGTCGCGCCACTGGTCTGCAGTGCGCTCGTCACCGCGTTCTCCGGCTCCTGGATACCGGTCGCCGTCTATATGACGGTGGTCACGGCGGTCAGCCTCGTCGCCACCCGGATGGCCCCGGAGACCCTCGACCGCGATCTGAACACCGCGGCCGACAGCACCGCGCCGGTGAACCGGTGAACCGGTGAGGTCCTAACGCGACCCGTAAGGCAGCAGCGCCATCTCACGCGCGTTCTTGATGGCGCGGGCCAGTTGGCGCTGCTGCCGCGCGCTCACCCGGGTCACCCGGCGGCTGCGTATCTTGCCGCGGTCGGAGATGAACTTCCGCAGCAGCTCGGTGTCCTTGTAGTCGATATAGGTGATCCCCGCCTTGTCCAGCGGGTTCACGCGGTTGCGCCGGGCGTCCCGGCGGGTGGGGTCGAGGCGTCGGGCCATCATCGGGTCCTTGTCTGTGTGGTGCGTGCGGTGTCCGTGCTCCGGTCAGGACACCTGGTCGAGCAGTTCGTCGAAGGCGTGCGGCAGCCGACGCCAGACGTCCGGCCCGGCCGCGTACTCGGAGTCGGTCAGCAGACACGAGTCGAGCAGGGCCAGCAGCCCGTCACGGTCGAGACCGGGCGAGGTGAAGGTGAGGTGCTGACAGCGGTCGCCGTGGTCGGAATGCCAGTCGAGCGCGGCGGCCACCCGCCGTTCGGCCGGGACCATCTCCCAGGCGGCGTCCGGCAGCGCGGCCAGCCACGGCCCGGCCGACTCCACACACAGCGCCCCGCCCGCCGCGTCCCACGACAGCAGGGTGTCGCCCCGGTCCGCCAGCCAGAACCGGCCCCGGCTGCGGGCCGCGGCGCAGGTCAGGTCCTCCAGCGCGGCGTAGAGCCGCCCCGGGTGGAAGGGCCGCTCGCGCCGCCAGACGAGGGTGGCCACCCCGTGGTCGTCGCCCTCCTGCGGCAGCAGCGCGCACGCCGGATGCTGCCGGGCGGCCGCCGCCGCGATGTCGAAGCCCTGGAGAAGCGCGGGCCCCAGAGCCCCCTCGCCGAGCCGCTTCTGCCGTGCGCCCGGGGTGAGGTGGGTGAGCAGAGCCAGGTCGCCGTCGTCCGGGGACTCCTCGGACGTCTCGTCCTCGGCGACGGCGATCACGGTGGGGTACTCCAGCTGCCGGGCGAAGGTGTCCGCGATGGTGCGCTGGTCGGTCGGGGCGGCGGCGAGACCGGCCTCGGCGAGGTCGTCGCCATTGGCGAGGTACGGCACCATCAGGGCCGGGTCGACCGCGGTGGCCACCCCGGTCAGCTCCAGCGGCGCGCCCTCGGCCGCGATGACGGCGGCCATGGCCTGAAGCTCGACCGAGTCCCACAGTTCCACGACGGCGAGCCGGTGCCCGCCGCCCGTTGCCAGGCGCAGCAGTTCGGGGACCATGTCCTCGCGCAGCGCACAGCACGCGCAGTCGTTCACCAGCGGCGCCTCGCCACTGCCCAGCAGGCCCGAGGCATCGCGCACGGTGCGGCGCACGGCGCGGTCGGTGGCGGCGGACAGGTCGTGGTGCAGCGCCACCGAGCCGGGCACCGTGCGCAGGATCTCCTCGACGGCGGCGCGGCGGGCATCGGCGTGCAGTCCGCCCACGACCGCGACGGCCAGCCGGTTCTCGTCCGCGATCACCGGCCCCTCCGCCCGCGTCCGTAGCGCCGCTCGAACCGCTCGACGCGGCCTGCGGTGTCCACGACGCGCTGGTTGCCGGTGTAGAAGGGGTGGCTCGCCGAGGAGATCTCGACATCGATGACCGGGTAGGTGTTGCCGTCCTGCCACTCCACGGTCTTGTCGCTGGTGGCGGTGGAGCGGGTGAGGAAGGCGAAGTCGGCGGACCGGTCGCGGAAGACGACGGGCCGGTACGCGGGGTGGATGCCGGGCTTCATGGCGGTCAGCGCTCCTCACGGAAGTCGACGTGGCGGCCGGCGACCGGGTCGTACTTGCGGAGGGTCATCCGGTCGGGGTCGTTCCGCCGGTTCTTGCGGGTCACATACGTGTAGCCGGTGCCCGCGGTGGACCTCAGCTTGATGATCGGGCGTAGTTCATTGCGTGCCATGAGCCACAGCATACACGATAGTGGTTTTCATTTTCATCTAGCTGCTACGCTGCCGCGACATCCACACCACACCACCGAACGGAGGAACCATGTCCGCCCACTGCCAACTCACCGGCCGGCAGCCCGGCTTCGGCCACCACATCTCCCACTCCCACCGCCGCACCAAGCGCCGGTTCGACCCCAACATCCAGCACAAGCGCTACTGGCTGCCGAGCGAGGGCCGCCACATCCGGCTCACCCTCAGCGCCAAGGCCATCAGGACCGTCGACGTGATCGGCATCGAAGCGGCCGTGGCCCGTATCCGCGCCCGGGGAGGGAAGGTCTGATGGCGAAGAAGAGCAAGATCGCAAAGAATGAGCGGCGGCGCGTGATCGTGGCGCGTTACGCCAAGCGCCGCGCCGAACTGAAGGCACTCATCGCCGACTCCCGCGCCTCGGAGCAGGAACGACTCGACGCCCAGCGGGAACTGCGCCGCCAGCCCCGCGACGCCAGCGCCACCCGCGTACGGAACCGCGACTCCATCGACGGCCGCCCCCGCGGTCACCTGCGCGCCTTCGGCCTCTCCCGCATCCGGCTGCGCGAAATGGCACACGCGGGCGAACTCCCGGGGGTGACCAAGAGCAGCTGGTGATGCCCGACCGTTCCGGCCCACGCCGCCGAGGTGGCCGCTTGGCACACTATTAACCCTGTGCCGACGCCGACGGTCCGCCCATCGGCGCCGACGGCTCTCGCCCGCCGGCGCCGACAGGGCGTCCGGCTACGGGGCGTCGGCGAGGCGGAGGTCGCCGTCGGCGGGCGGCGCGAAGAAGCCGGCCACCTCCGCGTCGGTGACCTCGGCCAGAGCGGCCGGGGTCCAGCGGGGACGGCGGTCCTTGTCGATCACCTGGGCGCGGACGCCCTCGACGAAGTCCGGGCGGGACAGGGCCGCACACGAGACGCGGTACTCCTGCTCCAGGACGCGCTCCAGCGAATCGAGCGCGCGGGCCCCGCGCACGGCGGCCAGCGTGACCTTAAGCGCCGTGGGGGACTTGGCGAGAAGGGTCTCGGCGGTCTCCTTGGCGGCCGGTTCCCCGACGGCCATCAGCCGGTCCACGATCTCCTCGACGGTCTCCGCCGCGTAGCAGTGGTCGATCCACTCCCGCCGGCCGTCCAGGGTCCCGGCCGGGGCGTCCACCGCGTACCGGGGAAGGACGTCCGGCACCGGGTCCGCGGCCAGATCCCGGGTCAGCGCGGGCAGCAGCTCGGAGGGGACGACATGGTCGGCCAGCCCGCACCGCAGCGCGTCGGCGGCGCCCACCGACGCTCCCGTGAGCGCCAGATGCGTCCCCAGTTCGCCCGGTGCGCGGGACAGCAGATAGGTGCCGCCGACGTCCGGTACGAAGCCGATCGTGGTCTCGGGCATGGCCACCCGGGAGCGCTCGGTGACGATCCGCACGCTGCCATGGGCCGAGACCCCGACGCCCCCGCCCATCACGATGCCGTCCATCAGGGCCACATACGGCTTGGGGTAGCGGGCGATCCGGGCGTTGAGCGTGTACTCGTCGCGCCAGAACGTCCTCGAGGCCGCGCCGCCGCCCGAGGTCACATCCCGATGGATCATGCGGATGTCGCCGCCCGCGCACAGCCCGCGCTCCCCGGCCCCGCCGATCACCACGGCCTGGACGGCCGGATCCCGCTCCCAGGCGGTGAGGGCCTCGGCGATCCGGGCCACCATCGGAGGGGTGAGGGCGTTGAGGGCGCGGGGGCGGTTGAGGGTGAGATGTCCGGCGCGGCCCTCGGTGCGCGTCAGCACGGCGTCGTCGTCGATCACGGAGTCGGTCACGCGGTCGGTCACGGAGTCGGTCACGGGGTGTTCGGGTCCTTCCGGCGTCTGGTGCGTTCGCGGATCATCACCGATCCGTCACCGCCGATCCTCTCAACGGGCCATCGGCCCCGGACAGCCGCTCCTCTGCTTGACTGGGCACATGCTGTCGATCGGTTCCGTGGTGCTGGGGGTCTCGGACGTCCGGCGCGCGGCGGCGTTCTGGACGCGGGCCCTGGGATACGTCCCGCGCGGGGAGATCGAGGACGACTGGGCGGTGCTGGTCCCCGCGGACGGGCGCACCGGGGTCCGGCTGTCGCTCGGCCGCAGCGAGACCCCGGTCCAGGGGCGCCCACGCGTCCATCTGGATCTCTACGCGGGGGACGCGGCCGATCAGGCCGCCGAGGTCGAGCGGCTGGTCTCGCTCGGCGCCCGGCGGGTCCGCTGGGAGCTGTATCCGCCGGACGCCGATTTCATCGTCCTGGCCGACCCGGACGGAAACCGCTTCTGCGTCATCGACACCGGCCGCGGCTGAGCCCCGTTCCCGCACCGCGAGCGCCGCGGCACAAAACGCTCTGGACACGCGCCGCCCCGCCGGGGAGGGTGGGCGCGGCCCATCACTGACCCCCGAGGACCCGTCTGATGACTGCTCATCCGCTGACCACCAGCACCCCCGCCGCCGAGGGCGTGGACGCGCGGGGCGTCCACGCCTTCCTCGACGCCGTCGAGGGTGCGCCGGACATCGAGCCGCACAGTCTGATGATCCTGCGCCACGGCCGGCTCATCGCCTCCGGCTGGTGGGCGCCGTACACCGCCGAGCGGCCGCATCTGCTCTACTCCCTCAGCAAGAGCTTCACCTCCACGGCGGCGGGGCTGGCCGCCGCCGAGGGGCTGCTGAACCTCGACGATCCCGTGATCTCGTACTTCCCCGAGTTCGAGGCGGAGATCACCGACCCGGGCAGCCGGGCCATGCTCGTCCGCCATGTCGCGTCCATGGCCAGCGGACATGCCGAGGAGACCGTGGAGCGGGCGTTCGGCGGGGACCCGGAGGAACCCGTGCGCGGCTTCCTGCGGATTCCGCCGGATCACGCGCCGGGCACCGTCTTCGCCTACAACCAGCCCGTCACGTACACCCTCGCCGCGATCGTCCAGCGGGTGACCGGGCAGTCGCTGACGGAGTATCTGCGGCCGCGCCTCTTCGATCCGCTGGGCATCGGCGAGACCGCCTGGCTGCAGATGCCGGCCGGGCGTGACCTCGGCTTCAGCGGGCTGTTCGCCGCCACCGACGCGATCGCCCGGCTGGGGCTGCTGTATCTGCGGGGCGGCGAGTGGGAGGGCCGGCGGCTGCTTCCGGAGTCCTGGGTCGCCGAGGCGACGCGGGAGCACATCGCGACCGAGGAGGCCATGGTCAATGGCTCGGGCCCGGACTGGCGGCGGGGGTACGGATTCCAGTTCTGGATGTCCCGGCACGGGTACCGGGGCGACGGGGCGTTCGGGCAGTTCTGCCTGGTGCTGCCCGAGCATGACGTGGTGATCGCCACGACGGCGGACACCGAGCGGATGCAGGCCGTTCTGGACGCGGTGTGGGAGCATCTGCTGCCCGCGTTCGGCGAGGCGCCGCTGACCGGCCGCGAGGACGAGGACGCCGCGCTGGAGCGGCGGCTGTCCCGGCTCGCGCTGCCGCCCCTCGCGGCGAAGCCCGCGCCGCTCACGGACCCCGGCGCCTGGTCGGGCGCGGAGTTCGGCCCCGAAGGCGGCGCCTGCGCGGATCAGCCGACCCTGGCGGGGGTCACCGTCGCCGAGGACGGCTCCGGCGGGTGGACCGTCTCGCTGGCCGAGGAGGCATCCCGGCTGAACCTGGGGTTCGACGGCGCGGGGTGGCGGGTTGACGACGGGCCGCGGGCGCCCGTCCCCACGGCGGTGAGCGGGGGCTGGACGGACCCGGACACCCTCACCGTGGACGTGGCGTTCCTGGAGACCCCGCATCACCTCGTGGTCACCTGCTCCCTCGCGGACCGTGTCTTCACCGCGCGGTGGCGCACGGTTCCGCTGCACCGGGCCCCGCTGCACGCCATGCGCGCGCCCAGGCCGCGTTGACGCGTTCCGCCGTTCTGAAAGGGTGGGCGCTGGTCCGGGGCAGCCCCCGGGATGGACCAGGGCCCCCTTGCGGGCGGACTGCGGAACGAGGCTGAGATGCGCGAAATCGATGCGACGGGCAGGGCCGAGGGCCAGGCCGTACGGAAGGATGCGCCGGGCGTGCGGGCGCACATGGCGGCGGGTGAGGGATCGTCGGGCGCGGTGTGGGTGCTGCGCCCCGACGGGGGCCTCGACCGGCCGGACCATCCCCTGTTCACCGGCGCGTGGCAGGTCGGCCGGGACAGACCCACCGCCGCCGTGATCGTGGATCTCTCACGGGTCCGGGAGATCACGGCGGACGGGGTGCGGGGGCTGCTGCACTGCGCGCGGGCCCTGGCCGAAGCCGGTGCCGCACTGCTCCTCGCCGGGACCGACGAACCCGTGGCGCGGCTGCTGCGTGTGGCGCTGGTGGACGGCACGATCCGGATCCACGACACCGTCGAGGCGGCCGTCGCCGCCTGCGGCGCGGCGGCGAGGGCGGACACCGCCGCGCGGGACGGTGGCCGAACGGCGGTGCCCGAGGTGATACGGCTGCGCCGGGAGACCGTCGATCTGCGCGCCAGACTGCGCTCGCACCCTCTGATCGCACAGGCGCAGGGCGTACTGCGGGAGCGCTACCGGCTGCCCGATCCGCAGACGGCGTTCACCCTGCTCCAGCGCAGTTCACAGACGCACAACGTCAAACTGCGGACCCTGGCGGCCGCGCTGCTGCGCATGGAACGGCCCGATCCGGACAGCCCGCTGTGGTTTCCGGAGCGCGCCCCCGAGGAGGCCCCCGCGCTGCCGTTTCTGCCGGGTGTGCGGACCGGCGAGGTCAACCGCGGCACAGTCGTGAAGGGGGTGCTGAGCCAAGCCCTGGAGGTGCTGGGCTCCGACATGGGCGATGTGCAGCTGGCGGACCCGGTGGGCGGGCTGCGGATGGAACAGCACCACGGATTCGGCAGGGAGTTCCTCGACTTCTTCGCCCATGTCGGCGAGGGCGAGACCTCGTGTGCGACGGCGGCGGCCCGTGCCCGGCCGGTGATGTCGGACATCGCCACCGACCGCGTCTTCTCCGACACCGCCCGCGAGGTGATCCTGGCGACCGGCTCCCGCACCGCGCACAGCATCCCCATGACCGGCGCCTCCCGGCGGGTCGTCGGGGTGTTCTCGGTCCACGTCTCCCAGGCGGGGCGCAGCCTGACCAACGCCGAGGCCGGAATACTCCACCAGCTCGCCACCCGGGCGGGGCTGTGGCTGGAGTGGCATGAGCGCACTGTCGTGCTCGACGCGCTCGAAGATCTGCATCAGCGCGCCCAGGGCGCGGAGCCCGAAGCGGCGCCCCGGGCGTCGGACCCCGAAGCCGCCCCTCGGCGGCCGGACCCGGGGCCCTGGCCCGTGTGAACGGACGCCACTGCGCCGTCCACCGGGACGAGGACGGGCCGGCCCACGCGGTCTCGGCCCGCCGCACCCATCTGGGCTGCCTCGTCGCGACGCCTGACCCCGGGCCGTCCGCCCGGCGACGTCCGATGAAAAGACGCACATGGCCTCGGGCCATGGGGGTATACGCGCTGGCGTCACCTCTCCGGCTGAGAAAGGACCACTGCCGTGCTGATGGCCCACCCGGTCGTACTTCAGAACCTCATCGAGCAGTACGAGACGCTGCGGATGCTGCACGCCGAATCGGGCGGCACCGAGGTACGACAGCGGATGGACGACCTCGCCTACACCCTGTGCGTCTCCACCGGGACGCGGGATGTGGACGCCGCCCTCATCGCCGCCCGGCACCAGCTGCCCGGCGCCCGCGTGGAGGACGACTCGGCCCTCACGGCCGGGGCGGGCACATCGGGCGGCTGAGTCCCCCGCGCCACCCACGGTGGAGGCGCCGCCGCCGGATCAGCCCTCGATCCCCTGAGCCAGCTCGGCGAGGTCCATGGTCTGGTTCGCGGGCGGCGCCTTCACCGTGACCGGCTCATTGAGGCCGGAGAAGGTGATGGTCATGTCGAGCGGGCCCTTGTCCCCCTCGCCGCGCATGCGGAACCGCTTGGTGTGGCCGTCCGGGTCGATCCACATGTCCATGGACAGCCGGTCGACCCCCATCTCCTCGTACGCCTTGAGGTTCTTCTCGCGGCGCTTGCGGGTCGCCGCGTCCTCGTCCTTGAGGCTCTCGCGCATCTGGGGGACGGTGATGGTGCCCCGGTAGTGCGTCGTGCGCACCCCGTCGATGGTCTCCTCACCGACCCGCTTCACATCGTCGGCGCCGGAGAGGAAGGCCGAGTCGTCGGCCGGATTCTTGTCGGCCTGGCGGGAGAGCGAACCGCCGCCCAGCGCGCCGGTCGCCTTCTCACCCAGGGCCGAGAGGTCCAGCTTGAGCCAGGTCTTGCCGTTCAGCTCGCCGGCGGCTTCCTTGCCCCCGTCGAGGTACATCGCCCCGTCGACCATCCGGATCTCCACCGCCGCGTCGGTGCCCTGGCCGACCGCGCGCATCGTCATCCGGACCGCGACGGGCTTGGTGCTCATCGCCGCCTCGCCCTCGATCCGCCCGTCCTCGGGGGTGCGCCCGGTCATCCGGTAGCGGAACGAGGTGAGCTTCTCGCTCTTCTTCGCGGCCGCCCGCACGGCCGCGGCCGGGGCCATCCGCACCTGCTCCGAGGACTTCTCCCCCGCCTTGCCCTCCGGCTTCCCGTCCGCCCCGGACGAACCACAGCCGACCGCACCGCCACAGAGCAGCACGGCGGCGAGCACGGCACCGGCCGCGCGAGTGCCTCTGCCATGTCCCCTATATACGACCATGGCCATATACCCCACCCCTTGCAGAACTTCTGTTCGTTTCTCTGTGATCCGGGACAGTATCAGCAGTGGGCGACAGCTACCCGTGGGCGTGGACCGGGGGCAAGGGGCCGTCGTGGCGTTCGAGGGCGACGCGGGTGAGCTGGCCGGTGCACCCCTGGGTGAGCCGCGAGGTTCCGATGTCATGGGTGACGGCGTTGGGGTTGCCGTGGACGCAGGTGGCCACCTCGGGGGCGGAGGGGTCCCACCAGGCGCCGGTGGCGAGCTGGACCACTCCGGGCCGTACCGCGTCGCTGATCACCACTCCGGCCAGGCTACTGCCGACGGCGCTGCGGATCCGCGCCACGTCGCCGTCCCGCAGCCCCAGCGTCGCGGCGTCCCGCGGGTGCAGCCGGACCGGCTCGCGGCCCGCGACCTTCGACGACGCGCTCAGCTCGCCGTGGTCGAGCTGGCTGTGCAGCCGGGTGGCGGGGTTGTTGGCGACGAGATGGAAGGGGTAGGGGTGGGAGTGCTCGGCGTCCGGCCCCGGGTCCGGGTCCGGGGGCAGCCAGGCCGGGTGGCCCGGGCAGTCGTCGTAGCGGAACGAGGCGATGGTGGCCGAGGCCAGCTCGATGCGGCCGCTCGGGGTGGCCAGTGGACGGGCGTCGGGGTCGGCGCGGAAACCGGCGTAGAGGGTGTGGTGTTCACGCAGGCCGCGCAGGGGGATGCGGCCGGCCCGCCAGAAGGTGCCGAAGTCCTCCTCGGGGGCGTACCGCGGGTCGAGCATCGCGCGCCAGCTCTCGTAGAGGTGTTCCAGCCAGCCGCGTTCGTCGCGGCCGCGTGAGAAGTCATGGCCGATGCCGAGCCCGTCGGCGAGATCGGAGAGGGCGTGGAAGTCGTCGCGGGCCTCGCCGACCGGGTCGGCGACGCGGTGCATGGCGATGAGCGCCGCGTCCTGCCTCGCGCCGCCGATGTCGTTGCGTTCCAGGGTGGTGGTGGCGGGCAGGACCACATCGGCGTGACGGGCGGTGGCCGTCCAGTGGGGCTCATGGACGACGACCGTGTCCGGGCGGCCGAAGGCGCGGCGCAGCCGGGCCAGGTCCTGGTGGTGGTGGAAGGGGTTGCCACCGGCCCAGTGGACGAGGCGGATGTCGGGGTAGGTGTACCGGCCGCCGTCGTAGTCGAAGGTTTCCCCCGGGCGCAGCAGCAGATCGGCGATCCTGGCGCAGGGGATGAAGTCGGGGACGGGGTTGCGGCCCTGGTCGAGGGTGGGCAGCCGGTACGGGAGGGTGCCGGCGCCGATACCGGCGGTGGCCCCGTACCCGTGGCCGAAGCCGCCGCCGGGCAGTCCGATCTGGCCGAGCAGGCAGGCCAGGGCGATCCCGGCCCACAGGGGCTGCTCACCGCGGTGGGCGCGCTGCAGGGACCAGCTCAGGGAGATCATGGTCCGGTGCCGGGTCAGCTCACGGGCGAGTTCGGCGATCCGGGCGGCGGGGATGCCGCAGATCCCCTCGGCCCACCGCGGGGTCTTGGGGGCGGAGCCGTCCTGGCCGAGGACATGGCGGGCGAAGGTGTCGAAGCCCGCGCAGTGGCTGCGGCAGAAGTCCGCGTCGTGGCGCCCCTCCTCGATGAGGACATGGCTGAGGGCCAGCATCAGGGCGGTGTCGGTGCCGGGGACGATGGCCAGCCACTCGGCGTCGAGCTCGGCCGCGAGGTCATCGCGCACCGGGCTGACCAGGATGAACCGGGCACCGCGGGCGCGGGCCGCGGCCAGCTGCGCCGCGGTGCGATGACGGCTGAGGCCGCCCGCGTTGACCTGGAAGTTCTTGGCCGGCATACCGCCGAAGCAGAGAAAGAGGCCGGTGTGCTCGGCCAGCACCGACAGGGTGGTGGGGGCACTGATCGGTGAGTCGTCACCGACGACATGGCGCAGCAGGGTACGGGAGGCGCCCAGGCTGTAGGTGTTCACCGAACGGGTGTATCCGCCGAAGCAGTTGAGGAAGCGGTGTATCTGGCTCTGCGCGTGGTGGAAGCGGCCCGCACTGCCCCAGCCGTACGAACCGCCGAAGACGGCGCGGTTGCCGTGGGCGGTGCGGACCCGGTCGAACTCCCGGGCCAGGAGGGAGATCGCCTCGTCCCAGGACACTCGTACATAGGTGTCCGTACCGCGCTTCGGGTCGGGCCCGGGGCCGCGCTCCAGCCAGCCGCGGCGGACATGCGGGGCGAGGACCCGGCCGCGCGGGCCGAGCGCGGCGGGAATGTTGCGCAGCAGCGGCGACGGGTCGGGGTCGCCGGGGTCCGGGATCACCTCGAGGCCGCCACCGGGGAGGGGGGTGGCGCTGAAGGTGCCCCAGTGCGAGCTGTGGGGGCGGGGGGTGGCGGGCGGCGTTTCCGGGGTCATCCGGTGGCCTTCCGCTCCGCGTTCTCCTGAGCCTCCCCCTCGACCGAACCGAGGCTCAGCATCAGGCGGTTGGCCCAGCCGAAGAACGCCGCACAGTGGACGAGGTCGACCAGCGCGAGTTCGGTCAGGCCCAGCGCGCGCAGCGCCTCCACATCGGCTTCGGCGGCGGTGGCCGGGACCGGGGCGAGCCCCGCGGCGAACCGGGCGATCAGCTTCCAGCGGCGGCCGAGGACGGCCGTGGAGCCGTACGCCAGGAAGCGGCGCACCGGTGCGGGGTCGCCGTGCAGCCGTGCGGTGAGCCGCGCGTGCACCGAGGCGCAGTAGACGCACCCGTTGTACAGGGATACGGCGGTGGCGGCCAACTCCCGTTCGGCGCGCGGCAGTCCGCCTTCGGCGGTGAAGGCGGCCAGGTCGATGGCGGTCCGTACGGCGAGGATGCCGAGGTCATGGCCGAGGGTGCGGAAGTACGGCGTGTCGACGCGGGCCTTGCCGGCGAGCGCGGTGCGGTGTTCCTCGCTCAGCTCCTCGGGGGCGAGCGGGCGGACGGCGGGGCGCCAGGTGAGGACGTCGGTGGTGTACCGCGGCCCCCCGGCCACGGTGGTCGAGGGCGTGCCGGGGTCGGTGCCGGTACCGGAGTCACCGGTGGCCAGCAGCGCCAGTCCGGCGGCCAGTTGCATCTGGTGGTTGGCGAAGGCGATGGTCTGGGCGAGCGTCACGATCTGCGGATCGGTGAATCCGGCGGCGCGCAGCGCGTCCGGTCCGCCTTCGGCCGGGGTGTGGGTGAGCAGCCGGGCGTGGGCGACGGCGGCGGCGATACGGCGTGGTGTCGCCGCCGCCGTCGCCGTCGCCGTATCGCCGTCGAGCGGGGCGCGGGTGATGATCCGGTCCGCGGTGGTGGTGTCCCCCGCGGCGGTGTCGAGCAGGGTGCGGTAGTGGTCGACGGCCGGGCCACGGCGGTGCTCTACGGCCACGGCGAGGGCGGCCGCGGCGCGTTCGGCGGCACTGACGCCCGTGCCGGTGGCCGTCGCGGGGGCGGTGCGGGGGCTGGTGACGTGGCCGGTGGCGGTCTGGAACAGCACGTCGTACGCGCGCTGCTCCAGCTCGATCAGCTCCGGGCGCAGCGCGCGCAGCCGGGCCAGCTCCTGCGTGGCACCCGCGAAGTGATCCAGGACGTCGAGGGGGTGGTCGGTCTTCGGCACGGCTTCGTGCACGGCGGGGCCTTTCATGCCGGGCGGCGCAGGGACGGGGTGGCCTCGATCAGCGCACGGGTGTAGTCGCTGTCCGGGCGGTCCATGATCTGCTCGCGGTCCCCGGTTTCGATGATCCGGCCGTGGCGCAGTACGGCGATCCGCGAGCACATGTGCCGTACGACGGTGAGGTCATGGGAGATGAAGAGCATGGCCAGACCTCGGTCCCGGCGCAGCTGGGCGAGGAGGTTGAGCACCTGCGCCTGGACGGAGACGTCGAGCGCGGACACCGGTTCGTCGGCCACCAGCAGCCGGGGTTCCGGCGCGAGGGCGCGGGCGATGCCGACACGCTGGCGCATCCCGCCGGAGAGCCGGTCCGGGTAGGCGCCGGCCAGCTCCGGGTCCAGGCCGACCTCGGTGAGCAGCGCGGCGACACGTTCGCGGCGGGCCGCTCCCCGGGGGAGGGCGGCGCCGATGGTGTCGCCGATGCGGCGGTCGGGGTTGAGCGAACCGTACGGGTCCTGGAACACCATCTGGATCCCGGCGGCCAGCTCACGGCGGCGGCGCCGGGTGGCGTGGGTGATGTCCTCCCCGTCGAAGAGCACGCTTCCGGAGCCCGCCCGCTGGAGGCCGAGCAGCACACGGGAGATGGTGCTCTTGCCGGAGCCGGACTCGCCGACGAGGCCGAAGGATTCGCCGGGTGCGATGGCGAAGTCGACGCCGTCGACAGCCCGGAGCGGGGGGCGGGCGAGGGCGCCGGGGTAGGTGACGGTGAGCCCACGGACCTGGAGCAGGGTGGTTTCTCCCGCTCCCCGCCCCTTCCCGAACCGGGACTCCGCCCCGGACCCCGCCGGGGGCTTCGCCCCCACACCCCCACCGGGGCTCCGCCCCGGACCCCGGTCCTCAATCGCCGGACGGGCTCCATCGGCCGCCGCCACGCCGGACGGCGGCCCGTCGGCCTCCGGATCGCCTGAGCCAGCCGTGGCGTCGGCCGCCGAAGCCGCCACGGTGGCGGGCACCGGCTCCTGGCCACCGCCCGAGCCCGCGTTGGGCGCCGCGCCCGAGGGCGTCCCGGGAGACGCCACGTCCGCTGTCCCGACGGCCGACGAGGGCGAACCCGGCGCGGGGAACGTCCCCTCGGCCGAGGCCGGAGCGCTCGGTGCCGCGGGCGATGTCGCGGGCTCCGACGGGCCGCCGGAGGCGATGCGCAGGGAGGGGTCCGCGAGGGACTCCTCGTCCATGGGGCCCACCAGGGCGGCGACGGTTTCGGGGACCGTGGCGAGGCGGGTGCCCGGGACATCGTCCATACGGGGGACGGATGTCACCAGGGCACGGGTGTAGGGGTGTTGGGCGGCGGTCAGGATGCGCTCGGTCGGGCCCTGTTCGACGACCCGGCCGCGGTACATGACGACCACGCGCGAGCACATCTGCCCGACCACCCCGAAGTCATGGGTGATCAGCACCACCGCCATGCCCATCTCGCGCCGCAGCTCCGCGAGGAGTTCCAGGACCTGGGCCTGGACGGTGGCGTCCAGCGCCGTGGTGGGCTCGTCGGCGATCACCAGTTCCGGTTCGTTGACCAGCGCGGCGGCGATCATCACACGCTGTCGCATCCCGCCGGAGAACTGGTGCGGATATTCCCCGGCGCGCCGCTCCGGCCGGTCGATGCCGACGCGTTCCAGCAGTTCCACGGCGCGGGTGCGGGCCTGGGACCGCTTCACATCGTGGTGCAGCCGGTACGCCTCGGCTATCTGCGCGCCGACCGTGCGGTACGGGTTGAGCGCGTCGAGAGCGTCCTGGAAGACCATCGAGACGCGGCGGCCGCGCAGCCCGCGCAGGGTGCGTTCCCCGGCGCCGACCAGCTCCTGGCCGTCGAGCCGGATGGATCCGGTGATCCGCGTCCGCGGCCCGTGCAGGCCGAGGACCGCGAGTCCGGTGGCGCTCTTGCCCGAGCCCGACTCCCCCACCAGGCCGACCGTCTCGCCCGGCCGGACCTGCCAGGACACCTCGCGTACGGCCTCGACGCCGGCGTCCGGGAAGGCGACGCTCAGGCCGGACACCTCCAGCAGCGGGCTCTTCGCCCGTTCCGTCACCGGATCCGTCACCGGTTCCATCCTCTCAGCGCGCTCAGACCTGGATCAGGTCGCGTCGGGTCTGGGTCAGCAGCTCATGACCGGCTTCGGTGATCACCAGGCTGTCGGAGTGCTGGAGGCCGCCGAAGCTGGGGATGCGCAGGTTCGGCTCGAAGGTGAGCGTCATCCCGGGCTCCAGCACCAGGTCGTCGTGCGGGCCCAGGCTCGGCTGCTCATGCGGGCCGAGGCCAAGGCCGTGGCCGATGCGGCCGGGGAGGTAGTCGCCGTATCCGTGGCGCACATAGCTTGTCCGGGCCGCCTCGTAGACCTCGGCGCAGGTCAGTCCGGGCCTCAGATACGGCTGGACCTCCTCGCGGATGGCCAGCAGCGCCTCGAAGGCGCGCTGCCGCTCGGCGGGCAGCGGGCCGACGGCGACGCTGCGCTCGTTCTCGGCGTGCATGCCGTCGATGGCGGTCCAGATGACGGTCCACTGGATCTCGCCGTTGACCGGGCGGCGGGAGGTGGGCGGTGCGGAGTTCATCGGCACCCGGTCGCCGACCAGGGAGTAGGCCCACAGGGCGTTGAAGACGCCGCCCTCGAGGTTGCCGAAGTCCATGGCGAGCCGGTCGGGGTGGAGGCTGGACCACACCTCCTGCATGGTGCGCATGGCGACCGAGGACACCTCGACCTCGCTGCGCCGCGCGGCGACCGCCTCCAGCGCCGCGTCCATGCCCGCGTCCGCGATCTCGCAGGCGACGCGGAGCGATTCGAGCTCGGCGGCGTCCTTGACGTAGCGGGCGCGCATCAGGGCCTGGCCGGTGTCGGTGAAGGCCGCCTCGGGCAGGGCGAGTTCGAGCCTGCGCTGGTAGTTGACGGGCAGGAACTCGCCCTCGATGCCGATCCTGGCGTCGCTCAGCCCCCGTTCGGCCATCACCTCGGCGAGCACCTGCCACCACTGGTCGGGGCCGATCTCCTTGGCCCAGCGCCCGTAGGGGCGGATGTCGGAGATCCGGGAGACCGTGCGGGAGCTGTGGGCGCGCAGCGCGTGCAGGATGAACACCGGCTCGCCCTCGGCGGGCAGCACCACCAGTACCGGGTGTGAGTAGATCATCGGCGTGTAGCCGGAGAGGTAGAAGGTGTTCTGCGGCTTGACGACGACCATGGCGTCCACGCCGTCGGCCCGCAGGTTGTTCTGGACGCGGGCCCAGCGGGCGCGGACGGTATCGGTGTCGGGGATCATGCGGTGGTGCTCCTCGCGGTCACGGTCTTCTTCACGGTGCTGCGGGCCGCGCGGCGTCCCTCGCCGCGCTCGGCGAGCCGCTCCCCCAGCAGATTGGCGCCGATCACCAGCGCCACCAGGCCGAGGCCCGGCAGTACGGCGATCCACCAGGCGCCGAGCAGCTGTCCCTGCCCCTCGGCCACCATCAGCCCCCAGTCGGGGGCGGGCGCCTGGGCGCCGAGGCCCAGATAGGTGAGCCCGGCCTCCATCAGCACGGCGCGGGACAGATCGAGGGTGGCGGTGACGGCGACCAGACCGCGCACCCCGGGCAGCAGGTCGTACAGCAGCACCCGCCAGGTGGGGACGCCCTGGGTCAGCGACGCCTCGACGTACGCCATGGTGCGCAGGGCGAACACCCGTGAGCGGACGAGGCGGAAGTACGCGGGCCAGCCGGTCAGCGCGATCACCAGCACCAGGACGGCGGTGGACTGTCCGCCGAAGGTCAGCACCAGCAGCGCCAGCAGGATGGACGGCAGGGCCAGTTGCACATCGGCGAGCCGGGAGAGCACCTGGTCCAGCCAGCCGCGGGCGAACCCGGACAGCAGCCCGAGCAGCGTCCCCGCGAGGCCGCCGCAGACCATGGCGAGTGCTCCCACCAGCAGTGGGGTACGGGCGCCGTACAGCAGCCGGCTGAGCAGATCGCGGCCGAGCTGGTCGGTCCCGAGCGGATGGCCCGGGACGCCGGGCGCCGCGTCGGTGTGGGCGAGGTCCTGGGCGAGCGGATCGTGCGGGGCCAGCACGGGCGCGAGCAGCGCGAGCAGCACCACGAGGGCGAGCAGCACGGCACCGGTGGCGCCGGCCGCGCCCGGCCGGAACCGCCGGCCATGCTTCATGGGATGGCTCATCGGCTCTCTCCTCCCTGGTGGCGGACGCGCGGGTCGAGCACCCCATAGAGCAGGTCCACGACGAGGTTGACCACGACGAAGGCGGTGATCAGGAAGGTCAGGTCGGCGAGGACCAGCGGATAGTCCTGGTTCTGCAGGGCGGTGATGGCGAGCTGGCCGACGCCGGGCCAGGAGAACACCGACTCCACGATCACGGTGCCGCCGAGCAGCGTGCCCGCCTCCAGCCCGAGGACGGTGACGGTGGGCAGCATCGATCCGTACGCGGCGTGCCGCGCCACCCGGGCGCGGCTCATGCCGAGCGCCGTCCCGGTGCGGGAGTACGGGCGGGCCAGCTCACCGCGGAGGTTGTTGCGGAACACCCGGGCCAGCGGCGGCAGCACCCCGCAGGCGAGGGTGACCGCTGGCAGCAGGATGGAGGTGGCGGTGGTGGCGCCGGAGGTGGGCAGCCAGGCCAGCTCGACACCGAAGACCCACACCAGCAGGACACCGATGTAGAAGCCGGGCACCGATTGGGTGAGGAACACCAGCCACATGGGCCATTCGCGGCCCGCCCCGCCGCCCTCGCGCGACCCGGTCCACAGCCCGACCACGAGCGCCGCGGCGGCGGCCCCGGCGAGGGCGACGGCGGCCAGCAGCACGGTGGCGCCGAGCCGTTGCAGCACCACGTCGATGGCGGGCTGCTGAAAGGTGAGCGAGTCGGGGAAGTGGCCGCGCAGGGCGTCACCGAAGAACGACGCGTACTGCTCGGCCAGCGGACGGTCGTAGCCGAGGGCGTGGCTGAGCTGGGCCACCTTCTCGGGCGGGGAGCCGATGGGGGCCATCAGCACGGCGGGGTTGCCGGAGGAGTGCAGCACGCAGAAGACCGCCGAAAGGGCGCCCCAGACGGTCAGCGCGGTCAGCACGAGGCGGCGGATCAGGAAGCGGATCATCCCGCGGCCCCCTTCCAGGACATCTCGGCGGGGCGGACCCAGTCGTCGGGCCTGGCCCGCCAGTTCAGGTCCTCGGCGGTGGCGTGGAGACCGGGCTGCGGGAAGAGGAAGAGCACCGGGGCCTGGTCGCGGGCGCGCCGCGCCGCGCGGCCGTAGAGCGTGTCGCGCTCGGCCCGGTCTTCGGTGCCGCGCGCCCGGGTGACCGCGTCGGTGAACTCCTCGTCGTCCCAGTAGGCGTAGGGGCTGTCGGCGACGAACAGCCCGTAGAGCCCGCCGGCGGCGAGGGTGGGCCAGGCCTGGGTGATGTACTGCATATCGGGCATCGCCTTCTGCTGCAGATACTTCTGCATGTAGACGGCGAACGGCAGGCTGTTGATCCTCACGTTCACGCCGATCTCGCGGAGCTGCTGGGCGACGGCCTGCACGACGAGCTCGCCCGCCACGTACTGGCCGCTGGGGACGGTCAGCTCCAGGCTCAGCGGCCGGCCCGTGCCGTAACCGGCTTGGCGCAGCAGCGCCCTGGCCCGGTCCGGGTCGTGCGGGTAGCCCGTGAGACCCCGGGTGTAGCCGGAGTAGTGGTCGGTCATCAGCTGGCCGGGGCTGGGGTCGACGGTGTTCTTCAGCAGGCTGGAGGTGATGGCCCGCTTGTCGACCGCGTAGTTGACCGCGCGCCGCACCCGTACGTCGCGCATCGGGCCCTTGAGGGTGTTGAGCTTGATGAACGCCATCCGGGTGGTGTCCAGCCGCTGGATCCGCAGCGCCCGGTCGGCGCGCAGCCGGTTCAGGTCCTGCGGGTCGAGCCCGGCGACGGCGTCGAGTTCACCGGAGAGCAGCCCGGAGACGCGGGCGGCCTCGGAGGGGGTGATCCGGAAGGTGACCCGGCGGATGGCGGGCGCGGGGCCCCAGTAGTCGTCGCGGGCACGCAGCTCGACGTTGCCACCGGGGCTGTAGCTCGTGATCGTGTACGGGCCGGATCCCATCGCCTCGGTGGCGGGCTTGTGGCGCGCCGCCCAGTGGGGCTCCAGCAGATACAGGAAGGACAGCGCGCCGAGCAGATCGGCGTCGGGGCGGGAGGTGATGAGGTCGACGGTGCGCCGGTCCACCTTCTCCGCCCGGGTGAGATCGGGGAAGTTGGGGGTCATGCGCAGCGCGTTGTCCGGGTCGAGCAGCCGCCGGACGTTCCAGACGACGACGTCGGCGTCCAGCGGGGTGCCGTCGGCGAACGCCGCCCCGGGATGGAGGTGGAACCGCCAGCGGGTGGGCTCCACCCGCCGCCAGGAGGTGGCGGCGTCCGGGCCGATGCTCAGGTCGGGCCCGCGGGTGACCAGCGAGGAGTAGGCCGAGGACAGCACGGACAGATCGGTGCCGACCGAGGTGGTGTTCATCGGGTCGAGGGTGGTGACGGCCGCGGACAGCCCGATCACCACATGCGAGGCGTCCGCCCGGTCCCGCGGGGTGTCTCCGGGCAGGCAGCCGGCCAGTGCCGGGGTGAGCGCGAGCCCGGCGCCGAGGCCGAGGAGGCCGCGCCGGGTCAGCCGTGGTGTGCCGTTCATCCGGCCGCTCCCCCTGTTTCCACCGCTGCCGGTGGATCGGTGAAGACCGTCCGGTCGGAGGCGCAGGGGTTGCCGAGGGTCACGTAGAAGGCGCCCTCGGGGAGCACGGCGATGGAAGCGTAGGTCGTCTCGGAGCCGGCCCCCTCGACCTGGTGGCGGCAGAGCGAGTCCTGCGGATAGCCGGTGTGGTCGGCGAGCAGTTCGGCGAGCGCCCCCGGGGTGAGCCCGTGGGAGGTGCCCAGGGCGCGGCCCGCGGTGGCGGCGCGGTGGTACGAGGAGGCGTTCTGGTCCGGGCCGGGCGCGAGCGGGGCGGTGGCCGGGCACTCGTAGTGGTTGGTGAGCACATGGTGGTCGGCCCGGTCGCGGACGGTCACCTCGGAGGCGGTGGCCTCCACGGCGAGCCGCTCACCCGGGTCGGCGAGCGCGATGTTCAGACCGCTCAGCCGGGGCTGCCCGCGCAACAGGTCGGCGAACTCCCCCGCGGTGCGGGCGCGACGCAGCAGATCGTGCGAGTTGATGAGGATCCATCCGGTGCCGGAGGCCCGCCAGTCCACTCCGGTGCGCTCGCTCCAGACGCCGGAGGTGGACATCGCCAGCCCGGAGTCGTTGATACCGCTGCCCGGCCACAGCACACTGCCCGCGACGGTGACCTCGGTCATCCGCCGCCCGTCGGGGTAGCGGCGGCGCAGCACGACATGCTCGGCGAAGTGCCCGGCCATGTCACGGGTCTTGGCGAGCAGGGTGTGCCCGGCGGCGGCGCGGTCGCCGGAGGCCAGGAGCTGGCTGCACTCCTGCGGAACCCAGCGCAGCACCATATGGGCGGGCAGGTTGAGCGCGAGGATGTCGTCCAGGGGCGCGTCCGCGCCCTCGGCGATACCGCACAGCTCGGCCCACTGCCCGGGGTCCGCGCGGCGCACGAAGCCGGCGTTGGCGGTGAGGCACTGGCGGTAGCGGCTCACCGACGCCTCGTCGGTGCACAGTTCGCCGATGTCGCGGCGCACGGCGGCGATATTGGCGGCGATCGCCGCACGGGCGGCGCGGCCGTGCTGCCGGCCCTGTTCGGCGGGGTCGCCGCAGAGGTCGAGATAGGCGGGGTCGGCCGACTCCCCGGCCGACCCCGGGGCCAGGCCCCACTCCTGCCAGCGGCTGGGATGGGCGGCCCGGACGGGTTCTGCGACGGTCACTGCTGACGCTCCTCGGTCAGGGGACGGCGGGGGACGGGGACGTGGCGGCACTCCGGTGGGCCGACGGCGCGGAGCAGTTCGGCGGCGACGCGGTCGGTCTCGTGGAAGAAGTCCGCGTTCGTACCGGGCCGGGCTCCGATGGCGGTGGTCCAGCGGACGCCTTCCAGGGGGACGCCCACGGCGAAAAGCGCCCGGTGCGCCGTGCCGTCGGGGCGGCGGACCCGGCCGTCGGCGGGGCGGACGTCGAGCGCGCCGGTGGGCAGCGGTTCGGCGTCGGTCCCGGCCGAGGCCAGCCGGTGGGGGCGGGCCACGCCGTCGGTGAGGAGCCCGCGGACGACGCCGGGGCCGTCGGTGGTGACATCCGTTCCGGGCAGCCAGGCGTCGATCACCGCGTCGGGCCGTACCGAAAGCCCCGGCACGACCGCGGACTCCGCCCGCGTCCCCGGGCGGACCGGCCCCAGCAGGCGCACCACGCCCGCGTCCAGCAGCGCCCGAAGCTGGCGGACCCGCAGCGCGGGCGGGCCGCCGGAGACGAAGTTGGCGAAGCCGTTGAACCAGCCGAGGATGTCCCGCCGGTACGACTCGCCGCTGAGGCCGCCCGCCGTGATGAGCGTGCGCAGCGCGGGGCGGGCCTGGCGTACGGCGACGGCGAGCGCGGCGGGCGGGGGCACCCGGGGATCGGTGGCCGCGGCCGCGTCGGCGTCGAGGTGCCCGGCCCACCAGGCGTCCAGCTCCGCGTGGTGGGCGAAGCTCCGCCCCCGCAACGGTTCGGCGATCGCGTCCAGGTCCAGCCGGAGGGCGGCGGGGGCGGCGGCGCGCAGGGCGGTGTCGCGGCCGGGGCCGGGCGGCTCGGCGAGGGCGCGGCGCAGCGCGCCGGGGTCGGGCAGTTGACCGGCGTGGAGCTTCAGCACCCGGTCGTACCAGGCGAGTTCGAGGTCGGCGACCAGCCAGGGCAGCACATCGGCGCGGAAGTCGAGCCGTTCGCGGGCGGCGAGCGCGGCGACCCGCCCGGGGGTGAGGAAGGCGACGGGTGCCCCGACCCCGGGAGTGTCCACCCGGGCGTGGAACGGGACACCGCGCCGACTGGTGATCCAGATGCGCGGCTCCCGGCCGCTTGGCGTGTAGCCGTGCTCGCCGAAGCGGCCGCCCCGGCCGAGGGTGAGCAGGGCGAGTACGTCGAAGGCGTTGAGCCCGCCGCCCCGCAGCAGCACCTGGGCGCGGGGGGCGATGGCGTCCAGGGCGTAGTCGGTGGGGTGGCCGCCGGGGAGGTGGAGCGGCTCACGCCGCGGCGGGGCGGCGGGCGCGTCGAGGTGGCCGGTGGCGAGGACGACGGCCCGGGCCTCCAGCCGGTCCCCGTCGTCCAGGACGACCTGGTATCCGGCGGGTGTGCCGGAGGAGCCCGCCGGGGCCGTCAGGGGTATCACCCGCACCACGGCCGCCGTGCGGACCGCTATCCGCATCCGGTCCCCCGCGGCCGCCCGTATCCGGTCCAGCGCGTCGGTGAGATACGCCCCGTAGACGCGGCGCGGGGCGTAGTCGCGGTCATCGGCGTGGGCGGCGAATTCCCCGGCGGTGGAATCGGGATGGCCCTTCCCGGCGATACCCCGCAGCCATTCCGAGAACGTGGGACCGGTGTCGACGGGCGCGTCCAGGCGCACCGATCCATCGGGGAAAACGGTGTTGTCGGCCACCATCGTGTTCATCAGCAACTGCGGCGGCTGATCACGCCGCCACACCCGTCCGGCGCCCGGCGGATACGGGTCGACCAGCACCGTACGGAGCGGACGGTCGCCCGGGACCGCCCTCGCCACCAGCCGTTCCAGCACCGACACCCCGCGCGGACCGGCCCCCACGACCACGGCGTCGACCGGTCGGCGGTCGGGCCCCGGCGCGGGCACGGCGGAATCGTTCATAAAGATGTCACATTTCTTACGCGGCACGGGAAAGCGGCGGAAAGAAATCTTGCGGGCGACGTCCTCGCACGTCAAACGGTTCTTTGGGGGATCTCAAATGCTGACTTTGATTCCGGGCGGGAAGAGCGGAAGGGACTGGGGCGGATCTGTTGCATCAGGTTTCCCGGCCGACGGGAATAGGGTGTTGCCCCTGCCGGTTGGCCCGTCGCGAACCCGGCGCGATGCGCACCTGGTGCATCAGGCCGGCGCTGTGGCATCCGTCACAGTTACCCACCCGGGAGCCGCCGGAGCCCCGCGCGGCCACCGGAAGCACGAGAGACGAAGAAGCGGACGACAGGACCATGACCGCATCCGAACCACCCGAGCCACCCGCCTATCTGAGCCTGGCCCGGGACCTGCGCCGCCGGATCGAGGACGGCCGGCTCCCGGCGGGCGCCCAGCTGCCCTCCCGTGCCCAGCTGGCCCGGAGCTACGGCGTCGGCCCGAATGTGGCGAACTCCGCGGTGCGGGTGCTGATGGCCGAGGGGCTGGTGCACGGCCGGGCCGGCAGCGGGGTGTACGTGCGCGAGCCCAGGGCGCTGCGCCGGATGCTGCGCTCATGGCACGACGGACGGCTCAGCGGCACGCCGTATGTGCTGGATCTGCCGGGGCACGGCGGCGACGGCCGGCGCATGGGGAGTTCGACCACGGTGGCCGCGCCGCCGGGGATCGCCGAGCGGCTGGGACTGGCGCCCGGAGCGCAGGTGGTGCGCAGTGCGTATGTGTTCCGGAGCGGCGGCGGGAGCGCTGCGGGGACCGCGGGTGAGCCCACCATGATCTCGACGAGCTGGGAGCCGCTGGAGCTGACGGGCGGCACGCCGGTCGCGCTCCCGGAGGCGGGCCCGCTGGCGGGGCGCGGAGTGGTGGCGCGGATGGCGCACATCGGGCTGCCGGTGGACCGGGCGGTGGAGGCGGTAGTGGCGCGCACGGCGTCGGCGGAGGAGGCATCGCTGCTGGAGATCACGACGGGTTCGGTGGTCGAGGCGCTGGAGCGCACGTACTACAGCGGCGATCGGGCCGTGGAGACGGCGGACATCGTCGTCCCGGCCGGGCGGTATCAGCTGGTGTACGAGTTCCCGGTCGACTCCTGACCGGCGGCTCCCGGCCGGGATCCGCACACCGCGCAGCGTGTGCCGACCCCTCTCACCGTGGGCATACTTGAAGGCGCGACCATTGGTTCACTCTCCGCCAAGGGCGCCACAGTGGATCCGTCACCCCGCTCATACGCCGATGGCGGAAGACCCGGGGCAAGGGTTGAGATGACACCATGACGCGACCGGACACCCCGCGGGACGAGCGGTCCGTCCGGTCGGGCGATCTCCCCGGCAAGGGGGCCACCGCCAAGGCCACGGTCGACGGGTACGGCATCGTCACCCGGTGGAACGAGGCGGCCCGGGGGCTGCTCGGTTACCGCCCCGCCGAGATCGTGGGCAGGCCCGCGGCCGATCTGCTCCACGACGCCTCGCCCACCCGCGCCGAGGTGCTGGCCGCGCTGCGCTCCCCCTCCCCGCCCACCCGGCTGAACGGGCGGGCCACCCTGCTGCGCCGCGATGGCTCCGCCGTGGAGCTGGGGCTGCTGGCGCACCACCGCACCTCGGCCGCCGGGGCCCCCGAGTGGCTGGTCGTCTCCGCCCTGCCGCGCCCCGTGCACGCCGTCGAGGACGAGGAGCTGGTGCGGCGCGCCTTCCTCCAGGGGCCCTGCACGATGGCGGTCTACGACACCGGGCCGCGGCTGCGCTGGGCCAATCACGACCTGGAGCGGGTGATGGGCCTGGACCAGGAGGAGATGCGCGGACTGCGGCTGCCGGAACTCCTGCCCGGCCCCGAATCCGAGGCCGCCGAGCGGATGATGCGGCGGGTGCTGGAGACGGGCGAGCGGCGGGATCTGGATCTGACCACGCTCATACCCGGCCACCCCCGCCCCCTCGCCTGGTCCGTCGTCTTCGCCCCGCTGCTCGACGACGAGAGCCGGGTGGCGGGCGTGATGCTGTCCGCTCACGACATGACCGGCCCGCGGACCGCCCGGCAGCGGCTGACGCTGCTCAACGAGGCCAGCGTCCGGATCGGCAGCACGCTGGACATCGACCGGACCGCGCAGGAGCTGGCCGAAGTGGCCGTCCCGGCGCTCGCCGACTTCGTGACGGTCGATCTGCTGCCCACCGTGCACGACGGGGGCGAACCGCGCCCCGGCTCGCCGGGCGGCCATGTGCTGCTGCGCCGGGTCGCCGCCCAGTCGGTCTTCGCGGGCTGCCCGGAGGCCGTGCTGCGGCCGGGGCAGGTGACCGCCTACCCCGACTTCTCCCCCGCGGCCGAATGTCTGAAGGCCGAGCGGGCGATGCTGCACCGGGACACCGACCCCGCCGTCGCCCGGTGGGCCGACGAGGACCCGGACCGGGCCGCCATGATCCGCCGGTTCGGGTTCCATTCGACGATGGCCGTTCCCCTGCGGGCGCGCGGCATCACCCTCGGCGTGGCCGCCTTTTCCCGGCACCGCCGCCCCGAGCCGTTCGAGCACGACGATCTGCTGCTCGCCGAGGAGATGACGGCCAGGGCCGCCGTCTGCGTCGACAACGCCCGGCGGTACACCCATGAACGGCACACCGCGCTGGCCCTGCAGCGCAGTCTGCTGCCGCGTACCCTGCCCCCGAGCGCAGCGGTGGACTTGGCGTCCAGCTATCGGCCGGCCGACTCCCGGTCCGGGGTGGGCGGCGACTGGTTCGACGTCATCCGGCTGGCGGGCGCGCGGGTGGCCCTGGTCGTCGGCGATGTGGTGGGCCATGGCGTCCGGGCGTCGGCGGCCATGGGGCGGCTGCGGACGGCGGTGCGCACCCTCGCCGACGTCGATCTGCCCCCCGACGAGCTGCTCACCCATCTGGACGATCTTGTCAACCATCTCACCGCCGAGACGGAGAGCGGCGCCGGCGATCCGGACGCGGCGGAGGCGGCCTACGCACAGCTCGGCGCCACCTGTCTGTACGCGGTCTACGACCCGGTCTCCCGCCGCTGCTCCCTGGCCCGAGCCGGGCATCCGCCGCCCGTGCTGGTCACGCCCGACGGCACCGCCACCCTCCTCGACCTGCCCAGCGGACCGCCACTGGGGCTGGGGAGCTTGCCGTTCGAGGCGGTCGACCTCGAACTGCCGGAGGGCAGCCTGCTGGCCCTCTACACCGACGGTCTGATCGAGGCCCGCGGCCAGGACGTCGACAAGGCGATCGACACGCTGCGCCGCACGCTCGCCCGGCCCGCCGACTCGCTGGACGGCCTGTGCCGGACGGTGCTGGCCAAGCTGCTTCCGGGCCACCCCACCGATGACGTCGCCCTGCTCCTGGCCCGCACCCGGGGGCTGGGCGCGGACCACGTGGCCACCTGGGAGCTGCCGGACGACCCGGCCGTGGTGGCCCGGGCCCGCCGGGAGGCCGCCGAGCGGCTGGCCGCGTGGGGTTTCGAAGAGGCCGCGTTCACCGTGGAGTTGGTGGTCAGCGAGCTGGTCACCAACGCCATCCGGCATGCCACGCCGCCCATCAGGCTGCGCCTGATCCACGACCGGGCGCTGATCTGCGAGGTCTCCGACGGCAGCGGTACCTCACCGCATCTGCGCCGGGCCCGCGCCTTCGACGAGGGCGGCCGCGGACTGCTGCTGGTGGCCCAGCTGACCGAGAGCTGGGGCACCCGGCAGACGGCCACGGGCAAGACCATCTGGGCCGAGCTGGCCGTGCCCACTCTGTAGGGGCGTCGGGTACGGAGGTCGTGTACGGGGGTCCCATAGGGGCCCATGCCCTGAGGCTTCACGACAGCGGCCGCCACTGAACTGTTTCCCGGCAGCAGCTCCCGCCGCACGGCTTCACTACAATCGCGGAGCAACGAAGCCCCGCTCAGCAGAGGCTGAAGGCTGCCATCCATGCGTTCCCAGCACCCACGCGACGCCGGTCCCCTGGCCGCGCTGAGCCCCGCCGAATCGGCCCGCCTCATGGCGGTGATCCGCGAGGCGGCGCTGAGCCGGGGACGGCTTCCGCTGCCCGCCCGCCCCGTGATCGGCGCCTCCTGGGACCGGATGCTGCGCCTGGGGCTCGACCCGGATCGCGGCCGCGCCCCGCGGCCGCTGGGCCTGGACGAACTGGAGCTGCGGAGGCGGCAGACCCGGCTCGCCGAGGTGCTGCCCGCCCTGCACAACGGGCTGCTGGAGGCGGCGGAGGCGGCCGGCCACATCATGATCATCGCCGATGCGGAGGGCCGGATCCTGTGGCTCGACGGCCATCGGGGCGTCCGCCGGCAGGCCGACGGCATCGCGCTCGTGGAGGGTTCACACTGGGCCGAGGACGTCGCCGGGACCAGCGGAATCGGCACCGCGCTGGCTGTGAAGTCCCCCGTGCGGGTGCATTCCGCGGAGCATTTCGTGAGCGCCTTCCACACCTGGAGCTGCGCCGCCGCCCCCGTCCAAGACCCGCGGGACGGACGGCTGCTGGGTGTCATCGACGTCAGCGGCCCCGCCGGGACCGCCCATCCGACGGTGCTCTCCCTGGTCACCGCGACCGCCCGGTGGGCCGAAGGCGAACTGCGCCTCGCCCACAGCCAGGATCTGGAGGGCCTGCGCGCCGTCGCCGCCCCGCTCCTGGCGCGGATTCGCGGCAAGGCCGTCGTGGTCGATCACCACGGCTGGATCGCCGGGGTGACCGGGGTGACCCCACGCGAGCGCCGGCTGTTGCTGCCGAAGGCGCCGTACGAGGGGCCGGTCTGGCTGCCGGCGCTCGGCGCGTGCGCGGTGGAGCCGCTGCCCGGCGGCCATCTGCTGCGGGTGCTGGACGGCGAGCCCGCCGAGGGGGGCGGTCCGGCCGGCTGGGGCGATCTGCTGCTGGACGTACGCCATCCGCACCGCTGGACCCTGACCTTCTCGGGCCCGTCGGGCGCCTGGACGCATGAACTCAGCGCCCGCCAGGCCGAGGTGCTGCTGCTGCTCGCCGCGCACCCCGAGGGGCGTACGGCCGCGCAGCTGGCCGAGGACCTGTTCGGGGACCCGACCCGGACGGTGACCGTGCGGGCCGCGCTGTCCCGGCTGCGCGGGCGCATCGGGGCGGTGCTGGCGCACCGCCCCTACCGGATCGCCGACAGCGTCCGCATCGAGGTGGCGAGCCCGGACCACCCCGCCGAACTGCTCCCCTTCAGCTCGGCCCCGGCCATCGCCCAGTTGCGCAGCAACCCCCTGATATAGCGGTTTCATCCGCCTCCACGTGGTTCAGCGACTGCCGGCGATCTCTTCAGGGCGCAGCACCTGGGCCAGCCGGTCGGGCGGCAGCAGGCCCTTCTCCAGGACGAGTTCGGCCACGCCGCGCCCCGTGGCGAGCGCCTCCTTGGCGATGCTGGTGGCCGCGCTGTAGCCGATGTACGGGTTGAGCGCGGTGACCAGGCCGATGGAGTTCTCCACGGAGGTGCGCAGCCGCTCGGTGTTGGCGGTGATGCCCGCGACGCACCGTTCGGCCAGCACCAGGCAGGCGGCGCGCAGATGGGTGACGCTCTCGGAGAGGGAGTGCAGGATGATCGGCTCGAAGGCGTTGAGCTGGAGCTGTCCGGCCTCGGCGGCCATCGTGATGGCGACGTCGTTGCCGATCACTTCGAAGGCGACCTGGTTGACCACCTCGGGGATCACCGGGTTGACCTTGCCGGGCATGATGCTGGAACCGGCCTGCACCGGGGGCAGGTTGATCTCGTTGAGCCCGGCCCGCGGGCCGGAGGAGAGCAGCCGCAGGTCGTTGCAGCTCTTGGAGAGCTTGACGGCGATGCGCTTGAGGACGCCCGACAGATGGACGAAGGCGCCGCAGTCCTGCGTGGCCTCGACCAGGTTGGCGGCGGTGACCAGCGGCAGTCCGGTGATGGCCTCGAGGTGGCGGCGGGCGGCCTCGGCGTAGCCCTTGGGGGCGTTGAGGCCGGTGCCGATGGCGGTCGCCCCGAGGTTGATCTCATGCACCAAAGTGGCGGCTTCCAGCAGCCGGCTCTGGTCCTCCTCCAGCATTACGGCGTACGCCGAGAACTCCTGGCCCAGCGTCATGGGCACCGCGTCCTGCAGTTGGGTGCGCCCCATCTTGAGGACGTCGCGGAACTCCTCGGCCTTGGCGGCGAACGCCTGGCGCAGCGTCTCCATGGCTGTATGGAGTTCACGGACGGCGATGATCGTGGAGACGTTGACGGCGGTCGGGTAGACGTCGTTGGTGGACTGGCTGAGGTTGACGTCCTCGTTGGGGTGGAGGTGGGCGTAGTCGCCCTTCTCCTGGCCGAGGAGTTCCAGCGCCCGGTTGGCGATCACCTCGTTGGCGTTCATGTTGGTCGAGGTCCCGGCGCCGCCCTGGATCACATCGACGGTGAACTGGTCGTGCAGGGCGCCCCGGCGTATCTCCTGGCAGGCGGCGGCGATGGCGTCGGCCTTGGCGGAGGTGAGCAGCCCGAGGTCCTCATTGGCGCGGGCGGCGGCCTCCTTGACCGCGGCCAGGGCGCTGATCAGGTGCGGATAGGCGGAGATGGAGGTGCCGGTGATGGGGAAGTTCTCGCCGGCGCGCAGGGTGTGGATGCCCCAGTAGGCGTCGGCGGGGACGTCGCGGTCGCCGAGCAGATCGTGTTCGCGGCGATAGCCGGTGGCAGTCATGGCGTGCGGTCTTCCTTGGTTCCTCGGGGAGGGTGGGAGGGTCAGGCGGCGGGCGGGGCGAGGGCGTCGGTGGGGTGCACACCGCCGACGGTGACTCCACCGCCGTACACGGGCGTGGTGGCGAATTCGGTGAGGACACCGGGGTCGATCCCGCAGTGGGCGAGGGCCGCGGCGGTCACCGGCATCCGGGCGCGGTCCGCGCCGTCGGCGATCTTCACCCCGACGGCGCGGCCGTCGGGCAGCGCCGCGATCTGTACGCCCTCGAAGCCGTCCTTGGCGATCAGGCCCGGTACGGCGCGCATCAGCCGGGCCACGTCGCGGTCGGGGCCGGACGCCATGTCCGGGTGGGCGCGCAGGGCGGCCGCGACCCGGCCCTCGGGGGTGTCCATGGCGCCCGAGGCGATCCGGGCGGCGGCCGTCGCGAGCCCGCGCAGGGAGACGGGGAACAGCGGCGCGCCGCAGCCGTCGACCGAGACCTGGGCGACGCGCTGTCCGGTGAGGTCCTCCACGGTCTCGGCGATCAGCCGCTGCAGCGGATGGGCCGGGTCCAGGTAGTCCTCGAGTGGCCAGCCACGAAGCTGGGCCGTGAGCAGCATCGCGGCGTGCTTGCCGGAGCAGTTCTGGGCGAGCCGGGTGGGCTCGCCGCCGTCCCGCAGCCAGGCGTCGCGCTCGGCGGCGCCGTACGGCAGGTCGGGGACGTTGCGCAGATCGGCCTCGGTGAGCCCGGCCTGGTCGAGGATGCGGCGCGCTCCGTCCAGATGGCGCCGCAGGCCGGAGTGGCTGGCGGCGGTGAGCGACAGCAGCTCCCCGTCCAGCGGCAGCCCGGCCCGCAGCAGGGCGACGGCCTGGACGGGCTTGAGCGCGGAGCGCGGGTAGAAGGCCACGTCGATGTCGCCGGCCTGGAACTCGACCCGGCCGTCGGCGGCCAGGACGACGACCGAGCCGTGGTGGACGCCCTCGATGACCCCGCCGCGTACGACATGGGCGAGCGGCACATGGCGGGGTTCACGGAGGGCGGGGGGCTCGGCCGGGGTGCGGCGGGTCGCGTCGAGGGTCCGTCCGAGGGGGGTGTTCATGGTGGTGCTCTCGTGGTCGGGGGTGTTCACGGGGTGGGATTCCTCCAGGAGGTGGTGGAGGGGCAGGGCGGCCGAGGGGTGGCCACGGCCGCCCGGAGAAACGATTCCTCAGTGTGCGTTCACCGGCACAGGTTCACCGGCGGGGGCTCACCGGGGGTCCTTCGCCCGGCCGCGGGACGCGAACCAGCCGATGACCAGCGCCGCCAGGATCGCCGGCAGCGCCATCACGGTGAGCCGGCTGGGTCCGCCGTCCGCCCACATCAGGACGAGGACGGAGGCCAGGAAGCCCAAGGTGACGATCTCGGTGTACGGGGAACCGGGAAGCCGGTAGCCGGGGCGGGTGAGCTGGCCGGCCTGGGCGCGCCGCCAGAACAGCAGATGACAGAGCATGATCACGGCCCAGGTCGAGAGGATGCCGATCGCGGCGAAGTTGAGCACGATCTCGAACGCCTTGTCCGGCACCACATAGTTCAGGCCCACGCCCAGCACACAGAAGAAGGCGGTGAGGAGGATGCCTCCGTAGGGCACCTGGGTGCGGCTCATGGCGCCGGTGAACTTGGGCGCGGAGCCGGACATCGCCATCGAGCGCAGGATCCGGCCGGTGGAGTAGAGACCGGAGTTGAGGCTGGACATCGCGGCGGTGAGCACGACGAGGTTCATCACGCCGCCGGCCGCCGGGACGCCGATCTTGGACAGCACGGTGACGAAGGGGCTCTGGTCGCTCGAGTAGGAGTCGGAGGGCAGCAGCATCGAGAGCAGCACCACGGAGCCGACGTAGAACAGGCCCACGCGCCACATGATGGAGTTGATCGCCTTGGGCATGATCTTCTCGGGGTTCTCGGTCTCACCGGCGGCCACGCCGACCAGCTCCACGGAGGCGTAGGCGAAGACGACGCCCTGGATGACCAGCAGCATCGGCAGCGTACCGTGCGGGAAGACGCCGCCGTGGTCGGTGATCAGGCTGGGCCCGGTGCTGGTGCCGGCCACCTGCTCGCGGGTGACCAGCAGGAAGATGCCGATCGCCATGAAGACGACGAGCGCGCCGACCTTGATGATCGCGAACCAGAACTCCAGCTCACCGAAGATCTTCACCGAGATCAGGTTGACCGTGAGCACCACGGCGAGCGCGATCAGGGCGATCACCCACTGGGGGATCTCGGTGAACATCCCCCAGTAGTGGGTGTAGGTCGCCACGGCCGTGATGTCGGCGACCCCGGTGGTGGCCCAGTTCAGGAAGTACATCCAGCCCGCGACGAAGGCGCCCTTCTCGCCGAGGAACTCACGGGCGTAGGAGACGAACGCGCCGGAGGACGGCCGGTGCAGCACCAGCTCGCCCAGGGCACGCACCACCAGAAAGGCGAAGATGCCGCAGACCGCGTACGCCACGGCCAGTGACGGCCCGGCGTCCTTGAGCCGCCCGCCGGCGCCGAGGAAGAGGCCGGTGCCGATCGCGCCGCCGATGGCGATCATGTTGACATGCCGGGCCTTGAGGGACTTGCTGTAACCGGCGTCGCCCGCGTCCACATGCGCGGGGTGCCCGGCCTGCTGCTGTTGGCGGTCTTCTTGCCGGAGGGACTGCTCGCTCACGCCTGCTGTCCGCCTTCCGTCGGTACTGTCGTCCGGTCGTCCGCCGTGGCGGGCCGCACGATGGAGGTCAGGGTGGTCTCCACGCGTTCGAGGTGGTGGGTCATCGCTTCCACCGCGTCGTGCTCGGACCCGTCGGCGAGCGCCTCGACGATCGCCCGGTGTTCTCGGTTCGACTGCTCTCGGCGGCCGCCGAGCTCATTGAGAAATGCCGACTGCCGGGCCAGGGCATCGCGGATCTCCTCGATGACCCGACGGAAGACCGGGTTCCGGGCCGCCTGGGCGACGGCGAGATGGAACAGCGTGTCCATCGCCACCCATGCGGTGGTGTCGGTCTCCCGCTCCATCCGCTCCAGCAGATGGGACAGGTGGTCGAGGTCCTCGGCGGAGCGGCGCAGGGCTGCGTAGCCCGCCACCGGGATCTCGACGTGCCGGCGCACCTCCAGGAGGTCACTTGCGGCGTAGTCGCCGAAGGTGGGATCCTCCACCGGCCCGCTGGAGATGACGAAGGTGCCCTTGCCGGTGCGTGAGGCGGTCAGCCCCATGGTCTGCAGGGCCCGCAGGGCCTCGCGGAGCACCGGCCGGCTGACTTCCAGGCGACGGCACAGCTCCGCCTCGGAGGGGAGTTTGTCCCCCACCGCGTAGTCGCCGCGCTCGATCGCCTCGCGGAGATGGGTGAGGACCGCTTCCATCGCGCTGATGCGGCGAGGGAAGTCGACCCCTGAACCACCTGTCTGGCTGTCTGACAAGTTCACGCGGTGATCCTCGGGCGTACACCGGAGGGTTGTCAAGGGTCGGCTTTCCCCTCCCCGCCGACCGTTCTGTGTTGATATGGGGTATTCATCCCGAACGCCGAAGACCGTTGAGCCCGCGGCCGACGACCAAGGCGCGGTGTCCGGGACCGTTCCACCGAGCCGGATTCAGGAGCCGAGAGCACCATGCGCCACCGCCTCACCACCGCCACCGCGGCCCTTCTCCTGCTGTGCGGCCCGGCCGCCGCGGGCTGCGGCGGCGAGGCGGACCCGGACCGGGTCGGCGTGGTGCTGCCGCTGCTGACCTCGCCCTTCTGGGAGGCGTACAACAACGACATCCCGAAGCAGGCCGCCAAGGCGGGCGTGCGGATCCTGCCGACGGTCAACTCCAATAACGATCCGAGCAAACAGATCACCGATATCGACAATCTGCTGGCCCAGGAGGTCGAGGGCCTGGTCGTCTCCCCGATCGACTCCGCCGCCATCGGCCCTGGTCTGAACGCCGCCCAGCGTGCCCATGTGCCGGTCGTCGCCGTCGATGTGGCCCCCGACCGGGGCAAGGTCGCCATCGTGGTACGGGCCGACAACCGCGCGTACGGCGTCAAGGCGTGCCGGAGCCTCGGCAGCGCCGTGCGACGGGGCACGGTGGTGCAGATCCAGGGCGATCTGGCCTCGGTCAACGGCCGGGACCGCACGGCCGCCTTCGACCGCTGCATGGCGCGGCACTACCCGGACATCAAGGTCCTGGACGTCCCCGCGGCCTGGCAGGCGGAACGGGCGGCGGCCGGGCTGGAGGCCCTCTACAGCGCCCACCCCGGCATCAAGGGCATCTACCTCCAGGCCGGCGGCGTCTATCTGGCGCCCACCCTGCGCACCCTCCAGAGCCACCATGCCCTGGTCCCGGTGGGCCGCCGCGGCCACATCACCATCGTGTCCAACGACGGGATCCCGCAGGAGCTGGCCGCGATCCGCAAGGGCCTCATCGACGCCACCGTCTCCCAGCCGGCGAACCTCTACGCCGTCTACGCCATGCGCTACATCAAGCAGGCCATGGCCAAGAAGCCCTTCAAGGTGGGGCCGACCCGCCACGACAGCACCATCGTCCGGCTGCCCGGCGGCAATCTGGAGGATCAGCTGCCCGCCCCGCTGGTGACCCGGGCCAATGTCGACAACCGCTCCCTGTGGGGCAACCAGGCATGACCGAGGAGCCGCCCCCGCCGGCCGAGGCGCGCGGGATCAGCGCACTCGTCGTCGCACGGCTCACCACCGGGGAGGCACAGAAGTCATAGTATTAAGAGAAATATATCCGCAGATGGGACGGGTGCGATGGCCATCCCCGAGGGAATCGCGCCGACCGAGACGCATGTCCCGTTCGACATGGCGGATGCGGCCTCGGCGCTGATCGACGCCACGGGGATCATCATCGGCTGGACCCCGGCGGCGGAGAGACTGCTCGGCTATCCGGCGGCCGACGCGATGAAGCAGCCGGCCAGGATGCTGCTGGTGGCGCCCGAGGACGCGGCGCAGGCCAAGGCCATCGGCTCCTGGTGCCAGGCGCACGACGGCTGGGGCGGCCTGGGGCGGCTCCGGCACCGGGACGGCCGCCGGATCGAGGTGGGGCTGCGGGTGGGCGCCATGCGCAATCCGGGTGGCGATGTCTCCTGGCTGGTCTCCGGGATCGATGTGGGCTCCGTCCCGGCCTGGGCGCTCAGCGGCTCGCTGCTCCAGGCGTTCCTCACCCGGTCGCCGATCGGGATGGCCGTGCTCAGCCCGGATCTGCGATATGTGTGGATCAACGACACGCTGGAGCGCTACGGCGGGCTGCCGCGCGAGCAGCGGATGGGGCGCCGGATGGCGGAGTGCCTGCCGGGGCTGGACACCGAGGCGCTCGAAGCGCAGATGCGGCAGGTGCTGAAGACCGGCAAGCCGGTGATCGACTACGAATACCGGGGCTGGACGATGGCCCAGCCGCACCGCGAGCACGCGTACTCGACCTCCTTCTTCCGCCTGGACAACGCCGAGGGCCGTCCGGTGGGCGTGTGCTACATGGGCATCGACGTCACCGACCGCTGGCGGGCCCGGGAGCGGCTGGCGCTGCTCAACGAGGCCAGCGCGAACATCGGCAGCACCCTGGACGTCATGCGCACCGCCCAGGAGCTGGCCGACTTCGCGGTGCCGCGGCTCGCCGACTTCGTCACCGTCGATCTGCTGGACTCCGTACTGCGCGGCGAGGAGCCCATGGAGCCCACCGGCGACACCCTGCCCGCCTTCCGCCGCACCGGTCAGGCATCGATCCGGGAGGGCTGCCCGGAGTCCATCGCGAGGCCCGGGGACGCGGTCGCCATCTCCGCCACATCCCCCTTCGCCTGCTGCTTCTTCTCCGGGGAGGCCCTGCTCGACCCCGTGATGTACAGCTCCATCAGCGCCTGGTCCGGGGACGATCCGGCGCGGACGGCGAAGGCGCGCGAGTTCGGGATGCGGTCGCTGATGGTGGCGCCGATCGGGGCGCGCGGCGCCCTCCTGGGCGTGGCCTCGTTCGTCCGCTCCCGCCATCCGGACCCGTTCGAGGAGGACGATCTGCTGCTCGCCGAGGAGCTGGTCGCCCGGGCCGCGCTGAACATCGACAACGCCCGCCGCTACAGCCGTGAGCACGCCGCCGCGCTGGCCCTGCAGCGCAGTCTGCTGCCGCACGCCCTGAGCGGCGGCCAGGCCGTCGAGGTGGCCTCGCGCTACCTCCCCACGGACGCGCGCAACGGAGTCGGCGGCGACTGGTTCGATGTGATCCCGCTGTCCGGTGCCCGGGTGGCGCTGGTGGTCGGCGATGTGGTCGGGCACGGCATCAACGCCGCCGCCACCATGGGGCGTCTGCGCACCGCCGTACACACGCTCGCCGATATGGACCTGCCGCCCGAGGAGTTGCTGGCCCACCTCGACGACCTGGTCATCCGGCTCACCGACGAGGAGACCGGACAGGAGGGCGTGGCGGCCGCGGTGCTGGGCGCCACGTGTCTGTACGCGATCTACGACCCGGTCACCCAGCGGTGCACGATGGCGCGGGCCGGACACCCGACCCCCGCGATCGTGGACCCCTCGGGCGAGGTCTCCTTCCCCGCGCTGCCCGCCGGTCCCCCGCTGGGCCTCGGGTCGCTGCCGTTCGAGTCGGCGGAGCTGGCGCTGCCCGCCGGAAGCCTGATCGCCCTCTACACCGACGGGCTCATCGTGACCTGCAACCAGGACATCGACGTCGGTCTCGGCCGGCTGAGCAACGCCCTCGGCCAGGCCGCGCTGCCGCTGGAGGAGCTCTGCTCCATGGTGATCGACACCCTGCTGACCTCCCCGCAGACCGACGATGTGGCCCTGCTGCTGGCCCGTACGCGCGCTCTGGGCACCGGACACGTCGTCTCCTGGGACCTGCCCTGCGATCCGGCCGTCGTCGCCAGCGCCCGCTCCCTGGCGATGCGCCAGCTCGCCGAATGGGGTCTGGAGGAGGTGATGACGACCACGGAACTGATCGTCAGCGAACTGGTCACCAACGCCATCCGCCATGGCATCGGCCCCATCCGGCTGCGGCTGATCCGGCACGACGTGCTGATCTGCGAGGTCGCCGACACCAGCAGCACCTCACCGCGGCTGCGCCACGCCCGCACCACCGACGAGGGCGGCCGCGGGCTGTTCCTCGTCGCCCAGCTGACCCGCCGCTGGGGGACCCGCTACACCGAGGGCGGCAAGCTCATCTGGGCCGAACAAGACCTCCCGGAACCGGCATGAACCACGCTCCGGCGCACCCCCGCCCTATTCATGATCGGCTGACTCCCGCACACTGGCCCTGTGCCAACAGGAGGGGGGCGCCCGAGGTGCGGAGGCCGGTCGGCGGCGGGAATCTGTGGGGGCGGCGGCTCGCCTCCCCGTGGTGGCGCGGCGCGATGGCGCTGCTGGCCGGCGCGCTGCCCGCGCCGGCCTTTCCCGAGCCCTCGCTGTGGTGGTGGGCGTATGTCGCCCTGGTGCCCTGGCTGCTGCTGATGCGCGCGGCGCCCACCGCCCGCCGCGCGATGCTGGACGGCTGGCTCGGCGGCGCCGGGTTCCTGCTCGCGGTGCACCACTGGCTGATCCCGAGCCTGCATGTGTTCATCGTGATACTGGCGCTGCTGCTGGGGCTGTTGTGGGTGCCCTGGGGGTGGCTGACACACCGGCTGCTGCACGGCCGTCCGGGTCCCGGGCGGATGACGGCGGCGCTGGTGCTGCTGCCGTCCGTATGGCTGATGGCCGAGCTGGTCCGGTCCTGGCAGTACCTCGGCGGGCCCTGGGGGCTGCTGGGCGCGAGCCAGTGGCAGGTGGCGCCCGCGCTGCGGCTGGCCTCGGTGGGCGGGGTATGGCTGCTCGGCTATCTGCTGGTCGTGGTGAATGTCGCGGTGACCGTGCTGATCGCGGTGGCCCGGGCCCGTACGGTGGCGCTGGCCGGGCTCACCGCGTGCGGCGCGGCGGCGGCCGGGGTGTGGGCCTGGGTGCCACAGGCCCAGGAGCCCGGGACGGTACGGATCGCGGTGGTGCAGCCGGGGGTCATCCAGGGGCCGGGGCCGCGCTTCGAGCGCAGCGCGGCGCTGACCCGGCAGCTGGCCGACCGCCATGTCGATCTGGTGGTGTGGGGCGAGAGCAGCGTGGCCCAGGATCTGACCACCCATCCGGAGTTGGGCCGGCGGCTGGCCGGGCTGTCCCGGACGGTCGGCGCGGATCTGCTGGTCAACGTGGACGCGCGGCGCGGCGATATGCCCGGGATCTACAAGAGCTCGGTGCTGATCGGGCCGAACGGCCCGACGGGGCAGCGCTACGACAAGATGCGGCTGGTCCCCTTCGGGGAGTACATCCCGGCCCGGCCGCTGCTGGGCTGGGCCACCTCGGTGGGCAAGGCGGCCGGTGAGGACCGCCACCGGGGTACCGAGCCGGTGGTGATGAAGCTCCCGGACGCCCTGCGGATCGGGCCGCTGGTGTGCTTCGAGTCGGCGTTCCCGGATATGAGCCGGAACCTGGCGCGGGACGGGGCGCAGGTGCTCGTCGTCCAGTCCTCGACCTCGACCTTCCAGAAGAGCTGGGCGCCGGCGCAGCACGCCTCGCTGGCCGCGCTGCGCGCCGCCGAGACCTGGCGGCCGATGGTGCATGCCACGCTGACCGGGGAGAGCGCGGTATTCGGGCCGCGCGGCGAGCCGGTGGGGCCGCGGATGTCCACCAACACCAGCGCGGCCACCGTCTACACGGTGCCGCTGGGGCAGGGCACGAGCCCGTATGTGCGGATCGGGCCCTGGCCGGTGTACGGGGCGATGGCGGCGCTCGCCGTCTTCTGCGCGGCCGAGGGGGGCCGGGTGCTCAGACGGCGGACGGACCGGCCGTCGGATCAGGGGACGGACCGGCCGTCGGACCAGCGGACAGACCAGCCGACTCCAGGGCGTCCCTGACGACCCGTTCGCACAGCTCATGGGTGCGCAGCGCGTCCTCGGCGCCGATCCGCCGCCCGGAGCGCACCGCGTCCAGGAAGGCGTCGGTGATCTGCTCGATCCCGCGCTGCCGCGCCACCGGCACCCAGTCGCCCCGGCGGCGCACGCTCGGCTGGCCCTTGTGGTCGATGACCTCGGCGAGGTTGAGCACCTGCCGCTTGGTGTCCTGGCCGGAGACCTCAAGGACCTCCTCGGTGGAGCCGCTCATCCGGTTCATCACGCCGAGCGCGGTGAAACCGTCCCCGGACAGCTGCAGCAGCACATGGTGTATCAGCCCGTCGCGGATCCTGGCGCGCACATCGATGTGGTCCACCGGCCCGGGCGCGAGGAAGCGCAGCGTGTCGACGACGTGGATGAAGTCGTCCAGCACCAGGGTGCGCGGGTCCTCGGCGAGGCCGACGCGGTTCTTCTGCAGCAGGATCAGATCGCGCGGATGGTCAAGGCACTGCGCGTAGCCGGGCGCGTAACGCCGGTTGAAGCCGACCATCAGGCTCACCCCGCGCTCCTCGGCGAGCCGCACGATCCGCTCGCTGTCGGCGAGGTGGTACGCGAGCGGCTTGTCGACGTAGGTGGGCACCCCGGCCTCGATCAGCCGGGTGACGAGGTCGGCATGGGCGTCGGTCGGGGCGTGCACGAAGGCGGCGTCGAGCCCGGCCGCGAGCAGCGAGTCGAGGTCGGCGTGGCGCTGGGCGTCCGGGACGCGATAGATGTCGGCGACCCGCTGGAGGGTGGCGGGGGTGCGGGTGTGCAGATGCGGCTCCAGGCCGGGGCGGGCCATGAGCACGGGCAGATACGCCTTTTGCGCGATGTCGCCGAGCCCGACGCAGCCGACCCTCATATGTGCTCCCCGCAATCCTCGGTCATGCCTTCGGCTGTGCCCCTCGAAGGAGCTGTGCCCCCCGAAGGATACGTGCGGGCGGGCGGATGCCAGTCGGCGATGCCGTCGAAGGAGCGGAGGGCCAGACCGGGGACGAGGCGGCCGACGGCGGCGATCGCGGCATCGCGGAGGGCGACGGCCGGGGCGCTGGTGAGGGTGACCATGCGGGCGGTGCGCGCCGAGCGGCGCACCACGTCCATCGTGCGGGGCAGCCGGTCGCGGGTGTAGGCGGCCAGGGCGGCGGAGGGGTCGGCGGTGTCGGGGGCCAGATGGTGGGCGAGGACGACGGCGTCCTCGATGGCCTGGTTGCCGCCCTGCCCCATCGTGGGAGCCATCGCGTGGGCGGCGTCGCCGAGGAGGGCGGCCCGGCCCCGGTGGTAGGCGGGCAGGGGCTCGGCCATGTACCGGATGTCATGGCGCAGCACGTCCTGGGGCGCGGCGGCGGCCAGGACGTCGGGGACGGGCCGGTGCCAGTCGCCGTAGAGCCGCAGCAGTTCGGACCTCTCGTCGTCGGGGGCGTGGCCGCCGGGCGGGGCGACGGCCGCCGCGTAGGCGTAGACCCGGCCGTCCTTGAGGGGCTGGGTGCCCCAGATCCGGCCCCTCCCCCAGGTCTCATGGGGCTCGAACGGCCGCTCGGGGGCGGGGATGACGACACGCCAGGTGGTGAATCCGGCGTAGCGGGGCCCGGGGTGGTCGGGGAAGAGCGTGCGGCGGACGGCCGAGTCGATGCCGTCGGCGCCGATGACGAGATCCGCCTCGTACGCGCCGTCCTCGGTGGTGACCCGGGCCGGGCGGCCGGCGCCGCCGGGGTCGGCCAGCCGGGCGGCGGCCCCGGTGCGGACCACGCCCTCGGGGAGCCGGGAGACGAGCAGGTCGACGAGGGTGGCCCGGTGGAGGAGGACCAGCGGACCGCCGAAGCGCTCGGCCGTCGCCGCGCTGTCCATCCGGGAGAGCCGGCGCCCGCCGGGGGTGCGCAGTCCGCCGCCGCCCTGCCAGGCGGCGAGCGCGCGGACGTCGTCGCCGAGGTCGATGGCGTCCAGGGCGCGCTGGGAGTTGGGGGCAAGCGAGATACCGGCGCCGACGGGCTCGAGGCGGGCGGCCCGCTCCAGGACGGTGAGCGACCAGCCGCGGCGGTGCAGGGCCGCGGCGGCGGTGAGCCCGCCGACTCCGGCACCGATGACGACGGCACGGGGCTGCTGCATGACTCCTCCAAGGCAACTACAGGTGTAGTACTCATTACGTTACTACATTTGTAGTGCGGGCGGCGGATGGGCTTAGGTTGGCCCCATGACCGCTGATCGAACCGCCGCCTCCGCATCGGCCGCGTCCGTCTCCGCACCGGCCGCGTCCGCCGCCTCCCGTGCCGAGCTGATCGCCGACACCGCTCTGGGGCTGCTGGCCGAGCGCGGGATGCGGGGGCTGACGCACCGTGCGGTGGACGAGGCGGCCGGGCTGCCGCTCGGCTCGACCTCGAACCACGCCCGGACCCGCGCCGCCCTGCTCAAGGCGGCGGTCCGGCGGCTGGCCCAGCGGGAGGCGGAGGTGCTGACGCCGGACGAGATGCCGCGTTCGGCCGAGGCGGCGCCGGACGGGGCCGATCCGGTCGCCGAGCTGGCCGACGCGCTCTCGCTCGCCCTGCACCGCTCGCTCACCGCCCAGCGCGAGCTGCTGATCGCCCGCTACGAGCTCGCGCTGGAGGCGACCCGCCGCCCCGAGCTGCGGGAGTTCTACGACGCGACGGGGCGCGGCTTCCGGGAGCCGCTCGAGGCGATGATGACGGCGCTGGGCTCCACCGAGCCCCGGCGGCACGCGCGGTCGCTGGTCGCCTGGTGCGAGGGGCTGATGTTCAGCTGCGCCGCGGGCGCCGACCACGACGCCGTACCCGACCGCGCGACGCTGCGCACCGGCTTCACGGAGCTGCTGCGCGGGATGCTGAACGAATAACGCGTGGCGGGCCGGGCGACCGGACGGCCATCATGACCGCCATGACGACCACAGAACGCCATGAAGCGCCCCGGACCGCGGATGAACGCACCAGCCTGGAGGGGTGGCTGGACTTCCACCGCGCGACCCTCGCCCTCAAATGCGAGGGGCTGGACGACAAGCAACTGCGCGAGGCGTCGGCGCCGCCGTCCGAACTGACCCTGCTCGGCCTCGTACGGCATATGGCCGAGGTCGAGCGGAGCTGGTTCCGGCGGGTGTTCGCCCACGAGGACACGCCGCCGATCTGGTACAGCGAGGAGGACCCGGACGGGGATTTCCACCTCAGCGACGGGGACGCCGCGGAGAGTGCCTTCGCCATCTGGCGGGACGAGATCGCCAAGGCGAAGGGGGCCGCCGCGGGCCGCTCCCTGGACGATGTCGTCACCCGTCCCGGCCGTGGGGACTACAACCTGCGCTGGATCTATCTGCACATGATCGAGGAGTACGCCCGCCACAACGGCCACGCCGACCTCATACGCGAGCGGATCGACGGCGTCACCGGCGAATAGGCACGTATCGAGGGCGCCCCGGGGTCAGTGGGCGTGGTGGTGCGCGTGATCGTGGCCGTGGTCGTGACCGTCGCGGTGGTCGTGGCCCGGGGGGCGCTGGGCCAGGGCGAGGGTGCGGGCGGTGACTTCGTCCGCGGTCACGCCGCACCGGCCGGCGAGCGTGTCCTCCAGGGCGACCAGCCAGAGCCGGTAGTAGTGATACGGCTCGTCGGGTGCCGCCGCGGCCTCCCAGGCCGCGATCCGGGCGATCAGCGCGGCCTGGAACTCCGGCCAGGTGAACGCGCCCGCCTCGTACAGGCTGACGGCCATGCCGAAGGCGCGGCTCTCCCAGGGCTCGGCGAACACCAACTCGCCGTTGGAGCGCGGTGGTGCGGCCGGGCCCTCGATGTCCAGTGGTGCGGTCATGGTGCCGCCGCCTTGGCCACGCCGACCATCGCCTCCCGGGTCACCAGCGGCACGAGCTGTTCCTCGGAGAGGTGCTCGGTGCCGGCCGGACGCTCGGGCAGCACCAGCCAGCGCACCTCGCTGGTGGAGTCGTGGACGGTGATCCGTACGTCGTCGCCAAGTTCGAGTCCCATCTCGGACAGCACCGTACGGGGCTCCTTGACCACGCGTGCGCGGTAGGCGGGGTCCTTGTACCAGCTCGGCGGCAGGCCGAGGACCGGCCACGGGTAGCAGGAGCACAGCGTGCACACCACCACATGGTGGGTGGTCGCGGTGTTCTCCACGACGACGATGTGCTCGCCCTGCCGCCCCGAGAAGCCGAGTTCATCGATGGCCGCGGTGCCGTCCCGGAGCAGCCGCCGCCGGTACTCCGGGTCGGTCCACGCCCTGGCGACGACCTTGGCGCCGTTGAGCGGGCCCACGTTGGTCTCGTAGGTGGTGATGACCTCGTTCATCGCCTTCGGGTCGATCAGGCCCCGCTCGGTGAGCAGTTGCTCGAGCGCCTCGGTGCGCAGGGCCACGGGAGGGGCCTCGCCCGGTCCGCCATGGGTCGGGGTCATGAGGTGGTCTCCAGGTAGTTCTCGAACAGCTCGGCGGTGACCGCGAAGGGCTCGGCGTCGGCGCCCCACAACTCGCGTGAGTCGAAGCGCACCGAGTAGACGTACTGCGGGTTCTCACCCTGGAAGTGGGCGTTGGTGTCCGGCAGTACGAAGGCGGGCTGGACGGCCTCGACGATTCCGGTGTGTCCCCGTGCGTAGCCCGGCAGCCGGGTGTGCCCGGGCACCGACATCGACTTGGTCCGCACCCGCTCGCCGACAGCGAAGGCGGGCGCGGTGTCCACCGAACGCAGCGAGCCCTCGGCCGTGGGCGCGTAGTCGGGCACGGCGGGCTCGGGGATCGGCGGCTCCTCCACGTGTTCGCCCCGCAGGTTGCGGGCGCGGGCGTGGATCGCGCCCGGCGCGAGGACGGCACTGTCGGTGAGCATCAGCTCCGCGCCGTTCAGCCAACGCCCGTAGTAGCCGTCGTCCAGGTAGGCGGCGCGATCCAGGCGCTCGAGCGCGTGCCGGAAGGCGTCCAGGTTGACGCCGCCGAAGGCGATACGGCCGGAGAGACTGGTCAGCGCGAAGGCCCGGCCCTGCCAGGGCTCCTCGAAGACCGGTTCGTCGCGCCTCGGCGGATGAACGGGACCCCATCCCGGGGTGCCGCCCAGATCAGCGATGCCATCCATGGCACACCTCCCCACATGGCCACATAACGGAACTATGCACCTGAAGCGTATGCGACGAGTGTCATCCGGGCAGCGCTGACGGCGCCGCGAACGCCCCGGGACCGCACCCGAACGCCGCGACCCCGGCACCCGGGAGGGTCAGACCAGGACGCGCCCGAGGGAGTCGCGGATGTAGTCGGTGATGGGCCGCAGATGGCTTTCGAGGGCGAAGTGCCCGGAGTCGAGCAGGTGGACCTCGGCGTCGGGCAGGTCCTGGCCGAACGCCTCCGCGCCCGCCGGGCCGAAGATCTCGTCATTGGCACCCCAGACCGCCAGCAGCGGGACCCGGGAGTCGCGGAAGCACTGCTGGACCGGTGATGGCCTGGAGCGCGCTGCGGGAGACGATATCCGGGCGGCTGCGGCCGTGCGCCAACCCGGAGTGCCGGCGCTTCCTCCTCGACCGCGGCAAGACCAACAAGGCCCGCTGGCGCTCGATGGCGGTCTGCGGCAACAGGATGAAGGCCAGGCGCCACTACCAGCGCACCCGCGACGGAGCGGCCGAGTAGCCGTCGCCACGGCAGCGGCGGCAGCAGCAGCAGCAGCAGCCGGAGCCTCTGGCCTGTGGTCGGCCTCTGGTCGGCCTCTAGTCCTCGACGGCGCCTTCCAGAGCCAGCGTCAGCCGCAGGATGGCGGCCCGTACCCCGTCGCCGTACGGGTCCTCGCCGAGCGCACCGGCGGCCGCCCGCGCCAGCGCCAACTGGCCCCGGGCCGCCTCCTCCTGGCCCAGCTTCAGATGGCCGGTGGCCACATTGAGGTGGAGGGAGGGGAAGAACGCACGCGGCGCCAGGGCCCCGGTGAGTCCGTCGGCGGCGGCGAGCGCCCGCAGGTTCCAGATCAGCTCGTCGAGCGGATCGTCCTGGGTGTCGGCCAGATAGTGGGCGAGGGCGCAGCGGTGGAAGGGGGCGCCGTCCCGTTCGATCTCCTGCCACAGCGCGGCGAGGCGATTGCGTGCCTCCTCCCGGTCACCGCCCCGGTGCAGCATGACCGCCTGCCCGATCCGGGTCAGTACGGCATCGCCCTGGGGCGCCTCCCGCTGCGCTTCCGTCATCGCGGCCTCCCGTCCTTCGAGCGAAGCTTGGGGGTGTCCTGCGGATCATGCACCGTTCGCCCGGCCCCGTTCGGCGTGTCGTGGTTCGGCGGGGCCCCGGGGGTGTCGTCCTTCGGCGCGCCGTAGCGGCGGGCCAGTTCGGCGACGGCGCCGGCCACGGCCGACCGCAGCTCGGGCGGCCCCAGCACCTCGGCGTCGGTGCCCAGCCGCAGCATGTCGTGGACCGCGACCGGCAGCGACTCCACGGGGAGGACGACACGCCGGCGCCCCCGGTCGTCGGGCGGGCCCGCCGCGGCCACCGCCTCCGCGCCCACCGCCCCGAACTGCATCGGGAGCAGCTTCGCCCCGCGTTCGGAGAGCAGGAGTTCGGCCTCGCCCTGGAAGCGCGAGGACTCCAGGCGGCGGGACGACTCCTCCCAGTAGGCGGCGAGGTCGAACCCGGCGGGCCGTTCGAAGACCTCCTCCAGCACCTCGGCGGCAAGGATCCGGGAGACCCGGTAGCTGCGCACCGTGTCCTCGACCCTCGCCACCAGGTACCAGATGCCGCCCTTGAGGACGAGGCCCAGCGGGCACAGCTCCCGCCGCACCTCGCCGCGCCAGCGGCGGTAGTGCACCCGCAGGACCCGCAGCTCCCATACGGCCTCGGCGGCCGCCGCCAGATGGGGCACCGGCTCGGCGTCCCGGAACCAGCCCGGCGCGTCGAGGTGGAAGCGCTCCTGGATGCGGCGGGAGCGCTCCCCCAGCTCGGCCGGGAGCGCGGCCCGCAGCTTGAGCTGGGCGGTGGTGAGGTCGGCGCCCAGGCCCAGCTCGGCGGCCGGGCCCGGCATCCCGGCGAGGAAGAGCGAGTCGGCCTCGTCGCCGGTGAGCCCGGTCAGCCGGGTGCGGTAGCCGTCGAGCAGCCGGTAGCCCCCGGCCGGGCCGCGGTCTGCGTACACCGGCACACCGGACGCGCTCAGCGCCTCCACATCGCGGTAAACGGTGCGCACCGAGACCTCCAGCTCGGCGGCGAGTTCGGGCGCGGTCATCCGGCCCCGGTTCTGCAGCAGCAGAAGCAGCGAGAGAAGGCGGTCGGCGCGCATGCGGTCCATTGTGGCCGCCGTACCTGACAAAAGATGTCAGGTACGGCGGCCAGAGTGGCTTCCACAGCCGATCGACAGCCGATCCGGCCCCTGATCAGCCCTGACCGGCCCCTGAAAGGACCCGCCATGACCACGCACACCACCGGCCACTTCACCTACGCCGACTGGAAGGAGACCGCCCTCGAAGAGGCCCCGGACGGCGGCGCGAAGCTGGCCCAGGCCGTGGTGACGAACGCCTTCTCGGGCGGCATCGAGGCACCGCGGACGAGCTGCGATTACGCGATCACCTATCTGTCCGAGAAGACCGGCGTCTGCTGCGGCTACGAGCTGCTGACCGGCACCCTCGACGGGCGCGCGGGCAGCTTCGTCGTGTTGCAGCACGGCAGCTGGGGCGAGGACGCCACCGTCCACTGCACCTTCGAGGTGGTGCCCGGATCCGGCACCGGCGAGCTGACCGGGCTCACCGGATCGGGCACCTTCGCCGCAGTACGCGGGGAGACCGAGATCCCCTACAGCTTCGACTACACGCTCTAGCCGTGTGGTCCGGTCAGGCGCCGAGGTCCGGTCAGGCGCCGAGGTCCGGGATCCGCCAGTCGATCGGGGTGTGCCCCTGGGCCTTGACCGCCTCGTCGATGTGGGTGAAGGGGCGCGAGCCGAAGAACTTCTTCGCCGACAAGGGGGACGGGTGCGCCCCCTTCACCACCGCATGCCGCGACTCGTCGATCAGCGGCAGCTTCTTCTGGGCGTAGTTCCCCCAGAGCACGAAGACGGCCGGATCGGGGCGCGAGGCCACCGCGCGGATCACCGCGTCGGTGAACTTCTCCCACCCCTTGCCCTTGTGGGAGTTGGCCTCGCCGCCCCGGACCGTCAGCACCGCGTTGAGCAGCAGCACACCCTGCCGCGCCCATGGCATCAGATAGCCGTTGTCGGGCACCGGGTGGCCGAGCTCCTCCTTCATCTCCTTGAAGATGTTCCGCAGCGACGGCGGGGTCTTGACGCCCGGCCGCACCGAGAAGCACAGACCGTGGCCCTGACCCTCGCCGTGGTACGGGTCCTGCCCGAGGACGAGCACCTTCACCTGGTCGAACGGCGTGGCCTCCAGGGCGGCGAACACCTCCTCGCGCGGCGGGTACACCGGCCCCTTGTCCCGCTCCTCCTCGACGAACTCGTGGAGCTCCTTGAAATAGGGCTTCTCCAGCTCCTCGCCGAGGACCCCGCGCCAGGACTCGGGCAGCACATAGGGCACGTCTACAACCTCCGGTCGTGTTCCGTCTACGGCACAGAAACCTACCGGCGGCTACTGACAACGCCTCATGTGGACCGGGCACCGGCCCGCGGTGCCCGGCCTCATGTGGACCCGGGCACCGACCTGCCTGCCCATGGCGCGGGGTCGGACCGGGCGCCGGTCAGCCGATCCCGGCACCCAGGAGGATGCCGCCGTCCACGACGAGCGTCTGGCCGGTGACCCACGCCGCCTGGTCGGAGGTGAGGAACGCGGCAGCGCCCCCGATGTCCTCCGGCGCGCCGAGCCGCTTCAGCGGATAGGCCGCGGCGGCCTCCTCCTCCCGCCCCTCGTACAGGGCGGTGGCGAACTTGGTCTTCACCACCGCCGGCGAGATGGCGTTGACACGGACCCGCGGGGCGAACTCCTGGGCGAGCTGCACCGTGAGGTTGATCATGGCGGCCTTGCTGATGCCGTACGCCGCGATGAACGGCGAGGACGACATCCCGGCGAGCGAGGCGATGTTGACGATCGTGCCGCCGTTCTCCTGCTGCCATGCCTTCCAGGTCCGCTGGGCGAAGCCCAGTGCCGAGACGACGTTGGTCTCGAAGACCTTACGGATCACATCGAGGTCGAGATCGGCGATGGGCGAGTACACCGGGTTGGTGCCGGCGTTGTTGACCAGGTGGTCGATCCGCCCGAACGCCTCCATCGTCCGCTCGACGGCGGCCGCCTGGTGCGCCTGGTCATGGGCCTTCCCGGCGGCGTAGATCGCACGGTCGGGCCCGAGCCGCTCCACGGCCTCCTTGAGCGCGTCCTCGTTGCGCCCGGTGATGCACACCCGGTCGCCGCGGGCCACCATCACCTCGGCGATGGCGTAGCCGATTCCCCGGCTCGCCCCGGTGATGAGCGCGGTCTTGCCGCTGTCCTGTATCTGCGCGGTCATCTGGTGGGTGACTCCTGATCAGTTGAGCGGGCCGCCGGCCACGTACAGGACCTGGCCGGAGACGAAACCGGCGGCCTCGCCGGTGAAGAAGGCGACCGCGTTGGCGATGTCGCCGGGCTCGCCGACCCGCTGCACCGGGATCTGGCTCGCGGCGGCCTTCTGGAAGTCGTCGAAGCCCATGCCGACGCGCTGGGCGGTCGCGGCGGTCATGTCGGTGGCGATGAACCCGGGGGCCACTGCGTTGGCGGTGACGCCGAACTTGCCGAGCTCGATGGCGAGGGTCTTGGTGAAGCCCTGCATTCCGGCCTTGGCCGCGGAGTAGTTGACCTGGCCGCGGTTGCCCAGCGCCGAGCTGCTGGAGAGGTTGACGATCCGGCCGAAGCCGGCGTCCACCATGTGCTTCTGGCAGGCGCGCGACATCAGGAACGCGCCCCGCAGATGCACGTTCATCACGGTGTCCCAGTCGGACTCGCTCATCTTGAAGAGCAGATTGTCGCGGAGCACGCCCGCGTTGTTGACCAGGATCGTCGGCGCGCCGAGCTCCTCGGCGACCCGCGCGACGGCGGCCTCGACCTGCTCGGCGTCCGACACATCGCAGCCCACGGCGATGGCCTTGCCGCCCGCCTCGGTGATCTTCTCCACGGTGTCCGCGCAGGACCCCTCGTCGAGGTCGAGCACGGCGACGACGCGACCCTCCTCGGCCAGGCGCACGGCGGTCGCCGCGCCGATGCCGCGGGCCGCGCCCGTCACGATGGCAACGCGCTGCTCGGTGGTGGACATGCGGGTTCTCCCTCGCATCGATGGCGGCTCACCGTCCCGGCCCCGGGAGTGAGCAACCGCTTAGTCTCTCCTGCGCACGAGACGCTATGAGGCCCGCCACCGCCTGTCAACGACCGCCCTTATGTACTCGCTCACCTCCGGGCGCTTTCACCCGGTGTGTCACCGCACCAGCAGCTCGAGCAACCGCTCGACCTCCGCCTCCGCGTCCGCCGTCAGCCCCGTGTGCACCGGCCCCGGCTGGACGACCGTGGAGCGCGGCGCGACCAGCCAGCGGAAGCGCCGTCCCGGGTCGTCCTCCGCCGCCTGACCGGCCTGCTCTCCCCCGCAGCAGACGCACTCCACCGCGCGCAGCGCGGCCCGTACCGCCCGCACGTCCGCCGAGGGGTCGAGGGCGCGCAGCCGGTCCTCGTCCAGATGGACCCGGGCCGCCACGAAGGAGGTGGCGCGGCAGTAGACGACGACACCCGCGTTGATCTGCTCACCGCGCTCGACCCTAGGGACGACCCGCAGCACGGCGTATTCGAAGACATCCCGGCCGTTGTGGAACCCGCTCACTTCGACGCCTTTCCATCGACCCACACCCGCAGCCACTCCGGGGCCCTGGACGGCTCCTCACCGGCGCGCTCGCCGAGCGTGATCCTCGCCCCGACCGTGGCCGCCCGCTCCAGCAGCACCTCGACATACGCGCGGCGCACCGCGTCCGGGCCGTCGAAGCCCGGCTCGTCGGTCAGCCACTCGTCGGGGATGTCCGCCACCACCTCGGTGAGCAGCTTTTCGGTGATCAACGGCGCCAGGGCCTCGGCCGCCGCGGCGACGTCCGGTGCGAACGGCGCGAGAACGTGCTCGGAGGCGTCGTACGGCTTGGTGGCGGCCTTGTCCAGGCCGCGCCAGCCGTGGTGCCAGATCATCGTGGCGCCGTGGTCGATGAGCCACAACTGCCCGTGCCAGACCAGCATGTTGGGGTTGCGCCAGGAGCGGTCCACATTGCCGATGAGCGCGTCGAACCACACGACCCGGCCGGCCTCCTCCGCGCCCACCTCGAAGGCGAGCGGGTCGAAGCCGAGCGACCCGGGGAGGTAGTCCATGCCCAGGTTGAGCCCGCCACTGGCCTTGAGTAGCTCCTGCACCTCCTGGTCGGGCTCGCTCAGACCGATCACCGGGTCCAGCTGGATCCGCACCAGATCCGGGACCCGCAGCCCCAGACGACGGCCCAGCTGACCGCAGACGACCTCGGCGACGAGGGTCTTGCGGCCCTGCCCGGCGCCGGTGAACTTCATGACATAGGTGCCCAGATCATCGGCCTCGACGATGCCCGGCAGCGATCCGCCTTCACGCAATGGCGTGACATAGCGGATCGCGGTGACTTCGGTCAACATTTTCCCAGGCTATCCGACTTACTGACCTTGCAATCCACGATGGACTTCGGGCAGGAACAAACCGTGGAATCCGCTGCCATAAGCCCTGGGGAGAACTCGGGGAGTTTCGCCCGGCACGCCGATCCCCCGCCTCCCCAGCCGTCCGCCAAGCACGGTGCGCCCGTCGCCGCCGATGGCCGGAGCAGCGTGACGACGCCACAGTGTCACCACGGAGACTACATGGAAACGGTACCCATTTTCATATACGGTGCAGGCGACCACCCGCCGAACAGGAAAGGACCCTTACGTCATGGCCGTGCCCAAGCGGAAGATGTCCCGGAGCAACACCCGCCACCGCCGCGCGCAGTGGAAGGCGAGCAGCCGGAACTGGTGACGATCGCCCTCGACGGCCGCGAACACCGGGTGCCGCGCAACCTCGTCCCCGCCTACCGGCGCGGACTGCTGAGCCCCGAGGGCTGACCACCCGGTGCCCGCGCACCGAAGACGCCGCGGGCCTCAACGCCCTGCTGTCCGGACAGGTCCACTACGCCGCCGACATGGCCGGCGCCTCTGTGAACCGGCTGAAGGTGGAGGGCTCGACGCGGCTGCTGACCGTGAAACGGGCCACCGCCCAGCAGTTGCTGCTGCGCACCGGCCGCAAGCCGTTCGACGACCCGCGGCTGGTGCGCGCCGTGCAGCTCGGGCTCGACCGTCAGGCGCTGGTGCGCGTCGCCCTCGCCGGGCACGGCGAGCCGGGGAACGACCTGTTCGGCTTGGGCCTGCGTGGCTACCCCGACGGCCTGAAGCCCCGCGAGCGCGGACACCGTCTCCCGCCAGCAGGTCCTCGACGCGCTGCCCCGCCTCCTCGCCCCGGCCCGGACCGCCCTGCTCTTCATCAGCCACGACCTGCCCGCAGTCCGTGCGCTGACCCAGGAGGCCGCGCTGTTCGAGGGTGGCCGCTGTGTGCGCCGCGGGCCCGTCGACGAGGTCCTGCCCGCCGCGTGGTCCGGCACGCCCAGCTCCGGCGGCGACGGAGCGTGACCGCACAGTCCGGAACGCGTTCGGCGGCCCACATCAACACTGGCGCGGACGAGCGCGGGTGCCGCCCGGGCGTGATCACCCATCGCCGGGGCGCACGACGACGGCGTTGGCCTCGACACGGGCACCTCGTGGAGAGCGGTGGCTGTCACACCGTCCTCGCCTCCCCCGCTCCGAGGAACAAGGCGGTGACCGGTTGCCGAGGGACGCTCGCGACCGGAGGGACGCCCCGGGATACTGCCGCAGCTTGGCACACTATTCCTCCTCGATGCGTGTCCAAGACCCTGCGCCACTCCACGATCTCCACCACGGCCACCGCACCGGCCCGCGCACCGGACGTCGCCGCGGCGGCCGAGGCCCTGGCGCCGTTGATCACCGAGGAGCCAGCGCACCCAGGTGACCATGCGCACCACGGCCCCGCCCGGGGCGTGGGAGCCGATCACCTGGGGGCGGGGAGTTCCGGCAGACGCGGGGCGTGGAGCCAGGCGGTGAACAGCGCGTCGAGAGGCTGTGCGGCGCGGCGCCGGGCGAGAGCGGTGAACTCCTCGGTGGTGACGGTGGCGTGGCGGTACGTGGCCGTCCATTCCCGCAGCACCGCGAAGAAGCTGTCGTCGCCGAGGACCGTACGGAGCGCGTGCAGCGTCAGTGCGCCCCGCTGGTAGACCCGGTCGTCGAACATCCGCGGCATGCCCGGGTCCGCGACCAGCAGGTCCTGCGGCTGATCCGCCAGTTTGGCCCTGGTGCGGGCCGCGATGACGGCGGCGGGGACGCTGCCGGAGGCTTCCGACCACAGCCACTCGGCATACTTGGCGAAGCCCTCGTTCAGCCAGATGTGGCGCCAGTCGGCGACGCTCAGACTGTTGCCGAACCACTGGTGGGCCAGCTCATGGGCGACCAGCCGCTCACAGCCGCGGTGCCCGTCGACATGGTTGGCGCCGAAGATGGCGAGCGTCTGTGCCTCGACCGGCACCTCCAGCTCGTCGTCCGTCACCACCACGGCGTACTCGTCGAATGGATACCGGCCGAAGAGGTCCTCGAAGGCGGCCATCATCCGGGGCTGGCGGGCGAAGTCGTGGTCGAAGCGGTCGCGCAGCCGCGGCGGTACCGCCGCCCGCTGGGGCACCGGGCTCACGGCCGGATCGGTCAGCTCGACCAGGTCGTACAGGCCGATCTGGACGGTGGCGAGATAGGTGGACATCGGCGCCGGGTGCTCGTACACCCAGGTCGTGGTGGAGGCGCTGACCGTGCGCGAGTCCAGGGTCCCGGCGGCGACCACCGCGTACGGCGACGGCGCGGTCACCTCGATCCGGTACGACGCCTTGTCGGCGGGGTGGTCGTTGCACGGGAACCAGGACGGCGCGCCGATCGGCTGGCCCGCCACCAGCGCCCCGTCCTCCAACTGCTCCCAGCCCAGGTCGCCCCAATGCCGGGTCTTCACCGGCCGGGGCACCCCGACGTACCGCACCTCCACGGTGAACGGGGCCCCGGCGGCCAGCGGGCGCGCCGGGCGGATGCGCAGCTTGTCCGCCCGGTGGGTGTAGCGGGCCGCGCGGGCCCCGTCGACCAGCACCCCGTCGACCCGGAACGCGCCGAGGTCGAGGCTGAACCCGGACAGCGGCTCGCCGGCGGCGCCCGGCTCGGCGACCGCCGAGATCCGCGCGCGGCCCGAGAGCCGGCCGGTGTTCGGACGGTAGGTCAGCTCCAGGTCGTAATGGGTCACCCGGTAGCCGGCGTTGCCGTGCTCGGGCAGATAGGAGTCCCCGGACCGGGCCGCCCCGGCGCCGCCGCCGGGCGCGGCCTGCGCCCGGCCGCTCTTGCCCCTGCTCACTTCGCCGTACCCTCCGTCTTCCGCATGTCCCGCACCTTCTCCGTCTTCCACGCCGCGATCGGGTTGCCGAGCCACCGCGTGCCCGCGGGCAGCGTCTCGCCGCGCATCACCAGCGACGCCGGACCCACCGTGGCACAGGTGCCGACCGTGGCGCCCGGCAGCACGATGCCGTGCGGGCCCAGGGTGGCGCCCTCCTCCAGCACCACCTGGTCCATGCGCATGATCCGGTCGTGGAAGAGATGGGTCTGCACCACACACCCCCGGTTCACGCTCGCGCCCGAGCCGATCCGTACCAGGTCGGCCTCCGGCAGCCAGTACGTCTCGCACCACACCCCGCGCCCGATGCGCGCGCCGAGGCCCCGCAGCCACCAGTTCATCAGCGGCGTACCGGACACGGCCCCGATCAGCCACGGTACGGCCAGCACCTCCACGAAGGTGTCCGCCAGCTCGTTGCGCCACACGAACGAGCTCCACAGCGGGCGTTCGGCTGCCCTGAACCGGCCCACCAGCAGCCACTTGGCCAGCACCGCCACGGCGCACGCGACCAGACCGCCCGCGAGCAGCAGCACCCCGCCGGCCGCCATGGCCGCCGCGAATCCCCACCGTGCGGCGACCGTCCCGAAGGCGGCCAGCACCAGCACCGCGAGCGCCGCACCACCCATCACGGGGACGATCCGGCACAGCTCGACCACGCCGCGGGCCCACTTCAGCCGCCGCGCCGGACGGTACGTACGGCTCTGGTCGCCCTCCTCGGCCGCCCGCGGCAGCTTCATCGGCGGCATCCCGAGCCACGAGCTGCCCGCCTTGGCACCCCTGGGCGCGGCGGACAGCACGCCGACCAGACCGCGCTTGGGCACCGAACTGCCGCCCACGGCCATCCCCGAGTTGCCGAGGAACGCCATCTTGCCGACCCGCGACTCCGCGATCCGCAGCCGGCCGCCGCCCAGTTCGTAGGAGGCGACCATGGTGTCGTCGGCGAGAAACGCGCCGTCGCCGACGGTTGTCATCGACGGCAGGGCCAGCACGGTGGACGCCTCGACCCCGCGCCCGACCTTCATCCCGAGCGCCCGCAGCCACACCGGGGTGAACAGGCTGGCGTACAGCGGGAACAGATGCACCCGCGCCATGTCCATCAACCGCTCGGTGGCCCATGCCTGCCAGGCGATCCGCCCGTGGACGGGATGGTGACCCGCGCGCAGGCCGAGGCCGAGCGTCCGCACCCCAGCCAGGACAAACAGTGCGTAGCAGGCCATTCCGGCCACCGTCGCAAGCGGCACGGCGGCCAGCGCGTGGAGCAGCGCCGTGCCCGCGTCGCGGGTGCCCCGCACGAACAGCGTGATGACGGCGAGCGCGGGCAGCAGCGCCAGTGCGGGCAACAGGGTCAGCCCCAGCGAGGTGAGCCCGTACACGAACGCCCAGCGGCGGGTGCGGGCCGGCCGGCCCTCGGGCCGACGGTCCGCCGCCTTGCCGGACTTGGCCGCCGGCACGCCCGCCCAGCGGCGCCCCGCGGGCACCGCACCGGTCACCCCGGACCCCGGGGCGATCTCGGCGCGCTTGCCGATCCGGGCGCCGGGGAAGAGCGTGCTGCGGGCGCCGACCGTGGCGCCCGCGCCGATCCGGATCCGGCCGATCCGCAGCCGGTCGCCGTCCAGCCAGTGGCCGGACAGATCGACCTCGGGCTCGACCGCGCTGCCCTTGCCGAGCTTGAGCATCCCGGTCACCGGCGGCAGCGCGTGCAGATCGACATCGTCGCCGACGCGCACGCCCAGCGCCCTGGCGTAGTGGGTGAGCCAGCTGCCGGACAGGCCGGTGGCACCGCTCAGTTCGGCCAGCCGCTCGGCCGTCCACAGCCGCAGGTGGACGCCACCGCCGCGCGGGTACGTCCCCGGTTTCAGACCCCGCAGCAGCAGCCGCGCACCACCCGCGGCGATCGCGATCCGGCCGGGCGGCGAGACGCAGAGCAGCCAGCCGAGCAGGATCCACCACCAAGAGACGGTGGGCGCGTAAGGGGCGGCACCGCAGAGGTTCAGCACGTTGATGACCGCGGCCGCCGCCACGCCCCAGCGCAGCCCGGCGACCGTCAGCAGCGGCAGCATCAGCAGCGTCTGCGCGACACCGGTACGCCCGGGTACGGGCCGTACGGTGCGCGGTGCCGTCGTCTCGCCGCCCGACGCCTCCAGCGTCCGGGCGAGCGCGTCCAGCCGCGGGTTCTGGTAGATGTCGCTGACCGATCCGCTGGGGTAGCGGTCCCGGATCCGCGAGACGAGCTGGGCGGCGGCGAGGCTGCCGCCGCCCGCCGCGAAGAAGTCGGCGTCCGGCCCGCTCGCCGGGGTGCCCAGCACCTCGCCCCACAGCTCGGCGAGCCAGCTCTCGGTCTCGGTCAGCTCGTCCGCCGGTCCGTCCGTGCCGACACCCGGCAGCGGCCAGGGCAGCGCCGCCCGGTCCACCTTGCCGGAGGTACGGGTGGGCAGCGTGCCGACCACCGCGAGCAGCGGCACCAGCGCGGCGGGCAGCGCCTGCCGCAGCCGGTGCAGCGCGTCCGCCTGGTCGAAGCCGCCGTCCTCCGCCGCGCTCTCCTCGGGTACGACATAGCCCACCAGCAACTGGTGGCCCGCCTTGGTCGTCCGCACCGCCGCCGCGGCGCCCGCCACGCCCGGCAGCGCCTGCAGCGCGGCGTCCACCTCCCCCAGCTCGATCCGGCGGCCGCCCAGCTTGATCTGTTCGTCGGCTCGGCCGACGAACAGCAGCCCCTCCTCCTCGGCGCGTACCAGGTCACCGCTGCGGTACGCCCGCGACCAGCCCAGCGACGGCAGCGGGGCGTACTTCTCGGCGTCCTTCGCCGGGTCGAGATACCGGGCCAGCCCGACCCCGCCGATCACCAGCTCGCCGACCTCGCCCATGGGCACGGCCTCACCCCGGGAGTTCACGACCGCCAGCTCCCAGCCGTCGAGCGGCAGCCCGATCCGCACCGGGCCCTCGCCGGTCAGCTGCGCGGCGCACGCGACGACAGTGGCCTCGGTCGGACCGTAGGTGTTCCACACCTCGCGGCCCTCGACCGCCATCCGGTCGGCCAGTTCCGGCGGGCACGCCTCGCCGCCGAAGATCAGCAGCCGTACGTCGTCCAGCGCCTCCACCGGCCACAGCGCCGCCAGCGTGGGGACCGTGGAGACCACGGTGATCTCCTGCTCGACCAGCCAGGGGCCGAGGTCGACGCCCGTGCGCACCAGCGACCGGGGCGCGGGCACCAGGCAGGCGCCCCCGCGCCAGGCGAGCCACATCTCTTCGCATGACGCGTCGAAGGCCACCGACAGGCCGGCCAGCACCCGGTCGCCCGGCCCCATGGGCTCATCGGCCAGGAACAGCCCGGCCTCGGCGTCCACGAACGCGGCCGCGCTGCGGTGGGTGACGGCGACGCCCTTGGGCTTGCCGGTCGACCCTGAGGTGAAGATGATCCACGCGTCGTCGCCGGGCCCCGGGCGGCCGGGGACGCCGTGCGGCTCGGCGCGCACCGTCATCTCGAGCCCGTCGCCGAGGACCACGCTCACCCCGGCCTCGGAGAAGACCAGCTCGGCCCGCTCGTCCGGGTCCTCCGCGTCCACCGGCACATAGGCCGCGCCGGCGGCCAGCACGGCAAGGATCCCGACGTACAGGTCGGCGGTCCCGGACGGGACGCGGATGCCCACCCGGTCACCGACACCGAGGCCCGCCTCGACCAGCCGCAGCCGCACCCTCTCCACCTCGGCAAGGAGCGCACGGTAGCTGAGTGCCGCCGTACCGTCGTCGACGGCAGGGGCGTTCGGGTGGCGCCGGGCCGTCTCTGCGAGGACGTCCATGAGGGTGCGCTCGGCGTGGGCGCCGCGTCCGGGGAACAGGGCGGGCGGTACCGCGGGCTCCTCCTCGGCGGGTGCCGGCAGCGGGTCGATCAGTGCTTGGGACTCGTCTATTACGGCCATTCGGCCTCTCCGCAGTCGGTGGACCGAATGTTCGGCGACACCGCCCGGTCAACCCGGACCATCGGCCTCTGCCATCCGGCTCCACACTGAGCCGGGTCCCGAACACCCGCTCGCGGCTGATGGTTTCCGCGAGGGCGACCACTCGGCGCGGCCGTCCAGCGGCCGGCTCGAATCGCGGGCACCGGTGGCCGGGCGGGCATGTTCCGCCCCTCCGGTCGAACCGACGCCCGCATACGCCGAACAGGCAGTTTACCCAGTGTTAACAGGAGCCCGTCGGCTTCCGAGGCGTCGGTGGCCCGAGCCCGTGGCCGCGCGGCACGGTGGCACGCCGTTCCCAACCGCCGCCGTCCCTCTCGTATCGTGCCTGGTAGGAGGCGGATTCTCTGGTCTCGCTCGCGGCCCGGCGGCGGCCACCCGGCGGGCCCCGACCCTGTGGTCGGTCTCACAGCGGCCGCAGTCCGGGCGGACACGGAATGTTGCGCACGCTCGTGGCCCTTGGCGGTTTGGAAAACCGGCAGCCGCCCCTCGGGCCGTGGCCTCGTAGATCCGCGCCGTCGAGCACGGGCTCAAGCGAGCGGCGCGGCCGAAGACCACACGCCGAACCACTGCTCGGCGCCGTACGCCTCGAATCGCTCCAGCTCGCTGAACCCGAGCTTCGCCGCGAGGCGCATCGAGCGGACGTTGGCGGTCTGGGTGTAGAGCACCACCGGCTCACCGGGGAGCACGCCCGCAAACCAGTCGAGTGCCGCCGTGCACGCCTCGGTGGCGTACCCGCGTCCCCACGCCTCCGGCAGGAACAGGTAGCCGAGCTCGGTCTCCCCTGCCTCCAGGCGGTTATCCGGACGCTCGAGGTCTTGCGGGTCGAGCTGGATGGTGCCGATCGTCGCTCCATCGAGCTCGACCACGAAGAAGCCAGGGCGCCGCCCGGGCACCTCGGGCACCGTGCGTTCGAGCTCGGCACGCGGTCGAGGACCACCGAGGTAGGTGCCCACCTCTGGCGAGGCGTTCAGCTCGATGACCGCTGCGCGGTCCCGGGCCTCGGACTCGCGGAGTACGAGCCGCTCGGTCTTTATCGGGGCAGGTGGCCAGGCGAGGGGTCTGAGGTCGGTCACGCCAGTCAAGTTAGCCAGCGGCTCGGCAGCGATCAAGACGCCGACTCGATGGACCCCACCGGCTCGGCAGTCCGCTTCAACCCAGGGCATCGCTCAGCGAGTTGAGGATTCACCCGCGCTCAGAGACCAGGCATACGACACCTGCGGAACAACTGCTCCGCGCCAGTACCGCGCAGCATCGCCGTGGACGCCGAACTGCCCGGCGAGGACGGCAGAGCGCTGCTCACGCACCCATCGCACGCTCACCACCTGTCCACCAACCGCCTTGTGGATACCCCACAAACCGATACACCGTCCGGGTGGGAGAAAAATGACACACCTCGGCCGCTTTCTTCGGACACGCGTCCGCCGTCGGGAACATCGTGCAACTATGGCCGGGCGATGCCCGGCTGACCGTGAGGGAAGATCCCCGCTCCCCTCGTCGTTGCCACCTCGCATAAGCTTTCGATGCGCGTGACAGGAGTGGAACACCGTATGCCCAGCTCTTCCACCGCCCAGGCGACCGCCCAGATCGGCGTCACCGGGCTCGCCGTCATGGGTAGCAACCTCGCCCGCAACTTCGCCCGGCACGGGCACACCGTCGCTCTCCACAACCGCACGTTCGCCAAGACCAAGGCGCTGATGGAGGAGCACGGCCACGAGGGGAGCTTCGTGCCGGCCGAGAGCGCCGCGGAGTTCGTCGCAGCCCTGCAGCGGCCCCGGCGGCTTGTCATCATGGTCAAGGCGGGTGCGCCCACCGACGCCGTCATCGAGGAGTTCGCACCCCTCCTCGAAGAGGGCGATGTGATCATCGACGGGGGCAACGCCCACTTCGATGACACCCGGCGCCGGGAGAAGTCCCTGCGCGAGCGCGGGCTGCACTTCGTGGGCACCGGCATCTCCGGCGGCGAGGAAGGCGCGCTCAACGGGCCCAGCATCATGCCCGGCGGATCGGCGGAATCCTACAAGTCGCTCGGCCCGCTGCTGGAGGACATCTCCGCCAAGGTGGACGGCGTCCCCTGCTGCACCTATATCGGCCCGGATGGGGCCGGCCACTTCGTGAAGATGGTCCACAACGGCATCGAGTACGCGGACATGCAGCTCATCGCGGAGTCCTACGACCTGCTGCGGCGGGCGCTGGGCATGACGCCGGGTGAGATCGCGGAGGTCTTCCGCACCTGGAACGGCGGCCGGCTCGAGTCGTATCTGATCGAGATCACCGCCGAGGTGCTCGGGCACACCGACGCCGCGACCGGCAAGCCGTTCGTGGACGTGGTGCAGGACCAGGCCGAGCAGAAGGGCACCGGCCGCTGGACCGTCCAGACCGCGCTGGACCTGGGCGTGCCGGTGAGCGGGATCGCCGAGGCGGTGTTCGCCCGTTCGCTGTCCGGCCACGCGGATCTGCGGGACGCCTCGCAGGGGCTGCCGGGGCCGTCCGGCAAGAAGCTCACGGGCGAGGCGGCGGAGCGGTTCGCCGACGATGTCGAGCAGGCGCTGTACGCCTCGAAGATCGTGGCGTACGCGCAGGGCATCCACCAGATCGAGGCGGGCAGCCAGGAGTACGGCTGGGACATCGACCCGGGGGCGGTCGCGAAGATCTGGCGCGGCGGCTGCATCATCCGGGCGCGGTTCCTGAACCGGATCACCGAGGCGTACGCCAAGGACCGCAAGCCCGTGACGCTGCTGACCGACGCCCACTTCGCGGAGGCGCTGGGCGCGGCGCAGGACGCCTGGCGGCGAGTGGTGTCCACCTCGGTCGAGCTGGGCGTGCCGGCACCGGGCTTCTCGGCGGCGCTGGCGTACTACGACGCGCTGCGCTCGGAGCGGCTGCCCGCCGCGCTGGTCCAGGGGCAGCGGGACTTCTTCGGCGCGCACACCTACCGGCGGGTGGACCGCGAGGGTTCGTTCCACACGATGTGGGGCGCCGACCGCGACGAGCGTACGGCCTGACGTCGCGACGTCACGAGGGCCGTGTCCCCGCGCCGGATTCCGGCGGGGGGACACGGCCCTCGTGACGTTGTATGCCGCGGGCGCGCCCGTCGTGCGACTGTGCCACGCCCCTCGTGCCGTCGCGCCGCCGCCGCGTCGTCAGGGTGTGTAGCGGCGGAAGGCGGGCACCGCGGCGGCCAGCCCGAGCGTGCTGACGGCCACCAGCAGCCCGCCCGCGGCGACCGCCGCGCGGGCTCCGAGGAGGGAGCCCGCGGTGCCGTGCAGCAGGTCGGCGATGCGCGGGCCGCCCGCCACCACCACGGTGAACACGCCCTGCATCCGGCCGCGCATGTCGTCGGTGGCGGCCGACTGGAGGATCGCCCCGCGGAAGACCATCGAGACCATGTCGGCGACGCCCGCGAGGGCGAGGAAGGCCACCGCCCACCACAGGTTCGGGCTGAGCCCGAACCCGGCGATGGCCACGCCCCAGGCCACTACGGCGGCGATGACCATCAGACCGTGGCGGCGGGCGCGGGAGAAGGTGCCGGACAGCAGACCGCCGGCCACCGCGCCGATCGGGATCGCCGCGAAGAGCAGGCCGAGCGCGAACCCCTCCCCCAGGGCGCGTAGGTGTGCGAGGCGAGCTGGGGGAAGAGCGCGCGGGGCATGCCGAAGACCATGGCGATGATGTCCGCGAGAAAGGACATCAGCAGGATGCGGTGGGCGGCGATGTACCGGAAGCCCTCGACCACATCGCGCCATCCGGCCCGCCGCCCGCCGCCCGCGGCGCCCTCGGTGAGGGGCGGGAGGGACGGCAGCCGCCAGACGGCCCACAGAGTGATGCACAGCGCCACGGCGTCGAGGAGATAGAGCGTGGGCAGGCCGAGGACGGGGATCAGGGCGCCCGCGAGCAGCGGGCCGATGATCATGCCCGTCTGGGCGACGGTGGACTGCAGGGCGCCCGCGGCGGGCAGTTCGTCGGCGGGGACGAGGCGGGCGACGGAGGCGCTGCGGGCCGGGGAGTTCATGCCGAAGAAGCCCTGCTGGGCGGCGAGCAGCACCATGAGCACCGCCACCGAGTCCAGACCGGCGAAGGACTGCGCCCAGAACAGCAGCGAGGTGACGGCGATGCCCACGTTGGTGACAAGCATCAGGGTGCGCCGGTCCATCCGGTCGGCGACCACCCCGCCCCACAGCGCGAAGACCACCAGCGGGAGGAGCCCCGCGAAGCTGGCGTAGCCGACCCACGCCGATGAGCCGGTGATGTCGTAGATCTGCTTGGGGACGGCCACGGCGGTGAGCTGGCTGCCGACGGCCGTGACGGTGGTGGAGGTCCACAGCCGTCGGAAGGGGCGGTGGCGCAGCGGCCGGGTGTCCATCACCCAGCGGCGCCAGCCGGGTTTCGGCGGCGGGGCGGGGGCGCCGTCCCCGGCTCCGGGGGGCGTGTCGTCGTCCCGGGCGGTGGGTTCTATCTCGTCGTCGCTGCTTCTGGCGGTCTCCACGGCTGGTTCGATTCCTCCTACATCCATTCGGGCCGGGAACCATTGTGACGACCCCCGGCCCGCGCCGTGGCCCCGGCTCAGTCTCCGGCCGCGGGCCGCATCGACCGCCGGCCGTGGATGCTGCCGCTCAGGGAGGTCAGCCGGGTGCCGCTGCCGCCCCCGCGGTCGGCGATGATCTCGGCCGCGATGCTGACGGCGGTCTCCTCCGGGGTACGGGCGCCGAGGTCCAGGCCGATCGGCGAGGCGAGCCGGGTCAGCGCCTCCTCGCCGAGACCGGTGGCGCGCAGCCGGCGCAGCCGGTCGTCGTGGGTGCGGCGGGAGCCCATGGCGCCGACGTAGGCCAGCGGCAGGCGCAGGGCGACGTCCAGCAGCGGCACATCGAATTTCGGGTCGTGGGTGAGGACACAGACCACCGTGCGTTCGTCGATCCGGCCCGCCTCCGCCTCGGTGCGCAGGTAGCGGTGCGGCCAGTCGGTCACCACCTCATGCGCATCGGGGAAGCGGCGCGCGGTGGCGAAGACCGGCCGGGCGTCGCACACGGTGACGTGGTAGCCGAGGTACGCGCCGATCCGGGCCATGGCCGCCGCGAAGTCGACGGCGCCGAAGACCAGCATCCTCGGCGGGGTGGCGTGGACGGAGACGAACAGGGTGAGCTCCTCGTCCATGCGCGTGCCGTCGTAGCCGTAGCGCAGGGTTTCGGTGCGCCCGCCGGCCAGCAGTCCGCGCGCGTCCTCGGCGATGGCCGCGTCCAGCCGTCCGGAGCCGAGGGATCCCGAGGTGCCCTCGGGCCGTACGACCAGCCGGCGGCCCAGCCGCCCCTCCGGGTCGGGACCGTCGACGGCCACGCAGATCACCTCGGCCACCGGCTCCCCGGCGGCCACCGCGGTGGCCACCTCGCCCAGTTCGGGGAAGCCTTCGGGGTCGACCCGCTCCACATACACATCGATGATTCCGCCGCAGGTCAGCCCGACCGCGAAGGCGTCGTCGTCGCTGACGCCGTAGCGCTCCAGCACGGGCGTGCCGCTGTCGGTCACCTCCTGGGCCAGTTCGTAGACGGCGCCCTCGACGCAGCCGCCGGAGACGCTGCCGATCGCGGCGCCATCGGGCCCGACCAGCATGCTCGTCCCGGGCGGCAGCGGGGAGGAGTGCCAGGTCGCCACCACCGTGGCACGGGCGAACGGCTCGCCCTCGCCCCACCATCGGTGCATCTGCGCTACGACGTCTCGCATGGAATCCAAATCTCCTCGCCGACCCATGTAAGAGGTTGATACATTCAATGTATGAGCCTCTCACATCAATCACCGAGTAGCGACATCATCTTGCGGATCAACGGCACGTCCCACTCGATGACGATCGACAACCGGACGACCCTGCTCGATGTGTTGCGCGAGCGGCTGGGACTCACGGGCACCAAGAAGGGCTGCGACCACGGTCAGTGCGGGGCCTGCACGGTGCTGGTCGACGGTGAGCGGGTGAACAGCTGCCTGGTGTTCGCGGTGACCGCCGAGGAGCGCGAGATCGTCTCCATCGAGGGCGTGGCGGCGCTGTCGGACGGCGCGGAACTGCACCCGGTGCAGCGCGCCTTCCTCGACCACGACGGGCTGCAGTGCGGCTACTGCACCCCGGGCCAGATCTGTTCCGCCATCGGGGCGCTGGGCGAGGCCGGGCGCGGCTGGCCCAGCCATGTCACCGAGGACACCGCCGCCGGGGTGGCCGATGTCTCGGAGCTGGACGCGCGTGAGGTGCGCGAGCGCATGAGCGGCAATCTGTGCCGCTGCGGTGCGTACAACGGCATCGTGGAGGCCGTGCTGGACGCCGCGGGCACGCAGGGCGCCCAGGACACTGCCACGGTCGGAGGCGCCCGATGAAGGAGTTCGCCTACGCCCGCGCGGGCGACGCCGACGAGGCGGCCGCGCTGATCGCCGAGCGCCCCGATGCCGCTTATCTCGGCGGGGGCACCAATCTGGTGGATCTGATGAAGCTCGGCGTCACCGGCCCCGGGCTGCTCATCGACGTCTCCCGGCTGCCGTACGACCGGATCGAGTACCGCGCCGACGGCTCCGTGCTCATCGGCGCCACCGTGCGCAACGGCGCTCTGGCGGGCGATCCGGGCATCCGCGAGCGCTTCCCGCTGCTGTCCCAGGCACTGCTGGCCGGGGCGTCCGGGCAGCTGCGCACGGTGGCCACGGTGGGCGGCAATCTGCTGCAACGCACCCGTTGCGGGTACTTCCAGGATGTGACCAAGCCATGCAACAAGCGCGAACCGGGCACCGGGTGTCCGGCGATCCAGGGCGCGCACCGCGATCTGGCCGTGCTGGGCACCTCCGACCAGTGCGTGGCCTCCCACCCCTCCGACATGGCGGTGGCGCTGGTGGCGCTCGACGCGGTGGCGCATCTGCGGTCCGTGGACGGCGGCTCGCGCACCGTTCCGGTGGCGGAGCTGTATCTGCTGCCCGGCGGCACACCGCACCGGGAGACCGTCCTGGACCACGGCGACCTCATCACCGCCGTGGAGCTGCCCCCGCCGCCGCACGGTGCCCGGATGCGCTACCGCAAGGTGCGGGACCGCTGGTCGTACGCCTTCGCGCTGGTGAGCGCCGCCACCGCGGTGTCCGTGGCCGAGGACGGCTCGCTCCGGGACGTACGGATCGCGCTCGGCGGGGTGGCGCCCCGGCCGTGGCGGGCCCGGATCGCCGAGGAGCGGCTGCGCGGCGGCCGGCCGGACGAGGAGACGCTGCGGGAGGCGGCCCGGGCCGAGCTGGCCGAGGCGCGGCCGCTGCCGGACAACGCCTTCAAGGTCGACCTGGCCATTGATCTGATCGTCGCGGGCGTCCGCGACCTCGTCGCGAGGAAGGATCGCGCATGACCACCGTCGAGCGATGCGTCGGCGCCCCGATGACCCGGGTCGACGGCCTGGACAAGGTGACCGGCGCGGCGCGCTACGCCTATGAGTACCCCACTCAGGGCGTCAGCTACGTGTGGCCGGTGCAGGCGACCGTCGCCCGCGGCCGGGTGACGGAGGTGGATCCCGCCCCGGCGCTGGCCCTGCCCGGTGTGCTGACGGTGCTCGACCACACCAACGCCCCGCGGCTGAACGCCGAGGCACAGGCGAGCGCGGACCTCTTCGTGCTGCAGTCCCCTCAGGTGGCCTACCACGGCCAGATGGTGGCCGCCGTGGTGGCCACCTCGCTGGAGGCGGCGCGCGAGGGTGCGGCGGCGGTCCGGGTGAGCTATGAGCGGGAGCCGCACGATGTGGTGCTGCGCGCCGACGACGAGCGGCTGGAGATCGCCGAGACGGTGACCGACGGCAGCCCTGGCCTGGTCGAGCGCGGTGACGCCGACGCGGCGTGGGCCGCCGCTCCGGTGCGGGTGGACAACACGTACACCACCCCGGTCGAGCATGTGAGCCCGATGGAGCCGCATGCCACCATCGCGGTGTGGGACGAGGAGCGGCTGACGCTGTTCAACTCCGACCAGGGCCCGTACATGAGCGCGCAGCTGCTGTCCGCGCTGTTCGGGATCGAGCTGAGTGCGGTGGAGGTCGTCGCCGAGAACATCGGCGGGGGCTTCGGGTCCAAGGGCATTCCGCGCTCGCCGACGGTGCTGGCGGCGCTGGCCGCACGGGCCGTCGGACGGCCGGTGAAGATCTCCCTGACCCGGCAGCAGATGTTCCAGCTGATCCCCTACCGCTCCCCCACGATCCAGCGGGTGCGGCTGGGGGCCGGACGCGACGGCCGGCTGACGGTGATCCAGCACGACTCGGTGCAGCAGCGCTCGGCCCTGGTGCCGTTCGCCGACCAGACGGTGTCCTCGACGCGGATGATGTACACGGCGCCCAACGCCCGTACGACGGTGAAGGTGGCGCCGCTGGATGTGATGACGCCCGCCTGGTTCCGCGCACCCGGCCACACGCCGGGGATGTTCGCGCTGGAGTCGGCCGTCGACGAACTGGCCGAGGCGCTGGGCATGGACCCGATCGAGCTGCGGATCCGCAACGAGCCGGAGAACGACCCGGAGAGCGGTAAGCCGTTCAGCAGCCGCAACCTGGTCGCCTGCCTGCGCGAGGGCGCGGCGCGCTTCGGCTGGGAACACCGCGATCCGACGCCGGGGATCCGGCGCGAGGGGCGCTGGCTGGTCGGCACCGGTGTGGCCGCCTCGCACCACCCGGACTACACCTTCCCCTCCTCCGCGGTGGCGCGCGCCGAGGAGGACGGCACGTACCGGGTGCGCATCGGGGCGGCCGACCTCGGCACGGGTGCCCGCACCGCCCTCACCCAGGTGGCGGCGGACGCGCTGGGCATTCCGGTGTCGCGGCTGCGGCTGGAGATCGGCCGCGCGTCCCTGGGCATGGCGCCGTTCGCGGGCGGTTCGCTGGGCACCGCCTCCTGGGGCTGGGCGGTGGACAAGGCGTGCCGTGCGCTGCTGAAGGAGCTGGACGGCTACGCGGGTGTGGTCCCGGACGGCGGTCTCGAGGTGGTGGCCGACACCACCGAGGACCTGGGGCAGCGGGCGGATCTGTCGCGGCACACCTTCGGGGCGCAGTTCGCCCAGGTGCGGGTGGACGCCGACACCGGTGAGATCCGGGTGGACCGGATGCTGGGCGTGTTCGCGGCCGGGCGGATCGTCAATCCGCACACCGCGCGCTCGCAGTTCCTGGGAGCCATGACGATGGGTCTGTCGATGGCGCTGCTGGAGATCGGGGAGGTCGATCCGGTCTTCGGCGACTTCGCCAACCATGACTTCGCGGGCTATCACATCGCCGCCCACGCCGATGTCCCGCGGCTGGACGTGGTGTGCCTGGAGGAGACCGACAACACCTCCAACCCGGTGGGTGCCAAGGGCATCGGCGAACTGGGCATCGTGGGCGCGGCGGCGGCCATCGGCAACGCCTTCCACCATGCCACCGGAGAACGGGTGCGGGATCTGCCGATCCGCATCGAGCGCTCGCGGGAGGCGCTGCGGGCGGCCAGGTCCGCCGAAAAGCGCAGGCCAGGGGCGGGCAAGCCGGAACCTCGGGTCGGGTAGGGTCACCCGAATGGCAGCCACCCCGAAGGGACGCGCCACCTACCACCACGGCGACCTGGCCGCCGCGCTGGTGGAGGTAACCCTGCAGATCATCGACGAGGTCGGGGTGCGCGGCTTCTCCGTCGCGGAGGCCGCGCGCCGCACCTGTGTCAGCCCCGGTGCCCCGTACCGCCACTTCGCCGACCGTGACGCGCTGCTCGCCGCCGCCGCGCTGGAGGTCTCGCGGCGGCTGCGGGCCATCTACCTGGAGACCGCGGCCGAGACCGGGTCCGCTCAGGAGCGGCTGGCGACGGTGGCGGGCAGCTTCGTGCGCGCGGCCGCCCGCTACCGCGGCGGGCTGGACATCCTGTTCGCCCCGGGGTTGCGGGCCACCCATCCGGAGCTACGGGACAGCACCAGGGAGTTCGTCGATCTGCTGCTGCCGAGCGCCTTCGCGGTGATCGCTCCGGGCGAGGGACCTGCGACGGCCGTGGCGCTGCTCGACGCGCTGCACGCACTCGCCCGGGGGTATGTCGCCCAATTGCTGGAAGGGAAGTTCGGCGATCCGGATGACGTGGTCGAGGGGGTCGCCACCCGTGCGACCCAGGCCGCGCGGGCGCTGGTGGCGGGCTACGGCGTGCCTTCGGGGCCCGTCGGTGAGGTGGCACGGGACCGCTGACGGAGGGACAGAATTTCCCGTTCCGCTTCACGTTCTTCGTTCGGCGCGCATACCGTCGATGCGGAACGGATCGGAGGAACAGATGTCCCTGAAATCCGGTAAGGGCGCCCACCGGGCGCCTTCGCGTCTGCGCTCGCCGCACGCCATCGGCGCACTGGGGGTGGCGGTCACCGCCGCCGTCCTCGCCACCCTCGTCCCGGCCACGGCCGGGACGACCGACCCCGACCACGACGCCGGTACCGACCCGGCCCCCGCATCGTCCGTCCCGCACCCCGAGCGGGACTGGATGGGCTCGACGATCGCCCGCCACGAGAAGGCCGACCCCGGCGTCTCACCCAGGGCCGCCGGAGCGGCCTCCGTGGAGGGTGTGGACGTCAGCGACCATCAGGGTTCGGTCGACTGGGCGGCCCTGTGGGACGACAACGTCCGATTCGCCTATGTGAAGGCCACCGAGAGCACGACCTACAGAAACCCCTCGTTCTCCGCGCAGTACAACGGCTCCTACCAGCAGGGCATGATCCGCGGCGCCTACCACTTCGCCCTGCCGGATCGTTCCAGCGGCACCCGCCAGGCCGACTTCTTCGTGAGCAACGGAGGCGACTGGTCGGACGACGGCAAGACGCTGCCGCCCGTCCTGGACCTCGAGTACAACCCGTACGGAGCAACCTGCTACGGCCTGACCGCATCCCAGATCGTGGACTGGATCGGCGACTTCACCGCGCGGGTCAAGGAGCGCACCGGACGTCAGCCGGTGATCTACACGGCCACCGGCTGGTGGAAGACGTGCACCGGTAACAGCGCCGCCTTCGCCGAGCGGAACCCCCTGTGGCTGGCGCGGTACGCCACCACCCCCGGGGCCCTGCCGGCCGGCTGGGAGGCCCACACCCTGTGGCAGTACACCTCCACCGGTCCGCTGGTGGGCGACCACAACAGGTTCAACGGGAGCCTGGCGGGCCTCAAGGCGCTGGCCACGGGGTGAGGCGGCGGCGCTCAGCCGCCGAGCACACCGCCGAGCACACCGTCGAGCGTGTCCCCGACACCGTCCACCAGACCGCCCACCAGACCCTTGCCGTGGTGACCGCCCTCACCGGGGGTGGACTGCGGCGGCTGGCTGGGCTGCTGCGAGGGGGTGGTCGGATCGGCGCTCGGGGTCGTCTCACTCGGCGAGGAGTGCCCCGAGGGGACCTGGTCGTCCCGCTGCGCCGGGGTGGGGGCCGCGTGGGTGGTCGCGGCCTTGGAGGGTGCCGCGTCGGGGGTGGCCGGGGTGGTGGGCCGCTGCGCGCCGGCGCCCCGGTCCGTCGCCCCGCCACCGGGAGTGGCGGCGTCCGTGTCGTCGGAGATCAGCTTCGGCTTCGTGGACTCGCTGGGCGAGACATGGCTCTGCGAGGGCGAGTGGTCGACGGCGGGATCGATGTGCGGCGCCTGTTCCTGCTGTGTGTTCACATCGGAGCGGGCCTGCACGGACTTGTCACCGCCGGCCGTCGAGTGGAGGCCGAAGGCTATGGTTCCGGCCACGCCGAGGGCGGTAGCCGCCTTGAGCGTCGTGGTACGCGCCTGCTGAGCGGCGGTCGGTCGGCTGTGTCGACCCATTTCGCTGGTCTCCCCGTTATGGCATGGGTTGGGTGCAGTGCACCGGAAGGCCCGGTTCCGAGTGGAACTGATGTCCGACGCACACGTGTTACAGAGTAAAGAATGAGCCAGATGATAACCACGGCCCCCCGGTGTACGGCCACCCGTACACCGGGGAACGTTTGTCCATGGCTAGCGCGCGGCCTCCGGGTAGAAGTCGCGTGAACCGCCCTTACCGTCCTTGAGCTTGCCGAGCAGGCTCGCCGGGTACTCGATGAGCCAGTAGCTCACCGCGGCGGCGGCCACGGCCACCACCAGCACGATGACCACGGCCAGCGGGAAGCCCGCCTGGCCGTCGGGGGGCAGCAGCCCGGCGTTGTACAGGCCCAGCATGATCGGCTCATGCCAGACGAAGAGGCTGTAGCTGGCCAGCCCGGCGCCGGTGAGCCAGCGGGCCGTGAGCCACGTGTGCCACCGCCCCTGCCGCCGCACATGGATGGTGCTGTACAGCAGCACCGTCCACAGCAGGGCGGACAGCGGATGGTAGAAGGTGGTGGGGAAGTCCTCCGCCTCCGTACCGGACCAGGACAGCAGATACAGCCCCAGGAGCGCGGCCACCCGCAGCGGGATCGCCACCTTCGCGTGGAGCCGGCCCCGGTCGCCGAGGGCGACCATCATCACGGCCAGGCCCATGCCCGCCGCGAACCCTCCGAAGCGGGCCTGCGGTCCGAAGTACACCGGCCATTCGGTGTGCGGGATCTCCAGCACATAGCGGGCGACCGCGATCCAGATGAACGGCCCGATGTACAGCAGGGCACATCCCGCGGCGCACACCGCCACCCGGGAGGCCCGCCGGCGCAGCGGACGGCACGCCCGGGCGGCCAGGGGGCCGAGTCCCACCAGCGCCAGATAGAACATGATTTCCAGCGACAACGACCAGGTGGGGCCGATGGTGTAGAAGATCTGCTCCTGGTCGAAGACCTGGGTGAAGGTGAGATGGTGCACCAGATCGGACCACTCGCCGGGCAGGGTGGGGTTGCGGGTGGCCCAGACGCACAGGACCGCCAGGAAGTACAGCGGGATGATCCGGATGGCGCGCCGGAAGAGGAACACCCGGCCGGGGCGGGTCGAGCCCCCGTCGATCGCCGCCCGTGCGTAGGACAGCGTCAGCAGATACGCGGACAGGACGAAGAAGAAGTCGATGACCTCCAGCGACACCAGCGCGTTCGCGTACCGGTTGGGCACCGGTGAGTGGGCGCCGTCCCGGTCGTAGGTGAAGTACTGCTGCCAGACGTGGAAGACGACCGTGAGGAGCGCCGCCATTCCCCGGAAGCCCTGGATCTCCGCGTTCCGCCGGTTCCGGGCGGGCGCGCCCTTGGCGGGCGTGCCGTTGACCGGCCGGCGAACGGTGGCGGGCGCGGTGGTGAGGGTCGTGGACACCGTGCTCATGTCCGCTTCACCGCCTTCTCGCCGGGCCGCGGGGTGACCCGCCACTGGCGGTCCCGCAGCACCTCCTTGAGGAGCGACTGACGGGCCACGATGTTCTTGAAGTGGCTGTAGAAGAAGGTGGACACCAGCAGATACCGCCAGAACCACGCCCTGCGGCGGCGCAGTTCGGGCACCGCGAGCCGCCATGCGAACAGCGCCTGGACCAGCCCGGCGGACAGGGTGAACAAGGTGGCCAGCAGGCAGACCGGCACCGCCCAGTCGAGCTGGTCCACTCCGCCCGCCCGCCACGCCGAGTACAGCAGCACGGGCAGGATCTGCAGGGTCAGCCACGGCTGGATCTCACGCCAGCCCAGCAGCACCAGCAGCCCCGCCTTCTGGCGGACGGTGAAGGCCGGGGAGCGCAGCCCGCGCCACAGGTATTTCAGCGACACCTGGAGCCAGCCCTGGGCCCAGCGCGACCGCTGGTTCCACAGCGCCTTGAGGGTGGTGGGCGCCAGTTCGCGCGAGATGAGCGTGCGGTCGGTGGCGATCCTGGCCCCCTCGTGCAGGGCGCGCATCGAGGAGTCGATGTCCTCGGTGAGCATCGTGCCGTGCATCCGGGTCCTGGCGAGCAGATCGGTGCGCCAGAAGCCGTTGGAGCCGCCGAAGACGCCGAAGGTGTAGAGCCGGGTCCGGCCGGGGTGGCTGACGGCGTAGATGGCCTCGAACTCCACGCCCACCAGCTTGGAGACCCAGGAGCTCTCACCGTTGCGGATCACACAGTGGCCCTGGACCACGTCGTAGCCATGGGAGAGCCAGTGCCAGGCGTGCTGGAAGGCGTCGGGCACCGGGTGGTGGTCGGCGTCGAAGATGCCGACGAACTCACCGCGCACCCGGGTGACGGCGGCGTTGACGTTCTGCGCCTTGGAGGTGCTGCCCGCCACCGGCATCAGCACCAGCCGCGGGTCGCGGCGGGCCATCTCCCGCAGGGTCTCCTCGACGGGCATGGGGTGCGGCGTGTTGTACGCGAGCACGATCTCCAGCTCGTTGGGGTAGTCCAGGCGCAGAAAGGACTCGATGGTGTCGACGATGGTCGCCGCCTCATTGGGCAGATACGCGGCGATGACGGCACTGGCCGGCGGATACGGCTGTGCGGGCTGTTCGGGCCGGGGTTTGGCGTCGAGCGAGAAGAGGCACTCCAGCACGATCATCGCGGCGGAGAGCACCAGCCCGGACACCACGACCCAGTAGGCGGCCGAGCCGACGTCCCAGCCCAGCTCGTACATCTGCTGGTAGAAGACGAAGGGGATGCCCACGCCGAAGAGAAGCACCAGGATGGGCGAGAGCGCCGACAGCAGGGTGCGGAGCGCGGTGGCCAGCGGACGGCGACGGCGGCGGTCGCTGCCGCGCATCCACGCCGCGTACTTGACCGGCCGCAGATCCCGGTGGCGGATCGATTCGTCCACCGCGTTGCGGGAGTTGGCGACGGCCTGGGCGCGGTCCGGGCAGTCGGCCAGCGGGGTCCATCCGATCGCCGGGGTCAGCCGTACGTTCTCATCGGCGACCACGAAGCGGGTCCCGGCCACGGCGTTGGCGAACCTCTGCAGTTCACCGCGCGCGGTGTCCTCGTCCACACCGGGCATCAGCATCAGCAGGTGGCCGTCGTCGTCCCAGCCGAGCCGGTCGCAGACACCGCCCAGCTTCTCCGCCACTCCGGCGAGACGTTCGGCGACCTCACGGCGCACCCGCGGCCCGAGCCGGGCTTCGAGGGCGGCTATCTCGGCGACGCCGACCATGGCGACGACACCACCGACGCGGCTGTCGTCGACCCGCTTGAGTTCCCGGTCGAGTTCGCCCAGGAAGTGGGGCTGGGAGTACAGGCCGGTGCGCGGGTCGAGCAGCAGGTTCTCGACGGGGACCGGGACCCGGCGCAGCTTGGCCTCGATCCGGGCGGAGAGCTCGACGGGGTCGGAGCTGTCCGGCAGGCAGTCGTCGGCGCCGCCGCGCAGCATGTCGGCGACGCCGGCGGGGCCGGGGTCGGAGGTGACCATGAGCAGGGGAAGCGCCCGTCCCGCGGGCACGGCGCGGACCTCGCGTATCAGGTCCAGCCCGTCGTCGGCGTCGTCCAGGGCGACGATCGCGTCCGGAGGGGATTGCCGCATCTGACGGCTGACGTCGCCGGGCTCCGCATGGCTCACCTCATGCCCGGTCGAGACGAGTGTCCGGGTCAGCTCATCGAGTCTGGGGCCCGGTGTGCCGACCGCCAGCACATGCCCGCTCGGTCCCGCCACATCGCCGCGAGCGGCGGGCACGGGTTGCTGGTATTCGCGTGATCGTGGGTGGTGCGAAGTAAGCACCTGAGGGGTTCCTTTCTGAAAGACATGCGTCACCGAACGGGCCGTGGGCGCGCGGACGTTCCGGCCGGGGTCAGGGCAGACCGCGTGGCCCGCGGGCATGCGCGCATGGGCATGCGTCTACGGGCAGGCCGGAGGACGGCGTCGCCGGGAAGGCCGGGGCGATCCGCCGTTCGGTGAGTGGTGAGAGGCGGCTACGCCGCGACCGTGGCCGATCCGCGCGGGGAGAGGTGAGGTCTCCGGCGGGGTCTCGGGCAGACGGACGCGACGGCGGCGGGGGACACGCGAACGTGCTCCAGCGAATTGCGCATAAGGTCCCATCCTGTTCGGATCGTGGGGGGCGGACCGAACGTCACCAGTGCGGGTCGACCGATCTTTTGGGCTGACCGGTCGGAATCCTTAGTCTCATCGATCACTACGGAACCACACAACACATCGAAGTAACACTCTCATTAACCGATGAGAGAGTTCCGCGTTCCTGCGGGCCGATCGCCACCGGTCTCAACTTGCCTACGGCGGGCCGGTGTCGGAGCCCTGTCGGTACGGCGTCGGTGCGCCATCGACCCGGCATCGGCCACGTCGGTGCGGTGTCGGTACCTCCGGCCAGTCTTTTTCCAGGCACCACATTCGGTGGTTGAATTCGGAAGGGACAACACCATGCGCAATACCCGGGTCCTGATTTCCGGCGCCAGTATCGCCGGGCCCGCCCTCGCCTACTGGCTGGACCGCTATGGCTGCCAGGTCACCGTGGTGGAGCGCGCCGCGGGGCCGCGCCCGGGCGGACAGGCGATCGACGTACGAGGTCCGGCGCTGGAAGTGTGCGCGCGCATGGGTGTGCTGGCGGAGATCCGGGCGCGCCGCACCGGGCTGCGCGGTATGTCGATGGTCGACGGCGACGGAAAGGAGCTGTTCAGCACCACCGAGCGCACCGCGAGTGGCGGACAGCTCGACAGCCCCGACGTGGAGATTCTCCGGGACGATCTGTCCTCGGTTCTGCTGGCCGCGGGCGGCGACGGGATCGAGTACCTCTTCAACGATTCGATCGCCTCGCTCGCCCAGGGACCCGATGAGGTGGCGGTCACCTTCCACCGGGGCGGTTCGCGCGCCTTCGACATCGTGGTGGCGGCCGACGGGGTGCACTCCTCCACCCGGGCGCTGGTCTTCGGCCCGGAGGAGAAATTCCTTCACCATATGGGGGGCTATCTGGGCGTGTGGACGGTGCCGAACTATCTGGGCCTCGACCGCTGGGAGGTCATCTACCAGATGCCCGGCGACGTCTGGGGCGGCATGGTGATGAGTGTCCGCGAGAACACCGAGGCACGGGTCTACATCGGCATCGACTCGGACGAACCGCCCGCCGAACTCCTCGGCTCCCGGACCGTCTCGGAACAGAAGCGGCTGGTGGCCGAGCGGTACCGGGACGCGCGCTGGGAGATGCCACGGCTGCTGGAGTACATGTGGGGGGCGCCCGACTTCCACCTCGACGTGGCGGCCCAGATCCATATGGACTCCTGGTCCCGTGGCCGGGTGGCCCTGGTCGGCGACGCCGGTTACTGCGGCTCGCCGATGTCCGGGCAGAGCACCAGTGTGGCCATGGTCGGCGCCTATGTCCTGGCGGGCGAGCTCAAGGCCGCCGGCGGTGACCACACCGCGGCCTTCGCCGCCTATGAGCGCGAGCTGCGGGGCTATGCGGCGGCCAACCAGCAGCTCGCGCTGGACAACAAGGCACGGAAGGACGCGGAGACCACATCGCGCGGGCAGGAGCCCGACACCAACCCGACCGATATCGGTGACGGCTTCTACGAAGTGGTCAATTCCTACACCCTCAAGGACTACTGACCGGGCCGCCCGACGGCCGTGGCCGTGGCCTCGTGGCCTCGTGGCCTCGTGGCCGTCTAGGACACCACGTCCTTGCGGCCGAAACCACGGAAGGCGAACGCGAGGAACACCAGCGCGTAGGCGACGGACACCGAGACGCCCTTCACCATTCCGCCCCACTCCATATGAGGCTGGAGTGCGTCCGCCCACGCGAACTGCCAGTGCGCGGGCAGGAAGTCGCGCCAGGAGCCGAGCGCCGTGACCGCGTCCAGCACATTGCCCACGATGGTGAGCCCCACCGCGCCGCCCACCGCGCCCAGCGGCGCGTCGGTGACGGTCGAGAGCCAGAACGCCAGAGCGGCCGTGACCAGCTGGGACAGGAAGATGTACAGCACCACGAGGGCGAGCCGGACGAGGGCGTCCCCGATCGGCAGTTCACCGCCCGTGGGCATCCGCAGCGGCCCCCAGCCGTACGCGACGCCGCCCACCGCGAGCGCGACCAGCGGCAGCAGCACCATGGCGGCGGCGCTGAAGGCGAGGGCCACCGCCAGCTTGCTCCCCAGCAGCCGGGCCCGGGGCACGGGCGCGGCCAGCAGATAGCGCAGCGAGGACCAGCTCGCCTCGGAGGCCACGGTGTCACCGCAGAACAGCGCCACCGGCACCACCAGCAAAAAGGCGGCCGAGACGAACAGCGCGGTGGCGGCGAGGTTCGCGCCGGAGGCGGTGGCCGTGGCCATCAGAGTGACCCGGTCCTCCCGCCCCTCGGGGGTGCCGCCGATGGCGAAGGCGGCGACGAGGACGAACGGCAGCAGCGCCAGCACCAGCGCCATGACCAGGGTCCGGCGGCGGCGTAGCTGTCGTACGGCCTCGACCCGCAGCGGCAGGGTGTGATGGGCCCGGTAGCCGGGCGCGACCTGGGACAGGGAGCTCACGCGGATCCTCCTGCAATCAGCGTCAAGAAGGCGTCTTCCAGGCGCCGGTTGGGCCCGAAGCTGGTCACCGGGATCTCCAGCCGCACCAGTTCGGCGAGCAGCCGCGCCGGGGTGGTCCCGTCGAGCTGGACGAGCAGTCCGTCGGCGGTGCGGGCGGCGGAGACGATACCGGGCAGCGTGTTCACCTTGTCGATGTGGGCCTCGCTCAGCTCGCCGTCGTGGCCCACCAGCACACTGCCGCCGTTGCCGGTGATCTCGCCGACCGGGCCCGCCTGGATGAGCCGGCCGCGGTCCATGACGACCAGATGGGTGCAGGACTGCTCGACCTCCGCCAGGAGATGGCTGGAAACGATCACCGTGCGTCCCTCGGCGGCGTACCGGATCATCACCTCGCGCATCTCGCGGATCTGTGGCGGGTCGAGGCCGTTGGTCGGTTCGTCGAGGATCAGCAGATCGGGCAGGCCCAGCATGGCCTGGGCGATGGCGAGCCGCTGCCGCATGCCCTGGGAGTAGGTGCGCACCGCACGCTCCAGCGCGCTGCCCAGGCCCGCGATCTCCAGGGCCTCCTCGATATGGGCGTCGGCGGCGGGGCGGCCGGTGGCCCGCCAGTACAGCTCCAGGTTGGCGCTGCCGGTCAGATGCGGCAGGAAGCCCGCCCCCTCGACGAAGGCGCCGACGCGGGAGAGCACGGGGGCGCCGGGCCTGATGGCCTGGCCGAAGACCCGGATCTCGCCCTCGTCGGGGGCGATGAGCCCCATCAGCATGCGCAAGGTGGTGGTCTTGCCCGCGCCGTTGGGCCCGAGGAGCCCGAGCACCTGCCCCTTCTCGACGCGGAAGGACAGCTCGCGTACCGCGTAGCGGTCGGCGGACTTGGCGTAGCGCTTGCTGAGACCGGTGATCTGCAGGGGCACCTCGGCCAGTTCGGGGTCGGGCGCGGGAGTGGCCGCACGCCGCCTGCCGGTCAGCACCAGCGCGAGCGCCACCACGGCCGCGGCGAGCGGCAGCCCCCACACCCAGGCGGGCAGCGGGGCGGGCTGGGTGTGCGCCGCGGGTGCGGTGGGAACCGTCAGGCCGCCGTCCACGAGCCCGACCGTGTAGGTGGCGGGCTCGGTCGGGGAGGCGTAGCCGAGATCGGTGGAGGCGAGGACGAGCCGCAGCCGATGGCCCGCGATGAGCTCGTGGTCGACGGCGGGCAGCCGGACGGTGACGGTACGGCCCTGCTTCGCGCCGGTGACGCGCAGTGGCGTGACCAGTTGCTCGGGCAGCACCTGCTGTCCGTCCGGCCCCACGTCGTAGACCTTGGCGAACAGGACGGCGTCGTCCGTGTCGGCCTTGACCCGCACCTTCACCTCGGGCGATCCGGTGATCCGCAGGGGGCGGTCCAGCCGCGCCGAGTCGAACCGCGCGAACTGGCCCGGGACGTCGAGGGAGAGGCCGACGCCGAGCGAGGACGCCTGGGACAGCCCGGCCACGCCCGGCACCGTGGAGATGGAGGGCGGCCCCGCCCCGGGCGGGTTGGCGAACGACTGCTCGCGTCCGGGCAGTGCCACCTTCCGGGTGCCGTCGCCCAGGCCCGGGTAGCGGTCGCCGGTGGCGCCGCGCAGCTGGACCGCGCCGTTGGTGGTGTCGATGCCGCCGGTGCGGCTGATCCGGAAGGCGGGCCCGGTGTCGGTGCCCTTGTCGCCCTTGAGGTAGCGGTCGAACCAGGCGCGGGTGCGCGCCGCCACCCGCGAGGTCTCGCGGTCGCCGCCGTCATGTCCTCCGGCCGTCCAGTCGACGGCGACCGGCGCCCCGGCGGCTCGGATCGACTTCGCCATCTCATCGGCCTGGCCGAGGGGGAAGAGGGAGTCGGCCTGTCCCTGGAGGATCAGCGTGGGGACCTTGATCCGGCCGGCCACGGCGGAGGGGCTGCGGGCCTCGAGCAGCCGGCGGGCGGCGGCGTCGGGCTTTCCGGCGACCGCGACCCGCTCGTACATCTCGCACAGCCGCTTCTCGAAGCGACCGCAGCCCTGGCCTCCCAGGGTCTTCCCGCCGTTCTCGTCCCCCGCGCCGTTCGCGTCTCCCGGGTCCGCCTGGGCTCCCTGGCCCGCCCCGCCGTTCTCGCCTCCCGGGCCCGACTGGCCCATTCCGCCGCCCGCTCCTCCCCCGCCGTTCGCATCCTCCTGGCCGCCCTGGGCCTGGGTGAGGTCGGCCGAGCCGGTGGTGAAGAACAGCCCGGTCCAGAGCTTTTTGTAGACACCGTTCGGGAAGAGCGCGTCGGCGAGGTTCCAGTAGGTGATCTCGGGCGCGATGGCATCCACCCGGCGGTCGTATCCGGCGGCGAGCAGGGAGATCGCCCCGCCGTAGGAGGCGCCGGCGACGCCCACCCGGGGGTCGCCCTGGCCGTCGAGCCGCACCTCGGGGCGTTTCGCCAGCCAGTCGATCAGCCGCCGGGCATCGGCCACCTCATGCTCCGGGTCGTTCAGCCCGATCTTCCCCGTGGACCTGCCGAATCCACGCGCCGACCAGGTGAGCACGGCGTATCCGTCGCGGGCCAGCTCCTCCGCCCGGTCGCGTACGTCGTCCTTGCTGCCCCCGAAGCCGTGGGCGAGCAGGACCGCGGGCCTGCGGCCGGTGCCCGAGGTGAAGTAGGAGGTGTCGATACGCGCGCCCGGCATGTCCAGCACGCGGTCCTGGCGGTGCACGGCCGGCCGGTCGTCGGAGGCGGCGGCCGCCCAGGTGCCCGCGCCCGCGAGGACGGCCGCGGCGGCCACGGCGGCGGCCAGGCGCCGGCCTCGCAGCCGGGTCTTTCGGAGATCCATACCCGCAACCCTAAGAGGAGGATGCAAACGCCGGAGCTGACACCAGACGGATTCTCGTCCCCTCCCGGGGGAGTACCCCGACACCTGCCGTACACCCGGCGCGGTATGCCACCGGCCGCGGCGGCCGGGCTTTTGGATCAGTCAGATGAAGCTCCATAAGATGCGCCGGTGATCATAAAGAAACGTCTGGCGACAGGCGCGTTGGGGCTGCTCGCGGCCCTCGCCTGCGGCCTGATATCCCCTCCCTCCGCCATGGCCGGCGAACCGGCTCCCGATTCCCCGAAGGTCGAGCTGGTGCTCGACGTCAGCGGCTCCATGCGGGCCCGCGACGTCGACGGCGACACCCGGATGGCGGCAGCGAAACAGGCGTTCAACGAGGTGCTGGACGCCACGCCCGAAGAGGTGCGGCTGGGCATCCGCACCCTCGGCGCCAATTACCCGGGCAAGGACCGCGTGGCCGGCTGCCGGGACAGCGAGCAGCTCTACCCGGTGGGCCAGGTGGACCGCACCGAGGCCAAGGCGGCCGTCGCCACGCTGCGCCCCACCGGCTGGACGCCCATCGGGCTCGCGCTGCGCGGCGCGTCCAAGGACCTCTCCAGTGGCGAGGGGACCCGCCGGATCGTGCTGATCACGGACGGCGAGGACTCCTGCGGTCAGCCCGACCCGTGTGATGTGGCCCGTGAACTGGCCGCCCAGGGAACCCATCTGGTCGTCGACACGCTCGGGCTGACGCTGGACCGCAAGGTCCGCGAGCAGCTCAGCTGCATCGCCGAGGCCACCGGTGGCACCTATACGGCGATCCAGCACCGGGACCAGCTCTCCAGCCGTATCAAGCAACTGGTCCGGCGCTCCGCCGACACCCCCGTGCAGACGCCCACGCCGGTGCGAGGCGCCGCACAGTGCGCGAAGGCCCCCTACCTGGGCTCCGGCCTCTACAGCGACCGGGAGAGCTTCGGCGAACACCGCTGGTACCGGATGCAGGTGGCGCCCGGTCAGGAACTGCGGGCCTCGGCGAGCGTGGCCGTGGACCGCGCCGTCGACCCGGACTACGGCGTTCTGCTGCGGGCGATGACCCCGGGCGGCCGGGAGCTGGTGCGCGGCAGCGAGGCGGGCAGCGGCCGTACGGACGTCATGTCCAGCGGGCTGCGCTATCCGGTCGCCGATGTGGACGACGACGAGGACGAGACCGCGCGGACGGTGTGCCTGGAGCTGAGCCAGTCCTTCTCCGCGCCCGCTTCCGTCAAGCGCGCTCCGGGCCTTCCGGTGGAGCTCGCCGTCGATGTGGTCGGCAACGACGATCCGCCCGCCGATGTGGCCGCCTTCGGCCTGGGCCGCGGCTGGATGCTGCTGGGCGCGCTCACCGTGGGCGGGCTGCTCGCGGGGTTGCTGTGGGGCTGGCTGGCCCGCTGGCGTGTCACCGTCTGGAGGTCCAACTGATGCGAGCCCTGCGTACCGTGGGCGCCGCGCTCGCCCTGTGTGCCGCCGCCTGGCTGACCGCCGCCGCCCCGGCCGCCGCTGACGGCACGGACGACAAGAAGGACGGCGCCCCCACCGAGGCGGGCACGAACTTCCGTACCGCCACCGAGATCAAGCCCGGCCAGAAGGCCACCGCGGCGGCCTCCACCGGCGACTATCTGTACTGGGTGTTCCCGGCCGCCGCCGGGCAGATCCCCAAGGTCGAGGCGGAGCTGAGGCTGCCCGACGGTTCGAGCCGGCACGGCAGCGCCACCTGGCAGCTCGATGTCTACGACGGTCTGCGCCGCCACCAGGCGTGCGCCTCGGGCACCCCGGCGCGCCGGGCGGGCCGGCAGGACCGGTCGGTCACCGTGAGCTGCACCCTGCGCCAGGTGCGGTCCTGGTCCGAGCGCTGGGCCAATGACCCGCTGCAGGGCGCCTATTACGTGCGGCTCACCGTCGTCGATCTGCCCGCCGAGGACCTCGGGCTGCCGATCGACGCTGAAGTGGAGGCGTCCGTACCGGACGCGGGCGGGGCGCACGCCGACGGCGGGGACGTGACCCCGCTCAATCCGGTGCTGCGGTCCGGAACGGCCCCGGGCACGGGCTCCGAGCCACCGGGCGACACGTCCTCGGACTCCGCGGACGACAAGAGCGGGGACATCCCGCACGCGGTCGCCGAGCCGGAGGACGACTGGGGCTCCGGCTGGTGGTCGGACCGGTGGGTGTGGACCGTGATCGGCGCGGCGCTGGCGGCGCTCGCCGGGGTGGGCGGCTACACCCTCACCCGGGGGCCGCGCTTCCCCGGCCGTCCGCCGAGCGACGCCTGACCCGATATCTGACCTGATATCCGGAATCGGCGCGCGGCCCGCACCTTCACCGTGCGGGCCGCGCGCCACACCGGACCCCGGCCGCCCGGACCCTCAGGAATAGTCCTGGCCCATGAGCCGCCCAAAGTCTTCGGGATCCGTGTCGAATCCACGAATAGCGCTCCGCATTCCCCATTCCCCCGAGTCGTCCCGGGTGAATACCGCCACCGTGGCGGCAGTGGCTCCAGAGACACCGGTGAAGTCGCTCGTAATCAGCTCGGTGTATCCGTTGAGAATCCGGACGCTGGTGTTCGGGACATCTCCGAACGTCTTCCGTCCCGAGCTCCGCTGGATGACTATCCCGACGACCACCCGCGAGTATTCGGACGACAGCCGTTCGAGTTCGAGGGTCATGGACTCGTCGACGCCAAAGCCCTGACCGGTGCGGCTGTCCCTGTTGAGGTTGATGGTGCCGTCCGGTGAGCGGCTGTCGAAGTGGACGAGATACGCGGGCTCACCGTACGGATCGGCAGCGCGGTACGTCCCCGCCACGATGTCGAGATCATGGGGCGGCTCACCAGCGGGACTCGGATCCCACTTGAGCGCCACCTCGATTTTCCGAAGCCCCTTGTTGAGACCAGTCACCCGGACTTCCCTTCCCTAGAACCGTGCGGATGTTGAATGCGCGTGGCGTCAAGCGTATCGCGGGCAGGGCGAGTTGAGGATTTCCCGACGGCCGCGTGCGGGGCCTCCCTGAGGGGTCTCTACTATGGGCCTCCGTACTAACGGCGGAAGGAAGCGTCCATGCGACGGTTGGGGGAGCTCGAGGCGGAGATCATGGACCGCCTCTGGGCTTGGCAGCGTCCCACCACAGTGCGGGAGATCGTGGACGACATCAATGAGCACCGCCCGGTCGCCTATACCACGGTGATGACCGTCGCTTCCATCCTCTACAACAAGGGCTGGCTGCTGCGCGCCAAGGAGGGCCGGGCGTGGGTGTACTCACCGGTCCGCAGCCGCGAGGAGTACACCGCCGCCCTGATGGAGGACGCGCTCGGCACCAGCGAGGACCGCTCCGCCGCCCTCGCCCACTTCGTCCAGCAGATGGGCCCGGAGGAGGTCAGCGCGCTGCGCAAGGCACTGCGGGCCACGGGGCGGCGGACCCGGGCGTGACGGCCGCCCTCGCCCTGGGCTGCTACGCCGCCGCGGTCGGCTCGCTGGCCCCGAAGGCGCTGGCGCGCAGCGCCTGGCCGCATCGCGCACCCGGCCTGGCGGTTGCCGTTTGGCATGGATTGGTCCTGTCGTTCACCATCGCGCTGGCTATGACCACTTATCACCTCGTCACCCCAACTTGGCATCTTCATAATGGAATGTCCGGCTTGCTCCGGTTCTGTGGGTTGACGTTGGACGCCCGCATCCCGGGCCCGGTCGGCGTTCCGGCCATCGCCGCACCGGCCTTGGTGGTACTGCTTCCGCTCATCCGCTTCGGCCATGAGCTGCTGCGGGCCCGGCGCGTTCGCGCCCGGCACCGGAGCGTGCTGGACATGGTCGGCCGGCGCTCGGCGCACTGGCGCGCCACCGTGCTGGACCATGACACGCCCGCGGCATACTGCCTGCCCGGCCGCAGGCCGCGGATCGTCGTGAGCGCGGGCGCGCTGAGACTCCTCTCCCCCGCCCAACTGGAGTCCGTACTGGAGCATGAGCGCGCGCATATCGCGGGCCGCCACCATCTGGCACTGGCGGCCACCGAGGCGTTCGCCCGGGTGTTCCGGTGGCTGCCGCTGGCGCGCGAAGCCAAGGCACAGACGGCACTTCTGCTGGAGATGGCCGCGGACGACCGGGCCCTGCGCCGCCATCCGCGCGAAGCGCTCGTCTCAGCCCTGTACGCGATGGCGGCGGGCCATGCTCCCGGCGGGGCCTTCAGCGTCGGCGGACCGGACGTCCTGGTCCGGTTGCGGCGGATGCTGGACGCCCGGCGGCGTCCACATCCGGCGCTGCGTGGCCTGGTGGTGGCGGCCGCGGTGGCCGTACCGCTGCTGCCCCCTCTGCTCGGCTGCGCCCCCGGGATGGGATAACGCCCCGGCACGCCTCGGGGGCCGCCCCGGGGCCACACGGAGGGACCGCGGGACCCGGGGCGGCGGGGCGGGAGGCGGATCAGAGCCGGTCGAGGAGGGTCCGCAGAGTGGCGACCTCGGTGGACTGGTTCTTGACGACGTCGTCGGCGAGCTTCTTGGCCTTGGCGTTACGGCCGTTCTTCTTCTCGTCCTTCGCCATGGCGATCGCGCCCTGGTGATGGTCGATCATCAGGCTCGCGAAGGCACGGTCGAAGGCGGGCCCCTTGGCGACCTCGAGCTTCCGCATGTCCTCCTTGGACATCATTCCGCCCATATCGCCCTTACCGCTCGAACCGTGGTCCATGCCATCCATGCCGTCCATACCGCCCGATGACGCCTTCTCCGGCTTACCCCAGCCCTTGAGCCAGGACTTCAGGGTGGCGATCTCCGGGTCCTGCGCCTTCTCGATCTGCCCCGCCAGGCTCGTGATCCGCGAGTCCGAGGCCCGGTCCTCGGCCAGTGCGGCCATCGTCAGAGCCTGCTCATGATGCGGGATCATCATCTGCGCGAAGCGGACGTCCGCGTCATTGAACGCGCCCGCCGAGGAGGCCGCGGTGGCCTCGGAGGCGGTGGACTCCTTCGCGCCCGTGTGGTCCATGTCCTTCATGTCGTCGCTCCCGCCGCAACCGGCGAGCAGCAGCCCGGCGGCGGCGACGGCGGCCACAAGCGCGAGACGGCGATGGAGCGGCCGACGCGGGGCATGCGTCAATGCGGTCATGTCGATATACCTCTTTTGCCAAGTGTTGACTGTTCCGTGGGGCGTACCGGCGCTTTACGCGCGGTTCGGCCTAAATCCGCAGAACAGACAGGGCAGTGAGGTCGGGTCCGCGCGACGGCGGGTCGGGCCGCGCGACGGCGGCCGACGCCACGGGGAGCCTCAGCGGGGGACCGCCCCGGCGGGTGAGGGCCGCGCTCAGGAGCGCCCCGAGCATCCAGACGCCGAGCACCGCGACGCACAGCGAGGCCATGTCCATACCGGTCATGGGCGCGCGCGGCTTCGTCTCGGGCGCGGCCGGCGCATGCTCGGCCTCGCCGGACGGGGCGGGCGCGGCCCGGTGCGACCCGGAGCCGGTGGCGGCCGTACGGCCGTCGCGGTCGCCGCCGTACGGCTCGCCGCCGTACGGCGCGGGGCGCGGCTCACCGGAGGCGTGGTGTGCCGAGTGGCTCCCACCCGCACCGGATCCGCCGTCGGGATGACCCAGGGTGTGCATGACGAAGACACCGAGCGCGAGCACGACGACGAGCAGGACCCGCGGAAGGACTCCGTCCGCGCGCACACTCCTGCCGGTGGTCACCGTCGCTCCTCGGGGGTCGGTGTGATCTCTCGGAGCCACACCCTACTCCTAATGCCGTTAGTATGTGCACGGACCCCCGGAAGACCCTCGGAAGCCGCTCAGCCCTCCCGCATCGCGATCCTGGCCAGCATGTTCTTCGCCTCATCGGCGACCTCGGCGTCCGCGACCACGTCATAGCGCGCGGCCACGATCTGGCTGCGGGACGAGAAATCGCGCTGCCCCCGGGTCATGGCATGCCCGACGAAACCGAAGATCGCGCCGAACACCGCGCCGTAGACGAGACCGCTCACCAGCAGCACGATCACGTTGTTGGCCCCGGCGGCGAACACGGACAGCAGCAGCCCGACCAGCAGCCCGAACCAGGCCCCCGTACCCGCCCCCGCCAGCGCCGCACGACCCCTGGTCATCCGCCCGAGCACCGTCTCGACCATGCGGAGGTCCGAGCCGATGATCGCCATGTGTTCCACCGGGAACTTGTTGTCGGACAGGAAGTCGACCGCGCGCTGGGCGCCGGCGTAGGTCGGAAACGAGCCGACGACCGGGCGGTCGACCATCTCCGACGGCGGTTGCTGGGTCATCGCCGTCTCCCTCCGTCAAGGAGAGCGTGCGCCCGCGCCTGTCCCCTCGCAACGGGAGAGGCGCGGGGAAAGCGGCGGAACCTCCGATAGATGGTCCGCGCGGCCGGATATCCGGAACGCCGGCGCGGCTATCCGCGGAACATTTCCCCGGCCCTCTTCGCTCTTCTCCCTGCCACTCTTCGCCCCTCATTTCCCACCCGGGCACGAGACCGCGCCATTCCCGGAAGGGGCCGCTTCCTTTCGCGCTGTCGGTGCATGGGCCCGCTCCCTCTTTCGGTTAACCGTTGACAGCGGTCGTGGCCGTGGGAACGGCTGACGCTGACGCGGTGACCGCGCGCCGACGGGCCGGGCCCGCCGCGCTCCGAGGAGGCGCGGCGGGCCGGCGGTTTCAGCGGCGGGCGGGGCGGTCGGGGCGGTCGGTGTGATCGGTGCGGATGAGGGAACGCACCATCCGGCAGGTGGTGTCGGAGGGCGGATGCACCCCGATCCGGGCGGCCGTGGAGCGTATCTTGCGGTTGGGCGCCTGCTCGGGGCGGTAGACACCGGAGTTGAGCAGCGCGATAGCCAGGCGCATGGCCTTCAGACGGCGGTTGTGGGACTCGTACCACTCACGCGGACGCCCGGCGGGCATCCGCTTCTTCGGCAGGGTCGGGAAGCTCGGCAGCTCCTGGAGAGGGGGTGCGGCAACGGCCATCGGCAGCCTCCTGAGATGGTCGGGAAACCTTCCCTTCAACTGCCTCCATTCTACGGCCGGGCACTGACAAAGGCCCCTGGTCAGGCGCCATTCCGAAGCGGTCCCGCGATACCGTGTGCGGCATGGAGATCTGGATCAATCCGGCATGCTCGAAGTGCCGTGGCGCGCTCACCCTGCTCGACGCGGAGGGGGCGGGTTACACCGTCCGCCGCTATCTCGAAGACGTGCCGAGCCAGGACGAGATCCGCGAGGTGCTCGGCCGGCTCGGGCTGGAGCCGTGGGACATCACCCGGACCCAGGAGGCGGCCGCGAAGGAGCTGGGGCTGAAGGACTGGCCGCGTGAGAAGAGCGCTCGGGATCGCTGGATCGCGGCGCTCGCCGAGCACCCCAAGCTCATCCAGCGGCCCATCATCACGGCGGACGACGGTACGGCGGTGGTGGGGCGCACGGAGGAGGCGGTACGGGAGGCGCTGTCCCGGTCCCGCGAGTGACCTCAAGGCCAGGGGCACGACGCCCCCGGCGCCCCGTGTGACGACACGGGACGCCGGGCGTGCGCGGTACGGCTCCGGGGCGTGCGCGATGCCCCTGTGGACGCCTCCTGGGCGCGGGAGCCGCTCAGCGGCTCCGGGGCGAGTGCTCCTGCGGGCGCAGCAGGAACCGCTGCGTCTTACCGCTGGAGGTCTTCGGCAGCTCGGCCACGAAGTGGACGTTCCGCGGATAGGCGTGCTTGGCGTACCGCTCCCTGACCAGCTGCTGCAGCTCGGCCGCGAGCGCGTCGTCCGCCTCCGTCCCGGGCCGCGGCACGATGAACGCCTCCACGACCTCGCCGTACTCCTCGTCCGGTACGCCGACCACGGCGGCCTCCGCCACCGCGGCGTGCTCCAGCAGCACGGTCTCCACCTCGAAGGGGCCGATGCGGTAGCCCGCCATCAGGATGATGTCGTCGCCGCGCCCGGAGAAGAACAGATCGCCCTCCTCGTCGCGGGAGGCGGTGTCACCGGTGTAGAACCAGTGTCCGTCGGGGCTGAACTTCTCGGCGGTCTGCTCGGGGGCGTCGCGGTAGCCCTTGAACCACATCAGCGGGCTGTTCTCGATGTCCACCACGACCCGGCCGGGGATGTCCACGCGGGCCAGCGCGGAGTTGGTGTCCTCGCGCAGCACCTTCATCCCCCAGCCGGGCAACGGACGGCCCATGGAGCCGGGCTTGATGTCGTCGCGCAGGGCCGGGTGCCAGGCGTGGGCGATCACCATGCCCAGTTCGGTCGAGCCGTAGTGGTCGCGCACGGGAACACCGAGCGTCTCGAGCGCCCAGTCGACGACGTCCGGGGGCAGCGGTTCGCCCGCCGCGGAGCAGCAGCGCAGCCGCAGGTCGCCGGGGGCGGGGATGCCGGAGGCGCGCAGCTTGCGGTAGACGGTGGGCCCGGCGGCGAAGTTGGTGACCCCGAAGCGGGAGAGCACCTCCCAGGTGGACTCCGCGGAGAACAGGCCGTTCAACAGCAGTGCGCGCTGCCCGAGGGCGAGCGGCCCGATGAGCGCGTAGTACAGGCCGTACGCCCAGCCTGGGTCGGCGGCGTTCCAGAAGACGTCGGTGGGCCGGTGGTCCAGGCCGAACTGCTGGTACATCGAGAAGCCCGCGACAGCCCGCAGCGGGATCGGGACGGCCTTGGGGGTGCCCGCGGTACCCGAGGTGAACAGCTCCACGATGAGCCCGTCGCCGCCCACGGCCACCGGTTCGGGCAGCGTGGCGTCTCCCTCGGCCAGTTCCGCGAAGGACAGGTCCGACCCGGTGACGGGCCCGGTGGTGACGATCCGCCAGGGGCGCTCGCCGGGGAAGCCCGACTCCGGGTCCAGCTTGGGGCGTTGGTCGGCGTCGCTGATCACGACCTTGGTGGCGTTGCCCGCGATCCGCAGCGCGATGGCCGGCGGGGCGAACGCGGTGAACAGCGGCACCTGGACGGCCCCGAGCCGCCAGATCGCAAGGCTCGCGACCAGCAGGTCGGCGGATTTGCCCATCAAGGTGGCGACGCGGTCGCCCACTCCGACTCCCAGGGCGGCCAGGGCACCGGCCATCCGCGACGAACGGTCCCTCAGCTCCCCGTACGTCATGTCGTGGCCGGTCAGGTCCTTGCCCACCACCGTGAACGCGACGGCGTCGTCCGGGTGCCTGTCGCACAGCAGGTACGCGGTGTTCGCCGCAGGCTCACCGAAGGTCTTGAGCAGGTCAGCCATGCGCTGTTCCGGGCTGGTCAAGAGGGCTCCTAGTGCTGGTATCCACGAATCGCGCCGGACGGGAGCCAGGGTCGGTGCCCGGCTTCGGGCGAGCGCGGACGCACCTCGGGGGCGCGGACGCATCTCGCCTTCCGGGGTGGGCTGTTCCCGGGTTGCGCTGAGCCGTAGTCCCAGGCGGCAGCTCCCGTTGGCCTGTACACGCTATCGCGCTTTCCCACCGGTCCGGCAGCCGTCCTCCGGTACCGGGACCGGGACGACCTCCGCGAGCCGGAGCGGAGCCGATGCGGGGCCCGGAGCGGAACCCGGGGCGGGACCGGCGGGCGGCGGTCCCGGCCGTCACCGACGCACTCTGGCGCCCCCTCTTTCCCCGCCTTACCTTGGGGCAGCGGTAGGCATACCGCTCGTACGGCTTGTCATGTCTGAAGTCCGAGACGCCCGACACGAGGTGAGCCTTGTTACTCCCCCGAAGACCCGTCGGCCGGTTGACCGTCGTCGCCGCGGTCCTCGCCACCGCGGCGGCCATCGCCGCCGGACCCGCGCGGGCCACCCCCGATGACTTACCGGCGGCCGGTCCCGCCCGGCCGTCGCTGGTGCGGCCGATCGACCCGCAGCAGTGGCGCAACCCCGACGACATGACCTGGGCCGACTACCGTGCGGTCCCCGGAACACGCTGGGCGGACCCCGACGTCAAGCCCACACAGCGCACCTTCAAGGGCGCGCTGGTGCTCCTGGACTATCCGGACGAGGAGTTCACGGTCAGCCGCCCGGCCGGATCCACCCTGTTCGGCAATCCGCAGGCCAGTGCCTCCGATATCCCCCGCGCTCGCCTCCCGCGCTTCTACCAGGACTTCCTCAACACACCGGGGCCGCTGAACAACGGTCACACCATCAACGAGTACTGGATGGAGGACTCCGGCGGCCGCATCGGTGTCGATCTGACCGCCTTCGGTGTGTACCGCATGCCGGGCAAGTCCTATCAGTACGGCATCGAGGACTCGATGAACCCGGGCGCCTGCCCGGCCGGGGACACCTGCGACCAGGACATCCGGGCCGACGGCAAGGCCGCCTGGGTGGCCGATGCCGGCGCCGACAAGGCGGACTCGTTCGACTTCGTCTTCTATCTCACCGCCGGGCAGGACGAGTCGTCCACCTGGCAGGAGTTCGGCCAGATGAAGTTCCCGAGCGCGGCGGACATACCCGCCGCCTGGGGGCCGCCGGCCACCGCGGGCGACAACTCCGCCCGGACCCGCTACGTACCGTGGACGTCCTGGCAGTCCGCCGCCCGTATCTGGCCCAACGCCGCCGACGGGTCGTCGGTGCAGGCCGAGAGCTCCGGCATGGCCGTGTACGCCCATGAACTCAGCCATATCCTGGGCATCGGGGACAACTACAACAACCCGTACGGCACCCCCCTCAGCCGTTCGTACACCGGTATCTGGGGCATGCTCTCCCGCGGTTCGTTCAACGGCCCCGGCGGGCCGCACACCCGCTGGCAGATCCCCGCCACCGCCGGTGGCTCGATGGGCTCCCAGCATGTGCTGCGCGACAAGCTGAAGCTCGGCATCGTCGACGAGAAGAACGTCCTGCGGCTGGACCGCGACGCCCTGAAGAGCTCCGGCCTCGTCGTCGCCCGGGTCACCGCACGCTCGGCGCCACCGGGTGAGAAGGGGCTCTCCGGGGTCAACATCGCCCTGGGCCACGATCTCTCGCCGTCCTGCGACAACGCCACCGACCCGCTGTGCGACGGCGGTGGCTACGACAACTACACCGTCGAGATCGTCGACCGCATGGGCATGGACTCGTTCACCCCGGATCACGGGGTACTGCTCACCAAGACGAAGAACAAGGACCGGGCCCCGTTCGCCTGGGTGGTCGACGCGCACCCCGAGGACATCGACCTGGTGGACTTCCGGCGCCCCGACGGCACCACCCAGAAGATCACCATGGGCGACTACCGGCAGCTCAGCGATGCGCTCTTCCACGCCGGAGCCGACTCCGGCAGCCAGTACGAGTACCTCGACCGGGCCAACCGGCTGCACTTCTATGTGCTCGGCCTCAAGCGCGACCGGTCCGGAGTGCTCTCGTACACCATCGCCGTGAAGTCCCTCGACGGCGCGGGACCGCAGCGCCGCGGACTGGCCCTCCACCGTGGCGAGGCCAAGGGGGACGCCACCCGCTCCCGGGCCGTGTGCACCTTCGGCCTCGACAACACCGGGCGCGCTACGGGCGACCGGGCCGATGCGGCGGCCACTTCGGTGGACTCGGATGTCTACCGGCTGTCGGCGAAGGCCGTGGGCCGGGGCTGGTCCGCCTGGCTGCCCAACCGGCTCGCCACCGCCAGGGCCGGTGGATCGGTGGATGTCGAGGTGGCCGTGGCCGCGAAGAAGGGCGCCACGCGGCAGGGGGCGGTCGTGCTCAGTGCCCGCTCCGAAAGCGATCCGCACCGCACCGCCAAGGCGCTGTGCCGGCTGACGAACCGCCGGTAGGGCGATGGGTGACAGGTGAACGTGTGAAACGGGTGACGGCCCGCCGGCATACGGCGGGCCGTCCCTGCTCTGCGGGCCGTCGGTGCTCGGTGGCCCTACTCCGTCTCGTCGGCCGCGGTCTGGATCGGCACCCGGAGGGTGTCGGGCTCGCAGCCGGCCGTACCGGCGATGATCCGCGCCGCCCCCTTGGTGAGCGGCACCAGGCTCTGCTCGTCCACCTTGTCCGGGGTGTCCCGCGGATCGAAGATGTACATGGGCGTGGTGATCAGCTGCACCAGCGGCACACCCGTGTAGTAGAAGTAGGCGCCGTCGGTGGCCGGGTTCGGCGCGAAGGCGGTCGGCGACAGGATCCACGAGCGGCGCAGGTCCTCCGCCGCGAGGGACTCGGCCACCAGCTGCTCCAGCTCGGGCGCCTGGGTGGTGAACCACCAGCGCACCTCGGGGTCGTCGGTGGGCACCACCTCCCCGTCGACCACCACCGCCTGGCGTGCGGCGTGTTCCAGATGCATTTCGAGGACGACCTGGGGAAACAGCTCGGGATGCGCCGCGATGAACGCCTGTGTGCCCGCGGCGCCCGCCATATGGCCGGACGTCAGCACGAACAGCATGTTGTGCGGTCGCAGGTCCTGGGGCACCGACGCCCAGAACTTGGCCTGCGCCAGGACGAGCGCGACCCCGGAGGCGTCCTCCACGGCCGATGCCCAGGGGCCGTCGTGGTGTGAGCCGATGATCAACCAGTGGTCGGAGGCGCCGGGCAGTGTGCCCACCACATTGTGGGTGGTCTCCTCGGTGATGGTGGCGTCGGAGACGATCCGGCCCTCGCACTCCCCCGATGCCATCAGCTCGCGGACCCGCTGCCCGTCCTGGCCACTCAGCCAGATGCCGGGGATGGGGCGCCGTTCGGCGTCATAGGGCCAGTAGAAGTCGCTGGTCTCCCAGGGCAGTCCGGTGAGCAGGCCGACGTAGGCCGTGGCACCGTCCTTGATGGCGATGTCGAAGTCCAGCACATGGGGAAGGTCGAACGGCACGGTCTGGACCAGGTCGGGGAACACGCCCTCGGGGTCGTAGGAACCGGTGGCCCGGGCCTGCACCTCGGTCTGCGGCAGCCGCGTGAAGCCGATCTCCTGGACCGCGATGGAGCCCCGCACCTCCCCGTCCTCCATCCGCACCAGCCGACCCTCGGTGCCCTCGGTCGGGGTGGTGTACGGCAGGGCGAGCCCCTCGAAGCGGATGACCTCATCGGGGCGGCCGGTGGGCCAGATCTCGAAGGCGGCGGACCGCGGCCGCCAGATAGGCGTGTCCAGCGGCTCCAGCCGTACGTCCGCCAGCCCGGTCTCCCGGAACTGTTCCGCGGCCCACTCCTCGGTCCAGCCGTCGGCCGGATAGCCCGCCCGGCGAATGCCCTGGCCGACGATCAGTTCGATCCAGGCCATCATCTCCTTCGACGTGGGTGCCCGATCGAGGTACTTCTCCAGCGCCGGCCAGCCGCTCATCGTCATCCTCCTCATCGCCACGGTCCGGATTCATGCTCGACGGGCGGGCTAAAGCTGGGCTAACGCGAGCCCAGTGCGCCTCTTTTCGCGGGTCCCCCTCTTTCCGTATCGGTTCGTATCGATCGGGTCGTATCAGGGAGGAGGCCAAGCCGGGCGTTAGGCCCACTTTGGTGACGGCGCAAATGATGGTCGCCGTATCCGGACTGGCCGCCTGGCAGGTGATTCAGCCGCAGGTCAGCGCCCGATTGACGGTTGGGAGTCGAGTGTGCGCACCGAGAAGTCAGAGGAACGGGAACCGGATGGCACGGCCCGGCGGAGGAAGTGGATCCGGCGTGTCCCGGCCGGTGTCGTGGGCGTGGCCGCCGTGAGCCTGATCGCGCTCACCGTCTCCCCGGTGAACGCCGAGCCCGATACCAGAGCCAAACCGCCGCGCGACAGGAATCCGCTGCCCGCTCCTCCGCAGATCCGCGATCTCGACTTTCTGCTCGGCTCCTACACCTGCGAGTACACCCCGCCGCCGGGTGGCACGGCGGCGGTGCTGAAGCTGACCACCAAGCGGGCGATGGGCGGACATTACTTCTACACGGACGCCACCCTCGAACCCGGAAACGTGGTCGGCCGTTCGACCTTCGGCTGGAATCCCGTCGACGGGAAATTCATCAACCAGTACCACGACAACTGGGGTTCGTCCGGAAACTACACCTCGTCCGGTTGGAAGGACGGCCACCTGATATTCAAGGGTCCCCTCACCCAGGTGATCACACCGAATGCCACGGGACAGACATCGGGCGTGAAGCTGGACCTCATGGATGACTACCAGGTGCTCGGTCGAGGGCATTTCAAGAACTCCACGAGCTTCACCTTCCCCGACGGAAGTGTCTTGCACGGCAGTTACGACTGCCGCCGCCAATAGCGTTCAGCGTTCCGGACCGAGGGAAGTGGGGGTGGCCGACCATGGCGAGCAATGAAGAGAAGCTGCTCGACTATCTGAAGCGGGTGACGGCGGATCTCCGTCAGACCCAGCGCCGTCTCAAGGATGTCGAGTCCGCGGGGCATGAGCCGGTCGCGATCGTGGGAATGTCCTGCCGCTTTCCCGGAGGCGTACGGTCCCCCGAAGAGCTGTGGGAACTGGTCGCCACCGAGCGGGACGCCATCTCGGAGCTCCCCACCGACCGCAATTGGGATCTGGAGAATCTCTTCCATCCCGACCCGGAGCACCCGGGGACGAGTTATACGCGTGAGGGCGGCTTCATCGACGACCCCGCGGGATTCGACGCCACGTTCTTCGGCATCAGCCCCCGCGAGGCTCTCGGGATGGCCCCGCAGCAGCGGCTGGCCCTGGAGGCGTCCTGGGAGGCCATCGAGCACGCCGGTGTCGATCCGGAGTCGCTGCGTGGCAGCCGGACGGGCACCTTCATCGGCTGCGATCACCTCGACTACTGCTCCGACGCCTCCCAGGTGCCCGAGGGCTCGGCCGGCTACTTCACCATCGGCAACTCCGCCAGTGTGGTGTCCGGCCGGGTGGCGTACACCCTCGGTCTGGAGGGCGCCGCGGTGACGGTGGACACCGCGTGCTCCTCCTCCCTGGTCGCCATGCATCTGGCCTGCCAGGCGATCCGGCAGGGCGAATGCGATATGGCGCTGGCCGGGGGCGTCGCCGTGATGTCCTCCACGGCGCCGTTCATCGGCTTCAGCGAGCTACGAGGGCTCGCCCCGGACGGCAGGTCCAAGGCGTTCTCGGCCAACAGCGACGGTATGACACTGGCCGAAGGCGTGGGCGTCCTGCTGCTGGAGCGGCTGTCGGACGCGCGCCGCAACGGCCACCAGGTGCTGGCCGTGATCCGGGGCACGGCGGTCAACCAGGACGGCGCCAGTAACGGCCTGACCGCGCCGAACGGGCCGTCGCAGCAGCGGGTGATCCGGCAGGCGCTCGCCAACGCCCGGCTGTCACCGTCCGAGGTGGACGCGGTCGAGGCGCATGGCACGGGGACCACGCTGGGTGACCCGATCGAGGCGCAGGCGCTGCTGGCCACCTACGGGCAGGAGCGGGACGAGGGACGTCCGCTGTGGCTGGGGTCCATCAAGTCCAACATCGGGCATGCGCAGATGGCGGCGGGTGCGGCCGGGGTCATCAAGATGGTGATGGCGATGCGGCATGGGGTGCTGCCCGCCTCGCTGCATATCGACGAGCCGACACCCCATGTGGACTGGAACGCGGGCGATGTCCATCTGCTGACCGAGGCGCGGGAGTGGCCGCAGGGCGAACATCCACGCCGGGCGGGGGTCTCCTCGTTCGGCATCAGCGGGACGAACGCCCATCTGATCCTGGAGCAGGCCCCCGAGGAGGCCGAGACGGCGCTCGGGGGCCTCGGGGCGGAGCCGGTGGCCGCCGGGGCGGAGCCGGTGGCGGGGGTACTGGTGGCCGCCGAGGCGGAGCCGGTGGCGGTGGAACCGGTGGCCGCAGAGGCGGAGCCCGTTGCGGTCGCGGTGGAGCCGGTTGCGGTCGCGGTGGAGCCGGTGGGCGGGCCGGTGCCGTGGGTGGTGTCGGCGCGCGGTACGGAGGCGCTACGGGGCCAGGCCCGGGCGCTGGCCACACGCGTGAACGCCGACCCGGGGGTGAGCGCTGCGGAGGTGGGCTGGTCCCTGCTGCGGACCAGAACACTCTTCGACCACCGGGCCGTGGTGATCGGCCAGGACCGTGCGGAGCTGGTGGCGGGACTGGAGGCACTGGCCGCCGGAAAGCCGCATCCGGGCCTGGTGCACTCCGGACAGGCCGCCGAGGCCGTCGTCGGGCAGACCGTGTTCCTCTTCAGCGGGCAGGGCAGTCAGCGCCCCGGGATGGGCGCCGAACTCTACGACCGCTTCCCCGTCTTCGCGGCGGCTTTCGATGAGGTCTGCGGTCTTCTTGATCCGCATCTGGAGCACCCGCTGCGGGAGCTGGTTTTCAGCCGCGACCCCGCAGACGCGGCGCTGCTGGACCACACCACCTACGCCCAGGCCGGACTGTTCGCCCTGCACATCGCCCTGGCACGACTGCTCGACTCGGTCGGAGTACGCCCCGACGCCGTCATCGGACACTCCATCGGCGAGATCGCCGCCGCCCACATCGCCGGAGTCTTCGACCTCCCCGACGCCTGCCACCTCGTCGCCACCCGCGCCACCCTGATGGGTGGGCTTCCCGAGGGCGGAGGCATGGCCACCATCGCCGCCACCCCCGACGAACTCACCGAAGACCTGGCCCGATACGACGGCCACGTGGGCATCGCCGCCCTCAACACCCCCGGCAACACCGTCATCTCCGGCCCGATCGACCTCGTCACCGACATCAGCAACTCCTGGGCCGAACGTGGCCGCAAAACGCGCACCCTCACGGTCAGCCACGCCTTCCACTCCCCCTTGATGGACCCCATCCTCGAGCCCTTCAAGGAGGCAATCAGCAGGCTGACCTACCACCCGCCCACCATCCCCCTCATCAGCAACCTCACCGGACAACCAGCCGACAACCACATCGCGACGCCCGACTACTGGACCCAGCACATCCGCCAACCCGTCCACTTCCACCCCGCCATCACCCACACCGCACCCCACACCAGCACCTACCTCGAACTCGGCCCCGACCCCGTTCTCGCCACGGCAACCCAGCACACCCTCCACCACCACACCACGACCAATAGCGAGCAGAACAACGCCACCGACCGGCCGACACCGCTGATCACGTCCGCCCTCACCCGCAAGCAGCCCGAGGGACAGGCCCTCACCCACGCCCTCGCCCGGCTGCACACCGCCGGTGTCGAAGTCGACTGGACCAGTCGGTTCCCCGTCGAACCGGCGCCCCAGGTGGTCGGGTTGCCGACGTATGCCTTCCAGCACCAGCGCTTCTGGCTGGCCCCGCCCGCCGCCCGTACGAGCTTCGAGGGGACTGCGGAGGACCCGGCCGAGGCGCAGCTCTGGCATGCCATCGAAGAGCTCGACGTCGACACCCTCACCAGCACGCTCCAACTGGAGAAGGGCAGCCCCGGCATCGACGCCCTGCTGCCCGCGCTCCCCGTGCTGTCCGCCTGGCGGCGTCAGCACCGTGAACGCTCCACCATCGACTCCTGGCGCTACCGGGCCACTTGGCAACAGCTCCCCGACGCGGCCACACCGGCCCTGACGGGCACCTGGCTGATGGTCGTCCCTGCCGGGCAGGAGGAGCACGCGACGGTCCGGGTCACCGTCCAGGCGCTGCGGGCGCACGGCGCCACGGCGCTCCCGTTGGCGGTCGACGCTCATGACGTCGACCGCGCCGCGCTCCGCGAGCGCCTCGGTCGGCTGACCGAGGAGTCCCAGCCCGCCGGAGTCATCAGTCTGCTCGCCCTCGACCAGGAACCGCTCGTCGGCCACTCCGCGGTGTCCGCCGGGCTCGGCGCCACCGTCGCTCTCCTCCAGGCTCTCGGTGACGCCGACATCAGCGCGCCCCTGTGGTGCGTTACGCAGGGCGCCGTGGCCACCGGTCGCAGCGACCTCCTCCCCCATCCCGAGCAGTCGCAGATCTGGGGGTTCGGCCGCGTGGCCGCGCTGGAACATCCGCAGCGCTGGGGCGGACTCATCGATCTGCCCGCCACCATGACCCACCACACCGCGGGTCGGCTGGCAGCCCTTCTCGTATCCGGGCAGCCCGAGGACCAGGCCGCCATCCGCACCACCGGAACGTACGCGCGCCGCCTCACCCGTGTGCCCGCCGTCGACCCCGCCCCCGCCCCCGCCCCCTGGGAGCCGTCGGGTACCACGCTCATCACGGGTGGCACCGGGGGGCTCGGCGCCCAGATCGCCCGCTGGCTGGCCCACCGGGGCGCGCCCCATCTCCACCTCATCAGCCGTTCCGGACCCGACGCGCCCGGCGCGTCCGAGCTCAGCGAGGAGCTCAGCGCTCTGGGGACAGACGTCACCATCACCGCCTGCGACGCCTCCGACCGCGACGCGGTCCGGCAGCTCATCGACACCGTCCCCGCCGAACACCCCCTCACCGCCGTCTTCCACACCGCCGGCACGATGGAACTCGGGCAGATCAGCGAGCTGGACCCCGGGCGGTTGCAGTCCGTTCTGCGGTCCAAGGCCCTGGCCGCCGCTCATCTGCACGACCTCACCCAGCACCTCGATCTGACGGCCTTCGTTCTCTTCTCGTCGAACGCCGCCACCTGGGGCAGCGGACAACAGGCCGCCTACGCCGCCGCGAACACCTACCTGGACGCGCTCGCCGAACACCGCCACACCCGGGGCCTGCCCGCCACCAGCCTCGCCTGGGGCCCGTGGGGCGAGGCGGGCATGGCGGCCGACCAGCACACGCTCTCCCACCTCAAGCGGCGCGGTCTCTCGCCGCTCCCCACCGACCTCGCCATCGCGTCGTTGCATCACGCCCTGACACACCACGACACCGCCGTCACGATCGCGGATGTCGACTGGGCGAGGTTCGGCGGTACGTTCACCGCGCAGCGCCCGAGCCCGTTCCTCGCCCGTCTGATGCCGTCGAGCGCGGAGCCCGCCACGCCCACGGACACCGCCGACGACAATCCGTTGCGGCAGCAGCTCAGCGCGGCGCCGGCCGCACAGCGGCACCAGATCCTGGTCCGCCATATCCAGACCCTGGCCGCGACGATCCTCGGCCACTCCGGTCTGGACGCGATTCCCCCGGCGCAGCCCTTCCAGGAGCTGGGTTTCGACTCCCTCACCGCGGTTGAGCTGCGCAATCAGCTCGCCGCCACCACGGGCCTCCCGCTCGCCCCGGCGCTGGTCTTCGACCATCCGACGCCGAATGCGCTCGCCACCTATCTGGGCACCGAACTGACGGGTCAGAAGGCCGCCATCACCAGCCATACGGCGTCCGCGGCCGCCGACGACGAGCCGATCGCGATCGTCGGCATGGCCTGCCGCTACCCGGGCGGCGTGCGCTCACCGGAGGAGCTGTGGGAGCTGGTCGCCGCGGGTCGGGACGCCGTCGGGGAGATGCCCACCGACCGTAACTGGGATCTGAACACCCTCTTCGACCCCGACCCCGAGCGTCTGGGCACCAGCTATGCGCGCGAGGGCGGCTTCCTCCACGACGCGGCCGGGTTCGACGCGGCGTTCTTCGGCATCAGTCCGCGCGAAGCGCTCGCCATGGACCCCCAGCAGCGCCTGCTCCTCGAAACCGCCTGGGAGACCTTCGAGAACGCGGGCCTGGACCGGGACACGCTCGCCGGAAGCGTCACCGGCGTCTTCGCGGGCGGCACCTATCAGGGCTACGGCGCCTCCGGAAGCTCCTCGGCACGGGAGGTCGAGGGGTATCTGCTCGCGGGCGGTACACCGAGTGTCATGTCCGGCCGGGTGGCATACGCGTTCGGCCTCGAGGGCCCTGCGGTGACGGTGGACACGGCGTGCTCGTCCTCGCTGGTGGCCATGCATCTGGCGGCTCAGTCGCTGCGGCAGGGCGAATGCACGATGGCCCTGGCGGGTGGCGTGACGGTGATGGCCACGCCGACCACCTTCATCGAGTTCTCCCGCCAGCGCGGTCTGGCGGCCGACGGCCGGTGCAAGCCGTTCGCATCGGCGGCCGACGGCACCGGCTGGGGCGAGGGTGCCGGGCTGCTGCTGCTGGAGCGGCTCTCGGACGCGCGGCGCAACGGCCACCGCGTGCTGGCCGTCCTCCGGGGCTCCGCGGTCAACCAGGACGGCACCAGCAACGGCCTGACCGCACCGAACGGACCCTCACAGCAGCGGGTCATCGGCCAGGCGCTCGCCAACGCCCGGCTGTCGCCAGCAGAGGTCGATGTGGTGGAGGGGCACGGCACCGGGACCACGCTCGGCGATCCGATCGAGGCGCAGGCGCTGCTGGCCACGTACGGGCAGGAACGGGACGAGGGACGTCCGCTGTGGCTCGGCTCCATCAAGTCCAACATCGGCCACACCCAGGCCGCCGCCGGCGTGGCCGGTGTCATCAAGATGGTGATGGCGATGCGCCACGGGGTGCTGCCCGTCTCACTGCACATCGACGAACCGACACCCCATGTGGACTGGAACGCGGGCGATGTCCACCTGCTGACCGAGGCGCGGGAGTGGCCACGGGACGAACATCCACGCCGGGCAGGGGTCTCCTCCTTCGGCATCAGTGGGACCAATGCGCATGTCATCGTGGAGCAGGCCCCCGAGGAGCCGGTGGCGGTCGAAGCCGTCGCGGTGGAGCCGGTGGGCGGGCCGGTGCCGTGGGTGGTGTCGGCGCGCGGTACGGAGGCACTACGGGGCCAGGCCCGGGCGCTGGCCACACGCGTGAACGCCGACCCGGGGGTGAGCGCTGCGGAGGTGGGCTGGTCCCTGCTGCGGACCAGAACACTCTTCGACCAGCGGGCCGTGGTGATCGGCCAGGACCGTGCGGAGCTGGTGGCGGGACTTGAGGCACTGGCCGCCGGAGAGCCGCATCCGGGCCTGGTGGGGCCAGGGGAGACGACTGGCGATGCGACCGGGCAGACAGTGTTCCTCTTCAGCGGACAGGGCAGCCAGCGCCCCGGCATGGGCGCCGAACTGTACGACCACCTCCCCGTCTTCGCCGAAGCCTTCGACGAGGTCTGCGGCCTTCTCGATCCCCACCTGGAACACCCCCTACGGCAGGTGGTCTTCGACCCCGACGCGGAGCGTGCCGGGTTGCTGGACCACACCACCTACGCCCAGGCCGGACTGTTCGCCCTGCACATCGCCCTGGCACGACTGCTCGACTCGGTCGGCGTACGCCCCGACGCCGTCATCGGACACTCCATCGGCGAGATCGCCGCCGCCCACATCGCCGGAGTCTTCGACCTCCCCGACGCCTGCCACCTCGTCGCCGCCCGCGCCACCCTCATGGGAGGACTCCCAGAGGGCGGAGGCATGGCCACCATCGCCGCCACCCCCGACGAACTCACCGAAGACCTAGCCCGATACGACGGCCAAATGGGCATCGCCGCCCTCAACACCCCCGGCAACACCGTCATCTCCGGACCGATCGACCTCGTCACCGACATCAGCAACTCCTGGGCAGCCAAGGGCCGTAAGACCAAGACACTGACAGTCAGCCACGCCTTCCACTCCCCCTTGATGGAACCCATCCTCGAGCCCTTCAAGGAGGCAATCAGCAGGCTCACCTACCACCCACCCACCATCCCCCTCATCAGCAACCTCACCGGACAACCAGCCGACAACCACATCACCACCCCCGACTACTGGACCCAACACATCCGCCAACCCGTCCACTTCCACCCCGCCATCACCCACACCGCACCCCACACCAACACCTACCTCGAACTCGGCCCCGACCCCATTCTCACCACCGCAACCCACCACACCCTCCACCACCACACCACCGAAAACCCCACCGCCCGCCCAACACCCCTGACCACATCCACCCTCACCCGCAAGCAACCCGACACACAGGCCCTCACCCACACCCTCGCCCAACTCCACACCGCCGGTGTCGAAGTCGACTGGACCAGCTGGTACCCCGCCACCCCCACCCCCCGCACCATCGACCTCCCCACCTACGCCTTCCAACACCAGCACTACTGGCTGTCGTCGGCTTCCTCCTCGGACCCGACGCCCACCGAGGCGGCTCTGGTCGACAGGAAGTTCTGGGAGGCAGTGGAGCGCGAGGATCTGGAAGCCCTGGCGGCGACCATTGATTCACCGGCGGACCAGCAGCCCATGCTGGGCGCTGTTCTCCCGACGCTCTCCGCTTGGCGGCGGCATCACCGGGAGCAGTCGGTCATCAACTCCTGGCGATATCAGACCACCTGGAAGCGCCTCTCCGCGCCGTCCGCGCCTCCGGCCCTCGCCGGCGCCTGGCTGCTGATCGTCCCCGCCGGTCAATCCGACCATCCTGCCGTGGCAACCGCCGAGGAGGCCCTGACCGCCCACGGCGCCACCCCGCGCCGCCATGTGCTCGACTCCCACACCGTCGATCGCGACGCGTTGGCGGACCACCTCACCCGCCTGACCGCGGAGGGCGAACCCTCCGGAGTGCTGAGCCTGCTCGCCCTCGACGAGGAGCCGCACCCCACATACGCCGCCGTGCCCTCCGGGCTGGCCGCGACCACCGTGCTCGTCCAGGCCCTCGGCGACGCCGAGATCCCGGCACCCCTGTGGTGCCTCACCCAGGGCGCCGTCGCCACCGGTCCCGGCGATCCGCTCCCGAGCCCGCGGCAGGCTCAGACATGGGGACTGGGCCGCGCCGCGGCCCTGGAACACCCTCGCCGCTGGGGTGGCCTGATCGACCTCCCGACCGTCATCGACCACCACACCTCCGACCGTCTGGCCGCCCTGCTCACCCCCGGCCGACCGGAGGACCAGTCCGCCATCCGCGCCACCGGCAGCTACGCCCGGCGCCTCCGGAGGGCCGTTGCCCCCACCGCTGCCCCCATTACCTGGCAGCCCACGGGTACCACACTCATCACCGGCGGCACCGGCGGTCTCGGCGCCCATGTCGCCCGCTGGCTCGCCCGCCACGGCGCACCCCACCTCCACCTCATCAGCCGCTCCGGACCCGACGCCCCCGGCGCCACCCAACTCGCCCAAGAACTCACCACCCTGGGCACCACCGTCACCATCACCGCATGCGACGCCTCCGACCGCACCGCACTCCAACACCTCCTCGACACCATCCCCGACCAACACCCCCTCACCGCCGTCATCCACGCCGCCGGAACGTCGGACACCGAGCTCATCGCCGATCTGGGGCCGGAGCGACTGCAGCATGTGCTCGGGCCCAAGGCCCTGGCCGCCGCTCATCTGCATGAGCTGACGCAGGGGTTCGACCTCAGCGCTTTCGTGCTCTTCTCGTCCGGCGCGGCCGCGTGGGGCGGCAGTCGGCAAGGCGCCTACGCCGCCGCGAACACCTATCTCGACGCCCTCGCCGAGCACCGCCGCGCCCGGGGGCTCCCCGCCACGAGCCTCGCCTGGGGCCCATGGGGCGACGCGGGCATGGCCGCCGACGAGACGGCGCTCGCGTTCTACGGCCGACGTGGGCTGTCTCCGCTGAGCCCCGAACTGGCCGTGGCATCGCTGCAACACGCCCTGGACCACCGTGACACCACGATCACCGTGGCGGACATCGACTGGGAGAAGTTCCCGGCGGCCTTCACCGCCCAGCGGCCCAGTCCGCTGCTCGACGACCTGACTACGGCCGCCGAGAACCCGACCGAGCGAACCAGCAGCGCGTCCACGGACCCCTCCACCGGCACCTCCCTCCAGCAGCGGCTCTCGGCCGGCACCCCCGAGCAGCAGCACCAACTCCTGCTCGAACGAATCCAGTCCCTCGCGGCCGCGATCCTGGGCCATTCCGGGCCGGACGCCATTCCGCCCGGCCAGCCGTTCCAGGAGCTCGGGTTCGACTCCCTGACCGCCGTGGAGCTGCGCAACCAGCTCGCCACCGCCACCGGAATCGATCTCGCGCCCGCGCTCGTCTTCGACCACCCCACACCCAACGCCCTCGCGACGTACCTGCGCGCCGAACTCACGGGCCAGCAGATCGCCGTCGCCGCTCACAGCCCCACCACGGCCGCCCAGGACGAGCCGATCGCGATCGTCGGCATGGCCTGCCGCTACCCCGGCGACGCGCACTCCCCGAAGGACCTGTGGGACCTGGTCGCCGCCCATCGCGATGCCATCGCGGAGATGCCCACCGACCGCAACTGGGATCTGAACGCGCTCTACGACCCCGACCCCGACCGCGCGGGGACGAGCTATGTCCGGGAGGGCGGTTTCCTCTATCAGGCGGCCGAGTTCGATCCCGGGTTCTTCGGCATCAGCCCGCGCGAGGCGGTCGCCATGGACCCCCAGCAGCGCCTGCTTCTGGAAACCGCCTGGGAGACCTTCGAGAACGCGGGCCTGGACCGGGACACCCTCGCGGGCAGCAACACGGGAGTGTTCGCGGGGGTGACATCGCAGGACTATCTGTCCCTCACCGGCGATACGGCGAGCGACGTCGAAGGCTATGTCGCCACGGGCAATATCGGCAGCGTGGTATCCGGCCGGGTGGCGTACTCGTTCGGTCTCGAGGGCCCTGCGGTGACGGTGGACACGGCGTGCTCGTCCTCGCTGGTGGCCATGCATCTGGCGGCCCAGTCGCTGCGGCAGGGCGAATGCACGATGGCCCTGGCGGGCGGCGTGACGGTGATGGCCACCCCGGGCGCGTTCATCGAGTTCTCCCGCCAGCGCGGTCTGGCGCCCGACGCGCGCTGCAAGCCGTTCGCGGCAGCGGCGGACGGCATGGTGTGGGGCGAGGGCGCCGGTCTCGTACTGCTGGAACGGCTGTCGGACGCGCGGCGCAACGGCCACCGGGTGATGGCTGTCGTCCGTGGCTCGGCGGTCAACCAGGATGGCACCAGCAACGGCCTGACCGCGCCGAACGGGCCGTCGCAGCAGCGGGTGATCCGGCAGGCGCTCGCCAACGCCCGGCTGTCACCGTCCGAGGTGGACGCGGTGGAGGCGCACGGAACGGGCACGACGCTGGGTGACCCGATCGAGGCGCAGGCGCTGCTGGCCACGTACGGGCAGGAGCGGGACGAGGGACGTCCGCTGTGGCTCGGCTCCATCAAGTCCAACATCGGCCACACCCAGGCCGCCGCCGGCGTGGCCGGGGTCATCAAGATGGTGATGGCGATGCGGCATGGAGTGCTGCCCGCCTCACTGCACATCGACGAACCGACACCCCATGTCGACTGGAACGCGGGCGACCTGAGCCTGCTCACCGAACCCGTCCCATGGCCCCAGGGCGAACGGCCCCGGCGGGCGGGGGTCTCCTCCTTCGGCATCTCCGGTACGAACGCCCATCTCATCCTTGAGCAGGCCCCAGAGCCGATCGAGCCCGCCCCGGTATCGAACGTCGCCGGGGTGGCTCCGTGGGTGATCTCCGCACAGAGCGAGGCGGCTCTGCGGGGCCAGGCGCGAGCCTTGACCGGGCACATCAGCAGCGACCCCGAGGTGACACCGGCCGAGGTGGGCTGGTCACTGCTGCGGACGAGGACGCTCTTCGACCAGAGGGCTGTGGTCATCGGCCAGGATCGCGACGAACTGGTGGCGGGGCTGGAGGCACTGGCCGCCGGGGAACCACATCAGAGTCTGGTGCACCCCGGAGAGACCCCCGAGGCGACCGGCCAAACGGTGTTCCTCTTCAGCGGGCAGGGCAGCCAGCGCCCCGGCATGGGCGCCGAACTCTACGACCGCTTCCCCGTCTTCGCCGAAGCCTTCGACGAGGTCTGCGGCCTTCTCGATCCGCATCTGGAGCACCCACTGCGGGAGCTGGTCTTCAGCCAAAACCCCGCAGAGGCGGCACTGCTGGACCACACCACCTACGCCCAGGCCGGACTGTTCGCCCTGCACATCGCCCTGGCACGACTGCTCGACTCGGTCGGCGTACGCCCCGACGCCGTCATCGGACACTCCATCGGCGAGATCGCCGCCGCCCACATCGCCGGAGTCTTCGACCTCCCCGACGCCTGCCACCTCGTCGCCGCCCGCGCCACCCTCATGGGAGGACTCCCAGAGGGCGGAGGCATGGCCACCATCGCCGCCACCCCCGACGAACTCACCGAAGACCTAGCCCGATACGACGGCCAAATGGGCATCGCCGCCCTCAACACCCCCGGCAACACCGTCATCTCCGGACCGATCGACCTCGTCACCGACATCAGCAACTCCTGGGCAGCCAAGGGCCGTAAGACCAAGACACTGACAGTCAGCCACGCCTTCCACTCCCCCTTGATGGAACCCATCCTCGAGCCCTTCAAGGAGGCAATCAGCAGGCTCACCTACCACCCACCCACCATCCCCCTCATCAGCAACCTCACCGGACAACCAGCCGACAACCACATCACCACCCCCGACTACTGGACCCAACACATCCGCCAACCCGTCCACTTCCACCCCGCCATCACCCACACCGCACCCCACACCAACACCTACCTCGAACTCGGCCCCGACCCCATTCTCACCACCGCAACCCACCACACCCTCCACCACCACACCACCGAAAACCCCACCGCCCGCCCAACACCCCTGACCACATCCACCCTCACCCATAAGCGGCCCGACACACAGGCCCTCACCCACACCCTCGCCCAACTCCACACCGCCGGTGTCGAAGTCGACTGGACCAGTTGGTACCCCGCCACCCCCACCCCCCGCACCATCGACCTCCCCACCTACGCCTTCCAACACCAGCACTACTGGCTCGCCCCGCCCGCTCCGCGCGCCAACGCTCATGCCAACGGCCATGACCCGGCCGAGGCCAGGCTCTGGGACGCCATCGAGGAGCTCGACGTCGATGCCCTCACCAGCACACTCCGGCTGGAGAAGGACAGCCCCGGCGTCGACGCCCTGCTGCCCGCGCTCCCCGTACTGTCGACCTGGCGGCGTCGACACCGCGAACGATCCACCATCGACTCCTGGCGCTATCGCGTCGCGTGGAGGCAGTTGCAGGACCCCGCCACCGCGCCAACGCTCAGCGGGACCTGGCTGCTGCTCGTCCCCTCAGGGCTGGAGGACCACCCTGCCGTCCACGCCGCCGTCCAGGCGCTCGACGCCCATGGCGCGGCCCATGAGCTTCTGTCGGTCGATGGCGCGGACGCCCGGCGCGATGCCCTTGCCCCACTGGTCTCGCATCTGCCCGACGGCAGCACACCCGAGGGCGTTCTGAGTCTGCTCGCACTCGACCAGACGCCCCACCCCGACCACCCGGCCGTCCCTCTCGGCCTGGCCGCGACGGCCGCGCTTGTCCAGGCCCTCAGCCGGACGGCGCTGGGCGCGCCCCTGTGGTGCGTCACTCAGGGTGCGGTGGCCGCCGTCGCCACCGATCCGCTCCCCCATCCGCACCAGGCCCAGATCTGGGGTATGGGCCGGGTCGCGGCGCTGGAACACCCGCATCTCTGGGGCGGTCTCATCGACCTCCCGGCCGTCGTGGACACCCGCACCGCCGCCCGTATCGCCGCCGTGCTGGTGCCCGGGCAGCCCGAGGATCAGGTCGCGATCCGCTCCACCGCCCTGGCCCGCCGCCTTGATCGCGCCGCCTGCCCGGACACCGCACCCACCGCATGGCGCCCCACCGGGACGACCCTGATCACCGGCGGCACCGGCGGTCTCGGCGCCCATGTCGCCCGCTGGCTCGCCCGCCACGGCGCACCCCACCTCCACCTCATCAGCCGCTCCGGACCCGACGCCCCCGGCGCCACCCAACTCGCCCAAGAACTCACCACCCTGGGCACCACCGTCACCATCACCGCATGCGACGTCACCGACCGCACCGCACTCCAACACCTCCTCGACACCATCCCCGACCAACACCCCCTCACCGCCGTCATCCACGCCGCCGGGGTCGCGGAGAACACCCCGCTCGCCGAGGTGGATCTGCCGGGGATCGAGGCGGTGCTGCGGCCCAAGGCGCTCGCGGCCGCCCTTCTCCATGAACTCACCGAGGATCTCGACCTCAGCGCCTTCGTGCTCTTCTCGTCCGGCGCGGCCGCGTGGGGCGGGAGCCGACAGCCCTCCTACGCCGCCGCCAACGCCTATCTCGACGCCCTCGCCGAGCACCGCCGCGCCCGGGGACTCCCCGCCACCAGCCTCGCCTGGGCACCGTGGAGCGATGCGGGCATGGCCGCCGACGAGGCCGTCGTCGAGTACTACCGCCGGCGCGGGATGCGTCCCCTGGACACCGATCTGGCCATCGCCTCGCTCCAGCACTCCCTCGACCACGGCGACACCACGGTCACCATCGCGGACATCGACTGGGAGAGGTTCCCGGCCGGTTTCACCGCACAGCGGCCCAGCCCGCTGCTGTCCGACCTGGCCGCCGCCGCGTCGCCAGGCGCCGATGCCGCCCCGGACGACGCCGCGGTCGTGAGCAGCTCGCTTCAGCGGCAGCTGGCCACCGGCACCCCCACCCAGCAGCATCAGCTTCTCCTCCATCACATCCAGACGCATGCCGCGGCGATCCTCGGCCACCCCACCATCGATGCCGTTCCACCCGCCCAGCCGTTCCAGGAGCTGGGATTCGACTCCCTCACGGCCGTCGAGTTCGGGCATCGGCTCTCCGCCGCCACCGGTCTCGATCTTCCGCCCACCCTGGTCTTCGACCACCCCACCCCCAAGGAGCTGGCCGACTTTCTGCGCGAGCGGCTCGTCGAGGGGGAGCTGAGCTCCGAGGGACATCTGCTGTCGGAGCTCGACCGGTGGGACGCGGTCTCGGCGCCCTCGACGGTGGACGAGGCGGCCCGTCGGCGGATCACGGGGCGACTTCGGCTGCTGCTGGCCAAGTGGAGCGACACGGAACGGGAAACGGAGCGTTCCGCGGCCCACAGCGAGCTCGAGACGGCGACGGCAGAAGACATCTTCGACCTCATCTCCGACGAGTTCGGAAAGTCGTGAGCCCGATGACCCCCATCCTCCGCGACGCGCCAAGGAGCCTCCGCTAGATGTCGAACGAAGAGAAGCTGCTCGACCACCTCAAGTGGGTCACGGCCGAGTTGCGCCAGACCCGTGAGCGTCTGCGGGAGGCCGAGTCCGCCGAGCCGGAGCCCCTCGCGATCGTGGGCATGGCCTGCCGCTATCCGGGGGGCGTGCGGTCGCCGGAGGAGCTGTGGCGACTGGTGCGGGACGGGGAGGACGCCGTCTCCGGCTTTCCCACGGACCGGGGGTGGGGCACCGAGGAGCTGTTCGACCCGGACCCCGAAAGCTATGGGAAGTCTTATGTGGACCAGGGCGGATTCTGCTACGACGCGACCGAATTCGACGCGGCCTTCTTCGACATCAGCCCCCGCGAGGCCCAGGCCATGGACCCTCAGCAGCGGCTGCTGCTGGAGACCGCGTGGGAGGCGTTCGAACGCGCCGGGCTCAATCGGAAGTCGCTGAGCGGCAGTAACACCGGGGTGTTCGCCGGGGTGGGTTCGCATGACTATCTGTCGGTCATCGGCAACATCACCAGCGAGGTGGAAGGCTACGTCGGCGCCGGGAACCTCGGCAGTGTGGTGTCCGGCCGCGTCGCGTACTCGCTCGGCCTCGAGGGTCCGGCGGTCACGGTGGACACCGCGTGTTCCTCATCGCTGGTCGCCATCCACCTGGCCTCTCAGGCGTTGCGCCACGGCGAATGCGATCTGGCCCTGGCCGGCGGGGTGGCCGTGATGGCGACGCCCGGCGCGTTCATCGAGTTCTCCCGTCAGCGTGGCATGGCCCCGGACGGCCGTTGCAAGCCGTTCGCGGCGGCCGCCGACGGCACCGGATGGGGCGAGGGCGCCGGGTTGATCGTCCTGGAGCGCCTGTGTGAGGCGCAGCGCCGCAACCGCCGTATTCTCGGGGTGATCCGGGGTTCGGCGGTCAATCAGGACGGCGCAAGCAACGGTCTTACGGCGCCCAACGGGCCCTCCCAGCAAAGGGTGATCCGGCAGGCGCTGGCCAACGCGCGGCTGTCCGCCGCCGAGGTGGACGCGGTCGACGGACACGGCACCGGGACCACGCTCGGCGATCCGATCGAGGCGCAGGCGCTGCTGGCCACATACGGCCAGGGCAGGCCGGAGGACGGGCCGCTGTGGCTCGGCTCGATCAAGTCCAACCTGGGGCACACCCAGGCCGCCGCCGGTGCGGCCAGTGTGATCAAGATGGTGATGGCGATGCGGCATGAGCTGCTGCCCGCCTCGCTGCACATCGACGAGCCGACGCCCCATGCCGACTGGGCGTCGGGTGCGGTGCGGCTGCTGACCGAGCCGGTGCCCTGGCCACGTGGGGAGCGTCCGCGCCGGGCCGGTGTGTCGGCGTTCGGTATCTCCGGTACGAACGCCCATCTGATCCTTGAGCAGGCCCCCGAACCGGCCGAGGCCACCCTCGCACCGGACACCTCACCGGGCGGTGTTGCGGCGGGTGGTGTAGTGCCATGGGTGGTGTCCGGACGTGGCCGTGAGGCGTTACGCGGCCAGGCCGCGGCACTGGCCGAACGAGTGACCGCCAACCCCGAAGTCACACCGTCGGACATCGGCTGGTCGCTGATCAGCACCCGGTCCGTCTTCGACCACCGCGCCGTCATCATCGGCCAACACCGCGACCAACTCCTGGCCGGACTCAACGCCCTGGCCACCGGCCACACCCACCCCACCCTCATCGAACCCGACACCACCGCCACCCCAGGCACCATGGGACCGGTCCTGGTCTTCCCCGGCCAAGGCTCACAATGGCTCGGCATGGGCGCCGGACTCCTCGACACCTCACCCCCCTTCGCCACCCGCATCACCGAATGCGAACAAGCCCTCACCCCCCACGTCGACTGGTCCCTCACCGACGTCCTACGCGGCGGCGTCAACGCCGCCGACCTCGCCCGCGTCGACGTCGTCCAACCCGTCCTATGGGCCGTCATGGTCTCCCTCGCCGCCGTATGGGACCACCACGGCCTCACCCCCACCGCCGTCGTCGGCCACAGCCAAGGCGAAATCGCCGCCGCCTGCGTCGCCGGAGCACTCTCCCTCGACGAAGGCGCCCGCATCGTCGCCCTCCGCGCCCACGCCCTCCGCCGCCTCACCGGCCACGGCGCCATGGCCTCCCTCACCATGAACCACCACCACGCCCGAGAGTTCCTCACCGGCCTCGGCGAAGCAGCCCACCAAGTCGGCATCGCCGCCGTCAACGGCCCCGGATCCGTCGTCGTATCCGGACCACCGGAGCAGGTCGCCCACGCGGTTGCCGCATGCGAGAAGACAGGCCGCCGGGCCCGTCTCATCGACGTCGACTACGCCTCCCACAGCGCCCAGGTGGACGAGATCGCGGATGAGCTGAGGGTGGTGCTGTCGGGGATTGAACCCGTCCAGGCCGAGGTGACGTTCTACTCGACCGTCACCGGCGCCCGCATGGACACCAGCGGACTCGACACCGACTACTGGGTCACCAACCTCCGCGAACAAGTACGGTTCGCCGACGCCGTACAAGCACTCCTCAACGACGGCCACCGCGTATTCATCGAAGCCAGCACCCACCCCGTCCTCACCATCGGCATGCAGGAGACCTTCGAGGAAGCCGGTGTTCCCGCGGCCGCGGTGCCGACTCTGCGACGGGACCACGGCGACCATGCCCAGTTGATGCGATCGGTGGCACAGGCGTTCACCGCGGGAGTCGCGGTCGACTGGACCCGCTGGTTCCCCGCCGACCCCGCACCCCGCGCCATCGACCTGCCCACCTACGCCTTCCAGCGACGGCGCTACTGGCTGGACGGGCGGGGTGGCCACAGCGGTGACCCGGGCGACCTCGGGCTGGGGCCCGCCGGTCATCCGCTGCTCGGCGCCGCCGTGGAACTCGCGGAGGGCGGAGCGCATGTGCTGACCGGCCGGCTGTCGCCGCGGACCCACCCCTGGCTGAACGACCACCGCGTCCTGGACACCGTCCTGCTACCGGGCACCGCCTTCGCCGAGCTCGCCCTGCACGCCGCCGCGCGGACCGGCTGTGACCAGGTGTCGGAGCTGACCCTGCACGCGCCCCTGGTGATTCCGCAGGGTGAGGCGGTCGATGTGCAGATCGCCGTGTCCGCTCCCGATCACACCGGGGAGCGTCCGATCACCGTGCATTCCCGTCCGGCGGCCGACACGGGCGACGCGGCCTGGATCCGGCATGCCACCGGGGCGCTCGCCATCTCGTCCGCGGCCGACTCCCCGGCCCTGGAGGGCGCCTGGCCACCTCCCGGGGCCACACCGCTCCCCGTCGAGGACTTCTACCGGCAGCTCGCCGACCACGGCTACCACTACGGACCGTCCTTCCAGGGCCTCATCGCCGCCTGGCGGCTGGACGGCGCCGTCTACGCCGAGGTGTCCCTGCCCGAAGGGGAGCGCGACGGCGCGGCGGCGTACGGCATCCATCCCGCCCTCTTCGACGCCGCGCTGCACGCCCGGGCCCTGGACGTCGCCCCCGACTCCGAGGACGCGCACCGGGTCCTGCTCCCGTTCACCTGGAGCGGGCTGCGGCTGCGCGCCACCGGGGCGGACACCCTGCGGATCCGCATCACCCCGACGGCACCGGACCGGCTCACGCTGTTCGCGGCCGATCCGACCGGCGCCGCGGTGGCCGTCGTGGACGATCTGATCCTGCGCCCGGTGCCGGACGGGCAGTTGGGACGGGCCCGTGCGGCGAGCAGGAACGCGCTGTTCCAGGTCGCCTGGACACGGCTGACACCGGCCGAGTCCGCCCCCACGTGCCGTTCGGCCGTGATCGGTCCGGACGGCGGCCCCCTGGCCGATGCGCTGCCCGGCGCCACTGGCCTTCCGGATCTCGCCGCCGTGCGGGCGGCCGTGGCGGACGGGGCCCCGGCCCCCGATGTGGTGTTCGCCTTCTTCGGCTCTCCCGCCGATGGGCGCGGCGATCCGGTGGAGCACACCCATGACCTCGGCAAGCAGGCCCTCGGGGTGCTGCGCGAGTTCCTCGCCGCCCCCGAACTCGCCGACGCCCGGCTGGCCGTGGTCACCCGTGGAGCGGTCGCCCCACAGAGCCATGACGATGTCCACGATCTGCCCGCCTCGGCCGTGTGGGGTCTGGTGCGCAGCGCCCAGTCGGAGAACCCCGGCCGGGTCCTGCTGCTCGACCTCGACGAACGGGACGCCTCGCTCGGCGCCTTGGCCGACGTCGTGGCTTCGGGCGAGCCCCAACTGGCGCTGCGCGACGGTGTGGCGTACGTCCCGCGGCTGGTCCACGACGACGCGGCCAAGCGACTCACCCCGCCGGAGGGGTCGGCCGCGTGGCGTCTGGGGCTGACCGGCCACGGCAGCCTGGACCAGCTCGCGCTGGTCGACTGCCCGGACAACACCCGGCCGCTGGGCCGTGGCGAGGTCCGGGTGGCGCTGCGGGCGGGCGGGGTGAACTTCCATGACGTCGTCGTGGCGCTGGGCATGGTGGAGGATCCCAGGCCGCTGGGTGGCGACGGTGCGGGCATGGTCGTCGAGGTGGGTCCGGAAACGGACGCGTTCGCGGTGGACGACCGGGTGATGGGTCTGTTCAACGGCACCGGGCCGCTGGTCGTCACCGATGTCCGGATGATCACCAGGATCCCGGCGGGGTGGTCGTACGCCCAGGCGTCGACCACACCGTCCGCCTTTCTCACGGCCTACTACGGTCTCGCCGATCTCGCGGGGCTGCGGGCCGGGGAGAAGCTGCTGTTGCACGCGGCCACCGGCGGGGTGGGCCTGGCGGCCCTGCAGTTGGCACGCCACTGGCGGGCCGATGTGTATGCCACGGCGGGCCCCACCAAGTGGCATGCTCTGCGGGAGCGCGGATTCGACGACCGTCACATCGCCTCCTCTCGCACTCTCGACTTCGAGGAGGGGTTCCGCGCCGCCGCGGGTTCCATCGATGTGGTGCTCAATTCGCTGGCCGGTGACTTCGTGGACGCGTCCTTGCGGCTGCTGGCGCCCGGCGGTCGCTTCATCGACATGGGCCGGACCGACGTCCGCGACCCCGAGGAGGTCGGCGCCCGCTATCCGGGGGTCGTCTACCGCGCGTTCGACCTGGTCGGCGGCGCGGGCCCGGACCGTATCCAGCGGATGCTGGCCGAGTTGTCGGCCCTGTTCGAGGACGGGACGCTGCGGCCGTTGCCCACCACCCTGTGGGACATCCGCCGGGCTCCCGAGGCATTCCGCCACTTCAGCCAGGCGCGCCATATCGGCAAGATCGTGCTGACGCTCCCCACCGCCCTCGACCCGGAGGGCACCGTGCTCATCACCGGTGGCACGGGCACCCTGGGCGCCGCCACCGCCCGCCATCTGGTGGCCCAGCACGGCGTACGGCGGCTGCTGCTCATCAGCCGCCGGGGCCTCGACGCCCCGGGGGCCACAGAGTTGGCGGCCGAACTGACCGGGCTCGGCGCGCGGGTCTCCATCGCGGCGTGTGACGCGGCCGACCGGGCCGCCCTGGCCAAGCTGCTGGAGACCGTTCCCGACCACCATCCGCTCACCGCCGTCGTCCACGCCGCCGGGCTGCTGCGCGATGCCACGGTCGAGGCGCTCACGCCCGATCAGCTCGATGAGGTGTTGTGGGCCAAGGCCGACGCGGCGTGGAATCTGCATGAGCTCACCCGCGACGCGGGGCTGTCGGTGTTCGTGTTGTTCTCCGCGGCCGCCGGGCTGCTCGGCGCCGCGGGACAGGGCAACTACGCGGCGGCCAACGCCTTCCTGGACGCGCTCGCCGCGCACCGTCACGCCCAGGGCCTGCCCGCCACCTCCCTGGCCTGGGGATACTGGGCGCAGGCCACCGGGATGACCGGAGGGATGACCGACGCCGACCGGGCGCGGCTGGCGCGGGCCGGGATGATGGGCCTGGAGACCGAACAGGGTCTCGCACTGCTCGACATCGCCCTCGACAGCGGTCTTCCGGCCCTGGCGCCCATCCGGCTCGACCTGGCCACCCTGCGGCGGGAGGCCCACGCCGACGATCTGCCGCCCCTCTTCAGGAGCCTGGTGCGCGGCGCCGCCCCGCAGGCGGCCACCGGAGCCGCCGGCCCGGGCGGAGCGGCACCGGCGGAGGCGTTCGCCACCCTGTCCGAGGAGGACCGGCAGCAGGCGCTGCTCAAGCTGGTGCGCAACGCCACGGCGACGGTGCTGGGCCATGACACGGCGGATGCCATCCACCCCGCCCAGAACTTCCGGGAGCTGGGCTTCGACTCGCTGACCGCCGTGGAGCTGCGGAACCGGCTGGGAGCCGCCACCGGTCTGCGGCTGCCCGCCACGCTGGTCTTCGACCACCCCACGCCCAGCGCGGTGGTACGGCTGCTGCGGGAGCTCCTGGTCCCGGCCGGAGTGGCGCCGGGGGGCTCGCTCCTCACCCGCCTCGACGCCCTCGACGCCGCCTTGACTGGTGGAATCGCCGACCGCGAGCAGCGGGCCCGGATCGCGGTGCGGCTACGGGAACTGCTGCGCAAGGTGGACGGCCCGTGGCAGGGCGACGACGGCGACGACCCCGCCGAGGAGGATCTGGCGTCGGCCAGCGACGAGGAGTTGTTCCAGGCGCTCGACAACGAGCTGACCGTCCCCTCCGACGACAGTCTCCGATGAACCGCTGAATCAGGACCGCTGAATCAGGACCCCGAACAGGGCCCCTAACAGGACGTGAAATCAGGACCGCCGTGACGATCGGGTTGATGCGATATGACGGATGACGAGAAGCTCCGCAGCTATCTCAAGCGGGCGACCGCCGATCTGCGTCTGGCCAGGCGGCAGTTGCGCGAGGTCGAGGACCGCGCCCGGGAGCCCATCGCCATCATCGGGATGGCCTGCCACTTCCCCGGCGATGTGGCGACCCCCGAGGACCTGTGGCGGGTGGTGGACGAGGGCGTGGATGTCATCTCCTCGTTTCCCGAGGACCGTGGCTGGGACCTGGAGAACCTCTACGACCCGGATCCCGAGCATGCCGGTACCAGCAGCGCCCGCGAGGGCGGGTTTCTGCGCGATGTGGCCGATTTCGACGCCGAGTTCTTCGGGATCAACCCGCGAGAGGCCGCGGCGATGGATCCGCAGCAGCGGCTTCTGCTGGAGTCGGCGTGGGAGGCGTTCGAGCGCGCGGGGCTGACGCGGGAGGCGCTGAGCGGCAGCGCCACCGGGGTGTTCGCCGGGGTGGACTCGTACCACTATCTGTCGCTCATCGGCCAGACGACCGGCGACTCGGCGGGCTATGTGGCCACCGGGAACCTCGGCAGCGTGGTCTCGGGCCGGGTGTCGTACTCGTTCGGCCTGGAGGGGCCCGCGGTCACGGTGGACACGGCGTGCTCGTCGTCCCTGGTGGCCACGCATCTGGCGGTGCAGGCGCTGCGGCAGGACGAGTGTTCGCTGGCTCTGGCGGGCGGGGTGACGGTGATGGCCACGCCCGGTGGGTTCACCGAGTTCTCGCGTCAGCGCGCACTGTCCCCGGACGGGCGATGCAAGGCGTTCGCCGCGGCGGCGGACGGCACGGGCTTCTCCGAGGGCGTCGGTCTGGTGCTTCTGGAGCGGCTGTCCGACGCACGGCGCAACGGGCATCGGGTGCTGGCGGTGATCCGGGGTTCGGCGGTCAATCAGGACGGCGCAAGCAACGGTCTTACGGCGCCCAACGGGCCCTCCCAGCAAAGGGTGATCCGGCAGGCGCTGGCCAACGCGGGGCTGTCGCCGTCCGAGGTGGACGCGGTGGAGGCGCACGGAACGGGCACGACGCTGGGCGATCCGATCGAGGCACAGGCGCTGCTGGCCACGTACGGCCAGGACCGGCCGGAGGGACATCCGCTATGGCTGGGCTCCGTCAAGTCCAACATCGGGCACACCCAGGCCGCCGCCGGAGTGGCGAGCATCATCAAGATGGTGGAGGCCCTGCGACACGGGGTGCTCCCCGCTTCACTGCACATCGACGAGCCGACACCGCATGTGGACTGGGGCGCGGGCGCGGTGCGGCTGCTGACCGAGCCGGTCGGGTGGGCGGCGAACGGACGGCCGTGCCGTGCGGGTGTGTCGTCGTTCGGCATCAGCGGTACGAACGCTCATCTGATCCTTGAGCAGGCCCCCGAACCGGCCGAGGCCACCCCCGCACCGGACACCTCACCGGGCGGTGTTGCGGCGGGTGGTGTGGTGCCATGGGTGGTGTCCGGACGTGGCCGTGAGGCGTTACGCGGCCAGGCCGCGGCACTGGCCGAACGAGTGACCGCCAACCCCCAAGTCACACCGTCGGACATCGGCTGGTCGCTGATCAGCACCCGGTCCGTCTTCGACCACCGCGCCGTCATCATCGGCCAACACCGCGACCAACTCCTGGCCGGACTCCACGCCCTGGCCACCGGCGACACCCACCCCACCCTCATCCAACCCGACACCACCGCCACCCCGGGCAGTACGGGACCGGTCCTGGTCTTCCCCGGCCAAGGCTCACAGTGGCTCGGCATGGGCGCCGGACTCCTCGACACCTCACCCCCCTTCGCCACCCGCATCACCGAATGCGAACAAGCCCTCACCCCCCACGTCGACTGGTCCCTCACCGACGTCCTACGCGGCGGAGTCAACGCCGCCGACCTCGCCCGCGTCGACGTCGTCCAACCCGTCCTATGGGCCGTCATGGTCTCCCTCGCCGCCGTATGGGACCACCACGGCCTCACCCCCACCGCCGTCGTCGGACACAGCCAAGGCGAAATCGCCGCCGCCTGCGTCGCCGGAGCACTCTCCCTCGACGAAGGCGCCCGCATCGTCGCCCTCCGCGCCCACGCCCTCCGCCGCCTCACCGGCCACGGCGCCATGGCCTCCCTCACCATGAACCACCACCAGGCGAAGGAATTCCTGACCGGGCTCGGCGAACGCGCCGAAGGGGTGGGCGTGGCCGCCGTCAACGGGCCGGGGTCCGTGGTGGTCTCCGGACCGCCGGAGCAGGTCGCCCACGCCGTGTCCGCGTGTGAAGAGGCGGGCCGCCGGGCCCGGCTCATCGACGTCGACTACGCCTCCCACAGCGCCCAAGTGGACGAAATCGCCATGGAGTTGCATCAGCTTCTGGCCGGGGTCAAGCCGGTGCCCGGCCACGTGGCGTTCTACTCGACCGTGACCGGCGCCCGCATGGACACCAGCGGACTCGACACCGACTACTGGGTCACCAACCTCCGCGAACAAGTACGGTTCGCCGACGCCGTACAAGCACTCCTCAACGACGGCCACCGCGTATTCATCGAAGCCAGCACCCACCCCGTCCTCACCATCGGCATGCAGGAGTGCATCGAGGAGGCGGGGGTCGACGCGGTGACCGTCCCGACCCTGCGGCGCGACCACGGTGGCCCGGACCAGCTGGCGCGGTCGGTGGCACAGGCGTTCACCGCGGGAGTCGCGGTCGACTGGACCCGCTGGTTCCCCGCCGACCCCGCACCCCGCGCCATCGACCTGCCCACCTACGCCTTCCAGCGTGAGCGGTACTGGCTGGACGGAGCGGGCGGGCCGGGTGGCGATCCGGCCGATCTGGGTCTGACGTCCGCAGGCCATCCGCTGCTCGGCGCCGCCGTGGAACTCGCCGACGGCACCACCCATGTGCTCACCGGCCGCCTCTCCGCACGGTCCCACCCGTGGCTCGCCGAGCATGTGGTGGCGGATACGGTGCTGGCACCGGGCGCGGTGCTGGTGGAGTGGGCGCTGCGAGCGGCCGACGAGGTCGGCTGCGGCGAGGTGGAGGAGCTCGCGCTGCAGGTTCCGCTGGCGCTGCCCGAGTCCGGTGCGCTGCGGGTACAGGTGGTGGTGGGTGCCGCGGCCGAGGACGGGCGGCGCGAGGTGCGGATGTACTCCCGCCCCGACCGGCTCGACGGCCCCGGCCAGGCCCTGGCCCTCGATTCCGGTCCGGACGCGGGGTGGGTGTGTCATGCGGTGGGCGTGCTCGCGCCCGCTGCCGAGGAACCCGCACCGGTGGAGGGCCTGGGCGGGGTGTGGCCGCCACGGGGCGCCGAGCCGCTGGACGTCGGCGCCTTCTACGAACAGGTGATGGCGGCGGGTTACGGATACGGCCCGGCGTACCAGGGGCTGACGGCCGCGTGGCGTCATGGCCGGGATGTCCTCGCCGAGGTGGCACTGCCCGATGCCGCGGGTGGCCGGGACGGTTTCGGCATCCATCCGGCGCTGCTGGACGCGGCGCTGCATCCGTCGCTGCTGATGGACCGGCCCGAGGGTCAGGAGGACGACGGCCAGGTGTGGTTGCCGTTCGCCTGGAACGGCGTGTCCCTGTGGGCCACCGAGGCGGCCACGGTACGGGTGCGGCTGTCGCGGGACGAGGAGCGGCAGTCGCTGCGGCTGACGGTGGCGGACACGGTGGGCGCTCCGGTGCTCACGGTCGATTCGCTGGTGACCCGTCCGGCCGCGACGGACCGGCTGCGCGCGGCCGGGGCCGCCCGTACCGTGGACGGGCTGTTCACCCTGGACTGGACGCCGCTGCCCGTTCCGGCCACCGCACCGCTCCCCACGTCGGTGGTCGGCGAGGGCGGCTGGGTGGTGCTGGGCGAGGACCGGCTGGGGCTGGCGGAGCCGGTCGCGGCCGGGGTGGGCCCCGATGCCACGGTGTGCCATCCCGACCTGGAGGCACTGATCGCGGCTGTGGACGCGGGTGAGCCCGCCCCTGCCGTCGTCCTTGCCCATCCGTACGCCGCTGAGGGCGGCCACGGGGACGGGCTGGGGGCGACCGAGGAGCTGCTGGGGCTGGTGCAGTCCTGGCTGAGGCGGCCGGCCCTGGCCGATGCGCGGCTGGTGGTCGTCACACGGGGTGCGATGGCGGCGGGCCGTCCCGGCGATCACATCGACGACACCGGTGTCACCGCGCCGGATCCGTCCGGTGCCGGGACGTGGGGGCTGATCCGCAGCGCCCAGTCGGAGAACCCGGGCCGGTTCGTCCTGCTCGACCTCGATGAGGGTCCCGAGGGCCTCGTGGCGGCCGTGGTGCGTGCGATCGAGTCGCATGAGCCCCAGGTGGCGCTGCGGGACGGACGGGTGCTGGTGCCCCGTATGGTCCGCGCGACGGCAGCGACGGCCACACCGGGCCCGGCCGTCGACGACCAGGACGAGCAGGAGAAGACCCCCGGACTCGGCGCCGACGGCACCGTGCTGATCACGGGTGGCACCGGCACCCTGGGCGCTCTGGTCGCCGAGCACCTGGTGCGCACCTGGGGAGTCGGGCATCTGCTGCTGGTGAGCCGGAGCGGTCCGGAGGCCGCCGGTGCCGATGAACTCACCGCCAAGTTGGCGGAGTTGGGCGCTCAGGTGCGGATCGCCGCAGTCGATGTCACCGACCCGGACGCGGTGGCCGCTCTGGTGGCCGGGGTCGATCCCGCGCATCCGCTGACCGGTGTCGTCCATGCGGCCGGGGTGCTGGACGACGCCGTCCTCACCACCCAGACCCCGGAGCGGCTGGCGCGGGTGTGGCGTCCGAAGGCCACGGCCGCGGCCCATCTGCACGCTGCGACGGCAGAGTTGCCGCTGTCCCTGTTTGTGATGTTCTCCTCCGCGGCGGGCACGCTGGGCGCCTCCGGGCAGTCCAACTACGCTGCGGCGAACGCCTACTGCGACGCCCTGGCCGCCCGGCGCCGTGCCCTCGGCCTGCCGGGTCTCTCGGTGGCGTGGGGCCTGTGGGCGGACGCCAGCGGGATGACCGGGCACCTCGGGGAGGCGGACCGGGCCAGGATGGCCCAGTCGGGCATCGGGGCGATGTCCGGCGAGCGGGCGTTGGGGCTGCTGGACGCCGCCGTGCGCCACGGCCACCACCATCTGATCGCCATCGATCTGGACGTACGGGCCCTGACGGGACAGCCGGCGCTCACCCTGCCCGCTCCGCTGCGGGCGCTCACCGGTGGCGGCACGGCCCGGCGCACCGCGGCCACCGCCCGGCCGCACACCGACTGGGCCGGTCATCTGGCCGCGCTGCCGCTGGAGGAGCAGCGCCGCACGCTGCTCAGTCTGGTCCTCACCCATGCCGCGGCGGCGCTGGGCCACTCCGACCCCGGGCGGATCCAGACCGAGCGCGGCTTCCTGGAGCTCGGCTTCGACTCGCTGACCGCGATCGAACTGCGGAACAGGCTGACCGCCGTGACCGGGCTGCGGCTGGCCACCACCCTGATTTTCGACCATCCGAATCCGGCCGCGCTCGCCGCGCATCTGCATACGGAACTGGCGCCCGAGGACGTGGATCCGCTCGCCCCGATGCTGGGCGAAATCGACAGGATGGAAAGCGCGCTGCTTTCCGTGGCCCAGGACGAGGCGGCGCAGGAAGCGCTGCTCAAGCGCCTTCAGGGCACGCTGTCGAAATTGGGCGCCCTGCACGGCGGCGGAACGGAGGAAGGGCCCGCGGCCGGCCGCATTCAGGACGCCACGGCCGACGAGATCTTCCAGTTCATCGACCAGGACCTTGGCCGAAGCGACAGCAACGGAGAGCATGCACATGGGGGCACACGGTGATTGATGAGCGAAGCCGGAAGAAGCTCATCCTCGAGCACAGCCGCCGGATGAACGCCGCGGATATCGACGGGCTTCTCGAACTCTACGCGGACGAGGTCACTTTCGAGGATCCGGTCGGATCGGGGCGGAGGACCGGGCGGGACGCCCTTCGTGAGCATTTCGAGGAGCTCGCCGCGGCGGATATCAGCGAGATTCCCGGTGAGCCGGTCGCGGGACAGGACGGTGTGCATGTCCTGGTGCCGGTGACGGCCACCATGAACTATCTGCCCAAAGGCCCCGGATTCGCCGAGCGCGGCTGGCTGACGGCCCCGGACACCCCGGAGGACTCCCGCATCACCTGGGACTACGTCCTGATGATGCGCGCGGGGGCCGGCGGTCTCATTCAGGAACTGCAGATGTTCTGGGGGAGGTCGGACATTGACATCACCGGCTGATCCCCCACGACCCCGGCACCGCACAGGAGGCGTTCATGGCCGATGAGGCAACCCTCAAGAAGATGGCCCTGGAATACGCGCGGCGGATGAACGCCGGTGATGTCGAGGCCGTATTGGAGCTGTTCTCGGACGACATCGTCTTCGAAGACCCGGTCGGCGCGCCCCCGCTCATCGGAAAGGACGCCCTTCGCGGACACATCGCCTGGTCCATCGAATGCCAGGTGCATGAGACCCCGGGCCGTCCGGTCACCTCGATGGACGGCCGCAGGGTGGCGGTGCCGACCACGGTCACGGTGTACGCACCGGCGAAACTCACCTTCAGCATCATCGGCGTGATCGAACTCGGTGATGACGGTCTGGTCCATCACGCCCAGGCGTTCTGGGGCATCACGGATACGAAAGTGGGCGACGGCCCCGAACTCAGCGGTGTCGCGCATTTCATGGCGGTCACCCAGAACCTCGCCAAGATGGTCCAGGCCAAGGGCAGCCCCAGTCCGATGTAAAAGGCCGTAAGCGGTGAAGGGACGAAAGCAGAACCATGACCGAACCCAAGCACGGAATCGTTCTGGGCGGAGGCTGGGCGGGAATGCTGGCTGCCCATGTGCTGGCCCGCCATCTGGAGCGCGTCACCGTCGTGGAGCGCGATGTGCTGCCGGACGGCCCCCGGCACCGTAAGGGATCGCCGCAGGGACGCCATGTCCATGTGCTGTGGTCCAGCGGTGCGCGCATCGTGGACACGCTGCTGCCGGGCATGATCGACCAACTGCTCGACGCGGGCGCCCGCCGGATCGGATTCCATCAGGACCTGGTGACCTTGACGTCCCACGGCTGGCAACACCGCTTTCCACCACGGCAGTACGCCCTGATGTGCACCCGCCCGTTCCTGGACTGGAAGGTCCGCGACCGCGTTCTGGCCACCGGGCGGATCACCTTACGCCAGCGCGCCGAGATCCTCGATCTGGTCGGCGACGCCGAACGGGTCACCGGGGTCCGGGTGCGCGACATGGACACCGGTGCGCAGGAAACGCTGGAGGCCGATCTGGTGATCGACGCCTCCGGGCGCGGTTCCCGGCTCCGGCACTGGCTGTCGGCGCTGGAGGTGCCGCCGCTCGAGGAGGACATCGTCGACGCGGGCATCGCGTACGCCACCCGCGTGTACCAGGCGCCGCCGGGTGCCGCCGCCGGATTCCCCGCCGTCAATGTGGCCGCCGACCACCGGCTGCGCGAGCCGGGCCGGTTCGGGGTGGTGTATCCGCAGGAGGACGGCACCTGGATGGTGACCCTGTCGTGCACCCGGGGCGCCGGACTGCCCGCGCACGACGACGACTTCCTGCCCTACGCCCGGACGCTGCGCCATCCGCTGGTCGCCGATCTCATCGACCTCGCGAAGCCGCTGACCTCGGTGGCCGTCTCGCGTGTCGGCGCCAACCGGCGGCTGTATCCGGAGCGACTGGACATCTGGCCGGAGGGGCTGCTGGTGCTCGGCGACGCACTGGCCGCGTTCAACCCCATCTACGGCCATGGGATGAGCTCCGCGGCTCGTGCGGCCGCCGCGCTGGACACCGCGCTGCAGCGGTCCGGGGCCGGCGCGGGGGCGACCCGCCGGGCTCAGCAGGCGATCAGTGCCACCGTGGACGATCCCTGGATCATGGCCGCGTCCAAGGATGTGGAGTACGTCAACTGCCGGATGAGCACGACGGATCCGCGGCTGACGGGCGGGGCCGTGGCCCGGCAGCGCTTCTCCGATCTGATCGCCGACCGGTCGATCCGTTCCTCGGCGGTGTGTGATGTGGTGACCGATGTCATCAGCCTGACCGCCCCGCAGTCCGAGCTGGCGTCCAGCCGCTTTCTGTCGCTCATGCACAAGGACCGGGTCCTTCCGGAGCTCACCGAGCCGCCGCTGACCGCCGATGAGCTCGCCCTGGTGAATCTGACTCCGCGCAGCACGGTGAGTGCGGGCGGCTCATGAGCAACGAGGAAAAGCTCGTCGACTACCTCAAGTGGACCACGGCCGAGCTCCATGAGACCCGGCAGCGGCTGCGGGAGGTCCGGGCGGAACTGGCGGAGCCGATCGCCGTCGTCGGCATGGCCTGCCGCTTTCCCGGCGGAGTGCGCACCCCGGCACAGCTGTGGGACCTGGTGGCCGACGAGCGGGACGCGGTCTCCAGCTTCCCCACCGACCGGGGCTGGGACCTGGAGAACCTCTATCACCCCGATCCGGAGCACCACGGCACCTCATACGTCCGGGCCGGCGGCTTCATCTATGACGCGGCCGACTTCGACGCGGAGTTCTTCGACATCGGCGCCCGGGAGGCGGCGGCCATCGAACCGCAGCAGCGGATGCTGCTGGAGCTGGCCTGGGAGGCGACGGAGAGCGCGGGCATCGATCCGCACACCCTGCGAGGCAGCCGGACCGGCGTCTATACGGGGGTGATGTACCACGACTACGCCTCGCGTCTGGAGGAGATCCCCGAGGGCCTGCTGGGCCATGTGGGCAACGGCAACGCGGGCAGTGTGTCCTCGGGCCGGGTGGCGTTCACCCTCGGTCTGCAGGGCGCGGCGGTCTCCTTGGACACCGCGTGTTCGTCGTCGCTGGTGGCGATGCATCTGGCGGCCGGATCGCTGCGGCGGGGCGAGTGCACGCTGGCGCTGGCCGGTGGCGCCGCCATCATGTACACCGCGAGCGTCTTCCAAGTGGCCTCCAGCCAGCGGCAGTTGTCCCCCGATGTCCGGTGCCGGTCGTTCGCGGACGCCGCCGACGGCATGGTGTACGGGGAGGGCGCCGGTCTGGTGCTGCTGGAACGGCTTTCGGACGCGCGGCGCAACGGGCACCCGGTGCTGGCCGTGATCCGCGGCTCGGCGATCAACCAGGACGGTGCCAGTACGGGCATGGCCGCTCCCAACGGTCCCGCCCAGCAGCAGCTCATCCGCGACGCCCTGGCGGACGCCCGGCTCTCCACGGGGGACGTGGACGCGGTGGAGGCGCATGGCACCGGTACCGCGTTCGGCGACTCCATCGAGCTCCAGGCGCTGCTCGCCACGTACGGCCAGGACCGTCCGGACGACCGGCCGCTGCTGCTGGGATCCATCAAGTCGAACCTCGGTCATACGCAGGCCGCCGCCGGAATGGCCGGTGTGATCAAGATGGTGATGGCGATGCGCCGGGGCGTGCTGCCGCGTTCGCTCCACATCGACCGGCCGACCCGGCTGGTGCACTGGCGCAAGGGCGCGGTGCGGCTGCTGACCGAGCGGATGGACTGGCCGCGGATGGACCGGCCCCGGCGGGCCGGGGTGTCCTCGTTCAGCGCCAGCGGCACCAACGCCCATGTGATTCTCGAGGAGTTCACCGAATCGGTGGAGGCCGCTGCCGACGACAGCGGCGCCCGCGATGCGGGGGTGGTGCCGTGGGTGCTGTCCGCGCGGGGCGCGGCGGCGCTGCGCGGACAGGCCCGTGCGCTGGCCGCGCATACGGCGGCGGCCGGTCCGGGGCTGTCCCCCGCCGATGTGGGATGGTCGCTGGTGACCACACGGTCGGCCTTCGACCACCGGGCGGTCGTGGTCGGCCGGGGACCGGACGAGCTGAGCGCGGGGCTGGCGGCGCTGGCGGCCGGTGAGCCACATCCCTCGGTGGTGGGGCCCGAGGCGGCCCGTACCGGCACGGCGGCGGCCTCGGCGGGCAGGACGGTGTTCGTCTTCGGCGGCGAGGGTGGCCACCTGCCGCAGACCGGTTCCGAGCTGTACGACCGGTTCCCCGTCTTCGCCACGGCCTTCGACGAGGCCGGTGAGTTGCTGGGCATGAAGGGGGACCGTGACGCGTCCTCCCGGGAGGGGCTGTTCGCCCTCTACGTCGCACTGGCCCGGCTGCTGGCCTCGGTGGGGGTGCGCCCCGACGCGGTGGTGGGCTGTGGGGTCGGTGAGATCGCCGCGGCGCACATCGCCGGTGCTCTCGACCTCGCCCACGCCTGCCGCATGGTGGCCACCGGCACCGACCCGAGCACGGTGGAGTACGAGCGGCCGTCCCTGCCCTCGCTGGACGAGGCCGGTGCGGTGTGGGAGCTGGGGCCGGAGGCGATGCCGGCCTCCGCCCCGGCGGCGCTGGTGCTGTCGCCCTTCCGGGGCGAGGGGTCCGAGAGGTCCGAGGTGCGGGGGCTGATGTGCGGCCTGGCCCGTGTGCACACCATGGGCGCCACCGTGGACTGGGCCGCGCTGTTCGACGGCGATCCGGCTCCCCGCACCGTCGCCCTGCCCACCTACGCCTTTCAACGACAGCGCTTCTGGCTGGAGGACGAGGCTCCGGCGGATGCCGAGTCCCGGGTGGAGACCTGGGCGGACGCCGAGTTCTGGGATGCCGTGGCCCGTACGGACACGGCGGCCCTGACCCGGGCTCTCGAGGTCCCCGCCGGCCGGCGGGAGGTGCTCGCGGAGATCCTGCCCGCCCTGGCCACCTGGCGGCGGCAGCGGGAGTGGCGCTACCGCATCGCCTGGAAGCCCCTCGCCGACCCGTCGGCGCCACGGCTGACCGGCACCTGGCTGGTCGTGACGGCCGGCCACAGCGGGTCCGGTGACAACGGGTCCGGAGACAGCAGCTCCGGTGACAGCAGCGGCGACGCCACGGTGGCCGCCGTGACCAACGCGCTGCGCCACCATGGCGCCGAGACCGTCGTGTTCGCCCCGGACACCACATCACCGGACGACGAGGCGCGGGCCCGGCGGATGTCCGAGGCCGTCGGGGGGCGGCCGGTCGTGGGGGTGCTCTCCCTGCTGGCGGTGGAGACACCGGCCGACGACGGGCGCGGCCCGGCGCTCGCCCCGACCCTCGACCTGTTCGAGACGCTGCGGCGGGCCGGGATCGAGGCCCCGGTGTGGCTGGCCACCCGTGGTGGCGTCGGCGTCGACCTGGGCGATCCGGTGTCCCGTCCGGAGCAGGCCCGGTTCTGGGGTCTGGGCGGTGCGCTGGCGATGGAGCGTCCGCGCTGGTGGGGCGGGCTGGTCGACCTGCCGGAGCGGTTCGACGACCGGGCGGGACGGCGGCTCGCGGGGGTCCTGGCCGGGGCGTACGGCGAAGTGGAGGTGGCCGTACGCGGCGACAGCTGCTTCGCCCGGCGCCTGGTGCGCGACATCCCCACGGCCCTGACCAGCCCTGCCCGGCGGCTCCGGGGAACGGTCCTCGTCACGGGCGCGGCCACCACTCTGGCCGCGCATACCGCCCGCTGGGCGGCCGAGGGTGGCGCCGAACACCTGCTGCTGGTCGACACCGCACCACCGGCCGCCGACCTGGTGGCCGAGCTGAGCGCCATGGGCGTACGAGTGTCCGCGGCCACCGTCGATGTGGCGGACCCGGAGGCGCTCGCCACGACGGTCGCGGGCCTCCCCGCGGAGTTCCCCCTGACGGCCGTTCTGCATCTCACGGCACCGCTGGCCGCCGAGGCGGGGCAGCTGGAGACGGCGCGGATCGAGCGCGAGTGGGCGGCGACGGTGGCGGGCGCGGTGAGCCTCTGCGCCCTCGGCAGCAGCCATGAGCTGTCGGCCCTGGTGCTCGGGTGCTCGATCGTGGGCGTCCTGCCCAGCCCGGGTCTGGGCAACCAGGCACCGGCCCACGCCTATCTGAGCGCGCTCGCCCAGGAGTGCCGGGCACGGGGCGTTCCGGCGACCTCGGTGTGCTGGGGTTCGATCGACGACCCCGACACGGCCGTCGGCGCCGCCAAGCAGCTCCGGACCAACGGGATGCCCGCACTGCCCCAGCGCTCGGCCGCCGGCCTGCTGCGGCAGGCGGTCATGGCGGACACGGCGGCCGTGGTCATCGCGGACATCGACTGGAGCTGGATGACCGCACACGCCTCCGAGCTGGGAAGACATCGGCTCTTCGATGACCTTTCCGGCCCTTCGGCCACGGCGTATACGCACCGCGGTCGGTGATCACGCCGACCGGCCCCAACCAGGCGGGAGTACCGATGAACGCACACACCACCGTCAACAACCACACCCCCGGCGACGCCGGCCCTCAAGGAGACGGATCCGCGATGCAGACGGAGAAGAGCGAGACCGCACTGGACGGGGCGGCGCTGCACCAGGCGCTCGCCATCGCCACGGCCGAGGAGCGCGAGGACATCCTGCGGGAGACCGTACGGACGCAGCTCGCCGACATCCTGGCACCCGCCGTGGTGGACGACGACAGCAACTTCCTGGAGAACGGGCTGACTTCGCTGACCGCTCTCGAACTCACCCGCAATCTCATGACGCTCACCGACGTGGAGATCCCCCTCGTCGCCATTCTGGAGTACCCCACCCCCGCCCAGCTCGGCCACTACCTCGCCGAGGCGTACGCCGCGGTCAACTCCGGTGACGGCGCCACGGCCTAGTCCGGGCCGCAGGGCACAACGCCGCGCGGGAGGGGGACAAACCCCCTCCCGCGCGGCGTTTTCCTGTCGGTGGTACGCGGTTCCGCCTGTGCGTCAGAACGCGCAGTCCACGTGTTTGATGGCCTCGACGAAGCTGGCCACCAGCCGCCGGGGCTCCCCCACCGTGCGGATCTCCGGCAGCCGGCTGAACAGCTCCCGGAAGAGCACCGTGACCTCCATGCGGGCGAGATGGGCACCCAGGCAGAAGTGCGGGCCGACCGACCCGAAGGTCATATGCGGATTGGGGTCCCGGGTGATGTCGAACTGATAGGGGTCGGTGAAGACGTCCTCGTCCCGGTTGGCGGACCAGTAGAAGAGCAGCAGCTTGTCGCCCTCCTGGAAGCGGTGGCCGTTCACCTCGCAGTCCCGCTTGACGGTTCGGCGCATCCAGTTGATGGGGGTCGCGACCCGCAGAATCTCCTCGACCGCGCCCGGCGCGTAGGTCTCGAAGTCGGAGAGCAGCAGCTTCCGCTGCTCCGGATGTTCGGTGAGCAGCACCAGACCACGTGAGATCGCGTTACGGGTGGTCTCCATTCCGGCGACGACGAGCAGGATGAAGAAGGAGGAGAGCTCTTCGGGGCTCAGCCGCTCACCGTCGATCTGCGCCTGTACCAGCCGGGTGACCAGATCTCCGGTGGGGTTACGGGTGCGGTCGGCGGCGAGCCGTGAGATGTAGTCGGCGAGTTCATGTGAGGTCTTCAGCAGGGCGGCGGTGGCCTGATCGGCCCGGGGAACGTATTCGGGGTCGAAGGTGCCGACGATGACATTGGACCGGTCGTAAATGAACTCGTAGTCGTCGCCGGGAATCCCCATCATGCCGCTGAGCACCGCGATCGGCATGATCGCCGCGACGTTCCGGACGAAGTCGCCCGGGCCGTCCGCGATGAGGTCGTCGACAATCTTTCGGGCCGCCTTTTGGGAGGCCACCTCGAACTCGGCGGCCATTCCCCGGCCGAAGGCGCGGGACACCAGCCGGCGCAGCCGGGCGTGCTGGGGATTGTCCATATTGATCATCGATCCGAAGAAGCTGTTGAACTCCTCCGGCAGATCGATGATGCTGATCGCGGTGGGCAGCGAGCCGAAGTCCTGCGGACGCCGGCTCACCTCGGCGATATCGGCATGCCTGACCATCGCGTAATAGCCGGACCCACGCCCGAACCCGGGCATGACCGGTTCGCGGAAGAGCATGGGCTCCGGCCGCCGGCGCAGCGCCGCGAAGGCGGCGTCACGGTCGCCGTAGGGCTGGGCCCAGAAGGACAAGTCGGTGAGGTCGATGTTGTCGACATGGGCGAGCCTCGATTCCGGGGGATACACAGCGCCTCACTTCAGCTCGGAGTCTACGGTCGGCAAAAGAGTTGGATCGGCATGAGAGCATAAATCGCCCGGCGGTCCAGCATCTCGCGCCCCGCTTAAGCGCCGCTAATCTGCGCATACATCACATCCCCAGCGGTCGAATCGGATTGGGCGGCCCGGCTAGAATTCCGGCATGGATCTTTCCGTGCCCGTAACCGACGATGTGAAATTGCATTTCCGGCACCGGCCGGGAACGGCGTCGCTTCCCTTTCTCCTGGTCCATGGCATGGCCTCCAGCGCCCGGCTGTGGGACGAGGTCGCCGACCATCTGGCAGCCGCGGGCCATGCGGTGTACGCGGTGGATCTGCGCGGCCACGGGGACTCCGACACACCGGAGACCGGCTACGACACCCCGACCGCGGTCGCGGATCTGGTGGCGTCGGCCGCCGCCCTCGGGCTGGACCGGGTGGTGGTGGCCGGTCACTCCTGGGGCGGCAATGTCTCGGTGCGGCTGACCGCCGAACACCCCGAACTGGTGGCCGCGCTGGCGCTCGTGGACGGCGGCTGGCTGGAGCCGGCCAAGGCGTTCGCCTCCTGGGACGCGTTCGTCGGGGCGTTGCGGCCCGCGTCCCTGGAGGGCGCCACCGTGCAAAGCGTGCGCGACTACTTCCGCGCCATCCACCCGGACTGGTCCCCGGCGGCGATCGAGGCCGCGGTGGACACGATGCTGGTGAACCCGGACGGGTCGCTGTCCCGGCGCATGTCCACCGAGCAGCACATGTCGATCCTGCACAGCATCTGGAACGAGCCGCCGAGGCCGTGGTACGCGGCCATCACGGTGCCCACCCTGCTGATGCCCGCCATTCCCAAGGGCGCGGACGGGAAGTGGGCGGACCGCATCCGCTCCCGTATCAGGGAGACCACGGCCAACCTGCGCCACGCCACGATGCGGGAATATCTCGACTCCGAGCACGATCTGCACGCCCAGCGTCCCCGGCGGGTGGCCGACGATCTGCTCGACCTGGCCCGCGGCGTCCAGCCGGCCCGCGGCGCTCACTGACTCCCCGCACACGAACTCCCCGTACGGTCTCCGTACGGGGAGTTCGTGTGCTCGGTGGTCGCGGGCGCGGGGCCCGCGACCACCGGTCAGACTCCGAGTTCGCGGTCGATGAGGGCGAACACCTCGTCGGCGGTGGCCGCCGTCAGGTCCTGCTCGTCCGCCGGTCCGCCGGCCTCCTGCTCGGTGGCGGTGTACTTCCACACCAGGGCCTGCAACCGGTTCACCAGGCCGGCTCGCCGCGGGTCGCCGGTCGGCAGCCCGGCCAGCGCGGCCTCGAGTTCGTCGAGGTGTCCGGACAGCGGATGTGCCGCACCGGTCTCCCCCGGGTCCACCTCGGCCAGCAGATGGCCCGCCAGCGCCCGGGGGGTCGGATAGTCGAAGACCACCGTCATCGGCAGGCTCAGCCCCGTGGTGGCGCGCAGCCGGTTCCTGAGCTCGACGGCCGCGATGGAGTCGAACCCCAGCTCCTTGAACGGGCGGTCCGGCTCGACCGCTTCCGGCGCCGGATAGTGCAGTACGGCGGCCACATGGGCGCGTACCAGCGCCAGCAGCCGTTCGACCCGCTCGTCCTCGGCCAAGGGGCCCAGCTCCCGCCGCAGCGCCGACGCCTCATCGGTGCCGGTGTCCTCCGCGGCTCCCCGCGCGGCCTCGATGGCCCGGCGGGCGGCCGGGATGTCGTCGAGGAGCCTGCTGGGGCGGGCGAGGGTGAACAGCGGCGCGAAGCGCTCCCATTCCACATCGGCGATCGTGACGCGCGGATCGTCGTGGTCGAGCACCTGGCGCAGTGCGGTCAGCGCCGGCCGTGGGTCCAGCGGGGACAGGCCCTGCCGCCGGGAGCGCTCGGTGTGCGCGGCCACCGGCCCGTCCGGGGTGTCACCGCCGTACGGCAGATCCCACAGCCCCCACGCGATCGAGACGGTGGGGCGGCCGTCGGCCCGGTCGCGCCGCGCCAGCGCGTCGAGGCAGGCGGTGGCGGCCGCGTAGGAGCCGTGGTCCTTGCTGCCCCAGGACGCGGCGACGGTGGAGAAGTAGACCACGGTGTCCTCGGGGCCCATACCGCAGAGTTCGTCCAACCGGCGCCCGGTGTCGTCCAGATGGGCGCGGATCTCCTCGGTCAGCCGCTGTGGGGTGAGGTCCATCAGCGGGGCCAGTTCTCCGGAGGCCGAGGTGTGGATGATCGTCCCGATGCGTCCACTCGCCTCCGCCACCCGCTCGACGAGGCGTGCGGTGCCGTCCCGGTCGGCGGGTGAGTGGTCCGCCACGGTGAGTCCGGTGCCGAGCGCGTCCAGTTCGGCCTTCAGCTCCACTTCGGCCTTCAGCTCCACGGCGCCGGGGGCGTCGCCACCTCCGGGGCTCAGCATCAGGATGTGTTCGGCGCCGTCGGCGGCCAGCCGGCGGGCGACATGGGCGGCTGGTCCGTCGGCGGTTCCGGTGATGAGCACGGTGCCCCGGGGCTTCCAGGTGCGCCGCGGGGCACGGCCACCGATCGGGTCGGGGACCAGCCGTCGGCCGTACGCACCGGTCGGGCGCAGCGCCGCCTCGTCCTCGCCACAGGCCCCGGTGAGCACGGCGCGCAGCCGCCCCGCCTCCAGGGTGTCCGGGCTCGCGGGCAGGTCCACCAACCCGCCCCACCGATCGGGGTGTTCCAGGGCGGCCACCCTGCCGAGCCCCCACAGCTGGGCCTGGTGGGGAGCGCTCAGGGGGTCGGAGTCGTCGATGGCGACCGCGCCGCGGGTGGCACACCACAGGGGCCCGGTGACGGCGGCGTCCACCAGGGCCTGGAGCAGGGTGAGCGTGCCGGTCAGGCCGGGGGCCACGCCGGGGAGCGGCCGCGCGTCGTCGTCCAGGGCCAGCAGCGACAGTACGCCCGTCGGTGGCGTCTCCTCGGCGCACCGGGAGCGCAGCAGTTCGGCGAGCACCTCCCGGTCGGTGTCCTCGGCCAGCTCCAGCCTGCGCACCTGGCCGCCGTCCGCGCCCAGCGCCCGTACGCAGGCATCCGTCCAGCCGTCGGCGGCGCCCTTCGGGTGGACCACGAGCCAGGAGCCCGCGGTGGCGGGGGCGGCATCGGTGATGGGCCGCCACTCGACGCGGTAGCGCCAGGAGTCCACGGCGGAGCGCTCACGACGGCCGCGACGCCATGTCGAGAGCGCGGGGAGCACGGTGCCCAGCGAGGTCCGGTGGCCGGTGCCGTCCGGGAGGCTCAGCGTCTCGGAGAGCGCGCTGAGGTCCTCTCCCTCCACCGCGGCCCAGAACCGGGACTCCTCCTCGTCCGCCGGGGACTCGGTGGCGAAGGACACCGAGTCGGCCAGCCAGTACCGCTCCCGCTGGAAGGCGTAGGTGGGCAGTGCGACGGTGTGCGGGGCGGCGGGGCCGGTGGGGTGGAGGGTGGTCCAGTCGACGGCGACGCCCACGGTGAAGGCCAGCGCGAGGGACTCGATCAACCGCGCCGGGCCGCCGTGGTCGCGCCGGAGCGTGGGCACGGTGACCGCGTCGGCCCCGGCTTCCTCGAAGCTCTCCTGCATTCCCACGGTCAGTACGGGATGGGTACTGCTCTCGATGAACACGCGGTGGCCGTCGGCCAGCAGCGCCTGGACGGTGTCGGCGAACCGCACCGGCTCACGGAGGTTGGTCACCCAGTACGCGGTGTCCAGCCCGGTGGTGTCGATCCGCCGGGCGGTGACCGTGGAGTAGAACGCCACCTGGGACGCGACCGGCCGGACGCCCGCCAGTGCCTCCGCCAGCTCGTCGGCGATCTCGTCCATCTGGGGGCTGTGCGAGGCGTAGTCCACCTCGATCGGCCGCGCCCGGTCGCCCGCCTCCTGACACGCCGCCACGGCGTGCGCCACCTGCTCGGGCGGACCGGAAATCACCGTGGAGGAGGGGCCGTTGACGGCCGCCACGCCGACGGCCGCCGCCTGGTCGCCCAGAGCGGCCAGCAGCTTCCCGGCCCGCTCCCGGCTCACTCCCAGGGAGGCCATCGCCCCGCCACCGGCGAGCCGCCGCAACGCCTTGCTGCGCAGCGCCACCACCTTGGCGCCGTCCTCCAGCGACAGGGCCCCGGCCACCACGGCCGCCGCGATCTCGCCCTGGCTGTGCCCGATCACCGCCCCGGGACGTACGCCGTGGCCTGCCCACACCGCGGCGAGCGACACCATCACGGCCCACAGGACGGGCTGCACCACATCGACACGGCCCAGGTCGGCCGCCCCGTCGGCGCCCCGCAGCACATCGGTGAGGGACCAGTCGACGTACGGCGCAAGCGCCCGTTCGCACTCCGCCACACGGGCCGCGAACACGGGTGCGGCGTCGAGCAGTTCGGCGCCCATGCCCGCCCACTGCGAGCCCTGGCCGGGGAACACCAGCACCGGGCCCAGGTCCCCGGCCACGACGGCGCCACCGGGGTGGACGAGGCCCGGGTGTGTTCCGCCGGTGGCCAGTGCCTCCACGGCCGCCATCAGCTCCTCGCGGGTCTCGCCGACGGCCACGGCCCGGTGGTCGAACACCGACCGGGTGGTGACCAGCGACCAGCTCACATCGGCGATGGACAGCCCCGGATCGGCGGCCATCCGCCGGGCGAGCGCCGCCGCCTGTCCCCGCAGGGCCTGGGCGCCACGGGCGGACAGCGCCCAGGGCACCACCGCCGTCGCCGTCGCCGCTGCCTCGGGAGCGGGGTCGGCGGGCTCCGGCTGGTCAGGGGGGCTGGGCTCGGGGGCCTGTTCCAGGATCAGATGGGCGTTGGTGCCGCTGATCCCGAAGGAGGACACCCCGGCCCTGCGGGCTCGCTCACTCCTCGGCCACGCCACCGGTTCGGTCAGCAGCCGTACCCCGCCGCCTTCCCACTCCACATGAGGGGACGGCTCATCGATGTGCAGGGTGACCGGCAGCGTCTCGTGCCGGAGCGCCATCACCATCTTGATGACACCGGCCACTCCGGCGGCCGCCTGGGCATGGCCGATGTTCGACTTGAGCGACCCCAGCCACAGGGGCCGTTCACCGGGCCGGTCCCGTCCGTAGGTGGCCAGCAGCGCGTGTGCCTCGATCGGGTCGCCGAGGGAGGTCCCCGTACCGTGCGCCTCCACCGCGTCGACCTGGTCGGCGGCGAGGCGCGCGTCGGCCAGCGCCTGACGGATCACCCGTTCCTGCGATACGTCGTTGGGCGCGGTCAGACCGTTGCTGGCACCGTCCTGGTTGACGGCCGAGCCCCGGATCAGGGCCAGCACTCGATGCCCGTTGCGGCGTGCGTCGGACAGCCGCTCCAGCAGCACCAACCCGACGCCCTCGGAGAACCCGGTGCCGTCCGCGGCCGATGCGAAGGACTTGCAGCGGCCGTCCGGGGCCAGCCCGCGCTGCCGGGAGAACTCGGCGAAGGCGGTCGGAGTGGTGAGCGCGGTGACCCCGCCCGCGAGCGCCAGATCGCATTCGCCCTGACGCAGCGCCTGGCTCGCCAGATGCATCGCCACCAGCGACGACGAGCACGCCGTGTCGACGGTCACCGCCGGGCCCTCCAGACCCAAGGTGTACGCCACCCGGCCGGAGACCACACTGGTGAGGCTGCCGGTGGTGGCATAGCCCTCGAAGCCCTCGGGGACCCGGGGCATCCGGGACATGTAGTCCTGGCTGGACACGCCCGCGTACACACCGGTCCGGCTGCCCTTCACCGTCACCGGGTCGACGCCCGCGCGCTCGAACAGCTCCCAGGCCACCTCCAGCAGCAACCGCTGCTGCGGATCCATCGCCAGGGCCTCGCGCGGGCTGATCCCGAAGAAGTCCGCGTCGAAGCGGTCGGCGCCGTCCAGGAATCCGCCGTGCCGGACGTAGCTGGTGCCGGGGTGGTCGGGGTCGGGGTGGTAGAGGCCCTCCAGATCCCAACCGCGGTCGGTGGGGAACGCGGTGATGCCGTCGCCACCGGAAGCCACCAGCTCCCACAGCTCCTCGGGGCAGCCGACACCACCCGGATAGCGGCAGGCCATGCTCACGATGGCCACCGGCTCCTGGGATCGCTCCTCCATCTCGCGCAGCCGCTGACGAGCCTGCCCGAGATCCACCGTGACCCGCTTCAGATACTGGCGGAGTTTCTCTTCCGTACCCGACATCAGTCCTCACTCACGATCAAGAGGGCAGTTCCCTGTCGATGAACTCGAACAACTCGTCGTCCGACGCGGAGTCGAGGGCGCCGTCGTCCACGGTGGGGTGGTGCCGGCCGGTGGCCTCGGCCGACGTGTCGTCGGTCAGGCGCCACAGCAGCGCCTCCAGGCGCTTCGCCAGCCGGTCGCGGACCTCGTCGTGGGGCACGAGGCGTGCCATCGCCGCCTCCAGCCTCTCCAGCTCGCCGAAGACGGGCGCCGAGCTGTCCGCCTGCGCGGGGCACAGCTTTTCGCGCAGTTCGGCGGCGATGGCCGAGGGCGTCGGATGCCTGAAGACGACGGTGGCGGGGAGCCGCAGCCCGGTGGCGGCGGCGAGCCGGTTGCGCAGTTCGACACCGGTCAGTGAGTCGAAGCCCAGATCCTTGAAGGGGGTGTCAGCGGACACCGCCCCGGCGTCGGTGTGGCCCAGGACCGCCGCGGCCTGCGTGCGCACCAGCGCGAGCAGGATCCGGTGCTGTTCCTCCACGGGCACCGCCGCGAGCTGGGCGACCAGACCGGCGGCGGGCGCCCCGGTGGCGGCGGTACGACGTGTGGTCGTTCCGTTGTCGAGGAGCGTGCGCAGCAGGGCGGGCAGGGTGTCCGCGGGCTGAGCGGCCAGCGCCCGGAGGTCGAGCTGGACGGCCGCGGGCTGCGGGGCACCGTGCCAGCAGGCGGCGTCCATCAGCCCCAGCGCCTGCTCGCCGGACATCGCGGCGATGCCGGAACGGGACATCCTGGCCAGGTCCGCCTCGTCCAGATGCCCGGTCATCCCGCTGGCATCGGCCCACAGCCCCCAGGCCACCGAGACCGCCGGGAGGCCCATGGCCTGGCGGTGGGTGGCCAGGGCGTCGCAATAGGCGTTGGCCGCCGCGTAGTTGGCCTGGCCCGGGCTGCCCATCACCCCCGCGGCCGAGGAGAACATCACGAACATGCCGAGCCGCAGATGGGCGGTGGCGGCATGGAGATGGGCCGCGGCCGTGGCCTTGGGCGCCCACACCCGCGCCAGACGTTCCGGGGTCTGCGAGGTGACCACCGCGTCGTCCAGCGCCCCCGCCGCGTGGACGACACCGGTCAGGGGGTGCGCCGGGTCGACGCCCGCGACGAGGTCGTTCACCGCGGCGCCGTCGGTGACGTCCACGGCCACGATCCGGGCCTCGGCGCCCAGGTCGGTGAGGTGGGCCAGCAGCTCCGGTGCGCCGGGGGCCTCGGGCCCGCTGCGGCTCACCAGCAGCAGATGGCGGATCTTCCAGGCGCGGACGAGGTGCTCGGCGACATGTCGGCCGAGGGTGCCGGTGCCACCCGTGATGAGCACGGTGCCCTCAGGATCCACGGGGGCGGGGACGTCCAGCACCAGCTTGCCGGTGTGCTTGGCCTGACTGAAATACCGCAGCGCCTCACGCGCCCGGCTCAACGGCCACGCCCGTACCGGAGGAGGCTCCAGCACACCGGAGGCGAACAACTCGTCCAGCTCCCGCAGCATTTGGCCGATACGATCCGGACCGGCGTCCGTGATCAGGTCGTAGACCCGGTAGGTCACCCCGGGGTATTCGGCGGTGATCAGCTCCGGGTCGCGGACATCGGTCTTGCCCATTTCCAGCAACCGGCCGCCTTCACGGAGGAGGCGGAGCGAGGCGTCCACGAACGGCCCGGCGAGGCTGTTGAGCACCACGTCCACACCCTGGCCGCCGGTGGCTGCCCGGAGCGTCTCCTCGAAGTCCAGATCGCGTGAGGAGGCCCGATGCGCCTCGTCGATGCCCATCGACTCCAGCACCGCATGCTTCCCCGGGCTGGCCGTGGCGTAGACCTCCGCGCCCAGATGCCGCGCGATCCGCACCGCGGCCGTCCCCACACCACCGGTCGCGGCATGGATCAGCACCGACTCCCCTGGCCGGAGCCCGGCGAGGTCGGTCAGTCCGTACCAGGCGGTGAGGTAGGCCACCGGTACGGCCGCCGCCTGCCGGAAGCTCCAGCCGTCCGGGATCGGCGCCAGCAACCGCGCGTCGGTGACCGCCAGCGGTCCGAACGACTGGTCGAGGACACCCATGACGCGATCGCCCACGGACACGTGGGTCACCTCGGGGCCGATGTCCACCACCACTCCGGCGCCCTCACCGCCGAGTCCGGTCTGGCCGGGCACCATGCCCAAACCGACCAGCACATCACGGAAGTTGACACCGGCGGCGCGTACGGCGATCCGTACCTGGCCGGCGCCCAGGGGCTCCAGCACCTCGGGGCAGGGCACGGGGACGACGTTCTCGAGGGTCGCCGTGCCCGCCGTGTCCAACCGCCATGCCTCCGGCTGCTCCACGGGGCCCACCAGCCCCGCGCCCCCGGTACCGGCATGGACCAGACGGGGCACCAGCGCCCGGCCGGCACGCAAGGCCAGCTGGGGCTCGTCCATCTCCACGGCGCGCGCCACGGCGATGCGCACGGCTTCGGTGTGAGGGTTGCGGTTGGCGTTGGCGTTGGGGTTGGGGTTGGCATCGAGGTCGTCGTCGCGGTCGAGGAGGACGAACCGGCCGGGATTCTCCGACTGTGCGCTGCGTACGAGGCCCCACACGGCGGCCGCGGCCAGGTCCACCCGGGTGGTGCTCTCGGGACCGTCGACCGCGACCGCGCCTCGCGTGACCACCACCAACCGGGCGTCCGTCAACCGCGGTTCGGCGAGCCAGTTTCGCACCAGTTCCAGCGCCCGTTCCGTCGCCGACAGCGCCTCGGTCGACGCCTCCTCGGCGCCCGCACCGGTGGGGCTGGCCAGGGCGGTCATATCGGCGAGAACGACCGGCGGGACGGGTTTCTCATCGCCGAGTGCCGCGATCAGCGCGGCAGGATCCGGGTGGCCGTCGGCGCCCAGGACGGCCCAGCCGTCGTCCCCGGCCGCTGCCCCTTCGGCCCCGGCCGCGAGCGGCAGGGGCGTCCAATCGACGGTGAACAGGCTGTCCGTGCCGTGGCTGCCGTGAGCCACCGCCGCCCGCAACTGCTCGACGCTCGCGGGCCGCATCGCCACGGAGTCCACGGTCAGCACCGGAGCGCCGACGGCATCGGCCATGGTCAGCCGTAGTGCGCGCTCGCCCTCGGCGTTCTCCGGCTGGGGAGAGAGCCGAACCCGGACCGTGGTGGCCCCGGCCGCCCACAACGTCACGCCGTTCCAGGCGAACGGCAGCCAGATCTGGCCGTCGGTGGCTTCGGTACCGGGCTCGGTGTCGGTGTCGGTGTCGTCCGCGTCGAGCTGGTCGATCAGCAGTGCGGGATGCAGCGCGGCGTCCAGCAGTGCTGGGTGGATGCCGAACCCGGCCTGCTCCCCGGCGGCCTCGGGCAGGGCCACCTCCGCGCACACATCCGCGCCGTCCCGCCATACGGCCCGCAGTCCCTGGAACGACGGTCCGTAGGCATATCCCGAGGCCGCGACCCGGTCGTAGAACCCCTCGACGCCGAGCGGAGCCGCACCGGCCGGGGGCCACGCCCCGCCCAGTCCCAGCCCCTCGTCGGAACGGTCCGCGGGTGCGCTCAACACGCCCTCCGCATGACAGACCCATCCCGTGGCGGAGTCTCCTTCACCAGCGGGCCGGGAGTACACCCGCACATCACGACGCCCGTCCTCGGCGGCCTCGCCCACGACGACCTGCACCCGCAGGGCGCCCGACGACGGCAGGACCAGCGGCACCCGCAACGCCAGTTCATCCACTCCGCCACAGCCGACCTCATCGGCCGCCCGCAGCACCCACTCGGCCAGCGCCGCGCCCGGGACCAGCACCGCGTCCGCCACCACATGCTCACCGAGCCAGGTATGCGTACGCGCCGAAATCCGGCCCGTCAGCACATGGCCACGGCCATCGGCGAGCTCCACAGCGGCACCCAGCAGCGGATGTCCGGCGGAGACGAGCCCGAGGTCGGCCGGGTCGCCGGCGCGTCCACCGTGGCCGTCGAGCCAGTAGCGCTCGCGTTGGAACGCGTAGGTGGGCAGTGCGACCACACGGGGTGCCGGGGAACTCGGGTACAGCGTGGTCCAGTCGACGTCGACCCCGGCGGTGAACGCCTGGGCGAGCGAGTGGAGGAGCTGGGCCTGGCCACCGTGATCGCGGCGCAGGGTCGGCACGGTGACGGCCGTGACCTCCGCTTCCTCGAAGGTCTCCTGCAGGCCGAGGGTGAGCACGGGATGCGTACTGGCCTCGATGAACACCCGATGCCCGTCCGCCAGCAACGCCCGAACGGCATCGGTGAACCGCACCCGCTCCCGCAGGTTCGCCACCCAATAACCGGTGTCCAGGTCGGTGGTGACGGCACGACCGCCGGTCACGGTCGAGTAGAACGCCGTGCCCGAGCCGGACGTATCGAGCGGGCAGACACCGGCCAGAACCTCGTTCAACTCCTCACGGATCTCCTCCACCTGAGGACCGTGCGAGGCATAATCCACCTCGATCAGCCGCGCCCGCTCCCCCACCTCCTGGCACGCTGCGACGGCGGCTGCCACCTGCTCCGGCGGACCCGAAACCACGGTCGACGAAGGCCCGTTGACTGCGGCTACGCCTACCCCAGCGGCCTGATCGCCCAGACCGGAGAGCAACTCACCCACCCGTTCCTGACCCACACCGAGGGAGGCCATCGCCCCGCCCCCGGCCAACCGCCGCAACGCCTTGCTGCGCAGAGCCACCACCTTGGCACCGTCCTCCAGGGACAGCACTCCCGCGACCACCGCAGCCGCGATCTCACCCTGGCTATGACCCACCACCGCCACAGGACGCACCCCATACCCCGCCCACACCGCAGCCAACGACACCATCACCGCCCACAACACCGGCTGCACCACATCCACCCGCCCCAGATCCGCCGCACCCTCCGCGCCGCGCAGCACATCCGTCAGCGACCAGTCCACGTACGGCGCCAGCGCCCGCTCGCACTCCTCCACTCGTGCCGCGAACACCGGCGACACCTCCAGCAGCTCGGCGCCCATACCGGCCCACTGCGAACCCTGGCCGGGGAAAACCAGCACCGGACCCACATCACCCGCCAGCGCCGCCGCACCCGACTGCACCACACCCGGATGCGACACATCCGCCGCCAACGCCTCCACGGCGGCCAACAGCTCGGCGCGGTCATCACCCAACGCCACCGCCCGATGCTCGAACACCGACCGCGTGGTGGCCAACGACCACCCCACATCACCGGACGACAGCTCGGACGCGCCGCCCACACGTTCAGCCAGGGCGGCGGCCTGGCCGCGCAGCGCCTCCGCACTCCGCGCCGAGAGCACCCACGAGACCGTGCCCATGTCGGAGGAGACCGGCTCCGTCTGTCCATCCTCCTCAGGCGTGGCGGGCGCCTGTTCGAGGATGACATGGGCGTTGGTGCCGGAGGCGCCGAACGAGGACACACCGGCCCGGCGCGGCCGCTCACCGTTCGGCCACTCCACCGCCTCGGTCAGCAGCCGCACCGCACCGCTGTCCCAGTCCACATGCGGGCTCGGCTCATCGATGTGCAGAGAGGCGGGCAGCGTTCCATGACGCATGGCCTGCACCATCTTGATGACGCCCGCCACACCCGCCGCCGCCTGCGTATGCCCGATATTGGACTTGATGGAGCCGAGCAACAGCGGCTGCCCGTCAGGGCGATCCTGACCATAGGTGGCCAGCAGCGCCTGCGCCTCGATCGGATCACCCAGCGTCGTACCCGTACCATGCGCCTCCACCGCGTCGATGTCGGACGGCGACAGCCCGGCGCTCGTCAGCGCTTGGCGGATGACTCGTTGCTGTGAGGGTCCGTTCGGCGCGGTGAGTCCGTTCGACGCACCGTCCTGATTGACGGCGGAGCCACGGATCACGGCCAGGACGTCGTGACCGTTGCGCCGGGCGTCCGACAGCCGCTCCAGCAGCAGTACGCCCACGCCTTCGCCCCAGCCCGTCCCGTCGGCGGCCGCCGCGAAGGGCTTGCACCGGCCATCGGGGGCCAGACCACGCTGACGGGAGAAACCGGTGAACACATCCGGCGTGGCCATCACCGTCACCCCACCGGCCAACGCCAGCGTGCACTCCCCCTGCCGCAACGCCTGCGCCGCCAAATGCATCGCCACCAACGACGACGAACACGCCGTATCCACCGTCACCGCAGGACCCTCAAAGCCCAGCGTGTACGCCACCCGGCCCGAGACCACGCTGCCCGAACCCGCGAGCATCGCGTAGCCCTCGAGCTTCACATCAGCGGCACCGCTCAGCCCGGCCGCGTAGTCGTGGTACATCACGCCCGCGTACACACCGGTCGGACTGCCCTTCAACGACACCGGGTCGATCCCCGCCCGCTCCAGCACCTCCCACGACGCCTCCAACAGCAACCGCTGCTGTGGATCAGTGGCCAGCGCCTCCCGCGGATTGATCCCGAAGAACGCCGCGTCGAACGCATCGGCGTCATACAGGAAGGCGCCCTCGTGGGCATAGCTGGTGCCCGGGTGATCGGGGTCCGGATGGAACAGCCCGTCCAGATCCCAGCCTCGGCCGGTCGGAAACTCCCCGATGACGTCCTTCCCCGAGGCGACCAGGTCCCACAGCGCTTCAGGGGAGTTCGCGCCTCCCGGGAAACGGCAGGTCATGCCGATGATCGCCACGGGATCGTCCGTATCGGCCCTCGCCGCGACAGGTGCACGGGAACCGGCGGTCTCGCCGGTCAGCCGGGTGCACAGATACTCCGCCAGCACCCGAGGCGTCGGATAGTCGAACACCATCGTCGCCGGCAACCGCAACCCCGTCACCACCGACAACCGATTACGCAACTCCACCGCCGTCAACGAATCAAAACCCAACTCCTTAAACGCAGCATCCACCCGCACCTCACTCGCAGAACCAAACCCCAACACCACCGCCACACCACCCCGCACCACCTCCACCACCACATCCAACCGAGCACCAACCCCCAACCCCACCAACCGCCCCGCCAACCCCGAAACCCCCACCTCACCAGCCGCCAACCGCCGACCGGCACGACCGGCCACCAACCCCCGCAACACCGCCGGAAGATCCTCACCGGCCGCCCCGGCCGGATCGAGGTCCACGGCCACCATCAGTGGACTCGCGAACCGGCATGCGGCGTCCAGCAGGGCCAGCCCGCGCTCGGACGACAACGGCCTCATCCCGCGCAGTCGCGTCAGGTCTGCCCGGCCCACATGCCCGGTCATCTCGCTGGACTGGGCCCACAGCCCCCAGGCCACCGCCAGCCCCGGCAGTCCCAGCGCCCGCCGATAGGTGACCAGGGCATCGACAAACGCGTTCGCCGCCGCGTATCCGGCCTGACCCGCGTTGCCCACGACTCCGGCAGCCGAGGAGTACATCACGAACATGCGGAGCGGAAGGTCCGCCGTGGCGGTGTGCAGATGGGCGGCCGCCGCGGCCTTCGCCGCCCATACCCGCGCCACCTGTTCCCGGGTCTGCGAGGTGACCACCGCGTCATCCAGCAGCCCCGCCGCATGAATGACACCGGTCAGCGGATGCGCCGGGTCAATACCGGCCACCGCGTCGGCGACCGCGTCGCCGTCCGTCACATCCACCGCGGCGATCCGCACCTGCGCGCCCAGGTCGCCCAGCCGCTCGGCCAACTCCGGTGCGCCGGGCGCGTCCGAGCCACGGCGGCTGACCAGGACCAGATGCTTGACCTGCCACGTACGCACCAGATGCTCGGCCACCAGACCGCCCAGCAGGCCCGTACCACCGGTGATCAGCACCGTACCGTCGGGGTCGAGCCCACCAGGGGCCAGCCCTCCGGAATCCGGCTCGTCGGCGCCGCCAGTGTCGCGTGCGCGCGTCAGTCGGGGCACCATCAGCCCCCCGGCGCGCAGGGCCGCCTGTGATTCATCAGCCCGTACCGCACGGACGACGGCATTCGCCACATCACCCGCGGCCGATTCGGTGCCCTGGTGAAGGTCGAGGAGGACAAACCGGTCGGGGTGTTCCGCCTGCGCACTCCGCAGCAGGCCCCACAGCCCCGCCGCGGCCACATTCAGCTCTTCGTCGCCGAAATCCCCGTCTTCAGGGCCGACGGTCGACACCGCGCCGCGTGTCACCACCACCAACCGGATTTCGGCCAGCCGCGGTTCGGTCAGCCACCCCTGCAGCAGCTCCAGCGCTCGACCGACGGCAGCCAAGCCATCAGCGGCCGTCGCCGCAGCTCCGGCCCCCGGCAGGCCACCGCCTGCGGGCAGGTGGGTCACGGCGAAGGCGGGAGGCGACGCCCCCTCGTCGAGCGTGGCGGCCAACGCTTCGAGACCCGGATGACACACCACTCCCCCATCACCGAGTCCCGGCTCCTCGGCCAGGTGCAGGGCGTCCTCACCCAGCACGACCCAGCCCATGGCGTCGGAGGTCTCCGCCTCCGACACGCCGGGCATCGGGATCCAATCCAGCGTGAACAGCCCATCGACGCCACGTCCGTCCCCGGCCCTCAGCTGATGGGGGTCGGCGGGGCGCATCGTCAGGGAGTCGACCGTCAGCACCGGGGCGCCCATGGCATCGGCCACGACCACCCGCACCCCACGCTCTCCCACCGCACCGTCCTGATGGGGAGAGGGCTGGCGGGGCGAGAGCCGGACCCGGACCGTGGTCGCCTCCGCGGCCCACAGGGAGACGCCGTTCCAGGCGAACGGCAGTCTCATGCCCCCGTCGTCCGCCGCCTCGATGTCGGCGGCGAGCAGCATCGGATGCAGGGCGGCGTCGAGCAGTGCCGGGTGGATACCGAAGCCGTCCGCGTCCCCCGCCGCCTCGGGCAGCGCCACCTCGGCCACCAGATCAGCGCCGTCCCGCCACACGGCACGCAGCCCCTGGAACGACGGCCCATACGCATACCCCGACGCCACGGCATGCTCGTAGAACCCCTCGACATCCATCGGCTTCGCGCCCTCGGGAGGCCAGACTCCCCCCAGCTCCTCGGCCGCACCCGGCGCGGCCGGCGGGCTCAGGACGCCCTCCGCATGGGTCACCCAGTCCGGATCCGCGCCGGGTTCGGCATCGCGGTCGGGCCGGGAGTGCATCCGCACATCGCGCCGCCCGTCCTCGGCAGCCTCGCCTACGACGATCTGCACCCGCAGCCCACCCGACGGCGGCAGCACCAACGGGACCTGCAGCGCCAGTTCCTCGATGCCGCCACAGCCCGCCTCGTCGGCCGCCCGTAACGCCCACTCCACCAACGCCGCACCCGGCGCCAGTGGCACTCCGGCGACCACATGGTCACCGAGCCAGCCGTCGCCGCCGGTGGCCGACACCCGTCCGGTCAGCACCAACCCGCCATCGGCGAGGCCCACCGCCGCCCGCAACAACGGGTGCTCCAACCGCTGCAGCCCCGCGGCACCCACATCGCCGACCCCGCCGGTGGCGGTGGCCCAGTAGCGCTGGCGCTGGAAGGCATACGTGGGCAGATCGACGGTACGAGGGGTGGGGTCGGCCGGGAACGCGGCCGACCAGTCGACATCGACCCCGGCGGTGAACGCCTGGGCGAGCGAATGGAGGAGCTGAGCCTGTCCGCCATGGTCACGGCGCAGGGTGGGCACTGTGACGGCCGGGATATCGGCTTCCTCGAAGGTCTCTTGCAGGCCGAGCGTAAGCACCGGGTGGGTACTGGCCTCGATGAACACCCGATGCCCGTCCGCCAGCAACGCCTCAACGGCATCGGTGAACCGCACCCGCTCACGGAGATTGGTCACCCAGTAGCCGGTGTCCAAGTCGGTGGTAGCGGTACGACCACCGGTCACGGTCGAGTAGAACGCCGTGCCCGAACCGGACGTATCGAGCGGGCAGACACCGGCCAGAACTTCGTTCAACTCCTCACGGATCTCCTCCACCTGAGGACCGTGCGAGGCATAATCCACCTCGATCAACCGCGCCCGCTCCCCCACCTCCTGACACGCCACGACGACAGCGGCCACCTGCTCCGGCGGACCCGAAACCACCGTGGACGAAGGCCCATTGACGGCTGCCACGCCCACACCAGCGGCCTGGTCTCCCAGGTCGGAGAGCAGTTGGCCCGCCTGTTCCTGGCCGACTCCGAGGGAAGCCATCGCCCCACCACCGGCCAACCGCCGCAACGCCTTGCTGCGCAGAGCCACCACCTTGGCGCCATCCTCCAAAGACAGCGCACCCGCCACCACCGCCGCCGCGATCTCACCCTGGCTATGACCCACCACCGCCACAGGACACACCCCATACCCCGCCCACACCGCAGCCAACGACACCATCACCGCCCACAACACCGGCTGCACCACATCCACCCGCCCCAGATCCGCCGCACCATCAGCCCCCCGCAACACATCCATCAGCGACCAGTCCACATACGCCGAAAGCGCCCGCTCACACTCCCCCACCCGCGCCGCGAACACCGGCGACACCTCCAGCAACTCCGCACCCATCCCCACCCACTGCGAACCCTGACCGGGGAAGACCAACACCGGACCGGAGTCCCCCGCCAACGCCGCCACCCCCGACTGCACCACACTCGAATGCGACACACCCCCCGCCAACGCCTCCACCGCCGCCACCAACTCGGCCCGATCAGCGCCCACCACCACCGCCCGATGCTCAAACACCGACCGCGTCGTCACCAACGACCACCCCACATCCACAGACGAGAACTCGGCCGCGCCACCCACCCGCTCAGCCAACGCCGCCGCCTGCCCCCGCAACGCCTCCGCACTGCGCCCCGACACCACCCACGGCACCACCCCGCCCACCTCGGAGGACGCCGACTCCACATCCCCCTCTGGAGCCTGCTCCACGATCACATGCGCATTGGTGCCGCTGATCCCGAAGGACGACACACCGGCCCGGCGCGGGCGCTCGCCCGTCGGCCACTCGACCGCCTCCGTGAGCAGCCGCACACCGCCGCCGTCCCACTCCACATGGGGCGTCAGTTCCTCGGCATGGAGGGTGGCGGGGAGTACGCCGTATCGCAGGGCCATGACCATCTTGATCACACCGGCCACACCCGCCGCGCCCTGCGTATGGCCAATGTTGGACTTCAGCGAGCCGAGCCACAGCGGCCGGTCCTCAGGCCGGTCCCGGCCGTAGGTGGCGATCAGCGCGTCGGCCTCGATCGGGTCGCCCAGCTTGGTGCCCGTGCCATGCGCCTCCACCGCGTCCACCTCGGACGGGGCCAGCCGGGCGCTGGCGAGGGCCTGGCGGATCACCCGCTGCTGGGAGGGGCCGTTCGGCGCGGTGAATCCGTTGCTGGCGCCGTCCTGGTTGATGGCCGAGCCACGGATCAGGGCGAGCACCTCATGCCCGTTGCGCCGGGCGTCGGACAGCCGCTCCAGCAGGACGAGTCCGACGCCTTCGCCCCATCCCGTGCCATCCGCGTGCACCGAGAACGCCTTGCACCGCCCGTCCGGGGACAGCCCCCGTTGCCGGGAGAAGCCGGTGAACACCTCGGGAGTGGCCATCACCGTCACCCCGCCGGCCAGGGCCAGGGTGCACTCCTCCTGCCGCAGTGCCTGGCAGGCCAGATGGATCGCGACCAGGGATGACGAGCACGCCGTCTCCACCGTGACGGCCGGTCCTTCCAGGCCGAAGGTGTAGGAGACCCGGCCCGACAGCAGGCTCGGTGCGTTGCCCGCGTATCCCTCGGATCCCTTCTGCGGAAGGTCACCCGATGTGGCGCCGCCGGTGGTCGCCGTACCGGCGTAGACGCCCGTCCGGGAGCCCTTGAGGGACACCGGGTCGATTCCCACCCGTTCGCATGCCTCCCAGGCGGTTTCCAGCAGGAGTCGCTGCTGAGGGCTGGTGGCGAGCGCCTCGCGTGGGCTGATGCCGAAGAACTGGGGGTCGAATCGGTCGGCGTCGTAGAGGAATCCGCCCCGGCGGACATACGTGGTGCCGGGGTGGTCCGGGTCCGGGTGATAGAGGCTGTCGAGATCCCAGCCGCGGTCGGTGGGAAAGTCCCCGATCGCGTCCACACCGCCGGTGACCAGCCGCCACAGGTCCTCGGGCGTGTTCACCCCGCCCGGGAACCGGCACGCGATGCTCACGACCGCGATCGGCTCCTGGTATCGCTCCTCCACCTCGCGCAAACGCAGGCGCGTATCGTGCAGATCCGCGGAAACGCGCTTGAGATACTCGACCAGTTTCTCTTCATTCACGTTCACCATGAGGTTTCACCCGGCCTCAGCGATCGTCGCGCCCGGCACATTCAGGACACACCCAGTTCGTTGTCGATGAAGTCGAGAACCTGGGCCGCGGACGCGGACTCCAGCCTCTCCGCGGCGGTCATTTCTTCCTCCGCCGGCTTTCGTGTCGCTTTCCACTTCGCCAGCAGGCTTTCGAGCCGTGCCGTGACCGCCCCCGAATCGTCGTCTTCCATCTCGAGGCCGATCAGGGTGGCTTCGAGCCTGGCCAGTTCGTTGAGGACCGGATCGGCGCCGTCCCGGCCCGTGGCGGCGCCGACCGCCGGGGCGATGCGTTCCAGCAGGTAGTCGGCGAGCACGGCCGCCTCCGGATAGTCGAAGACGAGGGCGGCGGGCAGCCGCAGACCGGTGGCGGCGGCGAGCCGGTTGCGCAGTTCGACGGCGGTCAGGGAGTCGAAACCGAGCTCCTTGAAGTTGGTGTCGGCCTGTACCGCTTCGGCGTCGGCATGCCCGAGCACGGTGGCCACATGGCCACGGACCAACTGGAGTACCGTGCGGTGCTGTTCCGCCGCGGACAGGCCCGCCAGCCGCCCGGCCCAGCCGTCCGGCCGCGCATCGGCTGCCGCCGCCGTACGCCGCGCCGCCGCGCCACCGGCGCCCGATGCGGCGAGGGCACGGAGCGTGGCGGGGAGGCCGTCGACGGGCTGGGCGGCCAGGACACTGGTGTTCATGTCCGCCGCGATCAGCTGGTGGCCGCCGTGCTCGGCCGCCGCGTCGAGCAGCCGCAGGGCATGGTCGGCGGCCATCTCGGTGACCCCCGAGCGGGACATCCGGGCCAGGTCCGCGTCGGCGAGGCCGCCGGTCATCTCGCTGGATTCGGCCCACAGGCCCCAGGCCACCGAGACCGTCGGCAGGCCAAGGGCCTGACGGTGGGCCGCCAGCGCGTCGCAGAAGGCGTTGGCCGCCGCGTAGTTGGCCTGTCCCGGGCTGCCCATGACCCCGGCGGCCGACGAGAACAGCACGAACGCGCCCAGGCGCAGATGTGCCGTCGCGGCGTGCAGATGCGCCGCGGCGGTGGCCTTCGCCGCCCAGACCCGCGCCAGCCGCTCGGGAGTCTGCGCGGTGACGACCGCGTCGTCCAGCACACCCGCCGCATGGATGACTCCGGTCAGCGGATGCCCGGGGTCGACCCCCGCCACCAGCTCCGCCACGGCTGCCGCGTCGGTGACATCGGCGGCGACGATCCGTACCCGCGCGCCCAGGGCGGCCAGCCGGTCGGCGAGGTCCCGGGCGCCCGGCGCTTCCGGGCCACGGCGGCTCACCAGCAGCAGATGCCCGATCCGCCAGACGCGTACGAGGTGTTCGGCGACCAGCGCGCCCAGGGTGCCGGTGCCACCGGTGATGAGGACGGTGCCGTCCGGGTCCACCGGGGCGGGGACGTCCAGGACCAGCTTGCCGGTGTGCTTGGCCTGGCTGAGATGGCGCAGCGCCTCACGTGTCCGGCTGAGCGGCCACGTCCGCACCGGCAGTGGCCGCAGGGCTCCGGTGGTGAACAGCTCGCCCAGTTCGCCCAGCATCCGGCCGATGTGTTCGGGCCCGGCGTCGGTGATCAGGTCGTAGACCTGGTACGTCACCCCGGGGTACTCCTCCGCGACGCGCTCGGGGTCACGGAGGTCGGTCTTGCCCATCTCCATCAGCCGGCCACCCTCGCCCAGCAGCCGCAGGGAGGCGTCGACGAAGGGTCCGGCGAGGCTGTTGAGCACCACATCGACACCACGCCCGCCGGTGGCCTCGCGGAACGCCTCCTCGAAGTCCAGATCGCGTGAGGAGGCCCGGTGTGCCTCGTCGATGCCCATCGCCTCCAGCACCTCATGCTTGCCGGGGCTCGCCGTCGCGTAGACCTCCGCCCCGAGATGCCGGGCGATCCGTACGGCCGCCATGCCCACACCGCCGGTCGCGGCATGGATCAGGACCGTCTCCCCGGCCCGGAGCCGGGCCAGTTCCACGAGTCCGTACCAGGCGGTCAGGAACGCCACCGGCACCGAGGCCGCCTGCGGATAGGTCCACCCGGCGGGAACGGGCGCCACCATGCGGGCGTCGGTCACCGCCGTCGGGCCGAACGCGCGGTCGAAGACCCCCATGACCAGGTCGCCCACCGCGACCCCGGTTACCTCGGAGCCGACGTCCAGCACCACACCGGAGCCTTCGCCACCGAGCCCGGTCTGGCCGGGGACCATGCCCAAACTGATGAGCGCGTCGCGGAAGTTGATACCGGCCGCGTGCACCGCGACCCGCACCTGACGCGGTCCGAGGGGCTCGAGCACCTCCGGACACGGCACCGGCTTCACGTTCTCCACCGTGGCCGCGCCGGTCAGCTCCAACCGCCATGCGGGCTGTCCCACCAGTGCGGCCACACCCCCACTGCTCACACCACCGGTACGCATCAGCCGGGGCACCCGGAGCCGCCCCGCCCGCAGCGCGACCTGCGGCTCGTCCAGGTGCGCCGCCCAGGCCACGGCGCTGCGCACACTCTCTTCGAGCGGCTTGGAGTCCGGGTCGAGATCGACCAGAAGGAATCGCCCCGGGTTCTCCGCCTGCGCACTGCGCACCAGTCCGCACACGGCGGCCCCGGCCACGTCCAGGCCGCCGTCTCCGGCGCCGTCCGCCTCGGAGGCGCCTTCCGCCTCGAAGGTGTCGACCGCCTCGAAGGTGTCGACCGCGACCGCGCCCCGCGTGACCATCACCAGCCGGGTCTCGGCCAGCCGCGGTTCGGCCAGCCAGCCCCGCACCAGTTCCAGCGCCCGCTCCGAGGCCGCCAGACCGGCGGCCGCCAGGTCCGTACCCGCGTCCCCGCCGGACGAGCCGCCGAGCGCGGGCAGATACGCGACGGCCACCGAGGGGGCGGGGCCGTCACCGTCGAGGGCGGACACCAACGCCTCCAGATGCGGATGGTGTACCGCGCCCGGCACGATCGGCCCGCACTCCTGCGGGCTCAGAACCACCCACTCGCCGCCGTCCGCCGGATCCGGCCCCTGGTGTCCGGCGCCGGTGTCCGGTGCGGGGACGGGCAGGGACGTCCACTCCAGGGTGAACAGCCCCTCCACCTCGGGCCCGCCGGAGGTGCGCAGTTGGTCGACGGCGGCCGGTCGCATCACCAGCGAGTCGACGGTCAGCACCGGACCGCCCAGTGCGTCGGCCACCGCGACCCGCAGACCGCGCTCGCCCTCGGCGCCACCCGCCTCCTGCTCCTGGGGCGAGAGCCGGACTCGTACCGTCGTGGCACCGCCCGCCGACAGCGACACCCCGTTCCAGGCGAACGGCAGCCACACCCGGCCGTCGTCGTGCTCCTGCCCGGGCCGGTCGAGGAGGAACGCCGGATGGACCGCGGCATCCAGCAGTGCCGGATGGATACCAAATCCGTCCGGGTCTCCGGCGGCCTCGGGCAGCGCCACTGCGGCCAGGAGGTCCTCGCCGTCCCGCCACACGGCCCGCAGGCCACGGAACGACGGTCCGTAGGCGTATCCCGACGCCGCGGCGCGCTCGTAGAACCCGTCCAGCCGTACGGGCTCCGCGCCCACCGGGGGCCACGCCCGGCCCGGCTCGTCCACCGGCTCCCGCGCGGGGCTCTGCGGGGACGGCGGACTCAGGACGCCCTCGGCATGGCATACCCAGCCCGGTTCGGCACCGGGCTCGACATCGCGGTCGGGCCGGGAGTACACCCGCACATCACGCCGCCCGTCCTCGGTGGCCACGCCGACCACCACCTGAACGCGCAGCCCACCGGACGCGGGCAGCACGAGCGGGACCTGGAGCGCCAGCTCCTCCACCCCGCCGCAGCCCGCCTCATCGGCGGCCCGCAGCGCCCACTCCACCAGCGCCGCGCCCGGCGCCAGCACGGCGCCAGCCATCACATGCTCGGCCAGCCAGCCCCCGGTGCCGCCACCGGTCGAGATCCGGCCGGTGAGCACCAGCCCGCCGTCGGCGAGCCCGACGACCGCCGGGAGATGCGCATGCTCCACCCGCTGCAGCCCGGCGGCCCCCACATCCCCCACGCCACCGCCCTGGGCCAGCCAGTAGCGCTCGCGCTGGAAGGCGTACGTGGGCAGGTCGACCGTCCGAGGCGCCGGGCCGGCCGGGAACCAGTGGGCCCAGTCGACATCGGTCCCATGGGTGTGCAGTTGGGCGAGGGCGTGGCCGAGTGCGTGCACATCGGGTCGTTTACGGCTCAGGGTGGCCGTCACCAGCGGAGTCGGCCGCTCGGCGCCGGCCCCGGCCCCGGCCTCGCCCTCATCGGCGTCGGCGTCGGCGTCGGTCGTCGCCTCGTCGGGGGTGAGGTGCTGAAGGGTGTGCTGGGTCGCGGTGGCGAGGACGGGGTCGGGGCCGAGTTCGAGGAAGAGGCCGGTTTCGGGCGCGATATGAGCGACGGCGGGGTGGAAACGGACAGGTTGGCGGATGTGGCACACCCAGTAGCCCGGTGTGGCCATCTCCTCGTCGGCCGGCTCACCGGTGAGGTTGCTGAGCACTGGGAGGGTGGGCCGGTGGAAGGTCAGGCCGTCGATGGCCTGCGCGAACGGCTCCAGGATGGGGTCCATCAGCGGGGAGTGGAAGGCGTGGCTGACGGTCAGGGTCCTGGTCTTGCGGCCCTTGGCCGCCCAGTTGGCGCCGATATCGGCGACCAGCTCGATCGGACCGGAGACAACGGTGTTGCCAGGGGTGTTGAGGGCGGCGATGCCCACCTGGCCTTCGTATCGGGCCAGGTCCTCGGCGAGTTCATCGGCGGTGGCCGCGATGGTGACCATGCCTCCGCCTTCGGGAAGCCCTCCCATCAGGGTGGCGCGGGTGGCGACGAGATGGCAGGCGTCGGGGAGGTCGAAGACTCCGGCGATGTGGGCGGCGGCGATCTCGCCGATCGAATGACCGATGACGGCGTCGGGGCGTACTCCGACCGAGTCGAGCAGCCGGGCCAGGGCGATGTGCAGGGCGAACAGCCCCGCCTGGGCGTAGGTGGTGTGGTCCAGCAGCCCCGGCCGCTCGGCCACCCCGTGGAAGACCACGTCGCGGAGCGGATGTTCCAGGTGGGGGTCGAGCAGGCCGCAGACCTCGTCGAAGGCCGTGGCGAACACCTGGAACCGTTCGTACAGCCCGGCCCCCATCCCCTGGCGCTGGCTGCCCTGACCGCTGAAAAGCCACACGGTCTTGCCCGTCGCCGCGCCACTGGCGGGGAGCACTACACCCGGATGTGGTTCACCGCTCGCCAGTGCCGCCACGGCGGCCAACAGCTCGGCGCGGTCATCGCCCAACGCCACCGCCCGGTGCTCGAACAGCGATCGCGTGGTGGCAAGTGACCAGCCCACCTCGACCGTCGGCAGCTCCGGGCAGCTGGCGACGCGTTCGGCCAGCGCGGCGGCTTGGCCGCGCAGCGCCTCCGCACTCCGCGCGGACAGCGTCCATGGCACCGCCCGCGTGTCGGGGGAGATCACGGGTTCGGTGGTGACACGCTCGACCGGCTCGGGGGCCTGCTCCAGAAGGAGATGGGCGTTGGTGCCGGAGGCGCCGAACGAGGACACACCGGCCCGGCGCGGCCGCTCACCGTTCGGCCACTCCACCGCCTCGGTCAGCAGCCGCACCGCACCGCTGTCCCAGTCCACATGCGGGCTCGGCTCATCGATGTGCAGAGAGGCGGGCAGCGTTCCATGACGCATGGCCTGCACCATCTTGATGACGCCCGCCACACCCGCCGCCGCCTGCGTATGCCCGATATTGGACTTGATGGAGCCGAGCAACAGCGGCTGCCCGTCAGGGCGATCCTGACCATAGGTGGCCAGCAGCGCCTGCGCCTCGATCGGATCACCCAGCGTCGTACCCGTACCATGCGCCTCCACCGCATCGACATCCGAGACCGACAGCCCCGCACTCGCAAGCGCCTGTCGGATGACTCGTTGCTGTGAGGGTCCGTTCGGCGCGGTGAGTCCGTTCGACGCACCGTCCTGATTGACGGCGGAGCCACGGATCACGGCCAGGACGTCGTGACCGTTGCGCCGGGCGTCCGACAGCCGCTCCAGCAGCAGTACGCCCACGCCTTCGCCCCAGCCCGTCCCGTCGGCGGCCGCCGCGAAGGGCTTGCACCGGCCATCGGGGGCCAGACCACGCTGACGGGAGAAACCGGTGAACACATCCGGAGTGGCCATCACCGTCACCCCACCGGCCAACGCCAGCGTGCACTCCCCCTGCCGCAACGCCTGCGCCGCCAAATGCATCGCCACCAACGACGACGAACACGCCGTATCCACCGTCACCGCAGGACCCTCAAAGCCCAGCGTGTACGCCACCCGGCCCGAGACCACGCTGCCCGAACCCGCGAGCATCGCGTAGCCCTCGAGCTTCACATCAGCGGCACCGCTCAGCCCGGCCGCGTAGTCGTGGTACATCACGCCCGCGTACACACCGGTCGGACTGCCCTTCAACGACACCGGGTCGATCCCCGCCCGCTCCAGCACCTCCCACGACGCCTCCAACAGCAACCGCTGCTGTGGATCAGTGGCCAGCGCCTCCCGCGGATTGATCCCGAAGAACGCCGCGTCGAACGCATCGGCGTCATACAGGAAGGCGCCCTCGTGGGCATAGCTGGTGCCCGGGTGATCGGGGTCCGGATGGAACAGCCCGTCCAGATCCCAGCCTCGGCCGGTCGGAAACTCCCCGATGACGTCCTTCCCCGAGGCGACCAGGTCCCACAGCGCTTCAGGGGAGTTCGCGCCTCCCGGGAAACGGCAGGTCATGCCGATGATCGCCACGGGATCGTCCGTATCGGCCCTCGCCGCGACAGGTGCACGGGAACCGGCGGTCTCGCCGGTCAGCCGGGTGCACAGATACTCCGCCAGCACCCGAGGCGTCGGATAGTCGAACACCATCGTCGCCGGCAACCGCAACCCCGTCACCACCGACAACCGATTACGCAACTCCACCGCCGTCAACGAATCAAAACCCAACTCCTTAAACGCAGCATCCACCCGCACCTCACTCGCAGAACCAAACCCCAACACCACCGCCACACCACCCCGCACCACCTCCACCACCACATCCAACCGAGCACCAACCCCCAACCCCACCAACCGCCCCGCCAACCCCGAAACCCCCACCTCACCAGCCGCCAACCGCCGACCGGCACGACCGGCCACCAACCCCCGCAACACCGCCGGAAGGTCCCCACGGGGCACTCCGGCCGGATCGACGGCGGCGGCGACACACAGGGGGGCGCCCTGTGCACAGGCGGCGTCGAGCAGGCCCAGTGCCTTCTCGCTGGACATCGCGGCGATGCCCGAGCGGGACATCCGTGCTCGGTCCGTGGCGGCGAGTTTTCCGGTCATCTCGCTGGACTGGGCCCACAGCCCCCAGGCCACCGACAGCCCGGGAAGGCCACGGGCCTGACGGTGTGCGGCGAGGGCGTCACAAAAGGCGTTCGCCGCCGCGTAGTTGGCCTGCCCCGGGCTGCCCATGACCCCGGCGGCCGATGAGAACATCGCGAACAGGGACAGCGGAAGGTCGGCGGTGGCGGTGTGCAGATGCGCCGCGCCCGTGGCCTTGGCCGCCCACACCCGGGCCAGCCGTTCGGGTGTCTGCGAGGTCATCACCGCGTCGTCGAGCAGCCCCGTGGCATGGATGACACCGGTCAGCGGGTGCTCGGCCTCGACCCCCGCCACGAGCTCGGCCACCGCCGACGCGTCCGTGACGTCCACGGCGGCGATCCGCACCCGCGCACCCAGCCCTTCCAGGCGGGCGGCCAGGTCGCGGGCGCCCGGCGCGTCCGGCCCGCGACGGCTCACCAGGAGCAGATGGCCGACCTGCCACGTGCGCACCAGATGTTCGGCCACCAGGCCGCCCAGGGTGCCGGTGCCGCCCGTCACCAGCACGGTGCCGTCAGGGGCAATCGCCGCCGGGGTGTCCCGCTCCTCCGGACCGCTGTCGGCGGATACACGGATCAGCCGTGGCACCCACGCCCGGCCATCCCGTACGGCCAACTGCGGCTCCTCCAGGTCCACCGCCTGTGTGATGGCGTCCCGCAGGTGAAGGGCGAGGTCTCGATCTACATCCAGTTCGAGGTCGAGCAGAAGGAAGCGCCCCGGGTTCTCCGCCTGAGCGCTCCGCAAGAGACCCCACAGCGCGGCGGCGGCCACATCCGTACCGCCCTCGGCATCGGCGACGGCGACCGCGCCACGTGTCACCACGACCAACCGGGCATCGGCCAGTCGCGGCTCGGCCAGCCACTTCTGCACCAGCTCCAGGGCGCGTTGCGCCACCGCCAGACCAGCGGCCGCCATGTCGGTCGCGGAGTCGGCGTCCGAGCGCGGGAACTCGGCGAGAACCACGGCCGGAACCGGCTTCCCGTCATCGAGCCCGGCGAGAAACGCCTCCAGATCCGGATGTGCCCCCTCGGTCGCCAGCACCGCCCAGGTGTCGCGATCGGCCACCGGCCCTTCAGCCCCCGTCGACTGCGGCAGTGGGGTCCAGTCCAGAACGAACAGGCCGTCCACACCACGTGCCGCCGCGGCCTCCCGCAACTGCTCTACGGATGCCGGTCGCGTCACCAGGGAGTCGACCGTCAGAACGGGGTCGCCCACGGCATCGGCCACCACCAGTCGCAGCCCGCGCTCGCCCTCGGCGCCATCCCGATGCGGGGTGAGCCGTACGCGTACAGTGGTCGCTCCAGCGGCCCACAACGACACCCCGTTCCACGCGAACGGCAGCAGCACCTGGCCGCCGTCCCGCTCCCGCTCGGATCCGGTGTCGAGCAGAAGAGCCGGATGCAGGGCCGCGTCGAGCAGCGCGGGGTGGATGCCGAACCCCGTCCGCTCCCCCGCCGCTTCGGGCAGCGCCACCTCGGCCACCAGGTCAGCGCCGTCCCGCCACACGGCACGCAGCCCCTGGAACGACGGCCCGTACGCATAGCCGGACGCCTCGGAACGCTCGTAAAACCCCTCCAGATCCACCGGTTGCGCACCCGCCGGAGGCCATGTTCCGCCCAGCCCCTCGGCCGACGGGCCCGCACCTTCCGGTGCCGGGCTCAGCACCCCTTCGGCGTGGCACACCCAGCCCACATCGGCGCCCGAGTCGGCCTCGCCGTCCGGACGGGAGTAGATCCGCACATCGCGCCGCCCGTCCTCGGCCGCGGCGCCCACCACCACCTGGACGCGCAACCCGCCCGACTCCGGCAGCACCAACGGCACCTGTAGCGCCAATTCCTCGATCCCATCGCAGCCGACCTCGTCGGCCGCCCGCAGCGCCCACTCCACCAGCGCCGCGCCCGGGGCCAGGACGGCGTCCGCCACGATGTGTTCGCCGAGCCAGTCGTCATCGCCACCGGCCGCGATACGCCCGGTGAGCAGGTGGGTGCTTCCATCGGCCAGCTCCACGGCGGCGCCAAGCAAGGGATGGTCCGCATCGACGAGGCCGAGGCCGCTGGGGTCGCCGACAGCGCCCGAGCCGTTCATCCAATAGCGCTGGTGCTGGAAGGCGTACGTGGGCAGGTCGACGGTACGAGGCGTGGGATCGGCCGGGAACGCGGCCCTCCAGTCCACCTCGACCCCAGCAACGAACGCCTGACCCAGCGACTGCAGAAGCTGAGCCTGCCCACCGTGATCACGACGCAAAGTGGGCACCGCAACCGCGTCCACACCCACCTGCTCGAACGTCTCCTGCAAACCGAGAGTCAGCACAGGGTGACTGCTGGCCTCGATAAACACCCGATGCCCATCCGCCAACAACGCCTCGACCGCATCGGCAAACCGCACCCGCTCCCGCAAATTCGACACCCAATAACCCGCGTCCAGGACGGAAACGTCCGCCCGCCCACCGGTCACCGTCGAATAGAACGCCACCTCATCCGCCCCACCACCAACCGGACGAACACCACCCAGAACCTCATTCAACTCCCCACGGATCTCCTCCACCTGAGGACCATGCGAGGCATAATCCACCTCGATCAACCGCGCCCGCTCCCCCACCTCCTGACACGCCACGACGACAGCGGCCACCTGCTCCGGCGGACCCGAAACCACCGTGGAAAAGGGCCCATTGACAGCCGCCACGCCCACACCAGCCGCCTGACCGCCAAGCTCCGACAGCAACTGCCCAGCCCGCTCCTGACCCACACCGAGCGACGCCATCGCCCCACCCCCAGCCAGCTGTCGCAACGCCTTACTCCGCAAAGCCACCACCTTGGCGCCGTCCTCCAACGACAGCGCACCCGCCACCACCGCAGCCGCGATCTCACCCTGGCTATGACCCACCACCGCCACAGGACACACCCCATACCCCGCCCACACCGCAGCCAACGACACCATCACCGCCCACAACACCGGCTGCACCACATCCACCCGCCCCAGATCCGCCGCACCCTCCACACCACGCAACACATCCATCAGCGACCAGTCCACATACGCCGAAAGCGCCCGCTCACACTCCCCCACCCGCGCCGCGAACACCGCCGACACCTCCAGCAACTCCGCACCCATCCCCACCCACTGCGAACCCTGACCCGGAAACACCAACACCGGACCCACATCACCCACCAACGCCGCCCCACCCGACTCCACCACACCCGAATGCGACACACCCCCCGCCAACGCCCCCACCGCCGCAACCAACTCACCACAGCCCTCACCCACCACCACCGCCCGATGCTCAAACACCGACCGCGTCGTGGCCAACGACCACCCCACATCAACGGACGACAACTCGGACACGCCACCCACCCGCTCAGCCAACGCCGCCGCCTGCCCCCGCAACGCCTCCACACTCCGCCCCGACACCACCCACGGCACCAACCCACCCACACCAGAGGAACCCACCCCCGGCACCACCCTCTCAGGCGCCTGCTCCACAATCACATGCGCATTGGTGCCGCTGATCCCGAACGCGGAGACCCCGGCCCGGCGCGGCTGCTCGTTCCTCGGCCACTCCACCGGCTCCGTGAGCAGCCGCACCGCACCGCCGGACCAGTCCGCGTGCGGGGTCGGCTCATCGACGTACAGCGTGGCGGGCAGAAGTTCATGGCGCAGCGCCATCACCATCTTGATCACACCGGCCACACCCGCAGCACCTTGCGTATGGCCGATGTTGGACTTCAGCGACCCGAGCCATAGCGGCCGGTCCTCCGGCCGGTCCTGGCCGTACGCGGCGAGCAGGGCCTCGGCTTCGATCGGGTCGCCGAGCGTGGTGCCCGTGCCATGTGCCTCCACCGCGTCCACCTCGGCGGAGGAGAGCTGGGCGTTGATCAGGGCCTGGCGGATCACCCGCTGCTGGGACGGGCCGTTGGGCGCGGTCAGCCCGTTGGACGCGCCGTCCTGGTTGATGGCCGAGCCCCGGAGCACGGCGAGTACCTGGTGGCCATTGCGGCGTGCGTCGGAGAGCCGCTCCAGCAGCAGGAGCCCGACGCCCTCCGAGAAGCCGGTGCCGTCGGCGGCGGCCGCGAAGGGCTTGCAGCGGCCGTCGGGGGCAAGGCCGCGCTGGCGGGAGAATTCCACAAAGGTGTTCGGGGTGGTCATCACGGTCACGCCACCGGCCAGGGCCAGGGTGCATTCGCCCTGGCGCAGCGCCTGGCAGGCGAGATGCATCGCGACTAGCGAGGACGAGCATGCGGTGTCCACCGTCACCGCGGGCCCCTCCAGGCCGAGGGTGAAGGCCACTCGGCCGGAGACGACGCTCAGGGTGTTTCCGGTGAGCAGATATCCTTCCGCGCTCTTTTCGATCTGCGGGGTGCCGAAGCCGAGAATTCCGGCGCCCGCGTAGACCCCGGTGGGGGTGCCCTTCAGTGAGGTGGGGTCGATTCCGGCGCGTTCGAGCAACTCCCAGGAGACTTCGAGCAGTTGGCGCTGCTGGGGTTCGGCCGCCAGGGCCTCGCGCGGGCTGATGCCGAAGAAGGCGGCGTCGAAGCCGTCGGCCCGGTCCAGGAATCCGCCGTGGCGGACGTAGCTGGTGCCGGAGTGATCGGGGTCCGGGTGGTAGAGGGCCTCGGGACGCCAGCCGCGGTTGGTCGGAAACTCCCCGATCGCGTCCCCGCGCGAGGCGACCAGCTCCCACAGGTCCTCGGGCGAGGCGACCCCGCCGGGGAACCGGCAGGCCATGCTCACGATGGCCACCGGCTCCTGCGACCGCTCCTCCATCTCGCGAAGCCGCCGACGTGTCTGCCCCAGATCGGCCGTGACCTTCTTGAGGTACTGGCGGAGCTTCTCTTCGGTACCCGACATCAGTTCCGCGCCTCCATCAGGGCAGTTCACGGTCAATGAGCTCGAACATCTCGTCGTCAGAGGCGGCTTCGAGGGCGTCGAAGTCGGTCGTGTCGGCCGGGGCGCCGGACCCGCCGCCGTTCCATGTCGCCAGCAAGGCGCCCAGCCGTTTGGCGATCCGCTGCCGGCCTTCGTCGTCCGTGACGAGGGTGGCCAAGGTGGTGTCCAGCCTGGCCAATTCGCCCAGGACCGGGTCGACGGCGTCCCGGCCCGGCGCGGCTCCGTCGCCCGGTGCCAGCCGTTCCAGCAGGTAGTCGGCGAGCACGGCCGCCTCCGGATAGTCGAAGACGAGGGCGGCGGGCAGCCGCAGACCCGTGGCGGCGGCGAGTCGGTTGCGCAGTTCGACGGCGGTCAGGGAGTCGAAGCCCAGCTCCTTGAAGCTGGCCTCGGCCTGCACCGCGTCCACATCGGCGTGTCCGAGGACCGTGGCGGCGTGGCCACGGACCAGGTTGAGCACGAGTCGGTGCCGTTCGGCCGTGGACAGGCCCGCGAGCCGGGCGCCCCAGTCGACCTGGCGGCCTTCCCCGGCCGCCGCCGCGGTGCGCCGCCCGGCACCGATACCGCCGCCGCCCGTGGCGGCCAGGGCGCGCAGCGTGGCGGGCAGGCTGTCGGCGGGCAGTCCGGCGAGGGTGCGGGTGTCCACCTGGGCGGCGACCAGATGGACACCGCCGTGCTGGACGGCGGCGTCGAGCAGGGCCAGGCCGTGCCGGGTGCTCAGGGCGGCGACGCCGGTACGGGACATCCGGGCCAGATCCGCCTCGGCCAGGTGTCCGGTCATCCCGCTGGCGTCGGCCCACAGGCCCCAGGCGACCGATACGCCGGGCAGCCCGGCGGCCCGCCGATGGGCGGCGAGTGCGTCGCAAAAGGCGTTGGCCGCAGCGTAGTTGGCCTGGCCGGGACTGCCGAGTGTGCCTGCGGCGGAGGAGAAGAGGACGAACATGCCGAGCCGCAGATGGGCCGTCGCCGTGTGCAGCTGGGCCGCGGCCGTGGCCTTGGCCGTCCAGACCCGCGCCAGCCGCTCAGGGGTCTGTGAGGTGACCACCGCGTCGTCCAGCACACCGGTGGCGTGGATGACTCCGGTCAGCGGATGCTCGGGGTCGATGCCCGCCACCAGATCCGCCACCGCAGTGGCGTCGGTGACATCCGCCGCCGCGAGGCGCACCCGCGCGCCCAGCTCCTCCAGCCGGGCGGCCAGGTCGCGGGCGCCGGGAGCGTCCGGCCCCCGCCTGCTCACCAGCAGGAGGTGGCCGATCCCCCAGGTGCGCACGAGGTGTTCGGCGATATAGGCGCCGAGAGTGCCGGTGCCGCCCGTGATCAGCACCGTGCCGTCCGGGTCGACCGCTGCGGGTACGTCGAGCACCAGCTTGCCGGTGTGCCGGGCCTGGCTCAGCCGCCGTAGCGCGTCCCGCGCCCGGCTGAGCGGCCAGGGCCGTACGGGGGCGGGCCGCAGCACTCCGGCCGCGAACAGCTCGCTCAACTCGCGCAGCATCTCCCCGATGCGGTCCGGACCGGCGTCGGGAACCAGATCGAAGGCGCGGTAGCGGACGCCCGGATGCGTGGCCGCGAGGTGTTCCGGGTCGCGGATGTCGGTCTTGCCCATCTCGGAGAGCCGTCCGCCGTCGGCCAGCAGCCGCAGGGAGGCGTCGACATACGGCCCGGCGAGGCTGTTGAGCACCACATCGAGGCCACGCCCGCCGGTGGCCTCGCGGAACACCTCCTCGAAGTCCAGGTCGCGCGACGAGGCACGATGCGCTTGGTCGATGCCCATCTCCTCGAGCACCCCGTGCTTGCCGGGGCCGGCCGTGGCATAGACCTCGGCGCCCAAGTGGCGGGCGATCTGGACGGCCGCCATGCCTACACCGCCGGTCGCGGCGTGGATCAGCACCGTTTCGCCGTCCCGCAGCCCGGCCAGGTCCACCAGCCCGTACCAGGCGGTGAGGAACACCACCGGTACGGCGGCCGCCTGCCGGAAGCTCCAGCCGGCGGGCATCGGCACGACCATGCGGGCGTCCGCCACCGCCCACGGGCCGAACGCGCCCTCGAACAGGCCCATGACCCGGTCGCCCACCGCGAGCCCGGTCACCTCCGGGCCGATGTCCACGACGATGCCCGCGCCCTCGCTGCCGCGGAACACCCCGCCTCCGGGGTACATCCCGACGACGATCAGCGCATCGCGGAAGTTCATGCCCGCCGCGTGCACCGCGATCCGGACCTCTCCCGGCCCCAGCGGCGCCAGCGCCTCGGGGCACGGCACGGGCGCCACATTGTCAACGGTGGACGCGCCCCGCACGGCGAGTCGCCACGCGGGCTGTCCCACCGGGCCCACCAGGCCGCCGCTGCCGGGGCCGCCCGCACGGATCAGACGGGGCGCCCACACCCGGCCGGAGCCCACCGCCACCTGCGGTTCGTCCAGGGCAACGGCCCTCAGCACACCGTCCAGCACCGCAGCGCCGTTCTCGTCGGCGTCGGGCACGCCCTGCGGATCGCGGTCGAGCAGGACGAACCGCTCCGGGTTCTCCGCCTGCGCGCTGCGCAGCAGCCCCCACACCGCGGCACCGGCCGCGTCCACGGCCCCGGCGTAGGAGTCCTCCGCCACCGGGCCACCGGCGGTGACCGCGCCGTGTGTCACCACGACCAGGCGGCTGTCGGCCAGCCGGGGTTCGGCCAGCCAGCCCCGCAGCAGGTCCAGGGTCCGCCCCACGGCCGCCAGGGCATCGGCTTCGGTGGCCCCCATGTCCACGGCCGTCGTCGAGGGCGGTACGGCGGTCAGCGCCACCGAGGGCGCGGGTGTTCCGGCGTCGAGCGCGGCGACCAGCGCCTCCAGGTCCGGATGGCGGACCACACCCGGCAGGCCCAACGCCGCGTCCTCGGCGCCGAGCACCACCCAGCCGCCGTCCCCGGCCACCGGCTCACGCAGCCCCGTGTCGGCGCCGGGCGCCGCCTCGGGGAGCGGGATCCAGTCGAGGGTGAACAGTCCGTCCACGGCGCCTCGGCCGGCGGTCCGCAACTGATCCGTACGGGCGGGGCGCAGCACCAGCGAGTCGACCGTCAGGACCGGGTCGCCGACGGCGTCGGCCACGGTCAGCCGCAGCGCCCGCTCGCCGTCCGTGCCCTGCTCACGCGGGGACAGCCGGACGCGTACGGTGGTCGCTCCGGCGGCCCACAGCGACACCCCGTTCCAGGCGAACGGCAGCCACACCTGGCCGGTGTCGCGCTCCTGCTCGGTCCCGGCGGTGAGCATGCCCGCCGGGTGCAGCGCGGCGTCCAGCAGCGCCGGGTGGATGCCGAATCCGGCCCGGTCGCCCGCCGCTTCGGGCAGCGCCACCTCGGCCAGCACATCCGCGCCGTCGCGCCACAGCTTCCGTACGCCCTGGAACGCGGGCCCGTATCCGTATCCGGCGGCCTCGGCACGCTCGTAGAAGCCGTCCGTGTCCACCGGCTCCGCGCCCGCCGGGGGCCAGGCTCCGGCGGGCTGGGGTGCCGGTTCTCCGTGGGGGCCGAGTACGCCGACCGCATGGCATACCCAGACCGGGTCCGCGGTGGTTTCGGCGTCGCGGTCGGGCCGGGAGTACACCCGTACGTCGCGGCGGCCGTCGTCGGCGGCCTCGCCCACCACCACCTGGACGCGCAGCCCGCCGGTGTCGGGCAGGACGAGCGGGACCTGCAGGGCGAGTTCCTCGACCGCGCCGCAGCCCGCCTCGTCGGCGGCCCGCAGCGCCCATTCGACCTGGGCCGCGCCCGGCACCAGCCGGGCGCCCGCCACCACGTGTTCGCCGAGCCAGCCCTCGCCGCCACCGGCCGTCAGCCGTCCGGTGAGCAGATGGGTGCTGCCGTCGGCGAGCTCCACGGCCGCGCCGAGCAACGGGTGATCGGCGGAAACCAGGCCGAGGTCAGCGGGGTCGCCGCCCCGGCCGGCGGTGCCTTCGAGCCAGTAGCGCTCGCGCTGGAAGGCGTAGGTGGGCAGCGGCACCGTGCGGGGCGCGGGGTCGCCGGGGAACAGGGTGGTCCAGTCGACCTCGGCCCCCGCGGTGAACGCCTGGGCCAGCGATCGCACCAGCTGGGCGAGATCGCCGTGGTCCCGGCGCAGGGTCGGTACGGTGGCGGCGGGAACGCCCGCCTCCTCGAAGCTCTCCTGCATGCCCACCGTGAGGACGGGGTGAGTGCTGGCCTCGATGAACACCCGGTGCCCATCGGCCAGCAGCGCCTGAATCGTCTCGGCGAACCGCACCCGCTCGCGCAGATTCCGTACCCAATAGCCCGTGTCCAGCACGGAGGCGTCGGCCCGGCCACCGGTCACGGTAGAGTAGAAGACAACGCCGGTCCCGGACGCGCCGACCGGCTCAACTCCCCTGAGCAGTTCGGTGAGTTCCTCGGCGATCTCGTCGACCTGGGGACTGTGCGAGGCGTAGTCCACCTCGATCGTCCGGGCGCGTTCCCCGATGTCACGGCAGGCGGCCACGGCGGCGGCCACGTGCTCCGGCGGCCCGGACACCACAGTGGAGGCGGGGCCGTTCACGGCGGCCACGACCACGGCGGCGGCGCGGTCGCCGAGCCCGGACAGCAGCTCCGTGGCCTGTTCCTCACCTACGCCGAGGGAGGCCATGGCCCCGCCTCCGGCCAGTTGGCGCAGCGCACGGCTGCGAAGGGCCACGATACGGGCGCCGTCCTCCACCGTTAGCGCCCCGGCCACGCAGGCGGCGGCGATCTCGCCCTGGCTGTGACCCACGACGGCGGCGGGCCGCACTCCGTGGCCAGCCCAGACGGCGGCCAGGGATACCATCACCGCCCACAGGACGGGCTGCACCACATCCACCCGGCTCAGATCGCCCGCGCCGTCCACGCCGCGCAGCACGTCGGTGAGCGACCAGTCGACGTGGGGTGCGAGCGCTCGTTCGCACTCCGCCACCCAGGCGGCGAACACCGGCGAGGCGTCCAGCAGTCCGGCGCCCATCCCGATCCATTGGGAGCCCTGGCCGGGGAAGACCAGCACCGGGCCCGCGCCACCCGGGGTGGCCGCCGTGCCCGTGTGCACCACGCCCGGGTGGGTCTCGTCAGCCGCCAACGCCTCTACAGCCGCCATCAGTTCGGCGTGGCTCTCGCCGACCACCACGGCGCGGTGGTCGAAGAGGGTGCGGGAGCGGATGAGGGACCAGCCCACCTCGACCGGCGAGGCCGTGGGGTCGGTGGCCGACCGCGCTGACAGGGCCCGCGCCTGGTCCCGCAGTGCCTCGGCGCCCCGCGCGGACAGCACCCAGGGCACCACCCGGGGGCCGTCGGGCCCGGGCTCGCGCCCGGTGTGTCGGGCCTGTTCGAGGATCACATGGGCGTTGGTGCCGCTGATACCGAAGGAGGAGACACCCGCGCGCCGGGGCCGTTCGGCCCGTGGCCACTCGACCGCCTCGGTCAGCAGCCGCACTCCGTCGTCGTCCCATTCCACATGCGGGCTGGGTGCGTCGATGTGGAGGGAGGCGGGCAACAGGCCGTGGCGCATGGCCATCACCATCTTGATCACACCCGCCACGCCCGCGGCGGCCTGCGTGTGCCCGATGTTGGACTTGATGGAGCCGAGCCACAGCGGACGTCCCTCCGGCCGCTCCTGCCCGTACGTGGCCAGCAGCGCCTGGGCCTCGATGGGGTCGCCGAGCGTGGTGCCTGTGCCATGGGCCTCCACCACATCGATGTCCGCCGGGGAGAGCCGTGCGGTGGCCAGGGCCTGGCGGATCACCCGCTGCTGGGAGGGCCCGTTCGGGGCGGTGAGGCCGTTGGAGGCGCCGTCCTGGTTGACGGCCGATCCACGGATCACCGCCAGCACCTCACGGCCGTTGCGGCGCGCGTCCGACAGCCGCTCCAGGACGAGCAGGCCGATGCCCTCGCCCCAGCCGGTGCCGTCGGCCGCCGCGGCGAACGGCTTGCAGCGGCCGTCCGGGGCCAGTCCGCGCTGCCGCGAGAATTCCACGAAGGTGTTCGGGGTGGCCATCACCGTCACCCCGCCGGCCAGGGCCAGGGTGCACTCCCCCTGCCGCAGGGCCTGCGCCGCGAAGTGCATGGCCACCAGCGATGAGGAACACGCCGTGTCCACCGTCACCGCCGGCCCCTCCAGGCCGAAGGTGAACGCCACCCGGCCGGAGGCGATGCTCGGTGTGCTGCCGGTCATCAGACGGCCCTCGACGCCCTCCGGGGTGCGGCCCAGGAAGCGGCTGCCGTAGTCGTCGTACATGACCCCGGTGATCACCGCGCTACGGCTGCCCCGGAGACTGACCGGGTCGATGCCCGCGCTCTCGAACGCCTGCCACGCGGTCTCCAGCAGCAGCCGCTGCTGGGGGTCGGTGGCCAGCGCCTCGCGCGGGGAGATCCCGAAGAACTCGGCGTCGAACCGCGGGGCCCCGTAGAGGAAGCCGCCCTCGCGGGCGTAGCTGGTGCCGGTGTGGTCCGGGTCGGGGTCGAAGAGGCCCGCGAGGTCCCAGCCGCGGTCCGCGGGGAACTCCCCGATCGCGTCCACACCCTCGGCCACCAGCCGCCACAGCTCCTCGGGGGAGCCGACGCCGCCCGGATAGCGGCAGGCCATGCCGACGATGGCGATCGGGTCGTCGTCGGCGGCCACGAGGGTGGCCGTCGGCGGGAGCGGTGTCTCGGCCGCGTTCCCGACCAGCCGCTCGCGCAGGAAGCGCACCAGGGCGTCGGGGGTCGGATAGTCGAAGATGACGGTGGCCGGGATCCGGGTGCCGGTGGCCGCGTTGAGCCGGTTGCGCAGGTCCAGCGCCGTCAGCGAGTCGAAGCCGAGGTCCTGGAAGGCCCGGCCCAGTTCGATGGCCTCCGGCGCGGGATGGGCCAGCACGGTGGCGACCTGGTCGCGTACCAGCTCTCCGATGAGCCGGTCCTGCTCCTCGGTGGACAGCCCGGCGAGCCGCCCGGACAAGGATGCCGTCCCAGTGTTCCGCGCGGCCTTCGTGGGGACGTGCACCAGCCGCCGCAGGACGGGCGGAAGTGGTCCGGCAGCCGCCCGGTTGCGCAGCGCCGCGAGGTCGAAGCGCGCGGGGACGAGCGTGGGGTGGTCGGTGGTGAGCGCCGTGTCGAGCAGCGTGAGCGCCTGCTCGTTGGAGACGGGGGCGATCCCGGAGCGGGCCATCCGGGCGAGGTCCGCGTCGTCCAGGTGGCCGGTCATGCCACCGGCGGACGCCAGCAGCCCCAGGCCAGCGTATGGGCCGTCCGCCCCTCGGCGCGGCGGTGCTCGGCGAGGGCGTTGAGGAACATGTTGGCCGCGGCGTAGTTGGCTTGGCCGCCGTTGCCCATGATGGAGGCGGCGGAGGAGAACATCACGAACGCGGCCGGAGCCATGTCCCGGGTCAGCCGGTGCAGATGCCATGCCGCGTCCAGCTTCGGGGCCAGTACGGCGTCGAGTTGCTCGGGCGTCATGGCGGTGACCACGCCGTCGTCGAGCACCCCCGCGGCGTGGACGACGGCCGTCAGCGGATGCGCCGAGGGGAGGGCGGCGAGCAGCGCGGCCAGCGCCTCGGGGTCGGCGGCGTCACACGCGGCGATGCGTACGTCCGCGGCGCCCAGCGCGGTCAGTTCGTCCGCGAAGGCGTCGATCTCCTCCGTGATGCCCCCGCGCCGGCTGACCAGCAGCAGATGGCGGACGCCGTGTGCGGTGACCAGATGCCGGGCGACCAGCCGTCCCAGCGCTCCGGTGCCACCGGTGATCAGCGCCGTGCCGTCCGGGTCGAGGGCGCGGGGCGGGGTGTCCTGATGGGGGGCGCGGGGCGGGGTGTCCTGGTCGGGGCGGACCTTGACCAGACGGGGCACATGGGCCGTTCCCGCCCGTACCGCCACCTCGGATTCGGCACCGGCGACGACGGCCGGAAGGGCGGTGCGCAGGACATCGCGCGACGCGGTGTCGTCGTCCAGGTCGAGCAGCAGGATGCGCTCCGGGTGTTCGGCCTGGGCGGCGCGGACCAGGCCCCATACGGGCGCGGTGGCCAGGTCGGCGGGGGCGTCCCCGGGGCCGGTGGCGACCGCGCCACGGGTGGCGATGACCAGCCGGGCCCCGCTGAACCGCTCGTCCGTCAGCCAGGTGCGCAGTACGCCGAGGACGTGGTGGACCGCCGCGCGTACACGGGCGGGCGTCTCGTCCGGGGGCGTTGCGGTGTCCGGTGCGCCGGGGCATGCGAGGACGACGACGTCGGGGGCGGGCTGTCCGCCGTCGAGGGCGGCCCGCAGGGCGGCCAGGTCCGGATATGCCGGGAGGTCCGGGTGTGCCGCGAAGTCCGGATGTGCCGGGAGGGCTGAGTCCGGGTCCTGGGATCCGACGAGCGCCCAACTCGCCTTGGGCGGGGCCGAGTCGGCGGAGACCGGATACGGCTGCCAGTCCAGGCGGTACAGCGGGGTGTCGGCCGTGGCGGCGCGGGCGGAGCGCCAGCGGTCGGCGGAGACCTCCCGCAGCCCGAGGGCGTCGATGGTGGCCACGGGCGCGCCGTGGTCGTCGGTCAGCCGCAGCGTGACGGTGTCCGGGGCGGTGGGGGTGATGCGCACGCGCAACCGGGTGGCGCCGGTGGCGAAGAGCCGTACCCCGCTGAAGGAGAACGGCAGTCTGACGGTCCCCTCGGTGCCGTCCGGCGCGTGGTCGCCGCCGAAGAGCTCTTCCACCGGGTGCAGGGCGCTGTCGAGCAGGGCGGGGTGCAGTCCGTAGCCCTCGGCCTCGCCGCGCTGTTCCGGGGCCAGGCGTACCTCGGCGAACATCTCCTCGCCGAGCCGCCACGCGGTGTGCAGGCCGCGGAAGGCGGGCCCGTAGGCGTATCCCTGCGCGGTCAGCCGCTCGTACAGGTCCGCCACGTCGACCGGGGCGGCCCCGGCGGGTGGCCAGACCGTGGCCCGCGGTTCGTCGTCGGGCGGTGGCGTGACCTGGTCGGCCAGTACGCCGGTGGCGTGGTGGCGCCAAGTGGCCGGGGCGTCCAGTGCGTCGCAGCCCTCGTCGGCGGGGCGCGAGGCGACGGTGACGGTCCGTCGTCCGGTCTCGTCGGGCGCGGTGACGGCGAGCTGGATCCGCACCGCACCGGAGGCGGGCAGGATCAGCGGCGCCTCCAGGGTGAGGTCGTCGAGCAGCTCGCAGCCGGTGTGCGCGGCGGCGAGGAGGGCCAGCTCCAGCAGGGCCGTACCGGGCAGGGGCACGCTGTCCGCGATGGTGTGGTCGGCGAGCCAGGCGTCGGTGTGCGAGGACAGCCGGCCGGTGAGCAGCAGCCCGCCGTCGGGTGTCTCCACGGCGGCCTGGAGCAGGGGATGACCGGTCGGGCCGAGGCCCACGGCGCGTACGTCGGCGGTGGCGTTCGGGATGGGCCGCCAGTATCGCTGCCGCTGAAACCGGTAGGTGGGCAGGTCGACACGGCCCGCGTCCTTGGGGAGGGCGGCGGCGAAGTCGACCGCGGCGCCGTCGATGTGCGTCAGGGCGAGCGCGGTCAGCAGCGTACGGGGCTCGTCGCGGCCCGGGCGCAGGGCGGTGGCGAACACGGGCGCGGCGTCGGGAGTATCGGGCGCGTCGGAGGCATCGGCGGTGGATGTCGTGGCGGCGAGGGCGTCCTGGGCCATGGTGGTGAGGACGGCGTCCGGGCCGAGTTCGAGATAGCGCGTCACGCCTTCGCCGTGCAGGGTGCGCAGACCGTCGTGGAACCGTACGGGCTCGCTGACGTGGCGTACCCAGTACTCGGGGTCGCGGAGCTGCTCGGGGTCGGCCGGCCGGCCCGTGACGTTGGAGATCACCGGGATGCGCGGTACGTGGTAGGTGAGCCGCCGCGCCACGTCGCGGAAGTCGTCGAGCATGGGATGGAGCAGGGGCGAGTGGAAGGCGTGGCTGACGCGGAGCCGCTTGGTGCGGTGCCCTCGCTCCTTCAGGCTGCGGGCGATCTCGTCGACGTCTTGCGCGGCTCCGGACACGACGACCGAGGTGGGGCCGTTGACCGCGGCGAGCGCCACGCGGTCCGCACGGCCCGTGAGCAGGGGGAGGACCTGTTCCTCGGTGGCTTCGACGGCCGTCATGGCGCCACCGGACGGCAGCGCCTGCATCAGCCGGCCGCGGGCGGCCACCAGCTCGCAGGCGTCGGGGAGGGACAGCACGCCCGCCACCTGCGCGGCCACCAACTCGCCGACGGAGTGGCCGGTGAGGAACGACGGGGTGAGGCCGAACGACTCGACGAGCCGGAAGAGCGCGGTCTCCAGGGCGAAGAGGGCCGCCTGGGTCACACCGGTGTCGTGCAGCGCCCGCGCCTGGTCGGTGTCCTCGGCCGCGAAGAGGGTGTCGCGCAGCGAGCGGCCGAGCAGCGGGTCCAGATGGGCGCAGGCGTCGTCGAGGGCGGCGGCGAACACATCGAAGGTCCGGTACAGCTCACGGCCCATACCGGGCCGCTGGCTGCCCTGCCCGGTGAACATGAAGGCGGTCCCGCCGGAGCGGGCCGCCACCGTGGCCCTGGTCAGCCCGGGGTGGCTCCGGTCCTCGGCCAGGGCCCGCACGGCGGCCAGCAGTTCGTCACGGTCCTCGCCGATGGCCACGGCCCGGTGTTCGAAGGCCGAGCGGGTCCGGGCGAGCGACCAGCCCACATCGGCCACGGGCAGCCCGGGGTGGGCGGTGAGATGTGCGGCGAGTGCCTCGGCCTGGTCCCGTAACGCCTGGTCGGTTCGGGCGGACACCACCCAGGGCACCACCCACGGCACCACGCGGCCGACCGCTGCCGCGGTGTCCACGGCGGTCGGGTCGGGGGTCCGGTCCGGGGCGGAGGGCTCGTCGGCGGGGGGCTGTTCGAGCAGGAGATGGGCGTTGGTCCCGGAGATGCCGAAGGAGGACACCGCCGCCCGGCGGGGCCGCTCGCCACGCGGCCAGTCGACGGCTTCGGTGAGCAGGCGCACGGTGCCGGTGTCCCAGGCGACATGGGGCGTGGGCTGGTCGACGTGCAAAGTGGCGGGCAGCGTCTCCTGCCGCATCGCCGTGATCATCTTGATGACGCCGGCCACGCCCGCGGCGCCCTGGGTGTGCCCGATGTTGGACTTGACCGATCCCAGCCACAGCGGCCGGTCCTCGGACCGGTCCCGGCCGTAGGTGGTGAGCAGTGCGTGGGCTTCGATGGGATCGCCGAGGCGGGTTCCGGTGCCATGTGCCTCCACCACGTCCACCTCGGCCGGAGACAGCCGTGCGTTCGCCAACGCCTGCAGGATGACGCGCTGTTGGGAGGGGCCGTTGGGCGCGGTCAGGCCGTTGGAGGCGCCGTCCTGGTTGATGGCCGAGCCCCGGATCACCGCGAGCACCTGATGGCCGTTGCGGCGTGCGTCGGACAGCCGCTCCAGCAGCACCAGGCCGACGCCCTCGGAGAAGGCGGTGCCGTCGGCGTCGGCGGAGAACGCCTTGCACCGGCCGTCGGGAGCCAGCCCGCGCTGCCGGGAGAACTCGGTGAAGACGTTCGGGATGGCCATCACCGTCACCCCGCCGGCCAGCGCCAGGGTGCACTCGCCCTGCCGCAGCGCCTGACCGGCCAGATGCATCGACACCAGCGAGGACGAGCACGCGGTGTCCACCGTGACCGCGGGTCCCTCCAGACCGAGGGTGTACGCCACCCGGCCGGAGAGCACACTGGGCGCGTTGCCCGTGACCAGATAGCCCTCGGCGCTCTTCTCGATGTGCGGGGTGCCGAAGCCGGGAAGCGCGGTCCCGGCGTATACGCCCGTCGAGGTGCCCTTCAGCGAGAGCGGGTCGATTCCGGCGCGTTCGAGCAGCTCCCAGGACACCTCCAGCAGCAGCCGCTGCTGCGGGTCGATGGCCAGCGCCTCGCGCGGGCTGATCCCGAAGAACTCGGGGTCGAACTGATCGGCGTCGTAGAGGAAACCGCCCTCGCGGGCATGGCTGGTGCCGGGGTGGTCCGGGTCCGGGTGGAAGAGTCCCTCCAGGTCCCAGCCGCGGTCGGCCGGGAACTCCCCCATGGCGTGCGCGCCGGAGGCGAGAAGCCGCCACAGCTTCTCGGGCGAGTCGGCCCCGCCCGGGTAGCGGCAGGCCATGCCGACCACGGCCACCGGCTCCTGGGAGCGGTCCTCCAACTCGCGCAGCCGCTGACGCGTTTCGTGCAGATCGCCTGCCACTCGCCTCAGATAGTCGACCAGCTTCTCTTCATTAGCGTGCGTCACAGAGGGTCACCCGGCCTTCAGCGAAGGGCGCGCCACGTTGTTCATGACAGGCCAAGTTCGTTGTCGATGAATTCCAGAACCTGATCGGCGGTCGCCACCTGCAACCGCTCCACGGCATTGCCGTCGTCCGCCTCCGCCGGCGAGCACATCGCCTTCCACTTCGACAGCAAGGTCTCCAGCCGGGCGGTGACCGCGCCGGAGTCCACATCCTCGACGACGACGGCCGACAGGCTGTTCTCCAGCCTGACCAGCTCGTTGAGGACGGGGTGGGGCCGGGGTACGCCGGGGCCCTGGGCGCCCGGCTCACCGTCCGGTGAGAGCTCCTGGCGCAGATGCTCGGCCAGCACCGCCGCCTCCGGGTGGTCGAAGACGAGGGCCGCGGGCAGCCGCAGTCCGGTGGCCGCGGCCAGCCGGTTGCGCAGCTCCACGGCGGTCAGCGAGTCGAAGCCGAGGTCCTTGAACGACGCGTCCGGCTGCACCACACCCGGATCGGCGTGGCCGAGCACCGTGGCCGCCTGGGTACGCACCAGGTTGAGCAGCAGTCGGTGTTGTTCGGTGGACGGCAACCCTCGGAGTCGGCCGGCCCAGTCGGTGGTCTGTCCACCGGCGGCCGCCGTGGGCCGGGCCCGCCCGCTGCCGCCGACGGTGGCGAGGGCCCGCAGGGGGCGGGGAGGGCGCCGGGAGTCTGCGCGGCGAGGGAGCCGGTGTCCAGGTGGAGCGCCAGCAGATGCGGATGGCCGTGGTGGCAGGCCGCGTCCAGCAGCGCCAGCCCCTCCTCGGTGCTGTTGGCCTTGATGCCCAGACGGCCGATCCGGGCCAGATCGGCCTCGGCCAGCCGCGCGGTGAGACCACTGGTGGCCGCCCAGAGTCCCCATGCCACCGACAGCCCGGGGAGCCCGGCCGCCTGACGGCGGGTGGCCAGGGCGTCGCAGAAGGCGTTGGCGGCGGCGTAGTTGGCCTGGCCGGGGGTGCCGAGATCGGAGGCGAAGGAGGAGAACAGGACGAACATGCCCAGCCGCAGATGCGCGGTGGCGGTGTGCAGTTGGGCCGCCGCCGCGGCCTTCGCCGCCCAGGCTCGCGCCAGCCGCTTCGGATCCTGCGAGGGCAGCATGGCGTCGTCCAGCGCCCCCGCCGCGTGCACGACACCGGTCAGGGGGTGCGCCGGGTCGATGCCCGCGAGGGCCTCGGCCACTTGGGCGGCGTCGCCGATGTCGCAGGCGGCGATACGTACGTCGGCGCCCAGGTCGGTGAGGTGGGCCAGCAGCTCCGGTGCGCCGGGGGCCTCGGGCCCGCTGCGGCTCACCAGCAGCAGATGGCGGATCTTCCAGGCGCGGACGAGGTGCTCGGCGACGTGTCGGCCGAGGGTGCCGGTGCCACCCGTGATGAGCACGGTGCCCTCAGGATCCACGGGGGCAGGGACGTCCAGCACCAGCTTGCCGGTGTGCTTGGCCTGACTCAGATACCGCAGCGCCTCACGCGCCCGGCTCAGCGGCCACGCCCGCACCGGAGGAGGCTCCAGCAGTCCGGAGGCGAACAACTCGCCCAGCTCCCGCAGCATTTGGCCGATGCGATCCGGACCGGCATCAGCGATCAGGTCGTACGCGTGATAGCGGACCCCGGGATAGTCCGCCGCGATGCGCTCCGGGTCGCGGACATCGGTCTTGCCCATCTCCAGCAACCGGCCGCCCTCGCGGAGGAGGCGGAGCGAGGCGTCCACGAACGGCCCGGCGAGGCTGTTGAGCACCACGTCCACACCCTGGCCGCCGGTGGCTCCCCGGAGCGTCTCCTCGAAGTCCAGATCGCGTGAGGAGGCCCGATGCGCCTCGTCGATGCCCATCGACTCCAGCACCGCATGCTTCCCCGGACTCGCCGTGGCGTAGACCTCCGCACCCAGATGCCGCGCGATCCGCACCGCGGCCGTCCCCACACCACCGGTCGCGGCATGGATCAGCACCCGTTCACCCGCCTGGAGCCCGCCCAGCTCCACGAGCCCGTACCAGGCGGTGAGGAACACGACGGGGGCCGCGGCTGCCTGCCGGAAGGTCCAGCCGTCAGGGATGGGCACGACCGTACGGGCGTCCGCCACGGCCAGCGGGCCGAACGCGCCCTCGAACAGGCCCATCATCCGGTCGCCCACCGACACATGGGTCACCTCGGGGCCGATCTCCCGCACCACACCGGCGCCCTCGCTGCCCCCGAACACCGCGTCCCCGGGGTACATCCCCAACACGATCAGCGCATCACGGAAGTTGAGGCCCGCCGCGTGGACGTCGATCCGCACCTGGCCCGCCCGCAGAGGTTCCAGCACTTCCGGGCACGCCACCGGCCGCACGCCGTCCACCGTCCCGGCGCCCTCCAGCCCGAGCCGCCACGCGGACCGCCCCACCGGGGCCGCCAGGCCCCCGCTTCGCGCGGCGCGCACCAGCCGGGGCATCAGCGCCCGCCCCGCGCGCAGCGCCAGCTGCGACTCGTCCATCTCCACGGCGTGCGCCACGGCCTCGGCCACGAGGCGGGCGGACACCTCGGAGTGCGGGTCGAGATCGAGCAGCAGGAAACGGCCGGGGTTCTCGGCCTGCGCGCTGCGCACCAGACCCCATACCGCGGCCCCCGCCGCATCCACACCCTCGGCCGTGGGGTCAACGCCATCCGCGTCACCCGTCGCGACGGCGCCACGCGTCGTCACCACCAACCGGGCCTCCGCCAAGCGCGGCTCGGCCAGCCAGTCCTGCAGCAGCGCCAGGACCCGTTCCGCCGAGGCCAGACCGTCGGCCGCGATGCCGCCACCCCGCGCGTCCACTGACTTGGCGGGCTCAAGTGCCAATACGACCACGGGGGCGGGCACGCCCGCGTCGAGTGCGCTGATCAACGCCTGCGGACCCGGATGGCATACGGCGGTGGCCCCGGCCGGAACCCTGTCCCCGGGCCCAAGGATCGCCCAGCCGGCGTCATCGGCCGTGTGCTCCGTGGACTGCCCGGCGTCGTCAGTCAGCGCGGGAACGGGCAAGGGAACCCATTCCATGACGAACAGCCCATCCGTGCCCGGGTGTTGGGCCGTACGCAGCTGATCAGGGTCAGCGGATCGCAACACCACCGCGTCGGCACTGAGCACCGGGGCACCGAGAGCGTCCGCCACCGTCACCCGCAGCGTGCGCTCTCCCTCCGCGCTCGGCTCGTACGGAGAGATCCGCACCCGTACCGTGGTCGCCCCGGCCGCCCACAGCCACACTCCGTTCCAGGTGAACGGCAACCACACCCGGCCACCGGCCGACTCGGCGTCGTCGCTCGTGGACCCCTCGGTCAGCAGAACGGGATGCAGCGCGGCGTCGAGCAGCGCGGGGTGGATGCCGAACCCCGTCCGCTCCCCCGCCGCTTCGGGCAGCGCCACCTCGGCCAGCAGGTCAGCGCCGTCCCGCCACACGGCGCGCAGCCCCTGGAAGGCCGGGCCGTACGCATACCCCGACGCCGCGATGTGCTCGTAGAAGTCCACGGGGTCCACCGGCTTCGCGCCCGCCGGTGGCCACGCCCCGCCCAACTCCTCCACCGGCCCGGGGCCCTCGGGAGGCGGGCTCAGTACGCCCTCCGCATGGCACACCCACCCGGCCACCGTGTCGCCACTGTCGTCGGGACGCGAGTACATCCGCACATCGCGTCGGCCATCGGCACCCGGCCCGCCGACGACCACTTGCAGACGCACCCCGCCGTGGGGCGGCAGCACGAGCGGTACCTGAAGCGCCAGCTCCTCCACACCACCGCAGCCGACCTCATCGGCGGCCCGCAACGCCCACTCCACCAGGGCCGTCCCGGGCACCAGGGCCGCGCCCGCCACGACATGGTCGGCGAGCCAGCCATGGGACTGTGCCGAGAGCCGTCCCGTCAGCAGATGGCCCTGGCCGTCGGCGAGCTCCACGGCGGCACCCAGCAACGGATGCCCCGCCGCGACCAGGCCGAGGTCGGTGGGATCGGCACCCCGGCCGCTGCTGAGGCCATCGAGCCAATAGCGCTGGTGCTGGAAGGCGTACGTGGGCAGGTCGACGGTACGAGGCGTGGGATCGGCCGGGAACGCGGCCCTCCAGTCCACCTCGACCCCAGCAACGAACGCCTGACCCAGCGACTGCAGAAGCTGAGCCTGCCCACCGTGATCACGACGCAAAGTGGGCACCGCAACCGCGTCCACACCCACCTGCTCGAACGTCTCCTGCAAACCGAGAGTCAGCACAGGGTGACTGCTGGCCTCGATAAACACCCGATGCCCATCCGCCAACAACGCCTCGACCGCATCGGCAAACCGCACCCGCTCCCGCAAATTCGACACCCAATAACCCGCGTCCAGGACGGAAACGTCCGCCCGCCCACCGGTCACCGTCGAATAGAACGCCACCTCATCCGCCCCACCACCAACCGGACGAACACCACCCAGAACCTCATTCAACTCCCCACGGATCTCCTCCACCTGAGGACCATGCGAGGCATAATCCACCTCGATCAACCGCGCCCGCTCCCCCACCTCCTGACACGCCACGACGACAGCGGCCACCTGCTCCGGCGGACCCGAAACCACCGTGGAAAAGGGCCCATTGACAGCCGCCACGCCCACACCAGCCGCCTGACCGCCAAGCTCCGACAGCAACTGCCCAGCCCGCTCCTGACCCACACCGAGCGACGCCATCGCCCCACCCCCAGCCAGCTGTCGCAACGCCTTACTCCGCAAAGCCACCACCTTGGCGCCGTCCTCCAACGACAGCGCACCCGCCACCACCGCAGCCGCGATCTCACCCTGGCTATGACCCACCACCGCCACAGGACACACCCCATACCCCGCCCACACCGCAGCCAACGACACCATCACCGCCCACAACACCGGCTGCACCACATCCACCCGCCCCAAATCCGCCGCACCCTCCACACCACGCAACACATCCATCAGCGACCAGTCCACATACGCCGAAAGCGCCCGCTCACACTCCCCCACCCGCGCCGCGAACACCGCCGACACCTCCAGCAACTCCGCACCCATCCCCACCCACTGCGAACCCTGACCCGGAAACACCAACACCGGACCCACATCACCCACCAACGCCGCCCCACCCGACTCCACCACACCCAGATGAGACACACCCCCCGCCAACGCCCCCACAGCAGCCGACAACTCGGCCCGGTCACCGCCCACCACCACCGCCCGATGCTCAAACACCGACCGCGTCGTGGCCAACGACCACCCCACATCAACGGACGACAACTCGGACACGCCACCCACCCGCTCAGCCAACGCCGCCGCCTGCCCCCGCAACGCCTCCACACTCCGCCCCGAGAGCACCCACGGAACCGTGCTCACGTCGGAGCAGCCCGGGTCCGTTGGCGCATCGTCCTCAGCCGCCTGCTCCAGGATCAGATGGGCGTTCGTACCGGAGATGCCGAACGAGGAGACCGCCGCCCGGCGGGGTCGTTCCAGGTGGGGCCACTCCACCGGTTCGTTCAGCAGCCGCAGCCCGCTGTCCTCCCAGTCCACATGCGGGGTGGGGACGTCGAGGTGCAGATTCGCGGGCAGTTGTGGGTGCTGGAGCGCCATCACCATCTTGATCACGCCTGCCACACCGGCCGCCGCATGCGTATGGCCGATGTTGGACTTCAGCGAGCCCAACAGCAGTGGTCTGTCGGCGGGGCGGTTCTGGCCGTACGTGGCGGTCAGGGCCTCGGCCTCGATCGGGTCGCCGAGTTTGGTGCCGGTGCCGTGTGCCTCTAGGGCGTCCACATCGCCCGGCGTCAGCCGGGCGTTGGCGAGCGCCTGGCCGATGACGCGTTCCTGGGCCACGTCGTTGGGCGCGGTGAGGCCGTTGCTGGCGCCGTCCTGGTTGATCGCCGAGCCCCGGATCACCGCCAGCACCCGATGGCCGTTGCGCCGCGCCTCCGACAGCCGCTCCAGCACCACCAGGCCGACGCCTTCGGAGAAGCCGGTGCCGTCCGCGTCGGCGGCGAAGGACTTGCACCGGCCGTCCGGGGCCAGCGCGCGCTGCCGGGAGAACTCGGTGAACATGATGGGGGTGGCGAGCGAGGTGACACCGCCCGCCAGGGCCAGGGTGCACTCCCCCTGCCGCAGCGCCTGTACCGCCAGATGCATGGCCACCAGTGAGGCCGAGCATGCGGTGTCCACCGTCACCGCCGGGCCTTCCAGACCGAAGGTGTAGGCCACCCGGCCCGAGATCACGCTGGTGAGTCCGCCCGTGGTGGCGTAGCCCTCGAACCCCTCGGGGATGCGCGGGGCCCGGGACAGATAGTCCTGGCTGGACACACCGGCGTAGACACCGGTGCGGGTCCCCTTGAGCGACACCGGATCGATACCGGCCCGTTCAAGGGATTCCCAGGCCATCTCCAGCACCAGCCGCTGCTGCGGGTCCATGGCGAGCGCTTCCCTGGGGCTGATGCCGAAGAACGCCGCGTCGAACCGGTCCGCTTCGACGAATCCGCCCTGCCGGACACAGCTGGTGCCGTAGTGCTCCGGATCGGGGTGGTAGAGGTTCTCGAGGTCCCAGCCTCGGTCCGTCGGGAAGTCCCCGATCGCGTCGACACCCGAGACGAGCAGGTCCCACAGCTCCTCCGGGGAGGTGACCCCGCCGGGAAAGCGACAGGCCATGCCGACCACGGCCACCGGCTCGTGGGAACGCTCCTCCATCTCGCGCAAACGCAGACGCGTATCGTGCAGATCGGCGGAAACACGCTTGAGGTACTCGACCAGCTTCTCTTCGTTCGCCATGAGGGTCACCCGGCCTTCAGCGATCGTCGCGCCCGGCACATTCAGGACACTCCAAGCTCGTTGTCAATAAACTCAAGGACCTGATCCGCCGAGGCGGACTCCAGCCTTTGGGCCGCGCTCATCTCATCCGTCGGCTGCCGTGGCACCTGCGTGCTCGGCGGGACGATCGCGGTGGGGGTGGCGGCGGTGCCGTCCGAGGTCAGCCGTCGTACAAGGTGGTGGGCGATGCCTTCCGGGGTGGGATGCCGGAAGATCAGGGCCGCGGGCAGCCGCAGACCCGTGGCGGCCGCGAGGCGATCGCGCAGTTCGACAGCGGTCAGGGACTCGAAGCCCAGCTCCTTGAAGCTGGCGTCGGCGCGCACCGCCTCGGCATCGGTGTGCCCCAGCACGGTGGCGGCGTGGTCGCGCACCAGGCCGAGAAGCGTGCGATACCGGTCGAGGGCCGACAGCCGCGCCAGCCGGGCGGCCCAGTCGACGGACGGCGCTTCGGCGGCGGCAGCGGTGCGCCGCCGTACGCTTCCGCCACCGCCGCTGTCGGTGGCCACCCGGCCGGTGTTCAGGGCTCGCAACTGATCGGCCTCGGCGGGGCGCAGCAGCAGCGCGTCGATCGTCAGCACCGGGGCGCCCACGGCGTCGGCGACGACGACCCGCAGTTCCCGCTCGCCCTCGGCGGCCTGGGGACGGGCGGTGAGTCTGACCCGTACGGCGGTGGCCTCGGCCGCCCACAGGGACACGCCACTCGCGGTGAACGGCAGCCACATCCGCTCCCTGTCCGGCTCCGGCCCGGAATCGGGAGGGCCGGGCAGCAGCGTCGGATGGAGCACCGCGTCCAGCAGGGCGGGGTGAATACCGAACCCGTTGGGCTCTCCCGCGGCCTTGGGCAGTTCCACATCGGCCAGCAGATCGGCGCCGTCCCGCCATACCGCGCGCAGCCCCTGGAACGCGGCTCCGTAGGCGTATCCGGATGCGGCGATCCGTTCGTAGAAGCCGTCGGTGTCCACCGGCCGCGCTCCGGGCGGCGGCCATGTCCCGGGCAGCTCCCCCGCTCGGCTCTCCGGTACGGCGGCGCCGAGTACGCCCACGGCATGGCACATCCAGTCGGTGTCCCCACCCTTGCGAAGGGCGTCGTCGGGGAGGGAGTAGACCGCGAGGTCGCGGCGTCCGTCGTCGGCGGACGGGCCCACCACCACCTGGACGCACCGGCCGCCCGTCGCGGGCATCACCAGCGGCAGCCGCAGCGCCAGTTCCTCCACCGCACCGCAGCCCGCCTCGTCGGCCGCCCGCAGCGCCCACTCCATCAGCACGGTTCCGGGGACCAGGGCCACGCCCGCCACCACATGGTCGGCGAGCCAGCCGTGCGTCTGCGGGGAGAGACGTCCGGTCAGCACATGGCCACTGCCGTCGGCGAGTCGCAGCGCAGCGCCCAGCAGAGGGTGGTCCGCGGCGACCAGACCGAGGGCGCCGGGGTCCCCGCCGGTCCCGCCGGGGGTGTCCAGCCAGTAGCGCCGGCGCTGGAAGGCGTACGTGGGCAGATCGACCGTACGAGGCGTGGGGTCGGCCGGGAAGGCAGCCGACCAGTCCACCTCGGCCCCGGCGATGAATGCCCGCGCGACCGACTTCGTGAGCTGTGCCAGGTCCCCGTGGTCACGCCGCAGGGTGGGCACCGCGGCGGCGCCGCTCTCCGCGTGCTCGAAACTCTCCCGCATCGCCATGGTGAGGACGGGATGGGTGCTGGCCTCGATGAACACCCGGTGCCCATCGGCCAGCAGCGCCTGAACCGCCTCGGCGAACCGCACCCGCTCCCGCAGATTCCGCACCCAATAGCCCGTGTCCAGCACGGAGGCGTCGGCCCGGCCACCGGTCACGGTGGAGTAGAAGACAACGCCGGACCCGGACGCCCCGACCGGCTCAACTCCCCCGAGCAGCTCGGTGAGTTCCTCGGCGATCTCGTCGACCTGGGGACTGTGCGAGGCGTAGTCCACCTCGATCATCCGCGCCCGCTCGCCCGCCTCCCGGCAGGCGGCCACGGCAGCGGCCACGTGCTCCGGCGGCCCGGACACCACAGTGGACTCGGGCCCGTTCACCACCGCCACCACTACCGCGGCGGCCAGGTCGCCGAGCCCGGACAGCAGCTCCGCGGCCTGTTCCTCACCTACGCCGAGGGAGGCCATGGCCCCGCCGCCGGCGAGTCGCCGCAGGGCCCGGCTGCGCAGCGCCACGACCTTCGCGCCGTCCTCCAGGGACAGCGCTCCCGCCACCACTGCCGCCGCGATCTCGCCCTGGCTGTGGCCCACCACGGCGGCGGGCCGCACACCGTACTCGGCCCATACGGCGGCCAGGGACACCATCGCCGCCCAGAGCACCGGCTGCACCACGTCCACCCGGCTCAGCTCGGCGGCGCCTTCGGCCCCCCGCAGGACATCCGTCAGCGACCAGTCGACGTGGGGTGCGAGCGCTCGTTCGCACTCCGCCACCCGGGCGGCGAACACCGGCGAGGAGTCCAGCAGGTTGGCACCCATCCCGGCCCACTGCGAGCCCTGCCCGGGGAAGACCAGCACCGGACCCGCGCCGCCTGTGGTGGCCGCCGTGCCCGTGTGCACCACGCCCGGGTGGGTGCCCTCGGACGCCAACGCCTGGAGGGCGGCGGTGAGTTCGTCGCTGTCGTCGCCGACCATCACCGCGCGGTGCTCGAACGCCGTCCGGGTGGTGATCAGTGACCAGCCCACCTCCCGGGGTGACGGCGTGTTGTCGGCGGCCATGCGGGAGGCCAGCTCCCGGGCCTGTCCTCGAAGGGCCTCGGCGCTCCGGGCGGAGAGCACCCAGGGCACCGGCCAGTCGTCCTCGTCCGTCCGCGCCTCGGCGGGTGCGGGTTCCGGCTCGGGCGACTGTTCCACGATCAGATGCGCGTTGGTGCCGCTGATGCCGAAGGAGGACACGCCCGCGCGGCGGGGGCGTTCGTCACGCGGCCACTCCACCGGCCCGGTCAGCAGGCGCACCGCGCCGCTGTCCCAGTGGACATGCGGGCTGGGCGCGTCGATGTGCAAAGTGGCGGGCAGCAGTCCGCGTCGCATGGCCATCACCATCTTGATGACGCCCGCCACGCCGGCGGCGGCTTGGGTGTGGCCGATGTTGGACTTCAGCGAGCCCAGCCACAGGGGCCGGTCTCCGGTCCGCTCCTGCCCGTAGGTGGCGAGCAGGGCCTGGGCCTCGATCGGGTCGCCGAGGGTGGTTCCGGTGCCATGGGCCTCGACGGCGTCCACCTCGAAGGGCGACAGCCGGGCGTCGGCGAGGGCTTGGCGGATCACCCGCTGCTGGGAGGGGCCGTTGGGCGCGGTCAGCCCATTGGAGGCGCCGTCCTGGTTGACGGCCGAGCCCCGGATCACCGCCAGTACCCGGTGGCCCTCCCGCCGCGCGTCGGAGAGCCGTTCCAGGAGCAGCAGGCCGACGCCCTCGCCCCATCCGGTGCCGTCGGCCGCCGCCGCGAACGGCTTGCACCGCCCGTCGGGGGCCAGCCCCCGCTGGCGGGAGAAGCCGGTGAACATGCCGGGTGCGGCCATCACCGTCACCCCTCCGGCCAGGGCCAGCGCACACTCGCCCTGCCGCAGTGCCCGTACCGCCAGATGGACGGCCACGAGCGACGACGAACACGCCGTGTCCACCGAGACCGCGGGCCCCTCCAGGCCGAAGGTGAACGCCACCCGGCCGGACACCACGCTCGGGGTGCCGCCGGTCAGCAGATGGCCGTCGAGCCCCTTGGGCGCCTCGTGCAGCCGGGGGCCGTAGTCCTGGGCCGTCACGCCGACGAACACCCCGGTCGGACTGGCCTGGAGGGCGGTGGAGCGGATGCCCGCCCGTTCGAAGGTCTCCCACGCGGTTTCCAGCAGCAGCCGCTGCTGGGGGTCGGTGGCCAGCGCCTCGCGGGGGCTGATGCCGAAGAACTCCGCGTCGAATTCCGGTGCGTCGTAGAGGAAGCCGCCCTCGTGGGCGTAGCTGGTGCCGGGGCGGTCCTGGTCGGGGTCGAAGAGTCCGGCCAGGTCCCAGCCGCGGTCCCGGGGGAACTCCCCGATCGCGTCGGCGCCTTCGGCCACCAGCCGCCACAGCGCCTCGGGCGAGTCGACCCCGCCCGGGAAGCGGCAGCCCATGGCGACCACCGCGATCGGCTCCCCGGCGTCGCCCGGTGTGGTGGCCGTGGCCGCGGGTGGGGTGGCGGAGGGGCCGGTGGCGGGGGTGGTGTGGGCCCTCAGGTGGTCGGCGACGGCCAGCGGCGTGGGGTGGTCGAAGGTGAGCGTGGCGGTCAAGGGCAGCCCGGTGGCCGCGCCGAGCCGCTCGCTCAGTTCGGTCGCCGCGAGGGAGTCGAAGCCCAGCTCCTTGAAGGTGAGGCTGGGATCGATGGCGCCCGGCGCGGAGTGCCCGAGGACGAGGGCTACGTGCGTCCGCACGGTGTCCAGCGGATCGCGGTGCCACGCCGCGTTGGCAGGCTCGGCCGACTCACCTGTGGGCGGTGCCGGGTCCGGGGCGCCGTCCGTCCCGGTGGCGTGGGTGGCCGGCGCGGTGGATTCGGGTGGGGCGCCGGGCCAGTAGCGGTCCCGCTGGAAGGCGTACGTCGGCAGGTCGACCCGCTTCCGGGGATGCCCGGCGCAGGCCCGGTCCCAGGCCACTTCGGCGCCGCGGACATACGCCTGGGCCATGGCGGTGGCGAAGGTGCGCGCCTCGGGGCGGTCGCGGCGCAGCGCGGCCACGGCGGCCGGGCGCGGCCTCCCGGGGGCCGGTCCCGGCAGTGCGGTGAGGCATTCGCGGGTCATGGCGGTGAGCGGGGCGTCCGGTCCGAGTTCGAGAAAGGTGGTGACACCGGCGTCCAGGAGGGTGTGCACACCGTCCATGAAGCGCACCGCGTGGCGGGCGTGACGGGCCCAGTACTCGGGTGAGGCGAGTTGTGAGGCGGTGGCGAGCCGTCCCGTCACATTGGAGACGACGGGGATGGCCGGTGCGGAGAAGGTCAGTTCCGAGGCGAGCGCACGCAATTCGTCGAGCATGCCGTCCATATGCGGCGAGTGGAAGGCATGGCTGACCTTCAGCAGCCGGGCCTTGCGGCCACGCTCACGCCAGACGGCGGCGGCCGCGTGGACGGCGTCGTGGTCGCCCGAAATCACTACGGACGAGGGCCCGTTGACGGCGGCGATGTCCAGCCGGTCTTCCCATCCGGCGAGCAGTCCGGCGGCCTCGTCCGCGTCGGCCTGCAGCGCGGCCATGGCCCCCTTCGCCGTGACCGACTGCATCAGCCGACCGCGTGCGGCCACCAGAGCGCAGGCGTCGGGCAGGGTGAGCACACCGGCCACATGGGCCGCGGCGATCTCGCCGACCGAGTGGCCCATCACATGGCCGGGGGTGAGTCCCCAGGATTCGGCCAGCCGGTACAGGGCCACTTCGATGGCGAACAGCGCGGGCTGGGTGTACGAGGTCCGGTCGAGCAACGCCGCCCGCGGGGAGGGGGCTTGGGCGGACATCACCTCGTACAGCGGCTCCGCCAGCCGTGCGTCCAGGCAGTCGCACACCTCGTCCAGCGCCGCGGCGAAGACCGGATAGGCGGCATACAGCTCACGGCCCATGGCCGCTCGCTGGCTGCCCTGGCCGCTGAAGAGGAAGGCGAGGCCGCCGTCCACGGCGCTGCCCCGCACCGCTCCGGCGGTCTCCGCGCCATCGGCCAGCGCGTCCAGCCCGCTCAGCAGCTCGTCGGTGTCCTCGCCGAGGAGCACGGCGCGGTGGTCGAAGGCGGTCCGGGTGGTGGCCAGGGAGTGTGCGATGTCGGCCGGGGAGAGGTCGGGGTGGTCCGCCAGATGGTCACGAAGCCGCCCGGCCTGGGCGCGCAGCGCCGCGGGGGTCTTGGCGGAGATCGGCCAGGCCACCACGGGGGGCACAGGGGGCGCGGGGGTGTCGGCCGGTGCGGACGAGGGGGCGGGCGTGGGCACTGGGGCGGGCGCTTCGCCGAGGACGAGATGGCAGTTGGTGCCGCCCATGCCGAAGGAGCTGACCCCGGCGAGCAGCGGCCGGTCCGGGCGGGGCCAGTCGCCGAGCCGGTCATGGACCCGCAGTCCGAGGTCGGTCAGCGGGATCCGCGGGTTCGGAGTGGTGAAGTGGAGGCTGGCCGGGAGCAGTCGGTGCTGGATGCCGAGGGCGGTCTTGAGGAGGCCGACGATGCCGGCGGCGCCTTCGAGGTGGCCCACGTTGGTCTTGGCGGAGCCGACGAGCAGGGGTGTGCCGTCCGTCCGGGCGGTGCCGAGCGCGGCGCCGAGTGCCGCCGCTTCGACGGGGTCGCCGACGGGGGTTCCGGTGCCGTGCAGTTCGACGTACTGGACGTCGTCGGGTGCGACGCCGGCCCGCCGGTGGGCGGTGCGCACCACGTCCTCCTGGGCCGCCGGGCTGGGGGCCGTCAGCCCGTCGGTGGCGCCGTCGTTGTTGACGGCGCCCGCGTGGATGACGCAGTACACCGGGTCGCCGTCGCGTACGGCCGCGGCGAGTGGTTTGAGGAGGACCGCCGCGCCGCCCTCACCACGGACGAAGCCGTTGGCGCGGGCATCGAAGGTGTGGCAGCGCCCGTCCGGGGAGAGCCCGCCGAACTGGGCGGCCGCGGCCGTCATGCTGTCCTCGGTGAGGATGAGGTTGACACCGCCGGCCAGCGCCAGAGCGCACTCCCCGCGCCGCAGGCTCTCGCAGGCCGTGTGGACGGCCACCAGCGAGGACGACTGTGCGGTGTCCACGGTGAGGCTCGGGCCGTGTAGACCGTATCCGTAGGAGACCCGGTTGGCGATGATGCTGCGGTGGACACCGGTCATGGCGTGCCGGGTGGCCGCGGTGGTGTCCCGGCGCAGCAGGGTGGCGTATTCGTCCCAGATGGCGCCGACGAACACACCGGTCGGGGTGTCCTTCAGTGTTCCGGGGCGGATTCCCGCGTCCTCGAAGGACTCCCAGGCGAGTTCGAGCATCAGCCGCTGCTGGGGGTCCATGGCCGTCGCCTCGCGGGGCGAGATACCGAAGAAGGAGGCGTCGAAGGTGTCGACGCGGTCCAGGAAGCCGCCGTACCAGGTCGGGGCGGGCCGGTCGGGGCCGCCGGTGGCCGCGGTGCCGGTGGCCGCGGTGCCGGTCCAGCGGCGGTCGTCCGGCATGGTGGTGACGGCGTTCCCGCCCTGCCGCAGCAGCCGCCAGAAGACTGACGGACTGGGTGCGTGCGGCAGGCGGCAGGCCATTCCCACCACGGCGATGGGCTCCGCTTGCTGAGGTGTCCGGGTGGGCGCGGCGCTATCCATCGCACCCCATATGGCGCTGGGAGAACATCTGCGTGTTCTGGGTCATGGGCGGCACTCCCGCTCCGGATTGATGATCGGTGCGAGCACGTGGCCCATCGTGGGGCGCGGCTCTAAAGCAAGACCAAATAGGCCGCGGCCGGTGACTTTAGAGACGCGTTACCGGAACCCATGACCATCGCTGAGCGGGTGAGCCCTTTATGTGCCCTTGGCCGACCCGATCTCCGAGCACACAGGAGGAGTGCCATGACATCTCCATCGGCCGTGCCGCCAGGCGGCACGGTGTCGGACTACTACAGCTCGCTGGGACCGCTTCTGCAGATGGCGTGGGACGACAACTTCCACTTCGGCTACTGGGACGGCCCGTCCGATACCCGTTCGGTCCAGGAGGCCACCGATCGCTTCACGGATCTGCTGATCGAACGGCTGCGGGTGGGGGCGGGGGACCGAGTACTGGATGTCGGCTGCGGTATCGGGAAACCCGCGATGCGCGTGGCGACCGCCACCGGTGCCGATGTCCTGGGCATCACGATCAGCGAGCTCCAGGTCAAACAGGCGACCGAATCCGCCCGGCTGGCCGGCCTGTCCCACCAGGTGGCATTCCAATACGCCGATGCCATGGCCATGCCTTTCGACGACGCGGCTTTCGATGCCGTACTCGCATTCGAATCGATCAATCACATGGACCGCCCGACGGCGCTGCGGGAGATGGCCCGTGTGCTGGGATCCGGGGGCCGGGTGGTGCTCACGGATGTCACCCCGCCGAGCGACGGCAGTTATCAGCCGGACGCCGATCCCGATGTGGTCACCTCGCTGACCCGGCTGGAGGACTGGCCCGGTCTGATCGATGACGCGGGGCTGGTGCTCGACGAGTTGACCGATGTCACCGAGAACACGAAGGACACCGCCAACCGGATGATCGACGGCATCCTGCGCTGCCGCCGGGAGTTCGAGGCGCGGCACGGGGTCAGCGTCCAGGAGGTGCTGGACACCGCCAAGTCGGCGCTCCCCACCGTGCCGAGCGCCGGCTGCGCCATCGTGGTGGCCCACAAGCCCTGAATCACCAACAAACCTGACGGTTATTCGACATCCCCTTCATGGGTCCCGCGGAGCCGGAATTCCTCGCTCCTCATCAAAGCGGCGACAAGGGGCCCATGATCTCGCAAGATTCGCTTGTCCCGGCCGATGCGATCCGCGTATTCTCATTCGCGGACTGCACCACCTCAAGTGCGGGGTATCCGGACTCCGATCTTCCGGACGTATTGCGAATACCCGCTCCGCACCGTCGAGGACGCCGCCTCGAGGGCGCGTATATCCGGATTCTAGGTGAGGTGGGTAGTCATAGGACTTGCTTACGATGTGGGGCACCCGCCGAAGGCGTCCGATCTTGTCCGTTCTCTGATTCCTCGGCAGGGCCCGCGATAAAAGAGGGGTGAGTAATGGCAGTCGCGAACGGCGTGCGTCAGTGGATCCGGCGGCACCGCCCGTCCCCGCGCAGAGGGGCGCGACCGGACCACTTTCCACACGCAAGCGGCTCAGCAAGCGCCCACTTCCCATCCCCTCCGGGGTCGCCGGACTCCGGGGACGTGACAATTGCCGCGCGCCACCCGGACGGCCCGGGGCGGCGATCCGCGCGGACCACCAGAGCCACCAGAGCCCGCCCCGCACATGTGTGCGCCTCCGGAAGCAGACGGGCATCGCCCTCGAAATCGAGGAAACACCCAGAAAACACCACGGGCACTTCCGGCAAAGGCGCCGACTGTCCCATGACCGCACACGTCGGCGACTCGGATGGGGCACATCGTGCGATATGAGATCATGGGACCTCTCCGGGTGGTAGAAGGAGAGCGGAAATTAACCATCAGGGCGCGGAAGATCGAGGTCCTGTTGACCGTTCTTCTCGTCCGCGCCGATCAAGTGGTCCCGATCGACCAGCTCATCGCGGAGATCTGGGGGGAGTATCCGCCGCGCCGGGCGATCGCCGGGCTCCATGTGTACGTCTCCCAGATCCGTAAGTTCCTGCGCCGGCCCGGCCAGAGCGAAAGCCCCGTTCTCACCCGCCCCCCGGGATATGTCCTGCGGCTGGGCCCCGATCGCCTCGACTTCCACTGCTTCGAACGACTGGTGTGCGAGGGCCGGGATCATCTCAGGGAGCGGCGCTACCAGCAGGCCACGGACACTTTCGAAAGCGCACTCGATCTCTGGCGCGATCCGTTGCTGGATGATGTATGCCATGGGCCGATCCTCGAAGGCTTTCAGACCTGGCTGAAGGAAGCCCGGCTGGAATGCATCGAGATGCTGACCGATTCCCGCCTCATGCTCGGCCGCCATCGTGAACTGGTGAGCGACCTGTACCAGTTGACCACCGAGCATCCTTTGCGGGAGGCACTCCACCGTCAGTTGATGCTGGCGCTCTACCGCTGTGGCCGCCGGGCGGACGCATTGCATGTGTATCAAGCGGCGCGCAAGACGCTCAATGAGGAACTCGGGCTCGAACCGTGCCGGGCCCTGCAGGACATGCAGCGAGCCATCCTCACCTCGGATGACCGGCTGGAACTGCATGTTCCCGCATGAGGAAGACCGCGTAAGGAGGTGGACATATGAGCGATCACGTCAGTTATCTGTGCGACGGCAGCCCGATCGAGGTCGTCCTCGAAGGCGGACCGGACGATCTGCCCCGGGCATTCCAGACCGGGCGATCGACCCTCACCAGCAAAAAGCTCAAAATCCAGCATCGCGATGGATACGAGCACTTCGAACTCGTCAGCGATTCCGCTGACATCACCACAGCGATCTTTCGCTGGACCATGCGTACGAAAATCGCCGAGTAGCCTCCATGGCCCCGGAACCCCGGGATCGCCGACCGGTCGCCGCCGACTCCTGATCCCGGGGCGGGGGCCGTGGCCAGGAGGTCCGTATGCTCACCTCACGATGGCGCGGCGCCGTGATCGCCGCGGTCGCGATATCGACAGCCCTTGCCGCACTGCCCGCCGGGCCCGCCTCGGCCCGGACGTCCGCCCAGCCCGGTGCCCGGGTGGTGGACGGCCGTACCCAGCCGGTGTTCTCGTATCCGGATGCCGTGCGCGAGCACCTCATGGTCCAGACGCCCGTAGACAGTGACGGCGATGGACACAAGGACCGGGTCGCGGTGGACATCATCCGGCCCAAGGAGACCCAGCAGGGTCTCAAGGTGCCGGTCATCATGTCGGCCAGCCCCTACAACGACACCGTGGGCCGCGGGTTCGAGTCGGAGCGGAAGAGCTACGACGCCCAGGGCGCCCCGGCCAAGTTCCCTCTCTTCTACGACAATTACTTCGTGCCGCGCGGCTACGCCGTGGTCGATGTGGATGTGACCGGGACCGGCAGATCCGACGGCTGTCTGACGGTCGGCGGCGCCTCCGACGTGGCGGCAGCCAAGGCGACGATCGACTGGCTGGGCGGCCGGGCCACGGCGTACGCGGCCGACGGCAGCGAGGTGAAAGCCTCCTGGTCCACCGGCAAGGTCGGCATGATCGGCCACTCGTACGAGGGCATGCTGGCCAACGCCGTGGCCGGCACCGGTGTGGAGGGGCTGGAGACCATCGTCCCGATCTCCGGGATGAGCTCGTGGTACGACTTCGCCCGCACCAACGGCGCCAAGCACTGGAATGGTTTCGCCTCCTATCTGACGACGGCGCTGGACACCGACCCACCCCAGAAGTGCCAGGCGGTGCGCGACCGGCTGCAGGCCGGCGAGGACGACGCCACCGGCAACTACAACGCCCACTGGCATGAGCGCAATTACCTCGCGCGGCCGGCGCCCGAGGTGAGCAAGGTGCGCGCGAGCGTCCTCGCGGCACACGACCTCAGCGACTACAACGTCCGGATCGACCAGTTCGCGAACTGGTGGGCCCCGCTGGCCGAGCGCGATGTGCCGCGCAAGCTGTGGCTGGGCCGCTACGGGCACACCGATCCGTTCGACTGGCCCGGTCGGCGCGCACAGTGGGTCGACACCGTGCACCGGTGGTTCGACCACTGGCTGTACGGCGTCCAGAACGGAATCATGGACGAGCCCCGGGTCGATCTGCAGACCGGCCCGACCACCTGGACGACCCAGGCCGACTGGCCCGCGCGCACCTCCTCGGTGCCTCTGCACCCCGGGCCCGACGGCTCGCTGGCGCTGAGCCCCGCGAGCGGCACCGGGACCTTCACCGACACCAAGCTGAGCGAGGCGGATCTCACGGCCGACCCGTCGGCGAGCCGTCCGGGCCGGCTGGCGTTCCTCACCCCACCGCTGCGCACCGGGGTACGGCTCTCCGGCACGCCCACCGCGGATCTGCGGGTCACGCTCGACAAACCGACCTCGAACCTCACCGCGCTGCTCGTGGACTACGGCGAGGACGAACGGATCGACTGGAACCGCAACGAGCCCCAGAACAGGATCCACGACGGTCTGCGGGGGCTGGACGAGGAATCCTGCCACGGGGAGAGCACCACCCAGGACGACGCCTGCTACCAGAAGACCGCCAATGTGACGGCGCGCAAATCCTCGGAGGTGATCGCCCGCGGCTGGATGGACGCCCAGAACCGCCACTCGGTCACCACCCCCGAGCCGATGACCCCCGGCCGGTCCTACCGGATCACCTGGAAGACACTGCCGAACGACTACGAGATCAAGCCGGGCCATCGGCTGGGGCTGGTCCTCGGCGGCACCGACGCCGACTTCCTCTACTTCGAGGATCCGACCGGGTCGAAGGTGACGGTTGACCTGGGCGGCAGCCGTGTCACCGTACCGGTGACCGCCACCGGTGGAATCACCAAGTCCCTTCGCTCATAGGCACGTTGGCGATTCCCGGGCCGTCCACCGGCGGTCCGGGCTCAGCCCTGGATCCAGGTGTGGATCACATGGGCGCCCAGGTCCGCGTACCCGTCGGCCATGCGGTGGCCGCTCTCGTACCGGGCCGTGAGGTCGCCGTAGCGGATGTCCTCCCGCGCGGAGAAGCCCAGCCGGTGCAGGTCACCGGCGAGTTCCTCCGGGGTGAAAAAGCTGAGGAAGGGCTCACCGGCCTCGGCGGCCCATGCCGCGCGGGCCTCGTGCACGGCGCGGTGCTCCGGTGACAGTGTGTCCGGCGGCTCGCCGTAGTCGAAGACGGCTCCGGAGCCGCCCGGCAGGCCCGCGATGAAGCCGAGCGTGTCCAGCACGGCGGTGTGTGTCAGATACGGCACCACCCCGAGCCAGATGAAGAACGCCGGGCGGGCCGGGTCGAAGCCCGCCGCCGTCAGCCCGTCGGCCAGGCTCTGCCGCTCGAAGTCGACCGGTGCGAAGGTCAGTGAGGGCGGTACGGGGATCTCCGTGGCGGCCAGCCGGCCGCGCTTCCACTCCTGGGTCGCGGGATGGTCCACCTCGAACACCCGCAAGCCCGCCGCCTCGTACGGATCGCGGCAGCCGAAGGTGTCCAGCCCCGCCCCCAGCGCCACCGCCTGCCGCACCCCGCGCGTCACAGCGGCGGCTACGGCGTCCTCGGCGAACCGCGCGCGGGCGGCCACGGACAGCCGCACATCTTCGCGCTCGGGCCGGAAGGCCGCCTCGAGGAGGGGGTCGTCCGCGTCGGCGGCGAGGATACGGAGCGCCAGCGGATCGTGAAACACCCGGCCGCCCTCCAGCTCCTGGTGGGCCGCGCGGAACGCGGCGGCGCCGCGGGCGGTGATGCTGGGCCGGCCGATCTGCATGGAGCGTCCTCCCCCGAGGTCCCGCCGTATGTCGCGGGCGGCACACCCTATGGTGTCAGCTCCGCACCCCGCGCATCGCCAATCGTCCATGTTCACAAGGGAGTTACGCGATGGACGGCGGCCTGGGGACCGCCCGGGCCGCGGCGCCGCTCGGCAGCCGCGCATTGTCCCATCGATGGGCGCCGAACAGGGGGCAGCCGGGCCCATCGGGTACATCCGATCGGCCGAACCGGTGAAGCTCCCCATCACTCCGCAGCCCCTCCGGATGTCGTGCATATAAATATGACAATCCGACAATTAGAACAAAAGGGTCCGGCATGGCCCGGACCAGTGCGGAGTACACCGTGTCCCATCACCCACGCCATCGGACGGCGCTGCTCGCCGTCGCCCTGCTCGGTGCCGCCACCGCGTGCGGCAGCGGGGCACCCCCCAAGGCCGAGGAGAAGCCGTCGAGAACCGCACCGGCCAGGAGCGGGGCAATGAAGGGCTTCACCCTGGTGGCCACCGGCGATCTGCTGGTGCACGCCTCGGTCATCCGGCAGGCACAGGCGGACGCGGGCGGTGACGGCTATGACTTCCAGCGCATGATCCGGGCGGCCGCGCCCGTCGTCGCCCAGGCCAACCTGGCCATCTGCCATATGGAGACCGTCTACGGGGCCGCCCATGGACCGTTCACCGGCTATCCGACCTTCAAAACGCCTCCGCAGCTCGCCTCGGCCGTGAAGAGGCTCGGCTACGACTCCTGCTCCACCGCCTCCAACCACACCCTCGACGCCGGTCCCGAGGGAGTGGTCCGCACCCTCGACGCCATGGACAAGGCCGGGCTCAAGCACGCCGGATCGGCCCGTTCCGCCGCGGAGAGCGCCCGTCCCACGATGATGGAGGCCGGTGGCGCCAAGGTCGCCCAGCTCGCCTACGCCTACGGCACCAACGGCATCCCGGTCCCCAAGGGGAAGGCGTGGCTGGTCAACCTCATCAACCCGGCGCGGATCATCAAGGACGCGCGGGCCGCGCGGCGCGCCGGGGCCGATGTGGTCGTCGTCAGCGTGCACTGGGGCACCGAATGGCAGCAGGCGCCGGACAAGCTGCAGCTCGCGCTCGCCAAGAAGCTGACCGCCTCCAAGGACGGGGGCCGCCGCGACATCGACCTGATCATCGGCACCCACGCCCATATCCCCCAGGCGTACGAGAAGGTCAACGGCACCTGGGTGGTCTACGGCATGGGGGACCAGATCGCGGGGGTCATGCCCGACAAGCGCGGTCAGATGGGCTCGGCGGCGCGCTTCACCTTCACCCCGCCCACCGCCCAGGGCAAGGCGTGGGAGGTGAAGAAGGCGGAGTACATCCCGCACGCCGTGGACAACGATCCGATCTCCCTGGTGAACCTTCCCCGGGCCCTGGAGAAGAGCCCCGGCAACGCGGGTTACACCAGCGCCCTGAGCACCATCCAGGAGGCGGTGCTCAGCCGGGGGGCCAAGAAGGACGGCCTGACGATGGGCCGTTGACCCGACCCGCTCCCCGTGCCACCTGGCGCTACCACTCGCGCTGGTCCGGCCCGCCCGGCTCGTCCCGCTGCTCCGTTCGGCCCGGCCGCTCCGCCTGACCCCCGGCCTGCTCCGCCTGCCCCGGCGGGCCGGGCTGCCCCGTCCGCTCCGCCTCCTGCGTGTGGAAGGCCAGGTTTTCGTTCTCCACATCGACGCGGACATGGCTGTGGGCCGGCAGCGTGCCGCCGAGCAGCATCCGGGAGAGCGGATTGTCGACCTCGCGCTGGATGACGCGGCGCAGCGGCCTGGCGCCGTACTCCGGCTGGTGTCCGTGCCGGGCCAGCCACTCGACGGCGGGCGGGGTGAACTCCACGCTGACGTCCTGGGCGCGCAGCCGGCGCCGGGTCTCCTCCAGCAGCACATCGGCGATCTGCCGGAGCTGGTCGTCGGCGAGCCGGCGGAAGATGACGACCTCGTCGATGCGGTTGAGGAACTCCGGCCGGAAGTGCTCGCGCAGCGGGCGCAGCACCCGCTCCCGGCGCGCCGCCTCGTCGGCCTCGTCGTCACCGCCACCGAAGCCCAGGGGGCCGCCGCGTCCGGTGATGGCCTCCGAGCCGAGGTTGCTGGTCATCACGATGACGGTGTTCTTGAAGTCGATGGTGCGGCCCTGGGCGTCCGTCAGCCTGCCGTCTTCGAGGACCTGGAGCAGGATGTTGAAGACATCGGGGTGCCCCTTCTCCACCTCGTCCAGGAGCAGCAGGGAGTAGGGCTGGCGGCGGACCGCCTCGGTGAGCTGCCCGGCCTCCTCGTGCCCGACGTATCCGGGGGGCGCGCCGACCAGCCGGCTGACGGTGTGCTTCTCCTGGTACTCGCTCATGTCGAGGCGGACCATGCGGTCCTCGCTGCCGAAGAGCGCCTCGGCCAGTGCGCGGGCCAGTTCGGTCTTGCCGACGCCGGTGGGGCCGAGGAAGAGGAAGCTGCCGCTCGGGCGGTTGGGGTCGGCGAGTCCGGCGCGGGCGCGCAGGACCGCGTCGGCCACGGCGGCCACGGCCTCCTCCTGCCCGACGACCCGGCGATGGAGGTGTTCCTCCAGGCCCAGCAGGCGTTCGCGCTCCTCCTGGGTGAGGCTGGCGACGGGGATTCCGGTCTGCCGGGAGACGATTTCGGCGATGTCCTCGACGGTGACCTCGGCGACGCGCCCGCCGTGGTACTGCGTACCGGATGCCTGTGCGATCCGGGTGTTCAGTTCGGCGATGCGGTCCCGCAGGGAGGTGGCGTGTTCGTAGCTCTCGGACGCGACGGCCTGGTCCTTGTCCCGGGTGAGCTGCTCGACCTCACGCTCCAGGGCGCGCAGATCGGTGCCGCGGCCGCTGGAGCGCAGCCGGACCCGGGCCCCGGCCTGGTCCATGAGGTCGATGGCCTTGTCGGGCAGGAAACGGTCGGTCAGATAGCGGTCGGAGAGCTCGACGGCGGCGAGCAGCGCCTCGTCGGTGTAGCGGACCTGGTGATGGGCCTCGTACCGGTCCCGGAGACCGTGCAGGATCGCGACGGCGTCCGAGGGGGTGGGCTCGGGGACCATGATGGGCTGGAAGCGGCGGGCGAGCGCGGCGTCCTTCTCGATGTACTGGCGGTACTCCCGGAGCGTGGACGCGCCCATCACATGCAGTTCGCCGCGGGCCAGCGCGGGCTTGAGGAGATTGCTCGCGTCCATCTGGCCGCCCTCGGAGCCACCGCCGCCGGCGCCGACGACCGTGTGCAGCTCGTCGATGAAGATGATCAACTCGTCGGTGTTGGCACGGATCTCATCGACGATGCCGGTGACCCGCTGCTCGAAGTCGCCGCGGAAGCGGGTGCCGGCCACGACGCTCGCGATGTCGAGCTGGACGACCCGGCGGCCGAGCAGGATGTCCGGCACATCGGCGTCGGTGATCCGCTGGGCGAGCCCTTCGACGACGGCCGTCTTGCCGACTCCGGCCTCGCCGATGAGCACGGGGTTGTTCTTGCCGCGCCGGGCGAGCACCTCGATGCTCTGCTCGATCTCCTCATCGCGGCCGATCACCGGGTCGATCCGCCCCTCGCGGGCCAGTTCGGTCAGATCTCGGCCGAACCGGTCGAGGTTCGGGGTCTTCCGCTGGTCCACGACGGGCCGCTGGTCGGTGGTGGGGGCGCTCGGCGTGAGGCCGCCGGTCTGGGGCGGCCCGGGGGCCCGGGGTTCGAAGCGGGCGGCGCCCAGGATCTGCCCGGCGGTGGACTCGCGGTTGGCGGCGAGCGCGATCAGTACGTGTTCGGGGCCGATGTACGAGGAGCCGCGTGAGCGGGCTATCTCATGGGCGTCGAGCAACGCCCGCTTGACGGCCGGGGTGACGGCGACCGAGTTGCGCGGCGGACCGCCCCCCGCCTCCCGGTCGATATCCGCGGCGATCCGGTCGGGGTCGGCTCCGGCACGCGAGACCATCGTCCGGGTGGGCTCGGAGAAGAGCGCGGCCCGCAGCAGATGTTCGGTGTCGAGGTCGGTGCTGCCGTGTTCGGCGGCGTAGGAGGCGGCGGCCGAGACGAGATGCCGCGCGTTCTCACTCATCAGCCGGCCGAAGTCGACATGTCGTGAATCGGGACGCTGCCCGGCAGGCCCGGTCCCGAGGAAGCGTGCGAGGAAGTCGCCGAGTGGATCCGGCCCGAAGTCCTCGGGGCCCTGGTTCGGGCCCTCATTCCCGCTACCCATGCGACCAGTTTAAGGGCGATTGACACTGATGTCCGTTCGTGGGCGGTTTCGTGGGCGGCGGGCCTCGGCGACGCCAGACCCCGCCCAGCTCTCCGCCAGGCCGCCTCGGCTCTCCGTCCGGCGGGGTCAGGGCTCCATCCGGTGGCGTTCGAGGACGACCAGGGCGGCGTCATCGCCCTGGTGGCCGCCTGTGTGGGAGAGCAGATCGCGGTGCACTCGGTCGACGAGGTGCTGGGGTCCGGCGCCGTTCCATCCGGGGAGCCGTTCGGCGAGCGGGTAGAAGGTGCCCTCGCTGTTGCGCGCCTCGATGACCCCGTCGGTGTAGAGCAGCAACTGATCGCCCTCGCCGAAGGGGAAGACCTCGCTGTGGTACCGGTCGGCCACCAGATGGCCAAGGCCCAGCGGCAGGGCGGGCGCATGGCCCTCCAGCGTCTTCACACCCGAGTCGCGCAGCACGATCGGCGGTGGATGTCCGCAGTTGACGAGGCGGACCACCGGCTGGTCGTCGGGGATCTCCAGCACGGCGGCGGTGACGAACGACTCCCCCGCCCCGGGCGCCTTGTCGGGGGGTTCGGTGCGCTCGGCGGACAGGGCGGTGTCCAAGTGGGCCGCCAGATCAGTCAGGGGTACGGGCCAGTGGGCCATCGCGCGGAAGGCACCGAGCACCAGGGAGGCGTCCGCGACGGCGGTCAGCCCGCTGCCCCGGACATCGCCGATGATCAGGCGGGTGGAGTTCGAGGTGCGCGCCGCCGCGTACAGATCACCGCCGATCTCCGCCCCCGGCTCGGCCGCGAGGTAGACCGAGGCGATCAGCAGCGGGCCGACCCGGGCGGGAAGCGGACGCAACAGGACCCGCTGCGCCACATCGGCCACCGCCCGCACCCGGTTCAGCTCGCGCATATGCCGGTCGAGGACCGCGCGGAACAGCACGATCATCGCCGAGACCAGGGCCAGAGTGATCACCTCGGTCAGACGGCTGGGATGGCCGAGGAGGCCCTCCGAGGCGTTCACCGCGATCTGTGCGGCGACGGCCAGGAGCCCGACGCACGCGGTGAGCAGGGGGCCGGCGAACGAGGCGGTCATGGCGGGTGCCGCGATCAGCAGCGGGCTGAGCCGGACGCTCGCCGGGGACAGCACATCGCCGAGCGTGATCAGCCCGATGAGCAGCAGGGGGATCACGACCAGGACGCGGGCACGCCATCTTGGCCGACGCAGATCCGAATAACCCTGCCGTATGTGCACATCTACTGCTTACGCCTGCCCTTGCCCCCGCGCCAGCCCCGCCCCGCCCGGCAGGGCACAACGTTCCACCGGAAGGGGCCCGGACCTCCCACGAGGCCGCGGCCTCGCCAGGGAGACCCCCGCCGCACCCGGGAGGCGGCTGTCACACTTCCGGCCGCCATCTCGTCCTCCCTCTCAGGCCGACGAGAGGATCAGGACATGGCAGAGCTGACCGACTTCGAACAGCAGCGCGACCGGCTGTGGGCCGTCGCCTATCGCATCACCGGCTCGGTCGCCGACGCCGATGACGCGGTGCAGGAGACCTGGCTGCGCTGGCAGGCGCTGCCCGCGGACGAGGTCGCCGACCCCCGCGCGTATCTGACCACCGTCATCAGCCGGATCTGCTACGACCTGCTGGGTTCGGCGCGGGTGCGGCGCGAGGCGTACGTCGGCCCCTGGCTGCCCGAGCCGGTGGTGGCGACCGGCGGTCCTGAGGACCGGGTGACGCTCGACGAGTCGGTGGGGCTGGCGCTGCTCACCGTGCTGGAGCGGCTGACCCCGGCGGAGCGGACCGCTTTCATCCTGCACGATGTCTTCTCGGTGCCGTTCCCCGAGATCGCCGAGGTCGTGGGCCGCAGCCCGGAGTCCGTACGGCAGCTGGCCTCCCGGGCACGCAAGCGGGTCCGGGAGGAGGCGCCGCGGCGCTCGGTGGACCGCGGGGAGCACCGGCGGGCCGTGGACGCGTTTCTCCAGGCGGTCCTGGGCGGTGACATGGACGGGCTGCTGGAGATCCTGGACCCGGACGTCGTCTGGCGTTCGGACGGTGGCGGCAAGGTGGCGGCGGCCCGGGTCCCGGTGCTGGGCAACGAGAAGGTGGCCCGCTTCGCCCAGGGTCTCGCCCGGGGCTTCGACCCGGCCACGATGGTGGTGCACCGTTGCGCGGTCAACGACGCCCCGGGCCTGGTCATCGCCGACCACACGGCCGGCCAGGCCGTGGTCTTCGCGTTCTCCGTGCACCAGGGTCTGATCACCGAGATCGACGTGGTCGTCAACCCCGACAAGCTCCGCCATCTCGACCTGCCGAACCTGTGACCGGCATCACCGTCACATCTGGAGCCGCTATGTCGTCCTCCTCGTGAACACCACCCGAGAAGGAGGCCGCCGGTATGGAGAAGCAGCAGGTCCTAGTACTCGGCGCGGGCTATGCGGGGCTGATGGCCGCTCTGCGGCTGGCCCCGCACACCCGCGTCACCCTGGTCGATCCGAGCACCGCTTTCACCGAACGCGTCCGGCTGCACGAGCGGGCCGCCGGACGGCCCGACATCACGCATCCGCTCGACGCGCTGACGCGGCGGGCCGGCATCGTCCACGTGGCCGCCCGCGCCACCCGGATCGACCCGGCCGCCCGGCAGGTCACCACCGACGACGGCCGACGGTTTCCGTACGACCGGCTGGTGTACGCGCTCGGCAGCCGCACCCCCGACCCCGGTGAGCGGGCCTACACCCCGGAGACGGCGGCTGAACTGCACAAGAGGCTGCTGGACGGCCCGGGTGAGCTGACGGTGGTCGGCGGGGGACTCACCGGCATCGAGCTCGCGGCCGAGATCGCCGAGTCCCAGCACACCTGGAAGGTCCGGCTGATCACGGGCGACGAGGTCGGCACGGGGCTGTCGGCGAAGGGCCGCGCCCATGTCCGGGCGACGCTCACCGGGCTCGGTGTCCGGATCGAGGAGGGCCGCCGGGTGGCGGGCCCCGAGGACATCGACACCGACGCGGTGGTCTGGGCCACCGCGATGACCGCGAACACCGCCCTGGCCGAGGCCGCCGGGATCAGCCTTGACCCCACCGGCGGCATCAGCGTCGACGGCGCCCTGCGCTCGGTGTCCCATCCGGAGATCTACGCGGTGGGCGACTCGGCGGCCATGACCACCCCGGCCGCCGGTGCCCTGCGCATGGCCTGTGCCACCGCGCTCCCGGCCGGTTCGCATGCCGCCTCCTCGATCATCGCCGAGACGCGGGGGCGGCAGCCGGAGCCGCTGCGCTTCCGGTTTGTGGTGCAGTGCGTGAGCCTGGGCCGCCGGGACGGGCTGATCCAGATGGTGCGGGCGGACGACTCCCCGCGCGAGCGGGTGCTGCGCGGTGGCCTGGCCGCACGCGCCAAGGAGCGGGTCGTGCGCTCCACGGTCAGCATGCTGCGGCTGGCGGCGCGCCGCCCCGGAGCCGTGCCCCGCATCCCCGGGATGAGCTGAATCCCTGGGCTGAGTTGAGTCCCCGGGATGAGTTGAATCCCGGGGACGGGCTGAATCCCGGGGACGGGCTGAATCCCCGGAATGGGCCGAGGGGCCGCCCAGCCGCTAGAAGGGGTAGTGCGCGTGCTGGGTGGCGAGGGTGATCCACCGGGTGTCGCTGAACGCCTCGATGCCCCAGCGGCCACCGAACCGCCCGTAGCCCGAGTGCTTGATGCCACCGAACGGGGCCTGTGGCTCGTCCGCCACCGACTGATCGTTGATGTGCACGATGCCGGTCCGGATACGGCGGGCGACCTTGAGCCCATGGGTCCCGTTCTCGGTGATGATGCCGCAGGTCAGGCCGTGGTCGGTGGCGTTGGCCAGGGCCACGGCCCGATCGTCGTCGGCGAAGGTGGCGACCACGCAGACCGGCCCGAACGCCTCGGCGTGGTGGATGTCCATGTCCGGGGTGACACCACTGAGCACCGTCGCCGGGTGGACCGCGCCGTCCGGTTCGCCACCGCCGGTGAGCACCGTGGCGCCCTTGTCCACCGCGTCCTTCACCAGGGCCGCCACCCGGCGCGCCGAGGTGGTCGCGACCAGCGGGCCGACCACGGTGGACGGGTCGGCCGGGTCGCCGCACGGCAGGGCGGCCACCTTGGCGGCGAATTTCGCGGTGAACTCCTCGGCGAGGCTCTCGTGGACGAGTATCCGGTCGCCCGACATGCAGATCTGACCGGAGTTCATGAACACGCCGAAGGTGGCGGCGTCCACCGCGTGGTCCACATCGGCGTCGTCCAGGACGATGATGGCGTTCTTGCCACCCAGCTCCAGCACCGCCGGCTTGAGGTGCTGCGCGGCCAGTGAGCCGATGGTCCTGCCGACTCCGGTGGAGCCGGTGAAGTTGACGATCCGTACGCGGGGATCGGTGATGAGCGCCTCGGCCACCTCGGCGGCGTCCTCTCGGGCGTTGGTGACCACGTTGAGCACCCCGTCGGGCAGCCCGGCGTCGCGCAGCACATCGGCGACGAAGAGCCCGCAGGCGAGCGGGGCGTCCTCGCTGGGCTTCAGTACGACCGTATTGCCTGCCGCCAGGGGCGCCGCGACGGCGCGGACACCGAGGATGACCGGCGCGTTCCAGGGGGCGAAGGCCGCGACGACACCGGCCGGTTCGCGGACGGCGAGGCCGAGCGCGCCCGCCTCCTGGGCGCTGAGCACTTCACCGCGCGGGGCGGTGATCGCGGCGGCGGCCTCGCGGAGGATGGCCGCGGCCAGGCCCACGTTGAAGTGCGCCCAGGGCGCGGTGCCCCCGGTCTCCTGGGCCATGATCTCCGCGGCCCGGTCGGCGCGCGACTCCAGCAGGTCCGCCGCGGTCAGGAAGATCCTACGGCGCTCGAACGGGGCCAGCTCGGCCCAGGCCGGGAAGGCGGCGTCGGCGGCGGCCACCGCCCGCGCCACGTCCTCGGCCCCCGCCGCCGCGACGGTGGCGAACACCTCACCGGTGTAGGGGTTGAGGTCCTCGGCGGTGCGCCCCGAGGTGGCCGGGGTGTCCTTGCCATCGATCAACAGGTCGCGGTGAAGGGTCATGTCGGATGTCCTTTGCGGTCCCTCGCCCCAAGGGCGTGTTCGCGGAATGAACTTCAGTTCACCATGGCGGACGTCAGTCTCCGCCGCGCCCCGGGCCGTCGTCAATGCGGAGGCGGCGGCGGGGCCACCGCACCCCGCCGGACGCCGTCACCGCCAGGACGCCCAGGAGGGCCAGTGCCGCGGCGGGGGCGAGGACCGTCCACGGGGCGCGCTCGGCGTAGGGGTGGTTCTCGGCCAGCAGCCGCCCCCACTCCGGGGACGGCGGCTGCGCGCCCAGCCCGAGGAAGCCCAGCGAGGCCAGGGCGAGCGCCACGGCGGGCAGGCGCAGCAGGGCGTGCCGGACGACCGGGGGCAGGACCGCGGGCAGGACGTGGCGGCGCAGCAGATGGCGTCGGGAGGCGCCCAGTGCGCGGGTGGCGGCGAGATGCGTGGCGGCGCGCTGCTGCCGCAGCAGGGCGGAGGTGTGCGCGGCCAGCGGTGCCCAGGCGACGGCGGCCACGGCGAGCGCGGGGGTGTACGGGCCACGGCCGGCCGCTCCGGCGACCAGGAGCCCGGCGAGCACGGGCGGCACCGCGTTCACGATCTCGACGAGTCCGCCGGACAGCCGGGGCACCAGGCCGAGCAGCACCCCCGCCACCAGCGCGGCGGCGCTCACCGCCACCGCGAGCGCGAGCGTGGACAGCGCGCCGTGCCCCACCCGGGCCAGCAGATCGCGGCCCAGCGCGTCGGTGCCGAACGGATGCGCCCAGGACGGGGAGGTGAGCCGGGCGGAGGTGTCCACCGCGAGGGGGTCCCGGAGGGCACCGAGCGCCACGACGGCGAGCAGGAGCGCGCCGTAGAGCAGCGGAACGGAGCGGGCGGACGGCGCGGACGGCCGGTGGAGCGAGGGCAGCGCCCCGTCGCGCAGCGCGGGCCCGAGCAACAGCCGGGACGCGAGCCCCGCGAGACCTCCGGCTGCGGCCGCGAGCAGGACGAGGACGAGGGTGCCCGCCTGAAGCATCGGCAGGTCCTGGGCGATGGCCGCCTGCAGGGTGAGCCGGCCGAGCCCGGGGATGTCGAAGACCTGCTCGACGGCGACCGCCCCGCCGGTGAGCCCGACCACGAACAGCCCGATGTTCGGCAGCACTCCGGGCACGGCACGCCGCAGCGCGTGGCGAGCGATCCGCCCGGCGGGCAGCCCGCGCGCGGCGGCGGCCCGGGCCCAGGGCTCGGCGAACGCGCCGGGCAGGGCGTCGTCCAGGACCCGGCCCAGCAGGGCGCCCGCGGGCAGGCCGAGGGCGAGCGAGGGCAGCACCATCCACCGAGGCCCGTACCAGCCGACCGCGGGCAGCCAGCCGAGCCGCACCCCGACCACGGCGGCCAGCACGGACGCCAGCAGGAACTCGGGCAGCGCGGCGAACAGCGCGCCACCACTTCCCGCACCGGCCCCGCGCCGGGCTGCCCGCCGCCCAGGGCCCTTCTGGCGGATCTCCGCGGCGTCGCGACGCCCGGCATGCCTTCTCGCCGCACCGCGCGAAAACCCAAGTAGCTCCGCTACGAGGGCCTCCGCGCGGCACGCCGAGAGCACGCACCGGACGCCGCTCCTTCGCCCACGCAGATCCGTCAGAAGGACCCTGGGCCCGAGCCACAGCGTGCGCCCGCACACCGCGCCCGCGGTGACCGCCGCGACCACCAGCGCCCCGCCCATGAGCAGCAGCGAGACGCCGAGCGCCTCGGCGACCGAGGGGGCCACGGCCGTCCCCGAGATCCAGGACCGGCCCGCGTCACCGTGCGGCAGTCCGGCGAGCCACCGGCCGAGCAGCGTCAACGGCCCGGCGTCGAGGCCGAGTTGGGAGCGCAGGGACTCCAGGAGCTCGGGGCTGGGCTCGCGGTCGGCCTCGCGCGCCTTGAGGACGGTGCGGGCGGGGTCGGTGCGGGACAGCCAGGGCAGCAGCCCGATGCCGCACAGCAGCGCCCCCGCGAGCGCGAGGCGCCACAGCGCACTCAGGCCGGTGGACCGCCCGGCGCTCAGGCGGGTGAACCGCGCCGTGCTCGGCCCGGTGGACCGCCCGGCGCCCAGTCCGGTGGACCGCCCGCCCGCGCTCGGCCCGGTGGACCGCGCCCTGGTCCGCGCGCCGCTCAACGCCGCGTACCGGTGCCGACGAGCGTGCGCTCGTACGGATCGAGGATCACACCCCGCACCGAGGCGCCGACGCCGTGGATGATCCGCTGATGGACCAGCGGGACGACCCCGTCCGTGCGCAGCACGGCGGTCTGCGCGGCCAGGGCGGCGCGATGACGCGCGGCCCCCTCGGCGCGGGACCCGGCCTCGGCGACCGCGCGGTCCACGGCCTTGTCGCACACCCGGGCCAGGTTGTAGCCGCCGTCGCAGGTGAAGTCGTCGGCGAGATAGGAGACCGGGTCGCCGGTGTCGAGCATGGTGTTACGGGCGGCCACCACGGCGTCGAACTTCCCGGCCAGGGCGTCGCCTTCGAGCCGGGAGTACTCCCGCACCTCCAGCTGCACACTGAACCCGGCCTCGCGTAGCTGCTGTTGCAGCACCTGGGCGACCTCGGGCAGCTCGGGCCGGTTGTCGTAGGTGGCGAGGGTGAGCGCGGTGTTCCCGGCGCGCTTGGCGGCGGGGCGGCCGGACGGCCGGGGGCGCTCACCCGCGGCCCAGGTGAGGGCCGGGCCGAACAGGCCGCGGCCGGTGTCGGCATGCCCCTCGTACACGTCCTCAGCGAGGGCGGAGGCGTCGACGGCCTCGCGGGCTGCGGCGCGGACGGCGGGGTCGGCGAAGGGGCCGGAGCGGGTGTTGAGGAAGAGGGCGGTGGTGCGGGCGGTGGGCACCTCGCGGACGGTCGGCTGGTCGAGGGTGGCCGCCTGGGATACCGGGACCGCCTCGGCCATGTCCACCTCGCCGCTGCGCAGCGCGTTGGTGCGGGCCGTGCCGTCGGCTATGAAGCGGACATCGAGACCGGAGGCGTGGGCGAGGCCGCCCCAGTAGTCGTCGAAACGGTGGAGGGTGGCGCGGGTGGCGCCGCCCGTCCTGGCCAGGGTGAAGGGACCGGTTGCGGTGCCGGCCGGATCGACGGCCGCTTTCCCGTCCGCCGCTTCCGAACGCGCCTTCGCCGAACCGGACTTATCCGTACCGGCCGTCCTCGTACCGGCCTTCGTGCGATACGCCTTGGGCGCGAGGACGGCCAGGCTAGGGCTGGACAGTCGGAGCGGCAGAGCGGAGTCGGCGGTGGCGGTGGTGACCCGGACCCGCCGCTCCCCCACCGCCTCGGCGGTGAGCGTGACCCCGGTGAGCGCGGCGGGCCCGGGATCGGCGTGGGTGGCATGGGTGAGGGCGCCCGCCACCGCCTCCGGGGTGACCTCGGTGCCGTCCTGGAACCGCGCCTCGCGCAGGGTGAACACCCAGCCGCCGCCGCTCTCCCGGGTCCAGGACTCGGCGAGGGCGGGCACCGCGCCGCCGTTGCCGTCCAGCCGGGTCAGCCCCTCGGTGACCCCGAGCCGGCTGAGCAGGGTGGCGTCGGCGCCGTACGGGGAGAAGCGCTCGGCGGGCGGGAAGGCCATCGCGACCCGGAGGCGTCCGCCGCCCGCACCGGCCCCGGCGTCGTACGGCGAACCGTCACGGGCCGCGAAACATCCGGCGAGCAGCGGGACGAGCAGCAGCGCGGCGGCCCACCGGCGGCGGACAGAGTGCATGGGCGTGGTTCTCCAGGGGCTGCGCGGGGACGGCGAAACACCAATGCTAGATGATAATCATTTCCATCAACTCATGGCATCCCCGGCCCCATGGGGACCTCGAAGTGGACGATGCCCTGGCCGCCCCCGGGCGCCTCCCGCTCATCGCAGACGACCTTCCCCAGGGACCGCCAGAACGGCTCGGCGCCCGCCACCCCCGGATCGGTGTGCAGATAGACCGCGCGATAGCCGCCGTCCGCCACGGCGAAGTCCAGCAGCGCATGCACCAGCCGCCGGGCCAGCCCATTGCGCCGATGTTCGGATCGCACATAGACCCGGCGCAACTGGGCGGTCTCCCCCGACGGGTACCGCGCGGCCAGCCACGACGGGTTGGGCGGATGGGCCGGGCCCCGGGAGTCGAGCGCGGCGGTCGCCACGACCGCCCCGTCGCTCTCGTCCACCGCCACCAGCAGCGTGTGGCGCGCACCGTCCAGATACGCGGCGGCGGGATCGATGACGTCGGCGTGCCAACGAGGCACATAGCCGGTTCCGAAGTCGCGATAGACGGTGTCGAGCATCACGCTGCGGACGGCGTCGAGGTCATCGGGGGTCGCGGTTCTGATGCGATAGCTGGGCACCTGCGCATCGTACGCAATAAGCCTACGCGCTGATCGTACTGGCAGACTGGTCCGGGACCGGAGGAGGGGGCCGATGGGGCGGGGACGGCCGTCGATGCAGGAGCTGATCCAGCGGCGCAGGAACGCCGGATTCGTGGGGCGGCACCGGGAACTGGACGCGTTCCGGGACAACTTCGGGCTGCCGCCGGAGGACGGGCGGCATCGCTTCGTCTTCCATGTGCACGGCCACGCGGGCGTGGGCAAGACCTGGCTGACGCGCCGGCTGGAACAGACCGCCCGCCAGGAGTACGGCGCGCTCACCGCCCGCGTCGACGAGGCGGCGGGCTCCGTCCCCGAGGCGATGGCCGCGATCAGCGAGCAATTCGCCCGCCAGGGGCGGGAGTTCACGGCGTTCGACCGGCGGCTCGCCACGTATCGGCAGCGCCGCCATGAGGCGGAGTCGGTACCGGTGGAGGGCGAGCGGACCGGGCCCAGCACCGGCAGCATGGTCGCCGCGCGAGCCGGGCTCACCGGCCTCGGCCTGGTGCCGGGGGTCGGGGCACTGGCGGGCGCCGTCGACCCGGTGCCGATCGCCGAGGGCACCGACCGGCTGCGCGCGGCACTCAGCTCGCGGTTCCGCGACCACAAGGACGTCCAGCTCGTGCTGGACCCGGTGGAGACGCTGACCCCGCTGCTGGTCAGGGAGTTGTCGGAGGCGGCAGCGGCGGTGCCGTGGCTGGTGCTGCTCTTCGACACCTACGAGCGCCTCGGCCCGCTGCTCGACCCCTGGCTGCGCACCCTGCTGACCAGCGAACGCCTTGGCACCCTCCCCGCCAACACCGTGCTGGTGCTGGCCGGGCAGACCCGCCCGGACCCCGGCTGCTGGGGCGACCTGGCCGATGTGGTCGCGGAGTTGCCGCTGGAGCCGTTCACCGACGCGGAGGCCCGGCAACTGCTCACCGCCAAGGGGATCACCGATGAGCCGGTGGTGCGGGAGGTGCTGCGGCTCTCCGGCCGGCTGCCGGTGCTGGTGTCCACCCTCGCCGAGAATCCCGGAACCAGCGGCGACCTGGACGATCCCAGCGCCACCGCCGTCGACCGGTTCCTGAAGTGGGAGCGCGATCCGGTGCGCCGCTCCGCCGCCCTGGCGGGCGCGCTGCCCCGGCGGCTGAACGAGGACGTGTTCAGGGCGGCGGCGGACGAGGACGGCGCCGAGCTGTTCGGCTGGCTGCGGTCGCTGCCCTTCATCGGCGACCGTAACGGGGCGGCCCGCTACCACGATGTGGTCCGCGCCCCGATGCTGCGGCTTCAGTGGAGCACCTCACCGCAGCGGTGGAGCGCGGCGCACACCCGGCTGGCGGAGACCTTCGCCGGGTGGCGGGAGTCGGCCGCCGGGGGGCTCGACGCGCGCGACGGGTGGCGGCTGGACGCCTGGAGCGGACCGCGTCTGGAGGAGTGGTACCACCTGCTGTGCGCACGGCCGCCGGCGGCGCTGCCCGGGGCGCTGCGGGACGGGATCGACGCCTGCGACGCGGGTCCGGCGGTGGCCCGGCGCTGGGCGTCCACCCTGGTCGAGGCGGGCGAGGACGCCGACTCGGACGCGGTGCGCACCTGGGGGCGGCGCCTGGTGGAGGCGCTGGCGGACGAACGGCGGCGCGGTATCGAGGCGCTGGGGCTGCTGCTGGCACGGGCCGGGCTGGACGCCGCCGACCGGGTCGCGGCACTCGTCGTACGGGGGTGGCACCGCCGGTCGGTCGAGGAGTACGACGCGGCGCTGGAGGACTTCCGCCGGGCGATCGAGCTGGACCCCGGGAACGTACGCGCGCACTTCGGGCGTGCCGTGGTCCACCGGGCGACCGGGGACTTCACCGCGGCGATGGACGCGCTGGACGGCGTGGAGGCGCTGGAGCCGGGCTCGACCTGGGTTCAGCGGGAGCGCGGGGAGACCTGCCGCCGGGCGGGCCGGTACGAGGAGGCGCTGGCCCTGCTCGACCCGGTGGTCGAGGCCGATCCGGCGGACCATGTGGCCCTGGGCAGCCGCGGCCAGACCATGATGGCGCTCGGCCGGATCCAGGAGGCCCTGGCGGACTTCGACCGGGCCATCGAGCGGCACGGCGACTACACCTGGGCGCTGGTCCGGCGGGCCCGTGTCCGCAGCACCCTGGGGGACGCGGCGGGCGCGCTGGAGGACCTGGACCGGGCGGAGGCGCTGGAGCCGGGCGTCCCGGGAACGCTGGGCGAGCGCGGCGATGTCCACCGCTTCGCGGGCCGCTACGAGGAGGCCATCGCGGCGTACGACCGGGCGCTGGCCCTCGACCCGGGCTACGCCTGGGCCCTGGGGAGCCGCGCGATGGCCAACGAGGCCCTGGGCAGACGCGCGGAGGCGCTGGCGGACCTGGACCGGGCGGTGGAACTGAATCCCGGCTACGCCTGGGCCGTGGCGCAGCGCGAGCGTTTGCTGCTCGGCGGGGATTCACCGGAGGGCGGACGGAACGACGGACCGGTGTGACCTCCCGGCACCCGCGCTTCCGGCTCCTCTCCCTCCGCGGCCGGTCACCGGCCCTGTCGTGACACGCCCCGGGTGATGCAGGACGACACGGCGTGGCGTACTGCGCGCAGCACGGCACGGCAGCGCGACAGATACCGGGCCGGGCGGGACCGGCGGACCGGGCGCGCTGTGGCCGATGGAGCCGGTACGGCCGACGGGGCCGGTGCGGACGCCGGAGCCGGTACGGCCTCGGCTACGGACACGTCCTGAGCGGTGGCGTCCACCGGATCGGGAGCGGCCGGATCGGCCGGGGGCGGCGACGGATCGGTGGTCAGGGCCTGCGGGGTGACGGGGCGCCGGGTGGCTTCTGCGCGCATCATCGCGCGCATGGCGGCATAGACATCGATGGGCATGCGGATACTCCTGCGGTCTCGGACGTCCGATGGCTGAGCGGGCAGGGCACACCGCATCCGGGATCCGCGCGGCAGCCGCGGAATCGGGATGACGGACGTGCCCGGGCCCGGTCAGCAGCGCAGGACGACGGACCGTGAGGAGAGCCGATCGGCCGGGATGCCGCCACCGGCGGCGAACGGGGCGACGCCCGGCGCGGGGTCGGCGGGGCGACCGCGGACCGCGACGAGCACGAGGGGGCCGAGGGACGTCGAGAGGGATCGATGGGCGCCGAACGAGGCGCCGTGGACCACCCGCCCGGCATGCCGCGCCGGATGCCCGGCACCGTCCCGGGCGAAGAGCTTGGCCGACGCCGAAGCGGGGGAGCGCTCGTCCTCGGTCTCCGGCGCCACCGGAACAGGCGCTGGGACGACGGGAGCACCCACGGGGGCGGACGCGGCGAGGCCCAGGGCCGGGGCGGGGGCGGGGGCACCGGCGTCACCGGGCGTGGACGTGGCCGGGACCAGGGCCGTGGCCGGGCTCGGAGGCCCGGCCGCGCACTGGTCCGGCCCGGTGGACGGCGAGTCGCGGACGACCCCCAGTGCCAGCACGGCATGCAGCAGCGTGACCGCCAGCAGCAGAAGGACGGCGGCCGTGCACGGGCCGCCGCACACCGCGGGGCGGTTCGTGTCGCGGCCGTGCACCATGCGGCCTCCCTCGCCGATCCCCCTCCAGGGAACCCCGCACAGCGGAAGACGACACTCCGATTACCGGGAAAAGTCTATACTTTCACCCGTGTCGGTTATCTCCTCGAACACACATATCGCCGCATTTCGAGGAATCACCGGCCGCCGTGGTGTGATCATTCGAGCAGCGTGGCCGGTGCGGCCTGCCGCCAGGAGTCCAGCAGGATGTCCCGCAGCTCATCGACGTCCTCCAGCGCGGCGAGCCGCACCCGCACCCAGGCCGAACTCGCCTCATGGGCGGCGACCCAGAACTTCTCCGGCTCCGCCAGCACCAACTCCTTCCGCTCCTCCTTGGGACATCTGACGGCCATCGAGGTCTCGTCCTCGGGCAAGGTGGCGAACATCTTCCCGGCGACCCGGAAGGTGGGCATCGACCAGGCGATCTTCTCTGTGGTCTCCGGCAGCGACAGGGCGACGGCACGGACATCGTCGGAGGTGGTCATGGCCCGACCGTAGAACACCCCACCGACAAGCGTGCCCGTGCTTGAATGCCCAGGTGACGGATCTGGACGTGCTCAAGGTGTTCTGCGGGCCCTACGGCCGCGGTGGCAATGAACTCGGCGTGGTGCGGGACGGCGCCGCCGTGGTCGGCGAGGCGGAGCGGCAGCGGGTCGCCGCCCGGCTGGGGTTCAGCGAGACCGTGTTCGTGGACGACCCGGAGCGCGGCGTCGTCGACATCTACACCCCGAGCGTCCGGCTGCCCTTCGCGGGCCATCCGCTGGTGGGCACCGCCTGGCTGCTGGACCTGCCCGAGCTGCTGCCGCCCGCCGGTGAGGTCCCCACGCGCCAGGACGGCGAGTTCACCTGGATCACCGGCCGGCCCGCGTGGGCGGCCGGGCGGCGCACCCAGCGGTACGCCTCCCCGGAGGAGGTCGAGGCGCTGCCCACCCCTCCCGAGGGCGAAGGCTGGCTCTACGCCTGGGCGTGGCAGGACGAGGCGGCGGGCCGGGTGCGGGCGCGCGCGTTTCCCCGCCGCGGTGACGGGATCGTCGAGGACGAGGCCACCGGCGCCGCCGCCCTGATTCTCTCGGGCGAGCTGGGCCGTGCCCTCAACATCACCCAGGGCGTGGGGTCGCAGATCCTGACCGGCCCCCTGCCGGACGGCTCCATCGAGATCGGTGGCCGGGTCGAGCTCGCCGAGGTCCGCTCGCTGTAGGCCCCTCGCGGAGACGTGCCGGCCCGGCGGCCGTCCTGACCACGACGGCCCGGCGGAAGTCCGGGCCGTCGTGGTCAGTCCGTACGGGCGTAGTGGATCGCGATCCGCGCCCCGAGGCGCGCGTTGTTCTTGACGAGGGCGATATTGGTCCGCAGGCTCTCCCCCTTGGTCAACTCGACGATCCGGCCCAGCAGATACGGGGTCGCGTCCTTGCCGCCGATTCCCGCCTCCGCCATCTCGGCGAGGGCCTGCTCGATGATGCCGTCGATCCGCTCGGCGGGGATCTCCTCGGCCTCGGGCACCGGATTGGCGATGCTCAGCCCCGCCGTCATACCCAGCTCCCACTGGGCGCGCATGGTGGCGGCGATCTCCTCGGACGAGTCGACGCGCAGCGGAGAGCGGAAGCCGCTCACCCGCGAGTAGAAGGCGGGGAAGTCGTCGGTGCCGTAGGTGAGCACCGGAACGCCCAGGGTCTCCAGCTTCTCCAGGGTCAGTCCGATGTCGAGGATGCTCTTGACCCCGGCGCTGATGACGGCCACCGGGGTGGTGGCGAGTTCGGTGAGATCCGCGCTGATGTCGAAGGAGTGCTCCGCTCCCCGGTGCACGCCGCCGATGCCACCGGTGACGAAGACCCGGATCCCGGCGAGCGCGGCGAGCCGCATCGTGGACGCCACGGTGGTGGCGCCGTGGCCGCCGCGCGCGATGACATGGGCGAGATCGCGCACGCTGACCTTGCCGACGTCGGGGCTGGTGGCGAGCAGTTCGAGAGCGGCCCGGTCCAGACCGGCACGTGGCGTGCCGTGGAGGACGGCGATGGTGGCGGGGACCGCCCCCTCGGCGCGGATGATCTCCTCGACCTCGGTGGCCATCTCGACGTTCTGCGGATACGGCATGCCGTGGCTGATGATCGTGGACTCCAGCGCGACCACGGGACGGCCGTCGCGCAGGGCCTCCGCGACCTCCTCGGTGAGGGTCAGCCGGGGGTGGGGCGTGGTCATGTGGTCCTCCGCGGCGGTGCGTTGAGCGCGTCCTCGATCAGACGCGAGGTCAGGTCGGGTCGTACGGTGGCGGGGGTGGCCACGGTCAGCGCGGCGGCGGCGTGGCCGTAGCGGGCGGCGTCGACCGGGTCGGCGCCACCGAGCAGGGCGTGGGCGAACGCGCCGAGCATCGCGTCGCCGGCCCCGGTGACGTCGTGCACCTCGGCCGGTGGCGCCTCCAGCGGCACCCGGCCCTCGTCGAGGGTGCTCAGCAGGGAGCCGCGCGCACCGAGCCGCACCCACACATGCCGCACGCCGCGCTCGTGGAGGACGGCCACGGCCCCGAGCAGTTCCGGATCCTCCGCGTCGGCGTCCCCGTCGAGGTCCCGGCCGGTGAGCGCGCCCAACTCCGCCACGTTCGGCGTGACGGCGAAGACCGGCCGCCCGGTGGCGAACAGCGGGGCGAGCAGCGCCGCCTTGGGGACGCTCACCGGGTCGATCAGCGTCTGGACGCCGGTGGCGGCGGCGATGTCCAGGACGTACGAGAGCACTCGTGGGGAGAGGTTCCCGTCCAGCACCAGCAGACCGGCGTGGCCGATGAGCTCACGCGCGGCGTGCAGATGCTCGGGGCTGAGCGCGTCGGTGGCGGCCATGTCGGCGATGGCCACGACCAGATCGCCGTCGGCGTCCAGCACCGCCGTATAGGTGCCGGTGGGGTGCGGGCCGCGGTGCACATGGTCGATGCGCACGCCCGCGGCCTGGGTCTCGGTCAACAGCCGCTCCCCCGCCGCGTCCTGACCCACCGCGGAGATGAGATGGGTGGGGGTGCCCAGCCGGGCGAGGTTCTCGGCGACGTTGCGGGCCACCCCGCCGGGGCCGGTGTGGGACCGGCCCGGATTGCTGGTGCGGTACGCGACGGGTGCGAGGCTGCGCACCTTGATGTCCACGTTGGCCCCGCCGATGACCACCACCGCGTGCTCCTGGCGCAGGATGTAGCCGCGTCCCAGGATGGCGCCCTTCTTGCCCAGGTTGGAGAGATGGACGTTGACCGCGGCCCGGGTGGTCCCGAGGGCGTCGGCGATGGACTGGGCCCCGGCCAGCGGGTCCCGCCGCAGCAGCGCGAGAATCTCCCGTTCCCTGCGCGTCAGCATCATGCTCAGCAGAGTAAAGGACCCTTAGCTTGATAAACAGGCCACCGACACTCATGGGTTGGCCCAGGAGATCGTAAAAGAACGACGGATGACATCCTGGGAAGCCATGGCGCGCCGGACACTCTCGGCAGCGGCCCGGGAACCTGTCCGGTGACGAGGAAGAAGGCCGATGAGACTCTGCTTTCTGGTGGAGGAGCGCTATCGCCATGACGGGATGCCCCGTGAGGTGATCCGTCAGCTCTCCGCCTGGGGCCACCAGGTGGACGTGGTCCGGCCGGGCACTTCCCTGCTGCGGATGTCCGATGCGGTGCGGGCGGGCAGCCATGACGCCTGGGTGCTCAAGACGGTGTCCGGGGGCCCCGGGCTGACGCTGCTGGAGGCCGCGTCGGCGGTCGGGCTGACCACCGTCAACGACGCCCGCGCCATCCGCGGCGTACGGGACAAGGCGCTGGCGGCCGCCATCGGGCGCGGCCGGGGGCTGCCGTTGCCGCCCACCTACGCGGCGGCCCGGCCCGAGGCGCTGGAGGAGATACCGGAGGCCGAGTTCCCGCTGGTGGTCAAGCCCGCGGACGGCAGCTCCGGGCGGGCCGTACGGCTGGTGCCGACGCCGGACCGGCTGCGGGCGCTGCGCGCCGAACTGGCCGCGGAGGGCATGCTCATCGCCCAGCCCTACGTGCCGAATTCGGGCATCGACCTCAAGGTGTACTGCGTGGACGGGGAGTTGCACGCGACCGAGCGGAGCTCACCACTCAGCCCCGACGGGGGCGCACGCGGCCGTCGGGTGCGGCTGTCCGCCGAAGTGGCGGCCATCGCCGCCGAGGTGGGTGCGGTCTACGGCCTCGATCTGTACGGGGTGGACGTGCTGCTGGGCCCGGACGGGCCGGTGGTCGTCGATGTGAACGACTTCCCCAGCTTCAAGGAGGTGCCGGACGCGGCGGCCCGGGTGGGGCGTGCGGTGCTGGAGTTGGCGCGCAGGGGCGGCGCCCGGTCCGGGGCGGCGCTCGTCGGTGCCCTCACCGAGCCGGTGCCGGCTCCGGAGCCGCTCCCGGCCGTGGCCACGGGCCGGATATGACCGCGGGCCGTGGCCACAGGCCGGTCATGAGCGCGACGGTGAGCGGCGGCCGATGAGGATCGGTCTGATCACCGCCGACCCCGGTCATCAACTCCTCGCCGACACGGCGGAGTTGCTGACGCCCCGCCATGAGGTGGTGGCGCTCGACCCTGGCGGCCGCGGGGCCGGGGCGCGGGCCCGGGTCTCCCCCGGGGAAGACCCGGCCGACCCCGGGAAGCTCGCCGATGTGTATCTGCTGAAGGCCCGGACGCCGCGTGCGCTGGCGCTCGCCCGGTCCCTGGAGCGGCGCGGCGCCCCGGTGGTGAACTCCGCCGCGGCCACCGCGCTGTGCCAGGACCGGACGGCGATGGCCGAACTGGCGCTCCGCGCCGGTCTGCCGTTCGCCCCCACCCGTACCGTGGCCTCACTCGCCGGGCTGACGGCGGAGCGGCTGCCTCGCCCCGTCGTCGTCAAGAGCCGCCACAGCCGCCGCCATGATCTGGTGGCCCGTGTCGACGACACCGCACGGCTGCGCGCCCTGAGCGCCGACTGGGCGGATGAGCCCGTGGTGGTGCAGGACTTCACCCCGAACGACGGCTGGGACCACAAGCTGTGGGTGATCGCGGGCCGGGTGTTCGCCGCGCTGCGCCGGTCGGAGCTGGCGGCCGGCGGCCGCGGTCCGAGCCTGCCGCTCGCCCTGGACGCGCTGCCACCCGGCTGGCTGGATCCGGTGCGCCGCGTCGGTCCGGTGTTCTCGCTGGACGTCTACGGCGTGGATCTGATCGACGCGGGCCGCGGCGCCCCGCTGATCGTGGACATCAACGCCTTCCCGGGCATCCGCGGTCAGGCCGGTGCCCCCGAGGCGCTGGCGGCCCTGGCACTGCGGACCGCCGAACGGGGCGGACTCACCGCGCCCCGCACATGACCGACACGAGGGAAATACTAGGGGACTCCGGTCCGAAATAGGGGTGGTCGCAGGTAGGACCGGTCCGGCAGGGTGGTCTACTGGTCTCCGCGCGACCCGAGGCACGCGCGCGACAGCCACACGACAGCCGCCGTAGAACGAACGGCGCGAAAGGACATCACGTGACCGCAAACCCCACCGGCACAAGCCTGTGGATCAGGCAGTTCCACCCCGCGCCGGCCGCGGCGACGCGACTCATCTGCCTGCCCCACGCCGGCGGGTCCGCCTCCTACTACTTCCCGGTCTCCAAGGCGCTCTCGCCCACGGTCGATGTGCTCGCCGTGCAGTACCCGGGGCGCCAGGACCGGCGCAACGAGAAGTGCATAGACAATATCCCCGAGCTGGCCGACGCGCTGGTGCCGGAGCTGCTGCCCTTCACGGACAAGCCGGTGGCGCTTTTCGGCCACAGCATGGGCGCCACCCTCGCCTTCGAGGTCGCCCTGCGTCTGGAGCAGAAGGGCGTGGTGCCGGTGGCGCTGTTCGCCTCGGGGCGGCGCGCCCCCTCCTGCCACCGTGACGAGTCCGTCCACCTCCGCGACGACGACGGGCTGATCACCGAGGTGAAGGCGCTCGCCGGGACCGACACCCAGCTCCTGGGCGACGACGAGATCCTGCGGATGGTGCTGCCCGCCATCCGCAGCGACTACAAGGCGGCCGAGACCTACCGCTACACCTCCGGCCCGCGGCTGGCGACGCCGATCCACGCGCATGTGGGGGACGACGACCCCAAGGCGAGCGTCGAGGAGGCCCGCGCCTGGGGCGAGCACACCACCGGTGGCTTCGACCTCCAGGTCTACCCCGGCGGCCACTTCTACCTCAACGACGAGGCCCCGCGGGTCATCGCGTCCATCCGGAAGGTGCTGACCGCGCAGTCCTGAGCGCCCGCCTGGCCAGGGTCACGGGGTGGCCGCCCCGCCGACGCGCCGCCGTAGGTGGTTCGCGGAACCCGCGCTCGTAGCTGCCACGGCGGCGCGGCCCCGCTCCTGGCCGGGCTCTTCCAGGCTGCCGATCCTCGCGGTTGCCGTCGAACACCTCCAGCCGATGCCGGGCGTGGCAGCGGATATGCGCCTCCACGGCCCGGCGGAGGTTCTCCCGCGCCGTCCGTACCGGCGACGGCGGCGGTGTTGTCCTCGATCGGCCGCTCCATCGTGCCGAGCATGGTGTCGTCAACCAGGGACCGATGCGAGTTCAGTTCAATTCGGACGGGAAGCCTCGCAGGGAATCGCGGTCACACCGTGTCCCATTCCCTTGAGCGTAGCCCCAACCTGAACTCGGTCGCGAGTCGATCCCCGGGTTGCGTTTGCCTCTCCCGCGACCACCGCGTTACCTGGAATGAGGCGCAGTGAGGCACACCGTCGCGGCGAGGAGCGGCCATGATCACGCAAGAGCAGGTCGACCGGGTCCTGCGGTTGAACGGGAACGGTCTTCCGTGTGTGTCCCTCTACGTCCCCGTGCTGCCCGAGCAGCCCGGCCGCAGCACATTCATGACCCGGGTGGCCAGTCTGCTGGACGGCATCCGGCCGCTCTCACTGGACAGCTCGCTCGATCATGCCGCGCGGCTCTCGCTCCGCGAGGACATCGTGAAGCTGGAGAAGTCGCTGGCCTTCGAGCCGCACCAGCCCGGCGCCGTCGCCGTCTTCGCCTGCAGCGGCAAGGATGTGTACGAGGAGGTGTGGCTGCCACGCCCCACCCGCGAGCGCATCGTGGTGGACTCCGATCCGTACGTCCGCCCCATGCTGGCCGTGCTGGATGAGTACGACCGCGCCTGCGCCGTCATCGTGGACCGGGGCACCGGCCAGATCTGGGAGCACTACCTCGACCAGGCCCGGCAGCTGGAGGCAATCCGCGACCGTACGCTGCGCAAGCCCGACTACGCTGCGGGGCTCGCCGAGGACAGGGTCCGCAACAAGGCCGATGAGCTGAGCAAACGCCACTTCCGGAAGCTCATCGGCGAGCTCAAGCAGCTGTTCGGGAGGCGGGCCTTCGATGTGCTCGTGGTCGGCGGGCACTCCTACGAGGTGCCGCACTTCCTTCAGTTCCTCCCGCGTGACCTGCGGGAGCGGCTGATCGGCGACTTCACCGTCGACCGTGAGACCGCGAGCCCCGCGGACATCAGGAACCGGGTGCAGAAGATCGTCTCCGACCACGCCCACCAGGAACAACGGCAGCTCGTGGGCGACATCCTGGAGGCGAAGGCGGCCGGGCGGCCGCCGAGTGCCGTGGGGCTGGACGAGACGCTGTGGGCGGCGTCGCTGGCCGCGGTCGGCACACTGGCGGCGGACGAGGAGGCCGCCGCCCCCGGGGTCGTCTGTGACCGGGACGGGCTTCTCGCGCGCTCGGGCGAGAGCTGTCCGCTGTGCGGCGATCCGCTGCGCGAGGTCCCCGACATCATCGATGCGCTGGCCGAAACCGTCATCGACGACGGGGGCGAGATCCGCCATATCGAGCCGGAGACGGAGCTGCGCACCCATCTGACCGGGGCCCTGCTGCGCTTCGAGCTCCCGCCGCGGCCGGCCGCCGCGGGATAGCCCGCCCGGGGCGGGCACGATGGGCGGGGCCATTCGGCCAGGCCGCGGCGACGAGCCGGCGGGCGCGCGCAAGGGCCGCGGTGGACCCGTCCCGCAGTAACCCCGCCGCCCGCAGGGCCTCCTCGTGGGGCCGGTCGGCGGCGACGACCCGGCTCACCAGTTTGATGGCGGCTGCCTCGGGCGCGGCGCGGCGCCGGTTGGTGAACAGCAGGCCAGCGCCCGGGCCCGGTCCGGCGGACCTTCGGCGGACAGGGCCCGGCAGGGGTGTGCGGGCGGCGCCGCGGGACCCACGGCGGCCCGGCAGGTCCGAGGTGGCCGAGCCCGGGGCGCGGGGCGGTCAGCCGTGCGGCCGGTCCGCCAGGACGGTTCGTATGTAGTCCCCGACGGTGGCTTCCAGGCCCACGTCACGCCCGGCCCGCTCGGACAACAGCCAGCGGTGTTCGAGCAGTTCGTAGTAGATCTGGGCGGTGTCGGTGGCACCGCGCAGATCCTTGGGAACGGTCCGCACGGTGGGCCGGAAGACATCGCGGACCCACCGGTGGGCGAGCACCTCCGGGCGTGCGCCGAGCGGATCGCCGGGCGCGTAGTCGTCCTGTGTGGCCATCCAGGTCTCCAGATCGTTCAGCAGGCTGCGGGCCTGGTTCTCCTCCGCGTCGAGTCCGGTAAGCCGCAGCAACTGCCGCTGGTGGTGGCCCGCGTCGACGACCTTGGGCACGAAGGTGACGGTGTCGCCGTCGGGTGAGCGCTCGATCTGCATCTCCGCCACGTCGAACCCGAGGTCGTTCAGGCGCCGGACGCGCTGGTCGATGGCGTGGCGCTGGGCGAGCGGATAGACCGACTGGCGGGTCAGCTCATGCCACAGGTCGCGGTAGCGCTCGGCGATGGCCTCGCCGAAGAGCACCGGGTCGACCGAGGGGTGCAGGGAACCGCTGGCCTCCAGGTCCATCAGCTCGCCCGCGATGTTCACCCGCGCCACCTCGACGTCGTAATCCCGCTGTCCGCTGGTGAGCTTCGGCTGGATCTGCCCGGTCTCGGCGTCGACCAGATAGGCGGCGTACGCGCCCGCGTCGCGCCGGAAGAGGGTGTTGGACAGCGAGCAGTCGCCCCAGGCGAACCCGGCCAGATGCAGCCGCACCAGCAGCACGGCGAGCGCGTCGAGCAGCCGTCGGATGGTGCTCGGCCGCATGGTCGTCTGGAACATCGAGCGGTATGGCTGCGAGCCCACCAGATGGCGGGTGATCAGCGCAGGCTCCAGCGGTTCGCCGTGCTCGTCGGTGCGCCCGGTCACCACCGCGAGCGCGTCCACCGCGGGGACCGCGAGCCGGTCCAGGTCGCGCAGCAGCCCGTACTCGCGTACCGCCGCCCACTCGCCGACCTCCTTGACCGCGACGATCTCGCCGCCCGCCTGCGCGAAGCGGACGACATGGCGGGAGATGCCCCGGGGCAGTGCGACCAGGTGCTCCTTGGGCCACTCCTCCAGCGGGATGTTCCACGGCAGATCGAGCAGCGACGCCGGATGCTCGGGCGAGGTGGCGGTGATCTGCAGCTCCATGACACCCCAGTGTGCGGTACGGAGGTGTGATCAGAGCCGGTCGGGCAGTGGGGTACTCGCCGGTGCGCGCATTCCGTCGAGGACGACCGTGACACACCGTTCGACCTGGAGCGGGTCGGCCGGGATGTCCAGCACACAGGCTCCGGCGGCGGCCGCCCTGGCCAGGAACGGAATGTCCCGCCAGGACAGATCGGCGCGCAGCACACCGTCCCGCTGGGCGCGTTCGGTCAGGCGCCGTAGGCGATCGAGCAGGGTGCGGCGGGCGGCGGCCACCTGGGGTCCGCCGCGGTCGTCGAGGGAGTCCGACAGCCCCGCGTTCTCGCCGGTGCGCAGGGCGAGGCCGGTGAAGAACCGGGTGAAGGCCGGCCAGGAGTCGTCCTCGCCCAGGGCCTGTTCGGCGCTGTCGGCGAGTTCGCCGAGCACATCGAGGAGGACGGCTTCCAGCAGTTGGGCCCGCTCGGGGAAGCGGCGGTAGACGGTGCCGACGCCGACACCGGCCAGCCGCGCGATCTCGTGATAGCTGACGTCGAAGCCATGGGCGGCCACCGCCTGGCGTGCGGCGGTCAGGACGCGGGCGGCGTTGCGCCGCGCGTCCGCGCGCGGCGGTCTGGGGGGCCGCTGAGCGGAGGGCATGCCCGTCATGTCCCCAGCCTAGTCAGAAGTGGACAGAAGCTGTCCACCTCCGTACGCTGAACTCTAAGCGGACAAGATCTGTCCATTTAGCGAGCGGCACCACGCCCGCCTACCCCACCGGCCTCTCGCCACACGTCCCACCCGCACGACCGAACAGGAGCCACGGGCATGAGCCATCTCGACGGCATCACCGCGGTGATCACCGGGGGCAGCGAGGGCCTCGGCTACGCCATCGCCGACGCCTTCGCCACCGAGGGCGCCGACCTGGTGCTGCTCGCCCGCGACCAGGAGAAGCTCGACCGGGCCCGGCACACCCTGGCCGGACGCGGCACCACCGTACGCACCCTCTCCGTCGACCTGGCCGACCCCGGCGCCGTGACCACCGCCGCGCGTCAGGTGCTCGCGCTCACCGAACGGGTGGACACCCTGGTCAACAACGCGGGCACGGCACACTTCAGCCCGCTCGCCCAGACCTCGGCCGACTCCTTCGACGCCATGCTCCACCTCAATGTCCGGGTGCCCTTCCTCCTCGCCCAGGCGCTGCTGCCCGCGCTCGTCGAGGGCCGCGGCAGCATCATCAACATCAGCAGCTACTGGGCGGACAAGATGGTCGCCGACCGCCCGTCCGCGGCCTACTCCGCCACCCGCGGCGCCATCAACGCGATGACCCGGGCCCTCGCCAATGAGCTGGGCCCCTCCGGCGTCCGGGTCAACGGCATCGCCCCCGGCGCCGTACGCACCCCCACCTACGAACGGGACTATCTCGGCCCGATGAGCGCCGAGGAGCGCGACGGGCACGACCGCCGCACCCGGGACGCCTATCCCCTGGGCCGCGTCGGCGAACCCCACGAGGTGGCCGCCGCGGCGGCCTTCCTCGCCTCCCCGCAGGCGGGGTGGACCACCGGCACCATCATGAACGTGGACGGCGGGCTGACCGTCCGCTGACCACCTTCGTAAGAGCCCGGCGGCCGATAGAATGGCCTCCGATGCCGAGAATCCGCCACACTCCCCAGGCGACGACGGGTCTGCGCCCGCTGCCCGCCGGTGGCGGCATTGACGCGCATCGGCATGACGAGCACCAGATCGTCTACGCCGGGCGCGGGGTGCTGGCCGTCACCACCGACGCGGGCACCTGGATCGCGCCCGCCAACCGGGCGCTGTGGATACCGGCCGGGACCGTCCATGAGCCGCGCGCGTACGGCGCCACCGACCTCCATATGGTGGGGCTGGCGGTGGCGGACAATCCGCTGCGGCTGGAGCAGCCCGCGGTCCTCGGCGTCGGCCCGCTGCTGCGCGAGCTGATCATCGAATACACCGCGCGGCCGGCGGACCTCGGCGCCGAACGGCGCCGGCTTCGGGCCGTACTGCTCGATCAGCTCCGCCGCTGTGCCGAGCAGCCGGTGCATGTGCCCGCCGCCAGGGACCCGCGCCTGGCGGCGGTGTGCGCCCTCCTCCACGACGACCCGGCGGACAACCGGACCCTGCGGCAGCTCGGGGCCGCGGTCGGGGTCGGCGAGCGCACCCTGACCCGGCTGTGCGCGGCCGAGCTGGGGATGACCTTTCCGCAGTGGCGCACCCAACTGCGCCTGCATCACGCCCTGCGGCTGCTGGCCGAGGGCGCCCCGGTCACGGCCGTCGCCCATCGGTGCGGCTGGGCGTCCAGCAGCGCCTTCATCGACGTCTTCCGCCGGGCCTTCGGCCACACCCCCGGCGCCCACCGCGCGCTCGGCTGACTCCTTCGCTGGTTCAGTCCTCGGCCAGGACCACGACCGTATCGCCCTCCTCCAGGGTCAGCGGCGCTGTCTTGGACGGGTTGAGGTGGACGCCGTAGAGCGGTGGCTCATCGCTCTGCCGGGCCAGCCGGTAGCCGATGGCCGTCTCACCGCGCTGGCGGGCGGCCTCGATGACGGTGGCGAAGTTGGCCTCCGCGCCGGGTATCAGATAGCCGGCCGCGGGTTTGAGATAGATCTCGGAACCCTCTGGGTCGAAGAGGTCGGCGAAGACCGTGTACAGATGGCGGTTCTCGGTGAGCTGGGTCAGCAGCAGGCTGATCACCTTGGTGGAGACGATGAAGTCGTCGGCCTTGGTGACCTGCGCGACCTCGCGGTTGGCGTCGTCATGCATCTCGGTGACGATCGAGTACGGATCGCCGAGCTGGATCTCGATGTCGCGCAGGTGGAGCAGGGTGACCAGGGTGCGGTCGTCGGACCGCCCGGGGTCGATCCCGTCGTCCGTCAGCACCACGATATGGCGGTAGCCGTCCAGCCCGAGTGCCTCCAGCGACGGGCGGCGGGTGGGTTCGCAGTGCTTGAAGCCGACCGTGAGGTTCTTCAGCTCCCGGTTCGCCTCCTCCCGGGGCGGGCGCGGGGCGGCGATGTCCACCACCGAACCGGATTTCACCAGGAGGTCGAGCTGCGCGATGATCTTCTCCGCGCGGGAGTTCCAGCCGATCAGCAGGGTCCGGTCCGGTACCGGCGGGCGGAACGCGGCCACGGCCATCGCCGAGCGCGCGATCCGGGGCCGGGTGGCCGCCACCTTGATGAGCAGATCGTCCTCCGCGATCATCAGCAGCCGGTCCCCGCGCTCGATCACGGTGTCCATGGCGGGGTTGACCAGCGCCTCGCCGTCCGCGCGCTGCACACCGATGGGCACACCGAGCTCGAAGGCGTTCAGCGACTCCCCGTAGGTGGAGCCGGCCAGTGCCGGCGCGTGCCAGGGGTAGATCTCGTTGCCGATGAAGCTGAGCAGTTCGTTGAAGACGGTGGACAGACCGGACTGGCGGTGGGACTGCACGATCAGCCCGACCGCGATGTCATCGGCGTCGATCACCAGCGCGGCGTCCCCCGCGGCCAGCCGGGCGGCCGCCAGGTTCGCCGAACTCTGCACGGCGGCCACCACATTGGGCCGCGTCCCGGTCCAGGTGCGGCCGTTGAGCAGCAACAGCGTCTTGATGACGTCGATATCGCTGTCATCCCCGACGGGAGAGAGCACCATGATGGCCTTGGCGCTGTCCGGGCTCACCAGCTCCAGGTCGCCGCGCTGGAGCGGATTGCCGGAGCGGCAGACCACCCGGGTCTTCCCGGTGTCCGGGATGCGGCGCCGGATCTCGTCCTCCATGTCGACCTTGTCCCGGTCGGCGAGGATCACCACACACGAGCGCCGCTCGCTCTGGTTGGCCTCCGCCAGCTCCGCTATCACCGTGAAGACCTGCTCCGACCAGCCCAGCACTATGGTGTGGCCGTGCTCGATCAGCCGTGAGGTGCCCTTGCGAAGCTGCTGGATCCGGGCCTCCAGGCCAGTGGTCATCACACCGATCAGCGCGCTGACGATGAAGATTCCGCCGATGGTCACCGTGAGCATGAGGACCAGGAACAGCGGCCGGCCCGTGTCCCCGCCCATCGTGCCCGGATCGAGGGTCCGCAGCAGGCTCATCCAGACGACGCCGAGCCAACCGCCGTTGTCCTCGGTGTCCTTGTGGGCGAAGGCGACCACCACCGCGGAGACCAGGGTGATCAACGCCAGGGAGGCCAGCCCCAGCCAGCCGATCAGCGCCGGGGTACCACGGTCCATCGTCCCGTCGAACCAGTACCGCAGCCGCTCCCGCAGCCTCTTCCGCATGCCGCATTCCTCCATAGCCCATCACGCCGCCGGGCCCAACGGCCCGTGGTGAGCGGCGCTTTACGCCATGAGGGTGTCGTCTGACCCCGCCTCAGCGCCAATCGGGCGCCGCCGGTGACCAGCGGAGCGTCCGTCCGGCGCTCCCGTTGCGACCATATGGGGCGGCGGGGTCAGCCGGGGAGGTCGTCCCACTGGTCGAGGAGGTCCTCGGCGTCGGCCAGCGGGAGCATCGGGTCGGTCAGGGGCTGCTCGGCCCAGATGATCTTGCCGTTGGGGGTGTAGCGGGTCCCCCAGCGCAGCGCGTACTGGGCGACGAGGAAGAGCCCTCGGCCGCCTTCGTCGGTGGTGGCGGCGCGCCGCAGATGCGGGGAGGTGCTGGAGCCGTCGGCCACTTCGCAGATGAGGGTGCGGGCGCGCAGCAACCGGACGCGGCTGGGGGCGCATCCGTAGCGGATGGCGTTGGTCATCAGCTCGCTGAGGATGAGTTCGGTGGTGAAGGCGATCTCCTCCAGCCCCCATGCGGTGAGTTGCTCGGCGGCCTCGTTGCGGATGCGGGCGACCGCGGCGGGGTCGGAGGGCAGCTCCCATTCGGCGACATGCCCGGGATCCAGCAGGTGGGTGCGGGCGACCAGGAGGGCGATGTCGTCGCCGGGGTGGGCGGTGACCATGGTGTCGAAGACGGCCTGGCAGGTCTCCTCCGGTGTGCCGTCGGGCAGTCCGGCGAGGGTGGTGCGCAGGACGCCGAGGCCCTCGTCGAAGTCCCGGCCGTGGTCCCGGATCAGCCCGTCGGTGAACAGGGCCAGCCGGCTGCCCTCGGGCAGCTCCAGCTCGACGGTCTCGATGGGTTCGCCGCCCAGGCCCAGCGGCGGGGCGAGGGGGACGTCGGGGAAGGTCACGGTGGAGTCCGGGAGGACCACCGCCGGGCCCGGGTGGCCGGCGCCCGCCACCGTGCAGCGGCCGGAGACCGGGTCGTAGATGGCGTACAGACAGCTGGCGCCGCTGATGCCCGGGGCGTCGGTGCCCGCTGCGGCCTGGTCCTGGTCGAACCGGCTGGCCAGCTCGTCGAGATGGGCGATGAGCTCATCGGGCGGCAGGTCGAGGGCGGAGAAGTTGTGCACGGCGGTGCGCAGCCGGCCCATGGTGGCGGCGGCGTGCAGTCCGTGGCCGACGACATCGCCGACGGCGAGGGCGACCCGGCCGCCGGGCAGGGAGATGACGTCGAACCAGTCACCGCCGACCCCGGCCTGGGCGGGCAGATAGCGGTGGGCCACGTCCAGGGCGTCCTGTTCGGGCAGGCCCTGGGGCAGCAGACTGCGCTGGAGGGTGGCCGCCATGGCGTGTTCGCGGGTGTAGCGGCGGGCGTTGTCGATGGCGACCGCGGCGCGGGCGACCAGCTCCTCGGTGAGCGCCACGTCGTCCTCGTCGAACGGCTCGGACTGCTCGGAGCGCCAGAAGGTGGCGATGCCCAGGGTGACGTCCCGGGCCCGCAGCGGGATGGTGATCATCGAGTGGATGCCGTACTTGACGATCTTCGTCGCCTGTTCGGGATCCTGCTCCTGCCATCCCTCATAGGCCCGCAGATCCGCATCGAGCACCGGCCGGCCCGCGCCGAAGCCCAGCGCCTGGGGCACGCCTCCGGCGTAGGTGATCATCTTGCCGACCCGCCACAGCGGATGGTCGGCCCGGATGCCACTGGTGGCGGTGCGGCGCATGGCGCTGCCCGCGGGATCGTCGCCGCGCAGCACGGGGTCCACGAGGTCGACGGTGGCGAAGTCGGCGAACCACGGGACGCCGAACTGGGTCAGCTCCTCGGCGGTCCGCACGATGTCGAGGGTGGTGCCGATCTTCGAGCCCGCCTCGAAGAGCAGCCTCAGCCGCCGCTCCGCCACTTCGGCCTTGCCGGACAGCGCGCGCAGTTCGGTGGAGTCACGGAGCGTGGCGACGCTTCCCGACATCCCGCCGTCCCACCGGGTGGGGCGCTGGTTGACGGCGAGCAGCCGGTCCCCGGCCAGATGCACCTCGTCGGTGGCGACCCGGCCCGAGGCGAGCAGCTCGGCGGTGCGCGGCTCGAGGCCGAGCTCGGTGATGGGGCGGCCCTCGGCGTCCCGGGGCAGATCGAGGAGCCGGCCGGCCTCGTCGTTGGCGAGGACGAGGCGGCCGTGGCTGTCGACGATGAGCACGCCTTCGCGCACGGAGTGCAGGACGGCGTCGTGGTGCTCGTACATGCGGGTCATCTGGGCGGGGCCGAGCCCTCGCGTCTGGCGTCGCAGCCGACCGCCGACCAGCGCGGTCCCGCCGGTGGCGAGCGCGAGCGCACCGGCGGCGGAGCCGAAGACCAGCGGCAGCTGGCGCTCGACCCGGCCGCTCACATCCGCGGCGGTCATTCCGGCGCACACCACACCGGCCACGGTGCCGTTGCCCCGGGGGATCGGGACAGTGGCCTGAACCTCGCGGCCGAGGGGCCCCTGCACGGACTCGGTGACGATCTTGCCCTTCACCACGGGCCGCCAGTCGGCGACGAGTTCCTTGCCGATGAACTCCGGCTTGGGGTGGGTGTAGCGGATGCCCTTGGCGTTCGCCACGACCACGAAGTCCAGATGCGCCCGCTTACGGGTCTCCTCGGCCCGCGGCTGCAGCTGGGCGGTCGGATTCTCCGTCCCCATCGCGGACGCGATCCCCGGGGAGGTGGCGAAGGTCTGGGCGACGGCGGTCGCGCGGCGGACGGCCTCCTGCTCACTGTCGCTACGTGCCTGGAGGATGAGCGCCGTCGTCGCCGCGACGATGAGGAGGCCGACAAGCAGTACTTGAACAGCGAAAACCTGCCCGGCGATGCTGCGTACGCTCAAGCTGCGCATGCTCAAGAGCGAACGGAAGCGCTTCCGGGAGAGGGGGTGTGGGGCAGGTCTTGACCGACCGAAAACTCCGACCACGCACCCTTCCTACCATTTATCACCCTCGGACCGTGAAGCCTGGCGGCACACGATCGGGGGCCGTCCCGGTCTCCGATACACATCGGCACGGTGTGTGGCAACTCGGCCACGCATCGCTCACCGCGGCGCTCCTCGTCGAGCGCCACAGGTCATATCGGCCCCTCTGCCACGGTCACACATCAAGCCGGTGAGCCACAGCCCGCATCGCCGCCCTCGCGGCGCCCAGATCCACCCGCGCCCGGTCGGCCACCAGATAGAGAAAGACACCCTGGCGGGTGCGCTGGCTGAGCGGACGGATCAGGTGGTACTCGGTGTCCAGCGTGACCACGATGTCCTCGAGACGGCCCGGGTCGTAGCCGAGCAGCTCCAGAGTGGACAGCTTGGCCCGCATGACATCCGTGTCCCCGTAGGCCACCTTCTCCAGGTCCGGACCGCGCGGGGTCTGGACGGCGCCCAGGGTGATCCGGCTCAGATAGTCGACGAGCGAGGCCGCCAGCGCGCCCTCGCACTCCATCACCTCGCGCAGCGAGTCCTCGATGTCGATCATGGCCCGTCGCCCTCCCGGGACCTGGAGATCGTGTCCACATATTTCATCCTTGCACAGGGTCCGCCGACGCACTCCCGCGCGCGTCCGCTCCCCGGCATCGCGTGCCCCACCCCGTGGTGGCGGGCCGCCGATCGTCCTATCCTGCGCACGCGTTGATCGACTTCGGATTGAATCGTTGCTTCCCGCTGGAGGACGCATGACCGTCGGCAGCACCCCGTCCCGGGCCGTGGTGGTGGGCACCGGCTCCCGGGCCCAGATGTTCACCGAGGCGCTGGCCCGCCGCCCGCAGCTGAGGGTCGCCGCACTGTGCGATCCGAACCCGGTGCGCATCGCCCACCACCAGCGACTGCTGAAGGAGGCCGGCGAGCCGGAGGCCGCCGCCTGGACCCCCGGGGAGTTCGAGCGGCGGCTGCGCGCGGACGATATCCAGGAGGTGGTGGTGACCTGCGTGGACGCGCTGCACGACGCGTATGTCGTGCCCGCGCTGCGAGCCGGCTGCCGGGTGGTCACCGAGAAGCCGATGACCACCGACGCGGCCAAGTGCCGTCGCATCCTGGAGACGGTCGAGGAGACCGGCAACCATCTGGCGGTCGCCTTCAACTACCGCTTCAACCCGGTGCACGAGGAGGTCCACCGGCAGTTGTCCGGCGGCGCCATCGGCGAGGTGCTCTCGGTGCACTTCGAATGGCTGCTGGACACCCGGCACGGGGCCGACTACTTCCGCCGCTGGCACCGCGAGAAGGAGCACAGCGGCGGGCTGATGGTGCACAAGTCCAGTCACCACTTCGACCTGGTCAACTGGTGGCTGGGGGCCCGGCCGCAGGAGGTGTTCGGCTACGGCCGGCTCGGCTTCTACGGCCGTGCGGCCGGTGAGCGCAGCGGCTACCGGCGCGAGTACGAGCGGGCGCACGGAGCCGCCGCCGCGCAGGACGACCCGTTCGCGCTGGAGCTCGCCGAGAACGACGCGCTGCGCTCCCTGTATCTGGACGCCGAGGGCGTGGACGGCTACCACCGCGACCGCAATGTGTTCGGCGACGGCGTCACCATCGAGGACGACATGGCGCTGCTGGTCCGCTACGACACCGGCGCCACCATGACGTACCACCTGACCGCCTACTCCCCCTGGGAGGGCTACCGGGTGATGTTCAACGGCACCCGGGGCCGGCTGGAGCTGGAGGTCGAGGAGAGCAAGTGGCAGCCGTCGCTGCTGGGCACCTCCTCCGGCCGCGGCACCATCCACGGCGACCAGGCCCTGGCCAACGCGGGCGGTCCGCGGCTGGTGCTGCGGCCGCTGTGGGAGCCGCCGCGGGAGGTGGAGCTGCCGGCGTTCGACCACGCGGGACACGGCGGCGGGGACGAGCGGATGCTGGAGGTGCTCTACGGCCCGGTGGATCCGGCGGCGGCCACCGGGAAGGCGGCCATGGACGCCTCGGACGCCTCACGCCGCCGGGCCACCGAGGAGGACGGGGCGCTGGCGCTGGTCACCGGGCTCGCGGCCAACCAGTCGTTCATCAGCGGAAAGCCGGTGGCCACGGCGGATGTCGTGACGCTGTAGCCGGGGCGCCGGGTCCAACGCGGCTCATCCCGCCCGGGGTTGCGGCAGGATGAGCCGCATGGACACGGATGCGATCGAAACACCCCGGGCGCCCCTTTTCCGGAGCGCCGCCCGGCGCCGCCGAAGACGGCTGCTCGGCTCCCTCGCGGCGGCCGGTCTGCTCAGCGCATGCGGTACGCAGACCTCCTCGGGAGTCGCCGCGGTGCCCGACGAGGCCACCTCCCGCCCGTCGGGCCTCACCGTCTCCCCGGACACCGCCGCGCCCACCGCCCCTGCGGTCTGCCCCGACTCGGGGGTGCTGCTGCGGGCCGCGGAGGCCAACGCGGCGATGGGGCTGCGGGAGCAGCAGATCGAGCTGGTGAACTGCGGCAGACGCGTCTATACGGTGAACGGCCACCCCTCCGTCCAGGTCCTCGACGCGGACCTGGAGCCGCTGGAGGTCACGGTCGGCCATGGGGCGTCGGGCATCGCCACCGTCGACGGCTTCGAGACGGCCACCGGGCCGGTGCGGCTGAAGCCCGGTGAGCGGGCGGTGACGCGTCTGCTGTGGCGGAATCTGGTGACGGACACGACGCGCCCCGCCGCCGACGGGCGCTATCTGCGGATCGCGCCGAACGGCGACGGAAGGGACGCGCAGACCGTGCCCGACCACGTCGACCTGGGCACCACCGGCAAGCTGGGCGTGAGCGCCTGGGCCCGCCCCGCCCCGGATCGTCCTGCCCCGAACCGTCCTGGCGCGGATCGCCCGGACGCCGGTTCGTGACACCCGCCGGTGGCGCCGTAGGTCCCGCGGCCCGTCAGCCCGGGGCGCCCAGCCGCTCCTCCGGCCGGTCCGCCGGATCGAGCCCCAGTTGCTGGGCGAGTCCCGCGGCCAGGGCCTCCAGGGTCGGATGCCGCCAGACGAAGTTGCCCGCGAGCTTGATGTTCAGCCCCGTCTCCAGGCGCACCCGCAGCTCCATCGCGAGCAGTGAGTCGAACCCCAGTGACCTCAGGGGGGTCTGCGGATCGAGGGTGGCGCCGCTGAGCCGCAGCACGGCACGGATGTGGTCGGTCAGATAGGACTCCAGCGCGGTGCGGCGGGCCGGCCCCGCGGGGAGTGCGGCCAGCCGGGCTCGGATGTCGTCGGTGCTCTCCCGGGCGGCCACCGGAGTGTCCTCCCCGGGGAGGAGCGGGGCGAACAGGGCGGACCGGCGGCCGGCGGCGGGGATCCAGGTGGCCGGTTCGCCGGGGATCACACCGGTCTGCACCCGCCGGTGGGCCAGCAGGGCGCCGAGCGCGCCGAGCCCCTGCTCGGTGGGGATCGTCTGATAGCCGAGGTCGGCGAAGCCGGTGGCCACTCCGGTCTCGCCCCACGGGCCCCAGTTGACCGCGAGGGTGGGCAGGCTGTGTGCCGAGCGCCATGCGGCGAAGCCGTCCAGCCAGGCGTTGGCGGCCGCGTAGGCGCCCTGTCCGGCGTTGCCGAGCAGCGACGCCATCGAGGAGTACACCGCGAACCAGTCGAGCCGGTGTCCCTCGGTGGCCTGGTGCAGCCGCCACGCCCCGGTGACCTTCGGCGCCCATACGCGGCCCAACTGGTCCTCTCGGATGTTGGCCACGGCCGCGTCGTCGAGGATCATCGCGCTGTGGACGACACCGTTCAGCGAGGCCCCGTCGGGGGCGGTGGCGGCGGCCACGAGCCGGTCGGCCGTGCCCGGGTGGCTGATGTCGCCGGTGACGACGGTGATCCTGGTGCCGGCGGCGGAGAGTTCGGCGAGCGTCCGCGCGGCGGCGCCGACCGGTGCGGTACGCCCGCTCAGCACCAGGTGGCCCGCGCCCTGCCGGGCCAGCCAGCACGCGGTGGCGAGCCCGAGACCGCCAAGGCCGCCGGTGACGATGTACGTACCGCCCTCGCGTACCGTCAGCGGTCCATCGGGCAGGACGGCGTCGACCTGGCCCTCCTGCGGGATGGTCAGCACCAGTTTGCCGATGTGGCGGGCGCCGGCCATCAGCCGGAACGCGTCGGTGACCTCCGCCAGCGGATAGGTGGTGCAGCGCAGTGGCCTCAGACGGCCCTCGGTGATCGCGGCGAGCACCTCGCGCAGCATCGCGGCGTACACCTGCGGGCGGGCCAGTTGCAGCTCTCTCAGGTCCACGGTGGAGAAGGTGATGTTGTGGCGCAGCGGGGAGAGTCCGAGCGGGGCGTCGGAGAGGATGTCGCGGACGCCGAGTTCGATGAAGCGGCCGAAGGGGCGCAGACACTCCAGCCCGGCCCGGATGGCCGATCCGGCGAGGGAGTTGAGCACGACGTCGACGCCCTCGCCTCCGGTGGCCTCCTTGACCTCGTCACGGAAGTCCAGCGACCGGGAGTCCATCACATGGGCGATGCCCATGGCCCGCAGGAAGCGCCGTTTCTCCTCGCTGCCCGCCGTGGCCAGCACCTCGGCGCCCAGCAGCCGGGCGACCGCGATGGCCGCGAGCCCGGTGCCGCCGGTGGCCGAGTGGATCAGCACCCGCTCCCCCGCGGTCACCTGGCCGACGTGGCGCAGCGCGTACCAGGCGGTGAGGAACGCGATCGGCAGCCCGGCGGCGGTGTCCGGGGCGAGGCCCTCGGGGAGAGATGCGGTGCGGTCGGCGGGGACGACGGTGAACGATCCGAAGGCGCCACCGTGCACATCGGCCGCCACCACCCGGTCACCGGCGCGGAGATGGTCGACACCGGGGCCGACCGCGCTCACCTCACCCGCGCATTCGAAGCCGAGCCGGTAGCGGATGTTCTCGTCGCCGGGGAGCAGACCCATGGCGGTGAGGACATCGCGGAAGTTCAGGCCCGCGGCGAGCACCCGCAGCTCCACCTCACCGGGCCCGGGCCGGCGGCGGGGCGCGGTGGTGAGCTCCAGGCTGCCGAGGTCGCCGAGGCGGCCGGCGCGCAGCCGGAAGCCGTCGGTGCCGCAGCGCACGGTGCGGGCGGATGCGGTGGTGCGTTCGGTGTCGGTGAGGGGCGCGTAGTCGAGCTCGGCGGTGTAGCGGGCGCTGTCGCGCAGTGCGATCTCCTCCTCGTGGCCGTCGGCGAGGAGTTCGGCGGCGAGGGTTTCCGCGAGCTCGTCGGGGGCGGCCGGGTCGGTGTCCACCAAGGTGGCCCGCAGCTCGGGGTGTTCCAGGGCGAGCACCCGCACGAGTCCGCGCAGCGGGCTCTGTCCGGGGTCGGCCAGGTCACCGGGGGTCACGGTGCGGGCGCCGCAGGTGGCGGCGTAGAGGCGGGGCGGTTCGGGGAAGCGGGCGGTGAGCGCCTGGGCGGCGGCGAGCAGCCGGCGGGTGCGGCGCAGTCCATCCCGCGCACCGCCATCGGCGGGGCGCGGGCCGCACAGGAGCACCACGGCGCGCGGCCGGTCTCCGGGGCGGGTGAGCCGGCTGGTGAGGGCGTCACGGAAGGCGTCGAGCCCCTCGTCGGCCAGGGGCGTCTCCCACACCCGGGCGGTGGCGCCGGCGTCGCGCAGGGCGGCGGCCACCGGGCGGGCGGTGCCGTCCGCCTCCCCGACGATCAGCCACCGTCCCGGGGGCCGGGTGACCGCGGGCCGGGTGGCGCGCCGCCAGCCGACCTCGAGGAACCACTGGTCGACCTCGGCCATGCGGTCCGCGGCGGCGCTGTGGACGATCCGCAGCCCGTCGACGGCCAGGACCGGCCGGCCGACCGCGTCGAGCAGGCGGACGTGCCCGACGGTGGCCCCGGGGGTGGTCTCGGCGAGCCGGGCGTGGCAGTACACGGCGGTCTCGGGGTCGCCGAGGACACGTACGCTCTGCATCCGCGCGGGCAGCAGCAGCCGCCGGTCGTCCTCGTCGAGCAGCCCGGCGAGAAGGAGTTGGGCGCACAGGTCGACGAGGACGGGGTGGATGCGCAGACCGTGTCCGGGGGCGCGGGCGGCCTCGGGGATCCGTACTCGGGCCCAGAAGCTGTTGCCGTGGCGGGCGGCGGACACTTCGGTGATGCCCTGGAAAGCCGGTCCGTGTGCCACGCCCCGGGCCCGCAGATTGGCGTAGAGGGCGTCGGCCTCGACGGGCAGCGGATGGCGCAGGGCGAGGGTCCGGACGGACGCGGCGCGCGAGTGCGCCGGTGCGGCGAGTCTGCGGAGCACCGCGGTGGCCTGCCGCACCCAGGCGCCGTCCTCGCCGCGTCCGAAGATCTCGCATTCGGCGCGGTCGACGGCGGCGATGGTCACCGTGGTGGAGAGCTCGGTGTGGTCGGCGAGCCGCAGCAGTTCGCGGAAGTGCAGATCGGTGACCTCGACCTCCTCGGGCTCGGCGCCGAACACCTCGCAGGCGGCGGTGAGTGCGAGGGCGTAGGAGGCCGCGCCGGGCAGCACGGGCGCGTCGTGCACCCGGTGGTCGTCGAGCCAGGGCAGGGCCGCGGTGCCGGTGCGGGCGCGCCAGGAGTGGCGCACGGGTTCGCCGGGCATCTCCAGATGCGCGCCGGGCAGCGCACCGGCCGGGCTTGCGTCGAGCGAGGCGTCGGAGGGCGCGGCGAGCGGGGCGTCGGCCCAGTGGCGGGTGCGGTCGAAGGTGATGGGCGGTACGTCGGCGAGGGCGGCGTCCGCGTACAGCACGGACCAGTCGACGGGGACGCCCGCGCAGTGCAGCGCGGCCAGCTGGGTCCGGAACGTGGCCGGCTCGTCCTCGTCGCGGCGGAGGGTGGGCAGGACGACGGGGTCCTCCACCAGACCGGCAAGACCGCGCAGGACGGGGTGGGTGATGACCGGGTGGGGGGATATTTCGACGTACACCAGGTGGCGGTCGGCCGCGGCGGCGGCGACGGCCGCGGAGAACCGGACCGGGTGGCGCAGATTGGCACACCAGTACTCGGCGTCGAAGGCGGGCGGGGTGTGCGGATCGTCGAGGACGGTGGTGTAGAAGGGCACGTCCGGGCGGCGGGGGGTGAGGTCGGCCAGGGCGGTGCGCAGATCGGCCAGGAGCGGGTCCACCTGGGGTGAGTGCGAGGCGACGTCCACGGCGATCAGCGCGGCGGGCACGGAGCGGGCCTGCCAGCCGGCGACGAGCCGTTCGACGTGGGCGGTGTCCCCGGCCACCACGGTGGAGCCGGGCGCGGCCATGACCGCGACGGTGACCGCTGCCGCGGCGCCGCCGGTGTCGAGTTCGGCCTGTACCTCGTCGGCGCCGAGGTCCACCGTGGCCATGGTGCCGTTCCCGGCGACGCGGGTGAGCAGGGCGGAGCGGCGGCAGATCACCTTGGCCCCGTCGGCCGGGGAGAGCGCTCCGGCCACCACTGCGGCGGCGACCTCGCCCATGGAGTGGCCGATGACCCCGGCGGGCTGCACGCCGTGGGCGCGCCAGGTGGCGGCGAGCGCGGTCTGCAGGGCGAACAGCACGGGCTGCACCCGGTCGCAGCCGGTCACCGGAGCGCCGGAGCGGACGATGTCGAGCACCGAGAATCCGGACTCGGCGGCGATGAGGGCATCAGCCTCGGCGAGCGCCTCGGCGAAGGCCGGTTCGCTCTCCAGCAGCCGCCGTCCCATGCCGGGCCACTGGGAGCCCTGTCCGGAGAACACCCAGATCGGCCGGCGGGAGACCTCGGCGCCCACGGCGCCGGTGACCACGGCGGGGTGGGCCTGACCGGTGGCGAACGCCCTCAGGGCGCCGATGAGTTCGGCGCGGGAGGCGGTGGTGACGCCGAGCCGTCCGCGGCCGGCGCCGCGGCGCAGCGCCAGGGTGTGGGCGATGTCGCGCAGCGGGGCGTCCGCGCCGTCGCCCTCCAGCCAGTCCGCCATCCGCCGCGCGGCGGATGGCAGCGCGGCCGGGGACCCGGCGGGGACGAGGAACACCTGCGGAACGGCGCGGGTGGCGGGCCGGGGCCGCCGCGGTGCGGGGCGGGAGGCGGGTGCGGGGGCGGCGGGGGGTTGTTCCAGCACCACATGGGCGTTGGTCCCGGAGAAGCCGAAGGAGGACACGGCGGCCAGCCGCGGGCCGGTGCGCACCGGCCAGGGGATGAGCTCGCGGGGGATGAAGAGGCGGGTGCCGTCGGCGTCGATGGTGGGGTTCCACCGGGTGAAGTGCAGATTGGGCGGGATGAGTCCACGGCCCAGGCACAGCACGGCCTTGATCAGGCCGGTGACCCCGGCGGCGGGCTCCAGATGGCCCAGGTTGGTCTTGACCGAGGCGAGGGCGCAGCGGTCGCGGCCGGTTCCGTAGACCTGGGCGAGGCTGGCGAATTCGACCGGGTCGCCGACGGGGGTGCCGGTGCCGTGGGCCTCGACCATCCCGACATCGCCGGGGTCGACCCCGGCGCGGCCGAGCGCCTCCTCGTACAGGGCGCGCTGGGCGGTGGCCGAGGGTGCGGCGAGCCCGTCGGAGTGGCCGTCCTGGTTGACGGCCGAGCCGCGCAGCACGGCCAGGATCCGGTCCCCGTCGCGCACGGCGTCGGTGAGGCGTTTGAGGACGACGATGCCGCAGCCCTCGCCGCGGACGAAACCGTCGGCGGCGGCGTCGAAGGCGTGGCAGTGGCCGGTGTGCGAGAGCATGCCCATCCGGTCGAACGAGCGGGTGATCCGCGGCTCGAACATCAGGGTGACCCCGCCGGCCAGGGCCAGATCGCATTCCCCGGCGCGCAGCGCCTGGACCGCCAGGTGGACGGCGACCAGGGAGGACGAGCACGCGGTGTCCAGGGCCATGGAGGGGCCGTGGAAACCGAGGAGGTAGGAGATCCGGCCGGTGGCGACGCAGTGCCCGTTGGCCAGGGCGGAGCCCTCCAGCTCGCGGGGGTGCCGGTCGAGCCGGTTCATGTAGTCGTTGTAGCTGAGCCCGGCGAAGACGCCGGTGGCGGTGGAGCCGAGCCGGTCGGGTGGCATCCCGGCGTGTTCCAGGGCCTCCCAGGCCACTTCGAGCAGTAACCGGTGCTGGGGGTCGAGGATGTCGGCCTCGCGCCCGGAGACGCCGAAGAAGTCGGCATCGAAACCGGACACGTCGCGCAGATATCCGCCGCGGACGGGCGGCGCGGACTCGGGCCGGGCGGTCGTCGTGGGGTCGGCCGCCCAGAGCGCGGCGCGCTCGGCGGGCGGTTCGGCGACGGCGTCGCGTCCGTCGGCCAGCAGCCGCCACAGGGCGGCGGGCGAGTCGGTGTCACCGGGAAGCCGGCAGCCCATGCCGACGATGGCGATGCGGCCGGGGGAACGGCTGGAGGCGGGTGTGTGCTGACTCATCGGGGTCTCCGTGGGTGGTGCTCGACCCGGGGTGGGGGCCGCGGGGGCCGTGGGGTGGAGATCGCCGCGGGGTGTACGGACTCAGGTGGTGTCCGGGCCGCCCAGCAGCATCGCGTGCTTCACGCCACCGATCTGGTAGTTGAAGCTGAGCGCGTGGTCGAAGTCGAGGGGCCGGGTACGGGTGCCGGGGACAGGGTCGAAGGGGAGCCCGTCCACGGGCTGTTCGCAGTTGGCCGTGGGGCACACCTCGCCGAACTCCGTCATCATCAGGGTCAGGGCGAGGCCGACGCAGCCGGAGGCCGCTCCGTGGTGGCCGAAGCATCCCTCCTGGGAGGACATCAGCACGGTGGAGTCGGGGCCGTAGAGCTCGCGGATGGTGTTGGCCTCAAGGGCGGTGACGGCGGCGCCGCCGTCGCTGGCGCCGTTGATGTACGGCACCTGCTCGATCCGCCATCGGTCGCCCAGGCAGAGGCGGACGGCCCTGGCGAGCTGCGCACCGGTCTCGTCGGCGGCGAGCGGGTTGGCCAGGCCGTCGCGGGTCATGGCGGCGGCGAGCACCTGGCCGTAGAGGTGGGCGCCGCGGCGAGCGGCGTGCTGCCTGCTTTCCAGGATCACGGTGGCGGATCCCTCGCCGTGGTTGATGCAGTCGGCGCGCCGGTCGTAGGGGCGCATCAGGGAGTCGAAAGACGGCAGCAGATCGGGCATTCCGGCGGCGTCCATCCCGTCGTAGGCGTGCTGTGCGCCGCGCAGCAGCCGCTGCCCCTTCTGGATCAGGCCGACGTTGAAGACGTCGACGCCGGTCACCACCGCGAGGTCGGTCTCGCCGGTCGCGATGAGGCGGCGGGCGTTGCCGATCTGCACGGCGGCGGAGGCGCAGCCGCAGGACACGGTGAAGCAGGGGCCGACGGTCCGGGTCAGCGCGCCCTGGACGACGGCCACATCGGAGGGGGACACGGCCTGTTCGGCCGCGACGAACATCTCCAGGGCGTCGAAGGCGGTGGTGGAGTCGGGGTCGATGCCGAGCAGGGTGAGATAGCTGTCCACATTGGCGTCCACGCTGCCGCGGCCGACGAGCAGGGCCGCCTCGGACAGATCACCGGCGGCCAGGTCGAGTTCGGCGTCGGCGCACGCCTCGACGAGAGAGACCAGGCCGTACCGGTGGGCGTTGGTGTAGTGGCGGGAGAAGAACTCGGGGATGTCGGGGAGTCGCTCCGCGAACTGCCCGGCGCTCAGGTGGACCGAGCCGTAGTGGCTGTTCAGCCGGTCGAGGACGGTGCGGCCCTGGGAGGCGATGTCCCACACCTGGGCCGCGGTGAAGACGGGTTCGGCGCCGCCCGGAAGGCAGAAGCCGAGGCCGGTGACGACGGCGTCCCGGGCGTTCCCGGCGCCGCCCGGAGCCGGGCGGGATGGGTGGGATGGGTGGTGGCGCGGGCTCACGACACCCTGCCGGATCTGGAAAGAGTCATGACGGTGGTCCCTTTCGCTCCCACCGGAGTACGGACCCGTCGGTATGGCACGTCGCCGAAAGCGCGGTGGCACCGTCGGTGGGCCGGAATCGGTTCATCGGCGAATTCGGCGCGTACGGCGCGGCGTTGGGCGTACTCGAAGCCTTTCCCCGTTGGATGGTGAGTCGTCTCCGTTCGGGAGTCGCTCATCTTTCGGAAAGGACGGGTGGAATAGATGACGGTACGCCCGGGGAGACATGGGCCGGTAGGTGGTATCGCATCACCGAGGTGGATTCGGCCGGTCCGGCGCACCACTCTTGTACCCCCGGAGCCCGTGCCGCGCGACCCCTGGAAAGAAGGGGCTCGCGCCCCGGTTCACGCCCCCCTCTGGTGGAATCTTTCTGAAAGAGCGTACAGAAAAAGGCGCCTCAGGCATTCAATGAGTGGGGGGCGGTTTGAAAGCACGGAAGAGCCCTTCACGCATGGGGCAGAAACCGTAAAGGACGACAAAAGATGACATATCCGCCCCCACTGTTCGACGATCTGGACCGCAAGATCGTCGCGGCACTGGTCGCCAATGCCAGGACCAGCTTCACGGAGATCGGCGCCGCGATCGGGCTCTCGGCCTCGGCGGTCAAACGCCGTGTCGACCGGATGCGGGAGACCGATGTGATCACCGGCTTCACCACCACTGTGCGCCCGGCCGCCCTCGGCTGGCGGACCGAGGCGTATGTCGAGGTGTACTGCGACAGCGCCGCACCACCCCGGCGCCTCGCGGAGGTCGTGCGCAACTATCCGGAGATCATCGCGGCCATGACGGTGACCGGCGGCGCGGACGCCCTGCTGCATGTCATGGCCACCGATGTGGAGCACTTCGAGGAGGTGCTGGAGCGCATCCGGGCCGAACCGTTCGTCCGCCAGACGATCAGCTACATGGTGCTGTCCCACCTGCTCACGGGCAGTCCGGAGGCCGGTTCGGCGCCACCCGCCACCGCGACGCAATGAACCGCCGCGAGACAGCCTCAGCACGCAGCATCGGTGCGCCTACACGCAGTTTTCCATTCTTGTCTCCCCTCTCCTCCGTTTTCTACCGTTGATTCATCCCCCCCGGTCGCCCGCGGAAGCGAGAGGAATCCTCCGTGTCCCTTACGCGCGTGCCGCGCCCCAGGCGCTTCTTGACCTGTGCCCCCAGATATTTCGATGTGCGGTATGCCATCAATCCCTGGATGCGTGAGGACACCGAGGTCGATACCGACCTCGCCCGGGCGCAATGGGAGACGCTGATCCGCGCCTACCGCGACCACGGCCATCGGGTCGAATTCATCGAGCCGGTGGCGGGGCTGCCGGACATGGTGTTCGCGGCGAACTCGGCCCTCGTCCTGGAGGGCCGGGTCTTCGGCTCGCGATTCCACGCACCGCAGCGCCGGCCGGAACAGCTCGCCTACGAACGGTGGTTCAAGGCCAACGGTTTCGACGTCCATCCGCCGGAGTCGGTGTGCGAGGGCGAGGGCGACCTGGTGCCGGCCGGGCCCTTCGTCCTGGCGGGCACGGGCTTTCGCACCACCCGGGCGGCCCACCAGGAGGTGCAGGAGTTCTTCGGGGTGCCGACCATCAGCCTGCTGCTGGTGGACCCGTACTTCTACCACCTGGACACCGCGCTGTTCGTCCTCGACGACCAGAACATCGCCTACTACCCGGAGGCGTTCTCGCCCGGCAGCCGTGAGGTGCTGGAGCGGCTCTACCCCGACGCGCTGATCGCCACCCGCGACGACGCCATGGCCTTCGGGCTCAATTCCGTCTCCGACGGCCGCCATGTCTTCGTCGCCCCCCGGGCCACCGGCCTCATCGACCAGCTCACCGACCGCGGTTACGTCCCCGTCCCCGTCGACCTGTCGGAACTGCACAAGGCCGGCGGGGGCATCAAGTGCTGCACACAGGAGATCCGCTGATGACCGCCACCATCCCCACCGCCTCCGGTTCCACCGCCGCCGCGGCGGACGGTGCCCGCGCCGCCCGCTCCTCGCGGGAGCTGATCCGCGCCGAGGAGTCCTCGCTCGCGCACAACTACCATCCGCTGCCCGTGGTCGTCGCCCGCGCCGAGGGCACCTGGGTCTGGGACGTCGAGGGACGCCGCTATCTGGACATGCTGGCCGGCTACTCGGCGCTCAACTTCGGCCACCGCCATCCGGCGCTCATCGAGGCGGCCCACCGCCAGCTCGACCAGCTCACGCTGACCTCGCGGGCCTTCCACAACGACCGGCTGGCCGGGTTCGCCGAGGGGGTGGCCGAGCTCACCGGGCTCTCCATGGTGCTGCCGATGAACACCGGCGCGGAGGCGGTGGAGAGCGGCATCAAGGTCGCCCGCAAGTGGGCGTACGAGGTCAAGGGCGTCGCCCCGGACCAGGCGACCATCGTGGTGGCGGCCGACAACTTCCACGGCCGTACGACGACGATCGTCGGCTTCTCCAGCGACCCCGTCGCCCGCGACGGCTTCGGCCCGTTCGCCCCGGGCTTCCGGGTCGTGCCGTACAACGACCTCGCGGCGCTGGAGGCCGCCGTCGACGAGACCACGGCGGCGGTCCTCATCGAGCCCATCCAGGGCGAGGCGGGCGTCGTCATCCCCGACGACGGCTATCTGCGGGGGGTGCGCGAGCTGACCCGGCGCACCGGGACGCTGTTCATCGCCGATGAGATCCAGTCCGGCCTGGGCCGCACCGGCACCACCCTGGCCGTCGAGCACGAGTCGGTGCTGCCGGATGTGCTGCTGCTCGGCAAGGCGCTGGGCGGCGGCATCGTGCCGGTGTCGGCGGTCGTGGCCGACCGTGCGGTGCTCGGAGTGCTGGGCCCCGGCGAGCACGGCTCCACCTTCGGCGGCAATCCGCTGGCCGCGGCGGTCGGCTCGGCCGTGGTCGACCTGCTGCGCACCGGCGAATTCCAGCGCCGCGCGACGGAGTTGGGCGAGGTGCTCGAGGCCGGGCTGGCCAGGCTGACCGGCAAGGGCGTTGTGGGCTACCGCTGCCGCGGGCTGTGGGCGGGTGTCGATGTGGACCCCGCCCTCGGCACCGGGCGCGAGGTGAGCGAGCGGCTGATGGCCGAGGGGATCCTGGTCAAGGACACCCATGGGTCGACGATCCGGCTGGCACCGCCGCTGACCATCACCCGTGAGGAGCTGGCGGGGGCGCTGGCGGCGCTGGAGAAGGTGCTCGGCTGAGCGATTGATCGAAAGCAACGAGGAGCGCCGGGCCGCATTACGTTTCATACGGCCCGGCGCTTCGTCATGTTCAATCCGCGCGCAGATTCTTTTTCAGCGACCCTGTCGCGGTGCCGCGAGAACGCCGGATCGCAGATAACGCCCAGGTCACGGCGGCCTTTTCGAGTTTTTATGTACGTTGTTGAGCATTCCACTGTTCCCGATCGCACGGTGTGGAACACTTCGTGTCATCTCGCCGGGTGGACCTGACGGGAAGTTGACGGTTCTCGCAGGTCGGCGCGGCGGAGAAGGCAAACGTCATGGTGCGGAAAGGAGTTGCGGCTGGAGTGGACGGTGAGCCGGTCACGGTGACTGCCGCATACCGGGTGGACCCCGGCCGCGAAAGCGAGTTCTATGCCTGGGCGATCGAGATGCTCAATGCCGCGGCAAAGCTTCCGGGATATCTCGGAGGCGGGGTCATGGGATCCGGTTCGGCCTCCTCCGAGTGGCATGTCCTCTACCGGTTCGAGGCGGAAGGCCCGGCACGGGCATGGGATTCCTCGCTGGAACGTGCGCGATTGGCATCCCGGACCGGGCCCTTCGTCCAGGAAAAGGGAACACAGCGCACCTCGGGGCTGGAGAACTGGTTCAAGGGGCCGGTACGGCCGCTGCCGCCACCGCCCAAATGGAAGCTGTGGCTGGTGAATCTGAGTGCGGTGTTCCCTCCGGTCCTCATCTTCAATGTGCTGGTGATCCCGTTCATCAAGGACACCAATTTCCTGCTGCGGACCCTGGCTCTGTGTCTTGGTGTGACCGCGATGGTGACCTGGCTGGTCATGCCACGGCTGCAGCGGATTCTGAAGAAGTGGCTCTACCCGCCGCTTCAGTCGATACGAGGACGTCACAGGCGGATGGCGGCCGACGGCCCGCGCGCTCGCCGGTAGGTGGGCGACGCGCCGCGGCCCGACGACCGGGGCGGGTGATCCCCGGCCGGTTTTCTCATCGCAAGGAGGCAAATCCGGATGGAATCGCTGAGGACACTCCTCGTCGATCATCACGACTCGTACACGTACAACCTCTTTCATCTGCTGACCGAGGTCAACGGCGAGGAACCGGAGGTGCTTCTCCATGACGCGCCGGAATGCGCGGACATCGATCTGACCGCGTTCGACAACATCGTGCTCTCCCCCGGCCCCGGGCATCCGGCCGATCCACGGGACTTCGGCGCCACCGCCCGGCTGATCGAGCGGTCGACCATTCCGGTGCTGGGAGTGTGCCTGGGGCACCAGGGAATCGCGCTCGGCGCCCAGGCGCGGGTGGTGCCCGCGCCCGAACCGAAGCACGGGCATCTGTCCCGGATCAAACACGGCGGGCGCGGGCTGTTCCGCGGTCTGCCGCAGGACTTCACGGCCGTTCGCTATCACTCGCTGTGCGTGGCCGAGCCGCTGCCGCTGGGGCTGCAGGGCATCGCCTGGTCCGAGGACGGTGTGCTGATGGGGGTGCGGCACCGGGCCCGTCCGCTGTGGGGCGTCCAGTTCCACCCGGAGTCGGTGCTGACCGGATACGGCCACCGCATGCTCAGCAACTTCCGCGATCTGACCGTCGAACACGCCAACGGGGAGTCGGTGACCTCGACCGTCGCCCCCGCCTCCGCCGAGGAGCCGCGCCGCGCCCGTACGGCGGCCGAACCGGCCCCGGGGTCTTCCGCCGCGCCGGGCTCCCCTCAGGCCCCGGAAGCGGACCCCCGAGCGGAGCCGGCGCGGCTCGGCCCCGACCCGGGCGCCCCGGCGCAGACGCCCCCGGAAGGCCCCGCCTACCGGCTGCACGCCCGGTGGCTGGCCGATGCCACCGACACCGAGGCGGCCTTCACCCGGCTGTACGCGAAGGCGCCGCACGCGTTCTGGCTCGACAGCTCGCGCGCCGAGTCCGGCGAGGCGCGCTTCTCCTTCCTCGGGGACGGCACGGGCCCGCTCGCCGAGTTCGTCCGCTACGACACCGACACGGGCGTCTGCGAGGTCGAGCGGGCGGGACGGCCCGCCGCCCGGATCGAGGGCAGCGTCTTCGACTACCTCAAACGGGAGCTGGCCCGCCGCCGGGTGACCGCCCCCGGTCTCCCCTTCGACTTCACCGGCGGCTATGTGGGCTACTTCGGCTACGAGCTCAAGGCCGACTGCGGCTCCCCCGGCCGCCACCGGTCCGCCACTCCGGACGCCTGCTGGCTCTTCGCCGACCGGTTCGTCGCGGTCGACCACCAGGAGGGCGTCACCTACATCTGCTGCCTCGCCGAGGACACCCCCGACGGCCACCGGGAGGCGAAGGACTGGCTGGACACCACCGTGACCGTGCTCAGCGGGGTGCCGACGCTCACCGGCCCCGCCCCGCAGCCGCCCGCCCTCGCCACCACGGCCGCCGTGGAGCCCTGGCTGGTGCGGGACCGGGAGCGGTATCTGGCCTCGATCGAGGCGTGTCTGCGGGAGCTGCGCGCCGGGGTGAGCTATGAGATCTGCCTGACCAACGCCGCCTGGCTGCCCGCCCCCAGCGACAGTTACGCCTTCTACCGGGCCCTGCGGCGGTTCAATCCGGCCCCGTACGCCGCCTATCTGCGGTTCGGCGGCACCGATGTGGCCTGCGCCTCCCCCGAGCGCTTTCTGCGCATCACCTCCGACGGCACCGCCGAGGCCAAGCCGATCAAGGGCACCGCCCCGCGCGGTCAGGACCCGGAGCAGGACGCGCGGGCGCTCGCCGCCCTCGCCTCCAGCCCCAAGGCCCGCGCCGAGAACCTGATGATCGTGGACCTGCTCCGCAACGATCTGGGGCGGGTGTGCGCACCGGGCAGCGTGTATGTGCCACGCCTGATGAACACCGAGACCTACGCCACCGTCCACCAACTGGTCTCCACCGTGCGTGGCCGGCTGCGCCAGGAGACGACCGCCGTCGACTGCGTCCGGGCCTGCTTCCCGGGCGGCTCCATGACCGGCGCCCCCAAGCTGCGCACGCTGGAGATCATCGACTCGCTGGAGACCGAGGCCCGCGGTGTCTACTCCGGGGCGCTCGGCTACCTCAGCTGCAACGGCGCGGCCGACCTCAACATCGTCATCCGCACGGCCGTGTTCACCGGCGGCCGGATGCACATCGGCGCGGGCGGCGCCATCGTGCTCGATTCCGATCCGGCCGAGGAGTACGAGGAAATGCTGCTGAAGACCGCTGCCACCATGCGTGCCTACAAGGCCGTGGAGCCCGTCCCCGCCGGGGAGCCAGCCGGGGAGATGGACGACCTGCTCGTGGCCGCCGCCGCGGCGCCACCGGCCCCCGCGGCGAAGGAGCCCGGCCGGTGACCGCCATGACCGCCCTATCGGTATCCACCGTTTCGGTGTCCGCCCCGTCCATGCCCACCGGCCCCACGGTCTCCGCCAATATGGCCGCGCATCTCGCGGCGCTCGCGGACCGCCGCGGCTGGTCCGGCCGGGCCGCCTTCTTCGAAGGCCACCAGGTCTGGACCCACGGCGAGGTCCACGACCGCGCCGAGCGCGCCGCCACCGTGCTGGTGGGCCGGGGGGTGGCGGCCGGTGACCGGGTGCTGCTCGCGTTACCCGACGGCATCATGTGGGTGACCACCTTTCTGGCCGCCGCCCGGCTGGGCGCGACGGCGGTACTGGTCAATCCCGCGCTCACCGCCGACGACCACCGCTTCATGGCCGAGGACTCGCGCGCCGCGCTGGCCGTCTCGGGCCCCGATCTCCAGGACCACTTCGAGGGCGTCCCCTGGCTCGGCGCCGACCAGCTCTCGGCCCTGACCGGCCCGCCCGCCACCCTGGGCGCGGCGGCCCCGGCCCCGGCGGCGGAACCGGTGACGGCCGCCACCCCGCTGTACATCCAGTACACCTCCGGGACCACCGGCCGCCCCAAGGCGGTGACCCACAGCCATGGCGATGTGGCCGCCTATCACGATCTGGTCGGGCAGGAGGTGCTGGACATCGGCCCCGCGGACGTGTCGTTCTCGGTGTCCAAGCTGTTCTACGCCTACGGCTTCGGGAACGCCTTCGCCTTCCCCCTCTTCTCGGGGTCGGCCGCCGTGCTCACCGCGGACCGCCCCGGACCGTCCCTCATCGACGACCTCGTGGCCCGGCACCGGGTGACCCTGCTGTACTCGGTGCCGTCCTCGTACGCCGCCCTGGTGGACGAGCGCGGCACCGGTCACACGGCCTGCTTCGCCTCCGTCCGCGCGGCGGTCAGCGCGGGCGAGGGGCTGCCGCCCGCCCTCGGTGAGCGGGTCGGTGAGCTGCTCGGCGCGCCGGTGCTGGAGCAGATCGGCTCCACCGAGGCGGGCCACGCCTTCTGCGCCAACACGGTGTGGGACAACGTGCCCGGCACCCTCGGCCGTCCGGTGCCGCGCTTCGAGCTGGAGTTACGGGACCACGAGGGCGCCGTGGTGGCGGACGGCGCCGACGGCACCGCCGAGGGCGAGCTGTGGGTGCGGGGTCCGACGGTGGCCACCGGCCGCCCGGGGGACGGCGGTTGGCTCGCCACCCGGGACCGGGCCCGGCGCGAGCGCGACGGGACCTATCGCCATCTGGGCCGGGTCGACGACCTGGAGATGGTCGGCGGGATCACCGTGTCGCCGCTGGAGGTCGAGGAGGTGCTGCGGCAGCACCCGGCGGTGCGGGAGGTGGCGGTGGCGGCCGTCCCCGACGAGCGGGGCGCGACCCGGCTGCGCGCCTATGTCGTACCGGCGGCCGACCCGGGTGTCGTACCGGCGGCCGGCTCGGCCGGCTCGGGCGGCCGGGCGGCCGACGAGGAGACGCTGACAGCCGAGCTGATCGCGCTGGCCCGGCGGCGGCTCGCCGCCTACAAGGCGCCGCGCACCGTGCGCCTGGTGACCTCGTTGCCGCGCACCCCGACGGGAAAGCTGCGGCGCCATGTCGTCCGCACGGGCCGCTGGTGACGCGCCGCGGGCCCAACGACCGCGCCCGAGCGCACGGCCTCCCGACCGACTTCGAACGATGAGGACCTCGATATGTTGCAGCGGCTGCTCCCCGAGCGCGGGTTCTATCTGGGGCTGATGTTCCAGGAGGCCGCGGCCCGCCACGGCAGGGTCAGGGTGACCCTGGACCGGCCACTGGACGTCGCCCCCGACGCCGGAACCGACCTCGGGTACACCGATCTGGCCGATCTGGTCGACGACCTGGCCGCCCGGCTGTGGTCGGCGGGGGTCCGCCCGAGCGAGCATGTGGCGATCCTCAAGGGCGACAACGTCGACATCGTGCTGCTGACCTGTGCCGTCTCCCGGATCGGCGCGGTCCCGGCGCTGCTGTCGCCCTCGCTGGACGGACAGGTGGCCGCGGTGCTGCTGGACCGGCTGCACGCCCCCTGGCTGATCACCGACCGGGCGACGCTGGAGTCCACGCTGAGCACGGTGGACACCACTCTGGCCCGGGGCGTGCTGACGGTGGACGAGGCGCCCGGGAACACCACCGCGCTGGCCGCGCTCGCCGGAGTGCCGCGCCGCCCGGCCATCCGGCTCCATCCCGGTGAGCCCTCGCTGATCACCCACAGCTCGGGGACCACCGGCATACCGAAGCTGGCCGTGCACTGCCCGCACACCATGTGGAACCGGCTGGTACCCCAGCAGGCGCTGGGCCGGGCCACCCGCCGTGAACCGGCCGCGCTCCACATGTCGTTCGCGCACTCGCGCTTCTACCATCTGCTGGGTGTGCTGCTGCACTTCGGCAGCCCGCTGCTGCTGCTCGTCGATCCCGACCCGGCCCACGCCGGCCCGCTGCTGGCGGCACACCGCCCCGGCATCGTCGAAACGCATCCCAACACCTATGTGCTGTGGGAGGACCTGGCCGACGCGCCGGACGGGCCGCTGTCCAACGTCCGGGCGTACGGCTCCACCTTCGACGCCATCCACCCCCGTACGGTACGGCGGCTGCTCGCCGCCTCCCGGCGCCGCGATCCCCGGCTGATGCAGTTGTACGGGCAGAGCGAGACCGGGCCCATCGCCTTCTGCTGGTACACCCGGCGGGGCGCGGACCGGGTGCGGGCGCGGCGGGTGGGCACCGGCATCCCCGGCTTCACCCGGATCCGGGTGGTGGACGAGCGGGGCCGCACCTGCCCGCCGGGGGCGACGGGGGCCATCGAGGCCCGCACCCGCGGCCGGATCCTCACCTATCTCGGCGCGCCGGAGAGTTACGCCCGGCAGGTGGACCGGGGCTGGTGGCGGATGGGCGACATGGGCTACCGCGACCGGTGGGGCGCGCTGTATCTGCTGGACCGTGAGGTGGACCAGATCTCCACCGTGGACAGCAATCTGGAGGTGGAGGACGAACTGCTGTCGCGGATCGCCGACCTCCGGGAGGTGGTCATCGTCCACGGTCCGGAGCGGGAGCCGGTGCCGGTGGTGTGCACCCGGGGTGACCAGCCGCTGGACCCCGCCCGCTGGCGGGAGGCGACCGGGGATCTTCCGGCGCTGGCCGAGCCGGTGCAGTGCCGCTTCGAGGATCTGCCGCGCACCGGCACCTGGAAGATCAAGCGGCTGGAGATCGCCCGGCTGCTCGCCGCGGGTGAGCTGCCCACCCTGTCCACCGCCCCGGTCGGTGGCTGACATGGCGGCGCGGAAGGAGAGCGGGCCGGTTCTGGTGGTGGGCGCCGGGCCGGTCGGGATGACGGCGGCGCTCACCCTGCGGGCCGCCGGGCTGCCGGTCACGGTGCTGGAGGCCGGGGCACGGGACCGGGTACGGCCCGGCAGCCGCGCGCTGTTCGTCCACCGCCGGTCGCTTCGGCTGCTGGAGCGGGCCCGCCCGGGGCTGGGCGCGCGGATCGCGGCGTACGGGACGACCTGGCACACCCGGCGCACCCTCTACCGCGGCCGTGAGGTGTTCGCACGGACCTTTCCTCGGGCCGCCGGAGACGGGGGCTACGAAGACGAGATTTCCGGAGACGGGGCTTCAGGAGACGGGGCCGCGGCACTGCCCGCGTTCACCAGCCTGCGTCAGGTGGACACCGAGCGGTTCCTCTTCGAGGCGTGCACGGAGGCGGGCGTGGAGTTCCGCTTCGACGCCGAGGTGCACGGGGTGCGCTCGGACGGCGACGAGGTGACGGTGACCGCGAAGGACGGCGGAAGCTGGACGGCCGGCCATGTGATCGCCGCCGACGGGGCCCGTTCGGGGGTGCGCGGGGCGCTGGACATCCCGCTGGAGGGCACCCGGTCCGAGGGATATCACGTGGTCGTGGACGTGGCGGAGCCGGCCGGCGGGGACCTGCCGGTCGAGCGGGTCTTCCACTACGAGCACCCCGGCACCGGCGGCCGCACCGTACTGCGGGTGCCGTTCACCGGAGGCTTCCAGATCGATCTGCAGTGCCGCGCGGACGATCCGCCGGAGTCCTTCGGCACCGAGAAGGCGGTGCGCCGCTGGCTGCCCCGGCTGGTGGGCGAGGACTGCGCGCACCGGGTGCTGTGGGTGTCGCGGTACCACTTCGTGCGCAAGGTGGCCGCGTCGTTCGCCGATCCGTCGGGCCGAGTGCTGCTGGCGGGTGAGGCCGCGCATCTGTTCCCGCCCTTCGGGGCCCGCGGGATGAACAGCGGGATCGCGGACGCCGTCGCGGCGGCCGAGGCCGTGTCGGCGGCATGCTCCGAGCCGTCGCGGGGACCCGCGGCGGTGGCCGGGTACGCCGCCGCCCGCCGGAGCGCGGCCCTGCACAACAGCGAGGCCGCCGGGGCGGCCCTGGACCATCTGCGGCCCCGGCCGTGGAAGCGGGCCGCCCAGCGCGCGGCGGCGACTCTGGCCCCGGTGGTCCCCCGCTGCGGGGAGTGGCTGGAGCGCGCTCCTTACGGCCCCCGGGGCGGCCCGGCGCGCGGCTATTGACCGGCATTCCAGCGAGCGCGGCTAGGAATCCGGCCGGGCACCGCGCACCGGACACCGGGCCACGCACGGGGAACACGGGGCAGCACGCATCGGACATCGGAAACACCGGAAGCTTCGGACAACATCGGGACGGAGACGTGGAAGCGGACATGGTCGCTGCACAGAACATCGGTCACGCCGACGCGTCGGACCAGAAGCAGTGGACGCTGATGTGGCGCGAGGACGGCGGGCTGATGCCCTCCCGGGCGGTGCCGGACGCGGCACTGCTGGCCGCCGATTCCTGGCTGGTCGACGACGGACGGGTGCGCGGGCTCGACCACCACCGCCGCCGGTTCGTCGCCGCGTGTGTCGAGGCGTCCGGTGACTCCCCCGCCCGGATCGAGAGCTTCTGGCGCGAGGCGATCGCCGCCCTGCCCCGTACCGAGCGCTGGTTCCCACGGGTGGAGCTGGCCGGTCCGGAGCCGGCCCGGCTGTTCCTGCGGATACGCCCGGCGCCGCCGCGGACGGCCAATGTGACTGTTTGCCTGACCGAGGAGTTCGATCCGCGGTCGTATCCCCGCCGTAAGGGCCCCGACCTCCCCCTGCTGGCCCATCTGCGCGAGCGGGCCGCCGCCCGGGGCGCGCAGGAGCTGATGCTCACCACCCCCTCCGGGCTGGTGCTGGAGGGGACGACGGCGAGCGTTCTGTGGTGGGAGGACGACGTCCTGTGTCTGCCGCCCCCGGGGCTTCCGCTGCTGGCGGGCGTGACCTCGGCCCTGATCCAGGACCGGGCGGCCGAGCTGGGCGTCCGCACCGAGCACCACAACCGCACCGTGCAGGAGCTGGACGGCCGTGAGGTGTGGCTGGTCAACGCGGTGCACGGAATCCGTCCGGTGACCGCCTGGCTGGGCCGTCCGCTGCGGGCGGGCCCGGCGCTGCGCGCCGGCTCCTGGCAGTCCTGGCTCGACGGCGCTTCCGATCCCCTGGTTTCGACGAACGGAGTTCACCGATGACGACGACCACCCCGGCCCGCACCACCGCCCGGCTGGATCTGAAGGGCCTCGCCCCCGAGGTCTCCGCCGCGATGGGCGAGCTGCACCGGGCGGCCGTGCGGGCGGCGCAGGCGGCGGGGGTCGAGCCCGAACTGCTGGAGCTGGTGCGCATCCGCGCCTCGCAGCTCAACGGCTGCGCCTTCTGCCTGGACATGCACACCAAGGACGCCCGCGCCCAGGGCGAGACCGAGCAGCGGATCCACACCCTCGGCGCCTGGCGGGAGACCCCGTTCTTCACCGAGCGGGAGCGGGCCGCGCTCGCCCTGGCCGAGGCGGTGACCTCGGTCCAGGACGGCCAGGTGCCGGACGAGGTCTACGCGGCGGCCCGCGAGGTGTTCGACGAACCGCAGGTGACGGCGGTGATCTGGGCCGCCGTCGTGATCAACGCCTACAACCGCACGGCGATCAGCGCACGGATGGTGCCCGGCGCCTATCAGCCCGCCCCGCGCTCCTGACCCCGACACCGGTGCGAGCGCGCGCCGGTGTCAGCACTCGCTGGAGGCCAGACCATGAACACCCACGGACCGCGACGCGTATTCGGGCCGCGTCCGCCCCTGCCCGGGCGTCCGGCCAGGGGTCCCAATCCGCTGCGCCGCCGGACGGACCGGATCCAGTCCTGGTGCACCGTGCTGTTCGTGCTGATCCTCGCGGTCGGGCTGCCGGCCGCCTCGATCAGCGCGGGGTACGCGGCGCACGCCTCCCAGATGCGCGTCGTGGCCGCCGAGACCTCGGCGCGGCACCAGATCACCGCGCGGCTCGCCGAGGCCCCGCCCGGACCGGACCACTCCGATGTGCGGGAGCCGCGGCAGGCGCGGGTGCGCTGGGTCGCCGATGACGGTGAGCGCCATACGGGCACCGCCACGGTGTCGGGCGGCGGCTCGGGGGGCGAGGTGCGGGTCTGGGTGAACCGCGAGGGCACTCTGGCGCAGGCGCCCTCCTCCCCGGCGACCGCGCGGACCATGGGCTGGTTCACCGGCTGTGTCACCGCCGCGGCGGTGGCCGGGGCCGCGTTCACGGGGCGGGCCCGGGTCCGGCGGGCCCTGGACCGCAGGCGATACGCGCGATGGGAGGCAGAGTGGAAGGTGGTGGAACCCGCGTGGTCCGGCCGGAACCGCCGCTGAGCGGGGCTCCGGCCGCCTCCACGGGGGTGCGCCGCCACCAGAAACGGCCACAGGCCGCCAGAAAGCGGCCACAGCCACCAGAAGCCATCAGAGGCAGAAGCCATCAGAGGCGGCCGCCAGAAGATGAGGAGCAGGCCATGTCGCACACAGTGGAGTGGAGGGTCCATCTCTACCTCTCCGAGGACGAGGGGCGGACCACGGCGCGCGTCGAGCTGGACACCGGGTCCGCGGCGCTCACCGGCCGGGGACTGGCCCGGTGCAACCCGGACGACGAGGACGTGCCCGTGATCGGCGATGAGCTCGCCGCCGCGCGGGCGCTCAGCGACCTGGGGCAGCAGCTGGTGCACGCCGCCGAGCGGGACCTGGAGAGCGTGGGCACGCCCCCGGCCTCGCGCAGGCCGCGGCCCGGCTACGGCTGGATCGCCTGAGGAGCCGGACGCGACCGTAGTACGGACCTCGGGGGCGAGGTCGGCAGGCGCTGACGGCCTCGGCGAAGGCTGGAGGAACGGAGCGGAAATCCCACCGCGCCAGCGCTGGCCATTATTTATGAATACATCTTGACAGCCCGTTTGGCACCCCCGGACGATGAACCGGTCTCTCATCGCCGAGCCGCCGACCGCGGGGAGCCCCCTGTGACGCTGTCGCCGCATCTGCCGGACAAACTGACCATCTCGCTGTGGGACTTCAGCTGGTACACCCGCACCGGCCCGGGCGAGCCCTTCGCCGACCTCGACCGCGCCTTCGAGGAGGCCGTGACGCGCGGCTACAACACCGTGCGCATCTGCGCCATGCCGTTCCTGCTCTTCGGCTCCCGGCTCGACACGGGCAAGCTGCGGCCGTCGGGCCTGGGCGGCGCGTACGGGCAGCGGATGCGCTGGTACGACGTGGGCGGCGGGGGCGAGATCGACGGACGGGCCTGGCTGCGCGAGCTGTTCGAGGCGGCCCTGCGCCATGACTGCTTCGTCATCCTCTCGAGCTGGGAGTACCAGCAGAGCCCGTCGTTCGGCGAGGACCGCGCCTGGTTCGACGCGCTGATGGCCGTCGATCCCGAGCGGCGCCCCGAGGCGCTCGCGGACGCGCTGGCCGATCTGATCGACTTCCTGGTGATCCACGGCCTGGACGACCGGATCGCCTTCACCGAGCTGCACAACGAGGTCCAGGGCAGCCGGCTCACCGAGGGGCTGGAGGGCCAGGACAAGGTCGTCGCCCTGCGCCCGCGGCTGGAGCGGGGCATCGCCCGCTTCAAGGAGCGCCACCCCAACCGGCCCGTCACGGTCAACTACGCCAAGGTGCCCGTCGGTTCGCTGCGCGGGGTCCCCCGCGAGGTGGATGTGGCGGTCTTCCACCCCTACGTCTACGGGGTGCTGGACGAGCTCCTGGCCACCTTCGCCATACGCGACCGGGGCCGCCCCTTCGCCCAGGAGCCGGTCCGCCGGGAGCTGCTGCGACCCGGCGCCCCCGATCTGGCCGACTGGACTCCTCCGCCCGGCGATCGCTGGCGGCTGGAGGCCACCACGGTCGGCCCCCGGGAGATCTACGTCCACGACTGGTGCGACCCCGACCGCTGGGACGCCTGGCTGTACGACCGCTATGCCATGCACCGTCTGGCGATGGAGCAGCGGCTGACCACCTGGATCGAGGCGGCCGCGGACTGGGCGGCCGGGAGCGGGGTCCCGCTGGTCTTCGGCGAGGGCTGGATCGGCTACACCCCGCTGCACGGGACCTTCGAGGAGGGCCCGGTGGGGGCCGCGTTCTGCCGCCGCGCCGTCGAGGAGTCGGCGCGGGTGGGGGCGTGGGGCGCGGTGGTGTGCTCCAACGCGGCGCCCCAGCACCCGATGTGGCAGGACATCGCGCTGCAGCGGGAGTGCAACGCGGTGCTGCGCGGCTGATGCGCCCGGCCGTCGGCCGCTCCGGTGACGATGACGCACGTGATGACGCACGCCATGAGGGCAGGCGTTCCGCCAGGACCTCGCGCGCCGCTGGAGCCGCGCTCGCACCGGTAGCCGCCGCCCCCAACGGGTACGCACATCACGTTCCCCTTGGCGGTGACGGCGAAAGGGCCCGAATGTGACGACGTCCCCAGCGGATCCCAGAGAGCGTGCCGCCGGGCGGGCCCCGCGCCGTGCGCTGGTGGCCGGTTCGGTCGGCAATTTCATCGAGTGGTACGAATTCGGTGTCTACGGCTTCTTCGCGACGATCATCGCGGCGAACTTCTTCACCCCGCACGGCGGCAACGAACTCGAGGGCTTGGTCAAGACCTATGCCTCCTTCGGGATCGCGTTCTTCTTCCGCCCCATCGGCGCCGCCGTCTTCGGCAGGATCGGCGACCGGATCGGCCGCCGGCCCACGCTGATCCTGGTGCTGCTGCTGATGACCGGCGCCACGACGCTCATCGGGGTGCTGCCCACCTACGACACGCTGGGCGCGGCCGCGCCCTGGCTGCTCACCCTGTTGCGGATCCTCCAGGGGCTGTCCGCGGGCGGGGAGTTCGGCGGTGCGGTGTCGATCATGACGGAGTTCGCGCCACCGGGCCGGCGCGGGCTCTACGGGGCGTGGCAGTCGTTCACCGTGGCGCTGGGGCTGCTTGCCGGGGCCGGTGTGGCGGCGCTGCTGGCCACGGTGATGAGCGAGGAGTCGCTGGGCGACTGGGGGTGGCGGTTGCCGTTCCTGGCGACCCTGCCGATCGGGCTGGTCGCCCTGTGGCTGCGGCTGAGGCTGGAGGAGACCCCGTTCTTCCGCGCGGCGGCGGACGGGGAGACCGGCACCGCGCCGGGCCCCGGGGCACCGTCCGCCCCACCGGAGCGGGTGGCGGACCCGCGTGAGATGGCCGGGGCCATCGTCATGGGGGCCGCGCGCATCATGGGCTGGGCGGCGGCCGGTTACACCTTCCTGGTCGTCATGCCCTCGTATCTCCAGGCCACCTTGAACGCCACCTTCCAGCAGGCGCTGGTCGCCACCGTGGTGGCCAACGCGGGCTTCGCGCTCTCCATCCTCCCGGCGGGCCTGCTCAGCGACCGGATCGGGCGGCGGCCGGTGATGCTGACCGGGGCCGCGCTGGTGGCGGTGCTGGCATTCCCGCTGCTCAATGTGTTGCAGGAGCCGGGCAGTTCGGCGTGGGTCCAGGGAGCGGCGGTCTTCGTCGCGGGCGCGGTGGTGGGCCTGATGGCGGGGCCGGGTCCGGCCATGCTCGCCGAGATGTTCCCGACCCGGGTCCGCTACACGGGCCTCGGGCTGGCGTACGCGCTGTCCAACGCGGTGTTCTCCGGATGCGCGGGGCTCATCATCACCGAGGTGATCAAGCACACCGGCGAGGTCGACATCCCGGCCTACTACGTGACGGTGACCTGCGCCATCAGCGTGCTCGCGCTGTTCACCCTGCGCGGGGAGGACCACCGCGGCGCGCTGCCCGAGGTGGCGCGGGCGGGGAAGGCGGCCGAGACCGAGGAGGAGACACCATGCGCGTGATCGGCCTGATGTCGGGCACGTCCCATGACGCGGTCGACGCCGCGGCAGCCGATCTGGTGCTCGACGGCGACACCGTGGTGCTGGCGCCGCTGGGGCTGGTCGGCGAGGCGTATCCGGAGGCGCTGCGGTCGGCGCTGAGCGCCGCGCTGCCCCCGGCGGCCACCACCATGAAGGAGGTGTGCGCGCTCGACACCCGCATCGGCCAGGCGTTCGCCTCGCTCGCGGCCCGCGCCGACCGGGAGCTGTGCGAGGGGCGTGCGGACCTCATCGGCTCCCATGGCCAGACGGTGTACCACTGGGCCGAGGGCGGGCGGGTGCACGGGACGCTGCAGCTCGGCCAGCCCGCCTGGATCGCCGAGGCCACCGGCTGCCCGGTCGTCTCCGATCTGCGCACCCGTGACGTGGCCGCGGGCGGCCAGGGCGCTCCCCTGGTCAGCCTGGTGGACGCCCTGTGGCTGCGCGGGCGGCCCGGTGTGTGCGCCGCCCTGAACCTGGGCGGGATCGCCAACATCACGGTGGTGTCCAGCGCCGGCGATCCGCTGGCCTTCGACACCGGCCCGGCGAACGCGCTCATCGACGCGGCGGTGGGTGATCTGACGGGCGGCCGGCTGGACCATGACGCGGACGGCGCCATGGCGGCGCGCGGCACCGTCCACGAGCCCCTGCTGGAGCGGCTGCTGGCCGAGCCGTACTATGCGCTGCCCGCGCCCAAGACGACCGGCAAGGAGCTGTTCCACGGCTCCTATCTGCGGGCGGCTCTGGCCGCCGCGGGCCCGGTGCCGGACGATGACGTGGTCGCCACCGTCACCGAGCTGACGGCCCGTACCGTCGTTGACGCGGTGCGGTCGGTGCACGCCACCGAGGTGATCGCCTCGGGCGGCGGCACCCGCAACCCCACCCTGATGGGGGCGTTGCGCCGGGCGCTGGGCACCATCGCGCTGCGGACCTCCGATGAACTCGGCCTTCCGGCCGCGGCGAAGGAGGCGTACGCCTTCGCCGTCCTCGCCTTTCTGACCGCCCATGGACTGGCCGGTACGGCGCCGAGCTGCACCGGCGCCCGCCATTCCAGCGTGCTGGGGTCGATCACCCCGGGGCGCCGCGGCCTCACCCTGCCCGCACCGGGCCGGCCGGCGCCCACCCGGCTGGAGATCTTCCGCCGCTGAGCGGGCGGCGGCGCATGACCGGTAAAGGGGATGTCGGCATCGGCCCTACCCGGGGTACGTTGGGAACGGTCGGCTATAGAAGGGGCGAACGTGGGTAAAGACCCCACGAGTTGCCGACGGGGGGCCGACGGGGGGACGGGGGCACGTGGCGGAATCCGGAATGGGTGTGGGCTTAAGAGGCCGCAGCGGGATCATCAGTCTGGTCGGAGAATGTCTCAGGCTGGGTCCCACGGACGAGCGGCCGGTGATCATGCTGCTGGGGCCGCGCGGCAGTGGGGCCAGCGAGGCCCACGGCGCGCTGATGGAGAAGTTCGGGCCCGAGACACCGTTCGCGTATATCAATCTCGGCGGTGAGCAGTCGCTGCTGCCGCGGTACGCGCTGGCGCTGATCGCCCGCCAGCTCGAGCGCAAGCTTCCGCGCTACCGCCGCTCCCACTTCCCGCGGCTCACTCTCGGTCTGCTCGCCTCGGACCACCAGTTGCGGATGACGAGCCTGGCGGAGGGGCGGCGCAACATCCGGCGGGAGCTGGACGCGTTCCAGGAGCGGGCGGAGGCGCGCTACGGCGATTATCTCGCCGCCTTCTTCGAGGTGGCCGGAGGCGCCGTGGGCGCCCCCGACGGCGCCTCCACGGCGGCGCTCGCGCTGCTGCGGGACGCGCTGCGGCGCGGCCGGAGGCGGCTGCCGGGCCGCAAGTTCACCAGCAGCGCCGCCTGGTACGGCGGCCATCCGCTGCTGCAGAGCCGGGATCCGTGGGAGGCGCTGGTCGAGCTCAACCTGTGGCGCCATGACGGGGACGAGGACGATCAGGAGCGGCTGGACCGGGTGTTGTTCTCGGCCCTGCTGGCGGACATGCGCGGCAATGTGCGCCACTCGTTCATGCCCCGCTCCTATCTGCTGCTGCTCGACAACTCCCATACGGAGTACGGCCGTCGCTTCCTCGATCTGCTGATCCGGACCCGCCATGACGACGCCGTGGTGGCGGGCACCGACTGCGATCCGCTCACCGTCGTGGCCAGCTCCAACCGGTGGCTGCCCCGCTGGGGCCCGGCCACCGGCGATCAGTGGCCCTGGCGGCTGCGCGGCCCGGACCGGGCCTCCCTCACCGACTGGACGGAGCACCGGCCGGGCCGGGACAGCGATGACACCTGGTGGTATCCGCTGCGGCTGCGCGATCTCAATCTGGACGAGGTGCGCATCCGGGTCGAGCTGGAGCTGCGCCACCACCCCGACCTCGCGCCGTTCACCCGGCTCGCGCCCTTCATCCACCGGCTGACCGCGGGGCTCCCCCGGGCGGTCAGCCAGGTCCTTGAGCTGTTCCGGCATTCGACCGTGCCCACCGAGGACGGCGCCGAGCAGGACCGCTGGCTGCGCACCCTGCCGGACCGTACGCCACGGGAGGGCGAGGACACCCGGACGCTGGTGGAGGCCGCCCTGGACCATCTGCTGCGCGGTTTCGACCCCATGCAGCGGGCGGCGCTGGAGGAGTGCGCCGCGGCGCGCGATCTGTCCATCGGCACCCGGCTGCTGGGCTCGGGCGACGCGCTGTTCGGCGAGGTCCGCGGTCGCTGGCTGCTGCACAGCCCGGGCACCGTGACCCCGGCCCTCCACCCCTGGCCGCGGCGGCTGCTGCTGTGGCGGCTGGCCGCGCGTCCGGACGACTGGGACGCGGTGCACGAGCTGCTGGCCGAGCACTTCAGGTCCGAGGGCCGCACCGTCCAGGAGATGTACCACCGGCTGGCGGCGGAGCGGATCGACGAGGTGACCGGGTATCTGGTGGCGCGCTTCCCGGCGGTGCCCGCGGCGCAGTGGATCAGCGAGTTCAACACGATCACGGCCGCGCCCAACCGGCTGGGCCAGGGCGGCGGGCCGCTGGAGCTGCTCGCCGGCCTCGCCCCGGAGGAGCCCCCGGAGGCGGTCACCACCGCCTCGGTGATCCGGGAGCTGATCACGGTGCGCTGGGTGTGGAGCGATCCGCTGGCCGACCCCGGAATGCGGCTCAACGACATGATCGCCGACGGGTTCAACCAGCTCTCACGACTGCGGAGGAACGACATCGTGGCCCTGTTCAACGAGGCGGAGCGGTACCGCCACTGGCGCCATCCGCTGACGTCCACGAGCGAGGGGTGAGACCGGTGCCGAGACTGGAATGGCCGCTGCACATCGTGCGCCGGGTGGTGATCGGCGTGATCGCCGTCGCGCTGCTCGCCGTGGCGGTCCCCCTCACCGTGAACTGGATCGAGGAGAAGGGGGCGCGGTGCGGCGAGGGCGTCGTCAAGAAGGGCGACGACCACGAGTGCGTCGGTGTCACCGACGGCTCCTATGTCTTCGCGGACCATCTGAAGTCCGTGGAGAAGAAGATCAAGGCGGAGAACCGCCGGGTGGAGGAGAACGCGGGCAAGGAGCCGTACGTCAGCGTCGCCTATATGACCTCCTTCACCCTGACCGACGACGACAGCAACTCCGAGGAGTCGGTCCGCCATGAGCTCGAGGGCGCGTATCTGGCGCAGTACCGGCACAACCTCGGCGATCTCTCCTCCTCCCCCAAGATCAAGCTGCTGATCGCCAATGTGGGGAGCAACGCGGCCCACTGGGAGCACACCGTCGACGAGCTGATCGGCCGGATGGCCCCCGACCGCGACAAGCTGGTCGCGGTCACCGGGCTCGGCCCCAGCACCGAGCGGAGCCTGAGCGCGCTGAGGCGGCTGTCGGACCGCGGGCTCGCCCTGGTGGCCAGCACCATGACGGCCACCAACATAGAGGGCATAAAGGGGTTCGTCCGGGTCTCGCCGACCAATGTGGACGAGGCGTACGCCGCCTCCGCCTATCTGAAGAAGCAGAAGGTCCGTACGGCGGTGGTCGTCCAGGACGCCGCGCGGAGCAACTACTACGCCAAGACGCTGGGTGACGCCTTCACCGAGGTCTTCCAGGACACCAAGGGCCATCGGCTGGTGGCGGACCGGATGACCTATGACTCCTCGGTGCGCAGCGCCTGGGAGAACGAGCTGCGCTATATGCCGGGGCAGCTGTGCGACCAGAAGCCGGAGGTGGTCTACTTCGCGGGCCGCGGCAAACACCTCACCCGGTTCCTGGACTCGCTCGCCAACCGGCCCTGCCAGGAGCGGAAGTTCACCGTCATCACCGGTGACGACACCTCCAATCTCACCGCCAAGGAGCTCGCGCACGCCGCAGAAAGCGGGGTGCGGGTGCTCTACACGGGCCTGGCGCACCCCGACATGTGGCAGCAGGACCCCCTCCATGTCTCCGGCCCATCGGCCCGCCACTTCCAGCCGGGCGGATCGCTGGACAAGTGGTTCCCGGGCGATCCGCGCTACGACGGCCAGGCCATCATGGGGCATGACGCGGTGCTCGCCGCCGCCCATGGCATCCAGATGGCGGCGGGCTGGCAGGGCGAGGTGTCGGGGGACGCGGTGGCTCGGATGTTCCACCAGATGGACGGGCGTCAGCAGGTGGCGGGGGCGAGCGGTTTCATCTCGTTCCAGAACAACGGCAATCCGCGCAACAAGGCCATTCCCATCCTGCACCTCAACGCCAAGGGACGCTCGGAGCTGGTGGAGGTCTCGGCGCCACGGGGCGAGCCGCCCAGGAAGCAGTGACGGTCGGGGGGCGGTGACGGCCAGGAAGCAGTGACGGTCAGGGGGCGGTGACGGCCAGGAAGCAGTGACGCTCAGGCCGCAGTGAGGCCGGGCCCCAGAAAGCGGTAACGGTCAGCCGCCGCCCTGGGGCCGCTCGCCCCCGGCCGTCCCGTCCCCGGTCTTCTCGTCGTCGACGATCTCCGCGTCCACGACCTCCTCGTCGGGCCCGTGGGCCTGGCCCCCGCCGTCACCGGAGGAGCCGGGCGCCGAGCCGCTCGCTCCGCCGTCGGACGGAGCGGACTGCTGGGCCTGGGCGTAGATGGCGGTGCCGATCCGCTGCCCGACGGCGGCGGTCCGCTCGGTGGCCTCGCGGATCGCGTTGGTGTCCTCGCCCTCGAGCGTCCCCTTCAGCTCCGCGACCGCCGACTCGGCCTCCTGCCGGACGTCCTGCGGCACCTTGTCGGCCTGGTCCCGCAGCAGCTTCTCGGTCTGGTAGACGAGCGCCTCGGCCTGGTTGCGGGTCTCGGCGGCCTCGCGGCGCTTGTGGTCCTCCTCCGCGTAGCTCTCGGCCTCCCGCATCATGCGGTCGATGTCGTCCTTCGGCAGCGCGGAGCCGCCGGTGACGGTCATCCGCTGCTCCCGGCCGGTGCCGAGGTCCTTGGCGGAGACGTGCATGATGCCGTTGGCGTCGATGTCGAAGGCGACCTCGATCTGCGGCACCCCGCGCGGGGCCGGCGGAAGACCGGTCAGCTCGAACATCCCGAGCTTCTTGTTGTACGCGGCCATCTCGCGCTCGCCCTGGAAGACCTGGATCTGCACCGACGGCTGGTTGTCCTCAGCCGTGGTGAAGACCTCCGAGCGCTTGGTCGGGATCGTGGTGTTCCGCTCGATCAGCTTGGTCATGATGCCGCCCTTGGTCTCGATGCCGAGGGACAGCGGGGTGACATCCAGCAGCAGGACGTCCTTGACCTCACCCTTGAGGACACCGGCCTGCAGGGAGGCGCCGATCGCCACGACCTCGTCGGGGTTGACGCCCTTGTGCGGCTCCTTACCGGTCAGCTCCTTGACCAGGCCGGTCACGGCGGGCATCCGGGTGGAGCCGCCGACCAGGATCACATGGTCGATATCGGAGGTCTTGATCCCGGCGTCCTTGATCGCCTGGTGGAAGGGGGCCTTGCAGCGCTCCAGGAGGTCCTCGGTCAGCTGCTGGAACTGGGAGCGGGTGAGCTTCTCGTCCAGATGCAGCGGGCCCGCGTCGGACGCGGTGATGTACGGCAGGTTGATCGTGGTCTCGCTGGCCGCGGAGAGCTCGATCTTGGCCTTCTCGGACGCCTCGCGCAGCCGCTGGACCGCCATCTTGTCGTTGGCCAGATCGACGCCGTAGCCGCCTTTGAAGCGGGTGACCAGATGGTCCACGATCCGCTGGTCCCAGTCGTCGCCGCCGAGGTGGGTGTCGCCGTTGGTGGCCTTGACCTCCACCACCCCCTCGCCGATCTCCAGCAGCGAGACGTCGAAGGTGCCGCCGCCGAGGTCGAAGACCAGGATGGTCTGGTCGTTCTCCTTGTCCAGCCCGTACGCCAGGGCGGCGGCCGTCGGCTCGTTGATGATCCGCAGCACCGTCAGCCCGGCGATCTCGCCCGCCTCCTTGGTGGCGGTGCGCTGGGAGTCGTTGAAGTACGCGGGGACGGTGATCACGGCGTCCGTGACGTCCTCGCCGAGATACCCCTCGGCGTCGCGCTTGAGCTTCTGCAGCACCCGCGCGGAGATCTCCTGCGCGGTGTAGCGCTTGCCGTCGACGTCGCCCGTGGCCGGGAACCGCCACCGGTCCTCGCCCACGTGGCGCTTGACCGATCGCGCGGTGCGCTCCACGTTCGTCACCGCCTGGCGCTTGGCGACCTCGCCCACCAGCACTTCGCCGTTCTTGGCGAAGGCCACCACCGAGGGGGTGGTCCGGGTCCCCTCGGTGTTGGTGATGACGGTCGGCTCGCCGCCCTCCAGGACGGATACGACCGAGTTCGTCGTACCCAGGTCAATACCGACTGCGCGGGTCATCTGAACCCTCCTCCCGATCTGCCTCCCAGTATCCCAAAAAGGGACATTCGAGGCGGGCGGGGAGGCGGGCCGGGGCTCAGTCCCGCAGGTGGTCGACCTCGCGCATCTTGTTCGTGGCGTCGAGCGCGGCGACCTTGTAGGACTCGGCGAAGGTCGGATAGTTGAACACCGCGTCCACCAGATAGTCGACGGTGCCGCCGCAGCCCATCACGGCCTGGCCGATATGGATCAGCTCGGTGGCGCCGGTGCCGAAGCAGTGCACCCCGAGCAGCCGCCGGTCCTCGGGGGAGACCAGCAGTTTCAGCATGCCGTGCGCATCGCCGACGATCTGGCCCCGGGCCAGCTCGCGATAGCGCGACACCCCGACCTCGAAGGGCACCTTCTCGTCCGTGAGCTGGTCCTCGGTGCGGCCGATGAAGCTGATCTCCGGGATGCTGTAGATCCCGATCGGCTGCAGATGGTGTATCGGGTTCACCGGCTCCTCGCAGGCGTGGTACGCCGCGCTGCGCCCCTGTTCCATGGAGGTCGCGGCCAGGGCCGGGAAGCCGATCACATCGCCGACGGCGTAGATGTGCGGTACGGCGGTGCGGTAGTGCTCGTCCACCGCTATCCGGCCCCGCCGGTCGGCGGTGAGCCCCGCCTTGTCGAGGTCCAGCCCGTCGGTGAGCCCCTGGCGCCCGGCGGAGTACATCACCGCGTCGGCGGGGATCTTCTTCCCGCTCTCCAGGACGGCCAGGGCGCCCCGCGCATGGCGCTCGACGGCCGCCACGGTCTCGCCGAAGCGGAAGGTGACGGCCAGGTCGCGCAGCCGGTACTTCAGCGCCTCGACGATCTCGACGTCGCAGAAGTCCAGCATCCCCTCGCGCTGCTCGACCACGGTGACCTTGCTGCCCAGGGCGGCGAACATGGAGGCGTACTCGATGCCGATCACCCCGGCGCCCACGATGACCATGGAGCGCGGCACCCGCTCCATGTTGAGGACGCTGTCGGAGTCCATGATCGTCTGCTCGTCGAACTCCACGCTCGCGGGGCGGGCCGGGCGGGTGCCGGTGGCGATCACGATATGCCGCGCGGTCAGCAGCTGTTCCTGACCGGCCGCGTCCGTGACGGCGACGGTGTGGTCGTCCACGAACCGCCCGGTGCCCGGGAACAGCGCGACCCGGTTGCGGGACAGCTGGTTGCGGACGACGTCCATCTCACGGCCGACCACATGCTGGGTCCGGGCCGTCAGGTCGGCGATGGTGATGTCGTCCTTGAGCCGGTAGCTCTGGCCGTACAGATCCCGCTGGGTCAGTCCGGTGAGATAGAGCACCGCCTCGCGCAGGGTCTTCGACGGAACGGTTCCGGTGTGGAGGGAGACCCCGCCCACCATCTCCTTCCGGTCGACGACGGCCACCCGGCGACCGAGTTTGGCGGCTGCGATGGCAGCTTTCTGGCCGCCCGGTCCGGACCCAATCACAAGCATGTCAAAGTCGGTCACGGACCGAGTCTGGCATCGGATGACGCCCCGCTGGAAGAGCGAATCGCCGGTCAACCGCCCCGGGCGTCACCAGACTTGGGGCGCCCTACTCGGCGTGGGGCCACAGACGGCCGTGCGCGTCCCGGGCCAGCGAGGTCACGGAGGCCAGCAGAACGAGGGCGACCAGCCCGGTCGGCAGGGCGGGCGCGGCCCGCGCGGCATGCGCCACCAGCAGCCCTCCGGCCGCGGCGCCCACCAAAAGGGCTCCCAGCAGCGCCATGCTGAGCCTCCCCACGGTGCCGCTGCGTGCCACGTCGACCAGCAGCCCGGTCAGGACGCCGGTGAGATAGGTGGTGGAGAAGCCGGGCGGCCCGACGGCCCGCACCAGACCGCTCTGCCCGCCCATCGCGAGCGCGGCCACCGCGAGCAGCCCCAGCTGCCGACCGCCGGAGGGGTGGCCTCCGGCGGCGGCCCACACCGCCCAGAGCCCGCCGAGCGCGAGCAGTTCCACCGTGAGCGCGCAGCGGGCGCGCCAGGCGGGCCGGGGGCCGCGGACGATCCGGCCGCTGAGCAGCGCACCCACGATGTATCCGGCTATGGCGACCGCGGTGTCCCGGGCCAGCGTCGCGTCCAGGAAGGCGGTCGACATGCCGAGCAGGGAGAGGTTGGCGGTCATGACGCTGGTGAAGACCCCGCCCAGCGCCAGAAAGCTGATCGCGTCCATCGCCCCGGTCGCCACGGTCAGCGCGACGGCGGCCGCCACTCCCCCGGAAGCGGCGGCCCGGCCCGGGCGCCGTCGCTTCGGCGGGGGGTCGGTGTCGCTCTCATCGGCCATCGGCACTCCTCCGGCCACCTCGGGTGCCCCGGGCGGCGCACCGGAAACAACGGCCCTGGGAGCGCCGGGGGCGTCAGGAGCCGGCCGGGGTGGCGGCTGCCCGCCGCTCGCGGTGTTTCGCGGCCTTGGCGCTGTTGCCGCACAGCCGCATGGAGCACCACCGGCGCCGTCCGCTCGGCGTGTGGTCGAGGTAGACCATCGTGCACAGCGAGGCGTCGCACACCCGGAGCGCCGCGCGCCGCTCCGGGTCTCCGAGCACCGCGATGAGGTCGCGGACGACGACCGACTGCAGCTCCCGCCCGGACAGGGGGCGATCGGCGCCGTCGACCCCGACGCCGGTGCCGGCGGCTATCAGCAGCGGCTGCGGCGGGGCGGGGCGCGCCCGGTCGTTGAGCAGCGCCACGGACACGGCCGACGGGGGCCGGCCGTAAACCACCGCCGCCACCACGTCGTACGCCGCCTCGCGCAGCGTCCACAGCTCGGTGAGGAGCTCATCGGTGACGGCCTCGTCGTGCGGCCGCAGCCCGACGCCGTCGCACCACTCCCGCAGCCGGTCGAGGGTGCCGAGGCGCTCGACCGGGGCGCTGGTGCGCCGCCCCAGGGTCGCGACGAGATTCAGGGCGAGGCTGCCTGCGTCGAAGCGCAGTGCCCGCAGCCGGGCGGTCACCCGCGGCCGTGGGACCGGCTCCGTCGAGGAATCCATCCGCATATAGTAACCGTCCGAAGGGTTACCAAGCGGCTGAGGGTGAGGACACATCATGCGGATCGCGGTCATCGGCGCGGGTGGCGTCGGCGGATACTTCGGCGCGCGGCTCGCCGCGGCGGGTGACGATGTCACCTTCGTGGCCCGGGGCCGCCATCTCGCGGCGATCCGGGAGAAGGGGCTGACGGTGCGCAGCCCGCTGGGCGATCTGCGGGTGCCGTCCGAGGCGGTGGTGCCGGCCGTCTCCGACCTGGAGGCCCCGGACCTCGTCATGGTGGCGGTGAAGCTGTGGGACACCGAGGACGTCGCCCGGCAGCTGGCGCCCCTCGCCGAAGGCGGCGCCGCCGTCGTGTCGTTCCAGAACGGGGTCCAGAAGGACACGGTGCTGCGCCGCCATCTGCCGGCCGGGTCCGTCCTCGGCGGGGTCGGCTATATCTCGGCGTTCATCGAGGAGCCCGGGGTGGTGGTGCACAACGGCACACTGCGGCGGCTGGTGTTCGGCGAGTACGACCGTACGGAGTCCCCGCGCGCCCGCGCTTTCCTCGACCGCGCCGTGGCGGCCGGTATCGACGCCGAGATCAGCGCGGACATCGAGCGCACCATCTGGGAGAAGTTCGTCTTCCTGGTGGGCCTTTCCGGGACGACGTCGGCGGTGCGGCAGCCGATCGGGGTGGTCCGCGGGGATCCCGGGTCGCGGACCCTGCTGCATGAGGTGATGCACGAGGTGGTCGCCGTGGGACGGGCCAAGGGAGTGGCCCTGGACCCCGGTTTCGCCGACGACCGGCTCGCCTTCTGCGACACGCTGCCCGCCGCGATGACGTCCTCCATGCACAACGACCTGCTGCGCGGCAACCGGCTCGAACTCGGCTGGCTCAGCGGGGCGGTGGCCGACCTCGGCGCCGAGCTGGGCGTCGCGACGCCGCGCAACCGGGCCATCGCCGACATCCTCTCCCCGTACGCCCTGGGCGACCCGGCCGCGAGCGGCGGCGCGGATGTCAGCGCAGCAGGGGCAGCTTCCCGATGAGCTTGCTCACCCTGTTCCGCGGGCCGACGAGGCTGAGCGCGAGATAGTCGAGGTCCTCCGTCTTGGTACCGGCCAGGCTGTCGAGGTACTCGTCGTAGACCCGTGACGTCTGGGCCTGCCCGGGCATGTCGACGAGGAACAGGTCGTCCTTCCCGGCGGCCTTCGCGCGCAGCTCGCGCAGCGTGTCCGGGCCGGCGACCAGGATCGAGCAGCCGGCCCACGGCAGCCCCGGGTGGCCGGCGCCGGACCCGTCCCTGCCGTCCGGCCCCAGCAGCTCCGGCATCGCCCGGCCGACGGCTGCGGCCATGCAGGCGGCGGCGTTCACCGCCCGGCCCGCCGGCAGTTCCTCGGCCACGACGATCACCCACTTCAGCTTCGCCTGCCGGGTGGACTGATCGGTGCGGACATCCTCGTCGGTCAGCTGGGGAACGGACACGAGCGGCACTCCTTGTCGATGGCTAATGTGGTGGATGTGGTGGACGGTACCCATCCATCCGAGCCGCGGCACGGCCCGCCGAATTTCCTCAGGCAAAGGAGCGCATTCGTGGAACTTGATGCACTCGACCGCGCTCTTCTGCGGGAGCTGCAGAACGATGCACGCCAGACCAATCGCGAGCTGGCCCAGCGGACGGGGGTCTCGCCGTCGACCTCCCTGGAGCGGGTCCGGGCGCTGCGGGAGCGCGGCATCATCAGCGGCTATCACGCCGCCGTCGACCTGGAGGCGGTCGGCCGCCCGGTCCAGGCACTGATCTCGGTGCGGATCCGCCCGCCGTCCCGGCCGGTCATCGAGGGCTTCCGCGAATGGGCCGCCCAGCTACCGGAGACCATCGGTCTGTTCGTCACCTCCGGCGCCCATGACTTCCTCATCCATGTGGCGGTGCCGGACACCAATGGGCTGTACGCGTTCGTCATCGACCGCCTCACCGAGCGCCGCGAGGTGGCGGATGTGCAGAGCACGATGGTCTACGAACACGCCCAGTCGCGCTGTATCGACCCCGCCCCCACCGAGCGCCCGGCGCCCTCCCGCCGGAGGCGGTAGCGGGCCGGGGAGGGGACGGGATGGGATGGGATGGGTCAGTGGTGCGGGGTGTCGCCGAAGGCCGTCACGGTCAGGAACCGTATGGGCAGGGTGATCAGCTTCTCCGGGCCGTGCGGTGCCTCGCCGTCGAACTGGAGGGCGTCACCGGCCCCGAGCGTGTAGCTGGACTTGCCGTGGCCGTAGACCATGACGCCCTCGAGCATGTAGATCAGCTCGGTGCCGCCGTGCTGGAAGAGCGGGAAGACCTCGCTGGACTCGGTGAGGGTGACCTCCAGCGCCTCCATCCGCTGATTGCTGCCGCGCAGGGCGCCGAGCAGGGCGTACTCATGGCCGATCCGGGTGCCGCGGCGCGCAATGCGGGCGCCGTGGCCGGCCGGGACGAAGACCGCCTCGCGCTCGTCGTCCATCCCGCGGAAGAGCGCGGTGACCGGCACGCCCAGGCCGCGCGCGAGCCGGGAGAGGGTGGTGAGGCTGCAGGCCGTCTGGGCGTTCTCGATCTTGGACAGCATGGCCTTCGATATGCCCACCCGCTGGGCCATCCCACCGACCGACGCCCCGGCCGCCTGCCGGTACTCCCGCGCCCGGACCGCGATGATCCGCTCCAGCGCCTTGTCGTCGTCCCCCGCGTCTGCCGCCATCCACCGCATCCTAGGCCCTGTCCGGCGGATCTTCGCGGGCCCGCCACGCCTGGCACGGCGCCCCCAGCTACCGCTGGGAGGTGCCCCCGGCCGCGTTGTCGGGATCGTCCGAGTACGACCCGGTACGAGGACGACCCTCCGCCTTGCGATGCTCCTCCAGCTACCGCTGGGAGGTGCCCCCTGCACCAGACGCCGCGGGCCCCGCGGCGGCAGCCGCTGATGTCACAGGCCCGAAGATCCACCGGACAGGGCCTAGTACTGCAGCAGCGTTTCGCTATCTGGCCTGGTCAGGGGTGTCGTCCGGAGTGTAGTGGGCTGGTGGTGTGTCAGGGGCGGTCTTGCCGGAGTGCCCCTCCAACGAGTGGAGTCGTCGCCGGTAGTGGCAGTGGCGGGCGACGAGCTGGCGCCTGCGGCGCCAGCGTGACCAGTTCAGCATGTGCGCGCGAAGCGACCGGTCGGGTCGGCGGTTCCCGGTGAGGCGAGGCGCCAGGAGCCGCCGGACTTCTGCCACGGTGAGCGGAGCCAGGGGGCCGGAAGCGTTTCTGCACCCCCCTTTGCTCCCGCGTCGGCCGCCATGACCGCGAGGTAGGCATGGGCAAGCATGGCCAGGGTGATGTGCCGGTACCAGCCGATGTAACGGCGGACCTCGTACTGGTCCAGGCCGCACTCGTTCTTCGCGGCCTGGAAGCACTCCTCGATCTGCCGGCGCATCCCGGCGATCCGCACCAGGTCGGCCACCGCGGCCTCCCGTGGGGCGTAGGCGAGGAAATACGCGATCTCCTCGGGCTTGCTGGGATTGCGGCGGGCCAGTGCCCACCGCCGACGGACGGGAACATCGCCCTGGTAGTCGAACTCGGCCACCGTGGGCAATTCCAGTGCCGCCCAGTGGTAGAGCCGCGGCCCCTTGGCCCCGTCGCCGCACGAGATCGGCTCCCATGCCTCCACGGGAGCCTGAGCGAAGAGGTGGTCGATGCGCGGGCCGAAGACCTGCTGGGACTTGGGCACTGCGAGCACATAGCCGAGACCGGACTGCTCCAGCAGACGGCGGAAGCGTCCCTCTTGCCCATGGGCGGCGTCCGCGGCCACCCAGGCGAGGGGGAGATCGGAGGCCAGGGCACGCAGTACGAGGCGCTTGGCCAGCTCTCCCTTGGTGGCGAAGCCGCGTTCGTCGGGGACTTTCGCCGCCCGGCAGCGCTCGCGGTCGTCCGTCCACGACCTGGGCAAGTACAGCTCCCGGTCCACCAACGCCCGTCCGGTGCTGGTGGCGTAGGCGGCGAAGACACCGATCTGGCAGTTCTCGGTGCGGCCGGCGGTGCCGGAGTATTGGCGCTGCACTCCGGCCGAGGTGGTGCCCTTCTTGATGAAGCCGGTGTCATCGATGACGAGCACCCCGCCGTCATCGCCGAGGTGCCTGGCGACATATGACTGCAGGTCGTCGCGGACGTCGGCGGCGTTCCAGGTTGCTCCATTCAGCAACCGCTGGAGGCCATCGGGGGTGCGATGCCCGGCGAACTCGGCCAGTTGCCAGCCGTTCTTGCGGCCGACAGGGGCGAGCAGGCCCCGCACATAGTCCCGCATCCGGCGCCGCAGGTCGGCACGGCCAAACCGGTGGCCGATGCAGAGGAAGAGGTCGTCGAGTTCTCGTTCCCAGGCCGCGTCCGCATGTTCGTCGATCACGTTGGGAGGCTGTCCGTATCACAGCCCGGCCATTTCCCCGATCCACTCGTTGGAGGAGCGGTCCGGCAAGACCGCCCCTGACACACCACCAGCCCACTACACTCCGGACGACACCCCTGACCAGGCCAGATAGCGAAACGCTGCTGGAGTACTAGGCCCTGTCCGGTGGATCTTCGCGCCTGTGACATCAGCGGCTGCCGCCGCGGGGCCCGCGGCGTCTGGTGCAGGGGGCACCTCCCAGCGGTAGCTGGGGGCGCCGTGCCAGGCGTCGCGGGCCCGCGAAGATCCGCCGGACAGGGCCTGGCGCGCGATCAGCGGTCAGTCATTGCGTGTCCACGACCCCAGCACCATCAGCGTCCTGGTCCCGGTGACCTGTCCGACCCGGCGCAGGGCGTCGATGACCTGCTGCAGATGCTCGATATCCCGCACCCGGACGTTCACCAGGGCGTCGGGGTCGCCGGCGATGGTGAAGACGGCCTGCACCTCGGGGACCGTGTAGGCGGTACGGACGATCTCCCCGACCGGGGTCGTACCGGTGTAGGACAGCTCCACGAACGCCTCGATGCCCCAGCCGAGCTTGGTGTGGTCGATCTGCACGGTGAAGCCCTTGATCACCCCGCTGTCCTTGAGCCGGTCCACGCGGCGTTTGACCGCGGCCACCGACAGCCCCACCTCGGGTGCCATCTCGGAAAAGGTGCGCCGTCCGTCCTCGCGCAGCATGCGCAGCAACTGGCGGTCCACGTCGTCGAACTCGGGCATCGCCACTCCGTTCCGCGACCCGCGTACACCGCACATCCGCGCAAATTCTTTTCGTCCACCCGGCCACTCGCCGCTTCAGTTTGCGTCTTCTGGGCGATCAACCGCAACTTACTTGTGCTCGCCCGGAGGGTGTTGCTGTCCTAGGCCCGGACCCATGAACGTCGAAGACCTCGCCCCGTTCGTACCCCAGGAGCGCCCTTCATGCCTGTCGACCGTCTGCTTCCCACCCGCGAGGCGGAGGATCTGCTCGACCTCGTCCGCGAGATCGCCGACAAGGAGCTGGCCCCCCGCGTCGAGGAGCACGAGCGCACCGAGAGCTATCCCGAGGGGCTGTTCCGCCTGCTGGGCGAGACCGGGCTGCTGGGTCTGCCCTACCCGGAGGAGTTCGGCGGAGGCGGCCAGCCCTATGAGGTCTACCTCCAGGTCCTCGAAGAGCTGGCCGCCCGCTGGGCCGCCGTCGCCATCGCGACCAGCGTCCACACCCTCGCTGCCTTCCCCCTCCTGACGTTCGGCACCTCCGACCAGCGCGGGCGCTGGGCGGAGGACATCCTCAGCGGCCGTCTCATCGGTGGCTACAGCCTGTCCGAGCCGCAGGCCGGGTCCGACGCGGCGGCCCTGACCTGCCGCGCCGACAAGGCCCCCGACGGCTATCGGATCACCGGCGCCAAGGCGTGGATCACCCACGGCGGCAAGGCGGACTTCTACGCCCTGTTCGCCCGCACCGGTCCGGGCGGCGACGGCATCTCCTGCTTCTTCGCGCCCGGACACACCGACGGCCTCACCTTCGGCCGGCCCGAGGACAAGATGGGCCTGCACGCCATCCCCACCACCTCGGCCTTCTGGGACGACGCGCTGCTCGCCACCGACCGGCTCATCGGCGCCGAGGGCCAGGGACTCCAGATCGCCTTCAGCGCCCTGGATTCCGGCCGGCTGGGCGTCGCCGCCTGCGCCACCGGGCTGGCCCAGGCCGCGCTGGACGCCGCGACCGCCTACGCCCACGAACGCACCACCTTCGGCCGCAGAATCATCGACCACCAAGGGCTCGGCTTCCTGCTGGCCGATATGGCCGCCGCCGTCGACTCCGCGCGCGCCACCTACGTGGACGCCGCCCGCCGCCGTGACCGCGGACGCCCGTACACCCGCCAGGCGAGCGTCGCCAAGCTGACGGCGACCGACGCCGCCATGAAGGTCACCACGGACGCCGTCCAGGTCTTCGGCGGCTATGGATACACCCGCGACTTCCCCGTGGAGCGCTATATGCGCGAAGCGAAGATCATGCAGATCTTCGAGGGCACCAACCAGATCCAGCGGCTGATCATCAGCCGCCAGCTCGCCCACTGACCCGCCCCGGCCTCAACTACCAGGGCACGGTCTGGCCCTGGTAGTTGAGGTACCGCAGGCCCGGTTCGCCGCTGTGGCGGTCGATCGTGTCCACCACGCCCGGGATGGACTGGTCGATGGTCAGCGGCGCCTCCGGTCCGCCGAGTTCGGTGCGGACATGGCCGGGGCACATGAGCAGCAGCGTGTGCGCGGCGTCGGCGTAGCGGGCGGCGTAGCTGCGCATCAGCTGGTTCAGGGCGGACTTGCTGGCGCGGTAGACGTCCTGACCGCCCCTGGTGTTGAAGCCGACGCTGCCCTGGCGCGAGGACATGACGCCGATGGTCCCGGTCGGCGCGACCAGCGAGCGGAGGGACTCGACCACGCGCATCGGGCTGAGCGCGTTGGTGACCATGACCTCGACGAACATCTCGGTCGGCACGTCGCCGATCGGAATGTTGCCCCGGGTGATACCGGCGTTCACGAACAGCAGGTCGAGCGTGCGCTCCGCCAGACGCTCGCGCAGCGCGGCGATCTGCTCCGGCGCCGTCATGTCCAGCGACTCGACGGTGACCCGTCCGCCGGACGCCTCGGCCAGGTCGTGGAGGCCGGTGCGCCGATCGCCCCGGACGGTCCCGATGACGTTCCAGCCGCGGTGCGCGTACTCGGTGGCGAGGGCGAGTCCGAGAGTGCGGGACGCCCCGACGATGAGAGCGGTCTTGGCGCTCATGCCTGAACCTCCGGCTTGAGGACCTGCTCGCACCACTCGCGGAAGGTCGTGGGGCTGGTGATCCGAGGGGTGCGCGGCACGCCGTCGTCGAGGCCGTTGTTCTTGGAGTACGCCATGTTGACGTAGCCCTCCACGAGCGCGTCCCCGAGACCGCGTCCGGCGAGTCCGGCGTGGAAGTCCTCGAGCGACTGGGGCTCGTAGCGGACCGGGCGGCCGAGCACGTCGGACATGATGCGCGCCATGTCGTTCGCCGAAAGGTCCTCGGGGCCCAGCACCGGGACCTCGCCCGTCCCCGTCCACGAGCGGTCGAGCAGCAGGCCGGCGGCGACCGCGGCGATGTCCCGGGTGGCGGCCGTCGGCGCTGTGCGGTCGGGGGCGGCGGTGTCGGTGTACACACCGGCGTCGCGGATCGAAGCGAGCTGCCGCAGCAGGTTGTCCATGAAGGACGGGCAGGCGAGCGCCCGGTAGGCCACGCCGGTGCCCGCGATGAGGTCGTCCATGGCCAGCGACGCCGTCACATGGCCGGCGCGGCCGGCGACGGGGGTGCCGCGGCCCAGCGCCGAGACGCCGACGACGTGTCCGACTCCGCGGGCCGTGAACGCCTTCGCGGCGGCGTGGGTGAACCCGGAGTACGCGGCGTCCAGGCTCGGTGCCCGCGGGTCCGGCGGGACCAGCCAGAAGACGGCGTCCGCGCCGGCGAAGGCCCGGTCGACGACCTCGGCGTCGCCGTGCGAGCCGATGACGACGTCGACGCGGGCACGGACCGCGTCGGGGAGCCTCGCGGGGTCGCGCACGATGACCCGCAGCTCTTCGCCGCGATCGGGGGCCTCGTTGAGCAGGATGTCCAGGAGCCGGCCGCCGATCTGGCCGGTGGGAGCGGTGATGACGATCATGCTTTGAGTCTCGGGGCGGCCACCTGCGGGCGTCCAATACCCTTCCCGGCGATTGATACCTTCAGGGCATGGATCTCGATCTGCGCAAGCTCCGCTACTTCGTCGCGGTGGCCGAGCACCGGCACTTCGGCCGGGCGGCGGAACAGCTCTACATAGCCCAGCCGGTCCTCAGCCGCCAGATCAGGGCCTTCGAGCAGGAAATGGAGTGCACTCTGCTCGTCCGGACCACCCGCAGCGTGGAGCTGACCGATGCCGGGAAGCGGCTCTACGAGGAGGCACAGCGGATCCTCGCGACCGTCGCGTCGGCGGTGCGGAGCGTGCACGACGTGGATCGGGGCGTCCAGCGGCTCGTGGTGGCCTTCTGCTCCGGGCTGCATGTGTCGGAGGCGATCCGGGCGTTCTCATCGCGCCACCCGGACGTCGAGACCGACGTCGTCCCGGTGCGCTGGTGGGAGCAGGACGCGCCGCTCCGGGACGGCCGGGCCCAAGTCGCCTACCTGCGGCGGCCGTTCGACCACTCGGACTTGCGCATCATCCCCATCGGTCACGAGACCAGGGTGGCCTGTATGCCCGCGACGCATCCGCTGGCCTTCCGTCAGGAGCTCACCTACGCCGACCTCGACGGTGAGCGGATGCTCGACGCGCCGACGCGACGGACGTCGTCGCTCGAAGAGAAGTTCGAGCTCATCGCCTCCGGGCAGGGCATCGCGCTCGTCCCGCTGAGCGTCGCGCGGTCCTACTCCCGCCCCGACCTCGTCCACCTCCCCGTCACGGACGCCCCGTCGGTCGAGACCTGCCTGGCCGTCCTCGCGGACCGGCGGGAGAAGGTGCTGCGCGACTTCCTGGAAATCGCCACCGCGACGCTGCGGGCCACCTGAGCGACCGGCGGACAGGTCCGTGGGCTACGGCAGACGAGGCGGCGCGCGACCCGGATCGGCGTCCTGCGGGAGCGATCGCGCGAGCGGCGGGTACCTTGGCACGCATCGACGGGAACACGGGGGACATCATGGCCGCGACGACATCGGTACGCAGGGCGCGAAGGCTACGAGCGCGTCGGCCGGGAGTGGGTCTTGGGCTGGCGGTACTGACCGCTGTGGCCGTGGCCGGCTGCGGTGGCTCGGACGAGACCGACGGGGCGCCCTCGCGCGATGACCAGCCGTCGGCGTCCCGTTCCGCGCCGCCCTCGAAAAGCCCGTCCGGCGGTCGCAGCGCCTCGGCGAAACCCTCCGTGTCGGCGGCGGACGGGCGTGATGTCGCCGCCTGTGCGGACGGCAACTGCGAGATCGCGGTGTCCGGTCCGGTGACGGTCCGGTTCACGAGCCCGGCCGGTCCGGCGACGCTGACGGTGACCGAGATCGGGCCGAACAAGGTCGAGTACACGGTGAAGTCGGGCAATGGCCGGTCCCAGGGCGGGGCGAGCGGTCCGGGCCAGGGGTGCATCACCGTGCTGCGCGACCACGGCCGCAGCAACTCGTGCGGCAGGGTGGACACCATGCGGCCGGCCGCTCAGCCCGGCGCCGTGGTGATCCAGATGGCGGCCGGCGAGGACGGCACGGCGATCCTGCACATCGTGTCCAGGTGACCGGCCCCGGGGGTCAGTTCTCCGTCGGCGGGCTTCCGGGGGAACGGGAGTGGCGGATGCCCGCCTCGTAGGTCTCCTTGAGGTGCTGGAGCGTGTCGTCGAAGTGGCGCGCCGCGTAGGTGGCGTAGAGGATGTCGATCAGCAGGAGCTGGCCCCATTTGGAGGTGACGGACTCCCCGTACAGCCCCTCCCCCGTGACGTTCGAGGTGAACAGCGGTACGTCGCTGAGCTCCGCCAGCGGGCTGTCCTGGGCCGAGGTGATGCCGATCGAGGTGGCTCCGGTCTGCCGGGCGAGCCGCATGGCGTCCACGATCGCGGTGGACTTGCCGGAGTCGCTGATGCCGATCAGCACATCCCGCGGCGTCAGGATGGTGGCCAGCATGACCTGCACGCTCTGGTCGCGGTAGAGCAGACACTTCTTGCCCGCCCGGGTGAACCGCATGACCCCCTCCTCCGCGGCGATGCTGGAGGAGCCCATGCAGCAGAACACCACCGCGTCCGCGTCGTGCAGCAGGTCGACGGCGCGGCTGATGGCGTCGCCGCTGACCTGCTTGGCGGTCTGTGCCAGCGTCTGGCGGCTGCTGCGCTCGATCTTGCCCACGATGGCAGGGGGCTCGTCGCCGCGGAGGATGCCCTCGTAGACGAACTCCTCGTCCCGGCCCGCGCCGGCCCGCCGGGTGGCGAAGGTGGCCTCGGCGAGGCTGAGGCGGAGCGAGTGATAGCTGTCCATGCGCAGCTCGCGGACGAACCGGGAGACCGTCGACTCGGCCACTCCACAGGCCGAGGCGAGCTGCGAAATGGTCATCGACTGCGCCTGCTGGGGGTGGGCCAGCAGATACTCGCCGATCTGGCGCAGCGCGCCCGGTAGGTAGGGCAGCTTGCTGGTGATGAGGTGCAGCACATTGCCGGCCTCATCCGCCGGGACAGCCATGACTCGCTCCGTGGTCTCAGGAAGGGGGGTTAAGTACCCGTAGCAGATTCTCCACGGCCGCGCGGGTGGCGCGCTCCACACTCTCCCCGGTGTACCCCCCGATATGGGGTGTGGTGATCACCTGCGGATGACGCAGCAGCTCCTGGGGCGCGGGCGGCTCCTGGTCGTACACATCGGTGGCGTACCCGATGAGCCTGCCCCCGGCGAGGGCCTCGAGGACCGCGCCGTCGTCGACCAGGCTCGAGCGGGCGGTGTTGACCAGATGGGCACCGGGCCGCATGGCCGCGATGGCGCCCTTGTCGATCAGTGGCCGCTCCGCGGGCGGACAGTGCAGGGTCACCGCGTCCGAGCGGGCGAGCAGGTCCTCCAGCGTGGTGTACGAGAAGTCCCCGGCGGGGGTGAACTCCGGGTCGGGGAACGCGTCGAAGGCGCGTACGGACATGCCGAGCCCGAGTCCGAGCCGGACGACCCGGCGGCCGATCTGCCCGCACCCCACGACGCCGAGGGTGCGTCCCACCACTTCCCGGCCCTCGATCCGCTGCCATCTCCCGGCCTTGAGGGCCGCGTCCTGCGGTGGGATGCGGCGCAGCCCGGCGAGCAGGAGGGCGATGGCGAGTTCGGCGACGCCCTGGGCGTTGGCTCCGGCGGCGGTCTCGACGGCCACCCCCTGCTCGGCGGCGGCGGTCAGGTCGACGGAGTCGACTCCGACCCCGTTGCGGCTGATGACCTTGAGTACGGGGGCCGCGGCCAGCACCTCGCGGGTGATGGGCTCGACCCCGGCGAGATAGCCGACGCACGCGGGCAGGAACCGCAGCTGTTCCTCCCGGGTGGGCTGGCGCCCGGGGGTGGGGAAGACCACGTCGTAGCCCGCCGCCTCCAGGGCGGCCAGCGCGGGGTGACCGCCCTGGGACAGCGAGCGGGGCGTCACGGCGATCCGGGCCGTCACTGGGCCCACTTCGGGTTGTCCACGACCGCCGGGGCGCCGTCGCGCTCCACCACGATCTTGCGGAAGCCCTTGGACTCGATGGTGCCGTAGTCGTGTCCGGCGTGGCCGGGGAAGGCGAAGAAGGTGATCAGCGGCTCGTCGGGCGAGGTGTTGATGGAGCGGTGGGCATACCGGCCGGGGACGTAGACGCCCTTGCCGGGGGTGAACTCCTCCCACTGCACATCGCCCTCGGGGTTCTCCATCATCATCAGGCCCCGGCCGCGCAGGCAGTAGTAGATCTCGGCGGTGTCGAGCACGGAGTGGAAGTGGCCCTTGGTCATGAAGTACTCGTCGCCGACCTTGCCCGGGTAGGTGATGCTGGTGCCGTAGGCCACCTCGCCCGGGCTCTGGGGGACGCCCATGTCGAAGAACTCGTAGACCAGGACGTCCTCTTCGGCCAGGCGCCGCGCGGCCTCCTGGTCGGCGTACATCCCGGCCATGGCGGAGATGCGGCGCTGGAGCGGCTTCTTGCTCTGGGAGAGTCCGGTGACGAGGCTGAAGTCGGTGACGACGGCCGGGCGGGGGGCGGTGGCGCTCATGCGTTCTCCTTGGTGACGTCGCGGGCGATGCGGGACAGCCGCTCGAAGGTGGGGCCGTGGGTGGGGATGTCGAGGTGGAAGACCTCGGCCATGACGCGGGTCCAGCCGTGGATGAAGTACAGCCAGCCGTCGACCACGTTCAGCTCGCGGGCGCCCTGCTGGGCCCGTGCCTGGTCCAGGAAGACCAGGTCGCCGCGGTAGTTGAAGTCCCAGGCGATACCGTCCTGGGGGAACTGGGCGGCGTCGGTGAGCGGGGATCCGGGCCGGTCCTTGCCGAGTCCGGTCGCGTTGACCACGACGGAGCCGGGAGCGAGTGTCCGCAGCTGGGCGTCGTTGTCGCGCGGCTCGGGGGCGAGCTGGTAGTCGATGGGGATGGTGAAGCCGAGGCGTTCGTGGACGGTGCGCATCTCGCGCAGCCGGGCCTCGCGGCGGCCCGTGACCACGATGCGGGAGGGGACGTCGCCACCGGCGGCCGCGCGGTTGTGCAGGTACAGGGTGAGGGCGAGGGCGGAGCCGCCCGCCCCGAGCAGCAGCAGTTCGCCCCCGGTGCGGGACCAGTAGCCGTCGGGCACGATGGCCTCCAGGGCAAGGCCGCTGGTGAGGGGGTCCATGGCATGGCCCCACAGCTGGTCACCGCGCTTGGAGATGCTGCTGACCTCGTCCAGCAGCTCGGTTTCGTGGCCGACGCCGTCGAACAGGCCGTGGGCGGCCTTGTAGAGGTTGAGCTTGTGGGTGGTGACCAGCGCGCCCAGCGAGTGCGGGTCGTGCTTGATGAAGTCGACGACCTCCCGGTAGTGGCCGGGGGTGTCGTCCAGCGGAAGGTCGATGCCCTCGATGACGGCGTCGAGGTTCAGCTCGCGCGCCCAGGCCGGAAAGACCTTCATGATGGACGACTTGGTGGTGGTGACGCCGATGAAGTACATCGTCGGGCGGGCGGCGGGATACGTCCGCGGCATGTGGGTTTCTCCTTCTGCGGAGCCGTGCGGTGGTACGGGCCGGATGGGCGGCCGGGTCAGTGCTCCTCCCAGTCCCGGGCGCAGCCCACCGCCTTCTGCCAGCCCGCGTAGAGCCGGTCGGCCCGGGCGCGGTCCATCGCGCAGTCGAAGCGGCGCTCGAGCCGGAAGGTGTCGGTCAGCTCGGCCCGGTCCGTCCAGAACCCGGTGGCCAGGCCGGCGAGAAAGGCCGCGCCGCGGGCCGAGGACTCGATGACGGTGGGGCGCAGTACGGGGACGTCGAGGATGTCGGCCTGGAACTGCATGAGGAAGTTGTTGGCGGTGGCTCCGCCATCGACCTTGATCTCCCGGGTGGAGATGCCCGAGTCGGCCTCCATGCAGGTGATGACGTCGCGGATCTGGTAGGCGATGGACTCCAGCGTGGCGCGGATGACGTGCTTGCGGCTGGCGCCGCGGGTCAGGCCGAGGATGGCGCCGCGGGCGTACTGGTCCCAGTACGGGGCGGCGAGCCCGACGAAGGCCGGTACGACATAGACGCCGTTGGTGTCGGGAACGTCCCGGGCGGCGTACTCGGTGTCCTCGGCGTCGTAGACGATCTGCAGCTCGTCGCGCAGCCACTGGATGGAGGCGGCGGCCACGAAGATCAGACCTTCCAGTGCGTACTCCACACCGCCGTCGACGCCCCAGGCGATGGTGGTCAGCATGCCGCTGTCGCTGAAGACGGGGCCCTCGCCGGTGTTGAGGACCAGTGAGGCCCCGGTGCCGTACGTGGCCTTCACCGTGCCCACCTCGAAGCACGCCTGGCCGAACAGCGCGCCCTGCTGGTCGCCGACGGCCGAGGCGACCGGGATCCGGGCGCCGAGCAGCACCGACTCATCGGTGTGGCCGTAGACCTCGCTGGTGGGGCGCACCTCGGGCAGGATCGCGCGGGGGATGTCGAGCTCGTCGAGCAGCCGCTGGTCCCAGTCGAGACGGGTGATGTCGAACAGCATGGTGCGCGAGGCGTTGGTGTAGTCGGTGACGTGCGCGGCGCCGCCGGTGAGGTTCCAGATCAGCCAGCTGTCGACGGTGCCGAAGGCGAGCTCGCCGCGGTCGGCGCGCTGCCGTGCGCCGGGGACGTTGTCGAGGATCCACTTCACCTTGGTGCCGGAGAAGTAGGCGTCGATGATCAGCCCGGTGGTCCGCTTGACGTGCTCCTCCAGGCCGCGGGCCTTGAGCTCCTCGCACAGCGCGGCGGTGCGGCGGTCCTGCCACACGATCGCGTGGTGGATGGGCTCTCCGGTGGCACGGTCCCAGATCACCACCGTCTCGCGCTGGTTGGTGACGCCGATCGCGGCGATGTCCTCGGCGCCGCATTCGGCCTGGGCCAGCACCTGCTTGGCGACGGTGACCTGGGTGTTCCAGATGTCGAGCGGGTTGTGCTCGACCCAGCCGGGCTGCGGATAGATCTGGGGGAACTCCTGGCTGGCGACCGCGGCGATGTCGCCCGCCTTGTCGAAGAGGATGGCCCGGATGCTGGTGGTACCGGCGTCGAGGGCCATGACGTAGCGGTGGGTCATGGAGTCACCTGCCTTCCCCCGGAGCCACGGGGCGTGTCGTGGTGGCGTGGGGGTCGCCGTCGAACGCGACCATGGCCTTCATTCCGGCCCCGGAGGCCGCGTAGCCGAAGGCGTCGTGGATCTTCTCCAGGGGGAACACCTCACTGATCAGCGGTGACAGATCGACGCGGCGCTCGCCGACCAGCCGCAGACAACGGCCGTAGTCGCCGTTGGTCGAGCCGGTCGTCCCGGTCAGGGTGAGGCCCTTGTAGTGCACGGCGTTGGTGTCGAGCGGGATGGTCCGCGCGGCGCCGAGGCCGGCGAAGTAGTTGAGCCGGCCGTGCGGGGCGAGCAACTCCGCCGCCTGCGCCTGCACCTGGGGATCGGACACGGCCGTGATGACCACGTCCGCGCCCCGGCCGTCGGTGTGCTCGCGGACGACCTCGGCCAGGTCCTGTTCGCGGACCCCGACGCACACATCGGCGCCGAGCCGGGCGGCGAGGTCCAGCCGGGGGCGGCTGCGGTTGGAGATGATCACCTTGCGGGCCCCGGCGAGCTTGCCGAGCAGCACATGGAACGCGCCGATGGGACCCGCGCCGGTGATGACCACGACGTCCTCGGGGCCCACCCGGAGCCCGCGCTGCCCGCTGTAGCAGCAGGAGAACGGTTCCACCAGGGCCGCCTCCGCGTACGAGACACCATCGGGGATCTCGAAGACGTTGCCGCGCTGGACGGCGAAGCCGGGCACCCGAAGCAGCTCCTGGAAGCCGCCGTCGATGCTGATGCCGAACGCCTCGTAGTCAGGGCACATGTTGTTGTAGCCGTGGCGGCACATGTCGCAGCGGCCACAGCCCACGTTCGGGGTGACGGTGACCCGCATGCCCGGGTGGAACGCGGACACCCGCGGCCCGGCCGCCACCACGTCCCCCGCCACCTCGTGGCCCAGCACCCGGCGCTGCCCGTCCGGGATCTTGAAGTGGCCGTGCTTGAAGATGCGCAGGTCGGTGCCGCAGATGGAGGCCGCCCGGACCCGCACCAACAGGTCGTCGCCGACGACGGTGGGCTCGGGCACGTCCTCGACCGCCAGCTCCCCGGGTCGGCGCAGAACGGCGGCCTTCATGCGACACCTCCCACGACACCGGGCCGGATGAGCTCGGCCTGGGCCTGGTCGGCGACCGCGAAGACGACCTTGTTGTACCAGGTGCGGCGCTCCAGCATGTCGGCGAACATCGCCGGTGCCTCCTCCAGGCTCGGGGTGTGGCTGATGAGTGGCGCCACCTTCAGATCGCGGCCCAGATGGTGGACCACCATGTCCCATTCGCTGCGTCCGGCCGGGGTGATCCTGGAGTTCCAGGTGCCGTAGACACGCAGCTCACGGCGGAGGATGGAGGAGACCAGGGCGCGGGGCAGGGTCAGATCGCCGGACAGGTCGCCGAGCAGCATGACCTGGCCGAGCGGGGCCGCCGCGGTGATGGCCTGGATGAGGGTGGCGGACAGACCGCTCGCCTCCACCGCGCAGTCCACGCCCCGGCCGCCGGTCAGCTCACGGACCGCGTCCACCGTGTCACCCGCGGACGCGTCGATGACCGGGAAGCCGAGACCGGCCATGACCGCGCGCTTGCGCTCGTCGACATCGGCCACGTACACCTCGCTGGCGCCCAGGATGCGAAGCCATTGGGCGGCCAGCGCGCCGATGGGTCCGGCGCCGATCACCAGCGCGGTGGCATGGGCGGGCAGCTGGAACTTCAGCATGGCGTGCAGGGCGACCGCGGCGGGCTCCACCATGGCGGCGTGGACCAGCGGCACATCCCGCGCCACCGGCACCAGATTGGCCTCGGGCACCTGGAGGAACTCCGCCATCGCACCATCGCGCCGCGACCCGTAGTAGTCGTAGCCGGTGCTTACGGCGTACTCGCCGATCTGGGTCATCGGGTCGGCCGGGTCGGGCAGAAGGGGGAAGACCGCGGCGCGGTCCCCGGGACGGAAGCGGCTTCCCTCCGGCGCCTCCTCGACCACGGCGGAGAACTCGTGGCCCAGGACGAGCGGATAGTGATACGCCTTCTCGCGGCCGTATCTCAGCACGTCCGAGCCGCACACGCCGACACCGCCGACGCGGACGAGGACGGAACGGTCGCCCACGGGAGCGGGGGCAGGGACGTCGGTGAGGGTGAGGACGCCCTTCGATTGCAGTACTGCTGCTTTCATCGCTCGTCCGCCTCAGACTTCCATGCCGTAGCGGTGTGCCTTGTGCGTCGGGTAGAGCGCGATCTGGGGGATGGTGACGTCGGGCGTGCGCGTGGCCACGTAGAGGGAGACCTCGGCGACGTTGTCGACGTCGATGCAGCTGGCGTGGATGCCCTCGGCGAGTTCCTTGTCGTCCAGCCAGCCGTCGAGGTAGGCGGGGATGTCGCCGTCGTACAGGCCCTTGTCGATGATCTCGGTCATCGGGGTCTTGACGTGGGACGGGTTGATCACCGTCACACCGATGTTCTTCTCCTTGCCCTCAAGGAGAATGTTCTTGCTGAATCCCATCATCCCGTGCTTGGAGGCGCGGTAGGGGCTGTGGCCGGGGCCGGAGGCCAACCGGGCCGAGGACGACCCCATATTGATGATGCGCCCGCCGGTGGGCTGCTGCTCCATGATGCGGAACGCCTCGCGGCAGCACAGGAAGACCGCGGTCAGATTGGGGCCGATGGTCTTGTTCCACTCCTCCAGCGTCACCTCGGTCACCGGGGGTGAAAGAGAGTCGCGGCCCGCGCTGTTGACGAGCAGATCGACCTGCCCCCACTCGTCCACGGCGGTCCGGAAGAAGCTCTGGACCTGGTCTTCCTCGGTGACGTCGGCTTCGACGCCCACGCAGCTGCCGCCCTGGGACTGGATGGAGGTGACGACCTGCTGGAGTCGTTTGCCGTCGGTGTCGACCAGGAGGACCTTGGCCCGGTTGGCCGCGAAGATCCGGCCGACGGCCTCGCCGATGCCGGAGGCGCCACCGGTGATGATGGCGACCTTGCCCTCAAGCGCCGTGCCGGGAGCGGGTTCATAGGTGGTGGTCATGCTGTCCCTTTGGGGTGTGGTGGGTGGGTGTTCCATTCCGCGCGCTTCGAGGGGGCGCGGCGGAGTGTGGCTTTAAGGGGTGGCCTCGGCCGCGATCTCGACCGCGCGGCGGGCGTTGCGCCCGATGGCCTCGTAGTCGCCCTCGGCCAGCAGCGCCGTACTGGCGATCCAGGTGCCGCCGCAGGCGGCCACGTGCGGTCGGCTCAGATAGTCGGGGAGGTTGTCCGGTGTCAGGCCGCCCGTGGGCATGAACGCCATCCCGTCGTACGGAGCCGCCATGGCGTCCAGCAGCCGCAGTCCGCCCGACGCCTCGGCCGGGAAGTACTTCACCAGGGGCAGTCCCCTGGCCAGGGCTGCCTCGATGCCGGTGGGGCTGTTGATGCCGGGGACGACGGGGATCTCCCGCTCCAGGCAGTGGTCCACGACGTCCGGGCTGAAGCCGGGCGCGACCACGAACTGGGCTCCCGCGTCGATGGCGTGGTCCGCGGTCGCGCGGTCCAGGACCGTACCGGCGCCGACCAGCAGCCCGGGGTGGCGGGCGCGCAGCGTGGCGATCCCGTCCCGGGCGGCCGGGCTGCGGAAGGTGATCTCGGCGACCGGCAGCCCCGCTCCGAGCAGTGTCTCGCCGAGCGGGTCGGCGTGGCGTACGTGGGGCAGGGTGACGACCGGGACGACCCGGACGCGGCGCAGTTCGCCGAGGAGTTCGCTGGGGTTCATCGGTCCTCTTTCGCGGTGGTGTCGCCCGGGGTGAGAACGTAGGCGTCGCCCACCCGCGGCACGGTCCAGGACAGTGGCGTGGCGTGGCGCGTGACACGGCGCCGCAGTTCGTCGCGGGCGTCCTCGGGGTCGACGGTGTTGAAGTCGAACAGACCGAAGTGGTGGCAGAGCAGCTGCGGGATCCCGGCCGCCTCGCACAGCTCGGCCGCTTCCCGGACGGTGAAGTTGCCGGGGACGCCGTTGTCGGTGCGGTGGCGGTCGCGCCCGTTGACGGGCAGCAGCGCCACATCGGCGCGGAGTGTGCGGAGCAGTTCGGCCTGTCCGTCGTAGGGGACGCAGTCGCCGGAGTGGTAGACGCGGACAGCGCCGACCGTGAGCACGTATCCGAGGAAGCGGTGGTCTCCCCTCTCGTCCTGTTCGAGCCGTTCATGGGCGGCGGGGACCGGTTCGACGGTGATGCCGTCCCCCAGTTCCACGCGCTCGCCCGCGGTGGTGCCGGTCAGGCGGCTCGCCGGAACGCCACGCTCCAGGGCCCGTTCCCGCTCGGCGCGCGGGACGACGAAGCGCGGATCGTTGTGCGGGAGCAGGGCGCGGATGGTGCCCGGGTCCATGTGGTCCGTGTGTCCGTGGGTGCACAGCACCGCGTCGACCCCGCGGATGGCCTCCGGCGCCACCGGGACGGGGTGCATCCGGCGGTGCGGGAAGAGCGTGCCGCGGTGCTTCTCGGCGAGGGTGTCCGAGAGGTACGGGTCGATCAGGATCAGCCTGCCGTGGTGGCGCAGGGCGAATCCGGCCTGGCCGAGCCACCACAGCGTCACCTCGTCGGGCCCGGCCTCCTCGGGGGCGGCGAAGGTGCCGGTGAGGGGGGTGCCGGAGACACGGCGCACGGCGGGCCGGATGACGTTCATGCGTGCTCCCGATACGTAAGGGTGTGGTCGCTGTGCGCGGTCATGGGTTGCCCGCGGGGGATCTGCCGTCGAGCTCCGCCGGGTCCAGCGCTCCGGTCATCAGCGCGACGGCGTCGGGCATCGAGATGTCGGAGGTGCGCACCAGGGCGACACGCCGGCCCAGCCGCTGAACATGGATGCGGTCGGCGACGTCGAAGACATGGGGCATGTCGTGGCTGATCAGGATGACCGGCACACCCCGGTCGCGGATTTCGCGGATGAGGTCGAGCACCCGCTGCGACTCCCGCACTCCGAGCGCCGCCGTCGGCTCGTCCATGATGATCACCCGGCTGCCGAAGCAGGCGGCGCGTGCGACCGCGACGCCCTGGCGCTGCCCGCCGGAGAGCGTTTCCACCGGCTGGGAGAAATTCTGGATGGTCAGCAGCCCGAGGGAGGTGAGCAGTTTCCGGGTCTCCTCCCGCATCCCCTTCTTGTCCAGCAGGCGGAAGACGCTGCCGAGCGGGCCGGACCTGCGGCGCTCACGACCCAGGAAGAGGTTGGCGGGGATGTCCCGGGAGGGAGCCACGGCCAGATTCTGGTAGACGGTCTCCAGTCCATGATCCCGCGCGTCCAGCGGGTTGCGGAACCGCGCCCGCTCCCCGAAGAGGCGGATCTCTCCGGCATCGGGGACCTCCGCCCCGGAGAGGCACTTGATGAGCGTCGACTTGCCGGCGCCGTTGTCGCCGATGACGGCGAGGACCTCGCCGGCGCGCAGCTCGACATCGGCCCCGCCGAGGGCGGTGACGTGTCCGTAGCGCTTGACCAGGCCGCGCGCCTCCAGGGCGAGCACATCGGTGCTGGTGTTCCCGGGCTTCATGCCGCCACCTTCCGGATCCACTGGTCGGCGGCGACGGCCACGATCACCAGGACACCGACGGTGAAGACCTGCCACAGGGCGTCCACTCCGGACAGGGCGAGCCCACTGCTGAACACGCCCACGATGAGGGACCCGAGGAGGGTGCCGAGGACGTGGCCACGGCCGCCGAAGAGGCTGGTGCCGCCGATGACGACGGCGGTGATGGACTGGAGGTTGAGGTTCTCGCCGGCCTGCGGGCTGACCGAGCCGATCCGTCCGATGAGGAACCACGCGGCGAGACCGCAGATCAGCCCGGCCACGACATACACGCTGAGCAGCACCCGGCCGGTGCGGATCCCGCTGAGGCGGGCCCCTTCGCGGTTGTCTCCCACCGCGTGCAGATGGGCGCCCCACGCGGTGCCCCGCAGCAGATAGGCCACGGCGGCGAAACAGCCGATCATCAGCAGCGAGCTGTAGGTCACATCGGTGCCCAGGACGTCGATGGAGCGGCCCGGCCAGCTCAGCAGGGGCGGCACGTCCTGAGCCCGGATCGTCTCGCTCCGCGAGTAGAAGAGGGTCAGGGCCGAGAAGACGCTGAGGGTGCCGAGCGTGGCGATGAACGGCGGAATGCGGAACCGGGTGACCAGCACGCCGTTGAGCCCGCCGCAGACACCGCCGATGACGACGCCGAGCAACAGGGCCAGTGGCACGGGCAGACCCTGGTCCACCGCCGCCTTGCCCATCACCACGGAGGCGAGCACGGTGATGGCGCCGACCGACAGATCGATGCCCGCGGTCAGCACGATCAGCGTCTGTGCGATGCCGACCATGCCGATGATCTGCACCTGCTGGACGATCAGCGAGATGTTGAGCGGATCGCTGAACCGGGACCCCACCCACACGCTGAAGAACAGCGAAGCGAGGAGGAGGACGACGAGCGGGCCGAGCAGCGGCTTGGTGTGCAGGGCCGCCTGTCCGCGGGCGAGCGGTCCGCGTTGCTCCGGCCGCGTGGTGGGTGGGTCTGTGGCGTGTTGGGGGACGGTGTCGTGGGCCACGGTCAACTCCTGGAATCGGTGCGGAAGGGTGGGTGTGTCGGATGCCTGCCGGGGCTAGCCCCAGCAGTGGCGCAGGCCCCAGTCCGACTTCTTCGATTCCAGACCGGATACGGGGGTGTCCGTGATGAGGGAGACTCCGGTGTTGGTGAAGCCGTGTCCGGAGGAGGCGGAGGGCTTGTCGCCGTCCTTGGCGTGCGCGGCCGCGGCGGCGACGCCCTCGGCGGCCATCTTCCCGGGGAACTGCATCGACGTCGCACCGATGGCGCCGGAGGCCACGTTCTTGACGCCGGGACAGCCGCCGTCGATGGACACGATGGTGATGTCCTTCTGCTTTCCGGCCGCCTTGATCGCCTGGTAAGCACCGGCGGCGGCGGGTTCGTTGATGGTGTAGACGAGGTTGATGGACCCGTTCTTCTGCAGCAGCTTCTCCATGGCGTCGCGTCCGCCCTCCTCGTTCGCGCCGGTCACCTCACGACCGACGATCCGGGAGTCGCGCTCGTCGCCGATCCGCTTCGGATCGCGGACATCGATTCCAAAGCCCTCCAGGAAGCCCTGGTTACGCAGGATGTCCACCTTGACCTGCTCCGAGCTGAGGTCCAGCAGAGCGATCCGCGGCCGTTGCCCCGCCATTCGCCCCTTGGCCCACTTGCCGATCATCCGGCCGGCGAGCCGGTTGTCGGTGGCGAAGGTGGCGTCCACGGCGGACGCCGGCTCCGTCGGCGAGTCCAGGGCGATGACCATGACGCCGGCCTTCCGGGCCCGGTCGATGGCGGGGATGATCGCGCCGGAGTCGGCCGGGGTGATCAGAATGCCCTTCGCGCCCGCGGCCACCAGGTTCTCGATGGCCTTGACCTGGGAGTCGTTGTCGGCCTGGCCCTTGCCGGCGAAGGTCCTCAGATCCACGCCGAGTTCGCGGGCCTTCTTCTGAGCGCCTTCGCGCATCTTCACGTAGAACGGATTGTCGTCGGTCTTGGTGACGAGCCCGACGATCGGCTTGTCGTCGCCCTGGCCGCTGATGCCGTTCCCGCATGAGGTGAGCAGCAGGGTGAGACCGATTCCCGCGGACGAGACCGCGAGCGCTCTGTGGCGCAGCTTGACCCGATGTGCCATGAGATTGCCTTTTCTCGACGTGCGGGGGGTGGCTGGGGGGAGTTCGCCGCCCGCGGGGTGCCGGTTCGCGCTCCAGCGGGGGACTGCAGGTGCCGACGCGTTCATCTGTCGGCTGCGCCCTGATCGGGCCGAGGTTCGCCCTGATCGGGCTGGGGAGGGCCGGTTCGACGTGTTCAGCGGCTCGATCCACAACGTCGCAGAGGTTTCGAGACCTGTCAATGCATCTCGAAGAAATTTCTACGACACATGATCGACACGTTCCGCACCCCTTGATTCCGGGGTAGTGGCAGGGGTGTGGAAATTTATTCGAATGATCTTGACTGTGATAGAAATCGCTGCGACGCTGGAGAGGTGAAGCCCTCCATGACGGGCTGGCCACGAACCCTTCCGGACCACAAGGAGCCCGGGAAGGAGCACGGAAATGACAGTGAACCCAGCAGGGGCGGTCGCCACCGTGCCCCCCTCACCCCCCAACGGCCCACAGCCGCGTCGGCGGACGGGCTCACCCGATATCCACCCCACCCCGCAGGAGCTGGCCCTACGACTGGCCACCGAACCGGCCGCCGTGGGCCGGGCCCGCCACGCCACCACCGGCGCGCTGCGCGGCTGGGGGGTGCCCGACACCACCGCCGACGACATCGTCCTCATGGTGGACGAGCTGGTGACCAATGCGATCGAGCACGCCACCGGCCCCGTGTGGCTGCGGCTGCGGCTGCGCCGCGGATGCTGCGTGATCTGCGAGGTCGGGGACGGCTGCCAGGAGGCGCCCCGGCTGCGCCACAGCGACCCCGACGCCGAGAACGGCCGCGGACTGTTCCTCGTCGCCGCGCTCGCCGACGCCTTCGGCGCCCGCGTCACCACGACCGGAAAGGTCATCTGGTTCCGGCGCCGCGTGCGCGACGACCGGATCCCGGCACCCCGCACCACCTCCCCCGTCGATTACTGACCAGTAGACCATTTGTCCGCTGAGTGATATCTTTGGCCGCGTGGCGCATGATGGTGGTCTGGCTCTCGTCCGTAAGTCCGTTGAGGTCCTCGATCTGCTCGCGGCGCGAGGAGAGGCGACGGCCGCCCAGCTCGCCGAGGAGCTGGGTGAGCCCCGTAGCTCGGTCTACCGGCTGCTGTCGAGCCTCCAGCACCTCGACATGGTGGAGGGTGGCAGCCGGCGCGGCACCTTCCGTCTGGGCTTCCATCTGCTCAGCCTCGGCACCGCCGTGGTGGAGCGGTTCGATGAGCGGCGCTTCGCGCAGCCGGTGATGGAGCGGCTCCATGACGAGACCGGCGAGACGGTGTACCTGTGCGTCCGGCGCGGGCGTGAGGCGGTGTGCATCGAGCGGCTGGACGGGCGGCGGGTTCAGTCCCTCGCCCTGAAGCTCGGTGGTGCGCTGCCGCTGCACGCGGGGGCGGCCTCGCGTGTCCTGCTGGCTTTCCAGGACCGCTCCACCTGGCCGGACTACTTTGAGCAGGGGGTCTTGGAGCGGTTCACCCCGTCCACCCCGGTCACGGCGGACGCGTTGGTGCCGGTGCTGGAGGAGACCCTCGGCACCGGAATCTCGGTCAGCGATCAGGACGTGACCATCGGTGTGGCCGCGCTCGGCGTGCCGATCCTGGACTACCGGGGGCAGGTGCGTGCCGCGCTGTCCATCAGCGGGGTCCGGGAGGCGATCCTCGGCGCGGAGGCGGCTGGTCTGCGTGAGCGGTTGGTCGAGGCCGGCCAGGAGGTTTCGCGGGCGCTGGGCTGGAAGGCGGTGGCCGGGGCCGTCGCCGACTTCGGCTGATCCGGCAGAGCCGCATGCCCGCCCCGGCCTTTGCGCCGGGGCGGGTGGATCACGCGGAGGATCGGCCGTTGCGGGGTCAGCGGGTCCTGGCGTGCAGCAGATCGCGGGCTTCTGTCTCGACTCCGGCGGCGTCCAGCCGGTAGTGCCGGTACAGATGTGTGGGCGGGCCGATGAGGCTGTACTGGTCGCGGATCCCGTGGCGGTGCAGCCGGACCGGTATGCCGTGTTCGCTGATCAGCTCGGCCACGGCGCCGCCGAGGCCGCCGAGCACATTGTGTTCCTCCACCGTCATCAGCAGCCGGGAACCTCGCGCGGCCTTGAGTACCGCCGTCTCGTCCAGTGGTTTGACGGTGTGCATGTCGAGCACCCCGACGCTGTACCCGTCCGCGGTGAGTGCCGCCGCGGCCTCCAGGGCGGGGTGGACCATGGAGCCGGTGGCGATGAGGGTGAGGTCGCTTCCGGTGCCGTGCTCGATGACCTTTCCGATCTCCAGGGTGGTGCCGACCGGGTAGACGTCCGGGTCCCGGCCGCGGCCGATACGGAAGTAGACCGGGCCCGGGTGGTCCACCGAGGCGCGCAGCGCCGCGGCCAGGGCCGCGGTGTCGGCCGGTGCGATCACGGTGAGCCCGGCGATGCTCCGGGTGATGGCCAGGTCCTCGGTCGCGTGGTGGGAGGTCCCGTAGAAGCCCAGAGTGATGCCCGCGTGGTGGCCGATCAGCCGGACGGGCTGGCGGGTGTAGGCGACGTCGGTGCGGATCTGTTCGCAGGCCAGCAGTGCCATGAAGGACGCGAAGGTGGCGACGTAGGGGCGCAGGCCGGTGGTGGCCAGGCCCGCCGCGGTGGACACCATGTGCTGCTCGGAGATCCCGAACTGGAGGTATTTGTCCGGGTGGCGGTCCTGGAAGCGCACCAGTCCGTTGGAGTACTTCAGGTCGGCGGTGCCGACGACGACGGGGTGGCCCTCGTCGGCGAGGTCGGCGAGGGTGTCGCCGAGGGCCTGAAGGCCCGGAGCCTGTTCCAGCAGGCTCAGCAGATGCCAGGATTCCGGCTGCAGACCGGGTGCGACGCTCACCGTGTCCCCCGCAGTTCGGCCAGGGCGTTGGCCTCGTCCCGCTCGGCCAGCCAGCCGAGATGCCATCCGAACTCGGACTCCATGTAGGAGATCCCCTTTCCCTTGACGGTGTTGGCCACGACCACGGCCGGACGGTCGCGGCCGGTGTCCTGGGCGAGCGAGCGCAGCAGGGTCAGCAGGGCCGGGACGTCGTGTCCGTCGACCTCGTGCGTCTGCCATCCGAACGCCCGCCACTTGTCCAGCAGTGGCTCGATCCCGGTCACGCCGTCGATGCGGCCGTCGAGTGAGTGGTCGTTGCGGTCGACGATGGCAACCAGCCGTCCCAGCCGGTGGTGTGCGGCGCCCAGGGCCGCTTCCCAGACCTGTCCCTCGTGCAGCTCTCCGTCGCCGAGCAGGACGAACGTGGTGTACGGGCGCCGCTGGAGACGGCCGCCCAGCGCCATGCCGGTCCCGGTGGACAGGGCGTGGCCGAGCGACCCGGAGCTGAAGTCGATCCCGGGGATGCGGGTCATGTCCGGGTGGTCGCCGAAGGCGTTCCCCAGGCGGGTGTACTCGTCGAGTTCGGCCGCCTCGAAGAAGTCCCAGTCGGCCAGCAGCGGATACAGCGTGGCCGCCGCATGGCCCTTGCCGAAGAGGAAACGGTCACGGTCGGGCCAGTCCGGTTCACCGCGCCGCAGCCGCATCACCCCGTAGTAGAGGGTGGCCAGGATCTCCGCGCAGGAGAATCCGGACGCGTAGTGGCCGGTCTTGGCGATCGAGATCAGCCGCACAGTTTCCAGGCGGGCGAACAGGGCCCGCTCCTCGATGCGCTTGATCAGTTCACTGTCCGCCGGCTCGGCCGGCGTCTGTGCAGTCATTCGGTGTCTCTCCCAGTCGGTGAGCCCCAGTCGGTGAGCCCGATCGGTGACACGGCCATATCCGGCCCGCGCCACCATCGACATCGGAAGTTACCACTCACCGGACATGACGTCCATGCTATGAGAATGTCACGGTGGTAGCCGTCACACCACCATCGAGGTGGGCTTTCGCCCGAGCCAAGGAGATGCGATGACCCTCCCCGACCGCCCCACGCCCGTGACCGAGAAGGAACCGCGGGCCCCGGACATCCGCCGGCTTCAGGTCCGCTCCGCCACACCGGGCCACCGCGATGCCCGGTTCGCCGAATCCACCACGGAGAAGTCCCATGGCTTACCCCACCGTTCTCATCACCGGCGCCGCACAGGGGATCGGGGCCGCCACGGCCCGGGTCCTCGCCGAACGCGGCTGGCGTGTCGTCGTCGCCGACCTCAAGAGCGACGCCGCCCAGGACCAGGTCACGGCGCTCGACGTGGCATCCCCGGTGGCAGGCGGGCACCTGGCCGTCGCCGTCGATGTCACCGACGAAGCCAGTGTCACCGCGATGTTCGATGACATCGCGACGCGGGCCGGTGGGCTCGACGGGCTGGTCAACGGCGCGGGGGTGATCTTCCGGCAGGCGGCCCGGGACTTCGACAGCCGGCAGTGGGCCCATCAGCTCGCGGTCCATCTCACCGGCGCGATGCACTCGCGCGCGGAGCCTACCCGCTGCTGGCCCGCAGCGGCCGGGCCAGTGTGGTCAACATCGGTTCCGTCGGGTCGACTTTCGGGCTCCCCGGCCGACTCGGCTACGCCACCGCCAAGAGCGGAGTGCTGGGCCTCACCCGGACCCTGGCGGCCGAGTGGGGCCCGGCCGGCATCCGGGTCAACGCCGTGGCACCGGGATACGTGGCCACCGAGATGGTGCGCAGTGGCCTGGAGTCGGGAGCGCTCGACCGGGAGGCGCTGGTGCGGCGCACCCCGATGCGGCGGCTGGCCGAGCCCGCCGAGATCGCCACCTCCATCGCCTTCCTCCTCTCCCCCGACGCCTCCTTCGTGCACGGTGCCACCTGCCACCCTCCGCGTCGACGGGGGCATCACGATCGACGGCACCTTCTGACCACCGCACCTGCTGACCACCGGCGGCCGCGGACAGCATCTGCCCGGAACGCCCCATGGAACGCGGCCGACCTCGCCCGCCGAGGTCGGCCGCGTCCTGTAGGGGCCAATACGCATACATCCGGGGTCAGGGTGGATGACCGCCTTGACGCAGCCGCGGTCGTCCCGGACGGCGTCGAGGGCGGCGCCGTAGGAGTCCAGCCCGAACCGATGGGTGATCATGCCGTCGGTGCGCACCCGGCCCGCGCGCAGGACCCGCGGCGCGCGATCGAAGCTGAACGCCTGGGTGAAGGATCCGCGGACGGTCAGCTCCCGGCTGAAGATCTCGTGCGGGGAGAGTTCGATACGTTCTTCCTCCCCGGCCATGCCGTAGAGGAACACGGTCCCGCCATCGCGGGTGAGCGGCAGGCACTGCTCGATCACGGCGAGGGCGCCGGTCGCGTCCACAACGGTGTCGAAGCCGTCGGGCGCCAGCGTGCGCAGCGCGCCGCGGGAGGCCGAGGCGTCGTGGCGGTCCATGACCACCGTCTCGTCGGCGCCGAAGTCCCGTGCCAGTTTCAGCTTGGCCTCGGTCGGCGCCGCGACTACCCCGCCGCGGGCCTCTCGGCGACGACCGGTGAGGGGAAACGCGGCAGTACGTGGTCGGTGAGTTCGGCCAGTACGTCTTCGATGGGGCGGTCGCCCGGTCGCAGGTTGAACGAGACATGCGCGACGCCCAGGGCGGACATCTTCTCCAGGTGTTCCACGAGGCCGTCCCGGCCGGTACGGAGTCCGAGCCGGATGGCGGTGGCGGGGGCCGCGGGGTCGGGCAGGAGGTCGAGCATCATGGGGGTCAGATAGGGCTTGGGGTGGTCGGCGGTCAGCCGCCGCCACTTCTCCGTCTTCAGGCGGAGCGCTCCGAGGTCGCGGGGGTAGTTGAGGCTCGCGTCGACGTGTTCGGCGATCCACTCCGGGCTCTGCTGGGCGTTGCCCGCGACCGCGATCGGGATGGTCCCGGCGGTGGGTTTGGGCAGCACGTCGAGTTGCCGGTCGGCGGTGAGGCCGAGGCGTGGCAGTTCCAGCCCCTGGCCGGGCGGCGGGGTGGACCAGGCGGTGCGCAGCACCTCGACGCCGTTGCGGAAGGTTTCGGCGCGGGTGGTGAACTCGACGTCGAAGAGCGGGTATTCGACGGGACGGTCACCGCTGGCCAGGCCGAGGATGAAGCGCCCGCCGGACAGCACGTCGACGGTCGCGGCCGCCTTGGCGACCAGGAGTGGCCGGCGCAGTGGCAGGACGACGGCCGCGGTGCCGAGGACGGCGCGTTCGGTGATCGCCGCGAGGTGGCCCAGGTGGGTGAAGGTTTCGAACACCGACCCGGCGTCGCCGAAGTGCACCGGGTCGTACAGCGGGACGTCGCGGACCCACAGGGCGGCGAATCCGGACTGGTCGGCGAGGCGGGCGAGTTGGGCGTGCGCGTCGAGGGACGGCACACCGAAGGGGCGGCCGGCCTTCCGGTCGGTGGCCAGCCGGGACTGTCCCCAGTCGTTGTCCAGGGGGAGTTCCAGGCCGAGGGTGAGGCGTCCGCCGTGGGGGTGTGTCAGGCGGCTCAGGGCAGTGGGCATGACGCGAAGACGGCTTCCAGGAGAGGGGAAACGGGGGGTGAGGAGGGAGGGAATCAGGGGCGGGAACGGGCCGCGCCGCCGCGGCCGGCTGATGAGCACGGCCACAGCGGCGCGATCGAGAGGAGTGGCGTCGGATCAGTTGAGGGTGTCGGGGTCGGGCCCGGTGCGCTGACCACGGTCGAGAGCGTTGATCGCCTCGATGTCCTCGGCGGTGAGGGTGAAGTCGAAGACGTCGATGTTCTCCCGGATGCGGGCGGGGGTCACGGACTTGGGGATCACGACGTTCCCCAGCTGCAGATGCCAGCGCAGGACCACCTGGGCGGGCGTCTTGCCGTGCCGCTGCGCTATCCCGGCGAGGGCGGGGTCCTGGAGAAGGGCGCCCTGGGCGAGCGGGCTCCACGCCTCGGTGGCGATCTTGTGCTGGGCGTGGAAGTCGCGCAGCTCGCCCTGCTGGAGGTAGGGGTGCAGCTCGACCTGGTTGATGACCGGGACCACACCGCTGTGGTCCAGCAGCCGCCGCAGATGGGCGGGCTGGAAGTTGGACACGCCGATGGCGCGGGTACGGCCGTCGGCCAGCAGCTTCTCCAGGGCGCGCCACGTGTCCAGGTACAGGTCGCGGGCGGGGGTGGGCCAGTGGATCAGGTAGAGGTCCACATAGTCGGTGCCCAGCTTGGCCACGCTGGCGTCGAAGGCCGCGAGGGTGGAGTCGTATCCCTGGTCGGCGTTCCACAGCTTGGTGGTGAGGAACAGCTCCTCGCGGGGGACGCCGGAGGTGGCCAGGGCACGGCCGACCCCGGCCTCGTTGCCGTAGATGGCCGCGGTGTCGATGCTGCGGTAGCCGGCCTCGATGGCGGAGAGCACCGCGTCGGTGGTCTGCGCGTCCTCCACCTGGAAGACGCCGAAGCCCAGTTGCGGGATCTCGAGGCCGGTGTGGAGGGTGAGGTTGGGTACGGAAGTCATGGTGTCCTTCTCGGTTCGCGCTTGTGCTTGCGGGTATGTGGTGTGGTTCGGGGTCAGCCGAGCGTCGCGAGCGCGGTGGTGGCGATCCCGTGGTCCTGCTCGGGCGCGCCGCCGCCCACGCCGATCGCGCCGACCAGCCGGCCGTCGCGGTGGACCGGGACACCACCGGCGAGGAACAGCAGCGGGCGGTCGAGGGCGGTGGGCAGGGTGTGGAAGACGCCTCCGGGCTGGACCGCGTCGACCAGGTCCGCGGTGGGGGCGTTGAGCTGGAGCGCGGTGAACGCCTTGCGGGTGCTGGTCTCCCCCGCGATCAGTACGGCCCGGTCGTCGCGCCGGAAGGCCAGGAGGTGGCCACCGGCGTCGAGGACGCTGATCGCGGCCGTCACCCCGGCCGCCTCGGCGGCGGCGCGGGCGGCCTGGAGGAGGGCCTCGGCGTCCTGAGTGGTCAGCGGGGCGACGGCGGTCTCGGTGGTGCTCATGGCGGGTGGGTCTCCTTGACGGTGGTGGTGCTGTTCGGTGACGGGTAGCTCAGTGCCGGGCGGTCGAAACACGGACCGGCTCGGCGGTGGCGCCGTCGTGGATGTGGCGGGCGTCGCGGCGCTCCAGAGCGGCGGAGAGAACGGCGAGGGCCAGGGCGGATCCGGCGAGGATGGCACCGACCCAGTTGGGCGCCGTGTAACCGAGTCCGGCCGAGATCACCAGGCCGCCGAGCCAGGCCGAGAGCGCGTTGCCCAGGTTGAAGGCGCCGATGTTGACGGCGGAGGCGAGGGTGGGGGCACCCGCCGCGTGGTCCAGCACCCGCTTCTGCAGCGGGGCCACGGTCGCGAAGCCCAGGGCGCCGACGAGGGCGATGGAGATGGCGGCCGCGATCTTGTTGTGGGCGGTGAAGGTGAACGCTGCCAGGACCACCGCGAGGGCGCCCAGCGACACGTACAGCATCCGCATCATCGCCCGGTCGGCGAACCGACCCCCGACGAGGTTGCCGCCGACCATGCCGAGCCCGAAGAGGACCAGCAGCCAGGTGACGGAGGAGTCCGCGAAGCCGGCGACCTCGGTCATCATCGGCGAGATGTAGGTGATCGCGGCGAAGACACCGCCGAAGCCGAGCACGGTCATCGCCATGGCCAGCAGCACCTGCGCGTTGCGGAAGGCCGCCAGCTCATGGATCAGGTGCACGCCCTCCGGCTTGGGGATCTCGGGAACGAGCTTGGCGATGCCCGCCAGGCCGATCACGCCGAGCGCCGCGACGAGGAAGAAGGTGGTCCGCCACCCCAGCGACTGGCCGATCGAGGTGCCGAGCGGCACGCCGACGACGTTGGCGATGGTCAGGCCGGTGAACATCATCGAGATGGCTCCGGCCTTCTTCTCGGGTGCGACCAGGTCGGCCGCGACGACCGATCCGATGCCGAAGAACGCGCCGTGCGCGAAGGAGGCGACGATCCGTCCCACGGCCATCACGCCGAAGGAGGGTGCGACCGCGGAGAGCAGATTGCCCACCACGAACAGCCCCATCAGCAGCATCAGCATGCGCTTGCGGGAGATCTTCGTACCGAGCGCGGTCATCAGCGGCGCGCCGACCATGACGCCGAGCGCGTAACCGGTCACCAGGAATCCGGCGGTGGGGATGGACACATCGAAGTCCCCGGCGACCTCGGGCAGCAGCCCCATGATCACGAACTCGGTGGTTCCGATCCCGAAGGCCCCGATGGCGAGGGCCAGCAGTGCGATGGGCATGAAAGTTCACTCCAAGTGATTGCTACCGCCCTTTACAGGCGTCCACGATACTTGCAGACGCACTAATTGCAAGCGCGCTATATTGCTCGTGCTGTGTATCACGTCACCGTCACCGCCGCGGGGCCCTGACCTCGCCCATCCCGACGCACCCCGCCCCACCCAGGAGGCACCCATGACCACGCCGGACCTCGCCGCCACTCCCCTCGCCCAGAGCTGGTGCGCCCTGTCACTGCTGCACAGCAGGATCGAGACGCATCTCGAGGGGGCCCTGCACACCCGCCATGGGCTCAGCGCCCGCGAGTACGCGGTTCTGGACGTGCTGAGCCGACAGCACGACGGGGAGAACGGCCATCTGCAGATGAAGCAGGTCGCCGACGCCGTCGTCCTCAGCCAGAGCGCCACCACCCGCCTGGTCACCCGGCTCGAGGACCGCGAACTCCTCTCCCGCTACCTGTGTCCCACCGACCGGCGCGGGATCTACACCAACGTCACCGAGGCCGGTCTGGTACTGCTCCGCCGGGCCCGGCCGACATACGAAGGCGCCCTGCGCGAAGCGCTCGACCTGGCCGGCCGGGACCCGAGGCTCACCACCCTGGTCGCGGCCGTGGCGTCACTGGAGGCATCGCCCCTTGACGCTTCGTCACTCCGGATTCCGGGGTGTGGGCTCCCCGGCTGATCTCACGCCCCGGAGGCGAGCCCACCGGCCAGTGGCCCCGCACCCGTCTCCCGTTCGTCCGACAGCACCGTCTCGCGGAACGAGGCGACGACCGGCCGCAGATCGATGTGGTGCCAGACCGCCCACAGGTGAACGGACGCCTCGTGCCAGGGCAGTGTGCGCACGGCCACGGCGTCCGTCGCCCCGCGCACCATGCTCTTCTGCACCAGCGCCAGCCCGAGGCCGGAGGCCACCAGGCCGAGTGCCGTCAGCGGGTCCGCGGCGTCGAGCCGGATGTCGGGCGTGAAGCCCGAGGCGACACACGCGGCGACGAACGTGTCCCGCCATACCGGGTCGCCCGGCTCCTCGACCGCGATCCACGGCTGGCCGTCCAGGTCCCGCGCCGAGATCGTCTCGCTCGCGGCCAGCGGGTGGCCCGCCGGGAGGACCAGCAGCAACGGGTCCTCCAGCAGTGTCGCGGCCCGGAGCACGGGGTCGTCGCGGTCCGGTGGCTCCCGCACCAGGGCGATGTCGAGGCTGCGCTGGCGCAGTCCCTCGAATTGCTCGGCCGCGGGCATGCTGTACAGCGCGACATGGATGCCGGGGCTCTCCTCCTGTAGCCGGCGCAGCGCCCCCGGCAGCACACCCGTGTGCATGGCGTCGGCGACATAGCCGATGCACAGGCCGCCCTCTTCACCTCTGCCCAGCCGGCGGCCCAGGTTCTCCAGCCGGTCGGCGTGGCGCAGCAGGGCCCGGGCCTCGCTGAGGAAGATCGCGCCGTCGCGGGTGAGCCGGATGCGCTGCTGGCTGCGCTCGAACAGGGTGAGGCCGAGGTTCTTCTCCAGTTGGGCGATCTGCCGACTGAGAGGAGACTGCGACATGTGGAGTTGCTCGGCGGCGCGGCCGACGTGTTCGGTCTCGGCCACCACGCTGAAGTAGCGCAATAGGCGCAGGTCAAGCACGTAAGACCTCCGAGGACTCAACTCTATCCAAGAGAGTCTTGGACAGTCTGAAGTGGCAATCCTACTGTCGAAGACGCAAGAACGGCGGACCGGCTGACGGCCGTGAGTCCGCCCACCTCCCCGTCTTCGCAAGGACCTTTCATGACCATCAAGTCCCTGCTCCCCGGCCGCCTCGGCTTGGGCACTGCACCGCTGGGCAGCATGTTCCGCGACGTCTCCACCGAGGAGGCCGCCGCGACCGTCGACGCCGCCTGGGACCACGGCATCCGTTACTACGACACCGCTCCCTTCTACGGCGCCGGCCTGGCGGAGATACGCCTCGGCGACGCGCTCGCCGGACGCCCCCGCGACCAGTACGTGCTCAGCACGAAGGTGGGTCGCGTCATCCTGGACGAGGTGGAGGACCCCGCCACCCGTGACCTCGGCGAGAAGGGCGGCCTGTTCGAACACGGCCGTCCCAACAAGATGGTGCACGAGTGGACGGCCGACGCCACCCTGCGGTCGATCGAGGACAGCCTGCGGCGTCTGCGCACCGACCGGCTCGACATCGTCTGGGTCCACGACGTCGCCCAGGACTTCCACGGCGACGATTGGCTCGCCGTCTACGAGACCGCCCGCACCGGCGCCTTCCGCGTCCTGCAGAGGCTGCGCGACGAGGGCGTGATCAAGGCTTGGGGACTCGGCGTCAACCGCGTCGAGCCCATTGAACTCACCCTCGAACTGGACGAGCCGAAGCCGGACGCCTTCCTGCTCGCCGGGCGCTACACCCTGCTGGACCACGACCGCGCCCTGCAGCGGCTGCTCCCCACGGCGGTCGACCAGGGCGTCGACCTCGTCGTCGGCGGCCCGTACAGCTCCGGCATCCTCGCGGGCGGCACCCACTTCGAATACCAGGACGCGCCCGCGCACATCGTCGAGAAGGTCACGCGCGTCAAGAAACTCGCCGAGCGGCACGGCATCAGCGTCAAGGCGGCTGCCCTGCAGTTCGCCCTCGCCCATCCGGCGACCGCCGCCGCCATCCCGGGTGCGACCCGGCCCAGCCGCATCGCCGAGGACGTCGCGGCCCTGGACGAGACCGTCCCCGCGGCGTTCTGGACCGAGCTGCGCGACGCCGGCCTTGTCTCCCCGCTGGCTCCCCTGCCCACCGACTGATCCACCCTCCCGTCTCCCACCCCGACAGGAGCATTTCCATGGCCTCCACCACCGCGTCCCTCGACCTGCCCGTACCACCCGAGCAGGTGTGGCAGCTCATCGGCGGCTTCGACTCGCTGCCCGACTGGCTGCCGTACATCTCCGAGAGCGTCCCCGCCGAGGGCGGCCGCGTCCGCCAGCTGCGCAACGAGCAGGGCGGTGTGATCGTCGAGCGGCTCGTGGCGTTCGACGACGCGGCGCGCTCGTACAGCTACGCCATCCTCGACGCGCCGTTCCCGGTGACCGACTACCTGTCCACCCTGACCGTGCGCGAGGTCCCGGGCCGGTCCGGCGCCTCGCATGTCGAGTGGTCCGGGACGTTCACCCCCACCGACGTCAGCGAGGACGAAGCGGTCGCGCTCTTCCACGGCATCTACGCGGACGGTCTCGCCGCCCTGCGGAACACCCTGGAGGGCTGACCGCCTGACGGGCCGCCACGTGGAAACGCCTGACGGCCCGCCGAGCCGAACGCCTCGGAGACCGCCCGCCCGGGAGCACCACGCGCCCGGGCGGCGGCGTACGCGAGCAGGGTCAGGAAGCGGGCGTATGGGCGGTGGACCGCCGGACCACCAGCTCGGCCGGGAACTCCCGGCGCCGGGCGGGCAGTGTGCGGTCCTCGATCCGCTCGATCAGCATGCGTACGGCCATCCGCGCCATGTCGGTGATCGGCTGCCGCACGGTGGTCAGGCCGTACGCCTCCCACGCGGCCATCGCGATGTCGTCGTACCCGACCACCCAGACGTCCTCGGGGACCCGCACGCCCAGGGAGATCGCGCCGTCGACGGCGCCGAGGGCGGTGAGGTCTGTGGGCCCCCGCCCTGCTGGTGTTCCTGCGCCTGGTGCAGGGGTTCGCGGTGGGCGGCGAATGGGGTGGCGCGGTGCTCATGGCGGTCGAGCACGCGCCGAGCGGCCGACGCGGTCTGTACGGGGCGTGGCCGCAGACGGGGGTCTCGGCCGGGCTGCTGCTGGGCACCGGTGTCTTCAGCGCCGTATCCCTGCTGCCCGATGAGCAGTTCCTGGCGTGGGGGTGGCGGCTGCCCTTCCTCGCCAGCGCGCTGCTGGCCACCGTCGGCCTCTACATCCGCTCCCGGATCTCCGAGCCCGAGTCGATCGCCCAGGCGGCCGAGAGCGGAGGGCGGTCGCGGCGGCCCCTGGTCGACGTGGTGCGCGGGCACCCCAAGGAGGTGCTGATCGCCGTCGGTGCCCGGTTCGCGGAGGGCGGCAACTACTACATCTTCACCGTCTTCATCCTGACCTACCTCTCCGAACAGCTCGACCTGTCACGGCAGGTGGGGCTGACGGGGGTGATGGTCGCCGCCGCGGTGGACATCGCGGTGATCCCGCTGTGGGGCGCGCTCTCCGACCGGGTGGGCCGCCGGCCGGTGTTCATCGGGGGCGCGCTGTTCATGGCGGCCTTCGCGGGACCGTTCTTCCTGCTGGTCGACACCCGGTCGCCGGTGCTGATCTGTTTGGCCCTGGTCGTGGTCATGGCCTTCGGGCATGGCCCGGTGTTCGGCCCGCTGGCCGCGTTCTACGCCGAGTTGTTCCCCGCCCGGGTCCGCTACAGCGGAGTGTCGATCGGCTACCAGGCAGGCAGTGTGGTGCTCGGCGGCTTCACCCCGATGCTGGCCACGTCGTTGATCGTGTGGAGCGGCGGGGCGTCCTGGAGTCTGATGCTCCTGGTCGCGGCGGGTGCCCTCATCGCCGCGGCGACGATGGCGGCCGCTCCCGAGACCTTCCGCCGAAGCCTGGACGCGGAGCCGGGCGGGGACGCTCAGGACAGGGCCACTCCGGACGGCGCACCGAGTCGGGAGGCGGTGCCGACTTCGAACTGAAATTCCATGCGAACAGGTGGGCGAGTTTCCGGCGGGCCGGTGGGCCGGAAACCCGCCCACCTCGTTTCTCCTACGGCATGTCCTCGGCGGCCTGAAACTCCTACGGACATCCCGCCCGCCCCGCCGAAAGGGGTTTCTGAAGGACACACAAGCGGCCACAGGTGTTGATGCGACTTCCCCCTTGCCTTTATCGGGCAGGAGTTCGACATCCTTCCACGGCTTCGGCATGGCCGATCCGGACCCGTTGTGTATCCCGGTGTGACGACCGCTCAGTTCACCGCGGCACGGGCGCACCCGCATTCCCCCACCCCCTCCACCCCTGGTAGAGCTCGCGCCCCAGCCGGATCTCGGCCTTTCCCCAGAGGGAAATCCGGCAAGTCGAAATTCCGTCAGCCGCAAGGCCTCCAGTTTCTGGACTTTACCAACGCATTACCAAGTCACAGAATCGATAAATCGTTTCTGCATATCTACGATCGCAAGCTATGACCGACGCTCCCCGCGACAACTCCGCCGCCCGTGCCCGCTGGCAGACGTGTCTCAGGCTGGCCCGCGAACTCCTCCTCATCGGGCCGGACAACTCCGACCTCAAACTCGAATATCTCCATACCCTGATCGACACCGGCCGCCTCGGCCCCACCCGCCACCCCCGCAAGAAAATCCTCATCATCGGCGCCGGCATCACCGGCCTCGTGGCCGGCCGCCTGCTCAAGGACGCGGGCCACGACGTCACCATCCTCGAGGCCAACACCGGCCGCGTCGGCGGGCGCATCAAGACCTTCCGCACCACCAAGCACCATCAGCCGTTCGACGACCCCGCCCAGTACGCCGAGGCCGGGGCCATGCGGTTGCCCGACTTCCACCCGCTCGTCCTCGCCCTCGTCGACAAACTCGGGCTCGGCCGCCGCCAGTTCTACAACGTGGACGTCGACCCCACCACCGGCAGCGGCCCCGATGTCCCCGCCCTCCCGGTGACGTACACCTCCTTCACCGGCCGCACCTGGAGCTACGGCGACGACAGCCCCGACTTCCGCGAGCCCGACAAGCGCGGCAACACCTGGATCCGCACCAACCGCGTCCAGGTGCGGCGCGCCGACTACGCCGCCACCCCGGAACGGATCAACGAGGCCTTCCACCTCACCGACGACGAGGTCCGCGCGCCCGCCGTGCAGATGGTCGACGACGCGCTGGAGAGCGTGCGGGACCACTACTCCGACGTCGTGGACGGGCAGCGCGTCAACAAGCCGTTCGACCAGTGGGTCGAGGGCTGGGCCAGGGTGATCCGCGACTTCGACGGCTATTCGATGGGCGGCTTCCTGCGCGACTACGCGGGGCTCAGCGACGAGGCCATCGAGGCGGTCGGAACGCTGGAGAACATGTCCTCGCGGCTGCATCTCTCCTTCTTCCACAGCTTCCTGAGCCACACCGACATCAGCCCCACCGTGCGCTACTGGGAGATACCCGGCGGCAGTTGGCGGCTGCCCGACGCCCTCCACCGGGGCCTGCGCGACGAGGTGCGGTTCGGCCACCGCATGATCCACCTCGAGTACGACGACCCCAGCCGCGACTCCGTTCCCGAGGGCACCGGCGCCGTCGGACCGGGCGGGTGGGGCGTGGCCGTGCAGACCGTCGCCGAGGACAATCCGGCGGGTCCGACCCAGCTGTGGACCGCGGACCTGGCGATCGTCACCATCCCGTTCTCCACGCTGCGCTTCGTGGAGATCGTCCCCTCGATGTCGTACAAGAAGCGCCGCGCCATCATCGAGACCCACTACGACCAGGCCACCAAGGTACTGCTGGAGTTCAGCCACCGGTGGTGGGAGTTCACCGAGGACGACTGGCGCAACGAGCTGGAGAGCATCTCACCGGGCCTCCACGAGTACTACCAGCGAGGCGGCGAGAGTGGCGCCGCTCCCGCCCCCGCGCTCGCCGAGGCCGGCATCGCCGATCTGCTCGGCGCCGCGGTCAAGGACAGCGGTGTCACCGACGAGGTGCGGCAGTTCAACAGCACCATGCCGCTGCGCGGCCCCGCCGTCCGCCCCGCCACCCACTGCTTCGGCGGGGGCTCCGCCACCGACAACCCCAACCGGTTCGTGTACTACCCCTCGCACGGGGTCGAGGGCAGCACCGGTGGCGTGCTGCTCGCCTCGTACTCCTGGTCCGACGACGCCTCACGCTGGGACTCCATGCGGGAGGCGGAGCGCTATGTCTACGCCCTGCGGAACCTCCAGGCCCTGCACGGCCGCCGCATCGAGGTGTTCTTCACCGGCCGGGGCGCCACCAAGAGCTGGGCCCGCGATCCGTACGCCTTCGGCGAGGCCGCCACGTACACCGCGCACCAGATGACCAGCTTCCACCTGGACGCCTCCCGGCCCGAGGGCCCCGTGCACTTCGCCGGGGAGCACACCTCCCTCAAGCACGCCTGGATCGAGGGCGCCCTGGAGAGCGCCGTCCGCGCCGCCATCGCCGTCCACCAGGCCCCGCCCGTCACCACCCCGGGCCCGGACCAGGGGGGCCGCTCATGACCGAGAGCACCCCCGAGTGCACGGTCGCCCGCTATCTGGCCCGCCGACTGGCCGAGTTGGGCATCACCCACCTGTTCGGCGTGCCCGGCAACCACCTCGACCCGTTCCTCACCGTCCTGCGGGCCGAGGGCGACATCGAGTGGGTCGGCACCCCCACCGAGGGCGGCGCGGGCCAGGCCGCCGACTCCTACGCCCGCCTCCACGGCATCGGCGCGGCCGCGGTCACCTACAGCGTCGGCGCGTTCAATCTGCTCAATGCCTGCGGCGGCGCCCATGTGGAACACGTCCCGCTCGTCGCCATCAACGCCTGCCCGCCCTACGAGCAGTGGCAGAACTACCGCGCCCTCGGCCTGCTCACCTCGCATATGAGCCCCCGCCGGGAGAGCAATCTGGACGTCTACCGGCAGGTCACCGTGGAGGCGCAGGTCATCTCCAACCCGGGCCTCGCCCCGGGCCAGATCGACGCCGCGCTCACCGCCTGCCTGTCCGAGCGCAGGCCCGTCTATCTGGAGGTCATGGAGGACCTGTGGGACGAACCCTGTGCGGTGGCCGAGGAGCCGCTGCTGCGCCGCGAGCGGCCGTTCAGCGCGCGCAACCAGACCATGCTGGCGGGCGCCGTCGACGCGATCATGACCCTGATCGAGGAGCACCCCGGCCCGGACGGCAGGCCCCGCCCGATCGTATGGGCGGGCGAGGAGGTCGAGCGGTTCCGCCTCGACGGGCAGCTCACCGACCTGACGCAGGCCACCGGGGTGCCGTTCTGCACCACCGTCGGCGCCAAGGCCGTCGTCGACGAGCGGGGGCCGCAGTTCCACGGCGTGTACAACGGCAAGGCCAGCCACCCGGATGTGCACTGGATCTTCAAGGACTGGGCCACCTGCCGGATCGGCCTCGGCGCCTGGTCCACCTCGAAGAACCTCGACGGGGAGCAGTGTGTCGGCACGGACTGGGTGATGGCCGCCCAGGGCGGCGTCAGCGTCGGCACCCGGTACTTCCCCGACGTCCAGCTCACCCGGCTGATCCCCGCTCTCCAGGACGCGCTGGTGGCGCGCTTCGGCTCCGGGGGCCTGACCGCCGACTACTACGCCGAGGCCCACGCCCACCAGGGCGCGCCCGACGACCGGCCCGCCAGCCTCCAGGACCACCGCGCCACGCTGCGCGCCGGCGGCTCGTCGTCCCGCTCCGGTGAACGGCTCACCTACGACGGCGTGTTCGACCGGATCAACCACTTCCTGGGCCGGGAGACCCGGGAGGACTGGACGGTCGTCTCCGACGCAGCGTTCTCCCTCATCGGCTCGATGAACCTGACCCTGCCCGCGGGCGGGTTCCTGTCGCAGATCAGCTGGCTGTCCATCGGCTGGTCCGTCGGCGCGGCCACCGGCGCCGCGCTCGCCCCCGAGCGCGGCCACGCCCGCCCGATGGTGTTCGTCGGCGACGGCGCCTTCCAGGAGACCTGCCAGGAAATCTCCACCCACACCAGGCTCGGGCTGCGGTCGGTGGTGTTCGTCATGGACAACGGACACTTCTACGGCATCGAGCAGATGCTGGTGCACCCCTCCTACTTCGCGGACCGGGACTCGCGCGACGCGGACGGCGCCAACGGCGCGGACTTCTACAACGTCCTGCACCCGTGGCACTACGACCGCCTCGCGGAGGTCTTCTCCGGCAAGAAGACTCCGGCGAACGGGGTCAGCATCGCGCACGCCTGCGACCTGGACGAGCTGCTGGCCCGCCTCACCGACCCCACCGACCCGGTCAACGCTGGACCGCTGCTGGTCCGCGTCCGCCTGCAGCGGCACGACTATCCGCGGGCGATGGCATACAAGCTGGAAGAGGAGTAGGAACATGTCGGAATTCATCAACGTGATGATCGCGTTCGACGCGGTCTCGATCGCCAAGCGCTACCCCGACGCATCGAGGAACCCCGACGCGCCCACACAGGTCGACCATGCCCTGATCTATATGACGACGCGTCAGGATCGCGTCATCGGCACCTCCGGGGCCGAGCTGAACTTCCGGGCCAACCCCCGGGACATCATCAGGTGGCGCGAGACGACGCTGTCGCTCAACAGCGAATACTGCGCCTTGCTGTACCGGTACCTGAGCAACGACCAGCTCATCAGCAAGCCGCGGATCGTGATCGGCGACGGCACCTACCCGATTCCGAAGGACGGGGCCACCGACCAGCCGGATTTCGAGACCCAGGACTACGAGGACCACTACTGGGAGGCGGACGTCAAGAAGACCGGCCAGGTCACGTACCGCTTCTTCTTCCAGCTCCTGGACAGCGAGCAGAAATTGGTGGGCTACTTCCAGTGGGACCCGTTCATCACCATCGACAAACGCTCCTGACGGGCTTCGCCGCGGTCGGCTAGCGGCGCGCAGGCGAGTGCCGCGTCAGCGCCGGGCGCGGAGGACCCCCGCGGCGTGTGCCGCCGCGGGGGCGCTCAGCAGGGTGTGGAGCCGGTGGAACAGTTCGCCCGCGGCCACGCCGTTCCACTCCGGCGGAAGGAGTTCCAGGGGAAGTCCCGGGTCGCGGTAGGGCATGCGGCGCCACTGGGTCAGCATCGGCGCATAGGTGCGGAACGCCTCCAGCGGAGGTGGCTCGCGCCGTGTCACCGCGTCCAGGACGGGGCGGTACCGGTCCAGGAAGTCCGCGTACAGGGCGGTGAGTTCGTCGAGATCCCACCAGGCGCGGACCTTCTCCCGCAGATCCCCGAAGGCGAAGTAGTCACCGGTGAAGATGTCGACGTACCCGGACAGTTCCCGGCGTTCCAGGGTGCGCCGGGTCTCGGCCGCCAGGTGTCCGGGGGCGATCCAGACGCCCGCCGCAGCGGTGCCGAAGCCCAGCCGGGTCAGGGTCGTCCGCAGCGCGTGCCGCTTCTCGCGCTCGGATTCGGGCACGGAGAACACGACGAGGACCCAGCCGTCCTCGCGGGACGCCCTGGCCTGCCGGAAGATGCGTACGTCCCCCTCGGCGAGGGTCTGCAGGGTGGAGTCGGCGAGCGAGTAGCCGGCGAGACCCTCGTGGCGCTCGCCGCGCAGCACATCGCGGCGTTTCATCCGGGAGACCGAGGACCGCACGGCCCGGCTCTCCACGCCGAGGTCCGCCATGAGGCTGATCACCGAGGCGACCGAGAGCCAGTTGTGCTCGCCCCTGGCGTAGAGGCCGAAGACCGTGAGGATGAGCGGGGCGTGGCGGGACTCCCGCTCGCCCGCTGCGGTGGTGGCCGTTGTCGTCTGCGCGGTCATGTACCGGCACCCTAACGCCTGGCGCGGCGGAGTGATCACCTGCTCCCGGACGAGGCCCGGTGCACCGCCGCACCGCGCGACCGACCTCGGGGCCGTACGAGTCGGGTCCGCCTCACCCCCCGGTGTGCGGCGCCACGAGTCGTTTCTCCGGGATCACGGCCACACCAAGGATCTCGATCATGGCCTCGGGCTGCCACAGTGCCGTGCAGCCGATGCCCGCCATGGCCGGGTAGACCGGCCCGGCGAGCTCGCGCCAGACCTTGCCGATCTCCTTGCCGTGTGCCTGGTAGTCGGGGATGTCGGTGAGGTAGATGGTCACGCTCACCAGATCCTCGGGGTGGCCACCGACCTCGCGCAGCGTGGTGAGCAGGTTGCCGAACGCCTGCCGGAACTGTTCGACGATGCCGCCCGGAACGATCTTCATATCGGCGTCGAGGGCGGTCTGTCCCCCCAGGTGGAGCGTGTTTCCGGCGAGTGTTCCGTGCGAGTAGCCGCTGGGTGTCGGGAGGGTGGTCGGGTTCACGGGGACGGGGGTCATGGGGCCTCCGGCTCGGTTGCGTTCCGTCCTGTCCCACGGTCGGGCAGGTCCGTCCAGGTGTATTGACTTTAAATGACGACCGTGAGAAACACGAGACATCGGATCCTGGTCCCCGACTGAACGGAGCCGACCCCATGGAGCCCGACCTGAGCAAGTACCGCCTCGAAGGCGACAATTCGATGTACCGGCTGCCCAGCGGCATCGTCGCCCCCGTGGTGACGCGCGGCGGCCTGGAGAGCGGCAACACCGCCGACTCGGGCGGCGCCGTCCGCGTCTCGGGCGTGAGCATCCAGCACACCCCGGCCACCCGCCTCTGGTTCGGCAAGGTCAGCAACGAACCCGGCTACCGCTCGGTGACCCACCACCACGGCGAGGCCGAGACCGGCGGCTATGTCCTCTCCGGCCGGGCCCGCATCTACTTCGGCGAGCGGTTCGAAGACTATGTCGACATGGAGGAGGGCGACTGGGTCTTCGTGCCGCCCTTCATGCCGCACGTGGAGTGCAACCTCTCCCGCACCAAGCCGCTGACCTGGATGACCACCCGGACGCCGGAGAACATCGTGGTCAACCTGCCCGACGTCGCCGACGCCGAGTTGCGCGACTGGCTGGACCGCTGATGTCCGGGACGCCCCCCACCTCGGCCGTCTTCACCGCCGCCGTCACCCTGAAGCCCGCCCAGCCCGAGCACTTCGACCTCGCGTTCACCGCCACGACCCAGCCCTGCCCGTGGCCCAAGGCATATGGCGGCGATCTCGTCGCCCAGGCCGCGGCGGCGGCCATGCGGTCGGTGACCGACGGCAAGTCGCTGCACTCGATGCACAGTTACTTCCTGCGGCCCGCCGACATCGGGGCCGAGGTGCGTTACGAGGTGGAGGTGGTGCGCGACGGGCGCGGCTACAGCACCCGGCAGGTGCGCGGCTATCAGAACGGCAAGCCGCTGTATGTGTGCCTGGCCGGCTTCGCGGCGGGCGAGGCCGGTGCGGCCTTCCACGCCGCGTTCGAAGACGACGTGCCCGACCCGGAGACCCTGCCCAGCTCGGCGGAGTACCTCGCGGAGCGCGACGGCGGGTCCATGACCAAGGAGTCCAAGGCGTACTGGTCCGGCGGTCGCGGCTTCGACATGCGGCATGTCCCCGGCCCGGTCTACCTCACCGTCGAGGGAGAACGCCTTCCGCACCAGGCGGTCTGGCTGAGGCCCTTCGACCCGCTCCGCCCGGTCGACGGGCTGACCGACGCCCAACGGGACCTGGCCGCCCTGGCGTACGTCTGCGACTACACGATCCTCGAACCCGTCCTGCGCGTGCTCGACCTGTCCTGGGCCAGGCCCGGGCTGGTCACCGCCAGCCTCGACCACGCGATGTGGTTCCACCGTCCGGGGCCGCTGGGCGACTGGCTGCTCTACGTCCAGGAAGCCGTCGCCGCCGACGCGGGCCGCGGCCTGGGCACGGGCCGCTTCTTCACCCGCGACCACCGCCACCTGGCAACTGTCGTCCAGGAGGGCCTGATCCGCCCCACCTGATCCGCCGCGCTTCCCGGCGGGCTCCCGGAAGGACTCTTCCGTGACTCTTCCGCTCCCCCTCTCACCCTCCGCACACGTCGACACCTTCACGCGCGACCGGCTGCCGCCCGCGCACCTGTGGCCGACGCTCGAGTTCACGACGCCGGAACTGCGCTACCCGGACCGGCTCAACGCGGCGACCGAGCTCATCGACACCCCCACCGCGCTGTTCGGCCCCGGCCGTCCCGCCCTGCGCACCCCGGACGGCGGACTGTGCACCTACGGCGAACTGCGCACCCGCGCCAATCAGGTCGCCCAGGTGCTCACCGAGGACCTCGGCCTGGTGCCGGGGCAGCGTGTCCTGCTGCGCTCGCCCAACAACCCCTGGACCGTCGCGGCCTGGCTCGGCGTCCTCAAGGCCGGTGGCGTCGTGGTGACCACGATGGCCGCCCTGCGCGCCCGGGAGCTCACCCCGATCGCCGAACGCACCCGGCCGTCGATCGCCCTGGTGGACCACCGGTTCACCGAGGAGGTCCGCACCGTCCGGGACACCGTGCTGCCCGGGCTGACGGTGGTCGGGTACGGCGGTGGCGGCCCGGAGGATCTGGTGGCCAGGGCCACGGTCAAGTCCGGCGAGTTCACCAACGTGGACACCGCCGCCGACGATGTGGCGCTCCTCGGCCCCACCTCGGGGTCCACCGGCGCCCCCAAGATCACCATGCACTTCCACCGCGACATCCTGTCCATCGACAACACCTTCGGCCGCCACACCCTGGGCCTGGTACCGGATGATCTGGTCGCCTGCACCGCTCCCCTGGCCTTCACCTTCGGCCTCGGCATGCTGGTCGTCTTCCCGCTGCGGGCCGGTGCCTGCGCCCTGCTGACGGAGTCCGCCACCCCTTCGCAGCTCGCGGATATCGTGCGGCGGCACGGCGTCACCGTCCTGGCGACCGCGCCCACCGCCTACCGGGCGATCCTGCGCGAGGGGCGGGAACCACAGCTCGCCGGGGTGCGGATCGGAGTCTCGGCGGGCGAGCACATACCCCGCACCACCTGGGAAGATCTGCGGAGTCGCAGTGGCCTGAAGGTGGTCGACGGCATTGGCGCCACCGAGCTGCTGCACATCTTCATCTCCGCCGCCGGGGACGCCATCCGGCCCGGCGCCACGGGACAGGCGGTCCCCGGCTTCCGCGCCACGATCCTCGGCCCCGACGGCACGGAACTCGGCCCCGGAGAGCCGGGCAGACTCGGTGTCATCGGCCCGGTCGGCTGCCGTTACCTCGGTGGCGAACGACAGCGGGACTACGTCCTGGAGGGCTGGAACATCACCGGTGACATCTTCCACCGGGACGAGGACGGCTACTTCCACTACCACGCCCGCAGCGACAGCCTGATCGTCTCCTCCGGGTACAACATCGGCGGCCCCGAGGTCGAGTCCGCCATCGACACCCACCCCGACGTCGTGGAATCCGCCGTCGTGGCCCGCCCCGACCCGGAGCGCGGCTCGGTCGTGTGCGCCTTCGTGGTGCTGCGGGACGGCGTGTCCGGCGACGCGGCCAAGGTGAAGGAGATACAGGACCACGTCAAGCAGCTCCTGGCGCCCTACAAGTACCCGCGCGATGTGCGGTTCCAGGACGCCCTGCCGCGCAACACCAGCGGCAAACTGCAGCGTTTCAAGCTGCTGCGCCAGGTACGCCAGGCCCATGACGACGAGCGGGCCACCGAGGCCGTCGCCGAGAGTTGAGGGGAACCCCGTGAACATCGCGATCATCGGCGGCGGTCCCGGCGGGCTGTACTTCGCGGCCCTGATGAAACAGCTCGACCCCGCCCACGAGATCACCGTCTGGGAGCGCAACGCCCCCGACGACACGTTCGGCTTCGGCGTCGTGTTCTCCGACGAGACGCTCGGCGGCATCGAGAACGCCGATACCACCATCGCCGAGGCCATGGCCCGGCGCTTCGCCCGCTGGACCGACATCGACATCCACTACCGGGGCGAGAGCCACACCGTCGGCGGCCAGGGCTTCGCCGCCATGAGCCGCAAGGAGCTGCTCCGCCTGCTCCAGGAGCGCTGCCGCGACCTCGGCGTCACCCTGCGCTTCTCGACCGTGGCACCGGACACCGAGTGGCTGCGCGCGTCGTACGACCTGGTGGTGGGGGCCGACGGGGTCAACTCCTCGGTACGGTCGGCCCACGCGGACGTCTTCCGCCCGTCCCTGGACCGTCGGCACAGCAAGTACATGTGGCTCGGCACGGACCGGGTCTTCGAGGCATTCCAGTTCTTCGTCGAGCAGACCGAATGGGGGGTCGTGCAGGTGCACGGCTACCCCTACTCCGACACCGGCTCCACCTTCATCGTCGAGATGCACGAGGACGTCTGGCGGCGGGCCGGCTTCGACGCCACCGACCGGGCCGACGGCGCACCGGGCGCCTCCGACGAGCGGGCCGTCGCGCGCGTCCGCGAGCTCTTCGCCGACGCGCTGGACGGCCACCGGCTGTTCGCCAACAACTCCAAGTGGCTGAACTTCACCACCGTACGCAACGAGCGCTGGCACCACGGCAACCTCGTGCTCATCGGGGACGCCGCCCACACCGCGCACTTCTCCATCGGCTCGGGCACCAAACTGGCGATGGAGGACGCGCTCGCCCTCGCGGCCTGTCTGCACGAACACCCGGACACAGAGCGGGCGTTGACCGCCTACGAGACCGAGCGGCGCCCGGTCGTGGAGTCCACCCAGCGGGCGGCGCAGGGCTCGCTGGAGTGGTTCGAGAACATCGGGATGTACGCCCACCAGGAGCCGACCCAGTTCTGCTTCAACCTGCTGACCCGCTCGCGCCGCATCACCTACGACAACCTGCGCACCCGCGACCCCGACTTCGCCGACCAGGTCGACGCCGCCTTCGCCACCGCGCAGGGCCATGACACGGTGGCACCGGCGATGTTCCAGCCGTACCGGCTGGGGCGGCTGGAGCTCAAGAACCGGGTGATCGTCTCACCGATGGACATGTACTCCGCGGTCGACGGCGTACCCGGCGACTTCCACCTCGTCCACCTCGGCTCCAAGGCCATGGGCGGCGCCGGACTGGTGATGACCGAGATGGTGTGCGTCTCACCCGAGGGCCGCATCACACCCGGCTGCACGGGCCTGTGGAACGGCGAGCAGCGCGATTCCTGGCGGCGGATCGTGTCCTACGTCCATGAGCGGAGCACCGCCCGCATCGGCCTCCAGCTCGGCCACTCGGGCCGCAAGGGCTCCACCCGGCTGATGTGGGAGGGCATGGACGAACCGCTGCCGGAGGGCAACTGGGAGACCGTCGGCCCGTCCGCGCTGCCGTACGGCCCCGGCTCCGCGGCCCCGCGCGAGGTCACCCGCGCCGAGATGGACCGGATCGCCGCGGACTTCGTCGCCGCCGCCCGCCGGGGCGCCGAGGCCGGGTTCGATCTGTTCGAACTGCACTGCGCCCACGGCTACTTGCTGTCCTCCTTCCTCTCACCGGTCGCCAACCACCGCACCGACACATACGGCGGCCCGCTGGAGAACCGGCTGCGTTTCCCCCTGGAGGTCTTCGACGCCGTGCGGGAGGCGTGGCCCGAGGAACGGCCGATGATCGTGCGCATCTCCGCCACCGACTGGGTGCCGGACGGCAACACCGAGCATGACGCCGTCGAGATCGCCCGCGCGTTCATCGCCCACGGGGCGGACGCCATCGACGTGTCCTCCGGGCAGGTCACCAAGGACGAGCGCCCCGCCTTCGGCCGCTCCTACCAGACCCCGTTCGCCGACCGCATCCGCCATGAGGTCGCCGCCGCCACCGGCACCGCCGTCATCGCGGTGGGCGCCATCGCCTCGTACGACGACGTCAACTCCCTCCTGCTGGCGGGCCGCGCCGATCTGTGCGCCGTGGGGCGCACCCATCTGTACGACCCGCACTGGACGCTGCACGCGGCGGCCGAGCAGGAGTACCGGGGCCCGGGCGCCGAATGGCCGGTGCCGTTCGGCGCGGGCCGCCGCAAGCCCCCGGCCGCGCGCACCGACGCCGTACGGCCCCGGCTGTCCCTGCTCCGGTCCGACCCCGCCGACCAGGCCGTCCACCTGCGCTGGACCCCGGCCCCGGAACCGGCGCCGGTCCCCTGACGCGTGGCGTGTCTCCTGACGCGTGGCGGGGCCGGGCGCGGCGGCGGAATTCGGGCTCAGTCCGTCGCCGCGGCCCGGTAGGGACGGAAGAAGGCGCGCAGCTCCTCCGCGTAGAGTTCGGGCTCCTCGAACGGCGCGAAGTGTCCGCCGCGCTCGGGCTCGGTCACCCGCACGACGTTCGTCATGCGCTCGAGCCACTCCCGCGGCGGGCGGACGATGTCGCCGCGGAAGAGCGAGAAGCCGGACGGCACCTCGACCCGGCGGGCGTGCTGTTCGGGCGGGATCGCGGCGTTGGCGTGGTACATGCGCATCGACGAGCCGATCGTGCCCGTGAGCCAGTACAGCGTGACGTTCGTGAGGATCTCGTCCTTGGTGAAGCACCGCTCGATATCACCGTCGCAGTCGCTCCACGAACGGAGCTTCTCGACGATCCACGCGGCGAGCCCGACCGGTGAGTCGGTGAGCCCGAAGGCGGCGGTCTGCGGCTTGGTGCGGTGCATGGCGGCGTAGGCGCCCTCCGCCGCGCCCCAGGCCGCGACCTCCTCGAACCAGGCGCGCTCCTCGGGCGCGAGGTCCGCCGGGTCGCCGGTGAAGACGGGCAGGCCGCCGTCCATGCGGTGCACGGCCACCACCCGGTCGGGGTGGTCGAGGGCGAGGTAGCGGCTCACATGGCTGCCGATGTCCCCGCCTGCCGCGCCGAACCGCTCATAGCCGAGGACGTCCATGAGCTCGGCCCACAGCCCGGCGACGGCGATGGAGTTCAGCGGCGCCCCGGTGGGCCGGTCGGAGAAGCCGTAGCCCGGAATGTCGGGGACGACCACGTCGAACGCGTCGGCGGGGTCGGCGCCGTGCGCGCCCGGGTCGGTGAGCAGCGGAATGACCTTCGTATAGCGCCAGAACGAGTCCGGCCAGCCGTGGCTGAGGACCAGCGGCAGGGCGGGCCCGGCCGGGGCGGCGGCCCGGACGTGGGCGAAGTGGATCCCGAGGCCGCCGAGCCGGACGCGGAAGCGGGGCAGCCGGGCGAGCGCCGCCTCCTGCGCCGGCCAGTCGAACTCCTCCGCCCAGTAGGCGACGAGTTCGCGGAGGTAGTCGAGGTCGGTCCCGAGCGACCACCCGGCGTCCTCGGGCGCGTCCGGCCAGCGGGTCGCGCGCAGCCGCGCGCGGAGGTCCTCGAGCGCCGCGGGTGCGGTCTGCGGGGTGAACGGCTCGGGGCGGGGCGGGGCATCCGGCATGGCACGTACCCTACAAGCCGCGCCACGCCCCTCCGCCGACACGCTGGGCACTTAGGCCCTGTCCGGTGGATCTTCGCGGGCCCGCGACGCCTGGCACGGCGCCCCCAGCTACCGCTGGGAGGTGCCCCCTGCACCAGACGCCGCGGGCCCCGCGGCGGCAGCCGCTGAACAGGGCGCCGGCCAGCGCGTCGTGCATGAACTCGGTGTAGCGGATCTTCGAGGCGAAGAGCCGGCAGCTCGCCATGGTGACCAGCGCGACCAGGGTCGCGAGCGGGAGGATGCGCACCGCGCGCCGGGCGTAGAAGCGCCGCAGGGACAGCGATCCGGTGTGTTCGGCCTCCTTGAGCAGCCCCGCTGTGATGAGGAATCCGGAGATCACGAAGAAGACATCGACCCCGGCGTATCCGCCGGTGACGTACGGGACTCCCGCGTGCGCGAGCACGACCAGGGTGACGGCCAGCCCGCGCAGTCCCTGGATGTCGCGCCGGAGCGCGGTCTTCGGCGTACGGCCGGCGGAGCGGGATACGTGGTGGCCGCGCGGGCGCCGCGCCGGCCCCGTGGCCCGTTGGCCCGGCGCCGTGTCCCGCTGGGGGCGGGAGGCCGTGGGAGTGTGCGTCATACCGTGAACTGTCCGCAGCACAGGGGGTGTTTCCGTGATGCGGAGCACACGGGACCAGGCCGACGGCAGAGCCCTGTGCGGGGAGCGTGCCGCGCCGGACGCGCGTGGCGCCTCCTCGGCGTACGGCACAGCGTGACTACGGCTTGGTTCAGCCCGATCGGCGGCGGCGGTAGGTCTGTGTCTTCGCGCGGTTGCCACACAACTGCGGCGAGCACCATTTGGCGCGGCCCGGGCGGGAGTTGTCGTAGAAGACCCACTGGCAATCGGGGGCGGGGCACATCCTGAGCCGGTGCCAGGTCCCGTTCGCCGTGGCGGTCAGGGCGGCCATCACGAGGTGCGCGAGGGCGGTGTGCACGGGGTCGGCGGAGATGGTCAGCCGGGCGCCGTGAGCCGCGGTCAGTGTGACGTCGAAGGAGTAGCCGACCGGGGCGGCGCCGCCGTCCTGGCCGGCCTCGCCACCCTGGCGCAGCGCGGCACGCAGGGCTGCGCGCAGGGCGAGGGCTCTGGTCAGGTGGCCCTGGTGAGCCTTGGTGTCCGGGGTGTCGCCGTCGAGGAGGCCATGCTCCCGCAGCCAGCGTTCCAGATCTCCGGGCGTGGTGAGATCGTCGTGAGCCGTAAGGCGCCGGCCGTGCGCGACGAATCCGCGGAGGTCCTCGGTGTTGGCGAAGTGATGGAGCAGCGCGATGCCGTCGGGGAGGCCGTCGACGTCCTCGGCCCTAGTCGGCGGCAACACGACCGATGTCTCCGCGGACCCGCCGGCAGGCATCCTTCACCCGGATCCGATCGCCGTCGAACTCAGACATCCAGCCGCTCCAGTGGCATCCCCATGGCTACACCCTTCCTGTGAAGTGTGCGTTGAGATAGGCATCCGGGTCCGGGCCCTCGGGGTTGGCCAGCACATGGCGCAACCATGCCCGGCGCTCGAAGTCGGTGACGGCCAACTCCCAGACGCAGCCGATGGCCTCACCCGGATGCGGACTCAGCGCATCCGGCCGCTCCCGGGGCGCCGAGAACAGTCGCTGATGAATCTCGTGCTCACCGTGCCACCAGTCCACCAGCGCGAAGCAGTAGTCGGCCGCGTCGTGCGCGATGGCGAACCCGATGCCATAGCGGCTGTCCGTCCGAGCGGGGCTCGGCAGCAGCGAGGCCGCGGTTTCCACGGTCGCGGCCACCAGCGCGGGGCGTGGCACATCGGCCGCCGCGCTGATGCCGTACAGCTTCACGGCCCATCCGCCGATCGTCTCCAGGCCGAGGAAGCTGATGGCCCGAGGACGGTGCGGCTGCCGAAGGACGACCGATCCCTGCCGCACGCTCATGACCCGCCCCTCTCCTTTCGACACCTGTTAAATGATTAGCAGGTGTCGTCATGCCCCACAAGCCCTGCCGCACGCCGGTCGTTCTTTCGGCCGATGCCGGTGGCCATGAACCCGCTATCCGGTGGATCCACGACGGTTGCCCCGCGGGCCACCCTCGGCTCATGGCTCGTCACACACGACACTCGAACCTCACGCCGTGGATCGTCACGGCGCTGGCCACCGCCCTGACGGGCGTGGCCGGCTGCACCCCCGACGCGACGTCCGCCCAGAGCGGCACCCGTACCGCCCCCACGCCCGGAGCCGCCGGAATCGGGGACACGCTGCATCCCGGGCTCGGCAACGGGGGCTACACCGTGCGCCATACCGACCTGGCGCTGCGCTTCGCCGAGGACCTCAAGACGTACACCGCGACCACCACGCTACGCGGCCGGGCCACCCACGCCCTGTCCCGTTTCGACCTCGACCTGACCGGTACCACGGTCCGTTCGGTGACGGTCGACGGCCGCGAGGCGACCTGGACCCGCACCGGTCAGGAGCTGCGCGTGACTCCCGCGGACCCGGTGCCCGACGGCCGGGGGTTCTCGGTGGAGGTCACGGTGCACGCGCCCGTGGCGGGCCCTGAGGAGGCCGAGAAGCTCGGCACCTCGGCGATCGGGATGGTGCGGGCGAAGGGGGTCGTCCAGACCATCAACCAGCCCTCGGGCGCACATCGGATCGCGGCGTTCGCCGACCATCCGGCCCAGAAGGCGCCTACCACCATCACCATCGCCGCACCCTCGCGTGTGAACGCCATCGCGAACGGCGAACTCACCGCCACCCGGCGCGAAGGGGTGTATACCGTCCGCCGGTTCGAGAGCCGCCACAAGCTGGCGCCCGAACTGATCCAGATCGGCGTCGGCCACTTCACCGTGGTCAAGCGGCGGGGACCGGACGGGATCAAGCTGCGCCACGCCCTGCCCACCGGCCAAGTCAACGACCTCATGCCGCAGCTCGACACGGTCGTGCCCAAGGCGCTGCGTTTCCTGACCCGACGGCTGGGCCCGTTCCCGCTGCGGACGTACGGCATCTACGCCACGCCGCTGGGCGGTGAGCTCGAGACGCAGTCCCTGACCCTGCTCGCCACGGAGGAGCTCACCAAGGAGGGTATGGAGGCCAACGGCTCGGACACGATCGTCGCGCACGAGATCTCCCACGAGTACTTCGGCAACAGCGTCTCGCCCCGCCGGTGGAGCGATCTGTGGCTCAACGAGGGCCACGCCGTCTATTACCAGGGCCTGTGGAGCCAGGAGGCGCACGGCACCGATCCGGCCGACGCCATGAAGAGCGCGTACCGGGACGCCACCGCCCAACTGCGCAAGCAGGGGCCGGTCGCCGATCCCCGCCTCGGCGCCTTCACGCCCAAGGACATGGCTCCCTACGGCTGGGGCGCCTACGAGGGTGGTGCTCTGGTGTTGTACGCGCTGCGGCAGAAGGTCGGCGAGGCCACGTTCCAGCGCATCGAGCGCGCCTGGGTGGCGGAGCACCGCGACAGCACGGCGGGGACCGCGGACTTCATCCGCCTGGCAAGCCGCGTCGCCGGCCGCGACCTGGGGCCCTTTCTGCGCTCCTGGCTGTACTCCACGAAGCTCCCGGCCATGCCCGGCCACCCCGACTGGCACACGTCATGACGGGCGGACGTGCTGACGGCACACATCCTGAAGGGCACACGCCCCGACGGGCCCGGGCCGTCCGCTCGCCCGCGCTAGCGGTTGTGCACCGCTCCGGTGTCCCAGGCCCAGGCCGCGATCTCCACGCGGTTGCGGACGGCGAGCTTGGTCTGGATGTTGCTCAGATGGGTTTTCACCGTGGACAGCGACAGGTGCAGTTCGGCGCAGATCTCCTGATTGGTCCGGCCCACCGCCACCAGCCGGGCGACATCCAGCTCCCTGCCGGTCAGGGGGTTCGCCACGGTGGCGGCGCCGGGCCGGCTCGCCCACTGGCGCAGCAGACGCACGGTGATCGCGGGAGACACCAGCGCGCCACCGCGCGCGGCCGACCGCACCGCCTCCACCAGGAGTTCGGGACCGGCGTCCTTGAGCAGGAAGCCACAGGCGCCGTTGCGGATCGCGGTGTGCACGTAGTCGTCCTGGTCGAAGGTGGTGACCACGACGACCCGCAGCGGCTCCGCCACTCCGGGCCCGGCCAGCAGCCGGGTCGCCTCCAGACCGTCCAGTTTCGGCATACGGATGTCGACCAGGCACACATCCGGGCGGTGCCGCCGGGCCAGCTCCACGCACTCGGAGCCATCGGCGGCCTCGCCCACCACCTCGATTCCGGGCTGGGAGGCGAGAATCAGCCGGAACCCGGTGCGCACCATCGCCTGGTCATCCGCGATCAGCACCCGGATCGGGGCGCCTTCGGGGGGCGGTGTGTCCGCGGCATCGCTCACGTGGTGGATCCTTCCAGAGCCGCCTAGTGGTAAAGCGCGCCAGAACCGTCCAGCCGCCGTCGTTCATGCAACCGCTCGGCAGGATACCGTCTACCGGCTCACGGCTTCGGTGTGCGGCGCAGAAAGCGGATGACCGGGTGGCCCGGATCGTGGGTGACATCGGCCCGGACGTCGTAGACCTGCTTGATCAGGGACGGGGTCAGCACCTGGCTGGGGGTGCCTTCGGCCACGACGTGTCCCTCGCAAAGGACCAGCAGGCGGTCGCAGTACATCGCCGCGAGGTTGAGGTCGTGGAGGGCGATCACGGTGGCGATCGGCAGACCGACGACGAGGTCGAGCAGGTCGAGCTGGTGCTGGATGTCGAGGTGGTTGGTCGGCTCGTCTAGCAGCAGCTCGTACGGTTCCTGGGCGAGGGCCCGGGCGATCTGGGCGCGCTGGCGCTCGCCACCGGAGAGGGTGTGCCACGACTGGCCGGCCCGGTCGGTCAGTGCGGTGCGCTCCAGGGCCGCGTCGACGGCCCGGGTGTCCGTGGCGGTGGACGGCGACCACGCGCGCCGGTGCGGGATGCGGCCAAGGGACACGACCTCGCGGACGGTCAGTTCGGTCTGGGTGTGGGCGTGCTGTTCGACGGTGGCGATACGGCGGGCCGTGGCGCGGCGGCCGACCCGCGGCAGTGCGCGGCCGTCCAGGGTGACGACTCCGGCGGAGGGGGTGAGGATGCCGGCGAGCAGCCGCAACAGGGTTGATTTCCCGGAGCCGTTGGGGCCGAGCAGGCCCAGCGTCTCGCCGGGGCGCAGGGTGAGGGTGATGCCGTCGACGATGAGCCGGCCGTCGGCGCGGCGGCTGACGCGGTCCGCGCGGAGTCCGGGTGCCGCATCCGCGGTGTCAACGGGAAGGGAGTCGTTCATGTCTTCCTCCGGCCGCGGTAGAGCACGGCGACGAAGGCCGGTACGCCGATGAGGGACGTCACCACGCCCACCGGGACCTCCTGGGGGTCGATCACGGTGCGGGCGGCGGTGTCCACCCACACCAGGAAGATGGCTCCGGCCAGTGCGGTGACCGGCAGGAGGCGGGCGTGGCCGGACCCGGTGAGGGCGCGGGTGGCATGCGGGAGGACCAGGCCGACGAAGCCGATGGCCCCGGCGGAGCTGACCAGGGTCGCGGTGAGCAGCGCGGTCGCGCACAGCAGGACGAGGCGGGTGCGGGCCACGCGGACGCCGAGCGCTGCCGCGGCCTCCTCGCCGAAGGCGAACGCGTCCAGGGTCCGGGCGTGTCCGAGACAGACCAGGAGGACGGCGGCCAGGACGACGGCGCACAGCAGCACATCGGTCCAGCCGGCGCCGGTGAGCGAGCCGAGGAGCCAGAACAGCACGGCGCGGGTGGTGTCGGCGTCCGCGGAGGTGAGGACGGTGAACGAGGTCAGCGCGGAGAACAGTTGCATGGCGGCCACCCCGGACAGCACCACGCGGTCGGTGCTGCCGCCGAGGCTGTGGCTGAGCGCCAGGACCAGGCCGAAGGAGAGCAGCGCGCCGATGAACGCGCCCGCCGACAGGGACACGGCCCCGCCGCCCACGCCGAGGACGACCACGGCGACGGCGCCTGTTGAGGCGCCGGAGGACACCCCGAGGACGAAGGGGTCGGCCAGCGGATTGCGCAGCAGGGACTGCATCACGGCCCCGCAGAGGGCCAGCCCCGCCCCGCACACCGCGGCGAGCAGGGTGCGGGGCATGCGCAGGTTCCACACGATGCCGTCGCGCAGCGGTGGCAACGTGCTCTCGCCCAGGCCGAGATGGGCGGTGACCGCTGCCCAGACGTCGGCCGTGGAGATGTCGGCGGGGCCGATGGTCACGGCGACGGCGATCGACGCGAACAGCGCGGCCAGCCCTCCCGCGATCAGCAGCAGGAGGCGGGTGGTCACTTGGCGAGTCCGAAGTCGCGCAGCCCGGCGACGACCTGCTCGACCCCTTCGACCGTACGGATGGACGGGTTCATGGCCTGCCCGCTGAGCAGGACGTACCGCTTCTTCTTCACGGCGGTGAGATTGCGGGTGGCGGCGTTGGTCTCCAGGAAACGCATCTTGGCCTTGGCGGTCTCCGCGGTCTGCTGCTTGCGCGTGAGATCGCCGAGGACGATGACGTCCGGGTCGCGGTCGGCCACGGTCTCCCAGTTGATCTGCGGCCACTCGTCGTGGGTGTCGGAGAAGGCGTTCTTCGCTCCGACGGCCCGGGTGATGGCGCCCGGCGCGCCGCAGCAGCCGGCGAGGTAGGGCGACTGGGAGTTGGCGAACCAGTACATGAGCGAGACGCCGGAGGCGTCCACTCCCTCGGTGGCCGTACGCACGCGCTGCTTCAACCCCGCGATGAGCTTATCGCCGCGCTCATCGACGCCGAACGCGTGGGCCAGGTCGCGTATCTCGCCGTAGACGGTGTCCAGGGTGAGTGGCTTGCTGCGGGAGCCATCGCCACCGCTGTCGGGGTCCCGGCCCGCCGAGCAGTCGGACGGCGAGACGTAGGTGGGCACGCCCAGCTTCTCGAACTGCTCGCGGGTGGCCACGCCGCCCTTGCCGAGGGTGGAGACGAACGAGGCGGTGACGAAGTCGGGTTCGGCGTCCAGGGCCTTCTCGAAGGACGGCGCGTTGTCCGCGAGGCGCGGCACCGTCGCATTCGCCTTCTCCAGGCCCTTCATCACCGGGTCGGTCCAGGTGGCGGTGGACGCCATGCGGTCGGCGAGGCCGAGGGAGAGCAGGATCTCCGTGCTGCCCTGGTTGAGGGAGAGGGCCCGCTTCGGGGCGGACTTCACCGTGACCTTGTGGCCGCAGTTGTCGATGGTGCGCGGATAGCCCGCACCGGCGGGCTTTGTGGCGTCCGCGCCGTCCTGGCCGGAGCCACCGCACGCGGTGAGCAGGAGGGCGGGGGCGAGCAGGAGGGCCGCGGTACGGCGGGCAGAGCAGAGCACGGGCATGCCTCGGTTGTCGGGGCTCGAACGCGGAGCCTGGCCTACGGACGTACTCCCCGCACGGGGCGCGGAGATACCAGCAGGTCTTCGGACTCGGGCTCGTCCGGACGGGGCCCCTTCCCGGTGCTCGTCCGCGGCGGCTTCTCGGCCGTCGCGGACTCCTCCCAGTGGTGTCACATGCCCCGCCCGTCCCCCTCACCGCTGCGCGTCAGCTCCGGATTCACACCGGATTCCCTGGCCTCGGATGTGGCACGACTGGCTCCCCGAGACTATCAAGATCGTCGAACGATCAGGGTGTCGGACCGGTCACGGGGTGGGAAACCACGCATCGAGGTCAGTTCGAGCGCCGCCGGGCCTGCCGCACCTCGCGGTCGACGGCCCAGGCGTCGCCGACCGGCCCGAGGTGGCCGAGCTTGTCGGGGTTGATCACCGCGCGGATGGCCTGAATCTGCCCGTCGAGCACATCGAGGACCAGGGTCTGGAGCACCTTGCCGTCCCGCTCCCGGAAGACCGCGCCCGGCTGGCCGTTGACCTCATGAAGCTCGAACGACACGTCGATCCGCAGCAGCCACGGGAAGACCGTGCCCAGCAACCGCGCCACGTTCTCCGCGCCCATGACGGCCTTGGCCAGCCGCGGGGCCTTGCCGCCGCCGTCCCCGACCAGTTGCACATCGGCGGCCAGCAGATTCCGCAGCGCGCCCACATCACCGTCCTTCAGCGCGTCGAAGAACCGCGTGGCCAGCTCCTGCCGTTCCTGCCGGTCCGCCTCGAACCGCGGCCGCCCGGCCTGCATGTGCCGCCGCGCCCGCACCAGGAGCTGCCTGCATGCCGCCTCCGACCGTCCCACCGCCGTGGCGACCTCGTCGAACCCGAAGGCGAACACCTCCCGCAGCACGAACACCGCCCGCTCCAGCGGGCTGAGCCGCTCCAGCAGCAACAGCGCCGCCATCGACACCGAGTCGGCCAGCTCCACCGCCCGGGCCGGGTCCTGATACGGATCGCTGAGCAGCGGCTCGGGGAACCACGGGCCCACGTACTCCTCCCGTCGCACACGCGCGGAGCGCAGCACATCGATCGAGATGCGCGTCACCGTGGCCGACAGATATGCCTTGGTCGACGTGGGCCGGGTCGCCGAGCCGTCGAAGCGCAGCCAGGTCTCCTGCACCGCGTCCTCGGCCTCACTCACACTGCCCAGGATCCGATAGGCGATCGAGAACAGCAGCGGCCGCAGCTCCTCGAACTCCTCGACCTTGTTCACGCCGACTCCCCTCCCCTGGGCCCGTTGCCGATACCGATGCCGTTGCCGGTCAGTGGAACTGCCCGGCCTCGTAGTCACCGGCCGCCGGCTGCTGGGTGATGACGTTCAGCCGGTTCACCATATTCATGAAGGAGACCAGGATCACCAGGGCGGTGAGCTGCTCCTCGTCATAGTGCTTGACGGCATTCGCCCACACCTCGTCGCCGACCCCACGAGCCGCGTCCGCGACCCGGGTCCCCTCCTCCGCCAGCTCCAGCGCGGCCCGCTCGGCATCGGTGAAGACGGTGGCCTCCCGCCATACCGCGACCAGGTTCAACCGCACCGGGGTCTCACCGGCCGCGGCGGCTTCCTTGGTGTGCATGTCGATGCAGACGGCGCAGCCGTTGATCTGACTCACGCGTATCGCCACCAGCTCCTGCGTCGCCGCCGGCAGCGGTGATTCCTTGACCGCCCGGCCCGCCGCCATGACGGGCCTCAGGACCTTGCCGGCGGTCTGGCTGGCGGAGTAGTTCAGTCGCGCGTCCATGGTGTGCTCCTCTGTGGTCGTTCAGTGGCTACACCCCTGAGACGGGGTAGCCCGACCCCCTGTGACATGGACGCGTGTGACCCGCGTCTCCCCGCCGTCGGCTCAGCTCGGCACAGTACGGCGTCCATCACCGCCCTGATCCAGTCAGTTGTACGCTACGGCTCCCGCACGCTTCATGGTCAGCGGGATCCAACGGGAGACAGAGGTCATCGTGGCAGAGCGAACCGGCAGAATACGTTCACCCCGTATCTACTCGATGACCTCGGGGGTGCTCACCGGGACGATCGCGTTGTACATCACGCTCGTCGCCTTCGGGAACATCACCGACTTCGACAGCAACCAGCAGTTCGTGCGGCATGTCCTGGCGATGGACACCACGTTCAAGGACGAAGACCTGATGTGGCGGGCCATCGACTCCACCGCGCTCCAGGACACCGCCTACGTCGCCATCATCGCCTGGGAGACCCTCGCCGCTCTTGTCCTCCTCGCCGCGACGGCCATGTGGTTCGCGGGGCCGCCCGGAAACCGCGTCCGCCGCGCCCGTCAGGCCAGCACCGTGGGGCTGTTGATGCTGATGCTGCTGTTCGGCGCCGGGTTCATCGGCATCGGCGGCGAATGGTTCGCCATGTGGCAGTCGGAGAAGTGGAATGGCCTGGAGGCCGCCACGCGCGTGTTCATGATCTCCGGGATCGTCCTGCTGCTCATTCACCTGCTGCCCTCGGCCGAGCGAACCGATCCGGGCTCCGAGGACTGACCGAGCGGACGCCGCGGCCTCCCCGCTGCCGCAGGCTCTTGACCCTCCTCGCCGCGGACGCTTGACAGTGACCTGGGCCACCTCTAGCGTCCGCAGCATCGCTCCGAGAGAGCGCTCTCTCGGCAGCCCCGTGTGACCACACCGCTGGGCTCTCTCCCGCTCTTTTCGCTCTTCCGTGCGTGCACGGAAAGGAGAGTCATGTCCCGTACACCCCCGCGCTTCCCGCCCTTACGGCGTGTCCTCGGTCGCTGGCGAGGTCCGGGCGTCGTCTTCGCCGCCGTCGGTCTCGTCCTGTCCCTGCTCTCCATCGGCCCGGCCAGTGCGCGTGCCGATCTGCGCGCCACCGACAAGGCGGGCGCGGCATCGAGCCCGCGGAGCGCCAACGCACCAGTACGCGTAGCGGAGTTCGTCGCCGAGTGCCCGTTCACCCACCGGCTGCCGGACGACCCGATCGTGTTCCCGGGGCTCCCCGGCGCGTCCCATATGCACAGCTTCTTCGGGAACAACTCGACCAACGCGCGCACCGATCTGGCCGCCCTGCAGAGGGGCAGGACCAGTTGCAGTCCGACCGCCGACCTGTCGTCGTATTGGACCCCGACCCTCTACGACAACGGCAAAGAGGTCGAACCCACCGGCACCACCTTCTACTACCTCGGTGAAGGTGTGCGCGACGACGTGATCGCCACCATCAAGCCGCTCCCCCTGGGGCTGCGGATCGTGGCGGGCAACGCCAAGGCCACCGGGGTCGGCGACCCCACGTCCATCGCGCGCTGGTCCTGCCTGCACCACGGAGAGGTCAACCCCTCCAAGGACTTCGTGAACTGCCCGGCCGGTTCGATGCTGGAGTCCTACCTCGACTTCCCCCAGTGCTGGAACGGCAAGGACCTGGACTCCCCCGACCACAAGAGCCACATGGCCTACCCGGTCGGCGGCCAGTGCCCGGCAACGCACCCGGTCGCCGTGCCGAAGCTGCGCCAGGTGCTCCGCTACCCGGTCAGCGGCGACCCCGCGCGCTTCAAGCTGGCGTCGGGTGCCGGATTCACCATGCACGGTGACTTCTTCAACGCCTGGCCCGAGGACGAGATGGCCCGGCGGGTGCGTGACTGCATCAACGTGATCGTCAAGTGCGGAGCCGACGGCCGTCCCTGACGGAGGAGCAGAGGGCAGGCCACGTGGCCCGGCAGGGCGACACCGCCTTGCCTGTGGGCGGAGTCCCCTCACCGGGGCTCCGCCCACGCCAGACGAGGGGAGTCGACATGACAGCGGCAACCGTCACCCGGCGCGCGGTGTCCGTAGCGGTCCTGCTCGCCACCGCCACGCTGCTCACTGCTGGATGCGGGGACGGCAGCGGGAAACCGCCGGGCGAGGCGCGGTCGACGTCGGCCGTACGGGACCCCGCCACGCGGTCCCCGAGCGGGCAGGCGACGTCGGGGACCTTCAACTCCACCGATATCGGCTGGATCCAGCTGATGATCGCGATGGACGACCAGACGACGGTCCTGCTGGGCCTGGTCCCGGGCCACTCTTCCGACACCGGGGTGGAGAAGTGGGCGAAACCGGTGGCCATCGCCTACCGCGACGAACTCGTCCAGCTACGGAAGCTACTCGCCCGAGCGGGCGTCCCCGACACCAACCCGCACCAGGGGCACGACATGCCCGGCATGGTGACCGAGGACGAACTGCGCACCATCAAGGGAACCAAGGGCGCCGCCTTCGACACGCTCTTCCTCGCGGCGATGCGCGACCACCTCGACCAGGCGGCGAAGATCGCCCACTCGCAGCGCTCGGCGGGCGCCGATCCGGCCGCGAAGAGGCTGGCCGCGAGCGTGGAGAAGACGTCGCTCACCTGGCGCGCCCGTCTCCCCAAGGGTTCAGGCGGGCGGTAGCGCGGCGGCGGCCGAGCCGGCGAGGTCGGTGGCCAGTTCGCAGGGCCGGCCCTTGGGGCCCGCCCCCCTTGATGACCAGGGCCACCCGCTCGGTCCCCTTCACCCGGTCCAGGCCGGTGTAGTCGCGATGGACCACCTCGACGCGGCAGCTCCCTGGGCCCTCGTCCCCCGGCAGAACGATGGCCTGGCGATTGTCGCCGAGCTTGATCGACCGGGCGTTCTTGTCGCGCGGCAGGTCGCCCTGGTCGAAGCGCGGGTCCACTTCGAACTCGTTGGTGGTGCTCCTCCACTGGCAGTCCCAGCGGCCGAATCCGACGTCCGGCTCCCGGGCGTCGATGCCGGCCACCTTCTCCAGCGCCTTGCCGTCGAGCAACGTGCACGCGTCCAGGTGCGCCAGCGAACTGGCCGGAAAGTCCGGCGGACGCCGGGGAATCTCGCCGTGCCGCCGGCTCACCCGGAGATCGTCCACGCCCATACCCAGGTCCACGTCCGGCTTCTCGCCGCGCCCGAAGCAGACCGTCAGCCCCGGCCGGGGCGGGGCACTGAGGTCGCCGGTCACGGTGCGGGCGGGCAGAGTGCCGGGGGTGGTGGGCGCGACTCCGCGCGCGAGACTGGCGGAGAGGGGCATCGGCGGTCTCCTCGGTTCGGGCGATTCTCGACGCGTGCATGGGCACCCACCAGGATCCACGCCCTCCTCCGGGACCCGTCCCCAAAAGCAAGCCCGCGCACAGGGGAGCATGCCCCAGCGCCGAGGCTCAACGGCTCCGGCAGGCGTACGAGTTGGGTCACATCGCCCCGGTCCGGGACGGGTCCCGGAACCTCGGACGGACGATGCCCGAACGGGGGCTGTCGCTCGCCGCCCGGCTCGGCCGGTCAGCGCTTCTGTTCGGAGGCGGAGGGCCGTGGCTCGGCGGGCGTGGCGGTCATGTCGAGCAGGAGCATGGCGTCGTGGTCCGGGGTGCCGGGTTCGGCCGTGTAGACGCCCATGCGGTGGCCGGGAGTGCCTTCGAGCGCCATGCCCTGAAAGACGAGGGTGATCTTGCCGACGTGGGGGTGCTGGAAGGTCTTGGCGGTGTGCTTGCGGCCGGTGACCTCGTACCGTTCCCACAGGCCCGCGAAGTCGGGGCTTTTGAGGAGCAGTTCGCCGACGAGAGTGGTGAGGTCGGGGGCGTCGGGGTCGGTGCCGGCCAGGGCGCGCAGGCGGGCGACGCAGCCGCGGATCTGGTTCTCCCAGTCGGGGAAGACCTCGTGGGCGGCGGGGTGGAGGAAGAGGTAGCGGGCGAGGTTGCGCTGCTTGACGGGCCAGCCGGTGATGCCGGCGTAGAGGGCGAGGCCGCCGGGGTTGTGGGCGAGGATGTCCATGCTGCGGCTGAGGATGTACGCGGGGTTCGGGCGCAACGTTTCCAGCAGCAGCTTCAGGTGGGGGCGCACGGTGCGGCCGGGGGCCGGGGCGGGCTTGGGCGCGTAGCGGGCGGCGCGGACGGCCAGGTCGCGCAGATGCTGGTGCTCGGCGTCGTCGAGCTGCAGGGCGCGCCCGAGGGCATCGACCACGGCGGGGCTGGGGCGGGTTTCCTTGCCGCGTTCCAGTCGGGTGTAGTAGTCGATGCTGACCCCGGCGAGGGTGGCCAGTTCCTCGCGGCGCAGGCCGGGGGTGCGGCGGATGCCGGGCCCCGGGGTGAGGCCGGCGGCCTGGGGGCTGGTCTGGGTGCGGCGGGCGCGCAGGAAGCGCCCCAGTTCCTCGCCGCCGCTGTGCTGCTCGGGTGCCATAGGGCCAGTGTCTCCCCGCCTCCGCCGGAACACGCCGGTGAGGGGGCCCTGTCACACCCCTGCTGGCCGCTCCCCCGCACACCTCGGCCTGCCTGACACGGGCGCGAGGCGGCAGGCTCGATGGTGTCGCGCCGACCGGCCTCCTGGGCCCGGAGACGGTCGAGCGGTCCGGCGCCGCCACTGGCGGCTCCCCTTCCACCATCCCGCCCACATACCGAGGAGCTGCGCCCATGCGCGCCACCCTGCTGTACGCGGCCGACGACGTACGCGTCGAGAACGTCGCCGACCCGAAGATCCAGAACCCCACCGACGCGGTCGTACGGATCGTGCTGTCCTGCATCTGCGGCAGCGACCTGTGGCCCTTCAAGTCCCTGCCGCACACCGACACCCCCCGCCACATGGGCCATGAGTTCCTGGGCGTCGTCGAGGAGACCGGCGCCGAGGTGCGCGGCCTCGTCCCCGGTGACCTGTGGCCCCGTTCATGTGGGCCGACAACACCTGCGGGTACTGCCGCGACGGTTTGCAGACCTCCTGTGTGCACGGCGGGCAGTGGGGCGTGAACGGTGTCGACGGCGGCCAGGGGCAGATCGCTCGTGTCCCGTACGCCGACGGCACCCTGGTGAAGCTGCCGGTCGGCGAGGACTCCGAGCTGCTGCCGGATCTGCTGACCCTGTCCGACATCCTGTGCACCGGCTACCACGCGGCCCGTACCGCCGGTGTCGAGCGCGGCGACAGCGTCACCGTCGTCGGCGACGGTGCCGTGGGCCTGGCGGCCGTGATCGCCGCCAAGCTGCAGGGCGCCGAGCAGATCATCCTGATGGGCCGGCACACCCGGCGCACCGATCTGGGCCGTGGCTTCGGCGCCACCGATGTGGTGGCCGAGCGCGGCGAGGAGGGCATCGCCCGGGTGCGTGACCTGACCGGCGGCGAGGGCACCCGTAAGGTCCTCGAATGCGTGGGCCTGAGGGACGCGCTGGTGCAGAGCTTCGGCGTGGTCCGCGACGGCGGCACGATCAGCCGTGTCGGCGCCCCGCAGTACAGCGATGTCGCGTTCGGGTTCGGCGACTTCATGCGCAACATCACCCTCACCGGTGGCGTCGCCCCGGCCCGCGCCTACATCGAGGAGCTGATGCCGCACATCCTCGACGGCTCGATCCGGCCGGGCCGGGTCTTCGACCGCACGCTGGGCCTGGAGGACATCGCCGACGGCTACCGGGCGATGAACGACCGCGAGGCCCTGAAGGTCCTCATCCGCCCGTGACCCTCCCGGCGCTCCTCGCGGACACCCGCCACCCGAGGGCGACAGCCGCACCCGGCGGGTCACCGCACTCGGCCGCGGTGACCGGCCGATCCGACCACACCTATCAGGAGAAGTGACCACCGATGAAGTACATTAACCTGGGTGACCTGGAGGTTTCCCGTATCGGTCTGGGTGCGATGGGCATGTCCCACGGCCTCACCGGCGCCGGAACGGACGACGCGGAGTCCATCCGCACCGTCCACCGGGCGCTGGAGCTGGGCGTCACCCTCATCGACACCGCGGAGATCTACGGCCCCTACATCAACGAGGAACTCCTCGGCCAGGCCCTGAAGGGCCGACGCGATCAGGTGGTGCTGGCCACCAAGTTCGGCATGATCGCCCACTCCGGGGCGGGCCCGTGGAACCTCGACTCCAGCCCGGCCAACATCCGCACCGCCGTCGAAGGATCGCTGAAACGGCTGGGCACCGACCACATCGACCTGTACTACCAGCACCGCGTCGACCCCGACACCCCCATCGAGGAGACCGTCGGGGCCGTGGCCGAGCTGGTCGCCGAGGGCAAGGTGCGGCATATCGGCCTGTCCGAGGCGGGGCCGGACACGATCCGCCGCGCCCACGCCGTCCACCCCATCACCGCGGTGCAGTCCGAGTACTCGCTGTGGACCCGCGGACTGGAGGAGCACGTCCTGCCGGTGCTGCGTGAGCTGGGCATCGGCCTGGTCCCCTTCTCACCGCTGGGACACGGCTTCCTCACCGGCACCGTCCGCGACGAGGCCGACTTCGAGGAAGGCGACTTCCGGCGCGGCAACCCGCGCTTCACCGGCGAGAACTTCCAGCGCAATCTGCGTCTCGCGGACGAGGTCCAGGCCATCGCCGCCGAGGCGGGCGCCACACCTGCCCAGGTCGCCCTCGCCTGGCTGCTCGCCCAGGGCGACGACATCGCGCCCATCCCCGGCACCAAGCGCGTGGCCCGCGTGGAGGAGAACACCGCCGCCGATCGCCTCCGGCTGAGCGCGGAGGTCCTGGCCAGGCTCTCCAGCCTGCCCCCGGCCGTCGGAGACACCCACACCGAGGCCGGTATGCGAATGCTGGAACGCTGACCCCACCCGGGCGGCCACCCCGGGTGACGAGTCAGTACCGCGCCACCTCGGGGGGATTTACGACGACACGCTCGCTCCGAGGCGCTGGGCCATCGCCCGTGCCCCATCGAGGACCAACTCGACGTAGTGCTCCTTCTCCGCGTCGCCCCACCGCGGGGTCGGCACCGAGATGCTCATGGCCGCCACGCAGTTGCCGAGCCGGTCGTACACCGGCGCGGCGACACAGGCCGCGTGGTCATTGGACTCGCAGTACTCCTCGGTCCAGCCGCGCTCGCGGGCCTCTTCGACCTCGGCCAGCAGCCGCTTCCGCGTGGAGATGCTGTTCGACGTCATCTGCTGCAGCGCCTTGTCGTTCGGGAACAGCTCATCGAGTTCCCGGGCCGGCAGGGCGCTCAGCAGCGCTTTTCCGCCCGCGGTGCAGGACGCGAGCAGCCGGCTGCCCACCTGCGACACCAACCGGACCGAGTACTTGCTGTCGATGCGCACGATGAACACCGCGAATCTGCCGTCCCGTACGACCACCTGGACCGTTTCGCCGCATGCCCGCGCCACCTCGCCGGCACACTCCCGGCCCACGGTCGCGAGGTCGAGCCCGCGCTCGTAACCGGCGCCGAGCCGCAGTGCGTTGAGCCCTATCGCGACGCGTCCGGTCTCCTTGGAAACGGTCACATAGCCCCGGTCGGCCAGTGTGTTGACGAGCTCGTGCGTGGTGGCACGGGGCAGCCCGAGGTGCTGGGTGATCTCCGGAACCCGCAGCCCCTCGTCCTGGTCGACGAGCAGTTCCAGGATGTCCAGGCCCCGGCGCAGGGCCGGAGCGGTGAGTCGCGCCACGATGTCCTCCCAGCACACCTATCAACAGACGACGTCCAAAATATCAGACGCCGAGGTCTGCGAGACCAGGCGGCCGGTCAGTCGCCCGCGGGTGCGTCCCCGTCCCCGTCCCCGTGGAGTGTCGGCTCGGGCTCAAGCTCAGGCAGTGGCTCGGTGTTGCGGGCACGGAGGCCGTCGAGGGAGATACGGAGCAGGCGGCGCCACTGGCCGGGGCGGCTGTCGCCGGTCGCCTGGACGACCTGGCTCAGGGATGCGCTGAGCAGGACCAGGTCGGCGGTGGTGACACCGGCGCGCAGGAGACCGGCGTTCAGGCAGCGGGTGCGCAGTTCGTCGATGAAGGCATCGCGGTACTCGGCGCATACACGCGGTGGACCACCGGTGGCGGTGTAACTCTCGACAAGGGCGCGGTTGCCTGCCTGGTGGGCGAGGGTCTGTTCGAAGAAGCCGGTCAGGGCCTCCCAGGGGCCTTCGGTCGCCTCCGCCGCCTGGTGGGCGGCGGTGAGCCAGGAGGCGAACTCCCGCTCCAGGACGGTGGCGAGCAGATCGCCCTTGGTCGGGAAGTGGCGGTAGAGCGTGCCCATGCCGACGCCGCTGCGCCGGGCGATCTCACGGACGTCGACCGTGCCGCCCTGCTCGGCGAAGACCGTACCGGCCGCCTCGATGATCGCGGCGCGGTTGCGCTCGGCGTCCGCGCGGCGGGCGCGTTTGACGGGGGGCTGCGTGGGTGCGGACAGGTCGGCGCTGGTCACGGCATTCAGACTACAAGCGGCCTTTACGGAGCGCTCGCTCCGGTTGTGTTACCTTCAAGAGGAGCACCCGCTCCGGTTGAGTGGCGTGAGAGGCCCTGGCTTCCGCATGACCGTCCCCGCCCGAGCCCGGCTCCTGGACAGAACCGCCGGCGGACCAGAGGTCCGCCAGATGAGGAGACCTCCTTCCATGGCAACACTCGGCTTCATCGGCAGCGGCAACATCGGCACGAAAATCGCCCGGCTCGCGATCGCCGCGGGTATCGACGTCGTCCTGTCCAATTCCCGCGGACCCCAGAGCCTGACCGAGACGATCGCGGAGCTCGGGGAGCGTGCCCGGGCCGCGACGCCCGAGGAGGCGGCCCGAGCGGGCGACTGGGTGGTGGTGAGCATCCCGCTGGCCGCCTACCGGCAGCTTCCGGCCGCCGCGCTGGCGGGCAAGGTCGTGCTCGACACGATCAACTACTACCCGTTCCGCGACGGGGAGTTCGAGGTGCTGAACTCGGGCGGGACCACCACGAGCGAACTCGTCCAGAAGCACCTGGTCGGCGCGAAGCTCGTCAAGGCGTTCAACAACATCAGCGACCAGCACATCCCGGCGCTCGCCCGTCCCGCCGGAGCCGCCGACCGCTCCGCCCTGCCGATCGCCGGAGACGACCCGGAGGCGAAGGCGAGCGCCGCCGCCCTCATCGACCGGCTGGGCTTCGACACCGTCGACGCGGGCCCCCTGGCCGAGAGCTGGCGCTTCGAGCCGGAGACCGCCGCCTACGTGGTGCCCTACTGCGCCGACACTGACACTTGGAGGGTTGCCATGGCCAAATTGGGCGAGGAGGTCAGGTCCGGCGGCCCGGCGCAGACCCGGCCCCCCAAGGACCCGGGCACCCCGCTGCCCGCACACCGGCTGCGCACCCTGCTGGCCGAGACGCCCCGCGTCCTCCCCGCCGACCGCGTGCTGCGCTGACCCCGGCCCCCGCTGACGGCGCACAGACCGGTCGGCTCCAAGGTGCTACGGGGTGTCCGGCGGATCTTTCCCCCACCCCGCCCCTTCCCGATACCAGGGGCTCCGCCCCTGGACCCCGGGGGGCAGAACCCCGCCACTCGGCGGAGCCGCATATCGATGCTGCGAGAAGGCGCGGGGAGGGGAGCGGCCCGCCCGCACCCGTTACCAAGGGCCTTCGCCCCCGGACCCGAGGTCCGGGGCGGAGCCCCCGTTGAGGAAGGGGCGGGGAGGGGAGTAGCTCGCCGCAGGCGTCACGGTGCGCCGGACACCTCCTGGAGACGACCGGATGACGGGCCGGACGCACCGGCCATCCGCCCAGGCGGTCTTCGTCAGTTGACGTCGAGGGCGATTCGGCCCAGCTCGCCGAGGTCGGCGACCAGGCGGTCACCGGCGCTGATCGCCGTCGGGGCGCACAGGGTGCCGCTCAGGACGATGTCCCCGGCTTCCAGCCGCCGTCCGCCGCGCAGCAGGTGGCGGGCGAGCCACGCGACCGCCTCGGCGGGGTCGCCCATGACGGCGGCCGCGCTCCCCGGCACCGTCCGGGAGCCGATCGACAGCGTGGCGGTGATCTTCGCCAGGTCCGCTGACGCCGGTGGGGCAACCGGGGACCCCAGCAGCGCGCGAGCGGCGTTGGTGTTGTCGGCGACGAGCATGGGGAGCGTCCGCGCGCCGCCGCGCCACCTGCTGTCGACGATCTCGAAAGCCGGCGCGACCGCGGCGGTGGCGTTGCGGACGTCCTGCGCGGTCACCTGCGGGCCGGGCAGCGCCTCGCCCAGGGTGAAGGCGATCTCCACCTCTGCCATGGGGGCGAACAGCCCGGCCGTGGCGAGGGGTTCGCCGTCCGCCAGCAGCCGTTCGGCGAGCAGGTGGCCCGCGGCGGGCTCGTCGGCGCCGAACGTGTCCCGCACGGGCTGTGCCGTGAGGCCGACCTTGTAGCCGATCACCCGACCACCGGCCGCCACCGCCAGATCGCGGGTCGCGCTCTCGACGGCGTAGGCCATTTCGAGGTCATCGAGCTGATCGGCCGCGGCGGCGTCGACCGCGGTGGAGTCGTCCGCGGTGGCCTCGTTACCGGCTTGCCACAGCCGTCGGCACAGGTCCGCGATCAGGTCCTTCTTCATCGATCTCTCCCTACGAGCTCTACGAGCCCTTCGAGCCCTACGAGCGCTGGTGAACAGGGATGATCACAGCACGGCCGGTGGCGCCCCGCGACAGCGCGGCGTAAGCCTCGTTGATCGCAGACAGTTCGTATTGTTCCCCGAGCAGCTTGCCGAGGGGCAGGCGACCGGCCTTGAACAGTTCGACGAGCTTGGGGATGTCGACCGGTGTGTTGGCCGAGCCGTAGAGACTGCCGATCAGCCGCTTCTCCTGCTGCACCAAGGGGTTGATGGGCACAGCCGCGGTGGCGCCCACCTTGCCGAGGCCGAGGGCGACGGCGGTGCCACCCGTGCCCACGACCTCGACCGCCTGGGCGAGTGTCTGGGGCGTGCCGACCGCGTCCAGCGACCAGGCCATCGGTTTCGGCGAGATCCTGGTGAGTTCCTCGGTGAGGCGGTGTGTACGGGCGTTGACCGCATGGGTGGCGCCCAGCTCGAGTGCCTTCTCCAGCTTGGCGTCCACCGTGTCGACCGCGACGATCGGATCGGCGCCGACGAGGCGCAGCCCCATGACCGCGCTGAGCCCGACGCCACCGGCGCCGATGACCACGACGCCCTCTCCGGTGGCATCCTTCATGACGTTCAGCGCCGCGCCGGCCCCGGTCACCACGGCGCATCCGGCGATCGCCGCGATCTCCGGCGGGATGTCCGGGTCGATCGTGAGGACCGACCGTTCCGAGACGACGCACTGCTCGGCGAAGCAGGAGACCCCCATGAGGTGGTGGACCTTCTCGCCGTTCAGGTTCAGCCGCTGCGTCCCGTCGAGCAGGCCGTTGGAGGCCGCCTGCACCCGGCCGAGCGGGCACAGGGCGGGACGGCCGGTCGTGCAGAACTCGCAGTCGCCACACCGCGGACGCCACAGGGTGATGACGGTGTCGCCGGGGCGGACCCGGGTCACCCCCTCCCCCACCCGCTCGACGATGCCGGTCCCCTCGTGCCCGAGCACCGCGGGCAGGCGGACGTTGAGGTCGCCGTTCATGTAGTGCAGATCGCTGTGACACACGCCGGCGGCGAGCACGCGGAGGCTGACCTCGCCCGGTCCGGGGTCGTCGAGATCGACGTCCTCGACGGTCAACGGCGCACCGGGCCGGTGCAGTACTGCTGCCTTCATTGAGCCACGCCTCACTGTGTACGGATCACCATGTACGAAACTTCAGACGTCGTCTTACTGGTTGTCTTGCGGGTTGAGTATGTGAGCCGGTCTCAGCCGCCGTCAAGCGCGTTGACGAGTACGCCGACGCATGCGACTGTGTCTTGAGATTGAGACTATGTCTCACATTTAAGACGAATTGAGGGAGCGTGCCTGATGCCCGATGTGACGAATGCGCAGGTCCTGGTGCATAAACTCGACGCCGCCGCAGGCGCGTTCGAGCAGTGGAGCCGTCTCCAGCCGGCCGACCGCGCCCCGTTTCTCGAGGCCATCGCCTCCGCACTCGAAGAGGCCGCGCCGAAGCTCGTGGCGATCGCGGACGAGGAGACGTCCCTCGGGCGGACCCGGCTGCGGAACGAAATGGTCCGCACGGTGTTCCAGCTGCGGCTCTTCACCGAAGTGGTGACGCGGGGGGAGTATCTCGGGGCCACGATCGACCGCGCCGACCCCGCGTGGCCGATGGGCCCGCGGCCCGATCTGCGCCGGGTGCTCGAACCGCTCGGTCCCGTGGTCGTCTTCGCCGCGAGCAACTTCCCGTTCGCGTTCAGCGTGGCGGGCGGTGACACCGCCTCGGCACTCGCGGCGGGCTGCCCGGTCGTGGTCAAGGCCCACTCCGGCCACCCCAGGCTCTCGGCCGCCACGGCGGAGGTGGTGCACCAGGCGCTGCGGTCCGCGGGCGCACCCGAGGGGCTCTTCGACGTGATCTTCGGTACGGAGGCCGGCCGGACCGCCATCGTGGACCCGCGGGTGAAGGCGGGCGCGTTCACCGGATCGATCGAGGCGGGCCGAGCGCTTTTCGACCTCGCCGCGGGCCGTCCGGAGCCCATACCGTTCTTCGGTGAACTCGGCAGCGTCAACCCGGTGTTCGTGACGGAGGCCGCCGCCGAGCGGCGCGGGCCCGAGATCGTCTCGGAGTTCGTCGGCTCGTTCACGCTCGGCGCCGGACAGTTCTGCACCAAGCCCGGCATCCTGCTGGTACCGGCCTCGGCCAAGCTGGTGGACCGGCTTCCCGGCGCGGTTCCGGGCAGCTCGTTGACGTTGCTCAACGAGCGCATCCGGACCTCCTATGCGAGTGCGGTACGCGAGCTGCGCGACACGGCGGGGGTGCGCGTCGTGGTGAGTGGCGACCACGCCGCCGCCGATCCGTCGCCGACGGTGCTGTGCACGACCTCGGCCGAACTCCTCGGTGACCCCGAGGCGCTCATCCGGGAGGTGTTCGGACCGGCCGCGCTGGTCGTCGAGTACGCGGAGGAGAGTGAACTGCTCGACGTGGCAAAGGTCATCGACGGACAGCTGACCGCGTCCATCCAGGGCGAAAACGACGATGCCATCGCCGCGGAGTTGATCAGGCTCCTGGCCGCCAAGGCCGGACGTGTGCTCTGGAACCAGTGGCCCACGGGCGTGTCGGTCACCTACGCCCAACAGCACGGCGGTCCCTACCCGGCCACCACCGCGCCAGGTACGACCTCGGTGGGGACCGAGGCCATCTCCCGGTTCCTGCGGCCGGTCGCCTATCAGGGCGTGCCGCAGCACCTCCTGCCCCCGGCCCTGCGCGACGCGAACCCGCTCGGGATCCCCCAGCGGGCCTTCTGAGGCGCCGCGGCGCACACGGGAAAGGGGCCGTGCGCGCGGGAAAGGGCCCGCTTCCCCCGGCGGGCCCTTTCCCGTACCCGGACCGTTCAACGGATGCGACCGCTCACGGCACGTGCGGGCAAGGCGGCTCAAGGCATGCGCAGGTGATGCCGCGCGATGGCTTCGCTCGCCTTCAGGCCGAGCAGTTGCAGGCTGCGCGCGTACTCCTCGCGCAGGATCGTGACAGCACGCTCCACGCCCCGCTCGCCACCGGCCATCAGGCCGTACAGATAGGCCCGGCCGATCATGACCGCGTCCGCCCCGAGCGCCCGTGCGGCGAGGATGTCCTGACCGTGGGTGACACCGCTGTCGAGGATCACCGTGGCATCAGGGCCCAGCTCCTCGCGTATCTCGGGCAGCACCGTGAGGGTGGCCGGTGTGCGGTCGAGCTGCCGCCCTCCGTGGTTGGACACGATCACACCGTCCGCGCCCGCCTCGACGACGCGGCGGGCGTCGCGCGGGCTGAGGATCCCCTTGACCAGCAACCGGTGCGGCCAGTGGGCGCGCAGCCACGCCAGGTGCTCGTAGCTCAGCGTCGGTTCGAAGACGACGTCGGCCACCCGCACGGCGTCGATCGTGTCGCCGGTCATGCCGCTCGCGCCACTCGTGCCGCTCATGCCGGTCAGCGACGCGAACGTGATCGGGGCCGTGGTCAGCTTGTTCAGCGCCCAGGACGGGTAGCGGGCCATGCCGAACAGCGTCCGCAGGGTGAGCGAGGGCGGGATCGTGAGGCCGTTGCGCATGTCCTTCGGGTGCCTGCCCGCCACCGGTGTGTCGACGGTGAGGACCACAGTGGTGAACCCGGCCGCGAGCGCGCGGTCGAGAAGTTCCGCGTTGAGGCGCTCGTTCCGGGTCAGGTAGAGCTGGAACCAGTGTTCGCCGCCGGGAGCCGCCGCGGCGACGTCCTCGACGGTCGAGGTGCCCACGGTGGACAGGGTGTAGGGCAGGCCGTGGCGGGCGGCCACGCGCGCGACCGCCGCCTCGCCCTCGTGGTGCATCATCCGGGTGTAACCGGTCGGCGCGAAGATCAGCGGCATCGCGATCTCCCGGCCGAACAGCCGCGTGGACAAGTCCGGATGGTCGACCGGCGACAGGTACTCCGGCACGAGTTCGACCGCCGCGAACGCCGCCCTGTTGCGCCGCGCGGTCAGCTCCGCGTCGGCCGCGCCGTCGACGTAGTCGAACACCGCACGCGGAGTCGTGCGCACCGCCACCGCGCGGAGATCGCCGATGGTCAGCGCGGCCCCGAGCCGCCGCTCGACCGGGTTGAGGGTCGGCCGGCGCAGTTGCAGAACCTCCCGGAGCTCGGTCCACCGGGGTCGCTGCCGCGCCACACGAGGCCGCTTGGGGGCTGCGGATGCCGCTTGGGGCTGGGTGCCGGTCACTGTCATGCCTCTCGATGTGCGGGTGTCGAAGGCCGTTCGACGAACGACGAGATATCAGACGCTGTCTGAGAAATCGGAGTCTCGCTCGTGGTTTCGGCGGGCGTCAAGCCTTGACGTGCGCCGCACACGTGGGCACCATCTGGTTTGCATATTAGACAGCGTCTTATATTTCAGACACAGGAAGGTGCCATGCAACTCGGTCTGGCAGGCAAAACCGCTCTCATCTGCGCGTCCACCTCCGGTCTTGGCCGGGCGACCGCCCGGGCCCTGGCGGAGGAAGGCGTCACCGTCGTGGTCACGGGCCGCTCGGCCGAACGAGCCAAGGAGGTGGCGGGCGAGCTGCCGGGCGCGGTCGGCGTGGGCTGTGACCTGGTCGCGGACGGCGGCGCGGAGCGGCTCCTCACGGCGGCCCGCGAGGCCGTCGGCGACCTCGACATCCTCGTACTGAACGGGCCGGGGCCAACGCCCGGACCGGCCCGCGCCATCGACACCGCCGGGGTCGAGCAAGCCATCGCCACGCTGGTCACCCCCCAGCAGATCCTGGTGCGGGGCACCCTGCCGGCCATGGTCGAGAAGGGGTGGGGCCGCATCCTGAGCATCAGCTCGACGAGCGTGCAGGCGCCCCTGCCGAACCTTTCACTGTCCAACCTCGGGCGGGCCGCGCTCGCCGGATATCTCAAAACCCTCGCCGCCGAAGCCGCCACCCACGGCGTGACGGTCAACTCCCTGCTTCCCGGGCGCATCGCCACCCCGCGCGCCCGGCAGATCGACGAGGCCGCCGCCCAGCGCACCGGCCAGTCGCTCGACGAGGTCGAGGCCGCGTCCAAGGCCACGATCCCGGCGGGGCGCTACGGCGACCCCGATGAGTTCGGCGCCGTCGCCGCGTTTCTGTGCAGCACCCAGGCCGCGTACGTCACGGGCAGTGCCCTGCGGTGTGACGGCGGCATGGTGCCAACTCTCTGACGCGGTCGACAAGTTCACCTGACTCCCTCAGACGAGAGCAGCGCAGCCGCATGAGCCATATTCCCGTCACCGACACAGCAACCGATACCAGAGCCGGCCAGTCCCCCGAGGCTCCCCGGGCCGCCTCCGCCATCCGCCGAACGGCCCTGGCCGGCATGATCGGCACCACGATCGAGTGGTACGACTTCTACATCTACGGCCTCGCCGCGGCACTGGTCTTCGGCACGGAGTTCTTTCCCGACTTCTCACCGGCGGCCGGCACGCTGGCCGCGTTCGCCACCTTCGCGGTCGGCTTCATCGCCCGCCCGCTCGGTGGAGTGATCTTCGGCCACTTCGGGGACCGCGTGGGGCGCAAGAGCGCGCTCATGCTCACGCTGTTCCTGATGGGCGCGGCGACCGTCATCGTCGGCCTGCTGCCGGGCTACCAGACCATCGGCATCTGGGCGCCCATCCTGCTGGTCACGCTGCGCTTCCTCCAGGGTTTCGCCGTCGGCGGCGAGTGGGGCGGTGCGGTGACCATGGTCGTGGAGTCCTCGCCGCGGGACCGGCGCGGCTTCTACGGGAGCCTGCCGCAGATGGGTGTGCCGCTGGGGCTGGTGCTCTCGTCGACCGTGTTCGCGGCGGTCTCCACACTGCCCGATGACGACCTCCTCGCCTGGGGCTGGCGGATCCCCTTCCTGCTCAGCATCGTGCTGATCGCGGTCGGGCTGTTCCTCCGCTCGCGCATCACCGAGACACAGACGTTCGTCCAGGTGAAGGCGTCGGGGCGGGCGCGCAAGATGCCGGCCATGGAGGCGTTCCGCCACCACGGGAAGGCGATCGCCCTCACCGTCGGCATGTACGTCTCGGCCGGTGTTCCCTTCTACATCGTCTCGGTTTTCGTGCTGTCCTACGGCTCGTCCCACCTCGGGCTGTCGCGGAGTGTGCTGATGACCGGGATGCTCATCGCGGCGGTGGCCGAGGCGCTGACGGTGCCCTGCTTCGGCGCGCTGTCGGACCGATGGGGCCGACGGCCCGTGTTCCTGAGCGCCGCCGCGTTCACGGCCGTTCTCGCCTTCCCGTTCTTCTGGCTGCTGGCGACCGGGCAGACCGGGCTCGCCTGGCTGGCCATGCTGCTCGCGCTCGCCGTGGCGCACGCGGGTATGTACGCGCCCACCGCGGCGCTGTACGCGGAGCTGTTCCCCGCCGACGTCCGGTACACCGGTACGTCGATCGGCTATCAGCTCGGCGGTGTCGTGGCCGGGTTCGTGCCGCTCGTGGCGGGCGCACTCGTCAACGCGGCCGACGGTGCGTCCTGGCCGATCGCCTCGATCTGGGCGGGAGCGGCGCTGGTCGGGCTGGTCTGCGCGCTGATCGTCCGGGAATCCCGGGGCCGCGATCCGCACCCCCGGCACGACACCTGAGCCGGGGCATTCCCTCCCCCGCCCGCCCACTGCCCTCCCCAACCCACACCTACTGACCCGTATGTTTCCCGATGTTTCCCGACCGGAGGTGAAGCTCCATGACCGCCAACAAAGTCCACGTACTGAGCTGCGGAGCGATGAGCTGCGATCTGACGTGGCTGCTGCTCAAGGCCGGCCGTACGATGCGGACGCGCACCGAGCACCAGCGGCCGCCCGAGTGGTACTCCTGCACCACCCACTGCGTCCTCGTGGAAACCCCTGGGGGCACCCTGCTGTGGGACACCAGCTGTCCCCGTGACTGGGAGACCCGCTGGGCCCCGACCGGTCTGCAGGAGTACTTCCCCTACGACCAGGTGAGCGACGAGGAGTATCTCGACGCGCGGCTCGGCCAGCTCGGCGTCCAACCCCAGGACATCGACTACCTGGTCCTGTCCCATCTGCACTTCGACCACGCCGGGAACATCGGCATGTTCACCGGCACCGGCGCGAAGCTGGTGTGCCACGAGAAGGAGAAGGAGTTCGCCTTCGGCTTCGACGGCGCCTTCAACGGTGCCCACCTCAAGGCGGACTACGCGGCGTGTGACTTCGACACCGTCAGCGGCGACACCGAGATCCTGCCCGGTGTCACCCTCATCGAGGCTCCCGGGCACACCCCCGGCACCATGGCGATGAAGGTCGAACTGCCGGAGACCGGGACCATGCTCTTCACCTCGGACGCCGTCTATATGGGTGACTCCTACGGCCCGCCGGCCACCCCCGCCGCCATCGTCAACGATCTGTCCGCCTGGTACGGCTCGGTGGAGAAGATCCGCGGCATCGCCGAGCGGTCGGACGCCACCGTCGTCTTCGGCCACGACGCCGAGCAACTGCGCACGATGCGGCTCGCCCCCAGCGGCTTCTACGCCTGATCGTCCGGGTCCCGGTCGGCGCTCCGGTACCGTTCGCCGCGCCGCTGGGACCCAACCGATCCCCAGGAGGGACGCGTATGAGCACCACCGCTCCGGCCGGACCCGAGTCAGTTTTCACCTACGGCGCCCCGGCGCTGAAGTTCGGGCCGGGAGCATCCGACGAGATCGGCTACGACCTCGCCCAGCACGGGGCCCGCCGGGTCCTCGTGATCACCGACGCCGGGGTGGCCGCCACCGGCGCGCCGCACCGCATCGCCGAGCGGATGACCGCGTTCGGCATCGAAGCCCACGTCTTCGACGGCGTACACGTGGAGCCCACCGACGTCAGCCTGCGGCAGGCGGTGGACCATGCGCTGGCGTCGGGCCCGTGGGACGCCTTCGTCGCGGTGGGCGGCGGCTCCAGCATCGACACCGCCAAGGCCGTCAACCTGCTCAGCACCAACCCCGGCGAGCTGATGGACTACATCAACGCGCCGGTGGGCCGGGCGCTGGCGCCCGTGAACCCGCTGGGGCCGCTGGTCGCGGTCCCCACCACCACCGGAACCGGCGCGGAGAGCACCACCATCTGTGTGCTGGACGTCCTGGAGCTGAAGGTCAAGACCGGCATCAGCCACGCCCGCCTGCGGCCCACGCTCGCGGTCATCGATCCGGACCTGACCTTCACCCAGCCCGCCGGGGTGACCGCCGCCAGCGGCATGGACATCCTGTGCCACGCGCTGGAGAGCTACACGGCCCGCCCGTACGACACCTACCCACACAAGCGCCCCGAACAGCGCGTGCCGTACTGCGGCGCCAATCCCATCTCCGACGCGTGGTCGGAACGGGCGCTGCACCTGCTCGCGCAGTCCTTCCGCACCGCGGTCCGCGACGGCGACAACCCCCAGGCGCGGTCCGACATGGCGCTGGCGGCAACCTTCGCCGGTCTCGGATTCGGCAACGCGGGCGTCCACATCCCCCACGCCAACGCCTACCCGATCGCCGGACGGGTGAAGGACTTCCACCCCGCCGGCTACCCCGCACACGAGCCGATGGTGCCGCACGGAATGGCGGTCTCGCTCACCGCGCCGGAGGCGTTCCGCTTCACCTTCTCCGCCCAGCCCGAGCGGCATCTGCGGGCCGCGGAACTCCTCGCCCCGGGGATGGAACGCCCCGCCGACCCCGCCGAGTGTCTGCCCACCGCGATCGAGCAGTTGATGCGCGACATCGGCATGCCCAACGGCATCGGCGGTGTCGGCTACGGCGAGGGAGACATCCCGGCGCTGGTGGAAGGCGCCATGAAGCAGCAGCGACTGCTGTCCACCGCTCCGCGCACGGTCACCGAGGACGACGTGGCCGGCATCCTCAACCGCTCTCTGACGCTCTGGTGATGTGAGGGACCCCATGGCCATCTATGAACTCGCCTGCGAGACCGGACACCGCTTCGAGGTGATCCAGTCGTACAGCGCACCGCTGCCGAGCTGCCCGGAGTGCGGCGGCGCCACCCGCAAGATACCCAGCAGCTTCGCCCTGGGTGGCGCCGCCACCGTGCCACCGCCGCCGGAGCGGATGCCGCAGACCTGGAAGGGGACGTACCGCGGCGACCGTGAGTACGTCACCGACCTGCGGCGCACGGCTGAATCCCGGCAGAAGCTGGAGGAAAAGCACCCCGAACTCGCCGGCGACCGGCGGCCGATCGTCGCTCACGAAGGCAGATACGAGGCAGCGCCGCTGCGCGCGGGCGACGCGGTGCCCGCTCCCTCCGAGGGATCCGGGCACGGCCACGGCCACTCTCACGGGCACGGCCATGGGCACGGGCACGGGCACGGCCATGGGAGCGCCAAGAGCCGCCCCGCAACGGACGACTGAGCCCTCGATCGTCGATTCCCTGGTGACGGCCCGCCACGGCCGGGTGGAGGTCAGGAGGGCTTCTGCTCCTGGTTGACGATGAAGTCGGCAGGCATCTCGGGGCTCCAGACAGCGGGCGGGCAGTCCCAGTCGCCCGCCTTCCAGTTCTCGGTGATGCAGTCCATGTCGCTGGAGTACTCGATCCAACTGCCCCACGGGTCCTGGATGTAGTGGAAGAAGTTGGAGCCCAGTGTGTGCCGGCCGAGGCCCCAGCCATGGCTGTGGCCCGCGGCGGCCATGGTCCGCGCGCCCAACGCGATCTGGTCGATGTCGGCGACCTCCCAGCTCGAGTGGTGCAGGCCGGGGTGGGTGCCGGACACGAAGCCGAAGACGTGGTGATCGCCGGGGCCCGAGTTCATGAAGGTCGCCATGGACCGGACGCGGTCCGAGAGCCGCAGGCCCAGGGTGCGGGCGTAGAACGCCTCGGACGCGTCCAGATCCGTACTGAAGATCAGCATGTGGCCAAGTCGTCGGGGGCGCGGCTTCTCGTCGGCGGTGAGCCAGCGGGCCTGGTCGACGCGGCGGACGCGATCGCCGAAGTTGGGCTCGTGCGCGTCCGTGGTGCCGAAGTCCCGCCAGGAGCTGATCTCCTCGTCCCGCAGATTCAGCAGATTGCCCTCGTGGTCACGGAACCACAGGCCACCCGGCAGCTCGGCGGGGGCGTCGAGCAGGCGGACACCGAGGCCCTCCAGGTGGCGCTGCCATTCGGGCAGGGACCCCGGCTCCACGGCGAACGCCACATGGTGCAGCCGCTTGACCGGCCCTTCCACCAGCACCGTCTGGTCCTGCTCACGGCCGTCACAGCGGATGGCCACGGCGTTGCCCCGCTCGGCCGTGCGCAGGCCGAACGCGTCGTAGAAGCTCTGCCCCGTGTCCAGGGAAGGCACCTGGAGTCCGTAGTGCAGAAGGGCTTTGACACGCAACATAGGGTGTTCTCCTCACTTCGGGTGCACCATGCGATCGTCCCCGATGTCCGGTCCCCGGCGCACGGTATGTGGCCACACCGCGGCCCTCAGGATGGACAGCGGTCGCCTCTCTCCCGGCATCGGCGAGGACCGCACGCCGATGCCTTTCGCATGGCTTACGAAACCGACCCGGAAGCAGAATCGCTGCCCCCCTTCCGGACGCCCACCCGCCACCGAACCCCGTCAAGGATCCCTCCCACGCCGTCGGCGAAGCGTTCGTCGGGGCTCGCCGTCTCGAAGGCGGCCAGGCCCGCGGCGAGTTCGGGGAAGTCGCCGGCGGCTGCCACCACCCGTTCCGGGTCCCACTGCTTCGCGGCGCGCAGTTCGTCGCGCGCCTGCTCCTCGATGGTGTGACCGAGGACGAAGTGCAGCAGGCCGAAGACCGTGCCGGTCGCCTGGGCGCGCGGCAGCCCCGCGTCGGTGAGGGCGGCGAGGAGCGCGTTGCCGAGTCGGAGCGTGTGGGGGCCGCTGACGAAGGTGCCCGCGTGCAGCCGCGCGCCATCGCGGTGCGAGAGCAGTGCGTCGCGCAGGCCCCGCGCCAGCACGGCCACGCGCTCGTCCCACGGCAGGGCCTCGTCCGGGTCCGGGACACCGGAGACGAGTTCCTCCGCCATGGCGTCGAGCAGCGCGCGCTTGTCCGCGAAGTGCCAGTACAGCGCGCTGGGGCGGACGTCGAGCGCGGAAGCCAGCCTGCGCATCGTGAGACCGGCGAGCCCCTCCTCCTCGAGGAGCCGCATGGCCCCTTCAAGCACATTGGATCGCCTCAGGCGCATGCTCTCTCCGTTCCTCACCGTTCTGTTCTGCCTTGACAGTATGGCTTAGGCAGTCCTAACTTGAACACCGTTCTACTAGAACACTGTTCAAGTCGGTACTCGCCAAGGACATCGAGGACATCTCCCATGGCCAAGACATGGTTCATCACCGGCACCTCCCGCGGCTTCGGCCGGGAATGGGCGCTCGCCGCGCTCGACCGCGGCGACCGGGTCGTGGCCACGGCCCGCGACACCGCCACCCTGGCACCGCTGACCTCGCGCTACGGCGACGCGGTGCTGCCGATCCGCCTCGACGTCACCGACCGCACCGCCGTCGAGGGTGCCGTCGCCCGCGCGGTGGAGCACTTCGGCGGCCTGGACGTCGTCGTCAACAACGCCGGTTACGGCCTCTTCGGCATGGTCGAGGAGGTCACCGAGGCGGATGCGCGCGCCCAGTTGGAGACCAACCTCTTCGGGGCCCTGTGGGTCACCCGGGCGGTGCTGCCCCAGCTCCGCGCGCAGGGGCACGGCCGCATCCTCCAGGTGTCATCCATCGGCGGGGTGTTCGCGCTGCCCGGCCTCGGCCTCTACCACGCCTCCAAGTTCGCCCTGGAGGGCCTCACCGAATCACTCGCCGCCGAGGTCGCCGGCTTCGGTATCAAGGTGACCCTCGTGGAACCCGCCGGATACGCCACGGACTGGGCCGGATCCTCCTCCGCGCACGCGGAACGGCTGCCCGCCTACGACGACTTCCGCGCCACGATGCACCGCGCCGCGGCGGTGCGCCAGGACCCCGCGGCCACCCGGAAGGCGATCCTCACGCTCGCCGACGCCGACGAGCCGCCGCTGCGGTTCTTCCTCGGCACGGGACCGCTCGATCTGATGCGCCAGGTCTACCCGGCGCGGCTCGCGGAGTGGGAGCGCTGGGAGGCGGTCTCCACCGGAATCGCGGGGGGCTGACTCCGGGTGCCGAGCGGCGACCGACTGCTCACGGGGCACCCAGGCTCCGACGGGCATACCTTCCGTGCAGGGCTGATGGGGCGGTGGTGTGGCGTCTTTCATGACCACTCCCAATCGGCGGTCTCGGCCGCCAGTAGTCGGGCGCGCGCGTCACTATGAACATCCACCATCCGCAGAGTCCTCAACCGCCTGAACATCCCTCCCGCGCCCAATGGCTGACCGCTATGGCGTGGCGACACTCCCTGCGGAGCAATCGTCAAGGTGGTGGATCGGGTGAGCCGCCGGAGGTGCGGGACGCGGTGGATGCCGTGCCGGTCGACCAGTACGACGCCGATGCGGTGGTGGCGGCGACCGCCGATCTCGACGCGCTGTTCTGGGTGAACCCCGCCAGCGGCAGCGGGGATCCGCTCGCCGAATACGACCGCGCCACCAGGAGCGTGGTCCGCGCCGTCACCGAGAACCGGATCGGCCGCGTCGTCTTCCAAAGCAGCGTAGGCGCCGAGAAACGTCATGGTGCCGGTGAGATCGACGGCCTGGCTCAGCGACATCCTTACCGCTGCCACCGGTCGGCGGATCGGCGTCGAACAGATCACGGACGACGCCATGCGCACCCAGCTCCACCAGGCGGGGATGACCGAGAGCCTGGTCGAGGCCGTGATCGGAATGTCGACGGGCCTGCGCGAAGACTTCGTACCCGAACAGCGCCGTAGCCTCCGGACCACCGCCCCGACCACCCTCGCCACCTGGGCCTACGACCACCTCCGGCACCGGCTCGCCGAGGCGTCGTAAGTCATCCGGAGTCATCCGGTCACTCGGCCACCACCGCGAGTGCCTCGATCTCCATGAGGAACTCCGGCCGCACCAGCGAGACGACCTGCACCGCCGAGGCGGCCGGCAGCCGGTCGTCGGGTATGTGAAGGGCGCGGGCCTCGCGGATGGCGGGCATGTGGGCCATGTCCGTGACGAAGTAGGTCAGTTTGATCACGTCGTCGAACGTGGCACCGGCGGCGCCGAGGCAGCGTCGCAGGTTCTCGAAGACCTGGCGGGCCTGGGCCGCCGGGTCTCCCTCGCCGACGATGCTGCCCGCCTCGTCCAGCGCGAGCTGGCCGGAGACGGCCACGAAGTGCCCGGTGCCCTTGACGACATGGGAGTACTGGGCGGCGGGCGCGACCCCGTCCGGGGCGGGGATCCTGATCAACTCACTCATAGGTGCAGCCCTATCACGGGCCCGGCACCGCCCGCCCCCGATATCCCTTGGTCAGGGCGTCCATGAGAAGGGCGACGAGCCGCCACCGAATCGGCCGCCTACCGCGAAGTGGCACTCACGCCACGGGAAGGTGCTCCTCCGCGAAGGTGACGGCATCGGCGACGGCCTTGTCCGCGGCCGGGAGGTGACCGGCGAGGAGATGCCATACGTGTCCCATCCCCGGTGCGACGTCCAGTCGGGTCGGCACGGCGTCCTCGGCCAGTTTGGCGGCCAGCCTGATGGCGTCGCTGAGCATGACCTCATGACCGCCGATCTGGATCAGTACGGGTGGCAGTCCGCGCGTGTCGGCGAAGACCGGGGAGGCCAGCGGGCTGTTGTGCGGGGCACTGCCCAGGACCACCTCAGCGGCACGGCGCAGCCCTTCGCGGCTGACGGACGGGTCGACGGCGTCCAGGGTGAACATCGTGGCCCCGGTGTGTTCCAGGTTGGCCCAGGGAGAGATGGCGATCGAGGCGGCCGGCATCGGAAGGCCCTGGTCACGGGCCGCGACCAGGGCGCTGACCGCCATCGCGCCACCGGCCGAGTCACCGGCGAACACCACGTTCTCCGGCGCCACTTCCTGCTCCAGCAGCCAGCGGTAGGCCGCCACGGCGTCATCGACGGCGGCCGGGAAGACCGCCTCCGGGGCCAGTCGGTAGTCCGGCACCAGAGCGCGTGCGCGCAGGCGCCGGACGAGGGCGCCGACCAGGCCACGGTAGCCCTGCGGATCCCCCACGAGGTACGCGCCACCGTGCAGATAGACCAGGTGCCGACCGGGGACGGGGTCAGCGGGGGTCGCATACTCGGCGGCCACCCCGCCCGCGTTCACCTGGCCGAAGGTCACCCCGTCCGGCGCCGGAAAGCTGTCCTGGAAGAACGTCCGGTAGGCGAGCCGGATGTCCTCCAGGGTGTCGGGCCCCTTCCCGGCGGCCGCGTCGAAGACGCCTCCGCTGCGGATCGCCCACTCCTGGTAGAAGGCGGGGACATCGATCGAGACCATGACTGATCCTCCTCAGAACACGTGAACAGCGACTGCGTTCCAGCCGCGCCCTGCGAGTCTCAGGCCCTCACATCAGTGTGAAGGTCAAACGGGAGCGAGAACTCAACAGCGCGCCCGGGACCGGTCCCGACGGGGGTCCATACGGTGGCGGGCATGGTTCGAATGACGCGCCGCGGCGTGCTGGTCGGTGTGGCGGCCTTGGTGCTGGCGCTGGCCGGTTTCGGCGGGTATCTGTGGTGGCCCGCCCCCACTCTTGACGCCGCCGACGTTGACGCGGTGCTGCCGACCAAGCGTGACCTGCCCGGGTTCATCCCGCACGACGGGCTCACCGGATCCCTCTCGGTGCCGACCGGCAACAAGGACGGCAGATCCGTGCTGGCCGGCGCCGACCTGGACAAGCAGTGCCGCAAGTGGCGCAAGGAAGGCGACGACTGGGCGTGCCGACACCTGCGCGGGGTGGGCATGGTCGTGCTCGAGCGGTCGGAGAACGTGTTCTTCCGGGTCAAGTCCGACGTCCTCGCCTACGACGACGAGGACGCGGCGAAGGCAGCCTGGAACGGACTGGTGGCCGCCAACCGCGACGCGATCGACAAGATCCCAGCCGCCAAGGAGCACTCGTCCGACCTGGGGGATGCGGGCCGGACCTTCGAGGCCCCGGGCGTCACGGTCCTGGCGATCCGGATCGAGACGGTCGTCATGGAGGCCATCATCTGGGACGGGAGCGACCAGGTGAGCAAGGAGGACGAGGACGCGATGGTGAAGAAGTGGCCCACGCTGCAGCTCTCGAAGATCGAGGAACGGCTCGGCTGATCAGCGGTGGCGCATGCCGCGGCCGCGGCGGTACCGGTCGTCGGCACGACCGACGGCCTTGACGGGAAGAGTGGCGACGTGGACGAGCGGACGGCCCTCCCTCCGGGCGAGAACGTCCCCTCCGGCGGCGGCTCCGGCTCCGGCTCCGGCTCCGGGGAGCATGAGGGCGAGCGGCTACGGGCCGAACGCGACCGCCTCCGGGAGGAGGTCGCCCGGCTCAGGCTCCAAGTGGAGGAGCAACGGGCCGCCGCCGCAGCCGTCTTGCCCGACCCCGCGCCAGAGGGGGCGGCGGCCGGGGGCACGGGGAAAGCGGCGGATGGCGTACTCGCCGCCCGCGTACCCCAGGAGCCGCCACCCTCGGCCGCTCCATACGCCCCGTACGCCCCTCCGAGTTCGGCCCCTTCCCTCGCGCATCCTCGCGATACGGGGATCTCCCGCCGCGGCCTGCTCATCGCCGGCGGGGCCGCCGTGGTCGCCGCGGGCGCAACCACCGCCGCGCTCCTCGCCCTTGACGACGACTCGTCCTCCTCCCCCCGCGCCCGCCCCCCGGCCCGTGACGAGCATTCCCGCCCACCCCACGATCCGCCGCCTCGCCACCCTCAGGGGCCACACCGGCACCGTCGGCGGCTTGTGGTTCAGCCCGGACGGGAAGACCCTCGCCAGTGTGGACGAGTCCGGCATGGACGGCGTGCGGCTGTGGGATGTGGCCACCCGCACGCAACGCCCGCAACCGCCGAACGACTTCTTCGGCGGCTCCAACCACATGGCCTTCAGCCCTGACAGCAAGGCCCTGGCCGTCGCCGGCAGCTCCACCGACGTCCGCTTCTTGGACCCGCTCACCGGCAAGGAGCGCGGCAGGCCCCTCGACAGCCACGTCGGTTCCGTCACCGGTCTGGCCTACTCCACGGACGGCAAGAGCGTCCTCACCGCCGACTACAGGGGCCTGCACCTGCGGGACGCCGCCACCCACAAGCACCGAGCCACCATCTCCGTCCCCGGAGGCCCGTCCATCGCCCAACTCGCGTTCAGCCCCGACGGCCGCACCCTGGCCACCCTCGGCTTCCAGGACAAGACGATCCACCTGTGGCGTCTGGAGTAGTCCCGTGTGCCGCGAGCCGCCGCCCTCGGCGGTCGGCCACATGCGGCCGTCGGGCGTTCCCCTGCCGACCGCCAACAGGCCAACCGGCGAGGCCGGAGCGGCGGGGCTTGAGCAACCAGGCGCCTCACGGGGGCGGGAGCCGACCACGGCGACCTAGTGCGGGACCTCGAAATTGGACCGTACCATTGACACCCACTGGTCTAGTCCTGTTTTCTCGTGGGCGCGCAGCCTCCCCCCACGCCGTCCGATCATCCCGTCCCACCTCGGTTCGGCTCCGCCTTCCCCCCACACCAAGGAGCGGTCCCCATGAGCCTCCGTTTCCCCTTGACCAAGAGGGTTCTGACCGGCATGTGCGTCTCTGTCGCCACGGCCGGACTGCTCGCCACGGTCTCGGCGACGACCGCCGACGCGGGTACCACCTCCGCCACCGCGAAGGCGGCACTCCCCGAGCACGCGCTCGTGGGTTATCTGCACTCGAGCTTCGCCAACGGCTCCGGATACACCCGAATGGCCGATGTCCCCGACAGCTGGGACATCATCGACCTGGCCTTCGGCGAACCCACCTCCACCACCTCCGGCGACATCCGCTTCAGCCTCTGCCCGCAGACCGAGTGCTCGAACGTCGAGTCGGAGGACGAGTTCAAGGCCGCCATCAAGGCCAAGCAGGCCGCGGGCAAGAAGGTGCTGATATCCATCGGCGGGCAGAACGGCCAGGTGCAGCTCACCACCACCGCCGCCCGTGACAAGTTCGTCCAGTCGGTCGGGGAGATCATCGACCGGTACGGACTGGACGGCCTGGACATCGACTTCGAGGGCCACTCGCTGTCGCTGGACGACGGCGACACGGACTTCAAGAACCCGAAGACCCCCGCGATCGTCAATCTCATCTCGGCCGTGAAGTCGCTCAAGGCGAAGTACGGATCCGACTTCACCCTCACCATGGCCCCGGAAACGTTCTTCGTGCAGCTGGGCTACCAGTTCTACGGTTCGGGCCCCTTCGGCGGCCAGGACCCGCGCGCCGGGGCGTATCTCCCGGTCATTCACGCACTGCGGGACGACCTCACCCTGCTGCACGTCCAGGACTACAACTCCGGGCCGATCATGGGGCTCGACAACCAGTTCCACACCATGGGCAGCGCCGACTTCCACATCGCGATGACCGACATGCTGCTCACCGGCTTCCCCGTCGCGGGCGACACCAACAACGTGTTCCCGCCGCTGGACCCGTCCCAAGTGGCGATCGGTCTGCCCGCGAGCCCCAACGCGGGCAACGGCCACACCCAGCCCAGTGAAGTGACCAAGACCCTGAACTGCCTGACGAAGAAGACCGACTGCGGCGGCTATCAGCCCCACGGGAGCTGGCCCGCCCTGCGCGGGCTGATGGCCTGGTCGATCAACTGGGACAGCTTCAACGGCGGCGAGTTCGCGAAGAACTTCGACGCCTACTACGGCGGCTAAAGCCGTATCGGACACCTCACGGTGTGGGGCGCGGGGCCGCCGGGATCGGCCCCGCGCCCCACACCGGTTTCAGGGCTTGTCCGTGGGAAGCGCGTTTCCGCGGGCGATGGGCGGGGACCCACCCGGTGTGAGCCGAGAACGCGGCAAGGCCACCGGCCCCGCGCGACTGCGCTTCGACGGATGGATCGCGGGCACAGGCACCTCCTCCGGGACGCGCATCGTGCTGGGACACTGGGAGCGGTCGCCGTTCGGGCCGTTCAGCGACGTGATGCTCGATCGAGCCGACGGCGAACGGCTGCTGCTCGCTCCCACACCGGAGACGGCGGACTTCATCGCCCTCACCTACACCTTCGACGCGGTGCGCATCGTGCCGGTCCGCGTGGGCGTCGAGGCGGGCACCTGGACCGTCACGGCCGGGGCACTGGACATGCGCTTCACCATGGGCCGGCGAGGACCCCTGGGACTTCTGCTGCGTGCCGTGCCCGGCGCACTCGCCCGCCGTCCGGCCTGGAGCGCGCTGCTGGACTTCCCCGCCCGCCTGCTGCTGTCCGGTGTGCGGACTCGCGGCAGCGCCGGGGGCGGTCGCCGTGAGTGGTACGGCGCGCGGGATCTGAGGCCGATCGACGCGGTGTCGGCGGTCTTCGAGGGCGCCGACCTCGGCGTGCTGGCGCCCGTCGAACCCCCTGTGCGCTTCGGGTTCGGTTCGGTGCCCCGGAGGCCCAGCGTCACCCGGATCACCACGACGGTGGCATGGGGCCGGGGCGGGGGCGACGGGCCCCTCGGGCCCGGAGCCTGAGCGCCTCGCAAAGAGCCGCGGGATGGCTACGGGGTGGCGCCCGGGGCCGTCGCGGAGGGGCCCGCGTCGATTCCGGTGAGGAAGGCGGCGAGGACGCGGCGCAGGCGGGGTTCCACCTCGACGACGGCGTGGCCGAGCCGGGGGTCGGTCTCGTAGAGCTCCCGCAGGCGCGGGCCGGGGGTGGCCATCTGCCACAGGGCCCCGGCCATGCTGGTCGCCGCGGCGACCAGGTCGACGGTCTGCGACTCGGTCAGTCCGAGCAGTCGTCGCAGTTCGCCGTCGATCAGCTCGATCTCCTTGAGCGTCACCAGTTTGAAGGCGCGCACCGAGTCGATCGAGACATTGCGCTCAAGGTTCAACGGCGCCTGTGCCAGCAGGTCGCAGAACATCGGCCGAGCCGCCAGCGTGGCGGCGACGACCTCGGCAACCTCCCTGGGCGTCGCATGTGCCCTCCCTTCGAGATCGCCGCGCAGGTCGGCGGACCACTGCCGCCAGCCTTCCGCGGTGAGCAGCAGGAAGATCTGCTCCCTCGTCTCGAAGTAGCGAAGCAGGGCCGACTTGTGCATCCCCACGGCCGCGGCGATGTCGGTGAGGGTGACGTCCCGGACCCCGCGCTGATGGCCGAGCGTACGGGCCGCGTCCAGGATCGCCTCTTCCCGTGCCTGCTTGGCCTGGGTACTGCGGGCACGTTGGAAGGCAGGCGTCGTCATGCCTCACATCATAGGAACTCGTAAGGCAACGGCGTTGCATTATTAAGAGAACGGTGTTGTACTAACGGCATGAAGCAACAGGTCTGGTTCATCACCGGTTCATCCCGCGGCCTCGGCCGCGCCCTGGTCACCGCCGCCGTCGCGGCCGGTGATCACGTCGTGGCCACCGCCCGCGACCCCAAGGCCCTCGCCGAGGCATTCAGCGAGTACGGCGACCGCGTCCATCCCGTCGCGCTGGACGTCACGCGTCCAGAGGCGGCGCAGGAGGCCGTCGAGGCGGCGCTCGCCCGCTTCGGGCGTATCGACGTGCTCGTGAACAACGCGGGATACGCGAATGTGTCACCCATCGAGACATCGGACGACGACGACTTCCGCGCCCAGTTCGAGACGAACTTCTGGGGCGTCTACAACGTCACCAAGGCCGCGCTCCCGACCCTGCGCCAGCAGGGAGCCGGCACCGTCGTGCAGATCTCCTCGATCGGCGGGCGGGTCGGCGGATCGCCGGGCATCGCCTCCTACCAGGCGGCCAAGTTCGCGGTCGACGGCTTCAGCCGGGTCCTCGCCGTGGAGACCGCACCGTTCGGCGTGCGCGTCATGGTCGTCGAGCCGAGCGGCTTCGCCACCGACTGGGCCGGTTCCTCCATGACGGTCCACCCCATCCCCGACGCCTACGACGAGACCGTCGGGGCGATGAACCGGCTGGTGCGGCAGAGCGCGGGCGGAGCGGCCGGGGATCCTCAGCGCGCCGCCGAGATCATCGTGCGGGCCGTCCACCGCGACCAGGTTCCGAGCCATCTCCCGCTGGGCGTGAACGCGACGACCATGGCGCGGGACTACTCCCAGCACCAACTTGCCGAGGCGACCGCCTGGGAGAAGGTCAGCCGCTCGGCCGACTTCGGCGAGCCCTACCCCGCGCAGCTCCCGCCCGAAGGCACGGCCGAGTAAGGATTGTTGGGGGCACACCATGCGTTGAGGGCCGCGACCAGCACGACGGGCGCCCGCCTGCGCGGTCACCCGGTCAACGGCCGCCCTGACCGAGGAGCCCCGCCACGAGTCCGCGAGCATAGGCGGCGTCGAGTCCGGCGGGGCGGAAGAGGATGCGGTACATCAGCGGGGCGACGATGCGGTCGATGACCGTCTCGACCTCGGGGGTGTCGTCCCCGCGTTCGGTCGCGCGGGCCAGGATGAGGTCGACCTGGTCGGCGGCGTAGGCCGAGCACTGGCCGGCGTTGGTGCCGTCGGGGTCGCCGAGCAGGGCGTCGCGGATGTAGGCACGGCCGGCGGGGGAGCCCATCTCGTCGAGGAACTGCTCGGCCCAGGCCGCCAGGTCGGACGCCAGGGCGCCGTGGTCCTTGGGTGCGGTGTCGGGCCGCAGCCGCTCGACCGCCACATCCGACAGCAGCTCCGTGAGGTCTCCCCAACGGCGGTAGATCGTGGACGGGGTGACCCCGGCGCGCTGGGCGACCAGCGGCACGGTCAGGGCGTCGCGGCCCACCTCGGCTTCGAGTTCGCGTACGGCGGTGTGCACCGATGCCTGGACCCGGGCGCTGCGCCCGCCGGGGCGCACCATCTGCCTGCTCATCCCTCCACCTTAAAGCAAATTTCTTGCTTCTAGACAGTGGTGCGCCCCGGCCCGTGCGCCCCAGGCCGCCGTCAGGCCGCCGGTGCGAGCACGCGGGTCGGCCGGGACTGTTCGTAGGCGTGGCCGACCCGCAGGAGCACCTTCTCCCCGAGGGGCCGTCCCAGCAGTTGCATGCCGATCGGCAGGCCCGCCGTGTCGTGGCCGACCGGGACGGACAGCGACGGCACTCCCGTGAGGTTGGCGGGGGCCGAGAGGCGTACGTAGGCGTCGGAGACGGCTTCGACGGTGCCGTCCGCCCAGGTGATTGTCTCCTGGTCGGCCTTCGCCGCGGTCGCCGGGACCGTCGGGGCGACGATGACGTCGACGTCCGCCAGCACGCGCGCCCACTCCTGGCGCATCAGCGTCCGGGAGCGCTGGGCGCGCAGATAGTCCCCGGCGGGCATCAGTTCCCCGGCTTCGAGCAGGGTGCGCACGTCCACCTGGTACAGCTCGGGCACCGCACGCAGGGTGCGCTCGTGGTAGGCGGTCGCCTCCGGCACCATCAGGCCCCACTGAGTGGCCTGGATGTAGCGGGTCATGGGGATCTCGACCTCGACCAGGCGTGCGCCGAGGGCCTGAAGCCGGTCGACGGCCTGCCGGACCGCGGCTTCCACCTCCGTATCGACGTGCTCGAAGTAGTAGTTGCGCGGCACGCCGACGCGCAGTCCGGTCAGGTCCTCGCCCGCGCCGGGACGGTAGTCCTGCGCGGGGGCGGCCAGGGAGGCGGGGTCGCGGGGGTCGTGTCCGGCCAGGGCCGCCAGGACCAGGGCCTGGTCCTCGACGGTACGGGTCAGGGGCCCGACGTGGTCCAGCGACCAGGACAGGGAGGTGACGCCGTGGCGGGGGACGAGGCCGTAGGTCGGCTTGAGGCCGACGACCCCGTTGAGCGCGGCGGGGACCCGGATGGATCCGCCGGTGTCGGTGCCCAGCGCGAAAGTCGCGGCGCCCGCGGCGACGGCCACGGCGGATCCGCCACTGGAGCCGCCTGCGACCCGGCCGGTGTCCCAGGCGTTGCGGGTCTGCGGGGTGGTCAGCCCGTAGGCGAACTCATGGGTGTGGGTCTTGCCGACCAGGACCGCGCCGGCCGCGCCGAGGCGGGCGGCGACCGTGCTGTCCGCCTGCGCGCGGCGGTCGGCGCGGACCCGGGAGCTGGCGGTGGTGGCCACGCCCGCGACGTCGATCAGGTCCTTCAGCCCCATGGGGATGCCGTGCAGCGGGCCGCGCGAACGGCCGGTCGCGATGTCGTCCGCGGCCTCGCGTGCCGCGTGGCGCGCCTGCTCGGCGGTCACCGTGGCGTAGGCGTTCAGGTGGGGTTCCAGCCGCTCGACGCGTTCCAGGACGGAGTCCACCAGCTCGACCGGGGACAGCCGCCCGGCCCGGATCGCGTCGGCGGCCGCGGTGAGGGACAGTTCATACGGCTGCATCGTGCTGCTCCTCTCGCGCACGGTAGGCGGGGGCGGGCGGGGTGTCGCCGAAGTCGAGTTCGCGCAGGACGGCGACGACCGAGTGGATGTGGTTGGCGGTGGCCGCCGCCGCGGCGTGGCGTTCGGGCGGCAGTGGAAGCCCGGCCCGGGCGGCCCAGCGGGCCGCTTCCGGAGGGGTGAGTTCAGCAGCGGACATGGCGTCTCCCTCGTGGGTCGGAGAGGCGGAGCGACCCCGGGAGGAGTGACCCCGGCGATCTCCGGCAACCCCGAAACAAAAGCTAACGGATTGCTTTAGCCGACCGTAGGGCCTACAGTCCCTTAAAGCAAATGTGTCGCTTTTAGCGGGAAGGAGTCCCCTGTCCAGCGCCGCCGTCCTCGCCGCCGCGGCGGTGGCGGCACTCACCGCGTCACGGCGCCAGATCAAGCCCGCCCGCCATAGATCGAGGAAACGACGGACCATGCACACAGCGCACAGCATCGGCATCCCCTTCTGGACCGTGGGCGACATCACCGTCCACCGCATCGACGAGGTGCTCCTGCCGCCGCGGACCGGGCCGTGGCTGCTGCCCGACGCCACCACGGACGTGGTCACGCGAGAGGACTGGCTGCGCCCGGACTTCGCCGATCAGGAGGGCATCCTGCGCATCGACAGCCACAGCTTCGTCTTCGAGATGAGCGGGCTGAAGGTGCTCGTCGACACCGGCATCGGCAACGGCAAGACACGGGCCAACCCCGCCTGGCACGATCTGCACACCGACTACCTGGAGCGGCTGGCCGCCGCCGGATTCCCCCCGGAATCCATCGACATGGTGATCCTCACCCATCTGCACACCGACCACGTCGGCTGGAACACCCACGAGGTGGACGGCTCATGGGTGCCCACCTTCCCCCATGCCCGCTACCTCACCTCCCGCGCCGAACGGGACTTCTGGGCGGGCTACGACATGGACGAACCGCGCGCGCAGATGTTCCGTGACTCCGTGACCCCGATCGAGGAAGCGGGACTGCTCGACCTGGTCGACGTCCTGGCCGAGGGCACCGAGGTCGCCCCCGGGCTGCGGCTGATCCCCACGCCCGGCCACACCCCCGGCCACATCGCCCTCCAGCTCACCAGCCGTGACCAGACGGCGCTGATCACCGGCGACTGCATCCACCACCCCGTCCAGCTCGCCCACCCCGCCATCGGCTCATGCGTCGACATCGCCCCCGAGCAGTCCGAGGCCACCCGCCGCGAACTCCTCGGCTCCCTCGCCGGTACGGACACGCTCCTGCTCGGCACCCACTTCCCGCCGCCCACCGCCGGCCGTGTGATCATCCACGAGAACACCTACCGGCTCTCGCCCGTACACCCGGATGCGCGGTGACACCGCGACGGTGGTGACCGAGTACATCGAACGCGGCCCACCCCATCAGGGCGGTTCCGGGCCGCGGTACTCGCTCATCGCGTCGATGAGCCAGCGCGCCAGATAGTCGGCGAACGAGGACCGAGGCAAGAGCCGGTAGGTCGGGGCGCCGTCGACCTGCCAGAGCAGCACCGCGACGGGCCCCACCGTGGTCGACACCGCGTGGCCGGGGCCGAAGGCCCGGGGGTGCAGGTCCAGCGGGCAGCCCTTCTCCAGCACCTGCCGAGCGGCCGGGCCGCTCAGCTCCAGCGTGGTGCGGTTCGCCGAGACGTCCACGACCGAGCCCGGATCCGCTCCGAGTGCCGCCCGCAACTCGGCGGCCACGGCGGTCCCGTCGACCCCATCGGTCCCGTCGGCCCGGGACAGCGCGAGCCATTCGTCGGGGCCGAGCCAGAGAACCGTGTGGCAATCCGATGCGGTGGTGTGGCCGCACTGCCGCGGAAGTGGCGCCCCCAGGGACTTCTCGATGCGGTCGGCCGCTGCGGAGGCGGGGTCGACGCGCAGATTCACCATGGTGCTGAACGGCCACTCGGTCAGCGTGACTCCACGCGGGCCGGTGACGGTGGCGGTGTGCATCCGCTCCGCCAGATGTGCCAGGGGGCTGGTGCGCAGCGCCACCGGGCCCGCGCTTGCGCCTGCGTCTGCCCCTGCGGCGTTCGTCGGCTCAGCCATCTCGCCGGGTCCCTTCGGGATCGTAGAGGACGGTGTCGGCCACCAGGACGGGCACCAGATCCTCGCCCACCGGGGCGAGGAGGGTCTCGCCGATCCGTGCCCGCCCGTCGGCGACGAGCGCGAGGGCGAAGGGGCGGCCGAGGGCCGGGCTGTGGTAGCTGGAGGTGATATGGCCGAGCATCGGCACCGGCCCGGTCCCGGGGGTGAGAGGCACGTTCGGCGCGATGAGCTGCGTGCCCTCGGGCAGCCGGGTCTGCCGATCGCTCGGCAGCAGGCCGACCAACTGCTTGCGGTCGGTGCGGGAGGTGTCGGCGCGGGAGTACGAGCGGTTGCCGATGAAGTCCTTGCGCTTCGAGACCACCCAGGACATGCCCGCGTCCTGTGGGGTGACGGTGCCGTCGGTGTCCTGGCCGACGATGATGTACCCCTTCTCGGCCCGTAGGACGTGCATGGTCTCGGTGCCGTACGGGGTGATGTCGTACGGCCGGCCGATCGCGGACACCTCCTCCCAGACCGCCGGGCCGTACCACGCGGATACGTTGATCTCGTAGGCGAGTTCGCCGGAGAAGGAGATGCGGCAGATGCGGGCGGGGATGCCGGAGGCCAGGGTGGTCTCGCGGAAGGCCATGAACGGGAAGGTCTCGTTCGATAGGTCGATCTCGGGGGCGAGGTGGGCCACGACCTCGCGCGACTGGGGGCCGACGACCGCGATCGTCGCCCATTGCTCGGTCACCGAGGTGCAGTGGACATCGAGCTCGGGCCATTCGGTCTGCAGCCACTCCTCCAGCCAGTCCAGGACGGCGGCGGCGCCGCCGGTCGTGGTGGTCGTGAAGTAGCGGTTCTCCTCGAGGCGCAGCGTCACACCGTCGTCGAAGATCATCCCGTCGGGCTTGCACATCACGCCGTAGCGGGCCATGCCGGGCTTCAGCTTCTTGAAGGCGTTGGTGTAGATCCGGTTGAGGAACTCACCCGCGTCCGCGCCCCAGATCTCGATCTTGCCGAGGGTGGAGGCGTCCATGAACGCCACCCCCTCCCGGGCCGCGCGGCACTCGCGGGCCACGGCCGTGTCCATGTCCTCGCCGGGCCGGGGGTAGTACCGGGGACGCTTCCACTGCCCGACGTCCTCGAACACCGCCCCGTGGGCGAGGTGCCAGGGGTGGATGGAGGTCGTGCGCTCCGGATCGAACAGCTCGCCGCGCTCACGCCCGGCCAGGGCGGCGAAGGCCACCGGCGTGTACGGCGCCCGGTAGCCCGTGGTGCCGATCTGCCCGGGTGACGCGCCCGCGCCGAGGGCCTCGGCGATCACGCCGATCGCATTGACGTTGGAGGTCTTGCCCTGGTCCCCCGCCGTGCCGAGCGAGGTGTAGCGCTTGATGTGCTCGACACTGCGCATACCGGCGCCGGTGGACCGCCAGACGTCGGCGACGGTGACATCGCGCTGCAGGTCGACGAAGTGGGTGTGCCAGGTGGCGGGTTCGCCCTCGGGCCCGGGGCCGGGACCGGGGCCGGGACCGGGACCGGGACCGGGGCCGGGACCGGGACCGGGACCGGGGCCGGGGCCGGGACCGGGCACCAGCCACAGTGCGCGCACCGGGCCCGCCGCTGCCCGGTGCCGCGCGTCGCCGGACGGCGGTTCGGGCGCGGCCACCGGGAACCCGGCGTCCGTCGCGGCCCGCGCACCGGCCCGCGCCCCTTCGGCGAGACAGCCGTCGAGGTCGTACGTCCCGCGGGCCGCGCCGACGATGTGCTGGTCCCGTACGGTGCCGTCGGGGACGAAGGCGACCAGGTCCTCGTCCCAGCGCAGCGTGCCCTGGCGCTGGCTGTGCAGGTGCACCACCGGGCTCCAGCCGCCCGAGACGGCCAGCAGGTCGCAGTCGAACGACCCGGCCTCACCGGTGAGTTGGCCCTCGGCGTCCAGGGCCTGGACGGTGACACCGGTGAGCCGGTTCCCGCCCGCGGTGTCGACCACCGCACTGCCCGTCAGCACCCGCACCCCACTCGCCACGGCGACCTCGGCGGCCCGGCGGGACAGCTCGGGCCGCGCGTCCACGACGGCGGCGATGTCGATCCCGGCGGCGTGGAGATCGGCCGCCGTGTCATAGGCGCTGTCATTCGTCGTGACCACCACCGCCCGCGAACCCGGCGCCACCGCATATCGGTTGAGGTACGAGCGCACGGCCCCGGCGAGCATCACCCCGGGCCGGTCGTTGCCCGCGAAGACCAGCGGACGCTCGTGGGCACCGGTCGCCAGGACCACCTGGCGGGCCCGGATATGCCACAGCCGCTGCCGCGAGACCCCTGCGGACGGCTCGGGGGCGTCGGCGCCGAGGTGGTCGGTGCGCCGCTCCAGGGCCAGTACGTAGTTGTCGTCGTAACTGCCGAACGCCGTGGTGCGCCGCAGGACGACGGCCTCGGGGGCGGCGTCGAGGGCCGCGCGCACTTCGGCGACCCACTCCAGGGCGGTCTGCCCGCCGACCCTGTCGGTGCGCCCGGAGAGCAGCGAACCGCCCGGCTCGGGCTGGTCGTCGAGGAGGATCACCCGGGCGCCGGAGCCCGCGGCAGCGGCGGCGGCCGCGAGCCCGGCCGGTCCGGCGCCGACGACCAGAACATCGGTGTGGACGTACTTCTTGTCGTAACCGGCGGGGTCGGGACTCGGGTCGAGCCGCCCCATCCCGGACAGCGTCGTGGCGGACAGGCCGTCGTACAGCTCTGCCGTCGTGGCGGGCAGCATGCCCTCGGAGCAGGGGCCGTCGATCCGCAACAGGGCGTTGGGCTCCTCAGGACCCGCGGCGACGATGCCGCGCGGGCGTCCGCGGTAGATCGACGGAGCGGCCTCGACGCGCCCGTTCGCCAGCATCGCCGAGGCGACGGTGTCTCCGGGGTGCCCGGTCATCTCCCGGCCGTCGACGGTGAAGCGCAGCACGGTGCCGCGGTCGACGCGGCCTCCGTGCGCGAGCCGGAATCGCTGGTCGGTCATCGGTTGCCTCCGGCCGGTTCGGCGGGCTGGTGGATATCCGCCCGGCCGGGGAGCTCGGGACGGGGCTCGTCGAGTCGGTAGGCGGCCAGCACTTCGTAACTCACGGTGTCGCGCAGGACGTTGAACCAGCGGCGGCAGCCGGTGCCGTGCATCCACCGCTCGGCGAAGGGCCCCTTGGGGTTGTCGCGGTAGAAGACGTACGCGGCCCACTCCTCGTCGGTGAGGTCCGCGGGGTTTCCGGGGTAGGGGACGTGGGCCTGTCCCCCGTAGTGGTACTCGGTCTCGTCGCGAGGACCGCACCATGGGCAACTGATCAGCAGCACGATGTCCTCCTCAGTGGGCCACGGCCGCGGCGCCGTGTTCGTCGATCAACGCGCCCGTCGTAAAGCGTTCGAGGGCGAAGGGGGCGTTCAGCGGATGCGGCTCGCCGGTGGCGATGGTGTGGGCGAAGGTCCACCCGGCGGCCGGGGTGGCCTTGAACCCGCCGGTGCCCCAGCCGCAGTTGACGTAGAGGTTCTCGACGGGGGTGGTGCCGATGATCGGGGAGGCGTCCGGTGTGACATCGACGATGCCGCCCCAGGTCCGCAGCACATGCGCGCGGGCGAAGACGGGGAACAGCTCGACGGCGGCGGCCATCTGCCGCTCGATCACATGGAACGAACCGCGCTGCCCATAGCCGTTGTAGGCGTCGACGCCCGCGCCCATCACCAGCTCGCCCTTGTGTGCCTGCGAGACGTACACGTGCACGTGGTTGGACATCACCACGGTGGGGTGGACCGGTTCGTGCAGTTCGGAGACGAGCGCCTGGAGCGGATGGGACTGCACCGGCAGCCGCACGCCCGCCCGCTCGGCCAGCACGCTGCTGTGCCCGGCGGCCGCGAGACCGACCCGGCCGGCGAGGATGCGGCCACGGCTGGTCTCGACGCCCACCACCCGGTCGCCGTCCTTGAGGAAGCCGGTGACCTCGCACCCCTGGATCAGATCCACGCCCAGCTCGTCCGCCCGGCGGGCCAGCGCCCAGGCAACATGGTCGTGCTTGGCGATACCGGCCCGCGGCTGGAAGGTGGCGCCGAGGACCGGATAGCGGGTGCGGGGCGAGACGTTGAGGATGGGGCAGACCTTGGCGGCCTCGTCCGGCTCCAGCCACTGGGCGTCGACTCCGTTGAGTCGGTTGGCGCCCACCCGGCGCACGCCCTCGCGGACGTCCTGGAGGGTGTGTGCGAGGTTGAGGACGCCGCGCTGGCTGAACAGGAAGTCGTAGTCCAGCTCCTCCGGGAGCCGCTCCCACAGCCCCAGCGCGTGCTCGTAGATCGCCGCGCTCTCGTCCCACAGGTAGTTCGAGCGGATGATCGTGGTGTTGCGTGCCATGTTGCCACCGGCCAGCCAGCCCTTCTCCAGGACGGCGACGTTGGTGATGCCGTGGTTCCGGGCGAGGTAGTAGGCGGTGGCCAGGCCGTGGCCTCCCGCGCCGACGATGACGACGTCGTACGAGGAGCGCGGCTCGGGGGTGCGCCAGAGGAAGTCCGGATGCTCCGGCAGCGGCGTGGCGGTCATGCCGCGGCTCCGTTCGGGCGGGGCGGGTGGGGCGGGTGGGGCAGCCGGGGATAGAGGGGGAACGCGGTGGCGAGCTTTTCGACCCGGTCACGCAGCAGGCCTGTGCGCTCGTCGCCGAGCCGCTCGTCCATCAGGGCCTGCGCGATGATGTCGGCGACCTCCCGGAACTCCGCCGTGCCGAAGCCCCGGGTGGCCAGGGCCGGGGTGCCGGTCCGCAGCCCGGAGGAGACCATCGGCGGACGGGGGTCGAACGGCACCGCGTTGCGGTTGACGGTGATGCCGACGCGGTGCAGCCGGTCCTCGGCCTGCTGCCCGTCGAGCGCGGAGGCGCGCAGATCGACCAGGACCAGATGGACCTCGGTGCCGCCGGTCAGCACCGTGATCCCGGCCTCGGCCACATCGTCGGCCAGCAGCCGTCCGGCGAGGATGCGGGCGCCGTCCAGGGTGCGCCGCTGGCGCTCCGCGAACTCCTCGCCCGCCGCCAACTTGAAGGCCACCGCTTTGGCCGCGATGACATGCTCCAGCGGGCCGCCCTGCTGCCCCGGGAAGACCGCGGAGTTGATCTTCTTGGCCAGGTCGGCACGGCTGAGGATCACCCCGCCGCGCGGGCCGCCGAGGGTCTTGTGCGTGGTGGTCGTCACGACATCGGCGTACGGCACCGGGCTCGGGTGGAGGCCCGCGGCCACCAGCCCGGCGACGTGCGCCATGTCCACCATCAGATACGCGCCCACCTCGTCGGCGATCCGCCGGAACGCGGCGAAGTCCAGCCGGCGGGGGTAGGCCGACCAGCCGGCGACGATCATCTTGGGCCGGTGGGCGAGCGCGAGCCGCTCGACCTCGTCCATGTCGATGCGCAGATCGGATTCGCGCACGTGGTACGGCACGGCCTTGTACAGCTTGCCGGAGTAGTTGATGCGCATGCCGTGGGTCAGATGCCCGCCGTGCGCGAGGTCGAGGCCGAGGATCGTGTCGCCGGGCCGCAGCAGCGCGAACATGGCGGCCGCGTTGGCCTGGGCGCCCGAGTGCGGCTGCACGTTCGCGGCCTCGGCGCCGAAGAGTTCCGTCACCCGGGCGATGGCCAACCGCTCGATGACGTCGACGTGTTCACAGCCGCCGTAGTAGCGGCGGCCCGGGTAGCCCTCGGCGTACTTGTTGGTCAGGACCGAGCCCTGGGCCTCCATGACGGCGGCCGGGGCGAAGTTCTCCGAAGCGATCATCTCGAGGGTGGACCGCTGCCGGTGCAGCTCGGCGTCGACCGCGGCGGCGACCTCCGGGTCGAGTTCGCTGAGCGGGACGGAGAGAGGGGTGGTGACCTCGGTGGGCGGGTTCGCTGCCATGTGCGCACCATCCTGGGAGGCGAACTACTGGACCACTGATCGGCAACTGATATATCAGCCTGTGCGGTAAGGTATGGGAGCTCGCCGGACAGGTCAAGGGGGCCTCATGCGGAACGTGGCGACCGAGCCCGGGGACGGCGAGGAGCTCTCCCTCGCCGAGCGCGCCTACCGCGCCATCCGGGACCGTCTGGTCATGCTCGAGATCCGCCCGGGCGCGCCGATCAACGAGGACCAGCTGGCACAGTCCCTCGGCGTCGGGCGGACGCCGGTGCGCGAAGCGCTCAAGCGGCTCCAGTACGAGCGCCTCATCACCACCTACCCCCGGCGCGGCACCTTCGCCACCGAGGTCAACATCACCGACCTGGCCCATATCTCGGAGGTGCGCCAGGAGCTGGAGCCCCTGGCCGCCGCCCGGGCCGCGCGGCGCGCCACCGCCACCGACCGTGCGACGCTGACGGCCCTACGGCGGGAGCTGGAGAGCGCGGATCCGCGCGGGCACGCCGCCGCCGACCTCATGCACCTGGACCTTCAGGTCCACCGCGCCATCTACGCGGCCACGCACAACCCGTATTTGGAGGACACCCTCGTCCGCCACGACAATCTGGCCACGCGCATCTGGTGCCTGTTCATCGACCGCCTGTCCGATGTGGCCGGCCATGTCGAAGAGCACGGACCGCTGATCGACGCGATCGTCGCCGGTGACCCCGACAAGGCGGCACAGCTCGCCGGCAACCACGTCGAGGGCTTCGAACGGGCCATCCGCGCGGCCATCTGAGACGCCAACTTCCCGACCGGGGGCGGGAGTTGTCCCCGGCCGGTTCTCCCCGGCCAGTTCTCCCCGGTCGGTGGCGCGGCGCCGCGCTGCCCGTCAACGCCCGTGCCCGCCTCCCGTGGAGTGGAGGCGGGCACAGCGGGGCGCGGTCGCACGACGTCAGACGCGCGTCGAGTGCTCCGCGTACGGCGGCTCCGCGGCGGACCCCGGCGCGGCCACGGGCGCGGGGCCGCCTTCGCTGAGGCCGAACCGTCCGTGGATCTTGCGGAGGAAGCCGGGCGCGTACCAGGCCGAGCGGCCCAGCAGACGCATCGCGGCGGGGACGAGGACACCGCGTACGGCGACGGCGTCGATGAGGATGGCCAGCCCGCTGCCCAGGCCGAACATCTGCATGAAGCTGATCTTGGAGGTGCCGAAGGCGAAGAAGCTCACCGCGAGCAGGCAGGCCGCCGCGGTGACGATGCGTCCCGTGTGCCCAAGACCGTTGGCCACGGCGGACTCGTTGTCCTCGCCCAGGTCGTGGAGTTCCTTGATCCGGCTGGTGACGAACACCTCGTAGTCCATCGAGAGGCCGAAGGCGATGCAGAACATCAGCACGGTCATCGACACCTCCATCGGCTGCGCCGAGAAGCCGAGCAGGGAGGAGAAGTGCCCGTCCTGGAAGATCCATGTCATGACGCCGAGGGTCGCTCCCAGGCTGATCACGTTGAGGGCCAGGGCACGCAGCGGCTGCACGACACTGCCGGTGAACAGGAAGAGCAGGACGAAGGTGGTGAGGGCGACCAGGGCCACGGCGATCGGGAGCCGGCCGCTGATGGAGTCCTTGGAATCGACCAGTTCGGCGTCGACCCCGCCCACCAGGGGCCGCGATCCGCCGGGCGGAGTGACCGCCCGCACCTCGTCGACCAGGCTCTGGGCCTCGTCCGACCGGGGTGGCAAGGAGCTCACCACACTGATCCGCTGCGCGTCGGGGCGGCCGAGGGCGGCGTTGCCGGGGCCCGCCGCCGTGGAGCCTCCCTCGGCGTAGGTTCCCGCACTGGTATCGACGCGGACGACGCCCTCGAGCCGGGACAGTTGGGCCGCGTAGGCGGCCAACGGGGCCTTGTTCAGTGGCTGGTCGATGACGACGTGGAGGGCCGCGTCGTCGCTGCCGTTGAAGTTCTCCCGCAGTGCCGCGGCGACCTGACGGCTCTCGGCGCCCTCGGGCAGGACACGTTCGTCCGGTGTGCCGAAGGTGATCCCCAACAGTGGGCTCGCCGCCAGCAGCAGGACCGCGAGCACGGCCAGCGCGGTGAGCGCGGGCCGCCGCATGACGGTGCGGGCCAGCCGCCCCCACAGGGATGCCCGAGCGCCGGTGCGCCCCGGCTTCGCCCACGGCAGCCGCCCGCTGTTGACCCGGTGCCCCAGGACGACGAACAGGGCCGGCATCACGAACAGGGTGCCGATGGCCGCGAGAGCGACCACACCGACCCCCGCATAGCCGAACGAGCGCAGGAAGTACTGCGGGAACACCAGGAGCGCCGCGAGCGCGGCGGCCACGGTCGCGGCCGAGAACGCGACAGTGCGGCCCGCGGTGTTGACCGTCTGCCGGACGGCGTCGTCCACGCCCACCCCCGCCGCGAGCTGCTCCCGGAAGCGGCTGATCATCAGCAGGGCGTAGTCGATGCCCAGTCCGAGGCCCAGGGCCGTGGTGAGGTTGGTGGCGGAGACGGAGACGTCGGTGACGCTGCCGAGGAAGGAGAGCTGGGCGAACGAGCCCATGATGGCGATGAGGGCGATGGCCAGCGGCAGCAAGGCCGCGACCACGCTGCCGAAGACGAACAGGAGCAGCACGAGGGTCAGTGGTACGGCGATGGTCTCGGCCAGGACGAGGTCGTCGACCACCTGTTGCGACATGTCGCCGCCCACCGCGGCCCCGCCTCCGGCCTGCACGGTGAGTGTGTTCTTGTACGGCCCGCTGTAGGCGTCGAGGATGTCCCGGGCGTTTTCCTGCTGCTGTGTCTCGTCGCCCTTCACATGGGCGAGGACCATGGCCTCGCGGCGGTCCCGGGAGCGGAGGTCGGCGCTGCCCGTGTCCCAGCACGAGACGATGTTCGCCAGGTTCTTCTCGTCCTTGAGGTCGGCCACCAGACTCCGGCCGCTCTGCCTGGCGGCCGGGGTGTCGATGCGGCCGTCGGTGGCACGGACCAGCAGGACCAGGTTGGTCTCGCCGCCGAACTTCTCGTCGATGACCTTCCCGGCGCGGGTGGACTGGGAGGCCGGGTCGTCGAAGCCGCCCCCCAGCAACTTGGTGAACGCGCCGGATCCCGCGGCGCCCATGAGGGCCACCGCCACGACGGCGACGACGAGTACCAGCCGGGACCGGCGAATCGCCAGTTCGGCTATGCGTTCAAACACGCACGATCTCCTTTGTTCCTTGCGGTGAAAAACGACGTGAAGCAGCCCGGTGGCATGAGGGGGCCGGCGCGGTGCCGTGCGGAGGCTCCTCGCCCGTCAGAACCACGTGCGGGGTCGGTTTCGCACTCTTCGTCGCCGCAACGACGTTAAGTGAGGAGGCCCGGTCTTTGGCAGTGTGAGATTTCCCTAACAGTGCTCAATTTTCCGATGACCCACCGGAGTTGCCGTCGTACGGTCACCGCATGTCCGTAGCCGAACGCACAACGGCCCCGCCCTCCCTGCGTCAGCGACGCCGGGCCGCCGCCACCCGGGAGATCCTGGACGCCGCCGAGCGCCATATCACCGAACACGGCCCCGCGGCCCTGTCCCTGCGCGCGGTCGCCCGCAGCCTCGGAATGACCGTGCAGGCGCTCTACCACTACTTCCCGAGCCGGGAGGCCCTCGTCACCGAGCTCATCACCAAGGCCTACGACGACCTGGCCGATGCCGTGCAGGCAGCGATCGACACCGCTGCGGACCACCCGGGCCTGCCACGCCTGGTGGTCGCGACCGAGGGCTACCGCCGTTGGGCCATCGCCCACCCCGAGCGGTTCCAGCTCCTCTACGGAACGCCGCTGCGGGACTACGCGGCACCCGTCGAGGGCCCGACCACCCAGGCGACGCGCCGGATGAGCGCGATCTTCGAGCGCGAGTTGTTCGGTGGGTTCACCACGGCGCAACTCGCCGCGGCCGACACCCCCGCGTTCTCGTCCTCGCTCCGGGCACTCCTGGAACAGGTGCGAGGGGACGACCCGGAAGCGCTGCCGCCGCCCGCGGCCGCTCTCCTGCTGAGCGCGTGGGGACATATGCACGGCCTCGTCGTACTGGAGGTGTTCGGGCACACCTCCTTCATCGGAGACCACCAGGCCGAGATCTTCCGCATGGCCATGCTGAGGTTGCTCGAGGACATCCACGGCCGGATCCCCGCACTCGTGGACACGCCGCGTTCGGCCGACGGCTGAGGTGTTCATCGGCGCGGCGTGGCGTGCGAGTTCGCTCCTTGAAGGCACGTCACTTCATTGGTGCGGACCTATTGACGGGACGCGTTCAACTCCCGAAATATATGGGCCGAGAGTCCGGCCGTGTCCTTCCGGCCGAAAACCGCATGTCGCGGGCTGCGGCGGCGCCTGTCCGACGGGCATGCCCGCTGCCGGGGCCCGTCCGCGTCTGAGGAAGGCATCCCCCCACATGAACCACCGCGAAGAATTCACCGCCCAGGACCGCGCGCACCGCCGCGGCCGGCGGCGGACCGCCCTGGCCGTGGCCGCCGTGGCCGCCGTCGCGAGCACGACCGCGGCCGCCTGGGCCGAAAGCCCCGGCCAAGCCCCCACCGCGGCGTCCGCCGCACCCGCCGCCGTGGCCCCCTACCTGTACAACGGATGGGGCAACCCGCCGGACCCGGGTGAGGTGATGGACGCCACCGGCGTCAGCTGGTTCACCCTCGCCTTCGTCCTCGACTCGGGCAACTGCTCCCCGCAGTGGGACGGCAGCCGCCCGCTGACCGGCGGGGCCGACGAGCAGACCGTGAAGGCCGTACGGGCCAAGGGCGGCGATGTCGTACCGTCCTTCGGCGGCGCGAGCGGCGCCAAGCTGGAGCAGTCCTGCGCCGACGCGAAGGCCCTCGCCGGGGCCTACCAGAAGGTCATCGACGCCTACGGTCTCAAGGCCATCGACATCGACATCGAGGGCGACGCCTACAACGACCCGGCCGTCCAGCAGAAGACGATCGACGCCCTGAAGCAGGTGAAAGCCGACAATCCGGGGCTGCTCACCTACGTCACCTTCCCCAGCGATCAGAACGGCCCCGACGACAGCATGATCCGCCGGGCCGCCGAATCCGGCTTCGAGGCCGATAGCTGGACCATCATGCCGTTCGACTTCGGCGGCGAGGGCCAGAACATGGGCGAGCTGACCAAGCAGGCCACCGACGGTCTGAAGAACGCCGTCAAGGGCGCCTACGGCTACAGCGACGACGACGCCTACCGGCACAGCGGCCTGTCCTCGATGAACGGCATCACCGACGTCAACGAGACCGTCTCCACCGACGACTTCGAGACGATCCTGGACTACGCCTCCCAGCACCACCTGTCGCGGCTCTCCTTCTGGTCCGTCAACCGGGACCGTCCCTGCCCCGGCGCCTACCCGAACGGCGACACCTGCTCCGGAGTCGCCCAGGAGCCCTGGCAGTTCACCGGAATATTCGCCCGGTACCAGGGCTGAGGGAGACACACCACCATGACGAACGACACCACCGGGCGCGGGCGTCGCGGACGCCGCCGTACCGCCGGCTGGACCGCCGCGTTCGCCGCGCTGGCCGGGGCCGCCGCGGCGGCGCTGACCGTACCGGCGGCGCACGGCGCGGACGCCGAACCGGACCTCGGTCCCAATGTGCAGATCTTCGACCCGTCCATGTCCGCCCAGGACATCCAGGGCAAGCTCGACTCGGTCTTCGGCGAGCAGGAGAAGAACCAGTTCGGCCAGGCCCGGCACGCCCTGCTGTTCAAGCCCGGCTCCTACGACGTCAAGGCCAACATCGGCTTCTACACCCAGGTGGCGGGCCTGGGCCTGTCGCCCGACGACACCACCATCAACGGCCAGGTGCACGCCGAGGCCGACTGGTTCGACGGCAACGCCACGCAGAACTTCTGGCGCGACGCCGAGAACCTCGCCGTCAACCCGGACGGCGGAGCGGACCGTTGGGCCGTATCGCAGGCCGCCCCGTACCGCCGCATGCATCTGAAGGGCGATCTGCAGCTCGACGACGGCGGCTGGTCCAGCGGCGGTCTGCTGGCCGACACCAAGATCGACGGGCAGGTGCGGTCCGGCTCACAGCAGCAGTGGCTCTCCCGCAACACCGAATGGGGCAGCTGGACCGGCTCCAACTGGAACATGGTGTTCGTCGGCGCGCGGAACGCCCCGGCCGGGAACTTCCCCAACCCGCCGTACACGCGGGTCGACAAGACACCCGTGTCCCGTGAGAAGCCGTTCCTGTACGTCGACGACGATGGCGCGTACAAGGTGTTCGCGCCGGACGTGCGCAAGGACTCTACGGGCACGTCCTGGTCCTCCGGTGCGCCGAAGGGCACATCGATCCCGCTGGACGACTTCTTCATCGTGAAGCCGGGTGACACGGCCGAGGAGATGAACGCGGCGCTGGACGCGGGCAAGCACCTGCTCGTCACCCCGGGGGTCTACCACCTGGACGCGCCGCTGAAGGTGACCCGTCCCGACACCGTCGTGCTGGGCCTGGGGCTGGCCACGCTGATTCCCGACGACGGGGTCTCGGCGATGACGGTGGCCGACGTAGACGGCGTCAAGCTCGCGGGCCTGCTCATCGACGCGGGCACCGAGAACTCCGAGACGCTGATGGAGGTCGGCCCCAAGGGCTCGTCCGCGAGCCACGCCGACAACCCCACCTCGCTGCACGATGTGTTCTTCCGGGTCGGCGGCGCGGGCGTAGGCAAGGCGTCCACGAGCCTGGTGGTCAACAGCTCGAACGTGATCGGCGACCACACGTGGATCTGGCGCGCCGACCACGGTGACGGCGTCGGCTGGGACTCCAACACGGCCGACCAGGGGCTCGTCGTCAACGGCGACGACGTGACCATGTACGGCCTGTTCGTGGAGCACTACCAGAAGCACCAGACCACCTGGAACGGCGAGGGTGGCCGCACGTACTTCTACCAGAACGAGATGCCCTACGACCCGCCGAACCAGGACGCCTGGATGAACGGCTCCACCAAGGGATACGCCGCCTACAAGGTGGCCGACTCGGTCAAGCGCCATGAGGCGTGGGGCCTGGGCAGTTACTGCTTCTTCAACACCAACAAGTCCGTCACCGCCGAGCACGCCTTCGAGGTCCCCCAGACCCCGGATGTGAAATTCCACGACATGGTCACCGTCTCGCTCGGCGGCACCGGCACGATCAACCATGTCATCAATGGCACGGGAGGCCCCTCGGACGCGGGCAGCAACGTCGCGAACGTGACCGACTATCCCTGATCCTCCCGGCTGACCGGCCCACCCCAGCAGGCCGCCTGTGGGGCGCGAACCTCGCCCGCGCCCCACAGGCGACTGACGTACCCGCACCGCATGTCGTTGTCGGATTCCCCCCTCGTGAAGGACGGGCACTGATGCCACGACCTCGGATTCCTCTTCTACCGTTCCTGGGCAGTGGGCGGGAGAGTCCGCTCACTGGCACGCCCCGAACGGTTTTGGGCGCACTGGTCGTCCGCTTTCACGTCCCGGACGGCGACACGGATCGCGTCCGTGCTCCGAGCCGGGTGGGCGGAGTCCCTCACGACCTGGCCATGTGGGTGCGGCCAGAGGCGACGGGGAGGCCCTGAACCATCACTCTGGTGGAGCAGGGGCCCCGCACGCTGACACCGCACTCGGCGTCCCAGATCGCACAGCCACGCTAACCCGACCCGCCCGTGGCGCCGCAAGGCCAGAAGCCGACCATCACACGATCGAGATAAACCGGCCCTACGCACGCTCCCGGACGAGCAGTTGCCAACCCCCTCCTGGGTCACCGCGTGGCGGCTCACCGGCGATGACACGTGGCGGACGGGCGCGATACGGGCGGCCTCCTCGCTGATCCGGCGGTACAACCCGCAGGGCCGTTTCATCCGGGCCTGGGGAGCGCTCAACGATCCGGCGAACGCGGGCCGGGTCACCATGGACACGATGATGAACCTCGATCTGCTGGCGTTCGCGAGCAGCCAGACCGGGGACGGGAAGTACCTCGACATCGCCGTGGAACACGCGAGAACCACCCAGCGGAACTTCCCCCGTCCGGACGGGTCGACCCCGCATGTCTACGACTTCGACCCGGCCTCCGGCGCTCCCCTCGGCCCGGGCACCGTACAGGGCTACAGCCCGTCCTCCTGCTGGTCACGGGGGCAGGCATGGGGGATCTACGGATTCACCACGATCTACCGCCGAACCGGCCACCGGGAATTCCTCACCACCGCGCGGAAACTCGCCGACTTCGCCCTGGGCGCGCTCAGCCCGGACCATGTGCCGGTGTGGGACTATCTCGCGCCGCAAGCGCCCCACGACATCAAGGACGCCTCCGCGGGGGCGGTCATGGCCTGCGGTCTGCTCGACCTGTCGCGGGCGACCGGCGAACCGCGCTACCGCGAGGAGGCGCTGAAGCTGCTCACCGCGCTGTCGGAGACCTGTCTGACCAGGAAGTCGACCCGCGCCGATGCGGTCGTGGCGCGCTGCACCCGCAATCGGCCGAGCGAGGACGGCATCGAGATCTCGCTCCCGTACGCCGACTACTACCTGCTCGAAGGCATCCTGCGGGTGCTGCGGCCCGACGACATCGACCGGGCCATCGACCTGTCCACGGTCTGACCCGGCCCGGTCGCCGACCACCTCATCGCTCGCTCTCCAAGCCGCCGGGGCCGCCGGTGCGCCGGTCAGGCGCCCGCGGTCACGGCCTTGAGCTCGTCCAGGGATTCGCGCATCACCTGTGACATCCCGCGTTCCTCGGACACCTGGACCCAGCGCTCGAAGCCGACCTTGAAGACGGCGAGGGCCGCCTCCGCGGCCAGGCTCGCGGTCGGCTCCACGACGCCGCGCCGGCGCAGGGTGTCGGCGAGCGCGGCCGACAGCGAGGCGAGTTTGATCAGCTCGCGCTCCAGGAGTTCCGCGTTCGCCATGATCACGGCCTGGCGCTCGCGCGCGAACGCGCGGCGGTCTTCGAACAGCTCGGAGACCGCGTCCAGGCCCACCCCCAGCGCGTCGATCGGCGCCGCGGACTCCGGGGCCTCGGCGACCGCCCGCACGAACAGTTCCTCCAGCTCACCGGAGCCGGCGAACAGCACCTCGCGCTTGTCCGCGTAGTGCCGGAAGAAGGTCCGCTCCGTGAGCCCCGCCCGTCTGGCGATCTCCGCCACGGTGGTCTGCTCGTACCCGCGCTCGCTGTACAGCTCGAGCGCCGCTTGCGCCATGCGTCCCCGCGCGTCCGGCTGCCACCTACCCATACGCCGATCTTACGCGATGACAGTCCATGACATCAGGTGTAGTGTCGATGACAGTAACTGACATCAACACGGTCTGGGGTTCCCCATGCGCATCTTTGTGACCGGCGCGTCCGGCTGGCTCGGCTCCGCCCTCGTTCCCGACCTCCTCGACGCGGGACACCAGGTCCTCGGGCTCGCCCGCTCCGACGCCTCCGCCGCCGCGCTCACCACGGCCGGGGCCGAGGTCGTCCGCGGCACCGTCGACGACCTCGACATCCTGCGGGACGCGGCCATCGCCTCGGACGGGGTGATCCACCTCGCCTTCAAGCACGACATCGCCTTCACCGGCGACTTCCAGGGCGCCGCCGAGGCCGACCGCCGCGCCGTCGACACCTTCGGCGACGCACTGACCGGCACCGACCGCCCCTTCGTCCTCGCCGGCGGCCTGGCCGGCCTCGCGCCCGGACGGGTGGCGACCGAGCGGACCACCCCCACGATCGACGGTTCGCCGGCCTCGATCCGATCGGCCACCGCCCAGGCGGTGCTCGCCCTCGCCACACGCGGCGTGCGCTCCTCCGTGGTGCGCCTCGCCCCGACCTGCCACGGCGAAGGAGACCCGGGCTTCATGGCGGTTCTGGTCGCCACCGCCCGGGCCAAGGGCGTCTCCGGCTATATCGGCGACGGCGCCAACCGCTGGCCGGCCGTCCACCGGCTCGACGCCGCACGGCTGTTCCGCCTGGCGGTCGAGAAGGCCCCGGCGGGATCGGTGCTGCACGGCACCGCGGAGGAGGGCGTCACCATCCGCGACATCGCCGAGGTGATCGGCCGCCACCTCGACGTCCCGGTCACCTCCGTGGCCCCCGAGACCGCGGCCGAGCACTTCACCTGGCTGGGCGGCTTCCTGGGCACGGACGCCCCGGCGACGAACACCCTGACCCGCGAACTGCTCGACTGGCAGCCGACCCGCCCCGGCCTCCTCGAAGACCTCGACAAGGGCCACTACTTCCACGCACCCGCCGCCACCATCTGACAAACGGCTCGGACGCCCCCTGCGAGGAATTCCGGAGCCCCGCGTCAGACGGTGCCACGTGAAGGCACCACACTGACGGGGCTGGCCGCAGTCCGGTCGATGGGCCACACTGCTCACAGTTTTCCAAGGCCGAGCGACGCAAGGGGCGCTGATGGGCGCGTACAACGAGACTTACCACCGCAGCCTCGAGGATGTCGAAGGGTTCTGGCTGGACGCGGCGGCGGCGATCGACTGGACCCGGCCACCGACCCAGGCCCTGGACGACTCCCGTGCGCCGCTCCTGCGGTGGTTCCCCGACGGTGAACTCAACACCTCCTACAACGCGTTGGACCGCCACGTCGCCAACGGCCACGGCGACCGGACCGCGCTGATCTACGACTCCCCGGTGACCGGTGCGGTACGGCGCTTCAGCTACGCCGAGCTACGTGACGAGGTCGCGCTCTTCGCCGGGGCGCTGCGCTCGCTGGGTGTGGCCAAGGGCGACCGGGTCATCGTCTACATGCCGATGGTGCCCGAGGCGGTCATCGCCATGCTGGCCTGCGCCAGGATCGGCGCGGTGCACTCGGTGGTCTTCGGCGGCTTCGCGCCCAAGGAGCTGGCCGCCCGTATCGAGGACGCCGAACCGGCCGTGATCGTCGCGGCGTCCTGCGGGATCGAGCCGACGCGGGTCGTGGAGTACCAGCCCATCGTCGAGGCGGCGCTCGGCCTGACCACCCATCAGCCGGACAAGGTCGTCATCCTGCAGCGCGACCGGGCGCGAGCGGAGCTCGGCGGGCGTTACGTGGACTGGGCGGATCTCGTCGCCCGCGCCGAGCCGGTCGGCCCGGTCCCGGTGGCGGCGACCGACCCGCTGTATGTGCTGTACACCTCCGGTACCACCGGCAGGCCGAAGGGCGTCGTCCGTGACAACGGCGGCCATGCGGTGGCGCTGGCGTGGTCGATGGCTTCGATCTATGACATCGGGCCGGGCGACGTCTGGTGGACCGCGTCCGACGTCGGCTGGGTGGTCGGTCACTCCTACATCGTCTACGCGCCGCTGCTGATCGGTGCGACCACCGTGCTGTACGAGGGCAAGCCGGTGGGCACCCCGGATGCCGGCGCGTTCTGGCGGGTGATCAGCGACCACGGGGTGAAGGCGCTGTTCACCGCTCCCACGGCGTTGCGGGCGATCAAAAGGCTCGACTACGAGGCCGCCGAGCTGAAGAAGTACGACCTGTCGTCGTTCCGCACCCTCTTCATGGCCGGGGAGCGGCTCGACCCCGAGACCTACCACTGGGCGCACCGCCACCTCGGCACACCGGTCATCGACCATTGGTGGCAGACCGAGACCGGCTGGGCGATCGCGGCGAACCTCCACGGGCTGGAGCCGATGCCGGTCAAGCCCGGGTCGGCCACGGTTCCGGTTCCCGGCTGGGATGTGCGCGTCCTGGACCAGGGCGGTACCGAACTGCCCGCGGGCCAGGAGGGCGTGATCGCGATCCGGCTTCCGCTGCCGCCCGGCGCGCTTCCCACGCTGTGGGGTGACGACCAGCGGTTCATCGAGGCGTATCTGTCCCAGTACGAGGGCTACTACCTGACCGGTGACTCCGGGTACCGCGACGCGGACGGCTATCTGTTCGTCATGGGCCGCACCGACGACGTGATCAACGTCGCCGGGCACCGATTGTCCACCGGTGCGATGGAAGCGGTGCTCGCGGCGCACCCGGCCGTCGCCGAGTGTGCGGTGATCGGTGTGCACGACGAGCTCAAGGGCCAGCTGCCCCGGGGCTTCGTGGTGCTCAAGGTGGGCGCCGAGATCAGCGACGAAGATCTCCGCGAGGAGCTGGTCGCGGCGGTACGCCGGGAGATCGGCCCGGTCGCCGCGTTCCGGGCCGTCTCGGTCGTGGAGGCACTGCCCAAGACCCGGTCGGGAAAGATCCTGCGCAAGACGATGCGCGGGATCGCCGACGGGCGCGACGAACCGGTGCCGTCGACGATCGAGGACCCGTCGGTGCTGGACGCGCTGCGGCCCGTGCTGCGCCCTGAGTGAGCGTCCCTCGCCGACAGCGCCTGGGCCGGTGGTGGACGGGTTCACCGATCCGCAGACCCGCCCGGGCGAGGCGTCACGGTGGCCATGGGACAGCCGCCCGGGGCGAGGCGCCGCGCCCCGGGCACACCGGCCTCAGTCGTCGACCGGGCCCATGGGGAAGATGGCCAGCTCGGTCCTGCCCTCGTGGAAGCCCCGCTTGGCGAGGGGTTCCAGGGCGGCAGCGAGCCAGCGGTTGTCCGGGGACCAGCTGAGGCCGTCGACGTAGGTGCGCAGCTGGCGGCCGAGGATGATCTTCTTGTCGGCCATCCGCCATACGCACAGTTCATGCGGGCGCTCCTCGCGGAACTCCAGATAGCCCAGCTTGCGGCTGAAGCTGCCGACGGCCAGATAGCTGCCGTCCTCGTTCGAGGCGAGGGTGAACAGCCGTTCCGAGGCATCGTCGACCTTGTCGATCACCTCGCCCGTGGCCGGGTCGACGACGTAGAGGTTCTGCTGCGCGCCGAGGAAGAGCCGTGCGGCGTCGCCGGAGAAGGCCGTGCACTGGATCGGGTCCCACTCACCGGCGTGGGAGATCCGGCGGGAGGGCTCGGGCTCGTCGCCGTACACGTCGACGCCGCCCTCGCCCGCACCGTTCGGCCTGATGCGGTACGCGCCGTCGCGGGAGCGCAGATGCCCGCGCTGGAAGGGTGCGTCGGCCTCCGCCCGCCGGTCGACGTCGTAGGCCCACTGCTTCTCCTCCTCGGGCTCGCCGCCGCTGCTGTAGCCCTTGACCACGAGAATGTGCCCGCCCGGCACCCACATCATCAGCGGCACGATCCAGTCACCGGCGCGGGTGTGCACCACCTCGCTCCAGTCGGCGGTGTCGTAGACCCACACCCGCCCCTGATCACTGCACACGGCCAGGTACTTGCCGTCGTCGGAGAAGTCCATCCCGGCGACGTGGTCGTAGGTGACGCCGCCGGTCGTGGTCGTGAACGGCCGCAGGGTGACGGCCGGTCGGGCCAGATCGGGTATGTGCGGGGAGTCCTCGGCCGTCCAGCTGTCGCCGTTGAGCGGGAAGGCAACCGAGCCCCAGCCGTCGCCCACGCTCAGCGGCTCCAGCCACTTGCGGTCGGTGACCCGGATCTCGTACTCGGCCTGGACCAGCAGGTCCTCGTCCTTCCAGGAGCCATCGCGCTCGTAGTAGAAGTCGTGCATCTCCTCCCACGCGGCTTCGGTCAGCGGGTAGTTGCGAAGTTCCACACGCTCGACCCGGGAGATGAACCGGCGGGCGTTGGTGTCGGCCCATTCGTAGTCGAGGAGCTGGTCGGTGCTCACGGCGTGCCCGAGCGGCCCCGTGCGTTCGTCAGCGGCGCCCAGATAGCCGGATGCGGCCTCCCAGAGGAAGTGCAGGAAGGTGTTGGGCTCCTCGTTCGGCAACGGGATGTGCGTGCGCGAGCCGACGTCGTAGTAGACGGCGAACACCAGGAATCTGACGCGGAGTTCATCGGGATCCACGGCAAGAACCCGTACGCCGTACATGTCGGTCGACATCGTCGTCTCCTCTGGAAGTGATGGCAGGCACGCCACCGGACGCGGCGGCTCCCGGCCCCGTCGCGTGGTGTGCGGAACGCGGCTGATCCTTACAGAGGGGCCTGACATCGACGCTCACGTAGCCGACAGCCACCCCGCTGCCTACGCCGAGATCAAGCGGCGGCCGCACCGGACACGTCGGGTGGAGCGCGATGGCCACCTTCGCGTCCGCGCTCCGGACGTCGGCCCGCGGCGCGTCGGCGGCAACGGAGCGGCCGTGCTGCGCCCGGCCCTGCGGCTCGCCCCTGAACCCCGTCTCTCACCTGGGTAAACTGGTGCTGTCCCGACAAGCCCCGAACAGCACCAGGAGGCCGGATGCCACCGCACGACACCTCCGCGCTCGGGGCACCGCGCGAAGGGCACGGCCGGGACCTGTCCCCCGCCCGTCAGGCCCTGTCGGACAGCGTCTACGAGAACATCAAGGCCATGGTCATGGACCATGAGATCACCCCCGGCGCGCGGGTCAGCATCGAGGCTCTGGCCCGCGCCCTGAGCGTCTCACCGACCCCCATCAGGGAGGCGCTGGCCAGGCTGGAGTCCGACGGCCTGGTGGTGAAGAGGCCGCTCTCGGGGTACCGCACCACCGAGCTGCTGACCCGCCAGGGGCTCGAGGAACTCTTCGAGATGCGGCAGTTGCTGGAGCCGAGGGCGGCAGCGCTCGCGGCGGGCAACGCCGGTGAGGCTCAGCTCGACGGCATCGAGCGGATCGCGGAGGAGATGCAGTCCCATTCGGGGACCGCCGGGCGCTATGCGGCCTACCGCGACTTCGCCGCCCTCGACCAGCGCTTCCACGACGCGATCGCGCAGGCGTCCGGGCGGCCGCTGCTCGCGGACGCGGTGGAGCGGCTCCACTCCCATCTGCACATCTTCCGGCTCAGCAGCGTTCTCGACGCCGAGGACCCGACCCTCGCCGAGCACCAGCGCGTGCTGAACGCGATATTGCGCCGCAACCCCGACCGCGCGGCCGAGGCGATGGCGGAACACCTCGCCCGCAGCCTCCGGCGCCAGCTCAGCCAAGGACGATAAGTCCTGACCGCGCGGCGTCCTGACCGCGCGGCGTCCGGCATCAGCGCGGCCGGGGCGGGGCCAGCCCGCCTGCCCGGGGCGGGGTCAGCCCGGCCCGGTCATGTCTCCACCGCCCGCGGGCGCACGGCCGAGGTCGCGCGGTCGTGGATGATGCGGATGATCCGGCCGCTCATCCGCTCGTAGTCTCGGTCGTTGTCCACCTCACCGCGGATCCGGTGGTCGGCCATCACGGCCACCCGGTCCGCGAGCGTGATCATCTCCGCGAGGTCGCTGCTGATCAGCAGGATGGGCAGGCCATCGCGGGCCAGTTCCCAGATGAGTTCGTGGAAGGCGTGCTTGGTGCGCACATCGACACCGACGGTCGGCTCGTCGACGATGAGCAGCCGGGTGTCGGCCGCCAGCCACTTCGCCAGGCTCACCTTCTGCTGGTTGCCACCGGACAGCTCACCGGCGTTCTGCCCCAGCCCCGAGATGCGGATGCCGAGACGTTCGACGAGGTCGTGCGCCACCTCCCGCTCCTCGCGCGCGGAGACGAAGCCGAACGCCTTCGCCAGCCTCTTCCACACCGTCACCGTGATGTTCCGGGCGATGAGCTGTTCCAGGAAGACCCCTTCCTCCTTACGGTTCTCGGTGAGATAGCCGATGCCGAAGCGGTGCAGGGCCTGCCGGGGAGAGGTGATGCGCACCGGCTTGCCATGCACCCGGATCTCGCCGCCGGTGACGCGGTCGAGGCCGAGCATGGCCTTGACCAGTTCGCTGCGCCCCGCGCCGACCAGTCCGTACAGACCGACGATCTCGCCGGGCCGGACGTCCAGGCTGATGTCCCGGTGCCCGGCGGCGGTGGAGACGTCGTCGAACGAGAGCACCGGCGCCGCGGACGTGTCCACCTCCCGCGGGCGCATCTCGGTGGCCGAGTGGGCTCGGCCCACCATGAGACCGACCACGTCGTCGTGGGTGTGGTCGGCGAGCGGCGAGGACTCGAGCACGGACCTGCCGTCGCGCAGCACGGTGACGGTGTCGCAGATGGCGAACACCTCCTCCAGTTTGTGACTGACGAAGACGACACATGTCCCCCGGGCCTTCAGCCGCCGGACGACCTCGAACAGGCGCTCCGCCTCCTGCGGGGAGAGGGAAGCGGTCGGCTCGTCCAGCAGCAGCACCCGGCTCTCGGTGTACAGGGCCTTCGCGATCTCCACCAACTGCTGTTGTGCCACGGACAGTTCACGGACCGGCTGGTCCGGGTCGAGGTCCAGACCCAGCTCACCGAGGCACCTCAGAGCGGGGGCGGTCATGGCCGCGCGGTCGATCAGACCGCGGTGCGAGGGAGGGCTCTGCAAGGTGATGTTCTCGGCCACCGAGAAGCCCGGAATCAGATTGCGCTCCTGGTGCACCACGCCGATGCCGGTGCGGGTGGCCTCCTGTGGTGAACGCAGGTGGACCTCGCCGCCGCACCAGGTGAGACGGCCGCCGTTGGGCGTGTGCACCCCGGTCAGGACCTTGATGAGGGTGGACTTTCCCGCGCCGTTCTCGCCGAGCAGCGCGTGGATGGACCCCTCGGCCAGCCGCAGTCCGACGCCGTCCAGGGCCCGTACGCCGGGAAAGACCTTGACGATGGCGTGGCATTCGAGAAGGACGTTGCTCATCCGGAACCTCCCGTGTGCGGCAGGACGGCAGCCGGTCGCGCGTCACTCGGCGGTGGTGCGGGCGGTACGCTGCCGCGCGAACCGCCCCGCTTTTCCAGGTGGGTCTGGTGGATACGGCCGCCGACCACCGTGCCGAGCACGACCACGCCGATGAGGAAGTTCACCCAGCTCGGGTCGAGCGAGAACTGTGCGCGTGCGGCGTCGATGAGCCGCATCACGAAGGCCGCCAGCACCGTGCCGAGCACGGCGACCGACCCTCCGGTGAGCGCCACGCCGCCGATGATGGGAGCCGCGAAGCTGGGCAGCAGCCAGTCGCCGCCGACACTGCGGTTGACTCCGGGCAGCGACGCCGTCGCGGTCAGGGCGGCCACGCCGATCAAGAGCCCGGACAGAGTGTGGGCGAGCACGATCTGCCGGTCGGTGGAGATGCCCGACAGCCTGGCCGCCAGCGGGTTGCCGCCCGCCGCCAGGAGCCGCCGGCCGGCGGTGCTGCGGTACAGGAAGGCGGCGAGCAGGGCCGCGGCGGCCAGAGCCGTGACGAACACCAGCGGGACGTTCAGCGGGGCCGCCCTGCCGAGGTCCTTCAGGCCCGCGGAGTATCCGTCGACGGTGCGTGTGCCCACCAGCCAGTACTGCGCCCCCTGGAGGATGGTCATCGTCCCGAGTGTGACGATGAAGCCGTTGATCTTCGTCGCCACGATGCACAGGCCGGTCACCAGGCCGATGGCGGTGGCCGCCAGCACACCGGCCGCCACCGCGACCCCGGCGGGCACACCCTGGTCCGCCATGAGGACGCCCATCAGGCAGGCGGTGAAGCCACCGAGCGCGCCGACCGCGAGGTTGAGCTGTCCGACGCACAGCGCGACCATCTGGGCCAGCCCGATGAGGACAGGGGTGGCCAGGTACCGCAGGAAGGTCCGTACCGAAGGGCCCTCGAGGAACGCGCCGGAGGAGGCCACGCCCAGGGCGAGGTAGCCGGCCAGCACCACGCACAGCAGGGTCATCGTGGTGGAGCGGGAGAAGCGGCGCAGGACCGCGGCGCCCCGCTCTCCCCGATCGCGGATCGTGTTCATGTGGAGCGCACCACCTTGCGATGGGCCACCACGGTGCGCACCCGGTCGGCCGAGAGGGCCAGCAGGAGTACGCAGCCGAGGTAGATGTTCAGGCTTTCCAGACCGACACCGAGCAGATCGAGCCCCTTGCGGATGACGCCGACCAGGGATGTGCCCAGCAGAGCGCCCAGTACGGAGACGACGCCGCCGGTGAGCAGGGTGCCGCCGAGCACCGAGCCGAGGAAGGACGGCAGCATGAAGTCGTCCCCGATGGAGGCGCGGAACGTTCCGGTGCCGACGGCGGCCATGAATCCGGCGAGCGCGGCGAGCAGCCCCGAGAGCGTGTGCGCCAGGATGAGGCGGCGGCCGGTGGGAATGCCGGACAGCTCAGCCGCCGCGGGGTTCGCCCCGGTGAGCAGCAGCTCCCGGCCGATGCGGGTGCGGGCGTACAGGAAACCGAGACCGACCAGTGCCAGGACGGTGAACTGCGCCAACTGCGGGATGACCGGGGAGCCGCACACCGGCCCGACGCAGATGTCGGCCAGCGAGTACGAGCGCAGTTCCGCGAGCCCGGACGGCTTGCTGGTGAAGGCGGCGTTCTCGGTCAGGGCCGAGTAGAGCAGGGAGACGAGTCCCAGCAGCGCGAAGTCCATCGCCAGGGTCACCACGAACGAACTGACCCCGGTACGGGTGATGATCCAGCCGGTCAGCGCGCCGATGGCGGCCCCGGCCAGCAGGCACAGCAGCAGGCCCAGGGGCAGTGGCAGGTCCAGCCGGTCGTATCCGAACCCCGCGAACAGGGCTCCGAAGGCGGCCATCCGCCCGACGGCCAGGTTCATATGCCCCACCGAGAGCACGACCATCTGGGCGAGCGCCACCACCGTCAGCGTCGAGACGTCCCGCACCAGCGGGAACAGCACGAGCCGTTCGTCCAGGAACGCCGGCTGCGCCACGCCGAACAGGGCACTGAGGCCGACGACGAGCACCAGCAGCCCGAGCCGCTGGTTGACCCAGAACGGCAGCCGGTGCACCGGACGCGGTGGCGTGGCCCCGGCGGGGCCGGTGTCGGTGCCCGGCGGGAGGACGGGCGTTGTCATGACACCCTCCGGTCGTCGATGGCGTCCATGTCCCAGTCGATGCCGATGCCCGGAACGTCGGGCGCCACGGCCCGCCCGTCGCGGATCGTCAGCTCGCTGCGGGTGACCGCCCGCAACTGCGGGATGTACTCGACGAACCTGCCGTTGGGCACCGCGGCCACGAGGCTGACATGCAGCTCCATCAGGAAGTGCGGGCACACCATGACGTTGTGGCTCTCCGCCGTGTGGGCGACCTTGAGCCAGGGGGTGATCCCGCCGACGCGGGCGGCGTCGACCTGCACGATGGAAGCGGCGCCCGTCTCGAGGTAGGTGCGGAACTGCGCGGGCGAGTACAGGGACTCGCCGACAGCGACGGGAATCCGTGTCGCACGCGCCAGCCGGGCATGGCCGCTGATGTCGTCCGCCGGCAGGGGCTCCTCGATCCAGTACGGGTCGTAGGGCTCCAGCGCGGCCGCCAGTTGGAGGGCCGAGGACATCGTCTGCGACTGGTTGGCGTCCGTCATGATGTGCAGTGAGGGGCCGACGGCCTCTCGTACGGCGCGCAGGCGCTCCGCGTCCTCGGCGGCATGCGGCTTGCCCACCTTGATCTTGACACCGGCCCACCCGGCCTTCTGGGCCTGGAGCGCCCCCTTCACCAGGTCGTCGGCGGTCAGATGGAGCCAGCCGCCCTCGGTGTCGTAGACCGGAACGTCCTGGCGGTGGCCGCCGGCCAGCCGCCACAGCGGCTCGCCCGCGCGCTTGCAGCGCACGTCCCACAGCGCGGTGTCGACGGCGGCGAGTGCGAGCGAGGTGATGGCTCCGGTGGTGGTGGAGCGGGTCAGGGCGAACAGCCGCTGCCACAGCGCCTCGACGTTGCGCGCGTCCTGCCCGATGAGGGCGGGCAGCAGATGGTCCCGCAGCAGGGCCAGTACGGAGGTTCCGCCGGTGCCGATGGTGTAGGCGTAGCCGGTCCCCGTGCTGCCGTCCACCGTGGTGATGTCGACCAGGACCGTCTCCTGCTTGACGAAGGACTGCACCGCGTCGGTGCGGTCCGTCTCCACGGCGATGTCGGCCAGCTTGGCCGTGGCGGTCGTGATGATGCTCATCTCGTGATGCCCGTTTTCTGTAGAGCGGGGATGGCTTCGGTAGAGCGGGGATGGCTTCGGTGGCGCGGGCGCGGCGGGGTCAGCCGCACGCGAGGACGTCGTCGGCGAACTGCTTCTTCAGCCGGTCGGTCTTCGCCTTCCGGGCACGGTCGTAGGTCGTGACGTTCTCCTTGGTGACGACGAACGAGCCGGAGTCGACGGACTGACCGGGCGTGCGCATGGCGCACTGCTTCGTCTGCAGCAGCGCGAGCGCCCACGCCCCGACCTTCGCCTGTCCCACCGGGTTCTGTACGACGGTGGCGGTGACCGTGCCCTCCTTGATCGAGCTGAGGATCTTGGCGTCGTCGTCGATGGCGACGACCTTCGCCCGCGAACCGGAGCTCCTGACGGCGTCGGCGGCGGCGACGGCCGGGTTGTAGGCGGTGGAGACGATGCCCTGGATCTGCTTGCCCTTGGCCGTGAGCAGGTCGGACACCGCCTTCTGCGCGGTCTGCAGGTCCTTGTCGATGTCGGTGACGGTCTGCAGCAGCTTCGCCTTGCCGCCCGACTCCTTCACGGCCCTGGCGACGCCCTTGATCCGCAGTTGGGTGTTGGCGTCCACGTTGTTGCCCGTCAGATGGACGATGGTGCCCTTGCCGCCCATCGCGTCGATGGCGGCCTTGGCCGCCTTGTACGCGGCGAGTTCGACATCCGTGGAGAGGCAGAAGTCGGCCTCGTTCCTGCCCGCCGGGCAGGAGCCGAGTGAGGCCACGGCGAGGCCCTGCGACTTCAGGTCCGCGAACGTGGTGTTGATGTCGGTGGGCGAGACCCCGAAGACACCGAACGCGTTGTAGCCGCGCGCGGCGAGCGTGGACAGCAGATTGTTCTGCTTCTGCTGGTCCCACTCCGCCGTCTCGTCGAACGTCACGCCCCCGAGCCGGTACGTCTTCTTCGCCTCGGCGCCCGCGGACTTCCAGGGCTGGAAGTAGGGGTGAGCGCCGCCGGGCACGAGCGCGACCTTGGTGGCCGACCCGTCCGCGAGCACGGCCGAGCCGCCGCCCGCCCGCGCGGACGCGGGGCCCTGCCCGCCCGTCGGCTCACCCGAGTTCTTGAGCGTGCAAGCCGCCGAACCCGCGGCCAGCACCGCGACGGCCACCACTCCCGGCAGTACAGATCCAGTCCGGAGACCCACCTCCGCACCCCCACGAATCAAATAGGAAATTGATGCCGCGATGGTGTGCCAGCCGAGCCGCCCCGTCAAGACCCCTGACAAACACGAGATCCGGCACCCCTGTGGATCGGGTGCCGGATCTCGTCCCGCTGATTCCTATAGGAAATGCGTGTCCTGAATTGGATCAGCCGGCGTACTGGGCGAAGACGCGGGTAAAGTCCCACGGCTGCTGGGAGACACCCGAGCAGGTGTCCGCTCCGCCACCGGTGCAGGGCCGGTCACGGTTGACCGACCAGAAGGTCAGCCGCGCGAGGTGCCGCTGCTGGGCGTAGCCCAAGATGGTGCGGAAGTCGCTCACGGTCACGGTCTCGCCGTTGTCGGTGATGCCGTTCATCGAGGAGATGCCAGTGTGCCGGTACGCCTGGTCGTCCGTGTACCCGTAGGCGCTCTTGACCGTGTTCTTGAGCCCCTCGGCGGCGCGGAGGGTGAGCTGGCCCATGTTCTGGCCGGCGCCCCCGAAGTTGAACGGCATGATGGTCCAGCTGTCCACGGTCAGACCAGCGGCGGCGGCCTTGCTGATCAGGCTGTTGTCCGGGCCGTTCTGGCCGGTGCCGAAGGTGACGTACACCTTGATGCCGGGGTTGTTGGCCTTGACCGTCTTGAGCGCGTCGACCGTGCGCTGCTGGACGGTCGGGCTGTCGTACGCGGCGGCCTCGATGTCGATGTCGATCGCCTTGAGACCGTAGGCGTTGATGACCTTCTGATACGCGGCGGCCAGCTCGCCCGCGCTGCCGCACGAGCTCTCCAGCTTGTTGCCGCTCCAGCCACCGAAGGACGGGATGACATCGCCACCGGCGGACCGCACGGTGTTGATGGTCTGCTGGTCGACGCCGCCGGTGAGCGGACGGCCACCGTCCCACTGCGGGTTGCAGTAGCCGTTGCTGAGCACGAAGGCGAGCGTGAACCACTTGACGCCGGTCGCGTTCATCACGGTGGTGGGGCTGGGCGGGCTGCCCCAGCCGTTGTAGAGGTACGGGGCCACGGCCATGGCTCCCGGCCCGGTCGGCGGAGTGCTGCCACCGTCCGGCGCCGTCCACTTCTGGTTGGCGGCGCCGGTGCAGGTCCATAGCTGCAGCCGGGTGCCGTTGGCCGAACCGCCACCGGCGGCGTCCAGGCACTTATTGGCCTGCGGATTGACGATGTCGCGGGCCGCCGGGAGGGACCACTGCTGGGCCGCGCTGCCATTGCAGTCGTAGAGCTGAACCAGACTGCCGTCGGCCGTACCACCCGACGCCACGTCCAGGCACTTCCCCAGCGCACGGATCGTCCCATCGCCACCAACGGTCCACTGCTGCGCGGCGGACCCGTTGCAGTCGTAGAGCTGGATGGGTGTGCCGTTCGCGCTGTTGGCGCCCGCCACGTCCACACACTTGCCACCGACACCGGTGATCTGTCCGGTGGCCGCCGCGGCGCCGCTCGCGGGAGCGCCGGTCAGGCCGGTGAGGAGGGCGGCGACGGCAGCGGCGCCCAGCATGCCGCGCACCGCGGGTCTGTGCAGGAGTCTCATGTTCATCTGGTCACCGTCCACTTCTGGTTGGCGGCGCCGGTGCAGGTCCATAGCTGCAGCCGGGTGCCGTTGGCCGAACCGCCACCGGCGGCGTCCAGGCACTTATTGGCCTGTGGGTTGACGATGTCGCGGGCCGCGGGAACGGCCCATTGCTGAGCCGCGCTGCCATTGCAGTCGTAGAGCTGAACCAGACTGCCGTCGGCCGTACCACCCGACGCCACGTCCAGGCACTTCCCCAGCGCACGGATCGTCCCATCGCCACCAACGGTCCACTGCTGCGCGGCGGATCCATTGCAGTCGTAGAGCTGGATGGGTGTGCCGTTCGCGCTGTTGGCGCCCGCCACGTCCACACACTTGCCACCGACACCGGTGATGGCACCGCCGCCCGGCTGTCCGCTGTCGGTGCTGACCCGGACGTAGTCGACGAGGAGTTGCTGGGGGAAGACCGTGCTGCCGTTGGGGTCTCCCGGCCAGTAGCCGCCGACCGCGAGGTTGAGGATCACGAAGAAGGGCTTGTTGAACGCCCACTGCCGGCCACCGAGGTCGGCGGGGGTGCGCCGCTGATACACGGTGCCGTCGACGGACCAGGTGATCGCGTTGGGGCTCCAGTCCACGGCGAAGGTGTGGAACGCGTCGGCGAACGCCTGGCCACCGGGCAGGGAATACCCGGCGCCGATGCCGCCGGACCCCGAGTAGCCGGGGCCGTGGAGGGTGCCGTGGACCGTGGACGGCTCGAAGCCCACGTTCTCCATGATGTCGATCTCACCCGAGTTGGGCCAGCCGACCTGTCCGATGTCATTGCCCAGCATCCAGAACGCCGGCCACATGCCCTGCCCGCGCGGAATCTTCATCCGGGCTTCCACCCGGCCGTAGGTGGTGGTGAACTTGCCCGACGTGTTCAGCCGGGCGGAGGTGTACTCGCAGCTTCCGTACCAGCACTGGTAGTTGCCCGGATTCTCGCGGCGGGCGGTGATGGCCAGATGGCCCTGCCCGTCGAGGGCGGCGTTGCGGTTGCCCGCCGTGTAGTACTGCCGCTCATGGTTGTTGACGTTGTCGCCCGTCTCGATCTGCCACTTGCCACCGTCGACGGCGGAGCCCGCGGGCCCGTCGAACTCGTCGGAGAAGGTGACGGCGGCGGCCTCGGCGGCCACGGCCGGTGGCGCGGCGGAATGCGCCGCGGAGGCGGGCGCGCCCTGCGCCAGTCCAGTGGACAGGGACGCGAGGGCGAGGAACGAGACGACGGAGAGCAGCAGTCGCCGGGGTAAGCGCGGGGAGTCCATGACTCTCCCTTCCAGAAACATGTGCATGACAGGTACGGAGAGACATGAGGCGCATGTGAAACCAACAGGTGGAACCAAGTGGTTACGGCGCCGACCGGGGTGCGATGAGCGATCCGAGAGGTACTTAGTTCACTACGTGATTTAAGAAGTGAAGGAAAATCCTGTCAAGGGCTTGGTATGGACCATATTTATGGACAGAAACCGCCGTGGAGGACGGCCGCATGACTGGTGACGGCCCGCGGGGGATATCCCCCATGCCGATCCTGGGGTGCGCCGGATCGCGGGCCGTTGGGGGCGAATCTAGCGTTCAGCCATGCCTCCGACTCTGCGAAAGCACCTCGCCCTGGCACTCGGTGTCGCTACGCTGCTCGCCACCGAGGTGGCCACCGCCGTCGCCCAGCCCGCCGGCCCCTCCCCTGCGGAGCGGTTGCACCAGGACACCGAGGCGATCCACGCCCTCGGTGTCAGCGGTGTGCAGGCCCGCGCGGTCGCGCCGGACGGTCGGCAGTCGGTCGCCACCAGCGGCACCGCCGACCTCAACACCGGCCGCCCGGTCTCTTCCGACGGCTACTTCCGCATGGCCAGCACGTCCAAGACGCTGGTCGCCACCGTGGTCCTCCAACTGGAGGCCGAGGGCAGACTCTCCCTGGACGACACGGTCGACCACTGGCTACCGGGAGTGGTGCGGGGCAGCGGCAACGACGGCAGCCGGATCACCATCCGCCAACTGCTCCAGCACACCAGCGGCATCCACGACGATCTGCCCGGATACACCACGCCGGAGGAGTACTACCAGCAGCGCCACGACGTCTACGGCCCCGAGCAGTTGGTCGCCCGCGCCATGGCCCACGCACCGGACTTCCCGCCCGGCGAGGGCTGGGCGTACTCCAACACCGGCTACGTCCTGCTCGACATGGTCATCGAGAAGGCCACCGGTCACCCTGCCCACCAGGAGATCGAAGACCGCGTCCTGCGCCCGCTCGGCCTCGGCCAGACCCGGTGGCTGGGCGCCTCGCCCGCCCTCCCCCGGCCGCACGCCAGGGCCTACCAGCTCTTCGGCCCCGGTTCCCGGGTGGACGTCACCGACCAGATACCGGTGGACCACGAGAACCTTTCGTGGGTCACGACCACACGGGACGAGAACAGCTTCCTCCGCGCGCTGCTCGCGGGCCGCCTGCTGCCGACGCGGCAACTGGCCGAGATGAAGCGGACCGTCCCCGTGAGCGAGGAGGTCCAACAGCTCTGGCCCGGCGGCCGATACGGACTCGGCCTGGTCGAACGCCCGCTGAGCTGCGGAGGCACGTACTGGAGCCACGAGGGCGGGGACGGCGGCTACATCACCCTCAACGGCGTCACCGACGACGGCAGGCGAAGCGCCGCGGTCTCCATGTCCGAGGCACGCGGCGACACCCCGGAGCACATCCTGGACCAGGAGAACGCGGCCAGCGCCCTCATCGACCACGCACTGTGCGCCGGGGGCCTCCACGGGGGCGCAAGCTGAGACACCGGCTCCGTCCGCGTCAGCACAAGCCACTGGCCGCCCGCACATCGCCGAACCCGCCGCGTCCGCACCGGCCTGGACCGGAGCGGACGCGACCTTGCGCCCAGCGAAACCACCGCTGCCGGGAAGGTAAGTTTGGACCCTGCGCCGTGACACGCAACCTCCGCATGCCCCGCGCCCTCTTCCAAACCGGCTATGGCCGTACGCGTCGGCGTGCCCGGTCCGGGCCGCACACCGACTGACCGACCCCACGAGGACACACCGCCGTGACACCCGACGAACACTTCGGCCGCCTCGCGCCGCAGACCGTATGACGCCCGCCGGTTCCCGGGCAGTCCGGGCACACGGCGGAACCGCAGGACCCGCAGGACCCGTCCGAGCCGTCGACTATCCTCACGCAGACGGCCTCGGTGCACACGACCGACTTGGGGCAGACGTGCCGGAACTTGTACTGCATGCCAATGGACGCACCTGGACCCTGGACGCGTCCCGGAGCTACACCGTGGGGCGCGATCAGCAGGCCGACATCCCGACCATCGACCGCCGAGTCTCCCGGCGGCACGTCACGATCCGCTGCGTGGGCGGGACGTGGGTCATCGAGGACCTCGGCAGCGCGAATGGCACGTTCGCGGACGGACACCGTGTCCAGCGGATCGAGATCGGCCACGGTTCGATCGTCCGGCTGGGGAACTTCTCCAGCGGCATGCGGCTGGACTTCACCGAGGCCGCGCCGGCGGCAGCGGCAGCGGCGGTGAGTGGCGACCAGGCGCCTGCCGTGGCGCAGGACCGCGCGGCGGCACCCCAGGGCGAGGCCCGCCCTCAGGCTCATCCCGAGCCCCGTCCCCAGGCTCATCCCGAGCCCCGTCCTGAAGCTCGTCCCCAGCCACGTCCCGAGGCCCATCCCCAGGCGCCTCGCGGGGCGCGAGGCGATACGGGTTGGGGCACGGCGGCAGCCGCCGGTGCACCCCCGGTGGAGCCCCATCCCCGGGCGGCGGAGGTTCCCGGAGCCCCGGCGGGCGCGGCAGCCCCGGCGGGCGCGGCAGCCTCAGTGGGGCAAGCGGCGGCCCCGACCCGTACGGCGGGCCCGAGCATCGCCCGGGACCCGCACCGGCCCGCCGCCGGAGACCCGCACCGGCCCGCCGCCACCGACGCGGACGGGCCCCACGGAGCCGCCGGGACCCACTTCATCGACCGGAGCCCGTCGGGTGTCCACCGGCTCGTCCAGGGGCGGCCGATGCGCATCGGCCGGGCGCAGGACAACGAACTCGTGGTGGAGGGCCCGCATGTCTCCCGCCACCACGCGGAGTTCCGGCCCCTGCCCGGTGGCCGCTTCGAGATCGTCGACCTCGGCAGTCACAACGGCACCTTTGTCAACGGGCAGCCGGTGAGCCACCAGCTCATCGGTCCACACGACATTGTCGGTGTCGGCCACTCCACCTTCCGCCTCGCCGGGGACCGGCTGGAGGAGTTCGCCGACACCGGTGAAGTCTTCTTCGCCGCCCGGAACCTGACGGTGACCGTCGGGCGCGGCAAGACCATCCTGGACGACGTCTCCTTCGGCGTCCCGGAGAAGTCGCTGGTGGCGGTGGTCGGGCCGTCGGGCTCCGGGAAGTCCACCCTCCTGCGCGCACTCACCGGCTACCGGCCCGCCGACCGCGGCCATGTCCTCTACGACCACCGCGATCTCTACACCCAGTTCGCCGAGTTGCGCCACCGTATCGGCCTCGTTCCGCAGGACGACATCCTGCACAAGGAGCTGACCGTCGACACCGCGCTGAAGTACGCCGCCAGGCTGCGCTTCCCCGGTGACACCAAGGCCGCCGAGCGCAAGGCCCGTATCGACGAGGTGCTCCAGGAGCTGAAGCTCGACGTCCACCGGGACAAGAAGGTCTCCTCGCTCTCCGGCGGTCAGCGCAAGCGGGTGTCCGTCGCCCTGGAGTTGCTGACCAAGCCCTCCCTGCTCTTCCTCGACGAGCCCACGTCCGGTCTGGATCCGGGTCTGGACCGCGATGTCATGAAGTTGCTGCGGGGGCTCGCCGACGACGGCCGCACCGTGCTGGTGGTCACCCACTCAGTCGCCGAACTCGCCCTGTGCGACCGGGTGTTGGTCATGGCGCCCGGCGGCTCCGTGGCCTACTTCGGCGTCCCGGGCGAGGCCCTGGAGTTTTTCGGCCACGAGAGCTGGGCCGATGTCTTCTCCGCCTTCGAGAACCATCGCGACGACGACTGGGGCGGGCGCTGGCGGGCTTCCCCGCAGTACGCCCGGCGTGTCGCGGAGGTCGGCTCGGCCGTACCGCCGCAGCAGCCGGGCACCCTTCCGGCGCAGCCGCCCGCGCGAGCCCTGCAGCCCAAACGGCGCCACTGGGTCGCCCAGTTGTGGACCCTGATCCGCCGCTATCTGTCGGTCATCGCCTCCGACAAGGGCTTCATGGCGCTGATGCTGCTCCTCCCGGCGGTACTGGGCGGGGTGAGCTGTCTGGTTCCGGCGAAGTACGGACTCGTCCCGCCACCGCCGGACAGCGGTTTCCGCTACAACCAGGAGTCCGGAACCATTCTGCTGGTGCTCGTCATCGGCATGAGTTTCTCCGGCGCGGCCAACTCCGTACGCGAATTGATCAAGGAACGGGTGATCTACGAACGGGAGAGAGCCACGGGTCTGTCCCGGTCCGCGTATCTGATGTCGAAGGTGATCGTCCTCGGTCTGATCACCGCGATGCAGGGTGCCGTCCTCTGCGCGATCGGCTTCTCGGTCCGCCAACTGCCCGCCGAGGGGTTGTTCATGCCCACGGCCGTCGAGGTCTGCGTGGTGATCAGTGCGCTGGGCTTCACCTCCATGATGTTCGGCCTGGTCATCTCCGCGCTGGTGAGGACGGCCGAGAAGACCATGCCGCTGCTGGTGATGTTCGCCATCGTCCAGGTGGTCTTCACCGGCGTCCTCTTCAAGCTGTTCAGCTCTCTGGGCATCGAACAGGTCGGCTGGCTGATGCCCGCCCGCTGGGCGGTCGCGGGCGCCGGGACCACACTCGACCTCGCGCACACCATGCCGCCCTGGAATCTCGACAAGCCGAACGAAGTCGACCCGCTGTGGGCGCACACCGTCTCCCAGTGGGGCATCGACCTCGGCGTGCTCGTGGCGATCGGGCTGGTCTGCGGCTTCGCCGTGGCCCGCCTGCTGCGCCGGCACGAACCCGACGTCATGCGCGACTAGGCCCTGTCCGGTGGATCTTCGCGGATCAGCCCGCGGCGTCTGGTGCGGTGCATCGCAAGGCGGAGGGTCGTCCTCGTACCGGGTCGTACTCGGACGATCCCGACAATGCGGCCGGGGGCACCTCCCAGCGGTAGCTGGGGGCGCCGTGCCAGGCGTCGCGGGCCCGCGAAGATCCGCCGGACAGGGCCTAGTACTGCAACGGTGCTTGCTGTGACTGCTGGCCAGTTTCAGGGGCTGTGTCCGCGTCGTTTGTGGTGACTGATTCGGGCCTGGTGCTGGCGTCGGCGGCGCCATGTCGACCAGTGCAGGATGTGGTCGACCGGGGTGGGGTGGCGGTTTGTGAGTCGGGTGATCAGGCGTCGGATCTCGGCGAGGCTGAGGTGGATGAGCTGGGAGGATCCGTTTCTGCTTTGTCGGCGTCGAGTTCGCGGGCGCGCAGGATGGTGAGGCAGGCGTGGGCGGCCATGGCCAGGGTCATGTGGCGGTGCCAGCCGGGGTAGCGGCGGACTTGGTAGTCGTCCAGGCCGCATTCCTGCTTCGCGGTCTGGAAGCATTCCTCAACGGCCCATCGGCTGCCCGCGATGCGGATGAGCTCGTCCAGAGTGGTACCGGCCGGGCAGTAGGCGATGTAGTAGGAGATCTCCTCGGGCCTGCTGACGCTGCGGCGGGCGAGGACCCAGTGCCGGCGGTCATCGCGGTGCCAGGGCCGGACCTCGACGCGGGCCCAGTCATAGATCCGCGGGCCATGTGCCCCCTTGCCGCACGAGCGGCGCTTCCACTTCTGGTGTGGGAGGCCGGGGAACAGGTCGTGGACGGGGTGGTCGATGGACCAGCGGGTGACGACGGTGTCGTGCCGGGTGGTGGCCATGACGTGGAAGACATCGGCCTGTTCCAGCTCGGAGCGCCAGCCCTTGCTGAAGCCGTAGGCGGCGTCCGCCGTCACCCATCCGAACGGGATCTTGTCCCTGATCGCCCGGCGGATCATCGCCTTGGCCATGGTCACCTTCGTCTCGAAGGCGACGCTGTCGTCGATGCCGGCCCGTCGGCACCTTTCCCGGTCGTCCGTCCATGACGTGGGCAGATACAAGCGGCGGTCGATCAGCGTGCGTCCACGATTCGTTGCGTAGGCGAGGAACACACCGATCTGGCTGTTCTCGGTGCGTCCGGCGGTGCCGGAGTACTGCCTTTGCACGCCGGCCGAGCGGATGCCCTTCTTGAGGAAGCCGGTGTCATCGACGATCAGAACGGCTTCCCGGTCTCCGAGCTGTTCGACGACGTAGTCACGTACGTCGTCCAGGACCTCGTCGGCGTCCCAGTCGATCCGGTTCAGCAGCCGGTGGATGCGGTCGGGCCCCGTGTGCCCGGCTTCTTCCGCGAGCGTCCAGCCGTTCTTCCGCTCCAGCGGAGCAATCAGCCCCCGCATATAGGCCAGCGCCGACTGACGTGGCTCCTCCCGGTTGAACCGGTGCACGAACCGCTCGTGCACCGCACTCAGTTCCCCGGCCCACAACCTGACATCAGCAAGGTCCCCACCCATAACCGGACCAACGACTGAGCTGGCCAGCAGTCACGGCAAGCACCGTTGCAGTACTAGGTGGCGGCTGGCCCTTGCCGAAGTGCACCGCCGGGAAGGCGCCCGCCGCCCTGAGCGTTTCGGTGAAGCCACCGGCCAGCTCGGTGAGGCGCGCGGTGGCGGCCGGGCCGAGATGGTCGTACGGGGCCGTGTCGAGGCGGTCGGTGAGCGCCTCGGCCTCACCGCAGGGTCGCGCCCGACTCCGTGAGATCCCCCGCCTCGCCCAGCAGGCCGCACTCGCGCAACCGGTCCCGGGCGGCGGCCCACTGCCCGGCGGACCACCCGCGGGTCCGTATGAACGTCGCCGACGTCGGCGCGGTGCCGGTGGCGTTGTGCAGGACCAGCGCCTCGATCCCGGACAGGCCCGCGATCGCCAGGGCGAAGAGGTGACCGTCGCCCCGGTGCTCGCGCCGACCGTCCCGAGCGGGGCCGCGCGGTCCGCGAAGTAGGCCATGGCCCCGCGCTCCAGCCCGAGCGCCCCGAGTTCGTCCTGCCGCTCGGGCGCGAAGTACACGCACGAGTGCACGGGATTGACGACGCTGTGGCAGCGGCGGCCCGCACTCGGCTCGAATGTCGTCAGCGCCGCCTCCTCCAGCAGGCGGTGCTCGCGGGCGCCGTCCCGGTCGGGGTTGCGGTGTGCCGACCAGCGGCGAGCCAGCTCGCTCGCGGTCCACATCCGGTCGAAGGTCTCCAGCGGGACGGGGTTGCCGCAGCCCTCCAGCAGAGTGCGGTGGAAGACCCGGTGGGCTTCGGCCCATGCGGCGCTGTAGTACTCGCCCTCCCCCGGTACGTACGCCTGGGTCCGGGTCAGCCGGTGGTGGGCGGCGCGTACGCAGTAGGCCGGGACGGCGAAGCCGCGGTTGTGCGGCCGGTCCGCGAGGCCCTCGCCGACCAGCCGCACGAGCGCCTCGCGGACAACGGCCAGTCTCCCGCCCTGTTCCTTGGCGAGGTCTACTCTCTGGATCATCGACGCAGCCCACCGTCGAACACAGGAGCTGTCTATCCGCCGTCCGTCCCGAGTTGAACAATCGTGGTGTTGGCTTTCGCGTCAAGGAGGACGGGATGAACCCACGTTTCACACGCTTCGCGCTCGTTGCCGGGACCGTTGTGGTGACCACACTGGGTCCCTCCGTACAGGCTCAGGCGCTGCCCGCCTGCGCGAGCAACGCGATCTGCCTGTGGCGGTTCCAGGACGGTACGGGCGAGCTCTACACCTGGCGGGGCGGCTACGTGGACCTGCCCAGCCGGTTCACGGACCATGTGGGTTCCTTCCGGGCCAACAGGACCGGTGCCTTCATCGACTGGGCCTCGGGCAAGGAGTGCCACTCGGTCCGCAAAGGCGACTACGCCAGCAACTACAGCGGCCGGTTCGGCTCGAAGATCGACGCGGTGGGCGACAACTGCTGACCCGCCCGGCCCCGGAAGCCTGCTTGTGCAGGTGGTGAGTGCTTTCCTCCGGCTCCCTCGCGGGCATCCCCGCTGCCGTGGCTCGGCCGACGCGCGGGGGAGGTCGGTAGCATCGCGGTGAACCGACAGCGGCCAGCCACCCGTGAAGGAGCGCCGACGTGCGACTCAGCCCGCGCACCGTGCAGGAGATCGATTCGCCGATGGGCGCGACGTATGCCCTGCTGGCGGGCCGCAGCGGCGAGCGGGCGCTGCTCGATCTGGCCCAGGCCGCGCCGAGCTACCCGCCCGCGCCCGAGATGGTCGAGCACGTCGCCAAGGTCGCGCACGAGCCGAACGGCGCCGCGTACGTGCCGAGCCCCGGACTGCCCCGGCTGCGGGACGCCTTCGCCGCCGACCTCAGCCGCGGCTACCAGAGCCCGGTGGGGGCTGACCAGATGGTCGTCACCGCAGGATGCAACCAGGCGTTCTGCCTGGTCGCGCAGGCGCTCACCGAGCCGGGCGACGAGGTCATCGAAGTCCTGCCGTACTACTTCAACTACGACATGTGGCTGCGCATGAACGGCGTGGTGCCGCGATACCTGGAGCCCGGACCCGATCTCGTGCCCGACCCGGAAGCTGCCGAAGCGCTCATCACCCCGCGTACCAGGGCGATCGTGCTGGTCACTCCGGGCAACCCGAGCGGCGTCACCATTCCGCCGGATGTGCTCGCGGACTTCTACGCGGTGGCGAAGCGGCACGATATCGCGCTGATCGTGGACGAGACCTACCGCTCGTTCCGCGACACCGTGCGACCGGCACACGACTTGTTCGCCGACCCGGACTGGGCGCGGACCCTGGTGAGCCTGCACAGTTTCTCCAAGGACCTCGCGATTCCCGGCTACCGGGTGGGCGCGGTCGTCGCCTCGCCCGAGCTGAACCGCGAGGTGATGAAGTTGCTCGACTGCGTGGCGATCTGCCCTCCGCGCGTCGGGCAGGAGGCCGCCTGGGCGGGGCTGACCTCGGCCCAGGAGTGGCGGCGTGCGCGGGCGAACGAGGCCACGGAGAAGCGGCGTTGGCTGGAGACCGTGCTGGCCGGGCGGCCGGGCGGTTTCGAGCTGCTGAGCTGCGGAGGGTTCTTCGGCTGGGTCCGCCACCCCTTCGCCGACCGCGGCACCGAGGACGTCGTGCGCGACCTCATCACCCGCTACGACACGCTCGTCATTCCGGGTACCGCCTTCCTGCCCGACGACCGCCACGTGTTCCGGGTCAGCTTCGGCAACGTCGACCGGGCCGGGCTCACCGAATTCGCCGGGCGGCTCGAGCTGATGGCCAAGGATTTCGTCGGCTGATCCCGCGGGCCGCGGCCGGCCTGACGCTTGACCTTGCCCGAAGGTGAAGGTCAAGGGTGCCGGTGGCGACCGAGCAGGGTGCTCGGCTCCGGCCGAACCGGGAGGAACCCGCAGTGGATGACGACGCTCTTCTGACCGAGCAGCTGGCCTACTACAGGGCGGGCGCGGCGGAATACGACCGGCCCTATGCGGAGCGCGAGGACTTGCGGGAGTTGCTGACCGCCGTCGATGACCTCCCGATTGCCGGGGATGTGCTGGAGCTGGCGTGCGGGACAGGGCAGTGGACCTCGTTGCTCGCCGCGCGGGCGCGTTCGGTGACGGCCGTCGACGCGGCGGCTGAGGTGCTGGCCCTCGCTCGTGCGCGTACCGCGTCCGCCACCGTCCAGTTCGTCGAGGCGGACCTGTTCGAGTGGCAGCCGTCGCGGTGCTACGACACGGTGTTCTTCGCCTTCTGGCTCTCCCACGTGCCACCGGCGCGGTTGCCCGGCTTCTGGAACACCGTCGCCTCCGCACTCGCACCGGGTGGGAAAGCGGTCTTCATCGATGACGGTCCCGCCGCGGCCGCCGAGGAGGACGTCCTCTCCGGCCGGCCGATCCCGGTGGCCCTGCGCCGGCTCGACGACGGCAGCCGGTACCGCATCGTGAAGGTGTTCCACGCCCCCTCCTCACTCACCGCCGACCTCACGGCGCTGGACTGGTCGGCCCATATCCGGCTGGTGGCCGGGAAGTTCATCGGCGTCGCGGAACCGCCGGCCACCTCCGCCTGAGAACCGGCCCGGCTCCGGCGAGGATCAGATGAGTGTGGCCACCTTCTCGGAGGGCCTGTTGCGCCGCCAGCCGACGGCGAGATAGGCGAGCATCCCGACCGGCGGGATGGCGCAGACGGTCCAGCTTATGGCCACGGGCGGGCCCGGCTGGTCGAGCACACCGACGTTCCGCAGGGTGCCGCGGCCGCGGCCGGCGGGGCCGTCGATGTCGAAGGTGAAGCTGACGGTGCCAGGTTCCGGCAGGGCCTGGACATCCAGGCCCCAGACATCCCGTTTGCGGGGGTGCCTGCCCAGTGGGCTCTCTCGATCGTCGGCGTCGATGCCGGGCCCGTCGAGAGTGAGCGGGCCCGACTTTCCCGCGACGCCGTCGGCCGGTGCGAAGGTGAAGTCGAGTGACTGCATGGCCCGCAGAGGCCACTCGGAGAACCCGACGGTGATCGTGTAGGGCCCTGCCTGTACCCGCTCGGTATGGACGACGCCGACGGGGGCGTAGGCCGCCGCCGGCGCGGTCGACACCGCCACCAGCGTGAGTGCGGCGGCCACGGTCAGGACCAGTCGGCGTGCGTGGCCTCGCATACGCCGGGATGCGGAGGCCACGGCGAGCGGGAGCGGTGAACGTGAGGAGCGCATGGGTCATCGGCCCTTCGTGATGGATGCGGTGGAGTGTTCGCGCAGCAGGACGGCGAGCCGGGCGGCGAGGTAGCCCGCGATGACGCCCGTGGCCAGACCGACGGCCGTCATCGTCAGCAGGTCGGACGGGGCCGGGCCGGAATCGCCGAACAGGGCGCTCTGGACGGGGAGGGAGAGGCCGGTCACGGCTCCCCCTCCGGCACCCATGATCTGCGGCGCGATCCGGCCCGACCAGCCCCGGCTCCTGCTCAGCCACAGCAGTGCGGTGATGGCCGCTGCCGCGAAGAGCATGAACACCGGGATCTCGGAGGGGAGTTCGGGCGGGATGTCGCCGAGGTTGTCGCGCAGCGGCAGACCGCTCGCATCGGCGTAGACCCGCGCCGCCCAGGGCGAGAACCACCACAGGAGGAGCTGCAGGACGCCGAGGGTCGCGGCGGTCGTCAGTGCGGTGCTCCGCCGTCCGATGGTGAGCGTCCCCGTGATCAGCAGGAGAGTCGAGAACAGGATGTTGCCGACGAGCTCGGGCTCGACGGGCAGCGGGAGTGCGCCGAATGCGTGCTGGCCGGTGCCACCGTGCCGGTCCCGGCGTCCAGTCCGTTCTGCCCGACCCGGACCGCGACCGGGCAGGTGGACGCGATGCCGCTCTACGCGGGCGAGTCGGTCGGCGCCGTGACCAGGATCGAACCCGCCGCGGACGTGATCCGCGAACTCGCCACCGGCGCGGTCGCACGCCTGCGCGGGGCGCTCTCCGGCCAGGATCCCGACTGACGAGACGGACTTAGGTCTCCGGCCCCGTTCAACGGCCACCAAGGTCATTCGGAAGCCCGATGCCGCCTTCTCGGGGCGGAGCCATCATGCCAGTGGAGACCTGCCGAAAGGAGCACATCATGTCCTACCCGGAAGACCTGGAGTACCCGGAGCCCCGCTACCACGGCGACAGGGGCGAAGTGAACGCGACCTTCCGCCCGGCCGGCACCCCGCCGGACCTCTCCTCACCCGGCGGCTCGACCCACTACCTCGCCACCAGCGAGTCGACCGGTGGCGAATTCGGCCTGTACAAGGTGGAGATGGGTCCACGGTCCGGCGGGCCCAAGACCCATTTCCACAAGGCCATGTCCGAGTCGTTCTACATCCTCTCGGGCAAGCTGGAGCTCTACAACGGCGAGAAGTGGATCACGGGCCGCGAGGGCGACTTTCTGTACGTACCGGTCGGTGGCCTGCACGCGTTCAAGAACGTGGCGGACGAGCCCATGTCCATGCTCCTGCTCTTCGCCCCGGGCGCCCCCCGCGAGGAGTACTTCGAGCGGGTCGCGGAGATGACACAGCGCGGCGGCGAGGAACTCAAGCGGTTTCGCATCCGGCACGACAGCTACTTCGTGGAGGACTTCGACCCCGGGACGGAGTAGTCCGGGACACCGTGGCGGGCCTCCTCATCCTGATTCGGCCCACCCTGGGGTGCCGTCAAGAGTTGGCGCGCGTGGGTGCGGGCAGCCCGCGTATGTCTCCAATTCTGAAGTGGGGCGAGCGATACTTCCGTGCGGTCGCGGCCATGCGACGGGCATACGTTCAACTGGTGAACTCGGCGCGGGTCTTGACCGGCAAGGGCAGGGTCCAAGACAGTCGTTCTGTGTGAGCGCTCTCTCGACCCGATGGCGCTCGCGCTGTCCCTGTGCCCGAGTCCCCGTAGTCCAGCCTCCACCACACCCCACGCCAGGAGCGGGCTACGGGGGCTCGCACACCCCGTCACCGACGTTCCTTCGAACGAAAGCAGCCCCCCACATGTTCAGGATCACCTCACGTACGACGGCGGAGGCCAAGCCCCGCCGCCGACGACGCGTACTGGCCTTCGTGGCCGCCCTGTCGCTTCCGCTGACCGGACTGCTGGCTCTGACCGTGTCCTCCAACACCGCCGCCGCCGGCGAACCCGCCGCCGCGGCCGAGTGGACCACCGTCTTCCAGGACGACTTCGACGGCGCGGCGGGCACCGGTCTGAACAAGAACGACTGGCTGTACGACATCGGCACCGGCTACCCGGGCGGCGCCCCGAACTGGGGCACCGGGGAGGTCGAGTCGGTCACGGACTCGACCGAGAACGTCTACCACGACGGCGAGGGTCACATGGTGATCAAGCCGATCCGCGACGGTTCCGGGAAGTGGACGTCCGGCCGCGTGGAGACCCAGCGCACCGACTTCGAGGCCCCGGCCGGTGGGCAGTTGGAGATCAGTGCCTCGCTCAAGCAGCCCAACCCGGAGAAGGCGCTCGGAATTTGGCCCGCCTTCTGGGCCATGGGTGCCGACGCCCGTCCGACCGGCGCCACCAACTGGCCGAGCATCGGTGAGCTGGACATCATGGAGGCCGTCAACGGGCTGAGCAAGCACTCGAACACCTTCCACTGCGGGGAGTGGGCCGGTGAGTGCCACGACCCGGACGGGATCACCAGTGACCTGCTGCCGTGCGACGGCTGTCAGACCGAGTACCACACGTACTCCGTGATCGTGGACCGCACCGACACCTCCGCCGAGCAACTGCGCTTCTACCGCGACGGCAAGGAAACCTTCACGGTGAAGCAGAACCAGGTGTCCGCCGAGACCTGGAAGAAGGCGGTCGACCACGGGTTCTTCGCCATCTTCAACGTGGCGGTCGGCGGCTCCTACCCGAACAAGGTCTGCGGCTGCACCTCGCCGGCGGCGGACACCACCTCCGGTGAGGGGATGAGCGTGGACTGGTTCTCCGTCAAGGTGAGCCAGTAACGACGACACGGCCTCCCACTACGTCGGTCTCCACGATCCGATGGTGATCGTGGAGACCGACGTTGTTCGCTCTGTCCTGCCTCCCCGATCAGCCCTCGTAGCTCCGGATCGCGGCAACCTTCTCCGCCGACGGGGACGTCTCGTCGAAGCTCTGCGCGAGCCAGTCGTCGGTGAGCGACCGGGCGAGTTCCAGCCCGATGACGCGCTGGCCGAAGCAGAGCACCTGGGCGTTGTTGCTGAGGACCGAGCGGCGCACGGAGTAGCTGTCGTGGGCGGTGACCGCGCGGATGCCGGGGACCTTGTTGGCGCTGATGGCCACGCCGAGGCCGGTGCCGCACACCAGGAGGGCGCGGTCGGCGGTGCCCTCCGCGACGCGGCGGGCCGCTTCCACCGCGACATGCGGGTAGGCGGTGTGCTCGTCGCTGCCCACACCGACGTCGATGACCTCGGCGACCCGCGGGTCGGCCAGCAGATCCCGCTTGAGGACTTCCTTGTAGTCGTATCCGGCGTCGTCACAGCCGACGACGATCCGGAACGCGTTCGCGGTGGTCATACGGGATCGCTTCCTGTCGTCGTGTGGAGGTTGGCCACCGCGGTCAGTACCGCGGCGAGTGAGGTGGCTCCGGGATCGGGGGTGCCCACACTGCGGTCGGCGAGGGGGCGGGCGCGGCCGAGGCGGGGGCGCAGGGCGGCGGTGTCCTCGGCAGCCGTACGGGCTTCGGCCACGGCGGACGCGTACGCCTCGGCCACCGGATCTCCGGTCCGCAGCCGCGTCGCGAAGGCGGTGGCGAACGGCGCGAGAGCGTCGACCAGGGTTTTGTCGCCCACCTCGGCCCCGCCGAGCGAGGTGACGGCGGTGAGCGCGGCCGTGGCGGCGGACGCCAGCTCCGCGCTCCCCGGCGCCCGGTCGGCCGGCAGTGCGGCGCCGACGGCGCGCAGCGCCACGCCCCACAGCGCACCCGAGGTGCCCCCGGCCTCCGCCGCCCAGGCATCACCGGCGGCGGCCAGCACCGCCGCCGGGGCGAGCCGATCGGTGTGTGCCTTCTCGGCGGCCACCAGTGCCGCGTCGACGCCCTTGCACATGCCACGGCCGTGATCGCCGTCGCCCGCCACCGCGTCCAGCCTGCCCAGGGCCTCCGCGTCCCGGTGCAGTACGTCGCGGGCGGCGCGCAGTGCGTGGACGGCCAGCTCCGCGACCTCGACCGCCGCGCCGGACGCCGTGGCGGCGGACCGCTCCGGGCGGCGCGGGGCGGCGGCGGGCCGTGTGGCGGCGGCGGCCACCGGGGGTTCCTGCGGTGTCCCCCGGCGGAAGGCCGGGGTGTCGGCCGGTGCGAGCCACAGGCGTTCCAGCTCGTCGTCCAGCCAGCTCAGGGTGAGGGAACAACCGGCCATGTCGAGACTGGTGACGAGTTCGCCGACCTCGGGGCGTACGGGTGTGAGCCCCGCCTCGTCCAGCAGCCGGGCCACGGCGCCCCACAGCACGTACAGCTCCTCGTACTTCGTGGCGCCGAGGCCGTTGAGGACGACCGCGACCCGCCGCTCGCCGTCCGTGTCCGCGGGCCGGTCCGCCAGCAGCCCCGTCACCAGGGCACGGGCCAGGTCCTCGGCGGTGCCCAGGGTGTCCTCGCTGACCCCCGGTTCGCCGTGGATGCCGAGACCGAGGCCCAGGCGTCCCTCGGGAACGGTGAACAGGGGCGCGTCGGAGCCCGGCAGAGTGCAGCCGTCGAAGGCCACTCCGAGCGTGCGGGTACGGGCGTTGGTGTGCTCGGCCACGCGGACGACCTCGTCCAGACCGGCGCCTTCCTCGGCCGCCGCCGACGCGGTCTTGAAGACGACGAAGCCGCCCGCGATGCCCCGCCGCCGCGCCGTCTGGCCGGCGGGCGCGGAGGCGATGTCATCGGTGACGGCGAAGCAGCGGGCGGGTATGCCGTCGTCCGCCAACTGCCGTGCCGCGAGGCCGAAGTTCATCACGTCCCCGGCGTAGTTGCCGAAGAGGAAGAGGACACCGCCGCCCGCCTCCGCCGCCTCGGCGACCGAGCGGGCGCGGGCGGCCGACGGGGAGGTGAACACATCGCCGATGACCGAACCGTCGGCGAATCCGGGGCCGACGACGCCGCAGAAGGCGGGATAGTGGCCGGAGCCGCCACCGGTGAGAACGGCCACCTTCCCCGTACGGGTGGGGCGGGCGCGCACCACACCGCCGGGTACGGCCCGTACGTGTTCCAGGTGGGCGGCGGCGAACCCGGTGATCATGTCGTCGGTGAACCGGGCGGGGTCGTTGAAGAGCCTGGTCATCGGGTGCTCCAGCCTTCGCGTGCGATGTCGAGGGCGTGGCGGTAGGCGGCGTAGCCCTCGGCGTAGTGGTCGTTCAGCCCGCGCTCGGCGGTCACGGTACGGAGGCGGGCGCGCCAGGCGCCGGGGTCGACCGGCGTGCCCAGGGAGCGCCATGCGACCTGGGCCGCACCGCGGATGCCCACGGCGTCGTCGCAGACCTCCAGGTCGCCCCCGAGGACACCGGCGAAGATGCGCGCCCACTCCCCGGAGCGCGCGCCACCGCCGCAGGCGGTGACGGTGCGGGTGACGCCGAGGGTTTCCATGCAGTGCCGGGCGGAGTAGGCGACGGCCTCGCACAGCGCCCGTACCAGGTCGGCGCGGCCGGTCAGCGGGGAGAGACCGTCCAAGCGGCCACGGGCCCGTGGGTCGACGAACGGTGCGCGCTCGCCGCTGGCCGACAGGAACGGCAGGGCGGTGACGCCCGAGGCGCCGGGCGGGGACTGGACGAGCAGCGCGTCCAGCGCCTCGATCTTGACGTCGAGCAGTTTCAGCAGCCAGTCCAGGCCCGCGGTGCCGATCATGGCGGGCATGACCCGCAGATAGCGGCCCTCGTACGGGGTCGCCAGCAGCATCCCGGCCGGGTCCTCGGCGATGGCCGGGCGCGGCTCGGTGTCGAGGACCTGGGCGGCGAGGGTGGTGCCGATGATGAGGTTGCCCTCGCCCGGTTCGGCGACTCCCGAGCCGAAGGCGCAGGCCGGGATGTCGAACGGGCCGGCCGAGACCGGCAGCCCGGCGGGCAGGCCCAGCCGCCGGGCGGCGTCGGGCAGCAGCCGGTGCAGGGTGCCGGGCGGCGCCGGATCCGGCAGCAGCCGGCGGTGTGCGGACAGCCCGCACAGCTCGAGCGCCCTCTCGTCGTACGTACGGGAGGCGACGTCGAGGAACGGCTGCGAGGCGTCGGAGACATCGACGGTCACGGCGCCGGTCAGCCGCTGTACGACGGCGTCCACGCAGTATCCGGCGACGTGGGCCGCCGCCAGCCGCTCCGGCTCGTGCTCGGCCAGATGCGCCAGCAGGGGTGCGGCGGAGCCGGGGAAGAGACCCACGCCGGTGCGCCGGTGCAGGGCGTGCAGGGTGCCGTCGGCGGCCCACCGGTCGAGCCGGTCCGCGGCCCGGCCGTCCATCCAGGACAGCGCGCGGCCGACGGGGGCGCCCGTGGCGTCGCGCAACCACAGGCCGTCGCCCTGCCCGGTGAGGGCCAGGGCCTCGGCCGGTTCGTCGCCCAGTTGCGCGGCGTCGGCGAGTGCCGCCCGTACGACGGTCTCCACGGTGCCCACGACGTCGTCCAGGTCCTGCTCGACGCGGTGTCCGGGCAGGGTGTAGACGGTGCTGCGGGCCTCATGGGCGGGGGTGGTCCGGCCGTCGCGGGAGATCAGCTGGGCCTTGGTGACCGAGGTGCCGATGTCGACTCCGACGATCATGGCCGGCTCCCGGTCAGCACCTCCGGATTGGCCACGTGCCGCAGCGGTTCGCCGCGCAGGAAGCGGGCGGCCTCGGCAGCGGTGATCAGCGCGGCCCGGTCGGCGGTCTGCCGGGTGGATCCCGCCAGATGTGGCGTGGTGATGACATGGGGGGCCTTGTGCAGCGGCCAGTCGGCCGGGGGCGGCTCGATGTCGTAGACGTCCAGGGCGAGCGCGCCGAGCCGGCCGGACTCCAGCAGGCCGGGCAGCGGGGCGTAGTCGAGCAGCTCGCCGCGGGCCGAGTTGACGAGGATGGCGCCCTCGGGCAGGAGCGCGAGGTTGCCGGCGTTCAGCAGATGCCGGGTCTCGGGGGTGACACGGGCGTGCAGGCTCACGACGGAGCTGCGCCGCAGCAGGTCGTCCAGGCTGGTGAGCTCGACACCGTCGGCCCGCGCCCGGGCCGGCTCCGTGTACGGATCGGAGACGAGGACGTGTGCGCCGAAGGCACGCAGCACACGGGCCACGATCGAGCCGATGGCTCCGTACCCGACGAGGCCGACGGTGGCGCCGTCGAGCTCCAGCCCCGCGTTCTCGTAGGCGTAGTAGTCACCGCGCCATGTGCCCTCCTTGAGGGCCGCGTCGGCGAAGGTGAGGTGGCGCATGGCGGCGAGGATCAGGCCGACGGTGAATTCGGCGGCAGCGGCGGCGTTGCGGCCCGGTGTGAAGGTGACGGGTATCCCGGCGGCGGTGGCGGCGGCCAGGTCCACGTTGACCGGGCCACCGCGGGCCACGCCGATGAACTTCAGATGGGGCGACTCGCGGATGACACGGGAGGTGAACGGAGCCATCTGGGTCAGGGCGACACTCGCGTCGCCGAGCGCCTCCAGCACCTGCTCCTCGGTGCCGCTGGCCTCCTTCACACCCCCGTTCCCCTGCCCGTCGGCGCCCACCGGGCCGAAGGGTTCGTTCGGCCAGCGGGTGCGCAGCGTGCGGAAGCTCAGCCCGGCGGAGGGCAGGCTCTCGCTCAGAGCGGCGGCGAAGAGTTCGGGGGCGATGAAATCGTCGCCGGATACCAGGACCGCGGTCATGTCGGGTCACTCCCCTCGGGTGTCGAGCCTGCTGAGCAGGAAGTCACGTACGGCATGGTGGTCCGCAGAACGGTAGGCGGCGGCCGCGAGGGCGTCGTCGGCGGGTGGGTACTGCGGATTGGGGATGGCCACCACGGTCATCCCGGCGGCCGCGGCGGCGCGCAGTCCGTTGCTGGAGTCCTCCACCGCCAGACAGCGCTCCGGGGCCACGCCGAGGGCGCGGGCGGCGGCCAGATAGACGTCCGGGCTCGGCTTTCCGCGCTCCACCTCGGCGCTGGAGACGGTCGCCTTGAAGTGGTGGTCGACACCATGGTGGGCGAGGACGGCGTCGATGACCCGGCGCGGCGCGGAGGAGGCGAGCGCGACGGGTGCGAGCTCGGCGGTGGCGGTGATCATCTCTCGCGCTCCGGGCAGCAGGCCGATGCGGCCGTCGGCCAGCGCCTGGACCATGCCGTCGACCACGACCTCCTCGGTGCTTGCCGCGGAGTCACCCGCCCCGCAGAACCGGGTGAGGTAGGCGGCCCACTCGGGGGCGCTCATCCCCTGGACGTCGCGCGTTTGATCCGGGCCCCACGCGCGGCCGCGTGCGGCGGCGTACGCGGCCCACAGCTCTTCCCACAGATGCTCGCTCTCCACCAGTACGCCGTCCATGTCGAAGACCACTGCGTCGGCCATGCGTACCCCTGATCTCCTGGCTGATGATCTCTGGCTGTGCCGGAGCACCGGGAGGTGTCCGTCGCACCCGGCGGTGTCCGTCGCACCCGGCGGTGTCCGGCACAGCGAAATTAACATTGGCTACGTGAGTTGTCACTGGTTCTATGTGAGAAATGAACACGGCAGGATGGGGGCATGACTACTCCCCCGTCGTCGCGCGGCGCGCGGCAGCAGCGGCACCAAGTGATCGTCGACCACGTTCTGGCCCGGGGGGACGCCACCGTCGCCGAACTGGTCGAACTGACCGGCGTCAGCCTGATGACGGTCCACCGGGACATCGCCGAGCTGGCGGACCGCGGCATCCTGCGCAAGTACCACGGCGGCGTCTCCGCGCAGCCCTCGATGGTCTTCGAGTCCAGTTCCGACTTCCGGCTGCACGCACACGCCGACGAGAAGCGGGCGCTGGCCCGCGCCGCCCTGCCGTTCGTGGCCCCGGGGATGTCGGTGATGCTGGACGACTCGACCTCGGCGCTGGCTCTGGCGCGGCTGTTGCCCGAGGTGGGACCGCTGACCGTGGTGACCAACTACCGCCTGATCACCGAGGAGCTGAGGGGCGCCGAGGGCATCCGGCTGATCTGTGTGGGCGGCGAGTACTCGCGCACCCATGACTCATGGATCGGCCTGCCGGCGATGGACATGATCGGCGGCATCTCCGTCGATCTGAGCGTGCTCTCCACCTCCGCGATGACCGCGGGCATGACGTTCCACCAGGAGCAGGAGATCGTCAGCATCAAGCGGGCGACCCGGCAGGCGGGCGCGACGAGCGTGCTGCTCATGGACCACAGCAAGGTGGGCCGTCGCGCGCTGCACCAGCTCGAGGGCGTGGACTCCTTCGACCACGTTCTGCTGACCGGTCCGGTGGACGAGGAGCTGGTGCGGGAGATGCGGGAGCTGACGGATGTGCGGGTCATCGAGACGGAGTAGTTACCACTCGATCCCGTTATCTTTACCAAGACTCTTGATATTTCTCTCGGCGCGCTTGAGTATCTGCGGTCGTACTCCTTACATCACCGCAGAGTGGAGGTCGAGCGATGCCGAAACCCTTGATCCTGGGCTATCTGGGCGTACTCCTGTTCATGATCGGCGATGGTGTCGAAGCCGGGTTCATCGCCCCGTACATGGCCGACCACGGCGCGGCGACGGACGTGCGGGCCGGGTACGTCATCACGGTGTACGGCATCGCCGTCATGCTGGCGTCGTGGTTCTCCGGTGCGCTCTGCCAGGTGTGGGGGCCGCGCCGGGTGATGTGGACGGGCCTGGTGATCTGGGCCGTCTTCGACGCCGCGTACCTGCTCTTCGCGCTGGGCACCGAGAACTACCCGCTGATGTTGCTCTTCTACGGCATCCGGGGCTTCGGCTACCCGCTCTTCGCGTTCGGCTTCCTGGTATGGATCACCAACACGGCACCGAAGGCCCGGCTGGGCACCGCGGTGGGATGGTTCTACTTCGCCTTCACCGGCGGCCTGCCCACCCTCGGCTCGCTGTGGTCGAGCCTGACGATCCCCTCGTTCGGCCGCCTGGGCACGCTGTGGTCGGCACTCGCCCTCATCCTCCTCGGCGGCGCCATCGCCCTGGTCGGCGCCCGCAGGAGGCCCGGCGGTGACCGGATGGCGCCGCCGGAGGTCACCACCGGCCAGAGCCTGCTCAACTCCGTCTCCATCATCTGGACCCATCCGCGCGTGCTGGTGGGCTGCCTGGTCCGGGTCATCAACACGGCCCCGGAGTTCGGCATGCTGGTGTACCTGCCGCGGATCTTCTCCGACGACGTCGGCTTCGGCGAGGACAAGTGGCTCCAGTTGCTGGCGATCATCTACGGCACCAACATCTTCTTCAACCTCATCTTCGGCGTCCTCTCCGACCGCATCGGCTGGCGCACGACCATCGCGGGCTTCGGCGCGCTGGGCTGCGCGATCAGCGTCACGACGCTGTACTTCGTACCGACCTGGCTCGGCGCGGACTACTACTGGGTCGCGGTGCTCGCGGGGATGTTCTACGGGGCGACCCTCGCCGGATTCGTCCCCATCTCGGCGCTCATCCCGTCGATGGCGCCGGAGAACAAGGGCGGTTCCATGGCCCTGCTCAACCTGGGCGCGGGCGGCGCGGCCTTCGTCGGCCCGGCACTCGCCAGCCTCTTCTTCCCCCTCGTCGGCGCCGGCGGAGTCACCCTGATCTTCCTCGCCCTCTACCTGGTCGCCTTCGTGCTGACACTCCTGCTGAAGCTCCCCGAGGAACGGGGTGACGAGCCCCCGGCCCTGGACACGACGACCGGCCGGCAGCCCCGCACCGACACGGCCTCGACCACCACATCCGCCTGAACCCCGCTGCGCCGGGGGCACCCGCGGACGGCCCGCCGAACCACGAGGGTGGCCGGGCCGGCCGCGGATGCCCCCGGCGCCCGGCACCACCCAGTGGCACCGCCCGGGGCCGGGCGGGTTTGGCAAAAACCCATTGGCGGCCCACAGCGACCACTGCTACTTTTCCGGTGGCCGTGCGAGAGAACGAGGAGGTGGTACCCGTGAACGCAGTATCGACATGGGTGCTCCCCTCCGGGGTCACGGTCGGGCGATAGGTCGTCCGGGAGCGCCGTTCACGAGCCCTCCCGAAAGGCACGACCATGCGATTCACTTCCGAACAGCGCCTCGACGACGGCGTCCTCGAGCGCGAATTCACCCTGCGCGAGATCCCCGGCATCCTGTGGACACCCGCATCAGCATCCGCACCGGTGCCGCTGATCCTGCTCGGCCACCCTCCCCTCGGGCTTCACAAGATGTACCCCCGACTGGTGGCCCGCGCCCGGCACTCCGCGGCGGACGGCTTCGCCACGGCCACCATCGAGCTCCCCGGAAGCGGCGACCGGCCCCGTTGGCCCGCCGCCGAGCAGGCCCGCGCCGACCTGCGCCGGACGATGGACGCCGGCGAGCCGGTCAGCGACGAGATCGTCGACGCCCTCGTCCTCCCGCTGGTCGAAAAGGCAGTCCCGGAATGGCAGGCCGCCCTCGACGCCCTCCTTTCACTGCCCGAGATCGGCGGCCCGGTCGGGTACTCGGGAGGAGTGACCTCCATCGGCATCCGGCTGGCGGCAGTCGAGCCGCGCATCGTGGCCGCCGGTCTCTTTGCCGGAAGTTTCGTGCCTCGCGCCATGTTCGAGGAGGCCCGGCAGGTCACTGTTCCACTGCACGTCCTGCTGCAGTGGGACGACGAAGGGAACGACCGGCAGGCGGCCCTGGACCTGTTCGACGCCTTCAGCTCCAAGGAGAAGTCCCTGCACGCCAACATGGGCGGGCACACCGGCGTCCCGCACTTCGCGGGAGACGCCGCGGCCCAGTTCTTCACCCGGCATCTGAAGTGAGGCCGGGCCGTCAGCGGCAGCAGACGGTAGCTGATGTCGGCCGGCATGCCGCTCATCGAGGACAGCTCCCGGCCCTCCTCGATGAGCGGTGGCCGGCAGACGCACAACCGCCCCGATCGCGGCGGTACCGGCCATCGTCGGCACCGGCCGGTCGGGGCGGCGCCCGGCCACCAGCGCCTCCCTCGGCTGGGCGCCCTATTCGGCCCGCTTATATTCATGGACAAGGCCGCTACGTCTTGGCAGCCAGGTCGAGTGCGTGCTTGAGCACCTCGCATGCCTGGATGTAATTGCCCGACTCCTGGAGCAGATCGGCGAGCCTGCGGCAGACCAGGACCGCCTCAGGCCCGAAGCTGCGGTGGGTCCGGTGGAACGCCTGCTCCAGCACGTCGATGGCCTCCCGGCTCTGCCCGGTCTCGGCGAGCAGATCCGACAATTCAAGCTGGACCGCAAAGGTGTTGTCCGCCGCCTGGGGTGCCTGTTCGCGGAGCGCCAGCCTCAGAATCGGCAGGGCATCGCGGTGGCGGCCCTCGGTGCGCAGCACGCGCGCCAAACCCAGTCCGGTGGCCACCATGGCGGCGCGCACATCGGCCTCCAGGACCGGTCCGGCCGGGGTGTGGGCCGTGTCGCGGGCCCGGTTGCGTACGAGGGGCAGCCGTCCGATGTTGTTCTCGCGGTTGCACTGCGGCAGGGGCCGGTTCTTCGCTCTGAGACGCTGGTCGAGAGCGCGGTAGAGGGTGTCGAGGTCGATCAGTTCAGGGCCGCCGGAGACGCCGAGGCGCAGGATGTCGAGCAGTTCCCCGGTGAACGCGGTGTGGAGTTCGCCATCAGGCGCGAGCGCCGGCCGGTCGCGGGGCGAGGCCGTGAGCACATAGGCGCCGTCCACAGCCATCTGAGCGGCCAGGGAGCCGCCTTCACTGCCAAGGGTGCGCGCGGCGCGCCCGCTGAAGCAGGAATCGAGGACGAGCACGCGGCGGCGGGCGCGGGAGCCGCGGATGGCCGCGCGCAGGTGCTCGTAGGCCACTGCCGTATAGCCGGTGTTCTCTCGGGAGCCCCGAAGCGCCAGGTAGAGGTCGGCGGATTCCGTGTCGCGGAGCCCGTGGCCTGCGAAGTAGACGAACAGCGTGTCGGTGGCCTCATGACCGGCCCGGTGGACGGGGTCGAGCAGCGCGGACGGGTTGTGGGGGTCGGAGACAACCTCGCAGTGTTCCTTCGCCAGGCCCCAGAGCAAGGCATCGCGCAGGGCCTCGGAGAGGTCGCGGACATTGGCGGCGACGGCGGGGAGCTGTTCCAGGTGGTCATAGGCCGCGCTGCCGATGAGGACGGCTCTGGATGCCGCGAGGTCAGGCAACTGCGTCATCCGTCATCGCCACCAGTCTCCCCGTCGGGCTCGGCTCGCCCGGTGCCGCGCCCGGGTTCGTCGAGCAGCTCGACGATGCCACGTACCGTCTCGGGGTCGGCCGCCATGTCCACCGGGATGTCGACCTCTACGGCGCCGCGGCGCAGCGTCAGTACGGGCCGGGTGCGACGGGCATCGCGCCACTGAAGGATGGAGACGATGAGCGCGGCGCTGGACAACCCGGATCCGATGGTGAGTTGAAGCACGTCGAAGCCGGTGCCCATGGTGCCGGGTGCGGGCGGCCCGTCGCCGGCCACCTGACCGCGCAGCCGCCCGAGGGATTCGTCCTCGCCTAACCAGCGCAGCAGCGAACGGAGTTCGTCCTCGCACTCGACGGCGTTCGGCCCGTCCCCCGCCGCTACCCGTACGTCGATCTCAGCCACCTGTTTCACCCTCCCCTGCCTTGAGATGCGCGCCGACTTTCGCGAACAGCGCCAGCGCCTCCCTGCCCGCGCCCAGCCGGGCCAGGCATACCGCCTGCCAGTAGCGGCTGGCCAGCGTCATGGAGTGGCCCTCGCCGAACTCCGTTGAACAGACCTGGGCCACGGCGGTGAGCATACGCACCGCCTCCTGGAACTCTCCCCGCTGGACAAGGCTGACGGCCTCTCGCAGCCGGGACACCGGGTTCTGCGCCGTCATACTGCCGATGACCAGCTGACGGGTGGCGTCGCTGAGGGACAGCGGCCCGCTGCCGTCGCCGAAAACCGGCAGTGCGGCCGTAGCGTGGGCGACTGTGTCGAAGTACTCGGGAAGCGAGGAGTCCGCTTCGAGGGTCTCGTGGACATAGCTCAGGGCCTGCTCGCGTACCTTGGCCTCGACCAGGGCCGTGAGGTGTTCCGGCGCCTCGGGAGGCGGGGCAAGGGCCTGCTGCACGGCGGAAGGGTCCGCCAGTCGTCGGCTCGGGTCCCGTTCGCACAGGCCATCGACGATCGTCACCAGGTCCTCGGGTATCCCCGGGCGGGAGGCCAGTGAGGGAACGCCTTCGTCGACCACCTGCTCGACGACCGCCCCGACGTCCATTGCGACGTCGAACGGGGACTCGCCGGTGAGCATCAGATACATGCATAGGCCCAGCCCGTACAGGTCGGACGCCGGTCCGGACTGCTCACCGCGGATCGATTCGGGTGCCATGTACTGGGGTGTGCCGATCAAGGTGCCGACTCGGGTGATCGCGGACGTCTCCGTGAGCCGGGCCAGCCCGAAGTCCTGCAGGACCACCTGGCCTGTCACGGTCACGCGCACATTCGAGGGCTTCACATCGCGGTGCAGCACACCCGCGGCATGGGCTGCGCCCAGCCCGGAACACATGGCGGTGGCGACCACGCGTACCACATCGGGTTCCAGGGGACCACAGGTCGCGACGAGCCGGTGCAGTCCGAGCCCGTCCAGGAGCTCCATCACGAGGTACGGGCGATCGTCATGCACCCCGGCGTCGTGGACGGTCACCACGTTCGGATGGCTGATGCGGGCCAGCGCCTGAGCCTCACGGCGGAAGCGCTTCAGCACCTCCTGGCCGTCCGGGAAGCCCTGCGCGGTCCCCAGGATCTTCACCGCCACCCGGCGGCCCAGCTGGACGTCTTCCGCTTCGTGGACCACACCCATGCCGCCGTGGCCGATCACACGCAGCAGCCGGTACCGGCCGTCCAGCGTCTCCTGTCCCGACATCGCCGCCCCCGCCCCGTCGCTCCTCCCGCAGACACTAGCGTCGACGGGCGGAAGTCATCTGGTACACGTCGTAGACGCCCTCCCCAAGGGTGTGAGCGCGGACTCCCCTCGGCAAGGCTCGTCGACGACCGTTCCCCGGACTTGCCACTCCGATCAACGAAGTACAACTGGCACAGTTCCCAGCCCGAGCCGACCGGCGGCTGGCGGCCTACGTGGTTGCTGAGAGTCGCCACAGAGCGGGGTACGGCGCTCACGCCCTGGGAGTGCCCCATCCGCCGGCGGGCGCCAAGGAGTTTTGGTGCGCCGTGAAGCAGGCCGTCCACAGCGACGAGGGCCACCCCACGTGCAGCCTCGGGCCGGTGGTATTCACCGGCTCGGGGCTTCGTCACGTCTCGTGCCCGATCACTGCGCGCGTACTCATCCCCGTACCTCCCCGTCCAGTTCTGCCCATACCCGCCTGCCCCACGGCAACGGCTCGGTGCCCCAGTCCCTCGCCAGCGTCCCCACGAGTGCCAAGCCGCGCCCGTTCTCGTCTCCGATGTTCGGCTCCCTGCGCACAGGGCGCACCTTCGAGAAGTCCACGACGCCCGTCCGCACCCGTGCCGCCCCGGGGCGGTCGATGACGACCCGGATGGTTTCTCTCCGCGCATGCCGGACGGCGTTGGTCACCAACTCGGAGATGATCAGGGTTCCGTCCTCGGCCAAGTCGTCCAGGCCCCGGACGGATAAGGCGACGCGCACCAGGCGCCGGGCGGTGGCGGCGCTCTCGGGTTCGCGCGGCAGAGTCTCGCTGTACCCGGGACGCCCGGTCGGGCGGGCACGCGTTGTAGGTTGCGGCATGTCGGTCTGCTTCCTCAGATGGGCCAACCCCCGGGCTGGTCGCACGGCCGCCGGGGCGCTGTCCGCTTATGTAAGCGACATGCCGGGAACGCTGACAGGGGCGCAACGTCCCACTTTCACCACGCTATTCGCTGATCCCCAGGAACTCCGCCAACGGCCTTAGCCCCGGGGGGTGGTTGGGGAGTGCCCACAGGTCGCGCACGATGGCCACGGCCAAGGTGTGGTGCCGCATCCACGTCGGCGCCACCCGGCGCAGGGACTCCAGGGTCTTCACCGCCCCGGCGGCGTCGCCGATGTCCGTGTGGGCTCGGGCCACGTCCAGCAGCAGCCACGTCCGCCAAGAGGGCGGTGTGTCCTTGCTCAGCCGCATCCCCTTGGCCAGTGCCAAGGCGTCCTGCGGGTGCCCGTACTGGACTGCGAGCCTGACCCGTTCGATGCGGACCGACGACGGGCTGAAGACGCTGACCATACGGTTGTCGCCGCCGTCGGGCAGCTTCGAGACTCGGGCGGCTTCCTTCTCCGCCGTCTCCATCATCGCTGCCGCGCGCTCATAGTCACCGCTTCGCGCGGCCGACGTGGCGGCGCTCATGGTCAGCGCGCCCCACACCTTCAGGCCGTCGGCCGTGTCGGTACGGCCTGCGTTCGCCATGTCGTCGGCGACACGGAGGGCGATGCTCAACGCGTCGTCCAGGCGGCCTTGCCGCTGGTAAGTCCAGGCCGTGGAGTTGACGATCATCGCCGGAAGCAGCGGATCGGAGGACTGCCCCGCAGCCTCTATCGCGCTCCAGGCTGATGAGGGCGAGATCGGTCTTGCCCATCCGCACGGCGACGTGTCCGGCAAGCTGAAGCGCTTTGCCCAGCGCCGCGAAACCCGACCTGCGGTCGTCGTGGTTGGACGATGCCGTGGCGGTGCGCGCATCCGAGATCAAGTCCGGCAGGGCCTTCATCACCGTGTCGAACTCGGCGGAGTGGTACTGCGTCCAGCCATCCGCGATCTGCTCGCGCAGACGGTCCGACGAGAAGCCGGGCCCTGGTGGTTCCGGCTCCGGTCCCCAGAGCGGGGGCATGATGGCGCGGCGCACCGCTACGAAGCGGGGTCCGTCGTTCTCGCCTGTGGCGGAGACGGCAGGCGGGTCGCCCAGAAGCGTGGTCAGCTCCACACCGAGACCGTTCGCCAACGCGTGCAACGTGGGGAGGCGTGCCGACCGTTTCCGCCCCTGTTCGAGTTGACGGATCACATCGACGGACACGCCGGAGCGCTCGGCCAGCTCTTCTTGCGTCAGGGAGGCCAGACGGCGCAAGCGGCGCAGGGTCCGCCCGAGGTCTTCGTTTGCCACGCTGCCACGGTACGCCGCCACGATCGGGAGAGGGCGCCGCCAAGGGCGAGGTGTGCGACGGCGGCTACGTCGGGGCGTTCGCGTACAGCGCCCGCGGGAGATCGCCCAGGCTCTCGCGGACCCTCTAGGCGGCATCCGCGTGGTTGCGCGATGATCCCGATGCACCGGCTCGCCGGTGGGAGGGCTGAAGTGGTCGAAACGGGGAGGCGTGGCTGTGCGGGATGAGCTACTGGGGGGCCGGTACCGGATGGTGCGGCAGCTCGGCGAGGGCGGTATGGGGCAGGTGTGGGAGGCGCAGGACGAGTCGCTGGGGCGACGCGTCGCCGTCAAGGTGATCTCGCTGCTGGCCGGTGGCGGTAGCCACGGCGACGAGGCCCACGCACCAGGGCACGCGCCACCAGGAGGCGGGCCCACCCTGCCTCCGACGCTGCCCGGCACGACGTCGCTCCCGCCGGTGGATCCCACGTCCAAGGCGCGCAAGACCGCGACTGCCGCGATCGCGCTGGCGCTGCTGTGCCTTCCGGGGCTCCTGTTCATGGTCTCCAGAACCATCGACTACGTCCAAGATCACTCCGCGCCAACCGGGTTGATCGTGGTGAATATGGCGATAGGCATCGTGGAGCTGGTCATGCTCGCCACGGGCGCGCTGCTGCTGTTCCAGCGCAAGATGGCCGGTCGCCGGATGATCGCGACAACCGGTGGCGTGGCGGCTCTGCACAATCTGAGCGCCAGCGTGCAGTACAAGGTGGTGGGTGGGCCACCGGACGTCGAACTGATCGCCTACGTCGTCGGCCCGCTGACGGCCGCTTTGGCGATCGCCGCCGTGGTCATGGCCGCGCTTCCGTCCACAGGACACTGGTGCCGTCGCACGGCGGGGCACGGTGGTGTCAGCGGGCGTTCGGAACGTAGGTGAGGCCGAGGACGCCGTTGGTGAGCCGCTTGACGTCGATCAGGTCGAAGTCCGTGGTGTCGATCCCGTCGTAGAGCCGTTCGCCGCTGCCGGCGATGACCGGGAACAGCCAGAACAGATACTCGTCGACCAGCCCGTGCTCGAGCAGTGTCCGGCTGAACGAGCCGCCGGTGCCGACCTTGAGGATGTCGCCGCCCGGCTGTTCCTTCAGCTTGCGTACGGCGTCGACGACGTCGTCCCCGAGCAGGGTGGCGTTCCACTTCACCTCGGTGAGGGTGCGCGACGCCACGTGCTTGGGGATGGTGTTCATCCGGACCGCGTAGTCACCGAACGCCTCCTCCATGGCCGGCCACACCTCGGTGGTTCTCGTAGCTGACCCGCCCGTAGAGCAGCGCGTCGACGGAGAAGAGCAGGTCCCTGGACAACTGCTCGAACTCGCCGGCCCGCCGCGTGGGGAGCCAGTTCTGGGGCGTGCTGATCTGGCCGTCCAGGGTGATTACCGCCTGCTCAATGATCTTCCGCACGGTCACTGCTCCTTGCCGGTCGATGTCGCGTGGTCAGCGTGTCGAGAGTGCAGACCGGCCGGAGCGAGAGAACTCATCGGTTCGGCGACGCCGTTGGCAACCGTGGTGCCGGTCCCCTGCGGGTGCGATGAGGAGGGGCCGAGGATTGCGCCCCGCCGGCTCACGGCCGACCGGCCCAGCCGCTCACATCGGGGGACGGGCTGGCCGGTGCGCCCTTGAGTTCATGGAAGCCGGGGGCGCCCGCGACCACCAAGGTGGCGTCCCAGAGCCGGCCGGCCTCCTCGCCCCGGGGGACCCGGGACAGCACCGGCCCGAAGAAAGCGATCCGCGCGTCGGCGGCACCGCCCGGGTCCGGGGCGGCGACGACCGGAGTGCCGACATGAGGTCCGAGGAGAGCGATGGCCTCGGCGTGGGAAGCGCGCACCGCGCCGTCGTAGTCGCCGCAGGACCCGGCCTCGGCAAGCTCCGGAGGCAGCCCGGCATCGGCCAGCGCCACCTCGGGATCATTCATCCACTGCTTGGCGCCGCCGTCACCGCGATCGGCCCAGAGGGCGGCGTAGAACGCACCCAGCCCTTCCTGACCGTACTGCCGCAGGACGGCGGCGCAGATGCGTACGGGCACCCACAGGTAGCCCTCGGGGTCCCCTTCGGGATCGTCGTCACGGCCCTCGTTGAGCACCGCCAAGCTCATGACGCGCCAGCGCACGTCCAGGCGCCGGACCTTGGCCGCCTCCACCACCCACCGCGAGGTCAGCCAGGTGTAGGGGCAGGCGGGGTCGAACCAGAAGTCCACGGTCAGTGTCGTCGTCATGGCGTGCTCCTCACCGCTCGCGTGAGCATGTAGCCGTTCCGGGGTGCGGGGTACGTCCGGTACGTCGACCTCACCGGCCGGTGGAGTCGCCCTGCCCACGCCTGTCAACTTCCGATTACCGTACGGGAGTTGTTGACGAGGAGAGCGACGGACAGCGCTCTGGCGATTCCTTCGCGCTCGATCCGCACCTTGGTCTTATGAAGTGCATAAACACGCGCAAAATGAGTCGTAAAGGGACAAACGGCGATCTTCGCGAGATGCTGCTGAGCCTGGCCCGGCCCGCCGGGTCAGCAGTCCCGTATGAGGAGCCCGCATGGCAGCGTCGCCATCCACCGCCACCCCGACCGATGACACGTACCGCTTCGACGACCTGACCGCCCTGTACATCAACTGCACGCTCAAGCCGTCTCCGCAGCGGAGCAACACCCAGGGGCTGATCGACCGGAGTCGCGCGATCATGGATGCGCACGGGGTCACCACGGACGAGTTCCGGGCCGTCGACCACGACATCGCGACGGGCATCTACCCGGACATGACCGAACACGGCTTCGCCACCGACACCTGGCCGACGCTGTACGAGCGGGTGATGGCGGCGGACATCCTGGTGCTGGCGGGGCCGATCTGGCTCGGCGACAACAGCTCGGCGACCAAGCGGGTGATCGAACGTCTCTACGCCTGCTCGAGTCTGCTCAACGACAAGGGCCAGTACGCCTATTACGGACGCGTCGGCGGCTGTCTGATCACCGGTAACGAGGACGGTGTGAAGCACTGCGCGATGAACGTCCTCTACAGCCTCCAGCACCTCGGCTACACCATCCCGCCCCAGGCCGACGCGGGCTGGATCGGCGCGGCGGGACCGGGGCCGTCGTACCTGGACCCGGACTCGGGCGGCCCGGATAACGACTTCACCAACCGCAACACCGCCTTCATGACCTGGAACCTGATGCATCTGGGGGCCATGCTCAAGCGTGCCGACGGCATCCCCGCCCACGGCAACCAGCGCTCCGAGTGGGAAGCGGGCTGCCGTTTCGACTACCCGAACCCCGACTACCGCTGAGGTCGCCGAGGATCACTCCGAGAGGGCCGCCGACCGACCCGGCCTCGCGACGAGAATCGGTGCCTCACGAAGGCGCCCGGTACTCGCCGAGGATCTCCTCCGCGGCGCGGGCATCCTCGGCCTCGACCTTCAGCGCTTCGTCGATCACCCGCCGCAGGCTTCCGCCCGGGATCACGACCGCGCCGCTGGCGTCGGCGTAGACGTAGTCCCCGGGGACCACGCATACGCCGCCCACTTCCACGGCGACGTTGACGGCATAGGGCATGGCGATATCGCCGCCCCAGCGAGTCGCCTCCCCCCGGCACCAGGTCGCGAAGCCGTAGGCGCCCAGTTGGTCGAAGTCGCGCAGCCGCCCGTCCGCCAGGACTCCAGCGGCATGGGTGTGTTCAAGCCTGGAGAGCTTCGTTCCACCGCCGTGGGATACGTCGGGATGGCCTCCACTGGAAAGCACCAGCACGGTGCCCGCCGGACGGTCGCCTACCGCCTGGCCGAAGAGATCGCCGAACTCGGCGTGCGGGACGTCGTCGCGGTAGGGCACATAGGCAATCGTGGCGGCCGGGCCGAACAGCTCTCGTGGCGCGGGGCTGACGAGGCCGACGATATGCGCCCGGTGACCGTGGACCCGGCCCATGGCGTCGACCAGCGACGCGCAGGACACGCGGTCGGGCACGGGTTTCGGATCGCTGGCCATCGTCGCTTCCTCCCTCTCATCGCGGCACCGGACGATCTCATCGCAACACCGGATGATCGCCCTATACCGGACATACCACGTGGTCAATGCTAGCCACGCGGCCGCGGCGCGGCAGCTTGTGACGACCGAGGTCCTCCCCAGCAGACACACGTTTTTGCATGACGGTCGCAAGACTGGGAGAATTACGTACAACCCGGACAGTAGATCCGGAGGGAGTTCCGCATGGACTCGTCCGAAGCGCTGGGGATGCAATTCGGCATCTTCACGGTCGGTGACGTCACGACCGACCCCACGACTGGGACAGCCCCCACCGAGGCGGAGCGCATCCAGGCCACCGTCGCGATCGCGCGCAAGGCCGAGGAGGTCGGACTCGACGTCTTCGCCACCGGCGAGCACCACAACCCACCCTTCGTACCCTCCTCGCCCACGACGCTGCTCGGCTATATCGCCGGGCAGACCGAGCGCATCATCCTGTCGACCTCGACCACGCTGATCACGACCAACGACCCGGTCAAGATTGCCGAGGACTTCAACGTGCTCCAGCACCTGTCCGGCGGTCGTACGGACGTCATGCTGGGCCGAGGAAACACCGGGCCCGTCTACCCGTGGTTCGGGCAGGACATCCGCCAGGCCGTCCCCCTGACCGTCGAGCACTACGGCCTGCTGCGCCGCCTGTGGCGCGAGGAGGTGGTGGACTGGGAGGGCGAGCTGCGTTCCTCCCTGCAGGGCTTCACCCTGGTGCCACGGCCACTGGACGACGTCCCGCCGTTCGTCTGGCACGGCTCCATCCGCACCCCCGAAGTGGCGGAGCTGGCGGCCTATTTCGGGGACGGATTCTTCGCCAACCACATCTTCTGGCCCACCTCCCATACGCAGTCGATGGTTCAGATGTACCGCCGGCGCTTCGCGCACTACGGTCACGGCACCCCGGAACAGGCCATCGTCGGCTTGGGCGGGCAGGTTTTCCTGCGTCGCAACAGCCAGGAAGCGGTCGACGAGTTCCGGCCGTACTTCGACAATGCCCCGGTCTACGGACACGGCCCCTCGCTGGAGGACTTCACGACGCTCACGCCGTTGACGGTCGGATCACCGGCCCAGGTCATCGAGCGAACGCTGGGTTTCCGCGACTACACCGGCGACTACCAGCGCCAGCTCTTCCTCATCGACCACGCCGGTCTCCCGCTCAAGACGGTGCTCGAACAGCTCGATCTGCTCGGCGAGGAAGTGGTGCCGGTGCTCCGCAAGGAGTTCGCCGTCGGCAGGCCGGCCGACGTCCCGCCGGCCCCGACGCACGCGTCCCTGCTCCGCGCCCGTAGGGGCAACGAAAAGCCGCAGTCCGACGACGACGAAGGTCCGGAAGCGCGATGAAATTGGCGATCATCACCGGCGGTCTGCGCGAGCCGTCCTCGACGCGACTCCTCGCGGACCGGCTGGTGACGGCTGTGACCAGGGAACTCGAAGAACACGGCGAACAGGTCGAGGCGTCATTCGTGGAACTCCGTCCCCTGGGCCACCTCATCATGGACGCGATGCTGACGGGATTCACCAAGGACGAACTGGAATCCGCCTTCCGAACGGTCGCCGACGCCGATGGCATCATCGCCGTCACACCCGCCTTCAACGCCTCTTTCAGCGGGCTGTTCAAGTCCTTCTTCGACGTACTGCCGGAACAGACGCTCTCGGACCTGCCCGTCCTCATCGGCGCGACCGGCGGGACCGAGCGGCACTCGCTGGTTCTCGAACACGCCCTGCGCCCGATGCTCACCTATCTGCACGCGATCGTCTCCCCCCGTGCCGTCTACGCCGCCACCAGCGATTTCGGCTCCCAGTCAGGGGCCGCCCTGGCGGAACGCATCACCGACGCCGCGGCCGACTTCTCCCGTCTGCTGCGCGCCTGCGGTCCACGGGTGCGTCGCGACCTGGCGGACGAAGATCTCGCCTCCATGCAGCGGCTGCTCGGCGACACGACCGGCGTGGGCCCCGGCCGGCCGACGGACCCGGCATGAAGCGCACACCCCCGCCCGCCCGGATCCGGCACCGCGCCGCCGCGCCACCTCGGGTAGGGCGCCCGGGGGGATATACCCCGAGCTCAGATCGGGTTCGTCAGCTCAGAAAGGGTTCGTCATGCGCGCTCTGCGTTTCGATCGCTTCGGTGACCCCCACATCCTGCACCTCGCCGATATGCCCGACCCGGTGGCGGAGGGTGGCGAGGCCGAGCTTTCGCTGGACACATCTCCAGCGCACACGTACACGCACCCGCGGGCGCCGCCGCCCCAGCCAGCACGCAGGGACCCACCAGCATGGACCAGGCCCGCGCAGCAGACGGCCGACCGGCCCCGCCCGCTCCGGCCGGCCCGGTCACCTGGACCTTGGTGGCCAGGAACAGCGCCTTGGAGTGCCTCCTGGCGTTCGCGCTGCTCTTCGGCGTCACCACCATCGTGCGCTGGATCGCGGGGTCCTCGCCCGTGTCCGCGGCCATCCCGCGGGGGTTCGGTCAACCCGGCCCGCCAGTTCGGACCGGCGATCGTCTCCGGCCAACTCGACTTCCTCTGGGTCTACCTGCTCGCCCCCATGGTGGGGGCTGTGGCGGCGACCTCACTCCGCAACAGGTTCCTGAAGCGACGCGCGGTTCGCACGTATCGGCTGTGCGGAACCGACTGCGCCGGCTCGCCCCCCGCGCGCCCGGTCGATCGCGTCGAAGCGTTCGAGGGCACCGGCCTGCTCATGCTCGCGCTGCACCGGTCGCCTGGTCGGCTCCGGCCGCGCATCGGGCCCGTCGTCCACGTCGCCGTGCGACGGCTCAGTCGGCGGTGGACTCCGCGGCCTCCGTGCCGTCCGCGGCCTCCGCGGTGACCGTGGCTGCGACGTCCTCGACCACGGCGCATGCCTGCTTCTCGGGCACACCGGCCGCGATGAGCATGGCAACGGCGCTTCGGGTGCCGTCGTCCTCCAGTGCCCCCGTGTTGACCTGCTCCAGCAGAGCGACCGTGAGCGCTTCCAGGCCCGCGCTGAGCACCGCGGGGGGCAGATGGGTGTGGAAGACGCCGTCCCGCTGTCCACGCTCCAGGATGGACGTGACGTCTTCACGCGCGGGCTTGATGATCTCGGCGACGCGTTCCGCGCCCAGGTCGTGCCGGGCCAGCGCCAGGAGCATCCGGTAGCGGTCGCCTACGGGCCACATCGACAACGCGAAGTGCGCGAGCGCCCGCTCGGCAGGGCCCTTGAACTGCACTCCGGCCACCGCCGCGTCCCGGAGGGCCTCGGAGGCTTCCTCGGCCAGCGCCTCGAGCAGCGCGACCCGTCCGGGGAAGTGGCCGAAGAGGGTGCGGCGTACGACACCGGCGGCGCGCGCCAGTTCCTCCAGTGTGATGTCCGGGTTCCGGCCGAGTTCCTTGCGGGCCGTGGCCAGGATGCGCGCCCGGTTGGAACGCGCGTTGCGTCGCTGCGGGACGCGGGCAGCGGGCTTGGTCACGGACAACCTCGGGGGCGGTACGGCGGACAGGAGCGGCACGTCCATTCTGACACGCGGCATTCCTCGCGATCCCGGATCGCTTCCGGCATGCGGACCACCACCGCAGCGGGCGAGGTCGCCGTCGGCCCCCACGGCGACCAGGGCGGCGGCGGCCGTGCGCGTGCCGTCGTCGGTCCAGGTGCCGGTGTTCCCGCATTCGAGGAGCGCCAGAACGTATGCCTCGACGGCGCGGCTGAGCACGGGCGGCGGAAGGCTGGTGCGGAAGACGCCCTGCCGCCGGCCTTCGGTGATGATCGCCGTGGCCATGTCGCGGGCGGGGGCGAGGACGTCGGCCCGTTCGGCGCCCAGGTCCTGGGGGGCGAGCCGGAGCAGCATGCGGTAGCGGTCGCCGACGGGCCACAGGGTGAGGACGAAGCGCGCGAGGGCGATGGCGGCGTCGGGGGCCGGGAGCGCGACCGCGGTGAGTTCCGCTCGAAGGGCCTCCGCGGCGTCGTCCACGAGCCCCTCGACCAGCGCGGACCGCCCGGCGAAGTGCCCGTAGACGGTACGGCGCGACACCCCGGCGGCCTCGGCGATGTCGCCAAGGCTGCTGTCGGGATCACGGTCCAGTTCCCGGCGGGCCGCTTCGAGGATGCGGGTCCGTGTGGTGCGCGTCCGGCGGCGGCCGGGGTCTGGCGGGACTCGCGGGTTGGGCACGGCAGCACCTCCTTCACCAGGCCGCTCTGCGGGGCCCACCTGCTTACCCATCGACGAGCAAGCAATATTTGCACACCGATGGGCAATAAACTAGTCTGCACATCCATGGGCAAGTAACTGTCCTCGGTGCCAAGGCAGCAGCCCGCACCGCTCCTGCCGACCCCCGAAGCCGACCGCTTCGCCCCCTAGGAGCTTCCGATGCCGCTCGTCGCGAACACACCGGTCGAGAAGATGACCGGGCCGTACCCACGGCGCTGGTGGGCACTGATCGTGCTGTGCCTGAGCCTGCTGATCGTGGTCATGGCCAACACATCCCTGATCGTCGCCGCGCCCGACATGACCACGGACCTGCACCTCAGCAGCAGCGATCTGCAGTGGGTCGTCGACGGCTACACCGTCCCCTACGCCGCGCTGATGCTGGTGCTCGGCGCGATAGGCGACAAGTACAGCCGCCGCGGCGCCCTCGTCACGGGCCTGCTGATCTTCGCGGGCGGTTCGGTGATGGGCAGCCAGGTCGACGAGACCAACCTGGTCATCACCGCCCGGGCGATCATGGGCGTGGGCGCCGCCGTGGTCATGCCGGCCACCCTGTCCCTGCTGGTGGCGATCTTCCCGAAGCGTGAGCGGGCACGGGCCATCACCGCCTGGACCGCGACCTCCGGCCTCGCCATCGCCGTCGGCCCCGTGGTCGCCGGCTGGCTGCTGCGGGACCACGCCTGGGGTTCCACCTTCCTGATCAACGTGCCCATCGCGGTCGTCGGCGTCATCGGCGCACTCGTCCTGGTGCCGCCGTCCAAGGCGAAGGGCATGGGCCGGATCGACTACATCGGCGGTCTGCTCTCGATCGTCTCCGTCGGCTCCCTCGTCTACGCGATCATCGAGGGCCCGCACTTCGGCTGGGGCACCGGCCCGGTCACCGCGGCCGTGGTCGCGGGCGTGGGGTTCCTGGCCTTCGCTCTGTGGGAGCTCAAGCACCCCCACCCCATGCTGGACGTCCGCAAGTTCAGGCTGCGTGCCTTCGGCGGCTCCATGCTCGCGGTGCTGTTCTTCTTCTTCGGCACCTTCGGCTCGATCTACTACGCCACACAGTTCCTGCAGTTCGTCCTCGGCTACGACGCCCTGGAGACCGGCGTTCGCCTGCTGCCGCTGGCCGGTGGCGTGTTCGTCGGTGCCGCGGTCACCGGGAAGCTGGCCCCGAAGCTCGGGGTGAAGGCCATGGTCGTGCCCGGCATGGTCATCGGCGCCGTGGGCGTGTTCCTGCTCACGCAGATCGGCAAGGGCTCGGACTACACCGACTTCCTGCCGTCGCTGCTGCTGCTCGGCTTCGCGATCGGCCTGAGCGTGTCCCCGGCGACCGACACGATCATGGGCTCGTTCCCCGAGGCCGAGCTGGGCGTCGGCGGCGGCGCCAACGACACCTCGCTGGAGCTCGGCGGCTCCCTCGGCATCGCCCTCCTGGGCTCGCTGCTCAGCACGTCCTACCAGGACAAGCTGAGTGACCTGGTGGGCAACCAGCTCCCGCACAACGCCATGGACGTCGCCAAGGAGTCGGTGGGCGGTGGCCTCGCGGTCGCCGAACAGATCGCGAAGAGCCCGAGCGGCGGCCCCCAGAAGGCTCAGGCGCTGGTGGACGCGGTACACGAGTCCTTCGCCCACAGTGTCGCGCACACCAGCCTCATCGGCGGCATCATCATGGCCGCCGGCGCCCTGATCGTCCTGGCCGTCCTGCCCGGCCGCAAGGCCGCCGCGCCCCCGCACGGCCAGGAGCAGGCAGAAGAGGACGTGAAGGAGCCCGCGGAGGTCGGCTGACCCCGGACGGGCCGTGCCTCGAGCGGCACACGGCCCTGGACGGTGCCGGGAGGGGACGCCCGGCACCGTCCTTTTTGTGCCCCCCGGTTGGTTACCCGGGGTCGCGTTCGGCGTGCGGCTCCCGCCGCGGCCATGGCGGAGATGATGCTGCGCATGCTGGGCGTCCCCGCCGACGAAGCCCTGGACATCGCCGACCGCCCCCTTCCCGCGCACGACTGAAGCCACGGCGGGAGCACGGACCGTCGTTCCTGGGCGAGGCCCGGGTCAGACGTGTCCGCGAACTACCCGGCCCGGTCCGGCAGATAGGCGCGGAGCCAGAGATCGAGCTCGGCGAAGATGCGCTCGCGCACCTCGGGCATCGACAGCACCAGGTCGTGCACCCCGTCCCGGATGCGCACGGTGGTGACCCGGGGGCCCAGCCGGGGTGCGAGGCGGGCGATGTCATCGGCGCGTAGTACGCCGTCGGTGCGGAGCAGTGCGTCGTCCCACTCGGTGGTGGCGGTGCTGGCGGTCGAAGCCATCACCAGAACCGGACAGTCGATGCCCAAGCCGCGGCGCACCCGCCGCTGGCCCCGTTGGATCGCCGCCAGCCACCCGGCGTAGAGGGGGAAGCCCTCGGCCGGTTTGAGGGTCAGGTCGAACTCCCAACTGCCCCGGAAGTCACGGTGGAGACTGTGGACGTAGTGCGGGTTGAGCGGGGCCGGGAGCTTGCGGGTGGCCACCAGCCGTCCGAGGAGGCCGACGACGGGGGCGCCGAGCGTGCGGATCAGCAAGGGAGCGGGCAGGGACAGAAACGGGCTGTTGAGGAAGAGCGCGTCGATCGTCCCCCGCCCGGTCCGCCGGTCGGCGTACAGGGCGCTGATCAGGCCGCCCGTTGAGTGGCCATTGAGCAGCAGGGTGTCGTGTCCGTCGACCTCGCGGATGATGCGGACGGCCTCGTCGAGTTCCTCGTCGTAGGCGCCGAGGTCGTGAATGTAGTTCGGCGAATGGTGCGGGCGCAGTGAGCGGCCGTACTTGCGCAGGTCCAGTGCGTAGAAGTCGTAGCCGCGCTCGGCGTAGAAGTCGGCCAGGTGGGTCTGGAAGAAGTAGTCGACGAAGCCGTGCACATAGAGCACCGCTCGGCGGGAGCCTCCAGCCGCGGCGCCAGGATCTGCGGACCGGCGGCGGACCAGGGTCGCGACGACATCGCCCTCGTGGTCGGCGGCGAGCGGCAGGTCGATCGACTGGTAGGGCTCGCCCAGGATGTCGGTGAGGAAGTCCACGGCGCCGACTGTAATGGCCATGCCCGCGCCAACACTCCCGGAACCCCGTGGCCTTGGTCACTGCCGACGTGAGCAGCGATCCCCCGGGCATACCGGATGCGCGGGCCTCGATGACGCTGGGCGGGCGGGGTTACCGGACGGCGACCCGCGGCGACGCCGTGAGCAGCGCCAACGGTGCCGCCGCGGCCCACGCCTGCGGCTCGCAGGAATGCGGGTAGGGAACCGGCGTGGCGGTGGCGGAACGGGTGCCGAAGCCGTACCGGATTTCCGCTGTTCCCGTTCCCGCGGCCCGCAGAGCGCTAGCGTCGGGTTCCGTGATCGTATGGCTCAACGGCACCCACGGCGCGGGCAAGACGACGACCAGTGGTTGTCGATGCTCGCCGCAGCTGAAACCGGTCGGCCGCGGGAAGCAACCCTGGTCGCCGCCGCTGATGAGCGACTAACCGATGGCCAACACGTCGCTGCCGCGCCCGAGGGCGGACAGCCGCGTTCGGCATCCGTGGCTACTCCTCGCGCTTGGCCCACTCGCTGCTGCCCAGCGGGTAGTCGTAGCCGGGGCGGCCGGCGGCGGCGCTGGTGCGGAACGGGGAGCCGCTGTTGTCGAGGTGCACGGTGCCGTGGCGGTCGCCGCTGGACCAGTCCAGGGCGAGGTCCCAGCGGACGTCATGCGCCGTGGTGTGGGCGGTGACGTAGAAGACCTCCGGGTCGGACTCGCTGACCTTGTACGGGAAGTCGCGCTGGCCGTTCTTGACGGTGGCGGTCGGGCTGCCGTTGTCGAGGTCGACGTCGAACGACTTGGTTTCGACGTCGCCGCCGCAGCCGACGCCCATCGAGTAGTCGTTCCAGGTGAGCGGGGCGCCCTTCGCGACGACGCGTACGTGCAGCGCCTCCAGGACGACGGTGTCCTTCCCGGTGCCCTGCACGGTGAGGGCGACGCGCTGCTCCCCCGAGGAGACCGCGCCGTACGCGGCGGCCCAGCGCGGCGCGTCCGGCTCGGCGGCGGGCGGGCCGACCTGTTCGGGCTCGCTGTCGACGAGGAAGTGCTGGCTGCAGGGGCTGTCGTAGACGTAGGGGCGGGTCGCGATGTTGACCGGTGCGCCGCCGGGACGTTCGGCGGCGCTCCCGCCGCTGTGGGCGGCGGGCTCCGACGCCGGGGCGGAGGGTTTGCCGGTCTTCGCGCTCCGGGACGGGGAAGGGGAGGCCGAAGCGGACGGCCGCTTGTCGTTCCCTCGGCTTCCGGTCCCGGTGCCGGGGCCGGTGGTCGGCGTGGCGGCCCCCGCCCCCGCGGCCTTCTCGCCACCGCCGTCGTCTCCGGAGGACGGCAGATTCACGGCGAACGCGACGGCTCCCAGCACCGCGGCCACGGCGACGGACGAGACGAGCGCGGTGCGGCGCCGCCGGGACCGTACGGGAGCGGGTGGGACGGTGCCGCCGACAACCGGTTCATCCGTTCCACCGGGCTCGCGGAGCTGACCGCCCTCGGACGCCGACTCCGTTCCAGCCGCCGCGTCGGGCAGCGCAGCACCCGAATCGGCAGGGCGCGTCCCCGCCCTGGGCAGTCCGCCGCCCCCGGCGCCGGGCGCCGAATCACCAGGCGTCGGCGCGCCCTGGTGCTCCCCGGCCCCGGCCGCGACGCCCGCCCCGGCACCCGCACCACGCGCCGCCCCGCCCGGCCCCTGCTCCTTACGCCCCCGCGCCGCATGCGCCAGAATCCACCGCCGGTGCAGCTCGACCAGTTCCTCGGGGGTCGCCCGGCACACCCGCGCGACCCGCTCGACCGACGCGTAATCGGCCGGCACCACCGTGCCGTTGCAGTAGCGATGCAGCGTGGACGTGCTCATGTGCAGCCGCTTGGCGAGCGTCCCGTAGCTCAGCCCCGAGCGCTCCTTGAGCCCCCGCAGCCGCTCCGCGAACGCCTCCGCGTCCCCGGCGGCCCCCGCCGCTCCCGCGGCCCCTGTCGTCCCTGACACCGTTACTCCCCTTCCCCTGTGGCCCGGCGCGTCCCATTCCCGCGTCCCAGGTCCCTTACGTTCCCCCTGGTCAAAGCCCGTTTCTGCGTTCCAGCGTCTCCGACTGCCCGGCTTTCGTGGCAGCTGGGACGGACCGCCCCACAAGCTCCGGTCATCCAAGCACCACACCCACCGCACCACCGAAAGGGCTCACCCACATGTCCAGCATCCGTGCCTCCCGCACCCGCCTCCTGACCGCCGCCGCGACCGTCGCGGTCGCCGCCTTCTCCCTGACGGCGTGCAACGACGGAGAGGGCGTCCGCAATGAGGGCTCGTCGGCGGGCGCCTCCTCGACCGCGTCCGCCTCCGGCTCGTCCTCCCAGGAGGACGCCAAGACGGGCGCCGCCGGTTCGGACTCGGCCACGGACGTGCCCGCGGCGTCGGGGAACGGCAAGACCGACACCGGCAAGTCCGGCACCAGCGGCAAGAAGGGCGTCACCTGCCAGGGCTCCAACACCAAGACGGTCGCGGCTCCCCTGAACCGCCCCGTGAACCACATGCTGCTCACGGTCACCAACACCGGCAGCAGCACCTGCTACCTCTACGGCTACCCGGCCGTCCGCTTCGGCGAGGCCCAGTCGGAGCCGCCGGTGATCGAGGACTCGAAGCCGCAGGCCGTGGTCACGCTCGCCCCGGGCGAGTCCGGCTACTCCTCTGTGAACCTGTCGGCGGCCGACGGCAGCGGCACGAACGGCCACACCGAGAAGTCCCTCGCCGTCTACTTCCAGGGCCGCACCGCCGACGAGGAGGTCCCCTCGGCCGCCCACCCGTCACTGCCCGCGAAGGGCGCCTACATCGACGACTCCCTCAAGGTCACCTACTGGCAGCAGTCGATGGACGACGCCATCAGCTGGTAACACCACCGTCAGCCGTTGACGGTGCGAAGGAAGTGGTCCGCGTCTCCGGGTTCGCCCAGCCGTCCTACCTCCGGCCAGGAGCCGCCAAGCGGTGACATGGCCGGCACCGATGAGTTCGACGACCGAGCGAGGTCTACACATGGACACAGCAGGCCACCCACATGATCAGGGAGCGGACCATGAGCCCCGACGCACTACCGTCCGTCGTCGACGCCGATACCTGGCGGCGTCAGCTCGAAGCGCTGCGTGTACGGGAGAAGGCCGCGACCCGGGAGCTCGACGCGATCGCCGCCGAGCGCCGCCGCCTGCCGATGGTCGAGATGCCCGACTACACCCTGGAGGGCGAGAACGGCCCCGTCCGGCTGGCGGACCTTTTCGACGGCAAGAGGCAGCTGATCGTCTACAACCACATGTGGTTCCCGGGCGAGGAGTGGCAGTGCCCGGGCTGCACGGGGTTCACCTCGCAGTACACCCGGCTGGATTTCCTGGACAACTACGATGCCCGGTTCGTCATCGTCACCCAGGGCCCGATCGACGAGGCACTCGCCTACAAGCGGCGGGTCGGGAACAAGATGGCCTGGTATTCCACGGCGAACAGCCCGTTCGGTACCGACGTCGGCGCACCGCCCGGCGGAGGATTCGCGGTCAACGTGTTCCTGCGCGATGGCGACACCGTATACCGCACCTGGCACACCAACGGCCGTGGCACCGAGCAGCTCAGTCATTCCTTCGCGCTGATCGATCTCTTGCCGTACGGGCGGCAGGAGGAGTGGCAGGACTCCCCCGACGGCTGGCCACAGGCGCCCGCCTACAGCCGCTGGGCCGGCTCCGAGGACATCGCCGCGCTCTACGGCCCGAAGGCGTGAGGGTCCGCCTCCGGGCGGACCCGCGCGCTGCGGTCCTGTCAGTCCGGAACCGCCGGGGCGGCGCAGAACTCGTCCAGCCCGGGAAAGGGATTGTCCGGGCGGAGCCTGCGATACGCGGCGTCGACGAATGACACGGGCGCCCACTTCGACGGCTGCTCGTCGATCTGGTGGACCACCGTCTCGAGGATCCGCTCACGCAGATCCAGCCAGGGGAACGCCGAGTGGGCGGCGTCGAGCACGGCCCGGTCCACTTCCTCGGCGCCGAAGCCGAAGATGTCGGCGCCGATGCCGAGGTGCGTGAGGGCGACGACCGGCTGCTTGTGGACCGCGATGCCGGTCGAGGTGTGCAGCGCCACCGCGTCCCAGAGCAGGTCGGCGGTGGCATCGGACAGACCGTGATCGCGGGCGAAGCGGGCGGCTCGGAACGCGCCGTCCACTTCGAACCGGTTCGGACCGTGTCCCTCGTCGGTCAGGCCGATGTCGTGCAGCACCGTGGCGAGAAAGAGCGTCTCGTCGTCGTAGTCCGTCCCGGCGACGAGGTTTCTGGTGGCGGCGATGGAGCGAGCGTAGAAGAAGCTGCGGATGCAGTGGTTGAGCAGGTAGGCGGGGGAATGTTCGGCGGCGAAGGCGACAGCGGCCTCCGTGACCGGCGTCCGCGGCCACCCTCCGATCTCGTCCGGCAGCGTGTCGAGCGGGTTCACCGTGCCACCGTGCCCCGGCCGAGCGTCACGACGCCGCTGTCGGCGCGCTGCCGCGTGGCTTCCGCGACACCTGCGAACAGGGCGTTCCGCGTCTCCTCGGCGGCGGCGGGAAACCCGGGGTGGGGGGACCAGGTTTCGATGACGACGTGCATGTTTCGCCTCTTCTCGGTATCCGGTCGTCGGGGTGATGCGACCACGCTAGAAGGGTCGAAACCGCCGTACGATGGCCATGTGGACAACAATCCCAAGGATCTGGCCAAGGTCGCGCTGGTGGTGCAACCGGGCTTCGTCCCCTTGGATGTCGCCGTCCCACAGCAGGTGTTCGGCCGCTGGCCGGACCATCTGGCCGCCTCCCGGCCCGACGGCGCCCCCTATGAGCTGACCCTGGTGAGTCCGGCCTCCGCGCAGGGGCCGCTGGTGCCCCGCGAGGCCGCGCCGCTGGACCGGCTGGACACGGCCGACACAGTGATCGTCGCTGGGGTGGAAGACCCCACCGCGCCGCCGGACGCGGAGCTGGTCGAGCGGCTGCGTGGCGCGTACGACCGGGGCAGCCGCATGGTGTCGATCTGCACGGGCGCGTTCGCCCTCGCGGCGGCCGGAATCCTGGACGGCCGGAGCGCCACCACCCACTGGCACTGGGCGGGGCGGCTGCGGGACCGCTATCCGTCGGTGACGGTTCGTGAGGCGGAGCTCTACGTCGAGGACACCGGCGTCTTCACCTCGGCCGGTGTCCTTGCCGGAACCGACCTGTGCCTGCATCTGCTGCGGCTCGATCATGGTCAGGCGACCGCGAACGCGATGGCCCGGTTTCTGGTCAGCCCGCCGCATCGCGAAGGCGGACAGGCTCAGTTCATCGAGTCCGTCCCGCCCAGCGGCGACTCGGACATCACCGCCGTGATCACCTGGATTCTGCAGCATCTCGACGAGCCGCTCACTCTGGAGTCGGTCGGCCGGCACAGCCATATGAGCACACGGACCCTGCGTCGCAGATTCCGGGCCGCGACCGGCACGAGCGTCATGAGCTGGGTGGCTGGGCAACGTGTGGCCCGTGCCCGCGTCCTCCTCGAAACCACTCGCCTTGGCGTCGACGACATCGCGCACCGATGCGGCTTCGGCTCCGCGGAGTCGCTGCGCGTGCACTTCACCGCGCTGACCCGGAGCAGCCCGTCGAGATACCGCCGTACCTTCGCCGACTGACGCGCGGAGACGCGGGGTGTGAGGTTCACCGGCTGTGTCGCATGCTCGCGGATTCCCCCGTACACGCTCTTCCCCACTCATGGCCACATCCCCGTCCCCGCGTGGCCCTGCCTGCCCGTCCGGGCGCTGGCGCTGCGCTTCGCCGGTGATCCTGAGTACTGTGACGCGTGGCGGCCCGAGGTCGCCCTCTTCGCGTCCGGACGCCTCGTCCACGAGACCTGAACGCGCCCGTCATGACGTGAACGCGTCGACCACCTCCTGCCGACGCAGCCGGGTCTGCTTGGGCATGCGCCAGCCGAGCACGCCGACCGTGGCGCCGTTCCGGCGGTACCGCGCGACGAACCGGCCCTGCGCCATGTCCCCGTCCACGACGGTCACCTCGGCGTCGGCCGACAGCACACCATGCACTTGGATCTTGACGTCGAACTGGTCGGTCCAGAAGAAGGGGACCGGGGTGTAGGGCCGGCTCTCGCCGAGAATGGTGGCGGCCACATGACCGGCCTGCTCAGTCGCGTTGGTGCGGTTTTCCAGGCGCAGCAAGGTGTGGAAACCGCTGTGGTGCCAGCGGGCCACATCCCCTACGGCGTAGACACCGTCCGCCGCACGGCACCAGGAGTCGCATACCACTCCGTTGTCGATCTTGAGGCCGCTGCCCGCGAGCCAGTCCGTCGCCGGAACGGCACCGAACGCCAGCACGACCACATCGGCGGGCAGCACCTCGCCGGTGGCCAGCTCCACCCCCGTGACGCGTCCGTTCCGTTCGGTCAGCCCGGTCACCGCGGCGCCGAGCCGCAGATCGACTCCCTGGCCGGTGTGCAGTTCGGCGAGTTGCCCCGCCACCAGGGGGCCGAACTGGCTCTCCAGGGGCGCGGGTTGGGGTCCCGCCAGGGTGACCGCCAGGCCCATGGTCCGTGCGGTGGCGGCGATTTCCGTGCCGAGTACGCCGTCTCCCACCACCACGACGCGCGAGGAGGTCATCAGCTCTGCCCGCATGGCGCGACGCCTCAGCGGTGGCCATGGCCTGGCCCTGGCGGTGCTGTGGGCCGCATTGCTGAGCGCTCCGTACGGCGTCGCCCACGCCGGGAGCGCGCTCCTGGACCCGCGTGTGCTGTGGGTGGCCACGGTGGTGGCGGTGGTGGCGGTGGCATCCAGCGTGCTGCCGTACTCGCTCAACCTGGAGGCACTGCGCCGGATTCCTCCTCGGGTGTTCGGCGTGCTGACGAGCCTGGAACCGGCCGCCGGCGCCCTGTTCGGACTCCTCATCCTCGGACAGCGGCTGGCCTGGCCGCAGTGGCTCGGCATCACCGCGGTCGCCTTCGCCTCCATCGCCGCCACGTTCCTGGGAGCCGGGGAGCGACCGACGTCACGAGAGACCGCGGAGGGCGAACCGGCACCTGGCGGACGCCCTTCGCGGGCCGAGAGAGGGACGACATCACCGTGCCGGTCGAGTGACGCCCCGCCGGGGCGGCCGGGCACGTGTCTCTCTCGGGGAGATGAATCCGGTCGCGTCGTCGGCGGGCTGCTGACGGGGACGCATCGGCCATGCTCAAACCCCTCTCGGTCAAGCTCAAACGCCTCGCGGAAGTCATTCCTAGGAGTGACGGAGGCGGGTGCGCGAGTTCCTACTGTTACCTGGATGAGCAGAGATTCCGGTAGGTGGCCTGGGTGGGGTACTGATGCCGGGCTCATCGCGCTGACGTTGTTGCCGCCGCTGCTGGCGCAGTATTACGCGGACACGTCGAAGGCCGCGTGGTCGTCGCTGATCGGCTGTGAAGTGGTGACCCTGGCGGTCCTGGTGCTGCGACGGCGGCTGCCGGCCACGGCTTTCGTGGTGGGCCTCGGCGCGCTCGTGGTGGCGCTGGTATGGAGTGCGGGTGAGGACGCCAAGTTGACACCGCTGGCCTTCCTGCCGCTCGCGGTGCTGATTTACAACTTGGGCAGCCGCTGCACGACTTGGATGCGTACGGTGCTGGCCATGTGTGGCGGTGGCGTGATGGCCCTGGTCGGCTTGTGGGTGAACCGGGCGACGGCCAGCGCCGGTGAGTTCCGGGGCGGCGCCGATGTCCTCGCCGTCCTGGCTCCGATGCCGCTGGCGTGGACGGTGGGTTTCGCCGCGCGGACCCGGCATGCGCTGCTCGTGGCGGCCGAGCGGCGGGCGGCCGACGCGGACCGCGCGCAGCGCCTGCGGGCGGCGCAGGCCGCACAGCGGGAGCGGGCGCGGATCGCCCGCGAGATGCATGATGTTGTCGCGCACTCGCTCACCCTGCTCGTCGTACACGCGGAAACCCTGCGCGCACGCGGTGATGAACTGCCCGGCTGGGCCCGCACACAGGTCGACTCACTCGCCGCGGCGGGTCGGCAGACCGGCGGTGAGCTGCGTGATCTGCTACGGATACTGCGTGATCCCACGGACGCGGCCCCGTTGCAGCCAATGCCTGGGCTCCACGGGCTGGATGCGTTGCTGGACAGCCACCGGGCCGCGGGAGGTACGGTCGAGGTGCGCATCAGGACCGAGCTGGAGTCGTTGCCGAGTCCGGTGCAGTTGGCGGGTTATCGGATCGTGCAGGAGTCACTGGCCAACGCCCGCCGCCACGCGCCCGGGGCGCCGGTCCGGCTCACCGTCGACGGCGCCGCCGGCCAGCTGCGGTTCGAGGTGGTGAACAGCCGCGGAGCGCGGCGCGGCACCGTGGGCGCGGGGGTTGGGCTCGGCCTGGTCAGCATGCGGGAACGCGTGGACGCGCTGGGTGGCGAACTCACCGCCGGCGCGACCGAGGACGGCGGTTTCCGTGTCCTGGCCGCGATACCACTGGAGACCGCTGATGCCTGAGCAGATCAGCGTGCTCGTGGTGGACGACGAGCCGATCATCCGCGCCGGTCTGAGCGCGATCCTGGAGAGTCAGGCCGATCTCACCGTGGCCGGCACCGCGGATGACGGTGAGGAGGCCGTGGGTGCGTGTGCGCGGCTGAGGCCGGACGTGTTGTTGCTGGACATCCGCATGCCCCGGCGGGACGGGCTGTGGGCCCTGGCCGAACTGGGCCGTCGGGGGCTCCTGGGGCCGGGCCGGAGCCAGGTGCTCATGCTGACGACCTTCGACCTCGACGAGTACGTGGACGACGCGCTTGCCGCCGGGGCGGCGGGCTTCCTGCTGAAGAACAGTGCGTACGAGGAGCTCACCGGGGCGGTACGGGCGGCGGCGGCCGGGCACAGCGCGCTGAGCCCGGCGGTGACCCGCCGGATCATCGAGGGACACCTGACCACCCGGCGCCGGCCGGACGACCACGAGCTGGCCCGGCTGGCAGACCTCACCGAGCGGGAGCGCGAGGTGCTGCGGCTCGTCGGGCACGGGCTGAGCAACGCCGAGATCGCGGACCGGCTCGTGGTGAGCCTGCACACGGTGAAGACGCATGTCAGCCGCATGCTCGCGAAGACCGGCTGCCAGAGCCGGGCGCAGGCGGCGGTGCTGGCCAGGAACACCCTGTCCTGACCGTCCGCGGCGGACGGGGCGGGGCCCCGCGCCCCTCCGTGCCATTCCTCCGTGTCATTCCTCCGAGTGACCCGGGGCCCGTGAAGGGCCCACCATCGAGCGATGTGCCGAGCGCCCGTTCCCGGCTGAATGGTTCCTGTGCGGCGGAGCCTGCCGTGGACGCTCGGTATCGGGCGAAACCCACGGGCTGAGGAACCCACGGCCTTCGACGCGCAAAGCAACTGCTCACCGTCGAAGGGAACTGTCATGCCCTCACCCACATCGTCTCGCCGCCGGATCCTGCGTGGGGCTCTGACAGTGGCCTTGGCAACCGGGCTGAGCACGGCGCTCGTGGCCTGCTCGGGCGCGGACACGAGCGCGATGAAGACATCGACCGGGCAGGATGCGTCGCTCGACGCCCGGCTGGCCCCCCTCGCGCAGAAGGCGGCTGACACGGGTTCCCTGGGAGTGATCGTCCGAGTCGACCGGGGCACGGGGAGACCCCTTGCGATCGCGCGTCAGACCGCGTGGACCAAGGCCGATCACCACCTCGCGGCGAACGACCAGTTCAGGGTGGCGTCCAACACCAAGACGGTCACCGCCACCCTCATCCTCCAACAGGTCGCCGAGCACACGATCGGTCTGTCCGACCCGGTGGAGAAGTGGCTGCCGGGACTGGTCCCCCACGGGCCGGACATCACCGTGAAGATGCTGCTCAACCACACCAGCGGACTGGGCGATTACCTGCTGACCCCGCAATTCCTGCCCACCCTGACCGGTCAGGAGAAGCGCACCTGGACGGCCGAGGAACTCCTCGCGATCACCCCACAGCAGGACCCCCCGGCCGCCCCCGGCGAGAAGTACTCCTACAGCAACGCCAACTACGCGGCCCTCGGGCTGATCCTTGAGAAGGCAACCGGGAAGAGCCTGGCCGACCTGTTCGAGCAGAAGATCATCAAGCCGCTGGGGATGAAGGACACGTTCCTGTCCACGAACGCGGACTTCAGCCCCGGGAAGACGCACGCCACCGGCTACGAGCCGGACGCCCAACGCCTCCGCCGTATCCTTCCTCCCGAGCTGCACGTGCCCAAGGGCACGGCGTTCGCGGGCCCCAAGCGCCCCCACGGCAACACCGACACCACCGCCGTCGACTCGAGCTGGTCCTGGGCGGCGGGGGGCCTGGTCTCCACCGCGGCGGACTGGCAGCGGTTCCAGACCGCGTTGCTGTCCGGCAAGCTTCTGCCGGGGGCCCAGATGAAGCAGATGCTCACCGCCGTTCCCGCCCCCGAGGAGGGCGGCGGATACGGACTGGGGCTGATGGAGGTGAACACTCCCTGCGGCACCGTCTGGGGCCACACCGGCGGTCAGCCTGGCTACTCCAGTGAGATATACACGGACAAGAGCGGACGCCGAAGTGCCGCGGTCCTGACCGTCACCAACTTCGGCATCAAGGAACCGAAGGCCGCCGCCGCCAACAAGGCTCTGGTCGACGCCGCCGTCTGCACCATGCTGGGCAAGCCCCTCCCCACGGAGAGCGCCACCCCTTCCCGGTGACACGCCCGCGCGTCGGCCAACGGCTACACCAACCTCACCGACGACGCTGAAGACGGGGAAGGTCACCATGACACGCGATTCCGACGAAAGACTCACCGCCGCGGACCTGGGCATGCCCGAGGCCACAGGGAGCCGAAGGATGGACTGGGCGGCGCTGCCGCGCGAGGTGACGGCCAGGATCGAGCAGCTGCTCGGCAGCCCGGTGGCCCGCGCGATCAGCCAGCCGGGCGGGTTTTCCGAGGGCCTCGCCGCACGCGTGCGCCTGGGGAACGGCAAGCGTGCGTTCATCAAGGCGGCAAGCTCACTGATGGCACCGGCGGAGGCGGACTTTCACCGCCGTGAAATCGCAGTGTCCGAACGGCTTCCCAGGGAGGTGCCGGCGCCGCGGTTGCTCGACGCCTACGACGACGGCACCTGGGTCGTGCTGGCCTTCCAAGAGATCCCGGGACATCTGCCCGCCCAGCCCTGGCAGCGGGAGGAACTCCACAGAGTGCTCGGGGCAGTCACCGAGATGGCGGAGGTCCTGACGCCATCGCCGGTGGATCGGGCAATCCTGGCCAAGCCGCGCCTTGGAGGGTGGACGGCGATGGCGGACGATGCCGCGGTCAGAGGCAGGGTCGAGGAGCTGTCGCCGTGGGCCGCCGACCATGTCGACGAACTCGCCGCCCTGGAAGAGAACGCTTCGCTGGATGGCGCCACTCTCCTGCACGGAGACCTGTACCCGTTCAACATCATGCTGACCGCGGACCGTGTCTTCGTCGTCGACTGGCCGCACGCCTGGATCGGCCCCCGTCACTGTGATGCGGTCACCCTGATGTCGAGCGCGTCCCTCAGTGGCGTGGACCCGCAGCCGATCGCCGAGAACCACCCGCTGACCCGCGATCTCGACCCCGTCCAGATCAACGGAGTGCTCGCCTTGCACGCCGGGTTTCTCCTGCGGACCGCTGCCGCGGCCGGTCCTGACGCCGATCCCCAGATCGTGGCCATGATGACCGCGTTGGGCCTCGCCTCCCTGCGCTGGCTGCGAAAGCGGCTCTGAAACCCCCCGCCCCGGGTCAGGACGAGGAGGTCAGGTCAGGCAACTCTGTATCGCGCGGACGTAGCTTTCGGACCGATCGGAACCGATGATGCCCGATGCCATCTTGTTCATCATGTAGCTGATGGTGGTGCGGGTGTCGAGGTCCATGACGGTCAGCGAGCCGCCCCATCCTCCCCAGTAACAGGCCCGCCCCTGAGGCACGTACGGCACGGACTCGCTCTCGGGAAGCACGAACCCGATACCCCATCGCAGGGGGATGTCGAGGATGAGATCGGTTCCGTGGCTCTGTTCGTCGAAGATCACCCCGATCGTGTCGGGCGACAGCAGCCGAACGCCGTCGACGGTGCCGCCCAGCGCGAGAGCCTTGAGGATTCGGGCCACGGACCGTGCGTTCCCGTGGCCGTTGAGCGCGGGCAGGTCGGCGTGGCGCCAGGCCGGGGTGTTCGCGGCTTCGGCATTGGGCAGCGGTCCGACGACGGTCTTGAACCTCGGGCCCTGAGGGTCCAAAGCCGCCACGTCGAACGGGAGTGGGGGCGGTGGGGTGATCGGTGCGATCCGGCTCCAGTCCGCCTCCCCTGCCCCGATCTGGAAGTCGGCGCCGAGTGGTCCGGCTATCTCGTCGGCGACGAATGCCTTCATGGGCTTACCGGTCACCCGGCGCACCAGTTCGCCGACGAGGTGGCCCTGGTTCTGCGCGTGGTACCCCGACGCGGTTCCCGGTTCCCACCACGGCGCCTGGGCGGCGAGCCTCCGGGTGGCGAAGTCCCAGTCGTAGGTGTCCTCGGTACAGAACGGCGTCTCCCAACCGGACACTCCGGAGGTGTGGCTGAGGAGGTGGCGGACCTCGATGTGCTCCTTGCCGTTGGCGGCGAAGTCCGGCCAGTACTTCGCGACCGGGGCGTAGGGATCGAGCTGCCCCCGGTCGACCAGCATCAGCGCCGCGAGGTTGCACACGGTCTTGGTCGTCGACCACACATTGGTGATGGTGTCCCGGCTCCAGGGCGTACGGTGCCCCGCATCGCACCGGCCGCCCCAGATGTCGACGACGGTGTGCCCGTCGATATCCACTACCAGGCCGGCGCCCAACTCGTTACCGGTCCGAATCTGCTCGGCGAGCGCGTCTCGCACGGGCGTGAATCGCGCGTCACAGCTGCCTTGCACCTCCACCAGAGACCACCCCTCCTCGGCGAATGACCTGACATCGGCGGCGGCTACGTGCATATTCAACGGGACGGCTTGTCCCGCCACGCCCCCAATTCGCTGTACGGGGCGGCGGTCATGTGGATGGAGACCCACTACACGCCGTTCAGCGATCTGCTCCACACGCTGCGGACGGGCGAGCCCGCCGCGGCGCACTACCTCGGCAAGCCCAGGATCTCGACGTACCCGTCGGTGCCGTGCACGCGGATCCGCTGTCCGTCCCGGATCAGCCGGGTGGCCCGCTCCACGCCCACGACGGCCGGCAAGCCGTACTCCCGGGCGATCACCGCGCCATGGGTCATCAGGCCGCCCACCTCCGTCACCAGGCCCGCGATTCCGACGAACAGCGGCGACCAGCTCGGATCCGTGAAGGCCGTGACCAGGATGTCGCCCGCTTCGAGATCGGCCTGCGCCATGTCAAGGATGACGCGGGCCCGTCCCTCGATGGTCCCGGCGGAAACCGGCAGGCCGATCAGGGCGCCGGCCGGCGCGTCGTCGCGCCGGTACGCCCCAGTGAGGGCCTCACCATCCGAGGTGAGCACCCGGGGCGGGGTGAGCGCGTGGTACGACCGGAAGGCGTCCTTGCGCTGCTGGATGAGCTGGTCATCCACCTGGTGCGAGCGCACGACGTCGTGGAGTTCCTGGAACGTGAGGTAGAAGATGTCCTCCTGCTCAGGGAGCACGCCTGCCTGCACAAGGCGCTCGGCCTCCGCCAGCAGGGCCCGCTTGTAGACGAAGTAGCGGCTGATGATGCCGTACTTCGGGTACTCCCGGTACCCGATGAAGGTTCGGACCCGGTCGATCATCCTCTTGGTCTCGTCGGCCTTCCGGTCCCCGTCCGGCAGGGCCCGCAAGCGGGACAGCACGTCCTGTTCCTTCTGCCGCGCCTTCTGCCGCCCTTGCTCGAAGCGCCGCTCGGCGGCGCCCGGCTCGAAGTTCCTGACGTTGTCGAGGATCACGGGCACGAGTGTGGTGGGGCGCTCGCGCCACCGTGGTCTCGTGATGTCGATCTCGCCGACGCAGCGCATGCCGTACCGGTCGAGGTAGGACTCGATGGCGTCGCGCGTTTCGGTCCCGCCCGCGAGCTTCGCCAGCTCGTCCAGGAAGGCTGCGTCCTCGGCGTACTCGATGTCCTCGACACCCCGCAGGAACGCCACCACCTCCGGATGCGGGCGGATCACGTCCGCGACGTCGAGCAGCGCCAGTCCCATCTCCGACGTGACATTGTCGGGGGCGGACAGTGTGAGCGTGTCAGCCGCGTTCTTCTCGCCCAGCCACTCCCGCAGCGTGTCGTTGAGCCACCACGTGGCCTCCATCCCCGCCATGATCGCCTGCATGCTCAGCGGATCGGTGAGGACGCGCTTGTGCTCCTCGAAGGTCTCCAGCAGGAAGTCGAACAGCGCCGGTCCGGTCCTCGTCCTGATGTCGCGCTCCAGGGCGGCGATGGACGTCCGGCTGCGCTCGATCAGCTCGGTGACGATGGCCGGATCGGTCGCGATCGGGGCGGACGCGCCACGCGCCGGGGGCCCGCCGGGACCCGCGTCCGGGAGCGACGGGATGAAATCGCCGCGTTCGAGGACGGTCTCCAGAGCGTCCCTGATCAGCGGATCGCCTCTCCCTACGACGTCCAGGAGGGCGGCGCGGCTCGCGGGCGAGACCAGGCGCCGGGTGGCGTCGACGAACAGCCTTCCGCCGGCCTCGTGCATCGGCGCCATGGCCGTGAGCTGCCACACGGAGATCCCCAGGGGCCTCATGGGGTCGGTCATCATCTGCTGATGGCCCACGGAGAGGTAGACGTGATTCTCCTGGTCGCCGGTTTCGGGGATGGGGAACAGGGTCGTGATCGGCCGGCTCTGCACGATCTGGAAGCCATCGTCGGCCAGGCACCATTCGATGTCCTGCGGACGGCCGAAGTGCGCTTCGATCCGCCGCCCGAGTTCCACGAGCCGTACGGCCTGCGCGTCCGTCAGCGCCGGCTGCTCCTGCCGCCGCGAGTCGATCGCCACTTCCCGCGTACCGCCGGCGGGCAGGGCGTGAACGGCACGCTGTTTGGCGGCGATCGTCTTGGCGACGACTTCGCCCTGTCGCACCGTGAAGACGTCCGGGTTCACCAGACCGGAGACCAGGGCCTCACCGAGCCCGAAACCGGCGTCCACGGTGGCGACCTTCCGGTTGCCCGTGACGGGGTCGGCCGTGAACAGGATGCCGGCCGCATGCGGGAAGACCATCTGCTGCACGACCACGGCCATGTGGACCGTACGGTGGTCGATGCCGCCGCGCCGGCGGTAGGTCACGGCCCGCTCGGTGAACAGCGAGGCCCAGCACCGGCTGATGTGCTGGAGGATCGCCGTCGGCCCCACGACGTTCAGGTACGTGTCCTGCTGGCCGGCGAAGGAGGCCGTCGGCAGGTCCTCCGCCGTCGCGCTGGATCGGACGGCGTAGGCGGCTTGTTCGCCGAGCCGGGCGAGCGCGCGGGTGATCGCCGCCGCGAGATCGCCCGGGATGGCGATCCCTTCGATGGTCCGACGCATCCGCGCGCTGAGCGTGCGGATCGCCTCCCGGTCGTCCGGGTTCACGCGCGACAGCTGATCGAGGTGATCGTCGATCGACGGCGCTTCCGCCATGATCCGCCGGAAGGCGTCCGTCGTCACGCAGAAGCCGCCCGGCACCCGGATGCCCTCGATCCGCGACAGCCCGCCCAGGTGCGCGCCCTTGCCGCCGACGACCGCGGCCTGCGTCTCGGCAACCTCTTGAAGATCCAATACGTACTGCTCACTCATCGCGAGACCTCCGAGGCAACCGTGCTCCATCGCACCGCGGGCCGGTCCCACCACTGGTCCGACGTCATCGCGTCCCCCATACATCGACAACAACACACGTACGTCGTGCCCCCATTTCCGCAGGTTGTGGCATCGGCCGACGATTCTGCGCGGTGACCCGGGGCTTGCGGCAAGCCCCCCGGCGCGCTATACGCTGAAAGTGGCAAGGAGAGAGTGTTTCTCCTTGCCTTTGCCTTTGCCTTTGCCGTACCCGGTCCACGGTCAAGCGGTCGGCACCGGGCACACCTACGGCAACCACTTCGTCTCCGTCATCACGATCAAGGACCGTAAGATCGCGCACTGGCGCGACTACCTCGCCCCCGTCGCCGTGTTCGACGCCGTCGGCCGGCCCCCTCACCGCGAGTGAGAGTCGGAAGGTGCGGCGCCGTCCGCCGCGGGGGGCGCCGCATGGCGCAACCGCGCCGGATCGGCACGGGTCAGGGCCGTGGGCGCGGCCAACTGCCGACCGGTCTCGTACGCCTCGGCGAAGCGCTCGTCGCCGAGCGCGGCCCGGCCGCGGCTGGTCAGCGTACGGACCTGCGGATCGCTCGGCCGACTCGACCAGCTCACGCGCCCGGTCCAGGTCAACGATCCGCACCCACAGGCCGGCCTCCCGCGCGTCGAGGAGAATCGCCATCTCGGGCGACGCCGAGCGCAGCGCGCGCTCCCGGGTCGCGGCGATCATCCTGGTCGCCCGCGAGGTCTCACCGAGCCGCACGTGCAGATCGATCCATCGCAGGTCGATGAAGATCTCGTCGCTGAGGCTGAGCGACCCGAACTCAGCGCCTGACGTTCGCCGTCCACGTCCGTACCGGATGGCGCGGCGAGCGCGACCGTGATCACGGCGGCGTACGGCCATCCGCCCATCCCCGGCACGCCGCCATCAGCAGCCTGCCGGGGCCCGTACGCAGCGCTGAGACGGTGCGGGACGGCACCAGCGTCAGCGCCACGTGCCCCCACGTCAGCGCCGTGTGTGCCCCGTGTGAGCGGCCCGCGTCAGTCTTCCCGTGCCTGAAGACCACAGGCTTCGGAAGGGGAGTTTTGTCGTGCATGACGTAGTGATCGTGGGCGCCGGCCCGGTCGGTCTGTTCCTCGCCTGCGAACTCGGCCTCGCGGGCTGCTCGGTCCTGGTGCTCGAACGGGAGCCGGAGCCCCGCTCCCCGTGGCGGGCGGAGCCGCTCGGGATGCGGGGCCTGTCCGCCGCCTCGGTCGAGGCGTTCTACCGCCGCGGGATGCTGCACCCGCTGCTGACGGCCTCGGGCGTCCACGACGATCCCGACACGGACGCCGACACCGACGAGCCGTCACCCCCGCGCACCGCGGGCCACTTCGCCGGCATGATGCTCGATCCGGCCAATGTCGACGTCGCCGCCCTGCCGTTCCGGCTTCCCAGCCCGGCACCGGAGGGCATCCTGACACACCTCGAAGCGGTCGAGGCGGTGCTGTCCGAGCGGGCGTCCAAGCTCGGCGTGGAAATCAGGCGCGGCGTCACGGTCTCAGCCATCGCCCAGGACGAGGAGAGCGTGGTCGCGCAAGCGGGCGAGCACGCGTACCCGGCGCGGTGGCTCGTCGGCTGCGATGGCGGACGCAGTGCGGTGCGCGGGCTCGCGGGCTTCGACTTCGTCGGCAGCGAGCCGCAGTTCACCGGCTACACCCTGCACGCCACCATCGCCGATCCCGAGAAGCTGCGCCCCGGGTTCAATCTGACGCCGAGCGGCATGTACGTCCGGATGCCCGCGGAAGGGCATATCGGCATGATGGACTTCGACGGTGGCGCGTTCGACCGCTCGCAGCCGCCGACGCGCGACCATCTCCAGACGGTGCTGCGCCGAGTGTCCGGCACCGACGTGACACTGAGCGCCATCCATCTCGCCTCGACTTTCACCGATCGGGCGATGCAGACGACGACCTACCGGGCGGGACGCGTCCTGCTCGCGGGCGACGCCGCTCATATCCACTCCCCCCTCGGCGGGCAGGGACTCAACACCGGCATCGGCGACGCCATGAACCTGGGATGGAAGCTCGCGGCCACCGTGCACGGGCACGCGCCGGACGGGCTCCTCGACACCTACACCCGCGAGCGCCATCCGATCGGCGCGGCGGTACTCGACTGGTCGCGCGCCCAGGTGGCGGCCATGCGGCCGGACGCGCATGGCCAGGCGATCCAAGCCGTGGTCCGCGACCTGATCGGGACCCGTGACGGAACGACCTACGTGTTCCAGAAGGTGTCGGGATCGTCGATCCGCTACGACCTCGGCGGCGAGCATCCACTGGTCGGCCGCAACGCCCCGGACCTTCGCCTTCAGGACGGCACGCGCCTCGGCGACCTGATGCGGGACGGACAAGGCATCGTGCTCGATTTCAGCGTCGACCGACGCCTGCACGGTTCAGCGATGCGCTGGGAGAGCCGGATACGGTACGCGGCCGGGCCGGCGAGAAACGACCTCGGATCAGGCGCCGTGCTCGTCCGGCCGGACGGCGTCGTCGCCTGGGCAGGTGATCGCCACCCCGACCGTGAGGCGTTCGAGCGGGCCGCGGTCCCATGGTTCGGCAGCCCGGTGGCTTGATGCGGCTGCCCCGCTCCCTTCTCACTGTGCCGTCGAAGATGGCGTGCGCGGGTCACTGGGAGACGGTGGCGGCAGGCGGGGTCCACCGGTGAGTGCGGGGCACCGTGCCGGGGATGCCGTAGTCCTTCCTGAGCTGTTCGGGGATGGCGTAGTGCATCACGCGTCCGCGGGTGAGGGAGGACAGTTCGAGGATGGTGGTGAGGTGGCCGAGGCGGTCCAGCGCCCAGGCCCCGAGCGGGGAGCGGTCCTCGATGGTCTCCAGTACGCCGAGGAGGTGGGGCACGGCCTTGACGACGGTGTCCCACGGGGTGCGCGGCACCTGGAGCCAGTCGGCGCAGGTGTCCCCGACAAGGTGGCGGATGAGCGCGGAGACGATCGGGTCGAAGAAGGTCCCGGGCACGACCTGCTCGTAGAGCTCGATGAGCTGCCGGGTCAGGTGCGCGCCTTCCTCGGACGGCCCCATGTGCCGGACCATGTACAGGTCGAGGAACCGGCGGGCGTCGTCGAGGGTCGTGGGGACGGCGTCCTGGTCGACGCCGAGCATGGCACCGACCACGCGCCAGGCGTAGTAGTACGCCTCCGCGCCGTCCGTCGACATGTGGATGCCGAGGCGGTGCAGGCTGTCCAGAACCAGCAGGGAGAAGAACATCTGCCCGCCGATCATGTCCTCCTGGCAGATCGGCGTCCCGAGTGCCTCGGTGTCCCAGCGGTTCTCCCGCCTCAGGTGGTGGCGGATGGAGGCGTGCAGCAGGCGGACCTTCTGGGCGGCGGGGATGAAGCGGCTGCCGGCCTCGAAGGCGCCGGGCTGCATCAGGTAGACGGTGAACTGGCCGGTCTCCGCCATCCGTCTGGCGGGGTACTTCAGCCCGTGGGTGGCCGACAGGAGTTTCGCCACCCGCGGGACGACGTAGCACGCGGGCATGGAGGCGAAGGACAGCGCGGTGGAGATGTGCACGTTGTTGTCGATGAAGAACAGCCGGGCCTTCTCCATCTCCCCCCAGTCCACCCAGGAGGGCGGGGCGCTGGTGGCCCGGAGGTACTCCCGGGCGACATCGGGCAGCCCGTCCGGCAAGGGAGCGCCGACGCTGGAGACATAGCGCATCAGGGTGTTGAACGTGCCCACCTCCCCGCGCTCGAAGAGGGCGGCGACGGTGGCGTCGGCGAGTTCGTCACCGGCCTGCCGCAGGGCGTCCATCGATGCCTCGGTGTAGGTCATGACAGGACTCCTTGTCATTCACGGGTCGTCCACGACGGGCGGGGCGGCGGCCGAGACGGCACGAACTCCCGCCTGTGCGGGGGTCAGGACAGGCGGACCGCCGCCGAACGCGCCAGCGCGGTCAGGGCAGCGGCGGCGGGCGGGGGTGCGTCCAGCTCGTGCAGAGCGTCGAGGGCCTCCTCGACCCGCGCGGAGATCATGGCCTCGATACGGTCCGGGGCCTTCAGCCGGCACATCACCTCGCGGACCGCGTCCAGACCGGCCGCGTCCAGATCGCGTCGGCCGAGGAGGGCGCTCAGCCGCTCCCGCTCGTCGTCACCGGCGATGCGCCAGGTCTCCGCCAGCAGGGCCGTGGGCCGGTGGCCGCGCACATCGTCGGCGTTGGCCTTGCCGGTGCGTTCCGGGTCCCCGAACAGGCCGAGCAGGTCGTCCCGGAGCTGGAACGCCTCGCCCAGCGGCAGCCCGTACGCGGAGTAGCCCTCGCGCAGCCGCTCACCGGCCCCGGCCAGGGCTCCGCCGATCAGCAGGGGCTGCTCGACGGTGTACTTGGCGGTCTTGTACCGGATGACCTTCAGCGATGCCGTGGTGTCCGGATCGGCCCCGGTACACAGGATCTCCAGGCACTCCCCCGCGATCAGCTCCCGGGCCAGCACCGACCACAGCGGGCGGGCCCGTGCCAGGTACGCGGCGGGCAGACCGCTGGTGGCGAACATCTGCCCGGCCAGCGACATCAGCAGATCCCCCACCAGCATCGCCAGCGACCTGGCGGCGGCCACCGCACGCGGGCGACGGCGTACGGCACCGCGCAGGGCGATATGCGCCGTGGGCCGGCCATGCCGCAGCGGACTGTCGTCGATGAGATCGTCATGCACCACCGCGGCGGCATGCACCAGCTCCATCGAGGCCGCCGCCCGCACGAGCGCATCGCTGTCCGGCTGCCCCACCGCGCGCCAGCCCCAGTAGCAGAACGCCGCCCGCAGCCGCTTGCCGTCCGCGACCGCCGCCTCCAACTGCCCGGCCACCGGGCCCAGGACGGGATCGATCGCCGACAACTGCTCGGCTTCCTGGGCGACGAAGCGGTGCAGCACCTCGTCGACGCGGGTCTTGAACGCGGCCGGCCCCCACCGGTCGGACCCCCACCGGTCAGACATCGCCGGTGGCCCGCCGAGCCAGCGCGTGCCGGGCGAGAATCTCCAGGTGGGCCGGGGGGACGGCCGCGGTACGCCGGTCCAGCACCAGGCGCCCGCGTGCCATCAGATCGTGCTCGGCCTCCGCCGCCAGCTCCGAGGCGTCCGAGCGGCGCAGCAACCCCCGCGCCGTCCCCAGCACCGAACCCAGCGTGCTCACCGCCAGATCGGCCAGCCCGGCCGCCAGCAGCACCGCCCGCTCGTCCAGTCCCCCGCGTCGTCTCGCGCCTTGCACCATCCCATCCCCCACCCTCAGCACGTCCGGGCGGCGCCGGTCATACGCCGTGCTGGTCAGCGTGGCATCGCACCGGGCATATGAAGGGAACAACTCACGATCGAGTGATGACATCGCTCGCGTGTACGGGTTGCTCTTCCCGCGGGGGACGGGCGACCACGGCCCAGCGGACCCCCTAGCCTCGGGGGCTGCTGATCCGTTCAGGCTGGATCACATAGATCACCCGGACTTGATCGCGGCCGCCGAACCAGGGATAGGGCCCCCCGAGGTACTTCTGCGCGAGCGCCTCGATGTGGTCGGCCGCTCCCTCGGTGGTCACCCGCACCACACGGCCACGGATCTGGACATAGGAGGAGGGCTGCGAGGGGTCGGCGACCGCGACGGCCACCCGCGGGTCGCGCGCGATGTTCCGGGTCTTCTGATGCGACTCGACACTGTTGATCAGGACGTGCTCGCCATCGGTGTCGACCCAGGTCTGGGTGAGCTGGGGCGAGCCGTCGGGCATCGTGGTGGCGAGGTAGCAGGTGCTGGGGCGGCGCAGCAGCGCCAGCACGTCCTCGCCGAGGGGTACGGGCACGGGATCCTCCAGGGGGCGGTTCGGTGGGGTGCTGGGGCCACGGTAACCACGGCGGGGAGCCCGGTCCTCCCCGCCCCCGAGCTGCGGCTCCCCGAAGCACCTGAGCGGCGTCGGGGCCGGGGTCGGGACCGGGACCGGCCGCAGGCGGCCGACCCCGGTGGGCGGGGCCCGTCAGGGGGCGATCCCCACACCGTCGATCCGGCTCCACGCCCGCTCCTGTGCCGCGGTCATGGCGGGCCAGCCGAGCCCGCCCGGTCGGGGACGGACCCGCGAGGCGTAGGGCGAGGGGTGGAAGGCGGAGTCGTAGAAGCAACCGCTGCCGTAGATGTCGTCGAAGGCGCCGCAGGAGGCCGCGATCGAGGACGGGGTCGGCTTACGGCCGGAGCGCACCCAAGTGTCGAGCGTCGAGAGGGAGTTGGCGTATTCGGAGTCGCTCAGCGCACTGTGCTCGGTCTCCTTCGTGAACGTCTGGACGAGGTTTCCGCCCCGGCCGGCACCCAGGAGAGTGGCGCGGTAGGCCGCCTCGTGCTCCACGAAGGCCGTCGGGTCGTCGATCGCGTGCAGGGTGAGGACCGGAAGGGAAACCCTGCCGGTGAGATCGCTGTCGTAGGAGAGGTCACGGCGGGCGGTGGGATCGGCCGAGAACCGCTCGACACCCGCGTTGAGCGCCTTGTCGTCGTGTGAACCCGAATACCACACACCCCGGTTGCCGAACGGGTTACGGCCGCCGAGCCGGTTCCACACGATGTCCCGGAAGGTGAAGGTCGAGAACTGCAGATGCGATTCGAGTGAGCGCTCCGGGACGCGGGTGACGGCGAGGATGTCGTCGAGGTTGCGCTGCTGCGCCGCGGTCCGGTCCGCGGGGTCGGACGCGTAGCCGGTGCACTCCTGCAGGCGGGCGCGGAGCCCGGCGTTCGTCAGGGTGGAGTCCGGGCGCAGCCCCTGCCACAGGGGGTATTGCGGCTCGGTCGGCCGGGGGTGGTTGTGGCAGTAGTACTGGTAGACCACCCGCAGGTCGACGCGGTAGTCGTAGCCGCGCGAGCCACCGCCGAGGACACCGCTGGTCAGCAGTGCCCCGTCGTAGGCCCCGGGCCGTGCGCCGTAGGTCTCCGCGACCTTCGCGGCGACGTCGCCACCCCAGGACTGGCCGTGGATGTAGGTCCGCTTCGGTTTGCCGAACCGTGCGAGGAACAGGCGGCGTACGTTCTCGGTGTCGGCGGCGGCCATCCGGGTTCCGTAGCCACCGCGGCGGTAGGAGGAGCCGGCCCAGGCATATCCCTGGTCGACCATCACCGCCCAGCGCTCCAGGTCGTCGGTGCTGCGGGACGGGTCGGAGGAGTCGCCGAGATCGGGCCCGCCGTGTGCGTGCACGACGAGGGACCCGTTCCAGTGCGTGGGCACCGCGATCGTGTAGTACGCCCCGTTGGTGTCCTGGCCGGTGTAGCACTTCGCCTTCCCGGCCAGCTTGGGCGGGCAGGTGGCAGCCGCGGGCTGGGTGGTCTGGGCGTGGCCGGTGGGTGCGTTGCCGAGCGTGCCGAGGGACACGGCCGCGAGCACGGCCGCCAGTACCGCTGGACGGCGTCGGCGGTGGGAGGCCCACCAGGAGACATGCGTGGGCGCGTCAGATGTGTTCAAGGAGTGGCTCCTATCGTGCTCCGCGCGAAGCTGCGCTGCGCACGGGGATGCTAGGAACCGCCGGGGGCGAGCGCCATCCCGTCGATCATTGCGTTCATATTGTTCGCCGGGAGCGCCGACGGCGGCTGCGGGGCGGTCAGGAGGACGCGCGGACCACGAGGTGTGGCTGGATCACCGTCTCGTCCGTTGCGGCGCCGGTCATCAGTGCGGCGACCTGCCGTACCGCGGCCCGGCCGAGGAGTTCCTTGTCGACCGTCAGGGTGGTCAGCGGCGGGTCCACGAGCCGGCTCAGCGTCAGCCCGTCGCAGCCGACGAACGCGCAGTCCTCCGGCACCCGTACCCCGCGGTCGCGGGCGCGGCGCATGGCACCGATGGCGATCAGGTCGTTGTACGCGAGCACGGCCGTCGCGCCGAAGCCGGTGTCCAGCACGTCGTCCATGGCCGCCGCCCCGCCGACGAGGGAGTTGGCCGCCGGGAACACCCAGCTCTCGTCCGCGGGCAGCCCCAGTTCGGCGGCCGTCCCCAGGAACAGCGAGTGCCGGGTGCCGCGGTCGCCCGCGTCCGGGCGCCCCCGGTCGTCGAGCATCGCGATCCGGCGGTGGCCGCGCTCGACGAGGTGGCCGACCACCTGGCGCATCCCGCTGGCGAAGTCGATCCGGCCCCCGCTCACCGCCGGTGGCCGGTGCTCGTTGTCCAGCAGGACGAAGGGCATCCCGGAGCGCCGGATGAGCTCGATGGCGCCGGGGTCCAGCAGAAAGGCGATACACGCGTCCACGTGGTTCACCACGGTCTCCGCCACCGCGGTCTCGCGTTCCAGGGCGGATCCGGTGCTGTAGACGGCGACCTGCCAGCCGCGCTCGTCGGCCGCCGCCAGCACACCGGAGACCACCTCGGGAAAGAACGGGTTGAGCACGTCCGCGATGACCAGCCCCAGCGTGGTGAGCCGCGGGCCGACCATGCCACGGGCGAACCGGCTGGGCCGGTATCCCATGGACTGGGCCACCAGGAGCACCCGCTGCCGGGTGGCGGGGTCGATCTCCGGTTTGTCGTTGACCGCGCGGGACACGGTCTGCCGGGACACCCCGGCCGAGCGCGCCACGTCGTCGATGGTGATCCGGCGCGGCCTGCCGTTCGCGGGCATGGCCCCCACCCCTCTCCCTCACCCGCGGACGTGGCACTCGGGCGCGCTCATGGATGCGGTCCCCGATCCACTCCCGCCTTGATAATCACCGCGGCGACGACGGGCGTCAACGGATCGCCACCGCATAACACCCCACCGCCGCACACATATTGACACGGCGGCCGGGTGGGCCGGACAGTGCTTCGTGAACGCTCACGGGAACGTTCACGGAGGACAGGATATGCCCACGCCGAGGATCCCGCTCCGCCCCTTCCACATCTCTGCCGCCCGCACCACACATGCCACCCGCTCGCGGTGGCGCGCTGTGTGCGCGGCGGTCGTACTCGCCCTGGCCATCGGCCTCCTCGCCGCCCCCGCCAAGGCCGAGGTCCACCACCCCCGGCAGGAGTGGCTGCGTCAGTCCACTGCCGGGCTCTTCCTGCACTGGGGCATGTTCACCCACCCCCAGCACCGCGACTGCGCCGAGTGGGAGCGCGATGTCACCGAGGGCGGCTGGAGCGCCGACTACTGGGTGGACGAGGCCCGCAAGCTCGGCGCCTCGTACATCGTGCTGGCCACCTTCCACAGCAGGCTGGGCTACGCCCGCCCCTGGCCCTCGAAGATTCCGGGAAGCTGCGCCACCGAGCGCGATCTGCTCGGTGAGTTGGTGGCCGCCGGTAAGGCCAAGGGCGTGCGCATCGTCCTCTACATGACCGACGACCCGCAGTGGCACAACGCGGACGGCGTCGAGACGCTGGATTCGGCCGCCTACTCGGCGTACAAGGGCGAGCAGGTCGACCTCACCACGCGCCAAGGCTTCGGCAGGTACAGCTACGACCTGTTCCTCGAGGCCATGGAGAAGTACCCGGACCTGTCGGGGTTCTGGATCGACAACGACAACGAGTACTGGGAGGAGCACGGCCTCTACGAGAAGATCCGCGAGCGCCGGCCCGACTGGCTGCTGAGCAACAACAACGAAGACACGCCGATCATGGACACGGTCAGCAATGAGCAGAAGACCGGCATGACCCCGGCGTACGACTACCCCGCCGCCGTGAGCGTTCCCATGCCCCGGCTGACCGAGGCCGACTACAAGCTGCCGACCACCGGTGACTGGTGGTACGACGGCGGTGACCACGAGGTCGACGCCCGGCTCAGCACCGGCCGTTACATCACCAACGCGGGCTCCTCCATCAAGTCGCTCATGGCCGAGACACCCATGGTGAACGGCCAACTCCCGCCCCAGCAGGAGGAGTTCAACGACTTCATGGGCAAGTGGGTGGAGCCCATCAAGGAGTCGGTGTACGGCGTCGAGGGCGGCGGCTATATGTACGGCGGCATGCGGCCCGGGTTCTGGAACGACGGCGCCCACGGCGTGGTCACCGTGGGCCGGGGCGAGGACGGCGACCGCACCCAGTACGTCCACGTGGTCACCCCGCCCCGCACCGACATGGTGCGGCTGGGCGACAACGGCTACACCGTGCGCCGGGTCACCAACCTCCGCACCGGTCAGAAGATGCGCTTCAGCCAGTCCGGCGGCCATCTGTCCATCCTCGGCATCCACGACTGGGATCCGTACGACACCGTCTTCAAGGTCGAGACCGACGGCCACCGGCCCTTCTACCCGCAGTCCGGTGTCGGCGCCACCGCCACCTCGGCGCGGACCGGCCACCCGGCGGCCGACCTGGCCGACGGCGACTACGAGACCTACTGGGACAGCGACGGCAAGCTGCCCGTCTCCGTCACCCTCGACCTCGGCGCGCGCAAGCACACCACGGCGCTGGCGGTGAACCAGCGCGAGTGGTCGCCGACGCACGCCCGGTCCTCCTTCGGGCGCCCCGAGGACTCCGCGCGCATCAAGGACTACCGCGTCTACGCCAGCGGCGACGGCAAGCGCTGGACACAGGTGCGCTCCGGCGCCCTGCCCAGCGCCCGCGGGGTGCAGACCATCGACATCGGTGGCCGCGACGCCCGCTATCTGAAGCTGGAGGTGCGCAGCCTGTGGGGCGGCCCGCAGGCACCGGAGTTCTACAACCAGCTGCGCGTCGACGAGATCCAGGTGGCCTACGGCCGCTCGAAGACCACCCGCACCCAGCTGCCGCTGGAGGCCGAGGCCCGGCAGAACGCGTCGTCGGGCGCGGTCCACTCGGTGGCCTGCGGCGCCTGCTCGGGCGGCCGGCGCGTGGACGGCCTCGGCGGCGGGGCGCGCGACTCCGTGACGTACCGCGAGGTCCGCGCCCCCGAAAGCGGCGACTACCGGCTCCAGTTGGACCACACCGCGAAGGCAGCCACCTCGCTGTCCGTGAGCGTCAACGGCGCGGCACCGGTCGAGGTCCCCGTCGTCGCGGGCAGCCCCGGGGTGCCGGAGAGCACCGCGGTGTCCGTGCCGCTCAAGGCGGGCGCCAACACGGTGAAGGTCTTCAGCACCGCCCGCCGCGGCCCCGGGCTGGACCGGATCGCGGTCGCCCCGCTGCCCCCGGTCTCGTACACGCCCAAGACCACGCTCACCGTCCGGCCCCACGGTCTGCAGTGGGTCGGGCCCGGCCGGCGGTCCCTCACCGTCACGGCGACCCTCCGGCTCGACGCCGACGAGCAGCTCGACGGCATCAGCCTCGCCCCCCGGCTGCCGGCCGGCTGGACCGCGGACGGCGGCCCGGTCACGGCCCGGTCGCTGCGGCTCGGCCAGACGGTGCGGGGCACCTGGACCCTCGCCTCCCCGCCCGGCCAGGACGCCGGTTCGGCCGACATCCCCGTCACGGCGGACTTCGGGCTGCTCGGCCGGCCGAAGTCGGTCTCGGACCAGGTCAAGGTGCGGCCACTGCCCGCCGACCGGATCTGGGCACGCGAGGCGGAGGACTCGGCCAACCAGTTCGGCAGCACCGGCCTCACCGGCTGCGGACCCTGCTCCGGGGCGGAGAAGGTGCGCAACATCGGGGGCAGCGAGCAGGCGGCCATGGTCTTCCCCGATGTCGTCGTCCCCGACGGCGGGCAGCACACGCTCCACCTCGACTACACGGTCAACGGCACCCGCTCGTTCCAGGTGAGCGTCAACGGCGGCCCGGCGACCAAGGTGACCGTGACCGACACCGGGAACACCACCCCGCGCACGACCTCCATCCCGGTCACCCTCAAATCCGGCGCCAACACCATCAAGATCTCCAACGACACCGAGTCCGCCCCCGACCTCGACCGGCTCTCCATCGGCCGGACCACCTGAGGAGCCAGGCGATGCATCCGAGACCTTCCCGCCGCTCGGCGCTGCGCACCGGCGGTCTGCTGGCGGCAGGCGCGCTGCTCCCCCAGCTCCCCGCGGGGCAGGCGTACGCGGCCACGTCGCACACCGGCGCGGCCACCGACTACACCGGGGCGTGGCGCGCGGTGCCGGGGATCCTGGACCGGATCAGGCCGCCCGCCTTCCCCCGCCGGAGCTTCCGGATCACCGACCACGGCGCGGTCGGCGACGGGCGGACGATGAACACCGCGGCGTTCCGGGCCGCCATCGCCGCCTGCCACCGCGCGGGCGGCGGCCGGGTCGTCGTCCCCGAGGGCCGTTTCCTCACCGGCGCGATCCAGCTGCGCAGCCGGGTGAATCTGCATGTCACCGCGGGCGCCACCATCGCCTTCAGCCCCGATCCGCGCGACTTCCTGCCGGTGGTGCTCACCCGCTGGGAGGGCACCGAGTGCTACAACTACTCGCCCTTCATCTACGCGTACGGCGCGCGGGACGTCGCGGTCACCGGGCCCGGCATCCTCGACGGGCAGGCGCGGCTCGGCCCGTGGGAGAGCTGGTACCGCGACAGCGGACCGCAGGGGGCCGATCAGAAGCTGCTGCGCGAGATGGGCTCCACGGGAGCGCCGGTGGCCAGGCGCGTCTTCGGCGACGGCCACTATCTGCGGCCGAAGATGGTGCAGTTCTACCGCTGCCGCAATGTCCTGGTCAGCGACCTGACCATCGTCGACCCGCCGATGTGGACCGTGCATCCGGTGCTCTCCAGCAACGTCACCGTGCGCGGTGTCACCGTGGACAGCACGCTCTACAACACCGATGGCTGCGACCCGGAGTGCTGCTCGGATGTGCTCATCACCGACTGCCGCTTCAACACCAACGACGACTGCGTGGCCGTCAAGTCCGGCCGGGACGAGGACGGCCACCGCGTCGGCGTACCGAGCAGGAACATCGTCGTACGCGACTGCCAGTTCTCCGGCCGCTGGGGCGGGATGACCGTCGGCAGCGAGATGTCCGGCGGGGTGCGCGACATCTTCGCCGAGAACTGCGAGATCAACCCACCGAACTTCCCCGGCCGCTACCCCGTCAAGCACGCGCTGTACGTCAAGGCGAACAAGAAGCGCGGCGGCTTCATCGACGGTGTGCACATCCGGAACTTCACCGGACAGGACGTGGAGCGCGACATCGCGTTCGTGACCACGGCCTACAACGGCGGCGAGGACGGGACCCTGCCGGTGTCCGTGCGGAACATCCATATGGACCGCATGGCGATCGACGGCGCCCAGACCGTGCTGCGGCTGGTCGGCCTGGACACCGACCATCTGCGCGGTGTGCACCTCTCCCGCTCCGCCTTCACCGGCATCCTCAACCCCGACAGCATCGCCTACACCGACGACCTGACCTTCCGGCGGGTCATCGTCAACGGCCAGGAGGTGCCACCCCGGCCACACCCCTGATCGGCGCGCGGCCGGGGGCCTGCTGCGCGGCTACTCGAACCGTGCCGTGTCCCCCGCCCCCCGGCGTACGATCTCGGCCTCGCCGCTGGAGAAGTCGATGACCGTGGTCGGCTCGGTGCCGCAGTCCCCCGAGTCGACCACGGCGTCCACCACATGGTCGAGCCGTTCCTTGATCTCCCAGCCCTGTGTCATCGGCTCGTCCTCGTCGGGGAGCAGCAGGGTGCTGGAGAGCAGTGGCTCACCGAGCTCGGCGAGCAGGGCCTGGGTGACGACATGGTCGGGGATCCGGACGCCGACCGTCTTCTTCTTCGGGTGCGGAAGCTGACGCGGTACGTCCTTCGTCGCCGGGAGGATGAAGGTGTAACTGCCGGGCGTCGCCGCTTTGATCGCGCGGAACACGTCCTTGTCGATGTGCACGAACTGGCCGAGCTGCGCGAAGTTCTGGCACATCAGGGTGAAGTGGTGACGGTCGTCGAGGTTGCGAATCGACCGGATCTGATTAATTCCGTCACGATTGCCCATCTGGCATCCCAGCGCGAAGCAGGAGTCCGTCGGATAGGCGACCAGCCCACCCGAGCGGATCCTGTCGGCCACATTGCTGATGGTGCGCTGCTGAGGGTTATCGGGATGCACATCGAAATACTTCGCCATCCACCGAGCCTACGTGCACCGACGGCCGGCCTCGACCTCGGTGGCCTGATCGGCGGCGTCGCGATGGCCGGGCGGCGCGTCACATCGGCCAGAGGTGTTCCCCGCCGAGGGGACGCAGTACTCCTCGGCGGGGCGGTTCAGTCCGCCAGGGCCCGGCGGTAGACCGCTGGATCGACGTTGCCGCCCGACGCCACGAGCGCCACGGTCCTGCCCCGTACGTCCACCTTCCCGGACAGCAGTGCAGCCAGGGACGCGGCGGCCCCCGGCTCCACCACGATCTTGAGGAGCCGGTGGGCCGTGCCCATGGCGGCCAGGGCCTCCTCGTCGGTGACGGTCAGGCCGGTCACATCGTGGTGGCGGAGGACGGCCAGCGGGCGCGCACCGGCCGCCGGGCCGGAGATGGCGTCCATGAGGCCGCCGGGCGGGTGGGGGTTGGCGCATACGCGGCCGGTCGCCAGGGACCGGGCCATCTTGTCGAAGCCTGCCGGTTCGACGATGTGGTTCACCATCCCGGGGAACGCGTGATGGAGCGCGCTGATCACACCGGAGGCCAGCCCGCCGCCACTGCAGTTCACCAGGACCGCGTCCGGGGTCAGGCCCAGCTCGCGCGCCTGCTCGGCCATCTCCAGGCCGACGGTGCCCTGCCCGGCCATGACCCTGACGTCGTCGAAGGGCGGGATCAGCGTCATGCCGCGGTCCTGAAGGATCTTCCGGGCGACCTCTTCCCGGTCCTCGGTCCGCGGGTCGTACAGGACCGTCTCGGCGCCCCACCAGCGGCAGTTGTCGACCTTGATGCGCGGGGCGTCATGCGGCATGACGATGACCGCGGGGCAACCGGCGAGCCGTGCCGCCGCGGCCACGCCCTGCCCGTGGTTGCCGGCGGAGTAGGCCACGATCCCCGCGCGGCGCGCCTCCTCGTCCAGGGCGAGCAGGGCGTTGAGCGCCCCGCGCACCTTGAACGAGCCGGTGAGCTGGAGGCATTCGGCCTTGACCAGGACGCGGGCGCCGACGAGCTCGTCCAGCATCGGGGAGGTGAGCAGAGGTGTCCGGACCACCTGACCGGACAGGCGCCGCGCGGCCTCGTGGATGGCGTCCATGCCGAAGCCGGGCACGATGCCGTCCGCGACGGCCGCCGCGTTCACTTCCGGTGGCTCGGGCATACGCGGCCCCCGCTCCCCGGGTCGGTCGTGGATCTCGGACAACGTTGGGTGTCCTCTCGTGTGGTGGGGGCGGGGTCCCGCATCGGCAGGGTACGCGCGTTGTTCCTTGCGCCGGTGTCGTCAGGGTGCGAACGCGCGGCGCACGGTGGCGGCCAGGCTGTCGCGGTGGCGCTGCTGGTCGGTGGCGGGATCGGCCGTTGTCGCGGCGTAGGTGAGGCTGGCCCTCTCAGCCCCCGGCCCGTGACGCTTCCCTGACGCCGCCCGCGGCCGGACCCGAGGCGCGGAAGGTGCGCCGGTAGGCCGACGGGGCCACCCCCGCCTCCGCCGCCAGGTGCCGCCGCAGCGAGGTGGCGGTGGCGAAGCCGACCTCGTGGGCGACCCGTTCCACCGGCAAATCGCTGGACTCCAGCAGATGCCGTGCCCGCCGCAGCCGCTGCTGGGTCAGCCATCGGCCGGGGCTCAGACCGGTCTCCTCCCGGAAGCGCCGGGCGAAGGTACGGGTGCTCATCGCCGCATGCGCGGCCAGTTCGTCCAGCGACAGCGGCAGTTCCAGCCGCCGCAGCGCCCAGTCGCGGGTCGGCCCGGTGCCGGTTTCGCTCACCGGCGGCAGCGGCCGCTCGATGTACTGCGCCTGCCCGCCGTCCCGGTACGGCGGCACGACACAGCAACGGGCGACGTGGTTGGCCACCTCGCTGCCGTGATCCTGGCGCACCAGGTGCAGGCAGACGTCGACACCGCTCGCCGCCCCCGCGGAGGTCAGCACATCACCGTGGTCGACGAAGAGCACACCGGCATCCAGTTCGACCCGGGGAAACAGCTCCTGGAAGTGGTCGGTGAGCGCCCAGTGGGTGGTGGCCCGGCGCCCGTCCAGGAGACCGGCGGCCGCCAGCAGGAAGGCGCCCGTACAGATGGACACCAGCCGGGTGCCGGGGCGGACGCGGGAGAGGGCGGCGAGGACCTGCGGGTCCGGGGCGGCGGCCGAGGCGCGGGTGATCGCGTACGGAGGGATGACCACGGTGTCCGCCTCGGCCAGCACCTCGGGACCGTGCCCGGGGGTGACGGTCAGGTCCGAGTCGGTACGTACGGGCTGCCCGTCCACGCTCGCGGACAGCACCTCGTAGCGGCCATCGGCGGAGCCCAGGACCCGGTGCGGGATGCCGAGTTCGAAGGGATAGACGCCGTCGAGGGCAAGGACGACGACCTTGTGGGCGCCGGGCCGCGGGTCCGGGCGCATCCGGCGGTCCAGTTCGGCCGCGCGGTCGGCGAGTTCACGGGCCCGGGAGGGCACGGCGGACGCGGGGCGGGCGGTGGGACTGGTGCGGGCGCCGGGAACGGAGCGGGCGGCAGGGTCGATGGGCATGGCAGAAATGTATCGGAGGCTGACCTTCTGGCCATCGTCCCGGACTGGGCCGTACGGCCAGGATCGAGCCATGACTTCGACGGACACCCCTTCGAGGGACGCCCCCGAGAACCTCGACTCCCCGGCCCCGGCAGCCGCCCCGGACCGCGCCCCCGTGATGCTCGCCCTGCACCAGACGGCCCTCGGCGGCCCCGAGGTCCTGCGGCTGACCGAGCTGCCGCGCCCCGCGCCCGGCCCCGGAGAGATCCTCGTCGCCGTGCACGCGGCCGGACTCAACCCCACGGACTTCAAGCACCGCGCCCTGAGCATCTTCCTGCCGCCCCCGCCGCTGACCCTCGGCTGGGACGTCTCCGGCACCGTGGTGGAGACCGGTTTCGGTGTCACCCTCTTCCAGCCCGGTGACGAGGTGTTCGGCATGCTGCCCTACCCGTACGGGGCGGGCTCCCACGCCGAGTACGTGACCGGCCCCACCCGTGCCTTCGCCGCCAAGCCCGCCGGGATCGACCACGTCCAGGCGGCCGCTCTGCCGCTGGCCGCGCTCACCGCCTGGCAGGCCCTCGTCGACACCGCGGACCTGCGGGCCGGGCAGCGGGTGCTGATCCACGCCGCGGCCGGGGGTGTCGGCCATCTCGCCGTACAGCTCGCCAAGGAGCGCGGCGCGCACGTCACCGGGACGGCGAGCGCCCCCAAGCACGACTTCCTGCGCGAACTCGGCGCGGATGCCTGCGTCGACCACCGCTCGGAGGACTTCACCGACACCGAGGAACGCTATGACGTCGTCCTCGACGCCGTCGGCGGGGAGACCGCCACCCGCTCCGTGAGCGTGCTCCGCCCCGGCGGCGTCCTCGTCTCCCTGCTGCCGGGCGCCCAGGACACCCGGGCCGCGGCGGAGAAGGCACAGGTCCGCGCCGTCACCCTGCTCGTCGAGCACGACCGGGCCGGGATGCGCGCCATCGCCGAGCTCGTCGACCGGGGCAGGCTCCGCGCCCATGTCTCCGGCACCTTCCCGCTCGCCGAGGGCGCCCGGGCCCATGTCCAGGGGGAGACCGGCCGCACCACGGGCAAGCTGGTCATCACCGTGCGCTGAGGCGGGTTGGTTCGGGGCCGTCCCGGGCCACGGCACAGGACGGCCCTTGGGCCACCGCGCCCGAAGGGCCACTGCGTCCGAACGTGCTCTACCGCATCGCCCGCAGTACGAGGGTCTGATGTGCTCCGCTGCCGCACCTGGTCAGCCTGCGGCTGCGAGGGGGCGTCGGGTTGACTTGCCCCTGTTCAGGCGTCAGTGGTCGCGGTGCGCCGGAATTCGCTGGGGTTGGCGCCTCGGACCCGTTTGAACGCCGCGCTGAACCCGAACGGGTCGGAGTAGCCCACGGTGCGGGCGATGTCCGCGATGGTCGCGGCCTTCTGCTCGACCAGGAGGTCTGCCGCGAGCGTCATGCGCCAGCGGGTGAGGTAGGTCAGCGGGGGTTCGCCGACCAGGTCGGCGAACCGCTTGGCCAGCGTCGAACGCGACACTCCGGTGTGCTCGGCCAGGGCGGCGACCGTCCATGGTGCCGCCGGTTCGGCGTGCAGCAGGCGCAGCGCGTCGCCGACCACCGGGTCCCGCTGGGCGGCCCACCAGGCCGGGGGCTCGCCGCCGGGCCGGTCGAACCACTCGCGCAGCGTGCAGACCATCATCCAGTCCAGCAGCCGGTCGAGTACGACCTGCTGGCCCGGTGTGTCGACGGCGACCTCGGCGGCGAGGTGGTCCAGCACGGGGTCGGCCGTGCCCCCGGCGTCCACACGCAGTACGACGGGCAGCGCGTCCAGCAGCCGGCGGCTGATCTCGCCGCGTACGGGATAGGCGCCGACGATCAGGGTCGTGGCACCGGGGCCGTCACCGGTGTCCTCGCCCGGGTCGTTCCAGCCGCGCCGGTGCCGGGTCCCGCCCTCCTCGGGCGTCGCGCAGTGCTCGCCGCATGCGATCGGTTCGGCCCGGGTGCCGACCTCGTCGACGAAGGTGAACGTGGCGGGGCCGCGCACGACGATCGCCTCGCGGGCACGCAGCGGCTCGGGCGGACCGTGCTCCGGCACGATCCAGCCCGCCCCGGTGAGGACGGTGCACAGGGTCAGCGGCGCACCGTCCACGAAGTGCAGGGCCCAGGGCGGGGACAGGGTCGAGCTGCCGAACAACGAGCCATGGGCTCGCACCCCGCGGATCAGGTCACTGAAGGCGTCCACCTCAGCGATTTTAGACGCATACACAGGTGATCCGGCTTCTTGCCTATGGGTTCGTCCGAGTCGGCCGTGTTCAATCGGTCTCATGAGCAACGACACCACTCTCGTCCTCGGCGCGACCGGCAAGACGGGTCGACGGATCCTCGCCCGGTTGCGGCTGCACGGCACACCGGTACGGGCCGCCTCCCGATCGAGCCGGACCCGGTTCGACTGGTCCGACCCCGGCGGCTGGGACGCGGCCCTGCGAGGCATCGCCGTCGCCTATGTAGTGGCCCCGCGCGTGCCGGGCCCGGTACACGAGTTCGTGGCCCGGGCCGAGGCCGCCGGAGTGCGGCGGCTGGTTCTGCTCTCCGGGCGCGGCTCCGACACCTGGGGCGACTCCACGTTCGGCCTTGACATGCGCTCGGCCGAGGACGCCGTACGCGGCTCGGCGCTGGAGTGGACCGTCCTGCGGCCGTCGAACTTCGCGCAGAACTTCGACGAGGATGTCTTCCAGGCCCCGCTGGTCGCCGGGGAGCTGGCGCTCCCGGCCGGCACGGTCCCCGAGCCGTTCATCGACGCGGAGGACGTCGCCGACGCCGCGGCCGCGGTGTTGACCGAGACCGACCGGCACGCCGGACGGATCTACGAGCTGACCGGACCACGCGCGCTCACCTTCGGTGAGGCCGTCGAGCTGATCTCCCGGGCGTCCGGGCGGCCCCTCGCCTACCGGCAGGTCTCCCCCGCCGAGTACACCGCGGCGCTGGTCGAGGAGGGCGTGGGCGAGGAGGACGCCCACCACGTCGCCGAGATGTTCGTGATGATGGAACGCGGGCTGCTGGCCGGGACGACGGATGACCTCGCCACCGTGCTGGGACGGGCGCCCCGGACCTTTGAGGACTACGTCGTGCGGGCCGCGGCGGCGGGAGCCTGGGGGCGATGACCGCCCGGCGGCGGCCGAGCCGCCTGGCCATCGCCCGGCCGTCGCCCGTCCGCAAAACACCCGTTCCGAACGAGCCGACGCCTCGTTCAACGACCTCGAAACCATTCCCCCTCACCCATCGGAAGGGCTGTGATGAGCACCGACGCCACGTCGCTGACCACCCAGGACCTCGAGTTCCTCCGGCGCCCCCTGTACGGGTTTCTGTCCGTGGCCGGTGGGCCGCTTCCGCCACAGCCCCGGCCGGTGTGGTTCGAGGCCACCGCCGAGGGCACGATCCAGCTCTTCACGGGTCCGGACACGCTCAAAGTGCGGCGTCTACGCCGCGACCCCCGCGCCTCGATCGTGGTCGCCGCCCCGGTGGGTGAACGCGAGCGCTGGCTGTCGGTCGCCGGCCGCACCACGGTGGAACCCGACGGAGCACACGACCTGGCCGCCCGGCTGGCCGCGCGCTACTGGGACCTCGACGACCCGGCCCGCGCCGACGACCTCGCCGGGATCCTGGCCGAGGACTCGGTCCGTCTCGTCATCCGCCCGGAGACCGTGCGCCGCTACGCGTTCTGACCTCCGCGACAAGCCCTTCGAGCGCGCCGCCGTCCCGGTCAGTAGAACTCGACGGTGTTCACCCGGTTGACCAGCTCATGCCCGTCGAGGAGCCGGGTGGCGTTGGCGGCGAAGAGTTCGGCGATGCGGCGGTCCTCCGCCGCGTCGAGCGCGGCGGTGTGCGGGCTCACCAGCACACGGTCGTGGTCCCAGAGCGGACTGTGCGCGGGCAGCGGCTCGGTCTCGAAGACGTCCAGCGCGGCGAAGCCGACCCGGCCGGAGTCGAGCGCGCCGATCAGCGCGGCCTCGTCGACGACGCTTCCGCGGCCGACGTTCACGAGACAGGCGCCGGGCCGAAGGGCGCCGAAGAATCGTTCGCCGAGGAGGTGCTCGGTGGCCTCGGTGCCGGGGAGGGTGTTCACGACGGCGTCCACGGTGGGAGCCACTTCGGTGATGCGGTCGGGGTGCACCACGGTGGAGACGCCGGTGACGGTGACGTCCCTCCTGCTCGTGCCGATGACGGTGGCCCCCAGCGCGTGGAGGGTCTCGACGACGACCCGGCCGATCCCGCCGAGGCCGAGGACCAGCACCGTCTGCTGGTTCACCTGTCCCATCGTCCAGCGGCCGGTCCACTCCCGGTCGCGCTGCTGGCGCCGCAGTCGGGGAAGGTCCTTGGCTCCCGCGAGGACGCCGAAGACGGCGAACTCGGCGAGCGGGCGTCCGTGCACACCGGCCGAGGTGGTGAACAGGACCCGGTCGAGCTCTTCGGTGCTCAGCTCGGCGGCCTTGACCTGGCCGCCGCCGCCCGCGGCCATCGTGTGCACCCAGCGCAGGCGCGGGTTGGCCCGGACCGCCCGCGCCAGGGCGGCCGGGTCCAGGTCGGGGACGCCGTACAGGGCGTCGGCCGAGTCGATCGCGGCCTCGTAGGCGCGCTGCTGCTGGGGGCCGCGCCGCCAGGCCGGGTCGCCGGCGAAGTCGGCGGGCCAGCGCATGGGCGGGAGGAGGGAGTGGTCGACGACGAGGTCGATCCGCGGCTCCAACTCCCGGATGCGGGCGCAGTTTTCCTCGGACAGCGGGGCGGCGACCGCCACGCGGAGGCGATCGGCCACGCGGTCCCGGCCGGTCACCTGATCCTGACCCGTCATCTCGTCCTTTCCGCTCATCGGACGGCCTTGGCCTGGTTCCGCAGCGTTTCGACCTCGGCATCCAGCGCCGCCTCGCGGGCGACGATCTCCTCGACCGCCCTCAGCGCCTCATCGGCCCGGTGCGGCGGGATGACGATGACGCCGTCCCCGTCGGCGGCGACGATGTCTCCGGGGTTCACCACGACACCGCCGATGGCGACCGGTTCGCCGATCGTACCCGGGCCGTTCTTGAACGGACCGGCGGGGGTGAGCCCGCGGGCGAAGACCGGGACCCCGAGTTCTTCGATGATCGCGGCGTCGCGCACATATCCGTCGACCACCGCCCCCGCGGCACCGTAGACGGCGAAGCGCTGGGCGAGGTTGTCGCCGATGATGGCGCGGCCGTCGTGGCCGAAGGCGTTGATGACCAGGATGTCACCGGGGCGGATGTGCTCGAGCGCCGCGATCACGGCCTTGTTGTCGCCCGCGACGGTGAGAACCGGGAGCGCCGTGCCGACGGCTCTGGCCCCGTTCCAGATGGGCGCGATGCCACCGTCGACGATGTTCAGCCGGTCGAGGGCATCGCCGAGGTTGGCCACGGAGTGGGCGCGGAACTGATCCAGCACCTGTTCGTCGACGCGTTCCCACGCGCTGCTCACGCGCACGTTGTCCTGGGTCATCGCAGGCTCCTTCACCGGGTCCGGTTCCGCCGGGCGGGGCGGTGGCGGGCGTCATGGGTTCACCACGCCCCAACAAGAAAGTGCGAAAGGTTTCGCGTTTCGCGAGAGTCAGTCTGCATCCATCCGTGGCGCAGGACAAGGGGTGCCCAGCCCGCGAGATCGACCCCTTCGGGACAGGCCACACCCCGGCGACACCATCGAAAGCACCGCCAAATCACCCAACGAACCCTGGAGTCCAAGGCGGAAGCACGATGGAAGCGAAAGGTTAACGAAGGGGCAACACACATCCTTGACCGCCCCAGAATGCGAATCTATTCTCATTCGCGATTCACGTCGCAACTTGGCTCTGGCGCCGCTCCGCGACTTTTCCATCCTGCCTCACCTCTGGCCTCACTCAGGCGAGCGAGCACGGCCCGAGCGCCGTCATCGCCTTCCCATAGACCCCGAAACGTCCAGGTGCGCCCCGGCCCAGGAGCGACCGCTGACAGCGACCTCGTTCAGCGCACGATCCTTCAGGACACCGTTCCAGGAGTCCGCGACATCGAAAGAAAACGCGTATGACTACCTCAGATCGGCTCGACACCACTTCAGATCGTCACGACGCCGCGTCGGACACGCCCGACGCGGCAGCGGTCGACATCGTCTCCGCTGACGGCAAGGTCGTCCGCAAGGCCACCTTCGCGGGCGCGATCGGGTCCTTCGTCGAGTGGTACGACTACGGCGTGTACGGCCTGCTGGTCACCTACCTCGCGATCAACATCATGGGCGAGGCCGAGGCCGGGGGACTCTTCCTCACCAACATCGGTTTCCTGATCAGCTTCGTCGCCCGCCCGTTCGGCAGCGTCATCTGCGGATATCTCGGGGACCGGCTCGGGCGGAAGAGCCTTCTTGCCACTCTGCTGGTGCTCATCTCCGCCGCGACCGCGGCCATCGGCCTTATACCTTCGTCCGGTGTCATCGGTGTCGCCGCGCCCGTGCTGCTGGTCCTGCTCCGTGTGCTCCAGGGCTTCTCGGCGGGTGGCGAGGTGGCCGGTGCCATGTCCTTCGTCGGCGAGTACGCACCCGATACCCGCCGCAACTACATGATGAGCTTCATCGCGGTCGGCTCGTTCGTGGCCCTGATGTTCGGCAGCGTCCTCTCCGCCCTTCTCATCACGACGCTCGGCGATGACGCGATGACCTCCTGGGCCTGGCGGGTGCCCTTCCTCCTGGCCGTCCCGCTCGGCTACGTCGGCTTCTACATCCGCCGCCGGCTGGAGGAGACCCCGCACTTCGAGGCGCTGCGGGAGCAGAACACCGTCGCGCGCAACCCGCTGCGGGAGGCATTGACCTCCCCGCGCCATCTGAAGGCGATCGCCCTCACGATCTTCCTCCCCGCGCTCAACGGCCCCGGCTACTACCTGCTGTTCGTCTATATGCCGACCTACTTGAGGTCCTCGCTCGGCGAGCACAACTTCTCGATGCTGCGGTCGCTCACCGTCACGGCGTTCAGCCTGGTGGCCATCTCCCTCTGTATCCCGCTCATGGCCCGCTTGTCCGACCGGATCGGCCGCAAGCCCGTCCTCACCGGTTCCGCCGTGGCCATGGCCGCCGTCTCGTATCCGATGTTCCGGCTCATCACCACGGGCGAGTTCGGGCTCGCCTGCATCGGCACCATCGTGCTGGCGATCGCCTTCTCCGGCCACGCCGCGGTCGTCCACACCGCGCTCGCCGAGATGTTCCCGACCACGGTGCGCTACTCCGCCTACAGCATCGGGTTCAGCATCTCGACGATCATCTTCGGCGGCAGCGCCCCGCTGGTGATGACCGAGCTGATCGAGTCGACCGGCTCCGCGCTCGTCCCCGCCTTCGCCTCCATCATCACCGCCGTGATCACCCTGATCTCCATCGCCTTCCTGCGCGAGACCAAGGGCCGGCCCCTCACCGCCCGCTGAACCACCCACCCCGGCACAAGGAGACACCATGGGAATCAACTCCGTAGCCGTCGTCGCCGACCTCGGCGAGAGCTTCGGCAACTACACCATCGGCGACGACGGAGCCCTGCTCTCCCTCGTCACCTCGTCGAACATCGCCTGCGGCTTCCACGCCGGTGACCCGCGCATCATGGACCGCACCGTCGCCGACTGCGTCGCGCGCGGCATCGAACTGGGCGCCCACCCCGGCTACCCCGACCTCGTCGGCTTCGGCCGTCGTCTCATCGAGGCGTCCGAAGAGGAGATCCGCACCGATGTCCTCTACCAGCTCGGCGCGCTCGACGCCTTCGCGCGGGTGCACGGCGGCACCATCAGCCATGTCGCCCCGCACGGGCGGATGGGCTCGATCGCGCAGACCGACGCCAAGCACGCGCGGGCCATCACCGACGCGATCGCCGCGTACAACACCGACTACATCGTCATCTGCCAACGGGGTCTGCTCGCCGAGGAGTCGCGCAAGCGCGGGCTGGAGGTCGGCTATGTGTTCCTCGCCGACCGCGGCTACGGCGACGACGGCATGCCCGTCCCCCGCTCGCACGAAGGCGGCCTCATTTACGACCCCGAGCTGATCGGGCAGCGCTCGGCGCAGGTGGTGCGCGAGGGCACCGTGCGCTCGGTCAACGGCAATGTGGTCCCGCTCGGCCACGACGCCGATGTGCTGCTGCTGCACGGCGACCACCCGTCCGTCCTCGCGAACGGCACCGCGCTGCGCGGCGCGCTCGGCGCCGCGGGCATCCGCGTCGCCGGGCTGCGCGAGGTCCTGGCGGAAAAGGCGGAGGTCGCGCTCGCCGGCTGACGGCCGAGCGCACCAGGCGATGACCACAGCACAGTACGGCGCCCTCACCGTCGAGCCCTTCGGGGACTCGGCGGTGATGGTGACCATCCCCCACCCCGACCAGGCCATCCGAAGGGCCGGGATCGTCGCCTTCCGCGACCGGTTCCTGGCCCACCGCCCGCACGGCGTGCTCGACGTCGTCTCCGGTCTGGAGTCCCTGCTCATCGAGTTCGACCCGCTGCGGACCGCGCTCGAGCATGTGGAGTACGCGGCCCGTCTGGTGGCGCGGTGGGCGCCTTCGCCGTCGGAGGGTACGGGTACGGCCCGCCCTCGGGCGGTGCGCGCGTTCACCGTCCCCGTCGTCTTCGACGAGGAGAACGGCCCGGATCTGAGGTCCGTCGCCGAGGAGCTGGGTCTGGCCCCCGCCGAGGTCGTCGAGGCGATCGCGGAGTCCACCTTCACGATCTCCCTCCTCGGCGCGGCGATGGCCCCGATGATGGACGGGCTCAAGGTGCCCCGACCGGTGCGCCGGCGGGCCGAGCCCCGGACGGACGTCGCCCCAGGAGCGATCATGATCGCCGGGACCAACGCGATCATCCAGCCGTTCCCCGGTCCGACCGGATGGCGTGTCGTCGGGCGCACCCCGTACACCATCGTCGACATCTCCCGCCCCGACCCCGTCTCGTTCGGCACCGGTGACATCGTGCGCTTCGTCCCCGTCCCCCGGGACGAGGTCCCGGCGCGGGATGCCGGTTTCCTGCTGCCGGTGGAGGAGGCCGTATGACGACCGTGGCGCTGGACATCACGAGCACCGGATGGGTCACCACGTTCCAGGATCTCGGCCGCCGCGATACGGAACGGCGCGGTGTCCCCACCGGTGGCGCGGCCGACCAGCACTCGGCGGCCGTGGCGAATCTCCTGGTGGGCAACGCCAGGGGCGCGACACTGATCGAGAACTTCGGCGGCGAACTGGCCCTGGTCCCCGACGCCGACGTCCTGCTGGCCGTGACCGGCGCGCCCGCCCGGGTCACCGTCGGCGGCGCGCCCGTCGACACCTGGTCGCCGCTGGTGGTAGCGGCAGGCCACGAGCTGCGGGTCCGCGGGGACATGAGCCGGGGCATCCGCACCTATCTGGCCGTGAACGGCACGCTCGCCGCGAAGACCCTGCTGGGGAGCGCGGCCCCGGACGCCAGGATGGGATTCGGGCAGGTCATCGCCCCGGGCGAACGGGTGCTGCTGGAGACGGAGTTCCGGGGGTTCGGCCATCGGCTGTTCGCCTCGCCGTTGTTCCGGCTGCCCGTCCCCGTTCCGCGCTTCGACGACGGGCCCTGGGTCGTCGACGTCGTCGCGAGCCACGGAGTCCGCACGATCCCCGGCATCCGTGAGCTGATCGCGGAGTCGGCGTACGTCGTCACCACGCGCTCCAACCATGTGGGGCTCCGGCTCGACGGACCAGTGCTGCACCCGGACTCCGACACCGAGATCGTGTCGCATGGAGTGCCCATCGGGGCGCTCCAGATCCCGCATGCCGACGAGCTGATCGTGCTCGGCCGCTACCGGAGCCTGACGGCGGGCTATCCGATCGTCGGTGTCGCCTCGCGGATCTCGCTGCCCCTGCTCGGACAGGCCGGTCCGGGACGGGAGTTGCGGTTCCGCTGGACCGACCGCGAGGTCTCGCTGCGCCGGTTCGCGCGGCGCGAGGCGGAGGTGTGCGCGCTGGGGCAGGCGGCGGCCGAGGCGTTCGGTGCCCTCGGTTTCAGGGAACCCTTGTCCCGCAATAAACGAGAATATATTCTCACTTGAAATCGACGTCTCATTTGTGTGATGGAGGAGGAACGGTGACGACGTTGTCCGGCAGGACCGCGCTCATCACAGGAGCGGGCAGTGGGATGGGCCTGGAGACCGCGCGGCTGCTCGCCCAGGACGGCGCCACCGTCGTGCTGCTCGGGCGCAGACAGGAGGCGCTCGACGCCGTCGCGGCCACCATCCGAGACGAGGGCGGCACGGCCCTCGCCCTCCCGGCCGATGTCACCAGTGCCGACGATGTGACACGGGTCCTCGACCGGGTCCACGCCGAACTCGGCCCCGTCGACGTCCTCGTCAACAACGCGGGCAGCTCCTCGACGGTGCTCAACCCGCAGTGGCTCCCCCACGACGAGTGGCGCCAGGTCATCGAGGTGAACCTCACGGCCGTTTTCCAGCTGGCCCAGGCCGTGCTGCCCGACATGCTCGGCCGTGGCGGCGGGACGATCGTCACCGTCTCCTCGCTCGCCGCCGTCAACCCCAACCTGCTCGGCGGCGCCGCCTACGGCGCGGCCAAGGCCGGGGTCCGCAACTTCATGACCTTCCTGCACAACACCTTCCGCAACCAGGGGCTGCGGGCGATCACCGTGCTCCCTGGTGAAGCGGACACCCCCATCCTCGACAACCGCGCCCGGCCCCCGAAGCCGGAGGAACGCGCCAACATGGTGCAGCCCGAGGACGTGGCCGAGGCCATCCGCCTCGCCATCACCCTTCCCCAGCGCGTCGTCCTCCAGGAGATCGTCGTCGCCCCCACGCGACAGCGCGACACCTCCGCCGACCTAGAGATCAGCCGTTGGGCGGGCGCACCCGCCGACGCCGCACCGCAGTCCTGAACACCTGCCACCAGGAGGAGCGCATGCCGCCCACCATCACCACGCAGCCGCCCCGGTTCGCCACCGCCGAGGCCGTCGCCCGCATCGCGGCCGCCTCCCGCCGGACGCAGCAGCCGCAGTCCCGGGGCGACCTCGTCTCCCTCGCCATGGGCGAACCCGACTTCGACACACCCCACTTGGTGACCGAGGCGGCCCACGCCTCGCTGCGCGCCGGACGCACCCACTACTCACCGCTGCTCGGCGAACCGGCACTGCGCGAGGCGCTCGCCGAGAAGCTCACCGGCCTGGCCGGGACAGCGGTCAGCGCCGCGGACATCCTGATCACCCAGGGCGGCACCGCCGGACTCGCCGCCTCGATCCTCGGCAGCGTCAACCCCGGCGACAAGGTGGTCATCCCCGATCCCACCTACTCCCTCTACGCCGACCTGGTCAGCATGGCCGGAGGCACCGTCGTGCCCGTCCCGCTCGCGCCGGACCTGCACTGGGACCTCGACCGGCTCGCCGACGCCCTCACCGGCGCCCGGCTCTTCGTCTTCTGCAATCCCAGCAACCCGACCGGCATCGTGCACAGCCGCGAGGAACTCGAAGCGCTCGCCGAGCTGCTCGACGCCACCTCGACCATCGTCATCTCCGACGAGGCGTACTCCGACCTCGACTACACCGGCCGCCCGTTCACCTCGGCGATCTCGCTCGACGGCCTGCGCGACCGCACCGTGTACTGCCAGACCTTCTCCAAGAGCTACGCGATGACCGGCTGGCGCGTCGGCTACCTGTGGGGCCCATCGGCGCTCATCCAGGCGTCGGCACGCATCCACAACACCTTCAACGGTTCGGTGAACACCTTCGTCCAGGACGCCGCGCTCGCCGCGGTGCGAAGCTGCGACGAGGACGTGGCCCGCATGCGCGAGGCGTACGAGCAGCGGCGCGACATCATGCGTACGGAACTCGCCGCGATCCCGGGCCTCACGCTCAGCTCGCCCGAGGGCGCGTTCTACCAATTCCCGCGCTACGACCTGGACTTGCCCTCGGTGGAGGTCGTCGCGGCCCTCCGCGCCCACGGCGTCGCCGTCCGGCCCGGAAGCGAGTTCGGCGCCCAGGGCGAGGGACACCTCCGGCTGTCGTACGCTGCCAGCGCGCAGGCCATCACCGAGGGCGTACGCCGACTGGCCGAGGGCCTGTCGGCCCTGCGGTGAACGCCGTCCCCCACCCGACGAGGAGTCGACCCATGCGCAGTGACACCGAGCGCAACCGCAGGCATCTCATCAAGGCCGCCGCACTGCTGTTCGAGAACTCGCCGACGCCGGTCAGCCTGGCCGAGATCGCCAAGCACGCCGAGGTGTCCACCGCGACGGCCTACCGGCACTTCTCCTCCGTCGAGGAGATCCTGCACGCGTTCCGGGCCCAAGTGGGCTCCGAGCTAAGGGACTTCAGCGGCCGGCAGACCACGCGAGGCATGGTGAGGCTCGAAGCGGTGTCGCGGTACTGGGTCTCCCTCGTGCTGGAACACGGCGGTGCGATGGCACAGATGCGGTCGCACCGCGGCTATCTCGAACGGCTGCGTGAGGGCACCGGCTATCTCACCCCGCAGGCGGAGGCGCTCACCGAACCGCTGCGGCAGACCACCGAGGAACTCGGTCTAGGGGATCTCGGTGACGAGGCCCTGTATTTGTGGAACGCGCTGTTCGATCCGCGGGACATCCTCGACCTCATCAAGAGTGGACGTACCGAGGACGAGGCGGCCACCCGCCTCGTGGCCGCCCTGCGCGGCGGGCTGATCGGCTGGTCCGCCCCAGGCCCCTAATCTGGGCGCGGCAACCGCACGACCCACGGATCCACACCCGGCTCGCCCACACGTGAACAGAGAGACACCACATGGACGTCAGTGCCCAGATCGAAGCCGTCTACGACACCCTCCGCCGCCGGAACCCCGGGGAAGCGGAGTTCCATCAGGCGGCCCACGAAGTCCTGCACGCCATAGGTCCCGTGCTGGGGGCGCACCCGGAGTACGCGGACGCCCGGATCGTGGAGCGGCTGTGCGAACCGGAGCGACAGCTGATGTTCCGGGTCCCATGGGTGGACGACCAGGGCACAGTGCAGGTCAACCGCGGTTTCCGGGTGGAGTTCAACAGCGCCCTGGGACCGTACAAGGGCGGCCTGCGGTTCCACCCGAGCGTCAACCTCGGCATCGTGAAGTTCCTCGGCTTCGAGCAGATCTTCAAGAACGCGCTGACCGGATTGTCGATCGGCGGCGGCAAGGGCGGGTCGGACTTCGACCCCAAGGGCCGCTCAGAGGCCGAGGTGATGCGGTTCTGCCAGTCCTTCATGACCGAGCTGTACCGCCATCTGGGCGAGCACACCGATGTGCCCGCCGGGGACATCGGGGTGGGCGGCCGTGAGATCGGCTACCTCTTCGGCCAGTACAAGCGGATCACCAATCGCTTCGAGGCCGGCGTGCTGACCGGAAAGCCCGTCGGCTGGGGCGGTTCACACGCCCGTACCGAGGCCACCGGCTACGGCACGGTCTTCTTCACCCAGGAGATGCTCGCCACCCGGGGTCAGGGCTTCGACGGGCGTCGGGTCGTGGTCTCCGGGTCGGGGAACGTCGCCGTCTACGCCATCGAGAAGGTCCACGCCCTGGGCGGCCTCGTGGTGGCCTGCTCCGACTCCTCCGGCTACCTGGTCGACGAGGACGGCATCGACCTGGCCCTGCTCAAGGAGGTCAAGGAGGTGCGCCGCGCCCGGCTCTCCGCCTACGCCGAGGCGAAGCCGAGCGCGCGGTTCTCCAGCCGGGGGTCGGTGTTCGACGTGCCGTGCGAGATCGCCCTGCCATGCGCGACCCAGAACGAGCTGCACCAGCAGGACGCCACCGCGCTGGTGAAGAACGGTGTGCTCGCCGTGGCCGAGGGCGCCAACATGCCGTGCACACCCGAGGCGGTCGAGGTGTTCCGCGGCGCGGGGGTCCTCTTCGGCCCGGGCAAGGCGGCCAACGCGGGCGGGGTCGCCACCTCCGCGCTGGAGATGCAGCAGAACGCCTCCCGCGACCGCTGGACCTTCGAGCGCACCGAGGACCAGCTCGCCGGCATCATGCGGCAGGTCCACGCCCAGTGCCGCGCCTCCGCCGAGATCTACGGAGGTGACGCCGAGGACTACGTGCTCGGCGCCAACACCGCGGGCTTCCGCCACGTCGCGGACGCGATGCTGGCGCAGGGAGTCATCTGACCCACGGCGCACACGGCGGCGCACCCGAAAGCGCATCCGAAGACGCACACGAAGGCAACCTCGCCAGGGCTTGCCTTCGTGTGCGCTCCAACTCCTACTGTCCCCGGACATGGAGACCACGGCGCACAACAGAACACTGGGCCGCAGCGGCATCGAGGTGAGCGCTCTCGGCTTCGGCTGCTGGGCCATCGGCGGTGAGTGGCAGTCCGCCGACGGGCAGCCCCTGGGCTGGGGCAAGGTCGACGACGAGGAGTCCGTACGGGCGATTCAGCGCGCACTCGACCTCGGCGTCACCTTCTTCGACACCGCCGACGCGTACGGCACCGGCCACAGCGAACGCCTGCTCGGCCGCGCCCTCGGCAAGCACCGCACCGACGTCGTCATCGCGACGAAATGGGGCAACCTCTTCGACGAGCGGACCCGCACCCGCGACGGGCAGGACGACTCCCCGGAACACCTGCGCCGCGCCCTGACCGCCTCACTGCGGCGCCTGGACACGGACCACGTCGACCTGTACCAACTCCACATCTCCGACGCCGACCCCGAACGCGCCGCCCAACTACGCGACGTCTGCGAGGAGTTGGTGCGCGAGGGCCTGATCCGCGGGTACGCGTGGAGCACCGATGACCCCGCCCGGGCCGCCGTCTTCGCCCAGGGCACGCACTGCGCGGCCGTCCAGCACCGCCTGAACATCCTCCAGGACGCGCCCGAACTCCTCGCCCTCTGCGCGGAGTCGGACCTCGCCAGCGTCAACCGCAGCCCCCTCGCCATGGGACTGCTCACCGGCAAACACACCGCCGGGCGCGCCCTGGACAACGCGGACATCCGCAACGCGCCCCCCGCCTGGCTGCCGGGCTTCCTCGCGAACACGGGCGCGGACCCGGCCTGGCTCCAGCGCGTCGACGCCCTGCGGTCCATTCTCACCAGCGACGGCCGCACCCTCGCCCAGGGCGCCCTCGCCTGGATCTGGGCTCGTAGCCCGCGGACGATCCCCATCCCAGGCTTCCGTACGGTCGCCCAAGCCGAGGAAAACGCGGGCGCCATCGCGAAGGGGCCGCTCACCGCCGGGCAGATGGCCGACGTCGACCGGATCCTGGGACGCTGAGCGGCATCCCGGCCGGGCGGCGACAGAAGGTCCACGGAGCGACATAGGGCGCGTTCGACTTCTTCAGGCGAACCTCGCCGTGGTGCTCTTCTTGCTTCATCTCTTGACGTGTCTGGTTCAGACCTTTAATTTCACCCATCGCCCGTCTGCGAAAAGCCGTGCCTCTGCGATGGTGGACAAGCCCGCTCCGCAGCTGTGTCGGCGTTGGCCGTCGGTGTCCAGATCCCCCACCCGTGACAGCGGCAACATCCGCACAGCGAGGAGCGCACATGCAGGAGAGCAGAGACATCGGATCGCCCAGGACGGCGTCCGTGGCCATACGGCTGCTGGTGCTGTTGGCCACGCTGCTGGGCCTGGCGGTCGCCCCCGTCCATGCGACGGCGCGCGGCGCGGCCGCGCCGTTCAAGGTCCTGGCCCTGTACAACGGAACGTGGGACACCGCCCACATCAACTTCGTCCACGAAGCGAACGAGTGGTTCCCGCAGCAGGCGGCGCAGAACGGCTTCACCTACACGGCGAGCAACAACTGGAACCTGCTCGCCGACGGCGGGGTCGACGACTACAAGGTGGTGCTGTTCCTCGACGACCTGCCGCAGACCTCCGCCCAGCGTGCCGGTTTCGAGCGCTACATGCGCGCGGGGGGCGCCTGGATGGGGTTCCACGTGGCGGCCTTCACCACCGAGGCGCAGAGCTGGCCCTGGTATCACAACGAGTTCCTCGGCAGCGGCAACTTCAAGTCCAATACCTGGGGTCCGACCACGGCCACCCTGAAGGTCGAGGACCGGACACACCCGTCCACCAAGGCCCTGCCCGCCACCTTCACCTCGTCGGTCAGCGAGTGGTACAGCTGGTCGAACGACCTGCGGCAGAACCCGGACATCAAGATCCTGGCCTCCGTCGACCCGAGCAGCTTCCCGCTCGGCACCGACCCCAACCAGACCTGGTACAGCGGTTATTACCCGATCCTGTGGACGAACAGCAAGTACAAGATGCTGTACGCGAACTTCGGCCACAACGCGATGGACTACGACACCAACACCCCCCTGTCGTCCACCTTCGCGAGCGAGACACAGAACCGCTTCCTCCTCGACGGCCTGAAGTGGCTCGGTGGCGCGAGCGGCTCCCAGTCACCGACCGCCTCCACCCCTGAATCCGCCCGGACGCCCATGACGCAGAAGTAGCCCCCGCACCATCGAGAACCCGTGGGGACACCCCGGGAGCCCGACTCCCGCCCACCCCCGCCCAGGCCGCCCCGGAAATCCGGGGCGGCCACCTTCGCTTCATCGCGCGAAGCCGTGCGCCGGGCACCGGTGGCGTCGGTCGCCTGCGTGAAGGCATCCCTCACGTTGAGGGGACCTTTCCGGATGCCCGGGCACCGGGCGGACGGTCGTTCATACGGCGAAGGGCTGATCAGCGCTGCCGTTCACCCGGGCCCTCCGAGGACCTGGAACGCGCCGTCCCAGGCTGACGAGCCGGTCGCGCAGCAGTTCGGAGAGCTCCTCCTGTTCCTGCTGGGTCAGCTTGCCAAGCAGGCCGGCCATCTCCTCCTGCCAGTCGGTCTCCTCCCGGACCAGGCCCGGGTTCCGCACCGACCAGTCGAGCACCTGGCTGACCTGGTCCGGGTGTCTGACCAGCCACAGGGCTGCCAGGGAGACGGGCCCGTTGCGCAGGGCCTGGGTGCAGAAGTCGTACTCCTCGCGGCGATGCGCCGTCCAGGAGTACGGAAGACTCGTGTCCCCGGGCTGCCCCAGTCGCAGTTCACCATCCGCGTCGCGGGCCTGGACATCCGTGACGCGGTAGGTAAGTCCCACGCTCTCCAGGCGCTGGGGCGGGGCCAGGCGGTGCATCATTTCGGGGGCTCCGAAGCTGCGGCCCCCGGTAGTCTGGGCCTCTTCCAACTGGTGGAGGCACTGGTCGAGGTTCTTGCGTACGACGTCCCATCCATAGGTCGTCCGGGAGCGCACCGCCTGCGCCGGATCGTGCACCCACCACAACACGCGCATATCCACCGACTCGGTGCCGTAGACAGTCGGCAGCGCCACGCTCCGGGTTCCGGGCTGTTCGCCGAGCCGGACACGGAAGGCCTCTTCGTAGCCGCCCAGCAGCCTGAGTGACGGCATCGCGCTGTCGGCGGCCATGGCAGGCTCCGTGCCGCGGGGGCGCCTGGTGCCCAGCACGTGGTGGGCCCCCTCCCGATCCCTCAGGACTAGGGCCCGGTCGCGCCGCCCGGACAGGCGCTGACGAAGGATCTCACGCCAGGGCGCGTGCGGGGCGGGGGTGTAGACGGGGCCGTTGTCCTCGGTTGTCACGATGTCCTCCCAGATGGGTGCGGGTCACTGTGCGAGGGTCGCGCCGCCGGCTCGCCCTCGCGCCAGGCGTTCAGCGCCCGGCGCGCGATGTCCCGTCCGGCCAGATCGGTGTCGTCGTGACGGTCCATCACGACGAACAGCCGGAACACTCCGTGCCCCATGTCCTGTGCCAAGGCGGTGAGCAGGATTTCCACGGCCTCCTTCTGCTGTTCGCCCCAGGAGGCCATGCGGCACCACCCGATCAGGTGTCTGGCTGTGGTGTCGAAGGTGTCATCGTCATCCAGGGTCCGGTGGACCAGGTCGACGATCTGGTGCGCGAACTCTCCCTCGCCCAGCAACTGTTCCTGGAACCAGGAGGGATCCTGCAACAGGCGGGGAAAGTTGCGGAGAGCCAACTCGGCACCGGTCCCCTCCCGGCCGGCCCATTCGACCAGGTACCTGAAGACCAGCACCTGGCTGCCCGAGTTGAAGAGACCGACCAGCGCCGAGTCCACCGCCCTTCGCACGGCGCGCTCCCCCTCGTCGTCCAGACCGTGGTGGAGACCGGCCAGCAGCCGCCTGGCGAGATCCGGCCGGGAGAGCCCGAAGTCGGTGCCACAGGTGTATGCCACAGTGGACCGGAGCTGGCGGCTCTGTGCCCAGCTCCAGTCACGAAGGCGGTGCTTGACCTCCGTGGCCAGTACGGGGTCCTCGGCCGCCACACCCATCGCGTGGGCGGCGATGATCCTGCTGCTGCGGCGTTCGGACTCGGCGAGGGCGCGGATGTGGCGCAGCGCTCTGCGTCCACCGCCCCAGCCTGCGGCCATGCCCATGACCCGGCCCACCGGCTGCGTGAGCTCCGTCTCGTTCCTGACCGTGTCCATCCACGAGGTCAGCACCCCGGACAGCCGACCGTACTCGCGCCATACGTAGCGGAGTACGGTCTCGGCCTGCCGCTGCCGGGTGAACCGCACCGGCTCCACCGCGAAGGTGTATCCGGAGGCCGCACGGATCTCCTTGGGCGCGCACTGCGCGCGAACGGAGCGCAGCAGGTCTTCGAGGGATCGCCGGAAGACGAAGTGGGGGTTGGGACGCGGCCGTTCCCGCTTGCCCTGATCGCCCGTGCCGTCGTCGGGCGGTGGCAGTACGTGGTCTAAGCGGCCGTCCGCCACTTCGAGGAGCCGTTCGGCCTCCTCCCTGATGATGCGGTGGTCCAGCCCTTCGAAGACACAAGTCGCCAGCAGGAAGGCGAGCCCGTCGGAATCATCGTGCAGTTTCTTGATCAGGTCCGGTACCTCGCCCTCGGCGAGGAAGCTCAGACGGTTCCGGAGGCCTATGGCGTCCGTCCCGTCCTCACCCGAGTCGACCACCGCTGCGACGAGTTCCGCGACTTCGGCGGGAACCAGTTCCGGAGTCAACAGGTCATCCAGCAGTCCTGGTTCCAACCCTGCGAGCAGCCGGTTCCGGCGCACCGGGTCCGGTACGGCGGCTCGCAAACGGGCGTCGAACACCTCCCGGGGCGGCGCTGGCCGGCAGACCACGAGCGTCACGTGGAGGTCGCGCTCAAGGCTTCGTACGAGTTCGGGATCGTCCGGCAGCACGATCACCATGCGGGCGTCGGCCTCGTTCAGCAGGCCCCGCAGATTGCCCACCATGCCCGGTTTCAGTGCGTGCTTGGGCAGAAGTCCATCTACGAGGTAACCGCGGGCGTCGGCATGGGTGGGCCGCCAGGTGGCGAGGTCCATGTCGCTGTCGACCGCGCGCAGCGCCATGCTGCGGCTGTGACGGTGCAGCAGGTTGAGAGCGGTCGTGCGGCGACCGGAGCCGGGAGCTCCGGTCAGGAAGAGAACACCGCTGTCGAGCTCCCTCAGCGCTTCCGGGAACCACTCCGGCTCCGCGAAACCGAAGCCCGCAGCCCCGATCTCGTTCTCGGAAATGGGACCTTCCCGCGCCTCCACCCGGCGGGTGCCCGCACCGGTCGTATGGCTGTGGTTGCCCACATTCTGACCACCGTGCAGAGAGCCCGTGTTGATGTTGCCGTTCGGGGCGTAGATGAAGGGCCCTCGGCCATCGCGCCCGGCGCCACCGAGCAGGTCGTCGATTCCGGGGGTGGAGCTCTCGTCACCGACACCGTCCTCGTCGTCGAATCCGTCCGGCTCTCCCTGCTCGGACCGCGCGCCTGTGGCCTCCGGTCCCTCCTGCGGGGCGTAGTCTTCCCCCTCCCCGGCAGCCGGGGCAGGGGAGCCGACGGTGAGTTCGGGACGCCGGTCCCGCTCGCTCATCGGTGCCCCGAGTTCTTGTCGCCGCGGACGGTGTCGCCCTGGTTGCCGTGGACGGTACCCGCCTTGTTGCCGCCGACGTGATCGCCACCGACGTGTGCGTTGCTGACGCTCTGGCCACCATGCACGGTGCCGGTGTTCACGTTCCCGTTGTCGGCCCTGTTCGTGACGGTTCGGGGGACCGCCGCGTGGCCGGGGTCGCGCGGGCTGTCGTCGTACGCCCGCCGGGTCTCCTGGTCCTCGATCACCTGGTCCCCCAAGATGCGGCGGTCGTACAGAGTGCCCGAGGGAGCGGGTACGTACAGCCAGGCGCGCTGGGCGAACGACTTGCCTTCCACCGTGGCAGGAACCTCGGTGAAGTGATCGAGGTGGCGGCCCGTATAGCCACTCGCGACCGCGTCCTGATAGCAGCGGTCCGAGAGAATGGCTGCGACCTGGGTGACGTTCTCGCTGGAGGCAGCCAGCATCGCCTTGACGGGGCGGGAGTCGAGCAGCCGGTGCGTGTCGTTTCGCGGCGTGCCCCAACGTCTCGCCCGGTGTCTCGGATGCCCCCACGGAGCGGGATGCGAAATCGCTCATGCAACGACTTTGTCCTGCGTGGGGCTGTGCTACACAGTCAGTCCGTCCGTGCACCTCCCCGACTGGTACCTTCACAGGTCGCAGTTCGAGCCCGTTCCCGGCCGCCCGGCGCCTACCGGCTGACCGAGCCCGAGCGCGAGGCGCGCGTCCCGCCCGGCCCGTGTGCCAGTTCGTGCGTGCCGCCTAGGTGGAGACAGTCCCTCAGGCTGTGGAGCCGTTCTCCGGGTGCGCCGATGTCCACGGAGCGCCGTCGCCTGGCAACGCCCCCCATACCAGCGCGCCCCGGTGAAACCCGGGTGTGGCCTCGGCCGTCAGCGGGCCAGTGCCTTGGGTGAGGGCTTCGGCCAAGGTGTCCAGGAACTCGCTCAGGGATCCGTACCCGGGGGAGGCGAGCGATCCCGACGGCGGCTCACCGCCGGCCTGGCTGAAGGTGTTGCGAGGCGACCTCCGGCGTCGACTGCCAGGCCGCCCCACGGGGTGACAGAGTAGTCGGTGGCGGCGAACGGAACCCAGGCATCCCAGAATTGCTCGGCGTTCCCTGCGCTGTCCCGAACTGCTGCGATCCCCTCCAGCGGCAGCAGATAATGCTGAGCAAGGAACAGGCACGGGCCGTACTCGTCGGGGTCGCGACCCAAGGCTGAAGCATCGACCGTTCCGTCGCATAGCGTCACCAGGTCTGGGGGCAGGCCCATCCCCAGCTTGTCCTCGGTGGATCGAACGTCGGCCACCGTAGCGCCCGGCCATAAGGTGGCGCGCGAGCCGGGCGCGTGCACCGCCAGCCAGCCGGTGATGGCGGTCCAGGCGGGCAGAACGTCACTCATCATGTCCTTCGTTGCGGTAGGCGAGGACGGAGGCACGCCCACCCGATATCCACCAGGTGAGCTCGACACGTTCAGCCGGTCGTCGTGTCGTCACCGCCTCCCAGTCTTCGGCTTCCGCGAGTTCACGCGCAATCGTGACGATCAGCTGATGCCGGTGGGTGCGTTCGCGTTCATCGGTGCTCGTTGTTGGCGAACGCGACGATGTCTTAGCAACGCTAGACATACTGCCGAGACTAGATCCTATCGTCGCTGTCATCGAGGGGGAAGCAATCTGATGCCCATCAATGTCGCCAACGTGCTCGCCGGTCTGATCGGCGCAGGCATCATCTTCGTGGGCGCGCGGGCCTTTTGGGTACCGCAGGCCGCCGTCCACTTCGGCATACCCGGCATGCCGACCGAGGACCGGAACTTCCAGGCTTGGCTGACTGTCAAGGCCGTGCGCGACATAGCCTCGAGGGTCTTCCTCTTCATCCTGCTGGCTGGAGCGACATCCCACTTGTTGGGTTGGTTCATGCTGGGCCGCCACCGGCATGCCCGTCGGCGACGCGCTGATCGTGCGGCGCAGCAACGGGCCCAAGGCTGCCGCCTACGGCATCCATGGGGGCACAGCCGTGGTGATGCTGGCGATCAGCATGCTCCTGCTCGTCGCGTAACCGCGTGCGGCGTCACCAGGGAACCGGCGGCGGCTTCCGCGTCGCCTGATGCCCCAGTGATGATCACTCGGGTAGAGTCCCTGCACACCTGCGGACCCCGCCAGGCCCCTACGACCTGCAGTGACGCATTGACGAACGGCACACGATCAACCCTCATGTGCAGGAGGCCGTCATGTCCCCTCAATCCGTCCTCGCCGCCCTGACAACCGGGTTGCGAAGTGGTGCGATCGAAGTCGTCGACCTCACCTCGCCCCTGTCGTCCTCCACACCGGTGATCCAGCTGCCCCCCGAGTTCGGCCAGACCGCGATGTTCGAACTGGAGGAGATCAGCAGGTACGACGACCGGGGACCGGCCTGGTACTGGAACAACTTCCGCAGTGGTGAGCACACGGGCACGCACTTCGACGCGCCGAACCACTGGGTCACCGGGAAGGACCTCACCGACGTGGCGTCGGTTCCGGCAGGGCGGCTGATCGCACCGGCGGCCGTGCTGGACTTCTCCGCCGAGGCGGAGGCGGACCCCGACTTCCTCGTCGAGGTGGACCATGTGAAGGCATGGGAGGCCGAGAACGAGCCGCTGCCCGAGGGCGGCTGGCTGCTGGTGCGTACCGGCTGGGACGCCCGTTCGCACGCGCAGGAGCCGTTCCTCAACGCCGACGCGAGCGGTCCGCACACCCCTGGCCTGGCACCGCAATGCGCTCGGTGGGTGGCGGAGGAGTCGCCGGTGATCGGCCTCGGTGTCGAAACGGTGGGCACCGACGCCGGACAAGCACCTTCGTTCGATCCGGCCTTCCCGTGTCATTCCTATCTCATGGGCAGTGACAAGTACGGGCTGACGCAGTTGCGGAATCTCTCGGCGCTGCCCCCGACCGGCGCCGTCATCATCGCGGGGCCGTTGCCCATCGTCACCGGATCCGGGGCTCCCGCGCGGGTGCTCGCGCTGGTGGAGCGCCCATGAAGGTCGCGGAAGCCGTCGGCCGGGCGTTGTCCGCGGCAGGTGTCGACCATGTATTCGGCGTGGTCGGCTCGGGCAACTTCCATCTGACCAATGCCATGGTGGCGGCGGGTTCCCGGTTCGTCGCCGCACGCCATGAGGGCGGCGCGGCCACGATGGCGGATGCCTACGCGCGGATGAGCGGCACAGTGGCCGCGCTGACCGTGCATCAGGGGTGCGGACTGACGAACGCCATCACCGGTATCGGCGAGGCGGCCAAGAGCCGTACGCCGCTCCTCGTGCTGGCGGCCGAGGCGACCGAGCCGAGGTCCAACTTCTCCGTCGACCAAGAGGCGCTGGCGCATGCGGTGGGCGCGGTCACCGCGCGTGTGACGTCGGCGGAGGACGCGGTCGAGCAGGCATGCACCGCGGTGCGACGCGCCCTGCACGAACGGCGCACCGTGCTGCTCAACCTCCCGTTGGACGTGCAGGCCCTGGACGCACCCGACGACGCACCGGCCCTGGCCGCGCCGCCGCCGGAACGGACCGGGGTCGAGCCGGTACCGGCCGACGTGGCGGCGCTGGCGCAGGTGCTCGAGCGGTCACGACGTGCGGTCTTCGTGGCCGGCCGGGGATCGCGTACGCTCGGCGCCCGAGATGCCCTCACGGCGCTCGCCGAGCGCCACGGTGCGCTGCTGGCCACGTCGGCCGTCGCCCGCGGACTGTTCCACGACGACCCGTGGTCGCTCGACGTGTCCGGCGGCTTCTCGTCCCCCCTGACGGCAGAGCTGATCCAGGGGGCGGATCTGATCGTGGGCTGGGGCTGCGCGCTGAACATGTGGACGATGCGGCACGGTCGACTGATCGGTCCGGACACGACCGTCGTCCAGGTCGACGACGACGCCTCGGCGCTCGGTGTGCACCGGGAGGTGCACCTCGGCGTCACCGGCGATGTGGAACTCACGGCGCGGCAGGTGCTCGATACGCCCGGACGGCAACGGGAGGGTTACCGGACCGCCGACATCGGGGCGGCCATCGCCACACGGGTGCGGTGGCGGGATGTGCCGTACGAGGACGAGGGCAGCCGTGAACGGATCGATCCGAGGACGCTGAGCATCGCGCTCGACGACATCCTCCCCGCCGAGCGGGTGATGGGCGTGGACTCCGGAAACTTCATGGGCTACCCGACCATGTATCTGTCCGTGCCGGACCACAACGGCCTGTGCTTCACCCAGGCGTTCCAGTCGATCGGCCTGGGCCTTGCGACGGCCATCGGCGCGGCGCTGGCGCGGCCGGACCGGCTGCCCGTGGCCGCGCTCGGCGACGGCGGCGCGCTGATGAGCGCCGCCGAACTCGACACCGTACGCCGTCTCGGGCTGCCGATGGTGGTCGTCGTCTACAACGACGACGCCTACGGAGCGGAGGTGCACCACTTCAAGCCCGGCGGATATCCGCTCGACACGGTCGAGTTCCCGCCGACGGACATCGCCGCCGTGGCGCGAGGCTACGGCTTCGAGGCGGTGACCGTACGCACGCCCGCGGACCTCAAGGCCGTCGAGGACTGGGTCGCCGGACCACGATCCGCGCCACTCCTCATCGATGCCAAGGTGGTCGGCGACCATGGGGCCTGGTGGCTGGAGGAGGCGTTCCGCGGCCACTGAGCCATCGGGACCCTATGACTTCCCGCTCCCGTGACTTCTGGCTAGAACGGCATACGGCCTCGGGCCCGCCGACCGGCGGAGCCGCTGCGGCCGACCGCCTTGGAGCTGCTGCGGAAGGGCTTGCTGAGGATCCGCCCCAGGATGCCGGGGGCCTTGCCACCGGCGCGTGATCCGGCTCCCAGGGTGCGCTGGGTGCCCCGTTCGGGGTGCCGGGACAGGCGCGGGAGCAGGAAGGCCAGCACGGCCAGTAGGACGCAGATGCCAACAATGCCGAAGATCATGGTGAAGTACTCCTCATACGAAGTGAGCCTGCCGAGTACCCCGCCCGATCGACCGCATTCACCACCGCTCGGACGGCAGCGCCCGATGCGCTTTCGGTGTCGGCGCCGACTGTCGGCGCCGACACCGAGGGTCTACGACACGACAGCGCCACCGGCGTGTTGCTCGTTGTTCTCCAGCTCCTCCGGCGGGTGGCTGAGCTGCTCGCGCAGGTAGTTCCAGACCACCGCGATCAGCGCGGCGACCGGTACGGCGAGCAGACTGCCCACGATCCCGGCCAGGCTGCTGCCCAACGTCACCGCGAGCAGGATGACTGCCGCGTGCAGGCCGAGCCCGCGGCTTTGGATCATGGGCTGGAACACATTGCCTTCCAACTGCTGCACCACGATGATGATGGCGAGGGCGATCAGTGCGTCCGTCGAGCCGTTGGACACCAACGCGATGAGCACCGCGACCGCACCCGCGAACAAGGCCCCCACAATGGGCACGAACGCGCAGATGAAGGTCAGGACCGCCAGCGGCAGCACCAGCGGTACTCCCAGGGCCCACAGACCGAGTCCGATGAGGACGGCGTCGAGCAGGCCGACCAACGCCTGGGAACGCACGAAGGCGCCCAGAGTGTCCCAACCGCGCGCGGCCACCACGGGGATGTCGGTGGCGAGCCGGCCGGGCAGTTGGCGGGCGAGCCACGGCAGGAACCGCGGGCCGTCCTTGAGGAAGAAGAACATCAAGAAGAGCGCGAGGACGGCGGTGACCACACCATCGATCACGGTGCTCACCCCCGTGACGATAGTGGTGACCAAGCTGCCGGCACTGCTCTGCAGCCGGTCGGCCGCGGTGTCGGTGGCCTTGGTGATCTGGTCATCGCTGATGTTCAGCGGTGGCCCGGCGGCCCATTCACGCACCTGTTGGATGCCTTCGGTCACACGGTCGGTCAGTTCGCCGGACTGGGACGCCACCGGCACCGCGATCAGCGCCACGATGCCCGTGACGACCAGGAGGAACAACACGGTCACGACCGAGGCGGCCAGCGCGGGCGGCCACCCGAACCCACGCAGAAAACGGGCCAGGGGCCAGGTCAGCGTCGTAAGGAGCAGTCCGACGACGAGTGGCCAGACCACCGACCACATCTGGCCCAGGCCCCACAGGACCACCGTGGTCATGACGAGGACCAGAAGCAACTCAAGGGAGACACGCGCCGATTGGCGGAGCGCGACGCGGGTTTTCGCTGAACTCAACGTGGGAGGCATGAGGTCACCCGTACCCCATGGCTATTGCCGCTGTCCAGGCGCACCCTCGCCGGGAAGCCACGCCGCCGCTGTCCGCGAGGGCTGACGGCCGGTGATCTTCTCCGGGTCTCGGAGGCGGTGAGCGTATTGCACGCCTGCCCATGACCGGAGTTGACGCCGGGCCAGGTGGCGGCGGATTGGCGGATACGGGTCTCGACGGTGCCGTAGCAGGTCTCTAACTGGCCGCTGCCGCAGGCGACTTGGGCGATGTGCAGGGTGCCGTGAGCGATGGTGGCGGGGTCCGATCCCACCCCGCCTGCCCGATCGTCCGGATATCACCTGGCCAACAGGTCAGTCGGGCCTCTCCGTGGCCTCTCAGCCGGCGTGGCGGATCCGAAAGCGCTCGGGGTCCGCCGGATCCCGGTCAACGACCTGGACGGGCGCCCAAGTCCATTGCCACACGCTGATGCCCGGCGTACGGGAGAACTGGATCCGCCCGCGGGTGCCCTCGACTGCGACCCGCGGCCAGGCTTCGGCAATGCGCGCCCGGTCCACGCCGTGAGAGCGCAGCACATCGGCGAGTACGGCGACCGTGTCGTAGCCCTCGAAGGCGACGAAGGAGGGCGCTTCGGCCAGCCGCTCGCGGAGGGCCGCCTCGACTCGTGCACCGAGTGGGCTGAGGCGCTCGGGCAGGTAGCGCAAGAACGGGATCGCGGCGCTGTCGTCGCCCAGCAACCTCGCCCATTCGGCGAACTCCGGTTGCCCGGCCGGAGCACCCATCATCACGTTGGCGAGGCGCTCGTCGCGGCGGACAGCCTTGACGATCGACACTGCCGGCTCCGGGTGGCCGACCAGGAGAAGGAGGGCCGTCGCGCGATGGTCGACGAGTTCGTCGCACACCGCCGTGGGGGTGAGCGCACTCATGTCGAGTTCGATGACGGTGCCGTCGCGTGGCGCGAGGTGGTCCCGCAGAATGCGGGTCCCGGATGCCCAGTAGACGCTCGGCTGGGCCGCTACGGCGATACGGCTGTGGCCCGCGCCGAGGAGGAAGTCCGCGTAGATCTGCCAGCCGTGGGACTGCGCCGGGGCGAGGCGCGCGACCCATTCCGTCGGCTGTTCGGTGAGCGCGTCGAGAACCGCTGACGAGCAGAGGAACGGCAGGCCGAGGGCGTCGGCCCGGGCGGCAGCGGCGCGAGCGACGACGCTGTGATACTCCCCCGCCACGGCGGCCACGCCCAGGCGAGCCAATTCGTCGACGGCCGCCGCGGCCCTCTGTGGATCAGCCGCGGTGTCCCGGACCACCAGCTCGAGTGGTCTTCCGGCGATCCCGCCGCCGTCATTGACTTCGCGAACGGCCAACTCAAGCCCAGCGAGCAAGTGTTGGCCTGCCTCGACCCAGCCAGGCCGAGTCAGCGGAACGAGAGCGCCTATCTGGACGGCTGACCCGTCAGTCCGCTCCGCTCCGGACGGCGATGGTGGTGATGGTGGCGTATTCATGTGTCGGCGTCTCCCGAGCGACGATGCGGTTGCGGTTGCGGTTGCGGTTGCGGTTGCGGTTGCGGTTGCGGTTGCCAGGATCGCAGAGTGATCGTCAGTGGCGCCGAGAGCGGCCCGAGAGAGGAGGCTCCACGCCTGAGCGATGAGTTCGGGTGGCCGATCGAGTCTGCCCTGACATGACTCGAATCATCGCTGACATCTCGGTCTCCCTCGACGGCTTCGTCACCGGGCCCGACCCCGGCCCGGACAACGGTCTGGGCACCGGCGGCGAGGCCCTGCACACCTGGGCGTTCTCCGAGGCCCCCGACGACCGCCGGATCCTGCGCGAGGCCACCGCCCGCTCGGGCGCCGTCGTCCTCGGCCGCCGGCTCTTCGACATCGTCGACGGCCCGAACGGCTGGGACGACACGACCGGCTACGGCGCCCGCGAGGTCGGCAAGCCCGCGTTCATCGTCGTGACGAGCTCACCGCCGGAGTCGGTACGCCTCACCGGCCTCGACTGGACGTTCGTCACCACCGGTCTGGCCGACGCCGTCACCGCCGCGCGCGAACGCGCCGAGACGGCGTCGTCCGACAGCGGCAAGGACCTCGACGCCATCCTCATGGGCGGCGGCGCCACGGTCGGCTCGGCGCTCGCCGCCGGCCTGGTCGACGAGCTGACGCTGCACCTCGCGCCCGTCGTACTGGGCGCCGGAACGCCACTGTTCACCGGCGGAGCGCCACGCACACTGGTGCAGCGGAGCGTGACCTCGACATCGACGGTGACGCACCTGACCTACGACGTCCTCTGACAACGTCGTAGTGGAACGTCACGTCGAGCCATAAACGCTGGCGTCGGCTTTGTCCCGTGGACTACGTTGTGGGCATGAATCCCGGGACGGCATCGCGCCACGCACGGATTGGTGACCCGGTGCTCTCCTGAGCGCCGTACGGGCCGGTGCGGGCCCGCTCTTCGATCGAGGATCTTGCACTGCCGCGCGGGCTCCGCCTCCGTCGTGTTGATCACAGCTTCGGCACATCAACCACGACAGGAGCATTCATGCCCACCAAGACGCTGCGGATTCCCACCGCGGACGGCCAGGCCGACGCCTTCGCCGCCTTCCCCGACCGGGGCGGGCGGCACCCGGGGGTGCTGATGTACTCGGACGCCTTCGGAGTGCGGCCCGTACTGCAGGAGATGGCCCGCGAACTGGCCGGACACGGCTACTACGTGCTCGTCCCCAACTTCTACTACCGGCACGGCCCGGCACCGGTGATCGAACTTCCCGAGCACATCGGAGAGGAGACCCGGCCCGCGGTCATCGGCCGGCTGATGCCCTTGCTCGAGGCACACATCACCACCGAACGTGTGCTGCGCGACGCCGACGCCTACCTCACCTTCCTCACCACCCGGCCGGAGGTCAGCGCCGGACCGGTCGCCGTGACCGGCTACTGCATCGGCACCCTCCTGGCACTGCGCACCGCGGCGGCCCACCCCGGCCAGGTGGCCGCCGTCGCCGGATTCCATCCCGGTTTCGTGGTCACCGACGCGCCCGACAGCCCACACCGCCTCGTGCCCGAGCTCAGCGCCGAAGTCCATCTCGGCCTCGCCGAAGGCGACTTGTCGCCCGAGATCATCAGTGAGCTCTACCAGGCCCTGGATGCCGCGGGTGTCGGCCACACCTGCGAGATCTACCCCGACACCATTCACGGCTTCACCATGTCCGACACCGATGCCTTTGACGCCGCCGGGCTGAAGCGCCACTGGGACCGCCTGCTCTCACTCCTGAACCGCACCCTGGCCACCGGCTGAGGCTCCGGCAGGCACGTGTCAGTCGGCCTGGGCGAGTTGGTTCAGGGGGTGGGAGCCGTCCAGAAGAGCGCGCGGAGTCGCGTCCCGGATGACTCCCTGTTGTGAAAATGCGGGGACACGGGCCGGACGACTCTGCCAGCCTGCAGAGATGATGATGAAGGAGGTCTCGTGAGCGACGGCGAGAAGTCCCGCCTCGGCGAGTTCAGCGCCCGGCTGGAGAGCGACGACATCGACGTCGTCCGCGAGGCCCTGGACAGTTACCAGTCGGCGCAGGCGGACACCCGGTGGGGTGTGGACAACCCCTACTGGCCGCTGGCCAACGAGGTGCGCTTCGCCGCCCGGGACCTCCTCAGGCAACCTCCGTCCGGCCGCAGCCACTCGAGCGCTCTCACCGTGCTGTGGCATCTCGCCGAGGAGGAGGACGCGGACTTGATCGCCGACGCCCTCGAAGGCGCCCCGGACGCCGAGGTGCGGGAGATGGCGCTTCTCGCGGCCGGCACCGCCCTCGCGGAGGGTGAGGAGCCAAACCGGCGGCTGCTGGCGCTGATCACCGCCATGGTGCTGGACGAGGGCCTCGCCGTGCAGGATCGCAGGGACGCCATGCAGGCCCTGGACGATGTGGATCTCCCGGAAGTCGAGGACCTCATCGTCCGTCTCACCGAGTCGTCCGAACTGGAACTCCAGGTGTACGCGGCGGGTTGCCTCGCGACGCCCCTGCGGCTCCGCGTCCACCGCGACCGCGTCACACGGCTCGCGAAGTCCTGGCCGAAGGAGGCGGGTTGGGAGGCCGAGCACATTCGTCGCCAAGCGCTCGAAGGCTTCCACAGCACCTACTGGAAGGACACCGAGCTGGACGATCCGGTGCTCCGGAAGGCTCATGACGAGCTGATGTTCCCGCTCAGCGACGAGGGATGCCTGCGGGCGTTCGCCACCCTGCTGCGCAGCGAGGACCCGGTCGCCGTGGGCATCGCGATCGACCATTACGAGTCCTCGGAGGGGCTGCGCCATGTCCTGGAGGACGAGGAACGTGCCGAGGCCCACCTGCCCGAGGTGCTGGCCCGCGCTCGTGAGGTGCTCCGGCGGCCGATGTCTCCCGCCGAGGTGAGCGCCCTGAACATGATCGGGGCGCGGCACACCGAGCCCGGCGACGCCGCGCTCCTGTTGGACGTTCTCCTGCGCGCCGACTCCGACGCGGTGCGCAAGGAGGCCGTCTGGATGGCTTACGGCGTGCTCGACGAGGCCGAGGTGAAGGACGAGCGGCTCGTCGCCGCCCTGGGCGACCTGGTCTTCGACCCGTCCGTCGGCTTCTACGGCACGAAGGAGACGGCGATCCGCGTCCTGGCCGACAGCCTCGGCGCGGACGCGGACGGCATTCTCCTCCGGGCGCTCCGCGAGGGCGAGCCGAAGGTGCAGGCCCACGCGGCGTATTACCTGGTCAGGACGGGAGGCGTGGATCGGCACCGCGCCATCATGGAGGAGGTCGCCGAGAGCTGGGGCGACCGGCCTCCGCACCGCCCCTGGGGCCAGGACCCCGTTGAGCTGATCTTCGGCAAACCGCACAGCGTCCACTGGGAGGGACACCGGCTGGCGGATCCGGGGCTGTATCGCGCCCACAAGAGGCTGCGGGCTCCCACGGTGGACGAGTCGTATCACCGGGCGCTTCGCACGTTGCTCGAAAGCGACGACCAGGCGGCCGTGGGCATCGCCCTCGACCACTGGTGGAGTCCCGACGGCGCCGTGAAGCGGGGCGGCGAGGAAGCGCGTGAACCGGAGAGGTCACTCGTCCTCGATCGCATCCGGGAGGTGCTGCGGCAGCCTCCCTCACCGGCCGGGCTCAGCCGCACGTACGGGCTCGAGGCCATGCACCTCACCGCACTGTCGGCGCTGGACGTCGTGGCAGCGGAAGAGCCGTCCCTGCTGGCCGAGGTCGTGGAGGCCGCCGCGAGCGATCACATGCGCGAACGGGTTCTCCATGTGGTGGAAGCGGTGTTCAGGGACGCGGAGGACACTGACCTACGGATCGTCGAGGTGCTGGGGAAGGTCGCCTGCGACCCGAACGTGCCGTTGAACGACCGCGTCAGGGCACTGGAACTGCTGGACGAGTCTCCGGGGACCAACTCCGTGGAGGCGCTCGTTCGGGCGACGCGCTGCCCCGAGATAGAGGTTCAAGCGGCTGCGGCGTGGGGGCTGATGTGGGAAGGGGTCATCGAGGACCATCGCCCTCTGCTCGAGGAGCTGAGCGCGAGCTGGCCCGTGGAGGACGCCCCGTGGGAGGTCACGCGGGTGCGGGAGTCGCTCAACGCCGCAGAGGAGTGAGGCGAGCCGCGTGGCCGCCACCGGCGTGGTCACGATCTCGGCGGCAATTCGGTCGATATGAGGGCCGGGACGCCGGTCGGCCGGAGAGCGAACGGCGGGCGTCCCGGCCGGTGTGCGATCAGGGAGCGATCAGGACGGTCTTGCCGGGCAGTCGTCCGGCCGCCGAGTCCTCATGCACGGCACGCGAATCGGCCACCGGGCGGCGGTCGGCGATGTGGATGCGGAGCCGACCGTCATCGACCCTCGCCACCAGTTCGGTCAACTGGGCGGCGTCGCTGCGGACCCACAGGCCGGCCGTGCGTACCGAGCGGGCGGGGTCCTCCGGTATCGGGCCCGCTGTGCTGGCTGCTACGCCGCCGTCGGCGACGTAGCGCGACAGCTGCGCGGCCTCGTCCTCGGTGCCGCGCACATGGTTCAGCAGAACCTCGAAGGGGCCACCCACCGCGGCGGGGCCCGCGGCGAGATCGAGACGGCCGACGACCTGGGCGCCGTAGCCCTGAAGGCGCTCGGCGTGCCGCGGACTGGCCGCCGCGGTCACCTGCGCTCCCGCGTCGACGGCAAGCTGAACCGCGAGACTGCCCACCGCACCCCCTGCCCCGTTGACCAGAACGGTCTGCCCGGGCTTCAGTTCGGCGAGCTCGAACAACACCTGCCAGGCCGACAGGCCAGTAAGGGGCAGCGCCGCGGCGTCGATCAGGTCGATCGACCGGGGCGCCGCGACCAGGGCCTCGGCCGGGGCAAGCACGTACTCGGCGGCCGCGCCCTCGGCGTCGAGGGGCAGCATGGCCACGACCCGGTCGCCGACCGCCACGCCCGACACTCCCGCGCCGAGTTCGGCGACGGTGCCCGCCAGGTCGATCCCGGGCACGTGCGGGAGAGCGATGGGCAACATCGCGTTCAGGGCTCCGGCGCGGATGTGGTCGTCGACCGGGTTGAACGACGTGGCCGCCACCCGCACCAGCACCTGCCCGGTGTCGGGTACCGGACGCTCGATGTCCTCGTAGCGCAGGGCCTCGCTGCTGCCGAAGTCGTGGTAGCGCACTGCCTTCATGGCACTTCCTTTTGTGTGTGTCGGTGTGTTCGGTGTGTTCGGTGTGTTCGGTGTGTGCGGGGCTGTTGCTCGTTCGTGGGCACCCGCCGTCGTCAATTCATCCGCACCGACCGCGTGGAGTTGCCCATCACCATGCGGTCGATGGCGCTCACGGCGCTCCCGGGATCTGAGGCGGCGCCGACGGTGAGCAGCAGCGGAACAAAGTGCTCGGCCGTCGGGTGGGCGACCTCGGCACCGGGCGCCTTGCCGCGGTAGTCGGCGAGTGCGTCGACGTCGGCTCTGGCGAGAGCGTCGACGGCCCATTCGTCGAATGCCGCCGTCTCTGCGGCGAGTTCGGGGTGGCGGAAGACGGCGAAGCTGTGCGTCATGAAGCCCGAGCCGACAATGAGGACGCCTTCTTCGCGCAGAGGCCGCAGGCGCGCACCGAGTTCCAGCAGAGCGTCAGGTTCGAGACTGGGCATCGAGAGCTGTACGACCGGGATGTCGGCCGCGGGATACATGGCCATGAGGGGGATGAAGGCGCCGTGGTCGAGGCCGCGGTCGGTGAATTCGTGCACGGTGGTCCGGCTCAGCGTGCCGGTGAGCCGCCGCGCCAGGTCAGTGGCGTCGGGCGTCGCGTAGGGAAGCGTCCTGTAACGGGAGTGGAAGCCGCTGAAGTCGTAGTACAGCGGCGTACCTGCCGCGGTTCCGGAGAGGGCGGCCGGTGCGTTTTCCCAGTGCGCCGAGATGACCACGACGGCCTTGGGCTTGGGCATCGACTGGGCCCAGTCGAAGAGGTCGCCGAGCCATTGCGGATCGTCGAGGGTGAACGGGGCCCCGTGGCTGACGAAGAGGCTGGGAAGGGGTCCGTCGGACTCACTCCACACACGCTGTGCGCGCGCCTGTGGCAGGACCCGGGCGAGGAGATCGTCGTACGCCCCGGCCGGCGGGTGCGACCGCAAGAAAGAACTCAGGCCGTTCGTGGCGGGCATCGATACCGGCTCCTTCACAGTCGTCGTGGTCATTCCGAAAGCCGTCACCGGTTCCGAAGCCGCCCGTTTGACTTGCCCAGGCAAGTCAAACGTAACCCCGATTGAGTTGCCCAGGCAAGTCATCCGAGTTGCCTGGGCAAGTAGGATGTGGGGCATGGACACTTCGTCAGCCTGGCTCGACGACGAACAGCAAGACCTGTGGCAGGCCCTGCTCACCGTCGTCATCGCACTTCCGGCGGCCCTCGACCGTCAGCTGCAACGAGATGCGGGCATCTCCAACTTCGAGTACGGCGTTCTGGCCCGGCTGTCCATGACCGACGAGGCCACGATGCGACTCAGCGACCTGGCCCGGGACTGCAACAGCACGCAGCCTCGCCTGTCGAAGGTGATGGACCGCTTCGAAACCCGCGACTGGGTCGTCCGCCGACCCGACCCCACCGACGGCCGATACACCCTCGCCACACTGACCGACGCCGGCCGGCAGAAGGTCGTCGCGAGCGCACCGGAACATGTCGCGCAGGTGAAGCGACTCGTGTTCGATCCGCTCAGCGCCGCTCAACGCCGCCACCTCAGCGCCGCGCTCACCCGCATCGCCGCCACCGTGCGCCAAGAACTCGATGGCGGGTGAGCCTCGTCCGATGCCCTGACGCTGTCGTTCTGACGCCGTCGTTCCATGGATGGTTCGGCTCAGCCGATCGGTGCGCTCGGAAACTCGCGATTGTTCCTCCGCCGAGCCGACAGGAAGCTGATGGCATCCAAGCGGTTTCCCAGGAGAGGCCCGATGACCATCGCTGCAATCGTAGGAACTTCCGTCGTCGACGAGATCTCCGAGCGTGCCCCGGACCTGATCTCCGCCGGTGGCAGCCGTACGTGGTCGGTATGCGCCCGCAACTTCGTCGTAGCGATCACCGAGCTCGAAGCGGGTGACCGCCTCACCGAGCACAACGTGCCCGACGAGTACCTGCTGCTCGTCCAGGACGACGCGGTGGTGGGCGTGGAGCACGACGGCCGGGCCCTGGTGTCCGTGCCCGAGCCCGCGCTCGTCGTCGTACCGGCCGGGCCGAGCACGCTGCACGCGGCGTCATCGACCACGGTGGCGCGGGTGTTCACCGCCCGTTGCGACGAGCAGATGAGACGGGCCGTCAACCATGCTGCCGGGGCCGACCCGCGACCCGCACCGCTGCCGGAGCCCATCGAGGCGGGCGGCGACGGGATCCGGATACACCGCCTGCGGGACATCCCCGACGAGGACGGACGCCTCGGCCGGATCTTCCGGACGGCTTCGCTGATGGTGAACTGGTTTCCGGTGCACGAGGGGCCACGCGACCCCGAACGGCTCTCGCCCCATTCCCACGAGGACTTCGAGCAGATGTCGGTGACCCTCGTCGGGAACTACGCCCATCACCTCCGGGTCCCGTGGACCCCCCGGATGAGTGAGTGGCGCGACGATGAGCACGTCGAGGTCGGCAGTCCCTCGATGACTCTGATCCCGCCGACCGTCGTGCACACCACCCGCGCCGTGGGCGCGGGCCCGCACACGCTCATCGACGTCTTCGCACCACCGCGCGAGGACTTCCTCGCGAAGGGCTGGGTGCTCAACGCCGACGAATACCAGGGATCCCGGCCGTGAGGGGCGATGCGTTCCCCCGGCTCGGCGCCTGGGTCAAGCTCCCCGCACCGGAGAGCGTCGAGCTGCTCGCACTCGCCGGGTTCGACTTCGTCGTGATCGACGCCGAGCACGGCGCGATCGACACCCGCACGATATCGACCATGATCGGGCTGGCCCGTGGCTGCGGGCTCTCGCCCTTCGTCCGGGTCGCCGGTACCGCGCCACGCGATGTCCAGGTCCCGCTCGACGCGGGTGCGGCCGGTCTGTTCGTCCCGCAGGTCGACGACGCCTCCCGGGCGCGGGACGCCGTACGAGCGACACGGTTCCCTCCGCTCGGACGACGCGGGGCCAGCACCTCCGGACGGGCCGGCCGGTGGGGGCTCGAGGCCCTCGGTGACTATCTGCGGTCCGGCAATGAGGAGGTCCGCCTCGTGGTCCAGGCCGAGAGCGCCGGAGCCCTCTCGGCGATCGTCGAGATCGGTGAGGTCTCCGGCGTCGACGCGGTCTTCATCGGCCCGACCGATCTCGCGGTCTCCGGCCAGTTCGGGGAGGGTGACGGCAGGCCGGCAGACCTCGTCGCGGCGGCCGAACGGCGCTGTGCCGACCACCGCATCACCCTGGGGACCACGGCCTCGGGCAACGCGTCGGAACTGCTGGATCGTCGTGGGTACGACTTCCTCGTCCTGGGGGCCGACACCACGATGCTGCGCCAGGGCGCACACGCGTTGGTGCGCGGTGCGCGTACCGCCGCGCCGGGAGCCGGCCGATGACCCTCGCCCTCCTGCACACCGAACTGTCCATGCTGGTGACGGCGTTGTGGTACGAGATCGATCACGGCGACGGCTCGGCAGCCGCCGGTTTCTTCACCCCCGACGCCGAGCTGACGTTCTCGCGCCGGACCTTCCGCGGCACCGACGAGATCAACGGCGTGTACCGCGACCGCACCGCACGGGGACCGCGGGTATCGCGTCATCTGATGTCCAACTTCCATGTCCTGCGGCACGGGAGCGAGCGCGTCGAGGCCGTGTCCGCCCTGGTGCTCCACGCGCAGGACGGAACGCCACCCGTACCGACGACCGTGCCGGTGCTGGTCGCCGACGTGTACGACCGCTTCGTCCGGGTCGGCGAAGCGGATGGCGAAGCTCGCCGCTGGCTCATCGCCTCCCGGCGGATCGAGAACCGCTTCCTCATGCCGGGCGACGTCCTCGCTGTTCCCACCGAGTAAGGAGACCGATGTCTCACCAGCGGCATCCGGAAGATTTCCCCCTGCCGACCACCCGGGGCGATCTGCCCATCGTCGACTCCCACCTCTTCGACGATCTGCTCCCCCCGGAGGCGGCCTTCGAGCTGACCGCCGGTCTACGCCGGCACCGCGAGCCCTTCGTCGGCATCACCGAGGACGGCACCCCGCGCCCGGGCCTCTACCGGCTGAATGACGCGGGGACATCCCCGAAAGCCGCCGTCGTGGCGGCCCTGGCCTACCTCGACGGGCTGGCGCCCCACCAGAGGGTGGTCGCCGCCCTGCCCATGGACGCCCCGGAGTGGCGGCTGTGGACGAACGCGATCCCCACATGGCACCCGAAGGGCATGCGCCTGGAACGGCTCGCCGACGGCGACCGCGACCGCGCACTCGCCGTCATCGAGGCCAGTCTCAGCCCCACCGGCTACGCCCAGGTGCGAGCGGTGATGGCGCTCAACGAGAACCTGGGCGAGCTCATCGACGACTACCGGGACACCCTCACGGAGTTCGCCTACTGGTTCACCGTCTTCGGGTCCCCCTCGGGCGACGCCCCCTGGGGATGGCAGCTGATGGGCCATCACGTGGATGTGCACTGCGTCTTCGTCGGAGGACAGGTGATTCTCGCCCCGGTGTTCCTCGGTGCCGAGCCGACGACCGGAACGGGGCGGTTCGAGGGCGTCCACGCCCTGGGCGACGAGACCGAGGTCGCCCTGGCGTTCCGCCGCACTCTGGACCCGGGCCGGCAGGAGGAGTTCCTGATGGGGCCGTCGCTGCGGGCCGAGGACCTGCCGCCCGAGCTCGCGGGCCCGTGGAACGGACGGCATCTCGCCGGCGCGGGCAGCGACAACCTCGTCCTGCCTCCCGAGGGGATCGTCGCGGCGAGCCTGCCGACGGACCAGCGTGACGGTCTGGTGGAGCTGATCCGGGTCTATCTCGACCGCCTCCCGCCGCCACAGGCCGAGCGCACCCTGGCGCTCGTCCGTGAGCACTTCGACGAGACACGGTTCGCCTGGCGCGGCGGCCACGACGACGAGTGCGCCTTCTACTACCGGATCCACTCCCCCGTACTCCTGGTCGAGTACGACAACCATCCCGGTGTCTTCCTCACCAATCCGGAGCCCGCCCGCTACCACGTCCACACCATCGTGCGGGCGCCCAACGGCAACGACTACGGACGTGATCTCCTCGCCCAGCACTACCGACTGCATCACGGAGGTCATGGAGTCGGCTGACATCGCACCTCGAGCAGGGTTGTGCTTCGTCGTCCACGGGAGCGTCGACGCCCTCGTAGAAGGGACGACGATCCTCGTCCTACACCATCACGGACACCGTGCCCCGGATGCCGAACAGCGACTTCCCGTAGATCTCGGCGGCCACTTCGGGGTTGAGGACGGCGTGCCGGCTCCCGGTCTCGATGTCGCGCCAGATGCGCTGCAGCGGGTTGGACTCGCCGAAGCTCGAAGCGCCCTGGGCCGAGCACACGATGCGGACCGCCTCACGCGCGTGGACCGCCGCCATTCCCGCGTCCATCCGCATCCGTGCCCGGGCATCGTAATCGGGGAACACCCCGGCCCGCGCGGCCTCGTCGATGTCGGCGGCGGCGCGGTAGGCGTGCAGTTGGGCGGAGTCGGCGAGCGACGCGGCCTTCGCGGCGGCGAGTTGGATGGTGGGTGCCTCGGCCTGGGAGGCGTAGCTCGTGAGGGTCAGCGCTCGCCGCGGGGCCTTCTCCAGCAGGAGATCGACAGCGGCCGCGGCCAGCCCGAGCTGGGGCCCGGTCAATACGAGCGCGGCGGTCGGCACGAACGGTGCCCGGTAGAGCGCCTCGTCGGTGAAGGGTGTGGCGTAGCGGCCCTCGACGGCGTCGGGGACGGAGTGGAAGCGGTGTGCGGGCACGAAGAGGTCCTCGCCGACGAGGGTGTTCGACGCGGTTCCACGCATGCCCGCCACGAACCAGGTGTCCTCGATGGTCAGCTCCGTCATCGGCGCCAGCACGATGCCGACGGCGTCCGACGTGCCCTCGGCGTCCGGCCGGGTGACCCCGAGGACCGCCCAGTCGGCGTGGGCGCACCCGGAGGCCGGGGCCCAGCGCCCGCTCACCCGGTACCCGCCCTCGACCACGCGCGCGGTACCCGAGGGGGTCACGACACCGGCGACTCGGGCGTCGGGGGTCTGGGCCCATACGTCGTCCTGGGCCTGGGCCGGGAAGAGCCCGACGAACCACGCGTTGGCGTTGAGCAGTGAGGTCAGCCAGGCGGTGGAGCCACAGGCCCGCCCGACCTCGCGGCTGACCTCCAGCAGGGTGCGGTAGTCGGTCTGCAGACCGCCGTAACGGGCGGGTCGCATCAGCGAGAGCAGGCCGGCCTCGGCCAGGGCGCCGATGTTCTCGGCGGGAACCATGCGCTCGCGGTCGGTCCGATCGGCGCCCGCGGCGATCGGCGGTCGCAGGGTGGCGGCGCGCTCGACGAGCTCGGACCGCAGGTCACGTGCGGTGTCGGTGGTGCGGGGAACGTCCAGGGTGATGGTCATCGTCGTCATTTCGGTGTCGGGGATTGGGTGGGCACGGGTCGTACGGGTCGTATGGGTCGTACGGCTCAGCTCGCGACAGCGAGAGGGGTGTGGGTGCCGAAGACCCGGCGTGCGTAGGTCAGCGGGGCCGCAGGGGTCGGCTCGGCCTCCTCGACGCCGACGACGAGCAGGATGTGGTCACCGCCGTCCACGTGGCGTTCGACGCGTCCCGCCGTCCAGCCCGCGGACTCGGGCAGGTAGGGCAGTCCGGCGCGGAGGGTCCAGGTGACGCCGTCGAACTTCGAGCCCGATCCCCTCCGGCGGGCGAATGCCGACGCCAGTTCCCGCTGGTGGGCGCCGAGGATGTTCACTCCCACCCGGTCACCCGGCTGGAGGTGGGGCAGCAGCCGCGAGGAGCGGTCCAGTGCGAAGCTCACGAGCGGAGGGTCGAGTGAGAGCGAGGCAAGGCTCGACACGGTGGTGCCGTGCGGTCGTCCGTCGGCGGTCGTCGCCGTCACCACGGTGACCGGCGAGCACACCCCGCTCATCAGCTCGACGAAAGTCTCTCGGTTGATCATCGGGCGCCTCCCGTAGGCATGGGTTGGTCTGTCGGGATGCGTGGTGTTGTGTGGCCCCGCGTCCGACATCACACAGTGAACTCCGGCTCCCGGGGCGGGCGCTTGGTCTGTCGGCTCAGGATTCCGGTCGCCAATTGGTCTGCGGCACCGGTCTGTTGGTCTGCCGCACCGGTCCGTTGATCTGCCGCACCGGTCCGGGCCGCGACCGGCGCTCCGGGATCACCGCTCTGTCACGTCGCGGGGCAGGAGGACCGCGTCCCCCAGTTCCTCGGCGAGCGCCAGGGCGGTGTGGAGGGCGAAGCGGCGGTCGTCGAGGCCGTGTCCCAGCACCTCCTGGGCCCGCTTCACGCGGTAGGTCACGGTCCCCCTGGCCACGTGCAGGCGCCGGGCGACATCCACGAGGCTCCGCTCGGCGCCGATGTAGTGGTACAGCGTGGTCCGCAGCGCCTCCATCGACGCGCCGCGGGTGGCGAGCCCGCCGAGCTCACGTCGTACGAAGTCACCGGCCGCGTCGAGATCGGTGGCCAACAGCGCGATGGCGGCCACGTCGGCGTAGGCGGTCGCATGCCTCGACACCCGCCCGGCCTCGCGCCGCAGTCGCTCGACCCGCTCCCCGCGCTGGGCCTCGCGGTGGGAGCGACGGAAGCCTTCGACGCCGCCGCCCGGGGTCCCGAAGGCCGCCTGCGTCCGCTGCCGGGACAGTGCTTCCGCGATGGTCTCCCACGAACCGGTCCGGCGTGTGCCGTCCGAAGGCACCGTGCCGTCCGAAGGCACCGTGCCCCACGCCCACAACCGCCCCGAGGCCACGGGTACGACCAGCGTCGTGGTGGCGCCCCGGGCCCGGAGCGCCTCGGTGGCCGCCGCTTGCAGTGTGGAGCTGCCGTTCGGCGCGTCCGACCACACCACCACCGCCTCGTGGGTCCGCCGCAGGTCATAGCCGAGGACACGCGACGCCTTGCCGACGTCCGTCGTCGTGGCATCACTCAGCAGGGAACGCACGATGTCGGCCCGTGCCGCGGCCGCGCTGGTGCTCCACACCTCGTGTTCCACGAGGTAGGCGCGGATCATGGTGTCGGAGAGGTCATCGACGTAGGAGAACAGCTCGCGGGAGATCGCCGTGACCTCATCGACCGCCACCTCCGCGTCGACCAGCCCGGCACAGGCCCGAAGGAACGCCTCGGTCGTCGCCGCATGCCCGACCCGGACGCCGTGCAACACCCGCTCGAGCGGTACGGCACGGTGAACGAACTCGTGGATGCCCTCAAGGATCGCCTCATCGGTGGGCGGGGCCGCTGCCGGGCCGTCCACCAGAGTGAACAGCGCCCGCAGGGTGGTCGCTTCATTGCCTCGGCGGAGCAGCTCGACCGCGGCCGGGCTACCGCCGAGGGCCGGCACCTCGCCGACGATCCGCCGCACCACCACGGAATTCAGCTCGATCGCCCAGCGCACGGGGTCCGCGCCGACGCGCGCGACGGCGTCCTCGACGACCGCGCGCGGGCTTGCCGCTCGGTCCAGGTCGACCTCACCCCGCGGGCCCAGCCGCGCGATCCAGGCCCGTCCCGGCCGCCGCCCACCGGTCTCGGTCACACTGTCTCCCTCGGCTACGGCGCCGCGACGGGGTCATCGATCCCGGTCGCGGTGATCGGATGTGACGCCATACTCGGTCCAAGGCGAGGGACTGATCAACCGCGGGTTGCCGAAGCCATCGTTCGGCGAATCCGAACGATGTGGTAGAAGAGTCTGGCTACTCGTCGTGGTGCGAACACTATGGAGTTCGAACGATATGGAGTGACGGGAGGACGGCAGTGAACCTGCGTCAGATGGAGTGCTTCCTCGCTGTCGCGGACGAACTCCACTTCCGGCGCGCCGCCGACCGTCTGCGACTGGCGCCGCCCAGCGTCAGCGAGGCCGTCGCCAGTCTGGAACGCAGCCTCGGTAGCCGGCTCGTCGAGCGTACGAGCCGGAGGGTGCAACTGACCCCCTTCGGCGCCGAGTTCGCCGCCGCGATCCGGCAGCCCATCGAGGCGTTGCACCAGGCCCATCGGACCGCCCGCCTGCGCTCGGCGCGCCATCGTGACCTCGTCGTGGCCCACACCCCGGAGCTGGGACAGCTGATCCTGCCGGGACTGGTCGACGCCTGGCCCGGCGCCACCGCCGACGACGAGGCCCGGGGCCGGTGGCGTCCGGTGCCCATGCACACCCCCGAGCAACTCGCCGCCGTGGCGGACGGCGCGGTGGATGTGGGCCTGTGCTGGTCGGTTCCCGAGCAACCCGGGATCGCCAGCGCCGTGCTCGGCGAGTTCCCGCTGGTCGCCGTGGTGCAGTCGGCGGACCCGCTGGCGAGCCGCCGGGAGGTGGCGCTCACCGACCTCCGCACCCGTCAGATCCTGATCACTCCGCGCGCCGACAACCCCTACCTGGAGAGCCAGTTGCAGGCGGACATCATCCGGGCCGGTATCCCCCGTACCCACATCGAGGAGGTGGGGCGCTACGACGAGCTTGCCGTGCATGTGGCCACGCGCGGACACGTGGGGGTCCACCCCGGGCCGATCGCGTTCTCCAATCACCTGTCCACTGTCGTGTTCCGGCCGATCGCCGACGCCTCCGACAGCGTCCGGATCTGCGCGATCAGCCGCGCCGAGGCCCGCGACGGTTCCATCGCGCCGCTCATCGCGAGCTTGCGGTCGATCGTCGGCTCGCTCGACATCGACGACAAGCTCAGGTAACCCACCCGGCGTGTGCGTGGGCCGGCGCAATCCCCCGGGGCCTGGTTCTGGGCCTACGCCACGGGGATGATGCCGCCGTCGACCCGGAACTGGGCTCCCGTGAGCCACTTCGCGCGGCCGGATGCGAGGAAGGCGATCATCTCCGCCACGTCCTCGGGATCGCCGGGCCGGCCCATCGGCACGTTGAGGTGATCCACGATCTGCTGCTGTACCTCCGCCACGCCAACGCCCTGCCGGTCGGCGATGCGCTGAAGGTGCTGGACGGCGCCCTCGGTGGCCACAAAGCCCGGCAGGACACACACCACCCGCACGCCGTGCTCGCCCACTTCGGTCGCCAGCTCGCGGCTGTACGCGTTGAGCGCCGCCTTGGCCGCCGCGTAGGACGCTTCGGTGCGCTGCGGCAGACGGCTCGCGATCGACGAGACGTGCACGACGACGCCGGAACCCCGCTCAACCATCCCCGGGACCAGGGCCCGGTCGAGCCGGACGGCACTGAGCAGGTTCATCTCGAGGTCCGCACGCCACGACGCGTCGGACCGCTTCAGGGTCGGCATCGGGGCGCTCGCGGCGGCCGCGTTGTTGACCAGGACATCCACCCCGCCCACGCTGTCGATGACCCGCCGGCCGAGCTCCGCCGCTCCTTGATCCGTCGCGAGGTCCGCGGGGATGAAGGTGGCCGGCAGATCCTCCGGAGGCGCGCTGCGCGAGGCGGTCAGCACCGTCGCGCCCGCGGCGGCGAATCGACGGGCGGTCGCCTCACCCAGACCACGGCTGCCGCCGGTGACCAGCACACGAAGGCCGCTGAGCCCCTCTTCCGGAACTGTCATGGGAGTGCCCCTCCAGTAAGGTGAACCCGACTCCGGAAACTATACATAATCGGAACCCGACTCACCTTATGGAGGCACTGTTGCCGTCGTCACGTCCGATGCGCGCCGATGCGCGCCGCAACCGCGAGGCGCTCCTGGCCACGGCGCGGGAGGCGTTCCTCACCGGCGAGGCCGACGCTCACGTAGAAGAGATCGCCCGGCGGGCCGGAGTGGCGGTCGGGACGCTCTACCGCCACTTCGAGACACGCGAGGCCCTCGTCGAGGAGGTCTACCGCCAGGAGGTCGACGAGCTGTGCGCCGCACCCACGAAACTCCTTGACCTGCATGCCCCGGACGAGGCCCTGCGCCACTTCCTGCTGCTGCTCGTGGAGCACGCCGCCGTGGGCAGGGGAATGGCCGTCGCGCTGGAGAGCATCATGGCGACGGACTCGCCGATCTTCGATGACGCCCGCACGCGGATGGCACAGGCTCTCCAGCAGCTGCTCGAAGCGGGCACAGCGGCCGGCACCATCCGTGGCGGCGTCAGCGGACGCACACTGCTGCGCGCGCTGGGGGGCATCTGTGGAATGCACACCACGGAGGGCTGGCAGGACGAAGCCGTGCAGATCACGGCGATCCTCTTCGACGGCCTGCGGTTCGGCGCACAGAACGCGGGCTGAGCCGCCGCGCCTCGCACCGACGAGGCGTGTCCGGCGGACCGGCGCGTCGGACGCGTCAGACTCCCATGGCCACCATCACGATCAGCACGATCACGAGGAGGACGACGTAGGCGACGGAGTGGACCCGGTCCGGGACCCGGCCGGTGACGCGCCTCGCCACGGCGATGGTGGGCAGTGATCCGATGAGCAGGGCGGCGCCCGCGGTGAGATCGACGTAGCCAAGCTGTCCCGGGCCGGCGGATGCGGCGGGGGCGAGGGCGTAGACGAGGGTTCCGGCCAGGGCGACGGGGACGCTGAGGGGGTTGGCCATGGCGGTCGCCTCGGCCATGGGAAGACCTCGGCGGCGCAGCAGCGGAACCGTCATGACGCTGCCGCCTACCCCCAGGCCCGCGGCCACCAGGCCGATACCGATGCCGCCGAGGGTGGTGGTGCGCCGCCCCAGGGGTTCCGGGCGCGTCTGGTGCGGCACGGAGAGGAAGCCCTTCCTCAGCAGACTGTCGGCGATCGTCACCAGCAGGTAGGCAGCGAACAGCAGGCGCAGCGCCGTGCCACCGATCAAGGTGGCCGCGAAGGATCCGACCACGGCGCCGACCGCGATGAACGCCGCCAGCGGCCAGACGTACACGCGGCGCAGTCGGCCCTGCCGCCACTGGGCCAGCGCCGCCGCCGCAGCATTGACGACCATGACCGCCGCCGATGTCGCCACGGCGATGTGCATGGCGTCCGCGTCCCTTCCCGGAGACGCCGTCACGGTCAGAACGCCGTAGACGACGGGGACCGTGATAAAACCGCCGCCGAAGCCGAAGAGCACCGTCGTGATGCCGGTCAGGCATCCGAGGAACAGAAGAGTGGAGAACGAGGTCAGCACTGGTCAGACGCTAGGGACCAGCAGGCGTGGCGGGCAATCGAAGGTTTGCCATATTCCTACGCGCGGCAGACAGGGGCGCGTGGTCCCGCGTAGCCTCGCGGTATGCGCAACATCCGGGTCGCGGAGGTGGACGACCTCGATCGTGCGGTGCTGGCCATCGGCACTGACTACCCCCAGGATCATTTGCTCGTCCGGCACGAGCACCGCCGCGCCCAGGTGCTGTACGCGGCCACCGGTGTGATGCGGGTCGAGACGGCGGACGGCAGTTGGACGATACCCACCGCCCGCGCCGTGCTGATTCCGCCCGCGACCGGACACCAGGTCACGATGACGGGCGTCAGCACCCGCAGCCTCTACATCGAGCCCACCGCCGTGCCGTGGTTTCCCGCCCGGTGTCAGGCCGTCGATGTCTCCGTGCTGCTGCGGGCGCTGATTCTGGAGGCCGTGGAGATGGAGCCGCGCTACCCCGAGCACAGCCGCGACGCGGCGGTGGCGGCCCTCATCCTCCACGAGCTCAAAAACCTCACCCCGCTGCCGCTCGATGTGCCGCTGCCCTCCGATCCGCGGCTGCGCGGCCTGTGCGAGGCGTTCCTGCGGAAGCCGGACATCCATGACCCGCCCGCCCGTTGGTGCGCCGCCCTCAGCATCAGCGAACGCACCCTGGCCCGCCTGTTCCAGCGCGGCACCGGCCTGAGCTTCTCGCAATGGCGGCAACGCGCCTGCGTCCTGCACTCCCTTCAGCACCTCACCGCGGGCATGCCCGTCACCCGCATCGCGACCCAGCTCGGCTACGACAACCCCGCCGCCTACACGGCCGCGTTCAAAAAACTCCTCGGCCAACCGCCGACGGCGTACCGGAGCCCCGACGCCACGGGCAGCCGCGACCGGCGCTGACGCCCGGCGCGCCCCCGGGCGCGTCAGCCGGACTGGACATCGCCGGGCCGGACACGCCGTCATAGAGTGCGCACGCGCCCACCCGCCGTCCGCCGCGACCCGCATGCGAGCCGTCGAGCAGTTCGACGCCCTGGTCCGCGGCGAGCACGGCGCCTCGCTGGTGTGCGCCCAGGTCAACGAGCACGCCCTGCGGGGCCTTGCCGCCGCGCGCACACTCCAGCAGCGGCTGGGCGACCTGACCCGCGCACTGGCCACCGGCGGAGGGCCCGAGGGCATGATGCGCGGGCGGCTGGCCCTGTCCGCTGTGATCATGGCCGCGGCACGCGGACGCGAACTGGGCGGCCGGCAGGCGGAACGCCACGCAGCGGCGCTCGCGGTGGCCCGCTCACTGATCGCACCCGAGACCGAGTCCTAGCAGGAGTCGCCCCCGCCCCGGCCCCGGCCCCGCCCGGCGGATCACGATCCGAGCCGTTCAGGAGTGCAGTCCGGTGAGGAGACTGCGGCGGGCGGAGTCGACGTGTTCTTCAGCGCGCCGGGCCAGCGTGTCGCGGTCGCCGGAGCGCAGCAGCGTCGCCAGTTCGTGGTGTTCGTCCACCACCCGGGCACGGTAGTGCTCGTAGCCGAGGGCGATACGGCGGAGCTGGAAGAGATAGATCTGTGAGCGTACGGCGTGCCATGCCGCGCCGAGTCTGCGGTTGTTCGAGGCCGCGTAGATCAGGTCGTGGAAGGCGATGTCGAGTGCGAGCAGTCTCGCGCCGGACGCCTCGCCGCCGATCTCTTCCGCCATCGCCCGGACCAGGGTGTCCAGCTCGGTGAGCTGATCGGCGGTCGCGTTGCCCTGCGCGCTCGTCGCCGCGAGGCGGTCGAGCGCGGCGCGCACGGCGTAGACCTCCTCGACGTCCTGCTCGGTGACGTCGATGACGGTGGTGCCCCGGTGCCAGGCGCTCCGGACCAGCCCTTCGCGTTCGAGGAATGCGAGTCCTTCGCGTACCGATCCGCGGCTGACCCCCAATGAGGCGGCGAGTTCGACCTCGCGCAGTGGCGATCCGGGCGGGAAGTGGCCTGCGAAGATCGCCTCGCGGATGAGGTCGGCGGCCTCTTGTGCCAGTCCGCGGCGGCTGGCCTTGGGGAGCGGTGCGATGGACATGTCGAATGTTGACATTCGGATGTGCGGTGCTGCAAGGTCTGAAGCCATCCGAGCCGAGGGAGCCGCTCCATGTCTGTGCGTCCTGCCGTGCATCTACCCGTGGATGAGAAGGTGTTCACGCGATGAGGCGGGTGCTGGTCACAGGAGCGTCGCGGGGCATCGGTCGTGCCGTGGCCCGTGCGTTCGCCGAGCGGGGCGACCGCGTGGGGGTGCACTACGCGACCGGCCTCGCGGATGCCGAGGACACCTTGCGAGGCTTGCCCGGCTCCGGCCATTGTCTGCTCGGCGGCGATCTGGGTGATCCACAAGCGGCGCAGGACATCGTCGAGGGGGCCGTGCGGACGCTGGGCGGGGTCGATGTGCTGGTCAACAACGCCGCCATCGCCCCGTCCGCCGACAACCGCCACTCCGTGGCCGACGTGTCCTACGCGGACTGGCAGCGGATCTGGCACCGCATGATCGACGTCAATCTGCTCGGTGCGTCGAACATGACCTACTGCGTCGCCCGGCATCTCATCGACCGCGGCGCGACCGGAAGCATCGTCAACATCGGTTCCCGCGGCGCCTTCCGGGGCGAGCCCGACTCCCCCGCGTACGGCGCGAGCAAGGCCGCGCTGCACGCTTTCGGGCAGTCGATGGCCGTCGCGCTGGCTCCGCACGCGATCGCGGTGGCGTCCGTGGCCCCCGGGTTCGTCGCGACCGAACGGCAGGCCCCCAAGATGGCCGGTCCCACCGGGGACGAGCTGCGGGGCCAGAGCCCGTTCGGGCGGGTCGGGACGCCCGAGGAGGTCGCCGCCGCCGTGCTCTACCTGGCCTCACCGGAGGCCGCGTGGTCCTCCGGAGCCGTGCTCGACCTCAACGGCGCGTCCTACCTGCGGACCTGAAACAGCAGATCGGTCATACGCCCCGGACGAGGGCGACGGCGAACAGCGTGAAGGCGAGCACGATGACGCCCACGCGAACGTAGTGAAACCGGTCCCACCGTCCCACCTGCTGCTTCCAGTCCGCGGGCACGCCCTCGCGCGACCAGGTCGCGACGCGCGAATTGATCGGCACGAGCAGAAGGACCGACATCACCACGCTCAGCACGAGCAGGAACGTGCCCGCGGTGATGAACGAGGCGCCCGCGTCACCCCACGTCACCGCGGCCCACACCGCGCCGAGGACGACCGAGCCGATGTACCAGAACGGCATGACCCTGCCCAGGACGCGCGCCCCGTCGCTGCGAGCGTCGAGTCCGCCGTCGTTCGGGAGCCGGTCGAGGATCGGGTTGACGAACACCGCCACCGCGAACTCCACGCCCACCATCACTCCTGCCACGACGACCGTGACGACTGCCAATACGTCCTGCATGTCCCCTCCAAAGGTTTCCCAGCACCGATTCCTAGCACCGCTAGAATCTGATGCGACGATAGACCTGCCGACGCACTATTGTCTAGCGATGCTAGGATCGGGTCATGTCAGTACACGAACGCAAGGCACGCGAGCGGGCCAACCGCCACAAGCTGATCGTCTCAACGGCCCGCGAACTCGCCGAGGCCCACGGCTGGGACGCGGTCACCACGCGCCGGCTCGCCGAGCGGATCGAGTACAGCCAGCCCGTGCTCTACAGCCACTTCCGGAGCAGGAACGAGATCGTGGGGGCGGTCGCGCTGGAGGGATTCGCCGAGCTCAAGACCGCATTGCGCGCCGCGGTGCCGGACGGGCCCGCCGACCGGGAGGCGGTGACCGCGCTGGCCCACGCCTACACGGACTTCGCCGAGCGCAACCATGCCTTGTACGACGCGATGTTCAGCCTCGACAACGGCCTGCCCTTCGCCGACGAGGCCACGCCCGCCCCCCTGCGCGAGGCGTACCAGGCCCTGCTGGACCCTCTCCACGACCACGCGGGCTCCGATGCACCGGGGTTGCTCGTCGAGACGTTCTGGGCCGCGCTGCACGGACTGGTCACCCTCACCCGTGCCGGACGCATGCCCGCCGACCAGGTCCCCCAGCGCCTCGCCCTCCTGATCGACCGCTTCATCCCCCGCTGAGGCCCCGCGGGCGACGGCGGGAGTTCATTCGACTCGCGCATCCGTCCAGGAGAGGGTTGCCTGGCATCCTTCGCTGTCGGTGCGCCGCGCGGAGATGGTGATCTGGCCGCTGTGGGATGGCGCGCCGCCAGTGACCGACGTGGTCTTGTCGGCAGTGACCGTGCCCGCCGAAACCTGCCCGGTACCTGCGGTGATGGCCCATTCGACGGTTCCCTCGCATCGATTTCCATTCAGGATTTCGAGGGTTCCTCGAGGCTGCTGGCTCTTGTCGGAGATATCGAGCCAGAAGGTTGTTTCGATCGCTCCGCCCGAGGGGATCTTCCACGACCAGTAGGCCGGCGAGCAGCCCGTCTCCAGGTTGCATTCCTTGGCGGTCTCCGAAGGTCTGTCCCCCTTGGCGTAGTCCATCCCTGGAAGCCAGTCGATGGAACTTCGAATCCACGACGTGAGCGCCACGGTGACTCCGATACCGGCTACCAACACCACGCCTTGCTGCCATCGGGTGAGCTGGTGAGAAGCGATACGGGAGATGATCGTCCTGGGGAGGGTCCGCACCGCCGGGTCGCTCGGAGTACCGGCAGCGGCCCCGACACCGACCTTGGCGCCTCCCGCGGCTGCGGGGACGGCTGCCGGTGCTTCCTGATGCAGGGACTCAACCTGCCGACGGAGCACGGCGACTTCCTGCTCCAGCAGGCGGGCCGTCTCCTGAAGGCCCGTGCGCCGGCGCTCGCTTTCCCCGAGCTCTCGTTCGGTGTCCTTGACGTAGTCGGCCGCTGCCACGAGCTGACGCCGCAGCCAGGTGTTCTCTTCGCGAAGTGCCCGCGCGCGGCCGGCGGCGACGCGTGCCTTCCCCAGCTCTTCCTGGAGGGCTTCGAGGCGGCTCCGCAAGGCTTCGAGGCGCCGGCGGTCGGTACCGGCCCGTTCCTCCGCCTGCATCAGCCGCTCGCGTACGGTGCCCAGTTGATGTTCCAGGTAGGCGAGGCGGTGGTGGGGATTGCCGCTCGTCCGCATCACCGCCAGCCATAACTCCCGCAGCCGCGCCCGTTCCGCCGCGGGCAGTGGGGCGTTCACGGCCCGACGCACCGAGGCCAGGCAGTCGATGAACTCCGGGGGCGCCACCCTGTCACCCGACAGGAAGCGCGACACGGCCGTGTAGTCGAAGGTGACCTCCTGCCTGCGCGCGAACGTCCGGTATGAGTCCGGGATCTGTTGGTAGGCGACGCGCAGTCCCTCGGCGTAGGCAGCGCTCGCCAGCCGGTACTCGCCGTCGGCGGCTTCAGCGTCCATCCCGTCCCCCCGTCCGGGCATACCCCGCGTTCTCGGGGCGCACCAGTCTCCCCACCCGGCGGGACCGGACAAAATCGATCAAGGGAAAAAGGTGCCGACAGGCGGGTGTTGCACCCTTCCGCAACACTTTGACCTGGGAGAACGGTGAGGGCGTCAGTCATCCACGAGCAAGACGGGACGCCACCAACCGATGGACTGGGACAACCTGGAGGACTTCCTCCTCCACGACCTCACCGGCAACCTCGCCTCCGCCCTCCTCACCGCCGCGGCCATCGCCGTTGCCCGCAACGTCCGCAGCGCCTACCACCACCACCGCCGCACGCGGCAGAACGGCGAGGGTGACGGCACAGCGCCCGGCCCCACCCATGACTGACCGGGGCTCGGCTCCGCATCGGCCGATCAGCTCGGCCCGCCCGGGGATCCCGGCCCGGTTCGCCATGCGGTGTCGTGGACGTACGTCGCGGCGAACCCGGCGAGGCGGTCCACGACGGTGGCCAGCGCGCCCGCCGCGTAGTGGTGCGGCGACCAGCAGGCGTGCAGTGACAGGCGCAGCGTCGTCCGTGCGCCGGTGTCGATCAGCAGGGGGTGGCCGCCGAACCGGGGCAGGTCGGTGATGACACCGACGCCGAAACCGCTCGCCGCGAGCGCCTCGCACATCAGGGCGTTGCCGCTTTCGGCCACCCGCGCGTAGGTCAGGCCCGCCTGGGACACCGCCCGGTCCAGGATCCCGCGCGCCGGGTGCTCCCGGGTCAGCAGCAACAGGTTCTCGGTGACCAGCTCGGAGATCGTGATCGCGTGTCGGCCCTCGGTGGCCCAGCGATGGCCGGGGGCGACATAGGCCCGCAGCGGAACGTCGGTCAGCGGGCGCCAGGTCAGCGTCGGGTCGTCGGCCGGCCCCGCGGCGACGCCGAGGTCGGCGTATTCGCGCACGGTGCTGTGGATCTGGTCCGCGGGCACCTCGCGTACCGAGATGAACGGATCGTCGGGGGCCAGCGTCGCGACGAACGGTGCGAGCACCTCGGTGATGGTGGTCTGGGCGGCGGCCACGACCACCTGGGACAGCTCGCCGCGGGCCATCTGCCGGGCCGCGGATTCGATCCGGTCGGCTCGGCGGACGAGATCTTCGGCGACCTCGGCGAACTGCCGTCCCGCGCTGGTCAGCCGGAGTCGCGGCCCGATCCGGTCGAACAGGACGAGTCCCAGCTCGGTCTCCAGGTAGCGCAGCTGCCGGGACACCGCCGGCTGGGCGATGTGCAGCCGTTCCGCCGCCGCGGTGACGGTGCCGGCGCGGACCACCTCGAGGAAGTAGCGGATGCGTTTGAGTTCCACCCGCGCATTATGCCGAATCGGCATGGGATCGGCGAAGCAATCGGTATTGGACAGCATGATGCGAGTTGGCGACGCTGAGTTCTGCCTCACTGAACGCCCCATCCGGACCAGGAGCCAGAGCCATGAGCGAGCCTGTGAGCGAGCAGACCGACACCGCGCCTTCGCGCAGGCGCCCGACGAGCCCCGGCGGGGAGGGGGTGCCGGCCACGGCGGCCGACGCCTCTCCGGAAAACCCGGCCACGGTGGAGAACTGGCTGGAACCGCCGGCCAACCGGTGGGCGTTCAACCATGTCGAGCGGCTCTTCGACACCGCGGTGATCCCGCGCGGCCGCACCGCCTGCCGCCGGTTCGTCCCGGCCGGGACGAAGCTGGACGAGGTGCCGATCGCGACCGCCGACGGTCCCTCGACGGTGGCCGAGTTCCTGGCACGCACGGCCACCGACGCGATCGTCGTGCTGCGGGGCGACCAGCTCTTGTTCGAGCGCTACTACGGCGAGGCGGCGCCGGACCGTCGGCATGCGCTGATGTCGATCTCCAAGTCGATCGCCGGCATGGCCGCGGGATGCCTGGTGGCCGACGGAACCCTGGACGTGTCGGCTCCGGTGCGGTCGTACGTTCCGGAACTCGCATCGTCGGCGTACGGGACGGCTACGGTGCGCGACGTGTTGGACATGACCGCGGCGCTGCGCTACAGCCAGGACTACGACGACCCGGGATCACAGGTACAGGTCGGGGACCGCGCGGCCGGCTGGCGGCCCCACCACGACGGCGACCCCGACGGCGTACGGGCCTTCCTGGCCGGTCTGGCCCCCGACGGCCCGCACGGGCTCCGGTTCCAGTACTGCTCGGCCACCACCGACGTACTCGCCTGGGTGCTGGAGCGCGCCGCGGGCAGGCCCTATCCGGATCTGCTCGGTGAACGGATCTGGTCCCGGATCGGCGCCGAACACGACGCCGTGATCACTCTGGACCCGGTGGGCGCCCCGTACGCCTGCGCCGGAATCCACGCCACCGCCCGTGATCTGGCCCGGTTCGGCCGGTGCGTGCTCGACGGCGGCATGGTGGCGGGCCGCCAGGTCATTCCCGAGGAGTGGGTCCGCACCACCCGCCGGGGCGGCCGGACGGCGGTGCTGCCCGACCGCGATCTCGGGTCGATCTATCCCCACGGGACATACCGCAACCAGTGGTGGGCTCCCGGCGACTCGGTGGGCACCTTCTTCGGAATCGGCATCTTCGGCCAGTACCTCTGGCTCGACCCGGTCCGGAACGTCGTCATCGTGAAGTTCTCCAGCCTCCCGCACCCCCGGGACGGCCGCGCCGAGCATGCCGCGGCGCTGGCCGCGATCGCCGAGGCCGTCGACGGCGCACGGGAGATGTGATGGAACAGCACCCGTCGTTCGCGCTGGAGCGGCGCACGATCGAACACATTCCGGCCTCGGAACGCCACGGCCGGCCATGGCACCAACTGGCCCTGTGGTTCTCCAACAACGTCCAGATCAACACCCTGATCATCGGTGCGGTGCCCGTCGGGATGGGACTCGGCCTGACCTGGTCGATCATCAGCATCCTGGTGGGAAACCTGGTCGGCGCGCTGTTCATGGCCTACCACTCCGCGCAGGGGCCCCAACTCGGCCTGCCGCAGATGGTGCAGAGCCGCGCCCAGTTCGGCTTCTACGGCGCGATACTGCCCTCGGTCATGGTCGTGCTGATGTACCTCGGCTTCGCCGTCGAGGGCAGCCTCGTCGCCGGACAGGCGATCGCCACCTGGGCGCATCTGCCGAAGGCCCTGGGCATCGTGGTGTTCAACGTGGTGTTGCTGCTGATCCCCCTGGTGGGATACCGGCTGATCCACGCGGCGAGCCGGGTGGTCGCGGTGATCTCGGGGGTGGCGTTCCTCGCGCTGTTCGTACGGCTTCTCCCCCAGTTGCCCACGGATCCGCCCGGCCCCACCACGCACTCCGTCGGCGTGATCGTGTCCGCGATCTCGGTGTGCGTCGCCTGGCAGGTCACCTGGGCGCCCTACGTTTCCGACTACTCCCGCTACCTGCCGGAGTCCACGCCGACCAGGGTCACCTTCTCCTACACCTACCTCGGTTCGGCCGGGGGCGGCGCGGCCACGATGGTCATCGGGGCGATGGCGGCGACGGTCAACAGCGACGCGGTGAACTCCGACGCGATCGGGTTCCTGGCCGACCGGTTCCCGTCGTTCGGCTGGCTCGTGGTCGCGGCGCTGCTCCTGGGGCTGGTCCCGGCGGGTGCCGAAGGTCCCTACGGTGCGTTCCTCACCGCGCTCAGCTCGCTCTCCGCGGAGGGCAGGGTGCGCTCGACCGCGACGGCCCGGGCGATCTTCGTCATCTGCTTCGCCGCCCTCGCCAGCGCGCTTGCCATCCTGGCCAGCGGCAGCCTGCTGGAGACGTTCCAGAACATCACCCTGTTCGTGCTCTACCTGCTGGTGCCATGGACCGCGATCAACCTCACCGACTACTACTTCGTTCGCCGCGGCCACTACGACATTCCCGAACTGCTGACGAAGAACGGACGGTACGGCACCTTCACCTGGTGGGCGGTGCTCGTCTATGTGGTGTCGATCGCCGCCGAACTGCCGTTCATCAACAGCAGCATCTACGTCGGCCCGCTGGTGCGATCCCTCGGCGGCGCCGATCTGTCCTGGCTCGTCGGGCTGGTCGTGGGCGCGGTGGGGTACTACGCCGGCACCAAGCTGTTCGCCGACCGACGGCCCCGGCCGGTCGCTCCCGGACTGGTCAGGAGCTGACGGCCGCCACGCCCGTCGGGCGTGCGGAGAGCAGCGCCAGGCAGTTGTCCCACAGGGCTTCGAGGTGCTGGGTGTTGTTGTAGAGCTTGGCGAACAGCACCTGGCCCTCGAGCTGAGCGACGACCGACCGGGCAGCGTTACGGGTGTCGCCAACGGTGACCTCCCCGCGCTCCCGGGCTTCGGCGATGACCGTATCGACCATCTCCACCTGAGCGTCGAAGATCTGCTGAAGGCGTGCGCGGATGGGCTCGGTCTGGTTGCTCAGTTCCAGGGTGAGGTTGCCGAACATGCATCCGGAGACCGTTCCACAGCTCTGCTGGCCCGCGCGCAGCCCGGCCTGGGTCTGCTCGAACAGTCGGCGCAGCCGCGAGAGCGGCTCCCCGTCGTCGTGCAGGGCCCGGGCCCAGTCGCCGCGCTGCGTCTGCCAGTGCTCGTCGAGGACGGCCAGGGCAAGAGCCTCCTTCGACTCGAAGAAGTAGTAGAAGCTGCCCTTGGGAACGTCGGCCGCCTTGCAGATCTCGGCGACACCCAGCGCCGAGTAGCCACGCAGCTCGATGAGCGAGTGCGCGGCGTTGAGGATCTTCTCCTTCGCATCACTGGTGCGTCCCATGGCGGCAAGTGTACGACCGATCGTCTATACCGAGAATCCGCAGCCCCCGGGCGTCCCGCCGGACGCCCGGGGGGTCGGCCTGTACCCCTTGGCTCCATGCCGGCGGTTGCGACTAGACGACCGGTCTACTAATCTTTAGCCGGCCGGTCGACTATCGACCGCATGCACCGTATATCCCCCTGAAGTGGAGAGTCACTGTGACCACCCCCGTCAAGCTCGCCGTCGTGTACTACTCGTCCACCGGCACCATCGCCGAGATCGCCAAGGAGCTCCGCGACGCGGGCGTCAAGGCCGGTGCGGAGGTCCGCCTGCTCAAGGTCGCCGAGCTCGCTCCCCAGGCGGCCATCGATTCCAACCCCGCCTGGGCCGCCCACCACGCCGCCACCGCCGAGATCCCCGAGGCCACCCCCGACGACATCGAGTGGGCCGACGCCGTCCTCTTCGGCACCCCCACCCGCTTCGGCAATGTCTCCGCGCAGCTCAAGCAGTTCATCGACACGCTCGGCGGCCTGTGGGCCCAGGGCAAGCTGGCCGACAAGGTCTACAGCGGCTTCGTCTCCAGCGCCACCGCCCACGCCGGCCAGGAGTCCACCCTCCTCGCCCTCTACAACTCCATCCACCACTTCGGCGGCATCACCGTCAGCCCCGGTTTCACCGACCCGGCCAAGTTCACCGACGGCAACCCCTACGGCACCTCCCACGTCGACGCCCAGGGCACCAACCCCGTCGACGACACCACGCGCACCGCCGCCCGCATCCAGGCCGAGCGCGCGGTCAGGATGGCCACCGCGCTCAAGGCCGCTGCCTGATCAGTCCGCTGGACGCAAGCCCGTCGGCGCGGCCCCGCCTCGTCACCCGATGCGGGCCGCCCGGCGCCGCAGGCACCCGACGGTGCCCTCACAGACGGTTCCGGCCGACCGCCCCGAGACCCCCTACCTCACGGAGAGGAACATGACCATGAAGGAGTTCCTGGTCGAGCTCACCACCACCGTGCCCGAGGGCACCGACCCCGCCGAGGTCGGCCGACGCCGCGCGGACGAGTCCGCCCGGGCGAAGGAGCTCGCCTCCGCGGGCCACTTGGTCCGGCTGTGGCGCCCGGTGGGCGAGCTCCGCAGCATCGGTGTGTGGCGCGCCGACAGCGAGGCCGATCTGCGCGCGAAGGTGCTGGGCAGCCTGCCCCTGTGGCCCTGGATGGCCGCGGTGGTCACCGCCGTACAGCCGCATCCCAACGACCCGGGCCCGACCGGCTGAATCGCCTGGTCCAGGCTCCGCCGCCGTGCTCCCGCACACCGACCGGACTGGTGCCCACCGTGGTCGGCCGCGCGTTCCTGCGGGAGGCGGAGGCCGCGGTGAGCGCGGCGCGGCGGGCGAGGTCACATGCAGCACACGGGCAAGGGCCAGGCCGCCCAAGCCGGTTCCAACGATGCTGATGGTCATGGTTGCTTCCGATTCAGCGGCGGAGCCGGGGCGCGAGCACTGTGCGCACGGCCTTGGCCACCTTGCTCGCGGCGGATCCATCCGCTTCCTCGGGTTCCGGTTGCAGCACGCGCTGGATCTGCAGCAGTAGCTGGTTGGTCGACCGCCAGAGTGGGACGAACAGGCCGGCGACCGGCCCGACGCCATGGATCGGGCCACCGGACAGCTCGGTGACGTTCTTGGCGATCGTGACCGTTGCCGGGTCCCGCAGGATCAGGTGCACCTCGTCGTCGACCAGCCGGATTTCCATCCTGCGCGCGGCGGCTTCCTCCGGGTTCGCGTCCGTGGTCGTCTCCGGGTCCAGTTCGTCGATCTTGGCGGCGACCGCGTCCGGGTCGACTCCGAGTTCGCGCAGCACCCTGGCCGCCATGCTGTTCTCCGCCCGCAGCATCGCCTCTAGAAGGTGATGGCTGCCGACCGGTGCGCCACCGGCCAGCGCGCCGGCGGCGGACACGGTGTCCTCGGTGGCAGTCGTGCCGACCGGCCATGGGCCGGCGGCGACGTCCTGCGATCCCTCCACTGAGGCCAGCACCGCGGCACGGATCTTGCTGATCGGACTGATCCGCTCGGCAAGCGTCTTCGCGCCGACGCCCTCACCTTCCCTGACCAGAGCGAGCAGGATGTGTTCCGTACCGATGTAGGTGTGGTGCAGCTGCTGCGCCTCGCGCACGGCTGTCCGGCGCGTCGAGCAGCCCCAACAGGATGTGCTCCGTGCCGATGTGGTGGTGCTTGAGCAGCCTCGCCTCCTGGCCCGAACGGGCCGCAGCGCCTGGTCCAACTGGAAGCGGTGGTCGAGCGCGCCGCCGCGTCACCGCGCATTCAACCCCGGGCGGAACGGGAAGTCAGCCTGGAAGCTCAGGTCACCCTGCTACGGCACCGGGTTGACCAGCTTGAGCTGCGTCTGGCCGCGCTGGAGCGGAAGTAACCGGCGCGAACGGCACCGCGCCATCGGCCCGGGACAGCGCCAGCGCCAGCGCCAGCGGGCGAATTGTCTTTGGCGGAGAGGAACTTGATGCGTATTGAGGCATCCATCCCGTTGCGTTGAGAAGCGTTTCGTGGCTTGTTCCACAGGCCGTTACGGTCGGATTTATGGAGTGGAATTTTCAGACGGCCGAAAGACTCGCGGCCGCTTTGCGTGCCGGTGAAGTGACCTCGGCGGAATTGACCGACCAGGCCATCGCCCGTATCGAGCGGGACGACAAGGCGATCAACGCGATCTGTGTGCCGGACTTCGACCGTGCGCGGGCCGCCGCGCGCGGTGCCGACCAGGCGCGCGCCCGCGGTGAGGACCGGCCGCTGCTCGGCATTCCGGTGACGGTCAAGGAGTCCTACAACATCGCCGGGCTGCCCACGAACTGGGGCATGCCGCAACACCGCGACTTCATGCCGGCCGAGGACGCGGTGCAGGTGTCGCGGCTCAAGGCCGCGGGCGCGGTGGTGCTCGGTAAGACCAATGTGCCCGTGGGGCTGCAAGATGTGCAGAGCTTCAACGAGATTTACGGCACCACCAATAACCCATGGGATCACGGTCGTACGCCGGGTGGATCCTCCGGCGGATCGGCGGCTGCTCTGGCGTCCGGATTCGGCGCGCTGTCCATCGGCTCCGACATCGCCGGTTCATTGCGCGCCCCCGCGCATTTCTGCGGTGTCTACGCACACAAGCCGACACTCGGGCTGGCGGCGAGCCGCGGTATGGTCCCGCCGCCCGCGCCGGCCTTGCCGGCCGACCCCGATCTCGCCGTCGTCGGCCCGATGGCGCGCACTGCCCGCGACCTCATGCTCCTGCTCGACGTCATGGCAGGACCGGACCCGCTCACGCTCGGTGTGGCGTACGACGTGACGCTGCCGCCCGCGCGCCACGAGCGGCTCGGCGACTTCCGGGTCCTGGTCCTCGACGAGCATCCGCTCATTCCGACCGGGTCCGCTGTACGGGCGGGCGTGAACCGGGTGGCCGACGCGCTTGTCGAGGCCGGTGCCCGCGTCGAACGGCACAGTCCGCTGCTGCCCGATCTGACCGAAGCCGCGATGCTCTACACGCAGTTGCTGTTTTCGAGCCAGATCGCGCGTTTCCCCGTCGAGGCGTACGAGCAGTTGCGGACCAGCGCCGCCGCGCTGAGCGCGGACGACCAGAGTCTCGATGCGGCGCGGCTGCGCGCCATGGTGTTCAGCCACCACGACTGGATCGGGGCGAACAGCCGTCGCGAGCTCCACCGCCACGGCTGGCGGCAGCTCTTCGCCGAGTTCGACGCCGTGGTGTGTCCCATCACGCCCACTCCCGCGTTCCCGCACGACCACAACCCCGATCCGAGGGAACGCCGGCTCGACATCGACGGCGTCGAGTACCCGTACTTCGACCAGCTCGTCTGGGCCGGTGTGGCCACCATGCCCGGCCTGCCCGCCACCGCCATACCAGCGGGCCGGTCCCCCGAGGGTCTGCCGGTGGGAGTGCAGCTCATCGGCCCGATGTTCGAGGACCGCACCCCGCTGCGGCTGGCCGAACTGCTCGAGCAGAAGATCGGCGGCTTCCAGCCGCCGAAGTAGCGCGTCCTACCGGTGTCCGCGACTCCGGCCCAGGTCAACCTGTTTGAGGTAGCCGGATCACGGCTATGTGATCCGGCTGCCCCGCACACATGTGACCGAGCTTTTCAGTGGGCCACCCGTAGGTGCCGTCGTTCGGCCAGTTCCTCCGGGCCGACCACGGTCAGAACCGGGGTACCGGGCGGCGCGAACATGGTCACCACAAGCTGCGACCGCGCGTCCGTAAGGTTGTTGGCGCCCTGGTAGTGGATCACGTCTCCCCCGGGCTCGAACAGGGCGTCACCAGCCTTGAGCACCCGGGGCGCCTCCCCCTCCAGCTCGAAGAGGATCTCGCCCTCGGTCACGATGCCGTACAGCGGTCCGGGGTGCCGGTGCGGCGGCGCGCCAGGGTCACCGGGCGGCAGGGTGACCCGGACGGTCCTGGCCTCGGCGCCGGCCGGGATGCGGGCCGCCGCCTCCGGCAGGGTCATGATCACCTCAACGCCTGGTGGCAGGTGTGCGTGCTCAGCACTCATGTGTTCCTCCAAACAGGGTCTGTCCATAGAAAGGACAAGATGGCCTCCCTGTTTATGACGGCCCTGCCTCCGTTGTTCGAGAAGTCCGACGAAGGAGGAGGCGACAAGGGCGACAGCGCGGTCGTCGTCGTGGGTCAGTTGGCGCAGGATCTCCCGCACGGCGGCCCCCGGCAGCTCGACCAGCGCCTGGGCCAGGCGTATCCGTGTCGCGGAGTCCGCGGTGGGGGCGGCGAGTTCGTCGGCCAGTGCGGTCATGATCCGGTCCGCACACTCGGGGTCCTGGGACAGCGTTCCCAGGACTTCTGCCGCGTCGACGTCGTTGGAGCCCTCGACCACCATGCCGACGAGGGTCGGCACGGCCGCGGTCACGCCACGCCTGCCCGACGCCAGAGCGGCCTGTCTGCGCACCGTCGGGTCCGGGTCGCCGAGCGCGTCCGCAAGCGCCGCGGTCGCGCCCGGGGCCTCGGACATCTCGGCGATCGCCAGCACCGCGCGCCGCCGGATGTCGACGTCCTCCGAGTGCACACCGGCGGCCAGCGTCGCCACGCCATCGCCGCCCGATCGGGCGAGGGCCCAGCGCAGGGCGCCCGCGACATTGGGGTCGGATTCGGCCAGGACCGCCCCGGCCAGCAGTTCGGCGGGAACCGACACGTCCCCCCGCCGAGCCAGGACGGCCTGCTGCCTGCGCGCGGCGCTGGTCGAGTTGAGCCCCTGCATGAGTTCGACGATGCGCAGGACGTCCTGCCAGCCGGTGGGCGCCGACGCATCGATCGCGCGGAGCCGCTCGAGCAGCTCCGCTTCCCGCGCCAAGCGGTCTTCCGTCCATTGGATGAGGTCGCTGACCAGGGCGGACGGGGTGAAGGCCGGGTCGTCCAGCGCGCGCCCGATCTGCTTGAGCGAGAGCCCGAGGGACCGCAGGCTCTCCACGTGGAAGATCCTGCGGACGTCCTCGGCGGAGTACTCGCGGTAGCCGCCGACGGTGCGACCGGTCGGGCACACCAGCCCGAGGGCGTCGTAGTGCCGGAGCATCCGGGCGCTCACCCCCGAGTGACGGGCCACCTCGCCGATCAGCAATCCGCGATCTCCGCACTCTTCGCGGACGCCGCGGTGTCGGCAGCCTCCGCGGTCTCGGCGACTCCCGACGCAGCCGCAACCTCTGCGGCAGCGGCTCTTTCGGGGCCGAGTGTGGCGACTCGCTTCGCCTCGTCGATCGCCGCGTCGAAGCCGGTCTCCGGGTTCTGCCGGAGCAGCTCGGTGGCGCGGGCGTGCGTGGCCACCGCCGGGTCCTCGTTCGCCGCGGCCCGCTCCAGGGCACGCTCGGTCACATCGCCGAGGTCGACCAGGGCCCGGCTCAGGCTCAGCCGCATATCGCGGTCGCCGCGGCCGAGCTGCGTGACCAGTTCGTCGGCCAGGTCCTCCTTCTCGTCCTCGGGTACGAGGACGACCGCGACGCGCCACGCGGTCCGCGCGATCTCGTCGTCGGCGTCGCGCAGCAGGTCGCGGGTGATCCAGGCCCATGCGCCCTGGTCGCCGATCTTGGAGAGCGTGTGCAACGCCTGGCTGCGGGCCTGAGCGCGCTCAGCGTCGAGTTCCCGGCGGATCCGAGGCAGGGTGATCTCGGGCGAGAGGCGGGTCAGCGCCCAGGACAGCATGTCCCGTACGAAGAAGTCCGGCTCGACCGCGCACCGCTCGACGAGCGGCTCCAGGAAGCCGGGGTCGGGGTTCGAGCCGACGGCCAGGGCCGCCTGAAGCCGGACCGACGAGTCCTCGGCGCTCAGGGCGTTGGCCACTCGGGTGTTCTGCGGGGTTCCGATTGTGGTGTTGATCGGGGCCACCTCCTGCACCCAGGGCACACGTTATCACCGTGTCAAGGTCAAGCCCGTGACCGGCGGATCGGAAGATCCGCTGGTCACGGGCCGGAACCGGTGCGTCGGGTGGAACAGCGCTCAGTCGCGCGACGCGGATGCGGAGGACCGGTTCGCGGAGCCGTTGATCACGAACTGCGAGCCGGGCTCCTTCATCACATCGCCCTCGGCCGAGTTGGTGATCGTCACGTTCGTCAGCGTGGCGCTGCCGCGCGCACCGCTCATCGCGAGGATCCCGGATCCGTTGTTGGACTTGTCGATGGTGACGTTCTCGATCCGGACGCCGGGCATCGTGCCGCCGCCCGTCTTGAACTGGATGCCGTCGTAGGTGGAGTCGTGGATGTCGGTGTCGCGGATCGTGACCCCCGGGATGTCCTGCCCCTGGGCGAACAGGGTGATCGCGCCGAACTCCTGCGCCTCGCCCCAGAACGCGCCGCCCGTGCGGTACAGACCGTTGTTGGCGATGAGCGTCTGGCCCGAGAAGGGCAGCGGGTCGTGGTCGGTGGCCAGCATGATCCCCGGGTAGTTCATGGTGTCGGAGATCAGGTTGTTCTCGATCGTGTTGCCGTAGCCGCCGTAGACCGCGATGCCGTTGGCCCGCCAGGGCAGTTGGATCGTGTTGTTGCGGAAGTGGTTGTCGTGGCCGATGTCCGTCGAGGTGTCCTTCACGTACTTGTTGGCCCAGACGGCGAGTGAGTCGTCGCCGGTGTTGCGGAAGGAGGAGTTGTAGACGGTCGAATTGCGGGTGCCGTTGGTGAAGTTGACACCGTCGGCGTAGGTGTTGCGGATCCGTACGCCGCTGAATTCGAGGCCGTCACCGGGCCCCCACAGCTCGGGGATGTTGGAGTAGTCGCGGCCGACCCAGGCGCCGACGTTGGCGTGCTCGAGCCACACGTTGGTGATCTTGGTGTTCTTGCCGAAGCGGCCGTTGAGCCCGACACCGCCCTCGGCGCCGCCGTCGCCGCCGCGGATGGTGCCGGAGCCGAAGATGGCGATGTCGGAGATCTTGGTGTTGTCGTCGATGTCGAAGCCGAAGTTGCCCTCATGGGGGTGGTTGATCCCGCCCGCTTCCTGGGGCGGGATGAGCGAGTAGAGCTGGGAGTGCCACATCCCGGCACCGCGGATGGTGACATCCCGGATGCCCATCTGGTTGTACTGGCCGTGGTCCTGCGGGTCGTCGGTCAGGATCTTCTTCTCCTGGCGCCACTGGCCCGCGGGAATCCACACGCAGGGGATCTGGCCCTCCTGGTCCGCCGTGACGGCGCGCTGGATGGCGTCCGCGTCGTCGATGCCGTCGTTGGGCACGGCCCCGTAGTCGGTGATGGAGACGCAGTCGGCGGGCTTGGTGGCCGGTGCCGCCACCTGCTCCAGATCGACCAGGTCGATGATGTAGAAGGCCGCGTCGTCACCGGCATCCCGCTGGAGCCGGAACTTGGTACCCACCGGGTAGGAGTCGGTGAGCAGGGCGTGGGACTCGTCGAACAGTCGCCGGGCGTCGCCGCCGGGCCGATTGGTCAGGCCCTCCGGGTCGTCGGTCGTGCCGTAGAGCCAGCTGTGCTTGGAGGACAGGGTGAGTTTGCGGACGAACTTCCCGTCCGCGTAGAGGCTGATGGTCGCCTCCTTGCCGCCACCGGCTGCCGCGTCCGGGATGGAGTTGCGGACGACGATCGAGTTGGACGGGGTGGTGGAGGTGAACTCCACGTACTGACCGGTGGTGTCGAGCCGGACCGATTCGCGCCCGGAGGACTCGGTGGCGAAGTTGGTGTGCCCGAAGGTGCGCTTGGCGTCCGTCTTCAGCAGGGTCCCGTCGTACCGGCCGTCCTCCGCCTCGTACTCGGTGTACGGCACGGCGGCGCCGCGTCCGACCACGAGGGAGCGGGCGAGGGTGTTGTTGTCCTCGTTGGTCTCGGCGACGGTGCCGGTGGCGTCGGCCGTCGCGGTGAGCGTCGCTCCCCCGTTGGTGGCGGTCCAGTCGCCGCTGATGGCCACGGTGGCCGTGCCACCGGCCGGGACGGTGCCCGCCGTGCCGTTCAGCGTGGTCTCGCCGACGGTGAGCCGGGTGACCGATCCGGCGGGCACCGCGCTCGTACCCCTGTTGTGCACCGCGACGGTGAAGGTGACCTTGGCGCCGACGGCCGGGCTGGCGGGGTTGGTGGTGATGCCGGTGACCTCCAGGTCCGGTCCGGGGGCCTGGCCGACGACCAGCTTCGAGGCGGCGTTGCGGCTGTTGTTGGTGTTGTCGAGCTCAGGGACCGTGTCGGTCGGATCGACGACGGCGGAGACGGTGTAGCTGCCCATGGCCCGCTTGCCGACCTTGACCGGCACCTTCAGCGACGCGCCCGGCGCGAGCGCGTCGACCGCGCCACTGCCGGCGACCGTGCCCTCGAGGCTGACGTTCACCGTGGTCGCGGGCGCGGCGACCGTCCCGGCATTGCGGACCGTCGCCTCGACGGTGACCGCGTCCGTCTCGGAGGGCGACTCGGGCGACCAGGAGAGATCGGTGACGGTCAGGTCGGGGGCGGGCGCGGCCGAGCCGACGACCTCGAACTCGGCGACCTGTCCCCCGCCGGCGCCGGTGTTGCCGGAGAACTGCAGGCGTACGTCCGCGTACCGGCCCGTGACCGGGATGGTCACCGTGTTCTTGTTCTGCGACGGGTTGAAGGTGTAATCGGCCCGGTCCTTCAGCGAGGTGAAACCGGACTCCCCGGCCGGCCGTCCCAGCACCTGGATGCTCTGCGACCGGGTGTTCCAGACCGGATCGGGGTTGAGCCTGACGACGACGCCGGTCAGATCGGCGTCGGCGCCGAGCTTCGCGGTCAGCGTCGAGGACTGGCCGCTCGCCTCCCAGTAGGTGGCGGTGCTGCCGTCGTTGGCGTTGCTCGCGATGTAGTTCTGGGTGGTCGACGACGCCTCGATCGGCTTGCGCAGGGCCAGGTTGGTGCCCGTGGGCGGGTCCTCGGGGTTCTCCCCGCCGGCCTCCCCGCGCACCTCCACCTCGGAGAGCTGGGCGGCGTTCCAGCCCGTGTTGCCGGTCACCTGTACGCGCACGTACCGCGCCTCGGCCGTGACGTCGAGCGCCACGGCGTTGCCGGACGACGGCGAGAAGTCCTTGCGCGCGTCGGCGGCCACGGTGGTGAAGTTCTGGCCGTCGGCGCTGCCCTGGACTCTCACGCCCTCGGTGCGGGACTCCCACGACGCGGGGAGCTTCAGCACCACCTCGTCGATGTCCGCCTTGTTCCCGAGGTCGACCTGCACCCACTGCGGGAACGAGCCCGCGGGGCCTTCCCAGTAGGTGGACTGGCTGCCGTCGGTGACATTGCTCGCCGGGTAGGAGCCGTGTGCCCCGCCGGCCGTCACCGGCCTGCCCAGCGCCAGGTTCGCTCCCTCCGCGGCATGGGCTGTCACGGCCAGCAGCCCGACCGTGAGCAGACCCGCCGTCACAAGCCCGGCGGCTAACCGCCGACCGTGATGTCTTCTTCTCATGAGGCCCTCTCGATCCCTTCCCCTGAGCGCTCGCAACCGGCCCCGCCACCCGCCGCCCACAGACGCGCAGGATTTCTCGGGGCAGGGAGCACGCAGGCATAAGGGAGCGGTGCGCCTGGTGGACGATGACGGTGTTCAGCGGGCCCAGACGATGTCGCGGTGAAGAAGCCGAGCCAGCCGCAGTGCAAGAGTTGAGTAATTTCGTCTATCTTTTGCAGTGCCTTGACGACAGATTTCTACTGCCCATCGACTTTGTCAACGGCCTGGTACGGGGCAGTACTTGGGCACCGAGTGCCTCAGTCGGCCGCCATCGCCGTGAGCGCCGCCTCCCCGGAGGCGGCGCGGCTACTCCTGCCACGTCCCGTCGCGCATGATGGCTCTCCCGCGTAGTTCCGGCTCGCCGCGCCAGGCGAGCACCGTCTTCGGCACCACGCGGACGTAGAGAAAGGGCCCCTCCTCCGCGCGAGGGTCCCACCCGAACTTGGCGGTGAATGCCTCGGCCGCGTCTGCGGGGACCTCCTGATCCGGGAAGCACTCCGCCTCCCCTTGGAGCAGCACCACATCGAAGGTGTCCGGCAGTGCCAGGCGCACGCGCGGCTCCTCGCGGACGTTCCGCGCCGTCACCGAAGTGGCGCCGGTGCACATCCAAACGGCCTGCCCATCCCACAAGAACCACAGCGGCACCTGGTGCGGTCCGCGCTCAGGATGCCCCGTCGACACCCATACATCCCGCTCGGCGACGAGCCGGTCCAGAGTGTCGCGCCTTCGCTCCGCCGCCTGGCGACGAACGATTCCCGTGGGATGCGTGGGGTGCATGGGGTGCATGGGAGCCGACCCTAGCCAGCGGGCTCACAGCGCGCATGAGGCGCGGGACCTACTACCAGCGACCGGTGGACCGGAACTCAACTCGCCGCTCTCCGAACCCCGGTGTGCCGTGTCATGAGGTCGGTTGCGCCTCCGCGACCACCGCGGGCGGCCTCCGGGACGGCGAGGAAGTCGGCCACGCCACATCGTCGATCGCGAGCCACGGCGCGACGGCCACGGCCGTGGGCGTGAGCCCCGTGAACGCCTTGACCTCGCGGTGGAGGTGCGACTGGTCGACGTAGCCGCTCTCGGTGGCAACGTCGGCGACGGCGTGACCCGCCGCGAGAAGGTGGGCCGCGTGGTCGAACCGCACCAAAGGAGGAGCGGCTGCGGCAGGAGGGCGTCGAGACTCGGGCCGCTGCTGATCAGCGCGAGCGATCTCACCAGGTCAGGGCGGTGTTCGGCAAGCGCGGTGGCGACGTAGCCGCCGCTCGAGTGCCCGGCCACGGCCACGGCCACGGAACGGAGGCCGAGGCCGTCGGGCAGCGCCGCCACCTGACCCGCCTGCGCGGGCACGTCATAGGACGCCGTGGGCGGGGACTGGCCGCAGCCCGGAAGGTCGACCCGAATGACGTGATGGTGGCGGGCGAGCGCCGGAAACCACCGGGCCCCAGAAGCCGCCCGAGGCCCCCGATCCGTGGATGAGCAACAGTGGCGGTGCCTGCCGAGGGCCGTCGTGGACCACATGCATCCCGTGCGAGAGCTCAACGCCGTGTTCGCTCATGCGGGGATGGTGCAGGGGCCGCCGACCGTCGGTCTTGTACATATGTCGTCGTAGCGGTGACGATGCCGAGTTGCCGGCTCCGGCAAAGGCCGGCACGAAGCCGCGGGCGGCCCGGCACCGGACGGGTCAGTTCTCCGTTCCCGCGGCCCGGAGCACGGTGTCGCCGGACTTGCCGTAGCTCGGTGGACCGGCAGTCCCGCGACCAGAATGAGCGAGCGGAGGGCCGGTGGTAGGTGCGGGCGGGTGGGGCGCCACCGCCGCCGTGCCCCTCCCCCGGGCGTGGCCGTCGGCGCGGGCACGGTCCGGCTCAGCCGGTGCCACACCCACGCCAGCAGGGCCAGATGCAGCCCATAGGGAGTGGTCAGCGTGCCGGGTGCGTACTGGGCGAGCAAGCCCGAGGCCACCGGCCCCGCGGCGGTGCCCGCCGCGAAGGCCGGGCTCGCGAGCAGCGGTCCGGCGATGCGGGCGGTGGGGCCGCGGTGCCGGGTGATGAGCGCCTGGGCGGCTCCGGTCGCGGCGCCCAGGGCCAGCGCGTGGCCGACCCGGCCGGTGGAGAGCCAGACCGGATCGTCGGCCAGCAGGAAGCAGCATGAGCCGACCGCGGCGAGCAGCACGCTCAGCCGCAGCACCGGCCGGTGGCAGACGGTCGTCGTAGCCGAAGGGACGCTGGTAATCGGGGTAGAGCGGGCTGGGGAGACAGGCGCCCGCCAGTCGGGACCATCACCAGGAGTACGGCGGTTCGTACCGCCCGTTCCGAGACCGTCTGCCGCTCCATCACGTCAGTCAGTGTGCGGCCGGAGGGAGGCGAGGAAAATCAGACGATTCTCGGCGTCACCGTGCAAAATATTTTCGTGATTGACTCCCGGCTCCGGATCCTCCAGATGGTCGCCGAGCACGGCTCGGTGACCGCCGCGGCACGGGTGCTGCATTACACCCCCTCCGCTGTCTCCTACCAGTTGCGCCGGCTCGCCGACGAGGTCGGAACGGACCTGGTGGTGCAGCAAGGCCGCGGCATCCGCCTGACGAACGCGGCCCGCATCCTGCTGCGCCACGCGGAGCGCCTTCAGGAACAGTGGGAACTCGCCCGAGCCGAGCTGGCCGCCACCGGTACCGAGCCCACGGGACAGGTCACCCTGTGCGGGTTCTCCACCGCCGCCAGCCGTCTGCTGCCTCCCGCCGCGGCCGACCTGCGCGACGCCCATCCCCATCTCACGGTGCGGATCATCGAGGCCGAACCCGACCGCTGCTTCGACCTGCTGCTCTCGGAAGAAGCCGACCTCGCGCTGCTCGTCGTCACCGCCGATTCACCACCCATGACCGACCGGCGCTTCGACCAGCGGCCGCTGCTGGACGACCCGCTGGACCTGGTCGTCCCCCGGGACCACCCGCTGACCCGGCAGCGGCGGGTCACCCTGGCCGACGCCGCGCGCGAACCGTGGATCGTGGGCAACCCGGGCACGACCTACCACCAGCTGGTGCTCGCCGCCTGCATGAGCGCGGGCTTCACACCCCACATCGCGCACCACGCGGACGAGTGGGGCACCGGAACCGCCTTGGTGGCCCACGGCTTCGGCGTCATCCTCGTACCGCGCCTGGCGCAACTGAGCGAGGAATCGCTGGTGGCGCGTCTCCCGCTGCACGGCGAACCGGCCCCGGCCCGCCGCATCATGGCCGTCACCCGCCGCGGAGCCGGCGAGATCCCCGTCCTCACCCACGCCGCGCGGACCATCACCGCGGCCGCCACGCGGTTGCTGCCCATGCACTGACTTCCCCACCCGGGAAGGAGAAGGAATCACGCCGGTGCCCGCCGCGGCCGGGGCGAGGGTGAACTTTTTTGGATATCCGCGTGACGTAATCCGTCACGCCGCGCCTCGTCCGTTCATGCACGCCAGATCTGCGGGTGTTACGCCTTCGTGATGTGCATGGCGCCGGATCGCCCGGCTGTGACCAGGAGCGATGCAGGATTCCATCATTGACGAGTGGAAAAGCGCTCATTAGCGTCCGCCCCATGACCCACCAAGCACTCGCGGACACCATCGATGACCTGGACCGTTGCGTGATCGCGGCGCTCCAGCTCAACGGTCGTGCCCCGTGGTGCGCGGTGGCCCGCTGGGTGGGTACCAGCGAGACGACCGCCCAGCGGCGCTACAAGGCCCTGCGCGAGCGGGGAGTGCTGCGGGTCGTCGGCACGCTGGAGCTGGACCGCACCCGGGAGGGCTCGTCCATGCTCGTCCGGGTGCAGGCCAGGCCCGGTCGCGGACTGGACCTCGCGGATCAGCTCGCCGTCAGCCCGGACGTGCGCTTCCTGGCCGTCGTCACCGGCGCCGCCGATCTCATCGTCGATTTCGTTGCCCGTGACAACGAGGAGATGATGCGGATGCTCTTCACCGACCTGCCCGGGGCCGACCTGATCACCAGCACCGAGGCGGTCGCCGTCATCCGTGCGTTCACCTCCGCGTCGATGTGGGACACCGGGCTGCTGCCCGCCGAGGCGGCCGCGGACCTGCGGCCCGCTTCTCTCGCGTCCTCCTGCGACCGCGACGACTGGGACGGGGCGCCAAAAGCGCTGACCGGTCTGGAGCAGGAGGTCGTGGCGGCTCTCAAGGAGGACGGCCGGGCCCAGGTCAGCGCCCTGTCCCGGCGCCTGGGCCACACCGAGGCAGGTATCGCACGGGCCATGGACCGGCTCATCTCCCGCGGCATCCTGCAGTTCCGGACTCTGGTCGAACCGGCCCTGCTCGGGTACGACGCGGAGTTCATGGTGTGGCTGTCGATCGAGCCCGACCGGCTCGAAGCCGCGGGGCGGCAGCTCGCCCGCCATCCGGGGACCAAGTTCCTGGGCGCGGCGACCGGGCGTTTCAACCTCGTCGGACACATGGTTCTGCCCCGTCGCACCGATCTGCTCCGCTACACCAGTGAGGTCATCGGGGCGCTGCCCGGGCTGATCGCCTCCGACGTGACGTTGCACCTCGCCACCCTGAAGTACTCCTGGCACCGGATGGTCCGCACCGTCTGAACCCCCGGCCGGCTGTCGGGCACACCGCCCGGTCGCGGCCCGGCCATACCCTCATCCGCCCTCATCCGCACTCTTCCGCCCCGACCCTTGTGGAGATCACCATGCCCACAGACGACCTCGGCCTGCCCTCGGAGAGCTGGCGCTGGCCCGAGCACACCTGGCGCGGCCACGTCGACGCGGTCCGCGCCGGGCGGCGGCTGGTCCCGGACCGCTGGCCCGGCGGTGCCCGCGTCGCGGTCGCCCTCTCCTTCGACGCCGACCACGAGACGATCCCGCTGCGCGACGGCGGGACCAGCCCCGGCCTGCTCGCCCAAGGCGAGTACGGAGCCCGCGCCGGCGCCCCGCGGATCCTGGACCTCCTCGCCCGCTACGGCGTCCCCGCGACCTTCTTCATGCCGGCCGTCTCCGCCCTCGTCCACCCCGAGGAGGCCCGCGCCTACACCCGTGACGGGCACGAACTGGCCGTCCACGGCTGGATCCACGAGCGCAACATGCTGCTGGGCCGGGACGACGAGCGGGACCTCACGGCGCGTGCCCTGGACACCCTCACCACGCTGACCGGCCGGCGCCCGGTCGGCATCCGCACCCCGTCCTGGGACTTCTCGGACTCGACCCTCGACATCATGCTCGAGCTGGGCTTCGCCTACGACTCCTCGCTCATGGCCGACGACGAGCCGTACGAGATCGTCGCCGACGGCCGGCCCACCGGCCTGGTGGAGATCCCCGTCGACTGGATCCGGGACGACGCCCCGTACTTCACGATGGACCGCTACGGCTCCGCCCGCCCGCACAGCCGTCCCCGCGACGTACGGGAGATCTGGACCGACGAGTTCGACGCCGCCTACCGGGACGGCGGGGTCTTCCAGCTCACCCTGCACCCGCATGTCATCGGTCACCGCTCGCGTCTGGTGGCGCTGCGGGAGCTTCTCGACCACATCGCCGCTCACCCCGGCGTCTGGTACGCCACGCACGCCGAGCTCGCCGACACGGCCCGCGACGTGCCGCACGGCCGGACCACAGCCGGCTCCGCCGCCGACACTCCGGAGCACACACCATGAACACCGGATCCGCCACGCCCACCGGCCCTCTGCGCCAGGACGGCGCCGTCCCCGCCACGTCCCGGCTCAGCGGCGCCCAGCGCAAGGCCATCGTCGCCGGGACCATCGGCAACACCGTCGAATGGGTCGACTGGGCCCTGTACTCCATCTTCGCCAAGATCATCGCCGATGAGTTCTTCCCGAAGAGCGACGGCGCGGTGGCCCTGCTGTCCACGCTCGCCGTCTTCGCCGTCGGGTTCGTGATGCGCCCGGTCGGTGCCGCCGTCCTCGGCGCCTACGCCGACCGCCACGGGCGCAAGAAGGGCATGACTCTCACGGTCGGCCTGATGGCCGCCGCCGGCTTCGTCATCGCGATCACCCCTTCCTACGAGACCATCGGCATCGCCTCGCCGCTGCTCCTGCTGGTCGCCCGGCTGGTGCAGGGCTTCTCCGCCGGTGGCGAGTTCGGCTCGTCCTCCGCGTTCCTCGTCGAGTCGGCGGCCCGTGGCAGGCGCGCGTTCGCCGGGTCCTGGCAGCAGGTGTCGGTCGCCGGCGGTGTGCTCGTCGCCTCCCTCCTGGGCACACTCGCCACTTCGGCACTGAGCGAGGACGCCCTGCACTCCTGGGGCTGGCGTGTGGCGTTCATCCTCGGTGGCCTGCTCGGACTGGTCGGCCTGTGGCTGCGGGTCTCGGTGGCGGACACCGACTCCTTCGCCCAGGTGCAGGGCTCCGGCCGCGCCCGCACCAATCCCGTCAAGGCCATGTTCGTGGAGCACCCCGGGGCCGCCCTGCGCGTCGCCGGTATCACGGTGGCGGGCACCCTCACCTACTACATCTGGGTCAACTACCTTCCCACGTACGCGAATCTGACCACCGGCATCCCGCTGAAGACCGCGCTGCTGTCCCAGACGCTGTGTCTGGTCGTCTTCGTCGTCGCGTTGCCGTTCGTGGGCGTGGTCTCGGACCGGCTGGGGCGCAAGCCGACCATGGCGGGGTTCGCGGGCGGCTTCGTCGTCCTGGCCTGGCCCCTGCTGCACCTGCTGAGCAACAGTTTCCTCAGCCTCTTCCTGGTCCAGCTCGTCGGCATGCTGCTGATCCTCGGCTACTCCGCCAACTGCGCCGTCATCATGGCCGAGCAGTTCCCACCGGAGGTGCGCGCCACCGGCATCGCCCTGCCGTACGCCCTGGCCGTCGCGCTCTTCGGCGGCACCGCGCCCTATCTGACGACGTGGATGCACGAGAGCGGCCACAGCGACCTGCTGTGGATCTACGTATCGGCGGCCTCACTGATCTCCCTCGTGGTCTACCTCACGATGCCGGAGACCAAGGACAAGGAGTTCAGCTGATGACCCACGTCCTCGTCACCGGCGCCGCGGGCGGCATCGGCGGGGCGATCGCCGAGGAGTTCGCCGCCCAGGGCGCGTTCCTCACCCTCGTCGACCGCGATCTCGCCGCGCTCCAGCGGACCGGGGCACGGGGCGGAACCCGTACCGCGCCACGGGCCGCGGACCTGACCGACCCCGACGCGCCCACTGCCGTCGTCGAGGCGGCCTGGGCGGAGCACGGCCCCATCGACATCCTCGTCAACGCGGCGGGCGTCTACCCCTCCCTCGACATGGCCGACGTGGACGCGTCGGCCTGGGACCGGCTGTTCGCCGTCAACCTGCGCGCCCCGGTCCTGGCCACCGCCGCCTTCGCCCGGCTCGCCATCCGCCATGGGCGGCCGGGCGCGGTCGTCAACCTCTCCTCCGGCTCCGCGCTGCGCGCCCGCCCCGGCGGAGGCCCGTACGCGAGCTCGAAGGCCGCCCTGGAGATGGCCACCCGCGCCGCCGCGCTGGAACTGGGCACGCACGGCATCCGCGTCAACGCGGTCAGCCCCGGTTTCATCCCGGTGGACAGCGACTGCAACCCCGTCTCCGCCCAGTACGCCGAGGCCATCGGCACCAACCCACTGGGCCGCCCGGGAACGCCACAGGACATCGCCCGGGCGGTGTCCTGGCTCACCGGCCCCGACGCCTCCTGGATCACCGGCGAGGTGTTGCGAGTGGACGGGGGATCCAGCACGGGCGCCCTGCACCTGCCCCGGATCTGGCAGCCCGACGACACCCGCGCCACCCCGGCCGCCCCGGTGCCGACGACCGCGACCGCCGCGACCACGACCACCGCGACCACCGCGACCACGACCACGACCACGGAAGAAGGACGAACAACCCGATGAACGACGCCCAGCCGGTCAGGCCCGGATACACCGTCGTCGGCGCGGGAGCGATCGGCGGCACCCTCGCCTTCGCCCTCGCCCGGGCCGGCCACCCGGTCACCGTCGTGGACACCGACCGCGCCCACGTGGACGCCATCCGCACCCGCGGACTCGTCGTCGCCCGCGGCGGCACCCGCGAGAGCGTGCCGGTCACCGCCACGACCCCGGAGGAGTTCACCGGTACCCTCACTCGCGTACTGCTGGCCGTGAAGGCACAGGCCACCGGCACCGCGCTGGACTGGATCGCGCCCCGCCTGGCCCCGGACGGCTACGTCGTCTCCCTGCAGAACGGCTTCAACGAGTCCCTGATCGCCGAGCGTCTGGGGGCCGCCCGCACTGTCGCGGCCTTCGTGAACATCTTCGCCGACGTCATCGAACCGGGCGTCGTCCTGGACGGCGGCGCCGGAGCCCTCGTCATCGGCGAGCCCGACGGCGCGCCGGTCAGCCCGAGGGTCCGGGACCTAGTGGCCCACCTGCAGAGCTGGGGCCCGGCCGTGGCCAGCGACAACGTCGAGGGATACCTGTGGGCCAAGGCCGGGTTCGGCGCCATGCTCGCCGCCACCGCCCTCGCGGACGCCCCCATGGCCGACCTCATCGACCGGCACCGCCCCGCCATGGCCGCGCTCACCGGCGAGATCTTCGCCGTATCCGACCGCCTCGGCATCACTCTGGAAGCGTTCGACGCCTTCGAGCCGCACCCCTTCCGGCAAGGGACGGACCCAGCCGCGCAAAACGCCGCCTTCGACCGTCTCACCGCATGGCTGCGCACCCAGACGAAGGACCGCAGCGGTATCTGGCGCGACCTCGCGGTGCGCCACCGGCCCGTGGAAGCCCCCACGCACTACACCGAGGTCTTCCACCACGCGGCGTGCGAAGGTCTGCCCACCACCCTGCTGCACACGGTCGTGACCGGCCTGCGCCAACTGGAAGGTGCCGCGCAGGACATGTCGGAGTCACGGCTGGACGGACTGGACCACCTCGCTCAGGCCCCCGCACCCTCGCTCCCGCTCGGCTCGGAACAGGCCGAAGCGGTGCGGCAGTGGCTCGACGCCCACCGGGAGGACATGGTCGCCGACCTCGCCGCCTACACCTCCCAGGGCAGCGCCAGCGACGACCTGGACGCCCTGGACGACTGCCTCGGCTGGCTGCGCGACTGGCTCGACCGGCGCCTCGGCGCACCGGACGCCGAGGAGACCTTCGCGCGCGAGGAGGCCGGAGACATCCTCGTCCGCCGCTACGCCGCCCGGGACACCACCGCCCAGGACCACCGCCCCGTCCTTCTCCTCGGGCACTACGACACCGTCTGGCCGACCGGCACCCTCGACACCTGGCCCTTCCGGCGGGACGGCGACCACATCAGCGGCCCCGGCGTCTTCGACATGAAGGCCGGCCTCGTCCAGGCCGTGTGGGCACTGCGCGCCCTGGACTCCCTCGATCTGCCCCGCCCGGCCTGCACCTTGATGCTCAACGGCGACGAGGAGACCGGCAGTCTCGCCTCCCGTGACGCCATCGTCGACGAGGCACGGGAGAGCCGGCTCGCCATGGTCTTCGAGGCCGCCGCCGACGGCGCGATCAAGACAGCCCGCAAGGGCGTCGGACTCTTCACCGTCACGGTCACCGGCGTCGAGGCCCATGCCGGTCTGGACCCCACCGCCGGAGCCAGCGCCGTGGACGAACTCGCCCACCAGATCCTGCGTCTGACGGACCTGCGCGCCCCGGACGCGGGCACCTCGCTGAACGTGGGCGTGGTGGAGGGAGGCACCCGCAGCAACGTCACGGCGGGGCACGCCGTCGGCCGCATCGACGTCCGCGTCGCCACCGCCGCCGAACAAAAGCGCCTCGGAGACGCCCTCGCCGCGGTGCGTCCCGTCGACCCACGAACCCGCGTGGAGGTCACCGGAGGCTGGAACCGCCCGGTGTTCGAACGCACGGAAGGCGTCGCGGCACTCGCCGAGCTGGCACGCCGGTGCGCCGCACTGCTCGGACACGACCTGCCCGAGGCGTCGGTCGGCGGAGCCAGCGACGGCAACTTCGTCGTGGCCCAGGGCACACCGGTCCTGGACGGTATCGGCGCGGTGGGCTCGGGCGCACACGCCCGCTCGGAGAACACCTCGGTGCCGGGCATGGTCACGCGTGCGGCGCTGGCCGCCACCGTGCTGGCGGCGCTGGCAAGGGAATGAACCCCCTGCCCCGCGCGACCCGGCAGGACTTCAACCGCGTGCCTTACAATTCCCCGGCCACTGGCGAAAAATGAGCGGTCGTACGCATGGGCCGCAGGGGCGAGGAGGAATCGCGATGGCAACGGGGGGATGGGGTCTGCCGAACGGCCCCGGGCAGGGAGGCAATCAATGGGGGCCGCCGCCGGCACCCGGTCCGCACGGGCCGCCGCCGACACCGGATCCGTACGGACCACCACCGGCGCCGGATCCGTACGGGCCGCCGCCACCGAACCCCTACGGGCCCCCGCCCCCGCCGCCCGGGCCCTACCGGCCCGCGCCCAGGGGTCGGCGCGGGTACCGGCGGGTGCCCTTCCTCTTCTTGATCGTCCCCTTGGCCCGCTCGGTGCACCGGGCCGCGCGGCGACTGTTCGACCAGGACGGCGGCGGGCGCGTGCACGACCCCGTGGTCAACCGCGTCCAGATCACCCGCACGGCGATCGGCGTCCTCGCGACGATCGCGCTCTACTACGTGTACGGGTCGGACGACGGCCTGGAGGGCAAGGCCAACGAGAGCGTCGCCCAAGTCATCCTGACCCCGGTCCTGCTGATCATCGCCGGACCGGTGGTGATCGCCCTCTTCATCCGCTACGCGCCCGCGGAGCGGCGGCGGATGCTGCGCTCCCGGCTCGGCGTCCCGTTCAAGACCGTCGGCTGGTACGTCCTGACCGTGGCCGTCCTCGCCGGCTCGATATACCTGATCTTGGGCACCACGCTGCTGCACGGGCTGCACGGGGTATGGCTGTTCGTGGCCGCCGTCCCGGCGCTCTGGTTCGTGGTGTGGCTGCTGCCGTTCTTCTTCCTGGCCTCGGCCTACGTCGCGCGCTCCGCCTTCAACACCGCCTATGTGCACGCCGCGCTGCCGGCCGTGATCACCATGGTGATCGTCTGGGTGACCGCCGTCTTCAACGTGACCGGGAGCGGTATGCCGAGCGGGCCGCTGTGGGTCCAGTTCTGCTCCCTGTTCGGCGGTCCGCTCTCGGTGACCGGGCTCTCCCTGTGGGAGCTGCGCCGACTGCGTACGCGCCACGGCGTGACCATACGCGGCTGAGGCACCCCGCCATGTCCGGGGATCGCGGCGGTCGTACCGTGGGCCACCAGGCGCTCCGCCGCGTTGCTCGGGAATCGACGGCGGACGTGGGTGGTGGCGGCCTGTTCCGTACCCTGGCGGCATGCGTATGCGCCCCACTTTGAGCTGGACCCCCGTCGAGGACCTGCCGCCGGGCACCACGGACCTGGCGCCGGTCGCCGACACGCTGAGCACCGGCGGGGTGCTGGTGCTCAGCGGGGCGGGCATCTCCACGGAGTCGGGCATCCCCGACTACCGGGGCGAGGGCGGGAGTCTGAGCCGGCATACCCCGATGACCTACCAGGACTTCACCGGCGGCGCCCGGGCCCGGCGCCGGTACTGGGCCCGCAGCCACCTCGGCTGGCGCACCTTCGGCCGCGCCCGTCCCAACCCCGGGCACCGGGCCGTGGCCGCTTTCGCGCGGCACGGCCTGCTCTCGGGTGTGATCACCCAGAACGTCGACGGCCTGCACCAGGCCGCCGGCAGCGAGGACGTCGTGGAACTCCACGGAAGCCTGGACCGGGTCGTCTGCCTTGACTGCGGCGCCATCAGCCCGCGCAGCGAGCTGGCCCGGCGGCTGGAGGAGGCCAATGTGGGCTTCGCGCCGGTGGCCGCCGGAATCAACCCGGACGGTGACGCCGACCTCACGGACGAGCAGGTCGGGGACTTCCGCGTGGTGCCCTGTACGGTCTGCGGCGGCATCCTCAAACCGGACGTGGTGTTCTTCGGCGAAGCCGTTCCGCCGCGGCGGGTCGAGCACTGCCGCGAGCTGGTCCGTGAAGCCACCTCACTGCTGGTCCTGGGCTCCTCACTGACGGTGATGTCCGGGCTCCGGTTCGTCCGTCAGGCGGCCAAGGCCGGGAAGCCGGTGCTGATCGTCAACCTGGCCCCGACCCGGGGCGACCAGCACGCCGTCACCCGGGTCGCCCTCCCGCTGGGAACGGCCCTCACCGCCGTGGCCGACCGACTGGGCGTCCCAGGACCGGCACAGACCTGACGCGGATCCGGCGCGACGCGGCGCTGGGCGGTCACCTATCGGGGCCTGCTGGTCGGATGCGGGGCCCGCTGGTCGGATGTCGGCGGCTTCGGGTTGTGCTCGGGCAGCAGGAGTACGCCGGTGGCGAGCTCGATCCGGCTGGTGACCGCCGCCGCGAAAGTCAGGGCGAGCAGCGGGTCCAGCCAGTCCGCGTCCGCGGGCACGGCGAGCCGGCCGTCCGCGGAGTAGGGGTAGCGAGAGGCGGGCGCGTCCACGAGCACCACGTGCTCGCCGCACCAGAGCCTCGCGAAGCCGTGCGTCTCGGCGGCTGTGGCCACCGCACGGATCACCTCGGGACGGGCACCGTCACCGATACCGAGCGCGTGCAACCCCACTCGCATGCTCCACCTCCGGGCGTCACCTCAAGCACGCGGCGCGGACGCACCCGGGTGACGTGGCACGCGGCGCCCGCGCGCGGCGGGGCATGTCATCCGGACGGGCGAAGGCCTTCCTCGATGCCCTCCGGGGAAAGCCTTGAGCGTCTACGGGGGGTAACCCCAGCCACTGCCCTGAGGGCAGCGCATCGGCATGTCAGGGGGACGGCCGGATGGGCCGATCCCCTCTCCGCTGGTGGGATGGCCACCAAACCACCGGCTCCGGGGGCGAAACAGCCGCGGGCCACAGCCTGAGCGGCCCCCGAACGCGCCGGCAACCCGAACAGAAAAGGGCTCACCATGCATGTGCTGGGAAGGCGCCGGCGGGGCCGGCTCGTCCTGACCGGTCTGGCCACGGTCCTCGTCGCCGCCTCGACCGGGCCGGCGGCGGCGAAGCCGCGGCCGGCCGATCCGCTCCAACAGCGGGTGGACACGGTCCACGACACCGGGGCCGTCGGTGTGCTCGCCGAGGTGACGTCACCGGACAGACGTGACAGCGCGCGCGCCGGGACGGCCAAGGTGGGCACCGGGAGGCCGATGCCACACAACGGCGGTTTCCGGATCGGCAGCGCCACCAAGACCTTCACCGCCACCGTCGTGCTGCAACTCGTCGGCGAGGGGCGCATGTCCCTGGAGGACACCGTCGAGCAGTGGTTACCGGGAGTGGTCCAGGGCAACGACAACGACGGCAGCCGGATCACCGTACGGCAGTTGCTGCAGCACACCAGCGGCATCCATGACGTCCTGCCGGAGATACCCGCGTTGAACAGCGCGGAGGGCTATCGGGCCGAGCGGTTCCGCGGCTACACCCCCGAGGAGTTGGTGGGACTGGCGATGAAGCACCGGCCCAACTTCCCGCCGGGCGACGGCTGGTCGTACTCCAACACCAACTACGTTCTCGCCGCGATGATCATCCACGAGGTCACCGGCCGGAGCTGGGCACAGGAGGTGAACGACCGGATCATCCGCCCGCTGGGCCTGAAGGACACCAGCACGCCCGGCGCCTCCCCGTCCATCCCGGGCCCGCACGCCCACAGCTACGCCGCGTTCGGCACCCACACCAGCATCGACGTCACGGCGCTCAATCCGAGTATGGCCACCGGCTCCGGCTCGATCATCAGCACCACGCACGACCTGAACCGGTTCCACACCGCACTGCTCGGCGGCCGTCTGCTGGCTCCGGCACAGCTCGACGAGATGACGACCACCAAGCCCGCGCCCGAGCTGGGCGTGCGGTACGGACTCGGTCTGGGCGAGATCCCGTTGTCCTGCGGCGGCAGCTACTTCGGCCACCCGGGCGAACTGCTCGGCTATCACACCTGGGGTGGCGTCACCCGAGACGGCACCCGGACCGCCACGGTGTACGTCACCAGCGACGGAGGCGACGACACCCAGCAGGCCATGAGCACACTCGTGGACCAGCAACTGTGCCGGACCCGCCCCTGATACTCCGTCTCCGGTCCGCGATCCACGTGCGGGCCCGGTCGTCGAGACGCCGCCGGCAGTGGCCGCCTCGGGCCGCTGCCGGTGGCGCCTGCGCCGGTGTGACCAGCGCGGCAGGGCGGCCGGACAGACGGGTGGGCGAGCGCTACGCGTCGCGCGCCGCGAACACCGCCGCGCCCAGCAGGGCCTGGTCCTCGCCGTCGTCGCGTACCGACAGGGCGAGTTGTGCGAGCCGCGGGTCGTGGTGGGTCAGACCGGCGTAGAGGGGCGGGCCTATCAGTGGCCATGCGGCCGTGATGGAGCCGCCGAAGACCACCGTGTCGGCCTCGAAGGCGGTCAGCCACGGGGCGAGGGCGTCGCCGAGGGCGCGCAGGGCCGAGGTGATGACGTCGCGGGCGGTGACATCGTCGGCGGCCAGGGCCGTCAGCTCGCGCAGCCCGTCGACGGGACGGCCGGTGCGGTCCGTGTAACGGGCGGTCATCGCCCGGGTGGAGACCGTGTCCTCCAGCGGACGGCCGTCCACGGTGAGCAGGTCGACGCGGCCCTCGGGCGGCACGCGCGGGTCGTCCTCGACGATCGTCCCCCGGTCCAGGAACGCGGAGCCGATCCCCGTGCCGAGCGTGACCGCCACGAGGCGCCCGCTCCCGGTGTGCACCGTGTGCCGGGCGCCGAGCGCGAAGGCCGAGGCGTCGTTGAGGAACCGCAGCCCGGCCGGGCGCGGGTTCAGCCGGGGCGTCAGGAGTTCGCCGACGGCGAGGCCGTCCAGCGAGGCGAACTTGCCGACGCCGTGGTAGCGGGCGATGCCGCGCGCGTAGTCGAACGGCCCCGGGACCGCGATGCCCCAGGTGTCGCGGACCGCACGCGCGCCGAGGGCGGTCGCCGAGAGCACGCCGCCCGCGGTCTCGGCGAGCGCGGCGAGGAAGTCCTCGGGGCCGACGCCGGGCGCCAGCGGCAGGCGGTGCCTGGTGCCGTCGGCGATCCGGGCCCGGTCGAGATCGACGGCCGCCGCGGTGACATGGGAACCGCCCACTTCGAGGACGGGCACGAGGGGTGGCGGCACGACGGGAGGCGGCATGACACTGGACGGCATGACGCTGGGCGGCACGGGACCTCCGGAAACCGTCATCGGCGCCTACCGCGGCGCCGGATGGTCGACAAGTGTGGTCGCGATCGTCACGCGCCGCGACGGCTGGGGGGCGGTGCTCGCCTGGCGCTCGAAGAGCAGCGTCGCCGCGGCCCGGCCGACTTCGACCGGGTCGTAGGAGACGACGGTGAGCGGCAGGTACAGCATGTCGGCGAGTTCGATGTCGTCGAAGCCCGCGAGGGCGACCGGCTCCTGGTCCCGCGCGCGGTCCCGCAGGGCGCGCAGCGCGCCGACCGTGTTCCGGTTGTTGGCGGTCAGCAGCGCGGTCGGCGGGTCCGGCAGGGCGAGCATGGCGCGCGCCGCCTTCTCCGCGAGCGCGCTGTCGCTCCGGTGCCGGCTGACGTACCGCTCGTCGAGCGCGATGCCCGCCTCCTCCAACGCCACCGCATAGCCCCGGAAGCGCTCGGAGCCCGTCCACAGCGACGGCGGCAGACCGAGGAAGCCGATGCGCCGGTGGCCGCGGGCGGTGAGCCGGCGGCAGGCGTCCCGGGTGCCGCCGAAGTCGTCGACCAGGACGCAGTCCACGTCGATGCCCATCGGCGGGCTGGCGGCGAGCACCACCGGGAGGTCGCGCAGCCGTGTCCCGTCGAGGTGGCTGTGGTCATGCCCGGCCGGGACGACGACCAGGCCGTCCACGCCGCGGTCCACCAGGTCGGCCACCACCTCGCGTTCGGCGGCCGGGTCCTCCCCGGTGCTGCCGAGCATGACCCGTGCGCCGTAGCCCACGCAGATCTGCTCGAGGCCCACGGCGAGTTGGGAGTAGAACGGGTTCGCCAGGTTGGTCACGACCAGTCCGATGAGCTCGTTCGGACCGCCCGAACGCAGCTCCCGGGCACGCTTGTTGGGGCGGTAGCCGAGAGCCTCCACCTCGGCGAGCACCCGCTGGCGGGTGGCCTCACCGATGCCGCGCTGACCGCGCAGCGCGCGGGAGACGGTCATCGGGCTGACGCCGAGCCGCGCGGCCACGTCCCGCATGGTGAGGGCCGGTTCGGAACCCGAGTGTGCGCTCATACCACCTGTGCCTTCACCAGACGGACCGGCTCCGGCCCCTGATTGTGCACGCGGTAGGAGGTGACGGACGCCGGGACTGCGATGGTCTCGGCATAGTGTACGGAGTGCCGGTGCCCGGCGGCGGTGGTGATGACCGCGCCCTGCCCGTCGACCACGGTCAGCACGTGGAAGCGGCCGTCGGTCTCCTGCTCGGCGGTGCGGCCCGGCTCGACGGCGATCCGGTGCACCTTGAAGAACATCGCCGGCAGTGCGCCGAGCAATTCCTCCGCCCAGCCGTCGCCGGCGGACAGCGGCCTGGGCGGCTGGACCAGTTCGCGGGCGACCGCTTCGCCCGACCGCTCCGGGTCGAGATTACGGAAGGCGTGCTCCACGTGGACGGCACGCTGCCGGTCCGCCGCGTCCCGCCGCAGCCAGTCGTAGAACCGCAGGGAGTACAGGTAGGGGGTGGCGCTGACTTCGAGGACGACGTTGCCCTCGCCGCTGCCGTGCGGGGTGCCGGCCGGGACCAGGTAGAGCTGCCCGGCCTCGGCGGGAAACACCTGCACATACCGCTCGATGTCGAACGGTGTGCCGTGTGCGTCGGCGGCGTGGGCGCTGTGGTGGAACGCCTCGACGTCGGCGCCCTCGCGCAGTCCGAGGAAGACCTTGCTGTGGTCCCCGGCGCGCATCAGGTAGTAGGTCTCGTGCTGGGTGTAGGGCCAGCCGAAGACGTCGCGCATGTCGTCGGGCCTGGGATGGCAGTGGACGGAGAGGTTGCCGCCGCCGACGGTGTCGAGGTAGTCGAAGCGCACGGGGAACGACGTGCCGAACATCTCGTGCACGGCGGGGCCGAGCACCTCCACCGGGGAGAGCGCGACGACGAGCTGGAACGGCACCTCCACACACCTGGAGGCGTCGTCGCCGAGCAGGACGCCGCTCTCCGGCGCGATCAGCTCGTAGCCGAGGGCGGTGTTCTCCGCGTCCGGGTTGTGACCGAGCGTCTCCTGTCCCCAGTGTCCGCCCCATGGCGTCGAGTTGAAGGTCGGCCGGGTACGGAAGGGGCGGGCGGCGAGCGACCGGCAGGTCTCGCGCAGCGCCTGCCCGCCGATCGACGCCGGGTCGACGGTATCGGTAACGTCGATCCAGCGGTCGATCCGCCCCGCCATGTGGTCGCGATGGCGGTCGAGCAGCGGCCAGTCGATGTAGAGCAGCCGCCGCAGGGTCGGCGGCTCGTCCTCGGGCGCCGCGAGGTTGCGGCCCCGGCCGTGCTTGACCGCCGCCTCCGCGTACCGCTTCGGCAGGTCGGCCCACCACAGGACGTCGGCGTCCGCGAGCGCGGCGCCGGGCCCGAGCAGGACGCGCAGCACATCGCCCTCGCCCAGGTCGGATTCGCCCGCGCCGCCCTCGCCCGCGCCGGATTCGCCCGCGCCGCCCTCCCCCGGGTCCACGAGCGCTGCCAGGGCCCGCGCGTCCATCAGGTCGGACAGGTCGCCGCCGGCCAGCCTCGCGAAGTCGGGGTCGCCCCGCAACTCTTCGGAGTCCGTGAGCCGCCGCACCGTCTCCCAGTCGCGCACCGCCGTGCGGGCGTCCGCGAACTCCACCGGGGTGCGCCGATCATCGAACGCCGCGCGCAGCCCGGCGGCGACGGCGGCCCAGTCCAGTACGGCGGGGCCGTCCACGGCGAGGACCCGGGTCCCCTTCGGGAGCGTCCCGGCCGCGTCGGCCCAGCCGACGGCGACCGCGTCGGCGAGGACGGGATAGCACGGTGTCGGATCGTACTGCGGTGCCTTCGTCTTGACCTGCGGACTCTCGCCCATGTCACCAATCCCGTGAGAGATACGTTAACGCGCGTCTTTCCAAACCACCTGCACGCCTGTACGTTACCGATAACTTACCAGGTCGGGGATTCCGTGACGAGGGGGTCAGATGGGGTCGATCGACATGCCACAGGGGACCAGCCGCCGCCGGGTGTTGGCCTCCTCCTTCGCAGCCGTCTCCGGTCTCGCGCTCAGCGCCTGCGCACGAGGTTCGATGAGCCGGCCCGCACCGGCGGACGTGGTCTCGGTGTTCAACGACAACCCCACCTGGGCGCCGGGTTTCCGGGCGGCGGGCAGCCAGTTGCGGCCGCTGTCCGGCTTCCGGCTCGCGCCGCGGGCGGTTCCCAACGTCAGCAACTACCAGCAGATCGTGCGGATGTCGGCGCAGACCGACTCCACGGCCGATCTCATCAAGTGGTGGAACGGGTACCGGCTGCGCGATATCGCCCGCGCCGGGATCCTCGCCGATGTCACCGACGCCTGGGACGAGGCGGCCCGGCGCGGCTGGAGCGACGACACCGCGTTGCGCGAGACCTTCAGCCACGAAGGACGGCAGTACGGCGTCCCGCTCTACAAGTCGTACTACGTCGTCTTCTACAGCCGGTCCGTCTTCAAGCGGCTCGGTGTGGAGGTGCCCAGGACATGGCAGCAGTTCCTCGATGTGGTGGACGCCGCCCACGCCAAGGGCATCACGCCGATCTCCTCAGGCGGCGCCACCACCTGGGAGTCCTCGATCTGGTTCCAGCAGCTCGTCAACGGGCTCGACCACCGCTTCTACCTCGACCTCACGGCGGGCCGGGCCTCGTACACGGACGATGTGTGCCGGCGCGCGATGGCCCTGTGGAGCGATCTGTACCGGCGGGGCGCGTTCTCCTCGCCCGACGCCTCGTCCACGGACGTACCGGGCCAGTTCACGCGGGGCAGCACCGCCATGTGCCTCTACGGCACCTGGAACACCGGGTCGTTCCTCGACACCGGGGTCAAGGAGGCCGACCTCGGCGCGTTCCTGCTGCCTCCGCCGCCCGGCGGCGTCCCCTCGGTCCTCGTGGAGAGCGGTGTGCTGGCAGTGTCGGCGAACGCCCACAAGCGCGATGCCGCCCTCGCCGTGGCACGCGCCTGGCTCGACCCGGCGGTCCAGACGGCGTGGACGGGATTCCTGCGGGACACCTCCGCCGACCCGGGCGTCGTGCCGAAGGTGGACACGGTGCGCGAGGTCGCCGCCCAGGTGCGACGGGAACGGCCGGCACAGGCCATCCGCTACTGGGAGGCGTCGCCCCCCGTACTGATCGAAGGCAACGTCCAGGACCTGAGCGCCTTCATGATCGACCCCACGTCGGCCCAGGCGACGAAGACCCTGACGAACATGCAGCACCGAGCCGACAAGGAGTGGAAGATGTGGACGTCCTGACCACTGCCGAGGAGGCAACCGGCCAAGCGGGGTCGCGCCGCCCCAAGGCCCCCGCGCCCGGCCCGCGCTCCGATCGCCACCGCGCCGCCATCTGGGTGGGCGCGTTCCTCACCCCCGCCGTGGCGCTGGTCCTGCTGCTCCTGGTCGCGCCCTTCCTGGTCACCGCGTGGCGCAGCCTCTTCGACGACAACGGCATCACCGCACGCTTCGTCGGCCTGTCCAACTACACCGCGCTCTTCTCCGACCCCGACTTCGGCCGGTCGCTGCTGAACACCGTGCTCTGGGTGGTGGGCACGCTGGTCCTTCCGGTGCTGCTGGGCCTGCTCCTGGCGGTGCTGACCCATTCGGTGCGCTGGGGCGCGGTGGCCCGCACCGCCGTGGTCATCCCGTACGCGCTCTCCGGCTCGGCGACGGCGCTGCTGTGGACGTTCCTGCTGAAGAGTGACGGGGCGGTCAACCAGACGCTGGGCTCGGTGGGGCTCGGCGGCTGGCAGCAGGAGTGGCTGCTGCACTGGCCGATGAACACCCTCGTCATGATCGTGGCGACGACGTGGCAGGCGACCGGGGCCTCGCTGATCCTGTTCCTGATCGGGCTCCAGACCATTCCTTCGGACACCATCGAGGCCGCCCGGCTCGATGGCGCGCAGGGCCTCCAGCTCTTCCTGCGCGTGATCGTGCCGCAGCTACGGCCGATGACCGTCGTGGTGGTGGGCATGTCCATCGTCAACAGCCTCAAGACCTTCGACATCGTGTGGCTGCTCACCCAGGGCGGCCCCGGAACGGCCTCCGAGACACTCGCGCTGACGATGTACCGGCAGACCTTCACCCTCAACCGGTATGGCTACGGCGCGGCCGTCTCCGTCGTGCTGACAGTCGTCGTCATCGCCGCCTCCTGGCTCTACCTGCGGCGACAGGTGGGGCAGCGGCCTGGGGAGGGCGTATGACGGGCAGGACGGTACGCGGTGCCCTGGTCATCCTGGTCTCCGTGCTGTGGCTGGTGCCGACCTGGCTGGTCGTCGTCAACGCCTTCACCCCGGCCAAGCAGTACACCGGATCGCCACGGTGGTGGTTCGCCTCCCCTGGGCTGTTCGCGAACATCCGCGCCGCGTTCGACAGCGCCGACGTCGGGCGGGGACTGTTCAACACCCTGATGTACGCGGTGATCGGCGCGGCGGTGGCGGTGGTGATCGCGGCACTCGCCTCGTTCGCCGTCACCGTGATGCCGGTACGGCGGCCCGCATTCTGGTTCTGGTTCATCTTCACCGGCACCGTGCTGCCCCTCCAGACGTTCCTGTCCCCCCTGTTCACCGGGTACGCCGCCACCGAACTCTACGACACCCAGTACGGCATGCTGCTGATCTACGTGGCGCTGACCATCCCCTTCGCGTTCTTCGTCAACCGCAACTTCATGCTCACCGTGCCGAGGGAGATCTCGGAGGCGGCCCAGCTCGACGGCGTGAACTGGCTGTCGATGTTCCTGCGGATCCATCTGCCGCTGGCCAGGAACGCGCTGCTGGCCGCGTTCATCTTCCAGTTCACCTGGATCTGGAACGACCTGCTGTTCGGCATCACCCTGTCGCTCAGCCCGAACGTGCGGCCGGTGACGGCCACACTGGCCGACCTCGGCGGCAACTACTCCACGGTGGGGCCGCCCGTCGTGCTCGCCGGCGCGCTCGTCGCGTCGCTGCCGACCGTGGTCCTCTTCTTCGTGTTCCAGCGCTTCTTCGTCAACAGCCTGCGGCTCACGGCCTGATCCGAACCACCCTGGGAGAGAAAGACATATGACGACGCGCGCACTCGTACGCGACCGCCGCTGGTCCACCGACAAGGCCCGGACGAGCATGATCGGCCTCGCCGTCGCCGCCACCGCGCGGGCCGGCGGCACGGAACTGCGGGCCCTGCCGGAACACCTCGTACGCCGCGACGACGCGGGCGCCCGGCGCGGCGTGCGCATCCTCATCTCCGGTGACGCGCCGGGCCACGGCACTCCGGGCCACGGCTCTCCGGACCACAGCGCTCCCGACCACGGCGAGTGGACCTTCGAGGTGGAGGTCGCCGGCCGTGGCCGGGTACCCGTCGAGGTGCTGCCCGCGCCCGGCGGGCCACGCCTGATGCTCCCGCTGGAGAGCGACCGCCGCGATGTGCGGATCCAGGCCCGCAACGGCGACGTGTCGGCGGTGCTCGCCTTCGCGCTGGAACCACCGCGGGACTGGACGATCCACCTGGTCCACCACTCGCACCTGGACATCGGCTACACCGATCCCCAGGGCACCGTCCTCGGCGAACACGTCGCCTTCCTCGACTCCTGCCTCGACCTGACCCGTACCACCGACGGCTGGCCCGACGACGCCAAGTTCCGGTGGGCCGTGGAGTCGCTGTGGTCGTTCGAGCAGTGGGCCGCCGTCCGGCCGCCGGAGCGGGTCGCGGAGTTCGTCGAGCGGGTCCGCGCCAGCCAGATCGAGCTGACGGCCATGCCGTACAACCTCCACAGCGACACCTGCTCCACCGACGAACTGCACGAACTGCTGCGGCTGGCCCGCCGGGTGCGGGACACCTACGGGATCGAGTTCCACTCGGCCATGCAGACCGATGTGCCCGGTTCCGTCGCCGGGCTGCCGGACGCCCTGTCCCCGCTGGGCGTGCGCTACCTGTCGGTGGCGCACAACTGGGCCGGGCGCTCGGTGCCCACCACCAACGGCGGGGCACGGCTGCCGCGCCTGTTCCGGTGGCGCGCCCCGTCGGGCAAGGAGGTGCTGGTGTGGATGACCGACAGCCCCCACGGCCTGGCCTACATGGAAGGGCCCGTGCTGGGCTTCGACACCTCCTACGCCATGGTGGACGACCTGCTGCCCGCCTACCTGACGTCGCTCGCGACCAACCCCTACCCGATCCCGCCCGAGCTCCTCGGCTCACCGTCCCCCGCGCCGGGCGAGCGCGAGCCCTACCCGTGGGACGTGCTGCATCTGCGGGTGCAGGGCCACTTCGGGGACAACGCGCCGCCGCGGCTGATCCTCGCCGAGACCGTACGGCGCTGGAACGAGACGTGGGACAGCCCCAGGCTGCGGCTGTCCACCAATACCGACTTCTTCACCGACGCCGAGGCCCGCCTGGGCGACGCCATCCCCGCCTTCGAGGGCGACTGGGGCGACTGGTGGGTCGAGGGCGTCGGCTCGGGCGCCCGGCCCCAGGCCATGGTGCGCCGCGCCCAGTCCACCGTCACCGACGCCGCCACTCTGTACGGCATGGCCGCCCTGGCCTCCCCCGCGGCGCCCACCACCGACCTGGCCGCGGCCGCTCGCGACGGCGCCGACCAGGTGTACCGGTCGGTATCCCTGTTCAACGAGCACACCTGGGGCGCCTCCGACCCGTGGACCCACGGTGACGCGGGCGGCGAGTCGGGCGAGCAGCAGTGGCACTGGAAGTACGGGTACGCGCTGCACGGCGACAACGACGCCGACACCTTCCTCGACCACGCCTCGGCCGCACTCGGCGCCCTGCTGCCCACCGCGGCCGACGCCGACGTGACGTACTGGGCCGTCAACACCACGGCGGCGGCCCGCACCTCGGTCGTGACGGTGTTCCTGCGCGAGAGCCGTGTCCCGCTCACGAGCACGGTGTCGGTGGCCGACGGCCGCACCGGCACGGAACTGCCGCTGGTCCAGGAGGCGCAGACCAACCCGGTCCACCGGGACGCCGGGCGGTGGCTGCACATCCAGGTACCCGACGTACCGCCGTTCGGGCTCGTACGGCTGGACGTGACGGTCACCGGCGAGGACGGCGGCAAGGTGGTGGCCTCCCCCGCCGCGCTCCGCCTCGACGGGGACGAGGAGGGCGAGAAGCGCAAGGACCGCGCCGTCCCCCTGCCCACCGCCGACGACCTGATCCTGGAGAACGACCATCTGCGTGTCCGCCTCGACCTGACCAGGGCCTGTGTGGCGAGCCTCGTCGAGAAGGCCACCGGTCGCGAACTCGTCGACCAGGACGCCGTCGTCGGCTTCAACGGCTACGTCTACGACACCTACACCACCGCGGGCGGCTACAACCACCAGGCCAACAAGACCACCGTGAGCGAGGATCTGGAACTCCTCGGCTCCCGGACCCTGGCCCGCCCCGCCGTGCTCCTCGAACGCGTCGACGACGCCCTCGGCCAGCGCCTCACCTACGAGTACGCGGCAGACGGCGTCCTCCGGGCCCGCACCACGCTCAGCCTCGGCCGTGACGACGCGCACCTGGTGATCGACAACCGCTTCGACAAGCCCGCCACCATGACGAAGGAGAGCGCCTACCTCGCGTTCCCCTTCGCGCTGACGCGGCCCACGGTGCACTACGAGATCACCGGGGCCCTGACCGGCACCGGCCTGGCCCATGTGCCCGGCGCACCCCAGCACATGCGTGCCATCAGGTCGTTCGTCTCCCTGGCGGACGACGGCGGCCCCGTCGCCTGGATCACCCGGGACGCACCGCTGGTCGAGCCGGAGACCATCGCCCTGCCCTACGCGCCCTTCCCCGACTCGACCTCACCGCGACAGCCCGGCACGGTCTACTCCTGGGTCCACAACAACCTCTGGGACACCAACTTCCCGTCCCAGCAGGCGTTCCACACCACCTTCCGCTACGCGGTGGGCGTGCGCCGCGGCGGCGAGGCCATCGACGCCGAAGCCCTGGCACTGCGCACCGCCTATGAGGTCGACCACCCGCTGATCGGCGTCCCGGCGCACGGCGCCCCCGACGCGGACCGGCCGGCCGAACGCGCGCTGCTCTCCGTGGACGACGCGCGCATCGCGGTCCGCGACGCCGCCCCGGTGCCAGGTGACAACGGCGCCGACCTGCTGGTGAGGCTCCAGTCCTTCGCCACGGAGCCACGCACGGTCCGCCTCAGGTGCGGCTTCCCCGTCGCGAGCGCGGAGCGCGCCACCTACCTCGGCGACCCCGACGGCCCCGCCACCCTCGACGGCGACGACATCCTCGTGGACATCCCCCGCCTGGGCACCACCGCGGTCCGCGTGCGCCTCGGCGCCGCGGGGTAGCGGGATAGCGTCGTGGGAGCCACCCGCCACCGGCTCCGTGTGAGTGGCGGGCGGCTCCCACGACGCGCTCCATCACGGTCATGTGGGGGAACGTCAGCGCTCGATACGCCGCCTCACCTCCTCGTTTCCGTCATGGCCGGCGGCCGGGGGCAGGCTGTCGAGCTTGGCCGGTTGCTCAGCGGTCAGCTCGACCGTGTCGGCGGCGGTGTTCTCCGCCACGCGGGCGGCCCGCTTGGTGCCGGGGATCGGGACGATGTGCTCGCCCTTGGCCAGCAGCCAGGCCAGGGCGACCTGGGCCGGTGTGCTGCGCCGCGAAGAGGCCGCGACCGACGCCCTCCGCCTCCTGTCCGCCTGGGCCGCCACTCAGGACCAGCCGACACCCGACCTCCACGAACACCTCACCTGACCAGCGGGAACAGCGCGGCGCTCGGGGAGGCGCGCGACTGGTGTCCCAGCCCTCATGCGGTCCTCTTGGTAGCGATTCTGGCCCGCAACGTGTCACGAACGGTGGGCCACTCATCCGCGAGCAGGCTGTAGTACAGCGAGTCGCGGCGGGTGCCGTCCTGGCGCCGCATATGGCTGCGCAGGGTCCCTTCATAGACCAGGCCAAGACGGGCCAGAGCCTGTTGAGAACGCACATTGAGATGGTCGGTGCGCAGAGCCAGCCTGACGAGGCACAGGTCATCGAAGGCATGGCTGAACAGCAACAGCTTGGACTCGGCGTTGTACGGACCTCCCCAGCAAGATCGGTCGAACCATGTCGCGCCGACTTCAGCGCGGCTCTCGTCCAGATCGAGGTCGTACAAGCTGGTCGAACCGATCACAACATCGTCGTCACGACGTTGCACCGCGAAGCACCGCCGGGCAGGATCCGCGATCATCTGGCTCAGCATCGTGCGCATCTGCGTCACGGTCTCAGGACGTGGCCGCGGCATCCATCGCCATACCTCAGGGTCGGACGCAGAGGGGAAGAGCGCGTCAGCATGCTCGGTGGATAACGGGACGAGACGGACCTCACTGCCGAGGAGAATGTTGTTCTTCACCTCGACACATTAGAGCGAGCCATGACACCGGCAGGAGAACCGAACTGAGGAGAGCAGCACCTCCGGGCACGGCTGTATGACCGGTGACCCCAACGCCGGGCCGTGTTACGACATGAGGGGCGTTTGTTCGCTGCGCGTACGTCGCTCGTCATAGTCGGATCGGGCGGCTTCCACCGCATCGAGGTGATCGACGACCCATCTCAACATCGCTTGCAGGGGTGACTCAAGGCTCCGACCCAGGTCAGTGATGCGGTATTCGATCGCCACCGGGTCCGTGGACACGACCAGCCGTTCGATCACCCCGTTGCGCTCGAGCCGCCGCAGGCATGTGGTCAGTGACTTCGGCGTGACGGCAGGCAAGTGCTGGCGAAGCTCATTGAAGCGCCGGGGGCGGTCGCACAGTGCCTCCGATACTCCCTTGCTCAACCAGTGAAGGCAGGATCCATGACCGGCGAATACTCGGCTATCCAGGTCTCCATCAACGGCGGTGTGGCGGAAGTCGTCATCGACCACCCTCCGCTCAACTTGCTGGACGCCACCCTCATGCTCGACCTGGACCGGTTCGCGGCCTCGATGTCCGGCAACGACGACGTCCGGGTGATCGTCTTCGACAGCGCGGACCCGGACTTCTTCATCGCGCATGGCGACATGACGTTTGCCGACAATGCAGCGGCGTTCTCGGCACTCCCGATCGCCCCCGAGGCAGACCAGTCCTTGAACCCGATGATGCGGCTCCACGAACGCCTCAGGTCGCTGCCGCAGATCACGATTGCCAAGGTGCGTGGGCTGGCACGCGGTGGCGGTGCGGAACTGCTGTCGGCCATGGACATGCGGTTCGCCTCCCTCGAGCACGCCGGTCTGGTGCAGCCCGAGACCGCGGCGGCGATCATCCCGGGCGCGGGAGGCACCGCATACCTGCCCGGTCTCGTAGGCCGCGCACGTGCCCTGGAGATCATCCTCGGTACGCGGTTGATCGATGCGGCGACCGCGGAACGGTACGGATGGGTGAACCGGGCCGTGCCGAACGCCGAGCTCGACCATGTCGTCGACACCCTCGCCGCCCGAATCGCCGCCTTGCGACCCGGTGTCGCTCGCGCCGCGGTCGAAGCGGTCGACGCCGCGTCGGACTCGATCGCTCACGGCCTGGAAAGGGGGAATGAGCTTCTCGGCCAGCTCCTCGGCGGGCCCGCCGCGGCCCGTCTCACCAAGGCCGCACTGGCCGCAGGTGCACAAACCCGTGACGGGGAGCGGCACTTGGAGGCCATTTTCGACAAGATCCAGTAGGTCCGTCTCCCAACGGATCCAGTTCGGAGCGGGAATGGCGCGGGTGAACCGGCTCCGGGCTGAGAAATGCACCGCTGCACGACGACCATGGCCACCGTCCGGGTCAGCGACGCGGACGACGTGGCGAAGTCGCCGTCACCGCATACGGCGTGGCAGCGGCTGGAGACCGAACCGGACGGTCATGGCAGTACGACCAGCTCACGGCTGGTGCGGTTGAGCCGTTCACCACCGTCGTCGGTGCAGATGAGGATGTCCTCGATGCGGGCTCCGAACCGGTCGGGAAGATAGATGCCCGGCTCGACGGAGAAGGCCATGCCGGGCTCCAGCGGCAGGGCGGAGCCCGCCACGATGTAGGGCTCCTCGTGGGTTTCCAGCCCGATGCCGTGGCCGGTGCGGTGGATGAAGTGCGGCCCGAAGCCCGCGTCCGTGATGACGTCCCGGCCGATCGCGTCCAGTTGCTCGGCGGTGATACCGGGCCGCACCGCATCGGTCTGGGCGCGCTGGGCGGTCAACAGCACCTCGTACAGCCGTCGGTACTCCGCCGACGGCTCGCCGACGACGTAATCGCGGGTGGAGTCGGAGCAGTAGCCGTCCTCGGTGGTCCCCCCGATGTCGACCACCACGGGGTCACCGGGCAGGATCACCCGGTCCGACAGCTCATGGTGGGGACTGGCACTGTGGGGTCCGGAGCCGACGATGACGAAGTCGGTCCGCACATGGCCTTCGGTCGTGATGGCTTCCGCGATGTCCCGGCCGACCTCGCGTTCGGTGCGCCCGGCGCGCAGCCACTCGCCCATGCGGGCGTGCACCCGGTCGATGGCCGCCCCCGCCCGGCGCAGCGCCTCGACCTCGGCCTGGGTCTTGCGGATCCGCAGCCGGCCGAGCACCTCTCCGGCGAGTGCCTGGTCGGTGTCGGGCAGCACGGCGCGGAAGGCGAACGTCTTCTCGGCCCACATGTGGTTGTCGACGCCGACCCGGGCCATACCGGCGGGCAGTCTGGCCGCGATGAGGGCATACGGGTCCTCGGTCTCGGCCCATCCGGTGATCTCGATGCCGAGGTTCCCGGCCGGGGACGCGAGGGCGGCGGGCCGCTCCAACTCCGGTACCAGGAGGAAGGGTTCGGCGTCCGCAGGGAGCACGAGGCAGGTGAGCCGCTCCAGGGGCAGGGCGTGGTAACCCGTCAGATAGCGCAGGTCGGCGCCAGGACTGATCAGCAGCGCGTCCAGGCCCGCGCCGGCAGCGGCCTCCCGGGCGCGCTCCAGGCGGTCGGCGGGGTAGAGATCGGTGAGGGTCACAGGGAGTACTCCATCCTGGTGTCGGGCCGGGCCGAGGCAGCGGGCCAGACCGTCCTCGACCGGCTGAGGCCCCTTCTCGGCCCCAGCCTCCACAGCATGCGGCACAGCGGCAACCCCAAGGGCACGGGACGCACTGCCTGTGCCAGGTCCGAACCGACCGCCTGACCGACCCGCTCCTAGCCCAGATCCTCGAAGATCTCGCCCCAGAACGCGGATTCGTCCACATCCGAGTCCAGGTCGATCAGGCGCTCACGCAGATCGGTGACGGCGGCCGCCCGTACGGCGTCGTCGGCCGATTCCAGGGCGTTGCCCGATTCGGCGATCAGCCCGAGGAGCACGGCCAGCCGGGGCAGCGAATCGGCGGCCGGTCCCTGCCACCCGTCTCCGTGATCCCACCCGTTGGGGTCGTAGTGGGTGATGCCACCGTCCGCCGCTTCGAGCATCAGGTGCTGGTCGTACCGCGTGGCCACGGTGAAGCAGAAGTTCTTGGGCGGGGAGTCGTCGTCGGGGTAGCGGTTCCCGTAGATCTCGTCGGCGTCGAACGGTTCCAGCCCGCCCTCGTCCCGCACGTGCCGTGTGTCGATCCGTACGACGTCGAGACGGACGGCCGGAAAACCCACCGTGAGCAGGAACTCCCTCGACTGGGCATCGGTCAGCTCCACCGGCAGACCGGCCTCGTCCGGTCGCCAGAGCGAGCCTTCGCCCAGCCGCTGCTCCAGCCACACCGCGTCCGGTATGAGCGGAGTGTCGTTGCTCTTCACCGCGTGGCCCCCATGAAATCCGCGTCGTTCGGTCATTGCCGACCCCAGTCAATCGCATCGCGGGGCGTGGCTTTTCAGCGCCACGGGGTCGGCTGCGGATAGCTCGGCGCGGCCGGGGAGGGGTCTCAGGCATCGTAGGTGTAGAAGCCACGACCGCTCTTACGGCCGAGGTGACCTGCCGCGACCATGCGGCGCAGCAGGGCGGGCGGTGCGTACAGGGGCTCCTTGAACTCCTCGTACATCGACTCGGCCACCGCCTGGATGGTCTCGAGGCCGATGAGGTCGAGCAGGCGGAGCGGTCCCATGGGGTGGGCGCAGCCGAGTTCCATGCCCTGGTCGATGTCGTCCGGGCGTGCGGAGCCCGATTCCACCATGCGCACCGCGCTGAGCAGGTAGGGCACAAGGAGGGCGTTGACGACGAAGCCGGAGCGGTCGGGCGCCTGGATGGCCTGCTTGCCGAGCTGCTGGGCGATGTCGTGGGTGCGCCGCACGGTCTCCTGGCTGGTGGTGAGGGCGGGGATGACCTCGACCAGCTGTTGCACGGGCACCGGGTTGAAGAAGTGCATGCCGATGAGCTGGGCGGGGCGTTCCGTGGCTACGGCGAGGTCGACGATGGGAATCGAGGAGGTGTTGGTGGCCAGGATCGCCGCCGGGTCTTCCACGACCTTGTCCAGGGCGCGCAGAACGTCGGTCTTGATGTCGCGGTTCTCGGCGACGGCCTCGATGACGAACTGGCGGTCGGACAGGTCACCGAGGTCGTGGGTGAAGGAAAGCCGGGCGAGGGCCTGGTCTCGCTGCTCCTCGCCGAGCTTGCCACGCCGTACGCCCCTGTCGAGGGAGGCGGTCAGACGACGGCGGCCCGCCTCGACGGCGTCCGGGGTGGCTTCGGCGACACGGACATCGATGCCGTGGCGGGCGGCGACTTCGGCGACGCCGGAGCCCATGAGGCCGCAGCCGACGACGCCGAGACGGGTGACGGGATCCATCTGAGGTTCTCTCCGGTGAGTTGGGGGGTGTGCCGGGGCTGGTCAGACGTTGCGGCGGTACTGGCCGCCGACCTCGAAGAAGGCGTCGGTGATCTGCTGCAGCGAGCAGACCCGGGCGGCGTCCATGAGGACGGCGAAGACGTTGCGGTCGCTCACCGCCGCGTCCTTGAGGGCGTCCAGTGCGGCGTGGGCCGTCTCGTGGTGGCCGGCCTGGAATTCCCGCACCCGCGCCAGCTGGGACTGCTTCTCCTCCTCGGTGGCGCGGGCCAGTTCGATGGCGTCGGGCTCGGCGGTGTCCGCGTGCGGGTTGCGGAAGGTGTTGACGCCGATGATCGGCAGGGTGCCGTCGTGCTTGCGCTGCTCGTACAGCATCGACTCGTCCTGGATACGGCCGCGCTGGTAGCCGGTCTCCATCGCCCCGAGCACACCGCCGCGCTCGCTGATCCGCTCGAACTCCTCGAGGACGGCCTCCTCCACCAGGTCGGTGAGCTCGTCGATGATGAAGGACCCCTGCAGGGGGTTCTCGTTCATCGCCAGACCCCACTCCCGGTTGATGATCAGCTGGATGGCGAGGGCCCGGCGGACCGAGTCCTCGGTGGGGGTGGTGACCGCCTCGTCGTAGGCGTTGGTGTGCAGGCTGTTGCAGTTGTCGTAGATCGCGATGAGCGCCTGCAGGGTGGTGCGGATGTCGTTGAAGTCCATCTCCTGGGCGTGCAGCGAGCGGCCGGAGGTCTGGACGTGGTACTTCAGCTTCTGGCTGCGCTCGTTGGCGCCGTACTTCTCCTTCATCGCCACGGCCCAGATGCGGCGGGCGACCCGGCCGAGGACGGAGTACTCGGGGTCCATGCCGTTGGAGAAGAAGAACGACAGGTTCGGGGAGAAGTCGTCGATGTGCATGCCCCGGGCGAGGTAGGACTCGACGTAGGTGAAGCCGTTGGCCAGGGTGAAGGCGAGCTGGCTGATGGGATTCGCACCGGCCTCGGCGATGTGATAGCCGGAGATGGACACCGAGTAGAAGTTGCGGACCTTGTTGGCGATGAACCACTCCTGGATGTCGGCCATCATCCGCAGCGAGAACTCGGTGGAGAACAGGCAGGTGTTCTGGCCCTGGTCCTCCTTGAGGATGTCGGCCTGCACCGTGCCGCGCACGCTTCCCAGCGCGTGCGCACGCAGTTCGGCCGTCTCCTCGGGCGACGGGTCGCGGCCCTCGGCGGTACGGAACCTCTCGATCTGCTGGTCGATCGTGGTGTTGAGGAAGAACGCCAGGATGGCCGGCGCCGGTCCGTTGATCGTCATGGAGACCGAGGTCGTCTGCGCCACCAGGTCGAAGCCGTCGAAGAGCGCCTTCATGTCCTCCAGGGTCGCCACCGACACTCCGGAGGTGCCGACCTTGCCGTAGTTGTCGGGGCGTTCGTCCGGGTCACGGCCGTAGAGGGTGACGGAGTCGAAGGCGGTGGAGAGCCGGGTGGCCGGCTGGCCCTCGGACAGCAGCTTGAAGCGCCGGTTGGTGCGGAACGGGTCGCCCTCGCCCGCGAACATCCGCGCCGGGTCCTCGCCGTCGCGCTTGAAGGGGAACACCCCGGCGGTGAACGGGAAGTGGCCGGGCAGGTTCTCCCGGCGCCAGAACCGCACCAGTTCCCCGTGGTCGGTGAAGCGGGGCAGGGCGACCCGGGGGATCTTGTTGCCGGACAGGGACTCGCGGGTGAGCGTGGTGCGGATCTCCCGGTCCCGTATCTTCACGATCTGCTCGTCGCCGGAGTAGGAGGCCACGACGGCGGGCCAGTTCCCGATGTGTTCCGTGATGTCGTGCGGGAGTTCCCGGCGGGCGTCCTCGAGCAGCGACCGCACATTCCCGGCGTCGGAGCCGACCTGGACGAGTTCGCCCTCGACCGCCTCCAGGCGCTGCACCCGCCGGGCCGACTCGGCCAGCCGGTCGGTCTCGGCGTGGTACCCGCGGACCAGCTCGCTGATCTCGGCGAGGTAGCGCACCCTCTCGGCGGGAACCACCTGCCGGATGCCGGAGGAGTGGCGCACGTCGACGGGCGCCAGCCTGCCCTCGGACAGCGGCAGCCCCTTCTCGGCCAGGGTGCCCTTCAGGTGCTGGTACAGCGCGGTGACGCCGTCGTCGTTGAACGTGGCCGCCGAGGAGCCGTACACCGGCATGTCCTCGGGCCGCATGCCGAACGCCTCGCGATTGCGGACCAGTTGACGGCCCACGTCGCGCAGCGCGTCCTTGGCGCCGCGCCGCTCGAACTTGTTGATCGCCACCACGTCGGCGAAGTCGAGCATGTCGATCTTCTCGAGCTGCGAGGCGGCGCCGAACTCGGGCGTCATCACGTACATCGAGGTGTCGACGAACGGCACGATCGCCGCGTCGCCCTGGCCGATGCCCGGCGTCTCCACGATCACCAGGTCGAACCCGGCGGCCTTCACCACGTCGATCACGTCCGCCAGGTGCTCCGGCAGCTCACGGCTGTTGCGCGTGGCCAGACTCCGGAAAAACACCCGGTTCCCGTCCAGGGAGTTCATCCGGATCCGGTCACCGAGCAGCGCACCGCCACCACGACGGCGGGTCGGGTCGACCGCGATCACCGCGATCCGTAGCTTGTCCTGCTGGTCGACGCGGAACCGGCGCACCAACTCGTCGGTGAGCGAGGACTTACCCGAGCCGCCGGTTCCGGTGATGCCGAGCACCGGCGTGACCCGTGCCGCCGCGGCGGCACGGAGCTGTTCCAGGAAGTCCGGGGACAGCTTGCCGAGTTCGGCTCCGGTGATGGCGCGGGCGATCGCGAACCGGTCGCCGGCGAGTACGGCGGCGGTGTCGGCCGGCCTGCCGTCCCAGAGGTCGAAGTCGCAGTCCTTGATCACCGAGTTGACCATCCCGGCGAGGCCCATCCGCTGCCCGTCCTCCGGGGAGAAGATGGTCACTCCGCTACCGCGCAGCCGGTCGATCTCCTCGGGCACGATGACGCCGCCACCACCGCCCACCACACGGACATGCTCCGCTCCCTGTGCGCGCAGCGACTCCACCAGGTACTCGAAGTACTCCACGTGACCGCCCTGGTAGGACGAGACCGCGACACCGTGTGCGTCCTCCTCCAGCGCCGCGTCCACGACCTCCCGCACCGACCGGTTGTGACCGAGGTGGATCACCTCCGCGCCCTGGGACTGGAAGATCCGTCGCATGATGTTGATCGACGCGTCGTGCCCGTCGAACAGCGCCGAAGCGGTGACCAGGCGGACGGGGTGCGCAGGACGGTGCAGATCGCTCATGAGGGCCTTCCCAGACAGGTCAGGGCGCTGACTGAAGAGATAGTAGGACGTCCTAGTAAATCACCGGAAGCGGGGAGGGTGTGAAGAGAAGCACAGAAGCAGTGCGAGTGATTCCGCGCCACCATGGCATCGCGAGGGCGAGCCGGTCGCATCAGTAGATAGTGAATTGACTTCAGTTTGAAGATTAGATGCGGTGCGTCGCATCGTCAATCAGTCTGTGATCTCGTGACTTGTGATTGACGGCACTCCGCGGTGGCATTTAACTTTGAACTTGATTAGGTTCAACCATGCGCTCTTCCTCAGAAGTGAGGCGCCGTGATCGCATCACACCCTCCGGCAGCCGCCGCACCGCTGACCGTCGGTTCGCTGACCCTGCGGAACCGGCTGGTCGCCACCGCCCACGCCAGCGGTTTCGTACGGGACGGGCTACCGCTCGGCGGCGACGCCGAGTACTGGGGCCGTCTGGCGGCCGGTGGCGCGGCGCTGCTGATCTGCGGCGGTACGACGGTGGCGCCCCAGTCCGCGCCCCGGCAGGGAAACATCCTTCAGCTCCATCGTCCGGAGGCGGTCGAGCCGCTGCGAGCGCGGGTCAACGCCATGCACGCCGAAGGCGCGGTCGCCGTCTGCCAGCTTGTCCATCTCGGCCGGGAGACGCTCGGCGCGCAGTCGTACTACGCACCGGCCGCGCCCTCGGCCGTACGGTCTCCCCGTGAGCCGACCGCGCCGCGCGCTCTGCTCGGCAGCGAGATCGACGAGGTGGTGGAGGCGTTCCGCGTATCGTCCGCCCACGCTCTGGAGGCCGGGTTCGACGGGATCGAACTCCACGCCGCCCACGGCTACCTGCTGGAGCAGTTCCTCTCGCCGCGCACCAACCCGCGCCGTGACGGGTTCGAGGTGCTGGAACGGGTGATCGCCGCGATTCGCGGGCTGTCCACCACCACACTGCTGGGCATCCGTTTCAGCGTCGACGCGTCGGAGGACGTGGCGCTGAGGCCGGACGAACTGGCCCACCTGCTGCCCGCCGTCGATCCGTTGGTCGACTACGTCAACGTCACCGTCGGCGTACGCACCACGTACGTCCGTGACATGGCCACCGAGCGCCCGCCGGTGCTGGACAACCTGGCGCGGCTGCGGTCGCTCATCACCCGGCCGCTTGTGGCGTCCCACGCCTTCCGCACCGCGGCCGCGATAGATGACGCCCTGACGGCCGGAGCCGACCTGGTGGGGATGGCGCGCGCCCTCATCGCCGACCCGGACCTGCCGCGCAAGGTGCTCACGGGACGTGCGACGGAGGTCCGGCCCTGCGTGGCCTGCAACGAGGACTGCCGGACGTTCGACCCGGTACTGCTGTGCGCGGTCAACCCGGACCTCGCACCGCCCGGCGAACCGCGTCGGCCCGCCGCACCGCTGGTGCGCGCCTGGGACCCGCCACGCGTCACCGGACGGCGCGTGGCCGTCGTGGGGGCGGGGCCCGCGGGCCTGGAGTGCGCGCTGAGTCTCGCCCGCGCCGGGGTGGCGGACGTCGTCCTCTTCGAGGCCGCCGACCGGCTGGGCGGGCAGCTGTCCACGGCGGCTCTGGCGCCCCACCGCGCCGGTTGGGCCGCGCTGCTCGGCTTCTACGAACGGATGCTGTCCGCCGAGGGGGTCGACGTACGTCTGCGGCGGACCGCGGAGCCGGGCGGTGAACTCGACGCATTCGACGCCGTGGTGCTGGCCACGGGCGCGGTGGAGACGTCACCGCTGATCGAGGCCGGGGCCGTGGTGTCGTCGGCCGCGCTGGCGCGGGGAGTTCCGTCCTTGGCCGGTGCCGCCCATGTGCTGGTGGCCGACGATGGCTTCGGCTGGTGGCCGGGATGCGATGTCGTAGAACTGGCCGTGGCCGCGGGAGTTCCCCGCATCACCTTCGTCACCCCGGGAACGGCCTTCGCCGGAGCCATTCCGCCCGAGAGCCGCGTCCAGCTGCTGCAGCGGTTGTCGGGCACCTGCGAACTGGACATCATGCCGCTGTGCACGGCAACCGGCATCGGCCCCGAGGGCGTCGCCGTCGCTCACCACACCTCCGGAGGGATGACCACCGTGCCCGCGGACCAGGTCGTCGTCGTGGGGGAACGCCGCCCACGCGCCGCCCCGGACCGCACCAACCCCCTGGTACTGACAGTCGGCGACGCCGTGGTTCCGCGACGTGTCGCGCACGCGATCGCCGAGGGACGGGAAGCCGCCGTGCGAATCGCCTCTGCTCTACGACACGGTATGACGCCCACGCCCCAGGAAGGCGCTCCGGCCCGCACAGCCCTGAACGTCGGCCCGGTGGTGGGCATTCAGGGCTTGCCATGTACGGAAACGGCGTACTTCCCGTCGGTGTAAGGGGCGCGGGACCACGTCGCGTACCTGGCTTCGAGGGTGAGTCCCGCCGCGCGGCAGTGCGCGTCGTAGGCGTCCAGCGGGTAACCGCGGTCCAGGGCGAAACCCGCGACGAGACGGCCGGCCGGACGCACATGGGCCGCCGCCCCGGCCACCAGGGCCGGTTCCGTTCCCGGTGGGGTGAACAGGGGGACATTGCCCGCCAGCACCACGACATCGAAGGACAACCCCAGGTCGAGGCCGACCAGATCCTGCTGATGCCAGCGGATCTCCGGGGCCAGCCGCCGGGCGGTGGCGAGCATCGACTCGTCGGTGTCCACGCCCGCCACGTCGATCCCGTGACGGGCCAGCTCTATGGCCACCCGGCCGGTGCCGCAACCCGCGTCGAGGACCGTGGCCGGCCGGAAGGAGCGGACCAGCGCGGCTTCACCGTGAATGTCCCCTCCTTCGGCGGCGATGCGGTCGAACCGGGACTGGTACTCGTCGCCGTTCCACGTCATGCCGCCAGCGTGTCACACGGAGGTAGCCGGATGGAGTCCTGGTCTATACCAAGCACGCCGGTCCCAGTATTCTCATTCATGGCCAGTAGCACACCATCCCCCCACCCAGGTTGCGTGCCGGCGCGGGCGACACCCCCTGAACCTGCCCAAGCAGCCGGGTGACCTCCCGATTCACCGCCTCCAGGAGGATCACGGTGAAAGTTCGCACCAGAAGTTCGGCGATCATCGGCACCATCTGCCTCGTCGCTTCCCTCGCCTTGACCACGGCGTCCGCCGACGAGCCCGCCGCCCCACGGCAGGCAGCGGCGAAGGTCGCGCTCAAGAACCTGGCCACGGCCCAGAATCCGACCGCCGGCGCCGCCGGTCCCGGAGGCACGGTCTGGATTGCCGAACGCCCAGGCAGCGTAAGGGTTTTGGATGATCAGGGACTGGGCGCACCCGTCCTCGACATCTCCGACGAGACCACCACCGACGGTGAACGCGGCCTGCTGGGCATTGCGTTCGACAAGGAATTCGCGCACTTCTACATCTCGTTCACAAACCTCGAAGGCACCAGCACCGTGGACGAGTTCGCCATGCGGGACGGCAAGATCCAGCCGGACACCCGGCGCACCGTCCTCACCCAGACGCAGCCGTACTCGAACCACAACGGCGGCGACATCAAGTTCGGCCCCGACGGCTATCTCTACATCGCGTTGGGCGACGGGGGCGCGGGCGGTGATCCGCACGGCAACGGGCAGAACCTCGACACGCTGCTCGGCAAGCTCCTGCGGATCGACCCGAGCGGCGGCGAGCCGTACGCGATCCCGCCGGACAACCCGTTCGTGGACGACCCGAACGCGAAGGACGAGATCTGGGCGTACGGGCTGCGCAACCCGTGGCGGTTCTCCTTCGACGCGGGCACGGGCGACCTGCTGATCGGTGACGTCGGCCAGAACGACTGGGAGGAGATCGACTGGGCCCCGGCGAACAGCAAGGGCGGCGAGAACTACGGCTGGTCCCAGATGGAGGGCACCCATCCCTTCCGTGGCGGCACGGAACCCGCGAACCACGTGCCGCCGATCCACGAGTACGACCGCACCAATCTGGGCTGCTCGGTGACCGGCGGCTACGTCTACCGAGGCGACGCGATCCCGGACCTCAAGGGTCAGTACGTGTTCAGCGACTACTGCGACGGCACCGTCCGCTCTCTGCAGATGGAGAACGGCAAGGTGACCGGCGTGAACGACCTCGGAGTCAACGGCGGCGAGGTCATCTCGTTCGTGCAGGGCGGCAGTGGCGAGCTGTACGTGCTCGCCATAGGTGGCAGCGTCTCCCGCATCGACCCGGTGTAACAACTACGGGAAGACGCCGCCGAGTAGCGAGTGCGGCCCTGGGCCGGAGGCCCCGTGTGAGGCTCCGGCCCCGGGGGGGGCGGGTCAGCCGGTGCCGGCCGTGGCTTCGGGTTCGGGGCGCAGGGCGGCGGCGGGGGCGGGGGCGGGGCTCTCGGTGCGGGTGACGGCGGAGACGGCCACCATGACCACGATATTGAGGACGAGGGCGATGATGCCGACATTGAGGTCCTTCACCGCCTGCGGGAGCCCCGGCAGGAGGCTGCCCACCGTGACCTCGGAGAGGGTGACGACGGAGACCGTGGTGACTCCGACGACGATGCCCGCGGCTGCTCCCTGTTTGGTGACGAACTGCCGTGGCGCGAGGCTCGCCAGCAGTGCGGGGAAGAGCTGGGTGACCAGTGCGTAGCCCATGAGCAGCAGCGAGACGATCGAGCTGCCGCCGTTGAAGGTGAAGTAGAGGGAGATCAGGGCGAGGGCGGGGACGAGCAGCTGTGCGAGGCGGCCGATGTGCTGCTCGCTGGTGTGGGGCCGGGCGAGGCGGTAGACGTTCTTCGACAGGCAGGTCGCGGAGGTCATGAGCAGCAGGGATCCGGGGACCAGCGCGGTGAGCAGCCCGGCGCCACCGACGATGCCGACGAACCAGGAGGGAAAAGTGGCGGTGGTGATGCGCAGCAGGGACAGGTCCGCGTCGGCGCCTTTGAGGCCGGGCACGACCAGGATGGCGGTGAAGCCGGCGAAGAAGACGAAGAGCAGGATGAGCTGGTAGAGCGGCATGAAGATGGCGTTGCGGCGGAAGACGCGTTCGTTCTGGGCGCTGTAGGCGGCGCTGAAGGTGTGCGGCCACATGTAGAAGCCGACCGCCGAGAGCAGCACGGTGGAGGCGAACCACGAGGCGCTCATGCCGCTGGAGGGCAGGGTGAGGAGCTGGGGGTGGGCCTTGTCCACCGCGTGGAACATCTCCCCGACGCCGCCGAAGTAGTGCACCGGCAGGTAGATGCCCAGGATGAGGACGACCGCGAGGATGGCGACGTCTTTGAGCACCGATGTCCAGGCCGAGCCGTGGATGCCCGAGATCGTCACATAGAGGGTCAGCGCCACTGTGCCGATCACGATGGCCCAGTGGGAGGAGATACGGCCGTCGGAGGCGACGGACACGATGATCCCCATCCCTTTGAGCTGCAGGACGAGGTAGGGCACCATCGCGACGACTCCGACGAGGGCCACCAGCGCGCCGAGCAGCGGGCTGTCGAATTTGGCGACGAAGAAGTCGGACTGCGAGATCAGCCGGTGCTGCTTGGCGTAGCGCCACACGGCCGGGAGCAGCCAGTACGACAGAACGTAGGCCAGTGAGGCGTAACAGAGGATGTAGTACGCGGGCGCGCCCTTGCCGTAGGCCCATCCCGAGGCGCCCAGGAAGGTGAAGGTCGTGTAGATCTCGCCGGCCAGCAGCAGGAAGACGAAGACCGTCCCGAAGCCGCGGCCGCCCACTGACCACTGTTCGAGATCCATGGACCTGCCACGGCGGGCGCGCAGTCCCAGGCCCAGGGCCGCGAGCAGGAAGGCGAAGATGACGGCGAGAGCGATCATGAGCTCTGCTCCTCCCGGTTCGCCGGGTCCAGGCGGTAGATGACGGCCATGGTCGCCGAGATCAGCACGACCCACATGACCAGCCAGAAGAGGTTGAACGGCATACCGAGGACGTAGGGCGTCACCCGGTTCGCGATGAAGATTCCCCCGAGGATCCCGAGGAACGGGATCACGCCGAGCAGATGGATGGGTTTCACGTCGAGAACCTCCTGGGACGGGCCGTGCTCCACGGGTGGGGCGACGCCGTCTGGGGTGGGTGGCACGTCCCACGCGGTGCGGTGGGGACGGGGCCGCTGGGACGCCGCGCATGGCGTAGGAGAGGCGGCGCCTCGGCGGATCGCCTACTGCTGACCAGGGCCGCCGACCAGAGCTGCCGGCCAGGGCCACGGCGGCAGGTGAGACGAGACCGAAGCGCTTTTCGCCATGCGGAATTTATTTTTCGATTGGCAGATGTATAGGTCCGCCACGAGGGCCTGTCAAGGCTTTCCACGCCCCCCGCGCCACTGGTCCGTCCGGACGTCGCCACCGTGCCGATGAGTCTGCCACCGAAGTGCGGGACGTGCGGCGACGGCGCCCGGGGCGAGTGGCGGGCGGGGGGTTGTTATTCCGCATTGCAGAAAATACTATCCACATCGCAGAAGTTCCCCGGCGCTCTGCCGGGCCCCTCCCGACTCTGCGAGGTCAGCGCATCTCCCCACCAGGCACGCTCACCACCCAGGTCATGGCCGACGGCCGACGGCCCCGAGGAGGCCCGGCGCTCAAAGGCCAAACGCAACACCGTGACCCCTCGAGAAAGGAGATCCCATGGCACGCATGTTCCTGAACGGCCAGGCGATGGAGGGCGGTCCCTTCCATCACCACCTGCGCGGAGCCCCCCTCGTGGCCCGGACCCGCACCGCCCCCGGCTACCGCTTGTTCTCGATCCAGGACGTCTGCCCCGGGCTGCTGCCCGACCCCGGTGTCGGCACCGCGGTGGAAGGCGAGGTCTACGACGTCCCCGACGAGGTGCTGCGCGACCACCTGTTGCCCACCGAACCGCCGGAGCTGGAGTTCGGGATCATCCGGCTCCAGGACGGTTCCTCGTCCTTCTCGATGCTCCTTCGCCGCGGCGAGCTGGAGAGGGGCGTTCACAAGGAGATCAGCGACTTCGGTGGCTGGCGTCCGTACCTGAAGAGCCTCGGCCGGGAGAACTGATGAAGAACCGACTTCCCCACACCGTCAACCTGTCGATCCTCTTCACCGAGCTGCCGCTGCTCGAGCGTCCGGCCGCCGCGAAGTCCGCGAGGTTCGACGCGATCGAGTTCTGGTGGCCCTACGCGACGGCCGTGCCGACGGACGCGGAGGTCGATGCCTTCGTGCGGGCGGTGCGTTCCGCCGGCGTCCGCCTGACCGGCCTGAACTTCTTCGCCGGGGACATGCCCGGCGGCGACCGCGGTCTGGTGTCCTGGCCGGGCCGGGCGGCGGAGTTCCGCGACAACATCGACGTCACCGTGGCGATCGGCGAACAACTGGGATGCCGCTCGTTCAACGCGCTGTACGGCAACCGGGTCGACGGCGCCGCTCCGGCGGACCAGGACGACCTGGCGGTGGAGAACCTGGCGCTGGCGGCCAAGGCCGCCGAGCGCGTCGGCGGCACGATCCTGCTGGAGCCGGTCAGCGGCGCCCCGGCGTACCCGCTGCTCACCGCGGCGGACGCACTCGCCGTCATCGACCGGGTGGCGGCCGAGTCCGGCAGCCGCAACCTCCGTCTCCTGGCCGACCTCTACCACCTGACCGTCAACGGCGACGACGTGGCCGGAGTGATCGCCACCCACGCCGATCGCATCGGCCATGTCCAGATCGCCGACGCACCCGGGCGGGGCGCGCCCGGCACGGGACGGCTGGACCTCGACGGCCTGCTGCTGCGCCTCCAGGACGCGGGCTACGCCGGCTGGGTGGGCCTGGAGTACAAGCCCGAGGGCCCGAGCGCGGACAGCTTCGCGTGGCTCCCATTCGAGCGGCGCGGCAGCGACCACCACGCCTGACCGGGACCCGCTGTTGCGGACCACCACGACGACCCGGACGACGCGAACGACACCGAACGACACCGAACGACACGAAGGAACCTACGATGAGCGCCACTTCCCGGAAGATCGCCTTCATCGGCCTGGGCATCATGGGCGGCCCGATGGCCGCCAACCTGGTGAAGGCCGGACACACCGTCACCGGCTACAGCCGCGGCCGCGCGGCCGTGGACACCTTGACCGCGGCCGGTGGCCGGGGCGCCGACAGCATCGCCGAGGCGGTGCGCGAAGCCGAGGTCGTGATCACCATGGTCCCGGCCGACCCACAGGTGAAGGAGGTCGTCCTCGGCGAGGGCGGCGTCCTGGAACACGCCGGGCCGGGCACCTTGCTGATCGACATGAGCAGCATCACCCCGCAGACCTCGCTGGAGGTGGACGCCGCCGCGCGGGACAAGGGCCTGCGTACGCTCGACGCCCCGGTGTCCGGCGGTGAGGCGGGCGCCATCGAGGGGGTGCTGTCCATCATGGTCGGCGGCGACCCGGACGACTTCGCCGCTGCCGGGCCGGTGTTCGAGGCACTGGGCACCACCAACGTGCATGTCGGCCCGCACGGGGCCGGGCAGACGGTCAAGGCCGCCAACCAGCTCATGGTCGCCATCCACCTCCAGGCCCTGGCCGAGGCCGTGGTCTTCCTGGAGAACGCCGACGTGGACCTGAAGGCGGCACTGGAGGTCCTGGGCGGGGGCCTGGCCGGCTCCACCGTGCTGGCCCGCAAGCGGCAGGCGGTGCTCGACCGCGATTTCAAGCCCGGCTTCCGTATCGACCTGCATCACAAGGACATGGGCATCGTCATCGACGCGGCACGGGCCGTGGGGGCGCCCCTGCCGGTCGGCGCCGTCGTCGCCCAACTGGTCGCCTCGGCCCGCGCCCACGGCGACGGCGGGCTCGACCACTCCGCCCTGCTGCGCGGCGTCGAGCGACTGGCCGGCCGCGCCACGCACTGAACCCACCCCCGATGTACCAATCGACAGGAGCATCCTCATGGCTCGAATGACCGCGGCCCAGGCGGCGGTGGAGATCCTCAAGCGTGAGGGAACCACCCATGTCTTCGGCCTGCCCGGTGCGGCGATCAACCCCTTCTACTCCGCGATGCGCACCAATGGCGGCCTCACTCATGTCCTCGCCCGGCATGTGGAGGGGGCCTCGCACATGGCCGAGGGCTACACCCGTGCGAAGGCCGGGAACATCGGGGTCTGCGTGGGCACCAGCGGCCCCGCGGGCACCGACATGATCACCGGTCTGTACTCGGCCGCGGCGGACTCGATCCCGATCCTGTGCATCACCGGGCAGGCACCGGTGGCCAAGCTGCACAAGGAGGACTTCCAGGCCGTCGACATCGCCTCCATCGCGGCGCCGCTGACCAAGATGGCGATGACCGTGCTGGAGCCCGCACAGGTGCCCGGCGCGCTCCAGCAGGCGTTCCACCTCATGCGTTCCGGGCGGCCCGGTCCGGTGCTGATCGATCTGCCGATCGATGTCCAGATGGCGGAGATCGAGTTCGACCTGGAGACGTACCAGCCGCTTCCGGTCCACCGGCCGGCCGCCACCCGGGCCCAGATCGACAAGGCCCTCGAACTGCTCCAGGCCGCCGAACGCCCGCTGATCGTCGCCGGCGGCGGTGTCATCAACGCCGACGCGAGCGCGTTGCTGGTGGAGTTCGCCCAGCTCACCGGGGTGCCGGTGGTGCCCACGCTGATGGGCTGGGGCGCCATCCCCGACGACCACCCGCTCATGGCGGGCATGGTCGGTCTGCAGACCTCCCACCGCTACGGCAATGCCACCATGCTGGAGTCCGACTTCGTCCTCGGGATCGGCAACCGCTGGGCGAACCGCCACACCGGCGGCCTCGACACGTACACCCGGGGCCGTACCTTCGTCCACGTCGACATCGAACCCACCCAGATCGGCCGGGTCTTCCCGCCCGACTACGGCATCGTCTCCGACGCCGGGCCCGCGCTGGAGCTCTTCGTCGAGGCGGCGAGGGAGCTGAAGGCCGCAGGAGCACTCAGGGACCGCGGCGACTGGGCCGGAAGCTGCCGGCAGCGCAAGGCCACCCTGCTCCGCAGGACCCACTTCGACCAGGTGCCGGTCAAGCCGCAGCGGGTCTACGAGGAGATGAACAAGGCGTTCGGGCGCGACACGCGCTACGTCTCCACGATCGGCCTCTCCCAGATCCAGGCCGCGCAGATGCTCCATGTCTACCGCCCCCGGCACTGGATCAACGCCGGCCAGGCCGGGCCGCTGGGCTGGACCGTGCCCGCCGCCCTGGGTGTCGCGACCGCCGATCCGGACGCCACCGTCGTCGCCCTCTCCGGCGACTACGACTTCCAGTTCATGATCGAGGAACTCGCCGTCGGCGCCCAGTTCCAGATCCCCTACCTCCACGTCGTCGTCAACAACGCCTACCTCGGTCTGATCCGCCAAGCGCAGCGCGGCTTCGACATGGACTACTGCGTCCAGCTTTCCTTCGACAATGTCAACGCCCCCGAGGTGGGCGGCTACGGCGTCGACCACGTCAAGGTCGCCGAAGGGCTGGGCTGCAAGGCCGTCCGGGTCTTCGAGCCCGACCGCATCGCGCCCGCCCTCGAAGAGGCCAAGAAGCTCATGGCCGAGCACCGGGTGCCGGTGGTCGTCGAGGTCATCCTCGAACGCGTCACCAACGTGTCCATGGGAACCGAACTCGACAACGTCACGGAGTTCGAGGAAGTGGCCACCGGCCCCGACCACGCCCCGACGGCACTCCGCGTGGCCCTCGGCTGACCTTCGGGAACAGGAGAGAGAACATGAGCGACTTCACCCGGCTTCCCGACCTCACCGCACGCGCCCTCGGCGGCGGTGTCGTCGCGGCCAACGACGAGTTCTTCGCCGAGAAGGAAAACCTGCTGCGCCCCACGCCACCCGTGTTCCAGCCCCACACCTTCGGGCACAAGGGACAGCTCATGGACGGCTGGGAAACCCGGCGCCGCCGCCCCGAATACGAGGCGGGCGACCACGACTGGGCCGTCGTACGGCTCGGCGCGCCGGGCGTGATCCGCGGTGTCGTCGTCGACACGGCGCACTTCACCGGCAACTACCCGGAGTCGTGTTCGCTGGAGGCGTGTGCCGCCGAGGGCTATCCCACACCGGCCGAACTCGAAGAAGCCGCATGGGTTCCGATCGTTGCGCCGAGCCCCCTGAGCGGAGACACCCAACACCTCTTCGAGGTCGAGGCCGACCGGCGTTTCACACACGTCCGCCTCAACATCCACCCCGACGGCGGGGTGGCCCGGCTGCGTGTCCACGGCGAAGTGGTCCCGGACCCGCGGTTCGTCACCGGCTCCGCCTGGGACCTGGGCGCGGTGGAGAACGGCGGCCGCGTCATCGACGCCAGCGACCGTTTCTACTCCCCGCCCAACAACGTGCTGTCCCCGGGGCTGCCCCGGGTGATGGGCGACGGATGGGAAACCCGCCGGCGCCGCGGTGGCGGCAACGACTGGATGATCGTCGAACTCGCCGTGCGCGGACACCTCGCCCAAGCGGCCCTCGACACCTCGTACTTCATCGGAAACTCCCCGGGTTCGGCACGGCTGCGCGGCATCGACGCCGCGGTGGCGGACCCGGACGATCCCGGGGCCTGGTTCGATCTGCTGCCGCGCACCCGGCTGCAGCGGGACACCCGGCACCGCTTCCGTATCGACGCCTCCCGCCCGGTCAGCCACGTCAAGCTCGACATCTACCCCGACGGTGGCCTGGCGCGGCTCCGGCTGTTCGGCGAGCCCACCCCCGCCGGCCTCGCCACGCTCGGGCTGCGCTGGTTCGACCTGCTGCCCGCTGCTCACGCGGTTCAGGTCCTGATCACCGAGTGCGGTGCGGCACCGGAACGGGCGCGGGACATCGTCGACAGGCGCCCGCTGACCGATCCGGACGGACTGGCCAAAGCGCTGGAGGAGTGCGAGCCGTTCGTGGCCGACCGCGTACGCGACCTGGTGGCGACAGCACCCTGACCGCGCGGCGGACGAGGCCGGGCGGATCGGCGCCCGGCCCGGAAGGAGAGGAAAACGGGTGCGGGTACTGATCGCGGCGGACAAGTTCAAAGGGTCGCTGACCGCGGCTCAGGTGGCCGAACGGCTCACCGCGGGGCTCCGGCGGGCGGCTCCCCGGGCGTCGGTCGCGTCCGTACCGGTCGCCGACGGCGGTGACGGGACGGTGGACGCGGCGGCCGTGGCCGGGTTCGACCGACGCGAGATATGCGTGACCGGACCCGTGGGCAAGCCGGTGACCGCCGCCTACGCCCTGCGGAACGGCGCCGCGGTCGTCGAGATGGCCGAGGCGTCCGGGCTGCGGCACCTCCCGGCGGGCGTCTTCGCGCCGCTCACCGCCACGTCGTACGGCACCGGCGAAGTGCTGCGCGCCGCGCTGGACGCCGGGGCCCGTTCGATCGCCCTGGGCGTCGGCGGCAGTGCGACGACGGACGGCGGCGCGGGGATGCTGTCCGCGCTCGGCGCGCGGTTCCTGGAGGCGTCCGGCGCCTTGACCGGCCCCGGCGGGGCGGCGCTGGCCCGGCTCGCGAAGGCCGACCTGTCCGGGCTTGATGCCCGGCTCGCGGAGGTGGACCTGGTGCTGGCGAGCGATGTCGACAACCCGCTGCTCGGGCCCAAGGGCGCGGCCGCGGTCTACGGGCCCCAAAAGGGCGCCTCCCCACAGGAGGTGGACATCCTCGAGGACGCCCTGCGCCACTACGCGCGAACGTGCGGAGCACTCGGCACGGCCGCAGAACCCGGGGCCGGGGCGGCCGGCGGCCTCGGCTTCGGCGCCCTCACCGCACTGCGGGCGCGGTTTCGCCCTGGCGTGGAGGTGATGCTGGACCTGCTCGGTTTCGACGAGGCCCTGGCACAAGCGGACCTGGTGATCACCGGTGAGGGCTCCCTGGACACCCAGACCCTGCACGGCAAGGCACCGGCCGGCGTCGCCTCCCGGGCCCGCGCACGCGGCCTGCCCGTCATCGCCGTCTGCGGCCGGTTGTCCCTGGACCCGGCCTCCTTGCACGCCGTCGGCATCCACCGCGCCTACGCCCTGACCGAACTGGAGCCCGACATCCCCCGCTGCCTCGCACACGCGGGGCCCCTGCTGGAGCGGGTGGCGGCGCGCATAGCGAGAGACTTCCCGCCCGTCTGAAACCGGCGCGGCCACATCGTGGCTTGTCCGTGCCGGGCCGGGCCACCGACGAGGAGTACACGGTCGAGCGCACCGGAGGTTGTGTGGGCGTTCCCTGGCCCCGGGCGACACGGGTCCAGGTCCTGATCGCGGAGCGTGGCACGGGCCGTGGACCGAGTACAGAATGTGCCAGGGGGGAGAAAGAAGGTGCCCCCATGACCACGCACGCTCCCCATACCGGCCACTCCCACCAGCATGGAAGCGGCTGCGGCCACGTCGCGGTCCCGCACGACGATCACACCGACTACGTCCACGACGGCCACCTGCACCGGACACACGACGACCACGTCGACGAGTGCGAGCCCAGTGGCCACACCGTCCACGAAGGCCACGACCACCAGCACCGCGCCGACTGCGGACATGTCGCCGTACCGCACGGCAACCACGTGGACTACCTCCACGACGGCCACCGCCACGCCCAGCACGAGGGTCACTGGGACGACCACTGACACACCCCTGGCCGACGCCACGATCACACACTCACGACCCCGCGCCGGGGGTTCCACACGTACGACCGATCGGGGGCGGGAAACGCCAGTGCGGCGCTTCCCGCCCCCGGCCTGTTTCCCACGTCCACCTCAGGCGCCCACGCGAGCCGCCTACTCCACGATGCGCAGCAGATAGGTGTCCATGATCCATCCATGCCGGTCACGCGCCTGCGCCCGCACCTGCCGGATACGGTCGGACACCTCTCGCAGTGGCCCGGCGACCAGCAGCTCGTCGGGCGTGCCGAGGTAGGCGCCCCAGTAGATCCACACGTCGTCCCCCTCGACCTGGGTGAACGACTCGTGTGCGTCGAGCATCACCACGATGTCCCCGTCGTCGTTCTGGCCCACGTCGGAGAGCCGGCGGGCCGGGGTGATGTGCACCGGCCGCCCCACCTGGTTCAGGGGAATGCGGTGCCGCGCGGCGAGCGACGACACACTGCTGATGCCGGGAATGACCTCGACGCTCGCGGAGACGGAGCCGCGTGCCTCGATGTCGGCGAGGATCCCGAGAGTGCTGTCGTACAGCGACGGGTCGCCCCATACGAGGAACGCGCCGGTCTCGTCAGCCGTCATCTCCTCGCGCAGCAGGCGCTCGAACATGTCCGCGCGACGCGTGCGCCAGTCCTGGACGGCGGAGGTGTAGTCGCTCCGGCCCATCGGACGCCGGTCCCGGCTCGGGTCGTCCACCTCCACCACCCGGTAGGGCGCCCGCGCGTGCTCGTCCAGCATGCGGTGGCGAAGGTCCGTGAGTGCGGACTTGTCGTCTCCCTTGCCGACGATGAAGAACACGTCAGCGCGGCCCATCGCCTTCACCGCCCCGAGCGTCAGATGGTCGGGGTCCCCGGCTCCGATACCGATGACGAGAATCCGGCGTTGCTGCGTGGTCATGCGACGGCTCGCGATCAGTTGGTCGTACTCCTCGAGGGTCAGTGCGTGGCGGGCGCCACCGCCCGGCCCTCATCGGCCGTCGCGGGCTTGGGATTCAGCAACCGCTCGGCAAGCTCGCCGAACAGGAGACCGAAACCACCCCACAGGACGACCTGCATGGCCAGAGCGGACAACCGGAATCGCCACAACACGGTGGCGGGGAAGTCCCCCGGCACCTCGTTGACCACGGGAAGGAAGGCATACGCCAGCCCGATCACCACGGCGAAAGCGGCCACCGCGGCCACGGTCGCGTACCAGGTACCCAGCCTCGGGGCGAGCCGCTTGCCCACAATGGTGGCGCCCACCGCGAGGAGCACGCTGAGCAGCATCATCAGGAAGTACAGCGTCGTGCGCTTGCCGATGGTGTCGCCGTTGCCGACCGCGGGCGGATTGGCCGGGTACTTCAGGAACGGCACCACGTAGACCGCGAGCAGCGCGCAGCCGGACAGCAGCAGCGCGGTGGCCCGCGGGGTGAAGCGGCCGACGCGGCCCAGGGCGACGCAGTACGCGAGGGCGGCGATACCGCCGAAGGCGATCCCGTAGACCAGGACACCGGTGGCCAGCCCGGCCGTGGACTGCACACCACGCGAGACCAGCTCGACCTCGTGCTCATGCGCGGGGGCGTGGGCCCCCTCGAAACTGATCGCGCGGTCGACGCTCGGCTCACCGAGGAAGTAGGCGGCGACCAGGGCGAGCACGCCGGCCCCCAGACCGGCGAGCATGCCCCGGACGAGCAGATTTCTTACCATTGCGGAGTTCATGAGTGTGCGGCGTCCCTCGCGTCAGTGGCAGGGGAAGCCGAGCAGATGACGGGCGTCATGCACCCACTCATGGACGTTCTCACCGGAGACGACCGCGGTGGCGCCCTGCTCGGCGCCGACGAAATACAGCAGGACCAGCATCAGAATGCCGAAGAAAACCGCCCACGGAGCTATCGCCTTCAGCGGCAGCGTGGCAGGCAGTTCGGGCGTGGTGGCTGTGGGCTGCGCGACATGCTGCGCCATGGCCAGGGCCTCCTTAAGGGAGTTCGCGTCCCATCTCGGTGGAGCACAGGACGACGGCTACGGGTCTGACTCACGAGAGACCCCGTCCGGGACCTCTCGCTCACAGTGGCGCGACCGTGCCGGATTCCCACCGGCTTCCGTCTTACCGTCGTCGATATCGCACCGACCGTACCGCGTGTCGGGTTCATGGCCAAGACCAGCCACCTGGCGAGACGGTCAGGTGAGGGCGAGGAGGCTGACGGCGACGGCGGCCAGGTCGCCGCTGCGGGCAGCCAGCAGGGACAGCGGATTCGCCAGCGAGTCCAGCACTCCGGCCGTGGGCTTCGTCGAGCCGAGCCTGCGGTACATTTCCCCGGCCGCGGCCAGAGTGACAGCGGCGGGACCTGCCACAGGAGGTTCATGTCCGAGCGCGCGAAAGAATCCGTCATACGGGCCCCGGGTATACCGCATCTGCTGATGGTGGTGCTCTGCTGCTTCTCCGGATTCGCCCTGCTGCTGCCCGTCTCCCCGGCATGGGCCGTCAGCGGAGGCGCGGATGAGTTCGGTGCCGGACTCGTCACCGCCGTTCTGATGGCCGCCACCGTCCTGGCCCAGTTGTGCGTCAAAACGGCGCTTCGCGTACTCGGATGGACCCGCATCCTCGTCCTCGGTGCCCTCCTGCTCGGCCTGCCCGCCCTGCTGCAAGCCCTCAGCGACCACCTGTTGCCCATCCTGCTGACCACAGCCCTCCGCGGAGCGGGCTTCGGCATCGTCACCGTCTGTGGATCCACCGCCGCGACCGCACTGGCCCCACGCGGACGCCAGGGAGCGGCCATCGGCCTCTACGGCTTCGCGGTCGCGCTCCCCCAAGTCGCCCTCACCCCGGCGGCGCCCTGGCTGGTGGACACGTTCGCCCTCCCCGCGATCATCGCGTGCGGCGCCCTCCCCGTCCTGGCACTACCCTGGACACGAGCCCTCGGCCGCGTCGTCGAGGCCCGCATCGGCAGCCCCGCGCCACAGGACAGCCACCCGCGGCACCCCGCCCCCACGGCCACGGTGCTCCGGCGCATCCTGCTCCCGCTCACCGTGCTGCTCCTGGTCACGGCCGCGGGGGGTGCGGTCCTCACCTTCGCCCCGCAGTTCACCACCACCCCGACACTGGCCGTCACGGCCCTTCTCACCCTCACTGCCACCGCCGCGGTGTCCCGTTGGGGCTGCGGAGTGCTGGCCGACCGGATCGCTCTGCGGCCGATCAGCGGCGTCCTCGTCTCGGCCGCGTGTGCGGGCCTGGCGCTGATCGCCCTGGCCGTGGGATCGGAGAGCGTCCCCGTCCTCGTCCTGCCGGCCGGACTGGTCGTGCTGGGAGCGGCGTACGGAGGGCTGCAGAGCCTCACGCTGGTGCAGGCGTTCAGCTACGCGGGCGCGGAGAACCGGCATACGACTTCAGTCGCGTGGAACATCGGCTACGACGCGGGCACCGGGCTCGGATCCCTCATGCTGGGCCTGGCAGCCCAAGCGGCCACCTTCGCCACCGGCTTCACCACGATGTCCGCGGTGATGGCGGTCGCGGCCCTCACGGTTCTCCTCACCGGTCGCAGGCCGGTCACCGGCGGCTCGGCAAGCAGCCGCCGACGTACGCAGAGCCGAAAGCGCCGCTCGCTCACCGACCGGTAGAAGCTACTCCCACGCGGCACGGAACCGCACCGTATTGTCGACCACGGTCACCCGCAACGTGGCGCGGACGAGAGCGGAAGTCACGGAAGGTAGCCCGCACCATGCATCTGAACGCAGCCTCCTCCCTTCTGCCGGTCAACACCACACTGGCCGTACTGCTCGTCGTCCTCCTCCTGGCCGCGATCGCGGCTGTTGCCCTCTTCCATCTGTCGCCGGACGTACACACGCACCGGGCCCGGCAGGTTCTGCTGGCCGGTGTGCGTGCCGCGCTCCAGTTGGCCGCCGTCTCCGCGGTCATCACGAAGGTGGTGGGCTCGGGCCTCGCGACGGTGGCTTTCTTGATCTTGATGCTGGGCGTGGCGGTGTGGACCGCCGGGCGGCGCCTGACACCGGACCGGTCGTGGTGGCTGGCACTGTGGCCCATCGCGCTGAGCGTGCTGCCGGTCGTGAGCCTGCTGCTGCTGACCGGCCTGGTGCCCCTGAAGGGCATCGTGCTGATTCCGGTGACCGGGATCTTCATCGGTGGAGCACTGACCGCGACCGTGCTGTCGGGACGGCGGGCGCTGGACGAACTCGGCCTGCGGCACGGTGAGTACGAGGCGGGCCTGGCCCTGGGGCTGTCGGACCGGGACGCACGGATGGAGATCGCCCGCCCGGCCGCGTCGGACGCCCTGCTGCCCGGTCTCGACCAGACGCGCACCGTTGGACTGGTGACACTCCCGGGCGCCTTTGTCGGCATGCTGCTGGGCGGCGCCAGCCCCACCGCCGCGGGAGCGGTCCAACTGTTCGTCCTCGTCGCCCTGATGGCGATCCAGGCGGTGGCCGTTGCCTGCACCGTCGAACTCGTCGCCCGCGGCCACCTCCACCGCCCCAAGGACGGTCGAAGGTGAGGGGCATGCCCCCGCGGGCACCGCGGGCATGAAGGGCAGACCGCGCGCACGGGCGTCCGGGACGACGAGGGCCGACTACACCTCCTCGGTGGCGAACAGCTCGAGGTGCCCGCACTCAGGACAGCGGAACGCCACTATCTGCCGCCGGGGGCGGCCCGTCCGCTTGGCGCCCCCGAAAAATCCCCGCTCCATCGCGCCCTCGATCCAGCGCGCGTATCCGCGCGAGTGCTCACCGGCGTCCTCGATGAAACCTTCCGCCAGACCGACGTTGCCGCAATGGGTGCACGTGTAGTTGTTCATTCCGCGAGTGTAGGAAACGGCGCGGCCAGGCCAAACCAGTGGCCATCCTCTCCTCCCGTCCGACCGTCATCACGCCCCAGCCGCTGATCCTTGCGGTGCCGGTCGCGTAATTCGTTACCGTGTACGCATTCACACCGCTGCCACTGACCGCTGGAATGCCACGGACCGCCCGAAAGGTTGCCAATCGGATTGAAAGGCGATAAAAGCACCATAGCCGCGAGCCGCGAGCCGCGAGCCGCGAGCCGCGAGCCGCGAGCCGCGAGCCGCGAGCCGCGAGCCGCGAGCCGCGAGCCGCGAGCCGCGAGCCGCGAGCCGCGAGCCGCGAGCCGCGAGCCGCGAGCCGCGAGCCGCGAGCCGCGAGCCGGTTGGAGGCGCCGGTTTGTTAGAGGCGGCCGCCTTGTTCGGTAGCCAGCCGCTTCGCGTGCCCGTGGGGCATGACGCCCACCGTTGGAGCACCTTCCGCGGCCAGCGCACCCTGGTCGTCGCCGCCCGTACGGTCACCTCGACCGTACGCGCCCTCGAAACGCTCCCATCGCTTCTGCGCGATGACAGCCGTGTGACCGTCGTCTTCGCCTACGACCCCACGTCCGCCTTCAACGCCGGCGTCCTCGACCTCCTCCGTGACACCGGGTGTCGGGTCATGCCCTGGGAGCAGCTCGGGCACACCGCCCCTGACCTCATCCTCTCCGCCAGCGAGAACATCGACGTACCGGAAGGCGACTGCCCGGTGCTCGTGCTGCCGCACGGCGTCGGATTCCAGAAGCTCGTGCCGGACTCACGGAGTCCGCACGACAGGCTCTCAGGGGTCGTGAAGGACTCCCTGTTGGAGACGGGTCGTGCCTGGCTGGCGGTGTCACATCCGGCGCAGGAGGAGCAGTTGCTCGCCGCCCACCCGAAGGCGGCCGGGCGCACGCTGCTGGTCGGCGACCCATGCTTCGACGAGCTGGTCGGCAGCCGGCCGCACAGGGAGACATACCGAGGGGCGATGGGTGTCGCGGAACACCAGCGTCTCGTCATGGTCAGCTCCACCTGGGGCCCCACCTCGCTCCTGGCGAGTCACCCGGAGCTTCTGCCGCGCCTCCTCGCGCAGCTCCCCTGCGACGAATACCGGGTCGGCGCGATCGTCCACCCCAATGTCTGGTCGGCACATGGGGCGTGGCAGATGCGTACGCTGCAGGCCGCCGCCTTGGACGCGGGACTGCTGCTGATGCCGACCGTCCACGCGTGGCGGCCCGCGCTCGTCGCGGCGGACGTCCTCATCGGAGACCACGGCTCGGTCACACTGTACGGAGCGTCAGCCGGAACGCCGCTGCTACTGGCCGCGTTCGGCCGTGACGCGGTGCCCGGAACGGCTGTCCACCGCTTGGCAGCCGTCGCGCCCCGGCTGGACGCGCACAAGGATCTGCGCCGACAGGTGGAGGACGTCGCTCGCGAGCACGCGCCGCAGCGTTACGCGGCGGTCGCCGAGCATGCCTTCGCCGAATCCGGCCACGCCCTCGCCCGGCTCCGCACCGCTGTCTATCACCTGCTGAAGCTCCCGGAGCCGCCTTCACCGCCACCGTCCCCGCTCGCGCTTCCCGTTCCGGAACCGCCCGCCTCGCCGGTCACTTCATGGCAGGTGTCCACCGGCGTCACCGGGGACGGCGAAGAGCCGACCGTCACCGTGTGCCGCTTTCCGGCAGCCGTCTCGGCTTACGACGCGGCCCTCCCCCGTTCCCCCGTCTCCTTCACCCATCTGGCGTGCACCGACGACGTGCGCGACCACCGGCTGGCCGAAAGCGCCTCCGTACTCATCCGGCGCCACCCCGCGTCCACCGCGGTCGGGGCCCTGCGCTGGATCGAGGACACCCTCGCCCGGCTGCCCGGAAGCCTGCTCGCGGCATCGGCCGTGCGCGGGAACTGCTGTCTGGTCGGGCTCAGGGACGGCCGGACCGTGGAGGTGACGGCCACGGGACCGGCGATGGATCCGGGCCTGCCCGCCGCGGTCGTCTACGCGTGTCTGCGTGCCGGGCTCCGGTTGAACGACACACTGGTGACGCTGCGGATCGGTGACCTGCGGGACGAGGACGTCATCCTCCGCCTGCGTCCCGCCCGGCCGACCGGGTAGCGGCTCTGCGGTGGCCGCTGTGAACTGGCCCCTGTGAAGTGGCCGCTCCGAGGTGGCCGCTCCGCAACAGACCGCTCCGCGCGTTCCCATGCGCGTGTCAGTGGTCGAGGGCCTCCAACCGCCTGCGCAGCGTCTCCGCCCGAGGGTTGCCGGTCGCCTCGTAGATCTCGATGGCACGCCGCAGATTCCCGCGCACCAGGTCCTCGCGCCCGCCCGCGCGTTCCGCCACGTCGGCGAGGTGTTCCCGGGCCTCCGCCGCGTAGTGTGTCGCTCCCACATCCTCGCCCAGCACCCTGATGGCTTCGCGCAGTTCACGGATCGCCTCCTCGGTCTCACCGAGGTGGCCGTGTACGACGCCGATGGCCGCGCTCGCCCGCGCCGCCATCCGCCGGTCGGGCTCCTCCCGGGCCGTGAAGTCCGCCCGGGCCCGGAGCAGCGTGGCCATGGCCTCCGCGTGATCGCCCCGCGCGTCCTGCGCGCGCCCGAGGAAGAAGGCGGCGATCGCCGCGCCTCGGGCTTCTCCGACACGCTCGTTGAGTTCGAGGGAGAGCTGGTACGTCTCGACGGATCGGGACGGCTCGTGGAGATCCCGGTACCGCCCGAGGAACTCCAGCGCGGAGGCGCGTACGACGAGGTCGCCGGCCGCCTCGGCGAGGGCGGCGGCCCGCTCCAGTTCGGCTCCCGCGCGATCGTTCTCACCGAGGTCGAGCAACGGGCGCGACAGCAGGCTGCGCAATCGTGCCTCGGCCGCCGTGGCCAGCTCGATCTCCTCCGCCGTACGCGCCGCTGTCGCTGCCGCCGCGGCCGCCTCCACGCCCAGCTCCAGCGACTCCTTCCAGGCCCCGAGGTAGCGGCGGTGCAGGAACAGCGCCGTGAACGCCTCTGCCAGCGGCCAGGCCAAGGTGTGCAGCCGGTGCCCGACAGCCGTGCGCAGTACCGCCAGGATGGCGGGACGCTCGGTGTCCATCCACTCCAGCGGGGAAGGCCCGTCGGCGACGGCGAACGGGTTGTCGGCGTCCCGGAGCAGCGCGGACAGTCTGGCGACCCGCAGCCGGTCCTCGCGCATCGCCCGGTCGGCGAAGGCGGTGAGGACGAGATAGTGCGTGCCCACCCGCTCGGTGAGCGCCGCGTGCTCGCTCTCCGGCTCCTCCTCCGCCGCGCGCTCTCGTGCGTGCAGACGGACCAGATCGTGCATGCGGTAACGGCCGTCACCCATGAGGTCGACCAGGCTCGCCTTCGCCAGGACACCCAGCAGCCGCTTCGCGCTCCGCGTGTCGATATCCGCGGCGACCGCCGCCACACCGGCGTCGAAGGTACCGGTCGGAAGCCACCCGAGCAGCCGGTACAGCCGGGCCGCGGCGGGCGCCAGCAGCCGATAGGAAGGCCCCAGAACAGCGGACACCGAGAACTCCTCTCCCTCCAGTGCCATCCCCGCAAGCCTTACGGCCTCATCGTCGAGTTCGGCCGCCAGTTCGGTCATGGTGAGGGAGTCATCGGCCAGGAGACGGGCCGCTACGATCTGCAGGGCCACCGGCAGCCCGTCACACAGCACCACCAGACGTTTCGCGGCCTCCGCTTCGGCCTCGACCGCCCCCGCGCCGCACCGGTCCTTCAGCAGTTCCAGCCCGCCATGCGCGTCCAGGGGTTTGACGGAGATCAACCGCGCCCCGTTCATGGCCAGCTCACCGAGCCTGCCTCGGCTCGTCACCAGAACCGCGCTGCCCGCCCCCTTGGGGATCAGGGCACGGACCTGTGCGGGCTGATTCACGTCGTCAAGGACGAGCAGGATACGCAGATTGGCCGAGCGCGACCGGAACAGGTTGGTCCGCTCCGCCAGTGAACTCGGAATGCCGTCGCCGCTCCCCGGCAGCGACCGCAGACACATGGCAAGAGCCTCCGAGACGTCCGCACCAGCCGCGCTCGCCGCCCCGGACTGATCACGCAGGGCGGCGAAATCCACATAGAGCTGCCCGTCCGGGAAGCGTCCCCGGGTTCTGTCCGCCCACCGCCACGCCATGGTCGTCTTGCCCACTCCAGGGAGTCCGTCCAGCACTCCGACACCAACGGATCCGTGGTCACCGGCTCTCGTCCCGAGGGCTTCGTCCAGGCGCGCGAGTTCGGCCGTCCGATTGCTGAATGGCACGGTCACGACCGGTACTTGATCGGGCCTGTTCCGCTCGGCCAATGGCGCCGGCCGGACATTGAAGGTGATGCCACCGTGAATGTGCGACCCCTGAAAGGCCGGACCGTAGTTCACCCCTCCGCTGACCAGACTGACGAAAGTGCGCGACGCGTCCGGAGCGAGCTCGGACAGCAGCTGTGCCAGTTCTTCCGCGGCAGCGGGGTCCTCCTGGAAAATGTCTTCCAGTCGCTGTCGCCACCGGGCCTGGATGTCGGCTTGGGCGCCCGCGTCTCCCGCTGCCCGCGCGCCGTCCAACTCCGCGCTGGACGCCTGCAGTTCGTCCTCGGCCGCCTGCCCTGCAGCGCGTCGTCCGAAGAAGCGGGCCAGCCCGCCCTTCGCCCGTTCCCACGACTCCGAGACCATCAGCCCGACCAGCGTTGTCGCCCCTGACGCGGCGAGCGCCGCCAACTCCGCTTCCACACAGCCCCCTTCGCTTTCCGGCCCCACAGGGCAGTCGGACCCACCGTAGAGAGATCTTGGGCGCTTGGACAGCCGGCTCGCTGCGTACCCCCGCAGGACACCGTCGAACAGGAAACGGCCGAGGGGGCGGGGACTGCAGGACGGGGTGGGGTGGGGTGGGGTGGGGTCAGTCTTCGGGGAACATCCAGCGATGGAAGACCGTCTCGCGGGAACCGTCCGGACGATGCGCCGAGCTCACTGGAACAGCGAGTCGATCGGCTCGTCGCCCTCGGCCACCCACAGACGCACGCCGAGCGCGAGCCCGGAGAAGCGGCCCTCCCGGGTGAACGTCACCTCGGCGCGGTCGACGCCCTCCGGCCGCGGCTCGCCGTTGAACTCCAGCGGCTCCACCTCGACGGCGCCGGCATCGACCGGGCCGAGCCGTTCCTCGGTGGCCTGGACGGCCCGGGTCCAGAGGTCTTCGCTGGTGACGTCGAGGTTGACGAACATCGCCGTACCGGGCAGGGCGGCGGCGAGCTGGGCGCCCTCATCCGCCCGAAGGGCGGCGACGACGACGTTGGCGCCCTCATACGCGAAGGCATGGGCCATGGCGGTACCGAGACTTCCGGTGGCTCCGGTGATCAAGACGGTCTTGCTGGTGAAGCGCTGCACGGGAATGTCCTCGGGTTCAAGCGCGGGTGGCCGTGGCCGTGTAATCGTCGGCGTCCGTCGAGTGGGCCAACTCCTTGGCGGCTTCCAGCGACTCGAGGCGCTGGCGCATCGCGGTGGTGGCCAGGTGGTACGCGTCGGAGCCGAGGGTGAGGCGCTTGACGGCTTCCGGCCGGTCGGCCGAGGCGATGATCGCCTCGGCCATCTTCGTGGGGTCGCCGGGCGCCGGCATGGCCGGTGCCCGGCCGGTGAGCATGGCACGCAGCTGACCGGACGGGCCGTCGGCGTAGACATACAGCGGCGGGCCCAGGACGGCGCTCGCGCCACCGAACTGGGTGCGGGCGACGCCCGGTTCCACGAGGGTGACATCGATTCCGAAGGGGGTGAGCTCCGCGGCGGCGGACTCCCAGAAGCCTCCGATCGCCCACTTGGTGGCGTGGTAATAGCTCATGGCGGGAAAGGCGACCTGCCCGCCGACGCCGGCGATCTGGATGATCCGCCCGCCGTCGGCAAAGCGCTGGTCAGCCTCGCCGACGCCGTGCCCTTCACACCGGACGACCTCCCCGGCTACGCCGGCGCACTGTTCGACCTCCACCAACAGCGCCCCGACGTGCTGAGGCTCACCGCATGGGCCCTCCTGGAGCGCCCCGAGCCGATCCCGGTCGAGGTCGACGCGTACCGCACCAAGCTGCAGGCGATCTCCGCCGCGCAGGCCCGCGGGAAGGTCGGCACACACATCGAGCCCGTAGACCTCATGGCCGCTCTGCTGGGGCTGGTCACCGCGTGGGCCAACGCGTCCCCTGCCCTGAAGTCGCTCGCCCCGCGGACACCGGCCTCCGACCGGCGGCAGACCTTCCGGACTGCCATGATGACGGCCGTACGCGCCGTCTCCGCCCCCTGAGCGTCGATGCGCACCCGAGCGTGCCCGGAGGCGCTGGGTGATGACGGCGCCGGGAGGGCGAATGTGCGGCCCCAGACCTGTGATCCGGAGGACTGAGATGATCGCGTCCTGGTACGACGAGCAAGGCCCCGCCGCCGAGGTGCTGCAGGTCGGCGAACTGCCTGACCCCACTCCCGGCCCCGGCGAGGTCCGGGTGCGCGTCTCGGTCTCGGGCGTCAACCCCGGCGAGACCAAGAAGCGGCGCGGCTGGCTCGGCTCGGCGATGCCGTATCCGCGGGTGATCCCGCACAGCGACGCGGCCGGAGTGGTCGACGCCGTCGGCGAAGGCGTCGGCGCACGCCTCGTCGGCCGACGGGTATGGGTGTACGGAGCCCAGTCCTACCGCCCCTTCGGCACCGCCGCGCAGTACACCGTCGTCCCCGCCTCCCAGGCCGTTCCCCTGCCCGACCAGCTCTCCGACGACCTCGGCGCGAGCCTGGGCATCCCTGGCATCACCGCGCACCGCACCGTCTTCGCCGACGGCCCCGTCGACGGCAGGGTGGTACTGGTGCAGGGTGTTCTCGGCGCGGTCGGTTCGCTGGCCGCACAGCTCGCGCACTGGGCCGGGGCCACCGTCATCGGCACCGTACGGCGCAGCACCGACCTGGAGCTTGCCGACCCGACGGCGGTCGCACACGTCGTCGCCCTCGATGCCGCCGACCCGGCCGCCGAGATCCGCGCGTACGCACCCGATGGCGTCGACCGGGTCATCGAGGTCTCCCTGTCCGACAACGCCGACGTGAACTGCGCCGTGGTACGGAACAACGCGGTCATCGCCGCGTACGCCACCCGCGTCGACCGCACCGAAATCCCCTTCTGGCCCCTGCTGTTCAACAACGTCACCCTGCGCATGTTCGGCGGCGACGACTTCCCCGCCGAGGCCAAGCGGCAGGCCGCCCGCGACCTCACCGCCGCGGCCGCCGCCGGATCCCTCACCGTCGTGACCGGCGCCCGCTACCCGCTGAGCGACATCGCCAACGCCCACGACCGCGTCGATGCCGGGCTCCACGGCCGCGTGCTCGTCGACATCCCACACCCGTAGGCGGACCCACGGCAGCCGACGGGAATCTGGGTTGGGCGGTCGTGGGCGACGTCCACACCGGCGAAGGCCCGGTGGGGCATGTTCGACGACGCTCATATGCCACCCGCCCAGACCTCTACGCCGCGCAGAAGTCGACAAGCGCGCGGGCGATCCGGCCGGGCGCGTGCTCCGTGGGGATGTGGTCCGCGTCCGGGATACGTATGAGCGCCGTGTGCGGGATCTCCGAGGCGAACCGCTCGTCGGCCTGCGTTGCCACCAGGGATCTGGCTACGTGAGAGGGTCATCACCGATCTGCTCGATCAGGTGCGCGAGGAAGGCCCGCACCGCCGCGGGCAACGCGCGCCGCGCCATCGACTGGATCTGCATGCTCCGGCGGCTCAGCTCCGGGTTGCGGATGGGAACGATCGCCAGGCGGTCGGCACCGAGCCGCCGCCGCACCGTCAGCGGACCGACCAGGGTGACCCCACCGCGTAGCTGCGCGAAACTCTGCAGCGCACCCGAGTAGTTGCTGACGAGCGCGGGCTCGAAACTCAGCCCTTCCAGGGCGACGCAGACATCGAAGAGCCGCCGGATCGTGGTCCCCTCGTCCATCAGCGCGAGCGGGTACTCCACCAGGTCCGCGAGCTCGACGTACTCCCGGTACGCCAGCGGATGATCGTCGGGCATCAGCGCGTAGATTGACTGCTGCCGCGAATACTCGACCTTGATTCCCCCTTCCGGTCCGAGGCTATAAGTGACGGCCAGGTCCACCGTGCCGTCTATCACCTGCCGCGTCGCCGCCGCCGGCCCGGTGACATTCAGCCGGAACCGAACCCCCGGATGCTTTTCCCGAAATGCGGTGATAGCCGTCGGCAGGAAATCGCGCGCGAAACCCTCGGAGCTGGCGAGTTTGACGGTACTGCGGTGCAGGGCCTCGACGCCGTGCACGTCGGCGAGCACCTGCTCGGCCTCGAGCGCGCTGCGCCGGGCGTAGGCGGTGAGGATCTCGCCCGCCTCCGACAGCACCATCCCCCGCGGCTGGCGCTCGAACAGCGGCGCCCCGACGTCCTGCTCCAGCTTCGCGATCTGCCGGCTGATCGCCGACGTGGCCACGTGCAGGTGCTCCGAGGCCTCGCTGATCGAACCGGTGCGCGCGACCTCGAGGAAGTAGCGCAGCGACGTGGGCAGGAGATGCATTCCGAGAATGTACTGCAGCGCGATGCGCGCCCACCGAGAGTGGTGGGGAAGCGGCCGACCGTAGCCGTTGCCGCCAGGGCAATCCACCTTTCGAAAACGTGCAATTGTCCCCTCTATCGCCGCTCCGTAAACTCGGCGCACCGGCCGGACGCATTGTAAATTGCACGTTTCCAAAGTTAAGGGTAACGATGACCCGTGCTGCCGTGATCGATCGTGCCACCGAATACTACGATTCCGGGGAATTCCTCGCCGACCTCGGCCGCCGGGTCGCGTTCGCGACCGAAAGCCAGGACCGGGCCGGGGCGCGGGCGCTGCGTTCCTACCTCACCGACGAGCTGGCCCCGGCGCTCACCGGCCGACTGGGCTGCGAGGCGCGCGTCCTCGACAACCCCGTCGGCGACTACCCGCTGCTCGTGGCGACCCGGCACGAGGACGGTGCGCTGCCCACGGTGCTGGTCTACGGCCACGGCGACGTCGTCCTCGGCGAGCCGGAGCGATGGCGGCCCGGCCTCGATCCGTGGCAGGTCGTCGTCGAGGGCGACCGCTGGTACGGCCGCGGCACCGCCGACAACAAGGGCCAGCACACCATCAACTTCGCGGCACTCGAGCAAGTGCTCCGGGTGCGCGGCCGGCTCGGCTTCAACCTCAAGGTGCTGGTCGAGACCGGGGAGGAGTCCGGTTCGCCGGGCCTGCGCACGGTCTGCGCCCAGTTGCGGGACGAGCTCGCCGCCGACGTGCTGATCGCGTCCGACGGGCCACGCGTGGCCGCGGAGCGGCCGACGCTGTTCCTCGGTTCACGCGGCTCCACCCCGTTCACGCTGCGGGTCGACCTGCGCGAGGCCTCCTACCACTCCGGCAACTGGGGCGGTCTGCTGCGGAACCCGGCGACCGTGCTGGCAGGCGCGCTCGCCACCATCGTCGACGCCCGGGGCCGCATCCTCGTCTCCGGTCTTCGGCCGCGGGAGATCCCCGAGAACGTCCGGGAAGCCTTGCGCGACATCGCGGTCGGCGGCGGACCCGACGATCCGGCCGTCGACGACGGCTGGGGCGAACCCGGTCTCACCCCGGCCGAGCGCCTCGTCGGCTGGAACAGCCTCGAGGTGCTCTCGCTCGCCGCAGGCAACCCTGACAACCCGGTCAACGCCATTCCCGGCAGCGCGCACGCGCACTGCCAGCTGCGGTCCGTGGTCGGCACCGAAGTCGACAAGCTCGGCGTCATCCTCCGTAAGCACCTGGACGAGCACGGCTTTCCCATGGTCGAGGTCGAGACCGGCCCGACCATGCCGCCGACCCGGACAGATCCGGACGACCCCTGGGTGCGCTGGGCGCTCGGCTCGATCAGCCGCACCACCGGCACGAAACCCGCGCTGCTGCCGAACCTCGGCGGCAGCCTTCCCAACGACGCTTTCGCCAACGAGCTCGGGTTGTGCACGCTGTGGATCCCGCACTCCTACCCCGCCTGCGCCCAGCACGCCCCGGACGAGCACCTGCTGGCCCCCGTGGCGCGGGAGGGCCTGCGCATCATGGCCGGCCTGTTCTGGGACCTCGGTGAGGACTCTCCCGTGAGGAGTCGCCCATGACCACACGGACGGTCTCCCCCGAAGCGCCGGTGAAGGTGCACCGCGTCATCATCGCCGCGTCCATCGGGAACGCACTGGAATGGTTCGACATCCTCGTCTACGGCTTCTTCGCGGCGACGATCTCCAAACAGTTCTTCCCCACCGCCGACGAGAGCGTGTCGCTGCTGCTGACGCTCGGCACGTTCGCGGTGGCCTATGTGGTCCGTCCGGTTGGGGCACTCGTGCTCGGCGCGTATGCCGACCGTGCCGGGCGCAAGCGTGCGCTCATGCTGTCGATCCGGCTCATGATGGCCGCGACGCTGGTCATCGCGATCATGCCGCCGTACGCGAAGATCGGGCTTATCGCGCCGATCGCCATCCTGCTCGCCCGGCTCGTCCAGGGCTTCTCCGCGGGCGGGGAGTTCGGCAGCGCCACCGCGTTCCTGGTCGAGCACATGCCCGAGAAGCCCGGTTTCATGGCCAGCTGGCAGTTCGCGAGCCAGGGGCTCGCGACGCTGCTCGCGTCGGCGTTCGGCACGGTGCTCACGGCCACGCTGTCCGACGCGAGCCTGGAGTCGTGGGGTTGGCGCATCCCGTTCCTCTTCGGTCTGCTGATCGGCCCGGTCGGCTACTACATCCGGCGTTACGTCGACGAGGCCGGTGAGTTCGTCAAGAGCGCGGACCTGGAGCGCGCGCCGGTGAAGGAGACGTTCCGCACCCAGAAGGACCGCATACTCGTGGCCATGGGCGCGCTCGCCGTGTCCACCGCGATCAGCTACCTCATCACCTACATGCCCACGTTCGCGGTGAAGGAGCTGGACCTGCCGGCGTCGACCGGATTCGCGTCCACCTTGGTCACCGGCATCGTGCTGACCGGCCTGACTCCCGTGGTGGGTCATCTGTCGGACCGGTTCGGCCGCACCCGGATCATGCTGATCTTCGCGGCGCTGATCCTCGCGCTGGTGTACCCGAGCTTCGCGTTCCTGGTCGCCGCCCCGGGCTTCACGGTGATACTCGGCGTGATGTTCCTGATCGGCGTCTTGAAGGCCGGCTACTTCGCGCCGCTGCCCGCGATGATGGCGGAGCTGTTCCCCGTCACCAACCGGGCCACCGGCCTGGCGGTGAGCTACAACATCGCCGTGATGCTCTTCGGTGGCACAACGCCGCTGGTGATCGTCTGGCTCGTCGACATGACCGGCAGCAAGCTCGCGCCGACCTTCTACCTGATGTTCCTGGCCGTGCTCAGCCTGTGCAGCGTGGTATTCGCGCGGCGCAGGCTCGGCGTTCACTGATCGGAGGAATCCCTTGTCTCTCAACGACTTCGACCGCTACCCGCTGCTGTTCGGCCCGTCGCCGGTGCACCGCCTGGAGCGCCTGACCAAGCACCTTGGCGGCGCGGAGATCTGGGCCAAACGCGAGGACTGCAACTCCGGCATCGCCTACGGCGGCAACAAGACCCGCAAGCTGGAGTACCTCGTGGCCGATGCCCTGGCGCGGGGCTGCGACACGCTCGTGTCGATCGGCGGCGTGCAGTCCAACCACACGCGCCAGGTCGCGGCGGTCGCGGCCCGGGCGGGGCTCAAGTGCGTGCTGATCCAGGAAAGCTGGGTCGACTGGCCGGACGCGGTGTACGACAAGGTCGGCAACATCCTGCTGTCCCGGCTCGCCGGAGCGGACGTACGGCTGGTGAGGGCCGGGTTCGACATCGGGTTCAAGGAGAGCTGGGAGCAGGCGATCGCGGAGATCGAGGCGGCGGGCGGCAAGCCCTACGCGATCCCCGCCGGCGCCTCGGACCACCGGCTCGGCGGGCTGGGCTTCGCGAACTGGGCGTACGAGGTGGCGGAGCAGGAACAGCGGCTCGGGGTCTTCTTCGACACCATCGTGGTGTGCTCGGTCACCGGCAGCACCCAGGCCGGCATGATCGCCGGATTCGCCGCGCTGGGCGGACGGCCGCGGCGGATCCTCGGCATCGACGCCTCGGCCAAGCCGGAGGAGACCTGGGACCAGGTGGCGCGGATCGCGCGCGCGACCGCGTCGCTCATCGGCCTGGACCGGGAGCTCGCCCACGACGAGATCCTGCTCGACGAGCGCTACCACGCGGGCACCTACGGCATCCCGGACGAGTCCACCATGGACGCGATGCGGCTGGCCGCGCGGACCGAGGGCATGGTCACCGACCCGGTGTACGAGGGCAAGTCCATGGCGGGCCTCATCGACCTCGTCACCCGAGGCGAGATCGCCAAGGACGCCAAGGTGCTCTACGCCCACCTCGGCGGGCAGCCGGCACTGAACGGCTACAGCGCCCTGTTCGGGTAGGCGTCGACCGGCCGACGGTCACCACGCCGGGGTACCCCGTATCGCTTCCCAGTGACCCGCTGGCAGACGGACGATACCCTCACCGAGTGACGGCGTAGTCACTCGGCGGGGGTGGGGCATGAGAGTCGTCTTATCGGTCAGCGGTGGCAGCGGTGCGTCCGGCGATCTGCGGCGCTGGCTCACCCGCGACCCCCAACTGCGCGGCCGCCTGGGGCGGGAGGCCGCGGCCGAACCCGCGGCGGGGACGATGGGCGCGACGGCCGAACTGCTGCCCGTACTGCTCGCCCCCGGCGGACTGACCGCCGCGCTCGCGGCAGCGGTCGTGGCCTGGCTCCAGAACCGCCGCGGCAACCAGACCGTCACCATCACCCGGCCCGACGGTACGCAGGTAACGGTCACCTCCGAACGGGTGCGAGGGCTGACCGCGGAGGGCGCGGGTGACCTCGCCCAGCGGGTCGCGGACGCGCTTCAGCAGGGCCCGCAGGCAACGGGGCCGGCGACAGAACCGGACCATCGGCCGGAGCCGACTCCGGCCCGGGACCAGTACCGGAACCGGGAATGAACCCGCGGGAGCAGTCGACCGTGACCGGCCTGGCCGGGCCGCACGCGTACGGCGTCGTTGTCGGGACCGGACGGCACCCCCAAGGCTCCGGACTGCCGGACCTCCCCGGTGCCCCACGGTCCGCCGCGGCCATGGCCGAAGTCCTGGGCTCCGTCTGCGGGATGAATCCCGACCACATCCAGTTGCTCACCGACCCGGCCAATCCGACAGACGTGCTGGCCGCCGTCGAACGGGCCACGACCCGGGTGCCGGAGGACGGCATCGTCGTCTTCTTCTTCGCCGGCCACGGTCTCCTCGGCCCCGAGGACGGGCTGTACCTGGCGACCGCGGCAAGCGCATCAGCGGACAGCACGGCGTACGCCGTCCCGTACAACGAGGTCAGAAAGTTACTGAGCGCCTCCCCCGCGAGCCCTGTGGTCATTCTGGACTGCTGCTTCTCCGGGCTCGCCGAGGCGGCCTCCCAGGGGGCCCGGCGCGATCCTTACCTCGCCGCACGCCCGATCGGCAGTTTCCTGCTGACATCCGCCACCTACTACGCCGCGTCCTTCGCTCCTGAAGGCGCGCAGTACACGCTGTTCAGCGGTGAGCTGCTGCGGCTGCTCGCGGAAGGGGACACCGCGGGTCCGAAACGGTTCACTCTCGGCGATGTCTACCGCCATCTCGACCAGAGATTCCATGGCGGTCCGGCGCGGCCGCACGCCGACGGAGTGGGACGGGTGGGCGACCTCGTCATCGCCCCCAACCCGCGGTACGCACCCGCGCCCGGACCAGAGCCCTTACCCCACGAGAGCGGCGGAGTCTGCCCGTACCCGGGTATGCGGCCCTTCCTGCCCGAGGAACGTCACCTCTTCTTCGGCCGCGCCGAGCTGACCCGCGCACTGCTCGACCGAGCCGCGCCCACCACGCCGCCTGGCCCCGTCGTGCTGGTGGGCCCCTCGGGGGTGGGAAAGTCCTCTCTGCTGAGGGCCGGCCTGGGAGCGTCGCCGGACGTTTACCGTCCCGTACTGCTGCTCCCGGCGCCGGGAGCGGCGCCCTTCCGGGAACTCGTCGCCCAGTGGGCGGACGCGGTCGGCCGGCCCTTCGGGGAGACCGCCGCGGAGTTGGGAGCCGGACGGTTCCCCGCCCCGACGGAGGACACCCGTCGAGCACCCGGCGTGCTGATCGTCGACCAGTTGGAAGAAATCTTCACGCAGTGCCAGGATCCGGAAGAGCGGGACCTGTTCATCCGGTCCATATCCGCGCGGCGCGACGACGGCCCCCGCATCGTCCTGGGCCTGCGCGCCGACTACTACGGGCACTTTCTGCGCGACCCCCGGCTCTCCCGGATCATGCGGGACGGGCAGTTCACCGTGGCGCCGATGACCGACGACGAACTGCTGTCCGTCATACGCGGCCCCGCCGACCACGCCGGTCTCCAACTGGAGGACGGGCTCGCCGAACTGCTCCTGCGGGACCTGCGGGAACAGGACACCAGCACCGGTGGCGACACCATCGCGCTCCCCTTCCTCGCCCACGCCCTGCAGGAAACCTGGACACGGCGCCGACACGGTCGCATGACGGTCTCCGGCTACCACGCCACCGGTGGTATCCGCGGCTCGGTGGCCCAGACCGCCGAGCGTGTCCACGCCTCCCTGGAGCCCGCCGACCGGCCCGCCCTGCGCGCACTGCTCCTGCGCCTGGTGCACCTGGTCGGGGCCGAGGGCAAGGCGGTGCGCCGCCGGGTCCGTACCGATGACCTGGTCGCCGCCCCGGACGAACGCGACCGGCAGCGCAATACGGTCCTGCTCGGCAGACTCATAGACGCGCGCCTTGTCGTGGTCGACGACGACCGGGCCCAGCTGTGTCATGACTCGCTGCTCTACGGCTGGCCCGCGCTGCGGTCCTGGATCAACGAGAACCTGGAGGCGCTGCTCGCCCATCGGAGCCTGGCGGAGGCGGCCGACGCCTGGGACGAGGCGGGCAGACCGCCGAGCGGTCTCTACACCGGCAAACATCTGACGGCCGTGCGGAACAGGATCGAGGACGACGGGCGGATCCTGGAACTGCGCGGGGTGGAGCGGGACTTCCTCGCCGCAAGCGTCTCGGCGCGCCGACGTGACGCGGTCCGCCTCCGCACCGGAGTGTCCCTGCTCGTCGCCTTGGCGCTGGTGCTCGGCGTCGCGGTCGTACGGGCCAACCGCGCTTCGGACGACGCGGAGCACAGGAAGGCCGTGGAGACCGCCCGGGAACTGGTGGCTCGTGCCGATGAACTGCGCCGGCGCGACCCCCTGACGGCGTTTCAGCTCAGCCTGGCCGCCTACCGGATGGCGCAGGTTCCGGAGACGCGGACCGGCCTCTACGCCTCCTACGTGGCCCGCAGGCCCACGGTGCTGGCGGGACCCTCCCGCGTGGTGCTCAACCTGGCGTTCAGCCCCGACGGACGGGGGCTGGCGGCCACGTTGCGGCGAGGAGAGAAGAAGAGCGGGGAGCCCGGGCAACTGGCGCTGTGGGACCTGCGCTCCACGGTCGGCCCTCGACCGGCGGCCGTTGTGCCGCTCGGCGAATACGCCGATGGCAACGCGACACTCGCCCACCATCCCCGAAAGCCCATCGTGGCGGTCCAGAACGCCAAGCGGCTCACCGTGTGGGACGTCTCGGACCTCAAAGAGCCCAGGAAGCTGGCGGAGCGGCCCATGTCGTCGCACACCACCTTCTCATTGGCGTTCAGTCCCGATGGACGCACCCTGGCCGCCGGGAGGAAGGACGGACTGGTGCGGCTCTGGGACCTGACCGACCCGGCCAGGCCGGTGTCCCGCCGGGAGATGAAGGCGGCGGACACGGACGTGATCTCCATAGCCTTCAGCCGCGACGGCCGGTATCTGACCACGGGAAACGGGAGATCGGACGAGCCGGGGAAGGAGGGGGCCTCCCGCCCGGCCAATGTGCGCCTGTGGGATGTCCGTGATCCGGCGCGGCCGGTGCTGCGTGACACCGCCGAGGCGCCCTCGGTAACTGCGGTCGCCTATCACCCCAAACGGGATCTGGTGTCCGCTGTGGGCGCCGATGGCCTGCGGTGGTGGTCGGTCCGGCCGGACGGGAAACTCACAGCGATCAGCAAGGGTGAGTACGAGCCCCTATGGGGCGGGGACAGTCCTTCCCTGGCCTTCCGGCCGGACGGAAAAGTGCTGGCCGCGGCTGACAACAACGGCTCATCCGCGCTGATGCGGGAGGTGGGCGCCGTGTCCGAGCTGACGAGCACGCTGGCGTCCCTGCCGTCGTATCCGTCCTCCGAACCGGTGCAGTCCGTGGCCTGGAGCCCCGACGGCAAGACGCTCGCCGCCGGGGATTTCCGCGGTGAGATCAGGCTGTGGAGGGACCGGTCCGACGCTCCTTCCGTGCCGGGGACGCCACCCGGGCTGACCGCCCAGGGCCGCCCGTACAGCCGCGACGGGAAGCTCCTTATCACCGAGCCCGCCGAGCAGGCGAGGCAGCGTGCGAAGGTCTGGGACGTGACCGGCCCGAATACGCCGCGCGTGCGCTTCGAGTTGCCGCGGTTGTGGGAGGGCGAACAGTTCCTGCCGGGACGGAAGAAACCCGTCCTGCTGAGCCACCTCTGGACGGAAGGCATGGACTACAACGCCTTCCGCATGTGGGAGTTCGGCACCGCGCCGGGTTCCGAACCGGTCCCGGGGAGGGAATTCCGATTCCACGACTCGGATGTGCTCCCCTCCCTCAGCCCCGACGGCACGCTGCTCGCCCTCGGCGGCACCCGCGGCACCGTCGAGCTCTGGGACATCCGCGACATCCACCGGCCACGAAAGCGCGGCGAGATGACGGTACCCCTCCGCGCGATGGAGGGGATCCTGTGGTGGCTGGACAGTCGGACGCTGGCGGTGGGGGAGAACGACGACCTGCGGCTGTGGGACGTCGGCGACCCGGCACGGCCCGCGAAGGCCGCCCTGATCAAGGACGCCTATCTCCATTCCGGAGCGGCCTACATCCGCTCCGCACAGATCCTGATGACCGAGGAGTCAGGAGGCCAGCTGCGGCTGTGGGACATGTCCGATATGAAGCACCCGGTCAAGGGCGACCGGCTTCCCGCCGCCCCCACCAACTACTTCCAGCTCAAGCGGCGCGAACTGGCCACCGTGCTCGCCAGCGGACAGGTGCTCGTGTGGGATGTGACGGATCCGAGTGAGGTCCGTCGCGTGGACAGTCTGCGGCTGGAGAGGGAGATCAAGTCGGTCACCGTCAGCCCGGACGGCCAGTGGGTGGTGACCGAAGAGCCGTACCGGCTCTGGAAGGCCCGTGACACCGGCCGGTGGCAGACCCCGGCATATATCGAGCTGCCCTTCGCGAAGGACGTCGGATTCCTGCCGGGCGAGCGTCCCCGTCTGCTGATCACACCCGGCGATGCGAGCGGATCCGGTGGCGCGCCACGCACGTTCCTGCTGGACCTCGATCCCGACGCGGTGTACGAGCGACTGTGCCGGACGCGCCCCGCGAACATCGGAAAGGCGAAGTGGAAGGAGCTGTTCCCGCACCTGGCGTACCAGCGCTCCTGCACATAGGGACTTGCCGGGCGTGGACCTCGTTCATGAGAAGAGCTCCAGGCTTCAGGTGGCGGCGGCCCGCACCGCGTCAGGCACGCGAATCGCGCCCCGGCTCCCCACCTCGGCGGGGAGCCGGGCCGTGCGGTCGCCTTACGGCGTGTAGACGGCGTCGCTGCCGTACAGCTCCCTGGTGAACGCGGAGACATCGGCGCTGCGGTTGGCGCCGTCGAGGTTGTACGTCAGATAGACACCGTAGCCCTCGCTGACGGTGCGGCGGGCGAGGTTGGCGGCCGTGCTCTGCGAGGTCCGGCCGATCTCGACAGCGGCCGGCGACAGCTTCGACTTGGGCAGTGCCACGCCGGGAACCTGCCAGGAGCCGTAGTACGGGTTCCAGGCGTAGTCGAACTTGGACGAGATGTCGACGCCGCCGTAGGACAGGCGCGACGCGGCCGGGCCGATGTTGTAAAGGCTGATGATCTTGTCCGGCATGTTCGCGCGCAGCGCCGTCACCAGGTGCACGAACGAGCTGTCGTTGGGCTGGCCTGTGCCGTTGTTGCCGTAGTCGGCGTACTCGTCGTCGAAGTCGATGCCGTCGAGGCCGTACTTGGCCACGGTGTCCGACAGTGTTTTGGCGAACGCCGAAGCCGCTTGCTGGGACGGGAAGTTGGCGAAGCCCGCGCCCTGATGGTTGCCGAGCACCGAGAGAACGACCTTGATGCCCTTCTGCTGCAACGGCCGTATCTCCGTGGCGGCGTTGTCGAGGACGCGCTGCACGTTCTCGTTGAAGTGCAGATACGCCGCCTTCGTCCCCGTGTCGTAGTTGATGTTCGCCGCGAAGACCACGGCGACGTCGAAGACGTTGCCGCCGCCGTTGGCGAGGGTGTACTTGCCGACGTTCTGCATGCTGTTGTTGTTCACCTCGACGTACGCCACCGAGGTCGGCCCCTGTTTCGCGGGAGCGGGAGCGGGGGCCGCTGCCGCGCCGGTCGTGGCGGTTCCGCCGAAGGCGAGGGCCGCGACCGCCGTGAGCGCGAACGCGGCCGTCCGTACTCTGCTCCGTACCAGACTGAACATCGTTGACCGGTCTCCCCTCGCATGGGTCGGCGTCCGACCTGGCTGAAGATGTCTTCCGCTGTCTGCGGAACACCCTTGGCTTTCCTTGGAGTTATCAATTCCGAATCATTGAAATGCTACTTCAGTGGAGTCAAACTTCCCCTACTCTCACGGGAGTTCGCATGCGCCCAATCCGCGCACGCAGACCACTGACCTCTCTTCTCACCGCGATGGCGGCGGTCTGCCTCGCCGTCACCGCGGCCCCCGCCGCGCAGGCTGCTCCGACCGGGGCGGAGGCGGCCGGAAAGTACATCGCGCTCGGCGACTCGTACGCCGTCGGGCCCGGCACCCGAACCTATGACGACCCGAACGACGCCTGCCGGCGCGGACCGCTGTCCTACCCCCGGCTGTGGGCGGCGCAGCACACCTCCTACTCCTTCGTGGAGGCGTCCTGCTCCGGGGCGACCGCCGCGGAGGTCAAGAGCCAGCAGGTGCCTCAGCTCAGCGCGGACGCGACGCTGGTGACGGTGCAGGCCGGCGGGAACGACGTGGGCTTCGTCAGCGTTCTGCAGAACTGCATCCTCACCCTGGACGACAAGGACTGTGTCGCCGGGGTGGATGCCGCGAAGGCGGCGGCGACCGGTGTTCTGCCGGGCACGCTGGCCGACACCTACGCGGCCATCAAGGGGGCCGCGCCGGGCGCCAGGGTGGTCGTGGTGGGGTATCCCCGGCTGTACAAGATCGGCGGTAGCTGCGGCATCCTCGGGTTGAGCGACGCCGAGCGCAGCGCGCTGAACTCGGCGGCCGACGTCCTCAACACCGTCCTCGCGCAGCAGGCCGCGAACGCGGGCTTCACCTTCCTCGACCCGCGGCCGGCCTTCGACCCGCACACCATCTGCTCGGGGAACACCACGTGGGTGACGAGCCTGGAGTGGGACAAGCTGAACGAGTCGTACCACCCGAACCAGGCCGGGCACCGCGACGGCTACCTGCCCGCCCTGAACGCCATCACGGGCTGACCGCGGGAACCGGCGGGTCCGGCAGGGCACGGACGGACCGGTAGACGGTGGCTGGATCCGACGGATCCGGCCACCGTTCGTATACGGCCCCGGGCCGCCTCGTCACTTCCGGGGCCCGGGGCGCTCGTTCACAACGTCAGTCGCGCGTCGGGGCCCGGAGGCCGGTCGTCCACGGCGGGCACGAGCATCTGGGAGGCGGCGAGTTCGCGGTAGAGGGTGTCGGCGCCGACCAGGTCGTCGTGGGAGCCCGCGGCGCGAATCCCGCCGTCCTCCAGGACGATGATCTGCTCAGCGTCGGTGACCGTGGACAGGCGGTGGGCGATCAGGATGACGGTGCAGCGGCGCGCGGCCTGGTCCACCGCTTCCCGCAGGGCCTGTTCGTTGCTGGCGTCGAGCTGGGCGGTGGCCTCGTCGAGCAGCAGTACCTCGGGCCTGCGCAGCAGGGCACGCGCGATGGCGAGGCGCTGGCGCTCCCCGCCGGAGAGGGTGACGCCGCGGTTGCCCACCTCAGTGTCCAGGCCGTCGGGCAGCCTGGCGATCAGGGAGTCGAGCCGGGTCAGTCGCAGTACCTCGGCGATGTCCTCGTCGCCGGCGCCGGTCGCGGCGTAGCGGAGGTTGTCGCCGAGGGTGCCCGCCATGACCGGGGACTCCTGCTCGACGTAGGCGATGCGCCGGCGGACCTCGGCGCGGGACATGAGGGCGATGTCCTGGCCGCCGATCCGGATGGCGCCCGCCTGCGGTTCGTAGAAGCGCTGGAGCAGCGCGAACATCGTGGTCTTGCCGGCGCCGGAGAGGCCGACCAGGGCGGTACGGGTGGCGCCGGGCACGGTGAAGCTGATGCCGCGCAGGGCCGGGCCGCGCCCCGGGTAGCCGAAGTGGACGGCGTCGAACTCGACCGGTGGCGCCGGTGTCGACCGCGCGGTGTGCGGGGCCACCCGTTCGGGGAGGTCCACGTCGTCCTCGGCCGGCAGGTGCCTGACCTGCTCGATGCGGACGATGGCGCCGAGGCCCTGCTGGAGCATGCCGAGGCCGCCGAGGAGCGAGGCGATCGGGCTGGCCAGGTAGAAGACGTAGAGCAGGAAGGCGATGAGCTGGGAGGCGTCGAGGTCCCCGGAGGCCACCAGGGCGCCGCCGACGCCGAGCACCGCCAGGAAGGCCGCCTGGATGGCGACGCCGGAGAGGACCTGGACCAGGGCGACATACTTGGCGCCGGTCAGACCCGCCTTGTACGCCTCCTGGACGGCGGCCTCGGCCCGGGCGGTCTCCCGGGATTCGGCGCCGTTGGCCTTGACGGTGCGGGCGGCGCCGAGTGAGCGGTCCAGGGCGGCACCGATGGCGCCGACGGAGCTCTGGGCGCGGGCGACGGCCTCACGGATGCGGGGCAGGATCAGTCCGAGGAGCGCGCCGGTGCCGAGCAGGACCGCGAGGGTGACGCCGAGCAGGCCGAGGTGGACCGTGCCCATCAGGACGATGGCGCCGACGACGGTGAGCAACCCATTGGTGATCATGACCAGGCCCTGGGTGGCGGCGTTCTGCACCAGGGCGCTGTCGGAGGTGACACGGGCGACCAGATCGCCGGGTGGGCGGCGGTCCAGCTCGGGGATCTTCAGGCGGATGAGGCGGAAGACCAGGTCGCGGCGGATGGAGCGGACGACCTGCTCCGAGGTGCGCTGCTGCCACCAGGACTGGAGTCCGGTCAGGACGGCGCCCGCCACCACCAGGACGCTGAGCAGAATGAGCGACCCGGTGACCGCCGTGTCGTCGGCCAGGGCGTCCAGGACCGACCGCGCCACCAGCGGCTGGACGAGCCCGCAGGCGCTGGCGGCCAGGGCGAGCAGAAGCGAGCCGAGGAGGACGAACCGGTACGGGCGGGCCTGCTGGAGCAGGGCCCGCAGCGGGCGGATGCCGGGGGCCGGCGGCTCGTCGGGCGCGGGGCTCGGCGCCTGCGGCGGAGGCATAGGGTGGGCTGTGGTCATGGGGTGCTCCGGGATGGGGGATGCGTTCAGCGGCCTGCGGATGCCACCGGGTGCGCCGTGACGAGCTGTTCGAGGTGGTCGGCCGCGGCGTGCCGGCCGCCCGCGACGCGCATCGACCTGCCGATGGCCGCCGCCGCGGTGCGGTGCCCGCCGGTGTCGTCCAGGACCGTGCGCAGCGCCTCGGCGAGCTTCGGCGCGTCCACCCGTCCGAAGCGCACCCGGATACCGGCGCCCGCCTCGGCCACCTGGCGTGCCACGATCGGCTGGTCGTCCCGGATCGGGGCGATCACCAGCGGCAGCCCGTGCCAGAGGGCCTCGCAGACGGTGTTGTGGCCGCCGTGGCTGACGACCGCCCTGGCCCGGCCGAGCAGTTCGAGCTGGGGGACGTAGGGGCGCACCAGGATGCCGGGCGGCGGGTCGGTGAGTTGGCCGCCGGGGTCCGCGACGACGCCCTGCACCCGATCGGCGAGCAGGTCCAGCGCCCCGGCAGCCTCGTGGAGGAAGCGTGCGCCGGCGTCGGTGTTGGCGGTGCCGAGCGAGACGAAGACCAGGTCACGGGAGGGGTCGAGGGCCTCCCAGGGGAAGTCCGGGTCCCCGGGCCGGTCGGCGATGGCCGGGCCGACCAGGTGGACCCGCTCCCAGGGCAGGGTGGACTCGCCGACGAGTTCCCGGCTGGTGAAGGCGAGGACGCCGTACGGGGAGAAGCGTGGGTCGTGGGTGGCGGCCGGGTCGCCGATCGCCTCCCGCAGTGCGTCCAGCCGGCCGGTCAGCCAGGCGGCCACCTTGGGCAGATCGGCCAGCGGGTCGATGAGTTCGGCCGAGGTACTGGCCGAGGTGAAGTACGGGACGCCGAGGCGTTCGCACACCAGGGCGCCGGCCACCGCGTGCTGGTCGGTGACGACCGCGTCCGGGCGGAAGGCGTGCACCGCGCTCGCCACGGCGGGCGCCATCGCCTCGGCGAGCGGGATGAAGAAGACCTCCCAGAGGAAGCGGAAGGCGGCCGGTCCGGTCAGGGTCGGCGGGCGGACCAGTTCGCCGGCCTCGGGGAGAGCGCACTCGTGGACGACGGCGGCGGGTCCGGCCGCGTCACGGATGCGGTCGGCGTAGCCGCACCACTCGACCTCGTGGCCGCGAGCGGTCAGCTCGGCCGCCACCGCGACGAGCGGGTTGATGTGCCCGGTCAGTGGCGGTGCGACCAGGAGGAAGCGGCTCATCCGACGGCTCCGGCCCAGGCGCCCGTCCGGCGCGCGTGGTGCTCGCGCACCCAGTCCAGGACCAGGTCACGGGTGCGGCCGGGCTGTTCGACCAGGACCGAGTGGCCCTGGTCCGGGAGGACCACGGTGCGGCACTGTGCGACCTTGGCCTCCAGCTCCGGCACCTGGGCGCTGAGCCCGGAGTCGGCACCGAAGACGGCGAGCAGCGGGCAGCGCAGCGCGGACAGGTCGTCGTCGATGAGCCGCCCGGCCGGGACGTCCTCGGCCAGCGTGGTGGTCTGCAGAATGCGCGCGGCCGTGCGGGAGAGCCGGGCGGTGTGCGCCCCGTAGCGCTCCTTGATCCACTCGATGGCCTGGTCGTGGACCAGGTCACGGCGAGCATGCGCCAGGCCGTCCGCGATGTGGGTGGCCCAGGTGGCCACCGGCGGTTCGGACTCGATCATGGTGAGGGTGGCGGTGCGCTCCGGGTGCCAGGCGGCGAACCCCGCGGCGACGGTGCCGCCGAAGGAGTTGCCGACCAGGTGCACCGGGCGGTGCTCGCCCAGGGCGTCCAGGAGCAGTGCCAGGTCCTCGACGAAGTGCTCCAGGCGGTAGCCGGTGGGCGGCCGGTCGGTGCGGCCGTGCCCGCGCAGGTCGTACATCACGGTGTCCATGCCCGCCGCGGACAGCGCCGGGCCGAGGGTGAAGTAGTAGCTGGCGAGCGAGTCCGTGAGCAGACCGTGCACGAGGACGACCACCGGGGGCTCGCCCTCGCCGGCCGCGCTCGCGGGCAGTTCCTGCACATGGGTGGTGATGTCGCCGGTGGGTGTCTTCGCCATCCGGGTCAGCTCTCCTCGGTGGCGCGGAGCGAGGTGGCGACGTAGTCGGCGAGCTGGCCCACGGTCAGCGCGATGATCTCGTCGAGTTCCAGGTCGGCGATGAACAGGGCGAGGTTGACGCGCTCGCCGTACTGCTCGCGCAGCAGGCCGGCGAGGGTGACCAGGTCGATGCTCTCCAGCTCCAGGTCGTCGTGGAAAAGCGTCTCGCGGCTGATCTCGGCGTCCTCCAGACCGGCGTCGGGCAGCTCGCGCAGCGTCGCGGCGATCTGTGCGAGGACGGCGTCCTCGTCGATGCTGGGGGCCGTGGGGGTGGCCGCCTCACTGGTCATGCTGGCTCTCCTGACTGACTGGCTCGGCGCCGCCCGTGGTCCAGGCGACGACATAGTTCCGTTCGGGCAGCCCCGCGGGGGCCGCCACCTGATCGCAGCGCACTTCCCAGGCGCGGCCCGCGTGTTCCACCCGCAGCAGATCGGGACGGGCGGCGGTGACCCGGTACTCCTGAGGTCGTCCGCGCAGCCCCGTACCGCGCTCCTTCGCGACGGCTTCCTTCGCCGCCCAGAAACGGGTGAACCACAGGTCTTCGCTCTCGTCGCCCGCGGCGACGGTACGGGCGAGGAGCGCGCGCTCCTCGGGGCCGCAGGCCGCCGCGAGGGCGGCGGCGGGCCGGGCGGTGACCTCTTCGAGGTCGATGCCGCAGGGTCCGCGGCGGGCCAGGGCGACCGCCGCCTCGGCGCTGTGCGCGAGGGAGACCGTCAGGCGCGGGCCGATGGCGCGGCCGTGCACGCCGGTCACCACGGGCCGGCCGGCCGCGTCGTTGTGCAGGGCGATCTCGGCCGGGTAGATGTCGCCCGCGCCCTCCGCCCAGAGCAGCCTGCGGACCGCGTCCTTGGCGGCGATCCGGCCGAGCAGGTGGCGGCGCTTACGGGTCGGGGGCTGGCCGGCGTAGCGGTCGCGTTCGGCGCCGCCGAGCACATTGCGCATGATCAGCTCGCGGGTCGCGAGATCGGGCCAGCGCTCGTGGAGCAGGCTCCATCCCCCGGTGCGCGCCTCGGAGAGGGTGTTCCGGCCGGGAAAGCGGTCCATCAGACGCATGCCGGGGTCGGTGTCGAAGCGCCGGTCGGTCCAGCCCGTGCACTCGGCCCAGACGCGGCCCGCGTGGACGAGCTGCATATCGGCGGTGAGGGTGGTGGGGGTGACCTCTCGGATGCGGATATGGCAGTCCAGGGCGGTGCCGGCGGCCGGTTCGGGGCCGTAGAAGTCGATCCGTGCCATGCCGACCGGGAAGACCGTGGTGCGTTCGGTGAGGGTGGCCATGATCCAGTAGCCGAGGAGCTGGCCGACGTTGTCCAGGAGCGCGCCGGGTGGTCCGGGCGCCGTGAGGACGCCGCGCACATGCCGTTCACCGATCGCGGTGAGTTCGGTGACGCCCTGGAAGGCGGGGCCGTGGAACATCCACCGCTCGGTGTAGAGCTGTTCGGCGGCCAGTTCGGGGACGCGTTCGCGGGCCGGGTCCACCGGCCACACGGCGGGCGGGGTTCCGGGTCCCGAGTCGAACCGGACCTCGGCGCCCGCGAAGCCGGTGAGCCCGACCTCGATCCGGTCCGGGGCCGAGCGGCGCACCGCGACGGGCACGTCACGGGCGGGCATGGCCTCGATCCACTTCTGGAGCCGCACGTTGTGCACGGCCACCACCCGCTGTCCCCGCCGGCTGGGCATCGCCTGTTCCGCGATCCGGACGAGGTGGTCGATGACGGTGGTCGCGGGCACGATCGGCCACCGGTCGGCCTCATCGGGCCAGCCGGGCCGTTGACGGAAGAAGCAGTGGTCGCGGAGGTACGGCATCCGGTCCACGTCGATCCGCAGGGCGGCGGGGACGGTCGCGAGGCCGTCGGCGCCGCTGGAGCCGTTCGGGACACCGGAACCGTTCGGGACGCCGGAACCGCCCGGACTGCCGAAGCCGTTCGGACCGCCGGACCCGTCCGGGCCGACCGCGTGGCCCAGGGTCAGCGGTGCGGCCGGTGGCGGTGCGACGGCCCCGGATCGCAGGGTCGGCGGCCGGTGACGCGCCGGGACGCGGGGGCCGCGGCGCTGCCCCAGCGCGTCGAGGAGTTCCGCGGCGACGGCGGTGGTGTCGGTGAGCAGCGCGGAGAACTCGGCGGCCACCGGGTGGAGTCCGCCGGCGCGGCCGGGCCGGTCGAGCGCGTCGGCGTGGGCCTCGGTTCGGGCGGCCGGGACAGCCGGGCGCCGGGTCCGGGTGCCATCCGGTGTCGTGACGAGGAGACCGTGTCCGGCGGCGGGGAGGGAGACCAGGGCGCCACCGAGGTCGAGCTTCATCCCGGCGCGGCGCACCGGGCGGATGCGCGAACTCACCTGGCCGGCAGGCGGGTTGAGCGGGGTGACGTCCGGGTCGGCGCCCTCTGTCCACAGCGCGGTCGTCACCCGGCGGAGCTGGGCGAGGCTGTCGCGGGAGGTGGAGTGCGCGGGAACCACCAGGCGATCGCGGCCCGCGAGGGTGTCGTCGATGAGGGAGCCGAGCTGGCCCGCGCCCAGTGTCAGGAAGGCCCGGAAGCCCGCCTCGTACATCCGCAGGACGAGTTCGCGGAAGCGGACCGGTTCGAGCAGGTGGCGCACGAACAGCTCGCGGACCGCCTCCGGTTCGGCCGGGAAGGGAGCGGCGACGGTCGCGGACCACAGGGCGGTGTGCGGAGGGTGCAGGGTGTACCGCTCGGCCGCCTCGCGGATCGGGTCCAGGTAGGGGGCGAGCATCGGGGTGTGGAAGCCGGAGCGGAAGGGCAGCGCCTGCGCGATGACGCCCTGCGTGCGGAAGCCGGCCACCAGGTCGGCGACGGCCTCCTCGGGTCCGCAGATCATCGACTGGTTGGGGGCGTTGTCGTGGCTGAGGACCACGTCCTCGCGGCCGGCGAGCCGGTCGAGGACCCGGTCGGCGGCGGTGCCGAGGACGGCGAAGGCCAGGCCGGGCACCCGCAGCGCGTCCGGGTCGAAGCCGGCCAGGAAGGCGTCCACCTCCTCGGAGGTGTGCACCCCGGCCGCCGCCATCGCGGTCCACTCCCCCACGCTGTGCCCGGCCACGGCGTCGGGCGCCACGTCCAGGCGGCGCAGCGCGGTGTCGAGCAGCCGGCCCAGTTGGAAGACGGCGGCGCCGTGCCGGCCCACGTCGCCGACCTCGGCCTCCTCGTCGTAGGACCAGTCCAGGCCGAGCCGGGCGGCGAGTTCGTCGACCTTGGGGGTGAACTCGGCTTCCAGGCCCGGGAAGACGAAGGCGGTGCGCCCACCGGCCGGGCCGAGCACCGGCCGCGGGGTGAACCACACGTCGCCACGCCCGCGCCACGGCTCGCCCTTGCCGACCGCCCGGCGCGCCGTTTTCAGGCGGCGTGCCGTGGGGTCGACGATGCCGAGCCGCACCGGGCCCGCGGCGGGCGAGCCCGTTTCGGGCAGGCTCGCGGCGAGCACCGCGCCGTCCTCGGCGTCGAGCCGGGCGGCCAGTTCCTCGGGGGTCCGGGCGGCCAGCCGCAACACGCGCTCCGGCTCACCGACGGTCACCCGCGGGCGGCGGCCACGGACCGCGGCGGGCTGTTCGAGTATCACGTGCGCGTTGATGCCTCCGAAGCCGAAGGCGTTGACCGCGGCCCGGCGCGGGGCGCCCCCCGCGACCTCGTCCCAGGGACGGGCTGTGGCGAGCGTGGTGAACCGGGTGGCTTCGAGGGCCGGGTTGGGGTCGTCGCAGTGCAGAGTGGGCGGCAGCGTCTCGTGGTGCAGGGCGAGCGCCGCCTTGATCAGACCGGCCACGCCGGCGGCCGGCATGGTGTGCCCGATCTGCGACTTCACCGAGCCGATGACGGCGCGCCCGGCGGTCGCGGGGCCGAACACCTCGGCCACCGTCTGAAGTTCGGCCCCGTCCCCGGCGGCCGTCGCGGTGCCGTGCGCCTCGAGGAGCTGGAGCGCGTCGGCGGCGCGCGGGTCGAGCCCGGCGGCCTCCCACGCCTGGCGGACGGCACGGATCTGACCGCCCGGGTCGGGGTTGAACAGGCTCGCGGAGCGGCCGTCGCTGGCCACTCCGGTGCCGCGGATCACCGCGTAGACCCGGTCCCCGTCGCGCCGCGCGTCCGCCAGCCGCTTGAGGACGACCACTCCGGTGCCCTCGCCGATCAGGACGCCGTCCGCGTCCCGGTGCAGCGGGCGGATGCGCTCGCTCGGGGACAGCGCGCCGAGCTGGGTGAAGACGCTCCACAGGGTGAGGTCGTGGCAGTGGTGCACCCCGCCCGCGAGCATCACGTCGCACCGCCGGGAGGTGAGTTCGCGTACCGCGTGGTCCACGGCGACCAGCGAGGAGGCGCAGGCGGCGTCCACGGTGTAGGCGGGTCCGCGCAGATCGAGCCGGTTGGCGACGCGGGAGGCGACCAGATTGGGCACCAGGCCGATCGCGGACTCCGGCTCCTCGGGCCCCAGCCGTTCGCAGAACCCGGCGCGCACCGACTCCAGTTGGGCTTCGTCGAGTTGCGGGGCCAGCTCGCGCAGGGTGTGCACGAGCTGGTTGGCGGTACGGACCCGCTGGTCCAGGCGGACCAGGCCCGGCGTGAGGTAACCGCCGCGGCCGAGTACGATCCCGGCGCGTTCGCGGCGGGCGGGCAGCACGGACTCACCGCCCGCGTCCTGAAGGGAGCGGTACGCCACGTCGAGCGCGATGAGCTGGTCCGGGTCGGTGGCGGGCACCGACTTCGGCATGATCCCAAAGCGCGTCGGATCGAACTCGGCGCCGCTGTCGACGAATCCGCCGCGACGGCAGTAGAAGCGGTCACTGCGTCGCCCGGCGGTGGGGTCGGTCGCCGCGGTCGGGTCGTAGAAGAGCGGGTCCCAGCGGTCGGCGGGCACCTCGGTGATCGCGTCCGCGCCGGCCGCGATGTTGTGCCAGTAGGCGGCCAGATCGGGGGCACCGGGGAGGAAGACCTCCATGCCGACGACGGCGACCGGCTCGCCCTGCGCCTCGGGCCCGCCGAGGGGTACGGGAGTGGGCATCGTGTTCACCAGCCGGAGGCGGTCAGGACGACGGTGTGCTCGTCCGGGGCGCCGTAGGCGAGTTCGCGCAACAGGCTGAGCGGGCCTTCCTCCAGGTCGATCAGTTTGATGCCGCGGGCCGCGTAGGAGCGCATCAGCTCCGGGCCGACCATGCCGCCACCGGTCTCGGAGGCGGCCCAGGGGCCCCAGTGCACGGTCAGACCGCGCCGCTCGGCACCGGACCAGCGGCGGCCCAGTTCCTCCAGGGCGTCGTTGGCGCCGGCGTAGTCGCTCTGGCCGCGGTTGCCGAGGGCGGCGGCGATGGAGCCGAAGAGGACGGCGAAACGTGGGCTCACCGGCAACCGGTCCACCGCGTCGAGAACGGTGCGGGCGCCGTCGGCCTTGGTGGTGAAGACCCGGGCGAAGGACTCCGGGGTCTTCTCCGCGATCAGCTTGTCCTCGATGAGCCCGGCGGCGTAGACCAGCCCGTCGAGCCGTCCGTACTGGGCGTACACCTCCTTGACCGCGGCGCCGACGGCCTCCGTGTCCGTCACGTCCACCCGCTGGTACTCGGCCTCACCGCCCATCTCTCGCAGGGCGGCCAGGGTGGCGCGTACCTCGCGCTCGGCGAGGATCGCCGAGACCCGGCGTTCGGTATCGGCGGGCGTGGTGGTGAGCTTCGCGGCGAGCAGGGCGCCGCGCAGCGGGGCACGGTCGGTGGCACCGGCCGTGGCCGGGTCCTCGGCGGCCGCGGGTTCCGGAGTGCGGCCGAAGAGGACCAGGCGGCAGCGGGCCGCGGCGGCGAGGGTGCGGGCGAAGCGGGCGGTGATGCCCCGGGCGCCGCCGACCAGGAGGACCACCGACTCACGGTCGAGCCCGACGGCCTCGGCCTCGGCGGTGCCGTCGCCCGCCGGTCCGGCGCCGCTGGTGGCGATCGAGCCGAGCGGGGTGAGCGCCAGGCGCAGGGCGCGGCGTCCGCCGACCTGGTCCAGCAGCACCACCGGCTCGTGCTCGGGGGCGGCGAGTTCGGCGAAGAGGGCGCGGGCGGCCTCGGCGGCGCTCGCCCCGTCGGGGATCTCGGCCAGCGTGGCGTGGGTCTCGGGGTACTCGCGGGCCACCGTGCGGAAGAAGCCGCGCAGCCCGCTGGGCGCCCCGGCGCCCCGGCGGTCGGCGGCGAGCAGGCGACGCGGCCCGGCGGCGAGGACCCGCTGGTAGAGGGCGAAGGCGTCGGGCAGCACGGGTCCTTCGGCGTCCAGCGGCGTCAGGTGCACCACCGTCTCTTCGCCAGCGGCGGGCAATTCGCCGTCGGGGACCAGCTCGGTCTCGACACCGGCCTCGGCCAGCAGCGCGGACAGCTCGATGGCGGTCTCGCCGCCGCCGAGGAGCTGTACCCGGCGGCCGGGCTCCGGGCGGGCGGTGACCGGATCGAGGACGTGTTCGGTGAACAGCAGCCGCTGCGGGGCGGTGATCTCCGGGCGTGGTCCGTCGACGGCGAGAGTGGGGGTGGGGGCCTCGGCGGGCGCCGGAACGGAGCCGAGGGCTGCCTCCAGGAGTGCGCCGAGCGCGGCGACGGTACGGGCGCCACTGAGCGCTTCGAGGTCCGCCCCGGCGGCGTTCAGGGCGAGGCGGTCGCCGAGTTCGCCGACGATCTCGGTGCGCTTGATGGAGTCGATGCTGAGATCGGCCTCCAGATCGAGATCCGGCTCCAGCATGTCCACCGGGTAGCCGGTGAGCCCCGCGACCACTTCGAGAACGGTGTCCAGGACCGGCACGTCACGGTCCCGGGCGCCTGCCGCGGCGGAGGCGGGCGCGGCGGACGGGACGGCGGCGGGGGTGCCGAGCCGGGCGGCGAGGAGCGAGGCCATGCCCTCGGCGGTACGGACGCCGCTCAGCTCCTCAAGCTGCTCGCCTCCCTCGGCGGCGACGCCCAGCCGGGCGGCCAGTTCACCGGCGATCTCGGCCCGCTTGATGGAGTCGATGCTGAGATCGGCCTCCAGATCGAGATCCGGCTCCAGCATGTCCACCGGGTAGCCGGTGAGCCCCGCGACCACTTCGAGAACGGTGTCCAGGACCGAGGCACCCGTCGCGGCGGCGGGGGCGGGAGCGGTGACGGGCGCGGGGACGGGCCCCGGGGCGGCGGCCGTCGACGTGGTGACGGCCGGGACGATGTGTGCCGCGGGTATCGCCTGCGTGATCGACCGCGTTGTCCCGGGCGGAAGTTCGGGTGCTCCCAGGTAGGAGAGCAGGACGTCGCGCTGGGCGGAGACCATCTCCCGGCTGCTGCGGAGGAACTCCGCGATCAGCGCTTCGGGACCGGCGGCCGGCGCGGGGAGGTGACGCGGGTCGGACACGGTGAACTCCGTCACGGGTCGGGCGGGGAGCAGGGCGTGCGGCGGAAAGGCGCCGTCGGCGCGGCGCAGCAGGTGGCCGTCGACGGCGAAACCGGCCCGCCGGACGGCTTTGGCGGTAGCGGGGTCGACGGTGTCGCGGCCGGTGAACAGCGGCCGGGTGCGCAGCTCCGTGCCGCTGACGGCGAGTTGGGCGAGCGCGGTCAGGAAGGCGGGCAGTCCGCCGTCGCGGCCGTCCTCCAGCGGCACGGTGCGGTGCGGGCGGTCCCCGAGCACGTCCGCCACCAGGCGGCTGAGCACCCGGCCGGGCCCGGCCTCGACGAAGACCCGGGCGCCCGCCTCGTACATCGCCTCGATCTGTTCCGCGAAGCGGACCGGGGAGCCGAGCTGGGCGGTCAGTTCGGCGCGGATGCCCTCGGCGTCGTCGGGGTAGCGGGCCGCGGTGCGGTTGGCCCAGACCGGGAAGGCCGGGGCCGGCAGGTCCAGTCCGGCGAGGTGGGTGCCGAAGTCCTCACCGGCGCCGTCGAGCAGCGGGCTGTGGAAGGCGCAGGCCACGCTCAGCGGCTTGGCGCTGTATCCGGCGTCCTTCAGTTGGGCGACGGCGGCGGCGATCGCCTCGCTCGGGCCCGAGATGACCGTCTGGGTGGGCGAGTTGTGGTTGGCGGCCACCACGTCGCCTTCCAGGTCCGCGAGGCGCAGCACCTCCTCGACCTGGCCGGCGGAGGCACCGACCGCGGCCATGGTCCCCGCGTCGCCCTCCGGGACCCGGCCGAGGATGGCCTCGGCGCGGGCGGCGCTGGCGGCGAGCAGTTCGTCGGGGGTGAACACTCCGGCGGCGGCGAGCGCGGCGAGTTCGCCGTAGCTGTGGCCGCCGGCCATCGCGGGGCGCACCCCGAGCGAGCTGAGCAGTTCGGTGGCGGCGAGCGCGGTGATGCCGAGGGCGGGCTGGGCCACCGCCGTGTCGGTGATCCGGGCCCGGGTGCGGGCCGCGGCCTCGGCGTCGAGCGCGGCCGGCGGGAAGAGCGCGTCGGCCCAGCGGGCGCCGAGGTGCAGGTGGCGGTGGAGTCCGGGGAAGGCCGCGAAGAGCGGCGCGAGCATCCCGGGGCGCTGGCTGCCCTGGCCCGGGAAGAGCAGCGCGAGCCGGCCCTCCGCGACCTCCCGCGGCACGGCGCGGGCGAGGTGGATGCCGTCGGCGGGGGCGTGTTCGCCCTCGGCGGCCCGGCGCAGCAGCTCTGGCAGTTCGGCCGACGAGCGGGCGACCACCGCGATCAGTACGGGTTCGCCGCGCACGGCGGCCTGGTCGCTGCGGTGGGCGGCGTGGCGCGCGAGGTCGCGCAGGCGGCTGTGGCCGCCGTCCTGGTCGATCAGGGCGAGCAGGGCGCGGACCGCCTTGACGGCGGCCTGTTCCTCGCGGCCGCGGAAGGTGAACAGCTCGGCCGGCCAGGCGTCCAGGGCGTGTGCGGCGGGCGCTTGGTCGTGGGCGCGCAGGACGACGTGGAAGTTGGTGCCGCCGAAGCCGAAGGCGCTGACGCCCGCGATCCGGTCGGCCGGTTCGACGGCCCAGGGGGCGGTGGAGGTGTGGAAGGCGAAGGGGCTGGTGTCCGCCTCCCAAGCCGGGTTGGGGTTGCCGAGGTGCAGGGTGGGCGGCTTGACGCCGTGGTAGAGCGCGAGGGTGGCCTTGATCAGTCCGGCCAGTCCGGCGGCGCACTTGGTGTGCCCGATCTGCGACTTGACCGAGCCGATGGCGCAGGAGCCGGGTTCGGCCCCGTGTTCCCGGAACACCTCGGTGAGGGTGGCGAGTTCGGTGCGGTCGCCGACGACGGTGCCGGTGCCGTGCGCCTCGATCAGGCCGACCTCGGACGGGGAGATCCGGGCGTTGGTGTAGGCGCGGGTCAGGGCGGCGCGCTGGCCTTCGGGGCGGGGCGCGGTCAGGCCGAGGCCACGGCCGTCGCTGGCGCTGCCGACGCCGTCGATCACCGCGTAGATCCGGTCGCCGTCACGTTCGGCGTCGGCAAGGCGCTTGAGGGCCACGCAGGCGACGCCCTCGCCGAGGGCGATGCCGTCCGCGCTCGCGTCGAAGGTGGCCGAGCGGCCGGAGGGCGACAGCGCGTGCACCGAGGAGAAGAGCAAGTAGTCGTTGATGCCGTTGTGCAGGTCGGCGCCGCCGCACAGAACCAGGTCGCTGGTGCCGGTGACGAGTTCCTTGCAGGCGGCGTCCACGGCCGTGAGCGAGGAGGCGCAGGCCGCGTCGACGGTGTAGTTGGCGCCGCCGAGGTCGAGCCGGTTGGCGATGCGCCCCGCGATGACGTTGGCGAGCATGCCGGGGAACGAGTCCTCGGTCAGCTTCGGCAGTTGCTCCTCCAGACCGGGCGGCAGCGTGCCGACGTAGGCGGGCAGCACGGTGCGCAGGGTGGAGGCGTTGGCCAGGTCGCTGCCCGCCTCGGCGCCGAAGATCACCGAGGTACGGCGGTGGTCGGCTTCCGGCCCCTGGTAGCCGGCGTCGGCGAGTGCGCGCCGGGCGGCCTCCAGGGCGAGCAACTGCACGGGTTCGATGCTGGGCAGCGAGGCGGGCGGGATGCCGTAGCTCAGCGGGTCGAACGGGATCCGGGGCAGGAAGCCGCCCCAGCGGGAGGGGGTGCGTTCGCCGTCACCGTCCGGTGCGTAGTACAGCTCGGGGTCCCAGCGTTCGGCGGGCACCTCGGTGATGCTGTCGGTGCCGGACACCACGTTGGCCCAGAACTCGCCCAGGTCGCGGGCGCCGGGGAACATCGCGGCCATGCCGATCACGGCGACGCGCAGCGGCGCGGGTGCCTCCTCGGCGGACGGGGCGGGGACGGTGGCGGCGCGCTCGGCGAGCCAGGCGGCGGCGCCCTCGGTCACCTCCCGGTGCAGAGCCGCGATGGTGGTGACCTCGGCGCGCAGCACGCTGACCTCGCCGGCCATGAACATGCCCTCGGCGCCCTGGCGTTCCTCGTCCACCGCGCGCAGTTCGTCCCCGACCCGCTCGACGCCCTTGGAGGCGATGCGCAGCCGGCCGACGTTGAACCGCTCCAAACGCTCCCAGACCTCGCGGTCCGGCACGCCCTGGGCGGTGAGTTCGTCCCGCAGCGCGGCGAAGTCGCGGGTGACCTCGCTGGCCGCGCACCGGGTGGCGTGGCCGGGCGCGGTCTCCAGCAGGTCGGTGCGGTCGGCGGCGAGGACCCGCCGCTGGAAGAGCGGCCGGATGGCGCCCGCGCCGACCGCCTCGGCGGTGACCAGGTAGGCGGTGCCCATCAGCACGCCGAAGGCGGCGCCCGCCTCGGTCAGCGGGGCGGCGACGGTCGCGGCCATGGCGGCCGACCGGGCGTCGTGGATACCGCCCGCGAAGAGCACGGTCAGCTCCGTGGCCGCCGCGGGGCCCTGCTCGGCGAGGAACTCGCGCAGCACCTCGGTCTGCGCCTCCCACAGCGGGAAGCTGTTGCGGGGCCCGATGTGACCGCCGCACTCGGCGCCCTCGAAGATGAACTTGCGGGCACCCGCCGCGAGGAACTGCCGCAGCAGCCCCGGCGAAGGCACGTGCAGGAAGGCCGATATGCCCTCCGCCTCCAGCGCGGCGGCCTGTGCGGGACGGCCGCCCGCGATGACGGCGTGCGTGGGTTTCAGCTCCCGGACGACGGCGAGCTGGGCCTCCTTGACCTGCTCGTCGGCGAAGCCCAGGATGCCCACGCCCCAGGAGGCGCCCTCGGGCAGCGCGTCCCGGGTGCGCTCCAGCATGGCCCGGGTGCGCGCGGCGTCGGCGAGGGCGAGGGCGAGGAAGGGCAGGGCGCCGTCGGCTGCCACGGCGGCGGCGAACGCGGGCTCGTCGCTGACCCGGGTCATCGGGCCCTGGGCGACGGGCAGGCGGGTGCCGAGCGCGCGGGCCCCGGCGGAGTCCTCGGCCAGCGCGGTGGCGGCCCGCTCGCCGACGGTGGCCCGGCCGATCGCGTCGCGGACCCTTCGGACCGCCTCGGCGACGGTGGCGGAGCGGGCGGCGAAGGAGGCGGCGAGGTAGCCGTCCTGACCGACCGGCAGGAGGCGCCGCAGGGGATCGGCGGCGGCGAAGGCGCGTTCGGCGGTGGCGCTGTCGGTGGGCTGCTCGGGGGCCTGCGGCCCGCGGCGGCGCAGGAACCGCACCCCGTCGACGAGGACGCTCTCGGAACCGTCCAGCGAGCCAAGCGCCTCGGCGGTCTCGGCATCCGGTTCGGCCTCGTCGAGCAGCGCGAGTTGGACGTCGAGCACCACGCCCGCCGCTCCACCGGCGACCGCGGCGGCGGCTGTGCGCGGGCCGATGCCGCCCCACGCCCAGACCGGCACGGCGATCCCCGGGTCGGCGAGAACCCCTTGCAGCAGGACGAACGTGCTCAGCTCACCGGCCCTGCCGCCGCACTCGCTGCCGCGCAGCAGCAGCCCGGCGGCGCCGGCGTGAACGGCGTCGGTGGCTCCGGCGAGGCTGGTGACCTCGACGAGCACGCGGCGCCCGGGGAAGTCGGCGGCGGTCCGTGCGGGGTCGGCGAGCAGCACGGTCGTGGCGCCCTCGGGAAGGTCCGCGACGCCGAGCGGGCAGCCAGGACGGACCCGGACCCCGAAGGGACGGCCGCCGGACCAGCGGGCGGTGCGCCGCAGGGCCTCGATGGCATCGCGGCGACGCTCGGGCAGTTCGAGCACGCCGAGGGCGCCTGCCCGGCCGGCCGCGGCGGTGAGACGGGGCGAGGGGCGATGCAGCGGGTTGACCGCGAGGACGGCGTCTACCGATGCATCTGACGGCGCAGGGGTGGCGAGCGTCCGCATGAGAGTCCTCTGTGGAGGGAGAGTGATGATCGGTAGTCAACTGGTGGTCATGACAGGCGGTCAACCTGTCGCTGAGAGTGACCACTCACTCCCCTTCATGCAGACCATCCCCTTTTGAATACCGAAAACTACGCACGCGGGATACCGCCCCAAGGCATTCACTGAAACACCGCACGACGCGGGAGTGCCGGCCACGTGAATGCGTCATGTGACAGAAACACAGGCGTCGCAATAAACTCACCGAAATGTGCGGCAGATCACGCGATTTTCCGGCCCAACACCCCACCGCCACCGGGGTCACACACTCTCCGTAGCGAACCCACAGCGAGCCCCCGCCCACCGCCTCAGTCGGCCAATTCCGCGAGCAGTTGCAGTGCCTTATGTGACGGGCTGTCCGGCTCTGCGGAATAGACCACCAGTTGCTGGCCCGGTGCGGAGGGCACGAGAAGCCGTTCGAGATCGAGCGTGAGGGTACCGACCCGCGGGTGAGCGATCGTAGCCCTGCCATTGGTGCGGCCCCGGACATCGTGCCTGGCCCAAAGATGCCGGAAGCTCTCGCTGCGCATGGACAGTTCGCCTACCAGCGCCGCCAGGTCCGGATCGTCGACCTCCGCGCCGGCCAGCCCGCGCAGGCAGGCCACGAAGTCCTGACGCGGATCCGGTTCGACCGGGAAGGTGTCCGGATCCAAAAACACGGTCCGGAGGAGGTTGGTCCCCGGTGTGTGTGCGGGCGAGAGGGCCTGGGCCAGCGGATTCGCCGCCAGCACCAGGAACGTCTGGGTCTGTACGAACGCGGGCGTCGCCGGCCACGAGTCGATCAGCCGGGCCAAGGCGGGAGAAACCCGATGACGGTGAGCACGTCCGCGCGAACCCGGGACAGAATGGGCGAGCGCGAACAAGTGCGTGGTCGCGGACTCGTCGAGCCGTAAAGTCTGAGCGAGCGCCCGGAGGATCTCCGCGGACGGCCGCCGGTCACGTCCCTGTTCCAGGCCAAGGTAGTAGTCCACACTGATACCGGAGAGCGTCGCGACCTCCTCGCGGCGCAGGCCGGGCACGCGCCGACGTGCGGTCTCCGGGAGACCGACATCCGCAGGGCGCAGTACCTCGCGACGAGCCCGCAGATAATCGCCCAGCAGATTCGCGGTGCGGTCGTTCATGAGGGCAAGAGTAAGCCGGAACGAGCCCCGGACCCTGGTGCCGGCAGCACCAGGGTCACGGCTCACTTCCTCAGCCGCAGCGCGGGATCTAGCGTCCGGTCCATGGCAGCAGAAACACTTGACGGCCTGACCGCCGTCGTCACCGGCGCCAGTTCCGGCGTCGGCGCGGCCGCGGCACGGCAGTTGGCCGCGATGGGTGCGTCAGTCGTCGTCGTGGGCCGCGCGGTGAGCAGAACCCGCGCCGTCGCCGACGAAGTCGGCGGCACCGCCCTTCCCGCGGACTTCGCGCGCTTCAGCGAAGTGCGCGAACTCGCTCAGCACCTGATCTCCCGCATTCCGCGGATCGACATCCTGGTCAACAACGCCGGTATCGTTTCGCCTAAGCGGCAAACGACGCCAGACGGCCATGAATTGACGATGCAGGTCAATTTCCTATCGCCTTTCCTGTTGACATCGCTTCTCCGGGAGAAGCTCCTGCGGTCCCCCTCCGCCCTTGTCATCAACACCGGCTCCAATCTCTACCGGTTCGGCAAGCTCGACCCGGACGATCTGGACCAGAATCGGCGCCGTTACGCACAGATGCGCTCGTACAACGCCTCGAAGCTGGCAAGTGTCGTACATGCCGCCGAGATCAACCGCCGGGCACCGGACACCATGACCGCTGTCGCGTTCCACCCCGGCACCGTCCGCTCCGGCCTCGACCGCGACTCCGCACTGATCACGGCAGCAAAGGCGAGCCTGATCGGCCGGCGCCTGACGCGGTCACCGGAGGAGGGCGCCGAGCCCATCATCAAGATCGCCACCACCGACCGCGGCAAACTGAGAAACGTCTTCTACAACCGGCTCGAGCCGGAGCCACTGCGTGCCCCCGCCGCGGACCCGGATCTCGCCGCCCGGCTGTGGCAGCGGGCCCACGAGCTCACCCTCGCATCGGCATAGCTGACCGCGGTGCCGTGGCAACACAGTGACAGGCGGGCCACCCGGCCGACCCGAGGGAGGCCGAGGGAGGCCGAGGATCAGGCTCCGGCGATGGTCCGGCCCGGCATCGGCTCCGCGAGCGCGGCCCGCCGGGCCGGCGCGCCGAAGGGGTCGGCGAAGTACTGCGTCTCGTGCACCACGTGCCGGCCGGCGAATTCCATGATGCTCACCGAGTACGAAGGCACGCCGTCGTAGGTGATGAGGCATTCGCTCACCCACAGATTCGCATGGCCGGTGATCCGCTGGACGGTGAAGTGCCGGTCGGCAGGGTGCCCGCCGCGCTGCGCCGAGATTGTCGCTCGGCCCCGGAACCGCTCACCCGACTGCGGGTAGTCCAGGATCGCGTCCGTGGCGTAGATGGCGTGCTCGGCTTCGGTGTTCCCGCGTTCCGAGGCCCGCCAATGCTCCTCGATCGCGGCCCTGGTCCGGGAGTCAGTATCCATGGCACCGCCCTTCCGCAGCGGTGACAGCCTAGGCACTCCGGGCCACAGCCGCCCCGAGGCCAGGCGGACCTGGGCTGCCAAGTCCTCCCTTTGGCCGGAGCCGACCGGGTGTCCGAGCCGGATGAGTTCGCCCTGGATCCGTCGGCAGCCCCTCCCAGCTCCCGCAGGACCCGCTGAAGCCCAGGCCGTCACGTTTCGGTAACCTGGCCGAAACCCTTGACGTTCCTCATGGCTGGTTCCTAATCTCGCTGCAGCGTAATCGGTAGTTCCAGCAGTTCACGCGCTGCGGCGCTCTCCGCAGTTTTTTGGCAGGCACAGACATAGACCACCTGTCGGTGGCTTCGTCGTGCCTGTTTCTGTGCTCCCCGTGCCGCCGGTAGGTCTTCCTCGAAGGCGGATTCATGGCACAACGTCCGAGCGTCAAAGGCGTCGCCGATGTCGTTGCGCTCATCGATGGGCTGGGAAAGATCACCGGTCGGGCGCGGATCATCTGGTTCCTCGTGTTCGGCGGGCTGTTCCTCGACGCCTACTCGAACGCGGCGCTGAGCGCCGGTCTGGGGCCCATGACGACCCAGATGGAGCTCACCAGCACCCAAGTCTCGATCCTCACGGCCACCGCTCCAGCGCTGGCCATCATCTTCAACCCTCTCGGTGGCTGGCTCGCCACCCGCATCGGCCGCGTCCCCCCGCTGCTCATCGCCAAGGTGTTCGCCATCGCGGGCGCCCTGCTCGCCGCCTTCGCCGGTGACTTCACCGTCGTCTGGCTCGGCCGGGTCCTGGTCGGTGTCGCGTACGGCATCGACTTCGCGGTCGCCATGGCGCTGCTCGCCGAGTACACGCCCACGAAGCTGGGCGGCCGGCTCAACCTGTGGCAAGCCGTCTGGTACGTCGCCACCACCAGCAACCTCGCCCTGGCCCTGCTCTTCTTCAACCTGGATGTCGGCTCGGACATCTGGCGCTGGTCGGTCGGCTCGGCCGCGGTCTTCGCCATCGCGCTGCTGCTGAGCCAGGCGCTGATGCTCAAGGAGAGCCCCACCTGGCTGGCCGGCAAGGGCCGGCTGGACGAGTCCGTCACCAACCTGGACCGGATCTACGGGATCAAGGCCGTCGTCGATACGTCCGACCCGATGACCCGCACCGCGGCTGAGGCACCGGTCGTCCGGTTCCGCCAGACCGGGCTGCTGTTCAAGGGCGAGTATCTGCCGCGCACGATCCTCTCGTCGGTGATCTCGCTCGGGCAGTCGATGCAGTACTTCGCGGTCGGCTGGTACCTCCCGCTGATCAGCCTGACGATCTTCGGCGAGAGCTTCGAGAAGGCCACCGTCGGCTCGATGGTTTTCAACGCCTTCGGTATCGCGGGCGGGCTGCTGTCCGCGTTCTTCGGCCGCCGCCTCGGGCTGCGGCTCAGCTCCGCTGCCGGCTTCGCCGGGGTCTTCGTGGCCCTGGTGGCGATGGGACTAACCTTCGAGAAGGTGCCCATGGCCGTGGCGTTCCTGCTGCCGGTGCTGTTCATCCTCTGCCACTCCGCGGGCCCCGGTGCCAACGGCAAGTCCATCGCGGCGCTCTCGTACAGCAGCGATGTCCGCGCCCTGGGCACCGGTGTCACCGGAATGGTCGGCAGCTTCGGCAGTGTCGCCGGCCTGTATGTCTTCCCACAGATCAAGGACTCGCTCGGACTCGCCGACACCTTCTTGACGCTGTCCGTCGTGCCGCTGCTCGGCCTGATCACCTGCCTGGTGATCAAGTGGGACCCGATGAAGGCCGCCTCGCCCGACGAGGTCGCCGGGCAGGACCGCGACGCCACTGCGGCGCTCTCCGTGACGGCGCGCTGACCCACCGCCGGACCTGACCCACCGCGCGGTGGTCCCCTCCCCTCCGTGTGCGTCGCTTCCCTGTCCCTCCCCTCCGCATCCGTCCCCTCCGTATCCCTCCGCACGGCTCGCTCGCGGTGCTCGAATGAAAGAGCTGCCATGACCCAGACGTTCCCCGGCGCCGCCCCACGGCGTGGTGTGCTGTCCATCGACGAGGGCACCACTGGTACCAGGGCCGGAGTCGTCCTCGACTCGGGCGCCACCCACGAGGTGTTCTACCGGCCGATCAAGGTCAGCCATCCGAACGACCTCTCGGTCGAGCAGGACCCGATGGAGATCTGGACCGCCACCCTCGAGGTGGCGCGGCGGGCCGTCGGCGGGGCACGCGAGGACGGCATCGAGATCACCGCCGTCGCGCTCTCCACCCAGCGGGCCACCGCGATGCTGTGGGACCGCGTCACCGGGCAGCCGCTACTGCCCGCGGTGGTGTGGCAGGACCGCCGGTACGCCCATGAGCTCACCGCCTACGAGGCGGAGTGGGACGCCGTCCTGCTGGCCCGGCAGGGCCGGCCGGTCGGCGCCCGCGCCCCGTTCCTCTGGGCCGCCCGGCAGATCGCCGAGCACCCCGAGGTGGCCGCCGCGCACCGCCGGGGCCGGCTGCTCTTCGGCACCGTCGACACCTGGCTGATCTGGCGCCTCACCGGCGGCGCCGTCCACGCCACCACGCCGACCAACGCCGCATCCACCGGTGGCTATCTGCTGGAGCGGCACGCCTGGGACGAGGTATGGATCAGCCACCTCGGTTTCCCCCTCGACCTGCTGCCGGAGCTCCGCTCCGACGACACCGGATTCGGTACCACCGACCCGGCCGCCCTCGGGATCGCCGTCCCGCTGGCCGCCTCCATGGGCGACCAGCACGCCGCACTCGTCGCGCTCGGCGGTCTCGCCGTCGGGCAGGGCATGTGCATGTACGGGACCGGCGCCTTCGTCGACGCGGCGACCGGCACCACGCCCGCCCTGCCCCGGCCGGACATCTCCGGGGTGCTCGCCCAGCCCGGCCGGCGGCAGGGCGACATCAGCCACTACAGCCTGGAGGCATACACCTCCACCGTGGGTTCGGCGCTGCGCTGGCTCTGTGACGATCTGGGCCTGTTCGCGTCGCCGAAGGAGCTCGGTGAGGAAGCGGGCCGGGTCCCCACCCGGCCGGGCCGCACCCCGCGTTTCGTCCCGGCGCTCGCCGGGGTCCGTACGCCGGTCTGGCAACCGGAGGCGACCGCTTCCTTCACCGGACTCACTCTCGCCACCACCCGCGCCGATCTCGCCCGCGCCGTGCTCGACGGGATCGCGCACTCGGTGTGCGACCTGATCGACGGGGTCGCCGACACCATGGGCACCCCGTTCACCCGGCTCCGGGTCGGCGGCGGCGTCTCCGGCAGCGACCCGCTGTTGCAGATCCAGGCCGACCTGACCGGCCTGCCACTGGAGCGGGTCGCCGACTCCGCCACCGCGAGCCTGCGCGGCACCGCCTATCTGGCGGGCGTCGCCCAGGGCCTGTGGCCCTCGCTCGAAGAGGTCGTCGAGGCGCAGCCACACGGCCGGATCTTCGAGCCCGCGATCACGGCGGGCGACCGCACCGAGCAGCGGGCCGCCTGGCGCGACGTGCTGATCGCCCACCTCGACGACCCCGCGCCGCTCTCCCTGCGGGAGGGCCCGCCCGAACCGCACACCCCCCGCTGACGGCCCACCGGCCGTCGCACCGGTGGCCCGCCGACCACGCGGCCGCCGTACCGAAACACCAGGAGTTGATGTTGTGATCACCATGCCCGCCCGGAAACCGCGGCGCGCCGCCGCGGCGACCCGTCGGACGCCGCTGCTGCTCGACCGGGCCGCCATCAAGCGCCAACTGGCCGACGACACCTACGACGTGCTCATCATCGGCGGCGGCATCACCGGGGCGTACGCCGTGCTCGACGCCGCCTCGCGCGGGCTGCGCGCAGCCCTGATCGAGAAGGACGACTTCGCCTCCGGCACGTCGTCGAAGTCCTCGAAGATGGTGCACGGCGGTCTGCGCTATATCGAGCAGGGCAACGTCAATCTGGTCCGCCACTCGCTTCTGGAGCGCCACCGCTTCCGGAAGAACGCCCCGCACCTGGTGCACCGGCTGCCGTTCCTCTTCCCGATCCTGGAGAAGGACGGCATCTTCGACGCCCGCCTCGCCAAGGGCTTCGAGGGTCTGCTGTGGACGTACGACCTGGTCGGCGGCTGGCGGATCGGCAAGCTCCACCAGCGGCTCACCGTCCCGGAGGTCCTCGCGCAGGCGCCGACCCTGCGCGCGGAGAACCTCAGGGGCGGGCTGATGTACTTCGATGCCCGTGCCGATGACGCCCGGCTCGTCCTGACCATCGTCCGCACCGCCGCCGCGCTCGGTGCGACGATCCTCAACGGTGCCAAGGCCGAGGGTCTGCTGATGGAGACGGACCAGGTGGCCGGTGCCCGGGTCACGGCGGACGGCGACACCTTCGACATCCGCTCGCGGGCCGTTGTCAACGCCACCGGGGTATGGACCGACGAGCTCGACGCGAAGGCGGACGACGGTCACCGGCCGCAGGTCCGCCCGGCCAAGGGTGTTCACATCGTGGTCCCCTGGGACAAGGTGCGGATCAACTGCACGGTGACCGTGCCGATCCCCGGCCGGGCCCGCCGCGCGACCTGCACCCGCTGGGGCAACAGCGTCGTGCTGGGCACCACGGACGAGGACTACCAGGGCTCCCGGGATGATGTGCACTGCACCCGTGAGGAGATGGACTTCCTGCTGGAGGGGGCCAACACCGCCTTCGAGGGGAAGCTCACCCCGGATGATGTGATCGGCTCCATCGGCGGTCTGCGTCCGCTGGTGGGCGGCGGCGAGGGCGCGACGCTCGACATGCGCCGCGACCACCACATCACCGTCGGCCGCACCGGCATGGTGACGGTGACCGGCGGCAAGCTCACCACCAGCCGGCACATGGGCGAGCTCGTCATCAACAAGGTGATGACGGTCCTCGGCCGCAGGGGGAAGAGCCGCACCACCGACCTCCCGCTGCTCGGCGGCGCCGGTTACGACGCCGAAGCCGTCGCGGCGTCCGGTGGCGTGGCCGCGCACCTGGGCGAGCGCTTCGGCACCGAGGCCCGCTTCGTCGGCGATCTGATCCAGGACGATCCGGCGCTGGCCGAGCCGATCGTGGCGGGACTCCCGTACACCAAGGCCGAGGTCGTGTACGCGGCCCGCGCCGAACTGGCCCGCTCGGTCGACGACGTGCTCTCCCGCCGGACGCGCGCCCGGCTGTTCGCCCGGGACGCCTCCGTGGACGCCGCCGAGGCCGTCGGCGCGCTCCTCGGCCAGGAACTGAACCTCACGGAGGCCGAGGTCGAGCGCTCGGTCGCCGAGTACCTCGCAGCCGTCCACCACGAAAAGTCCGTACTCCTCGAAGGGGCAGCAGCATGATCAGCCGCCAGACCATCACCCACCCGTTCAACCGGGGCGACTACACGATCGGCGCCCCCAGCTCCGCCAGGTGGGCGCGGAACACCCCGATCGGGGAGGGCGAGGCCGCGCTCCAGGTGAACCCGGTCGAGGTCCCCGAGAGCGTGGTCGAGGCACTGCGCGCAGCGGCGCACGCCGTCCACACCTCCCGCGACGAGGTCGTCTCCCGGACCCGTGACTGGTGGGCCGGTTCGATGATCGGCGAGACGGAGGGCCGTCCCGCCACCCCGAACGCCGTGATCGTCGAGGCCGCCGACGCGGAACAGGTCGCGGCCGTGCTGCGGATCTGCCACGAGGCCGGCATCCCGGTCACCCCCTCCGCGGGCCGCTCCAACGTCACCGGCGCGGCGCTCCCCGTCTTCGGCGGCGTCGTCCTGGACGTCTGCGGGATGAACCAGATCACCGGCTTCGACGCCGAGTCGAACATCGTGGATGTCCAGGCGGGCATGTTCGGAGACCTCTTCGAGAAGCGACTCCAGGAGGAGTACGGCGTCACCACCGGCCATTGGCCGTCCGCCTTCGCCGTCTCCACGGTCGGCGGCTGGATCGCCTGCCGCGGCGCCGGTCAGCTCTCCACCCGTTACGGCAAGATCGAGGACATGGTCGTCGGTGTCGACGTCGTGCACGCGGACGGTACGCGCGCCACGTACGGCGACTACGCCCGCGCCGCGGTCGGCCCGGACCTGCGCCAGTTGTTCGTCGGCTCGGAGGGCACCCTCGGTGTCATCGTCTCGGCGCGCCTGCGGGTCCATCCGCTGCCGGAGTACGCCGACGCCGTCGCGTTCGGCTTCACGACCTTCGCGGAGGGCCTGGACGCCTGCCGCAAGATCATGCAGCGCGGTGCCACCCCGGCCGTGCTGCGTCTGTACGACACCCTGGAGTCCGGCACCCACTTCGGCCACCCGGAGACCAACCTCCTGCTCATCGCCGACGAGGGGGACCCGGCCATCGTCGACGCCTCGATCAAGGTGGCGACCGAGGTCTGCGCGGCGTACGGCCCCGAGCTGGACAGCAAGGCGGTCTTCGAGCGCTGGCTGGACGAGCGGATGCTGGTCGGCAAGTCCGCCGACGGCTTCAAGCCGGGTCCGGGCTTCGTCGCCGACACCCTGGAGATGGCCGCGTCCTGGACCGGCCTCCCGGTGATCTACGACGAGGTGGTCGCCGCGATCCAGTCGGTGCCCGGCACCCTGGCCGCCTCGGCCCACCAGTCCCACGCGTACACCGACGGCGCCTGCGTCTACTTCTCGCTGCGCGGCGATGTGGCGCCCGAGTCCCGCCGCGACTGGTACCGCTCGGTGTGGGACGCGGCCAACGCCGTACTGATCAAGCACGCGGCGGCGCTCAGCCACCACCACGGCTGCGGTCTGCTGCGCGGCCCCTACCTGGAGGAATCCCTCGGGGCGGGCTTCGCGACGTTCGTCGCGGTGAAGCAGGCCCTCGACCCGGCGGGCATTCTCAACCCTGGCAAGCTGGGCCTTCCCAGTCGATTCGGCGCAAGCCCGCTGAACTGACCTGATCAGCCACGTCACCCTCCTTCCCCAGACAGGTCTTCACCATGGCCCCTTCCCTGTCCCGTTCCGGTGCCCCACTCGCGCCCCGGCTCGCCTCGGCCTTCACCGAGGTGCCGGTCGTCGCGTCGGTGATCGGCACCGAGCCGCTGCGGCAGTTCCTGACCGCACCGGCCAAGGTGTGCATCCTCGCGTCGTTCACCGTGGGACAGCTGCCCAAGGTGGTGCCGGCACTGGTCCGGGCGGGGAAGACCGTGTTCGTGAACGTGGACAGCAGCCCCGGTCTCGCTCAGGACCGGGGCGCGCTGGACTACATCAAGAGCCTGGGCACGCACGGCGTGGTCAGCACCCGGCTCTCCCTCATCGAGAAGGGCCGTCCGCTGGGCCTGCTGACGATGATGAAGGTGTTCGTCACCGACCGGTCCAATCTGTCCCGCTCCATGGACGCGATCTCGCGCGGGGCGCCGGACCTGGTCGAGATCATGCCCGCCCCGATCATCGGCCGGATGACCGCGCGGGCACAGCGCGCGATGTCCCCCTCGGTCGCCGCGGGCTTCGTGGAAACCCCCGCGGACGTGGCGCTCGCGCTGGCCCTCGGGTCCGTTGCCGCCGCCACGTCCGACTCCCGCCTCTGGCACCTGCGCCGCGACCAGCTACCGCCAGTTCCGCCCTCCGCGCTGAAGCGGCCTGCCGCCCCCTCCCAGGAGTAAGCCCCCATGTCATACGTCGTCGTCGCCCGCTACCGCACCAAGGAGGGCGAGGAGAACACCGTCCTCCCCCTCCTCGACACGGTGGCCGCCGCGTCCCGCCAGGAGCCGGGCAACCTCGCCTACCGCGTCCACCAGGGCACCGAGGACCCGCGGGCGATCGTGCTGTACGAGGAGTACGTCTCCGAAGCCGCCTTCACCGCGCACTGCGCCACCCCGCACTTCCAGGAGATCGTGCTCGGCAGGGTCGTCCCGCTGCTGGACAGCCGCGACGTGCTGCGCTGCGCCCCGCGTCCGCAGGTGCGGGCATGAAGACCCGTGCGGCGGTGCTGCGCGGCATATCGGCCGCCCGCCCCTACTCCGAGACCCGCCCGGTCGAGGTGGAGGAGCTGGAGCTGGGCGCCCCGCGCGAGGGCGAGGTGCTGGTCCGGATCGCGGCCGCCTCGCTCTGCCACTCGGACCTGTCGGTGGTCAACGGCGACCGGGTCCGCCCGCTGCCGATGGCGCTGGGGCACGAGGCGGTGGGCATCGTGCGGGAGACCGGACCGGGCGTCGCCCGGGTCCGCCCCGGTGACCATGTGGCCCTGGTCTTCGTGCCCAGTTGCGGCTTCTGCGCCGACTGCGCGGCCGGCCGGCCCGCCCTGTGCGCACGGGCCGCCGCGGCGAACGGGTCGGGAGCACTGCTGCACGGCCCGTCCCTGCTGACCGACGCTTCCGGCAACCCGGTCCACCATCAGCTTGGCGTCTCCGCGTTCTCCGAACACGCGGTGCTGGCCCAGGAGTCGGTGGTGCCGATACCGCGGGACATCCCGTTCACGGTGGCGTCGATGTTCGGCTGCGCGGTCCTGACCGGCGCCGGAGCCGTCATCAATACGGCGTCCCTGCGCCCCGGCCAGTCGACGGTGGTCTACGGCCTGGGCGGCGTGGGCCTGGCCGCGGTGCTGGGAGCCCGCGCGGCGGGCGCGTACCCGGTCATCGCGGTCGACCCGGTACCGGAGAAGCGCGAGCTGGCCCTCCAGCTCGGCGCAACCCACACGTACGCCCCCGGCGAAGCCGTCGAGGCGGTTCATGACCTCACTTCCGGTGGTGCCGAGCTGGCGGTCGAGGCAGTGGGCAGCCCGAAAGTGATGGCCGAATGCCTGATGGCCGTGGCCCGGGGCGGCACGGCCGTCTCGGTGGGCCTGCCCGCCCCCGACCGGGTGCTGGAGGTTCCGGCGCTGACGTTCGCGGGCGAGGGCAAGTCCCTGCTGGGCTCGTACATGGGCGACGCGGTACCACGCCGCGACATCCCGAGGTTCCTGGACCTGTGGCGGGCGGGCCGGATGCCGGTGGAGCGGATGCACACCGGCACCCTGCCGCTGACCGGCATCAACACGGCGATGGAGGAGCTGGCCTCGGGCCGGGCGATCCGTCAGGTCATCGACACATCGGGAATGCTGGACGTCTGACCCCACCCGCCACGCCGGCAGAACGCCCGACGGCGCCCCTCCCAGTCGCGGGAGGGGCGCCGTCACCGGTTCGCGGTATGCCGGGGGACGGCGCGAGCCCTGAAGGCTCGTTCCCGATGGCCGTCGGTGGATCGAGGCTCAGGGTGCGCGAGGTGACCTGCGGGTTACATTGAGATCTTGATGCTCCGGCACCAACTCGCCGTCGCACCGCGCATCCAGCCGCGGCCACTGCCGACCGCGGCGAGGGGTGAGGCGGGCCGTTCCGTGAGAAGGGTCAGACGGGAATGCGCTGGAGGTCGTGCGCCACGACGATCTCCCCGTCGAAGGTCCGCGCGGCCTGGGCGGCGTACTCCTCGTCGGAGAGCTGCCACGGGATCAGGTGCCACAGGACGAGGGTGCGCACTCCGGCCTCGGCGGCGACCCGGCCCGCGTCCTCGGCGCTGGTGTGGGCCCGCGCGAAGTGCTGTCGCAGGCGCTCGATCTTGGTGTTGGAGCCTGCCATGAACTCGGCGAGGTGGTCCGGGGAGTACGCCTCGTGGACGAGGACGCCGGCGCCCCGGGAGAGTTCGACCACCTCGTCGCAGCGGGCGGTGTCGCCGGAGACGACCACGGAGCGTCCGTGAGTGTCGACGCGGTAGGAGAACGAGGGCATCGGCGGATGTGTGGCGACGGCGGCGCTGATCCGTACGCCGTCGGCCTCGTGGACGGTGCCGGGCCCGGAGACCTCATGGGGCCGGAAGACACCGGCCAGGGCCGGCCGGCCGAGGCTCTCGCGGTGGCCGATGTCGGGCTCGTTGAGCTCGAGGTACTGCTTGATCATCGACTCCAGCGGGGCGGGCCCGTAGACGTCGACCGGTTCGCACCGGGCCGCGGTCCACGCCAGGTGGACCAGGGCGCCGAGGTCGGCGTTGTGGTCGACGTGGTGGTGGGTGACGAGGACCGACCGCAGATCGGTCAGCTCCAGGCCGGCCGAGACGATCTGCCGTCCCACACCATTGCCGCAGTCGATGACGTGGATGTCGCCGTCGACGACGACCGCGGTGGCCGGGGCAGCCTTGCCGGGATGCGGCTGTGGACCGCCGGCGCTGCCCAGAATGACAAGCTCCATGGTTGTCCCCATCTTCTCTCTCAAGGGCTGTTCCGTCCGCCCGTACCCCGATGGTCGCCCACCGGGGTACGGCGCCTGGCGGCCATCAGACCTTTTGCGGCTGCGGTTTCTGCTCGGCTGCGCTGACGCCCTCGCCGACGTCGTCCCTGGACAGCCCCTTGGTGGCGGCGAGGCTGATCAGGCCGACGACCAGGATGTACAGGGTGATGCTCATCGAGGTACCGGTGGCCTTCATCAGCGAGGCGGCGACGAGCGGGGTGATGCCGCCGCCGAGCAGCGAGCCGATCTGGTAGGCGGCGGAGGAACCGGTGTAGCGGATCTTCAGCGGGAACATGAGGGCCGTCATCACGCCCACCGAGGCGTGGGTCATCGACAGGACCACACCCATCGACATCATGAACACGAAGATCAGCGGCTTGTTCCCGGTGTCCACGACCGGCAGGAACGCCAGCGCCCACGCGACCCGGATGAACCCGCCGATCAGGAACAGCCTGCGCAGTCCCCACCGGTCGCCGAGCCGTCCCCAGAACGGGGCCGAGACGAGCCACATCGCGGCACCGCCGGTCACGCTCAGCAGCAGGAAGACCGCGTCGATGTGCAGGGTCTGCTTGCCGTAGGACAGCACGTAGGTCATGAAGACGTATGCCACACAGGAGTTGCCGACGATGACGAAGCAGGCGCGCAGGACCGAGCGCCAGTGTTCCTGCAGGACTTCGGTGACCGGGAGCTTCTTCTGCTCGGCGGGCGCGGCGGGCTCGGCGAGTTCGCTGTAGGCGCGGCTCTCCTCAATACGCAGCCGCAGGTACATGCCGACAGCGACCAGAAGGAGGCTGAGCAGGAAGGGAATTCGCCAGCCCCAGGAGTTGAAGGCGTCCTCGCCCAGACCGCGGGTGAGCCCCAGCACTGCGAGGTTGGCGGCGATCAGACCTGCGGGCACACCCATCTGCGGGGCCGCACCGTAGAGGCCACGACGGTTCTCCGGTGCGTGCTCGAGGGTCATCACGACCGCTCCGCCCCATTCGCCACCGAGGCCGATGCCCTGGATCACCCGCATCAGCGTGAGCAGGATCGGCGCGGCCACGCCGATGCCGGCGTAGGTGGGTATCAGGCCGATGGCGGCCGTGCACAGACCCATGATCAGCAGAGAGGCGATCAGGGTGTTCTTGCGCCCATAGCGGTCACCGAAGTGGCCCATGACCAGACCGCCGAGCGGCCGGGAGACGAAGCCCGCGGCGAGAGTGCCGAAGGCGGCAATGGAGCCCACGGCCGGGTCCGCGGTCGGGAAGAACTGCTCGTTGAAGATCAGCGCCGCGGCGGTGGCGTAGAGAAAGAAGTCGTACCACTCGATGGTGGATCCGATGAAGGCGGCCCAGGCGACACGCCTCGCCTGTTGGGTACCGGAAGTTCTGCTGTCGGTCGGAGTCATGCGGGCTTCACCTCGGGGGACGGGCACCCGCCCGTGGGGCGGGTGCGGCGAGATGTGGGGGGCTGGCTTACTACGACTCGGACTTATCTGCTGCGATGGCGATCAGACCGTCGAGGCCCTCGTGGGTGGTGGCGGCCATCAGGCGCCGGGCCCGGGCCAGGCCGTCGCCTCGGTCCCGCTCATGCCCGCGTCTCCGTCATGCCGTCGCGGGGCTGCCGATACGGAAGAACTTCAGGGCGTTCTGACCGAGGATCAGGTCACGGTCGGCAGTGGACAGGTCGCTGCCGCGGACGAGGGCGCCGTGCTCCTCCTCGCCGAGGGGGAAGGGGTAGTCGGTGCCGAGCATGACCCGCTCGGGGCTCATCACGTCGACCAGGAGTCTGAAGGCGCCGGGATCGAAGACGGCCGAGTCCAGGTGGAAGCGGTCGAGGTAGGCCGACGGCGGTCTGGGCGAGTCCTTGCGGACGATGTCACGCCGGTGCCAGGCGTTGTCGGCCCGGCCGAGCAGGTACGGGAAGCTGCCGCCGCCGTGGGCGAAGCAGAGCCGGAGGTTCCGCGGCAGTTCCTCGAAGGCGCCGGAGAGGATCAGTCCGAGGATGCTGAGCTGGGTCTCCGCTGCCATGCCCACGAGCCAGGGCAGCATGTACTCCGGCATCCGCTCCGGGGCGAGCATGTCCCAGGGGTGGACGAACACCGCGGCATTCTCGCGGGCGCAGTGCGCGAGGAATTCACGGAGCGCGCCGTCGTCGAGATTCCGGTCGCCGATGTGGTTGCCGATGTGAACGCCCGCGTGACCCTTGGCCATCGCCCGGGTGATCTCCTCGCAGGCCGTCTCGGTGTCCTGCAGCGGCACCTGGCACAGTGGCACGAGCCGGTCGGGGGCGTGGGAACAGAGGCCGAGAATACGGTCGTTGACGAGTTCGCACCATTCGGCGGCCCGGGACACGTCGGCGCTGTAGCCGAACATCAGCGGCGTCGAGGACACCACCTGGATGTCGACGCCCTGGCGGTCCATCTGCCCGATCCGCGTTGCGGCGTCCCACAGCTCGGCGCCGACCGGGCGGTACTCGGTGGTCCCGCTCATCATCATCCCGGCCCCGCCCTCGTCCTCGCGCAGCCAGGGGCCGTTCTCGGCGTCCAGGATGCGGGACTCGGTGCGGGAGATGCGCGGGAAGACGTGCGCGTGGACATCGACGACCGTCACTGGTGCTCCGTTCAGTCTCAATACAAGGCGGGGGGCGGTGGTCACCGCTCTGGGGCGCGCGGCACTGGACGCAGGTGCTCGGGCCATTCCTCGCCGGGGTGCAGGGCCCCGCAGTGCCCGCAGGTACGGAGCTTCTCGTCGCCGTAGAACGCGGCGAACAGCGGCGGCAGGTCGTCGACGATGGAGGTAAGCGCGACCTCGGAGCGGTGTACCAGGTGGTGGCACTCGGTGCAGTACCACTCGGAGCCGTCCAGCGCGCCCTCGGGGCGGGCGTGCTCGACGACGAGGCCGATACTGCCCGGCTCGGGGCGCTGCGGGGAGTGCCGCACGTGTCCGGGGAGCATGAAGACGTCGCCCTCACGGATCTGCACATCGACGGGGGGCTCGCCTTCCTCCTCCATCACCCGCAGCACCATGTTGCCCTTGAGCTGGTAGAAGAACTCCTCGCCCGGGTCGTCGTGGAAGTCGGTGCGCTGGTTGGGACCGCCGACGATGGTGACCATCAGGTCGGCGTCCTCCCAGATCTGGACGTTGCCGACGGGTGGCTTGAGCAGGTCCTGGTGATCGTCGATCCACTGCTGGAAGTTGAACGGCTTGAGGACGTTCTTGGAGACCATGTGTCAGCCTTCCGTGCGGGTGCGGGGCAGGTACGCAACGCAGGAGATCTCGATGAGGAGGTGGGGGTGGGGAAGCTGGTGGACGGCCACGGTGGTGCGGGTGGGGCCGTTCTCGTCGAAGAACTCGGCGTAGACCTCGTTGTAGCCGCCGAAGTCGTTCATATTGACGAGGTACGTGGTCACGTCGACCACGTCGGCGAGGCTCGCGCCGGCGGCTTCGAGGAGATCGCCGATGTTCTCGATGACCGCGCGGGTCTGGGCGGCGATGTCCAGTCGGGCGGTGCCGAGTTCGTCGACCTCGACGCCGACGAAGGTGTTGTCCGGGCGGCGTGAGCTCGTCCCGGAGACATGGACGAAGTCTCCGGCGCGGCGCACATGCGGGAAGCGTCCGCGGGGGCGGGCCTTGCCGGTCACGGTGATGGCGCCGGTGGACGCGGTGTTCTGCTCGCTCATCGGCCCTGCTCCCCCTCGGTGGTGATGTCGACAGATCCCAGTCGCCCCGCGTTCACCCTCACGTGCCGGCCTGCTTCCAAGGGCACGGCGGCGGTGGCGGCTCCGGCGAGCACCACCCAGCCCTTCTCCAGCACGAGGCCGGCGTCCGCGGCGAGCCGGGCGGCAGCGGTGATCGAGCGCAGCGGGTGGCCGAGGATGGCGGCGGAACTGCCGGTCTCGACGGCGCGTCCGTCGACCTCGAGGGTCATGCCGAGATTGGCGAGCCCGGTCACCAGGTCGAAGGAGCGCACATCGCGCCAGGGTCCGACGCCGAAGCCCGAGGAGGAGGAGTTGTCCGCGACGACGTCCGGCAGGGAGAAGCGGAACCCTTCGTAGCGGGAGTCGATGATCTCGTACGCGGGTGCCACGGCCGTCACGGCGGCGGCCGCCTCCTCGCCGGAGATGTCGCCGGTGACCGGCCTGCCGAGCAGAAAGGCGATCTCCGGCTCGACGCGCGGGTGGACGCACCGGTCCAGACCGACGGTGGCACCGTCGGTGAAACGCATGGCGTCGGTGAGCCGACCCCAGATCAGATCGTCCACACCCATCTGGCGCATCTTGGCCTTGCTGGTGAAACCGAGCTTGATGCCGGCCATTCGCTCGCCGCGGGCCAACCGCCGCTCGACCAGGGCCCGCTGCACGGCGTACCCGGCCTCGACATCGAGGTCGGCCGTGTCGGTCAGGCGGGGGACGGCACGCGCCCGCAGGGCCGCGTCGTCAAGAGTGCGCGCCAGGGCGGCCACGTCCGGTGTCACGGCGCTCATCAGCTCTCCTCCCGGGCGAAGGCGGCGCGTACGCTGCCGAGCCCCTCGATGTGGGCTTCCAGAACGTCCCCGGCCGTGACCGGCACCATCGGGCCGAGCGCGCCGGTCAGCACGGTGTCGCCCGCGAGCAGGGGGCGCCCGCGGCGCACCAGGGTGTCAGCGAGCCAGAGGGCGGCGTTCAGGGGGTGTCCGAGGCAGGCCGCCCCGGTGCCGGTGGAGACCTGGTCGCCCCGGCGGTTCATGATCATTCCGGCGGTGCGCAGGTCACCGGCGCGCTCCAGCGGGGTGGGCGTGGCGCCGAGGACGTACCTGCCGCAGGAGGCGTTGTCGGCGACGGCGTCGGCGAGGGTGATGTCCCAGTCGCGGATGCGGCTGCCGACGACCTCGATGGCGGGGACCACGTAGGCGACCGCGCGGAACAGGTCGGCGACGGTGTGCCGCTCGTGCGTGAGGTCGGAGCCGAGGACGAGCGCGATCTCGGCCTCCGCCTTGGGCTGCAGCACCGCGCCGGCCGGGATCTCGGCGCCGTCGGGGACCGCCATGTCGGCGAAGAGCATCCCGAAGTCGGGGCAATCCACGCCAAGTTGGCGTTGTACGGCGGTAGAGGTGAGGCCGATTTTACGTCCCACCAGACGGCCGCCCTCGCCGAGCCGGCGGCGAGTCAGCGTCTCCTGCACCTGATAGGCGGCGTCGACGTCGGCGACGAGGTCGCGTACCGGTTCGACGGGAACGCCGTCGGCATGGGCGCCGGTGAGGCGATCGGCCGCCGCCCGCACCGCGTCGGCCCTCGTGTTCTCGGTGGTCATCAGAGCTTCACACACACATTCACGGGCTCGGAGAAGAAGTCGAGGGAGTGCTCGCCGCCCTCGCGGCCGATGCCGGACGCCTTGACACCGCCGAAGGGAGTCCTGAGGTCACGCAGGTTCCAGCAGTTCACCCAGACGACTCCGGAGTGCAGGCGGGGCGCTACGCGGTGAGCGCGGGAGAGCGAGGTTGTCCACACGGTGGCGGCGAGCCCGTAGGGGCTGTCGTTGGCCAGGCGTACGGCCTCGGCCTCGTCGTCGAAGGGTGCGATGTGGCAGACCGGGCCGAAGATCTCCTCGCGGACCACGCGAGCGTCCTGGCCGAGGCCGGTGAACACGGTGGGCTCCACGAAGAAGCCGCCGTCGCGTTCGTCGCCGAAGGCCGGCACGCCGCCGCCGGCATGGATCCTCGCGCCCTCCTCCTTGGCGAGGCGAAAGTAGCCGAGGACCTTGTCCCGGTGGAGCGCGGAGACCAGCGGGCCCATCTGGGTGTCGTCCTCGTAGGGCAGCCCCAGGCGCAGCTCACGGGTACGCTCGGCGACCGCCTGGACGAAGTCGTCATAGATGCCGCGTTCGACGTAGACCCGCTCCGTACACAGACAGACCTGGCCGGCATTGGTGAAGGAGGAGCGGACCGTCCCTTCGACGGCGGCCTCGAAGTCCGCGTCGGCGAAGACGATACCGGCGTTCTTTCCGCCGAGTTCGAAAGAGACGGGGGCGAGGCGTTCGGCGGTGGCCCGCATGATGGCGGTACCGGTGGCGGACTCACCGGTGAAGGCGACCGCGTCCACGTCGCAGTGGGCGGTCAGGAAGGCGCCCGCGCTGTTCTCGCCGAAGCCGTGGACCAGGTTGAAGGCACCCGCGGGGACGCCGGCCTCATCCATGACCTCGGCCAGCAGGGTGGCGGTGGAGGGGGTGAGCTCGGAGGGCTTGGCGACGACCGCGTTGCCCGCCGCGAGCGCGGGGGCGACCTTCCAGGTCAGCAGCAGCAGCGGAAGATTCCACGGCGAGACCACGGCGACCACGCCGAGGGGGCGGCGCACCGTGTAGTTCAGGGCGCCCGCGCCGTCCGGGGTCGGCGTGGCGAACGACTGCTCGGCGCGGCCCCAAGCCAGGTCGGCGTAGGCGCGGAAGTTGGCGATGCCGCGAGGGATGTCGACGCTGCGGGCGAGTGAGGCGGGCTTGCCGGTGTCGGCGACCTCGGCGGCGACGAACTCCTCGAAACGGGCCTCCATGCCGTCGGCGATACGACGCAGCACGGCGCACCGCTCCTCGGCCGTGGTGTCGCCCCACGGGCCGGCGAGAGCCTCACGTGCCGCGCGGACAGCGCGGTCGACCGTAAGGGAATCGGCCTCCGGGACGGAGCCGATCACTGTTCCGTCGGCCGGTGACACGAGCGGGAAGCGGGCTCCCGAGTCGTCGAACCGTCCGCCGACATAGTGCGCGGGCCCCTGCCCCTGCCGGGGTGCGGGCTGTACGTCGTTCATGTGCCGATGACCTCCAAGCGTTCGCCGTCGGCTGCGCCTTCCGGTGAACAGAGCATTGCGGGAACGCGGCATGCCTGGATAATGCCTATTCGGTTCGGAGATATGTCCGACCGACATAGCTGCTGGTGACGAGGGCGAGGAAGACACATATGCAGCCCGACGACCTGCTCAAGGGGAGGCTGAAGCTGCGCCACCTCGTCATGCTCACCGCGATCGACGACCAGGGCAGCCTGATGCGCGCCGCGGAGCAGCTGCACGTGACGCAGCCTGTGCTCACCCGCGGCCTGCGCGAGCTGGAGTCGCTGCTGGGGGTGGAGCTCTTCGAACGGGGCCCGCGCGGCATGACGCCGACACCGCACGGACGCGCCTTCCTCGACCACGCCCGGACCGTGGTCGCCGAGCTGCGCCAAGCCGGGCGGCACATGACCGAACTGTCCGCCGGTACGGCGGGCACGGTGACCATCGGCACACACCTGGCCGGGACCAACGTGCTGCTTCCCCGGGCCATCGCCGCGCTCAAGGCGGAGCGTCCCCGCCTGACGGTGGTCGTGCGGGAGGCCACGCCCGACCTGCTGACCCAGGACCTGCTGGCCGGGCGGCTGGACTTCACCCTGGGCAGGCTGGTGCCGACGGAGGAGTCCCGGCTGCGGCAGCACACGCTCTACCAGGAACCGATCCGGCTGGTCACCGGCGTCGGCCACCCGGTGCTGTCCCGCGGCGCACCGGCTCTGGAGGACCTGCTGGACTACCCATGGGTGGTGCCGGTGACACAGACGGCGTTGCGTCACGAACTGGAGGACGCCTTGTGGCGGCGAGGGCTGTCGCTGCCCGAGAACAGGGTGGAGTGCACGTCGATCCTGACCCTGCGCACCTTGCTGCGGGAGACCCACATGGTGGCGGCGCTGCCACAGCTCGTCGCACAGCAGGACGACCAGCTGGCGCTCCTGCCCACCGCGCTGGAGATGGTCGGCCAGACGGTCGGGGTGACCGTACCCGTCGGCCGAGTCCCGACGTCGACCGCCCAGTTCGCCCTGCGCCACCTGCGGACGGCTGCGGCCCGGATCCGGGAGTCGCTGGACACAGCGGTGTGAGCGAGAGCGTGCGCCTGACGTCGTACGGCCGCCGGCGCGACCCGCGCCGGCGCTCACCTGCGGAGTGGGGCCCAGGTGTCAACGGACGAACGCGGTGAGCGGAATGCGTTGATCCCGCCGCGGCCGCGAGCCATCGCAGGGCAGCGGGCAACCCGAATCGCCCCCCGACCGGTTCCTTGAGTACCACTCACCGTTTTCGGGGCGGTTGACCGTCGCCCCCGCCCGACAACGTGTCCGGGGACCGGCCCCGCGCGCCGCCACCGGCGGTGCGGGCCCTTCGGCGCGATCGGGTTCGTGGCAGCGCGTTCTTCACGTGCCCGAGGAACGAGCGACGACGGTCCACCGGCGACGGTGGCGAATGAGGCTCCGTTTGTGCAGGTCAGTGCCTGTAGCTCGTGGGACGAGCAGGCGTGGCCAGCCCTCTGGAGCTGATGAGTCCCAGTCGGCTACTGGACTGACCGCCCCTTGCTCCGCATAGCGGCGCGGACACGTTCTTCGGCCAGGCCGCGGCCCGCGATGTGCGGGGTGGCCGCGCGGCGACGGGCTTCTTCGAGGACGGTGACGGCATTGGCGCGCAGCCGCTGGGAGATCGTTTCGAAGATGGTGGATGTGTCGGGGCGGAATCCGGAGTACCGCGCGTCCATGGCGTACGCGGCAGCGACGACTCCGCCGGCATTGGCGATGAAGTCGGGCAGGACGGTTATCCCGCGTCCGGCGAGGACGGCCTGGGCCTGCTCGGAGGTGGGCAGGTTGGCGCCCTCCACGACGAGCTTGGCCTTGATCTGGTGCGCGACAGTCTCGTCGATGACGTCCTGCAGGGCGGCCGGTACCAGAATGTCGCACTCGACGGTGAGTTCCTGGCCGGGCTGGATGACGGAGCCCTGGGAGTGGCGGGTGACAAAGTCGTCGCCGTGCTCGTCCCGGGCGGCCTGTAGTGCGTTCACGTCAAGGCCGGCGGGATCGTGGAGAGCTCCCCGGGCGGTTGACACGGCGACGACAGTGGCGCCGAGTTCGGCGAACCGTACGGCGGCGGCACGACCGACGGCGCCGAACCCCTGGATCGCCACGCGAGAGCCGGTCAGCGGCCGTCGGAGGTGCTGAGCTGCGGCATCCGCGGCTTCGGCGACGCCGTATCCGGTGACTCCGAGCCTGTCATAGGCGACTCCCCCGAGGTGGTCCGGCGTACCCACGGCCGCGCCGCGATCGCCGAGTTCGTCCTGGATGATGGCGGCGTCGTCCTCGGTCAGGCCCATGTCGAGGCCCATGACGTACTCGCGGGGCACCTCGTTGGACAGGGCACGGGCGAAGGCGCGGAGGATCGCTTCCTTGTCCGGGGAGTCGGGGTCCGCGACGATGCCGGCCTTGGCACCTCCGTAGAACAGGTCGACACCGGCCCACTTCCAGGTCATGACGCGGGCCAGGCGGGCGATTTCCCCGACGGTGACATACGGGCTCATGCGCATGCCCCCCTTGCCGACACCACGGGCGGTGTTGTCAATGACGAGCACACCCTTCATTTTGGTGCGCTGGTGGGAGACGACGACGATCTTCTCGGGGCCCCAGTCGTCGACGAGGGAGAGTGCGTCAGTCACGGTGTGAGTCCTTGTCTGGTGGCGAAGACGGTGGTGAACCGGCTATGGGGAGAAGAGTCGGTGGGGCAGCGGATCAGGACTGCGGAGGCAGGGCACGGGCGATGAGCTCGGCGAGGTGGGTGCCGCTGCGGTCGGTCTGTTGGGTGATCTGGGTGCGGCAGCTGAAGCCGTCGGCCAGGACCACGGTGTCCATGGCCGCCGCGCGCACCGCGGGCAGCAGCACCTGCTCTCCGGCGGCCACGGACACGTCGTAGTGGCCGCGTTCGAAGCCGAAGTTTCCCGCCAGGCCGCAACAGCCGGAGTTCAGCGCGCTGTTGTCGACGCCCATGGCTTCCAGTAGCGCGCTGTCGGCGCTGAAGCCGCCGGTGGCGTGCTGGTGGCAGTGGGTCTGGCTGATCGAGCGGGCGTCCACCTGCGGAGGCCGCCAGTCTGGTGTGCGGTGGAGGAGTTCGGCGAGAGTGACGGTGGACCGGGCGAGCGCCTGTGCGTCGGTGTCGCCGTTCAGGAGTTCGGGCAGGTCGGTCTTCAATGCCGCGGTACAGCTGGGCTCCAGGCCCACGACCGGCACTCCGGCGCGGGTGGCCGGGGCGAGCGCGGCGACGGTGCGCCCGGCGATGCGGCGGGCGATGCGCAGCTGTCCGGTGGTGATCCAGGTGAGTCCGCAGCACTGGATGCCGTCCGGGACCTGGACCCGGTATCCGGCGTGCTCGAGAACGGCCACGCCCGCCTTGAGGACGTCGGGCGTGAAGTGGTTGTTGAACGAGTCGACCCACAGCATGACCGGGCCCCGGTGTCCGTCGGCCTCCGCGGTGCGCGCGCGGAACCAGGTGAGGAAGGTGCGGTCGGCGAATCGGGGGACCTCGCACTCTGCGGCGATGCCACCCCATCGCTTGATCGCGGGCGCCAGGCGGGACGCTGTGACCGCGTTGACCAGGCGCGGAACACGGGCGGCGAGTCGGGACCACAGCGGCAGCCAGCCCATGCTGTAGTGCGAGGCCGGCCGCAACCGCCCCTGGTAGTGATGGTGCAGGAACTCGGACTTGTACGTGGCCATGTCGACGCCGACCGGACAGTCGGTGCTGCAGCCCCTGCACGACAGGCACAGGTCGAGCGCGTCGCGTACCTCGGTGGACCGCCATCCGTCGGTGATGACCTCGCCCTGGGTCATTTCGTACAGCAGGCGGGCGCGACCCCGGGTGGAGTCCTTCTCGTCCCGAGTGACGCGGTAGCTGGGGCACATGACGTCACCGCGAGGGGTGGTCGTACGGCACTTGCCGACGCCGACACAGCGGCGGGTGGCCTTGGCGAAGTCGCCGTCGTCGGCAGGGAACGGGAAGACCGTGGTCAGAGGGAGGGGGGTGCGTGTCGGGCTGACCCGCAGGTTGCCATCGATCGGCAGTGGATCGACGATCATCCCGGGGTTCAGTCCGTTGTCGGGGTCCCAGACACCCTTGAACTGCTCGAACAGGGAGATGACCGCCGGGCCGTACATCAGCGGCAGCAGCTCGGAGCGCGCCTGGCCGTCACCGTGTTCTCCCGAAAGGGAGCCGCCGTGTGCGGCCGCGAGTTCGGCCGCTTCGGTGACGAAGGCACGGAAGACGGCGGTGCCGTGGTCGGTGGTGAAGTCGAAGTCGATGCGCACGTGCAGGCAGCCCTCGCCGAAGTGCCCGTAGACGGCGCCGTGTAGCTGGTGACGGGCGAGCAGGCCGTTGAACTGCCGCAGGTAGGAGCCGAGTTGGGCGGGCGGAACGGCCGCGTCCTCCCAGCCGGGCCATGCCTCGGACCCGTCGGGCAGACGGGTGGCCAGCCCCGCTCCGTCTTCCCGGATGCGCCAGAGCTGCCGGGCCCGTACGGCATCGGTGACGATCTCGTGTCCGGTGAACCCCTCGGTCCGGGCGGCCGCAGCGGTGAGTTCTTCGGCCAGTGCGGGGAGTTCGTCCTCCTGCCCGCCGAGTTCCGCGAACAGCCACGCCCGCGTACGGGGCAGGGAGTCGATCGCCTTACGGGCCTCGGCCCCGGTGACGATGTCGGTCAGGTTCCGGTCGAGCCCTTCCAGCGCGAGCAGTTGGTGCTCGCGGAGGGCGGGGACGGCGTCGGCAGCGGCGCAGGCGTCGCGGTAGCCGAGCACGACCAGGGCCCGGGCCGGCGGAGGGGTCACGAGGCGGACGGTGGCGGACAGGACGACGGCGAGGGTGCCTTCGCTGCCGACCAGCGCCCGGGCGAGGTTGAAGCGCCGCTCCGGCAGCAGATGTTCGAGCGCGTAACCCGAGACCTGTCGGGGGAACTGCCCCAACTGGGTACGCAGGCTTGCCAGGTTGTGCTCGGCCAGCCGGTGCAGGGCCGCGATGAGTTCGCCGCGGTCGTCGCCGGCGGCGACGGCTTCGTCGATCTCCGCCCGGGTCATCTCACCGACGCGCAGCACGGTGCCGCGGTAGGTGGCCACTTCGAGTTCCAGTACGTTCTCCGCGGTGCGTCCCCAGGCGACGGAGTGCGAGCCGCACGCGTTGTTGCCGATCATGCCGCCGAGGGTGCAGCGGCTGTGGGTGGAGGGGTCCGCTCCGAAGAGCAGTCCGTGTTCGCCGGCCGCCCGTTGCAGGTCGTCCAGGACGATGCCGGGCTGCGCCGTCGCCGTACGCGCGAGGGGATCCAGCGTGAGAAGGCGGTTGAAGTAGCGGGAGAAGTCCAGGACCACACCGGAGCCGACCGCCTGGCCCGAGGTGCTGGTGCCGGCGCCGCGTGAAGTGATCGGCACGCCCAGGCGGCGGCACACGGCGAGGGTGTTGAGCACGTGCCGTCGTTCGCGAGGGAAAACCACGGCGAGCGGAATCCGGCGGTAGTTGGAGGCATCGGCCGAGTACTGAGCCCGATGTCCGGCACCACCGCGCACCTCACCGCAGTCACCCAGCGCAAGCGCCTCGGTCACCGCCGCCGCGTCGAGACGTTCCGCATCCTGCGCTGTCACCGTCACCGCGGTCGCTCCTTCCGGCTCACCGGCCTGTTCGGCCTCGTGCCCACCACTCTCGGCACCCACCGGCCTGCCCACAAGGCCCAGCAGCGCGAAAGAAATGCCCCTCCAGGGCAAGTCATGCTTATGCTGAGGCGTCCGCCGTCCCCGAGCCCGCCAGGAGGAACCCGTTGCTCAAGCCACAGCACCTGCTCACATTGCGAGCCGTCGTACGCACCGGCTCGTTCGTCCTCGCGGCCCGTGATCTCGGCTACACCGCCTCCGCGATCTCGCAGCAGATCGCGGGCCTGGAGAAGGACACGGGGCTTGTCCTCTTCGAACGGGAGGCTCATGGCATCCGGGCGACCGGAGCCGCCCACAGGCTGGTCGACCTCAGCGTTCCCGTGCTGGCCGCCATGGACGACCTCGGCCACCAGGTACACGAGCTCGCCACCGGCGCCACCGGACGGCTGAGGCTGGGCAGCTTTCCCACCGCCGGCGTCCGGCTCGTGCCTGCCGCGCTGTCGGCGCTGACCGCCACCCACCCACGAGCGCAGATCCAACTGGAGGAGGGCGAGCCGGAGGAGCTCGTCGCCGCGCTGAACGACGGCGATCTGGACGTGGCCCTGGTGTACGAGTACGGGCTCAGCCCCCGGCAGTGGCCGGACAGCCTGGTCGTCCGCCCTCTCGTGCGCGAGGACCTCGTCCTGCTCAGGGCACACGGCAGTGACCTGAGTACGCACCTGGCCGGGCTGTCCGGAGCGCGCTGGATCACCAGCCGGGAAGGCACGGCCGGTGCGCTCTCCCTCACCCGGCTGTGCGCGGCTGCCGACTTCGAGCCCGCGGTGGCCTTTCGCAGCAACAACTACGACGTCGTACGGGAATTGGTGTCCACCGGTCTCGGGGTGGCGGTCGTGCCAGGGCTCGGCCACTCGCCCAGCGAGGCGGTGGAGGCGACACGGCTGGCCGAGCACGCGGCCTTCCGCCGTGTGATGGCCCTGCATCGCCGCGGGAGCAGCAACCCGTTGCTCGGCACCATGATCGGTTCTCTGCGCGGCGCGGTACCGGCCGAAGAGACGTTCGTGCACCCGGCGCGGAACGCACAGCCGGAATAGTCCGAGACCGGCCTTGGCCCGGAGCGGGGTTCTTCACCAGGCTCTCGGGCTACCGCACGGTCTCCCTGCCGACGTGCGGCTCGGCGTCCTCGGCATCGGTCAGGTCGTCCAAGGCATCGAGGTCCACCGACCCTCCGGGCATCACCCGACGGGTGCGCCGATAGCCATAGGCGGCGTAGATGACAAGCCCGATCGCCAGCCACACACCCAGCCTCGCCCAGGTCTCCCAGAGCAGATACGACATCAGCCAGCCGGAGAAGGCGATGCCCAGGACCGGCACCACCGGCATGCCGGGGCATCGGAAGCCACGCTTGAGGTGCGGCTTCTTGTATCGCAGGATCAGCACGGCCACAGAGACCACCATGAACGCCAGCAGAACACCGATATTGGTCAGTTCAGCCACGGCGTTGACGGGCAGCACACCCGCGAGCAGGGCCGAGACGACACCGATGACCCAAGTGGCACGGTGCGGCACCTTGCGCTTGGGGTGGATGGCGCCGAACCAGGCCGGCATCAGCCCGTCCCGGCTGAGCGCGTACCACAGGCGCGCGGCGCCCATCATGAAGGAGAACGTCACGGTCACGATGCCGATGACCGCTCCGACCGCGATGACGTTGGCCAGTCCGTTCAGCCCCACACTCGCGAAGGCGCTGGAGATTCCGCTGCTCGGGTCGAGCTCGGTGTAGTGCTGCATACCGGTGAGCACGATGCACGTCAGCACGTACAGGGCCATGGAGATGGCGAGCGAGATCATCATCGCCTTGGGCACCTTGTTGCGGGCCTCCACGGATTCCTCGGCGGCGGTACTGAGCGCGTCATAGCCGAAGACGGCGAAGAAGACGGTGGCGGCGCCGGCGAAGGCACCACCGAATCCGAAGGGCGCGAACGGCGTGAGGTTGTCGGTGCTGACCTTGGTGAAGCCGACCACGATCACCAGGAGCACGATCGCGATCTTGACGATCGTCAGTACCGTGTCGACGCGGGCGGAGGTGCGGGTGCCGCGGGTCAGCAGCCAGGCGACGGCGAGACAGATGGCCACGGCCAGCAGGTCGATCTTGTGGCCGGTGCCGGTGCCCGGAGCCCCCAATGCCCAGGTCGGTAGCTGGATTCCGACGGCGTCCAGAAGGAAACCCAGGTATCCGGACATGCCGATCGCGACCACCGCGACGATGGCGGTGTACTCGAGCAGCAGGTCCCATCCCACGATCCAGCCCACGATCTCCCCGAGGACCGCGGCGCAGTACGTATAGGAGGAGCCCGCCTTCGGCACCATGCCGGCGAACTCCGCGTAGGCGAAGGCCGCGCACAGCGAGGCGGCTCCGGCGACCAGGAACGAGATCAGTACGGCGGGCCCGGCGGTGCCCCTGGCGACGGCCGCCGCCAGGCTGAAGATACCGGCGCCGATGATCGCTCCGACACCGATCATGGTCAACTGCGTCAGGCCGAGGGTACGCACCATGCGTTCACCCGCGGGCTGTTCGGAGGGGAGGGTGCGTCGGAAGATCCCCTGAGGCCCGCTGCCCAGCAGTGTGGACAGCCCGGGTCCGGGGGTGTGGTCGGTGGACATCGATCGCTCCATGGGAGGCCGGCAGCGGCACGACGGGCCGCAGACGTGGCGGGGGTCACCACTGGCCTGACACCATCACGCAGGACGTGCCGAGCCGGAAGACTCGGCAGCGCGACAGCTTCCTCCCCTCAGGCCAAGGTTGTCTGGCCCTTCCCACAGGGTGCTTCCCCCGCGGCCCGTGCTTTCGGCCCGGCCCTTCGGCCCGCCGAGGTGCGCAGGACATCGACCAGGGCGGCCACCGTCGGCCGGTGTTCCGCAAAGGAGCGGAACACCACCACGATGTGCCGCTCCATCGTCTCGCGCAGATCGAGAACATCCAGGCGGGACGGGCGCAGCCGGAGCATCAGATCCGTCACCACGCTGACCCCGACACCGGCCTCGACCAGGGCGAGGGTGGCGGCGGTGTCCGTCACCTCGTGCAGCACCTGCGGTTCGAACCCGGCGCGGCGACAGGCGGTGAGCACGGCCCGGCCGTAGTAGCTGCCGACCGACGGCAGGATCCATCCCCGTTCCGTGGTGTCCGCGAGGGAGACTCGCCGCCGCCCCGGCATGGATCCCTCGGGAACCGCGAGGGAGAACCGCTCCCGGGACAACTCCCGTACCCGGAGGGACGGTTCGCGCGGGATGGGCACGTCCGGGTAGTCGAGACCCAAGGCCAGATCCACCGTTCCGCCGACCACCGCGTCGTACACCTCGTCCACGTCCATGTCCCGGCTGCGCACGGTGATGCCCGGGTGCGTCTCGCGAATCCGCCGCAGGGCCGGTGGCAGGATCTCGGCGGCCGCGGTGGCGAAGAGGCCGACCCGCAATGTCCCGGAGATCTCGTTGCGGGTGCGCTCCAGCGCTTCGACGGCCTCGGCTTCCGTGGTGAGGATGCGTTCGGCGTGGAGGGCCAGCGTGGCCCCCGCATCGGTGAGTTCCACCCGGCGTCCCGCTCGCCTCAGCAGTTGCATGCCGGTGGCCTTCTCCAACGCGGAGATCTGCTGCGAGACGCCGCCGGGGGTGTACCCCAGGGTCTCCGCGACCGCGGTGATGGTGCCGCGCCGGGTCAGTTCCACCAGGGCACGGAGCTGCGCGCTCGTCCAGTCCATATAGGAATTCTAAACACCGAGAAGCATTAACTGTTGATGGACGTCAATGGTCGGGCTCCTGCACGATGTCACCCAGACAGCGATCGGCCTCGCCAGTACTGACATCCGCTCCGCCCCCGAAACGGACCCTCCGCGTCCGGCGGGGCGGCCTCCGGAAGGGAGCGGTCCATGCCGTCCTCCGCTTTTCGTACCGTTCCACCCACCGCCGACACCGTGATCATCGGTGGCGGTGTCATGGGTACGAGCATCGCGTTCCACCTCGCCGAGGCAGGAGCGAAGAACATCGTCGTCATCGAGCGCGGCGAGCTCGCCGGCGGCAGCTCGGGCAAGCCCATCGGTGGCGTGCGGGCCCACTTCTCGGACCCGCTCAACATCGAACTGGGCAACCGCAGTCTGCGCGCCTATCAGGAGTTCCCCTGCCGGCCCGGCACCGACATCAGGCTCGACCCCGTCGGCTATCTCTTCCTGCTCACCACGGAGCAGCAGGCGAGCGACTTCGAGACCAGCGTCGGCATCCAGAACAGTCTTCAGGTGCCGAGCCGCATGATCAGCCCCGACGAGGCCAAGCGCCTGTGCCCCTACGTCAGCACCGACGGTCTCGTTGCCGCCGTGCACTCCCCCACCGACGGCCATGCCCGCCCCGGACTGGTCGTCCAGGGATACGCCCGGGCCGCCGCGCGGGCGGGCGTCACCCTCGCCACCGGGACCGCCGTCACCGGCGTTGACACCGCCGGGAACCGCGTAACAGGCGTACACACCAGCCACGGACCTATCGCGTGCGGCACCGTCATCTGTGCCGCCGGCGCCTGGTCCGCGCAGATCGGCGACATGGTCGGCGTCGACCTCCCCGTCGTGCCCGTGCGGCGGCAGCTCGCGTTCACGGCACCGTTGACGCCGCGGGCACCGCGTATTCCGTTCACCATCGACTTCTCCTCGACCGCCTACTTCCACAACAGCGACGACGGACTGCTGTTCGGGCTTGCCGATCCGGACCAGGAGGCCGGCTTCGACACCACGTGGACCCCGGGATGGCTGGAGCTGTTCCGCGCCGCCGCCCGCGACCGCGCCCCCGCGCTGGCCGACATGAAGACCGTCGGCGGCTGGGCCGGCCTGTACGAGAACACGCCCGACCACAACGCCCTCATCGGGCGCTCCGGCGAACTCTCCAACTTCCTTTACGCCACCGGTTTTTCCGGCCACGGATTCCTCCAGGCGCCCGCGGTCGGCGAAGTCGTACGTGACCTCTGCCTGGAACGCGAGACGTTCACCGACATCACGCCGCTCAGCGCCGACCGCTTCCGGCAGGGCGCCGAAATCCGCCCCGAGGCCCACATCGTGTGAATCCGTCGCGTCAGCCGACCCGGTCGAGCCAATCGAACCCGTCGAGCCAGTCGAAAGGCCAAGCCATGTCAACGATCAGTCAGTGGCAGCTACGGGCCGCGTTCGCGGCCCGGCTGTCGCGGATGTACGGGCAGGAGGTTCCCGCCTACACCACGCTCGTGGACGTCTCGCGCGAGGTGAACGAGGACGTCCTGCGTGAGCGGGGATCCGACGCCGAACGCCTGGGCTCCATCAGCCGGGTGACCGCCGAGCGGCACGGAGCGATCCGCGTCGGCACCCCGCAGGAACTGGGCCAGGTCGCCCGAGTCTTCGCCGCCCTGGGTATGCGTCCGGTCGGCTTTTACGACCTTCGGGAGGCCGCCGCCAGCGCCGTCCCCGTCGTCTCCACGGCGTTCCGGCCGGTCGACGGCGAGGAGCTGGCCCGCAATCCCTTCCGGGTGTTCACCTCCCTGCTCACCCCGGCCGACCCCCGCTTCTTCGGCGCCGACCTGCGCGCCCGCCTGGAGACCTTCCTGGCCGGCCGCGAGCTGTTCCCCCCGGAGCTGCTGACGCTGGCCGACCGGGCGGAGAAGGAGAGGGAGCTGCCCGAGGCCGACGCCGAGCGCTTCCTCCAACTCGCCGTGGGGGCTTTCGAGTTGTCGACCGAACCGGTCGACAGGGCGTGGTACGAGACCCTGGAGAAGGTCTCCGCCGTCGCCGCGGACATCGGCGGCGTACGCAGCACGCACATCAACCACCTCACGCCGCGCGTCCTGGACATCGACGAGTTGTACCGCCGTATGACGAACCGCGGCATCGAGATGATCGACACCATCCAGGGGCCGCCCGCCTGGAAGGGCCCCGACGTGCTGCTGCGGCAGACCTCCTTCCGAGCACTGGCCGAGCCACGCACCATGCGCGCCCCGGACGGCAGCATCGTCAGCGGGGCCCTGCGGGTCCGCTTCGGTGAGGTCGAGGCCCGCGGCATCGCCCTCACCCGCGAGGGCCGCACCCTCTACGACGACCTGGTGAGCCGCGCCGACGAACAGGCGTCCCGGCATCCCGCCGAGGCCCGGGGCGACATCGCGCGCGCCATCTGGGAGCAGCACCTGCCCGGCACCGAAGAAGACCTCGCCGCCCAAGGGCTGGCGTACTTCACCTACCGGCTCGCCGACGACCGGCCCCGCGACGGCAGCAGGCCGCCCACCACCGTGGGCGAACTGGTACAGCAGGGCTGGGTGCGCACGGAACCCATCGTCTACGAGGACTTCCTGCCCCGCTCCGCAGCCGGCATCTTCCAGTCCAACCTCAGCGGCAAGGGCACCCGCGACAACGACCAGGAAGGCGTCGCCTACGACGCCGCCTGGCTGTCCGGCGCCGTCGGACGCGACGTGCTGGACCCCTTCGCCCTCTACGCACGGCAACAGACCGATTCCCTCGCCCATGTCGCCCGCGAACTCGACCTCACCACCCTCACTCCGGCCCCCTCACCCCGGTAAGGACCACCATGACCAGCATCGCCCTGCCCACCACCGACGACCTGCGCGTCCGCGCCCGCACGGCCCTGCGGCACATCGGAGTCGCCGCCCCGAGGGCGACGACTTCCAGGCCCGCACCCCCATCACCGGCGAGGACATCTTCGGCCTGACGGCCGCCACCGACGCCGACACCGAAGAGGCGATCGCGGCCACCCGTAACGCCTTCCTGACCTGGCGCACCACGCCTGCCCCGCGCCGTGGTGAACTCGTCCGCCGGCTCGGCGAGTTGCTGCGCGAGCACAAGAGCGACCTGGCCGACCTCGTCACTATCGAAGCCGGCAAGATCCGCTCCGAGGCACTCGGCGAGATCCAGGAAATGATCGACATCTGCGACTTCGCCGTCGGTCTCTCCCGCCAGCTCTACGGGCGGACGATCGCCTCCGAACGCCCCGGCCACCGCCTCGCCGAGACCTGGCACCCGCTCGGCGTGGTGGGCGTCATCTCCGCCTTCAACTTCCCCGCCGCCGTGTGGTCATGGAACACCGCCGTCGCCCTCGTCTGCGGCGACACCGTGATCTGGAAGCCCTCGGAACTCACTCCGCTGATCTCTCTGGCCTGCGACCACCTGCTCGCCCGGGCCGCGGACGAGGTCGGCGCGCCCCGCGACGTACACCGCCTCCTGCTCGGTGACCGTGCCGTCGGCGAAAAGCTCGTCGACGACTCCCGCATCGCGCTCGTCAGCGCCACCGGCTCGACCCGCATGGGCCGCGAGGTCGGCCCGCGCGTCGCCGCCCGCTTCGGCCGCAGCCTGCTCGAACTCGGCGGCAACAACGCCGCGATCGTCGCTCCCTCCGCCGACCTGGACCTCGCCATCCAGGGCATCGTCTTCGCCGCGGCCGGCACCGCCGGGCAACGCTGCACCACCCTGCGCCGCCTCATCGTCCACCGCGACATCGCCGACACCCTGCTCGAGCGACTGACCGCCGCCTACCGCAAGCTCCCCATCGGCAACCCGTTCGACGACACGACACTGGTCGGCCCGCTCATCTCCGCCAAGGCCCTCGACGCCATGCAGGACGCCCTCACCCGGATCCAGGCACAGGGCGGCAACATCCTGGTCGGCGGCAATCCGCGCCCGGCCGAGGCCGCGCCCGCGGCCGCCTACACCGAGCCGGTCCTCGTCCGCGTCGGCGAACAGACCGACGTCGTACGGGAGGAGACCTTCGCCCCCATCCTGTACGTCCTCACCTACGACACCCTCGACGAAGCCATCGCCCTGCACAACGACGTCCCCCAGGGCCTGTCCTCCAGCATCTTCACCCGCGACCAGCAGGAAGCCGAGGTCTTCCTGTCCGCCGCCGGCTCCGACTGCGGAATCGCCAACGTCAACATCGGTACCTCCGGCGCCGAGATCGGCGGTGCCTTCGGCGGCGAGAAGGACACCGGCGGCGGCCGCGAGTCTGGCTCCGACGCCTGGAAGTCCTACATGCGCTCGGCCACCAACACCATCAACTACTCCAGCGAACTCGCCCTCGCCCAAGGCGTCAGCTTCCTCTGATCAGGGCCATTGATCAGGCCCGCACAGAAGCTGAGGGCTCTCCTCGGGGTGGGATGCCGGGTTCGGCTCCCACCCCGAGGTCGGTGAGGCACCCCTCGTTCAACGCGGGCGTACCGCTTGACGGTGTTCAGGGCGACATCGAAGCGCGGGCGCATTCAGGCAGGCCGTCGATCCGCTCGCCGGTCTCGGCGTCGATGATCACGGTACGGGGTGCGCCTGATCCTGCGGCACGCCGAGGGCATCGACGTGGTCGCCGAAGCCGCCGACGGACACGCGGCGGTCGAGGAGGCCGCCGCGCACCACCCGGATGTGGCGCTGGTGGACATCCGGAATGCCGGTGTGCGACGGGCTGGCCGCGATCGCGCCGCTGCTCGCCCGACGGGCCGCCGCCCTCGGCCCCCTGCGAGCCGTCACCGACGCCTAGTACGCGTCATGCCAGTCATGGACATTCGCCGCGGTCTCCCAACTGCCGCCGGAGTCGACGACCTACCCTGAGCGTGCCGATACACCATCCGCCAAGCACACGTGCGTGCTTGGTGAACCGGCCCAGGCACGGCAGCGCAACAGATCGTGGTGGCGCGCGCCTGCGATCCGCGCCGGACCGCCGGCGGCCGTTCCCGGTTCGTTCGCCTCTTCAGACTTCTTCTCGCCTCGATTACCGTGCGCGCTCACAGCTTCAGTCCGCACACGCGCGATGTCCTGCCGCGCCAAGGAGCCAACCGCTTCAACGTCTCGACCGGAGGAGATCGGAGTGACCGCGTACAGATCCGGCCGCACACTGAATGCCACCTTGTTCACAACGGTGATCGCCCTGGCCCTGCCCATGTTCTCCGTGCCCCCGAGCGCTTCCGCCGCGAACGCGCTCAGCATGCGCGGCGCCGACGTTTCGACCGCGCAGCGGGCTCTTGAACTGGGCGCCAGGTACTACGACACGAACGGCAACGCCAAGGACCCGCTCGACATCCTCAAGGGTGCCGGTGTGAACTACGTCCGCCTGCGGGTCTGGAACAACCCCGCCAGTGGCTACAACAACAAGGCCAAGGTGCTGGCGTACGCGAAGACGGTCAAGGCCAAGGGCCTCAAACTGCTCATCGACTTCCACTACTCGGACACCTGGGCCGACCCGGGCAAGCAGTACAAGCCGGCGGCCTGGACCGGCCACGGCATCGGCCAGTTGCAGACCGACGTCTACAACTACACGTACGACGTCTGCAACAGCCTCAAGTCCCAGGGCACCACCCCGGACAGTGTGCAGATCGGCAACGAGATCAACGTCGGCATGCTGTGGGACGACGGCAAGGTGATCAATAACGACTTCACCAACCTCAGCACGCTGCTCAAGGCGGGCTACAACGCGACCAAGGCGTGCGACAGCGCCACCAAGGTCATCATTCACACGGCGAACGCGGACAGCGACGCGCACGCGCGCTGGTTCTACGACGGGATCAAGGCCAAAGGTGTCAACTGGGACATCACTGGGCTGTCCTACTACTGCATGTGGCATGGCTCGTTGTCCACCATGTACAACGTGGTCGCCGACATGAAGTCCCGGTACGGCAAGGATGTGATCCTCGCCGAGACGGCGTACCCCTTCACCGCGGCGAACGCGGACGGCACCGGCAACTCGGTCACCTCCGGGTGCTCGGGCTACCCGCTCACCTGGGCGGGCCAGGCCGCCAACTTCACCGATGTGCAGAACACCGCCCGCAATGCCGGCGCGATCGGAGTCTTCTACTGGGAACCGACCTGGTACGCGGTCCCCGGCAACGGCTGGGACCCGGCCGACATCAACAACAGCGGAGACGGCTGGGACAACATGGCCCTCTTCGACTGGACGGGCCAGGTGAACCCGAACGTCAGCTGGAGCCCGTAGCCGAGGCGAGGAGCCCTGTACTCCGCGCGGATGCCGGGGCACCCTTTAGCCGAACAGCACGACGAGGATGGTTGCCACGCCGTTGTTGACCGCGTGGACGATGACACCTGGCCACACCGACTTGGTGCGCACCAGCAGAATGCCGTTGATCGCGCCGACGACGAGCGCCGGAATCAGGGCCAGGTTGATGCCGTGGGCCAAGGCGAAGACGACGGTGCTGCCGATGACACTCACCCATGGGCCGTACCTGGTGAGCGCGGTGGAGATCACGCCTCGGAACGCGAACTCTTCGCCGATGGGGGTGAGGACGGCGATGAACAGCAGTTGCAGAGTCAGGGCGAGTGGACCGGCGTTGGCCGCGTCGTGGTAGTCGCCTTGCGGATCGCCGTCCGTGCTTCCGGCGATCGCCACGAAGACGGCGGCGACTACACGGGTCAGGACGAACGCGAGCAGTCCGAAGCCGAGTGAGAAGAAGACCCAGCGAGTCGTGATGGCGCGGACATTGAACGCGGACCAAGGGCGGACACGGATGGCGAAAGCGGCGAAGAAGGCCAACAGGCCCATTATCCCGGAGAGCGCTGCGAGAGACAGCCCGCTCGCGACCGACTCGTCGTCGGTGAGCGCACTGACGATCGGCGGGCCGATGAGGTAGCTCAGGATGTAGGCGACGGCGGCGGCGAGTATCTCGGGCCACCCGGGTCGCTGCCTTTCCGCACCGATCACATCTGTCGGAGTGGCTTGGGGAATCATGGAAATTCCTCTCATGCGGGTCGGATATTCCGACGGGTTGTTTGTCTTGGTGTGGTTCGCGTATGTGGTGGTTCGGGCCGCGCCACTAGCGGCACACCGTACCGCACGCTGTGCCGCACGCTGTACCGCACACTGTGCCACACAGCGTGCGGTACAGTGTGCGGGTAAGCTCTTCGGCATGGCCATTCGGGAGAAGATCGTCACGGCCGCGCTCCGTCTGGCCGTGACGCGAGGGATCGGTTCGCTGAGCGTCCGCCGTGTCGCGGTTGAAGCGGGCGTGGGGGCGACGACGCTCCGGCGTTACTTTCCAACCCAGGTGGAGCTGCACCGTGTCGTCGCCGAGGAGTTCGTCCGCCGCTCCGTCGACGACCTCTCGATCGCCGACGACAAGCGCGATCCGTCACAACGCCTGTTCGAGTGCCTGGCTCAGCTCTTGCCTTCACGCGGCCGGACGGCGGCGGTCGAGGGCTGGTTCGGGCCGCATCGGTTGTCGGCCGGATCTGACGCCATTCCCGGCGCGCGCGTCATCGTCGAGAGCACGCACCGATTATTGGCGGAGCGCGTGCGCCGGTGGCTGACCATCCTCGCCGGCCGGGGGCACCTCAGACCCGAGGAGGTCGACGGCCATGCCTTCTCCGCGTTGACGCTTGTCAACGGGCTGTACCTGAAGGCACTGCTCCACCCCGACCAAGCCGACCTTGATGCCGCGAAGAACACGATCCGCTGGTTCGCCGAGCGGGTGGTCGGCAGTCGATCCGCGTCGTACCGGTGACGTTCCGCCTTGGTCTCCGGCTCCCGCGATCCTTCAGGCCGGTTTCGCGTCCGGGGCGTTCTCGCCGGAAGCGGCCAGGGACTGTTCCGTGAACCAGCGAAGTGTGTTTTCCGCCCGGTCGAGCGCCGCTTCGCTCTTGTCGAACAAGAGGCTCAGGTGCAACCCGTCCACGAGGGCCACAAACCGGGCCGCCAGCACCTCTGGCGTGTCTTGCAGCGCATATCCGTCCGCTGCCAAAAGCGTGAACCAGCGCGTCACGATCACGACCGACTCATCGTGCCCGGACAGCACCATTTCGTGAACCTCCTCGTTGGCATTGGGGCCAAGAGCGAGGGTGACCAGTTCGAACCACATCATGAGGGCGAAATCCCGGTCCGCCGCGCCGGGGAGGAACTGCCGCAGGCTCGGATACAAGCGATCCGCGGGGCCAGGGAGACGTCCTGGATCCACTCGTCGCTGAGCACGTGGGAGACAATCCGCCCCGCGACGGCCCGGTAGAGCAACGCCTGTGAGGGGAAATACGCTCGCAACGTCGTCGCGCCAATACCGGCCGCGGCGGCGACAGATCGCACGCTCAGGCCCCGAAGGCCGTCCGTTGCGGCGAGACGCGTTGCCACGTCCAAGATGTGTTGTCGCTTGTCGGCATTCCCAACCACGTCGCGATCCTATAGCGCAGCAAGCAGCACAGAGCACCAGGGTGGCTCGGGCCATCGCGAAGCCCCTGGTCAGCCACCACCATACGACCGGCCGCGGCAGCGCCGCCCGGCTCTGGGGGCGGAATGCGGATACCGCCTTTAGGGTGAAAAGTGATGGCACGCTCGCACGCACACCCGGCATGCTCACACGCACACTTTGAGGGGCAGCATGAGGGACCACGCTGACGCTGAGTACGAGCCGGACGAGCTGGACACGGACAAGGAGCAGCGTGACGGACTCCCGTCCGAGGGCGACGAGGAATCGGCCGAGGCGCAGTGGGACGACGAGGACGAAGAAGACGAGGGCGAGCCCCTCGAAGGCGAGCTGGAAGTGGCACCTCGGTCGCAGCCCGCCGGCAAGTCCGGCGACCCGGATGTGCTCCTCGACATACCGCAGCTCCAGGTCGAGGAGATCAACCTGCAGGTCGAGGACCTGCGAGCCAGGGTCTCCCTGCAGGCAGAGGTCCTGGACCTGCTCAAGCTCAACGTCGGCGCCGACGTGTCGCTCGGCCGTGTGGAGCTCGACATCAAGGGCGTGGAGGCGCAGGCCCTGCTCAAGGTCCGGCTCGACAATGTCGCCGCGATCGTCGGCAGGGTGCTGTCCACCATCGACCGCAACCCCCAGATCCTGGAGCAGTTGACGTCCGGTCTCGGGTCCGCGGCGGAGAGCCTGGGTAGCGGCGCCGAGCAGGCGGTCGGCGAGCTGGGAGAGGGCGCCGGAGAAGCCGTCCAGGACGTGGGCAAGGGCGCGGGCAAAGCTGTCGAAGAGGTCGGGGAGGGCGCGGGCGGAGCCGTAGAGGACGTCGGTGAGGGGGCGGGCAAGGCGGCGGGAGAGGTGGGCGAGGGGGCCGGGAAGGCCACCGAAGAGGTGGCGGAGAGCGCGGCGGGGGCGGTCGACGAGGCGGGCGGCACCGCCACCGAGACCGCGCGGTCGGCCGGGCGTACGGCGAAAAAGTCCACGGGCAGGGCGGCCGGCAAGGTCACGGGCAAAGCCTCGGGCCACGTCTCGGGGGCCGCCCAGCGGACCGCGAAAGAGCCGGCCCCGGAGTCCGAAGGCGGGAGCAAGCCTGGGCGGACCCTGCACAAGAGGAAGGCAACGACCCGCAGCCGCGAGCAGGAACGGCCGCCCTGAAAGGCCGCTCCGGACCTCGAGGCCGGCTCCACCGTGGAGGCCGACCGGCCGCGTTCTCGCGGGCCCCACCGGGATAGCGAGGGCTCGGATGCGGCTCGGAGCCGCACATCGGTCTCCCACGCCATGCGCCGCCGCCTCTCGTACGGCCCGCCGTCGTACGAGTCCCGGCAGAGTGACTGCTCACGGCGATCGAGCACGCCACCCGCCGGGTCCGGATCCTCGGCGCGACCGCGCACCCCACCGCGGCCTGGATCACCCAAGCCGCCCTGAACTCGGCCATGGACCGCCAAGAGACAGGCACCAGGGCGAAGTTCCTGATCCGGGACCGGGACAGTCCGTACCCGACATCGTTCGGCACCGGGTGGACCTCGGGGTGCAACAGCAGGATCGCGGCGGTCGGGTCGTGGATGGGGCAGCTTTGCCGGCCGTAGGTCACCGAGAAGTACGCGGAGAACTTGCCGATGCTCAGCTGGGCGAGCCGGCCGGCGGGGGTGGTCAGGGCGTCGATCGCGGCCAGGTCGGCCGACCGCAGCCAGGTGGTGAGGGTGACGTCCAGCCCGGCCGGCACGCAGCGCCGCCAGCCGGCCGAGAAGACCAGGCTCGCTGCCTCGGGGTCGTGCTTGATGTTGGACTCGGCCCAGGGTGTGTTGTTTCCGGGCACGGTCACCGCGCCGCCCATCACCGAGATTCCGGCGATCAGGTTCGACAGCTCCGGCTCGATCATGAGTGCCGGCGCGATGTTGGTGAGCGGCCCGGTGGCGATGATCTCCAGCTCGCCCGGGTGCTGCCGGGCCAGCTGGACGAGCCGCTCGGCGGCGGAGATGTCGGTGCGTACCCGCACCTCCCGGTCGATGGGGATCTCGCCCAGTCCGTCGGAGCCGTGCACCTTGGCGCTGTACTGCACCGGCTGGGCCAGTGGGTGCCGGGCCCCGACGGTGACCATGTTTCCGCGGCTGGGACACCTGGCCGTAACTCACGCATCCGCCCTGCTTCATCTGCTGCCGATGACGGGCCCGAGCGACCGCGACAAGGATGCGGGGATCCTCGCCCTGCACCACCAGATCATGGTGCTGGAGCGGCATCTCGGCCAGGACAGGGTGCGATTCGCTCCGAGCGACCGGGCGTTCCCGGCGGCGCTGCCGCATCGGCTGCCACGTGAGGTGCCGCGCGGGCCGCGCCTGGTGGGGCGGCCTCTTCGAAAGCCAGGGCGAGCTCTCCGGCCGTCAGAGGATGCTCAGTCGAGACAGAACTCGTTGCCCTCAATGTCCTGCATCACGATGCACGACTCATTGTGGTCATCGGCAAGCAGCACTTGCACGCGTACCGCGCCGAGCGCGACCAGTCGTACGCACTCGGCTTCGAGTGCGGCAAGGCGCTCTGCACCCACGAGCCCGGTGCCGACCCGCACATCAAGATGCTGACGATTCTTGACGACCTTGCCTTCGGGGACGCGCTGGAAGAACAGTCGCGGGCCCACCCCTGAGGGATCAATGCATGCGAACGCCGAACCCTGACGCTCAGGCGGCAGCGAGCGATCGAAATCGTCCCACGAAGCAAACCCCTCCGGTGGCGGCGGTACGACGTACCCCAACACCTCGCACCAAAAGCGAGCGACGCGCTCGGGTTCTGCGCAGTCGAAGGTGACTTGGAACTGCCTGATCGATGACATCGGCGCACCATAGCAGGGGGACTCTGTTGCTCACTTCCAGGTGTGGATCCGCATGTTGTCGGGAGGACGGCCCCTGCCGGCCGGTCGTCATCGGAGAGGCGGTCCTGCCCCCGTCCGGCCCGTGGCCGGCGCTCGCGCCGGCCACGGGCCGCCAGGCAGGAGCAGCGATGAGTTTTGGCGCGGTGGAGAGTCGGTACCGGGTGAGCACTCCGTACGAACGAGAGAGAGGGGTCCTGTTGTGGCGAAATTTGTGACCATCGGGTACGGGGACCAAGACGGCTACGACCGCACCGACGCGGCGGTCCGGAACGAGGCGCATGCGCATGACGCCCGCCTGCTTGAGGCCGGGGCCGTTGCGGGCATCGCCGGCTCCCCTGTACAGGTGCGCAACCACGACGCTGTCGGCACGACCGTGGAGAGCGGCTCCTTCATGTCCTCGGCTCTCCCGGTGGCCGGATTCGGGATCATCGAAGCCACGACCATCGAGGAGGCCATCCAACTCGTGTCGAAGACCCCATGCGCAGTCGCACACGGTGTGGTCGAGGTCTGGCCGTTGCGGGAGGCCCCGTAGATCGCGGGGAAACGCACTCTCATCGGCTGGTGCGTTGACCGTGAACGTGCGGCGGGTGGGTTGATCACACGGCGTACTGGTGGGGTCGGGCCCCAGCGCTGTTGTCGTGCGAAGCGGATGCGGGCGCGTCCGCGGCGCTGGGCCTCCAACGACGCTGAGGTGGCGGCCGACGCTGGATGTGAACCGGTTGAGCCATGAACTGAGCGGGCGCTCTACTCTCTCGTACGTCCGTGCGTCGTCTCGATCGACGTCAACGCACAGCCGTCATAGCGAAGGGGCACCGTCATGGCCGAGCCGTTCTCCGTCCGCGTCACCGTCCGGGGATACGAAACCGACATCCAGGGTCATTTGAACCACAGCGTCTATCTGCAGTACGCGGAACACGCCCGCTGGAGTCTGCTCCAGCGGGCCGGGATTCACCAGGCTGCCCTCCTGACCAAGGGCGTGGGCCCGGTCGCGCTGGAGACGACCATCCGCTACAAACGCGAACTGCTCGCAGGCGACGAGACGGAAGTGACCTGCGCCTTCGAATGGGGCGAGGGCAAGACCTTCCGCATCGAGCAGACGATCCGGAAGACCGACGGCACAGTGGCCGCCGAAATCACCGGGCTGGGCGGGCTGATGGACCTCAGGGAGCGCAAGCTGGTGGCGGATCCACGCGAGTACTTCCGGGCGCTGTCCGCCGATCCGAAGCTGTTCGGCCTCTGAGGTTCCGACCGCCTGCCCATCAGTCGCCTCCGGCCGGTGCACGGCGCCGACGAAGACCAGGTCAGTCGGCCGTCATGGCACGCCGAACGCTCTCGAGGAGCAGTTCCCGGCGCTGCTCGTGCACTGCTTCGGGCTCCTGCGCGGTCGCGGCGTAGACGTTGCTGACGGGCGACCATGCCATGGACATCGCGATAACCATGGCCATCAGGCTGAAGGGGTCTCCCGGCCTTACCCGCCCGGCCGCCTGCGCTTCGGCGATGGCGCGCAGCTTCCGGTCGTCCAGACGGTCCGGAGCGTCGACCAGGTGACCGGCCGGGCGTCGCCCCAGGCGTGCCCAGGTGGCCAGTCGGATGTGCCGGGCCGGCCAGGAGAACTTCTGCCATACCTTCCCGACTCTGACCTACGGCGGCACGGACCGCCACGACGGATCGACCACCTTGGGGGCTACTCCCGCGAGTACGTCGTGCGCGACCGCTTCGCGTACGGGCTTCCGGCAGGACTGGACCCTGCTGCCGCGGCACCGTTGCTCTGCGCCGGAATCACCGTCTGGGAGCCACTGCACAGTCTCGACGCGGGGCCGGGAACACGGGTCGCCGTCGCCGGGCTGGGCGGACTGGGGCATCTCGCGGTCAAGATCGCCGTGGCGCTCGGCGCCGAAACATCGGTGATCAGCCGGTCGGCGGACAAGGCCGACGACGCCCGCCGGCTCGGCGCGCACGATCTCCTCGTCTCCACGGATCCGGGCCAGATGGCCGACGCACGCGACCGCTTCGACGTCGTCATCGACACCATCTCCGCCCCGCACGACCTCGGGCCCTACCTGCGCCTGGTCGCGATGGACGGGACACTCAGCCACGTCGGGCACCTGGGACCCGTCACCGTGGAGACCCTCGACCTGCTCATCGGACGCAAGAAGCTCAGCTCCGCGGGCAGCGGCGGCAGGCCCGCCACAGCCGCCATGCTTGACTTCTGCGCCGAACACGGCGTTGCCGCCGACATCGAACTGCTCCCCTCCACGCAGGTGAACGAAGCCCTGGACCGCCTCGGACGCAACGACGTCCGCTATCGGTTCGTCCTCGACATGAGCGACCTGGACTGAAGGCGACCGCGGCGGATCAGCGCGCCCCGGACACGCGGGGCAGGTCCGAGGACGACTCGTACGGACCGAGACGGCCGGTGAGCTCCGACCGTCTCTGCGGGCTATATCCACATCAGCACGATCGAGGCGACGAGCAGCCCGGCCAACAGCAGACGAGGTGCGCTCGCCGCGCAACGTGCACACATACGCCCGCAACGTGGCCAAGGACCGCACGTCGTTCCCCCTGTCCGCCGGATTCCGGGCGAAGCATCCCCCTCATCCACCCGCCCAGGGCAATGCGGGGCGGCCTGCGGTCGACGTCCAGGTGAACGCGCAACCCGGACAAACCCCTCTCCTGCCACAGCCTCGTAACAGCGGCCATCCGGAGGACAACTCCCACCCCACCCCGCCGGTCGAACCTGGTGCGTCGCACACCCGCGCCGCGGCGGAACCGGTGCCGCCCGGCGCGACTCCTCCAGTCCCGACCGAAGTTGGAGTTGACCCGTGCCCAGGAAGTCCCTGCCGACGCGGCTCGCCGCCACCGCCGCGCTCCTGCTCGCCGCAGGCGCCCTGTCCGCGCCCGCCGCCTCGGCGAAGCCGTCGGACGCCTCCCCCGGCGACGCCTACGTGCTGACCGTGAGCACCAATCCGCCCAGCACCGACTACGACAACCGCAGCGTCGACGTCACCGGCACCGTCACCAAGGCCGACGGCACCCCGGCGCCCAACATCCCCGTCACCATCCAGGAGGTCGTCCTCTTCACCACCTGGAATCCGTGGGGCGACCCGATCGACCCCACCTACTACGAGCCACGCGACCTGGGCACGCCGGTCACCGACGCAGACGGGAAGTTCACCATCCCCGACGTCGACATCGACCACGTGACCGGCAGCAGCCTGCTCAACGTCCAGCACGAGGTGCGGATCACCGCCCTCTACGACGAGGACGGCGACCTCAACACCCCGCAGGACGGCTACTACGCGGACACCACCGTGGCCGCCAACCCCAAGTCCAGCTCCGTCAGTTACCAGGTCAACAAGAAGAAGGTGAAGGCGGGCGACATCCTCACCGTCCAGGGCAGGGTCACCCTCCCCAAAGGGGTCGAGCCCCAGGGCACCGAGGTCTTCCTGCAGACTTACTGGGAGAACGAGTACCACGTGAAGACCACCGTCGAGGACGACGGCTTCTTCGTGCTGTCCGTGCGCGTCTCGCGCGAGGACGACACGTTCCGGCTGCGCACGGCTCCGACGGACCTCTACGTGGCGGGCGCGGACCAGCCGCTCCCGATCACCAACACCTCGCTCCCTCGCACCTAGCCCTCCGGACGGCGGGACTTCGGGCGGGACTGTTCTCTTCGTGGCTGTCAGTCCAGCGGCTCGATCCAGAGGTTCCTGAAACGGACCTTGTTGCCGTGGTCCTGGAGCCGGATTGCGCCCGCGGCGGCCGATTCGGCGTCGCCGGCGCCGGTCGGACCGTCCACTGCCACCTTGTCGTGGACCTTCCTGCCGTTCCACACCACGGTGATCCTGGCGTCCTCGGTCTTTTGGCCCGCGGCGTCGAAACGGGCCGCACGGAAGACGATGTCGTACGTCTGCCAGGTTTCCGGTGGAGTGGCGGCGTTCAGATCGGCGGCCTTCTTGTTGTAGATGGACGCGGCCTCGTCCGGCGCGAGTTTCTCCACTCCGAAGGAGTCCAGGATCTGGATCTCATACCGCTCCTGGAGGTAGATGCCGCTGTTCCCGCGGTCTTGCCCGGTGACATCGTCCGGCAGCTTCGGCACCCGGAATTCGGCGTGCAGCCTGAAGTCGCCGAAGGCCTGCTTGGTGCGGATGTCGCCGCAGCACACCTCGATGGAGTCCTCGGCGGAGTGCGGCCATTCGACGCCGCGGCCGTCGGTGTGCTGCCAGGCGGTGGAGACGCTGCCGCCGGAGAACAGGTCGATCCGGCTGCCGGTTCTCCGCACCTCGATCATGTCGAGGTTGACGTGGCCGGTGTCCTCGGGCCGATAGGTGTAGGCGATGGTGTTGCGGCCCTTGCGCAGGGAGAGCCGCTCGGTCTCGGTGGACCAGCGGTTCCAGGCACCGGTGGAGGGGAGGCTGGTCTGCTGCGCCTGGCCGCCGTTGACGGTGATGCCCATGGTCTTGGTGCCGGTGAAGGGGTGGGGGCCGTTGGCGTAGCGCAGTCCCACGTCGTAGCTGCCCTTCGCGGGCGCGTCGACCTCGAAGGTGGCCGTGGCGCCCGGGGTGCCGAAGCCGTCGGCGAAGCCACCGCCGGTGTAGCCGGCGTGCTCGGTGTCGATGTCGGCTCCGCCGACCAGGCGTGCCGATTCCGCGTCGTACGAGGTGATGGGCTGTTCGGGGCCGGGGCGTGCGTTCAGCGTGTACCAGGCCTCGGTGGACCAGAGTTGCTCACCGGCGTCCGAGGCGAAGGGGCGCGGTGACCGTACGTGCACCACCCGGTCGGTCTTGAGGCCGGGGATGGTGAGCCGGACCGTGCGACGGTCGGCGGACAGTCGGGCGGCCGCGACGGGGAGGGCCTCTTCGTCGATTTTGGGGCCGCCGTACGCCGGGGTGGGGACGTAGCGCCACTGCTCGACGGAGTAGGCGCCGTTCGTCAGCTTGGCGGCGGTCTCCGCCGACAGGGGCTTGGTATAGGTGAGTTCGAAGCCGTCGCGGGTGGCGCGCATGGTCTTGATGTCGAAGGCGGTCTTGCCGTTCGGTGTGAGTTTCTGCAGGCCGAAGCGGAGTTTGCCTTCCTGGCCCCAGTTTCCGTCGGCGCCGAGACCGCCGGCGTAGATCGCACCGTCCGGTCCGGTGCTGATGCGGGTGATGCCGACCTCCAGGCCCTGGGTGTGCCGGAACACCGCGCCCTGGTATTCGCCGTCCACCTTCTCCAGGTCGGCGCGCTGGATTCCGCCGTAGGTGACGTCGCCGAAGAGCATTTGCCCGGCGAAGGGTCCCTTTTTCAACAGCATCGGCGTGCTGGGCGAGTTGGCTATCTCGTTCTGCGGCAGCCAGAGCGCGGGCTTGGTGACCGGGCGGTCGTCGAACGGCCCGTCCGGGTTGGTGTAGTGGTTGAAGAAGCGGTCCTGCTTGACGTGGAGCAGCTTGGAGGCGGGCAGCCAGCCGCCCTGGTTGTCGGTGACGAAGAGATCGCCCTGGGGGCCCCGTCCGATCCCGTTCGGTGTACGAAGGCCGCCGGCCAGGTAACTCACCTTTCCGGTCTTCTTGTTCACCTTGATGGTGGTGCCGCGGTTCGCGGCGGGCTGCGGATCGGTTGTCGCACCGCCGTAGTTGATGGCCACGGAGAGGTTCAGATAGAAGTTCCCTTTCTCGTAGAGCAGTCCGAAGGCGAACTCGTGGAAGTTCCCTCCGTACGGCCAGTCGGCGACCTTGCGGATCTCGCCCGGGGCGTTGTCGCCCTCGGTATCGGACAACTCGGTGAGCTGGTGCTTCTCCGAGACATAGAGCTTTCCGTCGACGTACTTGATCCCCATCGGCTCCTTCAGACCGCCGGCGATCTTCTTGTACGTGACCTTCTCCGGGCCGGTGTCACCCGTGACGTGGTCGAGGACGTACACCTCCCCCTCCGTCGTGGTGCTGCCGCCCCACGTCGTCACGGCGAGCTTGCCACCCGGCAGCCAGTCCATCGCGGAGACCTGCGGCTCGAAGCCCTCGGGGCGCAGATCGGTGAGGGTGTAGCCGGGGTTGACCGAGGTCAACGGGAGGCCGTCGCCGGGGGTGTCATAGCTGCCCTCGCACTCCTTGCGGCCGGGGGCGGTGACACGGACGACGTCGGCGTCGGTGCTGAGCACGGAGTTCGGGACGAGGGAGAAGTCGTCGGCGCCCGGCGGCTTCCACTGGAGGGTGACCTGCTGGTCGCCGCCGCGGTCGAAGTGGTCGATGCGCAGGGCGTGGTAGCCGGGTGCGAGGGCGATCTCGCCGTCCTTGGGCTCGGCACCGTGCAGTCCGTCGTGGTCGACGACCTTCTTGTCACCGATGAGCAGTCGGGAGCCGTCGTCGCTGATCAGGCGGAACGTGTACGTGCCGTCAGTGGGGACGTCGATGTTGCCGATGATCTGCGACACGAAGTTGTCGGTGAAACCGAAGCCCTCGGTGGAGGACCAGTCGGCGTTGGGGATCAGCTTGTCGACGTTGGGGGTCTGGGCCGGCTTGAGGTCGCAGAGCTTGCTCAGCGGGGACTGGATATCGAAGACGCGGAGGGTGACGCCAGGTTCCTGGGGCGGCAGGTCCCCGAAGGGCTTTTCGTCCGCTTCGGCGGCCGGTGTCGCGAGACCGCCGGCGAAAAGGGCCGCGAGGAGCGGGCCGGCGATTCTTCGTGGTCTACGGCGATGGCTATGGAGGCTCGGGGGGTGCTTGCGTGACGTCACTCTTCCTCCTGCTGGGCGCTGGGCGGCGCGGCCCGACGGCGGACCGCGGTGTCAGGGAGTGGAGCTCGTCCGCGTACGGGTGGTGCGGCGGTATTCCGCCGTGATGCACGCAGACGTCCGTACGAAAGCGACGCCCAGCGTACGAACTGCGCCCCGAACCGTCCATACTTTGTCCTCACCCAGTCGAAAGTCCCGTCCCTCGCCACCCTCCTGACAGCGGACGGGACGGGCCCCGGAACCCCGGCGGCGTCGTCAGTCCGACAGCACGGTCAGGGGCGATTCACCCGCCCGCAGCCGAGCGAGCAGGGCGGGCTCCGCACGGTCCGAGGCGAGCGCGCGGGCGAGCACATCGGCCGCGATCCGCGGGCTGATGACCAGTACACCGTTGTCATCGGCCAGGACGAGGTCACCGGGGCGGACGACGGCGCCGCCGCAGGACACGGTCCGGCCCACTCCCCCGTCGCCGCGCCCGAGCCTCTTGGTGGTGAGCAGGCTGGTGCCCCGGGCGAACACCGGCAGCCGCATCTCCCGCAGTTCCCGCAGATCGGTGACGACTCCGTCGACCACGACGCCCGCGTCGCGCTGCAGATCGCAATCGAAATGGGCGTGCGTCTGGAGTCTCTGCGATTTTTGATCCGCGACCGGGACGGCGAATACACCGAATCCTTCGACGCAGTCTTCCAGGCCGAGGACATCGAGTCCTCGGCGGCCTGATCAACGAGTACAGATACGCGGCCTGACAAGCCGCGATGGGTTTCTGAACGGCACACGGTACGCCCGCGCAGGGAACTCGTCAGGCGGTTTTGACGACGGTGCCGCCCTTTCCGAGCGCGGCCACCTCGTCGGCGGGTGCCGTGGCGTCGGTGACGAGGGTGTGCAGTTGCGTGGAGGGGCCCACGTAGGCGTAGGCGGTGCGGCCGAGTTTGCTGCCGTCCGCGGCGACGATGACGCGACGCGAAGAGGCGACGCTCGCCTTCTTCACCGCCGCGTCGTCGAGGTCGTAGGCGGTCAGGCCCTCGGCCGCGCTCAGGCCGCAGCAGCCGATGACCGCGGTGTCGAAGCGCAGTGCCGACAGGGAGGCGAGGGTGAGGGGGCCGGTCAGGGCTCCCTCGGCGGCGCGGGGCTGTCCGCCGGGCACCATCAGCGTGGCCGGACCTGGGGCGTCGCCGAGTAGGTGGATGGCCTGCAATGACAGGGGCATCACGGTGACCGGCCGCTGACGCAGCAGGCGGGCGACCTCCAGGCAGGTGGTGCCGCTGTCCAGCAGGACGGTCTCACCGTCGGCGATGAGGGAGGACACCTCCGCTGCGATCCGGCGCTTGGTGTCGACCGCCTCACGGGCGCGCAGCGCGAAGGGCGGCTCCTCACCCCTGAGCAGCAGGGTGCGAGCCCCGCCCCGGACACGTTCGAGGACGCCTTGCGCGGCCAGTGTGTCGAGGTCGCGCCGGATGGTCATCTCCGAGGCACCGGTCAGCTCGGCGAGTCCCTGGACCGTGACACTGCCCGACTCCCTGACGGCCTGGGCGATCAGCCCGTGACGGTCTGCGTTGCTCATACCGCGATTGAACACTACCCTAAAACGAACAAGCAAGCTGTTCGTATATGGGCCTTCCAAACACACAATATGTTCGTTACGGTGGCCGGCATGGAACGCTCGCTTCGATCCGCCCGTGTGGCGAACTTCGTCTACTTCGTCCTGTGCGGCACCCTGATGGGCACCTGGGTGGTGCACATCCCCGCCATCGAGGAGCGCGCGGGCATCAGCCACGCAACGCTGGGGAGCCTGCTGGTGCTGCTGGGGCTCGGGGCCTTCACCGGGATGCAGGTCGCCGGCCGTCTGGCCGACCGCCTCGGGGCGCGCGTCGTGCTCCCCGTCGCCGGCGTTCTGTCCAGCACGGCTGCGGTGCTGCCCGGCCTGCCCCGGGATCCCTGGATGCTGGCGGGCGCCCTGCTGGTCTTCGGCTTCTGCAACGGTTGCCTCGACGTGAGCATGAACGCCCACGCCGTGCACGTGGAGAAGGCATACAACCGGCCGGTCATGTCGGCCTTCCACGCCATGTTCTCCGTCGGCGGCGTCATCGCCTCACTCGTCGGAGCGGGCGCCGCGAGCGCCGGTATGAGCCCGGCCGCAGGCATGGGCGCCGTGGGAGCCGTGGGCATCGTGACCGCACTGGCGTCGGCACGCGGTCTGCTGCCGACCGCGCCGCCGTCGGCCGCCACTGCCACCGCGGAGGGTGAGGAAGCCCCGGCCGGGAAGCGACGCAGCGCCCCCGGGCGTATCTGGGTCCTCGCCGCTCTGGCTTCGATGGTCATGCTGAGCGAGGGAGCCGCCAACGACTGGAGCGCTCTGCACCTGAAGGACATCCTCGGCGCACCCGCGAGCACCGCCGCCGTCGGGTACGGCACCTACGCGGCGGCGATGACCATCGGCCGACTGCTCGCCGACCGCGTCTCCGGCCGGTTCGGGCCCATGGCCGTCCTGCGCTACGGCGCGGTCACGGCCGCCGTCGGGATCACGATCGTGGCCGTCTCGCCGTGGATATGGGCCGCGTTCGCGGGCTGGGCGCTGTTCGGCCTGGGACTGTCCGGCTGCGTCCCCCAGCTGTTCAGCGCGGCCGGGCGCGCCGACTCCTCCGCCGCCGGCGCCAACGTCTCCCGCGTCGCCGGGCTCGGTTACCTCGGCATGCTCTCCGGGCCCGCCGTCATCGGCTGGCTGACCCATCTCATGGCACTGAACCACGCCTTGCTGCTGCTGACTCTGCTGTGCGCCATCGCCGCTGCGGCCGCCGGAGTCCTGCGTACCGGATCCGACCGCACGCGCGAGGTGGCACGCAGCAGCCACTGACCGCCTGTGCGGCACGACCCTGACGCCCGTGCCGCACAGGCCCCTCCGCTCCCCCACCGTCGCTGGACCGGTGGGGGGAGAGAACCCACCGCCAACAGAAGGAGCCGTCGATGCCCAGGACAGACACCACCCACGCCCGCGGCCGTGTCGGTGTCCTGCTCCCCCGCGATCTGCCCGTCCGGGACGTGCTGCCCTACGCCCGGCGAGCCGAAGAGCTGGGGTTCGACCAGGTGTGGGTGGTGGAGGACCTCGGCTGGCGCGGCGCACTCGCACAGGCCGGCCCCGTCCTCGCCAGTACCACCGGCATCACCGTCGGCATCGGCATCATGCCCGCCGGTGCCCGCAACGTGTGCTTCGCCGCGATGGAACTGGCCACCCTCGCCCAGCTCTACCCCGGCCGGCTGATCACCGGCATCGGTCACGGTATGCCCGACTGGATGCGCCAGGCCGGGGCCTGGCCGGCCAGCCCCCTGACGCTGATCAAGGAGTACACCACCGCGCTGCGCCTGCTCATGCGCGGCGAACCCGGCCCGGCAGACGGCCGCTACGTGCGCTGCGAAGGCGTCGTCCTCACCGAGACTCCCGACATCGTCCCGCCGGTCATCCTCGGCGTACGCGGCCCCAAGTCACAGGCAGCCGCGGGCGAAGTGGCCGACGGGCTCCTCCTGGCCGAGCCCGCGGCCCCCGCCTACATCACCACCTCACTGCGGCACATGCGCAGCACTTCGGACCCCGGCGCCCCCGAAGTCGTCACCTACGACGCCGCCGCCGTCGATGACGACGAGGACGCCGCTCTCGCCCGCGTCCGCGACGGCCTGAGTGCCATCGGCGAGCCGGACTGGGCCGCCCACATCGACCCCCTCCCGTTCGCCACGCAGCTGCGCGAACACCGCGCCGCCTGCGCCGACGCCCGGCAATTCGCCCAGACCATGCCCGCCAGCTGGGTCCGCCAACTGAGCATCGCCGGCACCCCCGACCAGGCACGCGAAGCGATCAAGGATCGCCACGCAGCGGGCGCGACCAGCGTCGTCCTCACTCCCACCGGTCCCGAATCCCTGGCATCCCTCGACTCGCTCGCCCGCGCCCTGGACCCCCGTCCCTGAACCGGAACCGCCGGCATCCGGAGGAACCCACCGCCATGTCCACCGACCGACGCATCGTGCTGTTCGACCTCTTCGGTGTCATCGCCCGCCACCAACGCCCGGGCGCCCTGGCGCAGATGGCCGCCCGGTGCAACGCACCCGCAGGCGCCTTCGCCGAGGCCTACTGGACCTGCCGTCCGCCCTACGACGCCGCGCAATGGTCCGCCCCCGAGTACTGGACGGCCGTACTGCGATGGCTGTCCCGCTCCGCCGACGCCGACACGATCGAGGAACTGCGCCTCGCCGACATCCACAGCTGGTCACGCGTCGACAAGAGCATGGTCGCCTACGTGCGGTCCCTGCGGAACGTCGCCGAGGTCGCCCTGCTGTCCAACATTCCCGCAGACCACGCGGACGCCTTCCTCACCGCACAGCCCTGGCTGCGGAACCTGGACCACACCGCCTTCTCCGGAAAGATCCACGCGGCGAAACCGAACCCGGCAGCGTTCCACCACTGCGTCGTCGCCATGCAGGCCGCGCCCGCCGATTTCCTCTTCGTCGACGACCGCGAGGAGAACGTACGCGCAGCACAGGCCACCGGTATGAACGGACACGTCTTCACCCGACTCGACGAGCTGACAGCCATCATCGACACCTGGCTGCCGCCCCGATGACCAACGCCGCCCGAGTAACGATGCCGTGTGCATCGTCCATGCCGCTCAGGATGCCCCAGGGTGCCGGGAGTGGCGGGGAAAACCCCGCGCCGGTGACACGGGTATCAGCCCGGACAGGTCGCGGGTCCGGCAGGAGGCGTGCGGCCATATCCGACAGCGCCGAGCCGAACGAGCGGCCCCGCTCCTCATAACTGAACACAGGCTCGGCAGAGCGATTGACGCACCAGCCGTCGCGGTCTACCTTCTGATCGATTCACCGAACTCAGTTCGAAATATCGGCCACATCTGGTGCCGGGCTACATATCTCATGTCCTCGACACGCCCACGAGCCGCAGCCGCGCACCCGGCTCCTGCACCTTCTCCCTTGGAGACCAAGATGAGTGCAATGACCTGCCCGGGCCCCCAGCCCTCCCGCCGCCGCTTCCTCGGCTTGGCCGCCGCCACTCCCCTGGCGGTGTCCGGCGCACTGGCCCTCGGCACCGGAACAGCCCACGCCGCCGACTCGGCCTATGCGATGTGCTACTTCACCGAGTCGACCAGCCTCGGCGAGGGCACCGACTACGGCCTCCACCTCGCCGTCAGTACGGACTCCCTCAACTGGACGCCGCTGAACCAGAACAACCCCGTGGTCACCCCTACCGCGGGCGCCCTCGGCCTGCGCGACCCTTTCCTCATGCGTAAACAGGACGGCACGTTCGTCGTCCTCGCCACCGACCTCAAGGGGACCGACTGGAGTTACAACAGCCAGTACATCCATGTCTGGGACTCCACCGCCTTACGCACCTTCACCGGCTACCGGCGGCTGAAACTGCACAACATGACCACCCACAGCTGGGCCCCCGAGGCGTTCTGGGACGCGGGCCGAGGGCAGTACGCGGTCATCTACTCCTCGGTCAACTCCAGCGGCCACAACGTGATCATGGTCAACTACACCAGCGACTTCGTCACCGCCTCCGCCCCGCAGGTCTTCTTCGACCCCGGCTACGACGTGATCGACGGAGACATGGCCGTCGGCGTCAATGGCTACAACTACTTGTTCTTCAAGAAGAACCAGACACTGGTGGCGGCCCGCTCGACCTCCCTGAACCCGGGTAGCTTCACCGAGTTCAGCACCGGTGTCGCGCACGGCGGCACCGAGGCCCCGACCGTCTACAAGTCCCTGACCTCGAACACCTGGTACCTGTGGGGCGACACCTACACCCCCAACGGGGTCTTCTACGCCTGGCGGAGCACCGACCTCGCCTCCGGCACCTGGACCGCGCTCGACCAGAAGACCTACACCCAGCCCGTCAACTCCAAGCACTGCGGCATCACGACGATCACCACGGCCGAGTACAACAACCTGATCGCCACATGGGGCTCCCCGGTCTGGAACCGGCTGAAGTCGTACAACCACCCGGCCCGTTACGTCCGCCACACCGGCTACGTCGGCCGCATCGACGCGTACCCCTTCGACCTCTATACCGACTCGCTGTGGAAGCTGGTGCCGGGCCTGGCCGACAGCTCGGGGGTCTCCTTCCAGTCGGTCAACAACCCCACCCGCCACCTGCGCCACTACGACTACCAACTCCGACTCGACGTCAACGACGGGACATCGACATTCGCCGCGGACGCCACCTTCTACCGCACGGCCGGCCTGGCAGACTCAACCTGGACTTCCTTCCGCTCGTACAACAACCCCACCCGCTACATCCGCCACTCCAACTACGTCCTACGCATAGACCCCATCTCCACGGCGACCGAGCAGCAGGACGCGACCTTCCGTGTCGGCTACTGAGCACCGGAGGCCCTGAGGCGGAGAGGTCATCGGCCTGGGCCGCAACCTCTGCGGCCGAAAGAGGACTTGTGGCCGTTGCGCTCTGTCGCGCCGGGTTCCCGCCCACGATGGTGTACGGCGGCACGTCGGCGGTGACCATCGCACCGGCCGCGATCACGGCACCGTCAGTGGCCACCTGGCTGCCCGTTCGCGAGCCGGACCTGACCGTCGGGGTGGTGCTGCGCGAGGAACGGCGCTACAACGCGCAGCCCGACGTCGCCTTCCTTCCCCTCCACGATGCCCCGCCCGTCCAGTGGGCCCTGATCTGGCGCACCGACAGCGCGACCCCACTGGTACGCGCACTCGCCGAGGCGGCGACGGACTGCGGGGACGCAAGCGCCGAAAGCTCTGCCGGCCCATCCCTGCATACCTGACGCCCATGCTGTGACTGAGCGCTTCAGTCGGCCCTACAGCGTCTCTGTCGGCCCTTCAGCGTCTCTGTCGGCCCGGCTGAGCATCGGGGCCGGCCTGCAGAGTGGTGCTGGTTCCGTACGCCATCGAGCCGAAGGTGACGGAACGGCGGGAGGCGAGTCGGGGTGGCCTGCTCTCGCTCGCCGCTCGCCGCCGCGACGAGCCCGCCAGGGAATGTCACTCCGATTCGGTCGCGCGGTACCGGGGAGCGAATTCCTCTTCGACGAACCGTTCGATGGAGGTAGGGGTCGAGGTGCGGGCGGTACGGGGCTGCCGCATCCGCGTGTGCCGGGAGTTGAGGGACTTGCCGACCTCGGCCATCATGTCCGCGACGTTGGCGGATACGCCATTCCTGCGGAGTTCCGCGTGGAAGGCGGCGAGGCTGATCTGCTCGTAGCTGAGATCGTCCGCACCTACGGCCTTCGCGATCGCGTCCGTGGCTTCCCGCATGCTCACGTCGCGTTCACCCTGGAGCTCCAGGACCTCCGTACCGCGCCAGGTGCCGGTGGCAAGTTCCTTTGCGGCTCTGACCCCGATGTCGCGGGTGGCGACGAAGGGCAGCGGAAGGTCGGGGTCGAAGGGGGCGCTGATGCGGTGGTGGTCCCTGACAACGTCGATGTGGTCCAGCAGGTTCTCCATGAAGTAGCCGGCCCGAAGCCACAGCGTGTCCACTCCAGGGGCGGCCGAGAGGGCCTGCTCGAAGCGGTGGAGCCCCGTGACCGGGCCGGTGCCCTCGGTGTGTTGGGCTCCCCAGCTGCTGAGCCCGACAACGCGGGTAATACCGGACGCGGTGACCGCCTTGGTCAGGGAGGCCGTCACCTGGTCCTGGAAGGCGCCGAAGTCGGGATGGTCGGGGATGTAGTTGGGCTGGATCACCGCGTAGACGCCGTCCGCGCCGCGGAAGGCATCGGTCAGTGCAACGGTATCGGTCTGGTCGGCCTCCCACACCTCGGCGCCCCGCTCGGCGAGGTCGGCGAGCCGCCGGGCCGAACGGCCGATGGCTCGGACGGGGTATCCGTCCGCAAGCAGACGCACAGCGGCAGCCCGACCGGTACGGCCACTGGCGCCGGTGATGACGAACATCGACTCATCTCTTTCTTTCGCGTTCCGTACTGGTACCGGGAGGCCATCCGCGACCGTGCGGCGCCCTGACGTCGGGGGAGCCGGGGGGAGACGGGAAAGGGGCGTTCGGCTGAGAGCCGTACGTTCCCGGCACTCCTCGTCACGGTAGGCGTCCGGCTCGCCGGACAGGTAGGAGCGGCACACCCACCCCGAGTGGTGCACGGCCCTCTCCCCACCACGGCGAACGGCCATGCTCGTACGCTGGTGGTGTGAAGGTTTCGAGCGGCCACAGCGGGGACGGCGGGCCACTGGCCAGCTTTCTGCGCGCCAGACGGAAGCAGGTGCGCCCCGAACAGCACCGGCTGGCTTCGGGGGCGAAGCGCCAGGTGCCGGGGCTGCGGCGGGATGAGGTGGCGTTCCTGACCGGGATCAGCACCGACTACTACGTGCGCCTCGAACAGGGGAGGGAACGGCGACCGTCCCGCGCGGTGGTGGACGGGCTGTGTGAGGCGTTGCTGCTGGACATCGCGGCGGCGCGTTACCTGCGTGAACTCGCCGCCGGTGAGGCGGCCACGGAGGGGACGGATCCCGGCATGGGCAGGGAACGGCGGGAGGCCGTGCACCGGCTGCTCGGCTCCGTGACGGTGCCTGCCCTGCTGCTGAACCGGTGGCTCGACGTCGTGAGCAGCAATACGCTCGGCGACCTTCTCCACGAGGGGCTGGAGCCCCGGTACAACTATGCCCGCATGGTGTTCCTCGCACCCGGGGCGCGGTCGTTCTTCACCGAGTGGCCCGAACTCGCGCGCTGTATCGTGGCGGCCCTACGCGCACAGGCCGGCTCCGGGCCGGAGTCGGCCCGCCTGACAGAACTGGTGGGAGAGCTGGCCGCGTACAGCGATGTTTTCAGCTCCTCCTGGGGCGAGCACCGCATCTACGAGAAGGTGATGGACCGCAAACTTCTCCGGCATCCGCGGGTCGGGCCTCTCGCACTCGACCAGCACGTCCTGGAGCTGCCGGGAGGCGAAGGCCACAGGATCTGGGCCTACCACCCGGCGGACGGCGCCACCTCGGACGCCCTGCTTCGGCTGGGCTCCTCCGCGCCGCCGCTCGGACATCCGGGCCCGGGGCCCATGGAGCGCACGGAGTAAGACGGGAATCGGCGGTCCGAACCTGTGCCGTTCGGAAACTCATCGCCGCTGCTCGGAGCGGGTCTGGCGGTCCATCGCGGTCTGCTGGAACCCTGTCCGGGTGTTCGTCTCTCTGGTGTACCAGGTGGCTCGGCAGTTGCTCGCATTCCCGGCGTTGCTGTTGCGTCGGGATGCGGCCAAGGACGCGGAACTGCTTGTGCTGCGACACGAGAACGCGGTGCTGCGCAGGCAGCTCACGAGCCTGTGCGGTACGAGCCGACGGATCGGCTGTGGTTCGCGGCGCTGTCGTCCAGGCGGCTCTGCCTCGCGCGGCCGGCGTGAGTGGAAGGGCACGCTCGGCCCGACGGGTGCGCTCCCCCTGCCGGAGGAGGATCCCCGCTCCGCTGCGGCGCCGGGCACGCCCCGGTCCGTCAGACGTCCGCCCCGGCCGCCCGCACGATGATCTTGCCCTGGTTCTCGCCCCGCAGCATCCCCAGGAACCCGTCCACGATGCCGCCGAAGCCGTCGACCACGGTCTCATCGAGCATGACGCGTCCACTCTGCAGGTGCGGCACGACGAACTCGTACAACTCTTCCTGAACCTCAAGGTAGTTGAGGACCAAGAAGCCCTCCATGCGCAGGCTCTTCTCGACCATGTCGGGAAGGTTGCGCAGGGCGTAGGGCGTGCCGGTGCTGTTGTACTGGGCGATCGTGCCGATCCGCACGATCCGTCCGTACTCACGCAGCGAGGAGATCGCCGCTTCGAGGTGCTCGCCGCCGACATTGTCCATGTAGACGTCGATTCCGGCGGGCGCCGCCTTGGCGAGCAGCTCGGCCGCCGGGCCCGAGTGGTAGTCGAAGACCTCGTCGTAGCCGACGTGTTCGGTCAGGTAGGCGGCCTTCGCCGCCCTGCCCGCACTGCCGACCAGCCGTCCCGCGCCCATCAGCCGGGCGAGCCGCCCGGTGGCCGTGCCCACACCGCCGGCCGCCGCCGAGACAAACACGTCCTGCCCCTCGCGGAGTTCGGCAATGCGGGTGAGACCGACGTAGGCGGTCAGGCCGGTGCCGCCGAGGATGCCCAGGTGCGCGGAGAGCGGTACGCCGTCGAAGCGGGGGACAGCACGCGCCTCTTCGGAGGTGACGACAGTGTGGGTACGCAAGCCCTGCCGGTGGAAGATGATCTCGCCCTCGCGGAGCGCCGGATCGCGGGAGTCCACGACCCGGCCGATAGTGCGGCCCTCCAGGGGAGCGTTCAGCGCGAAGTCCCCGTCCATCATTTCGCGGTGGTAGGGGTCCACCGACCAGTACAAGTTCTCCACCAGCGCCGTTCCCGGGCCGGGCTCCGGCATCGCGGACTCGACGAAGGCGAAGTGGTCGGGGGTGGGGAAGCCATGGGGGCGGGCGGTCTGGTGCACGGTGAGCGCGGTCTCGGTCATGACGGTGACCGTACGAAGGAATGCGGAGGCCGGGGAGAGGGTTGCGCTCATGGAACGGCCCGATCCATGAAGGGCCCTCATAGAAGCAGGTGGGCCCCCCTATGACAGCCTCAGCCCCCCTAACCCCCGCACCCACTGCGGCTGCCGCCACCGACCTCGCCCCGCACGAGCTCCGCATCCTCGTGGCCGTCGACCGCGAGCGCGGGTTCTCGGCCGCCGCCAAGGTCCTCGGACTGACCCAGTCCGCAGTCTCGCACTCCATACGCGGGACGGAACGCAAGGTCGGAGCGGTCCTCTTCGAGCGGGGCCGGAAGGGCGCGACGCCCACCGCGGCCGGTACCGCCGCTGCCGCCCACGCCCGCCGGGTCCTGCGGCTCCTGGACACCCTGGCCGCAGAGGCCCGCGGCGCCGAGCGGGGCACGGTCGCCGGCCCGCTGCGCATCGCCGCCTTTCGTAGCGCCGCCCTCTACCTGCTGCCGCCCGTCCTGGCGCGCCTCACCGCCCGCCACCCCGGCATCGAACCGGAGGTGCGTGTCGTCCGCGAGCTGGGCGCGGGCGCCGCCGGCGAGGTCGCCGAGGGGCGCGCGGACGTGGGCATCGCAACGATCGGCGCCACCTCGCCCGTGCCCGCTGGGCTCATCGGCGACGTACTCGTCGAGGAGCCCTATTCGCTGGTGCACCCGGCCGGCCACCCCGCCCCGCGCTCCCTGCCGCTGGTGGACTGGCACGAGAACTGCGGCTCCTACACCCGCCAGTGGTGGGCCAGGCAGGACTGGATTCCGAAGGCGACCGTCCTGACCGAGGACGACGGAGCGGTGCTCTCAATGGTGAGCAGGGGGCTCGGCATGGCGATCATGCCCGCGCTCTCGCTGAACGAAGCACCGGACGGCATCGAGATCACCGATCTCGGGCCCGAGCGCCCGACCCGTTCCGTGGGCTACATCACCACCCCGGAGCTGGCCTCCAGCGTCTCGGTCCGCGCCCTGATCCGCGAGCTCAGAGCGGCCCGCCAGTGAAGCCGGGGCGAGTTGACACCTGGTTGAGGACGAGACCGACTCGGCGGAACCCTCCGCCAGTACCAGCACGCCGCCTGAACTGCACGGATGATGTATCGGCACCCGCAGGTCGAGCCGGTCTCGTCCGCCGCCCCCTGGCGCCCGTCCCGGTCGCTCAGCTGAATGGGTCGAGCGTGATGTACGCCGTCTGCGGGTTGCCGTCGTTGACCAGCGACTCGTAGTTGCCGACGTCATCGAAGGCGAAGGCGTACGCCTTGCCATCAGCCATCTGGGCGTGGATCTTCCGGGCGTAGTGGTTGGTCACCGCGTCCTGGTAGAAGCCCGTGGAACTCGTATCGGGCTGGTTGGAGTTGGTCAGGAGGGTGGAACGGTTGTAGCCCGCGCACAGGGTGCGCGAGATCGGGCCGCGGACCAGGTCGTTCGGCGCGTCCAGGAACTTGTAGCAGCCGAAGATGCTGTCGGCGTCGGGCTTCTGGAAGGTGGTGACGACGGCGCCGGAGCTGTTGGTGAAATTCATGACGTTGCCGGAGACCCTGCCGTAGTACTTGGTGCCCGGCTGGTCCGCGAACGGTGTCACCGTCAACGTGGAGGTGGCGTACTTGGTCCAGACCCGGTTGATGTAGTCGTTCATGACGGTGCTCGGCAGGGCGCCGGCCTCGATGCCGTGGCCGGGTGCGAGGGCGCGCACGATGGTTCCGTCGGACCGGGTCCGGATGAGGTTGGCCCAGCCGCCGGGCTGGCCCTTCAGGGCGTTGAAGAATCCGGCGTAGCCGCCTGGCTTCAGGTGGCCGGTGGTCTTGACGGTGCCCGAGGTGTTCTTGACGCCGACCGCGTACGGGGCCGAGAACATGTCGACCTGTGTGCTGTTGATCCACAGTCCGGCGTCATTGAGGGTGTACTCGCTCCAGTTGAAGAGGATGTCCACGTTCGGGTCGGACGGGTTCTGCACCGCGGGCTGCACGAGGCCGCCGGTGGTCAGCTTGAAGACGAGCTTCTGGCCGTAGGAGAAGTAGACCCGGCCGGAGAACTTCGGCATCCGGATCGTCTTGGTCTGGCCGTTGCCCGGTCCGACGATCGACGCGTCGGGCGCGGGGGTCGGCGGGTTGCCGCCGGCGGGCCAGGCGTGGAACGTGCCGTTCTCGTCGGCCCAGCCCTGCTGGCCGGTCGAGAGCAGAGTCCCGATGTTGTAGATGTAGATCTGATCACTGCGCCCGGAGTTGTTCTTGAACTCGAGCGGGATGGTCGTGGGCACCGCGGCGTCGGCGTGGGATGCGGGGCCCACGGCCGTGAGTCCCGCGGCCACGGCCACGGCGGCGACCAGCGCCACCAGCACTTTCCGTAAGGCAAGCACGCTCGTCCTCCTGCCAGGTGGGCTTCTCCCACCGGAGTTGAATGCGACGGATGGACGGTCGGGGCCGCACCCCGCCGGAGGGGAGGTCAGGGGGCAGCGGACCCGTCCGGTCGTGTGAGAGCGCTCCTAGAGTGCTCCCTTGAGCTGCACACGTCCAGGTCTAGACCAATATGGATCACGGCCGGGGTTCCCGGCGCCACCAGCGCGTCGCCGGCGCGGCGAGGAGTGTCGCGCCGGCCAGGAGGGAGCGTGGTGCTCCAACCTACGCGCCGTCATCGGGCACGGGGATCAACTGCCGGGGACGGTGTCCTCGAACGTCGTGCCCGTGCCGCGGTACGCGCTCAGCTTGGCGGTGACCTGCGCCGGGGTGAGCACCTGGTCCTTGACGTGCAGGACGTAGTCGACCTGTTGGTCGTAGGCTCGCGCGGTCGTGCTGGTCTGGCCCGCGAGGTCGATCAGCCACTGGTTGAAGTTGATCGACATGGGCCGCTCCGGCAGGTACGCGGCGTCGTGGGTGCCGAAGAGCTGCCCGTCGATGTAGTACTTGATGGTGCTGTTGTCGATGGTCAGCACCAGGTCGTGCCAGCCGTTGTAGCTCCGACGGCCTTCGGTGTGCTGGTTGACCGCCACCCATGGATCGGGCTGGTAGGTCTCCCAGGACGTCGTGTAGAGGATGTCGGACGTCTCGCCCCAGCCGCGTCTGGATGCCGCGCAGCAGGCCGGTGAGGTGCGCGGCGCGCAGCAGCACCCCGTGCGGGTCGATGGTGAGCCCGTACCCTTCTTCACCGAGGCCGCCGAGCCCGGGGTCGAGCACCAGGGCGACCTGTCCGTCCGGGGACGGTCCCAGGGACAGCCCGGTGGCGGGGGCGAGCAGGCTGCCCAGCAGGTCCGCGGCCGGTTCGGTGCCCGCGCCGACGTGCAGTGCGGTGCTGCGGTCGAGCGTGAAGTGGCCGGGCCGGAGAGCGGCCTCGGTGGGGCGCGGTACGAGGGCGGGTGCAGTTCGGTGTGCGGGCACGGATCGCCTCCGGAACGGGGTCGCGGGATACGCGGGAGGTACGCGGGGGGCGCGGGGTCAGCCCTTGACCGCGCCGGCGGCGAAGCCGGCGGTGACGTGGCGCTGGAGCAGCAGGAACACCACAAGCGCCGGGGCGGCGAAGAGCGTCGAGGCGGCCATGGTGGCGCCCCAGTCGGTGCCGAAGACGTTGTGGAACGAGGACAGCCACACGGGCAAGGTGCGGTTGTCCTGCTGCTTGATGATGAGGAAGTTGGCGTAGGTGAACTCGTTCCAGGCGGTGATGTAGCCGAACAGCGAGGTGGCCATGAGGCCCGGTGCCAACAGCGGGAACGCGATGCGCCGGAACGCGCCGAGCCGGGTACAGCCGTCGACCTGGGCGGACTCCTCCAGCTCCGGGGGGATCGTGCCGATGAAGCCGCGCAGGACGACGATGGTGAAGGGCAGCGTCATCATGAAGTAGACGAGGGTCAGGGTCGGCAGCCGGTCGAGCATGTCGGTGTCCCGGGAGATGATGTAGACCGGGATGATCAGGGATTCCCAGGGCGCCATCTGGGCGATGAAGACCATGAGCATGAACTGCCGGCGACCCTTCCACCTCATCCGGGCCACCGCGTAGGCGGCGCCCAGGGCGATGACGAGGGCGAGCAGGACGGCGCTCAGCGTGACGAGGATGCTGTTGCGCCAGAAGAGGCCGAAGCCGTCGGCGCCGATGGCGGAGCGGAAGTGGTCGAGTGTCCAGGTCTCCGGGAAGAACCGGGGGCTGTCGGACTGGATGTCGCGGGTCGGTCTGAACGCGGTGGCGACCATCCAGTAGACCGGGAACAGGCAGACCACGACCGTGATGACGGCGGCGGCGTTCAGTGGCAAGCGGCGGATGCGGGGCCGGGTCGTGCTCATGCGAGCTCGTCCTCCTGGCGGAACATCTGGCGGAAGTAGAAGACGAGCAGGCCCGACATCAGCACGACGGTGACCAGGGAGGCCGCCGAGCCGAGGTCGTAGCGCTGGCTCGACAGGGCGGTCTGCACCGCGTAGACGGGCAGGATCGTGGTCGCGTCGCCGGCCCGCCGTTGGTCATCACCCAGATCTGGACGAACGCCTTGAAGGTCCAGATCACTTCGAGCGAGAGCACGAGCATGAAGATCGGGCGGATGATCGGGAGGGTGATGGAGCGGAATATCCGTGGCCCCGATGCTCCGTCGAGTCGCGCCGACTCGTACAGCTCGGCGGGGACGGTGGTGAGGGCCGAGTACAGGGTGATCGCCGCGAACGGCACGGACTGCCACACGATGAGGGTGACCAGGATGGCGAAGGCAGCCGGTCCGTGCGCGAGCCAGGGGTAGCGGTCGAAGGATTCGAATCCCAGGTCTGTCAGGACCGCGTTGACGATGCCGAACTCCGAGTGGAACAACCACTGGAAGACGGTGGTCGCCGCGATGACGGGCATCGCCCAGGTCAGCACGAGCGCGCTGAGGACCGCGGTCCGGCCGAACCGGCCGAGTCGCTCGATCATGAGCGCGACCAGCGTGGACAGCGCCATGATCAGCACGACGTTGCTCGCCATGAAGAGGAAGGTGCGGCGGACGACCTCCCAGAAGTGGCCGTCGCTCAGCAGCGTCTGGTAATTCTCGAATCCCACGAAACGCGCGTCGCCCAGGATGAGTTGGCGCAGTCCGAAGTCCTGCAGCGATATCACCACGGCGCGGACCAAGGGATAGACGAGCAGGTAGAGCGTGCCGAGGACGGCGGGCGCGATCAGGACGTACGGCCAGATCCCGCGGCTGCGGGCCATCGGCGGGCGGCTCGGCCTCAAGCCGGTGGAGCGCCGGGGTGGCCGGGTGCTGAGTGAGGGGCGGGGAGCGGTCTGTTCTCGGACGGCCGACACGGCACTCTTCCTTCCCGTGCGTTGACGGTTCAGGAGCCGGAGTTCATTGCCGTGGTGATGGCGTCGGATGCCGTGGTGGCTTCCTTCCGCGCGTCGCCTCCGGTGAGGACGGCCGTCAGGTAGTCCTTGATCGGGTTCTTTGCCTCGACGGCGGCCCAGCCGGGTGTGTTGGGCGTGGCGTGGCCTTCGGCGGCGCCGACAGCCATGGCCGAGGCGCCCGGGTCGGAGGCGACCGCGTCGGCCAGGGTGGCCTTGTTCGGGACGTAGCTCATGGCGACGGCGAGCTTCTTCTGCCAGGTGTCGCCGGTGAGTTCCTTGATGAAGGTGTAGGCCGCGTCCTGCTTGGCGGAGGCCGTGGGGATGATGAGGTCGGAGCCGCCGGTGAAGACGGCGCCGGGTGTGTCGGCGGTCTTTCCCGGAATCGGGAAGAAGCCGAGCTTGCCCTTCAGCGCGGGGTTGCTCTGGATGACGACGTTGGCGCCGCCGGGAGACGAGATGATCTGGGCGACCTTTCCCTTGGCCATCACATCCGTCTGCGGGGGGCCGGCCTCGTCGGAGTCCTTGGGGCCCCTGCCGAGGGCCTGGAGCTTCGTGTAGAACTCCATGCCGCGCAGCGCCTCGGGGGTGTCCAGCGCGCCCTTCCATCTGCCGCCGGACTCCGTGGCGAGGTCGCCGCCCTCGTCCCAGACGAAGCCCGCGAGGGTGTACCAGTTCTGGCCGGGCAGATAGATGCCCTGGGTGCCGCCGGTGTTGAGCTTCCTGGTGGCGGCGATCCACTGGTCGCGGGTCTTGATGGAAGCCGGGTCGATGCCCGTCTTCGTGAAGAGGTCGGTGCGGTAGGCGACGACGCGGTTGGCGGCGTAGTACGGGATGCCGTACTGCTTGCCCTCGTAGACGCCCGGCTCGGCGAGGCCCTTGAGCCAGTCCTTCCCCCCGAGTTCGCCGACCTTGTCGCTGAGGTCGAGAAGTCCCCCGCTCTGCGCGAGCTGGGCGACCTGGGTGTTACCGGTCTCGATGACGTCCGGTGCGTCGTTGCTGGCGAGGGCCGCCGTGACCTTCTCACCGATGCCGTCCCACTCCTGGATCTGCACCTTGACCTTGATGTCCGGGTGAGCGGTCTCGAAGCCCTTGACGAAATCCTTCTGGAACTGGGCCGAGACGCTGTCGCGCATCAGCCAGACGTCGATGGCAGTGCTCCCGCCGGAGCTGCCGCCCGACGCGTCGGAGGAACTGCTGCAGGCACTCAGCCCGGCGGTCATCACGAGCACGGACACGCCGGCAAACAAGCGGAGCTTCACGGTTCACCTCTGGAAGACATGACCCAGCCATCTGACCAGTAAGGCCCACTGGACAGCTCACCTCTTGACGCAGGATGAAGTTGGCATAGACCAATAGCGACGTCAACCCCCTCGCGCTTCAGTGGAGTTCAGCCTCAGGCCAGGTAGTGACCTGGACGATCACCGCCCGGATGCGGTTACACTTCCCCTGACCAGGAGGGCAGTTGTGGGCGACCACTGGTCAACTGGTAAACCGCACAATCGGAATACCGCGCATGAGGGGGCACCGCATGAAGGCCGACGCACCAGGTGCGGTGCTCAAGCGTGAGCGGGTTCGCGACTTCGTCCTCGGCCTCGTCGAGTCACGCCATCCGGGTGACGCGATCCCCTCCGAGCGCGCCCTGTGTGCCGATCTGGGCGTGTCCCGCCCGACCCTGCGCGCGGTGGTCGACGAGCTCGTCGCCGCGGGTCTTCTGGTACGGGAACACGGCCGCGGCATGTTCGTGGCACCCAACAAGATCACCCAGGAACTCGTATCCGGCCAGGAGACCATGACGGCACCCCGGGCCGCCGGGACCTGGTCGAGCCGCCTGCTGGAGTTCACCACCTTCCCGGCCGGCGCGCGCGTGGGCCGCAAGCTGCGCATCTCACCCGCCGCCGAGATCGTGTACGTGGCCCGGCTGCGCCTGGTCGACGGCGCCCCGATGGCCATCGAGCATCTGCACATCAGGGCGGATCTGGTCCCCACCCTGTCCGCCCGGGAACTGGAAGCCGGTGACCTGTACGAGCACCTGCGCGAACAGCACGGCGTGCACGTCCAGGAGGCCGTACAGGCGATCGAGCCGACCGTCGTCACCCGGGCCGAGGCCGAGTTGCTCGACGTGCCCGAGCTGTCCCCGGCGCTGCTCTTCGAGCGGCTCACCTCGGACACCACGAGTCGGCCCGTCGAATACGTCCACTCGATCTACCGCGGCGACCGCTACCGCATCGTCTCCCGGCTCACCCTCGCCCCCTCGGCCACAGCGCCGCCGACTCGGCTCGGACACCACCCCGGCATCCCCCCGGGCGACTTCGTCCACCGCGACACCATCGCGTCCTCCACCCGCGGGGACATCCAGTCGGCACCGTGAGCCGCCGCGTTTCCCCGGCCAATACGCCGACCCCGAAACCGGCCTGAACTACAACCACTTCCGCTACTACGATCCCGAAACCGCCCGCTACGCAGCCAGCTTCGTTCCAGAAAGGCGCGGGCCGGTGTGGTACGACCACCTCATTGTCGAGGGCGACCATCTCGCGCTGTCGGTCCGGCACGGAGATGGCGCCTTCGGGCTTACTTGGATTCGACTCGTCCGGGCGGGTTGGGGTCGGCCGTCAGCGCGTCACGCGCCGCCTGCCAAGCGGAATCCCCGGGGCAGAGCTCGCTGCGGAGGTAGGCCCAGGTGAGCCGCTGGACCGCGGACACTCGCTCGGGGTTCCCGTCCGTGGTCTCGGCGACGTCATATCCGGAGACCCCGCCGAGCCCGTGCTCCGCGTCGAACAGGGTGAGCAGGGCCTTGGGGCCCGGGGAGAGGAAGTACGGATCGGTGTGCCATTCCGGGCCCCGAACCGTCAGATGGGGAGAGGCGTCCTTGTCTCCGGCGACCACGAGCGCGGGCGTCGTCATCTTGGAGAAGTCCGTGGTCAAGAAGAACGGGAAATTCTCGGCCGTGGATTCGGTGAGGGCATCGCCGCCCCTGCCGGGCGCGGCAAGCAGTACACCCGCCTTGATCCGGGGCTCGGCCAGGTCCACTTCCGTTCCGTCGTCCGGATCGGTGAGCCGGGCGCCCATCAGCAGGCTCGCGGTGTGCCCGCCCATCGAGTGTCCGGCTATGGCGACCTTGCTCGGGTCCAGGCGCCCGAGGAGCCGCGGGACGGCGGCCTCGATCACGTCGAGCTGGTCGAGGATGCGCGTCATGTCCTCGGCCCGTGATCGCCAGTACAGAGGCGCCCCGGGGGTATCGGGGTCCAGGCTCAGTGTCCTCGAGCTCAGATGGGTGGGCTGGATCACGACGAAGCCGTGCGCCGCCCAGAAGGTGGCGAGGGGCGCGTATCCGTTCAGCGAGGAGAGGTGGTTCGAGTAGCCCTGACCGTGCGAGAGGAGGATGACCGGCAGGTCGTTCCCGGTCACGGGCGCGGATACGCGGACTTCCAGGTCCACGGCTCGGCCGGGAGCTGACAGCACTACCGGACCGAGCGAGAGGACGGGAGTGGGTGAGCCGAAGGTGTCGACTGTGTCCGTCGATTCACTCATGATGTGCGCATTTCCCTTCAATGGCCTCAGCCGCCGGTCTCATTCGGCTGGGGCGGGCGAGGTGGTCAGGAGCGTCCGGCTTCAGGCCGCACCGAAAACGGATCATCGTTCCGATTAATATACGGAGCGACGTTCCGCTTTGTCAACGGCCGTCGGAGGGCAGCGTGGTGCCCACTGCGAGCCAGTCCGGGGAGATTGCCGGCTCCTGCCTGCTGCTCTTCCGTAGCAGGCGGTCCGACGCGGCTCGGTGACGCCGCGGTCGGTGCCGCGGTGACGTCGGGCTCACGCCGCGGTTTCCGCGCCGTAGGCCGGCCCGGCCAGCCTTCCTTCGTCAGTCGCCGTGGTGCTGGGGTGTCGCGCCGCGGCGTGTGGCCACGCTCGCGAACAGGGCCCAGCCGTCCGTCTCACACCGCGCGGGATCGTCGGGGCGCCACCCCCGGGCCAGCGCCTCGTCGAGCAGGGCCCTGGCGGTTCCGGGCTCGTGCAGGTTCAGAAACCCGCCCTCCGCGGTGCCGACCACCCCGGAGGCCGTCGGGAATCCGCCGGGCACCGTCCTGCCGGGACCGCCCCGGAAGACGATGCGCAGCTCGCCTCGCGCCCGGAACAGCCGGAGGACGAGGGCTTCGCAGCAGTCTGTGGACCGTCCGTCGTCCAGCGTGCGGTGGGTGTGGCGCAGGGACCACAGAAAGGTCTCCTCGCCGACGACCAGCCGCCGGGCCTTCCTGTCGTTCCGAGCCATCCGCGGATGGTAGCCGCATCACCCCGGGGAGCAGGCGTGCGTCGCTTCGGGAGCAGGCGGGTATCGCCGCCGCGAAGCAGGCGCGTACCGTCCCGGGGGCAGGCCGCGCGGTCTGCCCCCGGGACGCCGCCGCCGTCAGGTCCGCCGACCCGGATCCTCGGCGGCCTCATCAACGAGGACAGACATGCGGTATGACGTGCAGCGATGACTTTTCGAGCGGCACAGGTGGCATAATCAGCCAGTGGTCCGGGCTCGAGCCATATGCCACCACCGGTCAGCGGGTGTGCGGCAGGCGGATCGTGAACTCCGAGCCCCCGCCCACCGTGCTCCTCACCGTCACCGTCCCGCCGTGCGCTTCCACCAGCTTGCGCACGATGGACAGCCCCAGGCCACTGCCCCCGGTCCGGCGGCTACGGGATTTGTCCGCCCGCCAGAACCGGTCGAAGACGTGCGGCAGTTCGTCGGCCGCGATGCCGGAGCCGGTGTCCGCGACCTCGATCAGCACCGCGCCACCGGCAGGGCGGACGCGGAGGGACACGGTGCCGCCGGACGGGGTGTGCCGCAGAGCGTTCGCCACCAGGTTGCCGAGCACCTGGCGCAGCCGTACCTGGTCGGCCTCGATCTCTGGGCAGTCGCCGTGCGCCCCCACCCGCAGGGCGACACCGGCGTTCTCGGCCGCGGCGTGATGGGCGGTGGCCGTGTGTGCCAACAGGTGTGCGATGTCGACCGGCGCGAGGTGGAGCCGCAGCTCGCCCGCGTCGGCCGCGGACAGGTCCCGCAGGTCGTCGATGAGGTGCTGGAGGTGCAGCGCCTCTTCGAGTAGCGAGGACACCAGCAGGTCGCCGTGCGGTACGACACCGTCCTGCGCGCCCTCCAGCCACCCGCGGATGTTGCTGAGCGGTGTGCGCAGTTCGTGTGCGACATCGCTGACCATGTCCTTGCGTGCCGCCTCCAGTTGGTCGCGCCGGCTCGACATCGAGTTGAACGCCGAGGTGAGTCGGCCCAGTTCGTCGTTGCTGGTGACCTTCACCCGGGCGCCGGCCTCCCCGTCCTCCATGCGCTGCGCCGCGTCGGTCAGTGCGCGAAGCGGCCGGACCAGCCGTATCCCGGCCAGGGTGGTGGCGGTGACGGTAACCAGCAGGACGAGTGCGGTGCCACCCGCAATGCGAGCGCGGTTGCCCGTGGACAGGTCGAAGAAGGTGGTGGCGCTCCGGCCCGGGCTGGTGACGTACAGCGCCGCCGCGGGTGCGACGTACGGCGCGAGCTGCTGGGCGCGGCCGCTCGCCAGGCACGAGCTGACCAATGAGCCGTCGGTGTCCCCGCCACGCGGCCGCGAAGGCGGCTCGGCGCGTGGCTCCCCGTGGTCGTCCAGGGTGAGTTTCACCTGTGCCGCGTGGCGCCGGGCCAGACACGTGTTGACGAGCCTGCTGAGGGCGGACAGCGCCCTGGCCTCGGTCGGGGTGGCGGGGTCGAGCGTCGCGGAGGCGCAGCGCGGGGTGTCCGGGACGCGGGAGGCGTCGGTTCCCACACGTGACCGCCCGCTCGGCTCTTCCACCACGGTCATCTCCTGGCCGAAGACGGTGCGCAGGCATGCGGCCTGGCGTCGCGCGGCGAGGCGCAATCGCGCGCGTTCGTCCCCGTTCAGCTCGAACGGCCCGACGGCGCGCGGATCGATCCGGTCGGAGGCGGAGTCCGGGAGCAGATCGGGGCTGACCGCCAGCGGGTCGATGACGGCGGTCGCCTTGTCGGGCGGCCGGTAGGGGAACCGCGCGGCGGACTGCGAGTCGGCGATCTGCCGACCGTCGCTGGTCACGATGATGCGGTGCCCGGTCTCCCGGGCCAGGGCGCGTACGGTCGGGCCCACGCCGTCCCACCGCGGGTGGCGGGCCGCGTAGCCGAGCAGACTGTCGTAGATCCGGGTGTCGTCGGCGAGGGCCTGGCCCCGTTCCTCGCGGATGGCCACCGCGGTCGTCTGGATGGCCAGCCAGGCGGTGGCGGCGACCGAGCAGGCGGACACCAGCGCGGACACGGCGAGCAGGCGCAGCAGCAGGCTGCGCCGCAGCGGTACGTCACGGCGCACGGTGGGACTCTCCGTCGGTGGCCCCGTTGACGAGCTTGTAGCCGACGCCGTAGACGGTGACCAGGAAGCGGGCCCGGCGCGGATCGTCCTCCAGTTTCCTGCGGAGGTTCATCACATGCGCGTCGACGGTCCGGGTGGTGACGTACCGGTCGAACCCGTGCAGCCGTTCCAGGATCTGCGGGCGGGTGAACACGTGGCCGGGGCTGGCGGCCAGCATCTCCAGCAGCCGGAATTCACCGGGTGTGCAGTCCACGGGCCGGCCGTGCATCGAGACCTCGTGCCGTGCCGGGGCGATGGTCAGGGGGCCGACGGTGAGCACCGGTTCCGGCGGCGCGGCGGTGGTGGTGGCGTTGCGGCGCAGCAGCGCGCGTATCCGGGCCATCAGCTCGCGCGGGCTGAACGGCTTGGTCATATAGTCGTCGGCGCCGAGGTCCAGGCCCAGGAGCAGATCGTCCTCGGTGGAGCGGGCGGTCAGCATCAGCACCGGCAGGGCCGATTCCGCGCGCAGCACACGGCACACGTCGAGGCCGTCCACCCGGGGCATCATCACGTCCAGGACGAGCAGATCGGGCGGCTGCCGCCGGACCCATTCGAGCGCGGCCCGCCCGTCGTGCACGACGGTCACCCGGTGGCCCTCGTGCTCCAGATAGCGGCGGACCAGTTCGGCCTGCTTCCGGTCGTCCTCGGCAACGACCACGTATGCGCACATGACGGCGAGTTTAGGAACACCGGCGGCGGGCGGAGCGGGGGAACATCACCTGCGCAAAGGTTCCTGACAGGTTCCTCAAAAGGGTCCGTGATGGTCGTCGGCATGCGAAACACGAAGACAGCCGCCCTGGTGTGTGCCACGGCCGTGCTGAGCCTGGCCCTCACCGCGTGCGGCGGCGGCAGCGGCGTCAAGACCGACAAGGGCGTCGACTCCATCGACAGCCATGCCCCGGCGGCGGGCGGCAAGGCGGACACGGACCAGCGCGAGGGCAAGGACGACGTCACCGCGGACCGCCCCCAACTGCGCCTGGACAGTTCGGAGGAGGAGCGGGCCCGGCTGGGCGACGCCTACAACGCCTGCCTCGAGGCCAAGGGCGTTCCGATGAACCACGAGCGCGCCCAGGCGGCGGGCGCCAAACAGGCGTCCCCGGTGCAGGATCCTGCCGTCGTCAAGAAGCACCAGGCCGGCTACGACGCCTGCCTGGTGAAGCTGCCGCGTCAGCCACCGGAGACCGAGCCCGACACCAACCCGCACTTCGCCGACGACTACCGGACCTACGTCAAGTGCCTCAACAAGAACGGCATGCGGGTCCACATGGTGTCCGACACGAGCGTCAGCCCCGACGGTCTCGCCTGGCGGTACGACGACGGCAAGCAACAGCAGCTCTCCGAAGCCGAGCAGACCAAGGTCGACCGCACCTGTGAGCTGGAAGCCTTCAGTGACTGACCCCGCCACCGACACCGAGTCCGCGCCGCGGCGGGCGAACCGACGGCGCCTCGTCCTCGCGGCAGCGGCGCTCGTCACCGCTGTCGGGGCCGGCGCCGGAGCTCTGGCGCTGTCCGCTCACGGCGAGACGAAGGCGGAACGGCCGGGATCCGCGGCGCCCTCCGCCGCGCTGACCACGGTCGTCCGCGGAGATCTCTCCGACAGCCGGACGCTGACCGGGACGCTGGGCTTCGCCGGCCCCAGGACGGTCAAGGGCACCGGGAAGGGCGTGGTGACCTGGCTGCCCGATCCCGGCGCCACCGTCACCCGCGGCAAGCCGCTGTACCGGGTCGACGACCGGCCGGTCATGGTGTTCTTCGGGGACACCCCGGTCTTCCGCACGCTGGTCAAGCCCGGCGTCAGCGGCCGGGACGTGACCGTGCTGGCGGACAACCTCCAGGCGCTCGGCTACGACATCGGGCCGCGCGGGCGGACCTCCGCGAACGGCACCGAGTTCACCCCGTCGCTCGCCGCCGCCCTCAAGCGGTGGCAGCGCGACACCGGGCAGCAGCGGACCGGCACCCTGGACCCCGGCCGTGTCGTCGTCCTTCCGGGGGAGGCCCGGGTCAGCGACGCCAAGGCCCAGTTGGGCGACCCCGCCACCGGCAACATGCTGACCGTCACCTCCGCCACCAAGACCGTCGGCCTGAAGGTGGACGCCGCCGACGCCGCCCCGATCCGCGTGGGGGACGAGGTGAGCATCGCGCTGCCGAGCGCGAAAACCATCCCCGGCAAGGTCACCGCGGTCAGCCACACCGTGCAGGGCGGCGGCGACGAGCAGGACGAGGAGATCACCGGTCCGCCGAGCCTGCGGGTCACCGTCACTCCCGCCCACGGCGCCGATGTGAAGCGGCTGGACTCGGCGTCGGTACGGGTCACCTTCACCGCCGAGACCAGGAAGAACGTGCTGTCCGTGCCCGTCGGCGCGCTGCTGGCGCTCCGGGAGGGCGGATACGCGCTCCAGCGCCGCGACGGCGGGTTGCTCGCCGTCGACACCGGGCTGTTCGCCAAGGGCATGGTCGAGGTGTCCGGGAAGGGCGTCCGCGAGGGCCTGCGGGTGGTGACCACCTCGTGACCGGTCCCGCACACGCCCTCGCCGTGCCCGCACCCGGCGCCGCCGCCACCCCGGGCGCGCCCGTGCTGGCCATTCGCGGCGCGAGCAAGGCGTACCGCGGCGGGGTGCTGGCGCTGGACGACGTCTCGCTCACCGTCCACCCGGGCGAACTCCTCGCCATCGTCGGCCCCTCGGGCTCCGGCAAGTCGACCCTGCTCAACATCATGGGCACGCTGGACCTGCCCACCAGCGGATCCGTGGAGATCGCCGGCCGGGACGCGGCGGCGCTGTCCGACCGCAAGCTGTCGGCGCTGCGCGGCCGCTGGCTCGGCTTCGTCTTCCAGCACTTCCACCTCACCGAAGGGCTCACCGCGGCGGAGAACGTGGCCACCGGCCTGCTGTACGCCGGGGTGTCGCGCCACCGGAGACGGCCGCTCGCGCTCGCCGCCCTGGAACGGGTCGGCCTCGGCGCCCGGACCGCACACCTGCCGCACCAGCTCTCCGGCGGCGAACGCCAGCGTGTCGCCATCGCCCGCGCGCTGGTCAACGACCCCGCGCTGGTGCTCGCCGACGAGCCGACCGGAGCACTCGACTCGGGCAACGGGCGGGCCGTACTGGATCTGCTGGTCAAGCTGAACCGCGAGGGAACCACCATCGCCGTCATCACCCACGACCGGGACATCGCCGCCCGGATGCCGCGCCGCGTCGAGATCCGCGACGGCCGCGTCATCTCCGACACCGACACCGACACCGACACGGGGACAGGGCGGGGGCGCTAATGGTCCACCCCACCGACATCCGGCCGGTACGACTGGCCCCCTCCGACGTGCTGCGCCTTGGCCTCCTCGGCCTCCTCACCCGCAGGATGCGGGCCGCGCTCAGCGCACTCGGCATCTCCATCGGTATCGCCACCCTGGTCCTGGTCACCGGCATCCCGGCGTCCAGCCAGAAGCACCTGGACGAGCAACTGTCGGCACTCGGTACGAACATGCTGCGCGCCCAGCCGCAGGCGGACCAGAAGCCGCCCGTCCTGCTGCCGGAGCAGGCCCACCGGATGGCCGCGCGGATCCGCCCGGTCACCGAGGCGAGCGCCGTCGCCAACACCCACGCCCTCGTCCGCCGCTCGGATCGCACCGACCCGAACGACGGCCTCGGCCTCAGCGTCCTGGCCGCCAGGACCAACCTGCTGCCCGCCGTGAACGGCACAGTCCGCTCCGGCCGGTTCCTCGACGCATCCACCTCGTCGTTCCCCACCGCGGTCCTCGGCTACCAGGCCGCCGCCCGGCTCGGCATCCCCCGGCCGGCGCACGGCCGGCAGCCGCCCCAGGTCGTCATCGACGACCGGTGGTTCACGGTTGTCGGGATCCTGGACCGCATGCCGCTCGCCCCCGAGTTGGACCGCTCCGTCCTCGTCGGCTGGCAGGCCGCCAAGAGCGAGCTGGGCTTCGACGGGCACCCCACGGTGATCTATGTGAAGGCCAAGGAGGACGCCATCGAGGACGTCAGCGCGGTCCTGCCGGACACGCTGTATCCCCAGTTGCCCGGCCTGGTCCAGGTCAGCCGCCCGTCCGACGCCCTGCTGGCCAAACGCGCCACCCGGACGACGTTCTCGGCCCTGTTCCTGGGCCTGGCGGGGGTGGCATTGCTGGTCGGCGGGATCGGCGTGGCCAACACGATGTACATCTCGGTTCTGGAGCGCCGCACGGAGATAGGTCTGCGCCGGGCGCTGGGAGCCGGGCGGGGCCAGATCCGCGCCCAGTTCCTCACCGAGTCCGTGGTCCTCAGCACGCTCGGCGGTGTCGCGGGTACGGTCCTCGGTGTCCTCGCGACCCTCGGCTACGCCACCTACCAGGGCTGGCCGACCGTGATCCCCCTCCCCGCGCTCGCCCTGGGCACGGCGAGCACGGTCCTGATCGGCGTGGTGGCCGGCGTCTACCCGTCGATCCGCGCCTCACGGCTGCCCCCGACCGAGGCGCTGGCCGCGGCCTGACCGGCGAACACCACCGAGCAAGCTGACCACCCAACGAAACCCCGGCTCACAACCGGTGAAGCCATGGTGAAGCGCTACGGGCCGCGACGGCCACCACGACGACATCTGCGGCCGAGGCATCGCCTCCGTCCCGTCGTGATGTTCATGTCGGGTCCTCTCGGGTTCTCTCGACGCATGGAGGCGTGGCGGGGGTGAACAGCGCTGGGCTGCTCTCCCCCGCCACGCCGGAACGTGTGTCAGATAGCCTGGGCGGTGGGCAGGATGGTGATCTCGGTGAGGTTGACGTGGCGCGGGACGGCGGCCATGAAGGCGACGGTCTCGGCGATGTCGGCGCTCTGCAAGACGTCGATGTCGTGGATGAGGTCGGCCATCAGCTTGGAGGCGTCGGGGTCGGTGACGTGGTCGGGCAGCTCGGTGTCGACCATGCCGGGCTCGATGGTGGCCACTCGGACCATCTTGGGACCGAGCTCGACGCGCAGCAGCCGGGTGAAGTGGCTGATGTACGCCTTGGTGCCGGAGTAGACGGAGAACTTCGTCAGGATGCGGGTGGCCGCGATCGACGAGGTGTTGATCAGGTCGGCGGGCTTGCCCGCGGCGGCGGACTCCGTCAGGTGCGGGACGAACGCGGCGATCACGTTCATCAGGCCGCCGATGTTGAGGTCGATCTGGCGCTGCCAGTCGTCGACCTTGAGCTCCTCGATGCCGGAGATGAGCTGGACACCGGCGTTGTTGAACACGAGGTCGGCCTTGCCGAAGCGCTCGGCGACCTGGACGGCGGCGGCCTGGACGGCAACGCGGTCGGTCACGTCGACGGCCAGGGCGAGCGCGGTGCCGCCGGCGCTCTCGATGTTCTTGACCACGCCGTCCAGACGCTCCTTGCGCCGGGCCAGTACGACCACGGTCGCGCCGAGTTCGGCCAGGCGCTCGGCGGTGACGGCACCCATACCGCTGGAGGCGCCGGAGACGACGGCGACACGGCCTGCCAGGGGCGTGCCGGTGAGCAGGGCAGCAGACATCACAAAACCTCAATCTCTTTGATCACAGGAGGGGAAGGGGAAGGAGAGGGGGAAGGCTCCGAGTGCCCGAACGGGTCGGGCACCCGGCGGAGCGTCAGGCGGCGTCGTCGTGCGCGGTGGCCGCGGACTTCTCGCGCCACGGGGCGAGGTCGTCCTGCACCTGCTGGTACTTGACGTCGAGCCGCTCCAGCGTGTCGCGCCCGAGGTAGAGATGCGTGGGCAGCTTCTCGGCGGAGGCCACCTCGACGATGAGGGCCGCGCCCTTCACCGGGTCGCCGAGCTGGGCGTGGTTGGCCTGGTCGATCCAGTCCAGGGTGACGTGCGCGGGGGTGTCGTCGTAGTCGCTGATGCGGTTCCCGGCAACCGACAGGGAGCTGGCGTCCAGGAAGTCGGTGCGGAAGACGCCCGGCTCGACGACCATCGACTGGATTCCGAACGGCGCCATCTCGGCGGAGAGCGCCTCGCTGATGCCCGCGACCGCGAACTTCGACGCGGAGTACAGGCTGACGCCCGGTTCCCCCTCGAAACCCGAGCGGGAACCGATGTGCACCAGCCGGCCCGCCCCCTGCTTGCGCATCACGGGCAGCACGGCGCGGGTGACGTTGATCAGGCCGAAGACGTTGAGGTCGAACAACGACCGGGCCTCCGCGTCGGTGATCTCCTCCAGCGCGCCCAGCAGGCCGCGGCCGGCGTTGTTCACCAGCACGTCTATGCCGCCGAACCGCTCCACGGCCGCCTCGACCGCCTGCGGAATGCTGTCGTTGTCCGTGACGTCCAGGGCGACCGCGAAAACCTTGTCGGAACTCTTCAGATCGTCCGGTACACGCTCCGGATTTCGTACGGCGACCACGACATTGTTACCGCCTGCCAGAGCGGCACGGGCGATTTCCGCGCCGATTCCGCGGGAGGCACCGGTGACAAACCACGTAGCCATGGGAAAAACCTCTTTCGTTGCTTTCCCCCTGAGGGGGATTTCCTGTTGACGTATTCGAGTCTGTCCCTCCTCCAGGGCGATATGAAGGCAACGGTTTTCCTGGGAGTCCGGCACCCAGGATGAGAGTCAGGTGCCGTGCGCGGGGTTCTTCTGGTGCGGCACTTCGGGCGCGCTGACGGAGCCCAGCAGGGCCAGCCCGTCGACGGAGGGGGAGCCCGGCTCGGCCTGCAGGATGACGAGTTGCTGTCCCGGGACGCTGCGAATGGTGAGAGCCTCGCGCCGCAGCTCCAGGTCGCCCACGACCGAGTGGTGGACCTGCTTGATCTCGTAGGGCGGGACCCGGGTGTGCCGGCGTGCCCACAGGGCGCGGAACTCACCGCTGCGCACCGACAGCTCACCGACCAGTTCCAGGATGCGGGGATCCTCCGGGGTGCTCGCGGCGGTCTGCTGAAGGTCGGCGACCGCCCGGTGCCTGGCCCGTTCCGGGCTGCGGTAGAAGGTCTTCGCGGCGGGGTCCAGGAAGAGCATGCGCAGGACGTTGTCGTGCTGCGCGAAGTCGCGGTAAAGGGCGTCGGCGAGTGCGTTGGTGGCCAGCAGGTCCTGGGCATGGCCGATGATGAAGGCCGGCGTCCTGGTCCAGCTCTCGATCAGCTGTCGCAGGTGGGGCCGGACACGCTCGACCCGGACGGGTGCCTTCGTACGGCGGGCCGCGGGCTGGGCCAGCCGGAAGAGTTCCCGTTTGTCCTCGTCGCCGAGTTGCAGCGCGCGGGCCATGGCCTCCAGCACTCGGGGCGAGGGACTGACATCACGGCCCTGCTCCAGCCGGCAGTAGTAGCTCAGGCTGACCCCTGCGAGCATCGCGACCTCGTCGCGCCGCAGCCCAGGCACCCTCCGCCGCCCGGCGGTGGGCAGTCCCGCTGCCGCGGGGCTCAGACGCCCCCTGCGGGAGCGGAGAAACTCACCCAGCCCTTCCATCGGGCCAAGGTGCGTGTCGTTGTCCATGTCAGCGAGGCTAGGCGGAAAATGCCCGGGAAAGTTCCGCCGACGGTGGGTGCATTACACCCAGGATTACGGGCTCCGCGGCACAGGGCGGTGGCAGACCACGGCCCGCCGTTCCGGCCGCCTTCGCCTCTCCGGGATCCCCGGCACACGAATTCACTCTCTGCGACGAGTGTGCGACCAACTGCGATATTACGCGACGGCACTTCTCACCGACCGAAATACATCTAGTCTTGTCACATGAGCAATGGGACGCCTTTGGGTGATTTCCTCCGAGCCCGCAGAGAAGCCCTGAAGCCACACGACGTCGGTCTGCCCGAACACGGGCGTCGCCGGGTGCCGGGACTGCGCAGGGAGGAAGTCGCGATGCTCGCCGGGGTCAGCTCGGACTATTACATCCGGCTTGAACAGGGGCGCGAGAACAGCCCTTCCCCGCAGGTCCTCGATGCCGTGGCGCATGCGCTGAAACTGAACGCGGAGTCCACCGACCATCTCAACCGTCTCTGCCTCGCCGCCTCGCAGCGTCCGCACGACTGGGGCTCCGCGGACGTCAGCCAGCAGTTGTTGCAGCTGATGGACGGATGGGAGCACACTCCGGCCTTCGTCGTCGGCCCGGCCCTTGACATCATGGCGGGCAACTCCATGGCCACGGCCCTGCACAGCGGTTTCGAGAAGTTCGGCAACCTCGCCCGGATGGTGTTCGTCGACCCGGCAGGGCGCGACTTCTACCAGGAATGGGAGCGGGCCGCGCACTCCTGCGTCGCCGAGATCAGGGCTGCCTACGGCCATGACCCCGAGTCCGCCCGCATCGCCGAGGTCGTCGCGGAACTGTCCGCCCAGAGCGAGGAGTTCGCCGCGCTCTGGCAACTGCACGACGTCAAGGGCAAGTCCCAGGAGGGCAAGCACCTCAAGCACCCCCAGGTCGGGGACCTGCACATCAAATTCGCGGCCTTCACGGTCAACGGAGCCCCGCACCAGCAGCTCGTGGTCTACCAGGCCGAACCGGCCAGCCCGACGGCGACCGCCTTCGAGACGCTGAGGGCCATGGCCACCCAGCCGAAGCCGGCCCGGGCAGGAGCGGTGGACCCGGGCATATGAGCTCCGGCCGAGGCCGGCACTGACACACCCAGGAACAACGCGGCCTTCATGGCAGTGCCCCGTCCGCCGACACTCGATGCCACAGACCGCACGGCACCGGGAGCAGACATGATCACCGTGAAGGACCTTCAGCCGCACCCCCTGGACCAGGTTCACCGTCTCATCGAACCGGGCGCCGTCATCCTGGTCACCACCCGGCACCGCGGCGTCCCGAACGTGATGACCAATGGGTTCAACCGCGGATGAACGCCATCGCAGAACGCTGCCAGGAATCTCGGGTGATGTGGTCCGAGCCAGGAGGATGCGAGCTCCGGCTTCCCGGACCAGGGCTTCGGCGTAGCCCACCGCCCACCCCTGCCTCAGCCCTTGATTCACCTATCGATATTCGATAGATTCCCATCGCAATTCGATGGAAGGATGCGGTATGGGACAGCTGGCAGTGCGTGCGCTTCGCGCCGTGCTCGTGGTGGTGCTCGCCGGCACCGTGTTCGTACAGGCATTGATGATGTGGGTGTTGGTCAGCGGGAGCGACCCGGAGGACGGATCGCTCCCCCTCACCGCGCTGCGCGTGATCACGACCCTGGGCATGGTGTCGGCCCAGGTCGCCGTGGTCAGCGTATGGCGGCTGGTGACGATGGTGCGACGCGGAACCGTGTTCTCCCACGCCGCCTTCCGGTACGTGGACGCCGTGATCGGCGCGATCGTGGCGGCAGCCCTCCTGTGGTTCGCGGTCACGGCCCTCAATGCGCCGGGCCAGCGGGCCGACCCGGGCGTCACCTTCATCATGGGCGGGGTTGGCGTGGGCATCCTGGGGGTCGCGCTCATCGTGCTCGTACTGCGGATGCTGCTCGCCCAGGCCGTCGCCCGCGACGTCGAAGCGGCGCAGATGCAGGCCGAGTTGGACGAGGTGATCTGATGCCGATCGTCGTCGACATCGACGTCATGCTGGCCAGGCGGAAGATGTCCGTGGGCGACCTCGCGGACCGCGTAGGGATCACGCCCGCCAACCTGGCGGTACTCAAGAACGGCCGCGCCAAGGCGGTGCGTTTCGCGACGCTCGCCGCGCTCTGCGAGGTGCTCAAGTGCCAGCCGGGCGACCTGCTGCGCTGGGAGGCCGAGGACGCCGCGGGCGAATGACGTCCCCCGACGGGCATGAAAACCCCTGGCACCACCGGCCCGCGACACGGCATGTGGACCTAGGACCAGGCTGTCTGCGGCGCGCGGCCCGGCGGGGACCGTCTGCGTCCTGGCCCTCGCCGCCACGCTGACCGGCCGCGGCTCCGACTCGGACGGCGGCACGGGGGGCGCCCGCGCCGGCCGCACCCTCGCGTTCGGCCGAACCGTCCCTCGCCTCGCCAACGCCCACGAAACCCGCCTCATCACCGTCGCCGACCGCGGTGCAGCCGATGAAGCCGTCAACCCCGGCCGAGCTGCGGGCGTGTGCGGACGGAAGCTGCCCGCTGCGAATCGTCGAGGAAGCCTGGAAAAGCGGGGACGGCACGCTGCGGCTGATCGTCTTCATGGAAACGGCCACCTGCGCCGCACTCACCCTCGGTGGTGGCCCCTGGTCGCGGGTCTGCCGTAGCGGTGCTGAGGAGCGATCCAGATCTTTCGGAGCTCGGCGGTCCGCGGATGTCGAGAACGTGCCACCGGCTCCGTCCCAGGGACATCAGCGGCCACCACCGGCCGCACGAGGAAGAAGGAGAAACCAGCATGGCGATTCAGCGGATGGACAACGTCGGCATCGTCGTCGAGGACATGGATGCCGCCATCGCGTTCTTCGTGGAACTCGGTATGGAGCTGGAGGGCAGGGCGGAGGTCGAGGGCCTCGTCGCCGACCAGTGCACCGGGCTCGACGGCGTCCGCTGTGACATCGCGATGGTCCGGACCCCGGACGGTCACAGCCGGCTCGAGCTGGCGAAGTACCGCAGCCCCGCAGTGATCAGCGCCGGGCCGCGCAACCGGCCGCACAACATTCTGGGCACGCACCGCGTCATGTTCGCCGTCGACGACATCGAGGACACCGTTGCCCGCCTGCGCCCTCACGGCGCCGAACTCGTCGGCGAGATCGCCCGGTTCGAGGACAGCTATCTGCTCTGCTACCTCCGCGGCCCGGAGGGCATCATCGTCGGACTGGCCGAGCAACTGCGCTGAGAATGGCCCGGCCGGAGATGTAGTGCACCGGCTGGTCGTGGTTGAGCAGGACGCTGATGGCCAGGGCGGCTCCGCCGTCGGCAAGATCGATGCCCCAGGTCACCTTGTCTCCCAGGGCCAGGACACCGGTGAGGAGTCCGAGGAGTTCAGGCTCGTCGTTGGCGACGCGTCGGGACAGCGGCCGACGGCCGCTCTCGTCGATCGCGACGCAGTGGTGATGGGTCTTGCCTGCGTCGATGCCGGCCCAGATCGCGGCCATGTGGCGCCTCCGTGCGCTGTGGTGCTGGTGCCTCCCGACGGACGACCTCGCTGTCGATTCCCTACGGAGCGATCATTCGCAATTCCTCATTGGCAGCCGAGTCGGCGTGGGGCGCCGGGCGGCCAATCGAGGGAAGCCACAAGCGGCAGAAGGTCGAAAGCCACACCCGGCGCCCTTGGGTGGGCCGACCATACGAAGAGATCGTTTAGGGCTGACTGTCCGGGGAGACAATGGGGGGACCGGTACACGCGTACGGTGATCCCGTACTCAGCGCCTTTGACCTGGACTTTTCGACGGCATGCGACGTCGGCGGGTGGCGCGGGGTGCCGGGTGGGGTGTCCGGTTCGAGGATGTACCGCCGGCGCGAGGGTTCGACGGGCAGCTCCTCGAACACCGTGATCCACGGGGGCGCCATGGTGCGGGGAGGCCGCGAGAACGTGTGTGGCCGGGGGTAACCGGAGTCAGGTAAATGGCCCACTGGAGATAGGTGCAAGTGGCCCACACATTTGGGCCGCTTCCCTCCTAGCGTCGGAGGCGTGACCACAACGGCGCCTGTCAGCCGTCCTTCGCCCGCCGCTGTGTGCGGTGGCGGACAGGGGCGAACGGCGCTGAGATTGGGAATGGCGGGCGGGCGGCCTCCTGCGGGGCCGATGCCTGCGCCCACCAGGCGCGATGCCCGCTCCCTGAGCGTCCCCCTACTCAGAGGAACCCCTCATGCAAGCCATCACCGTCCAGGACCGCGACGCCGGTGTCGGCGGCCTGACCCTCTCCGAGCTGCCCCACCCGCGCGCCGCAGAGAACGACGTGATTGTGGAGGTCCACGCCGCCGGATTCACCCCGGGCGAGCTGGACTGGCCCGGCACCTGGACCGACCGGGCCGGTCGTGACCGGACCCCGAGCGTGCCCGGCCACGAGCTGTCCGGCGTGGTCACCGAGCTCGGCTACGGCACCACCGGCCTGACGGTCGGGCAGCGCGTGTTCGGTCTGGCCGACTGGGCCCGCAACGGCTCGCTGGCCCAGTACACGGCGGTCGAGGCCCGCAACCTCGCCCCGCTCCCGGCCGATGTCGACCACCTCACGGCCGCCGCGCTGCCGATCTCCGGGCTCACCGCCTGGCAGGCCCTGTTCGACCACGCCCACCTGATCACCGGCCAGAGCGTGCTCATCCACGGCGCCGCGGGCGGCGTCGGCTCCATCGCCGTGCAGCTGGCCCGCGAGGTCGGCGCCCGGGTGATCGGCACCGGCCGGGCCGGCGACCGCGACACCGCCCTCGGCCTGGGCGCGGACGCCTTTGTCGACCTCCAGGCCGAGGGACTGGCGGACATCGGCGAGGTCGACGTGGTGTTCGACGTGATCGGCGGCGAGATCCTCGAACGCTCCACCGCATTGGTCCGCCCCGGCGGCACCCTGGTCACCATCGCCGAGCCGGTCACCGTCCACCCCCGCGACGGGCGAGCCGTCTTCTTCGTCGTCGAACCCGACCGGGCCCGCCTGGCCGACCTCGCCCAGCGACTGCGGGACGGCCGCCTCAAGCCGATCGTCGGCACCGTCCGGCCGCTCGCCGAGGCAGCCTCCGCGTTCACACCGGACAAGCGCACCCCCGGCAAGACGATCATCCGCGTCACCGAAGACTGAGCGAGAAAGCCCCCCGGTGTCCCGCATGACCAGCGCGGTCTGCTCCTCGGCCGCCGAACACACCGACGCTGGCCCGCGGCGTCCGTTCACGACACCTCGACGTACGGCACAGGCCCGTCCGTCCCAGTAGGTACAGCCATACGAAACCCCCAGCGTGCTCACCCCGCACCCTCATCCGCACCGACTCCGCGGGCGGCATCCACGACTTTGTGTCGTGGCTCGCGCGACGAGGCCGATGGCTGTCCTACTCGGTCGGCATGGTGATCCCCGAAGCGATCCACGAACACGTACTGAAAGTCCCCGCCTCAGCCTGGACCCCGGCCGTCGAGACCGACGGTGAGGCCCGTGGCCACGCTTGGGTCATGAGCCGGCCTTGGCGCGTCGGCGAATCGCCGCAAAGGTCGAGGGCCCAACCTCAGGTACCGCTCGGCTGGATCATTTTCCGGCCCGTGGTGGTTCCGCCGTCCACGATGACCGACGCACCCGTCATATATGGGAAGTCGTCGGACGCGAGCCCGAGCACTGCGCGCGCGATCTCCTCGGCGTCGGCCATTCGTTCGAGACCGTCGACGTTGAGCGGCCCCCATGCCTGCTTGTACTTGGCCCATTCCGCGTCCGGGATTCCCGGCGGGCGGACGAAGGGGGTGTCGGTGGTGCCGGGCAGCAGGGCGTTGAGCCTGATTCCCTTGGGTCCGTACGCGAGCGCCGCGGACTTCACTATGCCCTGCACCGCCCGCTTGCTTGCGGTGTAGGCGGCGCCGTTCGGCCGCGCCTGTTCGGCCGCTGACGACGAGGTACAGATAATGACGCCGCGCTGCGCGCTGAGCATGTGCGGGATCTCGTACTTTATCGCGAGGAACACGCCTCGGGCGTTGGTGGCCTGGACGTCATCCCACTCCTCGACGCTCATCTCATGGGGTAGTTTGCCGCCGCCGATGCCGGCGTTGTTGAAGGCCACGTCGATGCCGCCGTAACGGCTCGCGACCCGGTCCACGAAGCTGCGCACCTGGTCGTTCACGCGTACATCAGCCTGAATGTACGTGGCTTCGCCGCCCGCGTCCCGTATCTCCCGTTCCACCTGGCGCCCCAAGTCGGCTCGCCTGCCACAGAATCCGACATGGGCACCCTCCCCGGCGAACGCCTTCGCCGCCGCCTTGCCGATACCCGATGTGGCACCCGTGATGAGCACCGACTTTCCCTGGAAGCGGCCGGCCTTGGTGCGGGACCTGGACTGGGCGCCGACCGCATGGGCGGTGGTGCCCAAGGCCGCGCTCGCCAGGCCCAGGGCGGCAGCACCACCGAGGAGGGACCGCCGCCCCGTGACCGCGGAATTCGCACTCGTGTCGGTACTCGTGTCCGTGTTCGCATTTCTATCCATGACGAGCACACTGGCAGCCCGTCCCGGGCATACGGCTCCATCCTCGGGCCGGACCTCGCGGCCGGTAGGAGGAGTTGCCCTCCTCCCATGGCAGGACCCCAGGAGCACGGACGTCCGCCTATCGTGGGCCACGTGAACCGATCTTGGATCGAGCTTGCGTTCGACAGGAAATTCGCCGCCATAAGGGTCATTGCGCTTGCCGGCATACTGATCGGCGATTTCCTGCTGCTGCAGCGGCCGTCCGCAGCACAGGACTGGGGCCTTGCCGCAGCCGGGCTCGTGCTGTGCCTGGCCGCGGGTAAGTGGGCGTTCGGCGCGCTGCTGGCGCAGTCGGTCCTGCTCGTTGTCGCACACGCGCTGGACGCGAGCACCGTTTCTTCGTTGAAGGTGCTGGCCGCCGTGACTCTCTTCGAGCTGGCGGTTCGGCAGCCCGGGCGCCGCCTGGCCGCCGGGACGACGGCACTGGCGCTTGCCGTCGCCGTGAACCGTCTTGAGGACCTGCCCGGCGAACTTCTTCCGGTGCTCTACAAGATGGGCATCGTCGCAGGTCTGCCACTGCTCCTGGGCGCCTACGTACGCGTGACCCGCGACGCCGCGGTGCACGCCCGTCAGCACGCGGAACAGCAGGAACTCCGCGCCGAACAACAGCTGCTGGCCGCCCGCGCGGCGGAGCGCACCACCATCGCGCGCGAGTTGCATGACCTCGTGGCCCACCACGTCTCCTCCATGGTGCTGCGCGTTGGTGTCGCCCGGCATGTCATCGCCGCCACCAGCACCACCGACCCGCGGATCACCGAAGTCCTCGACGACCTGCACTCCAGTGCCGGCGCGGCACTGACCGATCTGCGGCGCCTGGTGGCTGTGCTGCGCGCCCCGGACCGTACCGGTCCCGACACCGGTTCCCTGGTCTCGCCCGGGGCACTGCCGGCGGCATTGGAGTCGGTGGTGGAACACAGCCGCCAGACCGGCCTGGCCGTAACCGCTTCCGTGGATCCCCGTGTCGCACGGCTCGACGCGGTACGTGGCCTCGCGGTCCTCCGCCTGGCCCAGGAGGGCTTGGCCAACGCGGCCAAGCACGGCGGGCCCGGCGCACACGCCGAGCTGGCCGTGCGGGTGGCCGATGACGCCGTACGCGTGACGATCCACGACGACGGGGCCGGAAGAACCCGGCCACCGGCCCCGGGCCCATCCGGACACGGCCTGACCGGCATGCGCGAACGCGTGGACCTGCTCGGCGGCCGGCTGGATGCGGGCCCCGCGCCTCGGGGCTGGCGGCTCACGGCCGAACTGCCCGCCTTCACACCCGACATGGAGCCCCAGCTGTGATCCGCATCCTCGTCGTGGACGACCAGCAGCTCGTCCGCATGGGGCTGCGCATGCTCTTCGAGCAGGCTCAGGACATCGAGATCCAGTGCGAGGCGGACAACGGAGCGGAGGCGGTACGACTGGCTGAACGCCTCACTCCCGACGTCGTCCTCATGGACCTGAGAATGCCCGGCATGGACGGCCTCACGGCCACCCGCCGCATCCTGGCGGCGCGCCCCGCCACCCGGGTCGTCGCCCTCACCACGTTCGACGACGACGACCATCTGTATCCGATGCTCGCGGCTGGAGCCTGCGGTTTCCTCGTCAAGGACACCCCACCGACCGAACTCCTGGACGCCGTACGCCGGGCCGCCAACGGAGAGGCCCCCTTCAGCCGGAACATCCTTGACCGCCTCGTCGCCCAGGCCCTCCACGCCCGTTCCCCCTCCGACACCCCTATGGACCTCCCGGTACCGGACATCACCCCGCGCGAGCGGGAGGTACTCGGCCTGCTCGGCGTGGGCCTGTCCAACAAGGAGATCGCCGACCGGCTGCATCTCGGGGTCACCACGGTGAAGACGCACGTGGCGAACCTGATGGCGAAAACCGGCCGAGACAACCGCATCCGTCTCGCCGTTCTCGCTGTCCTCACCGGCATCACTCCGGACTGACCCGCCCCTGCTCCGAGAGAGTCGCCGCGCTGAGACGGGCGCAGCACTGCCCAGCCAATTCACTCACCGACCAATTGAGCCCTCAGTCACACCCACGGCGGCCGCCTGACCCCGTCACGAACTCACCGCGTCGCTCACCGCCGCCAACGGCCGTCCGGTCCAGCCCCTGGTGAACTGCTGGTATGCAGGCACCGAGTTCGTTGACCGGATTGCCGCCGTACACGTCGGGCAGGGCGTATTCCCCGCTTCGCCTAACCGGCCACCTCGTACTGCCCCACCTCACGGAAGTAGCGCAGGGTTTCCGGGGAGCCGTCGTCGAGGGCGGCGTTGGCTGCGGCACGCAGGGCATCACTGATGTTCGGAGCCGCGAGCATGCGAGCTATGTAGACGGCGTCGTCCTCGGCTTGGGCCAGCCGGTAGCCGGTCTCCAGCCAGGCACGCATCTCCTCCGGGGAGTTGTTGTCGAAGAGCTTGTTGGCCTCCTCGATGACTCGCTTGTCATTGTTCTGCGTTGCTACGTAAAGGATGCGGGCGATGGCGACCCGGTCGTCCTCGGCCTGAGCCAGCCGATAGCCGGTCTTCAAGAAGGTGCGCATGTCATCCACGGTGCCATTGAGGGCTTCCTTGGCCTCTCGGGCGACCCCCCGGCCGCTGCCCTCGTCCGCCAGGATGGCGGCGATCGCTGCACGCAGCTCGTCCTCCGACATCTCGTCCACCGGTGTGTCGGACACGGTCGTCACGGTGGTGCCGGCCGGGGCCGCCGAACCGCTGGCAAACGCCGGGGCGGTGAAGAGGAGGGCTGGGGCCAGGGCGGTGGCCGCAACGAGCAGAACGGCACGCGTCGGTCTCATGGATATATGCCTCCGTGTTCGAACTTCAGGTATGCAGATGATCACCCATGCGCGCCAAAATCGCATCAGGAATCGGTTAGTCCGGAAAAGCGCACCCGCCATCGCCGACGCCGTCGGTCACCGACTGCAGGAAGTCGGCGCCACCGAGTCCAGGTCACCCACCATCACATCAACCGGCCGCCACTCCGCCAGATTGGTCAACGGGATCACAAGGTTGAGAGAATCCTTCCCGTTCGCATCAGCGGATGTCCGCGTACCAGTCCGTGTTTCGAGTCAGGTGGCGATAGCCCACCCACTCCTGAGCGAGCCGTTTGCCCCCCGTGAGAAGGCTGACGGTGTCCGGTCGGTTTGCGAAGGGAAGCCAGCTCGCCAGTCGCTTTCATCCGGGACCTCCTCAGCGCGGGCCTGCCCTCGCAGGTCATCCGCGACATCCTTCCGTGTGCTGGGCAGGCGCAGCCTCAAGGTGACTGCGCTCCGATAGGATCGAGCTCGCCGACCGGACGTTCCTCGGCATGCGGAGGCTGAGATGGATCGGGCACTGCTGGCCGACTTTCTCCGGGCACGCCGGGAGGTGCTGCAACCGGAGGACGTAGGGCTTCCCCGCGGCTCTCGGCGTCGTACCGGTGGGCTGCGGCGTGAGGAGGTGGCCGCGCTGGCTGGTGTGTCGGTCGATTACTACAGCCGGATCGAGCAGCAGCGTGGTGCGATGCCGTCCGAGCATGTGCTCGCCGCGCTCGCCCGAGGGCTGCACCTCAGCCTGAGTGAGCGGGACTACCTCTTCGACCTCGGCGGGCACTCTGCGCCGCGGCGGGTCCTGCGTGAGGATCACGTCAGCCCCACCATGATGCGCATCGTCGAGCGGCTTTCGGACACGCCCGCGTTGGTGATGTCCCGGTTCAACGAGACGCTGCTGCAGACCCGTCCGGCGATCGCCCTGCTGGGCGACTACACCCGGTTCAGCGGACTGTCCCGCTACCTGGTCTACCGCTGGTTCACCGACCCGGCGCAACGCGACCTCTATCCCGTCGAAGACCACGCCCTGCGGGGCAGGGTCTTCACCGTGGATCTCCGGGCGGCGTACACGGCGGACCCTACGGGCAGGGCCGGCGAGATCGTGGCAGCGCTGCTTGAGGTCAGCCCGGAATTCGCCGAGGTCTGGCGGTTGCACGAGGTGGACGTCACCCACCATCTCGACCTCAAGCGCTACCGGCATCGTGAGCTGGGCGAGCTGGAGTTGTACTGCCAGCGACTGGTGGACCCCGACCAGGCCCAGGAACTGCTGGTCTTCTCCGCCGTACCCGGCTCAACGAACTACGAAAAACTCCAACTCCTGGCAGCCGTAGGCGCTTAGGCCTCGTCGGCTGTCGGTCGGCTCATACATCCAAGTTGCCGCTTCGTATATACGGCGAATCATGACCTAAGGGTTCTTCGAACAGGAAGACGTCGCCCGGGGCGAAGCGCCCCCGTTCCACCTGCACACCCGCGAGGACGAGGTGTTCATGCTGATCAAGGGCACGGCCCTGGTGTGGTCCGGGGAGGAGGAGCACGAACTGCGCGAGGGCGGGATCGTGTACCTGCCCCGCAACGTCCCGCACGCCTACCGCATCACCTCCGACCGCGCCGACCTCCTGATGATCGCCACACCCGGCGGCATCGAGGGCATGTTCCGCCACGCCGGACGCGACCTCACCACCCCACGCCCCGACGGCTTCGAGATCCCCACGTCCCTCCTGGCGGAAGCATCCGAACTCTACGGCGGCGTCATCCTCGGCCCGCCGCGCTGAACAGCTCGCGGACCCGAGCGCCCGTGCCGGAACAGCCGTCACCCTGGCTACCGCCCGGTCTCGAAGGCACTGCCTCCGAGGCGACGGCGGGCCCGTTTCGCTTCCCGCTCCCGACCGCCGCGGCCGACGTCAGGCAAGCGCCGGTCGCCCAGGAGACTTTCATGCCTCTCCCTGTCCTGTTCGGCGCGATCTGGCCCGAACGAGACCACACCCGACAGATTCGCGCGTTCGCCGCCGAAGTCGTACCCGCAGTCCGCGAAGCCCTCGCACGGAAGACCTGACCACTCCGTGCTCTCGGGCCCGGCAGCACCCCTCACACAACGGCACCGGCCGTACCTGCCAGAGTCCTTCCTTTCCCGGGGCAGCGTCTTCCTCTTCACCGGCCACGAGGGCGGCACGGTGAACCGCCCCTGTCCGCCCCGCCCTCGAGAACGCCGACCACCCAACGATGCCCGCATCCGCCGCGTCGTCGAGCGCACCGGAGCCCGCATCACCTCCACCGACCAGGTACTGGTCGGGCTCGCCACCGGCTCTGCCGGCCCTCACGGACAGAAATTTCCGGTCCTTCCCTTCGACCCGGCCCCAGGTGATCCCATGAGCGACGAAACGCCCCTCCCCGACGGATTCGAGAGCATCACTGTCACGGCGAACGGCACCCGGCTGCATGCCGTGGTCGGCGGGTCCGGTGCACCCGTACTTCTTCTGCACGGCTGGCCCCAGACGTGGCGGGCGTGGCGCCACCTCATGCCGGCCCTCGCCGCGCACGGTTACCGCGTCGTCGCGCCCGACCTGCGCGGCATGGGTGCCTCTGACCGTCCCCCGAGCGGATACGACAAGGACACACAGGCAGAGGACATGCGTGAGCTCCTCGCACAGCTCGGCATCCATGGCGGCGTGCGCGTCGTCGGGCACGACATCGGTGGCATGGTGGCCTTCGCCTACGCCCGTCGCCACCCCGAGGAGGTCGAACTCCTCGTCCTCGCCGAACTCGCCGTACCCGGCCTCGGCTTGGAGCAGGCGATGGACGTGGCATCCGGCGGTCTGTTCCACTTCGGCCTCTTCATGACCGAAGAACTGCCCGAGCTGCTCCTCGAAGGTCGGGAGAGCGACTTTCTTACCTGGTGGTTCGGCTGGTTGTCCGCGGTACCCGGAGCCTTCCCGCCGGAAGAGGTCGCCACCGTCGCCTCCTCCTACCGCGGATACGAGGCACTGCGCGCCGGCTTCGCGCACTACCGCACCCTCCTTGAGGACGGCCGCGTCAACCGGGCGTGGCACGAAACCGGAGGAACCCTTCCCATGCCCGTACTCGCCATCGGCGGCGAGCACAGCACAGGCGCCCGACTCGCCGACAGTCTGGACACGGCCGCGCCGCACCTGACCGGTGCGGTGATTCCGGGCAGTGGCCACTTCGTGCCCGAGGAACGTCCCGATGCCTTTGCCCGTGAGCTGCTCCCCTTCCTGTCTGCCCCGCCCCGGCCCACCGGGCGCATCTGATAGCTCAGCGCATTCACAGCCGCTCTCGACGCAGTGCAGGCCGATCCCGCAGGCGTCAGGGCCCACGAGGTACTTACTGCCACATACATCAATTCCCGCACCCATAAGGCCGCCGCCCGACGGCTGGGAGTGCCCTACGGCACCTACCGGCGCCACCTCGCCCTGGCCACGGAACGGCTCACCGACCAACCGCTGCGCCAGGCGGCTACCGCATCTGCAGCTCGCCGACCCCGAGTCCGACAACCTCCACGTCCTCGCGGGTACCGCACCGGCCCATAGCCGACTGCACCGGCTGGTGCTCTGTGACGAAAAGCGGATCATCTCTCCCGCATCGCATGGTTTGCCACGGACAACTTGTCCGTGGATAAGTACGGCCTTCATCCGGGGTTCTGGTTCACGTGATGCTTGATCAGTCGAGCGCGGGAGGACGGGCTGCATCTCGAGTTGCAGTCGTACTGCCAGTGGCAGGTGCATCCCGAGCAGGGCCAGGAGCTGTTGCTCTTCTCCCCCGTGTCCGGCTCACCGAGCCACGAAAGGCTCCGGTTCCTGGTAGCCGTTGGCGCCTGGGCCTCGCCGGCTGTCGGTGGGCTCATACATCGAAGTTGTCGCTTCGAAGTGAAGCAAGGCATGGCCTGAGAGTGCTTCGAAAGCGAAGCACCTCACGTATATCGAGAGACGAGGGTTTCCCATGAAGGCAGTGCGTTTCCACGAGTACGGCGAACCGAGCGTCCTGCGTTACGAGGACATCGAGCAGCCCGTTCCCGGCGTCGGGCAGGTTCTGGTGCGGGTCGCCGCGACATCGTTCAACGGCGTCGACGGCAACATCCGCGGGGGCTTCATGCGGGGTCCCATCCCAGTGACGCTGCCGCACACTCCCGGCATCGACGTCTCCGGTACGGTCGAAGCGCTGGGTGAGGGCGTGGCCGACCTCGAGATCGGCGACCAGGTCGTCGGCTTCCTGCCGATGGCGGGCGATGGCGCGGCCGCGGAGTACGTGGTGGCTCCGGCCGGGATTCTGACGCCGGCGCCCACGAGCGTCCCGCTTCCCGATGCCGCCGCGCTGCCGTTGGTGGGTCTCACCGCGTGGCAGGCGCTGTTCGACCACGCGAAGCTGACGGCGGGACAGCGCGTGCTGGTCAACGGCGCGGGCGGAGCGGTCGGCGGCTACGCCGTGCAGCTGGCCAAGAACGCCGGCGCGTACGTGATAGCCACGGCCGGCCCGCGCAGCAGCCGGCAGGTCGAGACGGCGGGTGCCGACGAGGTCGTCGATCACACCACCACCGAGGTGACCCAGGCGGTGACCGAGCCGGTCGACGTGGTGCTCAACCTCGCGCCGATCGACCCGGCGCAGCTGGCCGCGCTGCCCGGCCTGATCGCTCCCCGTGGAGTGCTGGTGAACACCGCGGTGTGGATGCCCGCACCCAGCGACGAACAGCGCGGCGTGCGCGGCATCGACCTATTCGTCCGCAGCGACGCCGACCAGCTGTCGCGGCTGGTGGCACTGATCGACTCCGGCGAGCTGCGCGTCGACGTCGCGCAGCGAGTGCCGCTGGCGGAGCTGCCGGCAGTCCACGCCCAGGCCGCCACGGGCGAGCTGCACGGCAAGGTCGTCATCGTCGCGCCCGCCGCCTGACACCGACCGGCCGGCCTCGAAAGGAAACGACCATGACACTGTCCCTGGATCCCGAGATCGCCGAGGCGCTGGCCCCGATGGCCGAGGTCAAGCCGCCGGCCGTAGGCGACATCGCGGGCCGCCGCGCCATGTGGGAACCGATCATCGGCGCCGCGGGAGCCGCGCAGCCGATCCCGGCCGACGTGACGACCCGCGAGCACTACGCGACCGCAGACGACGGCAGGCACATTGGAATGCGCTGGTACGTCAAGGACGGCGCCAAGCCCGGCCCGGCCGTGCTGTTCTTCCACGGCGGCGGATACATCTTCGGCCACATCGACCTGTTCGACGGCCCGGTCTCCCGCTACGTGTCCTCCAGCGGCGTGCCGATGCTGTCGGTCGAGTACCGCCGCGCCCCCGAGCATCCCTTCCCGACACCGCTCGAAGACGCCTACGCCGCACTGCGCTGGCTGCACGAACACGCCGCCGAGCTGGGCGTCGACGCCAACCGCATCGGTGTGATGGGCGACAGCGCCGGAGGCGGCATGGCAGCGGCCCTGACGATCCTCGCCCGCGAGCGCGGCGGCCCGCGGATCGCCCAGCAGATCCTGCTCATGCCGATGCTCGACGACCGCACCACCACGCCCGACCCCCACATCGAGCCCTACGTTCTGTGGTCCTACGACGACAGCCTCACCGCATGGCCGGCACTGCTCGGCGAGGCCGTCGGCGGCTCCGGCGTCCCGCCCACGGCAGCTCCCGCCCGTCTCGAGGACGCGACCGGCCTGCCACCGGCCTATATCGAGGTCGGCCAACTCGACGTCTTCCGCGACGAGGACACCGCCTACGCGACCAAGCTCAGCCGCGCCGGCGTCCCGGTGGAGTTCCACCTTCACCCCGGCGTTCCGCACGAGTTCGACTCCATCGCCTTCAACTCCGACGTCGCGCGGCGTGCCATCGCCGATCGGGTCCGGGTGCTCAAGTCGATCTGAGCCGCAACCACCGACCTGCTGTCATTCACCGGCGGCGACAAGGCACGGAACCCAAACCGTTCGTCGAACGGTCCCGAATTCAGCGAGGGAGGGGCCAACCGGAATGCAGTCCTGTCCCTGCCTCGAAGCCACGGTTGAAGTGTCCCGGCGCCGGCACGCAGGTGCCCGTTCACCGCGTACTGCCGCAGGCTGCTGACCGCCGTCAGAAGGTGCGGCAGGCACTCGATGTTCAGGTCGACGGTCGGGTCACTCACACCATGAATCTCATTGCTTCCCATTCGAAACAATTCATGTTCGTTCATGCTTCACAGTGAATACACATCACCAAGACGGGAGAATATAGGTGTCCGACAAGAAACCGATCACGGCAAAGGGTGCGACCGAGCCCCAGGGGGGCACAGTGGTGGCCCAGGCGATACCGCTCCTCATCAGCTCAGCCGACAACACTGTTCCGATCACAGTCCAGCGGCGAACCTCGGTGGCGCCCGCCAACGCGTTCCGACTGATCGTTCCCATCGACCTGTCGAGCGTTTTCCACCGGGTGGCACCGTTCCCCGGCGTCAAAGGCGTGAAAAACCAGACCGAGACATGGGATCACGTCGGCCCCACCAGGAACCCGCAGTTCGACGACGGGTCGCAGGCCGACGAACAGTTGATCGAGTACACGGAAGGCTCGAGTTTTGCGTATCAGCTGACGGGGTTCACGAACATCCTCTCCCGACTCGCGGCTGGCGTTCGAGGAGAATTGAACTTCAACCCCGACGGCGATGGCACCCTCATTCGGTGGACCTACGAATTCAAGCCACTTCCGGGTCGTCGCTGGATTCTCGCCGGTCCATTCACTCCCCTCTGGCGCCGATACATGATGGCCGCCCTCGGGAGGTGCCTGCAAGTGATCGAGTCCGAAGAGATCAACTCCTGAACTTGTTTTTCAACAGCCGTGCCTGCATGGGCAGTTGGGCCTGCGGGAACGTGTGGCCCCGTTGTTGCCCGCTCGTCCGCCCAGGCAGCGTTGGTATCCGGGCCGTAACCAGTCCAGCTCGCCGCGGGATCCGAGTTCGTCGAGGACCAGACGGTGGAGTTTGGCCCACACTCGGGCCTCGGTCCACTCGGTGAAGCGCCGGTGGGCCGTCGCGCCGGATGGGAAACCCACCGACGGCAACGTCGGCCAGGCGCCCCGGTCCGACCTCACCAGCTTGCCGAACAGGCCGGTCACACCCGCCCCGGACCGATGCAGCGCATGCTGCGCTACGCCCGCTGGGACACCGATGCCGTCCGCGACGACCTGCGCGCCTACACCGCGCCACCGCCTGTCACCGGCGCTGGAACAACGTCACCGCAGCAGCGACTACGTGACCCGACGACCAAGATCAAGACTTACAGCTGCCGTGACGGACCGCCAGCCCGGTTGTAGTGGACAGGCGGGAGTGGTCGGAATTACTTTGTGGCGAACCAGGATATACGGTCAACGGCCTGGCTTCGCATGGGTTCGGGCAACTCCAAGGGCTTGAAGGTGACAGGCCAGTCGGCCGGCCGGTAGCCCGCGTTCAGGTCGACGTGATGCAGTTCGAGCTCGACGAGCTTGCGTAGGACAACCTGGCTGGCCGGGAACGGCTCAAGGTGCAGGATGGTTACACCGGTCGTCCACGCGTCATCGGGTGTTGTATCGATGGCGGCCCGAAATGCCGCCGCCGTCCGTTCGATGTCGGCTACTTGCCCGGCGACCGGTCGGCTCGCACCGATTTCGATGGACCTGTCGCGGGCTTCTTGACTCGCGTAGGCGGGGATGTCGGTCCCGGTGCGGACTGTCTCCAACAGGTTTCGGTGCGCCTCAGCGGCGCGGGCAATGTGGGTGAGGACGTGGCCGCGGGTCCAGCCGGACAGCAACGACGGTTCGCTGACCTGTTCGTCGGTGAAGCCGCCGGCGGGGCATCTCGGCGAAGGACTGAACGGCGCGCTCCCGCACCCCCGCGGTGAGCCTGAAACATCGACACCGGGATCGACGACGTCACATACTGGCCCTCGTCGAAATCTGACAACGGGGCCTTCTGCGTCCGGGCCTTCCAGGACAGCGACTTCTGCCGCAATCACGATGAGGAATCGCAGTGAACGCACCTACGTCGCCGACCGTTTGGGTGACCGGCGAGACCGTCGACGGCCGGTACCGGGTGATCGGCGAGCTCGGCCGGGGCGGGATGGGCGTCGTGCACCGGGTACGGCATCTCGTCTGGGGCATCGACATGGCGGTGAAGAGTTCGCGGCCCGAGCTGTTCCGGAGCCCCGGTGATCAGGAGCTGTTCGCCAGGGAGGCCGAGGCGTGGGTGTCCCTCGGGCTCCATCCGAACGTCTGCGCCTGCCATTACGTGCGGGTGATCGACGGTGTCCCCCGCGTGTTCGCCGAGTACGTCGACGGCGGCAGCCTGGCCGAGTGGATCGGCGACGGGCGGCTCCACGCCGGGGATGCGCGGCAGGCCCTCGCCCGTGTTCTCGACACGGCAGTCCAAGCGGCCCGCGGGCTCGAGCACGCCCATCGCAGGGACCTGGTGCACCAGGACGTGAAGCCGGCCAACATTCTGCTCGACGGCACGGGCGCCGCGAAGATCACCGACTTCGGTCTCGCCCGGTCCAAGGCCACCACGGCCCCGGCTGACCTCCAAGTGGCGCCGGGCGTAAGTGTGTTGGTGCCGTCCGGCGGCATGACGGTCGGCTACGCGTCCCCGGAGCAGCTCGCGGGCGAGCCCGTCGGGCGACGCAGCGATGTCTACAGCTTCGCGGTCTCGGTCCTGGAGATGTTCACCGGCGGCGTGCACTGGGCGGCTGGTTCGGTCGCGGGTCTCGCGCTGGAGGATTACCTGGCCGACCCCTCGAATCCGGTCGCGGCGCCGCCGGAAGTCGCCCACCTGCTCCGGCGCTGCCTGCGGCAGCACCCGGCCCGCCGGCCTGCCTCGATGGCGGACATCGCGGATGTACTGACCGGGATCTACGAGCAGGTGACCGGCTCGGCGTATCCGCGTGCCACGCCGGAGGCCGCCGATCTGCGCGCCGACGAGCTCAACAACCGTGGCCTCTCGCTCCTCGACCTGGACCGGGCCGCCGACGCCGAGCAGGCCTTCGACGAGGCGCTCGCGGTCGACCCGCACCACGTCGGGGCCGTGTACAACGGTGGCCTGTTCCGGTGGCGTACGGGGGCGATCACCGATGGGGAACTCGTCGCCCGGTTGGAGGCGATCCCGCGCGGCTCCGGCGCGTCCTCCTGGCAGGTGCGGCTGTTTCTGGCCCGGGTCCACCTCGAACGCGGCGACCTCGCGGCGGCACGCGACCTGCTCGACGCCCTCGCGCGCGAACGGCCCGACGACACCGACGTACGGGCGGCGCTGCGGGTGGCGGCCTCCGGAACCGTGGCCGATGCCCGCCACACCGGCACCCGCGAGTTCGGCGAGCCGTTCGCGCTGCCGTTCGCGCCGGTGAAACTGCTCGCCCGGCACGAGGTGATGGGGTACCTGCCGATCCGGTTCGCTCCCGACGGACGCCTCGCGCTGAGCGGTCACTGGGACGGCGTGCTCCGGCTGTGGTCCACGGCGACCGGCGCACAGCGGTTGGCGGTCAAGGGCCATCGCACGCAGGTGCTCGGCGTCGACCTCACCCCTGACGGCTCGTACGCACTGTCCACGAGCCGCGACGGCACGGTGCAGTTCTGGGATCTCAGGGCGGGCAGGTGTACCCGCGTCATCCGCTCCGCAGCACGCGCCACGGGGTGCCCGGTCAGGTTGAGTGCCGACGGACGCATCGGTGTGTGGCAGGGCGTGGACGGGCGCGTCCAGGTCTGGGAACCGCGGACCGGGACCTGCCGGTGGTTGCTCGGGGCAGCACTCGAGGACAGCGCCCTGGACGGCTCGCAGTACGAGGTGAGCGCCGACGGGCGCCATGTGCTCACCGCAGAGGAGGACGGGGCGCGGCTGTGGAGCGTGGCCGATGGCCGGTGCCGGGTGCTGGCCGCCGGCTCGGCGACGCATGCGCTGTGCTTCAGTCCCGACGGGCGGATGGTCGCGGTGGCCGGCAAGGACCGGGTGATCCGGTTGTGGGATGTGGGGGACGGCCGGCAGGTCCGTACGTTGCGTACGTTGACGGGGCTGACCGCCGCGGCCGGTCACCTGGCCTTCGGCGACAGTGGGCGGCTGCTGCTCTCCGGAACGACCGGCGACCACACCGTTCAGATCTGGGAGCTGAGCAGCGGCCGGTGTCTGCGGACCTTCACCGCCCACGCGTACGGGATGCACCACGTCGGATTCCCCGACAGCGACGACCGGTTCGGCTGCTCCGTCGGCGGCCATCCCGAACTGCCCATGCATCGCTGGCGGTTGCCCGATGCCGAATACGCCGCCGAACCGCACGTGATCAAGCCGCGCGAGTACGCGGAGGTCAGCCGGCTCGGCGGACTGGCCGAGGAACTGCTCGCCGACGCGCGCCAGGCGATGTCGAACGGCCGACACCGGTCAGCCTTCGCCCTGCTGACCCGCGCACGGGAGATACCCGGATACGAGCGCGCCCCCCAGGTCCTGGCCGCCTGGCACGAACTGGGCCGCTCGGCCCGCCACGTACGGCTGGGCTCCGCCTGGTCGCGGCCACTGGACGCCGGCCCCCTCTCCTACGGCGCCATCACGGCGATCGGTGTCGCCGCGGGTGTCCGGCTCGCCGTCAGCGGGCAGAGCGACGGCACCGTACGGATCTGGGATCTGGACAGCGGCGCGTGCACGCACGTCCTCGACGATCACCCGGGCAGGGTGGGCGGGGTGGCGTTGAGCGACGACGGCCGGCACGTCCTGTGCGAGGGCACCAAACCACTCGCGATCATTCGGCGGCGACTGGCAGACGGCGAGTGCCGTCGGCTGACTCCGGACTGGGACATGAGGCGGACCATCGGGTTCACCGGCGACGGAAGGTACGCCTGGCTCGGCGGCGGCGACGGTGTCCTGCGCCGATGGGACCTGGACGACGACCGCTGCGTCGCGACGATCACCCAGAACGGCCCGGTCAACGTGATCTCCACGTCCGCGGACGGACGGCTCGCGGCGGTCGGCGACTCAGGCGGCGTGGTCCGGCTGCGGGATCTCGACACCGGAGCCTGCCTGCGGACCTGGACCGGCCCCGGGGAGCCGATCCTGTCGGCGTGCCTGAGCGCCGACGGCCGCCTGGCCATGTCCACACACCAGGTCATGTCCTCGGGCGCCAAGGACGAACCGATCCGGCTGTGGGACGCCGGTGCCGGGCGGTCCGTACGCGAGTTCGCGGGGCACGAGGGCTGGGTCTCCGCCGTGCGGTTCACACCCGACGCCCGGTTCGCCTTCTCGGCCGGCCACGACAGATCCGTACGGATGTGGGAGGTCGCCACCGGCCGATGCCTGCACGTGCTCGAAGGGCACCAACAACGCATCCGGCACCTCGAACTCACCCCCGACCTGCGCAACTTGGTGTCGGCGGGAGACGACGGCCTCCGGCTCTGGGACCTCGACTGGGAGCTGGTGGCCGACTGAGCGGAGCGGGATGCGTACTGTCCGACGCCGCAGACGGCAGGCGACGGCGAAGATCGCGGACTTCGGCATCGGAAAGGCCTTTGACCAGGCGGGCCTGAGCGGGCTGACACGCACCGGCACCACAGCGGGCAAACCGATGTTCATGCCGCGCCAACAGGTCATCGACTTCCGCAAGGCCACCCCCGCCGCGGACGTCTGGGCATTTGCCGCCTGCGTCTACCACACGCTGACCGGAAGGACCCCGCGCGAGTTCCCGCGCGCCAAGGACCCCTGGCAGGTCGTCCTGCAGGAGCCGGCCATCCCGATCCGCCGCCGCGACCCGGCCATCCCACGAGGCCTCGCGGAGGTCATCGACACGGCGCTGCGGGAGCACCCCGAGATCGGCTGCACGAGCGCGGCGGAGCTGCGCGGGGCGCTGGAGCGGGCGACCTTGAGGGCGCGGGCCGCCGGGCGCGATTCCTGATCCGGGACCGGGACCGGGAAGTTCCCCGATACGACGGCGCGAGCGCCTCGGCGGCATCCTCCACGAATACCGACATGCCGCATGACCTGCCCGGATGGGATTCCGGCAAGCGCAGGGGTGCCGACGCGGTCCGCGACGACGTGTGTGCGCGGGCACGGTGCTGAAGTCGGTGATCCGTTCGCAACCGGGTGTCCGGAACCATTGGGTACCGTCGAGCGGTGCTTGATCACATGGACGTCGAAGATGATGAGCAGGGAACTGTGCGGAAACGGGGCGGCAAACGCCGGTGGGTGATCGCGGGCGGTGCGGCTGTCGTCGCGGTCGTCGTCGCGGTCGGAGTGGTTCTGGCTCAGTCCGGGCCCGAGGGCATCGCCGCACCCCGCACCTGCCACACCGCGGCTCACGGAACCGCGCCCTCCAGCGCCCCGGCGAAGGGCGCCCAGGCACCGGCCGGTGCCGCGCCCGCCGCGGACTTCGACGGTGACGGCCACCCCGACCTGGCCATGGGAGCACTGGGCGACGTGGAGAACGGCAGCGGCGGCGGCAGCATCGCGGTGGCGTACGGATCGGGCGACGGGACCGCCCTCGCCCACTGCCAGTACCTCACGCAGAACGACGCCGGGATACCGGGGAAGGCCCGGGACGAGGCGTTCTTCGGGACCGATGTGGTGGCCCGCGACTTCGACGGGGACGGGTACACCGATCTCGCCACCGCCGTCTTCGACTGGAAACCGAGCGTGATCATCATGTGGGGTTCCCCGGACGGGCTGAAGAGCGCCGTCCGGGTGCCGGGGACGGACGGCAGCCACGTCTCCTGGGCGCTGGACCCGATCCTGGAGGAGCAGCTCGTCGCTGGTGACTTCGACGGGGACGGGCATGCCGATCTGGTCTTCGGGCTCGGTTCCGACAAGGGCCTGCTCAAGGGGCCTTTCAAACGCGACGGAGCCCCGGCGGGCACCGGCCCGGTGTCCGCACCGCGCCAGCCCGCAAAAGACATCGACACCGCGAACTACCGCGGCCTCGTCGCCGGGGACCTGGACGGTGACGGTGCCGACGAGTTGATGGCCCTCCACCACGACAAGCCCCTCGGCACAGCCCGGTTCGAGGAGCGCTGGCCGGTCAGTTACTTCCACGCCCGCCGCGGCGGCCTCGCCCAACCAGATGACATCGACCTCCCCGACGCGGCGGCAGGAGGGGTCGGCGATATGGACGGCGACGGCGTCGCGGACCTCGTGCTCAGTCCCCGGCGCGGCAAGGCGAGCCATAGCTCGGTGACCGTCGTGTACGGCTCCAAGGCCGGGCCGGGGAAGGGGAAACAACCGACGACCATCGACCGCGACACCCCGGGCGTACCCGGCGAGGAACCTCAGGACGAGGACGCCGCCTTCACCTCCCTGGACACCGGTGACGTCAACGGTGACGGCTACGCGGACGTGGTGGCCGGCTCACCCCGGAGCGAGGAGTACGCGAAGCCGGGCCCGGAACAGGTGCTGCTCCTGCTGGGCGGTCCAAACGGCCTGACCGGTGAGGGAGCCCGAGTCATCGATCCGGGCGACATCGGCGGCAGGGGGAGCGCGCGGGCCACGTTCGGTATGTCGGTGCGCCTCGTCGACATGGACGGCGACCACCGGGCCGACCTGACGGTGGCCGCGCCGGGCGACGACAAGATTCGCAGCTCCGCATGGCTGCTGCCCGGCACGGACCAGGGGCTGTCGACCGGCGGCGTCACCCGGCTGTACGGCGACAGTTTCGAGCGGACCGGGAAGCTGGACCTCTATATGGGAGGCGGCGGGATCGCCCGCTAGTGCTCTGACCGGGAAGGTTCACCGGGGCGCAGGTAGGGACGAGTGGATGGGGCGCAATCTGGTCGGGGCATGCATGAGCCACTGCGGAAACAGTTGGACACGTCCTGCCCTCTCCACGACGATTCGAGCTGTGACAGACAAAGTCGAGCGCCGGACTCCGGCACCCACGAGCCCGAAGTCCGTGCGATTTGTTGAGTTGTCGAGCACGACCATGAGCGCCTTGCTGAAGGACGACCTGGCTCGCGCCAGTGCCGAAGCAGGTGTCGCTCTCACCGAGTACTTCGTCACCGACACGGCAAAGTGGGTGTGGCAGTATCGGGTCAATCAGCTGACCTCGGACCCGGGTTGCACGGGGTGGCTCACTCAGATTGTGGTGGCCGAGCCGGAAGGTGCCGTCGTGGGGTATGCCGGGTTCCATGGGCCGCCGGATGAGGCGGGGATGGTGGAGCTCGGTTACTCGGTGGTCCCCGTCTACCGTCGTCAGGGCTACGCCAGGGCGATCCTGACCGCGTTGGTGCATCGGGCCGTTGCCGAAACCCGAGTCGGGACCGTGCGGGTGACGATCAGTCCTGACAACGCCGCATCCCTGGCCACGATTTCGGGGTTCGGCTTTGTGGAGGTCGGAGAGCAATGGGACGAGGAAGACGGCCTCGAACTCATATTTGAAGTTCCTGTCTGATCAAGCTGCTGCTGGAAGCGGTCGGCCTCCCCAGCGGATGCCTCTCTCGCTGCGGATACGGGCGCGTTCCTTGCCCTGTGGGTCACCCTGCTCGTGGACGGCGCCCGCGCCCTCGCACGCATCGGCAGGTGGACCGACACAGCCGATGCCACGGCCAAGCACCGTGGCATCGGCAACCGGCTCCTCGACGGCCGCCAGATCAAGATCATGTCCCTGATGGAGCAGGGACTCGACCAGCAGGCCCGCGACATGATCGACGCCACCCAGCCCACGGAACCCTGGGAGGCCCCATCGGCCAGATCCTGCGCGCCCACTGCCGTCCCATCGACGTACCGGTTCCCCGGGCCGGCCTCGACCCCACCCTGAGCGAAGCCGCCGCGCTCCTCACCCGTCCCGATTCGTCGACCGCCGTGTTCCAGACCCGGGCGGGCCCGGCCGCCCTGGAGCTGGACCCCGACGGGCCGTACGCGGGCCCGCTGCTCGAAGCCGTCTCCGAGGTGGCCCGCCTCGACGCCTACGCCGCACGCGAGGTCCTGCCCCCCCCGGCCGCCCGAGCAGCCCTGAGTGCCGAGCGGGCAGACGCGCTCAGCACGGCGATCACGGCTGCGCGTCTCGGGGCCGGCACCTTGCCCCCGGACTACCGGCAGTCTCCGTCCAGGGCCGTCACCCTCGGCGAAACCGAACTGAGGCGACTACTGCGGGACGACAAGGCGGTACCGGGCAATCCCCCGGAGGAGTTACCGCAACCCACATGAGTGATCGAACACAGCATCACGGACCGCCACACTCGGCCACACAAGGAGAGGACCCCGGTATTCGAATTCGGGTTCTAGATTTCGCCCGCCCCCACCCGTTACGGCGACAGCGGAACCTCCGTTACCCGATCACCTGTCCGCATCTCGCCCTGAGGAGTCCCCATTCATCCCGTACGCCGCCCTGCGCTCGTTCATCCCGCGTTCGAAAATACCGCCGTCTCCTCGGGCACCAACCCTCACATCGCCTCCGGCCGCACCGCCCTGCTCGCCGAGGAGTCCCGCCCGGATACGAGGTACCTGGCATGACGGAATCCACTCGTCTCCCCTCCTCCCTCACCACCTGGGTGGCGAGCGTGCCGGGCCCCTTGGACTGTATGCGGGACGCCTCGCACGCCCGCGACAACTCCCAGGTGTGGAGGGTGACCGGACGCACCGGCGTCCACTACGTGAAAGTGGCGCCCAAACCGATCCTGCATACGCGCGAGACCGGTGCCTACGGCGTGGCCGTTCCACACCTCGGCCGCGGCAACGCCCCGGTCCTGCGCGACAGTTCCGCGGAGCTGCTGGCCCTGATCCTTACCGCGGTGGAAGGCGAGCCGTTAAGAGAAGAGGAGTCACCCGCGCGCCGCCGCGTTGCCCACCGGCAAGCCGACCAGCTCCTGCGCCGCTTCCACGACGCCATGACCGGTCCCCTGGTCCGGTCTGAAGCCGCCAGAATCGTCGAGAACACGATGGCCGGCCTGGACAAGCACCCCGCGGAGGCCGGTGACCACCTGTCCGCCGCGGAAGCCGACACGCTGCGGCATCTGGTGAGCACGCTCTCCGGCTGCGGACCGCTACTGGCCGGGTGGCGGCACGGGGACTTCTGGGAGCGCCATCTGCTGTGGAATGGCAGCCGCTGCGCATTGATCGACTTCGAGCGCAGCGAACCGGGCCCGCTCGTCACCGAGAAGCCCCCGCCGGACTGCCACCCCTACACGGCCGCGATCTTCCGCATGCTCACCCACGGCCCGTCCCACCGGGCACTGAACTGGCCCACGGGAGGCGCCCGGTGAAGAGATTCTTCGGCCCGGTCACGATGGCCGACCCTCATGTCTCCGACGCCGAACAAGAGCTGTTCGGCGGGCCCCTGCGCTACGACATGGGATGGTCCCAGCACGAGCACGCGACCTTGGACCTGACCATGATGTCCGCGCTGCGCTCCATGCCCGCGCTCGTCGGCGCCACGCTGCGCATGGCGTGGCAGGCAGACCGGCGTGCCCTGCTCGCCGTGGGAGTCAGCGAGATCGGTCAGGGCATGGCCGCAGCAGCCGGCCTGCTCGCCGTCAATGCCGTCATGCACGCGCTGCTCGCCGGGAGCGGCAGCGCTGCTGAGCGGCTGCACGCCCTGTTACCTGGCCTGCTGGCCGCCGCCGCCATCGGCGTCATCAACTCCGCCCTCTCGGCCTGGTCCACCTCCCGCGCAGGTCGCCTGGAGCCCAAGGTCGAGCGGATCGCCACCACCCAGTACCTGGCCGCCGCAGCCGGCGTCGAACTGGAGGCCATCGACGACCCCGACTTCCGGCGGCTTGTCGACATCGCCCAGCACGGCCCCAGTTCAGCCCGCCGCATGATCAGCTCCTGCGTCGCCGCGCTGAACGGCCTCATCTCCCTGATCACCACCGCCGGCGTCCTCGCCGTACTCCACCCCGTCCTGTTGCCCATGCTGATCCTCATCGCCGCCCCGCGCGGCTGGGGCGCCATGCGCGTGGCCCAGGAACGGTACGTGTCCGTGATGAGCTGGATCGAGCACGTGCGCGCCAGCCGCCTCATCGGCAACCTGCTCACCGAACGCACCGCCGCCCAGGAGGTACGCCTCCACTCCGTCGGCGCCTTCCTCCTCAGCCGCTACGAGCGCATGGCCGAAAGCGCCGAAGCCGAACAGGAACGCCTCGCCTCCAGCAAAGCCCTGACCGAATGGGTGGCCTCCGCACTGTCCGGCCTAGCGATGGCCGCAACCTACGGAGCCATGTTCTGGCTGATCATGGCCGGGCACATGAGCCTCGCCGTCGCCGGGACCGCCGTGGTCGCGGTACGCACCGGCTCCGCGAGCCTGGGCGCCCTCGTCATGAACATCAACCAACTGCACGAGGAAAGCCTCTATGTCCGCGATCACGGTCGCTTCCTCACCCAGGCCGGCCGGCGGACGCTGCCCGCAGGCGGCGCACCCGTTCCTGAACGGGTCAAGGAGATCGTCCTGGACCACGTCACCTACCGCTATCCCGACCGTGACACCGCGGCCCTGGAAGGAGTGTCGCTGACGCTGCCAATGGGGTCGGTCACCGCGGTGGTGGGCGAGAACGGCTCCGGCAAGAGCACGCTGATGAAGATCGTGTCGGGCATGCTGCTGCCCCATACCGGCACTCTGCGCTGGGGCGAGGCGGACCTCACCGACCTCGACCGCGCTCAGGTCTTCGAGCGAGTCTCCCTGCTCAGCCAAGACTTTCAGCGCTGGCCCCTGACCGCCGCGATGAACATTCGCCTCGGCCGCCCCGCTCACCCCGCAACAGACCAGGACCTGGAGCCCTCGGTCGACTACGCCGTCGCCGGCCCCGTCATCGCCAAACTCCCCGACGGCCTGCGCAGTCTGCTGGCCCGCATGTTCCGCGGCGCCATCGAACTGTCCGGCGGCGAATGGCAGAAAGTGGGTCTGGCCCGCACGCACTGGCGTAGTTCAACATCACAGGCGGACGGTGTCCTCATCGTGGATGAGCCAACGTCCGCGCTCGATCCGGAAGCCGAGATCGAAGCCTTCGGCCGCATCCGCCGCCTCGCCGCGCCGAACCGGGCCGTCGTCCTGGTCACCCACCGCATGTCCGGTGTCCGCCACGCCGACCACATCTACGTCCTCAACAACGGGCACCTCACCGAGCACGGCACCCACGACGAACTCATCGCCGCACGCGGCCGGTACGCCGCCATGTTCGACGCCCAGGCAGCCCAGTACGCCCCCACCGCGACCATCCCGAGCCCCACCACACCGACCGTCGCGGATCCCGCATGACCCGCTCGACCGAAAGGCCCGCCGTGACGACATCCCCCACCACGGACCTCGACGAGGCCACCGCCCTGCGCCACCAGCTGGCCGGCCAACTCGCCGCTGCCGGACACATCCGCACCCCCGCGGTCGACCAAGCCCTGCGCACAGTGCCCCGGCACGCCTTCGCACCCGAAGTACCGGTCCACAAGGCGTACGCCAACGACATCGTCGCCACCCGCCACAGCGACGAGGGCCGCATCACCAGCTCCATCTCCGCGCCCTGGCTGCAGGCCGACATGCTCGAAGCCGCCCGCATTCAGCCCGGCCACCGTGTCCTGGAGATCGGCTCCGGCGGCTACAACGCCGCCCTCATCGCCGAACTCGTCGGCCCCACCGGCAGCGTCACCACCCTCGATATCGACCCGGCCGTCACCAACCGCGCCACCCGCTTCCTGGCCCAGACCGGATACGACCGCGTCCACGTGGTCACCGCAGACGCCGAGCACCTGCCCACCGGCATCGTGCCGGAGGACGGCTTCGACGCCATCCTCGTCACCGTCGACACCTGGGACCTTCCCTGGATCGACGCCCTCGCCGAGGGCGGTCGTCTCGTCGCCCCGCTCCGCCTGCAGGGATACGCCTGGGCCATCGGCTTCACCATGCGCGACGGGGCTCTGCACAGCGACGAGCCGCTCATCGTCTGCGGCTTCGTCTCCATGCAGGGCGAGGGCGCCCGGAACGCGATCCGACGCACCGTCCCCGGCACTGGCATCCACCTCTCCTGGGAGGATGGCGCCCCACTGTCCGTCGACCAGCTCGCCCCCTCCCCCACCCGCGAACCGACGGTGACGCAGACCCACGTCACCGTCGGCGGCCAGGAACCCTTCGGCGCCCTCACCCTCTATCTGGCCGGCGCACTGCCCGGCTTCTGCCGCCTGTCGGTCGACCCCGACGGCGAGAACGGGGTCCTGAACCCGCCGCCCAAGCACTGGCCCGGCGCCGCGATCGTCCGCGGTACCTCCCTCGCGTGGCTGGCCACCAAGCGCATCGGCGATGGAGACGACGGCAACGGCCGGTACGAGTTCGTCGTTCACGGCTACGGGCCCCACGGCCACCTGGCTGCGCAGGAGATGGCCGAACAGGTCCTGCACTGGCAGCGCAACCACCGCGCCGCCCTCTGCCCGCGCATCACTGTCCACCCCCTGGCCTGCGGTGATCCCGCGTCCACGGCCGACGGTGCGCACGTGTTCGTCAAGCAGCACACCCGCGTCGCGATCGACTGGCCGATCATTCCTGGCACGGCGGCCCTGCACGCCCACCACAATGCGGACCAGCTCGGTGGGCGCCATGACGCGGCACTTCCTCTGGTGGAAGTCCGCGAGCCTCGCGACCACCGCAGCCGCAGCATCATCGGCGCCCATCTCGTCCTCCTCCGTGACGGGGCCGTCCTCTTGGGCAAGCGCCACCCGAACAGCGCCTTCGCCCCGTCGACCTGGCACCTTCCCGCCGGCCATCGCGAAGACATGGAATCCGCCGTCACCTGTATGGTCCGGGAGGCGGAGGAGGAGACCGGACTCCGCATCCCGGAGGGCGACTTGTCTCTCGTCCACGTCCTGGACCTGCTCGACCCCGGGAGCACGATCCCACGCATCGGGCTGTTCTTCGCTCCTTCCCGCTGGGAGGGCGAACCCCTCGTACGCGAACCAGAGTGCTGCACCGAATGGCGCTTCTGGCCGCTGGACGACTTGCCCGAGCCCACCGTCGAGTACACACGGGTCGCCTTGGACGCCATCTCCCGCGGCTCCCTCTACGCCCCCATGGGTTGGTCCTGACGGGGCTTTCATCCGGACGCCCCTTGGCCGCACCCTCGGCGGCTCCGCTGCCCGCAGTCGTCAGAACCGCTACACAGAAGGACGTGCCTTCGCAGATGGTCACCACGCAGGACGAAGAGGACCGCGGCTGCGCGGAAGGGCGCTGCACGCCGTCGAGCACGCAGGACGAGGAGGAAGCTGCGCCGCGGCGTCAGCATCACTTCCACCTCATGGGCCGCTACTACGGGCAGGGGCGATCACGAAAGCTGGGGAACCGCGGATCTCACGGGTTGGCCGTCCAACGCCTGTTTCGCACGCTCGCTCATCATGTAGGCGAAGGCTGTCAGATTACCTTCTTGATTCTTCCAATCAGAATTCATCTGTATCGTTATCAGAACCGTCTCTATCCGAATAAACGCTACAACGACCGGCGAGCCACCCTCTTCCATCGAAATAACCTTCCGATCTTCCTTTGCAATATACGAGTCGGAGAAGTATGCTCCCGGCTTCACCTGGATCACTTCGCCCGACTTCGAAGCCTTCGCATAGTTGGCCTCTGCTGAAGCTGAACTCGTATAAGCGTCCACAAAGAAGTTTGCATCCTGAGATCCGGGCAGATTCCAAAAAACATTTCCGGCGTTATGCCGATCGGCCTCAGACACACAGTCAAAGCACGCTAGGTAGCCGTTCAAGTGCGGACCACCCGAAACCTCCCAACCCGGAGGCAAGACATCACGGTCCGGGAGGATCTTCGAGACAAGATCCTCAGGAGTCACAACATGCTTCGTCTGGGTCCTCGTGGGTTTCGGTGCCGACTCGGTATTTCCCGGAGAACGCCCCGTGACGAGGTGGACACCGCCATAGAGAGCGAGCGCCAACACCGCTAGCAGCACGACGGCCACTACGGTCAGCGAGTTCCTGTTGTTACGCGTGTTCGAGATCGAAAGTGGTCCTAGAGAGATCTGACTGTTGCGAACCTTGCCGCTTCCGATCACGACACTGTTGGTGTACGCCGACGGAGTGGCGGAGGGATTCGAAAGCAGTTGAGTCAGCGCTCTTTCGAACTCGAGGTCAGCCTTGAGCACCTCTCCGATTACACCCCGCAGTTCTTGTGTCGCCGCTAAATCCGTTGGATCGGCATCAAATCCCGCCAGGGCTGCTCGGCCCTCTTCCGAGCTCAGTCGCCGACGGATAAGGTCACTGAGCGCTTGACCCGTGCCACCACCCACCGCCGTGGCCGCACCACTCGCCATCGCCGTCAGGATCTGTACTGCCGCTAACGCCACACCGTCTGCCGCTTCCATGAGACGCCCCCCTTCGTCCAGTGCTCGTTGAATGCAATCATGGCAACTCCCGCTGACTCCAGGGTGCGAATGGGAATATGCGCCTTGATCGGAATCGAACCGGGCCCATTCCGGCCACCGGGTCGTCAGCAGGCTGTACCGCCACAGCAGCACAGCCGCCCAGCTCAACGGCCTGCTCAGGGAGTTCTGGCGACAGGAGGAAGGGCGGGACGCGGAGGCGTCGGCCTGCATGATCGACGCACAGAGCCGGACGGGCTGTCAGTGGGCCCATCTCCCCAACGACCTGCCGCCGAGCGGCGCGGGCGGCCTCGGTCCACGAGAACGCCGCGGGGACCGCCCTGTTGGACCGCGTGGCCGCCCAGAGTGACACGGTGAAGAAAGCCCTGGTCGACCAGGGCTTCAAGAGGGCCGTCGTCGATCACGGTGCCGCGCTCGGCATGGACGTGGAGATCGTCGAGCGCAACCCGGCCGATGTCGGCTTCGTGCCCGAGCCAAAGAGGTGGGTAGTCGAGCAGACCTTCGGCACCCTCGTCATGCACCGGCGCCTGGTCCGCGACTACGAACACCGGCCCGCCACCTCGGAGTCACGCGTGTACTGGGCGATGAGCGACGTAATAGCGCGCCGGCTGACCGACACCACCACCCCCACCTGGCGCGACGCAAGACCGACAACCCGCAGCTCGACCCCATCCTGGAACAGATCGACACGCGCGAGCAGGCGCTGAGCGAACAGGCCGCGCAGACCCGGACCCGGATCGAGGAACTGGCCGCGCACCTGCGCGAACTCGACGAAGAGACCGACAACCTGCGGATCACCCGCAAGACCCTCCTGGGCATCGCCCACCACCTCGGCGTCGCCGAAGCGGCCCCGCCGCCCGCCACGCCGGACCATCCTGCCTACCAGCAGATCCTGGCCGCCTTCGCCGACACCAGACGCCCGATGCGGGCCCGCGACCTGTGCGAAGCCCTCGACCTGCCCATCCTGCCGAAGAACACCGAGGGCATCCGCTCCAAACTCAAGCGCATGGTCAGCCGCGGAATCCTTACCGAGCCCGAACCCGGTCTATTCACCCAGCCCCATCCGTAGCACCAGCAACGAACCCTCGACCAGCGGACCTCACCCAACCCCAAGAATGAAACGGATATCAAGACTCATAACACCCTCTGAAGGTACGGCCCAGGAGTTCCCTGCGGCAGGTCTGTATCCAGCGCTCCATGAGTGATCATCCGTGGACCCGAATGCCGGTGGTGACGGCCTTGAGACCGGCATCGGTCATCAGTGCGTCGAAGGCGGCTGTGAACTTGGAATCGCGGTCACGGATGAGGAACTTTGCCTTGCTGCTCGCGTCATCGAGGTCCATGAGGAGGTTGCGTCGGAGCTGCACGATCCACTCCGCGGTGGGGTTTGCCGTGGCGCCGAGGACCCGGATGCGACGGGTGGTGTGCTCGATGACAGCGAAGACGTACAGGCGTGCCCCCGTCAGAGTGCGGACTTCGAAAAGATCGCAGGCGAGAAGAGCCTTGGCCTGGCTGCGGAGGAAGTCGGCCCAGGTGGTGTTCTGCCGTTTGGGGGCGCGTGGGATGCCGTGCTCGCGGAGGATCTCCCAGACGGTGGAGGCGGCAACCTTGATCCCCAGCACGGCGAGCTCGCCGTGGATCCGGCGATATCCCCACGCGGCCTTCTCCCTGGCCAGGCGCAGGACCAGGGCGCGGATCGATCGAATGGCGCGCGGACGTCCACGTCGCCTGGATACGCAGGTTGCGGCATGGCGCCGCCTGAGCAGCTCGCGATGCCAGCGCAACACCGTCTCGGGGCGCGCTGCAGGACCAGCAGCTGGTGCCGGAGCACGAGGATCTCGATGTCCTTCTCTTTGTCGCTCATCGGCAGGAGGCGTAGGGCCGCCAGGGCGTTGGTCGTGGCGAGGTAGACCAGGCGCAGGAGCACGACAGATCATGATGCCGACGGGGCCCTGTGCGGGTGAAGCACTCGGGGCGAATGACAAGCAGAGCCGAAGATCCGTGATCAGGCTCCCGACCTGCGTGGATGATTTATCGGCACCCGCAGTGTCAAATGCGACAACGAAGCGGCCTTGGAATTTCTAACGGACCGCCGATATCCGACTTTCCCCGTCGCCGGCCGGACAGAGCTCCCTAATCCGATGAACTCAGCAGTGAGCGCATTTCCCGATGCACGAATACCTTCTCCGTTACACCGGAATCCAGAGCATCCTTCAAGTCACCCAGCCCCGTAACGTCGGCCATGAATTGAGCGGTGGGAGTTGATGAACAGCCAGGTCAGTGTAGATACGAGGCTTTTGGAACCCTACAGGCACCACCCGCTCGAACAGCTCCCACAGTTCATCCGGCACCAGACGCTCCACAAGGTCCACGACCGCAGACTACCGAACACGCCAGATGAGATGCCCTCTCAGTGTCGTCCGACGGTCCTGTCGATCAGTTCGTGGGCCAGGTCGGGGCGGACGCCGTCGGGGTTCTTCAGCCCTGCGTCCTCGTACCAGGAGCGGTCGGCTTCCGGGTGCGGGCCGCTGACCCCGACCCGGCCCTTGCCGTACGGGGCAACGACGACGGCGGCGGCTCCGTTGGGGTAGGTCGCCAGGACGTCGGCGTCGGCGCCGTTGTCGAGGAGGAAGGCGGGCCCATCCTGGAAGTACATGTGCCGCTGCTTGCCGCGCCACTTCACCGGCACCACGGTGTCTCGCTGGTCGTGGACCGTGGTGTCCCGGAGGTCGATATATCCGTCGGTGTCGCCGGGCAGCAGGTCGAAGCCGGGGTTACGTCCGGCGAGATAGGCGCCGAAGCACAGGCCCAGGTAGCTGCCGCCCTCCCGGACCCAGTCGCGCATCATCTTCGCCGAGCCACGCAGGTCCTGCCAGGCTCCGTCGAGGTCGGAGCCGCCGCCGGGCTGGACGTACAACTGCGCGCCGGCCAGAGCGTCGGCGGTCAGGGGGACCCTGGTGCCGGGGCCCACGTACGTGACCCGGAAGGGCTGCGGCGCCTGGCGCAGCAGGGCGGCGATCGTCGGCGCGCAGTCGGGGCAGCCCTGGGGACCGCGGTAGACCAGCGCGAGGGGCGGCTGGTCGCTTCGCTCGTCGGCACTCGACCAGCCACAGCCGGCCAGCGCAGCGGCGGCCGGGAGAACTCCGAGGAGCAGCCGGCGCCGGCCCACAGTGGCCGGAGGCTGACCGACGTTCGGGAGTGTACTGGGGTGCATGGTGTCTCTCTCCTGTGTCTCCCGGCCCGAACGCGGACCGGGGGCCGATGGCGTACGTGCCCCTCCCAGCATGATCAACCCGAAAAGCATCCCACCCGCTCAGCCAACGTGACAGCGCCAGGACCGGTGCCGGGGCGGGGGGTGACCTTGCCGTTGTGCTGGCCAGTGCCGGTGAAGGTCTTGACGTCCTGGTACTGGTAGAGCTTCTTGCCGGTGGCGGCGTCGGTGATGACGTGCAGCTTGCTGGGGGTGCCGTCCTTCCGCGTCCCGCCGACGACGGTCTCGTAGGCGAGGACGGGCTTGCCGGTGGCGGCCCAGATCACCTTGCGCCGCGCGCTCTCGGTGCCGGTCGGCTTGCCGCCCTCGGCCCGGGCGGCGCTCAGGGCGGATCGCTCGGCGTGGGAGGGGTGGTGTCGGCTACCTTGATGGCGGCGTCGGCCGCCTTGTCGACACCCTGCGTGGCGCCGCTCGCGCACTCATGGACGATCAGGTCGCCGCCGAGGACGGGCAGTCCGTCGTAGGTGCGGTCGTAGCGGGTGTGGGTGGTGCCGTCGGCGTCCTTGATGACGTCCTTGACGACCAGCTTCTCCTTGGCCGCGAGCCCCAGCGACCTGGCGGCGGCCAGGGTCGCCGCTCCGGCGGCGAGGGCGGTACGCGAAACTCTGAGACGGGGTATACCAGATACAGCCGATGCCGAACGTGAATCCCCATGTATCTCCAGCCGTAATGGGAAGTTGGGGGAATTTCCCCCAGAGCGGGCGAAAGATGACTTTGCCGGGGGTGGGACAGACCGGTGCCCAGGGGCTGATGCCTGGGCACCGGCGGTGTGTCGTGTGGTTCGACCGAGCCGGTTGCTGCTACTTGACGTTGACTCCGGCCCAGGCGGCGTCCACGCCCTTGTACTCGGCGCTGTCGGCGCCGTAGAGGTCCGTGGCGGCCTTCAGCGTGGCCTTACGGGCGGCGTGGTAGTCGGTGTTGGAGGTCATGTACGTGGTCAGGGCCTTGTACCAGATCTTCTCGGCCTTGGCGCGGCCGATGCCCTTGACGGTGGAGCCGTCCTTGGTGGGGCTGTCGTACTTCACACCGTCGATCTCCTTCACGCCGCTGCCCTCGGACAGCAGGTAGAAGAAGTGGTTGCCGACACCGGAGGTGGCGTGCGGGTCGACGTTGCCCATGCCGCTCTCCCAGTAGTCGTAGGAAAGACCGTCCTTGCTGGGCTTGTCCATGTAACGCGCCGGCGTACCGTCTCCGTTGAGGTCTATCTTGTCGCCGAGGAGGTAGTCACCGGGGTCCTGGGCGTTCTTGGCATAGAACTCCACGGCGGTGCTGAAGATGTCGGAGGTGGCCTCGTCGAGCCCGACGGCCTCGCCGTACTTCAGCTTAGCGGTGGCCGAGGTGACGCCGTGGGTCATCTCGTGGCTCACCACGTCGAGCGCGGTGAGGGGCTTCTTGTTGCCCGCGCCATCGCCGTAGGTCATGCAGAAGCAGTCGTCGTTCCAGGCGGCGTTCTCGAACTGGTCGCCGAAGTGGACCCGGGAGTAGGCGGCCTTGCCGTCGCCCCTGATGCCGTTGCGGCCGAAGACGTTCTTGTAGTAGTCCCAGGTCATGGCGGCGCCGTAGTGGGCGTCCACGGCGGCGGTCTGTGCGGTGGTGGGCTTGCCGTTGCCCCAGACGTTGTCGGCGTCGTAGAAGGGCGACCCCTGCTTGGTCTGGTCTATCGAGTGCTTGGCGTTGTACGTCTGGTGTCCGCCTCGGGCGGTGTCCTTCAGCAGCCACCGGCTGCCGCTCTTGACGCTGCCGAGGGGGACCTTGCCGTTGTACTGGCCGGTGCCGGTGCCGGTGCCGGGAGTGGTGCCGGGGGTGGTGCCGGTGCCGGGGGTGACCTTGCCGTTGTGCTGGCCAGTGCCGGTGAAGGTCTTGACGTCCTGGTACTGGTAGAGCTTCTTGCCGGTGGCGGCGTCGGTGATGACGTGCAGCTTGCTGGGGGTGCCGTCCTTCCGCGTTCCACCGATGACGGTTTCGTAAGCGAGGACGGGCTTGCCGGTGGCGGCCCAGATCACCTTGCGGGGGGCCCGGTCGGCCGAGGCTCCGGTGGTGTGGTCGGCTTTGGCCAGCTTGATGGCGGCCTTGGCGGCGGTGCTCGGGGCGACTCCAGCGGTGGTGGAGGCGACCTTGACGGTGGCGTTGGTGGCTTTGGTGACGCTCTTGATGTCACCGCTCTTGGCCTGGTGGACGATCAGGTCGCCGCCGAGGACGGGCAGTCCGTCGTAGGTGCGGTCGTAGCGGGTGTGGGTAGTGCCGTCGACGTCCTTGATGACGTCCGTGACGACCAGCTTCTCCTTGGCGCCGAGGCCGAGCGATGTGGCGATGTTCGCCTTGGTGGCGTTGGCGTCGCGCAGCATTTCGGCGCGGGCCGAGGCGGTGAGGGCCGCGGGCTGGGCCCCAGTCTCGGAGGCCGGGGCGGCACCCGCGGCGCTGGTGGTCAGCCCGGTGGCGAGCAGGGCCGTCGCCGCGACCGCGGTACCGGCCACCATCGCCGAACGACGCATCCCGGCACGGGGCATGGTCATGCTGGAGGTCTTGCGCACGCGAACTCCTCGTTTCCTTTTCTGGAGCACTGTCACGTTGTTGGGTGTGTGGTCGTCCGATGGTGTGTCGGGGTGCGGCGGGAGGCGGGTGGGCCCCGGGGGCGGTTTGTGGCGGGCAGGCCGATGGTCTCGGTGGTGTGGTCCCAGATCGTGGGGCGGACGGTCGTCTCGAGGCGGTGTTCAGTGGCGGTCATCAGGTGACGGCGGAGCCGAAGGCGGGATGGGATGCCACTGAACGCGGACAGGAACCTTTGGGCCGCGCCGATCGAGCGGAAGCCCTTCATCGCGCGTTCGTGCTGCCGGGTGGGCTGGTGGGATTTCTCGGCCCGGTTGTTCAGCCCCTTGTGCGAGCGGTGCTCGACTGAGGGCATGACCTCGCGGTGGGCGGCGCCGCAGGAGTGGAGCTTGTCGGTGACCAGCACCCTCGGCACCGGCCGGGTCTTCTGCACCAGGCGCCGCAGGAAACGCCTGGCCGCGGCCTTGTCCCGCCGGTTCTGGACAAGGATGCCGAGGACGTTGCCGTCCTGGTCAACGGCCCGCCACAGGCACTTCAGGTCTCCGTTGATCTTGACGAAGACACAGCAGGTGTCGCGGCGCGGGTGGAACAGCCGGTCCTCGCGTACTGACCACCACGCAGCGCAACCACCGATTATGGGACAGAGTCGAACGTGTCGGTCCGTCACGCCGCGCGGAGGGCGGTGGTGGGAGGCATGCGCCCGGCGCGCAGGGCGAGGTAGAGGCCGGCTGTTGTGCCGACGATGACGGCCATGGCGGGTCCTGCGGCTGCCCAGGTGGCGGGAATGACAGGTGGCCAGTCCTGCGCGGTGGCGTGGCCGTAGACGGTGCGGGAGCCGAGGGCGGCGCCGGCCAGGCCGCCAAGTAGGCCGAGGGGTACGGCTTCGACGAGGAACTGGGCGGCGATCTGTCCTTGGCGTGTGCCGAGAGCGCGGCGCAGGCCGACTTCCCCCTGGCGTTCCATGACGCCGACGACCAGGCACTGGGCCAGGCTGCGGGCCTGTTCGACGAGTTCTGGGGGGACCCCACGTTCCTGGAGCTGCTCGCGGCCCGGGACCTTCTCGTCGCAGGTGTCCATGGCCCTCTTACGCGGGTCGTCGGTCCCCGCCCCGGACCCGCCGCCCTCCTCGGTCTGTCCCATGGGCATCTGGATCTGCCCGTCCTTGTCCAGCTGTACTTCGGTCTGGCCTGCATCGTGCGTGCACTGCACCCACGCCCGCCGTATCGCCCCGTCGTCCATGGGCTTCACCGGCCCGCCACCACCGGCTACTTTCGGTGCCTCCCCGCTCTCTGACGAGCACGCGGACAGCACCATGGCGGAGCAGGCTGCCGGCAGCACCCCTGCCAGATGGACAGTCGTACGAGACATCAAGGTCCTCCCTCGGCCCCGCAGGGCGCCCCACTGGCATCCCGGCAGTCACTAGAGGTACGCGCCCCGTGGTTATGCGCCGGTTATGGTGCGCCAACCCGCGCATAACCACGGCCCGGCCACAATGGGACACGAGTGGCAACCCCGACGAGAAGGAGCGGCGCGGATGCGGGTGCTGGTGGTGGAGGACGAGAAGGAACTCGCCGAGATGATCGCGGACGGGCTGCGCGGCGAGGGCATAGAAGCCCACATCGCCCACGACGGATCCACCGCGCTGCAGATGACCGCGGCAACCGACTACAACGTGATCATGCTCGACCGGGACCTGCCCGTGATGAGCGGGGACGCTGTCTGCCGCACCCTCGCCACCAGCGGCTACCCGGCCCGGATCCTCATGCTCACTGCCGCTGGAACCCTTGACGAGATCGTCGACGGCCTCGGCCAGGGCGCCGACGACTACCTGTCCAAACCCTTCGCCTACCTCGAACTCATCGCCCGCCTGCACGCGCTGGCCCGCCGTGGCCCCTCCGGCGCCCCCACCGTCCTGGAACGCCACGGTGTCCGTCTCGACACAGTCCGGCGCCTGGCCGAACGCGACGGTCGCTTCCTGGCCGTGACCCCGAAGGAATTCGGAATCCTTGAGGCCCTCCTCGAAGCCGACGGCGGCATCCTCAGCTCCACCGACCTCCTCAACGCCGTCTGGGACACCCCACCCGAATCTCGCAGCGCCGTGAAAGTCACCGTCCACCAGCTACGCCGCAAACTCGGCACCCCACCCCTGATCGAGACGGTCCCCGGCTTCGGGTATCGCCTGTGACCCGCAACCAACGGGGCAAACTCACCATCGGCGCCCGCCTCACACTCTCGAACACGGCCGTCCTCGCCACCGGCAGCCTCGTCCTGCTCACACTCAACTGGCTCAGCGTCCGCGATCTCCTCAACGCCAATCGCTCCCTGCTCGCCGTCGTCCCCACCCTCCCCGCCGAGCCGCAGCCCCCTACGACCGGCTCTCCGCCCACTCCTTCACAACTGCCGCCCGCCCCGTGGCCATCCGTGCCCTCTCAAGCCTTCGAGGCGTTCCGGAACACCGTGATGCGGGAGCTCCTCGCCCGCTCCGCACTCCTTATTGTGGTCATCGCCGCACTGTCCCTCCTCGCCGGCTGGTGGATCGCCCGCCGCTCCCTCACCCGCATCACTCAAGTCACAGAGGCCGCCCAATACATCGGCGAAACCAATCTCTACGACCGCCTCGCCCTCACCGGACCCCACGATGAGGTCAAACAACTCGGCGACACCTTTGACACCATGCTGGACCGCCTGGAACGCTCCTTCACCGCTCAACGCGACTTCACCGCCCTCGCCTCCCACGAACTGCGCACACCCCTCACGATCACCCGCACCGCCCTGGAAATCCCCCTCGCCCAGCACCGCGTTCCCGACGACCTCGAACCTGCCCTCCGTCGCGCTCTGGCCGCCACCGAACGCAGCGAACGTCTCATCGCCTCTCTCCTCGCTCTCGCCCGTGGCGAGAGCGACCTCGCCCACGTGCGCGAAAGCGACCTCGCCGATCACGTCCGTACCGCCCTCGCCGACGTTCGCGACGAGGTCGAACACCTGAAGGTGGCCCTCCAGACCAAACTGGGCCCCGCTCCGGTCACTGGCGACGCCACCCTCCTGGACCAATTGGTTCTCAACCTCGTGATCAACGCCATCCGTCACAACCACTCCGGTGGCACCGTCCACGTCGCGACCGGCACTGCGAACGGCCGCTCCTGGATCGAGGTACGCAACACAGGCCCCTTTGTGAACGCGCACGACGTTCCGGCCCTCTTCGAACCCTTCCACCGAGGGGTTGACTCCCACCGCACCGGATCCGGTCTCGGCCTCACCGTCGCCCGCGCCGTCACCCACACACATCACGGGATCCTCACCGCCCGCCCCAATCCCTTGGGTGGCGGCCTCACCATCTGCGCCGAATTCCCGACCCTGTGCTTGCCGAGAATGTCATCCGCCCTGGTCGGAGGCCTGTATCGGGACCGGCGGTCGTCGGCCTCACCGCTCGGGTAGGCGCTCTCGCGTAGTCGGTGGTTCACGCGTCATGATGATCGACCGTGCTACCGCGACTGGCCCACCTGGGCGTGACCAACGCGTTCGCGCTGCTGCGTCCGCTGCGTCCGCCGCGTCTGCTGCCGATGAGCGACCGGGACAAGGATGCGGAGATCCTGGCTCTCCGTCATCAGAACACGGTGCTCGAACGCCAACTCGGCGGTGCCCGACTACGGTTCACTTCGAGCGATCGGGCGCACCTGGCAGCGCTGCTGCGCCGGATGCCGTTGCCTACCCTGCGGCGTCTGCGACTACTCGTACGTCCTGACACGGTGCTGCGCTGGCATCGCGGCCTCGCAAGACGCCAGCATGCCGCCGTATCACGGCTCAAGCGACCCGGTCGGCCTCGTACCGTGCGCTCCATCCGGATTCTGGTACTGCGCCTGGCGAGAGAGAATCCGAACTGGGGCTACAGGCGTCTGCACGGCGAACTGCTCGTGCTGGGAGTGAAGGTGGCCGCCTCGACCGTCTGGAAGATCCTCAAGGAATCCGGCGTCGATCCGGCGCCCGGCCGGAGCTCCAGCACGTGGGTCGGCTTCCTGCCCTCCCAAGCCGACGCCCTCCTGGCCTGTGACTTCTTTGAGACGGTCACCCTGTCCGGCGCGCGGATGTACGTACTCGTGGTGATCGAGCACAGCAGCCGCCGCATCCGGATCCTGGTCGCCATCGAACACCCGACCACCTCCTGGGTAACACAGGCGGCGAAGAACCTGGTCAACGCCCACGGCGCCCTCATCCACGCCACAAACGCGGATGCCGAACTGGTACTGGAACGCGACCGCTTGAGCCGCCTGGTCGCGGAGACCGTGAACGGCCGCACCACGACCTACGGCTACGACGCGGCGGGCCACCAGACCCACCGTTCATGCCTGAAGGGTGTCAATATTCCGATCAGGCTGCTGAGCTGGGCCTTCCCTGTAGATGGTGCGGCAGTCGGAGTGGCGTGGTGTGGTACTCGTTGAGCAGTCCACCAAGTACCTGTCGGCGCCTGACTGCGCCAGCAGGTAGGGGGATGATGTTCGGGTCGTCGACTGGGGCACGTAGGCCCAGGCTGCGGTGGGCTCGTCCGGCGTTGTAGTGCTCGGCGTATACGGTGAGGACCGTACGCAGGTGTCGTTCGCCAGTGTCGAACGCGGCAGTGAACTTGCTGTCCCGGTCCCGGATGAGGAACCGGAAGCACCCAGCCCTCTCCCCGAGGTCCATGACCAGGTTGCGGGCGAGTTGGGTGACCAATGCGCCGCTCGGGTGGGCGGTGACACCCAGGACATGGACGCGCCGGGTGGCGACCTCCATGACGAAGAAGACATGAACACGCTTGAGGAAGACGGTCTCCACATGCATGAAGTCACAGGCGAGCAGCGTGTGGGCCTGTGAACGGACGAAGGAGCGCCAGGTCTGCTGACTTGCGCGCTGCGGCGCGGGCGGTAGACCGGAACGGCGCAGGACACGCCGGATCGTAGCGGCGGCAACCCGATGGCCAAGCCGTCGGAGCTCACCTTGGATCCTGACGTACCCCCAGGCCGGGTTCTCTCGCGCCAGACGCTGGGTGAGCGCGACTGTCTCTTCCTGCAACGGTGGACGACCCGGGCCGACCGTTGTCCGGCGCCACTTCCAGCGCACCAGACGGCGGTGCCAGGTCAGCAGCGTGCCCGGAGTGACCAGCCGATGACAGCGCAAGACGGACGGCAGGTGCCGTGCGAGAGCGGAGAGCACGGCACGATCAGCCCACGAGAGCCGCGGCCGCCCTACCTTCCGACGCAGCACAGCGACCTCATGACGAAGGGCAAGGATCTCGGCGTTGTTCACGGCGGTCGAGCGGTCCAGCAAAAGGAAGCAGCCCAGCAGGCGGCAGAAGATCAGGTAGAGCAGTCGCAGACCCACAATCAGCGCTCACTATCCACACCGGCGCCGTCCGCGCCTACGACGTCATCCGCATGCTCTCCCGGGACGGCCGCCCCACCCCGCTTGGCGACGCGATCGCCCACTACGGGCGGATCTCCAAGACCCTGCACATCCTGCGTCTCACGGACGAGCCCGGCTACCGGCGGCAGATCAAGAGCCAGGCCAACCTCCAGGAGGGCCGCCGCTCCCTGGCCCGGAAGATCTTCCACGGCAGGCACGGGCTCCGAGTGGAGGCACCCCCCACTGGTTCCTATTCGGTCAATTTTCCGGATGATCCAGTTGGTCACCGACTTGCCCACCCCGCTGAACACCCCCTAATCGTCCATTCCGCCATTAAGCGGGTGGTTCTCTCCTCTGGCTTGGGCCTCCGCTCAGGGCCCTGACTGCCGTGGTCCACAGGTTCCCTTTCACCTTTTGGGATCCGAGGGCTCAGCCAGGTGCGTACGGGAACTGACGTGGGGCCGCGGCCGACTATCTAGCCATGACAAGCAAACCCAAGCGCGCTCGAACAGCCGCCGTGTCCAGGCGCACTGTCCTCGGGACCGGCATGGCCGCTGCGGCTGCGCTGCCGCTCGCCGCCAGTGCAGCGGCAGCGTCCGCGCCGCAATCCGACATTCGCACCGTGGGGTCATCCGGGAAAGAGGAAGCCGCCATGGACATCGTGATCCCGCTCTACGACGACTACGAGCCGCTCGACGTGGTCGGACCCTACGAAGTCCTCGCCTACATGCCCGGCGCCTCCGTACGGTTCGTCGGGGCCGAGAAGGGCCCAGTGAAGGATGCGCTGGGGTCCCTGCCGACGTACGTCCCGGCCACGTACTCCGAGGTGGAGCACTGTGACGTCCTGCTGATCCCGGGCGGGGGCAGCGTCGAGGCCATGGTGGCCGATGCCGATTTCCTCGCTTGGGTGCGCCGCGTGCACGGCCGCACCCGGTTCACCACCTCGGTCTGCACCGGGTCCCTGGTGCTGGGCGCCGCAGGCCTGCTGAAGGGCCTGACCGCCACCACCCACTGGAGCGGGGCGGAAGCGCTGGCGTCGTACGGCGCCGCCTACACCCCGCAACGTACGGTCCGGCAGGGCAGGGTCATCACCTCGGCCGGCGTATCCTCCGGCATCGACATGGCCCTCACTCTGGCGGCCTTGCTGACCGACGAAGTGACCGCCCAGGCGATTCAGCTGTGGATCGAGTACGACCCACAGCCCCCCTTCGACTCCGGCTCGCTGGCCAAGGCATCTGACGCGGTGAAGAAGCGGGTCTTCGAGCTGGGGAAAGAGCCGCTCCACAACGGCTGAAGGCACACTGCTGCGGCCGGTATGCACACGACATCAGGAGTCGTCCTGAACGACCCCGTTCACCGGGTTGTGTCTGCGGCGGCCCCGCAAGTCCGTCACTGCGCTCTGGCGGAAACGCACAGCCCTGTGCCCCGGATGGCGCTGATGCCCGCTAGGTGTGCTGTCCCGGCACGTTGGTGACGGGCGACGCGCCGTGAGTGGTGCTTGGTCACGCCGGTGACCTCGATGCCGCTCACCGCCCGGACACCACGGCGAAGTGGCGGCGGATCTACCGGCCGGCCTCCGGCTCGCGCTCGGCATGCGAGCGATGAACGCCACCACTCGACGTGCCAGGGGCTGACGTCGTCACGCGCAGGTGGCGAGCATGCCCTCCAGCGCCGAGCGCTCCGCCGGATCCACGGCCGGTCCGTACACGTGCTTCACCGAGATCCAGGCGCGGCCGTAGATGCAGCGGTAGCCGGCGAGCGGGGGCTGCCAGTTGGCGGGGCCCTTGTCGGACTTCGACCTGCTGGAAGCGCGCGAGTTCGCGGATTCTTGGATGCGGTCACGCTCCAACCCGCGCATCGATTGGGGCTTTGAAAGGACCTGCGCGCGGGTTCGCCGCTCCAGCACTCGGACAGATTCGAACGTACGAGTCAAGGGTGACGGCCACTCGTTCGGCCGGGCAGGGCCCGTTCGCGCTGTCAGACTCCCGGGAGGGAACGCGCCGGTGGGGCGTGGTCGAGGCGGGAGCGGCGAGGCAGGGTGGGCGTGACCGAGCACGGTACGGCCGGTCGTGCCGCTCCGGACGGGGCGGGGCCGGGCGTGACGGACTACGGCGTCCCGCACGCACGCGCGGTGACGGAGGACCGGCCGGGCGGGCGACAGTGCGGTGGCGGACCCGGCGGGCAGAGGCGGGACGAGGGGGCGGCGCCTGCGGGGCCGCGGCACGTGGCCTGCGTGATGGACGGCAACGGCCGTTGGGCGCAGCGGCGTTCGCTTCCCCGCACGGCGGGTCACCGGGCCGCGGTGACCGCCGTCATCGACGTCATCGAGACGGCCCGGTCCGCCGGCGTGGAGTGGCTCAGCCTGTACGCCTTCTCCACCGAGAACTGGAACCGCCCTGGCACCGAGGTCGAATTCCTGATGCGTCTGGTGCGCCAGGTTGTGCGCAAGCATGCGCCGCTGCTGCTCGCGCGCGGCATCCGCTGCCGTTTCCTCGGGGTCGCCGACCCGCGCATCCCCCGTGAACTGGCCCAGGACTTCGACGACTTGGCGACGCTGACCGCCGGCAACCGGGGGATGACGCTGACCGTCGCCTTCGACCACGGCGGGCGCCGGGACATCGTCGAGGCTGCGAGGTCGCTGATCCGCAGCGGGACGCCCGCCGACGAGGTGACCGAGCGGCTCTTCGCGGACCACCTGCCTTTCCCCGACACCCCCGATGCGGATCTGGTCATCCGCACCTCCGGTGAGCAGCGCATCTCCAACTTCATGCTCTGGCAGGTCGCCTACGCCGAGTGGGTCTTCCCCGAGGTGCTCTGGCCGGACTTCCGGGCTCCCGACTTCCTCGCCTGCCTGCACACCTACCGGCGCCGCGACCGCCGATTCGGCGGCCTGCCCGCCCGGACGAACGGAGACCCATCATGACCACCGAAACCACGGGAACGGCCGACGAGGCATCCCTGTTCGGCCCGAAATCGCAGTTCAGCGCCTTCTTCGACGACCCGCGCTGGGCCCTGGCCATGATCCGCGCCACCGTACTGGAGGCCGCTCACCCGCAGATCGGCGCCGCCCTCGTCGACAACTCCACCTTCGTCGCCCACCCCTGGCGCCGACTGCGCAACACCTTCCTCAGCATGCGGTGCATGTTCGGCACCGACCCAGCGGTACGCGAACGGGAGGCCGCCCGGCTCAACCGGCTGCACGCCCGCATGAGCGGCTCCGACTCCCGCGGCCGCGCCTACGAGGCGATGGACCGCGCGACCCGCGCCTGGGTGGTCGCCACCCTCTTCGAGAGCGCCGTCACCATGTGCCGGCTGAGCGGCCAGCCGCTCGACCAGGACACGATGGAGCGGATGTACGCCGAGTACCGCGCGTTCCTCGCCGCGCTCGACGGCGACGCCGCAGAACTCCCCGAGGACCTGAACGACTTCTGGCGCTACTTCGACCGGGTCGTCGAAAGCGAGCTGGAGAACACCGAGGCGGCCCGCGTCATCCTCTACCAGCTCTTCGACCACCTGCCCGCCCCTGCGCTGCTCGACGGCGCGCCGACACTGTGGGCGGCCGGCCGCGCTGTCGCCGGTCCGCTCCTCGGCGCGATCACCGTCGCCTCGCTCCCCGAGCCCTACCGGCGCCGGGCCGGCCTGCCCGAGATGCCCGGCGCCCCAACCCTCATGCAGGGCGCCTACCTCGCCGCCGGGCTCGCCCGATTCCTGCCCGAGGGCTGGATCAACGCCGAAAGCATCATCGAAGCCCTCTCACTCTCGCCCGACAGCGACGACCCCCGCGCCCGCACCGTAACCGCCCTGCGCGCCCGCATGAAGCGGGCATCGGCCCTGCTCCGCCTGCTCACACCACTGAGCGGCGACACCAACCCCGACCCGGCACCTTCGGGAGCCGCAGAAGAGAACCGACGCTCGGCGGAGGAGTTCTTCCGCCGAGTGCTGGACCAGACCGGCGACGGCCACCTCGACTGGCCTGACCTCGCCGCCATGGCACGCGAACTCTCCACCCGCCTCGACCTGGACGAACCCGAGGAGGCCCGGCTCTACGACGCCTTCGCCGCCTGGTGGCGCGAGCTCCAGGCCGCCCTCGACACGGACGGCGACGGCCGCGTCAGCGCCGAGGAGTACGCCACCGCCGTCCCCTCCCTCGCCGGACCCGCGCTCATCCGCGTTGCCGAGGTCCTCTTCGACGTCACCGACAAGGACGGCAACGGGCGCATCGACGCGGACGAGTACCGAACCCTCTTCCGCACCGCCTTCCACCGCGACCTCACCACCACCGACGGCGCCTACGGCCGGAGCGCCTTCGTGGGCGACTTCCTCTCCTTCATGGCGGGCCGCCGCACGGGCACCCCGTACGACCCCCTCCTCGCCGACGCCTAACGAGCTCGTGCATGGGTTGGCGGCCACGGACCTCGAGTTCTACAACAACTTCTCGAACATGTGGATGACGGCAGCGACCTCACGTCAGGGCAAGCGCGCGCCGCCGCTGCGGTCAAGAGGCTCGTCCTGCGGTCGGCCAGGGAGAATCCGAGTTGGGGGCTCCGGCGGATCCAAGGGGGGCTGGCCCGACTCGGGCATCGGATCACCGCCTCGACGGTCTGGGAGATCCTCAACGCAGCCGGCATCGACCCTGCGCCACGTCGCTCAGGCCCCACGTGGCGCGAGTTCCTGACCACGCAAGCCGAGGGGATCATCGCGGCAGACTTCTTCCACATCGACACCGCCCCCGGCAGGCGGTTGTACGCACTGGCGTTCCCCGAGCACGGCACCCGGCGACTGCACATCACCGGGGTCACCACCTGCCCGACGCGGGACCGGACGGTGCAGCAGGCACGGAACCTCACCGCCGACCTGGGCATACACATCGAGTCCCTGCGCTTCCTGCTGCGCGACCGCGATGGCAAGTACGGCGAGGCGTTCCACGCCGTCTTCCGGGCCGAGGAGATGGAGATTCTCAACAGTGCGCACAGGCTCCCCGTATGAACGCGCACTGCGAACGCATCATCGGCAGCATCCGACGCGAAGCCCTCGACCACATCCTCACCATGAACGACGCCCACGCCCGCCACATCCTCGCGACCTAAGAGCGGCACTACAACGAACACCGACCCCACCAAGCACGCAACCAGCTACCACCCGACGCCCACGAACAACCCGCCGCGGCACATGACCCGGGCACTCACAAAGCTGCGCACCCGGATCCTCGGCGGCCTCATCAACGAGTACAGATATGCGGCATGACGTGCAGCGATGACTTTTCGAGCGGCACACGTTGATTGACTATCGCACGAGTGTCGACTGCTCCACATTGCGCTTGTGCACGACGAGGGGAATCCCCAGGCCAGGACTCTATCGGGCATGAGGTGGTCGCGCGCTGTGTCCCTGGGCGGAGACTGGGAGTGTCGGCACCTCGCACCACTCCCAGAAGGCGATCATCACCCGGCAAGCCGCCCGCGACGCCGTAGAAGCCATCGACAAAGCACTTACCAACCCGACACCGGCCATACGGGTGGCATCCGCCGGCACTGGCCACCCCGGTCGCGACCGCGACCACACAGCGACCACCAGCATCCACAACACGGAAAAGGCCGCTTTCCCATCTCTGAGAAAACGGCCTCCGATCCGCGAAAACGCCGGTCGGGACGACAGGATTTGAACCTGCGCCCCCTTGCCCCCAGCCGGTCGCAAAGGCTTTGAGGGAGGGCAGGTCTTCGTTGCGGACCGGGTGTACCCAGGTGTTGAGGGGTCGGCCGTTGCGTCTGGTCATGATCTGGTCGAAGGCCCGGACGTGCCGGTGCAGGGCGTTCAGCTCGGGGCAGCCTGCCAGCGCGGTCTTCAGACGCTGCTGGTCATCGGGGTTCAGGGTGGCGGATGCGCGGCTCCAGCGTTCCTTGAGCGGACAGGGCCTGCGCGGGCAGACCTTCGAGTCCGGTCTGGCCAGCAGGTGGTCGGTCCGTAGTCGCTGGTTTCAGGCATCCGCGGTGCCGGGGGACATCCTTCTCCACGTGCCGGCCGAGGTTGTGCCACAGCTGCCAGCGATCCACGACCTGCACAGCAGCCGGCGCGGCGCGGGCGGCGGCCTCAGCATGAGCACCTGCCCGGTCACGGCAGATGACCTGCACTCCCGGATGATCCCGGAGCCACGTGGCCAGCGGCTCGGCGTCCCGACCGGGCGGCAACTCCAGCACCTGTCGCGTTGTCCCGTCCACCAGCACCGTGCCCCACACGCCGCCCCCGCGCAGAGCGAAGTCGTCGACACCGAGCACTCGGGGAACCCTCCAGTCCGGGTCCGGCAACGCCGACACCAGCGCTAACAGCGTCACCCGGCTCACCGCCACGTGCAGGACCTCCAGCAACCTCGCCCCGACGGAGCCGGCCAACGCCAGCCCCACTGCCTGGAGCAGCCCCAGCAGCAACGGCGCGCTCACATGCTCAGGCCGTACGGCATCATGCAGACGACGACATCGGTGCGCGCCCTGAGGACCGTGGCCAGCAACAGGCCGCGCTGGTTCTGGAGGATCTTGTAGCGCCGGTGCCGGGGCTCGACCTCGGGGATGAGAACGGCGATCTCCCGGCCGCCCCCGGCCTCGCGCCGCACATACGCGACCATCGGCTGCACCAGGGAGCGGTGCGGGCTGTCGATGATTTCCAGGCGCACCCCGGGATTCCAGCGCTCCCAGGTGTCCTGCAGGGCCCGCGCCTTCGCGGGCTCGGCCTGGACGCTGACCGCCACGACCTCGTCGCCCAGGGCGAGCGCCGCCGTCAGCGCGCGCTGCGCGAGCCTGCTGACCTCGCCGAGCGGGACGATGACCAGGCTCATGGTGCGCACCGGTGGCGGCGGGATCCGCCCGAGCCCGAGTTCCTCGCCGGCCGTTGTGTAATAGCGCTGGACGCGGGTGAACAGCAGCATCAGCAGCGGCACCGCGACGACGACCACCCAGGCCCCTTCGAGGAACTTGGTGGTCAGCAGGACCAGACCGGCCCCGGTGGTCAGCACGGCCCCCAGACCGTTGATCATCGCCCGGCGCAGCCACCCTTCCGGCTGCTCGGTCGTCCAGTGCCGTACCAGCCCGACCTGGCTGATGGTGAAGCCGGTGAACACCCCGATGGCGAACAGCGGGATCAGCCGATGGGTCTCGCCCCCCACCACGATGAGCAGCAGGGCCGACAGCAGCGCCAGCGCCACCACGCCGTACCGGTACACCGGCCGCTCCGCGCGCAGCCCGAACAGGTGGGGCAGCCGGTCGTCACGCGCCAGCAGGCTCATCAGGACCGGGAGGCCGCCGAAGCTGGTGTTGGCGGCGAGCGCGAGAACAAGGGTGATGATGAGGTTGGTCGCGTAGTACTCCCATCCGGTTCCGTACGACCCGGCGGCGAGCTGGGCGAGGACCGTCACACCGCCGCGTGGCGCCACATGGTCGCGGCGGATCAGATACGCCATCCCGAGCAGCATCATGCCCAGGAGCATGCCGAGCATCAGCTCGGTGTGCTGGGCCCGCTTGATGCGCGGCTCGCGGAACATCGGCACGCCGTTGGCGATGGCCTCCACCCCGGTCAGGGCGGAGCAGCCCGAGGAGAACGCTTTCAGGATCAGCAGGACGCCCAGCGCCTCGGTGGTCCGGACGGGGTGGGCGGCGCCGACGACGGCGGCGGGGTGCGAGCGCAGGATCCCCATGACGACGATGCCGAGCATGCTGACGATGAACAGCACGGTCGGCAGCATCAGCACCCGGGCGCTCTCGGCCACTCCCCAGAGGTTCACGGCTGTGAGCAGGGCGAGCAGCACCAGGCAGACGGCGAGCAGATGCGAGGAGAGGATCGGGAAGGCGGATGCGAGGCTGGCGGCGCCGGCGGCCAGGCTGACGGCGACGGTGAGGACGTAGTCGATGGTCAGGCTCGCCGCGGCGAGCAGGCTCACCCGTTGCCCGAGGCTCTTCTTCGCCACCGCGTAGGCGCCGCCGCCGTCCGGATGGACGGCGATCACCTGGCGGTAGGAGATCACCAGCACGGTGAGCAGGACGGTGATGACGACAGTGATGGGCAGCGTGGCGGTAAGGGCCCCGGTGCCGGCGGCGACCAGGACGACCACGATGGCCTCGGGGCCGTACGCGACCGAGCTCAGCGCGTCCAGGGACAGCGCGGCCAGCCCCTCAAGGCTGGTGAGGTGGTGCTTGTCGCCCTCCCCGTGGCGCAAAGGTACCCGTGGCCGCAGTGCGCGGTGTGCCAGTCCGAACGCCATGGGGAACCTCGGGGCGGGGTTGTCGGGGGCCGTTCCGCGACAGTGTGCCCCGCCGTGGCGCCCGGCCACCTGAGGCATGCCCGAACAGCCGCCACGTGTCCGCCGCCTCCGTGACTCCCTGACCTGACCGAGTGCTCCTCACGGCGCTCCCCGAGTGTCGCCGCGGCGGTGCGAGCCGCACTCGTAGCATGACCTGGCGCGGTCACCGACCTGTCGGCAGCAGGCCGGGCCGTGCGATTGGTTCCTGGGGGCCCATGCGGTCGCGCATCCGGCGAGCGAGGGTGGCGCTGATGAGGCGCGCCGGGTTACGCCCAGCGCCGGACGACTGGAGGTTGGTGACCATGACGGTGATGTCCGTGCCCAGGTTCGAGCGGTTCTTCCGGGCGGCGGCGGGACTTGATGTCGACAAGAACGACCTCAAGCGCTACAGCGACTTCGTGGACGCCAAAGTCTACGATCTGCTGCTCATCGCCGAGGCGGTCGCGAAGGCCAACAACCGGGACGTGATCGTGCCGTGGGATCTGCCGATCACCAAGGGGCTGCAGGAGAGCATCCACCGTTTCCGGGACCTCGACCACGAGATCGAGTTGAAGCCCATCCTCGATCAGCTCGTCAGGCATCCGCCGCTGGACCGCGCACCCGACGACGCGACGGAGGCGAGGTTGCCGGAAATCGTCGGCGGGCTCAGTCTGGCGCTCGCCAAGGCATTCAAGATCATCTACCCGGACCTGAAGAATCCGCAGACCAAGCACTGGGAGACGGTCTGGCCGCTCTTCAATCTCCTGCTGTGACGCCGGGGTTGTGAATGCCGGGAGCGATGCGGTGGCCGCCGGGCCGGCTAGGAGGGCATGACCGCGGACATCGAGGCGGGCATACGCGCCTTGATGTCCTTCCACTCGCCCTCGCTGATGTGGTGCTCGAGGACATGCAGGACCGTGCGCACCAGTTGCTCGGTGTCGCCATCGATGGCGTACGGAAAGTCGTGCCGGACCCGCCGGAAGAATTCCTCGCTGTTCAATTTCACGGGCGTCTCCGCGGGTTTCCACCCGTCGTAGTAGACGCCGCGCAGCAAGGTCGGAAGCTGAGCTCCGAAGTGCACGGCCTCATCGACCGACAGCCGGTCCCGCAGGTGGTGCAGGACCGCGCGCAGAGCGGCGTACGACTGCTTCCGGCGCTCCTTGGGCCACCCATAGGCGTGCTCGATCTCCTTCAGGACATGGTTGGCCTTGTCGACCATGGTGTCGAACGAGGAAAAGCCTGCCGCAACCATCATGTAGTCCTTCCGATGCCCGCGGCGGCACCCGGCGGAGCGGGGCCGCCGCGGGAGAGAGCCGGATCCCGGCGGTCTCAGCCGCCCTGGCGTTCGCTGCTCTCGGTTATCTCGACGTGACGGGGCTTGGCGGTCGCCGCCTTGGGGACGGTGATCGTGAGCACGCCGCCGGACATGCTCGCCGTGACGTCTTCGGTGTTCACTTCGCTCGGAAGCAGCAACCGGTACTCGAACCGCCCGGTACGGCGACTGCTGTGCCGCATGATGCCTTTGCGCTCCCGTTCCTTGATCTCCCCCGTGACGGCCAGTTCCTGACCATTGATCTCGATGTCGACGTCCTTGCGGTCCACGCCGGGGAGCTCGAGTTCTATGTGATAGGCGTCGTCGGCTTCGGTCACATCGCCGGACGGCGTCCACGCCGCTATGGCGGGAGCCGCGCTTCCGACCGTGGATTCGAGCAGACCGCCCATCTGGTTGATGAGGTCGTCGAATTCCAGAAGTGGATTGCGCGCCCAGCCTCTGGGACGCTCCACTGTTCCTTGGCCTCGCTGCTGTCGGCGAACCGGCATGTTCATCGTCCGTCACCTCCGGTCGTGTCGGTTAGTGGGCAGGGGATGTGTTGTGACCACCGCCCGGCTCGGTGAACCGGCCGGACGGAGCTTCCGTGTCATCGGGGTGGCGCGCGACGTCGACGGTGGTGTGGCCGAGGTGCTCATGGACCTGGTGGATGGCCATCGCCCCTTCGCCGGCGGCGGAGGCCACCCGCTTGACCGAGCCGCTGCGCACGTCGCCCGCGGCGAAGACCCCGGGCAGGCTGGTCTCCAGCCCCAGACAGGCACGGCCCTGGCCCTCCCAGACCGTGCCACTCGCGCGGGCCTGCGCCGAGGCGCCGGTGAGCACGAAGCCCCGGTCGTCCAAGGCGACGACGTCGCCGAGCCACGCCGTACGGGGCCGGGTCCCGATGAAGACGAACATCGCGCGCACGACCAGGTTGCGGCGCTCCCCCGTACGGTTGTCCTCCACCACGACGGCCCGCAGGACATCGTCGCCCTCCACCACCCCGCGCACCTCGCTGTTCAGCAGCACAGTCACCCGTGGATGACGTTCGATCTGGTCGACGAGGTAACGGGACATCTTGGCGCCGAGGTCCGGGCCCCGGATCAGCAGATGCACGCGCGGGACGCGCTGAGCGAGGAAGAGCGACGCCTGGCCCGCGGAGTTACCCCCGCCGACCACCGCGACCGGATCCGCGCTGCACTGCTGCGCCTCGTACACGGTCGCCGCATAGTAGACGCTCGTCCCCTCCACCCGTTCGATGCCGGGCACCTCGAGCCTGCGGTACCAGGCGCCCATTGCCAGCACGACGGTGTGGCTCACCACATCGCCGCCGTCGGCGAAGGTGACGCGGTAGTAGCCGTCGTCCTCGGGCCTGAGCAAAGCCGCTTCCGCGGGAACCCACACCTGGGCCCCGAACTTGCGCGCCTGGAGTTCGCCTCGTTCGGCGAGGTCGGAACCGGAGATCCCGGTCGGAAAGCCGAAGTAGTTCTCGATGAGGGACGACGTGCTCGCCTGGCCGCCCGTGGCGATCGCGTCCAGGAGGGCTGTGGTCAGTCCCTCGGACGCGGCATAGACGGCGGCCGCCAGCCCGGCGGGCCCGGAGCCGACAATGATCAGATCGCTGCGGGTCTCCTCGGCGGACGGAGGGGAGAGACCGATGAGCCGCGCCAGTTCGGCGTTGCTGGGGTTGCGCAGCACCCGCTGATCACGCCAGATGACGATCGGTGTCTCCTCCGGGGGATGGAGAAGCGGCGCAGCAGTGCCTCGGCCTCCTGGTCCGCCTCCAGGTCGATCCAGCGGTGCGGCAGCCGGTTGCGGGCCGCGAACTCGCGCAGCCGCCGGGTGTCGGGCGAGTAGCGTGAGCCGAGGATGCGGAAGCCGGCGCCGGTGCCGACGAGCAGCGCGCGGCGGCTCAGATAGGCACGGAGGATGAGGTCGCCGAGGATCGGATCGCGGGCGACCAGCACCCGCAGCCAGTCGATCGGAAGGGACAGCACTTCTCCGGGGTCTCGGGCCCGGGCGGTGTAGAAGGCCACCTGTCCCTGGAGGAGCCCCAGCTCGCCGAGGAAGCGCCCCGGCCCGTGCACCCTCAGGACCCGCTCGTCGGGGGTGCCGTGGGCCTCTACGATCTCGATGGAGCCGCTGAGGATGACCAGGAACTCCGCACCCCGTTCCCCCTCCCGGACCAGCACCTGGGCCGGCTCGACCCGGAAGCGCTCCCCGTGTTCGGCGAGGAACGCGATCTGGGTTTGCGACAGCCGGGGGTAGGCGCCGTACAGATCCGGGGTCTCGAACGGCACCGCCTCGTCGGGAGCGGCCTCGGGGGGCCGGTCGTCGCCTGCCATCAGGCCGGCGCCTCGTGGGCGTAGCACCAGCGCCAGTTCTCGCCCGGCTCCATGGGCTCCACGATGGGATGCTGCTCGGCGTAGGCGTGGGCGCGCGCGTGCTTGAGCGGTGAGGAGTCGCAGCACCCGACGTGTCCGCAGGTCAGGCAGAGCCGCAGATGGACCCAGGGGACCCCAGGCGCAGGCACTCCTCGCACCCCTCGGGGCTGCGCGGGGAGACCGGGCGCACCATCGACAGATGCGGATCGGGCTCAATGGCCATGGATGTCACCCTCTCTTGCTGTCCCGCCGGCCCGCCGTCACCTGCTCGACCCACGAGCGCAGGGTGCCCGCCGGGGCGGCACCCGCGCGGCGGGCGACCGGCTCCCCTTGTCCAGGATGAGCAGGGTCGGCACGGCCTGCACCTCGAACCGCTGGGCGAGGTGCGGATTGCGGTCGATGTCGACTTTGACGAGTTTGACCTTGCCCGCCAGCTCCGTGGCGACCTGCTCAAGTGCGGGGCTGACCATCCGGCAGGGCCCGCACCAAGTCGCCCACAGATCCACGACGACGAGGGGCGTCGCCTTCTCGGCGACATCGGCGAACTCGTTCTCGTCCGCGTCCACGATCCACGGCAGCGGCGACTTGCAATTGCCGCACCGAGGGGCGCCCTCGGCCGCCGCGGGGATCTTGTTCGCACGCCCGCAGGTGGGGCACTTGATGGTCCGGGCTTTGATCGTTGGGCTTGGCATGGCCGGTCACGCCGCCTCTCCGACTTCCTGCCGGGCTCGCTCCTCGACGTGCTCGCCCGATGGCTGTTCGTAGGTGACCACGAGTTCGCCGTGTTGGGCGTCGACCTTGACGGTGGCGCCTTCTTCGACATCGCCGCGCAGCAGGGCGCGGCCGATGAGGGTCTCGACCTCGTGGGAGATGAAGCGGCGCAGTGGGCGGGCGCCGTAGACCGGGTCGTAGCCCTCGTGGGCGATGACCTTCCGGGCTTCTGGGCTGAGTTCGACGGCGATCAGGCGTTCGGCCAGCCGTTTGCGCAACTCGTCGAACTGCAGCTCCACGATCCGTTCGATCTGGGGCTCGCCGAGCGGCTTGAACAGCACGATGTCATCGACCCGGTTGAGGAACTCGGGGCGGAAGTGGCCGCGCAGCTCGCTCATCACCAGGCCCCGGGCGTCCGGTTTGAGCTCTCCGTCGGAGGTGACGCCGTCCAGCAGATGCATCGAGCCGATGTTGGAGGTCATGATGATCACGGTGTTGCGGAAGTCCACCAGCCGCCCCTGGGCGTCGGTGATCCGGCCGTCGTCCAGGACCTGCAGCAGGGTGTTGAAGACATCGGCGTGCGCCTTCTCGATCTCGTCGAAGAGCACCACCGAGTACGGTTTGCGCCGCACCGCCTCGGTGAGCTGACCGCCCTCCTCGTAGCCGACGTATCCCGGAGGGGCGCCGACCAGCCGGCTGACCGTGTGCCGCTCCTGGTACTCGCTCATGTCCAGGCGGATCATGTTCTCCTCGGTGTCGAAGAGCGCGGCGGCCAGCGCCTTGGCCAGCTCGGTCTTTCCGACGCCGGTGGGGCCCAGGAAGATGAACGAGCCGATCGGGCGGCGCGGGTCCCGGATGCCCGAGCGGGCCCGGATGATGGCGTCGGTGACCAGCTTGACCGCCTCGTCCTGGCCGATGACCCGCTCCTGGAGGATCTCGTCCAGGCGCAGCAGCTTCTCCCGTTCGCCCTCCTGCAGACGGGAGACCGGGATGCCGGTCCAGGCGGAGACGATGTCGGCGATCTCCTCCTCGGTGACCACCTCGCGCAGCAGCCGGTGCGCACCCTGTTTGGCGGCCAGCTGCTCCTCCTCGGCGGCCAGCTTGCGCTCAAGCTCCTGGAGCCTGCCATAACGCAGTTCCGCGGCGCGGTTGAGGTCGTAGGCGCGCTCGGCCTCCTCGGCCTCGCGGCGCACCTCCTCCAGCTCCCGGCGCAGATCCTGCACCCGGCGGATGGACTGCCGCTCGGCCTCCCACTGGGCGTGCTTGGCGTCGGCCTCGGCACGCAGATCGGCCAGTTCGCGACGGAGCTCGGCCAGCCGCTGCCCACTGGCCGGGTCGGTCTCCTTGGCCAGCGCGGCCTCCTCGACCTCCAGCCGGGTGACCCGGCGGGTGGTCTCGTCCAGTTCGGCGGGCATGGAGTCGATCTCGGTACGCAGCCGGGCGCATGCCTCGTCCACCAGGTCGATGGCCTTGTCCGGCAGGAACCGGTCGCTGATGTAGCGGTGGCTGAGGGTGGCGGCGGAGACCAGGGCGGTGTCCTGGATCTTGACGCCGTGGAAGACCTCGAGCCGCTCGCGCAGGCCCCGCAGGATGGAGATGGTGTCCTCCACGCTCGGCTCCTCCACCAGCACCATCTGGAAGCGGCGCTCCAGCGCGGCGTCCTTCTCGATGTGCTTGCGGTACTCATCCAGGGTGGTCGCGCCGATCATGTGCAGCTCACCGCGGGCCAGCATCGGCTTGAGCATGTTCCCCGCGTCCATGGCGCCCTCGGCGGCCCCGGCACCGACCACGGTGTGCAGCTCGTCCACGAACAGCAGGATCCGGCCCTGGGCGGAGTTGACCTCGGCGAGTACGGCCTTGAGCCGCTCCTCGAACTCCCCGCGGTACTTCGCGCCGGCCACCAGGGAGCCCATGTCCAGGGCGAAGATGGTCTTGTCGCGCAGCCCCTCGGGTACGTCGCCGCGCACGATGCGCTGGGCCAGGCCCTCGACAATGGCGGTCTTGCCGACGCCGGGGTCGCCGATGAGCACCGGGTTGTTCTTCGTCTTGCGGCTGAGGATCTGGGTCACCCGGCGGATCTCGGCATCCCGGCCGATCACCGGGTCCAGCTTGCCCGAACGAGCCTCAAGCACCAGATCCCGGCCATACTTCTCAAGCGCCTCATACGCCACTTCAGGATTGGCCGAGGTGACCCGCTGACTCCCGCGGACCTGAGTCAGGGCCCCCAGGAACGACTCCCGGGTGACACCGTGCTCCTTGAGGACCCGCCCCGCCACGGTGCCGGACCCCTCCTCCGTGAACGCGAGCACCAAGTGCTCCACCGACACGTACTCGTCCTTCAGGCGCTTGGCCTCCTGCTCGGCGGCATCCAGCAACTGGGACAGCCGCTGGGTGACGAAGACCTGCCCCGGTGCGGCCCCCGGGCCGGTGACCCTGGGCTTGCGCGCCACCTCGGCCTCCAGCATCGAGCGCATCGCCTCCGGGTCGGCGCCCACCTGGGTGACCAGTCGCGGGGTCAGACCGTCGGGCTGGTCGAGGAGGGCGAACAGCAGGTGCTCGCCGTCGACTTCGGTGTGCCCGAACCGCATCGCGGTGGTCTGGGCGTTCTGGAGGGCTTCCTGGGACTTCTGGGTGAGGCGGTTCATGTCCATGGCGGTTCTTCACTCCTCGCGCCACCGCGGCGCAGTGCGGCTTCGAGCAGGCTGATGCGGTCGAGCAGATCGAGCACCAGACCGATGGAGGCATAGTTCAGGCACATTCCCGCGTGCAGCCGCTCCACGCGGCCCAGCACCGCCGGGGCGTCGGGGGCGAACACCAGCCGCCCCGCGGCGTCACGCTCGGCGTCGACCAGGCCGAGGGCGACGAACCTCGCCACCAGGTCGGGGTGCAGCCCGGTGCGACGGGCCACGGTCTCAAGCGAGAGCCTGCGCGCGGGCACCAGCTCGTAGTGGACGGACGGGACGGGCGCGTACCGGGTGACCGTGACGCTCCCTCGCGCGTGGCTGCTCATCGCTCCCTCCTGGGGTCGAAGGAGGAGGTGCGGCCCAGCTCCTCGAACAGCTCCCGCTCCCGGTCGGTGAGTTCGGGCGGCACCATGACGCGGATCTCGGCGTACAAGTCGCCGTTCGGACCGCGGGGGTTGGGCATGCCCTCACCGCGCAGCCTCAGCTTGCGGCCGCTGGAGGACCCGGGCGGGACCGTCACCTTGGCGGTGCCGCCGGGCGTGGGCACCGGGACCGTCGCGCCGAGCGCGGCCTCCCAGGGAGCCACCGGAAGGTGGACGTGGACGTTCCGGCCGTCCAGCCGGAACCGCGGATGCGGCAGGATCCGCACCCGCAGATACAGATCCCCGGCCGGTGCCTCACCAGTGCCGCGGCCGCCCTGCCCGGCCAGCCGGATGCGCTGCCCGTCCACGACGCCGGGCGGGACGTCGACCTCGAAGCTGCGCTGCTGCCCCGAGGCCCCGGCCAGGGTGACGCCGCGGCGGCCCCCGTGGAAGGCGTCCTCGACGGTGAGCGGCAGCTCCGCCTCCTGGTCGGCTCCGGGGATGTCGACGCGGCCTCCGCCCCGGCCCCCCGTGCCGCCACCGAAGAACGCGCCGAACAGGTCCTCGAAGTCCACTCCGCCGCCCCCGGCGTCCTCGCCGAAGCCACGGACGAACCGCACCCGGTCCCCGTCGCCGGCGGTCGTCCAGCCGCGGAATCCGCCGCCTCCGCCGCCGACACCGGCGCCGACGCGCTCCTCCCAGTCCTCGGGAACCTTGCGGAAGTCCTCGCCGAACCGGTCATAGCGGGCACGGGTCTTCGGGTCGGAGAGCGCGGCGTACGCCTCGTTGAGCTCCTTGAAGCGCTCCTCCGCGCTCGGGTCCTTGTTCACATCCGGGTGGTACTTGCGGGCCAGCTTGCGGAACGCCTGCTGGATCTCGTCCTGGCTCGCACCCCGGGAAACCCCGAGTACGTCGTAGAAGTCCCGCGCCATGGCCGCCTCACTCCCGCTTCGCCACGGCCACCGCCACCGGCCTCAGCTGTTTGTCGGCCTTCCCGTAACCGGGGCGCAGCACCTGGACCACGGTGCCCGGTTCGGCCTCGGGGTCCTCGATCACACCGAGCACTTCGTGCCGGGCCGGGTCGAACGGGACACCGGTCTCGGCCTCCCGCTCGTAGCCGAGCCGGGCGAGGGCGTCCACGGCCTGGTCGCGGATGGCCTTGACGCCCTCCACGATCGAGCCGGGGTCGGCCTCGGCGTGGGACAGGGCGAGTTCGAGGTTGTCGATGACGGGCAGCAGGGCCGCCGCCGTACGGGCCCGCTCGGCGGCCCGCTCCCGCTCCAGCTCCCTGGAGTGGCGCTTGCGCAGATTCTCCAGATCGGCCAGGGCCCGGCGCCAGCGGTCCTCCAGCTCCGCCAGCGCGGCCGCCTGCTCGCCGGATTCGGCGTCGGCGGGGCCGCCGGCCGCGTCCGGACCGGGGCCCTCACCGCCCGCGCCGCGCGCCTCCGCGATGCCCGGGGCGGGCAGGTCCTGCTCCCGCTCCTGCTCCGTCACGGCGCCCTCCGGCACCGGTTCGGGCTGCTGCGGTTGAGTGGACATGGCGGCCTCTCAGTGAGCCTTTGTCGGATCGGCCCGTGTGGTCTTCGTAGGGTCGGCTTCGTGGGTTCGGTCTTCGTAGGGTCGGCCCTTGTCGGATCGGTCAGCCCTTGTCGAAGTCGGCATCGATGACATCCTCATCGCCTCCACCACCTCCGGCCCCGGTGTCCTGGGCGCCGCCCGCCCCGGGCCCACCGCCCGGCGCGCCCGCGCCCGGACCGGCGCCGGACGTCTCATGGGAGGCCAGGCCCGCGTAGACCTGCTGGAGCTCGGAGACCAGCGGCCTGGTCCGGTCCACACCGGCCTCGTTCCTGACCGCCTCACGGGCATCGTTGACCAGCATCTCGGCGCGCGACCGCTCATGAGAGGGCACCGCGTCACCCAGCTCGGAAAGGCGCTTTTCGACCTGGTAGGCGACAGCGTCCAGCTCATTGCGCGCGTCCACGGCCTCGCGCAGCGCCTGGTCCTCGCCACGGTTGCGCTCGGCCTCCTGAACCATCCGGTCCACCTCCCCGCGATCCAGGTTTCCGGTCTCGCTGATCTGGACGGACTGCTCCTTGCCGGTGTCCTGGTCCCGCGCCGTGACATTCAGGATCCCGTTGGCGTCGATATCGAAGGTCACCTCCACCTGCGGCTCACCGCGCGGCGCCGGACGGATACCGGTCAGCTGGAAGCGCCCCAGCACCCGGTTGTCGGCCGCCCGCTCCCGCTCACCCTGAAGGATCACGATGTCCACGGCCTGCTGATTGTCCTCGGCCGTGGAGAACGTCTCGGTACGGCGCACCGGGATCGTGGTGTTCCGATCGATGATCTTCGTCATGACCCCGCCACGGGTCTCGACACCCAGCGACAGCGGGGTGACATCGAGCAGCAGAACGTCCTTCACCTCACCCTTGAGCACCCCGGCCTGGATCGCGGCACCCAGCGCCACGACCTCGTCCGGGTTGACACTCATATTGGGCTCCTTGCCGCCGGTCAGCCGGCGGACCAGCCCCTGCACGGCCGGGATCCGGGTCGAACCGCCGACCAGGATCACCTCATCGATATCACTCTCCCCCGCCTTGGCATCAGCCATCGCCTGCTGCACCGGGCCCAGACAGCGCTCCACCAGATCGCCCGTGATCTGCTCGAAGGTGGACCGCATCACAGTCTCGGTCAGATGCTTGGGACCGGCGGCATCCGCCGTGATGAACGGCAGACTGACCTGGGTCTGGGTCACCGAACTCAACTCGGTCTTGGCCTTCTCCGCGGCCTCGAAGAGCCGCTGCAGCGCCTGCGGATCCCGACGCAGGTCAATACCGTTCTCCTGCTGGAACTTGTCCGCGAGGTGGTCGACCAGCCGACGGTCGAAGTCGTCGCCGCCCAGATGGCTGTCGCCCGCGGTCGAGCGGACCTCCACCACCCCGTCCCCGACATCGAGAATCGATACGTCGAAGGTGCCGCCACCGAGGTCGAAGACCAGGACCGTCTCATGACCCTTCTTGTCCAGACCATAGGCGAGAGCGGCCGCCGTCGGCTCGTTGATGATCCGCAACACCTTCAGCCCGGCGATCTCACCGGCGTCCTTGGTAGCGCTGCGCTGGGCGTCGTTGAAATACGCCGGCACCGTGATGACCGCCTCGGTCACCCGCTCGCCCAGCTGCTTCCCGGCATCGTCGGCCAGCTTGCGCAGCACCTGGGCACTGATCTCCTCCGGCGAGTACAGCTTCTCGCGCACCTTGAAGCGGGCCAGGCCCTGCTCGTCCGCGACGACGTCGTAGGCCACCGCCCTGGCCTCGGCAGACACCTCGTCGTAGTGCCGGCCGATGAACCGCTTGGCCGAATAGATGGTGCCCTTGGGGTTGAGAATCGCCTGGCGCCGGGCCAACTGCCCCACCAGCCGCTCACCGGTGTCGGTGAAAGCCACCACCGACGGCGTGGTGCGGTTTCCCTCGGAATTCGGAACCACCGAGGACTCACCACCCTCCCACACGGCGATCACCGAGTTGGTGGTACCCAGGTCGATTCCGACTGCCTTGGCCATGGCAACTCCTTCCGAGGCGGCCACGGATATTCGCCCCAGTGCCCGGTCGGGCGACGGGGCCAGGATTACAGGACCTAAGCCGCAAGGGTGGCAAAGCGGGCACATGAACGCCTGCGCCTGTGGGGTCTAATTTCCCCGCCCCAGACCGCCACCGAGGACAGGTACGAGGCGCCGTGGACAGGTACGAGGCGCCCTCGGACCGGGCGACCCACACCCAGGCAAACCGGCGCTTCCCAGGCCGGGCCCGGGCAGAGGACCGCCCGGCGCGGCCTGGATGCGCCCCGGCCTCGTGGACCTCGGGGCACCAGGACAGCGGCGCCCGGCCGCCGGGTCAGCCGGAACCGTCCGGGTGCAGGATGACCTTGGTCCAGCCCTCGTCCCGGCGGTCGAAGTGGTCATAGCCGTCGGGGGCCTGGTCCAGCGGAAGCTCATGGGAGACCACCCAGCTGGGCTTGGCCTTGCCCCCGGCGATCAGGTCGCGCAGCCGGCGGTTGTACCTCTTCACCGGTGCCTGGCCGGTGCCGATCTTCTGGCCCTTGAACCACAGTTGGCCCCAGTCGATGGGCACCTTGCCCTTGGCCTCGAAGTCGCCGATCTGGGGCTGGGCTTCCCTGCCGCCCGGGTCCTCGGGGACGAACACGCCCACCACGCCGATGCACCCGGTGAAGCGGACGTTCTCGATCAGGCTGTTCATCGTGCGGGAGGCGTCCTCGTGGCCCGACGGGTCATGGGCCTGGTAGCCGACGCACTCGCAGCCGTTGTCGGCGCCGAGCCCCATGGTGGCTTCCTTGATGACCTCGCCCGGGTCCTGCTCGCGCATGTCGATCGGTATGGCGCCGATCTCCTCGGCCTTGCGCAGCCGATCGGTGTGGAAGTCGCACACCCACACCCGTCCAGCACCCTTGATCACCGCCGAGTAGGCCGCCATCAGCCCCACGGGACCCGCACCGTAGATGACGGTCTGGTCCCCGGGCTTGACGCCCGCCATCTCGGTGGCGTGGTAGCCGGTGGGGAAGATGTCGGCCAGCATCACGTAGTCCGTCTGGCGCTCTTCGGCGTCCTCGCCCAGCCGCAGCGCGTTGAAGTCCGCGTACGGCACGCGCAGGAACTCGGCCTGGCCGCCCTGGTACGGCCCCATGTCCGCGAAGCCGTAAGCGGCTCCGGCAGCCGAGGGCTCCGGCTGCATGGTCAGGCAGTAGTTGGTCAAGCCGCGCTCGCACTGTTTGCAGAAACCGCAGGCGATGTTGAACGGCAGCACCACATACATGCCGACCTTGAGCTTTCTGACCGCCGAGCCGACCTCGATGACCTGCCCCAGGTTCTCGTGCCCGAAGATGCGGCCCTTCTCGAACGACGTACGCCCTTCGTACATGTGCAGATCGGAGCCGCAGATATTGGTGGTGGTGATTTTGACGATCGCGTCGCAGGGGTGCTCGATCCTCGGGTCGGGCTTCTCCTCGACCGTGACGTTCCGCGGTCCTTCGTATACAGCTGCTTTCATGATCACTCCTCGTCTCACCACCACACGCATGCGCCACTGCCGTCACCCGGCCCAGGCCGCGAGAGATGGTGGATGGATGGTGGCGCGGCCGTCATGTCCTGCGGCCCCGCTGCGAGGGCGGCACGTGCCGCCTGCTGTGGGAGACGAGTCGCCCTGTCCTCCACGGTCTCATCCGGGCACTCCGAACGCGACCGCAGTCGGCGGGGGGTTGGGGGCAGCGCCCTCGGCCCCAGCTCAGTCGTCGGAGAGATCCTGCTCGGCCCAGATGGTCTTGCCATGGACCTCCAGGCGAGTGCCCCAGCGCTGGGCGAGTTGGGCCACCAGGAAGAGGCCGCGGCCACCCTCGTCGAGCGCGCGGGCCCGGCGCAGATGCGGTGCCGTGCTGCTGAAGTCGGAGACCTCGCAGATGAGCGCGCGGTCGCGGATCAGGCGCAGCCGGACGGGCGGGCGGCCGTAGCGGATCGCGTTGGTGACCAGTTCGCTGACGACCAGCTCGGTGGTGAAGACCAGCTTCTCCAGTCCCCAGTCCATCAGTCGGGCGGTGACCTCCTGCCGGATCCGGGAGACGACGGCGGGTTCCGGGGAAATCTCCCAGGTGGCGACCCGGTCGGGACCGAGGGCCCGGGCGCGGGCGAGGAGCAGGGCGACATCGTCTTCGGGGCGGGCGGGGAGCAGAGTCCGCAGGACGGTGTCGCCGAGGGCGTCCAGGGACGGGCCCGGCTGGGCCAGGGCCTCGCGCAGCGCCTCCAGTCCCTCGTCGATCGCGCGGTCGTGGCCCTCGACCAGACCGTCGGTGTAGAGGGCGAGGACACTGCCCTCGGAAAGTTCGGTCTCGACCGCCTCGAAGGGCAGGGTGCTGAGGCCGAGGGGCGGGCCGTTGGGGACGTCGAGGATATCGGCGCTGCCGTCCGGGGTGACCACGACGGGCGGGGGGTGACCGGCGCTGGCGATCGTGCAGTGGCGGGAGACCGGGTCGTAGACCGCGTACAGGCAGGTGGCGCCGATGGCCCCGGGATCGTCCTCGGCCGCCAGCCGGGTCACGAGATCGGCGAGGTGGGTGAGCAGCTCGCCGGGCGGCAAATCGATATCGGCCAGGGTGCGTATGGCGCTGCGCAGCCGCCCCATGGTGGCGGACGCCTCGACGCCACGGCCCACGGTATCGCCGACCACCAGGGCGGCGCGAGCGCCGGAAAGCGGGATCACGTCGAACCAGTCGCCGCCCACGCCGGCCCAGGTTTCCGAGGGCAGATAGCGCGAGATGACCTCCACCGCGGCCAGGTCGGGCAGGCGCCGCGGCAGCAGATTGCGCTGCAGAGCCCTGGCCGTCATGCGCTCGCGCTTGTAGCGGCGTGCGTTGTCCACGCATACGGCCGCTCGGGCCGTGATCTCCTCGGCCAGCAGCAGGTCGTCCTCGTCGAAGGGCACCGGTGTCCGGTGGCGCGCGAAGAACACCACGCCAAGGGTGACACCGCGGGTGCGCATCGGCACCACCAGCTCCGAGTGGATCCCGTACTCCCGGATCCGGGCGGCCCGTACCGGGTCGAGGGCGTCCCACCGGACCATGAGCTCGTCGCTCACCCGGTAGAGGATGGCCCGGCCCTCGGTCAGGCATTCGGCCGACGGTGAGGACTCCGGGTGGGTGTCCAGTTCGCCCACGCCGACCACGGCCTCCGGGGTTCCGGGGAGGACGGAGCGATGGGCTGCGCGGCACATGGTGATGGGACCGGACAGCGGGCCCGAGGGGGTTCCTCACCCTGGTCGAGAAAGGTGAGCAGGTCGACGCCGACGAAATCGGCGACCCGGGGGACGGCCACGTCGGCCAGTTCATGGGCGACATGCGCGAGGTCCAGGGTGGAGCCGATGCGCTTCCCCGCCTCGTTCAGCAGCAGCAACCGTTCCTGGGCCTGGTGCAGGCGGGTCGTGTCGTACGCGGCGAAGCACACGCCGTACACGTGGCCCGTCCGGTCCTTGAGCGGCGCGAGCGAGATCGTCCAGGCGTGCTCGCGGCTCTCCCCCGGCACCCGCAGATAAGCCTCCAGGACCTGCCGTTCGCCGCTTTCCAGCACGCGGCGCATGCCCTCCTCGGTCTTCTCGCTCTCCGGGTGCGACAGGAACTCGACCAGGCGCATACCGCGCATCCGATCCTCGGTGACGGCGGCCGCCGCCTCCATTTCGGCGTTCGCCCGCACCAGCCGCAGGTCCGTGTCGAAGACCGCGAGCACGCACGGGGCCTGGGTGAACGCCCCCACAGCCGCGTCGGCCTCGGGCGAACGCGGTTCCCGCGCGACGGCGGACACCAGAAGCCACCCGGTGGCACCGCCGTCCGCCACCACGCGGTGCGCCAGCGCCTCCGCCTCCACCCGATGGCCGTCACGGTGGCACAGCCCCACCCGTCCGCTCCACCTCGACCGGCCGGCCAGGCAGCGCCCGACCGCCTCGGCGGCGGTCTCCCCGGCCCACAGCTCGGTCACCGCTCGCCCCACGATCTCCTCGGGCCGGTAGCCGAGCAGCCGCTGGGCGCCCTCGCTCCACCCGGTCACGACGCAGTGCGAATCCATCGTGGCCGTGGCCAGGTACACCATGTCGAGAGGCTCGTTCACCACGGAGGACATCGTCTTACGGTCCCGGCGGCCACCATTCGATCATCAGAATCGTGGCGTCGTCGCTGAGTTCGTTGCGCCGGCGGTCGACGATGGCGTGAATAAGCAGGCGGAGCACCTCCGTGGCGTTCTGCCCAGCGGCCGTCGAGCGGATGATGTGGTCGGTGAAGCGGTCCAGGCCGAATTGTTCGCCTCCCTCATTGCGGGATTCCACGACACCGTCGGTGTACAGCAGAATCCGGTCACCGGGTTCCAGGGCCGCCTCGTGTATCTGCCGGGCACTGGCGGCCAGGCTGGCGGGCAGCCCCAGCGGAGGCTCGGAAGGCCGTTCCAGTTCCTTCTCCAGCAGCCGCTGGCGGCGGATGAGCAAGGGGGACGGATGGCCGCAGTCGGACCAGCGCAGCACCCCCGTGGGCATGTGCAACTGGGTGAAGATGCCGGTGCAGAACTGATCCGGGAGCCAGGTCGACAGCGCCGAGTCCACGGCGCCGACGAGCGAGGCCAGGTCGGCGCCCGTGCGCCGGGCGTTGCGTGACCCCGCCATGGCCACGGAGGTTGCGAGGCCGGACGCCAGATCGTGGCCCATGGCGTCGAGGATCGTGGCGTGCAGCACGTCCGCGGTGAACGAATGGTCGAAGGCATCGCCTCCCAGCTCGTACGCGGGCTCCAGGACCGCGGTGGAGACCACCCGGCCGGTGCCGATCGAACGTGGTGGCAGAAAGGCCCGCACCATCTCCGTGGACAGCTGCATGGGCCGGGTCCGGGTGCGCTGCGCGAACGTGTCGATGTAGGTGCGCTTGGAGGTGATCACCAAGCCGAGGAGCGAGGCCAGCGCCCGCGAGCGCCACAGCCGCAGCCCGTCCAAAGACTCCATCCGCAGTCGCAGGACTCCCAGCCGCTCGGCCCCGTTGGCCAGCGGCAGCCATACGACCAGCCCACCCGAGCCGTCCTCCTCCACCCGCAGGGCGTCCGTGCGGTACGCCCATCCGGCGAGGGAGGCATCCACCGGGAGTTCCGTCTCGTCCTCGGCCAGCGGCAGCAGCAGCCGCTGCTGGAGATCTATCAAATGGACGACGGCACGGCCCAGGCCCATGGCCCCGGCATAACGGTTCAGGACCTCCGGGAACTCCGCAGGGGAGGCTTGCTGGGTGGCGCTGACCAGCTCCTCGAGCAGCTGTTCGGCGGCCCCGGCCGAGGACGGCACATCCGCGTCCACCATACGAGCAACTGTACGGCGGGCTCTCCTCCGGCGTCGTCCGCGGCCACCGTCCCGGCCGCCCCGCGGGGCCGGCTCAGCCCTCCTCCGTCGGCGGCCGGGGCGCGCCCTCGCGCTCCGCACGGGCCACCTGTTTCTCCGCCTCGTCCAGCCGAGCGCGCCACTCCTGCCGGGCCGGCTCGACGTCCCCGTTCCAGTGGTGTCCGGATCGTGGCGCTCGTCAGCTCCTCCAGCGCCCGCACCAGCAGCTCCGCCCCGGGCCGCACCCCGGGGTCCTTTCCGCTGTCGGCCCCCTCCCAGGCGGCGAGCGCCTCCTTGAGCCGGCGCCACCCCGTCGCTGCGCCCGTGCCTCTTGGTGGTGAGCAGGCTGGTGCCCCGGGCGAACACCGGCAGCCGCATCTCCCGCGGTTCCCGCAGATCGGTGACGACTCCGTCGACCACGACGCCCGCTTCCCCGGTCGCGTCCAGCAGCGCGGTGGTGACGGCGGGAGTCGCGGCGCTGCCCAGGAGCCCCGACAGCATGTAACTCACCGACAGACCCGAATAGCGGACCTCGGTCCCGAACAGCTCGGCCAGGAACGTGGCGATGGGCCCGTAGTTGGCGGCGAACGCCGTCATCAGCGGCAGATAGCCCAGCAGCACCAGGCCGAACTGCCTGGTGTCCAGCAGCCAGAACATCGGGAAGGCGACCCCGCCGACGAGGTCCGCGACCTGCTCGAAGCGTCAGAGGCCGGCTGAGCTCCGCGGTCCCTTCCCCGGCGGGCAAGGCCGCCCGACCGCTCCCCCTTGTCGGCCGCCCGGGCGGAGGGCTTGGTCTGCCTGCCCTTGAGGACGGCCCCGCGCGAGTGGACCACGGGGATGCCGGGGGAGTCATTAAGGCATCACCTTCGTGATGCGGCCCCCGTGCATGGCGCCATGCGCGGGGGCCATCGGTCCACGCTGCCGACGCCTACCCGGACTGCGCGGTGTCGGCCTCCTGGCGTTCACGCTCCGCTTGCTCGCGGCGCTGTCGTTCCCGTTTGCCGTAGGCGGCGCGGCGGACCGCTTCGTCGCTCTCGAATTCGGATCCGAGGGCTCCGCCCACGATGGCCGCCGCGCTCGCCAGCGACGCCAGGCGCGCGTAGTCGCCCAGTCCGGCCGAGCGGCCCACCTGCTTGGCCAGCACTCCGCCGTCAATGAGGAACAAGGACACCGCGAAGTCCACGACATAGAGGCCGACGAGACCGCACAAGACGCCCAGGGACAGGGTCAGGACCGTGGAGAGGTTGTACAGCGCCGCCTTCTCCCTGTCCTGGGGGGAGGGAGTTTCGGGCCGCTCCCACAGACGCCGGTGGACGATGAGCCAGGTCACCATGGCCGCCACCGAGAAGAGGGAGATCACGGCGAGGCGCTCGGCCCGGATCCCGGTGGCCACGTTCCAGACAGCCCCGTTCATCACGGCGATGGCACTGGTGGCCAGCGCGGCGGCGAGCGCCTTGGCGAGGGCGGGGACCAGCCGCCAAGGGCCGTTGGCGCGCACCATTCCGAGCAGCAGGCGCAGGCGTCCTCTCGCCGGAGACCCCACGATCCGCAGATCGACAATCTCTTCGTCCGTCGCCACGCGCTTCACGGGGGCGGTCCGCTCCGGAACGATCGGTCCGATGGTGCCCTGGCCCGGCAGCGTGGAGCCGTCGCCGGTCGTGGTGAGCATCAGATCTTTCAGGAGCCGGACGACGGAGCGACGGAGCCGCCGCCGCAGGAAGATCCCACCGAGCGCGGGCAGCGACACCAGCGCCACCCGATCTTCGGCGTCCACATCGACCACCAGTGGTCGCCCGTCGGTGCGCAAGGGCAGATCGGTGAGGCAGACGGCGATGTCCCAGTTCTCCCGGAGCTTGTGCTCCCGTGTCGCGCTGAGGATCGCGACGCTGTCGTGCAACGTGGCGGTCAGCGGGTCACGGACGACCCACAGGCTCCACTCGATGTCTCGGTTCACGGCTTCGGCGAGCAGTTCCGGCAGATCCTCGGCCAGCTCCTCCGCCAGTTCCGCCGGCGTGGCCCACCACAACGCGCGGCTGCTCGTTGTCCGCATCGGGAGTAGCCCGCGTCCCCACTCCCGTCTTCCGTGATGTGAGCTGCAGGTGCTGGGGGAGGCCGTGGGGCCGCGCCGAATCACGGTAACGGCACGCTCCCGGAGGGCGGCGGCGACACGCACGCCCGACCCGTAGCGCTTCAAAACTGCTTCACAGGTGCTGACCTGGTGCAATGTGCTTGATCAGCGGTCCGGCATCATCAGTTCTCGTGCTGGTTCAACTTTGCGGGTGCCGATAAATCATCCGCGCAGCTCAGGCCGCTCGCTTGCTGCTCCGTCGTTCGGGCGCGGGTGGGATGCCGTGCTCGCGGAGGATCTCCCAGACGGTAGATGCGGCGACCTTGATCCCCAGGACCGCGAGCTCGCCGTGGATCCGGCGATACCCCCACGAGGCATTGTCCCTGGCCAGGCGCAGGATCAGGACACGGATCGAGCGGATGGTGCGTGGGCGTCCACGTCGCTTGGGCACGCACGCCGCGGCATGGCGCCGCCTGAGCAGGCCACGATGCCAGCGCAAGACCGTGTCGGGGCGGACCAGCAGCAGAAGGTGCCGCGGCCTCGACGCCGAACCAGCAGGCCAGCACATCATGCGTGGCCCCGTGACGGAGATGCACGAGCGTGGCCAGGAGCCGGTCGACGAACACCAGCCGATGCTTCGCGCCCGCGCCCACCGCCCGCTTCCGTGGCCTGGACGCGAGCTTGACCTGGTGCCGTTCATGCCACAACGGCCCCACCTCCGCGAAGAGTTCAGCGACCACCTCGGCCGACGGACCGTGATCCTTCGGTCGCTGATGATCGCTGTACGAGTCGCGTTCCCCGCCACGCAACCATGAGCGACGATCGGGAGCTCGACGTCTCACCGCCTGCCGTGCACGAGCTCGTTAGGCAGCGCCACGCGGTCGGACGCGGGACCCACCGCCTCAAGCGCCACCGGGCGGTGGCCACGAGGTACGACTGTGAGGATGATCGGGTGCCGCCTCGGGCGGTGGTCTGGCCCGAGGTACGACTGGCCCTGATGCCCTGAGCTTGATCTGCCGACCACCGCTCGGGGCGGCATGTGTTGCCGCCGGACCGGTGGGCGTGTCCCGATAGGGGCCTTCGCGACAGGCACCGTCACAGTCCTGACCGCCACACCTGGCCCGGCGTCGGCCACCGGTGTTCCCGAAGCGCTCAGGAGACAGGCACCCGTGTCCAGCATGACCCAGCCCACCCGTCCCCGTCACCACACGCCCGAACCGCTCGAGGATGTCGTGCTCGGCGTGGATACCCACAAGGACATCCACGTGGCTGCAGTGATCACCACAACAACAGGAGCCCTGCTGGACAACCGTAGCTTTCCGACCATCGAGGACGGCTACCGACAGCCGCTGGCCTGGGCATGCACCTTCGGCCGCCTGCAGCGGGCCGGCGTGGAGTGCACCGGCTCCTACGGCGCGGCACTGACGCGCTACCCGCACCGCGAGGGAATCGCGGTTACCGAGGTCAACCAACCGGAGAAGGCCACCCGGCGGCGACGCGGCAAGACCGACGCGATCGACGCCACAGCCGCTGCCCAGGCGGTGCTCTCCGGACGTGCCACCGCCGCCGCCAAGACCGGCGAGGCCCGGTGGAGGCCATCCGCATGTTCAAAACGGCCAAGATTTCCGCGACGAAATCCCGTTCGCGGGCGATCAACCAGCTCAAAGCCGTCCTGATTGCCGCCGACCCCACCCTGCGCGAGGCACTGAGTGAAGGTCGCCGAGGCCGGCGTGCACATCGCACTGGGCAGCGACACCTTCAGCGGTCGGGGCCTGTTCGGAGCCAACACTCTGGAAGAGGCCGAACTCATGGTGGCGGCCGGGATGACGCCCACTCAGGTGCTGGCCGCAGGCACCAGTGGCGCGTCGCGACAGTGCGTCCGCCCCGACCTCGGCACGGTGACCCCCGGCAAGCGCGCCGACCTGCTCGTCCTGAACGCTGATCCCACTGCGGACATCGGCAACCTTCGCGACCTCAGCATGGTGATCCTGAACGGCGGGCTCGCCGTCGACAAGCGCTAGGCGCGCGCGTGGCGGGACGATCTCCCACCGTTTCACCGCAGCAGGGGGAAACCAACCATGAAAACCTGGTTCATCACCGGCATCAGCAGCGGCTTCGGCCGCCTCACAACGGAAGAGCTTCTCGCTGGCGGCGATCGTGTCGCTGGCACACTTCGGGACCTCTCAGCCGCCGACGACCTCAAGGCGCAATAGGGCGACCGGCTGTGGCGCACCGCTCTGCGATGCCGCATCCGGTGCACGGCCGTGGAGAATCCCGTCCGATGTAATGGCCGGTGGCCATCTCCATGGCCTCGTAGCTGGTGAGACTGCGGCCCCATGACCCCGGAACGATCACGACCCGGTTGTGGAACTGGCCGGTGCGCGCAGCTCAGCCCTTCCCTCAGAACGGGTCACACCCAACTCGCGTACTCAGTCACAATCAGCGCCTGCGGTGCTGTCGCGCCGAGTCCCGCGGCCGTCAGCCCTCTCGCGCCATAGCCGCCATCAGTGCGTCCAGCAGGCCCGGTACCGCCTCTTGGAGGGCGGTGCGGCGGAGGCGGTGTCCGCGGGAGGGGCCGACCATGACCGGATGGAGGATGCCCGCCTCGACCAGGATCTTGAAGTGGTGGGTCGCGGTGGATTTGTTCAGGCCCTCGTAAAGGTCTGAGCAGGGCGCTTCGGCGGCGGGGTGTGTTGCCAGGCGGCGGACCATTTCCAGGCGTACGGGGTCTGCGAGTGCACGCAGCAGTTTCTGGACGGCGGCGACGGGCGGCAACTGGTCGGGTGGGGTCTCCCAGGACGGCATCGGACAACTCCAAGTTTGACGGACGTCGTACTTCTCCCTAGCATCCACGAAGTACGATCTACATCAAACTTACCAGGAGTCCTCGTGAAGGCACTCTCCCCAGGCCGTCGCCCCCAGCCATGGAGCTACCCGGCCCTCCTCGTCCTGCTCATGCTCGGGCAGGCGACCTCCGCCATCCCCTCACCGCTCTACTCCCTGTACGCCGAGAAGTGGGACTATCCGCCCTTTCTCACCACCGTCATCTTCGGCGCTTACGGGGCCGTGGCAGTCGTCGCGATCCTCGTCTCCGGGGCCCTGTCCGACCGGTACGGCCGACGGCCCGTGCTCCTCGTCGCCGTCCTGCTGCTGCTCGCCGGGCTCGTCGTCTTCGTCTTCGCCGCGGGGCCCGGATATCTCGTCGTGGCGCGGATGCTCAACGGCCTGGGGATCGGCGCGATCGTGGTCGTCGCCGGGGCCGCCCTGCTGGACGTGAGCCCAGAGCGGGCAGCCCGCAGCGGGACGCTCACCGCCATCGCGTTCAACGTCGGCATCGCCGTCGCCGCGCTCGGCACCGCGGGCCTCGCCCAGACCGGCTTCCACCCCCTGCTCCTGCCCTACCTCGCCGACGCGCTCATCGCCCTCGTCCTGCTCGTCCTCCTCGTGGTGATGCGTGAGCCGCACCCCTCGGCCGGTGCCGCGCCCCTGGGGATCCCCCGCCCGCAGGTACCCAAGGAAATCCGCGGGCGCTTCGTCTTCGCCGTGATCGGCGCAGGCGCCGCCTGGGCCGTGCTCGGGGTCTGCTTCTCCCTCGAACCCTCGATCGCCGCCCACGCCGCGCACGTCGACGGACCGTTCTTCGGCGGTGTCGTCATCGCGGCCGTGACCCTCGCCGCCGCCTCCACACAGGTCGTCAGTGCCCGCTACCCGGCCCGCACGGTCGCACTCGTCGGCGACACGGCGCTCGCCGTGCTCATGCTGGCCGGAGTAGGCGGCTTCGCGACCGGCAACGCCGTCGTCATCATCGTCACCGTCGCACTCCAGGGCGGCGCCTACGGACTCGCCTTCGGCGGCTCCCTGCGCCACCTGACCGCACACATCCCCGCCGAGCGGCGCGGGGCCGTCATGTCCATGTTCTATCTGCTCGCGTACGGCGCGCTCATCACGCCCACACTCCTGGTGGGCATCGGAGCGACCGTCTGGAGCGACACCGCAATCTTCCCCGTCTTCTCGGTGCTCGCGGCCCTCCTGTGCCTCTCCGCCGTGGTCGTCGAGCGGATGCTGGGGCGTCGAGGGGAACACCTTGCGGTGACGCGGACGTCGACTGCTGAGGTGCCCCGGATGAGCGAGGTCGACTGACCGGCAGCCCCATAGCGGGCCGGCACGCGGCACCGGGCAGCCATGCCAAGAGTGGCGCGCGGTGGCCCGGAGCCCGTCGTCGAGACGGACGGCACCCCGAGTGAGGTGGACGGCGCGGGAGCCGACCCCGAAGCCGCCGACCCGGCGCTTGATGACCTCCACGCCATCCTGAAGGCACACTCAGAGACAGCTCTCCAACTTGACGCCCCAGGTCAAAGGGCTGGTGCGATAGACCCTCGGAGTACTCGTGGCTGCCCGGTGCCGTCCGTCCCGCGTCGCTCCGAACGGCGGCCGGAGTCACGAGCAAGTGCTCAATGGGAGACCGGCCTCACCGGGCTCGGCCGTGACCGGACTCCACCGAGTAGCGCCGGGTCCGCCACACGGCTCACGGCGGCAAGTCCCTTCCCGCCGTGATTGATTCCGCACGGGGAGGTACTGCGGTCATGCCGCCAGGCGGGTGCCGCGGCGCCAGACGGCGCGGGTGTTGAGGGTGTCGCCGATGTTGCCGACCGGGTCGCCGTCGACCAGCAGAAGGTCGGCGCGGAGTCCCTCGGCGATGCGGCCCCGGTCGCTGAGGCGGAAGCGGCGGGCTGTGGTCGCGGTGGCCGCGCGCAGGGCCCGTGCGGGCGTGAGGCCGGCTGTCACGAGGTACTGCAGTTCGTGGTGCAGGCTCGCTCCGTGTGCCAGGCCCCCGAAGAACGTCTCGGGCATGGAGACGTCGGTGCCGGCCAGCACGTCGATGCCCGCGGCGTCCAAAGCGCGCACGGTGTCGTACACGTCGTCGAGCTTGCCCTGCGGGTAGCGGTTGTAGCTGGAGCGCAGGGTCTGGTCCCATTTGCTGTCGAGGCGTGCGGCGACCCGGGGGTCGTCGGCGAGTTCGCTGCCGGTGTTCCCCATCATCGAGGCGTTGAGAGTGATGCAGGGAATGACGAACATGCCCGCGTCCTTGATGAGGCCGATGATCTCGGCGGTGTGCGGCTGGTCCATGAACACGTGGGTGACGCCGTCGATGCCGGCTTCTGCGGCCATCCTGGTGGCCTCCAGGGTCAGCGCGTGGGCCACGGTAAGGGCGCCGTACTTCTTGGCTTCGGCCACACCGGCGTTCACGGTGGCCTGGTCGAGCGAGGGCAGCCCGGGGTGTCCCTCCACGCTGCCGTCGTCGATCATGAACTTGATGAAGTCGGATCCCCGGGCGAGGAGCTGGGGCACGAAGGCGGCCGCTTCCCCGGGCGTGGTGGAGAACGGCATCAGGGGCATCACCGGCGGGAGATCCCACTTCGGCCGGAATCCTTCGGGCATCAGCTGGCTCGGGTGACCACCGGGCGGTGTAATGGCGAAGCCGGAAGATCGCACGTCAGCCAGGGTGTCGTCGTCGGTGATGAGCCCCCGGTTCTCCCGTGTGTTCATCCCCTGCATCTCCAGTTCGGTCGTCACCCCGAACCGCAGGGCGAGCGCCAGGGACCCCGGGGCGGAGTGGACATGGGCGTCGATGAGTCCCGGCAGCAGTGTGGCGCCGCTGCCGTCGACGATCTCGCTGCCCCGAGGAGCGTCGCCACCGACACGGGCGATCCTCCCGCCGTCGATGACCACGGTCCGCACGCCTACCGTCTTCTCTCCGTCGAAGATCTGCGCGTTGGTGATCGCGGTGAGCGCCATAGCAGTCCGCCTCGTTTCCTCGCTCAAATTTACATACCCAACGCTATGCAATTGTCTAATGGTATGCAAATCTGCGGGCCGGCTCTAGACTCGGTCACATGAGCAGCGCGTCCTCCTCCGAGCGGCCCTCCGACGACCTGGCGCTGGACCAGATCGGCCCGGCACTGTCACGTCTACGGCGACGCGCACCGGCATCGAGCAAGGACCTCTCCCGCAATCTCGTACTCAACGTGATCGCCGACGCGCCGGGCGAGACGACCGTCGGCGGCCTCGCCGCCGAGATGGGCGTCGCCCAGCCGGCGGCCAGCCGGACCGTCGCCGCCTGCATAGAGGACGGGCTGCTGCGCCGGACGGCGTCCCAGTCCGACGGACGCCGTACCGTGCTCGAACTCACCGAGCACGGCGAGGCCGAACGCAACCGCTTCGCCGCTGAACAGCGAAAAGCGTTCCAGGAGATCACCGCCGCCTGGTCGCCGGAAGAGCGGATCCAGTTCGCACACCTCTTGGCCCGATACGGAGCTGACGCCACCGCATGGTCCAGGAAACAGGCCACAAGCCGCGACTGAACGAGCAGCGCCCCGACATCGAAGCATGGCAGGAGCCCGGGCGCCGATCGCGCTGACGGACGATCTGCTGATCCGACACCTCGACCTCATAGCGAAGCGCGAGGATCTCGGCGTTGTTCGCGGCGGTCGACCGGCCCAGCAAGAGAAAGGCAGCCCAGTAGTCGACAGAAGATCAGGTAGAGCAGTCGCAGACCCACAATCACTGATCATGCCCGTACTCGGGCGATCACAAAGCCCCAGGTCAACCAACGTACGGCAATAAAGACACCCTTCACCGACACCTTCCCCTCCTCGGCTCGGAGATCACCAACGCCGAGCAGGTGTCCTTCCTTCCCTAGGGCTGCGTGTGTGCGGTGGCTAGCTGGGCGAAGAAGGAACGCAATGGTCCGCTTCGTCCTCGTCTGCGCAGTTCGATCTTGCATTTTCCATGTAGCACCACTGCTTGAGCTGACCGGACGGCCGGCAATTAGAATCGCCTCTCATGTCGAAGCCTGACGAACTGCTCGTTGACGTCGCCGCCCTGGTGGAGTCCGGGCACAGCAATCAGATGTCTCTGACCGTGGTCGCCGGTGGTGCTGTCATCACGGGCCGGCTGGCTCCCGAAGCCGTCTGGAGGCAGCGGGTGTCGGAGGTCCTGGCGGACTCGGCCCGCCTGAGCGGTTTCTCCGCCGTCTTCACCGCTACGACGTGCAAGGAGGGGCCGCCCACGCATCTGCATTTCCATGTGGCGCGGATTCTGCAGGGCGCGGTGGGGATCCCGGAGACGGGCGGGATGTACCGCGTGGCGATCGAGGACGTCAGCGCCTGGACCATGGGCGACTTCAGCTACTCCGACCACTGACCCACCGTCGCGCCGAGAAACCCTCGGTACGCGGTGAGGGTCCGACCGGCACATCCCGGTCGGACCCTCACCGCTGTTTTGGTGGCGGCTCGCGCCTGCCCGTCGGTCAGACGGCCGCAGGGGCGCCGAGCATCGCGGAAGCCTGTTCCAACGGGTTGAGGACGCGCGCGGGCGCGGCGGCCTGGGGAAGGCCGCGGCAGGTGAAGCCGAGCTGGGTCATGGCCCGGAGGACTTCGCCGGCGCTGAAATCGCGGCGGTCCTGGCGTGTGATGACCTGGCCGACCTGCTTGACGGGGTAGGTGCGGCGGCCGATGATCACGGACTCGCCGGTGACCTGTTCGGGCTTAACGCCCTTCATGGATTCCAGGACGCCGCTTTTGGTGAGGTCGAACGGGAAGCGGGCGATGACACAGCGCATGATGCCTCACAAGGAGAAGAACGAATAGGGATGGTTCCGCCGCGTGAGGTGGTTCAGCGGCCGAGGGCGAGGACACCCGGAGCGCTGCCTTGTTTGTCGACGACAGGCAGGGCATCGTGCTGGCGGTAGCGCATCGCGTGCTCGGCTTCGGTCATCGTGGTCACGGGCGAGGTGAACGGCCCGCGGTCGCCGAGGATGTCGCGCAGCTGGACCCGGTCCGTGTACGTGGACCTGTCGCGGACTGCGGCGAGCTGGACCTGGGTGACCAGTCCGGTGCACAGGCCGTCGTCGTCGCAGACGAGCAGGTGCCCGGTGCCGGCGCTTGCCATGACGGACAGGGCGACCTCGATGGTCATGTCGTCGCAGACCTGCGGTCCGGCTGTGTCCATGGCGTCGGCCTCCGTCGTGGGCACGGGGGTGGCATTCGCCGAGCGGAGCTGCATCTGAACCAGCGTCAAAACGTATCTCCTACAGAGATGGGTCAGTTTTCTGATCACGAAGGTCCTAGGCCGCCTTCGCATCGAAGGAGGACTGCCGCACGGTCACGCGCCGGGCAGCCGAAGCGGGGCTGCGTCGGCCGCGTGAGGCCGCGCTGCGCTTACGCCGCTCGGCCACCGGCGCGGTGATCGTCACCGGGATGCCGGAGGGGGTCTGGGCACCGGTGATCTGGCTGAGTGCCGCTTCGCCGGAGCGGACCTGGGTGATCTGGGGCACGATGCCGGCGGCCGTCATGAGGCGGGTCATGTCGCGGCGCTGGTTGGGGGTGACCAGGGTGACGACGCTGCCGGTCTCGCCGGCCCGCGCGGTACGGCCACCGCGGTGGAGGTAGTCCTTGTGGTCGGTCGGCGGGTCGACGTTGACGACGAGGTCGAGGTTGTCGACGTGGATGCCGCGCGCCGCGACGTTCGTCGCCACGAGCACGGTGACGTGCCCGGTCTTGAACTGGGCCAGGGTCCGGGTGCGCTGCGGCTGCGACTTCCCGCCATGCAGGGCGGCGGCCCGGACACCGCTGTTCAGCAAATCCTGCGTCAGCCGGTCGACGGCGTGCTTGGTGTCCAGGAACATGATCACCCGGCCCTCGCGCGCCGCGATCTCCGTCGTCGTCCGGTGCTTGTCGGTACCGTGGACGTGCAGCACGTGGTGCTCCATGGTGGTGACCGCGCCTGCGGACGGGTCGACGGAGTGGACGACCGGGTCGGTGAGGTAGCGGCGGACCAGGAGGTCGACGTTGCGGTCGAGGGTGGCGGAGAACAGCATCCGCTGGCCCTCGGGGCGGACCTGGTCCAGGAGCGCGGTGACCTGGGGCATGAAGCCCATGTCGGCCATCTGATCGGCCTCGTCCAGGACGGTGATCGCGACCTGGTTCAGCCGGCAGTCACCCCGGTTGATGAGGTCCTTGAGGCGGCCCGGCGTAGCGACGACGACCTCGGCGCCACCGCGCAGCGCACTGGCCTGACGGCCGATCGACATTCCGCCGACGACGGTGGCCAGGCGCAGCTTCACCGAGCGGGCGTAGGGGGTTAGTGCGTCGGTCACCTGCTGGGCCAGCTCACGCGTCGGCACGAGGATCAGGGCCAGCGGCTGGCGGGGCTCGGCGCGCTGTCCGACGGTGCGGGCCAGCAGGGCCAGGCCGAAGGCGAGGGTCTTGCCGGAGCCGGTGCGTCCGCGACCGAGGACGTCGCGGCCCGCGAGGGTGTTGGGCAGGGTCGCGCCCTGGATCGGGAACGGGACGTGCACGTCTTGTGCGGTGAGCGCGGCCAGCAGCTGCTCGGGCATGTCGAGGTCGGCGAACGCCTCGACGGCAGGCAGCGCGGGAGTGATCGTCTTCGGCAGGGCGAACTCGCCCTGGGCCGCTGCGGGCCGCCGGCCGTGGCCGCCCGAGCGGCGCGGACCCCCTGAACGGCTCGGGGCGGGCGAGCCGAAACGGCTACCCCGGCCCGAACCGGCGCCGGAGCGGAAAGCGGGGCCGTCGGTACGGGTGCGGGAGTAGCGGCCGTTCGTACGGGTGGGGTTCATTGAGAACCTTCCTTGATACGGCACGTATCAAGGAATTCCCGCGGCGGAAGAGCAGCGCGGGGAATCGCAAGAACGGGCCGAATAGAATGCGAAAGTCAATATGGCTTGCAGTGAATCTGGCGCGGGCGCAGGCGATGAAATGGGTGACGTTATATGGACGTGAAATCCGCGACGTCGACGGGTGTAGCTCCGAAGTGACGCGCATCCCTGGGGAAGGGTCTGCGGGCGGTGTTGTCCCACAGGTGATACCACTGCGGGAAATGCCCGTAGCCGGGGCCCGCGCACCCGAGGGCTGCGGGCCCGGCTACAAAGTGCGCGTCAGCATCAGACGGGAACGATGTTCTCGGCCGTCAGGCCCTTCTGACTCTGCGCGATGTCGAAGGTGACCCTCTGCCCTTCGAGCAGCTCACGGAAGCCCTGGGCGGCGATGTTCGAGAAGTGGGCGAACACGTCAGCGCCGCCACCGTCCTGCTCGATGAAGCCGAAACCCTTGGCCGCGTTGAACCACTTCACGGTGCCAGACGCCATGTCATATCTCCTTTGGGGCAGTACGCCGGGATCCGCAATGCACGGATACCGGGTCGCCGCGATGATGCCCCACCCGGAAAATGACCGGAAATACGAAATGCTTCCAGCGGCTGGAAATACCGACGAGGGCGCTTTAAGTTTGGGAATCAAACTGCAACTGAGATCGACACTAGCATGCCGTAGCGGTCTGTGCACGTTAAATGATTCCACTCTGTTCGTTGCAGTAAAAACATTCTCCGCATGGCGCGCTAAACCCTCACGTCGCGGTCATAGATATTGATCCGCCCGGAGCGCAAGGTTTCAGGAAGAGCGGTCGCCGTTCACGGCTCGGAGGGCACGACTATTCCGGTGGCACGATCCGTACCGTTCAGCCCGGCGTCGACCTCATCGGCCCGTATGCCGGTCCCAACACGGATCAGGGCCGCGCAGCTGTTGTGCTGCGCGGCCCTCACCCCGTGCGCCACCCAGATCCCGCCACCGTCGCCTGAAGGCCGCCTTGGGTGATGTCGAACGTCACGCCCTGGCCTTCCTGAAGCTCACGGAAGCCCGAGGAGTTGATCGCGGAGTAGTGGGCGAAGACGCGCCGCCGCCGTCCTGGGCGATGAAGCCGAAGCCTTCCCCGCGTCGAACCACTTCACAGTTCCCGTAGCCAGTCTTATGCCTTCCGGTCGATGAACGCCTCCCACGACGTGTCGAAGGCGGAGGTGATCGCCCTGGTTCCTGCGGCACAGCACAGCAGAACGCCCACGCCGAGGACGTGGGCGAAGGGGAACTTCCGAACCATGACAGCTGACTCAGACGCTACAGTCCGCGCACCCTGTCACCACAGGAAACGACCCATGCGCCACGCCCCGCATGTGCGGGGCCGCCGGCACCCGGCGGGCGTGCGCCACCTCAGACCTCGGGCGGTGAATTCACAGATTCAGCGGCACGGCGGTATTCGGCGTTGATGCGCTGGGCTTCTTCGAGCTGGTCTTCGAGGATGATGATGCGGCAGGCGGCCTCGATGGGGGTGCCCTGGTTGACGAGTTCCCGGGCGCGGGCCGCGATGCGCAGCTGGTAGCGGGAGTAGCGGCGATGGCCGCCCTCGGAGCGGAGCGGGGTGATCAGGCGGACTTCGCCGATGGCGCGGAGGAAGCCCTGGGTGGTTCCGAGCATCTCGGCGGCCCGGCCCATGGTGTAGGCGGGGTAGTCGTCGTCGTCGAGACGGCTGTACGAGTCCTCTGCTGTCATTGCACCTCTCTGTGGAACGCGTGGAGGGGCCCTGGTGCCAATGGCACCAGGGCCCCGAAGGAACTGCTACACCATCTGCCGGCCCTGGTACTGCGCCGGCCTTCTGTTTCCGCAGACCCGACCTGAATGCTGTCGGGGGTGCGGGGATCGCGGTTGCTTGACCGAAGACCACCTCACTATCGATGTCCTGCGGTACCCGGGCTCAAGACTTCCGCCCGGGCGATCCTGATGGCGCGGGGCTCCTCCGTTCTTTCCCTCTGGATGAACTACTTACCAAACGGGAACTACGTACTGCTGGTACTGCGAACTGCGCTTACTGAACTGCTACTGCGGTACTGCTCACGGCGGCCCCTGATCACTGCGGGCCACCCGGTCCGGTCGTCAGCCTCGTCGCCGTCCTGCAACAACTCTGGCTTCGAAACTCCACCACCGCACCGTCCTACGAACTGCACCTGCGGGTACTGCTGCCCGGCAGTTCGTCTCTGCCGGGCCCTGCTTGATCTCGGCTACGAGAGAAACCATAACCACACCACCGCCCAATGTCTACTCCGGCCGACACAGATTTCCGTGTGCTGGTCAGCGAGATAGTCGTCCTGGATCACAGAAGGGCGTGCGGTGGCCCCACTCCAGCCGGGGACACCCGCTTTGACCAGCACCGTTGCGCCGGCCTTGACGCCGCGAACCCCACAGCTTCCCCGCCCGACTGCGTGAATGATCGGCCAGGCACGCTCCACAGCCGGGACTTCGAGCGGTTAACGCGCCGCGGGCCGGGGCACAAGCCCCGGGCGGACGAAGTCGGCCGCCCCTTGGGGGCGATCGACGTGCTCGTAGAGTTGGGCATCGGCCGGAGCTGGCCGCCATGGCATCCATGAGCCGCTCGTCGGTATTTACCGCTCTCGGCGAGCTTCAGTCGGCCGGCATCCTCACGCCCGGTCGTCGCCACCTGATCGTCAAAGACATGGCCCGGCTCAAAGCACTGGCCCAGGGCGAACAGCTTCCCGGCGGCACCAGCCGCACGGGCGATGCATCTGCGATGTGACGCATCGCGTGCTCGTACGTCCAACGCTGGACCTTCCCCTCCCTGCTTCTCCACGAGGGTGGCGCCCGCCGTGACGCACGGCAGACCACACGTCTCGTCATGAGAGGAGCGGCACGACATGGAACCCAACTCACTGCCGGAGTGTCGGGGCGGACCAGGAACAGAAGGTGCCGCGGTCTGTCTTTGGGGAGGTGGTGGAGCGCGCCGGCGAGGATGGCGCGGTCAGTGTCGGTGAAGGTCGGCTTGCCGGCCCGGCGTCGCAGGACCAGCAGTTGGTGCCGGAGTACGAGGAACTCGATGTCTTTACCTCTGTTGCTCATCGGCAGGAGGCGTAGGAAGGCCAGGGTGTTGGTCGCGGCGAGGCAGGCCAGACGCGGCAGCACGACAGATCATGATGCCGCCGGAGCCTTGTGCAGGTGAAGACCTCGGGGCGAGCGTCGGCCAAAGTCGAAGATCTCTGGTCAAGCTCTCACCTGCGTGGATGATTTACCGGCACCCGCAGTGTCCTGCCATCAGCGTTCCAGCAGTACCCGGACGTCCCAGGCGTTCAGCCGCAGCTCCTCCCCCGCCTGGTGATCCGTGCCATCGAGCACGTCCCGGACCGCGGCGGGGAGCGGGGCCGGTACCTCGTCCCAGGACCAGTTGTGCACGAAGCGCACCCTGCGGCCATCGGGAGCGGTGGCACCCGTGCTGGTGACGCTCTCCTGCGCGAACCTCCAGCCGTCATCCTGCCCGGGGATGGCCCACCGGAACAGCGACGCGGCGAGGACCGGGTCCGGTACGGTGCCCACACAGGTCAGCCGTCCGTCGCCGTGGGAGCGTGTGGTGACGGCGGGCCAGCGGCCGAAGTGCGGGTGGTCGTATCCGGCCAGAACCTGTGCGCCGTCGGCCTGGAGGCCGTCGACCCAGCGGGTGGCCGCCGCACCGGCCGGCAGCGCGAGGGGGGAACCGGGGGCGGGGTGGACCGGCACGTCCTCGGAGAGGTTGCTGAACTCGTCGTACCAGGCCCCCGCCGCCTCCGCGAGGCGTGCGGGCATGACGTCGGTGCGGGCCCTGGCACACAGGTCCCCGTAGCCGGTACGCGGGCCGAGCACGAGGTGGCCGCCCGCGGCAGCGTAATCGGCGAGCCAGTTGAGCGTCGCATCGTCCGCGCTGTACAGGCCCGGCACGACGAGGACCGGATGCCGCTCGGCGGCTTCCCTCGCGGTGGTGTCGGTGAGACGGTCGGCGTGCAGGAGGCGGATCTGGAGCCCGGCATCGAACGCGCCCCGGTAGAAGGGGTCGAAGACGCCCTGGTACGAACGCCGGTCCGGGCCGCCGTCCGGCCCGGCCAGCGGCGGCTGGAACGCCAACGCCCACTTGCTCGGGGACGAGTAGACCATCGCCACGTCCGCGTCCGGTGTCAGCCCGGCGACCAGGTCGCCCGCGGCCTCCAACTCCTTGCCGATGCGGGCGATCTCCCGGTAGACGCGCCCGGGGCGGCCGCTGTGCGGGAGCACACCTCCCCAGTACGTCTCCGTGCCGAAGTGCAGGGTGTGCCAGTGCCAGTACTCGATCATGCGGGCGCCGCGCGAGACCAGCGCCCAGGCGGCCTGGCGCCACTGTCCGTCGTAGGCTGGCCGGTTGTTCCAGGAGTGCCCGATGGCCTGGGCATCGGTCTCGGTGACCAGGAACGGCTCCTGGCGTGAGGAGAACATCCGGTCCGCGCTGAGGTACAGCGCCCACGTCCCGTTGGTCGTCCATGCCTGGCCGCCGGTGCCCAGGTCGGGCAGGGCGAGGCCGTCCTGCATGGTGTAGTAGGGGTTGCCCGCGGTGATGTCGAGCCGGCTTGCGACGGCTTGATCGTCCAGGGCGGGCCGGTCGTAGGCGATGCATGTGGTGACGAAGTGCTCCGGGCGGGCGTACTCGCGCACGATGTCCGCCTGCCAGCCGATGAACTCCGTGGTCTGCTCGGCCTGGAAACGCCGCCAGGCCAGGTCGTACTGCGGCTGCGCGTTGCCGTCCGGAGTCCACAGGTCGGCCCAGGTGCACAGCCGGTGCGACCAGTAGACCAGACCCCATTCCCGGTTCAGCGTCTCCACATCGCCGTAACTCGAGCGCAGGTGGTCCACGAAGCGCTGGAAGACGCCGTGGTTGTGGAACAGTTCGTTCCCCGGCTCGTTGTCAACCTGGAAGCCCAGCAGTGAGGGGTGGTCGGCGTAGCGAGAGATGATCTTACGGATGACGCGCTCGGCGTGGAAACGGAAGGCGGGGTGGGTGAAGTCCTGTGCCGCTCGAAAAGTCATCGCCGCAGCTGAGCGGGGTGCGGTCAGTTCGCTGGGATTATGCCTTGCGTGATCGTGTCCTTGTTGTACAAGGTGCCCCGGAAGCTGCTGACGGTTCCATCGGTATTCCTCCGCCGTGGGACGGCGAAGGACGCGGAACTGTTGGTGCTGCGGCACGAGAACGCGCTCCTGCGCCGCCAGTTGACCGGACCGATCCGCTATGAGCCCGCCGACCGGTTCTGGTTCGCCGCTCTGTCCTGGCTGATACCCCAACGCCACTAGCCCAAGGTCTTCCCTGTGACCCCCGGCACCCTGCTTGCCCGGCACCGCAGGTTCATCGCCGCGAAGTGGGACTACACCGCGCGCCGTGGTACCGGACGCCCACCCACCACGGCAGCGATCAAGAAGCTCGTCGTGCGGCTGGCGAGGCAGAATCCGAGGTGGGGGCACCGGCGGATCCAAGGGGAGCTGGCCCGACTCGGGCATCGGATCGCCGCCTCGACGGTCTGGGAGATCCTCCACGCGGCCGGCATCGACCCCGTGCCACGTCGCTCCGGCCCCACCTGGCGCGAGTTCCTGACCACGCAAGCCGAGGGCATCATCGCGGCAGACTTCTTCCACATCGACACCGCCCCCGGCAGGCGGTTGTACGCGCTGGTGTTCGTCGAGCACGGCACCCGGCGACTGCACATCACCAGGGTCACAGCCCGCCCGACCCAGGACTGGGCGGTGCAGCAGGCGCACGGAATCTCACTGCCGACCTGGGCATATACATCGAGTCCCTGCGCTTCCTGCTGCGCGACCGCGATGGCAAGTACGGCGAGGCATTCGACGCCGTCTTCCGAGCCGAGGAGATGGAGATCCTCAACGGTGCGCCACAGGCTCCCCGCATGAACGCGCACTGCGAACGCATCATCGGCAGCATCCGACGCGTAGCCCTCGACCACGTCCTCATCATGAACGACGCCCACGCCCGCCACGTCCTCGCGACCTAAGAGCGGCACTACAACGAACACCGACCCCACCAAGCACGCAACCAGCTACCACCCGACGCCCACGAACAACCCGCCGCGGCACATGACCCGGGCACTCACAAAGCTGCGCACCCGGATCCTCGGCGGCCTCATCAACGAGTACAGATATGCGGCATGACGTGCAGCGATGACTTTTCGAGCGGCACAGGCGCGAGCGAAGCCTTCCCTCTCGGTTCTTTGCGAATTGAACAGTTCACTATAGATGTAAATAAAAACGATGTGACCTGGGATACATTTTAGAAATTCGGATGCAGTTCACTGCCCTAATGCGTACGGTCACTTTGACCGCAACGCGACAAGGGGGAACCGTGAAGCACGTCCGAGTATTATCGAGCATCGCTCTCGCTACGTTTACGCTACTGCCGCTGGCCGGTACTGCGTCCGCTTCCGAGTCTTCCAAGGATTCTCCACCCAGGGCCTATCGAGTGACCATCAGCGAGCATTCCAAGAGCTGGGTAACCTCGAAGGACGAGGGTAAGCCCGTAACAAAGAAGGCAAGCACAGCAACTCATTTCTTCACGCCGCAGGCCCCCGATTACAGGGGGAACAGCCAGTATGGCCACTTCACCGCACAGGTGAAGTACGGGTCTTCCAGCATTCGGTTCATGTGGAGTCACAAGCTCAACGGGAGGACGGCAGGTACTGCTACGGGGCCGATGAATGAGGTCGCTACAGCGACACAGAATGGCCGGCAGTTCGGCTACCGTGACACACATCGGAGCGTCCCGGCCAATTACCTGATCCATTCATCCTTCAAGGCCAAAACCGCACACTACGTCCTCAAGTCGGTAGACAAATTCCCCATGGCCGGAAACCGTACGCGCACCATCAACACGGTGTTCGAATTTACAATCACGCTGATCTGACCAGTCGGCGACAAGTTCGCTCCGATCCTAGGGCGACGGCCCCCACCTACGTGAAGATAATGCAGTGCCAACATGAAAAGGAGGCGAGGTGTCCCGAATCGAAGGACTGGCCCAGAAGGTGCTGCACGATCTTCACTGGGCCAGCGTTACAGAGGAACCAACTACCACATACACCCAGCCAAGCGCAGAAGGGTACGTGGAGGTCCTGGTCTCCGACAGCTCGGGTATGGGGGTCGGGTTCTCTGTCGACGCCAACGGAACGGATGCGAACATCCTCTACCAGCTCGCCGACCGAATCCCTGACGCGTACGTCGAGCTCTACTCCGTGGGCCTTCCGCCGGTTCCCGGCAGTCACCGGCCAGCCAGGCCTCGCCTGACACAGAACGAGGTCGTCTGGGAAGACCCTGATGAATCGGGCACCTGGCAGTGCCGAGTCGGTGCTTACCCCGGAACAAGCGCCGACGGTTCGCCCTCCGCCTGAACGCGAAGGCCAGCTTCATCACGCAGGCTCCGCCCGGGGCGGGGACATCTGGCCGTCCGAGTTGTTCGGCGGTGCAGTGCCCTGCCCCGGATCAGGATCCGGTTTGCGATGCCTGCTCACGAGCTACTCTGATTCCTCACCTCTGTAACCGCGTCATGATGACGCGGCATCAGGGGCAGCGGTAGAGCGCGCGGGAGCACCCGAGGGAGCGGCAGCGACGGGGCCGCCATCGACTGGCGCCCGGCGGCATTTTTCCCGGCTCCCGGCGCGCCGGACCCTGCGGGTGCCGATAAACCATCCACGCAGGTCGGGGGCCTGATCACGATTTCCGGTTCTCCTCGACGTTCACCCCGGGGCCTTCACCTGCGCAGAGCCCCGGCGGCATCATGGTCTGTCGTGCTGCCGCGTCTGGCCTACCTCGCCGCGACCAACGCCCTGGCGTTCCTACGCCTCCTGCCGATGAGCGACAGGGAGAAGAACGTCGAGATCCTGGTACTCCGGCACCAACTGCTGGTCCTGCAACGCCGGGCCGCTAAGCCGACCTTCACCGACACAGACCGCGCCGTCCTCGCCGGCCCGCTCCACCACCTCCCCAAAGACAGACCGCGGCACCTTCTGCTCCTGGTCCGCCCCGACACGGCCCTGGTCCGCCGCGGGAACTCTCCTCTTGGCCACTGATGGAGACCACCTTTCGGTGGCAGGGACGGGCCCCGGCGCAGGGTGGCTGCTAAAGATTCCCGCAGTCCGGCATCAGCCACGTGGATGCCAACGGCCTCTTCGTCATGCCCGACGCCGGCGCCCCAAGCGGGAGACTCCATTGGCTGACGTCGTCGCCCTGGTTTGGCGGATACTTACCGGCATTGTGATCCCTGACACGCACAGGCTGAGGGGGATTGGGCTATCCGCCAGGTGCTAGAAGCTCGGTCGCCAAGGTTTTCTCGCTAGCCGCCCACGACGCCAACAGGGCCAGATTGTCAGCGGCCGGCCCCTCCGCGGGTGCGGTGTAGACATTCAACTGCAGGCCAGGTTCGGTGGGCAGATCCATGGACTCGAAGTCCAAGTCGAGCCGGCCCACTACCGGATGGTTTACACGCTTGCTCCCGTATCCGTGCAGCCGCACGTCCTGAGATGCCCACTGCTGCCGGAATAGCTCACTGCACGTTGACAATTCGCCAACAAGGGCGACGAGCTCCTCGTCGTGCGGATCGCGGCCGGCTTCCATGCGCAGCATCGCGGCCGCATTTCGTGTGACCTGGTCGTAGTCGACGAAGAACGTCTTGGCTGCGTCGGGATTCAGGTACACGAACCGCGCGGTGTTGGCGGGGCGTCGCGGGTCTGCTAGCACCGGTGAATACAGGGCTCGGCCAAGTTGGTTCATGGCGATCACGTCCTGGCGGCCGTTGCGGATCCACGCCGGTGCATCGGTAATGGCGTCGAGCACTTGTTGCAGCGCCGGGCGCACCGTCGCCGCGGGCTTGCGGCGGCGTCGACTGCTGGGTGCCCCGGACTGGCGCGCGAGGTGAAACAGGTGATCGCGCTCCGCGTCGTCGAGTTGTAGGGCCGAGGCCAACGCGTCGAGCACGCCCTCGGAGGTACCGGCCAGGCCGCCGCGCTCCATACGCACGTAGTACTCAACCGACACTCCTGCGAGTAGCGCTACTTCCTCGCGACGCAGACCCTTGACCCGGCGGTGGCCACCGTAGGCGGGCAGGCCTGCCTTATCGGGCGTGATGCGGGAGCGACGTGACCTCAAAAACTCCCGGATCTCGGTGCGCAAATTAATCGTGGCGGCCATCCCCTCATCGTAGCGCCCGGCCCGCAGGCGAAGGGAGGTACCGCTAATACCCCGAAGCCTGCAATGCACCCCTCACCACCCACACATGTCGCCGCGACGGCTTGGCATCGCACCCAGCCGTCCCCATCGTCACCAATCGTTACCCTCAACGACGGCGCCGACTGCGATCGAGCGCGGCGACCGGAGCGCTGCCGGGAGACGGTCGCCGCAGTCGTTGCCGCACGCACACGACCAAACGCTGAACCCGTTCGGTAATTCTCGTGTCGGTTCGTTGGCGTCGATGATGTCCTCGCCCAGGTGCTGTCCCGCGATCGGCCTTCGGCTTCGATCCACCGCAGGGCCGCGGGCTGTCGGGCGCGCTTCCATCGCGAAGGCGGCAGTTCCAAGGAGCTCGGGCACTGTGTGTGAGTGACTGTGTACCCGACGGGGCCGATGGCCTGCCCGTGCGGGAGGTATCGGGTGGTTACGCAGAGCGGTGGGACACCTGGTGTCTCAGGGGCCGTGGGTCCCCGGCGCGCCGTATCGGGCGAGCATGGTCAGCACCGCTTGGTCGACCGCGTTGGTGATGGCGGAGTCGTCGGGCTCCCAGCGTGCGAGCAGCATCCGCGGCCAGAACACGTAGTTGGAGATCATCCCGAGGAATTGGGTCGCCGCCATCTCCGCATCGTCAAGCCGGGCTGTACCAGCGGCGTTCTCCGCCGCCAGGTAGCGGCGGACCGATTCGAAGTAGGGCATCTTGCCGAGCTTGAACTGGGTCTCGCCGAGCTCCGGGAAGCGCGGTACCTCGGCGATGACGATGCGGAAGAGGGCGGCCATGCCGGGCTGGGTGAGAAGAGCCACGTATCGGCGTCCGATGGTCTCAAGCCCTGCGCGGAGGTTCCCTGGCTCGGGGAGGAGTGCCTCCTCGTCGCCGACCTTCCAGTATTCGGTGACGATCGCCTCGAACAGGGCCGCCTTGGTGGTGAACTGCTTGAACAGAGTCGCCCTCGACACTCCGGCCGCCTCGGCGATGCGGGCCAGCGAGGTGCCGTCGTAGCCGGAGTCGAGGAACAGCTTCGTCGCTGCCTCGATGATGGACGTCCGCTTCTGCGCCGCCACGCGCCGGTGATATTCCGAAGGCTGTGCCGTCATGCCCTCCAGTATGCCTCTCGCTGCGAGGTGAGTCACTTGACTCACCTCTAGCCCTGCTCTTACCTTGAGAGAGGAGGTGAGTCACACGACTCACCACTAATGTAAGCCTGGAAGGATGCATCATGGGACGCTTCGAGGGCCAGACCGTCATCGTCACGGGCGGCAGCGGAGGCATGGGCAGCAGTCATGTGCAGGGCTACCACGCCGAGGGGGCGAACGTCGTCATTGCCGGCCGCGACGACGACACCGGCCGCGATCTCGCTGCTCAGCTCGGTCATCGGGCTCTGTCCGTTCACCTGGATGTCGCCAGCGAGGACGACTGGGCGGCGGTGGTGCGAGAAGTCGAAAGCCGCTTCGGGCCGATCACCATCCTGGTGAATAACGCGGGAGTCCAGAACCCCGCGGTCCCTATCGAGCACACCGAACTCCGCACCTGGGAGCACACCTTCAGCGTCAACGTCACCGGCCAGTTCCTCGGCATCAGGGCCGTGGCTCCGTCGATGCGCAGGGGCGGCGGCGGAACCATCGTCAACATCGCCTCGACTATGGCCCACGTCGGCACGGCCTTCTACGCCCCCTACACCGCCAGCAAGTGGGCCGTGCGCGGACTGACCAAGACAGCCGCGCTGGAGCTGGGGCGGGACAACATCCGGGTCAACTCCATCCACCCCGGCGTCGTCTCCACACCGCTGATCAACGAACCCGCCGTCGCAGGCCAGCCGGCCATCGCCGACTTCTACTCGCCCGATCCCTTCGCCATCCCCCGCCTCGCCGAACCCTCTGACATCACCCGCCTGTTGCTCTTCATCACCTCCCAGGACGCATCTTTCGCTACGGGCTCGGAATTCGTCCTGGACGGTGGCCTGCTGCTCGGCCCTGCACTCCAACCCGAAGCCGACATCGCAGCTTGAGCTGACATTGCGGTACGGAGTGTGCAGTCGTGGGCGCCCATCTTGTTCAAGGCGAAGCGACCTTGTCTTGCGATGATGACGGGCTGTGGCAGTTGTGATCACGGCGTCCGAGCCGTCCTGGATAACTCCATTCACTGAGCTGAGCCCGCGCTGCTTCGGCAGGTTGGCGGCCGCGTTGCGACGGGAGGGCGCGGATGCGGTGCGGCGGGGCCGTCCGTGGAGTCTGCCGCTGGAAGACCGCGTGCTGCTCGTGACAACCTACTGGCGCACAAACTTGACGATGCGCCAGCTTGCCCCGCTCTTCGGTATCTCGAAGACCGCGGCCGACCGCATCATTGACCACCTCGGCCCCCGGCTCGCGCTCCAGCCTCGTCGGCGGTTCCGCAAGGACACCGTGCTCATCGTGGACGGCACCCTGGTGCCCACTCGCGACCATTCGATCGCCGAACAGTCCCAAAACTACCGCTACTCGACTGCCCATCAGGTCGTGATCGACGCCGTCACCCGCTTGGTCGTCGTGGTCGGCCGACCGCTGCCCGGCAATCGCCATGACTCCCGCGGCTGGGAGGAATCCGGCGCCAAGGCCGCCGTGGGCACCACCACGACGATCGCCGATGGCGGCTACCAGGGCACCGGACTGGTGATCCCGCACCGGCGAGCGGCCGGGCAAGCCGAACTCCTGGCCTGGAAAGAGGAACACAACCGGTCCCACAAACAGGTTCGCGCCCGCATCGAGCACACCTTCGCCCGCATGAAGACCTGGAAGATCCTGCGCGACTGTCGCCTCAAAGGCGACGGCATCCACCACGCCACGCTCGGTATCGCCCGCCTGCACAACCTCGCCACCGCCGGATAGACGGTCCCGACGAGCGATCCGCGCAGAGCTGACATGGCCCCTCAAAGTTCATTACGGGACCCCTTAGGCGGCCTACGCGGTTGTGGCGATGCCGCCGTCGACGGGGATCACGGCGCCCGTTAGGTATGCGCCTGCCCGGCTGGCGAGGAACACGGCGACACCCGCCATGTCGTCGTCGCGGCCGATCCGGCGTAGTGGGGCCGACGCCGCGATCGCCTCGCCGAGCTCATCGAGGGTTGCAGCCATCATCGCCGACGGGAACGGTCCCGGCGCCACGGCGTTCACGGTGACGTGCTGCGGTCCTAGTTCCTTGGCGAGCACTCTGGTGAGTTGATGCAGCGCGGCCTTGCTGCTGGAGTACGAGTAGTTGGGCCGCTGGGGGATGTGGATGGCGGCGATGCTGCCGATGTTGATGATCCGCGCGGGATCGTCGGCGGTGCCCGCCCTGCGAAGTGCGGGCAGCAGCGCCTGGACTAGCCAGAACGGCGACTTCAGGTTGAGGTCGACGACCGTGTCCCAGGCCGCGTCTGGGAACGTCGCCAGCGGCTCGTCCCACATGGCGCCCGCGTTGTTGACGAGGATGTCGAGACGCTCCGAGTCGGCGGTGACGAGGTCGGACAGTCGCCGACACTCGTCGTGGCGGGACAGGTCGGCGGGGATGGCCCGCACCTCACCGAATTTGGACAGCTGTTCCTGCGCCTGAGCGCAGGCTTCTGCGTTGCGTGAGCTGATGACCACGCGGACGCCCGCCTGGAGAAGGCCACGCGCGATCATCATCCCGATGCCTCTGGTGCCACCGGTGACGAGCGCGCGCTTTCCACACAGATCGAAAAGTTCTGCATGCGTTGTGAATTGGTTGTCTACCACTTGCCGCGCCTCCTCTGTATGGCTGAGAACCTGTCACAACAAGTTGGGCGGGCTTGCAGGCGACAGGGAGACCCTTGTGATACAAGTACTGCCAGAGCCCCTCTCCTGGTGGATGGACTGTTTCTGCGTGCGTTCAAAGGCGCTGGCACATCCGGCCCGGATCCAGGCGTCGGAAATCTTGACCGAAACAGGCCGCCGGGCCGCGACTGGCTGTCTCCGCCACCTACCCACAGCACGCCACGACTCCTCGTGCAAGACGCGTGCGGAGCGCGAATTCAAGACTTTAAGCATCCCGGCGCGCTCGCTCCACTTAATCTCTCGTCGCGTGGGGGCGATATCCGGCATGAGTTCGCCGCAGAACGTTGAGGGTAGGGCGCAGGGTCCCGGCAAAGTCGCATTTCAGCAGGTCAGCAGCAGTTGGACGGGGCGGTGCGGGTTCCAGGCGTGATGTCGCAGGGCTTGGGTGATGTTGGTCGCGCCGTGCAGGCGCAGCATGCTGATGGCGAGGTTGCGTAGTGAAGCCATGATGCGCGGACCGTTGCCTGTGCGGATCTGGGATCGGTCCTCGTCGAAGGTGACGTCGCGGACCCAGTGCGGTCGGTTTTCGATGCGCCCGTGGCCGCGTGCCCACGCGGCGAGCTGGCGCGCGGTGGCCTGCTCGGCGGTCAGGCTGGTTACCGCGTGGGCGATCTCGGTGGTCCATTTCGTGCTGTCGAGCCGGCGGGTCTTGCGGGTGATCTGGATGGCTTGGCGGGCGTGCGGAAACAGGGTCCCGGGGGCGATGGTGACGACCTTGACGCTGCGCCGCTCGATGCGGCCCTGGGCGCGGTCCTCGCTGTTGTCCACGACCGGAGCGTCCTTCCACGGCAGCGCCTTGATCTGCGTGAACAGTGTCGGCTGGTGGCCCTTGACCGTCAGCAGGTAGTGGGCGCCGCGTTCGAGCACGAGGTAGTCGGCGTGGCCACGCTGGGCGTGCAGCGCGTCCGCGGTGACCACTGAACCGGTCAACTCGACGGTGTCGAGCAACGGCGCGAACTCGGTGATCTCGTTGGTCTTGCAGCCGACCTCGCGCTGCGCCGGCACCACCCCGTGGCCGTGTTCGATCGCCCCCAGCAGATGCCGCGGCTCGACGTCATGGCCACCCGAGCCGCGCACCCGCTTGCCATCCACCGCGATCAACCGCCGGGCGGCTCCGACCGGCTCGGTTCACGCGGCCGCCCAGCAACCGATGCGAGGTCCAGTTGATCGCCGTCCAGCCACTGCAACACGCGGCCAGACGGCCTACGACCTGCAGCGACGTATTCCTGAACGGCACAGGGGTTAGGCGGCCACCGTGACCACGTGCTTGCCCACGACGCCGCCGCGTTCGAACGCCTCGTGCGCGGCGGCGATGTCCGCGAGCGGGTACACGCTGTGGACCACCGGGCGCAGCGCACCCGTCGTGACGTAGTCGGCCAGGTCACTCAGCACGGTGGTGTCGGGATTGGCGCTGAAGGTACGGATGCGGCGGGCACCGTGCACGCTGGAGGCGGCGATCGCGGCCAGGGCCGAAGCGGACAGTCCCACGGTGACCATCCGGCCCCCCTTGGTCAACCGGCTCCGGTAGCAGTTCAGTTCCGAGCCGACCGTGTCCGCGATGACGTCGAAGGGGCCGATGTGGTCCGAGGTGGTGGAGCCGTAGTCCAGGACCTCGTCGGCACCGAGGTCGGTAAGGAGCTTGGCGTGGCGGTCCCGGGCCAGCGCGGTCACATGGCAGCCCATGGCGTGTGCCAGTTGCACGGCGGCTGTACCGACTCCGCCGGCCGCGCCCCGGACCAGGACCCGTTCCCCGCTCGCCAGGTGCACGCTGTCGCGCAGCGCGATCAACGCCGTGGCGCCCGCGACGACCAGGGAGGCGCTGTCCGCCGGTGAGAGGCCGGCCGGGGCGGGCGCGATGCGGCCGGCGGACACCACGACGTACTCGGCCGCCCCACCGGTGGTGTGCCGCTGCCGGGGGTGCACCGTGCCCCACACCCGGTCCCCGACCCGGTAACCCGCGACATCGGCGCCGGTCGCGGCGACGGTGCCGGCGAAGTCCAGCCCCACGCCGATCGGGAAGCGGCGTCCCGACACCATCTTCAACTCCCCGGCGCGGACGATCACGTCGTGTCCGTTCACACTGGACGCCTCGACCGACACCAGTACCTCGCCCGCAGCGGGAACGGGGCGGGCGACGTCATTGACCCGCAGGACGTCCGGTGCACCGAAACTCGTGATCTGAACGGTCTTCATGTCGCTGTCCTTCCGCGGCCTGCTGTGTGGTGGATCCGATGCTGGACCCTGCACGCGGCATCACGGTCGTTCCCCTTCTCCTGGGACTGGCAGACCCACCCTCACGAGTCGCGTCGGAGGCATACTGACGCCGTGACCGACGCCCCCCTCGCCATGAGCGACGATCCCCGACGCGAACTCGCCGAGTTCCTGCGGACCCGCCGAACTCGACTGCACCCGAAGGACGTTGGCCTGGAACCCGGCTCCCGGCGACGCGTCGCCGGGCTGCGGCGGGAGGAACTGGCCCTGCTGGCCGGGATGAGCGCGGACTACTACCAGCGCCTGGAACAGGGGCGCGACGTACGGCCCTCCGATCAGGTCCTCGACGCCCTCGCGCGCGCCCTCAACTTCTCCGCCGAGGAGTCCCGGCACCTGCACACCCTCGCCGCCGCCGCGCGTACCCCGGCCCGCCGCCCGCGTCCGTACGAGCCGGAGGAGGTACCCGACACCACGCTCCGACTGCTGCGCACCATGACCTCGCCCGCCCTGGTGGTCGGCCGCTTCCTGGACGTGCTGGCCTGGAGTCCGCTGGCCGGTGCCCTGCTGGGCGAGCTCACCCAGCAGCCTCAGGAGCAGCGCAACCTGCTGTCGCTGCTCCTGCACCCCGAGGCCGACCAGGCATGCCCGGAACGGGCGGCCACGGTCGCAGAGCTGATCGGGATGCTGCGGACGCAGGTCGCCGCCGATCCGGGGCACCCGCGCGCCGTCCAACTGGTGGGTGAACTCGCCGTCCGCAGCGATGAGTTCGCGGCTCTGTGGGCCCGCCATGATGTGGAGGAACCGACCCGCGGCCAGATGCGCATCAGCCACCCCCTGGTCGGCGAACTCAACCTGGACTGGGACGCCTACCCGATGCCGGGCGCTCCCGGCCCCGTGCTCATCATCTGCACCGCCGCCGAAGACAGCCCCGACGCCGAGCGGCTCCAACTGCTCACCGGCCTACTCAACACCTCCCATCCGACGCTTCCGTGACGAAATCGGCACCTCGCCGGGACGGTGGCTCACCCAACGCATCGAGCAGGCCTGCGCACTCCTGGAACGCACCGACCTGCCTATTGGTCTGCCCGGCTCTTCCACGGTTCGGCTCGGGTTGGGCCCTGGTGGGCCGTCGGTCACGTCAGGGTGCCTCGGACGGCGGGTGGATGGTGGCGAACAGTTGCGTCCACGCGTGCTGCCAGGGTCAGTTGTTCGGCAGACGCAGTGTGTGAGGACTCAGCCGCTTGTAAAGACCGGCAGTTCCAGCGCGTCGCTCACCGTCGCCCCCAAGGCGGCACAGCGGGCGCCGGCGGCATCGGATCCCGCGACCCCTGAGGGGTGTCAATATTCCGATCAGGCTGCTGAGCTGGGCGTTCCCTGTGGATGGTGAGGCGGTCGGAGTGGCGTGGTGTGGTACTCGTTGAGCAGTCCACCAAGTACCTGTCGGCGCCTGACTGCGCCAGCAGGTAGGGGGATGATGTGCGGGTCGTCGTCGGGTGCTCGTAGCCCGAGGCCGCGGTGGGCTCGTCCGGCGTTGTAGTGCTCGGCGTACTGGTCGAGGACCGTACGCAGGTGTCGTTCACCGGTGATAGGGAGCCGGTCGGTGCATTCGGCGCGGGCCGTGCGTATCCATCGTTCGGCGAAGGCGTTGGACCGGGGGCCTTGCGGCGGGGTCGGGATGACGGCTGTGCCGTTGCCGGCGAAGACGGCGTCGAACGCGCCGGTGAACTTGCTGTCCCGGTCGCGGATGAGGAACCGGAAGCACCCAGTCCTCTCCTCAAGGTCCATGAGCAGGTTGCGGGCGAGTTGGGTGACCCATGCGCCGGTCGGATGGGCGGTGACACCCAGGACGTGCACGCGCCGGGTGGCGATCTCCATGACGAAGAAGACATTGAGACGTCTGAGGAAGACGGTCTCCACGTGCATGAAATCGCAAGCGAGCAGCGTGTGAGCCTGGGCGCGGAGGAAGGAGCGCCAAGTCTACTGGGATGCGCGCTGCGGTGCGGGCGGTAGACCCGAGCGGCGCAGAACGCGCCGGATAGTCGCAGCGGCGACCCGATGACCAAGCCGACGCAACTCACCTTGGATCCTGACATACCCCCAGGTCGGGTTCTCTCTCGCCAGGCGCTGGATGAGCGCAACTGTCTCTTCCGGCAATGGTGCACGACCGGATCTGACCGCCGTCTGGCGCCACTTCCAGCGCACCAGACGCCGGTGCCAGGTTCAGCAGGGTGCCCGGGGTGACCAGCCGATGGCGACGTAAGACGGGTGGCAGGTGCCGTGCGAGAGCGGAGAGCACGGCACGATCAGCCCACGACAGCCGCGGCCGCTCGGCCTGCCGACGAAGCACAGCGACCTCATGACGAAGGGCGAGGATCTCGGCATTGTTCGAGGCGGTCGAACGGCCCACCAGGAGGAGGCAGCCCAGTAGTCGGCAGAAGATCAGGTAGAGCAGTCGCAGACTCATGATCACTGATCATGCCCATACGTAGGCGATCGCAAAGCCCCAGGCCAACCACCGTACGGCAATAAAGACACCCTTCGGGGTAGCGGCCCGATGTCGCCGCCGCCACTGGCATACCGTCCCCCGGCAGCCTCTCGCGGGCGTCCACCCACTCCACCACCGCGTCCATGTCCACTCCCGGCTCGGGCCCGCTGTCGGATACGCCATTCTCGCCATTCGACCCGCCGGCGGATACGCCATGCTCGCCACTCAGACCCGATAGGTGCTCACAGCGGTATCCATTCGCTGGAGGTGGTGACCTCGTTGAGGACGTCGGGCAGCGGCTCGACGCCGAGGCCGGGGCCGGTGGGGACATCGAGGTGGCCGGCGGTGAGGACGAACGGCTGTGTGATGTCGGTGGCGAAGTACCGGTTGGAGCCGGAGGTGTCGCCGGGGAGGGTGCAGCCCGGCAGGGCGGCCAGGGCGACATTGGCGGCGCGGCCGATACCGGTCTCCAGCATGCCGCCGCACCAGACGGGGATGCCATGGGCGCGGGCGAGGTCGTGGATGCGGCGGGCTTCGAGATAGCCGCCGACCCGGGCCGGCTTGATGTTGATGACGGAGCAGGAACCGAGAGAGATGGCCGCCGCGGCGTCGGCGGCGGACTTGATGGATTCGTCCAGGCAGATCGGGGTGCGCAGCAGCTTGGCCAGTTCGGCGTGCTGGACCATGTCGTCGTTGGCCAGTGGCTGTTCGATCAGCAGAAGGCGGAAGTCGTCCAGCTGAGCGAGGTGTTGAGCGTCGGCCAGGGTGTAGGCGGCGTTGGCGTCGACTTGCAGGATCAGATCGTCATCGAAGCGCTCGCGCACGGCGCGTACGGGTTCGACGTCCCAACCGGGCTCGATCTTCAGCTTGATCCGGACGTAGCCCTCGGCGAGGTATCCCGCCACGGCGTCGAGGAGCGCGGGCACGGAGTCCATGATCCCGACGGAGACTCCGCAGGGCACCCGGCCCCGGGCGGCACCCAGATAGCCGCCGAAGGACTCGCCGACGCCGCGGAGCTGGGCGTCCAGCACCGCTGTCTCCAGCGCGGACTTCGCCATCCGGTGGCCGGTGAAGGGCGCCAGGACGCGTCCCACCTCCTGCGCGTCCAGGCCGTCCTTCGGCAGGGCGGGGATGAGGAACCTACGCAGGACGTCCTGCGCACCGTCGACGTACTCGGAGCAGTAGCGAGGTTCGGACATGGCCGCACACTCGGCCCAGCCCTCACGGTCGGCGGTGACGACACGGACCAGCAGCACATCGCGGCTGGTCTCCACGCCGAAGGAGGTACGGAACGGGGCGACGAGCGGCATCGCGATCCGCCGCAGCTCGACGCCGGAGATCTTCGTCTTCATGACTGGTGGCTCCTCTGTTGGCGGTCAGGAACGGGGTGTTGTGCGCTGGACCACGTAGCGGCGGCGTTCGTGGAAGCCGACGACGCGGGCGCCTTCGGCGAGCAGGCCGCCCAGGGTGTGCCGTACGGCCAAGCGCCAGGCCCGGGCGGCGCCGGGATCCGTGCGGCGCAGGGCCTCGATGTCGTCCGGGAGGTCGATGAGTACGGTGCCGGCGTCGGTTGCGGTGGTCTCCGGGTGGCCATGGTGGTTGCGGAGGCCGTGCGCGGCGCCGGGAGGCGGCTCGATCGTCCCGGGCGGGGCGGGCGCGGTGAGGTCCCAGGCGGCCAGGACCCGGTCGGACTCGTCGCCGCCGTTGAGGGCGTCGTCCATCGCGCCGTAGAAGGAGGTCAGATACTGCTCCGGCCGGGCGCCGAGCTTGACCAGGTTGAAGTAGGCGTTGCGGCGGATGAGTGGGTCGTAGGTCCAGGTGATGCGCCGCAGCCGGCGGGCGAGTGCCCACTGCCGCTGGTGCGTCTTGAGGGCGAGGCCCACGCCACGCCCCATGACGGCGCCGGTGATGTGCGAGTGAAGGCTGGTGCCCATGGGTTCGCCGAAGAAGGCGACGGAGGCACCGACCAGCCGGTCGTCCTCGTACGCTCCGGCCACGTAGTTGCCGGAGTGGGACAGGGCCCGCATGACCTCGGCGGAGATGGGCGAGCTGCTGCCGGGTTCGGTCCCCCAGATGTCGGCGTAGAGGAGATTGGCGGCGTCGAAGTCCTCCATGACGTGGAGCTCTCGGACAGTCGGTCCGTTCATCGCAGCGCTCCGACGAGATGGGCCAGCAGCCGGGCACGGGCCGGCATGGTGGCGGTGATGACGTGTTCGTGGTCGGCGTGCGCACCGTCGCCGACCGCACCGAGTCCGTCGAGTGTGGGGCATCCGGCCCCGGCGGTGTAGTTGCCGTCGGAGGCTCCGCCGACAGCCGCTTGGCGCAGCGGGCCGAGGCCGAGCCGTGCGGCCTGTTCGGCGGCCAGCTCGAACAGCGCCCGGGAGGCGCCGGGGGCCAGGGGCGGACGGTTGGGACCGCCGTCGATCTGCAGTCGGGCGCCCGGGAACTGCGGCTCCAGGGCCCTGATGAGCCGGTCGACCGCCTCCTGCGCCGCCGGATCGGGCACGCGCACGTCCACGCTCAGCTCGGCCCGCGCGGGTACGGTGTTGTTCGAGGTGCCGGCCCGCATCACCGTGGGAGTGACGGTCGTCCCGGGCCCGGTGGAGGCGATGACGGTGTCGGCGACGTTCTGCAGAGCGAGGATCTGGCAGGCAAGTTCGGTGGCCGCGTTGACCCCCTTCTCCGGTTCGAGCCCGGAGTGGGCGGCGCGGCCGTGCACGGTGATGTCGTAGCCGGATACGCCCTTGCGGCTGGTCTTCAGGGCCCCTCCGGGGGCCGATGGCTCCATGACGAAGGTGGCCGAGCACTGGCGCGCGATGACCTCGATGAGCGGGCGGGAGGTGGCCGAACCGGTCTCTTCGTCACCGGTGACGAGCACGCAGAGGCCATCGAGGGAGGGCAGCGAGGCGAGGGCGTGGAACATCTGGACCAGCCCGGCCTTCATGTCGAAGACCCCGGGCCCGCGGGCGACGCCCTGCTCGACCGACCAGGGCAGGGTCCTGATGGAGCCGGTCGGCCAGACGGTGTCGTGATGGCCCAGCAGCAGGACGCGCGGCGTGCCAAAGCCCCACTGGAGGTGGGTGACCCCCTCGATGACCAGCGTTCGGGGCGGGGCACCGAGCAGACGGCTGCCCTGCGCGGCGACCACCTGGCCACTGCGGGCCAGGGCCGCGTGGTCGGCCGAGTAGGACTCGCAGGTGACGAGTTCTTCGAGGTCCGCGAGCATGGCGCCCAGGGGCGGCGCACCGTCCGCCCGCGCGGAGAAGCGGTCATCATCGTGCGGCACGGGTGAAACCTCCAGAGGCGGAACGACTGATGGGCCGGACGCAGGACGCGCGGGGCTCCGTCGGGCTTGCGCCGGCGTCAGCCCATGTGGGTGGTCATGAGCCGTCGCAGGTTCCCGCCCAGGATCTTCAGGACGTCCTCCTCGGGCAGGCCCCGGCGGGTCATTGCCTCGGTCACCAGGGGCATGTCGGCCGGGCCCGCCAGGCCGGGGAAGTCGAACAGGGGGTCCTCGTCGTCGGTGTTCTCGCAGCAGGGTGGGGTGAGGTCCGCCGTGACCTCGCGGAGGAAGTCCGAGCCGAGGCCGACGTGGTCGATCCCTGCCACGGAAGCGATGTGCTCGATGTGGTCGACGACCCGGTCGACGTTCACCTTCGCCTGGTCGTCGGTGAGGAAGTCCGGGACGAAGTTCACGCACACCACGCCGCCGGTATCGGCCACACCACGGATCTGGTCGTCGGTGAGGTTGCGGTGGTGGTCCCGCAGGGCGCGGGCGCAGGAATGGGTGGCGATCAGCGGGCGGGTGGTGAGCTCAAGGACATGGGCGACACCGCTCTCCCCCAGGTGGGAGATGTCGAAGAGCATGCCCAGGCGCTCCATTTCCCGCAGCGCCTCGATACCGGGGAGGGTGAGCCGGCTGCCGGTGGCGTTCTCCCGGCTGCCGTCGGCGAGCGGGGTGCGTCCCCAGTGGGCGATCGAGGCGATCCGCACGCCGAGCCGGAAAAGGGTGGAGAACAGTTCGACGGAGGCGTCGATGCCCGGTGCGCTCTCCAGCGCGAGAACGAGGGCGATCCTGTCCTCGGCGAGGGCCCTGTCGATGTCCGCACCGTTGCCGCACAGCGCGACCTGGTCGGCGTTGGCCTCGGCGAGAACGTGGCCGCACTCGACCATGCGGAGGGTCTGCCGCAGCGCTCCCTCGGGGCGGTACTGGTCGTCGATGAACACGGGCAGCACCTGGATGTCCACGCCGCCCTCGCGCAGTTGCGGCAGCCACCGGTCCCGGAAGTAGCCGCCCCAGCGCTTCGCGGGACGGGCCGCGACGGCCATGAGGAGGTCGTTGTGGGCATCGGCGACGACGGCGCGGTGACGCGGATTCAAGGACACGGCGGAGCCTTTCGCGGGGACGGGGGCAGACGTGACCCCGGCATACCTGCGGGGGGCTCGGGGAACGTGTCCTCAACGTACGCGCGGTGAGCCCCCGCGCCTTGGTCTCGCAGAACAAATCAGCAGGTCGTTGCTTGGACGTGTGGACAAAGCTCCGCCGCATAACAGATCGAATGAGACGGCCTGTTGGCCAGGCGCACAAACCATGCGTGAAATCCCTTGCCGGGCGCTGCATGCCCAGGGCCGGCCCATGCCCGATGCTGTGGGCAACCGGTTGCGCCGCACGTAACCGCACGGGATGAAGGAGACTTGATGCGACGTAGGACAAGCGTTGTTGCGGCATTGGCGGTCATCGTCCCTCTGCTGGCTGCTCCCGCCGCGTCGGCCGCGGCACCGGGGTGTGACACGAAGCCCATAGAGAAGGCGTTGAAGGAACTGGGCAGCGCCGACGCCTCGGGGATCAGCGTGACGGTGAAGAGTCCACGCTGCGGTGTGCGGAACGCCGGGGTCGGCCTCGCCGACCTGAGGACGGGACGTGAGGTCGTCGGCAATGAGCACAGCCGTATTGCCAGCAACACCAAGACCTGGGTGGCCACGGTCGTGCTCCAGCTCGTCGGCGAAGGCAGGATCAAGCTCGATGACACCGTCGACCACTATCTGCCGGGTCTGATCCGCACCGAGCACTATGACGGGCGCAAGATCACGATTCGGCAGCTGCTGCAGCACACCAGTGGCCTGCCCGATTACCTGGACGCGCCGTACTGGGAGGACGAGCTTGCGCACCGCTGGGATCACTTCGAGCCCCTGGACACGGTCCTGCAGGCGTTGACTCTGCCCCCGGCCGACGACAGCACTCCGCACCGCTTCTCCTACTCCAACACCAACTACAATCTGGCCGGCCTGATCGTCACCAAGGTCACCGGCCGCGGCATCGGCACCGAGATCAAAGAGCGGATCATCCAGCCCCTCGGACTGCGCAACACCTCCTGGCCGGGCGACCGGACCACGCTCCCCAAGCCGGACCTGCGAAGCTACGTGAAGCGGTCCGGGAAGCTGCTGGACTGGACGGAGTGGAACGTCTCCGCGGCCGACGCATCCGGTGCGCTGGTCTCCACCGGTGCCGACGTCACCGCCTTCTTCACCGCGCTGATGTCCGGGAAGCTGCTGGCCCCGGCCCAGCTGGCCGAGATGAAGCGGACCGTTGCGGACCCCGAGGAGAGCGGCGGGCGCTACGGCCTGGGAGTCGAGCGATATGAGAGCACCCCGGGCTTCGTCACCTGGGGACACAGCGGCTTCATGGAGACCGGCCACAAGCTCAGGAACGCTGTCACCGATGACGGCCGGCGGGCCGTGACGCTGCTGATCGGCTCGGAAGAGTTCAAGGAGGAGAAGGTGGACTCCATCCTCCGCGAACTCATCCGCGACCTGCGCTGACGGGGGGCGGCTGACAGGGAGCGGCTGTCAGGGACCAGATGACCAGGAGCCCTCGGCCAGAACCCTCAACTGCAGCCAGAGAACCAGCCGTTCATCAGGGTCCTCCAAGTCGATCCCGAGCTGCCGGCCGACCTGCTTCAGACGGTAGCGGCAGGTGTTGGGATGGACGGACAGCGCCTTGGCCGCGCCCGCCACGTCACAGCCCGCGTCGAACCAGGACACCAGGGTGCGGGCGTAATCGGTGCCGTGCTCGGCGTCCGCCGCCAGCACCCGCCGCCAGGCGCCCGCCCTCAACCCCCGCCGCTCCCCCATCACATCGCGGAGCCGCAGCAGCGTCACACGGGGACGCACCTCGGCTACGGTGGCCACCGGCAGATCGTCGTCCAGCAGCCGCAGGACCAGGTCCGCGTCCGCCCGCGAGTCCGCCACCTCGCCGAGGTCGGGCACCACCTCGCCGAGCGCCGCCCGTACCGGCACCCGCAGCGACCGCCCGGCCCGGCGCACGATGTCCTCCGCCAACTGCCGGTGCCGCCGGTCGGCAGTCCTCTGCTCCTGCGTCATATGCTCCCCGCCTTGCTTCCCGGGCGCGGGCAGCAAGGCGTACACCACCCCGTCCAGGAGCACGCACCCATGCTGCCCGTGGCGGGCCTCGCACTGCAGGCGCACGACGTCCAGCAGCCTGAGCAGGGTCCGCTCGGCGTCCGGCACACTTGCCGATGAGTCCAGCACGAACGCGGCCACCCGGACCGCGTCCCACCCCAGGCGGTGCGCCGCCGTCGAGGCATCCGTCGAACCCTCCAGCAACCGGCGTACCAGGTAGGTGTTCTGATCGCGAGCCAGTTCCTGGGCCACGCGGGCGCGCAGCAGAAGCAATGCCGCCGTGGACGCGCCCTGGGCCAGGGTCTCCTCTACGCCCGCGGCCAGCGTGCCGCCGTCGACCACCCAGATCGAGCCGAGCGTCTCGCCACCGGCCCGCACCGCGACGGCGAGCCGCGGCAGGTCCCCCGCGGTGAGCGGAGGCAGCCGCACCGGCCCGTCCGAGCCGAACACCAGCCGGACCTGGTCCTCGTTCGCCACGCCGCCCGGGACCTGAAGGCCGAGGATGCCCTGGCGGCGGTCCTCATCGACCGGCTGACCGGGCACCGTGGAGTAGGCCAGAATCCGCTGTTGCGGGTCCTCCACAGATGTGGCCCCGCCGGTCGCCGCCGCAATCGCGTCGGCCAGCGCGAACAGGTCACCCGGCCCACCTCCGGGGGCGGACCGGGCGCCGATCGCCGAGGCCAGCATCAGATAGACATGGTGCCAGGACACCTCCTCGTCGACCGACAGCAGCGCCACACCATACGCTTCGGCCTCCCTGACCGGCCCGTCCGCGCCCCGCACCACGACCCCGGTCACCCCGGCCGCCGCCGCGGCCGGCACCAGCGACCCGGCCGCGACTGCCCGCACTCCGACCGCCAGCAGCAGAGCCCCGGGTGCGTGCGGGAGCGGGACGTGCGCGTCATACAGCAGCACCTCGGTGACCGGGGTGGCGGGGCAGGCGGGCGCGGTGTGCAGCCGCAGGGCCAAGCTGCCGACGAGGTCGCCGAGCGTACAAGCGTTCAAAGGTGCTCCTCAAAGCCCCGGCCCGGACGGGCCGCTGCCCGGAGAGGATATTTTGTTTCCCGCAAGCGCCCGGCCAATTGGCCGATCGCAACTCGCTGTCTACCGGGGGCTTGGGGTTCCCGGAGCATGCACCAGGTGCGGGGGCCGCCGCCGGGGAGGGGCACCTCGGCCGTGACGGCGAAGCCGAGACGTTCGTAAAACCGCACGTTGTCCGCCTCCGAGGTCTCCAAGAACACCGGGACCCCGCGCGTTCGGCCCCCTCCAGGCCGGGCCGGATGACCGCAGTGCCCAGGCTCCTGTCCTGGGCCCGCGGATCCACCCCGACGGTGGCGAGGAACCACACCGGGTCTTTCGGGCGGTGCGGTGCCAGTGCCTCCTGAGCGGACTCCATGGCCGCCGCCCGGTCCCCCGCGAGCTCGGTGGCCGGCGGGCCGATCGCGGCGAACCCGGGACCTGGGTCCCGATCCGGAGTGGTCCAGGCGGCCACGGCACGGCAGTCGCCGGCCACCCACGCGCGGCCGTATTCCATCGCGACGCGGACCAGGAACAACTCCTGGAAGCGGCACAGCCGTTCCTGGTGGTGGTTGGCGGCGAGGACGTGCCGGGTAAAGGAGCAGTCCGCGAACGCGCGGGTCAACGTCCGTAGGGAGGCGGGTACATCCTCATGCGTCAGGGGTCGCACCCGCGGTGCGGCATCCGGCACGCCGTTCCCTTCGCGTAGTCGGTGGATCGAGGCTTGAAACGACCGAGGACAGGTACCCGAAGACAGCCTCCCGGACGGCCTGTTAAGACCGTGTCCCATGTGGTGAGGCGGACCCGAAGCCGCCACGTTCCTCCTCGCCGCGCGCCCGCGCGTCGACGGTCGTCCCGTGGCACCGGCGCCTCGTCGCGTATGGCGCTACTGCACGCCGCAAGCAAGCTGCCGCCCGACGAGCCGTTCGTGTACGAGTCCGTTCTCGGCACCGGTTCGAGGGGCGTCTGGTCGATACGACGACCGTTGCCTCACTCCCGGCCGTCATCACTACGATCACTGGTCGTGCGTGGTTGACCGGAACCGCGCAGTTCTTCCTCGATCCGGAGGATTCGCTCCCGGAGGGCTTCTACCTGTGATCCCGTTCCTGGAAGGCGCCCCGCCCATGGCGGCCGCCATCGATGTCCTGCGCAAGAGCTTGCTCGACGGACTGGACCCGGAGGCGGGGCCGCCGCGCTCCGTCGTCCCGGTGCCACACGGCCAGCTCCTGCTCATGCCCGCGCACTGGAGGAACTACGCCGGGGTGAAAATGGTGACCGTGGCACCGGGCAACGCGGCCCGTGGCCTCCCCCGCATTCACGGCAACTACCTGCTCCTGGACGGCGAGACCCTCACCCCGCTGGCCCTGCTCGACGGGATCGCCCTCACATCCGTACGCACCGCCGCTGTGTCGGCGGTGGCCGCCGACGCGCTGGCCGGGCCGGATGCGAGCCGACTTGTCCTGTTCGGAACAGGACCGCAGGCCCGGTCCCATCTGGAGGCCCTCGGCCGCGTCCGGCCGATCCAGGACGTCGTGGTCATCGGCCGGAACGCCGACCGTGCCCGCACTTTCGCGGCCGAGGCCGGGGCGCGGGTCGGCACCGTGGACGACATCGTGCACGCGGATATCGTCGCGTGCTGCACGACGGCACGCACCCCGTTGTTCGACGGCGCCCTGCTGCCGGCATCGGCGACCATCGTGGCCGTCGGCTCGCACGAGCCCGACGCCCGGGAGGTCGACGAAACGGCGGTCGCCAGGTCCACAGTGATCGTCGAAGCGGTCTCGGCCGCGCTGCGCGAAGCCGGCGATGTGGTCCAGGCGGTCCAGGCAGGCGCCGTCGATCCCGGCGAGCTGGTGTGCCTGGCCGATGTCGTGTCGGGCAGGCACGAGATCCCCCCGGACCGACCGCGCTTCTTCAAGAGCGTAGGCATGGCCTGGGAAGACCTGGTGCTCGCCGCAGCCCACTTCGAGGCAGCCGGGATATGAACTAGTACTGCAACGGTGCTTGCCGTGACTGCTGGCCAGCTCAGTCGTTGGTCCGGTTATGGGTGGGGACCTTGCTGATGTCAGGTTGTGGGCCGGGGAACTGAGTGCGGTGCACGAGCGGTTCGTGCACCGGTTCAACCGGGAGGAGCCACGTCAGTCGGCGCTGGCCTATATGCGGGGGCTGATTGCTCCGCTGGAGCGGAAGAACGGCTGGACGCTCGCGGAAGAAGCCGGGCACACGGGGCCCGACCGCATCCACCGGCTGCTGAACCGGATCGACTGGGACGCCGACGAGGTCCTGGACGACGTACGTGACTACGTCGTCGAACAGCTCGGAGACCGGGAAGCCGTTCTGATCGTCGATGACACCGGCTTCCTCAAGAAGGGCATCCGCTCGGCCGGCGTGCAAAGGCAGTACTCCGGCACCGCCGGACGCACCGAGAACAGCCAGATCGGTGTGTTCCTCGCCTACGCAACGAATCGTGGACGCACGCTGATCGACCGCCGCTTGTATCTGCCCACGTCATGGACGGACGACCGGGAAAGGTGCCGACGGGCCGGCATCGACGACAGCGTCGCCTTCGAGACGAAGGTGACCATGGCCAAGGCGATGATCCGCCGGGCGATCAGGGACAAGATCCCGTTCGGATGGGTGACGGCGGACGCCGCCTACGGCTTCAGCAAGGGCTGGCGCTCCGAGCTGGAACAGGCCGATGTCTTCCACGTCATGGCCACCACCCGGCACGACACCGTCGTCACCCGCTGGTCCATCGACCACCCCGTCCACGACCTGTTCCCCGGCCTCCCACACCAGAAGTGGAAGCGCCGCTCGTGCGGCAAGGGGGCACATGGCCCGCGGATCTATGACTGGGCCCGCGTCGAGGTCCGGCCCTGGCACCGCGATGACCGCCGGCACTGGGTCCTCGCCCGCCGCAGCGTCAGCAGGCCCGAGGAGATCTCCTACTACATCGCCTACTGCCCGGCCGGTACCACTCTGGACGAGCTCATCCGCATCGCGGGCAGCCGATGGGCCGTTGAGGAATGCTTCCAGACCGCGAAGCAGGAATGCGGCCTGGACGACTACCAAGTCCGCCGCTACCCCGGCTGGCACCGCCACATGACCCTGGCCATGGCCGCCCACGCCTGCCTCACCATCCTGCGCGCCCGCGAACTCGACGCCGACAAAGCAGAAACGGATCCTCCCAGCTCATCCACCTCAGCCTCGCCGAGATCCGACGCCTGATCACCCGACTCACAAACCGCCACCCCACCCCGGTCGACCACATCCTGCACTGGTCGACATGGCGCCGCCGACGCCAGCACCAGGCCCGAATCAGTCACCACAAACGACGCGGACACAGCCCCTGAAACTGGCCAGCAGTCACAGCAAGCACCGTTGCAGTACTAGTACTCCAGCAGCGTTTCGCTATCTGGCCTGGTCAGGAGTGTCGTCCGGAGTGTAGTGGGCTGGTGGTGTGTCAGGGGCGGTCTTGCCGGAGTGCCCCTCCAACGAGTGGATCGGGGAAATGGCCGGGCTGTGATACGGACAGCCTCCCAACGTGATCGACGAACATGCGGACGCGGCCTGGAAACGAGAACTCGACGACCTCTTCCTCTGCATCGGCCACCGGTTTGGCCGTGCCGACCTGCGGCGCCGGATGCGGGACTATGTGCGGGGCCTGCTCGCCCCTGTCGGCCGCAAGAACGGCTGGCAACTGGCCGAGTTCGCCGGGCATCGCACCCCCGATGGCCTCCAGCGGTTGCTGAATGGAGCAACCTGGAACGCCGCCGACGTCCGCGACGACCTGCAGTCATATGTCGCCAAGCACCTCGGCGATGACGGCGGGGTGCTCGTCATCGATGACACCGGCTTCATCAAGAAGGGCACCACCTCGGCCGGAGTGCAGCGCCAATACTCCGGCACCGCCGGCCGCACCGAGAACTGCCAGATCGGTGTCTTCGCCGCCTACGCCACCAGCACCGGACGGGCTTTGGCGGACCGGGAGCTGTACTTGCCCAGGTCGTGGACGGACGACCGCGAGCGCTGCCGGGCGGCGAAAGTCCCCGACGAACGCGGCTTCGCCACCAAGGGAGAGCTGGCCAAGCGCCTCGTACTGCGTGCCCTGGCCTCCGATCTCCCCCTCGCCTGGGTGGCCGCGGACGCCGCCTACGGGCAAGAGGGACGCTTCCGCCGTCTGCTGGAGCAGTCCGGTCTCGGCTATGTGCTCGCAGTGCCCAAGTCCCAGCAGGTCTTCGGCCCGCGCATCGACCACCTCTTCGCTCAGGCCCCCGTGGAGGCATGGGAGCCGATCTCGTGCGGCGACGGGGCCAAGGGGCCGCGGCTCTACCACTGGGCGGCACTGGAATTGCCCACGGTGGCCGAGTTCGACTACCAGGGCGATGTTCCCGTCCGTCGGCGGTGGGCACTGGCCCGCCGCAATCCCAGCAAGCCCGAGCAGATCGCGTATTTCCTCGCCTACGCCCCACGGGAGGCCGCGGTGGCCGACCTGGTGCGGATCGCCGGGATGCGCCGGCAGATCGAGGAGTGCTTCCAGGCCGCGAAGAACGAGTGCGGCCTGGACCAGTACGAGGTCCGCCGTTACATCGGCTGGTACCGGCACATCACCCTGGCCATGCTTGCCCATGCCTACCTCGCGGTCATGGCGGCCGACGCGGGAGCAAAGGGGGGTGCAGAAACGCTTCCGGCCCCCTGGCTCCGCTCACCGTGGCAGAAGTCCGGCGGCTCCTGGCGCCTCGCCTCACCGGGAACCGCCGACCCGACCGGTCGCTTCGCGCGCACATGCTGAACTGGTCACGCTGGCGCCGCAGGCGCCAGCTCGTCGCCCGCCACTGCCACTACCGGCGACGACTCCACTCGTTGGAGGGGCACTCCGGCAAGACCGCCCCTGACACACCACCAGCCCACTACACTCCGGACGACACCCCTGACCAGGCCAGATAGCGAAACGCTGCTGGAGTACTAGGCCCTGTCCGGGCGATCAAGGGTGCGGTGTCGACCGTGGGGGCAGGTCCTGCTCCCCACGCCGTACGCGCCGCCCCGCTCAACACCCATGTTCCCGCCGACGGCTTCAGCCGCCGCACTCGGACCGCCCAGCACAGCGACCGCAACCGCGTCCATCCGGCCCGGCTCATCGCTTCGGCCCCGCCACCGGCACGGTGAGCGGATGCCTGTCCATCGCCGGGACATGTAGCTTCACACGCCGGGTGCGGGCCGCACGGCGATCCCGTTCCGCTCGAGCAGCGCCGTGGTCACCCCGTCTCCCGGCACCAGCTCCCCGGTGAACGATCCGTCGTACACCACACCCCGTCCGCACGATGGACTACGCGGCATCAACAGCGCCTTTGTGCAGCCTCCCTGCCGCGCCGCCGCAAGTGCGCGCCGTGCTCCGGTCACGAACGCCTCTGTCACGTCATACCCGGTGTCTGCGACGACCCGCGCCGTCCCGTCGAGCACGTCGTGCCCGTCACCGCCCACCAGCTCGGCCGGCCTCCGCGGCGTCGCGAGCCCGCCCGCGACCTCTGGGCAGAAGGAGACGACTTCGCGACCGGCCACTGCCTCCTCGAACTCCGTCGAAACCTTATGACGTCCGTCGAAGCGGCACGGCACCCCGCGCAGACACGCGCTCACCAGGATTGCTTCCATGCCGCCAGGTTAGCGATGCGGTGGGCTGGTGCGGTCGCCGGTCTGCGGAGCGGATATGTCCCTGACCGAGCTCGCGACCAACTGGGGCAAAGAGCAGGGCCGAGTATTTTCCGGATGCGGCCAGACTGGAGGGTGACCCCTGCCGTCCCGAGCGCGGGCACCTCGATCGGGATCACGTCGCCCGGTTCCAGGCGGAGTTCGCTCAGCTCGAGGCCGAGGTAAGTGCGTGTTTCTGATCCCCGATGCTCTTGATCTTGAGACTTCGTTGCTGCGCCATGACGCTCGGGTCGAAGGGATGTCCAGCACGGCTTTGTCGGCCAAGTACGGGGTGGGCCGCTTATGGCTCTGCCCGTGATCCGCCGGATGGAACTCAGAGGTGCATGACGATCTTTCCCACGTGCTCCCTGCGGGAGAGTTCTTCCTGGGCCTGAGCGGCCTGGTCCAGTGGGAAGGTCGCCGCGATGACGGGCTGGACCTCTGCCCGGCGAGCCAGGTCCATGAGGAGGTCGAAGTGTGTGGGCGTGTGCATCGCGGACCCGATGACCTGGGCGTTGTGCAGGTAGAGACGGCGCACGTCAAAGGTCACGTCGTAGCCACCGAGTGCGCCGGCGATGACCCACCGGCCCCCTTCGCGCAGCAGCGGCAGCCCTTCGCTGACCAGTTCGCCGGCCACGACGTCGAGTGCGACGTCGATGCCCTCCGGGGCGGCAGTGCGGATCTGCTCGGCGACGTCTCCTGCGCGGTCGATGACTTCGTGCGCGCCTGCTTCGCGCACCGCATCGATCTTGGGTCCGCTGCTGATGGCGAGCACCCTTGCGCCGCGCGCACGGGCGATCTGCGTCAGCGCGAGGCCGACGCCGCCGGACGCTCCCGAGACCAGGGCGGTTTCCCCCTTCCGCAGCCGGCCTCGCTCGATCATGCCCAGCGCTGTGCCGTAGGCGGTCGGCAACGTCGCGAGCTGGTCGTCCGTGAGCGGCGATTCCGTCACGTCATGTACACGCTTCAACGGCGCCGTCACGTACTCGGCGTATCCCCCGTCGCGTTCACTCCCCATCAGGCCCACCGGGTGGGCGTCCGGCCCTTCGGTGTCGTAGATCGCGGGGTCGACGACCACTCGGCGTCCGACGAGGCTCCCCTCCACTCCGGTCCCGACGGCCACGACGCGGCCGGCCACGTCGGCGCCCTGGATACGCGGGAAGCCGATCGGGCCGCGCCAGCCCGACATCGCCTTCGGGTCTCCCGGACGGCCGTAGGCGCCCTCCCGGGTCCACAGGTCGGTGTTGTTCAGCGCTACTGCGCTGACCTGGACCAGCACCTCTCCCGCCCGCGGGGCGGGGACAGCGACCTCCGTCAGCTCAAAAACCTCCGGCCCTCCGTGCCCTGTGATTCGCACCGCTCGCATGAACTGGGACGCACTCATCGTTTGAACCTCCTCGCAGGTATACTGATCTGTGAACATCTCTCACCGTACACCGATCAGTGAAGGGGCCCGCAGTGCAGGAAGCGCGGCCTATGACGCCGGCCGGCCGCCGCATCGTGGCGGCCGCGGAGGAGTTGTTCTACAACCGCGGAATCACAGCGGTCGGCGTGGATCTGATTGCTGAGCGCTCAGGGGTAACCAAGCGGACCCTGTACAACCAGTTCGGTTCGAAAGACCACCTCGTCGCGACTTATCTCACGGGCCGCGACCAGCGCTGGCGGTCACTCGTCCGTGCCGCCGTCGACGCCGGCAACACTCCCGCCGAAGCCGTCACCGCACCCTTCGAGGCACTGCGGACCTGGAGCGAAACCAACACCCGCGGATGCGCCTTCATCAACGCACTCGCCGAACTCCCGGACCCCTCGCATCCCGCACACCGCATCGCCGCGAACCAGAAGCTCTGGCTGCTGAACCTGTTCAAGGAACTCGCCACCACAGCGGGCTGCTCGCACCCGGCCACCCTCGCCACCCAACTCCTCGTGCTGCACGAGGGTGCTGTCGCCACGCAGCCCCTCTCGCTCGACAGCCTTCCGGAGAGCACCGACCTGGCACGAGTCCTGGTTCAAGCCAGCACATCGCCCCGCCACTAGAGCGTTTTCGACAAGGTGCTGCCGTTCGGCCACGCTGGGCGGCGCCCGGTGCCTGCGATCGCAAGACGGAGGACCGTAACGCCTGCGGAGCAGGCGGTGGGTTCAGCCTGCCAGCTGCTGCAGCCATTCGCGCAGCAGAGCCGTCTCCGTGTCTCGCAGAGGTACCCCGGCGCCCGCAGCCGGGGGCTCGGTGGTGAGCGCGGTGTGAAGTGCGGCATCGAGGGCGAGTGCGCGCGAGGCCAGGTCCGACCCGGACGAGGCGGGCGAGTCCGTGGTGACCGAGGCGATGACGGTGTCCCGCAGCCGTGCCGAAGTGGCCAGGTCCCGCTCCGAGGACTCTTCGCCGATCAGCGCCAGCGTGGCACCCGTTGTCGCCGCGTGGATGACGCGGGTCGCCTGCTCCACCGGAACCCGAAGGCGCCCGGCGTCGGCCGCCCGGCCCAGCAGTCTCACCAGCAGGGCGTGCGCCTCGTCCGCGGCCGGGGGCCGCCGCCCGGGCTGCACAGTGCCGTACATGAGCATGTAGAACGCGGGGTGTTGCACTCCGAAGTCGACGTGCAGGTCCCAGCCGCGGTAGAGGTCGGCCACCGGGTCGTCGGGGGTCAGCGCCAGTGCCTCCCGTTTCTCGGCCAGGTACATCTCGAACCCGTAGGCGGCCAGCTCGGCCAGGAGTCCGTCCTTGTCGTCGAACATCCGGTAGAGCGCGGGGGCCGTGATGCCCGCGGCTGTGGCGACAGCGCGCGTGGAGACCGCTTCGCTGCCGCCCTCTTCCAAAAGCTTGGCGGCCACCTGCAGCACCTGGCGCCGCGCGGTGCGTCGTCCCTCGTTCATGGAACAACGATATCCCATTTTGCGTAGCGTCGCTCTATCAGTGGTACGGTCAAAAGCGGAACGGCGATCCATGCTGATGGTGGCCGACGCTGCCCGCGATACCCGGGCATGCGCCGCACCCTGGCCTGGGCCGCCGGTCCCCACGCGTGGAGCAGTGCGGCCGACCGCCGCGGCGGGCAGCTCATCGTCCGCCGGCACCACCACCGAACACGCCGCCATCGCGGCAGGAGAGGAACACCCATGTCCGACATCTCGATCGTCATCGCGTCGCATTCCGGCTACGGCCACACCGCGCAGATCGCCACGGCCGTGGCCGACGGCGCGCGCTCCACCGCCGGGACGCACGTCCACCGCGTGGACGTCGCCTCCCTCAGCGACGCCGACTGGGAACTGATGGACGCCGCGGACGCCATCATCTTCGGCACCCCCACCTACATGGGCACCGCGTCGGGGGCGTTCCACGCCTTCGCCGAGGCCAGCAGCAAGCGGTGGATGACCCGCGCCTGGAGCGACAAGCTCGCGGCGGGATTCACCAACTCCGGCTCCATGAGCGGCGACAAGCTGCACACCCTGCAGTACCTGGCGCTCCTGGCGGCCCAGCACGGAATGCTCTGGGTGAGCCTGGGCCTCCTGCCGGGCTGGAACACCACCACATCCAGCCCCCAGGACGACAACCGCCTCGGCTTCTACCTCGGCGCCGGCGCACAGAGCTTCAACGACACCCCCGCGGTCCACGACGCAGACCTGAACACCGCCCGCCACCTCGGCCGACGCGTCGCCGAGCACACCCGCATCCACCGCGCCGGACTGGCATCCGCAACGCACTGACACAGCGGTCCGGCAAACAACACCTTTCAGTTTCTTTCAGAGGAGTGTGCATGCAGCACCGGACACTGGGGAGCCAGGGTCTTGAGGTCTCGGCGATCGGCTACGGCGCGATGGGCCTGACGATGGCCTACGGACCCACCGACGAGGAGGCCGGCGTCGCCGCCCTCCGCCGCGCCCACGACCTGGGCGTCACCTTCTTCGACACCGCCGAGATGTACGGCTGGGGCACCGGATCCAACGAGGTCCTGGTCGGCAGGGCGGTCAGGGACTTCCGCGACGACGTGGTCCTGGCCACCAAGTTCGGTGTCGACATGTCGGTGCCTCCGGAGCAGATCGGCGGCCCTGTCAACAGCCGGCCCGACAACATCCGCAAGGTCGCCGACAACAGCCTGCGCTACCTCGGCGTGGAGCACATCGACGTCTTCTACCAGCACCGCGTCGACCCCGAGGTGCCCATCGAGGAGGTCGCGGGCACCGTCAAGGAGCTGATCCACGCGGGCAAGGTGAAGTACTTCGGCCTCAGCGAGGCCGGACCCGAGACGATCCGCAAGGCGCACGCCGTGCAGCCGGTCTCCGTCCTGCAGACCGAGTACTCCCTGTTCGAACGCGACGTCGAGCAGCTCTTCCCCACCCTGGACGAACTCGGCATCGGCTTCGTCGCCTACTCCCCCCTCGGCCGCGGGTTCATCACCGGCACCGCCAAGCCCGCCGGCCAGTATGAAGCCACCGACATACGCACCGTCGACCCGCGCTGGCAGCCGGGCAACTTCGAGAAGAACGTCGAAGCCGTGGGCAAGCTCGCCGAGCTCGCGGCGGCCAAGGGTGCCACCGTCTCCCAGCTAGCCCTGGCCTGGCTCCTGACCCGGGGCGAGCACATCGTGCCGATCCCCGGCACCCGCAGCCCGAAGCGCATCGAGGAAAACGCCGGCGCCGCCGACCTCACCCTTACCGACGCCGACCTCAAGGCCATCGACGAGATCCTGCCTCAGGGCGGCTTCGGCGCCCGCTACACCGAGGGGCACGTGCCCACCTGGATCTGAGATCCACTCCGGGACAGATGCCACTCAGGTCGGCTCCGGTGAGGGTGTGACCGAGATGCGCGCCAAAGGGGCAACGAGATGATCTTGAATCCCTGATGCGCTCGGACTCACCTGCGACGGCGGGCGGCGGGGCCGCGTGCGGCGACGTGCCGGGCGACCGCGTCGACGCCGGCGCGGGTGTACCGCTCCAGGGAGCGGACGGAGGCGTGGCGGGAGCGGGCCAGCAGCATCGGGGTGGATGTGCCGCCCTCGGCGTCATGTGTCAGGGCACTGTGGCGGAGCCTGTGCAGTGTCCAGCCGTCCAGGTCCTCGATGTCCTCGATGTCCTCGGGCGAGGCGAGCTGATTGGCCAGCGGCCGGGTGTTCTCTTCGAATATCTCCTCGGCCCGGCGGTAGGAGAGCCGGGCCCGGCCGGTCTCCGGGCAGACGTCGAGCGTCGGCGTTCCGGCCGGCGCCTTGCGGTCGGTGAGGAACAGCGGGCCGCGGGTACGGCGGGCGATCAGGCGGGGCAGGAACTGGGCGGTGCCGGACTGCCAGTGAATCCACTCGGTCGCCCCACCCTTGGCGGTGATCCTGCCGCGCTTGTCCGCCGGGTACAGGTCTTCCACGTTCAGGCACAGCACCTCGTCGGCCCGTGCGGCGGACTCGTAGAGCATCTTCCACTGCGTCTTCTCCCGCAGGGCCACGTCCAGCCGCCGGCGGCGATCTGGTTCTCCCCAGCGCCAGGACGATACCGACGGTCAGCCTTTCGTCGAAGCGGCATCCTCAGACTCTGATCGCGCCGACCTGGTCGCGGATGGCGGTGTCAAGGTCGGTGGCGGTCAGGCCGAAGGTGTCAGCCGTCTCCGTCGCGTCCATGTGGAACGGCGCGTACCACTGGTAGTCCATCTCGGCCACCTCCCGGGCGATCGGCACGATCACCCCTGCTGTACGCATCACGAAGCGCGGTATCTGGATCAACTTGACCGGTGGCAGGCCCGCGGCGTCGGCGCAGCGCCGCGCCAGCTCGCGGATGGTGACGGCGGGCGGGGACGGAACGTGCCAGGCCCGGCCCCAGGCGCGTTCGTCCTGAGCGAGCGTGACCAGGGCCTGTGCCATGTCGCCGTTGACGGTGAAGGTGTGCGGCATGTCCAGGTGGCCGGCAATCCAGGCGGCGCGGCCCTTCTTCAGAGCCGGCTCGATGAACACGGAGTAGATGCCTGCCGCGTCCTTGCCGATGTAGTCGGCGCCGCGGACCTCGACCGTACGGATGCCGGCGGCGAGGGCCTGTTCCCACATCCGTTTGCGCAGGCGGCCCTTGCGCCCGGTGGCGGCCATGGGGGTGTGCTCATTCATCCGGCCGCCGGGCTGCCGGCCGTAGGCGTAGAGGCTGCCGGTGAGCGCCAGGACGGCGTCGTGCGCCTCCGCGGCGGCGATCACCGCCGTCTGCAACGGCGGCAACTGGCGTTCCCACATGGTGTACGAGGGCGGGTTGGCACAGTGGTAGATCACCTTTGCGCCGCCGGACAGCTCGGTCAGGCGGGACGGGTCGGAGGCGTCCGCGGCGACTCGCTCGATCATCGGATGCACAGGGCCTGAGCCACTGCGCGTGACGATCCGAACGCCCTCGCCGCGCTCGGCGAGCAGGCGGGCGACGTTCGAGCCGATCGAGCCGGCGCCGATGACAACATGATCGGTTATGACAGGCACTTCTCCTGGATTGGATTCCTGGCGAAACGTTCCTAGTGTCCTGCGCCGGAGATCCGTCGGCAGAATTGGGCGAGGGATTCGAGGATCTCCTCGGCGGTCTTGGTCCAGATGAACGGCTTGGGGTCTGCGTTCCAGTCCTTGACCCAGGTGCGGATGTCGGCTTCAAGGGTCTGGACGTTCTTGTGTGCGCCGCGGCGGATCTTCTGGTCGGCCAGGAAGCCGAACCACCGCTCGACCTGGTTGATCCAGGAGGAGCCCGTCGGGGTGAAGTGCATGTGGAAGCGGGGGTGTTTGGCCAGCCACGTCCTGATCGCTGGGGTCTTGTGGGTGCCGTAGTTGTCACAGATCAGATGGACCTGGAGATGCGCGGGCACCTCCTTGTCGATCCTGATCAGGAACTTCTTGAATTCCGCTGCCCGGTGCCGACGGTGCAGAGCACTGATGACCTCGCCGGTGGCGACGTCGAACGCGGCGAACAAGGTGGTCAGGCCGTTGCGCACGTAATCATGGGTCCGGCGCTCGGGCATGCCCGGCATTATCGGCAGCACCGGCTGGGACCGGTCCAGAGCCTGGATCTGCGATTTCTCATCCACCGACAGCACCACGGCGCCCTCGGGCGGGTTGAAGTACAGGCCGACGACGTCGTAGACCTTCTCCACGAACAACGGGTCCGTCGACAGCTTGAAGGTGTCTGTCTGGTGCGGCTTGAGCTGGAACTTCCGCCAGATCCGGCCAACGGTCGACTTCGACAGGCCACTGTGCTCGGCCATCGACCTACGGGACCAGTGGGTGGCGTTCTTCGGGATCTCCTCCAGCGTGGTGACCACGACCGCCTCCACCTGATCGATGCTGATGGTGGGCGGCCGGCCCGGCCGCGGCTCGTCGGCCAGGCCATCCAGCCGCTCAGCGAGGAACCGGCGCCGCCACTTGCGGACCGTGTCCGCACTCACCCGCAGATCCCGAGCAACCGCCACAATCGGCGGCACCTCCGGCCCCGCACACGCCAGCACAATCCGCGCGCGCAGGGCCAGAGCCTGGGCCGATGTCGCCCGACGCGTCCACCGCTCCAACACCGCCCGCTCCTCATCACAGAGCAGCAACGGCTCCAGCTTCGGGCCCCGACGAGGAACTGATGCACCAGCAGCAGAAGTCACACCACTACTAACGATCAACTACCGGCGCAGGACACTAGGCGCACTGCCGCACCCGGGGACGGGGGACGGGGCGGCTCGGTCAGTCATCCACACCGGAGCCGGAGTAGGCGGGCACGTCGGCGAGCAATCCCGCGACCTCAGGGTTGAACTCGTTGCGGCGCCGGTGCAGTTCCTGGATCTTCGCGTTCAGTTCTGGATCGTCGTCGTCACTGACGTCGAAGATTTCGAGCCGCTCCACCAGGTTCAGACCGAGGCGGTCGGTCCGGTAGGTGGTCGGGTGAGTGAGAAACGCGAAGAGTCCGTCAAGGTCCTCGACGACAAACACAGCGCTGTACTCGTAGTCGCCGCCGTGGTCACGACCGACGACAAAGGACTTGATCGCGGGGTTCGAGCGCCCCTGCTCGCGCCAGCCCTCCAGCGCCGCCTCGATCTGCTCGGGTGTCGCAGTGGCCTTCATCGTGGCCCGGTTGATGTGGTGAATCATGCCGCGCACCCCTTTTCTAACATTGTTAGCTTTCTTAACGTCGTTAAGATAGCTAGGCTGTGACGGCGCCGTCAAGGGGCGGCGGATAGTGTTCGAGGAGACCGGCGGAGCGAAGAGACGGGCCATGTCCACCAGCACAAGACGGGCCCGTGAACGGGCGAGCACCCGCGAACGGATCATCGAGGCCGCGCTGCATGTCCTTGAGACCGACGGCGCCGCGGCGCTCACCATCCGGCGCATCGCGACCGACATCGAATACTCCGCGCCTGTCGTCTATCAGCACTTCGCCAACAAGGACGCGCTCGTACTGGAACTGGTCGCCTACGGCCATCGCCTGATACTGGCCGAGTTCCAGCAGGCCGCCGAGGAGCCCGGTATCGATCGGCGCATGATGCGGATCGCGTCGGAGTACGTCCGGTTCGCCGGCGAGCATCCGCACCTCTACGGAGTCATGAACGGCACCACGGTCGACGCGGACGAACGCCGCCGCGTCGCGGAACCGGCCATCGGCGTCCTCAAGGAACTGCTCACCACCTGGTCCGACACCCACGACGTGGTCCTCGCCGACCCCGACGAGGCGTGCGAGATCATCTGGGGCACCCTGTACGGCATCGCATCGCTCGGCCACCTCGGCACCATCGGCAGCGAGCGCGCCCGGCGGCTCGCCGAGCAGGCGCTCCGCGCGATCCTTCTCGGCTGGCGGGCCGAGGCGCCAGGGAACGGGTAGTACGGCGCCGGCTCGGTATCGCGGCCTGCGGCTGGACGCGTCAGCACGCCCTTCGCCGAGCGGCCCGAAGTCGTACGCGAGCTGCCGCGGCGAGCTGGGACGCCTGTCGCCCCTTCCCCTTGGTTGACCAGGGGCCGACGTCATGCTGGACGTGTTTGCCCTGCGCAGCTCGTCCCGGATCGAGCAGGTGGTGCCCCGGCACGAGCTGGCCGCGGCTATCGCCGCACTGTTCGAGCTGCCCGCGAAGCTGCTCGACGGGGAGGCGTGGGAGCAGACCAAGCCGACCGTGCTCGCCTCCCTCAACCTGCCCGCCGACGCGGGCGAGCACCTGGCGGCGCGGGCCGCGCTGCTGGATGGCACCTACCGGGAGGTCGCGGCCCGGGTGCCGGCGAACTCCCAGATTGTGTTCGACGACGGGCGACTGCACTTCGCCGCCCTGGAGCCGGAGCCCGAACCGGCCTCCCTCCGGGACCTGCGCGAGGCGGTGGAGGCGATGCTCCCCAGGGTGGACCTGCCGGAGGCCCTGCTGGAGGTGTTCTCCTGGACCGGCGCCGACCAGGCGTTCACCTCGATCACCGGCGGCGAGGCGAGGCTGAAGGACCTGCACGTGACGATCACCGCGCTGCTGCTGGGCCGGGACTGGGGTGCGGGCGGCCGCCACACCGGGTGGGTGCGGCGGCCGTGGGTGGGATCGGCTCGTGGTTCGAGTCAGTCAGCAGAGCGACGGATCAGCCCGGCGTCACCGCACCCTCGTATTGCTCACCCGTCCCCTCTAGCCATGGAACTCCGATCCCCAGCAAGGAAGACCCGCACCGCGCTAGAGCAGCACAGTGTCTACGCGGAGGAAATCACAGGCAGGGATGCCGAACGCCTGAGCGGCCAGGATCCGGCGAATCGTCCTCGCTCCCCGTTCGTGCGCAGTTCTCAGGGCCGCAGTCCGGGGACTTGCGCAAGGTGCCCCCGCATCTCGAGGGCGGACGGCAGTGGGCGCCACCATATGGTCACCTCGGCGATCTTGCCGTCCGCGTCGACCCGGGCGTAGTCCATTCCGTTGGCCACGGTGTCTTCGATCTGCAGCCGGAAGGATGCGGCGTGGTGGGTCTCGCCGCTGAGGATCTCCTTGTAGCTGAGGTCCGCCAGTCTGTGGACAGTCTGTTTGGCTTCCACGACGGACTCGCGACCGATGAGCGGCTCATCGCCGAGCGGGCTGTTCAGCACCGCGTTCTCGGCGAACAAGCAGGCGAGGACGTCCTTGGGTCTCCGGCTCTTGGGTGGTCACAACCGACCGGTGCGCGCGATCACCTGGCTGGCGAAGTCAAGCATCTGGTCAAGGCCGGGGAACAGTGCGAAGGCGTCCACGAACGCCTCGTCCGCACCGGCCTCGGCGAAGCGCTTGAGCTTGTCGGCCAGCGAATCAACGGTCGTGCCCGGTTCGAGGTTGATACGTATGGCCTTCTTCAGCGCGTCGGGATCGCGGCCGGCCTCCTGCGCCGCCTGGCGCGCGAGCGACCACAATTGGTCGGCGACCTCGTCCGGCAGAAAATCGAGCCCGAGCCAGCCGGTGGCGCTGCGGCCGACCCGGCGCATCGCGGCCTCGCTGGCGCCGCCGATCCAGATGGGCGGCCCGCCCGCTTGCACCGGGCGCAGGTCGGCGTGGACCGGCGGCAGCGAGAAGAACTCGCTGTCCCAGGACACCGGGTTGGCCGTCCACCACTCGTGCAGGAACGCCAGCAGGTCATCGAGCATCCGCCCGCGTCGGCGCCAGTCCGCGCTGCGGGAGATGTCGTGCTCGTCCTTCATCCACCCGAGTCCCACGCCGACCTCGAGACGGCCGTCGCTGAGCACGTCGAGTGTGGTCAGCATCCGGGCCAGGTGCGGCGGCTCGTAGTAGAAGGTGCTGAGCGTGCTGGCATTCAGCCGCACCCGGCTGGTCGCCGTCGCGGCGACGGTCCACAGCAGCACCGGGTCGAGGTAACGCTTCATCTGCGGCGGGTACGGCTGCTCTTTGCCCGGATAGATGCTATGCATATCGACCGGCTGGACCAGGCGATCGCCGACCCACAGCGTGTCGTAGCCAAGGTCCTCGATCCCGCGGCAGAACGCGCTCAGGCCAGCTGCGCTGCTGATAGCGGGCCCGATTATGGGAAGTGTGAAACCAAGCTTCATGACGAGTCCTCCCGGTGATCCGTCAACCGTTTACTCAGACGGGAAGCTCGGTGATGCTGAGGGCGAAGTCCAAGTTCCCCACCCCGTGGTTGGCGAGGCCCACCGTGACCACGCCCGCTCCTTCCAGCCAGTGCGCCATTTTCAGGCCGCCGACGTCCAGCGGGCGCAGCCCGAGGCTCTCGATGAACGCCTCCACACTTGCCTTGGCCTGCGCATTATCGCCAGCGATGAAGACGTCGGGCCGCCCCTTCTCCAGGACATGACGGAAGATGGTGTTGAACGCCTTCACCACGCTGGCGCCGGCCGGGGCCACCTTGGCGACTTCCTGCGCGATCGAGGTCTCCTCGCGGTGGGCCAGCCCGTCGAACGTGGAGTTGAAGGGATTGCTGATGTCGACGATGACCTTGCCCGCGAGAGCGTCTCCGTACTGGGCGACGACCGGCACGACGCCGTCGTACAACAGGGCCACGATGACGATGTCCCCGGCCGGGGCGGTGCCCCATTCTCCCGTCGTGGCGCCGCCGCCGAGAGCCTTGGCCAGGTCAGCGGCCTTGGACTGATCGCGGCCCATGACCTCGACGGTGTTGCCGCCCGCTACCGCCCGCGCTCCGATGGTGCGGGCCATGTTCCCGGTGCCGATGATGCTGATGTTGCTCATGAGATGTCCTGCCCTGGTTGTGGTTGTTCGGTTCAGATGGCGGTGGTGCCGCCGTCGGCGACGAGTTCCATGCCGTTGACGTAGCTGGAGTCGTCGGAGGCGAGGAAGAGGGCGGCGGTGGCGATTTCGTCGGGGCGGCCCATCTCGCCGCGGGGGATGAGGGACTCGAACTGGCGCTTGGTGGCCTCGTCGAAGAGTTCTTCCTGCTTGGCGGTGGCGACCTGGCCGGGGGTCAGGACGTTGACGCGGATGCGGCGGTCCTTGAGCTCGTTGAGCCAGACGCGGGCCCAGGCCTGCTGGACGGCCTTGCTGCCGGCGTAGACGCTCCAGCCGGGGAAGGCGCCGAGGGAGGCGTTGGAGCCGGTCATGAGGATGGAGCCGCCGTCGTTGAAGAGCGGGAGGGCCTTCTGGACGGTGAACAGGGTGCCGCGGGCGTTGAGTCCGAACCAGGTGTCGAACTGGGCCTCGGTGATCTCGCCGAGCGGGGCGGGCTCGCCCCCTCCGGCGCTGGCCCACAGCACGTCGAGGCTTCCCTTCTCCCGCTTGACGGTGTCGTACAGGCGGTCCAGGTCGTCCAGGTTGGCGGCGTCACCCTGGACGCCGGTGACGTTGCGGCCGATCTGCTTCACGGCCTCGTCCAAGGCGTCCTGCCGGCGGCCGGTGATGAAGACGTGCGCTCCCTCGTCGACGAACAGCTTCGCGCCGGCCAGCGCCATGCCGGTGGTGCCGCCGGTGATGACCGCGACCTTGCCGTCAAGCTTTCCCATAGTCGCTCCCTTGAGTCGGTGGTGCCGTGTGCACCTGGGGTGACGGCGTTATGTACACCGCCCTGTGTGCTTACGGTACTGGGCGGGCGGCCGGGACGCAAACTATGTACACCGGTCGTTACCCAGCTGGGGTAGCATGGACCCATGACAGAGTTGGAGAAGGGCCCCCAGGGCCGCCGCCGCGGCCGGGGCGCCCGCGAGCGCATCATCAGCGCGTCCCAGCAACTGTTCCGCGAGCAGGGCATCAACCGCACCGGCATGGACCAGCTTTGCGCGGCGGCCCAGGTGTCCAAGCGCACGGCCTACCAGCACTTCACCGGCAAGGACGAACTCGTCGCCGAGTACCTGCGCCGGTTCGACCCCTCCGTTCTGCCCGGCGTGTTCGACCGCACCGACCTCACGCCCCGCGAACGGCTCCTCGCCGCCTTCGACATCCCCCCCACCACCCCCCTGTGCCCCTACATCGGCGCCGCCGTCGAACTCCACGACCCCCAGCACCCCGCATCCCAGTACGCGCGCGACTACAAGAAAGCCGTCGCCGCGCGGCTCGCCGACACCGCCCGCGAAGCCGGCGCCACCGACCCTGAACAGCTCGGCGAGCAGCTCGCGCTGCTCATCGACGGCGCCGCGGCCCGCACCCGGGTCCTCAACGCCGACGCCTTCCCCACCGCCGCCGCCATCGCCGCCGTCCTCATCGACAACGCCATCCCCGCCACAGCCGGCGATGACCGACGACGGGAGGAAGTGTCGAGTTAACGTGGCACATCGCGGCCGGGCTGGACGCGCTGCCGGTCACGCGGCTGCACCGGCTGGCACGCGACACCAGCCGCCCGGCACCTGGCCCGGACCTGCTGGCTTTTACGGAACTGGCCGCCCGCCTGCTGAAGGCCGCAGCAGAAGCCGCCGGGGAGACCGGCGACCCCCGAGGACCCGCCGTGGTCGGCCTGGGATGCCTGGAAGCGGTCCATCGCCTCGGCCGGCGCGGGCAGCTGGTACAAGCCCGCATCCAGGACCTCAGCAACACCAGCGCCTGAGAGAACCTGAGTTCACAGTTGAGCGTCTCCGTCGGCGAGCACTACGCCGTGGACGGTGCCGTCGGATGCGGTGGCCAGGCGAGTGACGGGGGCGTCGAAGCGTACGTGCACGCCGGTGCGTTCGACGGCCGCCAGGTGCTGCTCGATCATCCCCTTGCCGCCGCCGACGACGCCGACCGCCAGGCCACCCCAGAAGCGGTGGTGGCCGTCCACCTCATACGCCTGCCGGCGGTACATCAGCTCGAACCGCAGGCCCAGGTCGCGAAGCCAGTCCATCGTCGCGCGGGACTCGCCGGCCAGGATCCGCGCGAGGTCGGCATCGGTATGCCCGCGCGTCACCCTGACCATGTCGTCGAGGAAGTCGTCGTCGGTGTACGGGGCGAGGTCGGTGAGCGGGAAGCGGTCCTGTGCGGTCGGTTCCAGGAGGTTCTTGAGGTCGGCGAGTCCGCCGTGGCTGGTGCGCATGGCGCCGGCGGTGAAGTAGGAGTTGCCACCGGCCCACTGCCGTGGCGCCTTTTCCAGTACGAGCACTCGGGCGCCCGCTTGCCGGGCGGACTGCGCTGCGCAGAAGCCGGCGTTTCCGCCGCCGACCACGGTGACGCCCCAGGGTGCTGCCATGAGTGCGGGTGCTCCTGATCACGGGAAGGGCCGGTCCGGAGCACGGGCTCCGGACCGGCTGTGTGCGGTGCGTCAGCCGACGGCGGGCACGGGGTCACGGTCCGCTCCGGCCGCTGCTTTCGGGTCGGCTTCCGCGGGCTTCTCGCCAGGTGCGGGATCGACCTGCGGATCGGGGGTGTGGCCGGCCTCGGGAGCGGAGGTGTACGGGATATCGCCACGGAGGACGGCCTTGGCACGGTCCTCGTCGAGCTGTCCCTCCCATTTGGCCACCGCCAGAGTGGCGACGCCGTTGCCGACCACGCTGGTCAGGGCGCGGGCCTCGGACATGAAGCGGTCGATGCCGAAGATGAGCGCCAGGGCGGCGACGGGTACGTGGGGAACGGCGCTGAGGGTGGCGGCCAGCGCTACGAAGCCGGACCCGGTGACCCCGGCGGCGCCCTTGGAGGTGAGCAGCATGATGGCGAGCATCGACAGCTGCTGGGTGAGGCTGAGGTCGATGCCGAGGGCCTGGGCGAGGAAGACCGAGCCCATGGTGAGGTAGATCGCGGTGCCGTCGAGGTTGAAGGAGTACCCGGCGGGCAGCGTGATACCGACGACCGGTTTGGATGCGCCCACGTGCTCGAGCTTGGCCATCATGCGCGGCAGCACCGGCTCGCTGGACGAGGTGCCCAGGACGATCAGCAGCTCTTCCTTGATGTAGCGGAGGAAGGGCAGCAGGCGCAGGCCGTTGACGCGCATGACCGTACCGAGGACGACCAGGACGAAGAACAGGGCGGTGAGCCAGAAGGAGCCGACCAGCAGGAAGAGGTGCCGCAGGGTGTCCAGGCCGTAGTTGCCGATGGTGAAGGCCATGGAGCCGAAGGCGCCGATCGGGGCCAGCCGCATGATCCAGCGGATGAGTGTGAACAGGATCCTGGACAGCTTCTCGATGCCCTGGGCGATCCCCGCGCCCGCCTCGCCGCCGGCGTTGAGGCCGAAGCCGAACAACACCGAGACCACCAGCACCGGCAGGATCTCGTGGCCGGTCATGGCGCTGAGCAGGGTGTCCGGAATCATGGCGAGGACGAAGGCGGAGAAGCTCTCGTGGCTCGCGGTCGCCTCGGGCGGCAGCCCCTTGGTGGAGAGGGTGGAGGTATCGACGTGCAGTCCGCTGCCGGGCTGGACGACGTTGACGACGACCAGGCCGATCACCATGGCGACGGTGGTCAGCACCTCGAAGTAGAGCAGCGCCTTGAGGCTGACCCTGCCGACGGCACGCGCGTTGCCCATGGAGGCGATGCCGTGGACGACGGTACAGAAGATGACCGGCGCGATCATCATGCGCACCAGCGCGATGAAGCCGTCGCCCAGGGGCTTCAGCTCGGCGCCGAAGGAAGGCCACAGCCAGCCGACGACGGCACCGGCGAGAACACCGATCAGGCATTGGACGTAGAGCAGGGACAGCAGCCGGCGGGTGCGGCGTGGTGGAGCGGTGACGGTACCCGGGGCGGCATCGTTGCGGCTCATGCGGGGCGTCCTTCCAGGACGGGAACGAGAAGTTCGGCTCGGGCGATGCGGCGGGCGGCGCGGTGCAGCAGCACCGTGGGGGACGCGCCGTCCGGTGCGGGGACGGCTTGGGCGGTGATGACACCTGCCGGGGTGCCCAGGCGCAGCGTGCCGTCGGCGGTCTGCCGGGCGACGCGGTGGGCGAGCGTGCCGGGGATGGCGGCCGCGGTGGCCAGGGCGACGGCCGAGGTGAGGCCGATCGCCGGGTGGGGTGCGTGCATGGAGACCATGCGTACGGCCAGGTCGTACTCGTCCTGACTGACCAGAGTGCCATGAGTGGTGCGATATGAGGCGGCCCGGGCAACGACGCCGACTTTCGGCACAGCATGGCTGACCGGGTCGTTCCGGTCGGCCAGGCCCATGGCCAGGGCGGCCTCGCGGCGCAGCACGGTGAGCGCGGGAACCGCCTCGGCGAACTCGGTGAGCGACTCGGTGCCGTCGAGGCCGAACGCCTTGGCCTCGAACAGCGCGGCCGGGGCGCCGGCGTCGACCAGGGACACCTCGGCCGGACCGGCGGGCCCGGTCAGGGTGTCCAGGGCGCGGCCGGTCGGCAGGGCGCGCCCCGTGGTCGTACCCGCCGGGTCCTCGAAGCCGAGCAGGACCGGCACTCCGAGCGCCGCGGTGCCGGGCACCGCGGCCGTGCCCTCTTCGGGGGCCGTACTGCCCGGGGTGGGGATGGTGCCGGTGAGGCGGGCCCCGGTGTTGACGTTGAGCATCCGCACCGTGGTGGAGTCCGATGTGATCGGTACCAGGCCGTTGTGGACGGCGTACAGGGCGACGGCGGTGGCGCAGTTGCCGCAGTTGCTGGTCCATTCCACGCGCTCGTCACCGATGCCGACCTGCGCGAAGGCGTACTCGACGTCGATGCCCGGCTCGGCCGGTGTCCGGACGATCGCGGCCTTGGAGGTGGTGGAGGAGGCACCGCCGACGCCGTCGATCTGGCGGGGGTCGGCGGCGTTGTAGGCGGCGAGCAGCAGGGTGTCGGCGTCCACGCCGGTCGCGACCACATCGTGGTGGTCGAAGATCCAGCACTTGCTGGTTCCTCCGCGGATCATCTCGCCCTGCAGACGCAACACAACAGACTCCTCGTGGAAACCCCGCCGGCACTTCCGTGCGTGGTGTGATCCACGGTGGGGGCGGAGAGCATGAAGTACAATCTCGGAAATCTGCATGGGTATTAAGTTGGAATTAATGCTGGAGGTGGCGCGGTGCTCGATGTGCGGCGCATCCTGCTCTTCACCGAGGTCGCCCGCCGGGGCTCGGTCACCGCGACCGCGCGGGCTCTCAGCTACACGCCTTCAGCGGTGTCCCAGCAGGTCAGCCGCTTGGAGGCGGAGGCTGGGCAGCCGCTGTTGGAGCGCCATGCGCGGGGTGTCACGCTCACTGACGCGGGACGCGCCCTGGCCGAGCGCGGGGAGCGGATCGAGCGAGAACTGACGGCCGCCGAGAACGAGCTCGCCGACTTCGCGGGACTGCGCGCGGGCATCCTCCGCATCGGAACCTTCCCCACCGTCGGCGCTTCCCTCCTCCCCCGGGCCGTGATCGCCTTCCGGAAAGCCCACCCCGACGTACGGCTGACGGTGCGCAGCGCCCGCATCGCGGGCCTGTGGGCGATGCTGGAGAACCGGGAAATCGAGATGTCCCTGATGTGGGACTACGACTGGAACCGCATCGACCGCGAGGACATCGTCGTCACCTCACTCGTCGACGACCCCCCGGCCCTCCTCGTCAGCAAGGACCACCCCCTCGCCGGCCGCCCTTCGGCCGCCCTCGCCGACTTCGCGAACGACCCCTGGATCACCCGCGCCGAGAACCACCCGGTGGCCGAGGCTCTCGCCCGCAGCTGCCACACAGCCGGTTTCGAGCCGCAGATCGCCTACGAGGCCCACGACTACCAGGAGGCACAGGCCATGGTCGCCGCCGGCATCGGCGTCGCCCTCGCCCCCACCCTGGCGCTGGAAGGCACCCGAGGCGGCGTCAGCGTCCTGCCACTGCAACCCCCCGCCCCGGTACGCCGCATCCTTCTGGTCCGCATGGCCGACCACGCCCTCACCCCCGCCGCTGGGGCCTTCGCGGGCTTCCTGCGCGACAGCGCTACGACCGGCACGTCGTCATGACATAGGCCGAGCCAGTGCCCGAGACCAGGCCCGGGCAAACGGCCCGCACCGGCCCCGCACCGCACTCACGCCGGACTCGCCGACGCCCCGCCTTCCGGCCGGCGCCCGTGTACTGCGACTGGGCTACCTGGCTGTAACTCACGCGTTCGCCGTGCTTCGCCTGCTACCGATGAGCGACCGCGGCAAAGACGCGGAGATCCTCGCCCTGCGCCACCAGCTCATGGTGCTGGAGCGCCAACTCGGCAAGGATCGGGGGCGGTTCACCCCGAGCGACCGGGCATACCTGACGGCGCTGCTGTACCGGCTGCCACGGGACGTGCTGCGCAGACCAGCACCCGGATCCGTCGGCTGGCATGCTCGATGACGGCCAGCACGTACATCCGAGCCCCGGACAGGATGACCGTTTCGAAGAAGTCACAGGCCAGCAGGGCATCGGCCTGGGAGCGCAGGAAGTCCGCCCACGTGCTGGAGGACCGCTCGGGTGCCGGATCGACGCCGGCCTCCTGCAAGATCTCCCAGACAGTGGAAGCGGCCACCTTCACGCCCAGGACAAGCAGTTCACCGTGCAGACGGCGATACCCCCAACCGGGATTGTCCCGCGCCAGGCGCAACACCAGGGCCCGCACCGAGTGCACGGTCCGCGGCCGTCCCGAGCGCCTGGGCCGGGAGGCGGCAGCCTGACGGCGGGCGAGAAGGTCGCGGTGCCAGACCAGCACCGTGTCCGGACGCACCAGCAACCGCACCCCGCGGAGCACGTGCATGGGAAGCCGGTGCAGCAGCGCCGCCAGAAATCCCCGGTCGCTCGCGGCGAACCGCACCCGCTCCTGGCCGAGTTGGCGCTCCAGCACCATGACCTGGTGGCGCAAGGCGAGTATCCCGGCAGTCTTGTCCCGACCGCCCATTGGTAGCAGGCGCAGCATGGCGAACGCATTCGTCACGCCCAGGTAGGCCAGTCGCAGCAACACGGTCGATCATCTTGCCGCCGCGAGCGCCGGCCTCGCGAGAGCTCCCGCTCGGGCGACCACGCCGACCGGCCTCCAGTACACCGTGCGCACCGCATCCCACCAGGGCGGACGATATTTTCGGCAAGCGCAATCGCGACGGCCGCTGATCGATGCGCATGCCGGACGCGGTGGACTCCTTCGTCATGCCTCGGTTCCGGCCGCGGCCGGCTGCGCGACCGCGGTCACGGTCCCCGGCGGGAAACCTGCTCGCGCCCCGTGGACACCGGGGCTGTCACGTCGGCCGAGGGTCAGCTGAGGGGCACGAGGATGCCGTTGCCGTGCTTGCTCGTCTCCGCCTCGTCCAGCAGCAGCGCGGCCAGCGTGGTGCGGGAGATCCTGGGCGGCACCAGCGGGCGCCGCAGCTCCGCCAGCGGCACGATGCGCCGGGTGGGACTGAGGGGGGCGTCCGTGACGTCCGGAGCGTGGAACACCGTGGCGCCGGCCTTCAGGGCGATCTCGTCGGCCTCGGCCTTCTCGGCCAGTTCCGATCCGACGAACACCCGCATCACCCCTGCGTAGATCAGGCCGCCGGACCGGCTCGACACGCCCGAGCCCAGCGCTCCGAGCCATACCGTGCGCACGTTCGCCGCGGCGAGCCTCCTGGCCCCGGCGACCAGCGCGCCCGGGCCGTCGCCCCTGCCGATGCCGATGGCCGAGACGACCACGTCGATGTCGGTCAGGCCGGGGAAGCTCTGCGGGGCGGTGACGTCAGCCTGCCTGATCTCGACCTGCCGTGGCGCGGACACGGTGACCTTGGACGGCGTGCGGACCAGGGCCACGACCTCGTGTCCGCGTTCCAGCGCCTGGTCGACGAGCGTGCCGCCGGTCCGGCCCGAGGCTCCGAGTACTGCGATGCGCATGATCATCCGCTCCTTGACTGAACAACCGTTGGCGACTTGAGTAAACAACCGTTGGTTATCAGTGTCAAAGTGAGGCCACCTGTAAGGTGAACACCTGTTGCTGAACCGTTCACCCTGGCCGGAAGGGAGCGAGGTGTCGTCTCAGGAGTGGTCCGCTCCCCGTCGCCGCAATCCGCGCGGGCAGGGACAGGTGCTCAAGGCCCAGCTTGTGGACGCCGCGGCCAAGCTGCTGGCCACTCTCGATCAACCGGAGACACTGACGCTCCGGCAGGTCGCGCGTGAGGTCGGGGTCGCGCCGGCCAGCATCTACAGCCACTTCCCCGACCTGAGCGCACTGATCGAACACGTGCTACGGCTTCGCTATGAGGAGCTGGCCCGGCTGATGGACGAGGCCGCGCAGCCCGCCACGAGCCCGCAGGCCGACCTCGTCGCCCGGTGCGCGGCCTATGTGCACTGGGGAGTCGACCAGCGCGGCCACTACCGCACCCTGTTCGGCGGCCGGATGCCTGCCGACCTCGTCCCTGGTACGGCCCACGGCGCCGGGGCCGAGCTGCTCGGCGCCGTCGTCGCCTCCCTGGCGGCTGCGACCACCGGGGAGCGGAAGCGGTGCGCGGCGGATCAGCAGTGGCAGGCCGGACTCATGCTCTGGACCGCCCTGCACGGTTTGGTCAGCCTCTACAACGACCACGGAGCCATCCCCTGGCCGCCCTTGGACGGTCTGCTCACCGACCTGATCAGCTTGCACACCGGTCGGCCGGCGGCCGAGATCGGGGCCCTCCTGTCCCAGGGCGAGGGGGCGTCCGGGCCTGCCGGTCTCCGAGACGCGTAAGGGCCGTGGCATCGGCATGGGCGACCTGCTTCTGCCTCCTGTGAGCGGACGTGGCGCCGCGCCGGTGACCGGTGGGGCGGCCATGTGTCTCCCTGAGCCCTGGCGCGGCCGTCGGCCGTCCCTCGCCGGATGAGGCGGCGAGGAGGCGGGCGAACCGCAGTCGACAGCCGGCGTCGGCAACGCGGTGCCTGCGCTGGCTGCCTTGAGCACCGCACGGCTTCGTGCTGGTCAGATGCCCAGCACGCGCCGGGCGTTCAGATGGGCGATCTTCTCCTTCACCTCGGGTGAAAGGTCGCACTTCTCGATCGAGTCCACCGCTTCGGCGGTGGACTCGTACGGGTAGTCGATCGCGAACATGACCGCTTCGGCCCCGATGCTCAGCACGGCGGCCTGCACGGCCTCCGGGGCCAATACCCCGCTTGTGGTGATCAGGATGTTGCTCCCGAAGTACTGCGACGGCATCCGCTCAAGCGGCGCGTCGACCTGGAGCGAGCGGTAACGCGAGTCGAAGCGGGAGCGCTGGAACGGCAGAAACTCGCCGAGGTGCCCGAGGATCAGGGTCGCACCGGGGTGCCGGTCGAACACTCCGGCATAGATCAGCCGCATGGCGTGGCCGCCGGTCTCGGCCTGCCAACTCCAGCTGGCCCCGTACATCTCCGGCCGTCCGCGCATCACGTGCCAGTCATCGCGAGGCAGTGAGCCGGGGTGGAGGTACAACGGCACACGGAGTTCCTCCAGTGCGCTCCACAGTTCCCCGTACGCGGGATGGTCCAGGTACCGGCCCTGCGTGTGGTCGTTGACCAGCGCTCCCCTGAAGCCGAGCTGTTCGACGCAGCGTTTGAGTTCGATCACGGCGGCGGCGGGGTCCTGCAGAGGCAGGGCGGCGAACCCCTTGAAGCGGGTCGGGTGGCGGGCGATGGTCCGGGCCAGGTGATCGTTGGCGAACCGGGCGTTGTCGACGGCGGCGCCGGCGTCGGTGTCGGCCTGGATACCGGGGACGCTCAGCGACAGGACCTGGATGTCGATGCCATGCGCGTCCATCTCGGGAAGACGGTGCTCCTCGAAGTCGGCCAGGCGGCGTCGGCAGTCCTTGGCGTACTGGTCGCTGACCTGGATCTTCTGGGGCGTCGAGGGCTGGCGCGCGAACAGCTCCGGGATGGTGAAGGCTTCTTCCAGCGCGATGTAGGTCATGGCAGGACTCCTTCGTCACATGTCCTTGTGGTGGTGTGCCGGTGGCCGACGGCGGCGGTAAGAGCCCCAAGGCCGGCAGCCTGCCGGGCGGGGCGAGACGTGTCCGCACCCGCCCGGCGGCTTCCGGACGGCCCGGCCCCCTGCCGGGGGGCGATGCCGCCCGGTCAGCCGTTCGGTGACGGGGACGCGACGGAGCCGGCAGCGGTGCCGTTGCGCGTACGGTGGGCGGCGCCGATGTGGGCGTACCAGTCGATGAGTTCGGGTCTGTCGACGCTGCCGGGGTCGACCACGGAGCGCTGGGCGTCTCCGCGCAGCAGACGTTTCACGGGGACTTCGAGTTTCTTGCCGGTGCGGGTGTGCGGTATGCCGGGGGCCTGGATGATCTCGTCGGGGACGTGGCGGGGGGAGGCGCCGTGGCGTATGGCGTCGCGGATCTTCTCGCTCAGCACGTCATCGACGTCGATGCCGTCGGTGGTGGTGACGAACAGCGGCATCCAGTAGCCGCCACTGTCCTGCTCGACCCCGACGACGAGGGCTTCCGCGATCTCCTCGAGCTGCTCCACCGGACCGTAGATGTCGCTGCTTCCCATGCGTATGCCGTGGCGGTTCAGCGTCGCGTCGGACCGGCCGTGCAGGATCACCGAGCCGTGGTCGGTGATGGTGATCCAGTCGCCGTGCCGCCATACCCCCGGGTAGACGTCGAAGTAGGCGCCGCGGTAGCGCGAGCAGCCGTCCGGGTCGTCCCAGAAGTACAGCGGCATCGACGGCATCGGCCGGAGCACCACCAGCTCCCCCACCTCGCCCCGCACCGGCCTGCCGTCCGGGCCGAAGGCTTCCACGGCCACGCCCAGGCAAGGGGCGGACAGCTCACCGGCCCAGACCGGCGTGGTGGGTGCGGCGCCGAGGAACGCGGTGACCACGTCGGTGCCACCACTGGTGCACACGACCTGTGTCCGTGACCCGAGTTCGCCGGCGACCCAGTGTTGCAGGTCGGCGGGGAACGCCGAGCCGGTGACCCCCAGGCGCTCGAGAGAGGCCGGATGGTGGTCGGCGAGCCGCACACCGGCCTTGCGGCACGCCGCCAGGTAGCCGGGGCTGGTGCCCAGGACGTTCACCTCCAGTCGGGCCGCGAGCCGCCAGAGCGCATCGATGCCGGGATAGGCAGGGCTGCCCTCGTAACAGACGGCCGTTGCGCCCAGTAGCAGGCCGGCCACCAGGACGTTCCACATCATCCAGCTCGGTGTGGTGTGCCAGAGCAAACGGTCCCCGGAGCGCAGGCCCAGGTGCAGGCCCAGGTTCTTGAGCTGCTCGAGCACGACCCCGCCGTGCCCGTGCACGATGCCCTTCGGCGGTCGTGCCCGAGGAGAACACGACCCACAGCGGGTGGTCGAACGGGACTGGTACGGGGGTCAGTTCGGCGTCGCGCCCGGTGAGCGCGGACCACGGGAGGGCACCGGGCACCGCCCCTGCCGCGTCCCCCACGGCGATGGTCGCCGTGAGGGTCGGCAGCGCGTCGCGCAGGGCTTCCACATCGGCGCGGCGGTCGATGTGCTTTCCGCCGTGGAGACAGCCGGTCGCGGCGATCAGCACGGTCGGCCGGAGCTGCGCCAACCGCGCTTCGGCCGCGGCGGCGGTGTAGTCCTGCCCGCACACCGCCCAGGTCGCGCCCAGACCGGCGGTGGCAAGGAAGGCCACGACGGCCTGCACGCCGTTGGGGAGGTACCCCACCACCCGGTCGCCCAGGCGCACGCCGAGTTCGGTGAGCGCCTGCGCGAGTGAGGCGACCTGACGCCGCAGTTCGTGCCAGGTGATGGCCACCGGGCCGGTGTCCTCGGTCACCGTGATGACGGCGGTGTCGGTGCCGGTCCGGTCGCGGAAGACTTCGGCCGTGTAGTTCAGCGTGCTGCCGGGAAACCACACGCCTCCCGGCAGCGCCTCGGCCGCCAGCGCGGGCCCCGCCGGGCGCTCGGGCAGACGGAAGTAGTCCCACACCGCCGCCCAGAAGCCGTTCACGTCGTCGACCGACCACGCCCACAGCGCGTGGTAGTCACCGCCCAGGTCACGTCCGGCGCGCGGCGAGGCGAACCGCGCGAAGTCGGTGATCCGGGAGTGTTCGACGGCCTGTGGCGTCGGGGTCCAGTCCGGCTGCTTCGTGCTCATCCGGCGTCCCCCTCCTTCGTGGCCTCGAGCAGTGCGACCGTCGTGTGCACCGCTTTCGCGGCCATGGCCTCCCCCAGAGGGAGGCCATGGGTGTCGGCGAGGGTGACGAACAGCCGGTTCCCGCCGTCTCCGCAGCACGCGATCGGCAGCAGCTCCCCAGTGTCCACCGAGGTGACCAGCTCGTTCTCCCGGACCAGGGCGACGGCGTGTCCGGTGGTGGTGGCCACCCAGACGCCGTCCTGTGTCGGCCAGATACCGTCCGGCCGGGCGTGGGTACCGACCAGATGGGCGAGGTCGGCGTAGGTGCGCCGGTCCGTGAGCGCCCCGTCGCCCGTGACGGTGAAGGCGGTCAGCCGTTGCCGGGTGGTCTCGGCGACGAGCAGGGTGCGACCGTCGTCGACGAGGGCCAGGCCGTTGGGGAACTCGACGTCTTCGGTGGCCACGCGCACCGACCCGTCCGCTGCGACGCGCACCAACCGGCCAGGCCGCGGCGGCTCACCGGCGTGCGCGGCGAAGCCGACATCGTCCACGTAGAGGTTGCCGTGCGGGTCACCGACCATGTCGCCGAGCGGGCCGGTGGCCACCGCGCTCAGGTCCGCGTAAGTGGCGAACTGCTCACCGGTCCACACTCCGATGCGCCGCTCATGCATCATGGCGCCGGCCAGCCGCCCGTCCGGCAGGAACCACAGGCCGTTGGGTACCGCGTCCAGCGGGATGCCCCGCCAGCGACCGTCGTGGTCGGTCCACAGTTTCCCGCCCTGGGTGTCGGACAGCCACAGCGCACCGCGCTGCCAGCGGGGGCCCTCCCCCCACCTCATCCCGGCCGCGTACTTCTTCACGCCACCGCCTCCTGTATCGATGCCGTCCGCGCCAAGTCGCGGGTGGCCTGCTCCAGTTCCGCCGTGTCGGTGGCCAGCGCGAAGGTGTAGCGGTCCGGACGGATGATCGCCGCGGCCGCCGAGTGGGCTGCCAGCCAGCGGTCGACGGCCGGTCCGGTCTCCGGGACGACCACGGCGTCCAGCCGGCGCCACATCTGCCGCACGTCCGCGGACACGGCGGAGGTCACCCCCGGGCTCCCGACAACGGTGAAGCCGTATCCGCTCGCATCGTCCAGCCTCTCCCCCCTCGCGCCGCGCGGCTGTGGGCTCAGCTGCCCGATGGCGCCGCCGGGCCGGGTGACCAGGCCCGGTCCCAGCAGCGGCCGGAACCTCTCGATCGTCTGCGTTCCGTTCGGCTCGGGAACCTCGCCCGTACCGAGCGCTTCGATCAGGTTGGACTGCCGGGCGGATTCCTCGATGTAGGGGCGCACGTGCGGGGCGCGCTCACTTTCGTAGGTGTCGAGCAGCGCTGAGGGGCTCTCGCCCTTCACGACGGCGGCGAGCTTCCATGCCAGGTTCGCGGCATCGCGCAGCCCGGAGCACATGCCCTGGCCGAGCATGGGCGGCATCTGGTGTGCGGCGTCGCCGGCGAGCAGCAGGCGGTCGGACCGCCAGCCGCGCACGAGCCGGGCGTGCCACTCGTAGGTGTCGGTGCGCATGATCCGGTAGCTGCCCGGTTCCAGCCAGCGGCTCAGCAGGTCGTACACCGACTGCGGTCGTTCGAGTTCCGCGGCGTCGTCCTCGTCGAGCAGCATGAACTCGAAGCGGAGCATCGGCGGGAAGATCGGCAGATAGGTCACGGGCCGTTCCCCCCGGCACAGGATGAATCCGCTGTCCGCTGGGAGTTGTGCGGGATGTTCGAAGGGGTGGATGTCGATGATGAGGGAACGCTGAGTCCCGTGAAGGTCCTCGACTTCAGCGTTCATCGCCTGCCGGACGAAGGAGTTGGCGCCGTCCGAGCCGACGGCGTAGCCGGCCGTGAGCGTGGTTTCGGCTCCGGTCGACCGGTCGAGCAGCGTCAGCCGCACCGATGTGTCATCTTGCTCCATCGCGCTGACCGTCCAGCCGAACCAGAGGTCCACGTTCGCGTCGGCCGCGAGCAGCCCCCGCAGCCGCGACTCGAAGTCCGGCTGGTGGAACTGGTAGTCGGTGCGCCAGCCCTGGTCCGACTCCTCCTCGGGCAGCATCTGCTGCAGGAAGGCCCGCCCGTCCTCCCGGTGCAGTGTCCAGGCGGTCTGGCGCAGGAACCGGTGTTCCATGTCCTGCGCGCCCAGGGTCTGCAGAAGGCGCATGATCTCGTCGTCGAGATGGGTGGCGCGCGGATGATGGCAGACGAGCCGGTTGGGGTCGATGGCGGCGACCCGCAGCCCCTTCATCGCCAGCAGCCGTGCGAGGGTCAGCCCCACCGGGCCGCAGCCGACGACGGCGACGTCGTAGGTGTCCATGGTGTGCTCTCTCATTGTGTTTGTCCGGCCGTCGGCTCCTTGGCGCGCGGCGAGGGAGCGGGACGGCCCTGATTCCGCGGTGCTCGTCCGCCGGCAGCCAGGGTGAGGGCCGCACCGAGGACGGCGGGGACGGCGAACAGGATGAAGTTCCAACGGGGTTGGAGGCCGGCCGCGAGAATCCAGCCGCCGAGCGTGGGGCCGGCGATGGCGCCGATGCGGCCCACTCCGAGCGCGACGCCCACCGCGCCGGCCCTCGCGGTCACCGGGTAGGAACGCGAGATATACACGTTGATCAGCCCCTGGACCCCGACCGCGCCGCAGCCGCCGACGATGACGATGGTGTAGAGCACCGGCAGCGGAAGCCGGGTGCTCATGGCGACGATCGCCGCGGCTCCGAGGACGAAGCAGGCCGTGATCGGCCCCCGTGATCCGGCACGGTCGGCCAGGAGCGACATGGCGAGCCCGACGACGAATCGGCCCGCGCCGAACAGCGACGGAACGGGGGCCACGGCGCAGGCGAACATCCCGGCGCTGACGGCCCCGATACTGATCAGCGTCGTGCGGCGCCGGCCGAACCGGTCGGTGAACTGGCCGACCAGCAAGGAGCCGACGAGCATGCCGATGGGGGTGAGGCTGCCGAGCAGGCCGACGAAGGCAATGGAGAGGTGCCAGGGACGGTAGTCCAGAAGCAGCGGTGTCGTCGCGCCGAAGGCGACAAGGTCGAAACCCTCCAGTGTCATCCCTGCCAGGCCGACGGCGGGTGCGGTGCCCGCCGGCGATGAAGGCCCCGGGGACGACCGGCCGCCCCGACGGGCGAACGCTGATGTGCTCAATGTTCCGGCTCCGATCTCGGCGCTCCCACCCGCCGCGACCGCTGACCGCGAACTGCGTGAAAGGGCGGAGTTACTTCTGTGCGGCGCGCCGACGGCGGGTCGGCTCGAGGAGGGGTGGTTCGGGCCTCATCGGTGTGAAGCGGACAGGGCGTGGGGCGGGGCCGCGTGTCCCGCCGCACTTCACGGTGTCGGGGACGCTCAGCCGTTGGCCGTGTGGGCACCGGTCATCAGCGCGGCCAGGTCCTCGGGGGCAAGGAACGACGGCGGAGGCGGAGGTCCCCAGGCATAGAGCGCCTGCAGGCCCTCGAAGGAGCGTGGCGTCCACAGCTGGTCGTCGACGATGCAGTCCATGTCGGCGTAGTACTCGCTGAAGTTGCCGGCCGGGTCCTTGAGGTACCAGAAGAAGTTCGACCCGATGTGGTGGCGGCCGAGCCCCCACACATGACGTTCCGGGTGCTCGGTGAGCATGCTCGTGGCGCCCCGGCCCACCTCGTCGACATCCGTCACCTGCCACGAGGTGTGGTGCAGGAAGTTCAGTGGCGCCTGCTGCACCAGGACGTTGTGGTGGTCGGTGGAGCAGCGCATGAACGCGGCCGTGCCGGGCACGACGTCGCTGACCTTGAAACCGAGCCCTTCGGTGAAGAACCGCTGGGTCGACTCCTGCTCCACCGAACCGATGACGACGTGGCCCAGGGCCAGGGGTCGGACCGGGTCGGTGCGGGAGAGCACGGGTGCCCGGGTGCCGGCGCGGTCCAGGCGTCCGGGGCCGTTGTACGGGGTGGCCGCGACGGTGACCCGGGTCAGCCGGGGTGCGACACGGACCTCGACCGATATACCGGCGATGGGTTCCCTGGTGCGCAGGGAGCCGGTGTCGCGTTCGCACGGCAGCTGGAGCCGGTCCAGGTTCGCGGCGATCCGGTCCAGGTCGTCGCCGTCGTCGGCGGCGACCGCCATCCCCAGCAGCCGCCGGACGGGAGAGTACTCGAGGAAGAACTGCTCACCGCCCTCGACGGTGGCGAACCGTCCGGGTGCCACCTGCTCGAGTCCGAAGTCGACGTAGTAGTCGGCCGCCTCGGCCACATCCGGCACTCCGACGGTGAGTGACTGAAGCCTGTGCAAAGCCATGGAGCGCCCCTCTCTCAGGCGGCGACGCAGGTCTGCCGGAGCTGTCCGATGCCCTCGATACGCGTGACGACCTCGTCTCCCGGCCGCAGGTAGCGCTGGGGAGTGCGGGCGTGTCCCACTCCTGAGGGGGTGCCGGTGAAGATCACGTCGCCCGGCAGCAGCGGGCACACCGCGGACAGCCGTGCGATCAGTTCCGGGACCGGGAAGATCATCGAAGAGGTGCGTGACTTCTGGACGCTCTCCCCGTTGACGAGGCACTCGATCGCAAGGTCGTCCGGATCGGCGAACTCGTCGGCCGTGACCAGCACCGGGCCGGTCGGCGCGAATCCGGGGAAGGATTTGCCGAGAGAGAACTGCGGCACGGGGCCCACGGACTGCACATCGCGCTCGGAGTAGTCCTGCCCCACGGTCAGCCCGGCCACATAGGACCAGGCGTCCCCTGCGGGAACGTGCTCCGCCCGGCGCCCCATCACCACCACCAGCTCGGCCTCCCAGTCAACGCGGCCACCGGGCAGCCGCAGCTGCGTGTCGGGGCCGGTGAGGGACGTGGCGAACTTGGTGAAGACCGACGGGGACTCAGGCGTCGCCAGGCCGGCCTCCTCGGCGTGGTCGCGGTAGTTCAGCCCGATCGCGAATACCTGCCGCGGTGTCGGCGAGACGCTGCCGTCCGGCCCCTCCGACGCCTGGACACCCGCGGCCTCCAGCTCAGCGGCCCAGGACCGGAAGGCGTCCCACTCCTCGAACACTGTCAGCGGATCAGCCGGGAACCGGCCTGCACTGGCCTGCTCGGCATCGATCACCGCTTCCCCGGTCACCAGGCACATCCGTCCTGCTCTGGTCGTCGTCCGCATAGCGCGCCGCCTCCGGTCTTCCTGCTTCTGGGATGACTGGAGTCAACGCCCTTCCCTGTCGACACGTCAAGAAAATCTCGAGATTTTTTTGGAATATCTAGGTGCGCTAGAATCTGCGACATGGCGACTACCGGCTCCATGACCCGCGCCGAGGAGATCTACCAGCGGCTGCGCGCGGACATCCTCAACGGACGACACGAACCCGGTTCACGTCTGCGGGTGGAGGCGCTGAAGGAGAAGTACGGCGCCAGCAGCGGGGTACTGCGGGAGGCACTGCCCCGGCTGGTCGGCCAGGGACTGGCGACCTTCGCGCCGCAACAGGGGTTCCGGGTCGTCACCGTCTCACCCGAGCGCCTGGAGGAGCTGACCGAGGCCCGCGTGTTCATCGAGACCCACCTTGTCCGGGAATCCGTCACCGCCGGCACCATCGAGTGGGAGTCCGATCTGCTCGCCGCGCACCACCATCTCGCTCGCGTTCCCGTCTTCGGCGACGCCGGCGAAATCAACGAACGCTGGCTGAACGCCCACGCCCGCTTCCATCGCGTCCTGCTGGAGGGATGCCCCAACCGACAGCTGCGGGACATCGCCACACAGCTGCGCGAGGCAGCGGAGGTCTACCGCTGCTGGGCCCGCACACCGACCGAGCACAGCAACCGCGATATCGCGGCAGAGCACAAGACCATCTGCGATCGCGCCATCGAACGGGACGTACCAGGCGTCGTCGAGGCGCTCAGCCGACACATCAACATCACCACGCACCTGCTGCTCAACGACTACGGGCGGCGCGAGGACGAAAGCAAGCAGGACCGCGGCCCCTCCTCCCCGTGAGGGCCGGGCTCGGAGTGCGGGAGCCCGGCACACCGGCCGGCTGACGGGGTCTTCCCGCGGAGACAGAACCCCCGGCGGGCGTGTGCGTTTCCGAACGGCGCGGCGCCGGACCGGTGAAGGGAAAGGCCGCTCCTCGCGACCGCCTTCCCTCGGACAACCGCTATAGAAGAGTCGGCTGTACAAGGGTCGGCGCCGACGGCGGGAAGTGTGCGGCACAGCTGGGTCATTGAGTCTGGTCGGCGGCGGCCTGCTGTCACTTCTGTACCAGGTGACTCGACGCCTTCTCGCCGTCCCGACGGTGCTTCTACGGCGGGACACCTCGAAGGAGGCCGAACTTCTCGTCCTGCGCCATGAAACCGCCGTGCTACGACGCCAACTACAAGGGCGAGTACGGTACGAACCCGCGGACCGCCTGTGGTTCGCCTCCCTGTCCAAGGTGGTGTTCTCGGTCGGCCCGTAGCCGATGCTGGCGGCGACCCGGATCTTCACGGTGGTAAACGCGGTGGCTGCTTGAAACCGTGAGGCCCGCAAGACCGGACGGATCGGCGGAGCGACGCTGGACGAAACCGAGCCGGCAAGCACAAACCGGGGTAGCCTGAAGAACGCCTCAAAACGCTATCCCCACAGGGGAACTCGTGGCAGTCAGCATGAGGCGTGATCACTGATCGTCGGCGAGTGCCAGGGCGATGTCCAGCTCGCGTTGTTTGGCCGGGGACAGGGCGCCGATCCGCTTGGTCAGCGACTCCTCGCTGACGGTCGTCCTCCAGGTGCAGAAGACTTTCCCGGCCCTGGGCAGCACCACTCGGACCACGCCGCTCTCCGCCAGGCCCTCCTCGGCTCCGAAGAAGACCTCGATGCCGATGAGCGCTTCGGGCCCGAACTCCTCGACCATCCGGCGTCGCTCGTCGGCATCGGCGGCTTGCTCGCCGGACATCCAGACGAATCCGAGCTTCTGCGCCGGGGTAACCGGTTCGACGATCTGCATGGCCGGGAATTCTGGCCCTGCGCCTCCCTGGAGCAGCACGACAGGTCGTTCCTCGTCAAACTGAGCCGACCAAACCTCGCCGCGTTCCACATGCCCTCCTCGCGTCCGGCCCGTATCAGCGCTACCCGCCCGGCTCGCGGGCACCATTCCAAGGTCTTGAAAATACATCGGTTACCGATGTCGCCACGAGGAAGCGTCAGGGCAGGGCCACTACCTGGGCGGCACAGGTGAGTCCCGCGCCGAAGCCCACGAGCAGCGCCGGATCGCCGCGGGAGAGCCCGCCCTGAGCCAGCAGGGCGTCCATGGCGAGCGGGACCGAGGCTGCCGAGGTGTTCCCCGCCCGTACGACGTCCCTGGCCACCGCGGTGTGCGGGGCGAGGCCCAGCGACCTGGCGACGGAGTCCACGATCCGGGCGTTGGCCTGGTGGGGGATGAAAGCGGCGAGGTCCGCGACGTCGAGCCCCGCCGCGTCGAGCGCCTGCCGGGAGATCTCCGGGACCGTCCGGGTCGCCCAGCGGAACACCTCCGGACCGGCCATTGTCAGGGTCGGCCACGGTCCGGATCCGTCACGGGTGTCCAGCCAGGAGCGGTCGTGGGCGATCACCCAGTGCTGAACTCCGTCGGACGCCCAGGCCACCGGGCCGAGGCCGGGTGTGTCGGACGGGCCCACGACGACCGCGCCGGCGCCGTCGCCGAAGAGGAAGGCGCTGCCCCGGTCCGCCGAATCGACGATGTCACTCATCCGCTCCGAGCCGATGACCACGACGAACCGGGCCTCGCCCGAGCGGACGACGGAGCCCGCCAGCGTCAGACCGTAGGAGAAGCCCGAACAGGCCGCGCCGACGTCCATGGCCGCCGCCTGGGTCCCCAGCAGGTGGGCGATACGCGGGGCCGCGGGCGGCACCTGCTCGAGAAAGGAGGTCGTGGCCAGCAGGACGAGGCCCACGTCGCCCGGGTCGGTACCGGCACAGGCCAGCGCCTTGCGGGCCGCTTCCGTGCCCATCGTGACGATGGTCTCGTCGGAGTCGGCAAAGTGCCGGGTGACGATGCCCGAGCGGCGGCGGATCCACTCGTCGCTCGAATCGATGCGCGCGCAGATCTCGTCGTTGGTCACGACCCGTGACGGCCGGTACGCGCCTACGCCATGGATCCTCGCGTGGGCAGAGCCCGCGGCGGTGCGAAGTCCCGCCATCACGCCTCCCCGCCGGACGAGACCAGGCGGACCAGTTCACCGTCTTGGTAGAGCGAGCGGCATGCCCGCCGCTGTACCTTGCCGCTGGAGGTCTTCGGCAGTTTGCCGCGGCGTATGACGACGATGTCGTCCGGTGTGATCCGCTGTTCCTCTCGTACGGCTTCGCGCACGCGCTCACGCAGGCCATCTGCGCCCAGGGTGCCGAGGACCCGTCCGCCGGTCTCCACGACCACCACAAGTCGTTCGCGCTCCCCGTCGTCGAGCGAAAAGGCGGCCGCGCAGTTGGGTTGCAGCCCCGGTACGGCGCGCTCGGCGGACAGTTCGATGTCCTGCGGGTAGTGGTTGCGGCCCCTGCGGATGATGACGTCCTTCATCCGGCCGGTGACGTACAGGTCGCCGTCGATCTGGAAGCCGAGGTCGCCGGTGCGCAGGTGCGGGGTGGCGTCATCGGTTTCGTCGTCGACGCGGGCACGGAAGGTGTCCTCGCTGACGGCGGGGCGGCCCCAGTAGCCGTCCGCGACGCACGGTCCGGAGATCCAGATCTCCCCCACCTGGCCCGGCGTGCAGGGCTGCCGGGTGACGGGGTCCACGATACGTACGTGAGTGCCGGCGACATCACGTCCGCTGCCGACCGCCGGGACGGCACTGTCGGTGCGTTCCCCGACGGGTTGCGCCCTGCCCTCCCGGAGTGCTTCGGCGGACAGCCACAGCACCATGGGCTCACGGTCCGCCCGGGTGCCGGTGGCCTTGAGGGTGTTTTCCGCGAGCCCGTAGGCGGGACACATGGCCATCGGGTCGAAGCCATGAGGGGCGAACGTGTCAGTGAAGGCCCGGACCACGCTCCACCGCACGGGCTCGGCGCCGTTGACGGCCACTCGCCAGCTCGCCAGGTCGCCCACGCCTGCGGTCATGCCGCTTTCCGCGGCCCGCACGCACAGTTCGTAGGCGAAGCTCGGTGCGGCCGAGTGGGTGCCGCCGAACCTGGATAGCGCCTCCAGCCAGCGTGCGGGTCGGCGGATGAAGGACTCAGGGGCCATCAGGTACGAGGGAATGCCCGCCCACAGCGGCAGGACGACACCGAACAGCATCCCCATGTCGTGGAAGAGCGGAAGCCAGTTCACCACGGTTCCGCGGGGCTCGCACGGCCAGAGTTCATCGGTTTCGACCACGTTGGCGAGGAAGTTCGCGTGGCTGACCATGACGCCCTTGGGGTGCCCGGTGGAACCGGACGTGTACTGGAGCAGCGCGATGTCCTGGGGGTCGGGCAAGCGTTCCGGCGTACTGGGGTCTCCTGTGTGGAGCGCGCCCGGGTCATCGGTGGCCACCAGGTCGAGCCCGTCGAGGGCGGGCAGGCCGGCGAAGCGCTCGCGCAGGTCGCGGATGACGTCGGTCGTGGTCAGGACGGTCGAGGTGCCGGCGTCGTCAGCGATACGGCGTAGCCGCTCCACCTCGGCGCGACGACGTGGCAGCTGGACCGGGGCGCCCGCCACCCGGCCGTACATGCAGCCGAGCAACGTCCGCACGAACTCCAGGCCCGAGGGATACATGAGGACAGCGTTGCGGCCTGTGAGCCCCGCGGCGCTGAGCGTCGTGGCCCGGCGACACGCCGCCTCGTGGAGTTCCCCGTAGGTCAGCGACTCCGTGGCGTCCTCGCCGTCCTTCAGGAAGACATAAGCGGTTCTGTCCGGCTGCCGCTCGCCACGGTGCCACAGGGCATCGGGAAGAGTACGGAAGTCGACATGTGGTACCGGCCGGGCCGTGGTCACGTTTCAGAGCTCCCTGGAATCGGGGCCGGCGGTGAGACCGCGCAGCGGGTTGAGCCGGTCCTCCCCGATCCGGCCGCGCAGCTCGGGGTCGGTCACCCCGAGCCCGGGTTCCGGTGCCATGCAGAGCACCGCGACTTTGCCCACCTGCCGGCTGGTCTGGACGATCCGGCACGCGTCGGCGCCCGCGGCGAGCGGATAGACGGCCGACATGGCCGGGACGACGGCGCCGCTCTCGAACAGCCGGTTGGTGGCCTGCTGCTCCTCGTAGTTGGCTCCGTGGCTGCCGACGATCTTCTTGAGCTTCATCCACAGGTATCGGTTGTCGAAGGTGTGCAGGTAGCCGGAGCTGGATCCGCAGGTCACCACGGTGCCGCCGCGTCGTGCCACGATCACGGAGAGCCCGAAGGTGACGCGGCCGGTGTGCTCGAACACGATGTCAGGTTCCCGGCCGGCCTTCTCGACTACGAGCTTGGCGAGCTTCCTGCCGGTCTCGACGACGAGCCGGGGGTCGTCGGCCATGTCGTCGGTGATGCCCAGCTCGGTGCGGTTGATCACCAAGTCGCAGCCGAGGGCGCGCACCGCCGCCTCTTTCTGCGCGGAGCTGACGACAGCCACCGGGATGCCGCCGCCGTTCTTGACGAACTGGATGGCGTACGAGCCGAGGCCCCCGGAGGCGCCCCAGATCAGGACGATGTCGCCCTGCTTCATGTGGGCTCCGCGGTCGCTGACGAGCATCCGGTAGGCGGTTGACGCACACAGCGGGTTGACCGCGGCCTCCTCCCACGTCAGGTGGGCGGGCTTGGGCAGCAGTTGGGTGGATCGGACGATCCCGTACTCGGCCAGGGCGCCGAAGTTGGTCTCGAATCCCCAGGCCCGTTGTTCGGAGCCGAGCATGCCGTCACCGTGAGTGGCGGGCTCCTGGTCGTCGACGTGTACGGGGTGGACGGTGACGTGGTCGCCCGGCTTCCAGCGCCGTACGCCGGTGCCGACGCGTACCACGACGGCGGAGCAGTCGGAGCCGAGCACGTGGTAGGGCTGGTCGTGGCGTGCCGCCCAGCCGCCCTGCCGGGCGTTCTGCTTGAGGAAGTGGAAGGTCGGGATCGGCTCGAACATGGCCGACCAGACCGTGTTGTAGTTGATGGAGCTGGCCATCACCGCGACGAGGACCTCGTCGGGCGCCAACTCCGGCATGGGAACGTGGCCGAGACGCAGCGACTTGCGGACGTCCTTGTCGGCCACCCCCTTGAACATGTCGGTGTCCTCGGCCCGCAGATGCAGGGCCAGGTAGGTGGCGGGTACCGGGGCGGCCTCGATCTCCGTGGCGGACGCGCCGTCCAGCACGGCTCGGGACAAGCTGCTCATGTCTGTCTCCTGTTGGCGCGGGGTCCTCCCGACGCACGGGTCCGTGATCGCGAAGCACGTTGTCGTGATCTTGTTGACGGTGTCTGGCCGCTCCGGGGACCCGTCATCGGGACGCGCCGGTTACGTGCAGCAGGGCGCGGGCCGCCAGGCGGTAGCCGTACGCGCCCAGGCCCACCACGAGCCCGGAGGCCAGCGGGGCGATGATCGATTCGTGCCGGAACTGCTCCCGCGCCCACACGTTGCTCAGGTGCACCTCGATCCACGGGTGCTCGTAGCTGGCGAGCGCGTCGCGCAGGCTCCAGCCGGCGATCATGAGAGCGCCTGGGTTGACCACCGCGCCGACGCTGTCGGGGCCGTGTTCGTGGATGGCGCTCACCAGTTCGCCCTCCGAGTCTCGTTGCAGGGACAGGACCTTCCAGCCCTGCTCGCTCACCTCGTCGGCGACCGCCTGCTCGATGTCGGCCAGGGTGTCGGTGCCGTAGATCGTCGGCTCGCGGCGGCCCAATATGCCGAGGTTGGGCCCATTCAGCAGGAGCATCGTGCTCATGTGTCACCTCGCCGTTCGAAGGGTCCGGGCCACCGCATCCAGTCCGTCGTTCATCGGTCGGAAGTGCCCCCGAGCCGCCGGGCCACCAGATCGATGACCTCGGCCGCGCGGTCGGCGAGGAAGAAGTGGCCGCCCCGGAAGACCTTCGTCTCACTCGTCGCGGTGGTGTGCTCCGCCCAGGCCTCGGCCTCCTCCCGGGAGACCCGAGGGTCGCTGTCTCCGGTGAGCACGGTCAGCGGGCAGTCAAGGCGGCGGCCGGGCTCGTGCTGGTACCGCTCGATGGCGGTGTAGTCGCTACGGATGGCCGGCAGGATCATCGCCAGAACTTCCGGGTCACCGAGCAGCGTCTCGTCGGTGCCGCCGAGCGCCCTCATCTCGGCCATGAATTCAGGGTCGGGCGCCGTATGTATCCGCTCATCGCGATAGCGGGACGGCGCCCTGCGACCTGACGCGAAAACCCGTACCGGCGCGGGCATCCCGGCGTCCTGCATGCGCAGTGCCACCTCGTACGCGAGGACGGCACCCATGCTGTGGCCGAACAGTGCGAGTGGCTTGTCGTCCAAATGCCGCAACGCGGCGAATATCTGGTCCGCGAATTCGGGGATGTTGTCGATCCTCGGCTCGTGGAACCGATTCTGCCGACCCGGGTACTGCAGGGCCAGCACCTCCACCGACGGGTGCAGTGCCTTGGCCACCGGGAAGAAAAAGCTTGCAGAGCCGCCCGCGTACGGCAGGCAGGCAAGCCGCACGGTGCTCTGCGGCGCGGGGTGCGAGACACTCACCCATTTCTCGAAGTGCGCCGTTGCTTGAGTCATACCGGACGAGCTCCTCGCGGTCGGTGACGAGCTCCTCGCGGTCGGTGGCGAGCTCCTCGCGGTTGGTGAGGCGGAGTATCGGAAGCCTAGGTTCGCGCCGGAGACACCTGGTATCCCCAGATTTGATAGTCCAGCCCCTCGAGCGGCACGAACGCCGGTACGCGTGGTTAGTCTTGCGCCGTTCCCAGTACGGCAGTTGCGCCTGCCCCAGCCACCCTGCGATGAAGGGTTCCCCGTGCCCGAGACGTCACCGCACAAGCCGCCCGCCTGCGCGGGCCCCGAGACGGACGCAGATGTGATCGTCGTCGGCGACGGACCGGTCGGGGCCACGCTAGGGGTCCTGCTGGCCCAGCGCGGCCGGCAGACCATGATCCTGGAACGGCGTCGACGCCCCTATACCCTGCCCCGGGCGACCAGCTTCGACGGCGAGACCGCGCGCCTGCTCGCCGGCTGCGGGACGGGCCCGGACCTCAGCCGGGTCAGCGAGCCCGCCACCGGATACCAGTGGCGCTCGGCCGACGGTGAGATCCTCCTCGACGTCGCCTTTCGCGCGCAGGGCCCGTACGGGTGGCCTGACGCCAATACCATGCACCAGCCCGCCCTCGAGGAACTACTGGCCGAGCGGGCGGCCGCGTTGCCCGGTGTGACGGTGGTGCGGGGCCGCCAGGTCGTGGGAATCGAGGAGCGAGACGACCGGGTCACGGTGATGGCCGAAGACGAGGACGGCGCAACCCACACGTACACCGCGCGGTGGGTAGTGGGCTGCGACGGCGCCAACAGCTTCGTCCGTGATCACCTGGACGTGCCGGTCACCGACCTCGGATTCTCCTACGAGTGGCTGCTGTGCGACGTGAAGCTGCGCGAGCCGAGTGAGTTCGTCCCGACCAACATTCAGATCTGCGACCCGGCCAGGCCGACCACCTTGGTCGGTAGCGGTCCCGGGCATCGGCGCTGGGAGTTCATGCGGCTGCCCGGCGAGCGGGCCGCGGATCTCAACCGGACGGAGACTGCCTGGCGACTCCTCGCCCCGCACGGGGTGACCCCCGACACCGCGACGCTGTTGCGCAGCATCACCTACATCTTCCAATCCCAGTGGGCTGAGCGTTGGCGAGTAGGCCGGGTCCTGTTGGCCGGAGACGCGGCCCATCTGATGCCGCCGTACGCCGGGCAGGGCTTGTGCTCGGGCATCCGCGACGTCGTCAACCTGGCGTGGAAACTGGACCTGGTGCTTGGGGGCATCGCCCCGGAGTCCTCTCTCGACACCTACACGGACGAACGCCGAGCGCAGGTGCGCGAGTCGATTCTGTCCTCGGTCCAGCTGGGCCGGATGATCTGCGTGACGGACCCCGTGGCCGCAGCCGACCGTGATGCCACGATTCTGGCGAGGCGCCGTGGCCGCGGTCCGACGGTCCCGGACCTGTCGCGGCCCCTGACGGAGGGGCTCCTTCGACGCGGTACGGACGGTTCGCCTGTGTCCCCGGCCGGCGAGACGGTCCCTCAGGGCCTGGTACGTGGTCTCAGGGGCACCGGCCTGTTCGACGACGTGGTCGGCCGCGGCTTCGTCCTGCTGCTGACAGAGGGCGCGGATACCGGCCTCGACGCAGAGCAGTCGGCATTCCTGACGAGCCTGGGCACGCACGTGGTGGCCCTGCTCCCCGGGGACGGGACGCCCCAGAACATGTCGGTGGCCGACGTGGGCGGCGTCTACCGTGCCTTTCTCGAACGCCACGGGGTCGAAGCGGTATTGATCCGCCCGGACTACCACGTGTACGGGGCGGCCTCGGGACCGGGGGCCGCAGCGGTCCTGGTGGACGACCTGCGGGCCGGCATGGGTGCGGGCGTTCCGGCGGGGAGACGATAGCGGCCGCGGACAGCGGAACAGCGAGGCTCCCGGTCAGGCTTCTGTCCTCGGTCGACAGCCGCCTCACCGGGAGCCATGACCCCGCCAACATCACCAACAGAGTCGCGGCGTTGGGGCTAGACGGGGTGACCGAACTGTTCCTGCACCCGCCACCGGAGCTCACGCTTGAGGACTTTGCCGTTGGCGTTGCGCGGCAGCACCGGTACGACCTCGAGGCGCGTCGGCTGGTAAGCCTCGGTCATGCCCTGGGCCGTGAGGTACGTGCGGAGCTGTTCGAGCGTCGGGGGCGGGCCGGCGGCGACGATGACCGCGCATCCGGTCTCCTTACCGACCGCGTCGAAGTAGCCGACGATCGCGACGGCCGCGACGGCCGGGTGCTCGAGCACCTGGGCCTCGACGTCGACGACCGGGATCATGAAGCCGTCGCCGATGCGGTCCGCGACCCGGCCGACGTGCCGGATCCCGCCGCGGCCGTCCGGCACGACCAGGTCGCCGGTGTCGAGCCAGCCGTCGTCGCGGTCGCAGAGAATCTCGACCGCGCCGGTGTCCAGGCCGACGAACGCCACACAGACCCCGGCGCCACGCACATACAGCACGGCCGGGTTCGCCTTGCTGACCTCGCCATCGGCGCGCAGGTCGATCTCCGCAGCCGGCCCGGGACGCCCGTCACTGTGGGCGGCCCAGTCCGGCGGGTCGCTCGGGCGCGTCCAGGTCCCGATCGGCAGCTCGGTCATGCCGTACGTGGCCCGCAAAGGCACGCCCAGCTCCTCGTACACCTCCCGAACCAGCTTCGGCGGGATCGGCGCGCCCTCCGAGAACAGATACCGCAGCGACGACGTGTCGTTACCGGCGGCGACCGCGGACCGCACGATCATGTCGATGAACGACGCGGCGGCGGTGATGATGCTCACCCGCGCCTCCGCGACGATCTCCGCGATCCGGCCGGGCGCCCACTTGTCGAACAGCACCGCCCGGCTACCGCTGAGCAGAGGAGACACGAGAGAGACGGTGATGCTGAGGATACTCGTCAGACTGTGCGGCGTGTAGGACGCCTCCGAGCCGCTGATCCGCTCCTCGCCGACGATCGCGCCGGCCGCGGCCGACATCGTGTTGGAGGTGTGCAGCACACCCTTCGGCTCCCCCGTCGTCCCGGCGGTGAACAGCACCAGAGCCACCTGGTCGGGATCCACCGGTTCGTCCAGTGGCATCGGGTACTGCTGCGCCCACGGCGTACGCTGGAAATGGTCTTGAAAATCCATCTCGCCAGGACCGGCATCGCGACCGGCGACCACCCGATGCCGCAGGTGCGGCAGGCGTTCCGCCATCTCGGCAAGCGCTCCGGCATAGTCGTAGCCATACCATTCCCCGACCGTCACCACGACCGTGACGCGCAGCTGAGCCAGCACCTTCTCCAGCTCCCGGCCGCGCAGCGCCGCGGTGACCGGGGCGACCACCGCACCGGTACGCATGACGGCCAGGATCAGCGCGCTGGTCTCCCACCAGTTCGGCAACTGGACGGCGACGACCTGGCCCGGCCCCACACCGAGCGCGCGCAACGCCGACGCGAACTGCTCAACCTGATCGGCATACCGCGACCACGACAACGTCTCGGTGGTGCCGTCCGCGCGATAACCGATGACGGCGATCTCGCCCGGCCGCTCCCGGCGGTGCCGATGCAGATCCGTCAGGAAGTGCTCAGCGCGCCACTGGCCCTCCCGCCGATATCTCTCGATGGCTTCGGCGGACGGCCGGACGGCGGTGGGTGGCCACAGCGGATCCTGGATGTCGGCGAAGACGGACTGACGTTCGTACATTCATGCCTCCTCTTGATGAAGAGCGGGGGTGTCGTAGATGCGGCGCCGCGTGTGTCCCCGCGAACCGGGGCAGCGGCAGCTACAGAAGCGGTACGGCTCCGGCTGTGACGGCTCGGGCAAGCAGGACCGCGCCTCGGAGGGACGAAAGGCCGCCCAGCCGCGCCGCGGCGACGGGCGGGGCGGGGCAGCCTGAGCGCGACATGGGTGTCAGGTGGGTGGCTACGCGCTCGACCAGGTTGTCGATGCCTGCCGTGAATCCGCCTCCGATCACAGCGAGGCCGGGGTGCAGCAGTTCGGTGACCCCCATGATGGCGGTGGCCAGGGCCTGGCAGGTGCCGTCGATCGCGGCCATAGCCCACGGGCGGGCGGTACGGAGGGCTTCGCGCAGCTCTTCGTAGGTGACCGGCGCGCCGTACAGTTCGCGGGCCCGGGCCAGAGTGGCCGGGCCCGAGGCGATCGCCTGGAGGCAGCCCTGACGGCCGCAGACGCACACCGGACCGCCCGACGCGACGACCAGATGGCCCAGTTCGAAGGAGCCCCGACCCGGGCCGGGACAGAGGCGGCCGCCCAGGAGCAGGCCGCCGCCGATGCCGGTTCCGACGCCGATGTAGAGCAGGTCGGCGCAGTCGGCCGCCTCGGCCTCGGCGAGGGCGGCCACGTCGCCGTCGTCCGCCCAGGCGATGGCCGCTCCGGGTACGAGGACACGCAGTACGGGACCGAGGGCGAGGCCGGTCCAGGACGGTCGGCTGGGCCAGGAGACGACCTGCTCGTCCGGGCCCACCGTGGCGGGGACGGCGACCCCTGCGGCCTGGAAACCGTCACCCGTCCGGGCCGCCAGGGTGGCGACGCCCTCTGACAACAGGGCCAGGTCTCGGTCCGGTCCGTCCTGGTCGTTCGGCCAGAGGAACGTGTGCTCCTCGGTGCGTCCGTCTGCCGACTCGGCGCGCAGGGCGACCTTGGTGCCCCCTATGTCGATGCCGAGGTGCCAGGACGGCGGTGCGGCTGCCACTGGCGGTTCAGTGGCCGGGCAGAGCCGGGCAGAGGGCGAGCAGGTCGACGGGCCACCGCAGGACGACATCGGGGCCGGCGGCGAGCAATTCGGCCCCTGCCTGGCAACCCCACAGCGCGGCTGCGGCGGTGACGTCGGCGCTGTGAGCGCTGGCCAGGTCGGTGGGGGCGTCGCCGATCATGATGGCCCGCTCCGCCGGAACCTCGAGGAGTTCGAGTGCGCGTCTGATGATGTCAGGGGCGGGCTTGGGCCGGGGCACCTCGTCGGAGCCGATGACGTGGGCGAAGTACGGGAGCAGGCCGAGGACATCGAGCAGGGACCGGGCGCGCTCGCCTGCCTTGCCGGTGGCGATGGCCAGCCGGAGGCCGCGTTCGTTCAGCGTCCGCAGGACGTCGACGACACCGTCGTACACCTGGACGCGGTCGGCGAGCCGGTAGCTCTCGCGGACGAAGGGCTCTTCCATCTCCAGCGGAAGGCCCATGATCCGCATGATGTCGGGAAAGTAGCGGCCCTGGTGGCGCCGGTACTCCTCGAAAGGTGCCTCGCCGGTGCCGACGACCTCGGCGTACGCCAGGGAGAACGCCTCACCCATCACCTCGAAGCTGTCGACGACGACCCCGTCGAGATCGAAGATGACAGCGTGTCTGGGGACCGGGGGGCGCTGTTCGATGGTCGGTGCCGCATGGAATTCCGGCCCTCTGGTCATGCGATCCTCACCTCTTTGTGGGCGGTGAATTCGGACGCGCGATCCACGGGTGGGGCAGCGCGCGCCGATGCATAGAAGCTTTCGATCAACCGGACGGTGCTGCGGGCCTGGGCGACGGCCTGGCCTCGTCGGCCCGGGTCGGCCAGGAGCCGGGTGAGGCCGTCGAGCTGGCGACCGTACTCAATGCCGATGGGTTCGGCGGGCAGCGGGATCCGCTGTGTGGAGCCATCCTGCGTGAGGGTGAGCACCGATTCGGGAGCCCGGTTCGGGCTGAAGCCGAAGGTGCAGTGCAGCCGCGCCGTTCCATCGCTGCCCTCGATGGTGATGACGGAGCCGTCCAGCGCCTCGTGTGAGGCCCAGCTGGCCCGCAACGAGACAGAGATACCGTCCTCGCGGACCAGGAAACCGCGGGCGGTGTCCTCGACGTCGCCGGTCGGGGCGTCGGTGAGCCGGTCCTCACGCCACGTGGCGGACCAGGCTCCGCTGCTGACGAAGTCGTCGGAGATCGAGCCGATCACCTGGGCGACGGGGGCGGGGCCGAGGAGGAAGGCGAGGACGTCGAGAAGGTGCCAGCCGAGGTCGACGAGCGCACCGCCACCGGCCCTGCTGCGCTGGGTGAACCAGCCGCCGGGCTGGGGCACTCCGCGCGCCCTGACCCAGGTCAGGTCGGCATGGCGGATCCGGCCGAGCTGGGGAAGCAGCCCGGAGAGCTCGCGGATGTCGCCGCGGTGGGCGGCGGCACTGCCGGCGAGCAGCACCGCGCCGTTGCGTTCGGCCGCGGCGAGGGCGTCGGCCTCGGCAGCGGTGAGGCAGACCGGCTTCTCCAGGAAGACGGAGATCCCTCGACGGAGCAGGGCGGCCGCGACCTCAGCGTGCAGATGGTTGGGTACCGCGACGACGGCGATGTCGATCGCGCAGGGATCGAGGGCGTCCACGGTGGAGTGGGCGCGCAGCCCGGTGGCCACAGCCGCCGCCCGGGAGCCGGGGTCGGGGTCGACGCCGGCGACCACCTCGAAGTCCTTGTGCTCGCGCAGCAGCCTGAGCCATAGGTCGCGGCCCGCCCAGCCGAGCCCGACGACGGCAGCCCGGACCCTCACCGTGCGGCCAAGGCGTCGGCGATGATCTCGGCTGTGGCATAGAGGGCTTCCTCTGAGGCGAGCAGCGCTCGATGGTGCAGCCAGATGCAGTCGGTGCTGATCGCCTCGGTGTGCGGGCAGCTTTCGGCGAGCTTGTCGACGGTGGTGTCGGGCGCGGCTGTCTCCCAGAACGCGTTGGTGCGGTAGATCGCCCGGAAGGCGGCGAAGGCGGGCAGGCCGGCCTCGACGAGCGTGTCGACGAGGGCGTTGCGGGCCTCCTCGGATATGCCAGGGATCCGGAACATCGCCATGTAGTGAGAGTTCCGGTCGGCGCGCGGGTCGCTGCCCTGGGGTACGACGCCGTCGATCTCACCGAGCAGCCGGGACAGCAGCGTCCAGCGCTGATCGCGGAGCGTGATCTGGGCGTCGAGGCGGCCCAGCTGGGCGCGGAGCACGGCCGCGGAGAACTCGTTGAGCCGCATGTTGGTGCCGGCGGTCTGGTGCATGTATCGGCGGTCGGTACGTGGCCGGCCACAACTGTGCCGCAGGAACGCGGCCTCGTAGGTCTCCTCGTCGGGCAGGAGCAGCGCACCGCCCTCGCCGGCGGTCATCAGCTTGCCGTTCTGGAAGCTGAACGAGGCGACCGTACCCAACTCGCCCACCCGTTTGCCCTGCCAGCGGGCACCGTGTGCGTGGGCGGCGTCCTGGAGAAGAGGCACACCGGTGTCAGCGGAGAGTTCGCCGAGCGCGTCCATGTCGGCGATGAGCCCCGCCATGTGCACAGGCATGATCACCTTGGTGAGGGGGGTGACGGCGGAAGCCGCGGCAGCCACGTCGATGTTGTAGGTATCGAGATCGACGTCGACGGGGACGGCAACCGCTCCCAGCCGCTGAGCGGCCTGGGAGGAGGAGATGAAGGTGAAGGCCGGCACGATGACCTCGGTGCCCGGCCCGACGCCCAGACACTGCAACGCCAACTCCAGGGCGTGGGTGCCGTTGGTGACGGCCAAAGCGTGTGGGGCGCCGTGGAAGTCCGCGAACTCACTCTCGAAGGAGTCCACCTCCGACCCTCCCATGCGCCACCACTGGCCCTGCTCCAGGGCCCGGATCAGGCCGGTGCGCTCGCCGTCGTCGTACTGCGGCCAGGTGGGGAACTCTGGTGTCGGTCGCGCGTTCATGCGTCTCCAAATCTTCATTTCGAACATTTCTCGGCCGATGGCCGACGGACGGCATAGCGCGGGGCGGGGCACGTGGCCGGATGTGCGACGTTCACGGTAGGCACCGCTCTTACCGCCCCGCATCCCTCGGCTTGGTAGCCGTCCGCCCGGATGTGGGCCGGCTGGACGTGCGAGTGTGGCCGGTGCGGGCGTCAGCCGGTCCCGGGTGCGCGCAGACCGAAGAACTCGCAGTAGAACTCCACTTGCCCTTTCAGCATGTCAATGCCGTGGTGGACGTGGTGGCCAAGGGCGGCGGCCTGCCGCAGCAGAGGCGTCTCGTGGGGTTTCATGATGATGTCGGCCACGGCCGCTCCGGGGGCGAGCGCTTCGGGCGGGAACGGCAGCGGGTCGCTGGATCGCAGCCCGAGCGGGGTCGCGTTGACCGCGAGGTCGCTGTCGTTCAGGGCCGGTTCGGCAACGGCGTGTACCCGGCCGGGCCAGTACCTGGCGAGCCGGCCGACGAGTGCGTCCAGTTTGGGCCGGTCCGGGTCGGTCACGGCGATCCGGGTCGCGCCGGCCGTCAGCAGCGCCGCCGCGATGGCGCTGCCCGCTCCGCCGGCCCCGGCGAGCGCGACCCGGCTGCCGCGAATCTCGTGCCCGGCACGGGCGAGGCCGGCCACGAAACCGGCACCGTCGAAGTTCTCGGCGAACCACCTGCCGTCGGTCTCGCGGCGCAGCACGTTGGACGTTCCGGCGATCTCGACAGTGCGGCTGTGCCGGTCGGCGAGTCGGGCGGCGTCCGCCTTGTGGGGGACGGTGACGAAGATGCCGTCGAGGTTGCCGATGCGCTGCAGGCCGCGGATGACCTGTTCCAGATCGTCAGGGCGAACCTCCACCGGCACCAGCACCGCGTCGAGTCCCTGGTCGGCGAAGAGCGGATTGAGCAGGCCGGGAGACTGGACCTGTGCAACCGGATCGCCGACGACGGCGTACAAGCGGGTGGTGCCGCTGATCGAGGGCTGCGGCGACGGGGCGGTGGCGGTCATCTCGGGTTCCGAGAGCCTGTGTCGGTGACCGGCCGGACAGCAGCAGCGAGCAGATCGGCGACGGTGTAGGCGAGCTCGATGGCCTGCTCCTCGTTCAGGCGGGGGTCGCAGGCGGTACGGAAGCGGGCCGAAAGGTCGTCCTCACCCAGGCCGCAGGCCCCGCCCAGGCACTCGGTGACGTCCTCGCCGGTCGCCTCGAGGTGGATGCCGCCGGGGTGAGTGCCGAGGGTGCGGTGGACGTCGAAGAAGCCGCTGATCTCCGCGACGATGTCGTCGAAGTGGCGGGTTTTGCGACCGCCTGCGGTCGTGCGGGAGTTGCCGTGCATCGGGTCGCACTGCCAGACCACCTGGTGGCCGGTGGCGGTGACCTTCTCCACTATCGGCGGCAGCACCTCGCGGACCAGGGCGTGGCCCATTCTGCTGATCAGCGTCAGCCGCCCGGGCGTGCCGTGGGGGTCGAGCCTGCGGACGTACTCGACGGCTTGTTCCGGGGTGGTGCCGGGCCCGATCTTCACCCCGATGGGGTTGGCGAGTAGTTCGGCGACGGCGAGGTGCGCGCCGTCGAGGCCTCGCGTGCGCTCACCGATCCACAGGAAGTGGGCGAGTGGGCTGGCGAGCAGAGGCTCCGGACCGGTGGTGAACCTGGCGATGTGGAGTGGGGCGCATTCGTAGTCGAGCAGGAGCATCTCGTGGCTCACATAGATCTGTCCGGCCCGGCGGGCGAGCGCCATCGCGCGAGCCGCATGTTTGTGGGCGCGCAGCATCCGCTCGGGGTCGGGAGTGCGGGCGGCAAGGATGCGTGCGGCGGAGTTGACCATGTCACCTCGGTAGACCGGTAGGCCGTCCGCATCGGCGGGCTGGGAGCGTGGCTTCGCGTACTGGCCGGCCATGCGGGCGAGGGGAATCACCGGCAGCTCAGCGGCGTGGGTCAGGATCAGGGCCATGCGCTTCAGGAGGCTGAGGTTGGCCCGCAGGTGCGGTTCGGTGGTCTCGGCGAAGGTCTCCGCGCAGTCCCCGCTCTGCAGCAGGAATGCCTCGCCGCGGGCGACCGCCGCAAATTTCTCGGAGAGCTGTGCAGTCTCGGACTCGGCCACGATCGGGGGTGCGTCGCGCAGCCGGTCCATCACCATCCGGGCCAGGGTGAGGTCCGGCCACTCAGGCTGCTGCGCCGCACGTCTGTCCAGGGCCGCGGCGAGGCGGTCCGCGAGTCCTGGCTCCCGCGTGGCCCAGACCCGGGCCTCGCCGTGCGCTGCCTCTGATGAGCGCGTCATGCCAGCGGATCTCCTGTTCCGTGGAAGTGTGCCGGCTCGACGAGTCGGCCGAGTGGCTGCCGTGGCATGGACTCCAGGACATCGGCGACGACTTGTTCGGATACGTCGTGGACCAGCTCCACGCCGCTGGGGCCGTCGAGGACGAACGCGAGGCCGGTGAGCGCCTTCTTGTCCCTGCGCATCAGGCGGATCAGCTCAGCTGTCTCGATCTCCTCGGGCAGCGCGGCCGGCAGGCCGTAGAACTCGACGACCTCCCGGTGCTCCGCCACCCGCCCGGGGCCGATCCGGTCCAGAGCGCCGGCGAGCAGGCCCGCGAAAATCGTGCCGACAGCGACGGCCTCGCCGTGCCGAAGCGCAAAGCCGCTGGCGGATTCCAGCGCGTGGCCCAGGGTGTGGCCGTAGTTGAGGATGTGCCGCAGACCGGTGTCGCGCTCATCGGCCGAGACGACGCCGGCCTTGAGCGTCACACTGGCCGCGATACGCTCCGTGAGGCCGAGCTCGCGCAGGTCGCCGGCGCCGATGAAATGGCAGCGGGCGATCTCGCCCAAGCCGTTGAGCATCTCGCGCCGGGGCAGGGTGGACAGGTACTCGGTGTCGCACAATACGGCGGCAGGCTGCCAATAGGCGCCCACCAGGTTCTTACCGGAGGGCAGGTTGACCGCCGTCTTACCGCCGACGCTCGCGTCGACCTGCGCCAGCAACGTGGTCGGCAGATGCACCACTGGCACGCCCCGGTGGTAGAGGGCGGCGGCCAGGCCGACGACATCGGTGGTGGTTCCACCCCCGCAGGAGACGACCGCGTCGTTGCGGGTGAGGCCGAAGCGTACGAACTCCGCGCACAGTGCCTCGACGGTGGCGAGGGTCTTGTCCCGCTCACCGTCGCGGGCGGGCAGCAGCAGGGTCTCCACGCCGGTGTCGGGCACCCATTGCGCGGGCCGGGCTGACACGACGGCGACCCGCCGGGCGCCGAGGCCCTGGATCACTTCGGCCAGCGAGGAACGCACCCGCCGGCCGACCAGCACATCGTACGAACGGTCGCCGATGCTCACCGGGATCTGGCCTCTCACGCCGTCTCGCTCTCTCATTCAAGGCCTGTTTCATACGGGGCGGGGCGGCAGCGACAATGTCACCGTTCGTATCCGACGATAGGTGCGGACTCTCCCCAGTAAGTAGTCATGATCTCGATCAGCTCTGCTTCATCACGTACGTGCTTCACCGTCTCCTCGCCCCCGATGATGGACCTGAAGAGATTGGCGACGAGGGTCACCTGCCCGTTCTCCACACCGCGTCGCCGCTTTCGCGGCACCACAGGGTCCGCGTCGGGCGGCAGTTCTTCTCGCCACGTATTCCAATCGGAAATGGCACGATCTTTGATTTTCATCCGATACGCGTCACGCCAATCCCTGCCCTTTGGCTTGTACTGAAGGACGCGCCACTCGCCCCGCGTGGCCAAGCGGAACTCCGTGCCCATCTGAACCACGCTTCCCCCCTGTTCATCGATACGCAGGGGCTCCGTGATGGCCACGCTTCCGTGCCCGACGTCGACGAGCCAATCCACGTCGTCTATACGGACACGGATAGCCATGTGCTCGATCTCGGAACCCCACTGGCCGCCGGGGAGAGCCGTGCTGGCAGAATTCACGTGCGCATCGAATCCCATCTCGACAAGGAGACGATGGAAGAGGAAATTCAACTCGAAACAGACTCCGCCCCGTTTCATCACTGCTTCGAATACGCGGGGCATGTCAAAATCCTCGTACGGCTGATGCAGAATGTATCCGGTGTCGTAGGGGAGACTGCAGAGATGCAGCCACTGAAGTTCCGCCAGGGTGTGAAGGTTCGGAATGCCGGATCCTTCGTAACCTATGCGCTGCAGATAATCTTTTTTGACGAACACGCCGAACTCCACTTCATCCGGGAAGGAAACAACGTTTGCATTGACTCTGGTCCAGCTCCGCACCTATGCGCGAAGGTTCCGGCTAGTCCGCGTGGAGTTCGAGGCGCTCCAGCAGCGCCTCGACAGCCAGGTCCACCGTGGGGCGGTCGAAGGCGAAGGTGGACGGGATGCGGAGGCCGGTCAGCGCCGACAGCCGGTTCGCGAGCTCGACGGCGGTCAACGAGTCGAACCCGATGTCGAAGAAGGACAGGTCCGATCCGATCTCGTCCCACGAAAGGTAGCCGAGAATCGCGGCGACCTCGCGCTGGACCAGTTCGGCCAAGATCTTCTCTCGTTGGCCGGGGGACACCTCGGCCAGCCGCCCGGCCAGCCCGCCGGCCCCGGGCGCCCCGTCACTGGCGGCCCGCCGACCCACGCGGATGAGGCCGCGCAGCAGTGGGGCGACAGATGCGGAGTCAGTCCGGTCCCGCATTGCTTGCAGGTCCATCTTCGCCAGGACCAAGGCAGCGCTGCGATCGGACAGCGCAAGGTCGAACAGCTCCATGCCCTCTTGTGCGGTGAACTCGATCATGTTGAGCCGGTCGAAGCGCTTCAGGTCGACCTCGGCGAGCTTGTCCACTATGCCGGACACCTGGCCCCACCATCCCCACACCAGTGAGGTCGCCGGCAGTCCGCAAGCGCGACGGCGTTCAGCGAGCGCGTCGAGGAAGGAGTTCGCGGCGGCATAGCTGCTCTGGCCCGCTGCACCGAAGATCCCCGCAATAGAGGAGTACAGGACGAAGACGGAAAGGTCGAGATCGCGCGTGAGTTCGTCCAGGATCTGTGCCGCGTCGGCCTTGGGACGGAGCACCGTGTCGAGCCGTTCGGGCGTCAGGGAGGTGACCACACCGTCATCCAGCACACCGGCTGTGTGGATCACGCCGGTGAGAGGGGCGTCGTGGGGAACAGAGGCCAGCAGCGCGGCCACGGAGTCCCGGTCGGAGACGTCGCACGCAACGATCCGGACGTTCGCGCCGAGTCCAGTGAGTTCGGCCTCCAGCTCGGCCGCGCCCGGTGCGTCCGGTCCTTGCCGGCTCACCAGGAGCAGACTCCTGATCTTGTGCTCGGTAACCAGGTGCCCGGCCGCCAGGCGACCCAGCGAACCCGTACCGCCGGTGATCAGAACCGTACCCCCGGGGTTCAGCGGACGGTCCTGGACCTCGGCGGGCGAGGCCCTGACGAGCCTCGGCACCGCCACCGAGCCTGACCGAAGTGCCGCCTGCGGTTCCCCGGTCGCGAGCACATCGGGCAGGCGCCGGGCTGACGCCTCCGTGCCGTCCGTGTCGACCAGGATGATGCGGCCCACGTTCTCGGACTGCGCCGCACGCAGCAGGCCGGCGGCCGTCGCAACGGCGAGATCGGGAGCCGGGTCCCCATCCCGGACGGCCGCCCCGGAGTGTGTGAGAGCGAGGAGAACGGTGTCCTGGAAGGCGAGCTCCGCCAGCCACGCCTGGACGGCCTCCAGCACCCGCCCGCTGAGGTCCCGGGCCGCGTCGGGGTCCGTACGTCCATCGCCGGCCACATCGAGCAGGAGCACACGCGGGGCCGTTGCGGCCACGGCACGGACGTCCTCGGCAGTCGTCACGCGTACGGCGTTCAGCTCGTCGTCCACGCTCCTGACGGAGATGGGCTCCCAGGCCACCCGGAACATCTGGTCCTTGGCCGCGCCTGAGCCGACGCGCAGCAGTTCCGGGACCACGGGGCGCAGGACCATCGAGTCGACGGAAACCACGGGTGCGCCGGAGGTGTCGGCCAGGTGCAGGCGGATCGTGTCGGGGGCGAGCGGGATGAGGCGCACCCGCAGTGCCGAGGCTCCGTCGGCGTGCAGCCGGACGTCGCGCCAGACGAACGGCAGGGCCAGCTTCGGGCTCTCGTCGCTCAGATCGGGGCGGAAGAGACTGGAGTGCATGGCCGCGTCCAGCAGGGCCGGGTGCAGCCCGTACTCATCGGCCTTGCCCGCTGACTCCGGCAGTGAGACCTCGGCGAACACCTCCTCGCCACGAGTCCAAGCCGCACGCAGTCCCTGAAAGGCCGGACCATAGTGGTATCCCGCCTCTGCCAAGTGGTCGTACGCGTGGGCGAACGCGTCCGGGTCGACCGCGGTGGCGCCGGGCGGCGGCCACTGGGTGAGGTCGAACTCGGCCCGTCCGTCCTCCGGCACCAAGCGCCCGGAGACATGACGGGTCCAGCTCCCTCGCGGGCCGGCTTCCTCCCGGCGGGAGTGAACCTGGACGGTACGGTGGCCGGACTCGTCGGGCTCGCCGGCCCACACGCGTACCTGGACGCCGCCGCTCTCGGGCAGCACCAGGGGGCGCTCGATGACCAGTTCGCCGACCAGCCCGTAGCCGACCTCGTCCGCGGCACGGACCGCGAGTTCCACGAAGGCCGCTCCCGGCAAGAGGACGACTCCGGCGCCCGCGTGGTCGGCGAGCCAGGGGTGTGTGCGCAGCGACAGCCGGGAAGTGAACAGCACGCCGTCCGAGCCGGGGATCTCGGTAACCGCGCCGAGCAGGGGATGGTTCGCTACCTCCAGACCGAGGCCCGGTGCGTCCCCACGGGACTCTGCCGTCTCCAGCCAGTACCGCTGGCGCTGAAAGGCGTACGTCGGCAGGTCTACGGGCCGTTCCCTGCCGCGGCCGAGGACGGCTTCCCAGTTGACCCGTACGCCGTGGGCGTACAGGTGGGCCAGCGAGGCGAGGAACCGGCGCGGGCCGCCGTCGTCGCGGCGCAGCGTCCCGGTGACGACAGCCGGTCCGGCCTCGAGGTCCTCCAGCACGTCCTGGACGCTCGACGTCAGCACAGGATGAGCACTGACCTCGATGAACACGCCGTGCCCGTCGCCGACCAGGGACCGGATGGCCGGGTCGAACTGCACGGTCTGCCGCATGTTGCGGAACCAGTGCTCGACGTCGAACTCCGTGGTGTCATGGAGTCGCCCGGTCACCGTGGAGTACAGCGGTACGCGCGAAGGCCCGGCGGAGACCGAGGCGAGGGCCTCCAGGAAAGAGTCGTGCAGCACGTCGATCTGTGAGGAGTGTGCGGCGCCGTTGATGCCGCGAATCCTGCGGGCGCGGATGCCGTCGGCTTCGCATCGGGCGAGCAGCTCTTCCAGGGAGGGCAGTTCACCGGTCACGACCACGGAGGCGGGTCCGTTGACCGCGGCGATCTCCAGACCCGGCCACTCCTCGATCAGCACGGAGACGGCCTTGACATCGGCGGTGAGGGACGCCATTCCTCCGCGTCCCACCAGCTCGGCTTCGGCAATCCTGGACCGGTGAACCATGAGGCGGGCGGCGTCGGGAAGGGACAGCGCACCGGCATAGCAGGCAGCGGCGATCTCGCCCAGGGAATGACCCACGACCGCGTCCGGGACGACCCCGCACGCCTCCCACAACGCGGCCAGCGACACCATCAGTGCCCACGACACCGGCTGCAAGACGTCGACGTCTTCAAGAGACCGGGCGCCCTCCACCTGCCGTACCACATCGAGCAGCGACCAGCCGGTGAGCGGGTCGAGCACCTCGGCGCACTCGGTCATCCTGGTTGCGAACACAGGTGAGGCTTCGAGCAGTTCCGCTCCCATTCCCGCCCACTGTGTGCCCTGGCCGGGGAACACGAGGACGGTCCGGCCCACTGTGCTCTCGGCAAATCCCGTGACCACACCGGGCGCGGACTCGGCGCGGGCCACCGCGTCGAGTCCGGCCAGCGCCTCGTCCCGGTCCGCGGCGAGCACGACCGCACGGTCCGGGAGTGGACCCCGGCTCCGCACCAGCGACTGGCCGACGTCGAGCACGTCTGTTTCTTGACGCTGTATCAGGAACGAGCCGAGACGGCGAGCCTGGCCGGCAAGACCCGCCTTGCCACGGGCCGAGACGACCAGCGGCACAACCGAGTCGCCCAGCACGCGTGCCTTCTCGTCGGGCAGGTTCCCGGATGTCTGCTCGGTCGCCTGCTCCAGGATGACGTGTGCGTTGGTGCCGCTGGCGCCGAAGCCGGAGACCCCCGCACGGCGAGGACGGCCGACCTCGGGCCACTCGTGCGCCTCGGTCAGCAGCTCGACCGCTCCGGCAGACCAGTCGACCTCAGGCGTCGGCTCGTCCACATGCAGTGTCCGCGGCAGCACACCATGCCGCATCGCCATCACCATCTTGATCACACCGGCGACGCCCGCCGCAGCGCCCGCGTGTCCAAGGTTCGACTTCACCGAACCGAGCCACAGCGGCAGTTCGGGGGCACGGTTCTGACCATAGGTGGTGAGGAGCGCCTGTGCCTCGATGGGGTCGCCGAGGGCGGTTCCGGTGCCGTGCGCCTCGACGATGTCGACGTCGGCCGGCGACAGGCCGCCGGCCGCGAGTGCCTGGCGGATCACCCGCTGCTGCGAGGGCCCGTTGGGCGCGGCGAGTCCGTTGGACGCGCCATCCTGGTTCACCGCGGTGGCCCGTACGACGCCGAGGACCTCACGGCCGTTGCGGACGGCATCGGAAAGCCGCTCCAGCAGCAGGACGCCCACGCCCTCGGCCCAGTTCGTTCCATCCGCGGATGCCGCGAACGCCTTGCACCGGCCGTCCTTCGCCAGGCCTCGTGCACGCGCGGTCAGCACGAAGGCAGTGGGCGTGGCCATCACGTTGGTGCCTCCGACCAGCGCCAGCGACGACTCGCCCGAACGCAGGGACTGCGCTGCCATGTGCAGGGCCACCAGGGACGAGGAGCAGGCCGTGTCGATCGTGACTGCCGGCCCCTCGAATCCGAACGTATAGGAGACCCGTCCCGAAAGGACGCTCGCCAGACCGCCGGTCATCACGTAGCCCTCGAGCTCGTCGGGGATGCTGTGGAAAGCGGTCCCGTATTCCTGCCCGGCGGCCATGCCGGCGAACACGCCGACGTTCTTGCCACGCATAGCAGCCGGGTCGATGCCCGCCCGTTCGAACGCCTCCCAAGATGTCTCCAGCATCAGGCGCTGCTGTGGGTCCATGACCATCGTCTCGCTTTGGGAGATGCCGAAGAAGCCGGCGTCGAACTCGCCCGCGTCGTGTAGGAACGCGCCCTCCCGTACGTACGTCGTGCCGGGCCGGTCGAGGTCCGGGTCGTACAGGTTCTCCAGGTCCCAGCCCCGGTTGGTGGGGAACCCCTCGACCGCGGAACGGCCGTCCGCGATCAATTCCCACAACTCTTCCGGCGACGACACCCCCCCGGGGAACCGGCACGCCATGCCGACGATGGCGATCGGCTCGGTGAGGCTGTCGCGGATGCTCTGGACCTCGTTCTCCAGCCGTTCGTTCTCCATCAGTGAAGCGCGCAGTGCTTCGACGACCTTGCTCTCTGAACTGGCCACTGCTTATCTCCCTGTTCCGGCGTGCGTCACTACGGCTTCCGGGCCTTTTCCATCGCCCGCTTCACAAGGTTGTCGACGTCCATCTCCGCGATCAGCGGCTCGGCGTCCTGCTTCGGTTCGGCGGTGTCCGGTGCTGCGGCACTTTCACCACTGGGATGCGCCACCAGGTGCAGGATCTGCTCCATGAGCCCAAGCTCGCGGAACCGGGACAGAGGTGTGGTCGCCAGGGCCCTCCGGATCTCATCCTCCCGATCCGCCGACTCGCTGCCATCCTCTGGGCACAGTTCCGCGAGCAGATGGCGCATCATGCGCCGCGGTGTGGGATGGTCGAAGGCGATCGATGCCGGGAGCCGGATCCCTGCGAGCCCGGCGAGTCGGTTACGGAGTTCGACGGCCAGCACCGAGGTGAACCCGACGTCCTGGAAGGCCCGGTCGGGGTCGACCTTGCGTGGTGTCGAATAGCCGAGGACCACAGCGACCTCGCGCCGCACCAGATCCAGCAGGATCTGCTCCCGCTGAACCGGGGGCGTGGCAGCCAGCTGTCCGGCGAGGCTGCCCTCGCGGAAGGGTGCCTGCTGAGCTGCGCGACGGCCGGCCCGCACGAGGCGCCGCAGCAGTGGGTGTACGGGTTCGGAGGCGGCCTGGGCGCGCAGCCCGGCGAAGTCCAGCCTCGCGGCCACGAGCACCGCGTCGTCTGCCTGCAGCGCCGCGTCGAACAGCTCCAGACCCTCCTGGGCGGAGTGTGCGACCAGGCCCCACCGGGCCATCCTCCGCTGATCGGCCACGCCCAGGTCCCCGCTGATGCCGGTCTGGTCCCACACCCCCCAGGCAACAGATGTGGCGGGTAGCCCGGCAGCCCGGCGTAGTACCGCCAGCGCGTCAAGATACGCGTTCGAGGCGGCCAGGTTTCCCTGGCCGAGGTTGCCGAAAGTTCCGGCGGCGGAAGAGAACAGGACGAAGGCCGCCAAGTCCAGGTGGCGGGTCAGCTCGTCCAGGACCAGCGCCGCGTCCGCCTTCTGGCGGAGAACCGCGTCAAGCCGCTCCGGTGTAAGGGCCGTGACCACGCCGTCGTCGAACACACCGGCCGTGTGCACCACAGCAGTGAGCGGCGCGTCCCGCGGTACAGAGGCGATCAGTTCCCCGGCCGCCTCTCGGTCTGCGATGTCGCAGGCGACAATTCGCACGCGGGCACCCAGGGCAGTCAGCTCCGCGTCGAGATCGGCGGCCCCCGGGGCGCCCGGGCCCCGACGACTTACCAGGACCAGACTCCGGATCTTGTGCTCGACGACCAGATGCCGGGCCACCAGCGCACCAAGCGCACCGGTACCACCGGTTATCAGCGCGGTGCCATCGGGGTTGAGACGACGGCCGGTGGAAGCCTGGTCTGTATCGGCGACACGAGCGAGACGCGGGACGAGGACCGCGCCCGATCGGAGTGCGACCTGCGGCTCGCCGGATGCGTGCACATCCGCCAGTACGCCCACAGGCATACGCCGAGGCGCCTCCGTACCCTCGTCCGTGCCGTCCGTACTCACCAGGACGAACCGGTCCGGATGCTCAGCCTGCGCCGAACGCACCAGGCCCCACACCGCGGCAGCCACCGGATCGCTGACATCCGGGGTCACCACCATCAGCCGGATGCCGTCCAGCGCCGGTTCCGCCAACCACCCCTGCACCAGCTCCAACGCCTGCACCAGGACCGGCCGAAACCCGCCCGACAGGTCCGTCAGGTCGGCCACCACCACAGCCGTCGGCGTCCCGGCCGACACCAGCGCCGCCAGATCCGCACCTGTCGACACACACCGGACCTCGGCAGAACCACCCGAAGACGACACCGCCGACTCCGACCATTCCATCCGGAACAAGGAATCTCGCAACCCACGCGATCCCGGAACGGCGCTGAGCTCCTCTGGTGAGGTCGAGCGGACCGTAATCGCCGCCACCGACGCGACCGGAGCTCCCGCCGCGTCGGCAAGACGCAGACCGAAGGTGCCAGAGGCGCCCGGCAGCACGTGCACGCGCAGCATCGAGGCGCCGGTAGCGTGCAGGCGTACGTGCCGCCACAGGGTTCGGAGTTCCGGCTCTGAGTACTCCGCAGCCGGTTCGGTCGAGGACCGTGCACCCGCTGCGGCTTCGAGCAGTACGGGATGCAGACAGAACTTGCCGGATTCCGCAGATTCCTCGGGCAAGGAGACTTCCGCGAAAATCTCCCCACCCCGTGTCCAGACCGCGTCCAGCCCCTCATGACCGAGTACATCCACCGCCGTGCTGCCCTGCGGTGGCCATTGAGTCAGCTCGAAGTCGGGCAGGCTGCTGTCGGGTGCGATGAGGGCCGTGATGTGGCGGGTCCAGCCCTCCTGCTCAGCCGCGTCCTCGCACCGGGAGTACACATGGGCCCGGCGTTCACCGGACTCATCCGGTTCGCCGATCTCGATGTGCACCCGTACGCCACCGTGCGGAGGCAGCCGCAAGGGGACCTCGACGTCGAGTTCAGCAAGCAGCCCGCAGCCGACCTCATCAGCCGCACGCAGCAGCACCTCGACAAACGCCTCGGCAAAAACCAGTTCCGTGCCGGCAGCATGATCGGAGAGCCAGGGGTGGGTACGCCGGGACCAGCGGGAAGCGAACAGGACACCTCCGGAACCGGGCAACGAGGTCACCGCCCCCAGAAGGGGATGATCCACCACGCCCAGACCGAGGGCGGTGGCGTCATTGGTGCCCGCCCCGCCTGCCAGCCAGAAGTGCTCCTGCTGGAAGGCATATGTCGGCAGTTCCATCGGCCGTCCGGCACTGCGCCCGACCACGGCCGGCCAATCAACCGCGACACCATGGGCATGCAGTCGGCCCAGCGCCTCCAGTACTCGACGCGGACCGCTCTCCTCACGACGCAACGTCCCGATCACCACTACGGGACCTGCGGCTGCCCCCTCCACGGTCTCCTCAATAGCGGGAGCCAGGACAGGGTGGGAGCTGACCTCGACGAACACGCCGTGCCCGCCGACTGTCAAGGAGCGGATGACCGGGGCGAACTGGACTGTCTGACGCAGGTTCCGGTACCAGTACCCCGCTCCCAGAGCGGCCATGTCCAGCAGACCACCGGTCACCGTGGAGTAGAACGGGACAGAACCCGGCTGGGGCCTGATTCCCGCCAGGGTGTCCATCAGGTTTTGCTCGATCGCCTCCACGTGTGCCGAATGCGAGGCGTAGTCCACCGGGATCCGCCGCGCCCGCACGCCCTCCGTCTCACACACAGCCAGCAGCTCGCTCAGAGCATCCGGGTCACCCGCGACCACTACCGACGCGCGACCGTTGACCGCCGCGACCTCCACACGATCCGGCCAGGCCGCGAGCAGCTCCCGTGCCCGCCGCGCATCACAGGCGACGGACACCATGCCGCCATGCCCCGACAGACCCGCCGCGATCGCACGACTGCGGAGCACCACCACCCGAGCCGCATCGTCCAGCGACAATCCACCAGCCACACACGCTGCGGCGATCTCGCCTTGTGAATGACCCACCACAGCGTCGGGCACCACGCCCGCGGCCTGCCACACCGCAGCCAGCGAGACCATCACCGCCCACGACAACGGTTGCACGACATCAACGGCATCCAGCGACGGAGCCTGCTCCGCCCCGTGTGCCACATCCATCAAGGACCAACCTGTCAGCGGGTCCAGCACACGGGCACACTCATCGAACCGGGTCGCGAACACCGACGACGACTCCAGCAGATCCGCGCCCATTCCGGCCCACTGAGCGCCCTGCCCCGGAAACACGAACACCACCCGGCCGGCTGCGTTCGGGTCCCGTGCCGAGCCTGTCACCACGCCTGCCGCGGAATGGCCCAGCGCGAGGGCGTTGAGACTTGTCAGAGCCTCATCCCGGCTCCCCGCCACGATCACGGCCCGATCGGACAGCGCACCCCGCGTCGACACCAGCGACCGAGCGACCTCGGCCAGGTCGAGGTCGGTGTGTGCGGACAGGAACGATCCCAACCTGTCCGCCTGCCCCGCCAGTCCAGCCGCACCACGCGCTGACAGGACCAGCGGCACCACTCCCCCATCGGTTCCCACCAGCCCCGACTCCCCAGGCACCGGCACTGCGGACTGCTCCACAGGAGCCTGTTCGAGGATCAGGTGCGCGTTGGTCCCACTCACGCCGAAGGAGGACACAGCAGCACGGCGAGGCCGGCCGGTATCGGGCCAGTCGCGAGCCTCGGTCAGCAGCTCCACCGCACCCGCCGACCAGTCCACCTGTGACGACGGGGTATCGGCGTGCAACGTGGCCGGCATCACGCCGTGCCGCAACGCCTCCACCATCTTGATCACACCAGCCACACCGGCGGCGGCCTGAGTATGGCCCACGTTCGACTTCAGCGAACCGAGCCACAATGGACGCTCGGGTACCCGGTCCTGGCCGTAAGTGGCCAGCAGCGCCTGCGCTTCGATGGGATCACCGAGCACCGTGCCCGTGCCATGCCCCTCCACCACATCCACATCAGCCGCCGACAAACCCGCACTGGCAAGCGCCTTACGAATCACCCGCTGCTGCGACGGCCCATTCGGCGCCGTCAAACCATTCGACGCACCATCCTGATTGACCGCAGAACTCCGGATGACCGCAAGCACCTGATGCCCGTTACGCCGGGCCTCTGACAACAGTTCCAGGACCACGACACCAGCGCCCTCGGCCAGACCCGTACCATCCGCGGCAGCGGAGAAGGCCTTGCACCGACCGTCGGACGACAACCCCTGCTGACGGGAGAACTCGACGAACGTGGATGGGTTCGCCATCACCGTCGCACCACCCGCCAACGCCATCGAGCACTCACCCTGACGTAGCGCCTGCGCCGCCAAGTGCATCGCCACCAGCGAGGACGAACACGCCGTGTCGACGGACACCGACGGCCCTTCGAAACCGAACACGTACGACACACGGCCGGACGCCACACTCGCCGTCGACCCTGTCCCGACGAGACCGCCCAGTTCCGGCGGGGTCTCTCCCCGCATCCCGTACCCCTGGGTGATCACACCGGAGAAGACACCGACATCCGATCCTTTCAACGTCCCCGGGTCGATCCCGGCCCGCTCCAACGCCTCCCACGAGACCTCCAGCAACAACCGCTGCTGCGGATCCATCGCCAACGCCTCACGCGGCGAAATCCCAAAAAAGCCCGCATCGAACAGGCCCGCCCCATGCAAAAACCCACCCCGGTCGGTGTACGACTTACCCGCCCTACCCGGATCAGCGTCGAACAACCCCTCCACATCCCAGCCACGATCCTCAGGAAAACCCGACACACCCTCCCGACCCTCACTAACCAACCGCCACAGGTCCTGAGGGCTCGCCACACCACCCGGAAGACGGCACGCCATACCCACAATCGCTACCGGCTCGTCGGTTCCGCGCGCGACCTGTTGCCGCAGGGCGTGCAGCTCGGCTGTGACAAGCTTGAGGGACTTGAGGAGCTTCTCGGCCGTGGCCATCTTCGATTCCTTAGCTGGGCTGGGGAGCGGCAATCAGTGAAGGCGTGATTTCTCAGGAGAGTCCGAGCTCTTCGTTGATGAAGTCAAGGACCTCATCAGCGGAGGCGGATTCCAGTTGCTCTGCCACTGCAGAGTCCGTCTTCTGATCGCCGAGTCCGTTGAGCTTCGTCACCAGCCTCTGGAGACGGAGTATGACTCCGGCCTTCTTGGCATCGTTGGAGAGCGATCCGGTGATCAGTGATTCGATGTCGTCAATCTTGGAATTCACCAGTGATTGGGCGTCGTCGGTGATGTCGGCCTCGTCGTGCAGGTGGCGGGCGAGGGCGAGTGGGGTGGGGTAGTCGAAGACGACTGTCGCCGCCAGCTTGAGGCCGGTGGCTTCGCGCAGGCGGTTGCGCAGCTCGACCGAGGTGAGGGAGTCGAAGCCAGCGTCCTTGAACGCTTTGTCCGCTTCGACGTTCGCTACTGCGGTGTGGCCGAGGACGATCGCCACCTGTGCCCGGACCAGGTCGAGCAGCAGTGCTTCCTGCTCCTGCGGTGTGAGACCGGCGAGCCTCGCGGCAAGTCCACCGCCGTTCTCCCCGGCCTGCGCCTGCCGCCGACCGGCATGCACCAGAGCACGCAGCAGAGCCAGAGTACCCCGGCCGGCCGCTGCATCAGCGCGCAGCCCCCGCAGGTCCAGCTTGATCGGCACCGCCAGCGCGGCAGGCATCCGCAGGGCCCCGTCGAACAGCCGCATGCCCTCAGCCACGCCGATGGGCAGTGTTCCGCCACGGCTCATACGTGCCTGGTCGGCCTGACTGAGGTGTGCGGTCATGCCCGTGGTTTGTTCCCACAGGCCCCAGGCCATCGCGATACCGGGCAATCCCTCAGCGCGGCGCCTGGCCATCCAACCGTCCAGGAACGCGTTGGCGGCGCCGTAGTTGCCTTGTCCCGCCGAGCCGAACACACCCGCCGCGGATGAGAACGCCGCGAACATCGACAGGTCCATCTCCCGTGTCAGCTCGTCCAAATGACACAGAGCGGTGACCTTGGGAGCGAAGACGCTTTCGACACGTTCCGGTGTCAGCGTTCCGATCACACCGTCGTCCAGCACACCCGCGGTATGGACGACACCAGTCAGTGGATGCTCGGCCGGTACGGCCGCCAGAAGTGCCGCCACCGCGTCCCGGTCGGTGACATCACACGCCACCGCCGTCACCGTCGCGCCGGCCTCACCGAGTTCGGCGACCAGCTCTCGCGCTCCCTTGGCGTCCGGTCCACGCCGGCTCGCGAGAACCAGATGGCGCACACCATGCTCACCAACCAGGTGCCGGGCCACCACAGCGCCCAGAGAGCCGGTACCACCGGTCACCACAACCGTGCCCTCGAGATCGAGGGGCTCCGGAACACTCAACACGATCTTGCCGACGTGCCGGGCCTGACTCATGTAACGGAATGCGTCCGGGGCACGGCGCACGTCCCATGCGGTAAACGGCAACGGGGTGAGCTCGCCCGCTTCGAACAGTCTCGCCAATTCGACGAGCATCTGCTGGATACGGTCGAGGCCGGCGTCGAAAACGTCGAACGCCTGGTAAGCCACCCCCGGATGTTCTCCGGCGACAACGCCCGCATCCCGGGTATCGGTTTTGCCCATCTCGATGAACCTGCCGCCGCGCGGCAACAACCGCAGCGAGGCATCCACCAGCTCTCCGGCCAGACAGTCCAGGACCACGTCCATTCCGGCGCCCGAGGTCTCCGTCAGGAATTGCTGCTCGAAGTCCGCCGTCCGCGATGAGGCGATGTCGGCATCATCGAATCCCAGTTCCCGTAGTACTCCCCATTTGCCGGGGCTTGCCGTGCCGAACACCCGGGCGCCCAGATGCCGGGCGAGCTGCGTCGCGGCCATACCCACACCACCAGTAGCAGCGTGGATGAGCACCGACTCACCGGCCCGCAGACCCGCCAGATCACGCAAACCGTAATAGGCGGTGAGGAACACTACGGGGACCGTGGCTGCCTGCTGGAACGACCACCCCTGCGGTATCCGGACCAGACACCGATGGTCAGCGACAGCCACCGGTCCATATCCGACACCTGTCAAACCCATAACCCGATCGCCGACGGCCAGACCCGTAACGCCCTCGCCGACCTCCAGGACGACACCGGCGCCCTCACCACCCAGCTCGGCCGCGCCTGGATACATCCCCAACGCGATAAGAACGTCACGGAAGTTGAGGCCCAACGCCCGCAGACCAACGCGGACCTGGCCCGCAGCCAGCGGCGCCGCAGCACCGGGCTCCGGCACCAGAGCAAGGCTGTCGAGCGTGCCACCAGTAGCACTCAACCGCCACTCACGCGCTTCGGGGATCTGCAAGGCCCGCTTACCGGCAGGAACGAGCCGCGGCACGGACAGCGTGGTGCCTCGGACCGCGACCTGCGGCTCATCGGCGGCCAATACGGCAGTCAGAACCGAGCCCATCCCGGTACCAGCGAGGTCGAGGCCGGAGTCGGCAGCGAGATCGAGCAGGACGATTCGGTCCGGGTTCTCGGCCTGAGCCGCCCGAACCAGACCCCACACCGCAGCACCTGCCGGATCGGCGACATCTCCCTCACCACCAACCGGAACCGCACCCCGTGTGACCACCACCAGCCGGGATTCCGCCAGATCCGCAGCAGCGAACCACGCCTGGACGACCTCGAGCACCCTGACGGTCAGGGCGAGCGCGTCGTGTTCGCCGTCACCGCCGAGGGCCTGAAGAACCGCTACCGCTGGCACCTCCGTGGCGCCTGCCAGTTCCGTTACGTCCTCGGTCGAAGCCACCAGCGCCCACGACGGCAGAGGTTCGGCGCCCGGAGCAGGCGCGGGCAGTTCGGTCCAGTCCACCTCGAACAGTGCGTCGCGGCCGTCATCAGTCGCCATCCGATCCAGTTGCTCGACGTCCACCGCCCGGGCAATCAGTGATTGCAGGCTCAGCACCGGACCGCCGGCCCCGTCGGCCGCTTGCAACGACACCGCGTCCGGCCCGGACGGTACCGATCGCACCCGTAGTTCAGAGGCACCCGTGGCGTGCAGGCGGAGCCCGTTCCAAGCGAACGGCACACGAATGCCGGCCTCGGTGCCGGCCGGCTGGACGAACCCGCTGTGCAGGGCGGCGTCGAGCAACGCCGGGTGCAACCCGAAACGGCTCGCCTCACCACGCTGCTCGTCCGGCAGGGAGACTTCGGCGAATACTTCCTCGCCCCGCCGCCACACCCCACGCAGACCCTGGAACGCCGGACCGTAAACGTAGCCGCGGTCTGCCAGATCCTCATAGAACTCGGCGGCGTCGAACGGCACCCGCTCCGCACCGCTCGGCGGCCACACCGTGAAGTCGAAACCAGCAGCGGGGACAGCAGCCGCCGTGAGGGTGCCGGCAGCGTGACGGGTCCAAACGTCCGTACCGGTACCGCCACCGCCGTCCTCACGAGCTGAGTACACGGCCACCGAGCGGGTGCCGTTCTCCTCAGGGCCGCCCACCGCGACCTGAACACGGACACCCCCTTGCGCGGGTACGACAAGCGGCGTCTCAATGACCAGCTCTTCCAACGTGCCGCAGCCCACTTCGTCGCCCGCCCGCACTACCAACTCCGCCAGACCAGTGCCGGGGACGAGAACGACGTCGCCCACGGCATGGTCCGCTAGCCACGGATGCGTACGAAGCGACAGCCACGAGGTACCCAACACGCCATCGGTCTCGGGCACCGCCACCACCGCACCCAGTAATGGATGATCGGCCCCGGACAGTCCGAGCGACGCCGCGTCGGTCGTAGACATGGTCGGCAGCCAGTAGTGCTCGTGTTCGAAGGCGTACGTCGGAAGGTCGACGCGGCTGGCGTCGGTTTTGGGCGCGAGGATGCCGCTCCAGTCGACGCTGATGCCTCGGACGAAGAGGTCGGCCATCGAGGTGAACAGGCGGCGCAGACCGCCGTCCTCATAGCGCAGCGAACCGCTCACCAGGACCTCGGTGTTCGCCTCGTCGGCGATCTCGTTGATGAGCCAGACGAGTGCTGGATGGGCACTCGATTCCACGAAGACGGTGTGGCCGTCGGCCAGCAGGTCAGCGATCGCGGGGCCGAAGCGGACCTGACTGCGCAGGTTCCGATACCAGTAACCGCCGTCCAGGACACCCGCCTCCCGCACCCACTCACCGGTCACGGTCGAGTAGAAGGGAATCAGCGGCGCCTGGGCACGGATGTCGGCGAACGCTTCACGCAGAATCTCCTCGGCCGCTTCGACTTGCCAGGAGTGGGAGGCGAAGTCGACTTCGATGCGGCGCGCGCTGACGCCGTCCGCCGCAAGGGCGTCGAGGGCTTGACCAAGGGCTTCGGCGTCACCAGAAATCACCACCGAGGACGGACTGTTGACCGCCCCGATCTCAACCCGACCATCCCACTCCTGCAGACGAGCAACCACCTCCTCCTCCGACAACCCCACCGACGCCATACCACCCCGACCCGAAAGAACACCGGAAATGATCTGACTCCGCACCGCCACAACCCGAACCGCATCCTCCAACGACAACGCACCCGACACATACGCGGCAGCAACCTCACCACCCGAATGACCCACCACCACATCCGCCACCACACCCACCGACTCCCACACCGCGGCCAAACCCACCATCACCGCAAAACTCGCCGGCTGCCGCACATCCTCACGCTCAAAAAACTCCGCCGAACAATCCCCCCGCAACACATCCACCAACGACCAATCCACCCACCGCTCCAACGCCACCGCACACTCCCCCACCCGCGCCGCAAACACCGCCGAACAATCCAACAACTCACGACCCATACCAACCCACGGCGAACCCTGACCCGGAAAGACCAGAACCTTCCGTCCCGAGACAGCGGCACCCAGCGACCCGCCGGTCACAACACCGGGATGCGACTCATCCCGCGCCAATGCGCCCAGCCCCGACAACGCCTCATCACGCGAACCCGCCACCACCACCGCACGCTCGGACAACACCGCACGCCGGGACACCAACGCCGCCGCGACCTCCGGCAGCACCACATCCGATTGGGAACCGACGAAGGACGCGAGTCGCTGCGCCTGGCCCACCAGCGAACGAGCACTCCTCGCCGACACCACCAGCGGCACCACATCCGACACCGGCTCAGACACAGACTCCGCCTGCGGCTCGGGGGAATGCTCCAGGATCAGGTGCGCGTTGGTCCCGCTCATGCTGAAGGAGGACACCGCAGCACGGCGAGGTCGGCCGGTATCGGGCCAGTCGCGAGCCTCGGTCAGCAGCTCCACCGCACCCGCCGACCAGTCCACCTGTGACGACGGGGTATCGGCGTGCAACGTGGCCGGCATCACGCCGTGCCGCAGCGCCTCCACCGTCTTGATCACACTAGCCACACCGGCGGCGGCTTGGGTATGCCCGAGGTTCGACTTCAGCGAGCCCAGCCACAATGGGCGCTCCGGGTGACGGTTCTGGCCGTAAGTGGCCAGCAGCGCCTGCGCTTCGATGGGATCACCGAGCACCGTGCCCGTGCCATGCCCCTCCACCACATCCACATCAGCCGCCGACAAACCCGCACTGGCAAGCGCCTTACGAATCACCCGCTGCTGCGACGGCCCATTCGGCGCCGTCAAACCATTCGACGCACCATCCTGATTGACCGCAGAACTCCGGATGACCGCAAGCACCTGATGCCCGTTTCGCCGGGCCTCTGACAACAGTTCCAGGACCACGACACCGGCGCCCTCGGCCCAGCCGGTGCCGTCCGCGGTCGCGGAGTAGGCCTTGCATCGGCCGTCCGAAGACATCACGCGTTGGCGGGAGAACTCGACGAATGTGGCGGGGTTCGCCATCACTGTCGCGCCACCCGCCAACGCCATCGAGCACTCACCCTGACGCAACGCCTGGGCCGCCAAGTGCATTGCTACGAGGGAGGACGAGCAGGCCGTGTCGACCGTGATCGCGGGGCCTTCGAAACCGAAGACATACGACACACGCCCGGATGCCACACTCGACACGACCCCTGTCGCGAGGTAGCCGCCCAGTTCCGGCGGGGTCTCTCCCCGCATCCCGTACCCCTGGGTGATCACACCGGAGAAGACACCGACATCCGATCCTTTCAACGTCCCTGGGTCGATCCCGGCCCGCTCCAACGCCTCCCACGAGACCTCCAGCAACAACCGCTGCTGCGGATCCATCGCCAACGCCTCACGCGGCGAAATCCCAAAAAAGCCCGCATCGAACAGGCCCGCCCCAGGCAAAAACCCACCCCGGTCGGTGTACGACTTACCCGCCCTACCCGGATCAGCGTCGAACAACCCCTCCACATCCCAGCCACGATCCTCAGGAAAACCCGACACACCCTCCCGACCCTCACTAACCAACCGCCACAGGTCCTGAGGGCTCGCCACACCACCCGGAAGACGGCACGCCATACCCACAATCGCTACCGGCTGCGACTTCTCGGCCTCGAGCTCCAGCACACGCTGCCGGGAGCGTTGCGCTTCGCCGAGAACGCGCTTGAGATAGTCGCGAAGCTTGTCTTCATCCGCCATCAAAGTTCAGCTCCTGGAAGGCAGTGGTATCGGGGTGTGGCAGCGTTGCCTGCCGCGGGCTAGTTGCTGAACGTCGTGTCAATGAGGTCGAAGAGGTCGTCGTCGGAGGCGGCGTCGAAGTCGAGCGCCTCGGCGCCCGGCGGGGTTCCGTTCGCCGTCGACCAGGTGGTCAGGAGGACCTGGAGCCGGGTAGCCACCTGGGCGCGGATCGAGTCGTCGACAGGTGTCTCGACCAGCCTGGCTTCCAGCTTGCTCAGTTCGGCCAACAGCGGATGCGTTCCGGCGGGGGACTGTGCGGGCTTGAGGCCGTCGTGCAGGTGGCGGGCGAGGGCGAGTGGGGTGGGGTAGTCGAAGACGACTGTCGCGGCGAGTTTGAGGCCGGTGGCTTCGCGCAGGCGGTTGCGCAGTTCGACCGAGGTGAGGGAGTCGAAGCCAGCGTCCACGAACGCTTTGTGGGCTTCGACATTGGTTATCTCGGTATAGCCGAGAACGGTGGCTACCTGGGTCAGGACCAGGTCGAGCAGCAGCTTCTCTTGCTCCTGTGGTGTGAGACTGACCAACCTCGCGGTAAGTCCGCTGCCGTTCTCCCCGGCTTGTGCCTGCCGCCGCCCGGTTTGTACCAGAGCACGCAGCAGGGCCAGGACGCTCCCGCCGGCTGTCGCGTCGGCGCGCAGTCCTCGGAGGTCCAGCTTGATCGGCACTGCGAGTGCGGTTGGCATTCGTAGGGCTGTGTCGAACAGTCGCATGCCCTCAGCCACGCCGATAGGCAGGAGGCCGCCGCGGCTCATGCGTGCCTGGTCGGCTTGGCTGAGGTTCGCGGTCATGCCCGTGTTTTGTTCCCACAGGCCCCAGGCCATCGCGATACCGGGCAGTCCGTCGGCGCGGCGTTTGGCCATCCAACCGTCGAGGAACGCGTTGGCGGCGCCGTAGTTGCCTTGTCCCGCCGAGCCGAACACACCCGCCGCGGATGAGAACGCCGCGAACATCGACAGGTCCATCTCCCGTGTCAGCTCGTCGAGATGACTCACGGCGGTGACTTTGGGAGCGAAGACGGCTGCGACGCGTTCCGGTGTCAGCGTTGCGATCACGCCGTCGTCCAGCACGCCTGCGGTATGGACGACGCCGGTCAGTGGGTGTTCGGCTGGTAGGGCCGCGAGCAGTTCGGCGAGTGCGTCTCGGTTGGTGACATCGCACGCCACCGCCGTCACCGTCGCGCCGGCCTCACCGAGTTCGGCAACAAGCTCTCGTGCTCCTTCGGCGTTCGGTCCACGCCGGCTCGCGAGGACGAGATGACGCACGCCGTGTTCACCGACCAGGTGCCGGGCCACCACAGCGCCCAGGGACCCGGTGCCGCCGGTCAGCACAACCGTGCCCTCGAGGTCGAGGGGCTTCGGAACGCTCAAAACCATTTTGCCGGTATGCCGGGCCTGGCTCATGTGACGGAATGCGTCCGGGGCGCGACGCACGTCCCATGCGGCGAACGGCAGTGGGGTGAGGTCTCCGGTTTCGAACAGTCTCGCCAATTCGACGAGCATCTGCTGGATACGGTCGAGGCCGGCGTCGAAAACGTCGAACGCCTGGTAAGCCACCCCCGGATGTTCTCCGGCGACAACGCCCGCATCCCGGGTATCGGTTTTGCCCATCTCGATGAACCTGCCGCCGCGCGGCAACAACCGCAGCGAGGCATCCACCAGCTCTCCGGCCAGACAGTCCAGGACCACGTCCATTCCGGCGCCCGAGGTCTCCGTCAGGAATTGCTGCTCGAAGTCCGCCGTCCGTGACGAGGCGATGCCGGCATCATCGAATCCCAGTTCCCGTAGTACTCCCCATTTGCCGGGGCTTGCCGTGCCGAACACCCGGGCGCCCAGATGCCGGGCGAGCTGCGTCGCGGCCATACCCACACCACCGGCAGCAGCGTGGATGAGCACCGACTCACCGGCCCGCAGACCCGCCAGATCACGCAAACCGTAATAGGCGGTGAGGAACACTACGGGGACCGTGGCTGCCTGCTGGAACGACCACCCCTGCGGTATCCGGACCAGACACCGATGATCGGTGACGGTCATCGATCCATATCCGATGCCTGTCAAACCCATCACTCGGTCGCCGACGGCCAGTTCCGTAACGCCCTCGCCGACTTCCAGGACGACACCGGCGCCCTCACCACCCAGTTCGGCCGCGCCTGGATACATCCCCAACGCGATAAGGACGTCACGGAAGTTGAGGCCCAGCGCTCGCAGGCCGACGCGGACCTGGCCTGCGGCCGGCGGCGTCGTAACACGGGGCTCCGGCAGCAGGGAAAGGCTGTCGAGCGTGCCAACACTGGTAGTACCCACCCCCAACCGCCACTCGCCCGCATCGGGGATCTGCAAGGCCCGCTTACCGGCAGGAACGAGTCGCGGCACGGACAGCGTGGTGCCTCGGACCGCGACCTGCGGCTCATCGGCGGCCAATACGGCAGTCAGAACCGAGCCCATCCCGGTACCAGCGAGGTCGAGGCCGGAGTCGGCAGCGAGATCGAGCAGGACGATCCGGTCCGGGTTCTCGGCCTGAGCCGCCCGAACCAGACCCCACACCGCAGCACCAGCAGGATCGCTGACGTCCCCCTCACCACCAACCGGAACCGCACCCCGTGTGACCACCACCAGCCGGGACTCCGCCAGACCCGCAGCAGCGAACCACGCCTGAACGACCTCCAGCACCCTGACGGTCAGGGCAAGCGCGTCATGCTCGCCGTCACCGCCAACAGCCTGAAGAACCGCCAGCGCAGGAACCACCGCGGCATCTGCCAGATCCGTCACGTCCTCGACCGAAGCCACCAGCGCCCACGACGGCAGAGACTCCACGCTCGAAGCAGGCGCGGGCAGTTCGGTCCAGTCCACCTCGAACAGCGCGTCGCGGCCGTCATCAGTCGCCACCCGATCCAACTGCTCCACGTCCACCGCCCGGGCAACCAGCGACTCCAGGCTCAGCACCGGACCACCGGCCCCATCAGCCGCCTGCAACGACACCGCGTCCGGCCCGGACGGCACCGTCCGCACCCGCAACTCCGAGGCACCCGCAGCATGCAGGCGCAGCCCGTTCCAAGCGAACGGCACACGCATACCCGCCCCGGCATCGGCCGGCCGGACGAGCCCGCTCTGCAGGGCAGCGTCGAGCAACGCCGGGTGCAACCCGAAACGGCTCGCCTCACCACGCTGCTCGTCCGGCAGAGCGACCTCGGCGAACACCTCCTCGCCCCGCCGCCACACCCCACGCAGACCCTGGAACGCCGGACCGTAAACGTAGCCGCGGCCCGCCATCTCCTCATAGAACCCGACCGCATCGAACGACACACGCTCCGCGCCGACCGGCGGCCACACCGTGAAATCGAAACCAGCAGCAGGGACAGCAGCCGCCGTCAGAGTGCCGGCAGCGTGACGGGTCCAAACGTCCGTACCGGTGCCGCCACCGTCGTCATCACGAGCCGAGTACACGGCCACCGAACGCGCGCCGTTCTCCTCAGGGCCGCCCACCGCGACCTGAACGCGCATACTCCCTTGCGCGGGTACGACAAGCGGCGTCTCAATGACCAATTCCTCCAACGTGCCGCAGCCCACCTCGTCACCCGCACGCACCGCCAACTCCACCAAAGCAGTGCCAGGGACAAGCACGACACCGCCCACAGCGTGATCCGCAAGCCACGGATGCGTACGAAGCGACAACCGCGACGTACACAACACACCGCTCGTCTCCGGCACCGGAACCACCGCACCCAGCAACGGATGATCAGCCCCCGACAAGCCGAGCGAGGCGACATCGTTGGCGGTACCCGCCAGCTCCATCCAGTAGTTCTTGTGATCGAAGGCGTACGTCGGAAGGTCGACGCGGCGGGCATCGGCTCCGGGCGCGAGGACGCCGCTCCAGTCGACGCTGATGCCTCGGACGAAGAGGTCGGCCATCGAGGTGAACAGGCGGCGCGGACCTCCCTCGTGACGGCGCAGGGAGCCGGTCACGACGGCGTCTGCCTCGGCGCCGGCCACGATCTCGCTGATCGGCTGGACCAGGACGGGGTGCGCGCTGGACTCCACGAAGACGGTGTGGCCGTCGGCCAGCAGGTCAGCGATCGCGGGGCCGAAGCGGACCTGGCTGCGCAGGTTGCGGTACCAGTAGCTGCCGTCCAGGGCACCCGCCTCGCGGATCCACTCGCCGGTGACAGTGGAGAGGAATGGCACGGTAGGAGCTTGGCTGCGGATGTCGGCGAAGGCCTCGTTCAGGATCTCCTGGACAGCCCCGACGTGCCGGGAGTGCGAGGCGTAGTCGATCGCGATGCGGCGTACGCGGACGCCCTGGTCCTCCAAAGTCTCGATGGCTTCGTCGAGGGCTTCGGTGTCAGCGGTGATGGCCACTGAGGACGGACTGTTGACCGCCCCGATCTCAACCCGACCATCCCACTCCTGCAGACGAGCAACCACCTCCTCCTCCGACAACCCCACCGACGCCATACCACCCCGACCCGAAAGAACACCGGAAATGATCTGACTCCGCACCGCCACAACCCGAACCGCATCCTCCAACGACAACGCACCCGACACATACGCGGCAGCAACCTCACCACCCGAATGACCCACCACCACATCCGCCACCACACCCACCGACTCCCACACCGCGGCCAAACCCACCATCACCGCAAAACTCGCCGGCTGCCGCACATCCTCACGCTCAAAAAACTCCGCCGAACAATCCCCCCGCAACACATCCACCAACGACCAATCCACCCACCGCTCCAACGCCACCGCACACTCCCCCACCCGCGCCGCAAACACCGCCGAACAATCCAACAACTCACGACCCATACCAACCCACGGCGAACCCTGACCCGGAAACACCAACACAACCTTGCCGTCCCCACCCGACCTCAACCCACCACCAACAACCACCCCACGAACGTCCTCACCACGAGCCAGCGCACCGAGACCTGCCAGGGCCTCCTCGGGCGAGTCGGTCACGACGACCGCGCGCTGGGCCAGCGTCGCCCGGCCGGTGACCAGTGCGGCCGCCACATCGGCGAGCGCGACCGTGCCGGACGCCTCGAGGAACGACCCCAGTCGCTCCGCCTGGCCGGTCAGCGAGGCGGCCGCAGCCGCCGACAGCACCAGCGGTACCACTCCATCGAGCGCTGGGCCGGAGGGGGACTCCGCTGCGGGTTCTTCCGGCGCCTGTTCCAGGATCATGTGGGCGTTCGTACCGCTGGCGCCGAACGAGGACACACCGGCCCGGCGTGGCCGGCCCAGCTCCGGCCACGCGCGGGCCTCGGTCAGCAGCTCCACCGAGCCCGCCGTCCAGTTCACCTGCGGGTTGGGGGCGTCGACGTGCCGGGTGGCGGGCATGACGCCGTGCCTGAGCGCCTGCACCGCGTTGATCAGTCCGGCCACGCCTGAGCCGCTCTGGGTGTGTCCGATCACCGACTTGACCGAGCCGAGCCATAGTGGCCGGCCCTCGGGCCGGTCCTGGCCGTACGTGGCGATCAGGGCCTGGGCCTCGATCGGGTCGCCGAGAACGGTGCCGGTGCCGTGGCCCTCGACCATGTCGACGTCGGCTGTGGTGAGGCCGGCGTTCTCCAGCGCCTTGCGGATGACGCGCCGCTGCGCCGGGCCATTGGGCGCCGTCAGACCGTTGGAGGCGCCGTCCTGGTTGAGGGCGGAGCCGCGGATCACCGCGAGGACCCGGTGTCCGTTGCGGCGCGCGTCCGACAGCCGCTCGAGGAGGACGACACCGGCGCCTTCGGCCCAGCTGGAGCCGTCCGCGGCGGCCCCGTACGACTTGCAGCGGCCGTCGAAGGCGAGGGCGCGCTGCCGGGCAAAGCCGATGAACCCTCCGGGGGTCGACATGACGGTCGCGCCGCCGGCCAGGGCCATGGCGCACTCACCGCGCCGAAGCGCCTGTGTGGCTACGTGCACGGCGACCAGGGTGGAGGAGCACATGGTGTCGACGGTGACGGCGGGGCCTTCGAGGCCGAGTGCGTAGGCGACCCGTCCCGAGGCGATGCCGCCCGCGCTGCCCAGAGCACGCTCCAGGCTGAGGTAGCCTTCGAGGCCGCTGAGGTCGGGCGCGTAGTCCTGGTGGACCAGGCCGGCGTATACGCCGATGTCGGCGCCGCGTACGGAGTGCGGGTCGATGCCGGCTCGTTCGAGGGCCTCCCAGCAGATCTCGAGGAGCTGCCGCTGTTGAGGTTCCATCGCGAGCGCCTCAAGCGGCGAGATCCCGAACAACGCGGCGTCGAACAAGTTGGCGTCGTGCAGGAACGCACCCTCGCGGACGTACGTCGTGCCGGGGTTGTCCGGGTCGGGGTGGTAGATGCCCTCCAGGTCCCAGCCGCGGTTCTCGGGGAAGGAGGTGTAGACGTCGGTGCCGTCGGTCACCACCCGCCAGAGGTCCTCGGGGTTGCGTATGCCGCCCGCGTACCGACAAGCCATCGACACGATCGCGACGGGCTCGACCGAGGACTCGGAGAGACGCTGGTTCTCCTGTTGGAGCCGCATGTTCTCCTTGAGCGAGGCACGCAGTGCGGTGACGATCTCTTCGTCCGGCGCCGTCATCTCGGTACGCCTCCATCTTTGTCGCCGTGGTGTCGGAAAGTCAGGTGATCAGTGGGTTTCGTTACCAAGGGCTCGCTTGACGAGGGCGGCGACGTCCATCACGTCGATCAGGGCTGTGGCGTCCTCAGCGGCGGGCGCCGCCGGGGCCGGCTCGGGCGTCGCCGCCCCGGGGATGGAGCCGTCCACTGAGCCGCCGAGGCTGAGCAGCGTGTCGAGAAGGCCGGCCTCCCGAAGGCGGGAGAGCGGGACCTGTGCGAGCACGCGTCGCAGGTCGTCCTCCCGCCCTTCCGGGTCGTCGCTCGTTTCCGTCAGCAGCTCGGAGCGCAGGAAGCCGACGACGGCGTCCGGGGTCGGGTAGTCGAAGACGAGTGTCGCGGGCAGTCGTAGACCGGTGGCGACGTGCAGGCTGTTGCGGAGGTTGACGGCGCCGAGCGAGTCGAAGCCGACCTCCTGGAAGGACTGGAGCGGACCGATGCTCTCCCCACTGCTGTGTCCGAGGACGGTCGCGGCCTGCCCACAGACCAGCCGGAGCAGGAGACGGTTCTGTTCGGCCTGGGGGACGTCCCGCAGAGAGTCGACCAGGGATGAGGTGATGTCGCTGTTCTCGGCATCGGGTTGGGAGGAGCGCAGTGCGGCCGCGGCTTCGGGCAAGTCGGCGAAGAGCGGGCTGACCCGTGCGGAGGTGAACGCCGGGATGAACGCTTCCCAATCCATGTCGACAACCGTCACGGCCTTCTCCCGTGCCTCCGCGGCTTGTTCGAACGCGGTCACGGCGACCTGATGGGCCATCGGCAGGACACCGCGGCGGCGCAGCTGCGCGGCGGCCGCCTCATCCATGCCGAGGCCGATCCCGTCGAGGGCTCCCCAGGCGATCGAGGTGGCCGCGAGTCCTCGGCCGCGGCGCCGTTCGACAAGGGCATCCAGGACTGCGCCGGCCGCGCCGGAGACACCCTGGCCACCGCCGCCCCAGATGCCGGCGATCGAGGAGAAGACCACGAAGGCGTCGAGCGGGGCGGCGTTGGCGCCGGTGAACAGTTCGTCGAGCCATACAGCGGTGTCGACCTTGCCCGCGAAGACCTCGGTGAGGTCGGCGTGGCCGGTGTCGGCGACGGCACTGGTCCAGGGAGCGTCGGCGGCGTGCACGACGGCGGTCAGCGGCTGTTCCCGCGGGGTCTCGGCGATGAGCCGGGCGAGCGTCTCACGGTCGGCGTCGGCACATGAGACGACTGTCGTCTCCACCCCGGTGGCCGCGAGCTTGCCCCGCAACTCGGTGACGGCGTCGGCGGGGACCTGAGCCGTGGTTGTGACGATGAGACGGCGCGCGCCGGACCGGGCGAGCCAGAGCGAGGCATGGGTGCCGAGGGCCTCGGCGCCGCCGGTCACGAGGACTGTGCCGTGGGGCCGCCAGCCGCCGTCGGCGGGGGTCTGAGATGCGGGCTTGCGTACGAGCCGCCGGCTGTAGAGGCCGGGGCGGCGTACGGCGAGCTGGTCGTCGCCCGCAGTGCCGTTCAGCGCGCCCACGAGGTACTGCGCGGTGCGGGCGTCGGCGGTCGCCGGCAGGTCGATCAGGCCGCCCCACCGGTCGGGGTGCTCGAGAGCCACGGCGCGGCCCAGACCCCAGATCGCGGCGTCGCCGGGCTCGCCGGCAGTGTCCTGAATGCCGGTGTTCACCGCGCCCCGGGTCAGGCACCACAGCGGCCCGTTCAAGCCCGCGTCCCCCAGCGCCTGAACCAGCGCGAGGGTCCTGGCGACGGTGTCGATGGCGTCCTGCACGCCGTCGAGGGCGAGCAGGGAGAGAACTCCTGCGGGCTCGTACTCGGCCCGGATGTCGCTCAGGCGCGCGGTGAGTCCGGTGCGGGTGAAGGCGGAGGGAACGGTCTCGAAGGGCACCACGTCGAGTCCCTGGGCACCGAGCTCCGCGATGAGCTCGGCCACCCGGGAGCCGGTCACGGTTTCGGCCGGGCATCCCGGCGGCAGGACGGCGAGCCAGCGGCCCGCGGGTACCCCCGACACCTCACGGTCCAGGGGCCGCCAGGCGACAGCGTAGCGGAGGCGTTCAGCGCTGGAGCGCCGCAGGCTCCTGCCGCGCCAGTCCGCAAGCGCTGGCACGACGGTGCGCAAGGCGTCGCGCAGACCGGCGGAGTCCGGGGCGAGGAGCCCGGCGAGCGAGTCCGCGTCGGTCTGCTCGACTGCGCTCCAGAAGTCCGCGTCGGCGGAGTTGTCAGAGGCGCCGCTGTCGTCGGCTTTCTCAGCATCCTGCAACCAGTAGTGGCGCCGGTCGAAGGCGTACGTCGGAAGGTCGACGTGTCCGGCCCCGGCCATGAGGACGTTGGTCCAGTCGACGGGAACACCCCGGACGAAGAGCTCGGCCATCGAGGCGAGCAGGCGGCGCGGGCCGCCCTCGTCACGGCGCAGCGTGCTGCCGACAACGGTACGCAGCCGGACGTTGTCATCCTCCTCGTCCACGATCTGATTGAGCGGCTGGACCAGGACCGGGTGGGCGCTCGACTCCACGAACACGGTGTGACCGCCGGCCAGCAGCTTGCGGACGACGGGCTCGAAATCGACCGGTCGGCGGCAGTTCTCGAACCAGTAGTCGGCCGTCAGTTCAGGGCCGTGCAGGACCTCGCCGGTGACGGTCGAGTAGAGCGGCACGCGGCCCTTGCCGGGGCGTACGAAGGACAGCAGTTCGGTGATGCGGTCGCGCAGCCTGTCGACCTGCGGGGAGTGCGAGGCGACTGTCGAGGGCACGATCCGGGCCCGGATCCCTCGCTCGGTCAGCGCCGCAACCAGCTCCTCGAGCGGCTCGTGCGCCCCGGCCACGGTCACCGAGCGGGGGCTGTTCACGCCCGCGATAGCCAACCGGTCTCCGTACGGCGCCAGCAACTCTTCCGCGTCTTGCCTGGACAGCGCCACGGATGCCACGGCGCCTCGCCCCACCAGTTCGTCGGCGAACAGCTGTGAGCGCAGCACTACAATCCGAGCTGCGTCCTCCAATGACAGCGCGCCCGAGACACACGCGGCGGCGATCTCACCCTGCGAGTGACCGACCACCGCATCCGGCACCACGCCCATCGACGCCCACACCGCGGCAAGCCCCACCATCACGGAGAACAGCGCCGGCTGGATCACCTCGATCCTGTCCAGCATCTCGGCCGGAACATCCCCCCGCAGCACGTCCACCAACGACCAGTCAACCCATTGCTCAAGCGCCGCTGCGCACTCCCCGACCCGCTGCGCGAACACCGGTGAGGAGTCGAGGAGTTCACGGCCCATGCCCTCCCACTGCGAACCCTGGCCCGGGAACACCAGCACCGTCCGGCCCGCAGCCACCGCGCTCCCGGCGACGACATCGGGATGAGATTCACCCCGCGCGAGCCCGTGCAGACCCGCCAGCGCCTCGGCACGGGAACCGGCCACCACCACTGCACGCTCGGACAACACCGTCCGCTGCGACACCAACCCCGCCGCCACGGCATCCAGCGGCGCGGAGTTCTCGGAGGTCTCGAGGAACGTCGCGAGGCGCGCTGCCTGCCCTGCCAGGGATGCCTTCGATGCGGCGGACACGACCAGCGGGCCCACCGCTTCGGTCGGCGTGGCCATCGCTGCGGGCTGCTCTACGGGAGCCTGTTCCAGGATCACGTGCGCGTTCGTGCCGCTCACGCCGAAGGAGGAGACGGCGGCTCGGCGCGGGCGGCCGGTGGCCGGCCATTCCCGTGCCTGCGTGAGCAGGGCGATCGCGTTGGTCGCCCAATCCACCCGCGGTGTCGGCTCGGCGACGTGGAGCGTCGGCGGCATGACGCCGTGCTGTAGCGCTTGGACCATTTTGATGACGCCGGAGATGCCCGCGGCTGCCTGGGTGTGGCCGATGTTGGACTTCAGCGAGCCGAGCCACAGGGGACTGTCGGCGGGCCGGTCCTGGCCGTAGGTGGCGAGTAGCGCCTGGACCTCGATCGGGTCGCCCAGGGGGGTGCCGGTGCCGTGGCCCTCGACGATGTCGATGTCCTTCGTCGACAGGCCGGCGTCAGACAGGGCGCGTCGGATGACGCGTTGCTGGGATGGTCCGCTGGGGGCGGACAGCCCGTTCGAGGCGCCGTCCTGGTTGACCGCGCTGCCGCGCACCACGGCCAGGATCCGGTGGCCGTTGCGACGGGCTTGCGACAGGCGCTCCAGGACGATCACGCCGACGCCCTCGGCGAAACCCGTGCCGTCCGCGGTCGAGGAGTACGCCTTGCAGCGGCCGTCGGGGGAGAGTCCGCGCTGGCCGGCGAATTCGACGAAGGCATCCGGGCTGGACATGACGGTCGCACCTCCGGCGAGCGCGAGTGAGCACTCTCCGCGCCGGATCGCCTGGGCCGCCAGGTGCATCGCTACGAGCGAGGACGAGCAAGCCGTGTCGATGGTCACCGCCGGCCCTTCGAAGCCGAACACGTACGCCACGCGCCCCGACGCCACGCTCGGCGACGTGCCGGTCATCACGTAGCCCCGGACGTCCTCGGGGACCTGCCTCAGCCGGGTGACGTAGTCGTGGTGGACGATGCCGGTGAAAACGCCGATGTCGTGGCCCCGGACGGAGAGGGGGTCGATTCCGGCGCGTTCCAGGGCCTCCCACGAGGTCTCCAGGAGCAGCCGCTGCTGCGGATCCATCGCGAGGGCCTCGCGCGGTGAGATCCCGAAGAGTTTGGCGTCGAACTGGGCGGCGTCGTGCAGGAATCCGCCGACGCGGGTGTAGGTGGTGCCGGGGTGGGCAGGGTCCGGGTGGTACAGCGCATCGACGTCCCAGTCCCGGTTGTGCGGGAAGACGGAGAGCGCGTCGCGCTCGTCGATGACCAATCGCCACAAGTCCTCAGGGGTGTCGACACCACCGGGCAGGCGGGTGCTCATGGCGATGATGGCGATCGGCTCGTCGGATTCCGCCGGCACGGCAGGTCCGGGTCGGATGCCTTCAGCCGGTTCGGGTACGACTTCCTCGCCCAGCAGTTCGATGCGCAGGTGCCCGGCGAGAGTGGAAGGGGTGGGGTGGTCGAAGACGACAGTGCTGGGCAGGCTCACGCCAGTGAAGTCGTGCAACCGGTTGCGGAGTTTGACGGCGCTGAGCGAGTCGAAGCCGAGGTCCTTGAACGGCCGGTTCTCCTCCAGTGCTTCGGCGCCGGTGTGGCCGAGGACGACGGCCGCGCTCTCCTTCACGAGGTCCAGCAGTGCCCGCTGCTGTTCGGTGGCGTCCAGCGCGGCGAGCCGGTGGGCCAGTGATCCCTTCTCGGCGGCCGGACGGCCGACGATGCGTCGGACCAGCTGACCGTCCTTCGTCGTATGCGTTTCGCCGGGGGCAGGGGTGGCAACCGTGGCGGCGATGGTGACGCTGGTGGGGCTGCCCAGGGCCAGTGGGCCGAGCACAGCGACTGGTTCGCCCGTGTGGTCGGCGAGCTCCACAAGATGGCGTCCGCCGTCCACGGGCGTCGCCCGTAGCCGCAGGGCTGTGGCGCCCTCGGCGAACACGGCCAGGTCGGTGCAGGTTGTGAGGTCGCGCCCGCTCTCGCCGGTGCGGTCTGCCAGGAGGCGAAGGACGGAGTCGAGGAGTGCGGGATGGAGGGTGAACCCCGCGGCTTGATCGACGAGTTCCGGTGGCAGGGAAAGGTTGGCGAAGAGCTGGCCGTCCTGTTCCGTGAGGCCGTGTATGCCCCTGCTCTCTTGGGGGTCGAGCAGGTCGGCCAGGGCGTCGGCTCCAGCGGCCGGCCAGGTGCGCAGGTCGAAGGATGGTGTGGGCAGGCCGGGCCGGAGCAGGGCGCGGGCGTGGCGCGTCCAGGTGCTGTCCTCGTCGCCGGACCGCCTGCTGTGGATGACGACCGGGCGCAGCCCGTCCCGGCCGGGACCATCGACGCGGACGCGGAGCTGGAGGTGGCTGTGTTCGGGCACGGTCGGCGGCGAGTCGATGATGATCTGTTCGACCGCGCCGCTGCCCGCCACGGTGCCTGCGTGGACCAGGAGGTCGAGAAGTGCGGCTGCCGGAACGGCACCGGTGCCGGGGTCGAGGAGCCGGCCGAGGGCCCGCCGGTCGAGCCGGCCTGTGAGCACCAAACAGGTGGGGCCGTCCCCGGGAATCTCGATGGCCGTGCTGAGCAACGGGTGTCCGGTGGCGCGGGCGCCGAGCGCCTCGGCGCCCGCGGCGGAGATCTCGGGTTCGACCCAGTAACGCTGGTGCTGGAAGGCGTACGTGGGCAGTTCGGTGCCGATCTCGGTGGCCGGGGTGCCGAGGAGCGCCGGCCAGTCGACGCCCGTGTCACGGACGTGCAGTTCGGCGAGTGCGGTGAGGACGGAGGTCTCCTCTGAGTCGTCCTCACTCATGGTGGCGAAGCAGCCCCCGTGATCCGTGCCGAGAGCGCCGAGGGCCAAAGAGGTCAGGCCGCTGCCGGGTCCGATCTCCAGGAAGGTTCGGGCGCCCTGGTCGCGCAGTGCGGTGACCGCGTCGGCGAACCGTACGGCATGGCGCACCTGGTCGGCCCAGTACTCCGGGGTGGCGAACTGGCCGTCCTTCGCGGGGGTGCCGGTGAGCGTGGAGACGACGGGGATGGTGGCCGGGCGGGGACGCAGCCGGGCAACGACAGCTCGGAACTCGTCGAGCATGGGGGCCATCAGTGGCGAGTGGAAGGCGTGACTGACCTTCAGGCGTTTGGTCTTCCGGCCCTGGTCGGCCAGTCGCGCGGCCACGTCGAGGACGGTGTCCTGGGCGCCGGAGAGCACGATGGCGTCGGGTCCGTTGACCGCGGCGATGGCGATCTCGCCTGTCGTCTCGTCCAGCAACAGTGCGACCTCGGCCTCCGTTGCCTGGACGGCGACCATCGCGCCGCCCTCCGGCAGGGCCTGCATCAACCGGCCGCGGGCGGCGACCAGTTCGCCTGCCTCCGCCAGGTCGAGTATTCCGGCGGCATGGGCGGCGGAGATCTCGCCGACCGAGTGTCCGGCCACGAGGTCCGGATGTACGCCCCAGGAGCCGAAGAGCCGGAACAGCGCGGTCTCCAGGGCGAAGAGACCTGCCTGTGTGTACAGGGTCTGGTCGAGCAATGCGGCTTCCGCCGTGCCGGACTCGGCGAACAGCACGTGGTGCAACGGACGCGTCAGGTGACCGTCCAGGTGTCGTTCGACGGCATCGCATGCGGCGGTGAATGCCTCGCGGAAGACCGGGTGTCGTTCAGCGAGTTCGCGGCCCATGCCGGCCCACTGGCTGCCCTGCCCCGTGAAGAGGAAGGCCAGTTTCCCCTCGGAGGGGCGGCCGGTGATAGTGGCGGCGGTGGGTGTGCCGTTGCTGAGTGCGCGCAGCGCGTCAGCGAGCTGCTGCCGGTCGGTGGCCAGCAGCACAGCCCGGTGGTCGAGTTGGGCACGGGTAGTGGCCAGCGCGTGCGCGGTGTCGGTGAGGAACAGCTCGGGCCGCGCGTCGACGAAGCGAGCGAGGCGTCCGGCCTGGGCGCGCAGAGCCGCCGCTGTCCGGGCCGACACAGGAACGGGCGTGGGCAGACCAGCGGAATGTGATGGTGCGGGTTCGGTGCCGTGCGTCTGGTCCGAGGTGGCGTCTTCGGCCGGCGCCTGCTGGATCACGACGTGCGCGTTGGTGCCGCTGATGCCGAAGGACGAGACGCCGGCGCATCGCGGATGCCCGGCATCGGGCCACTGACGGGCCTCTGCGAGTAGCTGCACCGCGCCGGTGGACCAGTCCACGTGGGTTGAGGGCCGGTCCACATGCAGCGTGCGGGGCATGACGCCGTCCCGCATCGCCATCACCATCTTGATGACGCCTGCCACGCCGGCCGCGGCTTGGGTGTGACCGATGTTGGACTTGACCGAGCCGAGCCACAGCGGGCGGTCGGCGGGCCGGTTCTGCCCGTAGGTGGCGAGCAGCGCCTGCGCCTCGATGGGGTCTCCGAGGACCGTTCCCGTGCCGTGGCCCTCGACCGCGTCCACATCCGATGTCGACAGGCCGGCGTCGGCGAGCGCCTTGCGGATCACTCGCTGCTGTGAGAGGCCGTTGGGCGCTGTGAGTCCGTTGGACGCGCCGTCCTGGTTGACTGCGGTGCCTTTGACCACCGCGAGGACCTGGTGACCTCGGCGGCGTGCGTCGGAGAGTCGTTCGACGAGGAGCACGCCGACGCCCTCGGACCAGCCGGTTCCATCCGCCGCGTCGGCGAAGGCCTTGCAGCGGCCGTCCGGCGAGAGGCCGCGCTGCCGGGAGAACTCGACGAAGGTCTCCAGATTGCCCATGACCATCACGCCGCCGGCGAGGGCCATGGAGCACTCGCCCTGCTGGAGTGCGCGGGCCGCCAGGTGGAGGGCGACGAGCGAGGACGAGCAGGCTGTGTCGATCGTGATAGCCGGGCCTTCGAAGCCGAACTGGTAGGCGATCCGGCCGGAGATGACGCTGCCGGAGTTGCCGGTGAGGCGGAAGCCCTCGACGCCGGGCGCGTGGTGCGTCCGAACGGTGTAGTCGTGGCTGTTGACGCCGACGAAGACGCCGACGTCCTTACTGCCGGGTCCGGTCGGGTCGATCGCGGCGCGTTCGAACGCCTCCCAGGAGGTTTCCAGGAACAGCCGCTGCTGGGGGTCCATCGCGAGCGCCTCGTTCGGTGAGATCCCGAAGAAGGCGGCGTCGAATCCGGTTGCGTCGTCCAGGAACCCGCCGTGCCGTACGTAGGTCTTGCCGATTCGGTCAGGATCAGCGTCGTAGTGCGAATCGATGTCCCAGCCGCGGTCGTCGGGGAACTCGCCGATGACCGCGGTGTCTTCGGTGACCAGGCGCCACAGGTCTTCGGGGCTTTCCACACCGCCGGGGAAGCGGCAGGCCATCGCGACGATGGCGATCGGGTCGTCGGAGAGGGTAGCCACGGTGCCGTCGCCGTGCTGGTCGTTTTCATATCGTTGTTCGTCGTCGCCGAAGAGCTGTACGCGCAGGTGGTCGGCGAGCAGCAGCGGCTTCGGGTGATCGAAGACGATGGTGGAGGGCAGGGTGAGAGTCGTCGCGGCCGCGAGCCGGTTGCGCAGCTCGATGGCGGTCAGCGAGTCGAAGCCGGCGTCCTTGAAGGCGCGGTCGACGCGGATGTCGTCAGCGCCGGAGTGGCCGAGCACCTGGGCGGCGTTCTGCCGGACCAGTTCCACCAGCGCCTCTGTGCGCTCCCTGGCGCCCAGGCGGTCGAGCCGCTGACGCAGGGAGCCGGTTACGGCCGTATGCGAGGACGTGGCGGCCGGCCGAGGAACGGGTGCGAGGCCGCGCAGGAGCGGTGCCACGGGAGTTCCGGCGCGGGTGGATGCCCGCAGGGCGGGAAGGTCGAACCGAGTTGCCACGAGAGCGGCGGGAGTCTCCTCGCCCGCCCGCAGGGCCATGTCGAGCAGCGCCATGCCCTCGGCGGTGGAGAGCCCGGCCATGCCGAGGCTCCGGGTGCGGTGCAGGTCTGCGGCGCCGAGGTGCCGGGTCATGGCGGTGGCCGCGTTCCAGTAACCCCAGGCGAGGGAGATGCCGGGCAGGCCGGAGCGGCGGCGGTGCAGGGCGAGGGCGTCCAGGGAGGCGTTCGCGGCGGCGTAGTTGCCCTGGCCGGGGTTGCCGAGGACGCCGACGGCGGAGGAGAAGAGGACGAACGCCGCGAGGTCGATGTGTCGGGTCAGGTCGTGCAGGTGGAGTGCGGCGTCAAGTTTCGGCCGCAGGACTGTGTCGAGACGGTCCGGGGTCAGGGTGGTGACCACGGCGTCGTCGAGGACTCCGGCGGTATGGACGACGGCGGTGAGCGGGTGTGCGTCCGGTACGGCGGCGAGGAGCGCGGCGACAGCGTCTCGGTCGGCGGTGTCGCACGCGGCGATGGTGACGGTCGTGCCGAGGTTTGTCAGTTCCTCGTACAGCGCCGCCGCCCCTTCGGCGTTCGGTCCGCTCCGGCTGGTCAGCAGCAGGTGCCGTACGCCGTGTTCGGTAGCCAGGTGCCGGGCTACGAGACTGCCGAGCGTCCCCGTGCCGCCGGTGACGAGGACGGTGCCGTCAGGGGTGAACTCGCGCCGGGGATTTTCGGTGAGTGGGGCGCGTTTGAGCCGAGGTACGAGGGTCACGCCATCTCGCACACGGATTTGGGGCTCGCCCGTGACCGACGCGAGTCGCACGGCCTTCACGGTCGCTGCGCTGTCGTGGTGTTCGGCATTCTCGCGGTCGACAAGGACGATGCGGTCGGGGTGCTCCGACTGTGCCGAACGCAGCAGGCCGGACACGGCGGCCGCGGTGAGATCGTCCTCAGCCCCGGGGATCATCACGACGAGGCGGGTGTGCGCCAGGGCCGGTGCTGCCAGCCATGTCTGGAGAACGGCCAACGCGGCGGCGACGGCCTCGCGCGGGTCGGCGGGCGAGTGCCCGGCCTCGTACATCAGAAGGTCTGGTACGGCTGTGAGGTCAGCGAGGTCTTCGGCGTCGGCGATGGTCGCCGTGGTGACGGCTTCCTCAGTCGTTTCCCCCGGGGGCGGGAGCAGTTCGACCCAATCGACCTGGAACAGGGCGCCGGGCGCCGACGCGTCCGCCTTCTCGGGCGAAAACGGCTCGGCGACGACGGCATCAGCGATCAGCACCGGCGCGTCGGTGGCATCCACCAGCTCGAGGCGGGTCACTCCAGCGGCGTCACGGGCTGCGCGGACCCGTACCGCCGCGGCGCCGGAGGCCAGCAGGGTCACCCCGCTCCACCGGGTTGCGATCATGTCTGGGGGCAGGGTCGTGCAGATCGCCGCGTCGAGCAGCGCCGGGTGCAGGCCGTAGCGGTCGGCGTCGCCGATTGCCTCATGGAGGGCGACGTCGGTTGTGGGACTGGTGGTGGGCCACCTGCTGCTGGAAGCCGGTGGGGTCACCGGTCCGGGCATCAATGTGCCGTGGGCGTGGCGTGTCCACACCGCGTCCGGGCTCGCGTCGTCCGGGCGGGAGTATGCCTCGACCGGTCGCCGCCCCTGCTCGTCGGCCTTTCCGACGGTCATCTGTACTGCTCGGCCGCCGCCGCGCAGCGGCAGCAGGATGGGCCGGTCCACGGTCAGCTCCTCGATCACGGGGCTGCCGACTTCGTCACCGAGCCGGATGGCCAGCTCGACCAGCGCCGCGCTCGGTACGACCACGACATCACCGACGGTGTGATCGCCGAGCCAGGGGTGGGTGGCCGCCGACCACCGCGAGGTGGTCATGAGGCCGCCGGAGTCCGGTCGGCCGACGATCGCCCCGATGAGCGGGTGGTCGCCGGCGGCTTGTCCGAGCGCGACGGCGGGAGCAGGGCGGAGCCAGTAGTGCTGGTGGTCGAAGGCGTAGGTGGGGAGGTCGGCCCGGGCGGCGACGGCACCGGCCGGGAGGACACCGGTCCAGTCGACGGGAACGCCTCGGACGAAGAGTTCCGCCATCGAGGTCAGCAGCCGGCGCGAGGTGCCCTCGTCACGACGTAGCGATCCACTCACCACGGCGCCGGTGCCGGCCTGGTCGACGATCTCGTTGATCGGCTGGACCAGGACGGGGTGCGCGCTGGACTCCACGAACACGGTGTGGCCGTCGGCCAGCAGGTCAGCGATCGCGGGGCCGAAGCGGACCTGACTGCGCAGGTTCCGATACCAGTAACCGCCGTCCAGGACATCCGCCTCCCGCACCCACTCACCGGTCACGGTCGAGTAGAAGGGAATCAGCGGCGCCTGGGCACGGATGTCGGCGAACGCGGCTGCTAGTGCGTCTTCGATCGCTTCGACGTGCTTCGTGTGGGAGGCGTAGTCGATCGCGACCCGGCGCGCGCTGACGCCGTCCGCCGCAAGGGCGTCGAGGGCTTGACCAAGAGCTTCGGCGTCACCAGAAATCACCACCGAGGACGGACTGTTGACCGCCCCGATCTCAACCCGACCATCCCACTCCTGCAGACGAGCAACCACCTCCTCCTCCGACAACCCCACCGACGCCATACCACCCCGACCCGAAAGAACACCGGAAATGATCTGACTCCGCACCGCCACAACCCGAACCGCATCCTCCAACGACAACGCACCCGACACATACGCGGCAGCAACCTCACCACCCGAATGACCCACCACCACATCCGCCACCACACCCACCGACTCCCACACCGCGGCCAAACCCACCATCACCGCAAAACTCGCCGGCTGCCGCACATCCTCACGCTCAAAAAACTCCGCCGAACAATCCCCCCGCAACACATCCACCAACGACCAATCCACCCACCGCTCCAACGCCACCGCACACTCCCCCACCCGCGCCGCAAACACCGCCGAACAATCCAACAACTCACGACCCATACCAACCCACGGCGAACCCTGACCCGGAAACACCAACACAACCTTGCCGTCCCCACCCGACCTCAACCCACCACCAACAACCACCCCACGAACGTCCTCACCACGAGCCAGCGCACCCAGCCCCGACAACGCCTCATCACGCGAACCCGCCACCACCACCGCACGCTCGGACAACACCGCACGCCGCGACACCAACGCCGCCGCAACCTCCGGCAGCACCACACCCCCTTCCGAACCGACGAACGACGCAAGCCGCTGCGCCTGGCCGGTCAGCGAGGCGGCCGCAGCCGCCGACACCACCAGGGGCACCACACCATCAACGGCATCCACCACCGGCTCAGACGCAGGCTCCGGGGAATGCTCCAGAATCAGGTGCGCATTCGTCCCGCTGAGGCCGAAAGACGAGACACCAGCGCGGCGCGGCCGGCCGGTCTCCGGCCAGGTGCGAGCCTCGGTCAGCACCTCGACGGCACCCACCGACCAGTCCACCTGTGACGACGGGGTATCGGCGTGCAACGTGGCCGGCATCACGCCGTGCCGCAACGCCTCCACCATCTTGATCACACCAGCCACACCGGCGGCGGCCTGAGTATGGCCCACGTTCGACTTCAGCGAACCGAGCCACAATGGACGCTCGGGTTCCCGGTCCTGGCCGTACGTCGCCAGCAGCGCCTGCGCTTCGATGGGATCACCGAGCACCGTGCCCGTGCCATGCCCCTCCACCACATCCACATCAGCCGCCGACAAACCCGCGCTGGCAAGCGCCTTACGGATCACCCGCTGCTGCGCAAGACCACTCGGCGCCGTCAGACCGTTCGACGCGCCGTCCTGACTGATCGCGCTGCCACGGATCACCGCAAGCACCTGGTGCCCGTTGCGGCGCGCGTCCGACAGCCGCTCGAGGACCACGACACCGGCGCCCTCGGCCCAGCCCGTGCCATCCGCGGCGTCCGCGTACGACTTGCACCGGCCGTCCGAGGACAATGCGCGTTGGCGGGAGAACTCCACGAACGTGGATGGGTTCGCCATCACTGTCGCGCCACCCGCCAACGCCATCGAGCACTCACCCTGACGCAACGCCTGCGCCGCCAGGTGCATGGCTACCAGCGAGGACGAGCAGGCCGTGTCCACCGTGATCGCGGGGCCCTCGAAACCGAACACGTACGACACACGTCCGGATGCCACGCTCGACGCCGTGCCCGTCTCGCCGAAGCCCTCGAGTTCCGCCGGAGCCGCACCCGACAGCCCGTACCCCTGTGCCATGAGGCCTGAAAAGACCCCGACGTCATGACCTTTCAATGTCCCTGGGTCAATCCCGGCCCGCTCCAGCGCCTCCCACGAGGTCTCCAGCAACAGCCGCTGCTGCGGATCCATGGCGAGCGCCTCACGCGGCGAAATCCCGAAGAAGCCCGCATCGAACAGGCCCGCCTCGCGTAGAAATCCGCCCTGATCGGCATACGACGTGCCGGTCTTCTCCGGGTCGGCGTCGAACAGACTGCCCAGATCCCAGCCTCGGTCCTCCGGGAAGCCGGACACGACGTCCCGGCCCTCGCTGACCAGCCGCCACAAGTCCTGAGGGCTCGCCACACCGCCCGGAAGGCGGCACGCCATACCGACGATCGCGATCGGCTCCGCAGGGGCGGTGGCCCCCGTCCGATCCTTGTCCGACGTCGCCTCCCTGGCCACGTCGTACAGACCCAGGACCCTGGCCCGAAGGTGTCCGGCAAGAGCCTCGGGAGTCGGGTGGTCGAAGGTCACGGTGGTGGGCAGGCGCAGCCCGGTTCGTCCGGTCAGCCGGTTGCGCAGCTCGACGACGGCGAGGGAGCCGAGGCCGAGATCGCGGAAGGACCGGCCTGCCACGGTGAGTTCGGTGCTCGTGCGGGTGTGGACGGAGGCGATCTCCTGGCGGATCATCTCGCCGAGCAGGGCGAGCTGGTCCCGCTCGTGCAGGTCTGCGAGGCGCGCGCGTAGGGCGGCGGTGATCGTCTCGTCGGCCTGTGCTGTGGCGCGAGGCTCCTGGCCGGTCAGGGTGTCGAGGAGCGTCTGTACTCGGTCGCCCGGGTTGACGGTGGTCGGCCAAAGTGCCACCAGGGCCGGGGTTCCGGTCTCGATCAGTGCGTCGAAGGCGCCGGGGCCCTCCTCCGGCCGGCCGAGGGCCAGCAGCGAGCCGGGTAGTCCGCGCAGTCGGCGGTCGCGGACCACCGCCTCGGTGAGGGCGGCGGTGACCACCGTCGGGGCAAGACTGTCGGGCTGTGCGCCCAACAGTGCGGCAGCGTCGGTCACCACCACGAACGCGGCGAGATCGTCGGCGGCGGTGAGGTCGTCCAGTGTTCGGGCGAGTTCGGGGTCGTCAGCGGTGTGCACGACCGCGGTCACCGGACCGGTCCTGGTCAGGGCCGCACGGAGCTCCAGCGGATCCGAGCCGTCGGCCACGACACGGACGATCTCCACGCCGTCCGCCGGTAGCTCGGCCCGGCCCCGGTCGTCGACGGTATCGGTTGCCTGGACGAGCACGAGGTGGCGTGTTCCGTACGCGGTGACCAGATGGCGGGCGAGGGCGGCACCTGTCTTCGTGTCGGCGCCTGTGACGATCACGGGGCCGTCGAGTGCCGGCGTGGCGGAATCCGGTCCGTCCACGACGGGGAGGCGGACCAGCCTGGGCCGCAGCAGGTTCCCGTCCCGTACGGCGAGCTGGGGCAGGCCCGAGGCGACGGCGGCGATCAGCGCTCCGGCGTACACGGACTCCGGGGTGGAGGCTTCGACGTCGACGATTGTCAGCGGTGCGCCGTACCCTCCGTCGGCCTGCGCGGCCCGCGCGGCGGCCCACAGCGTGACTTCGGTGCGCGCTGGCGTCCCGTCCCGGTCGGTAACAGCCGTCGCGCCCCGGGTGAGGACCACAAGCCGGGAGCTTGTCTTCTCGGCCGATCCAGCACGGGACGGCGTCAGCGTGTCCGCGTCCGCCTCGGCGAGGACAGTCACGTCGGTGGCCGCGTCAGGGGTGGTGCGTGACGTTGACAGGTCAGGGTATTGCCGTACGTCGGCGACGCCGGCCTTCCGAAGAGCGGCGGCCAGACCATCGGTGTCGGCGCTGCGGCCCACCACCGCCCAGCGAAGCTCTTCCGGCTCGTCGGAGGAGACTGCCGCGTTGCTCCAGTCCCTCAGCATCAGTCCCTCGTAGTGACCGTCGGTGGCGTATCGCAGCCGGGCCGGCAGGTCGGTGAGGAGTCGACGGATGACCTTCCCCGAGGCGGTCCTGGGGATGGTCCGGGCCTCATGGATGCGTTCGGGGAGCTTGTACGGGGAGAGCTGGGTGCGGCAGTGGTCGAGCAGCCGGGTGAGGTCGACGCCGTTCGGACCGGGAACCACCCAGGCGACGGGGACCTCGCCGAGGGTGTCGTGGGGAACGCCCGCGACGGCGGCGTCGGCCACGTCCTCGGCCCCGCGCAGGGCGGTCTCGATCTCGTCGGGGTGGATGTTCTCGCCGCCGCGGATGATGACGTCCGAGAGCCGGCCGCAGATGGTGAAGTAGCCGGCTTCGTCGTGCCGGGCCAGGTCCCCGGTGTGAAACCAGCCGTCCTGCAGGACCTCGGCGGTGGCTTGCGGGTTGTTGTGGTAACCGACCATGACGTTCGGCCCGCTGACCCAGACCTCGCCCTCTGTCCCGGCGGGCACATCCTGTCCGGTGCGGGGATCGACGATCCGGACGCCGACGCCGGGCACGGGCAGGCCGCAGGAGCCCTCGACCACGTTGCCGTCAGGCGGGTTGATGGTGATGGCGCCGCAGGTCTCGGTGCTGCCGTAGGCGTCGACGAGCGGGACACCGAAGGCCGCCTCGAAGGAACGGCGCAGTCCGGGGCCGGTGACGGCACCCCCGACGAGGCCGATCCTCAGGTCGGGCAGAGACAGCCCGGTGCGGCGGGCGACGCCGACCAAGTGGTGGTACGTGGTGGGGACGCCTGCCAGCAAGGTGGAACGGTTCTCGCGGAGAGCGGTCAGGATGTCGTCGGCCGAACTGCCATCCATGATCCGTGCGGTGGCTCCGGAGACGGTGACCGACAGGACGCAGGCGATGTGCGACAGGCTGTGGAAGAGCGGCAGTGGCCACAGGACGCGGTCATGCTCGGTGAGTCCGGGCACGGGAATGTAGCAGGAGGCAACGGAGTGGAGGCAGTTGCGCTGGGTGGACAGGACGCCCTTGGGGCGGCCGGTGGTGCCCGAGGTGTAGAACACCCAGGCCACCTCGTCCAGGCCGAGGTCATCGGGGGCTTCGGTGACGGGCTCGGTGGCGACGATTTCCTCGTACGCCACGGTGCCCGGGAGCAAGGTGTGTCCGGCATCGGGGCCGAGGGCGTCGGCCACGACGACGGACACCTCGCGTGTCGCTCGAGGAATCGACTGAAGAAATGTCTCGGCATTCGCGGTGCCGGTGAGGGCGAGCGTCGCTGCGCTGTCGGCCAGGAGGTATTTCATTTCCGCCGGGGCGGCCTGCGGGTTGATCGGTACGCCGATGCCGCCGGCCCGTACCACGGCGAGGTAGCTCTCCACCATCGCGACCGAGTTGCCGAGACACAGAGCCACCCGGTCGCCGCGCCGGACACCGAGGCCGACCAGGTGACCGGCGAGTCTCCGGGTCCGTGCTTCGAGTTCTCGGTAGGTGATCGCGCGCCGGTCGTCCTCGAAAGCGATCTTGTCCGGGAACCGGCGCGCGTTCTGGCTGAGGACGACCGATAGCGGGGTGAGCAAGTCGGGAAGCACCTTGGCTCGATTCTCCTTCCGGCTTTCTCCATTCGGGGGCGAGTCAGCTCGGAGGGTCTTCACAAAGAACACGGATTCCTTTGCCGGCAAGGGAATCTCGTCGTTCGGCGGGCGTGCAGGCATCAGGCTGCTTCGCGAAGATCAAGCTCTGACCCGAACGACACTAGACAGGACGGCCTGCGCGCGGCATCCCTTGGTCTGGTAGCTCCCGCCCGAAGGCATGAGACCCGTGACAGTGTCAGGTAGATTTCGAAAGCATTCGCGGCCCGCGGCTATCACAGCCGGTTCTGTCCGGTGCGCCGCGTGTACCGGATGGAGAGCACCACGTGGCCGACCAGCTGATCCTGAGTTCACCACTGCTGGACTACGTTCGCGACTTCTCTCTACGGGAGGACGACGTCCTGCGTGAGCTGCGGGAGGAGACGGCCGAGCTGCCCGGCGGAACTGCGCTGCAGATGAATCCGGAGGAGGGGCAGTTCCTCGCCCTGCTGGTTCGGATGACAGGCGCGGCCGACGTGCTGGAGCTGGGCCCCTACACGGGCTAGCGGGGTCCGGCAAGCTTCGACTTGGTGTTCATCGACGCGGACAAGGTCAACTACCCCCGGTACTACGAGCAGTCGCTGGAACTGGTGCGGCCCGGCGGTCTGATCGTCGTGGACAACACGCTGTTCTTCGGGCAGGTCGCCGACCCGGCCTTCACGGACGCGAACACCGAAGGGGTTCGGGCGCTGAACGCCCTGCTACGCGACGACGAACGTGTGGAGGTGAGCATGCTCACCATCGCCGACGGTGTCACCCTCGCCCGCCGTAAAGGGGCCTGACTGACACGTGCCTCGGCTGTGACAACCGATGTCGTCACAGCCCCGAGGCACATTGGTCACACGCCGGAGGTCTCCAGGCGCATCGTGGTCGGCGCCGGTCTCGGATCGGCCACGAGATGGAGCCGCTCGACGTCCCGGCCTGCGCCATCCAGGGCCTCGACGCAGGAGCAGAGTGACTCCTCGAAGCCTGCGAAGCGGTAGGCGACCTCCATCATGCGGTTACGGTCCGTGCGCCGGAAGTCGGCCACCACGTGTGCTCCGGCGGCGGACGCCCGGTCCACCAGCCAGTTCAGGATCACCGATCCCGCGCCGAAGGAGACCACCCGGCACGAGGTCGCCAGCAGCTTCAGATGCCACAGGTCCGGGTGCTTCTCCAGCAGGATCACTCCGACCGCGCCGTGCGGCCCGAATCGGTCGGTGAGGGTGGTAACCAGCACTTCGTGGGCGGGGTCGGCCATCAGCGCACGCAGGGTGTCGTGGGAGTAGTGGACGCCCGTGGCATTCATCTGGCTGGTGCGCTGCGTCAGTTCCTCGACCCGGGTGAGGTCCTCCAGGGTGGCCCGGCCGATTCCCATGACAAGCTCCAGGCTGCGCAGGAAATCCTCGTCGGGTCCTTCGAAAGCGTCCCGTTCGGCGTCCCTGCGGGCGGCGGCTTGATACATGGCGCGGCGGCGCCGGGAGTCCACAGTGCTGACGGCAGGGCTGAACTCGGCCAGGCCGGGAAGGGTGCGGGCGGCGTCGGCGGGATAGCAGCGGACGTCGGGCAGGTGATAGGTGACCTCGGCGCGTTCGGCCGGCTGGTCGTCGATGAAGGCGATGGTGACGTGGGCGAAGTTCAGGCGCTGCGCGATTCGTTCCACCGCCTTGGATTTGGGCCCCCAGCCGATCTCCGGCAGGACGAAGTACTCGGCGATCCCGAGCTGTTCCAACCGGGCCCACGCCTGGTCGTGGTCGTTGCGGCTGCACACCGACTGCAGGATGCCGCGGGAGTCGAGTTCCGTGACCACGGCGCGGATCCCGTCGTCCAGCAGGACCTGGCCGTCCTCCAGAAGGGTGCCGTTCCACAGGGTGTTGTCGAGGTCCCACACCAGGCACTTCACGACCGGGGCGCCGCTCATGACGCTCCCATGGGGGCGAGCGCGTGCTGCGCGAGCATCAGTTCACACATCTCATTGCTGCCTTCGATGATCTCCATGAGTTTGGCGTCGCGGTAGGCGCGGGCCACCACGTGACCGTCCCTTGCGCCTGCCGAGGCCATGACCTGTACGGCGATGGCGGCTCCGCGGGCGGCCTGCACCGCGCTGACGTGTTTGGCGAGCACGGTAGCGCTCACCATGTCGGGCGTTCCGTCGTCCCAGCAGCGGCTCGCGTGCTCGCAGGCGCGGGTGGCGGTCTGCTCGGCGATGTAGAGCTCGGCGACGTGACGCGCGACGAGCTGGTGGGAGGCGAGTGGCACGCCGAACTGGTGCCGCGCGGTGGCGTGGGAGGCGACCGCTGCCAGACAGGCGCGCAGGATGCCGACACAGCCCCAGGCGACCGAGATACGGCCGTACGCGAGGGCGGTGGTCACGAGCAACGGCAAGGACGTTCCGTCGCCGCCGAGCAACTGATCGGCGGGGATCCGTACTCCTTGCAGGGTCACTTCGGCGTGGCCCGCGGCGCGGCAGCCCATCGGGTCTGCGACCCTTCGCACCCGGACACCGGGCGTGTCGGCGGGGATCACGACGGCGGCGGCTCCCTCGCCGTATCGTCCGAAGACGACGAGCAGGTCGGCGTAGTGGGCGGCGGTTACCCAGACCTTGTGACCGTCGACGACCAGGGTGCCGCCCTCGCTGCGGATGGTGGTGCGGATGGCCGAAAGGTCGCTGCCGGCCTCGAGTTCGCTGAAGCCCACGGCGGCGAGCTCGCCGGAGGTCAGGCGGGGCAGATAGGCGCGGCACTGGGCCGTGGTACCGAGGCGTTCGATGGTCCAGGCGGTCATGCCCTGGGAGGTCATGACGCTTCGCAGGGAGCTGCACAGGCTGCCGACGTGCGCGGTGAACTCCCCGCCGGCGAGGCTGCTCCAGCCCGGGCCGCCGTACTCGGTCGCGACGCCGGCGCACAGTTGGCCCGTCGCGCCGAGTTCACGCAGCAGCGGCTCAGGGATCAGGCCGTCCAGGTCCCAGCCTCCGGCCCGGTCACCGACCAGGGCGGCGACGAAGGCGGCCGCGTCGGCGAACTCATCACTCACCGGCGTCTCCGTACGCGCCCTGGAGCCGGCGGACCAGGGATACCATGCTCCTGACGGTGCGAAAGTTGTCCAGCTTCAAATCCTTGCCGCGGACCGAGACGCCGTAGCTCTTCTCCAGGTGTACGACGAGCTCCATCGCGAAGAGCGAGGACAGACCGCCGGAGGCGAAGAGGTCGGCGTCCTCCTGCCACACCTTCTTGGTCCGGCTGTGGAGAAAGTCCAGGAGTTCCTGTTCGGTGGTGCTTTCCGGTGACACGGTCACGACATATCTCCCTGGTAGGTGTAGAAGCCCCGGCCGGACTTGCGGCCGATGTCACCGGCCCGCACCTTCTCCAGGAGAAGGTCGCAGGGCAGACAGCCCGGGTCCCCGGTGCGCTCGTGAAGCACCCGGAGTGAGTCGACAAGGTTGTCGATGCCGATGAGATCCGCGGTGCGCAGCGGGCCGGTGGCGTGGCCGAGGCAGCCCTGCATGAGGGTGTCGACATCCTCGACGGTCGCGGTGCCCTCCTGAACCACGCGGGCGGCGTTGTTGATCATGGGATGGAGCAGTCTGCTGGTCACGAATCCCGGCGCGTCCCGCACTACGACCGGCTGCCGACGCAGCGCGCCGAGAAGGGAGTGGATGGCAGCCAGGGCCTGCTCGCCGGTGCGGGCGCCGCGGATCACCTCCACGGTGCGGATCAGGTAGGGCGGGTTCATGAAATGGGTGCCGACGACCTCCGCCGGACGTGCGGCCGCCGAAGCGAGTTCGTCGATGGGGATGGAGGAGGTGTTGGACACCAGGACCGTGCCGGGCGCCACCACGGCGGAGACCTCAGCAAGGACCTTCTCCTTGATGTCCGCGTCCTCCGTGACGGCCTCGACGACGGCGGTGGCACCGGCGGCGTCGGCAAGGTGGCCGCTGGTGGTCACGGTCACCTCGGGGGCGTGCTCGGGCAGTGCCCCCATGAGTCGGGCCAGGCGCAGTTCCCCGGCGATCCTGGACTCAGCGGCGGCGAGTTTCGCGTCGTTCACGTCGATGAGGGTGACAGGGACGCCGTGGCCGACAGCCAAGGTCGCGATGCTCGCGCCCATGACGCCAGCGCCGAGGACGACGAGGTGGTGGTGTGGTTGCTGCATATCGGCCGCCTACTCGCTTTGGGGTCAGGATGGTGCCGGGCAGGACAGAGTCCAGCCAGTCGGCCGGACCGTCCGGACTCCGCGGCGAGGGTGAGCGCGTGAACCACAAGCGCGCCGGACGGGCTCATGGGTCATGAAGTGACTCCTGGCCAATCTGTGTGACCGTCCTCGAAGCGGGTGATCTGCGGTAACAGCCGCGCCCGCATGGCGTGATCGGTTACCCCGAGGCCGCGTTCGGGAGCGAGGGCGAGCACACCCACCTTCCCGCTGTGCTGGTTACGGTGCACGGCGTCGACCGCCCGACCGGTCTCGTGCAGCCTGTAGCACCTGGACAACGTGGGGTGAACCATTCCCTTGATGATGAGGCGGTTGGCCTCCCACGCCTCCCGATAGTTGGCGAAGTGGGTGCCGACCACCCGTTTGAGGTTCATCCACAGGTAACGGTTGTCGAATGCGTGGTCGTACCCGGACGTGGAAGCGCAGGTCACAATGATGCCGCCACGCCGGGCCACGTAAACGCTGGCGCCGAAGGTCTCCCGGCCCGGGTGCTCGAAGACGATGTCGGGGTCCTCGCCGCCGGTCAGCTCGCGGATCTGCGACCCGAAGCGGCGCCACTCCCTGGGGTCGGGCGTGGACTCGTCTCGCCAGAAGCGGTACCCCTCGGCCGACCGGTTGATGACGATCTCGGCCCCCATCGAGCGGACCAGGTCGGCCTTGGCCTCACTGGAGACGACGCAGACGGGGATACCTCCGCCGTTGAGCACGATCTGAGTGGCGTACGACCCGAGCCCGCCGGCCGCGCCCCAGATCAGCACGACGTCGCCCTGCTTCATGGCAGCACCGTTGCGAGAGACCAACTGACGGTATGCGGTCGAGTTCACCAGCTGTGAGCACGCCGCTTCCTCCCACGTGAGATGGGCCGGCTTGGGCATCAGCTGATTGGCCTTGACAAGGGCGATCTCCGCCAGCCCGCCGTAGTTCGTCTCGAAGCCCCAGATCCGCTGCTCGGGGTCGAGCATGCTGTCGCCATGACCGTCCGCGTCGTTCAGCTCGACGGAGAGACAGTGCGCGACCACCTCGGAGCCCGGCTTGAACTTGTGAACCCCGGCACCGACGCGCAAGACGACGCCGGACAAGTCCGAGCCGACGACGTGGAACGGCTGGTCGTGGCGGGCCGCCTCCGGTGCGGTGCGGGCGTACCGGGACAGGAAGCGGAAGGTCGGGATGGGCTCGAAGAGCGCGCTCCACACCGTGTTGTAGTTGATGCTGCTGGCCATGACCGCCACCAGCACCTCGCCGGGCCCCGGTTCCGGTGTGGGCACGTCGAAGAGATGCAGCGAGTCGCTCGGGCTGCGGCAGGTGTCCTCGGCCCCGGCGTACTTCTCCGCCTCCTCGGCCAGCAACACGACGCCCCGGTAGTGCTCGGGTAACGGCAGGGCCGCGTAGTCCTCACTGGTGGCCGTACCGGACATGATGGCATCGAGGATTTCTTTCACTGCGTTCCTTCCAGGGCGGGCCGGGCCGGCGGAAAGGGACAACACGGCTTCCCTCGCTGGACGCTACGTGCGGACCCGCCGCCACAGCATCCCTCATGTTGGTAGAGCGGCTACCCGGCCTTCCGGGCCATGGGCCGGACGAGGAAGACCTTCCCCGGACTCGCCGAGCCGGTCGTCGCCCCCCTCCACCAGGATCCGGTTCCAGGAGCGGGCCAGTTCTACCCGGGAGGTCACGTCGAGCTTGCGGAAGATCTTCTTGAGGTGGAACGCCACCGTGTGCGGAGAGATATAGAGCTGGCTGCCCACTCTGCTGTTGGTGAGGCCCTCGCTGACGAGCTCGGCCACCGCGAACTCGGTGTCGGTGAGCTGACTGATCCGAGTCCGGCTACGGGCCGGTCGGCCGCCGTGGTCGTCGAGTTCACGCAGCCGGCTTTGCACCCGCGCCAGATCCCTGGAGGCCCCCGCGCCCAGATAGGCGCCGGCCGCGCGTCTGAGCAGGTCCACCGCCTGGCCGCGTTCGGCGACACGCTCCGAACGCACCCGGCTCGCGTCCTCCAAAGCGGACGCGCGGGCCCACGGATCCAAGTGCCGCTCGGACACAGCCTCCAGGGCATCCGCATCGCGTGCGTACAGCCCGGAGGCATGCTCGGCCGACGCTCGGACGCTGCGGAAACAGCGGTTCATCACGGCGAGCCGGTGCATGACGCCGACGACGCGCCCGGCGAGATCGTCATCGCCGAGTCGCTGTCCGGCCCTGACCAGCCAGGGGGCCGCGGCCGGCTGAGACACCAACAACTCACGGATGAGCACGTCGTGACAGAGAACGCCCTTCAGGAGATGAGCCACGCTCTCCACGCCGTCACGAGCCTCCAGAGCCTGGGCAGCCGCCCAGAAACTCTGCCCCGGGATGAGGTTCTCCTGCCCGAGCAGCGCCGCGTCCCGCAGGTGGTTGGCATACAGCAATCCGGTCGTCAGGTCCAAGGCGCGGATAGAGCACACGGCCATGGCCACGTGTCCCCGCCGCACGAGCCCACAGTTCCCAGTCTGAGCCGCCAGCCGCAGTCCCGCGTCAGCAGCCGCCACCGCCCTGGTGAGCTGGCCCCCGGCCAGGGAGATCTCCGCCTCGCAGATCAGCAGTGCGGCCTGCACCTCCGGCCGGTGCGGTCCCTGGACATCGGACTGCACGCCGGCGAGCAACCGTGCAGCGGACCGGAGGCCGCGGACGCGTGTCAGCAGCGTCGCATACCAGATGCTCGCCTCAAACGACGGGTCACGGCCGGGGAACTCAGACGCATCCCGTTTCGAAGCGGCGGCGGCTAACTCCATGCTCCTGCCAAGCCGTCCTTCGAGCCAGAAAGACGCTGATTGGGCTATAGAACGACCTCGCTCGGAGGACGACTCCGGAAGGCTTTGCTCGGGCATCATTGAATGGCTCAGGGCCACTACGAACCTCCGATGTGTATCCGGGTAGCCTGCTGAACTCCCGGGGCGTCACCTTGATGTGTCGGCCGTCTCTCGGGGCGCGTGTACGCCCTCCTCTCATCTCCCGCTACCTGTGTGATCGGTCTTGTTCCACGCGACAGAGAGGGATCTCATGATCTAATACGACAGCCGTAGATCGTGATCTTGCTGGTGGGGGCGCCTCGGGAACGGGTGCGGCCACCGCTGATCATCGTGAGTTGTGTGGACTTACGAAGAGACGGTGGCCGCAGGTCACAGCATGGATCCCGGCCGCTGGCGCGAGGCGTTCGAGGGGGTCATGGGACCTATCGCCGGTCGGTTCGCCCGGGGAACAGCGCGCGGAAAGGCAACCGCCACCAGCGGAAGCGCTTCAACTCTCGCCCGTCCCTGGGCCTGCACCGTTGTACGGCACGACGGTGCCGCCACTCCTTGATCATGCGTCCGCTCCCGTTACCACGGGGTTGACTGCCCACCGCCCGACTGATCCTCCACGGTGCCCGCCTCCGAGCCCCCCTTGTCCTTGGCGTCGGAACCCTGCGCACCGCCGGAAGAACCAGCGGAGCCGCCGGACCCGGCCGGGGCCGTGTCGGCCTGGCCCGCGGACTTCGCGTCGCCGGCGTCCGAGCCGTTGCAGGCCGTCAGGGTCAGGGCGGCGGCCGCGGTCAGGACCGCGGCGGCGACGCGGAGGGTGCGACGGCGGGCGATGCGGGCAGTGGTGTCGGAGCGCATTCCGGGTCCCCCAGAGCGGTCGATGTCGTGGTCTGCTCGGTACGACAACAACTCTGACCGGGGCCGCTACCGTAACGCCGCCGTCCCGCTAACATCCGGCTAACACGACTGTGACCAGGGAAAACTGGCCGCGGGTCCGCCTCGGCGGGCGCAGAGGCGGAGCCAGCGTCGCCGGGTGCGGGCGGCAGGACATGCAGGGTGTGCACGTTCACGTCCGGCACCTTCGTGTTGGCCGTCGTGATCAGCTTCGGCGCGCTCCAGCGCAGCTTGGTGCCGTAGGTCGGGGCGTCGGGGACGACGTCCAGGCGGCCGGTGTTCGCATCGAACGCCACCGCGCCTGCGTGGCCGGTGAGTTCGGGCGCGGCCGCGGCGAGGATGTCGTCCCACTGCGCGAGGACGTCGCCGTCGGCGGCCGGGGCGCCCACGCCGAGCTCGGTCATCATCATCGTGATCGCGGTGCCGAGTCCGAGCGGGAACTGCGGCGGTGCTGGGCCGTGTTCTCCTCGACAGGGCGAGCCGCGGTCGCCCTCAGATGACGCCGAGGTGCTTGAGCAGCAGCAACGCGGAGCGCGGTTCGCCGGGGTCGATAGAGCGGCCTCCCCTGTGCGCCGAGTCGGCTGGCCAACCCTTTGCCGTCTTGCACTGTCGGCCGTCGCCCGCCCCGCACTTCTCGCACGTCAGCCGGAGCACCTCGACGGCCACCGTGGCGCCCTGTTCCCGACGCCGCCGGGCTGTGGCCGCTTTGCTCTCTCAATCGTCGGCCTGGTCCTGGGCTCAGGCCGCAGGGGTTGCGCTTGCCGAGAATGTCATCCGCCCTGGTCGGAGGCCTGCACCGCGCTCCACAGTCGCCGACCTCGGTCGCTCGAGTCGGCGCTCTCGCGTAGTCGGTGGGCCACGCGTCATGATGATCGGCCGTGCTGCTGCGACTGGCTTACCCAGGTGTGACGAACGCGTTCGCGATGCTTCGCCTGCTGCCGATGACCGACCGGGACAAGGACGCGGAGATCCTCGCCCTGCGCCACCAGATCACCGTGCCGGAACGCCAACTCGGCAAGGACAAGATCCGGTTCACGCCCAGCGATCGGGCATTCCCGGCGGCGCTGCTGCCACCGCCTCCTGGGTAACGCAAGCGGCGAAGAACCTCGTCATGGACCTCGAAGACCTCGGCTGCCGGGCACAATTCACGATCCGGGACCGGGACGGGAAGTTCCCCACCCTCTTCAATGCCGTCCACAACATGCAGCCTGACCTGCACGGACGAGGTTTCCGGCAAGGGCAGTGATCCTGTTGCCCATTGTGGTTATGCGGTGAGGGTGTGCTCGAGTCGGGTGAGGTGGCTGGTGCGGGTGCGGTCCAGGGGGCGGTCGTTCCACCAGGCATTCAGGCGGATCAGGTTGAGTGCGACGGCGGAGTAGATGTGTTCGAGATGGGTCTTCGCCAGGCCTCGGTAGCGAGCGCGGCGTGTGCTGGTGACAGCGGTGGCCTGTCGGATGGTGCCCTCGATGCCGGCACGTAAGGCGTAGTCGGTGTTCCAGCCCTTGGTCTTCTGCCGGGTTCGGGTGTGCCGGAGTGCCTCGGTCATCTGTCTGGGGTGGAGGGAGAGTTGGCGGCGGTTCTTCTTCGCGGTGGTGCACTGGGGTTTGAAGGGGCAGGGGATGCAGTCGAGGGCGGCGAAGGTGACCACGGTCTTGGGGATACCTTCGCTCACGACGGGGTTCCAGGTGGCGCTGGTATGTCCGGCGGGGCAGGTGGCCTTCCCGGCTTCCCAGTCGATGGTGAAGTCGGTGGCGGCGAAGCCTGCCTGGGCTTTGGCCTGGCGGGAGGTGTCCGGCAGGACCGGCGTGATCAGTGCGATTCCGTAGGTTTTCACCGAGCCGTGGATGAGTTCGGCGGTGGCGTAGCCGGAGTCGGGATAGTGCTCATCGGGAAGCAGGCCGCGTTGCTGGAGCGCGTGGTGAATGGCATTGAGTGTCTTGCTGTCCGGCACTGTGGAGTGGGTGGTGGCGATGTTCGTGATCAGGTTCGGGTGGGTGCGTGCCTTCTCGGGGGCGGAGGTGCAGGTTTCGCTGATGTGGAGTTTGTAGCCGTTCCAGAACATGTCGCGTTTGGCGGACCATCGGGCGTCGGTGTCATACGGCGAGGACAGACGTAGGTGGCCGGGCGGGCGGCCGTCACCGCCCTCGTCGGTCTTCTCCCACCGCTTGACGACCTCGCGGCCGCCTCGGGTGGTGGTGCGGGTGTAGTTCTGCAGCAGCACACACCGCAAGACCTGCACCGCGGGCAGCTCGCGCAGCCAGACCGGAGAGCTGGAGTGGTAGACCGCGCCCAGCAGGGCGAAGCCATCCCGGGCGAAGTCCACGGCCAGTTTCTGCTGCTTGGCCCGGGAAGTGGGCAGGCGCCAGCTGTCCACCCGCGGTCCGTACCGCTTGCTCCACGAGGCCACGTCCACGGCCTGGGCGACCCAGTCCGGATCCGCGCAGGTCAGTGCTTCCAGTGCGGCGCGAACCGCCTCCCCGGCCAGTTCCAGCCGGTTCAGGTCCCGCACCGCCGCGACCACGTGGGTGGAGTCCGTGCGCTGCTTGCCTCCTGCGGCCAGCAGGCCCTGCTCGACCAGCCTGGCCACCAACAAGTCCAGCACCCTCTCTTCCAGGCCATGGGCGGCAACCCGGGTGCGGAACTGGGAGAGGACACTGAAGTCGAAGCCGGGATCCTCCAGCCCCAGTCCGAGCGCGTAGGACCACGAGAGTTTGTCCCGCACCGCCTCGGCAGCCTGCCGGTCAGTCAGGTTCTCGGCCATCTGCAGCACCGTGACCAATGCCAAGCGGCCCGGTGACCAGCCACGCGGCCCCGTAACCGCGAACGCTTCCGCGAACTCGGCATCCGCGAACAACTCACCGAGCCGATCACGTACCGCGACCGGTAGCGGCACCTGACGGCCGGAGTACTTCGCCCGCACCGCCCGCGCCACCTCCGGCGCCGGCTCCGGCCACGACCGCGGCTCCATCGACACAGGCCCCTCCCGCTCCGTGACCGGGAACGAGAAAGACCGGCCACCAGACCAGCCTGCCGCAACAATCAACACCCCGACCAGCACAAACGGCAAATGGGCAACAGGATCGGACAGCGTTCGATGGGGTCTACCTCGCAGTAACTGCCGCGTCGGGCATGGGCGCCAGCTTGGCGGCTTCGGCGACGGCGGTGTTCCAGCTGAATTCGTTGTTGTCGCTGAAGTAGTAGTAGGTGGCGCCGTTCGGCATCATCGCGACGGTGATGCCTCCGTACCCCGACATGAACGGTACGTAGAAGGGGCTGGTGTAGGCGGGGTTGTCGGCGGAGGTGAACTCCCGTCCCCAGAAGCCGTTCTGGTACTTCATGGGCTTGGTGCCGGTGGTGGTCATGCCCCGGTCCTGCGGTGTGCGTTGCATGGTGGCCGCGAGCAGAGTCGGGTCGAGCAGCTGCGTGCCGTTGACGGCGCCGTGGTCATTGTTGAGGAATTTCGCGAACTTGGCGACGGAGTCCTGCGTCCAGAACATGCCGTAGCCACCGAAGGGCACCCCGCCAGGGCTGTTGTCGGTGCGGGAGGAGACGAGGGAGTCGGGCCCGACGCCGATGGGCTTGAGCACGTCGTCGCGGAGCATGTTGAAGATGTCGGCGCCCGAACCGGCCTTGTCCTGCAGGTAGTTGTTCATCGCGCGGGTGGCGAGGAACATGTCCGAGGTGTGGTACACCCACTTGCTGCCGGGCTTGGCCTTATGTGGGAACGACAGGGCGAGTCGCATCTTGTCGGCGTAGGGCTCGGCCGCGAAGAAGTTCGCCATGGTGCTGCCCGATTCGTCGGTCTCATAGCCGGGCGAGGTGTAGTTCCCGGTGGCCATGTCGAGGGTGTGGTCGAGGGTGACGCCGCTCCAGGCAGTGTTGCCGGCGGTCTCGGGGATGCGGTCGGAGAGCTTCTGCTGGGCCACGGCCGGGCCGTAGCGCTGCGCCAGACGCAGCATGGCTGTTCCCGCGAACGCCGACTTCGCGGTCGAGTACGAGGGCAGCAGCATCTGGCCGCAGAACGGGTAATTCCCTTGTCGGGTGCGACAGTTGCCCACGTAGTGGACTCCGCCGTAGTAGAAGCCGAAGGTGCTCAGCGCGGACGGCGTGATGCCGGAGGCGAACTTCGCCACGTCCACCCCGCTGTCCGGGTAGTCGGTGGCCAGTGCCGAGATGGGCTTGGTCGGGAGGCGGTCCCCGACCTCGGAGGCGTAGGCGGCGCGCAGGTTCTCGGCGCCGTCGACGGGGCCGGGCCGGTAGTGGGCCGGTACCTGGCCCCACATGTCGAACTGGAAGTACTCGCAGGTCTCCGTGGTGATCTGGTAGTGGACTTCGGAGATCGATGTGGCGTCGAAGAGGAACGTCAGGGCGCCGTTGTGCACGCAGTTGGCGTTGCGCTCGACGAGCGCGAACGGCAGTGAGGCGCGCGTGCGTTGGCCGTCGCCGTCCTCGTTCCACGCGCGGCCGGGCCCCACCGCCAGGTTCCACGCCTGGTTCCCCGTGTACTGCAACCCGCGCTTCGCCGGAACGAGGTGGCTGCCGTTCTGCACAAGCGCGATGTCGACCGGCGGCAGATGCCGGGTCGCTGCCGCGTCTGCGTATCCGTCCGGGTCTTTCAGTACGCGGAATCCTCCGGCGGTGGAGAGGCCGTCGAGGGTGAGGGTGCCTTCGAAGCTGTGGGTGGGTGGCGCCGCTTGCGCCGGCAGGGCGAAGGCGCTGTCGGGCACGGTGTCCTCGGCACTGCCCCCGGTGAGCTGGGCGGCGGTGAGCTGGGTCCGGTTCACCGCACCGCTTCCGGTGAGCGGATCACCCGGTATGGGTGCGGTTGCGGCGGGCGCCGCCATCGTCGGTGGCGGGACGGCGAACAGCCCCGCGAACACGGCGGCGACGGCAGCGGCACGGCGTAGCCGTCGGGTATGGAACGGTCTCGGCATGGTCGGAGGTCCTCTCGGGCTGGCAGCTGATGCGGGATATCGCCGCATGGTGAGGTGCGCCGGGGCCGCGGTCCAATGCCTGCCCGATCTGGTCAGGCTGCCCGCCAGGCATACCTCCAGCTCTCAGGGGCCTGTCGGCCGTCGGGCGGCAGAGCGATCACGCTTCGCGTCGTGGTGAGGGCCGTGGTCTGTAGTCGTCGCTGCAGTTCATAGAAGGGCGGCGACCTGTGGCCCGTACCGCTCGACACAAAAGCGTGACAACCCGGCCGCGAATGCCTCGATGCTGCGCAGCGCATAGTGGCCGGCGTCCCACGCCGCGTGCAGGTGGATCTGCAGCGGTTCGCCCGTGCTGTCGAGGATCAGCAGCGGGTGCAGGTCGAAGCGGGGATCGTCGGAGACCACCGCGACACCATGGCCCGAAGCCGCCATGGCCTGTGCGACGTGCGGGGTGTCGCATTCGAGCACGATGTCGTACGAGGCGTCCGCATCCTGCACGGCATGGTCCAGGATGCGGCGGGTGCCGTGCGCCGGGGTGAGGACGATGAGGGGCTCCGCGGCAAGTTCCCTGATGGTGACGCGGTCCCGGTCCGCCCAGGCATGGTCGGCACGGACGTAGGCCCACAGCGGCAGGCGGGCCACCGGGAGCCCGGCGAAACGGCGCCTCGGAGGTGCCGAGGAGATGGCTACATCGGCGCCCCTCGCAAGGGCCTGGTACGCACGTGCCGGACTCTCCACCTGCACGGTGACGAGCGGATCCTCCGGCCCCCAGGTGGCCAGGAACGGCGCGATCACGTCGGTGATGGTGGTGGGCGGCGCCGCCACGGTGATCCGCATGGCACGACCGGCAGCCAGCGCACCGACTGCGGCCTCGGCGGCATCCGCGCGGGCGACCAGGTCGCGGGCCAGGGGAAGGAAGCGCTGGCCGGCCGCCGTCAGGACCATCTGCTTGCCGCCGCGGTCGAAGAGCGTCATCCCCAAGGTCGCTTCCAGGCCGCGCAGCTGGCGCGACAGCGAGGGCTGGGCGACGCGGACCACCTCGGCAGCCTTGGTGACGGAACCGGTCTCCACGATGGTCAGGAAGTAGCGCAGCACTCGGAGTTCCATGGCGGTGGCCCCTCGGGAGACGGTGGAGGCACGACACCTTCATGCCTCAAAGGCATGATAATCAACCCTGCCAAGTATTTGAAGCTATGACTGACTGGCTGCATTCTTGTCCCACCGGAATTTTCGGTTATCGGCGCCCGAATTTCCGTCGATTTCTCCTCGTACAATAATCCTTTCGATTGGCTGGTTCCCGCATGGCCCGCCCCCTGCCCCTGATCCTCGCCCAGGCGCCCGGCCGCCCGGCCGACGACCTCGCAGGCTTTGCCACCGACGTGGAGCGGCGCGTGAAACTGCGCGCACCCGGCGCCCTCGTCGTCTACCCCGAACTGCACCTCGGCGAGAGCGCCCCCGGCGTCCCGGCCGCCCCGGAGAAGGGGGCCGAGCCGCTCGACGGCAAACGCGATGCGGCCTTCGCCGAGCTCGCGGGGGATCTGGGTATCTGGCTGGTACCCGGCAGCGTCTACGAGCGAGGCACCGGCGACCGCGTCCACAACACGACACCGGTCTATTCACCACAGGGTGAGCGCCTCGCCGCGTACCGCAAGATCTGCCCGTGGCGCCCGTACGAGACGACCACACCCGGTAACCGGTTCGAGGTCGTCGACCTCGCCGGGGTCGGCCGCATCGGACTGTCCATCTGCTATGACACCTGGTTCCCGGAGATCTCCCGCCATCTGGCCTGGATGGGCGCAGAGCTGATCGTCAACGTGGTCCGCACGTCGACGAGCGACCGCGCGCAGGAAGTCGTCCTCAGCCGCGCCAACGCCATCACCAATCAGGTCTTCGTCGCCAGCGTCAATTCCGCCGCCCCATCCGGGATCGGCCGCAGCCTCGTCATCGATCCACAGGGCACGGTGCGCGCCGAAACCGTCGATGCCGGCGACTCCACCCTCACCGACGTGATCGACCTCGACGAGGTCAGCAACGTCCGCCGCTACGGCACCGCCGGTCTCAACCGGATCTGGGACCAGTTCCGCCCCGGCGACCCAGCCCTCGAGCTCCCGCTGTACGGGGGCCGCATCGACCCCGCCACCTGGAACCCCGCCCACACCACCGAGGAGCCGCGATGTTGAACAGCGAGACCACACAGAGCACAGAGAGCACCATGAGGCTGAAGGGCGACCTGAGTCTCCTCTCCGTCGTCCTGTTCGGCCTGGCCTACATCTCGCCCGGCATCGTCGTCACGATCTTCGGCGTGGTCGCCGCCACCAGTGGCGGCGTGGCCCCGACCGCGTTCGCCATCGCCACCGTCGCGATGCTGCTCACCGGGCTGAGTTACGCGAAGATGGCGCGCGCCGTGCCCGGCGCCGGGTCCGTCTACACCTACGCCCGCAAGATGCTCGACAGCCGCATCGGATTCCTGTCCGGCTGGGCGATGCTGCTCGACTACTTCTTCATCCCGATGGTCGGCTGGCTGATCACGGCGATCTACTTCAACGCCCAGTTCCCCGAGATACCCAAGTGGGTCTGGCTGATCGTCTCGGTGGGCATCACCACCGCCATCAACGTCTTCGGCATGAAGCTCGCGGACCGCGTCAACAAGGTCCTGATGTTCATCGCTCTGGGGTCGCTGGTCCTCTTCGCCACCCTGTGTGTCGTCTTCCTCGGCAAGCACGGCTCCTCCGCCCCCGCCACCAACGCCCTGTGGAACTCCGGCACTTCGATCGGCGCGGTCACCGCGGCCGCCGCCATCGCCGCGTACTCCTTCCTCGGCTTCGACGCCGTCTCCACGCTCGGTGAGGAGGCCAGGGGCGGGGCAAAGACGATCGGCCGAGGCATCATCGGCTGCGTCATCGCCGCCGGAGCGATCTTCATCGTGCTGTCCTTCGTGATGCAACTGGTCCACCCCGGCGCGAAGTTCGCCGACGTCGACGCGGCTGCCTACCACCTGAAGGTCCAGGTCGGCGGCGAGACGTACGCCGAGATCATCAACTTCGTCACCATCGCCGGATCCATCGCCTCCTGCATCGCCCTGCAAGCCTCCGCCGCTCGCCTCATGTACGTCATGGGACGCGACGGCGCCCTGCCCAAGGCCGTCTTCGGCAACCTGTCGAAGAAAACCGGCACACCCGTCCTGAACCTGCTGCTGACCGCGGCCGCCGGTGTCATCGCCCTGAAACTCGACCTGACCACCGCCACCTCGTTCATCAACTTCGGCGCGTTCCTCGGCTTCACCCTGGTGAACCTCTGCGTGATCGCCCACCTGGTCCGCGAACGCCGGCACGGCCGCACCCCCAACCTCTTCTCCTACCTGGTGATGCCGGCCATCGGCGCCGCCGTCTCCGTCTACCTGCTCACGAAGCTCAGTGACGACGCACTCCAGATCGGCGGCGTCTGGCTGGCGATCGGCGTCGTCTACCTGGCCGCCATGACCAAGGGCTTCCGCCGGCCCGCACCGGAGATGACCTTCGACGACGACACCGAGGCCAAGGACAAAGTCACCGCGTAGCTCCCCTCCCTCGCCCGGGCTCGTCGTGCGGTATCGCGACGCCGTCACCGGCCGGGTGAGGCGCGGCCGTACCCCCTCAGAGCTGCCCTTTGCCCTGCCTCCAGGGCCGACTGCGAAGTCGACGAAGGGAAGCGCGTCCATCAGCTCGCACACGGCGGAGCGGATGGTGCGGCCAGGATCAGACCAGCCGCGTACGCCTCCTCGCCGACCCGGGGAAAGTGGACCCCATTGGGGTCGCCGACATTGCGGGTGCCGGTAAATCATCCACGCAGGTGAGAGCTTGATCAGAGATCTTCGACTTTGGCCGACGCTCACCCCGGCGTCTTCACCTGCACAAGGCCCCGACGGCATCATGATCTCTCGTGCTGCTGCGCCTGACCTACCTCGCCGCGACCAACACCCTGGCGTTCCTACGCCTTCTGCCGATGAGCGACAGAGACAAGGACATCGAGATCCTCGTGCTCCGGCACCAATTGCTGGTCCTGCAGCGCCAGGTCGGCAAGGCTGCCTTCACCGACAGCGATCGCGCCATCCTCGCCGGACTGCTCCACCACCTCCCCAAAGACAGACTGCGGCACCTTCTACTGCTGGCCCGCCCCGACACGGTCATGCGCTGGCATCGTGAGCTGCTCAGGCGGTGCCATGCCGAGACCTGCGTGTCCAAACGGCGTGGACGCCCCCGCACCATCCGCTCGATCCGCGCCCTGGTCCTGCGCCTGGCCAGAGAGAACGCCTCGTGGGGATATCGCCGGATCCACGGCGAACTCGCCGCACTGGGGATCAAGGTCGCCGCCTCAACGGTCTGGGAGATCCTCCGCGAGCACGGCATCCCACCCGCACCCGAACGGCAGAACACCACCTGGGCCGACTTCCTCCGCAGCCAGGCCAAGGCCCTCCTCGCCTGTGACCTCTTCGAAGTCCGAACGCTGACCGGAGCGCGCCTGTACGCTTTCGCCGTCATCGAGCACACCACCCGGCACATCCGGATCCTCGGCGCCACCGCACACCCCGCCGCGGAGTGGATCGTGCAGCTCGGACGCAACCTCCTCATGGACCTCAAGAACGCGGGCAGCAAGGCGAAGTTCCTGATCCGCGACCGCGACTCGAAGTTCACAGCCGCCTTCGACGCCCTGATGACCGATGCCGGTCTCAATGTCGTCACCACCGGCATTCGGATACCACGGATGAACTCGCTCATGGAGCGATGGATACAGACCTGCCGCACCGAACTCCTGGACCAGACCCTGATCTGGAACCAGGGCCACCTCCTCCACGCACTGCGCGAGTACGAATCCTTCTACAACGAACACCACCCGCACAGAGCCCTGGAACAAGCCGCCCCCTGCCGTCCACTACCCACACCCATCACTCAACAAGTCCAGCTCACCCACCTCCAAGTCAGCCGACGAGACCGACTCGGCCGAACCCTCCACGAATACCAGCACGCCGCCTGAGCTGCGCGGATGATTTATCGGCACCCGCAGGGTCACCATGCTCATCGTCACCCGCGAGTGTGACCGCCGCTGCAAGCTCCCACCGCACCAGCGTGCCCTGGTCGGCCTGGTGTACCTGCGCCGGCACGACACCCTCGCCCAGATCGCGACCGGGTTCGGCATCTCCGTCGGCACCGCCCACGCCTACACGACAGCCGTCGTCGGCCTGCTTGCCGACCGCTCTCCTGGCCTGCTGCGTGCCCTGCGCGAGGCGGACCCGGACTACGTCTTGCTCGACGGCACTCTGGCAGAGTGCGACCGGGTCGGCGACGGCCGGGCCGGCCTCTCCCACAAGCACCGCCGACACGGAGTAAACGTGTAGATGGTGACCGACCCGGTCGGGCGGCTGCTGTGGATCTTGCCGACTATGCCCGGCTACGCGACTCTGGAGCGGCAATGCTGAAAGAGCTCATTGACTCAGCCGCCGCTCTTGCGCCGGAACGACCGCTGGCTCGCAGCCGGGCCGTTCGCCCTACGGACCTTCGACGCCTCGACGTTCGCAGCGAGGTCAGCGGCGTCCGCCTGCACACTGCGCTTGCGCGCTAGGGCCTCCCGGAACTTGCGTTTCAGGTCGTAGTGGCCGTCGCTGTCGGGCACCAGGGCGGACGTCTCGGGGTCGGTCGGCTCCGAACCTTCTTTGGATACAGACTCTGCGGTCATGGCGACCTCCTGGGTTCGGGTAGTGGGAAGCACAGCTTGTCATGCCGAGCACACCACGAGGGCGTTCATCTCGTAGGTGCATGCACCGGAGGGTTTCGGGCCGGGCTGGAGGTTTTCCGTTCCGGGGTCGGAAGTATTCGACTATCAGGGCGACGGCTCTCAGCCGCCGCGACGCACCCGGGCCGCCTTGCGGGCTTCGGCGAGCTTGCGGGCCTCGCCAGCCTTTCGGGACTTGCCGCCGGCGCCGCGGGAGGTGTCCTTGCTGGTGCCCAGCCCGCGGAAGGGAGCGTTGGTGTTCTTGGGCCGGGGCGCGGCCGGCCCGCCATCGAGCGGGGTGCCGGAGGGGGCCTTGGCCCCGGTGATCCGGCTCAGCTCCGCCTCGCCCGAGCGTACCTTGGTGATGGTCGGCTCGATGCCGGCCTCTGCCATCAGTCGGCTCATCTCGCGGCGCTGGCCCGCCAGCACCAACGTGACGACGCTGCCGGACTCACCGGCCCGGGCGGTACGGCCCGCGCGGTGCACATAGTCCTTGGGGTCGGTGGGCGGGTCGACGTTGACCACGAGATCGAGGTCGTCGACGTGCAGGCCACGGGCCGCGACATTGGTCGCCACCAGGACGGTGATCTGGCCGTTCTTGAACTGCGCCAGGGCCCGTGTGCGCTGCGGCTGGGACTTGCCGCTGTGCAGGGCCGCGGCGTGCACTCCGCTGGCTCGCAGATGCCGGGTGAGCTGGTCAACCGCGTGCTTGGTGTCCAGGAACAGCAGTACGCGGCCGTCGCGGGCGGCGATCTCCGTGGTGACGGCGTACCGGTCGGGGCCGTGGACGACCAGAACATGGTGGTTCATCGTCGTGACTGCGCCCGCGGACGGGTCGACCGAGTGGACGACGGGATCGTGGAGGTAGCGGCGGACCAGGTGGTCGACGTCACGGTCCAGAGTGGCCGAGAACAGCAACCGCTGACCGTCGGGGTATACCTGGTCGAGCACCTCGGTCACGTGCGGCAGGAAGCCCATGTCGCACATCTGGTCGGCCTCGTCGAGGACAGTGATCCCTACCCGTCCCAGGCGGCAGGCCCTGCGCTCGATGAGGTCGTGCAGACGGCCGGGGGTGGCGACGACCACCTCGGCTCCATCGCGCAGCGCAGCGGCCTGCCGGCCGATCGACATGCCGCCGACGACCGTGGCCATCCGCAGCCGCAGTGCCTTTGCGTACGGCGCAAGCGCCTCGGTGACCTGTTGGGCCAGCTCTCGGGTAGGCACCAGGATCAGAGCCAGGGGCTGCTTCGGTTCCGCGCGCCGCCCAGCCATCCGTGCGAGCAGCGGTAGGCCGAAAGCGAGCGTCTTGCCCGATCCGGTGCGCCCGCGCCCCAGGACATCGCGTCCCGCAAGGGCGTTGGGCAGCGTGGCTGCTTGGATCGGGAAGGGCTCGCGCACACCGAGTTCGCTGAGCGTTCGCAGCACCTCGGCTGGTAGTTCCAGGCTGGCGAAGGAAGCGACCGGGGGCACCGTTGGCGCAGTGGCCATGAGCGGGGCGGGATCGCTGTGCGAGGTGCCGGGGAGGTCAGGGTGATTCATGAAGAGCCTTCCGCATGCGAACGTACCGAGGAAGGCCCGGTAGGAATGAGCAGTCGACGAACAAGAGGAACCGGACAGGCTGGATCAACCGTCACGAGCACGCAAAAGCATGAGGCTAACACGAAGTGGCAGCCCCGCGTCCCGAGATCGCGGCCCGGCAGTCCCGGCCTCAGTCGGCCGTCAGCCCGCTACTTCCCCCGCTTCGCCCACGCCGAAGCCTCTGGATGCACGGCTGCAGCGTGACGTGCACGAACGAGGCGTTCAGCAAGGGCGCCACAGCCCTTAGCCGTGCCGGTGGCGAAGAACGGCCACCTGCCACCCAGGAGTTGTGCGGTGGAGCGGGCGCGCCCGCTCCACCGATGACGCACCCGTGACGCCGCGAAGGCACGGCTGCGACGGCACAGGTGCGGCCCTGCGGCCACCATGCCTGTGCATATAAAGGTCCGCACGCCGCGCCCGACGACACCGGAGGTGTCCCCGGTGCGCGATCCTGTGCCGCTCGAAAAATCATCGCCGCAGGGTGAACGGGATGCGGTCAGTCCGTTGGGATCATGTCCTCCGTGATCGTGTCCTTGCTGTACAAGGTGACCCGGAAGCTGCTGACTGTTCCATCGGTGCTCCTCCGTCGCGGGACAGCGAAGGACGCGGAACTGCTGGTGCTGCGGCACGAGAACGCGGTCCTGCGCCGCCAGTTGGCCGGACCGGTCCGCTATGAGCCCACCGACCGGTTCTGGTTCGCCGCGCTGTCCGGGCTGATACCCCGGCGCCACTGGCGCGAGATCTTCCCTGTCACCCGGGCACCTTGCTTGCCTGGCACCGCAGGTTCGTCGCCGCGAAGTGGGACTACACCGCGCGCCGACGCGCGGGACGACCACCCACCCCGGTAGCGATCAGGACGCTCGTTATGCGGCTGGCCCGGGAGAATCCGCGGTGGGGACACCGACGGATCCAAGGGGAGTTGACCCGACTCGGACACCAAATCGCCGCCTCGACGGTGTGGGAGATCCTCAACGCGGCCGGCATCGACTCGCTCTCGCTGGTCGGAGCCGCCCTGCTGCCTCCTACGCACGGTACGGACGGACAGCGCGTGGACTGGGTGGGAGCGGCGCTGGCCACCACCGGCTTCGCCACGCTGGTCCTGCCGTGCGCGCTGGGCCGGGAGGCCGGCTGGCCCTGGTGGACCTCGGCCTCCTTCGCCGTGGCCGCGGTGGCCCTCACCTGCTTCGTCCGCACGCTCCGGCACCGGCCGGACCCCCTGATCCACCTGTCGGTCCTGCGGGACGGGACCGCGCGGCGGGGCGTGCTGCTGGTGTTCGTCTTCAACGCCGGAGTCCCGTCGTTCACGTACCTGCTGTTCCTGCATCTGCAGTCCGCTCTCGGGTATTCGGCGCTGTCCGCCGCGCTGGTGTCGGCGCCGTTCGCCGCCGCGGCCGTTGTGGGCAGCCGTGCGGCCCCGGCCCTCTCCCGCCGACTGGGCGCGACGGCGCTGACGGCCGCCGCGCTCATGCTGGCGGGCACGGCCGTGGCGCTCGTGCCGCTCATCGGCACCGGGCCCGGGCGCCGTGCGGCACTGCCGGTACTGGCGGCCGGAGGCGCCGCGTTCGGCCTGTTCACGGCCGCGGTGTTCACGCTGGTGCTGGCGGGTGTGCGGGCGCCGCCGCGGGTTCGGTGTCCGGGCTGCTGCCCACGGCCCAGCAACTCGGCGGCTCGATCGGGGTGACGGCGGCCGGACTGGCCTATTTCGCGCCGGCCGACGGTGCGAACGCGGCGTTCGCCCACGCCATGGCCGACGAGGCCGCGGTCTTCGTGCTCACGGCGCTGATCGCCCTCCGGCTGCGACGGACCGGTTCCGGGCCGGAGCAATCCCGGCCGGGGCCAACCTCCGGAGCGCACAGGCCGACCGCCCGACGCGGCGCCCTGCGCCACTGACCCACTCGAGATCGGCCATCAGCCGGGTGCGCATCGCGTGCGAACCCGTAGCCTCGTGCCGTCCGGTCGCGGCCGACCACCACGAACCAGGTCTCTACCGCCGCTGTGACCTGTGCTCCGGACCGTTGTCGTCGTGCTCGCCTCAGCTCCGAGGCGGCGGTACGGCGCCGGGCCCCGGGGCGGAGCGAGAAGCGGCACGACGTGTTCACTCGGCGAGTGGGGCCACCTTCCCGCATCCACCGCCCCCGGCGTCACGGCGTCGGGGGCGGGGATCCGGCTCAGTCCGCGTCGAGCTCGCCGAGCAGGGCGATGGTGAGCTCGTCGACCGGGCGGGCCCCGGACCCGGTCTCCTGGCTGAAGGTGTTCACCATCATCACCACTGCCGTCCCGCTCTCCCGGCTGAACGCCGCGCAGGTGCTGAATCCGCCGGTGCTGCCGTTGTGCCAGGTCATGGTCCGGCCGCTGGGCAGCGGGCTGAGATGCCAGCCGAGGCCGAGCCGCAGGTCGCGGTCGACGGTGAAGTGAGGCCGCTGGGTCAGCTCGATGGCGGCCCGCAAGGGCGAGCGCTCCGGGCGGAGTTGGGCGCCCAGGAAGCGCAGCATGTCATCGGCGGTGCTGTAGATCGAGGTGCCCGCCGCGCTGAGCACCCGGTCGTGCCAGTCGGGAACGGCCTCCCCGTCGAGATGCCCGACGGCCTTGCGGGAGGCCATGTCCGGCCGCAGGGTCGTCGTGGTGTCCGACAGACGCAGCGGCGCGGCCACCCGGCGCCACAGCATCGCGTCCACGGCGTCGAAGGCCAGCGCCTGGCCCAGCAGTCCGAAGCCGAGGTTCGCGTAGGCGTATGTGCTGCCCGGCTCGCTGTCCAGGGTTGTCTCGCCGAGCCCGGCGGCCAGGTCGTCCAGCGTGTAGCGGGCGTACGGATCGTAGGGATCCGCTCCGGCGAGGAGGTTGGGCGGCAGCGAGGGCAGACCGGAGGTGTGGGTCGCCAGATCGGCCAGGGTGATCCGCCGGGGGCCCTTGCGCGGGACGGGGAAGCGGGCGGGCAGGACGAGCGGTGCGTCGAGGCGGGTCTCGCCCGCGCAGACGGCGCGGGCCAGGGCGGTGGCGGTGAGCGTCTTGCCGATCGAGCCGAGCTGGAACACGGTCCGGCCGTCCGGTGCCGGTGCCTCCCCGTCCTTGGCCGCGCCCGCCACGTAGGGACGTCCGCCGTGGATAACCCCGCAGACCGCGCTCGGACTGCCGGCGGCGAGCGCCCGGTCCAGTTGACGCCGTACCCGCGCGGGCAGGGTCCCGTCGGCCGCGGCGGCGGTCCCGGGCAACAGCGATACGCCCGTCGCCGCCGTCGCCACGGTAAGAAATTTCCGTCGGTCCATGGGTCACTCCCCCGTCGTTCGGTTTCCTGTCGGCACCACGGCGGACAGCAGCACGAGCAGCGGCACCACCCTGCCCGGAGGCACCTGGTAGTGGCCGCGTCCCTCGGCCTGGAGCCAGCCGGCCGCCGTGAGCTGCTTGAGGTGGTGGTAGAGCTGGCCGGTGGTGTTCAGCCCGGCGGTCTCCTGCAGCTCGGCCGCGGAGCGGGTGCCGCGCAGCACCGCCCGCAGCAGGGTGAGCCGCACCGGGTGGCCCAGCGCGGCGTACGGCGCGGCGTGTTCGGACCAGTCCGCGTCGAGCAGCCCGTGCGCCGCCGCGCCCTGCTGCCATTCGTAGTGCTCGCCGTTGGGCAGGTCGACCGCGCCGGTGAACAGCACCTGCCCCTGCCCCGTGAGCCGTCGGCGCAGCCCCTCGAGCGCCCAGAACACCTCGTCCCGGTCTGCCTCCGGCGGCGCGGACTCCAGTCGCGTCACCCGCTCTTCGAGCGCGGCGACCCGCTCATCGAGGGACTCATCGGCCATGGGCCGAGGTTACGTTATTACGGAATAGCAGAGCAAGGGGATCGTTACGACAGCACCGCGATCCCATCCAGCTCCACCAACGCCGCCTCGTCCCACAGGCGTAGGACACCGATGACCGACGATGCGGCCATCACTGCTGGTCAGGGCCCTGCGGCCACGCATTGTGGGTGCCGACAAATCATCCGCGCAGTTCAGGCCGCTCGCTGGTACTCGTGGAGGGTTCCGCCGAGTCGGTCTCGTCTGCGGACTTCCAGGTGGGTGAGCTGGGCTTGTTGCGTGATGGGTGCGGGTAGCGGGCGGCAGGGAGCGGCTTGTTCCAGGGCTCCGTGCGGGCGGTGCTCGTTGTAGAAGGATTCATACTCGCGCAGGGCGTGGAGGAGTGGCCCTGGTTCCAGATCAGGGTCCGGTCCAGGAGTTCGGTGCGGCAGGTCTGTATCCATCGCTCCATGAGCGAGTTCATCCGGGGTATCCGAATGCCGGTGGTGACGACCTTGAGACCGGCATCGGCCATCAGGGCATCGAAGGTGTCGGTGAACTTCGAGTTGCGTTCGCGGATGAGGAACTTCGCCTTGCTGCCTGCGTCTTCGAGGTCTATGAGGAGGTTGCGTCCGAGCTGCACGATCCACTCCGCGGTGGGGTGTGCGGCGACACCGAGAATCCTGATGCGACGGGTGGTGTGCTCGATGACGGCGAAGACGTACAGGCGCGCCCCTGTCAACGTTCGGACTTCGAAGAGATCGCAAGCGAGAAGAGCCTTGGCCTGACTGCGGAGGAAGTCGGCCCAGGTGGCGCTCCGCCGTCTCGGGGCGGACCAGCAGCAGAAGGTGCCGCAGTCTGTCTTTGGGCAGGTGATACAGAAGGCCGGCGAGGACAGCGCGATCGCTGTCGGTGAAGGCAGGCTTGCCGATTCGGCGTTACAGGAGCAGCAGTTGGTGCCGGAGCACGAGGATCTCGATGTCCTTGTCTCTGTCGCTCATCGGCAGAAGGCGTAGGAACGCCAGGGTGTTGATCGCAGCGAGATAGGCCAGGCGCAGCAGCACGACAGATCATGATGCCGTCGGGGCCTTGTGCAGGTGAGGACGCCGGGGTGCGCATCGGCCAAAGTCGAAGATCTCTGATCAAGCTCTCACCTGCGTGGATGATTTACCGGCACCCGCAGAGCAGCGTGTGAGCCTGGGAGCGCAAGAAGGAACGCCAGGTCTGCTGGGAGGCGCGCTGCGGCGCGGGCGGTAGACCAGAGCGGCGCAGGACGCGCCGGACAGTAGCGGCGGCAACCCGATGACCCAGGTCAGCCACCGTACGCCAATAAAGACACCCTTCAGGCTTTGGGGCTTACCTCGGCTCTACCCAGGAGGCCGCCGATCGGGGGGGGTGCCCCTATGGGTTTGGTCAAGGTCGAAGACCAGTAGGTTCGTGTGGTTGAGGGTGGGGGCCGAGCCGAGCTGTAGGGGTGTGCATGGGCGATAGCCAGGTCACGATCAAGCTCACGAGTGACGAAAGCACTGGTGCTGTCGCGCTGGCTGGAGAAGCTGCAGATGACGGACCTCAGTCGCGTTGTCGACGATCCGGCGGTCTGGGCACCGATCCATCGGATTGCCGGAACGCTGGACAAAGCGCTTCTGAGCTGTTCGCGCCTGACTATGACCAGCGGCTTGAGGCCGCTCGTCGGCGGCTTCGGCCGGCGGACTGACTGATCGGTCTGAACTCCTCATCTGACCACGGTGGGTTGGGGCTCGTAGAAGGTTCCGTCGCGGAGCATCGCGAAGAGGACGTCGGCGCGGCGCCTGGCGAGGCAGAGCAGGGCTTGGGGGTGGTGCTTTCCCTGCGCGATCTTCTTCTCGTAGTAGGCCCGGGATGCCGGGTCGCCCAGGGCGGCGAATGCGGAGAGGAAGAAAGCTCGTTTGAGCTGCTTGTTTCCTCTCCTGGAGGGTTGTTCGCCGCGGATCGAGGACCCGGAACTGCGGGTTGCCGGGGCAAGACCAGCGTAGGCGGCGAGGTGGCCTGCGGTCGGGAAGGTGCTGCCGTCGCCGACCTCGATCAGGATGCGGGCTCCGGTCCTGACGCCGATGCCGGGCATGGACGTCAGGACTTTCGAAAGAGGGTGAGCCTCCAGCAGTTCCTCGATCCGCCCGGCCAGCAGCTTGCGCTGATCAAGAACGGCCGTGAGCGAGGCGGCCAGGCTGGACGATCAGTGCGGCCGCCTCCGTCCCCGGGACCGTTACGGTCTGCTCGTCCAGGGCGGCGAAGATGTCCTCGACCAGCCTCTCAGCCATCCTCGGAGCTTTTGGCCGCAGCAGAGTGACCAGCCGTCGGCGGCCGGCCTTGCGGATCTGGGCCGGTGAACCGAACCGTTCCAGCAGCGTGAGGACGGCCGGGTGCTGCAACCGCGGCCCCAGCACCCGTTCCAGCGACGGGTGGACCTGGGTGAGCAGACCGTGCAGCCGGTTCGCGACTCGGGTGGCCTCGCCCGCCAGGTCGTCGTCGAACCCGACGATCATCTCCAGCTCGGCGATCGTCTCGTCCTCGCCGTCGATCACCCGCAACGTGTGGGGCATCGCGCGGGCGGCGTCCGCGATGATGAACGCGTCCCTCGCATCGGTCTTGGCCTCGCCGGGGTAGAGGTCGGCGATCCGCCGCATCGTCAGCCCAGGCAGATAAGCGACCGGGCAGCCCATGTCCCTTGCCACCGCCAGCGGCAGGGCGCCGATCGAGGCCGGCTGATCCACCACGACCAGCACCGTTCCGTGCTTGGCCTGGAGTTTCGCGAACAGTTCGCGGAGCTTGGGCTCGGTGTTGGGCAGACGCTTGTCGAACGCTTTCTTCCCGGCCGGGGTGACGGCGGTGGCGTGGTGTTCGCCCTTGCCGACGTCCAGGCCGAGGAAGACGTCGGTGCCGCCGGTGTCGATCACGTGCAGGCCCCTCCACTCACGCTTTCGTCCGGCCTCCCCGCGGCACCGAGCTGCCACATCCACGTTACGGAGAACTCTTCCGGCTCGGGTGAAGCCGGTGCTCAAGCCCCTCATCAGCGGTCCGTCGATGCCTTCGGGCCCGGTGACACCACCCCCCAGGTCATCCGTTCGACAGGGGGACACAGTCATGCCGGGCCCGGAGACCAGCGGCCCTCTTGCAGGACCGCGAAGAACATAACGGGGAGGGTGTCAGTCTTGGCGGCTGGGGAGCATGGCCAGGGCCTGGGAGCGCTGTGCGACGAGGTCGTCGTAGGTGCCGTCGCGCTCGGCCCAGCGGTGCACGAGGACGCCCTTCACGAGGATCTCGTGGGGGGTGGGGTCCTGCGAGAGCAGGTGCATGACCTCGGTGGCGAAGTCGTCGAGCGGCAGCGCGTGCGGGTTCACCCTTTCCTGTCCTGCCGTGGCGACGGCCGGGGGGACGAGCTCGACGACACCGACACCGGTGCCGTCGAGCTGCGCGCGCAGTGCCTCGGAGTAGGCGTGCACCGCGGCCTTCGATGCGGCGTAGCTGGGCATGGGCGGGAACGGCAGGAAGGCGATGCCGGAGGTGACGGTGATGAAGGTGCCGGCACCCCGCCGGACCAGGTGCGGAGTGAAGGCGTCGATGACCCGGATGGTGCCGAGCAGGTTGGTGTCGATCGTCGTTGCTGCCGCCTCGAAGTGCGCGGGGTCGCGCAGGTCCTCCAGGAGCATGACGCCCGACATCGTCACCACGGTGTCCAGCTCGGGGTACCGGGCGAGCGCGGCGTCACGGGCAGATGCGACGGAGACACTGTCGGTGACGTCGATGCTGATCGTGCCGAAGCCTTCTTCGGCGAGTTCCGAGAGTGCCTCCGGGCTGCGGCCGCCAACGGCCACGGTGCTGCCCGCCGCAGCGAACCGCCGGGCCAGCTCTCGCCCGATACCCGAGGTTCCACCGACCACGAGAACGGTGCGGTTGGAGAGATCCACGAGGTCTTCCCTTCAGTCCAGGGCGCCGCCGGCGTTCAGGCCCGCGGCGCAGACAGTGATGCTCTCTGTCTCTTTCAAAACAGTGCTATCGCAGTCTTGACGGCATCCGCCGGGTGTGGCAGGGCCCCCGTCTTCCCTGGTCCTGCCAGGGCCCCCTCTGAAACACGCGCACCGCATTACGGTGTCGGTATGAAGGATGAGGAATCCGGCAACCGGCTCGGCAGCTACCTTCGTGCCCGGCGTGAGCTGGTCTCCCCGGCGCAGGCAGGACTCCCGCCCGGCGGCAACCGCCGCGTGCCCGGCCTGCGCCGTGAGGAAGTCGCCCTGCTCGCCGGAATCAGTCCCGACTACTACCTGCGCCTGGAACGGGGCCGTGACAAGAACCCCTCACCGCAGGTCCTCGAATCACTCGCGCGCGTCCTGCAGCTCGACGACATCGAACGGACGTATCTGCTCGGCCTCGCGACGGCACGCCCCAGGGCGCCGCGTCGCAAGCGGCCCGAGCACGTACCGGCGCGGGTGCACGAGCTGCTCGCCCACCTTCAGATCCCCGCGTTCGTCGAAGGGCGCGCGTTCGATGTCCTGGCCTCCAACCCCATGGCGGTCGCGCTCTCCCCCCGCCTGCGGCCCGGCCAGAACCGGCTTCGTTCTCTCCTCCTTGATCCTGAGGAACAAGCCTTCCACCAGGACTGGACGAAAGCCACCGCCGATTTCATCGCCGCCCTTCGCACCACCATCGGGGACGACACCGACAACCCCCGGTTCGTCGAACTCGTCGGAGAACTCGCACTGTCCAGTCAGCGGTTCCGCATCCTGTGGGCCCGCCACGACGTCCGCAATCTCGACGGAGGCACCACCACCGTCCACCACCCCGTCGTCGGTGAGCTACGCCTCCACCGCGACAAACTCCCCATCGACGACGTCATCCTCGTCGTCTACTACCCCGACAAGGACAGCGACAGCGACGAGAAGCTGCGGCTCCTCGCCGCACTCTCACACACCGAGTCCGCCGGCACAGCGCACGGCAGACGGGCGGACGACCCGCACCCAAAGACACCCTGACGAACACACGCCGTCCCGGCGTCGCAACCAGAACGCCCGCACGATTCCGCACTGGCCGCACCGCCGGACGTACCTCCTGGTCATACCTCCAGGGTCCTCCCGTCCGGCGGTGCGGGCCAGGACCCGGTCATTCCTCGTCGGTGGCGTCCGGGGCGCGCAGCGGACGCAGGCCCCGGGCAGGTCGGGAAGCTGGAAGGAGTACCGGCCGAGCATGTTGATGTGATGCCTGACGAACGGCGAGAGGCGGGGCAGGCCCTCGTCACGGACGTCGAAGCCATCCGCGCGCAGCTGATTCACTACGCCGCCCAGCCCCTCGCTGAAGATTCGCCATCGCTCGATCCAGCGATGGCGCAACACCTGTTGTGCCGCATATCGTCAACACCACCGACGCTGAGCTGCACAAAGTTGTCGAACTACGCTCGTACCACACCCCTTGCCCCAGAGAAGGTCTGTCCGTGGGCAAGACCAGCGTGATCTCGGCCGGGGTGACGGCTCCCGCCTGCCGCGGGTCACCGGATGCTTCACCCACCTACCGCACCTCGCGCTCCAGCTCACGCGCTCGTGTACGCAGGTCCAGGCGGCGACCGGCCCCGGCCTTGCGCCAGTACGGGTGCCACCACTGCGCTTGCCGAGAATGTCATCCGCCCTGGTCGGAGGCCTGCACCGCGCTCCACAGTCACCGACCTCGGTCGCTCGAGTCGGCGCTCTCGCGTAGCCGGTGGGCCACGCGTCATGATGATCGGCCGTGCTGCTGCGACTGGCTTACCCAGGTGTGACGAACGCGTTCGCGATGCTCCGCCTGCTGCCGATGACCGACCGGGACAAGGACGCGGAAATCCTCACCCTGCGCCACCAGATCACCGTGCTGGAACACCAACTCGGCAAGGACAAGATCCGGTTCACCCGAGCGATCGAGCATTCCTGGCGGCGCTGCTGCATCGCCTGCCACTGGACGTCCTGCGACGGTTACGGCTACTCGTCCGCCCCGACACAGTACTGCGTTGGCACCGCAACCTCGTCAAACGCCGCCATGCCGCCTCCTGCCGGCCCAAACGCCCAGGACGACCGCGCACCGTGCGCTCCATCCGCACCCTGGTGCCGCGCCTGGCGAAGGAGAACCCCAGCTGGGGATATCGACGCCTGCACGGCGAACTGCTCGTGCCGGGAGTGAAGGTGAGCGCGTCCACCATCTGGGAAATCCTGAAGGACGCAGGCATCGACCCGGCGCCCGAGCGGAACTCCAGTACCTGGGCCACCTTCCTTCGCACCGTGGTGTGGTACTCGTTGAGTAGTCCGCCAAGTACCTGGCGACGCCTGACCGCGGCAGCGGGCAGGGGGATGACGTTCGGGTCGGCGTCGGGGGCTCGTAGGCCAAGGCTGCGGTGGGCCCGTCCCGTGTTGTAGTGCTCGGCGTACTGGTTGAGGACCGTACGCAGGTGTCGTTCACCGGTGATCAGGAGGCGGTCGGTGCACTCCGCGCGGGCTGTACATATCCATCGTTCGGCGAACGCGTTGGACCGGTGTGAGTGCCGGGAATTATGTCACCCGGGATGACCTGCTGGTTTCGATCTGTCAAAGCTCAGCAGGCCGCAAGCCGTTCTCAGGCAGCATGCCGGTCGTGGTGATACGGCTGAGCTACCTGCTCGCCTGCCAGACCTTCCGATGGCTTGCCCTGTTCGCTCGCTCGAGTGCAGCGAAAGACGCAGAGATCCTGATGCTCCGCCATCAACTCGCGATCGCGCGGCGGTCCCAGCCACCACCCTGTGGGGTTCCAGAACTCAGCCCGGCCCCGTGAGCAGCGGAAATCGATGAGGCACCACAGTGGCCGGGCGGCCGGGGCTGACGGAAAGGCGGGCGCCTCCGGTCCGGAAGCGCCCGCGGTGCGGTCATGTCAGCCCGTGTTGTCGGCGCGCCAGGTGACCGTGTACACGGTGGTCGGGTTGTAGAAGAACTGTCTGTTCGCCTTGCTCGTCGTGACGCACACCGTGCCGTCCACCGGGACGGTCCCGTCGTTCGTGTACGTGGTGTATTCCACGTCGACGGCGCGGGACCCGGTGTTCTGGAACACGAGCCCGTCGGCGTCTCCGGACCAGTCACCGCTGGTCACCAGGACCGGGGTTTCGACGGGTGTGGGGTAGGACACGAAGGTGTGGCACGTGGTCGGTGCGGCGGGCGTCGTGGGGAAGGACGTGAGCTCGGAAACGACGGTGACCCTATCGAGGGGTTTCCTCGGAAGTCGACACCACGTTCTGCCCCGAGGAGGAGTGCCGCCGGGTGAACCGCGACGGCCGCGGCCGCGACGCCTTCCGAGGCGGGTGCAGCTCGATGGTGAGTGAGGCGGCGGTGAAGACGGAGGAGTAGGTGCCGGCCGCCAGGCCGATGAGCAGGGCGAGGGCGAAGTCGGCGAGGGTGTCGTCGGCGAGGACGGCGAGGGCGGTGAGGATGAGTGCCGCGCCCATGCCCGTGTTGACGGTACGGGGCAGGGTCTGCAGGATCGCCCGGTTCGTCAGGCGGGGAAGCGGTGTGGTGCGGTCGCGGTCGAGCAGTTCGCGGACGCGGTCGAAGAGGACGACGGAGTCGTTGACCGAGTAGCCGATGACAGTCAGCAGGGCGGCCAGGAAGACCCCGTCGATGGGCTTGCCGAGCCAGGCGAAGGCGCCGATGACGATCACCACGTCGTGGGCGAGCGCGACGACGGCCGCGGTCCCGAAGAACCAGCGGAAGCGCACCGCGAGGTACAGCAGTTGGGCGCCCAGTGCGAGGGAGAGCGCGATGAGGGCGTTGCGGCGCAGTTCGTCGCCCATGCTGGGGCCGATCAGCTCGTCGCGGATCTTCTTCGTCTCGCCGCCGAGGTTGCTGATGGTTTCGGTGACGGTGGCCTCGTCGGCGTTGGTCAGGTTCTCGGCGCGCACCGTGAGCCCGGTGTCACCGGAGGACTGCACCACCGCGCGGGGGAACCCGGCGTCGGTGAGGGCGGTGCGGGCCCGGCCGGGGTCGACGGAGGTGCTGGTGGCGTACTCGATCAGCCGGCCGCCGGTGAACTCGATGCCGAAGTCCAGGCCGCGGACGAGGATGCCCGACGCGGCCATGAGGGCGAGTGCGGCGGAGGCGGCCAGCCAGCGGCGCGGACGACGCATCAGGAACGGGTCGCGGCGCAGCAGCCGGTCGCGGACCCAGCCGGTGCTCGCGATGCCGGTGACGCGGGGTCGGCGGAAGACCGCGGGGCGGTTGGCCGCGTACTCGGCGAGCACCCGGCTGATCACCAGGGCGCTGACCATCGAGGCGAGGACGCCGACGGCGAGGGTGATGCCGAAGCCGCGCACCGGGCCGGAGGCGAAGGCGAACAGGAGAGCCGCGGCGATCAATGTGGTGATGTTGGAGTCGGCGATCGCGCTGAGGGCTCCGCGGAACCCGGCCGTCAGTGCCGATCGGGGGGTGGGGCGGCTGCGGGCCGCGTACTCTTCGCGGGTCCGTTCGAAGACCAGGACGTTGGCGTCCACGGCCATGCCGATCGCCAGGACGAACCCGGCGAGGCCCGGCAGGGTCAGTGTGGCGCCGAGCGCGGCCAGGGCGGCGTAGGAGACGAGGGCGTAGCAGGCCAGGGCCGCGGTCGCGAGCAGGCCCATGAGCCGGTAGACGGCGATGATGAACAGCGCGGTCAGCGCGGTGCCGATGCCGGCGGCCCAGGCCGCGGCCTCGATGGCCGCATCGCCGAGCGTGGCGCCGATGGTGCGCTGTTCCACGGTCTCGACCGGTACGGGCAGGGCTCCGCCGGAGATGAGCAGGGCCAGTTCGCGGGCTTCGGTGTCGTCGAAGGAGCCGGTGATCTGGGTGGTGCCGCCCGGGATGCCGGTCCCGCACGGTACGGAGGGGTCGACCTGCGGCGAGGAGATGATCTTGTTGTCGAGGACGATGGCGACCCGGCGCTGCGGGTCACCGGCCGGGTGACAGGCGGCCCGTGCGGTGATCTGCCGCCATTGGCCCTGGCCGGTCTTGGAGAAGTCGACCTCGACGTGCCATCCGGCACCGCCCTGCTGGTCGAAGCGGGCGTCGGCGCCTTCGACGTCCCGTCCGGTCAGATCGGCGGCCCGCAGGCGCAGGGGCTGTCCGGACTCGTCCGGCAGAACGCGCTCCTTGGCCGGATCGGTCGCCGGGGCGGTGGCGCCGTCGGCGGTCCGGGTCGGGCCGAGGACCGCGTGGACGGTGAGCTGCGCGGTGCGGCCCAGCACGTCGGCGGCTTTCTTCGGGTCGGACACGCCGGGCAGCTCGACGAGGATGCGGTGGTCGCCGGAGCGGACGAGGGTCGGTTCGGCGACGCCGAGCGCGTCGATGCGGCCGCGCAGCACTTCCACGGTGCGGTCGGTGGCCGCGGCGTCGGCGTCGGTGGTGGGGGTGGAGCGGGTTTCCAGCATGATCTGGGTGCCGCCGCGCAGGTCGAGGCCGAGGCGGACGGGCGTGGTGAGGGCGATGGCCAGCGATCCGGCGATCACGGCGAGGGCGAGTAGCGCACGCACGCGCAAGGACTTGGTGCGGTCGTTCCGGCGGTTGTTCTGGCGGTTGTTCCAACGGTTGTTCCGGCGTTTCAACACGAGCCTCCGGCAGGCACGCCGCGGCAGCGGCCCGCGCGGCCGCGACGGAGGAAAGGGTGATGGGTCGCGTCAGGTACCTGCGGGTGCCGGAGGGGCCCGGCCGCGGTCGTGGGCCGACCGGCCGGGAGAGGCGGGTGCGCACGCGGAAGGCGCTGAAGTACGGGTACCGACAGCCGGGCCGGCATCCGCGTCAGGGGAGTCGGTGGCGTGGTGATCCGGTGGGCACGGGCGCTCGCCGAGGTGGTCGTGGCGGACCCTGGCCTGGGCCGCGCAGCCGACGGCACACGGGTCGTCCGCGTGGGGACCGGTGTCGGGGCGCTCGGCGCCCGTGGCCGCCGGGGCCGGATCGAGCACCGGAACGGAAGCCGCGGGCACCGGAACGGAAGCCGCGCGCGCGGCATCGGCGGGAACCAACGCCAGCAGGACGGCGAGGAGCGCGATGAGCGTCCCCGCGAGCGGGTGAACTGCGGTCGGGGTGCTGCGGGGTGCTGGGCGCATGCACCGTCCCCTTCCTGCGGGGTGCTCGACTCCTGCCGTGTGCTCGGCGTGGGGTGCCGGTCCGGGGCTCCGGCCGGGGAGTGGACGACCAGAGCCCCGGACGTCGGTGCGGGGCGGGCGTCAGGGTTCGATGAGACCTGCGCGGATGGCGTAGCGGGTCAGCTCCAGCCGGTCGTGCAGACCGAGCTTGTGCAGGAGGTTGGCCCGGTGGCGGTGCACGGTCTTGACGCTGATGAACAGGATCTCGGCGATCTCCTTGGAGGAGTGCCCTTCGGCGACGAGTTTGAGGACCTCCTCCTCACGAGGGGTGAGGAACTGGTCGGGGTCTTCCTCGCCGTGGCGGACGCGCTCCAGGTAGTTGCGGATGAGGGCGGTGACCGCGCCGGGGTAGAGGAACGGCTCGTTGCGCATCGCGGCCCGGCAGGCGGCGACCAGGTCGCGGTCGGCAACCGACTTCAGCACATAGCCACAGGCCCCGGCCTTGAGTGCCTGGAACAGGTACTGCTCGTTGTCGTGCATCGTCAGCATCAGGATGCGCAGACCCGGCTTGAGCGCCACCAGCTCCCGGGTGGCCTGAAGACCGGTCAGGCGCGGCATCGCGATGTCCAGCACGGCCAGGTCGATCTCCTGGCTCCGGGCCGCCTCGATGGCCTCGGCACCGTCCCCGGCCTCGGCGACGACCTCCAGGTCGGGTTCCCTGTCGAGGATCAGGCGTACGCCGCGGCGTACAAGAGCGTGGTCGTCGGCGAGCAGGATGCGGATCGGCTTCCCGGCCGTGGCGGACGGTGCCGAGGCCGTGGTGGGTCCGGGCGGGGTCGGATCGGGCATGGTCAGAGCTGCTTCCTGGGGGCGGGTGTGATGAGGCGGATCCGGGTACCGGTGCCAGGCGTCGAGGTGATGTCGAGGGTGGCCCCGGCGAGCAGGGCCCGTTCGCGCATGCCGCGGATCCCGGCGCCTTCGCAGGCGGCCTCGATGCCGCGGCCGTCGTCGGCGATCTCCAGCACCACCGCCTCGCCCACCCGGTGCAGGCTCACCTCGACCTGCCGCGCGTCTGCATGGCGGGCCGCGTTGGTCAGGCTCTCCTGAGCCACCCGGTACAGCACGAGCTCGCTCTCCCGGTCGAGGGTGGGATCGGAATCGAGGCGGCGCACGACCCGCAGCCCGGTGTGGGTGGCGAAGTCCTGCGTGAGCGAGGTCAGTGCGCTGACCAGGCCCAGGTCGTCCAGGACGCCGGGCCGCAGGCGGCGCACCAGGCGGCGGACCTCGTCCAGGCTCTCCCTGGTGATCTCCTGGGCCTGCTGGAGGTCCTCGCGCAGCGGTTCGGGGGCGTCGTCCGCGGCGCGCTTGAGCACCAGCAGGATCGCGGTCATGCTCTGCCCGACCTCGTCGTGCAGTTCCTGGGCGATGCGGCGGCGTTCCGCCTCCTGGGCCAGCAGCGCCCGGGCGCTGGACGTGGCGCGTTCGTGCTCCAGCCGGTCGAGCATGGCGTTGAAGGTGCGGATCAGCTCGGACACCTCGCTACCGCCGCCGGCGCCGGGCACGGGCAGCCGCTGGCCCGGGCGCAGCAGGTCGATGGTGGTCATCAGCCTGGTCAGCCGGTCCAGCGGGGCCAGGCCCCAGCGCAGCAGGGTGCCGTTGGCGACCAGCATGACGGCGAGACCGCCGACCAGGATGATCGCCTCGGTCAGCAGCACCGGCACGGAGACGGTCACCGGCGCCCACAGCAGCAGCGCCGTAGCGGTGCCCAGCACCAGGGCGTTGAGCCCGAAGATCCGCCAGAACAGCGACACCGGGGAAGTTCCTCCTTCTGCGCTCCGCGTGTGATCAGCTCTACTGTCGCCCATCGCACCCCGGCGGAGCCGCCACAACTGATCACGACCGAGCCTGACACAGCCTGCCTCCCGCACCGCGCGCGGTCGATGGGGCCCGTCACCCATATCCGAGGTCATCGGGTACCCACGCGCCCTTCCCCGCCATCGCCCCGTGGTCACCGCTGCCCCGGGCAAATGGGGTCCGCGCCCGATGGGCTTCCGACGCCGGGTCGAGCAGAGTCGAAGGTGCTCGAGCCGTCCGGTACGGCCAGTGCGCGCGGTCGTGGAGACCGCGGCCGGCGGAACCGGGCGGCTACTGCCGCGCCTGGCGCGCTTTCACGAAAGGACCTCATCGTGCCGCTCGACACCGCCCAGACCGGCCCCCGCCTCGGACGGCTGACCTCTCATGAAACCCGTCAGCGCCTCGAACACGCCCGCAACAGCCGCCTGGCTCAGCTGCGTGCCCTCGACGAGAGCGCCCAGAGCACGGACGCCCATCTGGTGTCCGCGCAGACGGAGGCGATCCAGCGAGTCCTCACCGAGATCGACGAGGCGTTCGCCCGCGTGGAGGACGACACCTACGGCATCTGCCAGGGCTGCGCCAAGCCCGTCCCCGCCGAACGCCTGGAGATCCTCCCCTACACCCGGTACTGCGTCGCCTGCCAGGGCCACGCCACCGCCTGACCCGCCCCGTCCGCTTCCTGTTTTCGTCTCCGCCCTGCTCAAAGGGGTGAAGTGGTGAACCACCAGACCATCGGCGACCGTGCCGCGCACCTGTCGCCCGAGGACCTCGCCGCGCTGCGGGAGAACCTCCACGAACAGCGCCTGTTCCGCCAGGAACAGCTGCGGCAGATCGCCGCGCCGCCCCGCGCCGAGGACCGGCTCCGGCGACGCTCCGCGGCACAGGCCGAAGTGCACGTCAAAGTCGCCGCCTCCGCGCGCATGGTCCTCGCCGACGTGGAGGCGGCGCTGCGACGCATCGCCGAGGGCCGCTACGGCACGTGCCACCTGTGCCGTCGCCCTGTCGAGCGCGACCGGCTGATGATCGTTCCACAGGCCCGCTACTGCGCACGGTGCCAGCAGGTACGGGAGGCCGGACGATGACCGTCCGCCGCCGCTTCCGGCCCGGCTCCCCCGCCGGGCACCGGCACCGGCCCTGGCCGTTGTGCCGGCACTGCTGCGGCCTCGCCCTGGACCTGGGCAGCGCCCGCACCCGCGCCTGGATAGCCGGCCGCGGGATGGTCCTCGACGTACCCACCATCACCTTCCCCGGTGCTGGGGCGGTGTATCCGGTCCAGCGCGGCGCCATCGTCGACGTTCCGGGAACGGCCCGGATGCTCGACCGGCTCCTCAGCCACCGCCTGCCCCGCCTCACCCGCCCGCTGGTGGTGGTCACCGCGCCGGTGCTGGACGGCCCCGCCTACCGGGAACGGGCCCGCGCCGCCGTGGAAGTGCTCCGCCCCCGCGCGGTCCTGACCGTCCCCACCGCACGCGCCATCGCCCTGGCCGCGGGCGCCGACCTCTCCCTGCCGCTGCTCGTGGTGGACATCGGCGCCCATCTCACCGAGGTGGTCCTCCTCGTCGACGGCCTGGTCTTCGACGCCCGCCGCACCGCCCTGGGCACCACCGACCTCGCCGGCACCACCGACCTCGCAGACGCCGACGCCACGGCGGAGATCAGCGAAGCCATCAGCACCATGTTCACCTCCATGCTCCGGCAGGACCGCACGTCCCTCACCGCCGAGGCCCTGAGCCGGGGTGCCCTCCTGGCCGGTGGCGGCGCACTGCGCCCCGACCTCACTCACCGGCTCGCCGGCGGCACGCACGCGCCCCTGCGGGCGGTTCCCACACCGCATACCGCGGCGATCCGCGGCGCCGCCACGATGTTGCGGGCCGCGCACGGACATCCGTCGGCCAGGGGCACGTCCCCACCCGGGCCTGGCCCGCTCTTCCGCTGACCTCGCTGCCCCCTGACCCCGCCACCTCACCGGCCGGGGTCTGCTGTACGCCACCCCCTGCCACGGAAAGGAGAACCTGTGTCCGGCGTGCCACCACCCGCACAGCCCCCGGATCCCCCGCACCACGGGCTCGTGCACCCCCTGTCGCTGTGGCGCTGGCGGCACAATCCGCTGTACCGGCGCACCGACCGCCTCCAGGGCCGGATCGCCCTGGCGATGTTGCTGCTCGTACCGATCCTGGGGCTCGGTGCCATGTTCGCCAGCGGTGACGCCGCCCACCGGCACTACCGCGCGGCCGCCGAGCACCAGAGGCAGACCCTGCGCCTCACCACCGCCGTCCTCACCCACGACGCCCCGGACCATCCGGAGCCCGGATCGGCGGAGGCGAGAGAGAACCGCTATCCGGCCCCGGTCCGCTACACCGACCCGGACGGACGGATCCGCACCGCCGAGACCGACGTCCTGCCCGGGCTCAGCGCGGGCAGCTCCGTCGACGTGTGGGTCGACGCGGACGGAGCGATCGCCGAGCCGCCCATGCCCGCCGAGCAGATCCGCAGCCGGACCATGGGCTGGGCGCTCGTCGGCTTCCTGACCGTGACCCTCGCCGGTGCCGCCGCCTACCGCGGCGTCGCCGTGGTCCTGTGTCGGCGCAATCTCGCCCAGTGGGACGCCAAGTGGGCCGAGACCGCGCCACGCTGGACCACGTCCCCCTGAGCCTGCGCAAACGCTCACGCCTGCCCGGACCGACCCCCCTGGACGAGCGCGGCCGAGCCATGTCGTCCCCGGCCGCGGGGCGGACGGCCGGGCAGGTCGTCGACGGGCCGCCGGGCCGACAGCGGCCGCGGCCACCGGGCCGCGGCCGCTACTCGATCGAGTCCGAGTTCGCCGCGCTGCGCTGCTTCGCTCTCAATGGCATAGACCACCAAACGCACGACGAGCAGAACGCCGCCATCGCCGTCCACATCCGCTGGTACAACGCCCGCTCCGAGCCGAAGAACCGCTTCGCACCCGAGTCACCCATCCGGCAGTGGACCGAGTACCCGGCCAAAGCTACGTGACAAAGCCCAGCGACAGCGATCTTCACGGGGTGCACGTGGGTCCGACGCGCGGTTACGGCCTGATCGACGGGGAACGCTTCCGAGGGCCAGGTCACCAGGGGACAACCCCGTTGTCGTCGAAAAGCTGGCCGGTCGGGCCGTCGTCCGGCAGGGTCGCCAGCCGGATGGCGATCGCCGCGCCCTGCTCGGGGGTCTGGGTCCCGCTGAATCCGTTGAGGTCGGTGGCCACGTAACCAGGGCAGGCGTTGTTGATCAGGATGTTGGTGCCGCTCAGCTCCTTGGCGTACTGGATGGTGACGGCGTTGAGGCAGGTCTTCGTCGGCGCGTACGCCCCGCTGATCCCCCGAGGTCGACACCAGGCGTGGTCTGCAGGGCCAGGGAGCCGACGTGGCTGGACTGGTTGACGATCCGCGGGTGCGCCGAACGGCGCAGCAGCGGCAGCATCGCGTTGGTGACCCTGATAACGCCGATGACGTTGGTCTCCACCAGTCGCCGCACGGTGTCGAGGTCAATGGTCGTGGGTTCCTCCGGCCAGCCGCCGGCAACGCCGGCGTTGTTGACCAGTACGTCCAGCCGCCCCGCACGCTCCTCGATCAGTTGGACCGCGGCGATCACGCTCTCGTCGTCGGTCACGTCCAGGGGCACGCCGAAGGCGTCGGCACCAGCCGCGCGCAACTTCGCCACGGCGTCCTCCCGGCGCTGCTCGTCCCGGGCGCCGACACCGACACTCCAGCCCCGCGCACCGAGCCCGGCCGCGATCTCGTACCCGATTCCCTTGTTCGCGCCAGTGACCAGCGCGATCGTTTTCTCGTTCACGACAGCGAGCATGCCCGCGCCGCGGTCGGGCACCAACACCCTCTCGGTAGTGCAGCAATACCCGAACGATATCGATCAGCCGTGAGCCGTCATTAGCCTGGGCGCATGGAAATACGCGAGCTGCGGTACTTCGTCGCCGTCGCCGAGGAGCTGCACTTCGGCAAGGCCGCCCAGCGCCTTGGGATAGCCCAGCCGCCCCTGTCCCGCACGATCACCCAGCTCGAACGGCGGCTCGGAGTCGCCCTGCTGGAACGCACCAGCCGCAAGGTCACGCTCACCGAGGCCGGGGCCGTGCTGCTGGCCGAAGCACGCGCGATCCTCAGCGCAGTGACCGCGGCTGAGCGGCGTACCCAACGGGCCGCGACAGCACACCCCAGCCTCGTCCTCGCCGTCAAAACCGGCACCGCCGGCGAGCTGCTGACCAAACTGCTCGACGCCTACGCCGCGGAACCCGGCGCAGCCACCGTCGAGCTACTGCTCTGCGAGGCACACCAGCACCAGCAACTGCTGCAGGACGGGCAAGCCGACGTAGCTCTGCTCCACCTGCCCTTCGACTCAGCAGCCGGGCTCGACACCGAAACCCTGTACACAGAGGGACAGGTCGCGATCCTGCCGGCCTCACACCCGCTCGCCGGCCGCTCCCAGGTCCGGATGGCCGACATCACCACCCTGCCAACGCTCCCGATGGCCCGCTGGCCCGACCCCGGCGGCAGCTACCCAGAAGGACCGGGCGCAGAGGTACGGAACCTGACACAGCTCTTCCAGCTGATCGCGCTCGGCCGCAGCACCGCGGTCATTCCCGAGTCAGCCGGCGCCGACCTGCGCCGGAACCTCGCCGCCGTACCGGTCCTGGACGCTCCGCCCGTGACAACGGCGATCGCCTGGCCGCCGCACAGCCGCCTTCGTACAGTTGCCGACCTGATCCGCGTGGCAACACGTCATTGAACCCGGATGAGGAGGGCGGCCACCCAACGACAGCCCCCATCAAGCAACTGGCAGCTCTACGCTCCTGCATCAGCGAGGTAGTGTCCTTGACCGTCTGGCCCTGGGCGGACAACGCCACCACGATCGCCCACCGCAGCCACACCGGCTCCTTCGCCGTCCGGCTGATCCGCTGCAAGCGGCGGCCTTCCTCCACGCTGATCGGCCGGACGAACACAGTCAGTCGACGCTGTGGGTGCCGATAAATCATCCGCGCAGTTCAGGCCGCTCGCTGGTATTCGTGGAGGGTTCCGCCGAGTCGGTCTCGTCTGTGGACTTCCAGGTGGGCAAGCTGGGCTTGTTGCGTGATGGGTGCGGGTAGCGGGCGGCAGGGGGCGGCTTGTTCCAGGGCTCTGTGCGGGTGGTGTTCGTTGTAGAAGGATTCGTACTCGCGCAGTGCGTGGAGGAGGTGGCCCTGGTTCCAGATCAGGGTCTGGTCCAGGAGTTCGGTGCGGCAGGTCTGTATCCATCGCTCCATGAGCGAGTTCATCCGTGGTATCCGAATGCCGGTGGTGACGACATTGAGACCGGCATCGGTCATCAGGGCGTCGAAGGCGGCTGTGAACTTCGAGTCGCGGTCGCGGATCAGGAACTTCGCCCTGCTGCCTGCGTCCTCGAGGTCCATGAGGAGGTTGCGTCCGAGCTGCACGATCCACTCCGCGGCGGGGTGTGCGGTGGCGCCGAGGATCCGGATGTGCCGGGTGGTGTGCTCGATGACGGCGAAAGCGTACAGGCGCGCTCCGGTCAGCGTTCGGACTTCGAAGAGGTCACAGGCGAGGAGGGCCTTGGCCTGGCTGCGGAGGAAGTCGGCCCAGGTGGTGTTCTGCCGTTCGGGTGCGGGTGGGATGCCGTGCTCGCGGAGGATCTCCCAGACCGTGGAGGCGGCGACCTTGATACCCAGCGCCGCGAGCTCGCCGTGAATCCGGCGATATCCCCACGAGGCATTTTCCCTGGCCAGACGCAGGACGAGGGCGCGGATCGAGCGGATGGTGCGGGGGCGTCCACGCCGTTTGGACACGCAGGTCGCGGCATGGCACCGCCTGAGCAGCTCCCGATGCCGGCGCATGACTCGGGGCGGACCAGCAGCAGAAGGTGCCGCAGTCTGTCTTTGGGCAGGTGGTGGAGCGCGGGCGAGGATGGCGCGGTCTGTGTCGGTGAAGGTGGGCTTGCCGGCCTGGCCCTGTAGGACCAGTAGTTGGTGCCGGAGTACGAGGATCTCGATGTCCTTGTCTCTGTTGCTCATCGGCAGAAGGCGTAGGAACGCGAAGGTGTTGGTCGCGGCGAGATAGGCCAGGCGCAGCAGCACGACAGACCATGATGCCGTCGGGGCCTTGTTGCAGGTGAAGACGCCGGGGTGAGCGTCGGCCAAAGTCGAAGATCTCTGATCAAGCTCTCACCTGCGTGGATGATTTACCGGCACCCGCAAGGTTATTGACCAAGCGGCACATAACCGACGACGCCGTCGGCTACAAGCTGCTGCTGGAGCTTCTCGCCGAGCACGGTGACACCGAGGACAACCCGATCCCGGTGGCCATCGAGACCTCCCGCGGCCTGCTGGTCGCCGTGCTGCGTTCCGGTAAGCGGAAGGTGTACGCGATCAACCCGCTGGCCGCCGCCCGCTACCGCGACCGGCACAGCGTCTCGCGCAAGAAGTCCGACCCCGGCGATGCCCTCGTCCTGGCGAACAGCCTGCGCACCGACATGCACGCCCACCGGCCGCTGCCCGACGACTCCGACCTCGGCCGTGCGATCGCCGTCCTCGCACGCGCTCAGCAGGACGCACTGTGGAACCGGCAGCAGCTCGCCAACCAGCTCCGCTCCCTGCTGCGCGAGTACTACCCGGCGGCCCTGGACGCCTTCGCCACCTGGACCAACGGCCTGTGCCGGCCTGAGGCACGTGAACTCCTCAAGACCGCCCCGACCCCGACGCGGGCGGCACGCCTGACCCGCACCCAGCTCCAGGCCGCCCTGAAGCGGGCCGGCCGCAAGCGCGGCATCGACACCGAAGTTGATCGCCTCCGTGATGTCTTCCGCGCCGAGTCCGCACACCAGCCGCCACTTGTCGAAGACGCTCTCGGCAAGCAGATGCTCGCCCTCCTTGTCCAGCTCAACGCCGCCTGCACCGCCGCTGACCAGCTCGCCGAGGCGGTGGAGGACGCGTTCCCTCAGCATCCGGACGCTGAGATCCTGCTGAGCTTCCCCGGGCTCGGTATCCAGCTCGCCGCCCGGATCCTGGCCGAGATCGGGGACGACCGCAGCCGCTTCGCCGACGCCCGGGGCCTGAAGGCATACGCGGGCTCCTCGCCCATCACCCGCGCTTCCGGCAAGAGGTCGAGCAGCACGCGGCGGTGGGTGAAAAACGATCGGCTCAACCACGCCGGATACCTCTGGGCCTTCGCCGCTCCGAACGGATCCCCCGGCGCCAAGGCCCACTACCGCCGCCGTCGCGACGAGCACGGAGACTGGAACGCCGCCGCCCGGAGGAACCTGTTCAACCGAATGCTCGGCCAGCTCTACCACTGCCTGCAGAAGCACGAGTTGTTCGACGAACGCACCGCGTTCCCCATCGAACTCGCGGCTGCCGCTTGACACCTTGGCAACGTGAGGTGTCTGGCGCGTACTGACCCGGCTCCGCCTCGACGTGAAGTGGGCCACCCGGCTCGCCCGCGCGCTGATGGTCCTCAACTGGCACGAGATCGCCCGCTGACCGACGATCTTCACCGCAGACAGCCGCCGACGACCAGCACGAGCATGACCTCACCCACCCATGCCACCCCCGTGACCTGCACGTTCAAGATGAACACAACTCATTGGCCCGGCTACAGGGTACGGAGGTCATCAGGCAGGGGGCCTGTGTTGCTCGTGTGACGCATACGCACGCGACGCCGCTGTACCTGCTGAGCAGCCGTGTGGGACGGCCTCGCTGCCGTGGAGTTCATGGCAGCCCTGGAAAGGACACAAGAGTGGCACCTCAGGCAGCACGTCACCGGCATTCGGCAAAGCGCCGCCTCATCGGCGCAGGCGCCGTGGCGGCCGCAGCCGGAATCGCGCTCACCGCGACGCTCGTAGTGAACGCCAACGCCGCGTGGACGTCCACGTGGAATGTCACCGCGTCCGGCTGGTCCGGCCAGGACGACCCCCAGGTCTCCATCGACCGCTCCGGCGATGCGCTGCTCGCCTGGGCGGCCATGGACAATGCGAACAGCTCCTACTTCCGCGTACAGACCCGGGTGAAGTACGCAAACGGCACCCTGGGGGCGACCCGCACCCTGTCCCCGGACGGCCGCGCCATCAGCTGGGTGCAGGCCGACTCCGATGACACCGGCGACTCGTCGGTGGTGTGGCAGCAGGACAGCACCGTCGTCGGCCGCCGGGTCGCGTCCTCCGGCAGTCTCGTCGGCTCGCTCCAGATGCTCTCCACCCCCGGGTCGCCCGCAACCACGCCCTCGGTCGCCGTGACGCCCGGCGGCAGCTCGATGGTGGCGTGGACGGAGATCCGCGACGGCAGCTGGTACGCGGTGGCCCGTCGGCTGAAGCTCGACGGCACGCTCGGCGCGGTGCACACACTCGGCTCGGGCTCGGCGGAGCCGCCGGCCATCGGCGTGGACCGCAATGGCCAGTTCGTCGTCGCCTGGGTACGCGGCTCCGAGGTGGTGGCCAAGCGGATGACCGCGACCTCGATCTCCGCGGCGAAGGTGCTCACCACGCCGATCGCGGCGTACGGCGGCTTCGGCATGGTTCGGGTCGGCGTGGACCGGGACGGCGACGCGGTGATCAGCTACCGCTCCGGCGGCGGCGACCGCGCGCAGGTCTGGGCCTCGCGCTGGAGCCACACCGGCACGCTGTCGAACCCGCTGCGTATCTCGACATCCACGGAGAACGTGGACTTCCACCACACCCTCGGGACGGACCTGGACGGCGACTCGATGATCGTGTGGGTACGCAACAACGCCGGCAAGCGCGAGCTGTACGGCCGCAAACTCTCCGCCGGCGGCACCCTCGGCGCCCTCACGTCGCTGGGCGCCGGCGACCGCCCCGACCTCGCCCTGGACGACGACGGCGACGGCATGCTGGTGTCGCAGACCACCACGGCCATCTCCACGCCGCCGTACAGCGTCACGAAGGCCACCGCCCGGCTGATCAGCCGCTCCGGCACCTTCGGCAGCGCGAAGACGCTCACGACGGACGGCCGCGTGCCACAGGTCGCAGCGTGCCCGACGGCCGTGTTCACGACCACGTGGCAGCAAGAGTCGTACCCGTACACGATCAAGGCGATCACTGGTCCTTGATCTGTCTTGGTCGCAGGCCGGTGGCCGCCCGGGTCGGAGTGCTCCCCAGTCACAGTGCATGGCTTTTCCTGATCTGGCTCAGCAGTCGTCGCGTAGCGTCCGTCGAGTGCTGGCACTCTTCGACCTCGACAACACCCTGATCGACCGGCAGGGCGGCTTGGATGCGTGGGCGGGTGCCTTCGCTCGCTCCCGTGGACTGCCGGGTCAGGCTGCCCTGCGGTGCGCATCAGTTCGCGGATTCTGTACCCGTAGGTGTCGGCGAGGCCCTCCCCTGCGTAGCACAAGCACCTCGTCGCCGTCATAGTCGCCCTCGCAGGCATCCAGGCCCTCGAGCACGCCGAGGGCCACGGCCTCGGCCGCATCGAGCACGCCCAGCGCCAGACGGCGGCGGACATCGGTCTCCTGCTCGATGACCGGACCGGTATCACCGCCCGGAACCTGGACGTACATGCTCCCATGGGAGCACGCTCGGGAGCGCGGTCCGACACACGACAGGCCCGGCAGGTGTCTTGCCCCGCATTTATGAGCGCGGGGTCCTCCAACCGGTCCCGGAGGTAGTTCACTTCCTCCTCACCCCAGGGCCAGATCGACGACACACGCGTGAACTCCACCGAGTGCCCCTTACTCATGTTGTTCTTGCTACTCACTACCTGAACAGCTTCCTCCGGGACTCATCCGTCCCAGTAAGGCTGTCCAGATCAGCGGGGGAACCTGAGGCCGAGGACCAGGAGGTGATATGGGCGTACTGTTTGTGGTGAAGCGGGCTTTGACTGGGAGGACTCATGGGTTCCCTGGAGACACCTATGGGTGTGGATGTACGGGATAGGCTGCTCGCCGCCGCGGCACAGGATGTCGTACATGCGCTGAGAGCTTCGGCGGCGACGGTGTATCTTGTGCGCCCGGAACCACTGAAATCGATGCTGATAGCCACGGCAGTGGTGGTTAGTCCCCTCGGAGTGGGACCTATTGAGCATATTCTGGCAGATGATCCGGTATATGCGACGGCGGCCGCTTATCGGTCCGGTGGTACGGCGACGGCGCATTCGATCGATTTCCTAGGAGAGCATCCCGAGGAGGCGGTTTCCGTGCCGTTTCCTTTTACCGCATTTTCGGCCCCCGTCGGCGGGGTAGGGGTGATGACCGCGTTTTGGATCAATGGCCCCAGAGAGCCGACGGCAGAAGAGAGGCGGCAGCTCACGGAGGTGTCCGGCAGGCTGGGACGCGAGCTGGAGCAGCTAGCTGCCCAGCGGGTGCCCATGACCCCTCCGGCCGTGCCACGGGTACACGCCGCGGAGTCGGGGCTGGCTGAGGGCCAAGGAGCAGCGGCCATTGACAACGCGCCGCTCGTCTATCACCTGCATCGGCTCGCCGTGCAGCTCAACCACGTGTCGGACGGCCGGGAAGCTGCCGCGTTGGCCTGCGCGCGAGTGATGTCCGCGGTGGACGCGGACGCGATGGCAGTGACCCAGGTAAAGGGTGACCGGCTCGTCATCGCCGCTGCCGAGGGTTGCTCGCGCTTGTTCCTGCGGGAGCTGGAAGGGCAATTGCTCATCAGTGCTTCAACGCCCGAGGCGAGGGCGGTGGCGCACAGGCGGCAACTGACCTATGCACCGGGAGCGGCACTGACACGCGGCCGGGTGGGGGCAGGGGACCGTGACGATTACGCCTGGGTGGTGCTGCCGCTCCTAGGGGGAAGCGGGGTCGTGGTGGGCACCTGCTCGATCGGCAGCGAGCAGCCAGGCATCTCGAAGACCGCTCCGCCTGCGCTGGCCACGCTGCTGGGACAGGCACTGGAACGCACGGCGGCGGACGGCGCCCGACACGCCCTCGCACAGCAGCTTCAGAGGACCCTTTTGCCGCGGGTGCTGCCGCAGTGCGCAGGCATCCGCAGCACGTCCAGATACGTGCCGACCGGCGGGATCGACCTGGGCGGCGACTGGTATGACCTGGTGACGCCGGCTGATCAGCACAGCGTCACCGCGCTGGTCGGTGACGTTCAGGGGCACGACATTCAGGCGGCTGTGGTGATGGGCCAGCTCCGGGCGGCCGCGCGAGCCTATGCCACCGAGGGCCACCACCCCGGCGCCATCCTGGGACGGATAAACCGCTTTCTCTGGGAGAGCAGTCATTTGATGTGCACATGCGCATGCATGCAAATCGACTTGGATACCGGCGTCGCTCAGCTCGCAACCGCCGGCCATCAACCGCCTATAATCCGTAATCCTGCGGGTTGCTATTGGAATTCCAATTCCGACCTGGATATAGGCGTACCGCTGGGAGTCGATCCCGATAGCTCATACATGGTGACCGAGGCCATTTTGGAGCCGGGCACACTGCTGGCCCTCCACACCGATGGAGTGATCAATCCAGAGGAAACACAGTCGGACATCATGGAGGCCGCGATTAAATCCTCCGGTGCCGACGAGTTGGAAACTCTGGCAGACGAGCTGATCCGCCGCCGCAGTAATCGCATGACCGATGACGCAGCGCTGCTACTGCTGCAATTTGAGGGTCCTCCCGCGTATGCACGCATTCGCCAGCTTGAAATCACGCAGAATGATTTGCGAGGTGCTCATCGCGCTCGCTTTGCCGTGCATGGCTGGCTGCACGAGTGGGAGATGGGCCATATAGCTGAAAAGATGGAGCTACTCGTATCCGAGGTGGTCACCAATGCACTGATTCATGCCGCCACCGACGTGTATGTGTGTGTGCGCGGATACTCAGGCTGCGTGCGTGTCGAGGTGCGGGACAGTGACGTGCACCCGGCGCGGCCGGACACCTCGCCCCTACAGGACGGCGATCTTGCGGAGAGCGGCCGCGGCTTGCTCATCGTGGATGCGCTGGCAGACCGCTGGGGCAATTCGCCCAGCGGCCGGGGAAAAACGGTGTGGTTCGAGGTGGCGGCGAAGCCATCGTGTCCGTGAGGCTGGTTGGCGCATCCGGTTGATCTTGCCCAGACGGGCGTGGGCCTGTGTTTCAGATCCTTGCACCGGCCACTGTGAACGCGCATCTCACCGGCTGGCGAACACGGCATTCGGTGAATGTGGGTCGGTTCTGGATCAGATAGTCACACTCCGGCTCCTTTACCATAAGTGACCTTCGACAGGCCGCGGTAGCGGGTTCGGCGCAGGCCCGTGACATCGAGGACCTCGTTGATCATGCCTTCGACGCCGACACGCAAGGCGTACTCGACCTGCCACCGGTCGGTGGCCTGCTCGGCGCGGACGGAACGTACTCACGAGGGATTCCCGGTCTGCACCAGTGGCGTATTTTGTCCGATGTGTATGCGCGCCATCTACTGGTCGCGGATCGACGCCCTCTACTCCAGGCTGCGACTAGAATGGCACCGAGGACAGGGGTTCGGTGATGCCCTCAGCATGCGCAGCGCGCGGAGCATCACCGTCGAGCAGATGCACCTCCCGTTGGGGTGGCGTGGACGGACAAGCTCAACGGCATCCGTACTGACATCCTTTCCCCGCGCCCTGGGGTTCCGAATGGATCTGAACACCATCGAGGCGGTCGTCGAGGCACCTGCCCGTGCCGAGCAGTCGGTGTGGCAGGCGGGCGACGCCTGGCTTGCCGGCGGCACGTGGCTGTTCTCCGAGCCGCAACCGGAATTGCGCCGCCTCATCGACGTGAGAGGTTTCGGCTGGGCACCGTTCAAGACCGACGCCGATGGGCTGGAGATCGCCGCGACGTGCACGCTGGCGCGGCTCGTCGAAATCCCGACACCCGCGGAGTGGACTGCGACCCCGCTCCTGGACCAGTGCCGTCAGGCGCTGCTGTCTTCGTTCAAGGTCTGGAACGAGGCGACTGTGGGCGGCAACCTCTGCCTGTCACTGCCTGCCGGCCCGATGATCTCGCTCACGGCGTCTCTCGACGGCGTCTGCACCATCTGGACGCGCGGAGGCGGCGACCGGCAGGTCACGGCCGCCGACTTCGTCACTGGTCCGCAGCACAACGTACTCAGACCCGGTGAGCTGCTGCGCTCGATCACATTGCCGGCGTCCGCGCTGCGCTGCCACACGGCCTTCCGTCGGATCTCGCCGACCCCGCAGGGCCGGTCCGCCGCACTGGTCATCGGCAGGCGGTCACCCGACGACGGTGCGCTCGTGCTGACAGTGACCGCATCGACCGTGCGTCCGGTCCGGCTGGCTTTCCCCGGGGTACCCGGGCCGGGCGAGCTTCACGCCGCCCTCGACCAGGCGATCCCGCCGGAGCTCTACCACCGCGACGTGCACGGAGCACCGGCGTGGCGGCGCCACATGACTCTCCGGTTCGCCGAGGAGATTCGGTCAGAACTGTCATCACTCGGGGAGGGGCGAGGCCGATGAAGATCGAGGTGAACGGTGAGATCTTCAGCGAACCAGCGCGGCCCGGGCAGTGTTTGCGGAGCTACCTGCGGGATCTCGGCTGGTTCGGGGTGAAAAATGGCTGTGATGCGGGCGACTGCGGCACGTGCACCGTGCACGTCGACGGGCGGCCTGTGCATAGCTGCCTCTATCCCGCGTTTCGCGCGGCCGGCCATCGGGTCACCACGGTGGAAGGACTCGCCCGCGCCGGGGATCTCCATCCGGTCCAGCGCGACTTCCTGTCCGCCCAGGGCTTCCAGTGCGGCTTCTGCACAGCGGGCATGATCACGACGGTGGCCGCTCTCGACCCCGCCCAGATGCGGGATCTCCCCAGGGCGCTGAAGGGAAACTTCTGCCGGTGCACTGGCTACCGCTCGATCGAGGACGCCGTCCACGGGATCGTACAAGTGGAGCAGGATCCGGGAGGGGAGCCGTTCGGACGGAACCTGCCGACGCCCGCCGGCCGGCAGGTAGTGACGGGAACGGCCCGTTACACCCTGGACGTCCCCGTTGATGGCCTGCTGCATGTGAAGCTGTTGCGCTCCCCGCACGCGCACGCGCGGATCACGGCGATCGACACGAGCGCCGCGCGTGCCGTTCCCGGTGTGCACACTGTTCTCACCCACGAGGACTCACCGCCACGGCTGTACTCGACAGGGCGGCATGAGGACCCCAAGGGCGATCCCGCCGACACACGGCTCTTCGACGACGTCGTCCGGTTCGCCGGGCAGCGGGTCGCGGCCGTCGTGGCCGACACCGTGGCAGCCGCGGAGGAGGGCTGCCGCAGGCTGGCCGTCACCTACGACCTGCTGCCGAGCGTGTTCGACCCCGAGGAGGCGATGGCGCCGGGCGCCCCCGTGCTCCACGGCGACAAGGGAGCCGAACAGTACATCGCGCACGCGAAACGCAACATCGCCGATCAGGTGCACGGTGACATCGGCGATGTGGAGGCGGCCTTCGCGGAGGCCGATGTGGTGTGCGAGCGCACCTACGTCACCCAACGTATCCAACACGCGCACCTGGAGACCCACGCCTCGATCGCCTGGCTGGACGAGTCCGGCTGCCTCACCGTACGGACGAGCAGCCAGGTGCCGTTCCTCACCAGGAGGGCACTGTGCACGCTCCTCGACCTGCCCACGGAGAAGGTACGGGTGGTGTGCGGCCGTGTCGGCGGCGGCTTCGGGGCCAAGCAGGAGATGCTCACCGAGGACGTCGTCGCGCTGGCCGCGCTGCACACCGGGCGCCCCGTGACGCTGGAGTTCACGCGGGAGGAGGAGTTCACCGCGACCGTCACCCGCCATCCGGTCAGCGTCCGCGTCAAAGTGGCCGCACGGCGCGACGGCACGCTCACGGCCGTGCAGTTGCGGGTCGTCTCCGACACCGGGGCGTACGGCAACCACGCCTGCACCGTGTCCCGCTCGTGCAACGAGTCGATCGCCGTCTACCGCTGTGCGAACAAGAAGGTCGAAGGGTACGCCGTGTACACCAACCACATGCCCTCCGGCGCTTTCCGCGGGTACGGGCTCAGCCAGACGATCTTCGCCGTCGAGTCGGCGATGGATGAACTCGCCCGCGCGCTCGGCATGGACCCGATCGCCTTCCGGGAACGTAACGTGATCCGGCCGGGCGACGCCATGGTGAGCTTCAGCACCGAGCCGGATGACGTCGAGATCGGCAGCTACGGCCTCGACCAGTGCCTGACCCTCGTCGACACGGCATTGCGCCGCGGCAACGACGTTCAGGCGCCGCCGGGCGAGGAATGGCTCGTCGGGCAGGGGACGGCACTGGCGATGATGATTACAAGTCCGCCCCACGGGCATCGAGCCGAGGCGCGGATCGGGCTGCTGCCGGACGGCCGCTACCAACTGGCCGTTGGCACCGTCGAATTCGGCACCGGCACGACGACCGTGCACCAGCAGCTAGCCGCGAGCGTGCTCCACACGAGTCCCGACCGGATTCTGATTGCGCAGGGCGATACGGACCAGGTCGGCTACGACACCGGAGGGTTCGGCTCGACCGGGACGGTGGTCGCGGGCCTGGCGTCCGCCCGTGCTGCGGAGTCACTGCGTGAGAGCATCATCGCTGCCGCTGCCGACCACGTGGGCGGCGAGCGGTCAGCCGGTGAGCTCGACGCGGACCAGGTGTGCTGCGACAGTGTGCGAATCCCGCTCGCCGAGCTCGGGGCGACGGCCCAGGCCGCCGGCAGGGAGCTGCGCGCGACCGGCACCTGCGAGGGTTCCCCGCGTTCGGTCGCCTTCAACGTCCAGGGCTTCCGGGTCGCGGTCCATACCGGTACCGGTGAGATCAGGATCCTGCAGAGCGTCCAAGCGGGCGACGCCGGCCGGGTCGTCAATCCGATGCAGTGCCGTGGACAGATCGAGGGCGGTGTTGCGCAGGCCCTGGGCGCGGCCATGTACGAGTCGTTGGTGATGGACGAGGAGGGACACGTCACCACGGCGACTTTCCGCGAGTACCACATCCCGGAGTTCGCCGATGTGCCGCGGACGGAGGTGTACTTCGCCGACACCGCCGACGCCCTCGGTCCCCTGGGCGCCAAGTCGATGAGCGAGAGCCCCTTCCTCCCGGTCGCTGCCGCCTTGGCCAACGCGGTGCGGGACGCCACCGGGGTTCGGCTCGGCACGATGCCGATGACGCGTGATCGGGTCTGTCTGGCCATCGCTGCCTCCCGCGGCACACCCGGCGCGCCTGACGAGGTTCCGGCAGACGGGCCAGTCGGGCACGCCCCGGCCTGATCGCCTCGCGCGAGGAAGGCGCCGGCCTCGGCGTCGTCGGCCGACTTCGGCCGCGGCGGCTGGGGAGAGCCGTCACTCTCCTGCGGATGGTCGGGACAGTGAGCCGGGTCGATCACCGGACGTCCCGGCAGAGCCAGTTGGTGACGGGCGCCAAAGGGACAGCACCACCCTGGACCACCATCACCACGCCGCAGACCGGCCGCGCGACCGTGCGCTTGCCGAGAATGTCATCCTCCCTGGTCGGAGGCCTGCACCGGACCCCACACTCGCCAGCCGCGGTCGCTCGAGTCGGCACTCTCGCGTAGCCGGTGGCCCACACGTCATGATGATCGATCGTGCTGCTACGACTGGCCTACCTCGGTGTGACGAATGCCTTCGCGGTGCTGCGTTTGCTGCCGATGAGTGGCCGGGACAAGGATGTAGAGATCCTGGCCCTGCGCCATCAGATCGCGGTCCTGGAACGCCAACTCGGCAAGGGCAAAGTCCGGTTCAGCTCAAGCGACCGGGCGTTCCTGGCGGCGCTGCTGCACCGGCTGCCGTTACCCGCCCTGCGGCGGGTGCGGCTGCTCGTCCGTCCTGACACGGTGCTGCGCTGGCATCGCGACCTCGCCAGGCGCCGGCATGCCGCGTTATCGCGGCCCAAGCGACCCGGCCGACCTCGTACGGTGCGCTCTATCCGGATTCTGGTACTGCGTCTGGCGAGGGAGAATCCAAACTGGGGCTACAGGCGTCTGCACGGTGAGCTGCTCGTGCTCGGCGTGAAGGTGTCCGCCTCGACCGTCTGGAAGATCCTCAAGGACGCGGGCGTCGATCCAGCGCCCGACCGGATTTCCAGCACGTGGGCCGACTTCCTGCGCTCCCAAGCCGACGCCCTCCTGGCCTGCGACTTCTTTGAGACGGTCACCTTGTCCGGCACGCGGATGTACGTACTCGCGGTGATCGAACACAGCAGTCGCCGCCTCCGGATCCTGGGCGCCACCGCACACCCGGCCGCCTCCTGAGTAACGCAAGCTGCGAAGAACCTGGTCATGGACCTCGAGGACGTCGGCTGCCGGGCGCGATTCATGATCCGCGATCGGGACGGGAAGTTCCCCCAGCTGTTCGATACCGTCCTCAAGGACGCAGGGATCGAGGTCGTCCTCACTGGCATCCAGATGCCGAGAATGAACTCGGTCATGGAAAGGCGGGTGCAGACCTGCAGACACGAACTCCTGGACCGGACCTTGACTGGAACCAGCGGCACCTCCTCCACGCCCTGCGAGAGTTCGAGCAGTTCTACAACTTCCACCGACCACACCAAGGCATCGCGAACGCCCGAGCGCTACACCCGCGGCCCTCACCAATCGACGATCCGGACAAGTTAAGCAACCTCGACATACGACGCCACGACCGCCTTGGCGGCATCCTCCACGAATACAAGCATGCCGCGTGACCTGCACGGATGAAGTATTCGGCAAGCACAGGCGCCCAGTTCAGCAACGTGAACTTCGACGGGACGGCCGAGTTCAACGAGGCGGTCTTCGAGGGCGAGGCATGGTTCGGAGCGGCGCACTTCACCAGCGATGCCGGGTTCCGCGAGGCGGTCTTCGCACGCGGTGCCAGCTTCGACTGGGCAACCGTCCACGGCCACGCCCTGTTCTCTGCGGTGGTCTTCAAGGGCTCCCTCGGATTCCGCGGGACAAGATTCGCCGACACCGCCTCATTCCGCTGGACGGTCTTCGAGGACCACGCCGCGTTCGACGAGGCGGTCTTCGACGGCGACGCCGAGTTCAACGAAGCGGTCTTCCGCAGCAACGCCCAATTCCTGTTGATGGTCGTCAAGGGCGACGCCAACTTCAGGCGGGTGGTCTTCGAGCATGTCGCGCAGATCGGACCGTTGGCGTGCCGCCAGAAGCTGAGACTGACCGGTGCCGTGTTCTCCACGGCGGTGACGATCGAGGCGGCGGTGCAGCACTTGGACTGCCAACGCACACACTGGGCCTCGACCGCTGCGCTGCGCCTGCGGCATGCGAGTGTGGATCTCACCGACGCGGTGTTGGAATACCCGGTGAGCATCGCCGCCCAGACCACCCCGTTTATCGTGACATGGCACGGCAGGGGGGTGCTCGACGAAGACGGGCTCAAGAAGGCCCCGGTGCGGGTGCTGTCGTTGCGTGGGGTGGACGCCGCACACCTGGTGCTCAGCGACATTGATCTGAGCGCGTGCCGTTTCGCCGGGACCGTCCATCTTGACCAGCTGCGGTTGGAGGGGCACTGCCCCCTTGCCGCGCTCCCGCATGGCTGGCACCGCCGCCGAGGGGTGCCGGTGCGCTGGACCCAGCGGCAGACCCTGGCCGAAGAAGTCCAATGGCGGACGGCGCGCGCAACGGCGAGGTCCGGCTGGATCCTGGCGCCGGACCCCCGCGGCCCCGTGCCGCTGGAGCCGACCGCGTTGGCACCCGTGTACCGGGCGCTGCGCAAAGCGTTCGAGGACGCCAAGAACGAGCCGGGAGCGGCCGACTTCTACTACGGCGAGATGGAGATGCGCCGCAACGACCGACACACCCCGTGGGCCGAGCGGTTCCTGCTGGGGCTGTACTGGGCGGTGTCCGGCTACGGGCTGCGGGCCACCCGGGCGCTGGGCTGGCTGCTGGCCGCGATGGCCGCCACCATCGTGCTGATGATGGGACTCGGGCTGCCGGACACCCCAGCCAGGCCATACTCGCCCGGCGCAGGAGTCATCGGCAAACAGGACCCCCGACTGCACGCGGCCTTCCCTGATCGCTTCACCGGTGCCCGCGCCCACAAGGCCGCGGATGTCGTCATCAATTCGGTGGTCTTCCGCTCCAGCGGCCAGGACCTGACCACCGCGGGCCGCTACACCGAGATGGCCTCCCGTCTCGCCGAGCCCGTCCTGCTCGCTCTGGCGCTCCTCGCCGTCCGCGGCCGCGTTAAGCGGTAACCGCCCAGCCCAGAGTCGTAGGCGCACCGAACGTCTGCGCAGGGCGGAGCCCTCCGGCATTCAGGCGGCCTGGCCGAAGCCAGCCGCAGTCTGGTCCGGTTCGCGCAGCTGGGTGAAGTCGACGTCGAGTTTCGTCTCATACACCTCACCAGTCGGACCTGTTGGGTCTAACGGACCTGACCAAGGATGAGCCGCACTGCTGCCGTCGCGCCAGGCAAGTTTGGCGGAGGCGCGGCGAGGGGGCGGCGGTGACCGCCGACCCCTCGCACGCGGAGCGCTCTCTGCGGTGCGCCAACATCATGGGGAGTCACTCGCATGGGCGACGGCAACCGCCCACGCAGTGACGCCGGTTTGGGAGCCCGAACAGACACCGAACGGCAGAACACCATGTCTCACACCGCCCGCGCCGCCTGCGTGGTGCCCGGCCATCGGCCGCTGACCGCTCCGGAGGCGACCGACGTCCCGGTCCTGGCCGTGCTGCTCGCCCTCGCGGGGATGCCCGCCTTGTCCGTCTTGATCCTGCTCGCCGAGACGGCGGACACAGGCTTGCGCCTGGCCCGCCGGGCGCGCTCCGGCAAGCAGGCCGAAGCGGCGGGCTGACGGTGGGACGGCGGGAGAACCCGATCGCCCCCTGCGACCGGGAGCTGGAGAAGCTGGCCCTCTATCTGCGGGACCACCGCGGCCGGGCCGACCTGAACTACAAGGAGCTCGCCGTACGGTCCGGGTTCAGCGCCTCGACGCTGATCCGGGCCGCGTCCGGTGAGCAGGTGCCGAAGCTGAAGACGGTCCGGGCCTACGCCATGGCCTGCGGCGCTGACCCCGATGAGGCCGAGCGGCTGTGGAAACAGGCCCGCTACCGGGCTGCCCACGGCTGCCAGGAGCCCGTTCCGCACCCACGGTACATACGGAACTTCGCGGAACTGCACGCGGCGCTGGCCGACCTCTACCAGAAGGACGGCGCCCGGCCGTACCGCGAGCTGGAGGCTGCCAGCGGCGGCGTTCTGGCCCACGCCAAGGTCGGGCGATTCCTTCGACAGGAGGCCGGACGCCCCACCCGCCAGTTCGGCCGGGCGTTCGCCCTGGTCTGCGGGGCGAAGGGGATGGCCCTCCGCGAGTGGGAGCAGGCGTGGGACCGGGCCGGGGAACAGCGAATGGGCGGGACGCTCACGGCCATCGCACGGCGCCGGGCCTCCGGCGTCGTTCTTGCGGGCGGCCGCCCGTTGTTCTTTCACTCGGACCCCGAGCGCACCCCCCACGGACAGGAAGTCCGGCGTATCACCCTCACCGGGCCGCGGTCGGACGGCCGCGCCGTCATCGCGCTAACCGGGCGATCTCGGGGATGTCCAAGTCCTGCCGTGTCTGCGACCGCAGACGGTCGTCCGACACCGCATTGCCGCCAGCTGAACTGGGGCCTGACCGGAGCCTGCTCCGCATGCAGCCGCCGACCCGATCCCGGCAATCCGTGCGGCGGGCGCCGGTGGTCCTGACGACCGCTGGCGCCACCGGAGCAGGTACCGCGAGAGCAAGAAGGGCACCTTCGCGTCTGGTCGTGAAAGCCGGGACCGGCATCAGAGACAGCCCGGACAGTGGCCCGACCGGCGCACGGCGCCCCTGACGAAACTGCAGTTCACGGCTGGTTGATCCCGTTGGGGACAATGGGACCAACCAGGCCCGTGTGATCAGAGAAGCTCTGTGGGTGCCGATAAATCATCCGCGCAGTTCAGGCCGCTCGCTGGTACTGGTGGAGGGTTCCGCCGAGTCGGTCTCGTCTGTGGACGTCCAGGTGGGCAAGCTGGGCTTGTTGCGTGATGGGTGCGGGTAGCGGGCGGCAGGGAGCGGCTTGTTCCAGGGCTCCGTGCGGGCGGTGCTCGTTGTAGAAGGATTCGTACTCGCGCAGTGCGTGGAGGAGGTGGCCCTGGTTCCAGATCAGGGTCCGGTCCAGGAGTTCGGTGCGGCAGGTCTGTATCCACCGCTCCATGAGCGAGTTCATCCGGGGTATCCGAATGCCGGTGGTGACGACATTGAGACCGGCATCGGCCATCAGGGCGTCGAAGGCGGCTGTGAACTTCGAGTCGCGGTCGCGGATCAGGAACTTCGCCCTGCTGCCTGCCTCCTCGAAGTCCATGAGGAGGTTGCGTCCGAGCTGCACGATCCAGTCCCCGGTCGGATGCGCGGTGTGGGATGCCGTGCTCGCGGAGTATCTCCCAGACCGTGGAGGCGGCGACCTTGATACCCAACGCCGCGAGCTCGCCGTGGATCCGGCGATATCCCCACGAGGCCTTCTCCCTGGCCAGGCGCAGGACGAGGGCGCGGATCGAGCGGATGGTGCGCGGGCGTCCACGTCGCCTGGATACGCAGGTCGCGGCATGGCGCCGCCTGAGCAGCTCACGATGCCAGCGGATGACCGTCTCGGGGCGGACCAGCAGCAGAAGGTGCCGCAGTCTGTCTTTGGGCAGGTGGTGGAGCAGGGCGGCGAGGATGGCACGGTCGCTGTCGGTGAAGGCAGGCTTGCCGACCTGGCGCTGCAGGACCAGTAGTTGGTGCCGGAGTACGAGGATCTCGATGTCCTTGTCTCTGTCGCTCATCGGCAGGAGACGTAGGAACGCCAGGGTGTTGGTCGCGGTGAGGTAGGCCAGGCGCAGCACTGCCACAACGGGACACCGAGGAACTCACGGTCGGCCAGGACGAGCTGGCCCGGGCCGAGTGACCGTGGCAGCCGGCCGACCAGGGTGACTTCCCCGGTACGGCAGCCGGCGAGTTCCGCGTCCAGCGACGCATGGCTGCCCACCTCCACCAACGCAGCCATCCGCACCTGCGGGAACGCGCTCCTGCCGGACCCGCGGCCGTTGCCCGGACGCCCGAACGCGGCCTCGTTGGCTTCGCTGTCCGCGACGTCCCAGCAGGTCCCGTCCACCGCCAGCAGCCGCAAGCCCCGCCAGAACGCGCCGGGTGTCGTCTCGGTGGCCATCGGCTTGGCGGTCGTGGCGAACAGCACCCGCAACGGCTCACAGCCCAGCCGCTGCCGGGCCCGGAACAGCGAGGACTTCGCCGGCTACATGCCAGCCGCCCAGCAGCCCTTGGCACCGCAGGCCTTCCACCAGGTGCCGCATCACTTCCAGATACGGAGCCGGAGAGAACAACGCCAGCCCCAGCACGAAGTACACCACCAGCCGCGCGGGAAGCAGCCGTCTGCGTTGCTCCGCGCACCCGCAAGCCCCGACCACCCGATCCACCAACCCCGGCGGATAGACCCAGGTCAACAGCCCCAGGCCCGATAACTCAGACACACGCGCAGACACCCGAACCACCCCCTGGGACCACTACCCAGGAACCCACGCCCGAGGCCTAAAACAACGGCATTGGGCCTAGGACTTGTCCGGCCGATCATGTGACTACTCGCCGTCCGGGTCGTTGATGTGGACATGGGGCGGGGTGACTTGAGCGATGCTGAGTGGGAACGGCTGCGGCCGTTCCTGCCGGTCAGCAATAGGCGTTGTGGCCGGTGGAGGGATCACAGGCAGGTGATCGACGGGATTCTGCACCGGGTGCGGACTGGTGTGCAGTGGCGTGACCTGCCGGAACGGTTCGGGCCGTGGAAGACGGTCTATGAACGGCACCGGCTGTGGTCGGCGGACGGGACGTGGGAACGTCTGCTGCGGCAGGTCCAGGCTGCGGCTGACGCGGCGGGTGAGATCGACTGGGACATCTCGGTGGACTCCACCATTGTTCGCGCTCATCAGCACGCGGCCGGCGCCCGGACCGATCCGCCGCCGATCCCGGCATCAAAGGGGGCCGAGCAAGCAGAACACCAGGGCGAAACAGCGTGGCAGAGCCTGCATGCCCGCCTGGTGGAGGTGGTGCAGGAAGTGAGGGCCTGGGCCGCTCGCGGGGCGGGTTCACCAGCAAACTCCACCTGAGCGCCGACGGCCGGTGCCGCCCGCTGTCCCTCATCGTCACACCAGGCCAGCGGGCGGACTGCACCCAGTTCACGAAGGTGCTGGACAAGATCCGCGTTCCTAAGCTCGGCCCGGGCAGGCCCCGCAAGGGGCCTGACAGCCTCGCCGCGGACAAGGCCTATAGCAACGGACCCATCCGCAAGTACCTGCGACGCCGGGGAATCCGGCACACCATCCCGGAGAAGGCTGACACCCAGGCCGCCCGCCTGCGCAAAGGCTCACGCGGCGGACGGCCACCCGGCTTCGATGAAGAGCGGTACAAGAAACGCAACACCATCGAACGAGCCATCAACCGACTCAAGCAGCACCGGGCCGTGGCCACCAGATACGACAAGCGCGGCTACGTCTTCCTCGGCACAGCCACCGCAGCAGCACTCGCCATCTGGCTCAGAACATGATCGACCGGACAAGTCCTAGCTGCTTTGACCTGACAGCCGCCGAGTTTGCTCGCTTGACGCGCCCGTGCGCCTCGCGACCGGCGGCCGCGCTTGGCACACTATTTGCTACGCCGCGCCCCCAGCCGACCGTCTCGCTACTGCGCCGCAGAGCCCGATACGGCGCTCACCCCCTGGGAGTGCCCCGTCTGCCGACAGACGCCAAGGGACTTTGCTTCGCCTTGACCCGGCAGGCACCTTGCGGCCACAACACCCGAGCCTCGGCCGCCTGCGGAAACACGTCGGCCAAGGCCATCAGCCCCACAGCTCCCCTTCTGTCGCATGGGGAGCACGGCACCGTGCTCCCACCCCGAAAGGGGGTCGAGAGCCGACAAGGGGTCCTTATGCCTCTCGATGCCGAGAGCATCCATAGCAGTGGGGTGACCTTGGTGGCCTGCGGTTGACAACGGCGCATAGGAGCGCGGTACGGCGCCGTAGGTCTACCGGATCGGGTGACGGACGAATCGGGCGCCGTTGACACGTCTGCGAGTTGGGAGCACGAGGGCTCCCAGAGGGCTCCCCATCGCTCCCAGCCCGGAAACGGTTAAGGCCGCCTCCGCTACCCGCGGAAACGGCCTTCGACCTGCGAAAACACTGGTCGGGACGACAGGATTTGAACCTGCGCCCCCTTGACCCCCAGCCCAGCGACCACTCTCCGCGACGATCCATACCGCACCGTAGCCGCCAGTTCGGACCCGTACGGGACGGTAGACCACCAGCCGCGGAGGGAGCACCGAACGCGCGTGACCACCGTCGGCGCTCAGCCCATTCCCGCAGAGAGGAATGCGGGGCGACCCGATGGACTCCCTCACAGTACCGGTATATTATTTTTGGTATGGGTGAGCGGTGCGAAATCGAGCTTGAAGCAGAAGTCCAGCAGTGGCTGGACTCGCTCCCTCCCGCCGATTACTTGCGCGTGATGAACCGGCCGACTTCCTCGCCGGCCACGCCGAGATACTCGGCGAGCCCCAGACCCGCCACCTGCGCGGCAAGCTACGCGAGCTGCGGTTCTCCCTACACCGTCGTGAACAGCGCATCACGTACTGGCTCGCCCCCGCTCGGCGCATCGTGATGCTGACCGTGTTCCACAAGACCCGCATGCGCGAAACCGCAGAGGTCGATCGTGCACATGCGGCCCAGCAGCAGTGCGAAGCCGAACACCGTCCCGCGAACAGCCATGAGATCTACGACCGCAACGTGAAGGAGGAAGAACTGTGAACCACACCGCGTGGAAGACCCGCCGCGCCAAGGAACTGGCCGACGAGGAGACCGGCCTCGCCCCTCAGGCTCAGCAGATCTACGACGAAACCGGGCTGGCCATCGAAATCGGCCGCACCGTCTACCAGCGCCGCACCGAACTGGGCTGGTCCCAGACCGAACTCGCCCGCCGCGCCGGGATGACCCAGCCTGCCATCGCCCGCCTGGAGACCAGCCTCACCCTCCCCTCCACCCGAACCCTGCTGCGTGTGGCAACCGCCCTGGGCCAGCCTCTCCACATCACCATCGGCCACGCCGCCTGACCACAGGCCCTGTGCGTGTGCGACTTTGTCGCCCGACCCACGGGCGGCGTGTACGACGTCGCCGTGAGCACCGCCCGCAACGGCTGCACCTGAGGTCCCGCGCACGCATTTCCCGCCGTGCGCCCCGGAAAAGCCCCTTTCGGCCGGAAGGGGCTTTCGGACTTTCTGGATTGGCGCCAACAGCCGCTGTCCCGCTAAGATTTGAGCGGTTCCAAAAAAAGGGGAAGCAGTGGCAGTTCGCTTTGTACAGGTTGCGGAAACCGAGAAGAACGAGGAAGGGGTTCAGGAAACCGTCACGACCGTCGTCGTCAACGGACAGACGGTGGAAACGCGAATCTACGGACGTACGGTTATTCACTGCGATCTCGAACCCGATATCACCGCGGACGTGCACTCGGTGGACATATCCGTGCCCACCTGGGTCGAAGAGGAATACGAAACCGGGGAGCAGAACGAGGACGGCAGCAACACCATTGCCGTGCGGCAGGCCCTGAGGAATGAGCGCCGGACCGTGGACCTGGGCCCGGACGGGCTGAAGGCGCTGCAAAAGGCGCTGGAGCCCTTCACCGCGGCGTCCCGGCCCGCGGAGGAGCCCCCCGCCAAGAAGCGTGGCCGCCCCGCCAAGAAGGCGGCTCAGACCCCTCCGAACGCGAGCTAGTGCTGTGACCGAATAGGTTCGCCGGGTTGGTGGTTGGAGCGGTTGGATAGGCAGTGACGTCCGTTCCGATCGCTGGAGGTGTGGTGGCCGAGCCTGTGCGGGTGCGCAGACTGACCGACCATGAAGGGCAGAAGCTGCAGCAGATCGTGCGCCGGGGCAGCACCAGCTCGGTGCGCTACCGCCGGGCGATGATGCTGCCGGCGTCCGCCGGCGGGAACCGCGTCCCGGCGATCGCCCAGCTGGTCCAGGCCGACGAGGACACCGTGCGGGAGGTGATCCACCGGTTCAACGAGATCGGCCTGGCCTGCCTGGACCCTCAATGGGCGGGAGGCCGTCCCCGCCTGCTCACCCCTGACGACGAAGACTTCGTCGTCCAGACGGCCACCGCCCGCCCCACCAAACTCGGCCAGCCCTTCACCCGCTGGTCGATCCGCAAACTCGACGCCTACCTCCGCCGCGCGCACGGACGCGTCATCCGCATCGGCCGCGAAGCCTTACGGTGCCTGCTCCGCCGCCGCGGCATCACCTTCCAGCGCACCAAGACCTGGAAGGAGTCCCCCGACCCCGAACGCGACGCCAAGCTCGACCGGATCGAGCACGTCCTGGAGCACTTCCCGGACCGGGTCTTCGCCTTCGACGAGTTCGGGCCGCTGGGGATCCGGCCCACCGCGGGCTCCTGCTGGGCGAAGCAGGGCAGCCCCGACCGCCTGCCGGCGACCTACCACCGCACCCAGGGCGTCACCTACTTCCACGGCTGCTACTCCGTGGGCGACGACCGGCTGTGGGGCGTCAACCGGCGCCGCAAGGGCACCGCCAACACTCTGGCCGCGCTGAAGTCGATCCGCGCCGCCCGGCCCGACGGAGCCCCGATCTACATCATCTTGGACAACCTCTCCTCCCACACCGGCGCGGACATCCGCCGCTGGGCGAAGAAGAACAAGGTCGAGCTGTGCTTCACCCCGACCTACGCCAACCCGATCCAGGCCCACTTCGGCCCGCTGCGGCAGTTCACCCTGGCCAACTCAAACCACCGCAGCCACCCCGCGCAGACCCGGGCACTGCACGCCTATCTGCGCTGGCGCAACGCCAACGCCCGCCATCCCGACGTTCTGGCCGCTCAACGCCGAGAACGGGCCCGCATCCGCAGCGAGAAGGACATTCGCTGGGGCGGACGCCCGCTCGCTGGCGCGGCCTGACAGCACTTCGTGCACATCGCCTCCGACCCATCGAAGGATCCAGAGGACATTCGTGAGCATCCTCACGACGCATCGAGCTCTGCTGAGCCGTCTGCTGCCCGACGACAAACCGGACGACCTGGCAGTACGTCAGGGGCAATTCCACAACGTAGTCATTGGCTCAGACCGCGTCGTGTGCCTGCCTCGCACCCGGGCAGCGGCCGCCCGGGTGCCCCAGCGGGCGGCCGCACTACACGCACTCGCCGGCCTCGACCTCGGCTTCCGCACACCTGAGCCGCTGCTCCAGGGCGGCGCCCACGGCACCGACGAGGCGCCGTTCCTGGTGCTCAGCCGCATTCCCGGGGAACCGCTGGAGACCGACGCACTCAACGATGCCCAAGTGGTCAACACCGTGGCGGCGCAGTACGCCATGCTGCTGTCCGCTCTGGCCCGTGCCGGCACCGAAGAGACGGTACGAGCAGCTCTCCCTCAGGCATCAGAAGGCCAGTGGCGGCGGTTCGCGGAGAACGTGCGCGCGGCGCTGTTCCAGCTCATGTCCGACAGCGGACGCCTACGGGCCGAGCGGGAACTTACAGCACTCGACAGCCTTCCCCACCTCACCCGAGCAGTGGTGCATGGCGACCTCGGTGCCGAAAACGTCCTATGGGAGTGGACGCACGGCCTGCCGCACCTCTCCGGAGTACTCGACTGGGACGACGTCACACTCAGCGACCCAGCCGAGGACCTCGCAGCCATCGGCGCCAGCTACGGCCCTGAGCTCCTGGAGCGGGTGCTCGCCCTGGGCAGCTGGTCAAACCACGGACTCCTCACCCGCATAGCCGCGATCCGCGGCACATTCGCCCTGCAGCAAGCCCTCTACGCAATCCGCGACGGCGACGAAGAAGAACTCGCGGACGGCCTGGCCGACTACCGCTGAGGCACTGCGGGTGCCGGTAAATCATCTTGCCGCCGCGAGCGCCGGCCTCGCGAGAGCGCCCGCCCGGGCGACTACGCCGGTCGACCTCCCGTACACCGCGCACACCGCATCCCACCAGGGCGGATGATATTTTCGGCAAGCGCACGGTCACGCCGCTGCGACCTGGTCGGACCGTTCACGTCCCCTCCGTCCTGAGCACCGCACCGTGGGCGTTGCCTGGGCCTGCCTCCCGCGTCGGGGCATCGACGGCCGCGCACGGAGTCGGCGAACGCTCGAGGAGAGGCGGGACCGGGACGTCTGCAGCGGTCGGTCACGCCGCCGGCCCCGGTCGGCTTCAGGTCCAGCTCACGACCGTCCGGGGATCGGTGAACCCCATGATGAAGGACACCGTCGTGCGGTTGCCGGTGTTGGCGTCCACCGCGTGCACGAAAGCGCCGTTGAAGGCGTAGACGTCGCCCTCCCGGATGTCCAGGCGCAGTTCCTCGAAGTCCGCCAGGTCCTCGGCCTTGTAGGGCAGCCCCGTCAGCTCGATGCCGAGCGAGCGCCGGGTCGCGTCGTCGGGACGGATGTTCCAAATCACCAGCCGTCCTCCGGCGCTGTGTTCGGTGCACATGTTTACTGCGCAGATCTGGTGGTCCAGGACCCGCTGGATCTCGAAGCCGCTTTGTCGCGGGTCCTTGCACTGCGCTTCGTCCTCGTGCGGGTCGAGGGAGAAGTCGCCCTCCTTGTCCCACGCGCGGATCAGCGCGGCGCACGCCGAACGGCCGTTCATCCGTGCCACCCGCAGGGACGCGCCCTCCTGCCGCAGGGCCCCGTCCACGCCCTGGCGGAACACGTGCCAGGGCGAGTTCGGGGCGTCGGTCACCTGCCGGACGTGCTCGGCGACCTCGGCGGACTCGTCGAGATAGGTGTCGGCGTCCTTGTTCCAGTGGTAGGCGCCGACGTAGTGCGAGGGCTCGCCCTCGCGATGCTGCCGGGCGGGGCTGGACCAGAATCGTTCGGTCAGCTCCTTGCGCGCCGCCGTCGGTATGACGTCCCGGAAGATCACTCCCAGCCTGCGGCCGTGCAGGACGTCCAGAACGAGCTCGTAGTCCAGTTCGCCGCGCTCCTCGAAGCGGAAGAACTCCGGATCGGCCTGCTGTCCGCTCAGCCGTATCTTGCTCTGCTGCATCTGTTCTCTCTCTTTCACGCGTACACCACTGCTCTCACGGAGCCGGGACTGGGAGAAAGCGAGCGGCTCAAGGCCCCCGGACCCGCCGGGTCACGAAGGTCACCCCCACCACGTAACCGTTGAGGTCGTGCTGCTCGCCATAGCGGCCTACGCCAGCGCGCGATTCGACGGATTAGCGTCGACCAGGACGACGCTCGTGCTGTTGGTACTGCTCATCGCTGTGTGTTCTCGTGCAGGGCCTTGGCGAGGCCCGCGCCGATCACGGTCATGGGCGGCGGGGCCAGGGTGGACACGGGGTGGTTCTCCTTCAGTTGACAGCCAGGGCTTCGACGCCGGGGGGCTGTACCGTTTCCGCCCGCAGTTGCTGGACCCACATGGGGTCGTAGACGGTCTGGGCGTAGGCATGGCCGCGGTCGGCGGCGATGAAGGCGACCCGGGGACGGTGCGCACCGGGACGGTAACGAGCGAAGTAGTCCTGGACGGCGGCATAGGCGCTGCCGGTCGAACCGCCCGCATACAAGGCGTACTTGGCGGCCAGGGCGCCGCAGGCCTCGACAGCGCGCGCCTCGGAGACGATCTCGACCTGGTCGATCAGCGCCTGACCGCACAGCGGCGGCACAATGCTGGAGCCGATGCCGGGGATCCGCCGCCTCTTCGGCGGACCTCCGAAGATCACCGAGCCTTCGGCGTCGACGGCGACGACCACGCAGTCCGGATACTCTTCCTTGATCCGCTGGGAGAGCCCGGCGATCGTACCGCCCGTGCCCACGCCGACGAAGAGATAGTCGAGCGGGCCGGCCTGCGCGATCAACTCGCCCGCGGTGAAGAGGTAATGCGCGTCGCGGGCATCTGGATTGGCGTACTGGTTGGGCCAATAGGCCCAGTCGAGTTCAACCAGCAGTTCCCGCACCCGGGACAGCCGATTCTCCAGGTAGCTGCCCGTCACATCACGGACGGAAACTTTATCCACCCGGTCGCACAGCAGCCGGAGTTGAGCTTCGGTGGCCTCGTTGCAGTTCGGATCGATGACCGGGACGAACGAGACGCCGAGCATCCGGCAGTAGAAAGCCAGGGCCAGCGCGAAGTTGCCGGACGACGACTCGACCACCGTGGTGCCGTGCACTATCTCCCCACGACCGATCGCCTGTTCCAGAATCCACAGCGCCGAACGATCTTTGCTACTTCCCGTGGGATTGCAGAATTCCAGCTTGGCGACGATGTCACACTGCTCGTCCGCCAGGGGAATCAGCGGGGTTCCCATGAGGCCCCTGCGAATTTGCCTTACCCGTTCGATCAGAGATTGATCAGCACGCCTGTGGAGCATGGGCCGAGTGTGGCACGGGATCGGTAGAGACGGCTCAACCGCGACTCAAGTGCGGTGCGACAAACGCTTGGAGGAAGAAGGGGGAAAGGAGAGGGGCTGTTCAACCGTCCACGACGGACGGTTGAACAGCATCTCGGCGTCACTCGGCGGTGCATCAGGATCTGTAGACGGCCCGTCCGTCGCCGACCCGTCGCGCTCGGCGAGCGTGCCGTAGAGCAGGGCGAAGTCCAGTTGGCCTCAGCAGTACGGCTCCCAGAGCTCGTACTCCAGGGCATCGGAAACCGCGGGCGAGGAGTCGCGCAGGCGGGCGAGCAGGGCGCGGTTGTGCTCGCGGATCTCCTCGTCGTACCCGGCCAGCGGGCTGTCCTCGGACAGGTCCAGCAGCCACAGCGGCCGGAGCGTCGCGCCGCGCAGTGCCTTTCCTTCCGCGGTCTCGGTGCCCGCGTGCAGCCAGCGCACTCCCGGGAGCCGCGCCGCCATGTAGTAGGTGAGGTTGAAGTACTCGGCGGCCGAGACGAGTTGGTCGTGGTCGAGGCCGAGCCCCCGCAGGTATACGGTGTCGCCCCAGCGGTAGTACAGGCAGAAGCCGACGGGCGGTTCGCCGAGGCGCGAGCACAGCACCACTTCGGCCCGCGAACCGGCGAGTTCACCCTGCTTGCGGAGGGACTCGGCCATCGGGGCCACGTCTACAGTTCTGCCGTAGCGCAGTAGCGAACAGGCCAGCAGCCGGGCGACGTCCTGCCAGGACTCAGCGAGCGTGCGGTGCTCCACCTCGTATCCGGCCTTCTCGAACTTCCGTATCTCGCTGCGGATACGGCGGGCCCGGTGCGCCGACAGCGATTCCAGCCAGGCGTGGTAGCCCCCGGGCGGGATCTCGATCCAGGCGTCGGTCGTGAGCGCGACCGGGGCGGTCCGCACCCCCGCCGCGCGCAGCGCCCCCACGTCCTCGGTGGTCAGGTACATCGCCACGCGGGCGATCTTCGACTCCTCGTGCAGTGGGGAGCGCAGCGCGCGGACCGCGTCGAGCACCGCGGCGGCGGCCTCGGTCCGATCGGTCCCCTCGCCGGTCAGGAGGTGCGCCAGGTAGCCGCGGCGCTGGCCGATGAGCAGGCCGCCCGGCTCGGGTGCCGGCAGGCCGCGCGCGGCAAGCAGGTCGTGCCACCGCAGGCTTGGGGTGGGCTCGTCGGTCACCGCCGCCACGGGGATCGCGGCCCGGCCGCCGCCCGGGGTCTCCACGTGCAGTCCGCCGGAGACCGACCCGGGGTCGAGGGCGCACACTCGCAGCCACAGCGCCGACGAAAGGAACCTGCCGTCGGCGAGTCGGTCCCACTCGGTGTCCCCGAGCCCGCCGATGGCGTCGGCGAAAGTGTCCGTCGTGGCGGTCATGGCGCCTCCCATAGTCTCTGCCTGACCGTGCCCGCGAGTTTGCTGCGCGATCGGACGCTGAGTGTGTGGAACATCCTGCGTAGGTTCCAACTGACCGCGTGCGGCCAGCGGTTGATGCGGGTGCCGGTTCGAGCAGCGACTCCAGGACGGCCTGCCGGGACAGCGGTTGGGTGAAGACCAGCCGGTCGCCGACGCTGGCGATGACCCCGACATCATCGAGCTCGAACTCCTTGCCGCTGAGCGCGGCGAGCTGGATGAACAGCCTGCAGCGGCATTCGCCGCTCTTGCGGCATGGCTGAAGATAAACGTTCCCCCATGGCTGCAAAACCATTTTCTTTCGGGTGTTCAAGGATTCTAGTGTTAACACAGATGTACCGTGCCCACGGGAGCCGATAACCGCGAATTGAGTGGCAATTGAGCCACACATGAGACCGGGATGGAACGGTGACTCCTGCGGGCTGAGGGGCCCAGTCACCATCAATCAGGAGTGGAGCTTCATGTCGACGGAGCGGGTAACAGCCCAGTACAACGAGGAGTTCCGCACACCGGACAGCGAGTTGCCCACGATCGCCCAGCACGTCAAGGATTTCCCGACGCTCGCACCTTGGCATGGCGAGCATTTGGCCAGGCCCCTCTTCGTCGCCGAGCGTGAGATTCGCGAGTTCGCCGATGACCTGCAGCACCTCATCGAAACAGTCTTTTCCTTGCCGGACCGGATGTTCGGCGGCGATCTGGACGCATTCCGGTCGGTACTCGGCATCAGCGACGGCCGCTGGGAAGCGATACGGCGGTTCGGTGACCTAGTGCCACCCCAGTTCGGCCGGGCCGACATGTACCACGACGGCACCTCATTCAAACTCCTCGAGTTCAATCTGGGGAGCGAGGCCGGCGGCTGGGGCCTCGCGAGTGAAATCTCCCGGGCGACGATGGAGGTTGACGCCTTCGCCGACTTCGCGCGCCGGAATCGGCTTGGTTACGTGCATCCCATTCGCGCCGTGGTGGAGGCGCTGCGCCACTTCGGCGCCCGGGTGGCACCCGGGCGCGACCCGGTGGTGGCGCTGCTGGAGTGGCGTGGCGGTCTGAAGGACTACGGCGAGCTCTGGCTCAACTTCCAGTCCGCACTGCGCTGGGCGGGCCTCGACATCCTGGTGGCCGAGGTCTCCGACGTGCACGAACGCGAGGGGGCGCTCTACCTCGGGGACACGAAGATCGACGTGGTCTACCGCTCCTTCGTCCCGGACCAGATCGCCGAGGAATCCGACGGCTGGGACTTGGTCGCACCCCTGCTGCGTGCGCACCGGGCGGGCGAGACGCTGCTGTGGACCCCGCTTTCCAGCAACATGTTCGCCAACAAGGCCTGTATGGCGCTGCTTTCGGACCCGGTGCGGCGGCGCAACCTCAGCGACGACGAGTGCCGGCTCATCGACCGGGTGCTGCCCTGGACCCGGCTGATCAACACTGACGCGCTCAAGACTGACACCGACCTCGTCGACGAATGCCTTGAGCGGCGGGAGCAGTTGATCCTGAAGGTCAACGGGCGCGGCGGCGGGGTCGGCGCCGTGGTCGGCTGGGAAACGGACGACGCCACTTGGCAGCGGGCCCTGGAGAACTCCGCCGCCGAAGGATGTGTCGTACAACAGAGAGTGATCCCCCGGCCTGAGTTTGTGGTGGACCCGGTATCCGGGGAAACCGAGGAATGGCATGCGGCCTATGGCATGTTCTACACCCCGCATGGTGGTGCGGGAGCATTTGCCAAGGTGGTGCCGGCCGGTTCGGGCGGCATCATCTCCATCGCGGCGCATGCCAAGGCGCGCAGCGCAGCCGTCTTCCATCAGAGCGAGCTGCCCGCCGGGGGCGAAGTGCCTGCCGCAGGCGAATTGCCCGCCGATGCAGCGAGGTAAAGAGAAGTCATGACGCCGCAGCATTCCCCCGCGCCTTCGTCGTGGCGGCGGATTCAGTCGGCCTGGGGTCTGCCGGATCTCGCGGGAAAAGGCCGATTCGTCACGGCCAATCTGATCGACAGCCTGGGAAACGGGTTGGTGATGGCGTTCACCATCGTCTTCTTCGTGAAGACGACGTCGCTGTCATTGGTCGCCGTCGGCGCCGCGCTGACCGCCGGCCAGCTGCTCGCCCTGCCCGTTCCGCCCTTTATCGGGTTGCTGTTGGACAAATACGGTCCGCGGACCGTGGTCGCTGCGGGTAACTGGATTTCGGTGGCCGGATTCATCGGTTTCCTCTTCTCGCACGCGGCCTGGCAGATCGTGCTGTGGCAGTTCGTGGTGCAACTGGGTTCCACGGCCTTCTGGATGGGCAACAGTCCACTCATCGTGCTGGTCGCCCGGGGCGCCGAGCGGGCCCGCTGGTTCGGCTTCGTCCGCGCCCTGCGCAATGTCGGCGTCGGTTTCGGCGGCGCCGTGTCCGCGGTGGCCCTGAGCATCGGAACCGTCACCGGGCTGAGGGCGGTAATGGCGACCAACGTGGTCTCCTTCGCCGTCGCAGGCTGGCTCGTGATCACCTTGCGGGGCGCGGACAGGAGCAAGGCGGCCGCCGCCGGGCCCGCGGAGCCGGAGCCCGCCGAACCGGAGCAGGCGGCAGGCGAACCCACCGGACAACCCTCGGGCGGCTATCGCACCGTGCTGAGGGACACTCGGTATCTGCGGCTGGTCGCGGCGAACATCTCCTTCGTCTTCGCCTCCACGGTGATCACGGTGCTGCTCGCCGTCTACGCGGCGGACAACCTCGATGTCGGCGCCTGGATCGTCGGCGTGCTCGTCGTGCTGAACGCGACCATGGTCGCGCTGCTCCAGACGCTCGCCAGCCGGTGGATCGAGGCCCGCAGGCCCGTGACGGTGCTGGTGCTGGCCCTGCTGCTCAACGCGGCCGCGTTCGTCGTCTTCGGCACGCTGCTCGTGCTGCCCGGCTGGGCGATGATCGCCGGGCTGCTCATCGCGATGGTGCTCTACACCGCGGCCGAGATCCTCAGCTCGCCGCCGACCAGCGAACTGAGCGTGGTGATGGCGCCCGAGCATCTGCGGGGCCGCTATCTGGGCGTCTACCAGATGTCCTGGTCGGTCGGCGGCGCCGTCGCCCCGGCGCTGCTCACAGCGCTGCTGGAGGGCGGTGCGGCGCTGCCCTGGGTGTTCCTCACCGCGATCAGCGTGCTGGCCGTACCACTCGTGCTCGGGCTCGACCGGCGGCCCGCGGCCACGAGCGAGGCCGCATCGGCCGGGGACTCCGCCCCCGTGGAGCAGGTCGACGGCGGCCCCGTCGGCTGAGCCTGCCCGCGCCTGTTGAGCGCGCACCGCGCCCGACGCCGACCGTCCGACCTGATGGCGTGGTCGCCTGGGCAGATGATCGCGACCCTGATCGGCACCCGCACCGTTGGGGCGAGCGACGACTGTGCGGGGCGGTTCAGCTTTCGGCCAGCCCGGTCGAGCGGGCGTACTCGGTGGGCGTCTGGCCGTAGGTTTTCTTGAAGGACCGGATGAAGTGGCTGCTGTCGGCGAACTGCCAGTGGGCGGCGAGTTCCGAGACGCTCAGCCCGTGGGCCACTTCGAGCAGGGTGCTGTGGGCGGCTTGCACACCGGCCGGGCCGAGGCCGGCCATGGTCTCATACACCATATTCGCGTGGGCCACCAGCAGGCGTACCTCGACCGAATCGGCTGGCCCGGTGACGGCCCGGTTTCCCAGCAGCGGCGTGAGCGGCACGGGGAGCAGGAGGAGGATCTTCACCGTCGTGTGCGGCGCCGCCTCGAAGCGCCACGGCTGCCCGACGTGCCGGAGGAGGAACTGCCCGCCGACACGGTGTGTCTGTCCCGATCGCGCGAACCTTCCAACGTCCATGCGCCGCGTTTCACGACGTACATCCGTACCCGATCCACCACGCCGCCCAGGGCGTGCGCGGTCCGGATGGCCGACATGCTGTGGATATCGGTGAGCGCCAGGTCGCGGACCTTGGCGGCGCGGCTCCTGACCCGGAAGTCACCGGTTACGTCCCGGTTGACGCTCCGCAGTGGCAAGCCATCGCCGAGCTCCGCATCCCACCCGCGCTGGAAGGCGTGGACAAATCCTTGTGGTGCCGCGCCCGGGACGGTGGAGTACCGCGGAGAACGCCCCGCGCGATCCGTCGGCCTCCACTCCAGCGCCGTTCGTCATCGACCGGCCCCTTCGACTGTGCTGCTCCGGCTTTGTCTGGCGGTCATAGTCCATCAGACGGCGGTGTGGTTCAAATTCGTGTTGTGTACATCTTCCTAGGCTGCGAAACAGGGGAAACCCGGGCTGTTCTGGGCCCGAAGCACATGCGGAAGACGAGAAGTTCGTGAACCAAGAAAATCCCAGCCGTGTGTCCGTCATCACGGGTGCCGGTTCCGGTCTCGGGGGCGTGAGTCCGCGCCGGTTCGCCACCGACGGCGACACGGTGGCGCTCGTGGGCCGCACGGAGACGACTTGGCGGCGGACCATCCAGGAGGACCCGGACGGCGTTGCTCGCCGCGCACAACAACTCGTACGCGGCGACAGCCGACCTGATCGACGGGGTCTGGGGCGCGTTCGCGCCGCAGACCTCGGTGAACACGATCCAGGTCTACGCCTCCCGCCTCCTCCGGACAATGGGGTTTCCGGCGGGCGTTGCCCGTTCGGAGTTCAGGCATGTACGCGGCAATCGCATGCTGCGGCTTGACCTGTATCGGATCGACGCGGACCGGTTTACGGGCCACGTCGCCGAGGCGCGCGATGCCCGCCGATGGAGGAGCTCCTCACGAGTAATCCGTACCGCGAGACCGCCTACCGCCACCTCATGGTCGCGCTGATGACGGTCGGCATACGGGTGGATGCGTTGCGGACCTTCACGACGCCGCGGCAGGTCCTGCGCGAACGGTTTGGGCTCGATCCCGGCCCGGAGTTGGCCGCGCTGTACCAGCGGGTGCTGAGCGTGGGGACATCTACGCGACGCATCTATGCAGCTCAGATCCCCTCTGGCGAGATCGACGATCGGTAAAATCGTGCTCCCGGCGGGGGCGCTTCTCCGGGCGGGCTGCTCATCGCTGTGAGTCCTCCCCAAGCGCCTCGGCGAGGCCCTCGACGGTGGGGTTCCTGAAGACCAGGACCGGCGAGACCCGGCGCCCAAGTCGCTCGCTGAGCCGGCCCGCGACCGTGGTGATGGTCAACGAGGTGCCGCCGGCGTCGAAGAAATCGTCCTGTGGCCCGAAGTCCTCCTCGACGCCCAGGCACTCCCGCCACACGTCGGCGACGAGGAGTTGCTGCTCGGTGACGGCCCAGCGGGTGGCGGGGGCCGGGGCGGGTACCGGGCGTGGGTCGGGCAGTGCGTCCCGGTCGACCTTGCCGTTCGGGGTGAGTGGGATCTCCTCGATCACGGTGTAGCTCTGCGGCAGCATGTACAGCGGCAGTTGGCCCGCCAAGTGGGCGCGCAGTTCCGCCGGGTCCGGGGAGGGTCGGTCGGGGTGCTCGGGGATCAGGTAGGCCGCCAGCTGGTCCGCACCGGTGCTGGTGCGGCGCACGGCCACCACGCAGTCGGCGCAGGCCGGGTGGCTCTGGAGCGCGGACTCGATCTCGCCGAGCTCGATGCGGAAACCGCGCACCTTGACCTGGTGGTCGTTGCGGCCGAGGAAGACCAGATTTCCGTCGGGCAACAGCCGGACCACATCGCCCGTGGCGTACATACGAGCGCCGGGCTCCGCGGCGTAGGGGTCGGGCAGGTACGCCCCGGCCGTGCGGGCCGGCCTGCCGAGATAGCCGCGGCCGACGGCGCTGCCGCCGACGTACAGCTCGCCGCGACAGCCCGGGGCGACCGGGCGCAGCCGCGGGTCCAGCACGTAGAGGTGTGCGTTGTCGGTCGCCCGGCCGAACGGGACGCTCGGGCGGTGGCCGTGCCGGTCGAGCAGCTCCTCGGTGATCGGGCAGAATGCCGAGGTGATGGTCGCTTCGGTGGGCCCGTACTCGTTGAAGACCTGGCATCCCGGCGCGGTGGAGGACAGGATGCGGCGGGCCACATCGTGCGGCACGGCCTCGGCGCCGGTGAACACCAGGCGTACGGAGGCGAGTCGGGAAGCTGGATCCGTACCGGACTCCAGCAGGATCCGCATCTGCGAGGGCGTCGCGTTGAGCGTGGTGATGCCGCGCTGGGCGACCTCTCTCAGGAACTCCTCGGGGTCGTAGGCGGCGGTGGGGCTCGCCAGGTGCAGTTCGGCGCCGGACACCAGGCACTGGAAGATCTCCCAGACCGAGTTGTCGAACGCCACCGAGTGGTTGAGCAGGGCCCGGTCCCTCCCGGTGAGCCGGCACAGCCGCTGGTTCCACTCCAGGAACCCGGTGATGTTGGCGTGGGTGATCGCGACGCCCTTGGGGTTGCCGGTCGAGCCGGACGTGTAGATCACGTAGGCGAGGTGGTGCGGTTGTGCCTCCTCGGCCGGCCCGGGGTCCGCCCCGGGTTCCTGGTCCACCGCCACGAGCCGCACGCCGTCGCCGAACAGGGCGGAGGTGGGGTGCCCCGGGTCCGCGACGACCAGACGTACGCCCGAGTCGGCCAGCAGGTACCGCAGCCGCTCCGGCGGGTAGCCGGGGTCGAGCGGGACGTAGGCGCCGCCCGCCTTCTCCACTCCCAGCAGAGCGACCACCAGTTCCACCGAGCGTTCCAGGCAGACGCCGACCAGGCTTTCGGGGCGCACGCCCCCGGCCCGCAGCTCCCGGGCCAGGGCCGAGGCCCGCGCGTCGGTCTCGGCGAACGTCAGCGACCGGCCGTCGCCCACGACGCAGATCGCGTCCGGGGTGGTCCGCACCTGGCGGTCCCACAGGCGGACCAGAGTGGTCGGCTCGGGCAGCGGCTCGGCCCGGTTCCCGACGGAGAGGGCGCGCAGCTCATCGGCCGAGACGATCTCCAGCTCGGACAGTCGGGCCGTGGCGTCGGACACCATCTGCTCGATCACCCGCAGGAAGTGCCGGCCGAGGCCCCGGACGAAGTCCGCGTCGAACAGGTCGGTGGCGTACTCGACGGAGATGCTGAGGTCACCGGCCCCGGCGGCGTGGTCCGTCACGTCGAGGGCGAGGTCGAAGCGGGCGGTGCCAAGCCGTCCCTCCAGCTCCTTGCGGTCATACAGCTCGGTGAGGTGACCGGCCCTCGGCTCCTCGTGCAGAGCGAGCAGCACCTGGAAGAGCGGGTTGCGGCTCAGGTCGCGCTCCGGGCTCAGCTGCGCCACCAGCTTCTCGAAGGGCAGCTCCTGGTGCTCGTACGCCTGCCGCGCGACCTCGCGGACGCGGCCCAGCAGCTCACGCCAGGTCGGGCCGCCGGACAGGTCGGTGCGCAGGACGACGGTGTTCACGAAGTAGCCGACCACATCGTCCAGTTCGGGGCGCGGCCGGCCGCCTGCCAAGGTGCCGATGGCGACATCGCTCTCGTCGGCGTACCGGCCGAGCAGCACCTGCAAAGGGGCCAGCAGGCCCATGAACAGGGTGACGCCCTCGGCTCGGCACAGCGTGCGCAGCCGGTGCGCCAAGTCGGCAGGGATGCGAAGCAGTTCGCGGCGGCCGCGGTGGCTCGCGACGGCCGGCCGGGGTCGGCTGGTCGGCAGCTCCAGGACGGGCACGCCGGACAGCCGGGTGCGCCAGTGGTCGAGCAGCCGCTCCAGCTCGGCGCCGATGAGTCGATCGCGCTGCCAGGCCGCGTAGTCGGCGTACGTCACGGGCAGCGGTGCCGGGGCGGGGCGGCGGCCGGCGGCGAGCTCCGTGTAGAGCTCGCCCAATTCCCGCACCATCAGGTCCACCGACGCGCCGTCGCTCGCTATGTGATGGATCGTCAGCAAGGCGATGTCACGGCTCGGGGTGCGCAGCACGTCCGCGCGCAGCAGCGGTGGGCGGTCGAGGGCGAAGGGGACGCGGATCCGCTCGGTCACCAGCGCGTCCAGGTCCTCCTCGGCGACCTCGGTGCAGCGCAGCGGCACCGAGGTCGCCTCGCGCAGTTCGGGGCGGACCCGGCCGTCGACGGCGACCAGGGCGGTGCGCAGCGCCGGGTGCCGGTGCACCAGCGCGGACAGGCAATCCTCCAGCAGCGCCAGGTCGACGCGCCCGCCGGGCAGGCCCAGGGCGACCGGCAGGTGGTAGGCGGGCACCGCGTCGTTCAGCTGCTCGAAGAACCAGATCCGTTCCTGGCCGAAGGAGAGTTCGGCGGTCCCGGCCGCGGGGATCGGCTCGTCGTCCGAGGGCGCCACGCCGTCCAGGGCGGCGGCGAGCGTGGCGGGTGTCGGATGCGCGAAGACCGACTGGGCGTCGACCGGCACGCCGAGCTCCGTACGCAGCCGGGCCACGGCCCGTACCGCGGTGAGAGACTGGCCGCCCAGGCCGAAGAAGTCGTCGTACGGGGACACGTCGTCGAGCCCGAGGACCTCGGCCCACACGCGGCGCACCGCCGCGGTGTGCGGCGGCAGCGGTGCGTCGTCGGGCATCGGCCCGCTCGCCCGGACCGGGCTGTGCGGGATCCGCCGCACGGCGCCGCGGTCGGCCTTGCCCGCGGAGGTGCGGGGCAGGGCGTCGAGCACCGCGTAGCCCTGGGCCACCATGTGGGCGGGCAGCCGCTGCGCGAGGTGGTCACGGACCTGGCGGGGCAGGTCCTCGGATACGTTCCGCGCGTCGGGCGCGGGCACGAGGTACGCCACCAACTGGTCGCCACCGGCTGCCTCGCGGTCGACGACCACCACCGCGTCCGTGACGAGGGGGTGGCTGCGTATACAGGCCTCGATCTCGCCGAGCTCGATGCGGAAGCCGCGCACCTTGACCTGGTGGTCGTCGCGCCCCAGCACCTCCAGGGTGCCGTCGGCGGACCACCGGGCGAGGTCGCCGGTCCGGTACAGGCGCCCGGAGGCGTCCCCGAACGGATCGGGCACGAACCGGTCGGCGGTCAGCGCGGGCCGGGTGAGGTAGCCGCGCGCTACGCCCGCGCCGCCGATCCACAGCTCGCCGGTGACTCCTGGGCCGGCCTCCCGCCCGGTCTCGTCGACGACATGCAGCCGGGTGTTGGACAGGGCCGTGCCGACCGTGACCCGGTCGGCCACGGCGTCGACGCGGGCGGCGGTGGCCCACACCGTCGCCTCGGTCGGCCCGTACAGGTTCCACAGGGTGCCGCCGGTGGCGAGCAGGTCGCGGGCGAGCTGCGGATCGAGCGGCTCACCGCCCGACAGCAGTACCCGGCCGTGCCCGTCCGTCCAGCCGGACGCCAACAGAATCCGCCAGGTGGTGGGGGTCGCCTGGACAACGCTTACACCCCCCTCGGCGATGGTGGCGGCCAGCAGCTCGGGGTCGGTGTTGGCGGCGGGCGGGGCCATCACCACCGTCGCTCCCCGGATCAGCGGCAGGAACAGCTCCAGTGCCGAGATGTCGAACGACAGCGGGGTCAGCGCGAGGACCCGGTCGTCCGCCCCGAGGCCGGGTCGTTCGGCCACACTTCGCAGGAACGAGGCGACCGCCGCGTGGTCGACGGCCACGCCCTTGGGCAGGCCGGTCGAACCGGAGGTGTAGATGACGTAAGCCAGGTGGTGTGGGTGTACCACCGGGGCCACCGGGGCGGCAGGTTCCGCGGGGAGGTCCTCGACCAGCAGGACGTCGGCCGCGCCGGACGCCAGGGCCTGCGCGCGGTGGTGCACGTCGCACAGCCACAGCCCGGCCCGCGAGTCGGTGGTCATGTGCCGCAGCCGGTCGGCCGGGTAGCTCGGGTCGAGAGGAAGGTACGCGGCGCCCGACTTCAGGACGCCGAGCAGGGCCACGACCATCTCGACCGAGCGGCCGAGACAGACGCCGACCAGGTTCTCCGGTCCGATGCCGCGCGCCTGCAGCTCGGCGGCGAGTACCGTGGCCCGGCGGTCCACGTCGGCGTAGGTGGCGCGGTGTGCTCCCGCGACGACGGCGACCGCGTCGGGTGTCGCGGCCGCCTGCTGCTCCCACAGTGCGACCAGGGTGGTCGGCGCCATGAACGAATCCCTTCTCAGCCCCGTGCGGGGAAGGTACGCGTGATCGTCTCTGCCAGCTGTCGTTCCGCGCCGCGCACATAGAGGTGGGGGGCGCCCGGGACCAGATGCAGTGCGAAGTCGGCCGAGGTGTGCTCGCGCCAGCCGGCGAGCTCCGTCCTGTCGACGCTGTCGTCGTCCGAGCCGGCCAGAACGGTCAAGGCACAGGGCAGGGGTGCCTCGGCCCGGTGCGTGTACGTCTCGCACAGCGTCAGGTCCGCGCGCAGCAGCGGCAGCAGCAGCTCCCGCAACTCGGCATCAACACCGTCGAATTCGGATGTGGCGAGCAGCTTGTCGTCCGGCAGCGTGTGCCGCGGGTCGCGGTCCGGCAGGCCGGGGGCGCGCATGCCCGACAGGAACAGGCGGTCGGGCAGGCGCGTGCCGAGTGCACGCAGCCGCCGGGCCGTCTCGAAGGCGATCAGGGAGCCCATGCTGTGCCCGAAGAAGGCGTACGGCAGGTCCGTATGGTCCGCGACGAGCGGGGCGAGCGCGGTCACGGCGTCGTCCAGGGACGTCAGGGCCGGTTCGGCGAACCGGTTCTCCCGGCCGGGCAACTGGACCGTGCAGACTTCGACGGTGTCCGGCAGGTACGCCGCCAGCCGGTAGGCGGAGGCGCCTGCCCCGGCGTGCGGGAACACGAACAGGCGCCACCGCGAGGTGAGTTCACGGCTGCCGAGCCCGCGCAGCCAGGCCGGTGCGAGGCCACCGGCCGTCATCGTGAGGCTCGTACGGAGCGCGGGGTCAGGTCGGTCCACACCTGCTCGATGTGGTCCAGGCACTCCTGGCGGGTGCCCTGCGCGCCGGTGGCGGTCCAGCCGGCGGGCAGGGCACGGTCGGCGAACCAGACCGAGTACTGCTCCTCGTGGTTCACCACGACGACGTACCGGTCCCCGGCGGGGCGCAGGGCGGGTGAGGCGCTCATGCGTCAGACCCCCACCCCGGTGAAGAAGTCCCTCTCGCGGTGGCCCCGGCCCGCGGCGACGACTCGGTCGTGCACCCACTTGCCGACGGCGAGGTCGAGTACGCCGAGTCCGAACGGCGAGAAGATCGCCGGGCGTCCGTGCTGCCGGTGCAACCGCCCGCGCAGCAGGTCGCCGAGGGTGCCGTCGACGAAGTCCTGGTTGCCGGTGCGCTGTTCGGTCAGGTGCAGCGAGGTGCGCTCGCGTACGGCGTGGTCGACGTCGTCGGTGAAGTTCTGGGCGGCGAGGATCATCTCGGGGGCGAGGTCGCGCAGGGACAGGTGCAGGACCACCGGGTTGTGGGCCAGCAGCGCGGGGTCGTGCAGGTGCGGTTCGCCGGCCACCGTGGTCAGCACCACCAGGTCGCAGTCGGTGAACGCGTCCTCCACCGTGTCGGCGACCACGATCTCGGCCTCGGTGTGCTCGGCCACGACGCCGCCGAAGCGGCGCGCCGCCGCCGGGTCGAGGTCGAAGAGCCGGAAGCCGTCGATCTCCCAGTCGAGATCTCGCAGGAACATCCATACGTGCTGGGCGATCAGACCCGTGCCCACGATGCCGACTCGGCGGGCACGGCGCGCGCCGAGCAGCGTCTGCGCGCCCAGTACCGCAGAGGCCGCGGTCCGCGTCGCCGAGACGATGGAGGACTCCATACAGGCGAACGGATAGCCGGTGACGCAGTCGTTGAGGATCAGTGTGGCCGAGGCGCGGGGGATTCCCCGCTGCGTGTTGTCCGGGAAGCTGGCGATCCACTTGTTGCCGGCGACCTCGAACTCGCCGCCCAGATAGGCGGGCAGGGAGATGATACGCGACCGGCTCTGGTGGGGGAAACGCAGGAACGAGCTGTGCGGGTTCGAGCTCTGTCCGGCGTCGTGCGCGAGGTAGGCGGCACGGACGACCTCGACGAGCTCCGGACGGTGACGATCCGTCTCGGCGGCGATGTCGCCCGCGCCGATCACGGTCATGGGCGGCGGGGCCAGGGTGGACACGGGGTGGTTCTCCTTCAGTTGACAGCCAGGGCTTCGACGCCGGGGGGCTGTACCGTTTCCGCCCGCAGTTGCTGGACCCACATGGGGTCGTAGACGGTCTGGGCGTAGGCATGGCCGCGGTCGGCGGCGATGAAGGCGACCCGGGGACGGTGCGCACCGGGACGGTAACGAGCGAAGTAGTCCTGGACGGCGGCATAGGCGCTGCCGGTCGAACCGCCCGCATACAAGGCGTACTTGGCGGCCAGGGCGCCGCAGGCCTCGACAGCGCGCGCCTCGGAGACGATCTCGACCTGGTCGATCAGCGCCTGACCGCACAGCGGCGGCACAATGCTGGAGCCGATGCCGGGGATCCGCCGCTTCTTCGGCGGACCTCCGAAGATCACCGAGCCTTCGGCGTCGACGGCGACGACCACGCAGTCCGGATACTCTTCCTTGATCCGCTGGGAGAGCCCGGCGATCGTACCGCCCGTGCCCACGCCGACGAAGAGATAGTCGAGCGGGCCGGCCTGCGCGATCAACTCGCCTGCGGTGAAGAGGTAATGCGCGTCGCGGGCATCTGGATTGGCGTACTGGTTGGGCCAATAGGCCCAGTCGAGTTCAACCAGCAGTTCCCGCACCCGGGACAGCCGATTCTCCAGGTAGCTGCCCGTCACATCACGGACGGAAACTTTATCCACCCGGTCGCACAGCAGCCGGAGTTGGGCTTCGGTGGCCTCGTTGCAGTTCGGATCGATGACCGGGACGAACGAGATGCCGAGCATCCGGCAGTAGAAAGCCAGGGCCAGCGCGAAGTTGCCGGACGACGACTCGACCACCGTGGTGCCGTGCACTATCTCCCCACGACCGATCGCCTGTTCCAGAATCCACAGCGCCGAACGATCTTTGCTACTTCCCGTGGGATTGCAGAATTCCAGCTTGGCGACGATGTCACACTGCTCGTCCGCCAGGGGAATCAGCGGGGTTCCCATGAGGCCCCTGCGAATTTGCCTTACCCGTTCGATCAGAGATTGATCAGCACGCCTGTGGAGCATGGGCCGAGTGTGGCACGGGATCGGTAGAGACGGCTCAACCGCGACTCAAGTGCGGTGCGACAAACGCTTGGAGGAAGAAGGGGGAAAGGAGAGGGGCTGTGCAACCGTCCACGACGGACGGTTGCACAGCCCCTCGGCGTCACTCGGCGGAGCTGGGCGGACAGCCGCGCCATGGCGCGTGCTCAACCCTGCTCTTCGTACTCGACGTACAGCGTCCGGGCGAGGTGGGCACGGTACGCCTCGGCCTCGGCATCCGACTCGTGACGGGAGATCACCATGACCGGGTATCCGGAATGGTCCGGGTAGGGGGGCAGCAGTGTGCCGGGGCTCACGGCCTGCACCACGTAGTCCACCCGCGGGTCGTTACGCACCGAGTCCAAGCCGCGTATCTGCTTCATCCGTCCGCCGCTGCCGACCGGCACCTGATAGGCCGCCACGTGGGCGACCGGTTCCGGCTCCTCACGCCAGCAGAGCGGTTCCCGGCCGAGGTGGATGCGCAGCGCCTCGGCGGCCAGGTCGATCCCGCTGCTGAGGTGGACGAGGTGGTGCATGAAGCCCCCGCCGCCGATGCGCGCGCCCATCTCCAGCAGCACCGGCCGCACCCCGCCGACCAGCCGCACTTCGGTGTGCGTGGTGCCTTCCGTGATGCCGAAGGCGTGGTGGGCGCCGATCACCTCCGCCTCGATCGCGGTGAGTATCTCGGTGGGCAGCTGGGCGGGGGCCCGCAACGTGGTCTCCTCGAAGTAGGGTCCCGCCAGTTCCCCCTTCCAGCTGATGCCACAGACCCGTACCTGCCCGTGGTACACGAGGGATTCGGCGGAGACCTCCGGCCCGTCCAGGTACTCCTCGACCAACACACCAGTTTCCGGGGTCGATCCGTCGGATGCCCCAAGGTGGTGGGTTTCGATGAGCTTCCAGGCGCGGGCCACGGCCTGCTCAAGGCTGTCCTTGTCATCCACACGGATCACACCGAGGCTGGAGTGGCCGTTCGCCGGCTTGACCACGACGGGGAACCGCAAGGTCAGCGCGTCGGTCCAGCCGTCCGGATCCTCGATGGCCACGAAGCCGGGCACGCCCAGACCTGCCTCCAGCAGGTGATGGCGCATGCTGCGCTTGTCGCGCACCACGGCCGCCGCCTCCTCGGTCAGGCCCGTGAGGCCCAGCTCCCGAGCGGCGCGCGCCACGAACGGCACGACCCTCTCGTTGCCCGCCATGATTCCGTCGAAGGGCTCCCGCCGGTAGCGGTCGGTGAGCGCGGACAGCGCGCCTTCCGGGTTTTCGTCGATGTCCAGTGGCAGCAGTTCGACCACCGCGTCGGCCCGCCCGGCGGACTCCGCCGAGTCGTCCCCCCTGGGGACGAGGATCAGGTCGATACCGGCACGCTCGGCTGCTTCGAACACCCAGGGGTACACGGACAACTGACCGACGAGGACGAGTTTCGGGCGCTGTGGCATGACGGATCTCCAAGGGTCGGTTGCTTGGTCGGGTTCGGGCAAGTCGGGCCGGCCGGTACGGTCCTGCGTGAGATCACCCCGGCGATCACGGAGCCGCGGAACACACCGGTGGCGTAGGTCCGCGCACCACGCGCCGGTGACGCGCGGCACGACGGGCAAAGTCGTCCTGGAGCAGTGACCGTCAGGCTGAGCACATGACCGGCGCGTTGCTCTGCCGCGCCGCGAGCGGGCCTACCCCAGGCTCCCACTCGTAGGAGAACCGGCCGTTCACGCACGGGTGGCGCGCGCGCAGCAGGTAGCTCTCAGCCAGTTCCTCCAGCAGATCCTCGGCCCGCTGGTCGTCGATCCCCAGGGCCACGGCGGCAAGCGTCGGCGTGAGCCGATCGGGGACGCCGGGAGACAACAGCGCGTACGCCAGGGACCGCGACTCGGCGGGCAGCGTCGCGAGCGTCCGGTCGAATCCGGCCCGCACGCCCAGCGGATCGCCGTCGGCGCCCTCGGCTGCGAGGACCCAGGCAATGGCCTGCCGGGCCGTCCAGTGCGGGCGGCGGCGCAACTGCGAAGCGACCGCGAAGAGCGCGCCCGGCAGCCCCCGGCACAACCCAGCCAGCCGTCGCAGCCCCTCCGGGTCCATGGTGGTCCGGTGGCTCGGCACGGAGGATGCCAGCAAGTGCAAACAGTCGTCGAAGGGCAGTCCGGCCAGTTCGACGTGGACCGCCGACGAGGACACGAACAGCCGCCGTCGGCTGCCGATCACCACGCCGCAGTCGGCGCCGGACGGCAGCAACGGCGTCAAGTCCCGTACGTCACACACGTCGTCGAGCACCACCAGAACGCGCAGGTCGGCAGTCCAGCTACGGAACAGCAGGCTCAGGTCGGTCGTGCCCAGTCGCAACTGGTCCTCCGTCGCGCCGAGTCCACGCAGGAACGAGCGGAGGATCTCGGCGGGCCGCACCCGCCGGCCGGCGCCGTCACGCAGACGCGCGTAGAGCCGTCCGTCCGGGTAGTGACCGCTCACCCGATGCGCGGCGTGCAGGCACAGTTCGCTCTTCCCCGTGCCGGGAGCGCCCCCCACGACCACGAGCGGCCGGTCCTCCCGCGCCCGGCCGGCCAGCACCGCGGTGATGCGCGCCAGCTGGCCGGCGCGTCCGGTCAGACGCTCGCGCGGGGCGGGCAGATGGCAGGGCGCCCGGGTGGCGGCGGTCACGGCCGTAAGCCGCCCGGCGGGACGCAGCACCGCCTCGTCCGACGTGAGCACGGCCGTGTGCAAGGCCTGGAGTTCGGGCGAAGGGTCGAGACCCAGTTCGGTGGCGATCCGCTCGCGTGCCCGCTGGTAGACCTGGAGCGCCTCCGCTCGCCGGTCCATGCGGTAGAGAGCCGTCATCAAATTGCGCTGGGCCCACTCGTTCGTGGGTTCCCGCCCGGCCAACGAGGTGAGTTCGCCGAGCACCTCGTGGTGCCGGCCGAGGTGCAGGTCGGATTCGATCCGCAGGTGGTGCGCGCTGGTACGCAACTCCTTCAGGCGGACCGCCTCGGCCTGCAGCGCGGGCCCCTTGCGCACGTCCACCAGGGCATCGTCCCGCCACAGCTGCAGCGCCGCGGCGGCCGTGTCACGGGCCCGGGCGAAGTCCTCGTCACGGAATTCCGCACGGGCACGGGCGAGCAGCGGCTCGCACCGGAAGACGTCCACGTGGTCGGCGGGCAGCGACAGCTGGTAGCCGCCGTCGACCGTGCCCAGCAGCGGCCCGGCCGCCCGCACCGCGCCGCCCCTCCTCGGGTTGCCGAGGGAGAACCGCTTCCTGAGCTGGTACACATACGTCTGCAGGGCGGTGTGCGCGCTGGCCGGCGGGTCGGCATCCCACAGCTCGTCCATGAGTTGCTCGAAGCGCACCACCCGGCCCGCGTTCAGCACGAGCAGTGCCAGTGTCTGACGTACCTTCTGGGCGGCCGGCGCCAGGTCGACGCGGTGATCGTCCCCGTAGGCCTGGAGCGGCCCGAGAAGGTTGACTCTCATGAAATTCGCCCTGCCTCACGTTCGTTCGGTCCCCGTCAGAGGAGTTCCTCGGCTGGCAACTGCCGGCTCCTCGCACACTCCTGTGCCAACCGGGCCACCGAGTCCTTCCCGGCGTCACCCCGGCCGGCGACGCCGTCCGCCCGGACGGTCGTCCCCGGCGACTGCCGGCCCGCCTCGCTCGTGGAACGCTGCCGACCCGCGTCGTCCGTAACCGCGTGGATGGCGCGTACCTCGGATCCGACCAAGGTCGGGGCGCTTCGTGGGCGCCTCTTCCGGGTGAGTAATCCGGCAAACGAACAATCCCCTCGGCGTGACCTTGCCAGCGGTGATCTGGTCCAGAACAAGGTCACGGGGGCTTCCGTGCTCGGCGATGAGCCGGCCGGCCTCGGCCTGCACAGCGCTCATCGCCTCAGTCGGCACGAGCCGCGCCCTATCGTCGCACTTCATCACTCCGACCCGGCTGAATCGGCCGGCCCGGCGACCTGCTCGGGTGTGCGGCTCCCGGTCAGGAGTTCGCAGACCCGGCTGCCGCGGCCAGGGTCGGGTGGTGCCGGGCCACGATGTCAGGGAAGGAACGGATGAGCCCTTTCATGACGTTGTCGCCATACAGTGCGAACAGCGGGTTGTCGGCGACGTCGATGACTCCGCCGGCGCCCTCAACATATGGGCTGGGCAGTGGCTGCATCGTGGCGTCCAGCCGAGGGTTGTAGAAGAAGGGAATGGAATAGCGGTTGACGCCCGGGGCGGGCCGGACCACCCGGTGGAGGGTGGCACGCACGTAGCCCCTCGTCGCCACCTCCAGCAGCTCTCCCAGGTTGACCACGAACGCCCCCGGGATCACCGGCACATCGGCGAACTGGTCGTCCTCGACCGCGACCTGGAGGCCGCCATTGCCGTCCTGGACGAGCAGGGTGAGCAGCCCGAGGTCGTTGTGGATGCCGGTCCCCTGGTCGGAGCCGGCATTCTCGCTCGTCTGCGTGGGACCGGGGTAGTGCAGGAGTTTGAGGTGGATCTGCGGATCCGGATCGACCACATCGTCCAGGAACCCGGCGGGGGCGTCGAGCGACTCGAGCATCAGCCGTAGCAGTTGATGTGACAGATCGGTCAGCCGGGCGATCCATGACTCGATGGCCGGGCGCAGCTCGGGCATCGCCTCGGGCCACTCGTTCGGGCCGATCAGGCACCGGTAGGCGGGATCGCCGGGCGCGGACGTCCTCGCGGGCTGCTCCGGCCCGATGTCCAGTTGCCGGCGCTGGTCGGGGATACCTTTGGTGTGTTCGCGGCCGAGTTCGGAGTAGCCGCGGAACAGCGGCGAGTCGAGGATGTTCAGCGCGAGCCGATCGGCCTCGGGCAGGGCGAAGAACCGGCGGGCCAGCTCGAGCATATCGTCGGCGTCCTCGACATCGTGGCCGACGAGCTGGAAGAAGCCGACCTCGTGGATGGCCTTGCGCAACCGGTTCAGGAACGCTGCCCGGGTTTCTTCCGAACCGGCGGCGTCACGGAGGTCGAGCACCGGAAAGGGGTCGGTCATGGCAGCTCCTTCGCATGGCTGGTCTGGTAGGTCGTCGGGTCGGTCACGCCGGCGTCCCGGAACGCTACCTGCCGGTCCCAGCAGGAAGCGCACCGTCCGCAGTGCAGCGCGCCGCCCCGCATGCAGGTCCAGGTCTCGGTCCAGGGGACGCCGAGTTCCTTTCCGAGCGACACCACACCGCTCTTGCGCAGCTTGGCCAGCGGCGCCGTCAAGGTCAGCTCGGGGTGCGCGTATCCGCGGGTCGCGATCTTCTCCATGGCGAGGAAGGAGTCGAGAAACGCGGTATTGCTGTCGGGCGCGGCCTGCGCGTCGTCGATCACCCCGATGGCCACCGCTTCCGCCTTCTCGGCGACAGCGACCGCGAAGGCGATTGACAGCAGCAGGGCATTGCGGTTGGGCACGACGTTCGGGCTCTCGCCGAGCGACTCCCTCTTCTGATCCGGCACGTCGACGGCCGGGTCGGTGAGCGAGGAGCCGTGCATGAGCTTGCCGACCGGGCTGAGATCGACGACGTCGTGCGGTACCCCGAGCGTTCGAGCTGCCTTCGCGGCGAACTCATGCTCGACGAGGTGGCGTTGTCCGTAGTTCACGGACAGCAGTCGGAGTGTGTGTCCTTGGGCCTGGAGGTGGTAGGCCATGGTGACCGAGTCCAGGCCGCCGGACACGATTGCGACAGTTTTGGGCATGCGTCGCCTTCCGGCGGATGGCAATGGATGGGAATCAGTACCTGGGGATCAGGGCAGCGCTGTACCGTGCACGAACACGGTGGCGGACGCGCGGTTCGACGCCGCCGTGCACAGCGGTTGCTGCACGGTGCTGGTCATGCCGTCGGCGTGGCCGGGACGACCAGCCGGGTCGCTCGCCGGCCTCGGCGGTAGGTCAGCTCGACCTCGGGCCGCGGACCGTCCAGCCGCATGGCCACGGTTCGCTCCTCGCTCCACCCGACCAAGCGGTACTCGTGTCCTCCGAGTGCCACCAGCGGGAACAGGTGGTCCCGGGGAGATCGGATGGCGAGACCCGTGCCGGTGTCGACGACGTGGAAGGTGGCCTGCGGCTGCGGGCCGGTGAGCGACGCGAACTCCTCCACCTCCAGCAGGTGCGCCGGCGCGTCGAACGAACACGGAGCTGCTTCCCGCTCGCTGTCGGCCAAGGCCACCGCCGACCGGTTGTAGAGCACATCCGGGCCGTTGAAGTAGTCGGCCCAGTCAGCCGGGAACAGGTGTGCAAGCTCCGGTGTGACGAGTACGTCCACGACAAGATGCACCCGATGCTCGGGACCAAGGTTCTCGATCTGGTGCATGCGGCTGAAGTCACCGAACCAGAACTCACCGGGCTGCCAGCGATAGGTCACTCCGTCAAGCACCAGCGAGGCCTTCTCGTGGGTGATGACCGGGATGTGCAGCCGGGCCATACCCCAGTCCGGGGCGAACTTGAAGTCGCGATGGGGGTATCCGACGGTGTCGGGTCCAAGATCCATGAATCGGGCCGCGAAGAGGGGTCCGGGAATCGAACGCAGGATCTCCCGCACATACGGCATGTGGGCCAGCCACTCGGTATCGGCGAACTCCGCACCACCGGGGCCGCCCGGGTCGGTACGTGTCTTGTCACCACCGGGGCTGCGCACCGCGAGGCAGCGCCAGTCCTCCTCGGCTTGCCTGACCACAACCCCGTCTCGGTACACGCGCTGTTGGTCCCACAGGTGGTTGCGCGCCGTCATGAGGTCGGCCACCAGCCGTTCGGCGTCCAGCGCGGGGAGCAGGCGAACAGCTTCCGCGGGCGTCAAAGAGTCATTGTCGTTCATCGTTGTCCTTTCATGTCGACCGGACCGGATTCGCATGTGGAACGGTCTCTGTTCGTAGCTCTCCGGCCCAAATACGCCAATAGCTGTCACGATCGCCGACACGGTGAGCAAGACGAATGCAGGTGGGCACAGTGCGGAGGCGATCACCGCGGCGGAGGATGTCCCGCGACCGGTGATCCAGCAACCGCGCGACCGCGCGATCCGAGCGACAACGCACCGACCGGCGGGAAGCACAGGCCGGCGACCGTCGCGGCGCCGAGGAAGACGACCAGCATCGCGCCCGTCCCGAGCGCCGCGCCGGACGCGGCGGCGGAGTAGTCGCTCGCTGCCTCCACTTCCGGAGTCGGATGGCTCGTTACACCCGGAGCAAGTCGAACAGCTCGCCCCGGAGCCCGGAGTCCGTGCCGAACTCCCCGCGATATGCGGTCGATGTCATCTGCGCGGCAGCCTTGATGCCGCGCATCGACATGCAAAGGTGCTCGCCCTTCGCTATGACCGCGACGTCCGGGGTGCCGCTCAGGGTGCTGATCTCGAGCGCGATCTGGTCCACGAGGCGCTCCTGGACCTGCAGCTTGTGCGCGTACTGATGGGCGACCCTGGCAAACTTCGACAGGCCGAGCAGTTGCCCCGCCGGGCGGTAGGCGATCGTCACGGAGCAGTTGAACGGCAGGAGGTGATGCTCGCACAGGGACCAGACCTGAATGTCTGAGACGACTACGAGCTGGCTCGTGCCAATGGACTCGAAAAGAGTGCCCAGCGAACCCGGGTCGTAGTTGATGAACTCTCGCCACCAGCGAGCGAACCGCGCAGGTGTGTCGCGCAGTCCGTCGCGATTCGGGTCCTCGCCGATCTCCTCCAACAGTTGGCGGGCGAGCCCGACCAGTGGGTCCTCGGTCGTCCTCGACGCTGACGAGTCGCCATCGAGGTCCAATTCTGTCACCGACATACGGTCACCTTTCGTCTGGGCTTCGGAGTCACTGACCTCACGGCCGGTACTCGGCCCAAGTCTTGGGAGTTTCCGAGACACGCACGCAGGTCAACTCGGGAAACTCCATCGACCATGTCTTGTAGACCCAGGCTGCCATATTCTCAGCCGTCGGATTTTCATCCATCACATCGTTCAGATGCCGATGATCAAGATGGTTGTCCAGCCAGGCCTTGAATGCGGACAAGTCTCCGTAGTCTCGAACGAAGCCCACAGGCAACAGATCTGCATCATCGGCTGCAAGCTCCAACTCGATCACATAGTTGTGCCCGTGCATTCGGGCACACTGATGCTCAGGAGCAAGGCCGGTAAGTCGATGACTGGCCGAGAAGTCAAATTTCTTCGTGATTCGAAATGTCATCGATCCGAGTTCCCTTCTCCTTTGCGTGTGCCGTTGCTCACACGCCGCGTTTGTCGTCCCACAACAAGGTGTGAAGTCTGGTCGTCAGGTTCCAGCCGCGCTCCACCACAGCGTCGGCCAACTCGGTCATGTGTTTTGTGACATCGTCGGCAGAACGCCCGATCGGCATGATCCATACCGAGGACAGGTCGAAGGCGGCAACCAGCTGGGCCACTTCTTCGAGATCGCGGGTGTTCTGGCAGACGAACTTGAACGTGCTTCCCGGCAGTGCCGAGAGACTGGTGAGTGCTTCAGGGACAATCCTGCGCCGCAGGGCGTCGCCCGAGTGCGACAGCTTCGGCGAGACATTGAACCTGACGCCGGCGGCGATGAGTTCGGGGTGCGCGGCGTGCGTCCCGTTGGTCTCGATCTCGATCTCTTTACCGCGTCCGGTCAGTGCTGCCACCAGAGGAATCAGTCGCTCTTGCTGGCCCAGGGGCTCACCACCGGAAATCACGATCAGCTCGGTGTCGAATGCGAGCAACTCTGCGACGACATCTCCGACCGGGCGGCGGTGCAGCTCCTTGCGCGGATCGTGGGCGACCCCGCTCTCACCGGCGCCGGTCCAGTCCCACGTGTACGGCGTATCGCACCACGAGCACGACAGGTTGCACCCGCCGAGTCGCAGGAACGCGCATCTGCGTCCCAGTGACCGGCCCTCGCCCTGGACAGTCGGACCGAAGATTTCGTTGACTACGAGATCCTGCTCCATGGCGCACCGTTTCCTATGAGTGGGACGGCTCGACGGCCGTCGGCTTCTGCGCCTGCACGATGAACCAATGCCGACTCAGCCGGACGCCCTGATCGACGGTCGCGGCGGCGACATATCGATCGAATGCCTCCTTGTCCGCCGCCGAATCGTAGTTGTCGATGATTGGCACTTGGTGCAGAAAAGTGTCCAGATCGCCCGGCGAGTGGTAGAACTCCTCGAACCGGAACGCCTGGTTTCTTGTCACCACGAAGCCTGCGTCGGACAGTTCTTGAGCGATCTCCTCCGACAATGGCCTGCCGTTCCATCTGTCGAAGTCCTGGCCGCGACCGAACGTTTCCTTCAACTCGCGCCCGTCCTGCTCCCCGATTCCCATGTACACCACGGCACCGCCGGGGCGGAGCACCCGCTCGAACTCTCGGGTGATCAACGGACCGCGGCGGGAAGTGACCACATCGGCGGACCCATCGGGCAGCCCCGTATGGGCGGCATCGCACAGCTCGAACGTGACGTGCGCCGGCCCTGCCTGCCTCCGCTCGATACCGCGCGGCGCATTCCAGCATCGACGCCGACAGATCTGTCCCGGTCACGGCGCCGTACGCAGGAGAGCCGCGCAACAAACTACGCCCGTCGGCGCAGCCGACATCCAGCAGTCGGGCCCGCGGTGCTCCCAGTGCGGTCACCAGTACATCGAAGACGGCGTCCGGGCGGCCGTCGGGGAATGCGTCGGTGCTCCGCGCATCGCTGAAGTAGCCGCCGAACCGCTCGGCCACCCGGGAGCAGAACTCCGCGTCCATCGTCATCGGCCGTGCACCTTCCCCTGAGTCACGGTCAAGGAGAGGCCCTGGTGCGCATGCACCAGTTCCTTCCTCTTCCGCGGGAACTCCCTGACAAGGTCTACCGCTGCTGTCGCGGGGGTCTTTGTGCCGCGCTGCGATTCGGTTTCCGGGACGCCGAACGCGGCGGGCGTCACCGCGTCCCGGGTCACTACGGTCATTCGGACCACTCCTTGGGGGCCGTCCCCCGAAGGGGCGCCGAGGTTGTGCAAGACCCAATCTCCGGTGTCGCCCTATCGGCCCGGCATCACGGCGCATCCACGGCGGGACGGGTCCGGGATAAGGCGGTGGTAGCGCGAGCATGCGGCCGCGATGGGCACCTGGTTCACGCTGGTTTCAGCAACGCCCGGACGGATTGCGAAGGGAGGAGAACTGAGATGGCCATCAAGAAGTTGCCGGCTGCCGCGGGGGCCGTGGTCGTGCTGGGCGCCGTGGGAAATCAGCACGGCGTGGAGCAGGGCCCGGTCGCCGTGACGCCGGCCGACGAAACACCCGGCAACACGCCGTGGACGTGATGGACCAGCATGCCTCCTGGTATCAGCCGACCGACGTCCTAGGCCTGCCCAGGATGGCAACGATGTCAGCCCGCACGGCAGCGACCCCGCTGTGGTCCAGGATCCGCTCCCGAATCCTGGCCGATTGCGAGTAGTACTCGACCGCCTGTCCCACGCGACGCAGGTGGGCATTGACCCGGCCGAGGTCGTGCAGCACATACCCTGCTCCGACCAGGTCGCCGCTCGCTCCGACCATGGCCAGGACCTCAAGCAGGGTACGTTCCGCCGCCTCGTACTGCTGCTGATACATCAGCATTTGGCCCAACCGCCGCAGTGCGAGGGCTTGGCCCCGGTCGAAGCCGGCTGACCGGCAGATCCCGAGAGCCTCGTCGAGATACGAACGGGTTCGCGCGAAGTCCGCTCGCCGCATCGTGATGTGTGCCATCTCGCCAAGCACATGCGCCCGGCCGATGACGTCCTGCGCCCGCACGAAGTTTCGCTCGGCGCTCTCGTAAAGGGCCAGCGCCCGATCGTCGTCACCATGGTGCCGCTCGATGCGCGCCAGGTCACGCAGGCACAGTGCTTGACCTCTCAGCTCCCCGATCCGCTCGAAGATCTCCAAAGCGGCGCTGAGGTAAGAGCCTGCTGCCTCATGCTCGCCCCGGTGCAGGTGCAGGGTCCCCAACGAGCCGAGAACCGCCGCCTGGCCCCGTTCGTTGCCGGCCTCCTGTACCGCGGTCAGCGCTACCTGATGGGTGCGCTCCCAGAGCTCGGGATAGCCACGGGCCTCGAAGAGCGTCACCAGAGTCGTGGCCAGCTCCCAGCACACCTCGTCCAGCCCGGACCGGGCCGCCAACTCGACCGCGTTCAACAGGTTGGTCTGCTCGCTCTCCAGCCACCCGAGCGGGTCGCGGAGGCACCGCCGGACATAGTCCTCCGGCGGATACCACCGTTCGGCCCGGCCCGTCACGATGGTGTACGCACCGCCGTAGATCTCCTTGTGTGCCCTCTCCGCGAGCGCCATCCAGCCACCGACCATACGCCGCACCGCTCCGGTGCGTTCTGCCTCGGGAATCTCCGCGGGCAGCCGTTCGTGCGCGAACGTCCGTACCATCTGCGACAGTCCGCATCGGAACTCCCCGCCCTGGTCCATGGCGGTGATGTCCAGGAGCCGCCTGTCGATCAGCGGTTCCAGCAGGTCAGCAGGGTTCGGCGTGCGGTCGTCGATAAGGGCGGCACCCAGCCAGCTCGGAATCTCCGTCCCCTCGGCCAGGCTGATCAGGCATAACAGGCGACGGTCGGCCGCCGCCAGGCCGTCGTAGCTGAGTGAAAGACTTGCCCGGATCGACAGCTCGCCGTATGCCAGCTCGTCCAACCGGCGGTGCTCGTTCTCAAGCCGGTGCCACATGGAGATCAGTGACCAGTGCGGACGCGCGGCCAGGCGCGCACCGATGATACGCAGCGCGAGGGGCAGCCCGCCCACCAAGCGTATGAGGGCCCGCGCCGCCTCCCGCTCGCTCTCCACACGACGCTCTCCAATGATCCGCCCCAGGAGCTGGACGGCCTGTTCCGGGCTCAGCGGCTCCAAGTCGAACCGACGGGTGCCCGGCAGCGCCGTGAGCTGGCCGCGGCTGGTGACCAGCACGCCGCTGCTGCCGGTTCCGGGCAGCAGCGGCATCACCTGCGACTCGCTCACCGCGTCGTCCAGCAAAACCAGGATCCGGCGATCGGCCAGCACACTGCGGTACATCTCCGCGCGCTCGTCAAGCGCATCGGGTATGGCCTGGCCCGGTACACCCAGCGCTCGGAGAAACCGCCCCAACGCCTGGGCGGGGAGCACCGGTTGTCCGTCCGGCCCTCGGAGGTCGCAGTAGAGCTGTCCGTCCGGGAAGTACTCGGTTGCGAGTCGGTGCGCCACGTGCCTGGCCAACGTGCTTTTCCCGACACCAGGTCCGCCAAGCACCAGGACCACGTTCAGTTGCCCCTTTTCCCGTCCCTCGGTGACGGCGTCGCAGACCGCTGAAACAATCACGTCGTCGGCTACGAAGTCGCCGATGTCGGCGGGAAGTTGCCTTGGGGTTACGACCGGGTTGGGATCGGCACCACGCTCTTGCACCGCCTCAGAGAGCGGCGTCGCCACCAGCGAACGTGGTTCGGCCGGTTCGGCCAGTGCCAGGTCGGCGTCGTCGGTCAGGATCGCCTGCGCCAGATCGCGTAGTTCCCTTCCCGGGTCCAGGCCCAGTTCTTCGCTGAGCATCGCGCGGCCCTGGTGGTAGGCGTCCATCGCCTCCGCCTGCCGGCCCGAGCGGTACAGCGCCACCATGAGGTGCCCCCGCAGCCGCTCGCGCAGCGGATGGCTGGCGACAAGCTGCTGCAACTCGCCGACCAGGTGCTCGTGACGGCCCAGCTCCAGCTCCAGCCGCACGCAGGTCTCCACCGCTTCCAGGCGGCTCTCGTCCAACTGCGCTGCCGTACCGGCCAGGACTTCGCTGGGCACACCGGCCAGGCACCGGCCCCGCCACAGGCCTATCGCCGGGCGAAGCGCGTCCACCGCATGCACCTTCAGACCATCCCGGGCCAGGGCATGCGCCTCAGCTACCAGGCGACGGAAGTTGCCCAGGTCGGTCGCATCCTCCGGCGCCCTCAGGACATACCCGTGAGCGCGGGTCTCGATGGTGGCGTCGACTCCCCCGTCCGCCAGCGCCTTGCGGAGCCGGGAGACGCAGATCTGCACCTGGGTGCGTGCGGTCTTCGGCGGATCGTGATCCCAGATGACATCCACCAGATAGGTGGTCTCCACCACCCGGTTCAATTCGAGCACCAGAGCCCCGAGGACGATCTCCTGCCGCCCCGGTGCCACGTACACGGCCCCCAGCTCGCCGCTCACCTCAAGCGGCCCGAGCACCCGGAAGGGAGCCGCTGTCACGCCGCTGCCGTCGTACTCTGCCGAAGCTGCCATGTACACCCATTTCTGTGGTACCCGCCAGGCCTGGTCCGGCTCGCGCAATTGGGCGGCCGAACTCATGCCGACCTGGCTTCTCATCCGCAGCAGTTGGCCAACGCCATTCCTGCCACAGTCAGATACATGTGCATCTGAGACGAAAGTTTCGATGATCGGTCACGGATATCCCCAGACCGTTTGGCGGGCGGCGCGCCGGGGCTCCCGCACAGCCGCCTCACGCGACCACGAGCACCCCGGTGCACCCGTCGGTGCGAACCTGTGCGCAACAGCGGCCCCACGAGGCCGGCACCGGCACCCGTGATGACGGCTACACGGCCGAAATTTCCTGGTTCACGGATCTCTCGTCTTTCAAGTACGTCGGGCCTACAACCGCCCGGGTTTGCACTGCTTCCGCAGCCTAGGAAGATCGGCACAGCGCAGACTTGAACCACAGCGACGTCCGCGGGCCTCGTAACGCTTTGCTTCGGGCACGTCGCTCATTTCGACCGCCATGTGCCCTCCTCTTGGGTCCGATCCCGCTCAACTCGGCGGAGGTCCGGTCAGCCAGGACATCACCTTAACTCCCTTCAGATGACACATCAACTTAATCCTCCGCAGGCGAACTCGTGTCGCGGACATGCCCTCGGCAACCGGCCCGCCGCCAGCACCCCGCCTTCAGGCGGTATGGCTCGCCGCAGCCATGTTCGGCACCGGGATCGGGAGCGATGTCTTCGGCGTGCTGTGGGTCACCACCATCCAGCGGGAGATCCCGGAGCGGGCGCTGTCCCGCATCAGTTCTTACGTCTGGTTCGGCTCCCTGGCCTTCGCCCCGCTCGGGCTGCTTGTCGCCGGACCCGTCGCCGCCGCCGTGGGCACCGGCCTGGCCCTGGCAGGCTGTGCGGCCCTGATCGCCCTGGCCACCATGGCCGCCCTACTCTCGCCGCAGGGACGCACCCCGCGCACGGCGACTGAGGCGCCTTCCACCGCGGCAGCTTCCTCTGATGTGGAGCATCCGGTGGGCGAGGAAGCAGCGGGCTGAGGCGTACCCGGGCGATTCCGGGCTGCCCAGGCCGTCACGAGCCCGAGCCGCATTGACCGTCAGTCGCGGCGGTGGCGCCTGGCCCGTGCGATGCGTGAGCTCGGCCGATGCACATTCCATGCCCCGGACCCGGTGGCCAGGCCAACCCGATCGAGATGCTGAACGACAAACGTTCCTGAAACTCGTCTACATACTCATCCGGCGGGCCGCGAAAGTGTCCGCTGCTGCGGTTCAGGGAGTCAGGTCCAGTACGCGGACCGGCTCCCCTGCCCTCAGCGACGACGTACGCTTCGGCCTCCGCTCGGTGCGCAACGTTGGCGACGACATCATCGAGGCCCGCAAGGCCAGCCCTCCGCATCGGCGAGCAGCCCCACCCACCCGGGGCGAGCGTGACAACGGCCTGCGGCTTCGAGCCCTCGATGACCGGCGGCACCGACTGAGCCTCGCCGAAGCGGGCGGCCGAGCAGCCGGAGAGGCGGCAGGTGGCGCTGCCGGTTTTGGCGACCGTGAGCAGCAGGTGGTTCACGGGGGTCGGGACGCCTTGGTGTTGGCACCCCCGCAGGTGACGGTCTCGTCGCCGGGCTCATCGGCGTGGTTCCCAACGAAAGAGGCGGGAGGCTAGCCCGACGGCGACGACGACCCAGCTCAGTGTGGGGACCAGCAAGATCAGGGAGTCCGCGACGGGTACGTTGCCCTCCCAGGCATTGACGACCAGTTCGGTGGCCGCGCCGCCGGGAAGCAGCCGCTTGAGCAGGGCGAGTTTTTCGGTGCCGGTGAGGCCTACCCAACTGGCGACCGCGATCACCGACAGGCTGACGGGTAGCGTGGTCACCTGAGCGTGCTCCGGCGAGTTCGTGAGTCCCGCCGTGGCGAGTGCCAGGCCGACCATCATGGTCAGCGTGGCCAGGACGGCGGCCGCGAGGAGCGGGATCTGGGACGGTTCGGTGGCGACCGCGCCCAGCACGATCAGGATCGCGACCACCTGGACCAGCGCGATGACCGTGACCGGCAAGAGCAGCCCTGTGAGGATGTCGACGCCGCCCACGGCGGTGGAGCGCAGCCGTTTGAGGAAGAGGTTCTGCCGACGCGAGGCCAGCGTGGTCACGGCCGTGGTGTAGAGCCCGAATGCCATCACGGTGAACATCACGATCGCCGCGATGTAGCCGAGGCCGGCCAGATCCGCGAAGATCTCGTGCTGGTAGACGAAGAACGCACTGACGGCGACCGGCACGATAAGACCCGTGACCAGAACCAGCCGGTTCCGGAAGATCTGGATCAGCTCACTGCGAGCGATCGCGAACATGGGGTTGGGTCCCTTCGTGGCGAAGCGTTGGCGGGTTCAGCCGCCGGTGATGGCGCGGAAGACATCGTCGAGGCGGGTCGGACCGGCCTGCAGTTCCCGGAAGTCCACCCCGGCGTCGTGAGCCCAGCCCAGCAGGCGGTAGAGGTCCTCCTGCAGGCTGAAGGTCTCCACGCGGAAGGCCCCGTCCACGGGCACAGCTCCCGTTGGCGGCTCGGGACCGCCGGCCGGGAGGGCGAAGGTGATCACCGACGGCAGGGTCTGCGTCAGCTCCACGACGGTCCCCTCACGGTGGAAGGTCCCCTGGTGCATGAGCCCGATGCGATCGGCCCGTTGCTGCGCCTCCTCCAGGTAGTGAGTGGTGAGCACGACCGTGGATCCCTCGTCGCGCAGCCTGTCCACGGCAGCCCAGAGCGCGTCGCGGGACTGGATATCCAGGCCGGTCGTCGGCTCGTCCAAGATGACCAGCTCGGGCCCGCCGTACACGGCGGTGGCGAAGTCCAGACGGCGTTTCTCGCCGCCGGAGAGTTGCGACACCTTCGTGCCCGCCTTGCGGGTCAGACCCACGACGCCCAGAACGCGGTCGACGTCGTCGTGCCGCCGGGTCAGCGTGCCGATCAGCTGGACCGACTCCTTCACCGTGAGATCCGGAGAGAAGCCGCTCTCCTGCAGCATGATGCCCATCCGCGAGCGCACGGCAGCACGGTCGCGCGGGCTTTGCCCCAAGACGCGGACGGTGCCCGACTCGGCTGGCCGGTGTCCCTCGATGACCTCGAGGGCCGAGGTCTTGCCTGCGCCGTTCGTGCCGAGCAGTGCGTAGAACTCGCCACGCCGCACTTGGAACGACAGGTCCTTCACGGCATGGAAATCGCCATAGCGGACGTTGAGCTTCGTGACCTCGATGACTGTGGACATACCTCGATTCCACCGGCCGTGACGCGCTCCCGGTAGTGGCTTCGCATCACGTCCGCGCCATGACATTCCTGCCAGGCACGCATGACACGGTGTCACTGGTGTACCGGAAGCTCCGCACGGATACTGGCTGAACGATGTCTGAAATTACCGAGGCGACGACACAAGGACGGCTGCGCCGGCTCAACCTGATCACGCTGCTCCCGGTGGTCGCTGTCGGTGGGGTGCTCCTGGTGGCGCTGGACGCCGAGTCCTGGTCGGACGCTGTGGTCCTGGGCCTGGGTGTGGTCGCGGCACTGGTGGCCTTCGTATCCTGGGCGGCAGGCAGCCTGGCCCGGGTCGCCGTGCCGTGCCTGGTCCTCACCGCGGGCGTCTGGCTCTTCGGTGTGCTGGTGGCCGGGAGTGGGAAGGCGATCTTCGGTCTGTCCATCGTGGGCCCGTTGGTCGTGCCGCGGCTGCGCCGCCATCGTGGCGCAGCCGCCGTCACCCTGGTCGCCTACGTCGCCGTCGTGGGCGCGACACGGTTCCTGATGACGGATGACGACCCGCGTGACGTGCTGATCAGGTATGTCATCGTCCCCGCGGGCGTCACCGCCATCGTGACGGGGCTGATGTTCCCCAACAAGCGGTTCTACGACGTCGTCCACGAATTGGAGGAGTCGCGTCGGCATGAGGCGGAGCTGGCCGTGGTGCGTGAGCGTATGCGGTTCGCCAGCGACCTGCACGACATTCAGGGTCACACCCTGCACGTGGTGAAGCTCAAGGTCGCCCTTGCACAGAAGCTGGTGCACCGCGACCCCGGCCGGGCGGGGCAGGAGCTGCGCGAGATCTACTCGCTCGTCAGCGACACCATCACCCAGACCAAGGAGCTCGTCTACGCACAGCGTCGACTCAACCTCCCCGCTGAGCTGGAGAATGCGAAGAACCTGTTCGAGGCCGCTGGCATCAAGGTACACATCCGCCGCGTTGCGTGCACGGACAGTCGCGTGGGCGAGCTGCTCGGCCAGGTCCTGCGCGAGACAACGACCAACATCCTGCGGCACGCCCAGGCCAGGGAGGTCAGGATCGCGTTGTCCGAGTCAGGCATCAGCATCGTCAACGACGGCGTACCAGACAAGCCGCTCTCAGAACTCAGCGGTCTCGCCGTTCTCGAACAACGCGTGGTCGACAACGGGGGAAAGCTCACGGTGGACCAGAAGAACGGGCATTTCCTGACCGCCGCCGACTTCCCGTCACCTGGTCCCGAGGCACAGGAGGCCCGATGACCACCATCGTACTCGCCGACGACGAGGCACTCTTGCGCAAGGCGCTCGCGGCGCTGCTACCGCTCGAGGGCGACATCGCTGTGCGCGCCGAAGCCGAGGACGGCGAGGACGCCGTCCGCGCCACTCTGCGGTACCGGCCCGACGTGCTCGTCATCGACCTGGAGATGCCCGGCGTCGACGGGCTCAGCGCCGTCGCGGCGATCCGCAGCGTCCAGCCGGACCAGGTGATCCTCATGCTGACCAGGCACGCCCGGCCCGGGGTACTGCGCCGGGCACTGAAGCTCGGTGTCCAGGGATTCGTCAGCAAGTCCGCTGAACCGGCGCACATCGCGTCCGTCATCGCGACCCTGCACGAGGGACGGCGCTGGATCGACCCGGACGTCTCCGCGCTCGCCCTCATCGACGACTGCCCCCTCACTGACCGCGAGATCGACGTCCTGCGCGCCACGGCCGACGGCTACTCCGCCGCCGACATCGCCGGTCAGCTCCACCTCGCCGAGGGCACCGTCCGCAACTACCTGTCCAATGCGATGCGGAAGACCCAGACCCAGACCCGGCACGAAGCGGCGCGGTACGCCCGCGAACACGACTGGCTGTGACCACACCCGACGGGTGGAAGACCCGGCGCGTGCGTAGACCTCGAGCAGGGCTTTGTCGCAGCGATTGTGCCAGAGGTGCCATCAGTCGCTGACCTGCTCTGTGTCCGGCAGCGCACGGCGGACGGCCTCGGCGTGGGTTGCCGAGCCATCCATCCGGCGCACGGCCTCAACACCAGGATGCTCGCGCAGCGAGGATTCCATAGGTGGCCGCGTCTCGGCCAGGCAGGACCGCGATGTGTCTTTCGGTCTCGGCATCCGTGATGCTCGTGGCGTAGCGGTGGCGGCGGCGCAGGGCAAAATCGTCCATCCCGATCAGCCGCGGGACCTCCTACGGCGGCAGGGACCGATGGCGCAATGCCGTGCTGCGGGACATGGGCACGGCCAGCAGGCCGGCAAGGCGTGCCGCCGCCCGGCCGCATAACTCCCGCACCACCTGGGATACCTGCCAGGCGTGTGCCGCACCGTGCGGCGCTGGTGGCGTTCCAGCAGCACGGCGATCTGCTCGCGGAAGGTGTGCCGCCCGCAGGCCAGGACTGGGCAGACCAGCCGTCGCACGCGCAGGCGGAACACAACCGGGCGGCCACCGACCGGCACATCTGCCACCGTACGGCGGTGCTATCCGTGCATCCTTGCCGACGACGTGCCGCACACCTGACAGGGCACCGCGCCTTTCCGGATCCGGGCGGTGACCACCGCAATCGCCCCTTGTCTCGCTGGACGGCACCCTCGCGGTCATGGCAACCCTGGACGCCGCCCGCGCGTGCATCGGGGTGAACCATCCCCCTCTCGGCCGAGCTAGGCGTATGGCCGGACGCGTTGCGCCACTCAGGTGACTTTCGCAGCGATCACAGCCAATCCTGCACAACAAGTTGATTGATCAACCGGAATGCGCTTCAGTTGATGCGTCAATAATCTCTCCTTGGACAGGAGTAATGGCATGAGTGAGAAGAAGGTCATCGCGGTCGCCGGAGCCACCGGTGCACAGGGAGGCGGCACCGCCCGGGCGATCCTCGCCGATCCGGACTCAGGGTTCACGGTGCGTGCGCTGACCCGGAACCCCGACTCATCCGCGGCCAAGGAACTCGCGGAGCTCGGCGCGGAGGTCGTGCGGACGGACTTCCATGACGAACCGACCGTACACAAGGCGTTCGAGGGTGCCTACGGTGCCTTCCTGGTCACCAACTTCTGGGCGCACGGTTCGGCGGCCAAGGAGACGGAGGAGATCGAGGTTTTGGTGCGGGCCGCGAAGAATGCCGAGCTGCGGCACGTGGTGTGGTCGACACTGGAGGACACTCGCGAACTGCTGCCGCTGCAGGACGAGCGGATGCCCGTCTTGCAGGAGAAGTACAACGTCCCGCACTTCGACGCCAAGGGCGAGGGCAACGAACTGTTCCGGCAGGCCGGGGTTCCGACCACCTTCCTGAACACCACCTTCTTCTTCCAGGGCTTCCGGTCGATGATGGGTCCCAAGCGCGCCGAGGACGGCATGCTAATGCTGACGCTGCCGCTTGAGGAAGGCAAACTGCTCGCCGGCGTGGACGTGAACGACATCGGCCGCATGGCGTTCGCCAACCTCAAGGGCGGCGAACGGTTCATCGGGCAGACCGTCGGCCTCGCCGGCGACCACCTGACCGGCGCCCAGTACGCGCAGAAGCTGGGCGCCGCGATCGGCGAGCCCGTGCGCTTCCAGTCGGTGCCCTACGACGTCTTCCGCTCCCTGGGCGTACCGGCGGGCGACGAGATCGCCAACATGTTCCAGTACTACGGCGACTTCGACCAGGAGTTCACCGGCGCCCGCGACCTGGACCTCCTGCGGGAGATCAACCCGGCACTCAAGAGTTTCGACGACTGGCTCGCCGAGAACGCGGCGAAGATCCAGGTGGGCTGACCCGCCACCGCCGGCGGGCCATACCCCCGAGGGTGCCGCTTTCCGGTGGACACCCTCGGAGAGCCGAATAAGGGGAACGCGTCTTCAGCGGCACGACGGCATGCCGCTGAAGGGGCCGTGGCACCGGGACCCCCACCGGGCGGCCGGGCGAGGTGCGGCACGGAACAGTCGGCAGAACAGGTCGTTCCGCGTCCCCGGAGGCGCGCCGGCCCTCAAACGGGGCCGGGGAGAGGGTGTACATGCAGTTGGTGCCCCACGCTTATTTGGTGAACTGTCAACTAGGTTGCACTTGCTTCATGGAGCCGACGGTGCGTTGGTTGACGACGGAGGAACAGCATGCGTGGCGGAGCTTCGTCCGCATGCATGAGAGGCTCATGGGCCGGTTGTCTCGTTTGTTGCAGACGGACTCCAATGTGTCGCCTGCGGACTTCGCCGTACTGGTCGAGCTGACGGACGTACCGGACCGGCGGCGGTTTCTGGACATTGCCAGGGCGTTGAATTGGGAGAAGAGTCGGCTGTCCCATCACATCGCCCGGATGGTGAAGCGTGGGCTGGTGATGCGGGACGAGTGTCCCGAGGACGGCCGTGGCGCATTCGTGGTGATCACAGACGAGGGGCGAGCGGTGATCGAAGCCGCCACCCCGCGTCACGTGAAGGCGGTGCGTGAGCTCTTCCTTGACAACGTCACGCCGTCGGAGCTGCGGTTGCTGGCTCGGATCTCCGAGCACGTGCTGGAGAAGCTGGACGAGGAACCATCCTGACCGGAACGTGCGGCCCGGTGTGCGTCATGTGGCCAGCGCGAGCGTCGCCCGCAGCGGCCGCTGAGGGCGAGATGAAAACGAAGGGGGCCATGGCGTTCCCAAAGCATTGGGTGCACCCATGCTCAGCGTGACAAATGCGAGAAGCACGCTGAGAACGGCGGCGGTGGCATACATCGATGTTCCGGAATTCATGAAGATTTGCGCGACTCGTCGACCGAGTCTCCGCTGCACTGGCTACGCCGAAGTCCAGCAGTGTGGCGTGCCAACCGCCTCTACTTGTTGTCGTGAAGCGGCGGTACCGGGTGCTTGCTCATGATCGACACGCGATTGAACGCGTTGATGGTGACTGCGACCCAGATCGCGGCCGAGATCTGGTCCTCGGAGAGAACCTGCCGGGCGGCCTCGTAGGCGGGTGTCTGGGCCGCGGCGTTCACCGGATCGGTTGCGGCCTCGGCCAGCGCCAGGGCGGCGCGCTCCGAGGGAGTGAACAGCCCGGTGTCCCGCCATGCGCTCAGGATTCCGAGTCTCTGCGGTGATTCACCGGCGCGCAGGGCCGCTCTGGTGTGCACGTCGAGGCAGTAGGCGCAGCCGTTGAGTTGCGACACTCGGAGGTTGATCAGTTCCACGGTGGTGCGGTCGAGCCCGGCCTCGGAGGCCGTTGCTCGGACCGCCTCCGAGACCTGCACCAGGGCATGGAAGGCCTTGGGGCTCTGCTTATCGATGAAGATCCTGCGAGGTGGGGAACTGTGGGGGCGGTTGTTCACGTCGGGGCCTCCTTCGGGCCATGCTCAGAGCAGCTCACGTTCGTGCGGACCCTGTGGCCATCGGCCCGCCTCCGTGACATCATAGTTGATGCGACAACCAGATCGTGCGGGAGTTGCTCCCGGCGAGCAACGTGGAAACCGATGCCGCGGCACCGCGGTGCACTCATCGAAGGCGACCGGCCCCATCCTGCCCTACCTGCCCATGTGGCCGACAACGCCCGCCACATCGCACGCCTGGCCGACAGCTGGCAGACCCTCATCGAACGCCTCTGTCAGCCGACCCCTGAGCGGGAAGCCGAAGTCGACCGGGAAGGGTGACGACGGGCGGCTCCGCGGAGTCCTGGGTCACGAACTCACCTTTCGAAGACGAGATTTCATCAGTGCGGTCGATGGTGGCGTCCGCCAGGGAAGGCGTGGCGCACGCCACCCGCGATACCCCTCGGTTGTGGCAGAGCGGCCGGTGAACGACTCCCAAACCTCCCGGGTCGGATGATGCGCTCACACCCGCACCCCACGGAGTACCACCACCGCCTTATTAGTTGACACATCAATCAAATGCCCGGATGATTGACACCTCAACAATCGGCCTGCACAGGAGCCCACCATGTCTGATCTCGCCTTCGGTCTGGACACATTCGGAGACGTACCGGAGGACGACTTCGGCACCGCGGTGTCCTACGCGAAGGCCATCCGCCAAGTAGTCCAGGAGGCCGTACTCGCGGAGGAGACCGGCGTGGACGTCATCGCACTCGGCGAACACCACCGCCCGGAGTTCGCGATCACCACCCCGGAGACTGTCCTGGCCGGGATCGCCACGCGCACCAGCCGGATCCGTCTGAGCTCCGGCGTGACCGTGCTCAGCTCCGACGATCCGGTCCGCGTGTTCCAGCGGTTCGCGACCGTGGACGCACTGTCCAACGGCCGGGCCGAGGTCATCCTCGGACGCGGCTCGTTCACCGAGTCGTTCCCCCTCTTCGGCTACGACCTCGCCGGCTACGACGTGCTGTTCGAGGAGAAGATCGAGCTCTTCGCCAGGCTGCTGGAGGAGAAGCCCGTCACCTGGAGCGACAGCAAACGGGCTCCGCTGGAGAACGCCGACGTCTTTCCCAAGACCGAGTCCGGTCATCTGAGCACCTGGGTGGGCGTCGGCGGTTCTCCCCAGTCGGTCATCCGCACCGCGCGCTACGGCTTCCCGCTGATGATCGCCATCATCGGCGGCAGCCCGGAACGCTTCGTGCCCCTCATCGACCTCTACCGGCGCGCCACAGAACAGTTCGGCACGACCGCCCACCCGGTCGGCATGCACTCGCCCGGCTTCATCGCCGACACGGACGAGCAGGCCCGGGAATTGCACTGGCCGGGCTACAAGGTCGTCCGGGACCGCATCGGCGCACTGCGGGGCTGGCCACCGCTGCGCAACGAGGAGTACGACTCGGAGATCGAGCACGGCTCCCTCTACATCGGGTCGCCGGAGACGGTCGCCCGCAAGATGGCCGGCGCGATCAACACACTCGGCGTCGGCCGCTTCGACCTCATCTACGGCAACCAGTCGATCAGCGCCCGCCTGCGCGCCGTCGAGCTGTACGGCACCAAGGTGCTCCCGATGGTCCGCGAGATCCTCGCGAGCTGACACCGTGAACGGAGAAGAAAACATGCTCACCACGCCCGTGAACACCGTAGGCATCCTGGGCGCGGGCAAGGTCGGCACGGCGCTGGGGCGGCTGGCCCTGGCCGCCGGCTACCGGGTGCTCATCGCGGGCTCGGGCGACCCTGCCAAGATCGCGCTCACCATCGAGGTTCTCACCCCTGGCGCGACCCCGGTCACCGCGGCTCAAGCCGCGGCGGCGGCGGACGTCGTCATCCTGGCGCTGCCGCTCGGCAAGTACCGCGCTCTCCCCCTCGATGCATCGCGCGGCAAGCTCGTGATCGACGCCATGAACTACTGGTGGGAAGTAGACGGCATCCGCGAGGACCTGACCGACCCGCTGAACTCCTCCAGCGAGATCGTGCAGGACTACCTGGCGGATTCACGGGTGGTCAAGGCGCTCAACCACATGGGCTACCACGATCTGGAGGACGGTGCCCAGCGTCCGGGAACGCACGGACGCAAGGCAATCGCGATCGCCGGTGACGATCCGGACGGCCTCGCCACCGTCGCGCACATAGTCGACGCAGTCGGCTTCGACCCCGTCATGGCCGGCCCCCTGGCCGAAGGGATACGACTGGAACCGGGCACCGAGCCGTTCGGCGCCAACGTGGGCGCCGAAGAACTGCGTGCGATGCTTCTCCGCTTTCCGGAGTCGGAGCGCGGAAGGAGCATACGGTGCGCGCGGGCCGCCGTCGCGGAGTCGGCGGAGCACACGGCCTGATCGCCCAATCCGAGGGGGTCGGCAGACGGATAGCTCGAACGTGGTGAACAACTCGTCGAGCAGCGCCATGGCCTGCTCCGGGCGGCCCTCCGCATCGGCCATGAGCGCCAGCAGCAAGGCAACGCGTTGCGGACAAGTATCGCCAGATTGCCGACCATCCGTCTGTCCTCGGCCTCGTCCACGCCCTTGAGCCCCGCGCCCAGCCGCACCGGTAGTAGAGCACGCTCAAGTGGGCCGCCATGACGGTAGCCATGACGGCCCTGTCCCCCGCTTGCTGCGCGGACCGCAGCGCCTCGTCAACCGCCGCCCGGGCCGTGGCTCCCTAGTCCCCCACTAGCCCCAGATCGAAGCAGCGCAGGACCAGAAGGTAAGCGTGCAGGCACTCCGGGACCCCCGGCAAGGCCGCTCCGATGCCGGCTTGGCACGCTCCCTCCGCGAAGTCGTACCGGCTCGACACGCGCGCGAGGCTGAGACGCACCCGCTCCCCGCCTCGCAGGGCGAGCTGCAGGACAAGGCCGTCGCGCCGAGTGCGCGCACCTGTGTGGCACGTCCGGCTCGCCAGAGAAGCACCATCGCCCCGCTCTACCCTGACGTGAGGGGCAGGGGCGTGAGGGGCAGACCTTGACAGGTCACCGTGCGGCAGTGGACGAGGCACGAAGACGAACGGCGCTCACCGTCCGCGACCGGTACGTGACCGGCAAGTCGGTGCCGGAGATGTCTCGATGCGGTGTTCGTGAGAAGCCCGGTGGCTCACGGAGAGCTGGGCGCAGTGGTTTGCGCCAGCGCTCGTCAGGTCGCCGAGGTCGTGAAACTGGACCTCGACGAGGACGGCGGACTATCTCAGGGGCGGGGAATATTTCGCAGGTTGGCGCGGGCCAGGTCGAGCATCTTGCCAACGCCCCCGTCGAGCACTGTCCGGCCCGCAGCGAAGGCGAATCCCTTGATCTGGGCGGCCGAGATGTGCGGCGGGATCGACAGCGCGTTGGGGTCGGTCACCAGGTCAACCAGGAACGGTCCGTCGTGGGCGAGCGCCCGCTTGAGTCCCTCGACGACATCCCCGGGGCGCTCGATGCGGATCGCCTCGATGCCCGCGCTGCGGGCGATCGCCGCGTAGTCCACCGGCTCGTGGTCGGTCTCGTGCTCGGGCAGCCCCTCGACCAGCATCTCCAACTTCACCATGCCCAGGGAGGAGTTGTTGAAGACGATCGTCTTCACCGGCAGATCGTGCAGCTTCACTGTGAGCAACTCGCCCATCAGCATGCCCAGTCCACCGTCACCCGACATCGATATCACCTGGCGGCTGGCGTAAGCGAACTGCGCGCCGATGGCGTGCGGCAGCGCGTTGGCCATCGTGCCGTGCAGGAACGAACCGATCACCCGGCGCCGCCCATTGGGGGTCAGATAACGCGCCGCCCAAACATTGGACATGCCGGTGTCCACGGTGAACACAGCGTCATCAGCCGCGAGTTCGTCCAGAACCGAGGCCGCGTACTCAGGGTGGATCGGGGTGTGCCGCTCGACGTCGTGGGTGTAGGCGGAGACCACCGTCTCCAGCGACTTGGCATGCTTGTGCAGCATCCGGTCCAGATAGGTACGGCTCCGCTTCGCCTCGACCAACGGCAGCACAGCCCGCAGCGTCTCCCGGACGTCGCCGTGTACGCCGAGTTCCAGCACAGTACGACGGCCGAGGCGGCCCGCATCGTGGTCGATCTGCACGGTCCGTGCCTGCGGGAGGAAGTCGTTGTACGGGAAGTCGGTGCCGAGCAGGACGACCAGGTCGGCCTCATGCATCGCGTCGAAGCAGGCGCCGTAGCCCAGCAGACCGCTCATGCCCACGTCGTACGGGTTGTCGAACTGGATCCACTCCTTGCCCCGCAGGGTGTGCCCGATGGGAGCGGCAGCCTTCTCGGCGAGCGCCATGACCTCGGCGTGCGCGTCCCGCACTCCCGCACCGCAGAACAGCATCACCTTCCGTGCCGCGTTCACCTTCTCGGCCAGCGCCCGAACCTGTGTGTCCGGCGCGACGACCCGGCCGCGCTCAGTGACCAGATCGCTCCTCCCCGTCGGATGAGTCGCCTCGTCGTGCGCGACATCGCCCGGCATCACCAGGACTGACACCGCGCTGTTGCCAAGAGCCCGCTGCATGGCGATCCGCAGAACCCGGGGCATCTGCCCGGGGGTGCTGATCATCTCGCAGTAGTCGCTGCACTCTGTGAATAGCCTCTCCGGGTGGGTCTCTTGGAAGAAGCCGGTGCCGATCTGGTGGGACGGGATGTGCGAGGCGAGTGCCAGCACGGGCGCACCGGAGCGGTGCGCGTCGTACAGTCCCTGGATCAGATGCGTGTTTCCGGGGCCACAGCTTCCGGCACACACCGCGAGCTTGCCGGTCAGCTGTGCCTCCGCTGCCGCAGCGAAGGCGGCGGCCTCCTCGTTCCGTACATGCACCCACTCGATGCCGTCGGTACGGCGCACCGCGTCGACCACCGAGTTCAGGCTGTCACCCACCACGCCGTAGATCCGCTCCACGCCCGCCTGGCGCAGGATGTCCACCATCTGCTGGGCCACGGTCAGATTCCGCATCGCCGGACTTCTCCCCTCGGGCTGCGCACCTGTCTCATGTGACTCTCGACAGCCTCAATATGGTTGATGCATCCACCTTAGCGGCATGAGTGCCAGTGCTCGCCACCGGGGACGGCTCAGCCGCCTTACCGAGTTTTTCGTTAGTTCTGTGGGTACAGGGGCTTCGGCGGTGTGAGCATGTTGGTGTGTCTTCCGAGTCGCAAGCCGTTGTTTCCGACGTCTCCGTTCTGCCGCTGACGCGGCCGCAGTTGGCCGAGGCCCGGCGCATGCGCGCGGTCGAGTTGTTCGAGCAAGGACGTTCTTCATCCGTGGTTGCACGGATGGTGGGGATCCACCCCGAGAGCGTGCGCCGGTGGAAACGCCTGTGGGAGCAGGGTGGGGTTGAGGCACTGCGGCGGCGTCCGGCCACCGGGCGGCCACCCAAGCTGGATGACGCCCAAGTGGAGCTGGTTCGGACCGCGTTGGAGCAGGGCGCCCAGGCGCACGGGTTCGAGGCGGATCTGTGGACCTTGGAACGGGTCGGCGTGGTGGTTGAGCGGGTGACCGGGGTGAAGCTGGCCCGGGCATCCGTGTGGCGCCTGCTTACCGGGCGGCTGGGGTGGAGTCTGCGGCGGCCCATGCGTCAGGCCGTCGAGCGGGACGAGTCCGAGATCGCCCGGTGGGTCGCCCAGGAGTGGCCACGCATCAAAAGGGGGTGGTGAAGAAACGTGCCTGGATTGTGTTCTTCGATGAATCGGGTGTATCGCTGCTGCCCCGGGTTCGCCGCACCTGCGCACCCCGCGGGCGCACTCCCACGCTGCGGCACCGGCTGAACTGGAAACGAGCCGGGATGGCCGCCGCGCTGGGCTACCACGCCGCTGACCTTGAACGTGGCCCGCGGCTGTGCTTCCACCTCAAGCCGGGCAGCTATGACACCACTTTCTTGATCGAAGTGTTGGAACACGTCAAGACCTTCTACGCCGGCGAGTCGGTGGTGTTGGTGTGGGACGGACTGTCGGCCCGCTGGAGTCGGAGCATGCGGGCCTGGGCGGCCGAGCAGGACTGGCTGACGCTGGAGCGGCTGCCGGCCTACGCACCCGAACTCAACCCAGTGGAACTGCTGTGGTCGGCCATCAGGGCCCGCGAGCTGGCCAACCTCGCCGGCGACCACCTCGCCGATGTCGCCGACGCGGCCGAACGCGGCATCCACCGGATCTGCTCCAACGAACAACTCCCGTGGTCCTTCCTCACTCACACCGGATTGACAATCCATCCTGAACCACCACGGAACTAACGAAAAACTCAGTAGTGATTCGGCGGGTACAAGGTTTGTCGGCCACCTGCAAGGCCCACTACGGCACGATGCGTTGGGTTGCTCTGCGGCTCGTGGCCTGAGAGGCCGTAGGGGGCAGCAGCCGATGGAGTGCTGGCTGCCCCCGTTATTACGCCCGGGCTACGACCGGCGGCGCAGCACTGCTCCGTCCGGCAAAGCGACCGTGATGAGTGCCAGCCCGCCCGCAGCGGCGGCAGCGGCAGCGGTCTCCGGAGCTAACGCAGCGGGAGCGGCCGGCACCGGTGAACGGTCAGAGACCAGTCCGCGCGACCGCGGAGGTCAGCGAGTACGGCCCCGGGGCTTGAGCGGGGTCACCGGCAAGGCGGGCGCGGGCAGCGGCGAGCCGTCGTAGCCGTACACCGTTCCGAAGCGGTCACCGGACGTCCACGCCTCGCGTCCCTGGGCGATCTCCTCCTGGGTTCGTCCGATGAGGTTCCACCACATGATGATCTTCTCCTCAAACGGCTCTCCCCCAAGCAGCAGCAGCCCCGAGTCGCTCAGGGCGCGCAGCGGCAGCTCGGAACGTCCGGAGCCTAGATAGAGCATGGAGCCGGGGTCGAGAGGCACCCCGTCGACCTCGGTGGCCCCGGACATCGTCAGCACGGCGTACTCGAAGTCCGGCTCCACGGGCAGCCGCACGTTTGCGCCTTCGGCGAGTGCGAGGTCGGCGCTGACGAGAGGTGTGTACGTCGTGCCCGGCGAGACCACGCCGTCCAGTCCGCCCAGGACGACGGTGGCCTTCAGTCCCGGGGCCGTGACGACGGGCAGGTCGGCGTGGTACTCGAAGGCGGGCGTGGTGTGCCGGTAAGCCTCGGGCAACGCGACCCACAGCTGGGCGCCGTGGAGCAGGCGGGGGTGCGGCACGGCGCTCTGCTCGGCGTGCGCGATGCCCCGTCCCGACGTCATCAGGCCGAGCTGGCGCGGGCGCAGGGTCTGCACGCTGCCAACGCTGTCGCGGTGCAGAACCTCGCCCTCGTGCAGCCAGCTCACCGTCTGCAGGCCCATGTGCGGGTGCGGTGGCACCTGCATGCCGGGCTCGTCGGCGATGTCATCGGGGCCGAAGTGGTCGACGAAGCACCAGGCGCCCACCATCCGCCGCCCCAGATTCGGCAGCAGTCTACGGACGACCGTGGCGCCCAAGCTTGCCTCGCGCGGGTTCAGCAGTTCCCTGACGGGCCGCCCGGACACGTCGGCCCGGCCCCCGCACTCACGGAGACCGGGCTGGAGGTCGAGGTCACTCATGACGACTGCATCCTTTCTGCGGCGGCGGACTGCGGTAGGGCGATGTGCCGCGCCGAGCGTTCGGGCGCGGGCACGATGGGCGTTTCACCGCGTACCACCCGCGTTACGGGGGTCCGGTCGGCGATCTCCAGCAGCCGTGCACGCCGGTCGTCGTCGAGGTCGCCCGCCAACTCGATGCGCCGCGTGATACGGACCGCCCGGTCCGGCCCCTTCTCGTACGCCAGGTGCACCCGGACTTCCCCCAGAGGCCATTGCTTGCGCTGGGCGTACATGCGCAGCGTGATGGCCGTACAGGATCCCAGGGCCGACAGCAGCAGGCCGACGGGAGTGGGCGCGGTGTCGGCGCCACCGACGGACTCCGGCTCGTCGGCGGCCAGGGGGTGGCGGCCGGCCCGTATGTCCACTCGGTAGTCCGATCCGGAACTGGTGGCGACGACGGCAGCGGCTCGTACGTAGACGGGCTGGACGGCATCGGACGTCTCGATCTGCTCCGTCTCCGGCACGGCCCGCCTCACAGCCCGAACCGTGCCCGCTGCCCCTGCGGCACCAGGTCGGTGTACTCCGGGTGCTTGCCGATCCAGCCACGGATGAAGGGGCAGAAGGGAAGCACTCCGAGCCCTTGTTCCCTGGCCGCGTCGAGGGCCGCACGGGCGAGTACGCCGCCGAGGCCTCCGCCCTCGAACCGCGGGTCGATCTCGGTATGAATGAAGGCGATCTCGTCCCGGTACCGGTGATACTCGGCAAAGCCGGCGAGCTCGTCGCCGTCGAAGACCTCGAAACGCGATCGTCCGGGGTTGTCCGCCACGCGAGGTTCCATCGCTCCTCCTCAGGATGGTCGCTGCGTCGTCGTTCCTCCGCACAAGGAGGAAACTTCCGCGGCAAGCCAACCACCAACTTGGTTGACTAGTCAACCGATGCTCGCACCGGCAGCCTCGGGGCACCTGACCTGCCCACCGAACAGCGGGATCAGACCTGCCATGGGCCCCATTCGAGATGATATTGATACATCAACCATAAGGAAGAGTGAGCGACCACGCAGTTCGGGATCACCACCGTTGGTGACGTGACACAGGACCCCACCACCGGCCGGACACCGACCGAGCATGAACGCATCAAGGCCATGATCGCCATAGCGCCGAAGGCCGCGGAGGTCGGGCTGGACGTGTTCGCCACCGGCGAGCACCACAATCCCCCGTTCGTGCCCTCGTCGCCGACCACCATGCTCGGCTGGATCGCGGCACGCACCGAGCGCCCTCGATGCTTCCCAGGCCGGCACGGACCGGGCAGGTGCCAGATGGAGTCGAAGGCGAAGGACTCGGCACTGGGGGCAGCCGTCCCGCCTCGATGGGGGCGAGGATGTCCCGGAGCGCTTCGGGACCGCCCGCTCCCGGCTCGGTCATGTGGATCTGGATTCCGGTGCTCGCGGCGCCGAAGGCCACGAGTGAGAGGACGCGTGTCGAGTCGCCGGCGAGTTCGATCGAGTCCGGGATCTCACCGCGACCGGAGGCGTCGAGGACCGCGTCGACTCCCTGGGGGAAATCGCTCGTACGCGGTCGACCAGGCCCTTGCCACAGGTGACCGGTTCCGCACCGAGGGAGCGGAGCTGTTCGTGGTTGCGTTCGCCCGCGGTGCCGATGACACGCGCACCGCGGGCGACGGCCGGCTGCCCGGCGAACGTGCCCACGCCACCGGCGGCGGCATGAGCCGGCTGACCGCAGGGCCCCGCGTGGTCGCAGTACGGCTGGAGGCGGATCCGCCCACAGCCTCAGAGCACGCCTCTGGTCCCGGCGCGCGGGCCTTCCGCCGTGTCCACACTCCACTCACCCGCGCACGGTCAGCTGCCCGGTGGAACTGCGGGTGATCGCGCTGGGCCGGTCGGGGTCCCTGTCCCGCCGTCCACGAGTTCGTACTGCAGCGCACCCGAGGGACAGCGCCGGACCACTTCCGCCAGGCGCTCGGCCGTGGCGTTGTCCGGCTGGATCCACGGGCGCTTCGCTATGTCGAACACCTCGGGCAGGCCCTGGACGCATTCGGCGGCGTGCAGGCAGCGCCTGGCTTCGAAGGTCACCGTGATCGACTGCGCCTGGTACGTCTTCTTCTCGGATCCACCGCTCATACCTGCCTCCGTCACTGCCGTGCTCGGCTCTTCAGTCACTGACCTTGCTGCGGGACTGGTACAGCAGGTCCTGGTACTCGGGGTGCCGGCTGATCCAGCCCGCGAAGAAGGGGCAGGTGGCCAGCACCCGCAGGTTCGCGGCGCGCGCCTCGTCAAGGGCGGTGCGGGCCAGCGCGGACCCGACTCCCGCGCCCTCGTACTCCGCCTCGACCTCGGTGTGCACGAACGCGACGAGTTCCGTCGTACGGATGTATTCCGCGACGCCCGCCACCTTGGACTCTCCATCGACGCGGGCCTCGTAGCGCTTCGCCTCGGGCACGTCGCTCACTTCGACCGTCATGTGTCCTCCTTCTGAGCCTGACCCCGCTCAACTCGACAGAATCCCGTCAGCCAGGACATCAGCCTAACCCCACCAGGTTGATGCATCAACCTACTCCTCGGCGAGTGCGCTCGTACCGCAGAGCGAGCACGGGGGCCGGAGAATTCTGCGCCACGTCCCGACATGGCCGCGGTTGGCCCCGTTCATTCCGCAGTGAGAGCTTCCACGCAGGGAAAGACGAGTGCTCCGGAGGAGCGATCCCGGTGGTGACACGACGATCTGCCGCGACCCGTTCTGGCACCACACAACCTCATGGCCGGCAAATCCCTGGAACTCGACCCGTAGGAGACGCGGCTCGTACCACTCACCCTTGACCCCGAACCGAACACTTCGGCACGTTCTTCACCTGTCCGACGGACACCGACCCCGACGCCTTCCGGCTCATGCACCAGGGCGGGGTCTGAACCGAGGCATCTTGGGCACGGCGGACGCGGCTTCGCCGAGGGTTGCATCGCCGCCCCTGCGCGCAGATGAGCTGTCAACGATTTCGTTAGACTGCCCCCATGGACGTACCGCCGCGCTGGCTCAATCGGGAAGAGAAGGCCGCCTGGGACAGCTTCATCCGCATGCAGGAGACGCTCATCGGACGGCTGTCCCGCCGCGTCCAGACCGACTCCGGAATGTCCGCCTCCGACTACATCGTGCTCGCCAGCCTCACCGAAAGAGGCGGCGGGCGGATGCGCTTCTTGGATCTGGCCAAACTCGTGGAGTGGGAGAAGAGCCGAATGTCCCACCAGGTCACGCGGATGGCGAAACGCGGGCTCGTGGCCAGGGAGGAATGCCCCGACGACGGACGCGGAGCATTCATCGTCGCCACCCCGGCGGGCTACAAGGCGATCGAAGAGGCCGCACCCCAGCACGTCGAGCACGTCCGCCGCCTGTTCATCGATGCCCTGACCCCGAACCAGCTCAGCACACTCGGCCGGATCTCCAAGCTCGTCCTGGATCATATGGAGAAGCAGCCGGACTGACCGGGTGAGGGGACGCGACTGCCTGGATCATGGGAGGTCAGCCCTGCGCCATCCGGCGAGGACGTCCTGATGCGCGGGCCGCCAGCCGAGTTCGCGACGGACACACTCACCGCTGACTGCTGGTCCGGGATCAGAGGATCGACCAGGGGGCCAAGCATTCCGCATGCCTCCTCAAGCGTCAGATGGTGTCTCTCGCCAGGGACTCCGGCCGCGCGGCAGGGGACCCTGAAGGGTGTCAATACCCCGATCAGGCCGCTGATCCGGGCCTTTCCTGTGGATGGTGAGGCGGTCGGAGTGGCGTGGTGTGGTACTCGTTGAGCAGTCCGCCGAGTACCTGCTTGCGCCTGACCGTGGCGGCGGGCAGGGGATGATGTTCGGGTCGTCGTCTGGAGCACGTAGGTCGAGGCTGCGGTGAGCTCGTCCGGCGTTGTAGTGCTCGGCGTAGGCGGTGAGGACTGGAGGAAGCAGCCCAGTAGTCGGCAGAAGATCAGGTAGAGCAATCGCAGACCCACGATCACTGATCATGCCCATACTCGAGCGATCGAAAAGCCCCAGGTCAACCACCATGCGGCAATAAAGACACCCTTCACCATGAGCCCGACGTAGAAGCGCTGCCGCTGCATCACCAACGGCGTGGCCGACAGGAGGGTGTTGGTGCCGTAACCACTGATGATGAGATCGGCTTGTCTTCCTCGATCAGCCGCCCATAGATCTCGGGAACCAGGGAGGCGCCTGCGTGGTCGTCGTGGCAGACGAGCTCGACCGGGCGGCCGAGCAGGCCGCCCCGGCTGTTAATGTCCTGCTGCCAGATCTCATGGGAGAGACGGGCCGACCGGCTGTTGTCCGCAAGCGGACCGGTCAGCGACAGGCAGCAGCCGATACGGATCGGTGCCGGGGCGGCAGCCATGTCAGGCGTCGTTTACGGGGCGTCCCGTGGCGAGCAGCTGCGTCTCCCAGGTGAAGGCGACGCCGGTGGCGCCCCCGTGCTGAAGCAGAACCTCGGTCAAGCCCGGGACGGTCTCCTCACGCGCATAGTCGCGCTGCCACTCACTCATCACGGCCAGCCAGGTGATCGGTACCACTCCCGCCTGGACCATGCGCCGCACGGCCATGTCATGAGCTTCCTTCGAGGCACCGCCCGAGGCATCGGTGACGACGAAGACCTCGAAGCCCTCACCCGCCGCCTGTATCGCCGGCATCGCGACACAGACCTCCGTCCACAGGCCGGCGATGATCAGCTTCTTGCGGCCGGTCGCCTTGACGGCGTCGACGACGCGCTCGTCCTGCCAGGTGTTGACGAACGTGCGGTTGATCGGCTTCTGCTCCGGGAACACATCCTGCAGCCCCTTGATGAGGTAGCCGCCGCGCTCCTCCAGCACGGTCGTCAGGATGGTCGGCACGTCGAACACCTTGGCAGCCTTGGCGAGGCCGACAGAGTTGTTCACGATCATCGTGGGTTCGTGGCTGTTCAGGTTGGCGAACTGGAACGGCTGGTGGTCGATCAGGACGACGACGCTCTCCTCGGGCGTCAGCAGCGCCTGCAGTCCGGACTTCGCTTCGTTGCTCATGGGATCCCTCTCCGGGGTATGTATGACGCGCGCCCAGACGGCGCCACGCCGATATGGCTTCACGTATCCGCACAGGCGCCCTGAAGCCGAACTGGCCAGCCACCAGCCCGATCGGCAAGATTGCTCCGCAAGCCGCTGCGGTCTTCGCAAGAGACGGCCCGCGGTACCAGGTGACTACCGGCCTCAACTGGATGACGTGACACCTACGTTAGAGACAGTCACTTGATGTGTCAACCAGATGTTGATCCACCTCTAGATGCAAACTCGCCAGGTCAGCTCAAAAGTTGTCGCACCAGATGGTGGCCTATAACTCCTGGACAGGAGTGAGATGACCTTGTCGTGCCTGGTGTGACCATGGCGCGGGAAGCGTCGAGGGTGAACCGCTCCGGGATTGTCAATCCCTTCGAACTGTGGAGACCTTCCTATGCAGCCAGCTCCTCGGTGAAGCTGGCCCAGTAGTCGTGTTCGTAGTCGATCGGGCTTTTCCAATGGCACACGCTGTGTAGCCGAGGGGTGTTGTAGAAGTCGGTGATCCAGGTAGCGATCCTGATCCGGGCCGCGGTGCGGGTGGCGAAGGTCTGCCGGTGGACGTACTCGACCTTCAGTACGCTGTTGAACGCCTCGCTGACGGCGTTGTCGAAACAAGATCCGACCCGGCCCATGGACTGGAAAACACCCAGCCGGCGGCAGGCCCGGCGGAACCTCCGTGAGGCGTACTCGCTGCCGCGGTCCGTGTGGAAGATGACGCCGCGCACGTCACCGCCACGGGTCGTCGCGGCCATGTGCAGGGCAGCGACTACCAGTTCGGCATCGTGGCGTGCCCCCATCGCGTAGCCCAGCAGGCGGCGGGAGAAGAGGTCGATGACCGTGGCCAAGTACAGCTTGCCTTCGCCGGTTTCGACCTCCGCCATGTCCCCGCACCAGACCAGGTCGGGTGCCTCGGCGGTGAAGTCGCGGCGCACGAAGTCCGGGGCGGCCGGTCACTTGCCAGGGAGCTGACGGAAAATAACTCTTCGGTTTCGGTGGGCTGTTGGCCCGTCGGATGTGGGTGTGACGGAGGGGACCGAGGCGAATCTGACAGGGGTGTTCGAGCTGCTGTTGCCGCATCTGGATGAGCGGCAACGGCGGTTGGTGCTGGGGGCTGCCGCCCGGGTACGGGGGCACGGTGGAGTTCGTTTGGTGGCTGAGGCTGCGGGAGTGGCGACGTCCACGGTGTCGCGTGGGCTGCGTGAACTGAATCAGGGTGAGGAGCCCGGTGGCCGGGTCCGGGCGGTGGGTGGGGACCGCAAGCGACTACGGGATGTCGATCCGGAGCTGGTGCCGGCCTTGCTGGGGCTGGTGGAGCCGGACCAGCGGGGCGATCCGGAATCGCCGTTGCGGTGGACGGTGAAGTCCACCCGGGCTCTGGCCGCGGAGCTGTCGAGGCAGGGCCACCGGATCGGACACGACACAGTGGCAGCCCTGCTGAAGACCGAGGGCTTCTCGCTGCAGGGCACCTCGCGTACCACCGAGGGGGCCCGGCATCCTGACCGGGACGCTCAGTTCCGTTATATCAACGAGCGGGTCGGGGAGTTCACCGCGGCCGGGCAGCCGGTCATCAGCGTGGACGCCAAGAAGAAGGAGACCCTGGGCAACTACGCGGTCATCGGGCGGGAGTGGCACCCGGCCGGACAGCCCGTCCAGGTCCGCGCCCACGACTTCCCCGAGAAGGGCGCGTTGAAGGCGGTGCCGTACGGGATCTATGACATCGGCGCGGATGCCGGCTGGGTCTCGGTCGGCTGCGACGGCGACACCGCCGCCTTCACCGTGGCCACTCTGCGCCGCTGGTGGGACGGCGAGGGGCGGCACCGCTACCCGGACGCCTCCCGTCTGCTGATCACGGCAGACGCGGGCGGTTCCAACGGCTCGTAGCGCTCCAAAATGGCTTCACCGGGTTTGACCTGAGGCAACGCAACTGACCAGCAGGTATCCGGCATGATCAGTCCTCGTGCTGGTTCGACTTGTCTACCTCATCGGCACGCGAACCTTCGCGTGGCTGTTCCTGATGTCTCGATCTTCTGCGGCCAAGAATGCGGAGATACTGATCCTTCGGCACGAGCTCGCGGTTCTGCGTCGACAGGTCACCGCGCCCAAGCCCGGCTGGCCGGACCGCGCGCTGCTCGCCGTTCTGACCCGGCTGATCCCCAAGCCCTGCGCGAACGCCGGATCGTCTCCCCGCGCACCCTGCTGGCCTGGCACCGGCGTCTGGTGAAGCAGAAGTGGACGCAGCCGCCGTCCACCGGGCGACCGCCCCTGCCGGAGGAAATCCGCAACCTGATCACCCGGCTCGGCACCGAGAATCCCCGATGGGGCTTCCGACGCGTACACGGCGAACTGCGCCGCCTCGGGCACAAGGTCAGCCCCGCCACCGTCCGTCGGGGGCTGCGCGCCGCCGTCCTCGGTCCCGCGCCGCGCCGCGCCGCCAGCCGACGCGCGGTGAGGGGGCAGCGTTCCTCAAAGCCCAGGCCAGCGGCCCGCTCGCCACCGATCTCTTCCATGTCGACACCGTCGGCCTGCAGCGGCTCTACGCGCTATTCGTCATGGAGGTGCGCACCCGCACCGTCCACATCCTCGGCGTCACCGCCCACCTCAGCGCCGTATGGGCCGCTCAGCAGGCCCGGCAGTTTCTGTGGCAACTCGGCGATCGGGCCGCCGAATTCACTCACATCATCCGCGACCGGGACGCGGAGTTCACCGCCACCTTCGACGCCGTGTTCGCCAGTGAGGACATCACCGTGGCCAAGGTCCCTCCACGCAGCCCCAACTGCAACCCACACGCAGAACGCTTCATCCGCTCAGCACGGGAAGAGTGCACCGACCGTGTCCTGCTCTTCGACCGTGGCCACGCCGAGAAGATCCTCCACGACTACGCACACCACTTCAACAGCCACCGACCGCACCAAGGCCGTGACCAACTCGCGCCCAGCGACAATCCGAACGTCATCCCCCTGCCCGCAGCCCGGATCAAACGCCGACAAGCCGTCGCCGGCCTCATCAACGAGTACCACCGAGCCATCTGACCATAAGGAAAATCCCAGCTCACAACCAGTGAAGCCGTTCTGAAGCGCTACGAGACCGTACGCGTCGCCACACGCATGTCATCGCAGGCCGCGGACCGGCCCGTCCCCGTACAAGGCGCTGACATCAACGAGAAGGACATCGCGGCGGCGTGCAGCGGCGTCAATGACGTCCTGACGGAAACCGTGCAGGGAGAACAGAGCCAAGGCCGCGTCATCGGGCCGATGCCCCTGCGCGGCCAGAAGGGTCCGGATATGTTCCAGGCGCTCAAGGTCCTTCAGTCCGCGGGGCTGGATGGTGGCCTTGGCCTCGCCGATCAGGGCGATTACCGCTCGAGGGCTCTGCGGGCGCTCGCCGGGGACCATGGCCAGCACGTCGATCTCGTGCTTGGTCCGGGCGGCCGGGTCAGCGATCTCCGCCGTACCGACCGCACCGAGAGACAGACCCGTCTCGTCGATCGCAAAGGAGCGGGCCCAGTCGCGGGCGGTCTCCTCAAAGTGCGGGCCAAGGATCTTTGAATGATATGTCGGCCGGGATGACTGCCACACCTGGCCTCCGCGCCACCGCTCCACCAGGTCCACCATGGGCAACGTGATCAGCTGATTGAACCGGATCACCGGGTCCGCCACACTGATGACCGGGTGGCGCGCCTTGAGGAGATCCTGCTCCTTACGGATGTATCCGGTGGATTCGAGCACCTCCAGCGGGGCGACCATGGCGGATCGGGACCGCTCCAGCATCGCCCCGACCTTCGCAGGCGTCGAAGCTCCCCGGGCCACCGCGGACAGCACGTCGTAGTACAGCGTGCGATGAGTGATCCGCGGATCCTCACGCAGGAGGAACTCGGCCTCCACCCGCGAGTACAACGCCCGCCCCGGATCCAGCAGAGTGCGTTCCACCCAGGGGCCGAACTCCGCCTCACTCTGCGGCGCCGGCCCCGCGGCCAGCGGCCGGTAGCCAGGGGCGCCACCCAGCACAGCGTCGACCTGCAGCGCCACGCCCGGGTCCCCCACCCCCCAGTGAGTGCGGGCGGTGCGGTAGTCGAAGGCCGGCAGGCGCAGGTCCAGCACGGCCCGGCCGCGTAGCGGCTTAGTGCCGGACAGCAGCTCGGACATCACGCTCATCGCCGAGCCGCACAGCACGATCCGGCCGCCGGGTGCCCTGCCGGACTGCGACTGGTCGTAGAGCAGTTGCAGAAAGCCGGGGATCTCCGGGGAGTGCTGTAGCAGATACGGCAGCTCATCGATCACGATCAGCGGCGCCCCCTCCGCTCGGTTCACCACCTCCAGCGCGGCGGTGAGTACATCGCTCCAGTCGTCCAACCGCATCGCGCCAGGCCGCACCCCCGCGTGCGCGGCGATCGCCTCGGTGAACCGGCGCAGCGCGGGCACTCGACCCTCCTCCTGCACTGCGGTCAGACACAGCCCGCCCACTGCCTCCGTGAGCGCCTCCAACAGGAACGACTTCCCGTTCCGCCGCCGCCCCGAGACAACGGCGAGCCGCAGCTCAGAGGCGGGATCTGCGAGAAAGCCGTTCAGTAGCCGCCACTCATGATCACGGTCCAACAGCCGCCCCGGCTTGCCGATCTCTCCCATCCAACGACCCTACACCTAGTTAAGGTATGCCCTAACGAATTTCGATAAGGTCAACCTTAACCATTCAAGGAAAGGCGTGCCAGCACACAGACTGCGCCAGGGGGCGCAAAATCATCGCCGGCGCAGAGGCCCCGCCTTGCCGGAAATCCCAACCGTCCCGGTGGGCCCCAGGGCACCCGGTCTCACGATTGCCGACCGTGGTCGGTCGAGTCGGCCCTCTCACGCAGCCGGAGTCGCGGCGTCACGATGATCGCTCGCAATGCCGCCACTGGCTTATCCGACTACGACTCGGAATGCCGCGCCTGCCCACGATGAGCGACCGGGACAAGGACGCGGGAGTCCTTGCCCTGCACCATCAGCCGACGCTGACCAGCATGGACGTAAGATTCGGCACCCACAATGTCATCCACGGTCTGGCCACCCGCCTGTCAGCCCTGCTCGAGAGGGTCCGCATCCGCAGCCAGTCCCGGAAGGACTCTCACATGACGACGTATGAAGAGCTCACCGCCTGGGCCGGTGCCGGGAACGTTACAAGAGCAGACCCGGCGGTCGTGTCGGGCTGGCGGATCCCCGAGGAGCAGAAGGCACTACTGGTCGATGTCGGGGTCCCTATCGTTGATCAGTTGATCGAATACGTACCGTTCCAGGTGGAAGCGGCCCCCATACTTCAGACGTCAGCCGACGAGTGGCTCTACCGCCTCACCCAGAATCACCATGACGACCTCGTGCCCGGACTGCAATGGTCGTTCGGCGTCCAACCCGGCACGGGGACGGTCTACTACGTTCTCCCCGAAGGCGAGGCATGGTTCGCCAACTCCTCCATCGACCTGTGGCTGCGGACCCTGCACCACTACGGCTTGCACGTCAGCGAGTCCGAGATCCTCAGCGATCCGGATGACCGTGAGGACGAAGCCCTGGCTGAGCTCGGTGTGCTGGCTGACGAACTCAAGAAGATCGATCCCCCTGCCTTCGACGGCTACATCGGGTTCATTTGGGCCGAGTTCCTCGATCGCTGGCCCTGGTCGTTGCTCACCGCCGCCACGTTGCCCGAATCGATCACTCACCGTCTGCGGGGCGTCCAGCGGCCGCGAATACGCGACACCTCAACATGCGAGCTCACCAGTCCCGGGGCCGGTGCCCGCGTCCAGAAGTGGCCCCCACAAGCGCGGCGTAGGGGCGCGGCGTGCGCAGCCGGTCGTCGCTTGGCGGCAGGGTGTAGAGGACACCGCAAGAAATACGACAGAGGATGTCGGTTTTTGTGGAGACAGTGGGGGCGCCGGTCGGTGTCGTGGTGGCGCGGGCCGGGACAACGGACAGACAAGGACTCTCATGCGCGAAACACCCGACGACCTCCACCGGCTCCAAGCCCTCCTTGACGCCTCGCTCTCCCGCTCCACGGCGCACCTGCGGTCGATCATCAGCAGCGAGCGCACACTCACCGCCGAGCAGCTCACTCGCGTGCTCACCGGCATGTGCACGCTCGCGCTGTCCACCGTGACGGCGAAGGGCGAGCCGCGGATCAGCGGCGTGGACGGGCACTTCCTGCACGGAAAATGGCACTTCGGCACCGCGCGCGGCGCCGCCAAGGCCCGGCACCTCGCCGCCCGGCCCGCCGTCAGCGCCGCGCACATGCGCGGGGAGGACCTGGGCGTGTTCACACACGGCACCGCGGAGACCCTCAACCCCCACCGCGGCGAACCGGCTGCCGACTGGCCGGACCTGCTCGCGTACTTCCGGGACTTCTACGGCGACGACGCCTTCGACTGGGACAACGACGTGGTCTTCTACCGGCTGCATCCGCAGTGGATGGCCGTGTTCGCCCCCGACCTCGCCAAGCTCGGCGGGAAGTCGGACGAGGCGTGACACCGGACATGCGCTTCCCGGCCCCACACGCCGCCGGGGCCGGCAAGACCCGCGACACCATCGACGTCGTGGGTGCCCGCACCAACAACCTGCGCGACGTGTCCGTCAGCATCCCCAAAGGCCGGCTCGTCGCCTTTACCGGCGACAGCGGCAGCGGCAAAACCTCACTCGCCATCGACACCCTGCACAGCGAGGCCCAACTGCGTTACCTGGAGGGCCTTTCGCCCTTCGTACGCCAGTACATCACCCAGCGCAACCGCCCCAAGGCCGACCGCGTCCTCGGCCTCGGCGCCACGCTCGCGGTCGACCAGCGCCGCCTGAACCGCAACCCCCGCTCCACTGTCGCGGGAGGGGCCGCTCGATAGCCGGGTGTGAGTAGTCGCAGTAGAGGAAGTGCCGCCGAGATTGAATGGCCGTTGAGACCGGGCGGGAGTCAGTGCCCCAGAGCGGCCTTGGCGGCCACGATGACCAGACCGAGTAGCAGGTTGACGACGCCCTCGCCGACCGCCATCCGGCGGGACGCGCCCGCGTTGATCGCGCCGAAGGTCGCCCAGGCCACCTGCTGGGCGACCGCGACGGCGAGCACCAGCCAGGCCGTGCCGGACAGGCCCAGGCCGAGCACCGGACTGAGCGCCGCCGCCACCGCAGGCAGCACCGCGGCCTCCACGATGGGCCACTCGCGCCGGGCCACGCGCCGCACCTCCCGGCGGCTGATCGGCCTGCCGACGATCCGTTCACCGGCTACGTGCGCGTACACGTGCGCTGCCCAGAAGACCACGCCCGTCACCAGCAGCAGCACGATCAGCTGAAGCCGCGGGAAGTCGCCGGCCGCACCGGCGGTGGCCACCACCGATGCCGCGAGCAGCGAACCATAGACCGCACCCGCATAGTCCGTCCGACGAGTGCGGACCCGCTCCTTGCGCGCGGGTCGCCCCGCCGGGGCCGGAGAACTGCTCACCGACCCAACATAGGCGCCGGTACCGGATACTCCGGTACCGGCGCCATCCGCTCGGGCCGCGTCCGCGGAGCAGGTCTCGCGGCTCAGTCGTCAGGCTGTGCGCCAGGCGTCACCGGGCGTGTTCCGGGAGGCCCGCCAGCACTGCGCCTGCCGGAAAACCCATCCGCCCTGGTGAGAGGCGGTGTGGAGATGTAGAAACCTCGTCTGAGGTCGCTCGACCCGTGCCCTCGCGCAGCTGTCGATCGCCGCGGCATGATGGTCGACCGTGCTGCTGCGACTGGGCTACCTGGCTGTGACCAACGCGTTCGCCTTGCTGCGCCTGCTACCGATGAGCGATCACCACAAGGATGCAGAGATCCTTGCTCTGCGCCATCAACTCATGGTGCTGGAGCGGCAACTCGGCAAGGAGAGGGTGCGGTTCACTCCGGGCGACCGGGCGATCCTGGCCGCTCTGCTGCACCGGCGGCCACGGGACGTGCTGCGCAGACTGCGCCTGGTGGTCCGACCCGACACGGTGCTGCGCTGGCACCGCAGCCTGGTGGCACGCCGCCACGCGGCCGCCTCCCGGCCCAGGCGCCCGGGTAGGCCGCGCACCGTGCGCTCCGTCAGGATCCTGGTGCTGCGCTTGGCGAGGGAGAATCCCAGTTGGGGCTACAGGAGAGTGCACGGCGAACTGCTCGTCCTGGGAGTGAAGGTCGCCGCATCCACGGTCTGGGAGATACTGAAGGAGGCCGGGATCCGACCCGGCGCCCGGGCGAGCCTGCAGCACGTGGGCCGACTTCCTGCGCTCCCAGGCCGATGCCCTGCTGGCCTGCGACTTCCTGGAAACGGTCACCTTGTCCGGGGCCCGACTGTACGTGTTGGCGGTGATCGAACACGCCAGCCGACGCATCCGGATCCTGGGTGCGACCGCGCACCCGACCGCTCCGGTCATGGACCTCGAGGACGCAGGCCGCAGGATGCGGTTCCTGGTCCGGGACAGGGATGGGAAGTTCCCCGCCCTGTTCGACGCCATTCTCAAGGAAGCGCGACCTGCACGGACGTAATATCCGGCACCTACAACCCCCAGGTCGGATTCTCTCGCGCCAGGCCCTGGATGAGCGCCGCAATCTCCTCCGACAGCGGTGGCCGGCCGGGTCCGACCGTTGCCTGGCGCCACTTCCAACGCACCAAACAGCGGTGCCAGGTCAGCAGCGTCCCCGGGGTAACCAGCCGATGGCGGCGTAAGACGGATGGCAGGTGCCGCACGAGACCAGAGAGCACGGCACGATCAGCCCATGACAGCCGCGGGCGCTCGACCTGCCGACGAAGCACAGCGACCTCATGACGAAGCAGGGGGATCTCGGCGTTCTTCGCGACGGTCGATCGGCCCAGCAAAAGGAAGCAGCACAGTAGTCGGCAGAAGATCAGGCAGAGCAGTCGCAGGCCCACGATCACTGATCATGCCCATACGTGGACAATCGCAAAACCCCAGGTCAACCACCATACGGCAATAAAGACACCCTTCACGTCTCAGGCCGAGGCCGCTGGATTCGCCGATTCGGCGGCACGGCGGTATTCGGCGTTGATGCGCTGGGCTTCTTCGAGCTGGTCTTCGAGGATGATGATGCGGCAGGCGGCCTCGATGGGGGTGCCCTGGTCGACGAGTTCCCGGGCGCGGGCCGCGATGCGCAGCTGGTAGCGGGAGTAGCGGCGGTGGCCGCCCTCGGAGCGCAGCGGGGTGATGAGGCGGGCTTCGCCGATGGCGCGGAGGAAGCCCTGGGTGGTGCCGAGCATGTCGGCGGCCCGGCCCATGGTGTAGGCGGGGTAGTCGTCGTCATCGAGACGGTCGTACGAGTCGTCTGCTGTCATTGCACCTCTCTGTGGAACGCTTGGAGGGGCCCTGGTGCCAATGGCACCAGGGCCCCGAAGGAACTGCTACACCATCTGCCGACCTTGGTACTGCGCCGGCCTTCTGTTTCCGCAGACCCGACCTGAATGCTGTCGGGGGTGCGGGGATCGCGGTTGCTTGACCGGAGACCACCTCACTATCGATGTCCTGCGGTACCCGAGCTCAGTGATTCCGCCCGGGCGATCCTGATGGCGCCTGGCTCCTCCGTTTCTTCCCTCTGGGATCAATCACTTACCTACTGCTGGTACTGCTCTCCTGCGTACCGCTGGTGATGCGAACTGCTCTGTGGCCTGTACAGCGCCACTCCTCGGCAGCCAGCCCCGTCGCCCGTCCTGCGTCTGCTCTGGCTTAGAACCCCACTGCCGAACTTCCCGGTGCGCGCGTCCGCAGCCGACGCCTTCACCGAGGTGCTGCTCACTCTTCACTGCTGGGTACTGCTCACGGCGGCCCCTGATCACTGCGGGCCACCCGGTCCGGTCGTCAGTCCCGTCGCCGTCCTGCAACCGCTCTGGCTTCGGAACTCCACCACCGCACCGTCCTGCGCACTGCAACTGCGTGTACTGCTGCCCGGCAGTTCATCTCTGCCGGGCCTTGCTGATCTCGGCTACGAGAGAAACCATAACCACACCACCACCCAATGTCTACTCCGGCCGACATAGATTTCCGCGTGTTCGACGGTGCGGTAATCGGGCCCTGCCGGATTAAGGGGCGCTGGGCGGGGCACGAGGGACGGGTAGGCAGGACCGGGCATTGACGAGCCAGAGGCCAGGGTGAACCTGATGGACACGATGTGCGTCGGCGCCACGACCATCCGCTCCGCGACCGCCGTCGCCGACGCGCGCGAGACCGCCCGGGCCTTCCTCGAAGCCCTCCGGCAGCCGACCGTCGACCCAGAAGCGGCCGACACCGCAGTCCTGGTCGTCTCCGAACTCGTCACCAACGCCCTACGCCACGGCGGCGGCACCTATACCCTCCGCCTGGCCGCCCACCCCGACACCATCGAGGTGGCTGTCGACGACCCCAGCTCGCATGCGCCGCGCATGCGCACCCCCGACCTCAACGGCGGCACCGGAGGCTTCGGCTGGCCCATGGTCAACCGCCTCGCCCGCGCCACCGCAGTGACCCGCCAGCCGTCCGGCGGCAAGACCGTAAGCGCCCGTCTCGCCCGGTAGCTCCAAGGCGGCGGTACCGACTGCGCTCACCAACCTGGGGGCCCGGCCGTGGGGACCGACGGGGCAGCGGATGGCGGTAGTGCTGGTCCAGGCCAGTCTCTATGCCTGGGCGTGCCTCTCTTCGATGGTGAACGCGCTGCGGGTGCCGGAGAGCCGAAGGATGCGGGCGAGGCAATGCGGGACGGCGCATAGCAGCAGCTCGGCGTCACCGGCTCGGGCGATGCGGGCAGCTGCCAGCAGCGCGCAGCCCCGTGCAGTCGCAGAACGTCAGCCCACCGAGGTCGATGACCACGGCATGGTTCTCGCCGACGGCCCTCTGGAGTGCTTCGCGCACCTCGGCGGCGGTCACAAGGTCAAGCTCCCCCGACACCGCGACCCGGCAGCTGTCGGGTCCGGTGGCTTTCCGGTCCACCCTGATCGTCTCGTGCACCGGCATTCTCCCTTGGTGCGAGGCGGCCTGAAGGGCCTGTGTCCAGGAAACTCCCAGACCAGCGGCCCTGTCCACCTCCACCGGGGACGTCAGCGGCCATGCGGGATGCGGGGGCGTATCCGTCGTCGTGAGTGCTCATCCATGGCCGAGGCCGAGGAACTGTTCGCGGAACGACCCCGGACCATAGGCCCGGGGTCGTGTGATCCGCCGCGCACGGAAGGTCAGGCCGCTCCACCCCATGACCAGAGAGGGCAGAGCGGACTCGATAGAGCTCGGCGACGGTCCGTAATAGGGAGCGTCCATACTGTCGCCAATGACGTTAATGCGCCTTTTGCGCGTTAGCGTGTCGCCGCCCAGAGTCGGTCCGCCAAAACGGTCGAGCAGGAGAGTTTCCCGCGCCCGAGCGGATGGCAGGGCTCTCGACCCTCTGGCACTGGCTGTCATGGGCGACCCTGGATTCAATGCCTGGTGTGGGTGCTGTGCCCAGGGTCTGCCGGGCAGTCGTGGCAGACCTTCACGGGCCATCCCAGGCGGCCCCGTCCATCGGAGCCGCTGGCGGTGTATGCGTATCCGCCCCCGCGCAGGCCGGCGGTGGCACCGCATCGGGCACATGCCAGGCCGCTCAGCCGTCGATCCCGCTCAGGCGTCATATGGAGGAGATCCAGGACCTTGGCGCGGACATCGCGGAATGCCGGGGAGCTTGAGGACGGCAGGACCGCGCGGGCAAGGGGTTGCCTGGAGCAGCGCATGAGCACCTTCGGTTGTAGTGGGGTCGCCCGGCGGCGCCGCGGGGAGAGTGCTGTCGGGCGACCACCCGACGTGCCTGCCCCGGCCAGCCGGGCCCATTCCCGATATCACTCGTATGGGGGTTATCAAGGTCATGCCGCCCGTGCGACCAGGGACCGGGTGAGGGAGGTCCGGTCCTTCTTCCCTCGGGTCAGACGGCGGGTCATCAGCGTGATCGCCGCCCAGGTGATGAGCGTCTCCGAGTGCTGGACGAGCCGTGTCGGGTAGCGGGGACGCATTGCCGCGTCCCCGCCCCCTCAGAACCGTGCAAGCGTCTCTCGACGCACACGGCTCAAGCAGGCCGCGAGGGCTGGCACTGCTCTCTCCTGTGATCACCAGCGTGGTGCTGCCGGTGGCAGGCTGTGTGTCGGAGTTCCAGATTCTTCAACTCGTCGGAGCCACCTGCACGCCGGTAGACGACGTGGTGCACGTTGAGCGCACGCGAGGATGCCGAGAACCAGTTCACCCATTCGTGAACGTCGTCTGGTTGATATTCGGCTCCCTCGATCAGGTCCAGACCACATCCAGCACAGAGTCCCCGTTGTCGTGCGGCCAGCGTCAGGACAAGCCTGCGTTCGGCAGACGGCAACTTCCTTTTGTTGATTCTCTGTTGCCAGTACTCCTGCATCGCGGGGTCGTCCTTGGAGGCATTGGAGCGAACCCTGTCGGACTCTGTTGGTCGATGTGATCTGGGCTTTTGTCGATCAGGCCGCGTGGCTGAGGGCAAGTTGTTCGTAGTGGGAGATTCGTGTCGTGCCCAGCGGGGTTCCGGTCCACCAGGCGTCGAGTCGGTAGAGGTTGAGTGCGGCTGCGGTCAGGACCTGGGCCAGAGAGGTTTTGGCGAGGCCGCGGTAGTGCGTACGCCGGGTACCGGTGCGCCGCACTGCCTGCGAGATGGTGCCCTCCACCCCGGCCCTGGTGTGGTAGCGCTTCTTCCATTCCTCGGTCTGCTGTTCTGCCCGACGTTGTTGGAGGAGTTCGTGCTCTTCGCGCGGGAGCAGTGTCAGGACGCGGTAGGCGGCGGTGGTGCAGGTGTCCTTGGCCGGGCAGCTGGTGCATCCGGCGCCGGAGAAGTCGATGTGACGCGGGGTTCGCCGCCGATGACGGTGTCGCTCCAGCGGGTGCTGATCCGGCCCTGCGGGCAGGTCGCCTGCCGGGTCTGCCAGTCGAGGCGGAAGTCGGTGGCGGCGTAGCCGCTGCCCTGCAGGGCCGGTCGGCCGCCGGGCTGTCTGACCGGCCCGATGACCTCGACGCCCAGTGCACGAGCCTGAAGGATGATCTTCGCGCTGGTGTAGCCGCCGTCCACGTAGTGTTCGGCCGGCTTCAGACCCCGCTCGGTCAAGGACTGGAGGACGGCGGCGGTGAGCCGGTGATCGTCCGTCGCGGCGGGTGCGGTGGCCGTGCACGTGATCAGGTGGGGAAGGTCGTCGTCGCAGCTCTCGGTGAGATGCGTTTTGTAGCCGTCCCAGGCGGATCCCCGCTTCACCCCGCAGCGCGCGTCCCCATCGTGTGGGGAGACGATGCGTGCCGCTCCCGGCGGGCGTTGTTTGTGCCCGCGCCAGCGCACCCCGCGGGCGTCGCGCTGGTACTCCTGGGCCCACACGGTGCGCAGGTGCACGACCGCTTCGAGGTCGGCGAGGTGGGCGGGGGTCGTGGGATCGTCGAGAGTGTCGAGGAGTTCGTAGCCGTCGCCCCCGACGTTCTCGGCGAACGCGGTGCGCTCGGCTTCTCCCTTGGGCAGCCGGTAGGAGTCGGCGCGTTGCCGGTAGCGCGCGAGCCAGTCCGCGTTGACCGCGTGGGTGCCGGCCAGCCAGGCGGGGGCGGCCACCGCCAGGGCCTCCAGGGCGCAGCGCATGGTCTCGGTGACGAACTCCAGCCGGTTCAGGTCACGGATGCGGGCGATGACGTGGGTGGAGTCGGTGCGGGCCCGGCCGCCGGCCCGCAGCAGGCCCCGTTTGCTGCACTGCGCGAGGATGGCGTCCAGGATCTGCTGTTCCAGGCCGTGGGCGATCAGCCGGTCCCGGAACTCGCTGAGCACCGAGAAATCAAGGCCATGGTCAGCGAGTTGGAGGCCGAGGGCGTACTTCCAGTCGATCCGGCCACGCACGGCATCAGCGGCCTGCCGGTCGGTCAGCCGCTCGGCGTACTGCAACACGCTCACCAGCGCCAGCATCCCCGGAGACACGGACGGACCACCTCGATGTGCGAACGCCGCCACGAACCGCTCGCTTTCAAACACCGCCCCGAACTCGTCCCTGATCCGCATGGCCAGACACCCGCGCGGGAACGCAGCACGGGCGACCCTCGCCGTGGACTCAGGCACCGCAGGCGCAGGCAACGGACGCATCGACATGATCTCCCCCCTCGCCCCCAGGAAACAGACCCGACAACGAGCAGTGTCCACCGCACCCGAAGGTCATTTCAGGTGAACCATCACATCGACCAACAGAGTCCTGAAGGGTGTCTTTATTGCCGTACGGTGGTTGACCTGGGGCTTTGTGCTCGCCCAAGTGTGGGCACGATCAGCGATTGTGAGTCTGCGACTGTTCTACCTGATCTTCTGCCGCCTGCTGGGCTGCATCCCCTTGCTGGGCCGATCGACCGCCGCGAAAAACGCCGAGGTCCTTGCCCTTCGTCATGAGGTCGCCGTGCTTCGCCGGGAGATCAAGCGGCCTCGGGCCGAGAGCCGATGGCCACCAGTGCTGTCTCGACCTCGATTACGGTGCCGTCGTCCAGCGGTACTCCGTCGGGGACGACCTCGGTGACCGCGAGTACCGGTGCGCCGGTCCACGCCGTGGTCCAGGTGAACCCGGGCGAGGACCCGGCCGATGTCCTCGCCGGCCCTGGCCAGAGGGAAGGGCGCGGTTTCGAGGAGGGTCACGCGGGTGCCCAGGCCGGTCGCCACCTCCGCTGCCTCGGTGGTCTTGGCGCCCGCCCCGGCATCTTCACCTGCACCGTGCAACGGCCATCTCGTCGGCCGGGGTCCTCACCGAGTCGAGGAGGAGCTGCGCCACGTCCACGACCTGCAGCTCTTCCTTCGCCTTCCCGTCGTTCTTCTTGCCGTTGACGGAGTCGGTCAGCATCACCAGGCAGAACGGGCAGGCGGTGGAGACGATGTCCGGGTTGAGGGACAGCGCCTCGTCCACGCGCTCGTTGTTGATGCGCTTGCCGATCCGCTCCTCCATCCACATCCGGGCGCCGCCCGCGCCGCAGCAGAAGCCGCGCTCCTTGTGGCGGTGCATCTCCTCGTTCCGCAGCCCCGGCACCTTGGCGATGATCTCGCGCGGCGGGGTGTAGACCTTGTTGTGGCGGCCCAGGTAGCAGGGGTCGTGGTAGGTGATCAGACCCTCGACCGGGGTGACCGGGATCAGCTTGCCCTCGTCGATGAGGTGCTGCAGCAACTGGGTGTGGTGGATGACCTCGAACTCGCCGCCAAGCTGCGGGTACTCGTTCGCGATGGTGTTGAAGCAGTGCGGGCAGGTCGCGACGATCTTCTTCTTGGCCTTCTCGACCGTGACGCCTTCCTCGGCATCCTCTCCGAAGGCCATGTTCAGCATTTCGACGTTCTGCTGGCCGAGCTGCTGGAAGAGGAACTCGTTGCCCAGGCGGCGGGCGGAGTCACCGGTGCATGCCTCGTCGCCGCCCATGATCGCGAACTTGACGCCCGCGATGTGCAGCAGCTCCGCGAAGGCCTTGGTGGTCTTCTTCGCCCGGTCCTCCAGGGCGCCCGCGCAGCCGACCCAGTACAGGTAGTCGACCTCGGTGAGGTCCTCGATGTCCTTGCCGACGACCGGCACCTCGAAGTCGACTTCCTTGGTCCACGCGAGGCGCTGCTTCTTGGCGAGCCCCCAGGGGTTGCCCTTCTTCTCCAGGTTCTTGAGCATCGTGCCCGCCTCGGACGGGAACGAGGACTCGATCATCACCTGGTAGCGGCGCATGTCCACGATGTGGTCAACGTGCTCGATGTCCACCGGGCACTGCTCGACGCACGCACCGCAGGTGGTGCAGGACCACAGCACGTCGGGGTCGATGACGCCGTTCTCTTCGAGGGTCCCGATCAGGGGACGCTCGGCCTCGGCCAGCGCGGACGCGGGCACGTCCGCGAGCTGCCCCTCGCTCGCCTTCTCCTCGCCCTCCATGGTCTTGCCGCCACCGGCGAGCAGATACGGGGCCTTGGCATGCGAGTGGTCGCGCAGCGCCATGATCAGCAGCTTGGGCGACAGCGGCTTGCCGGTGTTCCAGGCGGGGCACTGCGACTGGCAGCGGCCGCATTCGGTGCAGGTGGAGAAGTCCAGCAGGCCCTTCCAGGAGAAGTGCTCGACCTGCGAGACGCCGAAGACGTCGTCCTCTGCGGGATCGGTGAAGTCGATCGGTTTACCACCGGAGGTCATCGGCAGCAGCGCGCCGAGCGCGGTCTCACCCTCGGCATTGCGTTTGAACCAGATGTTCGGGAAGGCCAGGAAGCGGTGCCAGGCCACACCCATGTCGGTCTTCAGAGCGACCGTGATCATCCAGATGAAGGATGTCCCTATCTTGATCATCGCCATGAGGTGGATCAGGTTCTGCAACGTGGTGACGCTCGTGCCCCTGAAGGCCACGACCAGCGGATACGAGGCGAAGTAGCCGGCCTCGTAGTGCTCCACGTGGTGCAGCGCGCCTTCCAGGCCCCGCAGCACGTAGATGGCGAGGCCGATGACGAGGATGACGGCCTCGACGAAGTACGCCTGGCCGAAGTTGGAGCCGGCGAAGCGTGACTTGCGACCAGGCTTGTTCGGCTTGTTCAGCTGGCGGATGACGATCAGCGTCAGGATGCCGAGGACCGTCATCACACCGATGAACTCGATGTAGAGCTCGAAGGGGAGGAAGCCGCCGATGACCGGCAGCCGCCAGCGGGCTTGGAACAACTGACCGAACGCCTGCGCCAGGGTCGGTGGCAGTGTCAGGAATCCCATGGCCACGAACCAGTGCGCGACACCGCCGACGCCCCAGCGGTTCATCCGCGTATGACCGAGGAACTCCCGCACCAAGGTCATGTTGCGTGCGTGGGGATCGTTCGTCCGGCTGCCGGCCGGGACCGGCTGGCCGAGTTTGAAGTACCCGACGAACTGACCGATGGCACGTGCCAACAGTGCGACGCCGACCACGGTCAGAAGCAGCGACACGCTGATCGCGGCGAGTTGCATGATGTGCACCTTCAGTGTTGCCGGTTGTCAGCCCTTGCGGGTGTTGATCTCCTCGGTGAGAGCGGGGACGACGTCGAAGAGGTCACCGACGACGCCGTAGTCGACCAGGTCGAAGATCGGGGCCTCGGCGTCCTTGTTGACAGCGACGATGGTCTTCGAGGTCTGCATTCCGGCGCGGTGCTGGATCGCGCCGGAGATGCCGACGGCGATGTACAGCTGCGGGGAGACAGCCTTGCCGGTCTGGCCGACCTGGTTGGTGTGCGGGTACCAGCCCGCATCCACCGCCGCACGCGAGGCACCCACGGCTGCGCCCAGGGAGTCAGCCAGGGCCTCGATGACGGGGAAGTTCTCCGCGCCGCCCACGCCACGACCGCCGGAGACCACAATCGCGGCCTCGGTCAGCTCCGGGCGGCCCGTCGACTCACGCGGCGTGCGGGCGGTGACCTTCGTCCCTGTGGCCTGCTCCGAGAACGACACCTCCAGCGCCTCGACCGCGCCCGCGGCCGGGGCGACCTCCACGGCGGCCGAGTTCGGCTTGACGGTGATCACAGGAGTGCCCTTGGTGACACGGGACTTGGTGGTGAACGCGGCGGCGAACACCGACTGGGTGGCCACCAGGCCCTGGTCACCGGCCTCCAGATCCACGGCGTCGGTGATGATGCCGGATCCGATCCGCAGTGCCAGGCGTGCGGCGATCTCCTTGCCCTCGGCCGAGGACGGTACCAGCACTGCGGCCGGGGAGACCGCCTCGTACGCGGCCTGCAGGGCGTCGACCTTCGGGACGACCAGGTAGTTGGCATACTCGGATGCCTCATGGGTGAGGATTTTGATCGCGCCGTGTTCGGTGAGGGTCGCGGTGGTGTCCCCGGCACCGGCACCCAGGGCGACGGCGACGGGCTCGCCGATGCGGTGGGCGAGGGTCAGCAGCTCCAGGGTGGGCTTGCGGACGGCACCGTTTAGGTGGTCGACGTAGACGAGAATTTCAGCCATGGTTCTTCAGGACTCCCTCTCAGAGGACTTCTGGCTCGCGAGGCGGCTTCAGACGTATTTGCGCTCCGCGAGAAAGGCAGCGAGCTGCTTGCCGCCTTCGCCTTCGTCCTTGACGATCGTGCCCGCAGTCCGGGCCGGACGCTCGGCCGCTGAGTGGACCACCGTCCACGCGCCGCCGAGACCGACCTCTTCCGCATCGATCCCCAGGTCGGACAGGTCCCAGGACTCCATCAGCTTCTTCTTCGCGGCCATGATCCCCTTGAATGACGGGTACCGTGCCTCACCCGACTGGTCCGTCACCGACACCAACGCCGGCAGCGAGGCCTCGACCTGCTCGCCGGCCGAGTCGCCGTCGCGGCGGCCCTTGACCGTGCCGTCCTTCACGGAGACCTCCGACAGCAACGTCACCTGTGGCACGCCCAGCCGCTCCGCCAGCAGCGCCGGCACGACACCGCCGCTGCCGTCGGTTGAGGCCATGCCAGAGATCACCAGGTCGTAGCCGGCCTTCTCGATCGCCTTCGCCAGAACCAGTGACGTTCCGATCACATCCGTGCCATGCAGGTCGTCATCCTCGACGTGGATCGCCTTGTCCGCGCCCATCGACAGTGCCTTGCGCAGGGCGTCCTTGGCGTCCTTGGGGCCGACCGTAAGCGCGGTGATCTCGACGTCGTCGTCTGCGCTTTCCGAGATCCGCAGCGCCTGCTCGACCGCGTACTCATCCAGCTCGGAGAGCAGACCGTCCACGTCGTCCCGGTCGACAGTCAGGTCATCGGCGAAGTGCCGGTCGCCAGCGGCGTCGGGTACATACTTCACAGCGACGATGACCCTCATGCGTCGAGACCTCCGCGCGTGACGAGCTGACTCGCGATGACGTTGCGCTGGATCTCGTTGGTGCCCTCACCGACAATCATCAGGGGCGCATCGCGGAAGTAGCGCTCGACATCGAACTCGGTGGAGTAGCCGTAACCGCCGTGGATGCGTACGGCGTTGAGCGCGATCTGCATGGCCGTCTCGGAGGCGAACAGCTTGGCCATACCGGCCTCCATGTCCACGCGCCGGCCCGCGTCCGCCTCGCGAGCCGCATACAGGGTGAGCTGCCGGGCCGCTGTGAGCGATGTCGCCATGTCGGCGAGGTAGTTGCCGATGGACTGGTGCTTCCAGATCGGCTTGCCGAACGACTCACGTTCCTGCGCGTAGGCGAGGGCGTCCTCCAGCGCGGCCCGGCCGACGCCGAGCGCGCGGGCCGCGACCTGAAGACGGCCGGTCTCCAGGCCCTTCATCATCTGGGCGAACCCCTTGCCCTCGACCCCGCCGAGCACCGCGTCCGCCGGCGCCCGGTAATCCTCGAAAGACAACTCGCAGCTCTCCACGCCCTTGTAGCCGAGCTTGGGCAGGTCGCGCGAAACCGTCAGCCCCGGGCCGTGCTCGACCAGCAGGATCGAGATGCCCTGGTGCGCGGGAGATGCCTGGGGGTCGGTCTTGCACAGCAGGGCGATCAGCTGCGAGCGGCGGGAGTTGGTGATCCAGGTCTTCGCGCCGTTCACCAGGTAGCCGTCGTCGTCCTTGCGGGCGATGGTGCTCATGGCCTGCAGGTCGGAGCCGCCGCCCGGCTCGGTCAGGGCCATGGTGGCGCGGATCTCGCCGGTGGCCATCCTCGGCAGGTAGCGGCGCTTCTGCTCCTTCGTGCCGAAGTGCAGCAGCAGCTTGGCGACGACAGTGTGCCCGCCCATGGCTCCGGCCAGGCTCATCCAGCCCCGGGCCAGTTCCTCGGTGACGAGGACATAGCAGGGGGTCGACACAGGCGTACCGCCGTACTCCTCCGGGACGACGAGGCCGAAGATGCCAAGTTCCTTCATCTGCTCGATGAGGGCCTCGGGATAGGTGTTGGCGTGGTCGAGTTCCCGCACGACGGGCTTGATGTCCTTGTCGACGAAGTCGTGCACCGTTCGGACGATGAGCTGCTCGTCCTCGGACAGGATGTCGAGAGTGCTCATGGAAGGAGATCTCCTTGTTGCGGTCTCTGGTGGGGCGCCGAGGGAGTCAGAGTGCGCCATCGGCCCGCAGGGCGGCGATACGGGCGGCGTCGTAGCCCAGTTGGGTCAGGATCTGCTCGGTGTGTTCGCCGAGGGCGGGGACGGGGTCGTTGCGCGGAGTGGTGCCTGCCAGGTCCACTGGCGGCAGCAGGGCGGCCACCGTCTCTCCGCCGGGTATCCGCACCTGGCGCCAGCGGCCGCGGCCGGTCAGCACGGGATGTTCCAGGAACTGTTTGACGTCGTTGACCGGTGCGTTGGCGATGCCGATCGCGTCCAGCTGTTGCATCACCTCACCGCTGTCCGAGGTCGCGATCCGCTCGGCCAGGATCGCGTTCAGTTCGCGGCGGTGGCTGACACGGGCGGATCCGGTGGCGAAGCGGGTGTCGCCGATCAGGCCAGGGGTTTCGAGGAAGTGCTCGCACAGGGCGTCCCATTCGCGTTCGTTCTGGACGGAGAGCAGTACGTCCTTGCCGTCGGCCGCGGTGTAGGTGCCGTAGGGGGCGATGGTGGCGTGCTGCGTGCCGGCCCTGGGCGGCTGCGTGCCGCTGTACGCCGTGTAGTAGGCGGGCTGGCTCATCCACTCGGCCAGCGCCTCGAACAGCGAGACCTCGACCGCCCGGACGACGCCTCGGGTGACCCTTGTGAACAGCGCTGCGAGAATGCCGCTGTAGGCGTACATACCGGCAGCGATGTCGGCGATGGACACGCCCACCCGGGCCGCCTCCTGGGCGCTGCCGGTCAGTGAGACCAGGCCGGTCTGGCATTGCACGAGCAGGTCGTACGCCTTGCGGTCCGCCCACGGCCCGCTCGTTCCATAGCCGGAGATCGAGCACGGGATCAGCGACGGGAACCGCGTCGCCAGGTCTTCGGCCCCCAGGCCCATGCGGGCGGCGGCGCCGGGGGCCAGGTTCTGCACGAACACGTCCGCCTGCGCGAGGAGTCTTCCCAGGATCTCCCGCCCGTGCTCCGACTTCAGGTCCAGCGTCACCGACTCCTTCGAGCGGTTGAGCCACACGAAGTAGCTGGACTCGCCGTGCACCGTCGTGTCGTACCGGCGGGCGAAGTCTCCGCCGCCCGGGCGCTCCACCTTGATCACCCGCGCTCCGAGGTCGGCGAGCTGGCGAGTGGCGAAGGGAGCGGCCACCGCCTGTTCGACGCTCACGACGGTGATGCCCGACAGTGGCAGGCCATCGGCAGACACTGTGTGTTCGGTCATGCGTTGACCTCCGGAGATGTCGGTAACCGAGCCGGAGTAACATCATGAACACTCATGAGTCCCTGAGTGAAATAGCAATCCGTGATGCCGCCATGCGGGCCGCGGATGGCGAGGAAAGGAAAGCCCCGATGGACGTCAAGCAGCTGAAGGCGCTCATCACAGTCGCCGAGGTGGGCAGTGTGACCCGCGCTGCGGAGCTATTGCACTTGGTGCAGCCCGCCGTCACCCGGCAGATCCGCACCCTGGAGGAGGAGCTCGGTGTGCCCCTCTTCCAGCGCACGAGGCAGGGCATGCGGCCCACCGAGGCCGGCGAGGTCATGGTCGACCGGGCGCGCCGGGCCCTGAACGAACTGGAGCGGGCGCGCGCCGAGGTACAGCCTAGCCCCGGAGAGGTGACCGGCATCGTCACCCTCGGCCTGCTGGAGAGCACGCTCGGCCTGCTCGCCGAGCCGCTGGTGTCGGCCGTCGGCGAAGCCCATCCGGGGGTGGAGCTGCGTCTGATGACCGGCTACTCCGGTCATCTCCAGCAGTGGCTCGACGACGGCGACCTGGACCTGACCTTGCTGTACAACCTGGACAGCACCCCGTCACTCAACGCCCGACCACTGGTGCGGGAACGCCTATGGGCGGTGGCCCCGGTGACCGCCGGGCTGCGCGCCGACCATCCGGTCGCCTTCGCGGAGGTGGCCGCGCACCCCCTGGTGATGCCCGCCTCCGGCCACGCCCTGCGCACCCTGATCGACGCCGCGGCGATCCGATCCGGGAACACGATGGACGTGACGGTGCAGACCAACTCCATGAGCGTGCAGAAACAGCTCGTCCTGGCCGGACACGGCTGGACCATCCTGCCCGGCCTCGGCATCGCCGACGACATCACGAACGGCACCCTCAGCGCCGCTCCCCTGTCCGAGCCCGACGTCTGGCGGTCAATCGTCCTGGGGACCCCGCGCTACGGACGCGTACCGACGGCCGTCGAGGTCGTCGCACGCGAGCTGGTCCGCCAGATCAATGCGGCCGTGTCACTGGGGCGGTGGCCGTCCGCCCAGTTGCGCGCGTCCGACACACCGGACACCGACGTGTGACGCCAGCGCCGCTGCTCCGACGGCCTTGCCGCCGTGGCGCCGGCCGAAGCTTCCCACGACACTCCCTCTGCAAGGATTCCTGTGAGCCACACCGATGATCGAACTGACGCTTTCGCCCGTACCGACGACGGGGTCGCGGTGGCGTACCAGCGCCGGGGCGCCGGCCGTCCGCTCGTCCTGCTGGCGGGCCAGGCGAACAACCATCACTGGTGGGACGGCGTACGCGAGGACTTCCACGACACCCACAGTACGATCACACTGGACTACCGGGGCGCCGGCGCGAGCGACAAACCACGCGAGGGCTACTCCACCCGGCGCTTCGCGGAGGACGTGGTGACCGTCCTCGACGCTCTGGGTGTCGAGCGGGCCGATGTATACGGCACCTCCATGGGCGGCCGGGTCGCCCAGTGGATCGCGGCCGACCACCCGGAGCGCGTTCGGCGCCTCGTTCTGGGGTGCACCTCGCCCGGTGGTCCCCGAGCTGTCGAACGCGACGCCTCGGTGCGACGGGCTCTTGCCCAGCCCGACCCGGACGCCGTACGCCAGATCCTGACCGAACTGATGTACAGCCCTGGCTGGCTCGCGGAACACCCCGGCCCGTATGGCACCCTCGGCGACCCTCACATGCCCGCGCATGCCAGACGCGGCCATCTGATCGCCGGCAACGAGCACGACGCCTGGGACGCGCTCCCCTCCGTCGGTGCACCCACGCTGATCCTTCACGGCGACCAGGACCGACTCACCCCGCCCGAGAACGTCCGGCTACTCGCGACCCGCATCCCCGACGCCCGGACTCACCTCTTCCCCGGAGCCCGGCACGCCTACTTCGAGGAGTGCCGTGGCGCGGCCGGCGCCCTGACCCGCGAGTTCCTCCACTGAGGGTCAGAGCTGGCGTACAGCAGAACTCGCTCCCCCACCCGGCCCACCAAGGTGGGGCAGTCGTCTTCAGCCATGCGGACGCGTCATGCGGCCATCACACAATTCTATTGTTCTTCCGGCTCCATCAGCACTCATGATGTGTGGCACCTCAGCCCCGAGCGGATGGAGTCGCCACGGATGAGCCAGCCCCAAGCAACCGCACCCCCCTCCTGGCAGGAGGACGTATTCACCGCGCTGAAGAAACACGACATCCAGCAGATCGCCTACGTCCCGGACGCGGGTCACTCCCACGCCATCCGTGAGGCACAGCGGGATCCCGCCATCCACGACGTCGTGCTCACCACCGAAGAGGAGGGCGTCGCCGTCGTCAGCGGAGCGTGGCTCGGCGGGCAGCGCGCCGTACTGCTGATGCAGAGCAGCGGCGTCGGCAACTGCGTCAACATGTTGTCGCTGCTGCAGATGGGCCAGTTCCCCTTCCTCGCGCTGGTGACGATGCGCGGGGAGCACGCCGAGTTCAACCCCTGGCAGAGCCCCATGGGCCGCACCACCCAGCAGGCACTGGAGCTCATGGGCATCACCGTCCTGCGCGCCGATGCCCCCGAAGACGTCGGGGAGACCATCGAGGCCGCCCTGGAGTCGTCCTTCGGGGCCGGTGAACGCGTCGCCGTGCTCCTCGGACAGAAGCTGATCGGCCGCAAGAAGTGGGAGCGCAACTGATGGCCGCCACCACCGCCACCGCCACCGCCTCGCCCGCCGTGCCGGACACCCGGCTCGACCGGCGGCGGTTCGTCGCCGACCTGGTCGCCCTTCTTCCCGAGGGCGCCCTCGTCGTCACCGGCCTCGGCTCGCCGAGCTACGACGTCTTCGCAGCCGGCGACCGCCCCGGCACCTTCTACCTCTGGGGCGCGATGGGCGCCGCCGCGCCACTCGCCCTGGGCATCGCCCTCGCCCAGCCGGACCGTCCGGTCCTCGCCGTCACCGGAGACGGCGAACACCTCATGGGAATCGGTACGCTGGCCACGATCGGCGCCCAACTGCCGCCCAACCTGACCGTGGTGGTGCTGGACAACGCCCACTATGGCGAGACCGGCATGCAGCCCAGCCACACCGGACTCGGCACCGACCTCGTCGCCGTCGCCCAGGGCTTCGGCATCCGCGACGCCATGCGGATCACCGACCTCGCGCAAACCGACGACCTCGCTACCCGCATCCGGGCGCGCTCGGCGACCACGTACGCCCAAGTACTCATCGCCACCGACGAACCGCCGCGCGCCCTGCCGCCGCGCGACGGCGCCGCCAACAAGAACTCCTTCCGCGCCGCCCTGGGCCTGAGCACGTTCTGAGCCGCCCAGCGCGACGGGGCCGCCGAATCGAGTACCCCTATGCAACGCTACGACATGTTCATCGACGGAGAGAGCCACCCGCCCTCCACGGAGAACTGGTTCCCCACCGACAACCCCTACCTGGGCACACCCTGGGCCGAGATCGCCCGGGGCGGGCCAAGGGACGTCGACACCGCGGTGCGAGCCGCCCACCGCGCCCTGGGCACCGGCCCGTGGGCCGAACTGACGGCCAGCGCGCGAGGCGCCCTGCTTCACCGCCTCGGCGACACGGTCGCCGCCCATGCCCGGACGCTCGCCGAGACCGAGGTCCGGGACAACGGCAAGCTGTTCACCGAAATGTACGGGCAGGTGAGCTACCTGGCCCAGTGGTTCCACTACTACGGCGGCCTCGCCGACAAGATCGAGGGGACCGTTCCCCCGATGGACAAGAGGGGCTACTTCGCCTACACGAAGAAGGAACCCGTCGGCGTCATCGCCGTCATCACCCCCTGGAACTCCCCGCTTCTGCTCCTGGCCTGGAAGCTCGCACCGGCGCTGGCCGCCGGGTGCACGGTCGTGGTCAAGCCGTCGGAATTCACCTCCGCCTCCACCCTGGAACTCGCCCGTCTCTTCCACGAGGCCGGCCTGCCGCCCGGTGTGTTCAACGTCGTCACCGGCTTCGGCCAGGACGTTGGTGCCGCTCTCGTGGAACACCCGCTGGTCCGCAAGGTCAGCTTCACGGGCTCCGACGCCACCGGCCGCCGGATCAACGAGGCCGCCGCCCGCGACTTCAAGCATGTGAGCCTCGAACTCGGTGGCAAGTCGCCCAACATCGTCTTCGCCGACGCGGACCTGGAAGCGGCCGTCAACGGCGCCGTGTCCGGCATCTTCGCCGCAACCGGACAGACCTGCATCGCCGGCTCCCGGCTCCTGGTGCAGGACATCGTGCACGACGAGGTGGTCGGCCGGCTCCTGGAGCTGGCCGGCACCGCCCGCATGGGCGATCCGATGGACGAGGACACCCAGGTCGGGCCGATCACCACACCCGCCCAGTACGCCAAGGTACTGGACTACATCCGCATCGCCCGCGACGAGGGCGCCCGACTCGCCCTGGGGGGCGAGGCTGCCGCCCGGCCGGAATGCGGCGACGGCTGGTTCGTGGAACCGACCGTCTTCACGGGCGTGAGCAACAGCATGCGCATCGCCCAGGAAGAGGCCTTCGGCCCCGTCCTGGCGGTCATCCCCTTCCGGGACGAGGAGGAAGCCGTCGCCCTTGCCAACGACAGCCGTTACGGCCTGGGCGCGGGCGTATGGACCCGCGACATCGGCCGGGCCTTCCGCATGGCCGAACGCGTCCACTCCGGCACCGTTTGGGTCAACACCTATCGCGCGGTGAGCTACCTGGCCCCCTTCGGCGGCGTCAAGGACTCCGGCATCGGCCGGGAGAACGGCATCGGCGCCATCACCTCCTACCTGGAGGACAAGAGCGTCTGGATCAACACCGGCGCCCCCACCGGCAATCCCTTCGTCCTGCGCTGAAGCGCCGTCCCAAGCCGAAGGGCTGCCCGGAGCCGCACCACCCGAGCGACACGAGCAACGGAGCTTCCCATGTCGCAGAGCCGCACTTCCCCACCCCCCACACCCGACCGTACCCGCGTCATCACGAACGTCATACGCGGGTCTCTGGGCAACCTGGTCGAGTGGTACGACTGGTTCGCCTACGCCACCTTCAGCATCTACTTCGCCTCCGCCTTCTTCCCCAAAGGCAACCAGACGGCGCAACTGCTCTCCACCGCCGTCGTCTTCGCCGTCGGGTTCTTCATGCGCCCGCTCGGCGGCTGGCTGCTCGGTGCCTACGCCGACCGGTATGGCCGCCGGCGTGCGCTGACCCTGTCGGTCACCCTCATGAGCGCCGGATCGCTGACCATCGCCCTCGCACCCGGCCACGACACCATCGGCATGGGGGCTCCGGCTCTGCTGGTCCTGGCCCGGCTGGTCCAGGGGCTGTCCGTCGGCGGCGAGTTCGGCTCCAGCGCCTCATATCTGTGCGAGGTCGCGCCCCCGGGACGGCGTGGCTTCTACTCCAGCTTCCAGTACGTCTCCATCGTGCTGGGCCAGCTCATCGCCCTGCTCGTGGCGATCGGCCTGCAGAGCGTGCTGACCGAGGACCAGCTGCGCAGCTGGGGATGGCGCGTCCCGTTCGTGATCGGTGCCGCGGCCGGTCTGGTCGTGATGTACCTGCGCCGCACCATGGAGGAGTCCGAACACTTCCAGCGGGAGCGGGCACGCACCGCCGTCCAGGACCCCGCAACCCGCGAACGCAAGGGCCTGATCGCCCTGTGCGCCGAGTATCCGCGCCAGCTCATCGCGGTCTTCGGCCTCGCCATCGGCGGCACGGTAGCCTTCTACACCTACACCACGTATCTGCAGAAGTACCTGGTGAACACCGCTGGCATCGCCAAGTCCACGGTCACCGTGATTGGCTTCGCGGCCCTGTTCGTCTACATGCTCCTGCAACCGGCCGTCGGCGCCCTCTCCGACCGCATCGGCCGCCGCCCGGTGATGTTCGCCTTCTCCGGCGGCTGCATACTCCTGACCGTGCCCGTCATGACGCTCCTCGGCCACACCAGCAGCCCCTGGCTCGCCTTCCTCCTCATGACCGTCGCCCTGACCTTCGTCAGCGGCTACTCCGCCCTGGCCGCCATCATCAAGGCCGAGATGTTCCCCACCAAGGTCCGGGCCCTCGGCGTGGGCCTTCCGCACGCCCTCGTCACCGCCACCTTCGGCGGCCTCACCGAACCCATCGCGCTGGCCCTCAAGGACGCCGGTCACGAGACCCTCTTCTTCTGGTACGTCACCGGATGCGTCGGCCTGACGCTCCTGGCCACCCTGATCGTCGGGGAACCGTCCCGCACCTCCCACCTGGACACCACGAAGACACCCGCCGCCCCGCAGCCGAAGAAGACCGCACCCCTCACCTGAACCACGAGGTCACACCCACCATGCAGCCCGCCGCCCCGCTCAGCTCCTACGTCCAGACCTGGCACCCCGAACCCGTCACCGCCCACGACCCGATGGACCCGGGTCCCACCGCCGCCGTGTCGGCCCTCCTGGACCTGCCCGAACCCGCCGCCGGGGCCGGGGTTCCTCTCCCCCCGTTGTGGCAGTGGTTCCACTTCCTCCACTGGCCCACCCAGCACGAATTGGGACCCGACGGCCACCTGCGCAACGCCCGCTTCCTGCCGCCCATCCCCGACCGGCAGCGCATGTTCGCCGGCGGACGCTGCAGCATCACCGAGCCACTGCGCCTGGGCGAACCGGCCGAACGCACCAGCAGCCTCGGCGCGGTGACACCGAAGCACGGCCGCAGCGGAGAGCTGCTGTTCGTGACCGAGCGCCAGGAGTTCCGCCAGTCCGGCCGCCTCTGCATGGTGGAGGAACAGGACATCGTCTACCGGTCCGGCCGCGGCGCCGGCGGACAGCACCCGGCCACCATCGACGACCACTCCGCCCCCGACACAGAGGGCCCCTGGGGCCTTCGCCTCCAGCCCGACCCGACCCTCCTGTTCCGGCTCAGCGCCCTCACCGCCAACGCTCACCGCATCCACTACGACGCCCCCTACTGCCACGACACCGAGGGATACGCCGGCCTCGTCGTCCACGGCCCGCTGCTCGCCCTGCTCATGCTCGACGTGGTACGGCGCCACGCTCCCGAGCGCCGGGTGCGCTCACTCTCGTTCCGACTTCGCCGACCGGTGTTCGCGGGCGAACACATCCTCGCCGAAGGCACCCCTTCCGACACGGGTGTCCAACTGCGGACCGCCACCCACCGCGACGCGCGGCACGCCACCGCCGAGGTGAGCTTCGCATGAACACGCACATCGATGACCTTCAGAAGTCAGGAGGGCTCGTCGCGGCTGCCCGGGCCCTGCTCTTCGTGCCGGGCCACCGCCCGGACCGCTTCGACAAGGCCGCCCGCTCCGGCGCCGACCTCGTCATCGTCGACCTGGAGGACGCCGTCGCCGCCGAGGGCAAGCAACGGGCCCGGCAGGACGCCGCCGACTGGCCCGGGCTCGGTGGCCGGACGGTCGTACGCGTCAACGCGCCCGGCACCCCGTGGTTCGAGGCGGACCTGAGGACAGCCGCCGACCACGGCTGCCCGGTGATGGTGCCGAAGGCCGAGGATTCCGCCGCCCTGGCCGACATCGCCGCCCGCACCGCCGGCCGCTGCCCGCTGATCCCGCTCATCGAGACAGCTCTCGGCGTCGAACGGGCCTACGACCTGTGCTCCATGCCGGGCGTCGTACGCGCCGCGTTCGGCAACGTGGATCTGGCCGCCCAGCTCGGCGTCGCCCACGACGACATCCTTGCCCTGGCCCACGCCCGCTCCCGGCTCGTCCTCGCCTCGGCGGCAGCGGGCATCTGCCCGCCGGTGGACGGCGTCACCACCGCTGTACGGGACACGCAGGCTCTCACCGCCGACACGGCCCATGCCCGTCGGCTGGGCTTCTCGGGCAAGCTCTGCATCCACCCGACGCAGATCGGCCCCGTCGCCGACGGTTTCACCCCCTCCGAGAGCGAACTCCGCTGGGCACAAGCCGTCCTGGGCGCCGGAGAAGCCGTCACCACCGTCGACGGCCACATGGTCGACAAGCCGGTACTGGAGCGGGCCCGAAACATCCTGGCGTGCGCCGCCAAGCCGCACACCGCTCTATAGACGCGCCCGTCCGGACCCGATCCGCACCGGGACCCGGACGGCACGTGCGGTGTGGGAAACCGGAAACGGGCGGTGTTGAGGCACCGCCCGCCTCCGGCATGCACGCCGGCGAAACGGGTGGCCTCTGCGCGTCAGGCCGGGAACGGCCACGAGGAAACCGTCAGCCACTCGCGGGAAGCTCGTGCCAAGTGGCGGCGTGTTCGCTTGCGACGTCGCGCAGCAGCCCGAGGAAGACCTCCACCAGCGGGGTGAGCGTCGTGTCGGCCCGGGTCACCGCGTGGATCTCGCGGTGCAGCCTCGGTCGGACCAGCTCCCGGTAGGTCGTGCCTGGGAGGCCGGTCAGCGCTAGTCGCGAGATGAGGGCCACGCCGCTGCCCGCGCCGACCAGCGCCTGAGCGACGTGGTAGGACTCCGTTTCGAACCGCACCCGAGGGCTGAAACCTGCCTCGCCCGCAGCCCGGTCGAGCTGTTCACGGGCGGCGTGCCCGGCCATGATCGCGACCCACGATTCGTCACGCAGTTGCTCCAGTCGCAGCGGGTTACCCGGCGATGATCCGGTGACCAGTCGATGGTTGTCGGGAAGGACCACGACCATGGGATCGTGCAGCAACCGGTGCGCGCGGACCTGCGGGGGCGAAGCCGCCGAGGCGCCCCAGGAGGCGACGACCGCCAGGTCGAGCCGGTTGGCGGTGATCTCGCCGAGTCCTCGCTCCGACATCAGGTCGACCACGGAGACGTCGGCGTCCGGGTGACGGTGGCGCAGGGCGATCAGCGCCTGTGGCAGCAGGTGCAGGGCGGCAGCCTGGAAGGCGCCGACCCGTAGACGCAGGGACAGGTGGCCCAGCAGCGCCGCCATGTCCGCTGCGGCCCGCTCCGCCGCCTCCTCTACCGTCCGTCCGTGCGCGGCGAGCAACGCACCGGCCGGAGTGAGCGTCGCCCCGCGTGGCCCACGCACCACGAGGGGCACCTGCCACTCACGCTCGGCCCTGGCCACCTGCTGCGTCACGGCAGCGGGCGTGAGCCGGAGCGCATGCGCAGCCGCGGTGAGCGAGCCGAACTCCTCGATCAGGGCGAACAGCCGCAGCTGTCCGGGATCCACATGCATATAACCAGCTTAACGCTGCATCGAAGTCGCTTAACTTCACTTAAGCCCGCTAATCGAAGAGTCTGGACGTGCCTCGTAAACCGACACTCGTGGAAGGTCGTCCCGTGCCCAGCCATGTACCCACGTTCCTGATCACCACATGGCTACTGGCCATGCTTCCGGGGGCCGGTCAGGCCGTCATGATCCGCCAGGTACTGACGGGAGGCATGCGGGCGGCACGGGGGACTATCGCCGGCAACGCGACCGGACTACTGCTGTGGTCCGCGGCCGCGGCGGTCGGTCTGTCGGCCGTCCTGCTGGCCAGTCCTCGTGCGTTCGCCACCCTCCGGATCGTCGGCGGGATCGCACTGATGACGCTCGGGGTAAGGACGCTGATAGCCGCCCGCTCGACGGCTCAGCAAGCCGGGAATGCCGAGTCCCCGGCAGCCCCGGCCGGCGGCGAGAGGGACCGTACCGGTTTCCGCGGCGGCTACGCGATGGGACTCGGCACGAGTCTCGGCAACCCGAAGGCGGGCGTATTCGCTATGTCCGTTCTGCCGCAGTTCGTCACATCGACAGGGCCGGTCCTCCTGTCCAGCACCGCCCTGGGCGGGCTCTGGGCTCTGGTCACCGTCTCCTGGTACCTCCTGTTCAGCTGGCTCGTCCACCGCGGGCGCGCGCTGATGACCAGACCGACCGTCAGCAGAAGGCTGGGGATGGCCACCGGTGTCGTCCTGCTCGTACTGGGCGTGGCAGTGGCGGTGGGCGCGTGATGCGGCCACCGGCACCCCGCCCGCTCCAGCTCTGGCGGCGGCTCGCTGCCACTTGACGGCGATGCGGGGTGGACTCCGAGAGTGCGGGCGAGCAGGTCGGTGGTGCACAGCCGCACTTATCACCTACCAGAACGTGTACTGACTTCGGCGTTTCGGGGTCTGGATCTCCATCGGGACCGGTGACGCGGTCCGTCCGAGCTGGTATGCCAGAGGGATGCGGTATCCGGACGGGGGCGGGCTGACCGCCGAGCAGCGCAGGCGCCGGGAAGAGGTACGGATACGGGCCGTTGACCTCTTCTAGGGGGGCGTGGAAGTCCCGTGCATCGCCCGGGAGTTACGGGTGAGTGAGAAGTCGGTCTACCAGTGGCGCCGCACTTGGAGGACGGGCGGACGCGAGGCGCTGCGTTCCAGGGGTCCTTCCGGCTACGGCTGCCGGCTCGGCCCCCACCTGCAGGCCAAGCTCGCAATGTGGCTGGAGGAGGGGCCGGCCGCGCACGGCTGGGCGGACGACCAGGTGTGGACCGCAGCAAGGGTACGCACGCTGATCGGGCGGAAGTTCCACATCTCCTACAGCGCCTCCGAGGTCACCCGGCTGCTGCACCGGATGGGCTACAGCGTGCAGATGCCGGCCCGGCCCGCCGCCGAACGCGACGAGGACGCGATCACCGCATGGCGGGAGGCGACCTGGCAGGAGGTAAAACCCTCCGGGCGGCGACCGGCGCATGTAACGCTGCCGGCACGCGTGGACGGGCAACTCGATCTGCTTGGTCTTCGAGTTCCCGACAGCGCCGCGCACCTGGCCCAAAGACCTGGAGTCCACGCTCCTCCGGGAGGAGCCGATGTACCTCCTGATCCCCAGCGGACACCGGCTGTCCAAACGCAAGCACATCCGCATCAGCGACCTCGCCCAGGAAGGGTGGATCTGCTCCCACGAGAACGCCGAGGCAGAGCGGTTCGTGTTCCACATGTGCGCGGAGGCCGACTTCCGCCCCGAGGTGCTCTTCCGCACCGACGACTACAACCTCCCGTTCGAGCTCGTACGCCGCGGCCTGGGGTCGCCGTACTGCCCGAACTAGGCATGATCGAATCCCACGAGGTGCGCGTCATCCGGCTCACCCACCCCCGCATGTGCGCCGGGTCTTAGCAGTCCGCCGCACCTCGGACCCCAGCCCCTTCCTGAACCAGGCGATCTCCATGCTCCAGACCGCAGCCGCGACGATCGACCACCGCCTCACCCGCTCCGAACTGCCGACAGCAAGCCGACGCGCCGCCGGCAGCCAGGCAACCGCACCGACCGACGCTCATGTGAGGGCAGTGGCCGAGTGATTTTGCTCCTGCATCCGCACCCGCCGAATCGTTCAACGAGATAGCTTTGCCGGTACCGGTTCACGGCAGGTCAGGCCATCGCTGCTTCCACCCTCGGTCTGCGCTTTCGGGCCGCTACGAGGGAGATCGCTGCTAGGGCCACCGGTTATAGTCGTTGGCAGGGAACGTTCCCGGATGGCATTGGCTAACGCGTAGTGGGGAGCTGGAACGGATGGCGAGGGCCCGCGGCAAGGTTCCCACGATCTTGGACATCGCCGCGGAAGCAGGGGTCTCCAAGTCTGCCGTGTCGCGCGCCCTGTCGGGGCAGGGCGAGGTAAGCGCAGAGACCCGGGAGAAGGTCGAGCGTGCCGCGCGCAAGCTCGGCTACGTGGCCAACGCCATGGCCCGGGGGCTCGTCAGCTCGCAGACGAAGACAGTCGGTGTCCTGCTCAGGGACATGACACGGCCGTTTTATGCTTTGCTGCAGACGGCGATGCAGCGCGCGGCCGAGGACCGCGGCTATCAGGTCGTCACCGCCACGAGCGCCGCCGACCTGGGTGTCGCCGACGCGCTGCGTGCGCTGAGGAATCTCGTCTCGTTGCAGGTGGACGGCTTGGTGGTGTCGTCGGCCCGTCTGCCTTCGGAGGAGATCGTCCCATTCATCGACCGGGTACCGATCGTGGTGGCGGGCCGGCGCGAGACGAGCCGGGGCATCACCAGCGTGTTCTGTGACGACGCCGACGGCGGCACCGTGCTGGCGGAGCACCTGCTACAGCTCGGACACGAGCGCATCGCGGTCGTCCTGGCCGACGAGGCCTACTCCCTGAGCCAGTACGCCCGCGGCTTCGCCATGGTCGAGCGCATACGCGCCGTAGGGAAAACACCCGTCGTCTGGCAGGTCGCCACCGATCGAGAGGCGACCCAGGCGATCAACGACCAGCTCGACGGCGCCGGAGTGACGGCCATCATGTGCCCCACGGACGGGTCAGCGGTCGATGCCCTGGAAGTCCTGCGGCAGCGAGGGCAGTCGGCACCCGAGGACTACACGGTGACCGGTTACGACGGCTTCGGCCCGCTGAACACCCCGTACCTTGGGCTCACCACGTTCCGCCAGCCGGTGGAGGAGATCGGCAGGACCTCGATCAATCTCCTGCTCGACAAGATCGAAGGCAAGACCGACCAGGACCGCCTGGTCGAGCTTCGGGGCAGTCTCATCGAAGGCCGCACGGCAGGCAGGCTTCCCCGCCTGCCGTGACCCCTGCGCGGCCGGGAGGGCCCGGTCAGTCATCGGTTTCGGCCGGCCACCATCGGCTCGATGTCACCTTCGGGTCCATGCCGATGCGCTGGACGGCGACCTCCAGGCCCTCCGTGTCGCCGGCGTGCTGCGCCGACACACCCGCCAGGACCTTGGTCTGCGAACTCTTTCCGGGCCGTATGTTGAGCGAGCGGAGTGTGTATTCCGGCCGGTCGACGGCCTGCAGGACCATCGCCCTGACGCGCGGTTCGCTCTTGTCGGTGGTGACGACCTCGAGCATGTAGTCGGTCGGCTCGTCGTCGTCGCCCGCCTGCTGCGGTGACGCGCCGGAGTTTCGCTGGCGGCCGTTGACGAACCGGCCCAGGGGGCGCAGGAGTGTGTTGGTCGCGATGATCGCCACGCAGCCGATGAGCGCCATGATCTCCATCCCGGCTCCGGCGAGGGAGCCGATCGCTGCGGCACACCACAGGGTCGCGGCCGTGGTCAGTCCGCGGATGTCGAACCCGTCCCGCAGGATGACGCCGGCGCCGAGGAAACCGATGCCGGACACGACCTGCGCCGCCACTCGCGTGGGGTCGGCTCCGGGGTTCTTGCCGAGCCCGACGGCTCCCATGAAGACGAACAGGCACGCACCGACGGAGACCAGGGCGTTGGTGCGGATGCCGGCAGTGCGCAGCTGCCATTGCCGTTCCAGGCCGATCGCCGCGCCCAGCACCATGGCGACGAGGATCCTGAACGAGAGCCCGAATATGAGACCGGGATCGGTCACGGGCGCTCCTTTCCTGGCTGATCGTAGGTGTCCGGCACACCATCGAGCCGGGAGCGTTCCCGGCGGGGCAGGTTACGTGCATCGCCCCCCTCGGACAAGAACGCCGGTCTATCAATTCGGACTTTTGCGGCCACTTCACGTTTACGAAAGTGTTGCTTGTTCACGTCGAAGGACCTCTGATACTTTCACACCATCGCCGGGCCGGGAACGTTCCCGTAACGTCGCAGACGTGTGAGGTACCGGGCGAAGCAGTACATAGGCCTTCCCGTACGTCGTCATTCCGGTGGCCAAGAGGCGTAGGAACGGTCGCGGCCCGTGGCTGACAGTTTCGGTCGCAGAGGGCGCCCCACAGCAGGAGATCGAAGGAGGTCCAGAGAGATGCTCTCGTTCAAGCGCGCCCAAGGTTCCGATTCCGCTGCTGTCGGCGCGGCAGCCCTCAACACCGGCATCGTCGGCTGTTCAGCATCACCGACGCACACCAGCGGTTCCATCAATCTGAGCCTGATGATCTGGGGCCCCACCCAGAAGGCGGGTGTTCAGAAGGCCGTGGATGGACTCAAGGCTGCGAACCCGGACGTCAAGCTTTACCTCCAGCAGGTCCCGGTGGACCAGTACTACCGGCTCGACGTCCCCCTCGGCGCAGGCGAAGGCCTTGACGTCATGTGGCAAAGCTCCACGGCTCCGAACTACGTCGACGGAGGCGCATTGCAGCCGTTGGATGAGTACACCAAGGGAGAGCACTCATGCTGAAGGTTCCCGACGGGTGGGCATGGGACTTCTGGATCGCCCAGGATACGGATCGTTTCCACCTCTACTTCCTGAACGCTCCCCACAGTTTGGGGGATCCACAACGGCGCCACCGCGCCGCCCGTATCGGTCACGCGGTCTCTACGGATCTCCGTACATGGGAGATCGTCGGGCGCGCCTTCGAGGCTGGGGACGAGGGCGCGTTCGACGCCACGGCCACGTGGACGGGCTGCGTTGTCCGCGGAGATGACGGCCTCTGGCGCATGTTCTACACCGGCTCTCGATTCCTGCACCCTGAACCGGAGTACGCCAACATCGAGACAATCGGGGTCGCCGTGTCTTCGGACCTGACCACCTGGGAGAAACCTCCTGGCCCCATCACCCGTGCTGATCCGCGTTGGTACGAGACGTACGTGCCCGGCGAGGGCTGGAAAGAGGAAGCGTGGCGGGACCCGTGGGTCTTCCGTGATCCGAACGGATCTGGGTGGCACATGCTCGTCACCGCCCGTGCCAAGGATGGGCCTCTCGACAACCGCGGAGTGATCGGGCACGCGTACTCACCGGACCTTCAGGAGTGGGAAATCCTCCCGCCGCTGTCCGATCCCGGTGCAGGATTCGCTCACCTTGAGGTGCCGCAGGTCGCGCAAATCGACGGGCAATGGTGGCTCGTGTTCTCGTGCGGACCGAACACGCTTTCAGCCGACAACCCGGCGCGCCAGGGCGACCCGGGCACGTGGGCGCTTCCCATCTCTGCGCCTCATGAGCACATGGATGTGCGGGCCGCGCGCCCGATCACGACGTCATTTCACTACTCCGGCCGGCTCGTGGCAGATCGCGACGCCCAATGGTCCCTCATGTGCTTCATCGGCGCCGAACCCGGAAGCGACTTCCGTGGCGTGATCAGCGATCCCCTCCCGGTCAGCCTCGACGCGGACGGTTACCTGGCTGTCGACGACGCCGCTTTCGATTCCTCACCGCTGTAACGCAGCACCCTCCAGCTTCGGACCGCCGTGGCAGACGCGGCGGACTGAGGTCCCAGCCACCCAACCCGTGATCCCAGCCCCAGCGCACGACAAGAGGAGAATCATGAACATCAAGCGTGCTGCGCGTCGAGGAAGCCTCGCAGCTCTCGCCGCGGTCACCGCCGTCGCTGTCATCACCGGCTGCAGCTCCAGCGAACCCCAGTCCGCGGCCGGCGACGGAACCGGGACGATCCAGATCTGGTCGCACCAGGGCCAGGAAGCTGAGGTCGCCGCGATCAAGGCGGCCGTCAACGGCTTCAACTCGTCCCAGTCGAAGGTCAAGGCGTCGCTCCGGCTGATCCCGGGCGACACGTACACGCAGACCATCACCAACACCCCCGCGGACAAGCTCCCGGATGTGATGGACATCGACGGCCCGACCCTCGCCTCCTTCGCCTACAACAAGCGGATCAGCCCACTCAGCGACTACGTCTCCAAGGCCACCATCGATAACGCGACCGCCGGCTCCATCGCGGAAGGCACCTACGAGGACAAGCTCTATGGGCTTGCCCAGTTCGACTCCGCCATCGGCCTGTACGGCAACAAGAAGCTCCTGGCGGCCGCCGGCGTCCCCATCCCGACTTCCAGCGATCAGGCTTGGACAACTAGCCAGTTCGCTGATGTCCTGAAGAAGGTCGCCGCGGTCTCCCCGTCCGGCAAGGCGATCGACCTCAGAGAGTCAGGCCTGTCCGGCGAGTGGGGCACCTACGCGTTCTCCCCCCTGATCTACTCCGCCGGCGGAGGCATCCTCAAGGACAACAAGGCCTCCGGCGCACTCAACTCGGCCGCAAGCGTCAAGGCCCTGAAGACGTTCGCGTCGTGGAAGCCGTACGTAGCCTCCAGCCCCGACGGCAAGGCCTTCCCCGACGGCAAGGTAGGTCTGCAGTGGAGTGGTCACTGGCTGTACCCGGACAACAGCAAGGCCCTCGGCAAGAACCTGGTGGCATTGCCGCTGCCCAACCTCGGTGACGGAGCGAAGTCTGGCGTCGGCTCCTGGACGTGGGGAATCGGCGCCGGCACCAAGAACGGCAAGGCCGCCGGCGCATTCCTCGACTACCTGCTGAGCGACACCAGCGTCAACGCCATGGTCAAGGCAAACGGCGCTCCGCCCGCGACGAAATCCGCGTTCGCCGACGCGAGCCTGTACAAGACCGGAGGCGCCCTGGCGCTGTGGGGTAAGCAGCTGGCAAAGGCCTGCGCGGCTGACAAGGTGACCAGCGACTGCGCCGCCATCTACCGCCCGGTCACCCCGGGATACCCGACCGTCACAGCGAAGTTCGGGAGTGCCCTGTCCGCCATCTACGGCGGCGCCGACCCGAAGACCGAGCTCACCAACGCTGCCAAGGCAATCGACTCGAACTTCGCCGACAACAGCAACTACAAGTAGGAACAACGGGTGTGGGCGCAGGGCACCCACACCCATCTCCCGAAAGAGATCTCATGGCTGAGCCAGGCCTTCCCACCGCTACCCCCGCTTCGAGCGCACGCACACGTCGGGCCCGCCGACGGCGACCGAACCGGGACCCCGCCACGGGCATCCTCATGGCCCTCCCCGCTGTCGCGGGACTGATCGCGTTCATCGCCGTCCCCTTCATCACCGCAATCGCCCTGTCCCTGTTCAACGTGCAGGTCAATCAGGTTCGGCCAGCCACCTTCGTCGGCCTCGACCAGTACATTCGGCTGTTCACCGACCCCCTGGTCTCAGGAGCGTTCCTCCGTTCCCTGATCAACAACCTCGTCTTCGCGATCGTCGTCATCCCGGCTCAGACGGGACTCGCGCTTCTCCTCGCGGTCCTGCTCAACCGCAAGCTGAGAGGCGTGCGCTTCTTCCGCACGTTGTTCTTCATGCCCGTCGTCTTCCCGATGGCGCTCGTCGCCGTCATCTGGCGGCTGATCCTGGACCGCAGCTCAGACGGTCTGCTCAACGCCTCGGTCCACTTCCTCACGGCGGGTCTTGTCCCCACGCAGGACTGGCTCGGCTCGTCCGCAACTGCGCTCGGGTCTGTCATCCTGCTCTCGGTCTGGCAGGGCGTCGGCTTCCAGATGGTCATCATCCTCGCCGGCCTCCAGGACATTCCCGAAGAACGTTACGAAGCCGCCCGCCTTGACCGCGCCAACGCATGGCAGCAGTTCATTCACGTGACCGTTCCCGGTATCCGCAACACGCTGATCTTCGTCGTGCTCCTGACGACCATCCTGGCGTTCCGCGTCTACGACCAGGTTTACATCCTCATTCGCACCGCAGGCGCGAACGAGAGCGCGACACAAACGGTGCTGTACCAGGCGACGAATTCCCTCTCCTCGGACAACAATCTCGGCCGGGCATCGGCCATCTCCGTATTCCTATTCGTCATCGTAGTGATCATCACTCTGATCCAGCGACGACTGCTTCGACAGAGGAGCGAAGAGTGACACCCCCCACCCTCCGGCCCAGGAACCGCCGACGCACCCTCGCAGATGCTCGCGACTACGTCGTTATGGCGATCGCTGCGATCATCATGGTCGCCCCGATCTACTACCTCGTCATCGGCAGCCTGAAGCCCTCGAACGAGGTCCTCAGCGGCTTCAGCGGGTTTCTCCCCGTGCACCTGTCCTTCAACAACTACCTGGCCGCGTTCTCCGCACTGAACTCCGATGCCACCGGATACTTCTGGCGATTCTTTGTCAACTCGTTCGTCATCTCGTTCGTGATCGTCATCGCCGGGCTGATCGTCAACTCGATGGCTGGCTACGCCTTCGCACGGTTGAAATGGGCCGGTCGCGACAAGGTCTTCATTCTCATCGTCCTGCTGATCATCGTGCCGTTCGAGTCGATCGCGATGCCGCTGCTGTGGCTGATGTCGGGACAACGCGACACTCTGTTCGTGCAGATGATCCCGTTCATCGCCAACGCGTTCTCGGTGTACCTCTTCTACACGTTCTTCCTCAACATCCCCAAGAGCCTGGAAGAGGCTGCCCGCCTGGACGGCCTGAGTTCCTGGGGCGTATACCTCCGCATCGTCGTCCCGAACTCGAAGCCAGCATTCGCAACCGTCGCGATCCTCTCCTTCCTCGACTCATGGGGGAAGTTCCTCTGGCCACTGCTCATGACCTCCGACCCGAATGTGCGGCCCCTGCCACTCGAGATGAGTGTCTTCTCCGCGCAGCAGCCGCCGGACTGGGGCCAGGTGTTCGCGTTTGGAACACTCCTCGTGCTTCCGGTGCTGATCGTCTTCCTCCTCTTCCAGCGCTACTTCATCCAGAGCGTCGCCGGCTCCGCGCTCAAAGGATGACCTACGCAACACCAAGCTCACCCTCGCGCCAGGCATCGCTTCGCTCCGCGGTGCGTACACAATCGATGGGAACGTGCTGATGCCGGCTGGCGTCCTTGCCGCGCTGCCCATGGTCATCATCTCCCTCATCCTCCGGAAGCGGCTCATCGCCATTCACCCGAAGCGGGTTGAAGTAGCTCGGCCCGTCGATCTCGCAGGAGCACACGTCCCGTGAGCCGTTGTCTGCAGGATCGCTTCACGTGCCGTCCACGGATGTCACGTCCCGGGCGAACCCGATGCCCGCGCCGGTTGTGGACATCGTCTGCGACACCGCACAGAAGACCACTGAAAGGACAGCGTCACCGTGACGAACCCCGATCCCCTGGAATTGCTTGATATCGCCCGGAGTATCGCGGCCGAAGCGGGGACGCTGGCCACGACCATGCGGAACGCCGGAATCAGCGTGGAGACAACGAAGTCCAGCCAACTGGACATCGTCACCCAGGCCGACACCGCCGTGGAAGCGCTCATCCGGAAAAAGCTGACCGCAGAGCGACCGCACGACGGATTCTTCGGCGAGGAAACCGGCGAGGTCTCCGGCAGCAGCGGCATCACCTGGATCGTCGACCCGATCGACGGCACCGTGAACTACCTGTACGGCTCCCCGTACTACGCGGTGTCCATTGCCGCAGCGGTTAAGGACGAGGACGGCGGACACACCTCCGTCGCGGCCTGCGTCTACGCACCGGCGCGCTCGGCGGAGTACACCGCAGCCGTCAGCCATCCCGCCCGCCTGAACGGAACGCCGCTGCACGTCAACGAGAACGTGCCCCTGGACAAGGCTCTCGTGTCCACGGGCATTCACTACGACCTCGCCAGGCGCGCCCAGATCCTTGAGGACATCAACACACTGACCCCGCGCATCCGCGACTTCCGGCTGATCGGGGCCGCGGCACTGGAGATCTGCGGGGTCGCGGAGGGCCGCACAGACGCCCACATCCAGCGGGGACTTCCGATCTGGGACTACGCGGCGGCGACTCTCATCGCAGTCCAGGCGGGAGCCGACGTGCGCGTCGTCGCCGGCGTGGCGCCCACGGCCGAGCGGCTACTCATCGCCAGCCCCCGGCTCGCCGACGCGCTCGATCCGCTGCTCGACTGACAGCACCCGCCAGCACACCCCGCTCACCCCCCACGGAATGGAGGACTCCTGATGACAGACTCACGCACCTTTGTGCTCTGCGGACACCGCGGAAACGTTGCGGACACGCCGGAGAACACGTTGTCGTCGTTCGCCAGCGCAGAACGCGTCGGCGTCGACGAAATCGAACTCGACGTTCGTGTGACACGAGATGATGTACTCGTGGTCATCCACGATCGGACAGCCGCCCGAACCGCCGCAACGTCGACCCCCCATCTGCACACCCCCGTCGAGGAGCTCACCTTCAGCGAGCTGCGGAGCGTCGACCTGGGTTCGGGGGAACGGATCCCCACGTTCGACGAAGTACTCGATGCGACGACCGTCCTCCTCCAGGTCGAGATCAAGGCGCCGGCCGCGGCACGCGGCCTAGCGAAGCTGCTGCGTGACCGTCCTGAACGCGATCAGGCACGATGCCTGGTGACGAGCTTCGAACCGCTGTCGCTGAGCGACTACACCGACGAGTGGCCAGACACCCCTCGCGGAACCGCTCTGCACGTCCCCGACATGGACAGCAACTGGCGCGACGACATGCGGCGACTGGACGTCTCGACGATCCTGCTTCCACTGGCGACACTGAAGCGGTCGCTCGTCGATGAGCTGCACGACGCGGGATACGCCGTCGGCGGGTCCCTCATCGAGGGACCCGGTGACGTCCGACGCCTTCTCGAACTCGACGTCGACATGTCGGCCTCGAACGCACCGGAATACGCACGCCAGCTCCTGCTGGCGAGCGACGAGTTCACGTCGCGATTCCCGTCCTTCGCCCGCAACGATGCAGCGTTGACTCCAGAAGCATCCTGACCCCGCGTGGCCCGTAGCGCCCCCTGCTCGGTTCGGGAGTCGGGTTGGTGGGTCGTACGGCGGTGCGGACGGCCTCGAGGTCAGTGACCGGAACCTGTAGCCCGCTGCTCACCGGCGGCATCAGCAGCCGCCTGGCCGGTCTGGTCGGTTCCAACCTGCGCACCCAACGGCGAGCGCAGGGCTGCACTGCTCGGACTCAACCGGTCGTCGCAACACCGGCTTCTTGGAGAGATATTAGGTGTTCGTTCAGGGCCTCGGCGGGTGTCTTCCAGCCGGGGGTCTTGCGGGTCCTGTTGTTGAGTGTGAAGGCGACGGCAAGGCAGCCGCGGCACCCCTCGGCGGTGGCCAGGGCGTCGGTGACCAGTTCGGCGCGTAAGTGGTCGGCGATCGACCAGTCGGCCAGGCTCCAGGAGGCGATGTCGATGACCGTGGCCGGATACTAGAACTTCCGCCAGTCAGCGGTGTACAGGTGATGTCGCCGACGTACTTCGTAGTCACCGCCTCGGCGGTGACGTTGCGGCAGATGTACAGCAAAGCAGGCTTTATGGCGCCCGGGCACTCCGCCGCCGGCGCCGATCGACCCGGACCTGCCGAGCGCGGACATCCGCATCGGGTACGCCCGCTGCTCGACGCTCACCCAGGAACTCCAGTCGCAGGTCGACGCGCCCGACAAGCACGGCATCGAGCGTCCTGCTGCTCCGAGTGCGCCAAGACCAGGACGCCGTCGATGTCCACGATCACTTGCCCGCACGCGTCCGGAGCCGCATCCCCGGCCAACCGCCAGACGTGTTCGCGCACTTCGGCGCGGGCGATGCGGAGCGCGGCCAAGACCCGCTTGCCGCCTGACGCCAGCCTGCCGACCAGACGAGAGACCGTGGGGTCCGAGGCCACAGGCCCGAACACGGCCGGCTCGGCCCGCAACAGGGCCACATCGGCCAGGCAGTCCCCGCCCAGCGCGACGGCGAGCGCCACATCCAGCAGGATCTTGCCCGGATCGTGCACCGCCCGCGGACGCCGCCACGGCGAGAGCGCCGCCGATATTGCCCCATTCAGTCCGGCTTTCCGGACGGTCTCCACCAGCAGTACGCCGCCCGCCTGGCTGACGACTCCACGGCCGCCGCTCTCGACATGAACACGTGGGCAGGACCGGTACGCTTCTTCACCCGAGAAATACTCCTAAGCCAGCGACGGACAAGACCCTCAGCAAGTCTCATCGTTGCAGCTCAGGAGCATTTCTTACGTTTTCGATCAGGGTGCGGACAGCCCACCCCTGCGAGGGCCCGAGGCTAGTCGGCGCGGCCTGTCGCTGCCACGGTGACGCCCAGGCCGATCATTGCGAAGCCGCCCGCCCCGCCGACCATCGAAAGGCGGCGATCCGAGCGGGCGAACCAGGAACGGGCCGCCGAGGCGCCCAGGCCCCACAGGGTGTCCGTAATCATGCCGATGGCGACCGGGACCAGCCCCAACACCATCATCTGGAGGGGGACTTGGCCCGCCGAGTGATCCACGAACTGCGGCAGCACCGCCACGAAGAAGACGACGCCCTTCGGGTTGGTGACGCCCACGAAAATACCGTCCAGGATCGTGCGCAGATCACCGCGCCGCTCACCCGCCGGGGCCTCCATGTCCGCCGCGCGCATCTCCTTGCGGTGCCGGAACGCCTGCACGCCGAGGTAGACGAGATACGCCGCTCCGGCCAGCTTCACACCCATGAACACCGTCGCCGAACTCTCCACCAGCGCGCCGAGGCCCCACGCCACAGCGATCACCAGGAGGTACGAACCGACCAGGTTGCCCAGGACCGTCGCGAGCGCCGTGCGGCGGCCGTGCGCGAGGGCTCTGCCGATCACAAACAGCACGCTCGGCCCCGGAATCACGATCACCAGCAGCGACATCGCCGCGAACGCGAGAATACTCTCCGTGGACACCATAAGTCCGCCACCTCCTGGATTGCCGTCCAGAGGTCATACAAACAGATGGCGGACCGTCCACTCCAGGCTCATCCACCTGCCGAGACACCTGAGGAGTGCAGCCTTCCCGACGACGAACAGGACCCTAGACAAGTCCCATCGTCCCAGATCAGCGGCACACCTCACTCATCCGAACAAGCCTCGGACAGGTCACCTCGTGAAAGCGCGAGGCTAGCTTCGGGAGTACGGGGCCCTGGAAAGTGCCTCCGGCTGAAGCGAGAACAAGAACCTCAGTGACCTTCGTTTTTACAGGTCAGAGGCACTTTCGGCTTCGCTGATCACTTGTCGGCCAGCCCGCTTTATGAAGCGTGAGGCCAGGGCCTGTCCGGTCGATCTCGGCGAATCAGCCCTCGGCGTCCAGTGCACCGCGTCGGACGCCTTGAGCCTTTCCCTGCAGTCTCTTCCGGTCACCGCACCAGCGGCACGGCTAGGCCGGGCGGGAGAAGCCCTCAGGCGGTGTGCCCTCGGCGAACAGCATGGTCACCTGGGCTTTGTCCTTTCGTATCTCCCGGGCGCGCCGGTACTCGGCGGAGTCGTACCACTCCCGGATCCGGTCCATGTCGGGAAACTCGATGACCACGAACCCGGAGGAGTCCCAGGTGCCTTCGACGGGCTTGGGCGTGGCTCCCGCGACCAGGTAATGGCCGCCGTGGTCGAGGATGGACTGCTGGGCCACGGCCGCGTAGGCCAGGCCGGCCTCCTCGTCGAGCACATCGAAGTTGACGATGACGTAAGCGGGCGTGGGATTCCGTGTCCCGAACTGCGGGTAGAGCGCGCCGATGCCTCCGGACAGACTCGCGAGCGATGATCTCAGGGGTGCCGGCAGCGACACCGTCGAGGGCGATGCGCGCGATGTCGGCGGGGTCGGCCTTCGGCGCGTCGAGGCCGGCGGTCATGTCGGTGTCCATGTACCCGACGTGCAGCGCCGAGACCCGGGTGCCCTGCGGGGCGAGTTCCTGGCGCAGCCCGTTCGTCATCGACCAGGAGGCCGACTTGGCGGCGCAGTAGGCACCGAACTCGGGGAAGTTGATCCAGGAGGCGACCGACAGGATGTTCAGCACCGCGCTGCTGTCGTGAGAGCCGAGCTGGGGGGCGAATGCCCGGGTGACCGCCAAGGTGCCGAGGTAGTGGGTGGCGATCTCCAGGCGGATGTCCGCCAGGTCGCCTGTCAGCAGCGACGCGTAGGTGGCCGAACCGGCGTTGTTGACCAGGATCGACACGTCGCCGGTCGCCTCTGCCGCGGCGGCGATGGAGGCGGGGTCGGTCACGTCGAGGGCGATCGGCTTCACGCCGTCGAGGTCGACGGCTGCGGGATTGCGGGCGGCCGCGTAGACGGTCGCGCCGCGGTCGCGCAGCTGCTTCGCCAGGTGACGTCCCAGGCCACGGTTCGCCCCGGTGACCAGTGCGGTCTGTCCTTCGATCTGCATGACGCAACTCCCCGCTGGGTAGGTTTTTCCAACGTAGGCTACCTGGGTTGGAAGAAGCAACTCAGGATAGGCTTGCAGTATGGGCAAGATTCCGAATGACAGTTGCGCTATCGCCCGCAGCTTGGGCGTGCTGGGCGAGCGCTGGACGTTTCTGATCCTGCGCGAGGCCGTGGCGGGGTCGAGCCGGTTCTCGGAGTTCCGCAGCGGGCTCGGTGTGGCGCCGGACGTGCTCACCGAGCGCCTGAACACGCTGGTCGCATACGGCGTGATGGAGAAGGTGCCCTACCGGGAGCCGGGAGAGCGGGCCCGCTTCTCGTACGTGCTCACGGACGCGGGCCGGGAACTCCTCGTCGTCCTGCTCGCCCTGCAGCAATGGGGCGACAAGCACCTGCCGTGGCCGGACGGGCCGAGCATCCTGCGCCAGGTCGAGGGCACCGAACGACCGGTGCACGTCGGGTTCATCGACGATGACGGAAACGAAGTCGACGAAAGCTCCGTGGCACTGATTCCGACCGCCGCCTCCCCCGGCCGGAAGTAGCGCAGCTTCCAGTTCCAAGACGTGACCCTCCCAGGCGCCACGACCGGAGGCGAACGAACGCCGCCAGGCCTTGCGGCCCGCTCCGTGCAATCCGGAGCGGGCGGCCTTCGCCGGAGGCGGCCGCGCCTGACGGCCGGCCGGCCGCTGTTCCGCAGCGCCGTCCATGTCCGGCGTCCGCTGCGGATGCCCCCGGCTGCGCCTCCTTGACCGGTCACTGGCTCGCCGGTCGTACTGGCAGCCCGTCTCGCCGTCACATGCGCCAGGCCGACAGCCGCGGCGTGCAATCGGCCCGGTCGGCGAGGGGATGCACGGTTGTTTCTGCTCACCTGCCGCGCCCCTTTGCCTGTGCGGGATCTTGCACGTGATGCACACCGCCATCCCGTGGCAGGACCTGCCCGAGTCGCCCGCTCCCGCCCGGCAGGCGTACGCGCCATCTGGTTGGTGATAGTAAACTCAGGTATACGGTGCAGGCTGCGGGGCGTATGTGGCCACCGGAACGAGTACCCGGTGTCGATGTGGAGGTGAGTTCTGTGCCGCCAGGAAGGCACGTGTCCGGCCCCATGGATGACGAGCCGGCCTGCTCCATGGAGCGGAGCCTGCAGATACTCGGCGAGCGGTGGACTCTGCTGGTGCTGCGTGAGGTCCTCTACGGCAGGCACCGGTTCGCTGAAATCCGGTCAGCTCTCGGCATCGCGTCGAACCTCCTCAGCGACCGACTCAAGGTTCTCGTCGACGCAGGAGTGCTGCGGACACTGGCATACCAGGAGGCCGGTAGCAGGCACCGGCAGAGCTACCATCTGACACAGGCCGGGCTCGAACTGCAGCCCGTCCTGGGTGCGCTGCAGCAGTGGGGTGACCGTCACCGTCCGCGGCCCGCAGGTCCCTCCGCTTCCCAGCGGACCCGCTCCACAGGTCGCGCCGTCCACGTGGGGTTCCTCGATGACGATGGTCGCGAGGTCCCCATGGAGGATGTGTCGCTGATGGCAGCACCTGACCCTCAGAACTCATGTGCGACATCCCGTGAGTTCCCCTGAGCCCCGCGGAGTCTCCGTACCTGTGGCCAGGGGATTGTTCCCCCTTCGGGTGGTCTGCGGTCGCGTGACGTAACTTCGGGATTCTTGAAGCGTTCTCACCGTGTCCGACCGATCCGCAGTCGGGCCGAAGGTGAGGGGGCTCGGGTTGACGGCGCTGGCAGTCGTACGGGACCTGCGCGAGCGCTGGGTGCCCGCGTCGGCGGAGGAACTGGAGCAGTTCGAGGCCGACGCGCTGTCCGGGTTCGTCCTCGCACGCGCCTCGGCAGGACTGGCGGACGGCACGATCCGCGGAGATGTCGGACACCTGGACCAGATCAGAACCTGGTTCGGCCGACCGCTGTGGGATATGGAGCCGGCCGACGCCGACGCGTACTTCGGGAAGGTGCTGCGTGGCTCGCCGAGCGGCACCCGGCTGGCCCGCTCCCAGGCGCTGAGCACGTACTTCATGTTCCTGGAGCTGCGGCACAAGGTCGAACTGCACCGGATGACCGGCCGGGTCATCGAGTGCCCGATCGACGAGATGAACAAGCCGCGCGGCACGAAGGACGCCCAGCTGCGGATCCCACCGAGCGAGCCGGAAGTCGGGGCGCTCTTCACCGGCTGGGGCGGTGAGCTGGCCACCTGCCGCAAGTTCGCCCCTACCGCCAGGAACTACACCGCCTCGAAGCTGTTGTCCCAGGTCGGCCTGCGGGTGAGCGAGGCATGCGGGCTCGACCTGGATGACGTCAAGTGGGACCTGGGCCGATTCGGCAAGCTCCACGTCCGCCACGGCAAGGGCGCCCGCGGCTCGGGCCCGCGCGAGCGGATGGTGCCGCTGATCAACGGCGCCGACCGGACCCTTCGGTGGTTCATCGAGGACATCTGGGGCCAGTTCGACGACGACCACACCCGCCCTGGCGCCCCGCTGTTCCCGTCCGAGCGCAAGAACGCCGACGGATCCTCGCGTCGGGTGGGCGACGATGCCCTGCGCAATGGGCTCAAGGACGCGGCCAAAGTGCACCTGCCCGGGTGGGGCAAGAAGCTGACACCGCACGTCCTGCGACATTTCTGCGCGTCCCAACTCTACGGAAATGGACTGGACTTGCTCACAATCCAGGAGGTTTTGGGACACTCGTGGATCGCCACCACGATGCGATACATCCACGTCCAGCAGACCCGGGTCGAGGACGCCTGGGTCGCCGGGATGGAACGGGCCGCGAAGCGGCTGGAAGGACTGGTCTGATGAGGTGGAACCTGCGGCTGACCGCCGCGAACAAAGGGGTCTGGAAGGCTTCCGAGCTCCAGCGAAACCTGGCTGAGCACGGGTTGGTGATCTCGGCGGGGAAGATGTCCGGTCTGTGGTCCGGGCAGCCCGTTTCGCTCAAGTTGGAGGACCTGGACGTCATCTGCGTCGTCCTCGGCTGCGAGATCAGCGACCTGCTGATTCCGGAGCCGGGCAAGGTCAACCGCCCCGGTGAGAAGGAGACCGATCGAGTCGCGGTCGGCTCCGGCACCATCGCTCCGGCGGTGGTGCCCAAGCGCCGCGACGGCCGGTCGCTGCCTCCGGCATGAGCCGGTATCCGAAGGGCTACGTCAAGCCCACTGACTCCTGCGAGAGCTGTCTGGCCTGGGGCGATTTCAGCGGACGCCTCTGTCCTGCCTGCTACACCTTCGGCCGCAATCACGAGGCGGCCACCTGCGTCGGCTGTCGGCGAGTCCAGCCACTGAAGTGGGAGTACTGCCGTCTGTGCTGGTGCCAGGCCCGGCTCAACGCCAGGACGGCCACCGGCATGCCGACCGTCACCGGCGAGGTGATGACCTCGTGGCTCCAGACCGTCCGTCATCACCAGCTCTTCTTCGTGGGCCTGCACTACCGCAGAGGATCAGCTCTCACCGCCCTGCACCATGTCAAGGCACGAGAAGCGTCCCGCAAGCCGCCACCCACATCGCGCTCACGGCCGAGCACCGGTTGGAGACAACTGCCGCTGTTCGAACAGGTTCCGCGTGACTTCGGCCGGCTCGACCCAGCCGCCGCCGACCTGGCCAGTCCCTGGCTGGCCTGGGCGAAGCACCTCGCCCACCAACTCGCTGAAGCCCGGGGCTGGGGACGCGGCATCCGCTTCGCTGTCAACCGCGGACTGGCAGTCGTTCTTACGGCATACACCGAGGGCGACGTCATCCGCCACAGTGAGATATTCGCCCCGCTCCGTGCCCTCGACCTGCGGGTTGGCCACGTCATCACGGTCCTTGAGGAGATGGGAATCTTCCTGGATGACGAGGAACCCTTCTTCGAGCGGTGACTCGTTGAGCGTCTGGAGGGCACCGCCCCCGGCATCGCTGCGGAAGCCGAACGCTGGACCAGAGTTCTGCGGGATGGCGGCCCCCGCAGCCTGCCGCGGCAGCAAGCCACGGTCCGGCTCTACCTCAACGGGGCCCGCCCAGCACTGTTGGCGTGGTCGAACCGCTACGACCACCTGCGGGAGGTGACCCGCGAAGACGTCCTGGTCCACGCCAAGACACTGCACGGCCACCACCGCATAGATGAACTCGTCGCCCTGCGTTCACTGTTCGCCTGGGCCAAGCGGTCGGGCCTGATCTTCCGCAACCCGGCCAGCCGTATCAAGGTCGGCCAAATTGAGTACAGCGTGCTCCAACCGCTCGCACCCGACCAGATCGACCGCTCTGTCGCCGCCGCCACCACGCCGGCCACCCGGCTCGTCCTCGCTCTCGCGGCGGTGCACGCAGCCCGGGTCGCCCAGATCGCCACCATGATGCTCGACGATGCCGACATCGGGAACCGCCGCCTGGCTATCGCCGGACGAGTCCGGCCGCTCGACGATCTCACCCTGAAACTACTGCTGGACTGGCTGGAATACCGGCGCGAGCGCTGGCCGAACACGGCCAACCTCCACCTGCTGATCAATAGCCAGACCGCCACGGGAACGGGTCGCGCCAGCAACCGCTGGATCCGCGGGCCTCTGCGCGGCCAGGCGGCAACCTTGGAAAGGCTCCGCGTCGATCGACAACTCGAAGAGGCCATGATTCAGGGCCCTGACCCTCTCCATCTCGCCGAGGTGTTCGGGCTGCACGAGAAGACCGCCATGCGTTACTCGGACTCCGCACGGGCACTGCTGGAGCAAGCTGCCGAAGCCGACCCCGTGAGTTGACCGGGAACCCACGGGCCCATCCCCAGAATTTGGGCAACACGCCCTCGGGTTCGTCCTGAAGAACCTTCAGTTTCCTCGAACTCGCGAGCCTCTCCGGCCTCGGGGAAACAACGGAACAGCCGTTAGCGCTAAGCGCTCCCGTGCCCCTGAAGGCGTGCCACCGTACGGGCTGTGACTTGGCCCGTGGCTCGGGACCTCTCCGGCCTGGAGGGCGGAGAAGTCGGCGTGTGCCTGGGCGACGGCTTCGGGGTATGCCTCGCGCTTGGCGTGCTCGGCGAGTGCCCGGTGGATGCTGGCCACCGAGGGGTTCTGGCCCTTGCGCTTGCCGGTGGGGATGATCAGGTCGGGCTGAATCTGCTCGACGGGCTCGCCGGCCGCGAGGCGGCGGAGCACGGTGTGGAGCATGTCGTCGGTTATGACGGGCGGCCGCCGTGCTTGCCCTTGCGGGCCGCGGTGTCGAGCCCTTCGGGCGTGGACTCGCGAATGTTCTCCCGCTCGGTCTGCGCCATCGCCGCGAAGAATGCGAACAGCAGCTTTCCCGGGCCTGTGGGGTCGTAGATTCCAGGCAGGGGGCCGGCGAGCATCTCCAGGACTAGACGAGTAAGTCCGAAGTCTCCGGGTGCATGAAGCGAGGGTCTCGTTAGTCCGTTTGTGACGACAGACCTCGAGACCCTCGCGACAGCACCGTGAAGATCGATGACACTCTGGCAGGAACGCGGCGATGGGGGCGCCCGCCCCGGCTGACGGACGCCGAGTTGTTGACGCTGGCGGTGATGCAGGCTCTGCTCGGATTCGCCTCCGAGGCCCGCTGGCTGCGGTTCGCGCGCGTCCATCTGGCCGCCGAGTTTCCCTACCTGCCCGGGCAGTCTGGCTACAACAAGCGCCTGCGGGCCGCGAACAGGCTGATCAGCAGGTTCATCCGCACGCTCGCCCTGGACAGCGACCTGTGGCACGACGATGTGTGGATCGTGGACTCCACCCCGGTGGAGTGCGCCCGCTCACGGCCCACCGTGAAGCGTTCCGACCTGGCCGGCTGGGCCGGGTACGGCTACTGCCCCTCGCACTCCCGATTCTTCTGGGGCCTGCGACTGCACCTGATGTGCACGCCTGGCGGCCTGCCGATCGCCTGGGCCCTGGCCAACCCCAAAATCGACGAACGCGAGGTGCTGGCGGACATGCTCACCGGTGACCAGGACCTGCTGGCCACACACCCCGGACAGACGATCGTCGGCGACAAGGGCTACGTGTCCAAACACCTCGACGCTTTCCTGGCCGAGCACGGCCCGACCCTGCTGCGGCCCAGCTACCGCTCCCTCAAGCCCCGGCCCGGGGAACACCTGCTCAAGCCCATCCGCCAGCTCATCGAGTCGGTCAATGACACCCTCAAGGGCTAGCTCGACCTCGAGGGTCACGGAGCGAGAACCCCCCGCAGGCGTCCTCGCCCGGGTCGAACAACGGATCCTCGCCATGACGGCCGCGATCTGGCACAACCGCACGACGGGCCGAGCCATCACACGATCACTGATCGCCTACGACCACTGGCCAAGCCTTCGGACTTACTCGTCCAGGCCGTGGGCGGTGAGGTGGTCGGCGAGCGCGGTGAGTTCGGCAGCGTCGCAGCCGAGGCGCTTCATCTCGTACACGGTGAAGATGACCCGGCAGTGCGGGGCGTGGGCCTTGATCTGGCGGGCCAGTGCGAGCGCGGCCTCGAACTGTGGCCGCACCCGGACGCGGGTGCTGATCTTCTCGGAGAACACCTTGTCGCGCTCGATGCCGTGCTTGTCGGGCGCGTCGACCTGCGACTGGAGTTCCTGGGTGAGCGTCGAGCAGCGGGCGTACCCGATGCGGATGTCCGCGCTCGGCAGGTCCGGGTCGATCGGCGCCGACGGCGGAGTGCCCGGGCGCCATGGCCGACCCGGCCCCCGGTCCGCCGGGTCGGGATGCGCAGCGCCTTCTTCAGGCGGGGCACCCGGGTTCCCCCGGCCCTCTTGCCGGTGAGTCAGTCCTGGGCGAGGCGGTCGAGGAACTGGCCGACCAGTTCCAGGCCGGTGCACAGGGTCTCGGTGTCGTCGGCGAAGCCGATGCGGACGGTGTGCTCGATGTCGAAGGCGGCGCCGGGGGTGAACATGACGCCGGTCTCCCCGAGTAGGCGGGTGCAGAACTCGTAGGAACCGATCGGGGCGTTGTAGCGCAGGAGCGCGGTGGTGCCCGAGGCCGGTTTGACGTAGGTGATGTCGTCACGGCCGGTGACCCACTCGTCGAGGATGGCGAGGTTGGTGCGGGTGATCTGGTGGGAGCGGGCGAGGACGGCGTCCTTGTTCTCCAGGGCGACGCAGGCCAGGAGGTCGTCGACGCGTCCGACGCTGATGGTGGTGTAGTCCCGGTGGGTGGCTACCTCGGCGAGGAGGCGGGTGGGGCCGACGATCCAGCCCAGGCGCAGTCCAGCCAGGGAGTAGGGCTTGGACATGCTGCCGGTGGAGATGCCGCGCTCGTACAGGTCGGCGATCGAGGCGGTGAAGCCTGAAGGGTGTCTTTATTGCCGTACGGTGGTTGACCTGGGGCTTTGTGATCGTCTGAATGTGGGCATGATCAGTGATCGTGGGTCTGCGACTGCTCTACCTGATCTTCTGCCGACTACTGGGCTGCTTACTCTTGCTGGGCCGATCGACCGCCGCGAACAATGCTGAGATCCTCGTGCTTCGTCATGAGGTCGCTGTGCTTCGCCGGCAGGTGGAGCGGCCGCGGTTTTCGTGGGCTGACCGTGCCGTGCTCTCCGCTCTCGCGCGGCAACTGCCCTCCGTCTTACGTCGCCATCGGCTGGTCACTCCGGGCACCCTGCTGAACTGGCACCGCCGTCTGGTGCGCTGGAAGTGGCGCCAGACGGCGGTCGGACCCGGTCGGCCACCGTTGCTGGAAGAGACAGTCGCGCTCATCCAGCGCCTGGCGACAGAGAACCCCACCTGGGGCTACGTCAGGATCCAGGGTGAACTGCGACGGCTCGGCCATCGGGTCGCCGCCGCCACGATCCGGCGCGTCCTGCGCCGCTCCGGTCTACCGCCCGCACCGCAGCGCGCCTCCCAGCAGACCTGGCGCTCCTTCCTCCGCGCCCCGGCCCACACGCTGCTCGCCTGCGACTTCATGCACGTAGAGACCGTCTTCCTCAAACGTCTCTACGTCTTCTTCGTCATGGAGATCAAGACCCGGCCCGTCCATGTCCTGGGCGTCACCGCACGCCCTACAGGCGTAAGGGTTACTCAACTCGCCCGCAACCTGCTCATGGACCTCGAGGAGAGGACTGGGTGCTTCCGGTTCCTCATCCGCGACCGGGACAGCAAGTTCACCGCCGCGTTCGACGCCGTCTTCGCCGACAACGGCACAGCCGTCATCCCAACACCGCCGCAGAGCCCTCGGTCAAACGCGTTCGCCGAACGATGGATACGCACAGCCCGCACCGAGTGCACCGACCGCCTCCTCATCACCGGCGAACGACATCTGCGCACCGTCCTCACCACGTATGCCGAGCACTACAACGCGGGACGGCCCCACCGCAGCCTGGACCTACGAGCCCCAGACGACGACCCGAACATCATCCCCCTACCTGCTGGCACAATCAGGCGCCGCCAGGTACTCGGTGGACTGCTCAACCAGTACCACACCACGCCACTCCGATTGACTCGCCATCGACAGAGAACGCCCAGCTCAGCAGCCTGATCGGAATAATGACACCCTTCAGGACCCATGGTGGCTGATGCCGGGAGTGTCTGCCGAGGGCCATCCGCTGTCACTGGGCGCGGTCCGCTCAGTGACAGGGACTCGTGACTCCGCCTTGGATGGTCAAGCGCGGGCGATCAGCCCGCCGACCTCACGGTTCACGTCCAACCAGCGGGTCTCCAGGCCGCCTTCGAGGAACGTGGCACGCATCGCCGCCCGCTGAATCTTCCCGCTCGTCGTGCGGAGGACCCCGCCCCGGCGAACCAGGGCGATGGCGCCCGGCCGGATGCTGTACTCCCGGATGAGATCCGCCCGCATGCTCGTCGTAAGCGTCGCGAGGTCGTCCTGGGAGATTCCGCCGCGCACCTCGTGCGTCACGATCAGCTGTTCTTCGACGCCGCCGCCCGGGCTCTGGACGGGTACGACGAAGGCCGCGCCGAACAGTCCGACGAGCTCGGGGCGCCGGGCCCGGAGGAAGTGCTCGATGTCCTGCGGGTAGATGTTCCGGCCGCGCAGAATGATGAGTTCCTTCAACCGCCCTGTGACGTGGACCTCGCCGTTGTGGAGAGTGCCCAGATCGCCTGTCCGGAGATAGCCGCCGTCGCCGTCCGCCGTGACGGCCTGGAACGTCTCGCGCGTGGCGTCCTTGCGGCCCCAGTAGCCCTGGGCGACGCTCTGCCCCCTGAGCCAGATCTCGCCGACCCGTCCCTCCTGCAGCACCTCGCGGGTCTTCGGGTCGACGATCCGTATGTCGTAGTCCTGCCCGCTGCCGCAACTGACCACGTCGCGGCCGCCCGACGAGAGGGGGACCGGACGGAAAGTGTGGTGTTCCAGGAGGGTGTCGTCAACATGGCTGACAGCCAGCTCGCGCTGTCCGGTGCCGGAGATGAAGACGGTCGCCTCGGCCATGCCGTAGCAGGGGGCCATGGCATCGCTGCGGAAGCCGGCGGGTGCGAACCTCTTGGTGAACGCGGTGAGCGTGGCCGCCTGGACGGGCTCGGAGCCGTTGGCGGCGAACCTCCAGCGGGACAGGTCCAACTCGGCCAGTTGTTCCTCGGTGACCTGCCGGGCGCAGAGGTCGTACGCGAAGTTGGGAGCGGCGGACCATGTGATGTCGTACTTGTCAACCATCTTCAGCCACCAGTGGGGGCGTTTCAGGAAGGTGGTCGGCGTCATCAGCACGCAGGTGCCGCCGAGCAGGAGCGGGGGCAGCAGAATCGCCAGCAGTCCCATGTCGTGGTACTGCGGGATCCACGACCCGAAGCGGGTGGTGCGGTCGAGGCCGAAGGGCCGACAGAGGATTTCCGAGTTGTGCAGCAGGTTCCCGTGGCTGACCATGACTCCCTTGGGAGTCGAGGTGGAGCCGGAGGTGTACTGCAGGAGGGCCAGCGTGTCCTGGTCCATGCCGCGCAGACGCCAGGCCTCGGCATCGGAGTCGGAGAACTCCGGCCCGTCCGTCACCGCCCAGCGCAGCCCCTGTGCCGGCTGCGACACGGCCCAGTCCCCCACGGAGGCGGAGGCCGCGTGGCAGGTGAGTACCACCGCGACCGAGGCGTCCTCGGCGATGGAGTCCACCCGGCGCCGTTGGTGCTGGTACTGCCCGGGCAGTGAAGAAGGGACGGCGATCATACTCGCGTACAGGCAGCCCACGAAGGCAGCGGCGAACTCCGGGCCCTCGGGGTAGAGCAGCAGGACCCGCGTGCCGGGCGCGTACCGCCTCTGCAACCAGCCGGCGATCTTGCGTGCTTCGTGATCGAGCCGACCGTACGACCAGGTCTCGTCGCCACCCTCCATCGACGGATCTCGTACGAAGATGATCGCCGGGGCGTGCGGAGCGGTCAGCGCGTTCTCCCGGATAAGCGCTGTGGCGCTGGAATGGTGCATGAGTGAAACAGCCATGGTGTCCCCTGTGCATGAGGTGGCGGATCGTGCGCGGTGACGGAGTTCAGTCGTCGGCTGTGCCCAGTGCCAGCAGGGCGCCCAGCTCGGCGTCGTCGAGCAGTGAAGTGCCCGCGACCAGCGCGTTCGGGTCTTCGACGGCCGCGGCGAGCAGTTCCACGTAGTGGTCGAGGAACTGCCGTACGGTCTCCTCGTCGAACAGGTCGGTGGCATAGCGGAACACCGCGGTCAGCGCCGATTCGCTCTGTCGCATCTCCACGGAGATGTCGAACTGCCCTTCCATCTGCGGCACATCGACCAGGGAGAGGGGTAGTCCCCGGTACTCGGCCTCGCCACCGGTGGCGGCGGCCTCGGTGACGAGCTGGAGTAGCGGTTCCAAACGACTCGGGGCGACCATGGTGAACGCGATGCGCGCGGGGGGATTCCGGCTCGTGTACCGGCTTTCCCCTGCCAAGAGGGCATAGGGGTAGGCGCCGTGCTTCATCGCCGCCAGCACATGACGCTGTGCTGCGGCCGCCGCCCCGGCGAAGGTCGTCGCCGGGCCGAAGTGGGCGGGCAGAGTGAGGGTGTTCACCAGGTAGCCGACGACCTGGCGCATGCCGGGACCGGTTCTGGTGGTGGTGGGGCAGCCCACCAGGAAGCCGGGTTCGCCGCTGTAGCGGTGGATGAACGACTGGAACACGCCCAAGAGCAGGGCGAACGTGGTGACGCCCGTCTGCTGTGCGGTGTGCCGCAACCGGGGCACCAGGCGGTCGGGCACGCGCAGCTCGCAGGTGGCGCCGTCGAAGAGTGCTCGGACCTGGGGGCGCGGACGGTCCATGGGCAGCTCACCAGCGGGTGCCGCGCCGCAGAACTCCGCCCAGAAGGAGCGCAGTTGTTCGCGGCGTGGGCCGGAGAGCGTCCGCTGCTCCGCGGCCACGTAGTCGTCGTAGCCGCGTCTGAGTGGCGGCAGTTGTGCCTCCTCGGGGGCGGTGTAGGCGTCGAGGAGGTCCTGGAGCAGCAGCCACTGCGAGGTCGCGTCGGTGACGATGTGGTGCGTGGCCACCGCGAGCACGACGTCGTCCGGCGCCCGGCGCAGCAGTAGTGCCCGGCAGGTGCCCCGGCCGGAAAGATCGAAGGGAGCTTCGCCGAACTCCCTCACCCACTTGACCAATTCTTCCGCGCCGGCCTCCGGCACGTCCCGTACAGCGAGGGCGACCGTGTTCGGGGGCCCGACGAGGCGCCGTGGGCCGGCCGCCGTCTCGGCGATGGTGGAACGGAGCACGTCGTGACGGTCCACGACGGCGCGCAGGGCCTGACGGAGCCGGTCGTCGTCGAGGTGGGCGCGGATGCGCAGTGCGCCCTGGACGTTGTAGGCGGGGCTGTCGGGAGCCATCCGATACAGGAACCAGAGCGCCTCCTGGCCGATGGACAGGGGCCGCGAGTCCTGCATCAGGCGGCGTCCAGTTCGGAGTGTATGTAGGCGGTGAGGGCGTCGATGGTGGGGTGGTCCCAGGCGAGCGTGGCTTCCACGACCAAGCCGTACTCCTCCTCGACATCGCCGCAGAGCGTGAGCGCGTAGACGGAGTCGAGGCCGATCTCCACCAGCTTGGCGTCCCGCGCCACCTCGGCCGCGTTGATGTCGAGGAAGTACGCGACGCGTTCGGTGAGCCAGGCGCTGATGGACCCGGTGGTTGCCGTGGTGCTGGTCTCGGGCATGCGGAGACTCCTTGAGGACTCGAAGTGTTGGAAGGTGAGAGTGGGACGGGGAAGCGAGGGGTGGCCGGCGAGCGAAGCCTCAGGCGCGGGCGAGCCGCGGCCGGCAGAAGTCGAAGCCCTCTCCTCGCTCGACGCGGGCGACCAGTTCCGCGAAGAGCTGCCCCTCCGAGGCGCCTGGCAGGGGGGCCACGTCGTGACCGAGCCGTGCGGCGGTCCGGGTCAGCACGCCGGTGAGCCACAGCGGGTCGCGCAGGAAGGCGTCCTCACTGTGCTGGTTGTGCTGCCATATGCCGATACAGGTGGCCGCCATCGCGAGATGGGCGTAGCGGTCCGCGAGGGCGAAGCCAGCCCGGCCCGCGACGACGGAGTGCTCGCGCGGCGGCAGCGCCAGGCAGCGCTCGCGCAGCTCCCGTAGGTCTCCGCACAGGCGATTGACCAGTTCGAGGGTGCCCACGGGCAGGATGCCGTCCGGGTCGGGGTGGTGAAGTACGGCCGTGAGCTGGTCGACGCCGCGGGATGTGAGCTCCAGGGCCTGGTAGTCGATATCGCTCAGGGGCGCGTCGAGCCGGAACAGTTCGGGTGCGGGCGGCGTGGCGCGCAGCCAGCTCTTCGTGGCGAGGCGGGGGAGCTGGGGGAGCATGGTCGCCTGGCACACCGACGCGTTGGCGTGCGCGAAGGTGATGGCGGTCAGGTCCCGGGCGAACTTCTGGAAGATGCCGTAGGCGCCGTCTCGCAGGTACGACTGCGCGCCGAGGATGGTGCCGAGGTCGTACGAGGTCCGGTGGAGGATCTTCGGCGCGAGGTACTTGGCGGCCGCGGTCAGGACACTGGTCTGGTCCGGCACGACGTGCAGTCCGCGGCATGCCACGGTGGCCAGGCAGTCGGCGGCCAACAGATCGAGGAAGGCGCCGACGAGTGTGGCCCGGGCGTGCGGGATGTCCGCCACGCGGCGTCCGTAGAGTCTGCGTTCGAGCGTGAAGACGGCGACGGTGCGCAGCTGGGTGTCCGAGGTGCCGACCATCATGCCCGGCAGGAGCGCCCGCGTGGTCTGGAAGGCCCGCAGGACGGTTTCCATGGCTCCTCCGGGCGGGCCGATGAAGGCGTCGGCCGGAACCGGGTAGCCCGTGAACTCGGCGCCTCCGATCAGGCACCCCCGCAGCCCGACGGTCGGGTAGCGGAAGTCACGGCGCAGTCGGCCCGCCGGTCCGTCCGTCAGATCCACGAACAGGTGGGAGTGGCTGCGGGTGCCCGAGCCGGTGTCCGTGCGGGCGAGCAGCACGACGGCATCGGCCCTGCCGATGTTGTTCACGACCTGCTTGCGGCCGTTGATGAGGAGGCGGTCCCCGTCCTTGTCCCTGACGGCGGTGAGATCGGTCCGGGTGAAGTCGTTGCCGTGGGCCAGTTCGTTGTATCCGGCGGCCGTCTTGGAGCCGTTCAGCAGGAGTTCGGCCATCCGCTGCTGCTGGCGCTCGCTTCCGGAGGTCCACATGGCGGAGCCGGAGATGTAGTTGGTGAAGCCGTAGCCGAGGGCCAGGGTGGGATCGCGCCGCGAGACAGTGCGGGTCAGATGCATCAGGCGGTCGATGCGGCTCAGGCGGCCGCCGAGCGTGCGTGGCACGTACTCGGCGTTGAACCGAAAGGCGTCCAGGGCCTGTTCCCCTTCGGTGAGTATCTCCCCCCGCTCGTCCGCGGAGAGTACGGCTCGGAAGCCCAGCGGATTGTCCGGCTTGTGGGCGTCACCCAGTGCGTCCTCCAGAGCCGTTGCCGCCGCGATGGGCAGGACAGGGGCGGTCGCGCTCATGACGCCTCCAGGGACTCGACGGACTCGGCTGAGAGAGGGAAGGGCAACAGGGAGAACATGTGGTCCGTCGCGTACTGGCTCAAGAGCGGGGCCATGAGCCGGTCCAGGGCATCCTCGCCTCCGGCCGCATCGCCGTTGTGGAGGGCATCCGCGAGCACGCCCGGACGCAGCCGGGTGACGATGCGGCTGAGGCAGGCCTCCAGCCACAGACCGTTCTGCCACAGTTCATCGCTCGCGGACGTGCCCCGAGGCGCCGAATCCCGGTTGCGCAGCCAGAGCTGGAGACAGGCCGCCGCCGCGGCGCACAGGGTGTAGCGCTGAGCGAGATCGAAGGCGAAGGCGGGCACGTCCCGGGGCGTGGGGCGATGGGCCGCCATCAGTTCATGGGTCTCGTCGGCGATCCGGTGCACGGCTCCGGCCAGCGCCAGGAGCGACTGGGGCACCTCGCCACTCTCGGCGGCCTTGCGCAGCTCGTCGACGCTGTCCGGCAGGGACGCGGTGACGCTGTTGCCGGTGCGTGAGGTCAGGACGAGCCGGGTCGGGTCGAACTCCGGAAGACCCGCCGTGAGTTCGGCCGCCCGGGCGAGGCCGTCGACGTTGGTGCGGCCGGCGCGGTAGCCCTTGGCGAGCGTGCCGAACTGATTGATCAGCGCGTTCAGGTTGACCAGCGTGTTGCCGTCGAAGACACCGACGATCTGGTGGTCCCGCTCCAGCTTCGGAAAGAGGCCGTATGCGAACTCCTCGCTGAGGTAGCTGCGCGCCCCCAGGAGCTGTCCCAGGCCGCGGATGAGCTCGTCGCCCGTGCTCGGCACGAGGTACTTGGCCACACTCGAGGTCACGCTCATCTCCTCGGTGAGCGTGTGCACGCCTCGACTCGCGATCAACGTGACCGCCTCCAGGACGAGCAGGTCGGCGTAGGTTTCGGTGAGGGTCCGGCGTGCTTGGGGCAGGTCGATGAGTCTGTGCTCGTACAGCTGGTGCCCTAACCCGAACCGCACCGCGATCCTCAGCGCCCGGTCGACCGCGCCCAGGGAGAGAGCGGTGCACAGTGTGCGGGTGATCTGCAGGCTCCGCAGCACGATCTCGACGCCCTGACCGGGGGCTCCGATCAGGGCCGCGGCCGGGATCTCGGCGCCGTCGAAGGAGATGCCGCTGATGTCGGCGCCGCGGATGCCGAGCGTACGGGCGGCGGGCAGACACATGTACGTGCCCGGCGCGAGCTGCTTCTTGTCCACGAGGAGCAGGCTGAAGCCCCGGGCGCCTCCCTCGGGTGTGGCGCGGGCCAGGACGCAGACCAGCTCGCCGCGCGTCGCGTTGTTGATCAGCCACTTCTCTCCGTCCAGGCGGTAGCCGTCCGCCGTGGGCGTGGCGGTGAGCCCGCCGGAGAGGAGATCGCTGCCGTGCTCCCTTTCGGTCAGTCCCCACGCGACCACCGTCCCGGCCGCCACCCGGGCGCCCAGATCCGCCTGTTGGGTCGGGCTGCCCCCCACCCAGGTGCTCACCGAGCCCAGATAGGTCTTCGTATGGGCGATCGCCGCGGTCAGATCGCGACGGGCCACCACCCGGACCAGCTGGATCAAGTCCTCGTAGCTGCGCAGCGCACCGCCGTGCTCCTGTGGCACGTAATACGTGGCCATTCGCAGGGCGTCGAGCTGACGCACCGCGCCCTCGGGGAATTCCTCCCTGGCATCGAGTTCGCGGAGACGGGCTGCGGAGAAGGGCAGATCCCGCCGGCCGGGATCGCCCAGCTGTTGGTCGAATCGGCCAGCCAGGTCGTACGGGGCATAGCCGGCCCGGTCGTGCGGCGTATTGCGAGCCCGTTGGTCCGGGACAAACTGGGGTTTCGTCACGACTCCACCTGGATCAGAGAACACATGAGTTCCGAATACACCCCAGTCTTGGACACCGGCGGGAGTGCTGTCGCAGGTCGGGACTGACAGGACCTTGCGGTGGCAAATCTCTGCCAGGGCAGAATCCACAACCTCGCCGAGCGGCGGCTAGGGTCTCCAGTGCACACCGAATTGCATCGTCAAGGTCCGGTTCAGCGGCGAGTCGGGGGCTTTCCTCGGTGGAGCGCCCAGGTGAGAGGAACCCATGCCGGAAAGACCACATTCGGGGATTCTGGAAACCATCGGGAAAACACCCCTCGTAAAGCTGCAGAAAATGTTTCCAGGGGGGCGTCCGCAGGTCTTGGCCAAGGTCGAGAGGTTCAACCCTGGCGGCAGCGTGAAGGACAGAAGCGGCCTCAGCATGCTCCGTGAGGCGCTGCGCAACGGCGAAATAACTCCAGGGCGTTCAGTCGTCGTCGAATCCAGTTCGGGAAACCTGGCGGTCGGTCTCGCGCAAGCCTGCCGCTACCTCGGCCTGCGTTTCATCTGCGTGGTCGACGCCAAGACCACCGAGCAGAACCTCTCCATCCTGCGGGCCTATGGAGCCGAGGTGGACGTGGTGGAGGAGCGGGACACCGAGACAGGGGAATTTCTGCCGGTCAGGCTGCGGCGGGTGCGGGAGCTCCTGGACGGCATCCCGAACTCCTACACACCTGACCAGTACGGCAACCTGTTCAACCCGCGAGCGCACGAAAGCACCATGCGCGAGATCGCCGAGGCCCTGGGGGGCCGCCTCGACTACCTGTTCTGCTCGGTCGGCACTTTCGGCACATTGCGCGGCTGCTCGGACTACATTCGCGACGCAGGCCTGGGGACCAAGGTCGTCGCGGTGGACGCGGTCGGCAGCGCGATCTTCGGCCAGCGTCCCACCAGGCGCCTGATTCCGGGCCATGGCGCGTCGGTGCGCCCGGCGCTCATGGATCCGGATGCGGCCGACGAGGTCGTGCACGTGACCGATCTCGACTGCGTCGTCCAGTGCCGGAGGCTGGTCGACCAGGAGGCGATCCTGGCCGGTGGATCATCCGGCGCCACGCTGGCGGCGTTCGCCAAGATGCTGCCCCGCATTCCGCCGGAATCCGTCTGTGCGCTCATCTTTCCCGACGGGGGAGACCGCTACCTCAAGACCATCTATTCCGACGTCTGGGTGCGTGAAACCTTCGGTGAGGTCTCGCACTTATGGAAGGACTGATCAGTACTGTGCTGGTAATTCGTCAAGGCGATGTTGAGAAGCTCTTCCGTGGGCGTGAGCGTGAGCAAATTGGGGCGGTCCGGGAGGCCTACCTCCTGCACGAGCAGGGAGTCACGTCCCTCCCCCACTCCATTTTTCTGCGCTTTCCCGAACAACCGGCCAACCGCATCATCGGGCTTCCCTCGTACCGTGGCGGGGAGCACCCTGCAGCGGGCATCAAGTGGATTTCCTCGTTCCCTGGGAACATCGAAACCGGCATAGCCAGGGCCAGCGCGGTCATGATCCTCAACTCGCTGCGCACCGGCCGTGCCGAGGTCCTTCTCGAGGGGTCCCTGATTTCAGCGGCCCGTACGGCGGCGAGTGCCGCGCTGGCCGCCGATGTTCTCACCCGGGATCGCCGTCCAGAGGGTGTTTCACTCATCGGCTGCGGTGTCATCAACCTGGAAATCCTGCGTTATCTCAAGGTGGCCGTTCCCGGTATCCGGTCGGTGACGGTCCACGACAGCTCGGCACCCCGCGCCCTTGAATTCGCGCGCCAATGCGCCGAAGTCCTGCCAGCCGCGCGGATCACCCGGGCGGAGACTCTGGACGACGCCCTCGCGGCGCACGGACTGATTTCCTTCGCCACGTCGGCGGGCGTTCCGCACACCGATCTCACCGCGGCCGAGCCCGGCTCCGTGGTCCTGCACGTCTCGCTGCGCGACATCGACCCCGAGACGCTCCTCGGGGCGCACAACATCGTGGACGACGCGGATCACGTGTGCCGGGAGAACACCTCGCTCCACCTGGCCGAACAGGCCACCGGGCGCCGGACCTTCATCGACGCGTCGATCGGTCAACTCCTGGCCGACGCAACCGCGTTCACCCCCGACCCGGAGAAGGTCACCGTCTTCTCGCCCTTCGGCCTCGGGATCCTCGACCTCGCCCTCGCCGTCGACGTGCACGCCGCGGCGCGGAGGCAGGGCCTGGGCGTGGAGATCACGGACTTCCTGTCCTGACGACCTGCCCCGCTCCGACAAGCGCACCAGGCAATCCCGTTCACCCCCTTCACGCACTCACCCACTCACCGAGGAGAACCATGTCCGTCGAGCAGAACGACGACAACACCGTCTACCGCGTGGTCCTCAACGACGAGGAGCAGTACTCGATCTGGTGGGCCCACCGTGACCTGCCCGCCGGATGGCACGCCGAGGGCACGGAGGGCACCCGTGACGAGTGCCTGGCCCGCATCGGCGACATCTGGACCGACATGCGTCCGCTGAGCCTGCGTCGCCGCATGGAGGGACAGCACACCGCGGTCTGAACAGCCCCCTGGGGCGCGCACCCCACCACCGTGCTCTTCGCGTCGCACCTGGCGTCAGGTCAGTTAAGGAGTACCCGTTGAACGCCGCACAGCTGCCCGGGACATCCCTGAGCGGAAATGCTTCTCTCACCCTGCTCGAACTCTTCACGGAGCAGGCTGCCCGCACTCCCCGGGCAGCGGCCGTACAGGACGGCGCACGCACCCTGGCCTATCGGGAGCTGGACGAGGCTGCCGATCGCACGGCGCGGTTTCTGCGCGCGCGGGGAGTGGGCCCCGGCTCCCTGGTCGGTGTGTGTCTGCCCCGGGGCATCGACCTCGTCATGGCGCTGCTGGGGGTGTGGAAGGCGGGGGCCGCCTACGTTCCCCTCGATCCGGGCCATCCGGCGGAGTGGCTCCGCTCGCTGCTGCTGGAGTGCGGCAGTGACCTCGTCCTGGCCGGACGGGAGCAGGCCGATGCGGTGACCGCGGCGGGCATCCGTGTCTTCTCCCCGGAGGACGTTCTGGCCGGGCCCGAATCCGCCGACGGCGGGGGCGCGTGGGGGCCCGTCGATCTCGACGGCGTCGCCTACGCCATCTTCACCTCGGGCTCGACGGGTCGCCCCAAGGGAGTCCTCGTCACCCACGCCGGCATTGCCAACCGGGTGTTGTGGACGGTGCGCAAGCACGCCCTCACAGCCGACGACCGGGTGCTCCTCAAGACATCGATCGGATTCGACGCCGCGGGCTGGGAGATCTTCGCCCCGCTGATCAGCGGGGGAACCGTCGTCACCGCCCCCGACGGGACCGAGCGGGACCCAGCCGGGCTCCTGGGGGCGGTCGCCGCCGGCGGAGTCACCGTGCTGCAGGTGGTGCCCTCCGTCCTCCGGCTGCTCGTCGAGGAGCCCGGCTGGGCGCACTGCGACACGCTGCGGCTGCTCTTCTCGGCGGGTGAACCGCTGAGCGCGGAACTGGTCGAGCGGTTACGGGAGCGGGTCGGCACACGGGTCGCGGTGTGGAACACGTACGGCCCCACCGAGTGCTCCATCGACGTCACCGCCCATCCGGTGGGCTCGGACCAGGCGTCCGGCCCCGTACCGATCGGCCGGCCGCTCACCGGGATGCGGGTGATGGTGATGGGCCCCGACGGCAGACCGGTGCCGAAGGGCGCCATGGGAGAGCTGTACGCGGGCGGTGTGGGCGTGGCCCGCGGTTACCTGGGCCGCCCGGACCTCACCGCGGAACGCTTCGTCCCCGACCCGTACGGCCCGGCCGGTAGCCGCCTCTACCGCACTGGCGACCTGGTGCGGTGGAACGCCGAAGGCGCTCTGGAGTACCAGGGCAGGATCGACGGCCAGCTCAAGGTCAACGGCGTACGCGTCGAACCGGGGGAGGTGGAGGCCGCGCTGGGCGGCCACCCGGACGTGAACGGTGCCGTGGTCGTGGCCTTCGAGGCGGGTAACGGAGGCAAGCGGCTCGGTGCCTGCCTCCTGGCGCGGCAGCCATTGGATCCCGCGGTGCTCCGTGGCTTCCTGCGCGAGCGGCTCCCGGACAGTCACATCCCCGCGGTCTTCCACACCGTCGACGCCTTCCCACTGACTCCCAACGGCAAGGTGGATCGGAACTCTCTCGCCACCACCATGGACGAGACCGGCGCCGCGGCGGGCCGGACCGGCTACGTGGCTCCGCGCGACGTGGCCGAAGCACAAGTGGCCGAGGTATGGGCAGCGCTCCTGGGCCGCGAGAAGGTCGGGGCCCTCGACGACTTCTTCGCCCTCGGCGGCACCTCCCTCCAGCTCACCCGGCTCGCTGCGCGCCTGCGTACCGCGGGCGGCACGGTCTCGATGCGCGGTCTCTTCAACGCGACCACGGTCGAGGCCCAGGCCAGGCTGCTGAGTGCCCCGTCCGACGACGCGTGGCCCATACCCGTCGTGTCCAGATCCGAGCCGCTGCCCCTGTCGTCGGGACAGCGCCGGCTGTGGTTCCTCGACCGCCTGCATCCAGGCAGCCGTGAGTGGGTCGCCCCGCTGATCCTGCGTATCCCGGCCGCCACCCCGGTGACGGCCCTCGAGTCCGCGCTGGGCACGCTCGGCGCCCGCCACGAGGCACTGCGCACGCGGTACGTCGACATCGGCGGCGAGCCGCGGCAGGTGATCGGCGAGGCCGGGCCGGTGGAACTGCGGGTAGTCGACACCGGACGCGACGGCCTGCCTGCACACTTCGAGGAGCAGTTCGCGCGCGGCTTCGACCTGGCGCGCGGCCCGCTGTGGCGGGCGCTCCTGGTCCGGATCCCGGGCGAGGACCACGTCCTTCTCGTGACCATGCACCACATCGCCTGCGATGGCTGGTCCACCGTCATCCTGGAGCGTGAGCTGAGCGAACTGTGCGCCGCGGCGCGGGAGGGCCGCACGCCGTCCCTGCCGCCCGTCGGCATCCAGTACGCCGACTACGCGTCCTGGCAGAACGCCCGCCTGACGGAGGAGTTCACGGCGGCGGAGCAGGCGCACTGGCGTGCCGCCCTCGACGGCATCAGCCCGCTCGCCCTGCCGACTGACCGGCCGCGGCCGGCCGAGCGCGACCCACGCGGGGCCGTCGTTCCGGTCCGGGTTGAGCCCGCTCTAGCGGCGAAGGTGGAGGAACTCGGCCGCGAGCATGGAGCGACGCCCTTCATGACGCTGCTCACCGCCTTCGCCACGGTGGTGGCCCGGTGCAGTGGGCAGTGGGACGTACCGGTGGGCACCCCGGTCGCGGGCCGTGCCCACCCGGAGGCCGCCGGCACGGTCGGTTTCTTCCTCAACTCCCTTGTGGTGCGCTGTGCCCTGGCGGGCGACCCGACCTTCGCGGAGGCTCTGCGCCGGGTGCGTACCGCCGCGACGGCGGCGTTCGCACACCAGGAACTGCCCTTCGACCGCCTGGTTGACGAACTGCAGCCTGAGCGGGACCTGTCCCGAACGCCGCTGTACCAGGTCGCGTTCGACATGCACAGCGAAGGCGTCACCAGTGTGGCCACCGGCGCCGATGATCTCAGGGCGTTCGCCGAGGCGTGGTCGGTCGCCAAGACGGACCTCTCCGTGTTCATCGGCCGGTCGGCGGAGGGCGCACTGGAGGGCGTCTTCGAGTACGCCACGGCTCTCTTCGACGCACCGACGGTCGTGCGCGTGCGGGATCAGTTCCTGCGCATCCTCGAAGAGGTCACCGCCCGCCCGGACACCCGCCTGTCCGCCCTGTCCATGCTCTCACCAGCCGAACAGCAACGGTTGCTCGTGGAGTGGAACGCCACCCGGACGGTGTACCCGGAGCTCGCCGTACACCGGCGTTTCGAGGAGCAGGCCGCGCGGACCCCGCACGCGGCGGCGGTCGTCGTCGACGGTTGTCCGGTGCCCTACGGGCAGCTGGAGGCGCGGGCGAACCAGATCGCGCACCACCTCCGGGCCGCGGGCGCGGGCGCGGAGTCAGTGGTCGGCGTACTGCTGGACCGTGGCCCGGACCTGATCGCGACGCTGCTCGGGGTGTGGAAGGCCGAGGCGGCGTACGCCCCGTTGGACCCGTCCTACCCCGCTGACCGCATCGCCTCGATGCTGGGCACGGCGGGAGCCACCACGGTTGTCACGCAGGCGTCGTACGAGGACCGCTTCACCGGTGTCGACGTCGTCCTCGTCGACACCGACCGCACCGCGATCGGCGCCCGTCCCCGGACTGCTCCGCAGCGGGTGGACGACCTCGACCGGCTCGCGTACGTCATCTTCACCTCCGGCTCCACCGGGCAGCCGAAGGGCGTGCAGGTCACGCACCGGGGCCTGGCCAACCACGTGTCGTGGGCGGCCGAGGAACTGGCCGCGGCAGGCCGGCGCGGTGCGCCGCTGTTCTCGTCCGTGGCCTTCGACCTGGTAGTCCCCAACCTTTGGGCGCCCCTGGTCACGGGCCAGCGCGTGTACGTGCTTCCCCAGGACGCCGACGGCGCGGACCTGGGGCGACTGCTGGCAAAGGCGGGGCCGTTCAGTTTCGTGAAGCTGACGCCCGGCCATCTGGACGTCCTGGCGGAGCAGCTGACCGCCGAGCAGGCCCGGTCGCTGGCGCCGGTGCTGGTGGTGGCGGGTGAGGCACTTACCCGCGCGACGGTGGAACGGTGGCGTGGGCCAGCCCCCGGTGTGCGGCTGGTCAACGAGTACGGTCCGACGGAGGCGTCGGTCGGCACCTGCGTCTATCCCGTACCGCTGGAGGAAACCTCCGAGGTGGTGCCGATCGGCCGGCCACTGCCCAACATGGCGATGTACGTCCTCGACGCCGGGATGCGGCCAGTGCCGGTGGGAGTGCCGGGTGAGCTGTTCGTCGGCGGTACGGGTGTGGCGCGCGGCTACGCGGGCCGTCCCGACCTGACCGCGGAGCGGTTCGTGCCCGATCCGTTCGGAGAGGTGGGCGGCCGTCTGTACCGGACCGGGGACCAGGTGCGGTGGCGGGCGGACGGGGGGCGGAGTTCCTCGGGCGGCTGGACGACCAGGTGAAGATCCGCGGCTACCGGATCGAACCGGGTGAGATCCAGGCCGTGCTGTCCGAGCACCCGGTGGTGCGGGACGCGGTCGTGGTGGCCCGACAGACCCCGGCGGGTGAACGGCAGCTGGTCGCATACTACGTGCCGGTCCGGGGCCCGGCGGAGGCGGGCGGGGCCGAGCTGGCCGCACACTGCGCGTCCCGGCTGCCCGAGTACATGCTCCCGGCCACTTACCTCCCGCTGGCCGAGATCCCCCTCAACGCCAACGGAAAGACCGACCGCGGCCGGCTGCCCTCGCCGAACGAGCCGCAACCGGAGGCACGCGCTGCGCACGTCGCGCCGCGCACCGCGACCGAAGAGCGCGTCGCCGACATCTGGGCCGAGCTGCTCAACGTGACCGTCGGTGTGGAGGAGAGCTTCTTCCAGTTGGGCGGCAATTCGATCCTGGCGATCCGTCTGATATCGCGCCTACAGGAGGAGTTCGGCATCGACTTCAAGGTGCGCACCGTGTTCGAGGGCCCGACGGTGGCCCGGATCTCCGAGGCCGTGGAAGCGGCCGTCCGTGCGGAGATCGACGCGCTCTCCGCCGCACAACTGTCGACCGGCCAGGACCTGGCGAAGGAGTTCAAGGCATGAGCAGCAGTGAGACGACGCCGGTCGGCTTCGACGCCACGGCCGCCCGGGAGGAGTTGCTGCGTCTGCGTCTCTCCGGACGGCGCGGCGGTCGCAGACCGGCCATACCCAAGGCGGACCGGTCCGCCCCGCTGAAGCTGTCGTACGGGCAGGAGCAGATGTGGTTCCTCAGCCGCCTGGACCCGGACAGCACCCAGTACCTCGTGCCGCTGATCGTGCGGCTCACGGGCCCCCTCGACGTCGGTGCGATGTCCGAGGCCTGGCAGCGGCTGACCGACCGCCACGAGATTCTGCGGACCCGCTACGGCCTCCACGGTGAGGAGCCGGTGCAGATCATTTTTCCCGCCGAGCGCGTCGAACTGCCGCTCTACGACGTCTCCGGTCTGCCGACCGACGAGCGCGACGCCGGCGTCCGGACCGTGTTCGACACTGAACTGTTCACGCCGTTCGACCTAGAGAACGACCTCCCGGTACGAGGGCGGCTCATCCGGGTCGCCCCCGACGAGCACGTACTCGGCATCGTGTTCCACCACATCGCATGCGACGCCTGGTCCACCGAGGTGATCGGCCGGGAGCTGAGCGCCCTGTACAGCGCGCTGGTCTCCGGTTCCGCCCCGGACCTCCCGTCGGTCGCCGTGCAGTATGCCGACTACGCAGCCTGGCAGCGCGCGGACATGTCGGGCGACAACCTGGAGAGCCACCTCGACTACTGGGAGGAGCAACTGGGCCGGCTCACCCCGATCGAGCTGCCCACCGACCGGCGCCGCCCGGCGGTCCGCAACGCCGCGGGCGCCTCCGTGCCCTTTGCGATTCCGTCCGAACTCGCGCAGCGGCTGCGTGACTTCGCCCAGGCGAACGACGTGACGCTGTTCATGGTGATGCTCACCGCGTTCCACGGGCTGCTGTCGCGCTACAGCGGTTCCACCGACATCCCGGTGGGAACCGTCGTGTCGGGGCGCGGTCGCCCCGAGCTCCAGGGCATGGTGGGCTACGGCATCAACAGCCTCGTGCTGCGCGGGAGATGGCAGGACGATCCGTCGTTCGCCGATCTCCTGTCCCGGACCCGCGACACCGTCCTCGCCGCCTTCGACCACCAGGGCGTGCCGTTCGCGCAGCTCCTCGACGCAATCCAGCCGGAGCGCGACCTCTCCCGGACCCCGCTGTTCGACGTGGCGCTCACCATGCACGGCGAACGGACGACCGCGTTCGACCTCCCGGGTGTACGGGCCGAGCCGTTCGCCGCCGTCGGGAGCAGCGCGAAGTTCGATCTGGACCTGCAGGTGCGAGAGGGCGCGGACGGCGTGCTCCACGGTCACCTGGAGTACGCCGTCGCGCTGTTCGACCGCGCGACGGCGGAGCGGATGACCGCGGATCTGGTGAGGTTCCTGGACGCCGCGGTGACCACGCCACGGACGAAGGTCGCACAGCTGTCCTTCCTCGGTGACGCCGACCTGGCACTCCTGACCGCGGGTGCGGTACGCACCGAAGACGCCGCCACCACCGTGCACCAGGCATTCGAGGAGCAGGTGCGGCGGACCCCTGACGCGGTCGCCCTGCGGTACGGCGGCGAAGAGCTGACATATGCCGAGCTGAACACCCGGGCCAACCGCGTCGCGCACCACCTGCGCGGCCTGGGTATGGGCCCCGAGGCCCTCGTCGGGGTCTGTCTGGAGCCCGGCATCGACCTGGTTCCGGCGCTGCTCGGTGTCATGAAGTCCGGTGGCACGTACCTGCCGCTCGACCCCGCGCAGCCGACCGACCGGCTCGCCTACATGCTCGCGGACGCGGGTGCCGGCGTCATCCTCACCCAGAGCCTCCACGAGGACACGGTCCGGCGGATCCACTCCGGGACGGTGCTGGTCCTCGACCGGGAGCAGGACCTGCTGGGCGGACAGCCGTCCCACGACCCGGAGCCGCTGGCCGAGCCCGGCAACCTGATCTACGTCATCTACACCTCCGGCTCGACCGGACGCCCCAAGGGCGTGTGCCTGACGCACGCCAACGTGCTGCGGCTGTTCACCGTGACGGAGAACCGGCTGGCCTTCTCCTCGTCCGACGTATGGTCGCTGTCCCACTCCTACGCCTTCGACGTCTCGGTCTGGGAGATGTGGGGCGCGCTGTTGTACGGCGGGTCTCTGGTCGTCGCCCCGAGCGACACGGCGCGGGACCCGGACAGCCTGCTGGACCTGCTGGTCGAGCAGGGCGTGACGGTCCTCAGCAGGACGCCGTCGGGATTCCGCGCCCTGGTCGGTGCCGCGGCCGACGGTGATCCGCGGATCGGCCGGCTCGCCCTGCGGGCCGTGGTGTTCGCCGGAGAGAAGCTGGAGACGGCCGACCTGCGCCCATGGGCGGACCGGCTCGGGCTCGACTCCCCCCTGCTGGTCAACATGTACGGCATCACCGAGACCACGGTGCACACCACCTACCACGAGGTGACGTGGCGGGACCTCGAACCGGACGTCGGCAACCCCGTCGGCGTTCCCCTCGACGACCTCGCCGTGCACATCCTCGACGCACGGGGCAACCCGGCCCCGATCGGTGTGCCGGGTGAGATCCATATCGCCGGGCTCGGCGTGGCGCGCGGCTATCTCGGCCGCCCCGGTCTCACCGCCGAGCGGTTCGTCCCGGACCCGTTCGGGGCCCCCGGCGACCGCCTCTACCGCAGCGGCGACATCGCGCGCCGGCTGGCCGACGGCACGCTCGAGTTCATCGGACGCGCCGACCACCAGGTGAAGATCCGCGGGTACCGCGTCGAACTGGGCGAGGTCGGCGCGGCCCTGACGGCGCACGACGGAGTGCGGGCCGCGGTCGTCCTGCTCCGTGAGGACACACCGGGCGACAAGCGACTGGTGGCGTATGTCGTACCGTCCGCGGAGTCCGCGCCGGACAGCGGCGAACTGAGAGCGGCGCTCGCCCGCAACCTGCCCGAGTACATGATCCCGCAGGCGTACGTCACCCTCGACAGCCTGCCCCTCACGGTCAACGGCAAGCTCGACACCAAGGCCCTGCCGGCTCCGAAGCCGGCGTCGGCGCGCTCCTCCGGCGAGGTCTACGTCGCTCCGCGCACCGCCATGGAGGACGGCGTGGCCGCCATCTGGCGCGAGGTACTGGGGCTGGACCTGGTCGGTGTCCACGACAGCTTCTTCGACCTGGGCGGGCACTCGCTGCGCGCCATCAACCTGGTCGGCCGGCTGAGGGAGGCCGGCCACGACGTGACGGTCCGGGACATCCTCGAGCACCGGACCGTGGCACTGCTGTGCGAGCAGCTCGCCGACCGGGCACCGGTCGTGTCGACGGCGGGTGTACGGCCCTTTCAGCTGGTGAGGCCCGAGGACCGCACGCTGCTGCCCGAGGGACTCGACGACGCCTACCCGATGACGCAGGTGCAGATCGGCATGGTCGTCGAGATGCTCAGCGACACGGGCCAGCACCCGTACCATAACGTCACCTCCTTCCGGATCCCGGACGAGCGGCCGTTCGACATCACGGTTCTGCGCGACGTCGTCCGGTCCGTGGTCGGGCGCCACGACGTCCTGCGCACCTCCTTCGACCTCAACTCCTTCTCCGTGCCCATGCAGCTGGTGCACACGACGGTGGACATCCCCGTCACGGAATCGGAGAGGGACCTGCGCGGCCTCACCTCCGACGAGGTGGACGCCGCCCTGCGCGAGTTCACCCGCGAGGAACGAGCCCGGCTCATCGACCTGGCGAGCCCGCCGCTGCTGCGCCTGTACGGCCACGCCTGCGACGACGGCAGCTGGTGGCTCACCATCACCGAGTGCCACGCGATCCTGGACGGCTGGAGTCACCACTCCCTGCTCATGGAGATCGTCGAGGAGTACCACCAGGCCCGTTCGGGTGCGCGGAGGGCCCCCGAGCAGCCTCTGCCGGTACGGTTCGCGGACTCCGTTGCGGCCGAGACCGAGTCCCGGAAGTCCGGGCAGGCCGCCGCCTACTGGAAGGCGACCGTCGACGGGCACACGCCCTTCGCACTCCCCGATGCCTGGGCCGGGAACGGCGACGTCACCAGCACGCCCCCGCACCGCGCCAAGGTGGCGTTCCACGACCTCGAGGACCGCCTTCGGGCGCTGGCCTCCGAGGCCGGGGCCTCGCTCAAGAGCGTGCTGCACGCGGCATACCTCAAGGTGATGAGCTCGATCACCGAGGAGGAGCGGTTCTTCACGGGCCTTGTGTGCAACGCGCGGCCCGAGATGCTCGGCGCCGACCTGATCTACGGCATGCACCTGAACACCGTGCCCTTCGCCTTCGACCGGACGGCGCGTATCTGGCGGGAGCTGGTGACCCAGGTCTTCGGCCGCGAGGTGGAGCTGTGGCCGCACCGGGGATACCCCATGCCGGACATCCAGCGCGAGACGGGTGCCGGCGGGCGTCTCGTCTCCGCGCGGTTCAGCTACCACGACTTCGACATGGTCGACCGCGACCAGGTGGACTACCTCGCGAGCATCGACGACAGCCCCACCGAGTTCCCCCTCGGCGTGTCGGCCAGGCTCGGGCATCTGTTCCTCACCGGCAGCGCCGGGAGCCTCGACGCGAACGCCGTCGACCGGCTCGCGGACATGCTGCGGCAGGTCCTCGAAGCCATGGCCGCGGACCCGGACGGGGACGCCCAAAGGCCGTGCCTGCCCGGCGGCGAGCGTACGAGGCTGCTGGAGCGGGCCGCCGGCCCGCGGACCGCGTACCCGGACTCACCGGTGCACCTGCGCTTCGAGGAGCAGGCGTCGCGTACACCCCAGGCGCCCGCGGTCGTCTTCGACGGCGGTGTCGTGACCTACGGGCAACTTGACGCCCAGGCCAACCGGATCGCCCATCAGCTGCGGGCCTCGGGCGTGGGCGCGGAGTCCGTGGTCGGCGTCCTCCTGGACCGCGGGCCGGACCTGGTCGCCACCCTGCTGGGTGTGTGGAAGGCGGAGGCGGCGTACGTGCCGATCGACCCCTCCCAGCCGGCGAGCCGTGTCGCCTCGATGTTGGAGGCCGCCGGCGCCACGACCGCGGTCACGCAGACGTCGTACGAGGACCGCTTCGACGGCGGTGACCTGCTGGTCATGGACAGGGACCAGGCCCTGATCGACGCCCGGCCGGCGACTCCTCCGCGGCGTCGTGACGACGGTGAGCGGCTGGCGTACGTCATCTTCACGTCGGGTTCGACAGGGCGGCCCAAGGGGGTGGGCGTACCGCACCGCGGTCTGTCCAACCATGTGGCCTGGGCGGCCGAGGAACTGGCCTCGTCCGGCAGCCACGGTGCGCCGCTGTTCTCGTCCGTGGCCTTCGATCTGGTCGTGCCCAACCTGTGGGCGCCCCTGGTCGTGGGCCAGCGGGTGCACACGGTCGCTCAGGATGCCGACATCGCCGATCTGGGCCGCCTGCTGGCCGAGTCGGGCCCCTTCAGCTTCGTCAAGCTGACGCCGGGGCATCTCGACGTGCTGGCAGAGCAGTTGACCTCCGAGCAGGCGCGTGCGCTGGCCCCCGTGCTGGTGGTGGCGGGCGAGGCGTTCACGCGTGCCACTCTGGAGCGCTGGCGGGGGCTGGCCCCCGGTGTGCGACTGATCAACGAGTACGGTCCGACCGAGGCGTCGGTGGGCACGTGCGTCCACCCGGTGCCGAAGGACGAGACGGCGCAGGTGCTGCCCATCGGGCGGCCGCTGCCGAACATGGCGACTTACGTGCTGGACGGCGCGATGCAGCCGGTACCGGCCGGTGTGCCGGGTGAGCTGTACGTGGGCGGGACCGGGGTGGCGCGCGGTTATGCGGGGCGCCCGGACCTAACCGCGGAGCGGTTCGTGCCCGACCCGTTCGGCGAGGCGGGAGGCCGCCTCTACCGGACCGGGGACCTGGTGCGCGGGCGGAGCGACGGGACAGTGGAGTTCCTGGGGAGGCTGGACGACCAGGTGAAGATCCGGGGGTACCGGATCGAGCCGGGCGAGGTCCAGGCGGTGCTCGCCGAGCACGCCGACGTGCGGGACGCGGTGGTCGTGGCCCGCAAGAACCACGCGGGCGAGCTGCGGTTGGCCGCCTACTACGTGCCGGTCCGGGACGGCGCGGTGAGCGCCGTCGAGCTGACGGCGCACGCCGCGGCCCGGCTGCCGGAGTACATGCTTCCGGCCTCGTGGGTTCCGCTGGAGCAGATCCCGCTGAACGCCAACGGCAAGGTCGACCGGCGTGCCCTGCCCGCCCCGGACGAGGACGAGCCGGGCTCGGGAGCCACCCACGTGGCGCCTCGTACCCGCACCGAACAGCGCGTGGCCGGCATCTGGGCCGAGGTCCTGGGCCTGGACCGGGTCGGTGTGCACGACGGTTTCTTCGACCTGGGCGGACACTCCATCCGCGCGGTCGCGCTGGTCGGGGCCCTGCGGACGGCCGGTTTCGACGTCGGCGTACGGGAGGTCTTCGAGTACCGGACCGTGGCCGAGCTCAGCGAGTTCCTGACCGGGCGCCCGGCCCACGCCGAGATGGCCCCGCTCGTGCGGCCTTTCGAGCTGCTGACGGCCGAGGACCGGGGACGGCTGCCCGCCGACGTGGTCGACGCCTATCCGATGTCCCAGGTGCAGCTCGGCATGCTCGTCGAGATGATGGCCGACAGGGAGAAGCTGACCTATCTCAATGTCGCGTCCTTCCGCATCACGGACGGCGTCCCGTTCGATGAGACGGCGCTGCGCGAGGCACTGGCGGTGGTCGCCGAGCGGCACGAGATGCTCCGTACCTCCTTCCACCTCGACAGCTTCACCGCCCCGCTGCAACTGGTCAGGGCACACACCGTCATCCCGCTCCGGGTCGAGGACCTGCGCACGGCCGCGGACCGTGAACTCCGGGTGCGCGAAATCATGACCGAGGAGCGATCCGTCCCCTTCGACCTCGAAACAGCACCGCTGCTGCGGATGACCGCCCAGATCGAGGACGCGGACTCCTGGCGTCTTGTGGTGACGGTGTGTCATGCCATCACCGAGGGATGGAGCCACCGGTCCCTGCTCATGGAGCTGCTGGAGGTGTACGGCGAGCTGCGGGACGGACGGCCGCCGGCCGCGTTCACGGCGCCGCCGGTGCGCTACGCCGACTTCATCGCGGCAGAGCTCGCGTCCATGGAGTCGGCCGACGACCGGCAGTACTGGCGGGACGTCATCGACGGCTACGCGCCGTTCACGCTCCCCGTTCCCTGGGCGGGTGAGCCATCCGGACCCCGTGAGAAGTACCGGGCCGTCGTACAGGTACACGACCTGGAGCCGCGTCTTCGCGCCCTGGCCACCCAGGCCCAGGTGTCCCTGAAGAGCGTGCTGCTCGCCGCCCACCTGAAGGCGATGAGCCTGATCACCGACGAAAAGGCCTTCCACAGCGGCCTGGTGTGCAGCGCCCGGCCCGAGTCGCCGGGGGCGGAGCGCGTCTACGGCATGTACCTGAACACCGTGCCCTTCGCCTTCGACGCGGGCTGCGGAACCTGGCGCGAGCTGCTGCGGCAGGTCTTCGCCCGGGAGGCGGAGGTATGGGACCGCAGGCACTACCCCATGCCCGTCATCCAGCGTGAGGCGGGCACGGGCCGGCTGCTCACCGTGCGCTTCAGCTACCAGGACTTCGACAACGTCGACACCGAACTGGTCGACTCCGAGTCCAGCAGCGGCGAGGGCGGCACCGAGTTCGACCTCGCGGTCTCGGCCGTGTCCGGTTACCTCCTGCTGACCACGCACACGCATGCCCTCGGCCGTCCCCACGCGGACCGGCTCGCCGGCCTGTACCGGCGGATTCTGGAGGCGATGGCCGACGGCCCCGACGGCGACGCGCAGGACACCTTCCTGTCCGCCGGCGAACTGCGGTGGCAGCTGGACCAGAACGCGACGCAGGTGCCGTTCCCCGACCGGAGCGTGCTCCGGCTCTTCGAGGAGCAGGCGGCGCGGACCCCCGAAGCCACCGCGGTGAGTCACCTCGACACCAGAGTGTCGTACGCCGAACTCGACGCCCGGGCCAACCGGATCGCGCACCGACTGCGCGAGACGGGCACCGTCTCCGAGACGGCGGTCGGCGTCCTGCTGGACCGCGGCCCCCGGCTGATCGAGGCACTGCTCGGCGTGTGGAAGGCGGGCGGCGCGTACGTACCCGTCGACCCGTCGTACCCCGAGGAGCGCGTCGCGGACATGTGCGACAGCGCGTCGGTCCGCGTGGTCGTCACGGAGTCGGCGTACGCCGGCCGCTTCCCCGGCGTGCCGACGCTCGTGCTCGACCATGAGGAGGCCGCGACCGGGCGGATGCCGGACACGGTCCCGGAACGGGTGGACGACCCCGACGGTCTCGCGTACGTCATCTTCACCTCTGGCTCCACCGGACGGCCGAAGGGCGTCCAGGTGTCCCACCGGGGTCTGTCCAACCACCTCAGCTGGGCCGCGCACGAACTCGCGGAGAAGGGCACGGGAGGGGCTCCGCTGTTCTCCTCGGTGGCCTTCGACCTGGTCGTCCCCAACCTGTGGGCGCCGCTGGTGACCGGACAGACCGTTCACGTGCTGCCGCAGGACACGCCCGCCGCCGATCTGGGCGGCCGGCTCGCCGGGAGCGGACCGTACAGCTTCGTCAAGCTCACCCCCGCCCACCTGGACATCCTGTCCGAACAGCTCACCCCCGAGCAGGTGGAGCGGCTGAGCGAGGTGTACGTGGTCGCGGGCGAGGCGCTGCCCGGCTCCACCGCCAACCGCGCGCTCGAACTCCTGGGCGCGGGACGGCTGATCAACGAGTACGGACCGACCGAGGCCTCGGTGGGCACCTCGATCCATCCCGTGGCGGCACCCGTCTCTCTCGACGTCGTGCCGATCGGCCGCCCGCTGCCGAACATGGCGATGTACGTCCTCGACACGGCCATGCGCCCGGTCCCGGTCGGCGTCCCGGGCGAGCTGTACGTCGGCGGTACGGGAGTGACCCGTGGCTACGCGGGCCGGCCGGACCTGACGGCGGAGAGGTACGTGCCGGACCCCTACGGTCCGGTCGGCGCCCGCTTGTACCGGACGGGCGACCGGGTGCGGATGCTCGCGGACGGGGACGTGGAGTTCCTGGGCCGACTGGACGACCAGATGAAGATCCGCGGCTACCGCGTCGAACTCGGCGAGGTGCAGGCGGTGGTCGCCGCTCACCCGGCCGTGCGGGACGCGGTGGTCACCGTCCACGAGCCGACGCCGAGGGACAGGCGCCTGGTGGCGTACTGCGTACCCGCCGACGGCGAAACGCTGCCAGGCGCGAGCGAGCTCGCCGCGGCGTGCGCTCTGCGGCTGCCCGAATACATGGTCCCGTCGGCCTTCGTGGCGCTGGAGCGGTTCCCGCTCAACGCCAACGGCAAGGTCGACCGGCGCGCTCTGGCGGCCCCGGACCGCGCGTCCCTGCGTTCCGACCACGCCTACGTGGCGCCCAGGACCGGGACGGAACGGCTGCTCGCCAAGATCTGGTCCGAGGTGCTCGGCGTCGAGGAGATCGGTGTGCACGACCGGTTCTTCGAACTGGGCGGTCACTCGATCCTGATGATCCAGGTACTCGCGGCCGCGCGCCGTGAGGGGCTCGCCGTTTCCGTCTGGCGGATGTACCAGCACCAGACGCTGGTGGACCTCGCCGCGGCGATCGACGAGGACACGGCGGCGGCCTCTCCCGTACGGGACACGCAACTGGCCGACGAGAGCGACAAGGCGTCGCCGGAGCGTGTCGACCTGCCGGCGGGCCTGGTCGCCGAGCTCCTGGAACAGGCCGCCGGCGGTGACCGGAGCAAGCTGGAGCAGGGCCCGCTCGCCGAGGTCGCCGCGCTGCTCGGCAAGGCCCGAGCGGACGGTGCCTCCGCCACCGGGGAGAGCGACTTCCCGTTGGACGAACTGCGGACGGTGATGGCCGAGCACGAGGTGCCCGGCATAAGTGTCGCTCTGCTGCGACCCGACGGCACCACCGAACTCCACGGGTGCGGCGTGCTGTCGACGCAGGAAGCCGAGCCGGTCACGCCCGACACGCTGTTCCAGGTCGGCTCGATCAGCAAGCATGTCACCGCGTTCGCGACCCTCCGCCTCGCCGCGGAAGGCCGCTTGGGCCTCGACGACTCCGTCAACCGGCATCTGACCTCCTGGCAGCTGGCCGACCTGGACTCGGCGCCCGGCGAGGTGACGATCCGGCACCTGCTCGGTCACCTCGCGGGCCTGGCCCGGCACCGCAGCGTCGGATTCCGCCCCGACGAGGAACTGCCCACGCTGCTGGACCTGCTGGAAGGAACGGAGGCCGTCGCCACCCCCCGGGTCAGCAGACAGCTCGTTCCCGGGACGACCTTCCGCAAGAGCAGCACCCACTACTGGGTCCTCCAGCAGCTCCTCGAGGACGTCACCGGAGAGTCGTTCCAGACGCTGATGCACCGGCTCGTCCTGGGCCCTGTGGAGATGACGGGGAGCAGCTTCGACCAGTCGTTCCCGCACACCGCGGGCCGTCCGGTGGCCCTCGGCCACCACGCCAGGGGCGTTGCCCTCGGCGGCGGGTGGCGCAACCGCGCGCACCTTGCGGCGGCGGGCCTGTGGACCACGGCGGAGGACATCGCCAAGCTCGCCCGCCAGGTGCGGTGCTCGGTGCTCGGCCGGCCCGGCGCCCTGCTCCCGGCGGACCTCGCCCGGCAACTGCTGGCCACTCATCCGGGCAGCTTCTACGGCCTGGGCACCATCGTCGACGAGCACGGCGAGGACGCGGAGTTCGGCCACGGCGGCGAACCCGCCGGCTACTGGAACCTCGCCCTCAGCCACCTGCGCAGCGGCGTCGGCGTGGTGGCACTCACCAACTCCGACAGCGGCAAGGGCGTGGTCAAGTTCCTGACCGCGGAACTCAGCCGCCGCCACCAAAGCTTCGGCCAGGGGAAGTTGATGGCGGACTGGGCGGTGGCCGGCACCGGCGCCGACGCACCGGCGAACCATCCCCTGCTGACCCCTGTGGTGACCGACGAGGACCTCGCATGAGACCACGGAACAGCACCGTCCCGGAGGACGACATGCAGCACGCTGCCGCACGACACCTGATCTCCATCAACGACCTGACCGACTCCGACCTGCGCGGCATCGTCGCTTCCGGGGCGTCCTTCGCCCTCGAGGGCACGCGTGGCGCCCGGCCCCTGCAGGACACCGTGGCGGGGATCTACTTCAGCAAGACCTCCACGCGCACCCGGACGGCCTTCTCCAGCGGTGCGCTGCGGCTCGGCGCCTCACTGATCACCTATGGTCCCGGTGACCTCCAGCTCAACACCGGGGAGAGCACGCAGGACACCGGTGCGGTGCTGTCCCGGATGCTCGACGTCCTGGTCGCCCGTACCGCCGGCGACCCGGCGGAGATGCGCGCCTGGGCCCGCCAGGACCGGATGGCCGTCATCAACGCCATGAGCGCCGACGAGCATCCGACTCAGGCGCTGACCGACCTCACCACGATGATGACGAAGCTCGGCCGGATCGAGGGGCTGCGCATCCTGTATGTGGGCGAGGGCAACAACACGGCCGCCGCCCTGGCCCTCGCCCTCACCCGGTTCGAGGGCACGAGGCTGGAGCTGCGGACCCCGCCCGGCTACGGGCTCGACGCGGTGACACGCGCACAGGCCGAGGCGTACGCGAAGCGGTCCGGCGCGGTCCTGCACGAGCGCCACGACATGGCCGACCTGCCGGGTGACCAGGACGTCGTCTATACGACGCGCTGGAAGACGACGGGAACGACGAAGGCGGACCCGGACTGGCGGCGGATCTTCACCCCCTTCCGCGTCACCGAGGAGTTGTGGGCCGGTAGTCCGAAGGCGGTGTTCATGCACGACCTGCCCGCGCACCGGGGCGACGAGGTCACCGCTGAGGTGCTCGACGGCCCGCACAGCATCGCCTTCGAACAGGCCGAGAACAAGATACACAGCGCGATGTCGGTGCTCGAGTGGTGTCGCGGGGCGGGGCGTACTCGTCCCGCGGGTCACGGATGAGAATCGCCGGCGAACCGCCTCGACCGGTGGCGGACGCGGGGGACACGAAGAAACGGGCCGGTGTCCCCCTGCGCCGGCAGCGAGACTTCGTGCTGCTGTGGAGCGGCGCGGGACTCACCCTGCTGGGGGCCCGCGCCGGTTCCGTGGCCTACCCGCTGCTGCTGATCTGGTCGACCGGGTCCGCGTCGGCGGCGGCTGTGGCGGGCTTCGCCGCGCAGCTTCCGCAGCTGCTCGTCCAGCTGCCCGCCGGAGCGCTGGTCGACCGCTGGGACCGCAGACGGCTGATGATCGGTTGCAGCGCGGGCTGTGCCGTGAGCGCGACGAGCGTCCTGGTGGCCGTGGCGTGCGGGCAGGTGTGGCTGGCCCACCTGGCGGTCGCCGCCTTTGTCGAGGGCTCCCTCATGGTCTGCTACCGGCTCGCCGAGCGGGCCGGCGTCCGCCATGTGGTGCCACCGGGGCAACTGACGGCCGCGCTCGCCGGGAACGAGGCGCGCGGCCGGGCCGCGGGGATCATCGGGCAGCCCGTGGGCAGCGGCACGTTCACGCTGGCGCGCTGGGCGCCGTTCGGGGTGGCCGCCGTGGCGCACGTGTGCGCGCTGGTCGCCGTCCTGCTCATCAGGAAGCCGTTCCAGGAAGAACCGGTGGACCGGCCGCGCCGGTTCGTCCCTGAGATCGCCGAGGGGGTGCGCTGGCTGTGGCGGCAGGTCTTCCTGCGGCAGACAACGCTTCTCATCTCCGGCAGCAACGTGATCTTCCAAGCGCTCACCCTGCTGCCCGCCCTCGTCCTGTACGAGGAGGGTGCCTCCGCCGCGACGGTCGGTGTGATCGCCGCTGTCAGCGGGGTGGGCGGAGCCTGCGGAGCGCTCTGCGGGGGCTGGTTCGCGCGGCGGTTCCGGCTGTCCGCGATGGTCCGCCTGGGCTTCGCCGGGTGGGCCCTGCTGGTGCCGTGCCTCGCGCTGACGCGCTCGCCGCTGGTCCTCGGCATGCTCCTCGCCGGAGTGAACTTCGCCGGCGGAGCGATCAATGTCGCGGGCGGCGTCTACCAGGTGCGGATCACCCCCGACGCGCTACAGGGACGCGTCAACAGTGTGCTTCAGCTCATCGGTTCGGGCGCCAACTCGCTGGGTGTGCTGGCCGGTGGCCTGCTGCTCGATGCGTCCGGAGCCGCCGGCACGGCCCTGGGCTTGGGCGCGGCGATGGCTCTGCTGGCCCTCACCGCCGCCCTGTCGCCCACGGTCCGGCGGGGCGAAACCGCCGTCGGGCCCTTCGAGAAGTCCGTTTGTCACCACGAATCCACCATGAAGAAGGAGTAGACGCATGAACACGGCAAGCACCTGGTCTCCGCTGGAGATCACTCCGGAGAGCGCCGGCGTGGAGGCGTCCCCGGAGGGGCTGCTCAAGGTCGTCGGTGACAGTGGCACCATCGACGCCCGGCTCATCGCGGAGAAGGCCCTCGTCTTCCGGCGCTTTCACCTGACCCCGGAGGCGCTCGAGCCCGTCATGTCCGAACTGCTGCCCTCGCGGCTCGCCTACGTGCACGGCAACTCGCCCCGCACGAAGGTCGGCCAGAACGTCTACACGTCCACGGAATACCCGCAGGAGTTCACCATCTCGATGCACAACGAGATGTCGTACTCCCACCAGTGGCCGGCGCGTCTGTTGTTCTTCTGCGAGAAGGCCGCGGAGGCCGGTGGCGCGACGCCGGTGACGGACGCCGCGCTCTGGCTGGAGTCCCTCGACGACGAGGTCCGCGAGGCCTTCGCGCAGGGAGTCTGTTACCGGCAGAACCTCCACGACGGCTACGGACTGGGCAAGAGCTGGCAGGACACGTTCGAGACCACCGACCGCGGTCAGGCCGAGGCCTTCCTCGAAGGCACTGGTGCGACGTGGGAGTGGCGGCCCGACGGCACCCTGCGGATCAGCCAGGTACGCCCGGCCACCGCGAAGCACCCGGTGACCGGCGCCGAGGTGTGGTTCAACCAGTCGGACCAGTGGCACCCGGTCGGCCTGGGAGGCGACACGGCCGCCGCGCTGACGCAGATCCTTCCGCCGGAGGAGCTGCCCCAGTCGGTGACCTTCGCCGACGGGTCGTCGATCCCGGACGAGTACGTCATCCAGGTGCGAGACCGGGCTTTGGAGGCGGCGGTGGACGTCGACTGGCGCACCGGTGACCTGCTGCTCATCGACAACATGCTCGTGGCGCACGGCCGTCGCCCGTTCACGGGCACCCGCCGGGTGCTGGTGGCGATGTCCGACTGACGCCTGACCGCGCAGGGCCGCCACCACGGCCATCCACTCTTCCCCGACCCTCTTCGCTCCGGAAGGAGCCGATGCACGTGACCAGCTCTTCCACCGCGGCCGCGACCGGGCTGCTGCCCCGCCTCTACACAGCCCCGGACCAGGCCGCTCCGGTCGGCGAGTTCCTCACCCGCAACCGCGCGGAGATCCGTGCCGCTCTCGTCGAGCGGGGAGCCGTGCTCCTGCGTGGCTTCGCCGTGGGGGGCGTGGACGGCTTCGACGCCTCGGTACACGCGCTGTCCGGGACGCCGCCCCTGACGTATGCGGAGCGCTCCTCGCCGCGCAGCACCATCAAGGGGCAGGTGTACACCTCGACGGACTACCCGGCCGACGAGGAGATCTTCCTGCACAACGAGAACTCGTACCAGGCGGTCTGGCCGCAGACGCTGTACTTCTATTGCATCGAACCGCCGACCACGCTGGGGGCCACGCCGCTCGCGGACATTCGTCAGGTGTACCGGGCCATCGAGCCGGAGGTGCGCGAGGAGTTCCGGCGCCGGGGCTGGCGGGTGGTCCGCAACTTCCACCCGGACTTCGGTGTCCCGTGGCAGAAGGCGTTCAACACCGACGACCGGGACGCCGTCGCCGCGTACTGCCGCGGCAAGGGCATAGACGTCGAGTGGACTGACGGCGGCCTGCGCACCACAGCGGTCCGGGACGCCGTCCACGTTCACCCGGTGACGGGAGAGCCGGTGTGGTTCAATCACATCACGTTCTTCCACGTCAGCACGCTCGGCCCGGACGTCCGTGCGGGACTTCAGGAGATCTTCGCGCCGGAGGACCTGCCGACCAACTCCTACTACGGCGACGGCGCGCCGATCCCCGATGACGTCGTGGCGCATCTGCGGCAGTGCTACCGGGACGCCAGCACCCGCTTCGACTGGCAGCGGGACGACATCCTGGTGGTCGACAACATGCTCGCCGCCCATGCCCGGGAGCCGTTCACAGGCCCCCGCCGGATCGCCGTGGCGATGGCCGAGCCCTCCGCGGGCTGACCCGCGCCGCCCGCCCCCGAGCTCCCCGCACTGGTGCCCTTCGGTACGGGGAGCTCGGTCGTGTCCGGACCCTGGTGCGATCACCGGCCGGCGCTCAGCACCCCGGCCGAGCACGAGCACTCGCGGTCCGTCCGCCGGGACGGAGCGGGAGCGCGCAGCGGGGCGATGACCCGCGGGCGTCGGCCGTGGTAGACGAGTGCCGGTGGCAGATTGCCCCACACCGTGCGGCCGGTGACCACCTCCTCGAAGGTCACGCCAAGCATCCGGCGGAACCGTAAGGCGGGGGCGAGCCGGATCGCGTGGACGTACCCGAACGTCGTGAACGCGCCCTCCCGCTTCAGGGTTTGGCTGACCGCCAGGAGCGTCTCTTGCTGGATACCGCGCGGGAACGACGCCCAGGGCAGGCCGCTGACGATCACATCCGCCTTGCCGTGGCCTCTCTCCGCGATCAACTGCGGTAGTTTCGAGGCATCCGCGTTGATCACATCGACTCCCGAGAAGCGCCCGCGCAGCGTGTCAGCGAGACGGGGGTTGATCTCCACGGCCAGATGATGGCCCCTTCCGCCCAGGAGTTCCTGGATGGCGCTAGTGAACGCCCCCGTACCGGGGCCGAGTTCCACCACCACCGGATCGCCGAGCTCCGGGATCGGAGTGGTGACCGCGGCGGCGAGTCTGCGAGAGCTCGGTGCTACGGCCCCGATGCGCAGGGGAGCCCGCAGGAACTCGCGGAGCAGGGTACTGGTGTCACTCATCACAGCTCGAGGACCTTCTCGGGGTCGTGGCGGGAAAGAGGTGGGGCCAGGGGGCCAAGGGAGGGGCAGGTGGCGTGTCACTCACGCATCCCCGCCAGCTCGACCGGCCTCGTGCGCAGTGCCACGAACGCCGGCACGACGGCGGCCACCGCGGCCAGCACGGCACTCGCGGTCGCCACCGCACCGATGGCCTCCCAGGGCACGACCAGCGGTGACCAGACGGCGAGCAGCCCCAGTGCACCCCAGACGCCGAGCAGGTTGAGGCCGGACACGGCGGCGCCGAGGACACTGCCCACGGCCACGACCACCAGCGCCTCCACCGCGACAAGACGGAGCACCTGCGGTTTGGTCGCCCCGGTGAGACGGAGCACCGCCAGGTCGCGGACCCGGTCGGACGTGGCCATCACCAGCGTGTTCGCCAGGGCGATACCCGTGTACACGAGGGCGATCCCGAGGATCATGAGCAGCCCCAGGCGAGTGTTCTCGCTGGAGCGCGGATAGTTCTCCGACACCCAGGCGTCCTTCGTCAGGACCTGAGTACCCGTTGCCCGGCCCGCCTCGCGCAGCCGCGCCTCGGCAGCGGCCCTGTCGGCGCCGTCGCGGAGCCTGATGTCGACGCGGTCGATAGCCGCGCCGGCGGCGTTGTGCGGTGTCACGTACACGCCGTTGCTTCCGGTGCCGACGCGGAGCACGGCCGCGATGCGCAGCGACACCTTGCGGCCGTCGCCGAGCCATACGGCGACTCGCTGTCCGACGGTCCGCGTCTGCCACTCCTCGTTGACGATGATGCTCTGGTCGTCGAGGTCGGTCACCCGGCCCGAGACCACCGGCAGCGCGGACACGGCGGCGAGGTCCGCCGGTTCCACGGCCCTGGCCTCGGACCTCACAAGGGCGACGCCTTCCTCAAGCACACTCACAGCGGTGGAACGGGAGGCGCCGGCCACGGTGCCGGGGATGCCCTCTGCTCGCTGCGTGAACTGTGCCGGTAGCGAGCCGTCCTCGCCCTCCGCGACCGCCACGTAGTCGGCGGTCGTCTGAGCCCTGGCCTCGGTGGCCTTGGCCTCGTTGATGGTGGCCGTCGTTCCCATCAGCGAGGCGGCCAGTGCGACCGTGATGATGACGGGGGCGGCCACGGCGGCCGTCCGGCGCACGCTGGTGCCGGCGTTCTGTCGCGCCAGCATCCCGGTGGCGCCGGGAAGCTGGGCGGGCAGCCAGGTCATGAGGCGGATGAGCGGCCGCACCAGCACGGGTGCGAACAGTGCGAATCCGACGATCAGCAGCATCGGCTGGGTGATGTACGTCTTTCTCTTGAGTACGTCCCCGGGCTCGGTGACGAGCGCCCAGCACAGCAGCCCAATGCCGGTCAGCAGGACCCCGGCCCCCAGCAGCCAGCGACTCAGGGGCATGGCCCGGCTGTCGACGGCGGCGTCGCGCAGCGCCTCGGTGGGCCCGACCTTCCCCGCCCGGTGCGACGAGACCACCACACCGGCCATGGCTACGCCCAGGCCCAGCCAGAAGGCCGTGTGCAGCGGCCAGGTCTGGTCGCCGATGGCGAACCAGGACGGCGCGATCCCGACGTCGACCATCCACTCGGTGAGCCGGGGTGCCCCGGCCTGCCCCAGCCAGCAGCCGGCTGCCGAGGCCAGTACACCGATGACGAGAGCTTCGGCGAAGACCAGCCGCCGTACCTGGCGAGGAGTGGCGCCCGCCGTGCGGAGCAGGCCGAACTCGCGCCTGCGCTGGGCCACGGCGAAGGAGAACGTGGAGGCCACCACGAAGACCGAGACGAAGCCGGTGATAGCCGCGGCCGTACCGAGGAGCGCGTTGACCGAGATCAGTGCCTCGCTGTCCCGGTCGGGATCAGGGTCGGCCCGGCGCCGGTCGTCGCCGGTCAGGACCACCATCCCGGACTCGGTCCCGACCGCCTTGCGTACCGCGGCGGCGTCCGCGTACGCCACCACCGCGTCGACGCGCGGGGAGAGCCTGGCGGCTTCCGAGTCGGTGAAGAACACCGCGGTCTCGAAGTCCCTGGCCCCCACCGTTCCGACGACCGTACGGCTGCTGGGTCCGTCCGGCGTGGTGACCCTGACGCGGTCGCCGAGCCGCACGCCGGCCCCGGGACCGGCGGTGACGACGATCTCCTGGGATGCCTCGGGGGCCCGGCCGCCGGTGAGCCGGTACGGGGTTGCCGCCGTGACCGACCACGGGTGCCCGACCGTTCCCTCGCCGCCGCCGTCCAGCCGGGTGTCCGCGACCGTGACGGAGAACGAGCGGTCCTCGACCGTGCGGCCGAGCTCTCGGAGCCTGGCGGACAGGCTTTCCGGAACGGCCTTGGGGTCGGCAAGGCGCTGCGTACGCTCGCCGATCGGCGTACGCACCCGCAGCGTGTCCGACGCCTGGACCACTGCCGGAGCCGCGGCGAAGCGTTCCGGTCCGCGCTCGGGGGCCTGGAAGGTGGCCGCCAGCGCGAGGCCGGTGGCGGCCATGAGAGCCACGCCCAGGGCCAGGGCGACGAAGGATCCGACGAACGTGACCCAGCGGGCCCGCATGCCGTTGAGGGCGAGGCTCAGCACGGGACCACCGACAGCTGGGTCATGCGCGAGGCAACCTGCTCGGCGGACGGGGCGTGCAACTCGTCGTGCACCTGGCCGTCCGCCAGGAACAGCACCCGGTCCGCGTACGAGGCGGCGACCGGATCGTGTGTCACCATGATCACGGTCTGGCCCCGGTCGACCATTCCGCGCAGCAGGGCCAGGACCTCCCGGCTGGTCTGGGAATCCAGGGCGCCGGTCGGCTCGTCGCCGAAGAGCACCTCCGGGCGGGTGACGATGGCCCTGGCCAGGGCCACGCGCTGCTGCTGGCCGCCGGACATCTCGCTGGGCCGGTGGCCGGCCCGTTCACGGAGCCCCACCTGCTCGAGGACGCCGAGGACGGTCGACCGCTTCGGGCGGCGGCCTGCGAGGCGCAACGGGAGCGCCACGTTCTGCTCCGCCGTGAGGGAGGGCAACAGGTTGAACGCCTGGAACACGAAGCCGATCCGGCCACGCCGCAACAGCGTCAGCTTGGTTTCGCTTAGCTTTGTCAGGTCCGTGTCGCCCAGCATCACGGCGCCGCTCGTGGGCCGGTCGAGCCCGGCCGTGCACTGGAGCAGAGTCGACTTGCCGGAGCCGGAGGGGCCCATGACAGCGGTGAAGGTGCCCTTGGGAATGGTGAGACTCACTCTGTCCAGTGCGGTCACGGCACCCGCTCCGGTTCCGAAGGACCGAGTGACAGAACTGAGCCGGACGGCTGCTTGATTCATGGTGACCACTCAACTCGTTGCGAACGCCAACCACATCGCAGCGAAGCGGAACTCTGGTGGTGGAGATAGCTCCACCCTGTCGTGGGCGCCTCGCGCCGACCCCGCGAACAGCCGCATGGGAGGGGCAGGAAGCTGCGGTCGGCAGGACCTGCCCGGGCTGGGGCGGTACACGCACGCGAGCACGGCGGATCATGTCCGAGGAACATGTTTCCGGGAGCATGCGCACGCAGGGGAGAGGGGCGGGTGTCGTGGCCGTCATCGACGCGAACTACAGGAGCCGGTGGTTCAGGAGGTATCCGGGCCGCCCGAGCAGGGTTCGTCTGGTCTGTCTTCCCCACGCCGGAGGCACGGCGACCCTGTTCCACGGTTGGGCTGAGCGGCTGCCCCACGACGTCGAGATGCTCGCCGTCCAGTATCCGGGGCGGCAGGAGCGGTTCGCCGAGCCCTGCATAGAGGACATGGCGGAGCTGGCCACCCGGATCACCGAGGCACTCGAACCCGAACTCGCGGGGCCCTTGGTCCTGTTCGGGCACAGCCTCGGAGCGGCCGTCGCCTACGAGGTGGCCCGACGCATCGAGGCACGGCATGGGAGCGTGCCGCGCCGTGTCCTGGTGTCGGGGCGGGGAGCGCCGCACACCGAGCGGGGCGGCGCGCTTCACCTGCTGGACGACGAACGACTCATCGCCTCGGCGAGACGCCTCGGCGATCTGGGGTCGTCCGCCTACGACAACCCGGATCTCCGGCCGTTGCTACTTCCGTCCCTGCGTGGTGACTACCGGCTGATCGAGCGGTACCGGCCCGGACACCCGGCCCCGCTGCGGGCACCGGTCACCGCCCTCGGCGGCGACCGGGACCCGGGATGCGCGGTCGCCGCACTGGAGTCCTGGGCCGAGCTCACCACGTCCGAGTTCGAGTGTCAGGTCTTCGCGGGAGACCACTTCTACCTGGTCCCAGCGGAGAACGAGCTCGTGGAGTTCGTGTCCCGGTACCTGTGAGCCTGCCACGTCGCAGCGCGCCGAACACCGGTAGCGTGGTGATGAGGAGTACGAGTATCGAAGCCCCGGCAGCCATGCCGGGGCCGCCCCATTCCTGCCACGAGGCCCCCGCCAGCAGGCCGAGCGACACGAAGGCCGGGCCCCAGAGAAGGCCGCCGAGGAGCGACCAGGCCAGGAAGCGGCGCAGCGGAAGACGTGCCGTGCCGCACACGAGCGGGACGAACGCCCTGAGGGCCATGTTGAACCGCCCGAGCACAACCGCCCTGCCGCTGTATCGGCGGACGACCCCGGCGAACGTCCCGCAGCGGTGCGAGGCCACCACACGCGGGAGCAGCCGGGCCGTCACCCCCGCGCCGCACTTCCGGCCGACGGCGTAGCCGAGCAGATTCCCCGCCAGGGAGCCGAACACCGCCCCGGCGAGCACGCCGGCGACCGGCAGCACCCCACGGTGGGCGAGCACGCCGCCGGTCACCAGAGCGGTCTGGGAGGGGAGAAGCATGCCCACCACCGGCAATGCCGGTTCCAGCGCGGGCAGAAGAAACACCAGGGACAGTGCCCACCAGACAGGCATGGCCGACAACTCGTCTTCGAGCCAGGCCATCACGGTCCCTTCAGACGGACGATCCCGCGTCACGCGGTGAGGGCGACGTCTGCCCCCGTCTTCAGGAGACTCGATCGGCCCTGGCCGGCGCATTGCAACTGGGCCGCCTCCTGTGGTGAGCCAGCCCCCACTCATAGGTAGAGCTAGCTGGGTGGTCACCCTCGGTACGGACCGCTTACAGTGCGCTCATGCATCCGCCTACTGTCTGGCAGGCGCTCCAGTCGCCTCGCTACGTCCTCAGCAGCTGGCCGTGGAGAGCGGCGCTCTATCTGCTGAGCAGCGTGGCGGTCGGCGTGACCGCCTTCACCTGGCTGCTTCTGCTGGCGGTCGCCGGGAGCCTGCTGGCGGTGGCGTTGATCGGCATTCCGCTGTTGCTCATGCTCGCGCTGTCGGGTATCCCATTGGCCGCTCTCGAACGCCGGAGACTGCTGCTCATCGACTCCACCGTCCTGGTCAGCCCGCACCGTGAACCGGAAGGCACGGGCCCGACGGCCTGGGCGCGCATCCGCTTCAAGGAGCAGTCGACCTGGCGGGAGTTGGGGTACGGGGTGCTGTTCGCCTGCGTGCTGTGGCCTCTGGAAGGACTCGCCGTGGGAACGGTGATCACGGTGTGCGGCGGCCTGCTGAGCACCCCGTTCGTCATGTTCATGGCCGGCGGCGGCGAAGAGGCCCGGGTTCTCAAGATCTGGATGGCCGACTCGTATCCGGAAGCGTTCGGTGCGGCGTTCGCCGGAGCGGTGCTGCTGCCGCTGCTCGCTTATCCACTGGGCGCTGTGGCCGCCGGGCGGGCCGTGCTGACCCGGCAGCTGCTTTACTGCGGGGACGCTGGCCTCGACTCCCGCATACAGGAGCTCGGCCGTTCCCGGATGCGCCTGGTGGACGCCTTCGAGGCCGAGCGCCGCAGGATCGAACGCGACCTTCACGACGGCGCGCAGCAGCGGCTCGTCGCGCTGTCGATGACGCTCGGCCTGGCCCGGCTGGAGAGTCCAGGCGAGCCGCTCAACAGCCTTCTCGCCAAGGCACACGACGAGGCGGGGACGGCGCTGGTGGAGATAAGGGAACTGATCCGGGGCATCCACCCCCAGGTACTCACCGACCGAGGGCTGCAGGCCGCGGTCGAGGATGCGGCCGACCGGTCGGCAGTGCCTGTGGAGGTGGATTTCGACCTGCCGGGCAGACTGCACGAATCGGTCGAGACCGCCGTGTACTTCGCGGTGTGCGAGGCACTGGCGAACGTGGCCAAGCACAGCGGAGCGACCCGCGCGGGCGTACGGGGCACGCTGGAGTCGGGCACGCTGGTCGTGGAGGTCGTGGACGACGGTGTCGGCGGTGCGGACACGGCGGGCGGCACCGGCCTCCAGGGCGTGGCCGATCGCATCTCGGTGCTCGACGGCCACCTGCTAATGTCCAGTCCGCCCGGCGGCCCCACCATCTTCCGCCTGCGGGTCCCCTGTACTTCTGTCGGCTCCCCCGCCTGAACGAGGATCTGATGTTACGTATCGTGTTGGCCGAGGACAGTGTGCTGTTGCGCGAGGGGCTCGTCAGCCTCCTCGAACGCTTCGGCCACAAAGTCGTGGCTGGTGCCGGCAACGCGCAGGAGCTGACCGAGGCGGTCGCGGAGCACCGGCCGGACATCGTGGTGACGGATGTGCGCATGCCGCCCGGTTTCACGGACGAGGGGTTGCGGGCCGCGATCGAGCTGCGGCAGCGGGAGCCTGCGTTGGCCATCCTCGTCCTCAGCCAGTACGTCCAGCGTTCCTACGCCGAGGAACTGCTCGACTCCTCGGACGGAACGAGCGTCGGCTACCTGCTCAAGGAGCGGATCGGACATGTCGAGGAGTTCGTCGACGCTGTCCAGCGGGTCGCCGCGGGAGCCACGGTGGTGGACCCGGAAGTGGTCCGGCAACTGCTCCGCCACCGCCGTGACCCCCTGTCGAGGCTCACCGTTCGTGAGCAGGAAGTGCTCGCGCTCATGGCGGAGGGACGGTCCAACGCCTCGGTCGCCGAGGCGCTGCACGTCAGCGAGGGAACGGTCAGCAAGCACTTCGGCAGCATTCTGACGAAGCTGGATCTCTCGCTGACCGATGCCACGAACCGCCGGGTTCTGGCGGTGCTCGCGTACCTGCGGGGCTAGTTTCAGGGCGCGCCTCGTCAGGGTCTGAGCCAGCCTTGCTGAGAGGCGAGGGCACCCAGCTGAAAACGGCTTCGGGCGCCGAGCCGTTGCATGAGTTCTGCGGTGATTCGTCGGCTGGTACGAACAGAGACACCGAGTTTTCGAGCTATTACTTCGTCGGTGAGCCCGCCGGCGAGCAGACCGAGTATCGCACTTTCCTGATCGCCTAGGTCTCCATCGGTGTTCCGGGAACGAGGCTTTCCGAATCCGGAACCCTGCTGCCACAATAGATCGAAGAGCGACTGCAGAGCAGCGACCGGCCCTGAACTGGTCAACAGGAAAACGTCTCTGTCCGCGGCATTGGGGTCGGCTGGGATAATTGCGGTACGCCTGTCCCATATAATCATCCGCATAGGTAGGTGGGGGACGGTTCTGACCTGTCCGCCATTTTCCCCGATCCATTCCGCATATTCCGTTGTCGGTCGGTCGTTCCGGATGCTATCCAAGTATATGTACCGGACCTGGACCGAGCGTTCGAGCAGCATGAGGTCGAGTGGCCGGGCCGCATGGAGACTGTTCTCCGACTGCGCGCCGTGGGGTACGAAGACCTCGATCTCCTCGGTGCAGTCATGGCTATGCCGCTCTATGCATGCCTGTATCGCATCCAGGCCATGAACGATCTTGATGCCCTGTGGGCCCTGTCTGGCCTCCTCCTCTCGGTAGTCGGAGATGAGACGGGCAACCGCCAGCTTGCCCTCCGATAGGTTCTTCTGAAGCTTCTGAAGTTTCATTTCCTGGGATTGGAGAAGAATTCTGAGGCTGACCTCGGGGTCTACCAGGCGTAAGTTTCCAAATCTTTCTCTGGATGGGCGCACCAGCGCAAGTTCGGCTAATTCTTCAAGCGCTGCCGATGCTCGGTCAGGCGCCCAGTCAAGGGTGTTTGCGATCTCTTGGAGATCCGCTCGCGGGGCCTTCAGCATTGCGCGGTAAAGGTCATTGGCGTCTGGGGTCAGTCCGATTTTCTTGAGCAAGGTTATCCAACTCCCGTGCTAGGCAGCTTCCTGTCACAGCAGGGCCGTGACAGTTCTCCTGCTGGCCTCTGTGTGCTGTCCTGTGTGAGAATGAAAGAGTTCGTCTGGGTTGAGGGGGTGGAGGAGAGATGATGATCCTGGGTAATACCTGGGGTTCGTAACTTGAGAGCTGTCTCGCTCAAATATTCAAGGAGGAAATTTATGTACAAGGAGAGCGTTTGTGATGGCTGCTGCCGTGGAGACTGTCTGCATGAACGTGATGTCGGCTGGAACGGCGAGTGCGGGTGAGAGAGAAACGCGATCACTTCTGGGCCCGGGTGCATCGGTTACCGGGGAGCATCAGTGGTTCGTAGGGTGTGTGCCGCTCGAAAAGTCGTCGCTGCACGTCATGCCGCATATCCGTACTCGTTGCTGAGGGCGCTGAGGATCCGGGTGCGCTCGACTTTGTGGGTGTGGGGGGGGTCATGCGCTGCGGCGGGTTCTTGAGGGTCGGGTGGTTGGTGGGGTCGGTGCTCGCTTTAGTGCCGTTCGTAGGCCGCAAGGACGTGACGGGCATGGGGCTCGGTCATGATCAGGACATGGTCCAGGGCTTCACGTCGGATGCTGCCGATGATGCGTTCACAGTGCGCGTTCACGCGGGGAGCTTGTGGCGTACTTTTGAGGATCTCCATGTCCTCGGCCTGGAAGACGGCGTCGAATGCCTCGCCGTACTTGCCATCGCGGTCGCGCAGCAAGAAGCGCAGGGACCCTATGCGTATACCCAGGTCGGCGGTGAGATTCCTTGCCTGCTGCGCCGCCCAGTCCCATGTCGGGCGGGCGGTGACCCCGGTGATGTGCAGCTGCCGGGTGCCATGCTCGAGGAACACCAGCCCGTACAGCCGCCTACCGAAGGCGGTGTCGACGACCGCAGCATGCAGGATCTCCCAGACGGTCGAGGCGGCGATCCGATGCCCGAGTCGGGCCAACTCACCATGGATCCGCCTGTGCCCCCACCGCAGGTTCTCCCTGGCCACCGCAGAACGAGCGTCGTGACCGCTGACGGGGTGGGTTGGCGTCCGGTGCGCCGACGCGCGGGGCGGTCCCACTTCGCGGCGATGAACCTACGGTGCCAGTCGAGCAGGGGGCCGGGGGCGACAGGGAAAACCTCGCGCCAGTGCCCCGGGCACTCCCTCGAGGAAGCGGAGCGGGGGAAGCGCCACCACCGCGCCGACCCACTCCATGGCTTCGAGAGGCGAGGCATCCGGCCCGATCGCGAAGTCGATGCTGATCTCCCCCCAATGACTGTCCGGATCGCGGCGGTTGCCCATCCGGCGTTGGGAAGTCGTGCGGGGTGGCATCGAAGGTCACTATCCCTTCCATCCTACCAAAATCCGAATACGAGTTCGATTTAATGAACGTGCATGGATCATGATGGACTCTTCGCTACTTGCCTCCTGGAAGCGCTTTGCGGCTCAGCGGTCACTTTGGGGCACGGAGCGTTGTGCGCGCGTGGCCCACTCGCCCGCCGACCATGTGCCCGATCGGGCCGAGGACGGAGCGTTGTGCGCGCGTGGCCCACTCTGCCCCCCTCTTCCGGGTTCGTCAACTGGGAGTGATTCCCTCCCTGGTAGGATTCACCGTCAGTTCATTGATTTGTGGTGCACCGTGAGAGCGAGTATGTGGCGGGGCGATGGCTGATTCCGCTCGTGCGGACGAGCCGGTGGCTAAGGCGGAAGGTACGTTTGCCGCCAGGCTGAACGGCCTCTTCGAAACCGTTCACCCGTCTGACAGGGGTCCGTGGAACAACGCCGAGGTTGCCAGAGCCATCGGCGTCTCGCCGACCTACATCGGCCATCTTCGTAAGGGGAAGAGCGACAATCCGACGCTTGCTCAGATGACTGCGCTTGCCGACTTCTTCGGTGTGCCGGTGAAGTACTTCGTGGATGACGGCAAAGGGGAGAAGGTCCGCGAGGACGTTGCCCTGCTCCAAGCCCTCAAAGAGGTCGGCGCGCGTCAGGTGGCGCTGCGGACCGTTGTGCAGACCGCTGCTGAACTGCCCGTAGACGCACTGAAGTCGCTCGTCCCGGTACTTCAGCACCTCAAGAAGGCCCAAGCGCGGCGGCCGTGGGCGGATGCCGTCGCGCCGCGCCGACGAGTCGGAGTCGGTTGGGGCCACTTACTGACTTTGTTGGTGTGATGTCGTGGCTGACAAGCGGTGGTTGCTGCGGTAGGCCGGTTGCATGAGGTATCCGCAAGGGGGCGGGCTGACCCCGGAGCGACGGGCGTTTCGCGAGCGCATCCGGATACGGGCAGCTGAACTATTCGCCCTGGGACACGACAACGTCACGGTCGCCAAGCAGTTACGTGTCAGCGTGCGGTCGGTACAGCGGTGGCATCAGGCATGGGAACACGACGGAGCGTCAGCCTTGGAGTCGAAGGGGCCCGCGTCCAGACCCAAGCTGAGTGAAGCACTGTTCAAGGTGCTCGAGCAAGAGCTGGCCAAGGGTGTGCTTGCCGAGAATGTCATCCTCCCTGTTCGGAGGCCTGCACCGGACCCCACACTCGCCAGCCGCGGTCGCTCGAGCCGGCGCTCTCGCGTAGCCGGTGGTCCACGCGTCATGATGACCGATCGTGCTGCTACGACTGGCCTACCTCGGTGTGACGAATGCGTTCGCGGTGCTGCGTCTGCTGCCGATGAGCGACCAGGACAAAGATGCAGAGATCCTCGCCCTGCGCCATCAGATCGCGGTCCTGGAACGCCAACTCGGCAAGAGAAAGATCCGGTTCAGCTCAAGCGACCGGGCGTTCCTGGCGGCGCTGCTGCACCGGCTTCCGTTACCCGCCCTGCGGCGTGTGCGGCTGCTCGTGCGTCCTGACACGGTGCTGCGCTGGCATCGCGACCTCGTCACACGCCACCATGCCGCGTTATCGCGACCCCAGCGACCTGGTCGACCTCGTACGGTGCGCTCCATCCGGATTCTGGTGCTGCGTCTGGCGAGGGAGAACCCACAGTGGGGGTACAGGCGTCTACACGGTGAGCTGCTCGTGCTGGGAGTGAAGGTGGCCGCGTCGACCGTCTGGAAGATCCTGAAGGATGCCGGCATCGATCCGGCGCCCGACCGGAGCTCCAGCACGTAGGCCAACTTCCTGCGCTCACAAGCCGACGCCCTCCTGGCCTGCGACTTCCTTGAGACGGTCACCTTGTCCGGCGCGCGAATGTACATACTCGCGGTGATCGAACACAGCAGTCGCCGCATCCGGATCCTGGGCGCCACCGCACACCCGACCACCTCCTGGGTAACACAAGCGGCGAAGAACCTGGTCATGGACCTCGAAGACGTCGACTGCCGGGCACGATTCATGATCCGAGACAGAGACGGGAAGTTCCCAGGATTGTTCGATAGCCTCCTCGCGGATGCGGGGATCACAATCGTACTCAGCGGCATCCAGATGCCGAGAATGAACTCGCTCATCGAACGGTGGATACAGACCTGCAGACGTGAGCTCCTGGACCGGACCTTGATCTGGAACCAGCGCCACCTCCTGCACGCCCTGCACAAGGACGAGCAGTTCTACAACGCCCACCGACCCCACCAGGGCATCGCCAACGCCCGACCGCTGCACCCACTGCCCACACCGATCAACGATCCGGACAAGTTGAGCCGCCTGGACATACGCCGCCACGACCACCTCGGCGGCATCCTCCCCGAATACCAACATGCAGCATGACCTGCACGGATGAAGTATTCGGCAGGGACAACGTCGTCCAGGACCTCGTCGGCGTCCCACTCGATCCGGTTCAGCAAACGGTGGATGCGGTCGGGCCCCGTGTGTCCGGCTTCTTCCGCGAGCGTCCAGCCGTTCTTCCGTTCCAGCGGAGCAATCAGCCCCCGCATATAGGCCAGCGCCGACTGACGTGGCTCCTCCCGGTTGAACCGGTGCACGAACCGCTCGTGCACCGCACTCAGTTCTCCGGCCCACAACCTGACATCAGCAAGGTCCCCACCCATAACCGGACCAACGACTGAGCTGGCCAGCAGTCACGGCAAGCACCGTTGCAGTACTAGAACCGCCCACCGACATCAAGATCATCCGTATGCCCCACGGCAGCGGCGGTTATGGCGACGCCTTCATCGTGCACGACGACGACACCGTCACCAACGGGCCGGATCTCACCGATCTCATTGCGGTGGGAGACCATCCTGATCCTCTTCCGCCGCGCCGCAGGATTACGGGACTACCCGGCAGCGTGTACGCGCTGCATGCCCGGCAGGCTGCCGTGGGACGGCCATGAGGGTGCGCTCGACTCGTTCGCCAGCCATGTCCTCGCCTTGCCTACGGGTCCGCACTGGCGGGAGGCTATCTCCACCGGTTTGCTCGGCGACTGGGTCGGCGTCCACCCGCAGGAAGGCCCGCGTGACTCGGACATTGTGGTCATCGGTGCCCCGCACCTTTCTGATCTGAAGCGCGAGATCCAGCGGGTGCACAGGCAGCTGACACCGCGGTGGCGGCGCAAGCACAGGCACAGCCGCGTGCTGCTGCTCGACATGCCTCTCACGCCGGACGGCCTCACACTCAACGACCTGCTGGCCGACAGCCCCGACGCGCAGGACCTGGCACAAGGCGCGGTCGGCGACGACCCCCGCGTCCATCGCGTGCTCGCCGCGCTGGATCTGCACGGTGCTGTTCGCCCCGAAGGCGCCTCGGGGCGAACAGACTGGCGCGAGTTGAACACGGAGCAGCGGCGCCGCCTGTCTGGCCTCGGGCTGACGGCCGCCGAGCGGGCCGCTGAGCCAGTTTCGAAGGTGCTGGCAGGCGGAGCGCGGGCCGCGGCTGTTCGAGCGCGGCCTCGCCGCCGCCCGTCAGTGCCGCGAGCGCGAGGGCAGTCTGGAGGATGTGCCGCGCAAGCGCGTGGAGACGATCGTCGACGACGCCGGAGTCGAGCAAACGATCAAGCTCGGGGTGTGGCTGACCAATCAGCGCTCCCGGCGCGGCACGCTCACCGAGGAGCGCGCGGCCGCGCTGAACGAGCTCGGCATCCGCTGGCTGTAGGCCTGGCCCTACTCGTCCGACGTACGATCCTCTCCCCCTGCGGCCGGCTGCCCGTTCGATCCACATCGGGTGGTGCGGGAAGGCATCGAGCACATCGCCCAGTAGGGCGCTGACCAGTTCAGAATGGCGGCGAGGCAGCACGTTCTCGCAGCCGCTTTGTTCGAGCTGGGGTGATGCCTCGGCCACCCTGAGGGTGGGGGTGGCCGAGGCGGACCGCCCGGGCAACGGCGCTGGAAAGTTCCGGGCGAGGCTGGGATGGTGAAGGCCGAACAGGACTGGGTGAGCGTTTAGGACTTGGCAGCGCGGGATTGTCAGCGGCGTAATTTGAGGCTTATGGGACTGGGGCCGTGACGGCGCAGCAATATTGGCACCGCCTCGTCGGCATGTTCGACTTAGCGAGGAGGTGTTTCTTCCATCTCTGCATTGTGGGTCGCTTGGCGATGCGCTCACAGACCAGAGCTCGTCATCGAGGCCGCACGGCCCGGAACGCGTCCCATGGGCGATTACGCGGTCTTCCGGCGCCGGCGCTGCAGCACCAGGCCGAGGACCAGGACCAGGGCCCCGACCACGACGGAGATGACCATCTGCTCGCGGCCGTCCTTGTCGTAGAACATGTAGCCGATGACGAAGAGAATCAGCCCGATCGTCGCGTACGTCAGATACGGGAACAGCCACATCTTCACCGTGTGCCGCTCCGGCATCTCCCTCTCGATGATCCGGCGCATGCGCAGCTGCGAGCAGCAGATCACCAGCCAGACGAAGAGGGCGACCGCGCCGGAGGAGTTCAGGAGGAAGGTGAAAACCGTCTCCTTGTTGGTGTAGTTGAAGATCACCGCTACGAAGCCGAAGGCGACGGAGGCCCAGATCGCCGTCGACGGGACGCCGCGCTTGTTCGTACGGGCGAAGGCCGCCGGCGCGTCGCCGCGCTTGCCGAGGGAGAAGGCCATGCGGGAGGCGGTGTAGAGGCCCGAGTTGAGGCAGGAGAGCACCGCCGTGACGATGATCACGTCCATGATGGTGCCGGCGTGCGGGATGCCGATCTCGTTCAGCGCCGCGACGTAGGAGCCCTGGTCCGCCAGCTTCTTGGAGTCCCAGGGGAGCAGGGTGACCACCAGGGCCATCGAACCCAGGTAGAAGAGGCCGATGCGCCAGATGACGCTGTTCGTGGCGCGGCTGACCATCTTGGCCGGCTCCGCCGACTCCCCCGCGGCGAGCGTGACGATCTCGCTGCCCATGAAGGAGAAGACCACCAGCAGCATGCCGGAGAGGATCGCGCCGGGGCCGTTGGGCAGGAAGCCGCCCCGGCCGGTCAGGTTCTCCGTGCCGGGTGCCGCCATGTCGGTGCCGGGCAGCAGGCCGAGGACGGCGAGGCCCGCGATGACGATGAAGGCGCCGATCGCGACCACCTTGATGCCCGCGAACCAGAACTCGAATTCGCCGTACGAGCCCACCGAGGCGAGGTTGATGACGGTCAGGATCACCATCACCAGCAGCGCCCAGGCCCACTGCGGGACCGCGGGTATCCAGCCGGTGAGGATCTGCGCGGCGGCTGTCGCCTCGACGGCGAGGACCACGACCCAGAAGAACCAGTACAGCCAGCCGATGGTGAAGCCGGCCCAGCGGCCCAGGGCCCGGTCCGCGTACTCCGAGAACGAGCCGGAGGCGGGGCTGGCCGCCGCCATCTCCCCGAGCATCCGCATCACGAGGACGACCAGCAGGCCCGCAAGGGCGTAGCTGATCAGGATGCCGGGACCGGCCTTGGCGATCCCGGCGCTGGAACCGACGAACAAACCAGCACCGATCACACCGCCGATCGCGATCATCGACAGATGGCGGTTCTTCAGCCCGGCCTTCAGGCCGGACTCCGGCAAGATACCGGGCGACTCACCTGCCACTGCCCCGGTCTGTCGATCTTGGCGAGTATCCATGTAACAAGTGCTCCTTACAGCTCTTTGTCTGGCGGTAGAGGGGAATGGCACCGCGCTGAACAGAGTCAGGAGCTGGGTGCCGCGTTGCCTTATGAGATGCGTGGCCGTCGTCGGGTGTGTGGAGCTCGGCTGTTCGGCACGCCGTGTGCCATCCGGCACGTGCAGAGCTGTGGGCTGACGGCCCGGGGGGACATGCATGGAAGGGAAGCCCAGCAGGGGCGCGACGCCAAGCGGTTCGCACGGGGCGAAGAGGAGGCACGGATCGTGCCGGAGCTACGCGTCTTCGCAGATGTGGTGGTGCCGGGCCTGGCCGGAGGGTGGCAGCCAGGCATTGGCCTCGCGGGGATCGCCGGGGAGGCCGGAAGCCATCGGACGTGCAGGTCGTGCAGGTGAAGGCCGAGCTGGCAACGGGGTTTGGCTCAGAACTTCTCGCCGGTCAGCAAGAATTCCTCCGGACCGCCTTCTCGCCCACCGGACGGCATGGTTGCCTCGCGTCCCTTGGTCGAGGGACGCTCCTTCTTCGGACGGCTGTAGACGTGCTTGCCGCCCACGTAGGTCTCGTTGACCCGCACGCCCTGCAGATGGTCGGGGCGAACCTTGAAGATGTCGTGGGATAGCACGAGGAAGTCCGCGTACTTGCCTGCCTCCAGCGAGCCCTTCACGTCCTCCTGGTGCGTCTGGTAGGCACCGGCGATCGTGTAGGCGCGGATCGAATCCTCGAGGCCGAGGCGCTCCTCCGAATAGGCGTAGCGCTTGCCGCTGCGGCCGCGCCGCGTGACGGACGTGTAGAGCCCGAGCATCGGCCCAGTCGGGATGACGTCAGCGGAATTGGCGAAGGTGACGCCGCGCTCAAGCAGCTTGCCGGCCGGTGCCACATTCTCCCGCACGACGGGCCACAGGTAGTTGTCGTACAGCCCCTCCAAAGACCAAATGAAGTTGGTCTGCTGGACAACACCGATGCCGTACTGGGCCATGCGGTCGTAGTACTCGTCCGGCAGCGGCACCTCCAGGTGCATGAGGTGATGGCGGATGTCGAGGCCCGGCCGCTCGGAGAGCACCTTGGCGAACGCATCAATGACGATCCCTTCGCCACCGTCACCTGCGGTGTGCACACCGACCGTCCAGCCCTCGTCCGTCGCGCGACTGAACATGCGGAGAAATTCCTCAGGAGTGAGGTGGAGACTCCCGCGGAACTCTCCATCACCCACCCCCTTGTACGGCAAGGTCAGACGGGCGTCGGGGCCGGTGAACCCGCCGTCGGCGAACACCTTGAGCGCGACGGCGCGCAACCGATCATCGCCTTCGAACGGCTTGACGCCGTCGGGCGTATCCGTTGTACAGGTGACGTAATAGCTGGCGCGAGGCAGGTCGGTGCCCACCTCGTCGTAGATTGCACGCCACTTCTTGAACTCGTCCACACTGCCCGCCGCCTGTGTGAAACTGGTGATGCCCAGGCGCAGGTACGCCTTCAGCCCGGCGATCGTCCCCTTCCGATCTTCCTCGGTCGTCAGGCTCGGGACATGCCGACGGACCAGGTCCGCGGCCGCCTCGACGAGGACGCCGGTCGGCACGCCGTCCTTGTCACGCTCGATCCGGCCGCCCTTCGGATCGGGCGTGTCCTTGTCAACACCAGCGAGTTTGAGGGCGCGGCTGTTGGCAACTGCACTGTGGCCCCCTTGGCGAACCAGGTACACCGGGTTGTCAGGCGCCCCCTCGTCGAGGTCCTGCCTGTTGGGTTTACGCCCTTCGGCGAAGATTGTCTCGTCGTAACCAGACCCTGTGATCCATTCACCCTTGCCGAGGTCCCCTGCCTTCGCGGCGAGCAGCTCCCGGATCGTCTTGATTGAGGTGGCAGCTTGGAGGTCACCGATCGCTCGGTGGCTGAACGTGCGGGCGTGCGAGTGAGCGTCGTTGAAGCCGGGCAGTACGGTCTGCCCACGCAAGTCGATCTCTTGCTTGCCGGTGAAGCGCTTCCGTAGGACCTCGTCGGATCCGACAGCGACGATAAGGCCGTTGTGCACCGCCATCGCCTGCTCGATCGAGAACTGCTCATCGACCGTGACCAGTTTGCCGTTGAACAGCAGCAGATCGACCGGTTCGGGACTGCGCCACGAGTCCGGCGTGTCCCACTCGCGGTCGCCCTTTCCCTGCTTCTTGCCCGTTACGGCCGGTGCACTGGGTGCTGCACCAGCCATGTCACTCGCCGCGGCGGCCCCGCCAAGTGTGCCACTTGCGACGACACCAGAAGCACCCGCCGTAACCGCAGCGCCTAGGTGCAGCACCTTTCGGCGGGACATCTCGTTGTCCATCATTGCCTTCCTGAACGACTCGGCTGTGCCTATTCCGTCGCACGCTGTGCTGTGCATCACGTGCGTCAGTGGTCGCAACCTAGGCACCCTCAGACGAGGCGAACAGTTTTCAGGATGTACAATTTTTCGTTGCCTGTTGTCCGAACCGGCGCATGCAAGGACGCTCTCGTCCCGCCCTCGACATGGTCGTAGAGCCCTGAGGTTCACCTGACCTGTCGGCAACGACTGAATGTGGGCTCTGGATCACTTTCCGTGCTTCGGTGACGGGGGATCACCGGATCTGTGAGCATGAGCGGTCGTGCTCGATGGGGTGCTGGATGAGCTGTGGGTCCCGCAACTGGACGATGTCGTGGTCGAAGAACTTGACGTCAGCGGCGAGTTGGTGGTCGTACGGCCCGTTGCTGTGTGCCGGGAAGAGCCTGTCCGGACTGCGCGGTGCTGACACGCCGTCTTCACAGTCGGTACGTGCGGCGTGTTGCGGACGGTGCGGTCGCCGACCGACCGCTGATGGTCGAGTTACGGTGCGGAGCTTCCGTTGCCTCAACCTGGCATGCGTGCGGCGAACCTTCGTCGAGCAGGCGCCGGGGCTGACGTTCTGCCACGGGCGCCGCAGCAGCCGACTGCAGAGCGTGCCGCGGACGCTCGCCTTGCTGCTGGCCGGACGGGCCGGTGCCCGGCCAACGCAGGCGATGACCCTGCGGGTCAGCAGGTCCACGCTGCTTCGGCCCATACGCGCCTTGCTCGACCCGGTGGCCGTGACCCCGAAGGTGCTGGGCGTCGACGAGTTCGCGCTGCGCAAGGGGCGCGTCTACGCCACGCTCCTGGTCGACATCGCCAGCCGCAGACCGGTCGACCTCCTGCCCGACGCCCGCGCCGGCACGCTCGCCGCCTGGCTGCAGGCCAACCCAGGTGTCGAGGTGATCTGCCGGAACCGGGCCGGTGCCTACGCAGAGGGCGGCGCACCGGGCCACCGGATGCGATGCCGTCGCCGATCGCTGACATCCTCAACGAGAGCCGCAAGCCGCATCACCTGGAGCGCGACCGGTTCTTCGGCGGCGAGGAGCAGCTGGCCGAGCAGATCCGCACGGTGGTCGCCGAGGCCGGCTTCAGCTGCCGGGTGGGGGCCGCCGACACCCTGTTCGCCGCCGCGTTGGCGGCCCGCCGCGGACTGCTGGTGCCGGACGGGGCCACGCCGGAGTTCCCGGCCGGCGACTCGGTGTCGGTGCTGGGGCTGCCGCATCTGGCCGCGTTGTTGAACCGGCTCGGCCTGACCGCGCTGGGCGCGTTCGCTGCGCTGCCCATCTCGCCTTCGTCGCCGCCGACCTCAACGACCGCCCCCGCAAGACCCTTGGATGGCAAACCCCGGCCGCCCTCTTCGCTAAGCCCGTCACAACACTGGAGTGATCGCGTGTTGCACTGATCATTGGAATCCGTCGGCCTGCAAGTGGTCGCCGTCGAAAAGGGGGAGTAACAGTCCACCTTGATCGGATTCTTGCTGGGGCGCCTAGACACGGCCGGACCGGTCACGGTTGCCGATCCATTCCTTGCGTCGCGCCCGCCCGGCGGGCCGGCTCCCCCATCCACATCCTCCTCACAGAGCAAGGTCAAGTCCCCCGGGACTACGGTCAGCTCAGTCGTGGATCAGATGGTGCCGGCCGTCTCTGATGCGGTACGCCAGGTGATGGTGCGCGGTAGACGGATCCGGGGTGTCGTCCGGACAGGCCAGGCCCCGTTGGCCTGGTCCGGAGAAGGAGTAGACGCCCGCCACTCCCCGGTAGGGGACCGTTCGCAGGTGTTCCTGGACCGCGCGGTGGTTCCACGGCCGATCCACCGAGGCCCATGCCGCCGCAAGAACCCGCACCAAGTCGTAATGGACAGCTGCCGCGCCGAGCCCCGGATCACCGCCGTAGGCGGCGCGGTAGCGCTGTGCGAACGCGGTGGCCTGTGGGGTCTCGCGCACTCCTACCACCGTGGACCACACCAGTCCCTGGGACAGCGAGCCCAGCCGTTCGGTGAAACCCGGCGCGGTGGGCGCCCAGGCCGTGTACGCCAGCGTGCGGGTGCGCAGCGCGACCGTCGCGGCGAGAAACTCCCGCAGTGCCTGCTCCGGCAAGATGGACAGGAAGACAGCGGCAGGATTGGTGTCCTCCAGGCGCCGCGCGATCACCTCCCACGGGGCGTGCTGCTCGTCCACGCTCTCCACCATCGCCAGGTTCCATCCGGCCGTCTCCACCGCTCGGGTCAGCCTGGCGGCGGACATCTCGTTGAACGTGCTGCGGCGCAGCAACAGCGCCAGCTGCCTCCCGTGCGGACACCACGCTCCCGAGTCCTCCAGAGTTCGCAGAGTGCGTAGAAAACCGTACAGATAGGCAGTCTCATCCGCACACGCCTGGAACACATGACCCAACGCGTGCGGATCACGGTCCACGGCCGCGGCAAGTCCTGGCGCGACCATCGAGTGCACCACCGGAACTCCTGCGCCCCCCGCACGAGCAGCCGCGGCGGGCACCGTCGCGCCGTGGAAGTTGCCCAGCAGAACGGCGTCCACCCCCGCTTCGGCCAGGGTGCCCACCGCCTCCGGCAGCACTTCCGGGGTTGCCTCCACCGCCATGGACCGCACTTCGCGCCCGGCCACCCCGCCGCGCCGCTCCAGTTCCCGCAGCGCGAGCTGCGCGCCCTGGCGCATCGGCCGCTGGTCCGACCCGCCGGCAGACGCACCCGTCGGGTAGACGAGGCCCACGGTGATCGCCTGCATCGCGGGCCGGGACCGAGCCGGGATAGCCCACACCGGCGCCGAGAGCAGCTCGGCCAGGGTCGGCGGCAGCACCAGGCTCTCCGGAGGAACCGGCAGGGTGTGCGCCTGCAAGGACGTGATCATCGCGGCGACGGCCGCCCGGGACCGCAGTCCGCTCTTGCCCAGGACATGCTCGGCGTGCGTGGCGGCGGTGCGGCGCGAGCAGCCCAGCGCGGCGGCGATCTCGGGCGTGGTCAGTCCCCCTGCCATACAGGTCGCGACCTGCAGCTCCCGCCCGGTCAGCCCGAACGGCGCCGTCGCCGGCCGCGCCTCCAGGCGCACCATCCGCGGCACGTCGCTGGTGCTTTCCACGGTGATCCGTACGAGGTCGGGCCCCTGGACGTCCAAGAACCCCACCGGCTCGTTCGCGGTCCGCGCCAGCGCCCTCTGGGCGATCTCCTCCAGATGGGGCCGGGCGGCGAAGAATCCCGCGTCGGAGACGTACCGGCGACCGGCTGCGGTCATCTCCAGAATCCGGCGCTCGGGAGAAGACTCGGCGGGAAACGACTGCTCGGCCATGATGGTGTGCTCTCCCGTCCGGCGGGGACGGCACGGGGCCAAGACGTTCCTCGGCACCGTCGTCTCGCGTTCTGCTGAAGCGATCGCGATCGATTTTAGGCCACTCCCGGCGCCCCCTCAAGGAATCAGCCGCCCCCTGTATGCACACCCGGATGCCGCCGGGCATCGGGCAGATACCCGATTCCCGCCCTCGGGCCCATGCCTACGGTGAGCCACACAGAAAGGAGGGTTCACCGTGAGTTTGCAGAACAAGGTAGCCGTGGTCACCGGGGCTGCCGGAGGGCTGGGGGCGGCTGTGGCCGATCACCTCGGTTCGGCCGGGGCCCGCGTGATCCGGGCCGACCGGTCCTTCTCCGACGACGACTGGCCGGATCGCGTCGCCCTCGATGTCGCCGACGCGGCTTCCTGGGACCGCTTCGCCGCCCGGGTCCGCGAGCAGGCCGGTCGCTTGGACATCCTCGTCAACAACGCCGGCATCAGCATGCGCACCGACCTGGTCGGCACCGACGACGAGGACTTCGCCCGTGTCATGCGCGTCAATGTCTGGGGGGTGTGGCGCGGCATCAAGACCTTCGCCGATGACCTCACCGCCACTGGCGGCTGTGTGGTCAACGTCGGCTCCATCTACGGAGTCACCACCGCCCCGGTCTCGGACGTGTCCCCCTCGTCCGTCGCCTATCAGGCCAGCAAGGCGGCCGTGCACCAGATCACCAAGGTCGCCGCTGTCGAACTCGCTCCACGCGGCGTGCGGGTCAACGCCGTGCTGCCCGGGGTGTTCCGGACCGGCCTACTGGCCGATCTTCCGCCCGACGAGCTCCGGGTCCGCGTCGGCGGTGCCCCGCTGGGCCGGCCCGGCGACACCGCCGAGCTGGGTCCTGTGGTGGCACTCCTGGCCGGACCGGGGGCTTCCTTCATCACCGGCGCCCTCATCCCCGTGGACGGCGGCTACCTCGCCGCCTCCTAGACCTTGCCCGCTTCCCCGCAGGCGTCAGTCCCGTTCCCTTAGGAGGCGTCGTGTCAGCTTCGACGACCAAGGCAGACGCACCACCCGCAACTCTGTTCCAGCACCGCCGCGCGCTCGCCGCGAGCAGCGTCGGAAATCTCATGGAGCAGTACGACAATCTCATCTACGCGTACTCGGCGACCACGCTCGGTGCGCTGTTCTTCCCCAGTGAGAACACCACCACCGGGGTGCTGTCCACCTTCGCGGTCTTCGCCGTCGGCTTCTTCGCACGGCCGCTGGGCACCGTCGTCTTCGGACACATCGGAGACCGGTTCGGCCGCCGTCCCGCCCTGGTGCTCAGCGTCGTCGTGATGGGGCTGGCCACCGCCCTGATCGGCTGTCTTCCCACCTACGACACGATCGGTGCCCTCGCCCCCGTCCTGCTGATCGTGATGCGTTTGTTCCAGGGCTTCGCGGTGGCCGGGGAATGGGCCGGTTCCGCCGCCATGCTCGTCGAGTACGCCCCGCCCGGACGGCGTGGGGTCTTCGGCAGTTTCAACCAGGTCAGCACCGCGGCGGGCTTCCTCCTGGCGGCGACCGTGGTCGCCGTGAACTCGGCGGTGTTCGACGACGACGCCATGCTCGCTCACGGCTGGAGAGTGCCGTTCCTGCTCGGCGGGGTCACTGCCGCCGTCGCCGTGCTGATGCGCATGGGCCTGGAGGAAACACCGGCCTATGTGGCGGACGACGAGGCCAAAGCCCGCCAGAACCCGCTGCGGACCGCTTTCGACCAGCAGAAGGCCGCCATGTTCCGGGGCTTCTGCTTCACCGTGGGCTGGACCGTCGCCTACTTCTTCTTCCTCACCTACCTCCCCACCTACCTGCGCGCCGAGGCCGACATCGACCCAGGCATCGTGAACGCCTCCAACCTGGTCGGCACGGGAGTGCTCACCGTCTCCATCGTGCTGTTCGGTCTGTGGTCCGACCGGATCGGCCGCAAGAAGCTCCTGCTGGCCGGGTCCGGCGGCTTCGTCGTCCTGTCGCTGCCGGTGATGGCGCTGTTCGAGACGGGAAGCACCGCCGCCGTCTACACCGGGCAGATCCTCATCGCGCTGACCCTGGCGTGCTTCTCCGGGCCCGGCCCGGCCGCGCTCGCCGAGCTCTTCCCCACCTCCGTGCGCTACTCGGCGCTGGGCATCGGTTACAACTTCTCCGTCATGGCGTTCGGCGGTACGGCCGCCTTCATCGCCTCCGGCATCGTCGCCACCACCGGCGTCCCCCTCGCGGTCGCCGCGCTGCCTGCCGCAGCCGCCCTCGTCACCTTCATCACCGTCTGCACCATGCCCGAGTCGTATCGGTCCCCACTGCGCTGAAAGGCCCCCGGCCATGACCACACATCCCCCCCTCGTCGCTGTCGAGGGCGACCACAAGGACATGGGTGAGCAGCTCGGCTCGCTCACCGCGGACAAGATCGCCCGCAGTCTGGACACCTACCGCGCCCGTTTCCGGGACCAGGCCGGCCTTGAGGACGCGGACATCGACCGCTGGGGACGCCGGTACTACGAGGTGGCCCTCGCATACGACCCGGACATCGCGGCCATGCTGGAGGGCATGGCCGCGGGATCGGGCCAGAGCGTGAACCACCTCGGCGCGCTCAACGCGCGCACCGAACTCCTCTACGGCACCGGATACCGCGACGAGGGCTGTACCTCGCTCGCCGTGCTGCCCAGTCACACGGCCGACGGCCACACCCTGCTCGCCCAGAACTGGGACTGGCACCCCGAACAGGCGGACGTCACCTTCCTGCTCGCCACCCGCGACCCCAGCGGGTTCACCGTGCTGTCGCTCACCGAGGCCGGCATGCTCGCCAAGAGCGGCCTGAACTCCGCAGGTCTCGGCGTCTGCGCCAACCTGCTGGTCTCCGACCGCGACACCGGTGGTGACGGCGTGCCTTACCACTTCCTGCTGCGCGGCGCCCTGAACGCGCGGACCATGGCGAAGGCACACCGCAAACTGCTCCCGGTGAAGCGGATCTCCTCGGGCAACGTCATGCTCGCCGACGCCGGAGGAGAAGCTGTGGACTTCGAACTCGCCCCCGACGTCTTCAGCACCCTGCTGCCCGAGGACGGCGTCCTCGCCCACGCGAACCACTTCCTCGCCGACCTGCCGCTCACCGACCTCAAGGCCGCCACCAGCGCGCTCACCCAGCTCCGCCCCAGCCGAGTCCGCCACCTTCTCGCCCCCGCGGCGGCCGACGCCAGTGTCCGTCCCGCCGACATCGTCGCGGTGCTGCGCGACGACTGGTCGTACCCCGACGGCATCTGCCGCTACCCCGACCCGGACGAGCCGCTCGCCGACCGGGTCTGCACCGTCTACTCCGTGGTGATGGACCTCGACGCGCGCACCCTGTGGATCGCCCCCGGTCCGCCCCGCGAGCATCCCTACACCCGCTGGGACCTCGACACGCTCTTCGACCACGGCGTCGAGCCCAACACCGACTTCCTCCCGGAGGTGCCCATTGACGCCTGACCGAGCAACCGTCTGCCTGACCTTCGACTTCGACGCCATCTCGCTGTGGGCCGCCCGCGGCGCCACCACCCCCGGGCCCGTCTCCCGGGGCGAGTTCGGCGCGCACGCGATACCCCGCATCCTGCGCCTGCTGAGTGCCCAGGACATCACCTCCACGTTCTTCATTCCCGGGCACACCATCGAGACCTACCCCGAGCAGTGCCGCACCGTCCACGCCGCAGGCCACGAGATCGGCCTCCACGGCTATCTGCACGAGCCCGTGTCCGCCCTGGACCGGGAAGCCGAACTGGCCGTGCTGCGCCGGTCGTCCGCCCTCATCGAGCGGCTCACAGGTGCCCCGCCCTCCGGCCACCGCACCCCCAGCTTCGACTTCACCCCGCACACCGTGAGTCTCCTGGAGGAGATCGGCGTGATCTACGACTCGTCGCTCATGGGCACCGACAGCCAGCCCTACCTGGCCCGCACCGGCGACCGACATGACCCGGACGGACCGTACGTCTTCGGGCGGCCCAGCAGCGTCGTCGAACTGCCCGTGTCCTGGACGCTGGACGACTATCCGCACCTGGAGTTCGTCCGCACGGGCACCATGGTCATGCCGGGGCTGCAGGACCCGCACGCGATGTTCGCCCGCTTCCTCGGTGACGTTCGCTGGATGGTCCACAACGAGCCGGACGGTGTCCTCACCGTCACCCTGCACCCGCAGGCCATAGGCCGCGGGGACCGCATGCTCGCGCTGGAGGAGTTCATCTCGGGCTGCCACGATCTGGGCGTCCGCTTCGCCTCCTGTGCCGACGTCGCCCGGCAGTACGGGCCCGCTCTTCTGGCGGCGGTCCGATGAGCGGCGTGCCCGCCCGGACCCTGCTCCTGGGGGCCGACGGCGGGATCGGCCGAGCTGTCCGTGACCGCCTGGAGGCCCTCGGCTCGTCCGTCACCGGTGCCGGGCGGGACGACATCGACCTCGCCCGCTCCGGCGTCATCGCGCCCTTCGTCCGCACCGCCTGGACCGACGCCGGCGGCTTCGACGCGCTGGTGCACTGCGCCGGGCTGTATCCGGCGCACCCCGCCCTGGACACCGGTGAGGATGTCTTCGACCGGCTGATCGCGGTGAACACGCGCTCGGCGCTGCTGGCGGGCGCCGAATTCGCCCGGCTCTGCGCGGCCGACGGCCACGGCGGCGCCATGGTGTTCGTCTCCAGCGGCGCCGCCCGCCGCGCGCGCCCCGGCACCACCGCCTACGCCGCGTCCAAGGCGGCCCTGGAGGCCGTGGTACGGGGCCTCGCCCTGGAAACCGCACCGCTCGGCGTGCGCTGCAACGCCGTCGCGCCCGGCTTCGTCGATGTCGCCTCCACGCTCAACCCGGTGCCGAGGGAGTACGTCGCCGCGGTATCGGCCGCCAGCCCACAGGGCCGCGTCGCGCGCGCCGTCGACATCGCACCGGTCATTACCTGGCTGCTGAGCGACGAAGCGGCCTGGATCACCGGGCAGAGCATCCCCGTCGACGGCGGTGACAGCATCGGCTCCGCCACGGCGAACTGGCTGCCCCACACCACCCGATGAGGCACCGTATGCCCAGCCCGGAACTTCGCCGACCGTGCGGGCCCCGTCACCCAAGGCAAGCCTGCCACCACGGCTGTGCCCGGCTTCGGCGCAGCAGGCTCCTCGCCAGTGCCGCGCGATCGCGACTCTCGCTGTCCTGCACCGTGAGGTCGCCGAGCGTGTCGTCGGAGAAGGCGGAGTGTGCACGGTGGCTGCTGAGCGCTCAACGGACTCCCTGATCCATTTCTTGAGCTCTGTCACTGATGCGGGTGCCGACTGGTGATCATGGGGACAACGGAATCCGGCCCCTGAGCAAGTCGAAGCTGGCCCGGCCGTACATTTGTCTTTGGGTAGTTTGGTGCGAGGGACGTTACCTTCGACGGCTCCCGACGTATGGGTGGTGGTCGTGGCGAATACGCTGGCTACCTGGACTCCGCTTCCTCCTCGGCCCCGTTAACCGTGCGGGCGACTGCGGATTCCAGTGTCGTGGCGATGCGCTCGGCCCCAGTCTCAAGGGTCGTCAGCCAGCGAGGATTGTATTTCGGCAATTGGATGCCGAATTCTTCCTCCAGTCTGGCGATCGTGCGGATGAGCTGTGTGGACGAACCGCCAGGCAGGTCGATCAGGTGGTCGGAGCGGTGCACCCGCTCCGGTGGGAGCCGCAGTTCCTGAGCGATGCACTCTCGGATCTTTTCCTGGATTTCTTGTCGGGAGACTGGAATATTCTCCGCCATCGAGGCCTCGCCACAGTAGTGCGCTTTGATCGAGTTTCCCTGGAAAGCTATCCTCCTGGAACACGCGCAAACGAGGATTCAACACGCTCAGCATGCGATTTCCGTGCAGGAACCCCGGAGGGGCTTCCTGCACGGTCACGTGTTCGTGGCGATTCACAGCTCGCGGCAGAGCTCGTCGCTCTCTCCGCGGTCCCGCCGCGGAGGCTCCGGGCCGCAGGCCACATGGGCTCAGCGGGTCAATCTCCGCGATGGCACCAGGCCCGCAGCGCCGAGCAAGGTGGCGTCGTCGTCCAGGGCCGTGAACGCGATGGCGGGTGGTCCCGCGGGATGGGCGGGGACCCGCTCGGCCAGCCGATGTTCGATCCTGCGGCGCAGTTCGTCACCGCCGGCCACTACGTCGCCGTGCAGGATGAACAATCCGGGTGCGGCGACCTGATGGAGATTCAGCAGTCCCACAGAGAGGTGGTCGGCCCACCGGTCGAGGAGTTCTTCCGCCTCCGGCACACCGGCGGTGGCGAGCCGGACCAGTGGCCCGGCCGCGCTCGGCCTGCACTGGGCCGACGTCCATCTTCCGGAGCAGGCGCTCTACGTGCGCTACGCGCTCTCCGCCGTCAACAACGCCCGCCTGGTCATCACCACACCCAAAACCCGCGCCAGCAAGAACTGGGTCGCCCTCTCACCCCGCGTCATCAAAGCACTCGAACACCACGCAGCAACGACCCGCACCCATACCGCCGATCCGTCAGATCTCTTCGGTCTGGTTTTCTGCCAGCCTGACGGGCGTGAAGGGTGTCTTTATTGCCGTACGGTGGTTGACCTGGGGCTTTGTGGTCGCCCGAGTAGGGGCATGATCAGTGATCGTGGGTCTGCGACTGCTCTACCTGATCTTCTGCCGACTGCTGGGCTGCCTTCTTTTGCTGGGCCGGTCGACCGCCGCGAACAATGCTGAGATCCTCGTGCTTCGTCATGAGGTCGCTGTGCTGCGCCGGCAGGTCGAGCGGCCGCGGCTCTCATGGGTTGACCGTGCCGTGCTCTCCGCTCTCGCCCGGCACCTGCCATCCGCCTTGCGCCGCTATCGGCTGGTCACTCCGGGCACGCTACTGACCTGGCACCGGCGTCTGGTGCGCTGGAAGTGGCGCCAGACGGCGGTCGGCCCCGGTCGGCCACCGTTGCCGGAAGAGACAGTCGCGCTCATCCAGCGTCTGGCGACAGAGAACCCGACCTGGGGATACGTCAGGATCCAGGGTGAACTGCGACGGCTCGGCCATCGGGTTGCCGCCGCCACGATCCGGCGCGTCCTGCGCCGCTCCGGCCTGCCGCCCGCACCGCAGCGCGCCTCCCAGCAGACCTGGCGCTCGTTCCTGCGCTCACAGGCCCACACGCTGCTGGCCTGCGACTTCATGCACGTGGAGACCGTCTTCCTCAAGCGTCTCTACGTGTTCTTCGTCATGGAGATCAAGACCCGGCGCGTCCATGTCCTGGGCGTCACCGCCCACCCGACCGGTGCATGGGTCGCCAACTCGCCCGCAATCTGCCCATGGACCTCGGGGAGAGGGCTGGGTGCTTCCGGTTTCTCATCCGGGACCGGGACAGCAAGTTCAGCGGCGCGTTCGGCTCCGTCTTCGCCGGCAACGGCACAGCGGTCATCCCGACTCCGCCGCAAAGTCCCCGGTCCAACGCTTTCGCTGAACGATGGATACGCACGGCCCGCGCCGAGTGCACCGACCGGCTCCTCATCACCGGTGAACGACACCTGCGGACGGTCCTTACCGCATACGCCGAGCACTACAACGCCGGACGAGCCCACCGCAGCCTCGGCCTGCGAGCACCTGACGACGACCTGAACGTCATTCCCCTGCCCGCTGCTGCGGTCAGGCGCCGACAGGTACTTGGCGGACTGCTCAACGAGTACCACACCACGCCACTCCGACTGCCTCACCATCCACAGGAAAAGCCCAGCTCAGCAGCCTGATCGGAATATTGACACCCTTCAGGACTCTGTTGGTCGATGTGATGGTTCACCTGAAATGACCTTCGGGTGCGGTGGACACTGCTCGTTGTCGGGTCTGTTTCCTGGGGGCCGAGGGGGAGATCATGTCGATGCGTCCGTTGCCTGCGCCTGCGGTGCCTGAGTCCACGGCCAGGGTCGCCCGTGCTGCGTTCCCGCGCGGGTGTCTGGCCATGCGGATCAGGGACGAGTTCGGGGCGGTGTTTGAAAGCGAGCGGTTCGTGACAGCGTTCGCACATCGAGGTGGTCCGTCCGTGTCTCCGGGGATGCTGGCGCTGGTGAGCGTGTTGCAGTACGCCGAGCGGCTGACCGACCGGCAGGCCGCTGATGCCGTGCGCGGCCGGATCGACTGGAAATACGCCCTCGGCCTCCAACTCGCTGATCCTGGCTTTGATTTCTCGGTGCTCAGCGAGTTCCGGGACCGGCTGATCGCCCACGGCCTGGAACAGCAGATCCTGGACGCCATCCTCGCGCGGTGCAGCAAACGGGGCCTGCTGCGGGCCGGCGGCCGGGCCCGCACCGACTCCACCCACGTCATCGCCTGCATCCGTGACCTGAACCGGCTGGAGTTCGTTACCGAGACCATGCGCTGCGCCCTGGAGGCCCTGGCGGTGGCCGCCCCCGCCTGGCTGGCCGGCACCGACGCGGTCAACGCGGACTGGCTCGCGCGCTACCGGCAACGCGCCGACTCCTACCGGCTGCCCAAGGGAGAAGCCGAGCGCACCGCGTTCGCCGAGAACGTCGGGGGCGACGGCTACGAACTCCTCGACGCTCTCGACGATCCCACGGCCCCCGCCCACCTCGCCGGCCTCGAAGCGGTCGTGCTCCTGCGCACCGTGTGGGCCCAGGAGTACCAGCGCGACGCCCGCGGGGTGCGCTGGCGCGGGCACAAACAACGCCCGCCGGGAGCGGCACGCATCGTCTCCCCGCACGATGGGGACGCGCGCTGCGGGGTGAAGCGGGGATCCGCCTGGGACGGCTACAAAACGCATCTCACCGAGAGCTGCGACGACGGGCTCCCCCACCTGATCACGTGCACGGCCACCACACCGGCCACGACGGACGATCACCGGCTCACCGCCGCCGTCCTCCAGTCCTTGACCGAGCGGGGTCTGAAGCCGGCCGAACACTACGTGGACGGCGGCTACACCAGCGCGAAGATCATCCTTCAGGCCCGTGCACTGGGCATCGAGGTCATCGGGCCGGTCAGGCAGGCCGGCGGCCGACCAGCCCTGCAGGGCAGCGGCTACGCCGCCACCGACTTCCGCATCGACTGGCAGACCCGGCAGGCGACCTGCCCGCAGGGCCGGATCAGCACCCGCTGGACCGACACCGTCATCGGCGGCGAACCCCGCATCCACATCGACTTCTCCGGCGCCGGATGCACCAACTGCCCGGCCAAAGACACCTGCACCACAGCCGCCTACCGCGTCCTGACACTGCTCCCGCGCGAAGAGCACGAACTCCTCCAACAACGCCGGGCAGAACAGCAGACCGAGGAATGGAAGAAGCGCTACCACACCAGAGCCGGGGTGGAGGGCACCATCTCGCAGGCAGTGCGGCGCACCGGCACCCGGCGCACTCGCTACCGCGGCCTCGCCAAAACCTCTCTGGCCCAGGTCCTGACCGCAGCCGCACTCAACCTCTACCGACTCGACGCCTGGTGGACCGGAACCCCCCTGGGCACCACACGAGTCTCCCACTACGAACAGCTCGTCCTCAGCCACGCGGCCTGACCGACAAAAACCCAGATCACATCTACCAACAGGGTCCTTCAGGCGACGGGAAGACGTACCTGGACCGGCTCTGGGCGCAGGCACCGTTCCGGGACCGGGCGGCGTTCCTGCGCACCGTGCGGGCGCTCGCGGACGAGTGGCAGGCAGCGGGTCGGCTCGACCCCGCCGAACGGGACACCGTGCTGACAGCGGCCGAACGCGCCGACATGGAACCGTAGCCCGGCGGCACGCGGCGGGCGGGGTACGGAGACCATCGGTCCGTGTCCCGCCCCTCGTCTGCACGGAAGGTCCTCAAGGCGATCGGCCCGCTGTCCATGCTCGCCGAGCTTCAGCGCGAGCTGACCGTGTCGGACACGGGCCGTCTCGCCTGACCACTGTTGTCCCCATGTGGACCGTAATAACGCCCTCCTCTCCCGTGCGAGAGAGAGGGCGTTGCTTGCAGGTTGGCGACAGCGCATCGGGGCATACCCCCGTGATGGCGGCCACTTTCCGAGCAGGGCTATCTCAGGGGCGAGCTGGTTGCGGGATGAGAAGGTCGACCTCGACGGGGCCGTCAGCTTTCCGACCGGCTTGGGACGTTCCCACAGGCCTGACTGCTTGTCCTTGCGCGTGAAGCCGGCCTCCGCATGGCTTCTTCCAGCAGGGGCTGGTCACGAGGCGCTTTCCGGGTACGGAGGTAGACCGCCTGTGCGCCCACGATGGTGAGGGCTTCGCGGTGGGCCTCAAGGGCGTCGCCGCCGGGCATCGCGGGCCACCCGGGGTCGCCGGTGCCGGGCACCCCGCCGGGGTGCGGGTACCGGAGCCGTCTGTCCGTACTCGGCCCGAAGCGGTCTCAACTCGGCCCGGAGCTATGTCGTTACTCGGCCCAGAGCCCGCGGATGTGCCCGATGTGACGAGTCATCACTTCAAGCACGGCCGACTCGTCGCGGGAGAGCAGCGCGTCGAGGATCTCCAGGTGCTCCTCGGCGGAGGCCTGAAGCTTCTCCTCCTCCACGAGAGCCGTGAGGCCGTACAGCCGGGATCGCCTGCGCAGATCGCTGACGACCTCGACGAGGTGCGCGTTGCCCGCGAGGGCGAGCAGGCCGAGATGGAACCGCAGGTCCGCCTCGACGTACGCGATGAGGTCGCCGGCGGCCGCTGCGGTCACGATCTCGCCGGCGATGGGCCGCAGCGCCTCCAGCGCGACGGGATCCGCCGTGGAGGCGAGCCCGACGGTGGTGGGGATCTCGATCAGGGCGCGGATGTGCGTGTACTCGTCCAGCTGTTGGTCGGAGACGGCGGTGACCCGGAAGCCCTTGTTGGGCACCGTGTCGACCAGGCCTTCCTTGGCGAGGTCGAGCATGGCCTCGCGCACGGGCGTCGCGGAGACGCCGAAGCGCGCGGCGAGTCCGGGTGCGGAGTAGACCTCGCCCGGGCGCAGTTCACCGGCGATCAGCGCGGCGCGCAGCGCGTCCAGAACACGCTCGCGGTAGCTGCTCCGCGTCCCCCGAGGGTGGGCAGAGCAGGGCCTGCGGTCTTGGCGCTGGTGCGCTGGGCGGCCATCGGGTTTCCTTCCATGCCGTGTGATGTGCCACCAGTATCCAGGCAGCGGAACGCTTCGTGCGGAGGTGTACGGGAGCGGAGACGGGGCCGCTTCCGGTGGTCAGCCGTCCGTGGTCTCGGCCGGTTCCCCTGCCCGCGCGAGCACGCTCAGCGGGACCGGGCAGGCGAACGGCCGTTTCGCGGGCGGCTGTTCACCGCCGGTGAGCGCGGCCACGGCCCGTTCGCACATCCGGCCCTGGCACCATCCCATACCGGCGCGGGTGAGCAGCTTCACGGTGCGTACGTCGCCGGCGCCGAGCCCGTCCACCGCCTCGCGGACCGCCGCGGCCGGGACCTCCTCGCAGCGGCAGACGACGGTGTCGCCGGTGACCTGCTCGGTCCAGTGGGCCGCTGGGGCGTAGGCGGCATCGAGCGCGGTGAAGAAGCGCCGGAGTCGGCCGCGTGTCCGGGCGGCGGCCGCCCAGTTGTCCGGGTCGGGTTCGGTGGCACGCAGCCTGGCGGCGGCGGAGCGTCCGGCGATGTGCCCCTCGGCGAGGGAGAGCGCCGAGCCTCCAATGCCGGTGGTCTCGCCGGCGGCCCAGACGCCGGGAACGTCGGTGCGCTGTTCCTCGTCGACCACGACTCCCCCGCGATCGCCGTCGATACGGCAGCCGAGCGCCTGGGCTAGATCCGTGTTCGGCAGCAGTCCGTGGCCGATGGCGAGGGTGGCGCAGGGGATACGCCGCTCGGTGTCCGGTCGGACCCTGCCGTCGGCGTCGAGCGCTGCGACGGTGACGGCCTCCAGCCGCTGCGTGCCATGCGCCGCGACGACGGTGTGGTGGGCGCGGACGGGAATCCGGTGGGCGAGCAGCGCCGTCGCGTACCGAGCCGCCTCGGCGAGCTTGTCCGGATGGGCAGCCAGGGTCCTCGCGCGCGGGAGGAACGCCCTCGGGGCGGCGGACTCCACGAGCGCGGCGACCTTCGCGCCGGCTGCGGCGAGTCCGGTGGCGACGGGCAGCAGCAGCGGTCCGGTGCCGGCCACCACGACTGTCCCCCGGGCAGCACGAGTCCGCCCTTGAGCATGGCCTGGGCGCCGCCAGCGGTCAGCACGCCGGGCAGGGTCCAGCCGGGGAACGGCAGCACCTTCTCGTAGCCGCCGGTAGCCAGGATCGCGGCGTCGGCGCGTATGGCGGCGGGATCCCGCTGTCCGGGGCCGTTGAGCGCGTGCACGATGAAGGTGCGCGATTCGCGCTCCACGCACCACACCTGATGGCCCTTCAGGTGCGTGACGCGTCCGGCCGCCGTATGTGAGGCCAGCCCGTCGCGCAGTCGCTCCCAGGTACGCCACTGATGGTGCAGCGCCTGCGGGCGGCGCGCGCCGAGAGCCCGCGCGGGCTGCCGGTAGAACTGTCCGCCCGCCTCGGCCGCCGAGTCGATCAAGGTGACGCGTACGCCACCGGCGGCGGCGGCCAGCGCGGCGGCGAGGCCCGCAGGGCCTGCTCCGACGATCGCGAGATGTGGGTCAGCGCTCATCGTGTCCGGTCCCTTCCTGCGTACGGATCACCTGTCCCGGCTCGGCAGGCAGCAGACAGGCCCGCTGGTTGGGGCGTCCATCGACGGTCACCAGGCAGTCGAAGCAGACGCCGATGCCGCAGAAGATCCCGCGCGGCCGGCCCTCGTTCCGGGTCGAGCGCCAGGAGGTTACGCCCGCCGACCAGAGCGCGGCGGCGATGCTCTGGCCGGGCAGCGCCTCGATCTCCCGGCCGTCGAAGGTCACGCTGAAGGCCAGGCCTGGCCGGGCCTCGACCAGGTCCAGCGGGGTACGGGATCTCACTGCCCCTCCTTCTCGGGAAGCTCGGGCAACCCGGGCCAATCGGAAGACTTTGACGACTCTGATGACTCTGGAAAACGGTCGGGGCGGAACGGCGCGAGGTCCAGGTCGGGGGTCCTGCCGCTCAGCACCTGGGCGATCAACTGCCCGGTGCCGGGGGCGAGTCCGATGCCCGCGCCCTCGTGCCCGCAGGCGTGAAACAGCCCCGGCACGCGGGGATCCGGCCCGACGGCGGGCAGATGGTCCGGCATGTACGGGCGGAAGCCCAGGTAGGAGCGCATCGCGCGGACGCGTTCCAGGAAGGGGAAGAGCCGGGTGGCGCCCGCCGCGAGCGCCCGTACGACGGGGAGGGAGAAGGACCGGTCGAAACCGACCCGTTCGCGGCTCGCGCCGATCAGGACCGGTCCCGCGGCCGTGCCCTCGACGACCGGCGAGGTCTGCAGGGCAGCGGAGTCGCTGGCCACGTCGGCCACGTAGTCGGCGGCGTAAACCTTGTGGTGGACCATGCGCGGCAGGGACTCGGTGACCAGGACGAAGCCGCGCCGGGGCATGACGGGCAGGTGGACGCCGGCGAGCGCGGCCACGTCGCCGCCCCACGTGCCGGCGGCGTTGACGACCGCCGGGGCGTGGATCTCCCCCTGGTCGGTGCGGATGCCGCGCACGGCTCCGGCCGCGGTCCGCAGCACCGCGGTGACGGTCCGCCTCGTATGCAGTCCGGCGCCGGCCACCCGGGCTGCGCGCACCAGATGGGCGGCGGCCAGGGACGGCATCACCTGCGCGTCCTGCGGGTAGTGGACGGCGCCGGCGAGACCGGGCGCGATGTGCGGTTCGAGGCCGGGGAGTTCGTCGGCCGCGACGGGGATCGCCTCGACCCCGGCGGCACGCTGGTCGACTGCGAGGTCTTCGAGCGCGGCGAGCCCTTGTGGCGCGGCGGCCACGACGACCCCGCCCTTTCGCTCGTACTCGATGGCGGCGCTCATCCCGGGCTCGGCGGCCAGCTCTGCCCACAACCGGGCGGAGTACAGCGCGAGGTCGAGCTCGGGACCCGGTTCCTTGTCGGAAACCAGCAGGTTCCCCTCGCCCGCGCCGGTCGTGCCGCCGGCCACCGGGCCGCGGTCCACCAGAGCGACGCGCAGGCCGGCCCGGGCCGCGTACAGGGCACATGCGGCACCCGTCATTCCGGCCCCAACGACCACAACATCGCAGGTCAGTCGCTTAGTCACGCCAGTACTATGTCACATTCCCCTTACTCGGCCAAGGGGTTCACAACCTCAGCGCAGCGCGCGACCCTCCGGTGTCCGAGCCACTTCTTCCCCCTCCCGACGCCACGTAAATTCCACGGCACAACCATTGCCGTTCTTCGAACCGAGCCCCTAAGGTCAGCCCTGCACCGCACTGCTATTGCACAGTGCAATAGCACATACCACTGGAGGCGGCCCATGACATCGGAGCAGGTCACAGCACGTTCAGGCGGGCGAGCGGGAGCCGTACGGACCGAGGCGGGCGCCGTTGCCCCGCTCTCCTCTGTGCGCCTGACGAGCGGACTGCTCCGGCACTGGCAGGACCGCAATGTGCGGTCGACGATTCCGCACACCATCGAGCAGCTGCGCGCGGCCGGAAATCTCGACAACCTGAGCCGTCTCCTGGCCGAGGAGCCTCCGCCTTATCGCGGGCGTTACCCGTTCCTCGACACCGACCTGTACAAGACCCTGGAGGGTCTGGCGTACGAGATCGGCGCGGGCCGGACAGACGCCGGCGTCCGGGAGTTCTTCGACGAGGTCGTCGGCCTCCTCGAACGGGTCCAGGCCGAGGACGGCTATCTCAACTCCTTTCTCCAGGACGCCGCGGCGGCCAAGAAGCCCTGGGAGGACCTGGCCTGGGGGCACGAGCTCTACAACCTCGGCCATCTGATCCAGGCCGCCGTCGCGGCCCGCCGCCGCATGGGCGACGACCGGCTCCTCGCCGTGGCCGTGCGCTTCGCCGACCTCGTCGTGCGCCGCTTCGGCGAGGGCGGCGAAGCGGGCATCTGCGGGCACCCCGAGGTGGAGATGGCCCTGGTCGAGCTGTACCGGGAGACCGGCAACCGCGACTACCTCACCCAAGCCCGCCTGTTCGTGGACCGCCGCGGCCACGGGAACCTGCGGCACAGCATCTTTCCGCCCGAGTACTTCCAGGACCACCTGCCCTTCCGGGACCTCCCCACGGTCACGGGGCACGCGGTCCGCATGGCGTATCTGGCCGCCGGCGCGACCGACGTTTTTTTGGAGACCGGCGACCGAACCTTGTTCGAGACTCTGGACAGGATCTGGGACGACATGGTCGCCACCAAGCTCTATCTCACGGGCGGCCTCGGCAGCCGGCACTCCGACGAGGCCATCGGCGACCGGTACGAACTGCCGTCCGAGCGCTCGTACAGCGAGACGTGCGCGGCCATCGCCCTGATGCAGTGGGCCTGGCGGATGTTCCTCGCCACCGGCGGCGCGAAGTACCTCGACGTCTACGAGCGCGTGCTCTTCAACGCCTACGCCGTGGGCCTGTCCGCCGACGGAACGGCGTTCTTCTACGACAATCCGCTCCAGCGCCGCCCCGACCACGAGCAGCGCAGCGGCGCCGAGACCGGCGGTGAGGCGCTGCGCCGGCCGTGGTTCGGCTGCCCCTGCTGCCCGCCCAACATCGTGCGGTGGATGGCGCAGCTAGGTGACTACGTGGCCGCCGAGCGCCCGGACATGCTGCTCGTCGCCCAGTACGCCGAGGCGCGCATCGAGACCGACGCCCTCGCGGTGAGCGTCACGACGGACTACCCGTGGGACGGCGACGTGCGCCTCACCGTTGAGCGCGCCCCCGGCCGCCCCTACGCGATCAGTCTGCGGATCCCCGGCTGGGCCCGCGGCGTCACGCTCGACGGCGAACCCGTCACCGCCGAGGACGGCTGGCTGACCGTCGAACGGCAGTGGGCCCAGGGCGACAAGCTCCGGCTGCATCTGCCGATGCCGGTACGCGGCCACGCCTCGCATCCGTACCTGGACGCGACCCGTGGCGCGGTGGCCGTCGCCCGCGGTCCACTCGTCCACTGCGTCGAGCAGCAGGACACTCCCGCCCCGGTGGACGACCTCGTTCTCCCGGCCGACCGGCTGGCCGCCGCCGAACTCGCGTCCGCGCCGGAGGGACTACCAGGAGAGGTCGCCGTCCGGGTCACCGCGGACGTCGCGCCCACCGCGCCGCCGGAGCTCTACCCGGAGATCACCGAACAACCCCCTGTCGCAGAACCGCCCTTGACCGTTCCCGTGACTCTCGTCCCCTACTTCCTGTGGGGCAACCGCAGGGCCGAGGCCATGCGCGTATGGGTCAGGACCCGTTGACCGCATTCATCGAGATCGTCGACCGAAGGAACGCCCCATGAGGAGATCCACCGCGCTCACCGGCGTGACCGTACTCAGCACGCTGATGCTCGCCGCCTGCAGCGGCGGGCCGAACGCCTCGTCCGACGGTGCCGGACCCGGGAGCGGGAAGCCGGCCACCGGTGGCACCGTGCACTTCCTGGCCAACTCGGACTTCTCCCATCTCGATCCGGGGCTCGGGTTCGACGGCGGGGTCAACAACTTCTACCGGCTCATCTACCGCGGCCTGACCACCTTCGGGGCCGGACCCGGCGCCAAGGGCACCAAGGTCGTCCCGGACCTGGCGACCGACCTGGGCACCCCGTCCGACGACGCCAAGACCTGGACGTACCACCTCAAGGACGGGCTGAAGTTCGAGGACGGCTCCCCCATCGACAGCACGTCGGTGAAGTTCGGCATCGAGCGGGCCTGGGACCCGGAGATGGGCGGCTCCCCGTATCCGAAGCAGCTCATCGAGGCGCCCGCCGATTACAAGGGGCCGTACCAGTCCGGAGGCCTCGACTCGATCGAGACGCCGGACTCCAAGACGGTCGTCTTCCACCTCAAGAAGTCCTTCGCGGACTTCCCGAGCGCGCTGACCATGCCGAACTTCACCCCGTTCCCCAAGGGGAACGGCGCGGGGCACGCCTTCGACACCAAGCCGATCGCCTCCGGCCCGTACAAGGTGGCGAGCCACACCCAGGGCTCGTCGCTCAAGTTGGTCCGCAACCCGCAGTGGAAGGCGTCGACGGACCAGGTCCGCGCGGCCAAGCCGGACGCCTTCGAGTGGACCTTCGGTCTCGACTCCGCCACCATTGACGAGCGCATGCTCGCCGGTCAGGGCGCGGACGCCGACGCCATCGCGGCGAGCATCCAGCCGTCGACCCTCTCCCGCGTGCAGACGCCGGAGTTGAAGGCGCGCACCCTGTCCGGCCCCAACGGCTGCACCACGTACCTGGGCATGAACACCACGCGCAAGCACCTGTCCGATCTGAGGGTGCGTCAGGCCATTGCGTACGCCGTCGACAAGGACTCGGTCGTCGCCGCGATGGGCGGCAGACAGCTCGCCGCCAGGGGGACCGCGATCCAGCCGCCGCAGATGCTCGGCCGCACCGACTACGACCGCTACCCGCACAGCAGGACCAAGGCCAAGAAGCTGCTCGCCGAGGCGGGTCTTTCCGGCGGGTTCTCCCTCGCCCTGGACACCCGCCCGGTGCCCCAACAGCAGGCGATCTCGGTCGCGATCCAGGAGGCGCTCAAGCCGCTGAACATCAAGGTGAAGATCAACAACATCGACACCTCGACGTTCTACGAGGTCATCGCCAGCACATCGAAGCAGCACGATCTGGCCCTGACCGGCTGGTGTCCCGACTGGCCTTCGGGCGCGACCTTCCTGCCCCCGCTGTTCGACGGCCGCAACATCACCCCGACCGCGAACACGAACATCTCGCAGATCGACAACGCCGCGATCAACAAGCGCATGGACGAGGTCGCGGCCATGAAGGACGTGAGTGCCGCCAACAAGGCGTACGGCGAGCTCGACAAGCAGATCATGTCGCAGGCTCCGATCGTGCCGCTCGCCTACGAGAAGTACATCTTCGTGCCGGGCGCCAACATCGCGGGCGCCTATCGGTCGGACGCGTACACCGGCGGCATCGACCTCGTCTCGGTCGGCCTCAAGGACCCGGGGAAGTAGGCCGCTCATGACGATCGCCACCGCCATCGCGCGGGACGCGAAGGCCGACCCCACGCCCGCCACCGCGGGCCGCCGGATCATGGGTGCGCTGCTGCACGACCGGGCCGCCCTGCTCAGCGCCGGATTCATCGCGCTGATGCTGCTGATGGCCCTCTGCGCCCCGCTGATCTCCGCCCTCACCGGCCACGGGCCGACCACGTTCGACATGTCCGCCCTCGATGTCGACACGGGCGGGACGCCCAAGGGGTCGTTCGGCGGGATCAGCGCCGACCACCTGCTCGGCGTCGAACCGCTCAACGGCCGCGACGTGCTGGCCCGGATCGCGTACGGAGCGCGCGTGTCGTTCCTCATCGCCGCCTCGGCCACCGTGCTCACCACGCTGCTCGGGGTGGTGCTCGGGATGCTCGCCGGCTTCTACGGCGGCTGGGTCGACCAGGTCGTCTCCCGGGTCATGGACTTCCTGATGGCGTTCCCCGCGCTCATCTTCATGATCGCCATCCTGTCGTCGCTGCCCGCGGGCAACAGGTCCTACCTCCTCGTCGTCGTGATCAGCGTGTTCGGCTGGCCGTATCTGGCACGGGTGGTGCGCGGCCAGACGCTGACGCTGGTGAACCGGGACTTCGTGGAGGCGGCCCGCGCCTCGGGCGCCTCCACCCGCGCCCTGGTATTCAAGGAGATCCTGCCGAACCTGCGCAGCTCGCTCATCGTGATGACTACGCTCGCCGTGCCCGGCTATATCGGCACCGAGGCCGGCCTTTCCTTCCTCGGCGTGGGCGTCAGCCCGCCGACCCCGTCGTGGGGCCAGATGATCTCGAGTTCGGTCAGCTGGTACGCGGTGGATCCGCTGTACTTCGCGATACCCGGCCTGTTCCTCTTTCTGACGGTGCTCTCCCTGACCGTGCTCGGCGACCGGATCCGGGCCGCCACCGACGCCGGGGAGGCCTCCTGATGGCCCGCTATCTCGCAGGCCGGCTCGCCGGGCTCGTGCTGATCCTGTTCATGGTCTGCCTGTTCACGTTCCTCATCTTCTTCAAGCTGTCGCCCGATCCGGCGCTGATGATCTGCGGCAAGACCTGCACGCCTGAACGCGTCGACCAGATTCGCTCGGTCCTCGGGATCGACCAGCCCTTCCTCACCCAGTTCGGGGACTTCCTGGGCGGCCTGTTCACCGGCCGGGACTACGGGTCCGGCGCGAACCTCGTGCACTGCCCCGCGCCCTGTCTCGGCTACTCGTTCCAGACCAATCAGGCCGTGTGGGACATGGTCATGAGCCGACTGCCGGTCAGCGCCACCGTCGCCATCGGCGCCGCGGTGCTGTGGCTGCTCGCCGGTGTCACCGCGGGTCTGCTCGGCGCGGTCAAGGAGGGCACCTGGTGGGACAGGTCCGTGATGAACCTGTCCCTGGGCGGCGCCAGCATCCCCAACTACGTGCTCGCGCTGGCCCTGCAGTACGTCCTGGTCGTCAAGCTGCAATGGCTGCCGTTCCCGTCCGCCGTGGCGTTCGGCGACGATCCCGTACGGTGGTTCCAGTCGTATCTGATGCCGTGGATCGTGCTCGCCACCGGCTACGCCTGCCTGTACGCGCGGCTGACACGGGCCAACGTCATCGACACCCTGGCCGAGAACTTCATGCGCACCGCCCGCTCCAAGGGCCTGCCTCCGCTGCTCACGATGCGGCGGCACGCCCTGCGGCCCGCGCTCACCCCGATCACCACGATCTTCGGCATGGACTTCGCCGCGCTGCTGGGCGGCGCGCTGATCACCGAGACCGTCTTCGGCCTCAACGGCGTCGGCAAGATGGCCGCCGACTCGATCGCCAAGAACGACCAGCCGGTGATCATGGCGGTCACCCTCCTCGCGGCCTTCTTCGTGGTGGTCGGCAACGTGGTCGTCGACCTCATCTACACCGGACTCGACCCGAGAGTGAGGATCCGATGAGCGAGCTCCTTGTAGTGGAGGACCTCACCGTGACCCTGCCGACCACGCGCGGCCCAGTGGACGTCGTCAAGGACGTGTCGTTTACGGTTGGCCGGGACGAGACCGTCGGCATCGTCGGCGAGTCCGGCTCGGGCAAGTCGATGACCAGCCTCGCCGTGATGGGTCTGTTGCCGCCGGGCGCCCTTACCCGGGGCAGCATCCGCCTCGACGGCGAGGAACTGCTCGGCCGCACCGACCGTGAGATGCGCCGCGTCCGGGGCGAGCAGGTCTCCATGGTCTTCCAGGACCCGCTGTCCTCGCTGAACCCGTACTACACGGTCGGCCTGCAGATCGAGGAGATGTACCGGGCCCACCGGGGCGGCAAGCGGAAGGCGGCGCGGGCGGTCGCCGTCGAGGCCCTCGACCAGGTCGGCATCCCCGAGCCGGAGCGGCGGGCGGGCTACTACCCCCACCAGTTCTCCGGTGGGCAGCGCCAGCGCGTCATGATCGCGATGGCGCTGGTGTGTTCGCCGGCGCTGGTCATCGCGGACGAACCGACGACGGCCCTGGACGTGACCGTGCAGGCCCAGATCCTGCGCCTCCTCGCCGACCTGCAGCGGCAGACGCACACCGGGATGGTCTTCATCACCCACGACCTCGCCGTGATCAGTTCGATCGCGACGCGGGTTCTGGTGATGCGCGAGGGCGAGCAGCTCGAGTACGACACGACGGAGCGGGTTTTCTCCGCGCCCCAGCACGCGTACACGCACCAACTGCTCGACAGCATTCCACGGATTACCGACGAGCTCCCGGCCGAACCGCCCTCCGCGTTCCCGGCCGACACGTCCGACGCGCCCGACGAGGTGGTCCTGTGAGTGATGTGCTGCTCAGCGCCCGCGACCTGACCAAGCGGTTCACGACCGCGGGCCCGTTCGGCCGCAAGAGCGAGTTCACCGCCGTGGACGGCGTCAGCTTCGACCTGCGCCCGGGCGAGACGCTCGCCGTGGTGGGTGAGTCCGGCAGCGGCAAGTCCACCACCGCGCGGATCGTCGCCAAGCTCATGCAACCCAGCTCCGGCACCGTGGAGTTCGAAGGGGAGGGCGTCACCCGGGCCACGGGGGCGCGGCTCGCCCGGTACCGCTCCGACGTGCAGGTCGTCTTCCAGGACCCGTTCTCCTCGCTCAACCCCCGGCACACCGTCGAACGGATCCTGATGGCGCCGCTCGACTACCAGCGCATCCCGCCGCCCGGAGGCCGGCGCGCGTACACCAAGGAGCTGATGGAGCGGGTCGGTCTCGACCCGGATCACTCGCAGCGCTATCCGGCGCAGTTCTCCGGCGGCCAGGCCCAGCGGATCGGCATCGCCCGGGCTCTCGCGGTCAAGCCGAAGCTGGTGATCTGCGACGAGGCGGTCTCCGCCCTCGACGTCTCCGTCCAGGCGCAGGTCATCGAACTCGTGCTGCGCCTGCGGCGCGAGAGCGGCTTCAGCTGTCTCTTCATCGCCCACGACCTTGCCGTGGTCCGGAAGATCGCCCAGCGGGTGGCGGTAATGAGCCAGGGGAAGATCGTCGAACTGGGGCCGTGCGCCCAGGTCTTCGACGATCCACGTGATCCGTACACGCGGACGCTGTTGGCTGCGATCCCCCGCATCGATCCGGAGTGGGACCGCAGGAGGAGGGCCGCCACCGCATGACCGACACCGTGACCTACACGATTCCCGGGATGCGGGTGCGCGAGCACGTCGTCGACGTCCCGCTCGACTGGAACGACCCGGCCCGCGGCACGATCCGGCTCTTCGCCCGGGACATCACCGCGCCCTCGCGCGCCGACGAGGATCTGCCCTGTCTCGTCTATCTGCAGGGCGGACCGGGCGGGAAGGGCCCGCGTCCGCTGGACGCGAGCGGCTGGCTGGGCCAGGCGCTGCGCACGCACCGGGTGGTCCTGGTCGACCAGCGCGGTACCGGTCGCAGTACCCGGATCGACGGCCGCGGGATGAGCGCGTTCGCGACCGCCCGCGAGGGCGCGGACTTCCTGGCGTGCTTCCGGGCCGACTCGATCGTGGCGGACCACGAGCATCTGCGGCGGACCGTCTTCGGCGGGCGGCGCTGGTCCACGCTCGGGCAGTCGTACGGCGGGTTCCTCACCCTGACGTATCTGTCCCGGGCGCCCGAGGGGCTGAGCGCCTGTTACGTCACGGGCGGTCTCCCGTCCCTCGATCCGTCGGCCGCCGAGGTGTACCGGCGTACGTACCCGCGGGTGGGGGCGAAGAACGAGGCGTTCTACCGTCGCTACCCGCGGCACGTCGCCCACGTCGGCCGGATCGCCGACCGGCTGGCCGTGGGGGACGTGCGGCTGCCTGACGGCGATGTCCTGACGGTCCGTCGGCTGCAGTCGCTCGGCATCGACCTCGGGATGCAGCCGGGCCATGAGCGCTTGCACTGGCTGCTTGACGAGGCGTTCACCGAGGCCGGGGACGGCGACGAGCTCTCGGCGACGTTCCTGCATCAGGTGCTCGCCCGCACGTCGTACAGCGACAACCCGCTCTTCGCCGCGCTCCAGGAAAGCCTCTACGGGCATGGCGCCGGCGCCACCGCGTGGGCGGCGCAGAGCGAGCGGGCCCGGCATCCGCACTTCGCCGAGGACGCCAGGCCGTTGCTGTTCACCGGGGAGATGATCTATCCCTGGATGTTCGAGGAGATCGCGGAGCTGCGTCCCTTCCGCGAGGCGGTCCAGCTCCTGGCCGCCCGCGACAAGTGGCCGCCGCTCTACGACCTGGACCGGCTGGCCTCCAACGACGTTCCGGTCGCCGCCGCCGTGTACCACGACGACATGTACGTGGACGCAGGTCTGCAGCTCGACACGGCCGCCCGGGTCGGCAACGTCCGCACCTGGATCACCAACGAGTACGAACACGACGGCATCCGCAACGCTCGGGTCTTCGCCCGCCTCACCGAGCTGATGCGCGACGCAGGAGGAGGAGTCACCGATGCGTGACGGCAGGCCCCCGAAACTCACCGAGATCCCCGCGTTCACCACCTACATGGGCACCGGCTGGGACACCCCCGACCGCACACCGCACGTCGTCCCCGGCGCGGCCGAGGCGGCCGCGGCACACCGGGCCCGGCTCGCCGAGGCCCTCCCCGGCTCGACCGTCGTCCTGGCGGCCGGCGAGGCACCCGTGCGCAGCAACGACACGGCGTACGACTTCCGCCCGGACAGCGACTTCTTCTGGGTGACGGGCTGCGCGATCGAGAACGCGGTCGTGGTGGTGCGCTCCGGCGACGCCACGCTGTACATGCCGCCGCCCGCCCACCCCGGCGAGCAGGACTTCTGGCGGGACGCCCGGTACGGCGAGCTGTGGGTCGGGGCCGCGCCCGGCCTCGACGACTGGGCACGGGCCCTGGGCATCGAGGTGCGGCCGCTGTCCGAACTCACTGACGAGGTGACGGTCGACGAGGAGGTCGGCCGGACCCTGGCGCAGCTGCGCATGTACAAGGACGCGTGGGAAGTCGGTCAGTTGCGGCGGGCCGTGGACCGCACCATCGAGGGCTTCGCCGCGGTCGTCCGGGAGATCCCCGCCGCGATCCAGGGCCCGGGCGAACGCTGGCTGCAGGGCACCTTCGACCGCTATGCCCGCGCGTACGGCAACGGCCCCGGCTATGCGTCGATCGTCGGCAGCGGCAAGCACGCCCCGACGCTGCACTGGGTGCGCTGCGACGGCCCGGTGCTCCCGGACGAACTGCTCCTGCTCGACATGGGAGTCGAGGTCGACAGCCACTACACCGCCGACGTCACCCGCACCTTCCCCGCCTCGGGGCGTTTCTCCGCCGCCCAGCGACAGGTGCACGACCTAGTGGAGAAGGCGCATCGGGCCGGGCTCGCCGCGGTGGGTCCCGGCCGCCGGTTCACCGACTTCCACCACGCCTGCATGGAGGTGATCGCGCACGGCCTCGACGACTGGGGCCTGCTGCCGGTCTCCGTCGACGAGGCGCTGTCCGACACCGGGCAGCACCATCGCCGCTACCTGGTGTGCGGCATCGGCCACCACCTCGGCCTGGACGTGCACGACTGCGCGCGCGCCGACGACGAGGCGTACCAGGGCGCCGAGATGGCTCCGGGCATGGTGCTCACGGTCGAACCCGGCCTGTACTTCCACGCGCACGACCTGACCGTCCCGCCCGAGCTGCGCGGGATCGGCGTACGGATCGAGGACGACATCCTGGTCACCCCGGGCGGCTCCGAAGTCCTCTCCGACGCGCTGCCGTTGGACGCGTCGGGGCTGGAGAAGTGGATGACGACCAACTCGACACGGTGATGTCGGACCAAGCAGCAACCCGCCCCCCTTCTCGTTCCACAAGGAGACTCAGCATGTTCAATCCCGCTACGCCCTGGCACGGTGTCCATGTCGCGACGGCGCTCCCCTTCCACGACGACCTCTCGGTCGACTACGACGCGTTCGCCGAGCACGTGCGGTTCCTCGCCGCGGGCGGCTGCGACGGCGTGGCGCCCAACGGCTCGCTGGGCGAGTACCAGACGCTGACCCCGCAGGAGCGGGCCCGGGTCGTGGAGACCGCTGTGCAGGCGGCGCCCGATGGGTTCGGTGTCATGCCGGGGGTCGCCGCATACGGCGCGCTGGAGGCCTGCCGCTGGGCCGAGCAGGCCGCCGAGGTCGGCGCCACATCCCTTCTGCTGCTGCCGCCGAACGCCTTCCGCGCCGAACGCGCGGCCGTCCTCGGGCACTACCGCGAGGTCGCCAAGGTGGGACTGCCGGTCGTCGCGTACAACAACCCGATCGACACCAAGGTCGATCTGACCCCCGACCTGCTCGCCGAGCTGTATCACGAGGGCACGATCGTGGGGGTCAAGGAGTTCTCCGGCGACGTCCGGCGGGCGTACCAGATCACCGAGTTGGCACCCGGCCTGGACATTCTGGTCGGCGCCGACGACGTGCTGCTCGAGCTGGGTCTCGCGGGGGCCACCGGCTGGATCGCCGGGTACCCGAACATGGTTCCCGAGTCCACGGTCGAGCTCTACCGTCTCGCCACGTCCGGCGACCCCGCCGACCTGGCCAGGGCGCTGCCCATGTACCGGGATCTGCATCCGCTGCTCCGCTGGGACTCGAAGGTCGAGTTCGTCCAGTCGATCAAGCTGTCGATGGACATCGCGGGCCTCAAGGGCGGACCGTGCCGTCCGCCACGACTGCCGCTCGCCCCCGATCTGGTCGAGCGGATCACCACCGATACCGAGGCCGTCCTCGCGAAGGGGTACAAGTGAGGTCCCGTCGTACGTTCCACGCCGTCGACTCGCACACTGAGGGCATGCCCACCCGGGTCGTCGTCGGCGGGGTGAGGGCGATCCCCGGCGCGACCATGGCCGAGCGCCGGCTCCACTTCATGGAGAACAGCGACGACATCCGCACGCTGCTGATGTACGAGCCGCGCGGCCACAGCGCGATGAGTGGTGCGATCCTGCAGCCGCCGACCCGCCCCGACGCCGACTACGGCGTGCTGTTCATCGAGGTGTCCGGACTGCTGCCGATGTGCGGCCACGGAACGATCGGCGTCGCCACGGTCCTCGTCGAGACCGGGATGGTGCCCGTCGTCGAGCCCGTGACCACGATCCGGCTCGACACCCCGGCCGGACTGATCGTTGCGTCCGTGGCGGTCGAGGACGGCGCGGCGACGTCGGTCACGATCGAGAACGTCCCGTCGTTCGCGTACGCCCTTGACGAGAAGGTCGAGGTCCCCGGCTTCGGCGAGGTGGGCTACGACCTGGCCTTCGGCGGCAACTTCTACGCGATCGTCGAACTGGCCGACCTGGGGCTGCCGTTCGACCGATCCCGCGCCGACGATCTGCTCGCCGCCGGCTTGTCGATCATGGAGGCGGTGAACGAGCAGGCCCTGCCCGTGCATCCCGAACGGGACGACATCACGGGATGTCATCACGTCTACCTCAAGGCACCGGGATCGACGGCCGAGCTCTCACGCCACGCCATGGCGATCCATCCCGGCTGGTTCGACCGCTCCCCTTGCGGCACGGGAACCAGCGCGCGCATGGCACAACTGCACGCGCGCGGCGAGCTGGACATCGGCCGGGACTTCGTGAACGAGTCGTTCGTCGGCACGCGTTTCACGGGTCGGCTGCTCGGTGAGACGACGGTCGGGACGCTTCCCGCGGTGCTGCCGTCGATCACGGGCCGGGCCTGGGTCACCGGGACCTCGCAGTTCCACCTGGACCCCACCGATCCGTTCCCCGCGGGATTCCTGCTTTGAATTCCGCTGTCGCCCGGGCCGAGGCACCCGCCGACGCCCGGCAACGGCGGGACGGCGGCTGCCACCTACACTCGTAGCCAGCGCTTTTGCCCCGGGCTCCGGATGGGAGGCAGGCGGCGTCCCGCTGGTCACCACTGAGCTCGTACCGCTTCAGAATGGCTGCGCAGCCCCTGACCTGGGACGACGCTCCCCTGCACCGATACGACACCATGAGTCCTTATGTTCGTGCGACTGCTCTACCTGATCTCCACACGGATCTTCGCCTGGCTGGTCCTGCTGTCTCGCTCTTCGGCGGCCAAAGACGCAGAAATATTGATCTTGCGGCAGGAGGTAACGGTGCTGCGGCGCCAGGTCACCGCGCCGAGCCCCAGCTGGCCAGACCGCGCCCTACTCGCCGCCCTCGCCCGACTACTCCCCCGTGTGCCGCGCAGACACCGGATCATCTCCCCACGCACCCTCCTCGCCTGGCACCAACGGCTCATCAAGAAGAAATGGACGCAACCGCCGTCCGCCGGACGCCCTCCAGTCCCACAGGGACTGCGCCAGCTGATCATGCGGCTCGGCACCGAGAACCCACACTGGGGCTTCCGACGAGTGCACGGCGAACTACGCCGCCTCGGACACAGGGTCAGCCCGGCCACCATCCGCCGCATCCTGCGCGCCGCAGGCCTGGGCCCCGCTCCGCGACGACATCCGACGCGGGGCGAGTGGACAACCTTCCTCAAGGCCCAATCCAACGGCCTGCTCGCCACCGACCTGTTCCACGTCGACACAATCGGACTCCAGCGGCTGTACGCCCTGTTCGTGATGGAGGTACACACCCGCACGGTGCACATCCTCGGCGTCACCGCCCACCCCACCGCAGCCTGGACCACACAACAGGCACGACAGCTTCTCTGGCACCTCGGAGAACACGCCGCCGGCTTCACCCACCTCGTCCGCCACCGGGACGCAAAGTTCACCGCAGCCTTCGACGCCGTCTTCGCCAGTGAAGGCATCACCGTGGCCAAGACCCCTCCGCGCAGCCCCAACTGCAATCCGCACGCCGAGCGCTTCATACGTTCGGTACGCGAGGAATGCACCAACCGCCTGCTGATCTACGACCGCGGTCACGCCCAGAGGATCCTCCACGACTACGCCCACCACTTCAACGAGCATCGCCCCCACCAAGGCCGCCAGCAGCTTGCGCCCCTGGACGACCCCAAGGTCCTACTACTGCCAGCAGCTCGGATCAAACGCCGGCAAGCTGTCACAGGCCTCATCAACGAGTACCGCCGGGCCAGCTGACCCCGGACGAAACCCCAGCTCACAGATGGTGAAGTCGTTTTGAAGCGGTACGGGCGTAAGACGGGTGGCCGGTGCCGCGCGAGAGCGGAGAGCACAGCACGATCGGCCCATGAGAGCCGCGGGCGCTCCATCTGACGGCGCAGGACGGCGACCTCATGGCGAAGCGCGAGGATCTCCGCGTCCTTGTCCCGGTCGGACATCGGCAGCAGGCGAAGCATGGCGAACGCATTCTCCACGCTGAGGTAAGCCAGTCGCAGCAGCACGGTCGATCATCATGACGCGTGGACCACCCGCTACGCGAGAGCGCCGACTCGATCGACGGAGCCGACGACCGCCAGTCCGGGTGCATGCCTCCCACCAGGGCGGATGACATTCTCGGCAAACGCAGAGTTACTCGGCCGGACGCTCGGCGCCCTTCATGTGCTGCAGCGTCCCGCCGTCGCCGAGCTGGCGCAACGGACCGTGATCATGGAGCGCGGCATCGACGCCACCTTCCGCCGCAAGTTCAACGGGATCTCGGAGTGCGCCTACCTCGACCAGCTCGGCGCACCCGTCGGAGCTGGACGAGGACGAAGACGGCCAGGAGTGAGCGTCAGCAGCCGACCGGGGGCTGATCAGCCTGCGTGTTACCGCCTTGGCTCAGCCGCTTTTGCGGCGGTCGTTCTGTGCTGCGGAGCATGCCGCTCGATGCCGGTACGCGAGCAGCCGGATGCACAGGGGCGTGGTCCAGGTGGTGGTGCTGGATCAGCTGGTAGGCGGCTTGGGCTGTGGAGTCTTGGTCGAGTGCCCGCTCTCGGGCTGGATCGGCGAGGCAGCAGGCGCCGGGAGTGCCGCGCCGGGGTGGTGGTCGCGCCGGCGGCGGGGGTGGTGGCGTTCGGCGGAGGAGAGCAGGGCGCTGGTGAAGGCGAGGGCGGTGGCCAGGAGGAGGGGGAGGGCGACGCTGGTGCCGATGAGGGCGCCGGCGGCTGCTGTTCCGGCTGATCCGGCGGTGATCTTCAAGGCGCCGACCCAGACGAAGATCTGTCCGCGGGCATTGTCGGGGGCGTATTCGTTGCGGGCGGCGAGGGTGGCGGCGAAGAAGTAGGCGTTGGCGATGCCGGCGGCGGCGTAGGCGGCGACGGCAAGCGTGAAGGAGGGGGTGAAGGTGATCAGCAGCAGGGTAGCGGCGACAGCGGTGGCGAGGCGGGTGGTGAGCCGGTCCGCTTCGGCGCGCGATGGGCGGATCATGATGCCGGCTGATCCGGCGAGGTTGCCCAGGCCGTAGGCGGCGGTCAGGATCCCGGCCACGGCGTTGCCGACGCCGAGGGTGTGGGTGCTGGAGACAGCGGTGACGGGAAGGGCGGCGACGCTGAAGGCGACCGTCACGGTCAGATACAGCGTGCGGCGCAGGGGCCCGGAGGCGACGATGCTTATGAGGGTGCGGACCGGGCGGGGGACATCTGCGGTGGCGCCGTGGGGTGGAGTGCGGGGCAGGAGACGGATGACGGCTGCGGCGACGAAGCATCCGGCGGCCAGAACAAGGGCGGCGATGGCAGGTGAGGCCCAGGCGGAGAGGGCGGCGACGAGGGTGGGGCCGACGGTGCCGCCGATGCCATAGGTGGCCACGTCCCAGCCCTGGGCGCGGCGTTGGCGTCGCCGGCCGTGGCCGGCGATGGCGGGCAGGCGGCTGCTGATGCCTCCGGTGAGCAACGGCCCGAACAGACCGGAGACGATCAGCAGGGCGGCGGCGACGGCGGGGTGAGTGTGTGGGTAGAGCAGGACCGCAGCGGCCAGCGCGGTGCCGTGTGCGAGGGAGGCCGCGGCGATGACGGTGCGGCCATCCCGGGCGGTGTCCAGACGGCGGGCGACAAAGGGGCCCAGCAGGTGGGGTGCGGTGATGCAGGCGCCCAGGGCACCGGCCAGCCAGCCCGATCCTCCGCTGGTGTTGACCATCAGCACGATGGCCACGACCGCGCCGCCGTCGGAGGTGCGGGCCAGGGTCGCCGCAATGACGTAGCGGGCGAGGGGGCCCCAGCCCGGACTGTCGGTGTTCTGGTCGGTGCTGCGGGGCATGGCCGTGCGCTCTCTCGGGGGCGGCGGACTGGGGCGGCTCATGTCGCCGCCCTCGTGTGTGCGAGAGGGCGGCGACGTGTCCGCGTGGAGTGCTCAGGCATGGAGCTGCAGCTTCTCGATCACTGTGGCGACCTGGGCGCGTTCCTTCGCGTCGAGGCCGCGCAGCGGCAGGGGGAGGTTGCGGGGCGGGGTGAGGCCCAGGTGTGCGGCTGCTGCCGCGACGACGCGCAGGGATCCGCCGTGCTGGGTGAAGAGGTCCCACAGCGGCTGGAGTCGCCGGGATTCCTGCTGGGCCTGCTCGGCCTGGCCGTCCTGTGCGGCCCGGGTGAGGGCGAGTGCCGGCTCGGGGAAGGTGCCGCCGATCACCGAGTACCAGGCGTCGCATCCGGCGTTCAGGCCCCTGGCCGCGTCCGCGTCGCCGCTGACGCCGATCGTCACCGTGGCGGGCAAAAGTTGCCGCAAATGCTCGATGCGCGTCTGGGCGGCCGCGGGGTCGGCGGGAACCCCGGGGATCTTGATGGATGCCACGTTCGGGAGCCGCGCCAGCCGGGTGTACAGCTCGTCGGTGAAGGTGAAGTGGGTGGTGCCGGGGTTGTCGTAGATCACCAGAGGGACGGAGAGGTGCGCGGTGACCTCTTCGAACAGGCCGAACACGTCGTCGTCGGTCAGCGGCTGGTACGACACCGGCGCAAGCAGCACACCGGCTGCCCCGGCGTTCTGCGCGTCCTCGGCCGCTTCCAGCGCATGGCGGGTGCGCAGCGCCCCGATGCCGACGATGACCGGCACCGCGCCGGCGTGCTCCACCGCGAGGCGGGCGACGCGGGCCCGCTCTCGACGGGTCAGGTAGGCGTAGGAGCCGGTGGAGCCCAGCGCCCCGATCGAGTCGACGCCGGCGGTGGCGAGCCGGTGGACGAGCCTGCCGTACGCCTTCTCGTCGATGCTTCCGTTGCCGGGGATCGGGGTGAGCGGGAAGGCGCTCAGACCAGTGAACAAGAGAAAACCTCCGAAGATACTGTGTGATTGCTACGGGCAGTGGCGCGGCGGCATCACGGTCGGGCTGCCGCAGACAGAGGAAGTAGGTCCGGTTGTCAGTTCGCAGTGCGCAAGTCAGCGACGACTGCGGCGAGTTCGGCGGAGAATGCCTCGGCCTGCGGCTCGGTGATGGTGGAGCTGGTGACCCGGATCGCGCCCTGGTGGGCAGACGGATCATGGACGAAGAGGTGGCCGGGTCGTACGGCCCAGCCCCGCTCCGCCAGGGCGTGGACCACTGATCGACTGTCGACGTCGAGTTCAATCCACACGTTCAGCCCATCGGGCCGATGGGGCACCTCGATGCCATGGGCGTGCATCCGCTGAATGAGCAGACCGCTGCGGTGTGCGTAAGCTTCGCGGGCGCGCTCGTGGAGTTCATGCACGCCGGGATCGGCCAGCAGCTCGCGGGCGCTGTGCTGCAGCAGGCGGCTGACCCATGTGGTGCCCGCGCTCAACCGCGCCTCCAGGCGCATCGCGCTCTCCGTATCGGCGGCGACCAGGGCAAGACGCAGGTCCGGGCCGAGGAACTTGGACACGGACCGCACCAGTGCCCAGCGCGCCGTGCTCGCAGGAGTGATCCGGCAGTACGGCCGGGTGGAGACGGCTGAGAAGTGGTCGTCCTCGATCACCAGGACCTGGGGGTGGTCGGCGAGGATGGCGCGCAGGTCGGCGGCCCGTTCCGCAGTGAGGCTCGCTCCGGTCGGGTTGTGGGCTCGCGGTGTGCAGACGACCGCCCGGGCACCGCCTTCGAGAGCGGCCCGCAGGTCGTGGGGACGCATGCCCGCGTTGTCGACCTGGACCGGTGCCGTCCGGTAGCCGTTCAGCTGCAGCGTGCCGATGCTTGCCAGGAAGCAGGGGTCCTCGACCGCCACCATGTCGCCGCGGGCGAGATGGGCGTTCAGAAGCCGTTCGGTGGCGTCGACCGCGCCGTGCGCGACCAGTGTCCGGAACGGTTGCTCTATGTCTTCGGCGAAGTCGTCACGGGCCCATGTGTCCAGCGCTTCATCGATCGCGGGCATGCCGTACAAGGGCTGGCCATAGTGTCCGCTGCGGGCCGCGACAAGGATGTCCGGCAGCAGCTGCGGATCAGGGTTGCCGCTGGCCAGATCAACGCTGTCGCCGCCGACACCGACGCCCTCGCGAGCGAGCTGCGGTACCGCGGCGATCACCGTGCCGCCACGGCCCCGGGTCTCAGCCACCCCGGCCCCGACGAGCCGTCGGTAGGCCAGGGCAACCGTGTTCCGGTTCACCCCCAGCCCGGCAGCGAGCGCCCGCACCGGCGGCAGCATCGCCCCTGGCGCAAGCTCGCCCGATGACACCTGGTCCCGCACACTGCCGGCGATCTCCGCCGCAGTCGTACCGCTGATGGGCACGCGATCACCTCCACACGCCACACTAACAGTTTGTCCTATGCCAAACATGTGCGGCATTTCTGGGAAGGCGAGCGCGGGTGGCGACGCCGAGCCGAGGTCTGCGCAAAGCCGGCCAGCTGCTAGTGCTGTGACCGCATAGGTTCGCCGGGTTGGTGGTGGCGGTTGGATGGGCGGTGACGTCGATCCAACTGCTGGAGGCGCGGTGGCCGAGCCTGTCCGTGTGCGCAGACTGACTGACCAGGAAGGGCAGAAGCTGCAGCAGATCGTGCGCCGGGGCAGCACCAGTTCGGTGCGCTACCGGCGGGCGATGATGCTGCTGGCCTCGGCCGGCGGGAACCGGGTGCCGGTGATCGCCCAGTTGGTGCAGGCCGACGAGGACACCGTCCGGGATGTGATCCACCGGTTCAACCAGATCGGCCTGGCCTGTCTGGACCCTCAATGGGCGGGAGCCGTCCCCGCCAGGTGCCCACGGGACCACCACTACCGCGAACGCCAAGACCATGCATCCGTGATCGGAGGGATGGATACCTCAGCGCAGGCAGCGCCCCGGGCGGGACGAGTGTCAGACCGGCTCGCCGAGGTCCTGAACGATCCAGCCCGGTGCGTCAAGGCGCACCGGCTGAGCGCCAACCAGGTCCGCCAGGTGCGCCTCGAGGCTCGTGAGCTCGTTGGAACCGTGTGGGTGCCGGAAACCGTGTCACCCGAGGTGACCTGCGGTTCGGATCTGCCAGAGCGCAGGAGGCTGGCGGTACGACAGCCCCGAGGTGACCGACGACGAAAAGGTTCATGGTGCTCGCGATGATGGACGGGCTGCGGATCCAGACCCTCCTCGACCCGTCGGAGGACGCGCTGCGCCTACTGGAGATCTTCATGCAGATGGTGATTGGGTCCGAGCCCGAAGAAGGCGACGGCTGACGTCAGGGGGTGTCGGTGCCGCTCTTCGGCAGCATCAGGCGCATGAAGGCCAGCATCGGGCCGACGATGTCGAGTCCTGGTCGAGCAGCCACTGCAACTGCGGGCCGTTCAGGACCGCTTGGAGCAGGGCGCCCGCGTGGTCGGGGTCGAGGCCCTCGTGCAGTTCGCCGCGTTCCGCCATGCCGCGCATGCCGAGGGCGAAGTTCTCGCGGCTCTTGGCGTAGCGCTGGACGAAATAGGTGTCTGCCGGATGGTCCGGGCGCGAGGCGGCCGCGGCGAGCTCGAGCCACAGGCGCATCAGCTCGGGCGCCTTCTGGTGGTGGCGCAGCAACTCGCCGAGGAGCGGCGCCAGTTCGCCCATGTCCGAGACCTTCGCCATGCCGAGCTGCCACTCCTCCTCGTCCCGCCCGGCGAGCACGGCGGCGAGCAGCTCGTCCTTGCTGCGGAAGTGGTGCAGCAGCCCGGCATGGGTGATGCCGGCCCGTACGGCGATGTCCCTCAGCGACGCCTTCGTGAACCCGTTCTCGGCGAAGCTGTCGCGCGCCGCCCGGACGATCTCCGCCCGCCTCGCTGCAGTCTTGGCGTACGGCCCACGACCCTTGGCCTCCGTCACCGTGTGCTTCCTCTCCCTGGCCGCCTGCAGGGAGTCTGGATGCTGGTCAGCCGGAGTGCAAGGCACCCGCCAGCCGGGACAGCCGCACGGCCATGTACGGACGCCCCGGGAGCGCTACGCGGACGTGGTTGCCCTCTGTCACGCCGACACGGTCGACCGTCATCGCCCAGGTGTCGATCACGTCGATCGCGAAGCGCCCGCCCTCGGGCACGGCGATGTTCCGGAAACGCGGGCGGCCGAAGCCGAAGTAGAGGATTTCGTACGCGCCCGCGACCCCGCCCCGAGCGACGTCCCAGTCGGAGGGGAGCGGGTCGAGAACGCCGGTCGGGGACTCCCGGACGATGCGGTGCAGGAAGGCGATGCGCTCGGGACTCGACCCGGTCAGCTTCCCTCCCTTGGACCACCACAGCTCCTCGGCGTCGTTCAGGTAGGTCTCTCCGTGCTGGACGTAACCGCCACGCACCGCGCCCTCCCAGCAGCGCCGCACCAACTCCTCACCCGTGAGGTTCCCCCAGCCCAGGTCGATGTCGCCTTCGTACCCGCACTCGTCGACGACGACGGGCTTTCCCCACCGCTCCCGCCAGGCATTCGTGTTCTCTGCGGTGCGGTACGCGTCGACGCGCTGGATGCTGCAGTGCGTGATCCACGGCTTCGTGTGGTCGTAGAAGTCGAAGCAGTTGTGGATGGAGGCGAGATGGCCGGACGGAACCTCCTCGGTCACGATTCCCGCCAGCCGTTCCCAGTCGGCCTCGGTCTTGCCCCGCACCAGGTCGTACTCGTTGGCCATCGACCACCACACGTTGGAGAACGCCGACAGCCGTCGTACGGCGTAGCGAGTCAGCCGGTCGTCGGCCTCACGCCCGAGGTCGGCGAAGCCCCAACGGTCGTACGGATGGAAGAGGATGACGTCCGCCTCGATCCCCAGCTCCCGCAGCGCCCGCACCTCTTCCTCGAAGCGCCGGAAGAACCGGGGGTCGAACCGGCTCGTGTCCCAGCCGTCCGCGGGGGAGCCGGGAAAGGGGTACAGCTCCGGCTCGTCGGTGTTGTACGCGTACGCCTTGGGCAGCAGGCACATCCGCACCTTGTTGAAACCGCTGGACGCCAGCGTGCGCCGGGTCGCGGCCCGCAGACGTTCCACCTGATGCGTCCAGGCGTATGCGGTCGTGCCGAGCGGGACGTAACGCGTGCCGTCGGCGTACGCGAAGTGAAGCCGGTCGGCCACCCGCACCGGGCCGTGGCGTCCCGGCGCGGGCGGCCCGGCCACAAAGCGCCCGGAGAGCCCGTCGAGCGACGGTGCCGAGGAGGACGTGACGAAGGTCCAGGGGCCTTCGGTATCGGGCATGAACCGGATCCGGTACGTTCCGTCACCGTCGTAGAAGCCACCCGCGCGCACCTCACGCCGCCCGTTGCTGAACATCGCGGCGAGTTCGACGTCGGTGAACGGGTTGCCGTGCGAGGGACCGTCGAGCTCGATCTCGAACTCGTCCCAGAGAGCGTGGTGTTCGTCGTGACGCATGAGAACCTTTCGGTAGAAGAGGAGGACTGCGGGCGGGTGTGATCACTTCACGAGCACCGGCTCCCCGGGCGTGACGCCGCCCTCGCCGAACGCGTCCACCGCCACCCAGTACGTCGCGTCCGCGTTGAGCGATCCCAGGTCGAGTGCGGCCCGCTCGTGCACCTGCCAGCTGTGGTACAGCTTCTGCGGATGGCGGCCGTAGCGGACGTTGTAGCCGGTCGCCCCGGCGGCGGCGTCCCACTCGACCCTGGCGGTCCGGCCGTCGACACGACTGGCCCGAGCGGTCACCGCATGCGGTGCCGGGCCGTCGCCCGTGCCGAAGACCCGGACACCGCTGAGCGCGAAGACACCGCCGAACGGCATACGGCCGCCGGTGACCCGAACGAACCGGATGCGCTGTGGTGTGTCGAGGACGAGGAAGGCGTGCGGGCCGTCGGTATCCGTGCCCCGGGAGTCGTGCACGACGGTCCATTGCCGGCCGTTCTCGGATACCTCCACCGCGGTCTCGGCCGGGGTATGGGCGGGGAAGATGCCGCGCCAGAACTGTGGATTCCAGTCGGCTCCTTCGGTGATCCGAGGGGCGATGGTGCCCAACTCCTGGTCCGCCAGGTCGATTTGGAGGGCGTGCACCGTCTTGTTCGCGCCGAGGTCGAGGGTCAGGGACTCGCCGGGTTCGTCGCTCGCGGCCGCCCACCAGGTGCGGATGTCCTCGTTGGCGGCGAGTTCAGGGCCGTGGCCAGGCGCCGAGGACGAGGCGTCGACATCCGCTCTGTAAGACAGGAGCTGCCAGGGTGGAGGCGTCCACGGGTCGAAAGGACCGTCCGGGAAGACGAAGGGGTAGTCGGCGAAGTTCTGGTTGCAGAACAGCACACCGTCGTCGTCGAAGCCCGCCGGGAAGAACCCTACGCGTCGTTCGAAGTCGTGGTGCACCGAGATCCGCATGGTCGCCGTGTGCCACCAGTTGCCGTGTCGGTCCTGGAACGTGCTGCCGTGCCCGGCGCCGGTGATGAAGCCGCCCGGCTTCGACGAGAACGGGCTGTCGAGGGAGTACGTGAACGGGCCCAGAGGGGACGAGGAAGTGTAGTAGCCGTCGGCGTAGGTGTTGAACTGGGTGCCGGGCGCCGCGTATTGCAGGTAGTAGGTGCCGTCGTGCTTGGTCATCCACGCGCCCTCGATGTAGGGCTTGCCCTGCAGCCGGGCGAGACCTTCCTCCTGCCCGGGGTGGGCCGGCGAGTCGACGTAATCCTCACCGACCTGTTCCCAGCCGTGAGTCGAGACGTCGGACCGGATCAGGGGCGTCGGTTCGCCGATCTGCTCGAAGGTGTCCGACAGACGCACCCCGTACAGAGGCGTGTTGTTGTCACAGCCCCAGTAGAGGTACACGGCGCCGTCGTCGTCCTGGAAGCGGTTCGGGTCCCAGAAGGGGAAGGTGCCCGGTGTGACCTCGACGAAGTCGTCGGACAGCGGGTCCACGCTACGGAAGAAGGGGCAGTTGGCGGTCTTCCTCGATGCGCTGATGTACAGCGCGCCGTCGACCTCCCGTACGTCCGGCGCATAGTCGAGAGCGGGCAGCTTGGAGGTCGGGCGGTACTCCCACCGCAGCAGGTCCTCCGAGTGCCAGAAGCCCGCCGACATGGAGACGAACATGTAGAAGCGGCCCCGGAACCGGACGACAGAAGGGTCCGCCGCTTCCCGGTGGACGGATCGCCAGGTGCCGTTGTCCTTGCGGATGTCCTGGTAGCGGTAGGGGAGATCGAGGGGATTGCAGAGCACGCGCTGGGAAGAGCGCATCGAAAGGGCTCCTGTGGTGAGTGACATCGGAGGGTGGGGGTCAGTCCCGGTCTGTGAACACCTTCACGTCCCACGGGCCGAGCTCGACCGACTGGCCGGCCTCGTAGGAGGTGGGGGAGAGGACGTCCTGCGCGGCGGCGGGCAGCGGGACGGACACCGGGTTCCAGGACCAGTTGTGCAGGAAGCGGGCGCGCCGGCCGTCGCGGGCGGTGGCCGAGGTCGCCGTGACGCTCGGGTGCGGGCGGCCCCACGTGCCGTCTGGGACACCCCAGTTGAAGAGGGCTTCGGCGAAGGCTGGGTCGGGCACCGTGCCGACGTAGGTGATGCGGCCGGTGCCGTACGTGCGGGTGGTGGCCGCGGGCCAGCGCCCGAGGTGCGGATCGTCGTAGGTGGCCAGCGCGTCGGCTCCGTCCGGGACGAGCCCCTCCGCCCAGTGCAGGGCCTGCGCCCCGGGCGGAAGGGTGAGTTCGGTGCTGCCCTGCACCCCAACCGCCCTGTCCAGGTTGGTGAATTCGTCGTACGAGACTCCGGCGGGCCCGGACAGGCGGGCGGGTTGGACGTCGGTGCGGGCCCGCGCTTCGAGGTCCGCGTAGCCGGTGCGCGGGCCGATCACCAGGTGCCCGCCGGACTCCGCGTAGGCGAGCAACCGGTCGAGGGTCGCGTCGTCGGCGATGTAGAAGGCCGGGACGACGAGCAATGGGGGCAGGTCCACGGTGTCGAGTTGGTCGGGATGGACCAGACGGGCCTGGAGACCCGCGTCGAACGCGCCGCGGTAGAACGCGTCGAAGATGGTCTCGTACGAGCGCTCGTCCGGCGATCCGTCCGGCCTGGCCAGCGAGGGCTTGGCCTGCAACGCCCACTTGCTGGGCAGCGAGAACAGGAACGCCACGTCCGCGTCCGGGGTGAGGGCGGCGACCAGATCGCCTGCCGTCTTCAACTCGGCGCCCAGCACCGCGAGTTCGCGGTGGATCCGGCCCGGGCGGCCGCTGTGCGGGAGGATGCCGCCCACGTAGGTCTCGGTGCCGTAGTGCAGGGTGTGCCAGTGCCAGTACTCGATCATCGAGGCGCCCCGCGAGATCAGTGCCCAGGCGGCCTGGCGCCACTGCCCGTCATAGGCGGGCTTGTTGCGCGACGAACTGCCGACGGTCTGGGCGTTCGTCTCCGTGACCAGGAACGGCTCCTGGCGCGAGGCGTAGATGCGGTCGGCGATGCGGTACAGCGCCCACGTCCCGTCGTTGGACATCGTGGCCGCGTGCGCGGGGCGTGTGTCCGGGAGCGCGAGGGAGTCCTGCATCGCGTAGTACGGGTTGCCCGCGGCGACGTCGAGGTCGCGGGTGAGCGCGTCGTCCTCGACTCCCGGGCGGTCGTAAGCGATGCAGGTCGTGACGAACTGCACAGGGCTCGCGTACTCGCGGACGATCCCGGCCTGCCAGTCGATGAACTCGGTGGTGAGCTCGGCTTGGAAGCGGCGCCATGCCAGGTCGTACTGCGGCTGGCCGTTGCCGTCGGGCGTCCACAGGTCGGCCCAGGTGGAGAGGCGGTGCGACCAATAGGTCAGGCCCCACTCGCGGTTGAGGGTGTCCACGTCGCCGTATGTGTGGCGCAGATGGTCCACGAAGCGCTGGAAGACGCCGTGGTTGTGGAAGAGCTCCAGACCCGGCTCGTTGTCGACCTGGAATCCGATGACGGCCGCGTGGTCGGCGTAGCGGGCGACGACCTTGCGGATGACGCGCTCGGCGTGGAAGCGGAACGCCGGGTGCGTGTAGTCGACTTCCTGACGGGAGCCCCACGGGATGCGCTGCCCGGTGCCGCGCTCCCCGGCTATCTCGGGGTACTGGCGGGCGAGCCACGGGGGTATCGCGTAGGTCGGGGTGCCGAGGACGACGGCGATGCCGCGCTCGTGCGCGCCGTCCAACACCGGTTGGAGCCAATCGAGTTGGAAAACTCCGTTCTCCGGCTCCCAGGTCGACCACACCGACTCGCCGACTCGGATCAGGTTGAAGTGGGCCTCGGCCATGAGGTCGAGGTCGTCCTTGAGACGGTCGTAGGGCTGGTACTCGTGGTAGTAGGCGGCGCCGAACAGGACCCTGTCGGATGGCTGGAACATGGAATTCCTTCGCATCGGATGGTGCGTTGGCGTGAGTTCGCACCGGGTGGGGTGGTGGCGTGAGACGGCATGCCAGGGAAACCCCCGGACGAGGCAGGGGCTTCGAAGGCGGTGGGCGGGGTGTCAGCCGCGCGGGGGTCGCGTCGACTCTCGTACGACCAACTGCGTGGCCAGCTCGACGTGGTGGGAGTCGATCTTCTCTTCGGCGGCCAGTTGCAGGGCGGTGCGCAGGGCCACGGCACCCATCTCGCGGACCGGGCCGTCGATCGTGGTCAGCGGCGGGGAGATCACCTGGGCCAGCGGCGTGTTGTCGAAGCCGACGACGCTCAGGTCGTCCGGCACCCGAAGGCCGCGCCGCCGGGCCGCCTCGATGACCCCGGCGGCCAGTTCGTCGGAGGCGGCGAACACCGCGGTCGGCGTGGGGTCCACGGCGAGCAGCGACCCACCGTGCACTATGCCCTCGGCGGTGTGGGTCGTGCCGGCGTGGCGGACCAGTTCGGGCGGCACCGGCGCGCCGGCTGTCTCCATCGCGCTGCGGAAGCCGTGCAGCCGGGCCTGGTTCGACCAGGAGTTCTCGGTACCGCCGAGATAGCCGATGCGACGGTGGCCGAGCGAGAGCAGGTGCGCGGTCGCGGCGTGGCCGCCGGAGAAGTTGGTCGCACCGACGCTGACGGTCGAGTTGTCGGGCAGCACCTCCGGGTCGAGCAGCACGAGCGGCATCTGGTAGCGGCTCAGGGCATCACGGATGGGGTGCGACAGATGGTTGGCCGTGACGGCGATGACGGCGCGCCGCCCTGCGGCGGCGAGGCTGCGGGCCCAGGCGACCGGATCGGCGGCGGGGTCGTGGTTGCCGCGTCGGCCCACCACCACGGCGATCCCCTCGCGGGCCCCTGCGTCCACCACGCTCTCGATGATCTGGGTGTGGTAGATGCTCAGCCGCTCGAACCCGAAGAACAGCTCCACGGTCGGATGCGAGCGCAGATCGTCCCGGTAGCCGCCGTAGTTGTGGTCGCGCAGCAGGTCCAGGACCTTGTCGCGGGTCTCCTTGGCCACGTCGGGGCGGCCGTTGATGACCTTGGAGACGGTGGCGACCGAGACGCCGGCGGACTCGGCGACCTGCGCAAGGGTGACGCGTTGTGGCTCGGGTGCCATGACTCTCCCAGGGGCGTGTGGCGGGTCAGCGTCCCGCGCTGTGCAGCACCGTAACACCGAAAATATTTTCGGCAATCCTCCAGGTCAAGACCAGTGCCGTAGTGGAAAATTAACTACGCGGAAGGGATTGACGGACAGTTGACGCGGTTCTAGCGTTCACGGCCAGCGCGACCGGCAAAAAATTGTTTCGAGCACTAAGGTCACTTCTTTTCGGACCTGTGTGGCCGGCGGTTCTTCGCGCGACGTCTTCGCCACTCACTCAAAGGGACAGACCCAAGATGACGCGATTCCACATGGCGGGCCCGGCTCGGCCGACCCCTTCCACAGGTTCCTCCGGACTCTCCCGGCGCGGCCTCCTCGGAGCGGTCGGCGCCGGTCTCGCCGCCACGCCGCTGGCGGCGTGCGGTTCCGGCGGCTCGGGCAGTTCGGGCGGCGGCAAGGAGATCGTGTTCATGAACCAGTCGCGGGGGCAGGCCGCGACGTTGAAGAAGCTGGCCGCGCAGTACACGAAGCAGGTCGGCGTGGAGATCAGGATCGACGACGTCGGCCCCGCCGACTTCCTGACCAAGCTCCAGTCGAGCTCGCAGTCCCGGAACATGCCGGACATGTTCTCGGTGGTCGACGGCCATTCCATGACCCCGTACTACAAGGCGGGCTGGGCCATGGACCTGACCGACCAGCTGAAGGGCAGCTGGGGTGACACCTTCCGGCCCGCCACCCTCAAGACGACGACGTTCGGCGCCGACAACCCGCAGCACGTGAAGGCGGGCACCTACAGCGCCCACTGGGAGACACCGGCCCTGGGCGTCTTCGTCAACGCGGCGATGTACAAGGGCGCGGGGCTCAACCCGGACCAGGCCCCCGCCACCATGAGCGAGTTCATCGACCAGATGCGGAAGATCAAGAAGACGGGCAAGGGCCCCTTCTGGTTCGCGACGAGCCTGTCCAACCAGCTGATCCAGTCCTACGGGTCCAACTACATGTCCGACGAGGAGCTGAACGCCACCTTCGTGGGCAAGAGCAGTTGGAAGAGCGAGGGCTGGCGCAAGACCCTGCAGCTCGTCGTCGACCTGCGGGATGCCGGCGTGATCTACAACGGCTCGATTCCGAACGGCAACAGCGACAACCCCACCGTGGAGAAGGCCTTCTTCAACACGCAGGGCGTCGCCGCCATCTTCGACGGCACCTCGGCCGTCGGTGTCGCCCGTGCGACCGCCCCGGAGTTCACCGACTTCCGTTCCTTCCCGCTGCCCAAGGCGGACGACGGCACCCAGACCCCGCGCCTGGTCGGCGGCGCCGCCAAAGGCGCCGCGGTCAACCCGCGCAGCAAGAACGCGGCCAAGGCGCTCAAGTTCCTGCAATGGTTGACCGCGCCGGACCAGCAGAAGGTCTGGGCCGAGGGCGTCCCGCTCATCCCCTCCGCGCGCGCCGTCTCCGAGAAGACCATCCCGCAGCAGCTGACCGGCATCGCCGCGAAGATCTCCGACATCCAGCTCGTGCCGAACCAGATCCTGGAGCAGGTCAACACCGCACTGCAGAAGGGCACGCAGGCCCTCGTCCTCAAGGAGCGCTCGGTCGACCAGGTCCTCGGCGACCTCGACGCGGCGCAGAAGAGCGCGTAATGCGGCGCCGCAGCCGCGTGCTGGCGGCCTGGTTCTTCCTGGCTCCGGCACTGGCCATGATCGGCTTGTTCACGGTGGTCCCCTTCGTCCAGGGCATTCAGCTGAGCTTCCAGTCCTGGGACGGGGTGAGCCTCAGCTCTCCGTACGTCGGGCTCGACAACTACCGCTACGTGCTGCACGACACCCAGTTCTGGGGCTCGATGAGGAACGCCGTCCTGTACGGCCTGGTCGGCCTGATCGTCGCCAACGCGGTGTCGATGGTGATGGCGCTCGCCGTGCACCGGGCGCGTCGCGGGTCCGCGTTCTTCCGTACTGTCTACTACCTGCCGGGCGTTTTCTCCACGGTCGTGGTGGGCGTGATGTTCTCGTGGTTCCTCGACCCGAACATCGGGATCGTCAACCAGGCGCTCAAGACGGTCGGCCTCGACGGCCTCCAGCACAACTGGCTGGGAGATCCCAAGACGGCCGTGATCGCGGTCGCCGCCGTGTTCGTCTGGTACCACTGGGGCTTCGGCTTCATCCTCTTCCTGGCTGGCCGACAGGACGTGCCCAAGGAGTTGTACGAGGCCTCGTCGCTCGACGGGGCGCGCGGCTGGGCCCAGTTCCGCTACGTCACCTGGCCCGGGATGTCCCACGTCACCGGCATCGTCAGCGTGCTGACCCTGCTGGCCGGTCTGCAGATCTTCGGGACGGTCCAGGTGCTGACCAACGGCGGTCCCGCCGGGCACACCGAGGTCCCGACCCTGCACATCTACCAACAGGCCTTCCAGTACAGCGAGTACGGCCGTGCGGCCGCGATGTCCGTCATCTTCGGGCTGTGCCTGGTCGCTCTGGCCTGCGTCCAGCTGTGGGTCTCCCGCAGGCTCGGCGGATTCACCGACTCCCGGACGGAGAAGGGACGTTGACCGTGAACACGCTTCTCGACCCGGCACGGGAGACGAAAACCGCACCTGCACCGGCACGGATCAGCCGGCCTCCCCGCCGCATCCGCCTGCCGCGCATCGCCCTGTACGTCCTGCTGATCGCCGGAGCCCTCGAGGCTCTGGTACCGGTGCTGTGGGTGCTCAGCGGATCCCTGCAGAGCGGCAAGCAACTGTACAAGGGCACGAACCCGATCCCGCACCCCTTCGAATGGGGCAACTTCGCCACCGCGTGGAACGAGGGCGGCTTAAGCCAGTACCTCCCCAACAGCTTCCTCTACACCTCTGCCGCCGTCCTCGGGATCCTGATCATCGCGAGCCTCGCGGGATACGCCCTGGCCCGCATCGAGTTCCCCGGCCGCGGCGCCGTCGTCGGCGCGATCCTCGTCATCATGATCATCCCGCTGCCGGCGTCGTTCATCGCCCAGTACAAGCTGCTCATCACGCTCGGGCTCGCCAACACCCGCATCGGCTACATCCTCGTGCTCATCGCGGGCGGCCTGCCCATCTCCATCCTGATCATGCGCGGCTTCTTCGCCAGCCAGCCCAAGGAGCTGGAGGAGGCCGCAGCCATCGACGGCGCCAACCTGTTCACCACCTTCTGGCGGATCATCCTGCCGCTGGCCAAGCCCGGCCTGATCGCGGTGGCCGTCATCCAGGCCATGCAGGTCTGGAACGAGTACCTCATGGGCCTGGTGCTGTTCAACGACAGCTCCCTGATGCCCGTACAGCGCGGACTCACCAACTTCATGTCCGCCGAAACCCCGCAACAACAGATCCTGCTCGCCGCCTCGCTCATCGCCGCCCTGCCGATCGTCGTCTTCTACGCGATCGCGCAGCGCCACATCATCAGCGGCCTGTCGGCGGGAGCACTCAAGTGAAACGTCTCAATCGATCGTCTCAAGTGACCACGCAACGACCAGTGAGGAAGCTGCCGAGATCATGAGAGTTCGGAGTGTGCGTTCCGTCCTCGTCAGAGGAAGCGCGGCCGCCGTCCTGGCGCTCGCCGCGGCCCTGCCCAGCGCCCACGCGTCCACGGCCGCCGACGCGTCGGGCACCACGCAACCCCGAGTAAGCATAAGCGAGTTGCCGGTCCCGCCGACCGTCCCCGCGGACGGGGTCTGCACCCACCCCACCGGCTGCGTCTCGGCCGACTGGGGCGGCATCGGATCCCCGGGACCCGCCAGGAACGCGAAGTACGTGTTCCTGGGCATCACCTACGCGGGAGCACCGAGCACCGGGCCCGCGAGCATCTACACCGGCCCGCAGGTCCTGGTGGTCCGCACCGACGGCACCACCTTCCCGAACGGCGAGGCGTGGAAGTGCGTCACGTGCGGGGTGTCCTACAGCTCCGACATCGAGACCAGCCAGTTCACCTACCCGCCCGCGAACGAACTGCCTGACCGCAAGCGCGTCCTGGTCGGCAACGGCATCCTGTCGTGCGGCACCGACACCACCCAGTACGCGGTCACCGACGACCGCTGCACCGCCGCCAACACCCATATCACGCCCATCTATTGGAACGGCAAGCCGCTCTTCAAGCCCGACGGCGTCGGCATCAACAACGGCCGTGAGTGGCGGCTCAGCCCCGACGGCACGCACCTGGTGTGGGACGTCCTCGACTACAGGTCACTCTCGGAGATCCCGTACGTCGGCCGGATCACGTACGACAAGGCGAACAGCCGCTACGAACTCGCGGGCGTCTCCGTCCTCACCAACTCCTCGGCCGCGTTCCAGCCGCTGGTCGTCGAGAACGGCAACGAACTGCGGGCCAGCTACGCCGGCATGGTCGGTGAACCGCGCGGATTCACCGCGGACGGCGGTGCGACCCTCGGCATCCAGAGCCTCAAGTCCGACAGCATGGACGGCTGGGCCACCGACCTCGCCACCGGCGCCTCCCGGCCGGTGACCCGCAACGCCCACTACACGGACCCGATGGCGGCGTCCCCCGACGGCAAGTGGCTGGTCGCCGACGAGGTGACCGGCTCGGGCCGCCTGGACTTCATCTCCGGGATGCCCGGCATCCCCGCGCTCACCGCGCACGGCGGCACCGCCCCGTTCGTCGCCGGGATCCGCAACGAGGGCAACCGCCGCTACTTCTCGCCGTGGCTCGTCGACCCGAAGACCGGCAACGGGTTCCAGATCAACGCCGGGTCCGACCGGAACTGGAACGCGGCCGCCGACCCGGCGTGGCTCGCCGACAGTACGGCCGTCGTCTACACCGAGAACCTGGCCTGCGGCGCCAACCCGACACCGCACCGCTGCGTCGACTCGACCGAACCCGGCGGCCGCAACAGCCGGTTGATGATCGCCCGCTTCCCGGACTTCAGGCCCACCGCGCCCGTGACGCCCGTACCGGTCTCCGACAAGACCTGGGGCGTCCCGTACGACCCGTCCACGACTCCGGCTGCGGCGAAGCCGATCCCGACGGGCACATACACCATGCGCGGCAAGGCCCAGGGCTCGGCGACCGTGCAGATCACCAATAACAGCGCCGGCGCCATGCCGCTCAGCGTCGCCGTCTCCTACAGCAACTTCAGCGATGACGGCGCGAACATCATCAACGGCACCGAGAAGGTCGCACGGGGCGCCAACACGACGCTCGGCTGCACGGCGGGCACCGCCTCGGAGTTCGCCTGCCTCACCTGGACAGAGGACCTGAAGCTGTCCGGGCGGCACACCGGCACGAAGCGCACCGGACCCGACGGCTTCACTCTCGGCCCGTCCGTGGTGCTCCGCAACGACTTCCAGTCCGTCGGCACGCTCACCACCACCATCGACGGGACCACCTACACGCAGCCGGCCAACGGCCACTGACCGAGGCGGACCCCAGCGGATCCAGATCCGGACATCGGAGGAAAGAGACCGGATGACGCTCAACACCCCTGAAACACCGTACGAGTTGGCGATCGACAGCGGCGGCGACCGGTTTCCGGTGTCCGGCTGCCGCCCCCGCCTCTCCTGGAAACCCGCCTACGATGCCGGGGCGGCGGGAGACGAGTACGAACTGCAGATCACCATCGACGGGCATCCCGAGCAACGGGCCTTCGCCGTCGGCTACTTGCTCGTCGACTGGCCGGTGCGTGCGCTGCGCAGCGGCGAGCGAGTGCGCTGGCGGGTGCGACGTCGCGCCGAGCCCTCGGCGTGGAGCTCCTGGCACACCTTCGAGGCCGGGCTGCTCGACGCCGACTGGACGGCCTCCTGGATCACACCGGCCGACGAGCCACGCGCCTCGCAACTCCCGCCCGGCAAGCGGCCCGCGCACACCCTGTACACCACGTTCCACACCTCCGAGGTGGTACGAGCACGCCTCTACTCCACCGCCCTCGGTGTGTACGAGGCGTTCGTGAACGGCGAACGAGCGGGCACCGTCGAACTCGCGCCCGGCTCGACCTCGTACGACCGCACCCTGTACGCCCAGGCGGCCGACGTCACCTCGTCCGTCCGCTCAGGCGACAACACCCTCGAGATCGTGCTGTCCGACGGCTGGTACCGCGGCCAGGTCGGCGCCTTCCGCAAACCCGCCGGGTGGGGACAACTCCTCGCCGCCCGCGCAGAATTGCATCTCGGCCTCGCCGACGGGACACGCCAGGTGGTCCGCACCGACGAGCACTGGACATCCGCCTCCGGTTCGATCACCCAAGCCGACCTGATGGACGGCCAGATCACCGACTTTCTCGCCCCGGTCGCCGAGCGAGCTCCCGTCCTCGTCGACGCCGTGAGCGCACCCCCGATCACCTGGTCCCCGGCTCCCCCCGTGCGCCGCATCGAGGACCGCCCCTGCGTCTCGCTGACCCGGCTGCAGAGCGGGTCCTGGGTCGCCGACTTCGGCCAGAACGCCTCGGGCTGGCTCGCCCTCACCGACCTCGGCCCGGCCGACACCCGCACCGTGATCGACTACGGGGAGCACGTCGACCCCGCTACCGGCGACCTGACCACCACCCACCTCGACTGCCAGCGACCCGGCGACCCGGTCACCGTCTTCGTCCAGCACGACGAGGTCATCTCCTCCGGAGCCGAAGGCGAGGTCTTCGAACCCCGGCACACCGTGCACGGATTCCGCTACGCACGCCTGCAGCGCGGCGACGCACCGCTGAACACACTGAGCCTCACCATGAAGGTCGTCCACACCGACCTGCGCCCGACCGGCACCTTCGCCTGCGGCAACGACGACCTCAACCGCCTCTACGACGTGGCCCGTAGGAGCTTCCGGGGCAACGCCGTCGACGTACCCACCGACTGCCCGACCCGCGAACGCATCGGCTGGACCGGCGACTACCAGGTCTTCGCCCCCACCGCCGCCCGCCTCTACGACATCCACGGATTCAGCCGCAAATGGCTCCGCTCGGTCCGTGACGACCAGCTCGACGACGGACGCATCGCCAACTTCTCCCCGGACGGGCGCCGCATCAAGCTCCACACCGACCAGCGCCTCGACGGCATGACGGGCTCCGCAGGCTGGGGCGACGCCATCGTCCTCGTACCGTGGCTGCTGTACGAGACGTACGGCGACCGCCGGGCGCTCGACGAGAACTGGGACGCGATGGTCCGCTGGGTGGAGTTCGCGCTGGGCGCGGCCCGCACGAAGCGTCACCCCTCCCGCGTCGAGCGCTCTCAAGAGCCGTTGCCGCACGAGGAGTTCATTTGGGACGGCTCCTTCCACTGGGGCGAGTGGTGCGAGCCGAAACCCCGTGCCGCCGACGGCTCCATCATCGAGTCGCTGCAGGACTGGACGACCACGGACAAGGGCGAGGTCGGCACCGCCTTCCTGTACCGCTCCACCTCCACACTCGCCGCCGTCACCGGTGTCCTGGGGCGCGAGGACGCTGCCGCCCGGTACGCACGTCTCGCTGAACGGATCAAGGAGGCCTGGCGCACGGAGTTCCTCGACGACACCGGCCGCACCAGCGTCGACACCCAGGCGAGTTACGTACGTGCCCTGTCGCTCGGCCTCGCCCCCGAGGAGCTGCGCGACGCGGTCGCCGCGCGCCTGGCCACTCTGATCCGGGAGGCGGGGACACACCTCGGCACCGGCTTCCTCTCCACCGCCGACCTGCTGCCCGCCCTCGCCGACACCGGGCACACCGACCTGGCGTACGAGGTGCTGCTCCAACGCACGTCGCCGTCCTGGCTCGGCATGCTCGACCGTGGCGCCACCACCATCTGGGAGGAGTGGGACGGCGTCGACGAGAACGGTGACGCGCACGAATCGCTCAATCACTACAGCAAGGGTGCCGTCATCCAGTTCCTGCACACCCACACCCTCGGCCTACGCCAAGCCGAAGGCTCCGTGGCCTGGGAGCGGTTCGTCGTCGCGCCCGTACCCCATCCGTCGGTCGGCTGGGCACGCGGCACCTTCGACAGCCCGCGCGGCACCATCGTCGTCGAATGGTGCATCCAGGGCGGGGAGTTGGACATCAGCGTCGATGTCCCGCCCACGTCCACCGCCACCGTCGTCCTGCCCGACGGCAAGGAAGCGACGGCGGGCCCGGGCCGCAGCGCCTGGCGCACCATCCTTTGAGCCAGGGAGTTCACATGTCCGTCCTGCACAGCGAAGACTCGGTCGGAAAGCTGGTGTCCCGACTGACGCTGGAGCAGAAGGTCGCCCAGCGGACCGGCCTCAGCGTCATGCACCTGACCGACCGCAAGAAGCCCATACCGGAAGGCGCGGGGCCGGAGATCGACCCGAGCAAGCTGGCCGGGTTGCGGCCGCACGGAGTGGGCCATCTCGCGATGGCGTGGTTCCTCGGCCACGATGCGGACAGCCTGCGCTCGTGAAGGGTGTCAATATTCCGATCAGGCTGCTGAGCTGGGCGTTTCCTGTGGATGGGGAGGCACTCGGGGTGACATGGCGTGGTACTCGTTGAGCAGTCCGCCAAGTACTTGGCGGCGCCTGACCGTGGCAGCGGCTAGGGGGATGACGTTCGGGTCGTCGTCGGGTGCCCGTAGGCCGAGGCTGCGGTGGGCCCGTCCCGCGTTGTAGTGCTCGGCGTACTGGTGAAGGACAGTACGCAGGTGCCGTTCACCGGTGATCAGGATGCGGTCGGTGCACTCGGTACGGACTGTGCGTATCCATCGTTCAGCGAACGCGTTGGACCGGGGATTTTGCGGCGGAGTCGGGATGACGGCTGTGCCGTTGTCAGCGAAGACGGCGTCGAACGCGGCGGTGAACTTGCTGTCCCGGTCGCGGATGAGGAACCGGAAGCACCCAGTCCTCTCCTCAAGGTCCATGAGCAGGTTGCGGGCGAGCTGGGCGACCCATGTGCCGGTCGGGTGGGCGGTGACGCCCAGGACGTGAACGCGCCGGGTGGCGATCTCCATGACGAAGAAGACATAGAGGCGCTTGAGGAAGACGGTCTCCACGTGCATGAAATCGCAGGCGAGCAGCGTGTGGGCCTGTGAGCGCAGGAAGGAACGCCAGGTATGCTTGGAGGCGCGCTGCGGTGCGGGCGGTAGACCGAAGCAGCGCAGAACGCGCCAGATCGTGGCGACCGCAGCCCGATGCCCGAGCCGCCGCAGCTCACCTTGAATCCTGACGTACCCCCAGGTCGGGTTCTCTCTCGCCAAGCGCTGGATGAGCGCGACCGTCTCTTCCGGCAATGACGGCCGACCGGGGCCGACCGCCGTCTGGCGCCACTTCCAGCGCACCAGACGCCGGTGCCAGGTCAGCAGTGTGCCCGGGGTGACCAGTCGATGGCGACGTAAGACGGAGGGAAGGTGCCGTGCGAGAGCGGAGAGCACGGCACGATCAGCCCACGAAAACCGCGGCTGCTCGACCTCTCGTGTTTCGCACTTTTTGGATCACCGGGGCGGTGAATGGGTGTGTGTTGATGCGCTCGATCGGATGGCGCGAGACCAGACTGCTCTTGGGATGTGACAGGTAGACAGAAGCATCGGCGGTGTCTGTTTCACCCAGTTGAGAGTGATCCGCCGATGCTTCCAGTGGGCACGATACCGCCGTCCTTATCCGCTTTGCTGGCTGTCTGCCGTTCCTGCTTCACCGCTCCGACGTTCCGCACGTTCTGCGTTCTGCTGACCGGGCTGGTCGCGCAGACCCTGTGCTTGCCGAGAATTCATCCTCCCTGGTCGGAGGCCCGCACTGGACCTCACAGTCGTCGGCCGCGGTCGCTCGAGCCGGCGCTCTCGCGTAGCCGGTGGTCCACGCGTCATGATGACCGATCGTGCTGCTACGACTGGCCTACCTCGGTGTGACGAATGCGTTCGCGGTGCTGCGTCTGCTGCCGATGAGCGACCAGGACAAAGATGCAGAGATTCTCGCCCTGCGCCATCAGATCGCGGTCCTGGAACGCCAACTCGGCAAGAGAAAGGTCCGGTTCAGCTCAAGCGACCGGGCGTTCCTGGCGGCGCTGCTGCACCGGCTTCCGCTACCCACCCTGCGGCGTGTGCGGCTGCTCGTGCGTCCTGACAACGGTGCTGCGCTGGCATCGCGACCTCGTCACACGCCACCATGCCGCGTTATCGCGACCCCAGCGACCTGGTCGACCTCGTACGGTGCGCTCCATCCGGATTCTGGTGCTGCGTCTGGCGAGGGAGAACCCGCAGTGGGGGTACAGACGGCTGCACGGTGAGCTGCTCGTGCTGGGTGTGAAGGTGGCCGCGTCGACCGTCTGGAAGATCCTGAAGGATGCCGGCATCGATCCGGCGCCCGACCGGAGCTCCAGCACGTGGGCCGACTTCCTGCGCTCGCAAGCCGACGCCCTCCTGGCCTGCAACTTCCTTGAGACGGCCACGTTATCCGGCGCGCGAATGTACATACTCGTGGTGATCGAACACAGCAGTCGCCGCATCCGGATCCTGGGCGCCACCGCACACCCGACCACCTCCTGGGTAACACAAGCGGCGAAGAACCTGGTCATGGACCTCGAAGACGTCGACTGCCGGGCACGATTCATGATCCGAGACAGGGACGGGAAGTTCCCCGCCCTGTTCGATGGCGTCCTCGCGGACGCGGGGATCACAGTCGTACTCAGCGGCATCCAGATGCCGAGAATGAACTCGCTCATCGAACGGTGGGTACAGACCTGCAGACGTGAGCTCCTGGACCGGACCTTGATCTGGAACCAGCGCCACCTCCTGCACGCCCTGCACAAGTACGGGCAGTTCTACAACGCCCACCGACCCCACCAGGGCATCGCCAACGCCCGACCGCTGCACCCACTGCCCACACCGATCAACGATCCGGACAAGTTGAGCCGCCTGGACATACGCCGCCACGACCACCTCGGCGGCATCCTCCACGAATACCAACATGCAGCATGACCTGCACGGATGAAGTATTCGGCAGGGACAAGGTCACCTCGCCCAAGCTCGGATGGCCGCACCGTGCACTGCTCGCTGCTCTGTCCCGACTGCTCCCCCGCGCCTTGCGTGAACACCGGATCGTCTCACCGCGCACCCTGCTGGCCTGGCACCAGCGTCTGGTGAAGCAGAAGTGGACGCAGTCGCCGTCCACCGGGCGGCCGCCGCTGCCCGAGGAGATCCGCGACCTGATCACCCGGCTCGGCGCCGAGAACCCCCGATGGGGCTTCCGACGTGTGCACGGCGAACTGCGCCGCCACGGGTACAAAGTCAGCCCCGCCACCGTCCGTCGGGTGCTGCGTGCTGCCGGTCTCGGTCCCGCGCCGCGCCGCCAGCCGACGCGCGGTGAGTGGGCTGCCTTCCTCAAAGCCCAGGCCAGCGGCCCGCTCGCCACCGATCTCTTCCATATCGACACCATCAGCCTGCAGCGACTCTACGCACTGTTCGTCATGGAGGTGCGCACCCGCACCGTCCACATCCTCGGCGTCACCGCCCACCCCACCACCGCATGGGCCACTCAGCAGGCCCGGCAGTTCCTGAGGCAACTCGGCGATCGGGCCGCCGAATTCACTCACATCATCCGCGACCAGGACGCGAAATTCACCGCCGCCTTCGACGCCGTGTTCGCCAGCGAGGACATCACTGTGACCAAGATCCCCCCACGCAGCCCCAACTGCAACCCACACGCAGAACGCTTCATCCGCTCAGCACGGGAAGAGTGCACCGACCGTGTCCTGCTCTTCGACCGTGGCCACGCCGAGAAGATCCTCCACGACTACGCACACCACCTCAACAACCACCGACCCCACCAAGGCCGAGACCAACTCGCGCCCACCGACAACCCGAACGTCATCCCCCTGCCCGCAGCCCGGATCAAACGCCGACAAGCCGTCGCCAGCCTCACCAACGAGTACCACCGAGCCAGCTGACCATAGGAAAAATCCCAGCTCACAACCGATGAAGCCTTTGTGAAGCGCTACGGGGCCCGTCGCTACAGTCCGCCGCCCACGAGCCCTACCCGTGTGCCACCGCCGCGCCGTGCGGCGCTCCGCGTTCCCGGCGCCGAGGATCAGGCGGGCGCCGGCAGTCCGTAGGCGTCCGCGATCAGCTCGTAGGAGCGTAGGCGGATGTCATCGTCATGGGCGTAGGTGGTGAGCATCAGCTCGTCGGCGCCGGTGCGCTTCTGCAGGTCGTCGAGCCCGGAGCGTACCTCGTCCGCGGTGCCGTGAATGACGTCGGAGTTCCATGACCGCACGAAGTCCCGCTCCATCGAGCTGTAGGGGTAGGTCTCGGCCTCCTTCGGTGTAGGGATGAGTCCGGGGCGTCCCGAACGCAGCCGAATCATGCTCAGCGCGTAGGCCAGCACCTGGCGGCGGGCCTCCTCCTCGTCGTCGGTCGCCAGCGCGGAGACGCCGATGAGTGTGTACGGCTCGTTCAGGGCCGCAGAGGGCCGGAACGACTTCCGGTACAGGTCCAGCGCCGGGACGGTGTTCTGCGCCGCGAAGTGGTGCGCGAAGGCGAAGGGCAGCCCGAGGGCGCCGGCCAGCTGTGCGCTGAAGCCGGAGGAGCCGAGCAGCCACACCGGCGGCCGGTGCGGGGACTGGACGCCACCGGGGGAGGTCGACTGCACGGGGCCGGGAACGGCGTGAACACTGCGGTAAGGATGTCCCTTGGGGAAGTCGTCGTCCAGGAACCCGATCAGCTCGGTGAGCTGCTGCGGGAAGTCGTCGCCGTCGCCTGGCAGGTCGGTGCGGCGCAGGGCGGCGGCGGTGGCGCCGTCGGTGCCGGGCGCGCGGCCGAGCCCGAGGTCCACCCGTCCCGGAGCCATGGCCTCCAGCGTCCCGAACTGTTCCGCGATCACGAGCGGGGCGTGGTTCGGCAGCATGACGCCGCCCGAGCCGAGCCGGATGCGGTTGGTGTGGGCCGCGATGTGGGCGAGGAGCACTGCGGGCGAGGAGGAGGCGACGCCGGGCATCGAGTGGTGCTCGGCGACCCAGTACCGGTGAAAGCCACGGCTTTCGGCGAGGCGAGCGATGTCCACGCCGGTGCGCAGAGCGCCGACGGAGGTCCGTCCGGCGCCGACGGTCAGCAGGTCCAGAACGGAGAGCGGTACGGGCGCGGTGCCGTGAGTGGTGCCCCGGATCTCCTCTGTGGAGTCGACAGTCATGATGGATGCCTCCTTGTTTCCTGTCGTTTGCCGCTGTAACCCGGAGGGTGTTTCCGGCTATTTGAGAGGTGGATCGTGATGCCGTCGGGCAGGTCGGCTGCACGGAGGGTTTGGTCTGAGCTCACGGGTGGGCAGGAAACGCCGGCGGCGTCGGCGGGAGATGAGGGATCCGGCTCCTACACCTGCTCACGGTACGTACGGGCCGTCACCGTGCTGCCCGAGTGACGGTTAGTCCGGGTTCACTCGGCCGACGTTGGTCGAGCTATTCGGAAGATGCGGGCGTGGCGCCAATCGGGTGCAGCGCACAGGCATTGAGATCGCCGCCACAACCGCGTCCGCGCCGGCGGGGTGCGTCATCCCTCTCGCATCGGCGCCCAACCGCCCACCGGTGCAGTTCTGCGCCGCGACGGTGCACGATCCGCCGCTGCAGGGCATTGGTCGCCCTGCCGCGACGGACCGACTCACAGCCCGCTCAGCTCTAGGCGCCGGTGTTCGCCCTCTTGCGCAGGTAGGCCCGCCAGGTCATGGCCCAGCGTGCGGGGTCCTCCATCGCGTCGTGATCGAGGCGGTGTACCGCCTGGTTGTGAGGCGCGGTCTTGACGATCTCAGGATCGGAGTACGCCTCATCGGAGATCCGGGCGAGAACCGCGATCCAGGTGTCGAGTGCTTCCTTGCCGTACATCTCGCCGGCCTCGGGCGTGAACGGCTCGGGGATGAGCCATGGTTCGTGGCTGGTCCACATGGCATCCACGCCGAAGTCGGTCATGCGGTTCTGGACGTCATGGACGTCCACCCCGGTTTCCTCCTTCATCTGAGCCAGGCTGTAGCGCGTCATTTCCAGGCGCGGGCTGGTCGCGTCGGGGTGCGAACGGGTGACGCCGCGGATGGCGAGCAGGCCCCGCTCCATGTAGTTGTTGGCGAGGACGGAGATGTCGGAGGCCTCGGCCACACCCTCCGCCCCCATGGCGCGGATCCAAGCGTAGGCCTTCAGTACCACGGGCACGTTTCCCCAGAACTCGCGGATCTTGCCGCAGCTCTCCGGCCGGTCGTGATCGAGGTAGTACCGGTCGCCGTCGTGGGCGACAACCGGAGTCGGCACGAAGGGTGCCAGTTCCGCCGAGCAGCCGTAGGCGCCGACAGCCGGTCCCCCCACCCCGCTCTTGGGAGCGCCGAAGGTCTTGTGAAGCATGAACATGCAGGCGTCGAAGCCGATCTCGCGGGCACGGATCTTGCTCATCATGCCGTTGAAGTTGGCGCTGTCGTAGAAGCACAGGCCACCCGCTTCGTGCACCACCCGCACCCACTCGCGCATCTCCGGGTTGTACACACCCATGTCGTCCGGGTTGTTGACCATGAGAGCGGCCGTACGGTCGGACACCGCGGCCTTCAGAGCGTCCAGCGAGGGGTAACCGTTCTCGTCGAGCATCAGGGTGATGACCTTGAAGCCCGCGGCGCCGGCGGTCGCGGCGTTCGAAGGGTGGGTCTGGATCGTGGTGATGATCTCGTCGCGCTGTTCCAGTTCGCCGCGGGACGCGTGGTAGGCACGTGTCACGGCGCAGCTGGTGTACGCGGCGTCGGCGCCGCCACCGGCCTGGAAGATGAACTGGTCCATGCCGGACAGCTCGCGCAGAATGGCGTCGAACCTGTGCACGATCTCGAGAGTTCCCTGCAGGGTGTCGTCGTCCTGGTAGGGATGTGCCTCAGTGACCTCGGGGCGCCATGCGATCGCCTCGTTCACCTGCGGGTTGTACTTCATCGTGCAAGTGCCGAAGAGGCTGACGCCCATCATGCCGAGAGTCTGCTGCGACAGCCGCAGGTAGTGGTAGAGCACCTCCGGCTCCGATACCTCGGGCAGTGACGGTCTGTCATGTCGTCGCAGAGCGGCGGGGATCAGGTCAGCGGCGTCCCCCACCTCGTCTCGCACCGCCTCCTCGGCTTCAGGTACGGCGAGGCCGCGGCGGCCCGGATAGCCCATCTCCAGGATGACCGGCTCGTTCCACACCGGGGCGTGGTATTCGCGAAGCTTGGCGCTCATCGTGCTACTACCTCCGAGAGTGCGTCGGCGAGACGCAGTAGGTCGGCTTGGGTGTGTACTTCGGTGACGCAGAAGAGGGCACTCTGCCCGAGCTCGGGGAAGTCGCGCGACAGGTCCTTGCCCCCGAATATGCCGTGCGCCCGCAGCGCCTTGTTGATGTCCGCGACCCTGTGACCCGTGCCGCTGAAGTCCACGACGAACTCCTTGAAGAAACCCGACGGGAAGGCCACCCGTACGCCTTCAATGGAGGCGATGCGCCGCGCGGCGTAGTGGGCGCGCTGCAGGATCAACTCGCCCACGTCCTTGAAGCCCTCGGGGCCCATCAGCGCCATGTAGACGGCGTTGGCGATGGCCCACATGTAGACCGAGTGACCGGTCCAGTCCTTGCCCCTCTCCCGCAGACCGTAGGAGCTCTGCTCGAAGAGGCTGAGGCCGAAGCCGTATTCGCCTTCCTTCGTCGTGTCCGTGATGCTGATGAACAAGGTCGGGTACTGGCGGGCGTAGCGTTCCTCGTCGCGCGAGGCGATGAAGCCGCCCACTCCACCGCCCGTGTTCATGTGCACGCCGAGCGGCTGGGTGGTGCCGATGACGATGTCGGCCCCGTAGTCGATGGGCGCAGCCAGCACGCCGAGGGAGATTGGATCGACGCCGACGATCGTCTCGGCCCCGGCGGCGTGGGCGATGGCGGCGATCTCAGCCCCCTGGTGCTCGATCACGCCGAGGTAGGAGGGGGTCTCGAAGTAAACTGCGGCCGTCCTCTCGCCGACGACCTGACGCAGGTCGTCGAGGTCCATCAGACCTGTCGCGGGGTCGAATTCGATGAGGCGGACCGTGATGTGGCTCGGCATCTCGACCGGTTCGCAGTAGTTACGGATGACGGAGAGCCGCTCCGGGTCGATCGCCCGAACCACCGCCACCTCGTCCCGCCCGGTGATGCGTGAGGCCATGCGGATCGCGTGCCCCGCCGCGACTCCCCAGCTGCGGACCGGCATGCCGACCAGATCCATCTTGAGGAGTTCACCGAGCTGACTGCAGAACTCGAACCAGGCCTGGTTGCGTCCGTGATCGGAACTCGGTTCACCGAACACCGAGGTGAGCCACTCATTGCGGCGCACCACCTCGTCGACGGCCGCCGGCACGTGGTGCTGCCAGCAGCCGGCGCCGAGGAAATTCAGGTTCTGCTCGGTGGTCTGATTCTTCGACAGCGTACTGATGAGATGGCGTTGAAGCTCACTCTCGGTCAGCGCGGGGGGAAGGTCGAGCGGGCGCGAGAGGCGGTGCTCGACCGGGACCTGACTGAACAGCTCCTCCACGGAACCGGCACCGATCGAGTCCAGCATTTCCTGCTTGATCGCCGGCACGGAGTTGGCCATGTACCGGTGGGCTACATGTTCTTTCATTAGATTCTCCTTGTATAGATAACCGTTGGGCTTCCGGCTCTGCCCTGCGCCGGATCGGCCGGTCGGGGTCAGGCGCTCACCTTGTAGAAAACGCTGCGGTCCGGGCCCGTGTGGAGCCGCATGTAGCCGGCAAGTAGCGCGTCGACCTCGGCGTCGCCGGTATCGACGCGCAGACTTGCCGCCTCAAGAGCGACGAGCTTGTCCAACGGGGTGACCACGACGATGCCCTCGCGGCCGACCTTCCGGATGACCTTGGCGCTGATCTGCTGGTTGCCGCGCCCGAACAGGTAGCCCTGGCCGCCCAGCACGCCTACTACGATGCGGGTGTCACGCCCCTCCATGAGGCCGAGCAGCGCCCGCTCGTCGAGATCGGATCCGACGAGCGCACCGTCCAGTACGGCGTCGACGCCGAGCAGCGTGGAGGGCAGGCCGAGCGACTTCATGACGCGTCGCATGGTGGTGCCGGGCCCCACGAGGTAGAGGCCCCCCTCCCGCATCCGTGCCGCGACGCGCTGGCAAGCCGCTTCCAGCACCGCGTTGTCGTCCGCTCGGGATCCCGCTTTGGCGTTCTGCGCGAGATGGCGCTCGTAGGGACTGCGGGCGTAGCCGTACAGGCGTGCCGAGAGCCGGTCCTCGCGGAAGGCGGTCTCGTCGAGGTCCATGACCTCAGCGTCTCGTAGTCGGGCCGTAGGACTGCCGTCGAGGAACAGGGCCGCGAGACCGCCTGCGCCTTCGGGGCTCGCGCCGAACACCGCCGAGTGCATCTTCACCCCCGCCGGGATGCCGAGCACCGGCACGCGGTCGCCGACCACGCTGAGGATGTCACGCGCCGTGCCGTCACCGCCTGCGAACAGGAGAAGGTCGACCGCCGAGAGTGCCATGGCCTCGGCGGCCGCCTTGGTGTCGGCAGGCCCGCTGGCACCCGGCTCTGTCCGGTGCACGACGACAGGGTCCAGTCCGGCGGCCAGCGCGCTGTGCTCGCCCAGGTCACCGGATGCCGTCACGAGGCGGAACGGCGTCTTCGAGGCGGTGAGCCGGGTGAGTGCGCGGACAGTTCGTTCGCCCGACAGCGGACGCGCGCCCCGCCGCTTCGCCTCTTCCAGGATGTCCGGTCCGTCGGTCCCCTTGAGGCCCACGCTGCCGCCCATGCCCGCGAGCGGATTGACGATCAGGCCCAGTTTCCTGCCCGTCCGACGCCCCTCGACCTCGCCAGCGAGGGGACGCTCCGGTTCCGCCGTCGCTGCCCCAGCAGCACCGAGCGTCGCATCATCTCGGTCCGGGTTATCCGACATAGGGCTGAACTCCTACTTGTAGATCAAGAGGGTCTTCTTAAAGCGGCGGAGCATCACCGCAAGGACTCAGGACGAGAGCCAAACACCCCTGAGCGACAAAGAGAAACAAAACTTCGGCCGCACCTACGCCGTGTAGTTGTTAATAGGCTTCTCACGCAGCTGTGAGTCGTTCCATTACTGGTTCGCATGGCAGGAAGAACGCAGTCGAGCGCGAGGCCGGTGAGTCGGAGGTGGCCGCGTCGGTGAGACCGTGCACGGCAGGGTGAACATTCCTCCGAGGACCGGGGACCTGACCTCGCATGTTGGACACCGGAAAGACTTGGATCTCGATGGTCCAGGAGAACGGAGTCCCTGTGGGGATGAAGCACTACCCCGCCGAGTTCAAGGCTGACGCGGTCGCGCTGTACCGGTCCCGTCCGGGAGCGACGATCAAGTCGGTCGCCACCGGCCTCGGAGTGAACACCGAGACGCTGCGGAACTGGATCCGGGCCGCCAACGGACGCCGGTCCGGTACTCACTCCACACCTGCTGCGGCACCGCAGCCTGGCGGTGACGCGGTTCAGGCAGAGCTGGCCGCCGCGAGGAAGAGGATCCGCGAGCTGGAGGAGGAGCGGGACAAGGCGGCCCGGTATTTCGCCGACCGGGCGCTCACGCGCCACCCACTACCGCCGCATCAACCCCGGGCCGAAGCCCGCACCATCCCCGAGACCCGCGCCCGCCTCGGCCCTCTCGCCGGCCGAACGGGCGGAGATCCTGGCGTTGTTGAACCGACCGGAGTACGCCGACCTGCCGCCCGCCCAGGTCTGGGCCCGTGAGCTGGACGCGGGGAACTACTGGTGCTCGGAGCGGACGATGTACCGGATCCTGTCCGCCGCCGGGCAGAACGGCGAACGCCGCCGCCAGGCCACCCACCCGGCCAGGACGGTCCCCGAGCTGGTGGCGAGGGGCCCGTCACAGGTCTTCACCTGGGACATCACCAAGCTGCCCGGCCCGGACAAGGGCATCTGGTACCACGCCTACGTCATCATCGACATCTTCAGCCGCTACATCGTCGGCCACACCGTCGGGCGGGCCGAAACGGCTGAGCGGGCCGAGGAGCTGATCCGCGAGACGATCGAGCGCAACGGCATCGTGCCCGAGACGGTGCACGCGGACCGCGGCACCTCGATGACCAGCAAGAAGGTCTCCCAACTGCTGATCGACCTCGGCATCACCAGGAGTCACTCGCGCACCAGGGTCAGCAACGACAATCCGTACTCGGAAAGCCAGTTCAGGACCACGAAGTACGCCGCCGACTACCCGCAACGGTTCGATTCGCTGGCCCATGCCCGGGAGTGGATGGACGCCTTCATCACCTACCGCAACCACGACCACAGACACTCCGGGATCGGCCTGCACACCCCCGCCTCCGTGCACTTCGGCACTGCAGAGGAGGTCCGCGACCAGCGGGCCGTCGCTCTCGTCGAGGCATACGAACGCCACCCCGAACGCTTCGCCCACCGACCGAAGCCACCCGAGATACCCGACCAGGTCTGGATCAACAACCCGACGAAACGCAGGGAACCCGAACCACAAGGTTCATAGCGCCACGAACGTCTCATTTGACTTGACAACTACCGTTCCGGCTGGATCGAACGAGTGGTGGAAGGTGAAGGCGTACGGTGCGTAGCCGTGATCGTGGAGGTGTTCCAGCCTGGTAACCCCGTCCTGCCAGGTGGGTATCGTGTCGTCGGTAACCCACCAGAACACGTAACCCGGGTGCCCCGCCCTCTCGAACCAGTCGTAACGCCTGTTGAGCGCCGCGCGGTGCAGACCGGTACAGATGGAGTCGAAGGCGGATGGCAGGTCGGTCCAGAGTGAGAGGGTCGCTATCAGGGCGGCGGTTTCCACAGTGCTGCGCCCCTGCTCCTCCCACCTTCCCGGAGTGAGGTCATGTGTGACCATCTCACAAGCCCGCGTTAACCTGGCAGGAGCGCGCAGCGCCTGTCTGCGCGACCCGATCGGCCGACGGGAACAGACATGACCACGGCGGACCATGACGCGGTAGAAGGTGTCGTCGACACGGTCGAGGCGTCCCTCGACCGTGTGGTCACCAGCGCCGTCGAGGCTATCTGGGACCAGGTTCCGGCGTACGCGGCCTGTACAGCGCCGGAACTTCGCAGCGACGTGACGGTACACGTCGAAGCCATTTTCCGGGCACTGCTCACCAGTGTGCGGCTCGGCAGACCTGCGCGGCGGGAAGACTTTCCGCCCACCGAGACGCAGGCCGGGCGCAGAGTCCGGCAGGGCATCTCCCTCTCCGACTTCCTGCACGCCTTCCGGGTCGCGCAGCTGACCCTCTGGGAGACCTTGCTCGAGATGGGCGGGGAAGACCCGGACTCGCGCGACGCGGCGCTCGCCCTCGTCGGGCAGGTCATGCGCGTCATCGAGGTGGGAAGCTCGCTGGCCGCCGAGGCCTACCTGACCGCCCAGCAGCACGATCTCGCGGAAGGCGACCGGATCCGCCGCGACTTGCTGGAGGACCTGTTGACCGCGCGGGACATCTCCGCCGGTCCGAAACAGGCACTGCTGCGGATGGTGGGACTCGAAGCTGACGCTCGCCTGGTCGTGCTCTCGGCCACTCCGGTCCTGACTCCGGCCGGCGGATCGGCCCAGCAGACGCTCCAAGATGTCGTCGCCACGCTACGCAGACTCGCGCCGCAGGGCTTCGCGGTCGCCCGCCAGGACGAAGTCGTGGGCGTCGCACCGGCCCAGACAGGCGGCGCGGCGGCGTTCACTCAAACCCTCGGGCATCTGCTCCCGGAACTGCGGCGTCAGGGACTTTCGGTGGGCATCAGTACGTACCACGCCGGCCTCGGCAAGATCCCTGAGGCATACGCCGAGGCGTGCGCCGCGCGAGAGGGACTCGGTAACGAGGCCGGGGTGATCGCGCTGCCGCTGCTGTCCAGCCTGGACTACCTGTTCCTCCGCCACGGCGACACGGCACGACGCCTCATCCATCCGGATATCTCCAGGTTCGTGACGGAGGACCTCGTGAACGGGAGCAATCTGGTCGCCACCTTCCTCGAGTACGTCGCGAGCGACCTGAACGCCCGCACCACGGCGCAGCGCCTGCACGTGCATCCGAACACGGCCTACTACCGGCTGGAGCGGATCGCCGAGCGCACCGGCTGCGACCTGAGGCGCTTCGCGGACGTGCTGGAGATCCTGGTCGCGGTACGACTGCTGGGCGGTCGGCGAGGCCGGACCCACGGTTCGTGAGTCAGTCACAACCGCATTTGTGATCCTGCCACTAACGAGGGCTGGCACCGGTCTCGCATCCTGGTGTCACCCCGTTCAGCCATCGGTACCCACCATCCCACGTCGATCTCCGCTGCTGGCATCTAATGGCGCGCTGTCCCTTTCCGCCCGAACCGGGTGGGCTGCCTGTCCGTCCCGCGCCCTACGCCGCAGCCCACTCGCCTTCCGGAGACAGTGATGACCCAGCCGCCATACATCACCCCGCTCACCCCGCTGGCCTATCTCGAGCGCGCTGCCGCCGTCCATCCGGACAAGACCGCGATCCGCTACGGGGACCGCAGCCTGAGTTATGCCGAGTTCGCCGACCACACCATTCGGCTCGCCGCCGCGCTGCGCGCGTCCGGCGTGGAAGCGGGCGACCGGGTGGCCTACCTGTGTCCGAACACGCCCGAGCTGCTGATCGCGCATTTCGCGGTGCCGCTGGCCGGAGCCTCCCTGGTCGCCGTCAACACTCGCCTGTCGCCGGAGGAGGTGCGTTACATCTGCGACCATTCCGGCGCGAAGCTCCTCGTGGTGGACACGGGACTGCAGGAGATGGTCCTGCCGATCGCAGACCGGCTGGCCTCCGTTCGCGAAATCGTCTCCCTCGTGGATCTCACCGGCACGGGCCTGGGCGCCGGTGCCCGTCCGCTGTTGTCCGGACCCAACTACGAGCAGTTGTTGAGCCGCGGTGACAATGCCCCGTACGCGGAATGGACCGTGGACGACGAACTCGACACCATCTCGGTCAACTACACCTCCGGCACCACCGGACGACCCAAAGGGGTGATGTACAGCCACCGGGGCGCGTACCTCAATGCCCTCGGCGAGGTGATCCACTCACGGCACACCCCTGACAGCGTCTACCTGTGGACCATGCCGATGTTCCACTGCAACGGATGGTGCACAGCCTGGGCCGTCACCGCGGTCGGCGGCACGCACGTCTGTCTGCGCACCGTGCATCCGGAGAACATCTGGCATCTGCTCGAGAGCGAGGGCGTCACCCATCTCAACGGCGCGCCGACGGTTCTGGTCATGCTGGCGAACTCCCCCGCGGCCAAGACTCTCTCCAAGCCGCTGGTCGTGACGACGGCGGGAGCGGCACCGAGCCCCGCCATCATCGGACGTATGGAGGAGCTGGGCGCCTCCATCGTCCACGTCTACGGACTCACCGAGACTTACGGCCCCTACACGGTCTGCGAGCCGAAGGACGCCTGGCGCGACGTCACCCCGGACGAGCGCGCCCGACTGCTGGCCCGCCAAGGTGTGGCCATGTTCCAGGCCGATCCGGTGCGGGTCGTCGACACTGACATGAAGGACGTACCGAGAGACGGGCGAACGGTCGGCGAGATCGTGATGCGCGGCAACACGGTGATGAAGGGCTACCTGGACGACCCCGAGGCCACCGCGGAGGCGTTCACGGGCGGCTGGTTCCACTCCGGCGATCTGGGCGTCTGGCACGACGACGGCTACATCGAACTGACCGACCGCGCCAAGGACGTCATCGTCTCGGGCGGGGAGAACATCTCGACCATAGAGGTCGAGCAGGCGCTGCTCTCCCACCGCGAGGTCCAGGAAGCGGCGGTCGTCGGCATCCCGGACGAGCGATGGGGTGAACGCCCCAAGGCCTTTGTCATCCTCAAGGACGGCGCTGCCCTTGACGGCGACAGCCTGATCGCGCACGTCCGTACGCTGATCGCCCGCTACAAGGCCCCAGCCATCGTGGAGTTCGTCACCGAACTGCCCAAGACCGCCACCGGCAAGATTCAGAAGTTCGAGCTACGAGCCAAGGAGTGGTCCGATCAGGAGCGCCGGATCCGTGGCTGACAGGGGAGCGCCCCGAGGAGAAGACCGAGAGCCACGTACGAAGAGAGGCGGAATCATGACCGACCCACAGCGGATCGGAGTCGTCGGCTGTGGCCTGATGGGGGCGGGCATCGCCGAGGTGTGTGCCCGCGCGGGCCTCGACGTGGTGGTGGCCGACGCGGACGGGGCGGGCGTCGAACGCGGCAGAGTCCGGGTCCGCGAGTCGCTGAGCCGTGCTGTGACGACCGGCAAAGTCGACGCGGAGTCGGCTGGCCTCGCCCTCGCACGACTCCGTTTCACCACCGACCTGGACGAGTTCGCCGACCGTGAGCTGGTGGTCGAGGCCGTAGCGGAGCACGAGGAACTGAAGACCGAGATCTTTGCCAGACTGGACAAGGTCGTCGAGCAGCCCGACGCACTGCTCGCATCCAACACCTCCTCGATCCCCATCATGAAGCTCGCCATGGCGACGAACCGCCCCCAGCAGGTGATCGGCATCCATTTCTTCAACCCGGTACCGGTGCTGCGCCTGGTGGAGCTGGTGCCCTCGCTGCTCACCGCGGCACGGACCCGGGAGCGGGCCGAGCGGTTCGCGGTCGAGGCGCTCGGGAAGCAGGCCATCACCGCAGGGGACCGCGCCGGCTTCGTGGTCAACGCACTGCTGATCCCCTACCTGCTGTCCGCGATCCGCATGATGGAGTCAGGCTTCGCCAGCGCCAAGGACATCGATACCGGCATGCAGCTGGGATGCGCACACCCCATGGGTCCCCTGCGGCTGGCCGACCTGGTGGGCCTGGACACAGTGCAGGCCGCCGCGGAGGCCATGTACGACGAGTTCAAGGAACCCCTCTACTTCCCGCCTCCGGTACTTCAGCGCATGGTCGAGGCGGGCCAACTGGGCAGCAAGTCTGGGCAGGGGTTCTACCAGTACTGACGAGCTGCTCCCCCAGCGCTTCCTGCGTTGCCCGAGGCGGGAGTGACAGCGTCCGGCGTTGTAGCAGTGCAGCCAGCGGAACGTGTCGAGGCGGGCCTCGCGCCCGCTGGACCACTGCTTGCGGCCCTGGAGCGTCTCGCGTTTGAACGTCGCGCTGGACGGCGTCCGGTTATCGAACACTTGCACACGCCTTACCTTTGGTGAGGTGGACGTCAACACACGCCGACTGTGTCATTTCGCGACCCTCGCCGAAGAGCTGCACTTCACGCGCGCGGCCGCGATCCTTCACATTTCGCAGCAAGGACTCAGCCGCAGCGTCGCCGAGCTGGAAGAGCAGGTCGGGGTCCCGCTCCTGATGCGCACCACCCGCTCGGTCGCCCTGACCGAAGCCGGGGAACTGTTCCTCAGCAGCGTTCGCACGGCACTCAACGCCCTGGAAGAGGGCACACTGGCCGCCCGCGCCACCCGCGACAGAATCGACGCACCGCTCCGCATCGGTTTCAGCGTGTCCTCACTGCTCGAACTCGATTCGCCGATCCTCCGCGCCTTTCGTGCGAGCCATCCTTCTGTCGCGATCGAGCTGGAGACGTTCCAATGGGCCGACCCGTCTTGCGGCCTGTGCTCGAACACCACCGACATCGCATTTGTGCGGATGCCGATCGAATGCCCCGACCTCCACGTCGAGCCCATGTTCGTCGAACCCCGCGCTATTGGTGTCGACCAGAGTCATCCTCTGGCAGCCGCTCGAGCTGTGACCCTGAACGATCTTGTCGGTGAGCGGATTCTCGCGCCGCGTACCGACGACAGGGCATGGTCGAGATTTTGGACGCTGCGCGACACCGAACTGGATGAACAGTTGCTTCCTCGGATCGGGCCCATGGTCGGCTCGATGGAGGGAGAGCTGGAGAAAGTCACGTCCGGAGAAGCGATCACGGTCACCGCGATCAGCATGTCCCGATTCGCCCCTCGTCCATCGGTCGTGTTCCGACCCATCACCGATGTCGCCGGATCCGAGTTGGTTCTGGCATGGCGCGGGCCTGCGACACCCCTGATCGACGCGTTCCGCGCCACAGCGGTCGAGGTACGGGATCGGGAAAGTGACCTGGTGTCGCGCATCGAGACGGCAACTGGTAGGCCCGAGGAGTTCTGAGCACCCACTCAGTCGACCCGTCGCGCACGACTCCTGACGTATCCCGCTATCAGGCACCTCGGGGTCCGAGGCTGTGCCGTTCGGAAACCCGTCGCGGCTAGTCAGGCCGTGTGTCTGTACTCGTTGATCAGGCCGCCGAGGACGCGAGTCCGGAGTAGTCGTCGCGGAGTGCTCGAGTCGGTCAATGGTGCGGTCCGGCTGTCGGTGAGGGGCGGATGTTGCTCTCGGGCCTGATGGGGGCGATGGTCGTTGTAGTGCCGGGCGTAGACGTCGAGGACGTGGCGAGCGTGGGTGTCGTTCCAGATCAGCACGTGATCGAGGAGTTCACGCCGCAGTGTCCCGATGACTCTCTCGCAGTGCGCGTTCATCCGCGGGGACCGCGGGGCGGTCTTCAGGGTTTCGATTCCCTCGGCTTCGAAGACCGCGTCGAAGGATTCGGTGTACTTTGCTGTCCCGGTCGCGGATCACAAAGCGCAGCGACTCGAGGCGCACGCTCACCTCAAGAGCGAGGTTGCGGGCCTGCTGGGCCGTCCACTGCGCAGTCGGATGAGCGGTGACGCCGGCGATGTGGAGGCGGCGCGTGCCGTGCTCGAGGAAGACCAGCGCGTAGACCCGGCGAAGGCTTGCCAGGTCGATGTGCAGGAAGTCGCAGGCAATGATGGCCTCGGACTGGGATGTCAGGAACTCGTGCCATGTCGGCCCGCCGCGGCGGGGAGCCGGGTCGACACCGGCTGCCGTCAAGATCTTCCAGACTGTGGAGGCTCCGATCCTGTGGCCCAGCCGGGCGAGCGGTCGTCGCGCTCGGAGAGCAAGCCGTCCACGTCATCCCCGTCGATGGTCACACGGCAGGTCACCGGTTCATCGACTGACGGTGACGCCGAGGGGAGCCCGGAAGGACAGCAGACCCAGCATCGGGGGCTCGGTCCCACCTTCCTCCAGCCGCACTCCGGACAGGCGACTGGCCGCTACGCGCAAGGCCACCGCCGCTTCTGTGCGCGCCAGGGACGCGCCCGGGCAGCGATGGCGGCCGACGCCGAATGCGAGGTGATGACGGACGTTCGTCCGATACGGGCGCATCCGCTCCGGGTGGAGGAAGACCTTCGGGTCGGATCCGCTGCCCAACAGCATCAGCAGCAACTGCGCGCCGTCAGGGATGCTCACCCCGCCCAGTTCGGCGGAGCGAACGGTGACCCGGCGCCACGTAGTGACCGGCGGTTCGTGGCGTAGCACCTCCTCCACCCATGCCTCGGCCAGACCCGTCCGCCCCGGCAAGTGCAGCCACAGACCCGGCTCGGTGAGCGCTCGGCGCAGCACCGTGGCGATGAGCTGCCCGGTGGTGGACTGTCCCGCGATGAACACGAAGAAGCACGCGGCCACCGCTGTCCCGATGTCCAGCGGCTCGCCGTCGGGCAACCGGTGAGAAGCCAACGCACCGACGAATGAGGTGGGCGGGGCGGCATCGCCGCGCACCGTGTCGGTCAGCCACTGATGGAACTCGCCGACGAGCTCCGCCAGTTCCAGCTGCCTGTCGAAAGTGGGCCTGCCCCAGAACAGCTCCAGCGAGGCATCGCTCCAGCGAATCAAGGTGGCCGGAGTGACTCCCCGAATGCCGAGAAGCTCCATCAGTACCCGGCAGGGCAGCACCTGCGCGAAAGAACTGAACAGCTCGCACCGACCGGTGGCCTCGATCTCCGACCGCACGGCGTCGAGCAAGTCCTCGGCGACGCGCTCGATGACCGGTATGGCCGCAGCGACGCGCTCGGCGTTGAAGAATCGGGTCACCACGCGGCGCAGTCCAGGGTGACTGGGAGTGCCGTTGTTGGCGAGCGCGGGTGGGAGCGTGAAGCCGGCCCGGGCGAGAATCCGCAGCGCCGCCACCGGTAGGGGGGTGACTGCGTGCAGAGCGTTGTCGGGACGGAACAGGGTCGGGTCGAGCAGTACGCGGCGCACATCGTCGTATCGGCTGACCAGCCACAACCCGGTGCCGGGGTCGTAGTGCACGGGGTCCTCGGCCCGGAGCCGGTCGAGCCAGGGGTACGGGTCTCGGACGAAGCCGTCGCCGAAGAGGTCGAGCGGGGCACGGGCGCCGAGCACCGCCGGGCAGCCTGCTCGGCTGGTCCCGGCGGTTCCGCCAGGGAAGGGGAATGTGTTCGGGACCGGGGAAGCCACAGCCGGAAGCTAACACGCCCAAGCGCGCCCCTGTCTCCGCTGTGCGCGGCATCACTCGATCAAACGGAGCGGGCTTCAGCGCTCGGCGCCGTCCTCGACGAGACGTCGCAGCGAGGGAAGCAGGGCGTCGATGTCCTGCCCGGTCCTGAAGGCGACGACAGTGGTACCACCGCCGGGCTCCGGTGAGGAGCCGGGCGCCGGAAAGAGGGCGAGCACCTCACGCATCGCCTCGTCCACCTCGGCGACCGGGTCGGACGACTCACCCCGAAGCCATCGACGCAGCACATGGTTGTGAGCGGCGACGACCGCGGCGGCCATGAGTTCGGCCCTCAGCGACGCCGATTCCGCCGGACCCCCCAGCCAGTCCGCGATGAACTCCCGGAACAGTCGCTGATAGCGGCCCACACTGGCGATCTCCCGGTCACGCAGGGCAGCCACCTTGCTCGTGAGGGCGTATCGCCGCCTCGCCAGGTCGCCCTCCTCCACGTAGTGCAGCAGCACGAGTCGAACCGCGTCCGACACGGCGACCAGAGCGGTGCTGTGGCTCGAGGTCGCCAGCCGATCTCTGATCAACTCCAGGAGCCGATCGTGGTCCGGAAAGATGACGTCTTCCTTGGAACGGTAGTTCCGGAAGAACGTCGTGCGCCCGAGCCCCGCTCGCTCAGCGATGTCGTCGACGGTCGTCTGCTCGTATCCGCGCTCGTCGAAGAGCGCGAATGCGGCATCTGCCAGTCGGATCCGTGCAGGTAGCTTGCTCATGACCGCCCATCCTTCCCCGCCTTACCGCGTGGACGCCACTTGCCTCGTCTCGATGGGACTGAGTACCGAATTCTTCGGGCATCGGGCGCCGAGTGACGCGGCGAGGCTTCCATCACAGAGCACATTTTGGAACTCAGTACTTCACTTTCGGGACTGGGTACCATAGCTTGTGAAGCACGCCGCCACAGCGGTGCCGACGTGCTACAGCCGTGATCGGTGAGCTCTCGCCTCCCGTCGCGGGTCATTTCGGACGGAGACGGAGAGGAACACCGTGCTCCATACAGCGATCGAAACCACGGATAGCGCCCCCGACGAACGGGAGGTCGATCCCAGCGCGAGCCCACTCCCGGAGGCGGACTGCCCCACGCAGGTGCCGCTGGGTGGAGTGGGGGGCGGAGAGCTGTACTTCCAGCGCTGCCGCTGGTGTCAAACCGCAGTCTTCCGCCGTCTGTTGTGTCCCGTCTGCGCCTCCACCGATCTCGCCTGGGAACTCAGTTGCGGCACCGGGGTCATCCGCCATGTCCTGGCCACGGGCCGGAGCCCCGGCAGACAGTGCGCACTCGCCACCATCAACATGAATGAGGGATTCTGGCTGTGCTCCAGGGTCATCGGCGTGCCGCCGCTCACCGTGCGGATCGGGGCCCCGGTGTGTCTGACAGAAGGCATCGAGTCCGGCCCTCAGGCACTCCTCTTCCGCCTCTGCGAGCCTCCGCGGCCTCCGTGGCCTCCGTGGCGATGAACGTCGAGGCAGCACCCCCACTTGCTCCAGCGATGTCTGGGGGGCGTACGTCCCCCACGACACCTTCTGACCTTGAGTTCGGCCCCGCAGGCCATTGCCCATCACCTCTGGAGTGCCTCCATTGATCCCTCCGGGCTGCCACCTACCACGCCGCCCCCCAATGCCGACCGATTCGTTCCTGCCAAGAACGCTGAGACGCAACGACGCAACGGTGCCCCCAGGCGCCGGTCCGACGTCCCCGCCTCACCAACCGGACACCCCCGTTCCGGCTTCCCCGGTGCGGATGGCAGTGCCGTTCCCGCTCGGAAACTCATTCACAGCTGCCTCGGCAACCGGGCTCTTGCTCACCACCTGGCACGCCACCAGCGCCAACGCTCAGAAGGGAGCCAAGCAGTGAGCACCGAGCCCGCGCAGCCGGCCGACATCGATATCCACACCACCGCGGGGAAGCTCGCGGATCTGCAGCGCCGTATCGCAGAGGCGACCCATGCGGGGTCCGCGCGCGCGGTGGAGAAGCAGCACGCCAAGGGCAAGCTGACCGCGCGCGAGCGCATCGGCCTCCTCCTGGACGAGGGGTCCTTCACCGAGCTCGACGAGTTCGCCCGGCACCGTTCGACCAACTTCGGCATCGAGCAGAACCGCCCCTACGGCGACGGGGTCGTCACCGGCTACGGCACGGTCGACGGCCGCCCGGTGGCCGTGTTCTCCCAGGACTTCACGGTCTTCGGCGGGGCGCTCGGGGAGGTGTTCGGCGAGAAGATCGTCAAGGTCATGGACTTCGCGCTGAAGACCGGCTGCCCGGTCATCGGCATCAACGACTCCGGCGGCGCCCGTATCCAGGAAGGCGTGGTCTCACTCGGCATGTACGGCGAGATCTTCCGCCGCAACACCCATGCCTCCGGAGTGATCCCGCAGATCAGCCTGGTCGTGGGGCCGTGCGCGGGCGGGGCGGTCTACTCCCCGGCGATCACCGACTTCACGGTGATGATCGACCAGACCTCGCACATGTTCATCACCGGCCCCGACGTGATCAAGACGGTCACCGGTGAGGACGTCGGCTTCGAGGAGCTGGGCGGCGCCCGGACGCACAACACCACCTCCGGTGTCGCGCACTACCTGGCCGGGGACGAGAAGGACGGCATCGAATACGTCAAGGCCCTGCTGGCCTACCTCCCCTCCAACAACCTCTCCGAGCCCCCGGCCTTCGCCGACGAGGCCGATCTGGAGGTCTCGGACGAGGACCGGGAGATGGACACGCTCATCCCGGACTCCGCGAACCAGCCGTACGACGTGCACAAGGCCATCGAGCACGTCCTGGACGACAACGAGTTCCTGGAGACGCAGGCGCTCTTCGCGCCCAACATCATCACCGGCTTCGGCCGGGTCGAGGGCCATCCGGTGGGCATCGTGGCCAACCAGCCCATGCAGCTCGCCGGCTGTCTGGACATCGACGCCTCCGAGAAGGCCGCACGCTTCGTGCGCACCTGCGACGCGTTCAACGTGCCCGTGCTGACCTTCGTGGACGTGCCCGGCTTCCTGCCCGGCACCGACCAGGAGTACAACGGCATCATCCGCCGCGGCGCCAAGCTGATCTTCGCCTACGCGGAGGCCACCGTCCCGCTGATCACGGTCATCACCCGCAAGGCATTCGGCGGCGCCTACGACGTCATGGGCTCCAAGCATCTGGGCGCGGACCTCAACCTGGCCTGGCCCACCGCACAGATCGCGGTCATGGGCGCCCAGGGCGCGGTCAACATCCTCCACCGGCGCACCATCGCCGCCTCCGACGACCCGGAGACGACCCGCACCGAGCTGATCGCGGACTACGAGGACACCCTGCTGAATCCGTATATCGCGGCCGAGCGAGGCTACGTCGACGCGGTGATCATGCCCTCCGAGACCCGCCGCCACATCGTCCGCGGACTGAGGACCCTGCGGAACAAGCGCGAAGCGCTGCCCCCCAAGAAGCACGGCAACATCCCCCTCTGACCCCACTGACCTCACGGACTTCGGAAAGGGCGGCCAATGGTGTTCACGGTCGTACGGGGCAACCCCACTCACGAAGAGCTGGCCGCCGCGCTCGCGGTGATCCAAACCCGCGCCGCGGCGGCCTCAGCCGTCCTTGCGACGCCGCAGCGACTGGACGAGTGGACGGTCAAAACCCGCAACATCTCGTGCAGCGCCCCGCCCCAGCCGGGCCCGACAGCGTGGCGCAGCTCCTACCGGCCACGCTGAGGAAGCCACGGGGCCGCATCCGCGACGTCGTCGCACAAGCACCGCGCTCCCTGGCCCCGGCGGCCGGTGAAGCCCTCCCGCCCCGCTGACCATTCGAACGGAGAGACCATGAAGACTCCGCAACAGCGGACAGCTCGTGCCGGTGCCAGTGCCGCGCCGGTGCCGGGCACCCGTATCGCCGAGCCCGGGCTTGAGGGCCACGACCGCGGCGCCAACGTCATCGCCCGGGGCCTGCGCGACACCGGCTACGAGGTCCTCGACACCCGCCCGCACCAAACCCCGGAACAGATCGTCGCCACCGTCTTCGCCGAGGATGCGGCACTCCCGGGTCTCTCCGTACTTTCAGGCGGCCACCTGACGCTCGAAACCATCGACCAGCTCGACGCCGCCCCGAACCAGACCCTGGAGCCGACATGCTGACGAAGGTGCTCATCGCCAACCGTGGCGAGATCGCTGTCCGTGTTGCCCGTGCCTGCCGGGATGCCGGGATCGCGAGCGTAGCCGTCTACGCCGATCCGGACCGGGACGCATGTCATGTGCGCGCGGCCGATGAAGCCTATGCGCTGGGCGGTGACACCCCGGCGGCCAGCTATCTCGACCAGGCCAAAGTCCTGGCCGCGGCCGCCGAATCCGGCGCCGACGCCATCCACCCCGGCTACGGATTCCTCTCCGAGAACGCCGAATTCGCCCAGGCCGTCCTGGACGCGGGCCTGACCTGGATCGGCCCCCCGCCGCACGCCATCCGCGACCTGGGCGACAAGGTCGCCGCCCGCCACATCGCCCAGCGCGCCGGCGCCCCCCTGGTCGCCGGCACCCCCGACCCGGTCTCCGGCGCGAACGAGGTCGTGGCCTTCGCCGAACAGCACGGCCTGCCCATCGCCATCAAAGCCGCCTTCGGCGGCGGCGGCCGCGGCCTGAAGGTCGCCCGCACCATGGAAGAAGTCCCCGAGCTCTACGACTCCGCCGTCCGCGAGGCCGTCGCGGCCTTCGGGCGCGGAGAGTGCTTCGTCGAGCGCTACCTCGACAAGCCCCGCCATGTGGAGACCCAGTGCCTGGCCGACACCCACGGCAACGTCGTGGTCGTCTCCACCCGTGACTGCTCCCTCCAGCGCCGCCACCAGAAGCTGGTCGAAGAGGCCCCGGCCCCCTTCCTGACCCAGGAACAGAACGACCAGCTCTACGCCGCCTCCAAAGCCATCCTCAAGGAAGCCGGCTACGTGGGCGCCGGCACCGTCGAGTTCCTGGTCGGCAACGACGGCACCATCTCCTTCCTCGAGGTCAACACCCGTCTCCAGGTCGAGCACCCGGTCACCGAAGAGGTCACCGGCATCGACCTGGTCCGCGAGATGTTCCGCATCGCCGACGGCGAGGCCATCGGCTACGACGACCCGCAGATGCGGGGCCACTCCTTCGAGTTCCGCATCAACGGCGAGGACCCGGGCCGCAACTTCCTGCCCGCCCCCGGCACGGTGACCTCCTTCGTCCCGCCCGCCGGGCCCGGTGTCCGGCTGGACGCGGGCGTGGAGTCCGGCAGCGTCATCGGCCCGGCGTGGGACTCGCTGCTGGCCAAGCTGATCGTCACCGGCGCCACCCGCACCCAGGCCCTCCAACGGGCGGCCCGCGCGCTGGCCGAGTTCCAGGTCGAGGGCATGGCCACCGCGATCCCGTTCCACCAGGCGGTAGTGGTGGACCCGGCGTTCACCAGCGAGCCGTTCACGATCCACACCCGCTGGATCGAGACCGAGTTCAACAACACCATCACCCCCTTCGCCCCCGTCAGCCCCGACGAGGACGAGGAGCCCACCGGCCGCGAGACGGTCGTGGTCGAGGTCGGCGGCAAGCGGCTCGAGGTCTCGCTGCCCGCCTCCCTGGGCATGGCCACCGCCCCGGCGGGCGGCTCGAAGAAGCCCAAGCGCAAGGCGGTCAAGAAGTCCGGCTCCGCCGCCTCCGGCGACGCCCTGGCCTCCCCCATGCAGGGCACCATCGTCAAGGTCGCCGTCAACGAGGGCGACACCGTGGCCGAGGGCGACCTCATCGTCGTCCTGGAAGCCATGAAGATGGAACAGCCCCTCAACGCCCACCGCGCGGGCACCGTCAAGGGCCTGGCCGCCGAGGTCGGCGCGTCCATCACCTCGGGCGCGGTCATCTGCGAGATCAAGGACTGACAGGAATGATCGCTGTGGCTCCACTCGGAGGTAAGTCCCAGGATTGACTGGCGCTTCCGCTGTCCTCGGCAGGATTAGCCGACCGCCCGGCGGGGCCACAACGCGTCGCCGGTCAGGCATCTGTGACTTCCGAGTACGTGCCGCCAGAGCTCGCGAGCTCCCCCTGACCGCCTCCACCAGCCGCAGGTGACACGCCTGCCGCGCGACCGCACGGTGCCGTGCGGGGTGGACGCCGGGGGCCTGGTCAGGGCGTGGGCTATTGGATTTCCGCCCATCGAGTGGTCCCGCCTTGGTAAGTCGTGGTTCCGGAGCGGGCGGACAGTGCGGCGACGATGGCGCTCCCGCGGCCGCTCTCCTCGGGCTGCCGAGGGCTGCCGCCGTGGTGGCGCAGCAGCGCCGGACCCGCGTCAGTGACCTCGATGCGGACAGCGCACGCAGCCCGGCCACCCTGCCGGGACAAGCACAGCGACGCAGGGGGAAGGGCGTGAACGACCGCATTGGTGATCAGTTCGGAGACGACCAGAAGCGCATCGTCCACAAGGTCCGAGGGGATGCGCCACTGTTGCATAGCGCGGGCGGCGCGTCGGCGGACGGCGGCAAGACCTTCTGGAATGTGAGGCAGAGGGAAGACCACATCTGTCCGAGCGGATGAGACTGTCTCAAGGCTGTTGCTGAGCCTCACTGGCAGGTTGTGATTCATGGTGCTGTCCTGGGGGCCCGGTGGGGCGGGGGACGACGAGGCCGGAGAGAAACGTCTCGGGCGCGGTGTGGCGGCGCCAGGCCACCGGGGATCCGGCGGGGGTGGCCCCTCAGTCATGAGGATGACGTCCGTACCGACCCTTCTGTCGTTATTGACGGATAACGTTATGGATGATTCACATTCAACGTATGTCCTGATATAGGCGGCGTCAAGGCATGAGCGAAAGGGGAACAGGTTAATGCGCAGTAATGTGGCCGTGGTGTCAGGCTTCGGTCTGCCACCTATGCGCGCGGCTGCCAGCCGGCGGCACAACAGGGAGGACGTACCGGCTGATCAAGTGCCGGGGAGGATGCGACCACGCCCATGGACGACGAACCACTGGCCCGCGTATTCACTGACGGCGTCAAGGCAGTCGCATCCCGTGGAGTGCTCGGCGACCCACATGGCATGTCATCTGAGCTGGGCTTCGCCTGTCTGAACGCCGCAGCCGACCTACTCGCGGAACACGCAACGGCATGTTATCGGCTGCTCACCTAGGCCGAGTCGTCAAGACGCCCGTCCGCGCCACCGCGATCAACGCATTCGCTGCGTCCAGGATCCATGCACGACGAGAGGACCAAGGCGGGTGGCGATCTACATCACGTACAGATGTCAGACATTCGGTGTTAGGGTCGCCTTATGAAAGATCTTCGTGCGCCGCGCCGCGTCGCGAGCTTGTCGGCGCAACTGGTGGACACCCTTCGTGAGCAGATCACATCCGGCGCATGGCCTGTAGGGACGCGGATTCCGCCCGAACATGATCTGGTCGAGCAACTCGGTGTCGGGCGTACGACGGTGCGCGAGGCGCTCGGCGCGCTGGTGCATCTGGGCCTGCTGGAGGCTCGGAAGGGTGACGGGACGTACGTCCGGACATCAAGCGAAATGCACTCGGTACTGATGAGACGTGCCAACACCTCGAGGTGGAGCGACGTGCTGGAACTGCGCGCAGTGCTGGAAGAGTACGCCTCGGGCTTGGCCGCGTTGCGGCGTACCGAAGACGACCTGAATCACCTGCGGCACCTCCTCGACGAGGCCGCGGCGACAGCGGATTCACCGGAGATGGCCGCCATCGCGGAGATCGATACCCGCTTCCACCAGGCTGTGGTGAGCGCCAGCGGGAACACCCTTCTTACCGAGGTGTACGACGTCCTCAGCACTGCGGTCACCGAACAGATCGGCGGCACACTCTGGCCCAGCGCGACGGCCGCGGAGCACAGCCTTCTGCACAGGCGTCTCGTTGAGGCGATCGCCGCCCAGGACGAGGTCGGTGCACGCTACTGCGCCACCGAGATCGTGAAGCTCACCGAGACCGGAACGGAACGACAGAAGTGACCACCTCGAGGAACTCCCGCGCCGGCCTCACCACGGCTACGAAGGCCGACCGGATCGCAACCCCGAAGACGCCGGTTACTACGCCCGCCCTTTCGGCGGGCCTCTTGATCGCGATCCTTTTGGTGGCGGCCAACCTACGCGTGACCTTGACGGGTGTGGGCACACTGCTGCCGGCCATCGAGCACGACACCGGGTTGACTGCGTCAGAGGGTGGCGTACTGAGCACCCTGCCGCTGTTTGTGTTTGCTGTGACTTCGCCCTTTGTCGGGCGCACCTCGCACCGGGTCGGCACCACCCGCCTCCTCGTGGCCGCCCTCGCAGTGCTGGCAGCGGGCACCGTGATCCGGTCCTTGCCTTCGCTTGCCTGTTTGTTCGTCGGAACCGTGATCCTCTCGGTGGCGATCGCAGTTGGCAACGTCCTGCTGCCTACGGTGATTCGCACCCACGTGCCCGGCTCGCGGGTTCATACCGTCAGCGCTCTCTACGTCACCGCTATGGGAGTGGTCGCTGCTCTGTCGTCCGGCATCTCCGTCCCGCTTGCCGGGGCCCTGCCCGGAACCTGGCATTCCGCCCTGGCCTGGGGAGTAGTCGTCGCCGTCGCCGCTCTCGCCGTGTGGCTGCCTCGGCTACGCGGATCCCGGCCGGACGGCGGCGTACGGTCTCGTGGGACACACGCTCGAACCCCATGGCGATCCTGGCTGGCGTGGCAGGTGTCCTTCTTCATGGGCCTGCAATCCCTTGCCTTCTACACCGCCGTCGCTTGGCTGCCCAGCATCCTCAGTCAGCAGGGCATGAGCACCACAGCTGCCGGCTGGATGCTGTTCTACTACCAGCTCGTCGCACTGGTCACGAGCATGTTGCTGCCTTTGATCACTCGAGGCCGCCACGACCAGCGCTTCGCTGCGGCCGCGGGCTCAGCGATCGTCGCCGCAGGCTTCGCGCTTCTGCTCCTCTTTCCAGCGCTCGCACTCGCGGCGTGCACTCTTCTCGGGTTGGGCGCCGGTGTCTGTCTCGTGCTCGCCCTGAGCTTCCAAAGCCAACGTGCCACTGGTCCCAGCGAGACCACAGCCCTGGCCGGGATGGCTCAGTCCATCGGCTATCTCGTCGCCGCGGCCGGACCCCTTCTTCTGGGCGTCCTCCACGACACCACCGGCAGCTGGACTGGTGCTCTCCTTCTCCTCACCGCATTGAGCCTGGTCATGGCCGCTGCCGGTTATGGCGCTGGACGCGACCGCCACGTTCGCACCCGGCCCGACCGCGAGACAGACTAACGCCATCCAGAACGCATCGGACCGGATGCAGAGAACGCGGAGTCAGCCTCCCTGAGCCGCTGCGGGAAAACTGCAGCTCAGCAGGCACCCTCCTCCCCCGTCAGCGACCGAAGCGACTAGCGAGCCATCATCACCCGTGCGGACAGTCCGTGATGGCGAGGCACTCGAAGGAAGCACGTCCTGGGAGGGTACTGATTATCAGATACCAGGGAACTCAGTTCCCTCCTAGAGACCATCGGTAGGCGCTTCCACCCAGGCATCTTCGATGCGTTGGACGATCTGCCACATCGGTGGCCCTGCCGACCAGGGTGAGCGATTCCCCCGTATCACCCCAGGTGCGGTGGACGGGTCTCAGACGCCGCCGCGGTGGACGAGGAGGCCCTCGAGGCCCTCGTCGCGAATGACCTGCACGCGGTGCACGTGCCCGAGGAGTACGGCGGGGGTGCGCGGACGCCCTCGCTCGCCACCGTGATCGTGGACGCCGGCTCCGACACGGCCGGCATGAAGACCAAGGCGGTCCGCGACGGCGACCACTGGGTGCTCAACGGCGTCAAGCGCTGGATCACCTACGCGGGCGTCTACGAGTACTACACGGTGATGGCCGTCACCGACCCCACCATGCGCTCCAAGGGCATCAGCGCATTCGTCGTCGAGAAGTCCGACGAGGGCGTCTCCTTCGGTGCCCCGGAGAAGAAGCTCGGCATCAAGGGCTCCCCGACGTACGAGGTCTACCTGGACAACGTCCGCATCCCCGCGGACCGCATGATCGGTGAGGAGGGCACCGGCTTCGCCGTCGCGATGAAGACGCTGAACCACACCCGTTCCTCAATCTGGTGGAACCGGTCTGCTCCCTGGTGAGACTTGCCGGAAGGCCCAGATGCCGTTGGCGGAGCCTGGTGCGCCCAGCCATCCCTCGATGGATGCTTTGCGACGTTCTTGCCGGTCAGGTCTCCTCGGACGTCAAAGGGCACTCCACTCTGGGCATACGCCCGCCGCCGCCATTTGTGGTGGTGGAAGACGTGCTGGCGGCTACTTGCCGTCGTCCTCGCGCTCGAGGGCTTCCAGCGCCCGCCGCGTGACCTCGTCCACCGGGCCCAGGGAGGAGATCGTGACCGCCAGGCCCTGCGTCTTGTAGTACTCGATGATCGGCTCGGTCTGCGTGTGGTAGACCTCGAGCCGCTTGCGGACGGTCTCCTCGGAGTCGTCGTCGCGCTGGTAGAGCTCACCGCCGCAGACGTCGCACACGCCCTGCTTCTTCGGCGGGCTGTACGACACGTGGAACACGTGTGCCGACCGGCTGCGGCAGATGCGCCGGCCGGCGATGCGCTCGATGACCTCTCCCTCGGGGACTTCGAGGTCAAGAACCGCGTCCAGCTTGATGGCCTCGGTCTTCAGCAGCTCGTCGAGCGCCTCGGCCTGCGAGACGTTGCGCGGGAAACCGTCGAGCAGGAAGCCGTTCTCGGCATCCGGCTGTTGCATGCGGTCCTTCGCCATCGCGATGGTGAGCTCGTCCGGGACGAGGTTGCCGGCGTCCATGGAGACCTTCGCGAGTTTCCCGAGCTCGGTCCGCCGACTGATGTTGGCCCGGAACAGATCGCCCGTAGAGATGTGCGGGATCGACAGCTTCCCGGCCAGGCGTGTGGCCTGAGTGCCCTTTCCAGCACCCGGCGGCCCGACGAGGACGATGCGCATCAGCGGAGGAACCCTTCGTCCTTGCGCTGCTGGAGCTCATCGGCGGCGGAGGCGCTTGCCGACGGCTTGGAGACGACCTCGCCGATCCTGCCACCCACGGCCGGATACGGACGACTGGCTGACGGCGCGGCTGGTCGGGGAACGGCCGGAGCCCCGGACCACTTTCGTTCGATTCCGCTCAGAGCCTTCATCACATGTCCAATCGTCTGGGTGGTGCGTCTGCTCGGCTCGCCGTGGGAAGGGCGGACAGGTTGGTTGCGACCGTCCAGCGGCACGGCGCGGCTTGTCAGGGCGGGTGCCGCGCCGTGCCGCCGGACGGAGTGGGTGGGGAGCTGTTGCCCCATGGGGTGGTGGTACGGGTCGGCTGCGCCGGGACCGTCCGGCGGTACGTCTTTTCGGCAAGACAGGGGCGTGCCGCCGGACGGGGTATGAGAGGCGAATCCCCGGCGAGGGGACGGTGCGGCGGACCGGTTGTGCATGGTGGCTGCCGCGGTCAACTCCTGGTGTGACCCAGCACGGTGTTGTCGAGGGGCGACGTCGATGATGTGGGACGCGGCCGGCGCGGACGGTGAGTGCGGTTTGCTCTTTTGTACCGGCCCCTGCACGCAGAGGCTGCCGAGTTCTCGCTCAATCGATGAGGTCGAGGGCGGTGGTGACGATGCTGTCTGTGTCGATGCGGTGGTAGCGGTAGACGTCCTCGATCGCCCCGGACTGGCCGAACCGGGTCACGCCGAGAGTGCTGACGGGAACGTTCTGGATCGTGCTCAGGAAAGCCAAGGTGTGGGGATGCCCGTCCAGGACGGTGACCAGCGGGGTGGCCCGGTCGAGGGGGAAGACCTGGTCGAGGATCCAGGCCGGGTCGTCCGACAGGCCGCGACGGGCCTGGAGCGCGCGGAAGAGTAGGTCCGGGCTGGTCACGCACACAACGTCGGCGCCATGCCCGAGGGCGGCGAGCCGGTCGGCGGCGGCCAGGGCCTCCGGGACCAAAGCGCCCATCGCGGCGAGTGTCACCACGGGCTTCTCGTGCTGCCGCAGCCGGTAGGCCCCGGCGGTCGCATGTCGGCGACGGCGTTCGCGAGCGGCCGGGTCGCTGGGCACGGCGGCTGTCGACTGGTCGATGGGTCGGGTCGACAGCCGCAGATAGGCCGACCTGCCCTCTGGACTGGCCAAGTTGCCGAGTGCGGCGAGCAGGCACCATTCGGTGTCGATCGCAAACGCCGGCTCATAGGTGACGCAGCCGGGCTGCTCAATGCCCAGCGAGGGGGTGGTGATCGACTGATGTGCACCGCCTTCCGGGGCGAGGGTGACACCGGAGGGGGTGCCGACCAGGATCGACTGGCCACCGGCATAGATGCCGAACGACCAAGGCTCCAGTGCCCGGTTGACGAAGGGATCGTAGACGACGCCGATCGGCAGCAGCGGCTGGCCCCACCGGCTCCAGGTGGCGCCCAGCTCGCCGAGGAGACCGACCAGGTTGGTCTCCGCGATGCCCAGCTCGACATGCTGGCCGGTGGGCCGCTCCCGCCAGTGCAGGATCGTCTCGGCGTCATCGGCGAACCAGTTGGGGCGCTCGGTCGGCGACCACACACCGACCTTGTTGAGCCAGCCGCCGAGGTTGGTGGTGGAGCTGACGTCCGGGCTGACGGTGACGATCCGGGCGGCCGCCTCCGGCGCCCGCCGGGTGAGATCCAGCAGGACGCGGCCGAGAGCCTGCTGAGTGTTCCCGATGCCGGTGGGGGCCGGGCGCGCTAGGTCGGCGGGGACCGCAGGGGGCTTGGGGGGCGCCTGTTCGGGGCGGTCCAGCCGCTGGGCGGCCGCCGCGCACAGGGCCGCTTCCGCCGAACCCTCGCCGAAACGCGTCCACGGGTGGTCGAGATCGGTTCCCAGGCGGTCGGCCAGCGCACTCATCTGCTCGGCCGCCAGGAGCGAGGAGTGGTTTTGCGGGTGGCCCTCGGTGGGGAGCCCGTAGCCCTTGACCGTGTAGGCGAAGATGACGGTCGGGCGGGTGTCGTCGACACCGGCGAACGCATCCGTCAGCGCGCCGATGTCGTGGCCGCCCAGGTTGCGCAGCGCCGCCAGGAGCGAGGCGTCGTCCAGGGGGGCGATGAGGTCGGCGATCGGCCCGGCGGTCGAGCCGGTGCCGGGCAGGCGCTCGCGCAGCTCGTCGGCGGAACAGCGCAGCAGGCGCTGGTATTCGGGGTTGCCCATGGCATCGATACGAGCGCGCAGGGCCTCGCCGCCGGGCCGGGTGAACAACTCCTGTAGGAGATGCCCGTACTTGAGGGAGATCACCTGCCAGCCGGCCGCGGCGAACATGCCCTGCAGCTTGTCCGCGGCGATGCCGGGGATGACTCGGTCGAGAGACTGCCGGTTGAGGTCGACGACCCACACCACTTCGCCCAGACCCGGCACCATCGGATCCTGGATGGCTTCCCAGATCGCGCCTTCGTCCAGCTCGGCGTCGCCGAGCAGGGAGTACTGGCGCCCCCTCCCGGCACCGCCGAAGCGCCCCTCCACGTAGCGCCGGGCGAGAGCGCCCCACAGGGGAGCGGTGGCGCCGATACCGACCGAACCGGTGGAGTAGTCGACCGGGTCGGGGTCCTTGGAGCGACTGGGGTAGCTCTGCAGACCGCCGAAGGCACGCAGCGTGGTCAGATAGGACTCGTCCAGCTCGCCCAGCAAGTAGTTGATCGCATGCAACACCGGTGAGGCGTGAGGCTTGACCGACACCCGGTCCTCGGCAGTCAGTGCATGAAACCACAGCGCCGTCATGATCGAGGTCATCGAGGCACTGGACGCCTGGTGACCGCCCACCTTCAGCCCCGAAGGGTTCGGCCGCACCCGGTTGGCGTGGTCGATGATCGCGGTGGACAGCCACAGCACCCGCTGTTCGACCGACTCCAGCGCGGCAAGCTCCTCCGCCCGGGCAGGACCGCCGTCGCCGCCGGCCGACCTCAGTTCCGCGACCATCACAGACCACCTCCGCATTCGGCACCATGCCTTAGGAATTTCGCGTTATGCTCCGCCAGAAGACGGGTAACTCTGCGACTGCACAAATGTTTCTCTTATAGATCGAGCATTCTGCTCGGATTCGGGCCACCTGATCGGCCGGCCCGGGGCGCTGGACCGGTTCGCACCGGCCTTAAGACGCGCCCCCATCACGCGCCTTGGCTGACGGCAGAGAGTCGACTGCTCGCAGGACATCTGTCAGCCATGCGACCTGCCCGTCGAACTGTGACAGCTTCCCAGGCCGTACCCACCGGTATGCCTTGTGCTCCCAGTTGAGAGTGAGCCGGCGTTGACTGGTACAGGCCAAAAAAGTGTGCACGGTCCAGTCCGGCCCGCCACGAGGGTCGGCCAGACGCAGCATGGGGCCCGCAGTCAGCCGCTCCAGAGCGCGGGCGGGGAGCAGAGTCTCCTCCCAGATCTCCTGGATGGCTTGCCGTACCGGGTCGCTGTCAGCGTCCAGATATCCGGTGATGCAGTGCCACAAGCCTGCATCATGCTGGACAGATCCACTGCGCTTGAACAACCCGATGCGCCCTCGCCACATGAGGATGACAGCGACTACCTGCCGCGGGCCCTGAGACCTGGGGCGACCGGACTCATTCAGGGACTGTGCCCCTGCTGAAGCCTGGGAGACCACCCCGCGACCACCGCCTTCGGCACGGACACCCGGGGAGGACCCGACGCGCTTCATCTGGTGCCTCCTTCATGCGACGGCCTGGCCCAGGAAAAGTCCCCTTGCGGGCAGGAGCTCTTCGCGTTTCTGATCACCTACCGGACGTCCTGCCGCGCGGAAGCACGAGGTTTGACACTCCCTGACGACGACCTCGCGCGCCACCGGTCCGTTCACATCGTTCACCGGATGCGGCTCTCGCTCCCGGCCCACGCCTTGTCCCGCAACACAAACTTCTGAATCTTTCCGGTGGAGGTCCTCGGCAACTCGGTGAACGTGACCGTCTTCGGCGCTTTGAACCAGGCCAGCCTGCCCCGCACATGCTCGATGATCTCCGCCTCGGTGGCTGTAGCGCCTTCCCGCAGGCTCACATAGGCGGCAGGGACCTCACCCCAGCGCTCGTCCGGCACCGCGATCACCGCCACCTCCAGTACCGCCGGATGATCCATGATCGCCTGCTCCACCTCGACCGACGCGATGTTCTCCCCACCCGAGATGATCACGTCCTTCGAGCGGTCACGCAGCTCCACGTACCCGTCGGGGTGCAGGATGCCGATGTCCCCGGTCCGGAACCATCCGTCCGGCACCGCTGCCAAGGTGGCCTCCGGATCGTCGAGGTAGCCGAGCATGAGGTTGTTGCCGCGCAACGCGATCTGCCCCGTGGTGACACCGTCCGCGGGGACGTCCGTGCCGTCGTCCGCGATCACCCGCGGCACGCACGAGATCATGTTCCCGACGCCCTGGCGCGCCTTGAGCCGCGCTTGTGCCGCGGCGTCGCGGTCGTTCCACTCCGGGCGCCAGTCGCACAGCATCGCTGGGCCGTAAGTCTCGGTCAGCCCGTACAGGTGCGTGACCTCGAACCCCAGCTCCGCCGTCCGCCGCAGGATCGCCGGTGACGGCGGCGCCCCACCGGTGGCGATCCGCACCGTGCGGTCCAGTGGTGCGGCTTCCTGGGCGTAGGCGATCATCGACAGCACCGTCGGCGCCCCGTTGAGGTGCGTGACGCCCTCCTCCCGGAGCAGTCGCCAGATCTCCGCCGGATTCACCTTCGGCAGGCAGACGTGCGTCCCGGCCGCCGCGGTCACCGCCCACGGGAACGTCCATCCGTTGCAGTGGAACATCGGCAGCGTCCACAGGTGCACGCTCGACGGCGTCAGTCCGGTGTGCCCCACCATCGCCACGGCCTGGAGGAACGCGCCCCGGTGGTGGTACATCACGCCCTTCGGGCGGCCCGTGGTCCCCGAGGTGTAGTTGATCGACAGCAGCGCCCGTTCGTCGGTAGGGGTCAGATGCAGCGGCTCCGCCGCGGCCAGCAGATCCTCGTATTCCCGCCCCGCCCTGATCCGGTGCGGTGGGGCGGCCAGCCGGGCCAGGGCCTCGTCCACCAACGCGTCGAACGACGGGTCGTGGATCAGCACGGACGCCTTGGAGTGCTCCAGGATGTAGGCGACCTCGCCCACCGACAGCCGGGTGTTCACCGCGACCAGCGGCACCCCCGCCCACGGCACCCCGTAGTGCGCCTCCAGCGGCACATGCGTGTTCGGCGCCAGCACCGCCACCGGACGCCCCCCGGCCAACGAGGCCAGCCCGCCCGCCAACCGCTGACACCGATCACGCAGCTCCGCATAGGTCCACCGGGACCGCCCATCCACCACCGCGACCCGATCCCCGTGCGCCGCCGCGGCACGATCCAGATACGACGTCGGGGTCAACGGCTCGAAGGACAGGGAGCCCGGGTCGCGGGTCATCGCACCGCTCCGGGCACCGGGACGCCGGTCGTGATCAGGAGGGTGCCGTTGTCGTGGCGTTCGGTGAGGATGTCGCCGGTGCCGTGGTTGTAGAGGTCGGTCATCGGCTGGTCTCCTTGTGGTGTGTGGGGTTGTGCTGGGAGTGGAACTGGCGGAGTGCTTCTTGGTGGGCGGGGCGTGCGGCTCGGATGTCGGCGAGTACGTCGTCGGCCGGGCGGATGACGTTGCGGGGGTTTTTGAAGTGGGGGATCACGTATTTGCCGAAGAGTTCGATCGAGCGCAGTAGCTGGTTGTGGGGGAGGCTGTCGACGCGTAGGACGAGTGCGTCGACGCCCATGTCGGCGTATCGCTGTACGTGTTCGATGCAGTGGTCCGGGTCGCCGACCATGAAGCCTTGGGAGCGCTCGAACATGTACTCCTCGTCGTCGAAGTCGATGTCTTTGACGGCGCCCATGTAGGCGTAGTCCTGTGAGAGCTTGGACAGCCGTTCGTAGGCGTCGGTGGAGAGTTTGGCCATCTCGAAGAGGGGTTTGGCCTCGGTGCGGGCCTGTGCTGTTGTCTCGGCGCAGTGCATGCCGCCTGAGATCGCGACCATCTTGCGTGGTGTGATCGGGTGGGGGTGGTCGGTGGCGGCGAGTGTCTTGTCGTAGAGCTTCACCATGTTCTCGACGAGGTCGAACCCGAGGTAGAGGCCGCCCATGATGGCGCCGATGCCCATGGTGGCCGCGGTCTCGACGGAGCTGGGGCTGCCGGCGGCGGCTGAGATGGGCGGGTAGGGCGTTTGGAGGGGCTTGGGGACCAGGCTGCGGGGCGGGATCTTGTAGTGCTCGCCCACGTAGGAGAACGGGTCGTCGAGGAAGGCGCGGCGGATGAGTTCGACGCCTTCTCGCCACTGGGACTTGTTCTCGGACGGGTCGACTTCGAACGCGCGCAGGGCGAGGGTGGTGTTGCCGCGTCCGGTGCCGAGTTCGACGCGGCCGTTGGAGAGGATGTCCTCGGTCGCGACGCGCTCGGCCACGCGCAGTGCGTGGTTCATCCGTGTCGGCAGCAGTGTCACGAGGTGGATGAAGCGGATCCGGCTGGTGAGAGCCATCAGGTACGGGTAGAGCACCTCCGGAGCGGAGACCGAGGCCGTCCCGAGGGCGACGTGCTGCTCGGAACTGCCGAAGGCGTCGAAGCCGACGCGCTCGGCGAGCAGTACCTCCTCGACCAGTTCCCGGTAGCGGTGCTCATGCGTGAGCCCGACCGGGGTGTCCCCCTCGGTCATGAGGATGAAGTCCATACCGACCCTTCCGTCGAATGTTATTCGCCGATAACGTAGGACGTAGCTCAGCCCAGGTCAAGGCCCCCAGAAAGAGCGACAGGCGTTACCTTGCGATAACAACGAAGGTCGCCAGGCGCGCACGGGAGGGGTCGCAGCCAGGGCGACCCCGGTCGCACCGCGACCGACGGCCGCACAGGCGGCAGCGGACTGACGTGGCACCCAGTTCGTTACTGTGCACTAACGGCATCGCCTCTCCATTCGGGTACTTGACCGCATCTAAGCCAAGCCTTACGTTATTCGTCAATAACATTTGAGGGAGGATCAGTATGGACGTCATCGTCATGGCTGAGGGGGACATCCCGACGGGGCTCGCACGGGAGCACCGCTACCGAGAGCCGGTCGAGGAGGCGCTACTCGCAGAGCATGTCGACGTTGATGCCTTCGGTAGCTGCCACGACCTTGCCGCCCGAGCTGCCCGCGAGGTGTGGAATGGCTGACCAAGTCCAAGGACTGGACGCGGCTGCCTTCCGTTCGGCGTTGGCCCGCTTCCCTTCCGGCGTGACGATCGTGACGACCCGAAGCGCCGGGGGCACGTCGCATGGGTTCACCGCGAGTTCCTTCGCGGCGCTGTCGCTTGATCCACCACTTGTTCTCGTTTGTCTGGACCAAGGAGCGGACTGCTTCTCAGCTTTCATAGCGGCTGAGCAGTTCGTCGTGAACATCGTGACGCCCGCGCATGCGAAGTTGGCCATGAGGTTCGCCACCAAGGGCGAGGACAAGTTCGCACACGGGAGCTTCGAGTCCGACGAGGGCGGACACCCGATACTGCCCGACGCCGCAGCGGTCATCCGCTGCGAGCTGGAGCAAGCCGTACCCGGCGGAGATCACGTCATTCTCATCGGTCGTGTGCACGACGCACGCATAGGTAGCGGCAAGCCGGTGATGTGGTACCGCGGTGATTTCCTCCACCTCGGGCAGAGCGTCACATGAATGACATCGGGCCCGGCTCGTCAGCTCCGGTGGATCGCACGAGTGGTTCATCCACGCGCGGCGCGCGGTGTGGTGGAACCCTCCGCTCGGGCCGTGCTGCGGGGCCGTCCGGTGGGTGATTCCGTGGAGTTCGACCGCGTGAAGATCGGGAACGTGCTGCACCCGGTGGCCGACATCGACGCCGCCGTGCGCTTCTACACCGACACCTTCGGCCTGGCCACGAAGTTCGTCGACGGCGACCGCTACGCCGCCCTCGACGCCGGCAGCACCACGTTGGCCCTGACCGGCCCGGCCGAGGACGTCACCGGTGGGGTGCCCGCGGCGTCGTTCAAGGTCCCCGACGTGACCTCGGCGCTCACCGCCCTCGTACAAGGCGGCGGATCCGTAGTCCGGGAGCCCGAGCAGGGCCCGCACGAGGTCCGAGCCGTGGCCCGGGACCCATGGGGCAACACCGTAGTGATCTACGGGCCGCGGTAGCGGTCAGTCCGGTAGCGGATCGGCCTCCGCCGTGCCCCAGACCGAGACGTCGGATGCCATGGACATTCCTGTTCGTGTCCCTCCCCGGCCGTCGGCCAGATCCCAGATCTTTTGCGCGCCGGAACGACCTGCGCGTCCGAGGCACCAACGCTCGCCGACCGCGTCACCCGCCCTCCAAGCCCGGAAGGTTTCCGTGCACCTCGTCTTCCCCTCACCCTCACCCTCACCCGATCGCCCGCCGGCACCGGACCCATCGCTCGATGCCCTCCGACTGCGACACGGTGAAAGTCTCCGCGAAACCACGCGTCGTGCCCGGCGTGCATTCGTTGCCGCCAACACCGTCCCTCTTGCCGTCGGCATCGCGCTGTCCTTGCTGACCGCCGTTCCCGCAGTTCATGTGTACGGGCACATCACCTTCGGCCTTGTCTGGGGCATCCTTCAATGCGGCCTCTTCGTCGCCACCGTGTGGATGTACGAGGCGCGATGCACAGCCTGCGATCCCGTCGAGCGGGCCCGGACCTCCGGCATGCCCCAGGCCGAGACGTCGGGTGCGTCCACTGTCGATGATTCCTGGCGGAAGCGGTGACCGTGCCCATCGTGAGCGCAGCTGTACTCGACCCGATCGGTTCAGACGCCAGAGGCCCCGTGATCGTCGCCTTCCTGGTATTCATCGGACTGTCTCTCCTGTGGCTTTTCACGCTTGCCTCGAGTCAGGAACACGAGCCGGAAAGGCTCTACATCGCGGACCGGTCACTCTCTCCGGTCTTCAACGGGTTCGCCATGGCGGGCGAGCAGATCACGGTCGTCACCCTGTTGGTGACGTCCGGGTTTATCGCTCTGTACGGCTACGACGGGTTCAGCATCGCCATCGACCTCATGCTCGCCCTCGGCGTACTGCTGCTCCTTGCTCAAAAAATACGCGAGAGCGGACTTTACACTCTCGGTGACCTCTTCTCCCTGCGTGCCGCGGGGCGCACGTCGCGGACTGCCGCGGCCCTGGTGACACTTGCGATCACCATTCCCCTTCTCATGGTCCAACTACGGGCTACCGGCATCAGCGTGGCCCTCCTGATCGGCCGGTCGACCCATGGAACCCAAGTGGTCTGCACGGTGCTGATGGGGCTTCTCGTCGGCTTTTTCGCAGTCGTGGCAGATCTGCGAGGCACCAGCTTCATGCAGGTCGTCAAGGTGGTCGTCACCCTGATCACGCTTACGCTGATCACGCTGCTGGCCCTCAGCAGATTCGAGTGGAACCCCGGATATCTGCTCTCCGCGGCGGCGGAGAAGAGTACGTCGCCGAACGGATATCTGCGCCCCGGGCTCTGGCCGCGCACCGCGAACCTCGGATCGCTCAACGTGATCGGCGAACACATCGTCGTTATCCTCGGTACGGCCGTGCTGCCGAATCTGATCCTGCGTGTCAGTGCCTCCCGCAGCGGGCGCTCGGCACGACGATCCATGAGCATTGCCTCGGGACTGGGCGCTGCCTTTGTCGTCCTCCTGAGCGCGGCGGGCTTCGCGGCCGCGGCCGTGGTGGGAGGCGACGTCATTCGAGCGGTTGACGACGTTGGACAGGGGTCCCCGATTCTGCTGGCTTCGGAAGTACTCCCGCACGGCTCAGTGGCGCGCGTCGCGCTCATCACGGCCATGGCGTCCGTGGCCTTCCTCGCCGCACTCACGACCGTGTCAAGTGTGGCCTTCGCTGCCGCTGTCACCTTCGCGCGTGATGTGTTCGCTCAGGGCAAGGGCCCGCGCACCCGAACCGGAGAAGCGCGAGTACTGCGTCTGGCCCTCGTCGTCCTGGTCGCCGTGAGCCTGTCGCTGTCCACAGCCATCAGCCGGTATCCGGTCGAGTCCCTGGTCATCTTCGCTCTCTGCGTTGCGGCGTCGAGTATATTCCCGGCGCTGATCTACACTTTCTTCTGGCCCAAGTTCAATCGCCGGGGGCTTCTCTGGTCCGTCTATGGGGGGCTGCTGCTGTCCCTCGTGCTCACGGTCTCCTCACCCGTCGTCACCGGTACCAAGAACTCACTATGGCCGGAATTGAGTTTCAACTGGTATCCGTACTACAACGCGGGCATGGTGTCCGTGCCAGCGGCACTCTTCCTCGGGTGGATCGGCAGCCTCACCTCACCAAAGAGTTCTCAACCGGTTGCCGGTGCAGTGAATACGACGGGAAGGGAAGTCGGACGGAGGAGCACAGCCCGCCCGCGGACAGCGCACGGTCGACATGCAGGCTGATTCGCCACGGTTGTGGTATCCGCAGGCTCGACGATCTCCTGCACCCGGGCGGCTTCCGCGCGGGTGCAGGAGATCGTGGACCTGGCCGTCCGCTTAGGCGGGTAGCGGCTTCGACGCGGTCTTCGGCAGTCGCGCGACGGTGATCACTCCGATGAGCGCTACGGCGAGGATCCAGTAGACGGGGCTGGTTCTGCTTCCGGTGCCGGCCACGAGGGCAGCGGCGACGAGTGGCGTGATGCCGCCGATGATCACGCCCAGGTTGTAACCGATCGCGATGCCTGAGTAGCGCACGCTTGCCGGAAACAGCTCCGTGGCCAACGGCCACGTAGGTACCTGCGCCCACCCGGTGAAGAACATGAAGACCAGATAGACGGCCCCGACAGCCCAGAGGTTGGTTGCCGCGATGAGGAGTGCGAAGACCGGCCAAGCGATGACGGCGAAGATGATGTAGGACGCCAGCAGGATGGGCTTGCGGTCGTAGCGATCCGTCAACTTGCCCGCCCAGGGATAGGTAAAGGTGGCCAGGGCGATGCACAACGCTGAGGTCCAGGCGACTCCTGTGGCGGAGAATCCTTCCTCCTGCAGGAAGATGGCGAAGTAGGCAACGCCGAAGTAGCCGGTGCCGTTGAACGCGATAGCCAGGCCCGCCACGCGGGCAACCGACAGCGGGTGGCTACGCAGAGCGGCCAGCATCGGACTGCGTACGATCGCGGCCTTCTCCTTCAGCTCTTGGAATTGAGGCGACTCCTCGACCCGCAGCCGAGCCTGCAGACACACCACAGTGAGGACCAGCGAGAGGAGGAACGGGATCCGCCAGCCCCACGTTGCCATCTGGTCGGCCGGAACCAGCAGACGGACCAGCCCTACGACGCCGGCGGCCACGGCGAACCCGAGAGTGGACCCCATGGAAACCGTCGATCCGTAGAAACCCCGCTTGCCGGGTGGCGCCAGCTCGGCGATGTAGGTGGCAGCGCCACCGATCTCACCACCGGCAGCGAACCCTTGGGCGAGTCGCACGACGATGATAGCGATCGTCGCGGCGACTCCCATCTGTCCGTAGGTGGGCAGCAGACCCATCACGCCGCACGCCGCCCCCATCATCACAATCGTCGCGACGAGGGCTGTCCGGCGGCCGCGGCGGTCGCCGAGGCGACTGAAGAACCAGCCACCGAGCGGACGGATGAGGTAGGACGACGCGAACACCGCGAGCGCGGACAGGGTTGAGACCGTCGGATTCTCGCTGGGGAAGAACAACGGTCCGATAGTGAGCGTCAGAAACCCATAGACGCTGAAGTCGTAGTACTCGATCAGTGTCCCGACGCCGCCGGCCAGCGATGCGCGCCGGGCGGACCTCAAGCTGATCGTCTTTTCGGAGTGTTGTGCCGTCGTCATTGACTCTCCTTGTCACACCAAGGATGGGAGGTGCGCCGTTCGGCCGCCCTCGCCGCGCGAGGTCGGCGCCGTCACGTTGTTCGGCGCGATCAGAGGGTTCAGAAGGTGGGTACTGACTGGAACCCGTCCGTCGGGTCAGGCTCCGAGGCACTATGGCGAGGCCGATGGTTGCCGGTGCCCGGTGCTGCCTCAGGGGGCTGAAGCCCCACCTCTCTGGGTTCGAGCGGCGCAGGCGTCAGGGCTACCTCGTCGGTGACTGCTGATTCGACGACTGCGGGATGGCCATCGGATGAGGGGGCGCATTGATGGAGCGCCGTCGATCGCATGCCATACCTCATGGGTCAGCAAGAACTGCGTACGCGCACACTCGCTGCACTTCTCATGTGCTGACTCTGACCCGTCGTGCACAGACGCGCAATGCACTGATACGACTGGACTAATTCAAATTCCACAAGCATGGATGCAGAAGAGACATGGTCCGGGAGTGGCGCGCAGGAATGGAATCAAGTCAGCATTGCCGAACGACTCAAGCCGCAGGGCGGTCCGGGGAATCGACCCAGGGCGGAAGCCCGAGATGATCTGTGGTCGTCGCGCCTGTAGCGCGCTCACCGAGTCTGCGTCGCGGCGCCGCCTTGCGCTGCTCGGATCTGTTGCCGTGTCAGGTCGGGAGCTGCATGAGTCCACCCATTGCTGTACACGCGTCAGCAGACGTAGGAGCCATGGCCAACCCATCAAGGTTCTTCGCTCATGCGACCGCTACCGTAGGTGGTTCGCGATCACTGTGTCGTCATTCCCGCCGTACATTTCATCGATCAACGTGGCGAATGAGTTCACTACCGCGTTCCGCTTGACCTTGCCGTTCGCGGTCCGCTCGCCGCGTTCGGCCTCGAGGGGCCGAGGCAGCACACGGAAGTCCTTCAGCTGTTGGGCGCGTGCGAGGTCCGTGTTGACTCGCCCGAGCTCAGCTCGCAGGCGTTCGGACAGCGCCGTCGTAGTCAGCGCCTTGGCCTGTGCGCTCGGCTCGAGTAGCACGGTGAGGCACCTGCGCGCGTCGCCCACGACGATCGCTTCGCTGATCAGCGAGCTCTCCGTCAGCCGGGTTTCGATCGGCTGCGGATTGATCGTTTTGCCGCCGCTGGTGATGATCACGTCCTTCTTTCGGCCGATGAGGCGGATCTCACCGTGCGCGGTACGCTCGATCAGGTCGCCGGTACGGAACCAACCGTCCCGCAGAACGGCATCAGTCTCTTCCGGGTCGCGCCAGTATTCGCGGAACAGCAGTGGTGCGCGGACCAGCATCTCACCATCATGTGCGACCTCGACCTGGAAGCGTGGGTCCGAGAATTCGCGACCAATATATCCCGGGCGAGGAAACGTCTGGTCGAAATGAGCGACGGGGCAGCCGGCTGTTTCGGTGAGGCCGTAGCTTTCGCGTAGATCCAGCCCCCAGATCTGCCACAGCGCAATGACGTTCTCGGGCGTCGCGGCAGAGGCGGTGAAAGCGACGCGAAGGCGGTCCAATCCGACGCTTGCCCGCAACGGCAGGAAGACGCGGTGGAGCACAGTGGTGTATGCGATCCGCAAGAACACCGAGGGCTGACCACTGGACCAACGGCGCTCGGCCATTCGGCGACCGACCCACATCGCGCCTTTGTAGGCGTACCGGCGCACCCGGGGCCAAGCCCGCGCTCGTGCGATCAGCTCGCCGGCGACCTTCTCGTAGAAGCGCGGGGGCCACAGCAGTGCCGTCGGTCGCACGGTGCGCAACGCGTCCTCGTAGTCCTCGATGCGGCAGTACGTCACCACGAGACGTGAGAGCAGCGGAGTGAAGATCAGCAGCAGCGCCGGCGCCACGTGGGCCAGCGGCAGGAAGCCGACGATGTCGTGCTCACGGCTGTCGAGTTCCGGATAGAGGCCGACGACGGTCTGGACCGAGTGCTGAAGCGTACGGTGCGAGTGCGTGACGCCTTTCGGAGCTCCTGTGGAGCCCGACGTGTAGAAGAGAACGGCGGGGTCGTCGAGTGTCGTGGCAGCGACCATCTCGACCAGACGGTCGGATACGACGCTTGGATGCCGCGCGCCTTCTGTGCGCAGCTCCTCCCACGTTGTCCCGGTGGTTGCCTCAGGTAGCGCCGGCGGGGCGGTGTCCATGCCGACGACGAGCCGCAGCTTCGGTGCGCGGGCTGCGATCTCCGCCACCTTGTTGAGCTCCGTGGCTGTCTCGCCCATAAAGGCCACTGCCTCGCTGTGCGCCAGGATCTGCTCGATCTCGGCGGGCGAGTTGGTCGGGTAGACGCCGACCACCACGCCGCCGACACTCTGCACGGCCAGTGCGACGAAGGCCCATTCCGGGCGTGCGCTGCTCATCACCGCGACGCGATCGCCGTGCCGCACGCCGTGCTCGACAAGGCCGAGCGCGATCTCGCGTACTCGGTCTCGGTACGTCCGCCACGTGATCGCGTGCACAACCCCATCGCGCCAGTGACGCAGCGCAACGATGTTGGGCTCGGAGCGCGCACGATCAAGCAACAGCTGCGGATGCGTCCGGATCGGTTCAAAATTCATCAGATCCATCACACGGCCTCTCCGCGGATCCACGAGAGCTGACGAGCCGGGCCCGACGTCATCCATGTAACACCCTGCCAAGGTGGAGGAAATCACCGCGGTACCACGTCATCGGCTCGCAGAGTTCAACAACGGCCTTGATCCTGACATCGTCGCGACGACCATCCGCACCGCCGCGATCAACGCGCTGCTCATCCCCGCGGACGCGAGCTGACAAGAAGAGTAGTGGCTCGATCGCCCTCCGCAGCGCACCGGATCCTTCGACATCCGGCCGAGTCTGCCCAGGCCTAGACGGTCACGGACATCACCTCAACCACGACACTGCGCGAGCGTTGGCTTGGGGAGATGCTGTTCGCGGTCCTGGACAACTTCTCCCCGCGTCGGCACGCGGTCCACCCTGGACCGCCGCCGACGACGCGGTGCCAACGCTCGCCGCCAGTGGCGCGCCGGCATCCGGGCCACCCCGAAGCGCCGGGTCACCTCCCGGTCACCGGCCCCGGCCTGGATCAGGTCAGCGGCTACGAGCCGCGCCCTTGAAGACCGCTCTTCTTGTCAGCTCGCGTCCGCGGGGACGAGCAGCGCGTTGACCGCGGCGGTGCGGATGGTCGTCGCGACGATGTCGGGATCAAGGCCGCTGTTGAACTGGGGTAGCGCGTTGATCATCGAGAAGACGGCGTGTGTGAGAACGCGGGTCTGCGCGTCTGACAGGTCGGGCCGCAGCCGGGTGACCAGTCCGCTCCACTCTTCGGCGTAGAGGCGCATCATGCGTCGCATGCGATGGCGTTCGTCCTCGGGGACGTTGTGTTCGTTCTTCAGGAACACCAGCGTGGACGGAACGTTCTGGAGACTGCGTTTGACGTGGTAATCGATCATCTCCTCAAGTGCCTTGCGTGGATCCGTCACCTCGGCTGCCGTCTTGCGGGCATGAGCCAGCAGTTCGTCCAGCGGATCCTCGAGCACGGCGATCAGCAACGCCTGCTTGCTCGGGAAGTGCCGGTAGAGCGCGGGGCCGGTCACACCGGCACGCGCGCCGATCATCTCAGTGGTGACCGCATCGAAGGCACGCTCGTTGAACAACTCTCCGGCGACCTTGATCAGCACCTGCCGACGGGTGGCGCGGGGAGACGCGGTACGGGGGGTAGGTGAGCTCGACACACAGAAAGTCTAGTCTAGGTGAGCGGCCGATAACGTGCCATTGCGTGTTCCGCGAGCAGGTCGGCCACCGCGGTCAGACAGGCGAAGCCCAGCTCAGACGACATGCCGCGTGGATCACCGAGCACCCCGCTGGGGGCGACTGCCTTGACACCGTCAGTGAATACGCGGGCCAGCAACGCGTCATCCATGGACCCGGTGAAACCCGCGGCGGCGCGATCGTTCCTCACCGCGTCCGGCCGCACGGCCAGCATGATCGAACTTTCGGCGACGTCGGCATGTCCTCCGACGTGGTCGGCGAGGCCGGCGACGCGTTGAGCAGTATCGCGCCACGCGCGGAGGACCGCTGCCGAGTCCGCGAACGCGATGACATCCAGGTCGGAGGGGAGCCGCGCGGCGATCTTCGGCTCGATGTCACTGAGCACCGGATAGTTGCCGATATGCGCCGAAAAGATCAGCACCCGGCGGAAGCCGTGCACAGCAAGGCTCGCGCAGCAGTCGGCGCAGATCGCCTCGAGCGTCTCGGCCTGCACCGAGAGCGTTCCGGCGAAGCCGAGGTGGTGCGGCGAGCAGCCGATCCGCACCGTCGGTAGCACGAGCGCGTCGCCAAGCCGCTCGGCGACAAGAACACCTAGTCGATCGGCGTGATCACTGTCGACCGACATCGGCAGGTGCGCGCCGTGCTGCTCCGTGGCGCCCAGCGGCAAGACCGCCGTACGCATACCGCTCGCGATGGCGCTCGCGATGTCGGGCGAGGTCAAACGCTCAATCCGCAACTCGCTCACGTGTGGTCACTCCTCCTTCTGCGCCCGCTCGGCCAGTACCTCACGGATGCGCCACTACTCGACGGATGGGGAGAGGCCCGCAGTCCAGGCCCGCGCACGTTAATCAGAACTAACACCTGTCGCTCTTTCTGGGGGCCTTGACCTGGGCTGAGCTACGTCCTACGTTATCGGCGAATAACATTCGACGGAAGGGTCGGTATGGACTTCATCCTCATGACCGAGGGGGACACCCCGGTCGGGCTCACGCATGAGCACCGCTACCGGGAACTGGTCGAGGAGGTACTGCTCGCCGAGCGCGTCGGCTTCGACGCCTTCGGCAGTTCCGAGCAGCACGTCGCCCTCGGGACGGCCTCGGTCTCCGCTCCGGAGGTGCTCTACCCGTACCTGATGGCTCTCACCAGCCGGATCCGCTTCATCCACCTCGTGACACTGCTGCCGACACGGATGAACCACGCACTGCGCGTGGCCGAGCGCGTCGCGACCGAGGACATCCTCTCCAACGGCCGCGTCGAACTCGGCACCGGACGCGGCAACACCACCCTCGCCCTGCGCGCGTTCGAAGTCGACCCGTCCGAGAACAAGTCCCAGTGGCGAGAAGGCGTCGAACTCATCCGCCGCGCCTTCCTGGACGACCCGTTCTCCTACGTGGGCGAGCACTACAAGATCCCGCCCCGCAGCCTGGTCCCCAAGCCCCTCCAAACGCCCTACCCGCCCATCTCAGCCGCCGCCGGCAGCCCCAGCTCCGTCGAGACCGCGGCCACCATGGGCATCGGCGCCATCATGGGCGGCCTCTACCTCGGGTTCGACCTCGTCGAGAACATGGTGAAGCTCTACGACAAGACACTCGCCGCCACCGACCACCCCCACCCGATCACACCACGCAAGATGGTCGCGATCTCAGGCGGCATGCACTGCGCCGAGACAACAGCACAGGCCCGCACCGAGGCCAAACCCCTCTTCGAGATGGCCAAACTCTCCACCGACGCCTACGAACGGCTGTCCAAGCTCTCACAGGACTACGCCTACATGGGCGCCGTCAAAGACATCGACTTCGACGACGAGGAGTACATGTTCGAGCGCTCCCAAGGCTTCATGGTCGGCGACCCGGACCACTGCATCGAACACGTACAGCGATACGCCGACATGGGCGTCGACGCACTCGTCCTACGCGTCGACAGCCTCCCCCACAACCAGCTACTGCGCTCGATCGAACTCTTCGGCAAATACGTGATCCCCCACTTCAAAAACCCCCGCAACGTCATCCGCCCGGCCGACGACGTACTCGCCGACATCCGAGCCGCACGCCCCGCCCACCAAGAAGCACTCCGCCAGTTCCACTCCCAGCACAACCCCACACACCACAAGGAGACCAGCCGATGACCGACCTCTACAACCACGGCACCGGCGACATCCTCACCGAACGCCACGACAACGGCACCCTCCTGATCACGATCAATCGACCCGACCGGTACAACGCGCTCACTATGCCGATGTTCGAGGAGATGAACCGGATCTGGGCCGACGTCGAGCGCGATGAACAGACCCGGGTCGTCGTCATCACCGGGGCCGGCAAAGCCTTCTGTACCGGGATGGACGTCGCTCAGCCCGATCCCACGCCCGAGGAAGCGCTCGCGATGCTGGAGACCGAACGCAAGCGGGTTGCGACGGTGCTGCGCATCGAGAAGCCGATCATCTCTGCGATCAACGGCCCCGCGGTCGGCTACGGGCTGTCGACCGCGCTCCTCGCCGACATCAGCATCGCCGCGGACGACGCGGTGCTGATGGAGGGCCACACCAAGGTCGGCGTGACCGCCGGCGACCACGCCGCACTCATCTGGCCGTTGCTTGTCGGCATGGCCAAGACCAAGTACTACGTGCTCACCTCCGAGAAGCTGACGGGCACCGAGGCCGAGCGGATCGGGCTCGTGAGCCTGTCCGTTCCCCGCGAGCAGGTACTGCCCCGCGCCCTCGAGGTCGCGTCCCAACTGGCACGCGGTTCCCAGCAGGCACTCCGTTTCACCAAGCGCGCGCTCAACGCCTGGCTCACCAACGCGGTGCCTCAGCACGAGCTGTCCTCGGCACTCGAGATCCTCGACTTCGCCGGTGCCGACTACGCCGAAGCACGCCAGGCCTTCCGGGAGAAGCGCCCCGTGGACTTCCCCTCCGCTCGCACCGCTGGCGGACCGGCGAACTGAGGGAAGACGAGCATGAGCATTGCCTCGCACAACACAGCGCCCAGCGCTGTCCACGCGTCCGACGAAGTGGACGGCGTGGTTGTACTCACTCTGAACCACCCGCCGGCGAACGCGCTCAGCAACTCGCTCCTCAGCGAGCTGACAACGACGCTGGAAACCCTCGCCAGCGGCCCTGACACCCCCGCAGTGGTCTTGACGGGAGCTGGTGAGCGCTTCTTCTGCGCGGGTGGCGACATCAAGGAAGCCATCGACTTCGGCGCCGATTCGATGGTCGAGCGGATGGCGTCGTTTCACGCGCTGCTCTGCGCACTGGAGGACTTTGCCCGGCCGCTGGTGTGCGCGGTCAACGGCTGGTGCGTCGGTGGTGGCATCGAAATGGCACTGTTCGCTGACATGGTGTACGCGTCGACTGAGGCGCGTTTCGTCTTCCCCGAGATCAACCACGGGATGCTGCCGGCCGTGAAGGGGATCACTCGAGCGCGCGGGGTCCTGGGCGACCGCGCGGCCCGGCGCCTCCTGCTGGGCGGAGAGCCCGTCGACGCGTTCGATGCGGAGCGGATGGGCATCGTCGACCAGGTGGTCGAGCAGGACGACCTGCTCGCGATCGCGATGGCGTACGCGCGGGCGGCAGCGGCGAAACCACCTGCCGTGTTCGCGGCACTGAAACGGGCCCTGCACTCAGGGACTTCCAGTTGGCCGGTCGAAGAGCAGCTCCGCGTCACGGTTGCCGACGCGCGCACGGTCTTCAAGGACCCTGCTGCCCGAGCTGCCCGAGCTGCCCGCGAGGGATATCATGGTTGATCAATTTCAAGGGCTGGACCCGGTCGCCTTCCGCTCGGCGTTGGCCCGCTTCCCTTCAGGCGTGACGATCGTGACGACGCGAAGCGCGTCAGGCACGCTCCACGGGTTCACCGCGAGTTCCTTCGCGGCGCTGTCGCTCGATCCGCCGCTCGTCCTTGTGTGCCTGGACCAAGGAGCGGACTGCTCTCCCGTCTTCATGGCAGCTGAGCGGTTCATCGTCAACATCGTGACACCCGCACACGCCGAGTTGGCGATCAAGTTCGCGACAAAAGGTGAAAACAAGTTCGCGTACGGAGCCTTCGAATTCGATGAGAGGGGTCACCCGCTACTGCCCGATGCAGCGGCAGTCATCGGTTGCGAACTGGAGCAAGCCGTACCCGGCGGAGATCACGTAATCCTCATCGGCCGTGTACACGACGCGCGGACAGGTAGCGGCAAGCCGGTGACGTGGTACCGAGGTGACTTCCTGCACCTCGGGGAGAGTGCCGCATGAATCTCATCGGGCCCGGGCTTGTCGGCTCTGGAAGAGAGGCCGTGTCATGGATCTGACCAATTTCGAGCCAACCCGGACGCTACCGGGGCTGCTGCTCGATCGCGCGAACAGGGAACCCGACGCCGTCGCGCTGCGTTACTGGCGTGATGGGGTCATGCAGGCGATCACGTGGCGGACGTACCGGGATCGCGTGCAAGATCTCGCGCTCGGCCTTATCGCACAAGGTGTGCAGCACGGCGATCGCGTCGCGGTGATGAGCAGCGCACGCCCGGAGTGGGTGTTCGCCGCGCTGGCCGTGCAGAGTGTCGGCGGCGCCGTGATCGGCGTCTATCCGACCAACTCACCTGCCGAGATCAAGCAACTCCTCGCACACAGCGAGGCCGTCGCCTTCATCGGCGAGACGACGACGGAGCTCATCAAGGTGGCGGAGGTCGCCGTACACACACCGAAGCTGCGGCTCGTGGTCGGAATCGACGCCACTCCGCCGGAGCTACCCGAGGTGATCAAAAGGACGACGTGGGAAGCTCTGTGCGAAGAAGGAACACAGTACGCCGACGACAGCGCCGATCCTCTGTCCGAGTTGGTCGCCGGCGGATCCCTCGACGATGCCGCCGTGCTGTTTTACACGTCGGGATCCACGGGAGTTCCGAAAGGCGTCACACACTCGCACCGCACGCTTCAGCACTCGGTTCAGACCTTCGTCGGCCTCTACCCGCAGATCCTCAGTCACGAGCACGATGTCGTGGGCTTCCTGCCGTTGGCCCACGTAGCGCCGGCGGTGGTGTCGGTATTCGCGCCGCTGCTCTCACGGCTGGTGGTCACATACTGCCCCATTGGTGACTACCAAGACGTGTTGCGCTCGGTGCGGCCGACGGCAGTGCTCTGGCCGCCGCGGTTCTACGAGAAGATCGCCGGCGAACTGATCGCACAGACGGAGGTCTGGCCGCGCCTTCGTCGCTACGCCTATGACGCCGCCATGTGGGCCGGCCGCAGGGTAGCCGAACGCCGATGGTCCCATCGCCGGCCCTCGGTACTGTTGCGGATCGCGTACGCTGCCGCACTTCGTTGGGTGTTCTTGCCACTGCGGGCAACCGTCGGAATGGATCGTATCCGGGTTGCCTACACCGCATCTGCCTCGATGCCCGAAAGCGTCATCGCGATTTGGCAGATCTGGGGGCTCGATCTCCGCGAAAACTACGGTCTCACCGAGACCGCCGGGTGTCCCATAGCTCATTTCAACCAGCCGTTCCCCCGTCCGGGCTTCATCGGCAGGGAATTCCCGGACCCGCGGTTCCAGGTGAAGGTCGCGGACGATGGCGAAATGCTGCTCCGCGCGCCGTTGCTCTTCGACGGATACTGGCGCAACCCGGCGGAGACCGAGGCTGTTTTCCAGGATGGCTGGTTCCGCACTGGTGACCTGATGGAGCGCACAACCCACGGCGACATCCGACTCATCGGCCGGAAGAAGGACGTGATCATCACCCGAGGCGGCAAAACGATCAATCCTCAGCCCATCGAAAATCGGTTGAAGGAGAGCTCGCTGATCAACGAAGCGATCATCGTCGGCGATGCCCGCAAATACCTCACCGTCCTGCTCGAACCGAGCACAACCGCAGACGCCCGGTCGGCAGAGGTGCTGGCCGAACGCCTGCGAGCGGAGGTCGCTCGGGTCAACGCGGACCTCGCGCGCGTAGAGCAGTTGAAGGACTTCCGCGTTCTGCCGCGGCCGCTGGAAGTCGAGCGCGGCGAACGGACCGCGAACGGCAAGATCAAGCGCAATGCCATCGTGAACTCGTTCGCAACGTTGATCGACGACATGTACGGAGCGAACGACGACGCGGCGATCGCGAACCACGTGCGCTCAAGGTCGAACTAGGCGGTTGATCGCGTGAAGACCACGTGAACTGAGGTCGGTCCGCAGGCGTGGGAGGAGGGCGTTCAAGGTTGACGTGTGAACGAAGACCTGAACACCCTTCTCGTGCACTCTACGTGTTGATCAACGATCACGTCGTCCTGTCCCGTGCCTGCCGTGGCCGTCAGCTGTTGTTGTCCGCCCCCCTGTGCCCTGCGGCATGTCGCGGGAAACGGTCAAGCGCTCGGAGCTGGCAGGGCACACCGACAACGGCTACTACGCTGCCGGACCGCAGGCTCAGTCGTGAATGCCACGTCCACCCGAGTGTGCGGCTATAGGTGGAGCCATGCCAATCCCTGACCTGACGCTGCAGCAGCTTCGCGCAGTCCGGGCACTCGCCGCATCCGGCAGTTTCACGAAAGCAGCCGCGGCGGAGCACATCTCTCAGTCAGTCCTCAGCAGAAGGATCAAGGAAGTCGAGCGTCTCCTGCGAGTGCGGTTGTTCGACCGCACCACTCGGCAACTCGACATCACGGCCGCAGGGCAGGCCTTTCTGCTCATGACGGGCGCTGTCCTCGACGACATGGACATGCGACTGAGCCGCTTCATGTCATACGTAGCGGCTCAGTCCGGAACCATCTCCGTAGCCGCGCTTCCGTCGCTCGCGGCGGCTGTGCTGCCGGACATGATGCGCGGCTTCATGCTGGATCACCCCGAGGTGGAGTTCGAGATCATCGACGGGGCTGCGGATGAAGTTGTCGAACGCCTCGAAAGTGGGACTGTCGAACTCGGCGTGACCGCCCATGGTGACCTGCCGGACGGCTTCTGCTTCACACCACTGCTGCGGGAACAGTTCTACGGCGTCGCGCACCACAGCCATCCTTGGTCAGCGCAGAGCTCCATTTCGTGGTCGGACTTCAACGGTGAGACCGTGGTCGCAACGCGGCCCGGAACCAGCATCCGAGCGATCACTGACGCTGCGTTCAGCAAGTACTCGATCTCGGTGAGCCACCACTTCAATGCCTGTAGCGCGGCGACGATCCGTGGGCTGCTACGGGCCGGCGTGGGCGTGGCAGCTTTGCCGGCCTTGGAGTTGCAGGGTTTCGGCCTGGATGATCTCGTGGCGGTACCCGTGGATTCTCCGGGAGCAACCAGGGTCATCGGCGTGATGTACCACTGCTCTCAGGACCTCTCGCCCGTCGCGGCTCGCTTTTTGGATTTCACGCGCGCCACCGAGATCGATTCCCCGCGAGGAGTCTCCCGCGTTCACGGGGGCTACACCGGCGAACCAGACACATCGAGCCACGCGGGGGCGCAGCCCGCAGAATGAGGTCGGCGATCGTCTCGGGCCGGATGGTGCTGCCGGGTGGCCTTCGGCAGGCCGCCGGTCTTGCCGTATCGGCCCAGCCACCGCCGTCCCACGTTCGCGGTCGCGGTCCCGTCAAGGGTGTCAATATTCCGATCAGGCCGCTGAGCTTGGTGCTTCTTGTGGATGGAGAAGTCGTTGGGGTGGCGTGGTGTGGTACTCGTTGAGCAGGCCGCCGGGTAGCTGTCGCCGTCGGACTACGGCAGCGGGCCGGAGGATGACGCTCGGGCGGTCGTCTGGGGCGCGTAGGTCGAGGCTGCGGTGGCCCGTCCGGTGTTGTAGTGCTCGGCGTACGTGGTGAGGACGGCACGGAGGTGTCGTTCGCCGGTGATGAGGAGTCGGCCGATGCATTCGGCGCGGGCTGTGCGTATCCATCGTTCGGCGAACGCGTTTGACCGGGGGCTTTGCGGCGGAGTCGGGATGACAGCTGTGCCGTTGCCGGCGAAGACGGCGTCGAATGCGGCGGTGAACCTGTTGTCCCGGTCACGGATGAGGAACCGGAAGCACCCAGCTCTGTCTTCGAGGTCCATGAGCAGGTTGCGGGCGAGTTGGTTGACCCATGCGCATGTAGGGTGGGCGGTGACGCCCAGAACGTTGACGGTGTCGTCGGGGGAAGCGAAGGAAGAAGCGACTGCGCGGGCACGGGCGCATTCTTCGCGCCAGACTCCGAACGCCTCATCCACGTCGGCGTCCTCGACGTGGAGCTCGGCGAACGTGCCGTCGACCTCGCCAGGCCAAAGCGACCTGACATCCTCAGCGCCCAGGGCGAAACGGAACCAGCTTCGCTCGATGGAAGCCGCGTGGCGTAACAGGCCCAAAAGTGTGAGCCGTGAGGTCGGGATCGCCTTCTGTTTCAGCTGCTCGCCGGTCAGCCCCTGGCGCTTCATGGCCAGGGTGGCCCGCTGGCAGTCTAGGAACGAGGTGAGCGACGCACGGTCGTCGGCCACCTTCGAGGGGTGTATGCGCTGGTCATCGTTCACCAAACGATGATGGCAAGGGCCCCCTCCCGCGAGCCACCCCTCATGCCAAGAGCCGGATACCAACGCCCAGCCTTCCCTTTGCCACCCGGTGATCTTGGTTGCTGCGGGGCGGGGCGGCACGACTGAGGGCGGCCCCGCAAGGTCACGCTCACCGAGGCCGGAGCCGTGCTGCTGGCCGAAGCACGCGCGATCCTCAGCGCAGTGACCGCGGCTGAGCGGCGTACCCAACGGGCCGCGACAGCACACCCCAGCCTCGTCCTCGCCGTCAAAACCGGCACCGCCGGCGAGCTGCTGACCAAACTGCTCGACGCCTACGCCGCGGAACCCGGCGCAGCCACCGTCGAGCTACTGCTCTGCGAGGCACACCAGCACCAGCAACTGCTGCAGGACGGGCAAGCCGACGTAGCTCTGCTCCACCTGCCCTTCGACTCAGCAGCCGGGCTCGACACCGAAACCCTGTACACAGAGGGACAGGTCGCGATCCTGCCGGCCTCACACCCGCTCGCCGACCGCTCTCGGAGGACGTTCCGGTTAAAAACCGGATAGTTCATGGGTTGTGCCAAGTTATGGGCGTTTCGCCGGTTGCTCGTTTCGCGAGGTTGGAGATCATCGCGAGGCGGATCATGCTCTCGGAGTGGGCGGGTTTCGTCTCATAGTCCCGGGCGAGGCGGCGGTGCATCATGATCCACCCGAAACTTCGCTCTACCACCCAGCGCCTCGCGATCACCGAGAATCCCTTGACCTGCGCGTTCCTTGGGACGACGTCGACATCGATGCCGAGGGCGGCGCCGTGCTCGATGGCCTGGGTCTTGTAGCCGGTGTCGACCCATGCCTTGGTGATCGTGGGGTGGTCGGCGGCGATCTGGGTAAGGAGTTCCTTGCCGGCCTCGTTGTCTGAGACGCTGGCGGCCGTCACCATGACCAGCAGTAACAGGCCGAGGGTGTCGACCACGATGCTGCGTTTGCGGCCCACGATCTTCTTACCGGCGTCGGTGCCCTGGGTGTCGATGGGCACGCTGCTAGCGGTCTTGACGCTCTGGGCGTCGATGACGCAGGCAGTGGGTTCGGCGGTGCGTCCTGCCTGCTCACGGACCATGCGGTGCAGATGGAGGCCGAGTTTCTCGATGGTGCCGTCGGCGGTCCAGGCGCTGAAGTAGCCGAACACGGTGGTGTGCGGCGGGAAGTCGTGGGGCAGGTAGCGCCATGGGACGCCGGTCCGGTTGAGGAAGAGGATCGCGTTCATGACTTCTCGCAGGTCAGTGACCTTTCCGCCGAGGTTGAGCGAGGTCTTCTGACGCTCGGCCCGCCAGGCTGTCAAGGCCGGTTCCATCAACGCCCAGCGGGCATCGGAGAGATCGCTCGGGTTGGGCTCGCGCTGCTGCGAAGAGGTCATGGAACCACTCATGCACGAGGTCCCCAACCGGGCATATCGCTCGATCGAGCGAGGCAAAAGCCAGCTTCAGGGTCGTATTCGAACCGGACAGAAGGTACCGGTAGTAACCCGGGCAAAACCCAAGTCCCAGTGTGCTCCGACTGAAGAGGCATACCGCTTGTTCTGCCTGTACGCGACGAATCCAGCGCGGCCCAACTGCCCCAAACCGGCGTATAGATGACACGAACGTCCTCTCAGATCCGGATGGCCGACATCACCACCCTGCCAACGCTCCCGATGGCCCGCTGGCCCGACCCCGGCGGCAGCTACCCCGAAGGACCGGGCGCAGAGGTACGGAACCTGACACAGCTCTTCCAGCTGATCGCGCTCGGCCGCAGCACCGCGGTCATTCCCGAGTCAGCCGGCGCCGACCTGCGCCGGAACCTCGCCGCCGTACCGGTCCTGGACGCTCCGCCCGTGACAACGGCGATCGCCTGGCCGCCGCACAGCCGCCTTCGTACAGTTGCCGACCTGATCCGCGTGGCAACACGTCATTGAACCCGGATGAGGAGGGCGGCCACCCAACGACAGCCCCCATCAAGCAACTGGCAGCTCTACGCTCCTGCATCAGCGAGGTAGTGTCCTTGACCGTCTGGCCCTGGGCGGACAACGCCACCACGATCGCCCACCGCAGCCACACCGGCTCCTTCGCCGTCCGGCTGATCCGCTGCAAGCGGCGGCCTTCCTCCACGCTGATCGGCCGGACGAACACAGTCAGTCGACGCCCCACGACCACCTCCAAGATCAGGTCCTGCAGACAGGTCTGCTCACCCGACCAGCGGCACGTCGACCACCCGGCCAACGATGCAAGACGAGCTACTACTGTAGGAACATGCGGTCCTGATGCCCCGCTTCGTATGTCGCGTCCCTGATGGATGGCTGGCGCCGTATGTCGATCTGTGGAAAGTTCATGCCCCCTATACAGTGCCGAGATGGTTTCGGAGCTGCAGCGACTTGTCGACGCGTTCGGTGCCCGCCTTGGTCGGTCGATCGCCATCGACGACACGCGACTCAAGCTGCTCGCGTACAACGCGCACACTGGCGACGTGGACGACGCCCGGATCGAATCGGTCATGCACCGTGGTGTGTCGACCGCGCTGGTCGCGCACGTCTGCGAGCAGGGCGCTGCCCAGGCTTCCGATGTCTTCACTCTTCCGCCGTGCCCCCAGATCGGCATCACGATGGAACGGGTCGGCATGCCGATCCGCTATGACGATGCCCTACTCGGCTACGTATGGCTGATCGGCTCCGATGGCCCTATCGGCGACCGGGCAGTCGAGTTGCTGCGCGAGGCGGCTGCGCAAGCCGCCCTGGTCCTGCACCGCGGCTACCTTGGCGTCGAAGTGACTCGCAGCCATGCCAGGGAGCTGGTCCGCGACCTGATCGCCCCGGACCAGGCACTCCGGACGGAGGCGGGTGCCGCGCTCGTCGAGGAGGAACACGCCGTGGCTGGCCCGGTCACCGTCCTGGTAGCCATGGTGGCGCGCGAAGAAGGCGAGCCTCTGGCTGAAGAACGCCGTCTGGCCCTCGAGATCGCCGTCGACCACTGTCGACGACGGCTTCCCCCCTCGCGCGGATTGGCCCTGACGCGTCCGGATCACGCGCTTCTGCTGACGATCTGGCCTGGGGCACGTTCCCAGGTCATCGAGCGCAATGCCGCCGAGCTTGCCGAGGTACTGCGCGAAAAGCTGGTCGCAGAACTCGGCCTGGGACGGGCCGCCCTGTGCTGGGTAGGCGTAGGCGGGCCACGCCCACGCCTCACGGAGGCCCACTCTTCCTACGAGGAAGCCCGCCGCGCTGCCGAGGTCGCCCGCATCACGGGCACCCTGGGTCAAGTGGTGGCTCATACACAGCTGGGCGTGTACGCGCTATTGGGCAAGCTCACCCCCGACGAGCTTGCCGAGGGCATCCACCCGGGGCTGCGATCCCTGCTTTCAAACCCCGCGCACCGTGGGCTGGTTGAAACCCTGCGGGTGTATCTCGATCACGCCGGCGATGCCCAGCATGCCGCCACCGCCCTACATATCCACCGCTCCACACTCTACAAACGGCTGCATCGCGTTGAGCAGCTCACTGGACTGCGACTGGACGTCGGCGATGACCGACTGGCCGCGCATATCGGCCTGAAGATGGCAGAGTTGCACCCCCGCTTGCCGACATCGATGAAAGCGCCGGACGTGGTGTTCTGAGCACGGGCAGCAGCTAGGCAACGTTGCTACGGTTGCCGCAGAACCTGCGGCGTTCGCCGTGCCGTCACCCCCGTGACGTGCACGAGCCTGCCCAGTGCCGCAACGAGATGGTCAAGGCGCTCGGGATCTGCGCATACTACGGCGCTGAAGACGGACGTGCCTGCGGGCCTGCGCCGGAAGCTCACCTCGTGGATGTCGGCGTTGCGGCTGTGCAAAGTCGCCATGATGCGCAGCGACGTTGACCGGTTGCCCGGCACCAGGTCGGCCGAGACGATGTAGTGGTCCATGCAGGTGGGCTCCTTCAGCTGGGTGTGCTCTCCCCCGTCAGGCGGCTGATGCGCTGCCGGATGGCCGCGAGCGCGCCTGACCGGCCCCCGGCGGCCCAGACCGCGACCGGGGGACAGGTGACACCCCCACCACACCGGTCGTTGACTCCAGCAGAGAAGAGAACTGCTGTTGACGCTTTCGGGGCGGCAACGGCGAGCAGGATCCGCCAGCTCGTCGAAGACATCGCTGGTGACGCTGATGTGCGCTTCGCACAGTGCGTGGGGTTGCCCAGCTCCGGCTCGCCGGGTTTGCACAGGTGGTCGACCGCCTGGTACGAGGCCATCCTTTTCGACGGGGAACCCGGCTCAGCGGCCGGCGTCAGCCGAGGACTGTGCCCGTGGATGGGGCCGGCCGACGTCGGCGTGAGAACGCACCGAGGTCGATGGTTTGGGCGGTGTGTTCGCAGGTGTGCGTGAGCGCACTCCGGTCGTGGTCGTGCCCGCCTTCGACACCGTGGATCAGGGTGGTCATGAGGCGGCCTACCAGAGGGGCGTTCTTGAACTGATTGCCGCTGGTGCCTATGGCCACGTAGAAGCCGGCAAGTTCGGTTCGGTCGTATACGGGGGTCCAGTCGTCGGTCACGTCGTACACGCCTGCCACACCACGAGGCTTGTTGGGAACGCGCAGGCCGGGCAGTCGGCGAGCCGCCCGCGTCACCTGCGTCCTGAACTGCGACACGGTCGGAGTGGGACTCCCGTCGTCCGGATCGTCGAGCCATTCCAGCGGGTCGCACTCGGGTTCCGTGCCGCCGACGAGCAGGAACTCCCTGCCCTCGGGCCGTATATACGTGCCGAGGTCCATATCGGCCAGCACCGGTGCGTGCCCGTCGCCGCCGGCGTCGTGGTAGCCGGCGGGCGCCGCTACGTGGTGCACCTCCTGGCGCAGCGGCCGCAGACCGACGGTGAAGTCGCCGCCCACTTCGGCGAGCCGGTTCAGCTGTCCCGACCATGGGCCGGCCGCGTTGACGACCACCCCGGCGGACAGTTCGGTTCCATCCTTGAGGCGCACCCCGCGCACGCGTCCCCCGCGCCGCATCACCGCGGTGACGGGGGTCTTCCACCGGAAGGCGGCTCCGTGCCGCTGGGCCGCCGTAGCAAGGTTGTGCGCGGCGAGTTTCGGGTCGTCGATAAAGCCCCCGTCGGGTGTGTGGAGAGCACCGAGCCGAGCGGACGCGTCGGCGAAGAACTCGTCGTCGTCCACGGGGCGGGGCGGAAAGTACCGGCCGGTGTCCACGGCGGGCAACCGCTTGGACAGCTCTCGTGCACCCCATTTCTCGTACGGGACACCGACCTTGTCGAAGTGTCGCGTGAACAGGCCGCAGGGTGCGAAGTCCACGTCCAGCATGGTGACGCCGCAGCGGTTGAACGCTGCGAGGGGTTCGCTGGCGGGTGCTTGGAGATGGTCGCGCCATGCTTCCCAGCCGTGACGGGACTCCCAAGCAGCGTTGACGCCCGCGATCGTGGGATAGGTGAAGCGGACCACGGCGCTCGAGGCGCTGGTGGAGCCGTTGCCTGCGCCGCCGAACTTGTCGACCACGACGACCCGCAGACCGCTCCGCACCAGTTCGAGAGCGATGGAGGATCCGATTACCCCGGCCCCGACGACGACAGCGTCTGTGCTCTCAGCCATGTTCCAACCCACCTTCTCGTTGCCGGACCAGACGGTTCCTCTGGCGGCGCGGAGGGTCGCCGCTCCGCCCGTTGTCCGCACATTACGCAGGTCAGAGTCCAGGTTCCGGCGACTGTTGTCGCCACTTTCCGTCGTCGTACCCAACAGTTGTCGCGCGCGTGTGCGCCGATGCCCCGCTGTCAGAAGCCATGAGACTGGCAGAGGCGGGAAAGGACTGGCTGGTGAGGTCGTATCCCGCGGCGACCTCGGATGGTTCGAGAGCCAAGTCGCGCGCTCCTCGGCGGTCACCGTGAGGACATCCCCGCCATAGGCGGGGCCACAAAGGTGAGGTCGGCTCCGGACGCGACAGCTGAGCAGACCTCCCTTCGTGCAAACCGAACATTCGGTTAGCACGTGGAAAGGTGAAGCAACCGATGGTCGAGGCTGCTTGTCAGTGCGTCTGCGGACAGGGTCCGCGGGATCAGGTGAGGCGGCGGCAAGAGCCGGGGGCCTGCTTAACGCTCCGGACGTGATCGTGGAACGGATTGGCCCTCTCGCATGCGCAGGATCAAGGTGACCGCTTCCTCCGAGCGGGTTCCGGGCGTCAGGACTTCCTGCAAGAGGAGGCCGCGCATCGCGGCAATGGTGACGGTGGCCACATCCCGCGCTTCCTTGGTGTCCAGCCCTTCGCGTTCCGCGAGTGAGGACAGCATCACGGTCAGGTCGCCGATCGACTCTACGAACTCACGGAAGTCCTCAGGGCCGTACGCGGCCAGTCCGACGACGTAAAAGAAGCCGTGGGCACGCGACAGCTGCTCCGGCCGGGTGTAGGCACGCCAGATCGCCACGACGAAGTCGTCGAAGGTGCCCTGCTGGGCGGCCTCCAAAAGTGCCTCGTTGTCACGGGATCGCTGCGCCGTGAGCATGGCGGCCAAGACGCCCGAGAGTGACCCGAAGTGGTATCGCAACAAGGCGTGGCTGGTCTCGATCCGGGCGGCGATCTCACGGAGCGACATCTCGGGCGGGGGAAGGACCTCGCCGAAGGCGTCGAGAAGCCGTACCAGGAGTCGCTCGCGCGCGCTGCCCTTGCGTTCCGAGGTTGACAGGATCACTCCCACAGTTTATCCATTGGAAAAGAAGGATTGGCGGTTCCGTGTTGCTTCACACATGGTCGCAGTCAGCTCGCAACGGCGGAGGATCGACCATGGGACCTGCTCAGGTAGTCGGCGCGACGGTCATCGACGGATCGGGGCGCGATCCCAGCAACGTCGTCATCGCTGTCGAGAACGGCCGCATCACCCAGCTCGGTGCCTCCAGCTCGCACGGCGAGCGTCTCGATGCCGAGGGATTGACGATGACGCCCGGTCTGATCGACGCTCACGTCCACCTGGGCCTGTCGAGCCCGATCCAGCCGCACTTCTCGTTTCAGATAAGCGCCGCCGAGATCGCGGCGGACATCTTCGCCACGGCCGGCGCGACGCTCGACGCCGGCTTCACCACCGTTCGCGACACCGGCGGGATCGACGGCGGTGTCGTCACCGCGATTGCGAAGGGCAAGGTCAGAGGGCCGCGCGTCCTGTCGTGCGGACCTGTTCAGTGCCAGATCGGCGGGCACGGCTACTACGGAGCCGAATGGGAACCCACCGAGCTGTGGAGCAGCCACCACATCCCGGGCCTGTGCGCCCTCTCCATGATGGCGGGCAACGCGGACGAGCTGCGACACAACGTCCGCGAAGCGTTCCGTCGCGGAGCCTCCTTCCTGAAGCTCTGCGTGACCGGCGGAGTGGTGGGCGCACATGATCGACTGACCGATACCCAGTTCACCGTCGAAGAGATCGCTGTTGCAGTTCAGGAAGCTGCGGCACGGAACACCTATGTGACAGTTCACGCCCACAACAACGAGGGCATACGAAATGCGGTCGAGGCCGGGGTGCGCTGTGTCGAGCACGGCACCAGCCTCGACGAATCCACAGCGACCCTGATGGCCGCTCGCGAGGTTGCCCTCGTGCCCACATTCGCTGTCGTCGAGCAACTGCTGCACGACACCGCCGGAGCCGGTCTCGCCGAGTCGATCCGCGACCGGGCCAAGGGCGTACGCGAGCAGATGACGAAGGCGCTCGCTGTCGCCAAGCACGCCGGAGTACGGATCGGGCTGGGTTCCGATCTCATCGGTCCGGCCCAGGACTGTCGCGGCAAAGAACTCAGCCTGCGCGCAGCCCTCGAGACGCCGATGGAAGCGCTCGTGGCGGCGACCCGGACCAACGCCGAGATCCTCGGCCTGTCCGGCCAGGTGGGTGTCATCACTCCCGGCGCGCAGGCAGACCTCGTTCTTTGGAACGGCAACCCGCTCGAAGACCCAGAACTGTTCTCCGACCCCACCAACGCCGTCCTCGTAATCCAGGCCGGCCAAATCGTAAAGGACCTCAGATGAGCACCATGTGGCAGGGCTGCCTCCCCCACACCGACTACTTCGAGATGCGCTCCAGCGGTGGGCACGACTACGGCGTCTGGGTCACCACGCCACCGCGCTACGACCCTGCCGCGGCGCAAGCGCCTGTCGTGTACGTGCTCGACGGCAACTGGGCCGTGGGCATGACCGCCCCACTCATCGTCACCCAACTGGACCCCATGCAGCCGATTCAACCCTACGTCCAAGTCAGCGTGGGTTACGCAGGCGAGGAAGCAGAGCACTGGGAGCGGTTGCGCAACCGAGACCTCGTGCCCCCCGGCGAACCCATCGCGAAGGAGTACGTCGATGCGGTGGAGATGGGGGTCGAAGCGGGCACGACGACTCGCGAGCAAGCCGACGCCTACCTCGCTGAATTGAGCGACAGCCGCGGGGATATGTTCCTGAACTTCCTTACCAACGACCTACACCCGCGGATCGAACGCGACTACGGCACAGCCCCGAGCGGTCACGGCCTCTTCGGCTATTCCTACGGCGGACTCTTCAGTCTCTACGCCTGGCTCACCAATAGCACCTTCTTCGAGAGCATCGGCGCGGGCAGCCCCGGAATTGTCAATGCAGACAGTCAGGTCTTCGCTCGTCTTCAAGCAATGGGTGACACCCTGCCTGCTACCAAACTTCACGTGACCTTCAACGACCGAGAGATCCTCGGAGACCTGGCGGTCTACCAGACTCTAACGAAGAACACGGCCACGTTCCTTCACCGCCTCACCTCACGCAGCGGATCCGTCACCAGCGCACTCATGCACGATACGCACGTGACTGGGCTGCAGGCATCGTTCCTCAGCTACCTCAGGACCTGCCGTGCCCAGTAAGCCTGGACGCCGCGGCTCTGCCTGACCGCCGCGCTGGGCGGCGGCGCTCCTGGCCAGTGCCGCCGCCCCGAGTGCCTGGCACCACTCGCCGCACCCGACCGGTACGCGTTTCGAGCCCGAGCCGGTCGCGCCGGGAAGCGCGCCACCCAGGGGGAGGAACGGAGCAAGAGGCGCCTCAAGACTTCATCGGTCTTTCGTGAACATCGTCCATGAACCGGCTGCCCGGCGGCATGGTGCCATCTGTGTTGCATTCATATTTGAGTCAACTTCTCTGGAGGTGTGCGGGTGACCGAGCGGGACTTCGCCAGCACGACGCCCCCTGCCGTGGGTATCGCCGAAGCACTCAGGCGACGGCTGCCCGCCGGCCGGGTGGTGACCGACCCGGACATCGTCGCCGGTCTCTCCCACGACCAGGCGGTGTGGGCGCCTGTCGGCCGAGCGGTGGCCGTCGTGCGCGCCAAGACCACCGACGAGGTCCGGACCGTGGTTCGTGCGTGCTTGGAGGAAGGAGCCCCGTTGATTGCACGCGGCGCCGGTACTGGATTGTCGGGGGGCGCCAATGCCGTCGAAGGCGGCGTGATCCTCGCGCTGGACGGCATGGATCGGGTGCTGGATGTCGACCAGCTGGAGCGCCTCGCCGTCGTGCAGCCCGGTGTGGTCAACGACGACCTGCGCGCCCATGTAGCGGCGCTCGGCCTGTGGTACCCGCCTGACCCCGCCAGTTCGCCCTGGTCGACCATTGGAGGAAATGTCGCGACGAACGCCGGCGGAGTGTGCTGCGTCAAGTACGGCGTCACTCGCGACTATGTCCTCGGTTTGGAGGTCGTGACCGGCACGGGCGAGGTGGTCCGGCTCGGGCGCCGTACGTCGAAGGGGGTCGCCGGCTACGACCTTGTGGGCCTCATGGTGGGTGCCGAGGGCACTCTTGGTGTCGTCACCGAGATCACGGTCCGGCTGCGACGCCTGCCTCCGGTCGGCGTGACCGCCGTCGGCTACTTCGACAGCGTCGGGCAGGCCGGTGACGCGGTGCGCGCGACGGCTGCCGCCGGGCTGCGGCCGGCCGCGCTGGAACTCGTCGACCGGCACTGCCTGCGCGCGGTCGATGCCTGGAAGAACATGGGGCTCTCCGCCGAGGCGGACGTGGTCCTCCTGGCCCGTTTCGACGACGATGGCTCCGCCGCCGAGGAGGGCGCCCGCCGGATGGTCGACTGCTTCCGCGGGGCTGGCTCTACCTGGGCGGACCGGTCGGAGACAAAGGAAGAGTCCGAGATGCTCTTCGCGGCCCGCCGGCTGGCCTTCCCCGCGCTCGAGCGGCTGGGGCCGGTACTCACGGAGGACGTCTGTGTGCCCATCGGGGCGGTGGCGGAGATGCTGGCCCGCATCGACCGGACCGCGGAGAGGCACCGAATCACCATCGCTAACATCGCGCACGTCGGCGACGGCAACTTGCATCCGCTGCTGGTGACGGAACACGGTGACGCGGCGGCTCAGGTCCGGGCCCGCGCGGCGTTCGACGACATCATCGCGGACGCCCTTGAATTGGGTGGGACGGTGACTGGTGAGCACGGTGTGGGACTGCTCAAGCGGCCCGGCCTCACCCGTGAACTCGGCCCGGCCGTCCTGGAGATGCATCGCGCGGTGAAGCGTGCTCTCGACCCGGCCGGGATTCTCAACCCTGGCAAAGTTTTCGGGCCGGCATGACCCCTTGGCCAAGTAGGGGCCATCTCATTTGGCGAGTCTGCGGTAGCAGATGAGGGTGCAGGCGATGCTGGTGAAGGCGAGGAAGTGTTCGGCCTTGCGTCCGTAGCGGCGGTGGAGTCGGCGGCATCCCGCGAGCCAGGCCAGGGTGCGTTCGATGGTCGAGCGATGTGGGCCGAGGCGCTGTGAGGTCTCGATGCCTTTGCGGGCGATACGGTGTCGGATGCCTCGGCCGGAGAGCCATTGCCGCAGGTGGCGGTAGTCGTAGCCCTTGTCGGCGTGGAGCTTGCCGGGCTTGCGGCGGCGAGGTCCTCGGCGGGATCGAATCGGAGGTATGCCCTTCACCAGCGGGATCATGGCCTGGCTGTCGTGAACGGTAGCGCCGGTATCCCGACGGAGATGGGCAGACCGGTCCGCTCGGTGATCAGATGGATCTTCGACCCGTACGTGCCCCGGTCGACAGGATTCGGGGCTGTCAGGTCCCCGTTACCGTCTTCGTGGCCTCGTAATGAGGCTCCCGGCCTTCTTCGGCCCCGGTATGACTTGGTCCCCCAGTCGAGATGATCGAAAAGGTGGTGTCGCCGGTGCCGGAGGCATTGGCAGACCGCTGATTAGAGGCAAGAGCGCCCCGTGGGCAGTCTCTTCGTAACGTGGATGCTGGCACGCTGATGCCGCAGGTGAGGCCGGGGAGAGCGCGAGTACGGGAGCGAAGGCATGACGGACGAGAGTAGTGTCGACATCTATCTGGGCCTGGACGTCGGCAAGGGTGATCACCACGCCACCGCCGTCAACCGGGCGGGGAAGAAGGCGTTCGACAAGCCGTTGCCCAACAGCGAACCGAAGCTGCGGGAGCTGTTCGACAAGCTCCAGGCCAAGCACGGAACGGTACTGGTGGTCGTCGACCAGCCGGCTTATCGGGGCCCTGCCGCTGGCGGTCGCTCAGGACGCGGGATGCCAGGTCGCCTACCTGCCCGGACTCACGATGCGACGGATCGCCGATCTTTATCCCGGCGAAGCGAAAACAGACGCCCGCGACGCGTTCATCATCGCGGACGCCGCCAGAGCGATGTCTCACACTCTGCGGCCGATCGACCCCGCGGACGAGACCGTTGCCGAGCTTGCGATGATCGCCGGGTTCGACGACGACCTCGCAGGTGAGTCAACCCGGATCGCCAACCGGCTCCGTGGCCTGCTCACCCAGATCCACCCTTCCCTGGAACGGGTGTTGGGCCCGCGCATCCAGCACCCGGCCGTGCTCAAGCTGCTGGACCAGTTCGGCTCCCCAGCTCAGATCCGAAAGGCCGGACGCCGTCGCCTCGTGACCTTGATACGCCCCAAGGCACCGCGGATGGCTGAGCGGCTGGTCGGGGACATCTTCACCGCACTCGAGGAACAGACCGTCGTGGTCCCGGGCACCGACGCTGCGGCTTTGATCGTCCCTAGCCTCGCCCGCTCGCTCCAGTCCGTGCTTGACCAGCGCAAAGTTCTCGCTGCGAGGATCGAAGAACTCCTGGAGGCCCACCCTCTTTCCCAGGTCCTGATCTCGATGCCCGGCATCGGGATCAGGACCGCGGCCCGCATCCTCATCGACGTCGGCGACGGATCCGGCTTTGCCACCGCCGGCCACCTCGCCGCCTACGCCGGCCTCGCGCCGGTCACCCGGCAATCCGGCTCCTCCATCCGCGGCGAACACTGTGCTTGCCGAGAATTCATCCTCCCTGGTCGGAGGCCCGCACTGGACCTCACAGTCGTCGGCCGCGGTCGCTCGAGCCGGCGCTCTCGCGTAGCCGGTGGTCCACGCGTCATGATGACCGATCGTGCTGCTACGACTGGCCTACCTCGGTGTGACGAATGCGTTCGCGGTGCTGCGTCTGCTGCCGATGAGCGACCAGGACAAAGATGCAGAGATCCTCGCCCTGCGCCATCAGATCGCGGTCCTGGAACGCCAACTCGGCAAGAGAAAGGTCCGGTTCAGCTCAAGCGACCGGGCGTTCCTGGCGGCGCTGCTGCACCGGCTTCCGCTACCCACCCTGCGGCGTGTGCGGCTGCTCGTGCGTCCTGACACGGTGCTGCGCTGGCATCGCGACCTCGTCACACGCCACCATGCCGCGTTATCGCGACCCCAGCGACCTGGTCGACCTCCCACGGTGCGCTCCATCCGGATTCTGCTGCTGCGTCTGGCGAGGGAGAACCCACAGTGGGGGTACAGACGGCTGCACGGTGAGCTGCTCGTGCTGGGAGTGAAGGTGGCCGCGTCGACCGTCTGGAAGATCCTGAAGGATGCCGGCATCGATCCGGCGCCCGACCGGAGCTCCAGCACGTGGGCCGACTTCCTGCGCTCGCAAGCCGACGCCCTCCTGGCCTGCAACTTCCTTGAGACGGTCACCGTGTCCGGCGCGCGAATGTACATACTCGTGGTGATCGAACACAGCAGTCGCCGCATCCGGATCCTGGGCGCCACCGCACACCCGACCACCTCCTGGGTAACACAAGCGGCGAAGAACCTGGTCATGGACCTCGAAGACGTCGACTGCCGGGCACGATTCATGATCCGAGACAGGGACGGGAAGTTCCCCGCCCTGTTCAATGGCGTCCTCGCGGACGCGGGGATCACAATCGTTCTCAGCGGCATCCAGATGCCGAGAATGAACTCGCTCATCGAACGGTGGATACAGACCTGCAGACGTGAGCTCCTGGACCGGACCTTGATCTGGAACCAGCGCCACCTCCTGCACGCCCTGCACAAGGACGAGCAGTTCTACAACGCCCACCGACCCCACCAGGGCATCGCCAACGCCCGACCGCTGCACCCACTGCCCACACCGATCAACGATCCGGACAAGTTGAGCCGCCTGGACATACGCCGCCACGACCACCTCGGCGGCATCCTCCACGAATACCAACATGCAGCATGACCTGCACGGATGAAGTATTCGGCAGGGACAGTGTCACAGCCTGTTGGCGGCCGGTGGTTCCGCCACGGTGGCGGGATGCGCCCGTTCGACCCGACGCCGCCTACGGGCAGATACCTGTCGTTTCGTGAACGTGAGGAGATCGCGCTACTCAAGGTCCAGGGCAAAGGCGTACGCGAGATCGCTCGGACCATCGGTCGCCATCCTGGGACGATCTCGCGCGAGCTGCGACGCAATGCCGCGACCCGCAGCGGAAAGGTTGAGTACCGGGCGTCGGTCGCTCAGTGGAAGGCCGACCTGGTCGCGCGGCGGCCGAAGACGGCAAAGCTGGTCACGAACCCTCGGTTGCATGCCTACGTCCAAGAACGGTTGTCCGGGCAGATCAGCCGCCCCGACGGGACCCCCATCGAGGGACCAACGACGGGGAAGTGGACCGGCCGGAACAAGCCGCACCGCAAGGACCGCGCCTGGGTGCAGGCGTGGAGCCCGGAGCAGATCGCGAACCGGATCAAGCTCGACTTCCCCGATGATGAGTCCATGCGCATCAGCCACGAGGCGATCTACCAGGCGCTCTATATCGAGAGTCGGGGCGCGCTCAAGCGCGAGCTCATCTTGTGTCTACGCACCGGTCGCGCACTACGCGCACCCCGAGCCCGCTCACGTCGCAAGACCTGGGCACACGTCACGCCCGAAGCGCTCCTGAGTGAGCGGCCCGCTGAAGCTGAGGACCGCGCTGTTCCTGGCCACTGGGAAGGCGACTTGATCATCGGGCTGGAACGTTCAGCGGTCGGCACCGTCGTGGAGCGAACGACCAGGTTCACCATGCTGGTCCACCTGCCCCGGGAAGAGGGGTACGGCGAGATCCAACGGACGAAGAACGGTCCTGCGTTGGCCGGCTACGGCGCAGTATCGATGAAGAACGCGCTGGCCACAACGATGTCGACCCTGCCCGCGCAGCCGCTCGATCGCTGACCTGGGACCGCGGCAAGGAGATGTCGGCCCACACCCAGTTCAAGGTCGAGACCGGAATCCCCGTCTTCTTCGCCGACCCGCAAAGCCCCTGGCAGCGCGGCACGAACGAGAACACTAACGGCCTGCTGCGTCCGTACTTCCCCAAGGGCACCGACCTGTCCCGCTGGAGCGCCGAGGAGATCGAGGCAGTCGCTCACGCCTTGAACACCCGACCACGAAAGACACTCGGCTGGAAGACACCCGCCGAAGCATTCAACAAGTACCTACAGTTGCTCCAACAAGACGGTGTTGCATCGACCAGTTGAATCTGAGGAATACACCTCAGTTCAATTCCGCGCTGAGACAGGCAGGTTGGGGCTTCGCCAGAGCACGGGCCGGACCGGCTCCTGCTTTGACAACGCCGCAGCCGAAAGCTTCTGGGCCGTGCTCAAGCCTACGATGGCGGCATACTGCTGAAGTCCCGCGCGCTGACGCTCCTTGAAGCGGATGACCTGTGCAAGGCTGTCCACCGCGTCTTGGACGTCTTCGCCGAGGCCGCTGAACTCGACCGTGAACTCGCCCAGCGGTGGGCCCGGTTCCATGCCGTCCAGGCTGCGTTGTCCGCCGTTCAGCCTCTTCCGGCTTCCGACACGGGAAACGCACTCCGCTCGCCGCGGCGCGACTCACTGGGGGAGATTCGCCTGCACCGCTGCGGTGTGCGTCCCCAGACCCAAGGCAGCGGCCAGGGCGAGGTCTCCGGGTACGTCGATGTCCAGTCGGGCGCCAGGAACCCCGGAGTGCGCGATCTCGTAGGCGCCGTTTGCCGCATGCCGTGCGCGTGAGGCGCCTTCGAAGCCGGGCAGAAGGAATGACGGGTCCTGCGCGGTCAAGATCGTGGACCCATGGCCCCTATGGTCGGCGAGGACGGCACGAGGATGACGGCTGGCCTCGGCCAGAACACTCGCCAGTTCGTGCGGCTTCAACGCCGGGAGGTCTGCCGCGACTACAGCCACCGGGTCGGTACGGACACCGGCACCATGGCCGGCTGCGGCTGCGGCACCCAGGCGAGCGGCGGCGTTGAGACCGCCGACCGAGGCTTCGTGGATCCCTTCGGCACCGGCCCCGGCGGCGAGGGCGTGGGCCTCCGGATCAGCGGTCACGACGATCAGTCTGCACACCTCCGGGGTGTGGAGAATGGCGTCCATCGTGTCCAGGAAGACGGCCCGGGCGATGTCCCGCCTGGCGGCACCCGCCCACGACCCGAGACGGCTCTTGCCCAGGGCGAACGGCTTGACCGGCAACAGCACGGTCCAGCGGCTGCCTGGTGAGCCGGACATCATCACGCGTCCAGGACCGGGAGTAGCTCCGGGAGGTGCCCGTCGGAGGCCTCGGCGGCCCGCCTGCGCTCCTCCGGGACCTCCCCGTACAGCGTGGTCCGCGGCCTGGCCGGGCGCCCCGCCGCCTCCGCCACCGAGACCAGGTCCCGGACCGACTTGTAGGAGCCGTAGGAGGACCCCGCCATCCGGGAGATGGTCTCCTCCATCAGGGTGCCGCCCAGGTCGTTGGCGCCGGACCGGAGCATATCGGCTGCGCCCTCTGCGCCCAGTTTGGCCCAGCTCGTCTGAATGTTGGGGATGTGAGGGTGGAGCAGCAGCCGGGCCATGGCGGTCACCGCGCGGTTGTCGCGGACGGTGGGGCCGGGGCGGGAGATGCCGGCCAGGTAGACGGGCGCGTTGGTGTGGACGAAGGGGAGGGTGACGAACTCGGTGAAGCCGCCGGTCCGTTCCTGGATGCGGGCCAGGGTGCGCAGGTGGCCGAGCCAGTGGCGGGGCTGGTCGACGTGGCCGTACATCATCGTGGACGAGGAGCGGATGCCCACTTCGTGGGCGGTGGTGATGACCTCGATCCAGGTGGCGGCGGGCAGTTTGCCCTTGGTGAGGACCCAGCGGACCTCGTCGTCGAGGATCTCGGCGGCCGTGCCGGGGACGGAGTCCAGGCCGGCCTCCTTCGCGGCGGTCAGCCACTCCCGGATCGACAGGCCGGTGCGGGTGGCGCCGTTGATGACCTCCATCGGTGAGAAGGCGTGCACGTGCATCCCGGGCACCCGGCTCTTCACCGCTCGGGCGATGTCGAAGTACGCGGTGCCCGGTAGGTCCGGGTGGATGCCGCCCTGCATGCACACCTCGACCGCGCCGACCTCCCAGGCCTGCTGGGCGCGGTCGGCGACCTGGTCCAGGGAGAGGGTGTAGGCATCGGCGTCGGTGCGGCGCTGGGCGAAGGCGCAGAAGCGGCAGCCGGTGTAGCAGACGTTGGTGAAGTTGATGTTGCGGGTGACGATGTACGTGACGTCGTCGCCGACCGCTGAGCTGCGTACGTCGTCGGCGACCCGGCACAGCGCGTCCAGAGCGAGCCCGTCGGCGTGCAGCAGGGCCAGCGCCTCGGCGTCGGTGAGCCGGGTCGGGTCTTCGGCGGCGGTGGCCAGCGCCTGGCGGACGTCGGTGTCGATGCGCTGGGGGACCATCCCGGGGGCGGCGGCCTCGCGCAGGGCGCCCCAGTCGCCGTACACCTCGTCGAAGTCGTCGCGGCGGTCGCCGGTACGGCCCTCAGTGTCGATGGTGCGGTGCAGGTCGGTGCGGCCGGAGGCGGTGAACGCCTCATCGGGCTCCTGCCAGGGCCGCCCCTCCACCACCGCGGCCTCGCGGACGAGTCCGGTCTCCGGGTCGGCGAGGGCGGTGACGTGCGGGAGCAGGCGCGGGTCCAGCCAGGGCTCGCCGCGCCGGACGAACTCCGGGTAGACGCAGAGACGTTCCCGCAACTCGAAGCCGGCCGCGAGGGAACGCCGGGCTAGTTCCTCGATCTTCGGCCAGGGGCGTTCGGGGTTGACGTGGTCGATGGTGAGTGGGGAGACGCCGCCCCAGTCGTCGATGCCGGCACCGATCAGCCGCTCGTACTCGTCGTCCACCAGGTTGGGCGGCGCCTGGAGGCAGGCGGCGGGGCCCATGATGTGCCGGGCGACGGCCACCGTGGCGACCAGCTCGTCCAGTTCCGCGTCGGGCATGGCGCGCATCGCCGTGTCCGGCTTGGCCCGGAAGTTCTGGATGATCAGTTCCTGGACGCCGTGGTAGGCGCGGGCGACCCGGCGCAGTGCGAACAGCGACTCGGCGCGCTCCTCGTACCTCTCGCCGATGCCGATGAGGATGCCCGAGGTGAACGGCACCGAGGAGCGGCCGGCGTCCTCCAGGACCCGCAGCCGTACCGCCGGTTCCTTGTCCGGGGAGCCGTGGTGCGGGCCGCCGGGCTCCGACCACAGCCGGGTCGCCGTCGTCTCCAGCATCATGCCCATTGATGGCGCGACCGGCTTCAGGCGCTGGAAGTCGGTCCAGGTCAGCACGCCGGGGTTGAGGTGCGGCAGCAGGCCGGTCTCCTCCAGGACGCGGACGGAGATCGCCCGTACGTAGGCGAGGGTGTCGTCGTAGCCGTGCGCGTCGAGCCATTCACGGGCCTCGGGCCAGCGGTCCTCCGGCTTGTCGCCGAGGGTGATGAGGGCTTCCTTGCAGCCCAGCGTGGCGCCCTTGCGGGCGATGTCCAGGACCTCGTCCGGGGAGAGGAACATGCCGTGGTCGGCCCGGCGCAGCTTGCCGGGGATGGTGACGAAGGTGCAGTAGTGGCAGGTGTCGCGGCAGAGGCGGGTGAGAGGGATGAAGACGCTCTTGGAGTACGTGATCACGCCGGGGCGGCCGGCCGCTTCGAGACCCGCGTCGCGCACCCGGGCGGCGGAGGCGGCGAGGTCGACCAGGTTCTCGTCGCGCGCTTGGAGCAGCACGGCCGCCTCGGCGACGTCGAGGGCCACTCCGTCCCTGGCTCTTTTCAGCGCCCGGCGCAGGGAGTTCGCAGTAGGGGCCACGGTCGGTTCTCCAGATCTCGTACGTGTCCGCGGGGCGAGCGGTTCCGCCTCGCGGGGGTTTTCCTGGTGGTGGGGCGGATCAGACCAGTGCCCGGACCGGCTTGTGGCCGGCGGACGACGCGGACGAGTCGTCCTTCTCGGCCTTGCGCTCGGCGGGTCCAGGGGCCGTGATGCGGCTCGGTGCTCCTGGCCCAGGGTGGGGTGGTGCTTGACCGGCCAGGTGGAGTTCGCAGTTGGTCCCACCGGCTGCCGTTGTGCGGTCGTGGCCGGTGGGGACCTGGAAGCGGTTCACCGAGGGAGGGGTTGTCCCTTGGTCTCCGGCCCGACGAACCAGACGGTGGCGATGGCGATGACGTACATCACCACTCCGACGACTGTGGCAGCGGCGGTGATCCCGCCGAGCAGGCTGATGAGCATTCCGGTGCCGAGGGTGACCAGCGCGCCTGCGATGCGTGCGGAGTTGAACACCGTGGAGATCGCTGTGGCGCGACCGGAAGTGGGGAACAGCTCGGGCATGTAGATGGGCATCCAGGCGAACTGGCCCAGGATGAAGAATCCGGCCACGGCTGCCACGGCCAGTGCCGCCTGCGGGGTGTGGACGGCGAAGAAGAAGACCGGGACGACGGCCGCGGATACGGCGTAGTAGAGGAGCATGGTGGGTTTTCGGCCCCAGCGGTCGGCCAGGTAACCGAGCAGGAGGTAGCCGGGTACGGAGGCGCCGTTGAACACCAGGCCGGCGTTGGCACCCCATCGGGTGCCCGTCTCGCCGGTGTCCTTGGCGAGTTGGGCGGTGTATGCGGGGATCCAGGCCGACACGGCGTACAGGCCGATGACCGACACGACGGTCAGCACGAGCAGCCGCAGCCCGCGACGGCGTAGGTGGGCGTGGCTGAAGACGGCGGTGAAGGGGGAGCGCAGGAGTTCCCTGTCTGCGGCTGCGACGGTGTCGCCGGCTTCTTGGACGGCTTTGGCCTTGCGCCGCCGGTCGCGGACCGAGGTCCACATCTCCGGGTCGCGGACGGCCCGCCGTACGTAGAGGACGATGAGTGCCGGGAGCGTGCCGATCAGGAAGAGGTAGCGCCAGGCGTTGTCGCCCACGGGCTCCAGCAGGTACCAGGCCAGCGCGGCGATGACTGCGCCGACACCGAAGCCCGACTGAAGTACTGCGGCGGCTCGTCCTCGTGAACGGTCCGGCCAGAGTTCGCCGATCAGGGCGGTGGCACTGCCCCACTCCGCTCCCAGTCCCATGCCGGTGATGAAGCGCAGGGTGAGCAGCCACCAGTAGTCGGGTGCGAGTGCGGTCAGACCGGTGAAGAGGGCGTACCAGAGGATGGAGAGAATGAGGGTGCGGCGTCGGCCGAGTCGGTCGGCCGCGAAGCCGGCGAGGATCCCGCCGAGCGCCCAGCCGGCGAGGGTGGCCGCAAGCAGGCCGCTGACGTAGGTGGGAAGGTCTGCCAGCTGTGCTTCGGTGCCCACCGCCATGACGGCTGTGGGGCCGACGAGGACGAGGGCGTAGGTCTCGAACCCGTCGAAGGTCCACCCCAGCCAGGACGCGAACAGCGCACGGCGGCTGCTCTTGTCAATGGTGCGCAGGTCGAACATGGTGCTCTCCTTTGAGCGGTCGCGCGACGTCGCGTGAGCGGTCGCGCGACGTCGCGACGTGCCCGTCGTCAACCGATGACGTTGACCGGCCTGAGGACGGAAACCTCGACCGGTTTGGCGAGGAGGTCGGACAACTGGGCGCGGTACGCCTTGTAGTGGGCCGTCGTGCGGTGCGCCTCCAGGGCGGCGGAGTCCTGGTAGCGCTCCAGGAGAACGAAGTCCGAGGCTTCCGTCTCGGTGGTGTAGAGGTCGTAGGAGCGGCATCCCGGCTCGGAGCGGGTCGGGGCGATCATTCCTTCGAGCAGGGCCCGCAGCTGCGGAGCGCGGTCTGAGGCCGGGGTGAAGCGGGCGATCACGGTCACAGGGTTCTGGTCTGGCACGGAGACTCCTTTGATTCCCGGCGGGGGCTACTTGCGCCCACCAGATGTAAGACGTTATAAAACGTCTCATGACATGCGTCAAGGGTTCGGTGACCCCGCCGGCCGTGACACCCGAAGGGGTTGTTACGCGTCCGGGCCCGCTGCCGGGTTCAATACGACTTATGACATCTGACATGGGCAACGAGCCCCGCTTCGACCTGTCGGCCGCCGGATTCCGGATCGAACGGGGCCGGACATCAGCGACGACGCAGCTGGCGGAGCAGATCAAGGCACTGATCCTCAAGCAGCAGCTGCCGCCGGGAACGCGGCTGCCCACGGAACGGGAGCTGATGGCTGAGACCGGTCTGAGCCGCATCACGGTCCGTGCCGCCGTGGGTGCACTGGAGTCGCAGGGCTGGGTGGTACGCAAGCAAGGACTGGGCACCTTCGTCTCCGAACCGGTGGACCAGGAGCTGTCCTCCGGCGTGCGCACCATCACCGAGGTCCTGCTCGAACAGGGCGTCACACCGCACATCGACGTCCTGGGCTTCGGGGTCGAATCCGCTGCGCCCCACGTCGCGCAGGTCCTCGGGGAGCCCGAGGTACTGACGATCCGGCGCCGGTACGGGGACGGGGAGAAGCCGGTCGCGCTCGTCACGATCCACCTCCCGACGCGGGTGCTGGAGGCGGCCGGGCCGCTGCGCTCCGGCGAACCCGCCACCGAGACCACGTACACGATGTGGGAGCAGCGCCTGGGGGTGCGGATCGCGCAGGCCCGGCACCAGATCCACGCGGCCGCAGCTTCTCCGGACGTCGCCGCGGCGCTGGAGATCGACGAGTCCGCACCCGTGCTCGTCCTGGAGCGGGTCAGCCTCGGCCACGACGACCGTCCACTGGAAGTCGTGATCTTCCACTACCGCCCGGAACGCTACGGATTCACCGTAACGCTTCCCCGCACCGTCTCCGGTGCCCCGGTCGGCATGACCGACATGACAGAAAGGCGACGTCCATGAACCACGACGATCCCTCCGGCGCGGGTCCCGCCCACGAGCCCCAGCCGCACATCGGGCTGATCCTGGCCCTGACCATCCGCGGCCTCGCCGTGGGCAACTATCCCGACATGGTCCGCGCCGCGCAGGCGGCCGAGTCCTACGGATTCGACTCCGTGTGGCTGTGCGACCACTTCCTGACCCTCAGCCCCGACGACTACGTCCGGGACGCGGGCATCACCGCCGGACCCGAGAGCGACGGCGGCGCCCAGCAGAGCCGCTCGCAGTCGGTCCCGCTGCTCGAATGCTGGACCGCGCTGTCGGCCCTGTCCCGCGACACCACCACCGTGCGCCTGGGCACCAGTGTGCTGTGCAACTCCTACCGCTACCCCGCCGTGCTCGCCAAGATGGCCGCCACCCTCGATGTCATCTCCGGCGGCCGACTGGACCTGGGCATGGGCGCGGGCTGGTTCCAGCAGGAGTACGAGGCATACGGCATCCCGTTCCCCCCGACCGGGGACCGGGTCACCGCGCTCGGCGAGTCGCTCCAGGTGATGCGCCAGGTGTGGACCGACCCGCACCCGGCCTTCCACGGCGACTTCTACAGCATCGACGGGGCGGTCTGCGATCCGCCCCCGCTCCAGCAGCCGCATCCGCCCCTGTGGGTGGGCGGCGAGGGGCTGCGGGTCCACCGCATCGCCGCCCGGCACGCCAACGGCGTCAACGTCCGATGGTGGCCCGCCGAGAAGTGCGCGGAGCGCCGCGCGTTCCTGGACCGTGAGTGCGAGGCGATCGGCCGCGACCCGGCGACCCTGCGCCTGTCGATCACCACCCTGCTCGCACCGACCGACTCCTCGGCACAGCAGGACGAGCTGCGTACCCGCTTCCAGTCGATTCCCGACACCGGACTGATCACCGGGACGCCGGAAGCCTGTGTCGAGCGCATCCGCGCCTACCAGGACGCCGGCATCGACCACTTCCTGTTCACCATCCCCGACGTCGCGGACTCGACCTATCTCGACGTCGTCGGGGAGCAGATCCTGCCCCACATCAAGCCCGCACAGCACACGCAACTCACCTGACCCAGCCGCGCGACCACGACGCCAACGACTCAACGAAGGGCTACTCCGTGACCTCCGAGACGACCGCGCACAACGAGCTCACCACCATCGACGAGGCGTACCTGAGGCCGACCGCCTACATCGATTCCGACCACCCGCTCGTGGTATCCACCGCACGAGAGCTGACGGACGGTGCCACCACCGACAGCGAACGACTGGGCCGCATCTACCACTACGTCCGCGACCTGCCCTACGACATCCTCGCCTCGTTCCGCTATCTCGCCGAGGGCGAATCGGCGGCCAGCGACGTCCTCGCCCACGGCGTCGCCTTCTGCATGGGCAAGGCGAGTTCGTTCGTCGCCCTGTCCAGGGCCGCCCGCATCCCTGCCCGCATCGCGTTCCAGGCGCTCGACGCCCCGAAGATGGAATTCCTCTCACCGGAGGTCCGCACCCTGTGGGGAGGGCCGGTCGGACGGCCACTGCCCTGGCACTCGCTCGGCGAAGCCTTCCTCAACGGCCGGTGGATCAAGCTGGACGCAACCATCGACGCGCCCACAGCGACCCGTCTGGGCAAGCCCTACACCGTCACCTACGACGGCGTCACGGACATCCCGACCGTCGAGGGGCCCGTCCTGCGGGAGAACGGCAGCTACGCCGACTATCCCGCCGAAGTGGCGCGATGGTACGAGCAGGTCGCCGGCGAAGTCCTCGAAGCGCTTGCCTCGCCCGCCGCGCATGAGCGGGTCGCCGGCGACGACGTGCTGTGGAGCGGCCCCGATCCGGAGCTGGTCGGCCGCACCTCCGTCGCCTGATCCGGCCACGCGAGGAGCGCCCCGAGACACCGACCGGCGCACATGCCCGCCCCTCGCGGACCATCACGTCAACCCCCAGGGAGTGAGGCCACCATGGCCGTTCACCAGATCAACTCCGTCAACCCGGCCACCGAGGAAGTCATCGCCCAGTTCACCCCCCACTCGCCGACAGCTGTCGACGCGGCAGTCGAGCGGGCATCCCTCGCCGCCAGGAGGTGGCGGACGATACCCGTACCGGCACGGGCCGAGCACCTCAAGCGGGCCGCCGCGCTACTGCGCGCCGAACGCGACCAACTCGCCGCACTCATCACCGAGGAGATGGGCAAGCCCATCGCCGAAGCGGAAGCCGAGGTCGACAAGTCCGCCTGGTGCTGCGAGTACTACGCGACGCAGGGACCGGAACTACTGATGCACCAGCCCGTGGCAACCGGGGCCGCCCGCAGCCACGTCGCCTTCGACCCGCTGGGCCTCGTCCTGGCAGTCATGCCCTGGAACTATCCGCTCTGGCAGGTGTTCCGCTTCGCGCCGCCCGCGCTGCTGGCCGGCAACGGTGCCGTGCTCAAACACGCCTCGAACGTGCCGCGTTGTGCCCTGGCCATCGCCGACATCTGGGACCGGGCCGGCTGCCCGCCCGGTCTGTTCACCACGCTGCTCGTCGGCCCCGACGCGGTGCCGGACCTCATCGCCGATCCCCGCATCCACGCCGTGACCCTCACCGGATCGACCGAAGTGGGCTCTGCCGTCGCTGCCATGGCCGCGCACCACCTCAAGCCACAGGTCCTCGAACTCGGCGGCTCGGACCCCTTCATCGTCCTCGCCGACGCGGACGTCCCGGCCGCCGCCGCGGCGGCGGTCAGCGCACGCATGCACAACGCCGGGCAGAGCTGCATCTCCGCCAAGCGGTTCATCGTCGAGGAAACGGTCGTCGAGGAATTCACCGACGCGTTCACCGCCGGTGTCGCTGCCCTGGCCGTGGGCGACCCGTTCCGCCGAGACGTAACGATCGGCCCGCTCGCCCGGTCCGGTCTTCGCTCCGACCTCGTCGACCAGGTCGAGCGCAGCACCGCAGCGGGCGCCCGAGTCGTCACCGGCGGCACGGTCCCCGACGGCCCCGGGTATTTCTATGTACCTGCCGTCCTCGACCAGGTCACCCCGACGATGGCTGTCGCAGCGGAGGAGACGTTCGGGCCGGTGGCCGCCGTCGTCTCCGCGAAGGACCCGGCCCAGGCCGTCGACATCGCCAACGCCACCGAATTCGGTCTCGGCGCCGCGCTGTGGACAACCGACCTGGAGCGCGCCGATCGCCTGATTCCCGGCATCGAGGCCGGCGCGGTGTTCGTCAACGGGACCGTCGCCTCCGATCCGCGGCTGCCGTTCGGCGGCATCAAGCGCAGCGGCTACGGACGCGAGCTGGGCGCCTTCGGACTTCGTCAGTTCACCAACGTCAAGAGCGTGTGGATCGGCCCCGCACACAACGCACAGAGCCACCCCCTCAGTGAATGACCAGCATTCTCTTCTCCCGAACCAGCCGACCGAAGGCGATCACCCATGACAGTCACTCAGCCGGACCCGTTTCCCAGCACAAGAACACATCACGAGAACACCGTCGCCATCGTCGGCGGCACCGGCGCCCTCGGTCTTGGGCTCGCCACCCGGTGGGCCCACAGCGGCGTCAACGTCCGCATCGGATCCCGGCGTACAGAAGCGGCGCAGAGCTGCGCCGACAAACTCCCCGGAGCGGTCGGCGGGGACAACACCACAATGATCGAAGGCGCGGCGGCGGTGGTCGTCGCCGTGCCCTTCAGCGCACACGTCGAGACGATGCGCTCCATTGCGAAAGCCATCCAGCCCGGACAACTGGTCATCGACACGACCGCGCCCCTTCTGCCCGTCGGCCCCCGCGGCCTACGTCCCATCGTCCCCTGGGCCGGTTCTGCCGCCGAACAGGCCCAGGCCCTGCTGCCGGACGGCACAAGCGTGGTCTCGGCTCTGCAGACGGTCAGCGCCGCCACCTTGCAGGACATCGATCTCCGGCTGGACGAGGACGTATTGCTCTGCGGCGATCACACGGCCGACAAGGTCCTGGCCGCGGATCTCATCGACCGTATCCCCGGGCTGCGCACCGTCGACTGCGGCCTGCTGGACATGAGCGGTGTCTGCGAGCGGATCACCGCGCTGCTGATCGGGATCAACAGGCGCTACAAGACCCACGCCGGCATTCGGCTCACAGGTCTCCCCGAACCTCTCGCCCGACCAGGATTCGGCCGCTCCGCGTAACTCGGCCACAGACCCGCACTTCTTCAGGTGAAGTTCCCCCATGATCCTGGACACTCTTCTTCTGCACTGCGAGTGTTTGGTCGTTGCGGAACCGCTGTCGTGTCTCCAGGGGTGTGAGAAGCTGTTGTCTTTTCGATCTTGAGCGGTGGCAGTCGAACGCGGGTTCTCGGTCGGGTGATCCTGCCGTGGCCAGAGCATGAGGAAGGGGCCTCCTGAACAGCTCGTGGGTGTCGAATCCATAGAGCATCAGGAGGCCCCGGTGCCGCAGTCTTCCGTGTCGACGGCCGGGCAGTCCAACTCGGCCGCTCCAACGTGTGATTGCCTCGCGCACGTGTACGGCAACGCGGCTGTCCGGCCCGAGCGGCAGCGCCGGTACCCGTCGGACATGACGGACGTGGAGTGGGCTGAGGTCCGGCCGCTGCTGCCGACGCCGGGCTGGATGCGCGGGCGGGGCGGCCGGCCGGAGGGATACTGCCACCGCGCGGTGCTGGACGCGATCCGCTATCTCGTGGACAACGGCGTCAAGTGGCGGGCGATGCCCGCCGACTTCCCGCCGTGGGACCGGGTATACGCATTCTTCCGCCGCTGGCGCGACCACGCCCTGGTCAAGGAGTTCCATGACCGCCTGCGCGGCCAGGTCCGCGAGCGGCTGGGCCGGGACGCGGAGCCGACGGCCGGCGTGATCGACTCGCAGTCCATCAAGGCGGACGCCGTCGTCGGCGCCGACAGCCGCGGCTTTGACGGCGGCAAACAGATCAACGGCCGTAAGCGGCACGTCGTGGTCGACACCCTCGGCCTGCTGCTGGGCGTGATGGTCACCAGCGCGGATGTCGGCGACCGCGCAGCCTGTGGGGCTCGGAAAGTCGTCGCTGCAGGTGACGTCAGGTATTCGGCCTCGGCTGAGAGCATGTCCGCGTGACCGTCTCACTGGTGTACAAGATCGCCCGCAAGCTACTGTCCATCCCCCGGGTACTGCTGCGCAGCCAGGCCACGAAGGACGCGGAGTTGCTCGTGTTGCGGCACGAGAACGCGGTGTTGAGGCGTCAGATCCACGGCCGAGTCCGGTATGAGCCCTTTGATCGATTCTGGCTGGCTGCGCTGTCCGGGCTGATACCCCGCTGCCGGTGGCGTGGGGTCTTCCCGATCACGCCCGGCACCCTGCTGGCCTGGCATCACAGGTTCATCGCGGCGAAATGGGACTACAACGCGCGACGCGCCCCGGCCGGGAGACCACCGACCAGGGCGGCGCTCAGGAAGCTCATACTGCGACTGGCCCGGGAAAATACGAGGTGGGGCCACAGGCGGATCCAGGGCGAGCCGGCTCGCCTGGGGCACCCGATCGCCGCATCCACCGTATGGAACATCCTGACAGCCGCGGGCATCGATCCAGCCCCACGCCGCACCGGCCCAACCTGGCGCGAGTTCCTCACGAACCAGGCCGAGGGCATCATCACGGCAGACTTCTTCCATCTCGACACCGTGCGCGGACGCCGACTGTACGCGCTCGCCTTCCTCGAACACGGCACCCGGCGCCTCCACATCTCAGGCGTCACGGCCCATCCCACCCGGGAATGGGCCGTGCAGCAGGCCCGGAACGTAGCCGCCGACCTGAACACGCGTATGGAGTCCCTGCGATTCCTGCTCCGTGACCGCGACGGCAAGCACGGACAGTCCTTCGACGCCGTCTTCGAAGCCGATGGCATGGAGGTGATCAAGAGCGCGCCACGAACGCCGCGGATGAACGCCCACTGTGAACGGGTGATCGGCAGCATCCGGCGCGAGGCCCTCGACCACATCCTGATCACGAACGAGGCACGCGCCCGACAGGTCCTGGCCGCCTACCAGCGGCACTACAACACACATCGCCCTCATCGAAGCCGAGACCAGCTACCTCCTGACGCCGGGCAGCAGCCCATCACCGTGCACAACCTCAACGCACGCAGACTCCTGCGCACACGCGTCCTCGGCGGCCTCATCAACGAGTACCACTACACCGCTTGACCAGTAGCGATGACTTTTCGAGCCCGACACGCTCGCCGCGGGCGTGGAGGCACTGCCGGCGATCACCCAGGGTTGGCAGATATATTTCGTAGCTCGATATATGCTCGACGCATGACACGAAGGAACCCGTCCCTGACGGAACCGCAGTACTTCATCCTTGCTGCGCTCATGGATGGACCGTTGCACGGTTACGGCATCATCAAGGCAGCCGAGCAGGCCACCGACGGGCGGCTCCGGATCGCTGTCGGCACGCTCTACGGCGCGCTGGAGCGGATGGAGCGGGCCGGGCTGGTGGCCGCCTGCCATGAGGAGATCGTGGACGGGCGGGCGCGGCGCTACTACCGGCTCACCGAGGACGGCACCGAGGCGCTCGGCCGGGAGGCGCTGCGGATGCAGCAGGCGGCGGCCGTCGTCATCGGACGCTCGCGGGATGCCGGAGTGGCCCCGGCATGAATCGTCTGCTGCTTGCGGCCTATCCCGAGCCCTACCGTTCCCGGCAGGGAGAGGAGTTGCTGGGCTGCCTGGCCGAGGCGTATCCCGGCCGCTCCTGGCCCCCGCCGCGGGAAGTTGCCGCCTTGGTGCGCGCCGGGGTGCAGGCCCGCGCCCGTGCCGTCGTCGACGACACGGCGCGGCCGTGGTGGCTGGACGGCATCCATCTGGCCGCTCTCGCCCTCGCCGCGCTGGCGCTGGTTCCGTATTTGCAGGATGTGTGGCACTGGGCACTGCACATCGACCCCGAACAGCACGCCATCGCCTTCCATTTCTCCGGCTGGTACCCGTGGGCCGAAGGTCCCACGCGGATACGGCTGCTGCCCTACGGGCTGCTCCCGCTGGGCTGCCTGATCGCGCTGCTGCGTGGCAGACCGTGGATCGCGCTGCCGGCCGCGGCAGCCATGATCTGGGCCGGCGCCACGACCCACGGCCGCACCCTTTTCGGCGACGAGGGCATGGCGGGCCTGGGCTACTACGGTCTTGGCGCCCCGATAACGGCCCGTGACCTGGTGCTCTCGGGGACATTGTGCGCCACGTGCGCCGTGCTGGCGCTCTGCCGTCCCAGCCGCCTGCGACGCCGCTCGTACCGCTGGCTGGCCCCCGTCGTGCTCGCCATGTTCGTGGCCGGGGGCCTGCACATCATCTCCGTCAGTCCGGCCTTCCAACGCGGCCTGTTCGCCCTCGAAGTCACCGCGCTGATCTCCGCGTGGGTGGCGACGGCCGCCACCGGCGACCGCCGGTGGCTGATCCCCGTCGCGGCGGTCGCGATCGTCCGCACGCAGGCGATCGTCGTCCAGCCGGATGCGTTCATGCAGTCCCTTCCGGACCTGGTCGTCCTCATCCTGCTGATCGCACCCCTCCCCGCCCTGGCGTTCACCGCCCAGCGCCGACAGGGGCAGGCACTCGCCGAATAGGAGCGGCCCCCTGGTGGGCCGGCCGAGCCCGGCGGCCCACGTCGTGCCACAAGACGTGCGTGACCTAGGGCCCTTCTGACGGATCTCCGCGGCGTCGCGACGCCCGGCACGCCCTCTCGCCGCACCGCGCGAAAACCCAAGTAGCTCCGCTACGAGGGCTTCCGCGCGGCACGCCGAGAGCACACTCCCCCAGCTACCGCTGGGAGGTGCCCCCTGACGCCGCTCCTTCTTCCACGGAGATCCGTCAGAAGGACCCTAACTCCCCTCAACGGAAGAAACAGAGCGATGACTCAGCACGATTCTCCGGCCCTGCCCGCGCACCGTCCGGCGGCCTCAAGGCAGGCCCCCGCCGACCCCAGCCCGTCGCGTACGACACGGCCGTGGATGCCGGCTCTGCTCTACACCCTGGGGTTCCTGACGCTCTACCTGCTCGCCATCTGCACCCCGTGGGGGCAACGAGCTGAGAACGCCCTGTTTGGTCTCGGTTCAGAGGGCAGCGAAGACGCATGGATCTATCCCCTGTCAGGATCGGCCTACGGCTCGACGCCCCTGCCGCCGCTGGAATTGAGCGCCAAGCCCACCCTGATGGTGGGCCTGGCCGTCATCGTGGTCCTCACCCTGGTGCGGCGGTGCTGGTGGCCGGGGTGCGCGGCGCTCGGCGTCGTCATTCTCACGACCGGAGGCAAGGAGGTGCTCAAATCGATCCTGCCCCGCCCCGATCTGGTGGGCGCGCCCGAGAATCTCCTTGATCAGGGTTTCCCCAGCGGGCACACCGCCATCCCCGCCGCGCTGACTCTCGCCGCCGTCCTCGTGGTTTCCCCCCGCATCCGCCCCTACGTCGCCACGGCCGGTGTGCTTTGGCTCGCCTGCATCGCCGCTGCCAGCGCGACCATGGGCGGCCACCGGCCCAGCGAAGTGCTGGGAGCCACACTGTTGGCCTGTGCCTGTTACGGCCTCGCAACCTGGCTGCTGCCGCCGGCCGCCGCTCCAGGCGCCACGCGGAGCACCCGTGCGCTGCCCGTCATCACCTTGACGGTGGCATTGGCCATCGCCCTCGTTTCCGGCGCACGGAACGACACCCTCACAAGGTCACTGGTCTCCGCGGCGACGGCCTTCATATGTGCGGCCCTGGTCTGGTACGCCGCAGTCGGGCGGCCCGCACACACCGCACGCCGCACACGCCCCGCACTGGGCTGACCACGCGGCCGGCTCCGGGCGGGAACCGGCGCATCCTGGCAAAGCGGCGATCCGATGCCACCGCCCAGTCGTAGAAGCCGTCGACTCCCGAGCGGGGATGCGCTCCCGCCCGGCGTGTCCTCCCATAGTCCGGTCAACAGGTCTGCGACGCCCCCCAGCACACACAGTGACTGCAACGACGCTTGGGCAGCAGTACTCGCGACAGTTGAATACGCGAGTCCACCAGTAACGAAAGTCAGCGAACCGAGGAGATCGGGTGACTACTGCCAACCACATTCGGGATGCTGCGGGCGCTATTGCGCAGTGAAGGGGGTCAGGGCCTCGGACCATGGCCTCTTCGAGGTGTCGATCGACTCGGAGCCTCGGCTGCCGTGGCGACGGTGATCGCTTAGACGCCGATCCAATCCGATGGGGAGGCTGGATCGTTCTCTCGCGCCCCTGCTTCCACCGCCCATTGCAACCGGAGATCTCCGAGCGTTGTCTCCACCTTCATGACAGCCAAGCGACGGCCGCGACCAACCCCGAATGACCAGGAGCTGCGACTGTGGAGGGTCGGCCGGGCCTTGGCCGTCACCTTCGTTGCTGCGTTCGTGTCGCGAGCGGTGTCTTCTACGGTTTGGTGGTCCTTCTGGGCTTCCGGGGGATCGACAGCACCGCCAAGCTCGACGCGAAGACGCTTTTCGACCTGGTGAAGCTCTCCTTCGGAGTGGTCGCCGGGGCCGGCGCGCTCGTCGCCCTGGTCGTTGCCTACCGTCGCCAGCGCGTCGACGAGGTAGGCGCTCACCGGGAGGCCACCCGGCTCCATACCGAGCGCTTCTCCCAGGCCGTCGAACAGCTCGGCTCCGACTCCCCGGCCGTCCGGCTCGGTGGCGTTCACGCCCTTGCCGGCCTTGCTGACGACGCACCCGACAACGGGCTGCGCCAGACGTGCATCGATGTTCTGTGCGCCTATCTCCAGCTTCCCTTCACCGCCGACACCGGTGACGATCCCGCTCGCCAGGAAGAACGCCACCGCTACCTGGCCTTCCGCAAGGTCCGGCACACGATCCTGCGCATCATCGGCGACCACTACCGGCGCCCCGAGGGGACTCACCGTTCCTGGCAGGCATGCGATCTCGACCTCACTGGCGTCACCATGAACTTCCTAGGCGCAGTGTTTCTCGGGCACGGTGGACTTCTCCAGCGCGACGTTCTCCGGCAGCACGGTGACCTTCAACAGCACGATGTTCTCGGGGAGCAGGGTTGAGTTCTTCAGCGCGACGTTCTCCGGCGGCACAGTGGCCTTCAACCACGCGACGGGGCCGGCCCCCGGTGGGCTGCTTACTGCCGTCGGCACTCCCGTTCCTGCGACTGTCAGCCTCCCCTCCGCTTGGCTGCCCTCATCCCCATAGCACCGGGGAAGATCGGGTCCGCTCCGCAGTTTCGCCTCCCTATTCCACCTCTCTCTCGGTGCGATCCGCACTTGTTCACGGCAAGCAAGGAGGAGGATTGTTCAGCCCTGGGTGTCAACCGATGTGGCACCAACAGGAAGGGCGGAAAGGCCGCACCCCACCGTTCCCCCGTCCCCACCGTCCGGGCTCGGGCCATCGGCACGCGGCTTCGGTCTACGTCAGGCGGCGCCGGTCTGGTCGATGTGCCGTAGTGCGTCGGACAGCTCGCCGGGGTCGCCGAATCGGGGTCGGGTGGGGTGCGGAGTGCTGAGCCACGTGGCGAGATGTATCCGCGCTGGCCTGTCGGCATGAGCAGCCATGATCCGGTCGTCAGGGAGCGGGTGCCCTGAGCGGTGATGACGGCGGGACCGGTGAGGTCTATGGCCCCGCTGGGACGCACGACGATGTGGAGGCGCCCGCCGGGCAGGTCCGCGGTGTAGTCGACGGCCAGGGGCGGGGACGGTTGGTGGGCGCGGGCGGCCACGACGGCGGCGCGGGCTCCGGTGCCGCAGGCGCGGGTCTCGCCGACGCCGCGTTCGTGGACGCGCAGCTGGAGGTGGTGGGGACCACGGGTGGCGACGAAGTCGACGGTGGCTCCGTGCGGGTATGCGGCGGCGGGCGTCACGGTGGGCGCGGCGCGCAGGTCTCCGGCGAGCGCGGTGTCCTCGAGGAAAAGGCTCACCCACCGCTCCTCTTGGCTTGACCACGATGGTGAACTGCCATTGGTCGAGGGGACGTTGATGCGGCCGAAGGTCGAGCATCTGTCCAAGGACCGGGAGGCCCCGCCGGTGTGGTTATGGTCCTCCAAGACCGGCGCCACTCCGGACGACGTGGACCGCTTCTGGCAGGCATTTCTCCGCCGCTTCGATCTGGAGCACACCTTCCGATTCGCGAAGCAGACCCTGGGCTGGACCACTCCGAACTCCGTACTCCCGAGGCGGCGGACCGCTGGACCTGGATCCTGATCATCGCTCACACCCAGCTCCGGCTCGCCCGGCCGCTCGCCGCGGACCTCCGGCGCCCCTGGGAGAAACCCACCACCTCCGACCGGCTCACCCCGGCCCGGGTCCGCCGGGGGTTCAGGAACATCCGCGCTTACCTCGCCTGACCGGCCCGTGTTCCCAAACCCCGAGGCGCCGGCCCCGGACCGCCACCCGGCGTCAAGAACACACACCGGGCACCCCGCTACGCCGTCGGCAAGACCGTCAAACACCCCGAGACTCTCAAGGCCATCGGCAAGCCTGGAAGATCTTGGTAGATAAAGAACAAGCTTAGCTGTAGGGCGTGGTGATGAACTCGGCCAGGACCGTGCCGCCGGGGTCGAGTGTGTACAGGCCGCGCCCGCCGAATAGGTGGTTGATCTCGCCTTCGCGGATCTTGACCGGGTTCGGCCAGAAGGGGACGGAGTTCTTCTTGAGGCGGGCCAGGATTGCGTCGAACTCTTCGTCGGTTACGAGGAATGCGATGTGGCTTTCGTTGATGCGGTCGGCGGGGACCAAGTCGTCGGCGAAGTCGATGCCGACGTTGTTTGATGTGTTGACCTGCGTGAACCGGCCGTAGTCGAAGGGGGCGGGGGCGGCCATCAGGTCGGCCAGGAACGCAGCGGACTCTCGCCGGTTACGGCAGTGGACGATGAAGTGGTTCAACTCGTTCGGCATCTTGGTTCCTTCGATGTGAGCGGTCCGGCGCCCTGGTTGTGCTGTTCGGGGAGGTGAGTTTGTCCCCGAGGATGTCGGCGAGCAGGTCGATCTGTTTCGGGTCGGTGTGGTTGCCCACGAAGACGAGTTCGTCGAGTCCGGCTGCTTCGTGGGCGGTGACGGTTGCGTGGATCACGTCGGCGGTGGTGGCCGCTGTGTCGATGACGGTCCGGACGTAGTCGGGGCCGGCGAAGGCGTAGTAGTCGTTGACGGCGCGGGCGAGGGATCGGTGTGCGTGGCCGCCGAGGGCGAACATCGCCGTGGCCCTGGTGCGCGGACGTCCTTGCCTGCCGGCCTCCTTCCAGCGGCTGTGGAGGTGGGTGGCGAATGTGGTGAACTCGTCGATGTCTCCGCCGGTTCCGGCGATCCATCCGGTGCCGTGGGAGGCGATACGCCGCAGCGTCGCCTTCGATGTGCCGCCGAACCACAGTGGCGGCCCTCCGGGGGTGACCGGGGCCGGGCCCACCTCCTCTTCACCCCGCCAGATGGCGGTGACGCGTTCCACCAGTGTGTCCAGGGCACGCCCTCGAGTACTGAAGTCCAGGTGGCTCGCCCGGTAGTCGTCTTCGCGGGCTCCGGGAGCGAGACCGAGATGCAGCCGTCCGGCGCCCGCGATCCGGTCCAAGGTCGCCGCGGCCTTGGCGAACAATGCGGGGTTGGTGTGCAGCGGGGCCAGCAGCACGCTGGTGACCAACCGGATGCGTTCGGTGGCCCCGGCTGCCGCGGCCAGTGTGATCAGGGGTTCCGGAGTGGACCAGGCCAGGCGGTCGCTGGCGATCAGCGAGGCGAATCCCCGTTCCTCGGCCCGCCGCGCCCACGTCACCAACGTACGCTCCTCGACTCCGGTGACATGACCCGGCAGCCCTACGCCTATCTCCATGTGCCGTGTCTCTTCCTTCGGTAACGGACCGGGTGGTGCGTATCCTTCCACCGCTGCCGGCTGTGCTTCGTCGACAGCAGCGGAAGGCGTTGCCCGCCCGGCCTCATGACGTGCGTCGGGGTATTTTCAGTTTTCGGTGGCTCAGCTTTTGAGCGTGCCGCCGTACTCCTCCGGGACGAGGTCGGCCTGCTCGGCGCCGCTCCTGATCAGATCGAGGATTGTGTCGGCGGCGCCCTCGGGCGACTGGGGTACCAAGCCGCTGGAGCCCTCCATTTTCAGCGCGTCTGCGACGTCGCCGCGGACCGTCCTGACGAACTCGGTCTCGGTGATCGACGGGAACATCATCGACACGGCGATGTTGTCGTCGGCGAGTTCGACGCGGGCGATAGCCGAGAGCTTGGCGAGGGCGGCCTTGGAAGCGGAGTATGCGCCGGATCCGGGCAGCGACGACCAGATGATCCCGGAGCCCACGTTCACGATGGCCCCGGCTCCCTGCTTGCGCATCTGCGGAAGGACGGCCTGCGTCGCGGTCAGGGGTGCGACGAGGTTGAGTTCGAGGACGGCCCGGAAGTCCTCGGGGTCGATGGCGTCGACGGTCGCCTGCAGCCCCTGGCCTGCGTTGTTCACCAGGACGTCGATCCGCCCGAACTTCTCGATCGCGGCTTCTACGGCCGCCGCGACCTGGGCCCGGTCCGTCACATCGCATGGCACGGCCAGGGCCACGGACTCGCCGAGTTCCTTGGCGAGCTGCCGGATGCGTTCCTCGCGGCGAGCGAGGAGTACCACGCGCGCACCGGCGCGGGAGGCGGCGCGTGCGGTGGCCCCTCCGATGCCTGACGACGCTCCGGTCACGAGTACTACTGCTCCGCTGATCTCCATAGGGGATTCCTCATCCATGAGTCGGTGGATTGCCTGAGCAGCGCCACGGCCTTCGAGGCGCGGGGGCGTCCGCCGTTCAATGCTATCAATTGATAGCTATCAAGCAATAGGAAGGTATCCTCGTGGCATGAGCGACGTCAAAGCCGCCAGTCTCCACGAGCTGGCCGACCTGGTCTTCGCCGTGGGGCGGCAGCTTCGGCCCCCGGCGGACCCCGCCTTCGAGCCGTGCACGCCGATCGAGATCAGCGTCATGCGGTTCATCCACCACCACCCCGGCACGTCCGCGCGCGCCGCGTCGGAGGCGACCCTGCTTCCGTCGAGCAACTTCAGCCGGGTACTGCGCGGCCTGGAGAAGAGGGGGCTCGTGGATCGCGTCGTGGACGACCGCAACGCCCGAGGCGTGCGTCTGTACCCCACCGACAAGGCCCACCAGAATCACCAGATCCTCCGCGACAACTGGGACCGGACCCTCCGAGGCATCATCGACGACCCCGCCACCATCGAGATCGTCAATGCCACGCTCCGGCGTATCGAGGATGAACTCATAGCCCGGCGCAGCGGGATGGACTCCGATGGTGCTCAATCCGCCTAGTACTCCAGCAGCGTTTCGCTATCTGGCCTGGTCAGGGGTGTCGTCCGGAGTGTAGTGGGCTGGTGGTGTGTCAGGGGCGGTCTTGCCGGAGTGCCCCTCCAACGAGTGGATCGGGGAAATGGCCGGGCTGTGATACGGACAGCCTCCCAACGTGATCGACGAACATGCGGACGCGGCCTGGGAACGAGAACTCGACGACCTCTTCCTCTGCATCGGCCACCGGTTTGGCCGTGCCGACCTGCGGCGCCGGATGCGGGACTATGTGCGGGGCCTGCTCGCCCCTGTCGGCCGCAAGAACGGCTGGCAACTGGCCGAGTTCGCCGGGCATCGCACCCCCGATGGCCTCCAGCGGTTGCTGAATGGAGCAACCTGGAACGCCGCCGACGTCCGCGACGACCTGCAGTCATATGTCGCCAAGCACCTCGGCGATGACGGCGGGGTGCTCGTCATCGATGACACCGGCTTCATCAAGAAGGGCACCACCTCGGCCGGAGTGCAGCGCCAATACTCCGGCACCGCCGGCCGCACCGAGAACTGCCAGATCGGTGTCTTCGCCGCCTACGCCACCAGCACCGGACGGGCTTTGGCGGACCGGGAGCTGTACTTGCCCAGGTCGTGGACGGACGACCGCGAGCGCTGCCGGGCGGCGAAAGTCCCCGACGAACGCGGCTTCGCCACCAAGGGAGAGCTGGCCAAGCGCCTCGTACTGCGTGCCCTGGCCTCCGATCTCCCCCTCGCCTGGGTGGCCGCGGACGCCGCCTACGGGCAAGAGGGACGCTTCCGCCGTCTGCTGGAGCAGTCCGGTCTCGGCTATGTGCTCGCAGTGCCCAAGTCCCAGCAGGTCTTCGGCCCGCGCATCGACCACCTCTTCGCTCAGGCCCCCGTGGAGGCATGGGAGCCGATCTCGTGCGGCGACGGGGCCAAGGGGCCGCGGCTCTACCACTGGGCGGCACTGGAATTGCCCACGGTGGCCGAGTTCGACTACCAGGGCGATGTTCCCGTCCGTCGGCGGTGGGCACTGGCCCGCCGCAATCCCAGCAAGCCCGAGCAGATCGCGTATTTCCTCGCCTACGCCCCACGGGAGGCCGCGGTGGCCGACCTGGTGCGGATCGCCGGGATGCGCTGGCAGATCGAGGAGTGCTTCCAGGCCGCGAAGAACGAGTGCGGCCTGGACCAGTACGAGGTCCGCCGTTACATCGGCTGGTACCGGCACATCACCCTGGCCATGCTTGCCCATGCCTACCTCGCGGTCATGGCGGCCGACGCGGGAGCAAAGGGGGGTGCAGAAACGCTTCCGGCCCCCTGGCTCCGCTCACCGTGGCAGAAGTCCGGCGGCTCCTGGCGCCTCGCCTCACCGGGAACCGCCGACCCGACCGGTCGCTTCGCGCGCACATGCTGAACTGGTCACGCTGGCGCCGCAGGCGCCAGCTCGTCGCCCGCCACTGCCACTACCGGCGACGACTCCACTCGTTGGAGGGGCACTCCGGCAAGACCGCCCCTGACACACCACCAGCCCACTACACTCCGGACGACACCCCTGACCAGGCCAGATAGCGAAACGCTGCTGCAGTACTAGTACTCCAGTCTGACTTCGCGATCTTGTGGCCGTACCCGGCCGGGAACGGGTACGGCCACCGCGTGATCATCGGTCGGTGTGTGGACAAACGAAGATCGTGCGGTGGCCGCTGGCCATAGCGTAGACCCCGCCCGCTGGCAGGCGATGTTCGACCAGGCCATGGCCCGGATCGTGGGACATTTCGGTCGAGTTGAACCCCGGGCGAGTGCCCGCTCCTATCCGCTCGGGCTGCTGTCGCGTGCCGAGCGGAAGAACTGCCGGCAGCTGGCCGAGCAGGCCGGCCTGGCCCGGCCGGGGCCGATGCAGCGCCTGCTGCGCTATGCCCGCTGAGATGCCGACGCTTAGAACCCGGCCTCGGCGACACCGAGCAGCAGGCGAGTGACGTAGAGCGATGTCACCCCCTGCACCAGGGCGGTCAGCACGCAGATGATCCCCCAGGTGATCATGATCCGCGCTATCCACAGCTTGGCGCCGAAGCGCCGCAGCGCCAGGTTCGAGGGGATCTCGAAGAGGACGTACCCCACGAAGAACAGGCCGGAGGCCAGGCCGAAGACCGCTGGTGTGAGACCCAGCGCCCCTCCATGGCGGGTCCGGCGACGGCGATGTTGGTCCGGTCGATGAACGACACGAAGAGGCCGATCACGGCGAGGGGATGATGTGACGGATCGCCTTGGCCACGGCGCGCTGCTCCGCCGAGGAGGGCCGGCCCGGGTCGGCGATGGCGGTGGCGCCCGGCGGCTCCGGCGATGTTCTAGTCATGGTGCGGTCGCTTTTCCTGGACCCCGACATCACTCGAAGACCAGCACCGGTGGGGCGAGGCGGGTGGCGAACGCACCGGCCGTGGCCCCGGCCGCCAGCGGGAGGAGCAGCCCCGTACTGCCGCGGAGGGCGCCGAGCACGCGCCGGGCCGTGACGGCCGTCGCGAACGCCGCGTTCACCACCATCACCACGGCCGAGGTGACCGTCGCCACCCGCATCGCGTCCGCGCCGAGCGCGGCGTCCGTCCACACCACCACGGGGACCGCGGCGAACCCGCCGCCGAGCCCGAACAGAACCGTCGTCACTTCGGTGAGGAGCCCGATCCCGAGCAATATCGCAATGTCCACGGGACCACCCCACCAGGGGCGTCGCCCTTCCGGCATGCGAAAACCGGCACCTTTCCTTCGCGTCCCGGCCAGTACGGTGGTGGGATGAGAAACGTCCCCCTGGACGCCATAGCTTGTTCAGAGATCTTCGACTTTGGCCGACGCTCACCCCGGCGTCTTCACCGGTACAAGGCCCCGACGGCATCATGATCTGTCGTGCTGCTGCGCCTGGCCTACCTCGCCGCGACCAACACCCTGGCGTTCCTACGTCTCCTGCCGATGAGCGACAGAGGCAAGGACATCGAGATCCTGGTGCTCCGGCATCAACTGCTGGTCCTGCAGCGTCAGGTCGGCAAGCCTGCCTTCAATGACAGTGATCGCGCTGTCCTCGCCGGCCTTCTGTATCACCTGCCCAAAGACAGACTGCGGCACCTTCTGCTGCTGCTCTGCCCCGAGACGGTCTTGCGCTGGCATCGTGAGCTGCTCAGGCGGTGCCATGCCGAGACCTGCGTGTCCAAGCGGCGTGGACGCCCTGCACCATCCGCTCGATCCGTGCCCTCGTCCTGCGTCTGGCCAGGGAAAATGCCGCGTGGGGATATCGCCGGATCCACGGCGAACTCGCCGCACTGGGGATCAAGGTCGCCGCCTCAACGGTCTGGGAGATCCTCCGCGAGCACGGCATCCCACCCGCACCCGAACGGCAGAACACCACCTGGGCCGACTTCCTCCGCAGCCAGGCCGAGGCCCTTCTCGCCTGCGATCTCTTCGAAGTCCGCACGCTGATGGGGGCGCGCCTGTACGTCTTCGCCGTCATCGAGCACACCACCAGGCGCATCCGGATCCTGGGCGCCAGCGCACATCCGACCGGGGACTGGATCGTGCAGCTCGGACGCAACCTCCTCATGGACCTCGAAGACGCGGGCAGCAGGGCACGGTTCCTGATCCGCGACCGCGACTCGAAGTTCACAACCGCCTTCGACGCCCTGATGACCGATGCCGGTCTCAAGGTCGTCACCACCGGCATTCGGATACCACGGATGAACTCGCTCATGGAGCGATGGATACAGACCTGCCGCAGCGAACTCCTGGACCGGACCCTGATCTGGAACCAGGGCCACCTCCTCCACGCCCTGCGCGAGTACGAATCCTTCTACAACGAACACCGCCCGCACCGGGCACTGAAAAACGCCGCCCCATGCCGCCCACTACCCGCACCCATCCCCCAACAAGCCCAGCTCACCCACCTGGAAGTCCACAGACGAGACCGGCTCGGCGGAACGCTCCACCAGTACCAGCACGCCGCCTGAACTGCGCAGATGATGTATCGGCACCCGCAGGGCCAGCAGTGACTCGCCCGCAACCAGCGAGCCGTCGTCGTATCCTTTGATCAGCATCCCTGGATCCTGTCACCAGCCACTGACAGGCCTCGATCCGGGATTGGTGTGGAGGCGCCTCCCTGTTACAGGACAGCCCTTAGGGCTTGCAGATCATTAACACGTTGTCTTGATCATGCTGCTGGGGTCGGCACTCAGGGCTCGAACCCGAGCCTGGAGGGCTGTGAGGGCGGAGGGCGGGGTGACCGCCGGCGGGATGACGATGCCGTGCGCCTTGAGCAGTGCCCTGATCTTCAGCAGGGTGCGGTGCATGGCGGTCCGGCTGCTGTCGAACAGCACGGCGAGGGGTTCCGCGGCCAGGGCGACCCGCAGGTGAAGGACGGCCGCCAGGACCTGGTCGGGGAAGGCGAGTCGGGGCGGGCGGCCGCGCTTGACGTTGCCGTCGAGGGCCAAAGTGTTGGTGAGATCGCTCAGTTGCTGCCGGGACATGCCGGTCAGGACGGGGTCGGACAGGAGAGCATGGTCCCACTCCGGGGCGGGTTCCTGCGGAGCCCGGGGCGCTGGGATGGCAGGGCACGGCTGGGGGTGCACGGCATAGTTCCAGTCGCCATGGAAGGCGTGTCGGGTCAGTGGCAGGGCCGCCATCTCCGCGTCGCCGATCTGGACTCCGGTTGGGTAGATGTTGGTGTCCAGCTCGGCCATGACGCGCAATCCGGTGCGGGTGGTGGTCGCAGCGATGGACTGGACGATGACTTCGTGGCTGGTCAGCGGGCGGCCGCGCCAGTTCAAGGTGATGTGCGAGAAGAGCCGATGCTCGATCTTGTTCCACTTCGATGTGCCCGGCGGCAGGTGGCACACGGTGATCATCAGTCCTGTTTCGGTCGCGAGCCGGGCGAGTTCGAGCTTCCAGGCCCGGGTGCGGTAGCCGTTCGAGCCGCCCGCGTCGGCGGTGATGAGCAGTCGTGTTGCCTGCGGGTAGGCGGCCCGGCCCTGGCCGCACCACCAGCGGCGGATCGACTCCACTGCGAACGCGGCGGTGTCGTGATCGGTGCCCACATTGACCCAGCCGGTGTTCGCCGCGAGATCGTAGATCCCATACGGGACGGCCTTGCCCAGATGCGGGTCGGCGAAGTCATGGACGTTCACCGGCACAGGATCAGCCACAGGCCGCCACTGGCGGCCGTTGTTCTTGAACTCGCCGACGAGCTCCTTCTTCTTGGTGTCCACGCTGATCACCGGCTGGCCGGTATCCCGGTGATCACGGGCCTGCTCATTTAGATAGCGGAACTGGGCATCCCGGTCCGGATGCTGGCTGCCCTCGATGGTCTTGGCGTTGGCCTGCAGACTGAAGCCTTCCTCCCGCAGCAGGTCCGCGACGGTGTCCGCACTGACTTTGTGCCCGCTCCGGGCCAGCTCCCGCGCCAGCGTGCGGGTCGACTTCACCGTCCACCGCAGCGGCGACATCGGATCACCGCGCTCGTCCGGCTCGACCAGCGCCAGCAGGGCCGGCCGCAGCCCCGGATCGAGATCTGCGACCCTCTTGCGGCCCCCGCCCGGCCGCCGCACCCGCCCCAGAGGCTCCTCGCCGGCCTCCAACTCGAACACGCCCTTGCGGACCGTGGTCTCACTCACCGAGGCCGCCCGCGCGACGGCCCGAACACCACCGTGTCCCAGGACACGGGCCTCTGCGGCCATCAGCAGCCGTCGCTGCCGCTCATCCAGATGTGGGAACAACACCGCGAACTTCACAGCGAGTTGGGTACGGATCTCGTTTGGGATGCGCATACCACATCAACGAGCCATGGGACGGGAAGCAACACCTTGATGATCTGCAAGCCCTTAGGGCTTGCAGATCATTAACACGTTGTCTTGATCATGCTGCTGGGGTCGGCACTCAGGGCTCGAACCCGGGCCTGGAGGGCTGTGAGGGCGGAGGGCGGGGTGACCGCCGGCGGGATGACGATGCCGTGCGCCTTGAGCAGTGCCCTGATCTTCAGCAGGGTGCGGTGCATGGCGGTCCGGCTGCTGTCGAACAGCACGGCGAGGGGTTCCGCGGCCAGGGCGACCCGCAGGTGAAGGACGGCCGCCAGGACCTGGTCGGGGAAGGCGAGTCGGGGCGGGCGGCCGCGCTTGACGTTGCCGTCGAGGGCCAAAGTGTTGGTGAGATCGCTCAGTTGCTGCCGGGACATGCCGGTCAGGACGGGGTCGGACAGGAGAGCATGGTCCCACTCCGGGGCGGGTTCCTGCGGAGCCCGGGGCGCTGGGATGGCAGGGCACGGCTGGGGGTGCACGGCATAGTTCCAGTCGCCATGGAAGGCGTGTCGGGTCAGTGGCAGGGCCGCCATCTCCGCGTCGCCGATCTGGACTCCGGTTGGGTAGATGTTGGTGTCCAGCTCGGCCATGACGCGCAATCCGGTGCGGGTGGTGGTCGCAGCGATGGACTGGACGATGACTTCGTGGCTGGTCAGCGGGCGGCCGCGCCAGTTCAAGGTGATGTGCGAGAAGAGCCGATGCTCGATCTTGTTCCACTTCGATGTGCCCGGCGGCAGGTGGCACACGGTGATCATCAGTCCTGTTTCGGTCGCGAGCCGGGCGAGTTCGAGCTTCCAGGCCCGGGTGCGGTAGCCGTTCGAGCCGCCCGCGTCGGCGGTGATGAGCAGTCGTGTTGCCTGCGGGTAGGCGGCCCGGCCCTGGCCGCACCACCAGCGGCGGATCGACTCCACTGCGAACGCGGCGGTGTCGTGATCGGTGCCCACATTGACCCAGCCGGTGTTCGCCGCGAGATCGTAGATCCCATACGGGACGGCCTTGCCCAGATGCGGGTCGGCGAAGTCATGGACGTTCACCGGCACAGGATCAGCCACAGGCCGCCACTGGCGGCCGTTGTTCTTGAACTCGCCGACGAGCTCCTTCTTCTTGGTGTCCACGCTGATCACCGGCTGGCCGGTATCCCGGTGATCACGGGCCTGCTCATTTAGATAGCGGAACTGGGCATCCCGGTCCGGATGCTGGCTGCCCTCGATGGTCTTGGCGTTGGCCTGCAGACTGAAGCCTTCCTCCCGCAGCAGGTCCGCGACGGTGTCCGCACTGACTTTGTGCCCGCTCCGGGCCAGCTCCCGCGCCAGCGTGCGGGTCGACTTCACCGTCCACCGCAGCGGCGACATCGGATCACCGCGCTCGTCCGGCTCGACCAGCGCCAGCAGGGCCGGCCGCAGCCCCGGATCGAGATCTGCGACCCTCTTGCGGCCCCCGCCCGGCCGCCGCACCCGCCCCAGAGGCTCCTCGCCGGCCTCCAACTCGAACACGCCCTTGCGGACCGTGGTCTCACTCACCGAGGCCGCCCGCGCGACGGCCCGAACACCACCGTGTCCCAGGACACGGGCCTCTGCGGCCATCAGCAGCCGTCGCTGCCGCTCATCCAGATGTGGGAACAACACCGCGAACTTCACAGCGAGTTGGGTACGGATCTCGTTTGGGATGCGCATACCACATCAACGAGCCATGGGACGGGAAGCAACACCTTGATGATCTGCAAGCCCTTAGTCAAACGCTGTGGGGCTCGAATAATTCTTGCCCTGTACTCGTTGACCACGCCGCCGAGGACGTGGGTACGCAGGATTTTGCGGCTGGCTGGCTCCAGGACTGGAGGTGGTTGTTCCTGGGCTTGGGGAGGTAGTTAGCATCGGGCCCGGTGGGGGCGGTGCGCGTTGTAGTGCCTCTGGTACACGGCCAGGACCTGGCGCGCGTGACCTTCGCCAAGGATGAGTATGTGGTCGAGGACTTCTCGGCGGAGGGTGCCGATCACTCGTTAGCAGTGGGCGTTGGCCTTTGGCGCGCGGATCGGCGTCTTGATGATCTCGATGTCCTCGGTCTGGAACACGGCGTCGAAGGCGTCGGTGTACTTGCTGTCGCGGTCCCGGATGAGGAAGCGCAGCGAGTCCATGCGTATGCCGAGATCGGTGGCGAGGTTGCCGGCTTGCTGGGTGGCCCAGGCCGCGGTCGGGTGTGCGGTGACGCCGACGATGTGCAGGCGCCGGGTGTGGTGCTCGAGGAAGATCAGGGCGTACAGACGCTGAAAGCCGATGGTATCGATGTGGAGGAAGTCGCAGGCGACCAGTCCGGTGGCCTGCTCAGAGAGGAACGCGCGCCAGGTTGGGCCAGTGCGGCGTGGTGCGGGATCAATGCCTGCAGCGTGGAGGATCTGCCAGACGGTCGAGGCGGCGATCGGATGTCCGAGCCGGGCCAGTTCGCCCTGGATCCGGCGATTGCCCCATCGGCTGTTCTCCCGGGCGAGGCGCAGCACGAGCTTCTTGATGGTGGCTTGCGTGGGCGGCCGTCCGGGACCGCGGCGTCGTCGAGAGTAGTCCCATCGACGGGCGATGAGCTTGAGGTGCCAGGCCAACAGCGTGCTCGGTGTGATGGGGAAGACCCTGGCCCACTGGTGTGGGGGGATCAGCGAGGACAGGGACGCGAACCACAGGTGGTCGGCGGGCTCGTACCGTACTCGCCCTTGCAGCTGGCGTCGTAGCACGGCCTTTTCGTGACGCAGGACGAGAAGCTCAGCCTCCTTCGAGGTGTCCCGCCGCACAAGCACCGACGGGACGGAGAGAAGGCGTCGAGTCACCTGGTACAGAAGCGACACGATCATCCACACATGGTTGCAGCTCTCTGCGCGCCAGTGGTGGCGTTTGACCAGCAGCGATGAATAACCGAGCCCCACAGGCGTGAGCTCCGTCTCGCTGATGCGGTACGTGCTTCATGGCTAAAAGGGCTCACAGAGGGGCCTGTTGGAGCGCCAGTCAGCAAAGGACCCATCCCGCGAACGGACGCCGGTGAGATCTCCGTGGAACAGCACCGCTGCCTCTGGTCTGTGCGCAGGAGGATCCGTTAAGTAGGCGTTGGCGTGATCCCAGGTTTGCAAGTCGGCAGTGAGACTCTCATACCAAGCCAAGCCGCGAGTGTTGCAGTCCTTGCACAGCAGTCCTCGTACGCACTGTCCGCAAGAGGTTGGACCGGAACAGCAGCAATGGTCGTGATCAATGTGCCACCACGACGGCCCTTCCATTGAGGAGTCACCTCCCAGGCTGCCGCAGAGGGGGCAGGTGTCATCCTGAACTCTGAGGATTGCATTGACACGAGCACGCGTCAGGTTGTGTCGTCGTGCCTGCCGTTCGGCATTGCCGCACTGCGGACATACCCTCCCCTTGGGTCCCGCATCGACCCGCCAAAGCTTGTCGAAGCACACCTTGCACGGTTCCAAAGTATCGACCCATGCATCGAACTCTTCACTCGTCAGGGCGACGATCTCGTCGTCTGTTAACCAATCCACAAGCCGCAAGATAGACGGCGCCACTGACAGCCGGTTAGCTGCCGCTGTGAAGTTCGCCCTGCCGCTCGTTGCACGGACCGCGCAAGAGCCCCAGCCCGCCCAGCTGTTCCACCCACTATGCGCAACGAGAGGCGTGAGGCACGGCGAGTGTCTAACTGCGTGAACAACCGTGGACGTCAGCGGTGCCCGATCCTGTTGCCCATTTGCTGTTTGTGCTGGTCGGGGTGTTGATTGTTGCGGCAGGCTGGTCTGGTGGCCGGTCTTTCTCGTTCCCGGTCACGGAGCGGGAGGGGCCTGTGTCGATGGAGCCGCGGTCGTGGCCGGAGCCGGCGCCGGAGGTGGCGCGGGCGGTGCGGGCGAAGTACTCCGGCCGTCAGGTGCCGCTACCGGTCGCGGTACGTGATCGGCTCGGTGAGTTGTTCGCGGATGCCGAGTTCGCGGAAGCGTTCGCGGTTACGGGGCCGCGTGGCTGGTCACCGGGCCGCTTGGCATTGGTCACGGTGCTGCAGATGGCCGAGAACCTGACTGACCGGCAGGCTGCCGAGGCGGTGCGGGACAAACTCTCGTGGTCCTACGCGCTCGGACTGGGGCTGGAGGATCCCGGCTTCGACTTCAGTGTCCTCTCCCAGTTCCGCACCCGGGTTGCCGCCCATCCCTCCCTGTCAGACTCTCGTGAGACATGAGGACAATCGAGTCTTCTGTTGTTAGTAGGGCGAGAACAGGATCTTTCGAGCGTGACGCTGAGCAATGCCGATCTCCTGGCCGGTGTGGCCGATGATGAGGTCGTGGGCAAGAAGAAGCGCGGTCCCCGCGCGGGCGGGCCGAAGCGGCGGACCTTCACCGCGGAGTACAAGCTGCGGATCGTGGAGGAGTACGAGCGGCTGACCGAGCCGGGCGCGAAGGGCGCGCTTCTGCGCCGTGAGGGGTTGTACCACTCGCACATCATCGACTGGAGGACCGCCCGGGACGCGGGCGCACTGGATGCGCTGGCCGCCAGGCCGTCCGGACCGACGGGCAAGAGCGCGGCCGAGAAGGAAGCCGAGCGGCTGCGGGGGGAGAACGAGAAGCTGGCCGCAGAGCTGGCCAAGTCCCAGAAGGCGCTGGCCATCCTGGGAAAAGCACACGAGCTCTTGGAACTGCTCTCCGAGAGCGAGGACTCCGAGCCCAAGCGGAGGAAGTGATCACCGAGGCGTTCGCCGCCCTGGAGTCGGTCGTCGGGATCAAGCCGGCCTGCGAGCTGACCGGCCGCTCGCGGGCCACCGTCTACCGGCAGCGCCACCCCAAGCCCCGCGTGGCCGGGCCGCGCCGGCCGCCGGCAACGCACCCGGCGGCCCTGTCCGAGCTGGAACAGGCACGGGTACTGAGCGTGCTGCGCTCGCAGCGGTTCGTGGACAAGTCCCCCGCGCAGATCTGGGCCACCCTGCTGGACGAGGGCACCTACCTGTGCTCGGTGTCCACGATGTACCGGCTGCTGCGTGAGCACGGTGAGGTCCGCGAGCGCCGCGCGCAGGCCGCCCACCCGCCCAGGACCAAGCCCGAGCTGGTGGCCACCGGCCCGAGCCAGGTGTGGACCTGGGACGCCACCAAGCTCAAGGGCCCCGACCGCGGGATGTACTACGACCTGTTCGTGATGCTCGACATCTACTCCCGCAAAGCGGTCCACTGGCTCGTCGTGCCGCGCGAATCGGCCGCACTGGCCAAGGAGTTCATCGAAGACGCCTTCCGCGCCAACGGCGGGGTCGTCCCGGACGTGGTCCACGCCGACCGGGGCACCTCGATGACCTCCAAGCCAGTCGCCCAGCTGCTCGTCGATCTGAACATCGTCCGCTCGCACTCACGGCCACGCGTGTCCAATGACAATCCGTACTCGGAAGCAAACTTCAAGACCCTGAAGTACTGCCCGGTCTTCCCCGACCGGTTCGGCTCACTGGCCGACGCCCGCGCCTTCTGCCAGCGGTTTTTCACCTACTACAACACCGTCCACCGGCACTCCGGCATCGGACTGCACACCCCCGCATCCGTCCACGACGGCACCGCAGTCACGATCCGAGCCCGGCGGGCCGACGTCCTGGCCGACGCCTACGCCACCAACCCGCACCGGTTCCGCCGAAGACCGACGCCACCCCGCCTCCCGAAGGCGGCCTGGATCAACCAACCCGCCAAGGAGAAGCATCAGGAAGAACCCGCAGCCTGACGTGTCTCACCGAAATTGACAGGTGACGGCCGTGAACAACAACCACCTCTACCTCGGCCACCCCAAGACCAAGGCCAGCCGGAACTGGGTGAGCCTGGCCCCGCGCGTGGTCGCCGCCCTCGAGCGCCAGGCGGCGCTCGCCCGGGCCGGCCAGCCCAAGGGGACGCCACTGGAAAGGCTGGTCTTCTGTCGCCCGGACGGCTCGCCGCTGCGTCCGCAGGGGGTGCTGGTCGAGCTGCGGCGGCGCGCCGCCGAGCTCGGCCTGCCACGGATCGGCGTGCACGACCTACGACACACCGCCGCCACCATCATGATCAGCTCACGGGTGCCGCTGGCCATGGCCTCCAAGACCCAGCGCCACTCGACACCGGCCACCACCGTCAACCTCTACGGCCACCTGCTCCCCCACGCCGCCCGCGACGCGGTCACCGCCATCGGCACAGCCCTGGAACGCGCCGACCGCAAACACGCCACCGGCGATCCTGGCGGAGCGTCAGAACATCGGGCGGCCTGAACCTTTCATCCGCCCCGCTCCCGCTCGGGATTCTCTCTACTACGGTGCCCCTGGCCAGGGGCACCGTAGCGGTGGCGCCTCAGCGCTCACCGGGTGTCATCACGTCACCATCACGTGTCACACGAACGCAAACAGCGGGTCTGCCATCACTGGCAAACCCGCTGGTCACACCGTCGGGACGACAGGATTTGAATCTGCGACCCCTTGACCCCCAGCCCGTCGAATACGAGACCAACCACTACATGGAATCCACGAAGCCCCAGGTCACAACCACAATCTGAGATCTCTATCGAACCCGGGGCGGTTCATCCACGGCGAACTCGCCTCCCTCGGCATCAAGGTCGCCGCCGGCACCGTGCGGAACATCCTCAAGGAGTACGGCATAGATCCAGCACCCCAGCGCGACCACACCACCTGGGCGACCTTCCTGCGCTCCCAGGCCCAGGCCATCCTCGCCGCAGACTTCTTCGAGACCAAGACCCTGAACGGAGCGACGCTGCACGTCCTCGCGGTGATCGAGCACGCCACCCGCCGCGTGCGGATCCTCGGCGCGACCGCACACCCCAGCGCCGCCTGGGTCACTCAGCTCGCCCGGAACATGGCCATGGACCTCAAAGACGCAGGCTCCAGGGCGAAGTTCTTGATCCGGGACCGGGACGTGCGCTATCCAGCATCCTTCGACACCGTCCTGCAAGCCGAGGACGTCGAGGTCGTCCAGACTGGCGTTCAAATGCCGCGCATGAACGCGATCATGGAGCGTTGGGTGCGGTCATGCCGAACCGAGTTCCTCGACCGCACCCTCGTCTGGAACCAGCCGCATCTCCTCCACGCGCTGCGCGAATACGAGGGGTTCTACAACGAGCACAGACCTCACCGCACTCTCGCAAGTGCCGCGCCACTCCACCCCCTACCCGAACCGATCACCGCCCCGGACCAGCTCACCCATCTCCACGTCCATCGACGCGATCGCCTCGGCGGCCTCCTGCACGAGTACCGACATGCTGCGTGACCAGTACGGACGTAGTTCTTGGCGCCTACAGGCGCAACGGCGTGCTCGGTAGTCGGTACGGACAGGTCGTACAACCGACGGGTGAGGCCACGAGGTGAGCCCGTGGCGGGCGGAGGGCTCTGTGGGCGAGGATCACATGTAGCCGATTGAGCCTGGTGGCGGCGGAGTGATCGGCCCTTCGGCCCAGCGCTCGCCGTGCACCGCCTTCGTGATCAGCTCCATCATCCGCCGCTGATCCGCGAGTTCGGAGGTGCGGCTATAGGTCTCGTGCCCGCCGCTGAACCACTCCACGGTGACATCCCCGCCCGCCTTCTCCAGGGCCTGCGCGTACCTGTGGACCTGGCGCGGTGGTGTCCTCGTGTCGTGCGTGCCGGTCGAGATCCATACGGGGGCGCGCACCCCGTCGACGTAAGAGATGGGCGACGCGCGATGGAAAACCTCGGGGTCGTCGTCGGGATCGGCGTGGAAGAAGGAGCGCCAGGCGCTGCGCAGTGCGGGGTTCATGTCCGCGTATGCGGCGAGCCAGTCTGCCATCGGGACGAAGGCAAGCGCTCCGGCGAAGAGATCGGGCAGGCGGCCGAGAGATAGAAGGGACAGGTATCCGCCGTAGGAGGCACCGGTGATGAAGATCTGTCTGGGGTCGGCGATGCCTTCGTGGACCAGCCAGTGAACGGAGGCCTCGATGTCCTCCAGTTCCCGCTCGCCGATCGTGTGCCAGAACCCCTCGCGGAAGCGGCGGCCGAAGGTCTGCGAGCCGCGGTAGTTGACGGCGGCGTAGGCGAATCCTTCGGCGAGCCAGGCCTGGGCCTCGGGGGTGTAACGGTCGACGGTGACCAGTTGGGGGCCGCCATGGACGCTGAGCAGGGTGGGCGCGGGCCCTTTGAGGCCCGGAGGGCGGCCCGCCCACAGTTGTACGGGTGTGCCGTCGATGGAGCGCACGATGTGGGAGGTCAGGGCGACGCCGGCCGGGCGCAGGGACGGTGTCCAGACGGGTGTGACGGTGGCGCCGCCCCTGTCCTCGCGCAGGAGGGTGAGGGGAAGGTCGAAGCGCTGGTGGAGTAGTCGCAGTTGACCGTCGGCGCCGTAGTGGGAGGCCCAGTAGTCGGGGTGGGCGTCGCCGATGTCGGCTTCGAAGAAGGCGCCTGCCGGGTGGTCGACAGCGCGGAGCCGCCCGCTGTCCGGCTCCCACTCCAGGACGCGGTGCACTCCGTGGTCGACATGGACCAGCAGTACGTACGCGGCGTCATCGGACCAGTCGAGCGGCACGACGTCGCCGTCCAGGTGCTCGGCGTCCAGGTCGATGCGGGAGCCGTCGGTAAAAGACCAGACGCAAGGCCGCTGGTGACCGGATCGCTCAGTGGAGACGAGCAGTCGGCTGTCACCGGGCACGGGTGAGAACCGGATGCCGCGGACGGGGGCCTCAGGTCCGTCGGACAGGGTGCGGATCGTCTCCCGCGGGGTATCGGCGGTGGTGCTGAGGACCGTCGCGGCGAAGCGCCGCAGGCCGGGGTTGTGGTCCGTGGTGTCGATGCTCGCCCAGCGGCCGTCGGCGGAGACACGTGCGTTCCAGGCCTCTGCCGTCGAGCCGAACAGGCGCCGGGGCGAGCGGCCTCCGTCAGTGTCGACCAGCCAGAGCGTAAAGCCGTCTTCGGCCACCGCGGACAGCACGGCGAGGGCGCCGGTACGGGCGACGTCGATGCCTCGCAGCGTGTACGGCGGGAGGCCAGGCGTCAGGTCGGTGCCGGAGCCGCCGTCGATCGGCACGGACCACAGGTGGCCCACCTCCGAACCGTTGTCGTCGAGGAGGTTGAGGACGGCTCGTCCGTCGCCGGACAGGACCGCGTTGCGGGGGTCGCCGTAGGCGCCCGCCACGGGCCGGGTGACGTCGCGGACGACGTCCCAGACGGTGAGGAAGGCTCCGTCGGGGCCGTCGTGCACCATGAGTTCGAGGTCGTCCCCCATGCCGCGTCCCCGGCGGGAGGATACGCACTGCCGGGCGTCGAAGAACCGCTGCCAGTCGTGAGTCACTGCCAGACTCCTTGGATATCGCCGTACGCCGGAGGTCGTACGGGTAGGGGCGTATAAGTCGGGGATCGTGCCGTCAGAAGATCGAGCGGTTCGCCGGTGTCACGTTTCAGTGGGCGGGCGGCCGACGGAAACCACAGGCGTCGCGGGCTCGGGGAAGTGGCAGGCGACCCGGTGGCCCGTGGCAGTGTGCCGGAGGACGGGCGTCTGCTGACCGCAGATCTCCTGTGCCTTCCAGCAGCGGGTGCGGAACCGGCAGCCGGACGGCGGGCTCTGCGGGCTGGGGGCGTCACCCTGGAGCACGATGCGGCGGCGGGCCCGCTCGGCGCGTGGGTCCGGGATCGGGACCGCCGACAGCAGCGCCTGGGTGTAGGGGTGGTGCGGGGTGCCGTACAGTGCGTCGGCGGGACCGCTCTCGGCGATCCGGCCGAGGTACATGACGGCGACCTCGTCGCTGATCTGACGCACCACCGACAGGTCGTGGGCGATGAAGAGGTAGGTGAGTGCCAGCTCCCGTTGGAGGTCCTGAAGCAGGTTGATGACGCTCGCCTGCACGCTGACGTCCAGAGCGCTGACCGGTTCGTCGAGGACGAGGACGTCCGGTTCGACGGCGAGGGCGCGGGCGATTCCGATGCGCTGGCGTTGTCCGCCGGAGAACTGGCTGGGGTAGCGCCGGGCGTGGTCGGGATCAAGGCCGACCTGTTCGAGGAGTTCGCGGACCCGCTCGGCCCGGCGGGTGCGGTGCAGGCGGTGGATGCGCAGGGGTTCGACGAGGATCTGCTCGACGGTCATCCGGGGGTCGAGCGAGGAGTACGGATCCTGGAAGACGAGCTGGATCTGCTTGCGCAGCCGGGTGATTTCGTCGCCTCGGGCCCGGGCGATGTCGAGGCCGTTGATCAGGGCCTGGCCGCCGACCGGCTGGACGAGGCGGACCAGGCAGCGGCCGAGGGTGCTCTTGCCGCAGCCGGTTTCTCCCACCAGGCCGAGGGTGCGGCCACGGCCGATGGCGAGGTCGACGCCGGACACGGCCTGGACCGTGCCGGCGCGGCGGCCGGTGCGGTACTCGGCGACTAGGGCCTGGACGTGCACGGCGGGCGCGTCCGTCTTCGGTACCGCGACCGTCGACGTCTTCGTCTTCATCGCGGGTCCCCTTCCCTGTCGGTGGCGAGTGCGATCTCGTGCGTCCGGACGCACGCGGTGGTATGCAGGTCGGAAACCCGGACTGCGGCCCCAATCTCGGTGCCGCAGACTTCGGGCAGGGCGTGGGAGCAGCGGGGCTGGAACGGGCAGCCGCGCGGGCGGCGTCCGGGCGGGTCAGGCTGGCCCGGGATCTGAGTGAGCCGGGGGACGCGCCGGTCGATTCGCGGGAGCGCGTCCAGCAGGGCCTTCGTGTACGGGTGCGCGGGCCGGTAGAAGACCGACTCGGCGTCGCCGCACTCCAGGTTGCGACCGCCGTACATGACCATGACGCGGTCGGCGACGCCCGCGACGACGCCGAGGTCGTGGGTGATCAGCAGCACCGAGGTGCCGGTGCGTTCCTGCACGTGGCGCAGGACGTCGAGGATCTGAGCCTGTACGGTCACGTCGAGGGCAGTGGTCGGTTCGTCTGCGATGAGCAGGTCGGGTTCGTTGGCCATGCCGATGGCGATCATGACGCGTTGGCGCATGCCGCCGGAGAACTCGTGTGGGTAGGCGTGCAGCCGGGATCGGGGTGCGGGGATGCCGACGAGTCCGAGGAGGTCGATGGCACGCTCGGTGAGGGCATCGCGGCCGAGGCCGGGGTCGTGGACGGCGACGGCCTCGGTGATCTGGTCGCCGACTGTCATCATGGGGTTCAGCGCGGCCAGTGCGTCCTGAAAGATGATGCCAATCTGCCGACCCCGCACCGCGCGCAGTTCCCGCTCGGGCAGTCCGAGGAGTTCCCGCCCCCGGAAGCGGAGCGAGCCGCTGACCCGCGCGGACGGCGGGAGCAGGCCCATCAGGGCCATGGCCGCCGCGCTCTTACCGGAGCCCGACTCCCCGACGAGGGCGAGTGTCTCGCGTTCGTGCACGTCGAAGGACAGGCGTTCCACGGCGGCGGCGTGCCCCGTGTCGGTTCGGTACTCGACCGTCAGGTCACGGACGGAGAGCAGGTCGGTGGCGGTGTCCGGCCGGTCGTTGCCGGTGTCGGAAGTGAGAGAGGTCATGACTGCCTGCTCTGCTGGTCGAAGGCGTCTCGCAGTCCGTCGCCCAGGAAGTTGACTGCGAGGACGGTGAGGAGGATGGCTACGCCGGGCGCGTACAGGAGGTAGTCCTTGGGCGTGCCGACGAGCCCGGCGGCCTGGTTGAGGAGGTTGCCCCAACTGGACTGGGGCGGCTGGATGCCGAAGCCGAGGAAGCTGAGTGTGGATTCCAGGATGATCGCGGCGGCCACCGCGATGGAGGCGTTGACGATGATCACACCGGTCAGGTTGGGCAGCAGGTGCCGCAGGACAATCTGGGTTCGCGAGGAGCCGAGCACCTGCGCGGCTTGCACGAACTCCTTCTCCCGGAGGCTGATGACCTGGGAACGGACGACGCGTGCGATCACGGTCCAGCCGAGTCCGGCGAGGACGAGCACGATGGTCACGGGTGAGGGGCTGAGCGTCTGCATGGCGAGCGCGAGGAGTGCGATGGCCGGGATGATGAGGAAGAGGTCGGTGATCCGCATGATCACCTCGTCGATCCAGCCGCCGAGGAGACCGGAGACCGCTCCGACGAGGGTGCCGACGGCGGTCGACAGGAAGGCGACACCGAGGCCGACGGTCAAGGAGACCTGTCCTGCGTAGAGGAGTTCGGTGAGATAGTCGCGGCCGAGGTCGTCGGTGCCGAGCCAGTGCTCCGAGGAGGGGGGCAGGGCTCCGGTGAGGATGTCCTGGGCGTTGCGTGGATGGGGCGCCACCCACGCCGCTCCGTAGCAACAGATCATGAGCGCCAGCAGGATCAGCAGGCCGACCACGGCCAGGCGGTGGCGCAGGAACCGTTCGACGAGGATCCGCCGCCGGCTCTTGTCTGCGGGCCGCGGCGTCGGCGGGAGCGCCCGCTCCGCGGGGTGGTGACTGGGTACGGTCATCGCAAGGTCACTCTCGGGTCGAGCAGCGCGTATCCGAGGTCGGCCGCCAGGTTGAACAGAACCATCGCCAGCGCCACGATCAGCATCCAAGGAAGGAGTACGTACACGTCGCCGGCCAGCAGGGAGTCGAGGAACAGCCGGCCCATGCCGGAGATGGCGAAGATCTGCTCGGTGACGACGAGGCCACCGATGAGCAGAGCTGTGTCGGCAGCGACGACGGTGACGAAGGGCGCCAGTGAGTTGCGCAGCGCGTGCCGGAGGAAGATCCGGCGTGGGGGCACACCCTTGGCACGAGCGGTCTTGACGTAGTCGCTCTTCAGAGCTTCAAGCATGGACGCCCGGCTGAAGCGGGACCAACTGGCGATCAGCCCGACGGTGAGGGTCATGACCGGCAGGACCAGGTGCCGGAAGTAGTCGGCGTTGACACCGCTCATGCCCGGCGAGTGCAGGCCCACGAAGTACAGTGGGGGTTGTTCGAGCCCGAATTGTTCGCGCGGCCAGATGGCGAACACCTGGATGAGCAGGAGGCCGAGCCAGAAGGCAGGCATGGCCACGCCCAGGTAGGACAACCCGGTGAGCAGGTGGTCGCCCGCTGAGTACTGGCGGGCTGCCGAGTAGGTGCCGATCGCGAGGGCGACGATCACGGCGAACAGCACGGCCCAGCCGACTAGTTGGAGGGTGGTGCCGAGGGCGGAGCCGATCATGGCCTGGGCGCGGTCGCCGGTGCGGGTGCTCACGCCCCAGTCGCCGGTGACGAAGGCCTTCATCCACAGTCCGTACTGTTCGAGGACCGGCCGGTCGAGGCCGAGGCGGGCGGATTCGCGGGCGAGGACGCCGGGGTCGCGGGCCTGGCGCAGCTTGGTGAGCGGGTCGAAGGTGGAGCGGACGGCCCAGAAGAAGACGAACGAGGCGACCAGGACGACGGGAACCGAGTACGCCAACCGGCGGACCGCGTAGCGGAGCATCTGCCGGGACCGGCCCACGCGGCCACGGCCCTGCGCGCCGCGGCCTTCGGAGTGCCGGCCCTCGGGAGCGGGGGCGGCCCGCAGAGCCTCCGTCACTTTGCCAATCCCCATTCGGCGAGGTTCCACCAAGGGCCTTCGCTTGGGTTGTTGCTGAGCGGGCCGCCGACGCGGTCGTTCCATAGGAGGATGTTCGGGACGGTGCTGATCGGGATCGCGGGCACCTGGTCGGCGATGATCTTGTCCGCCTGGCGGGAGGCCTCGACGCGTTTCCTCGGGTCGGTCTCGCGGTCGACGGTGGCGAGCAGCGGGTCGAGGCCGTCGATCCGGGCGCGGACGAAGTTGAGGCCGGAGCGGCCGTTGGCCTCAGTGGGGATGGAGGTGCTGCTGAAACTGTTGCTCTGCGTGGGGTCGGGGAAGGTGTCGATGAGCGTCCACAGCCCCATTTGGAAGGTGCCGGCTGGTGCCTGCTTGCCGAACAGGTTGGCCGGAGTGGTGTTCTTGATGGTCATCCGGAAGCCGGCCTGCTTTAGCTGGGTCTGGAGGATCTGCTCGGTGAGTTCGCGCCGCTTGTTGCCGGCGAGGGAGACGATGGTGAACTCTGCCCGGCGTCCGTCCTTGGCCCAGATGCCGTCACTGCCCTTGGCCCAGCCGTCCCCCTGCATTGCCTTGTCAACGGCCTTGAGGTCTTGGGTGTAGTGGGAGAAGTCGGTGCCGGCGTAGGAGGAAAGGATCGGGGTGAGGAAGCTCTGGGCGGGCTTGTCCACGCCGAGGGAGCCGTAGAGCTTCTTGACGATGGCGGTGCGGTCGATGGCGTAGGCGACGGCGCGGCGCACGTCGACGGAGTCGAAAGGGAACTTCTCGTTGTTCATCCAGATCGCCTCCAGGTTGCCCGTCTCGGCGTCGATCTGCCGTCGGGTGCCCCCGGCTGTCTGGTTGAGCTGTTCGACGACATCGAGCTGCGGCGTCGGGAAGAGGGCGTCGAGCTGGCCGCTCTTGAAAGCCTGGAAGGCCGCGGCGGTGTCGGTGGTGAACTGGAAGGTGACCTTGTCGAGCTTGGGCTTGGGGCCCCAGTAGCGGTCGTTGGGGATGAGAGTGACTGAGGTGCCCTTCTTCCAGGACTGGATCTTCCACGGGCCGCCGCTGAAGGAGTAGCCGTCCTTCATGATCGCGTTGCGGTTCTTGCCCTTGAGCAGATGCTCGGGCAGGACGCCGTAGATCGAGCTGAACAAGGTGCGCCAGCCGCCGTAGGTCTCACGGAGGGTGACCACGGCGGTCTTGGCGTCCGGCGTCTCGATCTTGCTGATCTTGTCGTAGCCGGTCTTGTCCAGGACGTCCTTGCCGTCGCGGATCTGCAGGGCGGTGTATTTCAGGTCGGCCGAGGTGATCGGCTCGCCGTCGGACCAGACCGCGTCGGGCGAGATCCGGTACGTGATCCTCTGCGGGCCGCTGGTGGTCGTGGTCGGTTCGTCGGCCATCAGCGGGGAGGCGACCGGTACCCAGGCGTCACCCGAGCGCCGGGTGTCGAATACCTTCGGGATCGTGGTCGTCCGCATCAGGTAGTCACCCCAGATGGAGCCACTGCAGACAGATATCCAGTCGGCGCAGTCCGGTTCCTGCTCTGCGCCGATGACCAGGCTCCCGCCCTCCTTGACCGGCACCACAGGGTTCTGCGTGGTCCCGGCCTGCCCGCCGCCCGAGGACGTGCATCCCGCGAGCACGGCGCTCAGCGACAGGGCGGCTGCGGCGGTAGCCCTCCGGGTTCCCACGAGGGTCCGCGTGCGGCCGTTCTCGTGTTGGCCCATCGCCATCACCTTCCCTCCATACGGCCCTGGCGGGCGCTATGCGGCCTCATCGTAGGGAGCGGATCCAGCCACAGCAAGAGGTGTCGACAACCCTATAGTCAATGACGATGACTTGCTTCGTGAGTCAGGCTTCGGGCAGAGTCGTCCCTAATGGGGTTTCATCGCCCCGTCGGACGGAGGGAAGGCCCTGATGAGCACGAGCCAGGACGGGAAGCGCTCGACAGCGAAGAAGCCGAGGCCCGGGCGGCGGGCCCGTCACAGCCTGAGCCGTGAAATGATCCTGGAGGCTGCGGAGACCATCGCCGTGCGGGACGGTCTCGATGGGCTGACCTTCCAGGCCCTGGGTAAGGAACTCGAAGCCCATCCGACCTCGATCTACCGGCACTTCCGCGACAAGGACGAGCTGGTTCTCGAACTGATCGACAGCCTGCGTGCGGGCTCCTACGGCGGGCAGCTCGAGGCCACCGACTCCTGGCGCGACGACCTGCGCGTCATGGCCCGGCACATCCACGACCACTACCTGCGCTACCCCCAGTTCGCTCTCCAAATGGCCGCGCGCACCACGCGCCGGCCCGCCGAGTTCAAGAACGTGGAGTTCGCGCTGGACGCGCTGGTGCGGGCGGGCTTGCCGCCGGAGGAAGCCACGTCGACGATGCGAGTCTTCGGCAACGTCATCCGCGCGCTGTCCAGCATGGAGTCGGGGCTGCACGCTCTCGACGACAACACCCGGCGCGGTGACGCGCTGGCCTGGGAGGTCGAGTACCGCAGCCTCTCCCCGGAGGCCTATCCGCGCATCGCCTCGATGTCCGACCACCTGACCTCCATCGGCGACCCGCATGTTTTCGACCAGGCGGTGGAAATGCTTCTCGACGCCGTCGAAACACGGGTGGCCGTCCTGTCCGCGTCGGCGTCCTGACGTACCGAACGCGCCGTTGGGTTCGCTCCCGTACGCCGTCCGAGGGTCCGTCGGCCGTCGCTCCCGCTCCGGCCGACGGACTTTCTCCCGCCCCCTACCTCGGGCAGGCGTGGGCACAGATCAGGGCGGCGACCAGGGCAGCCCGCTCCCGCACGGAGTCGGCGTCCACCCATTCGTCGCGCCCGTGCGCCCCGCCGCCGCCCGGCCCCAGTCCGTCGAGAGTGGGGATGCCGAGCGCCGCGGTGAAGTTCCCGTCGGACGCGCCGCCGACCTTGACTTCGGTCACAGGTGACAGCCCCTCCGCCCGTGCGAGTGCCCGCGCCAGTTCCAGCAGGTCGGCGGACATGCTGTGTTCCAGGGGGAAGCGATTGATGCCGCCCGCGAGTTCGAGCCGCGAACCGGGGGTCCGGGACCGCAGGGTCCGCAGATCCTTCTCCACCCGTACGAGCTCCTCGCGATGCCATGCCCGTACGTCGATCTCGACCGTCGCGCTCTCCGGGATCGTATTCCTGGTGCTACCGGACCTGCTGACGGTCGGCGTAACGGTCGTCCCTTGAGCGGGGTCGCCCAGGGCATCGATCGCAAGCACCTGGTGGGACAGCTCGACCAAGGCGTTCACCCCGCGCTCCGGCTCCAGGCCGGCGTGGGCCGCCCGCCCCTTCACTGTGACCTCGAACATGGCGCCGCCCTTGCGTGCGGTTTTGAGCGCCCCGTCCAAGCTAGGTTCCAGGACAAGCACGGCGGAACAGTCCCGCGCCACGTCCTCGATCAGGTCGCGCGAGGTGAGGGAGCCGCGCTCCTCATCGCCCGTCACCAGCAGCCGGACGTGGTCGGTGTCGCCTGCGAGCTCCAGCGCCTCGAGAGCGAGCACCAGCCCGGACTTCATGTCGAACGCCCCAGGTCCGGTGACCCGCGCGCCGTCGACGTGGAACGGCCAGTCGGCGAGAGTACCGAGCGGCCACACGGTGTCGGCGTGCCCGAGGAGAAGGACCGGTGGGGCCCCGGAGCGGTCCTTCTCCTCCCGGTACAAGTGGGGTACGCCCTCGCGGACCTCGCGGTGGAGCGTTCCGAGTAGACCGTCGGACCACTCCGTCAGCAGCTCATAGGTCGCGTCCAGTCCCGGTGAGTGGCCTGTCGGGGTCTCGATGTCGACCAGTTGATGTAGCCGGGTGAGGAACAGCTCGGGTTTGTGTCCTGTGGCTGGTTTCACAGCAGATCCTTCGCGCGGGGGCCTGGGGACGAGGTGGGGTCCTGCGGGAGGGGCGTGCCGAGGCTGCCGGCCCTCCCGCAGAGCCCACCCCCAAAGCTCACCTCACGAAGTTAGCCTATGGCATTGACTACGGTCATTGCCATGCACTCGCTCCGATGCCCGCGCTCGCCGTTCACAGGAAGGCAATCAGGGCCTCGGCGAACTCGTCGGTGGTGGCGGTGCCGCCGAGATCCGGGGTGCGCACGCGCGTCTGCGAGAGGACGGCCGCGATCGCCGCGGTGATCCGCCTGGCCGCCTCGTCGTGCCCGAGGTGCTCCAGCATCATGGCGGCGGACCAGATGGCACCCAGCGGGTTGGCGATACTGCAGGTGCCAGTAAATCATCCACGCAGGTGAGAGCTTGTTCAGACATCTTCGACTTTGGCCGACGCTCACCCCGGCGTCTTCACCTGCACAAGGCCCCGACGGCATCATGATCTGTCGCGCTGCTGCGCCTGGCCTACCTCGCCGCGACCAACACCCTGGCGTTCCTACGTCTCCTGCCGATGAGCGACAGAGACAAGGACATCGAGATTCTCGTGCTTCGGCACCAACTACTGGTCCTGCAGCGACCGCTGGCGGATGCTGGTCGGCGCCGCCCTCGCCGACGGCCGCCCCGCGGTCCTCCTCTACGACGCGCCCGGCCTGGAAGACTGGACCTACCGGCGCCCCTTCTTCACCGGTGCGTCGGACCAGCCCGGGGGCGACACCGGACTGCTCACGGCCGAGGGCTGGGAGTGCCCCCAGTAACTGCCGGCGGCCGACGCCTCCGGGCGCGGCGCCCTGATCATCAGCGCCTGGAACGATCACGACGGCGCACGTCACGTCCTGACCCTGACCGGCGAAGACCACGGCGACTCCTTCGAGGCCACCGGCCCGCCCCGACTCCTCGACCACGGGCCCGACTTCTACGCCCCCTGTCCCGCTCGAAAATACGAATCTGTCTCTGGCCTGCCGCTTCTCCGCGCAGGGTGGCGGCCTGCACGGCGCCTGGGATGATCTCCCGATGCCACTGCAGATCGTCACCGCGCTGGTCCGGAACCTGATCAAGGTGCCCGCTGCCGTGCTGCGCAGCCGCGTGGCCAAGGATGCGGAGGTCTTGGCGTTGCGGCACGAGAACGCGGTGTTGCGCCGCCAGATCGCCCGAGTCCGCTACCCGCTGACCGAATCTGGCTGACCGTTCTTTCCCGACTGGTCCCGCGGCAACGCTGGCGCCGCGTATTCGCAGTCACCCCCACCACACTGCTGGCCTGGCACCGGCAACTCATTGCGCGGAAGTGGACGTTCTCCGAGCGCCACCGCCCCGGCAGGCCGTCAACCGTGCCCACAGTCAAACAGCTCATCCTGCGTCTGGCCAAGGAGAACAGCACATGGGGCCACCGCCGCATACAGGGCGAACTTGCACGCCTCGGCTGCCCAATCGCCTCGTCCACAGTCTGGGAGATCCTGCATGCGGCAGGCATCGACCCCGCTCCGCAGCGTTCCGGTCCGCCCTGGCGTGAATTCCTCACCGCCCAGGCGCACAACATCCTCTCCGCTGGCTTCCTCCACATCGATACCATCGCGCTCAAGCGCCTGTACGCCCTGGTCTTCATCGAACACGACACCCGGCGCGTTCACCTCGCTGGCGTCACCGCGCGCCCCACCGCCCGGTGGACCGTCCGACAGGCCAGAAATCTCACCATGACGCTGGGGGGCCGGATGGACTCCCCGCGCTTCCTCCTCCGCGACCGGGACAGCAAGTACACCAGCGCCTTCGACGCCGTCTTCCAGGCCGACGACATGAGGATCCTGCTCAGCCCGCCCCGGGCACCAAAAGCGAACGCAATCTGCGAGCGAGCCGTGGGCACCCTACGCCGCGAAGTCCTCGACCGAACTCTGATCTACAACGAAGCCCACGCCCGAGCAGTCCTGACCGAGTACATCCGGCACTACAACCGGCACCGCCCGCAGCAATCCCGGCACCAGCTATCCCCGGACAGTACCGAGCCGCCCGCACCAGCCAACGTCACTGACATCCAAGCCCACCGAATCCAACGACGGCCCGTACTCGGTGGCCTGATCAACGAGTACCACCAGGCTGCCTGAGTGAAGGCATCGCCGCAGCTCACAGTACCGAATCGTATTTTCGAGCGGCACAGGCCTCGTTGGGCCGTTCGGATGAAGCCCAGGGCAGGCGAGGGAAGGGACGGGTGTGCGGCAAGAGTGGTCGCCGGAAGAGCTGTTGGCGAGCTGGACGCTGGTGGACGGCGACTGGGACCTGGTGGCGAACAAGACCGGGGCGACGCGGCTCGGCTTCAGTCTGCTGCTGAAGTTCTTCGAGCTGGAGGGCCCCGAGCTCTTCGCACAACTCAGCGGGTCGCCACTCATCCGCATCATAGCGGGACTGGGCCGGGCCCGCGGGGGCAGGGGGCCTGGCGAGGTCGCCCGACAGCGTGAAATTGCCTCCCCACGGCGCCGCCGGGCAACCCTCGCACCTCCGATATCCGCCGCGGTATCTGCCCGAGAAGTGACTCCCCGTGCGTAAGTCGCTCTCGGCCGCAGCGTCGTAGAAGACGAAGTTGCCCGGAACGCTTCAGCGTTCCGGGCAGCATGCGCGGGCGGCAGCCGCGAAGCCCCTGGGGGTTGCGGGTGTCTCAGCCGTCTCGGGCCACGGTCGTCGGGTTCGCTGATTCGGCGGCGCGGCGGTATTCGGCATTGATGCGCTGGGCTTCTTCGAGCTGGTCTTCGAGGATGACGATGCGGCAGGCGGCCTCGATCGGGGTGCCCTGGTCGACGAGTTCCCGGGCGCGGGCCGCGATGCGCAGCTGGTAACGGGAGTAGCGGCGATGGCCGCCCTCGGAGCGGAGCGGGGTGATCAGGCGGGCTTCGCCGATGGCGCGGAGGAAGCCCTGGCTGGTGCCGAGCATCTCGGCGGCCCGGCCCATGGTGTAGGCGGGGTAGTCGTCGTCATCGAGACGGTCGAACGATTCGTCTGCTGTCATTGCACCTCTCTGTGGAACGCATGGAGGGGCTCTGGTGCCATCTGGCACCAGAGCCCCGAAGGAACTGCTACACCATCTGCCGACCCTGGTACTGCGCCGGCCTTCTGTTTCCGCAGACCCGACCGAGATGCTGTCGGGGGTGCGGGGATCGCGGTTGCTTGACCGGAGACCACCTCACTATCGATGTCCTGCGGTACCCGGGCTCAGCGATTCCGCCCGGGCGATCCTGATGGCGCGGGGCTCCTCCGTTCTTCCCTCTTGATCAACACTTGCCAACGGGTACTGCGTACTGCTCAGTGGCCTGCGACAGCGCCACTCTTCGGCAGCCAGCCCCGTCGCCTGTCCTGCGTCTGCTCTGGCTTAGAACCCCACTGCCGAACTTCCCGGTGCGCGCGTCCGCAGCCGACGCCTTCACCGAGGTGCTGCTCACTGACTTCACTGCTGGGTACTGCGAAATGCACTTACGGGTACTGCCACTGCGTTTACTGCGGTCCTGCTCACGGCGGCCCCTGATCACTGCGGGCCACCCGGTCCGGCCGTCAGTCCCGTCGCCGTCCTGCAGCAACCCTGGCTTCGGAACTCCACCACCGCACCGTCCTGCGCACTGCAACTGCGTGTACTGCTGCCGGCAGTTCGTCTCTGCCAGGCCCTGCTGATCTCGGCTACAAGAGAAACCATAACCACGCCATCACCCAATGTCTACTCCGGTCAACATAGATTTTCGCGTGTTCGACGGCGGTGAGGTAATCGACCTCCGCGCCCCTGACCATGGCGACGACATCGCCCGTATCCGCCGCCCCTCAGCGGACCTCGAACGCTGGACCGGATGAGGGCTCGCCCTCCCGGCTCAGGCCACGGGCATCGGTGTGCTCAGGCCGGGCGTCTGCCACCAGCGGCCGCCGCGTCGCCTCCGGCCCCGGCTGAAAGTCATCGCGGCGCCGCTCGTGACCTGTCGATCTTGCGTGACCTGGGCGTTCTTGGCTGTCTCACGGCCTTGTCACCCATGATCAGTCTCAAATCCGTGGCATTTCCTCGCGAGGGCGAGGTCGAGATCAGGCGGCTTGCCCGAGTCGGCCGAGTACACCACGCTGAGCCCCGAGCACGAGGACTACCGGCGAGCCCAGATCGCGCACCGATGAGTTTCCCGCGCCGCGCTGGTCTATACGCCGGACACCCACGGACGGAAGGCAGCGCCATGCGGAAACTGATCTACGGCATGAACCTGACCCTGGACGGCTACATCGCCGCGGCCGGCGACGACATCGGCTGGAGCGGACCGCCGAGCGACGAGCTGTTCCAGTGGTGGCTCGACCACGAGCAGGCGAGTGGCCTGTCGCTGTATGGGCGCAAGCTGTGGGAGACGATGAGCTCCTACTGGCCAACCGGCGACCAGCAGCCCAACGCCACCCCGGCGGAGATCGAGTTCGCGCGGAACTGGCGGGACACGCCGAAGGTGGTGTTCTCCTCGACGATCGACAAGGTCGACTGGAACACCCGCCTGGTCACCGGCGACGCGATCGCCGAGATCACCCGACTCAAGGCCGAGGACGGCGGCCCAATGAACATCGGCGGCGCAACGCTCGCCGGGGCGGCCATGCGCGCCGGGCTGATCGACGAGTACGCGATCGCCGCCTATCCGGTCCTGGTGGGCAGCGGCACGCCGTTCTTCACCGCGCTGGACAGCTCGGTGAACCTGAACCTGGTGGAGACGCGGACGTTTCCCGGCGGCGTGGTCCTGACCAGGTACGAGACGAGGCGCGCACCTGCCACCCCTGCGGGTGAACTGGACTGATCGGTTCTGGCCACGCACCCACACCAATCGCGGAATGCGCGGCCCCTCAGAGCATCAAGGAGATACGCCCTAGGCGCGCCTGCACCTTCACTTCTTCGAGGTGGCGCAACATCAGGCCGATGGATCCGGACAACCTCGTACGGCATGTCTGGATCGCGGGCCGCGCGGTCCTGTCGTACACAAGACGCATGAGCGATGAAAACGGCACCGTCCATCACCCGGGAGAGATCGTGCCGGAGTCCGGGATCTATGAGTGCAACTGCGGCGATTCGCACGAATACAGCACGGACGTCAAGGGCCACCGATTCCCACCTCTGCCGGATCGCTGCACCGGCAACGGATGGAAACTGAAGACCGCCGCTCACCCCGGCAGCTGACAGCCAGGCCCGCGACAGGACGTGGCCCGTACGGGAACCCTGTGCCGCTCGAAAAGTCATCGCCGCAGGTGAGCTGGATGCGGTCAGCCCGCTGGGATCATGTCCTCCGTGATCGTGTCCTTGCTGTACAAGGTGACCCGGAAGCTGCTGACTGTTCCATCGGTGCTCCTCCGTCGCGGGACGGCGAAGGACGCGGAACTTCTGGTGCTGCGGCACGAGAACGCGGTCCTGCGCCGCCAGTTGGCCGGACCGGTCCGCTATGAGCCCACCGACCGGTTCTGGTTCGCCGCGCTGTCCGGGCTGATACCCCGGCGCCACTGGCGCGAGATCTTCCCTGTCACCCGGGCACCTTGCTTGCCTGGCACCGCAGGTTCGTCGCCGCGAAGTGGGACTACACCGCGCGCCGACGCGCGGGACGACCACCCACCCCGGTAGCGATCAGGACGCTCGTTATGCGGCTGGCCCGGGAGAATCCGCGGTGGGGACACCGACGGATCCAAGGGGAGTTGACCCGACTCGGACACCAAATCGCCGCCTCGACGGTGTGGGAGATCCTCAACGCGGCCGGCATCGACCCCGCGCCACGTCGCTCAGGCCCCACCTGGCGCGAGTTCCTGACCGCGCAAGCCGAGGGCATCACGCGGCAGACTTCTTTCACATCGACACCGCCCTCGGCAGGCGGTTGTACGCGCTGGTGTTCCTCGAGCACGGCACCCGGCGGCTGCACATCACCGGGGTCACCACCCGCCCGACACGGGACTGGGCGATGCAGCAGGCGCGGAATCTCACCGCCGACCTGGGCATACGCATCGAGTCCCTGCACTTCTTGTTACGCGACCGCGATGGCAAGTACGGCGAAGCGTTCGACGCCGTCTTTGCAGCCGAGGAGATGGACATCCTCACAAGTGCGCCGCAGGCTCCCCGCATGAACGCACACTGCGAACGCGTCATCGGCAGCATCCGACGCGAAGCCCTCGACCACGTCCTCATCATGAACGAGGCCCACGCCCGCCATGTCCTCGCGGTCTACGAACAGCACTACAACGAACACCGACCCCACCAGGCCCGCAACCAGCTACCACCCGACGCCCACGAACAACCCGCCGCGGCGCATGGCCTCAGCACCGGCGTAGTCCTACGCACCCGGATCCTCGGCGGCCTCATCAACGAGTACAGATACGCGGCATGACATGCAGCGATGACTTTTCGAGCGGCACACGGTACCACTCTGAACGAGCTCATCCGCATCGCGGGCAGCCGATGGGCCGTTGAGGAATGCTTCCAGACCGCGAAGCAGGAATGCGGACTGGACGACTACCAAGTCCGCCGCTACCCCGGCTGGCACCGCCACATGACCCTGGCCATGGCCGCCCACGCCTGCCTCACCATCCTGCGCGCCCGCGAACTCGACGACGACAAAGCAGAAACGGATCCTCCCAGCTCATCCACCTCAGCCTCGCCGAGATCCGACGCCTGATCACCCGACTCACAAACCGCCACCCCACCCCGGTCGACCACATCCTGCACTGGTCGACATGGCGCCGCCGACGCCAGCACCAGGCCCGAATCAGTCACCACAAACGACGCGGACACAGCCCCTGAAACTGGCCAGCAATCACAGCAAGCACCGTTGCAGTATTAGACCGTGTCCTATGTGGTGAGGCGGACGAGTCGCTTGTAGCAGCAGATGGCTGCGGCGAGACCGAGGAAGGCCAGGTAGTTGCGGGGATTGCGCTCATAGCGGGGGCTGAGCCTGCGGTAGCCGGACAGCCATGACATCGTCCGCTCGATCACCCATCTGCGACGGCCCAGCCGTTCGCTGGACTCGATACCTTTGCGGGCGATCCGGACTCCGATGCGCTTGCCGCGTAACCATTTCCGCAGGTCGGACCGGTCATAGGCTTTGTCCGCATGCAGGCGCTGGGGCTTGAAGTAGCGGCCGCGGTCGGGGTCGTGTCTCGTTTGGTGACCCACCACCATGGGCTTCAGTCCTTCGCTGTCGTGGGTGTTGCCGGCCGAGACGCCGACGAGGAGGGGCAGTCCGTTCGCATCCGACAGGACGTGCATCTTGGAACCCGGCTTGCCTCGGTCCACGGGGCTCGGACCTGTGTGTTCGCCCCTTTTTTTCGCCCTGAGTGAGCGGTGTCGAGGACGACGCGGGTGACGTCGATGAGGCCGGCGTCATCCAGCCGGTGCAGGACCGCTTCGTGCAGGCGCCCCGCACACCGGCTCTGGACCAGATCAGAGAGCGCCGGTGCGCGGTCGACTTCGACACGCCGAAGCACGGCGGCAACGCTCGCCAGGCACAGCCGCTGACCAGTACGTAGATGATGGCCGCGAACAGCGTCTCATCAGGTGTGTTGGCTGTTCCGCCGCCCTGCTGCCGTGTTCGTTGCTCCGGGATCAGCGGCCTGGCAATCTCCCACAAGCCGTCCGGCACGATCCAACTCCACGTTCCCTGCCCCATACCGAGTCAACGTCCGCCTCACCACATAGGACACGGTCTTAGTGGTCTGCGTCGTAAATCCTTCGGGAGGTTGAGCATCAGGCTGGGGTGGCAGAGGATTCTTCTGGGTGATCGGCGGTGTGCCGGTCGAGCCTGGCCAGCAGATCGTCCAGGTCGGAGGTGGTGAACTTCCACTGGAACGGCTGTGCCGTGGCGTTGTGGCGGTCTTCGAAGGCTCTGAGCCGGTCCCCGACCTGTTGGAGGTCGGTGAAGTCGTTGGGTGTGACGACCTTGCGTTGCACGACGGAGAAGAAGATCTCCACCTGGTTTAGCCAGAAGGCGTGCACCGGGGTGTGGACCAGCACCGCATTGGGGTGGGCCGCGGTCAGCCGGTCGGTGGCTTTCTTGCCGCGGTGGGAGGAGCCGTTGTCCACGACCCAGAACACGCGTCTCGCGCTGGTGTAGGGCTCCTGACTCATGACTTGGGCGACCAGTTTCATGAACGGGTCGATACCGGTGGTGGGCTCGCAGCGGCCGAAGACCTTCGCGCGGTGGACGTCATAGGCGGCCAGGTAGGCCAGGGCTCCGCCGCGCCCGTAGGTGTGGTTGACCCGCATCGCGCGGGCTTGTCCGGGGGCCAGGGTGGGATGGCAGCGGCAGCGGGCCTGGACCGAGGTCTTCTCATCCGCGCTGATGACGTACTCGTCCACGCCGAGCGGCAGGCCGCCCCAGGTGCGGGCGTACAGATCCAGCACGCGTTCGGCCTTGGGTCGGAAGGCGGGGTCGGTGATGAAGATCCAGGACTGCTGCTGCCAGGGCTTGACCGCGTCCTGCTTCAGCCAGCGGCGCACGGTGGAGGCGGAGATCGTGGGGGCGATGTGGCGGGCGACGACTTCGCGGGCCAGTTCCGGGGCCGACCAGCGTGCCAGCGGTGTGCCGCTCTCGGGGGCAGTTGGCAGGCCAGGGCCTTGACCTGGGCGGTCTGCAGTGGCGTGAAGCGGGGCGGGCGCCCGGAGCGCTTGCGGTCGGACAGGGCGGGCAGCCGGTGTGCGGCGAAGCGGCCGCGCCAGGTGCGCACGGTGTCCCGGTGCAGCTCCATCTCGCGGGCGATACGGGCGTTGGAACGGCCCCGGGCGGCGAGCAGGACGACCTGGGCGCGCTGGCGGATCCGGTGCTCGGTCTTGTGGCCGTAGGCCATCTTCTTCAGCCGCTCGCGCTCGTAGGCGGTCAGGGCTATCGGGCAGGCAGGGGCAACGGGCAAGGCGGCGGGCCGATCACGAGAAGTGGATCACGGCAGGCCGCATCCTGTCGCGGTCCGGTGCCCGGCGGCCGGCCGGCTTGCCGCACGGCCCGTCGGCTCGCCAGGGCCGCAGCCTGAGCATCGGACCCGGTGGACTTTCCAGGACAGGGCCAGCTCACTCGTCAGGCGCGGGCGTGAACACCGATGCCCCCGGAGACGACGAGGTTGTCACCGGTGATGTAGCCAGCTGCGTCCGAGGCGAGGAAGGCCACGGCTTCGGCGATGTCTGCGGGAGCACCGGCGCGGCCGAGCGGGGTGTCCCGAGCCCAGGTGTCGATCATTTCCTGGGAGACGCCCATCTTGCTGTAGGCAGGGGTGTTGATCAGCCCTGGGCTGACGGCGTTGACGCGGATGCGGCGGGGGGCGAGTTCGAGCGCGAGGGACCGCATGAGGGGCAGCAGAGCACCCTTGGCGGCTGTCATGGCGGGTCCGATCCCTTCGCCGGCGCCCACGGTGAACACGACCGAGGCGCCCTCATTGAGGAGCGGGAGCGCCTTTTGCAGGGTGAAGAAGTTGCCTTTGACGGTGACGTCGAACAGGGCGTCGAAGTCGGCTTCGTCGGTTGACTCGATCGGGCCGGGCCGGAAGATGCCCGCGTTGAGGAAGAGCAGGTCGAGGGAGCCGAATTGCCGGCGCGCCTGCTCCATGGCGTGGTCGATGTCCGGCAGGGAGCGTGCGTCGGCCCGGACGACCGTGACGTCTTCGGGAAGTCCGGCGTCAGCGACACTGCCGAGGCCGGTGACCATGACGCGATAGCCGCGGGAGTGCAGTAGTTCGGCGGTGGCCTTGCCGATGCCGCTGGTTCCGCCGGTGATCAAAGCTGTGTGTGCAGGCATGATGCGCTCCTTCGCGTGCTTCTGAGCGGGGGCTGAGTAGCGCCGCCCGTGACTAGCGGGTGGCACCGCGTCCCTACTTCTGGCAGCGTACGGCAATTTGGCAGTGACTGCCAAGCTTCATGTGACTGTCGTCCTGACAGCACTGCGCTAGGCTGGCGGCATGAAGCAGCAAGCCGACTCAGCGACGGGCGCACCAACCACGCTGTGGGACCGGACGCGGCAGCTGGCTTCCCAGGAGATCCTCGCGACGGCGCTGCGCCTGTTCACCGAGCAGGGCTACGACGAGACGACCATCGCCCAGGTCGCCCGGGAGGCTGGCGTCTCCCAGCGCACCCTCTTCCGCTACTTCGGCACCAAGGAGGACCTGCTTGGCGGCAGTCGGGACCGGTTCGGGCAGATCCTGGCGGACACGATCAGCGAACAGCCCGCCAATGCCGGTGCCTGGGAGGCCCTGCGCGCAGGACTTGCTGCCGTACTGGCCCTGCACGACAGCCGAGAACAGGCCCTGGAGCGGTTCCGCCTCCTGCACAACACCGCCTCGCTGCGCGCCGGTTGGCTCGAAAAGCAACTGCGGTTCCAGGAGAACCTGCTGCCGCTCATCGAGCCCCGAATGGACGCAGCCACCGGCAACGAGGGCGCGAAGGCCCGCGCGGTGATCGCGACGGCGCTCGCGTGCCTGGACGCGGCATTGACGACGTGGGTCGCCAACGACGGCAAGGGCGAAATCATGGACCTGTACGACGAGTGCCTGGCTGCGGTGCGCGGCTGACCCGCAGCGGCCAACCAGCCTGTATTGCCCTGTGAGGTTGGGGACGCGGCTGGCGGGTGGTTGGCCTTTGAGGGCGGTGTGTCCGCGGTGGTGATTGTAGGTGTGGAGCCAGGCGGGGTAGGCGTCGCGTCGTTCCTGTTCTGAGTGGTAGGGCTTTGCGTAGGCCCATTCGTCGAGCAGGGTGCGGTTGAGGCGTTCGACTTTGCCGTTGGTCTGGGGCCGGTAGGGCCGGGTTCGCTTGTGGGTGATCCCGGCCGCTGTCAGGGCATCGCGCCAGAGGTAGGACTTGCAGCAGGCGCCGTTGGCGGTCAGGACGCGTTCCACGGTGATCCCGCAGGAGAGGAAGAATTCCTGGGCCCGGGTCCAGAACCCGGTGGCGGTCTCCTTCTTCTCGTTGGTGAGGATCTCGCTGTAGGCCAGGCGGGAGTGGTCGTCGACGGCGGTGTGGATGTAGCTGTAGCCGACACCTGAGCGGGTCTTGCGGCCCGTTGGGCGGCCGAGTGTCTTGTGGCCGCCGCCGTCGGGGATGTTGCCGAGCTTCTTGATGTCGACGTGCACCAGTTCGCCCGGGCGGTCACGTTCGTAGCGGCGGATGTTCCGGCCGGTGGCGCGGTCCAGGTGGGTCAGGCGGGCCAGACCGTAGCGGGTGAGTACGCGGTGGACGGTCGAGGGCACCAGCCCGAGCAGGTAGGCGATACGGGCCGGTCCCCACCGGCGAAGGACGCGGACCTTGATGATCCGGCGTTCGGTGCGGGTCGGTGTCCGCCCAGGACTGAGGTGGGGGCGGCTGGAGCGGTCGCTCATGCCGGCCTCGCCCAGGGCCCGGTATCGGCCTGCCCACCGCTGGGCCGTCGTCGGGGAGACCTGGAAACGCTCCGCGGCCCGGCGCAGGGGCCAGCCGTCCTCAACAACGCAACGGGCAACTCGCAGGCGGCCGGTCTGGGTCAGGGGTGCATTACGGTGACCACGAGGGCCTTTCTGGTCGGTGTAGACGTCGCAATCCACACCGAACCCGGAAGGCCCTCACCCGTTCAAGATCCCTCAGCCGAGATCTCGCTCACCCGTCCACAACCTCCCAGGACAGAACAGCTAGGGCGCGTATCGAGTTGTGATCAATAGGCGGCCGGGGCGAGGTCTTTGATCTATGGCATCGAGCCGAGCCGGTGGCGGCCGCCGAGGAGCGGCACGTCGCCCATTCCGTCCGTGGTTCTTCGCTCCCCTCCATGGGGGAGCGCTGAGCCGGGGCCGAAGGTTCCCTCTTGTCGTGTGTGCGGTGCCCGTAGCGAGCGGTGTGGTGGTGAGCGCTGTGGTTCAGAGCCGGGCGAGCAGGGACAGCAGGGCGACGGTGTCCGACTCGTGGGAAGCGAAGGCGCCGTGGTCGCTGTGCCAGGTGACCGTGTGGGTGGCGCGCTGCGTGAAGCGGCGTTGCAGTTCCGGGTGGATGACCCGGTCGTCGGTGCAGCGGACGTAGGTGCTGGGCCGTGAGCGCCAGACCGCGGTCACGGCCGCCTGGTGGCCGGCCGCCATGACCTGTGGGACCAACTCGGTGACGTGACGCAATTGCCGGTCCGTATCGAGCCGGCCGTGGAACAGCTCACCGGCCCGGGTCGGGTCGATCGTGGTGGTGCCGGCGATGTCACCGATCATGCATGCGCCCAAGTCGCTCGGCGGTGCCTGGGCGAGCAGCCCGAAGCTGGTCTCGCCGACGTCGGGCATCATCGCGGCCAGGTACACGAGATGCGCCACCTTCCGCGGGGGCAGCCCGCTGATGACGGCGCCGCCGTAGGAGTGGCCGCAGGCGACGACGGGACCGGACTCGGCGATGTCGTCCAGTGCGGCTTCGGCGGCGGCAACGTCCCCCGCCAGTGAGCCTCGGTGCAACTCGGCGACGGCCACGGGAACGCCCTGTGTACGCAGCCCGGCGGCGACGCCGTGCCACGCTCTGCCGCTGTGCCAGGCGCCGTGTACGAGGAGCACTCCTCGGGGCCCGGCCGGGGAGGTGTTCGCGCTCACTCCGGCTCACCCAGCCCCTCACGCACGGCGCGGCGGGCGCGGTGCAGCCGGGACTTCATCGCCGGTGTACTCAGCCTGAGCGCCGAGGCGACGGTCTTCCCCGGCAGTCCCTGGATGTCCCGCATGATCAGGACGCGGCGCTGATCGTCCGGCAGGGATGCAATCACGGCGACCAGCCGCTCGATCTGTAGCCGGCCCAGCACGTCGTCCTCGGCCGAGGACACGGTCGGGTCGACGGCCGTTTCCGGGCGATGCGCGAGGCTCCGCGTGCGCCGCAAGCACTCGTTGCGCACGATCCGGAACATCCATGAGGCGAGCGCGGCGGTGGCCCTCAGGGTCCCGATCCTGCGGAACAGGACGATCATCGCCTCCTGCGCCGCGTCTTCGGCGTCCTGACTGCTGGCACACAACGAGAACGCAAACCGCCGGACATGCGGGTACACGCCGGAGATCAGCACTCCGATCGACGACTCGTCGCCGCGCTGTGCGGCGCTGACGAGTTGGTCACCCGGCCATGAGCTCCTGGTGAACTGGGCCACGGTCCTCCCACCTTCCTCGACTCTTCGGCCGTATGGCCGCTCAACCCCTTACGTTCATAAGAGCCGGTGGCCGGGGCAAAGGATTCAGACGAGTTGGATCGCGGCAAGCGGAACCGTGAAAACGGTCCGCTTACAAGTCCAGCATGGTCGCTACGAGTTCGCGTCGGCTGCGGACACCGGTCTTCGCGAAGACGCTCTTCAGGTGGTCCTGCACGGTGGCTGCGGTGATATGCAGTTCCATGGCGATGGCCCGCGAGGGCAGGCCGGCGACGACCCTCTCCAGGACGTCCCGCTCGCGGGGCGTGAGCCCGTACGCGAGTAGCAGCACCTCGGCCACTTCGGCGGCCGGCGCCGGGTGCATCGTCACGGCGAGGGGCGCCGGGTACGGGCCACCGCTCAGCGGCGAGGCGTGGACCGAGAGCCACCGGCCGGACCGGCCGCGGATCCGCCCGTAGGCCGGCAGCGCCGCACCTCTCCCTCGCGCGGCGACCTCCAGTACCGCGATGGGCAGCTCCGCCCCGGACCAGGCCAGTTCGTCCCGCCAGAGTTTCGCGGCCGGATTCTCCGAGAGCAGCCGCAAGTCCTGGTCGAGCAGGAGCACACCCGCCTCGGCCGGGCCGGGGGCGGCGTCGGCGGGTGCCCGGTGGACGGCCCGGCGCAGGGCCGCGGCCACCGGGGCGGACAGCAGCCGCAGAACGTCGACGTCGGCCGGGGTGAAATCGGGCCGCCCACCATCGCCGAACAGGGCGATGGCGCCCCAGCACCGGCGGTCCACCACGAAGCCCGCCCGCAGCTCGTGCCGCGCGTCGATCATCGGGAGCACAGCCCGGTACCGGTGGCTGGATTCCGGGTCACCGCCGGTGGCCGCACCGAGCGTGCCTGCGGGCACTTCGGAGCGGGCGAGCGCCGCGAACTTCAGTACGTCGTCCACCAGGTACTCGTTGTGCGCGGCTGCTGCGGCCGCGGCCGGCGTGAGCCCGGCACTCACGTCGTCGGTGATCAGCAACGTGGTGGGGTCGATCGTGCCGAAACAGTAGGAGTCGGCCGGGACGAGCCGCGTCAGCCGCTCGGCGATCCGGCGTCGCAGCTCCCGGGAGTCGAGGTCGAGACGGCAGATCGCCTCGATGTCGCGCACGGTCTCGCGCCGGGCCACCGGGGAACTCACCGGCCGAACGATACCCCAGAAGTGTGGGATGCCCGTATGGCTGCTCCGGTGCCTACCCTCAGTCCGGAAAAGGCAAATGCACAGGCAAATGCACAGGAGGTCACGGCATGTCCCCGTCCATTCTCACTGTCGGACTCGATCCCGCGCTGGTGGACGACTCGGCCTCGTCGCGGGCGGCGTTCCCCGAGCTCGACGCCGAAGTGGTCCGGGCGGGCGTGGCCGCCGAGCGGGCCCGGCTCGCGGAACTCGGTTTCACTGTCGACGTCTGCCTGCTCGACTACGGCCGCACGGCCGAGGCGGTCTACCGCGCCGCGCTGTCCGGGAAGGACTACGACATCGTGGTGATCGGCGCCGGTGTCCGGCTGGACCCGGTGCTGACCCCGCTCTTCGAGGTCCTGGTCGGCATCACTCACGAACTGGCGCCCGGTGCGAAGCTCTGTTTCAACGTGAGCCCGTCGACAACCGTCGAGGCCGTCCAGCGGTGGTGGCCCGAACGCGGGCCACTAGTCTAGGACTTGGTCCGGACTCATCCATCAATGCTGGTCAACGGCTTGGGTGTGGAGAGTGTACGGGAACGTCCACGACCAGCAGCGTCCGGCAGCGGCGGCAGGCGCGCCGGGGCGGCAAGAGAGAGGTGCAAACGTATGGGTGCCAGTGGTGTCATCGGCGAGACCGGGACGGGAGGGTCCGACCAGGCAGAGCCGTCGGTTCCCGCGGCGGACAGGATCGAGGGGGGTGTTTCGGGGGAGCGCGTGGTGCTCTTCACCGACGCGGTGACCGCGATCTCCATCACCCTGCTGATCCTGCCGCTGGTGGACCTCGTCCCGGAAGCCGCCTCCGCCCACGAGGGCGCCAGCAAGGTGATCACCGGTCACCTCGACCAGATCTGGAGCTTCCTGCTCAGCTTCGCGGTCATCGCGAACATCTGGCGGGAGCACCACCGGACCTTCTCATCGGTCACGGAGTTCACCCGCTCCCTGATGGTATGGAACATGGGGTGGCTGCTCTCCGTCGTCGTCCTTCCTCTGCCGACCGAGATGCTCGGCACCTTCGGCCGCGACCGATTCGTGGCGGCGTTCTACTACTCGACCCTCCTGGCCGGCATGGTCTGCCGGTTCGCGATGCTGAGGATCCTGAAAGCCACCCCGGCACTTTTCGAGGAAGACGGCCCGGCGGTCCGCCGGAGGGCCGAGGACTTGTACACCGAGAGCTGGCTCAACGTCCTCGCCCTGGTCCTCGCCTTCGCCATCGCGCTCGCCGTACCCGTCCTGCAGTACTACAGCCTGCTGCTGCTCGCCGTCCTGCCGAGGCTGGCGCGTTCCCGACGGCAACGCACCGCCCGCTGACCACGGGAACGGCCGCCGCCCGGACACCAGCCTGAGCTCTGGGGACAGCCGCTCCGCAGCTCGACATGATCGCTGCTATGGCTCAAGACATCCTGCGTGGGGAGATGCACGAGGACGCGCCGACCGCGACGGGCGGGGTCGGGCCGTGACCGTCCGTGCCGTCTTTCTGCCGATCCGCCGTGAGCCGTTCGCCCTCGATGTCGAGGTCGGGCAGGAGCCGGTCCAGCCACTTCGGAAGCCACCAGCCCGCTCGGCCGACGAGCGCGAGGACGGCGGGGACAAGCGTCATCCGGACGAGGAAGGCGTCGATGCAGACCCCCACGGCGAGGGCGAAGGCGATCGGCTTCAGCATCGTGCTGCCGCCGGGGATGAAGCTCGCGAACACCGCGAACATGATGAGGGCGGCGGCGGTGACCACGCGGGAGGCATGGCGCGAACCGGCCAGGACGGCTTCCGGTGGCGCGGCGCCGTGGACGTGCGCCTCGCGGATGCGGCTGACCATGAATACCTCGTAGTCCATGGCGAGTCCGAACAGCACTGCCATCACCAGGATGGGCAGGATGCTGACCACCGGACCGGTCTCGGCGACGCCGAGCGCGCTCGCGAGCCAGTCTCACTGGAACACAACACGGCCACGACCGCGCCGAAGGTGGCGGCCACCGACAGCAGGAAGCCCAGACTGGCCTTCAACGGGACGATCACCGAGCGGAAAACCAGGAGCAACAGCAGCAGCGACAGGCCGACGACAACGAGCGCGAAGGGGATCAGAGAGCTCGCCAACCGGTCGGAGACGTCGATGTTCACAGCGGTCGTACCGGTCACCGAGACCTCGGCCCGTGTCTGCTTCTGCCAGGTCGGCTCACACCCTTACACAGGACGTACACGATCCCGCGCAGGGCGGTCCGGTCGTCCACCGGCAACCGGCCCGGATACCGCTCACGCCGCGGCGGACGAGCCGGCAGCAGCGGAGCCACACATTCCCACAGGTCATCAGTCACAAGATCATCCGACACCCGAGAAAGTCTGCCGCCACCCCACCACGCAGCCAACCCCCTGCACAGAACTCATTCTGAAACCGTCAGTAAGGGCGTGCAGATCATTAACTCGTAGCTTCCTGCTCTGTGCCTCGTTGGTGTGCTATGAGCATTGGGGCGGAGCAACGGGCCGTGCTGGCGAGGAAGTTCGAGACGATCTTGCCGCATCTCGATGAACGTCAGCGTCGTCTGCTGCTGGGAGCGGAGGCGCGATCGATCGGTCACGGCGGGATCCGGCTGGTCGCACAGGCCGCCGGTGTGCGGCAGGCGACCGTCTCGCTGGGGGTGCGCGAGCTGGAGTCCGGTGAACCGCCGCTGGGACGCACCAGGCGGCCGGGCGGCGGCCGCAAACGGGTCGTGGATCTGGATCCCGGTCTGCGTGATGCGTTGCTGGCGCTGGTGGAGCCGGACGTGCGTGGGGACCCGATGTCGCCGCTGCGCTGGACGACGAAGTCGACGCGGAACCTGGCAGCCGAGCTGACTCGGCAGGGTCACCGGATCTCGGCCGACACGGTCGGGGACCTGCTGCGCGAGGAGGGCTTCAGCCTGCAGAGCAACACCAAGACCCTGGAGGGCAAGCAGCACCCCGACCGGGACGCCCAGTTCCACTACCTCAACGAGCAGGCCCGCAACCACCGGGACAACGGGGCTCCGGTGATCAGTGTGGACACGAAGAAGAAAGGAACTGGTCGGCCTCTTCAAGAACAACGGCCGCGAATGGGAGCCGAAGGGTGAACCGGTGCAAGTCGACACCCACGATTTCCCCGACCGTGAGCTGGGCAAGGCCGTGCCCTATGGCATCTACGATGTCACCGCGAACACCGGCTGGGTCAATGTGGGCACCGACCACGACACCGCCGCGTTCGCCGTCGAATCAATCCGACGCTGGTGGAACGGCGCCGGACGGACTGCCTATCCGACGGTTGGCCGGCTACTGATCACCGCCGACGCCGGCGGCTCCAACGGCTATCGCACCCGCACCTGGAAGACCAAGCTCGCCCAGTTCGCCACCGAGTCCGGCCTGGCGATCACCGTCTGCCACCTGCCTCCCGGAACATCGAAGTGGAACCAGATCGAGCACAGGCTGTTCTCCCACATCACCATGAACTGGCGCGGCAGGCCCCTGACCAGCCACGAAGTCATCGTCCAGAGTATCGCCGCGACCACCACCAAGACCGGCCTGACGGTGCACGCCGAACTGGACACCGGCCGGTACCCCACAGGAATCCAGGTCAGCGACGAGGACATCGACACCTTGCCGATCACACGGCACCACTTCCACGGCGACTGGAACTACACTCTCCACCCCCAACTGCCCGAAGAGGCGACGACCACAAACAACGCAGCGGGCCAGGCGCTAGCGAACACATCACATCAACTCACGCTGCGTTCCCTGCAGGACCCGGAGCTGACCGGCATGACCCACCAGCAACTCAGCGACCTCATCGACACACTGACTCCCGCGATGGAACTTCAACGCGAGCACGTGCTTCGCACACGCCGCGGTCGCGAACGCTTGGTGGCCCCGGCACAGGCGCCAAAGCCAAACTCACCCCAGCCGAGCGAGTCCTGGTCACCGTGCTCCACCTGCGCAAGATCTCCCCCATGGGACCTCCTCGCCCAGCTCTTCGGCGTCACCACCCCAACCATCAGCCGCGCGAGCCAGGAAGTCCGCCCCCTCTTGGAAGCACACGACCATCCCATCAGCGCCTCCACCGCTCGCTTTCGCACACCATCCGACATCGCGGCGTTCCTGAACCACAGCAAGATCAAGAAAGCATGTTAATGATCTGCAAGCCCTTAGTAGGACTCCGTTAGGTCTTCCGGTTCAGCCTGTTCCTGGGCATGTTGGGTGGATGGACGCACATGAAGTGAACCGTGTCCGGGCGAAGTTGGGGTTATACGTGGCTGACGTGTTCGCGTCGGTGCCGCGCAAGGACCAGCGGGCCAAAGGTGACTGCTACCTGCGGGGACTGATGTTGGACGGCCGCCGCAAGTCGATCCAGGCCATGGCCTCGCGGTTGCCGGACGGCAACGAACAGAACCTTCAGCAGTTCGTGAACCAGTCCACCTGGGACCCGGTGCCGGTGCAGCGTCGGATCTGCGAACGCATGCTGCCACTGGTCAACCCGACGGCCTGGGTGATCGACGACGTGTCGCTGCCCAAGGACGGAAGAATGTCGGTCGCCGTGGCTCCGCAGTACTGCGGAGCTCTGGGCAAACGCGCCAACTGCCAGGTCGCGGTCAGCGTCCACGCCGCCAGTGACACGGCCTCCTGTCCACTGCAGTGGCGGCTGTTCCTGCCCAAGGAGTGGGCGGCGGACACTGACCGCAGGACCGTCACCCGCATCCCGCCCGAGGCCGGGCACCGCGAGAAGTGGCGGCTGGCTCTGGACATGCTCGACACGCTGGCCGGCTGGGCCATGAGGCCGCCGGTCGTGGTGGCCGACGCCGCCTACGGCACCAACGCCCACCTTCGGGCCGGCCTGGCAGAGCGGGGAATCGACTACATGCTGGCCGTCCGCGCGGACGTGACCGCCCACCCATTCGGCGCCCAGCCGACAGCCCCGGACCGCAAGGGCCCCGTCGGCTGCTGGCCCCAGCCCCGCTACCGCCACCCCGCACCCTCAGTGGCAGCCCTTGCCACCGGCCTCGGGCAGGAGGCGTTCACCTCCCTCACCTGGCGGCAGGGCTCACGCGGCGAGTTACGTTCCCGCTTCGCCGCCGTGCGCGTCCGCCCGGCCGGCAACGCCGTCGAACGTCCCATCCGGGCCGCCGCCTCTGCCGAACAGGGCTGGTGGGACGGCATCCTGCCCGACTGCTGGCTGCTGGTCGAATGGCCCGAAGAGGCCGAGGCTCCCACCGACTACTGGCTGTCCAACCTGCCGGCCGACACTCCGATCGCCGACCTGGTCCGTCTGGCCAAGGTCCGCTGGCGCATCGAGCACGACTACCGCGAACTCAAGCACGGCCTGGGCCTGGACCACTTCGAAGGCCGGTCCTGGCCCGGCTGGCACCACCACGTCACCCTCGTGACCGCGGCCCACGCGTTTCTCACCGAACAACGTCTGGCCCCAAAAGCACCTGGACCGCACTCACCCTCTACCAGATCCTCGACGCCCTCCAAGACATCCTGAGGTGCTGGACCGGCACCTGCACCACCTGCCACCAACCCTTCCCCACCAGGACCACAACACCTAGATCAAGACAGACCTAACGGAGTCCTACTAAGTACCGCCCCCTGCGGAAACACGTCCTCGTACCGGAACTCTGCGACCGTCCGGAACGACCACTACGGAGGGGGCGGTCCACCAAGCGGGCCCGATACCAACGCCCCGGCGCACACGCAGGAAGGCGCATCCATGCACCGCAGAGAATTCATCCGCCACACGTCAGCAGCCGCGGGCGTCATATCCGCAGGGGCACTGGCTACCACCGCCCTGGACGATGGCGCAGCAGTCGCCTCGACGCGGCGCACAGACGCGCTGCGCGTCCACATCGTGATTTTCGACGGTGTTGAGGAGATGGACTGCATCGGCCCGTACGAGGTCTTCTCCGCCGCAGCCATGCACAGTCCGAACGGCATCGAGGTCCGGTATGTCACGACGGGACAGCCTGGGCTGGTCCGTTGCGGATACGGCACGGGCATAGAGGTGAAGTATCGGTGGTCGCCGGAAGCGGCGGACGTGGTCATCGTGCCCGGCGGCGGCTACGCCCACCGTGAAGGTCCCGGCGTATGGGCCGAAATCGATGGCGCCACTCTCCCCCGTGCCCTCGCTGCCGCTCCCCGTGAAGGGCTGACGATCAGTTCGCTGTGTACGGGAGCGGTGATTCTGTCTGCGGCCGGCCTGACGAAGGGACGCCCGTGCACAACACACCACGGCGCGAAAAACTATCTGAGGGAACAGGGCGGTCTCGTCAAGGACGCTCGCGTGGTCGATGACGGGGATCTTGTGACGGCCGGGGGTATCACGTCGGGTCTCGACCTGGGCTTGTGGCTGGTCAACCGCGAACTCGGGCCGGATGTGGCGACGGGCGTGGAGACGATGCTGGAGTACGAGGCGCGCGGAACCGTCTGGCGGAAGAACTGACCAAGGGCGGTCCCGCCGGGGACAGATGAAAGGACTCGGTCGAGGAAGGGTAGCGGACACCGAAGCAGGTTGGCCGCTGGCGGGACCGTCAGAGGTGATAGACGCGATCGTCGCAGCAGAAGTTGCCGACCACGCGCAACCTTGGGCGTCGTTCCACTTGGTGAGTCGGCGGTAGTTGATCAGGCTGGCGCCTACGGCGGTGAAGGTGAGGAAGTGCTCGGGTTTGCGCGCGTAGCGTCGGTGCGGGCGACGGCAGCCGGAAAGCCAGGACGTGGTGCGCTCGACCACCCGGCGGTGGCTGGCCAGCGGCTGGGAGGACTCGGTCTCGCGGCGGGCGATGCGGAGTGTGATGCCAGGTGCTCGTAGCCATCGATGCTGGGTCGTAGTCGTAGCCCTTGTCGCCGTGCAGCATCTCGGACGCCGTCGGCGCGGTCGGGTTCGGTCTCGTTACTGAGGTTGAACTCGTGATGTCGTGCTGTGTCAGGTCGCTCTGATCAGCAGGCCTGTCTCAGCGAGGCAGCCGTCTATGAGGTGGCTACGGTACTGGATGTGTCGTAGGCCGCGTCGGACGGTCTGGAGGAGCGGCCCTGGATCGTGATGGAACTGATCGATGGAGGCTCCCTGGAAAACCGGCTAGTGTCCTGAGTCGGAGATTCTCTTGCAGTATGTGGCGACTTTGTCGAGGACCTCGTCGGCGGTCTTGGTCCAGGTGAACGGTCGCGGGTTGTCGTTCCAGTCGGCCAACCAGGCACGGACGTCATGACGTTGGTGCCGCTGAGCGATCCTGGCGGCGCCCAAGCTTATAAGCTTCTCATTTCACCCACGTCCCAGAGCGAGCCGGAGCTGCAGACTCACGACGGTTTTGAGTGGCTCTATGTGCTCGCCGGACGGCTCAGCCTGCTGCTGGGCGAGCAGAGCCTGAGCCTCAAGCCGGGCGAGGCCGCGGAGTTCGACACGCACGTGCCGCACTGGATTGGCGCCGACGGCGACCAGGCCGTTGAACTTCTCATCCTGCTTGGACGCCAGGGAGAACGGGCCCACCTCCGGGTCCGCGCCACCTGACCCGGTCGCGGTAAGGGCTCAGTTCCCGCCGGGGAGGGAGCCCAGTCCGTGCGCACGGCTGCCCTGCACCCGCCGCGACACCTCGGCCTCCATCGCCCCGCTGAACACTTCACCGTCCTTCGCCGCACGGGCGGCGGCTTCCGCGTCGGCCTTCAGCAGGTCCATGTGGATCGCGGCGGCCGCGGTGGTGCCGGCTGCTGCCGCGGCGGGAACCCCGGCCAGTACATCGCTGACGTTCCCCGCGGCCCACACGCCCTGCACTCCGGTGAACCCGGAGGCGTCCACCTGGAGCTGCTCCCCCAGGCCCATCGGGTGTTTCTGCATCGTCACGCCCAGCTCGCGCAGGAAACCCGCGCGCGCGAGGAACCGGGGGCGACCACCAGTTGCTGGACCGCCACCACCTTTCCCGATGCCAGCCGCACGCCCGCCAGCTGGTCCTGGCTGTCGACCTCGAGCCCGGTGGCCTCACCGTCGACCACGCCGACACCGAGAGCAGCCAGCTGCTCCCACTGTTCGTCGGTCAGTTCCGTTGCGGTGTGCAGGAACAGCGTGACGTCCTTGGACATCTGACGGAACAACAGTGCCTGGTGGAAGTTGCCGAGCGCCCCGATGACCTTGTCCCGGACTTCCCAGCCGTGGCAGTACACGCAGTGCAGCACGTCCCCCCTCCCCCCCACCGTTCGGCCAGCCCTGGCACGTCCGGCAGCACATCGACCAAACCAGTGGTCACCAGCACTCTGTGTGTCCGTAGGTGCTGCCCGTCCTCGGTGACAACCCGGAAGCCCGCGCCGTCCCGGGAGATCCGCGTGACCTGCCCCGAAACGACACGACCGCCGTACGAAGCGACCTCCTCGCGCCCGAGCCGCAGTAGCTCCAGAGGAGAGATGCCCTCGCGGCCGAGCACACCATGGGCGCCAGCAGCCGGAGCATTGCGGGGCTCACCCTTGTCGATCACCAGAACCGACCGGCGCACCCGGGCCAGATTCAAAGCCCCGGAAAGGCCGGCGGTCCCACCCCCGACCACCACGACGTCCCAGGTCTGTTCACCATCTCGTATCAACTCGAACTCGCTCATGCCATCAGCGTGCGACGGCGCCACGGATGCCGCATCGGTTCATGCTGTCCTGGCAAGACGCGCTGGCTCTCGCCGCCGGGGATGGCTCGCCGATCGGCCGACGGCCCCGGACCACGCCGAGCATCTTGCCAGTCCAGCAAGAGGACTCGTCGCCTGCGGATACGTGTGTGCAAGCTGCGTCCAGATGGTTCCGGCCCCCAACTGAAAGCCGGTATCTCCAGGACTCGGTCGTGTTCCCGCATTCGTTGGGAATTCCTCCGGATCGAGCGGCATGCCGGTAGTTGAAATACTTGAGGAAGCAGCAGATGGAAAATCGCCACGTCGTGATCATTCCGATCGAGATCGATGAGGAGAAGGAAGCCTCTTATCTCGCCGCATGGCAAGATGCTGCGGAGGTGATGGCGGCGCAGCCCGGTTTCATTCGGACGTACATGTTCCGCACGATCGTTCCGGGGAGCAAATTCTCTCTCGTCAACGTGGCGGAATGGGAGTCCACCCGTCACTGGGAAGAGGCGATGAATGTCTGCCCGATGATGGGACAGCAGATAGCGGTCGTCCATGCCTCGAACTACGAGGCGATCCGGACGGTCCTGCCCACGCAGAGCCTGAGTTCCGGCGACGGTCACATGCCCGCTGACCTGTCTCCTGTTGAGGCGCGTCGCCGTGCCGAGGATGGGCAACTCACACTGGTCGATGTCCGTGAAGACGATGAATGGGCAGCGCGCCACCCGGCCGGCGCCGTCCACGCCGCGCTCAGCACATTGCCAGCGTCGCTGTCGGATCTGCCTGACGGCCCACTGGCCTTCGTCTGCCGCACAGGCAACCGCAGCGCGCAGGGCGGCGTGCAGGCGATCCGCGCGGGCCGGTCTTCCGTCTACAGCGTGGCGGGCGGCCTTGAGGCGTGGGAAGCAGCGGGGCTGCCGGTCGTCCTTCCCGGGAGCGAAAGCGCCGAGAACAACGGCGATCGCGTCGCAGATGCGGTGCGCGAGAGCTGACGAAAGCAAAACCGGCAGATAACCGTCGCATACGTCCGCCGGCATGAGGCCGGCCGGATACGCCGTCCGCCCGCAGTCTTCGGAGAATTCGCTACCGCCATTCCAGACGGTGACCGTTTGCGCAATGGCCCAGGAAATGAGAACCGCGGATATCGCGAGCGGTTCGGAGTGGCGCAACGGTTCCGGAGCTTCGGCGGCGGCTTCCCGAAACGGAATTAACCGGGTACACCAGCCCGGAGAGGAGTCACGCCATGTTTTTTGTCGACACCCTGGAGTTCGAGGGGCTGGGCAACCGTAGCTATCTGGCAGGGGGTCGGAGAGCTGCGGTCGTGGTCGATCCGCCGCGGGACGTCGATCAGGTGATCGCCCTCGCTGCGCGGCGAGGGGTGCGCATCGCCTACGTGGCGGAGACGCACTTGCACAACGACTACGTCACCGGCGGGCTGGAACTGGCCCGCCTCACCGGCGCCCGCTACCTCGTCCCGGTCGGGGCCCGCGTCTCCTTCCCTCGCACTCCTATCGCGGACGGGGACGTGTCCGAGGTGGACGAGTACCTGGTGCTGCGCGCGATAGCCACCCCGGGCCACACCCCGCACCACACCTCGTACGTCCTGGAGGAGGAGGGAAGCCCGGTGGCTGCTTTCACGGGCGGCTCGCTGCTGATCGGCTCCGTGGGACGACCGGACCTGGTGGACCCGCGACTGACCGAGCAACTGGCCCGTGCCCAGCACGCTTCCGTCCACCGGTTGGCGGCGACACTCGACGACGAGGTGCCGGTGCTGCCCACGCACGGTTTCGGCAGCTTCTGCTCCTCCTCCCAAGCCGAGGGCGATGCAAGCACGATCGGCCAGGAACGCGCCGGCAACGACGCATTCACCCTGGATGTCGACGACTTCGTGAAGCGGGTCCTGGCCGGGCTGGAGAACGTGCCCGCCTACTACACGCACATGGGCCCGGCCAACGCCGCCGGACCCGGGCCCGTCGACCTGACCCCGCCCGAGCCCGCCGACGCCGCACAGATCGCCGAACGGCTGGCGGCGGGTGAGTGGGTGGTGGACCTGCGCAGCCGGGTCGCCTTCGCCGACGGCCATGTGGCCGGATCGTTCAACTTCGAGGGCACAGGCAAGCTGGCCACCTATCTGGCCTGGCTGATCCCGTGGGGCAAGCCGGTCACCCTGCTCGGCGACACCCCGGGGCAGATTGCCGAGGCGCAGCGGGAGCTGACCCGGGTCGGTATCGACCGCCCGGCCGCCGCCGCCACCGGTGATCCAGCCGCCTGGGTCCGTCAGGGCGAACGGCTCGCCTTCTTCCCCCGCGCCGGCTTCGCCGACCTCGCCGCTGCACACAAGCGCGGCGAGGACGTGGTGGTGCTGGATGTGCGCCGGGATTCCGAACGTGCGAACGGCTTCATCGAGGGCTCCGTGCACATTCCGCTCCACGAACTGCACGGCCGGGTCGGCGACGTGCCGGACGGCACGGTGTGGGTGCACTGCGCCGGCGGGATGCGCGCGGCGATCGCCGCTTCTCTCCTGGACGCGGCCGGACGACAGGTCGTCGCCATCGATGACAGCTTCGAGGCGGCCGCCGACGCGGGCCTGAGCCTCACCCGGTCATGAATCCCTTGCTCCACCTGCACAGAAGGCACGTGATGTTCCTCTACCGCCAGGCTCTTGACTGCCTCGGCCCCGTACAGGCCCACCCCCGTGTCACCGGTACCGCAATGCCGTCGGCCGGCGACAGCAGACACAGTGGGCGAATAGCGTGACCGCCCTGATCCTGGCCCTGATTGCAGGAGCCGTTGTCGGCCTGATGCTCGGCGCCCTCGGCGGCGGCGGCAGCGTCCTGGCGGTGCCCGCCCTGATCTACCTGCTCGGCTTCACCCCCGCCTCAGCCACCACCGCCAGCCTGATCATCGTCACCGCCACGTCTCTGACCGCCCTGTACGCGCACGCCCGGGCCGGGCGGGTGCGGTGGAAGGCCGGAGCGGCATTCGCAGCCGCCGGGATTCTTCCGGCGGCTGTCGCTGGGGCAGCCTCCGCCCACCTGCCTCAAGCCGTCCTCACCCTCGCCTTCGCCGCCATAGCCGCCCTCTCCGCCATCAAGATGCTCCGGCCCGCTTACACCGCCCGCCCCAAAGACGGCGGTGTACGGCCGGGCAAGGCAGCCGGGGCCGGTGCCGCACTCGGCACGCTGACCGGACTGCTCGGTGTGGGCGGCGGCTTTCTCGCCGTCCCCGCCCTGGTCACCGTCCTGGCCTTCGAGATGGATGCCGCAGTCGGCACCAGCCTGCTGATCATCACGGCCAACTCACTGGCCTCCCTGGCCACTCGCTCCGGCACCGCTGCCTCGGTCGACTGGGCGCTGATCGGCCCGTTCATCGGAACCGCGATCCTGGGCGCCTGGGACGGAAAGCGCATAGCCGCGAAGGTCTCCGGGCCCCACTTGCAGCGCATCTTCGCCGTGGTCCTGCTGGCCGTGGCCGCCTTCATGCTCGCCGACGCCGTGACGTGACAGCAGCCCAGACCGGCGACAACTTGTCCAGGCGGGCCCGCATCCGCCCGGTATCCCCGGCCGCCAACCCTGCGGGTGCCGGTAAATCATCCACGCAGGTGAGAGCTTGTTCAGAGATCTTCGACTTTGGCCGACGCTCACCCCGGCGTCTTCACCTGTACAAGGCCCCGACGGCATCATGATCTGTCGTGCTGCTGCGCCTGGCCTACCTCGCCGCGACCAACACCCTGGCGTTCCTACGTCTCCTGCCGATGAGCGACAGAGGCAAGGACATCGAGATCCTGGTGCTCCGGCATCAACTGCTGGTCCTGCAGCGTCAGGTCGACAAGCCTGCCTTCAATGACAGTGATCGCGCTGTCCTCGCCGGCCTTCTGTATCACCTGCCCAAAGACAGACTGCGGCACCTTCTGCTATTGGTCCGCCCCGAGACGGTCTTGCGCTGGCATCGTGAGCTGCTCAGGCGGTGCCATGCCGAGACCTGCGTGTCCAAGCGGCGTGGACGCCCCGCACCATCCGCTCGATCCGTGCCCTCGTCCTGCGTCTGGCCAGGAAAAATGCCGCGTGGGGATATCGCCGGATCCACGGCGAACTCGCCGCACTGGGGATCAAGGTCGCCGCCTCAACGGTCTGGGAGATCCTCCGCGAGCACGGCATCCCACCCGCACCCGAACGGCAGAACACCACCTGGGCCGACTTCCTCCGCAGCCAGGCCAAGGCCCTCCTCGCCTGCGATCTCTTCGAAGTCCGCACGCTGATGGGGGCGCGCCTGTACGTCTTCGCCGTCATCGAGCACACCACCAGGCGCATCCGGATCCTGGGCGCCAGCGCACATCCGACCGGGGACTGGATCGTGCAGCTCGGACGCAACCTCCTCATGGACCTCAAGAACGCGGGCAGCAAGGCGAAGTTCCTGATCCGCGACCGCGACTCGAAGTTCACAACCGCCTTCGACGCCCTGATGACCGATGCCGGTCTCAAGGTCGTCACCACCGGCATTCGGATACCACGGATGAACTCGCTCATGGAGCGATGGATACAGACCTGCCGCAGCGAACTCCTGGACCGGACCCTGATCTGGAACCAGGGCCACCTCCTCCACGCCCTGCGCGAGTACGAATCCTTCTACAACGAACACCGCCCGCACCGGGCACTGAAAAACGCCGCCCCATGCCGCCCACTACCCGCACCCATCCCCCAACAAGCCCAGCTCACCCACCTGGAAGTCCACAGACGAGACCGGCTCGGCGGAACGCTCCACCAGTACCAGCACGCCGCCTGAGCTGCGCGGATGATTTATCGGCACCCGCACTCCGCCATCGTGGCCACCGACCTCTTCCACATCGACACGGTCTTCCTGCGGCGCTGGTTCGTGCTGTTCTTCATCGACCACGGCACCCGACACGTGCACATCCCCGGCATCACCCGGCACCCGACCGGCCCCTGGATCACCCAGCAAGCACGGAACTACCTCGTGGACCTCGGTGACCGCGCAGAGTCGATCAGCTTCCTCATCCGGGACCGCGGCACCTACTTCACCGACAGCTTCGACGCCGTCTTCCAGGCGAACGGCGTGCACGTCATTCCGACACTGCCCCAGGTGCCCCGGATGAACGCCATCGCGGAACGCTGGACCGGATCATGCCGACGCGAGGCAACCGACCGCGTCCTGATCACCGGAGAGCGCCACCTGCGCCTTGTCGTCGGCGAGTACACGGAGCACTACAACAGACACCGGCCGCATCAATCCCTCGGACAACGGGCACCAGACCGACTCACCGACCCCAAGCCGCCCATCGCCAAGGACCACACTCGCATCACTCGACACGATCGACTCGGCGGCCTCATCCACGAATACTCGCAGGTCGCATAGGGTGACACAGATTCCGGCACCCACAGGCGCATTGCGAACGCGCAATGGTCTGACGCGTCAAACGCAACGCAACGCGTCAGGCCGGGGAGTCCTCCTCCATGGGCGGCATGAAGGCGCGCAGCCATCGCTCCGTCTGGGCGACATGGGCCTCGGCCGCTCCGGCGGCGGCGCGCGGATCGCGGTCGGCGATCGCGGTGGCCAGCACTCGGTGATCCTCGTCGCTCTTGCGCCGCATCTGCTCGCCCTCGGGGAGGTTGAAGATCTGGTACTTGCGGGAGCGGGCGCGGAAGACCGAGAGCAGGGAGCCGAGGGCGGGGTTTCCGGCCGCGGTGGCGATCTCGGCATGGAAGCGGTGGTCGAGGTCCGATGCCTCGGTGGGGTCGTCGGTGGCGTCCATGGCCTCGATGAGCGCGAAGAGTTCCCGCACCGTCTCCGGGGTGCTGCGGGCCGCAGCCTGCGCCGCGACGTGGGACTCCAGGACACGCCGGATCTCGTACACCTCCAGCAGGCCGGAGAGCGGCAGCAGTTCCAGGGTGAGCGACAGGCTACCTATGATGTCCTCCGGCCTGAGCTGGGAGACATAAGTACCGGAGCCGTGCCGCGGCTCGATCACCCCCAGGGCCGCGAGCATCCGTACGGCCTCGCGCAACGACCCCCGGGACACGCCGAGTTCCTCGCACAGCTCGCCCTCGGGCGGAATGCGCCCTCCGGCGCTGAGGCGCCCGGTGGCGATCATGTGGCGTAGGCCGTGGAACGCCTTGTCGACTGCGGACATCCGATTCCTCCCGAACGGGCGGGGCGCGGTCCCGCGCCCTTCGCCGCACTGTACCGATTCATCAGATATGTCAGAGGTATCGATCGGAAGTCATCTGATGATCCACGCTGCTGCACCCCTTGATTGCATGGGATCCGTCATGCAGGATGCCGAGTCATCATACGTGTTCTGGTCGCGATCAGATCTCTCTCGTTTCTGACGCCCCTCGGAACACCCGGACCCCGGCAGATCGGGACTCATGTGAGCGAGACCGATGTCATCGCGGCGCCACGCCCCCTGTTGCTGGCCGACGGCCGTCCCGCCGACCGAGCGTGGACGCTGGACCCCGCCATGAGACACCTGAACCACGGTTCCTTCGGCGCGGTTCCCCTGGTGGCACAGGAACGGCAGAAGCAGCTGCGGGTGGAGATGGAGTGCTCCCCGGTGGTGTGGTTCCCGGCGCTGCCTCAGCGGATCGCCGACACCAGGGGCGAGATCGCCGACTTCTTGGCGGTGGCCGCCGACGACCTGGCCCTGGTGCCGAACGCGAGCGCGGGCATCAGCACCGTGTACGCCGCCCTCGACCGCCGCCGCGGCGGGGAGATCGTCGTCACCGACCACGGTTACGGCGCCGTGACCATGGGCGCCGAGCGGCTGGCGCGCGACCGCTGGGATGGCGGGGTCCGCACCGCGCGGGTACCCCTCGACGCAGATGAGGAGCAAGCGTGCGAGGCCGTGTTCGCCGAACTGTCCGAGGCGACGGACCTCATCGTGGTGGACCAGATCACCTCGGCGACCGCCCGCCGGCTGCCGGTGGAGCGGATCGGCGCGGAGGCTCGGCGGCGCGGGATCCCGCTGCTCGTGGACGGTGCGCACGCACCTGGTCTGCTCCCCGCCCCGCTCTCGGGGCTGACCTGTGATTTCTGGGTCGGAAACCTGCACAAGTGGGGATGCGCGCCCCGGGGCACCGCAGCGCTCGTCGCCCGTGGTCCGCTGCGTGAGCGGCTCTACCCACCGATCGACTCATGGGGTGCAGAGGACCCGTACCCCGACCGCTTCGACCAGCAGGGCACGGTGGATGCCACCTGCTATCTGGCGGCACCGACGGCGTTCGGCTTCATCGAGCACACCTGGGGCTGGAGGCGCGCCCGCCGCTATATGGACCACCTAGCCGGTTACGCCGCGCAGGTCATCGGTGCCGCGTTCACCGAGCTGACCGGCGCCGACAGCAGCGTCGACGTCGGCATGCCGGTCCCCGGGATGCGTCTGGTGCGGCTGCCCGAGGGGCTCGGCACCACCCGCGTCGAGGCCGACGCGCTGCGCGACCGGGTCGCCGGGGAGCTGGGTGTCGAGGCGGCCTTCACCAGCTTCGGCGGCATCGGCTATCTGCGGGTGTCCGCCCACGTCTACAACACCGCCGCCGACTACGAGTACTTCGCCGAGACCTGCGTCCCCGTCCTGGCTGAGTGGGCCCGCGCGGCTCGCGGGCGGCACGGCGCGCCATAGCGGCGCGACACCGTACTCCCCTCCCCACCCCCGACTCCCCAAGCCGCTCCGAGCGCGGCCCGCACCCAAGAAAGAGGTCAGCACGATGAGGAGAAGGACGGCAGCCCTCGCCCTCGGCACCGCCGCAGCGATGGTCCTGACCGGCTGTTCCGCCATGAGTTCGAACGCGAACGGCACGGTCACGCTCAACATGGTCGAGAGCCTGACCAACCCCGCCCGCACCGATCTGCTCAAGGGGCTCATAGCCGACTTCGAGAAGCAGAACCCCAAGATCAAGGTCAACCTGATCTCGCCGCCCACCGAACAGGCCGATCAGAAGATCCAGCAGATGCTCCAGTCCGGCAGCGGCGTGGACGCGCTCGAGGTACGGGACATCACGGTCGGCCCGTGGTCGAACAACGGCTGGCTGTACGACATGGAGAAGGACCTCAAGGGCTGGCAGGGCTGGAACGCCATGACGGAGAACGCCGTCAAGGCGTCCGAGGACGCCAAGGGCCGTACCTTCTTCGTCCCCTACGGCTTCTACGGGCTGAGCCTCTTCTACCGCAAGGACCTGATCAAGGACGCCGGGTTCAGCAAGCCCCCGGCCTCCTGGGACCAGCTGCTGAAGCAGGCGTCCGCCATCAACGACCCGGCGAAGCGCCGCTACGGCTACGCGTTCCGCGGCGGGGCCAACGCCAACAGCAACGCCACCGCCATCATCGAGGCGTACGTGGCCGACAAGGTCGACCTCGCCAACGGCTACAAGCTGAAGAACGGGCGCACGATCTTCTCCGCGCCCGAGGCCCTGGACGCCCTCAAGACCTACCTCACACTCTTCAAGAAGGCATCGCCCAAGTCGTCCGTGTCCTGGGGCTACCCGGAGATGGTCGAGGCGTTCTCCAACGGCTCCACGGCCTTCCTGCTCCAGGATCCGGAAGTCATCGCCACGATCTCCGAGTCCAAGTCGATCTCGAAGGAGCAGTGGGACACCGCTCCGCTGGTGGCCGGGCCCAGCGGGAAGACCGTCCAGCCGCTGGCCACCGCCGGTTGGGGCATCGCGAAGGGCAGCAAGCACAAGGCCGAGACCGTCAAGCTGATCAAGTTCCTGTCCCAGGGCAAGGCGTCGACGGACTTCACCAAGAAGAACAGCCTGGTGCCGATCCTCAAGTCGGCGACCGAGGACCCGTTCTACAAGACCGGCCCGTGGTCGTCCTACGTCACCATGACCAAGCACCCCGACACCTATCTCAACGTCAGCCAGCCGCGCGGCGTGACCTGGTGGAGCGAGTGGGAACAGAAGTCCGACGCCGACGTGCAGAAGATGGTGATCGGCAAGATGTCGCCCAAGGAGCTGCTGACGGGCTGGGACGCGTACTGGACCAAGAAGTGGGAGCAGGAGAAGTAGGGATGCCCGCCACGTCCGCAACGACGACCGGGCCGAAGACTTCGCGCCCCGTCCGGAAGCAAGCCGCCCCGCGGGCCCGGAACGGGCCGCGGGGCGGCCGGAAGCGGGAGTTCACGACCCGCCGGGGCCTGCTCATCGCCGCCTTCATGGCGCCTGCCGCGATCTTCGTGGCGGTGTTCACGTACTACCCCATGATCGCGGGCAGCCAGATGGCCTTCCGCCACTGGGATCTGAACGATCTCACCGACACCTCCTGGGTGGGCCTGGACAACTTCCACCGTGTCTTCTCCGACCCCAACTGGGGCACCGTGCTGGGCAATACGGGCGCCTGGGTCATCGGATCGATCGTGCCCCAGCTCGTGATCGGTTTCGCGCTCGCCCTGTGGCTGCGCCGCCGGTTCCGCTTCCGCGGCGTCTACCAGGCGCTGATCTTCTTCCCCTGGGCGATCTCCGGGTTCCTCATCGGCATCCTGTTCCGCTGGATGTTCAACAGCGAGTTCGGCGTCGTGAACGACCTGCTCCAGAAGGCGGGGCTGATCGACGAGCCGGTGGCGTGGCTGGCCGATCCGCACAAGGCGATGATCGCCGTGCTGATCGCCAACACCTGGTACGGCGTCACCTTCTTCGCCATCATGATCCTGGCCGCGCTCCAGTCGGTCCCCGACGAGCTGTACGAGGCCGCGGCGCTGGACGGGGCCGGGAAGGCGCGCACGCTCTTCCAGATCACCATCCCCTATATCCGGGTCACGCTGGTGCTCACGGTGCTGCTGCGGGTCATCTGGATCTTCAACTTCCCCGATCTGATCTTCGGGATGACCGGTGGCGGGCCGAACAACGAGACGCACATCGTGACCACCTGGATGATCAAGATCACTCAGCAGGGCGACTACGGCAAGGCGTCGGCGCTCGGTCTCCTCGTGATCGCGGGGCTGCTGCTGTTCACGGTGTTCTTCCTGCTGGCCACGCGCGAAAAGCGAGAGGTGAGGTCGTGATCGGCAAAGAGACCGCGGCCGGCCGGGCCGTCCGGATCGTCTTCCTGGTGCTGTGGCTGGCCTTCACCGTCTTCCCGCTGTACTGGATCCTCATCACCTCGCTGAAGGCGCCGGGCGACATCTTCTCCTTCCCCCTCGCCTACTGGCCCGAGCACTTCTCGCTGGAGAACTACCGCCAGCTGTTCAACAAGGCCGACTTCGGGACCTATCTCACCAACAGCCTCATCGTCGCGACCGTCGCGGGCGCGGTCGCCACCGCCATCTCGATGCTGTCGGCGTATGTGCTGGCGCGCTTCGAGTTCCGCACCAAGTCCGCGCTGCTGACGGCCGCCCTGGTCACCCAGATGATCCCGGCCTTCATCGCGCTGGGCCCGCTGTATCTGCTGATGACCGACCTGAAGCTGGTCGACAACCGGCTCGGGCTCATCCTCGTCTACATCGCCGTGTGCATCCCCTTCTGCACGGTGATGCTCCGCGGCTTCTTCGAGAACATCCCCGACGCGCTGGAGGAGGCAGCGATGATCGACGGCCTCTCCCGGTTCTCGGCGCTGTTCCGGGTACTGCTCCCGGTGATGCGTCCGGGGATCGTGGCGGCGTTCATCTTCAACTTCGTCAACTGCTGGAACGAGCTGTTCCTGTCGGTGACCTTGATGAACAGCGACGCCAACAAGACCGTCCCCACGGCCCTCAACGGATTCATCTCCAGCTTCAACATCGACTGGGGCTCGATGTCGGCTGCGGCCGTGTTCACGATCCTGCCGACCATGGTGCTCTTCGCCTTCGCGAGCCGCCACATCGTGCAGGGGCTCACCTCCGGCGCCGTGAAGGGGTGAGGGCGATGGCCACGATCGACGTTCCGCTGCCCGACTCCGTCCATGTGCTCACCGGTCCGTCCGGTGACGCGCGCACCGCCGCACCGGCGGGGACGGGCCGCTGGACCGTGCCCGGCGCCGAGGTGACGGCGCGACACGATCCGTACAGCGCCCTGCGGCTGACGCTCGCCGCGCCGGGTCCGGAGGGCCTGTCGACCGTGGCGCTGCGCTGGCGCCACCACCCCGGCGGCCACCGCCCCGCCCTGGTGCTCGGCGATGCGTGGGAGCGCTCGTACGGCGAGTTGCAGTGGCGTGGCATCCAGCCGGAACGCCCGCTGCCCTGGTACTGGCTGGGCACCGACCCGGCCACCGGCACCAGTGCCGGGCTGGGCGTGCGGACCCGCGCCGGGGCGCTGTGCTGCTGGACGGTGGACGAGGACGGCACCACGCTGTGGCTGGACGTACGCTCCGGCGGCCTGCCTGCGCTGCCGGGCGACCGGGAGATCGCCGCCGCCACGGTGGTCGGGGTGGCGACGGGTGCGGACACCACCCCATACGCGGCGCTCCAGGAGCTGTGCGCCGCCATGTCCCCCGATCCGCTGCTGCCCGCGCAGCCGGTGGTCGGCTGCAACAACTGGTACTACGCCTACGGCCAGGACTTCGGCCCGGACGCCGTACTGCGCGACGCGGCCACCATCGCCGAGTTCGCCGGGGACCATCCAGTGCGGCCGTTCTGTGTCGTCGACGACGGCTGGACGGAGGGCGGAGGAAGCGCCCCGGGAGGGCCGTGGGACACCAGCCTGCCCGGGCCTGTTCGACGACATGGCGGGCCTGGCCGCGGGCATCGCCGACCGTGGCGCCCGGCCAGGCCTGTGGTTCCGGCCGCTGCTGTCCCGGGTGCCGACGGAGGGGATGCGCACGGACACCGGCGCTCCCGGCCGGATCCCCCTGGACCCGTCGCTGGACGCGACGCTGGCGATCGTCGCCGCCGATGTCGCCCGCTTCCGCTCCTGGGGTTTCGAGCTGATCAAGCACGACTTCAGCACGTACGACGTCTTCGGCCGCTTCCACCCGGACACACCGCACGAAATGGCCGGTGCCGGATGGCGGCTCGCCGACCGCACCCGCACCACCGCCGAAGTGCTGGTGGGCCTCTACCGGACCATCGCCAAGGCGGCCGGGGACGCCGTGGTGCTTGGCTGCAACACCGTCGGACATCTGGCTGCGGGTCTGGTGCAGGTGCAGCGAACCGGTGACGACACCTCGGGCCGTCACTGGGAGCGCACCCGACGGATGGGCATCAACACCCTCGCCTTCCGGCTGGCCCAGCACAGCCGCTTCTACGCGGTGGATGCCGACTGCGTGCCCTGTACCCCGGCCACCGAGTGCCGGCTGAACCGTCAGTTCCTGGACCTGGTGGCCCGTTCCGGCACCGCGCTGTTCGTCTCCGTCGCCCCGGCCGCCCGTACCCCGCAGACCGATGCCGACCTCGGCGCGGCCGTCCGGCTCGCGCTGGACGGCGGATCGCCCGGCGGCGTCGAACCGCTGGACTGGCTCGGGACCACGGCCCCGCGCCGCTGGCGGACGGACAACGCGGAACGCACGTACACGTGGTCCCAGCCCTGGGGTGCGTGGCCGCCGCTTCCGCTCTAGACAGCCGTAGACGGCCCTGGCCATTGGTCAGGCGCGGGTGGATTCGCGACACCGCCGGACGGGTGGACGACCTGATGAACTGTCTCACCGCGAACTCGATATCGACCTCTCGTGGCAACCCGATCGCGATGGCCACAGGCAACGCCGTACTTGACTTCATCGATTCGCACGAGTTGCAAGCCAACGCCGTCGAGGTCGGCCGCTTTCTATTTGACGGACTGCGAGAACTCGCTACCCGCTACTCGCTGATTGGAGAGGTCCGAGGCACCGGACTCATGCTCGGGTTCGAACTCATCGAACCGAAGACCAAGGTCCCGGCAGTCGCGGCGACGAACGCCGTTCACGCGCAGTGCCGTGAGCGCGGGTTACTCATCGGGAAGGACGGGTTGTTGGGCAACGTCCTTCGCGTGACACCGCCGATGACGGTCACACTCTTCCTGCGGCGCTGGTTCGTGCTGTTCTTCATCGACCACGGCACCCGACACGTGCACATCGCCGGCATCACCCGGCACCCGACCGGCCCCTGGATCACCCAGCAAGCACGGAACTACCTCGTGGACCTCGGTGACCGCGCAGAGTCGATCAGCTTCCTCATCCGGGACCGCGGCACCTACTTCACCGACAGCTTCGACGCCGTCTTCCAGGCGAACGGCGTGCACGTCATTCCGACACTGCCCCAGGTGCCCCGGATGAACGCCATCGCGGAACGCTGGACCGGATCATGCCGACGCGAGGCAACCGACCGCGTCCTGATCACCGGAGAGCGCCACCTGCGCCTTGTCGTCGGCGAGTACACGGAGCACTACAACAGACACCGGCCGCATCAATCCCTCGGACAACGGGCACCAGACCGACTCACCGACCCCAAGCCTGAAGGGTGTCAATATTCCGATCAGGCCGCTGAGCTGGGCATTTCCTGTGGATGGTCAGGCGGTCGGGGTGGCGTGGAGTGGTACTCGTTGAGCAGTCCGCCGAGTACTTGCTTGCGCCTGACCGTGGCGGCGGGCAGGAGGATGATGTTCGGGTCATCGTCTGGAGCACGTAGGTCGAGGCTGCGGTGGGCTCGTCCGGAGTTGTAGTGCTCGGTGTACCTGGTCAGGACCGTACGCAGGTGTCGTTCGCCGGTGATGAGGAGTCGGTCGGTGCATTCGGCGCGGGCTGTGCGTATCCATCGTTCGGCGAAAGCATTGGACCGTGGGCTTTGCGGCGGGGTCGGGGTGACGGCTATGCCGTCGCCAGCGAAGACGGCGTCAAATGCGGCGGTGAACTTGCTGTCCCGGTCCCGGATGAGAAACCGGAAGCACCCAGCCCTCTCTTCGAGGGCCATGAGCAGGTTGCGGGCCAGTTGAGTGACCCATGCGCCGGTCGGGTGGGCGGTGACGCCCAGGACATGGACGCGCCGAGTGGCAATCTCCATGACGAAGAAGACATAGAGACGCTTGAGGAAGACGGTCTCCACGTGCATGAAGTCACAGGCGAGCAGCGTATGGGCCTGGGAACGGAGGAAAGTACGCCAGGTCTGCTGAGATGCTCGCTGCGGTGCGGGCGGCAGGCCGGAACGGCGCAGGACGCGCCGGATGGTGGCGGCGGCGACCCGATGACCGAGCCGTCGCAGTTCGCCCTGGATCCTGACGTACCCCCAGGTCGGGTTCTCTGTCGCCAGGCGCTGGATGAGCACGACTATTTCTTCCGCCAGCGGTGGCCGACCGGGTCCGACCGTCGTCTGGCGCCACTTCCAGCGCACCAGACGACGGTGCCAGGTCAGCAGGGTGCCCGGGGTGACCAGCCGATGGCGACGTAGGACGGGTGGCAGGTACCGGGCGAGAGCCGAGAGTACGGCGCGATCAGCCCACGAGAGCCGCGGCCGCCGGACCTGTCGGCGCAGCACAGCGACCTCGTGGCGGAGAGCAAGGATCTCAGCGTTGTTCGCCACGGTCGATCGACCCAGCACAAGGAGGCAGCCGAGGAGTCGGCAGAAGATCAGGTAGAGCAGTCGCAGACCCACGATCAGAGATCATGCCCATACTTGGGCGATCGAAAAGATCCAGGTCAACTACCGTACGGCAATAAAGACACCCTTCAGGCAACACAGCGGTCCTGGTCGACACCGGCCCCCATCCGGCCGTGACCCGGCACGACACCTCCGCCTGACGCACGAACGAGCCGGTCTGCTCATCGGGTTGCCCTCCGGCGGCCGGAGCACGAAGGCCGGACCCATCGCACGAGTCGTGCGTATCCCCGCCTGGCGCATTCTGGCCGGGCCGAACGCACTGGCGCCGCTGTTCGACTGAGTGACCCGGGTAGGTCAGAGATGATGCGTCGGCAGGCACGGGCAGTCCAAGGTCACAGAGCGTAGAGAACTCCATGATCGCGGACGTCCGTGCCTGCTGTGTACCGAACCCCGCCCAACATGACGAGCCGTCAGCAACCGGGCGTCAGCCGACTACGGCGAAGTCCTGACCGAAGAGACCGCGGTAGTACGCGACTTCCGGTTCGCGCTCCATCCAGATGCTGCCGATGGGGGTCTCCGTTGTTGCGCTGTCGGACCATCCGGTTGGTTTCCGCTGCGCTCTTCGAGATGCACGACGAATAGATCGCCTTACCTCGCCGCCACCTCCCCGAAGGGGATATGGGTGATATCTGCCGTAAACTCTCTTATAGTTCCTCCGTGCTACCCAACCCACCGCAATGCAACCGCCAGTTGATCCCCAACAGCATGACGAGGGACACTACCTGGCGGATGCGCGTTCCCCACCGAGTGGCACTCGCTTCGGCATCCTCCCGCGCAGGACATCGAGGCCATTTACCCAAAGATTACTGGGCAGTTGGCCTCAGGGTTTCGTGATAGCGTCCTTGTTCGGAGGGACAGTGCAAGCTGAAAGGGAAATCGTGAACACGGAGAAGATCACCGCTCGCCGCCTCTCGCTGGAAGAGGTGACGAAGCTCGGCGTGAAGGACAGGCTCTTCATTTCCGCCGACACGGCAGAACTCAAGCTTCCCGACTGCTATGTCCCTGCTTTTCTGACCAAGTCCGGTGAGGATTTCGAGGGCGGCTCGATCACGGCGAGAACCGTATTCCAGGAAGAGGTCTCCTGCCTTCCCGACGACGAGAATGAAGCCGGAATCTACTTGGCTGACGAGAACGGCTCGGTGACCATCGAGGTCCTCCAGTCCGCCGGTGTCGTGCTGGACCTGGCACTTTTCGTCCCTGGTGGGGACAAGGGAGCCCTCACAGCCCTTTACGCTGCGGCCCGGCAGGCCTTCGGCGCCGACACCGTACAGATCTGGCGCCAGGGCCTCAAGGAGGTTCCCGACGTGAAGGTGGACATCTTCGAGGAGCAGATTCCGCGGGGGCGCAAGGGGACCGACAGCCCCAAACGTGACCGCCGCGCGTTCGACACCTACCCCACCCGTGCAGACTTCATCGAGTTCTCCGCGGGGTGGAAGCCGGTCATTGAGATTCACAGGCCGATTGTTGACGACACCCCGACCATCTGAGGCGGCGTTACCTCTCGTTCTCGGCCTGAGGGAACGCCGAGAACGCATGCGCCGGACCCGGTCGACCCCTGAGCGGCCCAGGGAGCCGTCGGAAAATAACTCACGAACGACGAAGCGCCGTTGCACTCGATGACCTCGCGAGACAGACCGCCTGACCAAAATCAAAGCCTGAAGTTATTCTGCGACAGCCCTCAGGGCTTCGCCGTAGTCGAGTGACGTCCACTTCGTGCTCAGGCGAGGCTTAGTACTACAGTGCGGTTTCGTGATCTACCCAGTGGGTTCGCTGGTGGTCCGTCGTTGGTAGTGGCTGCGCCGGGCTGTTGCCTGGTGGCGTCTGCGCCAGTTTGACCAGTGCAGCAGCCTCGTCGCGGTCACGGTCGGTGAGTTGAAGACGGCGGCGAGCAGGTGGCGGATTTCGGGGACGGTCAGCGTGATCGGATCGCGGCTGCGGGCGGGGTGGTGCGCGTGGGCGGGCCGTTCGGGGGCCGCGTCGGCGGCGAGGGCGGTTAGGAAGGCCAGGGCGAGCATGGCGAGGGTGATGTGCCGGTGCCATGAGGTCCAGTGCCTGACCTGGTAGTGGTCGAGCCCGACCTGGCCCTTGGCGGCCTGGAAGCATTCCTCGACGCTCCAGCGGACACCGGCGACGCGGATGTGTTCGGACAGGGGCACTTCGGTGGGTGACCAGCACAGGTAGAAGGCGAGTTCGCCGGTGGTGCGGTTGCGGCGGATGAGCAGGTGGCGGTGGGGGCTGGTGCCGATGTGGATCCAGGCCCAGTCGTAGTAGCGCGGGCCTTTCGCGCCTGAAGGGTGTCTTTATTGCCGTACGGTGGTTGACCTGGGGCTTTGTGCTCGCCCAAGTGTGGGCATGATCAGTGATTGTGAGTCTGCGACTGCTCTACCTGATCTTCTGCCGTCTGCTGGGCTGCTTCCTTTTGCTGGGCCGCTCGACCGCCGCGAGCAACGCCGAAATCCTTGCCCTTCATCATGAGGTCGCCGTGCTTCGCCGGCAGATCAAGCGGCCAAAGCTCTCATGGGCTGATCGTGCCGTCCTCTCCGCTCTCGCGCGGCACCTGCCATCCGCCTTGCGCCGCCATCGGCTGGTCACCCCGGGCACCCTGCTGAACTGGCACCGCCGTCTGGTGCGCTGGAAGTGGCGCCAGACGGCGGTCGGACCCGGTCGGCCACCGTTGCTGGAAGAGACAGTCGCGCTCATCCAGCGCCTGGCGACAGAGAACCCGACCTGGGGATACGTCAGAATCCAGGGTGAACTGCGACGGCTCGGCCATCGGGTCGCCGCCGCCACGATCCGGCGCGTCCTGCGCCGCTCCGGTCTACCGCCCGCACCGCAGCGCGCATCCCAGCAGACCTGGCGCTCCTTCCTCCGCGCCCAGGCCCACACGCTGCTCGCCTGCGACTTCATGCACGTAGAGACCGTCTTCCTCAAGCGTCTCTACGTCTTCTTCGTCATGGAGATCAAGACCCGGCGCGTCCATGTCCTGGGCGTCACCACACGTCCTACAGGCGTATGGGTTACTCAACTCGCCCGCAACCTGCTCATGGACCTCGAGGAGAGGGCTGGGTGCTTCCGATTCCTCATCCGGGACCGTGACAGCAAGTTCACCGCCGAGTTCGATGCCGTCTTCGCCGGCAACGGCACAGCCGTCATCCCGACCCCGCCGCAGAGCCCCCGGTCAAACGCGTTCGCCGAACGATGGATACGCACAGCCCGCGCCGAATGCACCGACCGACTCCTCATCACCGGCGAACGAGACCTGCACACCGTCCTCACCACGTACGCCCAGCACTACAACGCCAGACGACCCCACCGCAGCCTGGACCTACGAGCCCCCGACGACGACCCGGACATCATCCCCCTACCTGCTGGCACGGTCAGGCGTCGGCAGGTGCTCGGTGGACTGCTCAACGAGTACCACACCACGCCACCCCGACTGCCTCACCATCGACAGAGAACGCCCAGCTCAGCAGCCTGATCGGAATAATGACACCCTTCAGGCTTTACCTCGCCTTGACGTAGGCCACCTACAGCGACCAGAACACCCGCGTGCCCGCCGACCTGCAAAAACTGACCCGAAGAGATCACTGACAGTCCCCCGGTTCCCCTGTCGCACGGGGAGCGCGACTCCGTGCTCCCACCCCGGAAGGGGGTCGGGAGTCGACAAGGGTCCTTATGCCTCTTGATGTACAGAGCATCCGAATCGATGGGGTGACCGCGGGGGCCTACGGTTGACGGCGGCGCGCAGGGGCGCGGTACGGCGCCGTAGGTCTACCGGATCGAGTGACGGACGAATCGGGCACCGTTGACACGTCTGCGAGTTGGGAGCACGAGGGCTCCCAGAGGGCTCCCCATTGCTCCCAGCCGGGAAACGGTTAAGGCCGCTTCCGCTACCCACGGAAACGGCCTCCGACCTGCGAAAACGCTGGTCGGGACGACAGGATTTGAACCTGCGACCCCTTGACCCCCAGTCAAGTGCGCTACCAAGCTGCGCCACGTCCCGGTGCTCGTTCGGCTTGGGCTTTCCCCTCGCCGACCGCGCATGAAGAACAATACCGCACCTCAGGGGGTGGCCGCTGCCACCCCAGGGTGAAGATCGGGAGTCCGGCGGGACCAGCCGGGGTGTTCGCTCAGTGGGATTGGGTGATTGCTCAGCGTTAGCGGGAGGTTGCGGGCTGCGGCGTCGGCGGGGAGGGTGGGTGCTTGACTCGAAGTTTGGTTTAAGTTGCACGCTCGGTCCATGACCTTCACCGACGTTCACACCGCGCAGGGGTACGACGATCTTCCTCGGCTGATGAGTCTGATGACCGGGGACGAGAAGCACGGGCCGGCCGCGACCTCGACGCTTGACGTGGTCTGGGTGCTCTACCACCGCGTGCTGCGGGTCTCGCCGGTGGCCGTGGATGCTCCGGACCGGGATCGGTTTCTGCTGTCCAAGGGGCACGGGCCGATGGCGTACTACGCCGTGCTCGCCGCCAAGGGGTTCCTGCCCGAGTCGCTGCTGCCGGGGTTCGGGGCGTACGAGTCGCCGCTGGGGCACCATCCGGATCGGGTGCTCGTACCAGGCGCCGAGATCAGCAGTGGCTCACTCGGGCATGGGCTGCCGTTGGCCGTGGGGAGTGCGCTCGGGTTGCGGGCGCAGGGGCTCTCCGGGCCGGCGGTGTGGGTGCTCGTCGGCGACGCCGAGCTGGACGAGGGCAGCAACCACGAGGCGATCGCGTATGCGGGGGCCGTCGGGCTGGAGCGGTTGCACACGGTCGTTGTCGACAACGCCTCCGCCACCCATGGCCGGCCCGGGGGCATCGCGGCGCGCTTCGAGGCCGCGGGGTGGTCCACGACGACCGTGGACGGGCGTGATCACCAGGCGCTCTACGAGGCGTACACCGCGACGCACCCGGGGCGGCCGCATGCCGTGGTGGCCCGGGTCGAGGCCAAGGTCTGATTCGTTTCCAAGGTGAGAGGAACTGTCTTCGATGGACACCATGCGTGAGCGTTTCGCCGCCACCGCCTCCCGTCTTCTCGACGACGACCCCCGGCTGGCCGTCGTGCTGGCGGAGATCGGTAAGGACGGCTTCACGGACGCGGCCCGGGCGCATCCCGACCGGGTGATCAATGTCGGCATCCGCGAGCAGTTGCTGGTCGGCGTCGGCGGTGGACTGGCCCTGACCGGGATACGGCCGATTCTGCACACCTTCGCCAGCTTTCTGGTCGAGCGGCCCTTTGAGCAGGTCAAGCTGGACTTCGGGCATCAGGGCGTGGGCGGGGTGCTGGTGAGCGCGGCCGGTTCGTACGACTGGCCCGCGGGCGGCTACACCCATATGGCCCCCGGCGATGTGGCCCTGCTGGACACGCTCGACGGCTGGACCGTCCATGTGCCCGGCCACCCGGACGAGGCCGAGACGCTGCTGCGGGACGCGGCCGCGGCCGGTGACGACTCGGTGTACGTCCGGCTGTCGGCACACTCCAACTCCGCCCCGCGGAATATCGTCCCCGGCCGCTTCCTGACCGTACGGGAGGGGCGCGGCGGCGTGGTGATCGCGGTCGGGCCGATGCTCGACAGCGTGCTCACGGCTGTCGAGGGGCTGGATGTGACCGTGTTGTACGCCACTACGGTGCGGCCCTTCGACGAGCGGACGTTGCGTGCGACGGCCGGGGCGGGAGCGGGTGTCGGGGCGGGAGCGGGTGCCGGGGCGGCAGTCGATGTCGTGCTTGTCGAGCCGTATCTCGCGGGCACCTCGACCGCCGCCGTCAACGACGCGCTCGCCGATCGCCCGCATCGGGTGCTCGGCCTGGGCATCCCCCGGCGCGAGCTGCGCCGCTACGGCACGATCGACGAGCATCTCGCGGGCCAGGGGCTGGACCCGGCGTCGTTGCGCGAGCGCGTCTCCGGCTTCCTGCGCTGAGGCGGTGGCTCCGCCGGGGCCGGGCGGTGTGGTTCAGAGGCGCTTTTCCAGCCAGGTCAGCAGGTCCTGCTGGACCTCGTCCCTGTTGGTCTCGTTGAGGATCTCGTGCCGGGCCCCCTGGTATCCCTTCCAGCTCAGCTCCCGCGTGCCGCCGTAGCGGAAGTCCTCCAGGAGTTCGTAGACGAGCGTCATCCCCTGGTTGCACGGGTCCTCGGTGCCCACCGCCAGATGCACCGGCAGCGCGGCCGGGATGCGGGCCTGGTGGCGCGGGTCGTTGATCTTACGGACGCCATGGACCCAGTCCAGGGACAGCCCGGCGCTGAACGCGAAGCCGCACCGCTCGTCCGCCGCGTACGCGGCCACCTCCGCCGCGTCGCGCGAGAGCCACTCGAAGCCCGTCCGGTCCTGAAGGGACTCGTACGGGTCGTTGAACGAGGCGAAGAGGGTCGGGGTGAAGGTGGACGGGGCGGTCCGGCCCCGTTCCGCGATCTCCTGGGCGATGCCCTCCAGCGCCTCCTCGGTCTCGGTCCCCGGCAGCGAGCGGAAGGTCCCGGAGAGGATCAGCCCGGCCAGCTCCTCGCCGTACTCCTGGGCGCAGTCGCGGGCCAGCATCGAACCCATGCTGTGGCCGAGCAGGACCAGGGGCGCACGGGGGTGCGCGGCCCGGGCGCGGTCGCCGATGGCGCGCAGGTCGGAGACGATCGCCCGCCAGCTGTCGCCCTCCTCGCCCACGACGCCGAAGCCGCCCGTCGACTCGGCGGTGGCTCCGTGGCCGCGGTGGTCCGAGGCGACCACCGCATAGCCGTGCGCGGCGAGGAAGCGGGCGAACCGGTCGTAGCGCCGGGCGTGTTCGGCGGCGCCGTGGGCGATCTGGACGATCGCGCGCGGGGCGCCGTTCTCCGGCAGCCAGGTGTAGGTCGCGACCCGCACACCGTCGGGCGTGGGCAGATGGTCGGTGCGGTGGGTGATACCGCCGTCGGGCATGCCGTCTCATCTCCTGGTGCTCGTCGATCTGGTGCATATCGATCTGTTGCTCATCGATTTGGTGCTGGTCGGTCTGGTGTCAGCCGGTCTCGTGCTGGTCGGTCTGTGCGAGTGGATCTGGTGTGAATCCGTCTGGCGTGGAGGGGTGCGGACGGAAGCCCACTCTCCCTTTGCCCGGCCCGCAAGCCAAGGGCATCGACGCGCTCTTGTCCTCCGGGGCGTGGGGGGTGTAACGATCAAGGGCTTGGTACCGCGTATCGACTCCTGATCCATGCAACTCCCTTGCTCCAGGAGGACCGTTGGACACGCACGACACTTCGCTCTCCCCCGCCTCGGCTGCTGCCTCCGCCCTGTCGCGGCGGCGTTTTCTGCAGGCCGCCGCCGCGGGCACCGCCGCCGCCACCGCGGCCACTCTGCCCTTCGAGACGGCCGCCGCCGCACCGGCCAGGCCCGTCTCGCTCTCCTTCACCGCCGCCACCAACGGCGCCGCGACCCTCTCCCCGTCCGGCGACCGCGTGATCGCCGAAGTCCAGAACGTCCTGTGGTCGGTCGCCCGTAAGGGTGGCGAGGCCGTATCGCTCACACCGGCCGATCTGGAACCCACCCGGCCGGTCTACTCCCCCGATGGAAAGCTGCTGGCCGTCTGCGCCTACCGGGGCGGCGGATTCCATATCTGGACGCTGCGCCCCGACGGCTCTGGTTTGCGACAGCGAACGGACGGCCCCTGGGACGACCGCGGTCCGGCCTGGTCGCCCGACGGCACCCGGATCGCCTTCGCCTCCGAGCGTGGCGGCGACCCCGTGGCGGGTAGCCCGTACCGGATCTGGGTACTGGAGGTGGCCACCGGTGAGCTCACCCGGCTCACGGGCACGGACGGGCAGGACGGGCCGCTCCAGGACGGCGCCTGGGAGGACTTCGACCCCACCTGGTCCGCGGACGGCGAACGGGTGCTGTTCGTGCGCGGTGCGCTCGCCGGGACGACGCTCAACGCCCGTACGGTCGCCTCCGTACGGGCCGACGGCACCGGTCCGGTCACGGCCGAGCACACCGATCCCACCGCCAACGCCCAAGTGATGACGCCGTCCGTGTCGGCGGACGGCCACCTCGCCTATCTGCGGACCACAGCCGCTCCCGCCGCCTCCTGCACGCTGGTCGTGGCCGGGGAGCCGGTGGCGATCACGGGGGATGTGCAGCCCGTGCCGCCCCGTTGGGTGTCACGCGAGGAGCTGCTGCTCACCGTCGACGGGCGGTTCCGGGTGTTCCGGGTGTCCCCGGCGGTGCGCTCGGGCGCGGCCGGAAGCGGTGAGGAAGCCGACCGTAAGGGCGTTGCGTACGAGGAGATACCCTTCTCCGCCACCCTGCCCATCGACCGGCCCCGGTATCGCGTCAAGCGGTACGACTTCGACGGTGGCGGGGTGCGGCCGGTGCGCGGGCTGCATCTGCCCGCGCTCTCTCCTGACGGCCGTACGGTGGCCTTCGCCGCCCTCAACTCCCTCTGGGTCGCCGATGTCTCCGGCGGCCGCGCCCCGCGCCGGGTCGTACGGGCGGCTCCCACCCGGTATCTGCTGGCCCCCACCTGGACGCCCGACGGGCGCGCCCTGGTGTACGCCGACGACCGCGACGGGCTGCTGGCCGCGCGCCGCCGGGACCTCGCCTCGGGCAAGGAGACCGTGCTGGCCTCAGGCGGCAGGGTGCATCCGGCGCTCTCCCCCGACGGCAAGCGCCTCGCCTGTGTCGACATGTCGGGAAACCTGGTTCTACGCGATCTCGACGCCGGTACGGAACGGGTGCTCGCCGCGCCGATGGGCGCCGGCGGACTGCCCGGCCGACCGAGCTGGTCGCCCGACGGGCGCTATGTCGCCCTGTGCGATCGCAACCGGCTGAACCAGCGGTTCCGCGAGGGTTACAACCTGATCCGGGTGATCGACACCGATACCGGTACGGCCAGGCAGCATGCCGTCGCACCGCATACCTCCCTCTCCGACCGCTATGACTCCGGACCCGTCTGGTCCCCCGATGGCCGCCATATGGCGCTCATCGTCGAGTCCGCCCTGTGGCTGCTGCCGGTGAGGGCGGACGGCACCCCCGACGGCGCGCCGCGCCGGCTCACCGACGAGGCCGCCGACCATCCCTCCTGGTCCGGCGACTCCCGCCATGTCCTGTATCTGTCGGCGGGCCGACTGCGGCTGCTGGACGTCGAGCGCGGCACCGCCCGGACGGTCCGTGTCCCACTGGACCACCGGAGGCCGCGCCCCGCGGACACCGTCGTCCACGCCGGGCGGTTCTGGGACGGCACCGGAGGCGGGGGCGGCGGCGCCGGTCGTGACGGTGACGGCCGTAAGGACGGCACGGTCCGCGAGGACGTGGACATCGTGGTGCGCGGCGGACGCATCGCGGCCGTGGAGGCGCACCGGGCCGGGCGGCCCGCGAAGCGGCGCGTCGACGCCTCCGAGCGCACCGTCATCCCGGGGCTGTGGGACGCCCACACCCACCCCTGGCAGTACACCTATGGCGGCCGTCAGACCGCCCTGCAGCTCGCCTACGGCATCACCACGGCCGTTTCCCTCGGCGGCTTCGCCTATGAGCAGGCGCGCCTCAGGGAGGCCGTCGCGGCGGGCGCCTTGGCCGGGCCGCGGCTGCTGGCCACCGGCGAGCTGCTGGACGGACCGCGCGTCGCGTACAGCATGGGCCGGGCGCATCGCACCCGGGACGGTCTGCGGCGCTCTCTGGAGCGCGGTGCCGCGCTCGACTGGGACTTCGTCAAGACGTATGTCCGCGCACCGGGATGGATCATGGAGGAGGCGGCCCGGTTCGCGCATGAGCGGCTCGGGGTGCGCACCGGCAGCCATCTGTGCTCACCGGGCATACAGCTCGGACAGGACCTGACGACGCATCTGCAGGCCACCCAGCGGCTGGAGTACGGGCACGCCACGACGGCGTCCGGGCACTCCCAGCAGGACGTGGCGGAGATCTACACCGCGACCTCCGACTTCCGGCTCATCGCCACGCCGTTCACGGCCTCGCCCCTGGTGGGCGCGGACCCCTCGCTGGCGGAGGACGAGCGGGTCACCCGGCTGATGCCGCCGTGGGACACCGCGCTCGTACGGCAGCTCGCCGGGACGCCCCCGACGGCGGACCAACTGACCACGCTGGGCACCGAGATCGGGGTCTACCGGCGGATTCTGGCCGAGGGCGGGGTGGTGGCCCTGGGGACGGACCAGCCGCTGGTGCCGGTGGGCCTCCATCTGCATCTGGCCCTGCGTGCCCTGCACCGGTTCGGGCTGTCGCCGCAGGAGGCGCTGCGGACGGCGACCATCCTCCCGGCGCGGGCCTTCGGTGCCGATCGCGACCTGGGGACCCTGGAGGTCGGGAAGCTGGCGGATCTGACGGTCGTCGACGGCGATCCCTTCACGGACTTCGACTCGCTGGTGAGGACGGTGTCGGTGCTGCGGGGCGGGGCGCCGTACGAGCAGCGCGAGCTGGTCGAGTCCTTCCCGGGGGCCGGTGCCGCGGCGGCACCGCACGGGCGGTCGGCGGATGAGTGGCTGGAGGTGGGGCGCCTGTTGCGGCGCGACTCCTGCTGCGCTGCGGAGGGCTGAGGGTGCTGGGGGTGGGGCGGGGGCTCCGGTCTCCGGCCCGCCCCGCCTGGTTCCTGGCCGCCTCGCCCCGGTTCCGGCCTCGCCTCGCCCTGGCCCGTGGCACCGTATGCCTGCCCAAGGGACCCCCACACGCCGAGCCAAGGCCCCACGCCGCACCGTGAACCGCCGAACGAGCCGCCTCGAAGGGGCTCCGGGCCAGCGGAATCCCTTTCGTCGGGCGTTCGGATGGCGGATTCGGGGATCGGAGCCGGGGGCCGAGACGGTCACCTGGGGACGTCGAGCCTGGCCAGGGAGCCCGTTTCCAGGGCGCACCACAGCGCGCCGTCGTACGGGGCGATGCCGTGCGGTTCGCAGTCGGCTCGGGGCAGGTCGTACGCCGTGATCAGGCCGTCGGTGGTGATGCGTCCGACCCCGCCGCGGCCCCATTCGGTGAACCACAGCGCCCCGTCCGGGCCAGGGGTGATGGCGTGCGGCCGCGCCTGGCGGTCGGGCAGCGGGTACTCGGTGACGGTGCCGTCCACCGTGATGCGGCCGATCTGCCCCGCGCCGATCTCGGTGAACCACAGGGCGCCGTCCGGCCCTTGGGCGATGCCCACCGGCGCGGCGGCCTCGGTCGGCAGGGGGTGGGCGGTCGTCAGGCCGTCCATGGTGATCCGGCCGATGGCGTTGCCCTGGTTGAGGGTGAACCACATCGCGCCGTCGGGCCCCGCCGCCAGGGCGGACGGGAAGGCTCCGGGCGCGCGGTACTCGGTGATGTCGCCGTCCATGGTGATCCGCCCGATGCGGTCGGCGCCCGACAGGGTGAACCACATGGCCCCGTCCGGGCCCGCGGCGATCCCGTACGGCCCGCCGTCGGCGGTCGGCGGTTCGTAGGAGGAGGCCGTGCCGTCCACGGTGATCCGGCCGATGCGGTGGGTGCCGTACTCGGTGAACCACAGGGCGCCGTCGGGACCTTGGGCGATCATCGTCGGCTTGGTTCCGACGGGGTGGACGGTGATCCTGCCGTCCGCGTCCCTGCGGCCGATCGCACCCTGGTGGACCAGGGTGAACCACAGGGCTCCGTCGGGGCCGCCGGTGAGCGCGTAGGGCCCCGCGTCCTGCTCGCTGACGGTGAAGACGCGGACCGGGTCGGCGAGCCACCGGCCGATCCGGTCCAGCAGCACCTCGCCCGGCTCGGACAGGTGGAAGGCGTGCGGCATGTCCGCGTACTCCTCCAGGCGCACGCTCACCCCGGCGGCGTCGGCCGCCTCGGCGAAGCGGCGGGCGTCGTCCAGGAGCACCTCATCCGTGCCGACGGCGATCAGCAGCGGCGGCAGCCCGCGCGGATCCCCGTACAGCGGCGACTGCGGGGCCTGGTCGGCGGGCGCGCCGGCCAGGTACTGGGCGCGTATGGAGCCGAGGGCGGCCTGGTCCATGACGTCCTTACCGTCGTTGGCGGCAAGCGACGCACCGGTAAGGGCGAAGTCGGTGACGGGTGAGACCACGACCGCGGCACCGGGCCGCGGGCCGCCGGTCCGCCCGATCTCCAGCAGGGCGGACAGCACCAGCGTGGCCCCGGCCGACTCACCGGCGAGTACGACCTCGGCGGCGGGGACGCCCTCGTCCAGCACGCCTCGCCAGGCGGCCAGGACGTCCTCGAGCGCCGCGGGATAGGGGTGTTCGGGCGCCAGCCGGTAGTCCACCCGCAGGGCGGGGCGTCCGGTGGCCTTCGACAGCCGATAGGCCATCACCCGCTCGGCCTCGGGCATGGTGTGGGCGAACCCGCCGCCGTGCACATAGATCACCGCGCCGCCCCGGGCGCCGGGCGCGCGTACCCAGTCGCCGCGCACCTCGGCGTCGTCCGGGAGCGGGGCGGCGATCAGCGCGTCGGCGCGGTCGCGGACCGCTTGGACCGCCTCGGGCTCCGCGGGAACGGCGATGACGTTCAGCAAGGGTCCTCCGTCGTGGGGTGGTCGGGACTCGCGAGGGTCGAGATCGACTCCCGTAGCGAGAATCACTATGCACGACCAGTGCGAGGAGGCCATGGCCGTCGCCCTCAGCCGTATCCCCCAGGACGTGAGCGCGTCCCCGTCAGCGCGCCGCCGTCAACGCGGCCGTAAGGGCGGCGGGCGCCTCCGCCAGCGAGGGGCCGTACCAGGTGAGGTGACGGCCGCTGACCAAGGCCGCTGGGAGGCCGGGGAACGCCTCGGGGCCGTCGTCGGCCGTGAAGCGGTACGGCTCGTCGGGCAGCACCACCAGATCCGCGTCCCGCGCCGTCAACTCCTGGATCGGGATGCGGGGGTAGCGCTCGGGATGCGCGCTGTAGAGGTGCCGTACGCCCAGCCGGGCCAGGACGTCACCGGCGAAGGTGTCCCGGCCCAGCACCATCCACGGACGCCGCCACACCGGTACGACGGCCTGCCGCACCGGGCCACTGGCCGTTACGTCCGCCCAGGCGGCCTCGGCCGCGTCCAGCCAGCCGGGCCGGGCCAGTCCGCAGCCGCGCACCAGGACCCGCTCCAGCTCCGTGAACGCCTGGTCCAGGGTGCGCACTTCGGTCACCAGGACCTCGAGACCTGCGGCGCGCAGCGCGGCGAGGTCGGAGGGGCGGTTCTCCTCCTCGTTGGCGATCACGAGATCCGGTGCGAGGACGGCGATCCGGGCGGTGTCGGGGTTCTTGGTGCCGCCGATGCGCTCCGCGGCGAGGCCGGGCGGATGGGTGCACCAGTCGGTCACCCCGGCCAGCAGCTCCGGCGCGGTGGCGGCGACGGCCTCGGTGAGCGAGGGCACGAGGGACACCACGCTTCGTACGGGGGTGCGAGGGCTCATCGCTCCACCGTACGACGCGACCCGTTCCACCGTACGACGCGACCGGTCGGGCGGTTCCGGCACGACCGGTCGGGCGGTTCCGGCAACGCCGGATGCGAGCCGTAAGGCCCGCGTACGAGCCTTACCGGCCCCGCCACATACCCGTACGGCCCCCGCACGAGCCGTAAGGCCCGCACCTACGCCGCCTCCCCCAGCGCCTCCCACGGCCAGACGGTCCGCCCACCGCGGTCGCCGCCACTGCCGCGGTCGCCCTCCGACAGCAGCCCGACCATCGTGAACAGCTTGTCGCTGAAGCCGCCGATCTCGTACCGGTTCGGCCGGCCGGTGTCGATGGAGGTGGCCGCGTAGCCGGTGGTGTTGACGCCGAACACCGGTACCCGCGCCGGAACGGCCTCCGAGACCGGAACGGACCGGCCGCCGCGCGCAGGGGCGAACGCCTGCATATCCGAGACGATCACCACCCGGTCGTGGCCGCGGTAGGCCGCCCGCAGCGCCGCCCCCGTCTCCGTGCCGTGCCCGGCCTCGCCGATCCGCGCGCAGAATCCCTCGATGTCGCGGAGCACCGAACCACCCGGGGGCAGCCGATGGCCGAAGTGCCCGGAGGCGAAGCCGACCAGGTCCACCTGGCAGCCGCGGTGCGCGAGCGCGACCCCGAAGAGCGCGCCGATGTCCACATGGCGCACCTGGGAGCGGCCCGAGACCGGCGCCTGCATGGAGCCGGAGGTGTCCACGAGCACGAGGGTGCGGCCCGGCAGCGCCGGGACGGCCGCCGTGGCCGCGGTCAGCGCCCGGTCCAGGGCGTGGCCCCAGCGCAGGGACGGCGCGGCCCGGTACGCGGACAGGAAGCGGTACGGGAACTGACGGGAGCGGGCCACCTCCGCCGGGTCGGCCAGCCGCGCCGCGACCCGCTCGGCGACCGCGTCCGGCAGCCCGGCCTCGTCGAGGTTGCGCAGGTTGCGCAGCAGCGCCATGTAGCCCATCGAGGGCAGCACGGCCTGCCAGGCCACCGCGTCCATCGGCCCCTGCAGCCAGCCCGCGAGCGCCTCCCAGGTCATCCCGGCGGCATGGAGCGCGTCGGCGGCGTCCGGCCGCTCCAGCACGGCACGGCGCTCCCACTGCGGCAGGGCCGTCAGCCGGGCGCGGGCGCGCAGGATGCGCAGCGAGACCGGGGGCGCGGCGTCCCGGTGGTGGCGGCGGTCGATGGCGTGCCGGAACAGCTCGCTCTGCCACGGCTTTTCGGGGTCCGGGGCGGCGTGCACCAGTTCCAGGACGTCGGCGAAGCGGAAGCCGTGGCTTTCGGTGTCGTGCTTGAGCAGCGAGCGCTCGGTGTAGAGGCGGCGGGCGGCGTCGGCGAGGCCGCGCTTGACCGGCTTGGGCAGGGCGCGCCCGTGGTGGGCGGTCCAGTAGGCGAGGAACTCACCGGGCTCGTCGGCGCGCAGACACGCGGCGTCGACGATGCGGCGGTTGCCGCCGTGCAGCCCGGCCGCGAGCCGTGCCGCGACGGCCTCGGCGGCGGCGACCAGCGACGCGGTGCGCATCTGGGCCTCGCCGCGCAGCCAGGTGATGAAGCGCGCGGTCCAGTCGGCGTCCTCGACGGCGACGGTGCGGACGAGGGTGCGGAAGCGGTCGTCGCGGTCACCGGAGGACTCGTAGAAGGTCTGCTCGCCGACCATGTTCACCACGGCCAGCAGCACCAGTTCGGACTTGCTGTCGCGGGTGACGGCGGCGCCGCCCTCATAGGTGGTCGTGGTGGCCATGGTGGTCGTCGTGGCCGTGGCGCGCCGGATGGCCCGGTTGTACTTCGTCATGCGGTCATGCCTCTCCCCCGAGTGGGCATAGGAGGGAGGCGGCGCACCGGTGCGTCGGCAGCGCCTGAGGTCGAAAGTGGGCGGCGGACTGTTCTGGAAAGGAAGTAACCGCGGCCCGCGCACCAGGCGCTCCGATGCCGTGCGCGCGCCTCCCGAGATCAGAGTCGACGACGGTACGTTTCCCACCCCGCGCCGGCGGGGTGTTTCAGGAATCGAACCCAAATCGACCGAAGTAACCGTCGTCTTCGCACCGGGAGGTGCGTTCACGGCTACGACAGTAGGGGGCCGGTTCCTCGGCCGTCATCCGGTTTTCTCCGCCCGGAGGACCGCGGACCACAACACCGCGGCCCGGAGCGGGTGCTCCGGGCCGCGGTGTGCGTGGTGTCCGCGGTGGGTCAGCAGACCACCTGGTGGCAGGTCAGGAAGCCACCGGCGCCATCTTGTCGACGATGCCGGGGTGAGCGTCCATCCACTTCTGAACGCCCTTCTCCTCGTTGCCCTTACCGGCGTCCTGGATGGCCGCCTCCAGGCTCCCGAGTTCCTTCTCGGTCATGTGCCACTTCTTGAGCCACCCGTTGAACTCGGGGAACTTCTCCGGGAAGGACTTGTTGGCGAGCGTATGGAGCTGGTTGCTGGCCCCGAACGACTGCTTGGGGTCGGCCAGCTTGGTGAGCTTGTACTTGCTGTACGCCCAGTGCGGGGACCACAGGACGACGGCCACCGGCTCCTGTTTGGCGTACGAGCGCTCCAGCTGCGCCAGCATCGCCGGCGAGGAGCCGTCGCTGACCTGGTACTCCTTGTCCAGGCCGTATGCCTTCAGCACCTTGCTCTTGAGTATCTTCATCTCGCCGGTGCCCGGCTCGATGCCGATGATCTTCCCCTTGAAGGTGGACGACTTGCCCTTCAGGTCCGCCAGGGACTTCACGTCCTTGACGTAGGACGGCACCGCGATCTCCAGGGAGGTCTTGTCGTACCACGAGCCGACGTCGACCAGGTTCTTCTTGTATCTGTCCCAGTACTGTTTCTGGGCGACCGGTAGCCAGCCGTCGAACTCGACATCGACCTGCCCGGTGCTCATTCCGGTGAACATGGAGCCGACGTCGTACTGCTTGATCGACGGCTTGTAGCCACGCCGCTCGAGGACGTTCTTCCACAGGTAGGTGGTGGCGATGTCCTCGTCCCACGGGAAGTAGCCGATCTTCGGCGCGGCTCCGGCGTCCTTGCCCTTCTGCTCGCCGCCGGGCACCGGGGCCAGCTTGTTGACCAGGCTGGGGTTCTTCTTGAGCCAGGCGCGCACGCCCTCCTGCTCCTTGCCCTTACCGGCGTCCTGGATCGCCGCCTCCAGGCTGGTGAGCTGCTTCTCGTCCAGCTTGAAGTTCTTGATCCACTTGGCGACCTGCGGGTTGTCCTTGGAGAAGCCCTTGCGCGCGAGGGAGTCGATGCGATCGCCCTTGCCGAAGGCGCCCTTGGGGTCCTTCAGCTTGATGAGGTTGTACTTGTTGTACGCCCAGTGCGGGGACCACAGGGTGACCGCGATCGGCTCCTGCTTGGCGTAGGAGCGGTCCAGCTGGGAGAGCATGGCCGCGGTGGAGCCCTTGACCAGGGAGAAGTTCTTGTTCAGGCCGTAGCCCGGCATGACCTTGTCCTGCATCAGCTTCATCTCACCGGCACCGGGCTCGATGCCGACGATCTTCTTCTTGAAGGTGCCGGACTTCTTCTCCAGGTCCTCCAGGGTCTTGACGCCCTTGACGTACGAGGGCACCGCGACCTCCAGGGAGGTGGGGCCGTACCAGGAGCCGAGGTTCTCCAGCTTGTCCTTGTACTTCGCCCAGTACGAGGCGTGGGTGGTGGGCAGCCAGGAGTCCGTCTCGAAGTCGATGTTGCCCGCGGCCATACCGGTGTACAGCGCGCCGACGTCGTACGACTGGACCTTGGGCTTGAAGCCGCGCTGCTCCAGGAGCTCCTTCCACAGGAAGGTGGAGGCGACGCCCTCGTCCCAGTTGATGTAGCCGATGTTGACCGACTGGCCCTTGCCGACGTTGGCGGAAACCTCGGGTCCCTTTTCGTCGTCGCCGAACATGCTCATGCCGCCGGCGACGAGCGCCAGGACGACGACGCCGACCATGGCGACGGAGGTCGCGGGGCGCCAGTGCAGCACCTTGAGGCCGCTGACCGCCTTGGCCTTCTCCTTGGCCAGCGCACGGCGGGCCAGCGGGGAGACGCGCTGGTTGAGCGCGCTGGTCATCCGGTCCAGGTACATGGCCAGGATGACCACCGCGATACCGCCCTCGAAGCCCATGGCGACGTCGACGGAGCTGATCGCCTGGAAGACGGTGGAGCCCAGGCCCTCGGCGCCGACCATGCCGGCGATGACGACCATGGACAGCGCCAGCATGATCACCTGGTTGACGCCCGCCATGATGGTGGGCAGGGCCAGCGGGAGCTGGACGCGCAGGAGGGTGCGGCGCGGATGGGTGCCGAAGGCGTCGGCCGCCTCGACCAGCTCCGCATCCACCTGCCGGATGCCCAGTTCCGTCATGCGGACGCCCGGGGGCATCGAGAAGATGACGGTGGCGACGACGCCGGGGACCACCCCGAGGCCGAAGAAGAAGATGCCGGGGATCAGGTAGACGAAGGCGGGCATCGTCTGCATGAAGTCCAGCACCGGGCGGATCACGGCGCTCACCGCGCGGTTGCGCGAGGCCCAGATGCCCAGCGGCACCGCGAACACGATGGTGATCACACCGGCGACCAGCACCAGTGCGAGGGTGTTCATCGCCTCGCCCCACAACTCGATCGAGTCGATGAGGGCGAATCCCAGGAAGGCGAGCACGGCGGGCAGCAGCCCGCGCAGCCACCAGGCGAGCAGCGCCAGGATGCCCGCGAACAGCAGCGGCTCGGGGCCGCTGAGCACGGTGTTCAGCCCGTCGTACATGCCCTGGACGACGGTGGAGATGAAATCGAAGAGCCAGCTCAGATTGTCTCGGAGCCAGTTGACGCCGGAGTTGATCCAGTCGCCGAGCTGAAGTCTAGGCACCGGTGATCACCTTCTTGACTGCCTCGGGCGCGTCCGGGTTGTCACCGGTCGGCGGCTGCGCGCCGTCGGGTCCGGCGTCCGGCTCGCCGAGGACGGCGAGCAGCCGGGCGCGGGTGACAACGCCCACGAGCGCGCCGTCGTCGTCGGTGACGGCGACCGCGACCCCGCTGAGCGAACAGGGCCGGAACAGCTCGATGATCGGCGTGGACTCGGGGACGGTGGCGGGGGCGGCCGCCAGCACGTCCTGCTCGGTGCGGAGCGTGGTGCCGTCGTCGGTCTTGCTGCCCAGCGCCTCGCTCGGTTCGGCCATGATCGCGCCGGCGGTGAGCACCCGGCTGCGGTCGACGTCCTGGGTGAAGGAGGCGACGTAGTCGTTGGCCGGGGTGACCAGGATGTCCTCGGCGGTACCGATCTGGACGATGTGGCCGTCGCGCATCACGGCGATACGGTCGCCGAGCCGCATGGCCTCGTTCAGATCGTGGGTGATGAAGACGATGGTCTTCTTGAGCCGCTTCTGGAGCTGGAGCAGCTGGTCCTGCATATCGCGCCGGATCAGCGGGTCGAGCGCGCTGAAGGACTCGTCCATCAGCAGCATGTCGGCGTCGGTGGCCAGGGCGCGGGCGAGGCCGACGCGCTGCTGCATACCGCCGGAGAGCTCATCGGGCCAGGACTTCTCCCAGCCGGCCAGGCCCACCATCTCCAGCGCCTCGGTGGCGCGCCGGATGCGCTCCTCGCGCGGCACACCCTGCACCTCGAGGCCGTAGGCGGCGTTCTCCAGCACGCTGCGGTGCGGGAAGAGGGCGAAGTGCTGGAAGACCATGCTGATCTTGCGGGACCGCACCTCGCGCAGTTCCTTGGGGCTGAGCACGGTCAGGTCGTCGTCGTCGAAGAGCACGCGTCCCGCGGTCGGCTCCAGCAGCCCGTTCAGCATGCGCAGCAGCGTGGACTTACCGGATCCGGACAGACCCATGACGACGAAGATCTGACCCTCTTCGACGGTGAAGGAGGCATCGATGACCGCTGCTGTCGTCCCGCTCGCGCGGAGCTCTTCACGGCCCGCGCCGCTCTCGAGCTGCGCCACCGCCTCATCGGGTCGTCTGCCGAACACCTTGTATAGGCGTTCGGCTCGCAATGTGGCCACATGCACCTCTCAGATCGCACCAAAAAACGACCCGCCACCCCCGCCGGCGGGTCGTGGAGCGGCACGGCATCGGACCGCGGACCGCCGCAATAGTTGAAGTACTGAACGGGTTCGCTCCGGGGGCGCGCCTGCCCTGATCCGTTTGGCGTAAACCAAACGGTGATCCAGCTCACATTGTCCCAGGAGTTCTGTCCTTCGGGTAGTGCATGATCGGGGGGTGACGCGACGCCTGATGCTCCTCGACACCGCCTCCCTCTACTTCCGGGCCTATTTCGGAGTGCCGGATTCGGTCCGGGCTCCCGACGGTACGCCGGTGAACGCCGTGCGCGGGCTCCTCGACTTCATCGCCCGGCTCGTCCAGGACCACCGCCCGGACGACCTGGTGGCCTGCATGGACTTCGACTGGCGCCCGGCCTGGCGGGTCGCGCTGATCCCCACGTACAAGGCCCACCGGGTCGCCGAGGAGGCCCCGGAGGGCGCCGGGGCGGACCAGGAGGAGGTGCCGGACACCCTCTCCCCGCAGGTCCCGGTGATCGACGAGGTGCTCGACGCGATCGGCATCGCGCGGGTGGGCGCCGCGGACTACGAGGCCGACGATGTGATCGGCACGCTCACGGGCCGGGCGAGCGGCCCGGTCGACATCGTCACCGGCGACCGCGATCTGTTCCAGCTGGTGGACGACGAGCGCGGGGTGCGGGTGCTCTACCCCGTCAAGGGCGTGGGCACGCTGCAGCTGGTCGACGAGTCCTACGTACGCGAGAAGTACGGGGTCGACGGCCGGGGGTACGTGGATCTGGCGCTGCTGCGCGGCGACCCCAGCGACGGGCTGCCGGGGGTGCCCGGCGTCGGCGAGAAGACCGCCGCCAAGCTGCTGGCCGCCCATGGCGACCTGGCCGGGATCATGGCCGCGGTCGACGACCCCGCCGCCAAGCTGACCTCGACCCAGCGCAAGCGGCTGGACGAGGCGCGGCCGTATATCGAGGTCGCCCCGAAGGTGGTGCGGGTCGCCTCGGATGTGGCGCTGCCGGCCTTCGATCCGGCGCTGCCGCGGTCACCGCGCGACCCCGGGGCCGTGGAGGCGCTGGCGGAACGGTGGGGATTGGGCGGATCTTTGCGCAGATTGCTGTCCACTCTCGAGGGGTGAGCTGTTAGGTTAGGTATACCTAACTCTAGTTGATCAGGGAGCTGCCATGGCGGACCGTCCGGCCCGTAAGACGCGCACGCCGCATCGCGCACAGGTGGTGCGCACCGACCGGCTGACCCCGCACATGGTGCGGGTCGTCCTGGGCGGCGACGGCCTCGCCGACTTCCACGTGGGCGAGTGCACCGATCACTACATCAAGCTGCTCTTCCCGACCGGGGGCGCCACCTACCCCGAGCCGTTCGACCTGGAGCGGATCCGCGCCGACTTCCCGCGCGAGCAGTGGCCGGTCACCCGGACGTACACGGTCCGCGCCTGGGATCCGGCGGCCCGCGAATTGACGGTGGACTTCGTGACCCATGGCGACGAGGGGCTGGCCGGGCCGTGGGCCTCCCAGGTCCAGCCGGGTGAGGAGATTCACTTCATGGGGCCGGGCGGCGCCTACGCCCCGGGCGCCGAGGCCGACTGGCATCTGCTCGCGGGGGACGAGAGCGCGCTGCCCGCGATCGCCGCCGCGCTGGAGCGGCTCACCGACAGCCGGGCGGGTGGCGCGGCCGAGGTGCCGGTGCACACCTTCATCGAGGTGGCGGACGAGACGGAGGAGCTCAAGCTCACCGTGCCCGAGGGGGTCCGGGTGAGCTGGCTGCACCGGGGCGCCGCACCGGTCGGCGAGGCGCTGGTGGCGGCCGTCCGGGGGCTGGAGTTCCCGCCCGGGCAGGTGCACGCCTTCGTCCACGGCGAGGCGGGCTTCGTGAAGGAGATCCGCCGCCATCTGCGCCTGGAGCACCAGATCCCGCGCGAGCGGCTGTCCATCTCCGGTTACTGGCGGCGCGGCCATGACGAGGACGGCTGGCAGGCGTCCAAGCGGGAGTGGAACCAGCAGGTCGAGGCGGAGCAGGAGAAGGCGCGGCCCGAGGAGGCCGCGGCGTAGGGGACGCGGCGCGTACGACCATCAGGCCCCGGCCGGGAGCATCCGGCCGGGGCCGTTGTGTATTCCGGCGCGTGTTCCGGCCCCCAGCAGGCACGGCAGAGTACCGGCGTCGATCCGGCGGCGGAGAGCGCACTCCGGCTCACGGAAGATGACTGCGAATCCTTAACATATGGTCATATGGGCTCCGCACACGCCTTTTTCGCACCTTACGCATCTATCGCTCTTTTGGTTCACTCACAACGAGCGAGAGTTCCGGCACCGCAGTAGATCTCGGCGCCGGCCAGTTCTCCGCACGACTCGCCCTACTGCGGCCGGCCCCAGGCACGAGTCACTCTCAAGTCGCCATCACCGGTCATGCCGTCTCCACTGAAGGCCGTGGCGTTCCGGGTCCGTGGGATCCATCTCTCCCCACCCCTCTGTACGGCGGAACCCGGTGCGGTCAACGGCCGCGTTGCCCATCCCTCCCGCTTCCGGCACACCCACACACCAGAGCAGGACAATCGAACAGGAGAAACCTCATGCCCATCACCTCCCTCACCCCCAGCCAGGGCGCGGTCGGCACCAGCGTCAGCATCAACGGCACGGCGCTGGGCACCACCGTCTCGGTGAACTTCGGCGGCGCCGTCGTCAGCCCGGCGACGGTCTCCAACACCCTGGTCACCTTCGTGGTTCCCGCCACCGCGCCGTGCTCGGGCCAGGTCTCGATCAGCACCAACCTGTCGAACGGCACCAGGACCAACGCGGTGCCGTTCTTCGTCATCGCGAGGCCGACGACCACAGGGCTGAGCGCGACCTGCCTGCCCGCCGCCGGTGGTGCGCTCACGGTCTTCGGCACCGGCTTCGCGGCCGGGGGCACCGTCAACGTGGGCGCCCTCACCCCAGTCGCGTTCGCCGCCGGCGGCAGCAACACCTCGGTCACCGTCACCGCTCCGGCTCACGCACCGGCCGGCTGCTTCGACAGCCAGGGGGTCACGGTCACCACGGCCGGCGGCACGGGCACCGCGGGCACCACCCTGGTCGACTACTACAACGCGCCGTCTCTGACCGCCGCCACGCTGTCCCCCGCCACGGGCCCGGCGGGGACCGAGACCACCATCTCCGACGCCACCTGCCTCATCGGCGTCACCGACGTCACGTTCACCGACTCGGCGGCCACCGTCTTCGCGGGCCGGCCCTTCACCCCCATCGACGCCACCTCCCTCGTCACCGCGGTGCCCGACGCGGCGGCCGCGGGCGCCGGAGCCTTCACGGTCACCACATGTGGTGGCACATCCGGCCCCGCCGCCTTCACGGTCGCCTGATCCACCGACCGTGGCCGGGTAGGAACGACACCCCGCACGGTCCCCGCTCGGATCAACGCCGCATGGCACACGCTGAGCGCCGATCCCCCGCGCCCTGGCCGACAGCCGCCGGTCAGGGCGCGGTCGTCCTCATGGCACAAGAAGGAGAACGAGCATCATGGCTCCCGTAGTGACGAGCGTGACTCCCTCTCAGGGCAATCCATCGGGGGCACCCCCGTCACGATCAACGGTTCCGGTTTCACCGGCGCCACCGTGGTCAGGTTCGGCTCCAACCTGGCCACCAATGTGGTCGTCGTGAGCAGTACGCAGATCACGGCCAGAACACCCGCGGGAAGCGGCACCGTGAAAGTGACGGTCACGGGACCGACGGGGACCAGCACCCAGAACGTGTTCTTCCTCTACACGACGGTCGCGGCTCCGGTGCTCACCGCGCTCAGTCCGGCCTCGGGGCCTACCAGCGGCGGCAATACGGTCACCATCACCGGCACCAACCTCACCGGCACCACCCAAGTCCTCTTCGGCGCCAACCCCGCCACCATCCTCACCAACACCCCCACCCAAATCACCGCCACCGCCCCCGCAGGCACCAGCACCACCAACGTCACCGTCACCACCCCAAGCGGCACCAGCAACCCCCTCACCTACACCTACACCACCATCCCCGCCCCCACCATCACCAACCTCAACCCACCCAACGGCCCCACCACCGGCGGCAACACCATCACCATCACCGGCACCGGACTCACCAGCGCCACCCAAGTCCTCTTCGGCGCCAACCCCGCCACCATCCTCACCAACACCCCCACCCAAATCACCGCCACCGCCCCCGCAGGCACCAGCACCACCAACGTCACCGTCACCACCCCAAGCGGCACCAGCAACCCCCTCACCTACACCTACACCACCATCCCCGCCCCCACCATCACCAACCTCAACCCACCCAACGGCCCCACCACCGGCGGCAACACCATCACCATCACCGGCACCGGACTCTCAGGTGCCATCCAGGTGCTCTTCGGCGCCACCCCTGCCACCATCCTCACCAACACCCCCACCCAGATCACCGTCACCGCACCGGCGGGGCCGCCGTCCGTGGTGAATGTGACCGTCACCACGCCGGGGGGCACCAGCAATCCGCTGCCGTACGTCTATGTCGCCGCCCCGGTCGTCATCGGTGTGAGCCCACAGTTCGGTCCGGACACCGGCGGTAACACCGTCACCATCACCGGCAGCAACCTGGCCCTGGCCAGCGCCGTCAACTTCGGCCCCACCCCCGCCACCGGCTTCACCGTGATCTCCGACAATCAGCTCACGGCGACCGCGCCTTCCGGAACCGGCACGGTCGTGGTCACCGTGACCACACCGGGCGGCACCAGCACTTTGGGCCCCGGGAACCCGTATTACACCTACCTCGGCGCTCCGGTCATCAATACGCTCGTCCCGAACCAGGGCTCGGAGTTGGGCGGCGACTCCGTCACGATCAACGGGTCCAACCTCACGTACACCGACGCCCTGACCTTCGGGGGAACCCCGGCCTCCTTCAGCGTGCTCTCGGACACCCTGGTCGTGACGACGACGCCGACCCACGCGGCCGGAACGGTCAATGTCCAGCTCCACACCCCCGCGGGCAACAGCAACACCCTCCCCTTCACCTACGACCCGGCCTGAGCCCACCGAAGTGAGCGACAGGCTCAGCCGACCGAGGAGTACGCCACGACCCCGCGCAGCAGTTCGTCGACCGCGCGGCGGGCGTTCCGCGCCACCGTGCCCTCCGGGGCCGCCGCGGCGATCTGGCCGAGCACATCGATCAGTTGCTTGGTCCAGCGCACGAAGTCACCGGCGGGCATGTCGATGTCCCGCAGCACCTCGTCGAGCCCGTGGCCGGACGCCCAGCGGTAGGCGGCCCAGGCGAAGCCCAGGTCCGGCTCGCGCTGACCGACGCCCTCCGCCTGGTTGATCTTGTGCTCCTCCTCGAGAGCGTCCAGCCGCCCCCAGATGCGGACCATCTCGCCGAGCGCGTCCTTGGCCCGGCCCGGGGGCAGTTTGGGCGGCAGCGCGTCATCGGCCGTCCGCGCCTCGTAGACGAGCGCGGAGGCGCAGGCCGCGAGCTCGGCGGGGGGCAGCCCCTCCCAGACGCCCTCGCGCAGGCATTCGCTGGCCAGCAGGTCCAGCTCGCCGTACAGCCGCGCCAGCCGCTTCCCGACGTCCGTGACCTCGTCGCCGCGCAGATAGCCGAGCTCGCTCAGCAGGGAGCAGATCCGGTCGAAGGTGCGGGCGATGGTGTTCGTACGGCCCTCGATGCGCCGCTCAAGCTGCCGGGTGTCGCGCAGCAGCCGCTGGTAGCGCTCGCCCCAGCGGGCGTGGTCCTCGCGGTCGCTGCAGCCGTGGCAGGGGTGGGCGCGGATGGCCGCGCGCAGCCGGGCGATCTCGGTGTCGTCGGCGGCGGCCGAGCGCTCCTTACGGCGGCGCCCCACATCGTGGTGACCGGCCTTGGTGCGCAGCGCGGAGGCCAGATCGCGACGGGACTGGGGGCTGCGCGGATTGAACGACTTGGGGATCCGCATCCGGTCCAGCGGCTCGACCGGGACGGGGAAGTCGATCGACGCCAGCCGCTTGACCTGCCGCTCGGCGGTGAGCACCAGGGGCCGCGGCCCGTCGTGGTACTCCATGCCGCGGTGGCCGCCGACCCGCCCGGCGGGCAGCCCGGGATCCAGCACCAGCGCGAGCCCGGCGAACTTGCCGGTGGGCACATGGATGACATCGCCGGGCCGGAGCTTCTCGAGGGCGACCGTGGCGGCCGCGCGCCGCTGGGCCGCGCCCTGCTTGGCCAGCTCGGTCTCGCGGTCCTTGAGCTCGCGGCGCAGCCGCGCGTACTCGTCGAAGTCGCCGAGATGGCAGGTCATGGAGTCGCGATAGCCCTCCAGCCCCTCCTCGTTGCGCTGCACCTGACGGGTGATGCCGACGACCGCCTTGTCGGCCTGGAACTGCGCGAAGGAGGTCTCCAGCAGCTCGCGCGAGCGGTGCCGCCCGAACTGGGAGACGAGGTTGACCGCCATGTTGTACGACGGCTTGAAGGAGGAGCGCAGCGGATACGTCCGGGTGCCGGCCAGCCCGGCGAGCGCCGCGGGGTCCATGGTGCGCTGCCACAGCACCACCGCATGGCCCTCGACATCGATACCGCGCCGCCCGGCCCGGCCGGTCAACTGAGTGTACTCACCGGGGGTGATGTCCGCGTGCTGCTCGCCGTTCCACTTGACGAGCTTCTCCAACACCACCGAACGGGCGGGCATGTTGATGCCGAGCGCGAGGGTCTCGGTGGCGAAGACGGCCTTGACCAGGCCGCGGACGAAGAGCTCCTCGACAACTTCCTTGAAGGTGGGGAGCATTCCGGCGTGGTGGGCCGCGATGCCCCGCTCCAGCCCCTCCAGCCATTCGAAGTACCCCAGCACATGGAGGTCTTCGTCCGGGATCCCGGCGGTGCGCTCCTCGACGAGGGCCCGCACCCGGGCGCGCGCCGCCTCGTCGTTGAGCCGCAGCCCCGCGTGGAGACACTGCTGGACGGCGGCCTGGCAGCCGGCCCGGCTGAAGATGAAGGTGATGGCGGGGAGCAGCCCCTCGGAGTCGAGCCGGTCGATCACCTCGGCCCGGCCGGGGGTCCAGATCCGGCTTCGCTGACGGCGCTCGCGCTCCCGGTCGGCCTCGCGCATATTGCGGCCGCGGCGCTTGTCGCGGCCGAAGGTGGGCCGGCTGCTCTCCGTCCGGGCCAGCCGGACGAGATCGGGGTTGACCTCGCGGCGCCCGCTCTGGTCGCCGTCCTGGCCGCTCTTCTCCTCGAACAGGTCGTACATCCGGCGCCCGGCCAGCACGTGCTGCCACAGCGGCACGGGGCGGTGCTCGGAGACGATGACCTCGGTGTCACCGCGGACGGTGTCGAGCCAGTCGCCGAACTCCTCGGCATTGGAAACCGTCGCGGAGAGTGACACCAATGTCACCGACTCGGGGAGGTGGATGATGACCTCCTCCCAGACGGCGCCGCGGAACCGGTCGGAGAGATAGTGGACCTCGTCCATCACCACATGGCCTAGGCCGAGCAGCGACTGAGAGCCGGCATAGAGCATGTTCCGCAGCACCTCGGTGGTCATCACGACCACCGGGGCATCGGAATTGACGCTGTTGTCCCCGGTGAGGAGACCGACCTTGTCGGCGCCGTAGCGCCTCACCAGGTCCGTGTACTTCTGGTTGGACAGCGCCTTGATGGGCGTGGTGTAGAAGCACTTGCGGCCCTGGGTCAGCGCCAGGTGGACGGCGAACTCGCCCACGATGGTCTTGCCCGAGCCGGTGGGGGCGGCGACCAGCACGCCCTTGCCGGACTCCAGGGCCTTGCACGCCTCGATCTGGAAGGGATCCAGCTCGAAGTCGTACATCTCGCGGAAGGGGGCCAGCGCGGTGGCCTGCTCGGCGGCCCGGGCGCGGGACGCCGCATAGCGCTCGGCGGGAGATAGCTCGTCGGTCATCGTATCTACGAGCCTACCGGCCACCTCCGACAGCGCACGCGATCTTTATCGGGGCTTTGTTCGGTCCGCCGGAGCTTTGTTCGGCCCACCGGGCCGGGACGGGGCCGTGGACGCTGCCCCGCCCGTGCCCGGAGCGGTTACGGACGGCTAGGTGACGTCGTCGTAGCCGTTGCGCCGGGGGGTGCCGCCGGAGTCGTCCCCGTCAGTGAGCTCCGGCCTGGCGCTGGGCGCGGCGACGGCCTCGGGGGTCAGATCCAGCTCGGACGCCTCGTCGTCGCTCAGGCCGAAGTCCGGGTCGGCGGCCCGGCGGCGCGCCTTGCGCCGGTCGTTGAGCAGGGAGACGCCGACGGCGCCGAAGTAGAGCACGACGACCGGTCCGGCCAGGGCGAACATGCCGATCGGGTCGGTGCTGGGGGTGGCGATGGCGCCGAAGACCGTGATGCCCATGATCATGGCGCGCCACCAGCCGAGCATCCGGCGTCCGGTGAGGATGCCGGTGAAGTTCAGCAGGATCAGCAGCAGCGGAAGCTCGAAGGCGAGTCCGAAGACGACGATCATCCGGGCGAGCAGATCGAGGAAGTCGTCCAGCGGGAGGAGGTTGTTGGCCCCCTCGGGGGTGAAGCCGATGAGGACCTTGGCGCTGGTCGGAAGGATCATGTACGCGAAGTACGCGCCACAGACGAAGAGCGGTACGCCGAGCCCGACGAAGAACAGGCCGTACTTCTTCTCGTTGCGGTGCAGCCCGGGCGCGAGGAAGGCCCAGAGCTGGTAGAGCCAGATGGGGGTGGCCACCACCAGCCCGGTTGTGAAGGAGACCTTCAGCATGATCGTGAACGGCGACAGCAGACCGTTCACGGTGAAGTAGGCGCAGTCGTGGCCCTTGCTCCCCTTGCCGGAGAGATCGGACAGCGAGACCCCGCCACAGCCGACGGCGTCCAGCACCGGCTGCATCAGGAATTTGGCGATGTCCATGTAGTAGAACATCGCGACGATCGTGACCACGCAGATCGCCAGGACAGACTTGAGCAACCGGTTGCGCAGTTCACGCAGGTGCTCAGCCAGGGGCATCCGCCCCTCGGGGTCCTTCTCCTTCGTGCGGGCAGACTTGAGCAACCCACGTCCTCATCTCGTGCGTCCGGTGGCGGCCTTCCAATGCCGCCGCCTTCAAGTGGCCCTGGGTCAGCGCTTGGTGGTGTCGCTCGGCTCCGACACCGGACGCGAGCTGGTCACGTCTCCGGGCGCGGCCTGGATCGTACGATGGGTGGACTCGTCCTGGCCGGGCTGGGGCGGGTCGGCCGGCGTGGTCTGCTGCTGCTGACCATCCGACTTCATGGCCTTCGCCTCGCTCTTGAGGATCCGGGCCGACTTGCCCAGCGAGCGGGCCATGTCCGGAAGCTTCTTGGCACCGAACAGCAGCAGCACGACGACAAGGATGAGGAGAATCTCGGGAACGCCGATCTTTCCGAACAGCATAAGCGTCTTCCTTCTCACCGAGGCGGCTGGGGGTGGGGCTGCCCGACGGTCGGACTGGTGTCCGGCAGCCGTGCTGTCAGCGATCGTAGCGCGCAGGGGTAAACCGGAAGCAATCCCCGTGCGGACTCCGGGTTGCGACCCTCCGCCTCGCTACCAGGGCCGCGAAATCTCAGCGTACCCCGCTTGGCTGTGGCGCAGCAGAGCGCCCATCACCTGCGGACCCCTGCGGACCGTGCTCCTGACGCGCAGCAGGCTCTCACTCGCGACGCAGGGCGGCTCTCACTCGCGACGCAGAGCGTCCACCGTTGATCCCAGCGGAGCCGAGGCCCGCTCCAGGTCCTCGGCGGCCCGGGTGATCCGCTGCGAGCTGTCCGACACCTGCCGGGCCAGCCTGCGGACCTCCGCGTGGACCCGCACCGAGAGCACGGCGAGTACGGCGATTCCGCAGAAGGCGAGGGCGAGGGCGAGCATCGGCCAGAGCATGCGGCAGAGCCTAGACGGTGGAGTGCAGCCGCAGCGTGCGCACCCCGCCACCGGTGAGCAGCTCCACGATCCGCTCCCCCGCCGGTTTGCGCACCATGGTTCCGCAGTCGGGGCAGGTGAAGGAGTAGAAGGTGGTGCGGTCGCTGGCCCCGATGGCCAGCCGCAGCGCGCCCGCGGCCAGCTCGAACCTGCCCCGGCACTCCGGACAGGCTGCCTTGAAAACCACCGAAGCGGCACTCCCCCGTGCGGTCACTGTGTGCGTCCCCTCATTCACCGTACGCCGCGAGCGCCTGCCGCGCCGCGTCCCGGGCACTGTCCGCGAGACCCTGCGGCGAGACGATCCGGCCGTCCCTGCCCAGCCGCAGCGCCAGGCGCCGCAGCGAGCCGGGGTCGGGCGCGCGCAGAGTGATCCGGAGGCCGCCGTCGGGCAGCTCCTCCGCGCTGTCGTGCGGGTAGTACTCGGCGACCCAGCGCCCGCCGGGGCCGACCTCGACGACCACCTCGGGGTCCTCGGCACCGGTCTGCACCAGCGCGGAGGACAGGTCCGACAGATCGCGCAGCTCGATGGGCGGCGGATCGGACGCCTCGTCGAGCAGCTTGATCTCGACGACCCGGTCGAGCCGGAAGGTCCGCCGCGCCTCGGAGAGGCGGCACCACGCCTCCATGTAGGTGCGACCGACGGCGAAGAGCCGGATCGGGTCGACCTCGCGCTCGGTGATCTCATCGCGCGCGGGCGAGTAGTAGCGCAGCCACAGCCTGCGGCGCTCGGAGATGGCACGGTCGACGTCGGCGAAGACGCCGCCCTCCGACTCGAAGATCACCGAGAGCCGGGAGCTGGCGCCCGCCACCTCGCCCGCCGCGGCCTCCAGCTTGGCGGTGGCCCGCAGCAGCGCCTCCCGGTCGCCCTCGCGCAGCCCGGGGAGGGTGGCGACGGCGCGGGCGGCGACCAGCAGCGCGGTGGCCTCGTCGGCCGCCAGCCGCAGCGGCTCGGCGACGTCGTCGGGGTTATGCCACCAGATCCGCTCCCCGTCGGTGTCGATGTCCAGCAGATCGCCGCCGCGGAAGCTGGTGCCGCACAGCGGCAGCACATCGAGGTCGGCGATCAGCTCGTCCTCGCTGATGCCGAAGGCCCGGGCGACATCGGCGACGCGGGCGCCGGGGCGCTCGCGCAGATATGTCACCAGGGAGAGCATCCGCCGGGTCTGGTCAATGGCGTTTCCGGCCATGATGAAGTGATCCGTCCCCTCAGCCCTTGGCGACCGCGCGCAGCCGGTCCACGACATCCGCCCGCAGCTCGTCGGGCCCCAATACGACCACGTCCGGACCGAACTCCACGAGCCAGGCGTCCAGGCCGTGCCCGTAGGGAATCTCCAGCTCGTCCCAGCCGTCGTCGGCCGCCCGGGTGGACAGCGCCCTCGCCCGCAGTGGATAGCCGTGGCCCGAGCGCAGCCTGATCCGGGCGGTGCCGGTGGCGGTCTCGCCCGCCCAGGTCTCCACGGTCTCCCGGACGGTGACGTGGTCGGGCACCTCGGCGGTGTACGCGTCGGACCGCAGCCGGACCCGCCCGGTGATCCGGGAGAGCCGGAAGACCCGCTCGGCGGCGCGCTCGCGGTCCCATCCGGCGAGATACCAGTGGCCGCGCCAGGACTCCAGCGTCCAGGGCTCGACCTGCCGCTGCTCGGGGCGCGCGGCGTTCGACTTGCGGTAGTCGAAGAGAACGGGGCGGCGGTCGCGGCAGGCGAGCATCAGCGGCTCGAAGGCGGCCTCGTGGACCGGGATGCGCGGCTCCAGCGCGCTGTGCCCCGGCGTGTCGTACGGATCCTCGGTGACCGGCATCCCGGCGGCGCGCAGCTTCTGCAGCGCGCCGCTGGCGGCGCCCGCGAGCCGGGCCTGCTGCCAGACCTTGGCGGCCAGGCCCAGGGCGGCGGCCTCCTCGGCGTCGAGGGTTATCGGCGGGAGGCGGTTGCTGTCCCGGCGGGCGAGATAGCCGATCTCGCCGTCGAGGCCCTCCACCGTCTCGATGATCAGGCCGAGTTCGCGCAGGTCGTCCTTGTCGCGTTCGAACATGCGGTTGAACGCTTCATCGTTCGCCGCGTCGGTCTGGAGGTACGCCTCTATGGAGCCCCGCAACTCCCGTTTGGTCAGCGGACGCCGCGTTCCCAGCAGGCACAGGGCCAGGTTCATCAGCCGCTCGGCCTTGGCAATCGCCATCGACGCCCTTTCTTCGTGACCTTACGCACGTGACCGTACCGCTACGGGGACGCGCGGCAAAAGCCGAGGGCCCCTGCCCATTGGCAGGAGCCCTCGGCGCGACGGACCGCCGTCTCAGACGGAGACCAGATCGCAGACGAAGATCAGCGTCTCGCCCGGCTTGATCCGGCCACCGCCGGCGCCACGGTCCCCGTAACCGAGGTGCGGCGGGACGATGAGCTGCCGGCGGCCGCCGACCTTCATCCCCTGGAGTCCCTGGTCCCAGCCGGAGATGACCTGGCCGACCCCGAGCTGGATCCGCAGCGGGGTGCCGCGGTTGTAGCTCGCGTCGAACTCCTCACCTGTGCTGAAGGAGACGCCCACATAGTGCACGGCGATGTTGTCGCCGGCCTTGGCCGTGGGCCCGTCGCCCTCCCAGATCTCCTTGATCTCCAGCTCGGCCGGCGGCTCGCCGCCCGGGAAGTCGACCTCGGGCTTCTCGATGCTCACGAAATTGCTCCTTGTGACGTTGTGGGCAACCCGCACAGGTTACAGAACCGCCAGGATGTCCACGGAGAACACCAGCGTGGAGTTGGCGGGGATGCCCTTCTGGGCCGCCTTGCCGTAGCCCAGGTCCGGGGGCACGACGACCAGCACCCGGCTGCCGACCTTCTTGCCGGTGAGCCCCTGCGACCAGCCCTTGACGACCTGCTGCAGCGAGAACTGGGCGAGCTCACCGCGCTTGTAGGTGGAGTCGAACTCCTTGCCGCCGTCCCACAGCACGCCCTTGTACTGGACGAGCAGGGCATCGGTCTTCTTGACCTCCTGGCCGTCACCCTCGATGACGTATTCGGAGACCAGCTTCTTCGGCGCGGCCTTCTTGGGGAGGGTGATGGTGGGCGCCTTGCCGTCGGTGTTGGCGGACACCTTGGGCAGGTCGGCGTCGGTCTGCTCCACCTTGCTGCCCTTGGCCGAGCTCTTGGCGTTGAAGGCACCCACGAGGTCGATGACGAAGACCAGCGTGTCGGTCCCCTTGATACCGGCCTGCGGCTGGCCCTGCTTGCCGTAGGCGTACGCGGGCGGGACGGCCAGCTCCAGCCGACTGCCGAGGTTCCGGCCCAGCAGGCCCTGGTCCCAGCCCGGGAGGACCTGGCCCTTGCCGATCGGGAAGGCGGCGGTCTTCTTCTTGTCGAAGGTGTTGTCGATGGCCTTACCGGTGTCCCAGATCTGCGCCAGGTAGTTGATCTGGACCCAGTCCCCCTTGACCGTCTTCCTGCCGTCCCCTTGGCTGATCGTCTTGACCGCGAGATCGTGCGGCGGCTTACCCGTTCCCTTGGCGACCTTCGGCTTCTCACCGAACTTCTTACCAGCGGTAATGGGCGGCACCGGTCCGGAGACGATCTTGCCGCTGGGGGCCGGTGAAGGACTCTGGCTCGTCGGCTCCTGTGACGGCTTGGACTTGTCGGACCCTGATTTGTCGTCACCACAGCCCGCGAGTGTCAGCAGGCCCGCGGGCACGGCAAGGAGTACGGAGCGTCGGCGCACGGAGTCCTCGTTAGGTAGATCTTGCGATGGCCAATGCGCGCCACTCTACGACGTGACTCGGGCCCCGTCCGGAGAACGCACGGGGCCCGAGGGCAAGGTAAGCCGTACGCCGGTCACATACCGGCGATGAGTTTCTCCACGCGGTCGTCGACCGAACGGAACGGGTCCTTGCACAGCACGGTGCGCTGTGCCTGGTCATTGAGCTTCAGATGTACCCAGTCGACGGTGAAGTCGCGGCGCTGCTCCTGGGCCCGGCGGATGAAGTCGCCGCGCAGCCGGGCGCGGGTGGTCTGCGGTGGCACCGACTTGCCCTCAAAGATTTTCAAGTCGTTGCAGACCCGGGCCGCCTGACCCCGCTTCTCCAGCAGGTAGTAGAGGCCGCGGCGGCGGTGGATGTCGTGGTAGGCGAGGTCTATCTGGGCGATCCGCGGATGGGACATGGTGATGTTGTTCTTGGCTCGGTACCGCTCGATGAGCTTGTACTTCATCACCCAGTCGATCTCGGTGCCGATCCGGTCGAGGTCCTCGGTGCGGATCGCGTCCAGGGTGCGGCCCCACAGCTCGAGGACGCGCTCGACCATGCCGGTGCGGATGCCGCGGCGCTCGCAGAAGTCGACGGCCTTCTCGTAGTACTCCTGCTGCACTTCCAGGGCGGACGCCTCGCGCCCGCTGGCGAGCCGCACCTTGCGCTGCCCGGTGATGTCATGGCTGACCTCGCGGATCGCCCGGATGGGGTTCTCCAGGGTCAGGTCACGCATCACGGTGCCCGCCTCGATCATGCGGAGCACCAGATCGGTGGCGCCGACCTTGAGCAGCATGGTGGTCTCGGACATGTTGGAGTCGCCCACGATGACATGCAGCCGGCGGTAGCGCTCGGCGTCGGCGTGGGGTTCGTCGCGGGTGTTGATGATCGGCCGGGATCGGGTCGTCGCGGAGCTGACGCCCTCCCAGATGTGCTCGGCGCGCTGGCTGACGCAGTAGACGGCGCCACGCGGGGTCTGGAGCACCTTGCCCGCACCGCACAGCAGCTGTCGCGTCACCAGGAACGGGATGAGAATGTCGGCGAGGCGGGAGAACTCGCCATGCCGTGCCACCAGATAGTTCTCGTGGCAGCCGTAGGAGTTGCCCGCGGAGTCGGTGTTGTTCTTGAAGAGATAGACGTCGCCCGCGATTCCCTCCTCGTGCAGGCGACGCTCCGCGTCCACGAGCAGACCCTCGAGAATGCGCTCGCCTGCCTTGTCGTGAGTGACCAGCTCGGTCACGTTGTCACACTCGGGGGTTGCGTATTCCGGGTGCGAGCCCACGTCGAGATAGAGGCGGGCGCCGTTGCGCAGGAAGACATTGCTGCTGCGGCCCCAGGAGACGACACGGCGGAAGAGGTAGCGCGCCACTTCGTCAGGAGACAACCGGCGCTGTCCCCTGAATGTGCACGTGACGCCGTACTCGTTCTCCAGCCCGAAAATGCGGCGGTCCATGCCTGAACATTACGCCTGATGGCGTGCTCTGAAACCGGGTTCGACGGCACGGTTGCGATCATTTTCCGCGCAGGGTTCATCCGGTGTTGGGGGAACGGTCGGCCGGACGACGGGGTGTGGCCGGTCCAGGAGGAACCGCTGGGCGGCCAGCAGCACCGCCAGCGCGGCCACTCCACCGGCCGCGGGCACCGCGAATCCGGGGGCCACTCCGCCGAGCTGGACCGTGGGCCCCGCCACGGCGGTGCCGACCGCGTTGCCCACCACGAACGTGGTCACCAGCCAGGAGAACGCCTCGGTGACCGTGCCGGTGGGCGCGTGGCGGTCCACGACGACGAACGCGCAGGCCAGCGCCGGGGCCAGGAACACCCCAGCCACCCCGGCGAGGACGGTCATCATGACGACGCCAGGCACCAGCATCAGCGGCAGATAGCCGAGCGCCAGCGCGGCCACCAGCAGTCGCAGCCGCCGTTCGGGCGCGCCGGGCCAGGTGCGGCCGCCGTAGACGATGCCGCCGGCCAGCGCGCCCACGCCGAGGGCGGAGAGCAGCGCGCTGGAGACCGCGCCGCCGCCGTGCTCGTCGGCGTACGCCACGGCGGCCACCGCGATCGCGCCGAGGGCGAGCCCGATGAAGAAGAACGAGCCGAGCAGCACCAGCAGCCCGGGCGAGCGCAGCGCGCCCAGCCAGTGCGCCTCGCGCGGCGCCGAGCGCCACTGCCGCGACGGCCGCGAGACCACGACCCAGAGCGCGCCCGCGACCCCGATGGCGTTGATGACCAGCAGTGCGGCCGCCTCGGACCACACGGCCACGCTCAGGGTGACCAGCAGCGGGCCGACGGCGAACATCACCTCCTGGGCCACGGCGTCCAGCGCGTACGCCGCGTGCACCTGGTCCTCGCGCCGCAGCACCGAGGGCCACAGCGCCCGCAGCCCGCCCTCCAGCGGCGGGGTGAACAGCCCGGCGATCAGCATCGCGGCGTACGCCACGGGCAGCGGGTCGAGCCCGACGACGGCGAACAGGACCGTCCCGAGCGCGGAGGCCACGGCGGCGGGCAGCATCACCCAGGGCTGGCCGAAGCGGTCCACGGCCCGGCCCAGCAGCGGCTGGCCCACCGCGTTGGCCGCGCCGTAGACGGCCGACAGCCCCCCGGCGAGGGCGTAGCTGCCGCCCTCGGCGCGGGAGAAGAGCAGCACGGCCAGGGCGGCGGTGGCGTTCGGAAGCCGTCCCAGCAGCGTGCCGATGAGCAGCCGTGCCGCGTGCGGGGTGCGCAGCAGTTCCCCGTAACCAGCCGCCATTGCCTGCCCCTTCCTTGCCAGGTCCGCTTCAGGTTCTGCTTCAGGTCCTGCGGGTTCCTGTGGGTTGTCGCGAGTGCGTCGCGGGTGCGTCGCGGGTCGTGTGTGACGTTGTACGTATAACTGCCAGCGTCATACGTACCATGGCCGCCACCGCGGGTCCACTCGCGGGCCGAAATGAGCAGCCGGCGGCGAGACGCGTGGCGGCGGAGGGAGCGGAGGCGATGGTGGCGAGCGCGGACCGCGCCCACGCGGCGGACGGGGCCGCCGGGAAAGGTTCCCGGGGAACCGGCCGGACGGGTGAGTCCGCGCGGCGCGAGGGCCCGGGCGGGGGCGGGACTGCCGCTCGCCCGGCGGACACGTCGGCCGCCGGCCCGGGGGCCGGGGCTGCCGCTGGTCCGGGCGGCCCGGCGGCCGCGGGGCGGCCGGTCGCGGGACGGGCGACGAGCCGGGATGTGGCGCGCCTGGCGGGCGTGTCCCAGGCGACCGTGTCCCTGGTGCTCGGCGAGAAGTGGCCCGGACGGGTCTCCGAGCGCACCGTGGAGGCCGTACGGGCCGCCGCGCGCGATCTCGGCTACCGCCCCAACCTCGCGGCCCGCAGCCTCCGCCTGGGCCGCACCAGGACCGTGCTCATGGTGGTGCCCGCCCTGACGACCGAGTTCTTCGCCCGTGTCTACACCGGCGCCGAGCGGGTCGCCGCCGACCATGGCTTCGGGATGGTGCTCTATCCGTCCCCCGAGGGCGTGGGCCCGGCCCGGGACCCGTTCGACTCGGCGCGCGCCTCGCTCGACGGGGTGATCGCCTCCTCCATGGCGGCCGACGCGCTGGCCGCGGTGCGCGGCGGCGGACTGCCGCTGGTGATGCTCGACAGCGACCCGGACGACGCGGCCGCGGCGGCCACCGTCAACCTCGACATCGCGGACGGGGCGCGGCAGGCGGCGGGGCATCTGCTGGCGCTCGGGCACCGCCGGGTGGCCCATCTCGCGGCGGCGGTGGACTCCTGGACCTTCCAAGTCCGTGCCCGGGCCCTGGCGGAGGCGATGGACGAGGTCCCGGGCACCGCGTTGGGCACCGAACCGGCGGGGTTGACCGTCGAGGAGGGCCGCCGGGCCGCCGAACGCGTCCTGACCCGCCCCGGGCCCCGGCCGACCGCGCTCGTCTGCGACGACGACATCCTGGCCGCGGGCGCCTGCAAGGCGGCCCGGCGGCTGGGGCTGCGGATCCCGGACGACATCTCGGTGACCGGCTTCGACGATCTGGCGCTGGCCACGGCGGTGGAACCGGAGCTGACGACGGTGCGGCTCCCGGCGGAGGCGGTGGGTGCGGCCGGTATGCGAGCCCTGATGACGCTCATGGACGGCGAGACGCCCCGGGACACGGTGCTGCCCGTAGAGCTGATCCCCCGCGGCTCCACGGCCCCTCCCCCACGGTCCTGACCCGCCTCGGGGCTACCGCTCCGGTCGTTGCGCGGCCTGGGTGCGGGGGCCGTGTGGGCTCGTCGCCGCACAACGTCGCCGCCGCCCGGGGTGGGCCCGGGGCGGCGGCGACGGAGAAACGAACGGCAGCGGCTGGGTCAGTCCTCGGACTCCGGGGTGGACTCCTCGGCCCCGCCGGATTCGGCCGACTCCTCAGAGTCCGCCGCTCCCTCTCCCGACTCCAGGAGCCGGGAGAGCTGGCCGCCCAGGACACGCTTGAACTTGCGCTTCTGGGGGCGGTTGCGGTCCAGGACCGCGACCTCGAGCTGCTCGGCGGTGAGGCTGCGCTCCCCGCCGTTGTTGTCGCGGGAGAGCGAGTCGACGGCCAGCTTGAGGGCCTCGGCCAGGGTCATGCCGTCCCGGTGGCGCTGGTCGAGATAGGTGCTGATCTGGTCGGCGTTGCCACCGACGGCGACCGAGCCGTGCTCGTCCACGATGGAGCCGTCGTGCGGGAGGCGGTAGATTTGGTCGTCCTCGGGGCCCTCCCCGACCTCGGCGACGATCAGCTCGACCTCGTACGGCTTCTCAGCGGCACTGGAGAAGATCGTGCCCAGGGTCTGGGCGTAGACATTCGCCAGCCCGCGGGCCGTGACATCCTCACGGTCATAGGTATAGCCACGCAGATCGGCGTAACGGACACCGCCGATGCGCAGATTCTCGAATTCGTTGTACTTACCGACCGCCGCGAAGGCGATCCGGTCATAGATCTCGCTGACCTTGTGCAGCGCGCGGGACGGGTTCTCCGCAACGAAGACGATGCCGTCGGCGTACTGCAGCACGACCACGCTGCGGCCGCGAGCGATGCCCTTACGGGCGTATTCGGCGCGGTCGGCCATGGCCTGCTGAGGAGAAACATAGAACGGCGTCGTCACCGGCTGTCCGTCCCTTCTGTCAATGGCGAATGCATTCCGGCTGGACCGTCCTCTCAGAGAAGGGCGGCGCGGGGGCCGTCCGGCTCTTCGAGGCGCCGTTCATGGATGGCATGGGCGAGCTCGGACACCTCGTCCTCGCTGAACCTCTTGAAACCGTCCTCGGTGAGGGAGGTGATGATCGGGTAAATACGGCGGGCGAGATCCGGCCCTCCGGTGGCCGAATCGTCGTCGGCGGCGTCATAGAGCGCCTGGAGCACGGCGGTGGCGGCCTGCTCCTCGGTCAGGTCCTGGCGATAGAGCTTCTTGAGCGCGCCCCGGGCGAACATCGAGCCCGAGCCGGTGGCGGCGAAGCCGCGCTCCTCCGAACGCCCGCCGGTCACGTCGTAGGAGAAGATGCGGCCCTTCTCCCGGTCGACGTCCCACCCCGCGAAGAGCGGGACCACGGCAAGGCCCTGCATCGCCATGCCGAGGTTGCCGCGGATCATGGTCGAGAGCCTGTTCGCCTTGCCCTCGAGCGAGAGAACGGTGCCCTCGACCTTCTCGAAGTGCTCCAGCTCGAGCTGGAAGAGCTTGACCATCTCCACGGCGATACCGGCGGTCCCCGCGATCCCGACGGCCGAATACTCGTCGGCGGGGAAGACCTTCTCGATGTCACGCTGCGCGATGACATTACCCATGGTGGCGCGGCGGTCACCGGCGAGCACCACACCGCCGGGGAAGCTCACCGCCACGATGGTGGTGCCGTGGGGGGCCTCGATGGCGCCCTGTACCGGGGGCAGCGGACGGTTCCCCGGAAGCAGCTCGGGCGAGTGCTCGCCCAGGAAGTCCATGAACGACGAGGAGCCGGGCGTCAGGAAGGCAGCCGGCAGACGCCCTGTGCTACGAGTGTTGGCTTCCACACGTTTCCTTCCACCAGATCTTGAAATACTGCACGGACCATACCCCTGGCCATGGAAGTCATCCGTCCTGCGCCCCCTTCGCGGGGACGCAGGACGGAGAGGACGCGCTTTACTGCCCGCCCTTCTGGACGAACGACCTCACGAAGTCCTCCGCGTTCTCCTCGAGCACGTCGTCGATCTCGTCCAGCACGGAGTCGACGTCGTCGGAGAGCTTCTCCTGCCGCTCCTTCAGGTCGTCCGCGGCCTGCGCGTCCTGCGCCTGCTCCTCGACCTCTTCGGTCGAGCGCGACGCCTTCTGCTGACCGCCGCCGGTGTCCTTGGTCGCCATGTCCCTCACCCCGCTCGGTTCGCCCGCTGATTCGATCGGTCTCAAGATCAGACCCTACAAGCCGGGTCCGACATCGGCCTCCCACTCGCTACAACGTACGGAGGCCACCTCGATGATTCCCGGCTGGGGGGCATTTCAGCCGCCGGACAGCACCCGGACCAGGTCCTCGGCCGTGCGGCAGCGGTCCAGCAGCTCCTTGACGTGGTTGCGGGTGCCGCGCAGCGGCTCCAGCGTGGGGACCCGTTGCAGAGAGTCACGACCCGGCAGATCGAAGATGACCGAGTCCCAGGAGGCCGCGGCGACGTCGTCCGCGTACTGCTCCAGGCAGCGGCCGCGGAAGTAGGCGCGGGTGTCCTCCGGGGGCTTGTTCTGGGCGCGGGCGACCTCCTGGTCGTCCAGCAGCCGCTTCATCTTGCCGCGCGCCGCCAGCCGGTTGTACAGGCCCTTGTCGGGGCGTACGTCGGCGTACTGCAGGTCCACCAGATGCAGCCGGGCCGCGTCCCACTCCAGGGTGTCGCGGCGGCGGTAGCCCTCCAGCAGCTCCCGCTTGGCGATCCAGTCCAGCTCGCCGGACAGGCTCATGGGATCGCGCTCCAGCCGGTTCAGCACGTCCTCCCAGCGGGTCAGGACGTCCCGGGTCTGCTCGTCGGCGTCCGCTCCGTAGCGGTCCTCGACGTATTTGCGGGCGAGCTCGAAGTACTCCATCTGGAGCTGCACCGCGGTCAGTGTGCGGCCGCTGCGCAGCGTGATCAGACGGCGCAGTGTCGGGTCGTGCGAGACCTGGTGCAGGGTGCGCACCGGCTGGTCCACCGCGAGGTCCACGGCGATGAAGCCGTCCTCGATCATCGACAGCACCAGGGCGGTGGTGCCCAGCTTGAGGTAGGTCGAGAGCTCGGAGAGGTTGGCGTCCCCGATGATCACGTGGAGCCGGCGGTACTTCTCGGCATCGGCGTGCGGCTCGTCGCGGGTGTTGATGATCGGGCGCTTGAGCGTGGTCTCCAGGCCGACCTCGACCTCGAAGTAGTCGGCCCGCTGGCTGATCTGGAAGCCGTGCTCATGGCCGTCCTGGCCGATGCCGACGCGGCCGGCGCCGGTGACGACCTGGCGGGAGACGAAGAAGGGCGTCAGGTGGCGCACGATGTCCGAGAAGGCGGTCTCCCGCTTCATCAGGTAGTTCTCATGCGTGCCGTAGGAGGCGCCCTTGTTGTCGGTGTTGTTCTTGTAGAGGTGGATCGACTGTCCGCCGGGCAGCTCGGCGGCGCGGAGGGCGGCCTCGGCCATGATGCGCTCGCCCGCCTTGTCCCAGAGCACCGCGTCCCGGGGGTTGGTGACCTCGGGGGCGGAGTACTCGGGGTGGGCGTGGTCCACATAGAGCCGTGCGCCGTTGGTGAGGATCACATTGGCCAGGCCGATGTCCTCGTCCGTGAGCTGGCTGGAGTCTGCGGTTTCGCGCGCGAGGTCGAAGCCGCGGGCGTCCCGCAGCGGGTTCTCCTCCTCGAAGTCCCAGCGGGCGCGACGCGCCCGGTGCATCGCCGCCGCGTAGGCGTTGACCACCTGGGATGAGGTGAGCATGGCATTGGCGTTCGGGTGCCCGGGGACGGAGATCCCGTACTCCGTCTCGATACCCATTACGCGCCGTACGGTCATGCGGCCCTCCTTGCCCGGCGCCGCCCCCGGCTGAGGTCGGCGCTCAAGTACCGCTGCGCTCCCGGTCCATATGCGGCCCCCGATCCCCCGTGCCGCGATCGTGCGGTACCGAAGAGCCTAGAACGGCCAAGCGGTGCTGCGGAGATCATTTCAGTCATTGCTCCGGTCGGGCTCGTAGGACTCATACGAAGAATGCGGTCCGAAAAGCGCATCCGGCTGCGGATGCCCCGTCCAGGACATCCGCAGCCGGACTGCGGTGTTACAGGTACTGACCGGTGTTCGCCACCGTGTCGATGGAGCGTCCCGTGTCCGCGCCCTGCTTTCCGGTGACCAGGGTGCGGATGTAGACGATCCGCTCGCCCTTCTTGCCGGAGATCCGGGCCCAGTCGTCCGGGTTCGTGGTGTTCGGCAGGTCCTCGTTCTCCTTGAACTCGTCCACGCAGGCGGCGAGCAGATGGGAGACGCGAAGGCCCTTCTGGTTGTGGTCCAGGAAGTCCTTGATCGCCATCTTCTTGGCCCGGTCCACAATGTTCTGGATCATGGCGCCGGAGTTGAAGTCCTTGAAGTAGAGGACTTCCTTGTCGCCATTGGCGTAGGTGACTTCCAGGAAGCGGTTTTCCTCGGACTCGGTGTACATCTGCTCGACCACCGACTGGATCATTCCGCCGATCGCGGCCTTGGGCGACTGGCCGTGCTCGGTGAGGTCGTCCGTGTGAATCGGCAGGGACTCCGTGAGGTACTTCGAGAAGATGTCCTTGGCGGCCTCGGCGTCCGGACGCTCGATCTTGATCTTCACATCGAGGCGGCCGGGGCGCAGGATCGCCGGGTCGATCATGTCCTCTCGGTTGGAGGCACCGATCACGATCACGTTCTCCAGGCCCTCCACGCCGTCGATCTCGGAGAGCAGCTGGGGGACGATGGTGTTCTCCACGTCCGAGCTGACCCCGGAGCCACGGGTGCGGAAGAGGGAGTCCATCTCGTCGAAGAAGACGATGACGGGCGTGCCCTCGCTGGCCTTCTCCCGAGCCCGCTGGAAGACCAGCCGGATGTGCCGCTCCGTCTCACCGACGTACTTGTTGAGCAGCTCGGGACCCTTGATGTTGAGGAAGAAGCTCTTCCCCGCGGGCTTGCCGGTTACCTCGGCGACCTTCTTGGCAAGGGAGTTGGCCACGGCCTTGGCGATCAGCGTCTTGCCGCAGCCGGGCGGACCGTACAGCAGCACACCCTTCGGCGGCCGCAGTTCGTGCTCCTTGAAGAGGTCGGGGTAGAGGTACGGGAGCTCGACCGCGTCGCGGATCAGCTCGATCTGGTTTCCCAGACCGCCGATCTTGGTGTAGTCGATGTCCGGAACCTCTTCGAGGACGAGCTCCTCGACCTCGCTCTTCGGAACGACTTCGTAGACATAGCCGGACCGGGACTCGAGCAGCAGGGCGTCACCGGGGCGGATGGTGGTGTGCAGCAGCGGCTCTGCCAGCCGCACCACCCGCTCCTCGTCGGTGTGCCCGATCACCAGGGCGCGCTCGCCGTCCTCAAGGACTTCCTTGAGGGTGACGATGTCCCCGGCGCGCTCGAACTCCATGGCCTCGACCACATTGAGCGCCTCGTTGAGCATGACCTCCTGGCCGCGCTTGAGGTCGTCGAGCTCGACGCTTGGGCTGACATTCACCCGGAGTTTACGGCCCCCGGTGAAGATGTCGGCCGTACCGTCTTCGTTCGCCTGCAGAAAGGCTCCGAAACCGGCCGGCGGCTGGGCAAGCCGGTCGACCTCCTCCTTGAGGGCCACGATCTGGTCGCGGGCCTCACGGAGTGTGTTCGCGAGCCGCTCGTTCTGTGCGGAGACTCCCGCCAGATTGGTCTGCAGCTCGACGATCCGCTCTTCGAGAATCCTCGTATGACGCGGAGAGTCGGCGAGCTTGCGGCGCAGGACGGCGATTTCCTGCTCGAGATAGGCAACCTGGCCGGCAGGGTCATCAGACCCCCGCCCCGGCCGGATGCCGCGGTTGATGTCGTCGTCGTGGGCTGCCACGGTCCTCACCTCCTCCAAGGGGAGCTGGACGCTTCCTGACCCTACCTGGGCCGGTGCGGGTTGAAACCCCTAGATCACAAACCCGGTCGGCGTGTGTCCGATCTTCACCCTTGCGCACTCCCTCACACCAGCCGAATACCCACCCAACAACATCGGAAAGCGACCGGTTGTATCGTCGACACGGTCAACACCCGTCAGGGCTGGCGATATTTAGACACTGTTGAATGGCGTATCGAAGGAACAGCAGGGGGCACACCGTGCGAAACGAGGAGCTCGGCGATCTTGAAGTGTGGATTGACCAGGACCTGTGCACCGGCGACGGCATCTGCGCCCAGTACGCTCCCGAGGTCTTCGAACTCGACATCGACGGTCTAGCCTACGTCAAGAGCGCCGACGATGAGCTGCTACAGGAGAAGGGTGCCACCACTCCGGTCCCCCTGACCCTGCTCACCGAGGTCAAGGATTCCGCCAAGGAGTGCCCCGGCGACTGCATCCATGTACGCCGCGTCACGGACCGGATCGAGGTCTACGGCCCCGACGCGGAGTGACACTCCGCGAGCGACCGCTCACACACTCCCCGGAACCGGCAGCGCCTTCAGGACGAACCTGCCCTCCCGCCACCGCCAGTTGACCTTGCGCTGCTGATCCGGGCAGCACCGCGGCACCTTGGCCGACGAGTATCCGAGCAAGGTGGCCGAAACCGTCTTTCCGCGCACCGCGAAATCGGTGACGCTCATCCCTTCCTTCGGGTCCACGAACGTGGCCACCACGCGGGGCGCGGCTCCCGCACGGGCCGGCTGGGAGAGCACGTACACGCCACTGGGCGGGGTGCCGAACGCCGTCGCGCAGCGCACCACGACGGCGGTCTCCGGCCGCCCGTCGCCGTCCAGGTCCGCCGAGGCCCGGTCGATGACGTCGGGCCTGGCCCGTCCGCAGTCCATCGGATAGTCCGCGGCGCGGGGATCGGGGGCCTTGGCCGCCGGAAGCCCCCCGGCACGCGGGGCGGAGGCGGCGGTGGACGTGGTGGCCTTGGCGTCGGAGGGCTGGAAGAACGACCCCCCGGCGATGACGGCGGCCACGGCGGCCGCGGTCGCGACCCAGTGCACCGGACGGGGATGGGTGTGCGCGAGATCCGGGCCCAGAGGCTGCACGCGGGATGACTCCATGTAAGGGCTGAGGCGGGAGATGTCCCGCATCGTGCCACATCTCACAGGGGCGCGGCCACCGCCCGCACACGGGGAATTCGGTGGCCGCGCCGAGCCGTTGTGGCGCCGGTGTCCGTCAGGCGGCCGTCAGGCGTCGCCGGACGGGGTGTCCTGGCCGCCGGATGCGCTCCGGCCGCCTCCTGAGGCGTCCGCGGCGCCGGTGTCCTTCGCGGTGCCCCAGCCCACGTAGTCCTCGCCGTAGGCGCCCTTGGCGGGCCTGCGGCGGCGCATCGGGGGCTCCACACCGTCCGCGAGCCGGCGGGCGGTGAGCAGGAAGCCGGTGTGGCCGATCATGCGGTGGTCGGGCCGTACGGCCAGGCCCTCGACATGCCAGGTGCGGACCATGGTCTCCCAGGCCGACGGCTCGTTGAAGGTGCCGTGCTCGCGGATGCACTCCACGGTGCGGGCGAGCTGGGTGGTGGTGGCGACGTACGCGCACAGGATGCCGCCGGGGACGAGCGCCTTGGACACCGGCTCCAGGCACTCCCAGGGGGCGAGCATGTCCAGGATCACGCGGTCCACCTCGGTGTCGCTGAGGTTGTCCTGGAGGTCGCCGACGGTGAGCCGCCAGGCGGGGTGCGGGGCGCCGAAGTAGCGCTCGACGTTCTGGGCGGCGATCTCGGCGAAGTCGGCCCGGCGCTCGTAGGAGTGCAGCATGCCCTGGTCGCCGATGGCCCGCAGCAGAAACATGGAGAGCGAGCCGGAGCCGACGCCCGCCTCGACGACACGTGCGCCGGGGAAGATGTCGGCCATCGCCAGGATCTGCCCCGCGTCCTTGGGGTAGACCACGGCGGCACCGCGTGGCATGGACAGGACATAGTCGGGGAGCAGGGGGCGCAGCGCGAGATACGCGACGTTTCCCGTGGTACGCACGACGGTTCCCTCAGGGGCACCGATCAGCTCGTCATGGGGGAAGGATCCCTTGTGGGTGTGGAAGTTCTTCCCGGCCTCGAGCGTGAAGGTGTAGTGGCGTCCCTTGGGGTCGGTGAGCTGGACCTGGTCCCCGACCTGGAAGGGCCCGCGACGGCGGGCGGCACCGGTCGGTTCGGACATGTGAACAGCCTACCGGGCACTTCACCCTGCCCGGACCACACCGGGGGCCTCAGGAGGGGCCCGCGGGTGTCCTGGCCATGGCCGCCACGAAGGCGCGCTCGACATCGGCCGTGGAGAGCACTCCGTAGATCTGGCCGCTCTCCTCCACCACCAGGTACTCGGTGGCGGGGGTGGCCCGCAGGGTGTCCAGCAGCTCCTCGCCGGTGAGCTCGGCGGAGACCCGCATACCGTCCTTGAGATCCTGGGCGAGACCGCTGACCGCGACCCAGGGGCGGCGGTGCTCGGGGATCCCCACGATGGCGGCCTCGCGCACCACGGCGGTGGGGGTGCCGTGGCCGTCCACCACGACCAGGGCACGGGCCCCGGCCTCGTTCGCCCGCCGCAGCGCCTCGGAGAGCGGGGTGTCGGCCGCCACGGGGACGGCTCGCCGGGTGAGCGTACGGGCGCGCAGGTCCGGCAGCCGCTCCCGCAGCCGGGCCATGCGCAGGCTGTTGCCCGCGCCGGTCCAGATGATCGCGGCGAGTATGGCGGCCAGCAGCGCGTCGGTGAGCGAGTCGACGCTGCCGAAGCTCTCGGGCTCGTCGCCGAGCCCGCCCGCCTGGGTGAGCAGCGGCAGCCCGACGAGCACCGCGACGGCCAGCGCACGGCCGCTCCAGGCGGCGGCGACGGTGCCGGTCATGGGCCTGCCGCTGATCTTCCAGACGACGGCGCGCAGCATCCGGCCGCCGTCCAGCGGCAGCCCGGGCAGCAGGTTGAACGCGGCCACGATCAGGTTGGAGATCATCAGCCCGGCGAGCAGCACCCCGGGCACCGTGCCGGGCTCCACGACCAGCATGCCCAGGTAGAACACGCCCGAGAGAACCAGGGAGAGCAGCGGGCCGACGAAGGCGAGCACGAACTCCCGGCCGGGGGTCTCGGTCTCCTTCTCGATCTCCGAGACACCGCCGAAGAACTGGAGCTGGATCCGGCGCACCGGCAGCTTGAAGCGGAGCGCGGCCACGGTGTGGGCGAGCTCGTGCACCAGCACCGAGGCGTAGAAGGCCACCGCGAAGAAGAGCGAGACCAGATAGCGGGCGGCGCCGAGCTCGGGCAGCACCCGGTCGAGCTGACCGCCGAAGACCCAGGTGATGAGGGCGGCGACCAGGAACCAGCTGGGCGATACGTACACGGGCACGCCGAACGGGCGGCCCATGAGAATGCCGCCGCCCGGCTCGCGTGGGCGCGGCTGTTTGCCACCCTCGGGCTCGGTCGTGCGGTCCGATTCCCCGTTGTCGGACTGCCGCTGCCCGCTGTTGTCCACGGTGTCCCCTCGTCGGATGCTCGGTCGCACCCCTCTTTTGATACGGTCCCCACGATCATGCAGTGCGAGGGGCTCGGACGTCGATGGTATGCGTCCGGCTGTCAGTGGCGGGTCGTAGGGTCTTCGCCATGGGAACCACCACGGGAACCACCACCGGGAAGGCCGAACCGTCGGACGGACCGCCGAGGTCCGGTCCAGCCGCCTCGTTGTCACCGTCGCGGGCGGCCGATTTCATGCGGTGCCCGTTGCTGTACCGCTTCCGAGTGATCGACAAATTGCCGGAGAAGCCCAGCGCGGCGGCCACCCGCGGCACGGTGGTCCACGCGGTGCTGGAGCGGCTCTTCGACGCCCCGGCCGCCGAGCGCACCTCGCCGCGGGCCCGGGCGTTGGTGCCGGGCGAGTGGGATCGGCTGCTGGCGGCCAAGCCGGAGCTGGCGGAGCTGTTCCAGGAGGAGGACGGCGCCCCGGCGCCGGACCGGCTGGCCGAATGGCTGACGGGGGCTCAGACGCTCGTGGACCAGTGGTTCTCGCTGGAGGACCCGACGCGTCTGGAGCCCGCGGAGCGGGAGCTGTTCGTCGAGACGGAGCTCGAATCCGGGCTGCGGCTGCGCGGAATCATCGACCGGATCGACATCGCTCCCACGGGTGATGTGCGGATCGTGGACTACAAGACGGGCAAGGCCCCCGCGCCGCAGTACGCGGGCGAGGCCCTCTTCCAGATGAAGTTCTACGCGCTGGTGCTGTGGCGGCTGCGCGGGGTGATCCCGCGGCGGCTGCAGCTGGTCTATCTGGGCAGCGGCGATGTGCGGACGTACGACCCGGACGAGCGGGATCTGCGGGCGGTGGAGCGCAAGGTGCTGGCCCTGTGGGAGGCGATCCGGCTGGCCACGGAGACCGGTGCGTTCGTACCCCGCCAGACCAGGCTGTGCGGCTGGTGCGACCACCAGGCGCACTGTCCCGAGTTCGGGGGTACGCCGCCGCCGTATCCCCTGGCGGTCGTGCCTCTCCAGAATCGAGGGTCCGCGTAGCGCCCCCTGAGGGTGGTGGTGGGTGACGGGCAAGAAGAAGGTGCCGCGTAGCGCCCCCTGAGGGTGGTGGTGGGTGACGGGCGGGCAGAATGGACGCGGTCTAGCGAAGGAGTTCCCGTGGCGATCCGCGTCCTACTGGTCGATGACCAACCGCTGCTGCGCACCGGCTTCCGGATGATCCTCGAGGCGGAGCAGGATCTGGCGGTCGTCGGCGAGGCAGGGGACGGTCTGCAGGCCCTCGATCAGGTGCGGGCGCTGCAGCCCGATGTGGTCCTGATGGACATCCGGATGCCGCGGATGGACGGTGTGGAGGCGACCCGCCAGATCACCGGTCCGGGGCGGGACGGCCCGGCCAAGGTGCTGGTGCTGACCACCTTCGACCTGGACGAGTACGTGGTGGAGGCGCTGCGCGCCGGGGCCAGCGGCTTTCTGCTGAAGGACGCGCCCGCCACCGAGCTGGTGCAGGCCATCCGCGTGGTGGCGGCGGGCGAGGCGATGCTGGCGCCCAGCATCACCCGCAGGCTGCTCGACAAGTACGCCGGGCATCTCCCGTCGGGCGAGGAGCCGGTGCCGGACACCCTGCACACCCTGACCGAGCGCGAGGTCGAGGTGCTGAAGCTGGTGGCCCGGGGGCTGTCCAACGCGGAGATCGCCGCGGATCTGTTCGTCAGCGAGACCACGGTCAAGACGCATGTGGGCCATGTGCTGACCAAGCTGGGGCTGCGCGACCGGGTGCAGGCCGCCGTGTACGCCTACGAGAGCGGCCTGGTCCGCCCCGGCGCGCAGTAGCGGCACCGGGACGGTGGCGGTACGGCAGGAGGCCCGGGGCGCGCCCCGGGCCTCCTGCCGTACCGCCGTAAGGCCGCCCGTCCCCGTCAGCCGTCGGACGACTTGCCGATCTCCCAGAAGCGGAAGACCGTCGAGGAGTCGAGGGTCCACTGCAGCCCGGAGATGTCGTCCTGGGCCACCGCGTACTGCTTGCCCTGCCACAGCGGGAGCATCGGCACCTCGTCGGCGATGATGTCCTGGATCCGCTGGAAGTCGCCGACCGTGGCCTCGCGGCTGGGCTGCTCGGCGGTGGCGGGGATGAGCTGCGCGGACAGCCGCGGCGAGGTGTAGTGGTTGGCCAGGACGTTGCCGGCGCCGAAGAACGGGGCGACGAAGTTGTCCGGGTCCGGGTAGTCGGGCACCCAGCCCTTCACATAGACGCCGTACTTCCCGCCGGCGACGCCCTTCTCGTACGCGGCGACGTCCGCGCTCTTCACATCGACGTCGAACAGCCCGCTGGCGTTGAGCTGCTCGGCGATCTGGCGCAGGCCCGGGAGGGTGCCGGGGCCGTAGCGGATCGGGGTGCCCCACAGCGTCAGCTTGACCTTGCCGGAGATGCCCTCGCCCCGCAGCGCCTGCTTGGCCTTCTCGGGCTGCGGGCGGTCGCCGTACTTGTCGTAGAAGGCGGTGTTGTGGCCGGTGATCCCGGCCGGGACCACCGAGTACAGCGGTTCGGCGGTGCGCTTGTAGACGTCCCGCACCAGGGTGGAGCGGTCGATGAGGTACGCCATGGCCTTGCGCACGCCGAGCTTGCCCGCCACCGGGTCCTTCATGTTGAAGACCAGGTGCTGGACCTCGGCGCCGGTGCCCTCGACCACGTTCAGGCTCTTGCCGCCGCCGAGGCTCTGCGCCTGGAGGTCGGCGAGGTCCCGCATGGCCAGCCCGCGGTAGGCGAGGTCCACATCGCCCTTCTGCACGGCGGACTTCAGCCGGGCCTGCCCGCCGTGGAAGAACTTCAGGTTCAGCCCGGAGTTCTTCGGCCGGGCGGGCCCCTGGTAGCCGCCGTTGACGGAGAAGTCGGCCTCGTCCTTGGTGAAGGAGTCCAGCTTGTAGACGCCGGAGCCGACCGCCATGTGGTCCGTGCGCAGCTTGTCGGCGGGGTATTCCCGGTGGTCGACGATGGATCCGGCGCCGGAGGCGATCTTCTGCGGGAAGGTCGCGTCGGAGTTCTTCAGATGGAAGACGACGGTCCGCTTGTCCGGGGTGTCGATGCTCCCGATGGAGGTGAGCATCAGCGCCGGACCGTTCGCGTCATTGATCCGCTTGGTGCGCTCGAAGGAGAACTTGACGTCCTCGGAGGTGAGCGGATGGCCGTTGGAGAACGTCAGGTCGTTCTGCAGCGTGCAGGAGTAGACCCGGCTGGCGTTGTCCTTGAAGGAGCACTTCTCCGCCGCCTCCGGCTGCGGTGTGGTGCTGCCCTTCGGGAAGCTCAGCAGGGACTGGAAGACGTTGTTGAACAGCAGCCAGGAGCCCGGGTCGTAGCCGGATGCCGGGTCGGTGGCGAGCACCTCGTCCGACATCCCCATGACCACGTGCTCGCCGCTGCCCGCCGCGTCCCCGTCCTCACTGCCGCATCCGGTGAGCAGGGCGGCGGCCAGTCCCGCGCCGAGCGGAGCTGCCAGCCACTGATCACGTTTCCTCAACGGTCTTCCTCACACATTCGTCGTTCCGTGCCTGACCCCCGTGGGACGTTCTCAGTCGCCCTTGCCGAGCTCCCACAGCTGGAGCATGGTCGAGGAGTCGAAGGCGTACTCGGCGCCGATGACGCCCTCGCGGGCGGCCACATAGGTGTTGCCCTGCCACAGCGGGAGATAGGGCACGTCGCTGGCGACGGCGTTCTGGATCGACTGGAAGTCCTTGTCGGCGAGGCTGCGCTGGGCCTCCTGCCGGGTCTTGGGGATCAGCTCGTCCTGGATGGTGCTGTTGCGGTAGGGCGAGTTGAGGAAGTTGTCCGTGGTGAGGAACGGCGCGGTGTAGCTGTCGGGGTCCGGGAAGTCGGGCAGCCAGCCCATCCCGGAGGCGGAGAACTGGCGCTTGACGAGCGCGGGACGGAAGTCCCGCCACGGGTAGCCCTTGATCGTGACGGAGAAGAGGCCGCTGCGGTTGAGCTGCTTCTTCAGCTCCTTGAACTCCGCGGCCGTCTCCGGACCGTAGTGGTCGGTGGTGTAGGTCAGCGTCAGCTTCACCGGGGTGTTGATACCGGCGTCGCGCAGCACGCTCTTGGCGACCGCGGGGTCCGGGTCGCCGTACTCGTTGTGGAACGAGTTGATATGCGAGGAGATGCTGGTGGGGATCATCGAGTAGAGCGGCTCGGCGGTCCGCTTGTACACATCGCGCACCAGCGCCTGGCGGTCCACGAGATGGGCGATGGCCTGCCGGACCGCCTTGTTCTTGACCGCCGGGTCCGAGGTGTTGAAGACCAGATAGCGGATGCCCTGCCCGGAGGACTCGAAGAGGCGCACGCCCTTGACGTCGCCCTTGTTGAGCTTGTCGATCTGCTCGGGCGAGAAGCCGCGGTGGACCACGTCGATGTCGCCCTTGACCAGCGCCTTCTCCATGGTCGAGGCGGAGTCGTAGAAACGCATCTCCGCCTTGTCGGCCTTGAGCTGGACATCGCCCTTGTAGTGGGAGTTCTTGGTGAAGACGACCTTGACCAGCCGGTTGTTGCGCACCTCGGTCTTCGCGGAGTACGGGCCCGAGCCCGTCATCTCGAAGCCATTGCGCAGCGCGTCGGGCTTGTAGACCTCGCTGTCCAGGATCGCGGCGGCCGGAGTGGTGAGCTTCGACGGGAAGGTCGCGTCCGACTGCGAGAGGTGGATGACGATCTCGCGGTCGCTGGGGGTTTCGATCTTGTCCACGTTGGACAGCAGCGACTTGGTGCCGTTGGGGTCGTCGATGCGCAGCACGCGCTCGAGGGAGAACTTGACGTCCTCGGAGGTCAGGTCGTGACCGTTGGAGAACTTCAGCCCGCTGCGCAGCGTGCAGCGGTACTGCTCGCTCTGCCGGTCCTGGAAGCCGCACTTCTCGGCGGCGTCGGGTATCGGCTCGGTTCCGGAGCGGGGCAGTCTCATCAGCGTCTGGAAGGCGTTGTGCAGCACGCTCCAGGAGGCGAAGTCGTAGGCCAGGGCCGGGTCCAGCGGAGCGGGCGCGGCCTTCGACGCCTCTATGCGGTCCGTGCTGCCCAGGACGATCGCCTCACCGTCCGAGCCCGAGCCGTCGGTACCACCGCACGCGGCGAGCGTGGAGATCAGGAGGCCGGCCACAGCCGGCAGCACCAGCGACTTGCGCGTCATTGTCGGGAGTCTCCCTGCCATCGATCAACTACTCGCGACGAGATTAGTCCGCGGCGCCGACCATGCTCAGACACAACGAAGTTGAGGCGATATCACGCCCCGATAACGAGCGGCCATCGACCGATATCCGGACGCTGCCACGATTCGTACGGCATGCCACCAATCCGGACACATGGGTTCACCCAAATCGCATCAGACAGGACGCGCGGCAGGCCACCGCCCCATCCGCTCACCGCATGTGCAGTGATAAACATCACGCCCCCTTGTCGCCAACGGAACGTGAAAAGTGCGCCCGCGCTATTCAGTTTGCAATTTACAGAAATACGCTCGGTGCGCGTTCAGTGCATTGCGGTGACCAGAGTACGCAGAAATGAAAGATCGACTTCTTCGAGCGAACCGACGACCGTACGCCCCGCGGCGGGCTCGATCGGCACCACGGACGGCACCGCGACCACCCGGCACCCGGCCGCCTCCGCGGCCCGTACGCCCGTGTCGGTGTCCTCGATGACCACGCACCGCCCCGGCTCGGCGGCCAGTCCGGCCGCGGCGAACAGATACGGGTCCGGATGCGGCTTGGTCCGCTCGACCTCGTCGCCCGCGACCGTCAGGGTGAAGTGCTCCGGGCCGAGCGAGCGCAGGACCCGGTCCATCACCCGCCGGTGGGAGGCGGAGACCAGGGCGGTGGGGATGGACTGCGCGGCCAGCTCGGTGAGCAGCCGGCGGGCGCCGGGCAGCATCGGCACACTGCCGTCGATCAGCTCGGTGAAGCGGCTGTTGAGCAGGCCGGTGAGCTCGGCGAGGGCGATCTCGGCGCCGGTGGCCTCGATCAGGAACTGGGCGCTGCGCGACATCGGGCCGCCGACGACGACCTGGCGGTACTCCTCGGCGAGAGCGTGACCGAGCTCGGCGAAGATGGCGACCTCCGCGTCCCACCAGATGCCCTCGGTGTCGACCAGGGTGCCGTCCATGTCGAGCAGAACGGCTTGCAGTGCCGAGCCTTCGGCCGTACGGGTATCGACGGCCGGGATGCTGCTGGTCATCCAAACACCTCCGGATAAGGGGCACGAAGGCCGGCCCCCTTCCACTGACGGGAAGGCGACCGGCCTCTACCGGATCGACCAGTCTACGTCGCGCCGCGCCGACGCGCCTCGTGAGTACCGTAAGGCGGTCACGAACAGCCGCCGGAGGACTACCGCGCGTTGAAGTACTTGGCCTCCGGGTGGTGGATCACGATGGCGTCCGTGGACTGCTCGGGGTGGAGCTGGAACTCCTCCGAGAGCTTCACCCCGATCCGCTCGGGCCGCAGCAGATCGGCGATCTTCGCGCGGTCCTCCAGGTCGGGGCAGGCGCCGTAACCCAGCGAGAAGCGCGCGCCGCGGTACTTCAGCGCGAACATGTCCTCCATCTCGCTCGGGTCCTCACCGGCGAAGCCCAGCTCGCCACGGACCCGGGCGTGCCAGTACTCGGCCAGCGCCTCCGCCAGCTGGACGGACAGGCCGTGCAGCTCCAGATAGTCGCGGTAGGAGTCGGCGGCGAACAGCTCGGCGGTGGCCTCGCCGATCTTCGAGCCGACGGTCACCACCTGCAGCCCGACGACATCGGTCTCACCGGACTCCTCGGGCCGGAAGAAGTCGGCCAGGCACAGCCGGCGGCCGCGGCGCTGGCGCGGGAAGGTGAAGCGGGTCCGCTCGCTGCCGTCCTCGTTCAGCAGGACCAGGTCGTCGCCCTTGGAGACGCACGGGAAGTAGCCGTAGACGACGGCCGCCTCCAGCAGGTTCCCGGTGTGCAGCCGGTCCAGCCAGCCGCGCAGCCGGGGCCGCCCCTCGCTCTCCACCAGCTCCTCGTAGCCGGGCCCCTCGCCGGTGCGGGCCTGCTTGAGCCCCCACTGGCCCTTGAACAGCGCGCCCTCATCCAGCCAGGAGGCGTAGTCGGCCTGCTGGATGCCCTTGACGACGCGGGTGCCCCAGAAGGGCGGGGTGGGGAGGGGGTTGTCGGTGGACACGTCCGAGCGCGCCGGGCCCTCGTCCGGCTCCGGCTCCCGCACCTGGGCGGCGCGCTGGGGGACGCGGCGCTGCCGGAGCTCGGGGAGCGCGGCGCCGGGCACACCGCGCTTGACGGCGATCAGGGCGTCCATGAGCCGCAGGCCCTCGAAGGCGTCGCGGGCGTAGCGCACCTCGCCCTCGTAGATCTCGTGCAGATCCTGCTCGACGTACGCGCGGGTGAGGGCGGCGCCGCCGAGGATGACGGGGAACTGGGCGGCCAGCTTGCGCTGGTTGAGCTCCTCCAGGTTCTCCTTCATGATCACCGTGGACTTCACCAGCAGCCCGGACATGCCGATCACATCGGCGCGGTGCTCCTCGGCGGCCTCCAGGATCGCGGAGACCGGCTGCTTGATGCCCAGGTTGACCACGTTGTAGCCGTTGTTGGACAGGATGATGTCCACGAGGTTCTTACCGATGTCATGGACGTCGCCGCGGACGGTGGCGAGCACGATGGTGCCCTTGCCCTCGTCGTCCGACTTCTCCATATGCGGCTCCAGATGCGCCACCGCGGTCTTCATGACCTCGGCGGACTGGAGCACGAATGGAAGCTGCATCTGGCCGGAGCCGAAGAGCTCGCCGACCACCTTCATGCCGTCCAGCAGCGTCTCGTTGACGATCTCCAGGGCGGGGCGCCCCTGGAGCGCCTCGTCGAGGTCGGCCTCCAGGCCGTTGCGCTCACCGTCGATGATGCGCCGCTTGAGGCGCTCGTCCAGGGGCAGCGCGGCCAGCTCCTCGGCCTTGCCGGCCTTGAGGGACTTGGCGGTGGCGCCCTCGAAGAGCCCCATCAGCTTCTGCAGCGGGTCGTAGCCCTCGGCGCGGCGGTCGTAGATCAGGTCCAGGGCGGTCTTGACCTGCTCCTCCTCGAACCGCGCGATCGGAAGGATCTTGGAGGCGTGCACGATCGCCGAGTCCAGGCCCGCCTTGACGCATTCGTCGAGGAAGACGGAGTTGAGCACGATCCGGGCGGCCGGGTTCAGGCCGAAGGAGATGTTCGACAGGCCCAGCGTGGTCTGGACGTCCGGGTGGCGCCGCTTGAGCTCGCGGATCGCCTCGATGGTGGCGATGCCGTCCTTACGGGACTCCTCCTGGCCGGTGCAGATGGTGAAGGTCAGGGTGTCGATGAGGATGTCCGACTCGTGGATGCCCCAGTTGCCGGTCAGGTCGGCGATCAGCCGCTCGGCGATCTCCACCTTGTGCTCCGGCGTGCGGGCCTGGCCCTCCTCGTCGATGGTCAGCGCGATCAGGGCGGCGCCGTGCTCCTGGGCGAGCCGGGTGACCTTGGCGAACCGCGACTCGGGGCCGTCCCCGTCCTCGTAGTTGACGGAGTTGATGACCGCGCGCCCGCCGAGCTTCTCCAGCCCGGCCCGGATGACGTCGACCTCGGTGGAGTCCAGGACGATGGGCAGGGTGGAGGCGGTGGCGAACCGCCCGGCCAGCTCCTCCATGTCCGCGACGCCGTCCCGGCCGACGTAGTCCACACACAGGTCGAGCAGATGGGCGCCCTCGCGGATCTGCTCCCGGGCGATCTCCACACAGTCGTCCCAGCGGGCCTCCAGCATGGCCTCGCGGAACTTCTTGGAGCCGTTGGCGTTGGTGCGCTCGCCGATCGCCAGATACGAGGTGTCCTGGCGGAACGGCACGGTCTGGTAGAGCGAGGCGGCGCCGGGCTCCGGGCGCGGGGAGCGCTCGGTGGGGGCCAGACCGCGGACCCGCTCGACGACCTGGCGCAGATGCTCGGGCGTGGTGCCACAGCAGCCGCCGACCAGGGAGAGCCCGTACTCGCGGACGAAGGTCTCCTGGGCGTCGGCCAGCTCGCCGGGGGTCAGGGGGTAGTGGGCGCCGTCCTTGCCCAGCACCGGAAGGCCGGCGTTGGGCATGCAGGACAGCGGGATACGGGAGTGGCGGGCGAGATGGCGCAGATGCTCGCTCATCTCGGCGGGGCCGGTGGCGCAGTTGAGGCCGATCATGTCGATGCCGAGCGGCTCGAGGGCGGTGAGCGCCGCGCCGATCTCGGAGCCGAGCAGCATGGTGCCGGTGGTCTCGACGGTGACCGAGCAGATCAGGGGGAGGTTGGCACCGGTGGCGTCCAGGGCGCGGCGGGCGCCGAGGATCGCGGCCTTGGTCTGCAGCAGGTCCTGGGTGGTCTCCACCAGGAGGGCGTCCGCGCCACCGGCGATCATGCCTTCGGCATTGGCCTGGTAGGCGTCCCGGAGGGTGACATAGGGGGCGTGGCCGAGGGTGGGCAGCTTGGTGCCGGGGCCCATGGAGCCCAGCACCCAGCGCTGGCGTCCGTCGGCGGCGAACTCGTCGGCGACCTCACGGGCGATCCGGGCGCCGGCCTCGGAGAGCTCGTGGACGCGGTCGGGGATGTCGTACTCACCGAGCGCCGCGTGGTTGGCGCCGAAGGTGTTGGTCTCGACGCAGTCCACCCCGGCGGCGTAGTACTCCGCGTGGACCGAGCGGACGATGTCCGGGCGGGTGATGTTGAGGATCTCGTTGCAGCCCTCGAGCTGCTGGAAGTCGTCGAGACTGGGGTCCTGCGCCTGGAGCATCGTCCCCATCGCGCCGTCGGCGACCACCACGCGGGTGGCCAGTGCTTCGCGGAGCGCTTCGGCTCGGGCGGCGGATGTGGGCGATGGCGTATGCGAGGCCATGGATGTGCTCCCTGGAGTGCGACGGCTGTCGGCTTTGCGCCCTCCCCTGGGGACGGCGCACCACGCCAGCGTAGCTGCCAGTGGTCGTTTCACGATGGTCGTTCCATCACCCGGGATGGGAGGCGGCCTGCGGGCCCTTGATCGTCGACACATGGCCTTGCGGTACCGCGAGGTCGACATGGACCGATAGTGTTCAGCATTGTCGAACCGCAGTCAGGAGGTTGGCGATGGCCCGGAACATCCAGTCGTTGGAGCGCGCCGCCGCGATGCTACGCCTGCTCGCCGGTGGTGAGCGACGTCTGGGACTGTCCGACATCGCCTCCACCCTGGGGCTGGCCAAGGGCACCGCGCACGGCATATTGCGCACGCTGCAGCAGGAGGGCTTCGTCGAGCAGGACGAGGCGTCCGGCCGCTATCAGCTCGGCGCGGAGCTGCTGCGCCTGGGCAACAGCTATCTGGACGTGCACGAGCTGCGCGCCCGCGCCCTGGTGTGGACGGACGACCTGGCCCGCTCCAGCGGCGAGAGCGTGTACCTGGGCGTGGTGCACCAGCAGGGCGTGCTGATCGTCCACCATGTCTTCCGGCCGGACGACAGCCGCCAGGTGCTGGAGGTCGGCGCGATGCACCCGCTGCACTCCACGGCCCTGGGCAAGGTGCTCTCCGCGTACGACCCGGTCGCCCACAGCGAGGTGACCGAGGCCGACCGTAAGGCGTTCACCCCCCGCACGGTGACCGGGGAGCGGGAGTTCGAGGGCGTGCTGGACCTGATCCGGGCGCGCGGCTGGGGCTCCGATGTGGAGGAGACCTGGGAGGGCGTGGCGTCGGTCGCGGCGCCCATCCACGACCGGCGCCGGCTGCCCGTGGGCGCGGTGGGGATCACGGGCGCGGTCGAGCGGGTGTGCGACGACGGGGAGCTGCGCTCGGAGCTCGTGGCCGCCGTACGGGACTGCGCCCGCGCCGTCTCCCGGGACTTGGGCGCCCTCCGTTTCTGAATCGTGGCAACCCGCGCGGATCTGCCCCCATATCCCGGCATGACCTGCTTCATCACGGTTTCACATACCCGTGATTTTTCCTTCACACGACCCTTGACGGGGTCTTCGCCGTGAAGAAAACTGCCGTTCATCGGTCGGCATTGTCGAACACCTGACGACAATATTCGCTATGGTGGACTCGCCGCGGGCCGACCAACGCCCTCCCACGAGGGCGCGGACCACCGGAGAGAACCCGGGGGTTCGCCTTCCCCTGGACGAAGGACAAAGGAGTCGCGGGTGTCCAGCTCCGACATCTTCATCGGCGAGACCATCGGTACCGCCGTACTCATACTGCTCGGCTGCGGTGTCGTCGCCGGCGTGATCTTGAAGCGATCCAAGGCGTTCGAGGCGGGGTGGGTCGCCATCACCCTCGGGTGGGGCTTCGCCGTGCTCACCGGCGCGTATATCTCGGCGCCTCTCTCGGGGGCCCATCTCAACCCGGCGGTGACGCTCGGCCTCGCCATCAAGGGCGGCATCGAGTGGAGCGATGTGCCGGTCTACTTCCTCGGGCAGATGCTCGGCGCGGTGATCGGCGCGTCGCTGGTGTGGCTCGCCTACCTCGGCCACTTCCACGCCCATCTCACCGACCGCGAGATCGTCGGCGGCCCGGGCGCCCAGGACACGGTGGCGGCGGACAAGCAGCAGGCCGGCGACGCCGGCCCGGTGCTGGGTGTCTTCTCCACCGGCCCCGAGATCCGGAACGTCGCGCAGAACCTGGCCACCGAGATCATCGCCACGACCGTGCTGGTGCTCGCCATCCTCACCCAGGGGCTCAACGGCGACGGCAAGGGCCTGGGCGTCATCGGCGTCATGATCACCGCCTTCGTGGTGGTCGGCATCGGCCTCTCGCTCGGCGGCCCGACCGGTTACGCCATCAACCCGGCGCGTGACCTCGGCCCCCGTATCGCCCACGCCCTCCTGCCGCTGCCCAACAAGGGCGGCTCGGACTGGGGCTATGCCTGGATCCCGGTCGTCGGCCCGCTCATCGGCGGCGCCATCGCCGGCGGGATCTACGAGATCGCCTTCGCCTAGCCCACCCCACCACCCGCAGGAGAGCAGCAGATCATGACCGACACCCACACCACGAGCGCCTCGTCCCACGGCCAGGGCCCGTTCATCGCGGCCATCGACCAGGGCACCACCTCCAGCCGCTGCATCGTCTTCGACCGCGACGGCCGCATCGTCTCGGTGGACCAGAAGGAACACGAGCAGATCTTCCCCAAGCCCGGCTGGGTGGAGCACAACGCCACCGAGATCTGGGAGAACGTCAAGGAGGTCGTCGCCGGCGCCATCAGCAAGGCCGGCATCACCGCCATCGACGTCAAGGCGATCGGCATCACCAACCAGCGCGAGACCACCCTGCTGTGGGACCGCAAGACCGGTGAGCCGGTGCACAACGCCATCGTCTGGCAGGACACCCGCACCGACGCCCTCTGCCGCGAGCTCGGCCGCAACGTCGGCCAGGACCGCTTCCGCCGCGAGACCGGCCTTCCGCTGGCCTCCTACTTCGCCGGTCCCAAGATCCGCTGGCTGCTCGACAACGTCGAGGGGCTGCGGGAGCGGGCCGAGGCGGGCGACATCCTCTTCGGCACCATGGACTCCTGGGTCATCTGGAACCTGACCGGCGGCGTCAACGGCGGCGTGCACGTCACCGACGTCACCAACGCCTCGCGCACCCTCCTGATGAACCTCCACACCCTCGACTGGGACGAGAAGATCCTCACGTCGATCGACATCCCGGCCGCCCTGCTGCCGCGGATCCGCTCCTCCGCCGAGGTCTACGGCCACACGGCCGAGGGCATCCTGGCGGGCGTGCCGGTCGCCTCGGCGCTCGGCGACCAGCAGGCGGCCCTCTTCGGCCAGACCTGCTATGCCGAGGGCGAGGCCAAGTCGACCTACGGCACCGGCACCTTCCTGCTGATGAACACCGGCGAGAAGCCGGTCAACTCCTACAACGGGCTGCTGACCACCGTCGGCTACCGGATCGGCGACGAGAAGCCGGTCTACGCCCTGGAGGGCTCCATCGCGGTCACCGGTTCGCTGGTGCAGTGGATGCGGGACCAGATGGGCCTGATCAACAGCGCCGCCGAGATCGAGACCCTCGCCAGCTCCGTCGAGGACAACGGCGGCGCGTACTTCGTGCCCGCCTTCTCCGGCCTGTTCGCCCCGTACTGGCGGGACGACGCGCGCGGCGTGATCGCGGGCCTGACCCGCTATGTCACCAAGGCGCACATCGCACGCGCTGTGCTCGAGGCCACCGCCTGGCAGACCCGCGAGATCGTCGACGCGATGACCAAGGACTCCGGGGTCGAGCTCACCGCGCTCAAGGTCGACGGCGGCATGACCTCCAACAACCTTCTGATGCAGACCCTCTCGGACGCCCTGGACGCACCCGTGGTGCGCCCGATGGTCGCCGAGACCACCTGCCTCGGCGCGGCCTACGCCGCCGGTCTGGCCGTCGGCTTCTGGCCGGACACCGACGCCCTGCGCGCCAACTGGCGCCGGGCGGCCGAATGGACCCCCCGAATGGACGCGGACGTCCGCGACCGCGAGTACAAGAACTGGCTCAAGGCCGTGCAGCGGACCATGGGCTGGATCGAAGACGAGGAGTAATCAATGACCACCCTGCAGAGCGTTCCGTCCCTCGGAACGCACCCGGCTGCCGGTTCGAACCCGAGCCGAGCCGAAACCCGGGAACAGCTTTCCAAGGCGACGTACGACCTCCTGGTGATCGGCGGCGGCATTCTGGGCATCACCACTGCCTGGCACGCCGCGCAGTCCGGGCTGCGGGTGGCGATGGTGGATGCCGGTGACTTCGCCGGCGCCACCTCCTCCGCCTCTTCCAAACTGCTCCACGGCGGCCTGCGCTATCTCCAGACCGGCGCGGTCAAGCTGGTCGCCGAGAACCACTTCGAGCGGCGCGCGGTCTCCCGTACCGTCGCCCCGCACCTGGCCAACCCGCTCACCTTCTATCTGCCGGTCTACAAGGGCGGCCCGCACGGCGCGGCCAAGCTGGGCGCGGGTGTCTTCGCCTACTCGGCGCTCTCCGCGTTCCGGGACGGCGTCGGCCATGTGATCGGCGCCGAGCGGGCCGCGCGCGACGTCCCGGAGCTGCGCACCGAGAACCTCAAGGCGGTCGCGGTCTACGGCGACGGCCAGATGAACGACAGCCGCATGGCCCTGATGACGGTCCGGGCGGCCGCGGAGGCGGGTGCCACCGTCCTCAACCACGCCGAGGTCATCGGCCTGCGCAAGAGCGACGGCCGGGTCACCGGCGCCGAGCTCAAGGACCGCACCGACGGCACCGAGTTCGGGGTGAACGCCCGTCTGGTGCTCAACGCCACCGGCCCCTGGGTGGACCATCTGCGCCGGATGGAGGACCCGAACGCGGCGCCGTCGATCCGGCTGTCCAAGGGCGCGCATCTGGTCCTCAAGCGCACCTCCCCCTGGCGGGCGGCGCTGGCGACCCCGATCGACAAGTACCGCATCACCTTCGCCCTCCCCTGGGAGGACATGCTGCTGCTGGGCACCACGGACGAGGAGTTCGAGGGCGACCCGGCCGATGTCGCGGTCAACGACAAGGACGTCGCCCAGATCCTGGACGAGGCGGCCTTCTCCATCCGCGACCAGCAGCTCTCCCGCGACCTGATCACCTACTCCTTCGCAGGGCTCCGGGTGCTGCCCGGCGGCCCCGGCGACACCGCCAAGGCCAAGCGCGAGACCGTGGTCACCGAGGGCAAGGGCGGAATGCTCTCCATAGCCGGCGGCAAGTGGACCACCTTCCGCCACATCGGCCGCACCGTGATGCACAAGCTGGCCGAGCTGCCGGGCCGTCCGCTCGCCGACGACATGGAGCCGGTCAAGCAGCTGCCCAAGCACATGCCGCTGCCGGGCCTGGCCAATCCGCACGCCGTCGAGCACCGGCTGCTGGTGGACGGCGGCACCCCCGGCCCGCGCATGGCCGCCGACACCGCCCGCCACCTGGCGACCCACTACGGCTCGCTCTCCTTCGACATCGCCCGGCTGGCCAGCGGCGACCCGGCGCTCGCGGAGCGCGTCCACCCGGACGCCCCGGAGATCTGGGCGCAGGTCGTCTACGCCCGGGACTACGAGTGGGCGCGCACGGCGGACGACGTACTGCGCCGCCGCACCACCCTGACCATCCGCGGCCTGGACTCCGAGGACATCCGGAGCCGGGTCGAGGACCTGCTGGCCAAGCGACCCTGACCCCCGCGGGGCCGCCTCCCCAGGTCCGGGCGGCCGGGTGAGAGGAAACGTCTTCTCACTCGGTCGCCCGGACTCGGTTCAGGCCCCGGCCGGATCGCCCCGATGGTGCGCCGGGGAGGCGCCCAGCACGCCGCTGAGCTGACCTGAGGCTTCCCCAAGTTCCGTCACCTGTACGGCAGTTGGCGGTGATCCCGCGAGACGGCCGCAGACCTACTCGCGCGTTAAAAATCTGCTGAATCGCTCTTGCCTTCTTCGGCTGTGCGCGCATCAATGACATCGCCCGTGGACGACGGGCGGGAACCCCCCACACATCAGCGCACTCCCCCACTCCGGAAGGCAGTCCCATGAGACGCTTCAAGCTCGGGATCAGCACGGCAATGGGAACAGCAGCACTGGCCGCCGGCGCGCTGGCGCTGGCGCCGACCGCCTCCGCGGTCGACCCCACGACCGCGACCCTGACCGCCGACTGCGGGACCTACGGGTCGGGCCTGGCCACCCTCACGGCCACGCAGAGCGGGACGGCCGCGACCATCACCCTGTCCTCGGGAGCGATCAAGGCTCCGATCGACGTTCCGGCGGGCTCGGTGAGCTCGACGCTGACGCTGTCGAAGAACGGCTCCGGGACCACCACCTTCACCGGCAACGCCAACCCGGCCATCCCGACCGGCTCCGACGTGACCACCGGCCCGCTCAAGGGCACGGTGGCCGCGGGCGACGTCCTGGAGGCCAAGTCGCTCAAGCTGGTCATCTTCGGCCTGATCACGGTGAACTGCACCGCCACCTCGCCCCAGACCCCGGGGCCGTTCACCTTCTGAGCCCTCCGATGAACCGGCTCTGAGCCCGTCTTCGGGCCCTCCCGGCAGCAGGTCCCAGCGGACCGGCGGCGTCCCCGGCAGACGCCGCCGGTTTCGCGCACGCCATAAGTCATAATGGACCCCTGATACATCGGATGTTTTGCTCCGGGGAGGTCCACCATGGCGGTCACCGACGAGGCGATCGAGAAAATCAAGGGCATGATCGTCTCGGGCGCGCTGCGCCCCGGTGACCGGCTCCCCAAGGAGAGCGAGCTGGCCGCCGATCTCGGCCTGTCCCGCAACTCGCTGCGCGAGGCCGTGCGGGCCCTGTCGCTGATCCGGATCCTCGACGTTCGGCAGGGCGACGGCACCTATGTGACCAGCCTCGACCCCCAGTTGCTGCTGGAGGCGCTGAGCTTCGTCGTGGACTTCCACCGCGATGACACCGTACTGGAGTTCCTGGCGGTACGGCGGATTCTGGAGCCCGCGGCCACGGCGCTGGCCTCCACCCGGATCAGCGAGGCCGACCTGGACCGGCTCCAGGCGCAGCTGGACGCGCTCGGGCAGACGCCGTCGGTGGAGGAACTGGTCGCCTGCGACCTGGAATTCCATCGCGGCATCGTCCAGTGCTCGGGCAACTCGGTGCTCTGCTCACTGCTCGACGGGCTCTCCGGCCCCACCACCCGGGCCCGGGTGTGGCGCGGTCTGACCCAGGAGGACGCGGTCAGCCGCACCCTCCATGAGCACCGGGCGATCCTCTCCGCGCTGCGGGACCGCGACGCGGAGGCGGCACGGTCCTGGGCGACGGTGCACATCGCGAGCGTGGAGCAGTGGCTGCGCTCCACGCTGTGAGCGTCGGCAGGCGGCGCGCGCCTTACGGCTGGAGGCCGTAGGCGCGGGCCGCGTTGCCGCCGAAGACGGCGGCGCGCTCGTCCTCGCCGAGCCGGCGGGTGGCCCGCTCCGCGAGGGCCACCACCTCGTCGTAGGTCGCGGCCAGGACGCACACCGGCCAGTCGGAGCCGAACAGCACCCGGCCGGGCCCGAAGGCGTCCAGCACGTGCTGCGCGTACGGCAGCACCTGCTCCGGCTTCCAGCCGTCCCAGTCGGCCTCGGTGACCAGGCCGGACAGCTTGCAGCCGACGTTGGGCAGGGCCGCGAGCGAGGTGAGCTGCCGGGCCCAGTGGTCGCGCTCGCCGCTGGCCACGGGCGGTTTGGCCGCGTGGTCGAGGACGAAGCGCACCTGCGGCAGCTCGCGGACGGCGTCGATGGCCGCGGGAAGCTCGCGCGGGGTGACCAGCAGGTCGTAGACCAGCCCCGCGGCGGCCACCGCGGCGAGCCCCCGGCGGGCGTCGTCGCGGTCCAGCCAGCGCGGATCCGGTTCGTCCTGCACCTGGTGGCGCAGGCCCACCAGCCGGTCGCCGCCCGGCCCGGCGGCCAGCTCCGCGAGCACCTCGCCCACCCCGGGATCGGTGAGGTCGGCCCAGCCGACGACGCCCGCGATCCGGTCCGACCCGCCGGCCAGGGCCAGGAGTTCCCGGGTCTCCTCGACGGAGGAGCTGGACTGGACGACGACGGTGGCGTCGATCCCCTGGGCGTCCAGATGCGGAATGAGGTCGTCCGGGGTGAAGGTGCGGCGGATGGGCTCGGCCCACGGGCCGTCCATCCAGGGCTGCTCGCGGCGGGTCAGGTCCCACAGATGGTGGTGGGCGTCGATACGGCGAGGCAAGGTCACTCCTCGGGGGTTGGGACCGGCAGCGGGATGTCCTCGTCGAGCAGCCCGCGCGCCACCAGAGCCTGCCACAGCTCATCGGGGATGTCGTGGGTGAACAGCTCGGCGTTGTCCCGGACTTCGGCCGGGGTGGCGCAGCCGACCACCGCCGCGGCCACCGCGGGATGGCCGAAGGGGAAGCGCAGCGCGGCGGCCCGCAGCGGCACCTCGTACTCGGCGCACACCTCGGCCAGCCGCCGGGCCCGCGCCAAGAGCTCGGGCGGCGCCTGCTGGTAGTTGTAGCGGGCCCCGGGGGCGGGGTCGGCGAGCAGCCCGGAGTTGTAGACCCCGCCGACCACCACGGAGGTGCCGCGCCGCTCGCACACCGGCAGCAGATCGTCGTGGGCGGTGCGGTCCAGCAGCGTCCAGCGCCCGGCGCACAGCACGACGTCCACATCGAAGTCGGCGACGAACCGGGCGAGGAGGTCGCTGTGGTTCATGCCGAAGCCGATGGCCCGGACGAGCTTCTCCTGCTTCAGCTCGGCCAGCGCGGCGAACCCCGTCTCATAGACCTCACGGATGTGGTCTTCCGGATCGTGAACGTAGACGATGTCCAGGGCGTCGACCCCGAGCCGCTCCAGGGAGGACTCGAGGGTGGCGCGGATGCCGTCCCGGGTGAAGTCCCACTCGCGGACCCGGTCGGGGGTGTCGGCGAACCCGTCCGCCTGGACCGGCTCCCCGGGGGCGCGTGGGCGCAGCCGCCGCCCCACCTTGGTGGAGAGGGTGTACCCGGCGCGCTCGCGCCCGGCCAGCACCCGCCCCAGCCGCTCCTCGGAGAGACCGACGCCGTAGTGCGGCGCGGTGTCCATATAGGTGAGGCCGGTGTCGAACGCCGCTCTTACGGTGTCCCGCGCGCGCTCCTCCGGCACTGCCTCGTAGAGATTGCCCAGCGGCGCGCAGCCAAGGCCCAGGGGTGGTACGCGTACCCCCGAGCGCCCCAGTTCGCGCGGGCCGCTGGGTGCCCGTCCTCCGTCGCCCACCATGGCTTCCTCCCGACCGGCTCTCAGTCCTGCTTCTCGCCGCTGGCGTAGCGGGAGATGATCAGCGCGACGATGATGATCGAGCCGTTGATGAACTGGTTCCACAGGGGCGGTACCCCGCCCAGGGTCATCACATTGACGACCAGTTGCAGCGTCAGCACGCCCGTGAGCGCTCCGAAGAGCGTGCCACGGCCGCCCTTGAGGCTGATTCCGCCGATGACCGCGGCGGCGAAGACCTGGAAGATCCAGCCGTTGCCCTGGGTCGCGGCGACCGAGCCGTAGTGGCCGGTGTAGAGGATGCCCGCGAAGGCGGCGAGGAGTCCGCCGACGCTCAGCACGATCCAGGTGATCCGGTCCACCCGGATGCCCGCCGCCCTCGCGGCCTCGGGGTTGCCGCCGATCGCGTACAGCGCGCGCCCGTGCCGCAGATAGCCCAGCGCCAGGCCGCCGAGGGCGTACAGCCCCAGGCAGATCCACACGGCGGCGGGCACGCCCAGCCAGTCGGCCTTGCCGAGATAGCGGAAGGACTCGGGGACGTTGACGATCGACTGGCCCTCGGCGACGCCGACCTGCAGTCCGCGCAGCATGGTGAGCATGCCCAGGGTCGCGATGAAGCCGTTGACGCGCAGCTTGAGCATCAGGAAGCCGTTGGCCGCGCCGATCAGCGCCCCGACCGCCAGACACAGCGGTATGGCGGTCCACACCGGCAGCAGCCCCAGGCCCTCGAACCGTGCCCCGTGATCGGGCAGGACGAGCCACAGGGCGATCACCGGCGCCACGGCGATGGTGGACTCCAGGGAGAGGTCCATCCGCCCGCTGATCAGGATCAGCGCCTCGCCCAGCACCAGCAGCCCCAGCTCGGTGGACTGCTGGACGACGCCGATCAGGTTGTCCTCGGTGAGGAAGGCGGGCGAGACGATGAAGCCGATGACCCCGAGGACGAAGATCACGGGGACCAGTGACAGATCGCGCCAGCGCGCGATGTCGAACCGCGGCCGGCCCCGCCCCACCGGGCCGTCAGCCACCGCCTCGGCGGTCCGCTGGCGTGCCGTATCGGTCATGACTGCCTTCCTTCTGTGCGGTCTTCTGTGTCCTCCGCCGTGCCGTTGGTGCCCGGCTCCGTCATGCCCTCCATGGCGGCGACGAGCTGACGGTCGCTCCAGCCGCTGTCGAACTCCGCGACCACGCGCCCGTGGAAGAACGCCAGGATCCGGTCGCAGACCCGCAGATCGTCCAGTTCGTCGGAGACGATGACCGCGCCGCTCCCGGCCGCGGCGACGTCCCGTACGACGCCGAGCAGCGCGTCCTTGGACTTCACGTCCACCCCGGCGGTCGGGCGGATCGCCACCAGGAGGCTGGGCTCACGGGCCAGCGCCCGCGCGATGACGACCTTCTGCTGATTTCCGCCGGACAAACCCGAAACGGGCTGCGAGGGGCCCGAGGTCTTGATGTCCAGGGAGGTGATCATCCGCTGGGCGAAGGCGCGGGTCCGGGAGGGCAGCACCATGCCGTAGGGCCCGAGTTGGTCGGTGACGGTCAAGGTGGCGTTCTCGGCGACGCTGCGGCCCAGGACCAGGCCCTGGTCGTGCCGGTCCTCCGGGACGTAGCCGATGCCCGCGTCGATGGCGTGCGGCACGCTGCCCGGCCGCACCGGGCGGCCGCGCACCGACAGCTGCCCGCCGGCCGGTTTGCGCAGGCCCACCAGGGTCTCGCCGACCGCCGTGTTGCCGCTGGCCGTGGCCCCGGCCAGGCCGAGCACCTCGCCGGGGCGCACCACCAGGTCCAGCGGGTCGAACTCGCCCTCCAGGGTGAGCCCTTCGGTACGCAGCACCGGTTCCCCGCCCGGGTCGGCCGCCTTACGGGCGACGGGGGCGCGGACGGCCGCCCGGGAGTCGCCCCCGGGCGCCGTGCCGTCGTCCCCGGTCATCGCCGCCACCAGTTCCTCCTTGGGGAGGTCGGCGACCGGGGCGGTGAGCACATGCCGGGCGTCGCGGAAGACGGTGACGGTGTCGCAGAGTTCGTAGACCTCCTGCAGATGGTGCGAGATGAACAGGAAGGCGACCCCCTGCCGGCGAAGCTCGAGCAGCTTGGCGAAGAGCCGGTCGATACCGCCCGCGTCGAGCTGAGCGGTGGGCTCGTCGAGGATGATCAGCCGGGCGCCGAAGGAGAGGGCGCGGGCGATCTCCACGAACTGCCGCTGTTCGACGCTGAGGTCCTTCGCGCGCGTCTGCGGATCCACTTCCACGCCGTACTCGGCCAGCAGCGCGCGAGCGTCCTCGCGCAGGGCGCGCCAGCGGATGTGGCGCGCCCCCGGGAAGCGGTTGAGGTAGAGGTTCTCGGCGACCGTCAGGTCCGGGACCACCATCGACTTCTGGTAGACACAGGCCACCCTGCGCTGCCAGGCGGCGGTGTCGCCGTAGCCGGGGGCGGGCTCGTCCCCGAAGGTCACCTCGCCCTCGTCCGGGCGCTCCATCCCGGTCAGGACGGACACCAGCGTGGACTTGCCCGCCCCGTTGCGCCCGACGAGCGCATGGGCCTCCCCGGGCCGGACGGCCAGCCGGGCCTGGTCCAGGGCGACGGTGGGACCGAACCGTTTGACGATGCCCTGGGCCCGCACCACGGCGGGCTGCTCGACCGTGCCCATGGTCACTTCTTCTCGAGCTGGTTGGCCCACAGCTTCTTGTCGTCGACGTTCTCCTTGGTGACCAGCGGCGCCGGAAGCTGGTCCTCCAGACCGTTCTCGATCTTGACGATGTTGGAGCCGTGATCGGTGGGGCCGGGTTTGAACGTCTTGCCGTCCAGAGCGGCCTTCGCGTAGTTCAGGGCCCACTTGGCGTAGAGGTCGGCGGGCTGGGAGAGCGTGGCGTCGATCTTCCCGGAGCGGATCGCGTCCAGCTCCTCGGGTATCCCGTCGTTGGAGATGATCGTGATGTGCTTGTCCGAACCGGCCGGCTTCAGCAGCCCCTTCTGCTCCAGCAGCGCGAGTGTGGGCTGCAGGAAGACGCCGCCCGCCTGCATGTAGATGCCGTTGATGTCCTTGTGCTGGGCCAGCAGGCTCTGCAGCTTGGCGGAGGCCACATCGCCCTTCCAGTCGGTGGGCAGCTCATGCACCTTGATGCCGGGGTACTTCTTCTTCATGCAGGAGGCGAACGCCTGCGAGCGGTCCCGGCCGTTGATGGAGCTGAGGTCGCCCTGGAGCTCGGCGACCCGGCCCTTGCCGCCCAGCTTCTCACCGAGGTACTCGCACGCCTTGGTGCCGTACGCCCGGTTGTCGGCCCGTACCACCATGTAGATCTTGCCGGAGTCGGGCCGGGTGTCCACGCTCACCACGGGGATCTTCTTCTCCTCCAGCTGTTCCAGGGTGGAGGAGATGGCGCCGGTGTCCTGCGGGGCCATGACGATCGCCTTGGCGCCCTGGTCGGTGAACGCCTGGACGTTGGCGACCAGCTTGGAGATGTCGTTCTGCGAATTGGACAGCGGCAGCGCGGAGACGGTGCCCTTGTCGACACCCTTCTCCAGGTACTGCTGGTAGGAGTTCCAGAAGTCGGTGTCCGTCCGCGGCATGTCGATCCCGACCTTGCCGCCGCCGGCGCCATTGCTCTCGCGGTTGCAGCCGGTGAGCGCTGCGACGGCCAGCAGCACGGCGCAGGCGGCGGTGCCGGTGGTGCGGAGTCTCGTCATCGAGTCCCGTCCTTGGTCGTTCTGGGTCGAGTGGTGCGGGTGGTGCTGGTCTTGGGCGTAGCGTCGGGCGAGGCCGTTGTCCAGGGTTGCGGCGTTGTCCGGGGTGGAGGCGGTGTCTCAGGAGAAGGCGGTGTCTCAGGAGGAGGCGGGGCGCAGCCGCAGTCCCTGCATCCCTCCGTCGACGGCCAGCGCGGTGCCGGTGACGGCCGCGGCGGCGGGGCTGGCGAGATACGCGACGGCGGCGGCCACCTCGTCGGCGGAGACCAGCCGTCCGGTGGGCTGACGGGCTGCCAGGGCGGCGCGCTCGGCCGCCGGATCGGGGGCCTGGTCGAGCAGCCGGCCGACCCACGGGGTGTCCGCGGTCCCGGGGTTGACGCAGTTGACGCGGACCCCCTCGCGGATGTGGTCCGCGGCCATGGCGAGGGTCAGCGACAGCACCGCGCCCTTGCTGGCGCTGTAGGCGGCGCGCTGCGGCAGTCCGGCGGTGGCGGCGATCGAGCAGGTGTGGGTGATGGAGACGGCGCCGGGCCGGTCGGCCGCGGCGGCGCGCAGATGGGGCAGCGCGGCCCGCGCGGTGCGGACCAGACCCAGCACATTGATGTCCAGCAGCCGGTGCCACTCCTCGTCGGAGTTGTCCTCGATACTGCCGATCGCGCCGATGCCCGCGTTGCCGACGAGGGTGTGCAGGGCGCCGAACTCGGTCACCGCCGCGTCCACCGCGGTCCTGATCGCCTCGTCGGAGGTGACGTCGGCCTTGAGCGGCAGCGTGCCGTCCGGGGCGCCCGACGGATCGCGGTCGAGCACGGCGACCCGCGCTCCCCGGTCGCGCAGCGTGGCGGCGATCGCGGCGCCGATACCGGAGGCGCCCCCGGTGACGAGTGCGGCCAGCCCTTCGAAGTCGCCGGTGGTCACTGGTTGTCCTCCTGTCGTACGGGCTGTGCGGGTGCGGGCGTTGCCGGTACAGGCGGTGCCGGTTCGGGCCCCGCGAGGCGGGCCCGCCATTCGGGCCCGTCCGGATAGCGGTAGGCGGCGATCGACTCGGGGTACATACGGGCGGAGAAGCCCGGCGCGGTCGGGGTGCGGTAGCGGCCCGACTCGATGACCACGGGATCGGCGAAGTGCTCGTGGAGGTGGTCGACATACTCGATGACCCGGTCGTCCCAGCTGCCCGATACGGCCACGAAGTCGAACATGGCCAGATGCTGGACGAGTTCGCACAGCCCGACGCCGCCCGCGTGCGGGCACACCGGAAGTCCGTACTTGGCGGCGAGCAGCAGGATCGTGAGGTTCTCGTTGACCCCGGCGACCCGTGCCGCGTCGATCTGGACGAAGTCGACCGCCTCGGCCTGGAGCAGCTGCTTGAAGACCACGCGGTTGGCGACATGCTCGCCGGTGGCGACCTTGACCGGCTGTCCGGCGCGGATGGCGGCGTGGGCGAGGACGTCGTCCGGGCTGGTGGGCTCCTCGATCCAGTGCGGGTCGTACGGCGCCAGGGCGCTCATCCAGCGCACCGCCTCCGCCACGTCCCAGCGCTGGTTGGCGTCCACGGCGATGCGCACATCGGGGCCGACCGCCTCGCGCGCGAGCCGCATCCGTCTGAGGTCCTCGTCGAGATCGGCGCCGACCTTGAGCTTGATCTGGCCGAAGCCGTCGGCGACGGCCTCCTGCGCCAGCTTGATCATTTTCTCGTCGGAGTAGCCGAGCCAGCCGGGCGAGGTGGTGTAGGCGGGGTAGCCCCGCTCGCGCAGCAGCGCGGCGCGCTCGGCGCGGCCGGGCTCGGCGGCGCGCAGGATGGCGAGCGCCTCGTCACGGGTGAGCGCGTCGGTGAGGTAGCGGAAGTCGACCAGCTCGACCAGCTCCTCGGGCGACATCTCGGCGAGGAACTGCCACAGCGGCCGGCCGGCCTGCCGGGCGGCGAGGTCCCAGGCGGCGTTGACCACCGCGCCCGCCGCCATATGCATGACGCCCTTCTCCGGCCCGAGCCAGCGCAGCTGCGAGTCATGGGTCAGCTCACGGTGCAGGGCGGCCAGATCGGCCGCCGTCAGCGGCGCGGGGCGGCCCACCACATGGGGGCGGAGAGAGCGGATGGCGGCCGCGGTGACATCGTTGCCGCGGCCAATGGTGAAGACGAAGCCGTGTCCCTCGGACGCCGCCCCCTCCCCCGCGTCCGTGCGCAGCACGACGTAGGCGGCGGAGTAGTCGGGGTCCGGGTTCATGGCGTCCGAGCCGTCGAGCTGCTCCGAGGTGGGAAACCGGATGTCATGGACCTCGAGCTCGGTGACGGATGGACGCAGACTCAATGGGTGCTCCCTGAAACGATGCGCGAGAGAGAACATCGGACCTTTCGCGGTGATCCGATGTATAGCGCTGCCCCAAGGGTTTCGTCCAGAGGTGCGCCGGAACTTTCGAAGGACAGATCGGATGAATCTCTTAGTGCCCCTGGACGGGGGCTGCGGCCGGAGCACCGGAAAGCCGTAGGCTTGGGTGGCACGCAATGGGAACTGCAGCCGGTGGCGGCACCGATCCGTCCGCCCCGGTCGGAAGGAGGCGCTGGGTGATCGAGCTTGAGGGGGTTCCCGAGCTGATCGACCCGGTCATGATCTGTGCCTTCGAGGGCTGGAACGACGCCGGAGACGCCGCCTCGACCGCGGTCGGGCACCTGGACCGGGAGTGGAAGGGCGAGGTCTTCGCCTCGCTCGACGCCGAGGACTACTACGACTTCCAGGTGAACCGGCCCACCGTGGCCCTGGAGGGCGGTGTGCGCAAGATCACTTGGCCGACGACCCGGCTCTCGGTGGTCCGGGCGGACACCGGGGAGACGTCCCGGGACCTGGTGCTGGTGCGCGGCATCGAGCCGAGCATGCGCTGGCGGTCGTTCTGCAACGAGATCCTCGGCTACGCCCATGAGTTGGGCGTGGAGATGGTCGTCATCCTCGGCGCACTGCTCGGCGACACCCCGCACACCCGGCCGGTGCCGGTCAGCGGGGTCACCTCCGACCCGGACCTGGCCCGCAGCCTCGATCTGGAGGAGACCCGCTACGAGGGCCCGACCGGGATCGTCGGAGTTCTCCAGGAGGCCTGCGCCCACGCCGGCGTCCCGGCGGTGAGCCTGTGGGCGGCCGTGCCGCACTACGTCTCGCAGCCGCCGAACCCGAAGGCCACCCTGGCGCTGCTCAACCGCCTCGAGGACCTCATCTCGGTGCGCATCCCCCTCGGCGAGCTGACCGAGGACTCGCGGGCCTGGCAGCTTGGCGTGGACCAGCTGGCCGCCGAGGACAGCGAGGTCGCCGAGTACGTCCAGTCGCTGGAGGAGGCGCGGGACACCGCCGAGCTGCCGGAGGCGTCGGGCGAGGCCATCGCCCGCGAATTCGAGCGCTATCTGCGGCGGCGCGACGGCCAGCCCGGCCCCGGCGGTCATGCGACCGAGAGCGGCGGCCTCGCGGAGGGCCGGGAGGGCGGCACAGGCGGCCCGGGCGCGCCCTATCTACGGGATCCCGCCACCGGCCATGGGCGGCCGCGCAGGCCGTCCCCCAAGGACGAGGTGGCCAACGACGCCGAGGACACCGGCGGCGCCGAGGACGACGCCAAGGATCCGGACGGTGCCCAGGGCACCCAGGGCACCGAGGGCCAGGACGTCCCCCGCCGCGACGAGAGCGGCACGGAGCGGGGCGGCGACGGGGACGAGGGGTCCGGCTCCGGCCGGTAGGCCGGTAACCCCACAACCGCGCCGCCGCGCGCGTACGCCACGCTCCACGGGGCCGCACGCCCCCACGTCGGCCGCGTGGCACGGCACGCGGGAAGCAGCGACGAGCCCGCGCCGGGAGGATCCCGGCGCGGGTTCATGCGTTCACCGTCATCACGGTGCGGCGATACGACGCCGCGTCAGAGGGCCACGCCCAGCAGCGCGTCCACGGCGCGCGAGACCACCCCGGGCGCCCCCTCGTCCGTACCGCCGGTGGCCGTCTGCGCGGCCGCCCAGCGGTCGACGGCGGCCAGGGCGGCCGGAGAGTCCAGGTCGTTCGCGAGCGCCTCGCGGACCTCCTCCACCAGCGCGGCGGCCGAGGGCCCGTCCGGCCGCGAGACGGCCGCACGCCAGCGTCCGAGGCGCTCCTCGGCCTCCCGCAGCACCCCGTCCGTCCACTCCCAGTCCGAGCGGTAGTGGTGGGCCAGCAGCGCGAGCCGTATGGCCGCCGGGTCCACACCGTCGCGGCGCAGCGCCGAGACGAAGACCAGATTGCCCTTGGACTTGGACATCTTCTCGCCGTCCAGGGCCACCATTCCGGCGTGCACATACGTTTTGGCGAACGGCCGCTCACCGGTGAGGACCTGGGCGTGTGAGGCGCCCATCTCATGGTGCGGGAAGGCGAGATCGGATCCGCCGCCCTGCACATCGAAGCCCATGCCGAGGTGGTCCAGGGCGATGGCCACACACTCGATGTGCCAGCCGGGGCGGCCGGAACCGAGCGATCCGCCATCCCAACTCGGCTCGCCGTCACGGGCGGCCATCCACAGCATCGGGTCGAGGGGGTTCTTCTTGCCGGGGCGCTCCGGGTCGCCGCCGCGCTCGGCGGACAGCAGCCGCATGGCCTCGGCGTCGAGCCGGCTGACGGACCCGAAGGAGGGGTCGGACTCCACGGAGAAGTAGATGTCGCCTTCGAGTTCATAGGCGGCGCCCAGGTCGCGCAGCCGCTCCACGAGCGGCACGATGCCCGGTATCGACTCGACGGCGCCGATGTAGTGGCGCGGGGGCAGCATCCGCAGGGCCGTCATGTCCTCGCGGAAGAGGGCGGTCTCGCGCTCGGCGAGGGCCGTCCAGTCGTCGCCGTTCCGCTGGGCCCGCTCCAGCAGGGGATCGTCGACATCCGTGACGTTCTGGACGTAGTGAACCTGGCGCTTGGTGTCGAGCCATACGCGCTGAACGAGGTCGAACGCGTTGTAAGTCGCGGCATGACCCATGTGGGTCGCGTCGTACGGGGTGATCCCGCAGACGTAGATGCGCGCGACGGGACCGGGGGTCAGAGTGATCCGTCCCCCGGTCGCGGTGTCGTGAATGCTCAGGTCCCGGCCACTGCCGGGCAGGGCGGGAACCTCAGAAGCGGGCCAGGCATACATGCAATGAGCGTAACCGGATGCAGCGTCCGCATACGAACCGGACCAGTGGTGTTGGCCGGATGGGCGGTCTTGTGGATGCGCCCGTGAGCTGCATGAGCCCTCTGAGCTGCGTTCCACGGCTGCCGGGCGGGGACGCGGCGGAGCGCCGCCCGGAGGCGGAACGGACCGGCCCGACTCCGGGCGGCGGCCAGGGGGACCCGGAGCGGGCCCGGCCGCCTCACACCCACGGCCACCGGGCCCGGCCGCCTCAGACCGGCGGCCAGGGGATGGCGGGCCACTGGCCGCTGGGCTCGGGGTGCTTCCCGGTCCGCAGCAGCGTGGCCACACGGGCCCTCAGGGCCTCGATCTCGGCCCCGGTGATCAGCTCCGCCAGCCGGGCGCAGAGCGGGCCGCCGTCGGCGAGCTGGTCCGCCAACCGGCGCAGCACCTCCAGCACATCGTCCGGCAGCGGCTCCCCGGCCCAGCCCCACAGCAGCGTGCGCAGCTTGTCGTCGGCGTTGAAGGTCACTCCGTGATCAATCGCATAGAGCCGGCCACCGGCCGCGGGCAGCAGATGGCCGCCCTTACGGTCGCCGTTGTTGATCACCGCGTCGAGGACGGCCAGCCGGCGCAGCCGTACGTCGTCGGCGTGGACCAGCAGCGCCGTGCGGCCCTCGCCCACCTCGGCGTAGCCGATCGCCTTCCAGCCGGGGCCCGGTTCGTCGCCCTCGACGAGCGCGAGCAGCTCCGCTCCCCCGGTCTCCCCGGATCCATCGCCATCGGCGTCGCCGTCCGCGGACCCGTCGCCGTCCGCCCCGTCGGGGGCCACCTCGACCTCTATCCAGAGCTGGCACATCCCCTGCCCGTACGGCCCGTCGCGCAGCACGGTGGGCGGCACCAGGCCCCAGCCGGTGGCCTCGGAGATCTCGTACGCGGCGACCTCGCGCTGGGCGAGCGTGCCGTCCGGGAAGTCCCACAGCGGCCGTTCCCCGGCCACCGGCTTGTAGACGCAGGGAGCACTGTGGCCGTCGTACTCGACCGTGCAGTACAGCACCGCGTTGGACGCCTCCCGCACCTGTCCGCGCACCGTCAGCTCACCGAGAGCCAGCAGCTCGGACGGGGGCAAGAGGCGCGAAGCCTCCGTTGAGGGTGGTGGTGGAAGACGGGTGGGCGGCGTCAGGCTCCGCGGCGGTATCCGTTCTGGCGCGGACATACGTGTCCCTCCGGGTCGAGCGGCAGACTGCACAGCGGGCAGGGCGGCCGGCCGGCGTTGACGACCTCCAAGGCGCGCTTGGCGAACGCCCGCGCCTGCGTCCCGGTGAGCCGCACCCGCAGCATGGGCGGGCCGTTCACATCGTCCTGGAGCAGCCGCTCCTCGGCCTCGGCCAGATCCTCCTCGGACTCGGCCTCCAGCTCGACCAGGGCCTGCGCCTCGACGATCATCCGCTGTTCCTCGCCATCCCAGGCGAGTGCCATGGTGCCGACCCGGAACTCCTCCTCCACGGGGGCTTCCAGCGGTGCGGTGTCGGTGAGTTCGGTCGGTGCGACGGCGGGGACCGGGGCGTTTCCGCCGGTGCGCCGCACCACCTCGTCCAGCAGCTCGTCTATCCGCTCGGCCAACGCGGCGACCTGCGTCTTCTCCAAGGCGACACTGGTGGTCCGGCCGCTGGCGGACGCCTGCAGGAAAAAGGTACGGCGACCAGGCAGCCCGACCGTACCGGCCACGAAACGGTCCGGCGGGTCATAGAGGAACACCTGACGGGACAACGTCCTGCTCCATTTTGGTTCGACTGCTCGGCTGACTGACTGCTGACCGCTGGGTGCCACGACCGCCCGGTCAGGGCTGTCACGGCGCCCTCGCACCGCGGCACCACCCTACTGCGCACGGAGATCACGGTGCTCCCGCGTCGCCACCCACCGCCGCGTCCCCGCCCCGGTCCCCGGTGGTCTCCTCGCGCGGCGCCAGTCCCGCGAAGTCGCCGGTGTCGCCGAGCCGGACGACGAAGGGCCGGGTCGGGGTGTACCGGATCGCGGTGACCGAGCAGGGCTCGACCGAGATCCGCTGAAAGAGATCGAGATGCAGTCCGAGGGCGTCCGCGACCAGTGCCTTGATGACGTCCCCGTGGGAGCACATCAGATAGACCGCGTTGGCGCCGTGCTCCCGCTCGATCCGGGCGTTCCAGTCGCGCACCGCCTCGACCGCGCGCGTGTGCATGGCGCGCATGGACTCGCCACCGGGGAAGGCGGCGGCGGACGGATGCTGCTGGACGATGTTCATCAGTGGTTCATCGGCGAGCTCGGCGAGCTTACGGCCCGACCAGTCGCCGTAGTGGCACTCCCCGATCCGGTCGTCAGGGTGCAGCGGCAGTTCGGGGCGGGCGGCGAGCAGCGGGGCCAGCGTCTCCCGGCAGCGCTGCAGGGGGCTGGTGACGGCGGCGGCCAGGGGCAGCCCGGCCAGCCGGCCGGGCAGCGCCGCGGCCTGGGCCGTACCGCGCTCGTCGAGGGCGACACCGGGGGTCCAGCCCGCCAGGACGCCCGCGGTGTTGGCGGTGGACCGGCCGTGCCGTACGAGGATCAGCATGGGCATGCCTGCCACCCTACGACCCCTCCGGCGCCGCTCAGCGGGGGTGCGCACCGATCCCGCACCAGGGCCCCCTGTGCGTACCGGCATCACGCGAGGCAGAATGCGCTGCGTGATCGTGGATTGTGCCATCTACCGGGACGGGTGCCGCACCGAGGGACCCGCCGACTTCTCCGACGCCCTCGATGAGGCGCGCGCGAGCGGGGACGCCTTCTTGTGGATCGGCCTGCATGAGCCGACCGAGAAGGAGTTCGAGCTGGTCACCAGCGAGTTCGGACTTCATCCGCTGGCCGTGGAGGACGCCCTGTGCGCCCACCAGAGGCCGAAGCTGGAGGTCTATGACGACTCGCTGTTCCTGGTGCTCAAGCCGATCCAGTACGACGACAAGGCCGGCACCGTCACAGCGGGTGAGCTGATGGTCTTCGTCGGTGACTCCTTCGTGGTGACCGTAAGGCACGGCGAGGCGAATCCGCTCGGCACGGTGCGGGACCGGCTGGAGAAGATGCCGGAGGTCCTGCAGCACGGTCCGACGGCGGTGATGTACGCGGTCTCGGACGCGGTCGTGGATCACTACCTGGACGTGGCCGACGCGCTCCACGGGGACCTGGAGGGGCTGGAGACGGAGGTGTTCGCCCCGAACGCGGGCGCCGGGCAGAACACCGCAGGGCGGATCTACGCCTTCAAGCGCGAGGTGATGGAATTCCGCCGGTCGACCGGGCCGTTGGGGGAGCCGATGGAGCGGCTCACCGGCGCCGGGGTGCCGTTCGTGCACGAGGGCTCCCGGCCGTTCTTCCGCGATGTCAGCGACCATCTGACCCGGGTGAACGAGCATGTGGAGGGGTTGGACCGGCTGCTGTCGGACATCCTCTCCGCCCATCTCGCGCAGATGGGCGTGCGGCAGAACGACGACATGCGGAAGATCTCGGCATGGGCGGCGATGGCCGCGGTGCCGACGATGATCGCCGGAATCTACGGCATGAATTTCGAGCACATGCCCGAGCTGAAGCAGCCCTGGGGATACCCGGGGGTGGTCGCGCTCATGGGCGGTGTGATCGCCGTGCTGTACCGCTGGTTCAAGCGCCGCGGGTGGCTCTGAGCCGGTGGCGCCGCCGAAGCCGTAGTCGGGCTCAGACGAACTCGGGCGCCTCGGGTGCTCCGGAAGCGCTCTGGGCGGGCCCGCCGAGCGCGTTGCGCCGCTCGGGCATCCGCAGGGACACCATGCGCCGCCAGCCGCCCAGCCGCTCGTACCTGTGCAGGGCGTGGATCCCGGCCGCGAACAGCGCGGACTTCGGCTCGGGCCAGCCGAGCACGCGCGCCATGTGGGCCATCACGGCCAGGCTGACGTCCCGGTAGACCTCCATCTCGACGAGCGCGGTCTCCCGCAGGGCCCGCTGGATGGTCCGGCCGTATCCGGCGGCGGCCAGGCGCAGCAGCTCCTCGTGGCAGTAGGCGAGGTGGTTGTCCTCGTCCTCGGCGATCATGCGCACGGCACGGCCGAGGTCGGGGTGGTCACCGAAGTACCTGCGCAACATCCCCATCTGCGCGGCGGCGCGCTGTTCGGTGACCCGGCTGTGTGCGAGGTAGATCACGATGTCGTGCTCGGTGAGCGGGTCGTCGCGGCGCAGCTTGTCATGGGCGAGGCCGATGCCGCGCGCCTCCAGGAGCATCGTGTAGTCGGCCTCGCGCGGCACCTCCATGGGCTCCAGATCGCGCTTGCTCAGCAGGGCGTTGAAGATCCGGCCGTGTTTGTCCTCGTCGGCGCCATGGCGGGCGATCTTGGGGGCGAGGTCGCGCAGGCTCTCGGGCACGAGGGCGGCGATCCGGCCGTTCTCCCAGCCTCCCTGGGCCTCCCCGCTGGCCGCGACGGAGCAGAAGAGCCGGAACGACTCGTCGTCGTCGAGGATCTCCTGGAACACGCTTTTCGCCGAGAGCATCGCCGCCACCTCCGTGCGCTTGTCGTGCGCCGCCGTGCCGACATCCACGCAGGGGCTGCGCAGAAAAAGTCAACGGCCCGGTGGGCGCGGTGGCAACAGCTCAGGCTCACGGCTCGGCCGAACGGAGGACTGCGCGGGCGCCGCGTCCCCGTAACTCCTGGGCGGCGTAGGCGTTGTGCTGGATGACGGCCGTGGCGGGGAGACCCCCGAGCCCCCACCACGGCCGCAGAACTCTCCCGGCGCGGCGCCGAGCCGACTCCCAGCCGAGCCGACTCCCCAAGGGCCTTCGACGGCCGCTGTGCGGATTGCCACGGCCTTGCGTGCGCCATCGCGGCCTTACGGCGAGCAGGGCCGCCCCTGGCGCTCGTCGTCCCCTCAGCGCCCGATGGCGGCCCTTGGCGCTCGTCGCCGGCCTTACGCGACTCCGGCCCGCTCCAGGGCCTCCACGCCCGCCCGCAGCCCGGCGAGACGCTCCTCCAGCGTGAAGCCCGAGGGCGTGAGCGACAGGGTGGTGACCCCGGCCTCCGCGTACGCCTGCATGCGGTCCGCGATGCGCTCGACGGGGCCGAGCAGCGAGGTGGAGTCGATCAGCTCGTGGGGGACGGCCGCGGCGGCACCCTGCTTGTCCCCGGAGAGGTACTTCTCCTGGATCTCGGCGGCCTCCTTCTCGTATCCCATGCGCTGCGCGAGCTTGTTGTAGAAATTCTGCTTGGCGCTGCCCATGCCGCCCACGTAGAGCGCCGTGTACGGGCGGAACTGGTCGGCGAGGGCGCGGACGTCGTCGCCGAGGGCCATGGGAACGGTGGGCACCACGTCGAAGCCCTCGAGGTCCTTGCCCGCCTTCTCCCGGCCCGCGCGCAGCGAGCTGAGGGTGGTCGCCTCGGCGTGCTCGGGCGCGTAGAAGAGGACCAGGGCGCCATCGGCGATCTCGCCGGTCTGCTCCAGGTTCTTCGGGCCGATGGCCGCGATGTACAGCGGGATGTACTCCCGCACCGGGTGCACGGTGAGCTTGAGGGGCTTGCCGGGGCCGTCGGGCAGCGGCAGCGTCCAGTTCTGGCCCTCGTGCGTCAGCCGCTCGCGTGACATCGCCTTGCGGATGATCTCCACGTACTCGCGGGTGCGGGCGAGCGGCTTGTCGAACCGCGTCCCGTACCAGCCCTCGGACACCTGGGGCCCCGAGACGCCGAGCCCGAGGCGGAAGCGGCCACCGGAGAGGGTGTCGAGAGTGGCGGCGGTCATGGCCGTCATGGCCGGGGTACGGGCCGGAATCTGGAAGATGGCGGAGCCGACGTCGATGCGTTCGGTCTGCGCGGCGACCCAGGCGAGGACCGTGGCCGCGTCCGAACCGTAGGCTTCGGCGGCCCAGCACACGGCATAGCCGAGCCGGTCGGCCTCGCGGGCGACCTCGAGGTTGTCCGCGTCCATTCCGGCGCCCCAGTAGCCGAGGTTGATGCCGAGCCTCATACCGCACCCCTTACTGATCAGTAACGTCGCTGTTCCGGGGACTCTAGCGCGCATGGCCGGGATACGTCAGGGGTGGGTTATCCACAGGCTGCCACGGGGCGCTTTCCGGACAGTAATCTCGACGTTCATGGAGCTAAGGCACCTCGGCCGCACGGGCCTACGCGTCTCCCGGCTCGGGCTCGGCACGCTCACTTGGGGGCGGGACACAGACGAACACGACGCCGCGGATCAGCTCAAGTCGTTCTGGGAGGCGGGCGGGACACTGGTCGACACCGCGGATGTCTACGCGGACGGCGGCGCCGAATACCTCCTGGGGCAGTTACTGGAGGGGCTGTTGCCGCGGCGCGATCTGCAGATCGCCACCAAGGCCGGCAGCGTGCCCGATCCCGACCGCCGCTTCGACGGTTCGCGCGGCCATCTGCTGGGCGCGCTGGACGCCTCCCTGGAGCGGCTGGGCACGGACTATGTCGACCTGTGGCAGGTGCACGCCTTCGATCCGTTCACCCCGCTCGAGGAGACCTTGCAGGCGCTCGACATCGCGGTCAGCAGCGGCCGGGCCCGCTATGTGGGGGTGTCCAACTTCAGCGGCTGGCAGCTCGCGAAGGCCGCCACCTGGCAGCTGGCCTCCTCCGGTGCGCACACCCGGCTGGCCAGCACGCAGATGGAGTACTCACTGCTCCAGCGCGGTGTGGAGCGCGAGGTGCTGCCCGCCGCCCTCGACCTCGGCGTCGGGCTGCTGCCGTCCTCGCCGCTCGGCCGCGGTGTGCTCACCGGCAAGTACCGCCATACGACGCCCGCCGACTCGCGCGGCGCCTCCGAGCTCGCGGCCTTCGTCGCCCCGTATCTGGACGAGGAGGCGAGCCGGATCGTCGAGGCGGTCGCCATAGCCGCGGACGGCCTGGCGACCACCGCGCTCAATGTGGCGCTCGCCTGGGTCCGCGACCGCCCGGGGGTCACCGCGCCGATCGTCGGCGCGCGCAACGCACAGCAGCTGAGAGCGGCGTTGTCGGCGGAGAGCCTTAGTCTTCCGGACGAGATCTGCCAGGCGCTCGACGATGTGTCGGCGCCCGTGCACCGCTATCCCGATCAGGACTGGAGCACGCTGTGAGTACCGACCGCCTCGCCGGCGAGGCCGCATCCGCGCCCGAGGAGGCCGAGCCCAATCCCGCCGGGCCGGCGGAGCCGGGCGGGCCCGGGGCCCCGGAGCCGGGCGGGCCCGGAGGTCCCGACGCCGCCGGGCCGGACCCGGACCACACCGGGGCCGTGGCGGGCCCGGACCAGGCCCCGGGCGACCACAGCGAGCCCGGCGGCGCGGACGCCCTGGCGGGGGCGGACCGGAACGACGCGGGGACCGCGGCCGCCGGGCCCGCCCGACGGGGCGGGGCCGACGCTGCCGAGGCTCCCGCCGCCGGAACGGGCGCCCACGGCCCCCGAAGCGCCGATGGCGAACAGCACCCAGCGGGCGAGGCCGACGGCCCCGCTACGGGAGCGGGCACCCACGGTGGGAGCGCCGACCGGGAGTCGACCCCGGCTGCCCCCGGGGACGGGACGAGCGGCGGCCCAGGGGCGGGCCAGGACTCCGGGAGCACGGAAGCGCCCGGCCCTGCCGGGGCGAGCGCTGACGCCGCCCCGGGCGCGGGCGCACGAGCCGGTGCTTCCGTATCCGCCGGACAGGGCGGGCCCGGCGGCGCGGATGCCCCCTCGGGAGCCGCCGCCGGACGGGGCGGGGGCGACGACGCCGAGGCTTCCGCCGCCGGAACGGGCGGCACCCACGGCGGGAGCGCCGACCGCGAGCCGACCCCGGCTGCCCCCGGGGACGGGACGAGCGGGAAGGGGCGGCGGTCGGCGGCGGCTGAGGCGTTGGCCGCCGCTGTGCGGGCCGTGGAGAGCGGTGAGCGGTCGGCGGCGTCGTTCTTCAACGACGCCCCCGCGCGCCGTCCGGCGGCGCCCGCCGCACCCGCCGCACCCATGCGCGAGCAGCCCCGTGCGGCGGCCCCCGCCGCCGCGCCCGCTCCCGTGCGCCCGCCGTCGGCCCGTCCGGCGTCCGGGCCAGGGGGCGAGGTCCCCGGCAGCAGCGACGTCCGGCAGGTGCTCGCGGCGGGTGGCGCCCCCGAGACCCTGGCCGGGCCGGTCGCCGAAACGCTCGGGGAGCGCGCCGCCGAGGCGCTGCGCGAGGACCCCTGGCAGCTGCTGGCCGTGCCCGGCGTGCGCCCCGAACAGGCGGACGGCTTCGCCCGCTCCCTCCTCGGCCCGGCCTGCGAGCCCGGCGACGAGCGCCGTGCGCTGGCCCTCACCGGCTGGCTGCTCGAGCGCGCCGCCCTCGAAGGACACACCGCGCTGGAGTCGTCCACGCTGCGCGACGCGCTCGCCAAGGTGTCCGTGCCGGACCCGGACGAGGCACTGCGCACCGCGATCGCGGAGGGCGCGGTGCTGGTCTTCCATGACGCGCTCGACGCCCCGCCGGGGGCGCGTCCCCCGGCGGCCGACGACGAGGACGCCGAGCAGCCGGTGCGGGTGCTGCTGGGGCTGGACCGCTATGCCCTGGCGGAGGAGAGCCTGGCCGACGCTCTCGCCCGGCTGGCGAGCACCTTCGCCCCGTCACAGGGCGGCGCGGCAGACGGCGAGGCGCCCGCGGGCGGCCCCGGCGCGCCCGAGTGGGAGAGCGCGGCCGGCGCCGCGCCGACCGCCTCCGCCGCGGAGCTCATCCGTACGGTCGCGGCCCACGGACTGGTCGCCCACAGCGGTGGCGAGGCGGCGCGCGCCGAACCGGCGGCGCTGGTCGCCGCCGCCCGCGCCCTGGGCCTGCGGGCCTACGCGGCCGCGCACAGCGAGGACGGCAGGCGGCGGCTGGCCGCCGCGTTGAGCGAGGCCCCGGGCACCGGCCCGGAGGCCGCCTCCGCGGATCCGGAGGCCGCCTCTGCAGCCGTCACCGTCGCCGGGCTGCTGGCCGACGCCGAGGGTCCCGGACGCGACGAGGAGGGCGCGCTCGCGCTCGATCTGCTCGCCGTGCTGGACGCCCCGCAGCTCGATGTGGAAACGGCCGCGATGCTCGTCGAGTCGCTGCCGGACGGCGCCCGTCTGGTGCTGAGCGGGGATCCCGGAGTGCTGTGGTCGGCCGGCCCCGGCCGGGTCTTCGCGGATCTGGTGGCGGCCCGCCGCTGCCCGCAGGTCGTCTCCCGCACCCCCGACCCGGGCCCGATCGGCGAGCTGGTCTCGGGGATCGGGATCGGCGAGCTCAATCAGGTGGAGGCGCCCGGCAAGGAGGTCGTGATCGTGCCCGTGCGGGACGCGGGCGAGGCGGTGCACCGCACCGTGCAGCTCGTGGCCGACTCGGTGCCCCGTGCGATCGGCATCCAGGCCGAGCAGACCCAGGTGATCACCCCGGGCCACGGTGGCGCGGCCGGCACCCGCGCGCTCAACGCCGCACTGAAGACCCGGCTCAATCCCGGCCCCGGCCGGTTCGGCGGCTTCGACCCGGGCGACCGCGTGGCGTACACCCCGGCTCCGGGCCGTACGGTGCCGGGCACCGTGGTCTCGGCGGACGCCGAGGGGCTGCGTCTGGACTGCGCGGGCACCCCCGTCGTCGTCCCACGCACGGAGGTCGGCGAGCTGGTGCGGCACGGCTGGGCCCTCACCGCGCACCAGGCGGCCGGAGCACGCTGGCCCGCGGCCGTGGTGGTGCTGCCGGGCGACGCCGCGGCGGGGCTGACCCGCGCCTGGATCTACACGGCCTTCAGCCGCGGTGAGCGCCATCTGTCGGTGGTCCACGGCGCGGACGCGGCGCTGCCCCGGGCGGTGGCGGAGATCCCCTTCAAGGAGCGCACCACACGGCTGCGCGCCCTGCTCCAGGCTCAGGTCCCGGCCGGGTCCGCGGGCTGACCGGCGGCCCGGCCGCGGCCCGCGACAGGCCCCGGGAACACCATGGCCCCGGATCGCCCAGCCTTGAGGCGGGGCGATCCGGGGCCGGGCGATCGGTCCGGAGCCGCGGTGCTCAGCTACCCGGTTCCAGCACCTCCAGCTCGTCCTCGTCCTCGAGCTCTTCGTCCTCGAGCTCCTCGTCGAAGACCGAACTCATGTCGAAGCGGCACACGACCATATGCGGATCCGCCTGGTCGAAGGGGGCCGAGAGCCACTCCCCCGGCTCCGGGGGCTCCTCGGCCGCCACCACCCAGAGCGTGGAGTCGCCCTCCTCGAGGCCGAACTCCTTGTGGCGAGAGGCGATCTCATCCGCCTCGAACTCGCCGAAGACCACGCCCAAGGCGGTGTGCACACTCTCCCCGGCGGCCGCGCCGCCGCCCTGCCTGTCGCTCCCTGTGTCGATGTCCGGATCCAGGTCAGCGATCCGCTGCGCCTGCGAGAGCAGCCGCTGCGGTTCGACGACGACGTAGTCCCTGCGGATCAGCACGCTCAGCGCGCTCGGCTCCTCCGGCCCGGCGTAGGCGGGGAGGCGGTCATCACCAGGGATCTCGAAGGGCGTCACCTCGTCGTAGGCGTCATAGAGCAGCTCGTCGTAGACCTCGGCTGCCGCGGCCAGTTCGTTGAACGCGGCGTAGACGGCCGGATCGCCTTCCCCCGACCGGCGTTCGACAGCGTCGAGGTGACGATCCAGTGCGACTTTCACCGCTTCGGCAGCGGCGCGTACCTCGGCAGCGGATGGCTGCGCAGCATCAGACATAGTGCAGACGCTATCCGTAGCAGGGCAGTTCCCGCACAATAGATGCGATGCCGGAATACGAATTCTGTGATGTGTATGTGCCGCGCGGGGTTTCCCGCAAGGCCACTACCCGCCTGCTCACCGACCATGCTGAGTACGGACACTGGGAGTTGGATCGCCTGAGACTCAACCCCGACGGCAGCCGCAGAGTGCGATTGCGGCGCCGGATCATCCGCCAGCTCCGGGCCACCTGGTAGCGGGCCGGGACAAGACGGAGCGGGCCCCGCTTGGTGCGGGGCCCGCCGTGAGTGACGCCACGGTCACCCGGTGTAGCAGATCCGGTGTGTGATGCGTGCCGTACGAGGTGCGGTGCGCGGTGTGCGGTGCACGACGGGTGTCGCGTTACGACCACCGCGCGGCACGATCAGCACCTGTCCCAGCCGTCGCACCTGGCAGCGCGATGTGTGATCAGCGCTGCGCGGCGCGGGCCCGTCGGTAGAGCACCGTGCCCGCCAGCAGCAGGCCCGCGGCGGCCGGAATGGCCAGCTCGACGGGGCCGGCACCGGTGTGCGCCAGCTGCTCCTTGCCGCCGAGGTTCGCGGACGGGTGGAGGCCGTGGTTTCCCGTCTCAGCGGGGTCATCCGAGTCACCGCCACCGGGGTTCGAGCCACCAGGGTTCGAGCCACCGGGGTTCGAGCCACCGGGGTTCGAGCCACCAGGGTTACTGGGGTTGCCAGGATTGCCGGGGTTACCCGGCTCACCGGGCTGCCCGGGGTTGCCAGGGTTGCCGGGCTGACCCGGGTTCCCGGGGTTACCAGGGTTGCCAGGGTTGCCGGGGTTGCCGGGGTTGCCGGGGTTGCCGGGGTTACCCGGATTCCCAGGGTTACCCGGATTCCCAGGGTTACCCGGGTTCTCCGGTACCGCCGGGACCGTCTCAGCGCAGTCGGCGCCGTCGCCGGTGTTGCCGAACCCGACCGCGCTGATGTTGTTCCCGCACACATTGACCGGAACGCCGATCGGGGCCTGGATGTTGTTGCCGGAACCGATCCCCGACGAGCCACTGGCGCTGCCCTGCGCCTGCGGACCGCCGGCCTGGGTACCGCCACCGCCGGACGAGTCGTCCGAACCGCCGCCGCACCGGCCCCCACCGGCACCGTTGAAGACGCCGATGACGCTCACCGTGTTTCCGCACAGATTCACCGGCACATGCACCGGGGCCTGGATGTTGTTGCCCGAGACGACGCCCGGCGAGTACGCGGCGCCACCAGCGGCCCCCGGACCCGCCGCCTGGGCGTAGCCGCCGGTCACGGCGAGAACGCCGCTCGCCGCGGCTACGGTGATCAGGCCCTTTTTCGCAACCTGTCGCATAACTTTCTGCTCCCCTAGCCTTCCGTCCCGGCCGGAGTGCGCGCGGGCGATCTCGCCCGCACCCCCATCCCCGGGCGTCCCGGAGCACGCACACTCCGAAACCACCCGGGGCTCACACTCCGGTGGACCGTGACCCGATGTCACGTGATCGATGCGGTAGTTGCCGAAGGCGGGGTACAGCACCACCCCTTGTCGGCACCGCGGCCCGGTTACGGGCCGCACACACCATGTAACGAGGAGGGAGCAATCAAGCTATCAAGCTACGACATCATTCACCCTTTTTGGTTCCTTCGGTATGTGTGATCGATTAGGCCGTTCGTGCAGCCCTCAGCAGGCGTCCAGGAACCGGTCCAGCACCCTCACACCGAACTTCAGACCGTCCACCGGCACCCGCTCGTCGACCCCGTGGAACATCCCGGCGAAGTCCAGCTCGGGGGGCAGCCGCAGCGGCGCGAATCCGAAGCAGCGGATGCCGAGGTCGTCGAAGGACTTCGCGTCCGTACCGCCCGAGAGGCAGTACGGCACGGCGCGGGCGATCGGGTCCTCGGCCTTCAGCGCCGACTGCATGGCATCGACCAGCGCCCCGTCGAAGTTGGTCTCCAGCGCCTTGTCCGCGTGCACGTCCTCCCGCTTGACCCGCGGGCCGAGGACGCGGTCGAGGTCGGCCAGGAACTCCTCCTCGAACCCCGGCAGGAAGCGCCCGTCCACATGCGCCGTGGCCTGCCCCGGAATGACGTTGACCTTGTAGCCGGCGCTGAGCATGGTCGGGGCGGCGGTGTTCTGGAGCGTGGCCCCGATGATCTTCGCGATGCCGCCCAGCTTGGCGAGCGTCTCGTCCATGTTCTCCGGGTCGAGCGGGGTGCCGAGCGCATCGGACAGCTCGTCCAGGAAGGACCGTACGGTCTTGGTGACCCGCACCGGGAACTTGTGCCGCCCGAGCCGCCCGACCGCCTCCGTGAGCTCCGTGATGGCGTTGTCGTTGTTGGTCATCGAGCCGTGCCCCGCGGTGCCGTCCACCGTGAGCCGCATCCAGTGCATGCCCTTCTGCGCGGTCTCGATCAGATAGAGCCGCAGATCCTCGTTGACGGTGAAGGAGAAGCCGCCGACCTCGCCGATCGCCTCCGTCACGCCCTCGAAGAGATCGGGGTGGTTGTTGACCAGGTGCTTGGCTCCGTAGACCCCGCCCGCCTCCTCATCGGCGAGGAAGGCCAGCACGATGTCGCGCGGGGGCTTGCGGCCGCTGCGCAGCCGGTCCCGGACGACCGCGAGCGTCATCGCGTCCATGTCCTTCATGTCCACCGCGCCCCGGCCCCAGACGCAGTCGTCCACGATCTCGCCGGAGAAGGGGTGGTGGGTCCAGTCCTCGGCGTTGGCCGGTACGACGTCGGTGTGGCCGTGGATGAGCAGCGCCGGACGGGACGGATCCTCACCCTCGATCCGTGCCACGGTCGACGCCCTGCCCTTGTGCGACTCGAAGATCTTCGGCTCGAGCCCCACCTCGGCGAGCTTCTCGGCGACGTACTCGGCGGCCGCGCGCTCACCGGGGCCGGAGTGGTCGCCATAGTTACTGGTGTCGATCCGGATCAGGTCACGGCAGAGGTCGACCACCTCGTCCTCGCCCCTGACCGTTCCGGTCGTCGTCGCGCCCGAAAGCGACTCACTCACGATGCCTCCTCGTCGTTGCGCTGCCGCGGAACGCCCAGGTACGGACCCCCGCGGCAGGGGTCACCCGCCCATCCTCCTCCGCTCGCCCGCCCAGCCCAAGGCTGCAATACCGCCGTCACGCCCCCGTCACACAGCGCGGCCGCGGAGGCGCGACCGGCTGTGATCGAGCACGTCCCGATGTTTGCTATGGTTTTCCACGTCGGAACGGCCGCAGGCCGACCGGCAGACACCTGGTCCGGGTGGCGGAATGGCAGACGCGCTAGCTTGAGGTGCTAGTGCCCTTTATCGGGCGTGGGGGTTCAAGTCCCCCCTCGGACACCAGCTGATACCCCACTTCATGTGGGGTTTTCTGCTTTTCAGGACGGTGGCGTGACCAACCACGTGCCCAGCAGCCTGGCGTACCCCCATGTTCAGGCGCCGGCGCCCCCGTCGACCGGCACGATCGCGCCGGTCACCATCGAGGCACGGTCGCTGAGCAGCCACGCGGCCACCTCGGCCACCTCGCGGGGCTCGGCCATGCGACCGAGCGGGCTCGCCGCGTCAATGCGCTCGCTGATGCCCGGGGTTGCCGCCTCCCATGCGTCGATCATCGCCGTGGCGGTGCCGCCGGGGGTGATGCCGTTCACTCGGATCCCCTGAGGGCCCCAGGTCACGGCCGCGGTCTCGGTGATGCTGTTGAGGGCGCGCTTCATGGCGCCGTATGCGGGGAGGGCGGGGTTCGCGCGGCGGCTGCCGATGCTCGAGGTGTTGACGATCGCCCCGCCACCGTTTTGTCGCATGAGTGCGGCCTCGGCGGTCATGGCGGTCCAGTGCGAGCGGAAATTCACGGCGAACTGCTCGTCGATGTCCTCGTCACTCGTGGTCTCGAGCGGGCCGGGCCGCTGGATCGCCGCACCGTTGTTGAACGCGCCGTCGAGCCGTCCGTGCAGTTCCTCGACGCGGTCGACCGCCGCGCGGACGCTCGCACGGTCGGCGAGGTCGAGGGTGACGGCGTCGGCGACGCCTCCGGCGGCGCGGACCTCGGTGACGATGCGGTCGAGCGCGTCCGTGCCGCGGGCGGCGAGCACGACGGCGGCGCCCTCGGCGGCGAAGAGCCGGGCCGCGGCCTCTCCGATGCCGCGGCTGGCGCCGGTGATGAACACGACCTTGCCGGTGAGCAGGCCGATGGGTGCGATGTCGATGTTGTTCGTCATGACGACAGTGTCAGGCCGGTCTCCGGGCCGGATGCAGGCACAGGCAGTACCAGGATCCGTGGCCGCACGGCGAGCAGACTTGGGGTATGAACAGGCAGGAGCTCGGGGCGTTCCTCCGCAGCCGGCGCGAGCGGCTGCGGCCGCAGGATGTCGGCCTTCCCTCCGGACCGCGACGCCGGACACCGGGTCTGCGCCGCGAGGAGGCAGCGGTCCTCGCGCACATCTCCACGGAGTACTACGTCCGGCTCGAGCAGGGCAGGGCGCCGCGGCCGTCGGGCGAGGTCCTCGCCGGGATCGCGGGCGCGCTGCGGCTCACCGACGCCGAGTCCGACCACCTCCACGTCCTCGCGGGTACCGCACCGACTCGTACCCGGGTGCACCGGCGCGACGTCCGTCCGAGCATCCTCGCGCTCCTCGATCGGCTGCCGCAGACGGCCGCTTTCGTGGTGTCCGCCGCGTTCGAGGTGCTCGCGTGGAACGACCTCGCGGCCGCGCTCATGGAGAACTTCGCCGGGCTCGCCCCGGAGGACCGCAATCTCGCGCGCCGGGCATTCCTCGGGCCGATGCCACCTGACACTCCGCTGTACGGGATCTCCGACGCCGCCGAGTTCCGGCACCACGTCGTCATGGAGCTCCGTGCCACCCTCGCCCGCTACCCGACGGATCCCGCGGTGACCGGCCTCGTGGACGAGCTCCGCGACGCCGGCCCCGACTTCGCCCGGCTCTGGGAGCGGCACGACGTACAGGCCGCGCCGATGCTCACGAAGACCTTCCGCCACCCGGTCGTCGGGGAGATCACCGTCGACTGCGACTCACTCGCGCTCACCGACCGCGACCAGCACCTCGTGCTCTACAGCGCGCCGCCGGGATCCCCTGACGCCGAGGCTCTGGCTCTTCTGAACGTGCTGGGAGCCGAGGCCGGTGAATCTCTGCGGTAGCGGACACGGCCCGATTCTCGGCCCGGCCCGCGCCCGCACCACCTTTTCTACGTCGTGGCGAAAAAAATCGACGCGGTGTAGATTTTCAGGTGAGAGAGATCGGAGCGTACCCGCGGCGCGGCTGCCGCGGCCGAAGGATGTGAGTTGGACATGAAGACCTTCCTGATCACCGGTGTAAGCAGCGGGCTGGGGCAGGCGTTCGCCAAGGGGGCCCTCGCGTCGGGGCACACGGTGGTCGGCACCGTTCGCCGGGAAGCCGATATGGCGGCCTTCGAGGCCCTGGCGCCGGGACGTGCCCGCGCGCGTCTGCTGGATGTCACCGATGACGAGGCCGTATGCGCCGTGGTCGACGAGGTCGAGTCGACTGTCGGTCCACTCGATGTGGCCATCGCCAACGCCGGTTACGGCCTGGAGGGGATCTTCGAGGAGACACCGCTGTCGGCGGTCCGTGCGCAGTTCGCGACCAACGTCTTCGGTGCCGCGGCGACCCTGCAGGCCGTCCTCCCCCATATGCGCAAGCGGCGCGCGGGCCACCTGATGGCGGTGACCTCCATGGGCGGCCTGATGGCGGTGCCCGGTATGTCGGCCTACTGCGGGAGCAAGTTCGCGCTGGAGGGGATGCTCGAGAGCATCAGCAAGGAGGTCGCCGCGTTCGGCATCCACGTCACGGCCATCGAGCCCGGTTCGTTCCGTACGGACTGGGCCGGCCGGTCGATGACCCGTGCCGAACGTGCCATCGCCGACTACGACGCGTTGTTCACACCGATCCGCGAGGCGCGGGTCAAGGCCAGTGGCAACCAGCTCGGCAATCCCCTGAGCGCCGCCGAAGCGGTGCTGCACATCCTCGATGTTCCCGAGCCCCCTGCCCACCTGGTGCTGGGCTCGGACGCGCTGCGCCTGGTCACGGCGGCCCGGCAGGCGGTGGACGACGACATCCGCACCTGGGAGAAGCTGTCGCGGTCCACCGACTTCCCCGACGGAGCTCAGCTCAACGGCTGATCACCGTGCCGGGACGCGGCCACCGAAGGCCGTGGCGAGCGCGTGGCTCCTCCGCCGGACAACGGCCATGCCGTGGGCCCTTGTCCGGCGGAAGTACAGTGCTCGGGAGAGTCGATCAGGGGAGACCGCAGTGGGAAGGCGCAGTGCCGCTCCGAGGAAGGGAGACCTGCGCGAGCAGGCCCTTCTGGACGCCGCCGAAGCGCTGCTCGAGCACACGAGCCTCGAGGAGCTCACGGTCGAGGCGATCGCCAAAGGCGCCGGGATCTCACGCGGCTCCCTCTACTTCTACTTCGGCAACAAGCACGAGGTCCTCGCCGCTCTCGTCGAGCGCACCATGCGCACCATCCGGGCCGCGGCCGACAGCACGGCGCAGGACGCGGCGTCCCCGCCCGTCGATGTCATGGAACGGGCCGTCCACGGGGTGGAGCGGGTCTGGCGTGAGCACGGCACCGTCATGCGGGCGGCTGTGGACTACTCCGCGCTGCATCCGGTGGTCGGTTCCGCCTGGAACGACACGGTCGACGCTTTCGCCCAAGCCATGACGCAGGTGCTGAGGCGGGTGGGGATCCCCGATGAGGACGGGCCCGGCGGAGCCGCCGCGCTGGCCCGCGCACTGTGCTGGATGACGGAACGGACCTTCTACCGCGCCGCCTGCTCGCCCGGGGAAGATCTCGCCGAGGCGACCGCGACCACCGTCGAGATCTGGCGTCGTGTCATGAAGTGATCATGCCCCGGTCCTCGACGCGCACCCGAGGACCTCGGCACGGGCACGGCGAACACCCGCATCCCTCATCCCAGCGCCCGTAAGGGTCGCGTCAAGGGGGTGCGGATCGGCGTATGGGACCCGTCAACGACGCTTGGATCCGGCCATGGGCGGGGTTTTCTTCTATCGATAACCCGTCCGATCCGCCGCTTGCGGATTCCCCCGACCTCTTTCCAGGAGTTCGCGATGGCCGATGTGGCCTTCGTCGTCACCACGCTCGCGGTGTTCGCGCTGGTGGCCTTTGTCGCCAAAGGGGTGACGAAGCTGTGACCGTCGAAAACGTCGTCGGCCTCGTCGTCGCCGTCGCCCTGTTGGGCTATCTCGTCCTCGCCCTGATCTTCCCGGAGAGGTTCTGACGGTGACATCAGCTGCTACCGCGGCGGGAGGCATGGGTCCCGTGCTCGCGGGCGTGCTCCAACTGCTCGCCCTCATAGGGGCGCTGGCGCTCGCCTACGTCCCCCTCGGCAATCACATGGCCAAGGTCTACTCCTCCGAGAAGCACTGGCGTGTGGAGAAGTGGATCTACAAGGGCATCGGTGCCAACCCCGACACCGAGATGCGCTGGGCCTCGTACCTGCGCGGGGTGCTGGCCTTCTCGGCGGCCGGTGTGCTCTTCCTGTATCTGCTGCAGCGGCTGCAGGGCAGCCTGCCCGGTTCGCTCGGGTTCTCCTCGATCGAGCCCGCGCAGGCCTTCGACACGGCCGCGTCCTTCGTGACGAACACCAACTGGCAGTCGTACTACGGCGAGCAGGCCATGGGCCACGTCGTACAGACCGCCGGTCTGGCCGTGCAGAACTTCGTCTCGGCCGCCGTCGGTATCGCCGTCGCGGTGGCGCTGGTGCGCGGCTTCGCGCGCTCGCGCACCGGTGAGCTCGGCAACTTCTGGGCCGATCTGGTGCGCGGTACGATCCGCGTCCTGGTGCCGGGCGCGGCGATCGCGGCCGTGGTCCTGGTGGCCTGCGGAGCCATCCAGAACTTCTCCGGCATCCACGAGGTGGGCCAGTTCATGGGCGGCTCGCAGCAGTGGAACGGCGGGGCCGTGGCCTCGCAGGAGGCCATCAAGGAGCTGGGCACCAACGGCGGCGGTTACTTCAACGCCAACAGCGCCCACCCGTTCGAGAACCCGACCCCGTTCACCAACCTCTTCGAGATCTTCCTGATCCTGGTCATCCCGCTGGCGCTGACCCGCACCTTCGGCATCATGGTCGGCTCGGTCAAGCAGGGTTACGCGATCCTGGCGACCATGGTCACCATCTGGGTCGGCTTCGTCGCCCTGATGATGTGGACCGAGTTCTCCCACCACGGCCCGGCCCTTGAGGCAGCCGGTGGCGCGATGGAGGGCAAGGAGGCCCGTTTCGGTGTCGGCGCCTCGGCGCTCTTCGGGGTGTCGACCACGCTCACCTCGACCGGAGCGGTGGATTCCTTCCACTCCTCCTTCACGGGCCTGGGCGGCGGTATCACCATGCTCGGCATGATGCTGGGCGAGATCGCACCCGGTGGTACCGGATCCGGTCTTTACGGCATGCTGATCATGGCGATCATCGCGGTGTTCATCGCCGGGCTGATGGTCGGCCGTACGCCCGAGTACCTGGGCAAGAAGATCGGTGCCCGCGAGATGAAGCTGGCGGCCTGCTACATCCTGGTCACCCCGGCGCTGGTCCTGATCTTCACGGCCGCCTCCATGGCCCTGCGGACGCCGCCGAACTCGATGCTCAACTCCGGTGCGCACGGCTTCTCCGAGGTGCTGTACGCGTTCACCTCCGCCTCGAACAACAACGGCTCCGCCTTCGCGGGCCTGAACGCGAACACCGACTGGTTCAACACCACGACCGGTCTCGCGATGCTGCTCGGCCGCTTCGTGCCCATGGTCTTCGTCCTGGCGCTCGCGGGCTCGCTCGCCGAGCAGAAGCCGGTGCCGGCCACCGCGGGCACCCTGCGCACCGAGAAGCCGCTGTTCACGGGGTTGCTGGTGGGCGCGATCCTGATCATCACCGGTCTGACGTACTTCCCCGCGCTGGCGCTGGGGCCGCTGGCCGAGGGGCTGGCGTGATGACCACCCGCACAGAAAACCACGAGGACTCCATGTCCACTGCCACTCCGACCAGGGCGCCGCGGGGCGGCGTTCCCACCGGACACGGCCCGGCCGAGGACCGTGTCGGCGCGGGCCTCTTCGATCCCGGGCAACTGCTGAAGTCGCTGCCGGACGCCTTCCGCAAGCTGGACCCGCGGGTGATGGTGAAGTCGCCCGTGATGTTCGTCGTGCTGGTCGGGTCCGTGCTGACCACCGTGTTCTCCTTCAAGGATCCGGGCGACTGGTTCGGCTGGGCGATCAGCGCCTGGCTGTGGCTGACCGTGATCTTCGCCAATCTGGCGGAGGCGGTCGCCGAGGGCCGTGGCAAGGCGCAGGCCGACACCCTGCGCAAGGCCAAGACCGACACGGTGGCCCGGCGGCTGGCGGCGGACGGCACGGCCGAGGAGCGGGTCCCCGGCACCGGGCTGAAGATCGGTGACCTGGTGGTCTGCGAGGCCGGCGATGTCATCCCCGGCGACGGGGATGTGGTCGAGGGCGTCGCCTCGGTCGACGAGTCGGCGATCACCGGCGAGTCGGCGCCGGTGATCCGCGAGTCCGGCGGCGACCGTTCGGCCGTGACCGGCGGCACCAAGGTGCTGTCCGACCGCATCGTCATCAGGATCACCACCAAGCCGGGCGAGACCTTCATCGACCGGATGATCAACCTGGTGGAGGGCGCCGCCCGGCAGAAGACGCCGAACGAGATCGCGCTGAACATCCTGCTCGCCTCGCTGACGATCGTGTTCCTGCTCGCCTGCGTCACGCTGCCGCCGTTCGCCGATTACGCGGGCACGCATCTGACGATGGTGGTGCTGGTGGCGCTGCTGGTCTGTCTGATCCCGACGACGATCGGCGCGCTGCTCTCCGCGATCGGCATCGCGGGCATGGACCGCCTCGTCCAGCGGAACGTCCTGGCGATGTCGGGCCGGGCGGTCGAGGCCGCCGGTGACGTCTCCACACTGCTGCTGGACAAGACTGGCACGATCACCCTGGGCAACCGGCAGGCAGCGGAGTTCGCGCCGGTGCGCGGCACCACCGAGGCCGAGGTCGCCGACGCCGCCCAGCTCTCCTCGCTGGCCGACGAGACCCCCGAGGGCCGGTCCATCGTCGTCCTGGCGAAGGAGAAGTACGGGCTGCGCGAGCGCCACCAGGGCGAACTGGTGGGCGCCGAGTGGATCGAGTTCACCGCGCAGACCCGGATGTCGGGTGTGGACGTCGGCGAGCGGAAGATCCGCAAGGGCGCGGCCGGTTCGGTCATCACCTGGGTCCAGGAGCGGGGCGGCACGGTCGCCGAGGACGCGGACCGGATCGCCCACCGGATCTCCGAGGCCGGCGGCACCCCGCTGCTGGTGGCGGTCCAGGACGCCGGCGGGGCGCGGGTGCTGGGCGTCATCCACCTCAAGGACGTCGTCAAGGAGGGCATGCGGGAGCGGTTCGACGAACTGCGCCGCATGGGCATCAAGACCGTCATGATCACGGGTGACAACCCGCTGACGGCCAAGGCCATCGCCGAGGAGGCGGGCGTCGACGACTTCCTCGCCGAGGCCACTCCCGAGGACAAGATGGCCCTGATCAAGCGCGAGCAGGCGGGCGGCAAGCTGGTGGCGATGACCGGCGACGGCACCAATGACGCCCCGGCGCTGGCCCAGGCGGACGTCGGGGTGGCGATGAACACCGGTACGTCGGCCGCCAAGGAGGCCGGCAACATGGTCGACCTCGACTCCAACCCGACCAAGCTCATCGAGATCGTGGAGATCGGCAAGCAACTGCTGATCACCCGTGGCGCGCTGACCACCTTCTCCATCGCCAACGATGTCGCGAAATACTTCGCGATCATCCCGGCGCTGTTCGCGGCGGTCTACCCGGGCCTGGACAAGCTGAACATCATGCAGCTGTCCTCGCCGGACTCGGCGATCCTGTCCGCGGTGATCTTCAACGCGCTGATCATCATCGCGCTGGTGCCGCTGGCCCTGCGGGGCGTGCGCTACCGGCCGATGAGCGCGGACAAGATGCTGCGGCGCAACCTCGGGATCTACGGCCTCGGCGGCCTGATAGCGCCCTTCATCGGCATCAAGATCATCGACCTGCTCATCTCCCTCATTCCCGGGATCGGCTGACCGCCATGAACCATTCCGTCATGAACACCGCCCGGCTGTTCGGGGCCGGCCTGCGGGCCCTCCTCGTGCTGACCCTGGTCACGGGCGTCATCTACCCGCTGGTGGTCACCGGCATCGCCCAGGGGCTGTTCCACGACAAGGCGAACGGCTCCGAGATAAAGGCGGACGGCAAGGTCGTCGGTTCCTCGCTGATCGGGCAGCCGTACAACCTGCCGCTGAAGAAGGGTCAGGAGACCCCGGACCCCGATCTGAAGTGGTTCCAGGGGCGCCCGGCGAACGGCCTCGGCACCAACAGCTTCAACACCCAGTACACGCTGCTGCTGTCCGGAGCCACCAACCTCTCCGCCGACAGCAAGGACCTCCTCCAGCAGGTCAAGGACGCCAAGGCCGCGGTCGTCAAGAACAACTCGGTGCCCGGCTACACCGTCAGGCCGTCCCAGGTCCCCGCCGACGCGGTGACGTCCTCCGGCTCCGGCCTGGACCCGGACATCTCCCCGCGCTACGCCGAGATCCAGGTCCACCGGGTCGCGGAGCAGAACGGGCTGTCCGTCGCCCAGGTGGAGAAGCTGGTCGAGGACAAGACCGAGGGCCGCATGCTCGGCTTCATCGGCGAGCCGCGGGTGTACGTCCTCGAACTCAACATCGCGCTCAAGGACCTCGTGGCCAAGCACTGACGGCGTTACGCGCCCCGAGAAGCGGGAGCCGGCGCCCGGGGACACTCTCCGGCCGCCGGCTCCCGTCGTCATTGGCGGGGGTGCGCACCGGAATCGGCCTGACCCGGCTCATCGACGCCGCCAACTGGCCGGCGGAGGAGGTCGGCGCGCCCGGCAAGGGATTCGTCCGGCACACCGGCCCGGTGCCGGCCCCCGGCCGACCGGGAAGGCCACTCGCCTTCACCTGGTGATACGCGGGTGAGCCGCTACGCGGGGGAACCGCTGCGCGGCCGCTCGGGCAGCACGGCCCGGTCCGGCGAGGGCGCGGTGGCCGTGGTGGTCACGGTGGTGGTGAGGTCTTCGATGCGGTCGGCGAATCCCGGTTCGGGCAGGGGGAGATCGATGTCGGGGTCGTCGGTGAAGTCGACGGCCCGGGCGACGTAGTGGATGACGGCCGTGGTGGCGGGCGGCACCTCTTGTTCCCTTTTCAGGCCGTGCAGGATGCGGAGGGCGGCGGCCATCTCATGGTCGGTGGCGGCCCAGTCCTCCACGGTGTCGGTGACCGGCGGGATCTCGTTGCCCGCCTGCTCGTGCCACCACTCGAGCCAGGCGTGCGCCTGGCCGTCCTCGCCCAGGGCCATGTGGTGGAGGTAGAGGCAGTACGCGGCGGCGGGGTCACCGGCGCCGGCGGCGAACTGCCACCAGAACTGGGCGTGGTCCTCATGGCCGGCCAGTTGCAGCACACACCCGAGGACACGGGAGCCGGGCGGTTCGAGGATGCGGCGGGTGAGGAAGTCCCGAAGCTGGGTCAGGGCATCGGGGCGGGCGATGATCGCCTCACACAGCGTGTGCAGGTCCTGCGCCATCCGTTCGTCCACGCCCGGCGCCGCGGTCCCCGCGGCCGCGGATGTCCGCTGAGCGTGCTGCGGAGGGCGCTCCTGGGGTGGGGCGCCGCCGGGGTCGGCGTGGCGGATGGCGAGCCGGGCCTCGGCGGCCTCGAAGTCGATGGGAGGGGTGGGGTTGAGCAGGGCCCGCGCGAGGATGCGGTCAATGGCTGAGGTCATCGGTCCTCCTTGGCCAGGAGTTGTTGCAGACGGCGGCGGGCGTAGCGGGCGGTGGAGCGGACTCCGGCCTCGGTGATGCCGAGGTGGGTGGCGGTCTCGGCGACGCGGTAGCCGCGGCAGTGGAGCAGGATGACCACGTCCTGCTGGCGCTCGGGGAGTTTCTTGATGGCCTGGTAGAGGTTCAGGCTCTCCTCGAGTACGGCGATGGGGTCGACCGCGTCCCTGAGCATCGCGGTCTCGAAGGTCGCGTTGTCCAGGAGGGCGGGGCCGCGGTTGCGGGCGCGGGCGAGGTCGACGGCCCGGTTCTTCATGACCTTCCAGGCGTAGGCTGCCGGATTCTCCATGCTCAGCACCTTGGGCCAGCAGCGCAGGAGTTGCTCGAAGGCGGCGTCGACGGCCTCTTCGGCGTCCGCGTGGTTGCCGAGGTAGACCACGGCCCGGTCGATGTACGCCTTCCGGTGGAGCTGGTGGAAGGCACGGAAGTCCGCGGGGAGTCCGGGTGTCATCGAGGTGGTTTCGCGCGAGCGCAGGAATTCGTTGGTCACCGCTCCCCTCCCTCCCGGTCGCTGCGATGCAGTTCCGATACGCCGACGCGGACTCCCATCGCGGCCGCGCGGCGCAGGAGGGCGATGGCGTCACTGCCGAATACCCGCGCGACGAGCACGGCGGTGACGACGTTCACCACGGTTTGAAGATTCACGGACTTCGTTGTCCTTCTGTTCGTTGTACGGGGGGTGGCCCCCACACGCCCCGCGAGTGCGCGGTGTTGCGCTCTCTGTTTCAGATAGCGCTCACGGACGCCGGTTCGTGCATCGGATGAGCTTAAAATCTTACGGAACGCATCGATCCAATTACGCAAATATGAAAAACATATGGACCTGGTCCGCTGATCCGTCCCCGATCGCCGCCGTGCGGGGGGGCGGGCTAGCCGGTGAGCGTCTGGGTGCCGAGCACGGTGAGCAGGGCGAGGCGTTCGGCGTCCTCGGTGCCGGGCTCGGCGGTGTACACCACGATACGCAGATCGCTGCCCGCCACGGTGAGCACATCACAGTCCAGCGTCAGCGAACCCACCCGCGGATGGTCGATGATCTTGCGCGACGCCTCATGGCGGCCGACGGTGCCGGAGTCCCACAGCTCGGCGAACCGCTCGCTGTTCGCGCGCAGCTCCGCGACCAGCTGCCGCAGCCGCTGGTCGGCCGGGTAGCGGGCGGCGGCCGTGCGGAGATCGGCGACCAGCGCGGCCTGGAACTCGCCGCGGGCCTCATGCGTCTGCCGGGATCCGCTGTCCTCGCCGACGAAGTGGCGCCAGACTCCGTTGCGCTCGTTGCCGCGCCACCGGGACGGATCGCCCCTCAGGGCCACATACGGCGGATTGGCCATGAGCAGCGTCCAGGACGCGTCGCTCACGGCGACCGGTGTTCCGGTCAGCCGGTCCAGCAGCCGCTGGACGCTCGGGGTGATGTACGCCGGCACCGTCTCCGGACCCGGTGGCGCCAGCCCGGCCAGCCGGAAGAGATGGGAACGCTCGGCCCCCGACAGCCGCAGCGCCCTGGCCAGCGCCTCGACGACCTGGGAGGAGGGATGGGAGGCCCGGCCCTGTTCGAGGCGGGTGACGTAGTCGACGGAGATCCCGGCCAGCATCGCCAGCTCCTCGCGGCGCAGCCCGGCCGCGCGCCGCTGCCCGCCGGACGCCAGCCCGGCGGCCTCCGGGGGGACCCGGTCCCGCCAGCGCCGTACCGCCTGCCCGAACTCCGTGGTCGCCATGACCACCAGTGTGCACCGCGGGCCGGGCCCCTTCCTGGTACTCGCGGTCCCAGGAAGACGGGGCAGCTGGCTGCACCCACGCCCCGGACGCAGCCTGGAGACATGACGACAACACTTATCACCGGAGCCAACAAGGGTCTCGGCTTCGAGACCGCCCGCCGACTGATCGCCGCGGGCCACACCGTCCACCTCGGCAGCCGGGACGCCGAGCGCGGACGCCGGGCCGCCGAGCGGCTGGGGGCGCGGCTGGTCGTCCTCGATGTCACCGATGACGCGTCCGTGGCCGCCGCCGCCAAGACCATCGAGGCCGACGGCGGGCTGGATGTGCTGATCAACAACGCCGGTATCGAGGCGCGGACGCCGGACGGCGGGGTGATCGGCGCCGCCGAGGTCACCGCCGACATGATGCGGACGGTGTTCGAGACGAACGTCTTCGGCGTGGTGCGGGTCACCCACGCCTTCCTGCCACTGCTGCGCCGGTCCGCCGCCCCGGTCGTGGTCAATGTCAGCAGCGGACTGGCCTCGCTGGAGCGGGTCTCCACCCCGGACGACCCGGCGCACGCCTATCCGGGGGTCGCCTATCCGGCGTCGAAGGCCACGGTCAACATGGTCACCGTGCAGTACGCGAAGGCGTTCCCGCAGATGCGGATCAACGCCGTCGAGCCCGGCTACACCGCGACGGACCTCAACGCGCACACCGGCCACCAGACCGTCGAGGAGGGCGCCGAGATCATCGTCCGGATGGCCCAGGTGGGGCCCGACGGCCCGACGGGAGGGTACTTCGACATCGAGGGCACTCTCCCCTGGTAGAGCAGCGGGCCGGTCGGCGGCGCCGCCCTCACCGGGTCCCCGCGCTCACCTCGGCCCGGCTGTCCCGGGTGCGCCACAGCCACCTGATGTCGCGGGCGAAGGACCAGCTGAGCAGGGTCAGGGCGAGCAGGGCGGCGCCGAAGGCCAGCGCGTAGGGCAGGACATCGGCGCCGACGACCAGCAGCAGCACGCCCTGGAGCGCGGCCACCGTCTTGCGGGCCGTGCTCGGGGGCAACTGGCCGTTCAGCCAGGGCAGCACCCGGGCGGCGGCGACGAAGACGTAGCGCATGGCGCCGATCAGCAGCACCCAGGGGCCGAGCGAGGTGGCCACATAGACGCTGAGCACCAGGATGAGGACGGCGTCGACCTCCATGTCGAACCGCGCGCCCAGGGAGGACGAGGTGCCGGTGCGGCGGGCCACCTGGCCGTCGACCGCGTCCAGGAGCAGCGCGACCGCGGTGAGGGCCACCAGGACGGTGACCGGCGGCGGGCTCTCGAAGGAGTCCGCGACCAGCGCGGTCACCCCGCCGACGAGCGTGGCCCGCGCGAGGGTGACGCGGTTGGCCGCGCCGAAGGAGGCGAGCCAGTGCCGCGACAGGGCGCGGGTGAGCACCGCCCAGGTGGCGACCGCGAAGGCCAGGCCGGTCAGCCAGCCCGCGGGTCCCAGGTCGAGCGCCGTGCCGAGCAGCACGAGCAGCAGCAGCTGCGCGGCCGCGCCCGCGGCCGTCTCGTTCCGCACCAGCGTCGTGTTGTAGGGATTGTTCAGGGCCACCGTGCACCCTCCGGGCTGTGTGGCGGAGTGGATGGGTGCCGCGTACCGTGTTCGCGGCTTCATGGTCATCGGTACGTGAGCCACCGCCCGATTGTTCAGCCCCTTTGGAGAACGTCGTATGACGCGCACCGCCCGCGCCTTCTGGCTCCGCTCCCCCGGCCGTGGCGAGATACGGGAGGTGGCCCTGCCCGACCCGGGGCCCGAGGACGTGGTGGTGCGCACGCTGTGCTCGGGGGTGAGCCGCGGTACGGAGACCCTGGTCTTCCGCGGTGGCGTACCGGAGAGTCAGCACACCGCGATGCGCGCGCCGTTCCAGGACGGTGAGTTCCCCGGGCCGGTCAAGTACGGCTATCTCAATGTGGGTCTGGTCGAGGAGGGACCAGCGGCCCTGCTGGGGCGCACCGTCTTCTGCCTGTATCCGCATCAGACCCGCTATGTGGTCCCGGCGAGCGCGGTGACCCCGGTGCCGGAGGGCGTGCCCGCCCCGCGCGCCGTGCTGGCGGGGACGGTGGAGACCGCGGTGAACGCGGCGTGGGACGCCGCGCCCCTGCTGGGCGACCGGATCGCCGTGGTGGGCGCGGGGATGGTGGGTGCCTCGGTGGCGGCGGTGCTGGCCCGGTTCCCCGCCGTACGGGTGCAACTGGTGGACGCCGAGCCGGCGCGCGCCGAGGTCGCGCGGGCGCTCGGGGTGGACTTCGCGCTCCCCGAGGAGGCGACGGGCGACCTCGATCTGGTCGTCCACGCCAGCGCCACCGAACAGGGGCTCGCGCGCTCGCTGGAGCTCCTCGCCCCGGAGGGCACCGTGCTGGAGCTGAGCTGGTACGGGGACCGGCGGATCAGCCTGCCGCTGGGGGAAGCCTTCCACTCCCGCCGGCTGACGGTGCGCGCCAGCCAGGTGGGGACGGTCTCACCGGCCCGGGGCACCCGCCGCGGTTACGGCGACCGGATGGCGCTGGCGCTCGAACTGCTCGCCGATCCGGCCTTCGACGCCCTTGTCACCGGCGAATGCGGTTTCGAGGAGCTTCCTCAGGTGCTGCCGGGGCTCGCGTCCGGGGCGATTCCGGGGCTGTGCCACCGGGTTCGCTACGGCGCGGAATCTGCCGTGTCATCCGTCTGAACACGGGGAACGTGACGGCCGTACTAGAGGGCGTGCCCCGGCTGAGGGCCCGAACCGCCGTATCTGGAGGGTCATCCGTTGTTCAGCATCACCGTCCGCGATCACATCATGATCGCTCACAGTTTTCGCGGGGACGTCTTCGGACCCGCGCAGCGGTTGCACGGGGCGACGTTCCTCGTGGACGCCACCTTCCGCCGTGCCGAGTTGGACGACGACAACATCGTCGTCGACATCGGCCTGGCCACCCGTGAGCTGGGGGAGGTGTGCGGCGCGCTCAGCTATCGCAATCTCGACGACGAACCCGATTTCGAGGGGATCAACACCTCCACCGAGTTCCTCGCCAAGGTGATCGCCGACCGCCTCGCCGAACGAGTCCACTCCGGGGCGCTGGGCGAGGGCGCCCGCGGGCTGTCCGCAATCGCCGTCACCCTGCATGAGTCGCATGTCGCCTGGGCGAGTTACGAGCGCGGCCTATGAGCCCGGCCGCACCGCGCACGGTGCACATCGTGATGCCCGGCGCCGTGGCCGAGCCGGCCGCGCCGAGCGGCGGCAACGTCTACGACCGGCGGATCTGCCGGGATCTGCCCGGCGCCGGCTGGCAGGTCGAGGAGCACGCGGTCGCGGGCGACTGGCCCCAGCCCGGCCCCGCCGCCCGCGCCGAGCTGACCCGGATCCTGGCCGGGCTGGCGGACGGCACGGCCGTCCTGCTCGACGGGCTGGTCGCCTGTGCGCTCCCCTACATCGTCGTCCCGCAGGCCCAGCGGCTGCGGCTGGCGGTGCTGGTGCATCTGCCGCTGGGCGACGAGACGGGGCTGGCCCCCGGCCGGGCCGCGGAGCTGACGGCGCTGGAGGGCCGGACGCTGCGCTCGGTGCGGGCGGTGGTGGCCACCAGCGCATGGGCGGCCGGGCGGCTGGTGGATCTGCACGGGCTGGTGCCCGACCGGGTCCATGTGTCGGCGCCCGGCGCCGATATCGCGCCCCTCGCCTCCTCGGGCGGCGCGGGCTCACGGCTGCTGTGCGTGGCCTCGGTGACCCCGCGCAAGGGGCAGCTGCGGCTGGTGGAGGCGCTCGCGGACATCCCGGATCTGCCCTGGACCTGCGACTGCGTGGGATCCCTGGACCAGGACCCGGAGTACACCGCCCGGCTCCGGGAGCTGATCGAGAAGCTGGGCGTGGGCGACCGGGTGCGTCTGCTCGGCCCGAAGACCGGCGCCGAGCTGGACGCCGGTTACGCGGGTGCCGACGCGATGGTGCTCGCCTCGTACGCCGAGACCTACGGCATGGCGGTGACCGAGGCGCTCGCCCGGGGGATCCCGGTGCTGGCCACGGCCGTCGGCGGGGTTCCGGAGGCCGTCGGGCAGGCACCCGACGGCAGGGTGCCGGGCATGCTCATCGACCCGGACGACCCCGGGGCGCTCACGGCGGCGCTGCGCCGCTGGCTGGGCGATCCGGGTATACGCCGCCGGCTGACCGCCGCCGCGCACGAGCGGCGCACCGCGCTGGCCGGGTGGGAGAACACCACCCGGAACCTGGCCGGTGCGCTGGAAGAGCTTCGAGACGAACCGCGGAGGGCCGCGTGAAGACGACCGACGTACCGCGTTACACCCCCGACTGGCTGGAGCTGCGGGAGAGCGCCGACGCGGCGGCCCGCTCCCCCGAACTCATCGAGGAGCTCCGCCCCCGGCTGTCCGGCCCGCCGCTGGTGATTCACGATCTGGGCTGCGGCACCGGCTCCATGGGGCGCTGGCTGGCGCCCCGGCTGAGCGGCCCGCAGCTGTGGATCCTGCACGACCGCGACCCCGATCTGCTGGACCGGGCGGCCCTGCGGATGCCCCGGGCGGCCACCGACGGCAGCCGCATCGCCATCGCGACGGCGCGTGGCGACCTCGCCCGGCTGACCGCGAGCACGCTGGACGGCGCCTCGCTGGTGACGGCGTCCGCGCTGCTGGACGTGCTCACCGTCGAGGAGGTGGACGGGATCGCCGCGGCCTGCGCCGCGGCGGAGTGCCCGGCGCTGCTGGCGCTGTCCGTGGTGGGGCGGGTCGAGATCACCCCGGCCGATCCGCTGGACGCGGAGATCACCGAGGCGTTCAACGCCCATCAGCGGCGCGGCGATCTGGTGGGCCCCGACGCGATGGCGGTCGCCTCCGAGACGTTCGCCCGCTACGGCGCGACGGTACGGACCCACGCCAGCCCCTGGACGCTCGGCGCCGACCACGCCGCGCTGACGGCCGAGTGGCTGCGGGGCTGGGTGGGCGCGGCCGTGGAGCACCGGCCGGAGCTGGCCGGGCGCGCCGAGGCGTATCTGCGCCGCCGGCTGGCGATCGCCGCGACGGGCGCGCTGCGGGTGGTGGTGCACCACCGGGATCTGCTGGCGCTGCCCGCGTCCCGCACGCTGGGGGCGGCCGCGTGACCGGCGCGCTGCGGGCCCGGCTCGGGGCGGTCGCGGGCGTCACCATCCTCGGGGTGGTGCTGTGGCGGCTGGGCACCGGGGCCTTTGTGGACGGCCTGCACACCATCGACGGCCTCACCCTGCTGGCGGCGCTCGGTCTCGGCCTGCTCACCACGGTCTTCAGCGCATGGCGCTGGTGTCTGGTGGCGCGGGGGCTGCGGATCCGGCTGCCGCTGGGCCCGGCCGTCGCCGACTACTACCGCGCGCTGTTCCTCAACGCCGCGCTGCCCGGTGGGGTCCTCGGCGATGTGCATCGCGCGGTGCGGCACGGGCGGGACGCGGGGGATGTCGGCCGGGGCGTACGCGCGGTGGTGCTGGAGCGGGTCGCGGGCCAGGTGGTGCTGATCGCGGTGGGGGTGGCGATCCTGCTGGCCCACCCCTCCCTGGCCGTGGAGCAGTTGGGCCGGCTGGTCGGCGGTCTCGGCTCCCCGATGGCCTGGGCGGCGGTGCTCGCGGGGTGTGTCGCGCTGCTCGTCACCGTGGCCGTCCGGCGCCGACGCCGCGCGGCGCCGGTGGCCGCGCGGCGGCGGGGCGCGGTCCGCGGCGCGCTGACCGAGGCGCGCCGCGGGCTGCTGGCCCGGGGCAGCTGGCCGGGGGTGGTGGTCTCCTCGGTCGTGGTGCTGGCCGGGCATCTGACGACGTTCGTCCTCGCCGCGCGGGCCGCGGGGTCACACGCTCCGCTGACCGAGCTGCTGCCCCTGATGGTGCTCGCCCTGATCGCCATGGCGCTGCCGCTGAACGTCGGCGGCTGGGGCCCCCGCGAAGGCGTCACCGCCTGGGCCTTCGGCGCCGCGGGCCTGGGCGCGGGCCAGGGGCTGACCGTGGCCGTGGTCTACGGGGTGCTCACCTTCGCCGCGAGCCTCCCCGGTGTCGCAGTGCTGGCCGTCCAGTGGTGCGCCCGGCCGCGGGGCCGACAGGTCGAGTTCGAAGAGGGTGTCCTCGCCGAGGGTGGAGCGGCGGACGGGCGGGCGCAGCGCGTCCCGCATGACCGGCGTCCCGTCGAAGCGCAGCCCGGGGATGCCGTCGCCGAGCAGGACCGGGGCCACGGTGACATAGAGCCGGTGCAGCGCCCCCGCGTGCAGAAAGCGGGACACGGTGACGCCGCCGCCCTCGATGAGCACCCGGCCCAGTCCGCGCCGCGCGAGCGCCCGCACCAGCCGGTGGGGGGCAAAGGCGTCGGGCTCCGTGAGCGTCAGCAGCTCCACCCCGTCCGGCGGCGCCGGCCGGCGCTCGCCGGTGGGGCCCACCACCCACAGGGTCGGAGCTGAGCCATCGGTGAACACGCGTCGGTCGAGCGGCACCCGGCCGCGGGGATCGAGGACGACCCGTACCGGGTGGGTGCCCGCGCAGACGCGGACGGTGAGCTGGGGGTCGTCCGCGACGGCGGTGCCGGCCCCGACGACCACCGCGTCGGCCAGGGCGCGCAGCCGGTGGAGATGGCGGCGGTCCTCCTCGCCGGTGACGTAGTCGGCGTCGCCGGTGCGGGTGGCGATGAATCCGTCCAGGCTCTGACCGAGCTGAGCGATCGTCAGCCGCGGCCCGGCCAGGCACAGCGGGAGATAGCGGTCGACCAGGAGCCGGGCCTCCGGCGAGGCGGGCTCACTCCACCGCCGCCTGCCGTCCGGGCCCCGGACCAGACCGGCGGCCCCGGTGTCCGCCTCGCTCCGGACGGAGCGCAGCCGCTCCCATGCCTCTTCCGTTTCCAGAAAGGTCATCACGCCTCCTTCTCGGCACCGACCAGGGAAAGATACTCGGCGAAGGAATCGACGAGCCCGGCCAGCAGTTCCTTTCCCTTATGTGCGGACGCCCTGGAAGGCCGGCCGATGACGCCGGACTCCGTATAGGCGGACATACCGAGGGTGAGCAGATGTTTCCGATCGTCGGATATCCAGTCGGAGGTTTCATGACCGGGCCGGACGAGTTCTGGATGGGCATGCAGGAGTATGGATGTCTCCAGTTCCCCCGCATGCATATCGCTGTTCGACGGGGTACGTACTCCGGCGCGGGTCCTGGCGGCGTCCCAGTCCGCCGATCCAGGGAATAGCGCCATACCGAAGTCACCACCGGCGGATTCCTGAACGATGTTGCGCAGTACGTAATTCCCGCCGTGTCCGTTCACCAGAATCAGACCGCGTATACCCGAGCGCCGGAGCGAGTCGGCGATATCGCGGACCACGGCGTAGAGGGTGGCCGCGGACAGGGAGACCGTGCCTGGCCAGGCCGCATGTTCATGGGAGCAGGAGATCGTCACCGGGGGCAGGTGAAGCACCGGATACGCGGCCGCGATCTCGCCTGCGATCGTGCCGGCGATGACCGTGTCGGTCGCCAGCGGGAGAAATGCGCCGTGTTGTTCGAAGCTGCCTACGGGAAGCACGGCGACATCGGCCCGGTCGGCCCGCACTTCCTCCGTCGTCTGTGTCGGCAAGACCATGCCGACCTGCGGACGCGTTCCCGAACCGCTCATATCGTGGACCTTTCAGGTGTCGGCCGGACAGCTTGTTGCCGCGGCTTTGTCATTCTCCTGTACAAGGGCGGTGGTTTTCCAGATAAGATCGGGACATGACAGAAAGTGATGGCGTGTTCGATGTCGACGCCCGCCCCTCGGGTGTCGAACGAGTGGTGAATGTCCGGCTGTCCACGAAGCATGGCGACTTTCTCGCGATCGGCTATCGGGACCTCGTTCGCGGTGATGAACAAATGGCGCTGGTATACGGCGATGTCACCGGTGAGGAAGCGCTTACCCGCCTGCATTCGGAGTGCCTCACCGGAGACGCGTTCGGCTCCCGTCACTGCGAGTGCGGCGACCAGCTCTCCGCGGCGCTGAAGGCGATCGCGGCCGAGGGCCGGGGCATTCTCGTCTATCTGAGGGGTCATGAGGGACGCGGGATCGGGCTGCTCGCCAAGCTCCAGGCGATGAAGCTCCAGACGGAGGGGCTGGACACCGTCGAGGCCAACCTCGCCCTCGGCCTGCCGGCGGACGCCCGGGACTACAAGGTGGCGGCGGACGTCCTGCACGACCTCAAGGTGCGCTCCGTGCGGCTGCTGTCCAACAACCCCCAGAAGCGGGACGCGCTGCTGCGGCATGGCGTCAGGGTCAGCGAGCAGGTGCCGCTGCTGATGACTCCGCACAAGGAGAACCTCCCGTATCTGCTCACCAAGCGGGATCGCATGGACCACTATCTGCCCCATCTGGAAGCCGTGATCCAGCGCACCTGAAGGAGAGCCCGGCCGGGGGCCGCGGCCCCGTCCACCGGCGTCGACCGGACGCGAGCCGCGGCCCGCCATCGGTGTGGCCATACCGCCGAACGGGCGATCAGTGCCCATATGTCCGAGAATGGGGGTGCTGCGTGACGTTCCGACGGACGACGATCAAGGGTAGGGACCATGGACCTGGAGATCGAGCTCCGGGTGGACGGGACCGAGCACCGCCTCACCGTCGACACCCGTACGACGCTGCTGGACGCCCTGCGCGAGCAATTGGGGAACACCAGCCCCAAGAAGGGCTGCGACCACGGACAGTGCGGCGCCTGCACCCTGCTGCTCGACGGCCGCCGGGTCCTCGGCTGCCTCGCGCTGGCCGTCGCCCACCAGGGCGCGGACATCGTCACGGCGGCGGGGCTCACCAACGGTGAGCTGCACCCGCTCCAGCAGTCGTTCATCGCCCATGACGCCTTCCAGTGCGGCTACTGCACACCCGGTCAGATCGTCTCGGCGGCCGGAATGCTGCAGGAGGCCGGGGAGGGCTGGCCGAGCGCCGTGAGCAAGGACCTGGGTGCCACCGATGTGGTGCTGGACGACGAGGAGATCGCCGAGCGGATGAGCGGCAACCTGTGCCGCTGCGCCGCGTACGCGAACATCGTCCCGGCGATCGCGGAGGTGGCGCACCGATGAGGCCCTTTCGCTACGAGCGCGCCGATGAGGTGTCGGCGGCCGTCACCACCCTGGTCCGGGAGCCGGACGCGGCCTATCTGGCCGGGGGGACCAATCTGGTCGATCTGATGCGGCTGGAGGTGGCGACCCCGGAACTGCTGATCGACGTCCGGCGGCTCACCTCCGACCGGATCGAGGAGCTGCCCGACGGGGGGCTGCGGATCGGCGCGGCCGTGCCCAACAGCGATCTGGCCGCCGACCCCCGGGTCCGGCGACGCTATCCGGTGCTCTCCCAGGCGCTGCTCTCGGGCGCCTCCGGCCAGTTGCGCAACCTCGCCACCACCGGCGGGAATCTGCTGCAGCGCACCCGCTGCCCGTACTTCCAGAACGTCACCACCGCCTGCAACAAGCGCACACCGGGCGCGGGCTGCTCGGCCATGGAGGGCTATCAGCGCGATATGGCGATCCTGGGCGCCTCCCCCACCTGTGTGGCCACCCACCCCTCCGACATGGCCGTCGCGCTGGCCGCGCTGGACGCGGTGGTGACGGTGGCCGGCCCGGCCTCCGAGCGCCGGATCCGGCTGACCGAGCTGCACCGGCTGCCGGAGGCCGCCCCCGAGCGCGACACCGTCCTGGCGCGCGGTGAGCTGATCACCGGGGTGGAGCTGCCGCCCCCGCATTCCGCGGTCCGCTCGCGCTACCGCAAGGTGCGCGACCGCGCCTCGTACGCCTTCGCGCTGGTCTCCGTCGCCGCCGCGCTGGAGGTCACCGACGGGGCGGTACGGGACGCGCGCATCGCGCTGGGCGGGGTGGCGCACAAGCCCTGGCGGGCCACCACGGCCGAGGCGGTGCTGCGCGGCGCGCCCGCGACCCGGGAGAGCTTCCTGGACGCGGCCGCGGCCGAGCTGTCCGCGGCGCGACCGCTGCCGGGCAACGCCTTCAAGGTCCCGCTCGCCCGCAACACGATGGTCGCCACCCTGCTGGAGCTGCTGGAGGAGGCGCGATGAGCCACGTCACAGCCCGCCCCCACGCCATCGGCCTCCCGATGGACCGCGTCGACGGCGCGCAGAAGGTCACCGGCACCGCCACCTACGCCTATGAATGGCCCCTCGACCAGCCCGTCTATCTGTATCCGCTGCAGTCCACGATCGCCTCCGGCCGGGTCACCGGGGTGGACAGCGCGCTCGCGGAGGCGGAGCCGGGAGTGCTGGCCGTGCTCAGCCATCTCAACGCCCCCACACTGACCCGGCCCGACGATCCGGAGCTCGCGGTCCTGCAGTCCGACGAGGTCGCCTGGCGCGGCCAGTTCATCGGGGCGATCGTCGCCGAGTCGTTGGAGACCGCGCGCCGCGCGGCGGGGCTCGTCCGCGTCACTTACGAGAGCCGGCCCCCCGATGTGGTGCTGCGCGCCGACCGCGACGACCTCTACTCCCCGGTGCACGCCGCCGCCTTCGGCACGGGCGGTGGAGAGCTGCAGGACGGCTCGCCCGCCGACAGTCTGCTGGGGGACGTCGATACGGCGCTGGCGGCGTCGCCGATCATGGTGGACACCACGTACTCCACGCCGATGTACCACAACAACCCGATGGAGCCGCACACCGCCGTCGTCACCTGGCTGAACGGCGAGCTGCTGGTGCGCTGCTCCTCCCAGGGCGTCTCCATGAGCCAGGCCCTGATCTCCGGGGTGCTGGGGCTAGAGCCGGGGCGGGTGCGGGTGGTCTCCCCGCATGTCGGGGGCGCGTTCGGCTCGAAGGTCTACCCCCACGCGTACGCCGTCCTCGCCGCGATGGCCGCCCGGATCGTCCGGCGGCCGGTCAAGTTCACCCTCACCCGGCAGCAGATGTTCGCCCTGGTCGGCTACCGTCCGGCGTCGATCCAGCGGATCCGGCTGGGCGCCGGCCGGGACGGCAGGCTCACCGCGCTGGCCCACGATGTGATCGAGCAGACCGCCAAGGCCAAGGGGTACGCGGAGCAGGTGGGCGTCTGCTCCCGGCTGATGTACGCGGCGCCGCACCGGCGCACCACCCACCGGCTGGCCCCGCTGGACATCCCGGTGCCGACGATCATGCGGGCGCCGGGCGAGGCACAGGGGATGTACGCGCTGGAGTCGGCCATGGACGAGATGGCGATCGCCTGCGGTCTTGACCCGGTGGAGTTCCGGATCCGCAATGAGCCGGAGGTGCATCCGGAGTCCGGGCTGCCGTTCTCCAGCCGCCATCTGACCGACTGTCTGCGCGAGGGCGCCCGCCGGTCCGGATGGGAGCACCGTGACCCGGCCCCCCGGGCGCACCGCGAGGGGCGCTGGCTGGTGGGCACCGGCGTGGCCGTCTCGACGTATCCCTCCCCCCGCTTCCCCGGCAACGCGGCCACCATCCGGGTCGGCCCGGACGGCCGCTACACGGTGCGGATCGCCGCCGCCGACCTGGGCACCGGCACCTGGACGGCGCTCACCCAGATCGCCGCGGACGCGCTGAGCGTCCCGGTCGGGCAGGTGGAGATGCGGATCGGGGACACGGCGCTGCCGGCCGCGTCGGTCGCCGGGTTCTCGGCCGGCATCAACAGCTGGGGCACCGCGATCTGGGAGGCGGCGGACCGGCTGCGGGACCGGCTGCGGGCCGAACACGGCGGTATCGCGCCGCCGGAGGGGCTGGAAGTCACCGCGGAGATGCCCGGCGGCAACCCGGAGGCCGAGCGCTATGCGATGCACAGCTTCGGCGCCCAGTTCGCCGAGGTACGGGTCGACGGGGACACCGGTGAACTGCGGGTGACGCGGCTGCTGGGGATGTTCGACGTGGGCCGGGTCATCAATCCCAAGACGGCCCGCTCGCAGCTCATCGGCGGGATGACCCAGGGGATGTCGATGGCGCTGTACGAGCACAGTGTGCTCGACCCGCGGTTCGGCCATGTGGTCAACCACGACTTCGCCCAGTACCACATCGCCTCCCACGCCGATGTCCACGCGATCGAGGCCCACTGGCTGGACGAGCCCGATCCGTACACCAACCCCATGGGGGCCAAGGGCCTCGGTGAGGTGGGCATCGTGGGCACCGCCGCGGCCATCGGCAACGCCGTGCACCACGCCACCGGGGTCCGGGTCCGCGAACTGCCCATCACTCTCGACAAGCTGGTGTCCTAGCCATGGCCCCGGCACCCATCCTGGTGACCGGCGCCGCGGGGAGCGTCGGAGGCATCGGCCGCACCGTCGTGGAGGAGCTGCGCCGGCGCGATCTGCCGGTGCGGGCCATGGTCCACCGGGAGGACGAGCGGGCCGACGCGCTGCGCGCGACGGGCGCGGAGGTGGTGGCGGGCGATCTGGCCCGCGCCCCGGACGTGGTCCGCGCGATGGACGGCTGCGGACGGATGTACTTCGGCATGAGCGTCTCGTCGCGGTATCTGGAGGCCACGGTGACGACGGCGGCGGTCGCCCGCGAATACGCGCGGCTGGAGGTGCTGGTCAACATGTCGCAGATGACGGTCTCCCAGATGGACCTCACCAGCACCACGGAGTCCGATCAGCACCGGCTGCAGTGGCTGGGCGAACAGGCCCTCGACTGGTCCGGGTTGCCCGTCACCCACCTCAGGCCCACCGTCTTCATGGAGAATCCGCTCTTCTCGGTCTTCGTCCACTCCTCCATCGCGCAGGAGGGCACGATCCGGCTGCCGTTCGGCACCGGGCGCACCTCCCCGGTCGCGGCGCGGGACGTCGCCGCGGTGGTGACGGAGATCCTGGTGGACCCCTCCTCGCACATCGGCAGGACCTACCATCTGACCGGCCCGGCCTCCGTCGACATGACCACCATGGCCGGGGAGTTCGCCGACGCGCTCGGCCGGCCGGTCAGCTACGTGGACGTCTCCTACGAAGCCTGGGTCAACCACGACCTGCGGGCCCTGGGCCTGCCCGACCACGTCTTCCAGCATCTGGCGACCATGGCCCGGCTGCACGCGGAGAACCGCTACGACCGCCGGACCGACGACATCGAGACGATCACGGGGAGGCCCGCGACCGGAGTGCGGGACTTCGTCCATGAGCACCCCGAGATGTTCACGAAATGACGTGGGCGGAACGGATTCGCGGTGCGGGTACTGCTGGGCATCATCGGCGCGGTCATCGTGCTGGGAATCTTCGCCTCGGTGCTGCGCACCCTGGTCATTCCCCGGCCGACCCGGCCGGTTTCACCGGCTTCGTCCAGCGCTCGGTGAGCCGACCGTTCCGGTTCATGGGCCCAGGTCGACCTGCTGGACGACATCGGCGACCTCTTCCGCGGCATCCCGTACGACGCCGACCCGCGCCCGGAGGATCCGGTGCGGCTCGGCTACGAGGACTTCCTGCGCGGGGTGGAACGGATGCGCACCTACGGCTATCCGATGGAGCGCACAGCGGAGGAGGCGTGGCCGCACTTCCGCGGCCGGCGGGTGAACTACGAGACGCTCGCCTACCACCTGGCCCAGGACATCGACGCGGTCCCGGCCCCCTGGTCGGGCCCCCGCCGCACCACCCTGTCCGTCCGGTCCCCACCGACCCCGGACGACCGTCGCCCGACGGGGTAGCACATTGTCTTGGATATACCGCTGAGGGAGTAAATTTTCTCCATGGGCATGGACGAGGCCATCGCCGCGCGGATACGCATGATCACCGAGGCGGGTGACCGGCTGAGCGGCCCCGATCTGCTCGGATTCGCGCTCGACCATGCCGTGACGGAGACCGGCGGTCTCGGCGGCATGGTGCATCTGCGCGGCCCCGGCACCCGGTCGCTGCGGCTCGCGGCGGTGCACGGGCTGATCCGTACGGTCGCCCGGGACTGGGCGGAGGTCGAGGCGGCCGGCGCCGGCGCCCCGGCCCGCGCGGTGGCCCAGGGCGCGACGGTGTGGGCGCCGGCCCTCGGCGCCGGGGGCGGCACGGGCCCGGCGCTGCCCGCCGGAAGCGGGCTGCTGTCGGTTCCACTGATCACTCCGGAGAAGGTCATCGGCGCGCTGTCGGTGCTGACGGCCCCGGCCGAGCGGCCCACACCGGAGCGGCGGGCGGCCGTCGAGGCGCTGGCCGCGTGGGCCGCCCCGCGGCTGCGGGAGTACCCTCCCGACCGGGACCGGGACCGGGGCGGCACCGGCAATTCGCTGGCGGACGACCAGGTGAGCCAGGCGCTCTGGCATATGAGCGACGCGTTCTTCGCGGTCGACGGCGACTGGCGCATCACCTTCGTCAACGGCGAGGCGGAGCGGCTGCTCGGCGCCGCGCGGACGACTCTCGGCCGGACCCTGTGGGACGCCTTCGCGCGACTGAGCGTCGACGACGCGGAACCGGGCCTGCGGAACCGCTACCAGCAGGCCGCCGAGAGCGGCACCCCGGTCGGGTTCGACGTGCGCTGGCCCACCAATCAGCGCTGGTACTCCATGCGGCTGGTCCCGGTGCCGAACGGGCTCACGGTCTACGCCGCCGATATCACCGCGAGCCGGGCGCGGGAGGCGGAGCGGGCCGCGGCCGAGCACGCGGCGGCCGAGCGCACCGCGCGGATCGGCGAGCTGACCGACGCCCTCGCGCAGGCCCTGACGATGCGCGACGTGGTGAACGCCATCGCCGACCGGGTGCTGCCGCCGTTCGGCGCCTCGGGGATGGTGGTGCAGCTCATCGAGAGCGACGTGATCCGGATCGCCGGGGCCGTCGGCTATCCGCAGCCCTTCCTGGAGTCGATCGACGGGGCCTCGATCCATGATGTGTCGCCGGTCTCGGAGGTATACCGGACCGGGGCGCCGGCCTTCGTCGAGTCGGCCGAGGAGTACACCGCGCGCTATCCCGGCATGGGCGGGCGGCCCGCCGCGGCGCAGAAGCAGGCATGGGCCTTTCTGCCGTTGATCGTCTCCGGCCGGAACATCGGTTGCTCCGTGGTCGCCTTCGCCGAGCCGCGCCGGCTCGACGCGGAGGAGCGGGCCCTGCTCACCGCACTCAGCGCACTGATGGGCCAGGCCATCGAGCGCGCCCGGCTGTACGACATGGAGCACACCCGGGCCAAGGAGCTCCAGCGCGGGCTGCTGCCACGTGCTCTGCCGTCGCTGTCCTCGGTCACCACCGCCGCACGCTATCTGCCCGCCAGCGAGGGCATCGACGTGGGCGGTGACTGGTACGACGTGATCCCGCTCTCCGGCGCCCGGGTGGCCCTGGTCATCGGCGATGTGATGGGTCACGGGCTGTCCGAGGCGGCCACCATGGGCCGGCTGCGCACCGCCGTGAACACCCTGGCCGAGCTGGAGTTTCCGCCCGCCGAGTTGCTCACCCGCCTCAACGACCTGGTGAGCGACCTGGGGGACAACCTCTACGCGACCTGCCTGTACGCCGTGTACGACCCGGCCAACGCCACCTGCGTCTTCGCCAGCGCCGGACATCCACCACCGGCCGTCGTACGCCCCGGCCACCCGGTCCGCTTCGTCGGCGGCGCCCCCGATCCACCGCTGGGCGCGGCCCGGCCGCCGTTCGAGACCACCGAGGTGGCTCTGGAGGAGGGCAGTCTGCTGGTGCTGTACACCGACGGTCTGGTGGAATCCGCCGCCCGGGACATCGACCGCGGAATGCGGCACCTGGCGAGCGCGCTGGCCGGCGCGGCCCGCGCGCCCGGCCCGGGGGACGCCCGGCGCGACGGAGACCGGGGCGACGGAGACCGGGGCGAGCACGCGTCGCTGGAGCGGCTGTGCGACGAGGTGCTGGCCGAGTTGCTACCAGAGAAGCAGCTCACCGCCGATGACGCGGCGCTGCTCATCGCCCGCACCCATGCGCTCGCCTCCGACCACATCGCCGCATGGCCGCTGTCCGAAGGGCCGATCGCCGCGGGCGAGGCCCGCGATCACGTCCGGGACCAGCTCACCCGCTGGGAGCTGGCCCCGCTCACCCCCATCGCGGAGCTGCTGGTCAGCGAGTTGGTCGCGAACGCGATCCGGCACGGCAGGGGCCCGATCGGGCTGCGGCTGCTGCGCAGCGAGGAGTTGATCTGCGAGGTGACCGACGGCTCTTTGACCACACCCCGGATCCGCCATGCCTCGGAGACCGACGAGGGCGGACGCGGGCTCCAACTGGTCTCGGCCCTCTCCCAGCGCTGGGGCACCCGCTACACGTCCACCGGCAAGTGCATCTGGACCGCACAGCCACTCCCCTGACGCCCCGGCGGGAGGCGGCGGTGTCCGTCGTGCTTCAGTCGGCCCAGGCGCCGCTCCCGGCGGTCTCGCGGACGTAGTCGGCGAAGTCCCGGGGCGCCCGGCCCAGAACGCGGTGAACGCCGTCCCCCAGCCGCGCGTTGCGCCCGTCCAGCAAGGTGGCGAACAGGTCGGTGAGAAACGCCCCCAGCTCGTCCGGCAGCCCGTGGTCGCGCACCAGCGCGGCCCCGTACTCCTCGGCGGGGACCGGCGCATAGCGCACCGCGCGGCCCGTCGCCCCGGCGATCTCCGCGGCCGCCTCGGCGAAGGTCAGCAGCCTCGGCCCGGTGATCTCGTAGCTCCGGCCCGCGTGTCCCTCCCCGGTCAGCGCCGCGACCGCGACCTCGGCGATGTCGTCGGCGTCCACGAAGGGCTCCTTGACCTCCCCGGCCGGAAAGACGATCTCGCCGTCGAGCACCCCCTCGCGCAGAATGCCCTCGTCGAAGTTCTGGCAGAACCAACTCGCCCGCAGCACGGTCCACTCCACACCCGGCACCCGCACCGCCTCCTCGGCGGGCAGCGCCGCCTCCACGCCCCGGGCGGAGAGCAACACCAGCCGCCGGGTGCCGCGCTCGGCCGCCCGTTCGGCGAAGGCGCGGAGGGTGGCGGCGGCGCCCGGGTCGCAGACGTCGGGATAGTAGGCGAGGTACACCGCGACGGCGCCGTCCAGCGCGGGCTCCCAGGTGCGCGGATCCTCCCAGTCGAACGGCGTCTCGCCGGACCGGGAGCCGATCCGCACCGGGTGCCCGGCCCGGACCAGTCGGTCCGCGACCCGGCGGCCGGTCTTGCCGGTGCCGCCGAGCACCAGGACGGTCGTGGGGTCGGCGGGCTGTGCTTGCGCGGGCTGTGTTTCCGTGTGCTGTGTCGTCATACGGCCAGTCAACTCGCGGGCGGTGAGACGGGCCATGGCCGAGAGGCTCGGCCGCATAAGCGAGCGTCTACGCTGTGCGCCATGGACGCGCTGGCGAGTCTGCTGGACGGCCCGCGGGCCCGGGGGGCCTTTCTGCTGCGGGTCGTGATGGAGCCGCCCTGGGCGGTACGGATCGAGGACCGGGCCCCGCTGTGCGTGATGACCATGGCGCGCGGCGAGGCATGGGTGGTGCCGGACGAGGGCGAGGCGGTGCGGCTGCGCCCGGGGGACGTGGCCATCGCGCGCGGCCCCGCCCCGTACACGGTCGCCGACGACCCCGCCACCGCGCCGCAGGCGTGGATCCTCCCCGGTGAGGTGTGCCGCACGGCGGACGGCGCGGATCTGGCCGAGGCGATGGCGCTGGGGGTGCGCACCTGGGGCAACAGCCCGGACGGCTCCGCCACGATGCTCATCGGCACCTATCAGCTGGACGGGGAGATCAGCGGACGGCTGCTGGACGCGCTGCCCCCGCTGCTGGCACTGGACGGCGAGGTGTGGGACTGCCCCCTGATGCCCTGGCTCGGCGAGGAGATCGTCAGGGACGAGGCCGGGCAGGAGGCGGTCCTGGACCGGCTGCTGGATCTGCTGCTGATCTCCGTGCTGCGGGCCTGGTTCTCCCGGCCGGAGGCCCGGGCGCCGGGCTGGTACCGGGCGCTGGGCGACCCGGTGGTGGGCCGTGCGCTGCGGCTGCTGCAGCACAACCCGGCACATCCGTGGACCGTGGCCGGGCTCGCCGCCGAGACGGGGGTCTCGCGTGCGGCGCTGGCCCGCCGCTTCACCGACCTGGTGGGCGAGCCGCCCATGGCGTATCTGACCGGCTGGCGGCTGGCGCTCGCGGCGGATCTGCTCCGGGACCCGGAGAGCACCCTGGCGGCGGTGGCCCGGCGGGTCGGCTACGGCAGTGCGTTCGCCCTCAGCGCGGCGTTCACGCGCGAGCGCGGCCTCAGCCCGCGGGCGTACCGTGAGGCGGCATTAAGCGGGGCCAACGCTTTCGGCAACAAAAGCTGACTCGTTTTTTGCCGCGAGCCCTCTCAACCCGCGGGCGCGCCGCGCCGCGGCATGCGGCGGCTGATGGGTGACACCCGCAGACAGCCGTCCGGCCCGCAGGTGGTGGCGCGGTCGTAGAGGTCCATCAGGCGGCGGGCGCCGCGGGCGATGTCGTAGCGGTCGATGGCGTCCGGGACCGGGAAGCGCAGCGGGCCCCCGGCGGCCTGCCTGCGCAGGGCGTCGGCGAGGGCGGCCGGGCCGGGGGCGATGCGGCGGGCGCCGGGGACGGCCCCGGCGGGGAGCTCGTCGAGGGCGGGGCAGACGGTGTGCAGCACCGGCAGCCCGGCCGCCAGCCCCTCCAACGCCGCGAGGCCGAACGCCTCCTCGGTGGAGGGCGAGACCAGGACGTCCATGGCGGCCAGCAGTCCGGGCAGCCCCGCGGGCCGGTCGTCCGGCGGGGCCACCGCGCCGTCGCGCTCCCCCAGCAGCCGCACCCGGTCGGCCACGCCGAGCCGGGCGGCCAGGTCCTCCAGGGCGGGGCGCTCGGGGCCCTCGCCGACCAGCAGCAGCCGGGTGTCCGGCACCTCGGCGACGGCCCGTACCGCCGCGTCGAACCGCTTGTCGGCCACCAGGCGGCCGACCCCGCCGACCACGAAGGCCCGGTCGGGGAGGCCGAGACGGGCGCGGGCGGCCGACCGGGCGGCCGGTTCGAAGCGGAAGTGGCGGGCGTCGATCCCGTTCGGCACCAGATGGATCCGGGGGTTGGGCACGCCCCAGTCGCGCAGCCGGTCGGCGACGGCGGCCGAGACGGCGACGGTGGCCGAGCCCAGCCGCTCGGCGGCGAGATAGCGGGCGCGGAGGGCGGCCGTGAGCGGACGGCCGTCGATCCGCCGCTCGCCCAGGCTGTGTTCGGTGGCGATGACCGCCCGCACCCCGGCCAGCCGGGCGGCGATCCGGCCGAGCACACATGCCCGGTACAGATGGGTGTGCACCAGGTCGTAGCCGCCGGACCGGATGATCCGCACCAGCCTGGGCACCGTGGTGAGCTGCCGCTCGCGCCCGCTGCCCAGGGGCACATGGGTGACCGGGATGCCGTCCGCGCGAATGCCGTGCGCGGTGGCGCCGGGGCCCGAGAGGGCGATGACGTCACAGCGCACCGGCAAATGGCGCAGTAGCAGCCTCAGTTGCTGTTCGGCTCCTCCGGCCCCGAGGCGGGAGATGATGTGCAGGACTCTCATCGGGCGACTGCGCCCCATCCTCCGTATTCCGATGGGCTTCGATCGGTGCCGACCCTGCCAGACGGCGGGATGTAAATCACGTAAGACGCGCACCGCTGGGCCGTCGGAGTGGATGTCTTACGGGCCGCCAACAAGGGCGCGCCGAATATCCGATGTGCACCGCCAGCCCTCATGGGATTGTTACCTTCTCATCTCGCGCGATGACCTGAAGAATATGGCCCGTATGGGTCATCGCGGCGCGCCATTCGGTTCGAGCCAGCCCCGCGGGAGTGCCCAGATGTCTGCACCGACCCCCGTCAGAGATTCCCCCCGGAAAGCCACCGCACACACCGTATCCGCCGGGATGCCGCCCGCGCGTACCGCGTCGGATTCCCGCGTCCCGCACCACCGTTCCGCCTCGGTGTACGAGTACAAGCGGTACAGCGAGCTGGCGGGCCCGCTGACCAACGCCCCCACGGACCGCCCCTACCGGGTGCGCTGCCGGAGTCTGCTGGCGCAGGAGCCGCACCGGATCCGTGCCGCGCTGCTGCTGTGCGCGGCGCCGGTGTGCTCGGCGCTGCTGCTGCTGTGGCTGCTGCACCCCGATCACTGGCTGGAGCGCGACTATGCGCCGTGGTGGCAGCGGGCGGCGGACCTCGCGATGCTGGTCTCGATCGCGCTGATCGAGGGCTTTCGCCTGTTCACGGTCGTCTCCAACGCCCATGCGACGCTGGTGGCGCGGGATCCGGTGCCGGTGGTGGCCGAGCCGGGGACCCGGGTGGCGTTCCTGACCAGCTTCGTGCCCGGCAAGGAGCCGATCGCGATGGTCCGGGCCACGCTGGAGGGGGCGGTGCGGATCCGGCACACCGGGCCGCTGGACGTATGGCTGCTGGACGAGGGGGACGACGAGGAGGTCAAGGCGCTGTGCGCACGACTGGGCGTACGGCATTTCTCCCGCAAGGGCATCGAGAAGTGGAATCAGCCGAAGGGCGCTTTCCGGGCGAGGACCAAGCACGGGAATTACAACGCCTGGCTGGACGCCCATGGCGACGCGTACGAATTCATGGCGTGTGTGGATACCGACCATGTGCCGCTGCCCAACTTCCTGGAGCGCATGCTGGGTTACTTCCGGGATCCGGATATCGCCTTTGTCGTCGGTCCGCAGGTCTACGGGAATTACGACACCCCGGTCACCAAGGCCGCCGAAAGCCAGCAGTTCCTTTTCCACGCGCTGATCCAGCGGGCGGGAAACGCCTATGGCGGCCCGATGTTCGTGGGCACCAACAACGCGGTGCGGATCAGCGCGCTGCGCTCGATCGGCGGGCTGTACGACTCGATCACCGAGGACATGGCCACCGGCTTCGAGCTGCACCGCCACCGCAACCCCGCCACGCGCAAGAAGTGGCGCTCGGTCTACACCCCCGATGTGCTCGCGGTCGGCGAGGGGCCGAGCACCTGGACGGACTTCTTCACCCAGCAGATGCGGTGGAGCCGGGGCACCTACGAGACCGTGCTCAAGCAGTTCTGGAAGGGCCCGTTCACCCTGTCGCCCGGCAAGCTGCTCAACTACTCGCTGATGATCGCGTACTACCCGATGACCGCACTCAACTGGATCCTCTCCGCGCTGTCGTGTGCGCTGTTCCTGGTGCTGGGCGCGGCCGGGATCCACATCCCCGCCGAGATGTGGATGATGCTCTACAGCGACGCGGCCATGCTGCAGATCGGGCTGTACATCTGGAACCGGCGGCACAACGTCTCCCCGCATGAGCCGGAGGGCTCCGGCGGGCTGGCCGGGATGCTGCTCTCGGCGCTGTCGGCCCCGATCTACGCCAAGTCGCTGTGCGACGCGGCGCTGCGCCGCACCAGCCGGTTCGTGGTCACGCCCAAGGGCGACTCGTCCAGCCCGGACCGGCTCTCCACGTTCCGTATCCATCTGCTGTGGGCCGGGGTGTTCGGCTCCTCTCTGGTCGCCTCGTTCTTCCTGGGCCACGCCCATGTGGTGATGCGGACCTGGGCGGCGCTCGCCCTCGCGCTGTGTCTGGCGCCGGTGGCGATCTGGTCGGTGGGGCTGCTGCGCCGCGGCCGGAAGCGCCCGGCGCGCGGAACGGTGCCGACGGCGCGCGACGCGGCCAGCCCCTGTGCGGTCCCGAAGGCGAAGAACAAGAAGAACAAGAGCAAGAACGAGGACAAGGAAAAGGCGCCGGTCTGCGCGCTGTGACCGGCGGCTGGGCGGCTAGGGCTTGTCCGGTCGATCATGTTCTGAGCCAGATGGCGAGTGCTGCTGCGGTGGCTGTGCCGAGGAAGACGTAGCCGCGCTTGTCGTATCTGGTGGCCACGGCCCGGTGCTGCTTGAGTCGGTTGATGGCTCGTTCGATGGTGTTGCGTTTCTTGTACCGCTCTTCATCGAAGCCGGGTGGCCGTCCGCCGCGTGAGCCTTTGCGCAGGCGGGCGGCCTGGGTGTCAGCCTTCTCCGGGATGGTGTGCCGGATTCCCCGGCGTCGCAGGTACTTGCGGATGGGTCCGTTGCTATAGGCCTTGTCCGCGGCGAGGCTGTCAGGCCCCTTGCGGGGCCTGCCCGGGCCGAGCTTAGGAACGCGGATCTTGTCCAGCACCTTCGTGAACTGGGTGCAGTCCGCCCGCTGGCCTGGTGTGACGATGAGGGACAGCGGGCGGCACCGGCCGTCGGCGCTCAGGTGGAGTTTGCTGGTGAACCCGCCCCGCGAGCGGCCCAGGCCCTCACTTCCTGCACCACCTCCACCAGGCGGGCATGCAGGCTCTGCCACGCTGTTTCGCCCTGGTGTTCTGCTTGCTCGGCCCCCTTTGATGCCGGGATCGGCGGCGGATCGGTCCGGGCGCCGGCCGCGTGCTGATGAGCGCGAACAATGGTGGAGTCCACCGAGATGTCCCAGTCGATCTCACCCGCCGCGTCAGCCGCAGCCTGGACCTGCTGCAGCAGACGTTCCCACGTCCCGTCCGCCGACCACAGCCGGTGCCGTTCATAGACCGTCTTCCACGGCCCGAACCGTTCCGGCAGGTCACGCCACTGCACACCAGTCCGCACCCGGTGCAGAATCCCGTCGATCACCTGCCTGTGATCCCTCCACCGGCCACAACGCCTATTGCTGACCGGCAGGAACGGCCGCAGCCGTTCCCACTCAGCATCGCTCAAGTCACCCCGCCCCATGTCCACATCAACGACCCGGACGGCGAGTAGTCACATGATCGGCCGGACAAGCCCTAGTACTCCAGCAGCGTTTCGCTATCTGGCCTGGTCAGGGGTGTCGTCCGGAGTGTAGTGGGCTGGTGGTGTGTCAGGGGCGGTCTTGCCGGAGTGCCCCTCCAACGAGTGGATCGGGGAAATGGCCGGGCTGTGATACGGACAGCCTCCCAACGTGATCGACGAACATGCGGACGCGGCCTGGGAACGAGAACTCGACGACCTCTTCCTCTGCATCGGCCACCGGTTTGGCCGTGCCGACCTGCGGCGCCGGATGCGGGACTATGTGCGGGGCCTGCTCGCCCCTGTCGGCCGCAAGAACGGCTGGCAACTGGCCGAGTTCGCCGGGCATCGCACCCCCGATGGCCTCCAGCGGTTGCTGAATGGAGCAACCTGGAACGCCGCCGACGTCCGCGACGACCTGCAGTCATATGTCGCCAGGCACCTCGGCGATGACGGCGGGGTGCTCGTCATCGATGACACCGGCTTCATCAAGAAGGGCACCACCTCGGCCGGAGTGCAGCGCCAATACTCCGGCACCGCCGGCCGCACCGAGAACTGCCAGATCGGTGTCTTCGCCGCCTACGCCACCAGCACCGGACGGGCGTTGGTGGACCGGGAGCTGTACTTGCCCAGGTCGTGGACGGACGACCGCGAGCGCTGCCGGGCGGCGAAAGTCCCCGACGAACGCGGCTTCGCCACCAAGGGAGAGCTGGCCAAGCGCCTCGTACTGCGTGCCCTGGCCTCCGATCTCCCCCTCGCCTGGGTGGCCGCGGACGCCGCCTACGGGCAAGAGGGACGCTTCCGCCGTCTGCTGGAGCAGTCCGGTCTCGGCTATGTGCTCGCAGTGCCCAAGTCCCAGCAGGTCTTCGGCCCGCGCATCGACCACCTCTTCGCTCAGGCCCCCGTGGAGGCATGGGAGCCGATCTCGTGCGGCGACGGGGCCAAGGGGCCGCGGCTCTACCACTGGGCGGCACTGGAATTGCCCACGGTGGCCGAGTTCGACTACCAGGGCGATGTTCCCGTCCGTCGGCGGTGGGCACTGGCCCGCCGCAGTCCCAGCAAGCCCGAGCAGATCGCGTATTTCCTCGCCTACGCCCCACGGGAGGCCGCGGTGGCCGACCTGGTGCGGATCGCCGGGATGCGCTGGCAGATCGAGGAGTGCTTCCAGGCCGCGAAGAACGAGTGCGGCCTGGACCAGTACGAGGTCCGCCGTTACATCGGCTGGTACCGGCACATCACCCTGGCCATGCTTGCCCATGCCTACCTCGCGGTCATGGCGGCCGACGCGGGAGCAAAGGGGGGTGCAGAAACGCTTCCGGCCCCCTGGCTCCGCTCACCGTGGCAGAAGTCCGGCGGCTCCTGGCGCCTCGCCTCACCGGGAACCGCCGACCCGACCGGTCGCTTCGCGCGCACATGCTGAACTGGTCACGCTGGCGCCGCAGGCGCCAGCTCGTCGCCCGCCACTGCCACTACCGGCGACGACTCCACTCGTTGGAGGGGCACTCCGGCAAGACCGCCCCTGACACACCACCAGCCCACTACACTCCGGACGACACCCCTGACCAGGCCAGATAGCGAAACGCTGCTGGAGTACTAGTGGCGGCGGGGGGCGTTACGGGCCAGGTCGAGCGCGTACTCGGTCCACCAGTGGCCTGCCGGAGGGCCGCCGTTGCAGGTTCCGTCGGACTCTCCGGGCCGTTTGATCCACAGGTAGGCGTCCACGAGGGGGTCCCCGGTGGTGGTGCTGGGCCGCTCGCCCAGCGCCCGCCCCGGCGGGTTGCACCAGGAGTCCCGGGCCCGGATACCGTGCCGGGCCGCGCCCCGAAGCCGCAGCGGGCCGTTGCCGTTCCGGCTGGTGTCGATGACGAAGTGGGCGCCGTCGAGGGCGGCGGAGAGCCGGTGGCCGTACGCCTTGGTGGGCCGGGTCGGCTGGAAGTTGGAGACGTTCAGCGCGAAGCCGTCCGCCTGCTCGATACCGCCCTCGCGCAGTGACCGCACCAGCCGGTCGGGATTCTTGATCCAGCCCGGGTTCCCCGCGTCCACGTACACCCGCACGTGGGGCAGCGCGGCGAACATGGCGACCGCGTCGCGGAGCATCGCCAGCCGGGCGGTGCGCAGCCTGGCCGGTACGCAGCCGTCGACGAGCTGGGCCACCGCGTCGGGTTCCAGGACGACGATCGCCTTGCGGTCGCCGATGCCCAGGGTGATCTGCTCGATCCAATGCCGGTACGCCCGAGCACTCCGCGCTCCGCCCGCCGAGTACCGTCCGCAGTCGCGGTACGGGATGTGATAGGCGACCAGGACCGGGGTGGACCCGTTCCGCGCCGCGGATTCGGTGATGAAGCGGACCCGTTCACGGGGCGGCGCGGGGCCGAGCCACTCCGCGACCGGCTGCTGAGCGATCCGCCGGATGAGCGCGGCATCGCGGTTCTTTCCCTCGTCCTGCCGCTCACGGACCTGCCGGGCGGCCGGACTGTCCGGGTTCACCCAGAGCCCGCCCCGCCGCAGCGGGGCATCGAACATGCGGCAGCCGCTCAGCGGAAGCATCGCCACGGCGCATAGGGCGGCATGCGTCGCAAGCCGCATAACGGTCTTTGTTGCACCTTTCTCGCGCATGCGACGCATCATGGCACCGGGTGTCACTGGTTCAGCGGACGTGGCGCTCGTGGCCACTGGTTCAGCGGATGCGGCGCGTGGCTATTGGTCCAGCGGTACGCGGCGTTCGTGGCCGCTGGTTCGGCGGACGTGGGTGCGTCGCCGCTGGCTCAGCGGACACGGTGTTCGTGGTCCCCGATGGCGTGCCCCGCGTCCTGGTGGCCGTCCGCGGCGTCCTCGTCCGTCCGCCACAGCGGATGCTCACGGGCCGCCCACGCCCGCTCGACCCTGCCCGTACGCATCCCCCGCCGGGCCTCCGGATCGGCGAACGCCTTGCCGATATGGCCGATCAGGACGATGCCGATGGCCAGCGCCAGCCAGTCGTGGACGAAGGTGGCGCTGGTACGCCACACCAGCGGGGCCAGACCGGTGAACCACATCAGCAGCCCGGTGCCCGCCATCACCATCACGGCGCCCGCGATATACCCCGCGTACAGCTTCTGCCCGGCGTTGAACTTCCCCGCCGGGCGCTCCTGTCGCCGGTGGTCGCGGCGCAGCGCCGCGCGCAGCCAGCGGCGGTCGTGCGGGCCGAAGCGGTTGAGCCGGGTGAGATCGGCGCGGAAGGCGCGGGAGACGAGTCCGAGCAGGGCCGGGAGCGGCGTCAGGATGCCGCTCCACTCATGCACGGTGACGACGAGGGCGCGCCGCCCGACGAGCTCGGCGAGCTCGGGCAGATAGAGACAGCCCGCGCTGACCACACACACGCCCAGCAGGAGGGCCGTGGTGCGGTGGATCCAGCGCTCGGCGAGGCTGAACCGGCGCACCCGCTCAGGCGGTGGGGTCATCGTCGCGTCCGTTCGATTTACCGACCCAGGCGTCGACGTCATAGCCCCGGTCCTCCCAATAGCCGGGCCGCACCTCGTCGGTGACGGTGATACCGGAGAGCCATTTCGCCGACTTGTAGAAGTACATGGGCGCCACATACAGCCGCACCGGCCCGCCGTGGGAGTGCCCCAACGGCTTGTCCCGCAGCTTCAGCGCGACCAGGACGTCGGCGCGCCGCGCCTGCTCGAGGGTCAGGCTCTCGCTGTACGCGCCGTCGAAGCAGGTGAAGCGGACGGCCTTGGCCCGCGGACCCACCCCGGCGGCGTCGAGCAGCGTCGACAGCCGCACCCCCTCGAACGGGGTCTCGGGCACCCGCCAGCCGGTGACGCACTGGACATCGCGGACCAGGCGGGTCTGCGGGAGCGCGCGCAGGTCGGCGAGGCGGTACTCGGCGGGCTTGTCGACGAGTCCGTCGACGGTGAGGCGGTAGTCGCCCGCGTCCTTGTGGGGCACGGAGGAGGTGACGGAGTAGTAGCGGAATCCCCCGCCGTTGGGGAGGAGTCCGGTCACCCCCGTCGGGTCCTTGTCGGCCACCGCGCCCAGGGCGCTCTCCAGGCGGCCCTGCAGCCAGGGGGCCGCGGCCATCGCACCCGCGCCGAGGCCGAGCATGCCGAGGACGAGGCGCCGGCCGACGGGGGCGCCGTGGCCGTCGGATCCGGCACCGGTGTTGGGGTCCATGGGTCGATAAGAGCACCGGGCGGGGGTGGTGCGCCAGATCCGCCCGGGATTCGTCAGACTTCGGTAAGACTCCGGGTCCCGGTGGCCGTGCGGGGTCTACGGCACGTGCCAGGTCCACGCCACACCCCAGGTCCACGCCACGCGCCGGGCCCACGCCGCGCGCCGGGCCTACCCCACCGCCTTGGCCGCCGCCCGCCCCGCCGTACGGCCCGAGAAGAGGCAGCCGCCCAGGAAGGTGCCCTCCAGGGAGCGGTAGCCGTGCACTCCCCCGCCGCCGAAGCCCGCCGCCTCCCCGGCCGCGTAGACGCCGGGCAGCGGTTCGCCGCCCTCGGTCAGGACGCGGGAGGAGAGATCCGTCTCGAGGCCGCCGAGCGTCTTGCGGGTCAGGATGTTCAGGCGCACGGCGATCAGCGGACCCGCCTTGGGGTCGAGGATGCGGTGCGGGGCGGCGGTGCGGATCAGCCGGTCGGCCACATACTTGCGGGTGCCGCGCAGGGCGGTGACCTGGAGGTCCTTGGTGTAGGGGTTGGCGATCTCGCGGTCCCGGGCGACGATCTCCCGCCGCAGCCCCTCCTCGTCGATGAGCGGCTCCTTGGTGAGCTCGTTCATCCGCCGGACCAGCCCCGTCAGCGACCGCTCCACGATGAAGTCCGCGCCGTGGTCCATGAACGCCTGGACCGGGCCCGGGACACCGGCCCGGCCGCGGCCGATCACATCGCGGACGCTCTTGCCGGTGAGGTCCGGGTTCTGCTCGGAGCCGGAGAGCGCGAACTCCTTCTCGATGATCTTCCGGGTGAGCACGAACCAGGTGTAGTCGTAGCCGGTCCGCATGATGTGCTCGAGCGTGCCGAGGGTGTCGAAGCCGGGGAACAGCGGCACCGGCAACCGCTTGCCGCGCGCGTCGAACCACAGGGAGGACGGGCCGGGCAGGATGCGGATGCCGTGCCGGGGCCAGATGGGGTTCCAGTTCTCGATGCCCTCGGTGTAGTGCCACATCCGGTCGCGGTTGATGATGCGGCCGCCGGTCGCCTCGGCGATGCCGAGCATATGGCCGTCCACATGGGCCGGGACCCCGGAGATCATCCGCTCGGGCGGGGAGCCCAGCCGCTCGGGCCAGTTGGCGCGGACCAGGTCGTGGTTGCCGCCGATCCCACCCGAGGTGATGATCACGGCTTGGGCGCGCAGTTCGAAGGCCCCGGCGACCTCGCGGCCGCTGGGGGAGCCGCGCTCGGCGTCGCTGGGCTCCAGGATGTCGCCGGTGACGGTGTCGACCGTGCCCGCGCTGCGGGCCAGCCCCGTCACCCGGTGCCGGAAACGCAGCTCGACCAGGCCACGCGCGGCCGCCGCCCGCACCCGCCGCTCGAAGGGGGCCACGACACCGGGGCCGGTGCCCCAGGTGATGTGGAAGCGGGGCACGGAGTTGCCGTGCCCGGTCGCGTCGTAGCCGCCGCGCTCGGCCCAGCCGACGAGCGGGAACAGCCGCAGCCCCTGGGCGTGCAGCCAGGACCGCTTCTCGCCCGCCGCGAAGTCCACGTACGCCTCGGCCCAGCGGCGCGGCCAGTGGTCCTCCTCACGGTCGAACCCGGCCGTCCCCAGCCAGTCCTGCCAGGCGAGTTCATGGCTGTCGCGGATGCGCAGGCGGCGCTGCTCGGGTGAGTCGACGAGGAAGAGACCGCCGAAGGACCAGTGGGCCTGGCCGCCGAGCGACTGCTCGGGCTCCTGGTCGAGCAGGATCACCTTACGGCCGGCGTCGGCCAGTTCGGCGGTGGCGGCGAGGCCCGCGAGCCCCGCGCCGACCACGATCACGTCCGCGTCGTACGCCATGGTGTGGTGTCCGTTCTCGTGAGCCCGCCGACGCCCGCCGACGGCGTCATGACCGCGATCCTGCCTACCGCCCAGTACGGCGTCAACCCGAGGTGTGGGAGCGGTTTCCGGCCGCTTCCCGACCGCCAACTCCCCCCGCGAAACCTGGACGTAGAACAAAAGGTCACAATCGTTCACCGAGATTGGACACGGTTAGGCCAACCGTGCATCATCATCGACCATGGCTGACCGCTCCGTTGAGCATTCAGGGCCGACGCCCGAGGTGGAACGTCGCGTGGTGAACCCGACGCTCGTCACCCCCGGCCCGCAGCCCCTCCAAGCCGGGCCACCCGCGGACGAGGCACAGGTGCTCCGCGGCGAGGTGATCGGGCCCCGGCACGCCCGCCGCCGCCCCGTGGACAACCGCCGTAAGGCCGCCGCCGGGGCGATTCTGCTGTCCGCCACCGGCGCCGCCACCGCCCTCTTCATGCTCATGGGCAAGGACGCCCGTCAGGCGACGGCCTCCTCCGGACACGACACCTCGACGGCCGTCCCGGACGAGCCGGAGAGCCATGCCGTCCCGTACGCCGAGGCCGCGGTGGGCGACACCCCGCTGCGCGGTGCGCGCGCCGAGAAGCCCAAGCCGCAGCCGCCCGCCGCCCAGCCTGTGGCCCAGGCCCCGGCGGCCGACACCACACCGGACAAGCCCCGGACCCCGTCGTCCGGCAAGGGCCGCTCCACGCCGTCCTGGCCGGACTGGTCGTCCCGGGGGCCGGGAGAGTACGACGACTGGCAGGACGCGGTGGAGGCGTTCGACCGCTGGGCCGAGCAGCAGCAGGAGCGGCAGCGCGGCGAGAGCGGCGGCTCCGGGCCGTACACGCCGGGGCAGGGCCAGGGGCAGGGCGGCGGTTACGGGGACGGCTACGGCGGCGGCTATGGCGGCGGCCACGGGGGCGACTACGGCGGCGGATACGGCGGCGGCCACCGGCGCTGACCGCGCCCGCTATCTGCTTGTATGGCGGTATGCCTGATCAGGAACCGCCTTCCGCCAACGAACTACTCGACATCGTGGACGAGCGGGACCGCGTGATGGGCCAGGCCCGACGCGGTGACGCCATGGCCCACCGGCTCCGGCACCGCTGCGTCTTCATCCAGGCCCGGGACGCCCAGGGCCGCGTCTTCGTCCATCGCCGCACCGCCGAGAAGCTGGTCTTCCCCTCGCTCTACGACATGTTCGTCGGCGGGGTCGTCGGCGCGGGCGAGGGCTATGACGAGGCGGCGCTGCGCGAGGCGGAGGAGGAGCTGGGGGTGCGGGGGCTGCCCGCACCCGTACCGCTGTTCTCGTTCCTCTACGAGACGCCCGAGCACACCTGGTGGAGCCGGGTCTACGAGGTGCGCTGCGAGCTGCCGGTCGATCCGCAGGCCGAGGAGGTCGCCTGGCACGCCTTTCTCACCGAGGAGGAGCTGACCCGGCGGCTGCCCGAGTGGGAGTGGGTGCCGGACGGGCGGGAGGCGTACCGGCGGCTGATGGAGTGGCGCCGTGAGAGGGTCGAAGCGTGACCGAATCCTCCGGGCCCGGTCCTTCGGAGCCGCCGCGGCCTTCGGAGCCCGCGCAGCCTGCCGAGCCGCGTGGCGGCGGTCTCGCCTCGGCGGCGGCGGACATACGGCTGTGGTTCGCGCCCGAGCGGCTACGGGAAGAGGGCGGCACCCCCGACTACCGCTTCTCACTCGCCAACGAACGGACCTTTCTCGCCTGGCTGCGCACCGCGATGGCGCTGGTGGGCGGCGGATTCGCGGTCGACCAGTTCCTCCCGGAGACAGCCCGGCCGCTGCGGCTCGCGCTGGCGCTCATCCTGCTGGCGGGCGGCGCGCTGTGCGCGCTGCGGGCCATCAGCCACTGGGTGCGCTGCGAGCGGGCCATGCGGCGGGGCGAGGACCTGCCGATGTCCCGCTTCCCGGTGGTGCTGGGGCTCGCGGTCGGGGTGGTCGCGCTGCTGATGGTGATCGTGGCCGCCTTCGGGTGGGGCGCGTGACCCGGGAGGTGTGAGGCGATGCTGGACGGGAAGGGGACGCACGGACCACCAACGCGGGACCGGGACCCCGGGCTCCAGCCGGAGCGGACGCGGCTGGCCTGGCGGCGTACGACGCTGGCGTGCGCGGTGGCCGCCTCGCTCGCGGGGCGGCAGACCCTGCACAGCGGTATCGACCCGGCCTCGCTCGTGGTCCTGGCCCTGGTGGTGGTGGCCTGGCCGGCCTTCCTGGCACTGGCCCACCGCCGCATCCGGGCCATGCGCATGCCACGTCCGCCCGCCCTGTCCCCGCGGGCGGCCGTGGCCGCGGTGGCCTGCACCCTCGCCCTGGCCGTTCTGGGGGCGGCGATGCTGCGCTGAGGCCGCGCCGCCTACTGGCCCCCGCCCATGGCCGTCGCGCCTACTGGACTAAGCGCACGTCGGGATGGGAGGGGGACGGCCCGTCCAGCAGGTCTCGCGGCAGGCCCCGCAGGTGCTGGTCGAAGAAGGCGGGGAGGTAGGCGCGCTGGGCGGCGGTGCTGCGCCCGGGAACCACGGTCCCGATGACCTGCTCGCGCCGCTGCGCCGGGATGTCCAGGCGGTCGTCCAGCGCGGGCACGATCGTCTGGGCGTCGGTGTAGCTGAAGTGGCCGCCCCGTTCCAGGCTCAGGTCGCGCTGCCAGCCGGTCGAGTGGTCCCAGAGCGACTGCCAGGACGGCTGGTTCAGGTGGGTCTGATTGGCCTTGCCCATGAGCATGAAGGGCCGGTTCAGCCCTTCCACCGCGGCCGGGACGAATTCGGTGCCGCTGTATTTGAGCGTGCCGTCCATGTCGATGCCCGCGTCGATGCGGCCATCGACGCGCATGGCCTCGGCCGCGGTGATTCCCCCCGCCGAGTGGCCGTACATGCCGACCCGGGTCAGATCGAGCGCCTTGCCCAGGCCGCGGGGCAGCCGACGCCCCGCGGCATCGGGATTTCCGCCGTCCCGCAGGACGGCCAACTGGTCGAGCACGAAGCGGGTGTCGCCCACCCGGGTCTCGATGGCCTGCTTGCGCTTCCCCGGACCGGTCAAGGGGTCCTTTTGAAGCTCGACCCGGCCGCCGGGGAACTCGACCGGGGACGTCTCATGAGTGTGGTCCATGGTGACCACCACATAGCCGCGGCTGGCGAGTTCCCCGGCCGTGGACGTTCCCAGCGAGCGGGTGCTCCCAAGGCCCGGCGAGTACAGCACGACCGGCCGGGGCGCGTGGTCGTCCGCCGGGGCGGCGGTGGCGGCGTCGGTCCGCGTGGCGGCCCAGTCCACCTCCCCGGGAGCCGCCAGGCCGAACGAGCCCGACTCGTCCACGGCACGGGCGGTGCCGGGCGGCATATGAGGCTGGCGGGGGTACCCGCTCACCGAACGCGCCGGATACCAGACGCTGACCATCAGCTCCCTCTTGCCGCCGGTCACCCAGGGGTCGGTCCGGGCCCGGTCGACGAGATGGAGTTCGGTCACCCCGACCGAATGCCGCCCCGTCGGTGCGGGCAGTTCGAAGCGCACGGGGTCGGCCGGACCGGCGGCGGAGGCGGCCGTACCCGCGCCGACGATCAGCGCGAGGGCGAGGGCCGCCGACGTGGTGAGACCTGTATGGATTCGCATAGGGCCGACTCTGCCCGGGCGTTCGCGAGCACGCCTCGGCCGGGAGGCGGAGGCGCCCCCTGGCATTCCATGGGGTGTCCGGGCCGGTTTCTCAGGGCCACCAAGACGGTGACCCCTGTCGCTCAGTCCACCGCGATGGCGATCTTGCCCCTGACGTGACCCTCCATGCTGAGACGCTGGGCGTCCGCCGTCTTCCGGAGGGGGAAGACCGCGGCGACCTCGACGCCGAGGGCGCCGCGCTCGGCGAGGTCGGTGAGGTCCTGGAGGTCGTCGGGGTCGGGGCGGACGAAGACGTAGTGGCCGCCGAGGCCGAGGACGGCGGGATCGGCGATGGAGGCCAGGCGGCCTTCGGGGGCGAGGAGTTCGGCGGAGACGGCGAGCGCGTCGCCGCCGACCGGGTCGAGCACGGCGTCCACCCCGTTCGGGGCGAGGGCGCGGACCCGCTCGGCGAGCCCCTCCCCGTACGTGGTCGGCTCCGCGCCGAGCGCGCGCAGATACTCGTGGTTGCGCTCGCCCGCGGTACCGATCACCCGGGCGCCCATATGCCGGGCAAGCTGGACCGCCATCGAGCCGACCCCGCCCGCCGCCGCGTGGACCAGGACGGTGTCGCCCTCGCCGACCCTCAGCGCCCGCACCAGCGACTGGAAGGCCGTCAGGCCCGCCAGCGGGATGCCTGCGGCCTGCGTGAAGGAGAGGTTCCGCGGTTTGCGGGCGAGGGTGCGGATGGGCGCCGCCACATACTCGGCGCAGGTGCCCCGGGAGAGGAAGTCCTCCCGTACGTATCCGATCACCTCGTCACCGGGCCGGAACTCCGTCACCGCGGGGCCGGGCCGCTCCACGACCCCGGAGACGTCCCAGCCGGGGATCACCGGGAAGACCGCGTCCAGGAACGGTTCGAGGTTTCCGGCCTGCGCCTTCCAGTCGACGGGGTTCACGCTGGCGGCCCTGACCCTGATCAGGACGGAGTCGGGGCCGACCTTCGGCTCCGGCCGCTCCCCGTACTCCAGGATCTCGGGGCCGCCGTAGCGGCGGTAGGTGATGGCCTTCATGGTGGCGCTCCTCGCGGCTCTCACGTTCTCCTTGTCCCGCTCCTCTCCTTCGACGCTCCTGCTCCCCCACCGCCGGCGCAAATCCGCACCACCCCGGCCACTGCCCCGGCGCTACGCCGGGCTCTGTGCCGCCAGCGGCGGCAGTGCGGCCCGTGGCTCCACCCCGCCGAACCAGAAGCCGAGCAGAAACGCGACGGTGGACTCCAGCAGGCGGGCCCGCTCCAGGCCCCCGGCGTCCAGCGGTACACAGCCCATGTCGCGCACCAGCGTGCGCACGGCCTCCAGGGCCTCCTCGTCGTCCCCGCACAGCGGGACCGCCAGCGGCCCGTCGGCGAAGACCGGCGGGGTCATCCGCCACACCGCGTCCGAGCAGTGGCAGAACGCCTTCACGACCCGTGCCCCCACGGCCCGCGCGGCGATCCGCTCGGCCATGCCAGGGCCGCCGTCGGTGGCGAGGGTGAAGCGCCCGGGGACGACCGCGTTGGTGCAGTCGATCAGCGCCCGGCCGCTCAGCGTGCCCTCGGCCGCGCCCGCCGCCTCCAGGGCCGCCTCGACGCCGTCGTACGCCACCGCCAGCAGCGTCACATCCCCGAATCCGGCGGCCTCGCGCGGACTCCCGGCCCGCGCGCCGTGGCCGATCCGGGCGGCCAGCGCCGCCGCCTTCGGCCGTGAGCGGCCGCCGATGAACAGCTCATGCCCCGCCCGCGCCCACTGGGTCCCCAGCGCGTCCGCCATCGTGCCCGTGCCCAGCACTCCGATCCGCATCGCGGCCTCCTCCTCGTTCTCGCCTGTCGATGGGGAAGGACACTAGGAAGTCCGTCGCACACCGCACGGTGTGCGACGGATGCGCTAGGACGGCGGTCAGCAGGTCAGGAGGCCATCAGTGAGTGAACCGGCGACGACATCGCGGCCCCTCGCACCGGAGGGATTCATCGCCGACTGCCGGGCGCGGCTGGGCTTCGATCTGCTGGCCCGCACCTGGACCGCCGTCGTGATCTTCGGGCTGCGGGAGGGGCCGCGCCGCCCCGGCGAGCTGCGCGAGGCGATCGGCGGCATCAGCCCGAAAGTGCTCAACGACACCCTGCGCCGCCTGGAGGACGGCGGGCTGGTGGAGCGGCGCCGGTACGCGGAGGCGCCGCCCCGGGTGGAGTACGCGCTGACCCCGCTCGGGGAGACCCTGCTGGGGCCGGTCGAGGCGCTCGGTGCCTGGTCGGTGGAGTACGGGGACGCGGTGGTCGAGGCCCAGGGGCGGGCCGAGGAGCGGGCCGAGCGGGGGCGGGGGCAGTAGTTCCGAGCCCTCCGGGCCGCGGCCCCGATATGCCCGGCGACGGACACCCACTGGACTACATACCGACTGGTCGGCATCATGATGCGGAACGGTTCGCCCGCTCCCCCGGCCGAGCGGCTGTGAGCAGTACCAAGAAGGACCGAGGAAACCGAGGAAGAGGCTCGATGAACGCAGGCAATCCCCCAGGGCTCGACCTCGATCGGCTCCGCGCCCACCTCGACCGCGAACGCGCGGGACTGGTGCGCGGGCCGCTGAGCGCCGAGCTGATCGAAGGCGGCCGTTCGAATCTCACCTACACCGTCACCGACGGCACCTCCCGCTGGGTCGTCCGCCGGCCGCCGCTGGGCCATGTGCTCGCCACCGCCCATGACATGGCGCGGGAACACCGGGTGATCAGCGCCCTGCACCCGACGGCCGTGCCGGTGCCCGAGCCGGTGCTGCTGTGCGAGGACGACTCGGTGGTCGGATCGCCCTTCTACGTCATGGAGTTCGTCGAGGGCACCCCGTACCGCACCGCCGAGCAGCTCGCCGGCATCGGCCCGGAGCGCACCCGGGAGGTCGTCCTCTCCCTCGTCGACACGCTCGTGACGCTGCACTCCGTGGACCCGGCCGAGGTCGGGCTCGGCGACTTCGGGCGTCCGGAGGGGTTCCTGGAGCGGCAGCTTCGCCGCTGGGGCAAGCAGCTGGCGGCCTCGCGCAACCGTGAGCTGCCCGGGATCGACGAGCTGCACGCCCGGCTCGCCAAGGCGCTGCCGGCCTCCCCCACGCCCACGGTCGTCCACGGCGACTACCGCCTGGACAACGTCCTGGTGGACGCCGACGACCGGATCACGGCGATCCTCGACTGGGAGATGTCCACGCTCGGCGATCCGCTGACCGACCTCGGGCTGATCGTGATGTACAGCGGTCATCCGAATCTCGCCGACTCCCCCATCTCCTCCACCCAGGGCGCCCCCGGCCACCCCGCCACGGACGAGCTGATCCAGCGCTATGCCGAGGGTTCGGGACGCGATGTGAGCGGCGTGTCCTGGTACACCGCCTTCGCCTACTTCAAGCTCGCGGTGATCCTCGAGGGCATCCACTACCGCTACACCCTCGGCCAGACCGTCGGCGCGGGCTTCGACCGCATCGGCGACATCGTCCCCGCCTTCATCGACCACGGCCTCACCACCCTCGAGGAGAGCTGATCCCGTCATGGACTTCGCATTCGACGCCCGGACCGAAGAGCTGCGCGCCAAGCTGCTCGCCTTCATGGACGAGCATGTCCATCCGGCGGAGGCGGTCGCGGAGGAGCAGCGCGCGGCCCTGGACTCCCCGTGGCTGACCCCGGCGGTCGTCGGCGAGCTCAAGGCCGAGGCCCGCCGGCAGGGGCTGTGGAACCTCTTCCTGCCCGACGAGGAGTACGGCGCGGGGCTGACCAATCTGCAGTACGCCCCGCTCGCGGAGATCACCGGCCACAGCCCCCAGTTGGCCCCCACCGCCCTGAACTGCGCCGCCCCCGACACCGGCAACATGGAGGTGCTCGCCCAGTTCGGCGACGAGCGGCAGCGCAAGCAGTGGCTGGAGCCGCTGCTCGCGGGGGAGATCCGGTCGGCCTTCGCGATGACCGAGCCGGAGGTCGCCTCGTCCGACGCGACCAATATCGAGACCCGGATCGAGCGCGACGGCGACGACTACGTCATCACCGGGCGCAAGTGGTACATCTCCGGGGCGATGAACCCCGACTGCAAGATCTTCATCGTGATGGGCAAGACCGACCCGGAGGGCGCCGATGTGCGCCGTCAGCAGTCGATGGTGCTGGTGCCGCGCGACACCCCGGGCGTCGAGGTGCGGCGGGCCATGCGGGTGTACGGCTACGAGGACCACTACCACGGCGGCCACGCCGAGGTGGTCTTCGACCGGGCGCGGGTGCCGGTGAGCAACCTCATCGGCGAGGAGGGCGGCGGTTTCGCCATCGCCCAGGCCCGGCTCGGCCCCGGCCGGATCCACCACTGCATGCGGCTGATCGGCATGGCCGAGCGCGGTATCGAGCTGATGTGCCGACGGGCCGTGGACCGTACGGCCTTCGGCAAGGCGCTCGCCCAGCAGGGCCAGGTCCATGAGTGGATCGCGGACGCGCGGGTGGCGGTCGAGCAGCTTCGGCTGCTGGTGCTGAAGACGGCCTGGCTGATGGACACGGTGGGCAACCGCGAGGCGCACACCGAGATCCAGGCCATCAAGATCGCGACGCCGCGTACGGTGGTTCGGATTCTGGACCGGGCGGTGCAGCTGCACGGCGCGGGCGGGGTGAGCCAGGACTTCCCGCTGGCCGAGCTGTGGGCGGCGGCCCGCACGCTGCGGTTGGCTGACGGGCCGGACGAGGTGCACCAACGGTCGCTGGCGCGGCGCGAGTTGAAGCGGTACGTGTAACTGAAGCGGTGCGGGTGGGGGCGGGGCGGGGTTCGTTCCCCACCCCGCCCCTTACCGATGCTCCAGACAGGTAGTTCTGAAGTGATCGACAGTGGTGGTAACGCAGCAGGTCAAAGCAGTCTCGCACCCCTTGCGCTCCCCCGGGACATGGAGACGAATACGACGGTAGGGGTCAGCGTCGCCGAGACCCTGCGCGGGGTCCGGTATCCGGCTGTCAGTGCGGACGGACGAGACCACCAGCCCGGAGCGGCAGCGGGAGGCCGACGACATAGCGGCGGCGGCGCTCGGTATCGACTTCGGTCGAGGCGGCGGGGTCCGTGAGGCTGTGGACCTGGATGTGAGCGCGTCGAAGGTCGGTCCGTTCGACGTCCGCAACTCGGCGGATGGCCAGGGCTTCGGCGTTGTCGCTTGACGTCCGGTTCAGCGAGGTTGTGGGGACGTGACAGGCACAGGCTTCCAAGGTCATGGAGTTCTCGACGCTCTGTGATCCGAGTGCAAGACCGTGCCTGCCGACGCATCATCACCGCCCCCGTCTGCCTTTGACCAACTCCGCCAGCATCCAGTGGCCGTGCCCGAGGAGATCCCGGGCCTGCTGGAGCGGCTCGGCGAGGTGCCCGACCCGCGAGATCCCCGCGGTGTGCGGCACGCTCTGGTCGTCGTGCTCGCACTGACCGCGTACGCGGTTCCGGCCGGAGCAACCTCCCTGCCGGCAGTCAGCGAGTGGAGCGCTGACGCCCCGTCCGCTGTCCTGGAACACCTTGGCGTACGGCCCGCTCCGCTGTTCGCGAGCGGTGTCTGCCTGCGGAAACTGGCAATGCGGGTGAATAGGCGTTGCCTCCCGGGTGGCTACCAGTGGATACAGCCGTCTCCGCAGTGTGGCGGTTGCCGCCGTCCCATCGCAGCCGACGGTTGGTGGAACCCATACCCGCGATCCAGTATCTCCCTTGGTGCCAGCAGATCTTCGTAGCAGAGGATGTTCATGAACCACCGTTACGCATCCGCCCTCGTCGTCCTCGCCTCCGCCGCCGCGCTCCTCGTCGCCGAGTGCGGGTCTTCCAGCGCCAGCCCGAGGTCAGCGGCAAGCAACCCGGCCGTGTCCACCAAGGCCGGTTCGGCCAGGACCACGGGGGCTACGGCCTGGAAGCCGTGCCACTTGCCCGCGGGGTACAAGCACTTCTTCAAGCTGGACTCCGCCAAGAAGGTTTCCGGCAACACCGTCGTGCGCGTCACCCCTCAGACGTGCAAGGTCAACACGGAGAACGACGAAGACGTCGTCTACACCCCGAGCGGAGCGGCCCGGTCGCTCGGCTTCGCCTCAGGCGCCTCCGTCAAGGTCCTCCGCGACACCACAACCGTGAAGGTCGCCCCGAAGTGGCTGGTGAACCACGAGCTCACCAACACCCCGTACTTCCACTACCGCGTCAACGGCCAGAACCAGATCACCGCTATGCAGGAGATCTACCACCCGTAGAGGAGTCAGCGAGCATCACGGCGTACAGCGTTCCCCTCCAGAGTGGAAGCCGCAGCTCAGCGGTGCGTGATCCAGACGGGTGGTAGCACCGGGTAAACCGGTTTGTTCTGCGGTTCCAGAACAAACCGCGCTGCGCGGCCTCCGAGCCGCAAGGTGCGTACACCGTTCCCCTTGAGGGGCAGGGCTTCGGCGTAATCGCGTGACGTCCGGTTCGTGATCATCCGAGGTCGGGGAGTGCGGGGGGTCGGCGAGAGTCGCGGGCGTTGCGGCGGAGGCCGGCCGCGATGTTCTTCGCTCCGGCCGTGCGGAGGGCTCCGATGGCAAGGTTGCGCCAGGTGGGCTCCGCCCCCGGACCCCCGGTTTTCAATCGCCGGACGGGCTGGATTTTCCAGCCAGTCCAGGGGGCACCTCCCAGCGGTGGCTGGGGGAGATTGAGGGCATTTACGGCCGCAGCGCGCGCAGCAGCAGGTCGGCCAGGTGGTCGGCGACCTCCTGGGGGCCCAGCGGGCCGCCGGGCCGGTACCAGGTGCCCAGGTGGTGGACGGAGCCGAAGTGGTAGTCCACCACCAGATCGGCCGGGGTCCGGGAGCTGAACACCCCGGTCCGCTGCCCCTCCTCGATCAGCGCGCGGAACCGCTCGTGGTAGCGGCGCCGCTCGGCGCGCACCTGCTTGTGCTTCTCCGGGCTGAGTTGGTGCATCGACCGGAAGAAGATGGTGGCGTCGTCGAGGTTCTCGATGGTGGTCACCACGACATCGGCCGCCGCGTCCCGCAGCCGCCGCTCCACCGGTTCGTCGGCGTCCGCGAAGGCGTCCAGGCGCTCCTGCTGGAGCCGGAGCACCCGGCCGTAGATCTCATGGAGCAGATCGTCCTTGGAGCCGAAGTAGTGGTAGAGCGCGCCCTTGGTGACGCCCGCCGCCTCGACGATCTCCTGTACGGACGTCCGGTCGTATCCGCGCTCCGCGAACAGGCGGGTGGCAGCCGCCAGCAGCCGCTGTGGCACCGGCTGTCCGTCACCGTCCGTCGTTTTGGCCATGCTCGCCACCCGTTCTCTTCCTCTTCTCTTTCATCCTCGCAGTTCCCGCCGGAGGATCTTGCCACTCGTCGTCTTGGGCAACTCGGGCAGGATCTCCACCTCGCGCGGGTACTTGTACGCGGCGAGGCGCTCCGCACAGTACGCGGACAGCTCGTCCGGTGTGGCCTCGGCCTCCGGTCGGAGGCTCACATACGCCTTGACCGTCTCGCCGCGGTACGCGTCGGGTTTGCCGACGACGGCCGCCTCCCGTACGGCGGGGTGAGTGTAGAGCACATCCTCGACCTCGCGCGGCCAGACCTTGAACCCCGAGGCGTTGATCATGTCCTTCTTGCGGTCGACCACGTACAGCCAGCCGCCCTCGTCCATGAAGCCGATGTCGCCGGTGCGCAGTTCCCCGTCCGGGAGGGCCGCCGCGGTGGCCTCCGGGCGCCGCCAGTAGCCGGGCACCACCATCGGGCCGCGGACGACGATCTCGCCCTGTTCGCCGAACGGCACGTCCTGTCCGGCGTCGTCCACGATGCGTACGACCGTGTCGGCGCCGGGGACGCCGACGGCGAGGGTGCCGGAGACCGGGTCGACCGGGGCGCGGACGCCGGGCGGGACGCTGGCGCAGGGCGCGGTGCACTCGGTGAGCCCGTAGCCGTTGTGCAGATACGGGCCGAGGGCCGACTGGAACCGCTCGACCAGCGCGGGCGGCAGCGGGGCGCCGCCGGAGGAGATGATCCGGAAGGACGAGAAGTGGTCGCGGGTGGCCTGGGGGTGGGCCATCAGCGCCATGAAGGCGGTGGAGGGGCCGACGGTGTAGGCGGGGCGGTGCTCGGCGAAGGCGTCGAGGACGACACCGGTCTCGAAGCGGTAGGCCAGGGCCAGGGTGCCCGCTCCGGACATGCACGCGCACAGCTCGCAGACCATGCCGGTGATGTGGAACAGCGGGGCCAGCGCGAAGAGCGTCGAGCCTTCGGGCAGCTCGTGCAGGAGGTGCTGCCGGTCGGCGTTGTAGGAGATGTTGCCGTGGGTGTTGATGGCCCCCTTGGGGGTGCCGCTGGTCCCGGAGGTGTAGCTGATCAGCGCGATGTCCTCGGCGCGCGGTGCGGGGACGGACGGCGGGCGGGCCCCGGCACGGGCGGCCGTAAGGAGGTCCTCGGTGTCCTCGGGGACCGGGAGGGGCTCATCGCGCAGCACCCGCTCGTCGTCGCGGGTCTGGAGCTCACGGGCGTCGGCGGTGAACGCGATGCGCACCGGGGACGCGGCGGCCGTCTGGCGTATGTAGTCCTCCCAGGCGTGGCGGGAGCAGACCAGGGCGCTCACCTCCGCGTCACCGAGGATGTGCGCGAGCTCGGCGCCCTTGTACATGGGGTTGACCGGGACGACCGCACCGCCCGCCTTCCACGCACCCAGCAGCGCGATCACGAAGTGCGGGGTGTTCTGGAGCATGATCGCCATCCGGTCGCCGGGCCCGAAGCCACCCGCGGCGAGCCGGCCGGCTATGCCGTCGGAGAGCTCGTCGACCTCGCGGTAGGTCAGCCGTCCGTCGAAGTAGGCGAGCGCCGGATGGCCGGGGGCGGTGCGCACGGCGTCCCGGAACGCGTGCAGCGGACTCGGCCGCGGGTTGATCGTCCGGCGCTGTGCCTCGGTGAGCTGGGCGAGCCATGGCTGGTCCTGGTACGTGGTCATGGGTGCGGCCCTGTCTGGACGGGGGTGAGGGTGGTGGTGCGGAGAGTACGGGAGCGGCGGCCCGTGGGGTCAGCCCGAGGTCCCGGATGCCGTCTCGAGATCCTCGAGCTTGCGCTGCAGTTTGTTGATGCCGCCCAGCCAGCGGTCGGTGTCGCCGGCGCGGGCCGCGTAGTGCCGGGCCACCTCGGGGTGCGGAAGGATCAGGAAGCGCTCCTCCTCGATGCCGGCCAGGACGGCGTCGGCGACCTGCTCGGGCTCGATCGCGGTGGGTGCCAGCACCAGGTCCCCGGCGGCCCCGGTGGCGGTCAGCATGTCGGTGCGCACCCCCTGCGGGCAGACGGCGTGGACGCCGATGCCGCGGTGGCGGTAGGTGCCCGAGAGCCATTCGGCGAAGGCGAGCGCGGCGTGCTTGGAGACGGCGTACGGCGCCGAGCCGATCATGGTGAGTATCCCGGCGGCGGAGACGATGGCGACGAAGCGGCCGCTGCCGCGCTCCAGCCACTCGGGCAGCAGCTCCCGGGCGGCCCGCACATGGGCCATCACATTGACGTCCCAGGACTGCTGCCACAGCTCCTCGTCGGCCTCGGGGCCGCCGTCGTGGCCGACGCCCGCGTTGGCGCAGAAGATGTCGATGGCGCCGCCGAGCGCTTCGCGGGCCGCGGGCACGATGCCGGAGGCGTCGCCGGGGACGGCGGTCGCGCCGATCTCCTCGGCGACGGCGGCGGCCTTGGCGGCGTCGAGGTCGTTGACCACGACCTGGGCGCCCTCGGCGGCGAAGCGCCGGGCGAGGGCGGCGCCGATGCCACCCCCCGCCCCGGTGACCACAACACGCGCCCCACGCACGGTACCCACGATTCGCAGCTCCTCGGATCGACTCGGATCGGCTCCTGCCCGCAGCGCAGACTAACCAGTCGGTATGTGTAAACGGAAGAGGCCCACCGGCCTCCCGGCGCACGGCCGGCGGGTTACCGGCCGGGGCGCTTCTTGCGCATCACCCCGCGCCAGCGGGCGTTCTCCCCGGCGAGCGCGTCCCACAGCACATTGAGCGGATGGCCGGCGTCCTGCGCGGTGCGCTCCCCGGCCCGTACGAACACCCCGATCAGCACTTCCAGCTCCGGCCCCACGCCGTCGGTCAGCTCCAGGGTGCGCAGCCCGGCACCGGCGCGGATCCGCCCGTCGGCCACCGCGTCGCCGATGCCCTCGGTGACCAGCACACAGCCGCGCAGCACGCCCGAGGAGAGCAGCTCCAGCCCGTACTGCACGGTGTCGATCTCGGCCGCGATATGCAGCTCCTGGCGGTAGCGGGCGCCGAACCAGCCACGCAGAAAGCCGGGTATGAGCCCGTCGGCCGAGACCGCGAGCGGCAGCCGGGGCAGCTCGCTCACCGGGACCGAGGGCCCGGGCAGCTCCTCGGCGTCGAGGTTGGTGACCAGGGACAGCCCACTGCGCCGCCACTCCATCACCTCGAAGCCGTCGAGCCGGCTGTCGTGGCCCGCCGTGGTGAGGACGCTGCCGCATACCAGGTCGAGCTGGATCGCGTCGAGCCGCTCCAGCAGATCCCGGGTGCGCACATGCTCGACCTTGAGCTCGACACCCCGGCGGTCGAATTCCCCGGTGACCAACTCCACGGCATTCAGCAGAAAGCCGAGGGTGTAACGGGTGGAGCCGACACAGAGCCGGCTGCCGAGACGGCGGCGGCTGTCGTGCAGTCCCTCCAGCCAGTCCTCCAGGGTGCCGCGCGCGAGTCCGGCGAGCGACTCCCCGGTCGCGGTGAAGAGCACATTCTGACTGCGTCCCCGTTTGACCACCAGCGGCTCTCCGCACAGTGCGCCGAAGTTCCGGTTCAGGGTGTCCAGTTGTTTCTGCACACTGGACTGCTCTCGCCCCAGCAGCCGGGCGGCGCCCAGTGCGGTGCCCGCCTCATGGACCGCGAGCAACGTTCTGAGCTGGTCCATCGTGGTGTCCAGCAGCGCCGTCGGGTACTGCCATCGATCCTTTAAGGGCATTCCGGCCTTCCGCTCGAAGAGTATTCGGCACCCCAATGACGTTTCCGTTCGCAGCATAGTGCAGCGCCTTCCGGGGGAACTGATCCCGAGAACAGCGGGGATATTCTTCCGATGGATATTCGGGAATTCCCTATCTCCGGATGGCCGCGGAGTCCGGCATTCCAGGTTCCGCCCGCGTCATTCCGGGTAAGTCGAACGGCTGGCCGATTGTCCGACGGCCACCGTATGCGTGTCGTATGGCCAGCGGACGGGGCAGTTGGGACGATGCACGCACATCGGGCCATCCAAGGGGGAGCAGCGATGACGGGGATGAGCGTACGGCCGTACTGGGAGCTGAGATTCGACGCCTACGGGGACGTCGACCTCCGGCAGCTGGACCGGCTGCTGGAACAGGCCGCCCAGCAAGACCTCACGGATCTGGTGGTGTTCGCGCACGGCTGGAACAACACCCGGACGATGGCCACACGGCTCTATGACCGCTTCTTCGCGCCCTTTCCGGAGCTGCTCGGCGAGGCGGGCCCGGCGCGGCTCGGCTATGTGGGAGTGGTGTGGCCGTCAATGCGGTTCGCGGACGAGTCGCTCGCGGGCTCAACCCCGGAGCCGGCGCCCGGCGCGCCACCGGGCCTCGACGCGGGCACCCCGCGCCCGGGGCTTGACGCGGAGACCCACCGGGCGCTGGACACGGTCTTCCCGGGGCGGCGGCAGATCGTGGCGCGCCTGGCCGAGCTGCTGGCCGAGCGGCCCGAACGGCCGGCGGCGCTGGACGAGTTCGGGGTGCTGGTGCGCGGGCTGGTCCGGGTCCACGGGGAGTTAGGCGCGGCCGGGGACACGGCGGACGCCGACGAAGACGAAGACGGCGTACCGGCGATGTTCGGGGCGGACGTGACGGAGGTCTGTGAGCGGTTCGCCGCCGCGCTCACCGAGGCGCGCGGCAAGACCGACGCGGAGGACCGCGCCTTTCCCGACAGCGGGCCCGGCGGCCTCTGGGACGGGGCGCACGAGCTGCTCCGCCAGGGGACGTACTACGTGATGAAGCGGCGGGCCGGCGCGGTCGGGCGCGAGGGCCTCGGACCGGTGCTGGGCGCCCTCGCGGCCGTCCGGCCCGCCCCGCGGCTCCATCTGGTGGGCCACAGCTTCGGCGGCCGGCTGGTGTCGTACGCGCTGACCGGGCTGCCGGAGGGCGCCACGGTGGCGTCGGTGACCCTGCTCCAGGGGGCGTTCTCGCACTACGCGTTCGCCGGGCGGCTACCGCACGCCGCCGGCCGCGGCGGCGCTCTGCGCTCCGCCGCCCACCGGGTCCGCGGGCCCGTGGTGTCCTGCCATTCGCACCATGACACCGCGCTCGGGCTGCTGTACCCGGTGGCGTCACGGGTCTCCGGGGACGATGCCTCGCCGCTGCCGGGCGACACCCGCTGGGGGGCGATCGGGTACCACGGCGTCCAGGCGGTGGAGGGGTGCCCGCGCCTGGACCTGGCCGAGGCGCTGGACGGCCCGCTCCCGGCGGAGGGCTGTGTGAGCGTCGATGTCTCGGAGGTCGTACGGCACGGTGTGCCGCCGGTCGGGGCACACAGCGACATCTGCCATGCGGAGCTGGCCCGGGTGGTGCTGCGCGCGGGCCGCATCGGGGCGAAGTAGCGAGTCGGACAGCGGGCCGGGGGCGGGGCCTCGCCGGGGGCGAGGCCCCGCCCCGGTGGCCTCAGCGGTGGGCCGGGAACTCCACGACCTGCTGGAAGGTGGGCCGGTTCTGCCAGCTCATCTTGTCGTGGGTCAGCCCGCCGACCGCCCGGTGGATGATGGCGTCGGCGCACCACTGGTCGCCCGCGGAGCAGTTGTCGTCCCCCGGGTAGACCTGGGCGGCGGTCTTGCCCACGGCCGTCTTCAGGCTGGTCAGCAGGGCGTCACGGCAGGCGCTGAGCTGTCCGCCGCCGCAGTACGGGCGGGCCAGCGGACCCTTGACGTCCTCGCCGAGGACCGTGCGCAGATCCTTGTCGACATAGGACCACCAGCCGTACTGGAACGAGGACCCGGCGTGCGAGCCGGTGGGGCCGTGTCCGGCCGAGGGCGCTTCGTCGACCGTGAGATTGGCGCGCAGGGCGTCGTAGAGGCCGTCGCCCAGTCCGGACTTGAACTCGGCCTCGACCAGCAGCGGCCACCAGGCGTCCATGATCCGTACCGCGTCGGCGTGCCCGTAGGTGTGCGAGCCGGCGCTGGTCTCATGGCGCTGTGAGCCCGCCGACTGCCAGGAGTCGAGCTGCTGTGCGGCCGTGGCGAGCTGGGGGTCGTCGATGGGCGCCGAGCGCAGCACCTTCAGCAGCTCCGGCAGCACGTCCTCGCCGCGCAGATCGGTGACGGCGGCCTCGGCCATGGCGCGGGTGAGCGCGGAGCGGGTGACACCGCCCTTGCGGACCAGGGCGCGCACCCGGTCGTCGAGGAGGTTGCCGCGGTGCACCGAGCCGTTGCCGAAACCGGCCACGCTGTAGTCCTTGGCCAGCTTGTTGTTCCAGCTGATGTAGTAGTCCTGGTCGATGGACTGGGGGTGTTCGGCGGGCGGTGTGGAGGCGGCGGTGTTGTCCTTGGGATCGAAGTCCCGCCACTCGTAGGCGGCTTCACCCTTCACCGGTAGCGAGGCGTCGACGTCCGCGGCGCGCGCCGGGTTGAGCCCGCTGTTGTAGTAGCCGGTCTGCCGGGAGTCGGCGTAGAACCAGTTGAAGGTGTAGTTGATGTTCTGCGCCGCGCTCTGGAAGGACTTGGCGTCCTTCACATAGTCCGGGTCGTTGAGCATCTGGAAGCCGATGATGGAGTCGGCCTCGTGGCGGTAGGTGGAGCGCAGCATGGTGTAGGCCACCGGTTTGCCGTCGACGGTCGCGCGATGGGCCACCAGCCCGTACTTGGTGCGGTAGACCTGCATCCGGTACGAGCCCGCGGCGGTGGAGTCGGCGAGGGTGGGCTTCCAGGCGTTGCGCCGCTCCAGCTTGTCCATCGGCAGGCAGTCGCCGTGGTAGCGGTAGTACGTGGAGTCCTTGGACGGGGTGGAGCCGTCCGGGGAGCACAGCTCGACCGCGTAGGTGTCGGTGATGTCCTGGCCGGAGGTGGTGGCGCTCCAGGCGTAGTCCTGGCCCCGGCCGAGCTGGATGTACATCCCGACGCCCGCGAAGGAGGCGCCGCGGGCGCTGATCCCCGGGCCCTGGATCTCCTGGAGCATCAGGAGCTGCGGGGCGAAGTAGCCGGTCTGCGGGCCGAAGACGGCCACCGGGTGGCCGCTCGCGGTGTACTTGCCGGAGACCACGAGCGCGTTGGACATGCCCTTCTTGCGGCTGAACAGATCGCGGGGCAGCACCCCGTCGTCGTAGATGCCGCGCAGCGGCTCCAGTGATGCCTTCGGGGCCTTGACCTTGGTGCGGGCCGTGGCGCCGGACTTGGTGGCGCCGCCCTCGCGGTCGTAGACGAGCTGTTCCGGGGTGACCGACCCGGCGTCGGGCAGCGCGCCGCCCTTGGGCGTCGCGGGCTTTCCGGCGTACGGGAAGCTGCCGTCGTGTACGGTCAGCGCCGCCTCCGGGTCGTTGCGCTCGCGGAAGGACTCCCACACCTTCGCGCCCTCGGTCAGGCCGTACTTCTGCTGGGCGGCGAGGAGCGAGAGCGCGCCCTCCACCTCGCCGCCCCCGCCGTTGCCGAAGAGGGCGCCGACGACGGAGGCGAGGGCGATCAGGTCGGTGAGCTTGAACGGCTGGATCTCACCGGCGTTGGTGATCGCGTCGATATGGCCGGTGAGCACGTACTCACCGGGGAAGTAGCGGCCGTCCTTGGCCTTCTTGGCGTAGGCGTTGATGCCGTCGATGTACGCCTGGGCGTCGGCCAGCGCCTGGCGGCCGCGCTCGCCACCGTGGGAGAGGATGTAGTCGACCTGCGCCTGGTAGTCGTCCTCGGTGTACGGCGCCTGGCGGAAGAAGTCCTGTTCCAGGCCCTGGTTGGCGGGGGCGCCGCCGGCGAAGGAGGTCAGCTCGCCGCGGCCCACGTGGCGGAAGAGGTCCATCAGCCACAGCCGGTCCTGGGCGGCGGCGTATCCGGCGCCGAACTCGGTGCCCTCACGGGTGGTGCCCTGGATGTGCGGGACGCCGGTCTTCTTGTCGCGGGTGATCGTGACGTCGCCGCGCGGCTTGGTCACGGAGGCGACCTGGTCGGCGGGGACTCCGAAGGAGGAGTCGTTGAAGAAGTTCGTCAGCTTGTCGTCGGTGAGGGTGGGGTAGCCGCTCGCCAGGTCGCCGTACGGGCCGAGCTGGTCGGCGCTGTGCTCGGGGTGGGTGCCCAGCACCCGGTTGGCGAGGATGTCGGCGAGGGTGGCGTTGCCGGTCGCGCCCGGCGGGAGGATGTCGGAGCACTGGCCCCGGCAGTAGTCGGTGGCCGCCGCCGCGGCCGGCTCGGCCCTGGCCGGCTGGGGCGCCGGGGCCGCGAGGGCGACGCCGAGGCCCAGCGCGGCGGCCACGGCGAGCACGGTATTGGTGAGCTTGCGGGTCCTGGTGGGCCTGGGGGTTCGTCGTCGCATGTGCGCTCCTCCCGATTGCCGTCGCGACGGAGGTTACCGGCGGTATTACCAGCCCGGAAGATGAGCGGACGTCAACTTCGTGACGCGAGAGGCCCAATGAGGACTGCCGGAGAAAGTCCGGGGAATTCGATGGATCCGGATCGCACTGCGTTACGTCCATTCGACAACGAGTCGGGTCCGCACTCGCGGAGGTGGTATGAAGTGGCCGGTTTCAGAGCACTGGCACGAGAAGTTCGCAATCCACGCAGACACATCACTGCTCGGCGCACATCGCTGCGCAAATGCCTTGAGCGGTTCGCGCCGTACGGGCACCGGGCGACCTGGCACCATCTGTGCACCAGCTCCGGGATCCCCCCGGAGGACCGCAGGCCGGACCCCCTACGACTGCTCACCGCTTTGGAAGAGCTCGAGGAGGCCCGCACGCTGTGGCTCGCGTACGAGGCGGACTTCGCCGCCCGGCGCAGGCAGGAGAAACTTCTCGGCATCCGGCAGCCGAGCACCGTCGACGACTGGCATCTGAACACCTGGGGCGGATGCGACATCATTCCCTGCGAGAGCCCCTCGACCCATCCCGGCGACCGCCTCGCGGACGTACTGCGACGGCTGATCGCGGCGATGGAGTCGGGACCGGGGTCGGCCTGCCCCGTATGTGCGCAACGGGGCCTGGTCTGGCGCGAGGACCTGGACCGCTATCCATCGGCCGGGCCGGTCTGCGCGGACTGCGGCATCGTGGTGCCGCTGCCGCTGCTGACCACCGAGGCCCTGGCAGCGTCCCGGGGCACGGTCCGGCTGGGCCGTTACGCGACCGTATGACGCGCCACCGCATGGCGCCCGGCCGCCTGTGGCCGGGAGCGCGCTCGCCGCAGTCCCCGCACCGGGTGGTCGGCGAGCGCGCGGAACCCCTTGACGAGGACCGGCGAACGCTGACGTCCGCCGGTGGCCGCGTCGGCGCGGAGCCCGCGTGCGGGGGCGCGGCGCGCGTTGACAGGATCCGGGTCGGCCAACCATGCTGAGCAGTCGCTTAGTGAGTGGTTGCCCGGGAGGCACGCATGGCAGAGCCCAGGATCTTCACCTCGCCCGATGAACTGCGGTCCGCGGTCGGCGAGGAACTCGGCCCCAGTGACTGGCTGGAGATCGACCAGAAGCGCATCGATCTGTTCGCCGACGCGACCGGCGACCACCAGTGGATCCACGTGGACCCGGACAAGGCCGCCGCCGGTCCGTTCGGCACCACGATCGCGCACGGCTATCTGACGCTGTCCCTGCTGCCGTCGTTCACCCCGCAGCTGCTGCGGGTCGAGGGCGTGCGGATGGGCATCAACTACGGCGTGAACAAGGTCCGCTTCCCCTCCCCCGTCCCGGTCGGCTCCCGGCTGCGCGCCACCGGCCGGATTGTGGAGGTGACCGAGGTCAAGGACGGGCTGCAGATGACGCTGGCGGTCGCCCTCGAGCGGGAGGGCGGGACCAAGCCGGTGTGCGTGGCGGAGTGCGTCGTGCGCTACTACGCCTGACGACGGCCGTCGCTCCTACGGCAGGTCCTGACCGGCCGTCGTCCTTACGATGACGACCGACGGTCCTGACCGCCGTCGGCGCCCACCATGCGCAGCACCAGCCCCGCGTAGAGGTCGCCGACCTCGTCGGGGGTGCTGCGCCCGCGGGCGTTGAACCAGCGGGCGACGTCGATGCACAGGGACAGCACCGCGACCGTGGCGCCGCGGACGTCCGGGACGTCGAAGGCGCCCGCCTTCACCCCGTCCTCGATGATCGAGCGCACCGCCCCGTCGGTTGCCTTGCGGACGGCGATGACCTCGGCGTGGTGCTCCTCGGCCAGCGCGCCGAGCTCGTACTGCACCACCCGCGCGGTCATATGGTGCTCGGCGTGCCAGCGGACGAAGGCGCGGACGGCGCCGGCCAGCCGCTCGGCGGGCGTGCCCGCGCTGTCCCGCGCCCGCTCCACGATCTCCAGGGCCCGCTCATGGCCGACCTTGCTGATCTGGTAGAGCAGCTCTTCCTTGGTCTTGTAGTGGATGTAGAGGGCGGCCGGGCTCATTCCGGCGCGGCTCGCGATGTCCCGGGTGGTGGTGGCGTGATAGCCGCGCTCCGCGAAGGCGTGCACGGCGGCGCTCACCAGCCGCCGGGCGGCGTCGGGGGTGATGTCGCCCCAGGGCTCGACCTTGCCCCCGCTGTTCTTCGGCTCCGCGTCCATGGCGGACACCCTACACGGAGAGTGAGCAAGCGCTTAGAGGTCCCCGGGGTCCCCGCAGGGCCACAACGGACGGCCGTGCCCGCTCGACGGCCGTGCCCGCTCGACGCCAGTGCCCGCTCAGCGCGCGGCCGCCGTCTCCGTGGCCACCCGGCCGGGGAACTCCGCGCCCAGCAGCCGCAGCAGCGGGGTCGCCTTCACGGCCGTCTCCTCGAACTCCTCGGCCGGGTCGGACAGCGCCACGATCGCCCCGCCCACCCCGTACCGGATCCGGTCCGGGGTCATCACCAGCGTGCGGATCACGATGCTCAGATCGCAGGCCCCGGACAACGAGAAGTAGCCGATGGCGCCCGAGTACACGCCGCGCGGGCCCTCCTCCAGATCGTCGATGATCTGCATGGTGCGGATCTTGGGCGCGCCGGTCATCGATCCGCCGGGGAAGGCGGCGCGCACGCTCTCGACCGCGGAGCTGGACGGCCGCAGGGTGGCGCGCACCGTGCTGACCAGCTGATGCACCGTCGCATACGTCTCCACGTCGAAGATCTTGGGCACCCGCACCGATCCGACCTCCGCGGTGCGGCCGAGGTCGTTGCGCACCAGGTCGACGATCATCAGGTTCTCGGAGCGGTCCTTCTCGCTGGTCGCCAGGTCGACGCGGAGCAGCTCGTCCTCGGCCGGGGAGCTTCCGCGCGGCCGGGTGCCCTTGATCGGCTGGGACTCGACGGTGCCGTCCCCGAAGACCCGCAGAAAGCGCTCGGGCGAGGTGCTCAGCACGGACAGCGGGCCGAAGCGGAGCAGGGCGGCGAAGGGCGCGGGGCTGAGCCGGCGCAGGTACTGGTAGGCGGCCCATGGGTCCACCGGCCCGTCGGCCTCGGCCATGTTCGTCAGGCACACCTCATAGGTCTCCCCCGCGGTGATCAGCTCCTGGCAGGCGGCGATCATCTCCAGGTACCGCTCGCGGCCGTGGCGCAGCCGCACCTCTCCCGGGCCGCCGTTGAGCGGGGTGCGACGGGGCTTGTGACCGGTCAGCTCCGCCAGTCGGGCGGCGGTCTCCCGCAGCCATGCCCGGGCCGGTTCCTCCCCGCCCCGCTCGGCGCCCTCCTCCGCGAGGGCGAGGAGATAGGTGGCCGAGGTCTCGTGGTCGAACACCACGGCGCGGTCCGCGAAGATCATCGCGGCGTCGGGCTCCGGGGAGCGGTGGGTCCGCTCACCGCCGCACTCGGCCTTGAGCTCATACCCGAGGTATCCGGTCCAGCCGAGGGCGAAGTCGAAGGGCAGCGAGGGGAGTTCGACCCGGGCGGCGCGCAGATCGCGCTCCAGCCAGGACAGGAACTCCTCGTGCAGGACCTCGCGGGAGCCGTCCGCGGTGACGGTGACCGTGCCCGCCCAGGTGTCGGCGGTGGCGACCCGGGCCAGCGGCCCCGAGGCGTCCCCCATCATCGAGAACCGCCCGCGCTCGCCCCCGACGGCGCTGCTGTCCAGCCAGAAGGCGTGCCGGTCGGCGCGGAAGAGCCGGTCGAAGACGACCTCGTCCGACCAGCGGGTGGGCAGGGTCTCCACCAGCACCCGCAGGGATCGCGGCGTGGCGCGCGGCGCGGCGGTGGGTTCGGCGCCGCCGCGCGGGGAGCGCGGCCCGCGCCGTCGCGCCGGTTCCACGCCGTGCCCGGTCTGCCAGGAGCGGGTGAGGTCGGCGAAGTTGCTCAGCAGCAGCCGGCCGTGCTCGGTGCAGATGGACTCGGGGTGGAACTGGACGCCCCACAGGGGCCGTTCCCGGTGGGCGATCCCCATCAGCACACCGTCCTCGGTCCAGGCGGTGGCCCGCAGCTCCTCGGGCAGGTCGGTGACGGTGAGCGAGTGGTAGCGGACGACGTCGAAGGGGCTGGGCAGCCCGGTGAAGAGGCCGGAGCCGTCGTGCGCCGCCCGGGACAGCCGGCCGTGCCGGGGCTCCGGGGCCCGGACCACCCGGGCGCCGCTGAGCAGGCCCACCCCCTGGTGGCCCAGGCAGACACCGAGCAGCGGCAGGGCGCCGTCGAGGATGATGTCGCGGCAGACGCCGAAGTCGGCCGGGCGCTCGGGGCTGCCGGGCCCGGGAGAGATGACGACGTTGTCGAAGTCCCGCAGCATCTCGGGCTTCCAGCCGGGGTCGTCGTGCCGGATCACCTCGGGCTCCTGGCCGTTGACCTCGGCCAGGTAGTGGAACAGGTTGTAGGTGAACGAGTCGTAGTTGTCTACCAGCAGCGTGCGCATCGAAACCTCGAACCTATCGGAACTCTGGATGACGGGCCCGGTTCACGCCGCGCGGAGCAAGGCGGTGAACGCGTGGACCGCTTCGGCGGCCTGCTCGGGGTTCAGCCGGGGGTCACAGCCCACGGCGGCCGCTGAGCGGTCACCTTCTCCGCGGTCGGGCCGGGAGCGGTCATGTAAGGAAGCCTCCACTGGTCGAGCCGGACACATCCCGCTGAGGCGTCGCGACTTCCGCTGACGCGTCGCGACGGCGCGGGACACCTGTGGGGACCCCCGAACCGGCAGGCCGGACGGGTCGACGGAACCGAGGAAACAGACGAACCCGCTCCCGGCCGCAAAACCGCGACCAGCGAAGATAGAAAAGCTGGATATACGTCCGTCACTCCTTCGAGCGGATTTCTCCATCCACCCGGAAGGGTTTACCAGCGGTTACTACCGGAATTTCCGGCTCAGAGCCCCCGTTGCGCAAGCCGACGACACGTCGAATCAGCGCGGCAGGGAGCCTAGCAATCGCCCGCAACCGTAAGCGACAGTTCCGCCCACATTTCGACATGTGACGAGGGTCACATGCGTAGGACTTGCACTCAGTCTCGCCTTCTATAGTGTTTTCGACCTGCGCATATCCGACGGGGAAACCGCTTCGGATGGCGTAGCTGTCAAATGAGACTTACGGGGGTAAGTGAATGTCTCTTCGACCGAATCGTCTCCGAGCACCGGCTTCCGGAGAACGTCCATAACGCCTCGCCTCCTGGCAGTGGCTTTTTCGGCATATACCCAGGCCAGATGGGTCGTCAGACCCTTGTGAGCGATTGCTGACCCGTAGGCCGCCGATCCATCGACAGCCATCCGCAAACGCCAGGACAAAGCCATGTCCGCCCGCTGCGGCATGCCCGCACAGCGACGCGCCCATTCACATCCGAGCCGCATGCCGGCGTTGGAGCAATACGTCATGCACTTAAGCACGAAGTCCGCGCGCTCCGATACCGGAGCGCCCCGCAAACGCGTCATCCTCGCCGAACCCCGCGGTTTCTGCGCGGGTGTCCGCCGCGCCATTTCCATGGTGGAGCGGGCGCTCGAGGTATACGGCCCGCCTATTTATGTTCGAAAACAGATCGTCCACAACCACTACGTCGTCAGCCTCCTGGAGCACCAGGGCGCACGCTTTGTGGAATCGGAATTCGAAGTTCCCGAAGGGGCGGTGTGCCTCTTTTCCGCACACGGCGTCTCGCCCGCGGTCCGCACCGCTGCCGCCGATAGAAACCTGCAGGTCATCGACGCCACCTGCCCACTGGTGGCCAAGGTCCACCAGCAGGCGCGCCGGGTGGTCCGGGACGGCCGGGTCCTGCTGCTGGTGGGGCATGAGGAACACGAGGAAACGGAAGGCACCCGGGGCGAGGCACCGCGCGAGACCCTGGTCGTCGAAACCGTCGAGGACGTCGAACGGCTGGACCTCCCCCGGGACACCCCGGTGGCCTATCTGACCCAGACCACCTTGTCGGTGGACGAGACGGCCGACATCGTCCGCGCCCTCACCGAGCGGTTCGACGACATCGTCGGCCCCGGGACCGACACCATCTGCTACGCCAGCCAGAACCGGCAGAACGGCGTCAAGTCCCTCGCCCAGCAGGCCGATCTGGTGCTGGTCGTCGGCTCGGAGAACTCCAGCAACTCCCAGCGGATGGTCGATGTCGCCCGGGAGGCCGGAACCCCCGCCCAGCTGGTCCCGGACGTATCCCGGCTGAAAGCCGGCTGGCTGGAGGGCGTGACCACCGTCGGCGTCAGCTCCGGCGCCAGCGTCCCGGACGCCCTCGTCCACCAACTCCTCGGCCGGCTGGCCGAGTTCGGCCATGACGAGGTCGAGATCGAGTCCACGGTCGTCGAGGACGTGGTCTTCTCCATGCCCCTGCAGCTCACCGACGGCATCCGGTCCGACGACCGGGAACGGCTCGACGACGCCTGGTCGAAGGTCCCACCGGACGCACCGGCCGGAACCCCTAGGAGGACGATGTGACTGCCCATGTGATGGCGACCGCCCGCCCCGCCTCGGCCCCGGCCACCACCGCCCGCCGGGCGCTGATGAGCCTGCTGCCCCGGGTCGAGGAGCGGCTGCACGCCTTCCTGTCCGCCGAGTACGACCGGTGGCATGCGCTGGACCCACGCTCCAGCGTCCCCATCGACGGGATCGCCGACCTGGTCAACGCGGGCGGCAAGCGCATGCGCCCCGCGTTCTGCCTGAGCGGCTATCTGGCCGTCGGCGGCGATCCGGAGGACCACCGCGTCATCCCCGTCGCCGCCGCGCTGGAACTGCTCCACGCCTGCGCGCTGATCCATGACGATGTGATGGACGAGTCCCCGGTGCGCCGTGGCGCGCCGACCGTGCACACCAGCCAGGCCGCGCTGCACCGCGAGCGCGGCTGGCGGGGCGCGGCGGGCCGCTACGGGGAGAACGTCGCGATCCTCGCGGGCGATCTGGCCCTGGTCTACTCCGACGAGATCATGGCCGAAGTGGAGCCCGCGGTCGCCGCCGAGTGGCATCTGCTGCGCTCGGAGCTGATCATCGGCCAGTACATGGACGTCGCGGCGTCCGTGGAGTTCGAGCCCGACCCGGAGACCTCGCGGTGGATCGCCATCGCCAAGTCCGGCCGCTACACCATCCACCGCCCGCTGGTCCTGGGCGCCGCGGTGGCCGGCCGCCCCGACGCGGCACCGGCCTTCGAGGAGTACGGGGCCGCGCTCGGCGAGGCGTTTCAGCTGCGCGACGACCTCCTGGACGCCTTCGGGGACTCCGAGGTCACCGGCAAGCCGAGCGGTCTGGACTTCGAGCAGCACAAGATGACGCTGCTGATGGCCCTGGCCATCCAGCGCAACGCGCACATCCGGGAGCTGGTGCCCGCTCAGCTTCGGGGCGCCGACCACCTGCGGGAGCTGCTGATCGAGACGGGTGTGCGCGACGACGTCGAGAAGCACATCGACGGGCTCGTGGAGCGGGCCTGCCGTGCCATCGCCGCCGCCCCGCTGGAGCCGGAGTGGCGGGAGGAACTGGCCGCCATGGCCCACGAGGTCGCCTACCGGAACGCGTGAGGACGGCCGATGGGCACCGACAGCGACCGCACCCGGTGGCGGCACCGACGCGGAGGGAAAGAGCCCGGATGACACTGCTGGAGACCATCCACGGTCCCGCCGACATCAAGCACCTGAACGCGAGCCAACTGACCGGTCTCGCGCGTGAGATCAGGCACTTCCTCATCGACAAGGTGCTGCGGACCGGCGGGCACCTGGGGCCCAACCTGGGCACCGTCGAACTCACCATCGCGCTGCACCGCGTGTTCGACTCCCCGCGGGACCGCATCCTGTGGGACACCGGGCACCAGGCGTACGTACACAAGATCCTCACCGGCCGCCGGGAGGGTTTCGACCGGCTCCGGCAGAAGGGCGGCCTGTCCGGCTACCCCTGCCGGGCGGAGTCCGAGCACGACACCATCGAGAACAGCCACGCCTCCACCGTCCTGTCCTACGCGGACGGCCTCGCCAAGGGGTTCCGGCTGCGCGGCGAGTCGGACCGCGCGGTGGTGGCCGTCATCGGGGACGGGGCGCTGACCGGCGGCATGGCCTGGGAGGCGCTGAACAACATCTCGGGCGCCCCGGACCGTCCCGTCGTCATCGTGGTGAACGACAACGGCCGTTCCTACGCGCCGACCACGGGCGGCCTCGCCACCCATCTGGCGGGCCTGCGCACCTCCCCCGACTACGAGCGGTTCCTGGAGTGGTCCAAGCACCGGCTACGGCAGGCCCCGAAGCTCTACGAGGCGCTGCACGCGGTCAAGACGGGGCTGAAGGACATGCTCGCCCCGCAGGGGCTCTTCGCCGACCTGGGCCTGAAATACCTCGGGCCCGTGGACGGACACGACATCGCGGCGGTGGAGGCCGCCCTGCGGCAGGCCGCGGGGTTCGGCGGGCCGGTCGTGGTGCACTGCCTGACCCGCAAGGGCCGCGGCTACCCGCGCGCGGAGGCCGACGAGCGCGACCACCACCACGCGGTCGCCGCCGGCGACCCGGCGACCGGCGAACCGCTGGGCTCCCCGGGCCCGTCCTGGACCTCGGTCTTCGGCGCGGAGCTGGTCGAGATCGCCCGTGAGCGCCCCGAGGTGGTGGCGGTGACGGCGGCGATGCTGCGGCCCACCGGGCTCGCGGCGTACGCCGAGGAGTTCCCCGACCGGGTCTTCGACGTCGGCATCGCCGAGCAGCACGCGGTCACCTCGGCCGCGGGGCTGGCCATGGCCGGGATGGTGCCGGTGGTGGCCGTGTACTCCACGTTCCTCAACCGCGGCTTCGACCAGCTTCTGATGGACGTGGCGATGCACTCCTGCCCCGTGGTGTTCGTCCTCGACCGGGCCGGGGTCACCGGTGACGACGGGGCCTCCCACAACGGCATGTGGGATCTGTCGGTGCTCGGGATCGTGCCCGGCCTGCGAGTCGCGGCACCCCGCGACGGGGCCTCGTTGCGCGCCGCGCTGCGCGAGGCGGTGGCGGTCACCGACGGCCCCAGCGCCATCCGGTTCCCCAAGGGGCCGGTGGGGCCCGACATCCCCGCCGTCGACCAGCACGACGGCATCGACGTACTCCACCGCTCCCCGGGCGACGACGTCCTGCTGGTGTCCGTGGGCGCCATGGCCGCGACCGCCTGTGCCGCGGCGCGCCGGCTCACCGGGGAGGGCCTGGGCGTCACCGTGGTGGACCCCGGCTGGATCAAACCGGTCGGCCCGTCCCTGATCAAGCTGGCGGAGCAGTACCGGCTCGTCGTCACCGTCGAGGACAACCTGCGCGTCGGGGGCTACGGCTCGCTGCTCGCCCAGGAGTTGCGCGACGCCGGTGTCCCGGCCCCGGTGTCCGGTTTCGGGATTCCGCAGCGCTTCCTCGACCACGGCAAACGCGCCGAGCTGCTCGCCGAATGCGGCCTGAGTCCCGAAGACCTGGCCCGTTCCATCCGGTCGCGGATCGCGGCCGACCGTGCGCCGGGTGTCCGGGCGCTTGAGGAGGATTCCCGATGACCGTCGATCTCGGCCTGCCCGCCGCGCCGCCACCGGTGCTCGGAAAGCGCCGCGTCACCCGTCAGCTCGGGGTGGGCGCGGTGGGGGTCGGCAGCGACTTCCCCGTCTCCGTGCAGTCCATGACGACCACCGTCACCGCCGATGTCAACGCCACCCTGCAGCAGATCGCCGAGCTGACCGCGACGGGCTGCGACATCGTCCGGGTGGCCTGCCCCAGCCAGGACGACGCCGACGCCCTGCCGCAGATCGCCCGCAAGTCCAAGATCCCGGTGATCGCCGACATCCACTTCCAGCCCAAGTACGTGTTCGCCGCGATCGAGGCGGGCTGTGCGGCGGTGCGGGTGAATCCGGGAAACATCAAGAAGTTCGACGACAAGGTCAAGGAGATCGCCCGCGCGGCGAAGGACCATGGCACCCCGATCCGCATCGGGGTGAACGCCGGCTCGCTGGACGCGCGGCTGATGGCCAAGCACGGCAAGGCCACCCCCGAGGCATTGGTGGAATCGGCGCTGTGGGAGGCGGAGCTCTTCGCCGAACACGGCTTCCACGACCTGAAGATCTCGGTGAAGCACAACGATCCGGTGGTCATGGTGCGCGCCTATGAACTGCTCGCCGAGTCCTGCGACTATCCGCTGCACCTGGGGGTGACCGAGGCGGGCCCCGCGTTCCAGGGCACCATCAAGTCCGCGGTGGCCTTCGGTGCGCTGCTGCGGCAGGGCATCGGCGACACCATCCGGGTGTCGCTGTCGGCGCCTCCGGTGGAGGAGGTGAAGGTCGGCACGCAGATCCTGCAGTCGCTCAATCTGCGGCCGCGCAAGCTGGAAATCGTCTCCTGCCCCTCCTGCGGCCGGGCCCAGGTGGATGTGTACAAGCTGGCCGACCAGGTCACCGCGGGTCTCGAGGGCATGGAAGTGCCGCTGCGGGTCGCGGTGATGGGGTGTGTGGTCAACGGCCCCGGTGAGGCCCGGGAGGCCGATCTCGGTGTCGCCTCGGGCAATGGCAAGGGCCAGATCTTCGTCAAGGGGAAGGTCATCAAGACCGTCCCCGAGAGCAAGATCGTGGAGACCCTGATCGAGGAGGCCATGCGCCTGGCCGAGGAGGCGGGCCCGCAGGACGCCGCCGAGTCCCCCACTGTCAGCGTGCGGTGAGGGGGACATCGGTGAAACGCCTGAACACGCGGGTCGCGATCGTCGGGGCGGGACCCGGCGGCCTGCTGCTCTCCCATCTGCTCCAGCGGTGCGGGGTGGACTCGATCGTGCTGGAGCGGCGGAGCCGGGAGTACGTGGAGAAGCGGGTGCGGGCCGGGTTGCTGGAAGGCGGCACCGTGGACTTCCTGCGCGAGGCCGGTCTGGCGGACCGGCTGGAGCGCGAGGGGCTGGTCCACGAGGGCTTCGTCTTCCGGTTCGGCTCGCGCGCCCACCGGATGCCCTTCACCGAGCTGACCGGCCGGACCGTCCATATGTACGGCCAGCAGGAGCTGGTGAAGGACCTGATCCGGGCCAGGACGGCGGCCGGGGCGCGGCTGTGGTTCGACGTCCCCGATGTCGAACCACAGGGTCTGGACACGGACACGCCGACCGTGCGGTGCACGGTGGCGGGCGAACCGGTGGAGATCGCCTGCGACTTCGTCGCGGGCTGCGACGGATTCCACGGGGTCTCCCGCCGGTCCGTGCCGCCCGGAACGTTCTCGACCTACGAGCGCACCTATCCGTACGCCTGGCTCGGCGTGCTGGCCGAGGCCCCGCCCGCCGCCGAGGAGCTGATCTACGCGGTGCACAGCCGGGGCTTCGCGCTGCACAGCATGCGCTCGCCCGCGGTGAGCCGGCTCTATCTGCAGGTGGAGGCCGGCGAGCGGGTGGAGAACTGGCCCGATGAGCGGATCTGGAAGGAGCTGCACACCCGGCTGGACATCGACGGTGCCCCAGAACTGGCCGAGGGGCCGGTCCTGGAGAAGAGCTGTGTGGCGCTCCGTGGCTTCGTGACCGAGCCGATGAGTTACGGCCGGCTGTTCCTGGCCGGTGACGCCGCGCATATCGTGCCGCCGACCGCGGCCAAGGGGCTCAACCTCGCCGTGGCGGACGTCAGGGTGCTCGCCGCGGCCTTCGGGGAGTTCTACGGAAGCGGCGACCGCACCGCGCTGGACGGCTATTCGGCCGCCTGTCTGCCCGGGGTCTGGCAGGCGCAGGAGTTCTCCGACTGGATGTCGGGGCTGCTGCACCGGCCCCCGGAGGGCGAGGTGTTCGACGGGCGGCTGCGGGACGCCCGGCTCGCGTCCGTGGTGAACTCCCCCGCCGCCGCGCGGACCTTCGCCGAGAACTATGTGGGCCTGGCGCGGGAGCGGACCCCGGCCCGGGGAGGCCGGCCATGACCTCACTGACCGGCGAGAGCCGCAGGACGGCGCGCGCCCGCGGTGGCGGGGAGGTGGCGCGCGGTCTGTTCCGGCTGTCGAAGATCTTCGTGTACCAGAACTACTTCGGGTGGGGCATGGCGTGGCTGACCCTGAGCCCGCAGGTGCGCGACCGCCCGGGGACCACCGCCGCCATGCTGCTGTTCCTGCTCGGCTCCATGGGCATCGTCACCTGCACCTGCGCCACCGACGACCTGGTCGGCTTCCGCAACGGCAGCGACGCCCGCAACTACAAGGCCGGTGACACCAAGCGCGACATCCGCGGCAAACCGCTGCTCAGCGGGGCGGTGACCGAGCGCGAGGCGGTACGGTTCATCGCCTGCGCGGCCTCGGTCGCGGTGCTCGCGGGGATCGGCGCGTTCTGGGCGCTGGACTGGCGGGCTCCGGCCGTGGCGTACGTCCTCTACGGGGTCGGGTTCTTCTTCAGCGTGCAGTACTCGGCCGGGCTGCGGCTGAGCTACCACCGGGGCGGTGCGGAGACGCTGCTGTGCCTGGCCACCACCGCCGGGCTGCTGGCTCCCTATCTGGCGGTGGAGCGGCACTGGTCCTCCCCCGCGGTACTGGTGGGCCTGTTGCTGGGGCTCTGGCTGGTCATGGTGAGCAGCTACTCCAACGTCAACGACGCCGACGGGGACCGCTCGGTGGGCCGCCGGACGCTGGCCGCGTCGACCGGGCCGCGGGTCTACAAGACCGCCATGGTCGCCTTCGTCCTGGTGTCGGCCACGCTGATCTGCGTCCTGGGCCTGGCCACGCCGTGGCCATGGTGGACCCTGCTGACCCTGCTGCCCGCCACCGTCCTCCATGCGGCCCAGTTGCGCGAGGGCCCGGTGCGGGGGCGCTGGCTGACCGCCCGCAAGCTCGGGCTGTACGCCTACGACCTGGGCTTTCTCGGGCTGCTGGCGCCCGCGCTGTTCCTTTTGACCTAGCCGTTCGTTCTGTCCCAGCCGTTTCGCACCCCCATAGACGAGGAGATGAGGCATGGCGGCGCGTTCCCAACGGCCCGTCAACGTCGGCCGGTTGTTCCACCGGGCCGCCGAGCAGGGCAAGCCGACGGTCATGCATCTGGACCGGCCCTTCGACATCGCCCCGGATGCCGGCACCCGCTTCGATGTGTCCGCCCTGGCGGCGACGGTGGAGGACGCCGCGAGCTGGCTCCACGGGGCGGGGCTGCGCCACGGCGACCGGCTCGCCATCGTCAAGGAGAACCACTACGACTTCATCCTGCTCGCCGCGGCCGCCGCCCGGCTCGGGGCGCTGCCCGCGATGATCGCGCCCATCAGGTCGACCGCGCATATCCGCACCCTGCTCACCAGGATCTCCCCGAAGGTGCTGGTGATGGGCACGACGGTGCTGGAGCGGATGACCGCCGCCGGTATCGCGCCGGCCGATCCGGGGATGACCCTGGTGGCCGTCGGCGCCGAGCGCCCGGGGCTGCCCGGCGGAACACTGCGGATCGACGATGTGCGCGACGGCTCCCGGCCGCCGGTGCGATTCCGCGGCCTCCACGAACCCATGCTGGTCACCCACACCTCGGGCACCACGGGTGTCCCGAAGCTGGTGGTGCACTCGCCCGCCACCACCCTGGCGGCCGTGCCGTTCCGCATCGAGTCCTACCGACTGCCGCTCATGACCTCCCGTCCCAGGGACGTGGTGGCCAGCGGGATCTCCTTCGCCCACAACCGCAATCTGTCCTGGACCAACGGGACGCTGTTCCGCGGGCCGCGGAAGATGGTGATCCTCTCCGATCCGGCGCTGGACAGTGTGGCCCGCACGCTGGCCGCGCACCCTCCCACCTCCCTGGAGGCATGTCCGAACGTCTTCCAGTACTGGGAGGAGCTGGCCGACACCCGGCCGGAGCTGTTCTCGGGCGTACGGCGCTTCATCAGCACCTTCGACGCGGTCCACCCCAGGACGGTCCGCAAGTTCCTCGGCGCCTCCCGGGCCCGGCTGCCGCTGTGGGCCTGGGGCGTGGGGCAGTCCGAGATCGCGGGCATCGCCGCCGGGGTGGCCACCCGCTCCATGGTCCGCCCGGACAAACCCCGGGCGCATGACGCCACCAACGTCGGGTTCCCGCCCCTGGTCCGGGTCAAGGTCGTGGACCCGGAGACCGGCCGCGAACGGCCCCGGGGAAAGCCGGGGCTGCTGATGGTCAGGACCAAGTCGCGGTGTCTGACCTACCTGGGCGAGGACGACCGGCACCGCGCCAAGGACCGGGGCCGCTGGTGGAACACCGGCGACCTGGGCGAGTACGCGGGCTACGGCCGCATCCGGCTGATCGACCGCGAGGTCGACATGATCCCCGGAATGAGCTGCATCGAGCTGGAGTCGACCCTGCTCGACCGGCTGGACCGGGCCTCCGAGGTGATCGTGCTGGGGGTCCCGGGGCAGTTGCCGATCCCGGTGCTGTGCATGCGCGACGACGCCCTCGACCCCCAGGAGTGGGACCGGGCCTGCCGGGGCCTGCCCGAGCTGGACAAGCCGCGGCTCGTCCCCTGGGAGGAGATGCCGCGCACCGCCACCTGGAAGGTGCGCCGGGGGGAGTTGCGCGAACGGCTGCTGGGCTCCAGCGACACCTATGGCACCGGGCAGTGGACCTGACCCGCGCCACGCGAAGCAACGCCGTACAAAGCAACGCCGTACAAAGCAACGCCACGCAACGCGTCGAGACGACCGTATCCACCGTGAACGAGGGGTAATTAGCCGTGTGGTTCCCGCCCGCTCTCTTCGATCTCCCGGACATCGCTCCGGTGACCCTGCCGGAGGCGGACCGGCCGAGTTGGCTGTTCTGGATCCTGATGGGCCCGTGCGCATCGGGCTGGCTGGTGGCCTACGGGCTCGCCATCTACCGCGCCAAACTGGACAAGCGGGTGGGGATTCCCGTCTTCGTGGTCGAGGTCAACCTCGCCTGGGAGTTCACCCTCTCCCTGATCCTGGACCAGGCCGATGTGCAGCGCCCGATCAATCTCAGCTGGTTCCTGGTCGACTGCTTCATCCTCCGGCAGACGCTGCGCTACGGGTGGAAGGACTATCCGTCGATGAGCCGGCGGGCCTTCCGGTGGATGGTCTTCGGCGTCATCGCGTGGTCCGCGGTCTTCCACATCATGACGACCTATGAGCTCAAGGACGCCACCGGCATCTACACCGGCACCGGGCTGAACGTGTTCCTGAGCCTGTCGTTCATCTTCATGCTCAGCCGCCGCGGATCCTCGCTCGGGCAGTCGATGTACGTGGCGCTCGCCAAGGGCATCGGATCGTTCTTCGCGGGGTGGACGGTGCTGGTGATGTACCCGGGCCACCACCTGTTCATCTTCCTCTTCCTGACCGTCTGGACCATCGACGCGACCTACTGCGTACTGCTCTACCGGAAGGTCCGCGAGGAGGGCCGCTCGCCGTGGGCGTGGAACCGGCCCCCGGCCGAGGCCCCCGACGCTCCGGACGGCCTCGCCACCGCCGGGAGCGCACCGCGCCAGGAGGAGCGGGAACCGGCCGTCCGCAGCGGGGCGTCGGGCTGAGCCGCGCCCGGGCCTGTTACGTCCACGGAGAATGACCATGACCACGCAACGTCTGGACGTCTGCCTCATCGGTGCCGGGCCCCGGGGGCTCTCGGTCCTGGAGCGGCTGTGCGCGAACGCCGCCGAGGCGGCGCCCACCACCCCGGTCACCGTCCATGTGGTGGACCCGTATCCGCCGGGGGCGGGGCGGGTCTGGCGCTCCGGCCAGTCCCGCCATCTGCTCATGAACACCGTCGCCGGCCAGGTCACCATGTTCACGGACGAGACCGTGGAGATGGCCGGGCCGGTCCTGCCCGGGCCCAGCCTGTACGAATGGGCCCGCTTCGTGAGCCTCACCGGCGCCCTCGACGAGGGCGGGTACGACGAGGCCGTCCTGGCCGAGGCGCGACGCCTGGGCCCCGACTCGTATCCGACTCGCGCCTTCCACGGGCACTATCTGGAGTGGGTCCACCGGCGGGTGACGGGCACCGCGCCGGCGTCGGTGCGCACAGTGGCCCACCGCTCGCGGGCGGTCGGGCTCGAGGAGCGCACGGCGCACGGCGGGCAGACCGTCGTGCTGGAGGACGGCACCCGTATCGAGGGGCTGCACGCCGTGGTGCTGGCCCAGGGCCATCTGCCGCAGCGGCGGTCGCCGCGGGAAGCGGCCTACGCGGCCTTCGCCGAGGCGCGGGGGCTGCGCTACCTCCCGCCCGCCGGCCCGGCGGAGGTGGACCTGTCCGGTATCCGGCCCGGGGAGGCCGTGGGCCTGCTGGGGCTGGGGCTGAACTTCTTCGACTACCTGGCGCTGCTCACCGAGGGCCGGGGCGGACGGTTCGAGCGGCGGGCGGGGCGTCTGGTCTACCGGCCGTCGGGCCGGGAGCCGCGGCTGCTGGCCGGCTCGCGCCGGGGTGTGCCGTTCCACTCCCGGGGCGAGAACCAGAAGGGCCCGCACGGCCGTCACCTCCCGCTGGTGCTGACCCCGAAGGTGATCCGCGGTCTGCGGCGGCGCGTCCATGAGCGGGGCGGCCTGGACTTCCGCTCCGAGCTGTGGCCGCTGATCTCCAAGGAGGTGGAGACGGTCTACTACACCGCGCTCCTCACCTCCCGGGGGCAGGAGGCGGCCGCGCACCGGCTGCGCGCCGCCTATCCGTCGGCTCCCCGGGGCGGCGCCGAAGAGGACCGGCTGCTGACCGAGAGCGGCATTCCGCCTCACCGGCGCTGGAATTGGGACCGGATCGCCCGGCCCTGCCCCGCCCACGGCCTCCGGTCGCCCGAGGCGTTCCGGTCCTGGCTGCTGGAGTATCTGCGGGCGGATCTGGACGCGGCGCGGGCGGGCAATGTGCACGGCCCGCTGAAGGCGGCCCTGGACGTGCTGCGCGATCTGCGCAACGAGATCCGGCTGGTGGTGGACCACGGCGGGCTGACGGACCGTTCGCACCGCGACGACCTGGACGCCTGGTACACCCCGCTGAACGCCTTCGTGTCGATCGGTCCGCCGGCCCGGCGCGTCGAGGAGGCGGTCGCGCTCATCGAGGCGGGCGTGCTGACCGTGCTGGGGCCGCGCACCGTGGCACGCGCCGACGCCGAGGAGGGGGCCTTCGTCCTCGAATCCCGTGCCGTTCCCGGCTCGTGGGGGCGGGTGACCACGCTGATCGAGGCCCGGCTGCCGGGCACCGATGTGCGCTCCAGCGCCGATCCGCTGCTGTCGGCGCTGCTGGCGAGCGGTCAGTGCGGCCCCTATGTGGTCGGCGGCACCGGGGTCGGCGGCACCGGCGACGGGCAGGGCGGTCATGAGACGGGCGGGCTCGCGGTGGGGCCGAGCCCCTACCACCTGCTGGACGCCTCCGGTCGGCCGCATCCACGGCGGTTCGCCTTCGGTGTGCCCACCGAATCCGTCCACTGGGCCACGGCGGCGGGCATCCGCCCGGGTGTCGGCTCCGTGATCCTGGCCGATGCCGACGCCATAGCGCGTACCGTGCTGGCGCTGAGTGATGACTCGCTCACCGGTCCCACCGATCCCACCGGCCCCGAGACGATCGAGGTTTCCGTTCCATGACCGACGCCCAGAACGATGCCACCGATGACGCCCCGCGCCATGCCGACGCGGGTCTGCTGAGCCCCGCCCGGGCCGGCACCCCGGCCGAGGCGACCACGTCGGACGACGCCTGGCTGCAGGCGATGCTGGACGCGGAGGCGGGCCTGGTGCGGGCGCAGGCGCGGCTGGGCCTGGTGCCCGAGGCGGCGGCCCGCACCATCACCGCGCTCGCCCGGGCCGAGCGCCTGGACGTGGTGGAGATCGCCCGGCTGGCCCGGGGCGCGGCCAATCCGGTGGTGGCGCTGGTCCGGGCGTTCACCGCGCTGGTGGCCGCCGAGGACCCGGCCGCCGCGGAGTATGTGCACCGGGGCTCGACCAGCCAGGACATCATGGACACCGCCGCCATGCTGGTGGCCCGCAGAACCCTGGGGCCCCTGGTGGCCGACCTGGAGCGGATCGCGGGGGCGCTGCGTGAACTGGCCGTGGCACACCGGGAGACGCTCATGCCCGGCCGTACGCTCGCCCTGCACGCCGTGCCCACCACCTTCGGGCTGAAGGCGGCGGGCTGGCTGAGCGGTGTGGAGGACGCGGCGGCCCGGCTGGCCCGCATCCGCGACCATGAACTGCCGGTGCAGCTCGGCGGCGCGGCGGGCACGCTGGCGGGGTACACCGAGTACGCCCTGATGGATCAGCGGATACGGCCCGGGGCGCCGGGGCCCAGGGAGTTCGCGGAGCGGCTGATGGCGGAGTTCGCCGCGCAGGTCGGGCTGAACGAGCCCGTCCTGCCCTGGCACACCGCCCGTACGCCGGTCGCGGGGCTGACCGCTCAACTGGCCCTGACCACCGGGGCGCTCGGCAAGATCGCGGTGGACGTACAGCTGCTGTCGCGCACCGAGACGGGCGAGGTCGCCGAGCCCGCCGCCGAGGGCCGGGGGGTGTCCTCCGCGATGCCGCACAAGCGCAACCCCGCCCTGGCCACCCTGGTGCGCTCGGCCGCACTGCAGGTTCCGGCGCTGGCGAGCGCGGTCATGGGGTGCATGCTCGCGGAGGACGAGCGGTCGGCCGGGGCGTGGCACGCCGAGTGGCTTCCGCTGCGCGAGTGTCTGCGGCTGACGGGCGGGGCGGCGCACACGGCCGTCGAACTGGTCGAGGGGCTGGCCGTCTTCCCGGACCGGATGCGCGCCAATCTGGGGCTGACCCGCGGACTGATCGTCTCGGAGCGGCTGGCCGCGGTGCTGACCCCGGTGCTGGGCAAGGGGCCCGCGAAGGAGCTGATGAGCCGGGCCTCGGCGGAGGCGGCGCGCGGCGGGCGGACGCTGGGCGAGGTGCTGGCCGCCGCCCCCGAACTCGCGGGCCGTTACCGGGCGGAGGAGCTGGCCGCCCTGCTGGACCCGGCGAACTATCCGGGGGTGGCCGAGCTGCTGGTGGACCGGGCGGTTCGAGGGCCCGGGGACTGGTCCTGACGGCCGCTCGGGGAGCGGCCGCGGCCGGGGATGTCACATCCGGGCGGGGCTCGGCGTCTGGGATGCCGAGACGGATATCCAGACGCCGTGCTGGACGGGATTCCAGACGCCGTGCGCCTGAGGAAGGAAGAGGGAATGCTGGACAGACTGGCCGGTTTCGTCGTGCGGAAAAGCCTGGCGGTGTTGGTCGTCGGCCTGCTGCTCGCCGTGATCGGCGGGGTGGCGAGTACGACATTGTTCGACAAGCTGACGGCGGGCGGTTTCGACGATCCGACGTCGGAGTCCTCGCGGGCGATCACCGCGCTGGACGAGAGGTTCGGGCAGGGGCTGCCCAATCTCACGCTGCTGGTGACCTCGAAGGGGCGGGTCGACGATCCGTCGGTGACGGCGGCGGGCACCCAGCTCACCCGGAAGCTGAGCCGGGAACCCGGAGTGGCGAACGTCAGCTCCTACTGGACCACCGGGAAGGCCCCGCAGCTACGCGGCAAGAGCGGCCACAAGGCCCTCATCATGGGGACGGTCACCGGGGACGACACCGCGTCGCAAAAGCGCGTCGCCGAGCTGGCGGACCGCTACCAGGGTTCGCGGGACGGGCTGGAGGTGACGTTCGGCGGCTATACGAAGTTCCAGCGGGAGCTGCTGGAGCAGGGGCAGAAGGACGCCACCACCGGCGAGACGGTCGCCATCCCGATCACGCTGGTCGCGCTGGTGTTCATCTTCGGCAGCGTGGTGGCCGCGGCGCTGCCGCTGGCCGTCGCCCTGGTGGCGATGATGCTGACGATGGGGCTGACGTGGATCCTGGCGAGCGTCACGACGGTCGGCTCGCTCGCGGCGAGCGTGGTGACCCTGCTGGGCCTGGGCCTGGCCATCGACTACAGCCTGCTGATGGTCAGCCGCTACCGCGAGGAGCTGCGGTCGGGGCTCGCCCCGCCGGACGCCATCCGGGCGACGCTGACCTCCGCCGGGCGCACGGTGACCTTCTCGGCGCTGACCGTCGCCGTGTCGTCCCTGGCCATGGCCTGGTTCCCGCTGCAGGCCGTCCGGTCCATGGGCTATGCGGGGGCGCTCACGGCGCTGCTGTCCGGCGCGGCCTCGCTCATCGTGCTGCCGGCCCTGCTCGCCCTGCTCGGCGACCGGATCGAGAAGGGGCGGGTGTTCCGCCGGCGGCGGACCGCGGCGACCGGCGGGACGGGCACCGACCCCGCCGGCCGGAGCGTGGAGAGCGGCTTCTGGCACCGGCTGGCCACCACCGTGATGCGGCGCCCGGTGCCGATCGTGACCATCGTGACCGCGTTCCTGCTGCTGCTCGGCGCGCCGTTCCTCGGCATCAACCTCGGCATGCCGGACGAGCGGGTGATGCCCTCGTCCTCGTCGGCCCGTCAGGTCGCCGACACCGTGCGGGCCGAGTTCGACAGCAGTGAGCAGAACGCGCTGCAGGTCGTGGCGCCCGAGGGGGGCACCGACCGGGCGGCCGTCGGCGCGTATGCGAAGCGGCTGTCCGAGCTGCCGCACGTCGCCGCGGTCCGCACCGCCACCGGCGCCTACGCCGAGGGCCGCCAGGCCGCCCCGCCCGATCAGCGGTACGCCCGCTTCGCCTCGGGCGACGCCGTCTACTTCGCCGTGGTGCCGGAGACGGCCAGCGCGGACGACGCGGACCGGCTGGTCGGCGAGATCCGGTCGCAGAAGGCGCCGTTCGAGGCGTTGGTGGGCGGGGCCGCGGCCACCAACCACGACGCCGCCTCGGCGCTGGAGAAGTGGCTTCCGTACGCGCTGGGCACGGTGCTGCTGACCATGCTGGTGCTGCTGTTCCTGGTGACCGGCAGCGTCATGTTGCCGTTCCTGGCGCTGGTGCTCAGCGCGCTGAGCCTGACGGCCACCTTCGGCGCGCTGGTGTGGGTCTTCCAGGACGGCCATCTCGCGGGGCTGTTCGGCGACTTCACGCCGACCGGCAACATCGCGGGGACGATCCCGGTGATGCTCTTCGGCCTCGCCTTCGGGCTCGCGATGGACTATCAGGTCTTCCTGCTGTCCCGGATGCGGGAGGAGTACGAGCTGACCGGTTCGCCGACGGCCGCCGTGGCCCGGGGCCTTGAGCGCACCGGGCGCATCGTCACGGCGGCGGCGGTGGCGATCTCGGTGGTCTTCCTGGCCTTCACCGTCTCCGGCATCTCGCTGGTGAAGGCGTACGGGATCGGGCTGCCGCTGGCCGTCCTGATGGACGCGACGCTCATCCGCGGGGCCGTGCTGCCCGCCGCGATGCGGCTGGGCGGGCGCGCCACCTGGTGGGCCCCAGCTCCGCTGCGCCGGCTGCACAGCCGGTACGGCCTGCGGGAGGAGCCCGTGGCGGCGGCGCCACGGCGCGACGGCGACCGGGCGCTGACCGGCTGACCGGCCCACCACGTTTGGCGGCTCACGGGTCCGCCGCCCGGCATCCCGGACGGCGGACCCGCCGCATGCGGGCGGCCTGCGGCGGGCTGTTCCCCCAGTTTCGGGGTCTGGGGCGGAGCCCCGGTCCGGGGTCTGGGGCGGAGCCCCGGTTTCGGGAAGGGGCGGGGAGGGGAACGGCCCGCCGCAGGCGGCACGATCCCCGTCCTACAGCGGTTCCGCTTCCGTCGCGGCGTACTCCTCGCGCAGCACGTCCAGGACGGGATGGCCGGGGTCGAACTCCACGCCGTCGATCGACCGGATCGGCCGTACGCCCACCCCCGCGTTCAGGGCGAACGCCGCGCGCAGTTCGCCGAAGCGGTCACGGTCGATCCGCTCGGTGTGCTGCGGGCCGCTGTGGCCGCGGCGGAGCAGTTCCTGGGTGACGCCGGGCAGGCACCCGGCCTCCGGCCACAGCAGGCGATGGCCGTCGAAGAATCCCACGTTCCAGGTCGCGCCCTCGGACACCGCGCCCCGCTCGTCCGTCAGCAGCACATCGTCGTAGCCGTCGAGCTGGGCGAGGCGGCGCAGCCGCAACAGCCCGAACAGCCCGACGTGTTTGACCTCCGGCAGGTCGCGGCGGTGCGCTGCGGTGCGCACGCTCAGCGGCGGCAGCGAGGGGGCGGCGGCCGGCCGGGTGGTGACCAGGATCCGCGGGTCGGCCTCGGCTCCGGGCCGCTCCAGCCCGAGGTCGGGGTCGTACACCGTCACCCGGACCGTGAGCGGCCCCGTGGTGTCCGCGACGGCCCGCCGCGCCAGTTCGCGGATCCGGTCCCGGTCCGGTGCGGTGCCGAAGAGCACCCCGCTGTCCCGTACCAGCCGGTCCAGATGGAGGGACAGCCCCCGTACCCGCCCATCCTCCACCCGCATGGTGGTGAAGTGGCCGTAGTTGGTCATGGCCAGCGCCGTCAGCTCGCGGATGCCCGCCGGTTCCCCGTTCAGCTCTGTCATGGGGCCAGTCTTTCAGCCGGGCCGGACGGCCTCGGCGAGTCCGGCCAGCTTGTCCGGGTTGACCAGACCGTAGATACCGCGCACCCGGTCGCCGCCCGGCGCGGGGTCGAGCACGGCGGCCGCGTAGAGCGTCCCGCCGACGAACAGGACCACCCCCGGGCCCCCGTTGAGCTGCACCGGCCGCATGGCGAAGGTGGACAGCCGCGCGCTGACGGCGGCCACCAGGCGGGCCACCTTCTCCCGGCCCTCGACCACGCGGAGGGCGGCGCGGTGCTTGCCCCCGCCGTCGCTCCACATGACCACCTCCGGGGCCAGGACGTCCATCAGGGCGTCGAGGTCGCCGCCGAGGGCCGCGTCGAGGAACCGCTCGGTGACGATGCGTTGAGTGCCGCGGTCGAGGTCGTAGCGCGGCCGGCGGGCCTCGACGCGCTCCTTGGCCCGGTGGGCGAGCTGGCGGACGGCGGCGGAGCTGCGGCCCAGGATCGCGGCGATCTCCGCGTGGTCGTAGGCGAACGCCTCGCGCAGCACGAACACCGCGCGCTGCAAGGGGGTCAGGGTCTCCAGGACCACCAGCATCGCCAGGGACACCGATTCGGTGCGGATCGCGGTGTCGGGGGTGTCCGGTTCGGTCAGCACGGGCTCGGGCAGCCAGGGGCCGATATAGCTCTCCCGGCTCCGGCGGGCGCGGCGCATCTGGGTGAGCGCGTGGTTGACGGCGATCCGCACCAGATAGGCGCGGGGGTGGGCGATCTCCTTGTCCTGGACCGACGCCCAGGACAGCCAGGTCTCCTGGACCACGTCCTCGGTGTCGGTGACCGTGCCGAGCATGTTGTAGCCGATGGAGAAGAGCAGTTCACGATGGTGGAGGAAGTCCTCGCTCCCCGCATCCGGCACCGGCCTGTCCTGCGGTCCCGCGCGGTCCTTCCACGGTGATACGGGGGTCTCCATGCACCGATGGTAGGCGTCACGCCCCTCCCGCCACCGCTTAGGATCGGCTCATGGCCGATCTCGTATCCGTGAACTACACCAAGTACGACGGCACTTCGCACTGGAACCTGCGGATGCGCAGGCTGGGCCAGGACGACCACGGCGTCTGGCTGGGGCTGCCCGGCGGGACGGTCATGCGCAAGGGGTTCGGCCCGATGGTGTCGATCGCCTGCGCGCATGTGATCCTCCTGCCGCGCGAGGCGTGGTGGACCGCGGCGTTCAACGCCCCGCCCCGGGAGACCGAGATCTACTGCGACATCGCCACGCCGCCGCGGTGGGTCTCCTCCCACGAGGTCACGATGGTGGACCTGGACCTCGATGTCATCCGCAAGCGGGACGGCAGGACCCTGCTGGACGACGAGGACGAGTTCGCCGAGCACCAGGTGCGGTACGGCTATCCGGCGGATGTCATCGCGGAGGCCGAGGCGGCGGGGCGGTGGCTGATGGACGCGGTCGGCGGGCGCGCCGAGCCGTTCGCGGGCGCCTGCGAGCGGTGGCTGGGCATGGTCGACGGCGAGCGGCCCTGAGGCGGCTCACCGTCATCGCACCGCCGTCTCACCGGGGTGGGTGTCCCGCGCCCCGCGAGGCCGAAGTCCCTTCCGTACGCCGCTCCCTGGGCGCGGGCCGGGCCTCGCCGGGATCCGCGGCCGGGCGCCCGCGCAGCGGCCGGACGGCTATGCCCGCCGATACCAGGAGCAGTCCGCCCAGCATGACGAAGGGGGCGGCCGTGCCCGCGAGCCCCGCGAGCACACCGGCGGAGGCGGGCGCGGCGACCTGGCCGAGCCGGTTGCCGGTCAGCCGCAGCGCGAGGGCCGTGCTGCGCGCCTCCTCCGGGGCGGCCTGGACGACGGTCGTCATCGACAGCGGCTGTCCGACGCCGAGGCAGAAGCCGAGTCCGGCCAGCAGCACCCCGAGCGCCCAGGCGGGCACCGGCAGGGCGATGCCCGCGCACAGCAGCGCGGCGCCCAGACAGCTGACGGCCATCAGCACGGTGCGGCCCATCAGCCGGATCATCGGGGTCATGGCGAGCCGGCAGGCCACGGTGGCGGCGGCGCGCAGGCTGAGCAGCACCCCGACGACCGCGGGCGAGATACCGCGCTGTTCGCCGACGACTGGCAGATAGGCGGTGAGGATGTCGGTGGCGGAGAGCACGGCGAGGCTGATGAACATGCCGGAGGCGACCCCGCGGGTGGTCAGGATGGACCGTACGGAGACCTTCCGGGCGGGGGCCTCCTTGGCGGGCGTGGCCGCCCTACCGGCCGGGCGGCGCTCGATGCGCCACAGCGAGGTGCAGGAGAACGCCGCGAGGGCGGCGGAGACGAACAGCGCGACGGCGCTGGTGCGGGCCATCGCCCCGTCGTGTTCGGAGACCACCAGACCGGCCGCGACGGGCCCGATGAGCTGGCCGAGCGAGGCGCCGATGGTGAAGTGGCCGAAGTTGCGGTCCTGTTCGTCGGGGGCGCTCTGGCGGGCCACGATGGACTGGGCGCCGATGACGAACGACAGATGGCCGAGCCCCATCACCCCGCTCCACGCGGCCATCGCGGGCAGCGATCCGGCCGTGCCGCTGAACGCGCAGCCGGTGGCGATGAGGGCGACCCCGATGGGCAGCAGCGGGGCGCACCGCCCGTGGTCGGTGCGGCGCCCCAGCGGTACGGCGGCGAACAGCGGCAGCAGGGCGTAGATACCGGCGATCACACCGACCGCGCGGGCGTCGGCACCGAGCGCGAGGGCCCGGTAGGAGACGGCGGGCCGCGCCATGCTCACCGCCCCCTGGGTGAACGAGAAGGCGATGACCAGGCGCAGCAACCAGCCCCTACCGGGCTCTGAACTCTTCACGGGTCAGATGATGCCGAAGAGGAGACCGGCGGCGAGCACCACCAGGGAGGTGAGCACCGCCCATTTCACGGTGAACCGGGTATGGTCGCCGAATTCGACCTTGGCCATGCCGACGAGCACGTAGACCGCGGGGACCAGTGGGCTCGACATGTGCAGGGCCTGTCCGACGAGCGAGGCGCGGGCGATCTCCAGCGTGGAGACCCCGTGCGCGGCTCCGGCCTCGGCGAGGATCGGCACGATGCCGAAGTAGAAGCCGTCGTTGGACATGAAGTAGGTGAGCGGGATGGACAGCACACCGGTGACGATGCCCATCTGCGGGCCCATGCCCTCGGGGACGCCGTCGACCAGCCAGCGGGCCATGTGCTCGACCATGCCGGTGCCGGTGAGGACACCGGTGAAGACGGCGGCGGCGAAGACCATTCCGGAGACGTTGACGACGTTCTCTGCGTGTGCGGCGATGCGGGCCTTCTGGTCGTTCATCTGCGGGAAGTTGACAGTGAGCGCGACGGCCGCGGCGAGCAGGAAGAGGACCGGGATCGGCATGGTCTCGGTCACCATCAGGGCGAGCAGCGCGATGGTGAGGGCCGCGTTGAACCAGTAGAGCTTGGGGCGCAGGGTGGCGCGGTTCGGGTCGAGGCCCTTGAACTCGTCGTCGTCCGCGTCGGAGGCGTCCGAGGTGCCGGAGCCGTTCGGGGACTGGGTCTCCGCGTCGGTGCCGGAGCCCGCGCCGCCGGTCAGCGTGGCCTTGCCGCCCTTACCGCCCTTGGCCCCCTTGCCACCGGAGCCCGCGCCGACCAGCACCTGCTCGGGGTCGCCCGCGGTGACCTCGTCCAGTGTCAGCACGCCGAGCCGCTTGCGCTCCCGCAGACCGAGGCCGTAGGAGAGGGCGATCACGAAGAGCAGACCGACCGCGAGGGCCGGGATCATCGGCACGAATATGTCGCTGGCGTCGACCTTGAGCGCGGCGGCGGCGCGGGCGGTCGGGCCGCCCCAGGGCAGCGTGTTCATCACGCCGTTGGCCATGGCCGCGACACCGGTCATCACCACCAGGCTCATCTTCAGCCGTCGGTAGAGCGGCACCATCGCCGACACGGTGATCATGAAGGTGGTGGAGCCGTCACCGTCGAGCGAGACGATCGCCGCGAGGATCGCGGTGCCGACCACCACCCGCATCGGGTCCGCCTTGCAGAACCGCAGGATCATCCGGACGATCGGATCGAAGAGGCCGACGTCGATCATCACCCCGAAGTAGATGATGGCGAACATCAGCATGGCGGCCGTGGGTGCCAGCTCGCCGACGCCCTTGAGGACGTAGTCCCCGAGGTGCGCCCCCTTCCCGACAAGCACACAGAACAGCGCGGGGATGAGCACCAGGGCGCCCATCGGGGACATCTTCTTCATCATGATCAGGACAAGGAATGTCGCGATCATGACGAAGCCGAGGATGGTCAGCATATTTTGGGTACCTCACGTTCGCCTTTGAACTCCCCCAGATTTGGCGGTCGAGGTGACGTTAGGTGCGGCAACTTTCCGTTAACAAGGTCTTGACGCGTGAGCAATAAGCGCAAAACCCCAGGTCAGTGCTGTAGCGAGGGCGAAACGTGCACGGGGTGGCCATTGAGCACCGCCGTACCCGAGAGCGGATCCAGCCGTGAGCCGTCGAAGAGCTGGTTGACATTGACCCCGGGGCTGGCCCCGGCCACGGACAGCCGGACGCCGGTACGGGCGTGGCCCCAGCCGTGCGGCAGGCTCACCACTCCGGCCCGTACCGCGTCCGTCACCTCGACCGGCACCTCCAGCTCCCCGCCGTCGCCCTTGACCCGGGCCAGGCCGCCGTCGGCCAGGCCCAGCCGGACGGCGTCCTCGGGGTGCATCTGGAGCGTGCAGCGGTTGGTGCCGCCCATCAGGGCCGGGACGTTGTGCATCCAGCTGTTGTTGGAGCGCAGATGGCGGCGGCCGACCAGCAGCAGCCCCGAGGGCCGGTCGGCCAGCGACCGGCGCAGCCGCTCCACATCGGCGGCCAGCGGCTCCGGGCACAGCTCCACCGTGCCGCTGCGGGTCTTCAGCAGCCCGGGGACGCGCGGGCGCAGCGGCCCCAGGTCGATGCCGTGCGGATGGGCGAGCAGCTTCTCCAGGCTCAGCCCGTCGGGGTCGGCGCCGAACCCGTCGCCGTACGGGCCCAGCCGCAGCATCATGTCCAGCCGACGCTCGGGGCCGTCCACCCCGGTCAGCCGCGCGGCCAGCTCGGCGGGCTCGCGTCCGTACACCGGCGACGCCGGGTCGGCGACCTCCTTGCCGAGGGTCCCCTCGATCGCCATCGCGTCCACCGCCGCCGGATCGGCGCCGCCGTGCCCGCTCACGCACAGCACCAGCCGCGCCAGGATGGCGCTCTCGCTCAGCCGGTCCGCCTCCAGCGGGATCACCGGTCGGGTGTAGCGAACCTGGTTGCGCACGGACAGGCTGTTGAAGGCGTAGTCGAAGTGGGGGCTGCGGCTGGGCGGGGGCGGGGGCAGCACCACGTGGGCGTGGCGCGAGGTCTCGTTGAGGTACGGATCGACGCTGACCATGAAGTCGAGCCCGGCCAGCGCCCCATCGAGGCGGTCGCCGTCCGGTGCGGAGAGCACGGGGTTGGCCGCGAGTGCCAGCACCGCCCGTATCCGCCCCTCGCCCGGGGTCTCGATCTCCTCGGCGAGCGCGACGGTCGGCAGCTCGCCCTTGGCCTCGGGGTATCCGCTGACCCGGCTGTGCCAGCGGCCGAGCGCGAACCCCTTCCCGGGCCGCGCCGGGCGCTCCCGGCGGCCGGTCGCGGCGAGCGGGAACATCATGCCGCCGGGCCGGTCGAGCTGTCCGATGAGCACGTTGACCACATCGACCAGCCAGCTCGTGAGCGTGCCGAACTCGACGGTGGTGGAGCCGATCCGCCCGTACACCACGCCCCTGGGCGCGGCGGCCAGCTCACGGGCGAGGGTGCGGATCTCCTCGGCGGGCACATCGCACGCCTCGGCCACCGCCTCCGGCGGGAAGTCCGCGGCCAGCCGCCGCACCTCCGCCACCCCGCTGACGTGCTCGGCGAGCGGGCCCGGTGCCACCAGGTCCTCGGCGAACAGCACCTGCACCATGGCGAAGAGCAGCAGGGCGTCGGTGCCGGGCCGGATCGCCACATGGCGGTCGGCCATCTTGGCGGTCCGGGTGCGCCGGGGGTCGACCACCACCAGCCGGCCGCCGCGCCGCCGCAGCGCCCGCAGCCGCCCGGGGAAGTCGGGGGCGGTGCACAGACTGCCGTTCGAGTCCAGCGGGTTGGCGCCGAGCATCAGCAGATGGTCCGTACGGTCCAGATCGGGTACCGGAATGGCGTTGGCGTCGCCGTACAGCAGCCCGCTGGAGACATGCTTGGGCATCTGGTCGAGGGTGCTGGCGCTGAAGACGTTACGGGTGCGCAGCGCGCCGAGCAGGAGCTGCGGATAGAGCCCTCCGGCCACGGTGTGCACATTGGGGTTGCCGAGCACGACCCCCACGGCCTGCGGTCCGTGCTCGCCCAGCAGCGGGGCCAGCCCCTCCCGCACGGCGGCGAACGCCTCGTCCCAACTGGTCTCCTCGAGGCGCCCGGCGCGGCGTACGAGGGGGCGCCGCAGCCGGTCGGGGTCGGCGTCGAGCTCGCCGATCGCGGCGCCCTTGGGGCAGATGAAGCCTCGGCTGAAGACGTCCTCGCGATCGCCGCGCGCCCCGGTCACCCTCCCCTCGTCGATGGTGAGGGTCAGCCCGCAGGTGGCCTCGCAGAGCGGGCAGATACGCAGGGCAGTGCTCATCGGTCTCTCCCAGGGACGGCGGCGAGGCCGCGATGACGCGCCGGACCCGGTCACCATACCGACTGGTAGGCATGTCGGGGAGGTGTACGGGAAGTCCCTTTGAGTCCCGGATCAGTCCAGGACCCGGGCCACGTACCGGATCAGTCCAGGACCCGGGCCAGATAGGCGCGCAGCAGCTCCTTCGTCTCCGCCACGATCGCCGGATCGCCCTCCGGATCCACCCGGAACGCCAGCCGCAGCAGCGCGTCCGCCGTCTCGACCGCGAGTAGGAAGGCCACCCGCAGCCGCTCCTCGGCCGCCTCGTCCCCGGCGGTGTCACCGGTCCCGCCACTGTCACCGGCCCCGCCGGGACCGCCGCTCGCGAGCCGGTCGGCGAGCAGCATCCGCAGCCGGTCGGCGACCAGATGGTTGGGCTGCTGCGGCTGTGCGGTGGCCGGGACCGGATTCCCGAACTCGATGAGCGCGAACCCGGGCGCCCCGCGCTTCATCGCCAGATACTCGTCGACGACGACGTCCATCGCCTCCCGCCAGCCGCCGCCCCCGTCCGGCCCAAAGTCCGGCCCAAAGTCCGGCCCGGAGTCCGACCCGGGCTCTGACGCGGCCAGCCGCCGGGTGATCCGCGCCGCGTACTCGTCCAGATTGCGATGGGCCAGCGCCTCGGCCATCGCCCGCTTGTTGGAGAAGAAGCGGTAGACCGAGCCGATGGGGACATTGGCGCGCTCGGCGACGGCCCGGGTGCTCAGCTCTTCGTAGCTGATCTCGTCGAGCAGCTCGGCACAGGCGTCGAGGATCCGGCCGAGGCGCTCGGCGCTGCGGCGCTGGACCGGCTGGCGGCGGAGGGGCGGTATGGGCACGCCCCCATCCTGCCCGATCATTGACGCACCCGGGCTTCGATTCCTATCGTCTGACATAGGAATCAAGCGGTGCGGCGGAGCGGCGGGAGCGCGCGATGGGCGATGGCACGGGCATCGAGCAAGGGATCGAGCAGGCGCGGAAGACGGCCGAAGGGCTGGCGTACGCCTCCGGCTTCGGCAATGAGCACAGCGGCGAGGCCGTGCCCGGCGCACTGCCCATCGGCCGCAACTCCCCCCAGCGCGCACCACTCGGGCTCTACGCGGAGCAGCTCAGCGGCACCGCCTTCACCGAGCCGCGCGCCACCAACCGGCGCTCCTGGCTGTACCGCATCCGGCCGTCCGCCGCGCATCCGCCGTTCACCCGGATCGCGGGCGGCGCGCTGCGCGGCGCGCCCTTCACCGAGGCCGTGCCCGACCCGAACCGGCTGCGCTGGGATCCGCTGCCGGAGCCGCCGGAGGGCACCGACTTCCTCAGCGGGCTGTGGACGCTGGGCGGCAACGGCGACGCCACCCAGCGCGCGGGAATGGCCATCCACCTCTACGCCGCCAACGCGCCCATGAACGACCGGGTGTTCAGCGACGCGGACGGCGAGCTGCTGATCGTCCCCGAGCGGGGCGGGCTGCTGCTGCGCACCGAGTTCGGCCTGCTGCGCGCCGAGCCGGGGCATGTCGCGCTGATCCCGCGCGGGGTGCGGTTCCGGGTGGAGCCGCTGGAGCCGTCCGTGCGCGGCTATGTGTGCGAGAACTACGGCCGCCCCTTCACCCTGCCCGACCTCGGCCCGATCGGCGCCAACGGGCTGGCGAACCCCCGCGACTTCCTCACCCCGGTCGCCGCGTACGAGGACGTGGAGCGCCCGGTGGAGGTGGTCAGCAAGTTCTGCGGCAACCTGTGGGCCGCCACATACGACCACTCGCCGCTGGACGTGGTCGCCTGGCACGGCAACCATGTGCCGTACGTGTACGACCTGCGCCGGTTCAATGTGCTCGGCACCATCAGCTACGACCACCCGGACCCGTCCATCTTCACGGTGCTCACCTCGCCCTCCGACACCCCCGGGCTCGCGGGCGTGGACTTCGTGGTCTTCGCCCCGCGCTGGCTGGTCGGCGAGGACACCTTCCGGCCGCCTTACTTCCACCGCAATGTGATGAGCGAGTACATGGGGCTGATCGAGGGCGCGTACGACGCGAAGACCGGCGGCGCGGGGGGCTTCGTACCGGGCGGTGGCTCGCTGCACAACATGATGTCCGCACACGGCCCGGACCATGAGACCTTCGAACGGGCGAGCGCGGCCGAGCTGGCGCCGCACCGGCTGGACGACGGGCTGGCCTTCATGTTCGAGACCCGCTGGCCGGTCACGCCCACCCGGCAGGCGCTGGAGGCGGACCATCTCCAGGGGCACTATGACGACGTATGGCAGGGTCTGGAACGCCATTTCCGCCCCTGACCGCCGCCGTTGACGCCGTTGGACGGTGCCGCTGACGCGGTTGGACGGTGCCGCTGACGCGGTTGACCGCCACCGTGCGGCCGCTGCCGTGACTCGTGACCGGAGACCGCGTGACCACCTTCGCCCCCGACTCCCTCGCCCTCAACCGCAAGTTGCCGCTGTGGTACCAGGTCTCGCAGTCGCTGCGGGCCTCGATACTCGGGCGGGCCCCGCACGATCCGCTCCGGCTGCCGACCGAGGACCGGCTCGCCGAGCACTACGGGGTCAGCGTGCTCACCATGCGGCAGGCGCTCAAGGAGCTGGAGACGGAGGGGCTCATCAGCCGCCACCGCCGCCGCGGCACCTTCATCGAGCCGAGCGCGCGGCGCGCCGCGCCGGTGCGGCTGCTGGGGTCGGTGGACGCGATCGTGGCCCAGCAGTCGGGTGAGCGGACGACGGTGCTGGAGCACGGCCCGGCGCCGGTGCCGGCGGAACTCGCCGAGTACTTCCCCGGCCTGGACGAGACGACCGCCTACCGCCGGCTGCGCCGCGACGGCCACAGCGGTGAACCCACCAACTGGGCGGAGAACCTGGTCCACCCCGAGCTGGCCGACCGCATCGACCTCGCGGACCTCGCCCGGTGGCCGATGACGAAGGTGCTGCGGGACGCGGTGGGGGTGCGGATCAGCCGGATCACGGACACGGTGGAGGCCCGCCTCGCCGACCCCGAGACCTCCCGCCTGCTGCAGGTCCCGCTGCTCAGCCCGATCCTGCACTACACGGGGGTGACCTACGACGAGAGCGGCCGCGTGGTGGACGTGGCCCGCATCCACTACCGGGGCGACCGCTTCTCCTTCTCGGTCACGGTCGAGGCCGACTAGGTATCGGTATACGGCTCCGACTCCAGCCCCTCCGGCGCTTGAGGAGCGGGGTCCGGGGGCGGAGCCCCGGCGGGGGCCTGGGCGGCATCGATACCATGCCGGGCGTGGGAGAACGTGAGGCGACGCCGCTGGGGGACCTGATGCCGTGGGCCGTGGGGCCGCTGCGGCTCGGGCGGGCGTGGGTCACGGCACCGGACGCGGCCTCGCTCCAGGCGCGCTGGGAGCGGCTGACCCGGGCCGAGGACGAGGCGGCGCGGGCCGCGCTGTTCCGGCCGACCCGCGCCCGTACGCTGCACAGCTCCGTACCGCAACTGCCCGGCCAGGCCACCTCCACCGCCCGGCTGGCGCGCGAGGACGGGCCGTGTCCCGAGCCGCTGCGGATCGCGCACGGGCCCTTCGACCAGCTCTGGCTGATACCGGATCACCGGCTGATCGACGCCGCCCGCCCCGAGCTGTGGCGGGTGGCGGACGACCGGCAGATCCATGTGATCGAGGCCGCCGGACCGGACCCGGACCCGGTGCTCACCTTCTCCGCGCTGCTGCCGGACGGCCACTCCCCCGCGGGCCGCCCCGGCCGTATCCGTCCGCTGTACCGCCGCCCCGGCGGGCAGGAGCCCAATCTCGCTCCGGGGCTGCTGGACCACCTCGCCACGCGGCTCGGCCGCCCGGTGGCCGCCGAGGACTTCGTGGCATGGACCGCCGCCACGGCGCGCGGCGCCCCGTGCTCCGTACCCCTGACCGCCGACCCCGAGATGTGGGAGTCGGGCGTGGAGCTGGGCCGCCGTGCGCTGTGGCTCCATACGCGCGGGGCGCCCAGTGGTGAACGCCCGCGCATGCCGGGTGGCCAGCGCCCCTACGTTCGTGCCGCGCTTGCGTCGAGCGGGCTGCCGGACTCCCTGGGCTACGACCCGGGCGAGGAGGCCCTGCTGCTGGGCGAGGGCCGTATCTCGCCGGTGCCACGGGCGGCATGGGAGTTCCAGGCGGGCGGGGTGCGGGTGCTGGAGACATGGTTCGAGCAGCGCACCGCCCCACGGGAGCCGGGCACGCTGGAGGCGATCGGCCCGGCGGGCTGGCCGCCCGCGTGGACCTCGGAGCTGCTGGAGCTGATCACCGTGCTGGCGCTGCTCGCCGCGCTGCGCCCGGAGCTGCGGGCGCTCGCCGACCGGCTGGCGGACGGCACGCTCATCGACGCGGCGGAGCTGCGGGATGCGGGGGTACTGCCGGTGTCCGGAGCGGCCCGGCGCCCGGCGTCCGTACTGGACCACCATGAGGAGGGCCCGGAGGGGCAGTTCGCCCTCCTCTGAGCCCGCCTGCCCGACCTGGGTCCGACTGCTCTCGGGCCGCCTCTCCCGCTACATACGGGAGGCGCGCCCGTCTCCGGGCGCGCCTCCCACTGACAACGGCCGTGCGGCCGGCCTGGCCTCTCGTCGGCATCCCACATCGGCAGCGGCGTGGGGTGGACCACAGCACGGACTCACCGGCTGGAGCGAACCGGTTGACCCCGTGCCTGCCCGGGATGACGAACGAAGACGCCTACGGGCCGGCCGGGTCAGCCGTGGTTGCCGAACAACGTGCGGCGCAACCGGCGCAGCGGCGCGAACAGCGACACCCGCGCACTCCGGCTGTTCTTCGCGCGCGTGTGATCGCGTGCGATCAGCTCCTGCATCAGCACCGTCGCGCCCTCCGCCTCCCGCTGGGGGACGGCAGGGCCGCCCATCACCGCGAGATGGCGCTCGAGCCGCGCGCTGGACGCACCGCTTCCGCAATTGATCGCAGGCACTCGTGGCCTGCTCCGTACCGTTATCTGCTCCATGACACTCCCCACCCGTACGAGGGCACCCGCCCCGGGCAGAGTAACCCTACCTCCCCGAGCCGTCACCCACGCATCCCAGGTTCCGGATTCACCACCGCGTCAAGGGTGTTGACGATACCTATCACTCGCAAACAAATTCCCGAGCCGACCAATCCATCCGTTCGCCAGGCCCGAATAGCCGCTTGAAGGACTGCTCCGACAAGCGTGCGAAGGACCTACAGGATGACCGCAATCACCAAGAGCTTGGCCGCGCTGGTCAGCTGCGCACTGGCCGCCGGCGGGCTCACTGCCGCCGGTGTGGCCGTACTGCAGCCCGGGACGGCGCAGGCTTCGAGCCACCGCGAGGCGCCGCTGATCTCCGGTCAGCCGCAGTACGACGCCACGGACGTCTACGCGTTCGTCAGCCCCGACAAGCCGGACACGACCACCATGGTCGTCAACGTGCTCCCGTTCCAGGACCCGGCGGGCGGCCCCAACTTCTACAAGTTCGCCCATGACGCCCGCTACGACCTGCACGTCGACAACAACGGCGACGGCCAGGGCGATCTGCTGTTCCGGTGGACCTTCAAGGACCACCTCAAGAACGGCGACACGTTCCTCTACAACACCGGCCCGGTCAACTCGCTCGAGGACGCGACCCTCAACTTCACCCAGACATACGACCTCGAAGTCATCAAGCTGAAGCATCAGAAGGCCGTCGCCCGCGCCAAGCTCGGCAGCGATCTGCCGGTCGCCCCGTCGAACGTCGGCAAGGCGTCCATGCCCGACTACCAGAAGCTCCGCGACCAGGCGGTGCAGAAGATCGGTTACAGCGGGGGCTCGACGGCCTTCGCCGGCCAGTCCGACGACCCGTTCTTCCTCGATCTGCGCGTCTTCGACCTGCTGTACGGCGGCGACATGTCCGAGGTCGGCAATGACACCCTCAAGGGCTACAACGTCCAGTCGATGTCCCTCCAGGTGCCGACGTCGGCGCTGACCGAGTCCAAGGACCAGCCGGTGATCGGCGTATGGGCCACCACCCACCGCCAGACCGCCGACGGCGACTGGACGCAGGTCTCCCGGCTCGGCAGCCCGCTGGTCAACGAGGTGGTCATCCCGCGCAAGGACAAGGACAAGTTCAACGCCTCCGCGCCGTGGGACGACGGGCAGTTCCTGAAGTTCGTCCAGGAGCCCGAACTCCCCAAGCTGGTCGAGCAGATCTACAAGATCAAGGCGCCGGACACCCCGCGCGACGACCTGGTGCAGGCGTTCCTCACCGGTGTGCCCAAGCTCAACCAGCCGCCGAACGTCCGCCCCGCCGAGGAGCTCCGGCTCAACACCTCCATCCCGCCCACGGGCAGCCCCAAGCGGCTGGGCGTCCTGGACGGTGACAACGCGGGCTTCCCCAACGGCCGCAGGCTCTCCGACGACGTCCTGGACATCGCGCTGCAGGCCATGGAGGGCGAGCTGCTCGGCAAGAAGAACGACCTGGGCGACGCGGTGGACGAGAACGACCAGAAGTTCGGCGGCTCCTTCCCGTATCTGGCGCTGCCCAGCTCCGGTTCGGACGCCAAGGCCGTCTCGAAGAGCGCCGGGCAGTCGCTGCTGAACGGCGGTTCGGGCATCGGCTCCTCCTCCGACGACAACATGGTGCTGGCCGGGTCCGCGGCGGCCGGTGGCGGGGCCGTGCTGCTGCTGGGCCTCGGATTCCTCTGGATGCGGTCGCGCCGGCGGGCTCCCCGCATGCGCCGGCACTGAACCACGGGCGCCCTCGGGCCCGTATCACCGGGCGCGGCCCCGCCGACACCCGCGCGGCGGCCGCGCCCACACTCCGCCCCTTCCGTTCGCCCTTCCCCCTCCGCTCGCCCCTCACCTTCCGTTCGCCCGCCGCTTCCATCCGCCCGTCCCACCGCGCGTTCGTGCTCATGCGAAAGGCAGCTGTCACCATGGCTCTTCGGCCATTCCTCCCCCATACGGCCCGGACCGCGGCCGTGGTGTTCGCGCTCGCCGCCGGGCTGACCGCCACCTCGGTCGTGATCGGCGCCTCGGACGGGCCGGGCGGGTCCGGCGGCGGCCAGGACGCCGCCCGCGGGGTGCGCCCGGCCGCCGCGCGCTACGAGCAGCTCAGCGGCGACGGCCTGGCCCGGCAGATCGGCGCCATGCAGACCCATCTGCGCGGCGAGCCGAAGGACGCGGAGAGCTGGGCCGGTCTCGGCTCGGCCTATGTCGAGCAGGCCAGGACCAGCGGCGACCCCACCCGCTATCCGCAGGCGGAGAAGGCGTTCGCCCGGTCCCTGGCCCTCCAGCCGCGCGACAACGACGTGGCGCTCGCCGGGCGCGCCTCGCTCGCCGCCGCCCGCCATGACTTCCGGGGCGCGCTGCGCGACGTTGACCAGGCCCTGAAGGTGAACTCCTACAGCCAGGGGGCACTGGCCGTCCGGGTGGACGCCCTCGTCGAGCTGGGCCGCTACCAGGACGCGTACAAGGCCGCCGAGAAGGCCGACTCCCTGCGCCCCGGCATCCCCGTCTTCACCCGCCTCGGCTACGTCCTCGAACTGCGCGGCGACCCGGCCGGGGCGCGCCGCGTGCTGCTGCGCGCACAGGACTCCGCTACCTCGCCAAGCGATATCGCCTACGTCTCGACGGCGCTCGGCCAACTCGCCTGGAACCAGGGCGAGTACGACACCGCGCGGCGCGCCTACTCCACCGCGCTGCGCGCCGTTCCCGGCTATCTCCCGGCGCTGGAGGGGCGCGGCCGCACCTCGGTCGCGGACGGCCGTCAGAAGGCGGGGATCCGCGATCTGGAGGCGGTCGTACGGCGCTATCCGCTGCCCGCGGAGCTCGCGGCGCTGGGCGAGGCGTACGAGGCGCGGGGCGACCGCTCCCTGGCGCGCCGGCAGTACTCGGTGGTCGGCACCTGGATCACGCTCGCGCGGGCCAACGGTGTGGCGACCGACCTGGACAGCGCGCTGGTGGCGGCCGACCACGGCGAGGTGAAGGAGGCGCTGAAGGCGGCCCGAGCCGAGTGGGACCGGCGGCGGACGGTGCACACGGCCGACGCGCTGGCGTGGGCACTGCACCGCAACGGCGAGGACGAGAAGGCCCTGGAGTACGCCGAGCGCGCCGCCGGGCCCGGCTACCGCAACGCGGCGTTCCTCTACCACCGGGGCGTCATCGAGAAGTCCCTCGGCGACGACAAGTCGGCCCGCCGCCATCTGAAGGCCGCGCTCGACCTCAACCCGGGCTTCTCCCCGACCGGCGCGCGGGCGGCGAAGGCGGCGCTGAAGGCGCTGGGGGGTGCCCGATGACCTTTCCGCACCCCGCCCCGTCCCGAGCGGCCTCCCGCCCCCGAACCCCCACCGGCGAAACCCGGGGCACGCCCCCGAAGCGGCGCACCCGTTGGCGGCTGACGGCCGCCGGTGTGCTGATGGCGGCCGTCGCGCTGGTGGTGCTCCCCACCGGGAGCGCCGAGGCGCACCCGCTCGGCAACTTCACCGTCAACCGTTACGACGGGCTGGTGGTCACCCCCGGGACGCTGCGGGTCGACCATGTCGAGGACCTCGCCGAAATCCCGTCCGCCCAGGCGAAGCCGGAGATCGACCGCGACGGCGACGACACGCTGTCCGGGCGGGAGTTGGGCGCGTGGGCGGCGCGGCGGTGCGCGAGCGCGGCGAAGGGGGCGCGGCTGACCGTCGACGGGCGCCAGGTGCCCGTACGCGACGGGCGCGCCCGGGCGCGCCAGCGCCCCGGCCAGGCCGGGCTGCCGACGCTGCGGGTGGAGTGCGGGCTGACGGCCGCACTGGGGCACGGCGAACGGGCGACGGTCGCGTATCGCCCACAGGACATCGGTACCGGCCCCGGCTGGCGGGAGGTGACCGCGCAGGGCGACCGTATGACGCTCACCGACGCCGACGTCCCCAAGACCTCGGCCTCCCACCGGCTGACCCGCTATCCGGCGGGGCAGCTCTCCTCGCCGCCCGATCAGCGGTCGGCCGCGCTGAGCGTCACAGCGGGCGGCCCCGCGCTCGCCGCCACGGCACAGTCCGGCCGGGACGACGCGATCGGCTCGTCGGTGCTGCCGCGCGGTGTGGACCGCTGGACACAGGCGCTCACCTCCATGGTGGCGCGCCATGACATCACCCTCCGCTTCGCCCTTACCGCCTTCGCCACCGCCGTACTGCTGGGCGCGATGCACGCCCTGGCCCCCGGCCACGGCAAGACGATGATGGCGGCGGCCGCCGCGGCGGGCGGGCGCAGCGCGCTGCGCGATGTGCTGGCGCTGGGCGCGTCGGTGACGGTCACGCACACCTTGGGGGTGTTCTCGCTGGGGCTGCTGGTCACGGCGGGTTCGGCGGCGGCCCCGTCGGTGATCTCATGGCTGGGCATCGCGAGCGGCGTGCTGGTGGCGGTGGCCGGGGCGGGGCTGCTCCGCAAGGCGCTGCGCCACCACAGGCAGGCGCGCGCCCAGCACCACGGCCACGATCACGACCACGGTCATGACCACACGCACGGCCATGCACACGACCACGAGCATGACCACGCACACGGCCACGCGCATACGCACACGCACGACCACGGCGACGGTCACACCCACACCCATGAGGTGCGGCCCACTCTGCGCGGCACGCTGCTGCTCGGCTTCGCCGGGGGCATGGTGCCCAGCCCCTCCGCCGTCATCGTGCTCGTCGGCGCGGCCGCGCTGGGCCAGGCGTGGTTCGGCTTCGTCCTGGTGGTGGCGTACGGGCTCGGGCTGGCGCTGACGCTCACGCTGGCCGGGTTCGCCGCGGTGCGCCTGGGCGTGCGGGCCACGGAGCGGCTGGCGGCCCGTAAGGCGTCGGGGGGCCGGATCGACCGGCTGCTGGGGGCGGTGCGCCGCGCCTCGCCCGTCGGAACCGCCGCCGTGGTGCTCGCGCTGGGGTGTGGACTGGTGCTGAGGGGGGCGGCGACCACGCTCGGATGAGGTGGACCCAGGCCGAGTCGCCCGGTGACCACGGCCGGCGAGGAGGCCCCGACAGCCGGGGCCTCCTCTTCTGTGTGTGGTGGCGGGTGACGGTCAGGCGGCCGAGCTGAAGACCGGGAGGTAGCCACCGGACTGGCCGGCGGGGGTGGGGTGGTAGGACTCCTCGACGGGGAGGGTGACGCTGTTCAGCCAGGCGTCGCCGGAGCAGATCTCATGTCCGGTGAAGGTCGTGGTGACGTCGCCGAAGCTGAAGCCGTGGTCGGCGGCGCGCTTGGCGGTGACGGAGTTGAGCAGATCCGCGCCGCCGTTGATCGCGGCGCGCTCGGCCTCGCTGAGGCCCACGATGCAGGAGCCGCTGAGCTTGTAGAACCGCGGGTAGCCGAGGACGACGACATGCGCGGAGGGGGCCTTGGCGCTGATGGCGTTGTAGACCTGGTCCAGCTTGCCGGGCAGGGTGTTCTGGACGAACGTCTTGGCGCTGTTGACCGCGTTGATGCAGGTGGACTCGGACTGCAGCACGCAGGTCATCATGATGTCGGCGAAGCCGGCGTCGTTGCCGCCGATGGAGATGGAGACGAGACCGGTGCCGGAGCCCAGCGGACCGAGCTGGTTGTTCAGCACATCACCGGTCTTGGCGCCGGAGCAGGCGGTGAAGTTGAAGCTCGAAGGGGCGTGCGCGGCGGCCCAGAGCGCGGGGTACGCCTTGCTGCTGCGCTTACAGCTACCGCTGGAGCTGTCGTAGCTGCCCGAGCCGAGGCCGGATGAGTAGGAGTCGCCCAGCGCCACATAGGCGGGGCCCGCGCTGTTCTCGGTGGCATGGGCTGCGCCGGCCCCGGTGAGGGCGAGGACGGCACCGACGACGAACGCACCCATCGTCGCCGTGAGTCTGGACAGTTTCATTCGATCTCCCTAGCAGGATCACTGCTGTGCCGATATGAGGCGCGATTGCGCGAAAAATAGGCAATCGCGTTCGAAACCGTCAGCCACGCCGCCAGGGATCGATTTCAGCGGTGTGACATGGATATGTCATCCCGCGTAAACGGCCGATCTATGCGGGTAGTTGGCAAAAATCTTTCGATCCATGGCCGATACGTCCATAGGTCGGACGGAATACGGATGAGTCACCACGCCCCGCCCGAACTCACCCGGCGCACGACCGGCGCACAGGGCGCGACCAGCCCTGATGGGCACTCAACCCCTGCGCCCGCCATGGACCGTTCGCACACTTTCTCCGTCTTGACGGCATCCGTCGACTGCGCGACATTGAAGCCCGGCATCCGGCGCTTCGGGGGGCAAAGACGCCAATGCATACCATCACTGACAAGAGACCGGCGGGTGGGGATTCGCTGCCGGTGATCGCGGGCGCCGCGGTCGGCATCGCGGCCATCGGCGCGGCACTCGCGCTGGCCGACGTCCACTCGCCACTGCGGGCCCCGTTCACGCTGTTCTTCCTGCTCGCCGCGCCCGCGCTGGCCATCGGCAGCGCTCTGCGCGGGCTGGACGCGCTGATCCGCCCGGTGCTGGCGGTGGCGGGCGCGCTCGCGCTGGATCTGCTGGTGGCGCAGGCGATGCTCGCGCTGCGGCTGTGGTCGGCGCGCGGCGGGGTGGCGGCGGTCGGGGTCGTGAGCCTGCTGATCCTGGTGCCGGTGCTGCTCACCCGCCTCACCCGGCGACGGCATATGACCCAGAGTCAGGAATAGATACGTGAAGATCGGTGTGTACCGCCCGGGGGAGCTGACGGCGGCCGACCGGGCGGTGTGGACGGCCATGCAGTCACAGGCGCATCTGCTCGGCGCGCCGGAGCTGGCGAACCCCTTTCTGTCACCGGAGTTCACGCTGGCCGTCGGCCACTGCAGACGCGGGGTGCGGATCGCGGTGGTCCGCGAGGAGGGGGAGCCGGTGGCCTTCTTCCCTTTTCAGCGGACCCGGCTCGGGGTGGGGCGGGCGATCGGTCTCGGCCTCTCGGACGCCCAGGGTCTGGTGCACCGGCCGGGGTTCCAGTGGGACGCCCGGGAGCTGCTGCGCGCATGCTCCCTGGCCGTCTGGGAGTTCGACCATCTGGTGGAGGGGCAGAAGCCGTTCGCGGTGGGGGCCCGTGGCTCCTTCCCCTCCCCCGTGATCGATGTGGAGCGGGGCTATGAGGCGTATCTGGCCCGGCTGCGCGACCGGTCGCCGAGGTTCACCCGCACCACGCTGGCCAAGGAGCGCAAGCTGGGCCGGGACGTGGGCGAGGTGCGCTATGTGCACGACGAGCGCGATCCGGCCGTACTGCGCACCCTGATCGGCTGGAAGTCCGCGCAGTACCGCAGGACCGGGCGCAGCGACCGGTTCGCCCGGCCGTGGATCATCCGGCTGGTGGAGCAGCTCTTCCACACCCGCGGCGCCTCCTGCCAGGGGCTGCTGTCGGTGCTGTACGCGGGCGAGCGGCCGGTCGCCGCGCACTTCGGGCTGTGCTCGGAGCGGGTGCTCGCCTGCTGGTTTCCGGCCTACGACCCGGCATATGCCAAATACTCGCCCGGACTTGTGCTGCATCTGCGCATGGCGGAAGGGGCCGCCGCGCAGGGTGTGGACTATCTCGATCTCGGGCGCGGTGAGAAGGAATACAAGGACTCCCTGAAAACACGCGATCTCAGCGTGTCGGAGGGGTGGGTGACGCGCCACCATCCGGTGGCGCTCGGTCACCGGGCACGGCGCGCCCCGGTGCGCGCACTGCGCAATACCGTGGTTTCCCGGCCGGAGCTCTTCGGGCCGGCCGACCGGGTGCTCAAAAGCATGGGCAGCCTTCGGAAAAGGAACCCACAAGACTGACGAACAAAATTACCAAGGGGGGTGTAGCCGCAACCGGCTTGCCATACAGTTTGCGACGTCAATACCGTCGCACTTCCACCCGTGTCGGGACCATCATTTCAGGCGGCTCCAGGGGAGGGGCTTCATAGCGTCGCGATGGCTCTCGGGGCGGGAAACGCGGTAGGGGGGTGCCGCGTCCGGCTGTCCTGAATCCTTTTGGGATGCGCCGTGCACGCGGGCCGCGAGGCCAGTAACACCAGCCAGCTTGCCTTGCCTTGGCCGGCAGTCCATGCCGTCATGCGCGGGTGAGAACCCCCCTTTCGAACCGGATACACCAAAGGACTGTCCGGGGGGCGGACGGTCCACCGGACGAGAGGGAAAACAGACTCATGAGCTCCTTTGTGCGCCCGGCCGCGCCGGAAATCGATCCGGCGGCCCGTACACATCCGTACCGCCCGGTGTCCTCTCATCTCGCGATTGCGCCACCGGTGAGCGTCGTGATTCCGGCGATGAACGAGGCCGAGAATCTTCCGTACGTTTTCAAAACCCTTCCCGACTGGATCCATGAAGTGGTCCTGGTCGACGGCAATTCCACCGACGACACGGTCCGCGTGGCCCGGGAACTGTGGCCCGAGGTGAAAGTCGTGTCGCAATCCGGCAAGGGAAAGGGGGACGCGCTCAGCGCCGGATTCGCCGCCTGCACCGGCGACATCGTGGTGATGATCGACGCCGATGGATCCGCCGATGGATCGGAGATCGTCAGCTATGTGTCGGCGCTGGTCTCGGGCGCCGACTTCGCCAAGGGTTCGCGCTTCGCCAACGGCGGCGGCACGGACGACATGACGACGATCCGCAGGCTCGGCAATCGCGCGCTCACCTCGATCGTCAACCGCAAGTTCGGCGCCCGCTACACCGATCTCTGCTACGGCTACAACGCCTTCTGGCGCCACTGCCTCGACGAGATCGCGCTGGACTGCGCCGGGTTCGAGGTGGAGACGCTGATGAACATCCGGGTGGTCAAGGCCGGGCTGCGGGTCCAGGAGATCCCCAGCCATGAGTACGAGCGCATCCACGGCGCCAGCAATCTACGGGCCGTCCGCGACGGGCTGCGGGTGCTGAAGGTGATCCTGCGCGAGCGCGGCGCCCGGCGCCCGCGCCGCCCCGCGGTGGCGCCCGCGGCGGTCCGGGGGGAGGCGTCTTGACGGTTCGCCCGGCTCCGGGGCCGCTGGTGCGGATCTCCGTGGTGATCTGCGTCTACACCGAGGACCGCTGGGGCGACATCCTCGCCGCGGTGGACTCGGTGCGGGCCCAGTCGCTGCCCGCCCACGAGACGCTCCTGGTGGTGGACCACAACGCCGCCCTGCTGCGGCGGCTGACGGACCACTACGGGGACGGCGGGGCGGGCGCGGATCCCGAAACGGCGGCGGATACGGGTCAGGGGGTGCGGGTGCTCGCCAACGCGGGCCCCCGCGGCCTGTCCTCCGGCCGTAACACCGGGATCGCGGCCTCGCACGGCGAGGTGATCGCCTTCCTCGACGACGACGCGGTCGCCGAACGGGACTGGCTGCACCACTTCGCCGCCGCGTACGCCGATCCGCGGGTCATGGCGGTCGGCGGGCGCACCCTCCCGGTGTGGGCGTCGCGCCGCCGTCCGGTCTGGTTCCCCGAGGAGTTCGACTGGGTGGTGGGCTGCACCTACCGGGGGCTGCCGCCGGGGCGGGTGCGAGTGCGCAACGTCCTGGGCGGGAACGCCTCGTTCCGCAGGGAGGCGTTCGACGCCGCCGGGGGCTTCGCGAGCGGTATCGGCAGGGACGGCGACAAGCGGCCGCTGGGCTGTGAGGAGACCGAGCTGTGCATCCGGCTGGCCCGCGCCCGGCCGGACGCGCTGCTGCTGATCGACGACCGCGCGGTGATCCACCACAAGGTGCCCGCCACCCGGGAGCGCTTCGCCTACTTCCGGTCGCGGGCGTACGCCGAGGGCCTCTCCAAGGCCCTGGTGACACGCAGCGTCGGCGCCCAGGCGGGCCTTTCGACCGAGCGCCGCTACACCACCCGGGTGCTGCCCGCGGGCATCGCCCGCGGGCTGCGGGACGCGCTGCTCGGCCGGGCGGGCGGCGCCGGGCGGGCGGGCGCGATCGTGGCGGGGGTCGCGGCGGCGGCGGGCGGCTATGCGGTGGGCACCGCCCGCGCCCGCCGCGGCGGCCCCCGCTTCAGCATCGCCACCCTCCCCGAACGGCCGCCCCCGCCGGGCGGACACCCGGACGAGGGCCGCGAGGCGAGACGGGAGGGGGCGGCATGAGCGGCGCGAACCCAGGCCCGGCGCCGAACACGAGCCCCGGCCCGGTGCCGATCGGCAACCCCGGCCCGGCGCCGAACGCGAGCCCCGGCCCGGTGCCGAAGGCAAACCGCGGCTCCGTGCCGATCCTGATGTATCACGCCGTGGCCAACGCCCCCGCGCGGGCCACCCGTGGGCTGTCCGTCACGCCGGGCGCGTTCGCCGAGCAGATGGCTCTGCTCGGCGAACGCGGCTTCACCCCGGTCAGTTGCGTACGGCTGGCCGACGCCTGGCGCGGCGGCCCCGCGCTGCCGCCCAGACCCGTGGTGGTCACCTTCGACGACGGCTACGAGGGCGTGCACCGCCACGCCCTCCCCGTCCTCGCCCACCACGGCTTCGAGGCCACGCTCTTCGCGGCCACGGGCTGGCTGCGCGGCCCGCACCAGGCAGCAGGCGCCCTGGACCTGATGCTCGACTGGGGCCAGGTACGTGAGCTGGCCGGCGCGGGGGTGGAGATCGGCGCGCACAGCCACACCCACCCCCAGTTGGACCAGCTCTCCGACACCCGGCTGTGGTTCGAGGTGGCCCACTGCCGGGATCTGCTCACGGCCGAACTCGGCCGTCCGCCCGTGTCGTTCGCCTATCCCTACGGCTACTCCAGCCGCCGGGTGCGCCGGGTGGTGCGCTCGGCCGGGTTCGGGGTGTCCCTCGCGGTGGGCAACGCCCTGGCGGCGCGCGGCCAGGGCCCGTACGCACTGCGCCGGGTCACGGTGCGGCGCACCACCCGGATCGGGGAGTTCGAGCGGCTGGTGTCCGGGCGGGCGATCGGCCGCGGCTTCGCCGGGGACCGGGCCCTCACCAAGGGATACGCCATGGTCCGCAGATCCCGTCAGCTCTCACGACAGGTACTACGGAAGGTGACGTGAGCCCGTTGTCCGACACGACCACCCGGGCAGAGGAGCGGACGGCCGCCACCGAGCGGCCGTCCGACGGCCGGAGCGGCGAGCGCGGCATGCTGTTCCGCAACGCCTACGCGCTGATGCTCAACACGGGCATCTCCGCGGTCCTCGGCCTCGGCTTCTGGCTGGCCGCCGCCCGCTACTACGCGGAGGACGCGGTCGGCCAGGGCTCGGCGGCCATCGCCGCGATGAAGCTCCTCGCGGGGCTCACCGCGGTCACCCTGACGGGCGCGCTGGCCCGTTTCATCCCGGTCGCCGGGCGGACCACGGGCCGGCTGGTGTTCAGCACCTACGCGGCCAGTTCGGTGGTCGTGGCGCTGGCCGCGGTGGTCTTCCTGCTCACGCTCAACGCCTGGGGGCCGTCGTACCGCTTTCTGCACGGCCCCCTCCACGGCCTCGGCTTCATCGTCGCGGTCGTGGGCTGGTCGCTGCTGACCCTGCAGGACGGGGTGCTGACCGGGCTGCGCAGCGCGTTCTGGGTGCCGGTGGGCAATACGGTGTTCTCGGCGGCCAAGCTGGTGCTGCTCATCGCGTTCGCCGCGGCGATCCCGACCGCCGGGGTGTTCGTGTCCTGGGTCGCCTCGATCGCGGTGTCCGTACTGCCGCTGGGCTGGCTGGTGCTCCGCCGCCTCGTGCCCCGGCACAGCACGGCGACGGAGGGGAGGGCGCGGCCCGCGGGCTATCGGGAGATGGGCCGCTTCCTCGCCGGGGACTACACCGGGTCGTTGTTCTCGCTCGTGGTGGTCTACGCCGTGCCGGTGATCGTCGCCTCGCAGGTCAGCGCGGCCGACAACGCGTACTTCTACATCACGACCACCATCGGCGGCACGACGAATCTGCTGGCCATCAACATGGGTTCCTCGCTGACCGTCGAGGGCTCGCACGATCCGGCCCGGCTCGCCGAGAACTGCCGGGCGGCGCTGCGGCGGATGGCGCGCATCATGGTCCCGGTCTGTCTCTTCCTCTTCGTCTTCGCCCCCCAGATCCTCGGGGTCTTCGGCGACGGCTACGCGGAGGCCGCCGCACCGCTGCTGCGCTGGTTCGCGGTGGGCGCGGCGCTGCGAGTGGTCATCGAGGTGTACTTCGCGGTGCTGCGGGCACAGAGCCGCACCTCGGGGCTGGCGGTGTTGCAGGGACTGTTGTGTGTGCTGGTGCTGGGGCTGACGTTACTGCTGCTGCCACGGATGGGGCTGACGGGGGCGGGGGTCGCGGAGATCTCCAGCCTGTCGGTGATCGCGTCGATCGCGGCGGTGCGGCTGCGCCGGGTGCTCAAGGGGCACGGTGGGGCCGCCGCCCCGGAGCCGGAGTCCGCCTCCCCGCCCAAGCCGCCTCTGCCGCTGCCGGAGCAGCGCACGGCGCCCGACGGCGATCTCGCGGACCTCGCGGTCTACGGCGACCGCCGCCGCGAGTACGCGGGCCACTACGGCACCCGCTGGGCGCTGCGCGCCGCCCTCGACACGGACACGCTGGCGCTCGGCGTCCGCATGCACTTCCCCGCCACGGATCCGCCGCGAGACGATGACGCCCAGAAACGCCGCTGGGACAAGCGCTACGGGACATCGGCCCCGGAAACGTCACCCCCGGCAGGGGCCACCGAAACGACCACCGAAACGGCCGCACCCGGCGCCGCCCGCCCGGCGCCGGGTGACGCCCACTCGGCCGCGGACGGCCGGTGGCCGGTACTGAGCGCCGGGCTCCGGGGTGCGGCTGACGGCGCCTCCGGCGCGGGACCGGGCGCGGGACCGGGGGGTCGGGGCAGGGGCCCGGACGGCGGCCAGGATGGGGGCCCGGACGGCGGGCCGCATATCCAGGCCGCCGATACGGCCGCCGATACGGCCGCTCCCAAGGACCGGTGGCCGGTGCTGAAGCCCGGCCCCCTGGGGGCGGTTGATCCGAAACGCGGGCAACCCGGTGCGGAACGCGACCCGGCCGTAAGGTCCCAGGCCGCGCGGTGGTGGCCGGTCGCCGCCTCGCCGCTCGGCGAGCTGCCCGATCGGGGCGCCGCCGCCAACGCGTCGCAGGCGCGGAGCGGGGCGGGTGGGATGCACTCGGGGGGCGTGCCCTCGGAGCGGGCCGCGACCGGTCCGGGGACGGACCTGGCCGCACCGCCCGCCTCCGACGCCACCGATGCCGCCGCCGACTCGGCACGGCGATGGGACCGGCGGGGCCTGGCGTCCGCCGGTCCCGCAGAACGGCAGGGCGGCTGGGGGGCCGCCGGGCCCACGGACCGGGCGGACCGGGCGGACACGGCAGGCTCGGCAGGGCCCAGCGGGCGGCGGGCGGGCCGGAAGGGCGCGGTCGCCCTGTGGGGGGTCGCGGCCGGCGGGCTTGCCCTCTACTGGGTGCCGCTGCTGCGCATGGGGGACGCCGATCTCGACCGTATGGGCGGGCTCGGGCTCGTCTCGGTCCTCCCCCGGGCCACTCTCCTCGGTGCCGCGCTGCTCATCGCCGCCTTCGCCGGTGCGCTCCGGCTCGCACGACCCCGGCGCGCCCTGCTGACCGTCGTACTCCTCGCGACCGTCGTCTCGCTGCACGCCGTGCCCGCCGTGCTGGAGGCGCAGCCGCGGTTCCCGACCGCGTGGCAGCACTTGGGGTTCCTGGACTACATCGGCCGGACCGGTCACGCCGTGCCCGATCTCGACGCGCGCTGGAGCTGGCCCGGTTTCTTCGCGGGGGCGGCGTTCCTGGCCCAGGCAGCCGGGGTGCACGACCTCTCCGAGGTGCTGCGCTGGTGGCCCACGCTCCTCCAGTTGCTCTGTCTCGCCCCGCTGATGGTGCTGTTGCGCGCCCTGCGGGCGAGCTGGCGGGCGAAGTGGACCGCGGTGTGGCTGTTCGCGCTCTGCGGCTGGGTGGGCCAGGACTACTTCTCGCCGCAGGGGTTCACCTACCTCCTCTACCTCGTCTTCGTCGCCGTCCTTCTGGTGTGGTTCCGCGAACCCCGGGTGCTGCCCGGTAAGCGGCGGCCGGGTGAGGCGGAGGTGACGGCGGCCACGCCCGCCCAGCGCACAGCGCTGCTGGGCCTCCTGATCACGCTCTTCGCGGCGTCCGTGGCGGCCCATCAGCTCACCCCGTTCGTGATGCTGGGCGTGGTGAGCGCGCTGGTGCTGGTGCGCCGGTCGAATCTGTACGGGCTGCCGCTGCTGTGCGGGGTGATGGTGGCCGTATGGGTGGGGTTCCTGGCGGAGCCGTACTGGTCGGGCCACTGGGACGAGCTGTTCGGCGGGGTGGGCGGGGTGGGCGGCAATGTGTCCTCGTCCGTCTCGGGCCGGATCGAGGGCGGCAGCAGCGTGCACCGGCTGGTGCTCTACGTCCGGGTGGCGCTGGCGGGCGGGGTGCTGGCGCTCGCCTGCTGGGGGGTGCTGCGGCGGCGCGCCACCGGGTTCACCGAGCGTTCGCTGCTGGTGCTGACCTTCGTGCCGTTCCTGGGCTTCGGCATGCAGAGCTACGGCGGTGAGATGGCGCTGCGCGTCTTCATGTTCGCGCTGCCGGGCGCCTGTGTGCTCGGCGCGCTGGCGGTCTTCCCCCGGGTGGGCGCGGACCGCGCGAGGCTGGGTCCGGTGGCCGCGCTGCTGGCCGGGCTGACCCTGATGGCCGGGTTCCTGGTGGCGCGCTGGGGCAATGAGACGTTCGAGAGGGTGCGGCCGGGCGAGGTGGCGGCGATGGAGTACGTCTACGCCCATGACAAGCCGACCGTACGGGTGCTGTGGATGAGCAACGACCCCATCAACAACGTCACCCCCGCGATGCCCTGGGGCGCCCGCGACATGGAACGGGTCCTCTACGAGCCCACCCTGGCCCCGCGCGATCCGGTGCTGGTCGACAGCCTGGTCACGGGGTTGCGCGAGGCCGGACCGCACTCCTATCTGATGGTGGGCCGCGGCCAGTCCGGGTATCTCACCCTCGACTCCGGCTATGACGAGCACTGGCAGGAGCGGCTGCGGCGCTCGCTGGACCAGCACGCCGAGCTGCGCCGGGTGTTCGCCAACGACGACGCGGCGCTGTACGAGCTGAAGCGGCAGCCGAGCGGGCCGGTCGCGGAGCCCGCGCCGGGGCCGTCCGGTCCGCTGGTCACCTGGACGCCCTGGTCGGTGGTGGGGGCGCTGGCGGCGGTGGCGCTGATGCTGCTGCTGGCGGCGCGCGAGGTGCTACGGGTGGCGGTGCGGCCGAGCGTACGGCGGCTGCACTGGCTGCAGGGCTCGTTCTGGTTCGCGCTGCCGCTGCTGGTCGTGGTGGTGGCCGCGCTGGTGCAGCGCTTTGTGACGATGGCGTAGCGACCGCGATGGCGTAGCGACCGCGAAGCGGTGACGAGGGCGGTAGCGATGCCGATGGCGTGGCCACCGTCACCGCTTTCACCGCTTGAGCCAGCGCACCTCGTATCCGTCCATCCCGAACGACCGGCCGTCGACCTTCGCCTTGATCGGCCGGTCGAGGGTGTTGACGACCAGCACCGCGTCATCGTCGGCGAGCACCTGGACGTTGGGCCGGTCGTCGGCGGCGATGTCCACGGAGCGGAAGGCCGTGCCGGGCGGGAACTCCCGGGCGAACCGGCCGAGCAGCTTCATCATGGGCAGCGCACGGCCGCCGTCGTCCAGCTCAGTGGGGCGCCACAGACAGCCGGGGCACCGCTTGCCCGTGGTCTCCGGGTTCCAGTAGAAGGCCGTGGCGGTGCCGCCCTCGGCCAGCCGGATCATCGCGGTGGCCTGGACGGCGGTGCGGCGGCCCTCGCTCCAGCCCGCGCGGTCGTCGCGCCCGTCGGCCGGTTCGACGTACCACTCGGCCCACCACACCGGCAGCCCGGTGGTCCGGCGCAGCCAGCGGGTGACGTCCTGGAACTTCCGCGTGGCCGCGAAGGCGTCCGGGATGAGCCGGTCGCCCTCGCGGGTGTAGCTGGAGCCGTCGACGACGACGAAGTCCGCGCCCGCCTTGTGCTTGTCCCAGTACGTGATCGCGGCGGCGGACCGCTGGTCGAGGGTGCCCCAGGGGCCGCTCACCGCGGCGGAGCCGTCGGCCTCGCCCGGGGCGTCGCTGTCGGCGACCACATACGGGCCGCCGACCTGGTTGCCGGGGTTCTGCTTCTTCAGCTCGCGGTAGACCAGGTTGTAGAGCCGGGTGTAGCCCTCGTAGTTCCAGCGCTTCTCGCCGTCGTCGTAGAAGCCCTTGAACTCGTTCCACACGATGAAGTGGCGCACCTGCGGATAGCGCTGGGCGATCTTTCCCGCGAGCGCGGCGAAGTCCTTGTAGTGCTCGGGGGTGGGCGCGGTCTCCAGGGCCTCCTGCGACCAGTCCGTACGTCCCGGCTCGCCGCCCTTCATCCAGTCGGGCGCACAGCACAGGGTGAGCACGGGCGCGGTGCCGGTCTTGCGCATCAGGGCGATGCGGCGGTCGAGGTCCGCGAAGTCGTAGTGGCCCGGGGACGGCTCGGGGTTGCCCGCGCCCCAGCCCATGATGTGCTGGTTCTGCGGCATCGGCCGGCCGGACAGCAGGGCGCTCGCGGCCTTACGGCCGCTTTCCGTGCCCTGGTCGGCGCTGTACTGGGTATGGGTGAATCCCCAGCCCAGCCCCCCGGCGCCGGCCTTCCCGCGCTCCGACTCCGATTCCTGCCGCCCCTCGCCCGCGCCGGGCCCGCCGGAGCAGGTGGCCGCCAGCAGTGCCAGCGTGACCATGCCGACACCGAGCAGCGCGCCGGTCCGCCGGCGCCTCTTTTGCCATAACCTGGCCAACCCGCCCCGTTCCCTTCCCTGACGCCCCACAACGGGTAAGAGTATCCGTGAACGCCCCCATTCCAGTGGGGTTCCGTGGAACAGCTCGGTAAACGGCCACAAACCTTGGTGCGCCCTCGCCCCCAGTCCTGGATCATGGGGCCGGGTGCGCTGACCGACGCACCGGCCCCCCGTTCTCAGGAGGCAGACCCTGCCTACGACACCCGCCGAAGAGTCCCTTCCCATCCGGCTCAACGTCGACGACAGCGATTCGCCGTCCGATGTCGTCGACGCGCTCTTCCTGGGGCGCTTCGCGACCGGCGAGCAGCCGTACGCCCGCAGTCACTCCGTCGACCGGGTGCGGTCGGGCGCGACGCTGCTGCCGCCGTCCGCCACCGTGCTGCGCGCGGCCTGCGACGACGACCGCAGCGCGACGCTCGCCGAGGGCGACGGCTGGACGCTGCTGATCTCCCGGTGGAACCGGGGGGCCGATGTGACCGTGACCGCCGTCGACGACGCCCTGGCCGAGAAGGTGCTCCACCAGGCCGTCGACGGCGCGGAGGACGAGCCGGAACCCCAGCCGGAGAACGTGTCGATGGGCTTCTGGTACGTCTCGCCGCGCCGCGGACCGCATCGCACCTCGCGGCAGATCTCGGCCGGGACCTGGGAGGAGATCCGCGGCAACTACACGGCGCCGGTCGCGGAGGCCATGGACGGGCTGATGAAGGTCACCCCGGACGACATCGCCGGCCGCCTCCTGCTGCTGCACGGCCCGCCCGGCACCGGCAAGACCTCGGCGCTGCGCACCCTGGCCCGGTCCTGGCGGGAGTGGTGCCAGGTGGACTGCGTCCTGGACCCGGAGCGGCTCTTCACCGACGTCGGCTATCTGATGGACATCGCCATCGGCGAGGACGACGGCACGGCCAAGGGGCGCTGGCGGCTGCTGCTCCTGGAGGACTGCGACGAGCTGATCCGCGGCGAGGCCAAGCACACCGCGGGCCAGGCGCTGTCCCGGCTGTTGAACCTGACGGACGGTCTGCTCGGCCAGGGGCGCAATGTGCTGGTCGGGGTGACCACCAACGAGGATCTGGAACGGCTGCATCCGGCGGTGGTCCGCCCCGGCCGGTGCCTGGCCCGGATCGAGGTCGGCAAGCTGACGCGGACGGAGGCGGTCGGCTGGCTCGGCGGGGAGGTCGACGACCGGGAAGGTGTGATCGGGCGGGACGGGGCGACGCTCGCGGAGCTGTACGCGCTGCGGCGCGGCACCCGGCCGCCCGCCGTGCCGTCGCAGCCGGGGGACGCGAACGCGGGGCTGTATCTGTGAACCCGCCCCCGGGGGCCGCCGCCCGCGGGACGGCCACCGGGGGCCGGTGAGCCGGCCCGCCTCCGGGGGCTTGTGAGATGCCCACGGGGCCCCGTGGCCCGGGCCCCGTGGGGCCCGCTCCCGTGGGGCCCGGCTCAGGCGTACAGCTCCCGCAGCCGGACCGACAGGCAGGTCACACAGCCCTCCATCTTCTCGAACTCGCTGATGTCCACCGGCACCGGCTCATAGCCGAGATCGGCGAACAGCTCGGCGCTGCGCGGCGCGCTCTCCGCCATCAGCAGCTTTCCGCCGCCGAGCAGCACCACATGGGCGCCGGACTCCTCGGGAACGGGGAGGAAGCGGTCGAAGGCGTCAGGGTCGTCGACCAGCGGCGGATAGCCGATGACGGTGCCGTCCGGCAGCGCGGTGACCGCCGACTTGAGGTGGAGCACCTTGCTGACCGGTACGGCCACCACCCGTGCGCCCAGCGGCTCCAGCGCGGCGCGAAGCTGGCGGATGCCGTCGCCGTTGGTGCGTCCGCCGCGTCCCACGTATACGGTGTCGCCGACCTTCAGGACGTCGCCGCCCTCCAGCGTGCCCGGCTCGCGGATCCGGTTCAGCGAGCAGCCGAGCCCGGTCACGGCCTCCTCCGTCGTCACGGTCTCGGGCCTGCGGGACTCGGCTCCGGGGCGGGCGATCACCGCGACGTTCCGGTGGACGACCATGGTGTCCTCGACGAACACCCCGTCCGGGCAGTCGTCCACCGGCGGCAGCTCCACCGTCTCCCAGCCGTGCGCACGCAGCGCCACGACATAGACCTCCCACTGCCGCAGCGCCAGCGCGGCGTCGACCGGGGTGCGGTCGATATGGGTGACGAGCCCGTCGGCGAGGCGGGGGCTGGGGCGTCGGACGAGGGCTTTGCGGCTGGTCATGGGGGACAGCATGGCAGGCGGAGCACCGGCGCAGGGAGCGGCGGAGGTTCAGGCGGGGTCTCCGTAGGCGGCCCGCAGGGCGTCCTCGACGGCGGCGAGGGCTGCCGCGCGGTCCAGACCTAGGCGGCGCGCCCGCTGGACATAGGTCTGGGCGGCCTCGGCGGCCTGGCGCCGTGCCGCGTCACCCGCCGCCGCGATGAAGGTGCCGTGGCGGCCACGGGTCTCGATCACACCGTCCGCCTCCAGGGCCCGGTACGCCTTGGCGACGGTGTTCGCCGCCAGCCCCAGCTCCTCGGCGAAGCCCCGTACGGTGGGCAGTTTGTAGCCCACGGGAAGCGCGCCGGAGCGGGCCAGCTCGGCGATCTGCGCGCGGATCTGCTCGAAGGGGGCGGTCGCCGCGTCCTGGTCGACGGTGATCTGCAAGGCCACGTGGGGCTCCTGGGGCGTGGGTGGGGTGGTTTGTGGCCCCCATTGTGTGCCAGGTCGGGCGCTGCCCGGCCGATGGTCAGTGCGGTCGGCGCAGTCCCGCGATGAGCAGCTCGACCAGGTGACGTGTGTTGTAGCGGGGGTCGGTGCCGGCGCCCGCGCAGAGGCTGCCGACGCCGCGCATGAGCTCGTAGGCGTCCTGGCCGGTGCGGATCTCGCCCGCGTCGGCCGCGGCGTCGAGGAGCTGGGTGCATACGGGCAGGAGCCGGTCGAGGAAGTAGGAGTGCAGGGGGTCGAAGCAGGGGTCGTCGGACTGCAGCACGGCCGCGAGCCCGTGCTTGGTGACCAGGAAGTCGACAAAGAGATCGATCCAGCGCCCCAGGGCGGCGTGCGGAGTCTCGCTGGTCTCCCGCAGGGCCGGACCGGCCTCGGCGAGGGCCTCGACCTGGTGCCGGTAGACGGCGACGATGAGATCCGCCCGCGTCGGGAAGTGGCGGTAGATCGTGGCCGTGCCGACGCCCGCCTTGGCCGCGATATCGCGTATCGGCGCTTCGACGCCCGAGGTGACGAAGACCGCGGCGGCCGCTTCGAGCAGGGCCTTCTCGTTGCGCCGCGCGTCCGCCCGCTTGGGCCGGGCCGCGCGCCCCGCGTCTCGATCGTTGTCGTTCACCGCACCCTTCCCTTCGCCGCCGAGTCTAACTAAACGGGACAGCGTCCCGTAACCTCTGATCGTCAGAGCGGGGTCAGACGGCCGGGGCCCTCCGGGGCATACGCGATCGGGTCGTCCGGCTCGTGCCAGTGGAGGGCGAAGCGGTGGCCCGCGCGGTACGCCTCGAGGCCCGCGCGGCAGTACGCCACCATGTCGTCCGGCAGCGCGTCCAGCGGGAACCAGCCGAGCTCGGAGCACTTCTCCGGCTCCCGATTGACGGGCTGCCGCCCGCCCTCCCTCAGCTCCGCCTCGAAGAACCACCCCGTACGGGCCGCCCCCGTGGGCGCCTTGTGCTGCAGCACGAGGACCGCCCGCACCTCGTCCGGGCCCAGGGTGAGGCCGATCTCCTCGGCCGTCTCGCGGAGCATCGCGGTGCGGACGTCCTCGCCGTCCTCGACATGCCCGGAGGGGGCATGCAGCAGCCCATCCGCATAGCCCGTGTTGGCACGGCGGGCGAGCAGCACCTCATCCCCGCGGCGCAGGATCAAATGAACGTCCACGATCTCGGCATGGCGCCGAGCCGGTGCGAGGCCGGCCACCAGGGCATACCGCTCGTCGCGCACGGCCCGCCCCCACAGCGCCGCGTCCGGCCCGAGCTGCTCGACCGACAGCCGCTCCGTCAGCGGCCCGACCAGCGCGGACAGCTCGGCGGCGGGCAGCCCGACGGGGTCGGACTCGCCCCACCGCCCCTCGATCAGCACCAGCCGCCCGCCCGGCCGCAGCAGCCGGGCCCAACGGCGCAGCACCGCCTGCCGGTCCGGCAGCATCCACAGCAGATGCCGGACCAGGACGACATCGAAACTCCCCTCCCCCACGGGCGGCTCCGCCGCGTCCCCGACCAGCACGGTGGCCCCCGTCCCGGCCAGCTTCGCCCGCGCCAGCTCAACCATCCGAGGCGAGCGATCGACCCCCGTCACCCGATGCCCCCGCTCGGCCGCGAGCAGCGCGAGACTCCCCGTGCCACACCCGAGGTCGAGCACATCCCCGGCCCGCCCGGGCAGCCACCCCCACAGCCGCGCGGCCCACGCCTCCCGCACGGCCGGATCCCGCAGCCCATGATCCGGCTCGTTGTCGAAGTCCGCGGCGGCGGCGTCCCAGTAGGCGGTGGTCGAGGTATCGGCGCACATGCCGAGATGGTCGCACCCACCACTGACAACGCACCTTGGGTGCCGTCACCATGGGCCCATGCCGCCCTCATCCCGCTCCTCACTCGCCACGTCGTTCAACGCCATCGCCGCCCAGTACGCGGCCGTCCGGCCCGGCTATCCGCCGGAACTGTTCGCGATGGTGGAGGAGTTCGCGGGGAGGCCGCTCGACGGGGCCGATGTGCTGGACGTGGGCGCGGGCACGGGCATCGCCACCCGGCTGCTGACCGAGCGCGGGGCGCGCGTCGTGGCCGTGGAACCGGGCGCGGGCATGGCGGCCGAGCTGCGGAGCGCCCTGCCACGGACCCCGCTGGTGCGGGGCGACGGCAACGCGCTCCCGTTCGCGGACGGCGTCGCCGATCTCGTCACCTACGCCCAGTCCTGGCACTGGACCGACCCGGCGCGCTCGGTCCCCGAGGCCGTCCGGGTGCTCCGGCCCGGTGGCGCCCTCGCGCTGTGGTGGAACGTCCCGGACACCGACGTCCCGTGGCTGGCGCGGCAGGAGGCCCGACTGGCCGAGCGCTGCCCCGCCTACCGCCCGCCCGGCTTCCCCGCCACGGCCGCCGGGCTGCTCACGCCGTTCGGGCTCGATACGCTGTCGGGCACCGTCCGCTGGTCACGGACGATCACCGTGGAGGACCGGCTGCGCACCCTCGGCAGCCACTCCTACCTCGCCGTGATGAGCGCCGCCGAGGCGGACGCGGTGCTGAGCGCGGAACGGGCGGAGCTGCTCGCGCGGTTCCCGGACGGGGCGCTGGTCGAACCATTCGTCGTGGACGTCACCGTGGGGAGGCCCGCAGCGCGAGAATAGGTACCCGCGGTACCCCCGGTAGCCGTTCCGCCGCCCTGAAGAAGACCAGTGATGGAGCACAGCCGCTGGAAGCGGGCGGGCGAACGTAAGCTCGCGGAGGGGTACCAGGAGTCCGCCGAGATCGAGCAGGAGCGCCAGGAGCACCGTCTGTCCATGGCGCTGGCCAAAGTCGTCTACGACCGCCGCACGGAGCTGGGCCTGTCCCAGACCGAACTGGCCGCCCGGTCCGGGCTGACCCAGGCCAAGATCTCCCGGATCGAGGGGTCCGACTCCGTGCCCACGCTGCCTTTCCTCGCGAAGCTGGCCAAGGGGCTGAACGCGTCACTGAACATCGCCATCGACGAGGCCGACGCACACGTGACCCTCACCGCCCACGAAGCCGCCTAGGGCAACGTCACCGTGGGGATCAGGGGCTCCGCCGCAGTACGAGGGTGACGAAGCCGAGGGTGCCGCGGTAGCCGTGCAGCCAGCCCGTGCGGTGTTCGGCGGCGGCCTTGTACGTGTCCAGGGCGTCGGGTTCGTCGCGGTGGTCCAGGGCCCAGCGGGACAGTGAGCCGGTCCATGACCACTCGTAGTCGTCCCACTCCCCCGCCGTGCTGACGTGGCCGTAGACAGGTGTCCAGCCGTCGGCGGTGACGCGGTCCACGGTGGTGGCGAGATCGGCGTAGTCGTCCCAGGTGGCGCCCAGGGCCGAGAGGGCGGCGGCGTCGGGTTCGCGCTCCCAGAAGCCGTCGCCCATGACGACATGGCCGCCCGGGGCGAGGAGTTCACGCGCCGCCGCGAGGGTGGGCAGCAGCCCGCCGAAGGCGTGCGCGGCGCCGACGCTCAGCACCAGGTCGAAGCGGTGCGCCGAGGCGAACACGGAGGCGTCCATCTCGTGGAGGACCAGCCGGTCCGCGACGCCGGCTTCCTCCGCGCCCTCGCGTGCCTGTTCCAGGGCCGCGGTGTGGATGTCCACCCCCTCGGCGTGCATCCACGGATAGCGGACCAGAAGCCGCCGCAGCCAGGCGCCGCCTCCACAGCCGAGGTCGAGGGCGCGGTCGGCCTCGTCCGCCACCGCCCGGTCGAGCAGTCGGGCCACCGACTCGTCGGCGAGCGGGGCGGCGATCGGGTGGTCGGCGTGCGCGAGCTGGGATCTCCGTTGACGGTCCATCCGCTCAGCGTGCCAAGGTCCGTCCCCCACCGCAGCTGCTTTATCAGTGAACGGCTCGGTTCGCTCCCAGGGTGGTTGGTCCGCCGCGACCCACGTCGGCCTGTGGTGCGTAGGCACCAGGACACCTGAGCGGCTGGTCCGGGTGCACCAGGGGAAGACGGCGGCGGGAGACGATGCCCGGCCGGGCGCCGGAAGGAAGGGTTGGAAGCGCGTGGTTCTCGCGCATTCCCCTTGCCTGACGGTGTCTGGAAGGACGTCCATGTCCCTAGCTGTAGCTTCCCCGGTCCGCATCGGGAGGCTGTCGATCGGTGCCCTCGGCATCCTGGCGCTCGCCCTCGGCACTCTGCAGTCCGTGGTGGAGCCCGCGCTCCCGCAGTTGCAGCGTGAGCTGGGGGTCAGCCCATCCGAAGGGGCGTTGATCGGCAACACCCTGCTCATCACCGGCGCGGTCATCACACCCGTCGCGGGCAAACTCGGCGACCGCTTCGGCGGAAAGCGGGTGCTGGTCTGGCTGATGGCCGTGGTCTCGGCCGGTGGTCTGCTGGCGAGCCTGGCGCCGGACCTGCCGGTGTTGTTGCTCGGTCAGATATTGCAGGGCGTCATGGTGGGCGCGCTGCCCCTCTCCTTCATCCTGGTGCGCAAAAACCTCCCCGCACGGGCGTCACAGGTGGCGATCGGGCTGGTCATGGCGCTGTTCACGGGCGGCGGCATGGTGGGAACGCTGATCGCCGGGCCGCTCTCGGAAGAGCTGTCCTGGCATTGGATGTTCGCGCTGCCGACGATCGTGATCATCGCGACGACGTTGGTCCTGATGCGGCTGATGCCGCATGATCCGCCGATCGCGTCGGACGACAGGATCGACTGGCCGGGCGTGGCGCTGCTGAGCGGCACGTTGCTCGTGTTCATGATCGGGCTCGTCAGGGTGATGGGCGATGGTCTGCCGCCCCTCGCGGTCGTTGCCCTCATCCTTCTCGTGGCCGCCCTCGCGACCGCGTGGGTCACCGTCGAGCGCCGGGCGGCCTCGCCGATGGTCGATCTGCGCATGCTGGCCAAGCCCGCGATGTGGCATTCGTCCGTGCTCACCTTGGTCGTCACCACCAGCTTCGGGATGGTGGCCTTTCTGCTGCCGCAGATGTTCGCGATACCGGCCGGCGGATACGGCTTCGGGCTCAGCACCACCGACATCGGACTGCTCCTGCTGCCCGGCGCCATCGCCGGGGCGGTGAGCGATTCGGTGGGCGGGGTCGTGGCGCGGCGTTTCGGTCTGCGTGCCGTGCTCGCCGGGGGTGCCGTCGTCACGGCGGCCACGACGATCGCTCTGGCGTCGCTGCACGCCGCGGCATGGCAGCTCGTCGTCGCGAAGGCGCTGGCCGCGATCGCCGCGGGCGTCGCCAGTACGGCGTTGCTCACCCGCGCCGCCGCCGCCGTCGACACCGGGGACACCGGCATCGCCACCAGCCTGCTCGTGGTGACACGCGTGATCGGCGTCGCCCTGGGCTCTCAGGTCGGCGGCGCGATCCTCGACTCCGGGGCCGACTCGAAGACGGGCCTGCCGACCGAATCGGCCTTCGTCACAGGTTTCGTCACCGCCGGTCTCGTCGCCGCGTTGGCACTGCTCATTGTCCGTATCACGAAGATCCGTAACACGCAGAATGGAGCCCAGGCATGACATCTACCGGTCTGTCGATGGACGTGCGTACCACCGCGAAGCGCACGGTTCTGATCTCCGGGGCCAGTATCTCCGGACCCGCGCTGGCGTACTGGCTGCACCGGTCCGGATGCGCGGTCACCGTGGTGGAGAAGGCAGGCGCACTGCGCGCCGGTGGTTACCCGATCGACATCCGCGGTACCGCGATAGAGGTGGTCCGGCGGATGGGCATACTGCCGCGACTGCGGGACGCGCACATCGACTCGCGCCGCTGCACGTTCCTCGACGCCGATGGCAGCGAAGTGGCCTCGCTCAACCCGAGCGCCGTTGCCGGCGGTGTCGAGGGACAGGACCTCGAAGTGCGTCGTGGGGATCTGGCGGCGAGCCTGTACGGAAAGGTCCGCGACGATGTGGAATTCCTGTTCGGCGACTCCATCGACACCCTCGACCAGTCCGGACAAGGGGTCGACGTGACGTTCCACAGTGGGCAACGGCGCACGTTCGACCTGGTGGTCGGCGCCGACGGGATGCATTCACAGACCCGGGAGTCCCTGTTCGGCCCCGAGGAACAGTTCCACCACTACCTCGGCTACTGCTTCGCCATCTTCACCATGCCGAACACCTTCGGGCTCTCCCGCGAGGTCATGATGTGGAACACCCCGGGGAGGGCCGCGGCCCTCTACGCCGTCGGGGACAACGACGAGCTGCACGCCTTCCTGAACTTTCACCAGCCGGAGCCGCCGCTCGATGTCCTCCGGAACCCCGACGCCCAGCGGGACCTGGTCGCCACGGTCTTCGCGGGCGCGGGATGGCAGGTCCCTGGCATGGTCAAAGCCCTGCGCGAGGCGGATGACCTGTTCTTCGACACGGCCGGTCAGATCCGCATGCCCCACTGGTCCAGCGGTCGCGTCGCGCTCGTCGGCGACGCCGCGTACGCACCCTCGTTCCTTACCGGACAAGGCTCGAGCCTCGCGCTGGTCGGCGCCTACATGCTGGCCAACGCCCTGGCCACGCACCGGGACCACACTGCGGCGTTCGCCGCCTACGAACGCGACGTTCGCGACTTCGTCGCCATGAATCAGGCACTGGTCGACAAGGGTGGGGCCACGCTCTTCCCCACCACCGCGCAGGCGCTGGAGCAGCGCAACACCAGGCTGCGGGGCCTCGTCACCCTGCCCTCCGCGCCGGCCCGACCGGCCCACTCGGCCCTTACGCTGCCCGCATTCGCCACGATGCCGTGACCTCGGACTACGACAGGGGGTCGGCCCCGCCGCCGTCGGGGGCGGCGTGGGCCAGGCCCGTCCGGTAGGCGATGACGACGAGTTGCGCCCGGTCGCGGGCCTCCAGCTTCGTCATGGCGCGCTGCACATGGGCGCGGACCGTGAAGGGGCTGAGGAACATCTGCTCGGCGATCTCCTGGTTGGACAGACCGGTCGCGACCAGGGCCACCATCTCGCGTTCGCGCGGGGTGAGCACGGCGAGCCGTTCGGCATGGCGGGGCGGGGCGTCGGCCGGTGTGGCCAGGAAACGGGCGACCAGGGAGCGGGTCGCGGCGGGGGACAGCAGCGTGTCGCCGTCGGCGATCGTACGCACGGCGGCCAGCAGGTCCTCGGCCCCGATGCCCTTGCCGATGAAGCCGCCGGCCCCCGCGCGCAGCGCCTGCGCGACATACTCGTCGGTCTCGTACGTGGTGAGGATCAGGATGCGGCTGGCACGCAGTTCCGGGTCCGCGCAGATCTCCGTTGTGGCGGCGAGACCGTCCACCTCGGGCATGCGGATGTCCATGAGCACCACGTCCGGCCGCAGTTGCCGGGTGAGTCGCACCGCCTCCCTGCCGTCGGCGGCCTCGCCGACCACGGTGATGTCGTCGGCGGAGTCGAGAAGCAACCGGAAGGCCCCGCGCAGCAGGGCCTGATCGTCGGCGAGCAGCACCCGGAGCGTCACGGCGCATCCCCGGCCTCTCCGCCGCCCGTCCGTACGTCGTCTGTCCGTCCGTCGTCTGTCGCTTGGTCGGCCATCCGTCCCTCGATGGTGGTCACTCCGTCCGTTCTCCGCGTCGTGTCCTTGGCGGGCGGGAGGGGCAGCTCGGTGGAGACGAGGAAGCCGCCCTCCGGGCGCCTGCCCGCGGAGAGGTGTCCCCCGACCGCGGTGGCGCGCTCCCGCATCCCGATCAGACCGTAACCGGGCGGACGCTCCGGCATCGTGGGCGCACTCCGTCCCGTGGACGCGCTCGGTCCCGTACGGCCGCCCCTTCCGTCGTCGGCGACGGTGATGGTCACGCGGTCGCGGTTCCAGGCGAGGCCCACCCGGGCGCTACCGGTACCGGCGTGCTTGGTCACGTTGGTCAGGGCCTCCTGGACGATGCGGTAGGCGGTGAGGTCCACTCCCGGCGACAGCGGCCTGGCCGTGCCCTCCTGGTGCACCGACACCTCCAGACCCGCGCGGCGGAAGGACTCGAGGAGTGTGGGAAGCCGGGACAGCCCGGGCGCCGGATCGCCGGGCGTGGCCGCGTCCCCGGACTGACGCAACAGACCGACCGTGGCCCGCAGTTCGTCGAGTGCGTGGCCGGTGGTCTCGACAAGCTCCGTCAGGCTCTTGCGGGTCTGCTCCGGGCGGGCGTCGAAGAGGTGGGCGGCGACCGAGGCCTGCGCGTTGGCCAGGGTGATCTGATGGGCCACGAGGTCGTGCAGTTCCCGGGCGATGCGCACCCGTTCCTCGGCCACTCTCCGGAGCGCCTCGCTCTCCCGGCTCTCCTCGGCCCGCTGGGCCCGCTCCTCCACGGCCGCCAGATAGGCCCGCCGGTTCTGCACCGCGTGCCCGAGTAAGGCGGCCACCAGCGGGAACGCCGCCACCGCCCCCACCCTGCTCGCGTCCTTCCACGAGAGGGCCCCGAACAGGGGGATGGAGGCGACCAGCAGCGCCACGGAGGTGAGCGACACCGCGCTCGTCGCGTGCCGTTCGGTACGCGCGGTGAGCGAGTAGGCGGTGATCACGGCGGGGGCCACGATGAGCGGGCTCAGCAGGAGGTCCAGGAACGGCACCAGCACACCGCTCGCGGTGGTGGCCGCCATGGCGGCCAGGGGCGCCCGGTGCCGCACCGGCAGCACGGCACAGGACACCACGGCGATGAAGTAGGCGGCGGCGGGCGGCAGTGACAGCGTGCGGCCGTCTTCCTGGAGCGCGCCGCCGAGCAGACAGAGCGCGAACGCCGTCGCGGTGATCGCTCCCTCCCGCCACCACGTGCCGCGTGGTCGCGGGCCACCGCCACCTGTGTTCGTCATGACCGGCTCAGCCCTGGTGCCGGCCGACGGGGAGCGGCGGAACCGCTGTGTCCGGCACGGTCGCGGAGGCCGGGACACGCCTGGTCAGTGCCTCACCCTCGATATCCACATTCGGCAGCACACGGTCGAGGATACGGGGCAGCCACCAGGCCCGGTGGCCGAGCAGTGCCAGGACCGCGGGCACGATCGCCATCCGGACCACGAAGGCGTCGAAGAGGACGGCGGCGGCCAGGCCGACGCCCATCGTCTGGATGGTCGGGCTGCTCATCCCGACGAATCCGGCGAACACGCTGATCATGATGATCGCCGCCGCGGCCACCACCCGTCCGCTGTGCCGGAAACCGCCCACGATCGCCTCGCCGGGGGACGCGCCGTGGACGTAGGCCTCCCGCATCCGGGTGAGGAGGAAGACCTCGTAATCCATGGCGAGGCCGAACACTATGCCAATGATGAGAATCGGCATCAGCGACATGACCGGTCCGGTCTGCTCGATGCCGAGCAGGTCCGCCGCCCAGCCCCACTGGAAGACGGCGACGAGGACGCCGAAGGCGGCACCCACCGACAGCAGGAAGCCGAGCGCGGCCTTGACCGGGACCAGGACCGAGCGGAAGACCACCAGCAGCAGGAGCACCGCCAGGCCGATGACCACGGTCAGGTAGGGGATGAGGGCGTCGGACATGGCTTCGGAGATGTCGATGTTCATCGCGGTGGTGCCGGTCACCAGGATGGTGGCGCCCGTGTCGGCCTCGACGCCGGAGACCGCGCCCCGGATCGCGTGCACCAGGTCCTTGGTCTCGCCGCTGTTCGGCGCGGTCCGGGGGACGGCGGTGAGGATGGCCGTGTCCTTGGTCCGGCTGAGAACCGGATCACCGACCGAGGCGACCCCGTCCACTCCCCGTACGGTCTTGACGACCTGGTTCGTGGTGGACCGGGTGTCCGCGTCCCCCGAGGACGCTGATGTGTCCACGACCACGGTCAACGGGCCGTTGAAGCCGGGGCCGAAGCCTTCCGACAGCAGGTCGTAGGCACGGCGCTGGGTGGTCTCGACCGACTTGGACTCGTCTCCGGGCAGCCCGAGTTCGAGGCTCAGCGCCGGTAGGGCGACGGCGCCGAGACCGAGTCCGGCGATCATCAGCACGGCCACCGGACGGCGCAGCACGAACCGCGCCCAGCGGGTACTGAGCCCGGGCCGGCCGGCCGCGGTGGGCACCGGGTGCGGGCCCTCGCCTCCCGACCGGCGATCCGAGGATGCCTTGCGGTGGGCGCGGGGCAGGATCCGCCGGCCGAAGAGGCCGAACAGCGCGGGGACCAGGGTCAGTGCGACGAGTACGGCAAGGGCCACGGCGCCCGCGCCGCCCATGCCCATCTTGGTGAGTTCGGGGATTCCGACGACCCCCAGCCCGACCAGGGCGATGAAGACGGTCGCGCCGGCGAAGACGACGGCGGATCCGGCCGTGCCCACCGCCCGGCCGGCGGCCTCCTCCGGCTCGCTGCCCTGGGCGCACTCGTCGCGGAAGCGGGAGGTGATGAAGAGTGCGTAGTCGATGCCGACCGCCAGCCCCAGCATCAGCGCCAGGATGGCGACGGTGGACGTCAGGCCCAGCGGTACGGCCAGCGCGGAGACCAGGCCGAAGGCGATGGCCACGCCCAAGAGGGCGGTCAGCAGCGACAGTCCGGCCGCGACCAGCGACCCGAGGGCGAGGACCAGCACCACGGCCGCCACCGCCACGCCGATGAGTTCCGTCGTACCGCCCGGCTCCTCTTCCGCGTCGAGGGCCGAGCCGCCGATCTCGACGGTCAGCCCGGCGTCCCGGGCCTGGTTCGCGGCGTCCTCGAGGGCGCTCTTCGTCGACTCGGTCAGGTCGACGGCGCCCTCGGTGTAGGTGATCGTGGAGTAGGCGATGGTGCCGTCCTCGCTGACCGCGCCGCTCTCGTAGGGGTCGGTGGTCGACGCGACCTGATCGCCCCCGTCCAGCGAGCCGAGCGTGTCCTGGACGGCCGCCTTGTTCTCCCTGGCCGTCACCCGCTGCCCGTCCGGGGCCCGGAACACCAAGCGGGCCTCGGCGCCCTGGGAGTTGCTCTCGGGGAAGCGCTCGTCCAGCAGGTCGAACGCCTTCTGCGATTCGGTGCCGGGCATGGAGAGGTCCTCTTCCTCCCCGGCCGGGGCCATGGCGGCGGCGGCCAGGGCCAGCAGCAGGGCGCCCAGCCACAGACCGCCCACGAGCCGGCGCCGCCGGAAGGCCCACCGTCCGATCCGGTAAAGAAATGTCGCCACCTGTAGATCACTCCAGACACCGTCAGGCAAGGGGAATGCGCGGGATTCACGCGCTTCCAACCCTTCCTTCCGGCGCCCGGCCGGGCATCGTCTCCCGCCGCCGTCTTCTCCTGGTGCTCCCGGACCAGCCACACACGTGTCCTGGTGCGTACGCACCACAGGCGGGGACGGGGGCAGCCCCCGTCCCCGCCCGGAGAAGCTGTTCACTCCAGCCCGGTGAGCCAGTCGGTGAGGTGGCCCGCGGCGGCGGGGGCGTGCTGGTTGACGAGGGTGAAGTGGTTGCCCGCAGTGGTGCGGGTGGTGGTGATGTGGGGAAGGGCCGTCTGCCAGTCGTGCGGCACCGGGTCCGCCCCGTGTGCTGCGGGGAGCGGGTCCGAGGCGCGCAGGAGCAGGGTCGGGAAGGGCGTGGGTGCGGGGGTCCAGGTGTGGATGAGCTGTGCCAGCCAGGCGTAGGCGGACAGGTCGGTGGCGGTGAAGCCGTCGGTGTGGTGCTCGCGCTCGTACAGGCCGTGCCACAGGTGGGGTTGGAGGGCGAGGGCGGCGGGGGATTCCAGGATGTAGGTGTCCAGGAGGACGACGGCCCGTACGGGCATCCCGTGGTCGGCGAGACGGCGGGCGGTCTCATGAGCGAGGATGCCGCCGGATGAGGTGCCCAGGAGGATCACCGGGTCGGTGGTGTCACCGCCGGTGCTCGCGGCCACGGCGTGGGCCAGCCCTTCGACGAGGGCTTCCCGGGTGGCGGGCAGTGCCTCGTCGGTGCCGAAGCCGGGGGGCGTCAGGCAGGAGACGTCCCAGGTGTCGGGGAGCGCCCCGGCCAGGGCGAAGTAGGTGTCGGGTCCGGTCAGGGGCACGATGGGGGCCACGCAGATCAGCCGGGTGCCTGAGGTGCCGGTGGTGAGCCGGTCCAGGGTGGACGGCAGAGGCCCGGTGCTCTTGGGCCGGAGGGCGGCGAGGTCGAGAAGCAGGGTTTCGGCCTCGTTCCCGCGGCCCGTCCGCACGGCGTCGCGGTGGAGGCGGGCGACCAGGTCGGTCGTCGGGGCCGCGCCGGTGCCGTGGTCCTCGGCCTGCGGCGTGGCGAGGTGGTCGAGGAGATGGCCGGCCAGGTCGGCCGGGGTGGGGTGGGTGAGAACGACGGTGCTGGGCAGTGTCGTGCCCATCGCGGCGGCCAGCCGGTTGCGCAGGTCGATGGCGGCGAGCGAGTCCATGCCGTGGTCGCGGAAGGCGGAGTGTTCCTCGATCGCCTCGCCGGATGAGTGGCCGAGCGCCACTCCGGCCTCGCTTCGCACCAGGTCGAGGAGGAGTCGCCGCGCTTCCGCGGGCGGCAGGCTCCGCAGCCGTGCCGTGAAGTCGCCGTGTCCGCTGGTGGGTTCGGGCTCGGTGAGCTTGGCCGCCTCCGGCAGCTCGCTGAAGAACGGGCGGGGTGCGGCCTCGGTGATGACGGGGAGATGGCGGTCCCAGTCGATGTCGGCGACCGTCAGCGCGGTCTCCTGTTCACGCAGCGCCTGGGCGAGCGCGGCCAGGGCCAGGTCACCGTCGAGGAAGGACATTCCGCTGCGCAGGAGTTGCTCGCGGTCGTGCTCGCTCATCCGCCCCCGTGCCTCCTCCCAGGGGCTGTAGGCGATCGCCGTCGCGGGGGCGCCCCGGGCGCGGCGCCGGGATGCCAGCGCTTCCAGGTACGCGTTGGCCGCCGCCTGTGCCGCGTGGTGGCCGATGCCCCAGACGCCGGACACCGAGGAGAACAGCACGAAGGCGTCCAGGCCGGTGTCGTCGAGCAGTTGGTCGAGGTACGCGGCGCCCGCCGCCTTTGTGTGCAGCGCGTCGGCGAAGTGCTCGGGGCTCGCCGTGGAGAGCGGGCCGAGCGGGCTCGTTCCGGCCGTGTGCACCACGGCGCGCACCGGATGGCCGTCCGCCGAGAGCCGGTCGAGTACGTCGGCCACGGCCTCCCTGTCGGTCAGCTCGCACCCCACCACCTCGGCGGTCGTTCCCTGGGCGGTCAGCTCCGCCACCAGTTCGGCCGCGCCCGGTGCCTCGGGGCCACGCCGGTTCATCAGCACCAGGTGCTCCGCGCCCTGGTGGGCCAGCCATCGGGCGACCCGGCTGCCCAGCGCGCCGGTGCCGCCGGTGACCAGGGTCGTGCCGCGGGGTGCCCAGGTGCCGGGCGAGTCGGCTCGTGCCGGTGCCCGCACCAGTCGCCGGACGAGGACGCCCGAGGGGCGCACCGCCGCCTGGTCCTCCCCCAGGTCCGCCGAGAGCAGCGCGGCGAACCGCCCGGCCGCCTCGGGGTCGAGGCGCTCCGGGAGGTCGGCCGGACCGCCACGCAGCGACGGTGCCTCCAGGGCCGCGGTCCTGGCGAGTCCGAGGACCATCGCCTGCCGCGGGTCGCGGACCGGGTCGGCCGGGCCGGTGGACACCGCGCCGCGGGTCACCGTCCACAGCGGCACCTCGGCCCCGGCCGCCATCAGCGCCTGGACCAGCGACACGCTGAGGGCCAGACCGGCGGGCAGCGCGGGTTCGCCGCTGCCGGTGTCCTCGGCCGCCGCGAGCAGCGACACCACTCCGGCCACCCGGTCGAGGCCGACATCGGCGAGCTGTGCGGCCATCGCCTCCGGGCCGGTGCGGGTCCCGTCGAGGAGCACACGGCGCGCCTGGGCGCCGTGTGCGGTCAGCGCGGCCACCACATCCGTGTCGTCGATGGAGTCGGTGGTGAGCACCAGCCACGTGCCGGTCAGTGTGGGGCCGGCGGGGACGCGCAGGGGTGTCCACACCGTCCGGTAGCGCCGCCGGCCGGCCAGCGTGTGCTCGTCCTGCCGCCTGCGCCACGCCGACAGCGAGGGGAGCACCGAGTCGAGCGCGCCCTTGCTCTCGGGTTCGAGGCCGATCAGCGTGGCGACGGCGGCGCTGTCTCCCTGGTCCACGGCGGTCCACAGCGGCTCGTCGGCACCTGCGGCGGTGCCGGCCGGCGAGGTGGACGGGGCGGGCGGGGCGATCCAGTACGACTCGTGCTGGAAGGCGTAGGTGGGCAGGTCCACCGTACGGCCGCTGGGCAGCACGCTGGTCCAGTCGACGGGCACGCCGTGGGCGTACGCCTCCCCGAGCGAGCGCAGGACCCGGTCCCATCCGCCGTCGTCCCGGCGCAGGGTGCCCAGGGTGACGGCGGGGCTGCCCGCGTTCTCGATGAGCTCGCTGGTGCCGACCGCGAGCACCGGATGCGGACCGACCTCGATCATGACCCCGTAGCCCTCGCCCAGGAGACCGGTCATCGTCTCGGCGTAGGACACGGTCTGCCGCAAATTACGGCACCAGTACCGGGCGTCCAGCTCCTCGGTGCCGAGACGGCCCCCGGTCACCGTGGAGTAGAACGGCACCTCCGAGGGGCGGGGCCGCACCGGAGCCAGCAGCTCCAGCAACTCGGCCTCGATCTCGTCGATATGCGCCGAGTGGGCGGCGAAGTCCACCCCGGCCAGCCGCCAGCGCATGATCCTGGCGGCGGACAGACCGCGCTCGACCTGGCCGAGTGCGGCCGGATCGCCGGAGAGCGTCACCGTCTTCGGTCCGTTGACCGCCGCGATGGACACCGCGCCGGACACCTCGTCCAGCAACTCCCGGATCCGCTCCGGCGATGCCATCGCCGACATCATCGCGCCCCGTCCGGACAGGCGCTCGTGGATGAGCCGGCTGCGCAGCGCCACCACGCGGGCGCCGTCGTCCAGCGACAGGCCGCCGCTGACGCAGGCGGCGGCCACCTCGCCCTGGGAGTGGCCGACGACGGCGGCGGGCTCGACGCCGAACGAGCGCCACAGCGCGGCGAGCGAGACCATGACCGTCCACAGCACGGGCTGCAGCACATCGGGGCGCCGCTCGATCGGCGGAGCGCCGGGCTCACCGCGGATCACCTCGGTGGGCGACCAGTCGAGGTACGGGGCCAGGGCCGCCTCGCAGTCGGCGACGCGCGCGGCGAAGACGGGCGAGACATCGAGCAGTTCGGCCGCCATCCCGGCCCATGCCGCGTCCTGTCCGGGGAACACGAAGACCACCGGGCCGCGTTCGGTCGCCGTGCCGCGCACCGCCGCGGGATCCGAGGTGCCCTCGGCCAGGGCCGCCAGGCTTCCGCGCAGCGCCGCGGGGTCCTCGCCGACCAGCACCGCCCGGTGCTCGAACGCGGCACGCGTCGTGGCCAGGGAATGCCCGATGTCCACCGGGTGCGCCCCCGGGTGGGCGTCCAGATGTGCGAGCAGTTTCGCGGCCTGGGCGCGCAGCGCCGCGGCCGACTTGCCCGCCAGCGGCCATGCCACCGGCCCGTCCCCCACCGGATCCGGGACCGGGGCGGTGGGCGCCGGGGCCTGCTCCAGTACGGCGTGGGCGTTGGTCCCGCTCATGCCGAACGCGGAGACCGCGGCCCGCCGCGGACGGCCGAGGTCGGGCCACGGTGCCGCCTCGGTCAGCAGCTCGACCGCGCCCGAGTCCCAGGCGATACGGGAGGACGGCTCGGCGGCGTGCAGCGTCTTCGGCATTTGGCCGTGCCGCATGGCCATCACCATCTTGATGACACCCGCGACACCGGCGGCCACCTGCGTGTGTCCGATGTTGGACTTGACCGAGCCGACCAGCAGCGGCGGATTGCCGCCCCGGTCCTGGCCGTAGGTGGCCAGCAGCGCGTGCGCTTCGATCGGATCGCCCAGTGCGGTGCCGGTTCCGTGTGCCTCGACCACGTCGACGTCGGACGCCGCGAGGCCGCTGTTGGCGAGGGCCTGCCGGATGACCCGCTGCTGCGCGGGCCCGCTCGGCGCGGTCAGCCCGTTGGAGGCGCCGTCGGAGTTCACCGCCGACCCGCGGACGACCGCCAGCACCTGGTGGCCGTGGCGGACCGCGTCCGAGAGCCGCTCCAGCACCAGGAGGCCGGCGCCTTCGGCGATGCCCATGCCGTCCGCCGACTCGGCGAACGCCTTGCTCCGTCCGTCGGGCGCCATGACCCGGTGCCTGCTCAGCGAGACCAGCAGGTCCGGGCCGGTCAGCACGGTGGCACCGCCCGCCAGGGCCAGGGTGCTCTCCCTCGAGCGCAGCGACTGGCACGCCATGTGCAGCGCGACCAGGGACGCCGAGCAGGCGGTGTCCACCGTCACGGTCGGCCCGTGGAGGTCGAAGAGATAGGCCAGACGGCCCGAGAGCACGCTGGGGAGCGTGCCGGTGAGCTGGTAGCCGTCGGAGTCCGCCGACACCCCCGTGCCGTACTGCTGGGTGGTCGCCGAGACGAAGGTGCCGGTCATGCTGGACCGCAGGGAGGCGGGGTCGATCCCGGCGCGTTCGAACGCCTCCCAGGTGAGCTCCAGCAGCATCCGCTGCTGCGGGTCCATCGAGACGGCCTCACGCGGGGAGATGCCGAAGAACGCCGCGTCGAACTCGGCCGCGCCGTCGACAAAGCCACCCGCCGCCGAGTAGGTCGTGCCCGTCCGCTCCGGGTCGGGGTGGTACGCGCCCGTGTCCCAGCCGCGGTCGGCGGGCAGCGGGGAGATGGCGTCCGTGCCCTCGGTCAGCAACTCCCACAGTTGCTCGGGCGAGCGCACCCCGCCGGGAAAACGGCAGCTCATTCCGATGATCGCGATCGGCTCCGCGTCGGCCGCCCCGGCTCCCGTACCGCCCGCCGTGATCGCGGCCGGTGCGGCGCTCCCCCGCCGCTCGTCGGCCTCGCCGCCCAGCTCGGTCCACAGATGACCGGCCAGGGCCTCCGGCGTCGGATGGTCGTAGATCAGGGTCGAGGGCAGGCTCAGGCCCGTCCGCTTGCGCAGGGTGTTGCGCAACTGACCGGCGGTCAGGGAGTCGAAGCCCATGTCCTTGAACGTCCGCCCGCCCCCGGCCGCCGCCGGACCCGCGAGCCCGAGCACCGAGCCCACCTGCTCACGGACGAGCTGGAGCAGGGTGTCATGGGCCCGGTCGGCCGTCAGTCCGGTCAGCAGGCCGGAGCCGCCACCGGTGGCGGCGGCCCGGCGGACGGCGCCGGTGGGCACCAGGCCGCGGAGGACGGCGGGCACGGTGCCACGCGCCCGCAGGGCGGCCCGGTCGACGCGGGTGGCGACGAGGGACGCCTCGCCCACCGCGCCCGCGGTGTCGAAGCAGGCCAGTCCCTCCTCGACGGTGAGCGTCGGCAGCCCGGCCGCGGCGATCCTGCGAAGCTGCGCGGCGCTCAGCCCGGCCGACATACCGCCGCTCCGCGGCCAGAGCCCCCAGCCGATGGACAGGCCCGCGAGCCCCTCCGCGCTCCGCCGCCGCGCCAGCGCGTCCAGGAACGCGTTGGCCGCGGTGTAGGCGGCCTGCCCCGCGTTGCCGAGGACGCCGAACACCGAGGAGAACACCACGAACGCGGTCAGCCCGTGGTCACGCGTCAGCTCATGCAGATGCCAGGCGCCGTCCAGTTTCGGGCGGAACACCGTGTCCAGCCGGTCCGGGGTCAGCGCCCCGACCAACCCGTCGTCGAGCACACCGGCGGCGTGCACCACACCGGTCAGCGGGTGCTCGGCCGGAATCGCCGCCAGCAGGGCGGCCACGGCCGCGCGGTCGGAGACATCGCAGGCGGCGGCGGTCACCCGCGCGCCCTGCCCGGTCAGCTCGGCCACCAGTGCGTCGGCGCCCTCGGTGTCGGCACCGCGACGACCGGCCAGCACCAGGTGGCGCACCCCGTGCGCGGTGACCAGGTGCCGGGCCACCAGCGCGCCGAGACCACCCAGACCGCCGGTGACCAGTACGGTGCCGTCACCGCCCCATACGGTGCCCGGCGCGGACGGGTCCGGGGCGTCGGCGGAAGCCAGCCGAGGTATCAGCAACTCACCGGCGCGCACCGCCAGTTCGGGCTCGTCGCGGTCCAGCGCCGCGCGCAGGGTCCCGGCGGCGGCCGACACCGGATCCCCGGTATCGGCGGGGTCCAGGTCGAGCAGGACGAACCGGTCGGGGCTCTCCTGCCGGGCCGACCGCACCAGCCCCCACACCGCGGCCGCCACCACGTCAGGGGCCGTGTCGGCGGTGGTGGCCACCGCGCCACGGGTCACGAACACCACCCGGGCGGGCCGACTCTTGCCGGTCTCATCCGTGTCGGCGGCGTCGCCTGAGTCGTCGTCGTTCAGGTGGTGCCGCAGCGTGTCGAGCACGGACGCGGTGACCGCACGGACCGCCTCCGGCACCGGCACACCGTCCGGCGCGGTGACCGGGACCAGCACCGCCTCCCCGGCGCTCACCGGGCCGTGCCCACCGGTGTCCGGCACCGGCGCGGGCAGCCAGTCCAGGCGCAGCAGCGGTCGCGCCGCCATGGCCCCCGAGGTGTGGACGTCCGGCGTACGCAGCGTCAGCGTGCGGGCCGACACCACCGGATGGCCCTCGGTGTCCACGGCGTTCAGCGTGACGGTGTCCTCGCCCGTGGCGCGCATCCGTACCCGCAGTACCGACGCGCCCACGGCGTGCAGGGACACCCCGGACCAGGTCGACACCTCGGAGCGAGCCGAGGCACGCGCCTCGTCGTTCAGCCCGGTCGACGACGCGATGTGCAGCGCCGCGTCCAGCAGCGCGGGATGGAGGCGGAAGGCATCGGCATCCTCGGCGATGTGCTCGGGGAGGGCGACCTCGGCCAGCACCTCGTCCCCGGCCCGCCAGACCGCCCGGACGGCCTGGAACGCCGGCCCGTAGGCGAGCCCGGCCTCGCGCCGCCGCTCGTAGAAGCCGTCGAGGTCGACGGGTACGGCGTCCACGGGCGGCCACGCCGACCCGGCACCGGCACCAGCACCAGCACCAGCACCGGGCGTGCCCGGCGCGAGCGTGCCGGTGGCGTGCCGCGTCCAGGGTGCGTCCGGTGTGTCGGCGGGCCGCGCGTAGATGCCCAGGGTGCGTCGGCCGCCGTCGCCGGGGCCGCCGAGCGCGACCTGGATCCGTACGCCGTCGTCGTCCTGCCCGGGCAGCACCAGGGGGGCGTCCAGGGTGAGTTCCTCGACGAGACCACAGCCGACCTCGTCGCCCGCGCGTACCGCCAGCTCGACGAATCCGGCGCCGGGGAAGGTCAGGTACCCGGCCACCACATGGTCGGCCAGCCACGGCTGCGCCGCCACCGACAGCAGGCCGGTGCACAGCAGACCGCCGGTCTCGGGCAGCTCCACGACCGCGCCGAGCAGCGGATGTTCCACAGCGCCGAGCCCGGCCGGGACCGCGCCCGCCGAGGTGTTGCCGACGGGCGCGGTCCAGTACCGCTCCCGCTGGAACGCGTAGGTCGGCAGCGCGACCCGGCGGGCGCCGGTCCCGGTGAAGAGTTCGGCCCACCGGACCGGTACGCCCCGCACATACAGCCGGGCCGCCGCCGCCAGCGCGGTGGGCTCCTCGCCGCGGTCCTTGCCCAGCAGCGGCACGGCCTCCACCCGTGCCACCTCGGGCAGGGCGTCCTGCGCGAGCACCGACAGCGTGGCGTCCGGGCCCAGTTCGAGGAAGATGTGCGCGCCGGCCCGCGCCGCGGCGCCGACCGCGTCGGCGAACCGCACCGTCATCCTGACGTGCCGCACCCAGTAGTCGGGGGTACGGATCCGCTCCGCGCCGATCGGCTCACCGGTGACGGTCGAGACGATCGGGATGCGCGGCTCGCCGAAGGCCAGGCCCTCGACGACCGCGCGGAAGTCGTCCAGCATCGGTGTCATCAGCGGGGAGTGGAAGGCGTGGCTGACCCGCAGCCGGGTGGTCTTGCGGCCGTCGGCCGCGAACCGGTCCGCGATGGCCTCGACCGCGTCGGCCTCCCCGGACACCACCACCGCCTCGGGGCCGTTGACCGCGGCGAGTCCCACGCGGTCCTCGGAGCCGGTGAGCAGCGCCGCCACCTCGTCCTCGGTGGCCCGCAGCGCGACCATGGCGCCGCCTTCGGGCAGCGCCTGCATCAGCCGTCCGCGGGCGGCGACGAGGGTGCACGCGTCGGGCAGGGACAGCACCCCGGCCACATGCGCCGCCGCGATCTCGCCGACCGAATGCCCGATCAGCAGATCCGGCGCCGTCCCCCATGACTCCACCAGCCGGTAGAGGGCCACTTCCAGGGCGAACAGCGCGGGCTGGGCGTATTCGGTGCGGTTCAGCAGCTTCGCGTCGTCGCCGAACACCGCCTCCCGCAGCGGCCGTTCCAGTTCGCCGTCCAGCAGCGCGCAGACCTCGTCCCACGCCGCCGCGAACACCGGGAACCGGCCGTGCAGTTCGCGCCCCATGCCCAGCCGCTGACCGCCCTGACCGGCGAAGAGCAGCGCCAGCGGGCCGGGGTCGCCCGCCATGCCCTCGGCCACCTTCACGGGCCGCGCGTCACCGTCCCCCGCGCGGTCCGTCGCGCGGTCCGTCGCGGCCAGGAGGACCGCTCGATGCTCCAGCTCGGAGCGGGTCGTCGCCAGCGAGTAGCCGATGTCGGCCGCCGCCGCGCCGGTGTCGGCCACGAACGCGGCCAGCCGGTCCAGTTGCGCCTCCAGCGCCGCCTCGCCACGAGCCGACACCGGCCACGGCACCACGTCCGGCCCGGCCTGCGCCCGCGGCGCGCCCGAGGGCCGCTCGGCGGTCTCATCGGTACGGTCCCGCGGTGGCTGCTCGATGATCACATGCGCGTTGGTGCCGCTGATCCCGAACGACGACACGCCCGCGCGGCGGGGCCGCTCGGCCGGTGGCCACAGGGTGGGCCCGGTGAGCAGCTCCACCGCCCCGGCCGACCAGTCCACCTGCGACGACGGCGCGTCCACATGCAACGTGCGCGGCAGTACGCCGTGCCACATCGCCAGGATCATCTTGATGACGCCCGCGACACCGGCGGCGGCCTGCGTATGCCCGATGTTGGACTTGAGCGACCCCAGCAGCAGCGGGCGGTCCGGGTCCCGGTCCTGTCCGTAGGCGGCGAGCAGCGCCTGGGCCTCGATCGGGTCGCCCAGCCGGGTGCCGGTGCCGTGCCCCTCCACCGCGTCCACGTCCGACGGCACCAGTCCGGCACCGGCCAGGGCCTGGCCGATCACCTGCCGCTGCGAGGTTCCGCTGGGCGCGGTCAGGCCGTTCGACGCACCGTCGGAGTTGACCGCGGAGCCGCGCAGTACGGCCAGCACCCGGTGGCCGGCCCGGGTCGCGTCGGAGAGCCGTTCCAGCACCAGGACGCCCACGCCCTCGGACCAGCCGGTGCCGTCCGCGGCCTCCGCGTACGCCTTGCAGCGGCCGTCGGGCGACAGGCCGCCTTGCCGGGCGAACTCCACGAAGATGCCGGGCTCCGACATGACGGTGACACCGCCGGCCAGCGCCAGGGAGCACTCGCCATTGCGCAGCGCCTGCGCCGCCAGGTGCATCGCCACCAGCGACGACGAGCACGCCGTGTCGACGGTCAGCGCGGGCCCGCGCAGCCCCAGGGCGTAGGCGATCCGGCCGGACAGCACGCTCGGCGAGGTGCCGGTGAGCAGATACCCCTCCGCGGCACCGGAGCTGTCCTTGAGTCGCGGACCATAGTCCTGGGCCATCGCGCCCATGAACACGCCGGTCCGGCTGCCGTGCAGGGACGACGGGGCGATCTCGGCCCGTTCGACCGCCTCCCAGCTCATCTCCAGCGCCAGCCGCTGCTGGGGGTCCATGGCTTCCGCCTCACGCGGCGAGATCCCGAACAGCGTCGCGTCGAAACGGTCCGCGTCGTAGAGGAATCCGCCCGCCCTGCCGGCCGCCGTCATCTCCGGCGCCCATCCCCGGTTGGCGGGCAGGTCGGAGACGGCGTCGACTTCGCCCGACACCAGATCCCACAGTCCCTCCGGGGAGTTCACCCCGCCCGGGTAGCGGCAGGCCATGCCCACGATCACCACCGGGTCGTCCGCGGGGACGGCGCGAGGTGCGGGCGACGCGCCGCCGGTCAGCGGGCCGGTGAACGCCGTGGCCAGATGGTCCGCGCACGCGTCGGGCGTGGGGTGGTCGAACAGCACGGTGTTGGGCACCCGCAGCCCGGTCGCGGCCTTCAGCCGGGTCGCCAGCTCCACCGTCATCGCCGAGTCGAAGCCCAGCTCCTTGAAGGACCGCGCCGGGTTCACCCGCTCCGCGGAGGCGAATCCCAGCACCACGGCCGTCTCCGTGCGCACCAGCCGCCCCAGGTCGGGGCGGGTCCACGAAGCACCGGATTCCGCACGCTCCGGCTCCGGTTCCGACTCCGGCTCCAGGTGCTCCAGGTCGGTGGCGTGTTCGGCCACGGCCGCCGGAACGGCCGCGGTGGCGCCCCCGGCGGGCTCCGGGAGCCAGTACCGCTCCCGCTGGAATCCGTACGTCGGCAGGGCCACCCGCCGGGCGTCGGTCCCGGCGAACGGCCGCGCCCAGTCGACCGGCACCCCGCGGACGTACACCTCGGCCAGACAGCTCAGGAACCGGTCCATTCCGCCCAGTTCGCGCCGCAGCGTGCCGACGGCTATCGCCCGGACGTCGGCCGCGTCGATGGCCTCCTGCACGGCGGGGGTCAGCACCGGGTGGGAGCTGACCTCGACGAAGGCCCGGTGGCCCTGGCCGAGCAGCGCCCGGACGGCCGGTTCGAAGGCGACGGTCTGCCGCAGATTGCGGTACCAGTACCCGGCGTCCATGCCGGTGGTGTCCAGCCACTCGCCGGTCACCGTGGAGAAGAACGGCACGTCGGCCCGGAGCGGGGCGATGCCCTCCAGCGCGGCCGACAGCTCCTCGCGCACCCGCTCCACCTGCGCCGAGTGCGAGGCGTAGTCCACCGCGATGCGCCGCACCCGCACATCCGCGCCCGCGAGTTCCTCGAACAGCTCGTCCAGCGGCTCCAGTTCACCGGAGACCACCACCGAGCCGGGCCCGTTCACCGCCGCGATCGACACCCGGCCGTCCCAGCGGCCCAGCCGCGCCTCGGCCTCGGCCCGCGGCAGCGCCACCGACAGCATGCCGCCCGCCCCGGAGAGGCGGCGTGCGATGGCCTGGCTGCGCAGCGCCACCACGCGGGCCGCGTCCTCCAGCGAGAGCGCACCGGCCACGCAGGCCGCCGCGATCTCCCCCTGGGAATGGCCCAGCACCGCGTCCGGGACCACCCCGTGCGCCCGCCACACCGCCGCGAGGGAGACCATCACCGCCCAGGAGGCGGGCTGGACCACATCGACCCGTTCCAGCGACGGGGCGCCCTCGGCCTGTCGCAGCACCTCCGGCAGCGACCAGTCCACATGGGGTGCGAGCGCGGCGGCGCACTCGGCCAGCCGCTCGGCGAAGACCGGGGACTCCGCCATCAACCGGACGCCCATGCCCGCCCATTGCGAACCCTGGCCGGGGAAGACGAACACCGTCCGGCCCTCGACATCGGCCACTCCCCGCACCACGCCCGGCGCGGACTGGCCGTCGGCCAGCGCCGCCAGCGCGCCCAGGGCCTCCGGCCGGTCCGGCGCGAGGACGACGGCGCGGTGGTCGAACGCGGTTCGGGTGGTGGCGAGGGAGAAGCCCACGTCCACCGGGTCGAGCCGCTCGTGCTCCGCCAGATGGGAGGCGAGGCGGGCGGCCTGCGCGCGCAGCGCGTCCCGGGTCCGGCCCGACAGCGGCCACGGCACGGCGCCACCCGCCACCGGGGCACCGTCCGCCGGGTCCGAGCCCATGTCGGTCGGCTCGGTGGCGGACACCACCAGATGGCAGTTGGTGCCGCCCATGCCGAACGACGAGACTCCGGCCAGGGCGCGGCCGTCGCGGTAGGGCCACGGGCGGGTCGCCGACACCACGTCCAGGTGCCACTCGTCGAAGCGGATCCGCGGATTGGGCTGGGCGAAGTTCAGGCTGGCCGGCAGCTCGCCGTTCCGCAGCGACAGCACGACCTTCAGGAGGCCCACGATGCCCGCGGCGCCCTCCAGATGCCCCACGTTGGTCTTCGCCGAGCCGACCAGCAGCGGGCTGTCCGCCGCGCGGTCCGCTCCGTACACCGCGCCGAGCGCCGCCGCCTCCACCGGATCGCCCACCCGGGTGCCGGTGCCGTGCAGCTCCACATACTGGACCGCCGCCGGGTCGACCCCCGCACGTCGGCACGCCGCCGCCAGCACCGCCCCCTGCCCCTCGGGGTCGGGGGTGGTCAGGCCCGCGCCGGGGCCGTCGTTGCCCACCGCGCTGCCCTCGATGACGCAGTAGATCTCGTCCCCGTCGGCCAGCGCGCTCGCCAGTGGCTTGAGCAGCACCATCCCCGCGCCCTCGCCGCGGGCATACCCATTGGCGCGCTCGTCGAAGGTGAAGCAGCGGCCGTCCGGGGACAGTGCGCCGAGCCGGGCCGCCGCCAGCGCGCTGTCCCGCACCAGGTTGAGATGCACACCGCCGGCAAGTGCGGTGGCCGACTCCCCGCGCCGCAGGCTCTCGCAGGCCAAGTGCACCGCGACCAGCGACGACGACTGCCCGGTGTCCACCACCAGGCTCGGCCCCCGCAGGCCCAGGAAGTAGGACAGCCGGTTCGCGATCACGCTGCGGTTCAGTCCGGTGAGGGTGTGATGAGCGATGGCCGCGGGTCCCCTGCGCCGGTCCAGTACGCCGTAGTCGTCGGCGGTCACACCGATGAACACGCCGGTGTCCTCGCCCCGTACCTCGGCGGGCAGGACGCCCGCGTCCTCCAGGACCTCCCAGCCCAGCTCCAGGGCGAGCCGCTGCTGTGGGTCCATCGCCCGCGCCTCACGCGGCGAGATCCCGAAGAACTCGGGGTCGAAACGGTCGACTTCGTCCAGGAAGGCGCCCCACCCGGTCTCGCCGGAGTCCGCCGCCCCGTCGTCGCTCCAGCGGCCCGGCGGTACCTGTGACACCGCGCTCATCCCGCCGGTCAGCAACTGCCAGAACCGCGCGGGATCCTGCGCGGACGGCAACCGGCAGGACACCCCCACTACCGCGATTGCGGTGTCCTGCGGCTGGATTCGGCCAGCGGATATGGACTCAGGTCGGCTCACGGTGCCGCTCCCCACTCGTCGTCCTCACGGGCTCGGCAGGAGTGGCAAGTGCTGGCACACGCCGGGTCTCCGAGAATCCGGTGACACCGGACCGCCGTTCAAGTCGTGATCAACAATGTGCGAAATAGTACATGTATGGTCGGATGAAATCCCTGAGCATCCCTTCGCGTGGCGTCACTCTCCCTTTGGGGCTATTCGTCGCCTGTTTCCCCTCCCGTAGACGCATGCCGACGCATGCGAAGTTGCTGGGAATTCACCTAGACCTCCGGTGTTTGAAAACCCGTGCGATCGCCTATCGTTGGGCGGGGTCGGCCGAAAAGAGCTGCCGAACGTCAAGCTGCCCGCTGCCCGACAGCCGACAGCGCGTCCGTCGGGACGCCGACGTGACAACACAAGCGCGAGGGTGAGGAAATGCGGCCCAGGATCGATCCGCAGGACGCGGACGACTTCGCCGTCACACCGGCCGGCCAGGTTTACCTCAAGGAGGTCAGCCAGTCATTGAACGGGATCCTCGCGGACCGGCCGCCGCCGAACGTCCACCGGACCATCGCCAACCACCCGACGCTGCTGCCCGCGATGCAGCCGCTGATGTCTCATGTGGCGGGCGACATCCTCCCGTCACGCGAGCGCGAGCTCGTCATCCTGCGGACGGCGTGGCGTTCACAGGCGTCGTACGTCTGGGCGCATCACCATGCCGCGGGGCTCTTCGTCGGGCTGACCGAGACGGAGATCGCCCGTGTCGCCTCGGAGGACGCCACCGGCTGGACGCCGTTCGAGGCCGCCCTCCTCGCAGCGGTCGACGAGCTCCACACCAAGTCGGCGATCTCGGACAGCACCTGGAAGCAGCTCGCCGAGCGCTACAGCGAGGAGCAGATCCTCGAACTGCTGGCCCTCGCCGGAACCTACAAGACCCTGGCGTTCATCCTGAATTCCTGCCTGGTCCCGGTCGACAGCTGGATGGAGCGTCCGGCGCTGCTGCCGGTGGACCCGGGGCAGCTCACCTCCGGCAGGCATGCCCGCCCGCGCGAGTCGCTTCCGGGATCGGACGCCGAGACATGGAACCGACGCATCGTGCTGCAGAACGACACCGGGCTCTCGCAGCTCACACCCTCGGCGGCCCACCCCGAGCCGCCACTTCATGAGATCCTCGTCCGCTATCCGGACCTGATGTCCACGGCCACGCAGGCCCGCGAGACCGGCTCGCCGCTCCTGCTGATCCGCCGGAACTCCTCGGACATCATGCCGGACACGGACGGCTACTCCTTCAGCGCCACCCATCTGTTCGCCGATTCCACGGGTGTCCCGATTCTCGCCGAAGTGGTGGAACCGCACGACACCTGGAACGCGCACAGCGCCCTGTCGAAAATTCTCGACTACGCGGGCAGCGGGGCCCGGCACTGGCCGCTCCACATACTCCAGCGCTCGCTCGAGTACACCGCGCAATTGCAGGACACCAGCGCGGAGGGTTTGCTGGCGGAGATGGGCTATCCGATCGACCAGGGCTCGTTCCTGCGCACGATCGAGGGGAATCTGGCCCTGGGCAGGCTCCGTATGGTCATTGTGGCCAGTCAATTCCCGCCCGAATTCAACCGGGTCATCTCGTTCCTCGGCCAGCAGCTCCGCCCCGCCGAGGTGTACGGCGTCGAACTGCGCCGCTTCTCCGACGGGGCCCAGGCGGCGTACATACCGAGGGTGGTCACCTGAGCGGGGAGGCCCGCGCGGACGGCCGAGGCGGGCCGGGGCCGAAGCCCCGGCCCGCAGTCACTCACCCATCGGCCGGTTCACTTACTCACCAACCCGCTCACTCACCCGCGGGGCGCGTCTTGCGGATCAGCGTGATGCCGTCCGCCATGGGGACCAGGGACATCTCCACCCGCGGATCGTCGTGGACCAGCTTGTTGAACGCGCGGATCCCGGCGGTGTCGACGTCCTGCGCCTCGGGGTCCACGACCTTGCCGAAGAACAGGGTGTTGTCGACCACGATCAGACCGCGGTCGCCGAGGAGCGTCAGCGCCATCTCGTAGTAGTGCGGGTAGCCCTGCTTGTCGGCGTCGATGAACACGAAGTCGAACGTGCCGGGGCCCTCCTCCGCGAGGATGGCCTTGAGGGTGTCGGCCGCGTCACCGACGCGCAGGTCGATCCGCCCGTCGACGCCCGCCCTGGCCCAGTAGTCGGCGCCGATGCTTGCCCAGCGGTCGGTGATGTCACAGGTCACGAGCTGTCCGCCGGGCGCGAGCGCACGGGCCAGGCACAGGGTGCTGTACCCGGTGAACGTGCCGATCTCCAGGATCCTGTTCGCCGGGGTGAGTCCGGCCAGCAGCGTCAGAAGCTGGCCCTCCTCGGGCATGACCTGCATCGCGGTGCCCGCGGGAAGCTCCGCCGTCGTCTCACGTAGCTGCCGCAGGACCTCGTCCTCCCGCAGGGAGAACTCCCGGATGTACTCCGAGAGCGCGGCCGGGAGACCTACCTGGTTCGCCATGCGTCATCCATCTTCTCTGGTCTTCTCACATCGGAACCGGCCGGGAGGCGGACCTCCCGGCCGGCGAGGGCTCAGACGCCCTGGAGGCTGACGGCGTGCAGCTCCATCGTGGGCGGCGGGTCGGACGGCGCCGGGGACAGATGCAGCCGCTGGATGTCCTCCTGTGCGGGCGCGGGCAGCCCGGCCCGGCAGTCGCACGGCTCGTCGGTGAAACCGGCGAAGCGGTAGGCGATCTCCATCATCCGGTTGCGCTCGGTCTGCCGGAAGTCGGCGGCCAGATGGACACCCGCCTGGGCGGCCTGGTCGCCGAGCCAGCGCAGGATCGCCGAACCGGCGCCGAACGACACCACCCGGCACGACGTGGCCAGCAGCTTGAGATGCCAGACGCCTTCGTGCTTCTCCAGCAGTTGGAGACCGACCGCGCCATGCGGCCCGAACCGGTCGGTGAGCGTGGTCACCAGCACCTCATGGCGCGGATCGGCCAGCAGCGCCCGCAGATCGGTGATGGAGTAGTGCACACCGGTGGCGTTCATCTGGCTGGTGCGCAGCGTCAGCTCCTCCACCCGGGAGAGCTCCTCCTCGGTGGCGCGTCCGATGCGCATCACCAGCTCCAGCGAGCGCAGGAAGTCTTCGCTCGGCCCGGTGAACTCCGCCTCGGCCGCCTTCCGCTCGAACCCGGCCTGGTACATCTGCCGGCGGCGGCGCGCGTCCACGGTCACCGTCGCCGGGTTGAACTCCGGCAGGGCGGAGAGCTCGGACAGTTGCTCGGCGTCATAGCAGCGGACCTCGGGCAGATGGAACTGGACCTCCGCCCGCTCCGTCGGCTGGTCGTCGATGAAGGCGATCGTGCCGAGCGCGAAGTTGAGCTCGGTGGCGATCTCCCGCACCGAATCGGACTTCGGACCCCAGCCGATGTGCGGCAGCACGAAGTACTCGGCGACGCCCAGCGCCTCCAACTGCTTCCAGGCCAGGTCGTGGTCGTTCTTGCTGGCCACCGACTGCAGGATGCCGCGGCCGTCCAGCTCGGCGATGAGTTCTCTGACCGGGGCGGGGAGCGTCACCGCTCCGTCCTCCAGCAACGTGCCCTGCCACAGGGTGTTGTCGAGGTCCCACACCAGACACTTCACGATCGAGGTCTGTTCAGCCACGGCTCTTCCTTGTCTCGGTTCGCCAACTCATGTCGCGGGCATCGATACGGCGTGGTCGGCGAGGATCAGCTCACAGATCTCCGTACTGCCCTCGATGAGCTCCATGAGCTTCGCGTCGCGGTACGCGCGCTCGACCACATGGCCCTCGTGTGCCGCCGCCGAACCCAGCACCTGCACCGCCGTGGCGGCGCCCTGCGCGGCCTGGACCGCGCTCACCTGCTTGGCGAGAACGGTGGCGACGACCATCTCGGGAGAGCCCTCGTCCCAGCACCGGCTGGCGTGTTCGCACACCCGGGTGGCGATCTGCTCGGAGGTCAGCAGATTCGCCAGGTGGCGGGCGACGAGCTGGTGGTCCGCGAGCCGCTTGCCGAACTGCGTCCGGGTGCGGGCATGGCCGCGGGCCGCGTCGAGGCAGGCCCGGAGGATGCCGACGCAGCCCCAGGCGACCGAGATCCGCCCGTACGCCAGCGCGGTGGTCACCAGGAGCATCAGGGGCTGTCCACCGCCGAGCACGGCGGTGGCGGGCAGCCGCACCTCGTCGAGCGTCACGTTCGCATGGCCCGCCGCCCGGCAGCCGGACGGCTGCGCCACCCTGGTCACGGTGACGCCCGGAGCCGAGGCGGGCACCACGACGGCTGCCGCACCTGAGCCATAGCGGCCGACGACAACGATCATGTCGGCGTAGTGGGCCGCGGTCGTCCAGACCTTCTGGCCGCGGACGATGACGGTGTCGTCGTCCCGCTCGATGGTCGTGGTCATCGCCGACAGATCGCTGCCCGCCTCCGGCTCGCTGAACGCGACGGCGGCGAGCTGACCCCCGGCCAGTTTCGGCAGGTACTCGGCGTGCTGTTGTGCGCTGCCCAGGCGCTGAATGGTCCACGCGGCCATGCCCTGCGAGGTCATCACGCTCCGCAGGGAGCTGCACCGGCTGCCCACGAACGCGGTGAACTCGCCGTTCACCGCGCTGCTCGCGCCGAGCCCGCCGGACGCCTCCGGCACCCCGGCGCACAGCAGACCGCGAGCGGACAGCGTGCGCAGTACGTCGTCGGGGATCAGACCGGTCCGGTCCCACTCCGCGGCCCGGTCGCCGACGAGGTCGTCGACGAGGTCACGGGCGCCGGTGAGCGGCTCAGTCATCGGCGGGCTTCTCGCCGCCGCGCAACCGCACCACCAGAGCGGTCATGGCCGCGATGGTGCGGAAGTTGTCCCGCTTGAGGTCGTCCCCCAGGATCTGCACGGAGAAGGCCTGTTCCAGATGGACGACGAGCTCCATCGCGAACATCGACGACACCAGCCCGGACCCGAAGAGGTCCTGGTCGGCAGGGACCTCCGCCTTCACCCGCTCCGAGACGAACGCCGTGATCGCCTGCTCGGTCGCCTCGGCGGTGACTGCCTGGTCCATACTCACGAAAGCACCTCTCCATAGTTGTAGAACCCGCGCCCTGTCTTACGCCCCAGATCACCGGCGCGCACCTTCTCCATCAGAAGTTCACAGGGTTCGAAGGTGGAATTTCCGGTCCGCTCGGCAAGCAGCCGAAGAGCGTCCGCGAGATTGTCGAGTCCGATCAGGTCGGCGGTGCGCAGCGGGCCGGTCGGATGACCGAGGCAGCCGTGCATGAGCTGGTCCACGTCCTCGACACTCGCGGTGCCCTCGGCCACGATGCGCGCCGCCTCATTGATCATGGGGTGCAGCAGCCTGCTGGTGACGAAGCCCGGCGCGTCCCGCACGACGACCGTCTTCCGCCCCAGCCGGCCCAGCAGGGCCAGGATCGCGGCCATGGCGTCCTCGCCGGTCTGCGGGCCGCGCACCACTTCCACCATCTCGATGAGATAGGACGGATTCATGAAGTGAACCCCGGCCAGTTCCGCGGGCCGCTGCACCGACTTCGCCAGTTCGGCGATGGGAATTCCCGAGGTGTTGGTGATCAGCGGGGTCCCGGCGGGGACCGTGCCGGAGAGGTCCGCCATGACCCGCGCCTTGAGCGCGGCGTCCTCGGTGATCGCCTCGATCACCACATCGGCGTCCGCGACATCGCCGCTGGACAGCGTCGTGGTCAAGGTCCCGGTGGCCTGGGAGGCGGGGAAGGCGCCCATGAACTGCCCGTGCCGCAGCAGTTGGGCGATTTCCGCTCGGGCGCTCTCCAGCACGTCACCCGAGACATCGACCAGCACGACATCGACCCCACGGCCCAGCGCGAGTGCGGTGATGTTGCGTCCCATTACCCCGGCACCGACGACAGCGATCGTGTCCGATGCGGAACCCGCCATCCCCTGCCTCCAATCGTCACTCAGATGAGCGCGCCCCCGGTAGGGCGCACAACAAGTGAATGCCAACAGGAACGGCAGGCCCCTGTCTCTATGGCACTTTCAGGTAAAAATACTAGGAGCGCGCGGCCGATGTCGATGGGGCGCAACCACCGCCGCCACCTCGGCGTCTTCACCTCGGTCCAGGGCGATCCGGACCACCCGCCGGCCGTCGCGGACGGCAATCACCAGCCCACGGGGCCGTTCACGTCGATACGGAGTTGGTCGGCGCGCGAGCTGTGGACCCGCCCCCGGGTTTCGATGACCCGTGGGGCCGCCATCAACGGCCCGCCCGTGCGTCGTCAATCGCGGCCAATACGTCCGACGCAGTCAGGCTCGCAGTGGCCTCCGCTTCGGCGCGGTCTACGAGCTCGGCAAGCGTGGGCCCGGCCGCTTCACACGGCCGTGACTGCCAAGCCGACTCGTCACCGGGGTCACAGGTCCGCACGGTCGCGGTGGCGCGGGCAGCGGCAGGGCGGGTACTGGCTGGACCGCAAGGGTTCGAGCTTGTCCTTGACCACGACGACCACCCTGCCGAGCTCCTGCGTCACGACCGCGCCGTCCGGCGAGACGCGGTAGACGCGCATCGTCATCCGTGGGGCATTGGATTCGGTGTGTGAGAACACGTTGACCTGTCTTTCCGGTCGGCCAATTACGTTGTGTGCACATACCGTTGCGGTCCGGCGCGTAGGCTGGAAAGAGGCGACACGTCCCAGCCAAGATCGCGGGACAAGAGGGGATGCACGATGCCGTTCCAGCCACGCGAACTGTTTCCCGACCGCTCCGCACGCGACCTCTTCGGCGCGGAGATCCGCCGCCATCGCGAGAAGGCGGACATGTCCTTACGGCGGCTGTCCGAGGTGCTGAACTACAGCAAATCGCACCTGGCCCGGATCGAGGCGGCGGAGTCCCTGCCGTACGACGACCTTCCGGCGAAGCTGGACGCGTGCTTCGGGACGGACGGGATGTTCGCGCGCATCTACGCGCTGGCGAAGAACGAGCCGTTCAAGACCAAGTACCGGGATGTCATGGAGGTTGAGAAGCGCGCGGTGGCCATCGAGGAGTACGCCTGCGCCACCATCCCCGGTCTGCTCCAGACCCCCGAACACGCAAGGGCGTCTCTACGCATCGGGAACCGATTCGCTCCCGAAGTGGAGATCGAGGCGATGACGAAGGCCAGGGTCGACCGGCAAGCTCGGCTGGGCCAAACCCAGCCACCTGACTGCTGGTTCATCGTGGACGAGGCCGCGTTGCGCCGCGCCGCCGGAGAGCCGGATGTGATGCGCCACCAGTTGATGTCCCTGATCGAGCGCGGGACGCAACCGCACGTGACCATCCAGGTCCTGCCTTTCGGTGCAGGTCAGCACCCGGATGCGGGCAGGACTCTGGTTCTCTACACGCTGCCCAATGAACCGATGCTCGCCTACGAGGAAGGCTCTCATCGCGGGGGATTCATCGAGCACTCAGACGCGGTCACAAAGCTCCGCAAGAACTACGATCTGCTCAGGGCCATGGCCCTCTCGCCACGGGACTCCGAGGCGATGATCCAAGCCGTGATGAAGGACTTGACCTCATGGGAACCGCCCCAGATCTGAGAACCGCTTCGTGGCGCAAGAGCAGCTACAGCAACAACGACGGCGGGGTATGCGTCGAGGTCGCCGACAACCTCCCCGGCATCGTTCCCGTACGCGACTCCAAGTACCCCGGCGGCCCCGTCCTCATATTCCCCATCCACTGCTGGAGCGCGTTCATATCGAGCCTCACCGCAGGAGCAACTGAAGTCCACCCAGCACCGTAGCCCCGATGACCAGCCGCTCGAAGAGCCGCTGATTGATCCGGTCCACGCACGCCCTACCGATGTACGCACCGGGCAGCACGAAGAGCACCAGCAGCGCGTCCAGGAGCAGGGAGCGGCCGTCGATCAGGCCGAGGCCGACGCTGAAGGGCACCTTGGCGACGTTCACGATCAGGAAGAACCAGGCCGAGGTGCCCAGGAAGCCCAGCTTCCGGAAACCGGCGGAGAGCAGGTAGAGCGACATCACGGGGCCGCCGGCGTTGGCCACCATCGTGGTGAAGCCGCCGAGCACACCGTACGAACCGGCCTTGAGCCGGGCGCCCGCCCCGTCCGCGTCGGGCGTCGCGGGGGCCTCCGCACGGGCCGCCGCACGCCGCCGCCACACCGTGACCCCGGCCATCAGCAGCAGGATCGCCCCGATGGACGTGCGCACCTCCGCGTCCCCGGCCCAGAGCAAGAACGCCGTGCCCACCACGACCCCGGCCGCGACCGCCGGGAACAGCCGCACCAGGGTCCCCCAGTGGGCGTGTCGCCGATAGGTGCGCACGGCGAGCAGGTCGCCGACGATCAGCAGGGGCAGCAGCACACCGGTCGACTCCCGGGCCGGAAGCACCGCCGCGAAGATCGCGAGGCTGACGGTATTGGCACCGCTGACGGCGGTCTTCGAGAAGCCGACGAGTATGGAGGCGGCGGCGAGCGCGAGGAATTCCCATAGGGCAAGGCTGTACATGCCAAGGAATTCTGCCTGGTACGGCAGGCACGGTGGAGAGTATGGTGTCTGGTATGGCGACGAAAAAGGTGACAGTCACCATCCCCGAGGAGCTTCTCGACGAAATCCGGGCGGACGCGGCGGAGCGCGGGCTGTCCGCATATGTCGCTGACGCGCTACGAGTCAAGCGTGACCGTGACCGGCTCGTGGAGCTGGTGGACTGGCTACAGGAAGAGTACGGACCGGTCGCCGAGGAGGAGAGCGCCGCCGCCTTGGCCGAACTGGATGAGATTGACGCCGAACATGACCGTCGCAGGGCGCAGCACGGCGGCGTCGGGGAAGCCGCGTGACGAAGCGAGTCCAGCAGCCCAAGCGGCTGCGCGTGTTCGTGCTCGACTCCGAAGCCCTCTCACAAGCGGTGCGCGGTGAGCGCCGCATGATCGCTCTGCTGGATCTGGCGGCCAAGGGGGAGGTCGAGGTGGTCACCTCCCCCATGACCGTGATCGAAGCGCACGACGGCAGAATCACCGAGCGCCGGTGGGACTGGGTCCTGTCCCGTCTGCACGTAGCCGACCTGGGCAGAGATCAGGCCCGGGCCGCCCGTCGGTTGCTGGCCGACGCCGGGCTCCACGGCCACAAGTACGCCATCGACGCTGTGCTGGCCGTCGTGGCTAAGGAACGAAGGGGTCAGGTCACCGTTTTCACGTCGGATGTGGATGACCTGGAGCGGCTCCTCCCCCCAACGGTGGTAGTCCGCAAGGTCTAGCGGACGCCCGGCTCATCGAGTGCGACGCCGTCTGCGGGCGGGCCCGCTGTCAGAGGGGCGAGTGATACTGGGCCCATGAGCAGCCACGAGTTCGTGCGGGCCGGGGCCGGGCTCGGGTGCGGGCTTGGTGGGATGGTGGTGACCGCCGTCGGCTATCGCTCCCAGGGGATACCGCCGACGTTGCACCGGGGGCTGCCCTCTCCCTATCTGACGCTGATCTTCTCCTTGGAGGGCCCCGTCGTCGGCGGCGGCACGCCAGAGCAGGCACGGGGGCCCGGCGCCGCGCGGGAGGAGATCGTCGTCGGCGGTCTGCACCAGCGACCGGCGTATATCGTCCAGCCCGGCCGGGAGGCCGGTTTGCAACTCGCGGTGCATCCGCTGGCGGCGCGCACACTGCTGGGGCTTCCGGCCGGGGCGCTCACCTCCGAGCTGGTCACCTCCGGGGCGGACGTGCTGGGAAAGCGGGCTGCCGAAATTCGGGAGCGGCTGTGTGAGCAGCAAACGTGGGCGGACCGGTTCGCCACGCTGGGCGCGTATCTGCGGGAGCGCGCGGCGGCGGGCGAGGACGGGGCGCCGGTGCGAAGCGAGGTCGCCGAGGCGTGGACGTGGCTGGCCCGGCATCGGGGGGCCGGGACGCTGACGGGCCTGGCCGAGCATGTGGCACTCAGCCCGCGCCGGCTGACCAGCGTGTTCCGGGCCGAGACGGGGCTGAGCCCCAAGCAGGCGGCGCGGCTGATGCGCTTCCAGCACGCCAGAAGCACGGTGGTCCGGTCCGTGGCGGTGGGCCGGGCGCCGGATCTGGCCCGGGTCGCGGCCGAATGCGGCTACTTCGACCACTCCCATCTGGTGCGCGACTTCCGTCAGTACACCGGGGTGAGCCCGACCGCCTGGCTGGCCGAAGAGTGCCGGAATATCCAAGCCGGAGGCCATCTCTACGGCGAAGAGTAGAGCCCATGAACACCGCACCGAACCAGCAGCAAGAGCAGCAGAAGCAGCCGCGTGATCCGGCCGTCTGGCCCACGCTCCAGGCCCATGACGCCATCGCCCTGATCGACTTCCTGGTCGACACGGTCGGCTTCCTGCGCACGGCCGTCTACCAGGACGAAGACCGCGTCGCCCATGCCCAGCTCGACTGGCCCGAGGGCGGCGGCGTCATGCTCGGCTCGTACGACCCGGCCACCAAGAGCTGGTGCCTGGAGCCGGGCACCTTCGGGGCGTACGTCGTCACCGACCACGTCGACGCGCTGTACGAACGGCTCACGGCGGCCGGTGTGCGGGTGCTCCGGCCGATCGAGGACCAGCCGTACGGCAGCCGTGAGTTCGCCATCGCCGACCCGGAGGGCAACAAGTGGTCCTTCGGCACCTATCGCGGTGAGCCCCGGCCCGCCATCTGACAGCCATCCGCCCTCATTCCTCCAGGTAGTGGAAGCCCGGCCGGGGGTGCATCAGGAAGTCGTGGTGCGAGATGTTCCACGCGTACGCACCCGCCATCGCGAAGGCGACGCGGTCCCCCACCCGTAGCTCCGGGACCGGGATTCGGCGGGCCAGCACGTCCTTGGGAGTGCAGAGCTGGCCGACCAGCGTGACCGGCTCCGCCCGTACCGCCGGGCGGCCCCAGGGCCGGGTCCAGGTGTCCCCGGTCTCCATAGGGAGCACCTGGAAGGGCTGGTCGTGCTGTTTGGTGGCGGGGGTGCGGAGGTGGTGGGTGCCGCCGCGCAGCACCGCGAACGCCTCACCGCCGCTGTGCTTGATGTCCAGCACCTCGGTGACGTACCAGCCGCAGTGGACGGTCAGCGCCCGGCCGGGCTCGATCCGCAGGGTGCGGCCGGGGTGGCGGAGGGCGAGGTCCGCCATGCCCTTGCCGTAGGCGGCCCAGTCGAAGCGGCGGTCGGGATGGGCGTAGTCCACGCCCATCCCGCCGCCGACGTTCACCTCGGTGAGGCCCAGCCCGTGGCGTTCGGACAGCTTCGCCGCCCAGTCGGCGATCGCGGCGGCGACGGCGACCTGGGCGGGGGCGTCGAGGCCGCTGGCGAGATGGGCATGGATGCCCCTCAGCCGGAGGGGGCCGCCGCCCGGCAGCCGGAGGGGGCCGCCGCCAGGGCTCGCCTCGGCGAACAGCGGAAGGCAGCGCTCCACGGCCTCGGGGTCGAGGCCGAAGGGGCTCGGGCGGCCCCCCATGGCGAGCGCCGCGCCGCCCAGCTCGTCACCGGCCACCGGGAGATTGACGCGCAGGAGGACGTCCACGGCCGGAATCCCCGCGTCCTCCGCCGCCCCGGCCAGCAGCCGCAGCTCCTGCTCGCTCTCCACATGGAACCGCTCCACGCCCAGCGTCAGCGCCCGCCGCAGCTCCCCCTCGGTCTTGCCCGGCCCGCCGAAGGCCAGCGGCGCCCCGGGCACGGCCGCGCGGACATGCTCCACCTCGCCGCCGGAGGCGACCTCGTAGCCGGTGACGTGGGGCGCGAGCGCCTGGAGGATGGCGGGCGCCGGGTTGGCCTTCGCGGCGTAGTAGAGCTCGAGGCCCGGCGGCAGCGCGTCCCGTACGGCCCGCGCGTGGGCGCGGAGCGCGGTCAGGTCGTAGACGTAGGCGGGAAGGTCGTCGCCGGTCAGCTCCGTGGCGAGGGTACGGACGGCAGGGGTGATCAACGGCTGCTCCCGGGGTGGTGGATGACGTGGGCTTCTTCGGACACATGGGCCGCTTCCGACACGTGCGCCGCCTCGGACAGCAGGGCGGAGGCGAGCGGGCTGGCGATGCGGACATAGCCCGCGTGGCGGTCGGCCCGACGAGCCCAGCGGGTCAGGAGGTTGGCCTTGGCGGGCAGCGGCACGCCCGCCACGAGGGCGCGCAGCGCGGGCGGGTGGTCATGGGCCGCCGAGCGCTCGCACAGCACCCGGCGGACCGCCGACCACAGCGCGGGCTCCAGACGCGGACAGCGGTCGGCGAGGGCGGCCACCATCTCGGCGATGTGGTTGACCAGCAGGCAGTACACCACCCGGTCCCAGCCGCGCTCACGCTCGTACGTCAGCGGGCGGGCCACCGCCTCGGGCAGCGCGGCGAGCGCGGCGGCGTGGCGCTCGGGCACCAGCTTGGTGCCCTCCAGATCCCGGAAGAGCACCTGCTGGGGGGTGCCGTCGGCGGGGTCGACACCGATGACGACGTTCTGGAGGTGGGGTTCGAGGACCACGCCGTGATCGAAGTAGGCGGCCAGCACGGGTGGTACGAGAAGGTTGAGATACGCCTGCCACCACGCGGAGAGCCGGTCGGGGCCGACATCGGGGAGGAGGCGGGAGATCTGGGCGCCGCTGGTCGGGTACTCATCGGCGACGGCCGCCGCGAGCAGCGCGGTCAGCCCCGGCCGCAGCCGGGCGGCCAGCCCCTCGCGGACGATCACCCCGAAGCCCTCGATGAGCTGCTGGTCACCGCCGAGGTCCAGTGTCCGGTAGGCGGGTTCGCGCAGCAGCTCACAGCCGGGGAAGCGGGCGGCGAGATCGGCGGCGACCGGCTCCAGCAGCCGGGTCAGGGCGACGGCGCCGGACAGCTCGTAGTCGGCGTTCTTGCGCAGACAGTTGGTGATCCGCACATTGAGGCTGAACTTGAGGAAGTCCCGGCCGTCGTAGAGCGTACGGACCGACGCGGTCGGCGCGAACTCCGCGCCGCCCGGCCCGAGGTCCAGCACCTCGCCCCGGGCGATGGCCGCCCGCAGCAGACGGTGCTCGCGCAGCATCGCGTACTGCCAGGGGTGCGCGGGCAGCAGCCGGTAGCCCTCGGGGACGGCGCCCTGCCGGTCGAGCGCGGCGAGGGCTCCGCGTTCCTGGCCGACGTACTCCTCGCGGACGTACTCCTGGCCGACGTACTCCTCGCGGACGTACTCCTCGCGGACGTGCTCCTGACCGACGTACTCCTCGCGTACGTACTCCTCGCGTAAGTACTCCTGGCGTACGGCGAGGTGGTGCAGCGGGAAGCGCGCCCCGGCCTCGGGGGCGAACCGCGCCCAGGAGTCGGCGCTGCCGGTGCGGGCCTTGGGGGTGGGGTGGAAGCGGTGGCCGAAGAGCAGGGACTGCTCGGAGGCGAGGTAGGGGTCCGGGGCGCCACCGCTCACGGGTGGTGTGTCCCGGTCCTCCAGAGCTTCCCGGCCCTCCAGAGCCGCCAAGGCCGCCGTCATGCCCGCGTGGCTGGAGGCGACCTGGTCCAGGAACTCATCGTTGCGCACCCCCGTGCGCAGTTGCAGCTCCCGGCGGATGCGCTCGGCCAACTCGCGCCAGGACACCTCGGTCCAGCCGCCCTCGCGCTGCTCGCTGACCGGCCCGGTGAAGCGGTGCGCCCCGATGAGGGAGGTGCGCCGCAGCCCGACGCGCAACAGCACCCCGCAGCGCGGCAGCCTCAGCCGCAGCCACCCATCGGCCACGACGGTCTGATGCTCCGGTCCCGACACCTCGCGGAGCAGACAGTTGAGCAGGGTGTGGGCGGTGGCGTGGTCGGCGGAGGCCACGGTCGTGGCGGGCGAGGAGGTCATGGGCATGGGGCGGCTCCAGCGGGTGCGGAGGGGAGAGGGGCAGGAGGGGCTTGGCGGTAACGGCAAGAGGGGCGCGGCGGTCATCTGCCGCTTCCCCGCAGCAGATAGTTGGGCCCGGTGACGTAGTGCTTGTTGATGTCCGCGGCGCCCGAGCGCTCCTTGGTGAACAAGGTGCCGGCGGTGACCATCGCCTTGACCGGCAGCCGATCCGCGTCCAGCACCCGCCGCCGCAGCAGCGCGGCGGCGGCACCGGGCCGGGTGACGGCGAGCCGGTCGACGGCGTCGGTGAGCCGGTCGCGCAGCCGCCGCAGCAGGGTGTCGAGCGAGGCCCGGCCGAGGCGCGCGAGCTCGAAGACGGGGGCGGCGGCGCACAGATGGACGGTGATGGTGGTGAACACATCGGCCACCGGCCCGTCGCCGGACGTCAGGATTCTGCGGTCGTCGAATCCGCACAGGTCGGCGGCCGGTCCGCCGCCGACCATGGCGGCGAGCCGTATCGCGTGGACGCGGGGGCCGTCGTGGTCCTTGATGAGCAGCCGCAGCCGGGGCACGGCACCGGCATTGTCACCGCCGCCTCCGCCGCCCCCTCCGCCGCCGCCCTCGAAGACCAGCGAGATGTTCTGCTGATGGGACTCCAGCGCGATGCCGTACGCGAAGAGTGTGGTGTGGAAGTCGAACAGCAGGGTGAGGTAGTCGTCGAGCAGGGCGAGGACGTCCCCGCCGTAGTGGCGCTCGGCGAGCCCGTCGATGACGAGCGTGCCGTCCGGGGCGGGGGCGAGCAGCCCGGCCAGCGGCACGATGGTGGCGTTCTCAAGACCGGGCGGGTAGCGGCGTACGAGCGTGGCCAGCAGCTCGTGTCCGGCGTGGAGGTGGGTGGTCTCGTCGGCGAGCAGCACGGTCGCGCCGAATCGCGGCTCGCGCGCGATCACCGCCTCCACCAGGCGCTGCGCCACCTCGCCGTCGATCAGCGTGCCGGGTTTGACCGACCGCCGGTTGCGCATCCCCAGCGTGGAGGTGGTGAGCGGCAGTTTGAGATGGACGAGAGGGTCGTCGGCGACGGCCACGGTCCGCATGGAGAGGGTGGGCCGTACGTCCAGCAGGGGGCGGTCGGCGAGCCGGGCCTCGCCGTCGAGCCCGGCCGCGCGCAGCGCGGCCTCCAGCGGGCGGCCGACGGTGAGCGGATGCACGGGGAAGGCCAGCCGCCCCTCGTCGGAGGGCCGCCCGCTTCCGAGGCCGAGCTGAGCGGGCGTCGGCCACCAGTCGGGCAGCCGCGCCGGGTCACCGCCCACCGCCTCGCGGGGTAGGACGAGCCAGCGCAACGGGAAGGTGGGGTGGAACTCGGGTGCGTGGGCGCGTAATTGGTCCTCGGTGAAGACGGCCCGGCCCCGGCTGGTCGGGTAGACCGGGTGGTCCCGGAAGGCGGCGAGCGTGTCGTACGCGACCGCCCCGGGCATCCCCGTCCACCGCCCCTCGCCGTGGCGCGCGGCCAGCTCGGCGACGACGCCGGGCCGGATGCGGGTGTGCAGCCGCATGGCGTCGAGGGCCTGTCGGCACTCGGTCACGAAGACGTCGTACAGCGGCCGGTCCTCCTCCGGCACGGCGGCCCGCAGCCGCCCGAGGACGGGGGCGAGGCCGGTGAGCATGGTGTGGGGTGGACGACCGGCTTGGGCCTCCGGGGCGCCCGGGGCGCCTGGGGTGCCTGGGGCCCTGGGCTCGTCTGCTTCTTGCGCAGTGCTGGGCGCTCCGGGGGTGCGGCCCCCGGACCCGTCGGCCGGGCCGAGCGCGGACGGCTGCTCGGCGGGGGCCGGTTCGGCGTCAGCCCATTCAGCCGGGGCCCATTCGGCAGCGACAGGCTCAGCGGGAGCCCATTCGGCATCGACCGACTCTGCGGAAGTCCGTTCGGCAGCGCCCGGCTCGGCATCGGCCCGATCAGCCGGGGCCCATTCGGCAGTCGCGGGAGCGCATAGCAGGGGCCGACGACGGGCGCGGATATCGCACTGGAAGCCCTCGGGTTCCACCGGCAGCAGCACGCTTTCGCCCCCCTCGAGCGCGATGCGCAGCCAGTCGCCGTCGGCGCGCCGTTCCGGGGTGGCGCGGCTGCGCAGCTTGTAGGCGTCCTCTCGGAGGAGCGTGTCGAGCACCCGTCCGAGAAGCTCCGCTTCCTCTGTCACACGATCTCCCATCGGTGGGCCGCGAGGAACTGCGCCACCGCCGCGTCGATCCGCCCCTGGTCGGTGCCGGTGGCCCGGAGCACGCCGAGGAAGTCTCGATTGGTGCGGTGGAGCGGGTGTTCCTCGCCGACCCCGCGCAGCGGCCGGTAGTCCAGTCGTACGCCGTCACGCTCGGTCACGCTCGCCGGAGGGGCGGAGGCGAGCCGCCCGGCGCGGTCGGCCAGGACGTACTCCATGCGAACCCTGCCGTCGGTGCGCGCGCCGAGGTCGTCCGGCAGCGGCTCGCCCAGGTGCGTACGGAGGATGTACTCGAAAAGGGGGATGCCGAGGAGTTCGGCGAGGACGAGGTCGCACTGGTCGCCTATGGCACGGTAGTTGACCTCGATGAGGCGGGCCCGGTCACCCTGGACGACGTACTCGGTGTGGCACACACCGAAGCCGACGCCCAGCGCGCGCAGTTGCGCCAGCACCTGATCGGTGTGCGGCTGCGGGGGTGGGGCGGGCAGCAGGTGCAGCCGTTCCTCGATGAAGTGCGGGGGCGGCGAGAGCTCGGTGCGGAAGCCGCCGAGGACATGCAGGGTGCGGCCGTCGCCGAGGGTTTCGAGGGTGCGCAGCTCGCCGTCCAGGAACTCCTCGACGACCAGGGCGGCTCCGGGCCGCCGGGCCCGTATCTCGACGCAGCGCCGGACGAGTTCGTCGGCGTCGGCGACGAGGACGACGTCCTCGCTGGCCACGCCCTCGCGCGGTTTGACCACGCAGGGGTAGGGCGCGTCGAGTCCGGCGAGGGTGGCGGGTTCCTGTCCGGTGGCGAGTTCGGCGGACCAGACGGGGGCGGAGGACCAGGCGGGGGCGGAGGACCAGGCGGGGTCGGAGGACCAGGCGGGGTCGGCGGCGTCCGGGCCCGCGGCGGCGAGGGCGCGGCGCAGCTCGGCCTTGTTCTTGGTGCGCAGCGCGGCGCGCCAGTCCTTGCCCGGGAGGCCGAAGTACTCGGCGGCGAGGGCGGCCTGGGTCTGGAGGTGGTCACTGTTGGTGAAGACGGCGCGGGGGCGGCCGTCGGCGGCGATACGGCTGATGACCTCGGCGAAGTCCCGTACGTCGCAGGGGACGATGTCGAGCGCGGGGAACGCGTGGTCCTGTCGTCCGTAGGCGCGTTCATGGGCCTCGGGCTGGTCGGTGAGCAGGGTGACCGCCAGGCCGAGCCGGGCCGCCGCGGGGAGGAAGCCCTCGGTGACGGAGTCGGTGGGGTTGAGGGCCAGGAGGTGCAGCCGAGGCGGCGGCGGGGCGGCCGAGGAGCTCCCGAGGGCAGGGGAAGAGGACGGCCGTGACGCCGCGTCGAGATCATTCTCGTTCACGGCCCGAGATTAGGTTAGGCATGCCTAAGACCGCTAATTCAGCGTGCCGGTCCGCCCGTTTGGCCCTGATTAGCCGTCAACAACCGTCATCGGTGTGCGTCAACGGCCCAGCCCGATCCGGCGATGACGAACGCGACGCGCCGCGAGCCGCTCGCCCGGGTCCTGGGCGCGGAGGGCGGCGAGTTCGGCGCCGAGGAGATGACCGAGACGGCTGAGAAAGGCGTCAGGAGCCCGGGAGCCGTCCCCGAAGCCGGAGGAGTCCTCCTCCACGATGCGGTCGACGATGCCCTGGGCGAGAAGGTCGGCGGAGCGTACGCCCTGGCGGGCGGCGACCTCGTACGCCCGCTCCGTCGTGCGGTGGAGGATCGCGGACGCGCCCTCCGGCGGCAGCGGCGACAGCCAGGCGTGGCGCGCGGCCACGACCCGGTCGGCGGGCAGCAGCGCGAGCGCCGCGCCGCCGGCGCCCTGGCCGAGCAGCAGACAGAGGGTGGGCGCGGGCAGGGTCACCATGTCGGCGAGGCACCGCGCTATCTCCGCCGCGAGCCCGCCCTCCTCGGCCTCACGGCTGAGCGCGGCGCCCGCGGTGTCGATGACGGTGAGCAGCGGCAGCCCGAGCTCGGCGGCGATGTGCATCCCGCGCCGCGCGGTCCGCAGCCCCGCCGGGCCCAGCGCCTGCCCCTCCCCCGGCCCCTCGGCCGTATCGCCTTCGCGGGCACTGCGCCGGTTGTGGCCGAGGACGACGCAGGGCGTCCCGCCGACCCGGGCGAGCGCGAGCAACAACCCGGGATCGTGCTCCCCGGCCCCCGTACCGCTGAGCGGACTCACATCCTCGGCGGCAACCCGCAACAGATCCCGCACCCCGGGCCGCTCAGCCCGCCGCGAAGCCCGTATCGACACCTCCGCAGACGGCACAACGGCCTCCGGCCCCGCGCCGTCGGGGGCCGCATCGGCCCGTTCCGTCTCAGGGCCCGAGACCGGGGCGGGCCCACCTGCGCAGAGAACCCGCAGCACCCGTGCCGCCACGCCCGACAGGCGACTCAGCGGGAGGACCGCGTCGATCAGGCCGTGGTTCATCAGGTTCTCGGCGTTCTGCACGCCGGGCGGAAACTCCTCCCCGTACAGGGCCTCGTGCACCCGCGGGCCCATGAAGCCGATCAGGGCGCCCGGCTCGGCGGCGGTGACATGGCCGAGGGAGCCCCAGGAGGCGAGGACGCCGCCGGTCGTGGGGTGGCGGAGGTGGACGAGATACGGCAGGCCCGCGGCCTTGTGATCGGTGATCGCCGCGGCCACCTTCACCATCTGCAGAAACGCGACCGTGCCCTCCTGCATCCGGGTGCCGCCCGACGCCGGGGCCGCGAGCAGGGGCAGCCGTTCCACCGTGGCCCGCTCCACGGCACGTACCAGCCGCTCCCCCGCGGCGACCCCTATCGAACCGGCCAGGAAGCGGAACTCGCAGGCGACCAGCGCCACCCTGCGCCCCTCGATACGGCCCTCACCGGTGATGACCGACTCGTCCAGCCCGGTGCGCTCCCGTGCCCGTTCCAGGTCGGCCCGGTAGTCGGGGTCGTCCGTGGTGATCTCCACCGGTTCGTCCCAGCCGTGCCAGCTTCCGGGGTCGACGATGGCCTCGATCAGCTCACGGGCCGAGGCGCGGGCGGCGCCACGGGAGCCACCGGAAGAGTTCGTTGCGGTCATATGTGTCACCGTTCCTAGGGACTGAGCGGGAGTGAGTCCTGGTGCCAGGACTTGTGCTCAGCCGTGTGCCCCGAACGGTTGTGGGCACGCTGGTCCCCCGCTTTCGCTCCACGTCCGGCGCCGACGGATCGTGTCCGTGGTCCGGGAATGCGGGGGCGGGTTTCCTCACGTCCCGGGATACCCGATGCGGCCTGGACGGTCCGATGCCCCACCGCATCGCTCCGGTGCGGTGGGGGCGGTTGCGTCCGTCGCCGGATCGGGCGTCCCAGGGCGCGCCGTCCGATTGCCACGGCGGCAGCGTCGTGGCGCGTGATCTTGCGAGTCTTCGTGGTCAGGGGCCGCTGCCAGTGCTGGGCGCCCCAGCGACTGGTGTAGGCGGGATCGACGGCCACGACGGCGATGCCGAGCTCGGCGGCCATGGACACCAGCCTGCTGCGCAGCTTCGCGGTTGGCATGCTGGAGATCAGCCGGCGGAACCGCTTGCGCCGCCCGTGCTTCTCCCGGGTCTTCTCCCACTGGAAGTCCAGGTCCTCGACCGCGATGGCCAGCCGATGGCGTTTGGCCCAGCGCAGGAGGCGGATGAGGGCATGTCGCACCTGCGCGTCCCGGTGCGGTGCGCTGCCGGTGAGGTCGTAGTCGAACCTGCGGGGCTCGCCGACGGGGTTGCCGTGGGCATCCAGGCGCCAGGCGGCCAGGTGGTCGGCGTTGGTGTCCACACCGATCAGTCCGCCGGACCGCACCGCCTCCAACGGCGCCATCCTGGCTGGCTGGATCTGCCAGGAGGCGGTCAGGTACCAGCGGTCACGTTTCACATCAAAGTGGATGCGGTACGCCACGGCACGGTTCGCCTGGACGCGGTCGGCCCACTGCTGGCCCCGGTGCCGGAAGCCGATCCGGCAGGCCAGCACATACCGGCCATGGGGTGCGTTGGCCAGCCCGGCCAGCGGCGCCGGGAGCTTGATGCTCACCTCGCCGTCCGGGGCGACACGGATCGTCTCGTTCCCGTATCGCTTCCCCGATTCGCCGTCGGCCTGGAGGAACCAGCGCTCAGCCTCCCACCGCACACGCCACTGGGCCTCGGTCAGCCGGGTGGCTTGGAGGTTGTGCCGGTTACGCAGCAGCTTCCTTCCGCCGCGCACCACCCGCACGCGTCCTGCTTCACAGTCGGCCCGCTCCCGCTCAAGCCGGTCTTGGAGCAGGTGCAGGCGCCGGGATTTGGCGAACCACTCCTGCCGGGAACGGTAACCACCCGGCGAGCCCTTGGAACCCTTCGCCCCGACCGGCAGCGACAGCCGGGACGCGATCATGTCGATGCTCACCTGGAGGTGCTGGATGCAGGCAAGCTGACCGCGTCGGGCCAGCGCCCACTGGTCGTGCGTGGCCTTGGTGATGCTGCCCGCCCAGCGTGAGGAGGACTGGCCGGTCAAGACCCGCTTGCGCCGCGCCCACTGCTTCGAATCGCGATCCAGCCCGGCCGCGCAGCGGGCCTTCAGGTCCCGGGAAGCCAGAGAGCCCAGCAGACCACCGACCAGGCACAGGATCCTCTGGTCCTGCCCGGTCAGGCCCTTGAGGCTGTCGCGGATGGCCACCCCGGTCGGACCGGGCGCCACGAACGGCGCCGCCACCCTACGCAGCCCACCCATCCCCGCCCCCTGCACGGCTCAAAGATCCCGTCACGGCATCTAACGAGCACCTCCCGCGCAGGTCACGCATTCGACACAGAAACCCCCGTTCCCTTCCGAGGTCGCAAGTCGTCGACACGCGGTCGTGCACACCAGAACGCGCCCAGCGCGGTCAACCAGCAGCAGTTCCCAACCCCCGGGACGGGCCCATCCTCAGCTCCGCCTGAGCTGCTCCTTAACGGCGCCATAAGACCGGCGGCGGAGCCGTTGGGCGGGGCTAGCGTGCTGCGCGTCACCCCCCAACCGCATCACCCCCAACAGCATCACCCCCAACCGCGACACCCCAACCGCTGACCTCCCAGCGCGTCCCCCCACCGAAGGAGCCTCCGACGATGACCGCTCGTGCGACCGCTCACCGCAGAACCGCCCGGCTCGCCGTACTCGGCGTGGTGCCGCTCGCCCTCACCGCGCTGACCGCCGACCCGGCCGCCGCGCACGGTTCGATGCAGGACCCGGTCAGCCGGGTGTCGGCGTGTTTCGCGGAGGGGCCGGAGAGCCCGGACTCGGCGGCCTGCAAGGCGGCCGTCCAGGCGGGCGGCACCCAGGCGCTCTACGACTGGAACGAGGTCAACATCCCGGACGCCGCCGGGCGCCACAAGGAGATCATCCCGGACGGAAAGCTGTGCAGCGCGGGCCGCGACAAGTACAAGGGCCTGGACCTGCCGCGCGCCGACTGGCCGGCCACCGCCATGACGGCCGGCGAGCACACCTTCGCCTACCGGGCCACCGCGCCCCACCGGGGCAGCTTCGAGCTGTACGTCACCAAGGACGGCTACGACCCGACGAAGCCGCTGACCTGGGCGGACCTGGAGTCGGAGCCGTTCGCCAAGGTCACCGATCCCACGCTGAAGGACGGGAGTTACGTCTTCACGGGGAACGTCCCCAACAAGTCGGGCCGTCATCTGATCTACAGCGTCTGGCAGCGCTCGGACAGCCCGGAAGCGTTCTACACCTGCTCGGACGTGACCTTCGGCGGAGCCGGAGCCGGAGCCGCGGCGACCAAGGGGGCCGGGACGAGCGCGAGTTCCGCACCCACCGCCGCCGCGCCCAATGACGCGCAGATAGCGGAGGGCGCCGAGAAGTCGACCGTCGATCACCACGGCCACGGCGGTGACGACGGCACCGAGGCCAACCACCAGCCGAAGGCTGCGGACGAGAAGAGCACGGAGGCGAACCAGCCCGAGGCCAAGAGCGCCAAGGTCATGGCCGCGAACGACGAACCGCAGGACGGCAGCGCCGCCGACGGGCAGCGTCTCGCCGAGACCGGGGGCGACGGATCCACCGCCCCCATGGCCATCGGCGGCGCCGCGGTCCTCGCCGCCGGCGCGGCCGTGCTGTTCGCCGCCGCCAACCGCCGCAAGGCCGTACGCCGCGGCCGCGGCTGAGGCCGTAGGCCGTAACGGCGACTAAGGCCGCACGTCGCCGCCGAGGCCGTACGTCGCCGCCGAGGCCGTACGTCACGGCTGAGGTCATACGGCTAAGGCCGTAACGTCACCGCGGCCGATCGAAGCGAGCCGGTCCCGGGGAGGATGACGCCACCCCCGGGACCGGCTCTCCTCGTTTCCCCCGCCTCGTTCTCCTCCGCCTACGCCTCCTCGTCGGCCAGCGCCGCGTCGAGGGCCGCCGTCAGCCGCTGCACCCGGGCCTGCAGGTCCACCGCCTCCGCCAGGCCGAGGCCGCTGGCCTCGATCGCCTTCAGGGGTACGCCCTGGGCGCGCCCCTTCAGCGCCGCGCCCTCCGCCGTCAGCCGGACCGTCACCGAGCGCTCGTCGTGTGCGCTGCGCTCGCGCTGGACGAGTCCGGCCGTCTGCATCCGCTTGAGCAGCGGCGAGAGGGTACCCGAGTCCAGCCGCAGGAACTCCCCCAGCCGCTTGACCGGCATCTCCCCGTACTCCCAGAGCACCAGCATGGCCAGGTACTGCGGATAGGTCAGGCCCGTGTCGCTCAGCACCCGGCGGTAGAGGCCGTCGAAGGCGCGGGAGGCGGCGTGCAGGGAGAAGCAGAGCTGCCGATCGAGCCGGAGCAGTTCATCGGCGGGGTGCGGCTCCGGGGTGGTGCGATCGGTGTCGGTGGTGGTGCGGTCGGGCTGGTGTGACATGTGTCCAGCGTACCCTTTAGTTGTGCACAACTTAATTGTGTGCTGTACTTCCATCCGGAGGCAGGGCGCACCGGGCGCCCACCTCCCGACTGCCTGACACGAAAGGGATGGTCTTCATGGACGCGATCTACACCGCGGTGGCCACTGCCAACGGACGCGACGGCCGGGCCGTGAGCTCCGACGGACAGCTCGACCTGCCGCTCGCCATGCCGCCCGCCCTCGGCGGCAACGGCCAGGGCACCAACCCCGAGCAGCTCTTCGCCGCGGGCTACGCCGCCTGTTTCGCGTCCGCGCTCGGCCTCGTCGGCCGCCAGGCCAAGGTCGACACCAAGGACATCTCCGTCACCGCCGAGGTCGGCATCGGCAAGGACGAGGCGGACGGCGGCTTCGGGCTCAAGGTGACGCTGCGCGTCGAGCTGCCGGGCGATCTGGAGAACGAGACCGGCCGCAAGCTGGTCGAGCAGGCGCACCAGGTGTGCCCGTACTCCAAGGCGACGAAGGGCAACCTCGAGGTCGAGCTCGTCGCCGAGTAATCGGACGACGGCCGCTCGTCGCCGGGGCGGTCGAGGGCGGGCTGGTCGCGGCGCGAGGCGGACCAGCCCGACGGGCGACGCGCCCTGCTCGTACGGACCGAGACAGGGCGCGCCATGACGGGCAGGCGTCAGTCGTCCGACGCGCAGGTGGTCGGGGTGGCGTGATCCGGATCGAGGGCATTGACGGCCTCATGGAAGGCCAGCCCGTCGGTCAGGCCGATGGCCAGATGCTCCGAGATGTCGGTTGCGCACAGATCCTGGATCACCACGTTCTTGACGTTCGGACCGGAGAGGAACTGCGCCTGGTAGGGGGTCGCGACCTCGTCGTACTTGGTCGCGATGACGGTGTAGCGCACTCCGGGGACGGTGTCGCCGCCCTCGTTGAGGCGCCGCAGGAAGTCCGAGCCGACCACCTGGTCCATCAGCCCCGGGGCGCCCTTGGCGATGAGATCGCCGACCCCGGGGAAGTAGTCCAGCAGCTTCGTCAGCCCGGACAGGGTGGTGCCATGGTTGGTGGGGGCGATGCCGACCAAGGCGTTCACCTTCGGCGCGCCACCGAGGAACTTGAGGTAGTAGCGGGGCATCATCCCGCCCTGCGAATGCCCGACCATGTCGACCCTGGCGGCGCCGGTGGCGGCGAGCACCCGGTCCACATGGGTGGACAGTTGCTTGGCGGACTGGTCGACCGCCCCGAGACCGTGGAAGAACGGCACGGCGGGCAGTTGGCCGTAGTCGAGGGAGAAGACGCAGTAACCCCGCTTGACCAGGTAGGGCGCGAAGCCGAGCCAGTTGTCGACGGAGTTGCCGAGGGTGCCGTGCACCAGGACGACGGGGCGCGGGTGTTGGGCCGAGGGCTTGCAGGAGTAGTCGTTCCAGCCGCTGCTCACCCCCTGCGACGCGGTGTCCGTGGCAAGCGCGGCGGTGGGGGTCGCCACGGTCGCCGCGACCGCGAGGGCCAGGGCGGGCAATAACGTACGGGGCTTGGTCTTCCGGAATCGCCGGATACGCCTCCGGGGCAGCATCACATGAACTCCTCGCTGGTGGGGGAGAGAGTCGCGCTGACGGTGCGCTTGCGCTGCGCCCTGCGATCCGGATCACAAGAAGTGGTGCGCTCAATCGAAATTACGCGCGAGTAGCAAAGGCATCCAGCCATTTGCCGGTGAAGGAACGTCTACACCCTTTTCACGTGACGTCCAGGAATCCGATGGGTTACGTGACAACCAGGAAACTGGTGGGGTTACACGACATCCGTGGTGCTGGCGAGGTTACGCGACGTCGAGGAATCCGGCGGGCCGGATCGCGGAGATGCCGAAGCGGGCCCGGGCCCGGTCGGCGGCGGCCTCCAGGCGGCGTGACTTCTCGTCCGCGGGGTCGAACGTGAGCTGATGGGAGGCGAGTTCGGCGTCCATCAGCCCCTCGAAGCGCAGCGCCACGGACCGCACCCGGGCCCGCTGCAGCCCGAGCGCGTCATGCAGCGCGTACGCGGCGGCGGTCAGCGCCGGGGTGTGCGCGGTCGGCTCGGTCAGGGTGCGGGAGCGGGTGGTCGTGGAGCGGTCGGCGTAGCGGACGGTGAGGCTGATCGCGGCCGCGACCTGCCCGCTCGTCCGCAGCCGGACACCGAGCCCGTCGGCGAGGGTGAGCAGCGCCCGGCGCCTGCGGACGGGGTCCAACTCGTCGTGACGGAAGCGGTGTTCCGCGCCCATCGCACGGGCGGGGGCGTTCGGGGTGACCGGCGCCGGGTCGATACCGCGCGCCCACGCGTGGACGCGGCGCGCGGTCGCCGCGCCGAGGATCCGCTGCAGAGTGGACAGCGGTGCGGCGGCGATCCGCGCGGCGCTGTCCAGCCCGTACGCGCTCAGGGTGCGCGCGGTCGCGGGCCCCACCCCGGGCAGGGCGATGGGCGGCTTGCGCGCCAGGAACGCGGCGACGGCGTCCGGATCGCCGGGAACGGTACGGACGGACCCGGCCGCTTGGCCGGACCTGCCGCCGGACCCGCCGCCGGACCGGCCGCCCCTGGAAGCGGGGGCGCCGGGCTCCTGGGCCTCCTGGGCGGCCATGCGGGCGAGCAGGGGGTTGGCGGCGACGCCGACGGTGCAGTCCACGCCGTACCGGGCCAGCGCCCGGACCCGTACGATCTCGGCCAGCCCCGCCGCGTCCCGCCCGAAGTACCGCAGCGCACCCCGCACATCCGCGAACGCGGCATCGGGCGGCAGCGCCTCGACGACGGGCGTCAGCTCACCGAGCAGGGTGAGCAGGCCCTGGTAGACGTCCTCCCCGGGCGCGGGATGGAACCGCACGTACAACACATGCGGCACGTCGCCCTCACGAACCGAGTCCGAGGCGTTGCCGTCCCCACCGGGACTGCCCGGACCCTCCGCCCCTGCCTCAGCCGAACCTCCGACCGCTTCAGCCGAACCCCCGCCGCCCGGGCCTCCGCCGTCCGTGCCTCCGCCCCGGGGCCTGGCCGATGAATCCTCAGCCACTTCCCCCTCTCCAGTCGCTCCCCCGACGCCACCCGAGGCCCGGCCCGAGCTGCCGGCCGACGTCCCCTCAGCGACCTCACCGCTCAACTCCTCACCGCCGCCCGAGTGCACATCACCACCGCCCGAGCACACATCGGCCACGCCCCCGGGCGTGGTGGCGCCGGCCGGGCGTCCGGCAGACCCGCCAGGGGACGCCACGTCGGCCACGGCACCGGGCGCCGCTTCGGCCGTCCCCCGTGACACGGTCGGCTCGGCCGACGCCGTCTGGCGCATGTCGGCCCGAGCGCCAAGCGGGACGACACCGGCCAGTCGCGCGGCGGACACGCCCACAGCACCCACCCCGCGCCCGGGCGCCGGCGCGCCCGAGCGCGCCTCGGCCAGGAGGCCGGGCGAGGTGGCGCTGGAAACACGACAGGGCTGGCGGCCCTTAGGCGCGGGCGCCCCGGCCACGGTCACCGGCCCGGCCGGGCGCGTCCCGGTCACAGCACCCGGCGCGGGCGTGCCCGGCGGGCGGGGCGGGAGGGAATTGTGGCCGAAAATCATCCCGCGCTCCCCGGGCTCGCATGCCACAGCTTGCGGCCGGTGGCGGCCTGGTCGCCCGCGGGCTGGAGGTCGGCCCAGGGGTGCATGGCGTAACCGGTGGGCATCTCGATCCGGCGGCCGGAGTCGGAGTCGCGACCGGAGTCGGAGTCGCGGCCAGGGCCGGAGTCCGCCTCGCGGCCGCTACCGGAGCCCGCTTCAGCCGTCTCCGGGCCCGCCCCCGCCAGTTCGGCGGCGACCGCTTCGAGGCCGCCTTCCTTCCTGAGCTGGGCCAGTTCGGCGAGGTTCCACACGGCCGAGCCGACGACGCTGAGGCTGCGCGGGCCGCGCCGCTGGACCACGCCGCGTACGAGCAGCAGCCAGGAGTGGAAGACGGTGTGCGCGCACGCCGCGTGGCTGTCGTCGAAGAAGGCGCAGTCGACCAGCCCCGTACCGTCGTCGAGCGTGGTGAAGATGACCCGGCGCCCCGAGCGGATCGGCGGGGTCTGGGTGGCGGCCTTGGCGCCGGCGACGAGCACGACCTCCCCGTGCGGCGCGTCGCGCAGCCGCTTCGCGGGGATCGCGCCCAGCTCCTCCAGGAAGTCCCGGTGGTCGCCCATCAGATGGCGGGAGACGTCCATGCCGAGGATGCCGAGTTCGGCGCCGAGGCGTTCGTCCGCGTCGAGGTCGGGGAGCCCGGCGGGGGCGGCGGGGCCGGTTTCGGCCAGCGGAAGCTGGCCCTCCGCGTTATGCCGGGCGGCGGCGCCCCGCTGCTGCCGGTGCAGTTCGGCGATCTGCAGCAGCAGATCGCGGCGGCTGGTGCCGAACGCGTCCAACGCGCCGACCTGGGCCAGCCGTTCGGCGACCGGCCGCCCGGGGTGGGCGCGCAGCCACAGGTCCTGGAGCGAGGAGTAGGGCTGTCCGGCCGCGATCCGCTCGGTCTCGGCCTCGCTGATGCCGTGGACATCGCTCAGCGCCAGCCGGACACCGATGTCCCCCTTGCCGCGGCCATCCCCCTTGCCGCGCCTGTCCTCCTTGTTACTGATGTCACGAGAAGCACCAGACGTCAGTTCGATTCGATAGGCGGCCCCCGACCGGTTCACATCCAGCGGCAGGATCGGCACTCCGCGCCGCCGCGCGTCCGCCAGCAGCAGCCGCTTCGGGTACATCCCGGGGTCATGGGTGAGCAGCCCGGCGTAGAAGGCGGCCGGATGGTGCGCCTTGAGCCAGGCGGACTGATACGTCGGGACCGCGAAGGCGACGGCATGCGCCTTGCAGAAGCCGTACGAGCCGAACGCCTCGACGATCTCCCAGGTGCGCAGCCGCACCTCCGGCGCGTAACCCCGCTTCTCCGCCTCCGCGTGGAACCAGGCCCGCACCCGCCCCTGCCGCTCGGGGTTGGACAGCGCGCGCCGCGCCTCGTCGGCGAGGTCCCGTTCACATCCGGTCATGATCGACACGATCTTGATGATCTGCTCATGGAAGACCACGACCCCGTGGGTCTCGCGCAGCGCGTCCTCCAGGTCCGGATGCGGATAGCGCGCGGGCTTGCGGCCGTGCCGGGCGTCGATGAAGGGCCGGACCATGTCGGCGGCGACCGGGCCCGGCCGGAAGAGCGATATGTCGACCACGAGATCGTGGAAGGAGGTGGGCTGCAGTCGGCCGAGGAGATCGCGCTGACCGGGCGATTCGATCTGGAAGCAGCCGAGTGTCTCGGTGGAGCGGATCAGGTCGTAGGTGGCCGGATCGCCGGGCCGGACCTGCCCGGGGTCGTCGATGTCCACGACCCGCCCGGTGGTCCGCCGGATCTCCGCGACCGCGTGCGCCATCGCGGACTGCATCCGCACCCCGAGGACATCGAGCTTGAGCAGTCCGAGCTCTTCCACGTCGTCCTTGTCGAACTGCGACATGGGAAAGCCCTCGCCGCTGGTCGGCACGATGGGCGTACGGGCCAGCAGCCCGGCGTCCGAGAGCAGTACGCCGCAGGGGTGCATGGCGATGCCACGGGGCAGTCCGTCGAGCGCCTCGACCAGCTCCCAGAGCTTGCCGAAACGTTCCTGCTCGGCGGTCGCTTCTCGTAGCGCCCGCAGCTCGGGCAGTTCCGCGAGCGCCGCGCGGGCATCGCGGGCGCGGATATGCGGGAAGGATTTGGCGAGCCGGTCCACCTCGGCCGGGTCCATGCCGAGCGCCGCGCCCACGTCCCGTACGGCATGGCGCACCCGGTAGGTCTCGGGCATCGAGACGGTCGCGACCCGCTCCGAACCGAACCGTTCGAAGATCGCGCGATAGACGTCGAGCCGGCGCGCGGACTCCACATCGATGTCGATATCGGGCAGCGCGGCGCGCCGCACCGACAGGAAGCGCTCCATCAGCAGGCCGTTGGCCACGGGGTCGGCGTGGGTGATGCCCAGCAGATGGTTGACGAACGATCCGGCGCCGGAACCACGGGCGGCCACCCGGATGCCGAGCTCCCGGGTGTCGTCGACGACCTGCGCGACGGTGAGGAAGTACGAGGCGTAGCCGAGCCGTTCGATGGTGCGCAGCTCGTCCTCGAGCCGCTCCCAGCGCACCCGGTCCCGGTCGTACCCCCGCAGCACCATGGCGGCGGCGCAGCGCGACCGCAGCACCCGCTCGGCGCTCCGCCGCCCGGCCCCGACCAGCCGGGGCTCGGGGAAGTGGACGCTGCCCAGGCCAATGTGGTCCTCGGGGTCGACCAGACACGCGGCGGCGGTGCGCCGGGTCTCCTCCAGCAGGCGGTGCGCGGCGTCCCGCCGCATCCCGGCCGCCTCCACGATCCGCTCGGCCGCCTTCGCCATGTCCCGGGGCCCCTTGAGCCAGCGCTCACCGCTGTCGAGCGCCCCGGGGGTGCGCGGGTCGATGGGAACGAGCCGGCGGGCCGCGTCCAGGACGTCGGCGACCGGCCCCTCCCCCGGATCGGCGTAGCGGGCGGCGTTGCTCAGCACGGCCGGGATGCCCTGGTCGGCGGCGAAGCCGACGGTACGGGCGGCAAGCCGCAGCGAGCCCGGGCCGGTGCCGGTGCGGCCGTGCCATACGGCTTCCAGCCGCAGCGCGTGGCCGAAGAGTTCACGCCAGGGGGCGATCAGCCGCTCGGCCCGGTCGGGGCGCCCGGCGGCCAGGGCCCGGCCGACGTCGGAGTCCGGGCCGAGCAGCACGGTCAGCGGGGCGAGCGCGCCGGGGTCGCTCACCAGGTCGCGCCAGTGCAGCAGGGGCGGCCCGTCGCCGTGCGTCCGGGCGGATCCGGAGTGGGCGAGCCCCGCGTGGGCGGCGGAGACCAGCCCGCACAGCGCGGCCCAGCCGGCCGCGCCGTCCCGGGCGAGGAAGACCGCCCGGGGCGTGGACTCGTCGATGAACGCCCCGCCGCGCACCGGCGTACGGCGCCGAACGGTGCGCCCCGGCTCCGGGTCCTCCCTCCGTACGGCAAGGTCCACCCCGAAGAGCGGTCGCACTCCCGCGCGCTCACACGCCCGGGCGAACCGCACCGCTCCGGCGAGGCTGTCGCGGTCGGTCAGCGCGATCGCGTCCATGCCGCGCTCGGCGGCCCGCTGCGCCAGCCGCTCCGGGTGCGCGGCCCCGTACCGCATGGAGAACCCGGACGCGGTGTGCAGATGCGTGAAGCCTGGCATCCGCACCTCCCGCTGCTCACACCCCCTGACCGACCCTGCTTGTCCCACGCCCCACCATAACCCCATTCTCGAACAGACGTGCGAGTCGGCTCGAGCGCGTTTCCCTTCTCCACCATAAGCACCCAAAACACCCTTTAATCCCGCGCGTCGCCTTGCGAACGCGACGCACGGAAGCCGGTCGGTCGAATCCATGGGCCGGTCACCGGCCCGCGCGTATGCTGATCACCATGACGGAGGGATCCCTGCTCGACCTGCTACGGGGGCAGCGCACCGGCGCGCTCGTCACCCTCAAGCGCGATGGGCGGCCGCAGCTCTCCAATGTCGCCTTCACCTATGACCCCGCGACACGCCTCATCCGGATCTCGGCCACCGACGACCGCGCCAAGACCCGCAATCTGCGCCGCGATCCGCGTGCGAGCTTCTACGTCACCAGCGAGGACCACTCCTCCTATCTGGTGGCCGAGGGCGATGCCGAGCTGACGCCGGTCGCCACCGACCCCCATGACGCCACCGCCGATGAGCTGGTGGAGGTCTACCGCGCGATCCAGGGCGACCATCCGGACTGGGAGGAATTCCGCACCGCGATGGTGGCCGAGCGGCGGCTGGTGCTGCGGTTGCGCGTGGGGCGCGGCTACGGCTGGGGCCGGCAGGCCGGGGCCCTGAGCGGCGAGCTGGGCTAGAGCGGCCACCACCGGCCAGCTTGCCCTGGCAGGTTCTCGCTCTCGCGGGGTACGCGGCAGCCCTCACCCCAGAGGCATCACGGACATCACTCGGCCCTGCTCACCTGAGCGCCCTTGAATCGATTTGAGCGCCTCGGGCACCTCGCTGAGCACGCCATCCACCGGGGGCGCGAAACGGCGCCGGGGTCCCCTGGGGGGCGCAACCGCGCGCTGTCGCGCACCCGGTCGCCACGCGCCGTTCCGCGCCCGGCCATCTCCCGCGCGCGACAATAAGCCACCGAACGACTACTTGTAGCGACCGGAAGTGCTCGATCGACGTGCGTTCCTGACGCGCACCACGTAAGACTCCGTCCGGTATCTGCAACGACGAGCAAGGGAGTGTTCGAAATGCGGAAGACTACTGGGGCGATCGGGCTCGGAGCCGCTCTGGCCGTGAGCGCTGTGCTGGGGATCGGCACGAGCGGCACGGCGAGCGCCGAGCCCGCCAAGCCGCAGAGCCTGTACCCGCCCTCCGCGCTGGTCCTCACCGTCGGCTGGGGGGACGACGCGGCCACGACCGAGGTCCAGCGAGCGGTGACACTGAGCTGTCGCCCCACCGCCACCGGCACCCACCCGGCCCCCGCCAAGGCATGCGCCGAACTCCGCTCCGTGGGCGGCACGTTCGGCCAGCTGCGCACCGGCGCGGAGCCCGGCCGGGTGTGCACCAAGGAGTGGCACCCCATCACGGTCACCGCCGAGGGGATCTGGGACGGTCGCCGGGTGTCGTACGAGCACACCTTCGCGAACAACTGCTTCAAGAGCGCGGCCCCGACGCTGGTCTTCGAGTTCTGACCGGCTGAACGACCACCGAACACGGCAATGAGCACAACAGCCTGAGCACAACAGCCTGAGCACAACGGGCTGAGCACGGCAAAGGGAAAGCCCCCGGACACCGTCCACGGGTGTCCGGGGGCCTGCTCTTGTTCACACGGGAGCGGACCGCGGGAGCGAAACGCGTCCCAGGTCAGCCGATCTCGGCGCCGAACGCCTGCAGCGCCTCCGGCACCGGCTGGAAGAAGGTCTCGCCGCCCGAGGAGCAGTCACCGCTGCCGCCGGAGGTCAGACCCAGCGCGGTGTCGCCCGCGAAGAGCGCGCCGCCGCTGTCGCCGGGCTCGGCGCAGACCGTGGTCTGGATCAGCCCCTCGACCGTCCCCTCCTGGTAGTTGACGGTCGCGTTGAGGCCGGTGACCTCGCCGTCGTGCACCTGGGTGGTGGAACCGCTGCGCGTCACCTTCTGGCCGACCGTGGCGTCACCGGCCTTGGAGATGGCCTGGGTGCTGCCGTTGTAGAGGTCGACCGCGCTCGGGTGGTCGGTGTCCTTGGTGTACTTGACCAGCCCGTAGTCGTTGCCGGGGAAGTCGCTGCCCTCGTTGGTGCCGATCTCCTCGCCGCCCTGCGAGTCCGACCAGCTGCTGATGGCCTCGGTGCAGTGACCGGCGGTCAGGAAGTACGGCTGGCCGCCCTTGACCACGTTGAAGCCCAGCGAGCAGCGCCCGCCGTTGCCCCAGATGGCGTCGCCACCGGCGATGAAGGTGGAGAACTTACCGGCCGAGTGCTTCACCTCGACCTTGTCGCCGAGCGCGTCGGTGACCTTGTCGAGGGTGGCCATCCGGGCGCCCTTGACGGAGCTGTCCGCGGTGACGACGACCTTGTTGCTTCTGGGGTCCACCGACCACGAGGTGCCGGGGATGGTGGCCTTCTCCTTGAGCGTCTGACGCGCCTCGCTCAGCTCGGCCAGGGTGTGCTTGACGACCTTGACCTCGGCCCCGGCGTCCCGGACCTTGTCCACGACACCCTTGTTGACCACATTGACGACGAGCTTCTTGGCCTTGGCGTCGTAGTACGCACCCGCCGTGTCGCTCTTGAGCGACGAGGTGAGGGTGTTGGCGAGCTTTCCGGCGGCGCCGACCGAGAGGGTGTCGGGCTGGGTCTCACCGGGAGCGGCGTTGGCGCTCTGCAGGGTGATGCCCGTGGCGACCAGGGCCGCGATGCCGGCTCCGGCTATGGCGACACGACGCTTGGGTATGCGGCGGTGCTTCAAGTCTCTGCCTTCCAGTGGGGGGTTGGGCCCGACGGCAGTGGGGTGCCAGGGCCCGGAGGGCGTAACGACATGGCGCTTCTCCCCACTCAGGGGCGCGTCCATGCCAAATTGCGCCGCCGAGTATTCCCACCACCACCGGCCGCGCACAAGGGTGCGTTCGCGTCATCGCCGTGAAATTTACCCGGCGGCCTCATGTCCGGACATGGCGGTGCCCGCACACCTTCTGGGTGTACGGGCACCGAATCAGGTATCCGGACGAGCCGTCAAACCGGGCGAATCAACCGCGCGCGATCCCCTGGCAAGAGCCCCCCTGGCGAGCCCCCTTGGCGAGGGCCCCTTGGTGGTTCACCTCCGGCGGGAGAGACGGGCTTCACTTCAATCACCGGTCCACGGCACGCGGCTCCGGCTCGCGCTCGGTGAGCGTCGGCATCGCCTGCCGGGCGGGCTGGGCCGGCTGCGCGGGCGCGGCCTCCGGCTCCGGGGCGGTGGCCGGACCGGCGGCCGGGGCGCCGCCCTCCGCATCGCCCTCCGTCCGGGCGGCCATCTGGGCGGCGGCCGGGATCTCCTGCGCACCCCGCTCCAGGAAGCGCAGCAGCTCGACCGGGATGGGCAGCACCAGCGTGGAGTTCTTCTCGGCGGCGACCGCCATCACCGTCTGCAGCAGCCGTAGCTGGAGGGCCGAGGGGGTGTCGGCCATCTGGGCGGCGGCCTCGGCCAGCTTATGCGACGCCTGCAGCTCCGCGTCCGCGTTGATGACCCGGGCACGGCGCTCCCGGTCGGCCTCCGCCTGGCGGGCCATCGACCGCTTCATGGTCTCCGGCAGCGAGACGTCCTTGATCTCCACCCGGTCGATATGGACGCCCCAGCCGACGGCCGGGCTGTCGATCATGAGCTCGAGGCCCTGGTTGAGCTTCTCCCGGTTGGAGAGCAGATCGTCCAGATCGCTCTTTCCGATGATCGACCGCAACGAGGTCTGGGCCATCTGGGAGACGGCGAAGCGGTAGTCCTCGACCGCGATGAGCGCTTCGGCCGGGTCCACGACCTTGAAGTAGACGACGGCGTCGACCCGCACGGTCACATTGTCCCGGGTGATGCCCTCCTGGGCGGGCACGGGCATCGTCACGATCTGCATATTGACCTTCTGGAGCCGGTCGACCATCGGAGCGATCATGGTGAACCCCGGCCCCCGGATATCCGAGCGCAGCCTCCCGAGCCGGAAGACCACACCCCGCTCGTACTGCTTGACCACCCGGGCCGCGGCCAGCGCGCCAAGGGCGCCGAGGCAAGCCAGTACCACTATCAATGTCACGAGCGCATCGACCATCACGGCCACCTGCCGTCCGTATCGTGAACAATGCCCCTCGTGGGGTACATGTCCACGATAGTCCGCCCGTCGGACAGTGGGGAGGGGATGCGGAATGCCCCCTTCCGGAGGCGCGGAGAGCCCCCGTCCGGAGGCCCGGACGGGGGCTCTCGATCAGCCTGGTGCGGAGACGATCAGCGAAGGGACGGCGCCGATCAGTAGACGCTCACGCCGTACGCGTTCAGCGCCTCGACGACCGGCTGGAAGAACGTGGTGCCACCGGAGGTGCAGTTACCGCTGCCGCCGGAGGTGAGACCGAGGGCGGTGGAGCCGGCGTAGAGCGGGCCGCCGCTGTCGCCGGGCTCGGCGCAGACCGTGGTCTGGATCATGCCGTAGACGATGTCGCCATTGCCGTAGTTGACCGTGGCGTTCAGCGCGGTGACCCGGCCGCTGTGGATGCCGGTGGTGGAGCCGCGCCGGGTGACCGTCTGGCCCACGGTCGGGTTGGCGGCCGAGGTGATGTCCTGGCTGCCGACGGTGCCCTCGGGGCTGGCCGAGCCGCTGTACCGGACCAGACCGTAGTCGTTGGTCGGGAAGCTGGAGCCGGCCGTCGGGCCGATGGTGGTGGAGTGGCCGGAGTTCGACCACCAGGTGCCCGCACCGTCGGTGCAGTGACCGGCGGTGACGAAGTAGTTGGCCCCACTGCTGTTGCGCACGTTGAAGCCGAGGGAGCAGCGCCAGCTATCCGCGTAGATCGCGTCTCCGCCCGAGATCAGCTTCTGAATCTTGCCGGAGGTCCGCTTGACCTCGATCGCGTCGGCGCTCGCGCCGGCGGTGTTCTTGATCTTGGCTATCTCGCTCTGGGACACCGTGCCGTCGGCGGTGACGACGAGCTTGTTGGTCGCCTTGTCGACATACCAGGCGGTGCCCGCGACATCGGCCTCGAGGACGGCGTTGCTCGCCGACTTGGCCTCAGCCGCGCTGAAGGTGCGGGTGCCGTCGCTTCCGGCGTAGGCGGCGGGGGCGGCGAGCGCCGCCCCGGCCACCAGGGCGGAGGTCGCGGCGATCAGGGCGATACGTCTCGCCTGCTTACCGTGGGGGGCGTTGCGCTTGATCCTCAACTCTTCCTCCGGGGGAATCGGGGGTCCGCCTGGGTGGGCAGGCCCGTGAGGCGCAGTCAATGAGCACGTCGATGACCGATACGACCCGATTCGACGTGCCCCTGACAAGCGCTTCCGGAAGTATTCGTGGCCATGGGCGGACCGCGCAAGAGGACAATTCGGAACGGCTGTCGGGCACACGCCACATAGCCCCGGCGGGTTCAGGCCGCCGGGGCTTGTGCTCCCATCCCCTGGGTAACCCCTGAGACGGGCGCACGGGCGATCGGGTTCCGCTATGACGTCGGCCGGTCACATCCCCGCGGCCGGGCCGGTGCCGAGCCGCTCAGCCCCGCTCCCCCGGATAGGGAAGTCCCAGGTGGTCACGGAGTGTCGTACCGGTGTACGCGGTGCGGAACACCCCGCGCTCCTGAAGCAGCGGCACCACCCGCTCCACGAAGTCATCGAGCCCGCCGGGGGTCAGATGCGGGACGAGGATGAAGCCGTCGGCGGCGTCGGCGGCGACGAATTCCGCCAGCTGTGCGGCGACCGCCTCCGGGGTGCCGATGAACGACTGACGCCCGCTCGCCTCGATGACGGTCTGCCGGATGGACAGCCCTTTCTCCTCCGACAGCGCCCGCCACTTGGCGGCGACGGCCAGCGGATCGCCATGCCGCACCCGGCCCTGGGTCAACTGCGAGTCGGGGTCGGGGTCGATATCCGGAAGTGGCCCGTCCGGGTCGTAGCCGGACAGGTCCACACCCCAGATCTGTTCCAGGGTGAGAAGCGCGGTCTGCGGTGAGACCTGCTGGAGCCGGATCTCCGCGGCCTTCTCCTGGGCGTCGGCCGCGGTGTCGCCGAGGACCAGGGTCACCCCGGGCATGATCTTCAGCTCCTCCGGGGCGCGCCCGTACCGCGCCAGCCGCCGCTTGACGTCGGCGTAGAAGGCGCGCCCGGCCTCCAGCGAGCCATGCCGGGTGAAGATGATGTCCGCGGCGGAGGCGGCGAACTCCCGGCCCTCGTCGGAGTCCCCGGCCTGGATCACCACCGGATGGCCCTGCGGTGAGCGCTCCACGCCGAACTCGCCGTCGATGGTGAAGTGCCGGCCGGTGTGGGCGAACGGGCGGGGCGTGGCGTCCGGCGGCCAGGAGTCCCACAGCTCACGGGCGGTGGCGACGAACTCGGCGGCCCGGGTGTAGCGGTCGGCCCGGTCCAGGAAGCCGCCGCGCCGGAAGTTCTCGCCGGTGAAGGCGTCGGAGGAGGTGACCACGTTCCAGGCGGCGCGGCCCCCGCTGAGATGGTCCAGGGAGGCCAGCCGACGGGCCAGTTCGTACGGTTCGTTGAACGTGGCGTTGACGGTGGCGGCCAGCCCCAGCCGTTCGGTGACGGCGGCGAGCGCGTTCAGCACGGTGATCGACTCGGGCCTGCCGACCACGTCGAGGTCGTGGATCCGGCCGTTGTGCTCACGCAGCCGCAGCCCCTCGGCGAGGAAGAAGAAGTCGAACAGCCCGCGCTCGGCGGTGCGCGCGAGATGTTCGAAGGAGTCGAAGTCGATCTGGCTTCGGGACCGGGGGTCGGTCCAGACGGTGGTGTTGTTGACGCCCGGGAAGTGTGCCGCGAGATGGATCTGCTTGTGCTGCCTGCTCATCGGGCGGCCTCCCGTTCCAGGGCGTAGCGGCCGGCCGGGCGGGAAAGCCCCAGGTGGTCGCGGAGTGTCGCACCCGGATAGAAGGTGCGGAACAGCCCTCGGTGCTGGAGCAGCGCCACGGTGCCGTTGACGAAACGCTCCAGGTCATGGCGTGGGGCGACGGGGGTGATGTGGAACCCGTCCACCGCGTCGGCGGTATGCCAGCCGGTGATCAGCTCGGCGAGCTCGACCGGTCCCCCTCGGTACAGCGGCGGTCCGCCGGGCGTCTCGGTCAGAGTGACCGGCGGGGCGTTCCCGGCCGCGCCCTCCCCGTCGGCCAGGTCCACGGCGATGGAGGCGAGCACGGTGAGCGTGCCGGGCTCCCGGCCGTGTGCCACCGCCCGGCGCTTCAGCTCGTCGCGGATGCGGCCCGCCTCCTCCGGGGAGGTGGCGCGGAGGTACACCACATCGGCGTGTCGGGCCGCGGTCTGCCAGGTCACCGGGTCGGTGGCGGCGACGGCCACCACCGGGTGGCCCTGCGGCGGCCGGGGCACGATGGCCGGGCCGCGCACCGAGAAACGCGCGCCCTCGAAGTCCACATAGTGCAACTTGTCACGGTCGATGAAACGGCCGGTGGCGGTGTCACGGATCTCGGCGTCGTCCTCCCAGCTGTCCCACAGCCGGGCCACCACATCGGCGACCTCCCCCGCCTCGGCCCACAGCTCCCCGGCCGGGGCGGCGGGGCGGCGGCCCACCAGCCGCGCCTCCTCCTCCGTCGCCGACACCTCGACCCGCCAGCCCGCCCGGCCGCGGCTGACCCAGTCCAAGGTGGCGACGGCGGAGGAGACATGGAACGGCTCGGTATGGGTGGTGGTGACGGTCGGCACCAGTCCGATCCGCCCGGTGGCGGGCGCGACGCGCGCGAGGACGGCGAGCGCGTCGAGCCTGCCCCGACCCGGCCCCGGAGGGCCGAAGGTGTCGTCCAGGGTGATGAAGTCGAGCGTGCCCTCCTCGGCGAGGCGGGCGAGCTCCACGTAGTACGGCGCCTGGTACTGCCCGTCGCCGTCGATGGCGGCGGCCAGGTGCAGGGTGCCGGTCGGTACGGCCATGGTCGGGGCCTTCCTCGGTCAGGGGTGGGGGGTCACGGTCACGGCGTGGGCAGACCGGGCGGGTTGATCTCGGACTTCTTCACCGCCTCGCTGGAGAGCCCCCACCGCTTCAGGACCTTGGCGTACGAACCGTCCTTGATCACATGGTCGATGGCCTCGGCGTAGGCGTCGACCAGGCCGCTGCCCTTCCTGGTGGTGGCCGCGATCTTGCCCTGCACCTGGTCGCCACCGCCCGAGAAGCGGCCGATGACCTGGGTCTGGCCGGCCGAGGCGACGTGGTAGGCGGAGGTGGGATTCGGGCCGAAGTAGGCGTCGATGCGGCCGGACTGAAGGGCGAGGTAGTAGTCGGTGTCCTTCTGGAAGTACTTGATGTCCACGGGCTTGCGGCCCGCCTTCTCGTTCTCCTTGCTCCAGTCGACCAGGATCTTCTCCTGGTTGGTGCCGGAGGAGACCGAAACGGTCTTGCCCGCCACGTCCCCCGGGCCCTTGACCCGCCAGGAGGTGCCCTTCTTGGCCTCGAAGGCGAGATCGTCCAGCCGGTAGGTGGCGAAGTCGTACTTCTCCTTGCGCTCCTCGGTGACCGTCACATTGGAGAAGACTGCGTCGAACTTGGAGCTGTCGAGGCCGACGAAGAGGTTCTCCCAGGAGACCGCCTGGAAGTCGACCTTGAGCCCGAGGGTGTCGGCGACCAGCGTGGCGAGGTCGATCTCGGAGCCGATCCGGGTCTTGTCGTCGGTCGCGTAGAAGCCGAGCGGCGGGGAGGCGTCGGCGCTGCCGCCGATGCGCAGGGTGCCGCGCGCACGGATCGCGGCCGGCACCTTCGCGGCGATCGAGTCGACCTTCTTCCCTCTGACGCGGTGCTGGTCGGGGCCGATATTGATGGTGCTGCCCTTCGTGCCCTTGGAGCCCACCGTCTCCTGGACATCGCCGTCGCCGCAGCCGCCGAGCAGGGCGGCGGCGGTGAGGGCGGCGACGGCGGTGACGAGGGTGCGGCGGGTCTTCACGGGGGTGCTCCTTGCATGGGTGGACATCGGTGGTCTCGTGGACATCGGTCGTCTCGCGGGCCTCGGTGATCTCATGAACATCGCCGGCCTCAGAGGACCTTGGAGAGAAACGCCTTGGTGCGTTCCTGGCGCGGGGCGTCGAGCACCTCGGCCGGTGGGCCCTGCTCGACGATCCGGCCGCCGTCCATGAAGACGACGGTGTCGGCGACCTCCCGCGCGAAGCCGATCTCATGGGTGACGACGATCATCGTGGTGCCCTGGTGGGCCAGGTCCTTGATGACGTCGAGGACCTCGCCGACCAGTTCGGGGTCGAGGGCGGAGGTCGGCTCGTCGAAGAGCAGCAGCTCGGGCTCCAGGGCGAGGGCGCGGGCGATCGCCACCCGCTGCTGCTGTCCGCCGGAGAGCTGCCGGGGGTACGCGGCCGCCTTGTCGGCCAGACCGACCCGGGCGAGCAGCGTCTCGGCGCTGTGGACCGCCTCCTTCCTGGGGCGGCGCAGGGCCGAGACCGGCGCCTCGACGATGTTCTCCAGCACCGTCAGATGCGGGAAGAGGTTGAAGTTCTGGAAGACGAAGCCGATCCGGGTGCGCTGTTTGAGGATCTCGCGTTCGCGCAGCTCGTAGAGGCGGTCGCCCTGGCGGCGGTAGCCGACCAGCGAGCCGCCGACGCTGATCCAGCCGCTGTCCACCTTCTCCAGGTGGTTGATGGCGCGCAGCAGGGTGGACTTGCCGGAGCCCGACGGGCCGAGGACGACGGCCACCTCCCCGGAGCGCACCTCCAGGTCGATGCCGCGCAGCACCTCCAGCGACCCGAAGCTCTTGTGGACGGAACGAATGTCGACCATGCCGGTCATCGGGTGGCTCCCCGCGAGAAGCGGCGCTCGACGTAGTACTGCGCGATCGAGAGCACGGTGGTCAGGATGATGTACCAGACGGTCGCGACCATCAGCAGCGGCACGACCCGGCCGTTGCGTCCGTAGATGACCTGCACCTGGTAGAAGAGCTCGCCGATCGCCATGACGGAGACGATCGAGGTGCCCTTGAAGAGCGAGATGACCTCGTTGGCGGCGTTCGGCAGGATCGACCGCATCGCCTGCGGGAGCACGATCTTGCGCAACTGCCGCAGCCGGGGGATGCCGAGCGCGGCCGCCGCCTCCAACTGTCCGCCGTCGACGGCGAGGACTCCGCCGCGCACGATTTCCGCCGCGTAGGCCGCTTGGTGGAGGGCGAGTCCGAGCACCGCCGCGCTCATCGCGCCGACCAGTCCCGCGGTGTCGAAGGAGAAGAAGCCGGGGCCGAAGGGGATGCCGAAGTCGAGCCGCTTGTAGAGATAGGTGAGGTTGAACCAGAAGAGCAGCTGGACGATGAGCGGGATGGAGCGGAACGCCCAGATGTAGGTGAAGGCCACCGACTTCAGGAAGGGGCTCTGGGACAGCCGCATGAAGGCGAGCACGATCCCGAGGGCGAAGCCGAGCGCGGTGCCGTAGAAGGTGAGCTGGATGGTGATCCAGACCGCCTTGAGGATGGTCCGGGTGGTGAAGAAGTCGGCGAAGACGTCCCACTCCCAGCCGGGGTTGGTGATCAGGCCGTTGGCGAACTGGGCCACCAGGACGGCGGTGACGGCAACGGCGGCCCAGCGCCAGGGGTGGCGTACCGGGACGACCTTGAGTGCGGAGTAGTCCTCGCGTTCGGCGCCGCCGCTTTCGGCGGCTTTGTCGACAGGTGGATCGGACGTCAGCGACATGGAGGGTCCTTGGGGTCCTTCGGGGGAGAGCGGAGGTTTTCCCGGGAACGGTCTTCCGGGGGATGCCCAGGCGGTGAGATTTGCCGGGGCGCTCAGGCGGTGAGCGAGGCGCGACAGGACAGGTCGCGCAGACAGCGCAGCAGGGCCCGCGCGGTGGCGTCGTTCTGCCGGAACGCGGGGGCGTTGGTACGGGGCCGGGCGAAGGCGCCCGACGCGCGGGCGTCGGTGTGCGGGCCGAGCGCGAAGCGGCGCGGATGCGGACTTCCGGCCCGGTCCAGGATCCGGCCGTCGGCGGGGCTGACGGCGAGCAGTCCGGCCGGGGTGGCGGCGGCCCCGTCGCGGTGCAGGGAGCGCAGCAGGGTGTCGCGGGAGCGGTCCACGGTCGGCTCCGGCAACCGGGCCTCGACCAGCGCACGGGCCTCGACGGCAGGGCCGGGCACGCTGGCGGAGCTCGCCCGGAACACCCCGCGCAGCGGATCGGCGGTCACGGTCGTCTCGGCGCCGAGGAAGCGCACCACTCCGGCGCGGGAGAGCGCGAGCAGCTGCTCGAGCCGTGGGCCGGGCGGGCCGGAGGCGAGGTAGCTGAAGAAGCCGTGCCACCAGCCGCCGATGTCGCCGAGCCGGATGAGCTGGCCGTAGACGGAGAGCAGGGCGAGGAAGACGGCGAGGTCAGGGCTGTGCGCGGGGTTGTGCCGGCGGGCGAGGTCGGCCTCGACATGGGCGCGCAGCCCCTGCTGCAGCGCCTCGTGGTCGGGGAACCGCAGCCCGGCCAGGGGGTGGTCGAGGGCGTCGAGATCGAGCCGGTCGGCCGGGTCGGGGACGGCCGCGGCGACCAGGGCGTCCAGTTCGGGGCTGCCGGGCGGGCAGGCGGCGTACTTCTCCTCGAACGCGGGCCACTCCCCGGCCGTCCGCTCCGGATGGGCGGTGAACAGCCGGTGGTAGTGGGCGAATCCCAGCTCCTTGGCGATCAGCGGCCAGACGTCGCGCCGGAAGTCCGGGCGCCCGGGGAGCGAGAGCAACGCGTCGACCTGGGCGGGGCCGAAGAACCGCGGCACCGGTGGCCGCTCACCGCTCAGCGAGTAGCCGATCTTGGCGTGGTACGGGACGCCGCGCCGCGAACCCGCGTACAGCACGGGCTCGCGGCCCGACGGCCGGTAGGCCAACTCCCCGTCCGGGCCGCGCTCAAAGCGTCCGCCGCGCCCCTCGGTGAGCAGCGCCATCAGATCGACGAAGGCGAGGCCGAGGCCGCGCACGAGCACCGGCTCACCCGGGCGCAGCACGCTCAGCTCGCTGTCGGCGGTGAACTCCGGCGGGAGGTGGATCAGGCCGTGCTCGGCGGCGAACGCGGTGAGCGCCCGCTGCTCGGCGTCGGGTTCGGCGTCGAGGTGGCCGAGGGCGAGGACCACGGCGTCGGCGGTGAGCGGGGCGGTCCGCCCCTCCAGCCACACCTGCTGACGTCCGTCGCGCGGCCCGGTGACGCGTACGGCCCGGTCCCGGTGCTCATGGACGGTGGTCCCGGGCGGCAGACCGGCCACCGACCGCTCGTACACCCAGCGCAGATAGGCGCTCTGGAGGCGTCGGGTGGCGAAGCTCTGCCCGGTCAGGGCGGCGGCCTCGGCGGCGAGTTCGGGCGGCAGGGCGCGGGCGCCGGGCGGCTCTCCCTCGCGGACCTTTCCGGCCCATTCGGCGAGGGAGGGGCCGGGGCGTATCGGTCCTTCGCGCTCCACCGACTCGTCGGTGAACATGGTGACGTCCTCGGCCATGGAGTTCATCCACAGCAGCGGGGACTGGTCCGGGCGCCAGATCCGGCCGCCGCCGGGCGGATGCGGATCGACCAGGTGCAGTTCGAACGGGGCGCCGTCGCCGTGCAGTTCGGGGGCGTTGGCGGCGAGGCGCTCGATCAGACCGGTGGCACGCGGGCCCGCGCCGACGATGACGATCGTGGCGGGTGATCGGGAAGGCTGGTCCGGGTTCGCGGACATGCGGAGGCTCCGTGAGTTCTGAAGTGAACACACGCATGGCCTTCACACACGGCCGAGCCCCTCAGCTCGGCAGGCGAGCCCCTCAGCTCGACATGGGCCAGAGGTTAAGGCGTCCCCACGGTGCGCTGTCAAGACTGTCCGAACTGTGAGCAGCGCGTCTCACCGCGGTTGACGCGGAAGCGGATGGCTGCTCCACTTGTCCCATGAACTCAAGGCAGCGGCTGGTCACGCGCGACCACATCGACTTCGGTCGAGTGTGGTCGTCGTCCTGTTCGGGCTGACCGCCCGCCTCCGCTGCCGTAGGGGGACTCCCTTCCTCAGCGCTTTCGAGGCTTCGCCCGCGCCCGCCGGATTCCCTCCCCCGGTGTGGCCGCAGCACATCCGCGTCGTCACGCGCCTTCGGCCTTCCCACACACCTCAGTACTCCACCCCTCCCCGCCCCTTCCCCCAGCATCGGTATGCGGCTCCGCCGCGTGGGGGCCCGGCCCCAGCCCCCGCTCCTCAAACGCCGGAGGGGCTGGATTGTCTTAGCAGTCGCAGCCGCAGTCACAACCATCACAGCAGTCGCAGCTACAGCAGTCGCCGCAGTTGCTACAGCAGTCACAACAGTCGCAGCAGTCACCGCACTTATGGCACAGGCCCTCGCGCGGCTGCCCGCTCCACGGGTCGTGGTACGGATCCCGGCAGCACACCTGGCAGGTGCAGCAGAGCCCGGTCCACACCAGGCAGCCGGCGAGCAGCCCCCGGCGGCGCCCCGGCGGCTCCGGCGGGGCGCCGCCGGGGCCGCCCGGGGTGATCCACGGCGACTGCGGCGGCCCGTAGGAGGACTCCGGGGTGCCGGAGCCGTGGCCGGTGTGCGCACAGCCGGTGGTGCCGAAGGTGCGGTCGACCGCGCGCTCCAGCTCGTGGACCAGCAGCACATGGGCGAGCCGGCCGGAGCCCTTGCCCGCGAATTCGGTGTCCTTGAGCGCCAGCCGCACCCCGTGCACCGCGTCGTCGCACAGCCTGCGGACCTCGGCGAGGTCGGCGCCGGTGGCCGCGATCGGGTTCCAGGCACCGGTCTGCGCGTCCTCGGCCAGGTCCTCCACCGCGTCCAGCAGATGCGCGAGCCGCCCGAAGAGCCGGCCCGCCTCCTCCAGCGGGGCCCGGTTGCCGGGCCGCCCGGCCAGGACGGCGGTGTGCCCGAAGGCCGCGGCGGTCGCGGTCTCGGTGGGCTCGGTGATGGTCAGCAGCGAAGTGCCGGGGCCCGCGTGGGACTCGAGCTCCGCCTGCCGGCCGACCGCGTCGAGCAGCAGGGCGGTGTCGAAGCCGAGCGCGGCGCCGCTGCGCTCCCCCGCCCGGTCCCACCGCCCGGCCACCCGGCGGGCCGCCGCGGCGACCGGCCGCCGGGCCAACGCCCCGTCGCCGTCCGCGACATGGTCCCGTACCTTCGCCGAGGCCAGCACCAGCGAGACGGTGGCCGCAAGACGCGCCCCCTCGCCCTGGGCGACCGACGCCGTCCGCATCCCGCGCAGCGGGCAGGGCCCGGCGGTGCGCCGCCAGCCGTCCGACCGCCCGGCCTGGGCCTCCACCAGCACCGATATCACCAGGCCGTCGTAATTGGTGGCGACGCGGGCGAACTGCCCGTGGTCACCCCGCAACGCGAGGCACAGCCCGCACAAATGCGCCATCCACTCGGTGCGCAGGTTTTCCGACAGCCGATGCCGACAAGGCCGGATAATGCCAAACACCACGAACCCCGTTCACCCATATGTCCCCGACGTCACCCGTCCGGCCGCCGCGGAGTCTACCCATCGCTCCGTCAGCCCCCATAAGCAGGTGGAACTCTGATATGGCGCCAGCCGTTGTGCACCAGTAACGTCACGAATCCCCTGTGCGGCCGCAATCCACGTGGCAGACCATCCGCATCATGGACGACCATAGAGGGGCGGACGGTACACACCATCAGGGAGAGGAGGCGTCTATGGGATCGGTACGCAAGGCAAGTGCCTGGCTTGGCCTCGTCGACGACAGCGATGACGAGCGCTACTACGACGACGACTACGCCGAGGGGTCCGAGCCCGGCGACTCCTGGGTGACCGACCCGCGAGCGCGGGTGGCCGACGAGACCGCGCGGGACCACGGCACCCGGATCGCCACGGTCACCCCGGAAGGGTTCCGGGATGCCCGCGGCATCGGCGAGATGTTCCGGGAGGGCGTTCCGGTCATCGTCAATCTCACGACGATGGAGTCGGCCGACGCCAAGCGCGTGGTGGACTTCATGGCCGGGCTGATCTTCGGGCTGCGCGGCTCGATCGACCGCGTGGCCAACCGCGTCTTCCTCCTCACCCCCGCGGACTACCAGATCGTCAGCGGCCCGGCCGGCCACACCACGGGCTTTTTCAACCAGAGCTAGGCCCGGACAGGGCCTGGCGCCCAGGGCCGCTCACCGGAATGCGTCGATTCCGGTGAGCGCCTTGCCCAGCACCAGTTGGTGCATTTCGACGGTGCCCTCATAGGTGAGCACCGACTCCAGATTCGTGGCGTGCCGCATCACCGGATACTCCAGCGAGATCCCGTTGGCGCCCAGAATCGTCCGGGACGTGCGGCAGATCTCGATCGCCTCGCGCACATTGTTCAGCTTGCCGAAGCTGACCTGCTCGGGGCGGAGCCGTCCCGCTTCCATGCGCCGCCCCAGATGGTGGGCGAGCAGGATCCCCTTGTGGAGTTCCAGCGCCATATCGGCCAGCTTGGCCTGGGTGAGCTGGAAGCCCCCGATCGGCCGGCCGAACTGCTCGCGCTCGCGCGCGTAGTCCAGCGCCGACTCGAAGGCGGAGCGGGCGGCCCCCATCGAGCCCCAGATGATGCCGTAGCGGGCGTGGCCCAGACAGCTCAGCGGCCCGCGCAACCCGGTGACCTCGGGCAGGACCGCGTCGGCCGGCAGCCGCACCTCGTCCAGGATCAGCTCGCTGGTGACCGAGGCGCGCAGCGACCACTTGTGCTTGATGTCGGGGGCCGAGAAGCCGGGTGCGTCGGTGGGGACGACGAAACCGCGGATGCCCTCGTCGGTGCGGGCCCACACCACCGCGACCCCGGCCACCGAGCCATTGGTGATCCACATCTTGCGGCCGGTGAGCACCCAGTCCGAGCCGTCCCGCTTGGCGTACGTCCGCATGCCCGCCGGGTCGGAGCCGTGGTCCGGTTCGGTCAGCCCGAAGCAGCCGATGACCTCGCCGGAGGCCATCCGGGGCAGCCACTGCTGCTTCTGCTCCTCGGAGCCGAAACGGTGGATGGCGTACATGGACAGGGAGCCCTGTACCGACATCAGGGAGCGGATCCCGGAGTCGGCGGCCTCCAGCTCCAGACAGGCCAGGCCGTACTGGATCGGACTGGCACCCGCACACCCGTAGCCGGTGAGGGACATCCCGAGCGCGCCGAGGGAGCCGAGCTCCCGGGCCAGCTCCCGGATGCCGGGCACCTCGCCGCGCTCGAACCAGTCGGCGACATGCGGCAGCACGCGGTCGGCGGCCCACTGCCGCATGGTGTCGCGGACCGCGAGGTCCTCGGGGTCGAGGAGATCGTCGAGCCCCAGCGGGTCACGCGGATCGAACGACGGCAGGGTGCCAGCGGACATGGGTGGCGGCCTCCGGTGGATGCGGGTCCGGGTCGCCGGGCGGGTACCGGTCGCCGGGGCGCGTCCTTCCGCCCGGCGGCCGAGGTGAGCAGCCCGGTCGATCCGACGCTACGGCCGGGTAACCCCTGACGTCCAGACCCGCTCACGCCGCGCCACCAGGACACAGGCAGCACGCGGGCAGGCCCGGGGCGGGAGTCGGGCAGGGCTATGGGGTGTCCGGCGGACCACGCGGGGGCTCCGCCCCTGGACCCCGGGGTCCGGAGCAGAGCCCGGTTGGGGAGGGGGCGGGGACCAGCCCGCCGCGGGCGGCAAGATCCGCTGGACACCTCGCAGCGCGGGGGATGCGCGCGGGAGTCGGGCGGGGTCGGTCAGGACTCGGCGGCGACGGCGGCAGCGCGGTCGTGCCGGGCCGGGGTGTCCGTACCGCCCTGTGCGCGCTGGTCGGGGCCCTGAGCGGGCTCCTCGTCGTCGGCGGCGCACTCCATGGCCTTGGGCAGCCGCAGCGCGGCGAGCGCGCCCATCAGCAGCAGACCGGCGCTGACCGCGAGCGTGACGTGCAGACCGTGGACGAAGGCGCCGCGGGCGGCCGAGCGCAGGGCCTCTCCGGCGTGGCCGCCGAGCCGGTCGGAGACCTTGTACGCGGCGCCCAGCGACTGGCTCGCGTCGGAGCTGGCCGAGGCGGGGACGCCGGGCACCGAGGAGACGCCGGGCTTGTAGGCGGCGTTCATCACGCTGCCGAGGAGGGCTATGCCGATACCGGCACCGAGCTGGTACGAGGTCTCGCCGATGGCGGCCGCGCCGCCCGCCGAACCGGCCGACGCCTCGTTGAGCATCGACTCGTACGCGCTGAAGAGCGTGGTCTCCAGGCCGAAGCCCAGGACGATGAAGCCGCCGACGAGCACGGCGGGCCGGTCGGCCTGGCCCATGGCGGTGAGCGAGAGAACGGCGAGCGCGGTGAGCGCGAAGCCGATGGCGACCATGAGCCGCGGGCCGAGCCACTGGAGCATCCGGGACCCCACGAGCCCGGCGGCCATGGCGGCGAAGGTGAGCGGCAGCAGCCGCAGACCCGTCTCGAGCGGGGTGAGCCCGAGCACGAGCTGGAGGTACTGGGCGGCTATGAGCTCCAGGCCGACGAGCGCCAGCAGGGCGAGCACGATACAGCCGACGGAGATCGAGAAGGCGGGCCGGGCGAACAGCTTGAGGTCGACCAGCGGATGCGTACGGCGGCGCTGGCGGCGCACGAAGAGCACCAGCAGGACCACCCCGAACAGCAGCGGGGCGATGGTCACGGCGTCCAGCGGATCCGCGCCGCCGCCCATCCGCTTGACGCCGAAGACGACGCAGAACAGTCCGCACGCGGCCATGACCGCGCCCAGCACGTCCCAGGGCCCGTTCCGGTCGCCGGTGGACTCCGGCAGCAGCCAGCGGCCGACGGGCAGCGCCACGATCATCAGGGGCAGGTTGACCAGGAAGACCGAGCCCCACCAGAAGTTCTCCACCAGGAAACCGCCGAGCAGCGGGCCGACGGCCGCGCCGACGGCGGCGACCGCGCTCCAGACGCCGATGGCCAGCGCCCGCTCCCGGCGGTCGGGGAAGACCTGGCGCAGGATCGACAGTGTCGCGGGCATGATCATCGCGCCGCCGACGCCCAGCAGGGCACGGGCCACGATGAGGATCTGGGGGGAGGGGGCGAAGGCGGCGAGCGCGGAGGCGGCGCCGAAGAGCCCGTAGCCGAGCAGCAGGACGCGCCGTCTGCCGACGCGGTCGCCGAGGGTGCCGAAGAGGATCAGCAGCGAGGCGCAGACCAGTGGGTAGATGTCCACGATCCACAGCAGTTCCATCGCGCCGGGGCGCAGATCCTCGGTCACGGCCGGGACCGCGACATGCAGCACGGTCGCGTCCACGGCGACGAGCAGCAGGCTGACGCAGAGCACGAGGAGCACGACCCAGCGGTTCGCCCCGCCGCCCGCCTCGGTGCCGCGCCATTGCCGGGGAACGCCCGCCGTCCGCCGAGTGCGGGCCGTGGTCGTCCCGGACATGTACGCACCTCCCTGGGGCTTGCGCTCGCGGTCCGCCGTCGGAGGGGCGGTACGTCACGTCGTAGGGACGTCCGGGTGGCCCCGGTGGCGAAGGCGCGAGTGAGAGGTCAGGGTACGCGAGTCCCCGCGCGGGCCGTGTGCCGCAGGTCATGTTGGGAGCAGACCGCGGAGGATTACGGAGGCGTACGTTCCGGACTTCCCCTTTTGTCCCCCGTCTCTCTGCCGTCCCTCCCGTGGCCCCCCGGCGGCCGTCCCGCGTTCTTCCCCCGTTGCCCACAGCCCCCGCGGCCATTCCGCGCGGGGTTGTCCACAGCCCCCGGCGGGCGGTCCCGGCCATCCTTGATAATCGTCGCCGTGACTGATCTCGCCCAGGCCGGCACCGCGCCGCTCAGCGACGACGGCCGACCGGGCCGCGCCGCTCGGGCCGCGCTGCGCCGGGCCGCTCCCGCATTGCTCGCCTACGCGGGGACGCGCCTGCTCGGGCTCGTGGTTCTCGCGATCTGGGGGGCCTTCGCGGGCAAGAGCCCGCACCAGCTCCTCTCGGCGCGCTGGGATTCGCTGTGGTACACCCGCATCGCCGAGGAGGGGTACGGCTACACGGTCCATCTGCCCGACGGGTCGGTCCACTCCAACCTGGCGTTCTTCCCCCTGCTTCCCGGCCTGGAGCGAGTGATATCGGCCATAGCCCCGCTGGACGCGGCCGACGCCGGTCTGCTGGTGAGCTGGGTCACATCCCTGTTCGCCGCCTGGGGGATCTTCGCGATCGGCGATCTGCTGCACGGACGGCGGGTGGGCCTCACGCTGGCCGTGCTGTGGGGCGTGCTGCCGGTCGGGATCGTCCAGTCGATGGCGTACTCGGAGTCGCTCTTCACGGCGCTGGCCGCCTGGGGGGTCTATGCGGCGCTCACCCGGCGGTGGCTGTGGGCGGGGCTGTTCGCGGCGCTGGCGGGGTTCACCCGGCCGGTGGGGGCGGCGGTGGTCGCGGCACTCTGGGTGGCGGCCGCGGTGGAGCTCCTGCCCGGCGGGCGCTGGCGCCAGGCGTGGCGGACAGACCGGGGCCTGCTCGCGGGCGTCGTGCTCGCGCCACTGGGCTGGCTGGGCTATGTGGTGTGGGTCGCCGTCCGGACGGGCAGCGTCACCGGCTACTTCGACGTCCAGAACGGCTGGGGGAACGGCTTCGACGGCGGGCTGGCCTTCGCGGGCTTCATCGGGGGGCTGCTGATCAAGCCGCCCTTCGTGGGCGGGCTCGGGCTGCTGCTCGGCGTCGGGGCGCTGATCTGGCTCGCGATCCGCTGTATGCGGCAGCGCCAGCCGCTGCCGCTGCTGGCCTACGGCGGGGCGGTGCTGGTCCTGGCACTGGCCGCGAAGGGGTACTTCGGCTCGAAACCCCGGCTGCTGATACCGGCCTTCCCGCTGCTGCTGCCGATCGCCGTCGCCCTGGCCCGGCTGCGCCCGGTGCGCACCGCGCTGGTCCTGGGGTCGGCCGGGCTCGCCTCGGCGGTGTACGGGGCCTTCTGGCTGCATGGCTCCGGACCGCCATGATCCGGCCACCCCGTCCGGCCGGGCCGGGCCCCGCGGATGATCACGCCCGGCCGTCCGGCGACGCCTGGGGAAACTTCCGGGAACGACACGGCCAATAGGCGATAAACTCGCCCTGTAAGAATTCCATAAAGTCCCTGAGACACGCCCATTGGAAGGCCGGGAGCAGAAAAGCTCCCGGGCCTCGTGCATTCCGCGGAAAGCGGCGGCCAAAAGCCGTGGACGAGACGTACTCCACATCACATCGTCATCACAAAGCGACCTGATCGACTGAACCCGCCTGTCACGCAATGTAACGTCGATTAGGTGCGTACCGAAGACAAGCTCCCCGCGTCCGAGGAGCGAAGGCCCGATCTCGCGCGACCGCGCATGACCCGAACACGCTTCTGGCTGCTCGGGACCACGCTGGCGGTCTACGCGGCGACCGTGATCGGCGTGCTCACCACCTCATGGCTGGTGAAGCTCGACTGGCAGATCATGCTCTTCCGGCCCTACAAGCAGTGGCCCGAGTTCCACACCTTGCTGGACTACTTCGTGGTCATGGGCCAGCGCGGACCCACCGCGGTGGCCGTCGCCGCCTGGCTGGGGTGGTGCTGCTACCGGCAGCGGACCCTGCGCCCGCTGCTGGCGCTGGGCACTTCCCTGCTGCTGCTGAACGCCACCGTGGGCGCGGTGAAGATCGGCTTCGGCCGGCTCGGTCCGCACTACGCGACCACCGTCGGCTCCAATGAGATGTGGGGCACCGGCGATATATTTCCTTCGGGTCACACCGCGAACGCCGTGGTCACCTGGGGGATTCTGGCCTATCTGGCGACCACCCCCGTCGCGCGCCGGGTCGCCTCGCTGATCGCCGCGGGCTTCGCCTTCGGGGTCGGCATGACCACCGTCTACCTCGGCACCCACTGGCTGAGCGATGTGGTGCTGGGCTGGGCCGCCGGGGTGCTGGTGCTGCTGGCGCTGCCGTGGCTGGAGCCCGCCATGGCCCGCGCCGAGGTGCTGCTGCTGACCCTGTGGCGCCGGATGCGCGAGGGCTGGGCGCCCGTGCCGCTGCCGTCCGGGCGGCCGGTCGCCGGGACCCCGCTGGCCACCCCGCGCGCCGCCCGCGACGACGAGCTGCCCGCCCGTGAGCCCGTGGCCGTGGTCCGGTCCGGCGGTGCCACCGGCCGTGGCCCCGACGGGCGGCCCCACCACCCGGTCCGTCAGCACACGGTGCGCTCCGAGCGCACTCCCGTCACCCCGGTCGGCAGCCGCCGGCCGCCGCACGCCGACCGGGTGCCGCGCGCCACGACGCCCTTCGGCCCGTCCGGCGCCTCCCGCGGCCGGACCGCCACGGGAGGCTGAGCCACCCACCGGGCCGCGGGGCGGTACGCACTCCCTTCCCCGCGCCCGACCGGTCACCCCACGGCCTCGAACGCTCTCGCCGGAGCGTTCGGGGCCGTAGTCGTGTCCGCGCCGGGCACACCGGCCCACCGGCGCGGATCCGGGCCGGTCAGCCGCGCCAGCAGCGCTTCACGGTGCCGTCGTCCACCTCGAAGTCGATCCGCCCGCGCAGATACTCCATCGTGATGATCGCGCCCGGCGGAAGCGTCCGTACGGTGCTCCAGCCGCGTGCGCGCGCCCTCTCCTCGGCGGTCCGGGCATCGAGGCCCACATAGCTGTCGAGGTCGTCGTCGGGTTCGGCCGGAAGGTTCGGTACAGGTCCCATGACGCCACCGTAGGTGGCTCCCTACGCGGGGCAAACCCAGAGTGGCGAAGGACTGCCACTGCCTCATGCCTCTCACGGCCGCCATTCGTCACACTTGTGTCACAGAAAACACGCCCGGGTTTGTGGGCGACTTCATCACTCTTCCGGGGCTTGTGTTGACCCCTCGAAGATGATTGCGAGTTTTCGTCGATATCCCGCGTCAAACGACCGGCTCCGGTATGGACGGCGGAGCACCGCCGAGATCTTTCGAGCAATTCACACGGCGGCCGGAAAAGCGCTGCCCGGACCCCTCCGGAGCACACAATTCCACCACAAATCGCCGGAGCCTCGGGGCCGAACGTCGAGGTTTACGCCCACCGGGACGCGGTACCCGCCGCCATCGGAGCCAACATGACTGACAGATCAGATGAAACCCCCGAGAAGACGGCGGCCGGCGGTCCGAGCCCGCTGGCACTCCTGCGTGCCGCCCGTGAACAGCTCGTCGAGCTGACGGGCCTGTACCCCGAGTCCCTCCCCCGTCTGGAGCGGACCGACGAGGGGTGGCTGCTGGAGGCCGAGGTGGTGGAGCTGGCCCGGGTGCCGGAGACGATGAGCCTGATGGCCCTGTACGAGGTGACTCTCGACCCGGACGGCCTGCTCACCGGATACCGCCGCCTCCGTCGCTATGAGCGCGGCCGGAGCGACCGCCGCTGACGGCGGCGAGCCGGACGCCCACCGACACGAGAGGAAACACCGACATGACCACTGTTGTCCCGGCACAGCAATCCAGGGGCGGGGGCGGCTCCAGCGGCCTGTACGACGTCCTGGAGCTGATCCTCGACCGAGGGCTGGTGATCGACGCGTTCATCCGCGTCTCCCTCGTCGGCATCGAGATACTCAAAATCGACATCCGGATCGTGGTGGCGAGCGTCGACACCTATCTGCGGTTCGCCGAGGCGTGCAACCGGCTCGACCTGGAGTCGGGCCCGAACAAGTCCCCCGGCCTGCCCGAGGTCGTCGAGGGCATCACCGAGGGCGGTGCGCGCTCCAAGACCAAGGGCGCCCTGTCCGGCGCCGGCGAAACCGTCTCCAAGGCCGCCCAGTCCGTGGCCGACGCGATCCGGCCGTCGGAGGAGGACGAGGAGGAGGAGCCTCGCCGGCGTCCGGCCCGTAAGGCGGCGCCGAGGAAGTCCGAGGAGTCCGCATGACCACGTATGTCTACGGCATCGCGCGCGGTGAGGTCCGGGACCTGGGCGATCGGCTGCTGGGCATCGGCGACCCTCCGCTGCCGGTCCGGGCACTGAACCAGGGCGAGCTGGCCGCGATCGTCAGCGACTGCCCGCCGGAGCTCAAGCCCCGGCGCCGCGATCTGCTGGCCCATCAGCATGTGCTGGCCGAGGTGAGCGACTCCCGCCCGGTGCTGCCGATGCGCTTCGGCAGCGTCTCCTCCAGCGACGACGACGTCCGCAATGTGCTGGCCGAGCACGCCGACCGCTACCAGGACCAGCTGAGCCGGCTGACCGACCGGGTGGAGTACAACGTCAAGGTCGTGCACGACGAGGACGCGGTGCTCCACCAAGTGCTCGCCGAGGAGCCGGAGTTGCGGATGATGGCGGAGGCCAACCGGGCGGCCGGCGGCGGCACCTATGAGGAACGGGTGCGCTTCGGCGAGCTGATGGCGAGCGCGGTGCGGGCCCGCGAGGTGCGGGACGCCAAGCTGGTGGAGGAGGCGCTGGCCCCGGCCGCCGAGGACGTGCGCCCCGGCCCGGAGAGCGGTGGCTGGTTCCTCAGCCTGTCCCTGCTGCTCGCCAAGGACGGCGCCGACCCGCTGCTGACGGCCGCCGCCGACGTGGAGCGGGACCACCCCTGGCTGAAGCTGCGGATCAACGGTCCGCTGCCGCCGTACAGCTTCGTCGAGTCCTGATGCTGATGATCGGCTGGGTGCTGAGGCAGGTCGTCGCCGCCGCGGAGCGGGAGTACTACGACCCGGCCAACATCCAGCGCGCCCTGGCCGAGCTGGAGGCCCAGCTCGACCAGGGCGTGATCGACGAGAAGGAGTTCGAGCGGCAGGAGGACACGCTGCTCGACCGGTTGGAGGAGGCACGCCAGTGGGCGAACGGGACTCTGTGACCACCCGGGGCGGTGTGGCCCCGACGGCCGGCGCGTATGGCTCACCGGCGTCGTCGTTCGGCTCCTCGGGGTCGTACGGGCTGGCCGGCCGCGGCGAGGGCGGGGCCAACCTCGCCGACATCCTGGAGCGGGTGCTCGACAAGGGTGTGGTGATCGCGGGCGATATCCGCATCAACCTGCTCGACATCGAACTTCTCACGATCAAGCTCCGGCTGATCGTGGCCTCGGTCGACAAGGCGAAGGAGATGGGCATCGACTGGTGGGAGCACGACCCGTCGCTCTCGTCACGCGCCCGTGCCGAGGTGAGCGGCCCGGAGAAGACCGAGGTGACCAGCGGGAAGAACCGGGAGAGCGCCGAATGACCGAAGGACTGCGGTACGCCTACGCGGTCGTGCGCGACACCGACGCGCCGGAGGCCGCCCTGGATGTCCTCACCACCCTGGAGCAGGTGCCCGGTGTCGCGGGCGAACCGGTGGTGGCCGTGCGCCATCTGGGGCTCGCCGTGCTGGCGGGCACCGTACCGGCCGAGGACTTCGACGAGGGCCCGCTGCGGGAGCGGCTGGAGGACATGGCGTGGCTGGAGAAGGTGGCCCGGACCCATCAGCGGGTGGTCGACACCGCCGGCGCCGAGTCCTGCGTCATACCGGTCCGGCTGGCCACCGTCTGCCAGGGCGAGGAGGGGCTGCGGCGGATGCTCGCCACCGGGCGGGAGCGGTTCGCCTCGGCGCTGGACCGGCTGGAGGGCCGGGTCGAATGGGGCGTCAAGGCGTACGCCGCGACACCTGCGCCGGAGGAGCCGCCCGCGCCCAAGGGGCCGCCCACCGGGACCCCGAATGCCCCGGGCGGCATGTCCGGCCGCGACTATCTGCGCCGCCGCAAGGCACAGCGGCAGGCGGCCGAGCGGCGCTGGGGCGATACGGAGGAGGGTGCGCGGCTGGTGCACGACACCCTCAGCGGGCTGGCCGAGCAGGCCCGGCTGCATCCGCCGCAGGACCCCCGGCTGTCGGGGGTGTCCGACCGCAATGTGCTGAACGCCGCGTATCTGGTGCGGCGCGAGGACAGCGCCGCTTTCGCCGAGCGGGTCGGTGAGCTGGCCGGACGGACGGCGGCGCTGCGGGTGGAGCTGACCGGCCCCTGGGCGCCGTACTCCTTCACCGCCCCGGACGAGACCGACGCCCCTGACGGAGCGAAGAGCGCGGGGGCGGAGGGATGACGATGGCCCCAAAGGGCCCGTTGGCCCATCAGCAGATCGCCCTGGTGGACGTGCTGGACCGGCTGCTCGCGGGTGGCGTGGTGATCACCGGTGATCTGACCCTGCGGATCGCCGACGTCGATCTGGTCCGCATCGATCTGCGCGCCCTCATCAGCTCGGTCAACGCCAACGTCCCGTCCCCCTGGGAGGAACCGTGAGCCGCAAGGTGGAGCTGGACCAGGACACCGTGGAACGCGACCTGATGAAGCTGGTGCTGACCGTCGTGGAGCTGCTGCGCCAGCTCATGGAACGGCAGGCGCTGCGCCGGGTGGACGAGGGCGATCTGACCGAGGACCAGGAAGAGCGGATCGGGGTCACGCTGATGCTGCTGGAGGACCGGATGGGCACGCTCTGCGAGCGCTACGGCATCGCGCCCTCCGATCTCAATCTGGACCTTGGGCCACTCGGTCCGCTGCTGTCCCCGAGGGAGTGACACTCCGGACAGCTCCGGACAGCTCCGCGGCTCACCCCCGGCCTTCGCGGGGTTCGCCAACGAGATCAAGCCGCTGCAGATCGGCGCGCCCGATGTGACCTTCCCGCGCCGCAAGGCGCGGGGCTCGATCAGCCCAGGGCCCGATCCAGACGGTCCCTGATCTCCCGGATGTGGTCGTTCAGCTCCACCGGCTCGCGCACCTCGAAGTCGAAGCCGCTCAGCGCGATATGGAGCACCAGCGCATCGGGGTTGGAAGCGCCGGTGTGCAGCAGACAGCTGTGCTCGTCGACCGCCTCCAGCACCCCCACCAAGGGCGAGAACCGCTCGGCCGCCCGCTCGGCGGGCACCCGCAGCAGCACGGTGGCCCGCTGGGAGTAGACCGAGGTGGTGATGCCCCGGGCCACATAGGCGGCGATGTCCTCGGCGGGCGGGCGGCGCGGGGTGAACCGGGGGCCGTGCGGCGGGGTCGGGGTGATCCGGTCGACCCGGTACGTACGCCAGTCGGCGCGGTCGACGTCCCAGGCCACCAGGTACCAGCGGCGCTGTGCGGCGACCAGCCGGTGCGGTTCCGCGGTGCGGCGGGTGAGGGCACCGCCGTGGTCGCGGTACTCGAAGCGGAGCTGATGGCAGTCCCGGCAGGCGGCGGCCAGCTCGGTCAGCACCTCGGGGTCCACCCCGGGGCCGGGGCTCCAGCCGGACAGCGGCACGGTGAAGGCGCTCAGCGCGCCCACCCGGCGGCGCAGCCGCTCCGGCAGCACCTGCTCCAGCTTGGCCAGGGCCCGTACCGAGGTCTCCTCGATGCCCTCGACCCCGCCGCCCGCGGCCTGGCGCAGCCGCACCGCGACCGCCACCGCCTCCTCGTCGTCGAGCAGCAGCGGCGGCAACTGGGCGCCCGCGCCAAGCTGATAGCCGCCGCCGGTGCCCGGCGCGGAGTGCACCGGGTAGCCGAGCTCGCGCAGCCGGTCCACATCGCGGCGCACGGTGCGCCGGGTGACCCCGAGCCGGTCGGCGAGATCCGCGCCGGACCATTCGCGGTGGGCCTGCAACAGGGAGAGCAGGCGGAGCAGTCGGGCCGAGGTCTCCAGCATGCGGCCGAGTCTGCCACCGTTTGAGGACAGCCTCCGTCCTCAAGTTCCCTGCCCGCCCGACTGCTCTCCTGGGATCAGGCGGGCGCCTCGATCCGCACCGCCAGATCGTTGTCCCGGGTGTAGTACGGCTGGGCCCGCGCCTCCCCGTGCGGACCTGACACCGTGCGCGGCGGGTAGGTGAAGATCTCCTTCTTGTCCGCGACATCGTCCAGGATCCGGGCGAGCCGCGCCGGGGCCATGGTCTCGTCCGCCGGGCGCAGCCACAGGTCCCAGACGTGCGCGCCGCCGTCCCAGCTCCGCGCGAGCTCGGCGTAGGAGAGCGTGAAGGAGAAGTCCGGGCCGTCCACCACCAGCGGTGCCGTCCGTACGGGGGCGGCGCTCCGGCGGCAGCGGGCCTCGACGACCGCCTCGGCCAGCCACTCGGACGGGTACGCGACGCGGTAGAGCCGCCCCCGTACGGCCATCGTGTCGTCCTCCAGCCGTATCTCCCCGGCCTCGGCGTGGGGCGCCCGCCGCCAGCTGCGCAGCGAGAGATTGCCGTGCTTGGTTGCGTAGGGGATGCGGACGGACAGCGGGGAGGTGCTCGGCCCCGGCCGGCGGTCGACGAGCGAGCGCAGATCGTTCAGGCCCGGGGCGAGCCGCCGCGGCTCGGTGTCCCGGTGGGCCACATGGACGTCCCAGCGGCCCTCGGGCAGGGCGACGGTGCTGGGCAGGGCGGCCTGCAGCCGGCCGTCCGCGGTGGGTCCCAGCGGCAGCCGCACCTCGCCGTCGGGGGTATCCGCCGCGCCCCGGCGGACCAGCACCAGCGCACCGCTCCAGTCGTCGAGGCCGCCCGGGCCGGGCCGGGCCCAGTCGGCGATGTGGAAGGTGAGCCCTCCGGCGGAGTCCGCCACGCAGTCGGCGCGGGCGGGGGCGGCCTCGGGGGCCTCACTCATCCTGTCCTCCTCGACGTGCTGCGCTGCCTGTGCCGTTGCACTCATGCGACACGCACCTTCCGCAGGGAGTCCTTGGTGGCGAACGCGCCACTGAGCAGGGAGCCGCGGGCGCGGTGCAGGGAGCCCCGCAGCCCGCTGCGGGCGACCAGACCGGAGAACAGCGTCTCGTAGCGCCCGGCCACCCGGGAGGGGTCGAAGCGGGCCGAGTCCTTCAGCGCCGCCTGTCCCATCTGCTGGCGCAGCTCGTCGTTGTTGATGAGGTCGAGCAGCGCGGCGGCGATGGCGTCGGTGTCGCCGGTGGGCACGAGACGGCCGTCCACCCCGTTGTCGATGATCTCCGCGGGCCCGTGCGGGCAATCGGTGGACACCACGGGAAGGCCGCAGCGCATCGCCTCCACGATGGTCATGCCGAACGACTCCAAGCTGGAGGTGACGGCGGCGATGGAGCCCTTGGCCCACTCGGGGTCGAGCGGATTGGCCGGGCCCATCAGGAAGACGTTGTTGTAGAGGCCGAGCTGGTCGATGAGGGCGCGCAGCTTGGCGTGCTGGGCGCCGCCGCCGTAGATCCGCAGCCGCCAGTCGGGGCGGGCCGCGCTGACCTTCGCGAAGGCGCGTATCAGCAGGTCGTAGCGTTTGACCGGGGCCAGCCGGCCGGCCGCGACGACCCATTTGCCGGTGCCGTCGGCGGGCTCGAGACCGGGCTCGGGCACGCTGTTGGGTACCGCCTCGACCCGTACGCCGGGCAGCCGCATCTGGTCGCGGTAGGTCCGCGCGTCGGCCTCGGTCACGGTGGTCACCGCGTCCAGCCGGGGATAGACGGTGCGCAGGGCCCGCTTCAGTCCCGTGGAGTGGGTGCCGAGCGTCAGATGCTCCTGGCCGACCCGTACCGGACCGCGGCGGGCCTCGCGGGCGATGTGGACATTGAGCCCGGGGCGGGTCCCGACAACGACATCGGCCTCGAGACGGCGGAGATGGTCCCCGATACGGCGGTCGGTGAGAGCGCTGTACTGCTTGTAGCGGCCCTCGGACGCGGGGAAGACCTCCGCCGGACGGCCGTGGTCCGGGTCGGCGCCGTCGTAGGACGGGCTGTTCTTCCGGATGTCCACGAGATGGCTGAGCCGCACCCGCGGACCGGGGTCGAAGATCGGCTGGTCACGGTGGCGGAACACCGACACGATCTCCACATCGTGCTGCTCCCCCAGGGAACGGGCGAGGTTGTACGTGGTCCGGATCGTCCCGCCGATCCCGTACGCGTTGTGAATAAGGAAAGAGATGTGCATCCGGCCCCGTATCCCATGGCTTCCCCGCGGACGGGAGTCTCGTCCGCCTACCACGGTGTTAGACCGAGAAAAGTGGCACAGGGTTGGGTTTCATCACCTTTTTGTGCCCCAACAGATGTGCAATCGGTAGGAAGTCGGGGGAACTTTCCGGCCCGACGGCGCATCAGACCCCGGGGCGGCCGGGCCGCGTGACCCCCGCCCCGCATGGCCCGTTGTCTACGTATGAGCCGGGGACCCACCCCGCGCACCCACCGAGACCGAGGAGCCACCCGTGCCGCGCATGCTCGACGTCAGCAATGACGTACGCGCCGAGATCGGTGATGAAGAAGCCGACCGGCTGCTCGCCGGGGACAACGCCCCGGGCGCCTACGACTGCACGTCCTGCCGCACCCCCGGCAACACCGAGCAGGAGCGGACCAGCACCGTGCTCTTCGTGGGGCAGGAGACGGCGGTGCTGGCCTTCGCGCACGCCACCTGCGTCCCCTCCCAGGTCGTCCCGGTCTCCGAGGACCAGTTGCGCGGTGCGGTGCGGTCCATCACGGGTGAGGACACCGCGCCGTCGTACGCGCCGCCCGTACCGGCCGCGGCGCATGCTTCGGCGCCGCACTTCCCCGCCCCGGCCGCCCCGCCCGCATACGCCGCCCCGGTCCCCTCGCCCGCCGCCGCCTCCCACACCTCCGCGCCGTCCGGCCACGCACCGTCCGGTCAGGCACCGGTGCCCCAGCAGGCGGTGCTCGGCGTGACCAGCGGGGTGGTGCTGGTGGGTCAGGAGACGTGCCCGGCGCTGGTGGTGGAGCCGACCGCGCCGATCATCCGTCCGGGTTCGGCCGGGCACGGCGACGAGTTCCTGCAGCTCCTCGGCGAGCAGGGGTTCGCCCCGGTGGTCGACCTGGGCCGGCCGCCCGCGCCCAACCCCGGCTGGTCGGTGCTGCTGGCCATGGGGCGGCTGCACGCGGTGCTGATGCCGGCTCCGGGCGGCGGCCGACCGGTGGCCTGGTGGCAGGCGCACAGCCCGATGCCGCTCAGCGAGGGCTGGCGGAGCGCCGTCGGCCGTTCCCAGAAGGTGCTGATCTACGCCGCGGCCGCGGGCACGATCGGCACCCAGCCGCGCGAGGACCAACTGCGCGCGGCGCTGGACCGGGCCGCGGCGCGCGGTGCGCTGGTCGGCGCGTCGATGCCGCTCGCGGGCACATGACCGCCGCCGTCCCGGACCTCCCACCGGACCTCGGCGACCCATGGTGGGCAGCCCATTCGCCACCGATGCCGCATCCGACGGGCGGCCGGGTCGTTGGCACATACGTGCACGCATACGACCTCTCCTACCGATCCCCGTCATACGGCTGCATTCCGGCCATGCGCCCCGCCCTGGAGGCAGCGCACGATCCCTGGCGCCACTCCGCCACGCCGATCTACGACGCGTTGTACGCGGAGTACCGCAGGCTGTTCCGGGCGCTGCCCGGCGACCGCTCGGACGAGGAGAACATGGACTTCGTGGCGTTCGCCGCCATCGGCCAGCCCCGGGGCCTCATCAGCGGCGGCCACGGCCGCCCGGACAGCCACAGCGGGGCCTGGCACACCGACGAGCTGTACTACCGCGGCTATCTCCCCGCCCTGCCGCCCGGCCGGGGCGAGGAGCGGGGTCACACCTACTGACGTGGACACTTACTGACGTGGTGCCATCATGCGCGCCCGGCGGGCCGGAACCGACCCGCCGCTGAGCGCGTCCAGCGCCGCCGCCCCGCCGCCGGACGGTGAGTCCGGGGCCGGGATGGCGTCAACCGCGCGCCGCCGCCGTTACCTCTTGCGGCCGCGCTTTTCGCGCACCCGCACCGAGATCTGCAGGGGCGTCCCCTCGAAGCCGAACTCCTCGCGCAGCCGCCGCTCGATGAAGCGGCGGTAGCCCGCCTCCAGGAAGCCCGAGGCGAAGAGCACGAACCGCGGCGGCCGGGTGCCGGCCTGCGTCCCGAAGAGGATTCGCGGCTGCTTGCCGCCGCGGATCGGATGCGGATGGGAGGCGACGATCTCGCCGAGGAAGGAGTTGAGCCGCCCGGTCGGGACCCGGGTCTCCCAGCCGGCCAGCGCCGTCTCGATCGCCGGGACCAGCTTCTCCATGTGGCGGCCGGTGCGCGCCGAGACATTGACCCGCGGCGCCCACTGGATCTGCCCCAGCTCCGTCTCGATCTCGCGCTCGAGGTAGTAGCGGCGCTCCTCGTCGAGGGTGTCCCACTTGTTGTACGCGATGACGAGCGCGCGCCCGGCCTCGACGGCCATCGTGATGATCCGCTGGTCCTGGACGCTGATGGACTCACTGGCGTCGATCAGCACGACCGCGACCTCCGCCTTCTCCACGGCGGCCGCGGTGCGCAGCGAGGCGTAGTAGTCGGCGCCCTCCTGGAGGTGGACCCGGCGGCGGATACCGGCGGTGTCGACGAACTTCCAGGTGGTGCCGCCGAGTTCGATGATCTCGTCGACCGGGTCGCGGGTGGTGCCCGCCAACTCGTTGACGACCACCCGCTCCTCGTTCGCGACCTTGTTGAGCAGCGAGGACTTGCCCACGTTCGGGCGGCCGACCAGGGCGATCCGGCGCGGCCCGCCGAGCGTCGCCCCGAAGGTCTGGGCCGGGGCCTCGGGCAGCGCCTCCAGGACCGCGTCGAGCATGTCGCCGGTGCCACGGCCGTGCAGTGCGGAGACCGCGTACGGCTCGCCGAGGCCGAGCGACCACAGCATCGCGGCGTCCGCCTCGGCGCTGGGCCCGTCGACCTTGTTGGCGCACAGCACCACGGGCTTTCCGGCCCGGCGCAGCAGTTTGACCACGGCCTCGTCGGTGTCGGTGGCGCCCACCGTCGCGTCCACGACGAAGACCACCGCGTCGGCGGCCTCGATCGCGAACTCGGCCTGGGCCGCCACGGACGCGTCGAGACCGAGCACGTCCTGCTCCCAGCCGCCGGTGTCGACCACCTTGAAGCGGCGGCCGGACCACTCGGCCTCGTAGGTCACCCGGTCGCGGGTGACCCCGGGGCGGTCCTCGACGACCGCCTCGCGGCGGCCGAGGATCCGGTTCACCAGGGTGGACTTGCCGACATTGGGGCGGCCGACGACGGCCAGCACCGGCAGCGGGCCGTGTCCCGCCGCGGCGAGGTCGCCCTCGACCTCCTCCAGGTCGAAGCCCTCTTGCACGGCGAGCTCCATGAACTCCGCGTACTCGGCGTCGCCAAGCTCCCCGTGCTCGTCGCCGCCGCTGTGGATCTGGTCGTTCATGAAGATTTCCTCGTCGTCCCTCAATACCGCGGCCGCCCCTGAGGGCTCGCGGATCTCATGTCTGGTCTGGGCGGCCGGTCAGCCGCCTGGCGGTGCCCAGATGCGCGCCCAGCCGCTTCTGGATGCGCTCGGTGGCCTGGTCCAGGACCGCCCGCGTCCGCCTGCCGCTTCCGTCTCCCGCCTCGAAGGGGTCGCCGAACACCACGTCGACCCTGCTGCGCAGCCGGGGCAGCGCCCTGGCCCGCCCGTCGCCGCCGCGCGGGGCGGCGGTGCCGAGCACCGCCACCGGCACGATCGGCGCGCCGGAGCGCACGGCGAAGTACGCGAGCCCCGAGCGCAGCGACGCGAAGTCGCCGTCGCCGCGGCTGCCCTCCGGGAAGATCCCGAGGACCCCGCCGCGCTCCAGCACCCCCAGGGCCTGGCCGATCGCGGCGCGGTCGGCGCTCGCACGGTCCACCTTCAGCTGCCCCATACCGCGCAGGAACGGGTCCAGCGGGCCGACGAACGCCTCCTTCTTGACCAGGAAGTGCACCGGCCGCGGCGAGGTGCCGATCAGCATCGGGCCGTCGATGTTGTGGGAGTGGTTCCCCGCGAGGATGACGGGCCCGGCGGACGGGATCCGCCACGCGCCCAGCACCCGGGGCCGCCACAGCCCGTACATCAGGCCGATGCCGATCCGCCGCGCCACGACGGCTCCGGCCGCGCTGGGAAGCGTCGCGTCGGTGGCGCTCACGCGACGGTCCGCTTCTCCTCGACGAGAGTGACGACGCACTCGATGACCTGGTCGAGGGTGAGTTCGGAGGTGTCCACCTCGACCGCGTCGTCCGCCTTGGCGAGCGGCGAGGTCTTACGGCCGGAGTCCAGGGCGTCCCGCTTGGCCAGCGCGGCCTGGGTGGCGGCCAGGTCGGCGGCCTCCTTGCCCTTCAGCTCACCGCTGCGGCGGGCCGCCCGGACCTCCGGGGAGGCGGTCAGGAAGATCTTGAGGTCGGCGTCCGGGAGGACCGTGGTGCCGATGTCCCGGCCCTCGACCACGATGCCGCGCGGCGCCTCGGCGGCGATGGTCCGCTGCAGCTCGGTGATCACGGCCCGCACCTCGGGCACCGCGCTGACCGCGCTGACCCGCGAGGTGACCTCCTGGGTGCGGATCGGCCCGGAGACATCGGTGCCGTCGACGCTGATCGTCGGGGCGGCCGGGTCGATACCGGAGACGATGTGGGGCTTGGCGGCGGCGTCGGCCACGGCCACGGCGTCGTCGACGTCGATGCCGTTGGTCACCATCCACCAGGTGATCGCCCGGTACTGGGCGCCGGTGTCCAGGTAGCCCAGGCCCAGCTTGGCGGCGACGGCCTTCGAGGTACTGGACTTACCCGTGCCTGCGGGGCCGTCGATCGCGACAATCACTGCTGCCGGGGCGGTCCGGGCGGCGGTTTCCACGGTGACAGACACCTTTCGTGTGCACGGGGCTGAGTTGAACGGGCCATGTGAGCCTCGGACAAGGTTACTGGCTTCCCACGGACGGCTTCGCACCCCTGTGGACGGCCCCGGTCCGCCCGGGGCGCCCCGCGGTCCGCTCCGCCGCTACTGCCGGATGGACCAGCCCCGCTCGCGCAGGGCCTTGGTGAGCCCCGGGGCCGCCGAGGGCTCGACCATCAGCTGGATCAGACCGGACTGCTGCCCGGTGGCGTGCTCGATCCGGACGTCCTCGATGTTGACCCCCGCCCGGCCCGCGTCGGCGAAGATCCGGGCCAGCTCGCCCGGCTGGTCGCCGATGAGCACCGTCACGGTCTCATAGACGGCCGAGGCGGCGCCGTGCTTGCCCGGCACCCGCTCGCGCCCGGCGTTGCCCCGGCGCAGCACGTCCTCGATACCGGCCGTGCCGTCGCCGCGCTTGGCCTCGTCGGCGGACTGGAGCGCGCGCAGCGCCCGCACCGTCTCATCGAGGTCGGAGGCGACGGCGGCGAGCACATCGGCGACCGGGCCGGGGTTGGCGGAGAGGATGTCGATCCACATGGCGGGGTCGGAGGCCGCGATCCGGGTGACGTCGCGGATGCCCTGGCCGCACAGCCGCACCGCCGTCTCATCGGCGTCCTGGAGCCGTGCGGCGACCATGCTGGACAGCAGGTGCGGGGTGTGCGAAACGAGCGCCACCGCCCGGTCGTGGGCCTCGTCCTCCATCACCACGGGCACCGCCCGGCACAGCGCGACCAGCTCGAGCGCGAGGTTGAGCACCTCGGTGTCGGTGCCGCCGGTGGGCGTGAGCACCCAGGGCCGTCCCTCGAAGAGGTCGGCGGTGGCGGCCAGCGGCCCGGAGCGCTCCCGGCCCGCCATCGGATGCGTGCCGATGTAGCGGGTCAGATCGCAGCCGAGGGCCTCCAGCTCGCGGCGCGGGCCGCCCTTGACGCTCGCGACGTCCAGCACGCCGCGGGCCAGGCTGCGGCGCAGCACATCGGCCACCGTCCCGGCCACGTACGCCGGGGGCACGGCGACGATCGCCAGGTCCACGGGCCCGTCGGGCTCGCCGTGCGTCCCGGCGCCCAGCGCCTCGGCGGTGCGGGCCTGGTCCGCGTCATGGTCGGCGAGGTGCACCTGGACCCCGCGGCCGGCCAGGGCCAGGGCGGCGGAGGTGCCGATCAGGCCGGTGCCGATGACGAGCGCGGTTCTCATTGGGCGATGTCCTTGCGGAGGGCGGCGGCGGCGCCGAGGTAGACATGGGCGATCTCGGACTTGGGCAGGGAGGTCTCGATATGCGCCAGTATGCGGACGACGCGGGGCATGGCCCCCTCGATGTCCAGCTCCTGGGCGCAGATCAGCGGCACGTCGGTGATGCCCAGCTTGCGGGCAGCGGCCGCGGGGAAGTCGCTGTGCAGATCGGGGGTGGCCGTGAACCACACGCTGATCAGATCGTCGGGGCCGAGGGCATTGCGCCCCAGGATGGCCGTCAGCAGCGCGGAGACCTGCTCATGCATGTGCTCCGGCTCGTCCCGCTCCAGCTGGACCGCCCCGCGGACCGCTCGTACCGCCACGTCTCGCTCCCTGTGCGCGCTGTGCCTGTCGTGCGTCGGGCGCGGCCGCGTCGCCGGCCGCACTCCCGATCAGCGTAACGAGCGGGTCCGACAGGCTCCCGGCGCGACCGCTGGGCGAGACGCGGCGGGTCGCCACGACGGCCGGGGCCGTCAGCGGTCCCCGGCCTCAGAGGTCCCCGGCTCTCAGAGCTCGACCTCGCGCATCAGCATGCCGACCTCGGTGTTGGTCATCCGGCGCAGCCAGCCGGACTTCTGGTCGCCGAGCGCGATCGGGCCGAAGGCCGTCCGCACCAGCTTGTCGACCGGGAAACCGGCCTCGGCGAGCATCCGCCGCACGATGTGCTTACGGCCCTCGTGCAGGCTCACCTCGACCAGATAGTTCTTGCCGGTGTTCTGCACCACACGGAAGTGGTCGGCGCGGGCGTAGCCGTCCTCCAGCTCGATGCCGCTCTTGAGCCGCTTGCCGAGGTCGCGCGGGAGCGGGCCCTGGATGGCGGCGAGATAGGTCTTCTTCACGCCGTAGCGGGGGTGGGTGAGGCGGTGGGCCAGCTCACCGTGGTTGGTGAGCAGGATGATGCCCTCGGTCTCGGTGTCGAGCCGGCCGACGTGGAAGAGCCGGGTCTCGCGGTTGGTCACATAGTCGCCCAGGCACTGGCGGCCGTCGGGGTCCTCCATGGTGGAGACGACACCGGCGGGCTTGTTCAGCGCGAAGAAGAGGTACGACTGGGTGGCCACGGTCAGCCCGTCGACCTTGATCTCGTCCTTCTCGGGGTCGACGCGCAGCCCCTGCTCGGTCACGATCTTGCCGTTGACCTCGACCCGGGCCTGGTCGATCAGCTCCTCACAGGCGCGCCGCGAGCCCATCCCGGCGCGGGCGAGGACCTTCTGCAGCCGCTCGCCCTCGACCTCGCCGAAGGTCTTGGGCAGCGCGATCCGCGGCTTGTCGTGGCGGGCGCGGTTGCGCTCCTCCATCTGCGCCTCGTACTCGCGCGGACGGGCCGGTGCGTTCGGCTTGCGGCCGCGGCCGCCGACGCCCTTGGGGGCACCGCTCTTGGCCGTGCCGCCCTTGGGGCCGCCCTTGGGACCGCCCTGGGAGCCTCCCTTGGGACCCGCCTTGGGGCCGGGGCCCGACTGGGGGCCGCCGCCCACGTCGTAGCGGCGCTCCTCGGGGCGGGGGCGGCCGGCGCGCTGCTGCTGCTCGTCGCGCCGGTTCCCCGCGCCCCGGTAGTTGTTGCCGCCGCTACCGCTGCCGCTGCCCCTGCTGTTCCTGCCGCTGCTTCGCATCAAGTTTCCGTCTGAGAGTGGCCGCTACGGGCTCGGTGTTCTACGTCGTCGTGCGCGTCATCGCTGTCGATGGCGTCCGGATCGAACGACGGCACGCCCTCCTGGGACTCGCCCTCGACCGCGTCCGCCTCGGGGAGGAACGGTGCGAGCTCCGGAAGCTCGTCCAGCCCTCGCAGGCCCATCCGCTCCAGGAAGTAGTTCGTCGTCCTGTACAGGATCGCACCTGTTTCGGGTTCCGTGCCCGCCTCCTCGACCAGTCCCCGCTGCAGGAGGGTCCGCATCACGCCGTCGCAGTTGACACCGCGGACGGCCGAGACACGGGAACGGCTGACCGGCTGACGGTACGCGACCACCGCGAGGGTTTCCAAAGCGGCCTGGGTGAGCCGGGCCTGCTGACCGTCCAGGACGAAGCCCTCGACGGCGGCGGCGTAGGCCGGGCGCGTGTAGTAGCGCCAGCCGCCCGCGACCAGCCGCAGCTCGAAGCCCCGGCCCTGCGTCGCGTACTCGTCGGCCAGCTCGCGCAGGGCCTCCGCGACGGCGCGGCGCGGCCGTACCAGCACCTTGGCGAGGTGCTCCTCGGTGGCGGGCTCGTCGACGACCATGAGGACGGCCTCCAGGGCGGGCTTGAGGTCCAGCTCGGCGACCTCGGAGAGCCCGGCGGATGTCCGCTGCTCACTCAACTCGGTACCTCCTCCTTCTCCTTCTCCGGCTCCGGCGTGGCCGTCTCCTCAGGGGGCTTGTCCTGCGGCTCCGACTGGGGCTTGGTCTGGGACTCCGCCTGGGGCTTGGTCTGGGACTTGGCCTGGGCCTCCTGGTCGAACTCGTCGGTGACCAGCGGCTCCCGCCCCGCCTCGCCCGTCCAGCGGACCATGAGCGATCCGAGCGCCTCCGGCTGGTCGAGCAGGACCGCGCGCTCGCGGTAGAGCTCCAGGAGCGCCAGGAAGCGCGCGACGACCGTAAGGACGTCGGGAGCGTCCTCGGTGAGCGTGCTGAAGGTGGCCTCCCCCAGCTCCCGCAGCCGCGCGACCACCACCTCGGCCTGCTCCCGGACGCTGACCAGTGGGGCATGGATGTGGTCGATGTAGACCTGCGGCTTGGGCTTGGCCTGCATCGCCTTGACCGCCAGCTTGGCGAAGCCCTCGGGGCCGATGCTGATGACGACGTCGGGGAGCAGCTCGGCGTGGTGCGGCTCCAGGCCGACCGTACGGGGGTGACGGGTGGCCTCGGCGATCAGCCGGTCGTTGAAGATGTCCGCGATCTGCTTGTACGCGCGGTACTGGAGCAGCCGCGCGAAGAGCAGGTCACGCGCCTCCAGCAGCGCCAGGTCCGCCTCGTCCTCGACCTCGGCGGCGGGCAGCAGCCGGGCCGCCTTGAGGTCCAGCAGGGTCGCCGCGACAACGAGGAACTCGGTGGTCTGGTCGAGGTCCCAGTCCGGCCCCATGGCGCGGATGTAGATCATGAACTCGTCGGTGACCTTGGAGAGCGCGACCTCGGTGACATCCAGCTTGTGCTTGGAGATCAGCTGGAGGAGGAGGTCGAAGGGCCCCTCGAAGTTGTCCAGCCGCACGGTGAACCGATTGCCGCCGTCGTCGGCCTGGACCTCGCCGCCGTGCGCCTCGCCCCGGCCGGTCCCGCCGCCGGTGTCACTCCCGCCGCCGGCTTCGGTCCCGGTCCCGGCCCCGGCCGCGTCGCCACCGTGCCCACTCCCGGAGGGCGCCACATCGAGGTCGGCCCGCGCATGCACCGGCTCCGGCTCGCCCCTCGGCACGGCCTGCTCCTCCGGGGCGGCGGGCTCAATGGCCGCTGGGACCGGGGCAGTGGGCTCATCGACCGCCGGGGGCGGCTCGGGCTCGACCTCCGGCGCGGCGTTTCGCTCCGGTGCTGCGTTTCGCTCCGGTGCTGCGTCGTGTGCCTCGGGCTCGGCCTCCGGCGCAGCGGTGCCCGGGGCCGCCTCGCCTGCCTCCGACGCGGCAGACGGCCCAGCAATAGCCTCACGCGCCGCCTGAGCGCCTTTCTGCGGCTCTCCGGGCACCGGGGGCGACGTGGGCTCGGGCGGCGGCGCCGCGGGGCACTGAGAGGCCGTCTGTGGGGGCGGGGGCGCGGTGGGACGCTCCGAGGGACGGTCCGGGCCCGCGTCGGGGGGCGCCGCGCCGGGGCCTCGGCCGAGGGTGCGGCGAGAGGGGCGGGGCGGCGGGGCGGGATCGTCGTTCGTCGGCATCGCGGTCCAGGGTGCTCAGGGCCGGGCGGGGCAGCCCGTACGACCGGGCAGGCTATCGCCCGGCCCGGTCAACGGCCGCGGAGGCGGCGCACCAGGATGCTCGCGTCGCCGCGCGACTCGAGGTCGGCGAGGACGACCGCGACCGCCTCGCGGACGATCCGGCCGCGGTCGACGGCGAGCCCGTGCTCACCGCGGAGCACCAACCGCGCGTGCTCGAGGTCCATGAGCTCCTCGGCGGAGACATAGACCGTGATTTTCTCGTCGTGGCGCTCGCGCCCGCTTGGCCGACGGTTCGCCGCACGGGCGCGGCGGCGGGCCTGGCCGCTCTGCTCGGCCGCGGCCGAACCGCCCTGGGCCTGGCGGCCCTTGGGCCGGTCCCCGGCCCCGGGGCGCCGCTCGCCCACCGCGTCCTGGGAGGCCGCCGTCTCGCGTCCCGTGTGTTCGCCCGAGCCGGACTGCTCACCGTCCGGGCGCTGCTCCTGCCCTTCCCGGGGCTCGGCGTCGGGGTCGGCGGCGGGCGGGGGCACCCGGGGGCCCTCGCCGTTCGCCTGGCGGCGCCCGGCGGCGGGAGCGGAGGACTGGAGCCCCATCCCTCCCGTGGTGCGGAACAGTTCGTCGGCTCCCGGCAGACTCACTCGGCGTGACACCGGGCGAGCACCTCCCTGGCGAGCTGGCGATAGGCGGCGGCACCGACGGAGTTGGACGCGTACGTGGTGATCGGCTCACCCGCGACCGTGGTCTCGGGGAAGCGGACCGTGCGGCCGATGACCGTGTGGTAGACGTGATCGTCGAACGCCTCGACCACGCGGGCGAGGACCTCACGGCTGTGCACGGTGCGCGAGTCGTACATCGTGGCGAGGATGCCGTCCAGCTCCAGGTCGGGGTTGAGCCGCTCCTGGACCTTCTCGATCGTCTCCGTGAGCAACGCCACACCGCGCAGCGCGAAGAACTCGCACTCCAGCGGCACGATCACCTTGTGCGCCGCGGTCAGCGCGTTGACGGTGAGCAGACCGAGCGAGGGCTGGCAGTCGATGACGATGTAGTCGTAGTCGGCCATCAGCGGCTTGAGGGCGCGCTGCAGGGTCGACTCCCGGGCGACCTCGCTCACCAGCTGCACCTCGGCGGCCGACAAGTCGATATTGCTGGGGAGCAGATCCATATTGGGCACGGCCGTCTTCAGCAGCACCTCGTCGGCCGACATGCCCCGCTCCATGAGCAGGTTGTAGACCGTGAGGTCGAGCTCCATCGGGTTGACCCCGAGGCCGACCGACAGGGCGCCCTGCGGGTCGAAGTCGACGAGCAGCACCCGGCGGCCGTATTCGGCCAGGGCCGCGCCCAGGTTGATGGTGGAGGTGGTCTTACCGACCCCGCCCTTCTGGTTGCACATCGCGATGATCTTCGCTGGACCGTGATCGGTCAGCGGCCCCGGGATCGGGAAGTACGGCAGCGGGCGCCCGGTGGGGCCGATCCGCTCGCGGCGCTGGCGGGCAGCGTCGGGCGCGAGCGTGGCCGCGTATTCGGGGTCTGGCTCGTACTCCGCGTCCGGGTCGTAGAAGTGCCCGTCGGGGAGGTCGTCGTAGTCGGCGAAGCGGGCGGGATCCGTGCCCCCCTGGTCGCCGGCCATGGCGTTCACGTGATGGCCGTCCATGCTGTGGCTCTGGTGGGCTGTCGTCGGGCTCTGGCGGGTTGCGAAGGTACGGACAGCGACGGAGCCGACAGCCTCGAGCCCCGAGGGGCCCTGGCCCCGCGCAGCCGGTCCTGGTTGACCACCCCCGGGAGAAAATGTCGACTCATTCACAAGTCGTCCTACCTCCTTGGTGACCAGGAAATTTCTCTATAGGTCAGCGTGACACCATGCCGACGGTTGGCGACTCTATGGCGTGTCGGCGGTCCGCAGCAACACAATCCACCGGACACGGCATGATGTGTCGGCAATCGAACACCCCGATGTCAAGGGCGTGTGAACGGCGCCGCGGAGATTTCACCGCCGCATAAAGCGTCTGAATAGTTGCATTTAGGGCGAGTTGGCCGAGCCATGGGCCACACCCGATACGGGGCACAGCGGACACACCTTCGGCCGGGCCTCATCCTTCGACAAGACCCGGCCGGATGCCCATTGTTGACATGTGGTTGACGGTCCGGGTTGACCGTCCGGCAACCGGAGTTCACCCGGTCCGGCGGCCGGGCCGGTGAACTCCGAGCGTCATTCAGCCGATCAGCGAGCCCAGTTCGACCGCGGGCAGGTCATGCGCCTCGGCGACCGGGCCGTAGACGACCTGTCCCTCATGGGTGTTGAGCCCCTTGGCCAGCGCGGCGTCCCGGCGCAGCGCGTCCCGCCAGCCACGGTTGGCCAGCTCCACGATGTACGGGAGCGTCGCGTTGGTGAGCGCGTGGGTGGAGGTGTTCGGCACCGCGCCGGGCATGTTCGCGACGCAGTAGAAGACCGAGTCGTGGACCGCGAAGGTCGGCTCGGCGTGGGTGGTGGGACGGGAGTCCTCGAAGCAGCCGCCCTGGTCGATCGCGATGTCGACAAGGACACTTCCCGGCTTCATCCGGGACACCAGCTCGTTGGTGACCAGCTTGGGCGCCTTGGCACCCGGGATGAGCACCGCGCCGATGACCAGGTCGGCCTCGAGGACGGCCTTCTCCAGCTCAAAGGCGTTGGAGGCGATGGTCTGCACCCGGGTGCCGAAGATCCGGTCGGCCTCGCGCAGCTTGTTGATGTCCTTGTCGAGCAGGGTGACGTGGAAGCCCATGCCGATGGCGATCTGGGCGGCGTTCCACCCGGAGACGCCACCGCCGATGACGACGGCCCGCGCGGCGGCCACACCCGGCACCCCGGCGGGCAGCACACCACGGCCGCCGGCCGAGCGCATCAGGTGGTACGCGCCGACCTGCGGCGCGATCCGGCCCGCGACCTCGGACATCGGCGCGAGCAGCGGCAGGGCGCGGTTCGCGGTCTCGACGGTCTCGTAGGCGATGGCGGTGGTGCCGGACTCCAGCAGCGCGTCCGTGCAGGCCCGGGAGGCGGCCAGATGCAGGTAGGTGAAGAGCGTCTGGCCCTTGCGCATCCGGTGGTATTCCTCCGCGACGGGCTCCTTGACCTTCAGCAGCAGGTCGGCGGTGGCCCAGACCTCGTCGGCGGTGCCGAGGATGTGCGCACCGGCGGCGGTGTACTCCTCGTCCGTGATGGAGGAACCGAGGCCGGCACTCTGCTCCACGACGACCTCATGGCCGCCTCGGACCAGCTCGTGCACACCGGCGGGGGTGATGGCCACACGGAACTCGTTGTTCTTGACCTCGCGGGGGATACCGACCTTCACGTCGATCACGGTCCTTGAATGGGGGGAAATGAACATATCGCCACAGCCAGTCACGGATCGATACATAAGCGATCATAGACAGGCAAACCGGAACGCGTCCGCATGCCGGAGACGACCGCAACAATCGCGGCATGACCAGTCTAATGAAGGACGTCGCGCTGTCTAGCCTTGCAATGCATCAATCTTTTGGAAGACCACTACTGATTTCGTAGGTCGGCTGGGTTTCCTTCCCCACTCTGAGGTGACGGACCCGTGTACTCCGCCCCCGCCGTGGCGCTCTTACGGGCGGTGCGCCGCAGCGACCGCGCCACCGCCGGGTCCCCGCCGAGCCGGTCCATCGCGTCCGCAGCGTGGCCCGCCAGATCGGCGTGCAGCCCGGTGTCACCGCAGGTCCGGGCGGCCGCGGCGGCCTCCGCCCAGGTGCGCAGCGCCTCCCTCGGCCGTCCGGTGCGCTCCTGGGCTTCCGCGGCGCCGCTGAGCGCCCGTGCGTACCCCGGCCGGTCCCCCGCCCGGCGGCAGGCGGCCGCGGCGGCACGCCAGTCGCGCAGCGCCTCGCCCCACTGCCCGGCGTAGCCGTGGACGGTGCCGAGCCGGGCGTACATCCGGGCGACCGCGGACAGATCGCGGCGGCTCAGCCGCAGCTCCAGGGCGCGTCCGTACCAGTCGGCCGCCCGGTGCCAGTCCTCCAGCTCCTGGTACATGCCGCCGATCGACTCCAGCGCCCGCCCGGTCGTATACGGATCGCCCGACTCACGCGCCGCCTCCAGGGCGCTCTTGTACCGCGCGAGGGCCTTGTCCACCCGGCCCGCCCCGCCGTCCAGATCGCCGAGGTTCAGCAGCGCGGCCGCCCGCTCCACCGGCAGGTCGCGGCGCCGGGCCACGTCCAGCACCAGCTGATGCAGCCCGTACAGCTCCACCGCGGCGCCCTCGGCACCCCGGTGAGCGGTGAGGGCATGCGTGAGCGCGGCCACCAACCGCCGTGCCAGGGTGTCGAGTTCACCGGTCTCCACGGCCAGCCGGGCGGCCTCGATCAGCGAGCCCAGCCGGGCCTCCAGCCATTCCGCCGCCTGCGCCGACGACGAAAAGCGCAACGGCTTCGGCATCCCGGCCAGCTTCTTCCGGCCCGGCGAACCGGCGGGCTCGGCGGCCAGCCGGCACGCGTGCAGCTGCCGTACGGCACGCTCCAGCATCCGCGCCCGCGCCAGCTCCACCTCCGCCGGGCGCTCCTCGGCCGCCAGCCGCTCCCGCAGCAGCGGATCGAGACAGCCGGGCACCTGGTAGTCGCCCGGCCCGCGCGGGCGCAGCATCCCGTACGCGGCGAAGCCCTCCAGTGCCGCCTCGCCGTCCGCCACCGAGCATCCGGCCAGCGCGGATGCGATCTGGGCGTCGGCCGATCCGCCGGGCGCCAGCACCAGCAGCCGCAGCATCCGGGCGGCGGCGGACGGCAGCGCGGCGTAGGCCAGCCGGAAGGCGCGGTTCAGCGGGCGGGCGCCATGGTCGAGATCACCCCCGTCCGGCGGCAGTTCGCGCAGCCGGGCCAGCGCGTCGTCGACCGACGCCTGGGGGCGGGCGGCGAGCCAGCCGCCGACCAGGACGAGCGCGGCGGGCTGGCCCGCGCACTCCTCGACGAGGGACTGCGCGGCCACCGGATCGCAGGTGATCCGGGTGGGGCCGGTGTACTGCGCCAGCAGCCCGACCGCCGCGCTCACATCCAGCCCGCCCACCGTGCACGGCCGCACATCCGGCACCCCGGTCAGCGGGCCGCGCGAGACGGCGACCACCAGGCAGTCGGGCTCGTCGGGCAGCAGCGCGTCCACCTGCTCGGCTCCGGCCACGTCGTCGAGCAGCAACAGCACCCGCCTGCCGTCGAGCGCCGCGCGCAGCGCCGCGCTCAGGTCGTCCTCGTCCGCGCCCGGCGGGGCGGTCACGCCGAGGCGTCCGAGCAGCTCACGGGCGGTGCGCTCGGTGGGTACGGGGTCGCCGGCGGAGGTCGTCAGCCGGGCGCTCAGCACTCCGTCGGGGTAGTCGTCGGCGAGCCGCCGGGCGAGCTCCTCGGCCAGCGCCGTACGGCCCCAGCCGGGGCGGCCCGCGATCAGCAGCACCCGGCTGCGGGCGGCCTTACGGCCGGCGAGGGTGTCCAGGCCCGCGCGCTCGATATCGGCGCGCAGCGAGAGCAGCTCCCGCCGCCGCCCGGCGAACCCCCGCCCCACGGTGGCCGCCGCCGCGAACAGCACGGCCCGGGTCGCCCCGCTCCACACCCCGCCGTCCTGGGCGTCCGCGCGCCCGGCCGCGGAGCGCTGCCGCGGCGGGGTGTCGGGCGGGGGTGAACCTTCCTCTGGTGAACGGTCGGAACGGGCCTCCGGCGGACGGCCGGAAGCGGACGAAGCGGGCGTGGCGGACGGCGGTTGCCGCTTCCTTGGGGCCGCCGGCTCCCCCTCGGTGTCGACCGCCTGCTCCGCCACGGGCCCACTCCCGTCCACCTGCGCTTACGAGCCCGCCGCGCCGCTGCGGCCGGGGCCACTATGAGCGTAGTTCACTCCGCGTCAGGTACCCGGCACTCCAGGCCCATGGCACGTACCGAAAATCACTCCATCGGATCTTCACCGGGGCCGGGGAGCGCGTATGCGTCACATCAGTGGGCCTACGCCGCGAAGGGGCGAGCCGGCCAGGAGGCGTCGGCCGGGCGGAGGGCGTCGATGCCGTCGCCGGAGAGCGCGGCCTGCAGTGCCAGCGCACCCATCGCGAGGCAGGTGTTGTGCAGCTCGCCCGCGAGCGCGCCGCGCACCAGCTCCTCCAGGGACACCCGGGCCAGCTCCATGTCGGCCTCCTCCTCGGAGACCTCGAACCGCTCGCCCTCGGCCGCGGAGATCTCCCGGGCCAGGAAGATCCGTACGGCCTCGTCGGAGCCGCCGGGCGAGGTGTAGACGTCGATCAGGACGCGCCAGTCCTCGGCCTTGACGTGCGCCTCCTCGTACAACTCCCGCTGGGCGGCGTGCAGCGGGTTCTCACCGGGGATGTCCAGGAGACCGGCCGGGATCTCCCACAGCCGCCGGCGGACCGGGTGCCGGTACTGCCGCAGCACGATCACGCGGCCGTCCTCGTCCAGGGCGAGGATGGCGACGGAGCCGGGGTGGACCTGGTAGTCGCGGTTGACCCGGCTGCCGTCGGGCATCTCGACCTCGTCGGTGCGCACGCTCGTCTTATTGCCGGTGAACGGCGTGGCGGTGGCGGTGACCGGCCATTCCTCGGGGGTGTCCTGGATACGCATGCTTGCCTCAGCGTCCTTTCCGCGTGCGGTTGACGGGGGCGGGCCGCGCCGGCTGCCCGCCCCCGTCAACCGTATCGGTCAGGCCCCGGTGCTACGCGTCTGACCAGCGGTCTGTCGCTCGACCGCCGCCTTCACCAGGCCCGCGAAGAGCGGGTGCGGCCGGGTCGGGCGGGAGCGCAGTTCGGGGTGCGCCTGGGTGCCGACCAGGTAGGGGTGGACCTCGCGCGGGTACTCCACGTACTCGACGAGCTTGTTGTCCGGAGAGGTGCCGGAGAAGACGATCCCGGCCTTCTTCTCCAGCTCACCGCGGTAGGAGTTGTTGACCTCGTAGCGGTGGCGGTGGCGCTCCTCGACGTACGGCTGGTTGTCGTAGACCTCGCGGACGATCGAGCCCTCGGCCAGCTTGGCCGGGTACATGCCCAGCCGCATGGTGCCGCCCATGTCGCCCTCGCCCGCGACGATGTCGAGCTGCTCGGCCATGGTGGAGATCACCGGGTCGGTGGTGGCGGGCTCGAACTCGGTGGAGTTGGCGCCCTCGATGCCCGCGAGGTTGCGCGCGGCCTCGATGACGATGCACTGCAGTCCGAGGCAGAGCCCCAGCAGCGGGAGCTTGTTCTCCCGGGCGTAGGTGATCGCGCCGACCTTACCGATCACTCCGCGGTCGCCGAAGCCACCGGGGATGCAGACCGCGTCCACGCCGTCGAGCTGGTCCCGGGCGCCGGCGGCCGTCTTGCAGTCGTCGGAGGTGACCCACTTGATCTTGACGCGGGCGTTGTTGGCGAAGCCGCCGGCGCGCAGCGCCTCGGTGACCGAGAGGTAGGCGTCGGGCAGGTCGATGTACTTGCCGACGAGCGCCACGGTGACCTCGTGGTCGGGCTGGTGGACCCGCCGCAGCAGATCGTCCCACTGGGTCCAGTCCACGTCGCGGAAGGGCAGATCCAGCTTGCGGACGACATAGGCGTCCAGGCCCTCGGAGTGCAGCACCTTGGGGATGTCGTAGATCGACTTGGCGTCGATGGCGGCGACCACGGCCGCGTCATCAACGTCACACATCAGCGAGACCTTGCGCTTGATGGAGGTCGGGACCTCGCGGTCGGCTCGCAGCACGATCGCGTCCGGCTGGATACCGATGTTGCGCAGCGCGGCCACCGAGTGCTGGGTGGGCTTGGTCTTCAGCTCACCGGACGGGCCGATGTAGGGCAGCAGCGAGATGTGCACCACGAAGACGTTGTCCCGGCCGACCTCGTGCCGGACCTGGCGGACGGCCTCCAGGAAGGGCAGCGACTCGATGTCGCCGACGGTGCCGCCGACCTCGGTGATGACGACGTCCACGTCGTCGGTGGCCATGCGCCGGATGCGGTGCTTGATCTCGTTGGTGATGTGCGGGATGACCTGCACGGTGTCACCGAGGTACTCACCGCGCCGCTCCTTGGCGATTACGGTGGAGTAGACCTGTCCGGTGGTCACATTGGCCGAGCCGTCGAGGTCGACGTCGAGGAAGCGCTCGTAGTGGCCGATGTCCAGATCGGTCTCGGCGCCGTCGTTGGTGACGAACACCTCACCGTGCTGGAAGGGGTTCATCGTGCCCGGGTCGACGTTCAGATACGGATCGAGCTTCTGCATGGTGACGCGCAGACCGCGCGCCTTCAGCAGGGCCCCCAGACTGGAGGCGGTAAGACCCTTGCCGAGTGAGGAGGCGACACCCCCGGTGACGAAGAGGTGCTTGGTCGTCATGGGCTTAGCGGCAATGGCCAAGAGGGGGCTCCCGTGGTCGCGTCGTGAGAGGGGCGTACGGCAGCCGCTCCGGATTCGGGGGGTGCCGTCGCTGATGGTTCGGGGGTTTTGTGCCCGCCGCTCCACGGGCTACCAGGGTATCAGCGCCCCGGAGTGGTCGCTGATGACCTGGTTCCCGCGTTCGGTCTGCGCAATCGCCCGAACACCATGGGTGACCTGGCCACCCGATCGGCCGCGAGATACGGGCCACGATGTGGACGGGCTCAAGCGGATCACCGTTGTCCGTCGTATCCTCATCGGACGCACGCATGCGAGCCACCCGGCACGGCACCACCAGCACGCCCCCGGAACAAGAGCTCGTCAGAATTTCCGAGACCGTAAGAAACGCCCTCCGGGGTGGTACGGCCGTTCGAATGGGGAATGCACGTGGCCGGGCGTATCGAGGATTACGCACTGATTGGTGATATGCAGACGGCCGCCCTTGTCTGCAGAGACGGCACGGTCGACTGGCTGTGCCTGCCGCGATTCGACTCCCATGCCGTCTTCGCCGGTCTGCTGGGCACTGAGGAACACGGTTTCTGGCGCCTCGGGCCCGCCTTCCCCTCGGGAAGCCAGCCGCCCGCCGCCGACCGCCGCCGCTACCGCGGCGACTCACTGGTGCTCGAATCGGAGTGGGACACTCCGCGCGGCACGGTCCGTGTGATCGACTTCATGCCGCCCCGTGACGGCGCCCCGCAACTGGTGCGGATCGTCGAGGGAGTCAGCGGCCGGGTGCCGATGCGCTCCGCGCTGCGGATGCGGTTCTCCTACGGCTGGGTCGTGCCGTGGGTGCACCGGGTGGACACCCGCACCGTCGCCGTCGCCGGCCCGGACTCCGTCTGGCTGGACACCGAGGCCGACACCTACGGCAAGGACCTCACCACCTACTCCGACTTCACGGTGGGCCCCGGCGACCGGATCGCCTTCACCATCAGTTGGCAGCCCTCGCACAACGAGCCGCCCGCGCTGCCCGAGCCGGAGGTCGCGCTGGAGGCCACCGAGGCGTTCTGGCGGGAGTGGGTCGAGCACTGCACGTACCACGGCCCCTACCGGGATGCGGTGGTCCGCTCGCTGATCACGCTCAAGGCGCTGACCTACGCCCCCACCGGCGGCATCGTCGCGGCGCCCACCACCTCGCTCCCCGAGGACATCGGCGGCGTCCGGAACTGGGACTACCGCTTCACCTGGCTGCGGGACGCGGCGATCACCCTCTCCTCGCTGCTGCGCACCGGCTACCGCGAGGAGGCGCGCGCCTGGCGCGAATGGCTGCTGCGCGCGGTCGCGGGCGACCCGGAGAACCTGCAGATCATGTACGGCATCGCGGGCGAGCGGGAGTTGGCCGAGGCCGAGCTGACCTGGCTGCCCGGCTACGAGAACTCCCAGCCGGTCCGGGTCGGCAACGGCGCGGCCGGCCAGCTCCAGCTCGACGTCTACGGCGAGGTCATCGAGGCGCTGCACCTGGCCCATATGACGGGTCTGGCGCGCAACGACTACGCGAGCGTGCTGCAGCTGAAGCTGATCCGCTACCTCGAGGAGCACTGGGACGAGCCGGACGAGGGCATCTGGGAGGTACGCGGGCCGCGCCGCCACTTCGTGCACTCCAAGGTGATGGCCTGGGTCGCGGTCGACCGCACCGTCAAGCTGGTCGAATCCGGCGATGTGGACGGGCCGTTGGACCGCTGGCGGGAGCTGCGCGACGAGATCCACCGGGACGTCTGCGCGAGGGGCTACGACGCCGAGCGCAACACCTTCACCCAGTCCTACGGCTCCAAGGAGCTGGACGCCTCGCTGCTGCTCATCCCGCAGATGGGCTTTCTGCCGCCGGACGACAAGCGGGTCATCGGCACCATCGAGGCGATCCAGCGGGAGCTGTCGACCGAGGACGGCTTCGTCATGCGCTACCCCACCGCGGGCGAGGACGCCGGGGTGGACGGTCTCGAGGGCGACGAAGGGGCCTTCCTGGCCTGCTCGTTCTGGCTCGCCGACGACCTGGCGATGATCGGCCGGGTGGACGAGGCCCGGAAGCTCTTCGAGAAGCTGCTCGCGCTCCGCAACGACCTCGGGCTGCTGGCCGAGGAGTGGGACTCGAAGAACCAGCGCCAGGTGGGCAACTTCCCGCAGGCGTTCAGCCATGTGCCGCTGATCGACACCGCGCTGCGGCTGACGGCGTCCGGCGCGTACGGAGGCTGACCCCAGGCCCGGGCCCCGGGGGCCCGGGCACCCCCACTTCCGGGCTCGGCCCCCGCCCCGCTGCTCTTCGGCGTCCGCCCCGCCGTTCGGCGTGCGCCCCGCCCTTCGGCGTGCGCGAGCCGCGGGGCCGGGCCCAGTCGGGTCGAGGCGGGGCCTCGCGCGGGTCGAGCGGGCGGCTAGCGTGGCGGCATGGAACCGCAGGGGACGATCACCGTGGCGCGCGCCCTCGACCTGCCCGCCCTGCGCCGCGGGCTGCCGGAGGTCGTGACCGGGGACGACCTGCTCGACCGCCCGGTGCGCTGGGTGCACGCGGGTGAGGTGCCCAACATCGCCGCGCTGCTCAAGGGCGGTGAACTGCTGCTGACCACCGGGATCGGGGTCGGGTCGCGCCCCGCCGAGCAGCGCGCCTTCGTCCGCCGCCTCGCCGAGCGGGGCATCGCGGCGCTGGTGGTGGAGCTGGGGGCCCGGTTCCGCACGCTGCCGGGACTGGTCGTGGACACGGCGCGCTCGTGCGGGCTGCCGCTGGTGCAACTCCATCGCGAGGTGCCGTTCGTCACGGTCACCGAGGAGATCCACACCGAGATCGTCAATGCGCACTACGCCCTGCTGCGCCAGGCCGATGTGGTGCACCGGCAGGCCACCGAGGTGCTGCTGCGCGGCGGCGGGGTGCCGGAGATCCTGTGCCACTTCGCCACCTTCGCGGCCAATCCGGTCTTCCTGGAGACCCCCCACGGGCAGTTGCTGTACGCGGCGGGGCCGGGCGGTACGCCCCCGGCGGGCGCGGCCGATCCGCTGCAGGTGTGGGAGGGGCTGCGGGCGCGGCGCGCGGCCGAGCGGCCCGAACCACCGGCGGGCAGCGTGATGGCGGACATCCCGGGCGGCGGGCCAGGACCCGGCTCCGTACGGGCGCGGCTGACCGTCCTTCCGGTGGCCGGGCCGCTGGGGCCGGTGCACCGGATCGCCGCCGAGCGGACGGCGGATCTGCTGGCGGTGGTGCTGCTGCGGACGCGTCAGGAGGAGGAGCTGGCGGCGCGCGGGCGCGGGGACTTCCTCACCGATCTCGCGGAGGGCCGCATCGAGGCGTCGGACGCCCCCGCCCAGGCCCGGGTGCTGGGCTTTAGGCCGGGCGCGGACGGGCCGTTGCTGCCGGTGGTGATGCGGCTGGTGGAGGATCCCCGCCCGCTCGCCGGGGGCGGGGAGAGCTGGGCGGCGCTGGCCCACGCCCTGCAGGAGGAGCTGGCGGCGGTCGGGGTGCCGGTGCTGCTCGGCGTACGGCTTCCGGAGGGTCGGGTTCCGCTGCTGGCGGGGCTGCGCGGCGCGACCGAGCGCGGCGCCGTGGCCGAGCGGATCGCGACGGCGCTGCGAACCGGGGTGGAGCGGGCCTGGCCGGACCGGGCCGGCGCCCGGCCGCCGGTGGTGATCGCCGGGCTCGCGGTCGGCTGGGACGCGGCCGGTGCCGAACTGCGGCATGCGGCGGAGGCGGCGAACGCGGCGCGCGGGCTGACCGACCGCGACTGGTACGACGTACGGAGCCTGGATGTCGACCTGTTGCTGTGGCGACTGCGGGAGCACGGCGATCTGGCCGCCTTTGTCGACCGGGTGATCGGTCCGCTGCTCGCTCATGACCGCACCGCCCGCCCGCCGCTGGTGCCGACGCTGGAGACATATCTGCGCCATGCGGGCCGTAAGGCGGAGACGGCCCGCGCGCTGCACCTCAACCGCCAGACGCTGTACGACCGGCTGGCCCGGATCTCCCGGCTGCTGGGCAGCGATCTGGAGGACCCGCAGACGGTTCTCGCCCTGGGAGTGGCCCTCCAGGCCCGCCGCCATGTGCGGTGACGCGTTCGCGGGCCGCTCCGCCGTGCCCGGGCTCCCCGCCCGGCGTCCCCCCGCGCCGCCGGGCGGGTCGCCACGCGGGTAGCCGGGCGGGGAGAGGCTCCCTCACCGTCCGCCGCGCCGCCCCGCCGTGCGCCGCGGACACCTCCCCGCCCGGCCGCTGTGTGCCGAACCGCGGCCGGACCCTGCCCGGCCTGGCGGGTCTTTCCGCTCCCCGCCCCTTCCCGCAGCATCGATATGCGGCTCCGCCGCATACCGTCAGGCGTCGGGAAGGGGGCGGAGAGGGAGCAGCCCGCCGCAGGCGTCACGATCCGCCGGACGCTCCCTAGAACGGAGTCAGCGTGAGCGTGATCCCCTTGGGGGCGGTGTCCTGGATGTAGGACGCGAACTCGGCCACGTCATCGAAGGCGAAGCCGTACGCCTTGCCGTCCACGGTCGCCGCGTGCATGGCCTTGGCGTAGTGGTTGGTGACCTCCTCGCCGTAGAAGGCGGCGGGGTCGGTGGTCGGCTGGGCGTCGGTGTTGTGCAGCGTGGTGCGGTTGAAGCCCGCGCCGAGGATCGCCGCGACCGGGCCCGTCGTCCCGTCGTTGGGCGCGGCCAGGGCGCCGTCGCAGAACAGCACGTCCTTGGTGGAGGGCTTGTCGAAGGAGACCGACGCCGGGCCGGTGAAGGCGAACTTCCCGCCGCTCACCCGGCCGGTGAAGGTGCCCGCGTTGGTGGTGACCTTGAGGTCCTTCGATCCGTAGGCGTCCCAGACCTGGTCGATGTACGACGCGAAGTAGTCCTCCGCGAACAGCCCCGCGCCCATGCCATGGCCCGGAGCGATCACCCGCAGATTGTCGCCGACGATCAGCTTCTTGTAGGCGTCGACACCGGCAAGGTCGGAGAAGACCTTGGCGCGGGCGCCGTCCTTGAGGGTGCCGGTCGTCTGGTCCTGGGCACCGGTGAGGTGGATCGACAGCGGGACGCTGAACATGTCCACCATGGTGGTGTTGCAGAACATCCCGGAGGAGTTGTACGTGAACTCCGCGCAGTCGTGCATGATGTCGAAGTTCGGGTCGCCGGACACCCAGCCGGCCGGGTACTGCAGCGCGGGCTTGCCCGCCCCGTCCTCGACCACCTTGAGCTTGAGCTTCGAGCCGAGCGCGACATAGATCCGGCCCGACATCTGCGGCAGGTTCAGCTTGGTGTCACCGCTGCCGGCCAGCGGGATCGCGTAGTCGGTGAAGCCGTCCGAGCCGTTGTCGGAGAGCGCGACGGGGGCGATGGTGCCGTCGGGGGTGACGTGGACCTGCCGGTCGCCCTCGTTGCCGACGATGTAGAGCCAGACCGATGCGTTGTCGTACTGCCCCGTCTTGTTGACGACAGTCAGGGGCAGGGAGGCGGCGGCCTTCGCGCTCGGCGCACCGCTGGCACGGCCGCCGGCGAAGGCCAGGCCGGTTCCCGCGGCAGCGGCGGAGGCGGCTATGCCACCCAGCAGCTTCCTGCGACTGATCATGATGATGGTGCTCCTCGGCGTAGTGGGGGTTGCCGGGAAAATGGCGTGGGGGGTAACGAGAAGTACGAATTGAGAGCGCTCTCTCGTTCCTCTGCCCAGCACCCTGCCGATCAACGACCGGGCCCGTCAACCCCTTCACGCAGAAAGGTCTGCACCAACTCATCGTAGACGCTGAGCACATGGGCGACGGTGTCGTCCTCCGTCGGCCAGCCGGCCGTCCGCGCCCGCCCCGCCGCGGCGAGCTCGGCCCGGCGCACCGGATCGGCGAGCAGCCCGGTCACGGCGTCGGCCAGGGCCTCCGGATCGCCGTAAGGGACGAGTTCGGCCGCGTCCCCGACCAGCTCCGGCACCCCGCCCACCGCCGTGGCCACCAGCGGCACCCCCGCGTGCAGCGCCTCCTGGGCCAGCAGCGAGCGCGCCTCCCAGCGGCTGGAAAGCACCGCTACATCGGCCGCGGAGAGCAGCCCCGGCACATCCTCACGCCGGCCGAGCAGCCGCACCGGCAGCCCCTCCAGGTCGATCCGGCGCTGCAGCACCGCACGGTCCGGCCCCTCCCCCGCCACCACCAGCAGCGGCTGCGGATCCAGCCCGCGCCAGCGCCGCGCCGCGTCCAGCAGTGGACCGTGTCCGGCCACCGCCTCCAGCCGACCCGCCGTGACCAGCAACGGCCGCTCCACCACGCCCAGTTCGGCCCGCGCCTTCTGGCGGCGGCCGTCGCCCGGCTCCGGTGCCGGGCGCGGGGCGGGCACCGCGACCGGCGCGAGCCGCGCGTCGCGCGCACCGCGGGCCCGGGCCCGCTCCACCAGATCCGAGGACACCCCGAGCACGATCGCGGCGGCCCGCGCCACCCGGCGCTCCATCAGCCCGACGAGACGGGCCCGCGCGCCCTCGGCGTCCACACGGGTGTGCCAGGTGACGATCAACGGCACATTCCGGCCACGCAGCGCCACCGCGGCCAGCAGCCCCGAACGCAGCCCGTGAGCGTGCACCAGGGCCGCTCCGAGAGTGGCCCTGCGCAGCGACGCCATGCTTCCGGCGCCCGTCAGGGCGTCGAGCCCGGTGAACCGCGCTCCCGTCTGGGTGAAGCCGTAGCCCCGCTCGGCGCTCCAGGGCCCGCAGACGGTCACCCGCAGTCCGCGCGCCTCCAGCCCGGCCGACAGCGACCGCACATGCACCCCGCTGCCCGAACTCCCGCCGCCCAGCACCTGAACGGCGTGCAGCGACGACTGCCCGAGCGGCGGGACCGGGGTGCTACTCACGGTACTGCTCACGCGGGCGGAGCTCCTGAAACGGTGTCGGGCGAAAAGGAGGGACCGCCCAAGGATGCCAGCACTCGCCGAACCCTCGTCGCAACGCTCCCCGGCGACGTCTACCCCGAGCTCGCCCGTACGTCCGCGGTACCACCCTTTCGGGTGAAGGTCAGCGTCCCGCGCGTGCCGCCTCCAGGAGCTCTTCCGCATGCGCCCGCGCGAGTTCGGAGTCCTCCTGGCCCGCGAGCATCCGCGACAGCTCCCGTACGCGGTCCTCGCCCTCCATGGCCTTGACCCCGCTGCGTGTCACCGCCCCGTCGTTGGTCTTCTCGACCACCAGATGCCGGTCGGCGAACGCCGCGACCTGCGGCAGATGGGTGACCACCACGACCTGCGCGGAGCGCGCGAGCCGGGCCAGCCGACGGCCCACCTCGACCGCCGCCTTACCGCCGACGCCCGCGTCCACCTCGTCGAAGAGATACGTCGGCACGGGGTCCGAGCCGGCGAACACGACCTCGACCGCGAGCATCACCCGGGACAGCTCACCTCCGGAGGCACCCTTGGCGATCGGCCGGGGCGGGGCGCCCGGATGCGGGGCGAGCAGCAACTCGACCTCATCGGCCCCATGCGGCCCGAAAACGACCGCGCGGCCGCCCACCTCGATGCCGTCCGCCTCCGTCTCGGTCTGGCTGATCGCGAACGTGACCCGGGCATGCGGCATCGCCAGGGAGGCCAGCTCGGCGGTGACCGCCTCCGCGAAGCGCCCCGCGGCCTCCGTACGGGCGTCGGTGAGCGTCTGCGCCAGCTCGCCCAGCTCGGCGCGGAGCGCGTCACGCTCCGCGGCCAGCTCGCCGATGCGGTCGTCGTCGCCGTCGAGTTCGGCCAGCCGGGCGGCGCCCTGCTCCGCCCAGGCCAGCACGTCCGCGATGGTCTCGCCGTACTTACGGGTGAGCTGCGCCAGCGCGGCGCGGCGCTCCTCGACGGCACCCAGGCGGATCGGGTCGGCGTCGAGGTTGTCGGCGTACCCCGCGAGTTCCCCGGCCACATCGGACACCAGGATGCCGATCTCACCGATCCGGTCGGCGAGCCCGGCCAGCGCCGAGTCATGGGAGCGCACGGCCTCCACGGCGCGATGGGCGCCCGCGACCAGGGTGGCCGCGTCCACACCCTCCGGATCCTCCGGATTCCCGGCGAGGGCGGCGTGCGCGAGCGCGGCGGCGGACGCCAGGGCCTCGGCGTGCCCCAGCCGTTCGGCCTCTGCCGCCAGCTCGACGTCCTCCCCCGGCCGGGGCTCGGCGTCCGCGACCTCTTCGAGCCCGAACCGCAGCAGATCCGCCTCCTGCGCCCGCTCGCGGGCCCGCGTGGTCAACTCCTCCCACTCGGCCGAGACGGCGCGCAGTCGGCGATAGGCCCCCGCGTACTTCTCCAGGGGCCCGGCCACCGCGTCCCCCGCGTACCGGTCCAGCGCCTGCCGCTGCCGGGCGGGCCGCAGCAGCCCCTGCTGATCGGTCTGGCCGTGCACGGCCACCAGATCGTCGGCCAGCTCGCCCAGCAGCCCCACGGGCACCGACCGGCCGCCCACATGCGCGCGCGACCGCCCCTCGGCGGAGAGCGTACGGCTGATCAGCAGCACGCCGTCCTCAAGCTCGGCCCCCGCTTCCTCGGCCCTTACGGCCGCCGTCGAACGGGCGTCTACCGTAATGCGCCCCTCGACGACCGCCGCCTTGGCCCCGATCCGCACCAGGGCGGCATCGGCCCGGCCGCCCAGCAGCAGCCCGAGGCTGGTGACGACCATGGTCTTGCCCGCGCCGGTCTCACCGGTCACCGCGGTGAAGCCGGGCGACAGCTCGACGACCGCGTCGTCGATGACGCCCAGCGCACGTATCCGCATCTCCTCCAGCACGTGCACGACCATACGAGGTTTGGCCGGTGCGATGCGACGAAGGGGCGCCACTTGTGGGGTCGACCCGCACAGATGCCCGGTGCGGAGCACGGGCGCCTCCGGCGGAAAGCCCCCACCCCGCCCCTTCCCACAGCATCAATACGCGGCTCCGCCGCGTGGGGGGGCTCCGCCCCGGACCCCGCTCCTCAAACGCCGGAGGGGCTGAATTTTCCACCCCGGACGATCCGGAACCGCACACCACCCGCGCCACCGACGACACCCGCAACACGGCTGGAGGGGCGGGGTCGCTCCCACCCCCGAGCTGAGCGCGGGACAGTCAGGCGCCCCGTGCCACCGGCGGCTAGCCACAAGACGGCAGGACGGCGCGGGCTCGCACCCACCCCCAGCCAACACCCGGCCCCGGGCCGAACGCGGGACGGGCAGGCGGCCCGTGCCACCGGCGGGCGGTCGCCGACGAGACGGGAGGGGGCGGGGGCGCAGGGGTGGGGTCCTGGACGCTTACGTGTATTTGTGGCGCCAATCCCCGACCAACTCAACGCCCCCGGCCAATGGCGCCGTAAATATACGGTCCAGGGCCCCGCCCCGGAGGCCCCGCACCCGGCACCCACCCCCGGACCCACCGCGCACCCCAGCAACCACCACCACACCCGCACCCCGCACCCCCAGCAGCCACCAAACTAGTGCGGCGCCCCCCGCCACCCCGCCACCGGCAACGCGAACTTGGCGACCAAGCGGTCCGTGAACGACGCATGGTGGAGTCGGGCCAGCCGCACCGGTACCGCGCCCCGCCGCACCTCCACCCGCGCCCCCGCCGGGAGCTCCACCGTGCGGCGGCCGTCGCACCACAGCACCCCATGCGGAGTCTGCGGCTGCACCTCCACCGCGAGCACCGACTTCGGCGACGTCACCAGCGGCTTGGCGAACAGCGCGTGAGCGCTGATCGGCACCATCAGCAGCGCCTCCACCTCGGGCCACACCACCGGACCGCCCGCCGAGAACGCGTAGGCCGTCGAGCCGGTCGGGGTCGCGCAGACCACGCCGTCGCCGCCGAAGCGCGAGACCGGCCGGTTGTCGACCTCCGTGACGACCTCGAGCAGCCGCTCACGCGCCGCCTTCTCGACCGACGCCTCGTTCAGCGCCCAGTCCGTGTGCACGATGTGCCCGTCGTTGCGGACGAGCACATCGATCGTCATCCGCTCCTCGACCTCGTACTGCCGGGTCACCACCCGGTCCACGACCTTGTCGAGGTCGTCCCGCTCGGCCTCGGCCAGGAAGCCCACCCGCCCGAGGTTCACCCCGAGCATCGGCACGCCCGAGACCCGGGCGAACTCCGCTCCGCGCAGCAGCGTCCCGTCCCCGCCGAGCACGATCAGCAGCTCACAGCCGTTCAGCACGTCACGGCCCGCGTCGACGCGCTCGACAGCGGGTGGCAGCGGCAGGTCCGCGGCCTCGGCAGCGAGCACCCGCACCCCGATACCGCTGCGCAGCAGCCCCTGAACGACCAGTTCGGCGCTGCGGATGGCCGCCGGGCGGCCGGTGTGCGCAAGCAGGAAGACAGTGCGGTCCGCCGTCGGCTCGGCGGCCGGCGTGAACGGTACATGCGCCGTTTCGGGCGTAGCCGCACCGGCCACGCCCGCCCCGACCGCACCCGCCTCGGCCACGCCCGCCCCGGGCACAGCCGTCTCGGACACGGACACTGCTTCCTTCTCCTGCGCTGCTTCTGAAGTGGTCAACTGGGCCCCTCCGCCACTGCACGGTCAACATCCGCCGGGTCCAGTGCCGGCGCCCCGGCGCGCATCCACAAAAAGTACTCGACATTGCCCGACGGCCCCGGGAGCGGGCTGGCGGTCACGCCCAGCACACCCAGTCCGAGTTCCGCCGCCCGCTCGGCCACCGTACGCACCGCTTCGGCGCGCAGGTCGGCGCTGCGGACCACTCCCCCGCTGCCCAGCCGCTCCTTGCCGACCTCGAACTGTGGTTTGACCATCAGCACCAGATCGGCGTCGGGCGCCGCGCACCGCACGAGGGCGGGCAGTACCAGCCCGAGCGGGATGAAGGAGAGATCGCCGACCACCAGGTCCACCGGTTCCCCACCAATCCGCTCAAGTGTCAGCTCGCGTACGTTCGTACGGTCGTAAACGCTGACGCGTTCATCGCTCTGCAGCGACCAGGCGAGCTGGCCGTAGCCGACGTCGACGGCGAGCACCCGCGCGGCTCCCGCACGCAGCAGAACGTCCGTGAAGCCTCCGGTCGACGCACCCGCGTCCAGCGCCCGCCGCCCGGCGACCTTCAACCCGGCTCCGGCTCCGGCACCAGCGCCAGCTCCCGCTGCCGGGGCCGGAGCCGGGGCCGGGCGGACTCCGGAGCCCTGCCCCGCGCCCGCACCCTCCCGGTACTCCTCGCTGAACACGTACAGCGCGCCCGCGAGCTTGTGGCCACCGCGCGAGACATAGTCCGGATCGCTGTCGTCCTCGATCACGACGACGGCCGCGCTGGTCTCCACCTGCGTGGCCGGTTTGGTCGCCACCGCCCCGCCGACGGTGACCCGGCCCGCGGCGATCAGCTGGCTCGCATGCTCACGCGAACGCGCCAGCTTGCGGCGCACCAGCTCCGCGTCGAGTCGTACGCGTCGTGGGCGGGTCACTGCCACGGGTGGTTCAGCTCCTGAGGTCGTTCATGTAGCGGACGAGGTCACTGCGTAGTGGACGAAGTCGTTTGCGTAACGGACGGGGTCGCTTACCCAGCCGACGGAGTCGTCTACGTAGCGGACGGGGGCCGGGGGCCGGGCGCAGGGGGCCCGGGCCGCCGGTCGAGTGCTGTCAGCGTGTCGCGGAGCCCCCCGTGGACATCCTCGTACACCGCCAGATGCCCGCTCGTCTCGAGGTGGTCGGCGTCGGCCAGCCGATCGAGCCGGGCATCCACCTCGGGGACGCCGGTGGGCGCACGGTCCACGCCGAGCGGGGCCGGTTCAGCGGGGCCGGGCGGCTCCGGCACGGGCACGGGCTCCGGGGCCTCCTCCGACACCGGCTCCGGCGCCTCTTCCCGCCCCGTCCCGGTCCCGGGATCCGTCTCCCCGACCCCGCCCGCAACCGTGTACGGGACCGCCTCCGGTCCGGGCGGTCCGGGCTCCACACCAGCCCCCGGGAGCGGCCCGGGCACGGCTTCCTGGGCCCGCTCGGCCGCGGCTTCCTGGGCCCGCTCGGCCGCCGTATCGGGCTGTGGGCCGGGCCATCCGGCCGACATCGGCTCGCTCATGGCCCCGACGCTACCGCGAATCCCTCGTTCTCCGACGTACGAGAGCTGGGGTAACGTCATCCGCGATGGCGACCTTGGAACAGTGCCGCAGCGCACTCGACAAACTGGCGGAGAACCTCGCGAGCGCGAACGGGGACCTGCGCAGCGCTGCCGCGCTCGACCGCTCCGTCAGCTGCTGGATCACCGACCTGGACACCACCTTCGCCGGCCGTCTCATGGAGGGCCGGATCGAGGATGTGACGACCGAGCCGGGCCCGCCCGCCGAGCGCGCGCAGATCCGGCTGGCGATGAGCGGCGACGATCTGGTGGCCCTGGTCGACGGTGAGCTGCACTTCGCACGGGCGTGGGGCAGCGGACGGATCAAGCTCGAGGCCGGGCTGCGCGACCTGATGCGACTGCGGAAGCTGCTCTAGCCGCCACATCGCTCGCCCACGCGGCGGGCGCGCACACCGCCACGCAGCCGGCGCGGCACCGCGGCCGCACGCCACGGCTCACGGGCGCGGACGCCCACCCAACCGCGCCCCCGCGAGCCCCTCAGGACTCGCTCACCGCACCGGCCAGCGGCGCGGGCGCCTCGACCCGTGCCGTACGGGACCGGCGGGCGGCCGGGATGACCAGCGGCGTCCCCGTCTCCGGGTCGTCGATCACCTGGCAGGGCAGCCCGAAGACCCGCTCCACCTGCTCCGCCGTGACCACGTCCCCCGGCGCCCCCTCGGCGACGACCTCGCCGCCCCGCATCGCGATCAGATGGGTGGCGTAGCGGGCGGCGTGGTTCAGGTCGTGCAGAACGGCGACGAGGGTACGGCCCTGCTCCTCGTGGAGCTGGGCGCACAGGTCCAGCACATCGATCTGGTGCTGGATGTCCAGATAGGTCGTGGGCTCGTCGAGGAGCAGCAGCGGGGTCTGCTGGGCGATGGCCATCGCGATCCATACCCGCTGACGCTGACCGCCGGACAATTCGTCGACATAACGATCCGCGAGCTCCGCCACCCCGGTCGCCGCCATCGATTCGTCGACGATCCGCTCGTCCGTCTCCGACCACTGCCGCAGCAGCCCCTGGTGCGGATAGCGGCCGCGGGCGACCAGATCGGCGACCGTGATCCCGTCCGGGGCGATCGAGGACTGGGGCAGCAGCCCAAGGGTGCGGGCGACCTTTTTGGCGGGCATCGCGCCGATCGCCTGCCCGTCCAGCAGCACCGATCCGGCCACCGGCTTGAGCATCCGGGACAGGGCGCGCAGCAGGGTCGACTTGCCACAGGCGTTCGGCCCGACGATCACCGTGAAGGAGTGGTCGGGGATGGTCACGGACAGCTTCTCGGCGACCGTGCGCCGGTCGTAGGCGAGGGTCAGCCCCTCCGCCATGAGCCGCTGCCGCCCCTGTGCGCTGCCGCTCCCGCTACCGCGCCCGCTGTCGCTACCGCCGTCACTCCCGCTGCCGCCGTCGGCCACGGTCTGCCGGGTGTCCTTGTCCATGTCGCCTTCCGTCCGGGTCGAGCCCACAGTCGTCATATCCGCCCCAGCGTCATACCGAGCCCCAGCATCGCGTCCATCCAAGCCCTCATACCCGCCCCGCCCTATATCCGCCCCGCCCTGCGCTCAGTCACCAGCAGCCACAGCAGATAGGCCCCGCCCAGCATCCCCGTCAGCACCCCGACCGGAAGCTGGTCGGCGCCGAAGGCCCGCTGGGCCGCCCAGTCGGCGGTGACCAGCAGGGCGGCGCCCATCCAGGCCGCGGGGAGCAGGTTGGGCCCGGACGAGCGGGTGAGCCTGCGGGCGAGTTGCGGGGCGACGAGCGCCACGAAGGCGACAGGCCCGGCGGCGGCCGTGGCGGCGGCGGTGAACACGACGGCCGTGAACATGAGCACCAGCCGGGTCCGCTCGACCCGCACCCCGAGGGCGTACGCGCTGTCGTCGCCCATCTCCAGCATCCGCAGGTTCCGCGCCTGCCCGAGGACCACGGGCAGGAGCACCGCGCAGACGCACGCCAGCGGCCACACCTGGGCCCAGTCCCGCCCGTTGAGCGATCCGGCGATCCACACCACCGCGCGGGTCGCGTCCGGGAGGTCGGCCCTGGTGAGCAGGTAGCCGTTGACGGCGGTGAGCATCGCGGACGTGCCGATGCCCACCAGCACCAGCCGGTATCCGTGCACGCCGCGCCGCCACGCCAGGGTGTAGACCGCGAACCCGGTCAGCAGGCCGCCGCCGAGCGCGCCGATGGCGACCTCGGTCGGATCGCCCTGGAGGAGGACGATCACGGTGAGCGCCCCGGCCGCAGAGCCCTGGCCGAGGCCGATCACGTCCGGACTGCCCAGCGGGTTGCGGGAGATGGACTGGAAGATCGCCCCGGCCACCCCGAGGGCCGCGCCGACCAGCAGCCCCGCCAGGACTCGCGGCAGCCGCAGTTCGTTGACGATGAAGTCCTGGGCCACCGTGCCGTTTCCGGCCAGGGTGCGCAGGACATCGGCGGGGGCGAGGGGGAAGTCGCCGGTGCCGATCAGGACCACGCTCATCGCCAGCGCCACGACGAGCAGCAGCAGCCCCACGACCGCGCCGCGGACCTCCAGGCGCAGCGAGAGGCCGGCGGTGCGCAGCGTGACCCCGCGCGTCCCGCGCTTGCTGATGCGCTTGCTCGCGTTCACAGTTGGGCCATCCTTCGGCGGCGTACGAGGTAGATGAACAGGGGCCCGCCGATGAACGTGGTGACGATGCCGACCTGCAGTTCGGCGGGCCGGGTGACCAGCCGCCCCAGCACATCGGAGCCCAGCAGGAGAACGGGCGAGAGCACGGCGGCGTACGGCAGGATCCAGCGCATGTCGGGCCCGGTGATCGCGCGGACCAGATGCGGCACGATCAGCCCGACGAACGCGATCGGCCCGCAGGCGGCGGTCGCGGCCCCGCACAGCAGGGTGACGGCGGCCATCGAGAGCGCCCGGGTGCGGTTGAGGTTGGTGCCGAGCGCGCGCGCCGTGTCGTCGCCGAGCGCCACGGCGTTGAGCGAACGGCCGAGCGCGAGCGCGAGCACCGCGCCGATCAGGAGGAACGGGGTCACCTGCTGGACCACGGTCATATTGGCGGAGGCGAGCGAACCGACCGTCCAGAAGCGCATCTTGTCGAGCGCCGCGCTGTCCAGCAGCTGAACGGCGTTGATGTAGCCGTAGAGCGCCGCGTACACCGCCGTACCGGCGAGCGCGAGCCGCACCGGGGTGGCGCTCCTGCTGCCCCCGAGCGCGTACACCAGCACGGAGACGACGGCGGTGCCGAGGAACGCGAACCACACATAGCCGGTCAGGGAGGTGACGCCGAGGAAGCTGATGGCCGAGACGACGGCGGCGGACGCGCCCGCGTTCAGCCCCAGCAGCCCGGGGTCGGCGAGCGGGTTGCGGGTGAGGGCCTGGATGACCGCGCCCGCGAGGCCGAGGCCGACCCCGACGAGCAGCCCGAGGATGGTGCGCGGCAGCCGTACGTCCCGGATCACCACATCGGTGTCGCTGCCGGTGTAGTGGAACAGCCCGTGCCACACCTGGTCCAGCGGAATCGGCTTGGCGCCGAACGCGATGGACGCCGCGGCGATCGCCAGCAGCACGCCCAGGGAGGCGACCAACCCGGTCGCACGGCGCGCGGTGCGCCGCCGGGGCGGCGCGCTCGCTGTCTCGGTCCCGGCTTTCGCCGGACTGACCAGGGTCACGCGGAACTCCACCTCACAGCACGGCCGATCAGGACTCAGGTTAGGTTACCCTAAGTCCTAAGTCTTACTGGTCGCATGCGTACGGGTTCCCCGGAGCGCGAGCCCGGCTCACCACCCCAGCCGTGCCAGCGCCTTCCCCGCATCCGCCTCGCTCACACCGTCCCCCGCCTCGGACCACGCCGCCGCGCACAGTGCCCGCAGACCGTCCAGCGGCTCCTTGCCCTCGCCCTCCAGCACCAGCTCGCGCTGGGCGACCCGCGCCGTCCAACCCCCGCACCGGAAACCGCCGGACGCCTCGTCGTGCGCCACCTCCGGCTGCGGGGTGAGCAGCCCCCGCAGGTCGCGGTCCACATACGCCGGCCGGTGCCCGGGCTCGGCGGCCAGCAACTGTGCGGGCGTGGTCACCCCGGTCAGCACCAGCAGCGAGTCCACCCCGCCCGCGTACGCGCCCTCGATATCGGTGTCCAGCCGGTCCCCGACCACCAGCGGCCGCTCGGCGCCGGTCCGCAGAATCGTCTCCCGGTGCATCGGCGGCAGCGGCTTCCCCGCGGCCTGCGGGGTCTTGCCCGTGACGATGCGCACGACCTCCACCGCCGCGCCGTTGCCCGGGGCGATGCCCCGCCCGCTGGGAATCGTCAGATCCAGGTTGGAGGCGAACCACGGCACCCCGCGCGCCACCGCGTACCCCGCCTCCACCAGCCGCGCCCACGGCATGTCCGGCCCCCCGTACCCCTGCGCCACCGCCGCCGGGTCGTCGTCCGCCGAGTCCACCGGGGTCAGCCCGCGCTCGCGCAGCGCCACCCGCAGCCCCTCCCCGCCGATCACCAGCACCCGCGCCCCGTTGGGCAACTGCTCGGAGATCAGCCGGGCGACCGCCTGCGCGGAGGTGATCACATCGTCGGGAGCGGCGGGCATCCCGAGCCGCGTCAGATGCTCGGCCACCGCCTCCGGCGTCCGCAGCGCGTTATTGGTCACATACGCCAGCCGCATCCCGGCGTCCCGCGCGGTGACCAGCGACTCCACGGCATGGTCAATCGCCTCGCCGCCCGCGTACACCACCCCGTCGAGGTCCAGCAGGGCCGTGTCGTACGCCTCGTTCAGCGACTGCCGGCTGGGCTCGGGCCGGGTGCGGACGGGCTGGTTCATGGCGGGAACTCCTCGCTGATCTGTGCGCTTCTCCCCCGATCATCGCGTATCGCCGCACGGGGCATAACATTCACTGATGAGCATTCCAGGGCCTGGCGGACAAGGTCTGCAGCTCACCCCTTTCCGGGGGCTGCGCTATGTCGCGGAGCGGGTCGGCAGTCTCGCCGCTGTCACCTCACCGCCCTACGACGTGGTCGTACGGCCCGAGGGCCTGCGCCAACTCGAGACGGCGGACCCCTACAACATCGTCCGGCTGATCCTGCCGCAGGCCGACTCCCCGGAGGCCCGCCACCGCCAGGCCGCCGATACGCTGCGCCGCTGGCAGGCGGACGGCGTACTCGCCCCGGACCCCGAACCCGCGCTCTACGTCTACGAACAGCGCGACGGCCCCACCCTCCAGCGCGGGCTGATCGGCGCACTGCGGCTGAGCCCCCGTGAGGAGGGCATCGTCCTCCCCCACGAGGAGGTCATGCCGCATGTCGTCGAGGACCGAGCCGATCTGATGCGCGCCACGGCCGCCCATCTGGAGCCGCTGCTCCTCGCCTACCGCGGCAACGGCAACGGCAAGGGGACTTCGGGGAACGGAGCCGCCGGGCCGGGCACCGGAGGGGCCGCGCGAGTCATCGAAAGCGCCATCCAGCGCGAGCCGTTGCTCTCCACGACCACCGAGGACGGCGTCGACCACCATCTGTGGCGGGTCACGGATCCCGCCGACCTGGTGGCGGTCTCCGCCGACCTCCGCCACCACCAGGCCCTCATCGCCGACGGCCACCACCGCTGGGCCACCTATCTTCGGCTGCGCGAGGAGCGCCGGGAGCCCGGCCCCTGGGACTTCGGGCTCGTCCTGCTCGTCGACACCGCCCGCTATCCCCTCCGCGTCCGGGCCATCCACCGGCTGCTCCGCCAACTGTCACCGGACGACGCGCTCACGGCGGCGGCGCATGCCTTCCGGGTACGGACGATCGACGGCCCGCTCCCGCGCGCCCTGGAGACACTCGCCGAGGCGGCCGAGGCGGCCCGCGCCGAGCCCGGCGCGCCGAACACCTTCCTGCTGGCCGGGGACGGCCGCTTCCACCTCCTGGACCGGCCGGATCCGGAACTGCTGGCCCGTACCGTCCCCGAGGGACGACCGGAGGCATGGCGGACCCTGGACGCGACAGTGCTCCACCACACCCTGCTGGACCATCTGTGGCACGTCCCGGACACACCCGAGCACATCGGCTACATCCACGACCCGGCGGCGGCCGTCGAGCAGGCGGAGCGGCTGGGCGGTACGGCGGTGCTGATGCATGCGGTGGGCGAGGACATCGTGCACGAGCTGGCGCGGCAGGGCATCGCGATGCCGCACAAGTCGACGTCCTTCGGGCCGAAGCCGGCGACGGGGCTGGTGCTGCGGAGCCTGACGCTGGGCTGAGCCCTTCGACCGCGGACGTGCGGGCGGAGACGCGAGCGGACATACGAGTGGGGCGGAACCCCGAACCGGGATCCCGCCCCACTCATGACATCAGCTGTCGTCGCCGTCCTTCTCGGGCAGCCCGGCCTGGTCCTCGGACATCGCCTCCGCCGTCGGCTCGACGTCCTCGGCCGAGTCTTCGGCGTCGTCGTCCTGGCCCTCGTCCTCGGCGTCCTCGGGCTCCTCGTCGGACTGGAGCTCCTCGACCGCGGGCTCGACGGCCTCGGGTTCCGCGTCAGCCTCGGGTTCCGCGTCAGCCTCGGCCTCTTCGACCTTGGGCTCCGCGACCGGCTTGAGGGCGTCGTCCGCCTCCTGCTCGGGGTCGAGGGCGTCCACGAACTCAACCCCGTCCAGCTCGGCGAGCCGATCCGACGCGTCCGTGGTCCCGCCCTGATCCGCCTCGAGCGCCTTGGCGAACCACTCGCGGGCCTCGTCCTCGCGGCCGACCGCCAGCAGCGCGTCGGCGTACGCATAGCGCAGCCGGGCGGTCCACGGCTGGATGGAATGCGAGGCCAACTCCGGGCTCTGCAGGGTGACCACGGCGGCGTCGGCCTGGCCCATGTCCCGCCGGGCACCGGCGGCCACCATCCGCATCTCGACCTGACCGGCCCGGTCCAGCTTCTGCACCTCCGGCTCACCGGCCATGGCCAGCGCCCGCTCGGGACGGCCCATGCCACGCTCGCAGTCGGCCATCACCGGCCACAGGTCGGAGTTGCCGGTCATCCGGCGCGCGGCGCGGAACTCCGCGAGCGCCTCGGAGTACTTCCCGACGGCGTACGAGGCGAAGCCCGCGGCCTCGCGCACGGCGGCCACCCGGGAGGCGAGCCGCAGGGCGACGCGCGCGTACTGGTACGCCTGCTCGGGATCGTCGTCCAGCAACTTGGCGACCATGACGAGGTTCCTGGCGACGTCCTCGGCGAGAGTCTTCGGCAGGCTCATCAGCTCCTGCCGCACACCCTTGTCGATCTCCTCGCCTGTGACGTCCTCGGGGATCGGCAGCCGCTTGATCGGCTCGCGGTCGCGGTCCCTGCCGCGGTCATCGCGGCGCCCGTAGCCTCCCGAACGGTCGTCACGGCGTCCGTAGCCCCCGGCGCGGTCGTCACGGCGGTTGAAACCACCGCCGCCGGAGCGACGGTCGTCGCGACCCCCGCCCTGACCGTACGGACGACGCGGCCCACGGTCGTCCCGGCCACCCCGGGAGCCCCCGTCCCGGTCGTCGCGGCGCGGCCCACGCGGCCGCTCGTCACGGCGGTCGTCCCGGCGGAACCCGCCGCGGTCGTCGTCCCGGCGCGGCCCGCCCGGCCGCTCGTCACGACGGTCGTCACGGCGGTCATCACGCCGGAACCCACCACGATCGTCCGCACGACGGTCTCCACCACGGAACCCACCGCGGTCGTCGTCACGCCGGTACGAAGGCCGCTCGTCCCGACGATCGTCCCGGCGGAACCCGCCGCGGTCATCCTCACGTCGGTACGAAGGCCGGTCGTCCCGGCGCTCGTGGCCGCCGCCCCGGCCGCCGCGGTCCCGGTCATCACGCCGGAAACCACCACGGTCGTCATCGCGGCGCGGCCCGCCCGGCCGCTCATCCCGGCGGTCATCACGGCGGAACCCGCCGCGGTCGTCGTCCCGGCGCGGCCCGCCCGGCCGCTCGTCACGACGGTCGTCACGGCGGTCATCACGCCGGTAGCCACCGCGGTCGTCGTCCCGGCGGAAGCCCGGCCGATCGTCACGGTCCCGGCGGGGACCGCCCTGACGGAAACCACCACGATCGTCATCGCGGCGCGGCCCACGCGGCCGTTCATCACGCCGCTCGTCACGGCGGAACCCGCCGCGGTCGTCGTCCCGGCGCGGCCCGCCCGGCCGCTCGTCACGACGGTCATCACGCCGATCGTCCCGACGCTCATAGCGGCCGGTGGGACGGCCGCCCCCACCCCGGTCGTCGCGGCGCCCAAAGCCGCCCGGGCGGGCTCCGCGGTCGTCGTCCCGACGCGGCCCACGCGGCCGGTCGTCCCGGCGATCATCCCTGCGATCGTCCCGGCGGTCATCGCGGCGGAACCCACCACGGTCATCCTCGCGGCGCGGCCCACGCGGCCGCTCGTCACGACGGTCGTCACGGCGGTCATCACGCCGGAAACCACCACGATCGCCATCGCGGCGCGGTCCCGAGCCGCGGACGTCCCGCCGGTCGCCGGCGTCCCGGCGACGCGGCTCGCGGCCCGACCGGTCGTCGGGAGAGTTGGTGGACATCGGCGTGACTCCTGTCTTCATGTACTGCAGCCATTCTCCCGCACCAGTCACACCGATGCGGGCCCAGAAAAACAAAAAGGACCCTTGGTCCCAGCATGCACGCTGGGACCAAGGGTCCTTCAAAGATTGTTCGGCGGCGTCCTACTCTCCCACAGGGTCCCCCCTGCAGTACCATCGGCGCTGAAAGGCTTAGCTTCCGGGTTCGAAATGTAACCGGGCGTTTCCCTAACGCAATGACCACCGAAACCCTATCGGGTTCTAGCGAACAAGCACACTCTTCAATTAAGTCAAGTGGAACTGATTCACCGGTGCGACTGTTCGCAACCCGGGAACCACACAGTGGACGCGAGCATCTGAGGACAAGCCCTCGGCCTATTAGTACCAGTCAACTCCACCAGTTACCCGGCTTCCATATCTGGCCTATCAACCCAGTCGTCTACTGGGAGCCTTAACCCATCAAGTGGGTGGGAGTCCTCATCTCGAAGCAGGCTTCCCGCTTAGATGCTTTCAGCGGTTATCCCTCCCGAACGTAGCCAACCAGCCATGCCCTTGGCAGGACAACTGGCACACCAGAGGTTCGTCCGTCCCGGTCCTCTCGTACTAGGGACAGCCCTTCTCAAGACTCCTACGCGCACAGCGGATAGGGACCGAACTGTCTCACGACGTTCTAAACCCAGCTCGCGTACCGCTTTAATGGGCGAACAGCCCAACCCTTGGGACCGACTCCAGCCCCAGGATGCGACGAGCCGACATCGAGGTGCCAAACCATCCCGTCGATATGGACTCTTGGGGAAGATCAGCCTGTTATCCCCGGGGTACCTTTTATCCGTTGAGCGACGGCGCTTCCACAAGCCACCGCCGGATCACTAGTCCCGACTTTCGTCCCTGCTCGACCCGTCGGTCTCACAGTCAAGCTCCCTTGTGCACTTACACTCAACACCTGATTGCCAACCAGGCTGAGGGAACCTTTGGGCGCCTCCGTTACCCTTTAGGAGGCAACCGCCCCAGTTAAACTACCCACCAGACACTGTCCCTGATCCGGATCACGGACCCAGGTTAGACATCCAGCACGACCAGAGTGGTATTTCAACAATGACTCCACCACAACTGGCGTTGCGGCTTCACAGTCTCCCACCTATCCTACACAAGCCGAACCGAACACCAATATCAAGCTATAGTAAAGGTCCCGGGGTCTTTCCGTCCTGCTGCGCGAAACGAGCATCTTTACTCGTAGTGCAATTTCACCGGGCCTATGGTTGAGACAGTCGAGAAGTCGTTACGCCATTCGTGCAGGTCGGAACTTACCCGACAAGGAATTTCGCTACCTTAGGATGGTTATAGTTACCACCGCCGTTTACTGGCGCTTAAGTTCTCAGCTTCGCCACACCGAAATGTGACTAACCGGTCCCCTTAACGTTCCAGCACCGGGCAGGCGTCAGTCCGTATACATCGCCTTACGGCTTCGCACGGACCTGTGTTTTTAGTAAACAGTCGCTTCTCGCTGGTCTCTGCGGCCACCACCAGCTCAAGGAGAAAATCCCATCACCAGCAATGGCCCCCCTTCTCCCGAAGTTACGGGGGCATTTTGCCGAGTTCCTTAACCATAGTTCACCCGAACGCCTCGGTATTCTCTACCTGACCACCTGAGTCGGTTTAGGGTACGGGCCGCCATGAAACTCGCTAGAGGCTTTTCTCGACAGCATAGGATCATCCACTTCACCACAATCGGCTCGGCATCAGGTCTCACCCTTCAATGAGGAACGGATTTACCTACTCCTCGGGCTACACCCTTACCCCGGGACAACCACCGCCCGGGCTGGACTACCTTCCTGCGTCACCCCATCACTCACCTACTACAGGTCTGGACCGTCGGCTCCACCACTCCCCTCAACTCCGAAGAGATCAGGGCGGCTTCACGGACTTAGCATCGCCTGGTTCGACGTTGGCGCTTCAAAGCGGGTACCGGAATATCAACCGGTTGTCCATCGACTACGCCTGTCGGCCTCGCCTTAGGTCCCGACTTACCCTGGGCAGATCAGCTTGACCCAGGAACCCTTAGTCAATCGGCGCACACGTTTCCCACGTGTGTATCGCTACTCATGCCTGCATTCTCACTCGTGAACCATCCACAACTCGCTTACACGGCTGCTTCACCCGGCACACGACGCTCCCCTACCCATCACAGCGATCGTTAGACCACATGCTGCAATGACACGACTTCGGCGGTACGCTTGAGCCCCGCTACATTGTCGGCGCGGAATCACTTGACCAGTGAGCTATTACGCACTCTTTCAAGGATGGCTGCTTCTAAGCCAACCTCCTGGTTGTCTCTGCGACTCCACATCCTTTCCCACTTAGCGTACGCTTAGGGGCCTTAGTCGATGCTCTGGGCTGTTTCCCTCTCGACCATGGAGCTTATCCCCCACAGTCTCACTGCCGCGCTCTCACTTACCGGCATTCGGAGTTTGGCTAAGGTCAGTAACCCGGTAGGGCCCATCGCCTATCCAGTGCTCTACCTCCGGCAAGAAACACACGACGCTGCACCTAAATGCATTTCGGGGAGAACCAGCTATCACGGAGTTTGATTGGCCTTTCACCCCTAACCACAGGTCATCCCCCAGGTTTTCAACCCTGGTGGGTTCGGTCCTCCACGAAGTCTTACCTCCGCTTCAACCTGCCCATGGCTAGATCACTCCGCTTCGGGTCTTGAGCGCGCTACTAAACCGCCCTATTCGGACTCGCTTTCGCTACGGCTTCCCCACACGGGTTAACCTCGCAACACACCGCAAACTCGCAGGCTCATTCTTCAAAAGGCACGCAGTCACGACGCAGAGACGAATCCCTGCGCGACGCTCCCACGGCTTGTAGGCACACGGTTTCAGGTACTATTTCACTCCGCTCCCGCGGTACTTTTCACCATTCCCTCACGGTACTATCCGCTATCGGTCACCAGGGAATATTTAGGCTTAGCGGGTGGTCCCGCCAGATTCACACAGGATTTCTCGGGCCCCGTGCTACTTGGGAAATACTCAAGCAAGTTGCTGACGTTTCAGCTACGGGGGTCTTACCCTCTACGCCGGGCCTTTCGCATGCCCTTCGCCTACATCAACAATTTCTGACTCACCGACCGGCCGGCAGACCGATCAAGAGCACTCCCACAACCCCGTATGCGCAACCCCTGCCGGGTATCACACACATACGGTTTAGCCTCATCCAGTTTCGCTCGCCACTACTCCCGGAATCACGGTTGTTTTCTCTTCCTGCGGGTACTGAGATGTTTCACTTCCCCGCGTTCCCTCCACATACCCTATGTGTTCAGGTATGGGTGACAGCCCATGACGACTGCCGGGTTTCCCCATTCGGACACCCCCGGATCAAAGCTCGGTTGACAGCTCCCCGGGGCCTATCGCGGCCTCCCACGTCCTTCATCGGTTCCTGGTGCCAAGGCATCCACCGTGCGCCCTTAAAAACTTGGCCACAGATGCTCGCGTCCACTGTGCAGTTCTCAAGCAACGACCAGTCATCCACTACCTGCATGGACTCCGGCCTGTCGAGGGTTCATTCCCTCAGACACCCAACAGCGTGCCCGGCATCATTTTTCTGCTCGCTCTGTGTTCCACGCCGAAGCAGTACTAACAGAGAAGAGCATCCAGACGATGCCGAATAGTCAACGTTCCACCCATGAGCAAACCGTGCGAGACATGCGCTCGCAGTCGGCTATGTGCTCCTTAGAAAGGAGGTGATCCAGCCGCACCTTCCGGTACGGCTACCTTGTTACGACTTCGTCCCAATCGCCAGTCCCACCTTCGACGGCTCCCCCCACAAGGGTTGGGCCACCGGCTTCGGGTGTTACCGACTTTCGTGACGTGACGGGCGGTGTGTACAAGGCCCGGGAACGTATTCACCGCAGCAATGCTGATCTGCGATTACTAGCGACTCCGACTTCATGGGGTCGAGTTGCAGACCCCAATCCGAACTGAGACCGGCTTTTTGAGATTCGCTCCACCTCACGGCTTCGCAGCTCATTGTACCGGCCATTGTAGCACGTGTGCAGCCCAAGACATAAGGGGCATGATGACTTGACGTCGTCCCCACCTTCCTCCGAGTTGACCCCGGCAGTCTCCTGTGAGTCCCCATCACCCCGAAAGGCATGCTGGCAACACAGAACAAGGGTTGCGCTCGTTGCGGGACTTAACCCAACATCTCACGACACGAGCTGACGACAGCCATGCACCACCTGTACACCGACCACAAGGGGGCCCCTGTCTCCAGAGGTTTCCGGTGTATGTCAAGCCTTGGTAAGGTTCTTCGCGTTGCGTCGAATTAAGCCACATGCTCCGCCGCTTGTGCGGGCCCCCGTCAATTCCTTTGAGTTTTAGCCTTGCGGCCGTACTCCCCAGGCGGGGAACTTAATGCGTTAGCTGCGGCGCGGACAACGTGGAATGTCGCCCACACCTAGTTCCCAACGTTTACGGCGTGGACTACCAGGGTATCTAATCCTGTTCGCTCCCCACGCTTTCGCTCCTCAGCGTCAGTGTCGGCCCAGAGATCCGCCTTCGCCACCGGTGTTCCTCCTGATATCTGCGCATTTCACCGCTACACCAGGAATTCCGATCTCCCCTACCGAACTCTAGCCTGCCCGTATCGAATGCAGACCCGGAGTTAAGCTCCGGGCTTTCACATCCGACGCGACAAGCCGCCTACGAGCTCTTTACGCCCAATAATTCCGGACAACGCTTGCGCCCTACGTATTACCGCGGCTGCTGGCACGTAGTTAGCCGGCGCTTCTTCTGCAGGTACCGTCACTCTCGCTTCTTCCCTGCTGAAAGAGGTTTACAACCCGAAGGCCGTCATCCCTCACGCGGCGTCGCTGCATCAGGCTTTCGCCCATTGTGCAATATTCCCCACTGCTGCCTCCCGTAGGAGTCTGGGCCGTGTCTCAGTCCCAGTGTGGCCGGTCGCCCTCTCAGGCCGGCTACCCGTCGTCGCCTTGGTAGGCCATCACCCCACCAACAAGCTGATAGGCCGCGGGCTCATCCTGCACCGCCGGAGCTTTCCACACGCATCCCATGCGGGAGCGTGTCATATCCGGTATTAGACCCCGTTTCCAGGGCTTGTCCCAGAGTGCAGGGCAGATTGCCCACGTGTTACTCACCCGTTCGCCACTAATCCCCGGCCGAAACCGGTTCATCGTTCGACTTGCATGTGTTAAGCACGCCGCCAGCGTTCGTCCTGAGCCAGGATCAAACTCTCCGTGAATGCTTCCGGGATATCCCGGTCACACAGTCACGAGAGCGGAGCAGACCGGAGGAATAATCCAGTCCGCTCACAGCGTCCTCGCTGTGTATTTTTCCAAAGGAACCTCGTCCGAGATGGACGGGGTATCAACATATCTGGCGTTGACTTTTGGCACGCTGTTGAGTTCTCAAGGAACGGACGCTTCCTTTGAAACCGTTTCACCGGTCTCTCCGGGCGCTTCCCTTCGGTGTTTCCAACCTTACCAGATCCGTTTTCCGTTCCGTTTCCGGTCCGAATTCCGTTTCCGGCCCCCTGCTGGAGCGGGGTCTTTCGCGCCTTCCGGCGTGTCCACTACTTTAGCCAATTTCCCGCTCAGCTCCTAATCGGAGCCCCGGGTCTTAATTTCGCGCAGCGAAATAGGACCCTGTTCGGGAGTTGTCTTCAGTGGTTGGCCGCTCCGGGGCTGCTATGACTCGACCTTGCGATCGTGCCGACAGCGCTGCCCGTCTCAAGCGGCTCGGGCTACGTTAGGCGTCCCGTCCAGCGGAGTCAAGTTCCGACCTGACGGCGCGTCGCATTCCGGCGACGCGGGGTGTGCGCCCGGTAGGGGCTGACCGAGGGCTCGCCGTCGATCCAGAAGCGCCAGGGGTGAGTTGCGCCCTCGCCGCCCACACCGGTGCGCGGGCCGCTGAGGATCTGGTCGGGCCGGGCGGGGTGGCCGGTGAGTATGGAGAGCGGGGTATCGGCGCCCGCGCAGAGATCACTGCCGTCCAGCCGGCGGTCGACGCCCAGGGCCGTGGCCAGCCGGGCCGGGCCCTTGGCCAGCTCATGGTCGTTACGCGCCTTCGGCCTGCGCTGATGGGCCCACTCATGGCCGTGCCGTACCTCGCCCGCGCGCAGCAGCACCCCGCTGGGGTGGCCCTCCGGTCCGCAGACCACGTTGAGGCAGTGCCACATGCCGTAGGTGAAGTAGACATACGCATGCCCCGGGGGGCCGAACATCACGGCGTTGCGCTCGGTGCGGCCACGGTAGGCATGCGAGCCGGGGTCGGCCGGGCCCGCGTACGCCTCGACCTCGGTCAGGCGCAATTCGATCGGTCCGTCCGGAGTGCGCCGCACCAGGACGCGGCCCAGGAGGTCGGGCGCGACCTCGAGAACGGGTCGGTCGAAGAAGGCACGGTCGAGGGGCTCGCGGTCAGGTCCTGCTGTCACGCGGCCCGAGCGTAGTGGAACAGATATGAACCGGTGGTTGGAGGCGGCACCGGTCCGCTGGAAGGGTATGAGCTGCGGAACCGTCCACGGCTGTTTCGCGTTCCTAGGTGTCAACAGTGATCGAGTGCGATCAGGTCAAGACGCGGTCGCGTCCTTGAGAGGGAGAACATGGGCTTCAAGAAGCTGCTCGCGAGTCTGGGTGCCGGTGGCGCTTCGGTGGAGACGGTACTGACCGAGGAGAACGTCGTCCCGGGCGGCATTGTGCAGGGCGAGGTCCGGATCCAGGGCGGCTCGGTCGCGCAGCAGATCGAGGCGCTCTCGGTCGGCCTGCAGGCGCGGGTCGAGGTGGAGCGGGACGACCAGGAGTACAAGCAGAACGTGGAGTTCACCCGGCAGCAGCTGGGCGGTGCGTTCGAGGTGCAGCCGGGTGCGGTGCACGCGGTGCAGTTCGGCCTGGAGATCCCGTGGGAGACCCCGATCACCATGTTCCTGGGCCGGCATCTGACCGGTATGAACGTGGGGGTGACCACGGAGCTGGCGATCGCGCGCGCGGTGGACTCGGGGGACCTGGACCCGGTCAATGTGCATCCGCTCCCCGCCCAGCAGGCGATCCTGGACGCCTTCGGCTCGCTCGGCTTCCGGTTCAAGGGCGCCGACCTGGAGCAGGGGCACATCCGTGGGACCCGGCAGCGGCTGCCCTTCTACCAGGAGATCGAGTTCTACGCCCCGGAGCAGTACCGGGGGCTGAACCAGGTGGAGTTGTCCTTCGTCGCGGACGACCGCGAGATGGACGTGGTGCTGGAGATGGACAAGAAGCCGGGGCTGTTCACCGAGGGCAGTGACACCTACCGGTCGTTCACGATGAACCTGGCGACCTTCCAGGACACCGACTGGGCCGCGTATCTGAACCAGTGGCTCGCGCAGGTCGGCGGCAAGCGCAACTGGTTCTGAGGTTCCCTCTCCCCGGGGCCGGACTTCCGCGCGGGGCGTGCACCGACGGCAGGTCGGTGCACGCCCCGCGCCGTGTGTCGGCGTGTGGTGCGTCGTGCGTCAGGGGCCGTCGTCGTAGCGCACCACCAGGGGCCGTCCCTGCGTCGCCCAGTACGCCTCCGCGTCGGCCAGGATGTCCGCCGCGATCGCGGCGGCGTCGGGGTCCGCGTCGCGGAAGGCAAGCCAGCCCTGGATGTCCAGCAGACAGCCGCTGGGCTCGCGGCCCTCGGCCCACCAGGACAGATCCGTGAGGCAGTCGGCAAGGGCGTCCCAGTTGCGCCCGTACCAGTCGGGAAAGCGCAGGTCCCGGGCGCAGCGGTCGAGGAAGCCGTCCTTGTCCGTCACGCCGTCGAGGCGCAGGTGGAGGGCGAGGGTGGGGCCGGTCATGGGCGCCATGGTGCCAGCCCGCCGTCTGGCGGTCTCGTTAGGCTGGCCGCGCAGATGATCCACCGCAACCTCAGGAGGTTCTCGACGTGTCCGAGCAGAACCGGCCGCCGCTCCCCCATGACTTCCATCCGCCGGTGCCGTCGTTCACGGTGGTGAGCGACGATGTGCAATCCGGCGGCACGCTCAAGTCCGCCCAGGTGCAGGCGGAGGGGAACACCTCTCCGCAGCTGCGCTGGGAGGGATTCCCGGAGGGTACGAAGAGCTTCGCCGTCACCTGCTTCGACCCGGACGCGCCGACCGGCAGCGGTTTCTGGCACTGGGTGTTGTTCGACATCCCGGCCACGGTCACCGAGCTTCCGGTGGGTGCGGGCAGCGGCGGTTTCACGGGCCTGCCCGACGGCGCCGTGCAGGCGCGCAATGACTACGGGACCCGCGACTTCGGCGGGGCCGCGCCGCCGCCCGGGGACGGTCCGCACCGCTATGTGTTCACCGTCTACGCGGTGGACGCGGAGAAGCTGGGCCCGGACGCGGACGCCTCGCCCGCGGTGGTCGGCTTCAATCTGCGGTTCCACACGCTGGGGCGGGCCCAGTTGATCGGGGAGTACGAGGTGCCGGCCGCGGGCTGACGCCGCGAAATTGCGTTGTTCTCGGCCAGCCTCCCGGCCAGAGTTGATCCCGGTCCCGCCCATTCCAGGCGCGGGTCCGGGATACCGGGATGCGGGGGTGGTCGGGATGCGCGAGACGCTGGTTCTGAACGCGAGCTTCGAGCCGCTGGCGACGGTGGCGCTGCGGCGCGCCGTGGTGCTGGTCCTCCAGGACAAGGCCGTCGTCGAACACGCCCACCCGGGGCTGCGGGTGCGGGCCGCGGACATCGATCTGCCGCTGCCACGGGTGATCCGGCTGTGCCGCTATGTGCGGGTGCCGTTCCGAAGACGTGCCCCGTGGTCGCGGCGCGGGGTGCTGGTCCGGGACCAGCACCGGTGCGGGTACTGCGGCCGCCGGGCGACGACCGTCGACCATGTGGTGCCGCGGTCGCGCGGGGGCGGGGACACCTGGCTGAATACGGTGGCCTCCTGCGCGGAGGACAACCACCGTAAGGCGGACCGGACTCCGGAGCAGGCGGGGATGCGGCTGCTCAAGGCGCCGTTCGAGCCGACGCCTTCGGATGCGCTGCTGCTGGCCCTGGGGGCGGCGGAGCGAGACGCTCTGCCGGAGTGGCTGGCGCTGCCGGCCTAGCCCCGGGTTCGTCCCGCAGGGGCCCGGCTGGGAGCGCGGGCGGGCCGCCCCAGGCGCTGGAGGGACCGCCCCGCTGCCGTCCGTTCAGTCGATCGTGGGCTGTTCGCGGCGCGGGGCGGGCTCCTTACCGGTGGCGGCGGGGGTGCCGCCGCTGTTTCCGCCACCGGTCAGCGGGCCGAAGTTGCCCATGGCCCCGCCGAGGCCCTTGAGTGCGTCGCCGATCTCGCTGGGCACGATCCAGAGCTTGTTGGCGTCGCCCTCGGCGATCTTCGGCAGCATCTGGAGGTACTGGTACGAGAGCAGCTTCTGGTCCGGGTCTCCGGCGTGGATGGACTCGAAGACCGTACGGATCGCCTGGGCCTCGCCCTCGGCGCGCAGCGCGGCGGCCTTGGACTCACCCTCGGCCCGCAGGATCGCGGACTGCTTCTCACCCTCGGCGCGCAGGATCTCGGACTGCCGGACACCTTCGGCCTGGAGGATCGCGGCGCGCTTGTCGCGGTCGGCGCGCATCTGCTTCTCCATCGAGTCCTGGATGGAGGTGGGCGGCTCGATGGCCTTGAGCTCGACGCGGTTGACGCGGATGCCCCACTTGCCGGTGGCCTCGTCGAGGACGCCGCGCAGCGCCGCGTTGATCTCCTCGCGGGAGGTCAGGGTGCGCTCGAGGTCCATGCCACCGATGATGTTCCGCAGGGTGGTGACGGTGAGCTGCTCGATCGCCTGGATGTAGCTGGCGACTTCGTAGGTGGCCGCGCGGGCGTCGGTCACCTGGTAGTAGATGACGGTGTCGATGTTCACGACCAGGTTGTCCTGGGTGATCACCGGCTGCGGGGGGAAGGGCACGACCTGTTCACGGAGGTCGACCCGGTTACGGATCGAGTCGATGAACGGGACGACGATGTTGAGGCCCGCGTTGAGGGTGCGGGTGTAGCGCCCGAAGCGCTCCACGATGGCGGCACTGGCCTGTGGGATGACCTGGATCGTCTTGATCAGTGCGATGAAGACCAGCACCACCAGGATGATCAGGACGATGATGATCGGTTCCACAGCGGCTCCCCGTGCCCTTCATGCGGTGATTCGGATGGTCGGGATGATCAAGTCTGGCGGTTCCCGAGGGTGGAGTCTGTCAGATCCATGGTCGACTCCGCAGCTCAACCCGGGCGCCCTCAACTCTTGGTAGGACACTCCCGGTACGGCGTCTACATGACGACGGCCGTCGCACCGTCGATCTCCACCACGTCGACCTGCTGCCCGGGTTCGTAAGCCTGGCCGGGGTCGAGCGAGCGCGCGGACCACACTTCGCCCGCGAGTTTGATGCGGCCGCCGCCGCTGTCGTCGACGCGGGCGAGGACGACGGCCTGACGTCCTTTCAGCGCCTCGATGCCGCTGCGCAGCTCGGGTTGCTGACGGCGGCTGCGGACCGCCATCGGGCGTACGACCGCGACCAGCGCGACCGAGACGGCACAGAAGACGACGACCTGGAGCACGATGCCGCCCCCGAGCGCGTCGGTGATGGCACCGGCCACGGCACCGACGGCGACCATCCCGAATTCGGGCATCGCGGTCAGTACGAGCGGGATACCCAGTCCTACGGCGGCGATCAGCCACCACACCCATGGATCCACATGGTCATGGTAGTTGTCGCCGGTCCCCGGGGACAGTGCGCGGATCACCTGCCGGTGGCACGGTGGGCGCAGGGGGCGGACATCAGGCCAGCGGCAGGCCCTGGGCGGTCCAGCGGTCACCGTAACGCTCGACGACCAGCGGGAGTCCGAAGCAGCGGGAGAGGTTACGGGAGGTCAGTTCGGTCTCGACCGGGCCCGCGGTGAGTACCTTGCCCTGGCGGATCATCAGAACATGGGTGAAGCCGGGGGGATTTCCTCGACATGATGTGTCACCATGATCATCGACGGGGCGAGCGGGTCGCGGGCGAGCCGTCCGAGGCGGCGAACGAGGTCCTCGCGGCCGCCGAGGTCGAGTCCGGCCGCGGGCTCGTCGAGGAGCAGCAGCTCGGGGTCGGTCATCATGGCGCGGGCGATGAGCGTGCGCTTGCGCTCGCCCTCGGAGAGGGTGCCGAACTTCCGGCCGAGGTACTCGGTCATGCCGAGGCGGTCGAGGAAGGCGCGGGCGCGGGTCTCGTCGACCGCGTCGTAGTCCTCCTGCCAGTGGGCGGTCATGCCGTACGCGGCGGTGAGGACGGTCTGCAGGACGGTCTGGCTGCGCGGCAGCTTCTCGGCCATGGCGATGCCCGCCATGCCGACGCGGGGGCGCAGCTCGAAGACGTCGACGCGGCCGAGTTGCTCGCCGAGGATCCGGGCACTTCCGGCGCTCGGGAAGAGGTAACTCGAGGCGAGGTTGAGGAGGGTGGTCTTACCGGCACCGTTGGGGCCGAGGATGACCCAGCGCTCGCCTTCTTTGATCGACCAGGAGACTTCGTCCACCAGAGCCCGCCCATCGCGGACCACCGATACGTCCAGCAGCTCCAGAACCTCGCTCATGAGCGCGTTGTCTCCCATTGCAGTCTCGAGTCGTGCGTGCGCCTGTGGGCGCAGCCCCCCTGAGGAAAACCTACGCCACACGTTGTCGGTGCCAGTCCTTAGGCTGGTGCCATGCTCGATGAACCACGTTCAGGGCGCCTCGCAGCTTGGGGAAATGCCCTTATCGCCGGACTTGTCTCCCCTGATGAGGCGGCGCATCGCATCGCGGACGAGGACTCGTCGCACCGGGTGGCCGGGCTTCCGGGGGAGTCCGGGCCGGTGGGGCTCACGCTGGCGCTGGGGCGGCTGCGGACGCTCGGGGCCAAGGGGCTGCGGGTGGCGCTGCCCATAGCGGGGCATCCCCTGGGGCTGAGCGGTCCGCCGGAGTTCAACGCCCAGGCGCTCGACGCGGGTGAGGCGGTGATCGCGACGGGCGCGGCGCTCGGCCTGGTGCCCGAGGTGTCGGCGGCCGGGCCCGAGGGCGATCAGCACATCGAGGTGGTGTGGCGGTGCCGGAGCGTGCGGGAGGCGCCGCCGGCCGATGTGCCGTCGCTGAGCGAGGCCGAACGGGAGCTGGCCGAGGCGCTCCGGGAGGCCACGGAGGTGCTCTCACAGCTGAATGTGGCCGGATCGGGCCCGGTGGCCGAGGCGGCCCTGGAGGCGTATCGGGCGCGCGCCGAGCGGGGGCGCGAGGTGCTGGCCCCGGGCTATCCGCCGCGGGCCATCCGGGTGCTGGAGCTGGCGCAGCGGGTGGGTGCGCTGGTGAACATCGCCTATATGGCGGGCGGGGACGGCCGGGAGCACGGCGGTGCGGTGAGTGCGTCGGAGATCACAGCGCGAGCCGAGGCACTGCGGCCGGTGGAGCGCACCTCACGGCGGGCGCAGGTGGCGGCGTACAACGCGTATGTGGAGGAGCGGGAGCGGGGCGGGCTCTGAGCATCCCGGGGGTCTCTGAGCATCCCGGGGGCCTCTGGCCTTCCCCGGGACGGACTCTGACCATCCCGGGGGGTCTGACCATCCCCGGGGGTCTCTGAGCTTCCCTGGCGGTCTCTGGCTTTCCTGGGGATGTCATGGAGCCGGCCCCGGAGGCGGCTGCCTCCGGGGCCGGCGGGTGGTGCGTCAGGTATCCGCCGGGGGCGGTCAGCCGCCGCAGGGGGTACCGAGCGCCGGGTTCATGGACCCGATCACCGAGACGGTGTTGCCGCAGAAGTTCACGGGCACGTGGATGGGCGCCTGAATGTTGTTGCCGGAGACGACACCCGGGGACATCGTGGCCCCACCGTCGGCCCAGGGGCCCTGGGCGGTGGCGACACCGGCACCGGCGACGGCGAGTCCGCCGGCCGTGATGGTGATGGCAGCGAACCTCTTGATGTTCTTCACTTGGCAAGACCCTTCATTCATCAGCGCGTCACCGCGGCGGTCCGCCGCGGTACGCCGTGAAAAACGGTCCGGCTGATGGTGAGTTGCGCTGTTCGAGTGATAGCCACCCGTTGGTGTGATTTCACGGAGAAACGCTGTTCATGCCCCAATTCCATGCCGTACGGCCCAAAGCGCGGCCTGAGTGCGGTCGGCGAGATCCAATTTCATAAGAATGTTGGACACATGAGTCTTAACGGTCTTTTCGGACAGCACCAGTGCACGGGCGATTTCCCGGTTGGACCGGCCGTCCGCGATCAGCGCGAGCACCTCCCGCTCCCGCTCGGTGAGTGAGCCGCCGCGCCCCTGACCGCCGCCCTCCTCCTGGGAGAGCAGCGCCAGGGCCACCTCGGGCTGGAGCAGCACATGCCCGGAGTGGACGGACCGGATGGCGCGGGCGAGCGCCTCGGGGTCCACGTCCTTGTAGACATAGCCCGCCGCGCCCGCGCGCAGGGCGGGGACCACGGTGCGCTTCTCGGTGAAGCTGGTCACGATCAGCACCCGGGCGGGGTTGCCGAGGTCGCGCAGGGTGCGCAGCGCCTCGATGCCGTCGAGGCCGGGCATCTTCACGTCCATGAGGACGACGTCGGGGCGCAGCTCCTCGGCGCGGGCGACGCCCTCCTCGCCGTCCGACGCCTCGCCGACCACCTCGATGTCGTCCTGGACCTGGAGAAAGGTCCGCAGACCGCGCAGCACCACCTGGTGGTCGTCGACGAGCAGTACCCGAATCCGTCCGGGGTCAGCCACCGGGCACCTCCATCTCGATCACGGTGCCCTTACCGGGCGCCGACTCCACGGTCAGAGCGCCGCCGACGCCGCCGGCCCGGTCCCGCATCGACACCAGCCCGAGGTGGCGCCCGGCGTGCCGTACGGCCGAGGGGTCGAATCCCCTGCCGTCGTCGGCGACGCGCAGCCGGGCGCCTTGGCCGTGCCGGGCGAGGGTGACGTCGACCTGCCGCGCGTCTGCGTGGCGCAGCGCGTTGTGCAGGGCCTCCTGGGCCACCCGCAGCACCGCCCCCTCCTGGGCGGCGGGCAGCGCCCGCACGCCGTGGCAGGCGAAGGTGACCTGGGCGGAGTGGGCCCGGTCGAGCACCTGCACCTGTGTCCTCAGGGTCGCCACGAGGCCGTCCTCGTCGAGGGCGGCGGGGCGCAGCTCCACGACGGCGGAGCGCAGCTCGTCGGTGGCCTCGGCGGCGAGGAGGGCGATCTGCTGGAGTTCGTCCTTGGCGCGGCCGGGGTCGCGGTCCACCAGGGCCGTGGCCGCCTGGGCGGTCAGCCGCAGCGAGAAGAGCTTCTGGGAGACCGCGTCGTGCAGCTCATGGGCGAGCCTGGCCCGCTCCCCGGCGATGGTGAGCTCGCGGCTGCGCTCGTAGAGCCGGGCGTTGGTCAGGGCGATGGCGGCGTGCTGGGCCAGGATGGAAAGCAGCTCCTCGTCCTCGGCGGTGAAACCGCAGCCGCCCTCGGGCTTGGGGCATCGTTTGTTGGCGAGGAATACCGCGCCGAGAACTTCATCGCCGTCGGCAATGGGAAGACCCAAGAAATCCGACATTTCCGGATGAGCTGATGGCCATCCCTCAAAACGGACATCTCGTCGCACATCGGCGAGTCGCTGCGGGGTGGCGTCCTTGAGCATGGCGGCGAGAATGCCGTGCTGCCGGGGCAGCGGCCCGATGGCCTTCCACTGCTCGTCACTCACCCCATCTACTACGAACTGGGCGAAACCTCCGTGATCATCGGAGACCCCCAGAGCGGCATACTCCGCATCGAGCAGCTCACGGGCGGACACAACGATGGTCTTTAGGACATCACGGACTTCCAGATGTCGGCTCATGGCGAGCAGCGCACCGCTCACCCGGCTGAGCCCGGCCCCGGGTCCACCGCCCCGTCCTTTCGTCATGGCCATTACCGTACCGACCCGCCATCCGGTGGGCATATCGGCCGGTCGGCGGCCACCCGATAAGACCTGAGCCCTAGGTCGAACGGCGCACACAGGACCCCCAAAGGGGCTGTTGCAGGGGTGGAAAAAACAAACACCCTGAGCATTTGCGTGGGCACAGCGCGCAATATGAGAAGCTCCGCGATGTGAGCCCGGACACACGACCTAAATCACTTACGAACGTGCTTAGTGGACGTTTCATAGGCGACTGAGCGGGGATGACGGCCGTTCGCGTGGGCATGAGCAGCCTACTTATCCACTAAGCAGCATCGTATGTCACGCCTTTGCGACAGCTTTTTGCGGCAGCTAAGAATTCCCCCAGTCGCACGGCGCCGTAGATCCAGGAACGGCGCTCTGCGCGCCGATATGGCCTGCGACTCAAGCGATTGGAAGAGGTCTACTCCGCCATGCCCCTGCCCAAGATCCCCGGTTACGCCCGTCTCAACAAGACGCACAAGTACTCCGCCGCCGGTATCGCTGCCGCCGGTGCGGCCGCCATAGCCTTCGCAGTCGTCCCCGGCGGCAACGCCGACGCCAAGACGACGGCCCAGGACCTGCCGAACAAGCCGGTCGCCCTCACGTCCCAGAAGGCCGACGCCCAGGCCCACCACGAGGTCCTGGTCAAGCAGTCCGCGCTCGCCGACAAGCAGGCCAAGCAAGAGGCCGCCGAGAAGAAGGCCGCGGCGGAGGCCGCGAAGAAGAAAGCCGCGGAAGAGGCCGCCCAGAAGAAGGCCGCCGAGGCCAAGGCCGCCAAGGAGCGCGCCGTCAAGCAGGCCGCGAGCCGCTCCGCCGCGCGCATCGAGACGGTCGCCGCCGAGAAGAAGACCTACCCCGACAACCTCGACGGCTGGATCCGGGAATCCCTCGACATCATGAAGAAGAAGGGCATCCCCGGCACCTACGAGGGCATCCACCGCAACATCATCCGGGAGTCCGGCGGCAACCCGCGCGCCATCAACAACTGGGACATCAACGCCCAGAACGGCGTGCCCTCCAAGGGCCTGCTCCAGGTGATAGCCCCGACCTTCCAGACCTACCACGTCGAGGGCACCCCCTGGGACGCCTACGACCCGGTCGCGAACATCACCGCCGCCTGCAACTACGCGGCCGACCGGTATGGCTCGATGGACAACGTGAACGGCCCGTACTAAGCCTGAACGGCCCGCCCCGAACCCGGCGTTCCGACGCCGAAGGGCGACGGCACCCCCTGTGTGCGAGGGGTGCCGTCGCCCTTGTGCATGACGGTGACGGCGGCTGCTTGCGCAATGACCTCCGGCTGCGGCTACTTGCGCATGACCTCCGGCTCATGGCGGCGCAGCAGCCGCGCGACCACGAAGCCGCAGGCGATGCCCAGGACGATCAGCGCGATCATGTCGATGCCCCACTGGGTCGTGGTGTGCTCCCACAGCGGGTCGGTGTCCAGGGGCTTCTTGCTGTCCCACGGCGCCATCATGTGGCCGACGCCCGGGCCCAGGTCCAGCGTGGCGCCGGCCGCGCCGACCGCCCAGCGCGACGGCATCAGCCAGGCGAACTGCTCCACACCGAGCGATCCGTAGATCTTGAACAGAACGCCGGTGAAGACGACCTGGACGATCGCGAACATGACCAGCAGCGGCATCGTCTTCTCGGCGGTCTTCACCAGGGACGAGATGACCAGGCCGACCATCATCGAGGTGAAGCCGATCGCGATGACGGCCAGGCAGAGCTCGGCGGCCGGCGGCATCAGCAGGCCCTCCGCGGGCATCTTGCGCGTCGAGAGACCGATGGCGGAGATGATGACGCCCTGGCAGGCGGTGATCACACCGAGCACGATCACCTTGGACATCAGATACGCGGAGCGGGACAGGCCGACCGCCCGTTCCCGTTCGTAGATGACCCGTTCCTTGATCAATTCTCGTACGGAGTTGGCCGCGCCGGTGAAGCACATGCCGACCACGAGAATCAGCAGAACCGTCCCGGCGGCCTGGTTGAAACTGCCCTTCGGGGCAAGCTGAAGGCCGAACTTCGCCGGAATGACGACGCTCACCGAGCCCAGTACGGCGGGCAGGATCACCATCAGACCCATGAAGCCCTTGTCGGAGCCGATCACCGACAGATAGCGGCGGATCAGCGTCCACAGCTGCGATCCCCAGCTCTGTGGCTTCTGCATCCGGGTCGGCGGGGCCTGCACATGGACGGACTGCGGGGCGACGGAGTCGAGGTCCGCCGCGTACATCTGGTAGTGCTGCGAACCGCGCCAGCGGCCCGCCCAGTCGTAGTCGCGGTAGTTCTCGAACGACGAGAAGACATCCGCCCAGCTGTCGTAGCCGAAGAAGTTGAGCGCCTCGTCCGGCGGGCCGAAGTAGGCCACCGAACCGCCCGGCGCCATCACCAGGAGCTTGTCGCACAGCGCCAGCTCGGCGACCGAGTGGGTGACCACCAGCACGGTGCGGCCGTCGTCGGCGAGACCGCGCAGCAACTGCATGACATCGCGGTCCATGCCCGGGTCGAGACCGGAGGTCGGCTCGTCCAGGAAGATCAGCGACGGCTTGGTGAGCAGCTCCAGCGCGACGGAGACCCGCTTGCGCTGTCCGCCGGAGAGCGCGGTGACCTTCTTCTCCCGGTGGATGTCCAGCTTGAGCTCGCGCAGCACCTCGTCGATCCGGGCCTCGCGCTCGGCCTCGGCGGTGTCACCGGGGAAGCGGAGCTTGGCCGCGTAGCGCAGGGCCTTCTGGACGGTCAGCTCCTTGTGCAGGATGTCGTCCTGGGGCACCAGACCGATGCGCTGGCGCAGCTCGGCGAACTGCTTGTAGAGGTTCCGGTTGTCGTAGAGGACATCGCCCTGGTTGGCCGGGCGATAGCCGGTGAGCGCCTTGAGCAGCGTGGACTTACCGGAGCCGGACGGGCCGATGACCGCGACCAGGGACTTCTCCGGAACGCCGAAGGAGACGTCCTTGAGGATCTGCTTGCCGCCGTCGACCGTCACCGTCAGATGGCGGGCCGAGAAGGAGACCTCACCAGTGTCGACGAACTCCTCGAGGCGGTCGCCGACCAGCCGGAAGGTGGAGTGACCGACGCCGACGGTGTCGGTGGGGCCGATGATCTGCTGCCGGACCGGCTGACCGTTGACATAGGTGCCGTTGTGACTGCCGAGGTCGCGTATCTCGAAGCGGCCGTCGGGCAGCGCCCGGAATTCGGCGTGGTGGCGCGAGACCTGCAGATCGGAGACGACCAGCTCGTTCTCCAGCGCACGACCGATACGCATCACCCGGCCGGCGGCCAGCTGATGGAAGGTGGTCGGGCTGCGGTCGCCCTGGGCGGGCGCGCCGCCGGAGGGGCCGGTGCCGGGGCCGTTCTGCGCGAGGTTGTTCTGCGGGGCCTGGGGCTGCTGCTGCGGCGGCTGGGGTGCCCGCTGATGCTGCGGCTGCGGCTGCGGCTGCTGATGGGGCGCCTGCTGCTGCGGGATGAACGGCTGCTGCTGGTGCGGGGCCTGGGGCTGCTGCTGGGGCTGCGGCCAGCCCTGGGGCTGCGGCGCACCCTGCTGGGGCCCGCCCTGCTGGGGCGCACCCTGCTGCGGCCAGCCGGGGCCGGGCTGCTGCTGCGGCTGCTGGGCGGGGGGCTGCTGAGCCTGGTGGGGCTGCTGGGCCTGCTGAGCCTGGTGACCCTGCTGGGGCATGCCCATCGCCGCCTGCTGACCGTACGCACCCGCGGCGCCCATCGAGGCGCCGCCCCCGGAGACGCTGAGCCGAGGGCCGTCGGTGGCATTGCCGAGATGGACGGCCGAACCAGGGCCGATTTCCACCTGTTGGATTCTCCGGCCCTGCACATAGGTGCCGTTGGTGGAACCCTGATCCTCGATGACCCAACTGCGCCCGCCCCAGCGCACCGTGGCATGCCGCCAGGAGACCCTGGCGTCGTCCAGCACCATGTCGCCCTGTGGGTCACGCCCCAGGCTGTACGACCTGGACGGATCAAGTGTCCAGGTCTGTCCGTTCAATTCCAGTACGAGTTCCGGCACTCCATGCCCCACTAGTTGTCCCCCGAGTTACCCCCCTGACAGAGGGAGTCTAGGGATGGCGAACATCCTGAGGAACTATTTCAGGCTCAGTCCCTTCACCGGAAGTCGGGCTTTGACAAGACCACAACTCGGGCGTCATTGACTCATCCGAAAGGCCCTCGGAAAGTGGTAAGCACTGACGGATAGTGCGGATCATGGTTAATCCGGGCAACTCGCGACGATCGGGAGTCGGCGATATGAGCGCGAGCGGTGGCGGACGAGTGCCCTGGGGGCCCGCGCTACTCGCCGCGATCGCGACCGTGAGCTGGGCGTTTCTGGCCATGGTGGGGATCGCCGCGCTCGGCCTGCATCTGATCGGCGCCGACCGTGCGGGCGCGCTCGGGCCGATGACCGCCGCGGCGACGGTGCTGGCGGTCGGCGGTTCCGTCACCCCGTCCGGCGATGTGGGCGTCTTCGGGCTGGAGGGCGCCCAGGCCCACGCCGCCATCGATATCGCGCCACTCGGGGTGAGCCTGGTCGGCGCACTGCTGCTGGGGTGGCTGTTCGTACGGTCGTTACGGGCCGCGGGGGCGGTGATCGGCCGGGCCGAACTCGCCGCGCGCGCGGGCCTCGTGGCCGTGCTCTTCCTGTTGCTGCTCGCCGGGCTGACCTGGGTGGGCAACGATACGGTCACGATCGACGGCGCCACGCTCGTCCTGCCTGGCCTCGGCAGACAGCGCACCGAGCACGATCTGCTGAGCCGGCTCCCCGAGCAGCTCGGCGATATCGCGGACATCGGCGCCGGGCTGCTGCCGGACCGGCTGGCCGAGCTCGTCGACGCGAAGGCGTCCGTCGGCTTCACCGTGGCGGCCGGCCGCTCGGTGCTGGGCGGCGCGGTGTGGGTCGTCGCCGTCCTGCTGATCGCGCTGCTGGCCACGCGCCGCACCCCGCTGCCGCCCGGCGGGCAGGCGCTGCACCGTACGGTCCGGCCGGCGGTGTCAGCGCTGTGCGGAGTGCTGGTGCTCGCGGTCGGCGCGGGTCTGGTGGCCGGGATCTACGCGGCGGTCGGGGACGACCATCCGGGGCTGGTGCTCGGGTCGGCGCTGCTCGGCGCCCCCAACGGGGTGTGGATCGGCATACCGCTGGGGCTGTTCATCCCCTGGTACGGCAGGGCGAGCGGTGCGCTGAGGCAGGTGCTGCCCGACCCCGTGGACGATCTGCTCGCCGGGCCGGGCGGGGAGCCGCTCACAGTGGGGCGGCTGGCCGAGCTCGACGGCCGGGTCTGGCTGCTGGTGGTCGCGAGTGTGCTGCTGATGCTCGCCGCCGGGGTGCTCACCGCGGCCCGTACGCCCGTAGCGAGCTGCCGGCCGTTCGCCTTCGCGGGGTGGTGCGCGCTGCGGCTGGGCATGGTGACCGCGCTCGCGCTGCCGCTGCTGGTGTGGCTGACCCGGGTCTCGGCGGGGGCGAGCCTGTCCGTGCTCGGCTTCGACGCCTTCGGGGCGGGGCTCGAGCTGTACGGAAACGCTCCGCTCGCGTGTGCGCTGGGCGCGGGGTGGGGCGCGGCGGCGGGAGCCGCCGGGGCGCTCGCGGCATGGGCCACGGGCGCGGCGGGCCGCCGGGCCGCGGCGCTCGCACGGCGGGACGACGAGGCGGCCGTGGGGCGGCGGGACGACGGGGGCGGGGGCGACGGGCACGGGAGGCCCGAAGGGCACGACGGCGGACGTGGCGCATGAAGCCGCCGATCATGCGAGGGGTGACGCCGCGGCGACCGGGACATGAACGTTCCGCCTCAGGCGGCCGTCCACGGTGCGGGCTGCCGCGCGCACCACGGGAAGGGCCGGATACGGTGGGAAGACCATGAGCACATCGCGGATCCCCCCTGTCACCGCCGTCCCTGACGACGACGATGTCCCCACGCTCCTTGTCAAGATCTTCGGCAAGGACCGCCCCGGTATCACCGCCGGGCTCTGCGACACCCTCGCCGCCTACGGCGTGCACATAGTGGACATAGAGCAGGTCGTCACCCGGGGCCGCATCGTGCTGTGCGTCCTGGTCACGGCCCCGACGGCCGACGGCGCCGAAGGTGATCTGCGGGCCACCGTGCACAGCTGGGCGGAGTCGATGCGGCTCCAGGCCGAGATCATCTCCGGCCGGGGCGACAACCGGCCGCGTGGCACCGGCCGGTCGCATGTCACCGTGCTGGGGAACCCGCTGACCGCCGAGTCGACCGCCGCCATCGCCTCCCGGATCACCGGCACCGGCGGCAACATCGACCGGATCTTCCGGCTGGCGAAGTATCCGGTGACGGCCGTGGAGTTCGAGGTGTCCGGCGCCGAGACGGAGCCGCTGCGCACCGCGCTGGCCATCGAGGCCGCCGACATCGGCGTCGATGTGGCCGTGGTGGCGTCGGGGCTGCAGCGCCGGGCGCAGCGCCTGGTGGTCATGGACGTGGACTCCACCCTGATCCAGGACGAGGTGATCGAGCTCTTCGCCGCGCATGCGGGCTGTGAGGCCGAGGTCGCCGAGGTCACGGCGCGGGCGATGCGCGGTGAGCTGGACTTCGAGCAGTCGCTGCACGCGCGGGTCGCGCTGCTGGCGGGGATCGACGAGTCCGTGGTGGAGAAGGTGCGCGCCGAGGTCCGGCTCACCCCCGGCGCCCGTACGCTGATCCGCACCCTGAAGCGTCTCGGCTATCAGGTGGGCGTGGTCTCCGGTGGCTTTACGCAGGTCACCGACGATCTCAAGGAGCGGCTGGGGCTGGACTTCGCCTCCGCCAACACCCTGGAGGTCGTGGACGGCAAGCTGACCGGCCGGGTGGTCGGCGAGGTGGTGGACCGGGCGGGCAAGGCCCGGCTGCTGCGGCGCTTCGCGGCCGAGGCGGGGGTGCCACTGGTGCAGACCGTCGCGATCGGCGACGGGGCCAACGACCTGGACATGCTGAACGCGGCCGGGCTGGGCGTCGCCTTCAACGCCAAGCCAGTAGTCCGGGAGGCCGCGCACACCGCCGTGAACGTGCCGTTCCTCGACACGGTGCTGTATCTGCTGGGCGTGACCCGCGACGAGGTCGAGGCGGCGGACGCGCACGTGGACTGACCCGAGGGCTCAGACCGAGGGCTCAGACCGAGGGCCCCAGGGCTGACGGGCCCCGGCCCGGAACGCGCACCGGCCCCCGCTCCCCGTACGACGACGGTGGAGCGGGGGCCGGTGCGCTGAGATCACGCCCGGGGGATCACCCGGGAATCGGGCATCACTCGTGGGGCGCCCAGAAGCCGGCGAGGCGCCCGCAGCCGATCTCGACCGACTTCCACGAGCCGCTGAAGGTCACGACGGCGAACGCGGAGGTGGGGAAGGCACCACGCTCCATACGCTCCCTGGCGCCCTCGTCGGCCTCGCCCGCCAGCGCGTCGGCGAGGCCGTGCATCCCGGGGTTGTGGCCGACGACCAGCAGATCGGTGACGTCGTCCGCGGTCTCATTGATCACCTCGATGAGCTGACCGACCGGGGCGTCGTACAGCCGCTCCTCGTAGACGGTCTTGGGGCGGTGCGGCAGCTCGTGGACCACCAGCTTCCAGGTCTCACGGGTGCGCAGCGCGGTGGAGCAGAGGGTGAGTTCGGGGGTGAGACCGGCCTCCGCGATCCGGCGCCCGGCGAGCGGGGCGTCATTGCGGCCGCGCTCCGCGAGCGGGCGCTCATGGTCGGCCACCTGGGGCCAGTCGGCCTTGGCGTGTCGAAGGAGGACAATCCTGCGGGGCACATCGACGCTCATGCGTCCCAGCTTCGCATGAATCGGTGCACGAGGCGCAGGGTGTTGGAACGACCTCGTCAAACGTGAGCACACCCGCGATACGGCGGACACGGCTGATCACCACCGCCTACGGTGGTCACGGTGCCGCGTCCCCGAAGGTCCGGTGCACCAACTCCACGACCCGCGAGACCGGTCCGGAGACGCCGCTCTCGGCATGGGCGTCGGTGGGCCCGGTGAGCAGGAGCAGCAGCGCCGCGAAGGCCACGGTCGGGAGAACGACGGCCCACCACGGCAGCCGGACGTCCATGCCGCTGTCCACCGGGTGTGCGGGCCGGGTACGTGTGCGGGCGGACATGGGATCGCCTCCGGGTCGCCGAACGTGTCGATGGTTCGACGGTACGGAGCGGGCGGGGCGGCTCCCATCCGGTGAGCCACCCACTTACCCCTGAGCCCAGCCCCCTAGGGGATGGTGGGGCCGGCCCCACCATCCGGTCCCCCGCCCCGGGTCAGGGCGAGGCGAGGGTGGCGATCACGCCGACGACCACGGTGATGCCCAGCATCACGCCGAGGATGATGAGGAGCTTCTTCTGGCCGTCCGGGGGGTTCTCATCGAGCACTGGCATGGCACCAGTCTCCCATCCCCCGTACGCGACACCGATCAGCCCCCGTGCCCGACACGGATCAGCCCCCGTACGCTCAACCTCGATCAGCCCTCGTCCTCAAGAGTGCGGTCGCGTCCGGCCAGTACGCCCGCGATGATCTGCGGCACCATGAACCCGGCCATCAGCGCGATGGGCTGTCCCCAGCCGCCGCTGTGCTGGTAGAGCACGCCGACCAGCAGCGGGCCCGGGATGGACAGCAGATAGCCGACGGACTGCGCGAAGGCCGACAGCCGGACCACGCCCGCGTGGGTCCTCGTCCGCATGCCGATCATGGTGAGGGCGAGCGGGAAGGCGCAGTTGGCGATGCCGAGCAGCAGGGCCCAGGCCCAGGCGCCGCCGGCCGGGGCCAGCCACAGCCCGGCGTAGCCGGTGAGGCCGAAGACTCCGAGGATGACGACCAGGACGCCCTGGTGCCGCAGCCGGGCGGCGATCCGCGGCAGGACGAAGGCGAGCGGCACGCCCATCGCCATCATCACGGCCAGCAGCAATCCGGAGGTGGAGGCGGAGACCCCCGCGTCCCGGAAGATCTGCGGCATCCAGCCCATGGAGATGTACGCGGCGGTGGCCTGGAAGCCGAAGAAGACGGCCATCGCCCAGGCGAGGGGGCTGCGGGTGATGCGGATCGCGGGCCCGTCGGCCGGGGCGGCGGTCTCGGCCGCGGCGACGCTCTCGGCCGGGGCCGACGCGTCCGCGTCCGTACGGCCCGCCTCCTTACCGCCCGCCTCGGTACGAGTCGCCTCGGCGCCGTCCGCCCGCGAACCGCTCGTACGGTCGCGGGCGAGGAACAGCCACGCCACCAGCGCCACCGCGGCGAGCAGCGCCCACACCCCGAGCCCGGTCCGCCAGGAGCCGCCCAGCGCGTCGGTCATCGGCACGGTGACCGCCGCGGAGGCGGCCGTGCCCAGCGACAGACCCATCGAGTACAGCCCGGTCATCGAGCCGACCCGATCCGGGAACCAGCGCTTGACGATCACCGGCATCAGGACGTTGCTCACCGCGATCCCGGCCAGGGCGAGCGCGCTGGCCGCCAGGAAGGCCACGGTCCCGCCGGCCAGGGGACGCAGCAGCAGACCGGCGGCGATGGCGGCGAGCCCGGCGCAGACGACGGCCACCGGCCCCCAGCGCCGGGCCAGCCGGGGTGCGGTGAACCCGAAGAGCGCGAAACACGCCGCGGGCACGGAGGTGAGCACTCCGGCGACGGTGCCGCTCATCCCGAGGTCGGCGCGGACCTCTTCGAGCAGCGGACCGAGGCTGGTGACGGCGGGGCGGAGATTGAGCGCGGCGAGAATGAGCCCTGCCGCCATGACGCGGCCTCGCCAGGGTGAGGCGGCGCGGCGCGGTGCTCCCGGTTCCGCCGGGCGGGGCGCGGAGTCGGCGGTGTCGAGCGTCGCGAGATCGTCAGACGGGGGCGTGTGCATGCCGACCATCATAGAATGATGGGATGAATACCCGTCCAGTGGTGAGCAACCGCCCGGTAACAGCCTGACGGCATCATGGAAGGGCCCGTTCGCTCACCTCGGGCCACATCCGCCCCACGCACAGGAGAGTCATGCCGCTGACCTCGCCCCGGCGCTCCGCCCTCGCCGACCAGGTGATCGCCCAGCTGCGCGCCCAGATCACCTCGGGCGAATGGCCGGTGGGCTCGCGGATCCCCACCGAGCCCGAGCTGGTCGAGCAACTGGGGGTCGCGCGCAACACCGTGCGGGAGGCCGTACGCGCCCTCGCGCACAACGGGCTGCTGGACATCCGCCAGGGCTCGGGCACCTATGTGCTGGCGACCAGCGAACTGGCCGGGGTGATGCACCGCCGCTTCGCCGCCGCCGACCCCCGTCACGTGGCCGAGCTGCGCAGCGCCCTGGAGACCAAAGCCGCCCAGCTCGCCGCGGAGCGCCGCACCGAACAGGACCTCAAGCAACTGGACGCACAACTGGACCGGCGCGAGCTGGCCTGGGAGGCGGGCGACCCGGACGCGTTCGTCGAGGCGGACGCCACCTTGCACATGGCGGTCGTCGCCGCGTCGCACAACGATGTGCTGGCGGAGCTGTACGCGGATCTGGGCGCGGTCGTACGGGACTTCCTGCGCGCGGACGTGGGCAGCGGGATGGGCCCGGACACGTATGTGGACCACGGACGGCTGGTGGAGGCGATCCGGGAGGGGGACGGGGAGCGGGCGGCGGCCGAGGCCAGCACCCACCCGTTCGGCTGCCGTTTCCGCGCGCGCTGAGCGACCGACGAGCGCTGAGCGACCGGCGGGCACTGAGCGATCCGCGGGCACTGAGCGACCGACGAGCGTTGAGCGACCGGCGGCCGACCGAACGCAGGCGGCAGCCTTCGGGCGCGTGGGTTCAGCGCTCGGCGTGGTGGCTCACCCAGGCTTTCCGTATCTCCTTCCAGCAGCGCTCGGCGAGGTCCACGCGCTGGGCCGGGCCGACCTCCACCGGGTGGGCGTCCATGTCCGGGTCCCACCAGCGGGCGCATTCGACATGCAGTTGCACCCGGTCCACGCGGGGGTTGGGGTTGAAGCAACTGGCCGTGGCGTGCGAGCCGCGGACCGAGGTGCTGCAGGCGGCCTCGCGCTTCCGGGGCCGTTCCTGCGCGGCGGACCTGGAGGCGGCGATGACCAGACCCACCGTGGCGACGAGCAGCAGCGCGGCCGCGACACGGCGGGTCGTACGCATGCGGGACCTCCTCGGCCGTGCCGCTGGCGCTCCGGTGAGTCGGTTCGTCGTATGGCTCCACAGTGCGCGTGCCCACCACCCGGACGCGCGTCCTGCTCCCCCGAACGGGTGAACGCACACGCGGAACGGCCGCCGCCCCGGACCCCCGGTTCGCGGGGGCGGGACGGCGGCCGTCGCGCGGAAACGCCGTGGGCTCAGGCACCCATCATGTGCACACCGCCGTCGACATGCACGATCTCGCCCGTGGTGCGCGGGAACCAGTCGGACAGCAGGGCGACGACGCCGCGGCCGGCCGGCTCCGGGTCGGTCAGGTCCCAGCCGATCGGGGCCCGGTGGTTCCAGACGTCCGCGAGCTCCTCGAAGCCGGGGATGGACTTCGCGGCCATGGACTTGATCGGCCCGGCGGAGACCAGGTTGCAGCGCACGTTCTTCTCACCGAGGTCGCGGGCGAGGTAGCGGCTGGTGGACTCCAGCGCGGCCTTGGCCACACCCATCCAGTCGTACTTCGGCCAGGCGAACTGGGCGTCGAAGGTCAGGCCGACGATCGAGCCGCCGCGCGGCATCATCGGCAGGCACGCCATGGTGAGCGCCTTGAGGGAGTAGGCCGAGACGTGCACGGCCGTGCCGACGTCCTCCCAGCTGCCCTCGAGGAAGTTGAACGCGCCCTGCGGGCCGAAGGCGATGGAGTGCACCACACCGTCGAGGTCGACACCCTCGCCCAGGTGCTCGCGCACCTTGTCGGCCAGGCCGTCGAGCTGCTCCTGGTTCTGCACGTCCAGCTCGATGACCGGGGCGGGCTTGGGCAGCCGCTTGGCGATCCGCTCGACGAGGGAGACCCGGCCGAAGCCGGTCAGGATGACCTCGGCGCCCTCCTCCTGGGCCAGCCTGGCGGCGTGGAAGGCGATGGACGCCTCGGTGATGACGCCCGTGACCAGGATGCGCTTGCCAGCGAGAATTCCACTCATGACGTTCAGTGACCCATGCCCAATCCGCCGTCGACAGGGATGACGGCTCCAGTGATGTACGCGGCCTCGTCGGAGGCCAGGAAGCGGACCGAGGCGGCGATCTCCTCGGGCTGCGCGTAACGCGCGAGCGGTACCTGCTTCACGATGTTCTCGCGCTGGTCGTCGTTGAGCGCGCGCGTCATGTCCGTGTCGACGAAACCGGGCGCGACCACATTGACTGTGATGTTGCGCGAGCCCAGCTCACGGGCGAGGGAGCGGGCGAAGCCCACCAGGCCCGCCTTGGAGGCGGCATAGTTCGCCTGACCGGCCGAACCCATCAGCCCGACGACCGACGAGATCAGCACCACGCGCCCCTTACGGGCCCGCAGCATCCCCCGGTTGGCCCGCTTGACCACGCGGAACGTGCCGGTGAGGTTGGTCTCGAGGACAGTGGCGAAGTCCTCCTCGGACATCCGCATCAGCAGCTGGTCGCGGGTGACCCCGGCGTTGGCCACCAGGACCTCGACCGCGCCGTGCTTCTCCTCGATCTCCTTGTACGCCTGCTCGACCTGCTCCGGCTCGGTGATGTCGCACTTGAGCGCGAGGAAGCCGGCCGGCGGCTCGCCGGACCGGTAGGTGATGGCGACCTTGTCGCCAGCATCGGCGAAGGCACGGGCGATGGCGAGGCCGATGCCGCGGTTGCCTCCGGTGACGAGAACCGAGCGGCTCAAGGGACCACCTTCTCTTGTCGATCTCTGTCGACGGCTGTCGATATCTGTCGGTGTCTGTCGGCGTGCGTCGGTGTCCGTCGGCGTCTGTCGATGTGACGTGCCGGGACGATTCACGGCGCGCGCCGACTCCTACCCCCGCAAACTATCGGTCCAAGGCCCCCGAGGAGGAATCGGGCGCCCACAGGGGCGTGTGTCCCTCCCTGTCGACTTCCTACAGAAACCCCGTGGCCGCGGGGCCCTCGGGGCGCGTCACGCCCGGACCGGCCGCCCCGGGTCCGCCGGGGTGGCCGGAGCCCTGGGGCTACTGGGCGGCGGGGGCGGTCCATGACCGGCGGGCCCAGGTCTCCAGGGTGGTCAGCTCGGGGTGCCGAGCGCGCAGGGCGGGGATGTCCGCCCGGTAGCCGTGGTCGTTGAACCAGGCGAACATGGTGCCCATCTCGGAGCTGGCCTGCCGCAACCGATCGAGATCCTGCTCCTCGAAGCGGGTGGGAATGCCCGAGACCTTCTCGAACACCTCGGCCAGCTGCGGACCCGTGAGCTCCTCGGAGGCCAGCTCGAGCCGGCCGCCGATGTACTCCTCGGGGTTGTCGAAGGCGTCGGCGGCGAACAGGCCGATGTCCTCGGGGGCGATCATCTGCAGCGCCGTCCCGGGCTTCAGAGCCAGGCTGACCACGAGCCCGTCCGCGTCGCGGACGGGGCCCATGAAGGCGAAATTGTTGATGAAGTAGGTCGGGCGCAGCATGGTCGCGGGCAGCCCGAGGCCGACGATGTGCTTCTCGATACGGGCCTTGCTGTCGAAGTGCGGCACTCCGGAGTCGCGCTCGGCGCCGCCGACCGAGCCGTAGACGAGGTGTTCCACCTCGGCCCGTGCCGCGGCCTCGGCGACCGCGCGGCCCTGCCGCTCCTCGGCCTCGATCCCGCCGGGACCCATGAAGGTCTGCACGCTGTAGACCCCGTACACACCGCTCAACGCGGCGTCCAGCGAACGCGGGTCGTCGAGGTCGCCCGAGACGACCTCGGCGCCCGCCGCGGCCAGCTCCTGTGCCTTCGCCGAGTGCGGGTCGCGGGTCAGCCCGCGCACCGGGTGGCCCCGGCGGAGCAGCTCGCGGGCGACGGAGCCGCCCTGGTTGCCGGTCGCGCCCAGGACCAGAATGGTCCGCTTGTCGTGGTGGGTGGTCATGTTCGCTCTCTCTTTCGCGGTTCAGCTGATCGCGTTCGGTCAGGTATGCGGATCGGATGCGGACTGGGGTCGCGGCTCAGCCGAGGGCGGGGTAGTCGGTGTAGCCGCGGTGGTCGCCGCCGAAGTAGGTGGCGCGTTCGGGGGTGTTGAACGGGCCGTCGGCGGCGAGGCGGGCCGGAAGGTCGGGGTTGGCCAGGAACAGCGCGCCGAAGGCGAGCAGGTCCGCCGTACCGTCCGCCACCAGCGTCAGCTCGCCCGGTCCGGTCGGATCGTCGCCGGTAGACGGGTTGAGGACGAGGGTGCCGGGCCACTCCTTGCGCAGCCGTACGGTCAGGTCGCGTACGCCCGGGGCCTCCATCTGGTGCAGATAGGCCAGGCCCAGCGGGGCCAGCCGGGCCACCAGGGCGCCGTAGGTCTCCTGGAGGTCGTCCTCGGCGATGTCGTTGACGGGGTTCCCGGGCGAGATGCGGAAGCCGACCTTCTCACCGCCGATGGCCCCGGCCACCGCGGCCGCCACCTCGGCGCCGAAGCGGATGCGGCCGTCGACCGAGCCGCCCCAGGCGTCGGTGCGCCGGTTGGCGTTGGGGGCGAGGAACTGGTGGACCAGGTAGCCGTTCGCCCCATGGATCTCCACGCCGTCGAACCCGGCCGCGATCGCGTTGCGCGCCGCGGCCGCGAAGTCGTCGATGGTCTGCGCGATCTCGGCCTCGGTCAGCGCCTTGGGGGTGACGAAGTCCTTGGGGCCGTCGTGGGTGAACACCTTCCCCCGCGGCGTCACGGCCGAGGGGCCGACCGGCACCAGGCCGTCCGGCAGCAGGCTGGGGTGGCCGATCCGGCCGGCGTGCATGAGCTGCGCGAAGATCACCCCGCCCGCGCGGTGCACGGCGTCGGTCACCTTCCGCCAGGCCGCGATCTGCTCGGCGGAGTGCAGGCCCGGGGTGTCGGGGTAGCCCTGTCCGATCACCGAGGGCTGGATCCCCTCGGTGACGATCAGCCCGGCACTCGCCCGCTGTGCGTAGTAGGTCGCGGTCAGATCGGTCGGGCTCGTGCCCGGGCCGTAGGCGCGGCTGCGGGTCATCGGGGACATCACGATGCGGTTGGCCAGGCGGGTGCCGCCCAGGTCGTACGAGTCGAATGCCGTCGTCATGATCACTTTCCTAGTTCGACGTGGAGGCCGCCGTGAGGTGCGGCGCGCCGCTGTCCTGGTGTCCATCACACCATTGACTGTCCGAACAAGTAAATCGCGGTGACGCATTCCCGATCGATCGTGAGCCACATCACTACCGAGCGATCCGGCCAGGCAGCAGACCATACGCACGGTACGACCGGAGCGCGCATCACAGCGCTCGGCGTATTGCTGTCCGAGCAGCAATACACCGAGCGAGACAGTAGGATCAAGGTGACCAAGCAGCAGGAAAGGCGAGTAAGAGATGACGCAGTCCACGCCGGAGGCCGGGAACAGCACCGTGGGGACGGGACAGGAGGCCACCGTCCCGATGCCGGGCGCCGCCAGAGGCGGGCCGGTCAGCCATGCGATCTTTCGCCTGGCCCGCCTGCACCGCATGTTCGCGGGACAGCTACTGCGCCGCATCGGCCTGCACCCGGGCCAGGAACTGGTGATGATGCATCTGTGGGAACTCGGCCCCCAGCGCCAGGCCGACCTGGTGCGGCTGATGGACTCCGACGCCGCCACCATGACCCGCACCGTCCGGCGCCTGGAACAGGCCGGCTTCGTCCGCCGCCGGCCCTCCCCCACCGACAAGCGCGCCTCGCTCATCGAACCCACAGCGGCCAGCCACGCGCTGCGCCGTGAGGTGGAGCGGGTCTGGAGTCAGCTCGAGGAGATCTCGACGGCGGGCCTCTCGGACGACGAAAGCGCCGCGGCCCTGCGCACCCTGGAGCACCTGGAGCAGAACCTCGTACGTGCCACCGCCGAACACACGGGCGCGGAAACGGCGGACTAGCGCTCAGCGGACGGAATCCATCGACGTCCTGGAACGCACGGGTCGGCGACTGCGAGGAGCGGCGCGTCGATTACGGAAGGTGTCGGTCACCCGTGCGAAGATGACCCTCATGTTTGAGGGAGGGGACGGTAGGCCGCCTGGTCAGGGCGGCAGAATGACGCTGGCAGAGCTCGTCCGCCAGGAGACCGCCGCGCGGATGACGGAGCGCGAGAAGTGGGCTGCGCTGCGGACGGCGCGGCTGTACTTCCAGCGCCCGGAGCACCCGGGCTTCCTGATCTCGGAGACCGCCGAAGGCGGCCCGCTGGTCCCGGTCTTCACCTCGCTCGAAGGGCTCGCGCTCTTCGCGGGGGCGTGCGGCTGGGCGTCCACGACGGTCGAGGACCTGGTGGACCTGCTGCCCGAGGGCGTACGGGCGTTGGTGGATCCGCTGGGTGAGCGCCCCTTCCTGCTGGACGCGCGGACGCTGCGCGACGCGGAGGACCAGGAAGCGGACGCCCGGGAAGCCGGGGACCAGGAGGCCGACGCCCGGGAAGCCGGGGACCAGGAAGCGGAAAGCCACGGCGAGGGGGCTGACGGTGGCGGATCCTGACGCGCGGAATGTGAACCGCGCCCCCAGCGAGGGCGGCGAGCACGGCAAATACGGCGGAAACGAAGGCGCCGACGGCTACAAGATCGAGATCGCCTCCGTAAGGGGCCTGATCGCCCCGCTGGAGGAGTCGGTCGTCGGGGCCCGCGCCGTGAAGAACGGCCAGGAGAAGCTGACGGGCTACCTCCAGCACTGCGGCGCGCCCGAACTCCTGGAATCCGGCAAGGGATTCCTCCAGGAGTGGGGCTTCGGCATGGGGGAACTGGCCGACCACGCGGATGCGGTCGTGGAGCGGCTGTATGAGGCGGTGGCCGGGTACATGCTGGCGGATCTGCTGCGGGTGAAGGGCTTCTGGCCCTCGGACGAGAACATGGCCAAGCTCCCCTCGGGGGGCGCGGCGAGCAAGTGGTCCTGGGAGCACGTGGGCGCGCCCGAGATGGAGAAGCGCCCGGAGGAGACGGGGTTGTCGAAGTTCTCGCGCAAGCTGCTGAGTGAATACCAGGACGAATCCTGATGGGCGATCCGGACGCGGGGCGGGCCCCGCAGATTCGGATACCGGTGGACGCCAAGCCCAAGGACCTGATCCCCGGCAATCCGGACGACATCGACGACCTGGTGCTGGAGCTGCGCGCGTACGCGGGCGCCTTCCAGGACGGCAGGGACAAGCTCAGGCCGCTGGAGCTGGCGGACTGGTCGGGCAAGGGCGCGAGCGAGTTCCGTAAGTCGGTCGACCGGCTGCCGAAGGAACTGACCTCGGGCCACGACCAGTTCACCCATGCGGCGAGCGCGCTGGCGGCGTACGCGACCAAGCTGCGGTCGGTGCAGAAGCGCTGTGAGCCGATCATCGAGGACGCGGACGCGGCACGGGCGGCGTCCAAGGCGCACAACACGAAGGTCGAGACGTACAACGACGCGGTGAAGCGCGGCGACGAGCAGTTGCCGGACCGGCCTTCGGAGACCGATCCCGGCATCGCCGCGATGGAGTCGTGCGTCGGTCGGCTGGACAAGCTGATCGAGGAGTTGCGGCTGGTCGTCGACGCGTCGAAGAAGAAGATCGACAAGGCGGCGGAGAAGGCCCCCGACAAGCCGAGCAATTGGCAGAAGGTCGGGGACAGCTTCAAGGACGGGCTGTGGAAGGTCCACCACGGCATCCTGAGCCTGGGCGAGATCCCGGCCTCGATCGCCAAGGGCGACGGCAAGGGCCTGGCGATGCAGCTGGCCGGCATGGCGGACGGCGCGGCGTACGCGGCCCAGCACCCCAAGGAGTTCGCCAAGGCGGTCACGAACTGGGACCTGTGGTCCAAGGACCCGCTGCGCGCGGCGGGCGAGATCACCCCGTCGCTGCTGCTGGCCCTGGCCACGGGCGGCGCGAGCGCGCTGCGCAAGGAGCTCCGGACGGGCCAGAACGCCGCGCAGCGGCTGGCGCTCCGTAAGAGGCTCCTGGGCCGGGACGGCGAGGCGTCCGGCCGGGCGGACAGCGAGGGCACGCACGACCGGCATACGCACGACAGGGACTGCGAGGACGACCCGGTCGACGTCGCCACCGGCGAGATGGTCATGCCGGCCACGGACGTGTCCCTGCCCGGAGCGCTCCCCCTGATCCTGGAGCGCACCTTCGTCTCCGGGCACACCTGCGGTGGGTGGTTCGGCCGCACCTGGGCGGCCACGCTCGACCAGCGGCTGGAGCTGGACGCGGACGGGATCGTGTTCGTCACGGCCGACGGCATGGTGCTGCGCTACGGGGTGCCGACGCCCGGGGAGGACACATATCCGGCGCGGGGCCCGCGCTGGCCCCTGCGCTGGGACGGCGCGGCGGGCGGCACGATGCGGATCGAGATCCCCGAGCGGGCCCGCACGCTGCACTTCACCCCGCTGGGCGGCAACGCCAATGAGCTCCCTCTCGAGGTGATCGAGGACCGCAATGGCCGGACCATCACGTTCACCTACGACGAGGACGGCACCCCGCGCGAGGTGGCGCACTCCGGCGGGTATCGCATCGCGATCGACACCGATCCGGAGCTCGCGCGCATCACCGGGCTGCGGCTCCTGGGCGTCGGTGCCGCCGAGGGGGGCACCACGCTGGTCTCCTTCGGCTACAACGGCGCGGGCGACCTGACCGAGGTCTTCAACTCCGCCGACGAACCGATGCGGTTCACCTACGACGACCAGCACCGCGTCACCTCATGGACCGACCGCAACGGCACCAGCTTCGGATACGTCTACGACCACCGGGGCCGGGTGCTGCGCACCATCGGCTCGGACGACATGATGACCGGCCGCTTCCACTACGACGAGGCGTCCCGCACCACCGTCTACACGGACTCGCTCGGCCACCGCATCACGTACGTCTTCGACGAGGCGTACCGGGCGATAGCCCGCACCGACGCGCTGGGCCACACCACGCACACCGAGTGGGACCCGGGGACGCGCCGCCTGCCGCTGTCGGTGACGGACCCGCTGGGCCACACCACGCGCTACGCGTACGACGGCCCCGGCAACCTGATACGCGTCGACCGCCCGGACGGCACGGCGGCCACGGCCGCGTACGACGGGGATGGCCGGCCGCTGGAGGTGTGCGAACCGGACGGCGCGGTGTGGCGCCACGCCTACGACGACCGGGGCAACCGCATCCGGACGACGGACCCGACGGGCGCGGAGACGCACTACGCGTATGACGAGTCGGGGAACCTGACCTCGGTCGTCGATCCGCTGGGCCACACCACCCGGGTCGTGTGCGACGCGGCGGGCCTCCCGGTCGAGGTCACCGATGCATTGGGCAATACGACGGTCGTCCGCCGTGGCACCCACGGCCGCATCACCCGCGTCACCGATCCCCTGGGCCATGTCACCCGCCAGGGCTGGACCATCGAGGGCAAGCCCGCCTGGCGCACCCGGCCGGACGGCAGCCGCGAGACGTGGACCTGGGACGCCGAGGGCAACCTCACCGAACACACCGACCCGGCGGGCAACACCACCCGCCACACCCACACCCACTTCGACCTCCCGGCGACACGGACGGACCCGGACGGGGCGGAGTACGCCTTCGCCTACGACACCGAGCTGCGCCTGACCCAGGTCACCAACCCTCAGGGCCTGACCTGGACCTATGCCTATGATGGGGCCGGGCGGCTCATCTCCGAAACCGATTTCAACGGGCGCACGCTGTCGTACGAGCACGATGCGGCGGGCCGCATCAGCACCCGTACCAACGGCGCGGGCGAGCGGCTGCACTATCGGCGGGACGTCCTGGGCCGTACGGTCTCCACACGCGGCAGCGACGGCGCCGAGACGACCTTCGGCTATGACGCCGCAGGCCGTCTGGCGGGGGCGACGAACCCGGACACGGAGCTCGCTCGCACCTATGACGCCCTCGGCCGGATCCTGACCGAGTCGGTCAACGGCCACACCACGACCTACGCGTACGACGCGGTGGGCAACCGCACCGAACGCATGACCTCGGCCGGAATCCGCTCCGCATGGACATATGACGCGGCATCGCGTCCGGTATCCCTCACCACGGCGGACAACAGTCTGCGCTTCGGCTACGACGCGGCGGGCCGCGAGACGTCGCGCACCTTCGGCGCCGATGTGACACTCACGCAGGCTTGGGACGACCTGAACCGCATGACGGGCCAGACCGTCAGCGGCCCGGCCAACGCCCTCATCCAGCACCGGGCGTACGGCTACCGCCCGGACGACCATCTCACCGAGATCCGTGAACTGACGTCCGGCACCCGCCGTTTCGACCTCGACCCGGTCGGCCGTGTGACGGCGGTCCACGCGCATGGCTGGACCGAGACCTACGCCTATGACGCGGCGGGCAACCTCACCACAGCCGAGGCTCCCAAGCACCCATCCCCTGGTCCGCGGGAGTTCAGCGGCACCCTTATCCGCGGCGCGGGCGGCGACAGCAACCGCACGACCTACGAGCACGACGCCCAGGGCCGTCTGATCCGCCGCACCCGCCGCCTCCTGAACGGCCAGCGCCACACCTGGACCTACACCTGGAACGCGGAGGACCGCCTCACTCAAGCCATCACCCCGGACGGCGCCCGCTGGCGCTACGCCTACGACCCCTTGGGCCGCCGCACCGCCAAGCACCGCCTCGCGGCGAACGACACGGTCGCCGAGCGGATCGACTTCACCTGGGACGGCACGCGCCTGGCCGAACAGACCACGGCCGACGGTCACACCACGACGTGGGACTACGCCCCCGGCACCCACCGTCCGATATCCCAGACGACGACGTCGAAGCCAGCCGGAACCGGGTACGACACGCGCTTCCACGCGATCGTCACGGACCTGGTGGGTGCGCCCACCGAGCTCATCACCCCCGAGGGCACCCTCGCCTGGCAACACCGCACCAGCCTCTGGGGCACCCCTCTCCCCACCCCGCCGGGAACCTCAGAGGTGGACTGCCCCCTCCGCTTTCCCGGCCAGTACGCAGACCCCGAAACCGGCCTGCACTACAACTTCTTCCGCCACTACGACCCCGAAACGGCGCGCTACACATGCCCCGATCCGTTGGGCCTGCAGCCAGCTCCTAACCCGAGAACTTACGTTCACAATCCAGGTGCACAGACTGACCCACTGGGGCTCGCACCGGATTGCCCGAAAGAAAACAAGAACCATCGGTACCGGAAAGATTCGAGAGGCGTGGAAGAGATATTCGAAAACGGCTTCTCCCCGAAAGGCGACAACATGAGCCTGGAGGAGCACGTCTACGGAATCTCGGGGGTACATACAGCCGAATCGGGATATGTGGCCACCTCGCTAGAAAAATCTCACGCATTCAGTCGCTTCGGGTCAAATAGCGATGGCTATGTGTATATGGTCGACACCATTGACGATGGCATCGACGTAAATAATGCACTACCCGGAAATCCCAGCTCCCACGAAAAGGAGATAGCCTTCCCGAGAAAAATCAACTCCTCTGATATCGTTGGAGCTTGGGATAGATTCCACAATTGGATTCCAAACCCCCACTACAAGGGACCAGAGTGACAACGGTAAGTACACTCGTCGCACAAAGCAGGTCCGGCGCGACGGAGTCTGTTCAGGTAGAACTACTCGGCACACATCCGCACAGAATCGCCTGCACGAGAGAGAGTGGCATCAGGGCGGAATTTGAGGCTGGGAACTTCTTTCGGTGCCTCTCACTCTTCAGGGGAGAGTTGGAGAAGGAAGGACTTCTGCTCTGCTGCCAAGGCGCACGGCTGGACATTACGTTGAGCGGCATGCAAGCACAGATGTCGGACGGGCTGTACGCCTACACGTTCGACCCCAGGAATCGCACTGTGAACCAAACAGAGGTTTACATTCTCGATCCAGCACCCTGCTCAGAGGTAGGCACCGTGGAAGAGCAGCGTCAGGCAATCTACGTTCTCCATGGGTTGCCGGAACCGAAAGACCCGCGCTGACGATTTCGGTCGAGTTCACGGCCCGATGGCCTCATACTACGACTGGCAAGGCGGGGGACCACGTTACAGACGCGAGGCCCGGCATCCGCGGCGAAAGCGGCGCCCTGTGCCGTGCAGCCATGGTTCACTGCCGACGGACACCAACCAACCGGACGTACACCGACGAAGGGGAGTCGCCCGTGGCGCACGAGATTGATCCGTCCTTCCTCGCGCTGCCGCTGAGGGCGCTCGCCGACGCGGCGCTCGCGCGGGCACGCGCGCTCGGGGCCGAGCATGCCGACTTCCGGTTCGAGCGGGTGCGCAGTGCCGCCTGGCGGTTGCGGGATGCCAGGCCGTCCGGGGCCTCGGACACCACCGACCTGGGGTATGCGGTGCGGGTGGTGCACGGTGGGGCGTGGGGGTTTGCGTCGGGGGTGGACCTGAGCATGGACGCCGCCGCCCGCGTCGCCTCGCAGGCGGTGGCGATGGCGAAGCTGTCGGCCAAGGTGATCGAGGCCGCGGGGTCCGATGAGCGGGTGGAGCTCGCGGCGGAGCCGGTGCATGCCGACAGGACCTGGGTTTCGTCGTATGAGGTCAACCCTTTCGAGGTGCCGGACGCCCACAAGACCGGGCTGCTCGCCGAGTGGAGCGCGCGGCTGCTGCGGGCCGACGGGGTCGCGCACGCGGACGCGTCGCTCCTGACCGTCCACGAGAACAAGTTCTACGCGGACACCGCGGGCACCACGACCACCCAGCAGCGCATCCGGCTCCATCCGCAGCTGACCGCCGTCGCGGTGGACCCGGCGAGCGGGGAGTTCGACTCGATGCGCACGCTGGCCCCGCCGGTCGGGCGCGGCTGGGAGTATCTGACCGCGGGGCCCGGGGCGGGCGGCGGCTGGGACTGGGACGGAGAGCTCGCGGAGATCCCGGAGCTGCTCGCGGAGAAGATGCGCGCGCCATCCGTCGAGGCCGGGTCGTACGACCTGGTGGTCGACCCGTCCAATCTGTGGCTGACCATCCACGAGTCGATCGGCCACGCCACCGAGCTGGACCGCGCGCTCGGTTACGAGGCGGCGTACGCGGGCACCTCCTTCGCCACCTTCGATCAGCTCGGGTCGCTGAAGTACGGCTCCCCGGTCATGAACGTGACCGGGGACCGGACGGCCGAGCACGGGCTGGCCACCATCGGGTACGACGACGAGGGGGTGGCGGCGCAGTCCTGGGATCTGGTGAAGGACGGCACGCTCGTCGGGTATCAGCTGGACCGCCGGATCGCCCGGCTGACCGGTTTCGAGCGGTCCAACGGCTGCGCGTTCGCCGATTCGCCGGGCCATGTGCCGGTGCAGCGGATGGCGAACGTATCGCTCCAGCCCGCCCCCGGCGGCCCTTCGACGGAGCAGCTGATCGGGGACGTCGAGAACGGTCTGTATCTGGTCGGCGACCGCTCCTGGTCGATCGATATGCAGCGGTACAACTTCCAGTTCACAGCGCAAAGGGCGTACCGCATCAGGAACGGCGCTCTCGCCGGGCAGGTGCGCGACTTCGCCTACCAGGCCAGCACCACCGACTTCTGGGGTTCGATGACGGCCGTCGGCGGCCCGCAGACGTACGTCCTGGGCGGCGCCTTCAACTGCGGCAAGGCCCAGCCCGGGCAGATCGCGGCCGTCTCGCACGGCTGCCCGTCGGCGCTGTTCCGCGGGGTCAACATCCTCAACACCACCCAGGAGGCGGGACGATGAGCAGCAAGCCGCATGAAATCGTCGAGCGCGCCCTGGAGCTGTCCCGTGCGGACGGCTGTGTGGTGATCGCGAACGAGAGCTCGACGGCCAATCTGCGCTGGGCGGGCAACGCCCTGACGACCAACGGCGTCACCCGTGGCCGCACCCTGACCGTCGTGGCCACCGTGAACGGCGGGCAGGGCACCGCCTCGGGCGTGGTGTCGCGGTCCGCGGTCACCGTCGAGGAGCTGGAGCCGCTGGTCCGGGCCGCCGAGGCGGCCGCGCGGGAGGCGGAGCCGGCCGAGGACGCCCAGCCGCTGGTGGAGCGGGATCCGGGTGCGGCGGTCTCCCCGGGCTTCGCCGACTCCCCCGCCGTGACCTCCTCCGAGGTGTTCGCCGACTTCGCCCCCGCCCTCGGCGAGTCCTTCGCCCGGGCCCGCGCGGGCGGCCGGGAGCTGTACGGATTCGCCCACCATGAGCTGGTCTCCAGCTATCTGGGCAGCTCCACCGGGCTGCGGCTGCGCCATGACCAGCCGACCGGCACGCTGGAGGTCAACGCCAAGTCCCCGGACCGGACGCGTTCGGCCTGGGCCGGGCGGGCCACCCGCGACTTCACCGACGTGGACCCGGCCGCGATCGACGCCGAGCTCGCCCGGCGGCTCGCCTGGGCCGAGCGGAAGGTGGAGCTCCCGGCGGGCCGTTACGAGACGCTGCTGCCCCCGAGCGCGGTGGCCGATCTGCTGATCGACCAGCTCTGGTCCTCCTCGGCGCGGGACGCGACGGAGGGCCGTACGGTCTTCGGCAAGCCGGGCGGTGGCACCCGGGTCGGCGAGAAGCTGTCCGAGCTGCCCCTCACACTGCGCAGCGACCCGGCCGAGCCGGGTCTTGAGGCGGCGCCGTTCGTGATCGCGCACTCGTCCGGGGACGACGCGTCGGTCTTCGACAACGGTCTGCCGCTGTCCGCGACCGACTGGATCCGCGACGGCGTACTCCAGCATCTGATCACCACCCGGCACACGGCCGGGCTCACCGGGCTGCCCCTCGCTCCCCCCGTCGACAACCTGATCGCGGACGCGGGCGGCACCCGCTCGCTGGACGAGATGGTCGCCTCGACCGAGCGTGGGCTGCTGCTGACCTGCCTGTGGTACATCCGCGAGGTCGACCCGGCGACGCTGCTGCTGACCGGGCTGACCAGGGACGGCGTCTATCTCGTGGAGAACGGCGAGGTGGTCGGCGAGGTGAACAATTTCCGGTTCAATGAATCGCCGGTGGATCTGCTCGCCCGCGCCACCGAGGCGGGCCGCACCGAGCGGACGCTGGCGCGGGAGTGGAGCGACTACTTCAACCGCGCCGCGGTGCCCGCGCTGCGCATCCCGGACTTCAATATGAGCTCGGTCAGCAAGGGGGTGTGAACGAGCCGAATAGACTGGTCCACGCCCGATCGATCTGATCCGTATCCGTTTCGTCTATCAACAGGAACGCCATGACACGCCTCGGCGAATCCGTCGCCCGCGCCACCGAGCTCCTCTCCCAGGACCTCTCCTCCGACAAGACCGTCGAGCAACTGCTCGAGGAGACGGGCTCGCGGCGCTATATCGATCTGACGGACCTGTCGCCGACGGAGCAGGCCGAGCTGATCGCGTCCCGTACGGTCGAGATCCTGCCCGGCGTGGCGGAGCTGGCCAAGCGGATCGAGGAGCGCCGCGGCGCGGGCCAGGGCCTGGGCATCAAGCTGGGCATCGACCCGACGGCCGCCGATGTGCATCTGGGCCATGTGGTGCCGATGATCATCCTCAGCCGCTTCCAGCGCATGGGGCATGACGTCACCCTGCTGATCGGCGACTTCACGGCCAAGATCGGCGACCCGTCGGGCCGTACGGCGGAGCGCCCGCCGCTGACCGACGAGGACATCGCCCGGAACCTCGCGGGCTACCAGGACCAGGTCCGGCCCTTCTTCGACTTCGAGAAGGTCAGCTTCCGGCAGAACAGCGAGTGGCTGGCGCCGTACACCTTCCCCGAGCTGCTGGGGCTGCTCTCCCAGGTGCCGGTCTCCCAGCTCCTGCAGCGCGAGGACTTCCGCAACCGGCTGGCCGCCGGCTCGGGGCTCACCATGTCCGAGCTGCTGTACCCGATCGCGCAGGCCCTCGACTCGGTGGCGCTGGAGTGCGATGTGGAGCTGGGCGGCGCGGATCAGCTGCTCAATCTGCAGATGGGTCGCAAGCTGATGGAGCTGCGCGGGCAGCGGCCGCAGCTGGTGGTCACGATGCCGCTGATCGAGGGCACGGACGGCACCGGCGCCAAGATGTCCAAGTCCAAGGGCAACTACGTCGCGCTGTCCGCGACCGCCGACGATGTCTTCGGAAAGATCATGTCGATTCCGGACCGGCTGATGAAGCCGTACCTGGAGGCATGGACCGAATGGACGGACGCGGAGATCGCCGCCGCGACCGCCCGGGTGGAGGACCGGTCGCTGCACCCGATGGATCTGAAGAAGGTCCTGGCGGGTGAGGTCGTGGCGGCGCTGTACGGCATCGAGAAGGCGATGACGGCCCGTGCGGGTTTCGTCGCCCAGTTCTCCAAGAAGAGCTTCACCGACGTCGGGACGCTGCCGGTGGTCGACGCCGGGGAGCACGGCACCGAGGCCATCGCGACCGTGCTGAGCAAGGTGCTGGAGTTCCAGCCCAGCGCCTCGGCCGCCCGCCGGGTCGCCAAGCAGAACGGGCTGCGGCTGGTGATCGAGACCGAGGGCGGCCAGGAGTCGGTGGTGCTGCCCGAGGCCCAGGCGGTGCGCCCGCTGGCCGAGGTGATCGCGGAAACGCTGGCGTCCACCGGGGTGACGGCGGGCTCCGGCACGGTCTACCTCAAGGCCGGGCGGAAGATCGCCCAGGTGCGCGGGGTGTAACCCGCCCACTTCAGCGCTGGACGAAAGCGGCGGCCGGTGCGCGTCCACCACGCGCGCCGACCGCCGCCGTCGTGTCGGCACCCCCGGGCGGCGCGCCTCGTTCCCGGCGACCGCCGCTCAGGTCCGCTCGGCACCGTGTCTGCGTCCGCCGCCGCGGATGGAGTGCCACAGCGGGGTGCCCAGGGCGACGATCAGCACCGCGCCCGCCAACTGGAGCAGATGCCGGATCCAGTCGAAGCCCTCGGTGTACCTGACTCCGATCCAGCCGGCCACCGCATTGCCCAGGATGCTGCCGAGGATGCCGTAGATGCAGGTCAGCCAGAGCGGAATGGCCTGTTTGCCGGGCAGAATCGCCCTGGCGATCACACCCAGGATCAAACCCACGACGATCGCCCATAGCCAGTTCATGTCGCCTCCATGACACGCGCGGCGAAGGGATGCACGGGAGATGCACACCCCCTCCAGTGTTCGGCCACTTCGGGTACGGCGCACGCCGGAGGGCCGGTACGCCTTCTGGCGCACCCCGGACAGCACCCGTCAGGGCGCCCCGGTCTCGAACCGACAGCAGACGCGGCGTAACGTTGAGTACGTCCCAGAGCGGGGGAAGCCCGCTCGGCGATCAGGTGGTGGAACGTGATGCGGAAGCATGGCAATGCGGAAGTCTTCCGGATCACCGGAGCCCGGCAGGGGCTGGCCGATGATATCCGCGGCCGGCAGCGACGCTATGTGATCTCGATGTCGGTGCGGACCCTCGCGGTCGTGCTGGCGGCGGTGTTGTGGAACGTGGAGCGCCATGTGGCCATCGTGGCTCTGGTGCTGGGCGTGGTGCTGCCCTACATCGCGGTGGTAATCGCCAACGCGGGCCGGGAGAACTCCACTTCGCTGCCCACCACCTTCATCCCGACCCCGCCCCGTCCGATGCTGATCGCCGGGCGCGGCGAGGAGCCGACCGATTCCCGTGGGACGGAATCCGTCCCGGAGGACGTCGGACATATCAGCGAGCCTGGACGGGCCGAGCGGGGCTGACCTGCCGCGTTTCAGCAAGCTCAAGAAAACCTCAGATCAATAGTGCAGGACCGGTGCACCGGGCCCCATCCCTCGTGACATACTGCGTACGCGCTCCGCATCCCCCGTCGGAGCGACGGACCGACGCCGGGCGGCTCCCCCCGTGGCTGCCCGGCGTCGTCATGTCCGCCGGGCCTTCCGTAGAGTCTGCGGTGTGAACACCCGCGAGACCTCCGCCGAGACCGATACCGTGATCTGCTCCGCCAAGGGCTGCCGTGCCCCGGCCGTATGGGTGCTGGCCTGGAACAATCCCAAAATTCACACCCCGGAGCGGCGCAAGACCTGGCTGGCCTGCGAGGAGCACCGCGAGTATCTGTCGGAGTTCCTCGGAATGCGGGGCTTCCTCAAGGACGTGGTGACGCTGGCGGAGTGGTCGGCCGCCGACCACTGACCGCGGCCACTCCCCGCCCCTCATCACCGACCCCGCGGACCGTCATCCGCCGATCGCCGACATCGGGCGGTCGGGCTGGAGGAACGTCGGGTCGTCGAGCCCGGATCCGGCCTTCTTGCCCCACATCGCCAGCCGCCACAGCCGGGCGATCTCCTCGTCCGGGGCGCCGGAGCGCAGCGCTCCGCGCAGATCGGACTCCTCGCGCGCGAACAGACAGGTGCGCACCTGTCCGTCGGCGGTCAGCCGGGTGCGGTCGCAGGCGCGGCAGAAGGGCCGGGTGACCGAGGCGATGACGCCGACCCGGGCCGGGCCGCCGTCGACCAGCCAGCGCTCGGCGGGCGCGGAGCCGCGCTTGTCCTCGCCCTCGGCGGTGAGGGTGAAGCGGGTGCGCAGGCTCGTCAGGATGTCCCCGGCGGTGATCATGCCGTCGCGCTTCCAGCCGTGCTGGGCGTCGAGCGGCATCTGCTCGATGAAGCGGAGCTCATAGTCGTTTTCCAGGGCCCAGGCGAGCAGATCGGGCGCCTCGTCGTCGTTGAGCCCGGGCATCAGCACGGTGTTGACCTTCACCGGGGTCAGCCCGGCGGTGCGCGCCGCGTCGAGGCCGCGCAGCACATCGTCATGGCGCTTGCGCCGGGTCAGGGCCTGGAAGACCTCCGGGCGCAGGGTGTCGAGCGAGACATTGACCCGGTCCAGGCCCGCGTCGCGCAGGGCCTGGGCGGTGCGCTGCAGCCCGATGCCGTTGGTGGTGAGCGACATCTGAGGACGCGGGGCGAGGGCCGCGCAGCGCTCCACGATGCCGACCAGACCGGGGCGCAGCAGTGGCTCACCGCCGGTGAAGCGGACCTCGGTGACCCCGAGCTCGGTGACGGCGATCCCGATCAGCCGGACTATCTCGTCGTCGGTGAGCAGGTCCGGTTTGGCGAGCCACTGCAGGCCCTCTTCCGGCATGCAATAGGTGCAGCGGAGATTACAGCGGTCGGTCAGGGAGACCCGCAGGTCGGTGGCTACGCGACCATAGGTGTCGATCAGCATGGTGCGGCCCCTCCACGGTTGACATCACGTGCACTGTGGTCAATTGTCCCGCAGCGTACGCGACGGGTGTGACAGGGAGGGGCCGCGCGGGTGGTCGGGGCGGATCAGTGGGCGCCGTGACCGGTGAGCGAGCGGACCTCCAGCTCGGCGTACTTGTCCTTGTCCGGCTGCTCCTTGGAGACGAGGGTGCCCAGCCAGCCGAGCAAGAAGCCCAGCGGGATGGAGATCAGGCCGGGGTTCTCCAGCGGGAACCAGTGGAAGTCCACGTCCGGGAACATCGAGGTCTCCTTGCCCGAGACGACGGGCGAGAAGAGCACCAGGAAGACCGAGGAGATCAGTCCGCCGTAGATGGACCACAGGGCGCCCTGGGTGGTGAAGCGCTTCCAGAACAGGCTGTAGAGGATGGTCGGGAGGTTGGCGGAGGCGGCGACCGCGAAGGCGAGCGCCACGAGTCCGGCGACGTTGAGATCTCGTGCGAACACCCCGAGGACGACGGCGACGGTGCCGATGCCGACGGTGGCCCAGCGCGCCGCCGAGATCTCCTCCTTCTGCGTCGCCTTGCCCTTACGGATGACATTGGCGTACAGGTCGTGGGCGAACGAGGACGAGGAGGCGAGGGTGAGTCCGGCGACCACGGCGAGGATCGTCGCGAACGCCACCGCGGAGATCACCGCGAGCAGGATGGCGCCGCCCGTGGAGTCCGGTCCACCGCCGATCTCCTCGGCGAGCAGCGGGGCCGCGGTGTTGCCGGATTTGTTGGAGGCGATGATGGCGTCGTGGTCGAGCAGGGCGGCGGCGCCGAAGCCCAGCGCGATGGTCATCAGGTAGAAGACGCCGATGATGCCGATGGCCCAGTTGACCGACTTACGGGCGGCCTGGGCGGTGGGCACGGTGTAGAAGCGGATCAGGATGTGCGGCAGTCCCGCGGTGCCCAGGACCAGGGCGATGCCAAGGGAGATGAAGTCGAGCTTGGTGGTGGCGTTGAGCCCGTACTTCAGCCCCGGCTCCAGGAACGACTCTCCGATGCCGCTGTTCTTGGCCGCCTCGCCCAGCAGGTCGGAGATGTTGAAGTTGAACTTCAGCAGCACCAGGAAGGTGATCAGCAGGGTGCCCGCGATCAGCAGCACGGCCTTGACCATCTGCACCCAGGTGGTGCCCTTCATGCCGCCGATGGTGACGTAGAGCATCATCACGACGCCCACGAGGACGACGATGAGGATCTTCCCGGCCTCGCTGGTGATGCCCAGCAGCAGGGAGACCAGCACACCGGCGCCCGCCATCTGCGCCAGCAGATAGAAGATCGAGACGACGATGGTGGAGACGCCCGCGGCGGTGCGCACCGGGCGCTGGCGCATCCGGTAGGCGAGGACGTCGCCCATCGTGTAGCGCCCGGAGTTGCGCAGCGGCTCGGCGACCAGCAGCAGGGCGACCAGCCAGGCGACGAGGAACCCGATCGAGTACAGGAAGCCGTCGTAGCCGGAGAGCGCGATGGCGCCGGCGATGCCGAGGAAGGACGCGGCGGACATGTAGTCGCCGGAGATGGCGAGGCCGTTCTGGAAGCCGGAGAACTGGCGGCCGCCGGCGTAGAAGTCGTTGGCGTCCTTGGTCTGCCGGCCCGCCCAGATGGTGATGCCGAGGGTCGCCAGGACGAAGACCGCGAAGAGCGTGATGATCAGCGGCCGGTTGTCCGAGGCGCTCTCGGCCGCGAGCAGATGGAAGCTCATGAACGCTCCTCCATACGGGACTTGATCGCCTCGGCGCGGGGGTCGAGCTTGGCGGCGGCGTGCCGGGAGTACCACCAGGCGATGAGGAAGGTCGTCAGGAACTGGGCGAGCCCGAACACCAGGGCCACGTTGACATGGCCGACGACCTTGGCACCCATGAAGTCGCCCGCGTAGTTGGACAGCAGTACGTAGAGCAGGTACCAGGTGACGAACGCGATGGTGAGCGGGAAGGCGAACGAGCGGTGGGCACCGCGCAGTTCGCCGAACTCCGCGCTCGCTTGCACCTCGGCGTAGGAAGAACGGTCTCGTTGCCGCTGATCGTCGGGACGATCATTGGCCGGGGCGGTATCCACGGTCTCTCCTGGTGAGTGGGTCCGACGGGGATGAATACGGCGGCGGAGGTGATCCAGATCACGCATGGTAGGGCGACGCCGACCCGCTACGACAGGGGCGGGTTGGTTGAAAGACGGATACAACTTCGGAGGACGGATCGACTCCGGGTACTGTGGCGGGTTTTCTTCCGGAATGCATTGATGTCCGACCTTGATCAGCGATAGCTTCCTTCGTCATGTACCCGTCCAGACGCCGACGGCGTTCGGGCGGCCCGTACGGATGAAGTGGAGACCCCATGGCTCATCTGAGATCGGCTCCTCCAAGACCCGGACGGCGGACTTTTGACGGTCCGTCGGCCTCGCACCACCCCATCGCCACTCCCCGCCGCCTCTGCCCCGGTCTCGCGGCGTCCCGGGGCATCGAGGCGGCGTGCGGGATCCGCGCCCCGAGGGCGCGCACATTCGCTTGTGCGGATGACCCCGGCCGCACCGCGGCCGTTGACGCGGCCCGCTGGGCCGCCGCCCGCGCCCGGGGGCTCCACGTCCCCCGAGTGGCGCGCTGAGCGCGCGTCCGCGCCCCCGGTCCGGAACGCTGTCCATCCAGCCCGGTCCGTCCGCCCAGAGCCTCCTCACCCAATCGAGAGAACCGGAGTACCCATGACGCCGCGCCGCACCTCCCTGCCGCTGCGCACCGCCGCGATACCCGCCGCCATGGCGCTCACCACCGCGCTGGCCTTCCTGCCCACCACCGCCACCGCTCTCGGACGGGACGGCCACGCCTCCGCGGCCACCGCGGCCGACGGTCCGTCCCTGAGCTATGTCGTCAACACCCGCCCGGGGCAGGACCCGTCCCGGATCCGCAAGGCCATCGCCCAGGCCGGCGGCACGGTCGTGGTGTCGTACGACCGGATCGGCGTCATCGTCGTCCACTCCGCCAACCCGGACTTCGCCAAGAGCGTCCGTAAGGTCCGCGGCGTCGCCTCCGCCGGTAACACCCGCACCGCCCCGCTGCCGGCCCAGTCCACCGACGACATCGATACGCCGAAGCTGCTGAGCGAGAAGGAGCGGCAGGCGGTGGCGGCGAAGGCCAAGGCCGGGCAGGACCCGCTGGAGCCGCTGCAGTGGGATCTGCCGGCGATCAAGGCGGACAAGGCGCATGAGAAGAGCCTGGGCAGCCGGAATGTCACCGTCGGGGTCATCGACACCGGTGTGGACGACACCCACCCCGACCTGGCGCCGAACTTCGACCGTAAGGCGTCCGTCAACTGTGTGACCGGCAAGCCGGACACCGCCGACGGCGCCTGGCGGCCGACCGCGGAGGAGTCCCCGCACGGCACCCATGTCGCGGGTGAGATCGCCGCCGCGAAGAACGGCATCGGCGTCACCGGCGTGGCCCCGGGCGTCAAGGTCTCCGGTATCAAGGTGTCCACGACGGCCGGGTTCTTCTACACCGAGGCGGTCGTCTGCGGCTTCATCTGGGCCGCCGAGCACGGCGTGGACGTCACCAACAACAGCTATTACACCGACCCGTGGTACTTCAACTGCACCACCGACCCGGACCAGAAGGCCCTGGTCGAGGCGGTGCGCCGGGCCTCGTCGTACGCGGAGCGCAAGGGCGTGGTCAATGTGGCCGCGGCGGGCAACGAGAACTACGACCTGACCTCGGACACCATCACCGACCCCTCCAGCCCCAACGACACCACCCCCGGTGACCGGGAGGTGGACCCGAGCGTCTGCCTGGACATCCCGACCCAGCTGCCGGGTGTCGTCACGGTCGCCTCGACCGGCGCCAAGAACCTCAAGTCCTCGTTCTCCAACTACGGCCTCGGGATCATCGACATCGCGGCCCCCGGCGGCGACAGCACCATCTACCAGAAGCCGGAGCCCCCGGCGACCAGCGGTCTGATCTACAACACGCTGCCGGGCGGGCAGTACGGCTACATGGCGGGCACCTCGATGGCCTCGCCGCATGTCGCCGGTGTCGCGGCGCTCGTCAAGAGCACCCATCCGCACGCCTCCCCCTGGATGGTGAAGGCGCTGCTGAAGGCCGAGGCCGATGACCTCGCCTGCCCGACGCCGTACGACATCGACGGCGACGGCACGGTCGACGCGGTGTGCGAGGGCGGCAAGCGCTACAACGGCTTCTACGGTGCCGGGCTCGCGGACGCCCTGGACGCCGTCGAGAAGTGACCGGCTGACACAATGCACGGGCCGCCGGGGTGGATCAGCCGCCCGGCGGCCCGTACACGTCCCCCATGTAGCGGCGAGAGGACCCCGTTCCCGTGCACCACGACGCCCCCTGGGGACCGCTGCCCCCGCGGCCGGCCTTCTGGCTGCTGATCCGGTTCGTGCTGACCGTGCTGCTTCTGCCGCTGTGGTGGGCGCTGATCGTGGTGATCTTCCTCGGCTTCATCGCCTTCGGGATCGTGGCCGAGATCCTTACGGTCATCCCCGGGTTCGAGAAGGGGTTCCTCGGCCTGATGGACAAGTTCGGGGACAGCGTGGCGGTGTGGCCCGCCTGGTGCGTGACGCTCCCGGAGCTGCGGCACGAGGGCGACGCGGCCTTCTACCGGGCCCGGGTCGACAAGCGCATCGCCGCCTGGACCAGCAAGGAGCTGGCCGCCCAGAAGGCGAAGAAGGCCCCGCCGCCGGGCCCGCACGACGTCGACGTGCGCGAGTACCGCGGGGTGGGCGCGGGCTATGTCATCGAGGCGGCGCGGGCCCGGGGCTGGGAGCTGAGCCATGACCGCCCGTCGGACCCGCTGCGGGTGGTCCGGCTGAGGCGGCTGCCCGCCACGGCCTGACGAGCGCCGGTTGTGGCCCGACGGGCGCCCGTTCCAGTCTGACGAGCGCCTCTCACGGCCCGACGAGCGCCGGTTGTGGCCCGGGACGCGGGAGCGTGCCTCGCGTCGCTCCCGCCATCAGCAGCCACTGGGCGGCGATATAGGTGGCCATGATCCAGAACTGGGGCACCGGCGGCCGTGGCCAGTCGGCGAGCCCGGCCGCGATCAGGGTGTCGGACAGCATGAACAGCGCCCCGCCGAGCCCCGTCCACGGGCCCGCCCCGAGCGCGGCCAGCGCCATGACCGTCAGCAGCAGGCTGTAGCCCGCGACGGGAAGCCGCAGATGCGAGGCGAGGCCGGGCCACAGCAGCGCCACCGTGCCCAGCCACGCGGCCCCGTACCCGGCGGCCACCCAGGGCGCCGTACGAGGCCACCCGGCGCGGGCGAACAGGGCGCCCCGCCCGGCACGGGTGAACAGCGCCAGGTAGCAGAGGTGCCCGGCCGCGAAGCACCCCATTCCGGCCAGGAACGCGGTCTCACCGCCGATCTGCAGCAGCACATCGCCGCCACAGCCGCACACCAGCGCGGCGGGGAGCGGCCACGGCCCACCGCGCACCAGGGCCCAGGCGGCGAGGACGGGCATCAGGGCGGGCTTGGTGAGGTGAACGACGGTGGTGGCGTCCATGAGCAGCGCGCCCAGGTGAACGGCGGTCAGCAGCGCGAAGAGGGCGGGCAGGGCCCTCGTCGCGCGCCCGGCGGCGGCCGTCACCGCACGCTCTCGCCGACCGGCTCCCGCGGCCCGGCCTCCGGAGGCGACCCGGGCTCCGTAGCAGGCCCGATCTCCGTAGCCGACCCGCCCTCCGGTACCGGCCCGGGCTGCCAGCCCGGCCCCCTGAAGACCCGGCCCGCCCGCTCCCGCCAGCCCCGCGCCGCCGCGATGTCGCGGGCGATGGCCGCGTACTCGTGCGTGGCCACCCGCAGTGGGTTGTAGGTGTCGATGTTCTTCGTCAGGCCGTAGACGGGCCGCTCGATCTCGGGGACGAAGGACCCGAAGAGCCGGTCCCAGACGATGAGGATGCCCCCGAAGTTGCGGTCCAAGTAGCCGCCTTGGGAGGCGTGGTGGACGCGGTGGTGCGAGGGGGTGTTGAAGACGAACTCGATGGGGCGCGGCAGGGTGCCGATCCGCTCGGTGTGGATCCAGAACTGGTAGACGAGGTTCACCGACGAGCAGAACGCCACCGTCGCGGGGTGCACCCCGAGCGCGATCATCGGCACGTAGAACGGCCACACGGTCCAGGTGGTCCAGGGCTGCCGCAGGGCGGTGGTGAAGTTGAAGTTGCGGCTGGAGTGGTGCACCACATGGCACGCCCACAGGATGCGGATGACATGGTGCCCGCGGTGCGACCAGTAGTAGAAGAAGTCCTGGGCGAGCAGCATCAGCGGCAGCGTCCACCACAGCACCGGGACGCGCAGTGGGGTGAGTTCGTAGATGGCGGCGTAGATCGCCACAATCGGGATCTTCCACACCAGGTCGAAGACGAGGCTGCCGAGCCCCATGGTGACGCTGGTCGCGGCGTCCTTCGCCGCGTAGCCCTCGGCATCGTCGTCGGGATGGAAGCGGTAGCTCGCCATCTCCACGACGGTGAGCAGGACAAAGGCCGGTATCGACCACAACACGGCATTGGGCAGGTGCGGCATGTCCGCAACATAGAACCGCTCGTAAGGCCGCCGCTAGGGGTAGTTACCAACAAGTATGGTAGATGGGATGTCAACAACAGGGGTCGCCCAGGGGCGCATGGCCGATTAAGCTCCCCGCCTGTGCGCAGAGCCAGAGAACGGTTCCGGACCGGCGGCATAGCCCTCGCCTGCTTGCTGTCGGCGCTCACCACGGGGTGTTCCTCCGGGTCGGGCGACGATGACTCCCCCTCACCCCTGATGGCCGCGGTGGGGCACATCTCGGTCGCGGGCGCGACGGGGGCCCAGGTCTCCTATCTCGACGCCGACCGGGTGCGCTCCCTGGAGAAGGGCGGCTCCCAGCGGTTCCGCACGGTCGGCCAGGCGGGCAGCCCACTGCTGAGCGGCTACCGCTTCAACGCCCATGCCTACGGCCTCGATCCAGCCATGATCGACACCGATGTGACCAATGGCTACGCCGGGCACTGGGACGGCTCCTTCGACGCGGATGGCATCACCGCCAAGCTCAAGGCGGGCGGATTCGCCCGGACCACCTGGCACGGCGAGACCATCTGGAAGAAGGAGGGCATAACCCTCCGGATCGCCCGGGACGAGCTCTCCTTCGGCTTCGCCGGCAAGGACCTGTCCTCGGTGCGCCCGGCCAAGGGCAAGTCCCTGGCGGACGACCCGGATTACCAGGCCCTGGACCACTGCCTGGGCGATGCCTACCGGGTCGACTTCGGCGGGAAGAACGCCGAGCACGCCAAGAACACCGTGCGCCTGTCGGCCACCGGACAGCGGGCGAAGTCCGCGAAGGAGACATCCGGGGTCATCTGCGCCCTCACCGAAGGCAAACGGACCGCCGAGCGCGCCGCCGGCCGGCTGAGGTCCGTCATCGAGCAGCGGGCCCCGCGCTTCGACGGCGCCAAGGTGACCGTTCTCACCGGGGATTCGCCCGGCGTGCAGGTCACGGTGCCCGACCGCCCGGGAGACAAGCGCGCCGGCCGCATCCTCACCAGCGACATCGATCTGCAATTGGCCCTGTCCCAGCTCTGACCCACCGCCCGGCCCCGACGCCCCGTCAACCCCGGGGCTCCGCCTGCCCCGACCGGCCCGCCGGTCAGGGTTGTCGGCGGCGGCCCGTATCCTCATTGACCATGCTCGAAGACCCCACGACAGCCGCACCGCACCCCGCACCGCCGTCCTCCTGGCCGGCCGCCTATCCGCAGGGTTACGCGGTCGTCGACGTGGAGACCACCGGCCTGGCCCGCGACGACCGGATCGTCTCCGCGGCGGTCTACCAGCTCGACGCCCGGGGCGCGGTGCAGGACCACTGGTACACCCTGGTCAATCCGGAGCGCGACCCGGGCCCGGTGTGGATCCACGGCCTCACCGAGGAGGTGCTCGAGGGCGCCCCGCGCTTCCCCGAGATCGCCGGGGAGCTCGCCGAGCGCCTGGCCGACCGCGTCCTGGTCGCGCACAACGCCGCCTTCGACTGGTCGATGCTCGCCCGGGAGTACGCCCGTTCCAAGAGCGCCGCGCCCGTGCGGCAGCGGCTGTGCACCATCGCCCTCTCCAAGGAGCTGGGCCTGCCGCTGCCCAACCACAAGCTGGAGACCCTCGCCGCGCACTACGGAGTGGTCCAGCGGCGCGCCCACCACGCCCTGGACGACGCGCGGGTGCTCGCCGAGACCTTCCGGCCCAGCCTCCACCGGGCCGCCGAGACCGGGCTGCGCCTGCCGCTGCTGGCCTGCCAGCCGCTCACCGAGTGGTCCGACGGCCCGGCGATCGGCCGCCAGCGCTCGTACCGGCAGACCTGGCGCCCCAGCCGCAAGCGCCCCGCCTGCCCCTACCCCAACCCCGGGCGCTACGAGCCGGGCGGGCAGCTTGTCCAGGGCATGCGGGTGGCGTTCTCCGGGGACACCTCCGTCGACCGCGAGCTGCTGGAGGACCGGGCGATCGAGGCCGGGCTGCACGTGGCCACCAGCGTCTCCCGGCTCACCAGCGTGCTGGTCACCAACGACCCCGACTCGCCCACGTCCAAGACCGCCAAGGCCCGGTCCTTCGGCACGCCCGTGATCGACGAGGCGGCGTTCATGCAGCTCCTCCAGGACGTCACCCCAGCGCCGCCGACAAACAGGTGAAGTCGGCGCGACGCGCCCGGCCACCGCTCGCCCGCCACCGCGCGGGCCCGCACGCTGAGGCGCATGGCACGTTGTGAGGTATGCGGAAACGATTACCGGATGACATTCGAGGTGCACGCGCAGGGCGATGTGCACGTCTTCGACTGTTTCCAGTGCGCCATCCACCGCATGGCGCCCATCTGCGAACACTGCCGCGCCCAGATCATCGGGCAGGGCGTGGAGGCGGACGGCCAGTTCTTCTGCTGTGCGCACTGCGCTCGGGCGGAAGGGAAGGTGGGCATCGTCGACCATGTGTGAACCCGGCCACCTGCGTGGATTGTGCCTGGGCCGCCCCCAGCGGCCGAGGGACAATCCACGCCGAGTAGGGTCAAGGACGTGTACCGCTTCCTGTTGACCCGGCAGTGGGTGATCCTCACACTCGTCGCCCTGGCGCTGATCCCGACGATGATCAGGCTGGGCTTCTGGCAGCTGCACCGCCATGAGCACCGGGTCGCGCAGAACCAGCTGATCGGGGACAGCCTCGCCGCCCCTGCCGTGGCCGTCGACAAGCTCACCTCCCCCGGCCGTACGGTCGCCCGCGACGACACCTGGCGCACGGTGACCGCCACCGGCACCTATGACACCGCCCATGAGGTCGTCGTCCGCCAGCGCACCGGCTCCGACGAGCAGTCCATCGGCTACTTCGTCCTCACCCCGCTGCTGCTCCCGGACGACCGCGCGGTCCTGGTCAACCGGGGCTGGATCCCGGCCGGTACGGACCTCACCGCGTTCCCCAAGGTCCCCGCCGCCCCCTCCGGCAAGGTCACCGTCACCGGCCGGCTGAAGGCCGACGAGACCACCGGCAACAGCGGCATCAAGGACAAGCAGGGGCTGCCGCCCCGCCAGGTCTCGCTGATCAACAGCGAGCAGCGGGCGAAGGCGCTGTCCCGCCCCGTCCTCGGCGGCTATATCGAGCTCACCTCGTCCTCCCCCAAGGGCGACAAGCAGCCCCAGCCGGTCCCCGCGCCCAACCACAGCGACATCGGCCCGCACATGGCGTACGCCGTCCAGTGGTGGCTGTTCTCCGCCGGTGTGCCGATCGGCTGGGTCGTCCTGGCCCGCCGCGAGCGCCGGGACCGCGCCGCCGAGGCCGCGAAGGCGGCGGCCATCCCGGAGAAGGTCCCCGCCGCGGCCACGGCGGACTGAGCGCCGTCCGGGCCTAGAATCCGCCTTCCGGGGGAAGGCGCCCGGACATGGCCCAGCACATCGACGACTACGCCCTCATCGGCGACCACCAGACGGCGGCCCTGATCAGCCGCCATGGCTCGATCGACTGGCTGTGCCTGCCCCGCTTCGACTCAGCGGCCTGTTTCGCCGCGCTCCTCGGCGGCCGTGACAACGGCCACTGGCGGCTCGCCCCCAAGGGCGCGGGCGCCTGCACCCGCCGCGGCTACCTCGACGACTCCCTCGTCCTGGAGTCGGTCTGGGAGACGGAGACCGGCACGGTCAAGGTCATCGACTTCATGCCGCAGCGCGATCGCGCCCCCGACGTCGTCCGCATTGTCGAGGGCGTCTCCGGCAGCGTCGAGATGCTCGGCGTCCTCCGGCTGCGCTTCGACTACGGCCGGATCGTCCCCTGGATGCGCCGCACCGACGGCCACCGGATCGCGGTCGCCGGGCCGGACTCCGTATGGCTGCGCTCGGAGCCCGAGGTCCACACCTACGGCAAGGACTTCAGCACCCGCTCCGAGTTCACCGTCTCGGCCGGGGACCGAGTGGCCTTCGTGCTCACCTGGCACCCCTCCCACGAGCCCCGCCCCCGGCTCATCGACCCGTACGACTCCCTCCGCTCCAGCCTGGCGGACTGGCGCGACTGGGCCGCCCGCTGCCGCTACGAGGGCCCGCACCGGGACGCCGTCATCCGCTCCCTGATCACCCTCAAGGCGCTCACCTACGCCCCGAGCGGCGGCATCGTCGCGGCCCCCACCACCTCGCTGCCCGAACGGCTCGGCGGGGTCCGCAACTGGGACTACCGCTACTGCTGGCTGCGCGACTCCACCCTCACCCTGAACGCCCTGCTCCGCGCCGGCTACCACGAGGAGGCCGCCGCCTGGCGCGACTGGCTGCTGCGCGCGATCGCCGGTGACCCGGCCGAGCTGCAGATCATGTACGGCCTCGGGGGCGAGCGCCGGCTCCATGAGCACGAGCTGCCCTGGCTGGAGGGATACGAGCGGTCCGCCCCGGTCCGGGTCGGCAACGGCGCGGTCGACCAGCGCCAGCTCGACGTCTACGGCGAGGTGCTCGACACCCTCCACCTCGCCCGCGCCTCCGGGCTGCCCGCCGAACCGCACGCCTGGAAGATCCAGACCGCGCTCATGGACTTCCTGGAGTCCGCCTGGCGCGACCCCGACGAGGGGCTGTGGGAGGTCCGCGGGCCCCGCCGCCACTTCGTCCACTCCAAGGTCATGGCCTGGGTGGCCGCCGACCGCGCCGTCCGCACCATGGCGGCCGCCCCCGAACTGAGCGGCGACGCGAACCGCTGGCGCGCCATGCGCGACGCCGTCCACCGCGAGGTCTGCGAAAAGGGCTACGACCCCGAGCGGTCCACCTTCACCCAGTCCTACGGCTCCCCCGAGCTGGACGCCGCGACCCTGCTCATCCCCCGCGTCGGCTTCCTCCCGGCCACCGACCCCCGCGTCATCGGCACCATCGACGCGGTCCGCCGCGAGCTCAGCGAGGACGGCCTGATCCGCCGCTACACCGTCGCCGACGGTGTGGACGGCCTCCCCGGCTCCGAGGGCGCCTTCCTCGCCTGCTCCTTCTGGCTCGCCGACGCCCTCCACCTGGCCGGCCGCCACAAGGACGCCGGCGCGCTCTTCGAACGCCTCCTCGCGCTCCGCAACGACGTCGGACTGCTCGCCGAGGAGTACGATCCGGCGACCGGCCGACAGCTCGGCAACTTCCCCCAGGCGTTCAGCCACATCGGCCTCGTGGGGACCGCCCTCACCCTCGCGGAACGGCCCAGGGCAGACTGACTCCATGGATCTTGGACTCAAAGACCGGGTGTACATCGTCACCGGAGCCACCCGCGGGCTGGGCCTCGCCGCCGCCCGTGAGCTGATCGCCGACGGCGCGAAGGCCGTCATCACCGGCCGCGACGCCGATAAGGCGGCCGCCGTCGCCGCCGACCTTGGCCTGAACGCCGTCGGCGTCGCCGCCGACAACGCCGACCCCGAGACCGCGGCCCGGCTCATCGCCACCGCCCGCGAGCGCTTCGGCGGCTTCGACGGCGTCCTCATCAGCGTCGGCGGCCCGCCGGCCGGGCTGACGGCCGACATCACCGACGCCCAGTGGCAGGCCGCCTTCGACTCCGTCTTCCTCGGCGCCGTCCGCTTCGCCCGTACGGCCGCCGAGCAGCTCCCCTCCGGCGGCGTGATCGGCTTCGTCCTCTCCGGCTCCGTCCGCGAGCCGATCCCCGGCCTCACCGTCTCCAACGGCCTGCGACCCGGTCTCGCCGGTTTCGCCAAGTCCCTCTCCCTCGAGGTCGGCCCCCGCGGCATCCGCGTCGTGGGCCTCCTCCCGGCCCGCATCGACACCGACCGCGTCCGCGAACTCGACGCCCTCTCCGGCGACGCGGAGGCCTCGCGGGAACGGAACGCGGCGGCGATTCCGCTGCGGCGGTATGGGACGCCCGAGGAATTCGGCAAGGCCGCCGCGTTTCTGCTCTCGCCTGCGGCGTCGTATCTCACCGGGCTGATGCTGCCGGTGGATGGCGGGGCCCTGCACAACATCTGAGGGGGCTTGGGGGCGCCTCCGGCGGACAGCCCCCACCCCGCCCCTTCCCGGCTCCGCCGCGCGGAATGGGGCTCCGCCCCCTGGACCCCCACCGGGGCTCCGCCCCGGACCCCGCTCCTCAAACGCCGGAGGGGCTGAATTTTCCGCCCCGGACAATCCGAAACCGCACACCACCCGCGCCACCGACGGTACCCGCAACACGGCGCGAGGGGACGGGGCCACACCCACCCCCACCCAACACCCGACCCCCGGGCCGAACGCGGGACGTACACGCGGCCCGTGCCACCGAGGCACGGTCGCCGACGAGACGGGAGGGGCGGGCTCGCACCCACCCAACACCCGGCCCCCGGCTGAACGCGGGACGTACACGCGGCCCATGCCACCGGGGCGCGGGCGCCGACGAGACGGGAGGGGACGGGGCCACACCCACCACCCAACACCCGACCCCCGGGCCGAACGCGGGACGTACGCGCGGCCTGTGCCACCGGGGCGCGGGCGCCGACGAGACGGGAGGGGGCGGGGTCGCAGGGGTGGGGTCCTGGACGCTTACGTGTATTTGTGGCGCCAATCCCCGACCAACTCAACGCCCCCGGCCAATGGCGCCGTAAATATACGGTCCAGGGCCCCGCCCCGGAGCACCCCGCACCCGGCACCCACCCCCGAACCCACCGCGCACCCCAGCAACCACCACCACACCCGCACCCCGCACCCCGCACCCCGCACCCCGCACCCCGCAGACCTACCGCGCCCGCTCCGCCCCATGCCGGGCCACCCTCAGGCGCACCTCCGCCGGGAGTTGCTCCAGGCCCGCCGAGCTCCGTGCGCGCTCCAGGGCCTCCGCCCGCAGCGCGTCCAGTGTCAGCGTTGGTTCGGCGCGCGGCTCCAGCACCAGACCCATCCGCGCCTCCGGCGTGGTCCGTCGGCCTCGCAGCAGGACGTGGGCCCGCTCCACACCGTCCAGCGACTCCGCGTCCGCCAGGAGCGCCGCCTCCAGGGCCCGCCCCCGTAGCAGGGCGCCCTCGCCGTCGCCCGTCTCCACCAGCACCTCCTGCAGCCGACGCCGCCGCAACTGGGCCAGGAACCAGCACAGCGCGAGCACGAACAGCACCGCCAGCACCGCGATGACGGCCGGCCACCACCATCCGGCGTCCCGCCACCGCGTCCGATCCGCCCGGCTCAGCAGCACATCACTCCGCCCGTCGAACGGGGGCCACCCGGCCAGTACCACCGCGCCCACCCCGGCCAGCACCAGACCCACGACCCCCAGCAGCACCCGGTTGACGACCCTCAGCATGGCGCGCTCACCCCTTCGACTTCGCCGACCGCCGGACACGGACGGACAGGGCGGGCCGTCGGGCCAGGCCCAGTTGCCGGATGCCCTCGTGGAGGGCGGCGTCCAGATCCGCCCGTACCTCGTCGAGATCGCGGAAGTGGGCCAGCGCGCGGGCCCTGACCCGCCGACGGCCGACGTCCACGCGGGCGGACCGCACACCGGGCACCTCCATCGCCCGGTCCCGCAGCACCAGACCCGCCGAGGTCCGGTCGATCCCCGCCCGTACGGCGCCCCCGGCCCCGGGCCCCGCCCCGGCCCCGGCGCCCGCCTCCACACCCTTCCCCGGCCCCGCCTCCGCCTCAGCCCCCGTCTCCGACGGACGCATCGGGAGCAGCCCACGCAGCCCCGGCGCCAACGCGAGGACCACCATCCACACTCCCAGCGCGGCCAACGCCGCCGCCCCGCCCATGATCCACGCGTCGTCCAGCGGCCGTGCGGCAAGTTCATCGGCGAGCCATTCCCGCCATCGCATGCCGGGCCGACCCGAGCGCACGGCCGCCACGTCGTACAGCAGCAGCCCGCTGATGGCGGCGATGACCAGGGCGACGATCCCGGCCGGTACCCGCCGCACGGACCAGAAGCGCCTCGTAGGCACGGGCGGATCCCCGTCCCGGGCACCCGTGCCCGCTCTCCCGCCGTACGCCGACGCCGAGGTGGACTGACGCATCTTCTGGTCCGCGTTCATCGCACCCTGTCCCTCCCCCGACGCACCCTCCGCTCCGGGTGCTCCCACTGCGGCACATGCAGTCGTTCGACCGTCACCACGACCTCGGGCACCTCCATGCCCGTCAACTCGCCTACCCGTTCGATCACATGACGACGCACCGCACCACAGTGTGCGCCGATGTCCGAGGGATAGCCCAGTTCGACGGCGACCCGGACGCGCGCGACGTCCCCGCGCACCACCGCGACCGCGTGTGGCCGCGCGGCGGCGGCATCGGTAAGGGCAACGTCCGCGGTATCCACGACGTCCGCTACATCCGCCATATCCGCAGCGGCAGCCGCGTCCATGGCATTGGCGTCCGCGGCGCCGGCCTCGTCAGCCCGCAGCGCCTCCCGCGCCGCCTGCGAGGCGATCTTCGCGACGACCCGGTCCGCGATACGCGTCGCACCCCGCTCACTCGGCTCGACCACGGCGCGTCCTTACTGTCGTCATGGCCTCAACTGGCATGGCCTCAACTGCCGCCACGGCCCCTGCCGCCGCCACGGCCCCTGCCGCCGCCACGGCCCTTGCCGTCGTCACGGCTTCTGCCGCCGTCATCGCGCCTGTCGTCGTCAAAGTGTTCACCGTGGCCGTCCGTCATCACGGCCACGGGAACGGAAGAAGTCGCCCGGTTCCAGATCACCGTCCAGGAACCGGCCGACGATAAACCCGACGGCGCCCAGCGCCGCCACCAGCAGAAAGGCCCCGAAACCACCGAAGTAACCGGCGAAAGCCAGCGCCATCCCCGCGATCATCCCGACCACGGCCATGCTCATCGTGTGCTCCCCTGCTGGAGCCAACCGGAACCGCTACCGGCCTACTGGAGCCGCGGCTCCGGCGATTCCTCTTCCTCGTCCGGCAACTTCACATCGCTGACCGCGATATTGACCTCGACCACTTCGAGGCCGGTCATCCGCTCGACCGCCGCGATCACGTTCTCCCGCACGGCCCGTGCGACATCGGCGATGGAGACGCCGTAGTCCACCACGATCTCCAGGTCGAGGGCCGTCTGTACCTCTCCCACCTCCGCCTTCACCCCGCGGGCGACCGACCGGGTACCGGGCACCCGGTCCCGTACGACTCCGAAGGTTCGCGCGAGACCACCACCCATCGCATGGACGCCGACCACATCGCGGGCCGCCATACCCGCGATCTTCTCGACGACGCCATCGGAGATGGTGGTGCGCCCCCGCGAGCCTGGATCGCCTCCGCCGCGCCGGGGCCGGTCGGCGGCCGGGGCGATGCCGCCCCTGGCGCCCAGGGTCCTGGGAGTGCCTGCGGCGGGCTCTGTGGCGGGGTTCTCGGGTCGGTTCCGTGGTGCGGTCTCGGACATCACCGATCGTCCCTTCCGAGGCGAAGAGCGGTCGAAGAGGTTTCCGCTCGCTCTACTGCCAACCATAAAGGGACCTTCCCCGAACCGCCTCGGAGATGCGGCACTCGCGCGATCGATACGGCAGGCTGTGAGCACACGGCAGGCTGAGACCAGCAGGGCTCGGTCCCGTCCGGCGCCAAGGGGTGACACGGTGGTCACAGACCGGCTCGCGCAGACCGTAAGGGAGCAGCTTCGGCTCGGACGGCTGCTGCCCCTGGGCGAGCGGGAGGACGGCTCCTGGATCACCGAACACGCGGCGGGCGAGGTGCTCCGGCGGGCCGCCGACCAGGTCCCCGACGCACACCTGGGAGCGCTTCGGATCGCGCCCGCCGACCCCGACACCGCCGCGACGCCCGCGGTACCGCCCCCGCCGAGCGCGCTGCCGCCGGGAGCGCTGTGCATCGCGGCGGAGTGCGGGGCGACGCTGGAGGAACCGCTTCCGGTGACGGCGGACCGACTGCGCGACGTACTCCTCGACGCGGCGACGGACCGGCTGGGACTCCTGGTGGAGGCGGTGGACGTACGGGTGACGGACGTGCTGGACGAACTCCCGGCCCCGCCCTCGGCTCCGGTGGCCCCACGACCCCACCAAAACCAACCCCCGCCACAGCCGACGTCGGTCGAACGCCCCGACCCGGATCCCACCGCCGCGGCCGCCGCTCGCGCCGCCGCATCCGTGCCCGGCGTCGCCCGGCTCGCGTCGGTGCTGGGATCGCCCCGGCCCGTGCGGATCGAGGGCGCGCACATCCGGATCGAGCTGGCCGTGGCGGCGGATCACCGCGCCGTGGATGTGGCGCGGGCGGTACGAACGGCGGTGGCGCAGTCCGCCCCGGCCCCGGCCCCGGGGGACCAGCCGCCCACGGTGGCCGTCCTGGTCACCGCCGTGGACGCCTGACCACAGCCCTGGTCGGACCTGGCCGGTCAACCGTCGCCGCCAGTCAGTCCGGGCCGATCAACCCTCGGCGCTGTACTTCCGCAACCCCTCGACCGTGCGCTCCAGCTCCGCCACCCGGTCGGCAAGCTGCTCGGTCCGCGCCTCGAGCCGGCAGTTCTTGCGGTGCATCTCCAGGAACACATTGACCTTCGTCCGCAGCAGCCAGGGGTCGAAGGGTTTGGTGAGGAAGTCGGCGGCGCCGATCGCATAGCCCCGGTAGGCGTAGTCGGAGTCGGCGTCGGTCCCGGTCAGCAGGATGATCGGGACGTCCTTGGTCTGGTCGAGCCGCTTGATGTTGGCGGCGGTCTCGAAGCCGTCCATGCCCGGCATCAGCACATCGAGCAGAACGACGGCGAAGTCCTGCCGCAGCATCGCCTTCAGCGCCTCCTCGCCGGAGCGGGCGCGGACGAGCTGCTGATCGAGCGGGCCGAGGACGGCCTCCAGCGCGATCAGGTTCTCTTCCATGTCGTCGACGATGAGGATTCCGGCCTTCTCGCATGCGGTCGTCATCACTCCCCCTGCCTCGGCCTCGGCGGACCGGTCTCGTCGGGCACGCTCCCGTCCCGGCCGACGCCCTCACCGTCATCCGCACGGCCGTCCTCGGCGCCGTCTCCATCGCCGTCCTCGACACCGCCCGGCACGCCGAGCGAGGCGTCGTCGAAGGCATCACCGTCAGACGCGACGGCGTCATCTCCAACCGCAGCAGGGTCACCACCGGAGGCGGCGGCGTCACCACCGACCACAGCAGGGTCACCACCTGACGCGGCAGCGTCACCATCAGCCACGGCGGCGTCACCGCCCCCGCTCCCCGCCTCCCCCACCGGATCGAGCAGCTCGATGATCGCCGACATCAGCCGGTCGACGTCCACGGGCTTGGGGACATAGCCGTTCGCACCGCTGTCGATGGCCTTCTCCCGGTCACCGGGCATGACCTTCGCGGTCAGGGCGAGGATCGGCACATCGGCGAGCCGGGGTGTGCTCCGGATGGCCCGGATCGTCTCGTACCCGTCCATCTCGGGCATCATCACGTCCATCAGGACCAGCGAGACGTCGGGGTTGCGATGGAGTACCTCCAGCCCCTCACGGCCGTTCTCCGCGTACTTCACCGTCATGCCGACCCGGCCCAGCACATGGGTGAGCGCGAAGACGTTCCGTATGTCGTCGTCGACGATCAGGATGCGGCGGCCGTCCAGCACCCGGCCGGGGCGTCCGCGCTGCCACTCCTTGAGCTGCGTGGCCCCCGGCCAGCCGTCGTCGTTGTCCCCGGCCTCGCCTCCGTCCCCGGTCTCGGCCCCGCCGCTCAGGGCCCGGGCGGCGACCAGGCTGTCCGCCTCGCCGAAGACCCCGCTGGGGGCGTGGTCGGTGGTGTCCGGCAGCGTCTCGTCCGGGGCGGGGGCCGCCGCCGGAACGGTGGAGCCGGTGGCCCTGGGGTCCGAAGGGTCGGGCACCGGGGCGACGCCGCTGTAGTGCACGGGAACGTAGAGGGTGAAGCGGGAGCCGACGCCCAGTTCGCTCTCGGCCACGATCCGGCCGCCGAGCATTCCGGCGATCTCCCGGCTGATGGACAGGCCGAGGCCGGTGCCGCCGTACTTGCGGCTGGTCGTGCCGTCGGACTGCTGGAACGCCTCGAAGATCACCGGCAGCTTCCCCGGCGGGATGCCGATACCGGTGTCGGTGACGGCGAAGGCGATCACGGCGTCCGCGGACCGCAGCGCCTCCTCGTCGAACTGCGCTCCCGGGGTGCGCTCGACGCGCAGCGTCACCCCGCCCGAGGAGGTGAACTTCAGGGCGTTGGAGAGCAGATTGCGCAGAATCTGCTGGAGCCGCTGCTCATCGGAGAACATCTCGCGCGGTACGTCCTCGCCGACGGCGATCTCGAACGACAGCCCCCGGTCGACGGCAAGCGGCCGGAACGTGGCGTTCACATAGTCCAGGATCTTGACCAGCGGCAGCTTCTTCGGACGGACGTCCATCCGGCCCGCCTCGATCTTCGACAGATCCAGGACATCGTTGATCAGTTGGAGCAGATCGGAGCCGGAGCGGTGGATGGTGGCGGCGAACTGCACCTCCTGGGGGGACAGCCGCCCCTCGGGGTTGTCGGCGAGCAGCCGGGCCAGGATGAGCAGCGAGTTCAGCGGGGTGCGCAGCTCATGCGACATATTGGCGAGGAACTCGGACTTGTACTGGGAGGCGGTCGCCAGCAGCGCGGCCTTCTCCTCCATCTCCGCGTTGGAGCGCTGCAGCTCGTTCGAGCGCTGGCGCAGCTCGGTGGTGAGCCGCTGGGACTCGGAGAGCAGCGACTCGGTGCGGGCGTTGGCGATGATGGTGTTGATCGAGACGCCGATGGTGTTCACGAACTGGTCGATGAAGGCCAGGTGGACCTCGCTGAACCGGCTGAACGAGGCCAGTTCGATCACTCCGAGCACCTGGTCCTCGTAGAGGATCGGCAGGATGACCACGCTGGCCGGGAGCGCGGAGCCCAGCCCGGAGTTGATGGCGAGGTAGTCGGGCGGGACGTCGTTGATGAGGATCCGCTTCTTCCCCACCGCCGCCTGGGCGACCAGCCCGCGGCCCGGTGGGCCGGTCCGCGGGGTCTGGCCGTCGCCCCCGACCGCGTCCTGGTCGGTGCCGTATCCGGCGATGAGCTCGAGCCCCTCACCGGGCTTGGCACCGGCCGCGCTGAGGAAGAACGCTCCGAACTGCGCGTTGACCAGCGGGGTCAGCTCGCTCAGGATCAGATCGGCGACCTCGACCAGATCGCGGTGGCCCTGCATCAGGGAGGCGATACGGGCCAGGTTGGACTCCAGCCAGTCCTTGGCACGGGTGGTCTCGCGGAGGTTGGCGACCATCAGATTGACGTTGTTCTTCAGCGCGGCGACCTCGCCCTGTGCCTCGACCGAGATGGACCCGGACATATCGCCCTGGGCGACGGCGGAGGCGACCTCGGCGATCGCGCGCACCTGGGTGGTCAGGTTGAGGGCGAGCTCATTGACGCCGGTGGTCAGCCGCTTCCAGGTGCCGTAGACGCCCTCGACCCGGGCCTGACCGCCCAGGCGGCCCTCGCTGCCGACCTCACGGGCCACCCGGGTCACCTCGTCGGAGAACGAGGAGAGCGTGTCGACCATGGTGTTGATGGTGGTCTTCAGCTCGAGGATCTCGCCGCGCGCGTCCACGTCGATCTTCTTGCTCAGATCGCCCTCCGCCACGGCGGTGGCGACCTGCGCGATGTTGCGGACCTGCGAGGTCAGGTTGGACGCCATGAAGTTGACGTTGTCCGTAAGGTCCTTCCAGACCCCGGAGACTCCCGGCACTCCGGCCCGGCCGCCCAGCTGGCCCTCGGTGCCGACGTCGCGGGCCACCCGGGTGACCTCGTCGGCGAACGAGCGCAGCTGCTGGACCATGGTGTTCACGGTCTCCTTGAGCTCCAGGATCTCGCCCCGGGCATCGACCGTGATCTTCTTCGAGAGATCGCCGTTGGCGACCGCCGTGGTGACCTGGGCGATATTGCGGACCTGGGAGGTCAGGTTCAGGGCCATGGAGTTGACGTTCTCCGTAAGGTCCTTCCAGACCCCGGACACGTCGCGGACCTGGGCCTGGCCGCCGAGGTTGCCCTCGGTGCCCACCTCGCGGGCCACCCGCGTCACCTCGTCGGCGAAGGACGACAGCCGGTCCACCATGGTGTTGATCGTCGACTTCAGCTCCAGGATCTCGCCCTTCGCCTCCACCGTGATCGTCTTGCTCAGATCGCCCTCCGCCACGGCGGTGGCCACCTGGGCGATATTGCGGACCTGCGAGGTCAGGTTGTCGGCCATGAAGTTGACGTTCTCCGTAAGGTCCTTCCAGACCCCGGACACGCCCCTGACCTGGGCCCGGCCGCCCAGCTCACCCTCGGTGCCCACCTCGCGGGCCACCCGCGTCACCTCGTCGGCGAAGGCGGAGAGCTGGTCCACCATGGTGTTGATCGTCGACTTGAGCTGCAGGATCTCGCCCCTCGCATCCACGGTGATCTTCTGAGAGAGATCGCCGGTGGCGACCGCCGTGGTGACCTGGGCGATATTGCGGACCTGCGAGGTCAGGTTGGACGCCATGAAGTTGACGCTGTCCGTAAGGTCCTTCCAGACCCCGGACACGCCCCTGACCTGGGCCCGGCCGCCCAGCTCACCCTCGGTGCCCACCTCGCGCGCCACCCGCGTCACCTCGTCGGCGAACGCCCCGAGCTGGTCGACCATGGTGTTCACGGTGAGCTTGAGTTCCAGCAGCTCACCGGTGGCCTCGACGGTCACCTGACGGGTGAGGTCACCGCGGGCGACCGCGGTGGTCACCTCGGCGATGTCGCGGACCTGCGCGGTCAGCCGGGAGGCCATGGTGTTGACGGCCTCCGTCACCATGCGCCAGTCGCCGGAGAGTCCCTGCACCTTGGCGCGGCCACCCAGCCGGCCCTCGGTGCCGACCTCGCGGGCGATCCGGGTCAGCTCGCCGGTGAACAGCGACAGCTGGTCCACCGTGCGGTTCACCCCGCGCCCCAGCCGCCGCAGATCGCCGCGGAGCTGGCGGTTTCCGTCGTGCAGATCCACCCGCTGGGTCAGGTCGCCCGAGGCGATCGCGTCAAGCACCCGCGTGGCATTGGACACCGGGCCGACCAGGGCGTCCAACAGGTGATTGGCCGCATCCACGCTGGTCGTCCAGGCCCCCGGACCGGGGCTCGCGGTGATCCGCTCGTCCAGCCTGCCCTGGCGCACCACCTCTCGGCGCACCCGCTGCAGTTCCCCGGCCAGATGCGCGTTGCGCAGCACGAGCTGGTTGAAGACCCCGGCCATCTCGCCGACCAAACCCTCGGCCGAGGGGTCCGCACGGACAGTGAAGTCACCGTCGCACAGTGCGTTCATCGCCGCGAGCAGGGAACGCAGCTCGGACGTGGTCTCCGCATTGCACGCCGGGCCGGACGGCCCAGCGGAATCCGCACCATCCGCGGGCCGTGCCGGGGAAGTGTCGGTGGTGATCGGGTCGAGTGCCATGGCGTCGTCCCTTAAAGATCATTCAATTCCCCCTGTCTGTCATAATATGGCACCTAGATGGCCTAAACCGCCCATATTGCCCTGGAGCCGCACGTGGGAGCTTTGTTTCCTCTCGCGCGTGAGTCCGTCTCACGGACGACGCTGCCCGGAAGCGTGCGCGCGCCCGGCGCAGCGCGCACCTTCGTCCGTACGGCACTTACGGGACAGAGCGCCGCGGAGGCGTTCGAGCCGGTCGCCCTCGACGAGCGGTCGATCGACGACGCTGTGCTGCTGGTGAGCGAGCTGGTCACCAACGCGGTCCTGCACGCGGGCACCCGGGTCGAGGTGGTCTGCCGACTCCAGCCAGGTGACGCCACCGCCGACGAGGGCGACACCATGGGGCAGCCCGACGAGACGCCCTCCCCGGCCGACCCGCCGAGACGGCCGGGGATCGTCGTGGAGGTGGCGGACCTCCACCCCGCCAGCACCGTCTACGGAGGGCCCCAGACCCAGCGCCGGGGCCGCGGCCGCGGGCTCCAACTGATCGGGGCGCTCGCCGAATCCTGGGGCGTGACCTATCACCGCACCCGTAAGGCGGTCTGGTTCCGGCTGGACGCCGAGCGTGCGGTGCCCGAGTCCGACGCCATCCCCACCAAAGCGCTCGGGCGTGAGCTGCGGTTCGCCGAGACCCTCGCCCCCGTGACGCCGCGCGAGCAGCGCGATCCGACCGCCGATTGGGTCGACCGCGGCGGGCCGTCCTTCCTCGCCGAGGCCAGCGAACTGCTCACCGGCCAGCTCGACGAGAACATGGTCGCCGCCCTCGCCGGGCAGCTTCTGGTGCCCCGGCTGGCCGACTGGTGCGCGGTCTGGCTGACCACCCCGAGCGGCGGGCTGCAGCTCGCCCGCGTCTGGCACAGCGATGAGCACCGTATCGGCGCGCTCCGCATGTCGCTGGAGCGGCATCCGCCGCCCACCGGGCTCGGTTCGGCGGGCACCTCCTGGCCCTGGCCCGGGATCGCGGACAGCCAGGGCGGATCGGCGGTGTGCTTCCCGCTGATCGCACACGGCCGCAGCCACGGCGCCCTGCTCATCGGCCGGGCGGGCGTGCCACGGATGGCGGAGGGCGTGGTGCGGCTCTCGGAGGACGTGGCGCGGCGGGTGGCCCAGGCGGTGGCCACGGCCCGGCAGTACACCCGGCAGGCGACGATCAGCCGGGCACTGCAGCGCCGGCAGCTGCCCATGTCGCTCGCCCACATTCCGGGGGTGGACTCGGCGATCGTCTACGAGCCGCACGGCGAGGGACAGACCGTCGGCGGCGACTTCTACGATCTGTTCCCCATGGGCGACCGCCGCTGGTGCTTCCTGCTGGGCGACGTCCAGGGCAGCGATCCGGAGGCGATGTCGGTCACGGGGCTGGCCCGCCATCTGGTCCGGCTGCTGGCCCGCGAGGGCCATGGTGTCGAGTCGGTGCTCAACCGGCTGAACCAGGCGCTGGTGGAGGAGGACGCGGAGGCGGCGGAGATCGACGGCGAACAGTCCCGGCCACGCTTCCTGAGCCTGCTGTACGGGGAGCTGGAGCCCGACCCGGAAGGGGGCAGCGCCCGCTGCACCCTGGCGAGCGCCGGCCATCCGCTGCCGCTGCGGCTGACCACCGACGGTACGGTCGCGCCCGCCGCCAGCCCCCAGATGCTGCTCGGCATCGACGAGAACCCGGACTTCCACGCCGACACGCTGGACCTGGCGCCCGGCGAGACGCTGCTGTGCGTCACCGACGGGGTGACCGAGCGGCGCAACGGCGTCCGTCAGCTCGATGACGACGACGGCCTCTCGGACATCCTGCGGGACTGCGTCGGGCTGGGGGCCAAGGCGGTCGCGGAGCGGGTGCGGCGCGCCACGTATGACTTCAGCCCCGAGCCGATCGACGACGACCTCGCGGTGCTGGTGCTGGAGGCGGTGCCGACGGTGGAGCCGCCGCGAGCGCCGTGACAGCGCGCACGCCGTGACAGCGCGGGCACTGCTGGCGGCGCGGGCACCTGCTGGCGGCGCGGGCGGCCCCACCGGGAAGCGGCGCCGGCTGTCCACACCAGCGCACCGTTGGTCCGTAACGGCGCCGTCTAGTCCGTCAGCCCCGCCAGGTCGCGCAGCCGACGGGCCTGGGCGGCGCGCTCGGCGACGCGCTGGTCCTCGTAGGTGCGGTCTACGGCCCCCCGCAGCAGCGCCTTGGTCTCGATCACGGCGTCGCGGGGCGCGGCAAGAAGGGCCGCCGCCAGGTCCTGGACCGCGCCGTCGAGCTCGGCGGCGGGCACCACGAGATTGGCGAGCCCGGTCCGCACGGCCTCCTCGGCATGGACGAAGCGCCCGGTCGCGCAGATCTCCAGCGCCCGGGCATATCCCACGAGCCCGACCAGCGGATGGGTGCCGGTGAGGTCCGGCACCAGCCCGAGGCTGGTCTCGCGCATGGCGAACTGTGCGTCCTCCGCGCAGACCCGCAGATCACAGGCGAGCGCGAGCTGGAAACCGGCCCCGATGGCATGGCCCTGGACGGCGGCGATCGACACGATGTCGTTCCGCCGCCACCAGGTGAACGCCTGCTGGTACTCGGCGATGGCGGCGTCCAGTTCGCTGTCGGAGCCGCGCCCCAGCTCGAGGAACGACGGCTCGCCGTCGAACCCCTCGGGCGTGAACGCCTGACGGTCCAGGCCCGCCGAGAAGGACTTGCCCTCGGCGCGCAGCACCACGATGCGCACGGTGCCCGGCACCAGCTTCCCCGCCTCGGCCAGCGCCCGCCACAGGGCGGGCGACTGGGCGTTGCGCTTCGCCGGGTTGGTCAGGGTCACCGTGGCGACCGTGTCATCGACGTTGAGCTGAACGCCGTCCTTGTCGAGCAGGGTCACAGGGGCCTCCGGTCGAGTGCGGTCAGTACAAGTGACTGCACAGTAACCACCCGGCCGAACCGACGATCAGCCGGGTGGCACCCCTGTCCATGCCTGCTGATGATGACGGAGCACAGCGCGTGCGATCAGGCCGTGGCGGCCTTCTTGCCTCGCGTCGCGCCACCGCGTCCCCGTAGGGAGACTCCGGATTCACTGAGCATCCGGTGAACGAATCCATAGGAACGGCCGGTCTCCTCGGCCAGCGCCCGGATGCTCGCCCCGGAGTCGTACTTCTTCTTCAGGTCTGCCGCGAGCTTTTCGCGCGCGGCGCCGGTCACCCGGCTGCCCTTCTTCAGAGTCTCGGCCACCCGTGCCTCCTCATGGGAAGTGCGCTCTGGACTCTCATGATCACCCCTACAGAGCTTCCTGGCCACCCATTCGGCAAGGTCTGTGGATGAAGGATTGCGGGAGATCGCGGCGCGACGGCCTTCGGAATCAAGGATTCCGGCGCTGTTCAACCTGACACTCTTTCGTGTTCATCGGCGAAGAGGCAGGTCAGGGCATACGTGAACAAGGTCGCAGAGGTCCGGACCGGCGCACGGCACGTCGCATGCGCCGGTGGCCCGCGACGCGCCGCGATACCAGCCGCTCTCACTCAGATGATGGATCACGCATAGGCCGAATGATCTATGAGAAGGGCGTCGGAGCGGAGGAACCGGACTCTTGGGGCGGCGGCCGGAACGCCGCCCCGGCGCCGCCATCGGCCCTCGTCAGGCGAGCGCGACGAGGTCCGCGTACGCCTCGCCCCACAGATCCTCGACACCGTCCGGAAGCAGAATGATCCGCTCCGGCTGCAGCGCGTCGACGGCGCCCCCGTCGTGGGTCACCAGCACCACCGCACCGGCGAAGGTGCGCAGCGCGCCGAGGATCTCCTCGCGGCTGGCCGGGTCGAGGTTGTTGGTGGGCTCGTCCAGGAGCAGCACATTGGCCGAGGAGACCACCAGGGTGGCCAGCGCGAGCCGGGTCTTCTCACCGCCGGAGAGCACTCCGGCCGGCTTGTCCACGTCGTCGCCGGAGAACAGGAACGACCCGAGCGTCTTACGGATGTCGACCAGGTCCAGATCCGGGGCGGCGGAGCGCATGTTCTCCAGGACGGTGCGGTCCGGGTCGAGCGTCTCGTGCTCCTGCGCGTAGTAGCCCAGCTTCAGCCCGTGGCCGGAGGTCACCTCGCCGGTGTCGGGCTTCTCGACCCCGGCCAGCAGCCGCAGCAGGGTCGTCTTACCGGCGCCGTTCAGCCCCAGGATGACGACCCGGGACCCCTTGTCGACGGCCAGGTCCACATCGGTGAAGATCTCCAGCGAGCCGTACGACTTCGAGAGCCCCTCCGCGGTCAGCGGGGTCTTGCCGCACGGTGCCGGGTCGGGGAAGCGGAGCTTGGCGACCTTGTCGCTCTGCCGGACGTCGTCCAGTCCGGCCAGCAGCCGCTCGGCGCGGCGGGCCATGTTCTGCGCGGCCACGGTCTTGGTCGCCTTGGCGCGCATCTTGTCGGCCTGCGAGTTGAGCGCCGCGGCCTTCTTCTCGGCGTTGGCGCGCTCGCGCTTGCGGCGCTTCTCATCCGCCTCGCGCTGGGCCTGGTAGAGCTTCCAGCCCATGTTGTAGATGTCGATCACCGAGCGGTTGGCGTCCAGGTAGAAGACCTTGTTGACGACCGTCTCGACGAGGTCGGCATCGTGGGAGATCACGATGAAGCCGCCGCTGTAGGTCTTGAGGTAGTCCCGCAGCCAGGTGATCGAGTCGGCGTCGAGGTGGTTGGTGGGCTCGTCCAGCAGCATGATGTCGGAGTCCGAGAAGAGGATCCGGGCCAGCTCGACCCGGCGCCGCTGACCGCCGGAGAGCGTATGGAGCGGCTGGCCCAGCACCCGGTCGGGCAGGCCGAGGCTGGCGGCGAAGGTCGCGGCCTCCGCCTCGGCGGCGTATCCGCCCTTGGTGAGGAACTCGGTCTCCAGGCGCTCGTACTTCTTCATCGCGCGCTCGCGGGTGGCGCCCTTGCCGTTGGCCATCCGGTCCTCGTTCTCGCGCATCTTGCGGAGCACGGAGTCGAGGTCGCGGGCCGAGAGGATGCGGTCGCGGGCGAGGACGTCGAGATCGCCGGTGCGCGGGTCCTGCGGGAGGTAGCCGACCTGACCGGAGCGGGTGATGGTGCCGGCGGTCGGGATGCCCTCACCGGCCAGGCACTTGGTGAGCGTGGTCTTGCCCGCGCCGTTACGGCCGACCAGACCGATGCGGTCGCCCTTGGCGATACGGAAGGAAGCGGACTCGATGAGGACGCGAGCGCCGGCACGCAGCTCGACGCCGGAGGCGGTGATCACGGGAATTACTCCTGGGCAGGGTGGACGGCGGACGGGACGGACGAGAGCGGCCGACGCCGTCTAATGCACGAGGAGAATTGCCATGCGGCTAGTTTAGCGGTGCGGGCAAGTCGTTTTCCCCCGGCCTTACGGCCCTCGCCGCGACCTTACGGTCTTCCCCCATGGTCTCCCGTGGCGGCCGCTCTCCTCTCCCCCTCGGCCGCTCCCCCTCGGGCCCGGCCGTGTGAACCTGTCAAGCCCCGCCCGTGTGCACCTGGAAGGCCGCCCGGCGCACCGCCTTGGCCAGGGCCGGATCGGGGTGGGCGGCGGCCAGCGCCACCAGGACCTGCACGGTGCGGGGGTGCCCCACGGCCCGTACCTCCTCCAGCAGCGCGGGCACGGTGCCCTGGACGGCGGACTCCAGGTGGCGGACGAGCAGCGGGCTCTCCCCGTGGTCGGAAATGGCCGCGGCGGTGTCCACCCACAGCCAGGTGGCCTCCTCGCGGGTGAGTGCGTCCAGCGCCTCGTCCGGGTCGGCGCCCTCGTGCTCGGCCAGCCACAGAAGCGCGTACGGCCGCAGGCACGATTCGTCGACGGCGGCCCGTACGGCGGGCTCGGCGGGCGCTCCGACGACGCGCAGCGCCTCGAAGGCGAGCCCGCGCAGCAGCGCGTCGTCGCCGCGCGCCGCCTCGATCAGCTCGGTGACGGCGCTGCCGACGGGGCGGGCGGCCAGCCAGGCCCGGTACTCGGCGCGGGCGGGGCCCGGGGTGAGGCCCGCACAGCCGCGCAGCATGTCGGCGGCGGGCTGCTCGATGTTCCCGGCCGGGCTCTGGGCGGCGACGCAGATCTGCTCCAGCTTGACCCACACCGCCCAATTGCCGAGCGCGGACAGCTCGGCCTCCCGGCTGTCGCCCTTGGCGTCGTCGGCCACGCTCCCGGCGCCCTCCGGCCCGTCTTGGGGCTCCTCCCTTACGGTGAGCGCCCCGACGGACGAGAGGGCGTCCAGGACCCAGTCGAGCAGCCCCTCCAGCGTGGCGGTGTCCTCGGCGTCGTCGGGGCTCCCCGCGCTCCCGGCGCCCCGCGCGGGCTCCTGGGGTTCCGTGGCGTCCCGGAGCTCCGTGGCGTCCTGGGGGACCTCGCACCGCTCGGTGCGCAGCTCGGCGACCCGCTGCCGGAGCATGTCCAGCAGGGCGGAGATCTGCATGGGGCCGGCCGAGAGCTGCAGCAACGAGAGCAGTTGCGGTACGGCCTCGACGACCTCCGCGACCGCCGTCGGCTCGGCCGCCGCCGGGGCGGGGCAGGCCAGGGACCATGCGTCGAGGAGCGCGACCCAGCCGCGCAGCACGGCGCTGTCGTCCCGGTCCCACGCCTGCAGCCGCCAGCCGGGGCGGGTGGTGCCCGCGTGGTGCTCGATGAGGCCGATGAGGCGGGCGCGGTCCCAGTCGCTCCGCACCTCCGGTTCGCTCAGCCCGAGCGCGGCGGCGGCGCGGGCGGCGGCCTCGTCGGACAGCGCGCCGGGAGCGCCGTGCTCGGCCGCGGCCCAGTGGGCGACCGCCACGGCCCCGGTGAGCCCCGCCCTGGCCCGCCGGGCCAGCTCCGCCGGGGGCGGAGTGCCCTCCGGCGGGCGGGGCGCCGGTCTTGAGCCGCGGTTCACCGCGGGCCGGCGGGCGGTGGCCATCGGCCGGTTGCGGACGAGTCGGAGCCGGGAGTCGCGCGGAGTACGGGACGTCACGGAAGCAGTCTCGCCGTTGACGGCCCGAAAGCCCAATCGGCACCCGTCCGGCGGTCGCCGCGAACGGTTCGCGCCATCTGACGGACGCTCGCGCCACCGCCCCGCGAACGCTTCCCGCGCCGTCTCGCAAGCGCTTCCGCGATCGCCTTACGGGCACTATAGGAGCGGTATCAGAAAGCGCCGCAGAGCCTCCTCGTACCCCTTGGGGTCCGCGTTCCACATGGCCGCGTGCGGGGCCCGCCGCACCGTGTGAAGGGTGACCAGGTCGCGTCTGCGGTCGGCGAATTCGCGCGAGGCGTGCCACGGCGCGAGGGTGTCGTCGGGGCCGTGGGCGACGAGCGTGGGCACGGACAACCGCTCGGGATCGGCCACCTCCGGAAGCACGCTGTCGTGGAGCCCGGTGCGCCCCTCGGCGGCCCGCAGGGCGAGTGGGAGCAGCGGCGCGGGGATGCCGCGGGCCGCGGCGAGGGCGCGCAGGGTGGCCTGCCAGTCGAGCACCGGGGAGTCCAGGACGAGGCCGAGGACGCGGTGGCGCAGCGCGGAGTTCGCGGCGGCGTGGAGGGCCATCGAGGCGCCGATGGACCAGCCGTGCAGCACGATTCCGGTGGCCCCGTACGCCACCGCGTAGCGGAGGGCCGCGTCCAGGTCGCGCCATTCGGTGTCGCCGAGGTGGGATATGCCGTCCTTGGGCCGGGGGGCGCCGGGGTCCCCGCGGTAGGCGAGGTCGAGCACCGGCACCCGCAACTTCCGCAGGAAGGGCATGACGACCATAGGGTGCTCACGGGTGGTGCCGAGGCCATGGGTGGTGATCACCCATGTGGAGCGTTCGCCGGGGATGAACCAGGCGGGCAGCGGGCCGAGTTCACCGGGCACGTCGACGTCGGCGTGGTCGATGCCGAGGTCGTCCCGCGGATTGCCGATGTACACCTGGGGGGTCAGCCGCACCCGGGTGCCGGGGGTGAGGTCGCCGTGGGTGACCCGCTCCAGGCGGCGCACCACGCAGTCGGCGGGGTGCGGGGCGTCCTCGATGACGGGGCCGACGACGGCGTGGCAGGAGCGGCCGGTAAGGCCGTAGACACCGGGGCGCAGCGAGGCGAGCGAGCGGGTCAGGGTGATCTGGCCGGCCGCCGTCGCGTGCACGGTGAGCGGGGGCTCGTTCGGCAGCGGACGGTCGGGGGCCGGTTTCAGCGCAGCATTGGTGGCGTACCGTCCGGCCGCCACCGCGGCCACGCCGGCACTCAGCAAGGTGGTGGCGGCCGCGACCGCCGTTGTCCGCAGACGCATCCCTCCCAGTGTGGGCGGGGAGGCGGCCCCCGGCCAGCGGGCGTACCCGGCCGGGTGACCGTACGGCCGGGGCCCGGGCGCGTGCGGTGCGGGGCCGGGCGGGTGCCCGGCGGGCTCAGCTCGGCTGGCCGTAGCCGCTGAGCTTGTCCGCGGCGCGCCGCAGCTCGTCCGGCGGGATCAGGGAGGGAGTGCGGCCGGGGACGGAGGCCGCGGTGAGCCAGACCCGGCACATCCATTCGAGCTGGGCGGTGCGGTCATACGCCTGGTCCAGGGTGGCGCCGTGGACGACGGTGCCGTGGTTGCGCAGCAGACAGCCGCTGCGGTCGCGCAGCGCCTCGATCATGGCGTCGGCCAGTTGGTCCGTTCCGTAGAGCGCGTAGGCCGCGACGCGGACCGGTCCGCCGAGGGCCGCGGTCATGTAGTGGATCGCGGGGAGCTCGTCGACGAGCGTGGAGACGGCCGTGGCGTGGACGGCGTGGGTGTGGACCACGGCCTCGGCGTCGGTCTCCCGGTAGACGGCCAGGTGCATGGGCAGCTCGCTGGTCGGCTCGAGCGTACCGAGGACCTGTTGTCCGTCGAGGTCGACGGCGACGGCGTCCCGTGGGCCGAGCCGGTCGTAAGGGACGCCGCTCGGGGTCACCAGGACGGTGTCGCCGACCCGGGCCGAGACATTGCCCGAGGTGCCGACGACCAGGCCGTCGGCGGTGGTTCTGCGGGCCGTTCTCACCACCTGCGTCCATGCCTGCCGCAGGGGATGGGTCAGCCGCGACTGCGGCTGCCGCGTGGATCGCGACTGGGTCACCTGCCCTCACCTCCGAGGCCCGATCCTCCCAGGCGTCCGGCGGCCGGGCGATGGCGGGACCGGAAGGGGCGCGCCGCTTGTCTACGACCGCGCCTCGTGGGCAGCCGCCTCCGTGTGGGTGAACGAGGGTGAACGGCGGGCGGCCGCGGGGCCGGTCCCGGGGCCTCCTCCGACGGTCCTCGATCGAGGCTCAACTCCCGTACGACATGGGAAAGTAGACTTGAATTCATCAGGCTGTAGCACTCCCGCAACCACGTCACCCTGATGCCCCACTCAGTTCATCTTCCGTTCACCCTGTTTCCTTACGTTCACCGTGCCACTAACGACCTTCGAACTGATTGACCGGGTGTATGGAACACATCACGCTTCTCATCGGGATCGTGATCGTCACGGCCTTGGTGTTCGACTTCACGAACGGCTTCCACGACACGGCTAACGCCATGGCCACCACCATCTCCACGGGAGCACTCGGTCCCAGGGTGGCGGTGGCGATGTCGGCCGTCCTCAATCTCGTCGGCGCGTTCCTCTCCGTGGAGGTGGCCAAGACCATCTCCGGCGGGATCATCGACGAGGACTCCGGTATCCGACCAGAAGTGATCTTCGCGGGGCTGGTCGGGGCGATCCTGTGGAATCTGGTGACCTGGCTCGCCGGGCTCCCCTCCAGCTCCTCGCACGCCCTGTTCGGCGGCCTGATCGGCGCCACCGTGGTCTCCGTCGGCCTGGACGGGGTCAACGGCGACGCGATCGTCATGAAGGTCCTGATCCCCGCCGTCGCCGCGCCGGTCGTGGCCGGCATCGCCACGGTGGCCGCCACCCGGCTCACCTACCGGCTCGGCCGCGACCGCTCTTCGGAGGACACCGCGAAGGGCTACCGCGCGGGGCAGATCGCCTCGGCCGCTCTGGTCTCCCTGGCCCACGGCACCAACGACGCCCAGAAGACGATGGGCGTGATCACCCTGGCGCTGGTCACCGGGGGCGTGGTGGCGCCCGACTCCGACCCGCCGCTGTGGGTCATCGTCTCGGCGGGCCTGGCCATCGCGCTCGGCACCTACCTGGGCGGCTGGCGCATCATCCGCACCATGGGCAAGGGCATCACCGACATCCAGCCGCCGCAGGGCTTCGCCGCCCAGACCGGCGCCGCGACCGTCATCCTGGCCTCCTCCCACATCGGCTTCGCGCTGTCCACCACCCAGGTCTGCTCCGGCGCCGTCATGGGTGCGGGTGTCGGCCGTAAGGGCGCGGTGGTGCGCTGGTCGACCGCCGGCCGCATGGTGCTCGCCTGGGTGCTGACCCTCCCGGCCGCGGGCCTGGTGGCGGGCGGCGCCGCGCTGCTGGCCGACCAGGGGAACGCGGGGATCACGGCGGTGGCCGTGCTCGCCGTCCTGGCCTGCGGGGCGATCTGGGCGCTGTCGCGCCGCAAGCCCGTGGACCACACCAACGTCAACGAGGTCGGCGCACACGAGCCGGTGGGCGCCGTCACGGCCGCCCTGCGGTCCGTGGCCCCGCCGCCCGCGGGTGCGAAGCTTTCCGCCCCCGAGAGCGCGGTGGAGACCGCCCCCGAGGGCGGCATCGCCGAGCGCACGCCCGAGCAGACCCCCACCCCCGCCGTCGCGAGCAGCACCACCCGCTAAGGAGCCACGGAATTATGAGCATCGACTGGGCGGCACTCGGCCAGGTCTTCGGCGTCAGCCTCGTGGTGACGGTCGGCATGGTGGGCGTCTTCACCCTGGGCATCCTCGGGACGTCCCGTAAGGCCGCGCCGGAGCAGGGCGCCGCGGCCGCCGTGTCCGGTGGCACGGTCGGCGCCTCCGCGCTCGCTCGCACCGGCGCGTACACCTGCTTCGCGCTGTGCGCCGCGGCCGTGGCGTACGGCATCTATCTGATCGTCGCCTGAGGCTTGCGTCCTCATCGACCCACCGGCCGCCGGATGGTGGCGCTGACCAGCGCCGACCGTCCGGCGGCCGCCTCGTGTGCGGCCGCGTCTGTGGGGCTCGGCACACTCGGGCGTCATGGGTCATATGCGAGTTGACGGCCATTCGCGGCCCATGGTGGACTTCCCGAGCCAAACGGCGGCAGGAGAGGAAGCCGGTGAGAATCCGGCGCGGTCCCGCCACTGTCACCGGGGAGCACTCTCCCATCGCCTGTATGGGGTCACGGCTCGACCGTACGGTTGCTTTCGTACGCGGGGCTGGAAGACCGGGAGGGGTGCGGATCCGGGAGCCAGGAGACTTTCACCGCCGGTCACGTCGAACCAGGGCGCGGACCCTGAGTGAGGACATACCGCCATGCCCGGCACGGCCACGCCGCCAGCTTCCTCTGTCCCCACTGGCTCTTCCGGCCCCTTCGGCCCACCTGGCCCCTTTGGTTACGTATCGTCGCGCCGAGGCGTGACGGCGGGCTGACGGATGTGTGCCGACCACGCCTCGTTCGCGTGCGGCGCGGCCCTCGGCTTCCTCGGTGATCTCGCCACGGGCGATCCGCGCCGCGGACATCCGGTCGCCGCCTTCGGGCGCGCCGCCGCGGCCGCCGAGCGCCGGCTGTGGCGTGACCACCGCGGTTACGGGGCCCTGCACACCGCGTTGTGCGCGGGCGGCGCGGCCGCCGGTGCCGCGCTGCTGACCCGCGCCGTACGGGCCCTCGGCGGGCGCGGTGGCGCGGAGGTCGCGCTGACCGCCGCCGCCACCTGGGCCGTGCTGGGCGGTACGACGCTGGGCCGTGAGGCACGGGCCATCGGCGGGGCCCTGGCCGCGGGGGACCTGGAGGTCGCCCGGGAGCGGCTGCCGCATCTGTGCGGGCGCGATCCGCAGGCGCTGGACGGGCCGCAGATCGCCCGCGCGGTCGTCGAATCGGTCGCCGAGAACACCTCCGACGCCGTCGTGGGCGCGCTGGTGTGGGGGGCCGTGGGCGGCGTGCCGGGGCTCATCGGCTTCCGCGCCGTCAACACCCTGGACGCCATAGTGGGCCACAAGTCGCCGCGCTACCGGCGGTTCGGCTGGGCGGCGGCCCGTCTGGACGATGTGGCCGGCTGGCCCGGTGCGCGCCTTACGGCGGCCCTGGCGACCCTCTCCGGCCCCGATCCGCGCGGTGCGCGGCGCGCCTGGCGGCGCGACGGCCGGCGCCATCCGAGCCCCAACGCGGGCCCCGTGGAGGCATCCTTCGCGGGCGCGCTCGGCGTACGGCTGGGCGGCACCCTCACGTACGGCGGCCGGGTCGAGCACCGGCCGGTGCTCAACTCCGGCGGGCGGCCGGTGGAGTCGGCCGACATCGAGCGGGCGATACGGCTGTCGCGGCGCGTCGGCGTCCTGGCGCTCGGGGTGTCCGTGGCGGCCCGGCCGGTCCTGAGGGCGTTGACGGGGCGGCCCCGGGCCGCTGAAGGGGGCGGCGGATGAGCGGGATACGCGGTAAGGGCGGCACGGACGGTTCCGGGGCGCGGGGCGGGGGACTGCTCGTCGCGGGCACGACCTCCGACGCGGGCAAGAGCATCGTGACGGCCGGGATCTGCCGATGGCTCGCCCGTAAGGGCGTCAGCGTGGCCCCCTTCAAGGCGCAGAACATGTCGCTCAACTCCTTCGTCACCCGGGAGGGGGCGGAGATCGGGCGGGCGCAGGCCATGCAGGCCGCCGCCGCGCGCGTCGAGCCGAGCGCGCTGATGAACCCGGTCCTGTTGAAGCCGGGCAGCGACCGCAGCAGCCAAGTGGTGCTGCTGGGCAAGCCGGTGGGCGAGCTGAGCGCGCGCGGGTACTTCGGGCGGTCGGGGCCCGCGGCGCACCCGCCGTCGGGCGCGGCCTCCCCCGGGCGGACGCGGCCCTCGGGGCGGGAGGCGCTGCTGGGGACCGTCACGGAGTGCCTGGAGGAGCTGCGGCGCACCCATGACGCGGTGATCTGCGAGGGCGCGGGCAGTCCGGCCGAGATCAATCTGCGCCGCACCGACATCGTCAACATGGGGCTGGCGCGCGCCGCCGGGCTTCCGGTCGTGGTGGTCGGGGACATCGACCGCGGTGGCGTCTTCGCGTCCTTCTTCGGCACCACCGCGCTGCTGTCGGCGGCGGACCAACGGCATGTGTCCGCCTATCTGGTGAACAAGTTCCGCGGCGATGTGAGCCTTCTGGAGCCCGGTCTGGAGATGCTGCGCGACCTCACCGGGCGCCCGACCGTCGGTGTGCTCCCGTTCGCCCACGGGCTGGGGATCGACGAGGAGGACGGGCTGCGGGTGTCGCTGCGCGGCACGGTGCGGGAGAGCGTCGTGGCGCCCCCTTACGGCGCGGACGTCCTGCGGATCGCGGTGGCCGCCGTGCCGCTGATGTCCAACTTCACGGACGTGGACGCGCTGGCGGCCGAACCGGGCGTGGTCGTGCGGTTCGTGGACCGGCCCGAGGAGCTGGCCGACGCCGATCTGGTGGTGCTGCCGGGCACCCGGGGCACCGTAAGGGCGCTGGAGTGGCTGCGTGAGCGCGGGCTCGCCGACGCGATCGCCCGGCGGGCCGCCGAGGGCCGTCCGGTGCTGGGCGTCTGCGGCGGCTTCCAGGTGCTCGGGGAGCGCATCGAGGATGAGGTCGAGTCGAAGGCCGGGACGGTCGCCGGGCTCGGGCTGCTGCCGGTGCGGGTGCGGTTCGCGGCGGAGAAGACCCTGGCCCGGCCGGTGGGCGAGGCCCTCGGTGAGCGGGTGGAGGGCTACGAGATCCACCACGGGGTCGCCGAGCTGCTCGACGGGGCCGAGGAGCCCTTCCTGGACGGCTGCCGGGTGGGCTCGGTGTGGGGCACGCACTGGCACGGCTCGCTGGAGAGCGACGGCTTCCGGCGGGCGTTCCTGCGCCGGGTGGCCGCCGCGGCGGGCCGGGCGTTCGTACCGGCGCCGGACACCCGCTTCGGCGAGCTGCGCGAGGAGCAACTCGACCGGCTCGGCGACCTGATCGAGGAGCACGCCGACACCGACGCACTGCTGCGGCTCATCGAGAAGGGCGTCCCGGAGGGGCTGCCATTCGTCCCTCCGGGGGCGCCAGCAGGGACGTCGTGATGAACCCCGACACCCACACCGACACCGGACCGGGACGCCCACGCACACCAGGAGGTACCGCCGCGTGACCACCACCTACCCCTTCAGCGCGATCGTCGGCATGGACGGTCTGCGGCTCGCCCTGCTCCTCAACGCCGTCTCCCCCGCCGTGGGCGGCGTTCTGGTGCGCGGGGAGAAGGGCACGGCCAAGAGCACCGCCGTAAGAGCGATCGCGGCGCTGCTGCCCGCGGTCGACGTGGTGGCCGGGTGCCGGTTCTCCTGCGATCCGGCCGCGCCCGACCCGTCCTGCCCGGACGGCCCTCATGAGCCGGACACCGGCGAGGCGCGTCCCGCGCGGATGGTCGAACTGCCCGTGGGCGCCTCCGAGGACCGCCTGGTCGGCGCCCTCGACATCGAGCGGGCGCTGTCGGACGGGGTGAAGGCGTTCGAGCCCGGACTGCTCGCGGACGCCCACCGCGGGGTGCTCTACGTCGACGAGGTCAACCTGCTCCACGACCATCTGATCGACCTGCTGCTCGACGCGGCCGCCATGGGCGCCTCCTACGTGGAGCGCGAGGGGGTGTCCGTACGGCATGCGGCGCGCTTCCTGCTGGTGGGCACCATGAACCCGGAAGAGGGCGAGCTGCGGCCGCAGTTGCTGGACCGCTTCGGTCTCACAGTGGAGGTCGCGGCGTCCCGGGACACCGATGAGCGGGTCGAGGTGGTGCGGCGGCGGCTGGCGTACGACGAGGACCCCGAGGGGTTCGCGGCGCGCTGGGCGGCGGACGAGGACGCCCTGCGGGAGCGCATCGCGGCGGCGCGCGCCCTGCTGCCGCGGGTGGGGCTGGGCGATCGCGCGCTGCGGCAGATCGCGGCGGTGTGCGCCGGGTTCGAGGTGGACGGGATGCGCGCGGACATCGTGACGGCCCGTACGGCGACCGCGCTGGCCGCCTGGGCGGACCGCACCGATGTGCGGACCGAGGACGTACGGGGGGCGGCGCTGCTGTCGCTCCCCCACCGCCGGCGGCGGGCTCCGTTCGACGCGCCGGGGCTCGACGAGGACAAACTCGACGAGATCCTCCGGCAGTTCGAGGAGGACGAGCCGGAGCCGGAGCCGGACCCGGACCCGGAGGGCCCCGACAGCCCGGACGACGGGCCGGACGGCCCGGGCGGCCCCGAGAACCCCGGAGGCGGGCCCCAGAAGGACACGGGCGACGGGGCCGGGGAGCAGGCGCCGCCCGCCGCGCCCGAGCCGTCCGTCCCCGACCAGCGCACCGGTGAGCACGAGACGGCCGACCGCGAGACCGACTCCGCCCGGGCCGATGGCGACGACGGGGCGGCGGAAGCGGACGAAGGTACCGGCGGAGCCGGCGGTGAGCGGGCGGCCGTGGGCGCCGCCGAGCCGTTCCGCACCCGGCGGCTCGACGTCCCCGGTCTGGGCGAGGGCGCGGCCGGGCGTCGGTCGCGCGCCCGCAGCGCGCACGGCCGCACCACCGGGGCGCGCCGCCCGCGGGGGACGCTCTCCGCGCTGCATCTGACGGCGACCGTCCGGGCGGCCGCCCCGCATCAGCGGGCGCGCGGGCGGCGCGGTCCCGGGCTCCTGGTGCGCCGGGACGATCTGCGCGAGGCGGTGCGCGAGGGCCGGGAGGGCAATCTCGTGCTGTTCGTGGTGGACGCGTCGGGCTCGATGGCCGCGCGGACACGGATGAGCGCGATCAAGGGCGCGGTGCTGTCACTGCTGCTGGACGCCTACCAGCGGCGGGACAAGGTCGGGCTGATCACCTTCCGGGGCGCGGACGCCGAGCTGGCGCTGCCGCCCACCTCGTCGGTGGACGCGGCGGCCGTGCGGCTGGAGCGGCTGCCGACCGGCGGCCGTACGCCGCTGGCGGCCGGGCTGTTGAAGGCCCGGGAGGTGCTGCGGGTGGAGCGGCTGCGGGATCCCTCACGCCGTCCGCTGCTGGTCGTGGTGACCGACGGACGGGCCACGGAGGCGAAGCGGGCCGGCGGGCCCACGCCGGTCGAGCGGGCCGGGCGCGCGGCGCGGATGCTCGCGGGCGACGGGGTCGCCTCGGTGGTCGTGGACTGCGAGTCGGGGCCGGTGCGGCTGGGGCTGGCGGGCGCGCTCGCCCGCGAACTGCGGGCCACGCCGGTGACGCTCGACGAGCTGCGCGCGGACAGCGTGACCGCGCTGGTGCGCGATGTACGAACCGTATCGAACCCTCGGAGGGCCGCCTGATGCCGCAAGGACAACCGACCGTCGTCCCGGACGACGGGCTGACCACCCGCCAGCGCCGCAACCGTCCGCTCGTGTTCGTCCACACCGGTCAGGGCAAGGGCAAGTCGACCGCGGCGTTCGGGCTGGCGCTGCGGGCATGGAACCAAAACTGGCCGGTCGGTGTATTCCAATTTGTAAAGTCCGCGAAATGGCGGGTCGGTGAGGAGCGTGCGCTGCGCGTCCTCGGCGACTCGGGCGAAGGGGGGACCGTCGCATGGCACAAGATGGGCGAGGGCTGGTCGTGGGTCCAGCGCGACATGGCTTCCAGCGAGGAGGCCGCACGCGAGGGCTGGGAGCAGGTCAAGCGCGATCTCGCGGCGGAGACATACCGGCTCTATGTGCTGGACGAATTCGCGTATCCGATGCACTGGGGCTGGGTGGACCCCGACGAGGTGGTGTCGGTGCTGCGGGACCGGCCCGGGACGCAGCACGTCGTCATCACGGGGCGTAACGCACCGGCGCAGCTGGTGGACTTCGCCGACCTGGTCACCGACATGTCCAAGGTCAAGCATCCGATGGACACCGGTCAGAAGGGCCAGCGAGGCATCGAGTGGTGAGTGTCCCGCGTCTGGTGATCGCGGCGCCCGCCTCCGGCAGCGGGAAGACGACGGTCACCGCGGGGCTCATGGCCGCCTTCGCGGAGCGCGGTCTGGACGTGTCCCCGCACAAGGTCGGCCCGGACTACATCGACCCTGGCTATCACGCGCTCGCGATCTCCTCGGCCGCCTCCTCGGCCGGGCGGTCCCGGGCCGGGGGCGCGCGCCCGGGCCGGAATCTGGACGCCTATCTGTGCGGCCCGCAGCGGATCGCCCCGCTGTTCCTGCATGGGGCGGCGGGCTGCGATCTGGCCCTGGTCGAAGGGGTGATGGGGCTGTTCGACGGGGCGGCCGGGCAGGGCGAGCTGGCCTCGACGGCGCATGTGGCCAAGCTGCTGCGGGCGCCGGTGGTGCTGGTCGTGGACGCGTCGTCGCAGTCGCGGTCGGCGGCCGCCCTGGTGCATGGCTTCGCGTCCTGGGACCCCGAGGTTCGGGTCGCGGGGGTGATCCTCAACAAGGTCGGTTCGGACCGCCACGAGACGATGCTGCGCGAGGCGCTGGAGGGGTGCGGAGTGCCGGTGTTCGGCGCGCTGCGCCGGACGCGGGAGGTGCGGGCGCCGAGCCGCCACCTGGGTCTGGTGCCGGTGGCCGAGCGCCAGGCGGAGGCGGTCGATTCGGCGGCCGCGCTGGCCGCTCGGGTGCGGGAGGGCTGCGACCTCGACGGGCTGCTGGCGCTTGCGCGCAGCGCACCGCCCCTGTCCGAGCCGGTCTGGGATCCGGAGGAGGAGATGCGCCGTGCGGTGGAGGCCGTCCCCGGTGCCGGGGGCCGGGGAGGGCGCGCGGCGCGGCCGGTGGTCGCCCTGGCCGGCGGGGCCGCGTTCACCTTCTCGTACGCGGAGCACACCGAGCTGCTCACGGCGGCCGGGGCGCGGGTCGTCCCCTTCGATCCGCTGCGGGACGAGCACCTCCCGGAAGGCACCGGCGGTCTGGTGATCGGCGGCGGGTTCCCGGAGGTCTACGCCCCCGAGCTGTCCGCGAACGAGCCGCTCCGGGCAGCCGTCGCGAAGCTCGCCGCGTCCGGCGCGCCCATCGCCGCCGAATGTGCCGGACTGCTGTATCTGGCGCACTCGCTGGACGGAGAGCCGATGTGCGGGGTGCTGGCTGCCGAGGCACGGATGTCGGAACGTCTGACGCTGGGCTACCGTGAGGCCGTGGCCATCTCCGACACCGCACTCGCCGCCGCGGGGACGCGGGTGCGCGGCCATGAGTTCCATCGCACGACCATTGTGCCCGGAGCGGGGGCGGAGCCCGCTTGGGGGCTCGTCCACCCGGAGCGTCGTACCGAAGGGTTCGCACACGGAAATGTGCATGCCTCCTATTTGCATGTGCACTGGGCCTCGGTGCCAGGGGCGGCGGCCCGGTTCGCCGACAGATGTGTGTCCCCTGCCGGTTGAGCCGAGGCGGTGAGCTGGCGTGGAGGTCATCGGCCGGGGCACAGCGTGTCCCCTGCCCGGGGCACCGCTTGTCGTCGGAGTCGGGGCCAGCCGGGGTGTGTCCGTCGGCGAGGTGATCGGGCTGGTGGAGACGACCCTGGCGGAGGCGGGCCTTTCACCGCGCGGCATGGCCGAGTTGGCGACCGTGGAGGCCAAGGCCGGGGAGGCCGGGCTGCTGACGGCGGCCGAGCGGCTGGGGGTGCCGCTGTGCGGATACCCGGCGGCGGCGCTGGCCGCGGTGGAGGTGCCGAACCCGTCCGCGGCGGCGCTCACCGCCGTGGGCACGGCCGGGGTCGCCGAGGCGGCCGCGCTGCTGGCCGCCGGACCTGGCGGCGAACTCCTGGTCGCCAAGCGGAAGTCCGCGCCGCACGGCCGCCCCGGGATGGCCACCTGCGCCGTCGCTCGCCGCCCAACGGCGGACAAATCCGGGCAGGGCGGGCAGCGAAGACCTGCCGTCGACCGTCCCGACGCAGGTCAGTAACGTCTCGGGGCGGAACAGCCCGCCGCCCCCTGCTGACCGTGACACCCGCACCACCTGCACCAAGGAGACCTCGTGACGACCCCGCCCGCCCTGCTCCTCGCAGGCATCGGCACGCGAGACGAAAGGCATGCCACCGCCTTTCACGCATTCGTAAGGGAGTTGGCCGCACGCCACCCGGATCTGCCCGTGGCGGGTGGCCTCACCGGACCGGGCAGCCACCCGCTGTCCGATGCGGTCACCCGGCTCGTCGGCGAGGGAGTGAACCGCTTCGCGGTCGTCCCGCTGACGCTGATCCCGGCGGCTCCCCCGAGAGACGGTATCGCCGCCGCGCTGGCCCAGGAGGCGGAGCGGCATGCCGATGCCTCGTTCGCCTCCGCCCGGCCGCTCGGCCCGCACCCCACGCTGCTGAGCGTGCTGGAGCGGCGGCTCGACGAGGCGCTGGGCAACCGGCCCCGGCTGCCCTCGGACCGCGCGGAGACCACCGTGCTGCTGGTGGGCGACGGTTCGCCGCTCCCCGAGGCCAACGCCGAGGTGCACCGTGCCGCCCGGCTGCTGTGGGAGGGCCGTGGCTTCGCGGGCGTCGAGGTGGCCTTCTCCTCGCTCGCCGCGCCGGATGTCGCCTCGGGCCTCGACCGCTGCGCCAAGCTGGGGGCCACTCGGGTCGTGGTACTGCCGTACTTCCTGTTCGCCGGTGACACCCTGGAGCGGGTGCGGCAGCAGGCGGAGGGCTGGGGGCTCGCCTACCCCGAGGTCGAGGTGGTCTCCGCCGATGTCATCGGCCCGGCGAAGGAGTTGGCCGACCTCGTCATGGAGCGCTATGAGGAGGTGGCCGACACCGCCGGGCGCGCCGGGTTCGGCGATGAGGCCCATGCCTTCGCGCATCCCGATACCCACGCCGATGTCCACTGATCCATCGGCGGGCCTGCCCACGAGCGGGTCCGCCGCCCCGGCCGCCGATGGCGTCTCCGCCGGGTTCGATCTGCGGCATCACGGGGACGCGGAGGTGCGGGGGGCCGATGCCGACCTGACGGACCTCGCGGTCAATGTCCGGGCCGGTACGCCTCCGGACTGGCTCAAGGCCCGTATCGCCGCCTCCCTCGACGGGCTGGCCGCCTATCCGGACGGGCGGGCGGCGCGGGAGGCGGTCGCCGCGTGCCATGGGCTTCCGGTCGGCCGGGTACTGCTGACGGCGGGCGCCGCGGAGGCGTTCGTCCTGCTCGCCCGTGCCATCGCGGCCCAACGGCCGGTGGTGGTGCATCCGCAGTTCACCGAACCGGAGGCGGCGCTGCGGGACGCGGGGCACACCGTCGAGCGTGTGATCCTCGATGAGCGCAACGGCTTCCGGCTGGCCCCGGACGCGGTGCCGGAGGACGCCGATCTGGTGGTGATCGGAAACCCCACCAACCCCACATCCGTGCTGCACCCGGCCAATGCCCTGGCCGGTCTCGCCCGGCCGGGACGGACGCTGGTGGTGGACGAGGCATTCATGGACGCCGTCCCGGGCGAGCGCGAGTCGCTGGCGGCCCGCACCGATGTGCCGGGGCTCGTGGTGCTGCGCAGCCTCACCAAGACCTGGGGTCTGGCGGGGCTGCGGATCGGCTATGTGCTGGCGGAACCGGACACCGTCACGGCGCTGGAGCGGGTCCAGCCCCTGTGGCCGGTGTCCAGCCCGGCCCTGACGGCGGCCGAGGCGTGCTGCGCCCCGCCCGCCCTCGCCGAGGCCGCGCGGGCCGCCGACCGTACGGCCGCCGACCGGGCCCATCTGGCCGACCGGCTGGCCGAGTTGACGACAGTGCGGGTGTGCGGCCCGGCGGCCGGGCCCTTTCTGCTGATCCATCTGCCGGGCGCGGCGGCGATCCGCACCCGGCTGCGCGAGCTGGGCTTCGCCGTCCGCCGCGGTGACACGTTCCCGGGCCTCGGCCCGGACTGGCTCCGGATCGCCGTCCGCGACCGCGCCACGACGGACCACTTCGTCATCGCCCTGGCGAAGGCCATCGCCGAATCGGACGCCTGAACGCGCTGTCTGACGGTGCCACCTGCACGCGCCGCCAGAACCGCGCACCGCGCTGCCTGACCATGCCGCCAGACCGTGCACCGCACGGAGCGGTGTGCGGTCACGTACGGCTTGCCCGAGCCCCGTGACCCGGCTCGGCGCCAGCGCCCGGGCGAATGTCGTGCCCCGGTCCGCGGCCGGACCCAACGCCCGAGCCCGAGCCGCGGCCCAGCACCGGTGCCCCGACCCGTAGGCCCCGCCCCGGCCCAGCACCGGAGCCCCGACCCGCAGGCCCCGCCCCGACCCGGCACCCGCGGCCCGGCCCAACGCCCAAGCCCAGGCCCAACACCGGAGCCCCGACCCGTGGGCCCCGCCCCGACCCGGCACCCGCAACCAGGCCCAATGCCCGTACCCAACATCCGCCGCCGGACCCAATGCCGCACCCTCGGGCACCCGCCCCCAGGCCCGGTACCCGAGCCGTTGGGCACGGCACGGGCACCGGACCCAACGGGCCAGGACAGGACATCCGTCAGGCGCCAGGCATCAGGCGCCGGCCGCCAAGCGTCAGCCGGCGTCGCCGCTGGCGCCGGCGCGCCGGCGGCGGGCCAGGATGACGGCCCCGCCGCCCACGGCGAGCAGCAGTGCGCCGCCACCCACCAGATACGGCGTGGCCGAGCTGCCACCGGTCTCGGCCAGGTGCTCCGGCTTCGGCTCGGGCGTGGTCTGCGGGCCCACGCTCGGGCTGGGCTGGACCGCCGCGGCGACGGGCGCCTCGCAGGTCGCCCGGGCGAGGGTGACCTGACCCTCGACCTCGGAGACGTTGAGCTTGAGCGGGTTCACGGAGACCTTCAGGTTGAGGGCCGTGGCCGCCGCCGTGCGCGAGGTGGTGGCCGTCCGTGACAGATCGAGCCGGACCTGGCCGAGCGTCGGCACATCCACGGTGGTGGTGCCGCTCGTGCTCAGAGTGACCTTCCTGCCGAGCACGCTGACGCTGCCGAGCAGGTTGGACTGGGCGGTCGGCCGCTTCCCGGCGGCGCACACCGCCTTCGAGGTCACCTGCTCGACCGAGATCAGCGGCACCCCGGCCAGACCCGGCACATGGACCTTGGCGTTGACGAGGTTGGAGTACCCCTCGGCGCGCTGCTTGTCCGCGGCGGCCCGGGCGGTGGCCACATCGGCCCGCAGCACACTGAACGGCCGGCCCCCGTCCACGCCGTCCAGGGTCGCGGTGAGCGCCGTCTTGCTGGCCGTCGCGGGTGCGTGCACCTCGTTCAGCACCACCGAGAGCGGAGCCGTGACGGTCTTGTTGAGCAGGGAGACATCGAGATCGGTGCGGAGTACGGCCGCACCCGCCTTACCGGTGGTGGCACCGGTGTCGGCCTGCGCGGTCGCCGCGGGCAGCAGGCCCAGGACGGAGACCGCGGCAGCGGCAGTGGCGGCCGCCAGACGGCGGGTGGGCATGCCGAAGTAGGTGTTACGGGAACAGGACACGTGAGTTGACCCCCACAGGAGACATGGAGCCGCCGGCGCCTGCCGCGGGGGACTCCACGGGCGCCGACGGCCTCGACCACGCCATATTTGCGCACTGTGGGTAAACAGGCAGACACATGATGTCCGTTCATCCCAAAGGGTGTGGTTCGCCGCCGCGTTCGAGCCGCGTTCCCTTCAGGAGCCCCCTCAGGACCCCCTGCCCCACCCGTCCCCGGGCCCAGTCAGCCTGCGCCCCGAGCCCCGTCGGCCTGCGCCCCGAGCCCCGTCGGCCTGCGCCCCGAGCCCCGTCGGCCTGCGCCCCGTGCCCTGTCAGCCCGTCCCCGCGCCCCGTCAGCCGACCACGCGGCCTCGCAGCACCACCCGCCGCGGCGTCGTCAGCACCCGCACATCGGCGCGCGGATCCGCGTCGTAGACGACGAGATCGGCGGAGGCCCCCTCGGTGAGCCCCGGCCGTCCGAGCCAGGTCCGTGCCCCCCAGGTCGCCGCCGAGAGCGCGTCCCGCGCCGGGATGCCCGCCTTCACCAGCTCGGCCACCTCCTGCCCGACCAGCCCATGGGCCAGGCCGCCGCCCGCGTCGGTGCCGGTGTAGATCGGGATGCCCGCGTCGTAGGCCGCCCGCACCGTCTCGTACCGGCGCGCGTGCAGTCGCCGCATATGGTCGGCCCAGCGCGGGAACCTCACCTCGCCGCCCAGCGCCAGCCGGGGGAACGTGGCGATGTTGACCAGCGTCGGGACGATCGCCACGCCCCGCTCGGCGAACAGCGGGATGGTCTCCTCGGTGAGCCCGGTGGCGTGCTCGATGCAGTCGATCCCCGCCTCGACCAGCGGCGCGAGGCTCTCCTCGGCGAAACAGTGCGCCGTGACCCGCGCGCCCAGCCGGTGCGCCTCCGCGATGGCCGCCTCGACCGCGCCAGCCGGCCAGCAGGCGCCCAGGTCGCCGGTCTCCCGGTCGATCCAGTCGCCGACCAGCTTGACCCAGCCGTCGCCGCGCCGCGCCTCCGCGGCCACGTAGGCGACCAGGTCCTCCGGCTCGATCTCATGCGCGTAGTTGCGGATGTACCGCTTGGTGCGGGCGATATGGCGGCCGGCCCGGATGATGCGGGGCAGATCCTCGCGGTCGTCGATCCAGCGGGTGTCGGCCGGCGATCCGGCATCCCGCAGCAGCAACGCCCCGGCGTCGCGGTCGGTCAGCGCCTGTTTCTCGCTCGTCGAATCATCCACCGCCCCATGGGCGTCGAGTCCGACATGGCAGTGGGCGTCGACGAGACCGGGCAGCACCCAGCCCTCGACCAACCGGATGTCCCTGGCCCCGGCCGGCCGCTCGAACGTGATCCTGCCGTCGACCACCCACAGCTCGTCCCGGACGTCCCCGGCAGCGTCGCCGGTGTCCGGTCCGACCAGGACCCGGCCCTTGATGTGGAGCACCGCGCTATCCCTCATGCAACGCACTGTACGAGACCGGGGCAGGGCGTTGACCGGCCAATTCCCAGGAGCTGGAACGGCGCCACTCGAACAACATGCGCAGCGCTGCTACGCTCACGCAACCCACCGGAGGAGCGGCAGTGAGGAGGTCCTCGTGAACGCTCCCGCCGATGACGCGGCCGCCGCGGGCACCGCGCGAGCGCCCGGCGCACCGGAGGACCCCGCTGGCTTATCGGCCGGCGCCCGGACCCGCCCGCACACCGGCCCACAGACGGACTTACAGGCCCAGGCCGCCGCACAGACCGACCCGCAGGCCCACCCCACCGACCCACAGGCCGAATTCCGGGACTTCTTCGAGCGGCACCACGCCGAACTGGCCCGCCTCGCCCATCTGTTGCTCGGCAGCTCCGACGGGGCGGACGACCTGGCGGCCGACGCGCTGGTGGCGGTCTGGCACCAGTGGGACCGGGTGCGGGCCGCCGACCATCCGGCCGCGTACGCCCGGGGTGTGGTCGCCAACCTGGCCCGCTCCCGGATCCGCAGTCTGGTGCGTGAGCGACGGCGGGTGGCGCTCTTCTCCTCGCAGCGCTCCGACCATGTGGACGATCCGGATGTGTCCGCCGTGGTGGATGTGCAGGCCGCGCTGGTCCGGCTGCCGTTCCGCAAGCGCGCATGTGTGGTGCTGCGGCACGCCTTCGACCTCTCCGAGCGGGAGACGGCCCGTACGCTGGGCATTTCGGTGGGCACGGTCAAGAGCCAGACCTCCCGCGGAATCGCCGAGCTGGAGCGGCTGCTCGGCCCTCCGGACGGCGAGGGCGAGCTGCCCGGGACAGCGGAGGCCGATCAGACGGTACGAACGCTCCGCTCTGAGAACACAGGCCACACAGGACCCACGCGCCACTCGGGTCACATGGGCCACGCCGGGCATGCAGGAGGGGGCAGTTGATGATCGAGCATCGCGAGCGCTCCGAGGGCCGCGATGTCGTCGCAGAGTTGCGTACGGCCGCCGCCTCCCATGAGCCGGACCGGATCCGGATGCTGGCCCGGGTCACGGCGGGCATGGCGGCCGACGGCCGGAGCCGGGGCGCACGGACGGGCCCGCGCCGGCCCCGGGCGACCCGGCTGGTGGGCCCGGTCGCCGGGCTGGCCGCGGCGGTCGCGGCGACGGGGATCGCGGTGGTGGCCACGGACGGTGCCGAGCGGCCGCAGACGGTGCGCACCTCGAGCGAACCGCCCGCGCCTCCGGCGGGCGCGGGCGCGGAGAGACGGCCCGGGGAGGAGCCGGGCGCCGGGTCGCAGAGCGATGCTGAGCGGCACACGCCGAGCGCCTATCCCACCGCGGCCGGTCCAAACCATCTCGCCGAGCCGACCGTTCGGTCCAAGGGCGCCATCAACGCCCATTCCAATCCGTACTGGGCGCAGAGCGACATCACGCTCACCATCGGCAGGCCACTGACGTCGCTGACGGTGGAGCTGCGGGTCGCGGACACCGGGGATGTGCTGTCCACCGGCTCCTGGGGCTCGCTGCCGACCGGCGATGTGGCCACCGCCACCCGCGTCGAGGACGGTGTGCTGGTCTACCGCTGGACGCTCCGGAAGGGCGCGACCGTGCGCCCGGGCCGGTATGTCTTCGCGGGGCAGTACAACCACGCCGAGGGGGACCGGGACACCGGCCGGGACGCGTACTCGGCCTCGGGCAACGGCGCCTCCGGGGCCTTCGCGGTGCGGGGCGACTTCCCTCGGTTCACCGCGGGGGATTGAATTCATAGCGGCGTGGCCAGAAATTCTCCGCGTTTTTCCGCTACTGCTTCCACATTCGTCTGCCCGCCCTTGCGATTCCTAAACAAAAAATTTTTCACGGGTTCCTGATCCCGTAATTCAAGACGGTCACCGGCCGGTTACACATATGTGACGGACCCCACATGGGATCCACTTTGCCCGAGTAACTCCCCTACAAATTACCGCCTTTCGGCCGACGGCCGCGCGCACGCGCGCTCCCGCGTGATAACACATCGACCCCCCTCTACGTAACCCCCCACCACGATGCATTTTCTGATTCTGCTGGGTAAATTGAATTTGCATGACCGCCGCACAAGCAGACCTAGTCCGTAGCGAATTGGATTTGCCGGAGGGCCTCACCCTCGACACACCACGCGTCGAGGATGGAGCCGCGATCTGGCGAATCGCTCGCGACTCCAAAACCCTGGACCTCAACTCCTCCTACAGCTACCTCCTGTGGTGCCGCGACTTCGCCGCCACATCCGTAGTGGCGCGCGACGCCGACGGCGGACCGGTCGGCTTCATCACCGGCTACGTCCGTCCCGAGCGCCCCGAGACCCTCGTCGTCTGGCAGGTCGCCGTCGACCACGCCTGGCGTGGCCGCAAACTGGCCGCCACCCTGCTGGACGGGCTGGTCGCCCGGGTCGCCGCGGCGGGCGTCCGCGGCATCGAGACGACGATCACCCCTGACAACACCGCCTCGAACCGGCTGTTCACCTCGTTCGCCGAACGGCACGAAGCGCCGCTCGAGCGTGAGGTGCTCTTCCACGGCGGTCTCTTCCCCGACGGTGGGCACGAGCCCGAGGTGCTCTACCGCATCGGTCCGCTCGGCACGCTCGGGCCGCGCGCGGACCGGACCTGATCTCCCCTGATCACACCCCGATCACCCCGATCCTCCCTCCTCACCCCCCTCACACCCCTCTCCCAGGAGAACGCTGTGACCATCACCCCGCCCGCCCTGAGCGTCTTCGAGGCCCTGGAGTCGGAGGTGCGCAGCTACTGCCGTGGCTGGCCCGCCGTCTTCGACCGTGCCCAGGGCAGCCACATGTTCGACGAGGACGGCCACACCTACCTCGACTTCTTCGCCGGAGCCGGGTCGCTCAACTACGGCCACAACAACCCGGTACTGAAACGGGCGCTGATCGACTACATCGAGCGTGACGGCGTCACCCATGGCCTGGACATGTCCACCACGGCCAAGCGCGCGTTCCTCGAGTCGTTCCAGAACAACATCCTGCGCCCGCGCGATCTGCCCTACAAGGTCATGTTCCCGGGCCCGACCGGCACCAACGCCGTCGAGGCCGCGCTGAAGCTGGCCCGTAAGGTCAAGGGCCGCGAGTCCATCGTCTCCTTCACCAATGCCTTCCACGGCATGTCGCTGGGCTCGCTGGCCGTGACCGGCAACGCCTTCAAGCGCGCCGGTGCGGGCATCCCGCTGGTCCACGGCACCCCGATGCCGTTCGACAACTACTTCGACGGCACGATCCCGGACTTCCTGTGGTTCGAGCGGCTGCTGGAGGACCAGGGTTCCGGCCTCAACCAGCCCGCCGCCGTGATCGTCGAGACCGTGCAGGGCGAGGGCGGTATCAACGTGGCCCGGCCCGAGTGGCTGCGCGCCCTGGCCGAGCTGTGCGAGCGCCAGGACATGCTGCTGATCGTCGACGACATCCAGATGGGCTGCGGCCGCACCGGCGCCTTCTTCTCCTTCGAGGAGTCGGGCATCACCCCGGACATCGTGACCGTGTCGAAGTCCATCAGCGGCTACGGCATGCCGATGTCGCTCGCGCTCTTCAAGCCCGAGCTGGACGTCTGGGAGCCCGGCGAGCACAACGGCACCTTCCGCGGCAACAACCCCGCCTTCGTCACCGCCGCCGCGACCCTGGACACCTACTGGGCCGACAGCCAGATGGAGAAGCAGACCCTGGCCCGCGGCGAGCAGGTCGAGCAGGCCCTGCGCGCCATCTGCGAGGAGCAGTCCGGCACCCACTTCCGCGGCCGTGGTCTGGTGTGGGGCCTGGAGTTCGAGGACAAGCCGCGCGCCTCGGCCGTCTGCAAGCGCGCCTTCGAACTCGGTCTGCTGGTCGAGACGTCCGGCCCCGAGAGCGAGGTCGTCAAGCTGCTGCCCGCGCTGACCATCTCCCCCGATGACCTGGACGAGGGGCTGCGGACCCTCGCCCGCGCGGTCCGCGAGACCGCATAACCCTCCCGTACCGCAGAGAAGAGAAAGGCAAGAACTCACCGTGATCGTCCGATCCTTCAAGGACATCGAGGACACCGAGAGGCATGTGAAGGCCAAGACCGGCACCTGGGAGAGCAAGCGCATCGTGCTCGCCCGTGAAGGCGTCGGCTTCTCGTTGCACGAGACCATCCTCTACGCGGGCACCGAGACCTCGATGTGGTACGCCAACCACATCGAGGCGGTGCTGTGCGTCGAGGGTGAGGCCGAGCTCACCAACGACGAGACCGGTGAGAAGCACTGGATCACGCCCGGCACCATGTACCTGCTGAACGGGCACGAGAAGCACACGATGCGCCCCAAAACGGATTTCCGGTGCGTCTGTGTATTCAACCCGCCGATCACGGGACGGGAGGACCATGATGAGAACGGCGTATACCCGCTGATCACCGAGACCGAGGAGGCATGATTCGATGACCGCGGTCACTGACCTGTACCCGACCCGTGGGGCCATGGAGGTCGCCACTCCGCGCGTGGACCCCGTGGTGTGGTCCGAGCCCGGCGCCCCCGGGCCGCTGCAACCGTCCGAGCTGAGCGATTTCGATCGCGACGGCTTCCTGGCAATCGACGAGCTGATCACTCCGGACGAGGTCGCGGTCTACCGCGCCGAGCTGGACCGGCTGGTCGCCGACCCGGACGTGCGCGCCGACGAACGCTCGATCATCGAGTCGAAGTCGCAGGACGTACGGTCGGTGTTCGAGGTGCACCGGATCAGCGAGGTGTTCGCGAACCTGGTGCGCGACCCGCGAGTGGTGGGCCGCGCACGGCAGATCCTCGGCTCGGACGTCTACGTCCACCAGAGCCGGATCAACGTCAAACCGGGTTTTGGCGCCTCGGGCTTCTACTGGCACTCGGACTTCGAGACCTGGCACGCCGAGGACGGGCTGCCGAACATGCGGACCGTGTCGGTCTCGATCGCGTTGACCGAGAACTACGACACCAACGGCGGCCTCATGATCATGCCGGGGTCGCACCGTACGTTCCTCGGCTGCTCGGGCGAGACGCCGAAGGACAACTACAAGAAGTCGCTGCAGATGCAGGACGCGGGCACCCCGTCCGACGAGGCGCTCACGGGTTTCGCCGACAAGCACGGCATCAAGCTGTTCACCGGCAAGGCCGGTTCGGCGACGTGGTTCGACTGCAACTGCATGCACGGCTCGGGCGACAACATCACGCCCTACTCGCGCAGCAACGTCTTCATCGTGTTCAACAGCGTGGAGAACACCGCGGTGGAGCCGTTCGCGGCACCGGTCCCCCGGCCGGATTTCATCGGGGCCAGGGACTTCACGCCCGTACGGTGATCACCGCCGTGCGGGTGAGCTGACGTCCGTGATCTGAGGGAAGCCGGGGTGCCCCGGCTTCCCTCAGATCTTTTCCGGCCCCGTTCCGGCCCCTGTCTCAGCGGGACAGCTCCGCCAGCAGCCGGTCCACATCGGCCGCCGTGTTGTACAGGTGGAAGGAGGCGCGGAGGTTGCCGGCCCGCGCCGAGACATGCACCTCCGCCTCCGCCAGCCGGGACGCGGCGTCCCCCAGCCCCGGTACGGAGACGATGGCCGAGCCGGGGGCGGCGACGGGCCGGTGGCCGAGCCCGGTGACCCCGGCCCGGAAGCGGTCGGCGAGCGCGCGGTCATGCGCGGCGATGGTCTCGGTGCCCAGCTCCTCGATCAGCGCGAGGGAGTGCCGGGCCGCGACGTAGGAGTACACGCTCGGGCTCTCGTCGAAGCGGCGGGCGGAGTGGGCGAGTTCGGCCACCGGTCCGTAGCAGCTTTCCCAGGGCTTCTCGCCCGCGACCCAGCCCGCGAAGACCGGGGTGAGCTCGCCGAGGTCCTCGGGCACGGTCAGGAAGGCGGCCCCGCGCGGGCACATCAGCCACTTGTAGGCCACGCAGACGGTGTAGTCGGCCTCGTCGGCGTTCACCGGGAACCAGCCGGCCGCCTGGCTGGTGTCCACCAGAGTGCGGGCCCCGTGGGTCCGGGCCGCCTCCCCGATGGCGTCGAGATCGGCGATCCGCCCGTCCGCGGACTGGACGGCGCTCACGGCCACCAGCGCCGTACCGGGCCGTACCGCCTCCGCGATCTCCTCCAGCGGCACGATGCGCAGCTTGAGGTCGCCGCGGACGGCGAAGGGGTTGACCAGGGAGCTGAAGTCGCCGTCGGCGACGATGACTTCGGCCCCGGGCGGCAGCGAGGTGGCGATCATCCCCGCGTAGCCGGCGACCGAGCTGCCCGCCGCGACCCGCCGCGCCGGTACGCCGACGAGCCGGGCGTAGGAGGCCCGGCTCTCCTCGACCGCCTCGAAGGCCACATCGATGACGGGCCGTCCGGCGGCCGAGTCGTCGAGGACCGCCTTCACGGCGGCCACGGAGCGTGCGGGGATCAGACCGCTGGACGCGGTGGTGAGATACGTCGTGTGTGGCGCGAATTCGGCGCCCGCCAGGCTCTCCATGTCCAACCACTATGGAACGGGCTCACCCCGGCGTCCATCGCGTTTCCCTGTCGGGTGCCTTCAAGGGAACCTTATGGATCCCCGCTGGCCTGCGGCGATTCCCATGTCTGGCGCGGCACCCGGGTGAACACCCCGGCGGATCGGCCGCCGGAAGACCCCGGGAACCGTACGTGGCCGCGGGCATGCCGACACGGCCGACGGAACCGCGGGTCAGGTCCGCGGGTCCGGCGGCCGCGCCGTCGGTCCGGGCTTCAGCGGTGCTGCTCCCGGAGTGCGTTCCGGGGATTCAGCCGCGCTGCTCCCGGATCCCGTTGATCCGCCGGGGCAGCTCCAGCGGGTTCTCGTCCCGCAGCTCCGGCGGCAGCAGGGCGGCCGGAGTGTCCTGGTAGGCGACCGGCCGCAGCCAGCGCTCGATGGCGGTGCCGCCGACCGAGGTGGAGGTGGAGGTGGTGGCCGGGTAGGGGCCGCCGTGGTGCTGGGCCGGGGCGACGGCGACACCGGTCGGCCAGCCGTTGACCAGGACCCGGCCGGCCAGCGGGGTGAGCTCGGCGATCAGCGCACCGGCCCGGCCCTCGGTGCCCTCGCCCTCGGCGGCGGAGATCTGGACGGTGGCGGTGAGGTTGCCCGGGAGCCGGCCGAGCACCGCGCTGATCTCGTCGTCGCTCTCGTAGCGCGCCACGACGGTCACCGGGCCGAAGCACTCCTCCAGCAGCACATCGTGCGGGCCGTCCTCGGTGAGCCGCCGCGCCGGGACGGTCAGGAAGCCCGCGCTGACCGTGTGCTCACCGCCGGAGCCGGGGGTGACCGGGGCGTCCACGTCCGCCAGTTCGGCGCGCTCCTTGACCCCGGCGACGAAGTTGTCCCGCATCCGGTGGTCGAGCAGAACGCCCGCGTCGGTGTTGCTGACCGCCTCGGTGAGGGACTTCACCAGGCCGTCGCCCGCCGGACCGGCCGGGGCCAGCACAAAGCCGGGCTTGGTGCAGAACTGGCCCACGCCCAGCGTCATGGAGCCCGCGAGCCCCGCGCCGATCTGGTCGCCGCGCTCGGTGGCCGCGGCCTCGGTGACCACGACCGGGTTGAGGCTGCCCAGCTCGCCGTGGAAGGGGATCGGCACCGGCCGGGAGGCCGCCGCGTCGTGCAGGGCGCGGCCGCCGCGGACCGATCCGGTGAAACCGGCGGCGGCGATCAGCGGATGCTTGACCAGCTCGATGCCCGCCTCGAAACCGTGCACCACCGCGATCACCTCGGCGGGAACCCCGACCCGCTCGGCGGCGCGGCGCAGCGCGGAGGCGGCCACCTCGGAGGTGGCGGGGTGGTCGGGGTGGGCCTTGACGATGACCGGGCAGCCCGCGGCGAGGGCGCTCGCGGTGTCGCCGCCGGGCACGGAGAAGGCGAGCGGGAAGTTGCTGGCGGCGTAGACGGCGACGACGCCGAGCGGCAGCTTGTAGCGGCGCAGATCGGGCCAGGGCGGGGTCTGGGTGGCGTCGGCGTGGTCGATGCGGACGTCGAGGAAGGCGCCCTCGTCCACGATGGCTGCGAAGGCCCGCAGTTGGTAGGTGGTGCGGGCGAGTTCGCCGGTGAGCCGGGCGGGGCCGAGCGCGGTCTCCGCGTCGGCCGCCTCGACCAGCTGGTCACGGGCCTCGTCGAGGAGATCGGCGGCGGTGCGCAGCAGGGCGGCGCGCACCGTACGGTCGGCCAGGGAGCCGCGGGCGGCGTGGGCCGCGCGCACCACGCGGTCGACCTCCTCCGCCGTGGCTTCGACCGCTACCTGCTCCCGCTGCTTTCCGGTTCGGGGGTCGACGCTCCACACTGGTGCTGACACCGCGGATTCCTCCTGCTGTGGTGTTACCGCTGCTTGCGTCCCACACATCGACGGTGTTCGATATGCTGAACGCTGTCCCGGGTGATGAATTTCCCCTCGGGACTCTATGGCTGGTCGAACAGAGGGGTCAAGGCGATGTCAGCTGCCGAGACGGGCGGGGCCCAGGTCAAATCGGCTGTCCGCACGGTCGAACTGCTGGAGTTCTTCGCCGGGCGGCCCGGAATGCACAGCCTCGCCGCGGTCCAGGAGGCCGTGGGCTATCCCAAGTCGAGCCTCTACATGCTGCTGCGCACCCTGGTGGAGCTCGGCTGGGTGGAGACGGATGCCACCGGCACCCGCTATGGCATCGGGGTGCGCGCCCTGCTCGTCGGCACCTCCTACATCGACGGCGACGAGGTCGTGGCCGCCGCCCGCCCCACCCTGGACCGGCTCTCGGACGACACCACCGAGACCATCCACCTCGCCCGCCTCGACGGCACCAACGTCGTCTATCTCGCCACCCGGCAGTCGCAGCACTATCTGCGCCCGTTCACCCGCGTCGGCCGCCGGCTGCCCGCCCACTCGACCTCGCTGGGCAAGGCGCTGCTGGCCACGTACTCCGACGAGCAGGTGCGCAAGCTGCTGCCGGAGACGCTGGGCCAGCTCACCGAGCACACCATCACCGACCGCGAGAAGCTGATCGAGGAGCTGCACCTCATCCGGGAGCAGGGGTACGCGGTGGACCGCGAGGAGAACACGCTGGGCCTGCGCTGCTTCGGCATAGCCATCCCGTACCGCACCCCCTCGCGCGACGCCATCAGCTGCTCGGTGCCGGTGGCCCGGCTCACCCCCACCCATGAGCAGATGATCAAGGACGCCCTGTTCGACGCCCGGGACCGGCTCACCCTCGCGACGCGACGTCTTTGACCCATGGGAGGACGGCCCCCTCCGCCGCGCGGCGGAGGCGGATCGTCGGGCAGGGTGAGGCGCGGCGCCCGCCGCGCCGCGAGGCTGGTGACCATGACCCACACCCTTCCCGGCTCCCGGACGCGTCCCGCACCCGCCCGCACCCCCGGTGACTCCGCCGGGCGGATCCTGCGGGCCGTCGCGATCCTCGCCTGTCTCCCGTACATCGGCCTCAAGATCGCCTGGATGTCGGGCAGTCACGTCGGCATGCCCGAGGGCAGCGAGCTGCGCGACCCCAGTCGGCAGACGCTGATGGTCGTCGTCAACGGCCTGTCGGTGCTCATGGACGCCGCCGTGGTCGTCCTCGCCCTGCTGCTCACCCGCCCCTGGGGGCTGCGGGCGCCGGTCTGGCTGACGGCTCTGCCCGCATGGGTCGCCTGCGGTCTGCTCGCGCCCATCATGGCCGGATTCCCGGCCCAGTTGGCGGCCAGGGCGCTCGGCTTCGGCGGCGGGGACGGGGGCCGGTCCTCCGGGTCGGGCGGGACGTTCCTGGCCGAGTGGGTCTTCGGGATGGTCTACGGCGGGTTCATCGTGCAGGGGCTGGCCCTGGGGGGCCTGTTCGTGCTGTACGCCCGCCGCCGCTGGGGCCATCTGTGGCGCGGCCGGATCGCCGATCTGCCCGCCCGGGGGGCGGACCGTGCCACCGGGCGCCCGGCCGCCGTCGTGATCGCCCTGCTCACCGCGGTACCCGCCGCCGTCCATCTGCTGTGGGCCGCGGGGGCGGACGCCGGGCTGAACCGGTACCGGGCCCAGGACCGCGGCAGCGACTTCTCCGTCCTTGAGGGCACCTACGTCCTGTTCGCGCTCATCACCGCCCTCGGCGTGCTGATGCTCGCCTTCCGCGTCGGGCGTCCGGTGCGCCTCGCCGTGCCGCTGGGCCTGACCTGCGTCGGCTCCGCGGCGCTCGCCTGCTGGGGCGGCTGGCTCCTCCTGGCCGGGCTGACCGCCCAGAACGCCGCCAAGGAGCCGACCGCGCCGATGAATCTGACCTACGCTGTGCAGATGACCGTCGGATTGCTCGTCCTCACGGTCGGCGGCCGCTTCTTCCGCGAGCGCGGCGCCGCCGGGCACGCGGCAGCGCACCGGGCCCCGTGACCGGGGCGTGGTGGCGGCGGGCGGTCCGTGCGGTGACCGGCCGCCGGGCCCAGCTGCGCTGGGTCCATCTGGTGCTCGGCGGCGCCCTGTTGATGCCGTACTACCTGCTGACCGCCGTCGTCTTCGCGATGCTCGTCCAGGACGCCGATCCCTTCACCTCCCTGCCGTGGCAGCTGGGCACCTTCGCCTCGGCCCTGCCGCTGGCCGTGCCGACCGCGCTGCTCCCGCTCGTACGCCCCCTGGAGGCCACCGCCGCACGCTCGCTGTGCGGGCTTCCGGAGTCCGCGGAGCTCGCGGCCGGGCCCGCCGGGTCGTGGGACGCGCGCGCCCGCACCTTGCTCTGGTACGGGCTGCATCTGGCCATCGGCGGGCTGGTCAGCGGGCTCACCCTGTCCCTGCTGCCCGCCTCGGCACTGCTGATCGCCCTGCCGTTCACCGACGGTTCGTACGCCGACGAGGGCTGGCCGCACGCCTTCGCCTCGGCCCCCCACGCGCTGGCGCCCTTGGCCGGGGTGCTGCTGCTGGGTGTGATCATGGGGATCGCCGCGGCCGCCGGGGCGCTGCTGGCCCGTTGTGCGCCCGCGCTGCTCGGCCCGGCCCCCGCCGAGCGGCTCGCCGCCGCCGAGCAGCGGGCCACCCGGCTGGCCGCCCGCAACCGGCTCGCCCGCGAGCTGCACGACTCGGTCGGCCATGCGCTGAGCGCGGTGACCCTCCAGGCGAGCGCGGCCCGTAAGGTCCTCGACACCGATCCGGACTTCGCCCGGGAGGCGCTGGCGGCCATCGAGGAGACCACCCGGGACGCGGTCGGCGAACTCGACAGCGTGCTGGGCCTGTTGCGGGAAGGTGAGGACCGTCCGGCCCCCGCCCCCTCCCCCACCCTGATGGATCTGGACGGGCTGCTGGCCCGCACCCGGGCCGCGGGCGTCGCCGTCGAGCTGACGGCCCCGGGCCCGCTGGACCGGCTGCCGCCCGTCGTCTCCCGCGAGGCGTACCGCATCGTCCAGGAGGGGCTCAGCAACGCGCTGCGCCACGCGGGCCGGGTGCCGGTGCGGCTCCGGATCGCCGAGGACCCGAAGAAGGTGGAGATCACGATGGAGAACCCGGTGAACGGAGCCACCCGGGCACGCCCCACCGGCGGCGGCCGCGGGTTGCGCGGCATCGCCGAGCGGGCCACCCTGCTGCGCGGCACCTGTGCGTGGGACACCGTGGACGGCGTCTGGCGGCTGACGGTCCGGCTCCCGCTGGAGGCGTCCCGATGAGCACCCCGCCGTCCCCGATGAGCGCCCCGCCGTCCCCGCTGCGCATCGTGCTCGTCGACGACGAGCGGATGGTGCGCACCGCGCTGCGCGCGATCCTCTCCAGCGAACCGGACCTGGAGGTCGTCGGCGAGGCCGGAAGCGGCGCCGAGGCCGTTCCGGTGGTCCGTGAACTGCGCCCGGACGTCGTGCTGATGGACGTCCGGATGCCCGATGTCGACGGCATCCGCGCCACCGAGCGGATCCTGAGCACCATGGCGGACCCGCCGCGCGTCATCGTGGTGACGACGTTCGAGAACGACAGCTATGTGTACGACGCGCTGCGCGCCGGGGCCAGCGGCTTTCTGCTCAAGCGGGCCCGTGCGGAGGACCTGATGCAGGCGGTGCGGCTGGTGGCGCGCAGCGATTCGCTGCTGTTCCCGGCCGCGGTGCGGGCGCTGGCCGCCGAGCACGCCGCCGCCCGCGGCCCGGACCGCGAATCGAGCGCGCGGGCGCTGCGCGACCGGCTCTCCGAGCGGGAGGCCGTGGTACTGCGGCTGATGACCGACGGGCTGTCCAACTCCGAGATCGCGGCCCGGATGGCGGTGGGACCGGCCACGGTCAAGACGCATGTGGGGGCGGTGCTCACCAAGTTGGGGGTGCGGGACCGCACCCAGGCGGTGATCGCCGCGTACGAGAGCGGTTTCGTCACACCGGGCTGACATCCGGCGGCCGGGGTGGTCTGCTGTGACGGGTCGGCCGAACGGACGGATGGGCGGGAGGAGCAGGCGCATGGAGTACGCACGGCTGGGCGCGTCGGGCATCAAGGTGTCGCGGATCTGCCTGGGCATGATGAGCTACGGCAGCCCCGAACACCGGCCCTGGCAGCTGGACATCGACGACGCGCGGCCGATCGTGCGGCGCGCGGTCGAGGAGGGGGTGACCTTCTTCGACACCGCCGACATGTACTCGTTGGGCCGGAGCGAGGAGATCACCGGCGAGCTGCTGCGGGAGCTCTTCCCCGGCCGCGACGACTATGTCCTCGCCACGAAGGTCTACTCCCCGATGGGAGAGGGACCCAACGACCGCGGGCTGTCCCGTAAGCACATCCTGGCGGGCATCGACGCCTCGCTGCGGCGGCTGGGCACCGACCATGTGGATCTCTATCAGATCCACCGCTTCGACGCCGGGACGCCCATCGAGGAGACGATGGAGGCGCTCCACGACGTGGTGCGGGCCGGAAAGGCCCGGTACATCGGCGCGTCCTCCATGTACGCCTGGCAGTTCGCCAAGGCCCAGCACACGGCCGAGGCGCACGGCTGGACCCGGTTCGTCTCCATGCAGAACCACTACAACCTGCTCTACCGGGAGGAGGAGCGGGAGATGAACCCGCTCTGCCTGGACCAGGGCGTCGGTGTCATCCCCTGGAGCCCGCTGGCGCGCGGGCTGCTGGCGGGCACCCGCGACCGGGACCGCACCGGGACCACCGTCCGGGCGGGCAACGATCCGCTGGTGGAGAAGTGGTACGCGGACGCGGAGTTCTCCATACTCGACGCCACCCGCGAGATCGCCGAGAAGCGCGGGGTGTCCCCCGCGCGGGTCGCGCTGGCGTGGCTGCTCGGCAGGCCCGCGGTCACCGCGCCGATCGTCGGGGCCACGAAGATCGGCCATCTGGAGGACGCGGTCGCGGCGGTCGGGCTGACGCTCGACGAGGCGGAGGTGGCGCGCCTGGAGGCCCCCTACCGCCCGCGCCCCGTCATGGGCCACAGCTGACGGGGCGGGACGGCTCCCGGGGGAGCCCCGGATCCCCGGGGTTTCAGTTCATCGTCGAGCCGACCTCGGTACGGTCCATGACCACGAGGAAGCTGGTGACCGGAAGGGAGCCGTCCTGCCGCCGGGAGCCGAGGGCCGTGGTGGGGTCGGTGGTGACCAGCGGCGGGTTGGCCGGGCCGCCCGGCGTCCAGCTGTTGTCCCGGGAGTCGGCGAGGCGCCCGGTGTCGGCGCTGCCGCGGCCGTTGGAGACCGCGAGGTTGCGGGTCAGAAGGGCGCGGGAGCCGCCGAAGGAGTAGCCCTTGCCCCAGTTGCCGAAGGCCGTGGTGCGCTGGAGATGGAGGGCTCCGGTGTTGCCGCCCGCCTCGAAGCCGCTCTTGGTGTTGGCCCAGGCGGCTGAGGTCCGTACGACATGGGCGGGCGAGGGGGCACCGCGGCGGTCGGCGCCGAGTTGGAAGCCGCTGCCGTCGCCCTTGAAGTAGGGGATGTGCCAGCGGTTCCGGCCGTTTTCGAACGCCCAGGAGTGCTCGATGGTGACGGGGCTCGCCCACATCCACAGGTCGAGGCCGTCGTCGCTGTTGCGGAACAGCCGGGATCCGGTGACCACGTTGCCGGTGCCGGAGCCGTGGGTGAGGGCCATGCCGTCGGCTCGCTGGCCGCCGGTGGCGTCGTCGTGGTTGCCGTAGGAGTCCAGGTTCCGGATGACGTTGCCGTTGGTGTCGTCGCCGCGGAGGGTCAGTCCGGTGTCGCCGTTGCCGTGGGTGCTGAGGTTCTGGAAGACGTTTCTCGCACAGGAGGTGCAGACCAGGCCGCCGCCCGGGGCGTTGCGCAGCTCGATCCCGGAGACCGTCCAGTAGTCGGCGCTGAGGGAGACCAGGGAGGAGCCCTCGCCCAGCCGGGAGCCGTCGAGCCGGACCTTCTCCGCCCTGTAGGGCCGCAGTTGGACGCGCTCGCGGGAGGTGCCGCTGACGGAGCTGCGCAGCGTCCTGGCGGGGTAGTACGTGCCGCCGCGCACCTCGATGGTGGTGCCCGCCTTGGCGGCCGATACCGCCTTTTCGAGGCTGCGGTAGGGGGACTTGAGGGTGCCGCTGTCGCCGTCGCTGCCATTGGTGGCCACGTACACGGTGGTGGGCACGGCGCTCGCGCCCTCCGGGGAAGCCGTCAGATACACCCCGGCCACGGCCGACGCCACGATCACGGCGCTGCCCAACGGCAGCGTGCGGTCCTTACGGCGACGGTGGCGGCCCCGCTTTCGCCTCAGCCCCATGGCAACTCCTGTTCCGCGTCGAGAGAACGGGCCGGAGGATCTGGGCCGGCCCGTCCCATGTCGTAGTTGCCGCCAGTCCAGATTAGGTTGCCGGGCACCCGAGGATTCTTAGACTACGAAATTCCGATCGCCTCGCGATAGCTTGCGACAAGACTTGATCGTTCTGTGGCCGAGGATGTTCGGAAGCGGGAGGTCCTGTTGCTCTGTTGCCTCATGGGCGATAGACCTTGCCCGGTTCCGGGGTGGCCGGGGCCATCAGCTGGGAGACCGTCACCACCGTATAGCCGTCCTTCTTCAGCTTCGCCAGGATCCCCGGCACCGCCGGCACCGTGCCCTTGTAGATGTCGTGCAGCAGGATGACCCCGTCGCGCTTCGTCTGCTCCATCACCCGCTTCTCGATCAGCGCGGAGTCGGTCGTCTGATAGTCCTTCGCCGTCACGCTCCACAGCACCTGCGCCACGCCCAGCTCCCGGCAGATCTTGGAGACCCGCTCGTCGGTACGCCCCTGCGGCGGCCGCATCAGCAGCGGCGTACGGCCGGTGAGCTTCTTGACGGCGCTTTGGACACGGGTGATCTCCGAGCGGACCTCGTCGTCGTCGCTCTTGGTCAGGATCTTGTGCGACCAGGTGTGGTTGGCCAGCTCATGCCCCTCGTCCGCGATGCGGCGCACCAGGTCGGGGCGTTTGTCGATGTGCTTCTTGCCGAGCATGAAGAAGGTCGCGTGGACCTTCTCGCGCTTGAGGATCTTCAGCAGCCGGGGCGTGTTCTCGCTGGGGCCCGCGTCGAAGGTGAGGGCGACGCATTTGGCGCGGGAGCAGTCGACCGAGCCGTTCGCCCCGTCGCCCTTCTTCAGCACGTCCGGCTTCGAGGCGGCCGGTGTCGCGAGCCCGGCGTCCTTCACCGCGTGCTCCCGGGCGCTGCGCGGTGAGGTGGTGTCGTAGGACGCGCCGCAGCCGGTGAGACCCAGCGTCAGACAGACGGCACTCACGAGCAGTCCGGATATTCGACCTTTTCGCCCCATTGATATCCCCGAAGTCTTTTTGTTGTCATTAGTGGCCGCAATGCCGCCAACAGACATACAACTGCGTACTGTTGGCGGCATAAACTGCGAGCACTATACACGCAACGTATACATGGGGTTCATAGAGGCCCGCGGGCCCGGGGCCCGTGGAGCGACGTGGTGATCGAGCGCGGCTAGCCCTGGTGCTTCTTCCAGTCCGCCTGTGCCGCGTTGAGCTCGTCCGCGACCTTGTCGCAGAACGCCTTGGCGGTCATCCGGCCGAGCAGCACCTTCTGGAAGCCGGGCTCGTTGTCGGCCTTGCTGATGTTGTTCCAGTCCGGGAGGTAGTACGGCAGCTGGACGACCTTGGTCCGCGGATCGTTGAGCGACTCCAGCGCGGCCTTGGTCGGCGGGGCCTCGGCGATCCAGTCGTCGTCCGCGGCACCGACGTTGGCGGGGATCGCGCCCACGTCCTCGTTCCAGAGGCTGTTCATCTCCGGCGAGGCCGCGAACTCGATGAACTTCCAGGCCGCCGCCTTGTTCTTGCTCGCCTTGAACAGCCCGAGGCCGTCGACCGGATTGGAGACGATGGTGCGCGCCGCCCCGGCCCGGGAGGGCGGCAGCGGTATGCCCGCGATCTTCTCCTTGCCGAGCAGCCGTACGTGGTCGACATAGCTGCCGAGGTTGTGCTGCAGCATCCCGATGTCGCCCTGGTCGAACTGGGCGACCATCTTGGCGAAGTCGTTGTTGAGGTCCGCGGCGGGCGTGACCTTCTTGAAGAGGGCGATGTACTTCTCGAGCGCCGCGACGTTCCTGGGGTCGTTGAGGGTGGTCTTGTCGCCGTCCCAGAAGGACGCGATGCCGGACTGGGCGTACATCATGTCCAGCGCCTGGGCGATCGAGCCCGCGCCGCCGCGCAGGGTGAAGCCGAACTTGTTCCCGCCCTTGTCGGTCAGCTCGTCGGCCGCCTTGTAGAACCTCCCCCAGCTGTCCGGTGCCGGCAGCTTCGCCGCCTTGAAGAGGTCGGTGCGGTACCAGAGGGTGCCCTGGTTGGCGGAGGTCGGGACGGAGTACAGCTCCTGGCCCTCCCCGCCGGCCGCGCGGACGCTGTCGACCATGTTCTTGATCAGCTTGCCCTTGAGGGCGCTGTCGTCGATGCGGTCGGTCACGGGGTCGAGGGCGCCCTGGGCCACCAGATTGGCCAGATACGCGGTGCCCACGCCGCCGACGTCGGGCAGGCTGTCGCCGCCGCTCTGGATGGCGGTGTCGTACTTCGACTGCACGTTGGTGATCGGGATCGGGACGTACTTGACCGTGATGTCGGGGTACTTGTCCTCGAACTTGGCGATGATCCGCTTCCAGACCTTGGTGCGGGGGCCGCCGTTGTTGTCCCAGAAGGTGATGGTGCCCTTGCCGGAACCCTCCTCGCCGGTGGTCGAGCCGTCGTCGCCGCAAGCCGTGGCGGTCAGGGCGAGCAATGCCGCTAGGGCGGTTGCGATGTGGGGTGCTCTGCGGGTGCGTGGGGTCATGGTGTGCGTCCGTCTCCTCGTGGGTTCCCTTGCGGTTGCTGGTCTTGAGGTCGCGCCGCCTTGGCTAGGACGGTGGCCGTGTGCGGGCCGGTTGTGCCCACCCGTTCCGCCAGGGGGCACCTCCCAGCGGTAGCTGGGGGAGGAACGATTGCCCACAACCTGTTGCTCATACGGCCGCTCCCCTGTCGGAGAGTTGGGCTGCCAGGCGGGCTGCGGTTGGGCGGGGCAGGCGGCCGTCGGTTATCGCGGTGACGATGCGTCGGGTGACCGTGTCGGCGGGGGCGAGGGGCAGTGGCCGGTCCGAGGCGAGGGACGAGCCGACGCCCGCGTGTTCCCCGGTGCGCACGCACCACGGGTCGGCCCGGGTGTCGCCGGTCGCGCCGGCGAAGACCAGCGTCCACTCGTCGGTGGCCAGCGCCAGCCAGTCCGCGGGCCGTCCGTGCACCGCCGCCGCGCCCTCGCCGTCGGCGCTGAAGACCTGCGCGGGCTCGGGGCGCCGCGGGACGCGCCAGAAGAAGCCGCCTGTGTGGCCCGCCCCGCCGATGGCGAGCTCCTGACCTGTCACATTGGTGAGGGCGGAGGTGAAGTCCAGCGCCCAGCACGCCGTTCCCAGGGACCGTACGGCCACCGTGCGCCGCTCCAGCAGCAGTTGCCGCCCGCCGACCGCCCATGACAGCTCCTCCACGAAGCCATCGGGATCGCGCAGCAGCCAGCTCAGATGGCGCTGGCTCCCCATGTGGTCCAGGCGGCCCTGGTGGTCCAGGCGGCCCTGGCCGCCCCGGAAGTCGTATCCGGCCACCTCCGGGATGGCCATGGACACACCCAGATGGGCCGGATCCTCGGTGGGCCGCAGCCCGGTGACGGTGACGCCGCCGAGGGTGCGCACGGGGTGCAGATACGGGCGCGGCGCGAGCATGCCGGGCAGTTGGGGGCGGTGCACATACGACCCGACGACCCGGTTCTCATGACGCAGCACGGTGCAGGGGGGACGGCGGGTGAGGGAGGGGGTCAGCGGGTTGGAGGGGGTCAGGGGTGTCATGGGTGCGGGACCTCCGCGGGGCGTGCGGCCCAGGGGGCGCGCAGTTCCGAGTACAGGGCGAGGCGCTCGGCGCCGGCGGTGACCAGTCGGTCGATGCCGGTCACCACGCGCCGCTTGGCGGCTCGCGAGGCGACGCCCGCACCGGGCTCGGTGCGCCAGGCGTCGGCGGGCAGCGGGACCGGTGCGGGGGCGGTGCGGACCGCCTCGACGACGCGCATGAACGCGCCGGTGCGGTCCGGTGGGACGAGCAGTTCGGTGCCGTCGCGCAGATGGGCGACGAGGTTGTCCAGCAGATCGGTGCGCGCGTGATCGGTGGTCTCGGGCGGCGCTCCGTCGCGTTCGACGCGGACCCGGTCCAGCTTGTACCAGAAGGTGATCCGCCCCCGGTCGCCGTGGAGGACCACATACGGCTCACCGGGCTCCTCCGCGCACAGGGTGACGGCGGCGGCGACGGTGGTACCGCGGCTGGTGCGGATCCGTACGCAGGAGGTGTCGTCGGCCTCGATGGCGTTGGCCCGGTACAGCTCCAGCTCGATACCGGCCACGTCCTCGGCCCGGTCGGCGCCGCCGAGGTGCAGGGCGGTGGCGACGGCGTGGGCGAGGGGGTTGGTGAGGACGCCGTCGACGACGTCTCGGCCGTCGAGGGTGCGGTGTCCGGCCCACGGGGCGCGGGCGTAGTAGTCCTCGTCGCGGGCCCATGCCCCGGCCGCGCCGATGCCGCGGATCGCCCCTATGCGGCCGTCGGCGACGATGTTCCGGATGGCGGGCAGGGCGTGGGAGCCGAGCGACTGGAAGCCGATCTGGCAGACGGTTCCGTGGCCGCGCAGTCCTTCGCTCATCCGGGCGAATTCGGCGTACGAGGGTGTGGGCGGCTTCTCCAGCAGAAGGTGCGCACCGCGTTCGGCGGCGGCGAGGGCGAGGTCGGCGTGGGTGTGGATCGGGGTGCAGACGACGGCGATCCGGGCGCCGGTCCGGGCCACGAGTCCGGCCAGGTCGGCGGACTGCTCGGGCTCGCCGAGCCGGTCGCCCAGCTCCTCCCGGGTGAGCGGCCGAAGTTCGCACACCCCGGCGAGCCGGACCGTTCCTGCGACGGCCAGTCGGCGGATGTTGTCCAGATGCCAGCGCCCATGGCCTCGGGCGCCCGCGAGGACGACGGGTATCGGTTCGTCGGCCGGGGCTTCCCCTCGTCCCCGGGGGTGCGCCATGCCCATGCTCGGACCTCCTTGTCCGCATACGTTGTGCCGCCGACCGTTTCGGTCAGCCCTTGACCGCCCCCGCGCTGAAGCCGGTGATCAGCCATTTCTGGATGAAGGCGAAGACGATGACGACGGGCACCGCGGCGATCACCCCGCCCGCCGCGAGCGCGCCCAGGTCGACGCTGTCCGCGCCGATGAGAGTGTTGAGGCCGACCGGGATGGTCTGCTTGTCCTGGGAGCTGAGGAACATCAGCGCGAACAGGAAGTGGTTCCAGCTGTGTACGAAGGCGAAGGAGCCGACCGCGATCAGCCCGGGGCGCAGCAGCGGCAGCACCACCGCGCAGAAGGCCCGGAAGCGGCCGCAGCCGTCGACCCACGCCTGTTCCTCGAGCGACACCGGCACGTTCTTGATGAAGCCGCTGATGAGGATGATCGACAGGGGTAGCTGGAAGACCGTCTCCGCGATGACCACGCTCCCCAGCGAGTTGATCATCTGCAGGTTCTTGAAGATCTCGAAGAGCGGTACCAGCATCAGCGCGCCCGGGATGAACTGCGAGGCCAGCAGCGCCAGCATGAAGCCCTTTTTGAGCCGGAAGTCGAAGCGCGCGAGGGCATAGCCGCCGGCCAGCGCGACCGCTGTCGTCATCACCAGCGAGGCGACGCCGACGATCATGCTGTTCTGGAAGAAGATCCCGAAGCTGCGCTCGTTCCACACCTTCTGGAAGTGCTCACCGGTGATCGGCCAGGGCACCAGCGCGTTCGAGCCCGCGGGGCGCAGCGCGAACAGCAGCATCCAGTAGAAGGGGACGAGGGTGAACAGCAGATACAGGCACAGCGGCAGATAGATCTGCCAGCGCGGTACGCCCTGGTCGAGCCCGCGCCGGCGCTTCCCGCGGGCGGTGGGCGGCGGGGCGGCCGCGGGGGCGGGCCGGGTGCCCTGCTCGGCGAGTGCGGCGGTCACTTGGTCTCGCCTCCGAACTTGCTCAGGCGCAGATAGAGGATCGAGCAGAAGAGGAGGATCACGAAGGCGACGGTGGTCAGCGCGGAGGCGTAGCCGAAGTCATGTCCGTTGATCCCGGTGTTGGCGACGTACAGCGGAAGGGTGGTGGTCTGCCCGGCCGGTCCGCCGCCGGTGAGGGTGTAGAGCAGATCGACGTTGTTGAACTCCCATACGCCGCGCAGCAGCGTGGAGAGGATGATCGCGTCCTTCAGATGCGGCAGGGTGATGTGGAAGAACCGCCGCGCCCGGCCCGCGCCGTCGACGGAGGCCGCCTCGTAGAGGTCCTGGGGGATGGACTGCAGGTCGGCGAGGATGAGGATCGCGAAGAACGGGACGCCGCGCCAGAGTTCGGCGACGACGGCGGCCCAGAAGACGGTTCCGGTGTCGGAGAGCACCGAGGTGCCGTACGTGCCGATCCCGGCGTCCGCGAGATAGCGGCTGATGCCGGTCGAGGGGTTGTAGAGCAGCATCCAGATGGTGGTGGTCAGCACCCCGGACACGGCCCAGGGCGAGAAGACCAGGGCGCGGGCGAGGCCGCGGCCGAGGAAGGTCTGGTGGACCAGCAGGGCGAGCGCGAGGCCGAGCAGGAGCTGCAGCAGCACCTCGGTGACGACCCATTTGCCGCTGAAGACGAGCGTGTCCCAGAACTGCGGGTCGTCGGTGAGGATCCGGGTGAAGTTGCCGAAGCCCGCGTAGCCGTTCCGCCAGGGCTTGGTGACGTTGTAGTTCCGCAGGCTGTAGTAGAGGACGCTGAGCATCGGATAGGCGATGAAGCCCAGCATCAGCAGCCCGGCGGGGGCGATCAGCAGGTACGGGAGGCGGCGGGCCGGTCCTCCCGTACGGCGCCGGGTGACCCGGGGCGGTTTCGCCACGGCGTCGGCCATGACTGCTTCTCCGTTCTCGGAGTCGACGGTGTACGGGTCGGTGAAGCGCTTCCGTGAAGCGCTTACCGAATGTCGTTCGGTATCTCGTACAAAAAAATTTGGCGCTGAGGAGGTGGCGTCAGCCCGCGTAGGGTTCGGGCACCGCCCCGGGGCGGGCCAGGAAGCGGAAGTCGCAGCCGGTGTCCGCCTGGGTCATCTGGTCCTGGTAGAGCGCGCCGTAGCCGCGCTCGTAGCGGGGCGGCGGGGCCGTCCACCCCGCCCGGCGCCGCGCCAGCTCGGCGTCGTCCACCTCCAGCCGCAGCACCCGCGCCGCCACGTCGAGGGTGATCTGATCGCCGTCGCGGACGAGGGCGAGCGGGCCGCCCACATACGACTCGGGCGCGATGTGCAGCACACAGGCCCCGTAACTGGTGCCGCTCATCCGGGCGTCGGATATCCGCACCATGTCCCGCACCCCCTGCTTGAGCAGATGGTCGGGGATCGGCAGCATCCCGTACTCGGGCATTCCGGGGCCGCCGAGCGGACCGGCGTTGCGCAGCACCAGCACACTGTCCTCGGTGATGCCGAGACCGGGGTCGTTGATGGTGGCCTGCATCGTCTTGTAGTCGTCGAAGACCACGGCGGGGCCGGTGTGTTTCAGCAGCCGGGGCTCGGCCGCGATGTGCTTGATGACCGCGCCGTCGGGGCACAGATTGCCGCGCAGCACCGCCACTCCGCCCTCCTCGGCCAGCGGGTTGTCGCGGGGCCGGATCACCTCGGGGTTGTGTACCAGGGCGCCGTCGAGCTGTTCGCGCAGCGTGGGGTGGGCGACGGTGGGGCGGTCCAGGTGCAGAACGTCCGTCAGCCGGGAGAGGAAGCCCGGGAGCCCGCCGGCGAAGTGGAAGTCCTCCATCAGATACCGGCCGCCGGGCCGCAGATCGGCGAGCACGGGGACGGTACGGGCGATGCGGTCGAAGTCGTCGAGGGTGAGCCGCACCCCGGACCGGCCCGCCATGGCGATCAGATGGATCACCGCGTTGGTGGAGCCGCCGAGGGCGAGCACGGTCGCGACCGCGTCCTCGTACGCCTCCCGGGTGAGGATCTCCGAGAGCCTGAGGTCCTGCCAGACCAGCTCGACCACGCGTAATCCGGCGGCGGCGGCCATCCGGTCGTGCCCGGAGTCCACGGCCGGGATGGACGAGGCGCCGGGGACGGTCACGCCCAGTGCCTCGGCGGCGGCCGTCAGCGTGGAGGCGGTGCCCATCGTCATGCAGTGGCCGGGCGAACGGGCCAGCCCCCGCTCCAGCTCGGACAGCTCGCAGTCGCCGATCAGCCCGGCCCGCTTGTCGTCCCAGTACTTCCACATGTCGGTGCCCGAACCCAGCACCTCGTTGCGCCAGTGCCCCGGCAGCATCGGTCCGGCCGGGACGAAGACCGCCGGAAGGTCGGCGCTGGCCGCGCCCATCAGCAGCGCCGGGGTGGACTTGTCGCAGCCGCCCAGCAGTACGGCGCCGTCGACCGGATAGGAGCGGGCAAGTTCCTCGGTCTCCATGGCGAGGAGGTTGCGGTAGAGCATGGGGGTGGGCTTCTGGAAGGTCTCGGAGAGCGTGGAGACCGGGAACTCCAGGGGGAAGCCGCCCGCCTGCCAGACCCCGCGCTTGACCGCCTGGGCGCGGTCGCGCAAGTGGACGTGGCAGGGATTGATGTCGCTCCAGGTGTTGAGGATCGCGATGACCGGCTTGCCGAGGTGCTCCTCGGGGAGATAGCCGAGCTGGCGGGTGCGGGCACGGTGGCTGAAGGAGCGCAGGCCCTCGGTGCCGTACCACTGGTGGCTGCGCAGCTCCTCGGGGCGCTTGCGCGGTCTCGGCGGGGTGCCCGCATCGCTGGGACGGGCGCTCATACCGACCACCCCTCGACGATCGCGGCGACTTCCGCGCGCCTCGGCTCGGGCAGCGGCTTGCTCGGGGCGCGCACATCGCGGCGGCACAGGCCCATCGCGGCAAGCGCTTCCTTGACGACCGTGACGTTGTTGGCGGACTGCCGCTCGGCTCTGAGGTCCTCGAACCGCCGGATCTGTTCCCACACCTTCATCGCACCCGGATAGTCCCCCGCGCGCAGCGCGCCCAGCATGTTGAGCGAGACGTTGGGGGCCACGTTGACCAGGCCCGAGGTGAAGCCGGTGGCGCCGACCGCCCAGTAGGAGGGCGCGTACAGCTCGGCGAGCCCGGCCACCCAGACGAACCGGTCCAGCCCGGCGTCGCGCGCGACGGCCGCGAAGCGGGTGGCGTCGTGGACCGCGTACTTGACCCCGATGACCTGGGGGCACTCCTCGCCGAGCCGGGCGATCGCCGCGCCCTCGATCAGCGGATTGCGCAGATACGGCACCACGCCCAGCTCGGGGACGGCCTCGGCGATGGTGCGGTGGTAGTCGATCCAGCCGTCCTGGGCGACGTACGGATGCACCGGCTGATGGACCATCACCATGTCGGCCCCGGCCGCGCGGGCGTGGCGGGCGGCCTCGACGGCGGTGGCCGCGTCATGGCCGACGCCGACGAGGACGGCGGCCCGCCCTGCGGCCTCCTCGACGGTCAGCTCGGTGACCAGCCGCCGCTCTTCGAGGGTGAGGGCGTAGAACTCCCCGGTGTTGCCGTTCGGGGTGACGGCCTTGACCCCGCCGTCGAGGAGCCGGCGCAGCAGGGCGCGGTAGGCGGTGCGGTCCACGGCGCCATCGACGTCGTACGGAGTCACCGGGATCGCCACGACATCCGCGAGCGCCGTCCTCAGCGGTGAGTAGTCCATACGAACCCTTTCTCTCGATGTTCGGCATCGGGCGAGCTGTTCGGATGGTGCTGGGGTCGGCGACCGGGGCCGCCGGGTGCTACGCCCCGTCCGGGTACTCCCCGTCCGGACACTCCCGGTCCGGGAAGGCGCGCTGGACAAAGGAGGCGATGTGGTCGTGCAGGGCGCGGCCCGCCCCGTCGGCGTCGCCGCCGAGCGCGCGGGCCAGGATCTCCCGGTGCTCATGGGCCTCCTGCTCCCAGGAGGGCACCGCCTGCCAGGCGACGGCGGACACCAGCGCGGCCTGGTCCCGCAGTTCGTCGAGCATCCGGGTCAGCAGGGGGTTGCCGCAGGGCAGATAGAGCGCCCGGTGGAAGTCGCGGTTGGCCAGCGACCGCCCGGCCGGATCGTCAGCCGCGTCCGACCGCTCCAGCGCGGCCCCGGCGGCCTCCAGCCCGGCCCGCGCGGCGACGGTCCGGCGCAGCGCCTCGGGCTCCAGGAGCAGCCGCACATCGTAGACGGCGTGCGCCATCGCGGTGTCGACGGTCCTGACGGTGGCCCCCTTGTACTCGCTCATCACCACGAGCCCCCGCCCCGCGAGAGTCTTGAGCGCCTCCCGTACGGGCGTCTTGGACACCCCGAACTGCGCGGCCAACTCGGCCTCCACCAACGCCTGTCCGGGGCGCAGCCGCCCGGTGAGAATCGCGTGCTTGACCGCCTCCAGCACGTACTGGGTGCGGGAGGGGATCGGGCTCGGGGCGATGTCCATGGCTGCTCTCAGATCTCACATATCGCGTCTCATATATGACGTATGAAGTACGACGCGATGAAGTTAGGGCGGCCCCAGGGCTTCGTCAACGGTTCTGGCAAAAATTCGCGCACGGCGGGCAATCGCCCGCACACGCCCCGCAACTCGCCGCCGACGCCGCTAGCGTGGCCCGGATGAGGGTGGGTTCCGCGACGACGCGGCTGATCGTGCTGCGCGGCAACTCCGCGTCCGGCAAGTCCTCCGTCGCCGCCGAGCTGCGCGCCCGCTACGGACGCGGCCTCGCACTGGTGGGCCAGGACAATCTGCGCCGGGTCGTGCTGCGGGAGCGGGACACCCCGGACGCGGCGAACATCGGCCTCATCGACACCGTGGCCCGCTACGCCCTCGACCACGGCTTCCACGCCGTGGTCGAGGGCATCCTCTACGCCGCGCACTACGGCCCGATGCTGGACGCCCTGTGCCGCGACCACCAGGGCCGCACCCACGCCTACTACCTCGACGTCCCGTTCGCCGAGACGCTGCGGCGGCACGCCACCAAACCGCAGGCGGACGAGTACGGCGAGCCGGAGATGCGCGACTGGTACCGGCCGCTGGACCTGCTGCCGGGCGGGGGCGAGACGGTGATCCCGGCGACGAGCGCGCTGGCGGAGACGGTGGGGCGGATGATGCGGGACGCGGGGTGGGCGGCGCCGCCCGAGACCGACGGCGCCGAGGCCCAAGGACCGCCGTCCGCCGCCCCTATGCCCGCTCGGGTGCCTCGGCCTCCGTCGGGTGGGGGTGGCCGGTGAGGGCTTCCGGGAGGGCGGGCTCGTGCAGGGTGCGCAGGAGGAGCCAGCCGAGGGCGGGGAGGGCGATCAGGGGGGCGAGAGCGGTGCGCAGGGTCGTGGCGTCGGCGAGGGTGCCGATGAGGGGGCTCGCGAGGCCGCCGACGCTGACGGTAAGACCCAGCGTGACGCCGCTCGCGGTGCCCACGCGGCGGGGCAGATAGTCCTGGCCGAGCGTGATGTGCAGGGAGAAGGGCACGTACAGCCCGGCCGAGGCGAGCGCCACGCAGAGGTAGAGCGCCGGGCCGGGGACGAGGACGACGCCCGCGACGGCGAGGACGGTCAGGGCGTAGGACCACTGGACGACCGGGATACGGCCGTAGCGGGTGGCGAGCCCGCCTCCGGCCACCGTGCCCGCCGCGCCGCCGACATAGAGCACGAACAGGGCGGCCGTACCGGCCAGTTCGCCTCCGCCGACGCGCTCGCGCACATAGAGCGAGATGAACGCGCTCAGCCCGACGAAGACGATCGAGCGGCACATGATGGCCCCGGACAACCGGAGGAACGAGGGCCAGTCGTCCCTTCCGTCTCCCCCACGGCTCGTCCGCGCGGACCCGGTCGCCGCGCCGGGGGCCCTGAGTACCCGTAGCGTGGCCGCGCACAGGGCCGCTCCGGCGACGGCGGGGACGGCCAGCAGCGGGGAGGCGCGCAGGCCGCCGGTGGCGATGACGGCGGCGACCGCGAGCGGCGCGGCGGCGAAGCCGATGTTGCCGCCGAGGGAGAACCAGCTCATCGCGGTGTGGCTGCCCCTGCTGGCCAGCCGGGCCACCCGGGTGGACTCGGGGTGGTACGCGGCGACGCCGATCCCGGAGACGGCGACCACCACCAGGGTCAGCGCGTAGGAGCCGGTGACCCCGCTCAGCGCCACTCCGGCTCCGCCCACCAGCGTGCTCACCGGCAGCAGCCACGGCATGGCCCACCGGTCGGTGAGCGCCCCGAACAGCGGCTGCACCACGGACGACAGCAGCGAGGCCGCCAGCACGACACCGGAGGCGGCGGCGTAGCTGTAGGCCCGCTCGCAGACGAAGTACGGCACCAGCGCGGCCACCGCTCCTTGGTAGATGTCCACGCAGGCGTGGCCCAGGGACATCAGCGCGATGGCTCTGCGATGTGGGGTGTTCCGTTTCGTCGACACCCTTCGATCGTGGCGATGCCACAAGGTGTCGCGCTTCCGATAACCCGCCGACCCGTCCCGGAAACCCGCCACAAGAGAAGAGCGGCGGGCCCCGGGCATGAACTCCGGTCGGCGGCGGGAGAGATGGCCGTGGCTGGTCCGTTCGTCCCGCCTGAACCGCGCCGGGCACAGGGGGCCCCGCGCACCCGCGGCTCACGCAGGCGGTGCCGCCGAGCTGCCCGTGCTGGATCTGGCCCGGTCGCCGTTCAGGGCAGGAACTTGTCGGCCAGCAGGCGGGCGATGGCCCAGTCCTGCATGGCGACGCCGACAGTCTTGAATACGGTCCGCTTGCCGCGCGGCGGTTCGGGGGCGGACAGGGCGGCACCGAGTTCGGTGAGGTCGTCCCGGGTGATGGCGCCCGATTCGAGGGCGTGGAGGATCTCGCCGGACTCCTCGAGGATCGCCTCCAGCTCGTCGATGATCACGGTGCTGCTGGCGAGGAGTTCGTCGGGCAGCTCGCGCATGGTCGGACGGAAGGCGCCGATGGCGTTGACGTGGACCTGGGCGGGCAGGGCCGCTTCGGCGAAGAGCGGACTGGTCGCGTTGGTGGCGCAGCAGACGATCTCGGCGTCGCCCACCGCGGCCTCGGCCTCGGCGGCGGTGCGGATGTGCGCGCCGGTCAGCTCCGGGGCGAGGGTCTCGGCGAGGGCTTCGGCGCGGCGGGGGTCGGCGTCCACCACGGTCAGCTCCCGCAGGGGGCGCACGGTGTGGACGGCACGAACCTGGTCGGGGGCCTGCCCGCCCGCTCCGATGATGGTCAGCCGACTGGCGTCCGCGGGAGCGAGGAGGTCGGTAGCGGCCCCGACGGCGGCCCCGGTGCGCAAGGTGGTGACCGCTCCGGCATCGGCGACCAGGCTGTCGACGCGACCGGTCTCGCTCCACACGACGGTGCCGGCGATGGCGGGCGCGCGGTCGAAGTTCAGGCTCAGCGTCTTGATCATGGCGGAGGCGGTGGCGCGGTGATGCGCGGACATCACCAGGAACCGGCCGTCGCGCAGGGCGGTGCGGGTCGGCATCTCGAAGCCGCCCGCGGCCAGATCGATGAAGCCGCCGCGCACCGCGTCAATGGCCTCGCGCATGGTGACGGCTTCGCGGATCTCGCGGGGGCCGACGGTCATGGTCTGCATGGGGCTCCGAATCTTTATACAAGGGCTCTCCGCCGTATCGCGGGAGAGCGGACCGACCAGTAAGGTATTACACCTTACCTCTTCCCGGCTGGCTGGGGGGAGGGCGGCGTCGTGTTATGTATGAGGTGTGACCGATTCCAGCCCCGCCTCAGCCAGTACCTCCACCGGCCCCCTGAAAGCGGTCAGCCTGCGTGAGCTGGCCCTGGAGGAGTTGCGCACCCGGATCGTGCTCGGACGGATCGAGCCCGGGGAGGTACGCAGCGTCATCAGCCTTGCCGAGGAGCTCGGGGTGTCCATCACGCCGGTGCGTGAGGCGGTGATGGATCTGGCCAATCGCGGCATGGTGGAGGTCATCCGCAACCGCGGCTTCAGGGTGCCCGTCCTCAGCGAGCACGACCTGGACGAGATCTTCCGTATCCGCACGCTGCTGGAGGCGCCGGCGATGGCGGATGTCGTCCAGGTGCTGGACGGGGCGCCGGTGCCGCGGTTCCGGCGGCGCGCGGAGGAGATCACAGCGGCGGCCAGGGAAGGGGATCTGGCCACCTTTCTGGACAAGGACCGGCAGTTCCACCTCGGCCTGCTGGAGCTGCTGGGCAACGGCCGCCTGGTGACCATGGTCGCGCAACTGCGCGACCAGGCTCGCATGCAGGGGCTGCAGAAGCTGGCGGAGCAGGGCGAGCTGACCCGGTCCGGCGAAGAACACATCGCACTGGTGGACGCCATCGAGGCAGGGGAGGGCGAGCGCGCGGTGGAGCTGATGCGCAGTCACCTCGCCCACAGCCGCGGCATCTGGGCCGGTCGTACGGAATCCGTCGGCTAAGACCTTCGACGGTCGGTGCGGGCCCGCTCCATACGGGCCCGCATCGACGTGTGCCCTGTCGGCTCAGCCGCGGACCGGGCGGGGAGCGCCGTCACCGGCCTCGCCCGCCTGCCCTCCCGCCTGCCTGCCTGCCCAGCACGATCTCCGTGTACTCCAGCAGCAGATCCCAGCCGATCAGCCGGCGACCGGCTCACCCAGGACGGCATAACCATCGGCGTGGGCCGATCCGGCCGCTCCGCCACCACCACCGCCGCCGCACTGCTGCGGATGACCGGCCAGATCGGGACCGTGGCCCCGGGAGCCTATGCCGACCTGCTGGTCGTCGACGGCAACCCGGCCGAGGACCTCTCCGCCCTGCTCGACCCCGAGCACCGGCTGGCGGGCATCGTCGCCCGCGGACGCGTGACCAAGAAGCTCACCGGCCCGGACACCGGCTCCCCCCACGACGCGTACCGGCCGGGTGTCCTTCTGCGGATCGAGCACGAAGCCGTCGCCCACCCGGCCTGAGCAGGGGAGGCTTCGGCCAAGGCTTCCACTACGGCTCGTCGCCTCAGTTCAGCTCAGCTCGGCGAGGGCCGTGCGGACGGCCGCGAGGTCCTGGTCCGAGGCCAGACCCGCGTGATACAGGCGGAGTTCGTCGGCGCCAAGCTCCACCGCGTGGGCCGCGTCCTCGGCCAGTGTCGCCGGGCTGCCGCCCATCCCCGTCACCACCGTGAAGTTGGCGGCGAGCACGGTCCGTTCGGTCCGGTGCGGGACGAAGGGCGGCAGGACCGCGGAGCGCGCTGCCTCGCCCCCTGTGCAGGGCAGCACGACCCCGTCGGCCTGGGCCAGCACATCGGCCGGGTCCACGCCGACGTTGGCGCCGAGCCGGTGCGGGGCCGGGTCGGCGTGCAGCAGAACCCGGAAGTCCGCTTCCGCCGCGCTCCTTACGGCGGCCACGGCCTCACCCCGCAGACTGCTGGCGACCCGGTTGCGCCAGGCCGCGAAGAGCGCGGCGTGGTCAGCGCCGAGCAGCTTCTCGACCTCGGCCCACTCCCCCGCGCGGTCACCGCCGTCCGCGGTCGTCTCACCCGTCCACACCGGCCGCAGGGCGCGCACGACCGCCTGGCGCAGCTCCTCGGCGTCGGCCCCGAGTTCCGCATAGCCCGCGCCGCAGCTCTCGCAGAAGCACAGCGACATCAGATACTGGCCGGCGCCGCCCAGCGGCACCCCGCCGATCTTGTCGTGGGCGTGCAGATGGGCGAGCCCGTACCAGCCGCAGGACTCCAGCTCGGTGCCGCGGGTGCCGGGCCGTACGGCCGCCTCGGCGGCCAGGTCCACCAGATAGCCGCGCACCTCGGGGCGGGCGATGCACGGCGCCCACGGGTAGCGGTCGCCATAGGCGTTGCGCACGGCGATCCGCGGATGTTCCTCGCCCAGCCGGGTGTTGTGCGCGAGCACCACCCAGGCGTGGACCTCGAGACCCGCGTCGGCCAGCGCGGCTGCCGCCTCGCCGTACGGGTCGTCGCCCGCCACCCACGACTGCTCGTACGGGCGCAGCTCGCGCCCCTGCCAGCGCTCGGCGTCCGGCGGGTAGAGCACGGCCGCGTGGCGGGCGGTGACGATGCGGTGGTCGGGGTGGCGCGGGGTCAGGGCCCGGGTGGAGTGGTAGGCGGAGGCCAGCGTCACCTGCTGGACGCCGAGATCGGCGATGCGGCGCGCGGCGTCCGGGTCTCCGACGACGTCCCAGGGGTAGACGAAGGCGGAGGCTCTCACCGCGCCTCCCCGTCCCCGTCCCCGTCCCCGATCAGCGCCATACCGCGCTCGATCAGCTCGGCCAGCTCCTTGATGTGGGCGGGGCTGGCCTCGCTGAGCGGCGACCGCACCTCGCCCACGTCCAGCCCGCGCAGCCGGACGCCCGCCTTGACCAGCGACACCGCATAGCCGCGGCCCTGGTTGCGGAGCTCGACCAGCGGCCGGTAGAAGCCGTCGAGCAGCTTGTTGACGGTCTCGTCGTCGCCCGTCATGAGCGCCTTGTGGAAGGCGAGGGCGACCTCGGGAACGAAGCAGAAGACAGCGGAGGAGTAGAGCGTCACGCCGATGCCGCGGTAGGCGAGGCCGGTCAGCTCGGCCGTCGGCAGCCCGTTGAAGTAGCGGAAGTCCTCGTCGGGGGCGCCCTCCCGCACCGCGCTCACGATGCGCTGCATCAGGTCGAGGTCGCCGAGGCCGTCCTTGAGCCCGATGATGCCGGGCACCTTGGCGAGCCGGGCCACGGACTCCGGGGCCAGGACGGCGTTGTCCCGCTGATAGACGATGATGTCGAGGTCGGTCGCGCCGGCGAGGGCGCTGTAGTGGCGGATCAGCCCCTCCTGATCGGCCACGACCAGATACGGCGGCATGGCGAGCAGCCCGTCCGCACCGGCCCGCTCGGCCAGCTTGGCGTACTGGATCGCCAGCGCGGTCCCGTACCCGGCGCCCGCGACCACCGGGACCCGCCCGGCGGACTCCTCCACGGCGGCCACGACGCAGTCGTGGAACTCCTCCGGCGTCAGGGCATGGAATTCGCCCGTGCCGCAGCACGCGAAGACGGCGCCCGCCCCCGCTTCGATCCCGGCGCGGACATGCGCGCGGTAGATCTCCAGGTCCAGGGCGCCATCGGGACCGTAAGCGGTCACGGGGAAGAACAGCAGTCCGTCAAGGCGCTCGGCGAGTGAAGCTGAGGTCACGGGCTTCTCCCTGTCGTGTACACCGACCCGCCGTCACCCACCGACGCAGTGTGCACGTTTCTGATCGTCATCTACATTCGTGAACACGCTTACCGTAAGGCAGCCATCGGTCACCGGTCAAGGGTGCCAACGGGGTGACACCCCTCACCCGGCGGTGAATTCCGCGGCGCCGCGCCACCCTTGACGGCTCCTGCGCCGATCCCTACGGTGGCCATGAATCTGAATCGCATACATGAATAAAAACCACATATAAAAACCCCATACGTGATTCCCCCACGGAGGAGATCCGCCCATGCCCGCTCCCCGCACCGTCCTCCTCACCGGCGCCGCAGGCGGCATGGGCACGTTGATGCGCGAGCTGCTGCCGCCGTACGGATACCAGTTGCGGCTGCTCGACCAGCTCCCCATCGAGGGCGAGCCGGACGCGATCACCGCGGATCTGTCCGACCGGGACGCCCTGCACGAGGCCGCGCGGGGCGTCGACGCGATCATCCATCTCGCGGGCATCTCCCTGGAAGCCCCATTCGAGAAGATCCTGCGGGCCAACATCGAGGGCACGTACAACATGTACGAGGCGGCCCGCGAGGCGGGCGTCCGCCGCGTCGTCTTCGCCTCCAGCAACCACGCCGTGGGCTTCACCCCGCGTCCGGTCGGAGACGACCCGCTCATCCCCCTCGACACCCCGCGCCGCCCCGACACCTTCTACGGGCTGTCGAAGTCGTTCGGCGAGGACCTGGCCTCGTTCTACTGGGACAAGTACGGCATCGAGACGGTCGCCATCCGCATCGGTTCCTGCTTCCCCGAGCCGACGACGGTCCGCATGCTGTCGATCTGGATGAGCCCGGCGGACGGCGCCCGGCTGCTCCACGCCGCCCTTACGGCGGAGAACGTGGGCTACACCGCGGTCTACGGCAGCTCGGCCAACACCCGCCTGTGGTGGGACCTCTCCTCGGCCCGCGCCCTGGGCTACGAGCCCCAGGACGACTCCGAGCCGTACGCCGCGAAGCTGATCGCCGAACAGGGCGAGCTGGAGCCGGGCAACCCCGACCACGAGAACCTCGGCGGCGCGTTCTGCACCAACCCGCCCATCTGGCCCCGCTGACACCGGCCGGCGGCCCCGGGCCCACACTCAACGCCACCTCACCCGACTCGGCTCACGGATGAGGTGCCCGCCTACCCCCTGGGCAGGTGGAGCGCGGTGATGCCGGTAAGGATGAGATCGATCCCGGCGAGGAACTGCTCGCGGTCGTCGTGCTCGCGCATCTGCTCCGCGACGGCCCGGGTGAACGGGTAGTCGTCGGGGTCGAGCTCTTGCCACGCCTTCGACGCGGCGTCGAGGAACTCGCCGCGGTCCACGTCGGGCCCGAGATCGCGGCCGTTCGCGGCGTTCTGGCCGGCCGCGCCGAGGATGTAGTGCACCAACGCGGAGGCTGCCGTGAACTGGCTGCCCTCGCTCACACCCAGCGCACGGACCTGTCGGCCGACGCTTTCGAGGATCCGCGGCGTCACCGGCCCCCAGGGGCTGCGGGAGAGCTGCGCGGTGAGCTGTGTGGCAAGCCACGGGTGCTCGTCGATCGCGTCGAACAGGCCGAGCGCGACGGCGCGGATCTTCTCCTGCGTCGAGTCCGCGGACTCGGCGGACTCGGCGGACTCGGCGGGCTCGGCGGACTCGGCGGGCTCGGCGGGCTCGATGGTCAGAGCGGCGGCGACGACGGCGTCGGTCACGGCATCGAGCAGCTCGCTCTTGTTCGCCACATGCCAATAGATCGCCCCGGGCCCGGTGGCGAGGCGCTCGGTCAGCGCCCGGAACGTCAGCCCGCCCTCACCGGCCGCGTCGAGCAGCTCAACGGCGGCCTCGACGATGCGCTCCCGGGAGAGCGCCTCTGTGCGCCGCTGTGACCGGCGCGTCCGCGTTGCCATGCCGCGATTTTGACATGCCTGGAGCGTTGTTCCAACATTGGAACGTCATACCAACTTGGAACGGCGTACCAGAGAGGCCTGTCCGAGGGCGCCCTCACCGGGCGGAGGCGCCCTCACCGGGCGGAGGCGGCCTCGATGCGAAGGAGCCACGATGCGCACTCCCGTCACGATCATCGGCGCCGGACTCGGCGGCCTCACCCTGGCCCGCGTCCTGCAGGTCCACGGCATCCCGGCCACCGTCTACGAGGCGGAGCCCTCGCCGATGGCTCGCGCACAGGGCGGGATGCTCGACATCCACGACTACAACGGCCAACCGGCGCTGCGGGCGGCCGGTCTGATGGACGAGTTCCACGCCATCGTCCTGGAGGGCCGCCAGGCCGTGCGGGTCCTCGACCGGGACGGGGCCGTCCTGCTCGACAAGGCCGACGACGGCACGGGCGGACGCCCCGAGGTGCAGCGCGGCGAACTGCGGCAGATCCTGCTCGACTCCCTCCCGGCCGGGACCGTCCGGTGGGGCCACAAGGTCAGCGGCACCCGCGCCCTCGGCGAGGGCCGCCACGAGGTGACCTTCGCCAACGGCAGCAGCGTCGCCACCAGCCTGCTGGTCGGCGCGGACGGCGCATGGTCACGTGTCCGGCCGCTGCTCTCCGACGCCGCACCCGAATACGTCGGCCGGTCGTTCGTCGAGACCTACCTGTTCGACGCCGAAACCCGGCACCCGGCCGCCGCGAAGGCGGTCGGCGGCGGGTCGATGTTCGCGATCGACCCGAGCGGGAACGGGAAGTGGATCGGGGCTCACCGGGAGAGCGGCGAGACCCTCCACACCTACCTGGTGCTGCCCATGCCGCTGGACTGGTTCGCCACCATCGACTTCACCGACCCCGCCACGGCCACCGCGCGGATAGCGCGGGAGTTGGACGGCTGGGCACTGGAGCTCACCGCGCTGATCACCGACAGCGACACCGCGCCGGTCCTGCGCCCCCACCACACGCTGCCGGTCGGGCACCGCTGGGACCGGGTGCCGGGGGTGACCCTGGTCGGCGACGCCGCCCACCTCGCGGCCCCGAACGGCGAAGGCGCCAACCTGGCCATGCAGGACGGCGCCGAACTCGGCACGGCCCTCGCCGCGCACCCCGACGACATCGAGGCCGCGCTCACCGCGTACGAGCAGGCCATGTTCCCCCGCAGCGCCGGGGAAGCCACCGAAGCCGACCGCCTCCACGACCTCATGTCCGGCAAGAACGCGCCCCATACCCTGCTCGCCATGCTGACCGAGGACGAACCGAACTCATGAGCCACTGGCGCGAGACGGCACCGCACCCGACCGAGCGCTCGGCCCCCGTCGCTCAGCCCACCGCCCCGGCCCACTCCTCCACCGTCGTGACCTCGGCCTGGCGGGGGAATACCTTCTCGATGAGCACCCGGTGGACCTCCTCATCGGAGTCGGCACAACCGTCGGCCAGCACGGTGAGCCGGTAGTCGAGGTCGGCGGCCTGGCGCAGGGTGGAGAGGACGACGCCGCTGGTCGCGATGCCGCTCAGGACGAGATGCGTGATCCCGCGGGCCCGCAGGACCATCTCCAGGTCACTTCCCGCGAAGGCGCTGACCCGCTTCTTGGTGATCACGGTCTCGTCGGTCCGGGCCGCGATGTCCGGATGGATGGCGGCGTTCGGATCCTCGGGTGTGAAAGCGCCCGCCGGAAGGGCGCGGAATGACATGTTGCGGTCCGAGACCTCCGGGTGCCCGGACCGGAAGCCGACCACGATGTGCAGAACAGGGATCCCGGCGGTACGGGCCGCCTCCACCGCGCCCACGAGGCGCGGCAGATACCCGGAGCCCGCGATCCGGCTCACGATGCCCTCTTGGACGTCCATCACGAGCAGAGCCGTATTGTTCGCGCTCTCGTTCCCGTTCTCTTTCACGTTCACGTTCTCGTTCATCTGATCTCCTCCGAGGAAACCCCGCCCTTCAGGGTGGGGAGGAATCGGGCTCCCGCAGAGCAGGGCAAGGAAAGCCGGTTCGCCGCCAGGGCGGACCGGCTAAACTGAACAGGCTGGGCTGTTTATCTGAGTCTGGGCTGTTTATCCGGCGGCGGAATCAGCGGGTGACCGTGGCCGCGTGCAGGCGCCCGTCACCACCGTCGAAGTAGGCCACCCCGTCCACGACGGTCACGTTCGGTTCATGGTCATCCGCCAGGCGGACCTGTCCCGAGGAGTCGCCGCTGTCGGCACTCAGGAGTTCCAAGGCGCCGGCCTCGGTACTGACGTAGACCGTGCCGGCCGTGACGGTGGGCGGCGAGCTCACCCGTGGCATCCGGTACTTCCACCGCAAGGCGCCGGTCTTCGCGTTGACGGCGAACACCTGGCCGTCCCCCGCATCGCGTTCGGTGTTTCCGCTGATGTAGACGGCCCCGTCGACGACGACCGGGGGGCTCGAACCCAAGAAGTCGGAGAGATCGGTCCGGTACTTCCACAGCAGGTCGCCGTTGTCGGCGTCCCGGGCGGACAGGACGCCGTCGTCGCCGACGGTGTGGATGACACCGTCGGCGACGGTCAACGACGTGATCGCGCTGGGGAGGACGTCAGCGCTGATGTGCACCTTCCACACCTGCTTGCCGGTGTCGGCGTCAAGGGCATAGAGATGCGAGCCGCGTACGGTACGGGCCCCGTAGTAGACGACCCCGTCGTCATAGGCCAGCCCGGCGCCCCGGCCGAGTACTTGGCTCCACTCCTTTTCACCGGTTGCGGCGTCCACCGCGTACAAGATGCCGTCGCCGCCGAGTTTGCTGCTGGAGAAATAGGCGGTTCCGCCGACCACAACCGGGCCCGCGTCCACCCAGCCGTTGGGCTCGAACTCCCACCGATGTCTTCCGGTGGCGGCGTCGAGGGCGTACACGCGGCTGCGGTCCTGGTCGAATCCGTCGTCGCGACTGCTGAAGTAGACCGCCCCTTCGGCGAAGACCGGTGAGCCTTCGTCGCCCATCGTCCGGCCGAATTCCCACACGCGGTCGCCGGTGTCGGCGTCCAGGGCGGACACGCCGCCGTCGTCCTCGCCGAAGTAGACCCGTCCGCCCTCGACCGACGGTGGCGATTTCGTGCCCTGCGAGTAGGACCAGAGCTGCTTCAGTACTGGCGCGGGGGGCTTCTTCCCGGTCTGCTTCCCGCTCTGTTTCCCACTCTGCTCCCCGCCGGACCCATGGTCGGGGAGAAGCGTCACGGTGACCACGACCGCGAGGACCACGGCCACCGCGAGACCCGCCAGGACCGGGCCCCGCGTGAACCAGCGCCTCCAGCGCCGCTCGCCGCCGGAGCCGGGCGCCTCCGGTGGGCCCGGCACGGGCGCCGTCGCACGGACGGTGGGGGGCACGTCCTCGACCGTGGCCTGTCCGGTGGGCGCGACCAACGGTTCGGCCTGCCTGCGGGTGATCTCGGTCGTCACCGGCTCGGGGAGCCAGCCGACTCTCGTGGACGAGCCGTCGGCCGCTTCGGCCTGCGCGGCCCGGCTCAGCTCTGCCACCAGGTCCGGCACCGTGGGCCGTTGGCCCGGGTCCTTGGCCAGGCACCGGGCCACGACGTCCGCCAGTCGGGGCGGCAGACCGGTCAGGTCCGGTTCCTCATGGACCACCCGGTAGTTCAGGGCGTGGGCGGGGCCGCCGCCGAACGGGCCGGATCCGGTCGCCGCGTAAGCCAGGACGGCACCGAGGGCGAAGACATCGCTCGCCGCGCCCACCGTGTCGCCCGCCAGTTGCTCGGGGACATGAAACCGGGCGTGCCGATCGTCGCCCCGGTCTCCGTGAGCTTGGTGGCCTCGGCCGCCAGGGAGATGCCGAAATCGATCAGCCGCGGGCCGTTTGCGGCCAGCAGTACGTTCGACGGCTTGAGATCGCGGTGCACCACATCGGCACCGTGTACGGCCTCCAGCGCCTCGGCCAGCGCGGCGCCCAGCGCCAGCGCCGAGGGCTCCGGCCAGGCGCCGTGCGCGTCCACCGCCGCGTCCAGGGACATCCCCGGCACGTATTCGGTGGCCAGCCACGGCGGCATGGCCTCCGGTTCGGCGTCCACCACCGCGGCGGTGAAGAACCCCGTCACCCGGCGGGCCGCCTTCACCTCGCGGTCGAACCGGCGACGGAAATCGGGATCCTCCGCGAGCTCGGGCCGTACCACCTTCACCGCGACCGCGCGGCCACCCGGTGACCGGCCCAGATACACCCGCCCCATCCCGCCCCGGCCCAGCCGTGCGACGATCCGGTACCGCCCGACCCGCTCGGGGTCCCCCGCTTCCAGCGGCGCGAACTCCCCCACTTCGCTCCCCCTCACTCAATCCCGTGGCCGGGACGCGTGCAGACGCCCGGCATCCTCGTAGTAGAGCGTGCCGCCGACGACGGTCGGATTCTCCCCCGGCTCCCCTTTCCACAGTCGCTTGCCGGTGTCGGCGTCCAGGGCATACAGCGCGCGGCTGCCGTCCTCGCCATCGGTGAACTGGACGGTACCGCCCGCGACGGACACCAACTCCACATCCGCCAGGCCCGGCTTGTGCCGCCACAGCGGCTTTCCGGTGTCCGCGGCGAAAGCGCACACATAGCCGTCGTTCTCGAAATAGACCACGCCGTCGGCGACTATCGGGTCACCCGCCCCGTTGGCCACGGCCGGATCCCACAACTTCCCGTCGAAGGCACGTTTCCACGCCTCCTGGCCGGAGTCGGAGTCGACCGCGTGCAGGGTGCCGTCCTTGGTGCCGACGTAGACGGTCCCGTCGGCGACGGCGGGTGAGGACGCGATGTCGCTACCGGCGTTGAACCGCCACAGGTCGTCGCCGGTCCTGGCGTCCACGGCGTACAGAGCGTCGCCTTCGGCACCCGAGACGGGGTAGACGACTCCATCGGCGACGGTCGCCCCTTGCCGCAGTGATCCGTCGTACCTCTTCTTCCAGATCACTTCGCCCGTATCGGATTTCAGCGCGGCCAGGAAGGCGCCGTAGGTCACATAGATGGTGTCACCGACCTTGGTGGGCGTCGCATGAACCCCGCCGTCCTCGACCTTCCAGACTTCCTCACCGCTGTCGGCGTCCAGGGCGTACATATGGTCCCTGTCGCCGTAGAAGGCCATCCCGTCGGAGGCCCCCAGCAGAAAGAGCGTGGCTTCCGCGCGGTGCCGATGCCACAACTCGTCGCCGGTGTCGGCGTCCAGCGCGTACAGGCTGTCTTCGCTGTTGTCGACGTAGACCGTGCCGTCCGCCACCGTGGACAGTTCCATTTGGTCATCCAAGGCGTAGGACCACAGTTCCTTGCGCACCGGTTCCTTCCGCGCCGGTGCGCCGCTGGAGGCATCATCGCCCTGGCCGTCGCCGCCGGACAGACGACCGGAGAGGAGCGCCGTCGTGCAGACGAGGGTGAGGACTGCGATGACGACGAGCCCTGTCAGGACGCGGCCTCGGGTGAGCCTGCGCTTTCCGCCGCCGGGGGTGGAGTCGGACGGTGGGGGTTGGGCTCCCGAGGAGGCCGGGGGCGGTGCCGTGGCAACGGTGGTGGGAACGGCCACGACGGTGGTCTGTCCGCCGGACGTGGGCGAGGTCGTGGGCAAGGGGGTGGGCAGGGGCGTGGCCTGCGCGCGGGCGATCTCCTCGGCCACCGGCTCGGGCAGCCAGTCGGCCTCGGTGAAGAAGCCGTCGGCCCGCTCGATCCCCGACGCCCGGCCCAGTTCCTCCATCAGCCGTGGCATGGTGGGCCGTTGGCCAGGGTCCTTGGCCAGGCACCTGGCCACGACGTCCGCCACCACGGGCGGCAGGCCGGTCAGATCCGGCTCCGCATGGACCACCCGGTAGTTCAGAGCCTGGGCATTGCCGGTCCCGAACGGTCGGGTTCCGGTCGCCATGTAGGCCAGGACAGCGCCCAGGGCGAAGACGTCGCTCGCAGCCGAAACCCTGTCGTCCACCAGTTGCTCGGGCGAGATGAAGCCGGGTGTGCCGATCACCGCACCGGTTTCGGTGAGCTTGGTGCTCTCGGCCGCCCGCGAGATGCCGAAGTCGATCACGCGCGGGCCGTCCGCGGCCAACAGCACGTTCGAGGGCTTGAGATCGCGGTGCACCAGACCGGTGCCGTGGATGGCGTCCAACGCCTCGGCCAGCGCGGCGCCCAGCGCCAGCACCGAGGGCTCCGGCCAAGCCCCGTGCGCGTCCACCGCCGCGTCCAGGGACATCCCCGGCACGTATTCGGTGGCCAGCCACGCCGGGGTGCCCTCGGGGTCCGCGTCCATGACCGCGGCGGTGAAGATGCCGGTCACCTGGCGGGCCGCCGCCACCTCGCGCGCGAACCGGCGCCGGAATTCCGGATCGTCCGCCAGCGCGGACCGCACCACCTTCACGGCGGCCGCGCGACCGCTCGGCAACAGGCCCAGATACACCTGGCCCATCCCGCCCCGGCCCAGCCGCCCGACGATCCGGTACCGCCCCACCCGCTCGGGATCCCCCGCCCGCAACGCTGCGCACGCCGCCATTCCGCTCCCCCGTTCTTCCGGCACTGACCTATGGTGCACCGAGGGGCCGTCAGCAGGCTGACGGCCCCTCATGAACGATGGTGGGCGAGCTGAGCGTTTGCGCTCGCGGTTGCGCTCGCGCTTGCGGTGAACTCTACGAACTCGGCCCACCCACGGTCGCGGCCTGTACCTCGTCTCGCAGCTCGCGGAGCGCTGGGCGGTCGGGCCCCGCCCCTGCGGCGGGCCCGGGAAGACCGTATGGGCCGAGATCGCGATCGAGACCAAACCGTCAGGCTCAGGCCCTGGCCCGCTCCAGCGCCCGCACGGCCAGCCGCCGCGCGATGCCGACCGCATCGGCGACCACCGACAGCCCGTTCAGCACCGTCGCGCCCTCGTGGAGCAGCAGCAGTTCGTCCGCCAGGTCGCCGGGGGCCGTCACGCCCGCCTCCTCGCACAGTTGCCGCAGATATCCGCGCAGCCATCGCTTCTGGTCGGCGATCACCTGCCGGGCCGGATGGGCGGCGTCCGGCAGTTCGGCCGCCGCGTTCACGAAACCGCAGCCGCGCGGGTTCTCGCGGGCCACCCACAGCGCGAGCGCGTCGAACGTGGCCAGGGCGCGGTCCGCCGGGGGCGACTTCTCGACCTCGGCGGTGAGCCACGCCCGCCATCGCTCATCGCGCTCCCGCAGATACGCGGCGACCAGGGCCTCCTTGGAGCCGAAGCGGTCGTAGAGCGTCTTCTTCGTGACGCCGGAGCGCTTGGCGATCAGATCCACGCCGACCGCGTTGATCCCCTGCCCGTAGAACAGCTCGGCGGCGGCGTCGAGAATGCGGCGCGCGGCGGGGGTGAGCACTTCCGTAGGCGCTTCCATGCCGTGATCACCTCCGAGTCGGGGTTGACGTCTATACCGATCTGTTTAGTCTAGTGGATGAGGGAGTAAACAGATCGGTATACCCGGAACAGACCCCAACCAGAACGAGGACATCCCATGCCCGTCAGCGCCGCCGTCACCTCCATCGGCCTCGTCGTGATGTGGAGCTCCGGCTTCATCGGAGCCGAGCTCGGCACGAGGGAGGCCGCCGCCGACACCCTGCTGATGTGGCGCTTCCTCGCGGCGGCGGCGATCTTGGGGGGCGCCTGGGCTCTGTTCAGGCGCCGCAGGCTGCGCCCACGCGCCCTGGCCGAGCAGGCGGCGATCGGGGCGCTCTCGCAGGGCGGCTATCTCGGCGGGATCGTCTGGGCGGTCGGGCTCGGCGTGCCGTCCGGCACCGCAGCGCTCATCGCCGCGTTGCAGCCGCTCGCGGCGGGCGCGCTGGCCGGGCGGCTGCTCGGGGAGACGGTCAGCCCGCGCCAGTGGGCGGGGCTGGCCATCGGGCTCGGCGGGGTCGCGCTCGTCGTCCAGGGCGATCTGTCGGCGGGCCCGACGTCCGCCCCGGCCTGGGCGTACGGGCTGCCCTTCGCCGCCATGGCGGCGCTGCTGGCCGCGAGCTTCCTCGAACGCAGGGCGCGGGCGCCGCTCGCCCCCGTGGACGCCATACCGCTCCACTGCCTCGTCAGCGCCGTACTGTTCACCGGGGTCGCCCTCGCCGGAGGCCATACCGCACCCCCGGCGGGCGGGGGCTTCTGGGCCGCGGTGGCGTGGACGGTGCTGCTCTCCACGGTCGGCGGCTACGGCTTCTACTGGCTGAGCCTGCGCCGTAACGGCGTCACCGGCACCAGCACGCTGATCTACCTCACGCCCCCGACCACGCTGGTGTGGGCCTACGCGATGTTCGGGGACGCGCCCGGGTGGACCGCCCTCGCGGGCATGGCGGTGTGCGTGATCGGCGTGACGGCCGCCACCGTGCGCCGCCCGGTGCGCCGCCGCCCCGATCGGTCGGCGCGGCTCGCGGAGGAGCCAGTCCGTGATCGAGCGGTGCCGCGGGTCCCAGCCGAGTAGACCGAGTAGTTCGCGGGCGCGACGCGTCCGTACGCGGCTGTGGCGGCACCGCTCTGGTGGTCCCATATCGCCCTCTCGAACGCGCGGACCGGGGCAACCGGGGCGGGGCGACCAGGGCCCGACCGCAGCGAGGCAGGCCACGGCCCGACCACGGCGGGGCAGCTCACGGGCGACCTCACGGCCGACCGCGGCGGGGCAGGTCTTGACGGAAGTCAGACGCAGGTCAAGGAACCGTAAAGCGGGGACGTTCGTTACCCCGGGCATGACCGCTATGACACCCGGCTCGAACCTCCCCCTCTCCGTCGCGCGCGTGGCGGTTGACGTCACCGCTCCGGTGCGGCTCGACGTATCGGGCCTGCTGCTCACCGCCAACGGCAAGGTGCGCTCCGACGACGACTTCGTCTTCTACAACCAGCCCGCCGGACCCGGGGTGACCCATCGCGCCGGAGCGGCGGGCGCGGGGGACACCATCACCGTGGACACCGCCGCCGTCCCCGCCGACATCGAGAAGATCGTGGTGACCGCGAGCCTGGACGCGCCCGGGGCGACGTTCGCGGGCACCGAGCCGACCGCCACCGTGCGCGGCGCCGACGACGGTGCGGTGATCGCCACGTTCACCCCGCCGCGGCTGGGCAACGAGACCGCTCTGGTGACCGTGGAGGTCTACCGGCGCAATGGGGCGTGGAAGGTGCGCGCGGTCGGGCAGGGGTATGCCAACGGTCTGGCGGGCATCGCCACCGACTTCGGGGTGTCGGTCGAGGAGCCCGCCGCACCGGCCGCCCCCGCCGCCCAGGCGCCGGCCCCGCCGAGCGGCCCGCCCGCCGGTTTCCAGCCCCCGCCGCCCATGCCGAGCGCCCCGCCGCCCGCCGCCCCGGCCGCGCCGCCCGCCGCCGCACCGGCCTCGGCCCCGGCCACCGGGAAGATCAACCTGGACAAGGGCCGCGTCAGCCTGCAGAAGAACCAGACGGTGTCGCTGGTCAAGGGCGGCCGCCCGTTGCTCAGCTCCGTGAAGATGGGCCTGGGCTGGGAGCCCGCCTTCCGCGGCAAGGACATCGACCTGGACGCGTCCGTGATCGCCTTCGGTGTCGACCGTAAGAAGATCGACGCCTGCTTCTTCGGCAAGCTGGCCATTCTCAACGGCGCCATTCAGCACTCCGGCGACAACCTCACCGGTGAGGGCGGAGGCGACGACGAGTCCATCACCGTCCACCTCGGCGGCCTCCCGCCCGAGGTCACCGCCTTGGTCTTCACGGTCAACTCCTTCACCGGCCAGAAGTTCACCGATGTGGCCAAGGCGTACTGCCGCCTGCTCGACGCCCAGTCCGGCGAGGAGCTGGTCCGCTTCGACCTCACCCACGCCGAGTCGCGCACGGGCGTGATGATGGCGAAGCTGATCAAGCAGTTCTCGGGCGAGTGGGAGATGACCGCGATGGGTGAGTACGTGGACTCACGCACCGTGCGCGGCATGGCCAAGCCCGCCGGCAAGGCCCTCTGACACGCGGCCGGGGCCGGAGCCGGGGACAGAGCCGGAGTCGAGGTCGCCCGACAGTCCCGCCACGCGGGCCAGGCGTCGGTAGGAATCCAGCAGGGCCTCGCGGTCGTAGGTGCTCGTCGTGACCAGCACCTCGTCGGCGTCGCTGCGCTCGATCAGCTCGTCGAGCGCGGCGGCGACCTCGTCCTCCGTGCCGTACAACTGGCCGCGCAGGCCCCGCTCGTAGAAGCCGCGCTCCTTCTCGGTCATCTCCCGGGCCTCGATCTCCGAAGCGGGAGCCAGCGGCGGGAAGGCGCCGTGGGTGCGGGAGTAGGCCATCGCCCATGCCTCGGGGAGCAGCAGCCGGCGGGCCTCCTGCGCCGTGCCGGCGACCGCGACATTGCCCGAGACGACGACGTACGGGGCGGAGGACCACGCCGAGGGGCGGAAGCCCGCGCGGTAGCGGTCGATCGCGCGCAGCATCTCGTCCCGGCCCCGCAGATCGCCGATCACCAGGGACAGTCCGGCCCGCGCCGCCAGATCCGCGCCCGCGCCGGTGGCCAGGACGAAGACGGGCAGCCGCAGCCCCTCCGCCGGGTGGGCGTGGACCTGGGGGTAGGCGTCCTGTTCGCCGGTGAACCAGCCGAGCAGCTCGTCCAGTTGGGCGCCGAAGTCCTGCGCGGCGTCCTTCTCGGTGCCCAGGGCGCGGCGGATGCCGTCGGTGAAGCCGACGGAGCGGCCCAGGCCCATGTCGATCCGGCCCGGGAAGAGGGATTCGAGCACCCCGAACTGCTCCGCCACGACGAGCGGGCGGTGGTTCGGCAGCATCACCCCGCCCGTGCCCACCCGGATGCGGACCGTCGCCGCCGCGACGGCGGACGCCAGCACCGTGGGCGCCGAACCGGCGACGCCGGGCACGCTGTGGTGCTCGGAGACCCAGAAGCGGTGGTAGCCGAGGGCCTCGGCCTGCTGGGCGAACCGTACGGTGTCGCGCAGCGCCTGCGACCGCTCCCGGCCCTGGCGGGTGCGGGAGCGGTCCAGGATGGAGAAGGGGGTGGTGCGCAGACGTGAGGTCACCCTCACGTCAACGCATCCCCCGGCCGGGAGGATTCCCCCGGGCCTTGCGGCCGTCCGGCCTTTCGCCTTCGGCCTTCGGCCTTACGGCCTGATCGGCGTGCGTCAGCGCTGGCGGCGCCAGGGGCCGGTGATCGCGAGCATGATGCCCGGCACCTGGATGTTGGCGTACAGCGTCGATCCGTCGGGCGAGAAGACCACACCGGTGAACTCGCTGAACTCCGGCTCCTCCGCCGTGCCGATGCTCAGGTCGTTGCGCGCGATCGGGTACGTCCGGCCGTCCTCGGTGGCGCCGAAGAGGTGCTGGATGCCCTCGCCGTCCTCGGCGATGACCAGACCGCCGTACGGCGAGACGGTGATGTTGTCCGGGCCGTCGAAGGCGCCGTCCTTCGACGGGTCCGGGTTGACGCCGAGCAGCACCTTGAGGGTGAGGGTGCGGCGCTTGGGGTCGTAGAACCAGACCTGGCCGTCGTGCTGGACCGGGCTCTCCGCACGGGCGAACGAGGAGACGATGTACGCGCCGCCGTCGGCCCACCACATGCCCTCGAGCTTGCGCGCCCGGGTGATCTCGCCGTCCTTGAACTGCTTGCGCACCGACACGGACTTCGCGTCGCGGTCCGGCACCGGCGCCCAGTCCACCCCGTAGACCGTGCCGGTCTTGGTGGCGCGGGACAGGTCGTCCACGAAGTTGCCGCCCGAGTCGTAGCACTTGGGCGCCTGGAGCACGCCCGCGTCGTCCTTGAGCCGGTCGAGCTTGCCGCGGCCGTGCTCGAAGCCGTGCGGCGGCACCCAGCGGTAGAGGAGGCCGTTCGGGCCGGAGGCGTCCTCGGTGAGGTAGAGGTGGCCGCGCTTGGGGTCCACGACGACGGCCTCGTGGGCGTACCGGCCCAGGGCCTTGATCGGCTTCGGGTCGCGGTTGGCCTTACGGTCGTGCGGGTCGACCTCGAAGACGTAGCCGTGGTCCTTGGTCATGCCGTTCTGGCCGGCCTTGTCCTCGGTCTCCTCGCAGGTCAGCCAGGTGCCCCAGGGGGTGCGGCCACCGGCGCAGTTGGTGGCGGTGCCCGCGATGCCGACCCACTCGGTGACATGGTCGCCGTGCTTGGAGACCTCGACGACGGTGCAGCCGCCGGAGGCCGCCGGGTCGTAGACCAGCCCCTCGATCAGCGGGACCGGGTGCGGCCAGTTGTTGCGGGGACCGGCCAGCTCGTGATTGTTGACCAGCAGCGTCGCACCGCGCGAGCCCTCGAAGGTGGCGGTGCCGTCGTGGTTGGACGGGGTGGACTCGCCGGACTCCAGCTTCGTCTCACCGGTGCGGGTGATGATCTTGTAGCGGAAGCCCTTGGGCAGCGCCAGGATGCCCTTGGGGTCCTCGACGAGCGGACCGTAGCCGAGCGACGCGCCGCCGTGACCAGGGGGGCCCGCGGCGCCCGCGGCGCCCGCGTCGGTCGCCTCTGCGGCGAGCGCGCCGGGGGCGGTGGCGAGCACCCCCGCGCTTCCGACCAGGGCGACCCCGGCCCCGGTGTACGCGGAACGCTTCGCGAAGTCTCTTCGGCTGAGCGGCATGTCTTCTCCCGAACGCAGGGTGGTGTCCTCCGACTGCGGCCATACGTTCCCGCCCCCGCCCGAACATCAGTTGAACGGAGCGCGACATCAAGGGACGAATGACCGCCGACCCCTTATACGGAGCGTAGGCCGATACGGCTCTAGACAGCGCTCAACTTCCCGGCCGGGGGCGCGCCGGTCCCGCGAGCCCCTCGCGGGACCGGCGCCCCGCGAGGGGCCTTCGGCGCGGCGGAGTGGGTGTGCCGCCCGGCGGCACGCCCGTCCAGCGGGCGGGCGCCCGCACCGGACCGCGACACGCAAGCGCCACGCAGGCCCCGGGACGGGGCCAGCCCCGCCCACGCCCGTGCCCGTGCCCGTGCCAGGGGGTGCCCGGCGGATCTTTCCCCTCCCCGCCCCTTCCCGATACCAAGGGCTCCGCCCCTGGACCCCGGGGTCCAGGGCTGAGCCCCACCACGCGGCGGAGCCGCACATCGATACCGCGGGAAAGCGGGGGGAGCAGCCTGCCGACCGTTCCCGTCACCAGGGCTTCACCCCCCGACCCCGGGGTCCAGGGCAGAGCCCCACCACGCGGCGGAGCCGCACATCGATGCCACGGGAAGGCACGGGGACGCGAGCAGCCTGCCCGACCGCGCCCGTCACCAGGGCTTCACCCCCGGACCCCGAGTCCAGGGCAGAGCCCCACCACGCGGCGGAGCCGCACATCGATACCGCGGGAAGGGGCGGGGAGGGGAACAGCCCCGTCGCGAGCGGCACGATCCGGTGGATATCCCGGAGCGGGGTCTCCACGCACGGCGGGGGAAGCGCGATGCCCGGCGGCACGCCTGCGGGTGTTGTGAGGCGCGGTGCGCGGGTGTGGGGCGCTTCTGCCGTCCGGGGCCCGGGGTGTCGGGGCACGGGCGGCATCGGGCCGGGCGGGCGGGCGTTCCGCGAAGACGCCACGGGTCGGTCCGGACCGCAGCGAACCCGCACCACGGGTCGGCCCGGGCCGCGGCGGGCCCGCGTCACGGGTCGGCCACGGCCGCGGTGAGCCCCGCTGCGGCTATGCCCTTGAGCGGGCCTTGAAGGCGGCCTTACGGGCCTCCTTGGCGGCCTGCTTGTCCGGGTGCAGTCGGCCCATCGCCTCCAGCACCTCCGCGGTCGCCGGGTGGTCCACCCGCCAGGCCGAGTCGAAGAAGCTCCCGGACTGGTCGACCAGGCCGCGCACCAGATCCCGCAGCTCCGCCGAGTCGCCCTCGGTGGCGAGCTGGGCCGCGAGGGTGTCCACGGTCAGCCAGAAGACCATCGCCTCCGACGGCTCCGGGACGCCCGCCACCTCGTGCTCGGCCAGCCAGACCCGGGCCAGTCCGCCCAGGTGGCGGTCGTCGAGTACCTCGCGCAGCGCGGGCTCGGCCTCGGTTCCGACCAGCGAGAGGGTCTGCTGGCAGGTGAGGCGGCGCAGCGGTGCGCCCTCGTCGTCGCCGCGCGCGGCGGCCAGCAGCTCGCGGGCGGCCTCCTCGGGCGTACGGCGGGCCAGCCACTGCTCGGCCTCGGCCTGCGCGGCGGGCTCGGGGTGGCCGGGGAGGGCGTCCAGCAGGATGTCGGCGCCCTTGTCGGCCAGGTCGCCGACGGCTGGGGCGTCGATGCCCGCCTCGATCATCCGGGCCCGTACGGCGTAGACGCCGAGCGGGGTGAGCCGCACCATGCCGTAGCGGGAGACGTCCTCGTCCTCGAGCTCCTCGGCCGTCTCGGGCTCCTGGATCCGGCCCTCGCCGTCGACCTCCTGGATCAGCGCCTCGTCCACCGGCTGGTAGTCGATGAGGCCGGTCGGGGCGAGCAGCCGGAACTGGTCGTCCAGCCGCACCATCGCCTCGGAGACCTCTTCGAGGATGTCGTCGGTGGGCTCGTCCATGTCCTCGGGGACGATCATGGAGGCGGCCAGCGCGGGCAGCGGTACGGAGGCCGCGGCGGCCTCCTCGTCCAGGGCGGTCAGCAGATAGAGGTTGCCCAGCACCCCGTCGAGGAACTCGGCCTCCTCCTCCGGGTTCCAGTCGATCGCGTCGAGGTCGAGCTCACCGCCCTCGCTGATCTGGGCGGCGATGTCGCCCAGGTCGGGGGCGGCGGCGTCGGCCAGCACCGTCTCGAAGCCGTCGAGCCAGATGTCCAGGATGTCGCGGGGGCCGCCCTCGGTGATCAGCCGCAGCTCCTCGCCGCTGATCGCGAGGGCGGAGAACTCGTCCCCGAGCGGCGCCTCGCCGTCCGCACGGCCGCCGTCACCCTTACCGTCGCCATCGCCGTCGTCATCGGGCCGCGCGGCCGCCTCGGCGCCCGACGCCTCCTCGGACTCGTCGATCTCGACCAGCCCGGTGTCGACGGCGAGCTGCCACGCCTGCGCCGTGTGCTCGGGCCCGTCCTCGTCCCCCGCGAGCCCCAGCAGCTCGATCGCCGCCCGCAGCTCGCCCTCCGGCAGCACCCCGCCCGACGCCACCGGCTTCCCCGGCTCGGCCCAGCGGGCGAGCCGGACCGCGCGGGCGAGGAGCGGCGCGGCGAGTGCGTCCCGCGCGAGTTCCGCGTCGGTGCGAAGCCGCACGGGCGGCATGGTGGGGCGCTCTTCTGGCATGGGCGGACGTCACTCCTCGGGGCGCGGAAGTCGCGGGGGCTGTGGGGCTATAGGGCTGTGGGGCTATGGAGCTATGCGGGGGCTATGGAGCTATGAGGCTACGGGTCTCGGGACCCCGCTGTGGAGCCATGGGGGTACGGATATGCGGGTGTACGGGCACGGGCGCCACGGCACGGCCCGGACCCCAGCGTAGACGGAACGGGAGGGCACTTTCGTCCCGATGTGGTCCCACGCCCGATCCCGCACCGCGGCAGGCGGTGAATTCGGCCGTCGGGCTCCGGGAACCGGCCGGGGCGAGGGGGTGGGCGGCGCCGCCTCGTTCATGTCCCCGCCCCGCTCCCGCCATCCGCAAGCCACCCGTCCTGTCTTGACAACTTCAGCGCCCAGGAAAGAGATTGACGCGCGTAGAGGCGATTTCCTCGCCGTTCACTCCTTTCGGAGGCCACCACCATGTCCCTTCGCGCACCGCGCGGACCCGTCGCCGTCACCGCCGTCGCCGCCTCCGCCCTCGCGGCCGGGCTGCTCGTCGTGCCCTCGTCGGCCTCCGCCGCCGAGATCCGCATCCATGACATCCAGGGCAGCACCCGGATATCCCCGCTCGCCGGACAGCAGGTGACCGAGGTCCCCGGCACGGTCACGGCGATACGCGCCTTCGGCTCGTCGCGCGGCTTCTGGATCCAGGACACCGAGCCCGACCGGGACGCGGCCACCAGCGAGGCGATCTTCGTCTTCACCGGATCGACCACGCCCTCGGTCGCCGTGGGCGACTCGGTGCTGGTCTCCGGGGCGGTGTCCGAGTACTACCCGGGCGGCAAGGACGCCGGTCTGCAGTCGCTCACCGAGATCTCCAAGGCCACCTGGACGGTCCGGTCCTCCGGCAACGCGCTGCCCGCCGCGTACCGGCTCAACCCCGCCACGATCCCCGACCGCTACACCCCGGACGCGGGCGGCGACTCCATCGAGGGGCTGACGCTGCGGCCGGGCTCGTACGCCCTGGACCGCTACGAGTCGCTGGAGGGCATGCGGGTCTCGGTCGAGAACACCCCCGTGGTCGGCGCGACCAACACCTACAAGGAGCTGTGGGTCACCGCCGAGCCCCGCCACCAGCGGACCGAGCGCGGCGGCGCCCTCTACGGCTCGTACCGCGACCCGAACGCGGGCCGGGTGAAGGTGGTCTCCCTCCTCCCCTACGCCGAGCACCCCTTCCCCGTCGCGGACGTCGGCGACGCGCTGACCGGCACCACGGCCGGGCCGCTGGACTACGACAACTTCGGCGGCTACACGCTCGCCGCCACCACGATGGGCGACCTGGCCGACCACGGCCCGAAGCGGGAGACCACCCGCAAGCAGAAGGCGGACGAACTCTCCATCGCCACCTACAACGTGGAGAACCTCTCCCCCAAGACCGCCCAGTCGAAGTTCGACCGGCTGGCCACCGGGCTGGTGGAGCACCTCGCCTCGCCGGACATCGTCGCACTGGAGGAGGTCCAGGACGACAACGGCGCCACGAACGACTCGGTGGTGGGCGCCGACGCCACGCTGACGAAGCTCACCGACGCGATCAAGGCGGCGGGCGGCCCCTCGTACGAGTGGCGCCAGATCAACCCGGTTGACGACCAGGACGGCGGCGAGCCGGGCGGCAACATCCGGGTGGCGTTCCTCTACAACCCGAAGCGGGTCTCCTTCACCGACATCCCCGGCGGCGACTCCACCACCCCGGTGACGGTCGAGAAGAAGGGCGGCAAGGCCACGCTGTCGGCCTCCCCCGGACGTATCGACCCGGCCAGCGGCGTCTGGAAGGACAGCCGCAAGCCGCTGGTCGGGCAGTTCTCCTTCCGGGGCCGCCCGGTGTTCGTGGTCGCGAACCACTTCAACTCCAAGGGCGGCGACCAGGGCCTGGACAGCCGCTTCCAGCCCCCGGCCCGCTCCTCGGAGACCCAGCGCACCGGACAGGCCAAGACCGTCAACACCTTCGTCAAGGCGCTGCTGAACGCCGACCCGAAGGCCGCGGTGGTCGTCGCGGGTGACCTCAACGACTACCAGTTCTCGCCCGCGCTGGCCGACCTCACCAAGGGCGGTGTGCTGACGGACCTGGTGACCCGGCTGCCGAGGGACGAGCGCTACGGCTATGTCTACAACGGCAATTCGCAGGTGCTGGACCACATCCTGACCAGCCGCGCGCTGCGCCGTGCCGACTACGACATCGTGCACATCAACGCCGAGTTCGCGGACCAGTCCAGCGACCACGACCCGCAGGTGGTGCGGGTCCGCCCCTGAGAAAACCCTTCCGGGGGTGCGGGGGCCGTGCTGCCCCCGCACCTCCGGGCGCGGCGCGAAACCCCGCGCGCCCCAACTCAGTTGTGGCTGTGCAGCGCCTCGTTCAGCCCGCCCCAGGAACCGGTGCGGGGCAGCGCCTCGACCGCGCCGGTGATGGAGTTGCGGCGGAAGAGGAGGTTGTCGGCGCCGGAGAGCTCCAGGGCCTTGGCGATCTTGCCGTCCGGGAGGGTGACGCGGGTGCCCGCCGTCACATACAGCCCCGCCTCGACGATGCAGTCGTCGCCGAGCGGGATACCCAGGCCCGCCTCGGCGCCGAGCAGGCAGCGCTCGCCGATGGTGATCGTCTGCTTGCCGCCGCCGGAGAGAGTGCCCATGATCGAGGCGCCGCCGCCGATGTCGGAGCCGTCGCCGACCACGACGCCCGCGCTGATCCGGCCCTCGACCATGGAGGTGCCCAGCGTGCCCGCGTTGAAGTTGACGAAGCCCTCGTGCATGACCGTGGTCCCGGGGGCGAGGTGCGCGCCGAGGCGGACCCGGTCGGCGTCGCCGATGCGGACGCCGGCGGGGACGACGTAGTCGGTCATCCGGGGGAACTTGTCGACACTGGTCACCGACAGGTGCAGCCCCTCGGCGCGGGCGGCGAGCCGGGCCCGCTCGACCTGGTCGGCGGCGACGGGGCCGAGCGAGGTCCAGGCGACGTTGGCGAGCAGGCCGAACTGACCGTCCAGGCTCAGGCCGTGCGGCTTGACCAGCCGGTGGCTGAGCAGATGCAGCCGCAGATAGACGTCGTGCGCGTCCAGCGGCTTCTCGTCGAGCGAGGCGATGACCGTGCGGACGGCGACGACCTCGACGCCGCGCCGGGGGTCCGGCCCGACCGCCTTGAGGGCGGTCTCGCCCAGCAGCTGCGCGGTCCGCTCGGCGTCGAGCCGCTCGGTCCCGGCCGGGCCGGGCTCGGCGGCCAGCTCGGGGGCCGGGAACCAGGTGTCCAGAACGGTGCCGTCCTCGGTGAGGGTGGCGAGACCGGCGGCGACGGCGCCGGTGGGGGCGGTGGTGGATGCATCGGTCATGGTCAGAACGCTAGCCGGAGGCGGGGCCGGGAGGCGAACCGGTCTCATCGACCGGTCCCGGGGCGGCCCGTCACGCGGCCTCAGCGACCAGTCCCGGACAGCCCGTCACGCGGCCTCAGCGACCAGTCCCGGACAGCCCGTCACGCGGCCTCAGCGACCAGTCCCGGACAGCCCGTCACGCGGCCTCAGCGGCCGGTCCCGGCGCGGCCCGTCACGCGGCCTCAGCGAGCGGTCCGGGGCACCCCGCCATCGCCGTCTCCGCCCATGATCCGCGCCAGCGCCGCGCGGGTGCCCTCCCGGTCGTACGGGCGGTCCGCCAGCAGCACCTGCAGGGTCAGCCCGTCGATCAGAGCCACCACCGCGCGCGCCGTGGCCGCGTCGCGCACCAGTCGCGTCAGCATCCGGGCCATCTCGTCCAGGCACTCGGCGGCGAGCGGCCGCAGCCCCGCATGGCGCAGCGCGGCGAAGTACAGCTCGTACTCCAGCTCCATCCGCGCCCGGTCGCCGGTGAGCTGCTCCCCCAGCCACCGGGCCAGCTCGTCGGCGGGCGGCGCGGCCGGATCGACACCCTCCACCCAGCTCTCCACCTCCGCCAGCCACTCCGCGTTGATCTGGCGGAGCGCCGCGACCAGCAGATCGTCGAGGGTCGCGAAGTGGTATGTCGTCGAGCCCAGCGGCACATCGGCCGCGGCGGCCACGGCCCGGTGGCTGAGCCCCGCGATGCCTCGCTCGCGGACCACGGCGGCCGCGGCGTCGATGATCCGCTGGCGCCGCTCGGGGTCGTAGCGGCGGCCCATCAGTGGGCGCCGTTCAGATTGAGCACCACCACCCCGGCGATGACCAGCAGCACGCCGAGCACCTTGGCGGCGGTCATCGCCTCCCCCAGGAAGAGCATGCCGATCGCGGCGATGACGGCGGTCCCGGCCCCGGCCCATATGGCGTACGCGGTGCTGACGGAGATGGACTTGAGCGTGTGCGCGAGCAGCACGAAGGACAGCAGGTAGCCCACGCCCGTGGCCAGCGAGGGCCAGAGCCTGCTGAAGCCTTCGCTGTACTTCATCGAGGTGGTCGCCAGGATCTCGGCCAGGATGGCCCCGGAGAGCGTCACATATGCCATGCGTACAAGTGTACACAACGATGCGTACGGCCGTACATAACCAGGTGCCCCGGAACATGAGAGCGGCCCCCGCGCCGAAGCGCGGGGGCCGCTCTCAAAGCCCAGGAGGCGAGACGTCAGACGTTGAAGCCGAGGGCGCGAAGCTGCTCACGTCCATCGTCGGTGATCTTGTCCGGGCCCCACGGCGGCATCCAGACCCAGTTGATCCGGAGCTCGTTGACGATGCCGTCGGTCGCGGACTTGGCCTGGTCCTCGATGACGTCGGTCAGCGGACAGGCCGCCGAGGTCAGCGTCATGTCGATCGTCGCGATGTTGGCGTCGTCGATGTGGATGCCGTAGATCAGCCCGAGGTTGACCACGTCGATGCCCAGCTCGGGGTCCACGACGTCGTACAGGGCCTCGCGGACCTCTTCCTCGCTGGCGGGCTTGGTGGTGGTCACGTTGTCACTCATGCGGTCTTCCCTCCGGCGGTCTCACCCAGTGCCTGTGCCGTGGCGTCCTTCCACGCCATCCAGCTCAGGAGGGCGCATTTCACACGGGCCGGGTACTTGGAGACACCGGCGAACGCGATCGCGTCCTCCAGCACCTCCTCCATGGCGTCGTCCGGCTCGGCCTTGCCCTTGGACTGCATCAGGTGCAGGAAGGTCTCCTGGATCCTGCGGGCCTCGGCCAGCTCCTTGCCCACCAGCAGCTCATTGAGCACGGAGGCGCTGGCCTGGCTGATGGAACAGCCCTGGCCCTCGTAGCTCACGTCCTCGATGGTGTCGCCGTCAAGCCGCACCCGGAGCGTGATCTCGTCACCGCAGGTCGGATTGACATGGTGTACCTCTGCGTCGCCGTCCCTCAGGCCCCGTCCATGGGGGTTCTTGTAGTGGTCCAGGATCACGTCCTGGTACATCGAATCCAGCTTCACGCGGCACGCCCCTACCCGAAGAAGTTCCGTACGTGCTCCAGGCCCTCCACCAAGGCGTCGACCTCGGCCGGAGTGGAGTACAGATAGAACGACGCTCGGGTGGTCGCCGGAATTCCATAGCGCAGGCATACGGGGCGGGCGCAGTGGTGGCCGACCCGGACCGCGATTCCCTGCTCGTCGAGCACCTGGCCCACATCGTGGGGGTGGATGTCGCCGAGCGTGAAGGAGATCGTGGCGCCGCGCTCCTCGGCCGTGGTGGGGCCGATGATGCGCAGGTCCGGCACCTCCAGGAGCCTGCCGACCGCGTAGTGCGTGAGGGCGTGCTCATGGCGGGTGATGTTGTCCATGCCGATCGAGGTGAGGTAGTCCACGGCCGCGCCGAGGCCGACGGCCTGGGCGATCGGGGGCGTACCGGCCTCGAACTTGTGCGGCGCCGGGGCGTAGGTGGACGAGTGCATCGAGACGGTCTCGATCATCTCTCCGCCGCCGAGGAACGGAGGCAGGTCCTCCAGCAGCTCCTGGCGGCCCCACAGCACACCGATACCGGTCGGGCCGCACATCTTGTGGCCGGTGAAGGCCACGAAGTCGGCCTGGAGCGCCTGCACGTCCAGCAGCATGTGCGGGGCGGCCTGGGAGGCGTCGATCACCACGAGGGCGCCGACGTCCTGGGCGCGGCGGACGATCGCCTCGACCGGGTTGACCGTGCCGAGGATGTTGGAGACCAGCACGAACGAGACGACCTTGGTCTTCTCGGTGATGACCTGCTCTATCTCCGACAGGTCGAGCCGGCCGTCCTCGGTGAGGCCGAACCACTTCAGCTTCGCGCCGGTGCGCTGCGAGAGCAGCTGCCACGGAACGATGTTGGAGTGGTGCTCCATCTCGGTGATGACGATCTCGGTGTCCTGGTCCACCCGGTAGGGCTCGTCGGCCCAGCCGAGCATGTTGGCGACCAGGTTCAGCGACTCCGACGCGTTCTTGGTGAAGATCACCTCGTCGCGGCTGGGAGCGTTGATGAAGGCGGCGACCTTGTCGCGGGCGCCCTCGTACAGCTCCGTGGCCTCCTCGGCGAGCACATGGACGCCGCGGTGCACATTGGCGTTGGAGCGCTCGTAGTAGTCGTTGAGCACGTCCAGCACCTGGCGCGGCTTCTGCGACGTCGCCGCGTTGTCCAGGTAGACGAGCTTCTTGCCGTCATGGACGACACGGTCCAGGATCGGGAAGTCCTTGCGGATCGCCTCGGTGTCGAGGAGGCCCGGCAACTGTGTCACTCGGACGCGCCTCCCTTCACGTACGCCTCGTAGCCCTCTTCTTCCAGCTTGTCGGCCAGCTCCGGGCCGCCGGACTCGGCGATCCGGCCCGCCGCGAAGACGTGGACGTGGTCGGGCTTGATGTACCGCAGGATGCGGGTGTAATGGGTGATCAGCAGGGTGCCGACCTGGCCGGACTCACGGACCCGGTTGACGCCCTCGGAGACCACCCGCAGCGCGTCGACGTCGAGGCCGGAGTCGGTCTCGTCGAGGATCGCGATGTTCGGCTTCAGCAGCTCGAGCTGGAGGATCTCGTGGCGCTTCTTCTCACCGCCGGAGAAGCCCTCGTTCACATTCCGCTCGGCGAAGGACGGGTCGATGTTGAGGCGCTCCATGGCCTCCTTGACCTCCTTCACCCAGGTGCGCAGCTTGGGCGCCTCGCCGCGGATCGCGGTCGCGGAGGTGCGCAGGAAGTTGGAGACGGAGACGCCGGGCACCTCGACCGGGTACTGCATGGCGAGGAAGACACCGGCGCGGGCGCGCTCGTCGACGGACATCGCGAGCACGTCCTCGCCGTCCAGCGTCACGGTGCCGCCGGTGATCGTGTACTTCGGGTGCCCGGCGAGCGAGTAGGCGAGGGTGGACTTGCCGGAGCCGTTGGGGCCCATGATGGCGTGCGTCTCGCCCTGCTTCACGGTCAGGTCGACACCGCGCAGGATCTCGCGGGGGCCGCCCTCGGCGTCGACGGAAACGTGCAGGTCGTGGATCTCAAGCGTGGCCATGGGTGCCTCAGGACTCCTGGGTGACGGAGACGAGCACATCGTCCCCTTCGATCTTTACGGGGTATACGGGGACGGGGCGCGTCGCGGGGAGACCGGACGGCTTGCCGGTGCGCAGGTCGAAGCTGGAGCCGTGCAGCCAGCACTCGATCTGGCAGTCCTCCACCTCGCCCTCGGACAGCGAGACGTTCGCATGCGAGCAGATGTCGTTGACCGCGAACACCTCGCCCTCGGTGCGCACCAGTGCCACGGGCACGCCCTCGAGTTCGACCCGCTTGGGGGTGTCCTCCTCGAGTTCGTCCAGCGCACAGGCGCGTACGAAGGTGTTGGTCATCCTACGGACGCCTCCAGCTCGGCCTCGATCTTGGCGATGAGCCGCTCCTCCAGGTCGGGGATCCCGATCTGCTGGACAACCTCGGCGAAGAAGCCGCGGACCACCAGACGGCGGGCCTCGTCGGCGGGGATGCCGCGCGCCATCAGGTAGAAGAGCTGCTCGTCCTCGAAGCGGCCGGTCGCGCTCGCGTGACCGGCGCCGACGATCTCACCGGTCTCGATCTCCAGGTTCGGCACCGAGTCGACCCGGGCGCCGTCGGTGAGGACCAGGTTCCGGTTGAGTTCGTAGGTGTCGGTGCCCTCCGCGGCGGCCCGGATCAGCACATCGCCGATCCACACCGCGTGCGCCTCCTTGCCCTGCAGCGCGCCCTTGTAGGCCACGTTGCTCCGGCAGTGCGGGGTGTCGTGGTCGATGAAGAGCCGGTGCTCCTGGTGCTGGCCGTTGTCGGTGAAGTACACGCCGTACAGCTCGGCCTCACCGCCCGGGGCGCCGTAGACGACGCGCGGGTGGAGCCGCACCAGATCGCCGCCGAAGGTGACGACCACGGACTTGAAGGTGGCGTCCCGGCCGACCAGCGCGGTGTGCTGACCGACGTGGACCGCGGTGTCGTCCCAGTCCTGGACCGAGACCACGGTGAGCTTGGCGCCGTCGCCGATGAGGTACTCCACATTGGCGGCGAGCGTGGCCTCACCGGTGTGGTCGATGACCACGACCGCCTCGGCGAAGGCGCCGAGCTCGATCACCTGGTGGCCGAAGGCGGTGCCGCCCTCGCCGTGCACGGCGATCCGCACCGGCTCGGTGAGCACCGTCTCCTTGGGCACCGTGACGACCGACGCCTTCTCGAAGGAGCTGTACGCCTGGGCCGCCACCCGGTCCACCGGCTTGCCGGCCTTCCCCAGGCGTGCGTCGTCACGGCCCACGGTCTCGACCGTGACGCCCTCGGGGGCGGTCACCTCGACCTTGACGCCGCCGTCGGCGACAGCCGTGCCGTCATGGAGACCGCGCAGCCGCTCCAGGGGGGTGAACCGCCAGTCCTCCTCGCGGCCATGGGGCACCGGGAAGTCGGCCACGTCGTACGACGCGGGCGCGCTCACCCGGGCATCGGTGGGCTGGCCCACCTGGATGACGCCGTCCGTGGTGGATCCGGCCGGGATGGTTTCAGCCATGGCTGTCGTACTGCTCTCTTTCTGCCTGATGGGCCTGAACGGGATGCCCGGGCGGAGGACGGTGCCCCCCGCCGGGGCCGGAAGGGGGGTGGCGTCAGCCGACCGCGCCCTCCATCTGCAGCTCGATCAGCCGGTTGAGCTCCAGCGCGTACTCCATGGGCAGCTCGCGCGCGATCGGCTCGACGAAGCCGCGCACGATCATCGCCATGGCCTCGTCCTCGGACAGACCGCGGCTCATCAGGTAGAAGAGCTGGTCGTCGCTGACCTTGGAGACGGTCGCCTCATGGCCCATGGACACGTCGTCCTCGCGGACGTCCACATACGGGTAGGTGTCCGAGCGGGAGATCGTGTCGACGAGCAGGGCGTCACAGAGCACATTGGACTTGGAGCCCTCGGCGCCCTCGCCGATCTCGATCAGACCGCGGTAGGAGGTGCGGCCGCCGCCGCGCGCCACCGACTTGGAGATGATGTTCGACGAGGTGCGGGGGGCCATGTGGACCATCTTGGCGCCCGCGTCCTGGTGCTGCCCCTCGCCCGCGAAGGCGATGGACAGGGTCTCGCCCTTGGCGTGCTCACCCATCAGGTAGACGGCGGGGTACTTCATGGTCACCTTGGAGCCGATGTTGCCGTCGACCCACTCCATGGTCGCGCCCTCGTAGGCCACGGCGCGCTTGGTGACCAGGTTGTAGACGTTGTTCGACCAGTTCTGGATGGTCGTGTAGCGGCAGCGGGCGCCCTTCTTGACGATGATCTCGACGACCGCGGAGTGCAGCGAGTCCGACTTGTAGATCGGCGCGGTGCAGCCCTCGACGTAGTGGACGTAGGCGTCCTCGTCGACGATGATCAGCGTCCGCTCGAACTGGCCCATGTTCTCGGTGTTGATCCGGAAGTACGCCTGCAGCGGGATCTCCACGTGCACGCCCTTCGGCACGTAGATGAACGAGCCGCCGGACCAGACCGCCGTGTTCAGCGAGGCGAACTTGTTGTCGCCCGCGGGGATCACGGTGCCGAAGTACTCCTGGAACAGCTCCGGGTGCTCCTTGAGCGCCGTGTCGGTGTCCAGGAAGATGACGCCCTGCTCCTCCAGGTCCTCACGGATCTGGTGGTAGACGACCTCGGACTCGTACTGGGCCGCGACACCCGCGACGAGGCGCTGCTTCTCGGCCTCCGGGATGCCCAGCTTGTCGTACGTGTTCTTGATGTCCTCGGGCAGGTCGTCCCAGGAGGCGGCCTGCTGCTCGGTGGAGCGGACGAAGTACTTGATGTTGTCGAAGTCGATACCCGACAGGTCCGAGCCCCAGGTGGGCATGGGCTTCTTGCCGAAGAGCTTCAGGCCCTTGAGGCGGAGCTTGAGCATCCACTCCGGCTCGGACTTCTTCCCCGAGATGTCGCGCACGACCTCCTCGGAGAGGCCGCGCTTGGCCGAGGCGCCGGCCACGTCGGAGTCGGCCCAGCCGTACTCGTAGTTGCCCAGGCCCTCAAGCTCGGGGTGAGCGGTCTCCGTGGGGAGAGTCATTCGGGGTTCCTCCCGGCCGTGCTGGCAGATGCGGTGGTGGTCTTGGTGGTGCTGGTGTCGGTCTTCTCGACCTCGCCGGTCTTCGGAATGAACGTCGTGCACACCCCGTCGCCATGGGCGATGGTGGCCAGACGCTGCACATGAGTTCCGAGCAGCTGGGAGAAGACCTCGGTCTCCGCCTCACACAGCTGCGGATATCGCTCGGCTGCGTGGGCGACCGGGCAGTGGTGCTGGCAGAGCTGTTCGCCGACCGGCGCGCTGCGCGCCGTAGCAGCGTACCCGTCCGCGGAGAGCGCGTCGGCGAGGGCTTCGGTGCGGCGGCCGGGGGTGGCGGCCTCGACGGTGCCGCGGTACCCCTCCGCCTGGGCGGCGAGCCTGGCGCGGGCGAACGCGGCGACCGCGGCACGGCCCGCCTCGCCGCCTCCGGCGCTCTGCTCGATCCAGTGCAGGGCGTCGACGGCGAGCTTGTCGTAAGCCTGGTCGAAGGCATCGCGGCCGCAGTCGGTGAGCGCGAAGACCTTGGCCGGGCGGCCGCGCCCCCGCGCCCCGTACACCCTCTTCTCGCGGGGCTCGACGACGCCGTCGGCGACGAGGGTGTCCAGGTGGCGGCGGACGGCCGCCTGGGTCAGCTCCAGCCGCTGGGCGAGCTCCGCCGCGGTGGAGGGACCATGGTCGAGGATGGAGCGCGCGACCCGGTTGCGGGTGCCGCGCTGCTCTTCCGGTGCGGATGCGGGCACGCCGGACCGCGCGGCCGCTTCGGCCGCGCGTTCGTTCGGAGCCTCGCTCGCGTATTTCACAACACCATTGTTGCGTAATTCCCCGGCGCGGCACAAGCGGGGAGATCTGCAGGTCCGGTGGGGTACGTCACTTAGGTGTACCTAAGTCCGAGAGGGTCCCGCACCCCGGATTCACCTGCGGCGACGCCTTCGCGGCCGGGCGGCGGGCACCGCGGCTTTCGGCCCTGCCGCCCACAGGGGGCCCGGCGATTCGTAGACTGCCGGACATGCGAGAAGAGCCCGCGGTCGACATCGTCGGCCTGGTCAAGCGGTACGGCCCGAAGACCGCGGTCGACGGGCTCGACCTGTCCGTGGACCGGGGCGCCGTGACCGCCGTTCTCGGCCCCAACGGAGCCGGTAAGACCACCACCGTCGAGACCTGCGAGGGGTACCGCCGACCCGACGCCGGCACCATCCGGATACTCGGGCTCGACCCGGTCGCGGACGCCCCCGCACTGCGCCCCCGGGTCGGGGTGATGCTCCAGTCCGGAGGCGTTTATTCCGGCGCGCGGGCAGAAGAGATGCTGCGCCACACCGCCTCCCTGCACGCGCATCCGGTCGACGTCGACCTGCTGATCGAACGGCTCGGCCTCGGCTCCTGCGGCCGGACCACCTACCGGCGGCTCTCCGGGGGCCAGCAGCAGCGGCTCGCGCTCGCCATGGCCGTCGTCGGCCGCCCCGAGCTGGTCTTCCTCGACGAGCCGACCGCCGGACTCGACCCACAGGCCCGCCGCGCCACCTGGGACCTCATCCGCGATCTGCGGGACGACGGGGTCACCGTGCTGCTGACCACCCACTACATGGACGAGGCCGAGCAACTGGCCGACGATGTGGCGATCATCGACGGCGGCAAGGTGATCGCCCGGGGCAGCCCCGAGGAGCTGTGCCGGGGCGGCGCCGAGAACACCCTGCGCTTCGGCGGCCGACCCGCACTCGACCTGGCCTCGCTACTCAAGGCGCTGCCCGCCGACTCCACGGCCGCCGAGCTGACGCCCGGCTCGTACCGCGTCACGGGCAAGGTCAACCCCCAGATGCTGGCCACCGTCACCTCCTGGTGCGCGCAGAACGGGGTGATGCCGGACCGGATCTCGGTCGAGCGCCACACCCTCGAGGACGTCTTCCTGGAGCTCACCGGTAAGGAGCTGCGAGCGTGACCGCCACGGGCACTTTTCTCCCCAAGCCGGGGGCGGCCCCGCTGATGAGGATGATCCGGGCGCAGGCCGCGCTTGAGACCCGGATGCTGCTGCGCAACGGCGAGCAGCTGCTGCTGACCGTCGTCATCCCGTCCCTGCTGCTGGTGCTCTTCAGCACCGTCGACATCGTCGACACGGGCGCCGACGGCAGCACGGTGGACTTCCTGACGCCCGGTGTGCTGGCCCTTGCCGTGCTGTCCACGGCGTTCACCGGACAGGCCATCGCCACCGGCTTCGAGCGGCGCTACGGCGTGCTCAAGCGGCTCGCCGTCTCACCGCTGCCGCGGTGGGGGCTGATGACCGCCAAGACCCTCGCGGTGCTGGTCACCGAGGTCCTGCAGATCGTGCTGCTGACCGCGATCGCGCTGGCGCTGGGCTGGTCGCCGCACGGCGACCCGCTCTCGGTGGCGCTGCTGCTGATCCTCGGCACGGCGGCGTTCTCCGGCCTCGGGCTCCTGATGGCGGGCACCCTGAAGGCCGAGGCGACCCTGGCCGCCGCCAACCTGGTCTTCCTGCTGCTGCTCGTGGCCGGCGGGGTGATCGTGTCGCTGGACAAGTTCCCGGGCGCGGTGCGCGGCGCGCTGGAGCTGCTGCCGATCTCGGCGCTCTCGGGCGGGCTGCGGGATGTCCTCCAGGACGGGGCCGGGATGCCGTGGCGGGATCTGGGGATCCTGGCGGTGTGGGCGGTGCTGGGGCTGGGCGCGGCGGCGCGCTTCTTCCGCTGGGAGTAGCCCGAACACCTCTGCGAGCTGCGGCTTTACCGAAGCACTACCCCTCGTGAAAAGCTGCACAAGCGGCGGCCTACGATGGGCGCGTGCCGAATTCGCTGAATCCGTTCGAGCTGATCGCCCGGCGCTGGCAGCCCTCCGCGCGCTTCGTGCAGCGGGCCGCGCTGGCCACCGTGGTGATGGCCGTGGTCATCGTCGTGACCGGTGGCGCGGTCCGGCTCACCCAGTCCGGGCTGGGCTGTGACACCTGGCCGAAGTGCACCCCGTCCAGCCTGACGCCCACCGCCGACATGGGCATCAACGGCGTCATCGAGTTCACCAACCGCATGCTGACGTACGTCCTGTGCGTGTTCGTCGGTGTGCTGATCATCGCCGCCCGGGCCCGTACGCCGGTGCGCCGCTCCCTCACCCGGCTGGGCTGGACCCAGTTCTGGATCGTGATGGGCAACGCCGTCGTCGGCGGCATCGTGGTCCTCACCGGACTCAACCCGTACATCGTCAGCTCGCACTTCCTGCTGTCCTCCGCGCTCCTCACGGTCGCGATGGTGGTCTGGCAGCGGGCTCGCGAGGGTGACGGCGAGCCACGCGACCTCATCGCCCGCCCAGTGCGCCAGTTGACCTGGCTGCTGGTCGGCGCGACCCTCGCGCTGATCCTGATCGGCACCGTGGTCACCGGCGCGGGTCCGCACGCCGGTGACGCCCGTAAGGTGCACCGCATCCCGCTGAACTGGCAGGAGATCACCCAGCTCCACGTGGACTTCGTCTACATCGTGCTGGGCCTCACCGTCGCCCTGTGGTTCACGCTGCGGGCCGTGAAGGCCCCGGCCGCCCAGCGCCGTACGGTCCTGGAGCTCCTCGTCGTCCTGCTCCTGCAGGGCGTGGTCGGATACGTGCAGTACTTCACCCATCTGCCCGAGGTCGTCGTCGGCATCCATATGCTCGGCTCCTGCCTGGTGTGGATCGCGGTCCTGCGGGTGGTGCTCGCCCAGCGCGAGCGCCCCGCGCTTCCGGCGGCCGTCCCCGCCCCCACCGGCGACCACGAGACCGTTCAGCCCGAGCCGGCCGCGTCCAGCCGGTAGACGCGGCGCGCGGTCCCGGCCGCGACCAGCCCGGCGATCCGCTGGGCCTCGGCCCGGGTGCAGATCTCCTCGCCGACCCACTCCTCCGCGAGCCGGGCCATGGCCTGGCCGAACAGCCGGGACGCGGTCACATACAGCTCGGGCAGCCCCCGCGCGCCCGTCGAGAAGAGCAGCTTGCCGAACGGCGCCTCGCCCAGGGTCTCCCCGGGCCGCGGCCCGGCGTCCGCGTAGACATGCGGGAAGGCCGCGGCGAGCTGGGCCGCCCGCCGGTGGTGCGGCCGGTCGGGCAGCAGCACCAGATCCGTGCCGAAGCCCGCCGTGGCGCGCAGAAAGCCGACGAGCGACTGCGGATCGGCACAGTGCAGCTGCACCGGAAGGCCGGTCGCGACGGCGCTCCACAGCAGATGCTGGGCGAGCGCGGGGTCCGGTGCGCGGTCCCGCGCCGGGCGTACGGTGAGCGCGAGCCAGCGGGCGGCGGCGCGCCGGACCTCTCGCGGATCGGGCGGCAGTTCGTCGCAGAAGGCGATCCCCATGGCGAAGGCGGTCGCGTGCTGGGCCGCCGCGTACAGCGCCTCGGCGGTGTTGCCGATGAAGGCGTCGACCGTGCCGGAGGTGTCGGCGACCTGCTCGGCCAGCGGCTCCAGGCGGACCACCTCATGGACCGCGCCGTCGGCGGTCGCGGCCAGTTCCTCGGCGGTGCTGAGGTCGTCCCGGGCGCCGGACTCCAGCAGGAAGGTGCCGATGCCGGCGCCGCGCAGCAGCAGCCGCGCGGCGCGGTAGGCGCCCAGTTCACGGCGGCGGGCGAGATAGCTGACGGGCGCGCAGTGGGGCTCCATGCCCAGCAACGGGGGGCACCAGCGGCGCACGGCCAGACCGGTCCAGCTGTCGAAGAAGGTGGTGCCGGCCGGGGCCGCGCCCGCCCCGGCGGCGGACGCCAGATGGGTTTCGAACGAGCCGACGCCGAGTTCGCCGTCCACCGTGCCGTGGCTGTGCTGGTCGACCAGCGGCGGCAGCGTGATCGGTGCCGCCACCGGGCCCGGCCCGTCCCGGGGGACCGGGCCGGTCGGCGGGCCCAGGGTGTTCGGGGAGTCCGTCGCCTCGTGCATCGCCGCCGCCTCTCGCCCTCCGGCATCGACGGGCTTAACGGACGGAAGGGGTACGAGGTGTCGCCGGACCCGTTCTCAGGCGTTCTACGAGGCGGGTGCCGGAGGGTTGCCGGGTCCGCCGAGCTGGATGCCCGCCATGCGCGCCCACTCGTACGGACCGGTGCGGACCTTGGCGGCGAGCTCGCCGTCGAAGGCGTCCTGGAGGGTGAGCCCGGCGAGCTCGGCCGCGCGCCGCGCGCTCTCCTGGGAGGGGGCGACGAGGACACCCCATTCGCCGTCGGCGCCGACGAGGGCGATCCGGACGGAGCCGCGCCCGATGTGGGCGATCTGCCCCTCGGCGCCGCCGCCGTGACCGGTGGCGAAGGCCGTGATCTGGCGGGCGAGCCGCTCGGCCCGCTTCTCGTCCTTGGAGGGCTTGGGCCGCTTGGGCGGCTTCGAGGATGCTTCCGGCGCGGAGAGCTGTGCGGCCGACTCGCCGCTCTCGGTCGGCTCCGGCTGGGTGGTGTCTGCCATACAGTCGATGCTACCCGCCGGTAATCACCGCAGGAAAGGGTCCACGGCCACGGCGACGAACAGCAGCGACACATAGGTGATCGACCAGTGGAAGAGCCGCATCTCCTTGAGCTTCGCGCCCATGACCCCGGCCTTGGCGCGCCCCTGGAGGGCGTGCGCCTCCTTGAGCCAGAACCCGCCCAGCACCGCCGCGACCACCGGGTAGAACCAGCCGGTGTAGCCCAGCGGCCACAGCAGCAGGGAGACGCCGACCATGGCCCAGCTGTAGAGGACGATCTGGCGCGCGACCACCTTGTTGCCCGCGATCACCGGCAGCATCGGCACGCTGGCCCGCTCGTAGTCCTCCTTGACCTTCATCGACAGCGGCCAGTAGTGCGGCGGCGTCCAGAAGAAGATCACGAGGAAGAGGATGACGGCGGCCCAGGAGACCTCGTTGGTCACCGACGACCAGCCGATGAGCACGGGCATGCAGCCGGCGATGCCACCCCAGACGATGTTCTGCGAGGTACGCCGTTTGAGCAACATCGTGTAGACGACGACGTAGAAGACCAGCGCACCGAGCGACAGCATCGCGGACAGCGGGTTGACCAGCGCCCAGAACCAGGCCGTCGACCCCGCCGCGAGCGCGAAGGCGAAGACGAGGCATTCGCGCGGCGAGACCATGCCGGTCACGAGCGGGCGCTGCGCCGTGCGCTCCATCAGCGCGTCGATGTCCCGGTCGTAATACATGTTGAAGGCGGCCGCGCCACCGGCCGACAGATAGCCGCCGACACAGGTCGCGACCACCAGCCACAGATCCGGCACGCCCTGGGCGGCCAGGAACATGACCGGCACGGTCGTCATCAGCAGCAGTTCGATGACGCGCGGCTTCGTCAGCGCCACGAACGCCATGACACGGGCCCCGAACGGCCGGTGACCGGAGCTCGTTTCGCTCGTCTCGAGCACCCCCGCAGGACGGGATTCGACGGCCGTCACGCACACCCCTGGTGGAAGCAAGAACCAGCAAGCACCGGACATGAAGAGCCGGTAAAGACTTGCGCGTACCACGCCACTCTAGACGTAGCGGATACGCCGCCCGCCGCCGGGGTCCCCCGTGTTGAAGGGGCACCGCGAGGCGCCCGCGAGGCGCCCGTAAAGCGGCCACGCCCGGCGGACGACGGGCCGGGCCAGGCCCGGAACGGCGCCTTCCGTAGGGTCCGGGACGCCGTCCGGACGGGCCCCGGAGGGAATGCGGCAACCTCGGAATTCGTTCCTTATCCCGTTGAGTGGAACTCGAAAAGATGACCGTTGTTCCAGGGGTAGGCTCGACATCGCCGGTGCACATACGGTCACCGGATTTCGACATTGTGGAGAGGAGCCCTGACTCAGGGTGAGCACCAAGCCGACTACCACAGACCTCGAGTGGACCGATCTGGACCGGCAGGCCGTCGACACGGCCCGGGTCCTGGCCATGGACTCCGTACAGAAGGTCGGTAACGGCCACCCTGGCACGGCCATGAGCCTCGCGCCCGCCGCGTACCTGCTCTTCCAGAAGCTGATGCGGCACGACCCCTCCGACGCGGACTGGACGGGCCGCGACCGCTTCGTGCTGTCTCCGGGGCACACCAGCCTGACCCTCTACGTCCAGTTGTACCTGGCGGGCTTCGGGCTGGAGCTCGAGGATCTGCGGTCGTTCCGCACCTGGGGCAGCAAGACCCCGGGCCACCCGGAGTACGGCCACACCACCGGTGTCGAGACCACCACCGGCCCCCTGGGCCAGGGCATCGCCAACGCGGTGGGCATGGCGATGGCCGCCCGCTACGAGCGTGGCCTGTTCGACCCGGAGGCGCCCGAGGGCGCCTCTCCGTTCGACCACACCATCTGGGCGATCGTCTCCGACGGCGACCTGGAGGAGGGCATCTCCGCCGAGGCGTCCTCGCTGGCCGGCCACCAGAAGCTGGGCAACATCGTCGCCCTGTACGACGACAACCACATCTCGATCGAGGGCGACACCGCGACCGCGCTCTCCGAGGACGTGCTGAAGCGCTACGAGGCGTACGGCTGGCACGTCCAGCGCATCGAGCAGGCCGAGAGCGGCGACTTCGACATCCACGCGCTGTACGCGGCGCTCAAGGCGGCGCAGGCCGAGACCGAGCGCCCCTCGATCATCGCGGCCCGTACGATCATCGCCTGGCCCGCGCCGAACGCGCAGAACACCGAGGCGTCGCACGGCTCGGCGCTCGGCGCCGACGAGGTCGCCGCCACCAAGCGCGTCCTCGGCTTCGACCCCGAGCAGCACTTCGCGGTCGAGACCGACGTCATCAACCACACCCGCGCCCTGGTCGACCGCGGCCGCGAGGCGCACGCCGCCTGGGACAAGAAGGTCCAGGAGTGGCGGAACGCCAACCCCGAGCGGGCCGCCCTGTTCGACCGGATCACCGCGGGCGAGCTGCCCGAGGGCTGGGAGTCCGCGCTGCCGGTCTTCGAGCCGGGCAAGGACGTCGCCACCCGTAAGGCGTCCGGCCAGGTGCTCAAGGCGCTCGGCGGGGTGCTCCCCGAGCTGTGGGGCGGCTCCGCCGACCTCGCGGGCTCGAACAACACCACGATCGACGCGTCCTCGTCCTTCCTCCCGAAGGGCAACCCGCTGCCGGAAGCCGACCCGTACGGCCGCACCGTGCACTTCGGCATCCGCGAGCACGCCATGGGCTCGACCATGAACGGCATCGCGCTGCACGGCAACACCCGTGTCTACGGCGGCACCTTCCTGGTCTTCTCCGACTACATGCGCCCGGCCGTCCGGCTCGCCGCGCTGATGAAGCTGCCGGTCACCTATGTGTGGACGCACGACTCCATCGGCCTCGGCGAGGACGGCCCGACCCACCAGCCGGTGGAGCACCTCTCGGTGCTGCGCGCCATCCCGGGCCTGAACGTCGTCCGCCCGGCCGACGCCAACGAGACGGCCATCGCCTGGCGCGAGATCACCCGCCGCCACACCGCGAACCCGGCTCCGCACGGCCTCGCGCTGACCCGGCAGAACGTGCCGACCTACGAGGCCAGTGAGGACGCCGCCAAGGGCGGTTACGTCCTCTTCGAGGCCGAGGGCGGCCAGCCGCAGGTCATCCTCATCGGCACCGGTTCCGAGGTGCAGCTCGCCGTGGAGGCGCGTGAGCAGCTCCAGGCCGCCGGGGTTCCGACCCGCGTCGTGTCAATGCCCTCGGTCGAGTGGTTCGAGGAGCAGGACAGGGGGTACCGGGAGACCGTGCTGCCGCCGTCCGTCAAGGCCCGCGTGGCCGTCGAGGCGGGTATCGGCCTGACCTGGCACCGCTACGTCGGCGAGGCCGGCCGCATCGTCTCGCTGGAGCACTTCGGCGCCTCCGCCGACTACAAGGTGCTCTTCCGGGAGTTCGGCCTCACCGCCGAGGCCGTGGTGACCGCCGCCCGCGAGTCTCTCGACGCCGCCGGGCGCTGACCCCGCAGACGACTTAGTAGCGACGAGTAGGAGAACACACCCCATGACAGACGCACTCAAGCGGCTGGCCGACGAAGGCGTCGCGATCTGGCTCGACGACCTCTCCCGTAAGAGGATCACCTCCGGCAACCTGGCCGAGCTGATCGACCAGCAGCACGTCGTAGGCGTCACCACCAACCCGTCGATCTTCCAGAAGGCGATCTCCGGCGGTGAGGGCTACCAGCAGCAGGTGGCCGACCTCGCGGTCCGCAAGCTCACCGTCGAGGAAGCCGTCCGCATGATCACCACGGCGGACGTCCGCGACGCGGCCGACATCCTCCGGCCGGTCTACGACGCGACGGGCGGCCAGGACGGCCGGGTCTCCATCGAGGTCGACCCGCGCCTGGCCCACAACACGGCCGCCACCATCGCCGAGGCCAAGCAGCTCGCCTGGCTGGTGGACCGGCCCAACACCTTCATCAAGATCCCGGCGACCGAGGCGGGGCTGCCCGCGATCACCGAGGTGATCGGCCTGGGCATCAGCGTCAATGTCACGCTGATCTTCTCCCTGGAGCGGTACCGCGCGGTCATGGACGCCTTCCTGGCCGGTCTGGAGAAGGCCAAGGCCGCGGGCCTGGACCTGCAGAAGATCCACTCGGTGGCGTCCTTCTTCGTCTCCCGCGTGGACACCGAGATCGACAAGCGCATCGACAAGCTCGGCACCGATGAGGCCAAGGCGCTGCGCGGCAAGGCCGCCATCGCCAACGCCCGCCTCGCGTACCAGGCGTACGAGGAGGTCTTCAGCTCCGACCGCTGGGCCGCCCTGGACCGGTCGAACGCCAACAAGCAGCGTCCGCTGTGGGCCTCGACCGGCGTCAAGGACCCGGCGTACAAGGACACCATGTACGTCACGGACCTGGTCGCCCCCGGCACCGTCAACACCATGCCGGAGGCCACCTTGGAGGCGGTCGCCGACCACGGCGAGATCACCGGTGACACCGTGCGCGGCACCTACGAGCAGGCCAAGGCCGACATCGACGCGCTGGCCGGGATCGGGATCTCCTACGACGACGTCGTCCAGGTCCTGGAGGACGAGGGCGTCGAGAAGTTCGAGTCCGCCTGGAACGACCTGCTGAAGTCCACCGAGGCGGAGCTCAAGCGCCTCGCACCCTCGGAGGCGTGAAACCGTGACCAGCAGCAATCCGCTGCGTGACCCACGAGACCGACGGCTCCCGCGCATCGCGGGGCCGTCCGGCCTCGTGATCTTCGGCGTCACGGGCGATCTGTCCCGTAAGAAGCTCATGCCCGCCATCTACGACCTGGCCAACCGCGGGCTGCTGCCGCCGGGCTTCTCGCTGGTCGGCTTCGCCCGCCGCGACTGGGAGGACGAGGACTTCTCCCAGGTCGTGCACGACGCGGTCAAGGAGTACGCGCGGACCCCGTTCCGCGAGGAGGTCTGGCAGCAGCTCGCCGAGGGGTTCCGCTTCGTACCCGGCGCGTTCTCCGACGACGAGGCGTTCACGACCCTGCGGGCGACCATAGAGGAGCTCGACAAGGCGCGCGGCACCGGCGGGAACTTCGCCTTCTATCTGTCGGTCCCGCCGAAGTTCTTCCCCACCGTCGTCCAGCAGCTCAAGAAGCACGGGCTGTCGCAGGGGCAGGGCGACTCCTGGCGGCGCGCGGTCATCGAGAAGCCCTTCGGCCACGACCTGAAGAGCGCCCAGGAGCTCAACCAGGTCGTCCACGAGGTCTTCCGGCCCAGCGATGTCTTCCGGATCGACCACTACCTGGGCAAGGAGACGGTCCAGAACATCATGGCGCTGCGGTTCGCCAACACGATGTTCGAGCCGATCTGGAACCGGTCTTACGTCGACCATGTGCAGATCACCATGGCCGAGGACATCGGCATCGGCGGGCGCGCGGGCTACTACGACGGCATCGGCGCGGCCCGTGACGTCATCCAGAACCACCTGCTGCAGCTCCTCGCGCTGACCGCCATGGAAGAGCCCGCATCCTTCGGGGCGTCCTCCCTGGTCACCGAGAAGCTGAAGGCGCTCCGGGCGGTCAAGCTGCCCAAGGAGCTGGGCAAGCACACGGTGCGCGGGCAGTACGCCCCCGGCTGGCAGGGCGGCCAGGAGGTGCACGGCTATCTCGAGGAGGAGGGCATCGACCCCCACTCGAAGACCGACACCTACGCCGCGATCAAGCTGGAGATCGACAACCGCCGCTGGGCGGGTGTCCCCTTCTATCTGCGCGCCGGCAAGCGGCTGGGGCGGCGGGTCACCGAGATCGCGGTGGTCTTCCAGCGCGCCCCGCACTCCCCCTTCGACGCCACCGACACCCAGGAGCTCGGGCAGAACGCCCTGGTCATCCGGGTGCAGCCGGACGAGGGCGTCACCATCCGGTTCGGCTCCAAGGTGCCCGGCACCTCCATGGAGATCCGGGACGTGACGATGGACTTCCAGTACGGCGAGTCCTTCACCGAGTCCAGCCCCGAGGCGTACGAGCGGCTGCTGCTCGACGTCCTGCTGGGCGAGGCGAATCTCTTCCCCCGCCATGAGGAGGTCGAGCAGTCCTGGCGGATCCTCGACCCGATCGAGGAGTACTGGGAGAAGCACGGCAGGCCCGAGCAGTACACGTCCGGGACCTGGGGGCCGAAAGCCGCGGACGAGATGCTCGCACGAGACGGACGGAGCTGGCGGCGGCCATGAACATCGATCTCACGGACACCACGTCCAGCCGGATCAACTCCGCTCTGATCCAGGCGCGCCGGTCCACCGGCACGCCGGCCGTGGGCATGGTGCTGACCCTCGTCATCGTCACCGACGAGGGCAATCACTACGACGCGCTGCGGGCGGCGAGCGACGCGTCCAAGGAACACCCCTCGCGCATCCTGGTCGTCATCAAGCGGCCGGGCCGGTCGCCGCGCGACCGCAAGATCGCCCGGATGGACGCCGAGGTGCGGGTCGGCGGCGAGACCGGTACCGGCGAGACGGTGCTGCTGCGGCTGCACGGCGAACTCGCCAACCACGCCTACTCGGTGGTCCTGCCCCTGCTGCTGCCGGACGCCCCGGTGGTGGTGTGGTGGCCGGAGGACGCCCCCGAGCACCCCAGCGAGGACCTGCTCGGCCAACTCGCCCAGCGCCGGATCACCGACGCCCAGGCCACCGAGGACCCGGTCGCGGCCCTGGGGCTGCGGGCCGCGACCTACACCCCGGGCGACACCGATCTGGCCTGGACCCGGATCACCCCGTGGCGCAGCGTCCTGGCCGCCGCCCTGGACCAGCGGCACTCCCCGATCACCTCCGCGATCGTCGAGGGCGAGGCGTACAACCCGAGCAGCGAGCTGCTCGCGCTGTGGCTCGCCGAGCGGCTGGGGGTGCCGGTGAACCGGCAGGTCTCGGAGGGCCCCGGGCTCACCGCGGTGCGGCTGGAGACGGCCGACGGCGTGATCTGCCTGGACCGGGCGAACGGCTCGCTGGCCGAGCTGGCGATGCCGGGCCAGCCCGACCGGCATGTGGCGCTGCAGCGGCGTGAGGTCTCGGAGCTGATCGCCGAGGAGCTGCGCCGGCTGGACCCCGACGAGATCTACGCGTCGTCGGTGAAGTTCGGCGTGAACAAGCTGGGCAAGGGCGGCGTGGGCACGCTGGAGCGGGACGCCAAGGCCGCCCCGGCGACTCACGTGGCACCGGAGCCGGACCGGCCGCCGCTGCCGACCCGGGACCCGGAGTCGCCGCCGGAGCATGCGCCCGGTTCGCCGAAGAACCCGCCGCAGGCACCGGCACAGCCGCCGGCTCCCAAGCCTCACCCCCCGGCGAAGGCCCAGGAGCGGAAGGCGGACGGGAAGGCGGACAAGTGACCGCACCACAGGTGGTCGTCCACCGCGACAAGGAGCTGATGGCCCAGGCCGCGGCGGCCCGGCTGATCACGAAGATCGTGGACGCCCAGGCCGCCCGTGGCTCCGCCTCGGTCGTCCTGACCGGCGGGCGCAACGGCAACGGCCTGCTGGCCGCGCTGGGCGCCTCCCCTGCGCGCGACGCGGTCGACTGGTCGCGGCTGGATCTGTGGTGGGGCGATGAGCGATTCCTGCCGGAGGGCCACGCCGACCGCAATGTCACCCAGGCCCGCGAGGCGCTGCTGGACGCGGTGGAGCTGGACCCGGCGCGGGTGCACGCGATGCCCGCGTCCGACGGGGCGAACGGTGGCGACGTGGACGCCGCGGCCGAGGCGTACGCCGCCGAGCTGGCCCGGGCCGCGCGGCCGGAGAACCACGGCGCGGTGCCGTCGTTCGACGTGCTGCTGCTGGGCGTCGGCCCGGACACCCATGTGGCCTCGCTCTTCCCCGAGCTGCCCGCCGTCCGGGAGACCGAGCGGATGGTGGTCGGGGTGCGCGGCGCGCCCAAACCGCCGCCCGTACGGACCTCGCTGACCCTGCCCGCGATTCGCGCGGCACAGGAGGTGTGGCTGCTGGCGGCCGGTGAGGACAAGGCGAGGGCGGTCACGATAGCTCTGTCGGGTGCCGGGGAGCTGCAGGCTCCGGCGGCGGGTGCGTACGGCCGCCGCCGCACGCTGTGGCTGCTGGACCGGGCCGCGGCGGCGGGTCTGCCGCGGGAGCTGTATCCCCCGGCGTCGCCGTAACCCTCGTATCGCAGACGATCCCCCGCGCGCCTCGGGCGCCCGGGGGATCGTCGCGTTTTCCCCGCTGTTCCCCGCTGTTCCGTGCTCTTGCGTGCCTCGGGGCCTCAGCGGCCGCGCAGCGAGCGGTAGGTGGCGACCAGCTGCTCGGTGGAGGTGTCAAGACCCGGCACCTCGGCGCCCTCGGTCAGGGCGGGCTCGACGCGCTTGGCGAGCACCTTGCCCAGCTCCACTCCCCACTGGTCGAAGGAGTCGATGTTCCAGACGGCGCCCTGGACGAAGACCTTGTGCTCATAGAGGGCGACCAGCTGGCCCAGCACCGACGGGGTCAGCTCGGAGGCGAGGATCGTGGTGGTGGGGCGGTTGCCCGCGAAGGTCTTGTGCGGCACCAGCTCCTCGGCCACCCCCTCGGCGGCGACCTCCTCGGAGGTCTTGCCGAAGGCCAGCGCCTGGCCCTGGGCGAAGAGGTTGGCCATCAGCAGGTCATGGTGGGACTCCAGCCCGGGCGGCATGTCCTTCACCGGCCGGGCGAAGCCGATCAAATCGGCGGGGACCAGCTTGGTGCCCTGGTGGAGCAGTTGGTAGTAGGCGTGCTGGCCATTGGTGCCGGGGGTGCCCCAGACGATCGGGCCGGTCTGCCAGCCGACGCGATTGCCGTCCCGGTCCACGGACTTGCCGTTGGACTCCATGTCCAGCTGCTGCAGATAATCGGTGAACTTCGACAGATAGTGGCTGTACGGCAGGACGGCATGCGCCTGGGCGTCATGGAAATTGTCGTACCAGATGCCCAACAGGCCCATCAGCAGGGGGACGTTCTCCTCCGGCGGGGCGGTGGCGAAGTGCTCGTCGACCAGATGGAAGCCGGCCAGCATCTCGCGGAAGCAGTCCGGGCCGATGGCGACCATCAGGGAAAGGCCGATGGCCGAGTCATAGGAATAGCGCCCGCCGACCCAGTCCCAGAACCCGAACATGTTGTCCGTGTCGATGCCGAACTCGGCGACCTTCTCGGCATTGGTCGACACCGCCACGAAGTGCTTGGCCACGGCCTCCTCACCGGCCCGCAGCCCGGTCAGCAGCCAGTCGCGGGCGGAGAGGGCGTTGGTAATGGTCTCGACAGTGGTGAAGGTCTTGGAGGCGACGATGAACAGCGTCTCGGCCGGGTCCAGATCGCGCACCGCCTCATGCATATCCGCGCCGTCCACATTGGAGACGAACCGGAATGTCATCGAGCGGTCGGAATAGGCGCGCAGCGCCTCGTACGCCATCTTCGGGCCCAGATCGGAGCCGCCGATACCGATGTTGACGACATTCTTGATCCGCTTGCCGGTGTGACCGGTCCAGTCCCCGGACCTGACGCGATCGGCGAAGACGGCCATCTTGGCGAGCACGGCGTGCACTTCGCCGACAACGTCCTCACCGCCGAGCTTGATCTCCGCGGAGTGTGGTGCGCGCAGCGCGATATGCAGCACCGCGCGGTCCTCGGTGGTGTTGATCCGCTGGCCGCGGAACATGGCGTCCCGCAGCTCGGCCACCTTGGTGGCCCGCGCCAGCTCGCGCAGCAGCCGCAGGGTCTCGTCGGTCACCAGGTGCTTGGAGTAGTCGACGTGGAGATCGCCGACCTGAAGGGTGAGGCGGCGCCCGCGCTCCGGGTCGCCCTCGAACAGGTCGCGCAGATGCGCATCGCCCAGATCCTTGCGGTGTGCGGCCAGCGCATGCCACTCCGGCAGCTGGTCCAGCCTGGTGCGGCCTTCCATGGTCATCTCGGACATCAGCCCACTTCTCGTCGGTGCCTGGCCCCCGTGGCCACCAACCTAATTGATGACGGACCGCATTCCCGGAACGAGGGCCGCCACCCCGCAGACGAAGAGCGCAGCGGCCCCCAGCGCGGGGGTGTTGAGCCCCCACGCCTCGGCCATCACCCCGCCCAGCAGCGCGCCGAGCGGGGCGCCCGCGATCGACAGGGTGCGGAAGGCTGAACTCACCCGCCCCAGTGCCCCGTCGGGGCTGCGCTGCTGCATCATCGTCACCTCGGTCACGTTCCAGACGATCCCCGCGAAGCCGAAGAGGCCCATGGCGGCGACCGCGACCGGCAGGCTCCGTATCGCCCCGAGGACGACCAGGGCGCCGATCTGCGCGGTGCCGCACACCACGAGGGCAGGGGCGCGGCCCAGCTTCTCGGTGAGCCGGGCGGCCACCAGCCCCCCGATCACACTCCCGATGCCGTACACGGTGATGACGGCCGCATAGCCGGTGTTCCCGGCGTCCAGCCAGCCGGTGATGTGCAGCACCAGGGTGGCGATGAGCGCGCCGATGCCGATATTGCACAGCGTGGTGGAGGCGCACAGCGCCCGCAGCGTCCGGTCCCGCCACAGCACGGCCAGGCCCTCGGCGATATCGCGCCGCAGCGATCCACCCGGCGGGCGCGGAGTCCGCTGAGGGGGCGTCACCCCCAGCGAGGCGACCAGCACGGCGGCGGCGAGATAGGTGACCGCGTCCGCCGCGAACGGCATCGCGGCGCCGAGGCCCAGCAGCACCGGCACCAGCGGGGCGCCCACGAACCGGCCCATGACCTCCTGCCCGGTCATCAGCCGGGCGTTGGCCCTGCCCAGCGCCTCCTGCCCGACCACCGAGGGCAGCAGCGCCGTAGCGGCGTTGTCGAACAGGGTCTGCAGCGTGGTCAGGGCGAAGGCGAGGGCGAGCAGCAGCCCGATGGTGGCCTGGTCCAGCCAGACCGCGACGGCGAATCCCGCCATCAGGACGGCCCGCGCGCCGTCCACCGCCCACATCGCCCGCCGCTGGTCCACCCGGTCGGCGATCGCCCCGCCGATCAGCCCGAACAGCAGCCAGGGCAGAAAGCCGCAGGCGGTCACGAGCGAGACCAGCACCGGCGAATCGGTCAGCGAGACGGCCAGCAGCGGCAGTGCCGCACCCCGCAGGGCGTCCCCGAACCGGGAGACGACCGCGGCCGCCCACAGCCGCCCGAACCCCCCGCGCCACGCGGGCGCCACCGGTTTTCCGGCGCCCAGCTCACCGGCGTCCACCGCGGCCATGACAGTCCCCCCATGCATCCGCCCCGCCCGGTGGGACGGCTCCCCCCGGAGATTCAGCACCCCACGACCGTAGCCCGCACCACTGACAACGGCCCGGCCGCGCACCCCTCACAGGGAGGTGCCCGGCCGGGCCGTCGTACCACGTTCTGTGTCTAGATCTCGCCCCGGAGCTTGGCGAGTGCCTCGGCGAGAATCGCCTCGCCGTCGGCGTCGCTGCGCCGCTCCCGTACGTACGCCAGATGCGTCTTGTACGGCTCGGTGCGCGGCGGGTCCGGCGGGTTGTCCCGGTCCTTGCCGGCCGGGAAGCCGCAGCGGGGGCAGTCCCACGTGTCAGGGATCTGCGCATCGCTGGCGAAGCTCGGCACGGTCTCATGCCCGTTCGAGCACCAGAAGGAGATGCGCAGGCGCGGCGCCGATTCGCCTCGCTCGGCCTCTCCCATCGGCCCCGCTCCGACCCGGCTTCCACGGATCGCGTTGCCACTTGCCACGGTCGTAACTCCCTGCGTGATGGTGCCGCGAAGCCTCGATTGGCAGCTTCGCCGCCCGGCGCCCCAGTCTACGTAAGGCCCAACGCGCGTCCAGTGAGAGGAGTTACACCCGTCCCCGAGGACGCCATGCCATCATAGGCCGCATATGGGCCCCGCTGACGACGGTACGTCAGTTATCGGGCGTCGGCCGGACCCTCAGCGGGCCCCGCCGGAGCCTCAGTCGAGCTTCATCAGCAGCCCGAGCACGACGATGCAGACGAACCACAGCAGCCCGACCACCACGGTGATGCGGTCCAGGTTGCGCTCGGCGACCGAGGAGCCGCCCACCGAGGACTGCATGCCGCCACCGAACATGTCGGACAGGCCGCCGCCCTTCCCCTTGTGCATGAGCACCAACATCATCAGCAGCAGGCTGAAGACGATGAGGGCGATCGAAAACCCCATGATCACAGCTGGACCAACCTTCTCGGGCTTGTACGGACGTCGGGGGCCGGACGGTGCGATTCCCACCGCCTCGACCCCCGACAGGGTACGACGACGCGCGCGCTAGGGCCTACTCACTGGTCGCGGAAACGAACGATCTTGACGAATTCGTCCGCGTCCAGCGCGGCCCCGCCGATCAGGGCGCCGTCCACATCCGGCTGGGCCATGATCGCGGCGACGTTCCCGGACTTCACCGAGCCGCCGTACTGGATCCGGACCTTGTCGGCGACCTCCTGGCCGTAGAGCTCGGCGAGCCGGCCGCGGATGGCCCCGCAGACCTCCTGGGCGTCCTCGGGGGTCGCGACCTCGCCGGTGCCGATCGCCCAGACCGGCTCGTAGGCGATCACGATGGTCTCGGCCTGCTCGGCGGGGATGTCCTTGAGACCGCCGTCCACCTGCGCGAGGGTGTGGGCGACCTGGTTGCCCGCCTTACGGACCTCGAGGCCCTCCCCGACGCACAGGATCGGGGTGAGGTCATGGCGGAAGGCCGCCTTGACCTTGGCGTTGCACAGCTCGTCGGACTCGCAGTGGTACTGGCGCCGCTCCGAGTGCCCGACGACGGCGAAGGTGCACTTGAGCTTGGACAGCATCGGGCCGGAGATCTCGCCGGTGTAGGCGCCGGAGTCCTGCGCGGAGATGTCCTGGGCGCCGTACTTGATCTTCAACTTGTCGCCATCGACCAGGGTCTGCACCGACCGCAGATCGGTGAAGGGCGGCAGCACCGCGACCTCCACGGCCTCGTAGTCCTTGTCGGCGAGCGCGAAGGCGAGCTTCTGGACATGGGCGATGGCCTCGAGGTGGTTGAGGTTCATCTTCCAGTTGCCCGCCATCAGCGGCGTACGGTCACTCACAGTGTTCAGTCCTCCAGTGCGGCGAGGCCGGGGAGCGTCTTGCCCTCGAGGTATTCGAGGCTCGCTCCACCGCCGGTCGAGATGTGGCCGAAAGCGTTCTCGTCGAAGCCCAGGATCCGTACGGCCGCGGCGGAGTCGCCGCCGCCGACCACGGTGAAGGCCGGGCTGTCCAGGAGCGCCTGGGCCACGGCCCGGGTGCCCTCGGCGAAGTCGGGGTGCTCGAAGACGCCCATCGGGCCGTTCCAGAAGACGGTGGCCGCGTCGGCCAGCTTCGAGGCGTACAGCTTGCGGGTCTCCGGGCCGATATCCAGCCCCTGAAGATCGGCCGGGATCGCGTCCGCGGCGATGACCTGCGGGTTCGCGGGGGCCTTGGTCTTCAGGTCCGGGAATTCGGACGCGGCCGTGACATCGACCGGGAGCACGAACTCCACCCCGCGCTCCTTGGCCCGGCGCAGATAGTCCTGGACCGCCGGGACCTGGTCCTCCTGCAGCAGCGAGCCGCCGACCTCATGGCCCTGGGCCTTGAGGAAGGTATAGGCCATGCCGCCGCCGATCAGGATGCGGTCGGCCTTCTCCAGCAGGTGGTCGATGACGCCGAGCTTGTCGGAGACCTTGGCGCCGCCGAGGACGACCGCGTAGGGCCGCTTGACGTCCTCGGTGAGCTTCTTCAGGACCGAGAGCTCGGCGGCGATCAGCTCGCCCGCGGCATGCGGCAGCCGGGCCGGGAGGTCGTACACGGAGGCGTGCTTACGGTGGACCGCGCCGAAGCCGTCGCCCACGTAGAGGTCGGCGAGGGTGGCGAGCCGGTCGGCGAAGGCGCCGCGCTCGGCGTCGTCCTTACTGGTCTCGCCGGCGTTGAAGCGCAGGTTCTCCAGCAGCGCGACCTCGCCGTCGCCGAGCGCCGCCACAGTGGCCTGAGCGCTCTCGTCCACGGTGTCGGTCGCGAAGGCGACCTGCTTGCCGAGGAGTTCACCGAGCCGCCGGGCGACGGGGGCGAGCGAGTACTGCGGGTCCGGGGCGCCCTTGGGGCGGCCCAGGTGCGAGGCGACGATCACCCTGGCACCCCGGTCCAGGAGCTTGTTGATCGTCGGGACGGCGGCGCGGATCCGGCCGTCGTCGGTGATCGTCTCGCCGTCGAGCGGGACGTTCAGATCGACGCGGACGAAGACCCGCTGCCCGGCGACCTGAAGATCGTCAATCGTCTTCACAGGGATGACTCCTTGATCATGGATCGGGGCCCGCTACGACGCCGTCGTAGCGGGCCCCATTCCTAGCTCATCGGGACAGCGGTCAGAGCCGCTCGCCGACGAAGACGGTCAGGTCCACGAGGCGGTTGGAGTAGCCCCACTCGTTGTCGTACCAGCCGACGACCTTGACCTGCTTGCCCTGGACCATGGTCAGAGAGGAGTCGAAGGTGCAGGACGCGGGCCAGTTGACGATGTCCGAGGAGACGATCGGGTCCTCGGTGTACTCCAGGATGCCCTTGAGCTGACCCTCGGCGGCCTTCTGGAAGGCCGTGTTGATCTCGTCCTTGGTGACCTCGCGGTCGAGCTCCAGGACGAGGTCGGTGACCGAGCCGGTCGGGACCGGGACGCGCATCGCGATGCCGTCCAGCTTGCCCTTGAGCTGCGGCAGGACCAGCGCGGTGGCCTTGGCGGCACCGGTGGAGGTCGGAATGATGTTCTCCGCCGCCGCGCGGGCGCGACGCAGGTCCTTGTGCGGGAAGTCCAGGATGCGCTGGTCGTTGGTGTACGCGTGGACCGTCGTCATCATGCCCTTGACGATGCCGAAGTTCTCGTCGAGGACCTTGGCCATCGGCGCCACACAGTTGGTGGTGCAGGAGGCGTTGGAGATGACGTGCTGGTTCGCCGGGTCGTACTTGTCGTTGTTGACGCCCATCACGATCGTGATGTCCTCGTCCTTGGCGGGCGCGGAGATCAGGACCTTCTTGGCGCCGGCGGCGAGGTGCTTGGCGGCGTCCTCGCGCTTGGTGAAGATGCCGGTGGACTCCACCACGATGTCGGCGCCGAGTTCGCCCCACGGAAGGGCCGCCGGGTCGCGCTCGGCCATCGTCTTGAAGGTCTGGTTGCCCACCGTGATGGTGTCCTCGGTGTGGCTGACCTCGTGCTTCAGCCGGCCGAGGATGGTGTCGTACTTCAGCAGGTGCACCAGGGTGGCGTTATCGGTCAGGTCGTTGACACCGACGATCTCGATGTCCGCGCCCTGCTCAAGGAGCGCGCGGAAGTAGTTGCGACCGATGCGGCCAAAGCCGTTGATGCCTACGCGGATCGTCACGAACCGATCTCCTCGTTGGTATGCCGGTCTGGACGCCGGCGAACGTGTATGGGATGTCCCCGACCGCCTCCGACCCTACCGCTATCACGGGACGTACGTGACATTGGCAATCGGCGGCCCATGACCACCGGAAAGTGGTACGGGCCGCCGATTCAGTCACGATTTGTCACGCGCTGTCAACGACGCAGCGCACGCAGCGCGTCGGCCACCAGCCGGGCCCTCTGGGCGGCGTCCGGGACATGCTCCAGGCCGAAGCCCAGCAGCACGGTGTCCCGGGTGGTGACGCCCGCGACGGTGTGGAAGAGCTCCCGGGAACGGGACCAGTCCCCCGAGTTCGCCGGGCTGCCCTCCGGCGCCCCCGAGACCGACCAGGGGCCGAGCGCGGTCTCGAAGCCCTCGGAGTCCTTGGCGGTGCCGCCGACGGTGAACTCGGTGCCGTCCACGAAGGCGCCCCGGCCGCCGGTGCCCGGGTCGGTGACGTACGAGACGGCCAGCTCGACCTTCTTGCCCGCGTAGCCGCTCAGGTCCACGGAGACCGGCCGCCACCCCTCGGAGGAGCCCGTCAGGCTGTTCCAGGCCCCGGTGCTGCCCTGTGCGCCGCAGCCGTCGTCGCCGGGGGTCAGGTAGTGCTTCAGGAACGGGTGCAGATTGAGCAGGAAGCCCGCCTCGCACTCGGTGGGCACCTCGGTGGAGGAACCGCCGTTCGCGTCGGGGAGGGTGGTCCAGTCGTCCTGGCCCGCGGTGTGCGCCTCGATGACCACATGGTCGTAGCCGGGCTCGGTGTCGTAGCTGAGCCGGAAGGCCAGGGCCGGTTTGTCGGCGGCGGCCACACCGGTCAGGTCGACCGTGCGGGACAGCCGCATCCAGGAGTTGTCATGGTGGCCCGCGGCCGCCATCCAGTCGCCCTCATAGGGCTGGTACGGGGTGCGCGTGCCCGGGTACGCCCCCGCGCCCGCGCCGCGGAACTGGGGGAAGTCCTTCGGCGGCAGCACATCGGAGGTGACCGTGTAGGCGCCCGCGGCGTCCAGGGGATTGCCGGGGGCGTCGCCGAGGTTCACGCCGGTGCCCGCGAGCGCGCCGGCGCCCTGGAAGGCGGTGGGCGACTTCAGGGTGAGCCGGCTGTCGGCGCCCAGGTAGTACTGGCTGAAGTCGTCGGTGTCGGCCGGACCCACCTCGGAGCTGCCGCCCGCCCGCTCACCGGTGGTGATCAGTTTGCCGCCCTCGTTGAGGAAGTCGCGCACCGCGAGCAGGGTCGGGCCGCCGGGCCGTTCGGCGCCGGTGTACCAGAGCACGGTCCTGAAGTGGCTCAGCACCCCGAGCGCGGACGGCGCCCCCTGGGTGGCCACGTCCCAGACAGCGGCCTTACGGCCGTTGTCGGCCAGCGCCCGGGTGTACGCGGCGGTGTGCCGGGCCGGGGAGGTGCCGCCCTCCTCGGCGATCACCAGCGTGTCGGCGCGGGGCCGCTTGGCCACGGTGTAGGCGAACGGCTCGCCGACGGTCCGCTTGCCGCTCTTCGTACGGCCGGTGAACCAGACCTTGACCCGCTGCCCGGGGTCCGCGCCCTTGACGGCGGCGCGGTACTGGTCGAAGAGGACGTTGTCCTCGCCGCCGTAGGTCTCGCCGCCCTTCCACGCCTTCAGCGAGGCGGTGCGGGTGCGGCCGCCGTCCACGCGGTAGTTGAGCCGCTTGTCGCGAACACTTTTACGGACGGTGACGGCGACGTCCTGGTCGCCGCCGCGGGCGTAGGACGTGGTGAAGGTGTCCGGGGTGAAGTCGGGCGCGGTCAGGCCGACGGACGAGGACGGCCGGTCCGGGTGCTCGGCGGTCTCGGCGACGGAGAGCGCGAAGGGGATGTTCTTGGTGAACTCCTGCGCGATCAGCTTCTCGTCGTCGGGAAAGGTGAAGACGGACGCGCAGTCACGCGGCTGCCAGGCGTCGTCCGGGTCGACGCCGGAGGCGGTCTGACACGTCGACATCTCCGGGGTGAACATCATCATCCCGTTGACGTTCGCGGCGTGGCCGTCGGCCTCGCCGTTGGTGGTGTACAGCTCGGAGGAGACCTGCGGGTGGTACCCGGGGATCGCGGAGTGCTCCGGGGTGCCGGCCAGGGACTTGTAGAGGACGTCGTCCGGGGTCGGGGTGGCGACCTGCCAGCCGACGCCGTAGAGCAGCAGTTCGGCGGCCGAGTGGTAGTTGATGCCGTACGTGAAGCCGATGCGCTTCTCGAAGGCGTCCAGCGCCTTGGTCTCCGGCTCGGAGCCTGCGGCGGGTCCCCGGTAGGTCTCGTCGGCCGGGTCGGCGGACGAACCCTCGTTGTCGTAGCCCCACTTGTAGCCGAAGTTGCGGTTGAGGTCGACGCCGTCGCCTGCGGTGATCTTGCCGTCGCCGTTGTTGTCGCGCAAGTTCTTGCGCCACTGGCGGTTGTCCGGGCTCTGATGCGTGTAGTCGTAGCCGTCCGGGTTGGCGGACAGGACGAACCACAGTTCGGTACGGTCCACGATCTTGGTGACGCGGTCGTCCTTGCCGTAGTTGTCGAGGTAGTGGTGCATCAGCCGGCGGGTCATCTCCGGGGTGATCCACTCACGGGCGTGCTGATTGGACATGTACAGCACCGACGGCTTGCTGCCGTCGCGGGTCTTCCCGGCGCCCTTGCTCAGCTTGAGGGCGAGGATGTCCTTGCCGCGGCCGGTCTTGCCGATGCTGACGACCTTGGTGAGGCCGGGGTGGGCCCGGCCGGTCTCGACGATCTCCTGCTGGAGCCCGCCCTCGCCGCTGTAGGGGCGGAAGACGCCGTCGCCCGCGGCCCTCAGGCGATTGCGGGTCGGTGCGGAGATCTTCTTCTCGGTGAGCCGCACGCCCTTGCCGCGCAGCGCGGCGGCCTGCTTCCCGGTGAGGTAGAGCTCGACCGGGCCGGTGCCCTTCTCGGGCACCTGCCGCCCCAGTTCGGTGCCGTCCGCCCCGGCCCGCAGCAGCAGCAGCGGAATCTGACCCTTGGTGACCTGGGCGGTCCATACGGACAACCCGTCGCCGGCGGGGTTCGCCGGCGGTTGTGCGGGGGCCGCGGGTGTCGCGGCCAGTCCCCCCAGGAGCAACGCGGCGAGTGCCACCGCCGCGCCGCTCGATCTCACCGTGCGTCTGAGCTTCATCAGCCCCCCTGGCTGTCGCGTGAAGACCCGCGGGTGCGCAGGCGCACCAGACTTGTCAGGACACATGGTCATGTCAACAGCGGCGCGCGGAACCGGTCCGTACACAACCCCGGGGACGCAAACACCCCCGGATCGCTCGTGTGATCCGGGGGCGCGGGGTGCGGCTTCGGTGCCGCTCTCGGGCGGCCGTTCTCGGGCGGCCGTTCTCGGGGCAGCCGCTCTCGGGGCGGTCAGCCGACCATGCCCTCGGCCATCTCCTCGGTCAGGCTGGACTCGGTGCCGGGGATGCCCAGGTCCTGGGCGCGCTTGTCGGCCATGGCCAGCAGCCGGCGGATGCGGCCCGCGACGGCGTCCTTGGTCAGCGGCGGGTCGGCGAGGGCACCCAGCTCCTCCAGGGACGCCTGCTTGTGCTCCATGCGCAGCCGACCGGCCGCGGCGAGGTGCTCGGGCACCTCGTCGGCCAGGATCTCCAGGGCGCGCTGCACCCGGGCCCCGGCGGCGACGGCGGCGCGGGCCGAGCGGCGCAGATTGGCGTCGTCGAAGTTGGCGAGGCGGTTGGCGGTCGCCCGCACCTCGCGTCGCATCCGCCGCTCCTCCCAGGCGAGGACCGACTCATGCGCCCCCAGCCGCGTCAACAGCGCGCCGATGGCGTCACCGTCCCGGACGACCACCCGGTCCACCCCGCGCACCTCGCGCGCCTTGGCGGCGATCTGCAGCCGGCGGGCGGCGCCGACCAGTGCGAGCGCGGCCTCCGGGCCGGGGCAGGTCACCTCCAGAGAGGACGAGCGGCCGGGCTCGGTGAGCGAGCCATGGGCGAGGAAGGCCCCGCGCCAGGCGGCCTCGGCGTCGCAGGTGGCGCCGGAGACGACCTGCGGCGGCAGCCCGCGGATCGGCCGGCCGCGGCCGTCGACCAGGCCGGTCTGCCGCGCCAGCTGGTCACCGCCCGCCACCACCCGCACCACGTACCTGCTGCCGCGGCGCAGCCCACCGGGGGCCATCACCACCAGATCCGAGGAGTGGCCGAAGATCTCCAGGATGTCCTTGCGCACCCTGCGGGCCGCGATCCCGGTGTCCAGCTCCGCCTCGATCACGATGCGCCCGCTGACCAGGTGCAGCCCGCCCGCGAACCGCAGGATCGCCGAGACCTCTGCTTTCCGGCAGCAGGTCCGGGTGACGGGGAGCCGGGAGATTTCGTCCTTCACCGCTGCCGTCATCGCCATGGGCCGATCCTTCCATGCATCCGAAAAATACGGTCGTACGCGGCCGCCAGAAGCTCCGGGTCGTGCTTCGGGGCACCGTCGGTCGCGGCCACCGGCGCCAGCTCGACCGTGCCGCCCAGCCGCTTGGCCGCGTCGCACAGACTGCTCTGGTCGGGGACGGCGGCCTCATCGGCCAGCACCACGTCGAAGGCGAGTTTAGGGGCGTGTCGGGCCAAAACCTCCAAATGACGCTGCGGAGAGAAGCCATCGGTTTCTCCGGGCTGAGGGGCGAGGTTCAGGGACAGCACCCGCCGGGCCTTGGTCTCGGTGAGCGCCTGGAGCAGATCGGGGACCAGCAGATGTGGGATCACGGAGGAGAACCAGGAGCCGGGCCCCAGCACCACCCAGTCGGCGTCCATGACCGCCTCGACGGCCTCGGGGACGGCCGGAGGGTCGTGCGGCACCAGATGAACCGACTGCACCTCGCCGCGGGTCAGCGCCACGGTGGCCTGCCCGGCGACGGTGGAGACCTCGTCCGGGCGCGCCGGGTCATGGCCCCGGACGTACGCCTGGAGCTCCAGCGGGACGGCCGACATGGGCAGCACCCGGCCATGGGCGCCCAGCAGCTTGCCGACCAGGTCGAGCGCCTTCACATGGTCGCCGAGCTGCTCCCACAGGGCGACGATCAGCACATTGCCGACCGCGTGGCCGTGCAGCTCGCCCTCGCTGATGAAGCGATGCTGGATGACCCGCGCCCAGGTCTGGCCCCAGTCGTCGTCGCCGCACAGCGCGGCCAGGGCCTTGCGCAGATCGCCGGGCGGCAGCACGCCCAGCTCGTCGCGGAGCCGCCCGCTGGAGCCCCCGTCGTCGGCCACGGTGACGACGGCGGTGAGGTCGCCGGTGATCCGGCGCAGTGCGGCGAGCGACGCGGACAGGCCCATACCGCCGCCGAGTGCGACGACCTTGGGCTGCGCGCTCCGGCTGGTCCGTGCTCCGACCAGCCGTCGCAGCCGCTTGGTACGAATGGTCACTCGCGCCCCATGTCCCGGTGGACGATGACGGTCTCCACTCCCTCGGCGGCCAGCCGCGGGGCGAGCCGCTCGGACATCGCCACACTGCGGTGCTTGCCGCCGGTGCAGCCGATGGCGATGGTCACATAGCGCTTGCCCTCGCGGCGGTAGCCCGCGGCGATGAGCTGGAGCAGCTCCGCGTAGCGGTCGAGGAACTCCTTGGCGCCGGGCTGGTTGAAGACATAGCTGGAGACCTCCTCGTTGAGCCCGGTGAAGGGGCGCAGCTCGGGGACCCAGTGCGGATTGGGCAGGAAGCGGCAGTCCACCACCAGATCGGCGTCGACCGGCAGCCCGTACTTGTAGCCGAACGACATCACGGTGGCCCGCAGCTCGGGCTCCTCCTCGCCCGCGAACTGGGGGTCCATCTTGGCGCGCAGTTCATGCACGTTGAGGCTGGAGGTGTCGATCACCAGGTCGGCGTCCCCGCGCAGCTCGCGCAGCAGATCGCGCTCGGCGGCGATGCCGTCCACGATCCGGCCGTCGCCCTGGAGGGGATGCGGGCGGCGCACGGATTCGAAGCGGCGCACCAGGGCCTCGTCGGACGCCTCCAGGAACAGCACGCGCCGCTTGACGTTCTTGGCGGCGAGGTCGGCGAGGGACTCGCGGAGGTTGTCGAAGAAGCGGCGGCCGCGGACGTCCACCACCACGGCGATCCGCGCCACATTGCCCTGGGAGCGGGCGCCCAGGTCGACCATGGTGGGGATCAGCGCGGGCGGCAGGTTGTCCACGACGAACCAGCCGAGGTCCTCCAGACACTTGGCGGCGGTGCTGCGGCCCGCGCCCGACATTCCAGAGATGATCACCAGCTCGGGGATGGCCGCCGCCTCGGCGGGCTCGCCCGACATGCCCGTATTCACCTGCGCTCCGTCTCCATGGTTCTCGTGCTCGGTCATGGTCTGGTCCCCCCGTTCGATGAGGACGCCGCACCGGCGGCCTCGTCCTCAATGATCTCTCCTGTGGCGGTGTTCACGGCGGGCGCGGCCGGGGCGGACCCGGCGAGCGCCGCGGCGACCGTCTCGGCCGTCTTACGGCCGACGCCCGGCACCTCGCAGATCTGCTCGACCGTGGCGGCGCGCAGCCGCTTGACCGAGCCGAAATGCTTCAGCAGGGCCTGCTTACGGCTGTCACCGAGGCCCGGAACGGTGTCCAGCGGCCCGGCCTTCATCGACTTGGCGCGCTTGCTGCGCTGGTAGGTGATGGCGAAGCGGTGGGCCTCGTCGCGGACCCGCTGGAGGAGGTAGAGCCCCTCGCTGCTGCGCGGCAGCACCACCGGGTCCTCCTCGTCCGGCAGCCACACCTCCTCGAGCCGCTTGGCGAGGCCGCAGACGGCGACATCGTCGACGCCGAGCTCGTCCAGGGCCCGTTGGGCGGCGGCCACCTGCGGCTTTCCACCGTCGACCACGACGAGCTGGGGCGGGTAGGCGAACCGCTTCGGCCTGCCCTCCTCGTCGATCGGGCCGGAGGGCCCCTCGGCGGGGCCGTCGAGGGCCTGCCCGGGGGGTGCGGTGGTGCCGATGGTCTCTGTGTCCTCTGCGGCCTCGCTGGCCTGCTCCTCCCACTCCCCCGTCTTCTGCTTCTCCAGGAGATAGCGGCGGAAGCGGCGGCTGACGACCTCATGCATGGAGCGGACATCGTCCTGCCCGGCGAAGCTCTTGATCTGGAAGCGGCGGTACTCACTCTTACGGGGGAGCCCGTCCTCGAAGACCACCATGGAGGCCACCACGTCATCTCCCTGCAGATGGGAGATGTCGAAGCACTCGACGCGCAGCGGGGCGGAGTCCAGCCCCAGGGCCTCGGCGATCTCCTCCAGCGCCCGGGAGCGCGTGGTGAGGTCGGAGGCGCGCTTGGTCTTGTGCAGCGCGAGCGCCTGCTGGGCGTTGCGCTGGACGGTCTGCATCAGGTCCTTCTTGTCGCCGCGCTGCGGGATGCGCAGATCGACCAGGGAGCCCCGGCGCCCGGTGAGCCACTGGGTGACCGGCTCGGCCGGGTCCGGCACGGCGGGCACCAGGACCTCCTTGGGGACCGCGTCGCCGCGCTCCTCCCCGTACAACTGCTGCAGGGCGTGCTCGACCAGCCCGGCGGTGTCGACGGCCTCGACCTTGTCGGTGACCCAGCCGCGCTGACCGCGCACCCGGCCGCCTCGCACATGGAAGATCTGGACGGCGGCCTCCAGCTCGTCCTCGGCGACCGCCATCAGATCGGCGTCGGTGGCGTCGGCGAGAACCACCGCGTTCTTCTCCATGGCGCGCTTGAGCGCCCCTATGTCGTCGCGGAGCCGGGCCGCCTTCTCGTACTCCATGTCCTCGGCGGCCTCGTGCATCTGCTGCTCCAGGCGGCGCAGATAGGTGCCGGTGCGGCCGGCCATGAAGTCGCAGAATTCCTCGGCGAGTTCGCGGTGCTCCTCGGCGGTGACACGGCCGACGCAGGGGGCCGAGCATTTGCCGATATAGCCGAGCAGACAGGGGCGGCCGATCTGGGCGGAGCGCTTGAACACCCCGGCGGAGCAGGTCCGGACGGGGAACACGCGCAGCATCAGGTCGACGGTCTCGCGGATGGCCCAGGCGTGGCCGTAAGGGCCGAAGTAGCGCACGCCCTTCTTCTTGGCGCCGCGCATCACCTGGACCCGGGGGAACTCCTCGTTCAGGGTCACGGCGAGGGAGGGGTAGCTCTTGTCGTCGCGGTACTTGACGTTGAACCGGGGGTCGTACTCCTTGATCCAGGAGTACTCGAGCTGCAGGGCCTCGACCTCGGTGGAGACCACGGTCCACTCCACGGCGGCGGCCGTGGTGACCATGGTGCGGGTGCGCGGGTGGAGGTTCGCCAGGTCCTGGAAGTACGACGAGAGCCGCGGGCGCAGGCTCTTCGCCTTTCCTACGTAGATCACCCGGCCGTGCTCATCACGGAACTTGTAGACCCCCGGCGACTCGGGGATCTGTCCCGGCTTGGGGCGGTAGCTGCTCGGGTCGGCCATGGTCACCACCCTACTTGCGGGGAGTGACACATCCGGGCCCTCGGGACGGGGTCGGCCGAGGTCCAGTGGATTGGGGGATTCCGCGCCCGCTCGGGCGCGCGCCGGGCGCCCGCTCAGGCGTCAGGGCCCGCTCGGGCACCGGGCGTCCGCTCAGACGTCGGGGCCCGCCACGAGCCGTCCGCCTTCCGCGGTGACCGGGATCGACGGCAGCGGCTTCTCCGCGGGTCCCTGGAGGACCTTGCCGGTGCGGGCGTCGAACTGGCTGCCGTGGCAGGGGCAATTGATCTTGCCGTCCTCGACGCTGTCGACGACGCACCCGGCGTGGGTGCACACCGCGCTGAACGCCGTGAACTCGCCCTTGGCGGACTGGGCGACCACCACCCGCTGCTCACGGTAGATCTTGGCGCCGCCGACCGGGACGACACCGGCCGAGCCGAGCTCGACGGGGGCGGTGGGCGTCGAGGACGCCTTCTGGTCCGAACCGTCCGGGGAACAGGCCGCCGCCCCGAGCCCGGCGGCTCCGGCCAGCGCGGCGCAGCACAGCAGGGTTCGGCGGGAGGCGGGCTGGCTGGACATACGGCTCCTGGGGGGTGTGAGGGGCCCTCCGACCATACCGGCACAGATCCCTCCGCTCGCCACCGCCTCCCAGGGACGGCGTAAGCGCTTACGCAAACGTTTACGTCCGACCGTGGATGCGATACGTTACGTGCCCCCGGGGCCCGGTGGCCTCATGAATCCGGTGGCCTCATGAATCCGGTGACCCCCATGGGTCCGGTGACCCCTATGGGTCCGGTGACCCCGACAACCCGACGACCCTCGACGCGGAGGACCGCAGCGGATGGCAACCATGGTCGACGTCGCCCGGCGTGCCGGGGTGTCCGTGGCCACCGTCTCGCATGTGCTCAACGAGACCCGGCCGGTCCGTCCGGACACCCGTAAGGCCGTGCTGGACGCCATCGACGACCTCGGGTACATCCCCAATACGCTGGCGCGCTCCCTGGTGACCGCGCGCACCCGCTCGATCGGGCTGGCCGTCTCGGCGATCAGCAATCCGTACTTCACCGAGATCCTCCAGGGCGTCGAGTCCAGCGCCCTGGAGCAGGGGTACGGGCTGCTGATCGCCGATCCGCATGACGATCCCGAACATGAGCGCAAGGTCGTCCGGCTGCTCCATGAGCGGCGGGTGGACGGCGTGATCGTCGCCCCGTCGGCCGAGCCCGCCGGGCTGCTCGAGTATCTGGCCCGCCGTAAGATCCCCGCCGTCTTCCTCGACCGGCTGGTCGGCGACGCCCATGACCAGGTGTGTGCCGAGAACACCCGCCCCGTCGAACAGCTGGTCCACCACCTCGCCGGCCTCGGCCACACCCGCATCGGACTGGTCGCGGGACTGCCGGGGCTGAGCACCACCACCGAGCGGATCGCGGGCTACCGTGCCGGGCTGGCGCGGCAGGGGCTGCCGTTCCGCCCCGGGCTGCTGGCCGAGGGCCACTCCGAGGCACGGGGCGCGCAGGACGCCGTCCACCGGCTGCTGGCCTCCCCCGAGCCGCCCACCGCGATCATCACCGCGAACAACGCGATGACCATCGGCGCGCTGCGCGCCCTGCGGACGGCGGGCCTGAGCGTGCCGGACGATCTCGCGCTCGTCTGCTTCGACGACTTCTCCTGGGCGGATGTCTTCTCCCCCGGGCTCACCGCGATCTCCCAGCCCAGCCGGGAGGTCGGCGCCACCGCCGTCCGGCTGCTGCTCGACCGGCTGGAGAACCCGGGGCTGCCGCCGCGCACCGTCCGGCTGCCCTGCGCCTTCGTCCACCGCACCTCCTGCGGCTGTGTGGCCGAAGCCCCCGACCGACCGCTCGACCGACCGCTCCCCGGAACCCCCGGACTCCCCGGAAAGGACCCCGTCTCGTGATCGTCGTCGCCGGAGAAGCCCTGATCGACCTCGTGCCCGAGCGCACGTCGAGCGCCGCGGCGGGCGACCGGCTGCCCGCGCTGCGCCCGGCACGCGGCGGCGGCCCGTACAACACCGCGCTGGCGCTGGGGCGGCTCGGCTCGCCCACCGCGTTCTGCTCTCGGGTCTCCACGGACGGCTTCGGGGAGGCGCTGCTGGAGGGGTTGCGGAAGGACGGCGTGGGCACCGCGCTGGTGCAGCGCGGCCAGGAGCCCACGACCCTCGCCGTCGCCTCCATCGGGGCCGATGGCTCGGCCGGATACGGCTTCTATGTGCAAGGCACCGCGGACCGCCTCTTCACCCTGCCGCCGTCCCTTCCCGAGGGGGTGCGCGCGCTGTCGCTGGGCACCTGCTCGCTGGTGCTGGAGCCGGGCGCGAGCGCGTATGAGGAACTGCTGCGGCGCGAGGCCGCGCGTGGCGTCTTCACCACGCTGGACCCCAATATCCGCACCGGCCTGATCCCCGACGCAGACGCCTACCGGGCCCGTTTCCAGGGCTGGCTGCCTCATGTCGGCCTGCTGAAGCTGTCCATAGAGGACGCGCGGTGGCTGGCCGACTCGGAGGATGCGGACGCTGTGGAGACGGCCGTGGGCCAGTGGCTGGCGGCGGGCCCGGCGGCCGTGGTGCTCACCCATGGCGGGGAGGGGCTGAGCGTACGGCGCCAGGACGGCTCCGTGCTCTCGGTGCCGGGCGAGCGGGTGGACATCGTGGACACCATCGGGGCGGGCGACACCGTGAACGCCGCCCTGCTGCACCGGCTGGCGGGGCACCAGGCGCTGTCGGCGCCCGCGCTGGCCAAGCTGGAGGAGGCGGCCTGGCTCGATGTGCTGGGCTTCGCCGCCCGCGCCGCCGCGATCACCTGCTCCCGAGCGGGCGCGGAGCCGCCCTACGCCTCCGAGCTGGTCTGACCCACCCCGCGCACGCGAACGCCGCGCCCGGTCGATCCGGGCGCGGCGTGGCGTATGGCAAGCGCGGGGGCCGGGGCTACTTCGCGGCCGTCCGCTTGGAGGCGACTGTGGTCTTGGCCGCCGCCTTCTTGGCCACGGTCTTCTTCGCCACGGTCTTCTTCGCCACGGTCTTCTTGGCCGCCGTGCTCTTGGTCGCGGCCTTCTTGGCGGGCGCCTTCTTGGCGGCCGCTCCGCCGTTGCGCGCGGCGGGCACCGTCGCGTCGCTCACCCAGTCGCCCAGCATGTCGCGCAGGAACTTCCCGGTGTGGCTGGCCGGGACGGAGGCCACTTCCTCCGGGGTGCCCTCGGCGATCACCAGACCGCCGCCGCTGCCGCCCTCGGGGCCCATGTCCACGACCCAGTCGGCCGTCTTGATCACATCGAGGTTGTGCTCGATGACGATCACGGTGTTGCCCTTGTCGACCAGACCGGAGAGCACGCTGATCAGCTTGCTGATGTCCTCGAAGTGCAGACCGGTGGTCGGCTCGTCCAGGACGTACACCGTGCGGCCGGTGGACCGCTTCTGCAGCTCGCTCGCCAGCTTGACGCGCTGGGCCTCACCGCCGGACAGGGTCGGCGCGGGCTGCCCGAGCCGGACATAGCCCAGCCCGACCTCGTTGAGCGTGCGCAGATGGCGGGCGATGGTGGGCACCGCCTCGAAGAAGTCCAGGGCCTCCTCGATGGGCATGTCCAGCACCTCGGCGATGGACTTGCCCTTGTAGTGCACCTCCAGGGTCTCCCGGTTGTAGCGCGCGCCGTGGCAGACCTCGCACGGCACATACACATCCGGCAGGAAGTTCATCTCGATCTTGATGGTGCCGTCACCGGAGCAGTTCTCGCAGCGGCCGCCCTTGACGTTGAAGGAGAACCGCCCGGGCTGGTACCCGCGGACCTTGGCCTCCATCGTCTCCGCGAACAGCTTGCGCACATGATCGAAGACGCCGGTGTACGTCGCCGGGTTGGACCGCGGGGTGCGGCCGATGGGCGACTGGTCGACATGGACCACCTTGTCGACGAGATCGTCGCCGGCGACCCGGGTGTGCCGCCCCGGAACCGCCCGCGCACCGTTCAGCTCGCGGGCCAGATGGGTGTAGAGGATGTCGTTGACCAGCGTGGACTTACCCGATCCGGAGACACCGGTGACGGCGGTGAGCACCCCCAGCGGGAAGGACACATCGATGTCCTGGAGGTTGTTCTCCCGGGCGCCGTGGACCGTCAGATGCCGCTTGGGGTCCACGGCCCGGCGCGCCGACGGCAGCGGGATGGCCTTCTTGCCGGACAGATAGTGCCCGGTCACCGAGTCCTCGTTGACCAGCAGCTCGCTCAGCGGCCCGCTGTGCACCACCTTGCCGCCGTGCTCACCCGCGCCCGGGCCGATGTCCACCACCCAGTCCGAGGTCTTGATGGTGTCCTCGTCGTGCTCCACGACGATCAGGGTGTTGCCGAGGTCGCGCAGCCGCACCAGCGTCTCGATCAGCCGGTGGTTGTCGCGCTGGTGCAGGCCGATGGACGGCTCGTCCAGCACGTACAGCACACCGACCAGACCGGAGCCGATCTGGGTGGCCAGCCGGATGCGCTGGGCCTCGCCGCCGGAGAGGGTGCCCGCGGCGCGGTTGAGCGAGAGGTAGTCCAGGCCGACATCGACCAGGAACCTCAGCCGCTCGTTGACCTCCTTGAGGACGCGCTCGGCGATGGTCTTCTCGCGCGGGCTCAGCTCCATGGCGCGCAGGAACTCGGCGCATTCGCTGATCGACATCGCCGAGACATCCGCGATGGACTTGTCCTGCACGGTGACCGCGAGAACGATCGGCTTGAGACGGGTGCCCTCACAGGTGGGGCAGGGCACCTCGCGCATATAGCCCTCGAACCGCTCCCGGCTGGCGTCGCTCTCCGCCTCCGAGTGGCGCCGCTTCACAAAGGGCACCGCGCCCTCGAAGGCCGTGGTGTACGCCCGCTGGCGGCCGTAGCGATTGCGGTAGCGGACCTCGATCTGGGTCCGGTGGCCGTTGAGCAGCGCCTTCTTGGCACGCTGCGGCAGCCCGGCCCAGGGGATGTCCGTACGGAAGCCGAGCGCGTCGGCGAGCGCGCCGACCAGCCGCCCGAAGTAGTCCTTGGTGTGGCCGTGGGACCAGGGGTGGATGGCGCCCTCGTCGAGCGACTTCTCCTCGTCCGGGATGATCAGCTCGGGGTCGACCTCCATCCGGGTGCCGATGCCGGTGCAGTCCGGGCAGGCACCGAAGGGCGAGTTGAAGGAGAAGGTGCGCGGCTCCAGCTCCTCGAAGGACAGGTCGTCGTACGGGCAGTACAGATGCTCGGAGAACATCCGCTCCCGCTGCGGGTCGTCCTCGTCGAGGTCGACGAAGTCGAGGATCACCATGCCGCCGGAGAGGCCGAGCGCGGTCTCCACCGAGTCGGTCAGCCGGCGCTTGGCGCTGTCCTTGACGGTCAGGCGGTCGATGACCACCTCGATGGTGTGCTTCTCCTGCTTCTTCAGCTTCGGCGGGTCGGAGAGCTGGATCGTGGTGCCGTCCACCCGGGCGCGGCTGTAGCCCTTGGTCTGGAGATCGGAGAAGAGGTCGACGAACTCCCCCTTGCGCTCGCGCACCAGCGGGGAGAGCACCTGGAAGCGGCTGCCCTCGGGGAGCTCCAGCACCCGGTCCACGATCGCCTGCGGCGACTGGCGGGCGATCGGACGGCCGCACTCGGGGCAGTGCGGCTTGCCGATGCGGGCGAACAGCAGCCGGAGGTAGTCATAGACCTCGGTGATGGTGCCGACGGTCGAGCGCGGATTCCGCGAGGTCGACTTCTGGTCGATCGACACCGCGGGGGACAGGCCCTCGATGAAATCCACATCGGGCTTGTCCATCTGCCCCAGGAACTGTCGGGCGTAGGAGGAGAGCGACTCGACGTAGCGGCGCTGCCCCTCGGCGAAGATCGTGTCGAACGCGAGGGACGACTTGCCCGACCCGGACAGCCCGGTGAAGACGATGAGCGAGTCGCGAGGAAGGTCGAGTGAGACGTTCTTGAGGTTGTGCTCGCGAGCGCCACGAACGATGAGACGGTCGGCCACGCCGGTCGGCACCTTTCTTGAGAGAGACGGGGTGCGCCGAGCCCGCTCGCCGGGGCGGCCCTGCCGGACGGAGCAGAGGCGGAGCGGAGCGAAACCCCCAACCCAGGGTATGGGGGCACGACGACGATGTCTTAAGGATGCAGCACACCGAGCCTATAGCACGCACATTCGATTTGCGGGCGGCGGGAGCCGACTTCACCCGATCGTGTGGTGCGGACTACGGTCGGGTCATGACCGACTACGTCAGGGACGCCCTCGCCGTGCAGGAGGCGACGGATCGGCTGCTGACCGCCGTCGCCGCCCTCGACGACGCGTCCCTCGTGAACCCCTCGCAGCTCCCCGGCTGGACCCGCGGCCATGTCCTGGCCCACCTGGCCCGCAACGCGGACGCCCTGGTGAACCTGGTCACCTGGGCCCGGACCGGCCAGGAGACCCCGATGTACGCCGACGCCCAGACACGCGACGCCGAGATCCGGCGCGACGCCGCCCGGCCGCTCGCCGTCCATCTGGACGACCTGCGCACCAGCGCCACCCGCTTCGACGCGGCGGCCACCGCACTGCCCCCGGAGCGCCTGCCGTACGAGGTGACCCTGCGCGGCGGGGTCCGGGAGCCGGCGGGCGGACTGCCACTGCGCCGCCTCGCCGAGGTCGAGCTGCATCATGTCGATCTCGGTATCGGCTACACCGTGGCGGATCTGCCCGCCACCTTCGTCGAGAGCCAGCTCACCGTGCTCATCGGTACAAGGTTCGCCGGGCGCCCGGATATTCCCCCGCTGCGGCTGGCCACCGGGCCCGGTGACGGGGACGTCCGGCACACCGGCCGCCCCGCCGCCCCCGGGGAGTCCCCGGTCACCGTCGCCGGCTCCCCCGCCGCCCTGCTGGGCTGGCTCACCGGCCGTACGGACGGCTCCGGCCTCTCCTGCCCGAACGGCCCCTTGCCCGTTCTCCCCGCACTAGGCTGAGGCCATGACCTACAGCGGAGTAGTGACGGTCGGTGGACCGGCGGACGTGCACGAACTGCCCGATCTGATGATCTCGAAGGTCGCGGTCGGCCCCATGAACAACAACGCGTACCTGCTGCGCTGCCGGGCCACCGACGAGCAGCTCCTGATCGACGCCGCCGCCGAGCCGCACACCCTGCTCTCCCTGATCGGCGAGAGCGGCATCGCCTCCGTCGTCACCACCCACCGCCACCAGGACCACTGGAGCGCGCTGCGCGAGGTGGTGGACGCCACCGGCGCCCGCACCTACGCGGGCCGGTACGACGCCGAGGGCATCCCGGTGCCGACCGATGTGCCGGTCGCGGACGGCGACACGGTGCGGGTCGGCCGGGTCGAGCTGACCGCGCGCCACCTGGTCGGCCACACGCCCGGCAGCATCGCCCTGGTCTACAACGACCCGCACGGCCATCCGCATGTGTTCACCGGCGACTGCCTGTTCCCGGGCGGCGTCGGCAACACATGGAAGGACTCCAAGGCGTTCGAGAGCCTGATCAACGACGTCGAGACCAAGCTCTTCGACCGGCTTCCGGACGAGACCTGGGTCTACCCCGGCCACGGCGACGACACCACGCTCGGCGCCGAGCGCCCGCACCTCGGGGAGTGGCGCGAGCGCGGCTGGTAGCGGCGCCGGTGGCGCGCGCGGCTCGCAGCGGCGCGCTCACGGCCCGAGAGCGCCGCGCACCTCCGTACGCCCCGTGACCCCTGGCGGGCCATGGCGGTTGTCGCGTCATGCACCATGACCGCTCTCCGTCCATGGCCCGCCTCGCCGCCGCGTCCCTGGCCGGCACCGCGATCGAGTTCTACGACTTCTTCGTCTACGGCACGGCCGCCGCGCTCGTCCTCGGCCCGCTGTTCTTCCCCACCTTCTCGCCGCTGGCAGGCACCCTCGCCGCCTTCGGCACCTTCGCCGTCGGCTTCGTCTCCCGGCCCCTGGGCTCGATGCTCTTCGGGCCCATCGGCGACCGCCACGGGCGCCGGCCGGTGCTCATCGCCTCCCTGCTGCTCACCGGCGTCGCGACCGTCGCCGTGGGCTTCGTCCCGACCTACGACTCGATCGGCATCGCCGCCCCCGTCCTGCTGCTCGTGCTGCGCTTTCTGCAGGGGCTGGGGCTCGGCGGCGAATGGGGCGGCGCGGTGCTGCTGACCGCCGAGCACGCGCCCGCGGAGCGGCGCGGGCTGTGGTCGGGCTTTCCGCAGGTCGGCCCGGCCGTCGGCTTTCTGCTGGCCAACGGCACGATGCTGGCACTGTCGGCCACGCTGAGCGATGCCGAGTTCCGGTCCTGGGGGTGGCGGGTGCCGTTCTGGGGCGCGGGGCTGCTGGCGGGCGCCGGGCTGCTGCTGCGGGCCCAGCTGACCGAGTCCCCGCGGTTCCAGGAGCTGGCCGAGCAGGGCGACCGGGCCGCCGCGCCGCTGGCCGAGGTGGTGCGCGGCCACTGGCGGCTGGTCCTGCTGACCGCGGGCGGGCTCGCGGTGGGCTATGCCGTCTTCTACGCGGTCACGACCTGGTCCCTGGCGTACGGCACGGAGCGGCTCGGTGTCGCGCGCACCACGCTGCTGGGCTGCATCATGGCGGCCGTGGCGGTCATGGGCGCCCTGACGCCTCTGGCGGCCCATCTCGGCGACCGCTTCGGGCGGCGGCCGCTGTGCCTGGTGGGCTGCGTGGCCACCATGGCGTGGATGTTTCCGCTGGTCGCGCTGTTGCGCACCGGTGAGCCGCCGCTGATGTTCCTCGGCATCCTGGGCGCGCTGCTCGCCTTCATCACCATGTTCGCGGTGACTGCGGCCTATCTGCCCGAGCTGTTCGAGGCGCGGGTGCGCTGCACGGGAGCGGCGCTCGGCTACAACCTCGCGGGCGTCCTGGGCGGGGCGCTCACACCGATCGTCGCGACGGCGCTGTCCCACGGGAACGGGCCGCCCTGGGGCGTCGCCGCGTATCTGACCGCCGCCGCGCTGCTGAGCCTGGGCTGCTTCGTCCTGCTGCCGGAGACACGGCCGACGGCCGACCGTCCGGATGGTGGACGATCGGCCGTACGGCCTCTGGAGGCCGGGGAGGCGGCTGTGTGAGCCGTCTCCCGGATCCGGGACGCGGACAGTCGCCGCACGCCTTCTGACGCCGTCGGGCGTGTCAGGGCGGTGACGCCGCGGAAGACACCGTCAGACGTCGACGCTGTCCTTGTCCCGGTCCCGGTCCTCCCCGTTCCCCGCCTCCGCCAGGGCCAGTTTCTTCGAGGCGTAGAGACTGGTGACCGTCGTGACGGCGAGCACCGCGCAGATGACGCCGAGCGAGACGGGGATGCTGATCTCCGGGACATGCACCCCGGCCTCGTGCAGCGCGTGCAGCACCAGCTTGACGCCGATGAAGCCGAGGATGATCGACAGCCCGTACGAGAGGTGGACCAGCTTCTTGAGCAGGCCGCCGATCAGGAAGTACAGCTGGCGCAGGCCCATCAGCGCGAAGGCGTTGGCGGTGAAGACGATGTACGGGTCCTGGGTGAGACCGAAGATCGCGGGTATCGAGTCCAGCGCGAACAGGACGTCCGTGGTGCCGATCGCCAGCATGACGATCAGCATCGGGGTCATCAGCCGCTTGCCGTTCTCCATGATGAACAGCTTGGTGCCGTGGTACTGGTCGGTGGACGGGACCCGCTTCTCGACCGCCTTGAGCAGCCGGTTCTCCTCGAACTCCTCTTCCTCCTCATCGGCCCGCGCCTCCTGGACGAGCTTCCAGGCGGTCCAGATGAGGAAGGCACCGAAGATGAAGAAGACCCACGAGAAGGTCGAGACGATCGCGGCGCCGGCGGCGATGAAGACCGCGCGCAGCACGAGGGCGATGAGCACGCCCACCATGAGCACACGCTGCTGGTAGATCGTCGGCACGGAGAACTTCGCCATGATCAGAACGAAGACGAAGAGGTTGTCGACGCTCAGCGACTTCTCGGTGATGAAGCCCGCGAAGAACTCACCGGAGGGCTGGCCGCCCGCGAAGACCAGCAGCCCGAGCCCGAAGAGCACGGCGAGAGCGACCCAGACGGCCGTCCAGATCCCGGCCTCCTTGATGGAGACCTCATGCGGTTTGCGGCCGCCTATGAAGAAGTCGGCGGCGATGAGGGCGCAGAGGCCGACGATCGTCAGCCCCCACATGGTCACGGAAACGTCCACAGTTCCTCCGGCATTCGTACGGCAATCTCAGCGTCGTCGCTGCCGGAGGTCTCTTCCGCCCATGGACCGCGCCACGGACCGGCGCCCCGGGATTCCGTCCGGCCTCCTGGGGCCGGACGGAATCCGTGGTGACGGGAACACCGCTAAAGGAGTACTCCCCTCCGCGTATACGAGGGTACAGGAATCCCCATGGAAGAGTAAAGAGATGGGCAAAAGGCCAGGTCAGTTGCCATATGACGGGCGGGCCCTGGCAGCCTTCAGAGCCTTCGCGGCCCGGCCTGCCTCCCCCAGGACCTGGTCCAGCACCCGGCTGCCCGGCGGCACCATCGACGGCTCGTACGTCCACGCATGGCCCACCCAGGGGTCGGCGAGGTGGTCGTCGGCGACCGGGGTGAGCCGCAGCAGCGACCGCCACAGCGGGTCCAGCACCGGACCGTAGGCCCGCGCGTCCTCGCGGTCGGCGACCATCATCAGATGCACGCCCACCGCTGGCCCCTCGTCCGCCAGATAGCGCAGCTGGGTGACGGCCCGGTCGTCGAAACCGTGCGGGAAGTCGTGGACGATCAGCAGCTGCTCTGCGGTGTCCAGATCGGGCGGCAGCGCGTCCGTGGCGCCACTGCGGACCGCCATCTGCACCAGGTCGACGCGCCGGGTCAGGGCGGCCAGCACCGAGGAGACCCCCTGGGCTCCGGCCGCCGGCGGCTCGGCCAGCGCACCCGACCCCACCAGCGGGGCGAACGAGCCCGCGGCCGAACCCGCCGGGTCGATCACATGCACCGCGATCTCCCCCGCCGGATAGACGGCCAGCAGCCGCGCGGCGATGGCGACCGCCGCGTCCGCGGCCAGCCTGCGCAGCTCACCGGAGTCGGCCGGCCCGTCGTCGAACCCGCCCGAACGCCCGGCATCGATCCACAGCCCCCGCTCCAGCGGCAGCCGCACCAGCATGGGGATGCGCAGACCGGTGCGCTCCGGGAGGTGCAGATCGCCCACGCGCAGGGCCATCGGGACCTCCATCGGCACCTGGTACGCCTGCCACACCGGGCTGTCCCAGCGGGCGTAGGCGGGCGGCAGCGCGGGCTCCACCACCTCGGCCTCGGCGGTGAGCTGTGCCAGATCGCGGTCGAGGGCCGCGCGGGCCTGCTCGACGAGGTCGGCGTGCTTGGCGCGCGCCTCGGCGCGGGCGGAGTCGGCGGCCGGGCCGACCCGGGTGCGCGGGTCGGAGAGCACCCGGTCCAGCTCCTGCTCCATCCGGGACTCGGCGAAGTCCACGGCACTGCGGTAGGCCGCGGCCGTCCGGGCCAGGTCCTCGAACATCCCCCAGACCTGGTTGTAGAGCCGCTCGTCCATGGTCCAGCCGGAGGCGTCGCCCGCGACCGGCTGGGCGGGCTGTCCGGGTGCGGCGGGCGGCGCGGCGGGCGGCGCGGCGGGCGCGGGCGTCGGCGGCGCGGCCGTACGGCGGCCCGGGTGCTCGTAGTTGACCGGCCCTCCGGGGGCGGGCGCGCCCGGAGGCTGCTGCGAAGGGGTCTGTGGCTGGGCGGGGGCCGGGTCGGCGCCGCCGCCCGCAGGCACCGAATCGCCACCGCCGCCCGCGGGGGCCGGGTCGGCTCCGCCACCCGCGGCGGCCGTGCGCACCCGGCCGTCGCCCTCGGGGCGGGGCGGGGGCTGGGCGACCGAGCGGGCCATGCCCCGCGCCACCGCCTCGTTGATCCGCGCCGCGAGGTCGGTGGCCTCCGCCAGCCCCTGGTCGTGCAGCATGGCGGCCAGCCCGCCCGCGTACCCCTGGCCGACGGCGCGCACCTTCCAGGCGCCCTGCCTGCGGTAGAGCTCCAGGGCGGCCACCGCGGACTCCGAGTCCAGATCGGTGATGGTGTAGCCGGCGATCTCGGTGCCGTCGAGGCCGGTGACGGCGACGAACGGCGCGGCCATGACGCCGAACCGGGCCGGGCCGCCGACGCCGGCCGGCAGCGCGAGCAGCACGGTGACCCGGTGGATATGGCCGGGCATCGCGTCGAGGTCGACGGCGAGCCGGTGGTCGGCCGCCGCCTGTTTGGGCACCTCTATCCCGGCGAGCTGGGGCGAGGCGGGATGCGCGACCCATTCCGCGCCGTGCACCGTGCCCCGCTCATCGCCGAGTGTCGCCCCGGCCACGATCGGATTGCCCGCAGAGATCCGGATCTCCAAACGGGTCTGGGGCAGGGGGTGGTTCTGCCCTCGGACCAGCTCGGCCGTCATGGCTGCGTCCCCTCGTTGTATTCCGCTGATGGCATAGGTGTGCGGTGAGCGCGTCGGCCCGGCGAGCTGTGCTCCACCGGGCCGACGCGCTCATCCGGGCGGTTCGCCTCCGGGGCGGATCCGCTGATCAACTTGTCCGCCGTTCGTCCGAGCGGCGGTGACGGGCCCTTTTACAGATGCGGCACGATGTGCGGCATCAGGTCCTGGAAGGTACGCCCGTTGGCCGGCTCGCCGACCGCCTTCATCTGCCAGGCGCTGCCCGCGCGCTGGACCGTGGCCATGATCTGGGCGGTGTACTGCCCGCCACCGGTGAGGGTGTAGCGGGCGAGCTCCTGCCCGTTGGTCTCGTCCACCAGCCGGCAGAACGCGTTCTGCACCTCGGCGAAGGTCTGGCCGGTGAAGGAGTTCACCGTGAAGACGATCTGGTCGATGTGGACGGGCACCCGCTGCAGATCGACCAGGATCGCCTCGTCGTCGCCGCCCTGCCCGGCCCCGCCCACGAGATTGTCACCGGTGTGGCGGACCGAGCCGTCATCGCTGACCAGGTGGCGGAAGAAGACGACATCGGTCGGCTGCTTGTCGGCGAAGAGGACGGCCGACGCATCGAGGTCGATCTCCCTCGTACGGGAGCCGAACAGTCCGCGGCGGGGCGCCGCCTGCCAGCCCAGCCCCATCCGCACCGCGGTCAGGGCGCCCCCGTCGGCCTTCTGCAGGCTGATGGCCTGTCCCTTGGACATGTTGACCGTCACGCGCTGTCCCTACTCTCGTCTCTCGATTCCCCGTGGCCGCCGCGGGTGTGCGGCCGTGGCCGCGCCGTATGCACGGCCCTCCGAAAACCCTATGCACTGCCGCCAGGGCTCCGGCCGGACGAGCGGGCTTTTGTGTCGGTCTTGCAACACAGCGAAGCTGCGGGCGCCCCGACGAAGGCCCGGGGCGCCCGGCCGTCAGGAGACTCCCGCCTCCCTCATCTGCCGCAGCTCCTTCTTCAACTCCGACACCTCGTCGCGCAGTCGCGCCGCCACCTCGAACTGGAGCTCCGCCGCCGCGGCCCGCATGCGGTCGGTCATCTCCTCGATCTGCTCCGCGAGCTCGGCCGCGGGCCGGTCGGTCAGCACTTCTTCCTTGGCCTTGCCCTTGGCGGCCTTGCCGCCCTTGGCCGTCTTGCCGCCGGCCGCCGGCACGGGGGTCTTCGCGTCCTTGCCGTCCTTCACCTTGCGGTAGCCGGTGCCGAGCAGCTGCTCGGTGTCGACGTCCTCGCGGGCGATCTGGGCCACGATGTCGTTGATCTTCTTGCGCAGCGGCTGCGGATCGATCTTGTTCGCCTTGTTGTACGCGATCTGCTTGTCGCGGCGGCGGTTGGTCTCGTCGATGGCCTTCGCCATCGCCGGGGTGACCTTGTCGGCGTACATATGCACCTGGCCCGACACGTTACGAGCGGCACGGCCGATGGTCTGGATCAGCGAGGTGCCCGAGCGCAGGAAGCCCTCCTTGTCGGCGTCGAGGATGGCGACCAGGGAGACCTCCGGAAGGTCGAGGCCCTCCCGCAGCAGGTTGATGCCCACCAGCACGTCGAACTCACCGGCGCGCAGCTCGCGCAGCAGCTCGACGCGGCGCAGGGTGTCCACATCGCTGTGCAGATAGCGCACCTGGATGCCCAGCTCGAGCATGTAGTCGGTCAGGTCCTCGGCCATCTTCTTGGTGAGGGTGGTGACCAGGACGCGCTCGTCCTTCTCGGTGCGGGTGCGGATCTCGTGGATGAGATCGTCGATCTGGCCTTCGGTCGGCTTGACGACGACCTCGGGGTCGATCAGACCGGTCGGGCGGATGATCTGCTCCACGAAGCCATCGCCCCGGGAGAGCTCGAACGGGCCCGGGGTCGCGGAGAGATAGACCGTCTGGCCGACGCGCTTCAAGAACTCCTCCCACTTCAGCGGGCGGTTGTCGAGCGCGGAGGGCAGCCGGAAGCCGTGCTCGATCAGGGTCCGCTTACGGGAGGCGTCGCCCTCGTACATCGCGCCGATCTGCGGCACCGTGACATGCGACTCGTCGATGACCAGGAGGAAGTCCTCCGGGAAGTAGTCCAGCAGGGTGTGCGGCGGGGAGCCGGACTCACGGCCGTCGATGTGCAGCGAGTAGTTCTCGATGCCCGAGCAGGTGCCGATCTGGCGCATCATCTCGATGTCGTAGGTGGTGCGCATCCGCAGCCGCTGGGCCTCCAGCAGCTTGCCCTGCTTCTCCATCCGGGCCAGGGTCTCCGTGAGCTCGGCCTCGATCCCGGCGATGGCCTTCTCCATGCGCTCGGGCCCGGCCACATAGTGGCTGGCCGGGAAGACATAGAGCTCCCGGTCCTCGCTGATCACCTCGCCGGTGAGCGGGTGGAGCGTGGAGAGCGCCTCGATCTCGTCGCCGAACATCTCGATGCGGACCGCGAGCTCCTCGTAGACCGGGAAGATCTCGATGGTGTCGCCGCGGACCCGGAAGGTGCCCCGGGTGAAGGCCATGTCATTACGGGCGTACTGGATATCGACAAAGCGACGCAGCAGCTGATCGCGGTCGATCTCCTCGCCGACCTTGAGCGGCACCATGCGGTCCACGTACTCCTGCGGCGTACCGAGGCCGTAGATGCAGGAGACGGATGCCACCACGATCACGTCACGCCGGGTGAGCAGCGAATTCGTGGCCGAGTGGCGCAGCCGCTCCACCTCCTCGTTGATCGAGGAGTCCTTCTCGATATAGGTGTCCGACTGCGGGACGTACGCCTCGGGCTGGTAGTAGTCGTAGTACGAGACGAAGTACTCGACCGCGTTGTTCGGCAGCAGCTCGCGGAACTCATTGGCCAGCTGGGCGGCGAGCGTCTTGTTCGGAGCCATGACCAGCGTGGGCCGCTGCAGTTTCTCGATCATCCACGCGGTGGTCGCGGACTTACCGGTGCCGGTCGCACCGAGCAGCACGACATCCTTCTCACCCCCGCGCACACGCCGTTCGAGGTCGGCGATGGCGGTGGGCTGGTCACCGCTGGGCTGATAGGGGCTGACGACCTCGAAGGGCGCCACCTTGCGTTCGAGCTGAGTTACGGGCCGCATGAGACCAACCGTACGACTCGCCACTGACAACGGCGGGGCGTTCCCGCGCGCCGCCCGCCGCAGACCCTCTGGCCGAATTTAGATGATCATGCGCCTGATGTCGCCTGTGGCATGAATTTTACGTCCATCCGATACCTATCCTCCGCTACCGCGCATCTGGGACCCTCTGCCCGTCCATGAGTCAGACGAGAGTCAGACGACGCGAGGAGTCCGTATGCAGATCCGCCCGGCCGCCGCGTTAACCGGCGCGCTCATCGGGATGTCCGCGCTCTTCCTTCCCACGGCCTCGGCGACGGCCCAGGCCACCGGCCAGACGCACCACCACACGGTCACCGTGGCCCATCGCGGCGCCTCCGCGTACGCCCCCGAGAACACCCTGGCCGCCGTCGACGCCGCCGACGACCTGGGCATCGACTGGGTGGAGAACGACGTCCAGCGCACCAGGGACGGCGAGCTGATCGTGATGCACGACACCACGCTGAACCGGACCACCGACGTCGAGCAGGTCTTCCCGGACCGGGCGCCCTGGAACATCTCCGACTTCACCCTCGACGAGATCGAGAAGCTGGACGCCGGAAGCTGGTTCGGCGCCGAGTTCCAGGGCGAGACGGTGCCGACCCTGGAGGAGTACATGGACCGGGTTTCGGACAACCACCAAAAGCTCCTGCTGGAGCTCAAGGCGCCTGAGCTCTATCCGGGGATCGAACGCCAGACGCTGCGGGAGCTGCGCAGAGAGGGCTGGCTGGACCACCGGCACAAGCGCCGGCTGATCATCCAGAGCTTCAGCGCCGACTCCGTGCGGTCGGTCCACCGGCTGCGGCCGGACCTCAAGACCGGCTTCCTGGGCACCCCGGCCGTCGCCGACCTGCCGGAGTACGCCGAGTTCTCCGACCAGATCAACCCCAGCTACAAGACCATCGACGCCGGTTACGTGGCCGCGGTGCGGGCGGTGGACGGGGCGCACGGCAAGCCGCTGGAGGTCTACACCTGGACCGTCAACGACGGCCCGTCGGCGGTCTCGGCCGCGGGCATGGGCGTGAACGGCATCATCACCAACAAGCCCGATGTGATCCGGGACGCCCTCGACGACGCCTCGTAACCCACGGCTCCCGGACGAGTCGCCCCGCCGGCCGACCGGCGGGGCGCTGTCGGTGGCGGGTTCTACGCTGAGGGCGTGACGATCGCGGAGCGGCAGACACGGCGGGACCCGCACGAGGGGCCGGAGCGGCGGGACGCCCGCGCCTGGGCCTGGGCGGTCCCGGCCACGCCCATCGGCCCGCTGCTGCTCGCGGCCACGGACGAGGGGCTGGTCCAGGTGGTCTTCCACGCGGAGGAGAAGACGGCGGCCGAGGCCGTCGCCAGGCTTACGCGCCGCCTCGGCGCCGAGCCCACGCCGATGCCGTCCGCGGGCTCCGGCACCGTGGCCACCGGCACCGCGGCCACCCCGGCGGCGCCTCGCTGCGCCGAGCATCTCGCCGAGGCGATCCGGCAGGTGGAGAGCTATTTCGCCGAGGACACCAAGGCGTTCACCCTCTCCCTGGACTGGTCCCTGACCACCGGCTTCAACCGCCGGGTGCTGCGCGAGCTGGCCGCCCATGTCCCCTACGGCACGGTCGTCGGCTATCAGGACCTCGCCGACCGGGTGGGCGAGCCGGGCGCGGCCCGCGCCGTCGGCATGGCCATGGGCAGCAATCCACTGCCGGTCGTGGTCCCCTGCCACCGGGTGGTCGAGAGCGACGGCGGCATCGGCGGCTTCGGCGGCGGGCTGGAGACCAAGCGCTCCCTGCTGGCACTGGAAGGCGTTCTTCCGCAACCGCTCTTCTGAATCGTTCTTCCCGGCCGGGACGGAAATATCTTGTTCCGGAATTCCTCGGCCGTCTTGTGGCGCTTGCCTATCACCCCTATCTTAAGAGCGCCCATCGCCCTGGCTTTCCGTCACCCGCCGGGCATGGGGCTCTCATTGCGTTCGGCCGTACGAACCGTACCGCGCGATAACGCTCTTCCCCGCTCTTCTGCTCTTGCGCTCTTCCCCGTTCCACCGATCTTCCGCTCCACCCGCTCCTGCGGTTCCCCCTGCCCTACCCCCGCACGCCCTGTTCTTCCCGCTCCTTGGAAATTCATCGCTCAACTACGTCCCCACAAGTGATCGAATTGGAGAGCCATGTCCGGTGTTCTGCTCGCGGGCGGCGCGGTCGCGGCGCTATTCGCCTCGGCCCTTTCCACTCAAGGTGTTTCCTCGGCTCCTGATGGACCGCCGGAAAAGATCCAGATAAGCGTCAAGACGGTGAACGGCTCGGGCTGCCCCAAGGGCACCGCCGCCGTGGCCGCCGCCGCCGACAACTCGGCCTTCACCGTGACCTACAGCGACTATCTCGCCCAGGTGGGCCCCGACGCGGATCCGACCGACATCCGCAAGAACTGCCAGCTCAGCCTCGGCGTGCATGTGCCGCAGGGCTTCACGTACGCCATCGCCCAGGTCGACTACCGGGGTTATGGCTACCTCGAAAAGGGCGCCAAGGGCACCGAGAAGGCGAGTTACTACTTCCAGGGCTCGGCGGACACCGCGTCACGGACCCATGAATTCAGCGGCCCGTACAACGACAACTGGCAGACCACCGACAGCACCGACTACAGCGCCCTGGTGTGGGCCCCCTGCGGCCAGGACCGCAACTTCAACGTCAACACCGAGCTGCGGGTCAGCGCCGGTACCTCTTCCACGGGCAGCACCAGCTTCATGGCCATGGACTCGACGGACGGCGGCGTCAGCACCATTTACCACCTCGCCTGGAAGGAATGCCCCTCCGCCGTCCAGTAGCACGGTAAAACCACCATCGAATGGAGAATCATGCCCGGTGTTCTGTACGCAGGCGGCGTGGTCGCGGCGTTATTCGCCTCGACGCTCACTTCCCAGGCATATGCGCAACCCCCGTTCGACACCGTGCCACCCGACAAGATCGTGATCACTGTCGCGACCGTGAATGGATCGGGCTGCCCGGCGGGCACCGCGGCGATCGCCGTCTCCCCCGATAACACGGCCTTCACCGTGACCTACAGCGAGTATCTCGCCCAGGTGGGCGTGGGATCCAAGCCGACGGACTTCAGAAAGAACTGTCAGCTGAGTCTGGTCACGCATGTGCCACAGGGCTTCTCCTACGCCATCGCCAGTGTCGACTACCGTGGTTTCGCCCATCTGGAAAAGGGCGCGTCCGCCACCCAGAAAGCCTCGTACTACTTCCAGGGGCAGTCGCAGACCTCGTCCAACACGCATGAGTTCGCCGGTTCCTACGACGACAACTGGCAGGTCACCGACACGGCCGATATCGCGACCGTGGTGTGGTCGCCCTGCGGTGAACTCCGCAACTTCAACATCAACACCGAGTTGCGGGCCAACGCCGGAACGTCCAACACCAAGGAAACGACCAGCTTCATCGCGATGGACTCGACCGACGGCGATGTGAGCACCACCTATCACTTCGCCTGGAAGGAATGCCCGTCGGCCAAGAAGTGACCTTCCGCGCACCACCCCGGACATGACGTCCTGCGCACCGCCCCGAGTCGTACCCGGTTACGGCTCGGGGCGGTGCCAGGCCGGATGCCGGGGATCGTCCATCCGCACCACCACATCCGCCGCCTCACCGGGCACCACCTCGTCCTCGTAGCGCGCGAAGGCCGGCAGCGTCCAGCGGTCGTCCTCCTCCGTGCGGCGGGCGAGGGCGGCCGGGGACAGCCGCAGATGCACCGACAGATCGAACGGGAACCAGTGCCCCAGCAGCAGAGCGCCGTGCAGCAGCAGCACCCCGCCCCGCGGAAGTTCGGCGTACGGGCTGCGTGTGGCCCGGTCGGTCACCGGATCCCACAGGTCGGGCAGCACCCGCCCGGTGCCGCCCGCCCCCGGGTCCAGCGGATCGAAGACCTCGCGCCACAGGGCGCCGGTGTCCAGCCAGCGGTCGTAGTACGCGTCGGGGTCCCGCTTCCCGTACTCATAGCGCAGCGAGGCGGGCCGCCAGAACCCCGCCGACCCGACCACCAGCACCGGACGCCCCCGGATCCGCAGCGCCTCCGACAGATCCCGCGCCAGCTCGGCGGTGGGCGCCGCCGGAGCCCCGTCGACGGCCACCCTCAGCCAGGGGCCGCCGTCCGCCGCCGTCAGCCCGGCGATGCGGTCGGCGGTCACATCGGTCAGCCGTTCCCAGGTGATCGCTTCGAGCCGCACGCCCCCATCATGCCGTGGGCCCCACGGCATGGGCCGCGGGGCCCGGCTCCCCGGCTCAGGGAGAGGTACCCTCCGGCCATGGCATTTCAGATAGCGCTGCTCCGCGGCATCAATGTGGGCGGGAACAGGAAGTTCCCCATGGCCCGGCAGCGTGAGCTGATGGCCGAGCTGGGTTTCGAGGACGTCACCGTCCACCTCCAGACCGGCAATATCGTCTTCGCCGACCCCGGCACCCCGCCCGAGCGGACGGCCCGAACCCTCGAGGACGGCTTCGCCGCCGACCTCGGCTTTCCCGTGCCCGTCATGGTCCGTACGCGCGATGAGCTGGCCGCGACGATCGAGGCCAACCCCTATCCGGAGGCCGCGGCCGAGCCCAAGACCCTGCATGTGGTCTTCCTGGCGGACGTGCCCACGGACACGGCCACGCTGGACGCGGTGGATCCGGCCACCTACGCCCCGGACGAGTTCCGCCTCATCGGCCGCGAGATCTTCCTGCGCTGCCCGGACGGGGTCGGCCGCTCCAAGCTGGCGGCGAAGGTCACCAACGCCCGGCTCGGCGTGCCGGCCACCGCCCGCAACTGGAACACGGTCACCAAGCTGCTGGCGCTGGCCGACGCCTGAGACGTCTCCTCGGCGAGAGGCACGTCCCGCAACCGCCGAGGCGCATTCCCCACCCTGAGGCGCGTTCCCCAGCGTGACCCTGAGGCGCGTTCCCCGGCGTGAGACTTTCTCAGCTCCAGCCGTACCGCTGCCGCAGCCGCATCACGACTAGGTCGAAGCGCGGCCGGTCGAGTGCGCACGCCTCGCGCCGCATCCCGTCCGGGTGCACCCGCAGCACCCGGTCCACATCGACCCAGGAGTCCCGCCCGGCCCGGTCCCAGGGCCCGGAGCCGATCGGCACCCACTCGCGGTCGGCGTCATGCCGCTTGCTCGACAGCTGCACGGCGAGCAGCGTCCCGCCCCGCTCCCGCGCGACCACCAGCACCGGCCGGTCCTTGCCGCGGCCGTCGTTCTCCTCGTACGGCACCCATGTCCAGACGATCTCCCCGGGGTCCGGGTCCCCGTCCGGATCGGGTGCGTACTCCGTCCGTACCCGCCCGACCTGGCGCGGATGAGCCTCGACGGTGGCGGCGGTACCGGTGCTTCCGGGAAGCGCCGCGCCGTCCTCCGTCCCCTGCGTTCCGTTGAATGGCCTGATCACGCGCGACACGTTAACCCGTACGCGGCGGCCGATGACATGGCGGCCCCCTCCGCGTGGAAGGGGCATGTACGTGCCTGATGTTCCCGACCCGGTGGCAGAGTTCGTCAAACGGCGCCACGATCCGGTCGTCGTCCAGACAGTGCGTTCCACGGCGGCCGCGACCATCGCGTACGTCGTCGCCCTCGAGCTCAGCAAGGAACCCGCCCCGCTCACCGCCCCGCTGACCGCCCTCCTGGTCGTCCAGGTCACCCTCTACGCGACCCTCACCCGGAGCCTGCGCAGGGTCGAGGCCGTGATCGTGGGCGTCCTGATCGCCATCGCCTTCAGCGTGCTGGTGGGGCTGACCTGGTGGAGTCTGTGCCTGATCATCCTCGCCGCCCAGACCGCCGGCTATCTCACCCGGGTGGGCGACTGGGTCCAGGAGGTGGCGATCAGCGCCATGCTGGTCCTCGGCGTGACGCAGGTGACCACCTACGCCTGGGACCGGGTGCTGGAGACCCTCATCGGAGCCGGTGTCGGGATGGCCTTCAACTTCTTCCTCGCCCCTCCGGTGTGGGTCGAGACGGCCGGCAAGTCGATCGAGGACCTGGCCCGCCGGATGCGTCAGCTCATGCTGCACATTGGCCAGGAGCTCGGCAGTCAGATGGCCGTCGACCGCGCCGCCGCCCGTCTCTACGAGGCCCGGCGGCTCGACCACGACATCGCCCAGGTCGACGCCGCACTCCGCCAGGCGGAGGACAGCGTGCGGCTCAACCCCCGCGTCAAGGAGGGCCTCCTCTACCGCGTGGTGCTCCGCACCGGCCTGGACACGCTGGAGATCTGCACCGTCATCCTGCGTGTCATGTCCCGGACCCTGACCGACCTCGCCAAGGCGCGGACGGAGGAGCCCCTCTTCCCCCCGGAGGTGGCGGAGGCCCTCAAGGACCTCTTCGTCCATCTCGCCGCCGCCGTCGAGAGCTTCGCCGTCCTGGTCACCACGCAGGTCAGCGCGAACGCCGAAGAAGCCGAATCCCGGCTCTCCAGCGAGCTTGTGAAGGCCCACGCCAGCCGCGACCGCGGCGCCGATCTCCTGCTGCGCCGCGTCCAGGAGCACCCTCGCCAGTGGCAGCTCCACGGTGCCCTGCTCGCGGAGATCGACCGCATCCTCGACGAACTCGACATGGAGCAGCGTTCCAAACGCCTCATGGAAGAGCTCGACCGCAGCACCCGCGAGAAGCGCGAGCGCTTTCGCTTCCTCCACAAGATCCAGCGCTGGATCCGGCGCGACCGTAAGGACGGCTCCACGGCTGTCTGAGCGGGATCCGGGGGCCGCCGCTCACCCCGCCTCCCGGGCATGGTCAGCTGAGCGCCGCCGGGCGCGGTCAGCCGAGCGGGTAGCGGTCGCGGGGGAAGACCACGTCGTCGTAAGGCTCGTACAGCTCCACGGAGCGGTGGAACTCGGAGGCGAAGTCGTCGGCGAGCTCGGCGATCGTGCCACGGCCCTCGGTCCGGGCCAGCCAGGACGGGGGAAGGCGGAGGTCGCCGAAGTGGGCGCCGAGGAGGTTGCCGCAGATCGAACCCGTCGAGTCGCTGTCGCCGGAGTGGTTGACGGAGAGCAGAAGGGCCGCCTGGACGGGGGTGCGCGGGGGCGCCGGATCGTAGCTGATCTTGCCGCCGGGGCCGTAGAGGATCTGCTGGGCGGGGGTACGGGCCAGGGCGCTGTAGACCGCGATGGCCAGCGCCTCCTCGGCGACCCAGCCGCCGCCGAGCGATTCGGCCTTCTCGGCGGTCGGATCGCCCTCGGCCGCCAGGTCGACCGCCTTACGGAGGGCGGCGGTGGTCTCCTCGTGGCGGGGGTAGCGGGCGAGGAGTTCCAGGGCGCGCAGGGTCGCGCCTTCGAGGGACTCGCCGTCGAGCAGGCACGCGATCATGGCGGCCAGGGCACCGGCCGCGTAGGAGCCCGTCGGATGGCCATGGGTAATCGTGGCGCAGCGGGCGGCGAGTTCGAAGCAGTCGCGGGGGTCGAGCCCGGTGAGGCCGAACGGCGCCGAGCGCATCACGGTGCCGCAGCCCTTGGAGCCGGGGTTCACCGGGCCGGGGGTGCCGTCCAGGGGCGCCCGCGGGGCGGGGACATGCTCCTTGGTGAGGCCGGAGAGGCAGGCGTTGCCGGGGGCGCGGCGGGCGTACAGCCAGGGCTGGGTGCGCAGCCAGCCGGTGCGGACCAGGTCGCCGGTGCCCTCGGCGGGCGGCGGCCCGGGGTGGTTCTGGGTGTCCAGCCAGCGCAGATAGGCATGGCGGACGACGGCGGTCTCGGATCCTCCGATGCCCTTGGACGAGGATCTGGCGTGGGCCCGTATCAGGCCCTCCGCCGTGAAGAGCGTCATCTGGGTGTCATCGGTGACCCGGCCCACGACTCCGCTGCCGTCCGGGACGAGGGTGGTGATGCCCGTGCCGCCATAGGTCTCACGGATCGACCGCAGGGAGAGGAACTCGATCGGATTGCCGAGAGCGTCCCCGATCGCGCCGCCCAGCAGGCAGCCGCGGATACGGGCCCGCTTGGCGGCCGATTCGTCCCATGACTGGCGGATCACTGACAGCTCCTCATCGTCCTGGTCCCATGCCGCCCCGTGCGGATGCTCCCGACATGATCTCAGGTATCGGGGGGCGCCCCTCGGCGGTAGATTCGAGAAGTCACAAAGTGGAGGAAAATAGAAGAAGGCTGCCGAAAACGGGAGATACGATGCCCATGCCGACGCGGTTGATCCGAACGGGTGACGAACCGGTACACGCGCGCAGCCCGCTGCGGATGCGGCTTGGGCTGGCCACGTGGGGGCTGCTCTGGACGCTCGGCGGCGCGGTGGCCTTCGCGGTCGTGGGCCGGCCGGGATGGGCGGCCGCGTGTGGGGCGCTCGCCGTCGTCACCCTGATCGATCTGGTCCTGGTCATCCGGCACATCCGGCAGGGGCCGCACTATCAGCCCGGCCCGGATGTGCCGCCGTACGCGCCGATCGGCGAGCGCGGGCAGAGCCGCGGGCGGCGCCGGACACCGTAAGGCGTGCACGGGGTGGCGGCCGCAGGACGTGGACGCCGTAAGGCGGGCACGGCGCTCCGGGGGTGACGGGATATCGACGGCCGGGAGCCCCGCATTCCGGGAGATACTGCCGAGTACCTGCTGAGTACCTGCCGCGACAGGGGGCCGTCATGGGGGTGCTGGCGATCGGCATCGCGCTCTGTGCGCTGGGGCTGATGCTCTCCGGAACCGGAGAGCCGTACGGGCGGCGGGAGGCGCGGCCGGGACGGGAGGCCGACCCGTACGACCTCGTCCGGCAGCGCGGAGTGGCGCTGGGGCTCGGCGGGGTGGTGCTGCTGGGCGCGGTGGTCCTCGGCGGGTTCGCCCTCTGGCGCTGACCGGGGCCGGGCCGCCGCACAGCGGCCCGGTATGGGCCGCCGCGTACGGATAGGCGGATGGGGCGGAGTCCGGGCCCGGCAAGCGCCGCGGCCCAGCCCGCGCCCCGCCTGCCCGGCCCTTCAGCCCCGCTCGCCGAACCGGGCCGCCTCGACGAAGTCCGGGCGCGGATCGAGCGCCGCGGCCAGCCGGAAGTGGCGGGTGGCTTCGGCCGAGCGGTTGGCCCGCTCCAGAGTGCGGGCCAGGGCGAAGTGGGCGAACGCGTTGTCCGGCTCGCGCTCGATGACGAGCTGGAACTCCAGCTCCGCCGAGCGCAGCTGCGCCGCGAGGAAGAACGCGCGCGCCCGCAGCAGCCGGGCCGCCGTGTTCTCGGGGTGGGAGCTGATGACGGAGTCGAGCAGCTTCACGGCGCCCCGTGGATCTCGGGCGGCGAGCAGTTGCTCGGCGGCGCGGTAGTCGATGACGTGGGTCTCGGGCGTGGGCTCGGGCACAGCCGTTTCCTTCCCCGGGTACGTGCTCGGTGATGAGGCGGTGGATCGGGTGAGGGGATGGGATGAACTGTCACGGATGATCGTTCGCTACGAGGACCACAACAATCACCCCGCACGCCGCATTCCCCGCCACGGGCGCGCGCACGCTCCGCGCCGCGCCCCGGCTCAGCCCCGCACACTCCGCGCCACGCCCCTCGCTCAGCCCTCCGCGCCGGCCGCCCGCGCCACCAGATCCGCCCAGACCTTGGTGATCTGCGGCTCCAGCGCCTCGATCGGGCCATTGTTGTCGATCACGACATCGGCGATCGCCAGCCGGTCGGCGCGGGTGGCCTGTGCCGCCATCCGGGCCCGCGCCTCGTCCTCGGCCATGCCGCGCAGCCGTACCAGCCGGTCGAGCTGGGTCTCGGGCGTGGCGTCCACGACCATGACCAGGTCGTAGAGCGGGGCCAGCTTGTTCTCGGCCAGGAGCGGGACGTCATGGACCACGACGGCATCGGGGGCGACCGCCGCCTGCAGCTCGGCGGAGCGGTCCCGGACCAGGGGGTGGATGATCGCGTTCAGCGCGCTCAGCCGCTCCGGGTCGTTGAAGACGATCCCGCCGAGTTTGGGCCGGTCGAGATGGCCGTCGGCGGTCAGCACCTCGGGGCCGAACTCGGTCACGACGGCGGCCAGTCCAGGAGTCCCCGGCTCGACCACCTCGCGAGCGATCCGATCCGAGTCGATCAGCACGGCTCCCAATGAGGTCAGGATCCGTGAGACCTCGCTCTTGCCCGCGCCGATTCCGCCCGTGAGCCCCAGCTTCAGCATGGGGCCCACGCTATACGGCGCACCGGCCGGGCCCTCGCTCAGGCTCCACCCTCGCCCTCCCGCTCGGCCAGGAACCGCTCGAACTCCGCGGCCAGTTCGTCCGCCGAGGGCAGCTCGGTCGCCTCCGCGACCAGATTGCCGCGGCTCTCGGCCCCGGCCACCGCGTCGTACTGGTGCTCAAGGCCCCGTACGAGCGCGACCAGCTCCTCGTCCCCCTCCGAGATCTGCCGCTCGATCTCCTCCTGCGTCTTGAGGGCGTCGTTGCGCAGGGCGTGCGTGGGCCCCGGCAGGACCAGCCCGGTGGCCGCGGTGATGGCCTCCAGCGCGGTGAGCGCCGCGTCCGGATAGGCCGACCGGGCCAGATAGTGCGGCACATGCGCGGCGACGCCGAGCACATCGCGGCCCGCCTCGGCGAGCCGGTACTCGATCAGGGATTCGGCGCTGCCGGGCACTTGGGCCTCGTCGAAGAAGCCGCGATGACCCGGTGTCAGATCGATGCGGTTTCCATGCGGGGTGATGCCGACCGGCCGGGTGTGCGGCACGCCCATCGGGATGCCGTGGAAGTTCACCGCGAGCCGTACGTTCAGCCGCTCCACCATCTGGCGTACGGCCGCCGCGAACCGCTCCCACTCCACGTCCGGCTCCGGCCCGGCGAGCAGCAGGAACGGGGACGCGGTCGCGTCGCGCACCAGATACAGCTCGAGCTTCGGGGTCTCGTACGCGGTCCAGCGGTCGCGCTGGAAGGTGAGCAGGGGGCGCCGGGCCCGGTAGTCGACCAGCCGGTCATGGTCGAAGCGCGCGACGACCTTGCGTGGCAGGCCGTCGAGCAGCCGCTCGACGATCTGGTCCCCCGTCTCTCCGGCGTCGATATAGCCGTCGAAGTGGTACAGCAGCACCAGCCCGGCCGAGTCCCGCGAGGCTATCGCGTCGACCTCCGCCAGCCCGCTCGGTTCCCATGCGTACAACTCCTGCGGATCTTGCACTGTGACCGCTCCTCCTTGTGTCCGCTCCGAAGAACACCGAACGAGGGCGGGGGCATTCCCCGAGCGGGAGCCGCGATGGCCCGGCGGCCGTGAACCGCGTTGCGAAGGAGCCCATTTGGGCTAACGGGAGCGGCCCGAACTCGACGTCGGCGCATTTCGCGGGGTTGACGCGCATATGCGGCACGCCTATCTTCGCCAGCCGTCAGCGGTTCATCATGTCATCCGGCGTTCACTGACCAGAACCCAGCGTGTTCACCTCTGGCCACGGCACAGGAAGGCAGCCTCCTATGCACTCCCCCGGCCGCACTCCCACCCGATTACGCACCTTCGTCACCGCCTCCGCCGCCGGGCTGGTCGCCGCCGGCGGGCTGATCGCGGCCGGCGGGCTGATCGCGGCCGGCACGACCGCGCGGGAGGCCCCCGCCGCCACCACCGCCCCGATCTCCGTGAACGACGCGGACGGGCTCAGGGAGGCCCTCGCCGGGGCCCGGCCCGGCGATACGATCCGGCTCGCCGACGGCAGGTATCGGGGCAGCTTCGAGATCACCGCCTCCGGCACCTCCGGCTCGCGGATCACCCTCACCGGCTCGCCGAAGGCGGTCCTCACCGCGAGCGGCGGCTATGGGCTGCGGCTGAACGGCGCCTCGTACTGGACCGTCAGGGGGATCACGGTCCGCGGCGGCCGGGAGGGCATCAGGATCGACGCCGCCCGGAGCGTGACCGTGGACTCCGTTTCGGTCAGCGTGCGGCGACCCGGGCATGCGTAAGGCCCGCTCCCCAGGGGAGCGGGCCTTACCCATTCAGCTGGTGCCGACTAGCGGCCGGTGATCAGCTCTGGCCGCCGGCCAGCTTCTCGCGAAGCGCGGCCAGCGCCTCGTCCGAAGCCAGGGCGCCGGAGTTGTCGGCCGACTCCGAGGAGTACGAACCGCCGCCGCCACCGGACGCCTGCCCGCCGGGCGCCGGAGCGGCGCCGCTGCCCGCCTCGGCAGCGGCCTGCTCGTCGGCCTCGCGGGACTTGATGACCTGCGCCTGGTGCTGCTCGAAGCGCTGCTGCGCCTCGGCGTACTGGGTCTCCCACGCCTCCCGCTGGGTCTCGAAGCCCTCGAGCCAGTCGTTGGTCTCGGGGTCGAAGCCCTCGGGGTAGATGTAGTTCCCCTGGTCGTCGTAGGACGCGGCCATGCCGTACAGGGTCGGGTCGAACTCGACCACGGACGGGTCGGCACCGAAGGCCTCGTTGGCCTGCTTCAGCGAGAGGCTGATGCGGCGGCGCTCGAGGTCGATGTCGATGACCTTGACGAAGATCTCGTCGTTGACCTGGACGACCTGCTCCGGGATCTCCACGTGGCGCTCGGCCAGCTCGGAGATGTGGACCAGGCCCTCGATGCCCTCGTCCACGCGGACGAACGCACCGAACGGAACGAGCTTGGTGACCTTACCCGGGACGACCTGGCCGATCTGGTGGGTCCGGGCGAACTGCTGCCACGGGTCTTCCTGGGTCGCCTTGAGCGACAGGGAGACGCGCTCGCGGTCCATGTCGACGTCCAGGACCTCGACCGTGACCTCCTGGCCGACCTCGACAACCTCGGAGGGGTGGTCGATGTGCTTCCAGGACAGCTCCGAGACGTGGACGAGACCGTCGACGCCGCCGAGGTCCACGAACGCACCGAAGTTGACGATGGAGGAGACGACGCCGGAGCGCACCTGACCCTTCTGGAGGGTGGTGAGGAAGGTCTGGCGGACCTCGCTCTGGGTCTGCTCCAGCCAGGCACGGCGGGACAGGACCACGTTGTTGCGGTTCTTGTCCAGCTCGATGATCTTGGCCTCGAGCTCCTTGCCCACGTAGGGCTGAAGGTCGCGGACGCGGCGCATCTCCACCAAGGAGGCGGGGAGGAAGCCACGGAGGCCGATGTCGAGGATGAGACCACCCTTGACGACCTCGATGACGGTACCGGTGACGATCCCGTCCTCTTCCTTGATCTTCTCGATGGTGCCCCAGGCGCGCTCGTACTGGGCGCGCTTCTTCGAGAGGATCAGGCGGCCTTCCTTGTCCTCCTTCTGGAGAACCAGGGCCTCGATCTCGTCGCCGACGGCCACGACCTCATTGGGGTCGACGTCGTGCTTGATCGAAAGCTCGCGGGAAGGGATGACGCCTTCGGTCTTGTAACCAATGTCGAGCAGGACCTCGTCCCGGTCGACCTTCACGATGACGCCGTCGACGATGTCGCCGTCGTTGAAGTACTTGATCGTCTCGTCGATCGCGGCGAGGAAGGCTTCCTCGGAACCGATGTCGTTTACCGCCACCTGCGGAGTGGTGCGGGTTGCCTCGGTGCTGCTCGTCATGTGGGAAAGGGCTCCGGTACGGACATTGAGTCGTAGGTACTGCTACGCCGGGGGCCCTTATCGCACTGCCGAAGCCGGACAGCCTTGGAGGCACCGGATCTTTCCGATTTCGAACGATCGAAAAGCCCATGCACCTCGACAACCGAGGGGACATACAACAGATGCGAGTGCGGCCTGCTCGGTCCGAGGCGCACATGCCCGCAGCGCAACTTGTAGCATACGGGGGCAGCCGGGCATGGTCAATGCACGAAGAGCACACGTGGGGATTAAGTCCCCGAACCCGGCAAATTGCATGGTCCGTACTGCGACGCGGTCTTCACCGCGCCCCGCAGCCACAGGTCGATACAGAGAGTACGACGACGCGCGCGATGGTCCAAGAACACGAGCCCAGCACCCCTGCGGAGGCGGCCGATCCGACGGCCACCCGCCGGATCGCGGACGAGGCGGAGAGCAGCCGGGCCAGCCGGGGGTGGTGGGACCGCAACGCGGACGAGTACCAGGAGGAACACGGCGCCTTCCTGGGCGACGACCGGTTCATATGGGGCCCGGAGGGGCTGGACGAGGCGGAGGCCGGGCTGCTGGGCCCGGTGGAGGCGCTCAAAGGGCGCGATGTGCTGGAGGTGGGCGCGGGCGCCGCACAGTGCGCTCGCTGGCTGGCCGCCCAGGGGGCGCGGCCGGTGGCGCTGGACCTCTCCCACCGGCAGCTACGGCACGCGCGGCGGATCGACGCGGAGGCCGCCGCCGGGGGCGGCGACGGGACGGGCGACGGGGCCGGGGTCGCGCTGGTGCAGGCGGACGCCACGGCCCTGCCCTTCCGGGACGGCTCGTTCGACCTGGCGTGCTCGGCGTACGGGGCGGTGCCGTTCGTGGCCGAGCCGGTGCGGGTGATGCGCGAGGTGCGCCGGGTGCTGCGGCCGGGCGGACGGTGGGTCTTCTCGGCGACGCACCCGATCCGCTGGGCGTTCCCCGACGAACCGGGGCCCGAGGGGCTGTCCGTCGCCGGCTCCTACTTCGACCGCACGCCCTATGTGGAGCAGGACGAGTCGGGCCGGGCCGTCTACGTGGAGCACCACCGGACGCTGGGCGACCGGGTGCGGGACGTGGTGGCCGGGGGCTTCCGGCTGGTCGACCTGATCGAGCCGGAGTGGCCCGCGTGGAACCACCAGGAGTGGGGCGGCTGGTCCCCCCTGCGGGGGAACCTCATCCCGGGCACGGCGATCTTCGTATGCGAGCGGGACTGAGCGGAATCGGAGCAGAGGCGTTGACCACTCCTGGGGACCCGCGCGCCGAGGCCCTCGACCGCCTTCCCGTGCGCGAGGCCGTGCCCGCGCTGCTGCGCGCGCTCGACGACCGCGGGGTCGCCGTGCTGTGCGCGCCTCCGGGGACCGGTAAGACGACGCTGGTGCCACTGGTGCTCGCCGGACTGGTGGGCGGCGGACCGGTGCGGCGAGTGCTGGTCGCCGAGCCGCGGCGGATCGCGGCACGGGCCGCGGCGCGGCGGATGGCATGGCTGCTGGGCGAGCGGCCGGGCGGGAAGGTCGGCTTCACCGTGCGCGGGGAGCGGCAGGCCGGCCGCGGGACCGTGGTCGAGGTGGTCACCACCGGCGTGCTGCTGCAACGGCTGCAACGCGATCAGGAGCTGACCGGCGTCGATGTGGTCGTTCTCGACGAATGCCATGAGCGCCATCTGGACGCGGACACGGCCGCCGCCTTCCTGCTGGACGTCCGGGCCGCCCTGCGCCCCGACCTCCGGCTGATCGCCGCCTCGGCGACCACGGACGCGGAGGGCTGGGCGCGGCTGCTCGGCGACGGCGGGGAGAGCGGGACGGACGGCGGGGACGGTCCTGAGGGGCCCGCGCCGGTCGTCTCGGCACCGGGCGTGTCCCATCCGGTGGAGGTGGTGTGGGCGCCGCCCGAGCGCCCCGTACGGCCGCCGCACGGGATGCGGGTGGACCCCGCCCTGCTGGACCATGTCGCGGCCGTGGTGCGGCGGGCACTGCGCGAGCGGGAGGGTGATGTGCTGTGCTTCCTGCCGGGCGTGGGCGAGATCTCCCGGGTGGCCGGGAAGCTGGGCGGGCTCGCCGGGGCGGAGGTCCTGCAGGTGCACGGGCGGGCGCCGGCCGCCGTACAGGAGGCGGTGCTGGCGGGCTCGGACGGCGGACGGCGGCGGGTGGTGCTGGCCACCTCGGTCGCCGAGTCGAGCCTGACCGTGCCGGGCGTGAGGATCGTCGTGGACTGCGGGCTGGCGCGTGAGCCCCGGATGGACCACGCACGCGGGCTGAGCGCGCTGACGACCGTAAGGGCGTCACGGGCGGCCGCCCGGCAGCGCGCGGGCCGTGCGGGGCGTGAGGCGCCCGGGGTGGTCTACCGCTGCTGGCCGGAGGCGGAGGACGCCCGGCTGCCGCGTTTCCCGTCCCCGGAGATCGCCGGCGCGGACCTTACGGCCTTCGCGCTGCAGACGGCGTGCTGGGGCGATCCGGACGCCTCGGGGCTGGCCCTGCTCGATCCGCCGCCCACCGGGGCGATGACGGCCGCCCGCGAGACGCTGACCGCGATCGGCGCCGTGGACGCCGCCGGACGGGCCACCGAGCGCGGCACCCGGATGGCCCGCCTCGGCCTCCACCCCCGCCTCGCGCGGGCGCTCATCGACGGCGCGAAGGAGGTCGGCGCACGCCGGGCGGCCGAGGTGGTGGCCCTGTTGAGCGAGGAGCCCCCGAGGGAGTACGGCGACGACCTCGCGGCCGCCTGGCGCACCGCCCGCCACGGCGGCGACCCCTACGCCGCCCGCTGGCGCCAGGAGGCCCGGCGGCTCGAACAGGCCCTGACCGGCACGGGCGACGCGCGGCCCGACGGCGCGCGTGGCGCACAGCGGGCGGCGCGCGGCGATGACGCCGTGGCGGGGCTGCTGGCCGCGCTGGCGTTCCCGGAGCGGGTGGCCCGGCGGCGCGGCGAGCGGGCGTACCTCATGGCCGCCGGGACGGGCGCGGAGCTGGGCGACGGCTCGCGGCTGGGCGGTTCGCCGTGGCTCGCGGTGGCCGTCGCGGACCGGCCGGTGACCTCCGCGTCGGCACGGGTGCGGCTCGCGGCCGTGACCGACGAGGACACCGCCCGGGCGGCAGCAGCGGCGCTGGCCTCGGAGGGTGCGGAGGTGCGCTGGGCCGACGGGGACGTCGTGGCGCGCCGGGTGGCCCGGCTCGGCGCGATCGAGCTGGTGTCCCGGCCGCTGGCCAAGCCCGATCCGGAGCTGGTGCGGCAGGCGCTGCTGGAGGGGCTGCGCCGCGAGGGGACGGGGCTGCTGCGCTGGTCGGCGCAGGCCACGGCGGTCCGGCAGCGGATGGCGTTTCTCCATCAGGAGCTGGGCGGGGCCTGGCCGGATGTCTCCGACGCGGCGCTGCTGGACCGCACGGACGACTGGCTCGGGACGGAGCTGGCGCGGGCCCGCGGGCGGGCCGATCTGGGGCGGGTGGACGCGGGACAGGCGCTGGCCCGGCTGATGCCGTGGGCCACGGGCGAGGCCGCGCGGTTCGAGGAGCTGGCGCCGGAGCGGATCGAGGTGCCGAGCGGCTCGCGGGTGCGGGTGGACTACGCCGCGGACCGGCCCGTGCTGGCGGTGAAGCTGCAGGAGCTGTTCGGCTGGCAGGAGGCGCCCCGGATCGCGGGCGGACGGGTGCCGCTGCTGGTGCATCTGCTGTCCCCGGCGGGGCGTCCGGCCGCGGTCACCGCCGATCTGGCGTCGTTCTGGAAGGACGGCTACCGCTCGGTGCGGGCCGAGCTGCGCGGCCGGTATCCCAAACATCCGTGGCCGGAGGATCCGGCGACGGCCGAGCCGACCCGGCGGACCAGCTCCCGCCGCTGAGCCGCCCAACGCCAGCCGCTGAGCCCACAACCGCCGAGCCCGCCCAACGCCACCGCTCAACCCACAACCGATGGGGGCCGCACCGGGCATCGGCGGGCCACGTCGGGCGTCAGTCGGCCCAGTCGCGCAGCCTGCGGGCGGTCTCGCCGAGCCGGAATCCGCTGATCTCCCGTATCTCGCGGACGAGTTTGACCATGCCGCCCGGCGGAGGCGTGATCGGCTCTCCCGACTCCTCCATGTACATCCGCGCGCAGGCCGCGCCGATCGTGGCGTTGTAGTCGGAGAACGGCTCGAGGATCAGCGAGGTGTGCAGAAAGGTCGCGGCGCGGGCGGCGGCCTCCTCGTAATAGGGCTCGCCCGAGAACCGCTCATAGCGGTGGCGTTCGGTCATGCAGTGCAGCGCACCCCAGTCCCGGACCGGGGTGTTCACCGGGGAGACCTCGACCTGGACGTTCAGCACCCAACCGGCGTCGACATACAGAATCACCGCATGCCGTGCGGGAACTCCCGCTCGAACTCGGGCTTGTACTCCAGGGCGAACTTCACGGCACCCTCGACGAAACGCTGCTTCTGACGCCGCCGGACCACGTCCTCGGTCAGTATGTCGTGCGCCAGGCGCTTGATCGCGACGCCCTTCTCCCTCGCCTCGGCACGCAGCTCGGCCAGCTCCTGCTCGGTGAACTCAATCGTGATGCCAGGCATGGGCGGCATGCTAGCCACGCCTCCGCCCTGATCACTACCGGCTTGGCCACCACGAGCGAATCGCGGGGACGCAGGTTGACGCGGGGCTTGACACGGCGATTGACGCGACGGCCGCGCCGCTCAGCACTCCAGCCTCAGGGCGAACTGCTCGCCCGTCGGGAACGGTTCGTCCACGGGGTGCGGTCCGACCCATATGAGCGCCTGCTCGAAGGTCATATACGAGCCGTTGTCGACGCACTGGCCGACCACCACCGCATTGCCGCCGCAGCGCCAAGCGGCGTAGTTCCACGGGTGGTCGCCCTTCTCGTCCCGCACGACGGTCTCCGGCTCGCCCAGGCGCTCGCCGAAGGCGTCCACGGCGGCGCGCCACCGGCCGTCGAAGACGGAGCGGTCGGCGTCGCGGTGGAAGACCCATGCGGGGTCCTCGGAGTGGTACTCGGCGAGCCAGTCGATATTGCCGCTGAGCCCGTCGGCCTGCAACTCCGCGTCGAAGTCGTCCGGCTCGTAGTAGTAGCAGAACGGGATCAGGCATTCGGTGTCCGCGTCATCGGGCCCGCCGAACCACTCCGGGCGGACATAGTGCCCGGTGTTGGTGGCGTGCGAGGACGAATGGGAGCCGTCGGGCACCCAGCCGAAGCGCTCGGCGGCGGCCGCCGTGGCACCCGGAGTCCATTCCAGGCGCGCCAATTCGACGATATGGCCGACGAGTTCGGGCCCCGGGACGCAGCTGTTCACTGGCATGGTCATACGCTACGGCCCGCCACTGACAACGGGGTCGGCGCCGCCGGGGCCGACGGCGGGCGCGCCGCGCGCCCGCGGGCCTCCAGCAGCAGGGCGAGCGCGAGCAGGGCCATGCCGAGGATCAGGAAGCCCCACGGCAGATAGGCCGTGAGCAGCAGGACGAGCCGGCGCTGGGACTTCACCATGTCGACCGTGTGCCGGATGTAGTCCTCGCGCATCTTCACATGGCCGGAGAAGACGGTCACCCGGTCGCGGTCGCCCAGCAGCGTGCCGCCGCGCAGCTCCTCCTTGTGGATCTCCTGCCCGTTGACCGGGGCGCCGGTGGTGGGCTCGACCCAGAACATCCGCTTGGTGCTGTACCAGCGGGAGGTGCCGGCCTTGCGGACGGTCTCGGGGGTGACGCCCTCGACCGGCATGGTCTTGGGCAGCGCCACCTTGGTCCAGGGGATGGTCTGTTCGAAGTAGTAGACCTTCAGACCGCGGAAGGTCTGGGTGCCCTTGTAGTGGATGGGGGCGGAGGTGCGGGTCTGGGCGTCGAAGTAGCGGTAGTCGCGCTTCTCGGTGAGGAACGGCCATTTGAACTCGATGCCGTCGCGGCGCACCGCGTCCCCGTCGACATGTTCCCCGCCCGCGTGCACCGGGTCCTGGGAGTGGGCGTCGAAGACATAGCGCTCGGGGATCTTGGAGACCATCTTGCCGTCGGGCCCGGCCACATAGGACAGGGCGTCCCAGACGACGACATCGCGCCCGGTCGCCTTCCCGGTCTTCTCGGCGGCGGGCACATTGCCGCGCAGGGTCTGCACGATGCTGACCTTGGAGACCTTGCGGGGCTGCATGGTGCCGTAGTCGAGCAGAGTGGCCGGGCTGGCCTCCAGGACCGCCGTCTGGTACTCGCTGGGCGGGATCTTGGCCAGCCGGGGATAGGCGTACCAGCGCAGCAGCGGCGCGAGTGCGGCGAAGAAGACGGCGAAGGCCAGCAGCACCAGGCTTGCTCTGCGGCGCATGGCGGATGTCCCTCCCTCAGGGGTGCTTGGGGACGGTGGTGAGCAGGGGTTTCGGGGAGGTCTCACCGCTGGGGGCGCCGATGGCCGTCATCGTGAGGACGATGGCGAGGGCGGCGGCGAGTCCGATCGCGGCGGCGGCGAGGGCGCGCATACGGGCCTCCTCGTGGTTCGGTACGAGGCGCTGCCTGACGGTTCGTCAGGGATGGGGCACCGTAGCAACGGGGGCCGCAGATGAGAACACGAAGGCGGAAAAGCGTCGCGCCGCCCCCGGCCCGGTGGGGGCTCAGGGGCGGCGCGAGGAACCGCGTGATCCGCGGCGGTGTTCGGTTGCCGGGCGGCTTACGAGACGGGGGCCTGGGTGACCGTCAGCTCGATGTCCAGGACGGCGCCGCCCTCGGCGGTGAGGCGGAGCAGGAAGGTGCCCGCGTGGTCATCGGTGAGGATCTTCGGCAGGGTGAGCTGCCCGCGGGTGTTGGTCTTCAGGGCGGTCAGGGTGCGCACGGGCTTGCCCTTGTCGTCCAGGAAGTAGGGCCCCTTGTCGTTGAGCTCGGGGTCCTTCGCCGAGGTGATCATGGTGGCGGTCACCGGTACGTCCGCCGTGGCCTTGCCCTTGCTGGTGGCCGTGACGGTGAGCGCGTCGGCGAAGGAGGCGCTGGTCTGGGCCGTGAGCTCCTTGTCGCCGAGGCGGGCCAGCGCATCGGCCTGCGGTACCGGACGGGCCTTGACGGTCGCGGTGAACTCGACCGGGGCGGCCTCCCGCCCCACGGCGGTGGCGCGCACGGTGAAGGTGCCGGTCTTCTCGCCCGCGAGCAGCTTCGGCGCGGTGGCGGTGCCATCGTTACCGGTCAGCATGGTGGCGGACTTGACGAGGCCGAGGAAGCGCGCGTCGGTCTCGCCGAGGATCTCGTACCTCACGCGCGCACCGGCCACCGGCTTGCCCGCGGCGTCCACGGCCTTGACGCGCGGCGACTGGGCGAATCCGGTGCCCGCGGTGGCGGACAGCTCCTTCGCGCCGACCGTGGTGAGCTTGCTGGTGCCGCTCGGGGTGGACGGCGGAGTGGTCGGGGGCTTGGGGGTCGGGGTCCCGGTGCCGGGGGTCCCGCCGTGCTCGCCCCCCGGAGGGGTCGGGGTGGAGGTGTCGGGCTCGTCGTCGGGCTTGGGCAGGGTGTGGGCGTTCTCCGGGCCCTTCCCGGTGTCCTTGCCGTTTCCGCCGCCCTTGCCCGAGTCCTTGCCCTTGTCGCCCGAGCCCGAGCCGCCGGAGCCGTCCCCCGAGGGCAGCACGCCGGTGCCGTCGGGGACCTCGTGGGTGCCGCGCTTGTAGTACTCGAACCACGACAGGACGGTGTTCAGATACTCCTGCGAGTGGTTGTAGCCGAGGATCGCGCGGTCCAGATCGGCCTTGACGGACAGATCGCGGCCGTTCGCACAGAGGTAGTTGCCCGCGGCGAGGGCTGCGTCGTAGACGTTGTTGGGGTCCTTCTCGCCGTCACCATTGCCGTCCCGTCCCCAGTTGGCCCAGGTGGACGGGATGAACTGCATGGGGCCGACCGCGCGGTCATGCGTACTGTCGCCGTCGTAGGCACCGCCGTCGGTGTCCTTGATCAGGGCGAAGCCGTCGCCGTTGAGGACCGGGCCGAGGATGGGCGAGACGGTGGTGCCGTCGGCCTCCACATTGCCGCCGCGGGCCTGGCCGGACTCGACCTTGCCGATCGCGGCGAGCAACTGCCAGGGCAGATTGCAGCCGGGGTTGGACTCCTTCAGGGCCGCTTCGGCCTTCTTGTAGGCGTCCAGCACGCTCGCCGGTATGCCCGCCTCGGCCTTGGTGCTGCCACCCCCGGGGAGCCCGGGCAGATCGATCGAGGAGCCCGGCTTGTCGGGGGTGACCAGCGGCGGCAGATCGGTGTGGTACGACGAACCACCGTCAATGGGGGTGTCGTCGGGCGCCGGTGCCTCCCCCGCCCGCTGCTCCCGGTTCCGGTCGCCCTGGTCGGAGTGGGCGAACCCGGGTGCCTGGGACGCGGTGAGGGCGGCCATCGCGGCCGCCGCCACCGCCGTCGTGGCGGCCCCCTTGCGCAGTCGTCGGCCGATAAGCGGTGCCATCCGTGTGTCCCTCCCGTCGAACACAGTGCGCTCCCCCAGCGCGTCAACTCTGGTGACACTACGACAACTTATGGCCCGCAGCTACCGGTGCAAACGCCACATCAGTGGAACCCTCAGTGAGCCGCCGATTCCCAGTCCGACCCGGATCCTACCGATACGCCCAGCGGAGCGCTCAGACTGAAGGCGCCCGTCATCTCCCGGCGGACCAGCTCCTCGACCCGCTCCCGCTCACCGGGCGCGATCTCCAGCACGATTTCGTCGTGGACCTGCAACAGCATCCGCGACGAGAGTTTCTCCCCCGTCAACGCCGCGTCCACCTTGAGCATCGCGATCTTCACGATATCGGCGGCGGTGCCCTGGATCGGGGCGTTGAGCGCCATCCGCTCGGCCATCTCGCGGCGCTGGCGGTTGTCGCTGGTGAGGTCCGGGAGATAGCGGCGGCGGCCGAGCATGGTCTCCGTATAGCCGGTGGCGCGCGCCTCCTCGACGACCCGCTGCAGATAGTCGCGCACCCCGCCGAACCGCTCGAAGAAGGTCTCCATCAGCTTGCGGGCCTCATCGGGGGTGATGCCCAGCTGCTGGGAGAGACCGAACGCCGAAAGGCCGTACGCCAGCCCGTACGACATGGCCTTGATCTTGCGGCGCATCTCCGGGTCGACCGCCGACTTGTCGACGGAGAAGACCTGGGAGGCGACCGTGGTGTGCAGGTCCTCACCGGAGGTGAACGCCTCGATCAGGCCCTCGTCCTCGGAGAGATGGGCCATGACGCGCAGCTCGATCTGGCTGTAGTCGGCGGTCATCAGCGACTCGAAGCCGTCGCCGACGACGAAGCCGCGCCGGATCGCCCGGCCCTCGTCCGTGCGCACCGGGATGTTCTGCAGATTGGGGTCGGTGGAGGAGAGCCGGCCGGTGGCCGCCACGGTCTGGTTGAAGGTGGTGTGGATGCGGCCGCCGGGGGCGATGGTCTTGATCAGGCCCTCGACGGTGGAGCGCAGCCGCGCCTGCTCGCGGTGGCGCAGCATGATCACCGGGAGTTCGTGGTCGGTCTGCGCGGCCAGCCAGGCCAGCGCGTCGGCGTCCGTGGTGTACCCGGTCTTGGTCTTCTTGGTCTTGGGCAGGCCCAGCTCGCCGAAGAGCACCTCCTGGAGCTGCTTGGGCGAGCCGAGGTTGAACTCATGGCCCACCGCGGCGTGCGCCTCCTGCACGGCGTGCTGCACGGCGGCCGCGAACTGCTGCTCCATGCGCTCCAGCCAGCCGCGGTCGGCGGCGATGCCCGACCGCTCCATCCGGGCCAGCAGCTCGGAGACGGGCAGCTCCATGTCGTGCAGCAGCCCGGCCGCGCCCACGTCCTTCAGCCGGCCGCCGAACGCCTCGCCCAGGTCCAGGATCGTCCGCGCCTTGATCATCAAGGCGTCCCGCTCGGCCTCGTCATCGGCGCCGAAGGCCAACTGGCCGCTGTCCGCGGCGACCGCCGGGGACAGCTCACGGCCCAGGTACTCCACCGACAGGGCGTCCAGCTCGAAGGAGCGGCGGCCGGGCTTGACCAGATAGGCCGCCAGCGCGGTGTCCATGGTGACGCCCGCGACGGACCAGCCGTGCTCGGCGAAGACCCGCATGATCCCCTTGGCGTTGTGCAGCACCTTGGGGCGGTCCGGGTCCGCGATCCATTCGGCGAACGCCCGCTCGTCGGCCTCGTCCAGCTGCGAGGGGTCGAAGAACGCGGCGGGGCCGGAACCAGTGGCCAGCGCGATCTCGCTGACGCTGCCGCTGCCCAGCGCCCAGGTGTCGACGGCGGCCAGGCCCAGCGGGGCGTCGCGGTGGCTCTCCAGCCAGGGGGCGAGCTCACCCGCGCCGAGTTCCACTCCGTCGACCCCGATACCCGGCTCCGCGGCCGCGGGCTCGTCCGCCGCCGCGCCCGGGTCGACGGCCATGATCCGGTCGCGGAAGTTCTGGTGGCGGAACTCCAGCGCGTCCAGGATCACCGAGAGCGCCTCCCGGTCGTACGGAGTGCGCCCCAGCCCCTCGGGGCCGGCGGCCAGCTCCACATCCCTCACCAGCTCGGTCAGCTGGCGGTTGAGCTTGACGGACTCCAGGTGGTCGCGGAGCTTCTCGCCGACCTTCCCCTTGACCTCGTCGACCCGCTCCACCAGCTCCTTGAAGGAGCCGAACTGATTGATCCACTTCGCCGCGGTCTTCTCGCCGACGCCCGGAATGCCGGGGAGGTTGTCCGACGGGTCGCCGCGCAGGGCCGCGAAGTCGGGGTACTGCGCCGGGGTGAGGCCGTACTTCTCGTGCACCTTCCCGGGGGTGAACCGGGTCAGCTCGGAGACACCCTTGGTGGGGTAGAGCACCGTGACATGGTCGGTGACCAGCTGGAACGAATCCCGGTCGCCGGTGACGATCAGCACGTCGAAGCCCTGCTCCTCGGCCTGGGTGGCGAGGGTGGCGATCACGTCGTCGGCCTCGAAGCCGTCCACCGCGAAGCGCGTGATGTTCATGGCGTCCAGCAGCTCGCCGATCAGCTCGACCTGGCCCTTGAACTCGTCCGGGGATTTGGAGCGGTTCGCCTTGTACTCCGTGAACTGCTCGGAGCGCCAGGTCTTGCGCGAGACGTCGAACGCCACGGCGAGGTGCGTGGGCTGCTCATCACGGAGCGTGTTCGCCAGCATCGAGGTGAAACCGTAGACCGCGTTGGTGGTCTGGCCGGTGGTCGTGCTGAAGTTCTCCGCCGGCAGCGCGAAGAACGCCCGATATGCCAGGGAATGCCCGTCCAGCAGGAGCAGGCGGGGGCGGTCCTCCCCCGTGCGGTCGGGAGCGGGCGCTGCGGTCTTCTTCGATGCTTTCTCTGCCACGCCCCCGATCCTGCCACGGCCCACCGACAATGCCTCCCGCCCCGGCCACCGGACCGGCCCGCCCCCGGCCACCCGGATCGGCCCGGGCACAAGATCGGCCCTGGCCGCGCGCAAGATCGTGCCCCCGCACAGCCGGACCGGGCCGCCGCCACGGCTGTCGTAGGCCCGTGACAGGATTTGACCCCACAGGTCCACGCACAGGTCCCGCAACGCTCGAGCCCAAGGGGAGCGACGATGGCAGCCAAGCCGCCCGCAGGCGATCCGATCCAGGACGCACCCGAGGTCACACCCCCGCAACATGCCGCGGCCGGGCTGCCGGCGGTGGGGCATTCGCTGCGCATCGCCCAGCAGCAGATGGGGGTGCGCCGCACCGCGCTCACGCTCCTGCGCGTCAACCAGAAGAAGGGCTTCGACTGCCCCGGCTGCGCCTGGCCCGAGCCGGACAAGCGCCACGCGGCCGAGTTCTGCGAGAACGGGGCGAAGGCCGTCGCCGAGGAGGCCACCCTTCGCCGGGTCACCCCCGACTTCTTCGCCGCCCACCCGGTGGCCGATCTCGCCACCCGCAGCGGCTACTGGCTCGGCCAGCAGGGCCGGCTCACCCAGCCCATGTATCTGGACGAGGGCGCCGAGCGGTACGAGCCGGTGTCCTGGGACCGGGCCTTCGACATCATCGGCGACGAGCTGACCGCGCTCGACTCCCCCGACGAGGCGGTCTTCTACACCTCGGGCCGCACCAGCAACGAGGCGGCCTTCCTCTACCAGCTCTTCGCGCGCGAATTCGGCACCAACAACCTCCCCGACTGCTCCAACATGTGCCATGAGTCCTCCGGCTCGGCGCTCACCGAAACCCTCGGCGTCGGTAAGGGCAGCGTGCTGCTCGAGGACCTCTACCAGGCCGACCTGATCATCGTGGCCGGGCAGAACCCGGGCACCAACCACCCGCGCATGCTCTCCGCCCTGGAGAAGGCCAAGGCCAACGGCGCGAAGATCATCTCCATCAACCCGCTGCCCGAGGCCGGGCTGGAGCGGTTCAAGAACCCGCAGAACGCACGCGGCCTCTCCGGCGTCGGCACCGCGCTCACCGATCTCTTCCTGCAGATCCGGCTCGGCGGCGACCAGGCCCTCTTCCGCCTCCTCAACAAGCTCATCCTGGAGACCGAGGGAGCCACCGACGAGCAGTTCATCGGCGAGCACACGCACGGCTTCGAGGAGTTCGCCAAGGCCGCCCGCGACGCCGACTGGGACGAGACGCTGCGCGCCACCGGCCTCGACCGCGCCGACATCGACAGCGCGCTGCGCATGGTCCTCGACTCCAAGCGCACCATCGTGTGCTGGGCGATGGGCCTGACCCAGCACAAGCACTCGGTGCCCACCATCCGGGAGGTCGTCAACTTCCTGCTGCTGCGCGGCAACGTCGGCCGCCCCGGCGCCGGGGTCTGCCCGGTGCGCGGCCACAGCAATGTGCAGGGCGACCGCACCATGGGCATCTTCGAGCGCCCCGCCCCGGCCTTCCTCGACGCCCTGGAGCGCGAGTTCGGCTTCGCCCCGCCCCGTGAGCACGGCTTCGACGTCGTGCGGGCCATCCGCGCCCTGCGCGACGGCCAGGCGAAGGTCTTCTTCGCCATGGGCGGCAACTTCGTGGCGGCCTCGCCCGACACCGAGGTCACCGAGGGCGCGATGCGCGCCGCGCGGCTGACCGTCCATGTCTCCACCAAGCTCAACCGCTCCCATGTGGTCACCGGGGCGCGGGCGCTGATACTGCCCACCCTCGGCCGCACCGAGGCCGATCTGCAGGGCAGCGGCCCGCAGTTCGTCACCGTCGAGGACTCCATGGGCATGGTGCACGCCTCCCGCGGGCGCCTGGAGCCCGCGAGCTCCCATCTGCTCTCCGAACCGGCCATCGTCTGCCGGCTGGCCCGCCGGGTGCTCGGCCCCGAAAGCCACACCCCCTGGGAGGAGTTCGAGAAGGACTACGCGCGGATCCGCGACCGTATCGCCGCCGTCATCCCCGGCTTCGAGGACTTCAACACCCGGGTGAGCGACCCCTCCGGCTTCGCCCTGCCGCACGCCCCGCGCGACAGCCGCAGCTTCCCCACCACCACCGGTAAGGCCAACTTCACCGCGGCCCCCGTCGAGTACCCCACGGCGCCCGAGGGCCGGCTGCTGCTGCAGACCCTCCGCTCCCATGACCAGTACAACACCACCATCTACGGCCTGGACGACCGCTACCGCGGCATCAAGAACGGCCGCCGGGTGGTGCTGGTGCACCCCGAGGACGCCCAGGAGCTCGGGCTGGCCGACGGGAGCTATGCCGACCTGGTCAGCGAGTGGACGGACGGCACCGAGCGGCGCGCCACCGGCTTCCGCGTGATCCACTACCCGACCGCGCGCGGCTGCGCCGCCTCGTACTACCCGGAGACCAACGTCCTGGTCCCGCTGGACGCCACCGCCGACACCAGCAACACCCCGGCGAGCAAGTCCGTGGTGGTCCGCCTGGAACAGACACCCCCGGCCTAAGCGTTTGCTCAGTCACCTGGTAAGAAGGTGGCCACCACAAGCAACCGAACGGAGCCGGTCCGATGGGCGAGCAGACCAGCGTGAAGTTCCCGCAGGAGGTAATCGACGAGTACGCGGCGCTCGGCGTGGATCTTCCCGCACTGTTCTCCGCCGGGCACCTGGGCACCCGCATGGGCGTGCAGATCCTGGAAGCCTCCGCGGACCGCGTCGTGGCCACCATGCCTGTGGAGGGCAACACCCAGCCGTACGGACTGCTGCACGGCGGCGCCTCCGCCGTGCTGGCCGAAACTCTCGGTTCGGTCGGCTCGATGCTCCACGGCGGCAGCGGGCGGATCGCGGTCGGCGTCGACCTCAACTGCACCCACCACCGGGGAGTGCGCTCCGGCCTGGTCACCGGCGTCGCCACCCCCGTCCACCGGGGCCGCTCCACCGCCACCTACGAGATCGTCATCAGCGATGAGCAGGACCGGCGAGTGTGCACCGCCCGCCTCACCTGCCTGCTGCGCGAGGTCGACGAGGCCGGTCAGGCCAAGACGGTCGCCGAGGTCACCGAGGCCAAGGAGCGCGGCGAAGCGTGACGCCCGGCGGGCCGAACGCCGGCGTAACGTCCGGTGGACCGGACGCCCCCGGGCGGCGTCCGGCGCCCCGCCTCCTGCCCCGGGCGGCATCCAGTGCCCCGCTTCCGGCCCCGGCCGATCCGGCCCTCGCCGCAACGGCCCGCGTCGTCGCCGTTGTTCCCCCGCGAGGCCGGGTCTAGCGTGGCTCCCCATGGGGGCAACAACCCGGGCGGGTTCCTGGCCCGCCACCGCCTGTGGCTGCGCTCTCGTACTCGCCGTGACACTGACCGGATGCGGCGGATCCGGTTCCGGCAGCTCCGACGGCTCTCGCGGCTCGGGTGACAGCGCCCCGTCCGCATCCGGCCCCGGCCCCAACAGCCCCACGCCAAGGGCGCCTTCGCCCGTACGGCTGTGCGCCGACCTCATCTCCTACTGGGCCGAACAGGACCTCGCGGGCAGCCGCTGGGCCGGGCTCGACTGGGAGCAGAAGGGGCTCTCCAACCAGCAGTACGAGATCTACGACGACATCGTCCACGCCGCGCGCGCCGAGCGGCGACGGCATGGCACCCCGGCCGCCAAAGCGCTGATCAAGCGCCTGACCGAGCGCCGCTGCGCGGCCGCGAACGGCGCCACCCACAGCTCCGAGAACTGGCGCCCGCCGACCTGAGCGGCACCCGTCCGGCAGCTCCGCCACCGCACCGGACCGACGCCGACAGCCGTAACACTCCGTAACACTGACGCAATATGAGATCACATTTTCGCCACCCGAGACGCCCCTGAACTCGATCTTTCTCCACTCATCCGCACACAGCGGTTCGCGCATCGTCCACCAGTCCCCCGCACTCCTTAGCGGAACTGCAGCTTCTCAGGATCCGGACCTAATGGTTGGATCAGATTCGCCCCATTCGTCCCTTACGTTCCGCTACACGGACATCCTGGGTGACGCGCGTCATAACAAGACAGTCACATCATCGTCTAGACCTCTGCCCCCGATCGCGCCCCGCGCTTAGAGTCACAGCCAGTCACGGCCCCGTGGGGTGTACGCCGCACCCGCACGGCCATTCCAGGTTCATCCGGCGAGGACACGGCACCCCATGAACCCGGGGTGCCGGGCCAGCGAAAGGATTCCTCGTGCGACACCGTTCCTTGCTCATCATCACGACCGCGATCACCGCGGGCGCCCTCACCCTCAGCGCCTGCGGGTCGCGCGACGACAAAGACGACAGTGGCGGCAAGGACAGCAAGACCACCGTGGTCATCGGTGTCGACGCCCCGCTCACCGGCTCGCTGTCCGCCCTCGGCCAGGGCATCAAGAACTCCGTCGACCTCGCGGCGAAGGTGGCCAACAAGAACAACGAGGTCGACGGGGTCACCTTCAAGGTCAAGTCCTTCGACGACCAGGCCGTGCCCTCCTCCGGCAAGGCGAACGCGACCTCGATGGTCGACGACGAGGACATCCTCGGCGCGGTCGGGCCGCTGAACTCGGGCGTCGCCCAGTCCATGCAGGGCGTCTTCGACCGGGCCGACCTCGCCCAGGTCTCCCCCGCCAACACCAACCCGGCCCTCAGCCAGGGTGACGACTGGGCCTCGGGCAAGAAGTCGCGCCCGTTCAAGACCTACTTCCGCACCGCGACCACCGACATCATCCAGGGCCGCTTCGCCGCGCAGTACTACTACAAGGACGCGAAGAAGCGGAAGGTCTTCGTCATCGACGACAAGCAGGCGTACGGCAACGGCCTCGCCACCATCTTCGCCGAGGAGTTCAAGCGCCTCGGCGGCAAGGTCGTCGGCCGGGACCACCTGACCGTCAAGGAGACCGACTTCTCCGGCATCTCCAGCAAGGTCAAGTCCACCGGCGCCGACTCCGTCTACTTCGGCGGTCAGTACCCCGAGGGCGGTCTGCTGTCCGACCAGGTCAAGCAGGCCGGCGCGCAGGTCCCGATCATGGGCGGCGACGGCATCTACGACCCCGCCTTCATCAAGGCCTCGGGCACCAACAACGACGGCGACCTCGCCACCTCCGTCGGCTACCCGGTCGAGCAGCTCGACTCCGCCAAGACCTTCGTGAAGAACTACGGGGACCAGCACTACAAGGACCCGTACGCGGCCTACGGCGGCTACTCCTACGACGCCGGCTGGGCCATCATCCAGGCCGTCAAGGCCGTCGTCGAGGACAACGACGGCAAGCTCCCGGACGACGCCCGCGCCAAGGTCACCGAGGCACTCGGCAAGGTCTCCTTCGACGGCGTCACCGGCAAGGTCTCCTTCGACCAGTACGGCGACACCACCAACAAGCAGCTGACCGTCTACAAGGTCACCAAGGGCGCCTGGAAGTCCGTGAAGAGCGAGACCTTCAAGGACTGACCCCCGGCGGCTATCCCCGCACACCCACGAAACGAATCCGCGCGAGGGCGTACACCATCGCCCTCGCGCGGCGTCATATCCGACACGCTCATCGGAGGCCCTGCGGTGCACGAACTGCCGCAAACGCTGGTCAACGGCCTGACCCTTGGCGCCCTCTACGGCTTGATCGCCATCGGGTACACCATGGTCTACGGCATCGTCCAGCTCATCAACTTCGCCCACGGCGAGATCTTCATGATCGGGGGCTTCGGGGCCCTCACCATCTACATCTGGCTGCCCAGCGGCACCGCGCTCTCCCTCGCCCTGCCCCTCATGCTGATCGGCGGCGTCATCGCCTCGGTCGCCATCGCCACCGCGGCGGAACGCTTCGCCTACCGGCCCCTGCGCGGCGGCCCCCGGCTCGCCCCCCTGATCACCGCGATCGGCCTGTCCATCGCACTGCAGCAGGCCGTCTGGGCCTTCTACCCCGACGCCAAGAAGCCCCGCAGCTTCCCGCAGTTCGAAGGCTCCTCGTTCGAGATCTTCAGCGATCTCCACATCCAGCGCGGCGACGCCTTCCTCCTCATAGCCGCCCCGGTGTGCATGCTCGCCCTCGGGCTGTTCGTCTCCAAGAGCCGCGCCGGCCGCGCCATGCAGGCCACCGCACAGGACCCCGACACCGCCAAGCTCATGGGCATCAACACCGACCGCATCATCGTGATGGCCTTCGCCATCGGCGGTGCGTTCGCCGCCGTCGCCGCCCTCTCCCACGGGCTCAAGTACGGCCAGATCAACTTCGAGATGGGCTTCATCGCCGGCCTCAAGGCGTTCACCGCCGCCGTGCTCGGCGGCATCGGCAACATCTACGGCGCCATGCTCGGCGGCGTCGTCCTCGGCATCGTCGAGGCCCTGGCCATCAAGTACATCCAGGACATCCCCGGGATGGATCAACTCGGCGGCGGCGCCTGGAAAGACGTATGGGCCTTCACCCTGCTCATCGTCGTCCTGCTGGTCAGGCCACAGGGCCTGCTCGGCGAACGCGTCGCGGACCGGGCGTGAGGGAGTGAACCGATGACCACCGACAAGACCCAGCCCACCCCCGTGAACGAGGCCGAGCCCGGCGCCACCGCGCCGCGCACCACCCTGCTCCGCGCCCTCACCGCGGCCGGCGGCGCCGCCGCCGTCGTCTCCACCTTCCTCGCCTGGACCTGGACCGCCGAATTCCCCGGCGACCTGACCGTCTACGGCTACCCGGGCGGACTGCAGCTCCTCACCCTCGTCCTCGGCATCGCCACCGCCGTCTTCGCGCTGGCCGCCCTCGACCTGAAGGGCCTGCGCTGGCTCACCCCCAGCGGCTCCACCGGGGCCCTGCGGATGCTGGCCCTCGGCACCTTCGCCATCACCTGGTTCACCGTCATCGCCATCGCCGTGGACCTGGACGGCCTGGTCAACCTCGAACCCGGCGGCTGGATCGCCGCGGTGGTGACCGCCGCCCCCGTGGCCACCACCTTCCTGCTCCCGGACGACACCCGCCCCCTGTGCCGCCCCAAGAAGCTGCCCTCCTGGGCCGAGATCCTGATCATCGCGGGCGTCTTCGCCCTCGGCCTCTACGTGGTCAACTACGGCATCCAGACCGACGCCGACCACCCCGAGCCGTTCATCGGCTACCTCATCGCCGTCGCGTTCGCCGCCGTCGCCCTCGTCAAGGCCGGGCTCGTCAACCGGATCAGCGAGCTCACCAGCGCCTACCGCTCCACCACCCTGGTCGCGGCACTGATCACCGCGATCGTCTTCCCCTTCTTCCAGGACAAGTCCAGCTTCACCGAACTCGGCGTCAACATCGCGATCTTCGCGACCGTCGCCCTCGGCCTGAACATCGTCGTCGGCCTCGCCGGCCTCCTGGACCTCGGATACGTCGCCTTCCTCGGCGTCGGCGCCTACACCGCCGCCCTGGTCTCCGGATCCACCGCCTCGACCCTCGACGTCAAGTTCCCCTTCTGGGCCGCCGTCATCACCGGTGGCGTGGTCTCGCTGATCTTCGGCGTCATCATCGGCGCCCCCACCCTGCGGCTGCGCGGCGACTACCTCGCCATCGTCACCCTCGGCTTCGGAGAGATCTTCCGTCTCGCCATGCTGAACCTCGACGGCACCTCAGGACCCTCCGTCACCAACGGCCCCGACGGCATCCCCAACATCCCGCCGCTGGAGATCTTCGGGTTCAACTTCAACGACGACCACAACATCGCCGGGCTCAGCCTCGACTCCAACGGCAACTACTACCTGCTGATGCTGCTGGTCACCATCGTCGTCGTACTGATCTTCAGCCGCGCGGGCAACTCCCGCATCGGCCGCGCCTGGGTCGCCATCCGCGAGGACGAGACCGCCGCCACCGCCATGGGCATCAACGGATTCCGGGTCAAGCTGGTCGCCTTCGCGCTCGGCGCCACCCTCGCCGGAGTCGCCGGCGCCGTATGGGCCCACTTCCAGTCCACCGTCGTCCCCGAGCAGTACGTCTTCGCCGGCCCCGTCCCGCCCAACTCCACCTTCCTGGTCGCCGCCGTCATCCTCGGCGGCATGGGCACCATCGGCGGCCCGCTGCTCGGCGCCACCCTGCTCTACCTGATCCCCAAGAAGCTGGAATTCCTCCAGGACTACCAGCTCCTCGCCTTCGGTATCGCGCTCATCCTGCTGATGCGCTTCCGCCCCGAAGGGATCGTCCCCAACCGGCGGCAGCAGCTCGAGTACCACGAGACCGGCCAGCTCGACGTCCCCGGCGCGACCGGACTCAAGGACGGTGCCGTCGGCGTCACCAAGGCGGAGGCATGACACAGATGACCACCACCACGACCTCCCCCGTGCTCACCGCCACCGGCGTCACCATGCGCTTCGGCGGACTCACGGCCGTACAGTCCGTCGACCTCGACGTCCACCCCGGCGAGATCGTCGGGCTCATCGGCCCCAACGGCGCAGGCAAGACCACCTTCTTCAACTGCCTCACCGGCCTCTACATCCCCACCGAGGGCAGCGTCGCCTACCGGGGCACTGTCCTGCCGCCCAAGCCCCACCTCGTCACCCAGGCAGGCATCGCCCGCACCTTCCAGAACATCCGGCTCTTCGCCAACATGACGGTCCTCGAGAACGTCCTCGTCGGCCGCCACACCCGCACCAAAGAGGGCCTGTGGTCGGCCCTCCTGCGCGGCCCCGGCTTCAAACGCGCCGAAGCCGCCTCCAAGGCCCGCGCCATGGAACTCCTGGAATTCACCGGCCTCGCCGACAAGGCCGACCACCTCTCCCGCAACCTCCCCTACGGCGAACAACGCAAGCTGGAGATCGCCCGCGCCCTCGCCAGCGACCCCGGACTGCTGCTCCTCGACGAGCCCACCGCCGGAATGAACCCCCAGGAGACCCGCGCCACCGAGGAACTGGTCTTCGCCATCCGGGACCTGGGCACCGCCGTACTCGTCATCGAGCACGACATGCGCTTCATCTTCAACCTCTGCGACCGGGTCGCCGTCCTCGTCCAGGGCCAGAAGCTCGTCGAGGGCAGCTCGGAGGTCGTCCAGAGCGACGAGCGCGTCATCGCCGCCTACCTCGGCACCCCCTTCGAAGGCGCCCCCGGCGCCGAGGAGGCCGCCGAGGTCGAGGCCGCGGAGGCCGGAGCCGCAACCGGCGCCACGACCGGCGCCCCGCAGGACGAGACCCAGCGGGGCACCACAGCACGTACGGAGGACGGACAGTGACCGCACTGCTCGAGGTCGAGGACCTGCGCGTCGCCTACGGCAAGATCGAGGCCGTCAAGGGCATCTCGTTCAGCGTCGAGGCCGGCCAGGTCGTCACCCTCATCGGTACCAACGGCGCGGGCAAGACCACCACGCTGCGCACCCTGTCCGGCCTGCTCGAACCCCTCGGCGGGGAGATCCGCTTCGACGGCCAACCGCTGAAGGGCGTCCCCGCGCACAAGATCGTCGCCCTGGGGCTGGCCCACTCGCCCGAGGGACGGCATATCTTCCCGCGGCTGTCGATCGCCGAGAACCTCCAGCTCGGAGCGTTTCTCCGGAAGGACGCGGACGGCATAGCCGCCGACATCCGCCACGCGTACGACCTCTTCCCCATCCTCGGCGAACGCCGCTCCCAGGCGGCCGGCACCCTCTCCGGCGGTGAGCAGCAGATGCTCGCGATGGGGCGTGCCCTGATGTCCCGCCCCAAGCTGCTGATGCTCGACGAGCCCTCGATGGGCCTCTCGCCGATCATGATGCAGAAGATCATGCACACCATCGCCGAGCTCAAGTCCCAGGGCACGACGATCCTGCTGGTCGAACAGAACGCCCAGGCAGCTCTGTCGCTGGCCGATCAGGGCCATGTGATGGAGATCGGCAAGATCGTGCTGTCGGGGACGGGGGATGCGCTGCTGCACGACGAGTCGGTGCGGAAGGCGTACCTCGGCGAGGACTGAGGACTGAGGACTGGCAGAAACGGTAGGGGCCCGTACCGCCGACGCGGCGGTACGGGCCCCTTCCACTCGTTCCCTACTGCTCCTTGGCCTTCTTCTCCGCCGCGTCCTCGATAACGGCCTCGGCCACCTGCTGCATCGACAGCCTGCGGTCCATCGAGGTCTTCTGGATCCAGCGGAAGGCGGCGGGCTCGGTCAGTCCGTACTGCGTCTGCAGAATGCTCTTGGCCCGGTCGACCAGCTTGCGGGTCTCCAGCCGCTGGGAGAGGTCGGCGACCTCATGCTCCAGGGTCTTCAGCTCGGTGAAGCGGGAGACGGCCATCTCGATGGCCGGGACCACATCGCTCTTGCTGAACGGCTTCACGAGATACGCCATCGCCCCGGCATCCCGGGCCCGCTCGACCAGCTCGCGCTGGGAGAAGGCGGTCAGCATCAGGACGGGGGCGATACGGTCGGCCGCGATCCGCTCGGCGGCGGAGATGCCGTCGAGAACCGGCATCTTGACATCGAGGATGACAAGGTCGGGGCGGTGCTCCTGGGCAAGCGCGACAGCCGTCTCACCATCGCCCGCCTCGCCGACGACGGAGTACCCCTCCTCCTCGAGCATCTCCTTCAGGTCGAGGCGGATGAGGGCCTCGTCCTCGGCGATGACGACGCGGGTTGTCAGCGGTGGGACGTGCGACTGCGCGTCGGGGGCGTCAGCGGTGCTCACTGTGCTCCTCGTTTTCCTGGCAGGTGGGCACCACGAGCCTACCTAGCTACGGTAGGGTGGACGCGCAGCGGGTCGTTGATGACCTTCGAAACTGCAAGCCCCGGTAGCCCAATTGGCAGCAGGCAATGGATTCAAAACCCATACAGTGTCGGTTCGAGTCCGACCCGGGGCACTTTTCCTTTGATTCCAAGGTCACTCGAGAATCGTTCTTCTTCACTCGATGAGATGAACAACTCTTCGAAGGAACATGTGGCGGCCGGACTGCGGCCAGAATCGCATGGGTGTACGACCTCGAAACGCGTGAGCACGCTCTTGCTCTCGTTCGCCAAGGGCGCAGCCTGAACTCCGTAAGCAAGCAGACTGAGATTTCCCGATCCGCGATCCGCGCATGGCAGGTCCGGCTGAAGCCTGTCGCCCATACGACCGACTGTCCGAGATGCAAGCGCGAGCCTCAGCCGCCGGAAAACCCTGCTGCCTATGCGTATCTGCTCGGCCTTTACCTCGGCGACGGCTGCATCAGCCCGCTCCGGAAAGGCGGGTACTTCTTACGTATCGCCTGCACGGACACCTGGCCGGGCTTGATTGACGCCTGCGCGGACGCGATCCGCGCCGTGCGCCCCGACAACAGCGTCTGCCGCGTGCAACGGCAAGGGTGCGTCATGGTGACCGGCTACAGCAAGCACTGGCCGTGTCTGTTCCCCCAGCACGGCGCGGGCAAGAAGCATGAGCGGCCGATCGCCCTGGAACCCTGGCAGCGGGAGACCGTTGACGCCCACCTCTGGGAGTTCGTGCGCGGGCTCGTGCACTCCGACGGCTGCCGGATGACCAACTGGACGACGAAGATCATCGCGGGTGAGCGCAAGCGCTATGAGTATCCCCGGTACTTCTTCACCAACAAGTCCGACGACATCCGGAAGCTCTACACCGACACGCTCGACCGGCTCGGAGTCGAATGGAAGCAACCGAACGCCTACAACATCTCCGTCGCCCGCCGTGCCTCCGTCGCCCTCATGGATACGCACGTCGGGCCGAAGTACTGAGCCCAGTACTTCGGCCCCGAGGGAGCGAGGTTCGGCTACCTCAGGTCGTCCGCGCCGATGTGGTGGACGCGCACGAGGTTGGTGGAGCCGGAGACGCCGGGCGGGGAGCCGGCGGTGATGATGACGAGGTCGCCCTTGCGGCAGCGGCCGAGGCGCAGCAGTTCCTCGTCGACCTGGGCCACCATCTCGTCCGTGGAGTTGACCATCGGGCCGAGGAAGGTCTCGACGCCCCAGGTCAGGTTGAGCTGGGAGCGGGTGCCCGGGTCCGGGGTGAAGGCCAGGAGGGGGATCGGGGAGCGGTAGCGGGAGAGGCGGCGGACGGTGTCGCCGGACTGGGTGAAGGCGACGAGGAACTTCGCGCCGAGGAAGTCGCCCATCTCGGCCGCCGCGCGGGCCACCGCGCCGCCCTGGGTGCGGGGCTTGTTGCGCTCGGTGAGCGGGGGGAGGCCCTTGGCGAGGATGTCCTCCTCGGCGGCCTCGACGATGCGGCCCATCGTCTTGACCGTGACGATCGGGTACTTGCCGACGCTGGTCTCGCCGGAGAGCATCACCGCGTCCGTGCCGTCGATGATCGCGTTGGCGACGTCGGACGCCTCCGCGCGGGTGGGGCGGGAGTTCTCGATCATCGAGTCGAGCATCTGGGTCGCGACGATCACCGGCTTGGCGTTCCGCTTGGCCAGTTTGATCGCGCGCTTCTGGACCATCGGCACCTGCTCGAGCGGCATCTCCACGCCGAGGTCGCCGCGGGCGACCATGATGCCGTCGAAGGCGTCGACGATCCCTTCGAGGTTCTCGACCGCCTGCGGCTTCTCGATCTTGGCGATGACGGGGAGCCGGCGGTCCTCCTCGTCCATCACCCGGTGGACGTCCACGACATCGTTGCCGTTGCGGACGAAGGAGAGGGCGATGACGTCGGCGCCGATGCGCAGTGCCCAGCGCAGGTCCTCGATGTCCTTCTTGGACAGCGCAGGGACGGAGACGGCCACGCCGGGGAGGTTGAGCCCCTTGTGGTCGGAGATCATGCCGCCCTCGATGGCGATGGTGTGCACCCGGGGGCCGTCGATGTCGACGACCTCGAGGGTGACCCGGCCGTCGTCGACGAGGATCCGCTCGCCCTTGCTGACGTCGCCGGCCAGCCCCTCGTAGGTGGTGCCGCAGCGGAACCGGTCGCCCTCGATGGGTTCGACGGTGATGATGAACTCGTCTCCGCGTTCAAGGAGTACGGGTCCTTCACGGAAGCGGCCGAGCCGAATCTTCGGACCTTGAAGGTCGGCGAGGATGCCGACGCTGCGGCCGGTTTCCAGCGAGGCTTTGCGCACTCGCCGATAACGCTCCTCGTGCTCGGCATAGGTGCCGTGGCTGAGGTTGAAGCGGGCCACATCCATTCCGGCTTCGATGAGTGCCTTGATCTGCTCGTACGAGTCGGTGGCGGGTCCCAAAGTACAGACGATTTTTGCTCGGCGCATAGTGCCGAGCCTATGACTTACCGGCGAGTAAAGAGCCCGGAACTTCACACTCCTCCATGGCCTTTGGATGGCGGGCTATTGACAACTAATGAAACGTGCAGCGGGGTGCTCCGATGAGCGCTTCGGAGGTTGGTTTCAAGACTCGGAAGGAGGGCTCTCAGAGCTCGGGAGGGGTGATCGTGAAGCGCGCGTTGACATGCGCGTACACGGTCTGGCGCTGCGGTTCGAGGTCGAGCGCGGCGACGGCGTCCCGGTCGGCGGGGCCGCCGAAGGCGGACCGGCCGCGCGTGGCGGCCACGGGCTGCAGCGGGCCCTGCTCCGCCTCGAGGTCGGCGAGCTCGGTGAGCGCGACCAGCCGGGAGCCGAGCGCTCCGGCGTACTCGCGGGCCCGCTGCACCGCCTCCCGCACCGCCTGCTGCCGGGCCCGGCCGTAGGCGGGCGAGTCGGGGCGCAGCCCCCACCAGGGGCCGTCGACGCGGGTGAGGTCGAGGTCGGCGAGGCGGGTGGTGAGCTCGCCGAGGGCGGTGAAGTCGGTGAGGGTCGCGGTGAGGTGCACCCGCCCGTGGTAGGCCCGTACGCGCTCATGGCGGCTCTTGGGGTTGATCTCGGGGGTGACCGAGAAGGCGCCGGTCTCCAGCTTCTCGACCGCTTCGCCGTAGGGCTTCACCAGCGCGAGGACCTGGTTGTTGCGGCGGGTGAGGTCATCGAGCGCGGCGCGCCGGTCGGCGCCGCGGGCGCTGACGGTGATGGTGAGCCGGGCGATCTCGGGGTCGACCTCCAGTGTCGCCTCGCCGCGGACGGCGACGCGCGGGGTGTCGGGGGTGCCGTAGGGCACGTGGGCGGCGGGCGCGGGGGCGGCGGGCTGCGGTGGCTGGCTGGGGTGGGCCGGCTGGTCCATGGCGGCTCCTGGTCGGGTGTGCGCGGGGTGGTGTCCGGAGCGTACGACGCCCGGGGCCTCGGCGGGGTGGGACGACCCGGCCGTTGAATTCTGGTCTGCCCACCCCTCAAGAAGCGCCGGGGGCAACCTGATCGCAATCTGCCGGGGGTGGTGCGGAGCGGTGCGGCTGGGCCAGAATCTACGCGCGTTGTGCTCATTTCGCAGGTATCTCAGAGGAGATCAGCCATGCCGCTCAACCGTCGGAAGTTCCTGGGTCGCACCGCGGCGACCAGTGCGGGGGCCGCCCTTGCCTCGGCCGCGGCCGCCGTCCCGGCCGAGGCGCGGGGTCACGGGCGCCCCCGGCGGCGGTACGCCTTCACCGTGATGGGCACGACCGATCTGCACGGCAACGTCTTCAACTGGGACTACTTCACCGACGCCGAGTTCGACGACACGGCGCACAACGATGTGGGTCTGGCGAAGATCTCCACGCTGGTGGACCAGGTCCGTAAGGAGAAGGGGCGCCGCAATACGCTGCTGATCGACGCGGGCGACACCATCCAGGGCACCCAACTGTCGTACTACTACGCCAGGGTGGACCCGATCACCGGGGCGGACGGCCCGGTGCATCCCATGGCGCAGGCGATGAACGCGATCGGCTATGACGCGGCGGCGCTGGGCAACCATGAGTTCAACTACGGCATCCCGGTGCTGCGGAAGTTCGAGGAGCAGTGCGACTTCCCGTTGTTGGGGGCGAACGCGCTGGACGCGAAGACGCTGCGGCCCGCCTTCGCGCCGTACTGGATGACGCGGCTGCGCACCCCGTGCGGGCGGGATGTGAAGGTGGCGGTGCTGGGGCTGACCAATCCGGGCATCGCGATCTGGGACAAGGTCAATGTGCAGGGGAAGATGACCTTCCCGGGCCTGGAGGAGCAGGCGGCGAAGTGGGTGCCGCGGCTGCGGTCGATGGGCGCTGACGTGGTGATCGTCTCGGCGCATTCGGGGACCAGCGGCACCTCCAGCTACGGCGACCAGGTGCCGTATGTGGAGAACGCGGCGGCGCTGGTGGCCGAGAAGGTGGCGGGGATCGACGCGATCCTGGTGGGCCACGCGCATGTGGAGATCCCGGAGTCACGGGTGGTCAACAAGGAGACCGGGCACGAGGTCGTGTTGTCGGAGCCGCTCAAGTGGGGTCAGCGGCTGACTCTCTTCGACTTCGAGCTGGAGTGGGAGCGGGGCCGGTGGCAGGTGGCGTCGGTGTCGGCGAAGGTGCTGAACTCCAACGCGGCCGAGGAGGAGCCGCGGATCGTGCGGCTGCTCGGCGATGAGCACAAGAAGGTCGTCGGGTACGTCAACCAGGTCATCGGCACCTCGACGGCGGCGATGGCGGCGACCGAGGCTGCGTACAAGGACGTGCCGATCCTCGACTTCATCAACCATGTGCAGTCGGAGACGGTGAAGGCGGCGCTGGCCGGGACGGAGTACGCGGCGCTGCCGGTGCTCTCGCAGGCGTCGTGCTTCTCCCGTACGGCGTCGATCCCGGCCGGGGAGGTCACGATCCGGCAGGTGGCGGGGTTGTATCCGTTCGAGAACACGCTGGAGGCGCGGGTGCTGACCGGCGCCCAGGTCAAGGAGTACCTGGAGTTCTCGGCGCGGTACTACGTGCGGACCGCGCCGGGCGGGGATGTGGACCCGTCGAAGCTGACGAACGCCGACAACACGCCCGACTACAACTACGACGCGGTCGGCGGCCTTACGTACGAGATCGACATCGCGAAGGCGCCGGGCTCGCGGATCGCGGATCTGAGCTTCGACGGCAAGCCGATCGATGAGAAGGCGCAGTTCGTGCTGGCGGTGAACAACTACCGGGCGAGCGGGGGCGGCAATTTCCCGCATGTGGCCTCGGCGAAGCAGGTGTGGGCCAATTCGGAGGAGATCCGGAACACGATCATCGCCTGGGTGCAGGCGGAGAAGACGATCGATGTGTCGCGGTTCGCGTCGGTGGACTGGAAGCTGACCCGGGACGGCGCCGCGGTCTTCCCGGACGCCGGCTGAGCGACCGCCGTCCGAGACATCGCCATCTGAGATCGCCATCTGAGATCGCCGTCCGGGAGGCGCCGTCCGGGGGCCGTCGCGTCAGGGTCAGTCGAGGCCGGAGACAAGCGCGGCGGCCGGCTGGACAGAGTGATCATCTGGAGCCGGGGGCCGGGTGCCGGGGTGAGGTCACGTCCGGGTACGGGCGAGTCCGTTGCGCTGGTCGGGGAGAGGCATCCGGCCGCTGCCGCGCGCGACCGGGGCCGACGGCGGCGCGGGCCGGGGCGGGGCGACGGCGCCGGGTCCGCTGGGCTGGAGGCCGAAGGTGGTGAACGCGGTACGCGACGGGAGCGGGTAGACGGGTGTGGCGGCCAGCGAGTTGAGGATGACTGCGGAGCGCCAGGCGGCGAGGCCGAGGTCGGGGGTGCCGACGCCATGGGTGTGGCGCTCGGCGTTCTGGACGTACACCGAGCCCTTGATCATGGGGTCGAGGACGAGTCGGTGGTCGGCGTCGATGCGGGGGCGCTCGGAGGCGTCCCGGCGGATGTAGGGGTCGAGGGCGGCGAGCAGGGTGTCGACGCGGCGCTCGCGGTAGCCGGTGGCGAGGACGACGGCCTCGGTGGTGTGGCGGGTGCGGGTGCCCTGCTCGGTGTGTTCCAGGTGGAGTTCGAGGCGGGCGGCGGCGATACGGCCCGCGGTGCGGACGGTGACGCCAGGGGTGAGGGCGACGCCGGGCCAGCCGCCGCCGTGCTGGGCTCGGCGGTAGAGCTCGTGGTGGATGGCGGTGATGGTCTCGTGGGCGATGCCCTTGTAGAGCTGCCACTGGCCGGGGAGGAGCTGGTCGCGTACGGCTTCGGGGAGGGCGTGGAAGTAGCGCGTGTAGTCGGGGCTGAACTGCTCCAGGCCGAGTTTGCCGTACTCCATGGGCGCGAAGGACGGGGTACGGGCGAGCCAGTGGAGTCCTTCGGCGCCCAGCGGCCGGTGGCGCAGCAGGTCGAGGAAGACCTCGGCACCGGACTGGCCGGAGCCGACGACGGTGATGTGGCCGGTGGACAGGAGCCGTTCGCGGTGTTCGAGGTAGTCGCAGGAGTGGAGGACGGGGACGTTGGGGGCGTCGGCGAGGGGGCGCAGGGGTTCGGGGACGTACGGTTCGGTGCCGACGCCGAGGACGATGTTGCGGGCGTAGGCGCGGCCGAGGCCCCGGCTGTCCTCGTCGGCCCCGGTGGGGTGGGGCGCGTGGGCGTCGTCGGCCGGGCCGCCGAGGCGGGTGAAGTCGATTTCGAACAGCTCGTATTCGTGGTCCCAGCGGACGGCGTCGACGCGGTGGTCGAAGTGGAGTCCGGGGAGCTGTTGGCTGACCCAGCGGCAGTAGGCGTCGTATTCGGCGCGCTCGATGTGGAAGCGCTCGGCGACGTAGAAGGGGAAGAGCCGCTCATGGGCCTTGAGGTACTGGAGGAAGGTCCAGGGGCTGCCGGGGTCGGCGAGGGTGACCAGGTCCGCGAGGAAGGGGACTTGGATGGTGGCGCCGTCGATGAGCAGGCCGGGGTGCCAGTGGAAGGCGGGCCGCTGTTCGTAGCAGGCGGTGCGCAGGGCGGGGACGCCGTGGGCGAGGGCGGCGAGGGAGAGGTTGAACGGGCCGATGCCGATACCGGCCAGGTCCAGGGGCCGGTCGACGCCGGGGGCGGACCCGGCGGCGGGGACGGGATCGGCGGCGGGGGCGGGATCGCAGGCGGGGGTGGGGGGTTGTCCGGTGCTCATGGGGTGGTGTGGCCTTCCACGAGTTCGAGCAGCCCGCGCAGATCGTCGGGCTGGGTGTGCGGGTTGAGAAGGGTGGCCTTGAGCCACAGCCCCTCGGGGGTGGCGGCGCGGCCGAGGACGGCCGTGCCGTGGTGGAGGAGGCGGCGGCGCAGCGCGGCGACGGCGGCGGGCGGTGCCCCGGTGGGGCGGAAGAGGACGGTGCTGATGGTGGGGCGGGCGTAGAGCTCGAGCCCGGGGTGGGCCTCGATGAGGTCGGCGAGGTGCTGGGCGGCCGTGCAGACGTGGTCGACGAGGTCGCCGAGGCCGCGTCGGCCGAGTGCCCGCAGGGTGACGGCGATCTTGAAGATGTCGGGGCGCCGGGTGGTGCGGAAGGAGCGGCCGAGCAGGTCGGGCATCCCCGCTTCGGTGTCGTCGTCGGCGTTGAGGTACTCGGCGCGGTGGGCCAGGGGGGCGAGGGCGGCGCTGTCGGGGACGGCGAGGAGGCCCGCGGCGACCGGCTGCCAGCCGAGTTTGTGCAGGTCGAGGGCGACGGTAGGGGCGCGGTCGAGCCCATGGAGCTGTTTGTGGAGGGTGTCGCTGAAGAGGAGGGGTGCGCCGTAGGCGGCGTCGATGTGGAGGGTGGCGGTGTGGTGGTCGCAGACGTCGGCGATGTCGGGGAGCGGGTCGATGGCTCCGGTGTCGGTGGTGCCGGCGGTGGCGACGACGAGGGTGGGGGCGTCGGCGTCGGGCAGCCGGTCGAGGGCGGTGTGGAGCGCGGCCGGGTCGAGGACGCCGGTGGGGGTGGGGAGGGTGTGGGGCGCGGGCAGTCCGAGGAACCAGGCGGCGCGGTGGATGCTGTGGTGGGCGTTGCCGCCGCAGATGATCCGCAGGGGTCTGCCGACGCCGCCCGCGGCCTCGCGGGCGAGGAGCAGCGCGAGCTGGTTGGACTCGGTGCCGCCCGTGGTGACGAGCGCGTCGGGGGCGGGGCCGTGGGGGTGGACGAGTTCGGCCAGGGCGCGGCAGGTCAGCGCCTCCAGTGCGCAGGCGGCGGGGGCCTGGTCCCAGGAGTCGAGGGAGGGGTTGAGCGCGGACACCGCGAGGTCGGCGGCGGTGGCCACGGCGAGCGGCGGGCAGTGCAGATGGGCGGTGCAGCGCGGGTCCGCGGGGTCGGCCGCGCCATGGGTGAGGGCGCGGACGAGGGTGCGCAGCGCGTGGTGGGGCCCCTCCCCCTCGTCGGGGATGAGCGGCCGGGCCGCACCGCGTATCCGCCGGTCCACCGCGGCCGGACCCCCGGCCGGGAGTGGCCCGCCGCGGTCGGCGGCCCCGTGGGCGAGGGCGTTGAGGACGGTGTCGACCATTGGGCGGAGCGCGCCCGGTCCGCCGTGGCCCCCGGCGAGGAGGCGGGCGGTTCCGGATGCGGGCACGGGCATGGGTGTGCCCCTAGGGGGTGTCTGGGAGTCGGGCAGGTGGAGGCGGTCGGGCGGCGGTCAGGGTTGCCCAAACTACTTCGCGTAACCGCGCTCCGGTCCGGGGTCCGCGGGAAGTGCACCCATACGTGGTACGGCCCGGTCACACGGATTGATCCGCCCGCCCGGCTACTCGATGTACCCGGTGCCGGGGTCCACCTGGCCGAGGAACTCCCGTGCGGACTCCTCCAGTTGCTGTGTGCTGAGGGAGTCGGCCCCATGGACCCGGGTGGTGAAGCCGTATCCGGGGTTCGGCCCGGTCAGCCAGGTGAAGTCGTAGGTTCCGGGTTCGTCGGGACGCTCGGCGACATCGAACTTCTCCCCGTCGACTGTCAACGTCCGCTCAAGGGTTTCTCGATCCATGCCCGTCAGTCTGCCCCCGCCCGACGAGAGAGGGCTGTGGTTTGTCGACAGCAGGCTCACCGCGCGGGCGACGACGGAGGTCGCTACGAGGAGAAGCGAGCAATGATCAAACGAATGGGCAGGGTGATCTGCGACATCACCGTCTCGGCCGACGGGTACTCGGCGGGGCTCGATCAGACCGAGGAACGCCCGTTCGGCGACGACGGCGGCGACGGCTCGGGCGGCAAGCTGCACGCCTGGATGTTCGATACTCCCGACGAGAACCGGGCCGAGGTCGACCAGATGACCGCTGCCACTGCGTTCATCATGGGGCGCAACATGTTCGGCCCGGTGCGTGGCGAATGGGATCGACGGTGGAACGGCTGGTGGGGCGACGATCCGCCGTTCCACGCACCGGTGTTCGTGCTCACCCACCACGCGCGCGAGCCGCAGCCGATGGACGGCGGCACCACGTACTACTTCGTCACCGACGGAATCGCGTCGGCACTGACACAGGCACGCGCGGCGGCCGGCGACGGCGATGTCTCGATCCATGGCGGCGCGACCACCATCAACCAGTACCTGGCCGCCGGTCTGATCGACGAGCTGCGGCTGCACATTGTGCCGCTCACGCTCGGCGCCGGCACGCGGCTGTTCAAGGGCGTCCCGCCGCTGAAGCTGGAGCAGGTGAAGTCGCGGTCAGCGAGTCTGGTCACGCACGTGACCTACCGCGTGCTGTCCTGAGCTGAAGAGCGAAGTTGTGCAGATGGGCGGCGGCTTGGACCGCACGGTGGAGGCCATGGCTCGCAACCGGCCGCCGGGCGTGCGGTTCATCCGCGGCCGGAGAACCGCGCGGCAGGGGCGGCGGGGCGACCGGGCGCCCCGCCGTCCCCGCCGTCGGGGTTACTCCCCCTGCTTCTCTCGTACCCGCAGGGCGCGGCGCAGGTCGTCGATCTGGTCGGCGAGGCGGCGGCTCAGGGCGGGCAGGGCGTCGGGGTTCGCGAGGCATTCCTCGCCCCGTCGCAGGGTTTCGGCGTCCACGGTGCTCGGGAAGCCGAAGCGGGCGACGGTGTCGGCGATGGCGGGGCCGCGGCGGGTGCCCAGCGTGACGGCGGCCGGGAAGTAGCGCGGCACGTAGTCGGCGAGGACGTCGTGGTGCTCGGGCTGCCAGAAGCCGGCGAGGGTCGCGGTGACCAGGTAGTTGGAGAGCTCGGGCCCCTGGCCGTCCCTTTCAGGGTTGAAGAGGGTCTGCCACGCGGCCTCCTTGGCGGTGGCGTCGGGCAGGGCGGCCCGGCAGCGGGCGGTGCCCTCCTGGCCGGTGGCGCTGGAGTCGCGGGCGAGTTCGGCGTCGATGTGGGCGGGGCCGACGGCGCCGAGGACGGCGAGCCGGCCGAGGGTCTGCCAGCGCAGTTCGGGGTCGAGGGCGGGGCCGCCGGGGACGGTGTCGCCGTCGAGCCAGTCGGTGAGCTCGGCGGGGTCGGTGGCGCTGCCGATGAACGTGCGCACGGCGGCGAGCCGCAGCCCCGCGCCGGTGCCGTCCTCGGTGCGGCGCAGCAGATCGCGGCAGGTGGCGCGGATGGTGGCCAGGGCGGCGGGTCGGCGGTCGGCGGGGAGGTAGCGGTCGGCGATCTGGGTGCGGGCGAAGGCGAGGACGCCCTGGACGATCGCTATGTCGGTCTCGTGCGGCAGATGGGCGCGGGCGGCCTCGAGGAAGTCGGCGGGCGGGAGGTCGCCGTCGCGGACCATGTCGCGGGCGGCGTTCCAGACCACGGCGCGGCTGACGGCGTCGGGGAGGCCGGACAGGGCGCGGTGGACGGCCTTCCAGGAGCCGGGGTCGAGCCGGATCTTGGTGTAGGTGAGGTCGCCGTCGTTGAGGAGCAGCAGATCGGGGCGGGGCCCGGTGAAGGAGAGGCTGAGGGCGGGCTCGGCGCCGTCGAGTTCGGCCTCGACGCGTTCGCGCAGGACCAGTTGGTGCGGGGCGGCGGGCGCGTGGTCGTAGAGGCCGATGGCGATGCGGTGCGGGCGGCGGGTGAGAGTGTCGCCGTCCGGGCCGCCGCCCTGGTGACGGATCTCGGCGCTCCACCGGTCGCCGTTGGCGGTGACGACGGGGGCGAGGGTGTCGACACCGGTGGTGCGCAGCCAGCGGTCGGCCCAGGCGTGGACGTCGCGGCCGGAGGAGCGGGCGAGGGAGTCGATGAAGTCGGCGAGGGTGGCGTTGCCGAAGCGGTGCCGGGTGAAGTGGTCGTTGATGCCGTCGAGGAACGTCTTCTCGCCGAGCCAGGTGACGAGCTGGCGCAGCGCGGAGGCGCCCTTGGCGTAGGAGATGCCGTCGAAGTTGAGCCGGGCGGCGGCGGTGTCGGGGACCAGCTCGGGCGCGGGGGCGACCGGGTGGGTGGAGGGGCGCTGGTCGGCGTCGTAGCCCCAGTTCTTGCGGCGGACGCCGAAGTCGGCCCAGGTGTCGGTGTAGCGGGTGGTCTCGGTGAGGATCTGGTAGCCCATGTACTCGGCGAAGGACTCGTTCAGCCAGATGTCGTCCCACCACTTCATGGTGACGAGGTCGCCGAACCACATATGGGCCATCTCATGGGCGATGACCATGGCGCGGGTCTGGCGCTCGGCGTCGGTGACGGCGGAGCGGAAGACGAATTCGTCGCGGAAGGTGACCAGGCCCGGGTTCTCCATGGCGCCGGAGTTGAATTCGGGGACGAACGCCTGGTCGTAGGAGTCGAAGGGGTACGGCTCCTCGAAGATCTCGTGGTAGCGGTCGAAGCAGCGTCGGGTGATGTCGAAGAGCTCGTCGGCGTCGGCCTCGAGGTAGGGCGCGAGGGAGCGGCGGACGTGCAGCCCGAAGGGGAGTCCGGCGTGCTCGGTGCGCACCGAGTGGTACGGGCCGGCGGCCAGGGCCATCAGATAGGTGCTGATGGGCGGGGTGGGCGCGAGCTGCCAGCGGCCCTCCTCGGGGGCGCCGACGCGGGTGGCGATGCCGTTGCCGAGCACGGTCCACTGGGGCGGGGCGGTGACGCGGACGTCGAAGACGGCCTTGAGGTCGGGCTGGTCGAACGCGGCGAAGACGTCGTTGGCGTCCGCCATGCAGCACATGGTGTAGAGGTACGTCTCGCCGTCGGCGGGGTCGGTGAAGCGGTGCATGCCCTCGCCGGTGTGGGAGTAGCGCATGTCCGTCTCGACGCGCAGCTCGTGCTCGCCCTCGGTGAGGCCGGTGAGCGGAAGCCGACCGTCCGCGAGCGCCTCGGCGGTGTCGCCGGTGAGGTCGAGCTCGCGGCCGTCCAGTACGGCACGGTGGACCGCGGCCGGCGCGAGCTCGGCGAAGGTGTCCGCGCCCGCCTGGCGCGCGCTGAAGCGGATGGTCGTGATGGAGCCGAAGAGCTCCTCCCCGCGGGTGAGGTCCAGGTCGATCGTGTAGCGGTGGACCTCGATGAGGCGGGCTCGGATCTGCGCTTCCTCGCGCGTCAGTACGGACATGGGGACATGCTGCCCTACGTGCGGCGGGCCGCACACGGGTGGGAAGTGGTCGACCGGGGCGGACGGCTGTGCGGGCGCACCACCGGAGTGCGCCCGCGGGCCGGTGTCAGGAGCGGGCGATGGTCTCGTGGTGCCGGATGACCTCGGCGATGATGAAGTTGAGCAGCTTCTCGGCGAATCCGGGGTCGAGCTTGGCGCTCTCGGCGAGCTGCCGCAGCCGGGTGATCTGGCTCGCCTCACGGGCCGGGTCGGCCGGCGGGAGCCGGTGGGCGGCCTTGAGATGGCCGACCTGCTGGGTGCATTTGAAGCGCTCGGCGAGCATATGGACCACGGCCGCGTCGATGTTGTCGATGCTGTCGCGCAACCTGGTCAGCTCGTCGAGGACGGACGGGTCGATCCCCTCGGGGTCTCCCGGCGTCGCCGGCTGCCCGGCGGTGTGGTCGCTCATGCTGTGCGTCATGCCTCCCGAGCCTACTTTTTCTCGGGGCTCGGTTCCTCTCCGGGGCGCTGTGGCCTGCGCTCGGGGGCGCTTCGGCCTCCGCCTGCCGCCGCCGGGAGGCGGCCCAAGCCCCCGCGGCATCCTGTGCCAGGGCCGGTCGCGGCCCCGGGCCCCGGACCGCCCCGACCCCTGTGGGGGGTTTCGGAACCGGCCCTCAAGGGGGCCGGAAGGGGGCGGGGCGGTCATGGTGGAGGGCCGCTCCCGAGGCGGTGTCTCCACCGTGGAGGAGTCGCCTGGGCGGGGGGAGGTTCCACTTCCGGACCGACTTTCCCGCGGCTCGTACCGGACGGAGCGGTGGCGGGCGCAGCCGTCCCCGGGCGCAGCCGTTTCGGGGCCGAGCGGTTCCGGGCGGAGCCGTTTCGGGCAGAGCCGTTCCGGGCTAGGGTCCGCGGCATGATCGCGACGCTTCAGTGCACCGTCATCGACTGTCCCGACCCCGCCGCGCTGGCCGCCTTCTACGGACGGATCCTGGGCTGGCGGGTGGACGACAGCGATCCCGAGTGGGCGAACCTGACGGCCGAGGACGGCCGGCGGCTGGCCTTCCAGCTGGCGCCGGACCATCAGCCGCCGCGCTGGCCGGACCCGGCGTATCCGCAGCAGATCCATCTGGACTTCGACGTGGACACGATCGAGGACGCGGAGCGGGCGCAGCGGGAGCTGATCGAGCTGGGGGCGACGTTCTTGCACGACAGCGGCGGGGAGCGGTCGGGGTTCCGGGTCTTCAACGATCCGGCCGGGCACCCGTTCTGCATCTGCTACGGACAGAGCGGACAGAGCTGAGGGCACCCATAAAGCCGACAGAGCCGACCGGGGCCGGCCCGATGGCCGGACCCCGGTCAGCTCTTGGCGGAGGCGAGGCTGAGGAGGCGTCAGCCGCCGAGCTCGCTCGCGGCCGCCTTGATGTCCTTGGCGAAGGTGCTCACCTCGGTGTAGACGCCGGGCTTGCCGGGCCGCGCGCAGCCCTCGCCCCAGCTCACGATGCCGACCTGGATCCACTGGCCGCCGTCGTCCTTGCGGAACATCGGGCCGCCGGAGTCGCCCTGGCAGGTGTCCACGCCGCCCTGAGCCATCCGGCCGGCGCAGATCTCCTCGCCGGGCACGAGCTCGTCGTACGCGGAGTTGCAGGTGGCGTCGTCGACGAACGGCACGGTGGCCTTGAGCAGGTAGCGCTGCTGGCCGCCGCCCTCGACGGCCGCGCCCCAGCCGGCGACGGTGAAGTCGCCCTGGTTGTACGCCGTGGTGTCGGCGATCTTCAAGGTGGGCTGGTTGATCGGCTTGGCGAGCTTGATGAGCGCCCAGTCCTTGCCGGTGCCGTTGTAGCCGGGGGCCTGGAGCACCTCGGTGGACTTGACCTTGACGGCGCTCGAGCTCTGGAGGTCGACGACGCCCGCGGTGGCCGTAATGGAGGTGTCGGCGCCGCTGCCGTCCACACAGTGGGCGGCGGTGAGCACGATGTCCTGGGTGTAGAGGGCGCCGCCACAGCCCATGGACAGCCGGACCATGAAGGGGAATTCGCCCTGGGCGGCGCGGGTGCCGCCGACGACGGAGGGGCTCGGCTCGGGGCCGGTGGGCGCGGCGTTGGCGCTGCCGGGGGTAAGGCTGAAGGCGGCGAGGGCGACCGCGCCGGCGGCCGAGGCTCTCTTGAGGTGCTTCAGGGTCTTCCGCAACGGACTGTCCTTTCGTGGGGGGTTCGGCGCGCATGTCAGGCTCATGCCAAGCAAAAAATCCGGAAACCTCTCCGAAATCCTGTGGATGAGCCGGTAAAACGCCCTGTGATTATGTGGAGCGGGTGAAGGGGGTGACAAGGGTCGGTTTTCAGCCAGCGCGGCCTACCCGCTGCCCCACCGAACGACCGTAAGGTTGAGATGAGACAGGGCGCACGGCTGGCGACGGGCACGGGGTGACGGCGTGGCGGCACCGGGCAGCGACATCGAACACGGCTTTCCCCACCTGGACACCGTCCGGGCCTCGATCACCGCGCTCTATCGCCGCCTGTCCCGCGACACGGTGGACACCTTCGGGCTCAGCGTGGTCCCCGGCGATGTGGCCTTCTCCGACCAGGACGACCTCTACCTGGGCGTTCAGCGGGTGGCCGGGGTGATGGTGCAGCATCTGCGGCTGCCCGACGCCCGGATGATCGTGAGCTTCCGGGAGATGCGGCATGCGGGGAACGTGGAGCTCGCCGCGGGTCCGGAGTACTTCATCGAGCTCAACTCCCGCTTCAAGACGCACCGTCGGGACATCGGCGCGGCCCTCGCCCATGAGGTCACGCATGTGTATCTGCACCGCCTCGACCTGTCGTTCCCCGGCACACGCGACAACGAAATCCTCACCGACACCACCGCCGCCTATCTCGGCACGGGCTGGTTGCTGCTCGACGCCTTCCGCCAGGACTCGCTTTCCAGCCAGAAACTGGGCTATCTGACCCCGGAGGAGTTCGGCTACGTACTGGCCAAGCGGGCGCTGCTCTTCGATGAGGACCCCTCCCCCTGGTTCACCTCTCCGCAGGCGTACCAGGCGTACGCCAAGGGGCTGGAGCTGGCGCGCCACGACCAGGCCCGGCCGCCGCTCGCCGCCGCCGGCTGGACCGGCCGCCGCCGCTACGCCAAGGACCGCCGGTCGGCCCAGTCCGGTGACCCCTCCCCTACCGGAGGCGACTACGCCTTCGACAGCGGCCCTCCGCTGAGTGTCTCCTTCCCCTGCCCGACCTGCCGTCAGCGCATCCGGGTCGCGGTGCGCGGCCGGGTGCGGGCCCGCTGCGGGCTGTGCCGCACGGTGCTGGAGTGCGACACCTGACACGACACCTGACACGACACCTGACGGGACATGTGACGGGACATGTGACGCGACGGGTGAAGCGGCACCTCACGCCACATCCGACGCGGCGCCGGTCCGGTCCGTGGCCGTGCGGGCTGGAGTGCGCTCGACGTCGTACGCTCGCCTGCATGAGCCCCTCCATCGCCACCAACACCCGTGTCGGCCTCGACGAACTGCTGGAGTTCGTACGCCCGCGCCACCGTGCGCTGCTGATGACCCGCCGGGCTGACGGCTCGCCCCAGGCGTCCCCGCTGACCTGCGGAGTCGACGACTCCGGCCGTATCGTCATGTCCACCTACCCCGAGCGCGCCAAGGTGCGCAACGTCAAGCGCGAACCGGCCGTGAGCCTCGTCGTGCTGTCCGACGAGTGGAACGGCCCCTGGGTGCAGATCGACGGCACCGCCGAGGTGGTCGACACCCCGGAGTCCGTCGAGCCGCTGGTCGAGTACTACCGCAATATCGCGGGCGAGCACCCGGACTGGGACGAGTACCGCGAGGCCATGCGCAAGCAGGGCAAGTCGCTGATCCGGGTCACCCCCGAGCGCTGGGGCCCGGTCGCCACGGGCGGCTTCCCGGCCCGGCTGGTCGAGAACGAGGCGTAGGCCCGCCCCGTAAGTCCTGAGCGCTCAGCAGCGTCCCGCGCGCCCGTAGAGCACGATCCGCATCCCGGTGACGTCCCTGACGGCGCATCGGTGGAAGTGCTCCGCGAGCACCTCCCGTTTCACCCGCTCCTGAGGGGTGTCGTCCAGCGGCTGGCCGGGCGGGTCGTTCACCGTGACGATCCGCCCGGCGGTCAGCATCCGGGCCCGGATCCGCGGTGCGGGCAGTTCGACGCCGTGCAGTGTGCCCGAGGGGATCGCGTGCCGGGCCAGCGCCAGCTCCCGCAGGCCCCGGAAGTCCGCCGGGCTGGACATGATCGGCTCCCGGCGCCGCGCGGGCAGGAAGAGCACCCCGTCACCTGGCCGCCCCAGCTCCCGTACGGCGCGCGCGGCCGCGAGGGTGTTATCGAGCCGACTCCCCGGGGTCCTCAGTTGGAGCGAGTACGGCAGCAGGGCCGCCACGGCGACCACCGCCAGTCCCCCGGCCAGCGCCCGAGGGGCGGCGACGGTACGCGACAGCGCGTCCAGCCGGGCCCCGATCAGCAGCGCGAGACCGACATGGGCGTAGAGCACATACCGGTCGACGTAGAGCGGATGGAGATACGACACCGCCATCAGCGCGGCCGGTGGCAGGATCAGCAGCGCCAGGGCGAGGTCGCGCAGCGGGACGGACCCCCGCGCGGGCAGCGGTCCCCGGGCGCAGACGAGGCCCGTCAGGGCGAGCGCGCCGAAGCCGAGCAGCTCGGGCGGGCCCGGTGCGGAGATCCAGCCGACCAGCGCCGCCTGCTGCTGACTGACGATCACCAGCGGTGCCAGCACCACGGCCACCACGGAGGCCGCCTGCCCCCACGCCCAGCCGGACCGCGCGCCCACCCGGGCCCGGTACAGCGTGACGCCGTGCGCGGCGACGGCCAGGATGGCGAACTCGTGCAGCAGACAGGCCAGCGAGGCGACGGCCGCGTATCCGGCCCAGGTGCGCTTGCGGGGCCTGGCCACGGCGCTCAGCAGCAGATGCGTGGCCGCGACGACGGCGGCGCTGACCAGGGCGTACGACCGCCCCTCCGGTGCGTACCGCTGCACCGCCGGGGCCAGCGGGAAGACCAGCCCGGCGACGAGTCCGGCGCGGGGTCCGGCGAGCCGGTGGCCGAGCAGCCCCACCCCGGCCGCGGTGGCGGCCATCGCCAGCACCGAGGGGAGCCGCAGGGCGAGCAGTCCGCCGTCCCAGAGGGCGAAGACGGCGTGCATCAGCAGGTAGTAGAGGCCGTGTGCCACATCGGCGTTGCCGAGGAGATGGCCGATCTCGCCGAGGCTACGGTGCGCGACCTGGTACGTCGTCGACTCGTCCCGCCACATGCTGTTCTCCCGGCGGATCCCCCACAGCCCGAGCGCCAGCGTCAGCCCGGCCGGGGCGAGCGCGACGACGGCCGGGCCGGGGCGGCTGCGCACCGGGGGCGCCGGGTGGACGCGTGGGACGCCCCGGGCGGTGTCGAGGGCGGGCGAGATGGCCATGGAGAAGGGGACTCCGATCGGAGCGGAAGGGTAGGGAGCCGTGGGACGGGGCGGAGCCGCGGAAAGGTGCGGAGCCGTGGAAGGGGGCGCCGGTCAGGCCCGTCTGCGCCCGATCCACCACACGCAGAACGCGGCGAGCGCGACGGCCGCGGCCAGGCAGATCCCGGCCTGGATCCACTGCATGGACCAGAAGTGGCCGATGGGGTGGTAGTCCTCATACTCTTCGGCCAGGTGGCGGCGGTCGAGGCAGCGGAAAATGGCCGGCCACCCGCCGAGCCCCTCGCAGACCGATCCGTCGACCCTGGCGCCGGTCCGGTCGAGATACCCCGAGCCGACGTACCACCCGCCGTACGGCGCCTCCGCGTGGACGCGGACGCCCGCTGTCACGGTGAGCCGTGGCATCAGATGCGGGCGCAGCTGCTGGAGGCCGTACACGACGCCGGCGGTGACGGCGAGGGTGCACGCCATGGCGGGCAGCGTCCGCCGGAGCAGCAGGCCGAAGGCCGTGCCGAGGAAGAGGGACAGCAGGGACAGCGACACGAAGGCCGGACCCATCACGTCGAAGGGCAGGGTGTCGCCCCAGTGGACGTCCGGGAAGGTGCCGCGCACCGGCCACCACCACCAGGTGAACAACGCGGCCAGCAGGGTGGTGGCCGCCAGGGTGCCGACGACGGGGAGGGCGAGCGTGGCGATGAGCCAGCGCACCCTGCCGACCGACTGGGACCAGACGAGCGCGGCGGTGCCGCTCTCGAATTCGCGCGCGATCAGCGGGGCGCCGACGAAGGCCCCGATGACCGCGGGGATCGCGAGCAGCAGCCGTGCGGTGTCGAGCAGCGCCGCGCGGTAGCTCTCCAGCCGGACGAACGCCTCGGACAGCTCGTCCGAGGGCCCCAGGGGCATCCCATTGCATTCGCGCCATATCCGGCAGTCGGCGACGCCCCGGTCGTGGATCAGGGCGGCCATGCCGGTGCGCTGGTACACGAGATATCCGGCGAGGACGAGGATCAGCACCCCGCCCGTCACCAGGACGGTCCGCTGGCGGCGCCAGGCCAGCCAGAGCGGACCGCGCGGGCTCAGCGGGGAGCCGGTGTGTCGCGGCCTGGGAGGGGAGCCGGTGTGCGGCGGGCCCGGGCGTTGGGCGGTTGCGGTCTTCACGCCGCCTCCTTCACCGCGGGCCGCCGCCGGATCCACCACACGCAGAACGCGGCGAGCGCGACGGCCGCGGCCAGGCAGATCCCGGCCTGCATCCACTGCATGGGCCAGTAGTGGCTCGCCGGGTGCAGCTCCTCGTACTGCCTCTCGGTGGCGCCGGACCGGGCGAGGCAGCGGTCCCAGCCGTCCTGACCGATGGCGGACGAGCAGCGGTCCGAGGGGATTTTCGCCCCGTTGCGGGCCAGAAAGCCGTCGCCGATACCGCGCCAGGAGGTGAAGAAGACCTCGATGGGGGTGTGCGCGAAGTCGCCGCTCGCGTCGGAGACGATCGTCCGCGGGGTCATGAGGTGGGGACGCAGGGCGCCGAGCCCGTACTGGACACCGGCGGTGGCCCCCAGGGTGACCGCCATGGCGGGCACGGTGCGCCGCAGCAGCAGCCCGGCCGCCGCGCCCACGAAGAAGGCCAGCGGGGCGAGGGCGACGGCCGCCGGACCGGTCGCGTCGAACGGCACGGCGGTGCCCCAGGCGATGTCCTGGAACTGGGTCCGGGCCGCCCGCCACCACCAGGTGTAGAGGGCCGCGAGGACCGCGGTGCCGGCCGTGACGGCGGCCAGGGGAAGGGCGAGTTTGGCGATGAGCCAGCGGGTCCGGCTGACCGACTGCGTCCACACCAACTGGTGGGTGCCCATCTCCAGTTCCCGGGCGAACAGGGGCGCGCCGATGAAGACGCCGATCAGCGCGGGCAGCGCGATGAGCAGCCGTCCGGTATTGAGCAGCGGTGTGCGGTAGGTGTCGTTGAGGTGGCGGAACGCGCCGGCCGTCGGGTCGGTATCCCTGTGGAGGGATATCCGCCTGCCGTGGCAGAACATCTTCCAGTCCGCGCAGCCCTCGATGCCGTGGGTCCGTATGTAGCCGACCATCTCGGCGCGCTGCCACACGATGTACGCGGCGACCGCCGCGACCACGACCAGGCCCGCCCAGAGGGCGGCCCGGTGCTGCCGCGCCACCAGCCACACCAGCCCTCGGGTACGGGGCCGGGCACCGGGGGCCGGGAGCCGTATGCCGACCGTGTTCATGCCCCAACCTCCGTACCGGGCGTCCGCGTGTCGTCCGCGAGCAGCGGCGGGGCGTCGGGTGCGCGCAGATAGCCGAGCAGGACCTCTTCGAGGGAGGGTTCGGTGACGATCCAGCCGTCCCCGCTCGGGGTGCCCTCCGGGCGTATCAGCGCGGTGAGCTGACGGCCTGTCGTGCGGGTCTCGACCACGGTGTGGCGGGCGAGCGCGGCCGGTGTTCCGCCGCCGGTCGCGCTCGGACCGGTGACGAGGCGGTGAGCGGCCTGGATCTCGTCCGTCTCGCCCGCGAGGCGGATCCGGCCGCCGCCCATCAGCAGCAGGTAGTCGCAGACTCCGTCGAGTTCGGCGAGCACATGGGTGGAGATGACCACGCCGGTGCCGCGCTCGGCGGCCTCGGCCATCAGCACGCCCATCATCCGGTGGCGGCGCAGCGGGTCCTGATCCGACATCGGCTCGTCCAGCAGGAGCAGATCGGCGCGTTTGCCGAGGGCGAGGGCGAGCGCCACACAGGTGCGCTGGCCGCCGGAGAGCGAGCCGACGCGGGCGGACAGCGGCACCTCGGCTTCCGCCACCACCCGTTCGGCGGCCTTCTGGTCCCAGCGGGGGTTGAGCTCGCGGCCCAGGCGCAGGGTGTCGGCGACGGAGAAGCGCGGGTAGAGCGGCTTGTCCTGGGCGACGAAGGCGACGCGCTCGCGGGCGGCGGGCGCGGAGGGCGCCTGGCCGAAGACCCGCAGCGTGCCGGTGGTCGGAGTCAGCAGGCCGGCGGCGAGGGACAGCAGGGTGCTCTTGCCGGAGCCGTTGGGGCCCACCAGCGCGCAGATCCGCCCGGCGGGCAGGTGGAAGGTGACATCTCTCAGGGCCCAGCCACGCCGGTACTTCTTGCCCAGCCCGGACGCCTCCAGCGCGCCGGCCGCGTCGATCTCGTCGATCACCCGTTCTCACCGTCTTCCTCATGGCCACTCTCGCTGAGGGTGGCGGTCTCGCCGAAACGCTCTTCGAGGACCGAGGCCACCAGCGCCGTCACGTCCTCACGGTCGAGCCCGGCGGCGCGGGCCCGGTCGGTCCAGTCGGCGAGCTCCGCGCGCAGCGGTGAGTCCGCGGCGGCGCCGGGCCGGGCCAGCGACCGGCGGACGAAGGTGCCCAGGCCCGGCCGGGGCTCGACCAGCCCTTCGCGCTCCAGCTCGCGGTATGCCTTCAGGACGGTGTTGGGGTTGATGGCGGTGGCCGCGACGACCTCCCTGGCCGTGGGCAGCCGGTCCCCGGGCTGCAGCAGTCCGAGGCGGAGCGCCTGTTTGGTCTGCTGGACGATCTGCAGATAGGTGGCGATGCCGCTGCGCCGGTCGATGCGGTACTCGACCATCCGTCCACCACCCTTTCACTAATCAGTTAGTGGAATGATGGTGGAGCGCGCCCGAGACAATGTCAACTCTGCTGAGCGAACGTCGGCCGGTGAGCGCATGCCGACCAATGAGCGCATGCCGACCGCAAACGCCACGCGGCGCCTCCCCCCTGGTCGGGTAGGGGGAAGGCGCCGCGCGGCCGGTCCGTACGCCGTTGTACGGACGGAGATCCAGGAATCCGGGAGTCCAGTCCCAGAAGTCCCGGGAGTCCCAGGAGACCGAAGCCGGGAGGACCGGCAGAGGTCGGACCGGTCAGACCATGAGGGCCCGGTCGGTGGGGCGGATCGGGGCGGGCAGTTCGCTGGCCCCGGCCAGATAGTGGTCCACCCCGCGCGCCGCGGAGCGGCCCTCGGCGATGGCCCAGACGATCAGCGACTGGCCGCGGCCCGCGTCACCGGCCACGAAGACACCCGGCACATTGGTGGCGAAGTCGGCGTCGCGCGCGATGTTGCCGCGCTCGTCCAGCTCCAGGCCGAACTGCTCGACCAGGCCGTTCTGCTGGTCGGTGCCGGTGAAGCCCATGGCGAGGGTGACCAGCTGGGCCGGGATCTTCCGCTCGGTGCCCGGCTTCTGCTCCAGCTTGCCGTCCTTGAACTCCACCTCGATCAGGTGCAGCCACTGGACGTTGCCGTCCTCGTCGCCCTCGAAGCGGGTGGTGGAGACGGAGTAGATCCGCTCACCGCCCTCCTCGTGCGCGGAGGTGACCTTGTAGAGCATGGGGAAGGTCGGCCACGGCTGGCCCGCGCTCCGCTCATCGCCGGGCCGGGGCATGATCTCCAGCTGGGTGACGGAGGCGGCGCCCTGCCGGTGGGCGGTGCCGACGCAGTCAGCGCCGGTGTCACCACCGCCGATGACCACGACGTGCTTGCCCTCGGCGGTGATGGGGGCGGTGGTGAGGTCGCCCTCCTGCACCTTGTTGGCGAGCGGCAGGTACTCCATCGCGAAGTGGATGCCGTTCAGCTCCCGGCCGGGGGCCGGCAGGTCGCGCGAGGTGGTGGCGCCGGCGGCGATGACCACGGCGTCGTACCGCTTGCGCAGCTTGGCGGCGTCGATGTCGCGGCCGATCTCCGTCTCGGTGCGGAACTTGGTGCCCTCCGCGCGCATCTGCTCGATACGGCGGTTGATGTGCCGCTTCTCCATCTTGAACTCGGGGATGCCGTAGCGCAGCAGCCCGCCGATGCGGTCGGCCCGCTCATAGACGGCGACCGTGTGGCCGGCCCGGGTGAGCTGCTGGGCGGCGGCCAGGCCCGCGGGGCCCGAGCCGATGACGGCGACGGTCTTGCCGCTGAGCCGCTCGGGCGGCTGCGGGGTGACATCGCCCGCGTCCCACGCCTTGTCGATGATGGTGACCTCGACGTTCTTGATGGTCACCGCGGGCTGGTTGATGCCGAGCACACAGGCCGACTCGCACGGGGCCGGGCACAGCCGCCCGGTGAACTCCGGGAAGTTGTTGGTCGCGTGCAGCCGCTCGCTGGCCTCGCGCCAGTCCTGCCGGTAGGCGTAGTCGTTCCACTCGGGGATGAGGTTTCCCAGCGGACAGCCGTTGTGACAGAACGGGATGCCGCAGTCCATGCACCGTCCGGCCTGCTTGCTGATGATCGGCAGCAGCGAACCGGGGACGTAGACCTCGTTCCAGTCCTTGACGCGCTCGTCCACCGGGCGGGTCTCGGCGACCTCGCGGCCAGTGGTCAGGAAGCCCTTGGGGTCAGCCATTGATCGCCGCCTCCATCATCTTCTCGGTGGTCTCGGACTCGGAGAGCCCGGCTCGCTCGGCGGCGTCCTTGGCGGCGAGCACGGCCTGGTACGTAGCGGGGATGATCTTGCTGAAGCGGGTGAGGGCGGTCTTCCAGCCGTCGAGCAGCGCACCCGCGACGGTGGAGCCGGTCTCCTCGTGGTGGCGGCGCACCGCGTCGTGCAGCCACTGCTTGTCGGTGTCGTCCAGCTCCCCGAGGGCGCCCCGCAGATCGACGTTGACGTTGTCCGGGTCGAGGTCGATCACATAGGCGATGCCGCCGGACATACCGGCCGCGAAGTTACGGCCGGTGGGCCCGAGGACGAGCGCGTGGCCGCCGGTCATGTACTCACAGCCGTGGTCGCCCACGCCCTCGGAGACGACGGTGGCGCCGGAGTTGCGGACGCAGAACCGCTCGCCGACCCGGCCGCGCAGGAACATCTCACCGCCGGTCGCGCCGTACGCGAGGGTGTTGCCCGCGATGGTGGAGTACTCGGCGAGGTGGTCCGCGCCCCGGTCCGGGCGGACGACGATCCGGCCGCCGGAGAGGCCCTTGCCCACGTAGTCGTTGGCGTCGCCTTCGAGCCGTAGCGTGACGCCCCTGGGCACGAACGCGCCGAAGGACTGGCCGGCCGAGCCGGTGAAGGTGATGTCGATGGTGTCGTCGGGCAGGCCCGCGCCACCGAACGTCCGGGTCACCTCATGGCCGAGCATGGTGCCGACGGTCCGGTTGATGTTGCGGATCGCGACCTGGGCGCGGACCGGCTGGGCGGCCTCGGCGCTCTCGGCGTTCAGCGCGTCGGCGGCCAGCTTGATCAGCTGGTTGTCGAGCGCCTTGGCCAGGCCGTGGTCCTGCGCGATCGCCTGGTGGCGGACGGCGCCCTCGGGCAGCTCGGGCACGTACAGCAGCGGAGCGAGGTCCAGGCCCTGTGCCTTCCAGTGCTGTACGGCGCGGGCGGTGTCCAGCAGCTCGGCGTGGCCGATGGCCTCGTCCAGGGTGCGGAAGCCCAGCTCGGCGAGGAGCTCGCGGACCTCCTCGGCGATGAACTCGAAGAAGTTCACCACGAACTCGGCCTTGCCGCTGTAGCGCTCGCGCAGCACCGGGTTCTGGGTGGCGATGCCGACCGGGCAGGTGTCCAGGTGACAGACGCGCATCATGACGCAGCCGGAGACCACCAGCGGCGCGGTGGCGAAGCCGAACTCCTCGGCACCGAGCAGCGCGGCGATGACCACGTCACGGCCGGTCTTCAGCTGGCCGTCGGTCTGCACCACGATGCGGTCGCGCAACCCGTTGAGCAGCAGCGTCTGCTGGGTCTCGGCGAGCCCGAGCTCCCAGGGGCCGCCCGCGTGCTTGAGCGAGGTGAGCGGCGAGGCGCCGGTGCCGCCGTCGTGGCCGGAGATCAGCACCACATCGGCGTGGGCCTTGGAGACGCCCGCGGCCACCGTGCCGACGCCGACCTCGGAGACCAGCTTGACGTGGATCCGGGCCTGCGGGTTGGCGTTCTTCAGGTCGTGGATCAGCTGGGCGAGATCCTCGATCGAGTAGATGTCGTGGTGCGGCGGCGGGGAGATCAGGCCGACGCCCGGGGTGGAGTGCCGGGTCTTGGCGACCCAGGGGTAGACCTTGTGGCCGGGGAGCTGGCCGCCCTCGCCGGGCTTGGCGCCCTGCGCCATCTTGATCTGGATGTCATCGGAGTTGACCAGGTATTCGCTGGTCACACCGAAGCGGCCGGAGGCCACCTGCTTGATCGACGAGCGCCGGGCGGGGTCGTGCAGCCGGTCGGAGTCCTCGCCGCCCTCACCGGTGTTGGACTTGGCCCCCAACTGGTTCATGGCGATGGCGAGGGTCTCGTGCGCCTCCTGGGAGATGGAGCCGTACGACATGGCGCCGGTGGAGAACCGCTTGACGATCTCGCTGACGGACTCGACCTCGTCGATCGGGATCGAGGGGCGCTCGCCCTTGAAGGAGAACAGACCGCGCAGCGTCATCAGCCGCTCGGACTGCTCGTTCACCCGCTCGGTGTACTTCTTGAAGATGTCATAGCGACGCGACCGGGTGGAGTGCTGCAGCCGGAAGATCGTCTCGGGGTCGAAGAGGTGCGGCTCGCCCTCGCGGCGCCACTGGTACTCGCCGCCGATCTCCAGCGTGCGGTGGGCGGAGGGGACGCCGGAGGCGGGGTACGCCTTGGCGTGGCGGGCGGCGACCTCCTTGGCGACGACGTCCAGGCCCGCGCCGCCGATCTTGGTGGCGGTGCCGTGGAAGTAGGTGTCCACGAAGGACTCGTCCAGACCGACGGCCTCGAAGACCTGCGCGCCCCGGTAGGAGGCCACGGTCGAGATGCCCATCTTGGACATGACCTTCAGGACGCCCTTGCCGAGCGCCTTGATGAGGTTCTTGATCGCGGTATCGGCCTCGACGCCGGGCAGGAACGTCCCTGCCCGGACCAGGTCCTCGACCGACTCCATGGCCAGGTACGGGTTGACGGCCGCGGCGCCGTAGCCGATCAGCAGCGCGACATGGTGCACCTCGCGGACGTCGCCCGCCTCGACCAGCAGCCCCACCTGGGTGCGCTGCTTGGTGCCGATGAGGTGGTGGTGGACCGCGGAGGTGAGCAGCAGGGAGGGGATCGGGGCGTGCTCGGCGTCCGAGTGCCGGTCGGAGAGCACGATCAGCCGGGCGCCGTCCTCGATGGCGCGGTCGGCCTCGGCGCAGATCTCGTCCAGCCGGGCGGCGAGCGCCTGACCGCCGCCACCGACCCGGTACAGGCCCGAGAGATTCGCCGCCTTGAGGCCCGGCATGTCCCCGTCGGCGTTGATGTGGATGAGCTTGGCCAGCTCATCGTTGTCGATCACCGGGAAGGGCAGGGTGACGCTGCGGCAGGCGGCCGCGGTCGGGTCCAGCAGATTGCCCTGCGGGCCCAGCGAGGAGATCAGCGAGGTGACCAGCTCCTCGCGGATCGCGTCCAGCGGCGGGTTGGTGACCTGCGCGAAGAGCTGGGTGAAGTAGTCGAACAGCAGCCGCGGCCGTTCGGAGAGGGCGGCGATCGGCGAGTCGGTGCCCATCGAGCCGATCGGCTCGGCACCGGCCTTGGCCATCGGCGCGAGCAGGACGCGCAGCTCCTCCTCGGTGTAGCCGAAGGTCTGCTGGCGGCGGGTGACCGAGGCGTGGGTGTGCACGATGTGCTCACGCTCGGGAAGGTCGGCCAGGTCGATCAGACCGGCCTCGAGCCATTCGCCGTACGGCTGCTCGGCGGCCAGCTCGGCCTTGATCTCGTCGTCCTCGATGATGCGGTGCTCGGCGGTGTCGACCAGGAACATCCGGCCCGGCTGCAGCCGGCCCTTGCGGACCACCTTGGCCGGGTCGATGTCCAGGACGCCGACCTCGGAGGAGAGCACGACCAGACCCTCGTCGGTGACCCAGTAGCGCCCGGGCCGCAGACCGTTGCGGTCCAGCACGGCGCCGACCTGGACGCCGTCGGTGAAGGTGACACAGGCCGGGCCGTCCCATGGCTCCATCATCGTGGAGTGGTACTGGTAGAAGGCGCGCCGGGCCGGGTCCATGGAGGGGTGGTTCTCCCACGCCTCGGGGACCATCATCAGCACCGAGTGCGGCAGCGAGCGGCCGCCGAGGTGGAGCAGCTCCAGGACCTCGTCGAAGGTCGCCGAGTCGGAGGCGTCCGGGGTGCAGAGGGGGAAGATCCGCTCCAGCCCCTTCTCCCCGAACAGGTCGCTGACCAGCTGGGACTCCCGGGCACGCATCCAGTTGCGGTTGCCCTGGACGGTGTTGATCTCACCGTTGTGGGCGACGAAGCGGTACGGGTGGGCCAGCGGCCAGCTCGGGAAGGTGTTGGTGGAGAACCGGGAGTGGACCAGCGCGACGGCGGTGGCGAAGCGGCGGTCGGAGAGGTCCGGGAAGAACGGCTCCAGCTGGCCTGTGGTCAGCATGCCCTTGTAGACCAGGGTGCGGGCGGACAGCGAGGGGAAGTAGACCCCCGCCTCGCGCTCGGCGCGCTTGCGCAGCACGAACGCGGTGCGGTCCAGGGCCACGCCGGTGCTGGTGCCGTCGGCGACGAAGAGCTGACGGAAGGAGGGCATGGTGGAACGGGCGCCGTTGCCCAGCAGCTCGGGGGCGACGGGCACCTCGCGCCAGCCGAGGACGGTCAGGCCCTCCTCGGCGGCGAGCCGCTCGATGTGCTCCGCGGCGGCCGCGCGCTCGGTCTCGCCCTCCGGGAGGAATGCGATGCCCACCGCGTAGGCACCGGCTTCGGGCAGCTCGAAGCCGGTCACACTGGCCCGCAGGAAGGCGTCCGGAACCTGGACGAGGATGCCCGCGCCATCGCCCGAGTCGGGCTCGGAACCGGTGGCGCCGCGGTGCTCGAGGTTCCTCAGCACGGTGAGAGCCTGCTCCACGAGCTCATGGCTGGCCTCGCCGGTGAGGGTCGCCACGAAGCCGACACCACAGGCGTCGTGCTCATTGCGCGGGTCGTACATCCCCTGGCGGGCGGGGTGGGATGCGGAACGCATCGGCTCTCCCGTCGTCGTCATGGCATTTTGCGTGTGCCGAGGGACGACGTTGGCCCTCCGCGAGAATTTCGTGCAGGTTACATGATGGGGCGAATCTCGGGAAGCGGATATTCCGTTCCATCATGCGGACACCCCAAGGATGGGGCGATATCAGGCAATACAGGCAGTGGTGGACTGGGCGACCAACGTCGCCATAGCGCGGACCGGGCGACTCTGCCCAAGCGCTTTCGGCTTATGCCCGCCTGTAAAAGGATCGAAACCGAGGAGTAACGGCGTAGTTATGCGGCTCGCCGTATGCCTGTCATCCTACGGCCGTCCCGAACAAAGCGCCCAGGGCATAGGTCACACCCGCCGCCGCGCCGCCCAGCGCGAGCTGCCGCAGCCCGCTGTACCACCAGGAACGGGCGGTCACCCGCGCCACCGCCGCACCACAGCCGAACAGCCCGATCAGCGCCAGCACCACGGCCGGCCACAGCGCCGAGGCGCCCAGCAGATACGGCAGCACCGGCAGCAGCGCGCCCAGCGCGAAGGAGCCGAACGAGGACACCGCCGCGACCAGCGGTGAGGGCAGATCGTCCGGGTCCACGCCCAGCTCCTCGCGGGCGTGTATCTCCAGCGCCTGCTCGGGGTCGCGGGAGAGCTGCTCGGCCACCTCACGGGCCAGCGCCGGCTCCACACCGCGCGACACATAGAGCGCCGCCAGCTCCTCCAGCTCGTCCACGGGATGCTTGCGCAGCTCGCGCCGCTCCACCTCCAGCTCGGCCTCGACCAGCTCGCGCTGCGAGGCGACGGAGGTGTACTCCCCGGCGGCCATGGAGAAGGCACCGGCCGCGAGGCCCGCCAGACCGGTGATCACGATGGTCTGCCGGTCCACCGCGCCGCCGGCCACACCGGTCATCAGCGCGAGGTTGGAGACCAGTCCGTCCATGGCTCCGAAGACGGCGGGGCGCAGCCAGCCGCCGGTCACATCACGGTGGGTGTGGTTGTCGCGGTGGGCGATGTGCGGGGGCTCGGCGGTATCGATGACGGACATATGAAGATGTACTCCCTTCGAGAAGGGTGCGGCGATGCGGCCCCACCCCAACGGTTCGAAGGTACGCACGAATTACCCCGCTCCGCCAGCAAGGAAGGCCGAACTTACCTCGCTGACCTGCGGAAACGTAAAGAGGCCGCCGAATCCCGAGGGGTCCGGCGGCCTGTTGGACGCGACGCGGCTCGCGTCAGGGTTTCTTGGAGGGCTCCGCCTCGGCGGCCACCGCACCGGCTTCGTCCGCGCCGCCGGTCTCGGCCGCGCCGCCGGTCTCGTCGGCGCCACCACTCCCGGCCGGAGCGCCGTCGCTCGCCTCGGTGGCGGTGGCCGGAGCCGGTCCGGCGCTCACATCCGCGCCGTCCTCGACCGCGGCGGGCTCGACGACCTCCTCGCGGCCGGGGGACTTCTTCGCGGAGATCACCAGATAGACCACCGCGGCCAGGAAGACCACGACGGACGTCCAGTTGTTGAGCCGCAGCCCGAGCACATGGTGGGCGTCGTCCACCCGGAGGTACTCGATCCAGAAGCGGCCCACGGTGTACGACGCGACGTAGAGGGCAAACGCACGGCCATGCCCCAGCTTGAAGCGGCGGTCCGCCCAGATCACCAGCAGGGCCACGCCGATGCACCACAGCGACTCGTACAGGAAGGTCGGGTGGTACGTGCCGGCCACCCGGCCCGCGTCGGCGTCGCCGTCGATCTTCAACGCCCACGGCAGGGTGGTCTCCTTGCCGTACAGCTCCTGGTTGAACCAGTTTCCCCAGCGGCCGATCGCCTGGGCGAAGGCGATGCCGGGCGCGATGGCGTCCGCGTAGGCCGGGAGCGGGATGCCCCGGCGGCGGCAGCCGATCCAGGCACCCAGCGCGCCCAGCGCGATGGCCCCCCAGATCCCGAGGCCGCCCTGCCAGATCTTGAACGCGTCCACCCAGTCACGGCCGTCGGTGAAGTACAGCTCGTAATCGGTGATGACGTGGTAGAGGCGGCCTCCGACCAGGCCGAAGGGCACCGCCCAGACGGCGATGTCGGCGACGGTGCCGACGCGGCCGCCCCGGGCGACCCAACGCCGCCCGCCGAGCCAGACCGCGACGAAGACGCCGATGATGATGCAGAAGGCATAGCCGCGCAGCGGGACCGGGCCGAGATAGATGACGCCGGACGACGGGCTGGGAATGTAAGCGAGGAGGTCCATGACAGGACCGACGCTACCGTGCCGGGCGGGCGATGCGGCAACCCACCCGGCAACGGCTGCGTAACAAGGATCAGTCCCGGGCCGCGGCGAGGACCATGCGCTTGAGCTTGTTGGGGCTCAGCGGCTTGTCGGGGTCGCCGTACACGGACTTTCCGCCCAGCAGCACCGTCGGCGTGGACGCATAGCCGGAGTGGGCGAAGACATCGTTGGACTTACGCACCCAGGCGTCGTGCCGGCCCTCCTCGACGCACTCGCGGAAAGCGGGGCTGACCAGCCCGGGAACCTGGTCCGCGAGCTTGATCAGCCGGGCGTTCTTCGCATAGCTGTCCCGGGTCTCCGCGGGCTGATGGCGGTAGAGCACATCGTGGTACGCCCGGAACTTCCCGGCGTCCTGGTCCTGGGCGCAGGCCGCCGCGTTCGCCGCGCGGACCGAACCGGTGCCGCCGAGGTTTCCGTCGATGATCGTCACCAGGTGGTACTCGACCTTCATCCGGCCCGCGTCCTGCAGCTCGTGGACGGTCTTGCGGAAGACATCCTCGAACTGCTTGCACCCGGGACAGCGGAAGTCCTCGTACACCGACAGGGTCACCGGGGCCGGCTTCCCGGCCTTGTCCGTCTGCCCGGCCTTCCCCGTCTTCTCCGCCATCCCCGAGGGGATCACCAGGCGCGCCTTGCCGACCGCTCCGCGCGGTGGCACCACGGAGCTGCCCGACTTGCCCGAGTCGTCTTCGGTCCTGGACGCGACCATGCCCACCCCCACGGCCCCGGCGAGGACGGCCACCACGGCCCCCAGGACGCCCAGCGTCCGCTTCCGCTTCGCGCGCGACCGCTCCCGCTCGCGCTGTTCCCGCAGGCGCTCTCGGGCGCCGCGCTTTCCCTCACGGTTTCTCTGACTCACGCCCTCGCCAACGAGGCGGAGGAGCACCGCCGAGCTCCTCCGCCCCGTTCTTCCCTCTAACGAGCGACCCTCCAACGGGCGAGGCGTCTAACGGGCGAGACGTCTAACGGGCGGCGCGCACGCCTTCCGCCAGCTCACCCGCGAGCTCGCGCAGCCCCGCGAGACCGGCCTCGGTGTCACCCTCGGCGTCCAGCAGCCGCTTGACGAAGGCCGAGCCCACGATGACCCCGTCGGCGAACGCCGCGACCTCGGTGGCCTGGGTGGCGTTGGAGACGCCGAGCCCCACGCAGACCGGAAGCGTGGTGGTGGCGCGGGTGCGCTCCACCAGCTCGCGCGCCTCCTGGCCCACCGATTCCCTCGTTCCGGTGACGCCCATCAGGGACGCCGCGTAGACGAAACCGCTGCCCGCCGCCGTGATCTTCGCCAGCCGCTCATCACGGCTGCTGGGCGCGACCACGAACACGGTCGCCAGACCGTGCTGCTCGGCGGCCTTCCGCCAGATCTCCGACTCCTGGACCGGCAGATCGGGCAGGATGCAGCCCGCGCCGCCCGCCTCGGCGAGATCGGCGGCGAACCGCTCGACGCCGTACCGGTCCACCGGGTTCCAGTACGTCATGCACAGGATCGGGGCGCCCGTCCGGGCGTGCACCTCGCCCACCGTGCGGATCACATCGCGGATCTTGACCCCGCCGCGCAGCGCGATGTCGTCGGCGGTCTGGATCACCGGTCCGTCGAGCACCGGATCGCTGTGCGGCAGCCCGACCTCGACGATGTCGCAGCCGCCCTCGATCATGGCGGTCATCGCGTCCACCCCGCCGTCGATGGAGGGGAAACCGGCGGGCAGATAGCCGACGAGCGCGGCGCGCCCCTCGTCCTTGGCGCCCGCCAGGACGGATCCCAGCAGCTCCAGATTCCCGGCCATCACTTCGCTCCCTGGTCGCTCTGCTGGTCGTAGAGCCCGAAGTACCGAGCCGCCGTGTCCATGTCCTTGTCGCCGCGCCCGGAGAGGTTGACCAGCACCAGGCCGTCGCTCCCCAGCTCACGGCCGAGGTCCAGCGCGCCCGCCAGCGCGTGGGCGCTCTCGATCGCCGGGATGATGCCCTCGGTCTCCGAGAGCAGCCGCAGCGCCCGCATCGCCTCGTCGTCGGTGACCGCCCGGTACTCGGCGCGGCCGATGTCCTTCAGATACGCGTGCTCCGGCCCGACGCCGGGGTAGTCGAGACCGGCCGAGATCGAGTACGGCTCGGTGATCTGGCCGTCCTCGTCCTGGAGGACGAACGACCGGGAGCCGTGCAGGATCCCGGGCTCGCCCTGGCTCAGCGTGGCCGCGTGCTCCCCGGTCTCCACACCGTGTCCGGCGGGCTCGAAGCCGACGATGCGTACGCTCTCGTCCGGCAGGAAGGCGTGGAACAGCCCGATCGCGTTGGATCCGCCGCCCACGCAGGCCGCGACCGCGTCCGGCAGCCGCCCGGTCCGCTCCAGGATCTGCCGCCGCGCCTCGACGCCGATCACCCGGTGGAAGTCGCGCACCAGCGCCGGGAAGGGGTGAGGGCCGGCCACGGTGCCGAAGAGGTAGTGGGTGCGGTCCACATTGGCGACCCAGTCCCGGAACGCCTCGTTGATGGCGTCCTTAAGGGTGCGGCTGCCGGACGTCACGGAGATGACCTCGGCGCCCAGCATCCGCATCCGCGCCACATTGAGCGCCTGCCGCCGGGTGTCGACCTCGCCCATGTAGATGGTGCATTCGAGCCCGAACAGCGCACACGCGGTGGCCGTGGCCACGCCGTGCTGACCGGCGCCGGTCTCGGCGATGACGCGGGACTTGCCCATGCGCTTGGTGAGCAGGGCCTGCCCCAGCACGTTGTTGATCTTGTGGGAGCCGGTGTGGTTGAGGTCCTCCCGCTTGAGGAAGACCCGGGCGCCCCCGGCGTGCTCGGCGAACCGCTGCACCTCGGTCAGCGCGCTGGGCCGGCCGGTGTAGTTGACCAGCAGATCCTCGAGCTCGGCCGCGAAGGCGGGGTCCGTCTTGGCCTTCTCGTACTCGGCCGCGACCTCGTCGACGGCGGCGACGAGCGCCTCGGGGATGAACTTGCCGCCGAAGGCGCCGAAATAGCCCTCGGCGCTGGGCACTCGACCCTCGGGGTCGGGGATGAAGAAGTCAGAGGACATGGGTGGTACTCCTCGATCGGGGCAGCGCCCCGCAACGGATGTGATGGGTGGGAATGCCATGGCCCACCGGGCAGAACGCACCGGATACGGCCCACGGCTACGGCCTGCAGCGCACTCTCAGCGCGTTGCCGTCCGACGCCATCGCCGCCCGTTGATCTGCCCCGGCTCGCATCCGATGTGGTAGCGCACGCGCCGCCCCCGCACCCGCCTCGCGGGCGCGCGGCAGCCCCGGGGCCGACAGCCCCGGGCCAGGCGCGCGTACGTCTCCATGGTCCGCCGGTCCCGTCCCGTCAGTCCCGGCCGTGGCGCAGCGCCGGGTGGGCGCCCGCCGCCACCAGATCGGCCACCGCGGCCTTGGGGTCGCGCCCGGTCACCAGGGACTCGCCGACCAGCACCGCGTCCGCGCCGTCGTTCGCGTAGGCGATCAGGTCGTGCGGACCGCGCACCCCCGACTCCGCGATCTTGACGATGTGGTCCGGGATCTCCGGTGCGACGCGTGCGAAGGTCGAGCGGTCCACCTGGAGGGTCTTGAGGTCGCGCGCGTTGACGCCGATCACCCGGGCCCCGGCGTCGACCGCCCGGACGACCTCCTCCTCGTCGTGCACCTCGACCAGCGGCGTCAGCCCGATGGACACGGCGCGCTCGATGAGCGAGACCAGCGCCTCCTGCTCCAGCGCGGAGACGATCAGCAGGATGACGTCGGCGCCGTACGCCCGCGCCTCCCACAGCTGGTACGAGGTGACGATGAAGTCCTTACGGAGCACCGGAATGTCGACCTTGGCCCTTACGGCTTCCAGGTCGGCCAGCGAACCGCCGAAGCGGCGCTGCTCGGTCAGCACGCTGATGACGGACGCGCCGCCCGCCTCGTAGTCGGCGGCGAGCCCCGCGGGGTCGGCGATCGCGGCGAGCGCGCCCTTGGACGGGCTGGACCGCTTGACCTCGCAGATCACGTTGACGCTGTCGCCCTTGAGCGCCGCGACGCCGTCCTTCGCCGGCCGGGCCTTGGCCGCCCGCTCCTTGAGCTCGTCGAGGGTGACGCGCGCCTGCCGCTCCGTGAGGTCGGCACGGACTCCGTCGATGATCTCGTCGAGCACACTCATCGAGCGGGCCCCCTTCCGTGACGGGGATGAAGCTGGCTTTGAATCCGCCGGGTGTGGTGGCAAGCCGCCTCACCTGGCACTGCGATGGTAGCTGCCGGGACGCCGAGGTCTCGCATCCGGTTGACGCGGACGGCCCCCACATGCACATACACAACAGCGGTCACGGCGCCAGTAGTCCCCCGAACGGGAAATTCCGGACGATTGTGAAGACCAGGGCCACCGCGCCGAGCGCCCCCGCATGCCACAGCCGCGCCGCCGGGAGGCGTCCGCGCACGCACCACACCACCCAGCAGACGGCGAAGAGCGCGTAACAGCCGACGGCGAGGGCGTTGTCACGCAGCGCGGCCGCCAGATCGCCATGGGCCAGGGCGTGGGCACCGCGCAGCCCGCCGCAGCCGGGGCAGTACAGCCCGGTGAGCCGCAGCAGCGGGCAGACGGGGTAGTGACCGGGCTCCCCGGGGTCGACGGCGCCGACGTAGCCGAAGGCGACGAGAACGCCCGCGAGCACCCCGAAAGGTGCCACGAGACGCCACCCCACGGGGGCCGGGGCGGTCGGCGGTGGTTCGCTCACACCGCCAAGTCTCCCCCGGGATCCACGAAGGCGCAGCTCAGGGCCGGTGCGCCGGCCTCCGTACGGCTCAGTGCCGAGCGCGGTGGAGGCGGGCGCGGCCCCGGGCCGCGCCCGGGCTCACTGCTGGGTCTGTGCCTGCGCCTGCGCCGTGGGCTGCGGCTGCGGGAGCGACTGCTGCTCCTTGGGCAGGCCCAGCCCGGCCGCGCGCATCGCCGCGCCGACGACACCGCCGAGGACGATGATCACCATGCCCACCCAGAAGCCGAGCGGGTTGGCCGCCACGGTGAACGCGCCGGCGACGCAGAAGCCGATGAAGGCGATGGTGACACCGGTCCAGGCGGCCGGGGTGTGTCCGTGGTTGTGACCCGCCATGAATTCTCCTCGTAGCTGTACTGCGCCTGGTCCGGGCGCTCGGGGGCGAACGCTCCCAGGCCATTGTCCCCGACGCGCGAAATGCCCTTGAGCGGGGGTGGACATTGCGGTCCGAGACGGGCCGGGGGCGCGAGCCCCGGCGGCTCTCAGCAGATCGACGGAAGTCGGCCGCGGTTGGGAGGTGCCGCGAAGGGGCGCGGGGCTGTGTCGATGTACGGCTCCGTCGCGTGGGCGCGATCAGCCACCACGGTGCCGCAGACGATCGAACAGCATCTCAGGGCACTTCCAGCGGAGCGCTTAGGCGCCCCGCTCGGTCTCCTGCCGCGCCGGGGCCTGGGTCGGGTCCTCGCCCCGGTCCAGGGCCTTCCACAGCTCCTCGGGGCGGTCCGGGTCGGGGGCGGGGCCGCCGCGCCGGGGGCGGCCCCGGCCCGCGGTGCCCTCGGTGCCCGCGCGCTCGTACCGCCCGGACATGGCCGGCCAGTGGCGGCCGTAGCCCAGGGCGAGCACGCCCGCGAGCAGCAGCAGCACACCGCCGACCGCGGCGACCCACGGCCAGGGCGTGTACGCCACATCGTGGATGGGGCTGTGGGTCAGACCGCTCACCTTGGACGCCTTCTCCTCCAGCGCCGCCTTGTCGGTCGCACCGAGGGCCGAGCTGACGACGATGCCCGCGCCGCTGAGGGCGAGCAGCGCCGAGACGGCGCCACGGCCGAGGCGGCGCACGGCGAAGACCGCGACCAGCGCGGCGAGGCCGACGATCGCCAGCGCACCGGGCAGCCCGGTGATGTCATCGCCGTTGGCACTCTGCGGGAGAGAGCCCTGGGCGACGGAGGCGGTGCCCTCGGCCCACTTGCGGCTGGTGGCCAGCAGGACGAGGGCCGCGCCGAGCGCACCGGCGAGCAGGGCGATGGCAAGGCTGCTTCGGCGGCCGCGCGCGGCGGGGGCGGAGGGCTCGTTCTCGGCCCTGGGCTGGGGTACGGCTGCTGCAGTCACGCCTACCACTATCCCCCACCCGGGTACGGGACCGTCCCCGGGTGGGGGATATGGGAACTACCGGGAACTACCGCCCCAGCCGGCCCGCCGCATGCACCGCCCGCAGCACCGCCGCCGCCTTGTTGCGGCACTCCGCGTCCTCGGCCGTCGGATCGGAGTCGGCGACGATCCCCGCGCCCGCCTGGACATACGCCGTGCCCTCGCGCAGCAGCGCGGTGCGGATGGCGATCGCGGTGTCGGAGTCGCCCGCGAAGTCGAGATAGCCGACACAGCCGCCGTACAGTCCGCGGCGGCTCGGCTCCAGCTCCTCGATGATCTGCAGCGCCCGCGGCTTGGGGGCGCCGGAGAGGGTGCCCGCGGGGAAGCAGGCGGTGAGCACGTCGAAGGCCGTACGGCCCTCGGCGAGGCTGCCGGTGACCGTCGAGACGATGTGCATGACATGGCTGTAGCGCTCGATCGACATGAAGTCGACGACCTCCACGCTGCCGGGCTCGCAGACCCGCCCGAGGTCATTGCGCCCGAGGTCGACGAGCATCAGATGCTCGGCCCGCTCCTTGGGGTCGGCGAGCAGCTCCTCCCCGAGGGCCGCGTCCTCCTGCGGGGTGGCCCCCCGGTGGCGGGTGCCGGCGATGGGATGCAGCATCGCCCGGCCGTCCTCGACCTTGACCAGGGCCTCCGGGCTGGAGCCCACCACGTCGAAGCCCTCGAACCGGAAGAGGTACATATAGGGGCTCGGGTTGGTGGCGCGCAGCACCCGGTAGACGTCGAGGGCACTGGCCGAGCACGGCGTCTCGAACCGCTGCGAGGGGACGACCTGGAACGCCTCGCCCGCGCGGATGCGCTCCTTGATGTCGTCCACGGCCGCCATGAAGTCCTCGCCGCCCCACAGCGCGGTGTACTCGGGCAGCTCGGACTCGGGCAGCGCGGCGGGGTCGGTCGGCACGGGGCGGACCAGGTCGGCGGCCATCGCGTCGAGCCGGGCCACGGCGTCCGCGTACGCCTCGTCCACGCCCGTGTCGAGGTCGTTGTGGTTGATCGCGTTGGCGATCAGCAGCACGGTGCCGTCCCAGTGGTCCAGCACCGCGAGGTCCGAGGTGAGCAGCATGGTCAGCTCGGGCAGGCGCAGATCGTCCCGCCCGTGCTCGCCGACCTTCTCCAGGCGGCGGACGATGTCGTAGCCGAGGTAGCCGACCATGCCGCCGGTGAACGGCGGCAGCTGGACCAGGCCCCCGAGGTCGCGGGGGGTGTGCAGGGTCTCGACGGTGGCGCGCAGCGCCTGGAGGGGGTCGCCCTCGGTGGGGACGCCGACTGGCGGGGTGCCCAGCCAGTGGGTGCGGCCGTCGCGTTCGGTGAGGGTGGCGGAGCTGCGGACACCGATGAAGGAGTAGCGGGACCAGGAGCGGCCGTTCTCGGCGGATTCGAGGAGGAAGGTGCCGGGGCGCTCGGCGGCCAGTTTGCGGTAGAGGCCCACGGGGGTGTCGCCGTCCGCGAGCAGCTTGCGGCTGACGGGGATGACGCGGCGGTCGGCCGCCAGCTTGCGGAAGGTCTCGAGATCCATCGTGACAACGTCCTGGGTCAAGGGCTGGGGAGCCCGGCGGGCGGGTGCGGTGATGGCCGGTCCACCGGCCGGTCTACCGGCCGGGCGGGAAGTCGTCCGGCCGGTCTACCGGCCGAGCGGGAGGTCGTCGGCGTCGAAGCAGGTGCGGTCGCCGGTGTGGCAGGCGGCGCCGACCTGGTCGACCTTGACGAGGATGGTGTCGGCGTCGCAGTCGAGGGCGACGGACTTGACGAGCTGGATATGGCCGGAGGTGTCGCCCTTGACCCAGTACTCCTGGCGGCTGCGGCTCCAGTAGGTGCAGCGGCCGGTGGTGAGGGTGCGGTGCAGCGCCTCGTCGTCCATCCAGCCGAGCATCAGCACCTCACCGGTGTCGTATTGCTGGGCGATGGCGGGCAGCAGGCCGTCGGCGCCGCGCTTGAGGCGGGCGGCGAGGGCCGGGTCGAGGGCGGAGGGGCGGTCGGAGCCGGTCATGCGACCATTCTGCACGCCCGGAGGGGGGTCTCCGCGAATGATCTCCGTCGGGCCGGTATGCCGGGCCCGATAGTCGGGTTGTCGGTGGAATGGGGCATGCTTCGGGCATGACGTTTCCGCCGCCGTCGAATGACCCCAACCGGCCTGGAAACGGCGGGGGGTTCGGTCCACCGCCGCAGCCGCAGCAGCAACCACCGTCTCAGCCCCCGCAGGCTCCTCAGCAGCAGCCGCAGGGCTTCGGGCCGCCGCCCCCGGCGGACCGGCCCGCGCAGCCGGGCGGTCCTGGGCCGCAGGCCCAGCCCGGTCCGTACGCCCAGCCCGGTCCGCCCGGGCAGCCGAGCGGCGGTTTCGGCCCGCCGACCCCACCGGCCCTGCTGCCCGGCGGGCCGCCTCCGGGCGCGCTGCCGCCGGGGGCCATACCTCCGGGCGCGCTGCCGCCGCCTCCCCCGCCGCCCGGCCCCGGCGGTTCCAAGGTCACGGCGGTCGTCATCGCGGCGGTGGTGGCCGTGGCGGTGGTCGTCGGCGCGATCGTCATCGGGACGAAGGACGACGGAGACAAGAAGACGTCGGCCGACGCCGGCCCGTCCGCCTCAGCCTCGGACCGCCCCCTCTCCTCGCCCTCGGACGGCGGGGCGTCTGGCGCCCCGCCGGGCTCGGAGGACCCCGGCCAGGGCGCGCCGCTGGGCGGCGGAAACGATGCCCCCGACGCGGATCCGGACACCTCGGATTCGGCGGCCCCGGACGCGTCGGAGTCCGGCGAGCCCGGTGACAAGGTGCCGTATGTGGTGCTCGACCCCGGCCAGTGCTTCGACCACCCGGCGATGGACAGCAGCGTCACCAAGGTCGAGAAGCGGTCCTGCCACGGCCCGCACGACGGCGAGGTGATCGCCAACGAGAAGCTGAGCGGCGACTTCTCCTCCGAGAAGGCGATTCAGACCAAGGCACTGTCGCTGTGCGGGACGGACGCCAAGAAGCGGCTCAAGACCATCCCCAACGACGGCCGGATGTATTACTACTACGCGCTGTATCCAGCGCTGGGCACCTACTCCATCCAGGGCGAGGACCGGGTCTCCTGCGCGCTCACACTGAGCGCCGCACGCGACGGCAAGAAGCTGAGCAAGCCCCTGCCGGGGTAGGCCCGGGCAGGACGCCCCCGCGCGGGGCGCGCGCGGCGGCGCTTCTCATGGCAGCGGGCGGGCCCCGGTCGTAGGGTGGACGTATGTCCACTCACGCGAAGCGCGAACGCCTGCTCCTCGCCGACCTCTTGGACGGCGCGGGCCCCGGGGCCCCGACGCTGTGCGAGGGCTGGAACACCCGCGATCTGGCGGCCCATCTGGTGGTCCGTGAGCGCCGCCCCGACGCGGCCGCCGGGGTGCTGGTCAAGCCGCTGGCCGCGCGGCTGGCCCGGGTGCAGGAGGAGTTCGCGGCGAAGCCGTACGAGGAGCTGCTCCGGCTCTTCCGCACCGGTCCGCCGCGGATGTCGCCGTTCGCGCTGAAGCAGGTGGACGAGGCGGCCAACGGCTTCGAGTTCTACGTCCACGCCGAGGATGTGCGCCGCGCCCGCCCGGAGTGGACGCCGCGCGAGCTGGACCCGGTCTTCGCCGACACGCTGTGGTCCCGTATCGAGCGCGGCGCCCGGATCTTCGGCCGCCGCTCCCCCGTCGGCCTGGTGCTGCGGCGTCCGGACGGTCGTACGGCGGTGGCCCACCGCGGCGTCCCGGTCGTCACGGTCACCGGTGAGCCGGGCGAGCTGGCGCTCTTCCTCAGCGGCCGCCAGGATGCCGCCCGGGTCGAGCTGGAGGGCGACAAGGAGGCCGTGGCCGCGGCGCGTGAGGCCAAGCTGGGCGTCTGAGACCGCGGCGCATCCCCGCCGCCATGCGGGCAAGCGGGGACGCGCCGGGATTCCCTAACAGGTCTCGCGGACGTAGTCCTCACCGTCGTCGGTCGAGACGTCCTCGTCCCGCAGGACGATGCTGAGCCGGTCGCCCCAGCCCTCGCACGCCTTGGCGAAGCCCTCCTCGCCGTACTCGACCACCACGACATGGTCGTCGTAAGCCTTGGCGAACTCACCGCACTCGTCGTACTCGCCGCACTCCTCGACCACCGCGAAGTCCAGCCCGGCCGCCTTACGGTCGGAGAGCAGCTCCGCGGTGTTCTTCTGCGCGATGGCCAGCCCCTGGGCGTGCGCGTGCTCCGACAGCAGGGCCATGAACTCCTTGGCGTGAGCGGTGGTCAGCAGCTTCTGGGAGCGCTCGTAGCTGTCGTAGTTGTCGGGCTCGACGGCGTCGAAGCCGTCCTCGGCGCAGCCGTCGATCCAGCCGTTGACCTTCTCCGCCACGCGCTCCCGCTTCTTGGCGGTACTGATGTCGAGCAGCGGTTCCTTCCACTGGGTGTCGATGACGAGATCGCCGTCGCGGTCCCGCAGCAGCAGGTCGTCGGGCCACTGGTCGCGCTCGCCCGGCTGAACCTGGAAGGCGTTGACGTAGCAGATGTTGTACAGCCCGTCTGCCGGGGAGTCCGCGCGGTCGCGGCTGACGATGTCGACGCCCTTCGGCGGGGTGTACTCCCCGCCGATCTGGTAGTCGAAGCCGCCATGGACGGGCGGCAGCGCCACTTCGGACGCGCTGGCCCCCGAGGACATGGACACGGCCACGACGGCGGCCGCGGCGGCCGCCGCCGTCGCCACCGACGCGAGGACCCAGCGGCGACGAAGGCGGGCGGCATGGCTGGCTGGCATGAAAGCTCCAACACTCGCGGGTAACGGCCCCGCCTCGGATGGCATCCGCCGTCCTGGCGACTGAGTCCGGGCTCGGGACCGGAACCGGACCCCCTACCGGCTGGGCGTACCTCTTGGGCGGCACGGGGGCGGTACACCCGTGCGGCTGTTGTGATCAAAGCGGCCCCCGGCAACGGCGTCAAGTCGGCAGCCCCCGGGACCGACCCGCCGGACCGACCCGCACCCGACCGCCACGACGCCCTCCTCCCGCGCGGCAGTTCGCGCCCCCGCCCGGGCCCCTACTGGGCGCTCGCGGCCGGGCGCACCACGATATCGTTGACGTCGACCCCGGCCGGCTGGCTGATGGCGTACGCGATGGCGTCGGCGATCGCGGAGGCGGGCAGGGCCACCGAGCGGTAGGTCTTCATGGCCTCACGCGCGCCCGGATCGGAGATGGAGTCGGCGAGTTCGGACTCGGTCACGCCCGGGGAGACCAGGCTGACCCGGATGTCACCGGCCGATTCCTGGCGCAGCCCCTCCGAGATGGCGCGTACGGCGAACTTGGTGGCGCAGTACACCGCGGCGGTGGGCGACACCTCGTACGCGCCGACCGAGGCGATGTTCACGACATGCCCGCCGCCCTGCTCCTTCATCACCGGCAGCGCCGCGGCGATGCCGTACAGCACCCCGCGCACATTCACATCGAGCATCCGGTCCCACTCGTCGACCTTCAGCGCCTCGAGCGGCGAGAGGGGCATCACCCCGGCGTTGTTGACCATCACATCCACCCGCCCGAACCGCTCCCGGGCGGCGGCCACGAAGGCCCGCATGTCCCCGGCCGCGGTGACATCCAGCCCCTGATACGCCGCGCTGCCGCCCTCGGCGGTGATCTGCCCGGCCAGCTCCCCCAGCCGCTCGGTCCGCCGCGCCCCCAGATACACCCGGTGCCCATCGGCGGCGAGCCGACGCGCGGTCGCCTCGCCGATCCCACTGCTGGCCCCGGTGATGAGCACGACCTTGCCCGTCTCGGTGATGGCGTTCATGGCGATATCCCTTTCGCTCCTGATCCCGTTCTGTCCTGCCCCACCGAGTCTGGGCAGGTCAGCGACCCCGTACCAGGACGCGCTCCTCCTGGGTGCGGCACACCCTGTCAGTGCGCCGCGCCATCATTGAACGAGCGCTTCGCGAACGAGCGCTTCACAACGGAGGGGAGCACACAGCAGATGGGCCGACAGCACTCCTACCGCGCCACCGTCCGGTGGACCGGCAATACCGGTTCGGGGACGAGTGGTTACCGGGGCTACGGGCGGGCGCACGACATTCTCGGGGACGGCAAGCCGACCCTGCGGGGCAGCGCCGATCCGGCGTTCCTGGGGGATCCGGAGCTCTGGAATCCGGAGGAGTTCCTGCTGGTCTCGCTCTCGCAGTGCCACATGCTGACGTACCTCTCCATATGCGCCCGGGACGGGGTGAGGGTCACGGCGTACGAAGACGTCGCCACCGGGGTGATGGAGGAGGCGGCCGGGCACAGCGGGCGCTTTACCGAGGTGGTGCTCAATCCGGTGGTCACCGTCGCGGACGCGGGGATGGTGGAGCGGGCGCGTTCGGCGCATCATGACGCCCATCAGACGTGCTTCATCGCCAACTCGGTCAACTTCCCCGTCCATCACCGGCCGACCATCCGGGTCGGCTGAGCCAGGTCGACTGGGCCAGGTCGGCTGAGCCGGGTCGGCTGGGCTCAGGCCGCCGTCAGCGTGGGGTAGTCCGTGTAGCCGGTTTCGCCGCCCACGTACATCAGATACGCGTCCCGGATGGAGTTGAGCGGGGCGCCGGTGCGCAGGCGGGTCACCAGGTCGGGGTTGGCCAGGAAGGTGCGGCCGAGGGCGATCAGGTCGGCTCCGGCGGCCAGCAGCCGCTCGGCCTGGCGCATGCCGCCGTCGGCGGGGACGCCATCGCCGGGCAGTGACGGGTTGGCGATCAGTGTGGCGGGCCAGGCGGCGCGGAGTTCCCGGAAGAGCGGGTGGTCCGGTTCGGCGCGGACGATGTGGAGGTAGGTGAGGCCGGTGTCCGCCAGTTCCTTGATGAGGGCGGGGTAGAGGGTCTCGGTGTCGCCCTCCCCGATGCCGTTGACGGTGGATCCGGGGGAGATGCGCAGGCCCACCCGCTCGGGGCCGATCGCGTCGGCGACGGCGTGGACCACCTCGGCCACGAACCGGATGCGCCCCGCCACCGAGCCGCCGTAGGCGTCGGTGCGGCGGTTGCTGTTCTGGGCCAGGAACTGGTGGAGGAGGTAGCCGTTGGCGGCGTGCACCTCCACTCCGGCGAAGCCCGCGTCGCGGGCGTTGCGCGCGGCGGCGGCGAAGTCGGCGACGGTGGAGCGGATCTCCTCGACCGTCATCTCGCGTGGTACGACGGCCTCTTGGTGGCCGCCGGGGGTGAAGATCGTCTCCGGGAGCGGGACCGGCGAGGGTGCCAGCGGCGTCAGCCCGCTGGTGTCCGGGTGGCCGACCCGGCCGCCGTGCTGCAGTTGGAGGAACATCCGGCCGCCCGCCGCGTGCACCGCGTCGGTCACCCGCCGCCATCCGGCCACCTGCGCCGCGCTGTGGATCGCGGCGATATCGGGGTAGGTCTGCCCCACCGCGTTGGGCGTGGCGGCCTCGGCGACGATCAGCCCGGCCGTGGCGCGCTGTGCGTAGTAGGTGGCCATGATCGGTTCGGGTACGCCGTCGGCGGCGGCGCGGTTGCGGGTCATCGGCGCCATCACCAGGCGGTTGGGGAGGTCGAGAGGGCCGAGGCGGGCGGGTTCGAAGAGGCTGGGTATCCGGAGTGTGTGCGTCATGCCGGTACGGTAGAACTTGACATCAGTGTCAGATTCAAGTCCTTTGAGTCACGTCCTCTGAGTCACGTCCCAGCCCGGCAGACGAGGTGAGCATGCGGATCGGCGAACTGGCTCGGCGCACCAGCGTGAGCGAGCGCTCCCTGCGCTATTACGAGAAGCAGGGTCTGATGACGGCCGAGCGTACGCCGGGCGGCCATCGCGATTACCCCGAGAACGCGGTGGACCGGGTCATCCGCATCCAGGAGCTCTTCGCCGCCGGGCTGTGCAGCGAGAAGATCGCCCAACTGCTGCCCTGCATGCGCGACTCGGACGGCGGCCCGTCGCGGGTGGCCAACGGGCAGCTGGTCTCCGACCTGACGGTGGAGCGGGAGCGCATCGACCGCATGATCGCGGACCTGCTCCGCTCCCGTGAGGTCCTGGACGAGGTGATCGAGGCGGCGTCGGTCCCGGCCGAGTAACCGGGCCCCTCAGCGCCCGCGCTCCACGTGTGGCACAGGTCACGGGAACCACCTCCGCCGTGCGGAGAGGCACGGGTGTGAGGTGTAAACAACATGAGTGATGGCCTGCGAGCGCGGGTACGGGCGGGTGACCGCGAGGCGTTCGCAGAGCTCTACGCGGAGTACGCGCGTGCGGTCTACAACCATGCCTATCGGCTGACCGGCGACTGGTCGGTGGCCGAGGAGGTGATGGGGGACACGTTCCTCGACGCCTGGCGTACCCGAGCGCAACTGGAGCCGGGCGACGGCACGCTGAAACCGTGGCTGCTGGGCGTGGCGACGAACAAGGCCCGCAACGCCAACCGCGGCATCGGCCGGCGCCTGGCCTTCCTGGCCCGCCGCCCGGCGCCCGCCCCGGTGGCGGACTTCGCCGACGAGACCGCCGGGCGGATCGACGACGCCCGTCGGCTCGCCGCCGTGCGCACGGTCTACGGCCGGCTGCGGCGCGGCGAGCAGGAGGTGCTGGCGCTGTGCGTGTGGTCCGGGCTGGACTACGCGCAGGCCGCCCAGGCGCTGGGGATTCCGGTGGGCACCGTGCGCTCGCGGCTGTCCCGGGCCCGCGCCCGGCTGCGCAAGCTCGCCGAGCAGCGGCTCGCGGAAGAAAGGACGGAACCGCCACACCGTCGCGGAGAGGTACAGCGTGAGGCCGCGTTCGCGGCCCTGCCCTATCAGGAGTTTCAGGAGGAACCCCGATGAACGCCGCTGGCTCCGGGCCCGACCGGGCCGAGCACGAGGAAGCGGAGCACGAGGAAGCGGAGCGCGAGGAACTGGCCCGGCTCCTTCCCGCCCCGGCCGAGCGGGACGTTCCTTCCGAGCCCTACCTCCACCACAAGGACCGTTTGATGCAGCACATCGATGACGACCAGAACCGCACCCCCGCCCCCGCCCGGAAGGCCCGGCCGCGGCTGCTGCGCCCCGCGCTGGTGATGCCCGCCGCGGCCCTGGCGCTGGCCGGAGCGCTGGCCGCCACCCTCACCGGAGGCGGAGGGTCCGGCGACAGCGCCGCCCAGCCCCGCGAGACCGCCACCGTCCTGCTCGACCGGATCGCCGGGACCGCGGCGAAGTCGGACGTCAAGCCGGTGCGGCAGGACCAGTTCGTCTACGTCAAGAGCGTCGGGGCCGGGGCCGAGATGAAGGAGAACGGCGCCTCCAAGCTGGAGCCGCGGGGCGAGCGCGAGGTCTGGAAGTCGCAGCAGGTGAAGCGGATCACCAAGACCGGCGAGATACACGATGACGAGGGCTACTCCTCGATGTACGAACTGGGAGGGTCTACGGCGGGCATCGACCGCCCCACGTACCAGTGGCTGGCGTCCCTGCCGACCGACCCGGACGTCCTGCTCAAGGAGCTGTACCGGATGACCGAGGCAGAGGACGGCCAGGAGAAGGCACAGGCCGTCTTCGACCAGATCGGTCGGTTGCTGGGCGATGTGATGCCGCCGGAGAACGCCGCCGCGCTGTACAAGGCCGCCGCGAAGATCCCCGGGGTGACGCGGAAGGAGGACGCGGTGGACGCGGCCGGCCGCCACGGGTTCGCCATCGCCCGCGTCGACAAGCGGACGTGGGTCGTGACCGAGTGGGTCTTCGACCGGGGCAGCCTCGCCTACCTCGGTGATCGCAGCTACCGGACGAAGGACTTCGCGGCGGGCAAGAAGGGTGACGTCCTGGAGGAGTACGCCATTCTGGAGCACGGCATCGTGGACGCGTACCGCGAGCGCCCGGGCTCGGCCACGAAGTGACACCCTGAGGCGGTATCCCGGGTGGTGGGGCGGACCCGTGCGGGCCCGCCCCACCACCCGGGTGCGTCCACGGCGACGGTACGGCACCGGCGCGCTGCCGCCGCCGGTACGCGCCCCGGCGGGCTCCCTCGGCCATCGCCGGGGCGCGGCCCCGGCGCGATGGGGCAACGGCGCGGCCGCGCCTCAGCGGACCGGGTGGCCCGACTCCCGCAGCGCGTCCTTCACCTGACCGATCCGCAGATCGCCGAAGTGGAAGACGGACGCCGCCAGCACCGCGTCGGCACCCGCGGCGACCGCCGGCGGGAAGTCGGCCAGCTTCCCGGCGCCGCCGCTGGCGATGACCGGGATGGACACCTGCTTGCGGACGGCCTCGATCATGGCCGTGTCATAGCCGTCCTTGGTGCCGTCCGCGTCCATGGAGTTCAGCAGGATCTCCCCCGCGCCCAGCTCCGCCGCGCGGTGGGCCCATTCGACGGCGTCGATGCCGGTGCCGCGGCGACCGCCGTGGGTGGTGACCTCGTAACCGGAGGAGGTCACCGTCCCTTCGGGACAGCGGCGGGCGTCGACCGAGAGGACGAGCACCTGGCTGCCGAAGCGCTGGGAGATCTCGCGGATGAGCTCGGGGCGGGCGATGGCGGCGGTGTTGACGCCAACCTTGTCCGCCCCGGCGCGCAGCAGCTTGTCGACGTCCTTCGGGGTACGGACGCCGCCGCCGACCGTCAGCGGGATGAAGACCTGCTCGGCGGTGCGGCGGACCACGTCGTAGGTGGTCTCGCGATCGCCGGAGGAGGCGGTGATGTCGAGGAAGGTCAGCTCGTCCGCGCCCTCCTCGCCGTAGACCTTGGCCATCTCGACCGGGTCGCCCGCGTCGCGCAGGTTCTGGAAGTTGACGCCCTTGACGACCCGGCCGTTGTCCACGTCCAGGCAGGGGATGACTCGGACCGCCAGGGTCATGTCTGTCGTGCTCCTCGGAATGCTTCCAGTTCGACTTCCACCAGGACGCGCGAGTCCACGAAGCCGGACACCACGACCAGCGTCGTGGTGGGGCGTACGGCGTCGAAAAGCTCCTTGTGGGCGCGGCCCACTTCGTCCACATCGCGGGCGTGGGTGAGGTACATACGGGTGCGGACCACCGATTCGACGCCCAGGTCGAACTTCTTCAGCGCGTCCAGCGCATGGCGGAAGGCGGCGAGCGTCTGTTCGTACGGATCCCCCTCGCCCTCCAGTACGCCGCGCTCCGCCAGCGGCATCGTCCCGGCGACGAGCACCAGGTCACCGACCTCGACGGCCCGGGCGAACCCGATGGTCTCCTCCCAGGGACTGTCGGTCTGGACCCGCCGCGCAGACTCGGGTGAGGTCATACGGATACCGCCTCCAACGCCTCTTCCAAGGTGAACGCCTTGGCGTAGAGTGCCTTGCCCACGATGGCGCCCTCGACACCTTCCGGTACCAGAGTCGCAAGGGCACGCAGGTCGTCGAGCGAGGAAACGCCGCCGGAGGCGACGACGGGCTTTTCGGTCGCGGCGCAGACATTGCGCAGCAGCTCCAGATTGGGGCCCTGGAGGGTGCCGTCCTTGGCGATGTCGGTGACGACATAGCGGGCACAGCCCTCGGAGTCGAGGCGGGCCAGCGTCTCGTACAGATCGCCGCCGTCCCGGGTCCAGCCACGGCCGCGCAGCGTGGTGCCACGCACATCGAGACCCACCGCGATGAGGTCGCCATGCTCGGCGATGACCTTGGCGACCCACTCCGGGGACTCCAGGGCGGCCGTGCCGAGATTCACCCGGGCGCAGCCGGTGGCCAGGGCGGCGGACAGCGAGGCGTCGTCGCGGATGCCGCCGGACAGCTCGACCCTGAGGTCCATGGCGCGGGCCACCTCGGCGATCTGCTCGCGGTTGTCCCCGGTGCCGAAGGCGGCGTCGAGGTCCACCAGGTGCAGCCATTCGGCGCCCGCCCGCTGCCAGGCCAGGGCGGCCTCCATCGGGTCACCGTACGACGTCTCGGAGCCGGACTCGCCGTGGACGAGGCGGACGGCCTGGCCGTCGCGGACATCGACGGCGGGGAGGAGTTCGAGGCGGTTCGAGCGCATGCGGACAACCTTCGGTGAGAGCGTGCGGGCGGTGCGGGTGGGAGGGCAGGTGCGGACCGGGGCCGGCGCGGGCCGGTCAGAGCGTGTCGAGCCAGTTGCGGAGCAGCCGCGCTCCGGCGTCACCCGACTTCTCGGGGTGGAACTGGGTGGCCCACAGCGGGCCGTTCTCCACGGCGGCGACAAACGGCTCGCCATGGGTGGCCCAGCTGACCTTGGGGGAGGGCATGTGGGGGTTGGTGACCTCGAGCTCCCAGGTGCGGACCGCGTAGGAGTGGACGAAGTAGTACCGCTCGCCCTCGTCCAGGCCCGCGAAGAGCTGTGAGTCCTCGGGCGCCTTGACCGTGTTCCAGCCCATGTGGGGGACGACGGGGGCGCGCAGCGGCTCGACCGTGCCGGGCCATTCGTCCAGGCCCTCGGCCTCGACGCCGTGCTCGATACCGCGCCCGAAGAGGATCTGCATGCCGACACAGATGCCCATGACCGGGCGGCCGCCGGACAGCCGGCGCCCCACGATCCAGTCGCCGCGCGCCTCACGCAGCCCGTTCATGCAGGCGGCGAAGGCACCGACGCCGGGCACGAGGAGGCCGTCGGCGGCCATGGCCTTGTCGTAGTCACGGGTGATCTCGACCTGCGCGCCGACATGGGCGAGGGCCCGCTCGGCGGAACGTACGTTGCCGAATCCGTAGTCGAAGACGACGACGCTCTTCGCGGTCGTGCTGTTCGTCAGGTCACTCAATTCCATACCTCAAGCCGCAGGATCCCGGCGAGCAGCGCCATCGTGGCACCGATCCCGAGCAGCGTGACGATGCTCTTGGAGATGCCCTGCTTGACGAAGGAGATGACCCCGCCGAGCAGAAACAGCCCCACGAGGATGAACACGGTCGACAAGCCGTTCAAGACGCTACCTCGTTCGCTTCTCCGCCCGCGCGGCGAAAGCGCGGGTCGCGTGTCATCTGCGGCCCGGCGGCCGCACGTGCGACGCTCGCCGCTACCTCGTTCGCTTCTCCGCCCGCGCGGCGAAAGCGCGGGTCGCGTGCCGTCTGCGGCCCGGCGGCCGCGCGTGCGACGCTCACAGGGCCCCCTTCGTGGAGGGGAGGATCCCGGCGGCACGGGGGTCGCGCTCGCTGGCGTAGCGCAGGGCCCGCGCCAGGGCCTTGAACTGGCACTCCACGATGTGGTGCGCGTTGCGCCCGTACGGGACGTGGACGTGCAGGGCGATCTGCGCCTGGGCCACGAAGGACTCCAGGATGTGCCGGGTCATCGTGGTGTCGTAGCTGCCGATCATCGGCGCGATGTTCTCCGGCTCGGTGTGCACCAGGTACGGGCGGCCGGAGAGGTCGACCGTCACCTGGGCCAGCGACTCGTCCAGCGGCACCGTGCAGTTGCCGAACCGGTAGATGCCCACCTTGTCGCCGAGCGCCTGCTTGAAGGCGGCGCCGAGCGCGAGGGCGGTGTCCTCGATGGTGTGGTGGGTGTCGATGTGCAGGTCGCCCTCGGTCTTGACCGTGAGGTCGAAGAGGCCGTGGCGGCCGAGCTGGTCGAGCATGTGGTCGTAGAAGCCGACACCTGTCGACACATCGACCTGGCCGGTGCCGTCGAGATCGATCTCGACGACGACCGAGGTCTCCTTGGTCGTGCGCTCCACACGTCCCACGCGGGTCATGCGCTCTTCTCCTTCATCAGCTCGCGTACCGCGTCGAGGAACGCGTCGTTCTCGGCCGGTGTGCCCGCGGTGACCCGCAGCCGGCCCGGTACGCCGTTGTCACGGACCAGGACGCCCCGGTCCAGCAGGCCCTGCCACGCCGCATGGGCGTCCTCGAAGCGGCCGAACTGGACGAAGTTGGCGTCGGAGTCGGTCACCTCGCACCCGAGGGTGCGCAGCTCGCTCACCAGCCGGTCGCGCTCGGCCTTCAGCGCCTCGACGTACCCCAGCAGCGTATCGGTGTGCTCCAGGGCGGCCAGCGCGGTGGCCTGGGTGACGGCGGACAGGTGGTACGGCAGGCGGACGAGCTGGACGGCATCGACGACCGCCGGATCGGCGGCGAGATAGCCGAGCCGCAGCCCGGCCGCGCCGAACGCCTTGGACATGGTGCGCGAGAGCACCAGCCGCTGCCGCCCCTCGATCAGTGGCAGCAGCGAGGGACGGTGGCTGAACTCCCCGTACGCCTCGTCCACGACGACGAGCGCCCCGGCGGCCTCCGCCCTGGCGGCCTGCGCCGCCTCGTAGAGCGCCAGCACCGTCTCGGCCGCGACGGCCGTCCCCGTCGGATTGTTCGGCGAGGTGATGAAGACGACATCGGGGCGGTGCTCGGCGATGGCCTTACGGGCGGCATCGACATCGATGGTGAAATCGTCGTTCCGGGGACCGGAAATCCAGCCCGTGCCGGTGCCGCGCGAGATCAGCGCGTGCATCGAGTACGAGGGCTCGAAGCCGATCGCGGTGCGCCCCGGCCCGCCGAAGGTCTGCAGAAGCTGCTGCAGCACCTCGTTGGACCCGTTGGCCGCCCACACCTGGGCGACACCGACCTCGAGACCGGCCGTACGGCTGAGGTAGCGGGCCAGCTCGGTGCGGAGCTCGACCGCGTCCCGGTCCGGGTAGCGGTTGAGGTTCCGGGCCGCCTCGGTGACCCGCTCGGCGATGCGGGCGACCAACGGCTCGGGCAGCGGATAGGGGTTCTCGTTGGTGTTCAGCCGTACGGGCACCTCGAGCTGCGGGGCGCCGTACGGGGATTTACCACGGAGCTCGTCCCGGATCGGGAGATCGTCAATGCCGGTCACTTGCTCGGTGGCACCTTCCAGTCGAACCTTGCCTTCACCGCGGCGCCGTGGGCGGGCAGATCCTCCGCCTCGGCCAGCGTCACCACATGGCCGGCGATCTCGGCCAGCGCCTCCCGGCTGTAGTCCACCACATGGATGCCGCGCAGGAACGACTGCACGGACAGCCCCGAGGAGTGGCAGGCGCAGCCGCCCGTGGGCAGCACATGGTTGGAGCCCGCCGCGTAGTCGCCCAGCGACACCGGCGCGAAGGCCCCGACGAAGATCGCCCCGGCGTTGCGCACCCGGGCCGCGACGGCGGCCGCGTCCTCGGTCTGGATCTCCAGGTGCTCGGCCGCGTACGCGTCCACGACGGCCAGGCCCTGCTCGAGGCCGTCGACCAGCACGATGCCGGACTGCCGCCCGGACAGCGCCGGACGGATCCGGTCCTCGACGTGCTTGGTGGCCCCCAGCTGGACGTCCAGCTCCTTCTCGACCGCGGCGGCCAGCTCCTCGGAGTCGGTGACCAGCACGGAGGCGGCCAGCGGGTCGTGCTCGGCCTGGCTGATCAGGTCCGCGGCGACGTGCACCGGGTCGGCGGTGGCGTCGGCGAGGACGGCGATCTCGGTCGGCCCGGCCTCGGCATCGATGCCGATCCGGCCCTTGAGCAGCCGCTTGGCCGCGGCCACAAAGATGTTGCCCGGCCCGGTCACCATCGAGACCGGGCGGCAGTCCTCGGTGCCGTAGGCGAACATGGCGACGGCCTGGGCGCCACCCGCCGCGTACACCTCGTCCACGCCCAGCAGCGCGCACGCCGCGAGGATCGTGGGGTGCGGCAGCCCGCCGAACTCCGCCTGCGGCGGGGAGGCGACGGCCATCGAGCCGACCCCGGCCTCCTGCGCGGGCACCACGTTCATCACCACGGAGGAGGGGTAGACCGAGCGCCCGCCCGGTACGTACAGCCCGACGCGCTCGACCGGCACCCAGCGCTCGGTGACCGTGCCGCCCGGCACCACCTGGGTGGTGTGGTCGGTGCGCCGCTGGTCCCGGTGGACCAGCCGGGCCCGCCGGACGGACTCCTCCAGGGCGGCGCGCACGGCCGGGTCCAGCTCCACCAGGGCGCGCTCCAGCGCCTCCGCGGGGACCCGCACCCGTTCTATGGCGACGCCGTCGAACCGATGGGCGTAGTCGATCAACGCAGCGGTACCGCGATGGCGCACGTCGTCGCAGATGGGCCGCACCTTCTCCAGGGCGGCCTCGACGTCGAGCTCGGCACGGGGCAGCAAGTCGCGGTCGATCCCGCCTTCCGGGAAGGCGGCACCGCGCAGATCGATACGGGAGATCACGCGATCAATTGTCTCAGACCCGCCACGACGCCCTCCCCCCGTATCAGTCAGTGATACGGACGCCCTAAGTTGACCCTGACCGTTGGCGTTCAACCGGTTACTCAGCGGGAATGTGCTCCGTACGGGGACACGGAGAATCAGGAGGGGACACGGCTGTGACCGAGCCGCACGATGGCGACCCACCCCCGGGCCTCGATCTGACCACCGCCGAATGGGGCATGTGGCAGGCGTTCCGCAATGGCAGCACCCATGATCTGCGCACCTCGCACCCCCAGCGGAACGACCCCGCCGGCCCGTATGCCTGGGGCCCGGAGCGCAGTGTCCGGGCGCGTGTCGTGGCCCTCCTGCTGCTGGACGGGCCGCCCGCGCAGCCGGGCCGGGTCGCCGCGCTCAAGCTCAACGGGGTGCACATCACCGGCACGCTCGACCTGGCCGGCGGGAACATCGATCCCTATGTGGAGCTGAAGAACTGCCGCTTCGAGCGGGAGGTGCTGCTCCCCGAGGCGCAGTTCACCACCCTGCGACTGGTGGGCTGCGCACTTCCCCGGCTGGAGGCGGCCCGGCTGCGCACCGAGGGGGATCTGCATCTGCCGCGCTGTGTGGTCGAACACGGGATCCGGCTCACCGACGCCCATATCGGCACGGATTTATTGCTCAACCAGCTCATCGTGCGCCGCGACCGCCGGGGCATGTCCATCAGCGCCGACGGGCTGACCGTCGCCCAGGACTTCCAGGCCGACATGATCGAGTCCTATGGCGAGCTGAGCCTGCGCGGGGCGCAGATCGGGGTGTCGCTCAGCCTGCGCGGCAGCCGGCTGCGCAACCCTTACGGCCGCCGCGCGCTCAACGCGCCGCAGCTCACCGTGGAGCGCAGCCTCTACCTCACCGCGGGCGGGGTGAGCACGTACTCCAGCGGCTCCACCCCGCCGTACGGCACCGCCTCCACCCCCACCCGGGGCACCCGGATCCAGCGCTTCGAATGCGAGGGCGGAATCCGGCTGGACGACGGGCGGATCGGCGACGCCATCGACTTCGACCAGGCCCGCTTCATCATGGAGAACGACCAGGAGCTGTCGCTGCGCCGGGTCCAGACGCCCGAGCTGCGCTTCCTCGGGGAGCGGCCGCAGCGCGGCCGGGTGATCCTCTCCGGCGCCCGGGTGGTCAATCTTGTCGACAAGTCGGTGAGCTGGCCGGGGCCGGGCGGGCTGACCATGGCCGGGTTCAGCTATGAGTGCCTGATTCCGCGCGGCCACTTCCCGCTGGCCCGGCGGCTGGAGTGGGTGGCCGCGGCAACCCCCGAGTACGCGCCCGAGCCGTACGAGATGCTGGCCAACACGATGCGGGCCAGCGGCGAGGACGCCGACGCGCGCGAGGTGCAGCTCGCCAAGCAGCGCCGCCGCCGGGAGACGCTGCCGGTCGCCGGGAAGGTGTGGGGCTATCTCCAGGACTGGACGGTGGCCTACGGGTACCGCCCGGGCCGGGCCGCGGTGTGGATGGCGGTGCTGTGGGCGGTCGGCTCGGTGTTCTTCGCCCACAACCGGCCGGAGGCCCTGAAGCCGGATGAATCCCCGAACTGGAACGCCTCGCTGTACACGCTCGACCTGCTGATCCCGGTGATCGATCTGGGCATGGACGGCTACTGGAGACCGGACGGCGCCGTCCAATGGGCGTCCATCGTGATGATCCTGCTGGGCTGGGTGCTGGCCACCGCGGTGGCCGCCGGTGCGTCCCGGCTGCTGCGGCGCCAGTGACCGGCTGCTGCGGCACCAGTGAAAGGAAACGCGCGGGGCCATTAGGCTTACGCCCCGTGACCTCCGCGCGCCTTCCGCTCTTCCCGCTGAACACGGTGCTGTTCCCGGGGCTCGTCATGCCCCTGAACGTCTTCGAGCAGCGGTACCGCTCCCTGATGCGCGATTTGTCGGCGCTTCCCGAGGACGCGCCGCGCCGGTTCGGGGTGATCGCCATCCGGGACGGCCATGAGGTCGCCCCGAGCGCGGTCGGCCTCCCGGACTCCGTCACGCGGCCGGACCCAGGCCCCACGGCCGGGTTCGGACCGGATCCCGCCAAGTCCTTCTACGCCGTGGGGTGCGTGGCGGACGCGGCCACCATCCGGGAGCAGGAGGACGGCACCTTCGAGGTGCTGGCCACCGGCACCACCCGCTTCGAGCTGGTCTCCGTGGACTCCTCCGGCCCCTATCTGACGGCCGAGGTCAAGGAGCTGGAGGAGGAGCAGGGCGAGGGTGCCGGGGCGCTGGCCTCGGGGGTGGTACGGGCCTTCCGCATGTACCAGAAGCGGCTCGCGGGCGCCCGTGAGCGGACCCTGGCGAACGAGCAGGACCTGCCGGGCGAACCGTCCGTGCTCTCCTACCTGGTGGCGGCCGCGGCCGTGCTCGACACGCCCGCGAAACAGCGGCTGCTGCAGGCGCCGGACACCGCGAGCCGGCTGGCCGACGAGCTGAAACTCCTTCGCGCCGAGAGCGCCGTCATCGGTAAGCTCCCGTCGCTCCCGGCCGCCGATCTGACCCGCGGTCCCACCAGCCCCAACTGACGCGGACGAACATGCCCAAGAAGACCAAGAAGATCTCGGCGGGCACCCCCGCCACCACCGCCCTCACCGCGGCGGGCACGGATTTCACCCTGCACTCCTACGAGCACGACCCGGCAGCCCCCTCCTACGGCGAGGAGGCCGCCCAGGCGCTCGGCGTCGAACCGGGCCGGGTCTTCAAGACCCTTGTCGCGAGCGTCGATGACCGCCTTACGGTCGCCATCGTGCCGGTCTCGGCCACGCTCGACCTCAAGGCGCTCGCCTCGGCGGTGGGCGGCAAGCGCGCCACGATGGCGGACCCCGCGGCGGCCGAGCGCACCACGGGCTATGTGCGGGGCGGGATCTCCCCGCTCGGTCAGCGCAAGCGCCTTCCCACGGCCCTGGACGAGTCGGCCACCGGCTACGAGACGATCTGTGTCTCGGCGGGCCGCCGCGGGCTGGAGGTCGAGCTGGCGCCGGGGGATCTGGCGTCGCTGACGGACGCGGTACTGGCGCCGATCGCCCGCGCGTAGCGCTCACAGCGCTCTTGCGGGGCCCCTGGCGCCCGGCTCGTGTGGAACGACACCCTCGCGCCCGACGCCCTCTCGTGCCGCCTGGTGCCCGCTCCGACTCCGGCGCCCCCCGTGGCCCGACGCCCGCTCGTGGCTCCGTGGCCGCCCAGGCGGCGGCCTGCGGGGTTGTCCGGCGGATCTTTCCCCTCCCCGCCCCTAGCCGCTTTGAGGCGGGGCCCAGCATGCTTAAGGCGGGCCCGAACCGCCTTAGCGCGCTTCCGGGCTCGCCACGTGCGGCAGCGCGGGCTCCGGGTCCCGGGGGCCGAACAGCCCCGTCAGCGCCAGATGGATCACCATCGCCGCCACCGACCACGCCAGCAGCGCACCCTTCGCGCCCAGCTTGAGCGGTCCGTCGAAGGTGACGCCCTTACCGGCCTCCTTGGCGTGGGCCACGACGTCCGAGGTGGGCCCCAGCCAGAGGCCCAGCCGCCAGGCGATCACCGAGGCGAGCACGCCACCGATCGCCAGGCCGATGACCAGCGCGATACCGCCGTGGCGGAAGAGCAGAAAGACGATGAGGGCCGAGATGGCCCCGAAGGCGAGCCCGAGCAGCGTGAACATACCGTCCGCGCCGATCGCGTCCTCCCCTTCCGAGTTCTTCAGATAGACGGCGGAGCCGTCCGAGACCAGGGGAACCTTCGGCGCCAGCCACAGCCACAACAGCCCCAAAAGCACCCCGGAGACCGCCACCGCGATGGCGACCAGCGACGCCTGCACCAGTTCGGCGCGCAACTCGGGCCCCGGCTCGGAGTACTCGGAGTGCTCCGATCCCTCCGGATGCCCGGAAGGGTGCTCGGGGTGCTCGGGGTGCTCCGGGTATCCGGAGGGATTCGGCACGGAGGAGTCCCCAGCAGGCTGCCCGTGGGCCGGGGGGCGGCCCTCGGCGGGGTCCTCGTGCGGCGGAGGCGGATCATGTGGCGTCAACGGTGCGGTCACCCCGTCATCGTGCCAGGCGGATGGCGTACTTCGGTCGGCGGGACGTTCGCTGCGGCGCGTCACCGCACGGCCGCCCGCCGATAGGCCCAGGTCGCGGCGGCGAGGGACACCACGGCCACCCCGGCGCACACCCCGAGGTCGGCACAGACCACCCACCAGTCGGGCTGCCCGTCGAAGGTCCGCGCCAGGGCCTCCACACCGTACGTCGACGGCAGCAGATCGCGCGCGTACGACACCACCTGCGGCATCCGGTCCGCGGGCAGCACCCCCAGCAGCAGCGCGGCGGACATCCCCAACTGCCCGCACAGCGTGGCGAGTTCCTGACGCGGGGCGAGCAGCCCCAGCACGGCGCCGAGTCCGGCGAGGGCGGCGCCGGAGAGGGGGATCACGGCGAGGAGGATCCACAGATGCGTCATGGGCAGTTGGAAGAGCACACTGCCCATGACCGCGGTGACGATGGTTCCGGGCACGGTGAAGGAGGCGTACGCGGCGGCCGCCCCGAGCACCACGGCCGAGGGCGGCACCGGCAGGGTCGCGTAGTGGTCGAGCCCGCCGCTGGCCCGGAGCTGGCCGAAGTACTGGGCGAGCAGGTTGAGCGCCACGAAGGCGACGACCAGCACGCTCGACCCGGCCACCACCGACCGCGCCTCGCTCCCGCCGTCCACCACCCCGCGCATCAGGATCATGATCCCGATGGACTGGAAGGTGGCCACGAAGAGCAGCGGTATCCGGGCCACCCGGGCCCGCGAGAGCTGGGCGCGGTAGACCGCGGCGAGCGCGGGGAAGAGCCGCGCCCGCGCCGCCAGCGGCGCGGGGATGTTCCCGGCCTCACCGGACGCCCCCGACGTACCGGAGGCACCGGACGAGGCACCGGGCGCACTGGGCAGCCCAGCGGAAGCACCGGACACACCAGGCACACCAGTGGTCCCGGACACACCGGACACGGCGGGCATGACACTCACGTTGCGCGGCTCCTCTTCGCCTCTACGGCTCTTACGGTCACGGTCACCGACGTGTTCACCGCCTCGGCGGTCACGCCTTCACCAGCCCCTCCGCGCCCTCCGCACGGCCGCCCAGGGCGATGTACACATCCTCCAGGCTCGGCGTGGCAAGGGTGAAATCGTCCAGCGCCGCGAAGGCGGGGCCACCGGTCACGGTGGCGATGGCGGCACGCGCCTCGTCCGGCGGGAGCCGGAGCGTCCAGCGCCGCCCGGAGACGCCGTCGGCGGCCCGGGCCGCCTCGGCGGCGCTCCGCAGGGCGGCGACCTCGGGCACGTCCAGCGGCGGCTCGGTGCGCCATACCAGCTCCAGCCGCACCTCGTCGGCGACCAGCGCCTTCAGCCCGGCGGGCGTGTCGCAGGCGATGACCTTGCCGCGGTCCAGCACGGCGACCCGGTCCAGAACCGTTTCCGCCTCGATCACGTTGTGGGTGACCAGCGCCACTGTCACGCCCCGCTCGGCCCGCCGCCGGTCCACGGCCGCCCATACGGCGCGCCGGGCGACGGGGTCCATTCCGCTGGTGGGCTCGTCCAGCACCAGCAACGGCCGCTCCCCCACCAGCGCCGCGGCGACGCAGGCCAGCCGCCGCTGGCCGCCGGAGAGCTTCTTCAGGGGGCGCCCGGCGATCTCCCCGAGCCCCAGCTCCTCGATCACCGCGTCCCGCTCGGCACGGGCCGCGCGGGCCTCCAGCCCGCGCAGCCGCGCGGTGGTCTCGGCGGCGAGGGCGACGGTCAGCTCGTCCAGCGCGGTCGAGTCCTGGCCGAGGTAGCACAGCAGCCGGGCGGCGCGCTCGGGGTGGCGTACGAGATCGTGGCCGAGCACCCGCACACTGCCCTCGTCGGGCCGCAGCAGGCCGGTGAGCTGCCGTACGAGGGTGGATTTGCCGGCGCCGTTGGGCCCGAGCAGCCCGAAGACCTCGCCGCGCACCACATCGAGGTCGATGCCGTCGCTGGCCCGGACGGCGGGCGTGGCGGGGGCACCGCGGCGGCCGCGCGTCGCGGGATAGGTCTTGACCAGGCCGCGCACGGTGCACACCACATCGCCACTCGTCGCCTGTTTCGCGCCCGTCCTCACGAGCTATGAGGGTACGCGCCCAAACACCCGCTCCCGTCCTCGGGGCCCTCGGGGACGGATCGGAGGATCACAGGACGAGGAGGGTCGGCGGCCCGGCCGTGTCGGTGCCACCGGGGGTCGTGACGGAGCCGCATATCGCTGGGGAAGGGGAGCGGCCCGCCGCGGGCGTCAAGATCTGCCGGATATCCCCTAGTGTCCTGCGCCGGAGATCCGTCGGCAGAATTGGGCGAGGGATTCGAGGATCTCCTCGGCGGTCTTGGTCCAGATGAACGGCTTGGGGTCTGCGTTCCAGTCCTTGACCCAGGTGCGGATGTCGGCTTCAAGGGTCTGGACGTTCTTGTGTGCGCCGCGGCGGATCTTCTGGTCGGCCAGGAAGCCGAACCACCGCTCGACCTGGTTGATCCAGGAGGAGCCCGTCGGGGTGAAGTGCATGTGGAAGCGGGGGTGTTTGGCCAGCCACGTCCTGATCGCTGGGGTCTTGTGGGTGCCGTAGTTGTCACAGATCAGATGGACCTGGAGATGCGCGGGCACCTCCTTGTCGATCCTGATCAGGAACTTCTTGAATTCCGCTGCCCGGTGCCGACGGTGCAGAGCACTGATGACCTCGCCGGTGGCGACGTCGAACGCGGCGAACAAGGTGGTCAGGCCGTTGCGCACGTAATCATGGGTCCGGCGCTCGGGCATGCCCGGCATTATCGGCAGCACCGGCTGGGACCGGTCCAGAGCCTGGATCTGCGATTTCTCATCCACCGACAGCACCATGGCGCCCTCGGGCGGGTTGAAGTACAGGCCGACGACGTCGTAGACCTTCTCCACGAACAACGGGTCCGTCGACAGCTTGAAGGTGTCTGTCTGGTGCGGCTTGAGCTGGAACTTCCGCCAGATCCGGCCAACGGTCGACTTCGACAGGCCACTGTGCTCGGCCATCGACCTACGGGACCAGTGGGTGGCGTTCTTCGGGATCTCCTCCAGCGTGGTGACCACGACCGCCTCCACCTGATCGATGCTGATGGTGGGCGGCCGGCCCGGCCGCGGCTCGTCGGCCAGGCCATCCAGCCGCTCAGCGAGGAACCGGCGCCGCCACTTGCGGACCGTGTCCGCACTCACCCGCAGATCCCGAGCAACCGCCACAATCGGCGGCACCTCCGGCCCCGCACACGCCAGCACAATCCGCGCGCGCAGGGCCAGAGCCTGGGCCGATGTCGCCCGACGCGTCCACCGCTCCAACACCGCCCGCTCCTCATCACAGAGCAGCAACGGCTCCAGCTTCGGGCCCCGACGAGGAACTGATGCACCAGCAGCAGAAGTCACACCACTACTAACGATCAACTACCGGCGCAGGACACTAGCCGCCCGTCTGGGCGTGCTCCGCGGCCGAGCGGAGGTCGATTTCGCGCCAGAAGCCCGCCCGGATCGCATAGCGGTCGTGCTCGTCGATCTGGTCGTCCTTGTGGGCCAGCAGCCCGAAGCGGGCCGCGTAGCGCAGCAGTTCACCGTCGATGCGGTGCGGGATGCGGGGGTACTCCGTGGAGATCTGGCGCAACGGACCCGGCTCGGCGAGCCGGTCGGTCCAGCGGCGGGCGAAGACCTGGCCGACCTCGAAGGGGTCGCCGCTGACGGCCGTGATGTCCTCCTCGCGGTCGGCCCAGCGCTGCTCGGCGCTGGTGAGCTGGGCCAGCATGGGCAGGTTCGCGGTCTCCGGCGGCTCCCCCACGGCGCCGGGGCCCCGGTCGACCCAGCCCTTGTCGGAGGACCAGCGCAGGGTGGCGCCGGCGGCCTGCTGCCGCTCCGGCTGGCCGCCGGGCGCGACGGCGCCGCGGCCCAGGTCGGCGAGGTCCTTGGGGGTGGGCACCCCCTTGCCGGCGCCCGCCGCCGCGACGTCCGTGCCCGCCTCGGGGCCCGGGGCGGCGGGACGGCCGGGGGCAGCGGCCGGGCCGGTCACGTCGGCGCCGGGCCGGGCGGCGCCGTTACGGCCGCCGGGTGCCTCCGCCGGGCCGGGCGACCCGCTCGCGGCCGCGGCGGCGGCCGTCTCCGGCAGCGGGGCGGAGAGAATGGCCGCGATCTCCGGGCGGGGCTCGGAGACGGGCGCACAGGGCCCGGGAAGCTCCTTGGCGCGCACCGCCCGGGTGATCCAGGCGCGGTCGAGGACGCGCCGCTCATCGGCCTCGGCGACGAGGTCCTCGGACTGGTTGTAGTCGCCGTCGGCGGCCTGGACCGCCCAGAGGTGGACGGCGACGCCGTGCTCCTTGGCCGACATCAGCCCGGGCAGCAGGTCCCCGTCGCCGGTGACGAGGACGATGTCGGCGCAGGCCCGGTTGCGCGCGAGCTCGGTGAGCTCGGCGTGCATGGCGGCATCCACGCCCTTCTGGGCCCAGCGGCCGTCACTGCGGGTGAGAGCGCCGAGCCGTACGGTCACCCGGGGCATCACGCGCAGCCGCCGGTGCTCGGGCTGGGGCACCCGGTCGGGGGCGCCGTCGAACCAGTAGATCCGCAGCAGCGGACACTCGGTCTCGGCCTCGGCCCGCTCCCGCAGGCCCTGGATGAGGGTCGCGTGGTCGACGGAGATGCGCGATCGGGCGGGCTCCCCGGCCAGCAGGCTCGCGGCGGCGCCCAGCAGATACCCGGCGTCCACCAGGACGACGCAGCGGTCCACGTTCCACCCTCTTTCCTGACGGTCCAGTCCTCGGTCGCCCCCCGCGCACAGCCGTGCCCCCGGATGTGGTTTTCGGCTTTCCTTCGAGTCTGCCCGACCGTGCGGGGGTTATCAGTCCGAACTGGATCACCGGCGTGGCGGATACGGCTTACCCGCCAATACCCTCCTTCTCACTCACCGTAATTGCCCGAAATGCACGGGTCACCGTGGCATGTCACTGTTTCTTCCCGAAGGGCTTCGCCCGGGAGGGCCCTTCGCCAGGGGGCTGATCCCAACCGGAGGAACACCACCATGGGCAAGAACAAGAACCGCGATCGCAAGCAGCAGCAGGAACAGCGTCAGGAGCGCGGCACGGCCGACCGCTCCGCCGAGCAGCAGCCGTCGATGGACGGGCAGTCGCAGGCGATGCGGCCGGAGGGCAGCCCCTCGACGGCGCGCAAGGGCCGGCAGAAGAGCTTCGGCCACAACTGACGCACCGCGCACCGGCGCTGGGCCACCGCGGTGGCAGGCCGCGTGACCGTGGCCCCCAGGGGCGCGCCCGATGCGGGCGCGCCCCTGGTGCGCTCTCGTCCCCGCCCTTGCCCTCGTCAACGTCGAGGGCGCGTCAGCGGGGCCGGGCAATCACCCGGCCAGGCAGGACGCCCCCAACAGCACCTTGAGATCGCCGAAGAGCGCCGGGTCGGCGGTGACGCGGTGCCGGTCGAGCCGCAGCACGGTGGTCTTCCGCGCCCCCTGGAGCTTGATCCGCACCTCGGTGGCGCCGCGGTGGTGGGTGAGCACCTCGCCCAGCTTCTCGACCAGCGGCGGCGTGACCTTGACCGTGGGAATGGTGATCGTCACGGGCGCGTTGGCCGATGCCTCGGAGAGATCGGGGACCATCAGCTCCATGGCGACCAGCCGGGGCACGTCCTCGCGCTTGTCGAGGCGGCCCTTGACGAAGACGACGGCGTCCTCGACGAGCTGGGTGGAGACCAGCTGATAGGTGGCCGGGAAGAACATGCACTCGATGGAGCCGGCCAGGTCCTCCACGGTGGCGATGGCCCAGGCGTTGCCCTGTTTGGTCATCTTGCGCTGCAGACCGGAGATGATGCCGCCGATGGTGACGATCGCGCCGTCCGCGTGCTCACCCCCGGTGAGCGCGGAGATCGCGGCGTCCGCCTTCTCGTTCAGCACATGCTCGATGCCGAACAGCGGATGATCGGAGACATACAGGCCCAGCATCTCCCGCTCCTGGGCCAGCAGATAGGTCTTCTCCCATTCGACGTCCGAGAACTCGACGTCGAGGCCGAAGCCCGGCCCCTCGCCGTCCCCGCCGTCACCGGCCATGCCGCCGAAGAGGTCGAACTGCCCCTCGGCCTCCTTGCGCTTGACCGCGACCACATTGTCGATCAGCGCCTCGTAGTGCGCCGTGAGCCCCTTACGGGTGTGGCCCATCTCGTCGAACGCGCCCGCCTTGATCAGCGATTCCGTGGTGCGCTTGTTGCACACGACCGCCTCGACCTTGTCCAGGTAGTCCGGGAACGAGGCGTACTTCCCCTTGGCCTTACGGCCACGGATGATCGCTTCCACCACGTTCTGACCGACGTTCCGGACCGCCGTGAGACCGAAGAGGATCACATCATCACCCTGAGCGGTGAAGTTGGCCTCGGACTCATTGACGTTCGGCGGCAGCACCTTGATGCCCATACGACGGCACTCGTTCAGATAGACCGCCGACTTGTCCTTGTCGTCACGCACCGAGGTGAGCAGCGCCGCCATGTACTCGGCGGGGTAGTTGGCCTTGAGATACGCGGTCCAGTAGGTGACCAGGCCGTACGCGGAGGAGTGCGCCTTGTTGAACGCGTATCCGGCGAACGGGACCAGGACGTCCCACACGGCCTGGATGGCCTCGTCGGAGTAGCCGCGCTCCCGGCAGCCCTTCTGGAAGGGTACGAACTCCTTGTCCAGGACCTCCTGCTTCTTCTTGCCCATCGCACGGCGGAGCAGGTCGGCCTGGCCGAGCGAATAGCCCGCGAGCACCTGGGCGGCCTTCTGCACCTGCTCCTGGTACACGATGAGGCCGTAGGTGATGCCCAGGACCTCCTTGAGCGGCTCCTCCAGCTCGGGGTGGATCGGGGTGATCTCCTGCTGCCCGTTCTTCCGCAGCGCGTAGTTGATATGCGAGTTCATGCCCATCGGGCCCGGCCGGTAGAGGGCCGAGACGGCGGAAATGTCCTCGAAGTTGTCGGGCTTCATCATGCGCAGCAGGGAACGCATGGGGCCGCCGTCGAACTGGAAGACGCCGAGGGTGTCACCGCGGCAGAGCAGTTCGAAGGTCTTGGGGTCGTCCAGGGACAGATCGAGCATCTTCAGGTCGATGCCCTTGTTGGCGCGCACCATCTTGACGGCGTCGTCCATGATGGTGAGGTTGCGCAGGCCCAGGAAGTCCATCTTCAGCAGGCCCAGCGACTCACAGGTGGGGTAGTCCCACTGGGTCACGACCTGGCCGTCGTTCTTCGGCGAGAAGACCGGGACATGGTCGGTCACCGTCTCGCTCGACATGATCACGCCGGCGGCGTGCACACCCATCTGGCGCACCAGGCCCTCGATACCGCGCGCGGTGTCGATGACCTTCTTCACATCCGGCTCGTTCTCATACATCCCGCGCACCTCGCCCGCCTCGCTGTAGCGGGGGTGCTTCTCATCGGTGATGCCGGAGAGCGGGATGCCCTTGCCGAGGACGTCGGCGGGCATGGCCTTGGTGATGCGGTCGCCCATCGCGTACGGATAGCCCAGCACGCGGGCCGAGTCCTTGATGGCGTTCTTGGCCTTGATGGTGCCGTAGGTGCCGATCTGGGCGACCTTGTCGTGGCCGTATTTCTCGGTGACGTACCGGATGACCTCACCGCGCCGACGCTCGTCGAAGTCGATGTCGACGTCGGGCATGGACACACGCTCGGGGTTGAGGAACCGCTCGAAGATCAGCCCGTGCTCGACCGGGTCGAGGTCGGTGATGCCCATCGCGTACGAGACGATCGAACCGGCCGCGGAGCCTCGGCCGGGGCCGACCGCGATGCCGTTGTTCTTCGCCCACATGATGAAGTCGGCGACCACGAGGAAGTAGCCCGGGAACCCCATCTGGATGATGACGTCCATCTCGTACTCGGCCAGCTTCTGACGGTCCTCGGGGACGCCGCCGGGGAAGCGGCGGGCCATCCCCTTGCGGACCTCCTCCTGGAACCAGGTGACCTCGGTGTACCCCTCGGGGACGTCGAACCGCGGCATCAGGTCACGCTTTTCGAACCATCCGGTGGCGTCGATCTGCTCGGCGACCAGCAGGGTGTTGCGGCAGCCCTCCTGCCAGGCGTCCGAGGAGTCGATGGCGTACATCTCCTCCGTGGACTTCAGGTAGTAGCCGGTGCCGTCGAAGCGGAAGCGGTCGGGGTCGGAGAGGTTCTTGCCGGTCTGGACGCACAGCAGCGCGTCATGGGCCACGGACTCGCGGGAGTACGTGTAGTGCGAGTCGTTGGTGACCAGCGGCGGGATGTCCAGCTTCTTGCCGATCTCCAGCAGCCCGTCCCGGACCCGGCGCTCGATCTCGATGCCGTGGTCCATCAGCTCCAGGAAATACCGGTCCTTGCCGAAGATGTCCTGGTACTCGGAGGCGGCCTTGAGCGCCTCGTCGAACTGGCCGAGCCGGAGCCGGGTCTGCAGTTCGCCCGAGGGACAGCCGGTGGAGGCGATCAGGCCCTCGGACCACTGGGCGATGGTCTCCTTGTCCATCCGCGGCCACTTGACGAAATAGCCCTCCATATAGGCGTCGGAGGAGAGCCGGAAGAGGTTGTGCAGACCGGTCTTGTTCGACGCCCAGATGGTCTTGTGGGTATAACCACCGGAACCGGAGACGTCATCGCGCTTCTGATGCGGCTGGCCCCACTGGACACGCCGCTTGTAGCGCCGCGACTCGGGCGCCACATACGCCTCGATCCCGATGATCGGCGTGACCCCCGCGCCCGTCGCCTGCTGGTAGAAGTCGTACGCGCCGTGGAGGTTGCCATGGTCGGTCATGGCGATGTGGGTCATGCCCATCTCGTTGCACGCGTTGAACATGTCCTTGAGCCGCGCCGCACCGTCCAGCAGCGAGTACTGGGTATGGACATGCAGGTGCGTGAAGGGCGGCTTGGTCACGGTGGAAGACCTCCGGCGAACAATCGATGACGGCAGGGCGAGACAGCTCCGAAGGTTACCCCTCCGCACTGACACCAGCCGGGCACTCACGAGTAGCCTCAGGCGTTGATCCCGACGGGTCATCCGGTCTTCCGTCGCGCCCGGCGCGACGGAACATACCCTGTCGTATCTGCCACACCGATCACATCTCTCATGCCCCAGGAGGCGTTCCGCGATGCCGAACCAGCAGACCCAGGCGGAACAGCGCGGCGAGCACATCCTCGCCGTATTCGACACCGCCTTCGGCGAGCTGCTCGCCGCCGACCCGGCCGCCTTCCGCGTCAAGTTCCGGAAGATGGCCGCCTCGGCGTTCGCGTTCTACCGCGGCACCGCCTGTCTGTTCTATTCCGATGTGGAGCGGGAGCGCGCCGGCGGGCCGTACCTGGACGACCGCACCAGCCGGGTGTGGATCCACGGTGACCTCCACGCCGAGAACTTCGGCACCTACATGGACGCCAACGGCCGGCTGATCTTCAATGTGAACGACTTCGACGAGGCGTACGTCGGCCCCTTCACCTGGGACCTGAAGCGCTTCGCCGCCTCCGTGGCGCTCATCGGCTACACCAAGGCGCTCAGCGACGACAAGATCACCGAGCTGGTGCGGACGTACGCCGGCGCCTACCGCGAGCGCGTTCACGCCCTGGCCACCGGCGCCAAGAACGACGAGGTGCCGCCCTTCACCCTGGAGACCGCCGAGGGCCCGCTGCTGGACGCGCTGCGTGACGCCCGCTCGCTGACCCGCTTCGGGCTGCTGGACTCGATGACCGAGATCCGCGACTTCGAGCGCCGCTTCACGGCCGGCGGCGGGTCCATCGAGCTGGACGCGGCCACCCGCTACAAGGTCCTGGCCGCCTTCGACGGCTATCTGGAGACGCTCCCCGAGTCCAGTCTCTCGCGCCCGGACTCCTACCGCGTCAAGGACGTCGTGGGCCGCCGGGGCATCGGCATCGGCAGCGCCGGGCTCCCCTCGTACAACATCCTTCTGGAGGGCAACAGCGACGCCCTGGAGAACGATGTGGTGATCTACATGAAGCAGGGGCAGACCCCGGCGGTCTCCCGGCACATCACCGACGAGCAGGTGCGGTCGTACTTCCACCACGAGGGCCACCGCACGGTGATCTCCCAGCGCGCGCTGCAGGCCCACGCCGACCCGTGGCTGGGCTGGACCGAGCTGGACGGGGCGGGGCAGCTGGTCGCCGAGGTGTCGCCGTACGCGGTGGACCTCGACTGGTCCGACATCGACGACCCGGCCGAGATCGCGGCGGTCGTGGCCGACCTGGGGCGGGCCACGGCCACCATGCACGCGGCCGCCGACGACCAGAGCGGCCACTCGCTGGTGCCGTTCTCCACCGAGCGCGCCATCGACGCGGTGATCGCCGCCGACGAGGACGGCTTCGCCGACCTCATGGTGGACTTCGCGCACTCTTACGGTGCCCGCGCCCGGGCCGACCACCAGATCTTCGTGGACCTCTTCCGCAACGGCCGCATCCCCGGCCTCTGACCGCCACCCGGGCCTCTGATCGTCACGCCGGCCCCTGATCGTCCCCCGGCCATGGCCGAGGTCTGCTCGCCCCTCTATCGTTACCGGTCATGTGGCCTGGACAGCAGCCGCCGGGGGGCGAGCAGAACCCGCAGCAGAACCCGTACCAGCAGCCGGAGCAGCAGCCGGAGCACCCGCAGCCGGCTCATCCGCCGCCTCCGGCCCAGCCCCCGGGCTTCCCGCCCGGTCCCCCGCCGCCCGGCCCGGGCGGCGGGCCCTGGGGTGGCGCTCCCGCCCCGGCGGACCCGCGGCGTAAGGCCGGCCTTACGGCCGTCATCGCGGTGGCGGCCGCCGCCGCGGTGGTCGCGGGCGTTCTCGTGGTCACGGATGACGACAAGGGCTCCCGGGGCGGCTCGTCAGATGATGTCGTCCAGGGCCCGCCGGGAGCGCCGGGCTCCGGCGACTCGGGCGGTTCCGGTAGCCCGGACGGCTCCGGTGGCTCGGAGGGCCCGGGAAATCTCGTCACGCCCGCCCACAGCTCCGGGCCGAGCGGTACCACCGTCGTGATCGGCGAGGCCGATGCCGGGCACACCCTCGACGTCTACGAGGACCTGCGCTGCCCGCCGTGCGCCACCTTCGAACAGGAGGTCGGGCCGACCATCGCCAAGGACATCAAGGCCGGTAAGTACAAGGTTTCGTTCCACTTCGCCGCCATCCTCGACAAGAACATGGGCGGCAGCGGCTCCGCGAACGCCCTGAGCGCCCTCGGTGCGGCCCTGGACGTGAGCACCGACACCTTCCTCGACTACAAGGCCGCCCTGATGTCGTCGAAGAACCACCCCGAGGAGAGCAAGGACTCCTACGCCGACGACAGCCGTCTGCTGGCCGTCTCCCAGGAGGTGTACGCGCTCAAGACGGACGCCTCCTTCCGGGAGGCTCTGCGCGTGGGCACCTACGACCCCTGGGCGAAGAAGATGATCGCCGACTTCGACGCCTCCGGGGTGAACAGCACCCCCGCCGTCAAGCTCGACGGCTCCCAGCTCACCGGCAGCGGCGGCTCCACCCCGATGACCGCGACGGAGTTCACGGAAGCGGTGAACAAGCAGGTCAAGGGCGGTTAGCCGACGCCGGGGCCGATTCTTCACATGGTCCCTACAGCCGTTCATGGCAGAATTCGAAGTCATGGACGGCACCGGACCGCAGCTCAGGGCAGTGCGCGCGGCGCTCTTCACGGCGCTGTGCGTCACGCTGTCCTCGGCTTCGCATGTCCTGCTGTCGCGGACCCCGCTGCCGCTGGGCACTGTCGCCGCGCTCTCGGTGGCCGTCTTCGCCGTCGCGTACGCCCTCGCGGGCCGGGAGCGGGGCTTCTGGTCCATAGCCGCCCTGCTGATCCCGCTGGAGCTGGCCGCCGACACGATCTTCACCACCGGCCAGCAGGCGTGTTACGGACCGTCCGGCGGCCCCGTGGCGGGCTCCCTGCGCTCCATGGGGGTCACCGTGCTGTGCGGCGGCGGCGATCTCGGCAGTCCGCTGCCCGGGATCTCCCAGAACGGGGTCGGCACCCCGCTGGCCGCCACCGTGAGCTCCGCCACCCCCTGGCTGCTGCTCGCCGCGCATATCGCGGTGGGTCTGATCGCCTCGGCCTGGCTGCGGCGCGGCGAGGCCGCCCTGAGCCGTTTGCTGGCCTCCCTGGCCGCCTTCGCCTTCCGGCCGCTGCTGCTGGCCGTCGCGGTCCACGCCGCGGCCCTGCGGCCCCGTCGTCGCCCGGCCCCGCGATCCGTACGGCCGGTGTGCCCGGCTCCGGCGCTCCCTCTCCTCGTGCACTCCGTGGTGCGTCGTGGACCGCCCTGCTCGGCCGCTGCCTGAGCACAGCGATCCACACCCCCGTACGCCTCACTGACGACGCACACCCACGGAGATCGATCCATCATGAGCAATCGCAACAACCAGCAGAACAAGCAGGCCGCGCGCGAACGGCTGCGCGCCGAGCGTGAGCGCCAGGCCAAGAAGGACCGCACGCGGCGCCAGTTGTTCGTCGGCGGCGCGGTCGTCGCGGTCCTCGCGATAGCCGGCGGCATCGGCTACGCCGTCACCAACATGGACTCGTCGGACGACGCCAACCAGAAGTGGCGGGCGGCGGCCGAGAAGAAGTCGTTCGCGAAGCCTGCCAACGCCACCGGCTCCCAGGGCACGACGGTCGTCATCGGCGACAAGAAGGCCAAGAACACCCTGCACGTCTACGAGGACATGCGCTGCCCGGTCTGTGCCCAGTTCGAGAAGTTCACCGGCCCGACCGTGCTCAAGGACATCAAGGACGGCACCTACAAGGCGCAGTTCACCATGGGCACCTTCCTCGACGACAACAAGCAGATGCCCGGCGCCGGCTCGAAGAACGCGCTGAGCGCGCTCGGCGCGGCCCTCAACGTCAGCCCGCAGGCGTTCCTGGACTACAAGGCGGCCCTGTACGCGCCGAAGAACCACCCGCAGGAGACCGATGACGCCTTCGCGAACGACCAGAAGCTGATCGACATCGCCCAGCAGGTCAAGGAGCTGAAGGGCAACACGGCCTTCGAGAAGGCCGTGAAGAACGGCACCTACGACCGGTGGGCGCTGGCCATGTCCAAGTCGTTCAACGACACCAAGGACGTCGACGCCACCCCGGCCTTCAAGCTCAACGGGAAGAAGCTGGAGGTGGGCGGGAACCCGCCGATGACCCCGGACCAGTTCACCCCGCTCGTCAAGCAGGCCCTCAAGAAGTAACGTCCGGCCCTTCCCGGCCGAGTCGGCGGGCGTGCCCCCGGGGCGCGCCCGCCGACGGCGTTATGGCCCGGCGACGAGGGCAGCGGCAGCGGTGACCCGGCAGCCGCGGTGGTGACCTCACGCCCACGACGGTGGTGACCTGGCGGCGACGGGTGGGCGAACATCCCCCAAGCCCCCTGTCCCCGCCCGCTACTTGTCAGTAATGTCCTCGGCCGTGACCGACCTCCACATCTCGCGCCGCAGCGCCGTCACGGCCGCGGCGGCTGCCGCCGCCCTGCTGCCCCTCGTCCCCGGACCCGCCGCCCACGCCGGCTCCGGGCCCGCCTTTCTGCACGGCATCGCCTCGGGTGACCCGCTGCCCGACGGGGTCCTGCTGTGGACCCGTATCACGCCCTTCCCCGACGCCGTGCCCGGTTCGGGGCGCGGCCCGGCCATCGAGGTGACCTGGGAGGTCGCCGAGGACCGGGACTTCCGCTCGGTCGTCGCCCGTGGCACCGTCAAGGCCGCCGCCGGCACCGACCACACCGTCAAGGCCGATGTGCGCGGGCTGCGGCCCGCCACCGACTACTTCTACCGCTTCGGCGTGGACGGCGGCGTCCGCTCCCTCGTGGGGCGCACCCGCACCACCCCCGCGCACGACGCCGCGGCCGACGGGGTCCGCTTCGGCGTGGTCTCCTGCGCCAACTGGGAGGCGGGCTGGTTCTCCCCGTACCGCCATCTGGCGGCCCGTACCGACCTGGACGCGGTGCTCCATCTCGGTGACTACATCTACGAGTACAAGAGCGGCGAATACCCGGAGGCGAAGGGCGTGGTCCGCCCGCACGCCCCCACCCACGAGATCGTCACGCTCGCCGACTACCGCGTCCGGCACGGGAACTACAAGACCGACCCCGACGCCCAGGCGCTGCACGCCGCGCTCCCCCTGATCGCGATATGGGACGACCACGAGTTCGCCAACGACGCCTGGTCCGGCGGGGCGGAGAACCACACCCCCGGTACCGAGGGGGCATGGGCCCAGCGGGTGGCCGCCGCCAAGCAGGCGTACTTCGAGTGGATGCCGGTGCGCCCCTCCACCCAGGGCACCACCTACCGGCGGCTGCGCTACGGCACCCTCGCCGATCTCCATCTGCTCGATCTGCGTTCGTTCCGCTCCCAGCAGGCGGCCACCGGCAGCGGCGATGTGGACGACCCGGAGCGCACCCTGACCGGCCGCGCCCAGCTCGACTGGCTGAAGTCGGGTCTGACCGCCTCGGACACCACCTGGCGGCTGGTGGGCAACTCGGTGATGATCTCACCGGTCGCCTTCGGGGCCCTCCCCGCCGAGCTGCTGGGCCCGCTCGCCGAGCTGCTGGGGCTGCCCAAGGGCGGCCTGGCCATCAACACCGACCAGTGGGACGGCTATACGGACGACCGGCGCGAGCTGCTCGCCCACCTCACCGACCACGCGATCGGCAACACGGTCTTCCTCACCGGTGACATCCATATGGCGTGGGCCAACGACGTACCGGTGAAGGCCGCCACCTATCCGCTCTCCCGGTCGGCCGCGACCGAGTTCGTGGTCACCTCGGTCACCTCGGACAACCTCGACGATCTGCTCCATGTGGCACCGCACACGGTGTCCTTGGCCGCGGCGGCCGCGATCAGTGTCGCCAACCGCCATGTGAAGTGGGTGGACATGGACTCGCACGGCTACGGCGTGCTCGATGTCACTCCCCAGCGGGCCCAGATGGACTACTACACCGTCTCCGACAAGACCGATCGCAACGCCACGACCGCCTGGGCGCGGTCGTACCGCACCCAGGCGGGCAGCCAGCGGGTCGAGCGCGCCGACGCACCGGTGCGCTGACGCACCCGTGCGCTGACGCGGCGGTTCACAGACGGTTCACGGGCTCAGAGGCCAACCAGGAAGCCGAGCGCCACCCGCCAGGTGGCCTCGGCGGCCTCCTTGTCGTAGTCCGGCAGCTCGGGGTCGGTGAAGATGTGCCCGGCCCCGGCGTAGCGGAAGACCTCCACATCGGCACCGGCCCGCCGCATCCGCAGATACCAGGCATTGAGCCAGTCGTGTGGCTCGAACGGGTCGGGATCGGCCACATGCAGCTGCACCGGCAGCTCATCGACCGTGGTGTCGTCGGCGATGTCCGAGGTGCCGTGCAGCAGAAGCAGTCCGCGCGCCTTGTCGTCGGCCAGCGCCAGATTCTGCGCCAGCGCGCCGCCGAGCGAGAAGCCGGCGTAGACCAGCCCGCGGTCCGAGTACGGCGCGGCGGCGGTGATGGCCCGTTTCAGCAGCTCGTCGCGGCCGATCCGCTCCTTGATCACCATGCCGTCCTCGACGGTTTCGGCGGTCTGCCCCTCGTACAGGTCCGGCACGACCACCTCATGCCCGGCCGCACGCAGTCGGTCGGCCGCCTCCTGTACGGCGGGCCGCAGCCCGTACGCGGAGTGGAACAGAACAATCGTCGAGGTATCGGCCACCGCTGTCACTTTCCTTTCCGTGGATCGCCCCCTCCCATCGTGCCAGTCGCGGTCTGAGGACACCCGATCCGGGGAAGGCGGGACAGGACACCCGGAGTCTCCCTGAGGGAAGGATGAGGTAGGTGTCCATGGAGGACGTACTGCGTCCGCTCGTCGTCATCGGCGGATCACTGGCCATCACGCTGTTCATCGGCTGGGCCGTCGACTGGCTGCTGCGGAGGGTCGATGCCCGGCACCCCGAGACCCCCTTGTGGGGCCATCTGCGCCGCTGCCGGCTTCCGCTGCAGGTGACCGTGTGCACGGCGCTGCTGAGCGGTTCGTACGACAAGACGCGGGCGAGGGTCGTCCAGGAGCATGAGTCGGCGGTCGGCCGGCTGCTCGCGCTGGTGCTGATCGCGGCCACGGCGTGGCTCGTGGTGCGGGTCTCGTCGGCCGTCGTGGAGTCCTCCTACTTCCGCTACGCCTCCAGCGCGCACGACGCCGCGCGGGTGCGCCGGGTGCGCACCCAGGTGACGCTGATCCAGCGGGTGGTGGCCGCGATCGTCGGCGTGGTGGCGGTCTCCGCCATGCTGCTGACCTTCCCGGCGATGCGCACGGTCGGCACCTCCATGCTGGCCTCCGCCGGGATCCTCGGTGTGGTCGCCGGTGTCGCCGCCCAGTCCACGCTGGGAAACCTCTTCGCGGGGCTGCAGATCGCCTTCGGCGACATGGTGCGGATCGGCGACACGGTGGTGGTGGACGGCGAGTGGGGCACGGTCGAGGAGATCACGCTGACCTTCCTGTCCGTACGGACCTGGGACGAGCGCCGGATCACCATGCCGGTGTCGTACTTCACCAGCAAACCGTTCGAGAACTGGTCGCGGGGCGGCACCCAGAAGGTGGCCACCGTCCTCTTCCACCTCGACCACACGGCGCCGATCGAGGAGATGCGGGAGCGGCTGCGCGAGATCGTGCAGAAGTCCCCGGCCTGGGACGGCCGGGACTGGAACCTGGTGGTGACGGACACCACCCCGAGCACCATCGTGGTGCGGGCGCTCATCACGGCGCGGGACCCGGACGACGCCTGGACCGTGCGCTGTGAGGTGCGCGAGAAGATGATCACGTGGCTGCGGGACGCCCATCCCCACGCCCTGCCGCGCATCGCCACCGCCCCGGCGGCCCAGCCCCCGCCGGCAGGGCTGGAGCGCGAGCGGGGCCGTGAGTTCCACGACCGCCACGGCAGTCAGGACCGTCTCGCCCGCTTCGAGGACGGGCTCCGTAAGGACGCCCCGCACACACGGTGAGGGCACCGTCGGACCGCTACAACGGCCGTCGCATCGCGCGGTGGGGGATGCCGCTGCCCTCGTCGAACTCGGGGCCGAACGCCTCGTAGCCCAGCCGCTCGTAGAAGCCGAGCGCATGGGTCTGGGACTCCAGATAGACCTCGGCCAGGCCGCGCCGGTGGGCCTCCGCCTCGACGGCCCGGACCAGGTCGGCCCCCAGCCCCGTGCCCCGCGCGACCTTGGCCACCGCGAGGCGGCCGAGAACGGCGGTGGTGGCGCCGTCGACACCGGCGTGGGCGTACTTCTTGTCCGCGGCGGCGCCGTGCAGAAAGCGCGCGGTGCCCACCGGGCGGCCCGCGCCGTCGGTGGCCAGGAGGTGGACGGCGTACGCGTCGTACGCGTCCATCTCCTCCTCCTCGGGGATCCGCTGCTCCACCACGAAGACCTCCCGGCGGACCGCGAAGCAGCCGGACAGATCCCCGTCGGCCACGACCTCGATCACGCGCTCTCGGCCTTCACGATGTCCAGCGCCCCGCGCAGATCGTCGGGGTAGGCGCTCTCGAACTCGACCCACTCGCCGTGCGCGGGGTGCTCGAAGCCGAGCCGCATGGCGTGCAGCCACTGCCGGGTCAGCTTCAGCCGCTTGGCGAGCGTCGGGTCCGCACCGTAGGTGAGGTCGCCGACACAGGGGTGGCGGTGGGCCGCCATATGCACCCGGATCTGGTGGGTGCGGCCGGTCTCCAGCTTGATGTCCAGCAGGCTCGCGGCCCGGAACGCCTCGATGAGGTCGTAGTGGGTGACGCTCGGCTTGCCGTCCGCCGTCACCGCCCACTTGTAGTCGTGCTGCGGATGGCGCCCGATCGGGGCGTCGATGGTGCCGCTCAGCGGGTCCGGGTGGCCCTGGACCAGCGCGTGGTAGCGCTTGTCCACGGTGCGCTCGCGGAAGGCCTGCTTGAGCACGGAGTACGCGAGCTCGGACTTGGCGACGACCATGAGCCCGGAGGTGCCGACGTCCAGCCGGTGCACGATGCCCTGGCGCTCGGCGGCGCCCGAGGTGGAGACGCGGAAGCCGGCGGCCGCGAGCCCGCCGATCACGGTGGGGCCGGTCCAGCCGGGGCTGGGGTGGGCGGCGACGCCGACCGGCTTGGAGACGACCACGATGTCCTCGTCGTCGTGCACGATCTCCATGCCCTCGACGGGTTCGGCCACAACCCGCACCGGCGGCGCGGCCTGCGGCAACTCGACCTCGAGCCAGGCACCCCCGGAGACCCGGTCGGACTTCCCGGCCACGGCGCCGTCGAGCTGCACCTTTCCGGCGGCGGCCAGCTCGGCCGCCTTGGTCCGGGAGAAGCCGAACATGCGGGCGATCGCGGCGTCGACGCGCTCGCCCTCCAGACCGTCCGGTACGGGCAGGGTGCGGATCTCGGGAATCGTACTCACCCGACGAGTATGCCGGACCGGAAGCACCGGTTCGTACGCCCGTCGGATACCGGCCGCCCGGCTCTCGTCAGTCCTTGTGGACCGTGCCGTCCGGGTCCAGACCGCGGAAGGACAGGATCACGATCAGGAAGCCGCCGCAGACGATGGCCGAGTCGGCGAGGTTGAAGACCGCGAAGTGGGAGGGCGCGATGAAGTCCACGACCGCTCCCTGGAAGTCTCCGGGCGCCCGGAAGATCCGGTCGGTGAGATTGCCGAAGGCGCCGCCGAGCAGCAGACCGAGCGCGATGGCCCAGGGCAGGCTGTGGAGCTTGCGGGCCAGCCGCGCGATCACCACGATGACGCCGACCGCGATCACCGTGAAGACGATGGTCATGGCCTCGCCGAAGCCGAAGGCCGCGCCCCGGTTGCGGATCACCTCGAACTGCAGCCAGGTGCCGATCACCTCGACCGGAGCGTGGTGCTCCAGCTTCGCGACCACGGCCAGCTTGCTGACCAGATCGATCAGATAGGCCAGCGCCGCGACCGTAAGGAGCACGCCGACGTGCCGCTTCCCCCTGCCCGCCGCGGCCTCATCGGCTCCGGCAGCGCTGGGCCCGGCACCCTCCTCTGCCTTCCCCGCATCCGGCGTACCGATGGCCTGCTCCGCCTCTGTCACGTGAGTCCCTCAACTCGTCCGGGCCAGTCTCCCCCTGTGAGGGACGAGGGTACGGCACATGCGTACGGGCGTCAGCGCCGCTCCTGGCGCTGCTTGCACTCGACGCACAGCGTGGCCCTGGGGAACGCCTGCATCCGGGCCTTGCCGATCGGATTGCCGCAGTTCTCGCACAGCCCGTAGGTCGCGGTGTCCAGCCGCTCCAGGGCCCGCTCGGTCTGCAGCAGCATCTCCCGGGCGTTTCCGGCCAGGGCCATCTCATGCTCGCGGGTGATGTTCTTGGTGCCGGTGTCGGCCTGGTCGTCGCCGGCGCCGTCGCCGGAGTCGCGCATCAGCCCGGTGATCGCCTGCTCGGAGGCGAGGATCTCGGCGCGCAGCCGTCCGGCCTCGGTCAGCAGCCCGGCGCGCGCCTCGTCCACCTCCTCGGCGGACCAGGGATCCTCGCCCGGGCGCACCGCGAGCTCGCTGGGGTCGGCGGGCGCGCCCGCCGCACGGGCCTTGGGCAAGGGGGATGCGGTCGTCGTGGCCTTCTTGTCGGTCGGCGCACCACCCGGAGTCTTCTTCGCAACCACTTTCCTGGCTCCCGTCTTCTTCGCGGGCACCGCCTTGTCGGCGGGCGCGGCCTTCCTGGCCGTGGTCCTACCGGCCGTGGCCCCGGCCACGGTCTCCTCGGCCACGCCCTCCTCGGCCGGCGCGACCGTCTCGGCGGATGCGTGGTTCCTGGTGGGCGTCTCCGAGTTCTTCCTCGGGGCGCTCTTCCTGGCCGCCTTGGCGGCGCCTTGCGCGGCGGCTCCGGCGGGCGCCGCGGTCTTGTTGTTGACGGCCTTCTTGCCCGAGGCGCTGTTCTTGCCGGGCGCGGCCTTCGTCGCCTTCGCCGTGCTCTTCTGCACAGCGGTCTTTCTCGCCACCATGGCCGCGGCCCCTTCACATATTGTGATCTTGCGCGCGAATCGTTCCGGAACGATAAATCGACTCCGGGCGGGCGGCAACGGGGCACGCCGCCCGATTCGCCCGGCTTGCCCGTACGACAACCCGGTCCCCACCTTTGTGCCCCACCCCGCGCCCGGTAATCCGTCCGGAATCCGGTACCCGACGGTGACCCAGCGTGACGACCGCGACCACGACACCCCGCGTATCGCCATTCGGGTCAATCCCCGGAGCCGGCCGTCCCCCACTCGGCGCAGCGCCATATTCGGTCGGCCCCGGTCCCCTGGGCGCCGTACACTGGGGCGCAGCGAGAGGCGTGGATGGGGACGAGTAGCGTCGTAGGCGGCCCAGAGCGACCCGGGGACGGTGTGAGCCCGGGGGCGAGCGCGATGTGAAGGATCACCCCGGAGCCGCCGGAAGAACGCCCGCACTGGGTCAGTAGAACCGGCATCGCGATCCCAATGAGGGGGCCGGGAGCCGACCAGCTACCGGTCAAGGAGGGTGGTACCGCGGGAGCGCACGGCTCTCGTCCCTCCGACGGAAACGGAAGAGCACGTGTCCGCCGGAGGAAGAAGAGCCCCGATGACGCCGCAGTACCGCCAGGTGCCCGCCCAGGTCGACCTGCCCGCCCTCGAGCACGCCGTGCTCGACTTCTGGCGGGAGAACAAGATCTTCGCCCGTAGCCTCGAGCAGTCCGAAGGACGGCCTGAGTGGGTCTTCTACGAGGGCCCCCGACCGCGAACGGCATGCCGGGCGCCCACCACATCGAGGCCCGCGTCTTCAAGGACGTCTTCCCGCGCTTCCGCACCATGCGGGGCTACCACGTCGACCGTAAGGCGGGCTGGGACTGCCATGGCCTGCCGGTCGAGCTGGCGGTCGAGAAGGAGCTGGGCTTCAACGGCAAGAAGGACATCGAGGCGTACGGCATCGCCGAGTTCAACGCCAAGTGCCGGGAGTCCGTCACCCGGCACACCGACGCCTTCGCCGAGCTCACCACGCGGATGGGCTACTGGACCGACCTCGACGGCGCGTACTGGACCATGAACCCCGGCTATATCGAGTCGGTGTGGTGGTCCCTGAAGGAGATCTTCAACAAGGGGCTGCTGGTCCAGGACCACCGGGTCGCCCCCTGGTGCCCGCGCTGCGGCACCGGGCTGTCCGACCACGAGCTGGCCCAGGGCTACGAGACGGTCGTCGACCCCTCGGTCTTCGTCCGCTTCCCGCTGACCTCGGGCCCGCTGGCGGGCGAGGCGGCGCTGCTGGTGTGGACGACCACGCCGTGGACCCTGGTCTCCAACACCGCCGTGGCCGCGCATCCGGAGGTGCGCTATGTGGTCGCCACCAACGGCGAGGAGAAGCTGGTCGTCGCCGAGCCGCTGGTCGGGCAGGCGCTCGGCGAGGGCTGGACCGTCACCGGGGAGTCCTTCACCGGGGCCGAGATGGAGCGCTGGACCTATCGGCGCCCCTTCGAGCTGGTGGAGATCCCCGACGCGCACTTCGTCGTCAACGCCGAGTATGTGACGACCGAGGACGGCACCGGTCTGGTCCACCAGTCCCCCGCCTTCGGTGAGGACGACCTGCTGACCTGCCGTGCCTACGGTCTGCCGGTGGTCAACCCGGTCCGCCCGGACGGCACCTTCGAGGAGGGTCTCGACCTGATCGGCGGCCAGTTCTTCAAGAAGGCCGACGAGGCGCTCACGGCAGACCTCAAGGAGCGCGGGCTGCTGTTCCGGCATGTGCCGTACGAGCACAGCTACCCGCACTGCTGGCGCTGCCACACCGCGCTGCTCTACTACGCCCAGCCGTCCTGGTACATCCGCACCACCGCGATCAAGGACGCGCTGCTGCGCGAGAACGAGAAGACCAACTGGTATCCCGAATCGGTCAAGACCGGTCGCTATGGCGACTGGCTCAATAACAACATCGACTGGGCGCTGTCGCGCAATCGCTACTGGGGCACCCCGCTGCCCATCTGGCGCTGCGCCGAGTCCCATCTCACCTGCGTCGGCTCCCTCGCCGAGCTCTCCGAGCTGACCGGCACCGACCAGAGCGGTCTTGACCCGCACCGCCCGTACATCGACGACATCACCTTCACCTGCACCGCCGACGGCTGCTCGCTGACCGCCGAGCGGGTGCCCGAGGTCATCGACGCCTGGTACGACTCGGGCTCGATGCCGTTCGCGCAGTACGGCTACCCGTACCGGAACAAGGAGCTCTTCGAGAGCCGCTACCCGGCGCAGTTCATCTCCGAGGCCATCGACCAGACCCGCGGCTGGTTCTACACGCTGATGGCGGTCGGCACGCTCGTCTTCGAGAAGTCCTCGTACGAGAACGTGGTCTGCCTCGGTCACATCCTGGCCGAGGACGGCCGCAAGATGTCCAAGCACCTGGGCAACATCCTTCAGCCGATCCCGCTGATGGATCAGCACGGCGCCGACGCGGTCCGCTGGTTCATGGCCGCGGGCGGCTCGCCGTGGGCGGCCCGGCGGGTGGGCCACGGCACCATCCAGGAAGTCGTGCGCAAGACGCTGCTCACCTACTGGAACACGGTCGCCTTCCAGGCGCTGTACGCCCGCACCTCGGGCTGGGCGCCGTCCGCGGCCGACCCGACCCCGGCCGAGCGGCCGCTGCTGGACCGCTGGCTGCTGGGCGAGCTGGGCACGCTCACCGAGCAGGTCACCGAGGCCCTGGAGGCGTACGACACCCAGCGCGCCGGAAAGCTGCTGTCGGCCTTCGTCGACGATCTGTCCAACTGGTACGTGCGCCGCTCCCGCCGCCGTTTCTGGCAGGGCGACGCCGCCGCGCTGCGCACCCTGCACGATGTCATCGAGACGGTCACCCGGCTGATGGCGCCCCTGGTGCCCTTCATCACCGAGCGGGTCTGGCAGGACCTGGTCGTCCCGGTGGTCCCGGAGGCCCCCGCGTCCGTGCACCTGACCACCTGGCCGGAGCCGGACCGGTCGATGATCGACCCGGCCCTCTCGGTACAGATGGCGCTGGTGCGGCGCCTGGTGGAGCTGGGGCGCGCGACCCGCGCGGAGTCCGGTGTGAAGACGCGCCAGCCGCTGTCGCGCGCGCTGGTCGCGGCGGCCGGCTTCGAAACCCTCGGCGCCGAACTGCGCGCCCAGATCGAGGAGGAGCTGAACGTCTCCTCGCTGGCGTCGCTGAGCGAGGTCGGCGGCTCCCTGGTCGACACGACCGCGAAGGCCAACTTCCGCGCCCTGGGCAAGCGGTTCGGCAAGGGAACCCAGCCGGTCGCCAAGGCGATCGCGGAGGCGGAAGCGGCCGCGCTGTCGATCGCGCTGCGCGAGGGGAACGCGTCGGTCGTGGTGGACGGCGAGACGGTAGCCCTCTCCCCCGACGAGGTCATCATCACCGAGACCCCGCGCGAGGGCTGGTCGGTCGCCTCCGACGCGGGCGCCACGGTCGCCCTCGACCTGGAGATCACCCCGGAGCTGCGCCGCGCGGGTCTCGCCCGTGACGCGATCCGGCTGATCCAGGAGGCCCGTAAGAACAGCGGGCTGGACGTGGCCGACCGGATCGCGCTGCGGTGGGAGACGGCGGACGAGGAGCTGCGGCAGGCGCTCACGGATCACGCGGGCCTGATCGCGGATGAGGTCCTCGCGACCGACTTCGCCACGGGCGAGGCCGACGCCGCGTACGGCACTCCCTTCGAGGACGCCCCCCTGGGCCTGACGTTCCGCCTCCGCAAGGCGTAACGCTCCGGCGGGGGTTCTGTTCCCCTCTTCCCGAACGCCGGACGGGCTGATTTCAGCCCGTCCGGCGATTGAGGACCGGGGTCCGGGGCGGAGCCCCGGTTACGGGAAAGGGCGGGTAGGGGAAAGCCTCCGGCAGTCCGCATGCACGGCAAAGGGCCGGGCCCCAGGAGTCTGCTCCTGGGGCCCGGCCCTTGTGATTGCCGAACGCTCCGCGCTAAACGGCCCGCGTCAGTTGTCGTCCTCGTCGATGAGGAAGCCCCGCATCGGGCTGGGCGCCTGCTGCATCGGCTGCGGACTCTGCGGCCGCACCGGTGCCATCGGCTGGGTCATCGCGGGAGACATCTGCTGCTGCCCACCGTAGGACGGCGCTCCGCCGTTCGGGTTGTGGCCGCCCATGGTCTGGTTGCCACCCATGGTGTGGCCGCCCATCGAGCCGGCGCCGGCCGAGGCCATGGAGCCGCTCATCGACGGGGACGGCGGCAGCGAGGCGGTCGCCGGGGTACGCGGCGGAGCGAGCGAGTCGTCGGCCTGGTTCTCCAGCTGGCGCAGCTGGCTCTCCAGGTACGACTTCAGCCGCGTGCGGTACTCGCGCTCGAAGCCGCGCAGGTCCTCGACCTTGCGCTCGAGCGTGGCACGAGCGGACTCCAAGGAGCCCATCGCGACACGGTGCTTCTCCTGCGCGTCCCGCTCCAGAGCGTCGGCCTTGGCGCGGGCGTCCCGCTCCAGACCCTCGGCGCGGCTACGGGCCTCGCCGACGATCTTGTTGGCCTCGGAACGGGCCTCCGCGATCGCCTGGTCGGCGGTCTGCTGCGCGAGCGAGAGCACGCGCGCGGCGCTGTCGCCGCCCGGGCCCTGACCCGGCTGCGGCAGCTGCGGGCCACCGGGGCCGCCAGGACCGCCGGGGCCACCGGGACCGCCCATCGGGCCACCCATGGGACCGCCGGGACCCATGGGGCCGTTCTGGCCCATCGGACCGTTCTGACCCATGGGGCCGGGTCCGCCCTGCTGCATGGGGCCGGGGCCACCCTGCTGCATCGGACCGGGTCCGCCCTGCTGCATCGGTCCGGGGCCGTTCTGGCCCATCGGACCCGCCGGCAGCTGCGGGGCTCCGCCCGGGAGTTGGGGCGGACCACCCATCTGCTGCTGGCCGGGCGGCACCGGCTGCGGTCCGGATATGGCGGCGGGCACAGGTGCGCCGGGCCTCTCCTGCTGTTCGGGAGGCTTGCGCATACCTTGTTGCTGACTCTGGGCGGCGGCACGGGTCGCTGCGGCCAGCTTGGCGCGCAGGTCCTCGTTCTCCCGTAGCAGCCGGGTCAGTTCGGCTTCGACCTCGTCGAGGAAGGCATCGACCTCGTCCTCGTCATAGCCTTCTCGGAGGCGGACGGTCGTGAACTGCTTGTTCCGCACGTCCTCGGGGGTCAACGGCATCTCTACTTCACCTCAACGTAGTCGTCGGCAATCGGCAAGACCGTATCGTTCACACCCTGCTCGCAAAATTGCTCACGACGGTGATCAGGATCCAGACGATGATCATCAGCACGAAGAAGGACAGGTCGAGCGCCACACCCCCGAGACGCAGCGGCGGAATGAACCGCCGTAGCAGCTTGAGTGGCGGATCGGTGACAGTGTAGGTGGCCTCGAGGATGACCACCATCGCCCTACCGGGTTGCCACGAGCGCGCGAACTGGAAGACGTAGTCCATCACGAGCCTGAAGATCAGCACGATCAGGTAGCAGTAGAGCGCGATGTAGATCACCTGTAGTGCGATGCCCATCCCGCGCGTCCCTCTCCCCTGGTTCGTACCCGGCCTTTCGGCCTCGGATGACTCGGTGTTGCCGGTTTGCCGTTTTTGCGTCTCAGCTCTGGTTGAAGAACCCGCCCTCTGCGATACGGGCCTTGTCCTCCGCCGTGACATCGACGTTAGCAGGAGACAACAGGAACACCTTCTGCGTCACCCGCTCAATGCTCCCATGGAGACCGAACACCAGACCGGCGGCAAAGTCGACAAGTCGCTTCGCATCCGTGTCGTCCATCTCCGTCAGATTCATGATCACGGGAGTGCCCTCACGGAAGTGTTCCCCGATAGTACGGGCCTCGTTGTAGGTCCGGGGGTGCAGTGTGGTGATGCGGTACGGCTCCCGCTCGGACACAACCTTGGGCATGATCACTGGCGCGTTCTTCTCCAAGTTCTGACGTTCAGGTGTGATGGACGCCACGGGGGCAATTCGCGCGGGTCGCCCGGTTTCCACCGCAAGAGGAGCCGGTTCACGTTGTGCGGGAGGGTGGACGACTCGCACAGATTCGCCCCTTTCCGGCCGCGGTTCGGTCTCCACTACCTGATGACGCCGACGGTCCCGCTCTCGTTCGGGCTCCGGCTCGGGCTCGAAGTCGTCGTCGGGGTCGAATCCCCGGCCGTCGTACCCATCGTCCTCCACGAGGCCGAGGTAGACCGCCATCTTGCGCATCGCGCCGGCCATTCTCTGCGTCCTCCGCTCTGTGGTGGATCGGCTCCGCCACCGGATGCCATGGATCCACGTGGCCAGCCCGCCTTTTGACGGGAATGACCATATTTTCTGCTGTGGTCCGACTTCTTCGCGACGTTACCGGAGGCTGGGTCGGACTCCGAGTACCGCAGTGCCGACGCGCACATGTGTCGCTCCCGCCGCCACGGCTTCCTCGAGATCCGAGCTCATCCCCGCCGAGACCATGTTCGCAGCCGGATGAGCCACGCGCAGGCGGGATGAGATTTCCAGCAGCCGGTCGAACGCCGCCCGTGGCCGCCCCTCGTAGGGGCCCGTCAGCGGGGCGACGGTCATCAGACCGTCGAGCCGGAGTCCTTCGGCCTCGGCCACGGACTCCGCGAGCCGTTCCACTCCGCCCGGTCCCACGCCCCCGCGCGCTCCCCGTTCATCGGAGTCCGCGTCGAGCGCGACCTGAATCAGGACGCCCATCTCCCGCGCGGCCCCCACAGCCGCACGGGAGAGCGCATCGACCAATCGCTTACGATCGACAGATTGCACCACATCGGCATAACTGGATACGGAACGCACCTTATTGGTCTGCAATTGCCCGACAAAGTGCCAGATCAACGGCAGATCCGCGCATTCCGCGGCTTTGGGGGCGGCCTCCTGATCGCGGTTCTCGGCGACATGCCGTACGCCGAGTTCCGCGAGCAAACGGACATCGCTCGCCGGATAGGTCTTGGTGACCACGATCAGGGTCACCTCTTCGCGCTTGCGACCGGCCTCGGCACAGGCGGCGGAGATACGTTCCGTCACCCGCGCCAGATTCGCGGCCAGTTCCGTCTTGCGATCCGTCACAGCTCAGCCGCCCAACCAGACGTAGCTCGCGAGCCGCCCCGTGGTGTGCTCGCGCCGGTACGAGAAGTGGTCCGCCGACTCCAGGGTGCAGATGTGAGATTGTCCATCCTTCTCGTCCATCCGCACACCCGCGCGGGCCAGTTGGGCCCGCACACCGGCCGCCACATCCACCGCCGGGGTACCCCACCGGGTCTCGGCCCACGCCTCCGGCACGCTCTGCGCGACATCGGCGCGCATCTCCGCGGGAACCTCGTAGCAGCGGCCGCAGACCGCGGGGCCGGTACGGGCGACGATCCGGGCGGTCTCGGCGCCCTGTTCGGTCATCGCCTTGACCACCGCCGGGACCACTCCGGCGACCAGTCCCGGCCGGCCCGCGTGGGCGGCGCCGACGACCCCGGCCACCGGATCGGCCAGCAGTACCGGGGTGCAGTCGGCGGTGAGGACGGCCAGGGCGAGCCCCGGACGCCGCGTCACCACCGCGTCCACCGCCGGAATCTCGTCGTCCGACCACGGTCCGTCGACCATCGCGACGTCCCGGCCGTGCACCTGGTTCATCCATACGACGGCCGCCGGGTCCAGGCCCATCGCCTTGGCGGCCAGTTCGCGGTTGGTCCGTACGGCCTGGGGGTCGTCGCCGACCGCCCCGCCGAGATTGAGCTCGTCATACGGAGCGGCGCTCACCCCGCCCCACCGGTCGGTGAAGGCGAAGTGCGCGCCGCTCGCGTCGTGCTGTTGCGCTATCACGTCTGATTCACTTCAAGGTCGCCGTCGAGCCATGCCGGACGGCTCACTTCAGGAAGTCCGGGACGTCCAGCTCCTCGGCCTGGCTCTCCGGGTAGGGGCGGGCCGGCGGGACCTGGGGGTGCGGGGTGGGCACCGGGGGCGGCGGCACCTCGGCGACCGGGGCCGGGTCCGCCGGGGCGGACTCCTCGTCGCGCGAGGTGACGCTGCCGAGCCCGCCGAAGGACGGGCGGCTGTTCTCCTGGCCGGACGGGCGGCTCGAAGAGCTGCCGGATCCCTCTTCGCGGCTGCCGCCGTAGGAACCCAGCACCTTGTCGCGGTTCTTGGGGGGCGGCTGACCGCCGTCGAAGCCCGCCGCGATCACGGTGACCCGGACCTCGTCGCCGAGCGCGTCGTCGATCACCGCGCCGAAGATGATGTTGGCCTCGGGGTGGGCGGCCTCGCTCACGAGCTGGGCGGCCTCGTTGATCTCGAACAGGCCGAGGTCGGAACCGCCGGAGATGGAGAGCAGCACGCCCCGGGCGCCGTCGATGGACGCCTCCAGCAGCGGCGAGGAGATCGCCATCTCGGCCGCGGCCACCGCGCGGTCGTCACCACGGGCCGAGCCGATGCCCATGAGCGCCGATCCGGCCTCGGACATCACGGACTTGACGTCCGCGAAGTCGAGGTTGATCAGACCCGGGGTGGTGATCAGGTCGGTGATGCCCTGAACACCCGACAGCAGCACCTGGTCGGCCGACTTGAACGCGTCGAGCACGCTCACCTGACGGTCCGAAATGGACAGCAGCCGGTCGTTCGGGATCACGATGAGGGTGTCGACCTCGTCCCGCAGACCCGCGATGCCGTCCTCGGCCTGATTGGCGCGGCGGCGGCCCTCGAAGGTGAACGGGCGGGTGACCACACCGATCGTCAGGGCACCGAGCGAGCGGGCGATATTGGCGACCACCGGCGCACCGCCGGTGCCCGTGCCACCGCCCTCACCCGCGGTCACGAAGACCATGTCGGCCCCCTTGAGGACCTCCTCGATCTCCTCACGGTGGTCCTCGGCGGCCTTACGGCCGACATCCGGGTTGGCGCCGGCTCCAAGGCCCCGGGTGAGCTCACGGCCGACGTCCAGTTTGACGTCTGCGTCACTCATCAGGAGGGCCTGTGCATCGGTGTTGATCGCGATGAACTCGACGCCCTTGAGCCCGACCTCGATCATCCGGTTGATGGCATTCACGCCACCGCCGCCGATGCCGACGACCTTGATGACTGCGAGGTAGTTCTGCGGTGCTGCCACGTCGAAGGCCTCTCGCCTCGAGTTACGTGTCGCCACCCCGCCGTTGCCGCGGTGCGCCGACTGATGCCGAATGGGACGGTTCCGATTGCCGACCCCAACCCTAACGCTGAAGTTTAGGGTTACCAGTGCCTCTGTTTCCCGGACTCTTCGGAACAGGACACTAAGTCGACAAGTGGCGCGCGTTCAATGAACACGCCGAACCTCCCGCTTTTCTTTTCACCCTATGTGATCACCCAGTGGACTAGCCAACCAGGGTGCTGGCCTGCCGGTATCAGGTCAACTGCGAGACACCGCCGGAGCGCTCGGCGCACTGACGTCGAAGTGGTCGGCGTCCGGCTGCGCTTTCATCAGTGCGGTGAGCGTCTTCGCCTTCGCCTCGCCTCGCTCTCCGCTCCCCCAGGCGATCGTACGGCCTCCGGTCAGCTCCAGGGTGATCGAATCGTACGAGCGGACCCGGAGGGAACGGGTGTCCTGGCGGACCTTCTCGGGAAGTTGGGTGACCACCCGGACCGCCTCGCGGCGCAGTCCGGCGGGGCCGAAATGGCGCGAACTCGGCGACCGGTCCGGCTCCATTTCCAGCAGCGGAACCGCCTTCGGGCGCTTGCTCACGGTCGAGAACCGGACTCCCGCGGCGTCCACTTCATGGAACTTCCCGCCCTCTTCGACAATGGCTTCGGGCCTGCGTTCCGTCACTACCAGACTGATGGTGTGCGGCCATGACCGGGATACGTCCACTTTTGCAATCCGCGGCAGCCGCTCGCGCAACCGGTGTTCGATCGCCGCCGTGTCCACCGCGACCATCGGAGTGTTCAGCGGAACGTCGGCGGCGGAGCGCACCTCCTCGGCGGTGAGGACGGTGGTGCCGGCGACCCGCACCCGCTCGGCCCGCAGCCAGCCCGAGCCGTACAGCAGCCAGACGGCGCCGGCGCCGAGCAGGGTCACCGCCACCGTCGTCACCAGCAGCGGGCGGCGGCCGGGCAGCCGGAACCGGCGGCGCGCCCGGAGGAAGCGTGGGGGCGGGCCGGACGGAGTCGTCCCTCGTGCGCCGCGCTCGGCGGTCGACGGTCCGGCCACGCTCCCTGCCTTCTCACGCCTGGCGGCGTGCGCTGATCGCCTCGTACACCATGCCGACCAGCAGCTCGTCGGCGTCCCTGCGGCCGAACTCGGCGGCCCGGCGGGACATCTCGTACAGCCGGTGCGGGTCGCCGAGCACCGGCAGCACATTGCCCTGCACCCACTCGGGGCTCAGCTCGGCGTCGTCGACCAGCAGTCCGCCGCCCTCCTTGACCAGCGGCTGGGCGTTGAGCCGCTGTTCGCCGTTGCCGATCGGCAGGGGGACGTAGACGGCCGGGAGCCCGACGGCGGACAGTTCGGCGACGGTCATCGCGCCCGCGCGGCAGAGCATCATGTCGGCCGCGGCATACGCGAGGTCCATCCGATCCAGGTACGATACCGGGATATAGGGGGGCATTCCGGGCATGTTGTCCACATGCGGCAATTCGTTTTTCGGACCGACCGCGTGCAGCACCTGGATCCCGGCGCGCTGCAGGAACGGCGCCACCGCCTGGACCACCTCATTGAGCCGGCGCGCGCCCTGCGATCCGCCGGAGACCAGCAGCGTCGGCAGGTTCTGGTCGAGCCCGAAAGCCGCGCGGGCCTCGGGTCGGACCGCCGCCCGGTCGAGGGTGGCGATGGAGCGGCGCAGCGGGATGCCGACGTAGCGGGCGTTGCGGAGCTTGCTGTCGGGGGTGGAGACCGCCACGTACTTGGCGTAGCGCGAGCCGATCTTGTTCGCGAGCCCGGGGCGGGCGTTGGCCTCGTGGACGACGATCGGCACTCCGAGCCGCTTGGCCGCCAGGTATCCGGGCAGGGCCACATAGCCGCCGAAGCCGACGACACAGTCGGCCTTGGTGCGCTCCAGGATCTGCTCGGCGGCCTTGATCGTGCCGCGCAGCCGCCCGGGGACGGTGATCAGTTCGGGGGTGGGCTTACGCGGCAGCGGTACGGCCGGGATGAGCCCGAGTTCATAACCACGCTCCGGTACGAGCCGGGTCTCGAGCCCACGCTCCGTTCCGAGCGCCGTGATCCCCACGGTCGGGTCCTGCCTCCGCAGGGCGTCCGCGAGGGCGAGCGCGGGCTCGATGTGGCCGGCGGTCCCCCCACCGGCGAGTACGACATGCACCGAAATTCACCGCTCTCCGGACGGCCGCCTCTTGACGGGCCGTCGCATCGTCTTCCGTCTCACCCGAGCCAGCTTCTTCCGCAAAGCAGGCTGCCGCATGGCCAGCGCCGCTCGCGCACCGGGCTCAGCCCGTGCGAAGGCGATCAGCAGGCCGACGGCGAACATGGTCGGCAGCAGGGCGGACCCTCCGTAGGAGAACAGCGGGAGCGGAACCCCGGCGATCGGCAGCAGACCGAGCACCGCACCGATATTGACCACGGCCTGGGCCGTGATCCAGGTGGTCACGCCTCCCGCGGCGTACCTCACGAAGGGGTCCTCCGTGCGTCCGGCCACGCGGATACCCGCATAGCCTAGAGCCGCGAAGAGAACGAGAACCGACAGCGTCCCCGCCAGACCGAGTTCCTCCCCGGTAATGGCGAAGATGAAGTCAGTATGCGGTTCCGGTAGTTCGCCCCATTTCTCCATACTCGCCCCGAGTCCGGATCCGAACCAGCCGCCGTTGGCGAGCGCGTAGATCCCGTGGACAGCCTGCCAGCACTGATCGTGCGCACCGGGCTCGGTGGCGCCGATACAGGCGAGCCGGGACATCCGGTTGGCGCTGGTCTTGATGAGCAGCATGCCGATGGCCCCGGCGAAGGCGAGGACGCCCACGAAGAGCCGGGTAGGGGCGCCCGCCAGCCAAAGCAGGCCGAAAAGGATCGCCGTGAGAATGATCGCGGTGCCCATGTCCCCGCCCAGCATGATCAGGCCGAGCAGCATGCCGGTCGCGGGCACCAGCGGGACCAGCAGGTGCTTCCACTGGGCCAGCAGCCGCTTGTCCTGTTTGCGGGCGAGAAGATCGGCGCCCCACAGGACGAGTGCCAGCTTACCGAACTCACTGGGCTGGAGCAGGAACGGGCCGCCGAAGGAGATCCAGTTCTGATTGCCGTTGACCGCGATGCCCATGCCCGGGACCTGCACCAGACACATCAGGAAGACCGAGACCGCGAGCAGCGGATAGGCGAAGGCGCGGTGCAGTTTGATGGGCATCCGCACGGCGAGCAGCATCAGCGCGCCGCCCAGCGCGGCGGCGAAAAGCTGTTTGCGGAAGAAGTACGACGGTGAGAGCCCGGACTGCAGCGCCTTGATCTGGGAGGCGGAGTAGACCATCACCAGACCGAGCACCAGGATCAGCAGCGAGCCGCCGAGCAGTAGGTAGTACGCGGTCAGCGGCCGGTCCCAGGCCCTCCGGAGGCGCTGCTGCAGCCCGCGCAGCGCGTCCAAGGCGTTTCCCCTCGACGGGCGGCGCGGAGGGCGGGAGGCGCCCGCTGTGCCGCGCGGGCGGGCCGGGGACGCCGCCTTGCCCTTCGCCCGTACGGCCTCCCGCAGCCGGGGGGCGCCGCCCGAGCGCGGCGCGGGGCGGCCGGTGCCGGGGCGGGCCGGCCGGGAGCGCGGGGCGGCGGGCTGGTCAGGCGTCATGTTCTTATCCCCTCCGGTTTCCCCGCGCGGGCGGTCCTCGCCGGGGGACCGGCGGGCTACTGATAGTCCGGGCCCCGGCCGGAGGCCAGGTCCTGAACCGCCGCGGCGAAGGCGTCGCCCCGCTTGTTGTAGTTGATGAACATGTCCATCGAGGCACAGGCCGGGGCCATCAGGACGGTATCGCCCGGCCGGGCGAGCCGCGCCGCTTCGCGCACAGCCGCCGCCATCGCCCCAGTGTCGGTCCGGTCGAGGTCCACGACCGGGACATCTGCTGCGTGTCGCGCGAGCGCTTCGCGGATCAGCGCGCGGTCGGCGCCGATCAGCACGACGCCGCGCAACCGCTCGGCCGCCGTAAGGACGAGCTCGTCGAAGGTGGCCCCCTTGGCGAGCCCGCCCGCGATCCACACGATGTGCTCATAGGCGCCCAACGACGCCTCCGCGGCATGGGTGTTGGTCGCCTTGGAGTCGTCGATGTAGGCCACGCCGTCGACGTCCGCCACATGCTCCACCCGGTGCGGATCCGGCCGGAAGGCACGCAGCCCGTCCCGTACGGCCTTCGGCGGAACGCCGAAGGAGCGGGCCAGGGCCGCCGCCGCGAGGGCGTTGGCGATGTTGTGCGGGGCCGGCGGGTTCACATCGGAGACCTCGGCCAGCTCCTGTGCCTGCTTCTGCCGGTCCGCCACGAAGGCCCGGTCGACGAGGATGTTCTCCACGACGCCGAGCTGGGAGGGGCCGGGGGTGCCGAGGGTGAAGCCGATCGCCCGGCAGCCCTCCTCGACATCGGCCGCGCGCACCAGGTCCTCGGTGGCGGGGTCGGCCACGTTGTAGACGCAGGCCACCTGGTTGCCCTCGTAGATCCGGCCCTTGTCGGCCGCGTACGCCGCCATGGAGCCGTGCCAGTCGAGGTGGTCGGGGGCGAGGTTGAGCACCGCCCCGGAGTGGGCGCGCAGCGAGGGCGCCCAGTGCAGCTGGTAGCTGGAGAGCTCGACGGCCAGCACGTCGTACGGCGTATCGCCCAGCACGATGTCCAGGAGCGAGACGCCGATGTTGCCGACGGCGGCGGTGCGCAGCCCGGCCGCCTCCAGGATGGCCGCCAGCATCCTTACGGTCGTCGTCTTGCCGTTGGTGCCGGTGACCGCGAGCCAGGGCGGGGCGTCCTCACCGCGCAGCCGCCACGCCAGCTCCACATCGCCCCAGATGGGCACGTTCGCCTCGGCGGCGGCCAGGAAGAGCGGGCTGGTGGGCTTCCACCCGGGGGTGGTCACGATCAGCTCGGTGCCCTTCGGCAACGTCTCGCCGTCGCCGAGGCGGACCGTGATGCCCAGCGGCTCCAGTTCGGCCGCCTGGGCGCGCTGCGCCTCGCCGTCGCTGCCGTTGACCACGGTCACCGAGGCCCCGAGGCCCCGCAGCGCACGCGCCGCGGGGACCCCGGAGACGCCGAGTCCGGCGACGGTGACCTGCCGTCCGGCGAGGTCGGACACGTCGAGGGCGACGGCGTCGGACGTCACGAAGCTCGCCACCCCGCGTAGAACAGGCCGAGGCCGACGATCACGCACATGCCCTGGATGATCCAGAACCGGACCACCACAAGGACTTCGCTCCACCCCTTGAGTTCGAAGTGGTGCTGGAGTGGCGCCATCCGGAAGACCCGTCGCCCGGTCGTCCGGAACGAGCCGACCTGGATGACCACGGACATGGTGATCAGAACGAACAGGCCGCCGAGGAGGGCCACCAGCAGCTCCGTACGGGAGCAGATGGCGAGGCCCGCGAGCGCGCCGCCGAGCGCGAGCGAACCGGTGTCCCCCATGAAGATCTTGGCGGGCGAGGTGTTCCACCACAGGAAGCCGAAGCACGCGCCCATCAGGGCAGAGGCGACGACCGCGAGGTCGAGCGGGTCGCGGACCTCGAAACAGGACGCGGGGTTGGTGAGGGTCTCCGCGTTGGCGCAGGACTCCTGGTACTGCCAGACGCCGATGAAGGTGTAGGCGCCGAAGACCATCACGGAGGCGCCGGTGGCCAGACCGTCGAGACCGTCGGTGAGGTTCACGCCGTTCGACATCGCCAGGATCATGAACAGCGCCCAGATCGCGAAGATCACCGGGCCGAACGACCAGCCGAAGTCCTGGACGAAGGAGAGCCGGTCGGAGGCGGGGGTCTGCTGGCGCGCGTCGGCGAAGTTCAGCGCGAGGATCGCGAACGCGACACCGACGATCAGCTGACCGGCCATCTTGGCCTTGGCCCGCAGGCCCAGGGACCGCTGCTTGACGATCTTGATGTAGTCGTCCAGGAAGCCGACCAGGCCCATGCCCGCGAACAGGAAGAGCACCAGCACGCCGGAGAAGGTCGGCTGGCTGCCCGTGATCAACTTCGCCAGGGCGTAGGCGATCAGCGTGGCCAGGATGAAGGAGATTCCGCCCATCGTGGGCGTGCCCTTCTTGCTGCCGTGAGTGCGCGGGCCGTCGTCCCGGATGAACTGGCCGTAGCCCTTGCGCGCCAGCAGCTTGATCAGCAGCGGGGTGCCGATCAGGGTCAGAAAGAGCCCGATGGCTCCCGAGAAGAGGATCTGCCTCATGCCACCCATCAGCGGACGCCCTCACCCTCGCCCTCGAGCAACACCTGCGCGACCCGCTCCAGCCCCACCGACCTGGATGCCTTCACCAACACGACGTCCCCCGGTCGCAGCTCGCTGCGCAGCAGATCGACCGCTGCCCGCACGTCGGACACGTGCACCGACTCCTCACCCCACGAACCCTCGTTCTTGGCGCCCATGTCCAGCCAGGCGGCCTCCTGGCCGCCGACCGCCACGAGCTTGCTGACGTTGAGCCGGACGGCCAGCCGCCCGACCGCGTCGTGCTCGGCCAGTGACTCCTCGCCCAGCTCGGCCATCGGGCCGAGCACCGCCCACGTGCGACGCCCCGGTGTGGCAGCGCCCATGGCGGCCAGCGCGCGCAGCGCTGCTCGCATGGACTCGGGGTTCGCGTTGTAGGCGTCGTTGACGACCGTCACGCCGTCCGAGCGCTCGGTGACCTCCATCCGCCAGCGGGAGAGCTGCCCCGCCTCGGAGAGCGCCACGGCGATCTCGTCGACGGACAGGCCCAACTCGTGGGCGACGGCGGCCGCGGCGAGCGCGTTCGACACGTGGTGCTCACCGTACAGGCGCATGGTCACTTCGCTGCACCCGGTAGGGGTGTGAAGCGTGAAGGCGGGGCGGCCGCCGTCGGCGAGCCGGACATTCCCGGCACGCACATCGGCGTCCTCGGCCTCGCCGAACAGGACGGTACGGGCCTTGGTGCGCGACACCATGGCGCGCACCAGGGGGTCGTCGGCGTTGAGCACCGCCACCCCGCCCTCCTCGGCGGGGGGCAGGGCCTCCACGAGCTCGCCCTTGGCCTCGGCGATCTGCTCCCGGCCGCCGAACTCTCCGATATGGGCGGTGCCGACGTTGAGCACGAGTCCGATACGGGGCGGGGTGAGGTCCGTCAGGTACCGGATGTGGCCCTTACCGCGGGCACCCATCTCCAACACCAGGTGCAGGGTGGCCTCGTCGGCGCTCATCGCGGTGAGCGGCAGGCCGATCTCGTTGTTGAGCGAGCCCGGCGTCCATACGGTGGGGCCGCGGCGCTGGAGCAGCTGGGCGATGAGGTCCTTGGTGCTGGTCTTGCCCGCGGAGCCGGTGAGCCCGACCACAGTGGCGTCCAGGCGCTCCACGACGGCGCGTGCGAGCGCTCCCATGGCGGCGATGACATCGGGCACGACGATCGCCGGTACGGGGGCGTCCGCGGTGCCGACGGGGCGGGCGGCCAGGACCGCCGTGGCCCCGGCCTCGATCGCCCTTCGGGCGAAGTCGTGGCCGTCCACGCGCTCCCCGGGGAGCGCGGCGAAGAGGCTGCCGGGCCGCACCTCACGGGAGTCGATCACAACAGGGCCCGTGACCTTCAGGTCCGGGTCCGGTATGTCGTGCGGCTGTCCACCGACTAGGCCGGCGATCTCGGTGAGGGACAGTGCGATCACTGATCACCTCCGGCCGTGCGGGAGAGCTGCCTTGAGGGGGCTGGTGCGCGCATGGCGGTCTGTCATCCCTGGTCGTCTTGGTGATTGTCCCGGTGTTGTGAGCTCGCCTCGGGGCGCGTGGCATCGCGCCTGTGGGCTCGCTCACTGAGCTCGATGGCTTCGCGGAGTACCTGGCGGTCGTCGAAGGCACGGATCACGCCGGCGATGTCCTGGCCAAGTTCATGGCCCTTGCCGGCCACGATGACGGTGTCACCCGGTTCGGCGCGGGCGACGGCGGCCGCGATGGCGTTGGCCCGGTCCTCCTCGACCAGCACATCACCGCGCTCGTGAGCGGGCACCTCGGCGGCGCCCGCGAGCATGGCGGCGAGGATCGCGAGCGGGTCCTCGGAGCGCGGGTTGTCCGAGGTGAGGACGGCCGTGTCGGAGTACCGGGCCACCGCGGCGCCCATGGGGCCGCGCTTGAGCCGGTCGCGGTCCCCGCCGCAGCCGAGGACGGCGTGCAGCTTGCCGTCGGTCACCTTACGGAGGGCGCGCAGCACCGACTCCACGGCGTCGGTCTTGTGGGCGTAGTCGACGACCGCGAGGTAGGGCTGGCCCACGTCGACCCGCTCCAGCCGGCCGGGTACGCCCGGGACGGCGGCGATGCCGTCGGCGGCCGTCTGCGGGTCGATCCCGGCGACGGCGAGCGCGACGACGGCGGCGAGCGCGTTGGCCACGTTGAAGGGGCCCGGGAGGGGCGCGGCGGCCCGTACGGACTCACCGTTCGGGCCGACGGCGGTGAAGGTCGAGCCCAGCGGGCCGACCTCGACATCCGCGGCGCGCCAGTGGGCGTCGGGGTGGCCCTCGGCGGAGAAGGTGGTGACGGGTACCTCGGACTGCTCGATCAGCCGCCGGCCGTACTCGTCGTCGTAATTGATCACTCCGGCGCGGCTGCGGGCCTTGGTGAACAGCTGGGCCTTGGCCTGGAAGTAGTCCTCCATGCCGGAGTGGAACTCCATGTGCTCCGGGCTGAGGTTGTTGAAGACCGCGACGTCGAAGACGCAGCCGTCGACGCGGCCGAGGACCAGGGCGTGGCTGGAGACCTCCATGACGACCGAGTGGACGTCGCGCTCCCGCATCACCGCGAACAGGGCCTGCAGATCGGTGGCCTCGGGGGTGGTGCGCTCGGACTTGATGCGCTCGTCGCCGATCCGCGTCTCCACGGTGCCGATGAGACCCGTAAGGCCGCCGTCGTGCTTCGCGGCGGCTTTGAGGCCGCCCTCGATGAGATACGCGGTCGTGGTCTTGCCGGAGGTGCCGGTGATGCCGATCTGCAGCAGGTCCGCACCCGGCTCGCCGTAGATCGTGGCGGCCAGCGCGCCCATCCGGCCGCGCGGGTTGTCCACCGCCAGGACCGGCAGTCCGGTGGCGGCGGCGCGCTCGGCGCCGGCCGGGTCGGTCAGCACCGCGACCGCGCCGAGGTCGGCGGCCTGGGCGGCGAAGTCCGCGCCGTGGAGGCGGGCGCCGGCCAGCGCGGCGTACACATCGCCGGGGCGCACGGCTCGCGAGTCATGGGTGATCCCGGTGATCGCGGCCCCCTCCGAGGCTTCGGGGGCATCGACGCCCAGCTGATCCGCCAGCTCCGCCAGCGGGATCGGGCGGACCTGGAGAGGGCGGGGCGCTCCCGGGTATTCCACAGAAACGTCCTTCTGAGGGGTTTGGGACTGATCAGCGTGGGGCACGGCGGTGAGCGTACCCGGGACACCCGCTCCCCCGCGAAATGAGGCGGCGAAGCGGGGCCGTACCGGACCGTGGTTCCCGGAGTCCGGCGTGATCGTCGTCACTGCTGGGTCCGCTCACTGGCCCGGGTTGTAGCTCACGGGGAGCCGTTTGGGCTGCTTCCCGGACGGCGGGACCTGCAGGGCCTTCAGGCCGAACTCCATGACCTTCTTGTAGACCGGTCCGCAGACCTGACCGCCGAAGTAGCTGCCCTTCGTCGGGTTCTGAACGGCACAGTAGACGGTCAGCCGCGGTTTGTCGGCCGGAGCGAAGCCGGCGAAGGACGCGGTGTAGCCGCGGTAGCGGCCGGTCTTGGGGTCCACCCGGTTGGAAGTGCCGGTCTTGCCCGCGACACGATAGCCGGGGATCTTCGCCTTGACGCCGGTGCCCTGCTGATCGTCGACGACCGATTCGAGCATCTCGGCGAGCGTCTTCGCGGTCTCCTTACCGACGACACGGGTCTTCTTGGGGGCGGGCGCGGCCGTGTAGTCGCCGCCGGGCCCCCTGGTGCCGCGGACGAGGGTGGGCGCGACGCGCTCGCCGCCGTTGGCGATGGTGGAGTACACGGAGGCCGCCTGGACGGCGTTGAGCGACAGGCCCTGGCCGAAGGGGATGGTGTACTGCTGCGAGGCGCTCCAGTCCTGCGGCCGGGCCAGGATGCCCGGGGTCTCGCCGGGGAAGCCGAGCCCGGTGGGCCGGCCGATCCCGAACTTCCGCAGATAGGAGTAGAGGATCTGGTTCTTCTGCTTCTTGGTCTTCCCAAGCTGCTCGGTGGCGAGGATCGTGCCGATGTTGCTGGACTTGGCGAGCACGCCGTTGAGCGTGAGGTACCAGGTGGGATGGTCGATGTCGTCGGCGAAGGCCCGGTCGGCGCGCGGCAGCCGGTTGGGGACCACCACATGGGTGTCCCAGCGGGCCACGCCCTCCTGGAGGACGGCGGCCATGGACATCAGCTTGCTGACGCTGCCGGGCTCGTAGGCGTCGGAGACCGCGGCGTTGCCCAGGTCGTCGGCGTCCGTGGTGGTGATGTCGCCGGGGTCGAAGCCGGGGGCGTTGGCCATCGCCAGGAGCTGTCCGGTGCGGGTGTCCTGGACGATGACATAGCCGCGGTCGGCCCCGGACTTGCGGACCTGGTCGGCGATGGCGCTCTGGGCGGCCCACTGGATGTCCCGGTCGATGGTCAGCTCGTAGTCGCTGCCGGGGACCGCGGGCTGCTCCTTGAGGTCCCCGGTGGGCACCTGGTGGCCGCCCGACTGGGCGTAGACGCGCTTGCCGTCCTTGCCCGCGAGCTTCTTGTTGAGCTGCTGTTCGAGCCCGGCGGCGCCGCGGCCGTCGGCGCCCACGAATCCCAGTACCCCGGCGGCGAGATCCCCGTTCGGATAGACCCGCTTGCTGTGCGCCTCGCGGTTGACCCCGGCCAGGACATTGGTGCCCTTGCCCTTGGACGCCGAGTCGTCCAGGGCGCTCTTCAGGTCCTTGATCTGGTTCCAGACCTGCGGGGACTGCTGCCGGGCGAGCACGACGTACTGCGATTTGGGGTTGCCGGTGAGCTTCTTCTCCAGGTCCGCCTCGTCCTTGCCGAGGATCGGCGCGAGGAGGGCCGCGGCCTGGCGCGGCGCGTCACGGGTCTTGGCCATCTTGGGCGTGAGCAGGTCGGGGGCGGCGGTGATGTCGTACGCGTCCACCGTGGTCGCCAGGTCGACGCCGTTGCGGTCGGTGATGGAGCCGCGCTCGGCGGAGAGCTTCACCGGGATGTAGCGGTTGACATTGGCCTTGGCCGCGTAGGCGCTGGCGTCGACGGCCTGCACCTGCAGTAGCCGTACGACGAAGACCAGCATGACGAGGGTGAGGCCGAGGCTGATCAGCCGCAACCGGGGGCGCGGGCTGCCCAGCCGCAGCGGCTGGGCAGCACCGGGGCGCGGGCGCTGCGCCGGACGGCCGGACGATCCTCCCTGGCGCCCGCCGGGGCGCCGCGCCGCGTCCTGGCGCGGGCGGCGGTCACCGCGCGGACCGGCCGGGCCGGGCACTTTGCGGCGGCGGGGATCCTGGGGCGCGGTCACGCGACGGCCGCCCTCGGCTCGGCGGCCGCCCACCGCACGCGGGCGGTACTCCGCGCGGGCGGGCCGGACTGGGCGCGGACTGGGGATCGCGTCACCGTGTCACCTACTGAGGGGCCGGGGTGGACTGCGCGGAGGCGGAGGAGGTTGTGGAGAGGGCGGTGGGCAGCCCCCACGGGGCCACGGAGGCCGTGCCCGTGCCCGCCCCGGACGGGGTGGTGGTCGGCGGCGCGACGGCGGACGGGGTGGGCGATGCCCCGGACCGGGCGGGCGACGCCTGGGACAGCGTGGGGTCGAGCGCGGACGGCAGCACCGGGCCGGGGGCGCCGAGCACCGAGGGCTGCCCCGAGGCGGGGGCGGGCACCCCGCTGACCGTGCCGTCCGGGTTGAGGAAGGCGGGGCTGCCGCCGGGCACCATCCCCAGCTCCCGGGCGCGCCGCTCCAGCGCGGTGGGCGCGGAGAGCTGGTCGACGTCCTGCTGGAGCGCCTGGCGTTCGTCGGTGAGTTCCCCGGTCTGCTTCTCGAGCCTGCTGAGCTCGAACGACCCCTGGTTGAGGGAGGAGTTCAACAGCAGCAGCGCGATCAGGCCGGAGCCGAGCAGGACCACGACGAGCAGCACGAAGGGCGTGCGCCTGGCCGTGGCACCCCCCGGCACCGGCCGGCCTTTCGGCCCTGTCCCCCTCGTGCTCATGGACCGACCTCTTCCCGGATGCGCTCCGCCCCCCGGAACCGGGCCGGGGCGGCCCGCCGGTTCTCGGCGATCTCCTCCTCGGTGGGCAGCTCCGCGCCGCGGGTGAGCAGCTTCAGCCGGGGCTGGTACTGCTCGGGGACGACCGGCAGCCCGGGCGGCGCCGTATTGCGGGCACCGGCCACGAACACCTGCTTGACCAGGCGGTCTTCCAGCGAGTGATACGAGAGCACGGCGATCCGCCCGCCGACCGCGAGTGTCCCGACGGCCGCCGGAATGGCCCGCTCCAGGACCGCGAGCTCGCCATTGACCTCGATCCGCAGCGCCTGGAAGGTGCGCTTGGCCGGATTGCCGCCGGTGCGCTTGGCGGCCTGCGGGAGCGCCGCGCGGATCAGTTCGACGAGCCGGGCGCTGTTGGTGAACGGCTCCTTGGCGCGCTCGCGCACCACGGCGTCCACGATCTTCTTGGCGAACTTCTCCTCGCCGTAGGCCCGCAGGATGCGCACCAGCTCGCCCGGCGGATAGGTGTTGAGCACCTCCGCCGCGCTGACGCCGGTGGTCTGATCCATCCGCATGTCCAGCGGGGCGTCCTGGGCGTAGGCGAAACCGCGCTCGGCCTCGTCCAGCTGCATGGAGGACACGCCGAGATCGAAGAGGATCCCCTGGACGCGCGGGACGCCGAGCCGGTCGAGGACCTCGGGCAGCTCGTCGTAGACCGCGTGGACCAGCGTGGCCCGATCGCCGTACGGGGCGAGCCGCTCACCGGCGAGTCGCAGCGCGGACGGGTCGCGGTCGAGCGCGATGAGGCGGACCTCGGGGAAGTCGCGCAACAGCGCCTCGCTGTGGCCACCGAGGCCCAGGGTGCAGTCGACCACGACCGCGCCGGGCCGGGCGAGAGCGGGGGCCAGCATGTCCAGGCAGCGCTGGAGCATGACGGGAACGTGGAGAGCGTTGCTGCTCATTGCGCTGCTGGTGCGCCCTTCTGAGGATCGGGCGAGGATGGTACGCACCTCCGGGTCCCCGCCCGCTCTGAAGGGGAAGTGGCCTACTGGCGCCGGGGAAGTGACGTCAGGCGACCGGAGCGGGAGGAGGCCGAGGGGTACGTACGCACCGCGCTCACGCGAAATTCCGGGATCCGAGGGGAGCGTCACGCCTCCCACTTCGCGCCACTTTAGTCCACTCGTCCCTTCGGTCAACCAACCGGTCAGCGCGTCCCGCCCCGGGGGTGGCACACCTCCCCCAGACACCACACCGAGGGGCACAGGGTGCTGTGGGTTGCCTCACATCACCCGCTCGGCCCACCCCGTTGCCCTCGTTTGCCCTACCTAAAGAAAAGACAAAATCCGCTGGTGAGAGGTAACGTCGTCATCATGTCGATATCAGCGCCGCAGCCGAATCCGTCCGCCGACCGCGACGCCCGTACGGGAGACACGGTCACCGACCGCCTCGTGGAGGCCAACCGCAAGTACGCCGAGAAGTTCACCGACCCCGGAATGGACGCGCGCCCCGTGCAGCGCGTCGCCGTCGTCGCATGCATGGACGCCCGTCTGGACCTGCACGAGGCACTCGGCCTGGAGCTGGGTGACTGCCACACCATCCGCAACGCGGGCGGTGTGGTCACCGACGACATCATCCGGTCCCTGACCATCAGCCAGCGCGCGCTCGGGACCCGCAGCGTCGTGCTCATCCATCACACCGGCTGCGGTCTGCTGAACCTCACCGAGGACTTCCGGCATGAGCTGGAGGAGGAGGTGGGCCAGCGTCCGTCGTGGGCGGTCGAGGCGTTCAAGGACCTCGACGCCGATGTCCGCCAGTCGATGCAGCGGGTGCGCACCTCGCCGTTCCTGGTGCACACCGACGACGTCCGCGGCTTCATCTTCGATGTGACGACGGGTCTGCTGCGGGAGGTCACGCCGCGCACGTGAGGGATGCTGACGTCACTGAAGGGATTCAGCACCCGAACTCGTACAAGCGTGACAAATAACCCCGGGTTATCCACAGCCGAGTGACGCGAGGCCGCGGAGACCGCAAGAATGCATAGGTGACATCGTCCCCCGCAACCACGCGGGGGACCGATGTCAGCGTTTGCGGTGGGCCGGTCCGTTCCGAGGGCAACGGCCCTGAGAACGGGCCGAGGAGGGCCGGGTGACGACCTATGACGAGCGAGCGAGCCTCAGCGATCTGACCACCACAGCGGAGCGGATCCGCCGGTCGGTGGAGGGTGTGATCGAGGGCAAGCCCGAGGTCGTACGGCTTTCGCTGACCGTGCTGCTCGCCGAGGGGCATCTGCTGATCGAGGACGTCCCGGGCGTGGGCAAGACCATGCTGGCCAAGGCGCTCGCGCGGTCCATCGACTGCTCCGTGCGACGGATCCAGTTCACCCCGGACCTGTTGCCGTCCGACATCACCGGCGTGAGCATCTTCGACCAGCAGCGCAAGGAGTTCGAGTTCAAGCCGGGCGCCATCTTCGCCCAGATCGTGATCGGCGACGAGATCAACCGCGCCTCGCCCAAGACCCAGTCCGCGCTGCTGGAGTCGATGGAGGAGCGCCAGGTCACCATCGACGGGGAGAGCTACGAGCTGCCCAACCCCTTCATGGTGGTGGCCACGCAGAACCCGGTCGAGATGGAGGGCACCTATCCGCTGCCCGAGGCGCAGCGCGACCGCTTCATGGCCCGTGTCTCCATCGGATACCCCAGCCCGCAGGCCGAGCTGCAGATGCTGGACATCCACGGTGGCGTCTCCCCGCTGGACGACCTGCAGCCCGTCGCGCACGCCCACGAGATCGTCAAGCTGGTCGAGGCGGTGCGCTCGGTGCATGTCGCCGAGGCCGTCCGGCGTTACGCGGTGGACCTGGTGGCCGCCACCCGCAGCCACCCCGATCTGCGGCTGGGCGCCTCGCCCCGGGCCACGCTGCATCTGCTGCGGGCCGCCAAGGCGTCGGCCGCGCTGGCCGGGCGGGAGTTCGCACTGCCGGACGATGTGCAGTCCCTCGCCGTGGCGGTGCTGGCGCACCGGCTGCTGCCCACCGCGCAGGCCCAGCTGAACCGGCGCACCGCGGAGCAGGTCGTCACGGACATCATGCAGCGCACCCCGGTGCCCACCTCCGGCTCGCGCGGTGCGGGTGGCGGGATGCCCCCCATGCCGCCCATGCCCCCGGCCGACTTCGGCCGGCAGCAGCCGGGCGCGCGGAGGCTGTGATGGCCGCAGGGGGGACGGACATGGGCCCCGAGGGTCCCGGCGCCGGCGAGGACTCGGGCGGGCTGCGGGCCGCCCTCGCCGGTCTCACCACCCGCGGCCGTTCCTTCCTGGCCGCCGGGGTGGCCGCCGCGGTGTGCAGCTACGTCCTGGGCCAGGCGGATCTGCTGCGGGTCGGGCTGCTGCTGGCCGCGCTGCCGCTGGTCTGCGTCGCCGTGGTCTACCGCACCCGGTACCGGGTGGCGGGCAGCAGACGGCTCGCGCCCGCGCGGGTGCCTGCGGGCTCCGAGGCCCGGGTGCATCTGCGGATGGACAATGTCTCGCGGCTGCCCACCGGGCTGCTGATGCTCCAGGACCGGGTGCCCTATGTGCTGGGGCCGCGCCCCCGGTTCGTGCTGGACCGGGTGGAGCCGGGCGGGCGGCGCGAGGTGTCCTACCGGGTCCGCTCGGATCTGCGCGGCCGCTATCCGCTGGGCCCGCTGCAGCTTCGGCTGAGCGATCCGTTCGGGATGTGCGAGCTCACCCGTGCCTTCAGCGCCTACGACACGCTCACGGTGGTGCCCCGGGTCGAGCCGCTGCCCCCGGTGCGCCTGACCGGCGAGGCCGCGGGGTACGGGGACGGGCGGCACCGCTCGCTGGCCCTGGCCGGTGAGGACGATGTCATCCCGCGCGGCTATCGCATAGGCGACGATCTGCGCCGGGTGCACTGGCGGTCCACCGCGCGCTACGGGGAGCTCATGGTCCGCCGCGAGGAGCAGCCGCAGCGGGCCCACTGCACGGTGCTACTGGACACCCGGCGCACGGCGCACTACGGCTCCGGGCCCGACTCGGCCTTCGAATGGGCGGTCTCCGGGGCGGCCTCGACCGCGGTCCATCTGCTGGAACGGGGCTATGCGGTCCGGCTGTTGACCGACTCCGGAAGCTCGGTGCCGGGCCCGGACGGCGGAGGCGGCTTCACCGGCTCCACCCATGACTCGGCGGAGACCGCCGGGCTGATGCTGGACACCCTCGCCGTGGTGGACCACTCCGACGGCGAAGGGCTTTCGCCCGCCTTCGAGGTGCTGCGCGGCGGCGGTGAGGGGCTGCTGGTGGCCTTCCTGGGCGATCTGGACGAGGAACAGGCGGCGACGGCCGCCCGGATGCGGCACCGCACCACGGCCGCGGTGGCGTTCGTGCTGGACAGCGCGGCCTGGTCGCGCGGGGCGGAGTTCGGGGGCACACGGGAGCTGGAGGAGCGGCTGCGGCAGCTCCGCGAGGCGGGGTGGACGGCGCTGCCGGTCGGCCCGGGGGCCTCGCTGACACAGCTGTGGCGGCAGGCCGACGCCCAGGGCGCCACCCGGGCGGACGCGGGAGGTCCCGCAGTCGGCGGTATGACAGGGAGCTGGGCATGAGTGGGAGCGTTCGGCTCGCGATATGTGCGGCGCTGGCCACGGTGGCGGCGGCCTGTGCGCTGCTGCCGCTGGTGGACCCGGCGAGCTGGCTGTTGCAGGCCGCTCTGTTGCTGGCGGTCCAGAGCGGGACGGGCGTGGCGGCCCGCCGGGTGCCGCTGGCCCGCCCGCTGACGGTGGCCGCGCAGGCCGTGGTGACGCTGCTGCTGCTCACCCTGGCCTTCGCGCACGAGCAGGCGCTGGGCGGGGTGCTGCCGAGCCCGCAGGCCCTCCACGAGTTCGCACTGCTGCTGCGCGACGGCGCCGACGACGTGGGGCAGTACGCGATCCCCGCGCCGCTCACCGATGGCATCCGGCTGATGCTGGTGGCCGGGGTGCTGGCGATCGGCCTGGTGGTCGACGCGCTCGCGGTGACGTACCGCAGCGCGGCCCCCGCCGGACTGCCGCTGCTCGCGCTGTACTCGGTCGCGGCCGGGCTGTCCGACGCCGGGAGCGACTGGCTGTGGTTCCTGCTGGCGGCGGCCGGCTATCTGCTGCTGCTCCTGGCCGAGGGCCGGGACCGGCTGTCCCAGTGGGGCAGGGTGTTCAGCGGCGGTGCCCCGCATCCGGCGGGTATGCCGCCCTCGGGCCTGGCCGGGGCCGGAGGAGCCCCGGCGCTCGCCCCGGTCCGCACCGGCCGCAGGATCGGCGTGCTGGCGCTCGGCATCGCGCTGGTGGTGCCCGCGGCGCTGCCGTCCCTGGACGGCGGGCCGCTGGACCGGCAGGGCAGCGGTGGCGGGTCCGGCAGCGGCGGCGGCACGATCTCGGCGGTCAATCCGCTGGTGTCGCTGCAGGACAGCCTGAATCAGCCGGAGAACAAGGAGGTGCTGCGCTATCGCACCTCCTCGCAGACCACGCAGGACCTGTATCTGCGGATCGTGGCACTGGACCGGTTCGACGGCACCTCGTGGAAGTCGTCCGAGCGGCATGTCACCGATGTGCCCGGGCAGCTTCCGTCGCCCGCCGGGCTCGGCCCCTCGGTCCGGGTCTCCTCGATCGACACCTCGATCTCGGCCGCCGACTGGTACGCGCAGAACTGGCTGCCCCTCCCCTACCCCGCGTCCAGGGTCGAGATCGACGGGCGCTGGCGCTATGAGCCGGAGGGCCGCACGCTGGTCGGCGACCGCGGCCAGACCACCCGGGGCGCGCGCTACCGGGTCACCAGCCTGCTGGTGGAGCCGACGGCCGAGCAGCTCGCGGCCGCACCGGCACCGCCCTCGCGGCTGCGGAAGGAGTACACCGAGGTGCCGGACTCGCTGCCATCCGTGGTGGCCAGTACGGCACGGGAGGTGACCGCCGGCGCGGCGAACGCGTACGAGAAGGCGGTCAAGCTCCAGGACTGGTTCGCCGTGAACGGAGGATTCCGTTACGACACCGAGGTGCAGTCCGGCAGCGGCTCGGCCGCCATCGTCCGGTTCCTGAAGCAGAAGGAGGGCTTCTGCGTCCACTTCTCCTTCTCGATGGCGGCGATGGCCCGGACGCTGGGCATTCCGGCGCGGGTTGCGGTCGGGTTCACCCCCGGCACCGCCCAGGGGGACGGCTCGGTGTCGGTGGGCCTTAAGGACGCGCACGCCTGGCCCGAGCTGTACTTCGAGGGCGTGGGCTGGACCCGTTTCGAGCCCACCCCGAGCCGTGGCACCCAGCCCGACTACACGATGGAGCAGACGCCCTCGGGCACCCCGTCCGACGAGCCGACGAGCGAGCCCAGCACGACCTCCGAGCCGACGGCCGCCCCGACCGCCTCCGACAGTTGCACCCCGGAGATGAAGAAGCTGGGCACCTGTGGAGGTGCCGCGGCCCAGCAGCCGGACAACGGCGCTTCGGGCGGGAGCTGGTCGGCGACCAAGGTCACGAGTTGGAGTTCGCTGGCGGTGCTGCTGGCCGTGGTGCCCCTGCTGCCCATGCTGTGGCGGCGGCGGGTACGGACCCGCAGACTGGGCGGCTCGGGCGGGCGCACCGAGCAGGACGCGGCCGACCGGATCCTCGCCGCATGGCGTGAACTCACCGATTCGGCCTGGGACTTCGGCGTGCTGCCGGACGACTCGCTGACCTCGCGCAGAGCGGTGGCCCGCATGGTGCGGATCGCCGACCTCGACGACGATTCGGCCCGGGCGGCGCAGCGGGTGGCCGAGGCGGTCGAGCAGGTGCTGTACGCACCGCAGCCACGCCCGTTCGCAGGCGTCGCGGACGACGTCCGGCAGGTGCTGGCCGGATTCCGGGCCAAGGCGGGGCGGCGGGAGCGGCTGCGGGCGCTGCTGGCGCCGCGGTCCGCGGCTCAGCTGGTGTGGGCGTGGGGACAGCGCTGGTCCGCGCTGGTCCAGCGGTGGGGAGCCCCCCGCTGGGCCCGCTGGGCCTCCCAGCTCCGGCCCCCGCGCGGCCAGGGGAGCTGACCTCGGGGTGGCCCTGAGCCCTTACGGCTGAGGCCCGGCCTGAGCCCCCGCGACTGAGCCCCTGCGGCGCGTGCGGGGGCTCAGGCCATTCGGGCACGCCACGGGGCTCAGGGCCGCCCGAGCTCGCTTCAGGGCCCTGCGCGGAGCCAGGGCCAGGCCCCAAGGGCCAGGCCCCGGTTGCGGGCCCAGGACGCGGTTGCGGGGCTGGGCACGACTGAAGGGCTACGACGCGGAAGGGCTACCACACGGTTGAGGGGCGGTCGCCAGTCGGCGACCGCCCCTCAACCACTCATTCAAGAATTATTTCTCAGTGGCCCTGCTCATCGCGGCGACGCTGCCACCGCTCCTCGATACGCGCCATCATCGAACGGCGCTGACGGCCCTGACGGCGGGGAGCCGCCCCGCCGCCGCCCTGCGCCTCGCCGGGTTTGGGAGCCTTGCGCCAGCCGGTCACCGCGAGCACCGCACATCCCAGCATGATCAGGAAGCCCACCACGCTGATCCAGATCTGGGGAACGATCACTCCGACCATGAGGAGCGCGATGCCCACCAGAAAACCCGCGACCGCCTGGTAGACCCGTCGCCGGGTGTACGTGCGCAGGCCGCTTCCCTCAAGCGCTGTCGCGAACTTGGGATCTTCGGCGTACAACGCTCGCTCCATTTGCTCGAGCATGCGCTGCTCGTGCTCCGAGAGCGGCACGGAGTCCTCCTACTCGTCGGTCGCGGGGGGCGACCGGGTGCGACCCTTTCAGGATAGGCAGGGAATCGCCCCCGTGAAACCCGCCCCTCAACGCCAATTCGCCCACCCCCACGGGCGTGGCGAAAGTTGACGCTGAGACGTCCATTCCCCTCCCGCCGATTGGCCATGCCGGACGGTGTACCCCGATCATACGGGGCCGGACGGCCAAGCGGGTCTCCTGTGGCCGACTCCACCTGCACCGCCCGTCGTCCGGTGGGGCGGGAGGTGCCGCTCAGTCCCGCTCGGCGAGAACGTGCAGCTGAGTGGCGACGGAGCGGAAGGCGGGCAGCCCGGCGGCGGCCTCCTCCAGCTGCAACAGGGCGTCCAGCGCCCCGGGCTCGGTGTCCACGAGCACTCCGGGGACCAGATCGGCGAAGACCCGCACCCCGTGCACCGCGGCGATCTCCAGACCGGCCGCCTCCACCAGCTCGGAGAGCTGGTCGGCGGTGAAGCGGCGCGGCATCGGGTCTCCGGAGCCCCAGCGGCCCTCGGGGTCGGTAAGCGCTTGCCGGGCCTCGGTGAAGTGGCCGGCCAGGGCGCGGGCCAGCACGGCGCCGCCGAGGCCCGCCGCGAGCACGCTGAGGGTTCCGGCGGGGCGCAGGGCCGCCGCCGCGTTCCGCAGGCCCTCGCCGGGGTCGTCCACGTACTCCAGGACGCCATGGCAGAGCACCACGTCGTAACCGCCCCGCTCGACCACGTCGAACAGCCCGTGGACATCGCCCTGGACTCCGCGCACCCGGTCGGCCACCCCGGCCTCGGCGGCCCGCCGCTCCAGCGCGAACAGGGCGTTCGGACTCGGGTCGACCACGGTGACGCGGTGGCCGAGGCCGGCCACGGGGACGGCGAAATTGCCGCTGCCGCCGCCGGTGTCCAGGACGTCCAGCGCGCCGTGCACGGCCCCGCCCTCGGCCGCCTCCCGGCCCGTGACCTTGGCCCGCCGTTCCAGGGCGTCTTTCAGGACCTCCCAGACCACGGCGGTACGGAGGGACGCACGGGGGCGCTGCGGGTCTGACACGGCGGGTGGCTCCTCGGCGCGGTGCCGCCACCACCCGGAGGCGGTGACGACGGCTTACTGACGTCGGCGGTCCCAGCCTATTGCCTCCATGGGGCGGGGTGCGCCGAGGCCGCCGGCCCACCGGCCCCCAGCGGATACCGGACGGACAGCGGCCGACACCCGAGCGGTACCCGGCGGACAGCGGCCATCGCCCGAGCGGATACCGGGCCGGGCCGGGGCGGTCACCGGGCCGGGCCGGGGCGGTCACCGGGCCGGGCCGGGGCGGTCACCGGGCCATCCCTCAGGCTCCCGACGGGCCCGGCTCGTCGCCCGGCGGGGCCTGGTGGGGCAGGGTCGGCTGCAACATCAGCATGCGCTCCACCAGCCGCAGGAACATCGCGGTGGCACGCAGCAGATCGTCCGCGTCCCGCCGGCTCGCGGCGCCCTGTATCCCCGCCTCGGCGCGGGCCCGGCGCTCGGCGCCGGAGGCGAACAGCGCGCTCCACTCGGCCAGTTCGGGAGCGACCTCCGGCAGGACCTCCCAGGCGCTGCGGATCCGGGCGCGGCGGCGCACGGTGGGCTCGGGGCGGCCGCGCACGGCGAGCACGGCGGCGGCCGTGCGCAGGGCGGCCAGATGTGCGGTCGCAAAGCGCTCGTTGGCGGTTTCGAGCGCGGCGGCCTCCTCCAGGCCCTGATGGGCCTGGGTGAGCAGACCGGCCGCGGCGGGCGGGGCGGACGCGCGGCGCAGCACGGGGTGGACATCGGTCGCGGGGCCGGTCAACGAAGGGGCAGGGGCGGCGGCACGGTGCCGGCGCGCTGCGGCGGTACTGGCCATGACGAACCTCCTGTCGTCGCGTGGCGGCCGGTCGTGTGGTAGAGCGACCGCCGTATGGGGCCATCGTGGGGCACACCACTGACAATCGGCTCTGACCAGCGCGAACGACCCCGACACCACGCCTCGCCCTGCCATACTCCATACTGTTTTTGCACTGACCAGTCAGTTCAAAAATCAAGGAAGTGATCTGTGTGGGGGGCACCCCAGAAGCGGATACCGGGGCGGCGGTGACGGCCGAGGGGCTCGGCGTCAGGGGGTCGCACGGCTGGGCGTTCCGCGGTGCCGACATCGCCGCCGACTCCGGTGCGCTGATCGCGATCGAGGGCCCGTCCGGCTCGGGCCGCACCTCCCTGCTGCTCACGCTCACCGGCCGGATGCGCCCCACCGAGGGACACGGCGTGGTCGGGGGCTTCCGGGTTCCCCAACAGATGGCGCGCATACGCCGGATCAGCGCGCTCGCGCACGTACCGGGCGTCATCGAGCTCGATCCGGTGCTCACGGTCGCCGAGCATCTGCGGGAGCGGGCCCTGCTGCGGCGCCGGTTCGCGGACTCCCCACGCGGGCTGCTGCGCCCGCGCCGTGAGCGGGCCGCCGCGTCCCGGGCCGGGATCGACGCGGCCCTCACGGCCGCCGGGCTGGACCTCGACACGCTGCCCAAGGGGCCGCGTACGGCCGTACGGGACCTGGAGCGGCTGGAGGCGCTGCGGCTGTCGATCGCGCTCGCGCTCATCGCCCGGCCGCGGCTGCTGGCCGTCGACGACGCCGACATGAAGCTCTCGGACGCCGAACGCGAGCGCGCCTGGGCGCTGCTGCGGGAGGTCGCGGAGGGCGGCACCACGGTCCTCGCGGTGTGCAGCCAGGCCCCGGCCGACGCGGTCGTGGTCCGGACCGCGCGGAAGAGCCCGGCCGAAAAGAGCCAGCAGGCCGACGGGGACGCCTCCGACACTCCCGCCGCCCACGAGGCCGGACACGACGAGAACGAGAAGGGGGCGGCGGATGCGCTCGCCGAAACTCGCCGCGCTTGAGCTGAAGCGGTTCGGGAGGGGAAAGCTGCCACGGGCGGCGCTCGCCGCCCTGCTCCTGCTGCCGCTGCTCTACGGCGCGCTGTACCTGTGGTCCTTCTGGGACCCGTACGGCAAGCTCGACAAGATCCCGGTGGCCCTCGTCAACTCGGACAACGGCGCCACCGTGAAGGGCGAGCGCCTCACCGCGGGCGACGACATCAGCGGCAAGCTGCTCGACAGCAAGACCTTCGACTGGCACCGCACGAGCGCCGCCGAGGCCCGTAAGGGCGTCGCGAACGGCACGTACTACCTGTCGCTCACCGTGCCCTCGGACTTCAGCCGGCAGATCGCCACCAGCTCCGGCAAGTCCCCGGAGACCGGCGCCCTCAAGGTGTGCACCAACGACGCCAACAACTACATCGTCGGCCAGATCTCCCGCTCGGTCTTCTCCGAGGTGCGCGCCGCGGCCTCCACCAAGGCGTCCCGCGGCTTCTACGACAACATCTTCATCTCCTTCGCCGATATCCACGGCGAGACGGAGAAGGCCGCCAAGAGCGCCGACAAGCTCGGTAAGGGCATCGGCAAGGCCAAGAAGGGCGCGGACGACCTCGCCAAGGGCCTGGCCAAGGCCAAGAAGGGCAGCCGCGATCTGAAGTCCGGGCTCGGCACGCTCTATCAGGGCTCCGGGACGCTCAAGACCGGCGCGGGCGGCGTCGCCGACGGCACCCGGTCGCTGTCCGACAAGGTCAACGACGTGGCGGCCAAGGTACGCCCGTTCCTCAAGGAGCACGGCAAGGAGATCGGGGACGTCTCCCAACTGGTCGCCGACGCCTCCCAGAAGGCGTCCGACAGCCTCGACACCCTGCCCGAGACGACCTCCGCGGCGGCCACCAAGGCCCGTAAGGCGTCCGACGTCCTCGCCGCCGACTACCGGACCCGCTGCGAGGGGGCGGTGCCCGCCGACCCGGACTGTCCCGCGCTCAAGAAGTCGGTGGCGGCGGCCGACACCGCCGCCGATGTGGCCGAGGACGTCAACAAGCTGGTGCGGGACCACACCACCCAACTCGACGCCCTCGGCGGTCATCTGGACGATCTGCACGACCAGGCGCTGTGGCTCGCGCAGAACGCCCCGCACCTGGGCACCGACCTCGACACCGCCGTACGGAAGGTCAACGCCCTCAACTCCGGTGCGCAGAAGGTCGCCAAGGGCGCCGGAACCCTGCACACCGGGCTGAGCACCGCCAAGACCGGCGCCTCCGACCTCGACAGCGGCGTCGGTAAGGCGCGCGGCGGCGCGAACACCCTGGGCGGCGGGATGTTCCGGCTCGTCGACGGCTCCGGCAAGCTCTCCGGCGGGCTGCACGACGGCGCCGGCAAGATCCCCGACTACGGCAAGCAGGACCGGGACGCCCGGACCGAGGTGATGGCGGATCCGGTCCGGCTGGTCAACCAGGCGCTGCACAAGGCGCCCAACTACGGCACCGGTTTCGCCCCGTACTTCATCCCGCTCTCCCTCTGGGTCGGCGCGATGGTGGCCTACATGCTGATCCAGCCGCTCAACAGGCGCGCGCTCGCGGTGGGCGCCTCCGCCTGGCGGATCGCGTTCGCGGGCTGGCTGCCGGTCGCCGTGATCGGGGTGTTCCAGACGCTGGCCCTGATGGCGGTGTTGCACTGGGCGATCGGCCTGCAGATGGCGCGGGCCGCGGGCACGCTCGGCTTCCTGATGCTGGTGACGGCCTGTTTCGCGGCGATCGTGCAGTGGCTGAACGCCCGCTTCGGACCGGCCGGCCGGATCCTGGTGCTGGCCCTGCTGATGCTCCAGCTGACCTCGGCGGGCGGCACCTATCCGGTGCAGACCAGCCCGCGCTTCTTCAACGCCATCCATCCCTTCCTGCCCATGACCTACGTGGTGGACGGGCTGCGCCGGCTCATCACCGGCGGCGGGCTCGGCCCGGTCTGGCTGGCCTGCGGGGTACTCCTCGGATTCAGCGTGGCTGCCCTGGCGCTCACCGCGTGGTCCGCGCGGCGCAGGCAGGTGTGGTCGGTGGACCGGCTGCATCCGGAGCTGAGCCTGTGAGCGGCATAACATCAACAACGGGCAGAATCGGCGCTATGGACAGCAGCAGCACGCGCCGCCAGGCCACACGCCAGAAACTCTTCGAGGCAGCGGTCACCCTCATCGCCGAACAGGGCTTCTCCTCCACCACCGTGGACGAGATCGCCGAGCGGGCCGGGGTGGCCAAGGGCACGGTCTACTACAACTTCGCCAGCAAGACCGTGCTCTTCGAGGAGCTGCTGCAGCACGGCATCGAGCTGCTGACCGCATCCCTACAGAGCGCCGCCGACGAGAACGCGGAGCGCGGCGGCAGTCATGTGGACGCGCTGGACGCCATGGTCCGGGCCGGGCTGGACTTCATCTCCCGCTATCCGTCGCTGACCCAGCTGTACGTGGCCGAGCTGTGGCGCACCAACCGCGCCTGGCAGTCCACCTTGATGATGGTCAGGCAGCGGGCCATAGCGGTGATCGAGGCCGAGCTGCGGGCCGGGGTGGCCGGGCACGAGTTCAGCGGGGACATCGACATCCCGCTGACGGCGTCGGCGCTGTTCGGGATGGTGCTGGTGGCCGCGCTGGACTGGCAGTCCTATCAACCCGAGCGGTCGCTGGAGGATGTGCACGCGGCGCTGTCGCGGCTGCTGCAGGGCCGCGTGGGCGGGACCGTGGCCTCCGGATAGCCGGCCGCGGCCTCCGGATGGCCGACCGTAGCCTCCGGATGGCCCGGTGTGGCGGACGGATCAGCTCCTCCGGGGACACGTAGAAGGCGCTGTTCCGGCAGATCGACTTTCATCGAGCTGACCGGAACAGCGCCTCCCCCCGTAACTCCCCCGTACTTCCCCCGTTGGAGGCTCCTGGTCCCGGAGACTCCCGGTGACTCCCACCTTTCGTCCGGGCCGCCGCGCCGTTCCGCCGCCCCGTGCCGGCGGTCCGGCGCGCGGCCCTTCCGTATGCACCACTCTCTCGTCCGAGCAGGTGGCGGCCCATCCGCGCGACTACTCATCTCCCCGGCTGAGTACGCGTACTCAGGTCTGCGCACTCGTCCCCAGGTGTGCTGCCCCGGCTGTCGGTGGGGGCGGATAAAGTCGCGGTCATGGCACGGATTGTGGTGATCGGCTCCGGGATGGGCGCCATGGCGGCGGCGGCCCGGCTGGCCGTGGCGGGCCACCGGGTGGTGGTGTACGAGCGCGGGCGGGCCCATGGCGGCGGGGTCGGCCGCTTCGCGCGGGACGGGTTCCGCTTCGACACCGGCCCAGGGCTGCTGCACCTGCCCGCCGTCTACCGGGATCTGTTCGTGAAGACCGGCAAGCAGACCCTGGAGCAGAGCGTCGAGCTCAGCCAGGTCGACCCGGCGAGCCGGCATCTCTTCACCGATGGCACGGATGTCCGGCTGCCCAATGCCTCACGGGCCGGGGTGTTCCAGGCACTGGACGGCGCCTTCGGCGCGGGCGCGGGCGAGCGCTGGAGCGATCTGGTCAACCGGGCGCGCGAGGTGTGGGACGCCACCCGCAGGCCGCTCCTGGAGGAGCCGCTGCGCGCCGACTGGCGGGTCCTGGGCCGCGATCCCTATCCGGCCGCCCCCGTGCGGCGCGGGCGGCTAGGCGGCCTGTTCGGCCGGGGCGGTGCCGACGGCCCGCCCACGCTCGCCGGAGTGGCCCGCCGTGAGCTGAAGGATCCGCGCGCCGTGGCCCTCCTGGAGAGCCATGCGCTGGCGCACGGCCTCGACCCGCGCTCCGCCCCCGCCGCGGCCACCGTGCTGCCCTATATCGAGCAGACGTTCGGCGCCTGGTATGTGCGCGGGGGCATGCGGGCGCTCGCCGATGCCCTCCATGAGCGCTGCCGTCAACGGAAGGTCGAGTTCCACTTCGACGCCCAAGTCACCGGCATCGTGGAGAAGGACGGCCGTGCGGCGGGCGTGGAGCTGGCCGACGGCACCGTCGCGGAGGCCGACGCGGTGGTCTCGGGCATCGACCCCGCGCTGCTGCCCCCGCTGCTCGGCGGGCAGGCGCCCTGGCGGGAGGGGGATGTGCGGCCGGAGCCCGGCGCGGGCGGCGGCACGCCGGGGCGGCTGACCGTCCTTCTGGCGCTGCGCGGCACCCGTCCCGCGGACACCGCGCACCGCACGGTGGTCCACGCCCCGGACCGGGATGCGGAGTTGGCCGCCGTCTTCGGCGACGGCCACGGGCTCCGCGAGCCCTGCCCCCACCCCACGGTGACCGTGCTGCGCCCGGACGACCCCACGGTGCGCCCGGACGAGGAGCACGAGGCCGTCACCCTTACCGCCGTCGTCGCCCCGCACGGCCCGGTGGACTGGACGGACGGCACGGCGGCGGAGCAGGACGCCCAGCGGCTGATCACGGCCGCCGAGGCCGCGATACCGGGGCTGCGGGACCGGATGCTGTGGCATGAGGTCCGCACACCCGCCGACACCGAGGCGGAGACGGGCGCCAGGGGCGGCGCCGTGCCGGGCCCGGTGCTCGCCGGGGCGGACGGCGCGTTTCTGCGGCCCGCCAATGTCACCCGGCTCCCGGGCCTGTATCTGGCGGGCGGCTGGGCCCATCCGGGCGGCGGGCTCGCCCACGCCGGAATGTCGGGCGCGCTGGTGGCCGGGCTGATCGTCGAGGGCGAGGACTGGCGCGGCTCCCAGTAGAGCGGCTCCCAAGGCTCCCAGGAAACACGCGAGCCCGCTCCCGGGGAGCGGGCTCACCTGGCAGCGGGGCTCAGTAGCGCTGCCGACTCAGTAGCGGTACTGCTCGTCGAAGCCCTGGGGATAGCCCTGGCCCTGGGCCTGGCCCTGTTGCTGCTGCTGGTACGGGTACCCCTGCTGGTCCGCCGCGGGCGCGGCGTCGCCTTCGCGCTGCTGCGGCACCCAGGGCCCGCCGGACTGCATCACGTCGTATGCCGGGTCCGGCGAGGGGTAGGAGGCGTCGGCCGCCCAGTGGTCGCCGCCGTAGGCCCCGCCGCCGTACGGATCCTGCTGGCCGTAGGCCGCGTACTGGTCGGCGTACTGCTGCTGGCCGTAAGCCTGCTGGTCGTATGCCTGCTGCTCATAGGACTGGGCCTGGGGCTGAGGCTGGTCCTGGGGCTGGGCGCCGCCGTACGGGTCCTGGCCGTAGGCCGCGTACGCCTCGTTCCCGTAGCCGTACTGCCCGCCCTGGCCCATCTGGTCCGCGTAGACGTCCTGGCCGTAGTTCTGGCCGTGCCCCTGGCTGTGGTCCTGCTGCGAGCCGTAGCCGCCGTACGTCTCGTACGCGCTGTAGCCACCGGCCGCCTCGCCGCTGTACGCCCCCGCGGCCGGGGTGAAAGCCGACGGCTCCTCGTAGACGCCGTACTCGCCAGTGTCGTCGGGCAGCGGCTGCGGCTGGTACGTGGGCGGCTCCGGCTGCGCCGCCGGGACCGCCTCCAGGTCGGACACCTCGAGGATCGGCTCCTTGTCCGAGTCGTCCGGCCGGGGGCTGCGCTCCTCGCGGCCGAGCAGTCCGGGCAGCCCGCCGCTCAGCGCCCAGCCCGCGGCGAAACCGCGCCGGAAGGAGAGCGTCACATACGTCTGGCCTATGGCGAAGGCGATCGCCCCCACCCCGATCACCGGAACCGACGGGATCAGCACGCCGACGACCACGCCCAGAAAGCCGACGAAGGCCAGCAGCCGCCAGCGCAGCCGTGCCTTGTACTGCAGGAGGACCTCCCCCAGCAGCCACAGCGCGACGACGCCGAATGCGATGTAGAGGACCGTCCAGCCCATGCCCGCCCCTCTCAATGCGGCCGCCCGTCGGCTGCCGTCATCAGGATCAGGACCGCTGATGCAGTCCCAGATTCTCGTAGATTTCCAGCGTCGCCGGGGAGTGGTTCAGGGTGATGAAGTGCAGCCCGGGGATCTCCTCGGCCATCAACCGCGCGCACACCTCTGTGGCGTAGTCGATTCCGATCGAGCGTACAGCCGCCGGGTCGTCTTTCACCGCCAGGATCCGTTCAGCCAGTTCGGGCGGGAACGCGGCATTGCTGAGCTGTGCGAACCGCTCGATCTGCTTGACGTTCGTGAGGGGCATGATCTCAGGGATGATCGGTGTCGTACAGCCCGCCGCCGCGACCCGGTCGCGCAGCCGCAGATAGTCCTCGGGGTAGAAGAACATCTGCGTGATGGCGAAGTCGGCGCCCGCACGGCACTTGTCGATGAAGTGACGGATGTCGGTGTCCCAGTCCGCCGAGCGGGGGTGCATCTCGGGGAACGCGGCCACGCCGACGCAGAAGTCCCCGGACTCCTTGATCAGCCGGACCAGCTCGACGGCGTAGTCGAGGCCGTCGGGGTGCCGGATCCACTCCCCCGTGGGGTCGCCCGGCGGGTCGCCGCGCAGGGCCAGCATGTTCCGGATCCCGGCGTCGGCGTACTGCCCGATGATGTTGCGCAGTTCGGCCCGGGAGTGGTTGACGGCGGTCAGATGGGCGACGGGGGTGAGCGTGGTGTCCGTCGCGATGCGCTCGGTGACGCGCACGGTGCCCTCACGGGAGGAACCGCCTGCTCCGTAGGTCACGGAGACGAAGGTGGGCGAGACGGCTTCCAGCCTGCGGATGGCGTTCCACAGGGTCTGCTCGCCCTTCGCCGTCTTGGGGGCGAAGAATTCGAAGGAATACGACTGCTCGCCCGACGCGAGCAGATCGCGCACGGTCCGGGCGCGATCGGTCCTGGTGGAAGCGGTGCCTAGGGCCATACGTGCAGGCTATCCACCCGGCTCGGCTACGCCCACCCGGCCGCGGAGATTTGGGGGTTTTGCCAGCCTTCTGTCCGCAGTGCGGACAGCTCGGCGCGCCCTCGACCGGCGGACGAGCCGAGTCGGATGAAAACCGGGTGAAAGCCGGGTGAAAAGCCGGGGCCGGGCCCCGGTCAGGCCGCGCGCACCCGCTTGGCCAGCTCCGCCGTCGCCGCCGCCGGGTCGTCGGCAGCGGTGATGGCCCGGACCACGACGATGTGGCGGGCGCCCGCCTCCAGGACCTGATCCAGGTTGGACGCGTCGATTCCGCCGATGGCGAACCACGGCCGCTCGGTGCCCAGCGCCGCGGCGTGGCGCACCAGGGACAGCCCGGGGGCGGGGCGGCCCGGCTTGGTGGGGGTGGGCCAGCAGGGGCCGGTGCAGAAGTAGTCCACACCGGGCTGGACGGCCGCCGCGTCCACCTCCGCCTCCGCATGCGTGGAGCGCCCGATCAGCACGTCCGCGCCGAGGATCGCGCGCGCCGCGGGCACCGGCAGATCGCCCTGGCCCAGATGGAGCACATCCGAGCCGATGGCATGCGCGACATCGGCGCGGTCGTTGACGGCGAGCAGCTTTCCATGGCGACGGCAGGCATCCGCGAGGACCTGGAGGTGCTCCAGCTCCTCGGCCGCCTCCATCTCCTTCTCCCGCAGCTGGACGATGTCCACGCCCGCCGCCAGGACGGCGTCCAGGAACTCCGGCAGGTCGCCCTGGCGCTTCCGTGCGTCGGTGCACAGATAGAGGCGGGCGTCGGCCAGCTGCTCATGCGCGGTGGCGGTGGTGGACATGGTTCGGTACCCCCGGAGGGTCGGCGGCGTACGGGCCGTGCGCGAGCCCGACCCGTACGCCGTGTGCGACAACACGCGATTACGTGCGATTACGTGCGACTACATGCGACTACGGCGACAAAAACGCGAGAGCGATCAGCCCTGTACACGCCCCGTACGGGCTCTGTACGAGCCCGTACGGAAGGCCGCCGAAAGCTGGACGGGAGCGGCGTCAGACGGCGAGCGCCTGCGCGCGCCGCTTCACTTCCGTACCGCGATTCTCGCTCAGGGCCCGTGCCGGGGTGCCGGGCAGGCTCGGGTCGGGGGTGAAGAGCCACTCCAGCATCTCTTCATCGCTGAAGCCGTCGTCCTTCAACAGCGTCAAGGTCCCCACGAGGCCCTTGACGACCTTTCCGTCGGCGATGAACTCCTCGGGCACCTGAAGCACCCTGTTCTCGCCACGGCGCACCGCGATCAGCTGGCCCTCCTTGACCAGCTGCCGGACGCGCGTCACCTCGACACCGAGTCGCTCGGCGACGTCGGGGAGGGTGAGCCAGGCGGGGACGAGAGCATCGATCTTTGCGTCAATCTCGGTCACGGAACAAGCCTGCCATCTGGGACTGACAGTGGGTAGCCGGGCGCCCGCCGCGCGGGCCGCCCGCCCCGCCCCGGACGCCCCGGCCAGCAGTCTGCCGGCCGGTCAGCAGACGGCCGACTTCAGCGGCACCGACGGGTCCTCAGCCCGCGTCCGGTCCAGCCGGGCGCCGCGCTCGATCAGCTTGCGCCCCTGGGCCAGATCGCGCGGACGGCCGACGGCCAGCAGGGCGACCAGGGCGCCCTCTCGCAGCCAGCACACCGACCAGGCGGCACCGGCCGGATCGCCGCGCCAGACCAGTTCATCGGCCTCCGAGTGGTGCCCGGCGTACTGCACGAAGCGCCCGAACTGCTCGGACCAGAAATACGGCACCGGGTCGTAGACCGCGCCGGGGAAGTGGGCGACCGTCCGGCTCCCCACCACATTGGCGGCGACGGTGCGCGGCCCCTGCAGCGCGTTGTCCCAGTGGTGCACCAGCAGCCGGGTGCCGTAGCGGGCGGACGGGAAGGAGGCGCAGTCGCCGACCGCGTAGACGTCCGGCGCCGAGGTGCTCAGCCGGTCGTCGGCGGCTACGGAGCGGTCCTCGGCCAGCTCCACGCCCGAGCCCGCCAGCCAGTCCGTGGCCGGCCGGGCCCCGATCCCGACGACCACCGCGCCCGCCCGCAGCCGGGTGCCGTCGCCGAGCACCAGCCCGCTCTCGTCCACGGAGGCCACCCGGGCGCCGGTCACCAGCCGGGCGCCGTAGTCCTCGTACCAGGCCGCCATGGGGGCCGCGACCTCGGCCGGGAGGGCGCCCGCCAGCGGCCGGTCCGCGGCCTCGACGACCGTCACGGCGCAGCCCGCCTCGCGCGCCGCCGTGGCGAACTCCGCGCCGATCCAGCCCGCCCCCACGACCGCGATCTCGCGCTGCCGGGCGAGCACCGGGCGCAGCCGCACCGCGTCGTCCAGGGTGCGCAGCAGATGGACGCCTGGCACGCCCTCGCTGCCCGGCAGCGGGACCGGCTCGGCGCCGGTGGCGATCACCAGGACGTCGTACGGGAGCTGCCCGGTCGCGGTCTCGACGAGCCGCTTGTCCGTGCGGAGCCCGGTGACCTGGACGCCGAGCCGCAGCGTGATGCCGAGCCCGGCGAAGTCCACGTCGAGCGTCGACCCCTCGGCCTTGCCGAGCAGCACGGCCTTGGACAGCGGCGGCCGGTCGTAGGGCTGGTGGGTCTCCGCGCCCAGCAGGACGATCTCCCCCGTCCAGCCCTGTTCGCGTAGCGCGACGGCGGTCTGCACCCCCGCCATGCCCGCTCCGACGATCACCACCCGCTGTTCGCCGCCGCTCGAGGACGGCTTCGTCGTCGTCTCATCGCTCACACGATCACTGTATTGCGGCTGGTGGGGCGGACCGCAGAGGGCGAGGGGAGATCTCGGGCACAGAGGGGAGGGGTGGCGGGGGCTGGTGGGTGGTCGGGCTTTCGGGCGATTCGGGCCCGTACTAGGGTGGCGGGGCAGAGCACTCGCGGGAGCCCGGACGTACCGGGCTGAGAGGGAGGCTGGAACGGCCTCCGACCGTACGAACCTGATCCGGGTCATGCCGGCGAAGGGAGGGGCAGCGTGTCCACGCACGCACCAGGTCACGACGACGGACCACACACCTCTGGGCTTGGCCGCCGACCATCCGTGGGCGGACCGTACGACGCCCTCGTCATCGGGGGCGGCATCATCGGCCTGGTCACGGCCTGGCGGGCGGCCCAGCGGGGGCTGCGCACCGCCCTCGCCGACCCGGCGCCCGGCGGCGGAGCCGCCTGGGTGGCGGCGGGGATGCTGGCCGCCGTCACCGAGCTTCATTACGGTGAGCAGACCCTGCTCGGGCTCAACTTGGCCTCGGCGCGCCGCTATCCGGACTTCGTGGCCGAGCTGGAGGAGGCGAGCGGCCAGGACGTGGGCCACCGCCCTTGCGGCACACTCGCCGTGGCGTTCGACGCCGACGACCGTGCCCAGCTGCGCGAGCTCCACACGTTCCAGCAGGGGCTCGGGCTGGAGTCCGAATGGCTGACGGGGCGTGAATGCCGCCGTCTGGAACCGATGCTCGCGCCGGGCGTACACGGCGGGCTGCGCGTCTCCGGCGACAACCAGGTGGACCCGCGGCGGCTGACGGCGGCCCTGCTCACCGCGTGCGAGCGGGCCGGGGCCGTCTTCCACCGCGCCCGCGCGGAGCGGCTGTTGCTGGACGGCGACCGCGCCACCGGGATCGAGCTGACCGGGGGCACGCGCCTGGCCGCCGAGCGGACCGTCCTGGCCGCCGGCAGCCTCAGCGGACGGCTCGCGGGCGTCCCCGACGACGTCCTGCCGCCCGTACGACCCGTCAAGGGGCAGGTGCTGCGGCTGTCGGTGCCCGAGCGGTACGCGCCGTTCCTCTCCCGGACCGTACGGGCCGTGGTGCGCGGCGGGCCGGTCTACCTGGTGCCACGCGAGAACGGCGAGCTGGTCATCGGCGCGACCAGCGAGGAGCTGGGCTGGGACACCACGGTCACCGCCGGCGGGGTGTACGAACTCCTGCGGGACGCCCATGAGGTGGTGCCCGGCATCACCGAACTGCCGCTGGTGGAGACATGTGCCGGGCTGCGCCCCGGCTCCCCCGACAACGCCCCGATGCTCGGCCCGACCGCGCTGCCGGGGCTGCTGCTGGCCACCGGCCACCACCGCAACGGCGTCCTGCTCACCCCGATCACCGGCGATGTCATGGCCGAGGCGCTGACGAGCGGAGAACTCCCGCCGGAGGCCCGGCCGTTCACCCCGCGGCGCTTCGCGGCCCCCTCAGCCACCCCCTCCCCAGCACAGGAGCAGCACCCATGACCGTCTCCGTCAACGGCGAGCCCCGCGAGGTCCCGGACGGGACCACCCTCGACCGGCTTGTCGCGACCCTCACCCAGGCGCCCTCGGGCGTCGCCGCCGCCGTCAACGAGACGGTCGTCCCACGCACCCAATGGCCCGCGACCCCGCTCGGCGACGGTGATCGCGTCGAGGTCCTCACCGCGGTCCAAGGAGGCTGATCCACCCATGGCTCCCACCACGGCCGCTACTGCCGCCACGACCGCTACTGCCGCCACACCCGTCACCACCGCCCCGAACGCGCCGGGCCGCGCGCCCCTCACCACCCCCGACCCGCTCACCATCGCCGGGACCGACTTCGGGTCCCGCCTGATCATGGGCACCGGCGGCGCTCCCAGCCTGGAGATCCTGGAACGCTCGCTGCTGGCCTCCGGCACCGAGCTGACAACCGTCGCGATGCGGCGGCTCGACCCCACGGTGCAGGGGTCGGTGCTCTCCGTTCTGAACCGGCACGGCATCCGCCCGCTGCCCAACACCGCCGGGTGTTTCACCGCCGGTGAGGCCGTGCTCACCGCCCGCCTCGCCCGGGAGGCCCTGGGCACGGACTGGGTCAAGCTGGAGGTGGTCGCCGACGAGCGCACCCTGCTCCCCGATCCGATCGAGCTGCTGGACGCCGCCGAGACGCTGGTCGACGACGGGTTCACGGTCCTCCCGTACACCAATGACGACCCGATCCTGGCCCGGAAGCTGGAGGACGTCGGCTGCGCCGCGATCATGCCGCTCGGCTCCCCGATCGGCTCCGGTCTCGGCATCCGCAATCCACACAACTTCCAGCTGATCACCGAGCGCGCCACCGTGCCGGTGATCCTGGACGCGGGCGCGGGGACGGCGTCGGACGCCGCGCTGGCCATGGAGCTCGGGTGCGCGGCGGTGATGCTCGCCTCGGCCGTCACCCGGGCCCAGGAGCCGGAGCTGATGGCGGGGGCGATGCGGCACGCGGTGGAGGCGGGCTGGCTGGCGCACCGGGCGGGCCGGATCCCGCGCCGCCACTTCGCCGAGGCGTCGAGCCCGACCGAGGGCCTGGCGGCCCTGGACCCCGAGCGCCCGGCATTCGGCTAGCCCCTGTCCCGGCCCGGCGCTCGGGCCCCTGTCCCGGCCCGGCGCTCGGCCAGACCCCGCCCAAGCCCGGCGCTCGGCCAGACCCCCGTCCGGGCACGACACCCGGCTAGCCCCGCCCGAACCCGGCGCTCGGCCAGACCCGGCGTCCGGCCAGAGCCCGTCCAGGCCCAGCGCTCCGCCAGACCCCCGCCCAAGCCCGGCGTCCGGGCACGACACCCGGCTAGCCCCCGCCCGCACCCGGCGCTCGGCCAGCCGCCGTCGGGGCAAGGCATTCGGCCGGTCCCCCGTCCGGGCAGGGCGTTCGGCCAGCCCCGCGCGGACCCGGCGTCCAGCCAGAGCCCCGCCCAAGCCCGGCGTCCGGCTAGCCCCCCGCCCGGACCCGGCGCTCGGCCGCTCCCCCGCCCGAACCCGGCATCCAGCCAGACCCCCGCCCGGGCACTACATCCGGCTAGCCCCGCCCGCACCCGGCGCTCGGCCACTCCCCCCGCCCGGACCCGGTGTCCAGCCATGCCCCCGCCCAGCGCCCCAGTGTCCGGCCCGCCGCTGTCCGGGCCCGGCGCGGCCCTCTACTGTGGATTGAGGGAGCAGCGCACAGCGCGGAGGTGGTCGCCGTGACCGTGACCGTGGACGACCGGATCGAGCGCGAGGTGTACGTACCGGCGCCGATCGACCGGGTGTGGCGGGTGCTGACGACGCCCGAGCACATCCGCGTCTGGTACGCCCCCGGCGGCTGCGAGATCGATCCGCACCCCGGCGGGAGGCTCCGGTTCCGGTGGGACGAACACGGAGAGTTCCACGGTCAGGTCGAGCGGGCGGTCCCCGACACGCTCTTCCGCTTCCGGCTGGCCCTGGAACCCGATCACGCGCCCTCGGATCCCGGGGAGGCGACCCTGGTGGAGTTCGCGCTCTCCCCCGAGGGGCGGGGCACCCGGCTGCGGCTGGCGGAGAGCGGTATCCGCGCCCTGGCCGTCCCCGACGAGGCCAAGGCCAAGCACGCCGAGTACGCCATGCTGTCCTGGACCTCCGCGCTCGAGGAGCTGGCCGCGATCGCCGCCGCGTCGCACAACTGACCCGCCGGTGTCACCGTTCCGCTGCAGTACCCGCCCCACCTGGGGCGGGCGGTCATGGCTCATATCGATGCCTCGTAGACTTCCCCCGTGGATACGACCCTCCAGGACCCCCTCGTCGGGCAGGAGCTCGACGGCCGCTACCGCGTTGAGGCGCGGATCGCCGTTGGCGGGATGGCGACGGTCTACCGGGCCGTCGACACCCGGCTGGACCGTGTGCTCGCCCTGAAGGTGATGCACCAGAGCCTCGCCTCCGACGCCGCCTTCGTCGACCGCTTCATCCGTGAGGCGAAGTCCGTCGCGAGACTCGCGCACGCCAATGTGGTCGCCGTCTACGACCAGGGAGCGGACGGCGGCCATGTCTATCTGGCCATGGAATACGTCGCGGGCTGCACCCTGCGCGATGTGCTCCGCGGGCGCGGGGCGCTGCATCCGCGCGCCGCGCTGGACATCCTGGAGCCGGTGCTGGCCGCGCTCGGGGCGGCCCACCGCGCCGGTTTCGTCCACCGCGACATGAAGCCCGAGAACGTGCTGATCGGGGACGACGGCCGGGTCAAGGTCGCCGACTTCGGCCTGGTCCGGGCGGTGGACACCAACACCAGCGCCTCCACCGGCACCGTCCTCGGCACCGTGTCCTATCTCGCGCCCGAGCAGATCGAGCACGGCACGGCCGACCCCCGCGCCGATGTCTACGCCTGCGGTGTGGTGCTGTACGAGATGCTGACCGGCTCCAAGCCGCACGGCGGCAGCACCCCGGCGCAGGTCCTCTACCAGCATCTGAACGAGGACGTCCCGCCGCCGTCCGCCCTCGCGCCCGGGGTCGCCCCGGAGCTGGACGCGCTGGTCGCCTCGGCCACCGCGCGCGCGACCGAGGGGCGTCCCGTCGACGCCGTCGCGCTGCTGAGCGCGACCCGCGCGGTGCGGGCGGCGCTGACCGACGACCAGCTGGACGCGGTGCCCCCGCAGGCCAGGGAGGACACCTCGGCCGGCGCCGAGAACCGTACGACGGTGATTCCGCGCCCGGCGGCGGCCCTCGACGACGAGCAGGAGCTGCTCAACCACACGAGCCGTCTGGAGCTGCCGCCGGAACCGCCCCGGCAGCAGGGGCATGGCCGACGCGGCCGGGGCGGGATGTCGCGCCGCGGGATCATGACGATCGCCGCCGCGGTGGTGCTGGCGATCGCCCTCGCCGCCGGTGTCTGGTACATCAGCGCCGGCCAGTTCACCGAGGTCCCGCCGGTGCTGCGGAAGACCCAGGCGGAGGCGGAGAAGAAGCTGCACGGCGCCGGTCTCGATGTGAAGGTCGTCAACGAGTTCAGCGATGTCATCCCCAAGGGCAAGGTCATCGACTCCAAGCCCGGCCCGGGCGAGCGCGTCCGCGACACCGGCACCGTGACCATCCGGGTCTCCCAGGGGCCGCCGCGGGCCGAGGTGCCCAATGTGGTGGGCATGCCACTGGCCGAGGCCAAGCGGAAGATCGCGGACCAGGGGCTGACGATCGGCAAGGTCATCCGCCGTTTCAGCAGTGAGACGGCCCAGGACTCGGTCCTCTCCACCAGCCCGGTCTCCGGCTCCGTGCGTCGCCCCGAGACGCCGGTGTCGATCGTGGTCAGCAAGGGCCAGCCGGTCGACATCCCGGACGTGGTGGGCGATTCGGTCGACGAGGCCCGGTCCGAGCTGGAGGACGCGGGCTTCAAGGTGAAGATCGCCGACCGGCAGGTGTTCTCGGAGGAGGACAAGGGCTCGGTCGCCGAGCAGTCCCCCTCGGGAAACGGAGACGAACAGGGCGCCAAGGGCGATACGGTCACGCTGACCGTCTCCAAGGGCGTGCAGATGATCGAGGTGCCGGACGTCACGGGTATGACGGCCGACGACGCCAAGGCGCAGCTCGAGGACGCCGGCTTCAAGGTGGACGTCGAGAAGGCGTTGCTGTTCCCCGGGGACAAGGTGCAGGACCAGTCGGTGGACGGCGGGGACGAGGCGCCCAAGGGGAGCACGATCACCATCAAGATCAAGGGCGGCGTGTTCTAGGGCAGCCGAAGCTGACCGCTCCGGCCAGAAGTCGAGCAGCTTCTCATCGCCCAGGATCTCGTAGCGGCGCCCTCCGGCAGTGGGGACAGGCCCGATCACACGGGCCCTCCGCACCTGGGAACCTTGGGTATGTGAGTACGCATCGCAATCCCATCGGTGGCCATGTCCGTGTGGCCGGTGGCCTCGCCACCGTCGGTCTGGCGCACGCCGCCGACATCGGCGCCGAGAGCGTCCAGGTCTTCGTCGCCAATCCGCGCGGCTGGGCCACCCCGGCCGGTACGCCCGCCCAGGACGAGGCGTTCCGCGCCGCCTGCGCCGAGCGGTCCATACCGGCCTACGTCCACGCCCCCTACTTGATCAACTTCGGTTCGCACACCGAGGCCACGGCCGACCGCTCCGTGGAGTCCCTGCGTCATTCGCTCCGGCGCGGCCGGGAGATCGGTGCGCTCGGCGTCGTCGTCCACACCGGCTCGGCGACCGGGGGACGCGCGCGGGCCACCGCGATCGCGCAGGTGCGGGAGCGGATGCTGCCGCTGCTGGACGAGCTGACCCGGGACGACGATCCCTGGCTGCTGCTGGAGCCGACCGCCGGGCAGGGCACCTCGCTGTGCGCGCTGGTGGAGGACCTGGGCCCGTACGTCGAGGCGCTCGACCGGCATCCCCGGCTCGGTGTCTGCCTGGACACCTGCCATGTGTTCGCGGCGGGCCATGACCTCGCCGCCCCGGGCGGTATGAAGCAGACCCTGGACGAGTTGGTGGCCGTCGTCGGCGAGGGGCGGCTCAAGCTGATCCACGCCAATGACTCCAAGGACGTGGTCGGCGCCCACAAGGACCGGCACGCCAACATCGGCGCCGGGCATATCGGGGCGGAGCCGTTCCGCGAGCTGTTCAGCCACCCCGCGACGGACGGGGTGCCGCTGGTGGTCGAGACGCCGGGCGGACCGGACGGTACGGAGGGGCATGCGGCGGATGTGGCCCGGCTGAAGGAGCTGCGCGCCGGGGTCAGCTGAGAAAAGCTGACGCATGGAGGAATACCCCTAGGGGGTATAGCGTTGAACGGGATCGACCGATCACCGAATCACCGCTGGGGGTATGGACATGCGGCAGCATGAGCACACGCGGAGCGGACCTTACGAGCGCCATGGACACCATGAGCACCGTAAGGGCGCGACGAGTTGGCCGATGGCCGCCCAGGCCACCCTGCACTGCCTCACCGGCTGTGCCATCGGCGAGATCGCGGGCATGGCCATCGGTACGGCCCTGGCCTGGCACAACGTCCCGACCATGATCCTGGCGATCGCGCTCGCCTTCGTCTTCGGCTACTCCCTGACCATGCGGGGCGTACTGCGGGCGGGGCTCGATGTGCGCAGCGCGCTGCGGGTGGCCCTGGCGGCCGACACCGTATCGATCACGATCATGGAGCTGGCCGACAACGGAACGATCGCCCTCTTCCCCGGCGCGATGGACGCGACGCTGTCGGACGCGCTCTTCTGGCTCAGCCTGGCCCTGTCGTTCGTGGTGGCGTTCCTGCTCACCACGCCGGTCAACAAGTGGATGATCGCGCGGGGCAAGGGGCATGCGGTGGTCCACCAGCACCACTGACCGCGAAACACGGCGACGCCGTCGACTAGAACTCCGGGCCGTCGCCCGGCTCCTCCTGGTAGGTGTAGCGCTGCTCCGCCCACGGGTCGCCGACGTTGTGGTAGCCACGCTCCTCCCAGAAGCCACGGCGGTCGGCGGTCATGTACTCCACCCCGCGCACCCATTTCGGGCCCTTCCAGGCATAGAGATGGGGCACCACCAGCCGCGCCGGAAAACCGTGCTCGGCGGTGAGCGGCTCCCCGTCCTTGTGCGTCGCGAAAATCGTGGTCTCCGCCATGAAGTCCGTCAGGCGCAGATTTGAGCTGAAGCCGTATTCCGCCCACACCATCACGTGGGTGACATCGGGCGCCGGCGGCGCGAGCCCCATGATCTCCAGCGCGGAAACCCCGCCCCATTCGGCGCCGAGCATGCTGAATTTGGTGACGCAGTGCAGATCTGCCACGACCGTCGAGTACGGCAGCGCCGAAAACTCTTCATGCGTCCAGCAGTGTTTATCGCCGTCCGCCGTGGCGCCGAAGACCCGGAACTCCCATCGCTCCGGCCTGAACTTCGGGACCGGCCCATAGTGCGTAACCGGCCAACCGCGCTGCAGTCGCTGCCCAGGGGGCAGCTTCGCGAGCTCCCCCTCGCGGCTTTCCGACTGACCCATGGGCTCCATGGTCTCAGACCGCCGGGGGTGGTCGTGACCAGGGCGTCAGAGGCGGGCACAACTCGTACTAAGCGTGCACTTACTGGACGCCTCAACAGGCGCGATGCGACGATGCGCGGAACCTGCCGTTCCCGATCGGATTGGAAGGAGCCCCTCCGATGCAGGGTGACCCCGAGGTCCTCGAGTTCCTCAACGAGCAGCTGACCGGCGAGCTGACCGCGATCAATCAGTACTTTCTGCACTCAAAGATGCAGGACCACTTTGGCTGGACTCGGCTTGCCAAATACACCCGGTCGGAGTCTTTCGATGAGATGAAGCATGCGGAGCTTCTCACCGACCGGATCCTCCTCCTGGATGGCCTGCCCAATTACCAGCGGCTCTTCCATGTCCGGGTGGGGCAGACGGCGACCGAGATGTTCCAGGCCGACCGGCAGGTGGAGGTCGAGGCGATCGATCGCCTCAAGCGGGGCATCGAGCTGATGCGGTCCAAGGGCGACATCACCTCGGCCAATCTCTTCGAGTACATCCTCGCCGACGAGGAACTCCACATCGACTATCTCGACACGCAGCTCGAGCTGATCGAAAAGCTCGGTGAGGCCCTCTACATCGCCCAGCAGATCGAGCAGCCCAGCGACGATCACGGCGGGGGCCACTACTCCGGAAAGGGCCACTGAGCCCGGAGCCACTGAGCCCGGAGCGACCGGGCCGGGCCGCCGGTCAGGCCGCCTCGGCCGCCGTCGGCGCCGGGACGGCAGCGGCAGCCGTCGCCGCGGTCGTCGTCACCGTGGCCGTCGTCAGCACGACCGGGTCCAGCGCCTCGCGCCGGGGGCACGCGCCGCGGCCCAGCAACGCCTGGATCTTCCGCACGCACGATCCGCAGTCCGTGCCCGCCTTGCAGGCACCGGCGATCTGGCGCGGGGTGCACGCACCCGTTTCCGCGTGCTGACGCACCTGCTGCTCGGTGATGCCGAAGCATGAGCAGACGTACACGGGCTCTCCAGCGATGGCGTTGATCAGTGAGGTAACCCTTACCTTACCTGCCGCACCGGAGCCCCACAACGGACAAGGGGCGCGGATCGTTGTGATCCGCGCCCCACCTGCGTCTTTATGATCTCTACCGGATGACCCTCACTGGTCCCGGTACATCTCCGCCACCAGGAACGCCAGGTCCAGCGACTGGCTGCGGTTGAGCCGCGGGTCGCACGCCGTCTCGTAGCGCTGGTGCAGATCGTCGACGAAGATCTCGTCGCCGCCGCCCACGCACTCGGTGACGTCGTCGCCGGTCAGCTCCACATGGATGCCGCCCGGATGGGTGCCGAGCTCCTTGTGGACCTCGAAGAAGCCCTTGACCTCGTCCAGCACATCGTCGAAGCGGCGGGTCTTGTGCCCGGAGGCCGCCTCGAAGGTGTTGCCGTGCATCGGGTCGCAGACCCAGACGACCTGCGCACCGGAGGCGGTCACCTTCTCCACCAGATTGGGCAGCTTGTCGCGGACCGTGTCCGCGCCCATCCGGGTGATGAAGGTCAGCCGGCCCGGCTCGCGGTCCGGGTCGATCCGCTCGATCAGCGACAGCGCCTCTTCCGGCGTGGTCGTCGGGCCCAGCTTCACGCCCACCGGGTTGCGGACCTTCGAGGCGAACTCGATATGCGCGCCATCCAGCTGCCGGGTGCGCTCACCGATCCAGACCATGTGCCCGGACACGTCGTACAGCTCACCGGTGCGGGAGTCGGTGCGGGTCAGCGCCGACTCGTAGTCCAGGATCAGCGCCTCGTGCGAGGAGAAGAACTCGACGGTCTTGAACTCCTCCGGGTCCACCCCGCAGGCGTTCATGAAGGCCAGGGCCCGGTCGATCTCGCGCGCCAGCGCCTCGTAGCGCTGACCCGACGGCGACGACTTCACGAAGTCCTGATTCCAGGCGTGCACCTGGCGCAGGTCGGCGTAGCCACCGGTGGTGAAGGCACGCACCAGGTTCAGCGTCGAGGCCGACGCCTGGTACATCCGCTTCAGCCGCTGCGGATCGGGGATCCGCGCCTCGGGGGTGAACTCGAATCCATTGACGGAGTCGCCACGGTATGTGGGCAGGGTCACCCCGTCGCGGGTCTCGGTCGGCTTCGAGCGCGGCTTGCTGTACTGCCCGGCGATCCGGCCCACCTTCACCACCGGGACGGACCCGGCGTAGGTCAGCACGGCGCCCATCTGCAGGAGCGTCTTCAGCTTGTTACGGATCTGGTCGGCGCCCACGCCGTCGAATGCCTCGGCGCAGTCCCCGCCCTGCAGCAGAAACGCCTCGCCCCGCGCCACGGCCTCCAGGCGGTGCCGCAGCGCGTCGCACTCGCCCGCGAAGACGAGCGGCGGATAGGACTCAAGCTCAGCGATCACATCGCGCAGAGCCGCTCGGTCCGGCCAATCGGGCTGCTGCGCCGCGGGAAGAGACTGCCAGGTGTGGCCACCGGCGTGGGTTTCAGCGTTCACGGTCACCCGCACAAGGTTACGGGGTCTCCACGGCCGTCCAGCCTGTTGCCCACAGGGTGAGACACCTTCCACCACGTCATGGACGCGCCCCGCCCCCGCCCTCGCCCCGGCACATCCGGAAGCCGGGACGCAAGAACGTGCGTTCGGGCATCCTGCGGCGGATTACGGCCATGCCGTGAAGAAAGCGTGATGGAAGCGTGCCCTCCTCGGACGCTGTTCGAGGCCGGTCCACTCCGGGCCGGTGCGAACACCCGAAGGAGTGACAGCTATGAGGAACACCCCGCAGACCCCGGAGACCCCGCACCGCCTGAGGACCTGGCTCCGCGGCGGCGCCACCGCCCTCGCGGCCGCCGTCTCGCTCGTCCTGCTGCCGTTCGCCGCCTCCTCCGCCCAGGCGGCGCCCTCGGCCATCCCGTCCGGGATGACCTGGACCGTGCTCGCCAAGGGCGACGGCACGGTCCGGGTGGGGGCCGACGCCTCGACCGACGCCTACAACGGCGACACCGCCGCCACCGCGACGCTGCCCTTACTGTGCTTGAGAGTGAACGGCAGCGCCGTGCCCGCCGGGATCACCCCGGACTTCTACGCCGGCTGGTCGCGCGGCACCGTCGCCGCGACCCCGCCCGTACTGGGCAAGACGCTCACCAGCCGGGCCGTCGCGGACGCCCAGTGCGCCCAGTACTACGGCTCGGGGTGGCGGATGGCCGAGTTCCACGACGGCCGCTACGGCAGCGATCTGGAGCTCAGCGGCGGCTGGTCCTTCTGGGCGTACGGCTATGTCCCGGACGGCACCCGCTTCTGGACCGCGATCGACGATCAGCCCGCCAATCCCTGGAACTGATCCGGTAAGGTTCCCGACATGTTCGCGCGACTGACCATGACCTGGTGGTGGACCGCTCATCCGGCGGCCCGCTGAATCGCGCACTCCCAAGATCTCGCGAAGGCCGCCCGAGGGGCGGCCTTCGGCGTTTCCGCGGGTCGTTCCTCATTCCGGAAGGAACCATCCGCCATGCACCACACCGCTGAGGCCGTCGTCGCCCGGCTGCTCGCCGACGACGCGCCGCCCTTCGCCCTGCTGCACCGACGCACCCCGGGCCGGGCACCCGACACCGTCGAGGTGCTGCTCGGCCCGGTCGGCGAGGTGGAGCGGCTGACCGACATCCCGCTGCCGACCGGAGCGCCGACGGATGGCGCGCCGGTGGCGGACGCCCTCGCGCTGGTGCCGTTCCGGCAGATCCGCGAGCGGGGGTTCGAGGTGCGCGACGACGGGACGCCGCTGGCCGTGCTGCGCCCGCGGGAGACTTACGAGCTGCCGCTCGCCGAGGCGCTGGAGGCGCTGCCCGCGCACCGGGTGCGGGTCGAGGGCGGGGCGTTCGACGTGGACGACGACGCGTACGCGTCCATCGTGAGCCGGGTCCTCGAGGACGAGATCGGCACCGGCGAGGGCGCCAACTTCGTCATCCGGCGGACGTTCCGGGGCGAGATCCCGGGCTTCGGCAGCAGCGACGCGCTCGCGCTCTTCCGGCGGCTGCTGGCCGGTGAGCGGGGCGCCTACTGGACGTATGTGGTGCGGCTGGCGGACGGGCGGACGCTGGTGGGGGCCAGCCCCGAGGTGCATGTGCGGATGTCCGGGGGAACCGTCGTGATGAATCCGATCAGCGGGACGTACCGCTATCCCGAGAGCGGGGCGAGCGCGGAGGGGCTGCTGGACTTCCTGCACGACCGTAAGGAGGTGGAGGAGCTGTCCATGGTCGTGGACGAGGAGCTGAAGATGATGTGCACCGTCGGCGACATGGGCGGGACGGTGATCGGGCCCCGGCTCAGGGAGATGGCGCATCTCGCGCACACCGAGTACGAGCTGCGCGGCCGCTCCTCGCTCGACGTCCGGGAGGTGCTCCGCGAGACGATGTTCGCCGCGACGGTCACCGGTTCGCCGGTGCAGAACGCCTGCCGGGTGATCGAGCGCTATGAGCCCCTCGGGCCGGACGGGGCCGGGCGCGGCTACTACGCCGGGGCGCTCGCGCTGATCGGACGGGACGGCGGCGGCGCCCAGACCCTGGACTCGCCGATCCTGATCCGCACCGCCGACATCGACCCCGGGGGATCGCTGAAGGTGGCGGTCGGCGCGACGCTCGTCCGCCACTCGGACCCGCGCGGCGAAGTGGCCGAGACGCACGCCAAGGCGGCCGGGGTGCTGACCGCGCTGGGCGTGCGGCCGGCGCCCGTACGGCCGGAGGGGCAGGGCCCGCGGCCCCGGCTCGCGGACGATCCGCGGGTGCGGGCGGCGCTGGACGCGCGGCGGGCGGACCTGGCGCCGTTCTGGCTGCGGATGCAGCAGACCCCGTCGTCGGCGGACGAGCCCCTGGCCGGGGGGCTGTCCGGGCATGCCCTGGTGATCGACGCCGAGGACACGTTCACCGCGATGCTCGCGCATCTCCTGCGCACCTCGGGGCTCACCGTGACCGTGCGGCGGTACGACGAGCCGGGGGTGCGGGAGGCGGCGCTGGCGCATCAGGGGCCCGTGGTGCTCGGTCCGGGGCCGGGCGACCCCGGCGACGCGGCCGACCCCAAGATGCGGTTCCTGCGGGCGCTGACCGCCGAGCTGGTGACCGGGCACCGGCACGGGCTGCTGGGGGTGTGCCTGGGGAACGAGCTGATCGCGGCCGAGCTGGGGCTGGAGATCGTGCGCAAGGACGTCCCGTTCCAGGGTGCACAGGAGCGGATCGACTTCTTCGGGCGCGAGGAGACCGTCGGCTTCTACAACACCTTCACGGCGCGCTGCGACGAGGCGGCGGAGGCGGAGCTGGCGATGCACCGCGTGGAGCTGAGCCGGGATCCGGTGACCGGCGAAGTGCACGCGCTGCGCGGACCGGGCTTCGCCGGTGTGCAGTTCCACCCGGAGTCGGTGCTGTCGCGGGACGGGGCGGCGCTGGTGGCGGAGCTGCTGGCGGCCGTGCTGGTCTGAAGTGCCCACCGGCCCAACGGGCGGCGTGACGATGGGCGTGACGATGGGCGTGACGATGGGCGTGACGATGGGCGTGACGATGGGCGTGACGATGGGCCGGGCGCGGGAGACGCGCCCGGCCCATCGCCGTACTGCACCCAGACGGCCTCAGCCGAAGAAGACCTCGGCCTCGGCGTAGAGCGAGGGATCGACGGTCTTGAGCCGTGCGGTCGCCTCGGCAAGCGGAACCCGGACGATGTCGGTGCCGCGCAGCGCCACCATCTTCCCGAAGTCCTCGTCCCGTACCGCGTCGATGGCGTGCAGCCCGAAGCGGGTGGCCAGCCAGCGGTCGAAGGCGCTGGGCGTGCCTCCGCGCTGGACATGGCCGAGGACGGTGGTGCGGGCCTCCTTGCCGGTGCGCTTCTCGATCTCCTTGGCCAGCCATTCGCCGACCCCGGAGAGCCGGACATGGCCGAAGGAGTCCGTCGAGTCGTCCTTGAGGACCGCGTCGCCGTCCTTGGGCATCGCGCCCTCGGCGATGACCACGATCGGGGCGTAGCGGATCTTGAAGCGGGATTCGACCCAGGCACAGACCTGGTCGACGTCGAAGCGCTGTTCGGGGAGGAGGATGACATTGGCGCCACCGGCGAGCCCCGAGTGCAGGGCGATCCATCCGGCGTGACGGCCCATCACCTCGACGACGAGCACGCGCATATGCGATTCGGCGGTGGTGTGGAGCCGGTCGATGGCCTCGGTCGCGATGTTGACGGCGGTGTCGAAGCCGAAGGTGTAGTCGGTGGCGGACAGGTCGTTGTCGATGGTCTTGGGGACGCCGACGCAGCGGATCCCGTAGTTGCCGGAGAGCCGGGCGGCGACGCCGAGGGTGTCCTCGCCACCGATCGCGATCAGCGCGTCGACCTCCTCCTTGACCAGGGTCTCCTTGACCCGCCGGATGCCGTCCTCGCTCTTGAGGGGGTTGGTGCGGGAGGAGCCGAGGATGGTGCCGCCGCGCGGCAGGATGCCGCGCACCGCGCGGATGTCGAGGGGAACGGTGTCGTTCTCGAGAGGGCCGCGCCAGCCATCCCGGAAGCCGATGAAGTCATAGCCGTATTCCTGTACGCCCTTGCGCACGACGGCGCGGATGACCGCGTTGAGCCCGGGGCAGTCACCGCCGCCGGTCAGCACTCCGACCCGCATCGTTTCTTCCCTTCTCCCATGGAATCCCGTGATTGGGCCCGGTACGGAGAGCCACGCTAACGGTGATCCAGGTCACATGGGATGGGGCGTCAGTCGATTCCCGCGCGGATCAAGGGAGTTGGTTTTGAACTTCACCCGTACGAGGGGTGGGGCGGTGTCACTGCCTCAACCGGACGGCCTCAGGCGTCGTCCAGACCGCGCTCGATGGCGTAGCGGACCAGCTCCACGCGGTTGTGCAGCTGGAGTTTGCCGAGGGTGTTCTGGACGTGGTTCTGCACCGTGCGATGCGAGATGACCAGCCGCTCGGCGATCTGCTTGTACGACAGCCCCTTGGCCACCAGCCGCAGCACCTCCGTCTCACGCTCGGTGAGCTGCGGAACGGCCGGCTGGTCGGCGGCGGTGGAGGCGGGCTCGCCCGCGAGCCGCCGGTACTCGCCGAGCACCAGGCCCGCGAGGCCGGGGGTGAATACCGGGTCGCCGGCCGCCGTACGGCGCACCGCGTCCAGCAGTTCCTCGGTGCTGGCCGACTTCAGCAGATAGCCGGTGGCCCCGGACTTGACCGCCTCCAGGACGTCCCCGTGCTCACCGCTCGCGGAGAGCACCAGCACCCGCAGCTCGGGGCGGTCGGCGAGGACCTCCTTGCACACCTCGACCCCCGGCAGCCCGGGCAGGTTGAGGTCGAGCACCAGGACGTCGGGCCCGGCGGCCTTGGCCCGGCGGACCGCCTGCGGTCCGTCCCCGGCCGTGGCCACCACGTCGAACCCGGCCTCGGCCAGGTCCCGGGCCACCGCGTCGCGCCACATCGGATGATCGTCGACCACCATCACCGTCATCGGGCGGCCGTCGTGCTGAGCGGTCATCGTGCCGCTTCCCCCTTTGCCTTCGCCTTCTTCACCGGCGACTTCGGAACCGTCAACTCCACCTCGGTGCCCTGCCCCGACGCCGAGATCCACGCGGCCGTGCCGCCGAGGTCGCGCAGCCGCCCCCGGATCGACAGGGCCACCCCCAGGCGGCCCTCCGCCTCCGCGTCCGCCAGCCGCCCCTCGGGGATGCCGGGGCCGTCGTCCCGTACGGTCACCATCACCGCCTCCGGCTCGTCCTCCAGCAGGATCCAGGCGTGGGCGTCCTCCCCGGCGTGGACCCGTACGTTGTCCAGGGCGGCGCCGACCGCGGCGGCCAACTCCCCGGCGACGCCCGCCGGGAGGAGCACCGGGGCGCCCGGTTCGGAGAAGGTGACCCGGGATCCCGCGTGCGGTGCCAGCAGGGCCCGCAGATCGCAGGGTCCGCCGTCGGAGCGCTCGGGGTCGGGCGGACAGGGCTCGGCCGTCGATCCCGCCGTGTCCGTCAGGGCGCCCTGGTCAGGTGCGGCGTCCGCCCCGCGCGGCGGGGTCACCAGACCGGTGGAGACCAGGGTGCGCAGCGCGATCTCCTGCTCCCCCGCCATCCGGCCCAGTTCGGCCGCCTCGCCGCCGATCGCGGCGCCGCGCCGCTGCACCATGGCGAGCACCTGGAGGACGCTGTCGTGGATGTCGCGGGCCAGCCGCTCCCGCTCCCGGGTCGCCGCCTCGATGCGCAGCGCCCGCGCGAGGGTGCGCTCACTGGCGCGGGCCACCTCGACGACGTAGCCGATGGCCACGCTCGCCACCCACACCAGCATCAGCATATGGACGGTGTCCTGGGCGAATCCGCCGCGCTCGATCACATTGGCGGCGCAGACCACGGTGGAGGCCGAGGCGCCCCAGCGCCAGCCGCCCTTGATCGCGAAGCCGAGGACCGCGCCCATCGTCCATATGGAGGGCAGGGTGGGCGTGCCCTCGACGATCCGGTCGTGGCTGTCCACGAGCGGGGTGAGCAGAATGCCGGTCACCGCGATGCCGAGGTCGCCGACGAGGAACTGCCGGGTGCAGCGCTCGGCCGAGGAGACCATCCGGAAGGTGAGCGCCGTCCACAGCGTGAGCACCGCCAGATAGACGACGGCGCCGAGCGGGTGGTCGTAGTCGTCGAAGGAGTAGACGCACAGGCCGAGCGCGTAGAGCAGGGTGAGCACCCGGTAGGCGGTCAGCGCCTGCCACAGCGGCTGCTCGACGGACATCCGCACCACGCGCTCGCCCCCGGCGCGCTCACCTCTGGACCGCTCCGTCAACGTCCCCCACCCCCCGGTGCGGCGCGGCTAGGCGCCGGACTTGTGTTTGTCCTTCTCCTTCTCGGCCGTCTTACGGGCCGCCTCGGCATCCGCGATCTGCCGCTTGGCGGCGGTCGCGTAGACGTCCACGTACTCCTGGCCGGAGAGCTTCATGATCTCGTACATGACCTCGTCGGTCACCGAGCGCAGGATGAAGCGGTCGCCGTCCATGCCGTGGTAGCGGCTGAAGTCCAGCGGCTTGCCGATCCGGATACCGGGCCGCATCAGCTTGGGCATGACCTTGCCGGGGGGCTGGATCTTCTCGGTGTCGATCATCGCCACGGGGAGCACCGGCGCACCGGTCGCGAGCGCGACCCGGGCCAGGCCGCCCGGCTTGCCCCGGTAGAGCCGTCCGTCGGGCGAGCGGGTGCCCTCGGGGTAGATGCCGAAGAGCTCACCCCGCTTGATCACCTCGATGCCCGCCTTGATGGCGGCCTCACCGGCGCCGCGCGAACCCGAGCGGTCCACCGGGAGTTGGCCGACGCCCTTGAAGAAGGCCGCCGTGAGCCGCCCCTTGACCCCGGGGGTGGTGAAGTACTCCTGTTTGGCGATGAAGGTGACCTTCCGGTCGAGCATCGCGGGCAGGAAGAAGGAATCGGAGAAGGAGAGGTGGTTGCTCGCGAGGATGGCCGGCCCCTCGGAGGGGACGTTCTCCAACCCCTCGACCCAGGGCCGGAAGGTGAGCTTCAACGCGCCACCCACCGACAGCTTCATAGCGCCGTAGAACAACCGGGACCTCCTGTATCCGACGAGGAGACCTTAACCTGCCTACCCCGTATGCGGCGCGCCGCGTACGCTGAGGACCTCGATACCCGCTTCCCCAGTGAACGGAGATCCGTGGTGCCGCTCCTGCCCGGAGCCGAGCCGTTCCGCCATGACGGCGGAGAGATCGGCGTCCTCGTCTGTCACGGCTTCACCGGTTCCCCGCAGTCCGTGCGGCCCTGGGCCGACCATCTCGCGGCCCGTGGTCTGACCGTCTCACTGCCGCTGCTTCCCGGCCATGGCACCCGCTGGCAGGACCTCGCGGTCACCGGCTGGCAGGACTGGTACGCGGAGGTGGACCGCGAGCTGCGGTCGCTGATCCGGCGCTGCGAGCGGGTGTTCGTCTGCGGTCTGTCGATGGGCGGGGCGCTCGCGCTGCGGCTGGCCGCCCAGCACGGCGCGGCCATCAGCGGCCTCGCCCTGGTGAATCCGGCCAACCGCATCCACGATCCGCTGGCCGTGGCCCTTCCGGTGCTGCGTCATCTGGTGCCTTCGGTGAAGGGCATCGCGAGCGATATCGCCAAGCCGGGGGCGCGGGAGTCGGGCTACGACCGGATGCCGCTGCACGCCGTGCACTCGATGCGCCGCCTCTACCGGGTGGTCGACGCCGAACTGCCCCAGGTGACCCAGCCGCTGCTGGTGATGCACAGCCCCCAGGACCATGTGGTGCCGCCGGCCGACTCCGAGCGCATCCTGAGTCAGGTGTCCTCGCGGGACGTCACCGAGCGGCTGCTGGAGCGCAGCTTCCACGTGGCGACCCTGGACCATGACGCCGAGTTCATCTTCGAGGAGACGGACACGTTCATCACCCGGCTGACGGCGGGTATGGGTGAAGACACCGACACCCGGACCGACCTCGGGAAGGGAAGCGGGAAGGAGGGGGCGGCGGCCAGTGGCTGAGCGCGACTCGAATGAGAACGAGGCGGACGCGCGGCGCGATGACGACGCCGCCTTCGCCGCCATCGTCGCCGCGTACGGGGAGGAGCCGCACGACCCTCCGGGCGCCGAGCGATGGCCCGCCGCCGAGAACCTCGACGAGGAGCGGGAGCGGGACCAGGACCGCCCGTCCGCGGCGGACGGCGACACCATTACCGACACCGACCCCGACGGACCCGGTGACGGCGAGGCCGTCGGCGGGGCGGCGACGGCCGGGCTGACCAAGACCGACAAGACCGGCAAGCCGGTGGGCGGCTTCATCGTCTACGCCCCGGGCGTGGGCCCCCGCGACTGGGAGCCCGAGGAGCCGTCCGAGGACGACTTCGACGAGACCGACGAGGGCCATTTCGTCCCGCCCGAGCCGCCCCCGCTCCCCGAGTCCGACACCACCTCCCGCTTCGCCTGGCTGGGCGTGCTGGGCGGGCCGCTGCTGCTGCTCGGTGTGGTGCTGTTCCAGGTGGAGATGGTCTGGTGGATCGCGACACTGGGCGTCGGGGGTTTCCTGGGCGGCTTCGTCACGCTGGTGATGCGGATGAAGGACGACGACGAGGAAGAGGACGAGGACCCGGGGCGCGGCGCCGTCGTCTGACTCCGGGGCTGCCGTCGTCCGGCCCCGGGCTGCCGTCGTCCGACCCCGGCGCTCCGGAGCCGGGCGTCCCGGCTCCGGCTCCGCCCGGGGGCGATCGGCCTCAGGCCGTGGCGACGCGGGGCAGCCGGAGCGCGGCCAGGACCGGAAGGTGGTCCGTGGCCGCCAGAAGGTCCGTGTCGGTGATGCCGGGCAGCCCGGCCGGGACCCCACAGCCGATGATCTCGACGCCCTCGGAGGCGAAGACGGCGTCGATGCGCTGATGCGGGTCCTTGGGGTTCGAGGTGGCCTCGCTCCCCCAGGGCTCGGTGGCCCAGCCGTCCCGCAGCTTCCCCGCGATCCGGCGGAAGGCGAGGCCGTCCGGCCGGTCGTTGATGTCTCCGGCCGCGATGGCGTACGGGACGTCCAGCGCGGCCAGATGATCCAGCAGCAGCCCGGCCTGCTCGTAGCGCTCGGCCTCCGCGAGGCTCAGATGGCAGCTGACCACACCGAGCCGGACGCCGTCGGCGCTCTCCCGGGCGCCGTCGCCGCTCTCCCGGGCGCCGGGGTCGCTCTCCGGGGCGCCGGTGTCGCGGTGGCCGCCGCCGAAGCGCAGCACGGCGGTCGCGAAACCGCGCCGGTGCAGCCCGGGGACGCGGGGCAGCAGGGTGTCCTCGGCGTGCTCCACATGGGCGCGCAGCGAGGTGAGGATCATCGGGCCGGCGGCGGTGGCCCCGCCCGTGGTGTAGACGAGGTCGGTCTCCCGGGCCAGCCAGGCGGCGGCCTTGCGCCAGCGGAAGAAGCGCGGCGCCTCCTGGACGCAGACGACATCGGGGGTGCAGGCCCGGATCACCCGGGCCAGCGCCTCGCGGTCGTCACGCATCGAGCGGATGTTGTAGCTGAGCACCCGCACCACGGCCGCGTCCGGGCCGGTGGTGGATCCGGGCAGGTCCGCGAGCGGCACGATGACGGTTCCCCCCTCGCCTCTCAGCCCTGGCGGGCGAGGTCGGCGGCGCCGACGAGCCCGGCCTTGCCGCCGAGCTGGGCGGCGAGCACCTGGGCGTGCGGACGCCACTGATTGCCGACCAGCCAGCGCCGGAAGGACTTGCGGATCGGCTCCAGGACCAGATCGCCCTCGTCGGAGACCCCGCCGCCGACGATGAACGCCGAGGGGTCGAAGAGCGAGGCGAGGTCGGCCAGCCCGGCCCCGGCCCAGCGGGCCAGCTCGCGGAAGGAGTCGATGGCCACCGGGTCGCCCTGGCGAGCGGCGTCGCTGATGTGCTTGCCCTCGATGCCCTCGGAGGTGCCGTCGCCGAGGCCGAGGAGGACCGTGGCGTTCTCCGGGGTGGCGGCGGCGCGCTGCCTGGCGTAGCGGACCAGCGCACGGCCGGAGGCGTACTGCTCCCAGCAGCCCTGGCTGCCGCAGCCGCACAGCAGACCGTCGGGGACGACCCTTATGTGGCCGAACTCGGCGGCGACGCCGAAGCGCCCGCGGTGCAGCTTGCCGCCGATGATGATGCCGCCGCCGAGGCCGGTGCCGAGCGTGATGCATACGACGTCGTCATGGCCGACCCCGGCGCCGAAGCGGTATTCGCCCCAGGCGGCGGCGTTGGCGTCGTTCTCCACCACGACGGGCAGGCCGACGCGCTGCTCGACCTTGTCCTTGAGCGCCTCGTGCCGCCAGTTGATGTTGGGCGCGAAGAGGACGGTGGCGCGCTTGTCGTCCACATATCCGGCCGCGCCGATGCCGACGGCCTCGATCTCGTGTCCCTCGCTGACGATGCGCACCGCGTCCGCGATGGCGTCGACGACTCCCTCGGGAGTCTGCGGGGTCGAAACCTGGCTCGTCTCGAGAATCGAGCCCTCTTCGTCGACCACGCCGGCCGCGATCTTCGTACCGCCGATGTCGACGCCGATGGTGAGTCCCATGAGTCCCTCAGTTATTTGGTCGAACCCCGCCGACGCTAACGGTACCGGAGGTGGCGCTCAGTCGAGGTCGATGTGTTCACTACTCGAACTCTCCGATTCCTCGCCGCGATCCTTGGAGCTGCCCTCGGCGCCCTGGGTCCAGCGCCGCTCCTGGCCGGTCACGGCGGCGCGATAGGCGGCGAGCAGCTCGGAACCGGCGCTGGCGAGGTGTTCGAAAACATCGGGATTGCGCTCTATGACCGGTTCCGCGGCGGCCTTCGCCTGTTCGATCAATTGTTGTACGGCCCCCTGAACCGCCGTCCCGGCGATCGGCGCCTGGAGCCCGGCGACCTTGTCGGCGAGCGCGTCGGCCAGCTTGAGGAACTCCTCGGCGACACTCCCCGGCTCCTCGGCGGTCTGCCGGGTCCGCCGTCTGGCCCGCTCGGCGGCGAGGTCCTCGGCACACGCCCGCTCCCAGGCGTCGGGGTCCAGCTCGGTGACCGGTACATCGGTGAGCGGGGGCTCTGCGGGGCGCTCGGTGGCATCGCTCATGGCGAACTCCTGCGGCGGGGATGCTGGCTGCCCGGCCTGTTCATCCGGGCTTGTGACCGACGTTACCGGAAGGAGGGGGGCGGGGTCAGAGCCCGGGACCGGCCAGGACCGGAGCCGGGGACCCGCCGGAGCCGGGGCCCCGGACCGCCACGGCCGGAGCCGGGTTCAGAGCCGCTTCGGCCACAGGTCGGGGTCGGGGGTGAAGCGGACCTGGAGCCATCCGTCGCGCAGCCCGGCGCCGGAGACGGTGCAGCGGCGCAGGGCGGACGGCAGCGGCAGCATCCGGTGGAACGGGCCGACGCTGACGATCAGTTCGTCGCCCCGGCGCACCAGCCCGAGCCCGTCGCGGTCGGCACCGGGCAGCGGCAGCCGCCACAGCAGCACCCCGTCGTCGGCCAGCCGGTCCTCGACGGTCCAGGGGTCGGGGGCGGGCCGGTCGGGCCGCGCCCCGGGGGCCCCGACGGCCCCGGCGAGCGCGGCGAGCCCGGCCGGGGCGCGCTGAGCGTCCACACCGTCCGTACCGGGCCGCGGCTCCGCGCCCCGCGGGTCGCCGACGCCGTGCGGATCGCGGCCCAGATGCGGCAGCTCACGGACCGGGACGGCGGGCGCCCACTGCTCGTACAGCTCCTTGAGCGCGTCCTGCTGCTGGCCGGAGAGCGCGGCGAGCCAGGGGTCGGAGGTCCCGGTGGGCAGCAGCCGGTTCGCGATCACCGCCTCCACCCGGCAGCCGTGCAGCGCCAGACCGGCGCGGGCGGTGCGCAGCGCCCGGTCGGCGAGCGGCCCGGGCTCCACGACCAGCCGTACCGTCGTGGCCTCGGACTCGATCACCCCCTGGACGGCGGCCAGTTCCCGCTCCCAGCGCTCGGCCGTCTCGTACAGCTTCTGCGCGGGCATCGGCACCCCCGCGAGCTGGGCGAGCATCGGCCGCAGCGCACGGGCCGCCTGCCGCTCGGCGGGCAGCAGCCGCCGCAGATAGCGCCGTAGCTGCTCGGGCAGCGCGAGCAGCGCGACGGTGTCCGGCGCGGGCGGCATGTCGACGACGAGGACGTCCCAGCCGGTGCCGGGCGGGGCGGTCTGGGCGGCGCGCAGGGCGCGCAGCAGCGCGAGGGACTCCACCCCGGGGAGGGGGGTCAGCTCCTCGCCGTCCAGCGGGGTCGCGCCGAGCAGGTCGAGCAGGCCGTGGCCGCGGTCCTGCAGGGCGGTGAGCTCACTACGGAACCACTCGTCCGTGATGATCCGCGCGGCCCACACCCCGGGGGCGAGCTCGACGGGTACGGACCACGGCAGCCGGTCCGCCGACCGCCCGGGGGCGGACCGCAGCGCGCGGATGCCGAGCAGCGCCTCGGGGGTGCCGTCCGGGTCGGCGGTGAGCAGCAGCGTCCGCTGCCCCTCACGGGCGGCGGCGAGGGCGGTCGCGGCGGCCACGGTGGTGCGGCCCGCGCCGCCGGTACCGGTGACGAGGACCGTACGCATGAAGGGAGCCTCCGGCAGGGTGGTGCGTCAGATGCGCGGCGCGGGTTGGATGATCCGCCCGGCCGGAGCGTACCCCGCGCCGCGGACCACCCCGGGCACCGTCGGGGCCGGGGGGGTGGTCCGCCCGGGTCAGGCGCTCTCGACGCGCTTCTTCAGGCCCGCGAGCGCGCGGTCGATGATGACCTTCTCGGCCTTGCGCTTGATCATGCCCAGCATGGGGATCTTGACGTCGACCGTGAGCTGGTACGTCACCTCGGTGCTCTTGCCGCCGTCGCGCGCCGACAGCCGGTAGGAGCCGTCAAGGGTGCGCAGCATCTGGGACTTGACCAGGGACCAGTTGACCTGGTCGTCTCCGGTCCAGCTGTACTGGAGGGTGTAGTCGTCCTTGATCGCCCCGGCGTCGAGCAGCATCCGCACCTGCTCGGCGCGCCCCCGGTCGTCCTTGGTGAGGATGTCGGCCTCCTTCACCTCACCGGACCACTCCGGGTAACGGTCGAAGTCGGCGATCACCTCCATCACGTCGGCCGGGGCCGCCTCGATCGTGATGCTCGAGCTGGTGTGTTCCGCCATCGCCGTGGCTCCTCCGTACCGGTCCGCCGCATGAGCTCTCTGCCGCTGAAGGCTACCGCGCGCGCGTCACCACTCCAGGGCCCAGGGGGTGCCGGAAGAGGCGAAGTGTCCGACATTGACGCACTCGGTGGCGCCGATTCGCATACGGCGGACGAGCGGCTGATGAACATGGCCGAAGAGGGCGTACTTGGGACGGACGGTGTGGATCGCCTCCAGCAGGGCGGTGCTGCCGCGCTCGAAGCGGCGGGCGACGGTGTCGTAGCAGAGGTCGGGCACCTCCGGCGGGATGTGGGTACAGAGCACATCCACCTCGCCGAGCGCCGCGATCTTCGCCGCGTAGGTCTCGTCGTCGACCTCGTAGGGGGTGCGCATCGGGGTGCGCAGCCCGCCGCCCACGAAACCGAAGACCAGCCCGCCGATCTCGGCGCGCTCGCCGTCGAGGACGGTGGTACCGGACTGGGCGTACTCCGGCCACAGTGACGGCATGTCGACATTTCCGTAGGTGGCGTACGTCGGAGTGGGGAACGCGGCGAAGAGCTCGGCGTACTGGCGGCGGATCGCGGACTCTATCGCCGCGTGGCGGTCGATCCCGGCCCACAGCCGGTCGCCGAACACCCGGGCCTCCTCGAACCGGCGGGCGGTGCGCAGCTCGACGAGGCGGTCGGCGTTCTCGACCCCGAAGAGATCGGGAAAGATGCCACGGGTGTGATCGGCGTAGTCGAGGAAGAGCACGAGGTCGCCGAGACAGATCAGGGCATCCGCCCCGTCACCGGCCTTCTCGAGGTCCTCACTGTTGCCGTGCACGTCACTCACCACGTGGACTCGCATGCATGTCACCCTAAGACGAAAGGGCCCGCGCCCGTAAGGTGTTCTGCCTGCAGCGACCCGCGTCCACCTGCGGTTCCTTAGCGGCCGCGGTGTCCGTCGACTAGTGTGCGGGCAGCATGAAGGCGGTGTGTGACGCATCAAACATCTGGGCAGGAACCCCTATCCCGGAAGCGTACCGATGGGTAACGTCCGGGCCGTCCACCACCCCCCATGCCCTGTAGCGGCGCCGGCGCCCCATGAGGAGCAGCAGTCTTGCGCGAGTTCAGCCTTCCGGCCCTGTACGAGGTTCCGGCCGACGGCAATCTGACGGATCTCATCCGCCGCAATGCCGCACAGCATCCCGATGTCGCCGTGGTCGGCCGCAAGGTCGACGGCCAATGGGAGGACGTGACCGCGACCGCGTTCCTGGCCGAAGTGCGGGCCGCCGCCAAGGGCCTGATCGCGGCCGGGGTCGAGCCGGGCGACCGGGTCGGCCTGATGTCGCGGACCCGCTACGAATGGACGCTGCTGGACTTCGCCATCTGGAGCGCCGGCGGGATCACCGTGCCGGTGTACGAGACGAGTTCACCGGAGCAGATCCAGTGGATCCTCAGCGATTCGGGCGCGATGGCCGCGCTGGTCGAGACCGGAGTCCACGAGGCCGCCGTCGAGGCCATCCGGGACAGCCTGCCCACCCTGAAGCATGTCTGGCGGATCGAGGGCGACGCCATCGAGACGCTGCGGAAGCTGGGCGCGGACGTGCCCGAGGAGAAGGTGGACGAGCGCTCCTCGATCGCCAACGCCGACTCCCCCGCCACCATCGTGTACACCTCGGGCACCACGGGCCGCCCCAAGGGCTGTGTGCTCTCGCACCGCAGCTTCTTCGCCGAATGCGGCAACGCGGTGGCGCGGCTCAAGCCGATCTTCAACACCGGTGAATCGTCGGTGCTGCTGTTCCTCCCCGAGGCCCATGTCTTCGGGCGGCTGGTGGAGATCGCGGCGGTGCTGGCGCCGATCAAGCTCGGCCATGTGCCGGATGTGAAGTCCCTGACCGACGAACTCGCCGCGTTCCGGCCCACCTTGGTGCTGGGCGTGCCGCGCGTCTTCGAGAAGGTCTACAACTCGGCGCGGGCGAAGGCCCAGTCCGAGGGCAAGGGCAAGATCTTCGACAAGGCGGCCGACACCGCCATCGAGTACAGCCAGGCGCTGGACGCCCCGGGCGGGCCGTCCTTCGGGCTCCGGTTCAAGCACAAGGTCTTCGACCGGCTGGTCTACAGCAAGCTGCGGGCCGTTCTGGGCGGCCGGGCCACCCACGCCATCTCCGGCGGTGCCCCGCTGGGCGCGCGGCTGGGCCACTTCTACCGGGGCATCGGCTTCACGGTGCTGGAGGGGTACGGCCTGACGGAGTCCTGCGCGGCGACCACCTTCAACCCCTGGGACCGGCAGAAGATCGGCTCGGTCGGGCAGCCGATGCCGGGCACGGTGGTGCGCATCGCCGACGACGGCGAGGTGCTGCTGCACGGCGAGCACCTCTTCACCGAGTACTGGAACAACGAGACGGCCACGGCCGACGCGCTGTCGGACGGCTGGTTCCACACCGGGGACGTGGGCACGCTCGACGAGGACGGCTACCTCACCATCACCGGCCGCAAGAAGGAGATCATCGTCACCGCGGGCGGCAAGAACGTCGCCCCGGCGGTGATCGAGGACCGGATCCGCGCCCATGCCCTGGTCGCCGAGTGCATGGTCGTCGGCGACGGCCGTCCCTTCGTGGGCGCGCTGATCACGGTGGACGAGGAGTTCCTGCCGCGCTGGGCGGCCGAGCACGGCAAGCCCGAGGGTGTGACGGTGGCCGAGCTGCGCGAGGACCCGGAGCTGCTGGCCGAGATCCAGCAGGCGGTGGAGGACGGCAACGCGGCGGTGTCCAAGGCGGAGTCGGTGCGCAAGTTCCGCGTCCTGGCGACGCAGTTCACCGAGGACTCCGGGCATGTGACGCCCTCGCTGAAGCTGAAGCGGAACGTGGTGGCGAAGGACTTCGCGTCCGAGATCGAGGCCATCTACCGCGGCTGACGACGGCGGGGCCCCGGGGCGATGCCCCGGGCCCGGACCGTCACAACAGCGACCTCAGGGACCGTCACGGCCCGACGTCGGCGCCCGTCACAGCAGTGACTTCAGACGGTCGGCCAGCAGATCCCAGCGCCAGCGCTCCTCCACCCAGGCGCGGCCCCGCTCGCCCATGCGGCGGCGCAGCTCGGCGTCCTCCAGCAGGGTCACGACGCGCTCGGCGCTCTGCTCGGCGGAGTCGCCCCGTACGACCCACCCGGTCTCCCCGTCCAGCACCGCGTCCGGCGCCCCGCCCGAGTCCCCGGCGACGACCGGCAGCCCGGTCGCGGACGCCTCCAGATAGACGATGCCGAGGCCCTCGACGTCCAGCCCGCCGCGGCGGGTGCGGCAGGGCATGGCGAAGACGTCGCCCGCGCCGTAGTGGGCGGGCAGCTCCTCCCAGGGCACGGGGCCGGTGAACCGTACGGAGTCGGCCACGCCCTCGGTCTCCGCGAGCCGGCGCAGGTCCTTCGCGTACGGCCCGCCGCCGACGATCAGCAGCACGGCGTCCGGCACCCGCTTCAGGATCCGCGGCATGGCCCGGATCAGCGTGTCCTGCCCCTTGCGCGGCACCAGCCGGGAGACGCACACCACGACGGGCCGCTCGGCGAGGCCGAGGCGGGCCCGGATCTCGTCGCCGCCCGAGCCGGGGTGGAAGGTCTTCTCGTCCACACCGGGCGGCAGTTGCACCATCCGGGCGGCGTCCCGGGGGTCGAGCGCGGCGGCGATACGGGAGCGGGTGTACTCACCGAGATAGGTGATGGTGTCCGTGGACCCGCCGATCCGCCGCAGCAGCCGCCGCGCGGCGGGCAACTGCGCCCAGGCCGCCTCGTGGCCGTGGGTCGTGGCCACCAGCCGCCGCGCCCCCGCCGCGCGCAGCGCGGGGGCCATCAGCCCCAGCGGCGCGGCGGCGCCGAACCACACCGCGGTGCAGCCGTGCTCCCGCAGCAGCGCGGTCGCGCGGCGGGTGACCCTCGGGGTGGGCAGCAGCATGGCCGTCCGGTCCCGGACGACCTGGTACGGCTGCTCGGCGTCGAAGCGGGCGGTGGCCTCGGCGCCCTCCTGGCCGCGCTTCCAGGTGGAGGCGTAGACGACGATCCGGTCCGGGTCGAGGCGCAGCGCGATGTTGTGCAGAAACGCCTGGATGCCGCCGGGGCGGGGCGGAAAGTCGTTGGTCACGAGCAGGGTCTTGTCCATCGTGGCCGACAGTACCGGGTGCCGCGGCGCGCCCGCTCCGGCCCACCCGGGCCGGGACCAGGGCGGGCGGCCCTCAGCCCAGCTCGGTCGCCACGTACTTCTGCCACAGCGCCGTGAACTCCGTCAGGCTCACCCCCAGCACCTTCCGCAGCGCCGACTCCACGGCCCCCGAGCGCTCGGGCGCCCGGCCCACCGCGCGGTAGAAGTCGACCAGCTTCCGCTCGCCCCACCGGTCCGCGATCAGGCGGCAGGCGAGCCAGCCCTGTTCATAGGCGCGGGAGAGGCGGTCGGGGTCGCTGCCGAAGCGGAAGTCGTCGTCGCGCGGCAGCGAGGTGGGCAGCCGCCCGGCGACGACGGCGTCGGTGAGTTCGGGGGCGACCTGGCGGGGGGTGCGGCCGGGGGTGCGGTAGCCCACCCAGTCGGCGAAGCCCTCGGAGAGCCACAGCGGAGTGGAGGCGCTGGTGGCGGTGCGGGTGGCGACATGGGCCGTCTCATGGGTGACCACGACGCGCCGGCCGAAGTCGCCGAGGACCTGGTACGCCTCGGGGTTGACGATCACCCGGTCGGCGGGCGCCTCGTCACCGGCCCCGCCGACCTCGCCCGTGGTGACGGCGGCGATCCCGCGGTAGCCGTCCGCGGAGGCGCCGAGCAGGGCCGCCATCCGGCCCAGGGAGTCGGGGACCTCGACCACGACGCGTCCGGCCCACTCATGGGGCCAGACCCGGCCGAGGACGGGCACCGCCCGGTCCGCGATACCGGCGACCGCGCGCAGCACCCGCCGGTCCTGGCCGACGCCAAGGACGAGGCTGTGGGCGCCGCGGACGACGTCGACCGTGCCCTGGTCCCAGAGCTGTTCCGTACCGCGCTTGCCGTCCACCACGCCGTCGTCGGAGGCGACGTACCACCGCCCGTCGCGCCGGGCGAGGGTCAGGTACTGGGCGGAGACGACCGGCGCGGTGTCGTATCCCGTCAGCCGGTACCGGAGTTCGACCTGCGCGGCGAGGCTGCGCCCGCCGACCGGCGCGGGGGTGAAACCGCCGGTGCGCACCAGCCGGTAGGTCCAGGAGCGCAGCGGTACGGCGGACATCTGCCGGAACACCCGCCGCTGCTCGGCCACATAGCGGGCGGAGCCGCGGTCCACGGTGGCGAGGAAGGCGTCCGCGTCCCGCTCCCGGACCGCCGCGGCCCGCTGGTCCAGCAGGCGCTGCACGGCCCGGCCGTCGCGCCCCTCGGGGTCGTCGGGCGCGGGGGCGGGGGCGCAGCCGCCCAGCGCGGTCAGGGTGAACGTGCCCACCAGCGGCAGGCACAACAGCGCCCGCCATCCGCCCGATCTCCACCGACCCGCCACGTCTTAGATCGTACGAGCCCGCGCGCCGGCTTCAGACGCGAGTGATGGAAGAGATCGGCAACATGCCCACGGGGTCGTAGCGGACCCGCGCCCCGGGGTAGGGGGCGTGGATCACCTGTCCGTTGCCCGCGTACATGGCGACATGGCTGGCGTCGGAGCGGTAGACCACCAGATCGCCGGGGCGGGCCTGGGACAGCGGCACCGGCTGCCCGGCGTGCGCCTGGGCCTGTGAGGTGCGCGGAATGGCCACTCCGGCGTGGGCGTAGGCCCATTGGGTCAGCCCGGAGCAGTCGAAGGCGGTGGGACCGGCGTGGCCCCATGCGTACGGCAGCCCGAGGGCCGCCCGTGCCGCGCCGAACGCCGCGGCGGCCCGCCCCGAGAACGGCGCGGCATGCCGCCCGCCGATGCGGCCACCGGGGAGCTCACCGGCTCCGGTTCCGATACCGGAACCGGAGAGGGTGCCCGGCGGCAGCCCTGCGAGGGCGCCGGGCTCCCGTCCGCCCGCCCGCGAGGCGCGGTGCTGCCCATAGGTCTCCCGCTCCCTGGGCGGCAGCGCGTTCACCAGCCGCCGCGCGGTGGCCAGCCGGTGCTGGACCGCCCGCTTGTGGCGGGCCACGACCCGGCGGCTGTGCTCCAGCTTCACCAGCTTGGCCGCGGCCTCCGCGCGCTCCTGCCGCAGTGTGCGCTGGGCGCTCTGCACCACCCGTAGCCGTGCGGCCTGGCGGCTGGTGATCCGCTCCAGGGTGGCGGCCCTGTCGAGGTACTGGGCCGGGTCGCCGGAGAGGAGCAGGGCGAGGCCCGGGTCGATCCCGCCGGTGCGGTACTGCCCACCCGCGAGGGCGCCGAGCGCCATCCGCATGCGGTTGACCCGCCCTTGGCCCCGGGCGACCCGGTCCTGGATCCGGTCGACCTCGCGGCGCAGGGCCTGGGTGCGCGTCTTCGCCGCGTTGTAGCGCTCGGTGGCCCGCTCCGCCTGGGCGTAGAGCGTGGCGATGCGGTCGCCGGCGGACCGGGCGGCCGGACGGCCCGCCGGGTCATGCGGTTCGGCACCGGCCGCCACAGCGGACAGCGCGGCGGCGGAGGCCACCGCGGCCGCCGAGGCGGCGGTCCAGACGGCGGCCCGGCCGGACCCGAGTTTCGCGACGCGACGACAGGACGCCATGGGTAGCCGCACTCCCTTCCGCAGTGTCGGGCTGAGAACTGCGGGCAGACAGTAGCCGTGGGGCTACCCACGGTCCAACGGCCGTGGTGTGCGGAGAAACTGACGCCCCGCCGAGTGACGCAGGTCACCGGCGGGGCGGGGGATCAGCGAGCGTGCTGGAGATTCGCCCGAAAGGATGGCTCTTGGGGCGGTTTGAGACCCGTTTCCCAGTTCCTGATCAGACCTTCCGGATCAGACCCGGACGCCGAACTGGAACGGCATGTTGTCCATCGACTCGTAGCGCACACCGGCACCGGGCTTGGGCGCGTGCAGCACCTGGCCGTTGCCCGCGTAGAGACCTATGTGGTGCAGGTCGCCGTAGAAGAGCACCAGGTCGCCCGGCTTGAGCTCACCGCGGCCGATGCGGCTGCCGGCGTTCGCCTGGTCCTGGGAGATGCGCGGGAGCTGCACCCCGGCCTGCTGGTAGGCCCAGCCGGTGAGTCCGGAGCAGTCGAAGGAGGACGGACCGGTCGCGCCCCAGACGTACGGGAGGCCGATCTTCGTCTTGGCGGCGGCGAGCGCGGCGGCGGCACGCCCCGACTCCGGTACCTCGTTGCCCAGGTCGACCCGGCTGCTGGAGCGGTTGGCGCGCTCCGCGTCCTGGGCCGCTATCTTGGCGCGCTCCTTGGCGGTCAGGGTGTTGAGGAGGTTCCGGGCCTTGGACAGCTTGCCCTGGATCTCGTCCTTCTTCTTGCCGAGCGCCTTACGGGTGTCCGCCAGGTCCTGCAGCTTGGTGGACGCCTCCTCGCGCTGCTGCTTGAGGGTGCGCTGCTTGTCGGCGATCTTCCGCAGGGACTCGGCCTGCTTGCCGCTCAGCTGGCTGAGGGTGGACGCCTTCTCGAGGTAGGTGTCCGGGTCGGAGGAGAGGAGAAGCTGCACCGAGGGGTCGATGCCGCCGGAGCGGTACTGGGCGGTGGCCATCGAACCCAGGCCGTTGCGCAGCTTGTTCAGGTCCTCCTGGCCGCGCGCCACCTTGTCCTGCAGATCGCCGACCTGCTTCTCCAGCTTCTGCTGCTTTTCCTTGGCGCCGTTGTACTTCTCGGTCGCCTGCTCCGCCTCTTCGTAGAGCTTGTCGACCTGCTCCTTGACGTCCTTCTTGTCCTGCTTCGGAGCGGCCTGGGCGGCCTGGGAAGTGAGAGCGACGGCGGCTGCCGCGGTCGCGGTAAGGACGGTTACCCGAGTGCGGCTCGGCTGCTTGGGTCGACGGTGGGACGCCACGAAGGCGAGCTCCTTCTTCCTCCAGCCGCCTACCGGGAGTTGGTGGGGTTGTGAAGCCCCGGCTCCGCGACAGGGCGCGGACTCGGCGGTACCTTCGCTGTCACCCCGGATGGGTGATCAACCGCGCGAAGGTTCGAGCCGACCTTAGTGACCCCGCCGTGATCCGTTCAAATCCCAACGGCAAAAAAGTCGCTCCGGAAGCGCATCTTTTACGAATGTCACACGGGCAGTGATGGTCGATTGACGCTCCGCTGACATCAGACGGGTTCGAGGCCGACCTCTGAAGGGAGTTCGGGCCCGGAGCCACAGAAGCCCAGAAACCCTGAATCCGGGGATACGGGAATAACGGAGATACGGGCTACGACCCCTCAGGTACGGGCAAGTCGCTTCAGCAGCAACGCGGATGCCACGGGGCGCGCTCCGGCGCGCGCCACCCCGTCGGCCACCTCACGGTCGGTGGACACCACCACCACCGGCCGGCCCGGCGGCTCCGCCCGCACGATCTGGCGGATCAACTCGTCCGCCGTCACCCCCGGCTTGCTGAACAGCACCCGCACCCCGCGCGGCGGCGCGAGCAGCACCGGCGCGGCCAGCTCGGCCCCGTCGAAGACACAGGTCATCTCCGCGCCCGTCTGGGCCGCGAGCACCGCGAGACCGCCCAGCAGCCGCAGCCGCTGCTTCTCCAACGGCATCGTGGGATAGCCGGTCTTGGTGACGTTGTAGCCGTCCACCACCAGATGCGCCTGCGGCAGCGCGAGCAGCTGGTCCAGCAGGGCCGGGTCCATCTCCGACAGCGCCCTGGTCGCTATGTCCTTCGGTGTCATCTTCCCCGGCTCCACGGCGTCCACCATGTCCGCCGGGCGCATCGACGCGGGCGGCAGGGCCAGTTCGCGCCGCAGCCCCTGGGCCGCGTCCAGCACCGTGTCCAGCAGCAGCCGCAGCCGCATGTCCTCCACGCTGCGCCCCTCGCGCACCGCCCGCCGGCTGGCCTCCAGCGCCGACTCCGCCTCCGCGAGTCGGGCCCGCAGCCGCCGTGCCTCGCTGTCCGCGGTGGCCTGACGGGCCGCCGCCTCCGCCCGTACGGACTCCAGCTCGGCCTCGGCCTTGCGCACCGCGGCCGCGCCCCGCCGCACATCGCTCTGCGCGCTGCGCAGCTTGCGCTGCAGCCCGTCGTTCTCCTTGCGGGCGGCCTCCAACTCGGTGCGCGTCCGCTCCGTCTCGTGCCGGGTGGCCGCCTTGGCCTCGGCGAGTTCGTCGCGCAGCCGCTGCAGCTCGCGCGCCGCCTCCTCACCGGCCCGCTCGGCGGAGGCCCGCTGGGCCTCCTCGCCCGCCGCCTCGACCAGCTTGACCCAGCCCACCGGCCGCAGCACATAGGCCACCGCCGCCACATCCACCGGATCGGCCGCGGCGGGCGGCGATCCGCCCTCGATGGCGTCGGCCAGCTCCCGCTGGGTCTCCCGCAGCCGTCCCGCGATCCGCTGCCGGAAGACGGGGTCGCTCTCCACCGCGGCGGCCATCGCGTTGCCCGCGAACTTGGCGCGGCGGGTCGGGGTGAAACGGGCGTACTGCCGCAGCTGGGTGGGCAGCTCGGTGACCGTCAGGCCGCCGAAGGTGTCCGCGACCAGCGCCACCACCCGCCGCCGCACTCCTTCCGGCAGCGGGCGGTCCAGCGCCTCGGTGACGCTCTCGGCATCACCGGCCGCCCCGGGGTCACCGGTCCGCTCCACCACCTGTCATCGCTCCGTTCTCAGGCGCTCGGGCCGGTGCCGGGGCGGTCCACGAGTTCAACCTGGTCGACCGCGTTGCACCAGCGACAGCGCACTGACTCAATGGTCTCACTGAGCACCTCGCGTTCCTCGACACCGGGTTCCCCGGCCAAGTCGAGATGCACATACTCCACGGCTCTGGTCGAGCGGGTCACATCGAACCGGGTGAGGTTGCCGCACAGTGTGCAACGCCAGCGGGTCTGGGCGGTCGGCAGGGGCACGGCCATGATTGCGGGTCCTCGCTTCTCGGCTCGTCGGCGGCGTCCTGTAACCCTACGGCCTGAGCCTTGCCCCGCGCCGGGCCCGTCCCGCCCGCGTCCCGGGCAGGAGCGCGGCGGGGCGCTCTGTGCAGGTTGCGCCCGGTACGGAATGATCTGACCATGATCGAGACGTCGTCGGGGCGCGACCGCCCCTGGATGGCGGGGCCCGGCCGCCCGTGGGTGACATACGGCCTGATCGTCAGCTGCTGCCTGCTCTTCGTCATCGGACCGGCCTCGGGGCTCAACCCCGGCTATGGCACGGGCGGGCGGCTGGTGGAGGCCCAGTCCACGTACTTCGAGCGCTGGGGAGTGGTGCCCAGCGCCCTGTGGAGCGGCGCCCCCGATCAGCCGCTCGCCCCGCTGACCGCGCTGTTCGTGCACGGAAACTGGCTGCATCTGCTCGGCAACATGCTGTTTCTCTACGTCTTCGGGGCGATGACCGAGGAGCGGATGGGACGAGTCCAGTTCGCCGTCTTCTACCTCGTCACGGGCTATCTGGCGCTGCTCGGCTACGCCGCCGCGCACGCCGACTCCGCCCAGACCCTGGTGGGCGCCTCCGGGTCCATTTCCGGGGTACTCGGCGCCTTCCTGTGGCTGTTTCCCCGGGCCAGGGTGACCAGTCTCTTTCCGTTTCTGTTCTTTCTGCCGCTGCGCTTTCCTGCCTGGGCGGTGCTGATCTTCTGGGTGGCCCTCCAGTGGCTGGCCGCCCGGCAGGCCGACGACCGCCCCGGCGTCGCCTATCTCGCCCATCTCGTGGGCTTCACGCTCGGCTTTCTCTACGCGTGGGGGCGGTTCGGGCGGAGGGCTAAGCGGTCTTGGGCAAGTCCGGGTGGGTGAAGGAGGGGGGACCGCCCAGGCCCGCCAGGGCCGAGGGGGAGGGGCGAGGGGCAAGCATGGGCGTGCCCCGTGAGGAGAGCGCGGGGGGCACCGCCCAGCGGTAGCTGAGGGAGGTGCTGCGCGCGACGAGCGGGGTGCGGCCAGGCGCCGCCCATCGCCCCGCGACGCCGCCCGGGCTTGCTCAAGACCCCTTAGAGTGGGCGGCGCAGCCAGGGCCAGTGAGGGAGAAAGCCAGCCGTGATCACTTCGATCGTGCTCATCAAGACCAGCGTGGACCGGATTCCGGAGACCGCCGAGAAGATCGCCGCGCTGGAGAACGTGAGCGAGGTCTACTCGGTCACCGGCGCACACGATCTGATCGCCATGGTGCGGGTGGCCCGGCACGACGACCTCGCGGACATCATCACCGGCCAGATCAGCAAGCTGCCGGGGGTGGCCTCGACCGAGACGCACATCGCCTTCCGGACGTACTCGCAGCACGACCTCGAGGCGGCGTTCGCGATCGGCCTCGACGGCTAGCGCCACGCCCTCGGCGCCTCGGCCCCGGGGCCCCGGCCCCGGGCCCCGGGACCCAGCGGCTCCCTCAGCCCCGCCGCCCCGGGCCCAGGGGCTCAGCCGCGGTCCGGGACGCAGCGGCCGTCCTCGGTGCGGTAGCTCCACCGGGCACCCTCGCGCACCAGCTCCTTCACGGCGCCCACGAACCGCTCGACATGCTCGTCCGGGGTGCCCGCCCCGAAGCTGACCCGGATCGCGTTCAGCGAGCGCTCCCCCGGCGCGGCCTCCGGCGCGCCGCATTCGCCCGGCTCGTCGGGCTCGCTGTCCAGCAGGGTGCGGACCAGCGGATGCGCGCAGAAGAGCCCGTCGCGTACGCCGATGCCGTACTCCGCGGAGAGCGCCGCCGCGAAGTGGGAGCTGTTCCATCCCTCCACCACGAACGACAGCACGCCGACCCGGGGGGCGTCGTCGCCGAACAGCGAGAGCACCCGCACCTCGGGCACCTCGGCCAGCCCCGCCCGCACCTTCTCGATCAGCTCCCGCTCACGGGCGACCAGGCCCTCGAAACCGGCCTCGGCCAGCGCCCTGCACGCCGACGCGATCGCGTAGACGCCGATGACGTTCGGCGAGCCCGCCTCGTGCCGGGCGGCGGTGGTGTGCCACTCGACGTCGACGCCCCCGTCGTCCCTGCGCGTCACCTTACGGCTGGCACCACCGCCCGCCAGATACGGCCGGGCCGCCAGCAGCCAGTCCGCGCGCCCGGCCAGCACACCGGCGCCGAAGGGGGCATACAGCTTGTGCCCGGAGAAGGCCACCCAGTCGACGTCCGCCTCCGCGATGTCCACGGGGTGGTGGGGGGCGAGCTGCGCGGCGTCCAGGACGATACGGGCGCCGTGTGCGTGCGCGGCCGCGGCCAGCTCCCGCACCGGCCACAGCTCACCGGTCACATTGGACGCGCCGGTCACGCAGACCAGCGCCGGGCCCTCGGCGCGCCCCGCGAGCGCCTGCTCCAGCGTCTCCACCGCCTGCCGCGGGGAGCGCGGGGCGCTGAGGTAGCGGACGGTGACGTCGTCCCGCTGCTCCCACGGCAGCAGCGAGGCGTGGTGCTCGGTCTCGAAGACGAAGACCTCGGTGCCCCGCGGCGCCACGGCGGCCAGAAGGTTGAGCGAATCGGTGGTGGAGCGGGTGAAGACGACCTGGTCGTCCTCGCGGCAGCCGAGGAAGGCGGCGACGTCCTTACGGCTGTTCTCGAAGAGGTCTGTGGAGAGCTGCGAGAGGTAGCCCGCCCCGCGGTGCACGCTGCCGTAGTAGGGCGCGTAGGCGGCGATGTCGTCCCAGACCCGCCGCAGCGCGGGGGCGCTGGCGGCGTAGTCGAGCGCCGCGTAGGTCACCTCGCCCCCGGTGACCAGGGGCACCAGGACATCGCTGCCCAGCACGGGCAGCGGCTCACAGGCGGCGACGGAGGAATCGGCGGAGGCGGCGGAAGCGGAAGCGGTGGCAGCAGGGCGCGCGGACATGGCGAAGTCTCCCGGGAGGGTCGAAGGCGTGACGCGCACAAAGACGGCGGTAGGCGGGCCGTCAGGGCGCGGAAAGTCGCTCGACGCACGGCCACACCGCGCGGAGCACAGGAGGAGAAACGGGCCGCTCGGCCCTAGCGCATTCGCTGCATCACGGAAGAACTCCCTCGACCACCAGGACCCCTAGTGCGAGGGGTCCGCGCTTGCCGCCGGCCTCGCTGCCTGGCGGCCTGGTCATCACCCGGGGCACCCCGCCACGGACGGAGGGTTGCCGGACAGCGGGCCGGGGCCGTAGTCGCTGTCACTCGTGACCTGGTCAGGAGTATGCCATGCCGTACGACGGCGCCCATACCCTGTCCGCATCCCGGACAGGGCACGGACAGAACATGGGCGCCGTAAGGGCAACGCCTAAGCGTGGGTGGCCCGTACCCACCGCTCCAGGGCGTCGCGCGCCGCGCCCGAGTCGATGGACTCGGCGGCCCGCGCGACACCCGCCGCGATCCGCTCCGCCAGGGGCTTGTCCCCCGGCTCCGGCTCGAGCGCCACCAGCGCCGACGCCGAGTTCAGCAGCACCGCGTCCCGAACCGGGCCCCGCTCGCCCGCCAGCAGCCGGCGGGCCACATCGGCGTTGTACGAGGCGTCCGCACCGCGCAGGGCCTCCATGGGGGCCCGCTCGATGCCCACGTCCCGCGGGTCGAGGGTCTCCTGGCGCACGGCGCCGCCCCGGACCTCCCACACCTGGGAGGTCGTGGTCACGGTGAGCTCGTCCAGCCCGTCGTCGCCGCGGACGACCAGCGCGGAGGAGCCCCGCTCGGCCAGCACCCCGGCGATGATGGGCGCCATCCGGGCGTCCGCGACCCCGGTCGCCTGGCACTTCACCCGCGCCGGATTGGTCAGCGGGCCGAGCAGGTTGAACGGGGTGGCGACGCCCAGCTCGCGGCGGGCCGAGGCGACATGCCGCAGCGACGGGTGGAACTTCACCGCGAAGCAGAAGGTGATCCCCGCCTCCTCCGCGACCTCGACCACCCGCTCCGGGGTGATGTCCAGGTTGACGCCGAGCTTCTCCAGCACGTCGGAGGCGCCGCTGGCGGAGGACGAGGCGCGGTTGCCGTGCTTGACGACCCGCGCGCCGGTACCGGCGACGACCAGCGCGGACATGGTGGAGATATTGACGGTCCTGGCGCGGTCGCCGCCGGTGCCGACGATGTCCACGGTCGCCCCGGGCACCTCGATCACCTTGGCGTGTTCGTACATGGCCCGCACCAGCCCGGCCACCTCGGAGACCGTCTCGCCCTTGGCGCGCAGCGCGATCGCGAAACCGGCGATCTGGGCGTCGGTGGCCTCGCCCCGCATGATCCGGTCCATGGCCCAGGCGGTGTCGTCGGCATCGAGGTCCCGGCCGGCGATCAGCGAGCTCAGTACGTCCGGCCAGGTGCGGGCCGTCGCGGTGCTGTCGCCTCCGGCGGGGGTCACAACGTCCATGGTCCGCTCCTGGATCCGTGGGGGTGGGCAGGGAAGGGGCCGCGCACGTCAGCAGGCCCGCCGCCAGCCTATCGGCAGCACGACCAGGGCCCCGGCCGGACCGTGTGGTCCGGGCCGGGGCCCTGGTCTGTGGCGTCAGCTGACGTGCGAGAGCGGTACGGCGGAGATCAGTGGTGGCCGTGGCCGCTGGTGATCTCGTGGTACTCCTCGCGGGTCGGCTTCGGAATGACGTTGTCCTCGCCGTAGTAGCCCTTGGAGAGCTTCGAACGGACCCGCTGCGCGGGCGTCACCTTCCGCTTGACCCCGTTCTCGTCGGTCTCGGGGCCGATCTCGTAGGGCTCGGGCTGCTCGTGCTGGGTCAGCATGTGCAGCTGCTCCTGCGCGAGCGGCTCGTGGACCTCGACGAACTCACCGTGCGGCAGCCGCTTGATGATGCCGGTCTCACGGCCGTGCAGCACCTTGTCGCGGTCGCGCCGCTGGAGGCCGAGGCAGATCCGCTTGGTGGCGATGAACGCCAGGACCGGGCCGGCGAAGAAGCCGATCCGCACGAACCACGTGATCGAGTTGATCGACAGGTGGAAGTGGGTGGCCCACAGGTCGTTACCGCCACCGATCAGCATCACGAAGTACGCGGTCAGCCAGGCGACACCGAAGGCCGTACGGGTCGGGGCGTTGCGCGGACGGTCCAGGATGTGGTGCTCACGCTTGTCGCCGGTGATCCAGGACTCGATGAACGGGTAGAGCCCGATCGCGAAGAGGACCAGCGGGAAGAGCACGATCGGGATGAACACGCCCAGGACGAGCGTATGACCCCAGGCGGTGATCTCCCAGCCGGGCATCACACGGACCAGCCCCTCGGCGAAGCCCATATACCAGTCGGGCTGGGCGCCGGTGGACACCTGATCGGGCCGGTAGGGACCGATGGTCCACACCGGGTTGATGGTCGCGACCGCGGAGAGGACCGCGATCACACCGAAGACCAGGAAGAAGAAGCCGCCCGCCTTGGCCATGTAGACCGGCAGCAGGGGCATGCCGACGACGTTCTTCTCGGTCTTTCCGGCCCCGGGGTACTGCGTGTGCTTGTGGTAGAAGACCAGGATCAGGTGCGCCACCAGCAGGCCGAGCATGATGCCCGGCAGCAGCAGGACGTGGACCGGGTAGAGCCTCGGGATGAGGTCCATCCCGGGGAACTCGCCGCCGAAGACGAACATCGAGATGTAGGTGCCGACCACCGGGATCGACAGGAACACGCCCTCGATGAACCGCAGACCGGTGCCGGAGAGCAGGTCGTCGGGGAGCGAGTAGCCGGTGAAGCCGGTCAGCATGCCGAGGAAGAACAGCAGGAAGCCGAAGAGCCAGTTGATCTCACGCGGCTTGCGGAACGCACCGGTGAAGAACACGCGCATCATGTGCGTGAACATGCCGCACAGGAAGACCAGCGCGGCCCAGTGGTGAATCTGCCGGATCAGCAGACCGCCCCGCACCTCGAAGCTGATGTCGAGCGTCGAGGCGAACGCCTCGGACATCTTGACGCCCTGCATCGGGACGTACGGGCCGTGGTACGTGACCTCTTCCATGCTGGGGTGGAAGAACAGCGTCAGATACACACCCGTGAGGATGATGATGATGAAGCTGTAGAGGCAGACCTCGCCCAGCATGAAGGACCAGTGGTCCGGGAAGATCTTGCGCATATTGGCCTTGGCCAGGCTGTAGACACCCAGCCGGCCATCGGCCCAGTCGGCGACACGCTCGCCCGCGGGCGCTTTGCCGCGGCGCTGCTGCGCACCGCTGTCGCTTGTAGTACTCATCCGCGCTCCCAGTAAGCAGGACCGACGGGCTCCGGGAAGTCGCCCATGGCTTCGAGGTACCCCTGGTCGTTGGCCCTGATCCGCAGCTGCGGCAGCGCGTGACCGGCCGGACCGAAGATCACTCGGCCACCGTCGGAGAGGTCGAAGGTCGACTGGTGGCAGGGGCACAGGACGTGGTGCGTCTGCTGCTCATAGAGGTTGATCGGGCAGCCGACGTGGGTGCAGATCTTGGAGAACGCGACGATGCCCTCGTGCGACCAGTCCAGCTCGCGCTTGTCCTTGATGTTCTCCGGCTGCAGCCGGACCAGCATCAGGGCCGCCTTGGCGATCTCCGTCTGGAAGTCGTGCTGGTCCTCACTCATGCCCTCGGGCATGGCGAAGGTGAGCGAACCGACGGAGATGTCCTCGGGGCGCAGCGGCTGCATGGTGTTGTAGTTCATCAGCCGCTTGCCCTTGGCCCACTTGGTGTGCCGCAGCTTGGTGCCCGGCAGCGGACCGAGGTCGCGCAGCAGCACGACGCCGGAGAGCGGCACCAGCGCGAGCGCGCCGAAGAGGGTGTTGCGGGCCAGCTTGCGCCGGCCGAAGCCGGACTCCTTGGCGCCGGCCGCGAAATCCTCGAGGACCTTGGACTTCACCTCGGGGCTGGCCTCGATGGGGTGCCGCTCGTCGGCGATCTCCTCATCGGACATCAGGGTGCGGGCCCAGTGGACCGCGCCCGCGCCGATGGAGAACAGCGCGATGCCGAGCGTCACACCGAGCGCGAAGTTGAGCGCGCTGATGTGCCCGATCGGGAAGACGTAGATGTACTTGTCGACCGGCAGCGCCACATACGCGGCGATGAAGGCGATCGTGGCCACCATCGAGACCGTGAAGAGCAGGGCGACGGTGCGCTCGGAGCGCCGCGCGGCCCGCTCGTCGATGTCCTGCACACGGTGCTCGTGCGGGGGCAGCCCCGGGTCGGCGAACGGGTCCTCGACCGGCCGTACGGCGCTCTCGGCCCCTCGCTCTTCCGGCAGCTTGTCTTCTGCTTCTGAAATCTCGTGGCTACTCATGACTTCTTGGCCTTTGCGGTCCGGGCGGCGACCCAGATGGTGAGGACGATCATCGCGCCCATGCCGAAGACCCAGCCGAACAGACCCTCACTCACCGGGCCGAGCCCGCCGAGCTCGAGGCCACCGGGGGTCTTGCTCTTGTCGCTGTTGACCGTGTCGAGGTAGGCGATGATGTCCTGCTTGTTCTTCGCCGGCATCACGGTGTCGGGGAAGTTGGGCATGTTCTGCGGGCCGGTCTGCATGGCCTCGTAGAGATGCTTGGCGCTGACCCCCTCGAGGCCCGGTGCGTACTTGCCGTTGGTCAGGGCGCCACCCTTGCCGGCGAAGTTGTGGCACTGCGCGCAGTTCGTACGGAAGAGCTCCCCGCCCTTCGCCACGTCCGCGCCGTCCGGGCTGTACTCGCTCTTGGTGGGCGTCACCGGACCCGCACCGAGCGAGGCGATGTAGGCGGCGAGCTGCTCGGTATCGGCGTCCGAGTAGATCTTCTTCTTCTTCGGCACCTGGGCGCCCGGCTGCTGCGCGGGCATACGGCCGGTGCCGACCTGGAAGTCCACGGCGGCGGAGCCGACGCCGACCAGGCTCGGGCCGTCAGAGGTCCCCTGACCGCCCGTGCCATGGCAGCTGGCGCAGCCGACGGCATAGAGCTTCTTGCCCTCCTCGATGGCGAGGGACTGGGCGGAGCTGTCGTCGGCCTTCGCCTCGCTCGGCGAAAACGCGGCGTACAGCCCCCCAGTGACCGCCAGCGCGAAGAGTAGGACGACGAGCGCAGCCAGCGGATGGCGCCGTCGTGCGGAGAGCTTTTTCACGGATTACCCCGGTGTCAGGATCTTCTGCGTCGATGCTGTTTAGGACGTGATTCCGGTGCGGTGACCGGCTTACTTGATCATGTAGATCGTGGCGAAGAGGCCGATCCAGACGACATCGACGAAGTGCCAGTAGTAGGACACGACGATGGCCGCCGTCGCCTGCTGGTGGGTGAACCTCTTGGCCGCGTACGTCCTGCCCAGGACAAACAGGAAGGCGATCAGGCCGCCCGTCACATGCATGCCGTGGAAGCCGGTGGTCAGGTAGAACACCGAGCCGTACGGGTCGGAGGAGAGCGAGAGCCCGTCCTTCTTGACCAGCTCGGTGTATTCGAAGATCTGACCGCCGATGAAGATCGCGCCCATGATGAAGGTGATCACGAACCAGGTGCGCAGCTTCTTCACGTCGCCGCGCTCGGCGGCGAAGACGCCGAGCTGGCAGGTGAGGGAGGAGAGCACCAGGATCGTGGTGTTCGTCGCGGAGAACGGGAAGTTCAGCGCGGACGCCATTTCCTTCCAGTGCTCGGCTCCGGTCACCGATCGCAGGGTGAAGTACATCGCGAAGAGGGCCGCGAAGAACATCAGCTCGGAACTCAGCCAGATGATGGTTCCGACGCTGGTGAGGTTCGGCCGGTTGACCGACGGGTGCGCGTGCCCGGTTTCTACTGCTGTTGCTGTCGCCACGACCGACATTATGTCGGTCGCTTATCCAGCGCTCACTCCCGGGGGTCCCGTTCGGAGTGTCAAGGACCGTGGCGAGGGCATCGACCCTGCTCGTCGGGGTTGTTCGGGACAGTCCCCCGAAGGAGGGAGAGATCCGTACGCCCCCTCCTCCGGACGGCTGTACGGGAGTAGCATCCGCCACAGGAGCCCGGCAGATCACTTACTTCGCCCGGAGGTCATGATGCGGCCGATCGCAACGGTGCTGGTCTACAGCGATGACGCGAGCACCCGCGAACAGGTGCGCCTCGCGGCCGGCCGGCGGCCCGCCGCCGATGTGCCACCGGTGGAATTTCTGGAGTGCGCCACCCTCCCGGCCGTTCTCTCGGCACTGGAGGAGGGCGGCATCGACGCCTGTGTGCTGGACGGTGAGACGGCGCCCGCGGGCGGGATGGGCGTCTGCCGGCAGATCAAGGACGAGATCTTCCAATGCCCGCCGGTGCTGCTGCTCATCGGCCGCCCGCAGGACGCCTGGCTGGCCACCTGGAGCCGCGCGGAGGCCGCGGTCACGCATCCGGTGGACCCGGTGGCCCTGGCGGACGCGCTGGCCGGGCTGCTCCGCCGGCGGCTCTCCGTGGGCGCCTGACCTCACCGTCCGCACCCCTGCTCCTGCTCAGACCTGGGGACGGAGCCGGGCGGAGTCGGCGGGCGTGGCGTCGGACTGACCGCCGGAGACGGCGCTGCCCTTGCGCCAGTCCGCCCAGGCCATGTTCCAGTCGCCGTAGCCGTTGTCGAACGTCGCCATGTCGTCTCCGTTGCTGTGTACGACCTGGACGATGTCACCCAGGCGCACGGTGTTGAAGAACCACTCGGCGTTCGCCGTGCTCATGCCCGTGCAGCCGTGGCTGACGTTGGCGTAGCCCTGCGAACCGGTGGACCAGGGCGCGGCGTGGACGTATTCGCCGCTCTTGGTCACCCGGGCGGCCCAGTAGACCATCAGGTCGTAGGAGCCGGCGCCGAGCCCGATGCTGGCACCCGTCATCCGTACGGCGGATTCCTTGGCCAGCACCACCTTGATGCCGTTCCGGGTGTCGAATCCGGGCATACCGGTGGTGATCGGGATGGTCCGGATCGGCACCCCGTTCCGCTTCACCGTCATCTGGTGGGTGCCGGAGTCGGTGAGGGCCTCCAGGCGGTCGCCGGTGGTCAGCCGCAGCGACTTGGCATCGCCGCCGTAGAGGCCGCCGCCGATCCTGATGCCCTTGAGGTTGGAGTGCGCCGTGATGGTGGCGTGGGCGGGCCAGTACTCCTGCGGGCGGTAGTGCAGGTTGCGGCTGTCCACCCAGTGCCAGACGCCCTCCACGGCGGGCCGTGAGTCCACCTTCAGGGCGCGCTCGATCACGGCGCGGGCCGAGGGGTCCTTGACGGGCCGGCTCAGCTTGGCCGTGATGGGCTGCCCCACCCCGTACTCCCCCGCCTTGGGGCCGAAGGAGACCTTCAGCAGCCGGCGGGCGGAGCTGGTGGTGAAGTCGACCGTACGGCGGCCAGGAGCGCCGTTGGAGTCCTCTGTGGACACCTTCAGCGTGTAGTGGGCGCCGGCGGCCAGCGGCACGGTACTGCGCCAGCGCCTACCGTCGTCGGCCAGCTTGCCGCGGACGTAGCGGCCCCCGGCGTCGGTGGCCGTGACATCCGTGATCCGGCTGTCGCCGCCCTTGGCGGTGACTTCGAGCGGCTTGTCCGGATCGGCCTTGCGGCCGTCGCCGTCACCGCTGAACGAGATCTGGTCGGCGGCGTCGTACGGCTTGGCGGACAGGGGGTCGGGAGATCCCGCGCATCCGCTCACACCCGCTATCAGCGGCGCCACCAGCAGGGCGCAGGTCAGCACCGCCCGGCTTCGGAGTGATCGAGGTGTGTGGCTCATGGACTCAACGTAAGAACGGCGTCCGTGAACGGCGCGCGGAGTGAGGCAGCGGGGTGAACCGACGGACCCACCGGGGCCATGGCCCGGCGCCCGGCCGGCAACGCCGAGCGGGGCCCGGACACCTGGGGAGGTGTCCGGGCCCCGCTCGTTTCGCCGGTCGCGTCAGCCGACTGGCCGGTTACTGGTTGGCGTTCTCGCCGCGGTAGTACTCGAAGACCCAGCCGAAGAGACCGATCATGACCATCGGGGCCGAGAAGAAGAGCAGCCACCAGCCGAAGATCACGCCCAGGAAGGCCAGGGCGCCACCGACGGCCAGGGAGAGCGGCTGCCAGCTGTGCGGGGAGAAGAAACCCAGCTCGCCGGCGTCGTCCGCGATATCCGCGTCCTTGTTGTCCTGCGCTCCGACGTCCACCCGGCGCGCCGTGAAGGCCAGGTAGAAGCCGATCATGATGCTCAGCCCGAAGGCCAGGAAGAGCGCGGTGGTACCGGCCGGCTCCTTCGACCACACGCCATAGACGATCGCCATGACGAGGACGAAGACGGCCAGCCAGATGAACATCCGGCCTTGGACCTTCACTTGCCGGCCTCCTTACCACCCGCGAGGGCCTTGTCCTCATCGGGCGCACCGTGGTTCTGGAGCTGGTCGAGCGCCGCGATCTCCGGGTGGTGCAGGTCGAACGCCGGGGATTCGGAGCGGATCCGCGGCAGGGTGAGGAAGTTGTGCCGCGGGGGCGGGCAGGAGGTCGCCCACTCCAGCGAACGTCCGTAGCCCCAGGGGTCGTCGACCTCGACCTTCTTGCCGTACTTGGCGGTCTTCCAGACGTTGTAGAGGAACGGCAGGATCGACAGGCCCAGCAGGAAGGAGCTGATGGTCGAGATGGTGTTCAGCGTGGTGATGCCGTCGGCCGCCAGGTAGTCGGCGTACCGGCGGGGCATACCCTCGGCGCCCAGCCAGTGCTGCACCAGGAACGTGCCGTGGAAGCCCACGAACAGCGTCCAGAAGGTGATCTTTCCGAGCCGCTCGTCCAGCATCTTGCCGGTGAACTTGGGCCACCAGAAGTGGAATCCGGCGAACATCGCGAAGACCACGGTGCCGAAGACCACGTAGTGGAAGTGGGCCACCACGAAGTACGAGTCGGAGACGTGGAAGTCCATCGGCGGCGACGCCAGGATCACACCGGTCAGACCACCGAAGGTGAAGGTGATCAGGAAGCCGACCGCCCAGAGCATCGGGGTCTCGAAGCTCAGCGACCCCTTCCACATCGTGCCGATCCAGTTGAAGAACTTGATACCGGTCGGCACCGCGATCAGGAACGTCATGAACGAGAAGAACGGCAACAGCACTCCGCCGGTGACATACATGTGGTGGGCCCACACCGTCACCGAGAGACCGGCGATGGAAATCGTCGCGGCGATCAGGGAGATGTAACCGAACATCGGCTTCCGGGAGAAGACCGGAATGACCTCGGAAATGATGCCGAAGAACGGCAACGCGATGATGTACACCTCTGGATGGCCGAAGAACCAGAAGAGGTGTTGCCAGAGCAACGCGCCGCCATTGGCCGCGTCGAAGACATGTGCCCCGAATTTACGGTCCGCCTCCAGGGCGAACAGCGCGGCGGCCAGCACCGGGAAGGCGAGCAGCACCAGCACCGCGGTCAGCAGCACGTTCCAGGTGAAGATCGGCATGCGGAACATCGTCATGCCCGGAGCGCGCATGCAGATGATCGTGGTGATGAAGTTGACCGCACCGAGGATCGTGCCGAAGCCGGAAAGGGCCAGACCCATGATCCACATGTCCGCGCCCACACCCGGCGAACGGACCGCGTCCGACAGCGGGGAGTAGGCGAACCAGCCGAAGTCGGCCGCGCCCTGCGGGGTCAGGAACCCGCCCACCGCGATCAGCGAGCCGAAGAGATACAGCCAGTACGCGAACATGTTCAGCCGCGGGAACGCCACATCGGGCGCACCGATCTGCAGCGGCATGATCCAGTTCGTGAAGCCCGCGAACAGCGGGGTGGCGAACATCAGCAGCATGATCGTGCCATGCATGGTGAACGCCTGGTTGAACTGCTCGTTCGACATGATCTGCGTGCCCGGCCGGGCCAGCTCGGCGCGCATGAAGAGCGCCATCAGGCCGCCGATGCAGAAGAACGCGAACGACGTGACGAGGTAGAGCGTGCCGATCGTCTTGTGGTCGGTGGTGGTCAGCCACTTGACGACGACATTGCCCGGCTGCTTCCGACGCACCGGAATCTCCCGCTCTTGCGAGGCGGTCGTACCGGCACCCTGGGGTTCGTTGAGGATGCTCACTGGATCTTGGTCTCCGCGTTCTTGGCGGCGTCCGTCTGCTCAATGCCCGCCGGGATGTAGCCGGTCTGGCCCTTCTTCGCCAGGTCCTTGAGGTGCTGCTGGTAGCGCTCCGGCGACACGACCTTGACGTTGAAGAGCATCCGGGAGTGGTCGACGCCGCACAGCTCGGCGCACTTGCCCATGAAGGTGCCCTCGCGGTTCGGGGTGACCTCGAAACGGTTGGTGTGACCCGGGATGACGTCCATCTTCATCAGGAAGGGGACCACCCAGAACGAGTGGATGACATCGCGGGACGTCAGGATGAACTGGACCGACTCGCCCTTCGGCAGCCACAGGGTCGGACCCGGGTTGCCGGTCTGCGGGTTCCGCTCAGCGGGGGTGCCGGCGTCGTAGACGCCCTCGGCGCCCTTGGGGACGGCGTTGAGCATGCGCTGGGGGATCGAGGAGATCTCCTTGGCTTCCTGCTTCGGACTGGCGGTGCTCCCGTCCACGTTCTCCATGTAGTTGAAGCCCCAGCTCCATTGATAGCCCACCACGTTGACCACGTGGTCGGGCTTCTTGGAGGTCTTGAGGAGCGCGTTCTCATCGCGTGCGGTGAAGTAGAACAACACCGAGACGATGATGATCGGGACCACGGTGTACAGCGCCTCGATCGGCATGTTGTACCGGGTCTGCGCGGGAACCTCGATCTTGGTCCTGCTGCGACGGTGGAAGATAACCGCCCAGATGATCAGGCCCCAGACCAGGACGCCCGTGGCGAGCGCCGCCGCCCACGAGCCCTGCCACAGAGAGAGGATCCGCGGCGCCTCCTCCGTGACGGGGGTAGGCATTCCAAGGCGGGGGAAGTCCTTTGATGTGCAACCGGTGGCGGTCGCCAGGACCAAGCCCGCGGCCAGCGCCTGCAGCAGCTTCCGCCGCACCGGGCGCCGCGACGAGCGGTCGGAGCCGTTGGGACTCACGTAGCGCCTTCCCGAGAGTCTCGCCCGCGCGGTCGGCCGCGGCCGTCTTCTGGTCGGTCGCCGGCCCAGTGCGGGCAGGGGTTTGGATGTTTATGCGGACCAAACCCTACTGGACGCCATTTGGGGTCGCGCGGGGAGGGTGCCCAACTCGCCGGGGCGCTCCACGAAGGGGTGGAATCCCGGGCTCCGGCCGCCTTTTCCGGCCCGGCCCCACCCCGAACTCCGGGCCTGGCCACGGGCCCGGCTGCCGCCGGGTGTGACCCCTGCTCCGACCCCTGCTCCGGCCCCGGTGCGGGCCCGGCTGCCGCCGGGTGTGACCCCTGCTCCGGCCCCGGTGCAGCCTCGGCTCTCGGTCGCGGAGCGGCCCCGCTCCGGCCCCGGTGCAGCCCCGGCTCCCGACCCGGTGCGACCCCCGCTCCGGCCCCGGCTTCGGCCCCGGCTTCGGCCGGGTGCGACCCCCGCTCCGGCCCTGACTTCGGCCCCGGTGCGGGCCCGGCTTCGACCGGGTGCGACCCCTGCTCCGGTCGCGGAGCGGCCTCGCTACGGCCCCGGCTTCGGCCGGGTGCGACCCCTGCTCCGGTCTCGGTACAACCTCGGCCCCCGGCCCCTATGCAGCCCCGGATCCCGGCCCCGGTGCGACCCCGCTCCGGTCCCGGTGCAACCTCCACTCCCGGCCCGGGTGCGGCCTCGGCTCCCGGTCTCGGTGCAGTCTCCACTCCTGGCCCGGGTGCGACCCCGCTCCGGCCCCGGTGCAACCCCGGCTCCCGGCCCCGGTGCAGCCTCGGCCCCCGGCCCGGGTGCGACCCCGCTCCGGCCCCGGTGCGGCCCCCGCTCCGGCCCCGGGCAACCTCGGCCCCCGGTCCCGGTGCGACCCCGCTCCGGTCCCGGTGCGGCCCCGCTCCGGTCCCGGTGCAACCTCGGCTCCGGTCCCGGTGCGGCCTCGGCTCCGGTCCCGGTGCGGCCCCCGCTCCGGTCGCGGTGCGGACCTGGCTCCGGTCCCTGCACGTCCCTGGCTTCGGCACCGGAGGTGCCCCGCGCGGGGCGCGCCCGTCCGTTTGCCTGCCCCGGCGACTAGCGTTCCGTATGTGCCCTACTTCGACACGGCCTCGTCCGCTCCCCTGCACCCCGTCGCCCGGCAGGCGCTCCTCGCCGCACTCGACGAGGGGTGGGCCGACCCCTCGCGCCTCTACCGGGAGGGGCGGCGGGCCCGGCTGCTGCTGGACGCCGCGCGTGAGGCGGCGGCCGAGGCCGTCGGGTGCCGCCCGGACGAGCTCGTCTTCACTCCTTCGGGGACGCGCGCGGTGCACGACGGTATCGCGGGGGCGCTCGCGGGCCGGCGGCGCGCGGGCCGCCATCTGGTCGTCTCCGCCGTGGAGCACTCCTCGGTGCTGCACGCGGCGGCCACGCACGAGGCGGACGGCGGCACGCTCACCGAGGTCCCGGTGGACCGTACGGGACGGGTCGCGCCGGGTGCGTACGCGGCGGCCCTGCGGGAGGCCCCGGACGGGGTGGCGCTGGCCTGTCTGCAGTCCGCCAACCACGAGGTCGGCACCCTGCAGCCGGTGGCCGAGGCAGCCGAGGAGTGCGCGGCGGCGGGCGTACCGCTGCTCGTGGACGCGGCGCAGTCGCTCGGCTGGGGCCCCACGGAGGGCAATTGGTCGCTCTTGACGGCAAGTGCCCACAAATGGGGCGGCCCTGCGGGGGTGGGGCTGCTCGCGGTGCGCAAGGGGGTGCGCTTCCGTACGGTCCCGCCCACGGACGAGCGCGAGTCGGGCCGCTCCCCCGGGTTCGAGAATCTCCCCGCCATCGTCGCCGCGGCCGCCTCGCTGCGGGCCGTACGGGCGGAGGCCACCGCAGAGGCCGCCGCGGAGGCGGAGCGGCTGCGCGGGCTGGTGGACCGGATCCGGGCGCGGGTGCCGGAGCTGGTCCCGGACGTCGAGGTGGTCGGCGATCCGGAGCGGCGGCTGCCGCATCTGGTGACCTTCTCCTGTCTCTATGTCGACGGAGAGGCGCTTCTCCATGAGCTGGACCGCGCGGAGTTCTCGGTCTCGTCCGGCTCCTCCTGCACCTCGTCCACGCTGACCCCGAGCCATGTGCTGCGGGCCATGGGGGTGCTGTCCGAGGGCAATGTCCGGGTCTCGCTTCCGCGCGGTACGGCCGAGGCGGAGGTGGACCGGTTCCTGGAGGTGCTGCCGGGGGTGGTGGCGCAGGTGCGGGAGCGCCTGGGTGCGCCGAAGCCTGCCCAGGCCGCCGTCGCGCCGGACCCGGACCCCGAGCCCGAGCCCGAGGTCGCGCTGGTGGTCGACTCGCTCGGCAAGCGGTGCCCGATCCCGGTGATCGAGCTGGCCAAGGTGATCGGCGAGGTGCCGGTGGGCGGTGTGGTGGTGGTGCTGTCCGACGACGAGGCGGCCCGGCTGGACATCCCGGCCTGGTGCGAGATGCGGGGCCAGACCTACGAGGGCGAGCGGACGGCCGATCGGGGCGTGGCCTACCGGGTCCGCCGCCGCGCCTAGGCCCTGGCGGGCCCGGGCCCATTGGGCACTGGCGGGCCCAGGGGACTACAGCGGAGCTGTGGGAAGCCACGGCGAAGCCGCGGGAAGCTAGGCGGGATCCAGGGGCCACGGCGGATCCGCAGAGGCCGCGGCGGGGCCCAGGGAGCACGAGAGCCCCCTGGGCGCCCAGCGGGGTTCAGGGGAGGTGGGGCGCGATCTCGCCCGCCGCCTCATGGCCGTACGCCTTGGCGAAGCGCTCCATGAAGTGGCCCCGGCGCAGCTCGTACTCCTGGGTGCCGACCGTCTCGATGACCAGCGTCGCCAGCATGCAGCCCACCTGGGCGGCGCGCTCGAGCGAGAGGTTCCAGGACAGACCGGAGAGGAAGCCCGCGCGGAAGGCGTCGCCGACGCCGGTCGGGTCGGCCTTCTGGTCCTCCTCCGGGCAGCCGACGACGACGGGCTCCTCGCCCTCGCGGTCGATGCGCACGCCCTGCGCGCCCAGCGTGGTGACCCGGGTGCCGACCTTGGAGAGGATCTGCTCCGCGGTCCAGCCGGTCTTGGTCTCGATCAGCGCGGCCTCGTACTCATTGGTGAAGAGGTACTCCGCGCCGCCGATCAGCACCCGGATGTCCTCCCCCTCCATGCGGGCGAGCTGCTGGGAGGGGTCCGCGGCGAAGGGGATGCCGCGCGAGCGGCACTCCTCGGTGTGGCGGACCATGGCCTCCGGGTCGTCCGCGCTGATCAGCACGAGGTCGAGGCCGCCGGCGCGCTCCGCGACCGGCCGCAGCTCGATCTGGCGGGCCTCGCTCATGGCACCGGTGTAGAAGGACGCGATCTGGTTGTGATCGGCGTCGGTGGTGCAGACGAAGCGAGCGGTGTGCTTGACCTCGGAGATCCGGACGGACACGGTGTCCACACCGTGCCGGTCCAGCCAGGCGCGGTAGTCGGCGAAGTCCTCGCCGGCCGCGCCGACCAGGATCGGGCTCAGGCCGAGCACGCCCATGCCGAAACAGATGTTGGGGCCGACTCCTCCACGGCGGACATCGAGGGTGTCCACCAGGAAGGAGAGGGAGACCGTATGCAGCTGATCGGCGACCAGCTGATCGGCGAAGCGGCCGGGGAAGGACATCAGATGGTCGGTGGCGATGGAGCCGGTTACGGCAATACGCACGGAGTCGCTCCTGCGGGGGCGGAGAGAGACGGACGCTTCACGCTATCTGCTCAGCCCTGTCCATACGAACGGAAGAAACTACCCAATAGTAGGGCTTTCTTCACCGACACCCGCTGAATACGGTGCGTAGACGGGGGTACGCGTCGGCGACCCCCATGGACCAGGAGGCATCATGCCCCAGCACCTCGGCCCCGCCCTTCCCGCCACCGGAGCCATCGAGCCCGAGTATCTGGAGGAGCTGCGCGGCGACGGTGCCCGGATGGCGCCGCACTGGGCGGTCACCGTATCGCCTTCCGCCAGGCATGTTTCACCGGTCGCCGCCTCCCGCATCCGGGGGATCAGCGTGCCCGCGGCATCGGCCGATCTGCTGGCCGGGATGTCGGACTACGGCGACTGAAGGAACCGGGCGCGCCTCGGCTCCGTCTCATCGGCATCTCCTCGCGAGGGATGGGACCGTAGAACGTGAGCGGAGCCAAAGGAGCGAAACGGTGAGCACCGAGGACACCGACACCCCGCAGACCCCCGACGACACTCCCCGGCCGCGCCGGCGCTCGCCGCTGGCCGTCGTTTCGGTGGCGGCCGCGGTGCTGGTCGCCGGAGGTGGCGGCGCCTACTGGGCCTCCACCGCGGCGGACGGCGGCACCCGGGGTCCGGGCGCGGCGGGCGAGGACGGAGCGCCCAAGCCCCTCGCACTGGACGCCTACGCCACCCCGGGCGGCGAGCGAGGCGGAGACAAGGGCATCGCGCCCGGTGAGCCCGATCCACACGGCGGCCGCTACGTCGTCACGGGCAAGCTGCCGGAGGGGCCGAAGGAGGCCCCGGTCTATCTGACCGACCCGAAGGTCACCAAGGCCGATGTGGCGCGGCTGGCAAAGGCGCTGGACGTCTCCGGCAGCCCCCGCGCCGACCACGGGTACTGGAAGGTCGGCGGCACCCCGGACGCGAGCGGCCCGACGCTGCGGGTGAGCCAGAACGGACCGGGTAGCTGGTCGTACTCGCGCTATGGGTCGCCGGGCGGTACGTCCTGCGTCCACCCGGACGGGAAGCCGGACGCGAAGAAGGCCGACCGGACCGACAAGGGCGATGGGGCGGACAAGCCCGACAAGAGCTGCCCATCCTACCGCGACGGCGACAAGCGCGGTGACAACGGCGCCGCCGAGGGCCGCGAGGCGGCCGTGTCCGAGGAGAAGGCCGAGCGCGCCGCCGAGCCGGTGCTCAAGGCGCTCGGGCTGTCGGACCCGAAGCTGGACGCGAGTGGCCTCTACGGCGCCGTGCGGATGGTGAACGCCGATCCGAAGGTGGCCGATCTGCCCACCTACGGCTGGGGGACCAGTCTGCAGGTCGGCGCCGACGGCCAGCTGGTCGGCGGCAGCGGCACGCTGGCCAAGCCCAAGGAGGACGACACCTATCCGGTGCTCAGCGCGGAACAGGCGCTGGAGCGGCTCAACTCGACGTCGGCCAAGGGCAATGGCCCGTCGGGCAAGGTGAGCGTACGCAAGGTGACGTTCGGCCTCGCCTCGCACATGGTGGACGGCCGGCGGGCCCTGGTGCCGTCGTGGATCTTCGAGACCAAGCCGACCGGGGCCAACCGGGTGGCGGTCACCCTGCCCTACCCCGCGGTGAAGCCGGAGTTCATCAAGAAGGCCGAGGAGCCGGGCCACTCCCCGTCGACCCGGCCGGGCAAGGGCGAGCGGACCTCCAAGCCGGATGACATCACCTCGTACAGCGTGGACGGCAAGACCCTGACGCTGCGCTTCTGGGGCGGTGTCTGCAACACCTACTCGGTCTCCGCGAAGGAGACCTCGAAGCAGGTAACGCTGGAGCTCAAGAGCAAGCCGACCCATCCGGGGCGGGCCTGCATCCTCATCGCCAAGCAGCTGGACCGGAAGGTGACGCTGAAGGAGCCGCTGGACGGCCGGAAGGTCGTGGACGGGTCCACCGGTGAGACGGTGCCGCTGCGGAAGTGAGCGGACCGCGAGACTGGCGGCAGGACATGCGGAAGGGGGCGGGCCCGGTGGGCCCGCCCCCTTCCGTTTCGCTGTTTCCCGCCGCGCCCAGGGCTCAGCTGAAGGAGTCGCCGCAGGCGCAGGAGCCCGTGGCGTTCGGGTTGTCGATGGTGAAGCCCTGCTTCTCGATGGTGTCGACGAAGTCGATCGAGGCACCGCCCAGGTACGGGGCGCTCATGCGGTCGGTCACGACCTTGACGCCGCCGAAGTCCTTGACGACGTCGCCGTCGAGCGAGCGCTCGTCGAAGAAGAGCTGGTAGCGCAGGCCGGAGCAGCCGCCGGGCTGGACGGCGACGCGCAGCGCGAGGTCGTCGCGGCCCTCCTGCTCCAGTAGGCCCTTGACCTTCGACGCGGCGGCGTCGGACAGGATGATGCCCTCGCTCGCGGTGGTCTCGTCCTGAACGGTCATCTGCTTCTCTCCCGGGTCGTACGGACTACTTGCCGTTGTGACAAACCAACGGCGTCCCGGATTCATTCCGGGCCCAGCGCTTATCTCCTGTTGCCCTTCATGCTCGCATACGGGTGGACGCTCCGGAATGCGTCACATCGACACAATACCTCTCGTCAAAGTGACGTGAAGCGACTATGATAGATAGCGTCATTCTGACGATTAGGGTTCCCAGCGAAGAAAGAAGGGTGCGTGACGTGACCACCGCCCAGCCCCTCGATGTGCAGCCGACCCCGCTCGCTCTGCTGCTTCTCGGCCGGGAGGCCGACCCCCGCAGCGAGCGCGGCGTGGAGTGCCCGGGAGACCTTCCGGCGCCCTCCGACCCGGATCTGGTGGCACGCGCCCGCGCGGCCAAGGAGAAGCTCGGGGACAAGGTCTTCGTCCTCGGTCACCACTACCAGCGCGACGAGGTCATCGAGTTCGCCGATGTCACCGGTGACTCCTTCAAGCTGGCCCGGGACGCGGCCGCGCGGCCGGACGCCGAGTACATCGTCTTCTGCGGTGTGCACTTCATGGCCGAGTCCGCCGACATCCTCACCACCGAGGCCCAGCAGGTCGTCCTCCCCGATCTGGCGGCCGGCTGCTCGATGGCCGACATGGCCACGGCCGAGCAGGTCGCCGAGTGCTGGGAGGTGCTGACCGAGGCGGGCGTCGCGGAGGCGACGGTGCCCGTCTCGTACATGAACTCCTCGGCCGACATCAAGGCGTTCACCGGCAAGCACGGCGGCACGATCTGCACCTCGTCCAATGCCGAGCGGGCCCTGGAGTGGGCGTTCCAGCAGGGCCAGAAGGTGCTGTTCCTGCCCGATCAGCATCTGGGGCGCAATACGGCGGTCCGCGACATGGGCATGTCGCTGGAGGACTGCGTCGTCTACAACCCGCACAAGCCGAACGGCGGGCTCACCCCCGAGCAACTGCGGGCCGCGACGATGATCCTGTGGCGCGGCCACTGCTCGGTGCACGGCCGCTTCTCGCTGGACTCGGTCAACGATGTGCGCGAGCGGATACCGGGTGTGAACGTGCTGGTGCACCCCGAGTGCAAGCACGAGGTCGTGGCGGCGGCCGACTACGTGGGCTCGACCGAGTACATCATCAAGGCCCTGGAGGCCGCCCCCGCCGGTTCGAAGTGGGCGATCGGCACGGAGCTGAACCTCGTACGGCGCCTGGCCAATCGTTTCGCCGACCAGGGCAAGGAGATCGTCTTCCTCGACAAGACGGTCTGCTTCTGCTCGACCATGAACCGGATCGATCTGCCGCATCTGGTCTGGGCGCTGGAGTCGCTGGTGGCCGGCAAGGTGGTCAACCGCATCCAGGTCGACCAGGAGACGGAGCACTTCGCCAAGCTGGCCCTGGAGCGGATGCTGGCGCTGCCCTAGGCAGCGTCCCGGGCTCCGCCCGCGCGGGCGCTAGGCGCCCGCGCGGACCAGCCCCGTCTCGTAGGCGATCACCACAAGCTGGGCGCGATCGCGGGCGCCCAGCTTGGCCATCGCGCGGTTGACATGCGTCTTGACCGTGAGCGGGCTGACCTCCAGCCGGGCGGCGATCTCGTCGTTGGACAGCCCGCCCCCGACCTGGACCAGGACCTCGCGCTCGCGGACGGTGAGGGCGTCCAGCCGTGAGGCGTCATAGGCGCCCTCGTCGCCGCTCCCGTCGCCCTGGGCCAGGAAACGGGCGATCAGCCCCTTGGTCGCGACCGGGGACAGCAGCGCCTCGCCCGCGGCCGCGATGCGGATCGCCGCGAGCAGTTCATCGGGTTCGGCGCCCTTGCCGAGGAAACCGCTGGCCCCCGCCCGCAGCGAGTCCACCACGTACTCGTCGACCTCGAAGGTCGTCAGCATGACCACCCGGACGTCCGATAGCTGCGGATCCTCGGTGATCATGCGGGTCGCGGCCAGCCCGTCCGTACCGGGCATCCGGATGTCCATCAGGACGACGTCGGCGCCCCGGGTACGGGCGATCTCCACCGCCTGCGCGCCGTCGGACGCCTCCCCCACCACCTCCATGTCCGCCTCGGAGTCCACCAGGACGCGGAACGCGCTGCGCAGCAGCGCCTGATCGTCCGCGAGCAGTACCTTGATCGTCATCAGTCCCCTCCCCTACGCGGCTGCAGAGGCAGTCTCACCCGCACCCGGAAACCGCCCTCGGGCAGGGGTGTCGCCTCGCAGCTTCCGCGCAGCGCGGTCACGCGCTCGCGCATGCCCAGCAGGCCGTGTCCGCCGCCGCCGGTCTCCTCCCCGGGCGCCGGGGGCTCCCCCTCCGGCCCCTCGGGCCGCGTCCCCGCCCCGTCGTCCTCGACCGTGACCTCCAGGGCGCTCCCGGCAGCGCCGCCGACACGGGCGATGCGGATCTCGGCCGTGGCCCCGGGCCCGGCGTGCTTGTGCACATTGGTCAGCGCCTCCTGGACGACCCGATAGGCCGTGAGGTCCACCGAGCCCGGCAGCGGGCCCAGCGCCTCCGGCGGCTGCGCCCGGACCCGCATCCCGGCCCGTACGAAGCCGTCCACGAGCTGGTCCAGGACGGCGAGGCCGGGTGCCGGTTCGGTGGGGGCGGCGGGGTCGCCGTACTGCCGCAGCAGGCCGACCGTGGCGCGCAGCTCCTCCAGCGCCGAGCGGCTCGCCTGCCGTACGTGGGCGAGCGCCTCCTTGGCCTGGTCCGGGCGGTTGTCCATGACATGGGAGGCGACCCCGGCCTGGACATTGACCAGCGCGATGTGATGGGCCACGACATCGTGCAGCTCACGGGCGATCCGCAGCCGCTCCTCGGCGACCCGGCGGCGCGCCTCCTCCTCACGGGTGCGCTCGGCGCGGACCGCCCGCTCCTCGATGGCGGCGACATAGGCGCGCCGGCTGCGCACCGCGTCGCCGGTGGCCGCGGCCAGCCCGGCCCAGGCGAACAGGCCCCAGTTCTCCTGCGAGTACCAGGGGTTGAGCGAGAAGAGCATCCCGGCCCCGGTGAGCAGCACGGCCGTGGCGGCGCCGAGCCGCCAGGTGGTGGGGCGGTCGGTGCGGGTCGCGGCGGTGTAGAGCGCCACCACGACCCCGAACACGATCGAGGTGCGCGGCGGGCCCTCGTCATTGGTGACGATCTCGACGAGGGTGAGGGCGACGGTGAAGGCGAGCACCCCGCGGGGCAGATCGCGGCGGAACACCAGCGAGGCGGCGGCGAGGACGGCCAGCAGCACGAAGAAGGGGCCCAGCGGCTGGTGGCGCATGCGCGGACCGGCCACGGCGCCGATCAGGATCAGCGCGAGGACCCCGATCGCCACCAGGGTGTCCAGGGCTCGGGGGTGGGCACACAGCCAGCGGTGCGGACGGGCCAGACCCGGCCCGACGGCGAGGGGAGTCACGGAATCCAACGGTAAGGGCCGCCGCGGGGCGCCCGGCTTGACGGGCGGCCCGTACCCGGCCGGTGAAGGGAGGCACGACCTGTGCTGGAGTGTGGTCCGGGGGGTGCGCCGCACTAGCCCGGAATGAGGCCGTCGTCCTTGAGCATCGCCTTGACTTCCTCGAGGGTCGCGCCGGCCGCGGGGAGGATCAGCTCGGACGGCTGGAGGGCGTCGTCGGGCAGGGGCTCACCGGCCGAGCGCACCGCGTCCAGCAGCGCGCCCAGGGTCTTCCGGAAGCCCTCGTGATCGCCGCCCTCGATCTCGGCGAGCAGCTCGCCGTCCAGCCTGTTCAGTCCGGGCAGATGGCTTTCGGCCACCCGCACCTGGCCCTCCCCCATGATCCGTACGATCATGACGACCTCCTTGGAGACCTCGCCCAGGCGGGGCGCGGGCTACTGCTTGTCGAACTTGTGCGGGGTCTGGGACTGCTGGGCCTCGTCCGTCTTGCCGCCCTCGATCGCCTGCTGCGGGCTGCCCCCGGCCAGCTCGGCCTTCATCCGCTGCAGCTCCAGCTCCACGTCCGTACCGCCGGAGATCCGGTCGAGCTCGGCCGCGATGTCGTCCTTGGTGGCCATGCCGGACTGGTCGTCCAGGGCGCCGGAGGCCAGCAGCTCGTCGATCGCGCCCGCGCGGGCCTGCAGCTGCGCCGTCTTGTCCTCGGCACGCTGGATCGCCATGCCGACGTCGCCCATCTCCTCGGAGATGCCGGAGAACGCCTCACCGATACGGGTCTGCGCCTGGGCCGCGGTGTAGGTGGCCTTGATGGTCTCCTTACGCGTGCGGAAGGCGTCGACCTTGGCCTGCAGCCGCTGGGCGGCCAGGGTCAGCTTCTCCTCCTCGCCCTGCAGCGTCTGGTGCTGGGTCTCCAGGTCGGTGACCTGCTGCTGCAGCGCGGCGCGGCGGGAGAGCGCCTCGCGGGCCAGGTCCTCCCGGCCGAGCGCGAGCGCCTTGCGCCCCTGGTCCTCCAGCTTGGTGGACTGCCCCTGCAACTGGTTGAGCTGCAGCTCAAGACGCTTGCGCGAGGTCGCCACGTCGGCAACGCCACGCCGCACCTTCTGGAGCAGCTCAAGCTGTTTCTGGTACGAGTAGTCAAGGGTCTCGCGCGGGTCCTCGGCCCGGTCCAGGGCCTTGTTGGCCTTCGCGCGGAAGATCATCCCCATACGCTTCATGACACCGCTCATGGGCCTCGCGCGCCCCCTTCTGACGGACGTGTGACTCCGGCACTCCAACAGACCCAGCCTACGGGGCCCGCTTCCATTACCGCACTGTTCCAGCCCGCTCGCGCTCCTCCTGCAGGACGATCAGAGCGCGGGAGCCTCCGGCGCAAGGAGGAGTGTGTCCCCTGTGTCCCGATACGGCGGGACTCCGTTGCCTGATCGTTCCCCCTGAGGCTGGGGCGCACACTCCGCAACCCGTACCCTTGGGCCTTGTGTTCCGAAGCCGTTCCAAGGATGAGCAGGCCGCAACCACCAAGGTGACCGCGGACCAGCCGCAGCAGACCCGTGACCCGCAGGCGCCCAAGGGCCGCCCCACTCCCAAGCGGAGCGAGGCCCAGTCGCAGCGCCGCAGCCTGGCGAAGACGCCGGCCAACCGTAAGGACGCCAGCAAGCGTGCCCGCGAGGCCCGCCGCGCCGACCTGGCCAAGCAGCGCGAGGCGCTGGCCGGGGGCGACGAGCGGTATCTGCCGCCCCGCGACAAGGGTCCGGTGCGGCGCTTCGCCCGCGACTTCGTGGACTCGCGGTTCTCCGTCGCCGAGTACTTCCTGCCGCTCGCGGTGGTCATCCTGATCCTGAGCATGATCCAGGCCGGGGCCATGCAGAGCTATGTGCTGCTGCTGTGGATGGTGGTCATCGTCCTGATCGTGATCAACTCCATCTTCTTCGGCTTCCAGCTCAAGCGGCAGCTCCGCCAGCGCTTCCCCGACGAGAATCTGCGCGGCGCGGTGGCGTACGCCCTGATGCGTACCCTCCAGATGCGCCGACTGCGGCTGCCCAAGCCGCAGGTCAAGCGCGGAGAGCGACCCTGAGCGGCAGACCCTCCGGCTTCACCGGCGGGGCGCCCGGCTGGCTGAGCCACCTCGGGGGCCTGCGGAACACCGTCCGGCAGGCGCTGGTCGCCCGCCAGCTCGATGAGCAGATCACCGCCCGCTTCCCGGTGGGACAGCGGCTGCGGGTGCTCGACGTGGGCGTCGGCCAGGGCACCCAGGCCCTGCGGCTGGCCCGCGCGGGCCATGAGGTCACCGGGCTGGAGTCCGACCCCACCATGCTGGAGACGGCCCGCACCGCGCTCGCCGACGAGCCCGAGGGCATCCGAAGACGCGTACGGCTCCTCGAGGGCGACGGCCGGGAGACCGGGGCACACTTCCTGCCGGGCACCTTCGACGTGGTGCTGTGCCACGGGGTGCTGATGTATCTGCCCGAACCGGATCCGCTGCTCGCCGGGCTGGCCCGGGTGCTGGCCCCCGGCGGTCTGCTCTCCCTGCTGGTGCGCAACGGTGACGCGCTGGCGATGCGGCCGGGGCTGGCCGGGGACTGGGACACGGCGCTGACCGCCTTCGACTCCCCCTCGTACACCAACCGGATCGGGCTGCCGGTGCGCGCGGACCGGCGCGAGGAGCTGACCGAGACCCTGACCGCGATCGGCGCGCCGCTGCGCACCTGGTACGGCGTGCGGGTCTTCACCGACCTCGCCCCGGACGACGCCGAGCCGCCCGGCTCCCCGGAGTGGGAGCGGCTGCTGGCCGCCGAGGAGCGGGCCGGCCGCACCGATCCGTACCGCGCGGTGGCGGCGCTGCTGCATCTGTGCGGGGTACGCGGCTGATCCGGCGACGGGGTGGCGGTGGGCACCGCCACCCCGCGCGGGTCCTGCCCGGCGCGCCCGACTGCGCTTGGGCGCGCCTGCCCTACTCGGTGCCTTTGCCTACTCCGCGCGTTTGCCCATTCGGTGCGCTTGTCCGTCAGGCGCGCTTGTCCGTCAGGCGTTTTGTCTACTCGCCGTGCAGGCTCATCGGGCCGTAGATCTTCGTGCCGTCCTCGAAGAGCGTCACCTGTTCCGCGCCTCCTTCGAGGAGCGCCCGCCACTCCTCACCGATCCACGACTCCGCGTCCCCCTGGGTCGGGAACTCCTCCGGCTGCACCGCGGGCTTCGTCTCCGCCCCGTCGGACTTCTCGAACCGCCATGTCCACGCCATTCCAGCCTCCTCCATCCCGCCGGCCCACAGGTGATACCCGCCGGTCCACAGGTGATGTCTGCCCGCAGCCTAGGTGACTGATCACTCCGTACGGGGTGGCCCCGCGCGACCCGTGGGATCGGACGCGAGACGATCGGGGCGTGGAACTCACTCTTCTGGGCACCGGAGCCCCCGACGGGCTGCCGCGCCACGGCTGCCCCTGCGCCTCCTGTGCCGCCGCCGTCGGCGAGGAGGCGCGGGCCGCCACCTCGCTGCTGATCGACGGCGCGCTGCTGATCGACCTCACCCCGGGGGCCGCCTTCGCCGCCGCGCGGGCCGGCCACTCGCTGGCCGGCGTCCGGCAGGTGCTGCTCTCCCATCCGCACGCGGGCCCGGCCGTCGAGTTCCCGGCCGGACTGCCGGCGCCGGGGCGGGTGCCGGACGGCCGCACACTGCCCCTGATCAGCGGCCACCGGGTGCGGGCGGTCGCGCTGGACTCCCCCGGTACCGGCTACGAGGTCACCGGCCCCGACGGCACCCGGCTGCTGTACCTCCCGCCGGGCGCCGCCGCCGCGGGCCTCGCCGATCCGGCCGAGCCGTACGACATGGTGCTGCTCGACGTGCTGGGCCGCCCCGACGCCCTGGCCGCCCTGCGCGCCTCGGGCGCCGTGGGCGCCACCACCGACGTCCTGGCCGTCCATCTCGACCACACCACCCCGCCCGGCCGGGAGCTGCACCGCCGTCTGGCCACGGCGGGCGCGCGGGCGGTGCCGGACGGGCGGACGCTGATCGTCGGCGAGTACTCCGCGGTGCCGGATCTGCCGCGCCGCACGCTGGTGCTGGGCGGCGCCCGGTCCGGTAAGTCCCTGGAGGCGGAACGGCGGCTGGCCGCCTTCCCCGACGTCCTGTACGTCGCCACGGGCGGCACCCGCGAAGCCGACCCCGAATGGGCCGCCCGCGTCGCCGCCCACCGCGAGCGCCGCCCCGGTTCCTGGCGCACCGCCGAGACCTGCGATCTGACACCGCTGCTCGCCGAGGACGGCCCACCGCTGCTCATCGACTGCCTGGCGCTGTGGCTCACCGACGCGATGGACTCCGTGAACGCCTGGGACGACGAGAAGTGGGCGAACGGCGGTGAACGCGCCCTCCGCGAGCGGGTGTCCGCCCTCGTCGCCGGGGTCCGCGCCACCAGCCGTACGGTGGTCGCGGTGAGCAACGAGGTCGGCTCCGGCGTCGTCCCCGCGACCGCCTCCGGCCGCCGCTTCCGCGATGAACTGGGCCGGTTGAACGCGATGTTCGCCGAGGAGTGCGAGCAGGTGCTGCTGGTGGTGGCCGGGCAGGCCCTCCCCCTCCGGGGCTGAGCGCGGGGCGCCGCCCTCTACGGTGCCAGGAGCCGTCCCGCGGCGAGCGCCGCCGCCACCGCGCCTCCGGCCGCCACCGCCGAGGCGGCGAACAGCGGAATCCTCGGCACCCAGGTGCGCAGCACGGCGGACCGGGAGGCCCGGTCCAGCAGCGCGTCCCGCCCGCGCAGCACGATCAGGCCGACGCTCATGAGGGTGAGCGCCATGCCGGCGCCGAAGGCGGCCACCATCGCCAGGGCGATGCCGGTTCTGCCGGTGAGCAGCCCGGTGAGCAGGACCAGGAAGGCGGACGGTGACGGCAGCAGACCGCCGGAGGTGCCGAGCACGACCAGACCTCGCCAGGTGAGCAGCGAGGGGGCGTCGGGGATGTGGTGGCTGTGCCCCTGCCGTTGATCGTGGCGATGTGCGTGACCGTGACCATGACCGTGATGCGAGTGACCGTGGTGCGAGTGACCGTGATCGTGGTGGTGCGGGGGATGGTGCCCGCGGTGACGCAGATGCCGCCACAGCAGGCTCACCCCCACCCCCGCCACCACCAGCGCCGCGAGCAGTTGCAGCCACCCCGTCAGCAGCTTCATGTCCGGCGCGTTCTTCGCCGTCAGCCACCAGCCGACCGCGAGGACCGCGACCGAGAGCGTATGCATCACGGCGACGATGCCGCCCAGCCACACCGCGTCCCGCGGTCGGCCCCGGCCACCCACCAGATACCCGGCGGCCAGCGATTTGCCGTGCCCGGGAGCACAGGCGTGCAGCGCGCCCACGGCCGCCGCCACGAGCAGCGCCACCGGGACGGCGGCCCCATGGTCCAGGAGGGAGACCAGATCGGTCGTCCAACTGGTCCAGCCACTGGGCGACGACGGCGAGTTGGCCGATGCCGCCGGGGTCAGCGCGAGCGTGCGCGTGGGTTCCTTCGCCGTGTGCAGCCCCCCGCCGCCCTGATCGGTCACCGACAGCGTCCGGTAGGCGGGATGGACGTCCGTCAGCACGGTGACCGTAAGGGTGATCCGGTCCACCGGGCGTGGACAGACGAAGTGGAGCGTCATGCCGTCGGCCCGGTCCACCCGGCACGGGCTGCCGTCCTGGCGTACGGCGATATGTGCGCGCAGATAGCCCGCCACATCGCCGTCGGCCTTCTTGCGCAGGGCGGCGACGTCGTCCCGCTGCGCGGACCAGGTCGTCTCCACGGCGGAGCCCGCCGCCTCGACCCTGACGACCGGCGGTGCGCCGAAGGGGTGCGCCTGGGCCGTGCCCGCGCTGCCGAACAGCAGCGCGGACACGGCGGCCGGCACGAGCAGCACCCCGGTGCGGAGTGTTCGCACGGTGGTGCTTCCCCTCAGTCCCGGCGCGCGGCCAGCGCGTGGACCGTGCCGTCGTCCGTGAGGACGAAGATCCGGTCACCGCTGACGGAGAGGGCCGACGCGACGCCCGCGCCGAGGTTGTACGCGGCAAGCTGCCGACCGGTGGCACGGTCGAGGACGAGCAGCCGCCCGTCCCAGGTCCCCACGTATACGAGGGCCTTGGTCACCAGCGGATGCGTCGTCGGCGAACCGGCACCGGCCTTGCATCCCATGGCGACCCGCCACTTGTCGTCCAGCGGGCTCTCCCCCGGCAGATAGCCGGACTTCGCCTCCCACACCGGCTTCGAGGGGTCGGCCGCGCTCGTGTCGTAGGCGCGGACGACGCCGTCACGTCCCGCGACATAGGCGGTGTCACCCCAGACGGCCGGGCTGGTGAGCGGGGCCGGCCCCGGCTCGCAGGTGCCGGCGCCGCCCAGCTTCGACTGCCAGGTCACCTCGCCCGTCTTCGGGTCGTGCCCGCGGGCTCCGGAGGCGGTGAAGGTCACCAGCTTCGCCGCGCCCGACGCGGGGTCGGTGAGCACGGGCGAGGAGTGGCTGTCGATGCCGCCCCCGGTGTCCTTCACCCAGAGCTGCTGGCAGCTCGCCAGATCCATGGCGATGACCGTGTTGCTCGACGAGGAGTGCAGATAGGCGGTGTTGGAGCCGGGCTCGCGCACCGCCGTGCTGTGGGACTGCCCCCAGGAGGCCGCGGCGCCGAAGCCGCCGGGCAGCGGGGTGCCGGTCTTCGCGTCACGGCAGCGGATCGTGTCCCAGTCCTGGTAGACGGCCACGTCGCGGTCCTGTCCGGTGAGCGCGAAGACACTGACCGGTCCACCGGCGCGGCCGTAGCGGCGCACCGTGTCGCCGTGCTTCTCCTCGCGGTCGATCGACTCCCAGGCGATATGGCCGTTCCCGGTGTCCAGGGCGTAGATCCGTCCGACGCCGGTGGTCAGATACACCCGTCCGCCGTGGATCGTCGGCGCCGATTCGGCGTCGCCGTCCAGGTAGGTGCGCCAGATCTCCCGCCCGGAGGCGATGTCGTAGGCGAGCATCATGCTGTACGGCGAGTCGAAGGCGCGGGACGAGACGATCAGCTTGCCGTCCGCGACCACCGAGCCGTTCAGGTTGAACTGCTCGCCGGTGTGCCGGGCCCATCGCAGGTCGAGCCGGGCGCCCGGCTCGTCGGGGCTCGCGGACCGCCCGGCCTCGTCGCCGCCCTGCCGCAGCCAGTTGTGCCCGGCCCTCGGCCGGGGGAGCTCGGAGTCCGGTGCGACTTTGAAGGTGCTCTTCAGCGCGGGAAGCGTGGGGAACGCCTTGCCCCGGGTGTCGTACACCTTCGTCTCGGTGGTGTAGGTGCCGGGCCGCAGCCCGTTCAGCGTGCCACTCGCCCGGGTCCACGCCCCGCGTGCGTCGGGGCAGGGTTCGGGCTTGCCACCCGGCGGGGTGTAGCAGTTCTCGATGCCGGGTTCGGCGGCTCCTGCTCCGAAGCGCAGGCCGGTGCGCCGCACCACATGTCCGCGGCTGTCCCGTACGGTCAGCGACGCCCGGCTGGGGGTGCGGCCGTCGTCCTCGGCGTACACCTCGACGGGGACTTTGGCGGTCGAGCCGTGCACGCTGCCCTGCGCGGGGCTGACCAGCGCGCTGTCGTCGTCGATGTCGAACTGCCGGTGGATACCGGTCACCTGGCCGGTGTCCTCGTTGCGGCGGGTGTGCGGATCGTCCGTGATGCCGCTGAAGTCGAGCACCTTGTAGTCGGGGTGGGCTCCGTCGATTCCGTAGGTGCCCTGGTTGTTGATCTCGACGGAGCGCTTGAACGCGCCACGGCGGTATTCCGCCTGCTGGTTGTGGCCCGCGGCGACCATCCGCACGTCGTACTTGGCCAGCTCGTCGATGGTCGGCTGCATGCCCGCGCCGGGGCCCCACTGGGTGAACAGCGAGCGATGCGCGAAGACGAGCACCTGCTTGCCGACCGCGTGCTGGGCCAGGTCCCTGCGCAGCCACTCCAACTGCGGCTTGAGCCCGCTCGCGTCGTAGTTGTCCTCGAGTACGACGATGTGACGGCCGTTGCGGTCGAAGCTGTACCACTCGGGAGCCATGTTGCGGCGGTAGTACTCCATGCTGCCGGCGTAGCCCTGGGAGGTGGCCGTACCGCCGAAGTCGTGGTTGCCCATGACCGGGTAGAAGGGGTGGCCGAGCCGCCCCTGCTCCAGCCCCTTGCTGAAGAGGTCGTACGCGCCCTGCCTGCGCGGCTCATCCGCGTAGTCCGTGACCGTCAGGTCGCCGGTCGCGATCTGCATCGTGGCGCCGTCGACCTCGGACATCGCCTGGACCTGCCCCGTCCACTGGGGCAGCGCCGTGCGCGCCTCGTCGTCGGTGCGGTTGCCAACCTCGGGGTCGGAGTTCATGACCCAGGTCTCGGTCGGATCGGCGGCGTGGCGGTCCGGCACCAGCGCGAAGTCGACGCCGCTGCCGCCGGTCTCGGGGACCTTGTGGAAGAACTCGGGGATGTAGTCCTTGCGCAGCACCGGCGTATAGCCATCGGGCGAGACGATGCTGACGATGTCGGTCTCGCGCCGGTTCGGATCGATGGTGAGCGAGTACGAACCGTCCGCGCCGGTCGTGGCCCACACGGCGCCGTCGGTGACATCGACGCCGGCCATGGCCCGCTCCCCCTTGTCCCGCTTGCCGTTGCCGTTGCCGTCCTTGAAGACGGTGCCCTCGACGGTGGCGGTGTCCGGCGCCGGGTCGTCGGCGAGGGCCGCCTGGGGCACGAGGAAGGACAGCGCGACCGCGCTCGCGGCGGCGATCCGCCACCGGCGGCCGGTGCGCGGCAGCCGCCGTGACACTCGCAGCAGGGTGGGCAGTCGCAGTGCGGCGAGTACGAGCACCAGACCGGCCGCCGACGCGAGGGCGACGGTGAGCCAGGGGAAGCCGGGCAGTGCGTGCGCGCCCTTGGCGTCGACGAGCGGCGCATCGGCGGAGGCATCGACCGCGGTGCCGTCGAACTCGACGACGACCTGGGTCAGTCCGCCCTGCTGGAGCAGTTGGCTCAGGTCGAGCGCGTTGACGTGGCAGCTCCACGCCAGCTCGATCACGACTCCGCCGGGCACCCCGCCGTCGTCACCGGGAACGCCGGAGCCGGTCGCCGGGCAGCCGGCCGGCAGCAGCCCAGTGGCCCAGGCTCCGGCCCGCTCCGGGGACACCAGGTCGCGATGGACGATCAGACGGCCACTGGTGACCTTGTCGCCCGTGGCGACGACCAGTTCGGCATGCTGGCGCGAAACATGCGCCGCAGCAGGCTGAGCACCGATGCCCAGCACAAGGAAGAGCAGTGCGAGACAGAGCCCGACCACCGTCCGTATGTTTTTCATAAGGTGGGACGCTAAGGGGCATCCCCCTGTTTTCAGCCAAGATCGGGCGGACTTCAGTCAGTGGACCACAAAAGTTCAGCCCCGAAGCGTCGCCCGGCCACCGGCATTCCCATGACCTCGATCATGACCTCGATCATGACCTCGATCACGACCTCGATCACGACCTCGATCACGACCTCAATCATCCAGACGCGCCTTCGCCCGGTAGGGTTCCGCCCGTGAGCGGCCTGAATCTCGATGACTTCGTCGACCTGATCGAACGCCCCGACGGGGGCATCCGGCGTGACGCCGAGGAGCGCCGCGAGCGGCTCGCGGTGCCGCCGGGCGCGCTCGGGCGGCTGGACGAACTCGGCGAATGGCTCGCCGCCGCACAGCAGCGGGTGCCGGTCAAACCCGTCGAACGGCCCCGCGTCATCCTCTTCGCGGGCGACCACGGCATCTCCGACCTCGGCGTCTCCGCCCGCCCCGCCAGGAGCGCCCACCGCCTGGTCCGCGCCGTGCTCGACGGCGAAAGCCCTGCCGCCATCCTCGCCGCCCGCCTCGGCGCGTCCATCCGGGTCATCGACATGGCGCTGGACTGCGACCCCGAGGACCTCCCGGAGGAGGTCACCCGCCACCGCGTACGCCGCGGCTCCGGCCGGCTCGACATCGAGGACGCGCTCACCCTGGACGAGGCCGAGCGGGCCTTCCGCACCGGGATGGCCATCGCCGACGAAGAAGCGGACTCCGGCACCGACCTTCTCGTCCTCGGTGACCTCAGCGTCGGCGGCACGACCGCGGCTGCCACGCTGATCGCCGCGCTGTGCGGTACGGACGCGTCCGTGGTCACCGGCCGCGGCGGGGCCGCCATCGACGACCTCGCCTGGATGCGCAAGTGTGCCGCGATCCGCGACGGGCTGCGCCGGGCCCGCCCGGTGCTCGGCGATCAGCTCCAGCTGCTGGCCACGGTTGGCGGTGCCGACCTCGCCGCGATCACGGGCTTCCTGCTGCAGAGCGCCGTACGCCGCACCCCCGTGATCCTCGACGGCGTCGTCTCGGCGGCCTGCGCGCTGGTCGCCCAGCGGGTGGCGTTCCGCGCCCCGGACTGGTGGCTGGCCGGTCAGGCCAGCGGCGAGCCCGGCCAGGAGAAGGCCCTCGACCGCATCGCCCTCACGCCGCTGCTCGACCATGGCGTCACGGTCGGCGAGGGCACGGGGGCGTTGCTCGCCCTGCCGCTGGTGCAGGCGGCGGCTGCGCTGCACGCGGAGCTTCCGGAGCGCTCGGAAGGCTCCGAGGGCTCGGGGCCCTCGGAGCACCCGGCGACGTCCGAGGGCTCCGAGGCCCCGGAGGACCCGGAGGACCCGGAAGACCCCCAGGCCAACGGCTAGGGGCGTCCGGCGGATCTTTCCCCACCCCGCCCCTTCCCGATACCGGGGGCTCCGCCCCCGGACCCCGGGTTCTGCGGCAGAGCCGCACACCGATGCCACGAGAAGGCACGGGGAGGGGGGAACAGCCCGCCCGCCGGCCCCCGTTACCAGGAGCTTCGCCCCTGGAGCCCGGGGCCTGGGGCGGAGCCCCACCACGCGGCGGAGCCGCATACCGATACTGCGACAAAGCACCGCCCACCCACACCCGATACCAAAGGCTCCGCCCCCAGACCCAGAGTTCTGGGGCAGAGCCCCAATTGCGGGAAGAGGCAGGGAAGGGAACAGCCCACCTGCGCCCGATACCAAGGGCTCCGCCCCCGGACCCGGGGTCTGGGGGCGGAGCTCCAGTTGCGGGAAGGGGCGGGGCGGGGAACAGCCCACCCGCGCCCGTTGCCAGGGGCTTCGCCCCCCGGAGCCCCGCCACGCGGCGGAGCCGCAGATCGATGCCGCGGGAAGGGGCGGGGAGGGAACAGCCCGCCGCAGGCGTCGAGGACCGCCGGGCCTCCCCTATGTGCGGGGCCCTACCCGAAGGTCAGGACCACCAGGGCCATCGTGGCGGCCGTCTCCGCGAGCGCGCCGAAGACATCGCCGGTCACCCCGCCGAGACGGCGGCGGCAATGGTGCAGGAGGAGTTCGGCGGCCGCCAGCGCGGCCAGCGCGGCGAAGGCGTGACGGACGACGGCGTACGGGCCGAAGGGGATGGCCACCACCGCACAGCCGACCACCACCACCGCCGCCACCACACCGGCGGAACGCCACGGCACGGTGCCCGCGACCGCCGCGCCCAGCCCCTCCGGCCGCGCCGCCGGAACACCCACGCGGGCCGCGAGTGTCAGGGCGCAGCGCGCGGCGGCCCCGGCCACGGCCGCCCCGACCGCGCCGTGCGCCCAGCTCTGCCCGTAAAGCTGGGCCAGCGCCGCCACTTGGCCCAGCAGGACGAACAGCAGCGTGATCACGCCGAACGGCCCGATGTCCGACCGCTTCATGATGCGCAGCGCGTCCTCGGCCGGTTTGCCGCTGCCGAGCCCGTCCGCGGTGTCGGCGAGCCCGTCGAGATGGAGGCCGCGGGTCAGTACGGCGGGTATCGCGGCGGTGGCGACGGCCGCCAACAGCGCCCCACCGCCCAGGAACAGCAACACCCCACCCACCGCCGCCGCGCACAGCCCCACGGTCAGCCCGGCCAACGGAGCGCACAGCATCCCCGCGTGCGCCGCCTCCCGGTCCCAGCGCGTGCCCCGTACGGGCAGCACCGTGAGCGTGCCGAAGGCGAAGCGGACCCCGTCGGCCCAGGGGGCACGCGGAGCGTGCGCGGGCGGCGGATCGTAGGCGGGACGCGGCGGATGCTCGGGCCGTTCCGGGCGCTCCGATCCCTCGGAAGGCTCGGAGGGCTCGGAACGCTCGGAGTTTTCCGCGCTCTCGGGCTCGGCCTCGGGCTGGGCCTCCGCCTCCGGCGAGCGTGCGGACGGCTGCGATTGCGACTGCGGCGGCTCCGGCGTGGTGTCCATCGCGCGGAAGGCTATCCCGGCCACTCCCATCCGGTAAGCCCGAGGGCACCCCGCCTGTTGGGCCAAGCCGCAGGGTGTCGTGGCGCATCCGGGCCGTTGGGTCTTCCGGCGGGGGCACCTCCCAGCGATAGCTGGGGGAGAACCGAGCCCCAAATAGGGCCTAGGCATACGATGCGGAGGGGCGCGGCCTACAACCCATATCGGCCGACGAACTATCGGAAGAGGGACCCGACCACTGTGACTGCTCTGACTCTCAGCACCTCGTCCGCCGCGGCACTGCGCGCGGACGCCGTCGTCGTCGGCGTGGCGAAGGGGGCCAAGGGCCCCGTCGTCGCCGCCGGCGCCGAGGCCGTGGACAAGGCGTTCGGCGGAAAGCTGGCCGCCGTTCTGGAGACGCTCGGCGCGACCGGCGCCGAGGGCGAGGTGACCAAGCTGCCCGCCGCGTCCGGCCTCAAGGCCCCGGTCGTGCTGGCGGTCGGGCTGGGCGACATCCCGGCCAAGGACGACGGCTATGACGCCGAGACGCTGCGCCGGGCCGCGGGGGTGGCCTCCCGCGCGCTGTCCGGTTCGAAGAAGGGCGCGTTCGCGCTGCCGATCGAGGACGTGGCGGCCGCCGCCGCGGTCGCCGAGGGCGCGCTGCTCGGGGCGTACACGTACGACAAGAGCAACGGCAACGGCGGCAGCGCCAAGAACGCCAAGGACACCGACAAGAAGAACAACGGCCCGCTCGCCGAGGTCGCCCTGGTCGGCGGCAAGCCGCGCGACAAGGCGTACAAGGCGGCCGCCGAGCGCGCCAGCGCCCTGGTCGAGGAGATCAACCGCGCCCGGGACCTGATCAACACCCCGTCCAACCTCCTCAACCCGGCCGACTTCGCGGCCGAGGCGGTCGCGGCCGCCAAGGAGCACGGTCTCAAGACCGAGGTGCTGGACGAGAAGGCGCTCAAGAAGGGCGGGTACGGCGGCATCCTCGGCGTGGGCCAGGGTTCGGACGCCCCGCCGCGGCTGGTGCGGATCGCGTACACCCACCCCAAGGCGGAGAAGACGCTCGCCCTGGTCGGCAAGGGCATCACCTACGACTCGGGCGGTATCTCCCTCAAGCCGGCCGGTCACAACGAGACGATGAAGTGCGACATGAGCGGTGCCGCCGCCGTGTTCGCCACGGTCGTCGCCGCCGCCAGGCTGGGCCTGCGGGTCAACCTCACGGGCTGGCTGGCGCTGGCCGAGAACATGCCGTCGGGTTCGGCCACCCGCCCCGGCGATGTGCTGTCGATGTACGGCGGCAAGACCGTCGAGGTGCTGAACACTGACGCCGAGGGCCGGCTGGTGCTCGCCGACGCGATCACCCGCGCCGGTGAGGAGAAGCCGGACGCGATCGTGGACGTGGCGACGCTGACCGGTGCGATGGTTCTCGCGCTGGGCAACCGCACGTTCGGGATCATGACGAACGACGAGGCGTTCCGCACCTCGCTGCACGAGATCGCGGAGGAGGCCGGTGAGCAGTCCTGGCCGATGCCGCTGCCCACGCACCTCCGCAAGGGCATCGACTCCCCGGTCGCCGATCTGGCGAACATGGGCGAGCGCATGGGTGGCGGTCTGGTGGCCGGGATCTTCCTGAACGAGTTCGTGGCGGACGGGATCACCTGGGGCCACCTGGACATCGCGGGTCCGGCCTTCAACGAGTCCGGTCCGTTCGGCTACACCCCCAAGGGCGGCACGGGCGCCGCGGTCCGCACCCTGGTGCGGCTGGCCGAGCGCGCCGCCGACGGCGATCTCGGCTGAGCCGAGCGCAACGCAGCGGCGTAACGCAGCACAGCAACGCAACGCGGCGGCGCCCGCAACGCAGCGGCGCCCCGCGACAACGCATCGCGACCACCGGCCCATAGGGCCGAAAGTCCCGTCGATTTCGCCCTCAACGAAATCGACGGGGCTCCGCGTTCCGGATACGCAGGAGTAACCCCTGAACTGGGGTCTGGAGATTTCTCACACAGCGGCCCCGCGTCCCGTCCCCTCCCAACAAGTGCGAAGATGTTGTCCCGGCAGGACAGGGCCCCCGACACCAGGGCCGCCGACGTAAGAAGCGGCCGAACACACGCCGCCGCCCGGCCGACCAAGGCCGGCCCCGGCGCACCATGCATGGAGGACGTGACGTGGCGAACGACGCCAGCACCGTTTTCGACCTAGTGATCCTCGGAGGCGGTAGCGGCGGTTACGCCGCTGCCCTGCGCGCGGCGCAGCTGGGTCTGGACGTCGCCCTGATCGAGAAGGACAAGCTGGGCGGCACCTGTCTGCACCGTGGCTGTATCCCCACCAAGGCGCTGCTGCACGCCGGTGAGCTCGCCGACCAGGCCCGCGAGGGCTCGGAGTTCGGTGTGAAGACCACCTTCGAGGGCATCGACATCGAGGGTGTGCACAAGTACAAGGACGGCGTGGTCTCGGGCCTGTACAAGGGTCTGCAGGGCCTGATCGCCTCCCGCAAGGTCACCTATGTGACGGGTGAGGGCCGACTGTCCTCCCCGACCTCTGTCGATGTGAACGGCGAGCGTTACACCGGCCGCCACATCCTGCTGGCCACCGGTTCGGTGCCCAAGTCCCTTCCCGGCCTGGAGATCGACGGCAACCGCGTCATCTCCTCCGATCACGCGCTGGTGCTGGACCGCGTGCCGAAGTCCGCGGTCGTGCTGGGCGGCGGCGTCATCGGCGTCGAGTTCGCCTCCGCGTGGAAGTCCTTCGGGGCCGACATCACCATCGTCGAGGCGCTTCCCCACCTCGTCCCGGTCGAGGACGAGAGCAGCTCCAAGCTGCTGGAGCGCGCCTTCCGCAAGCGCGGCATCAACTTCTCCCTCGGCTCCCGCTTCTCCGGCGTCGAGTACACCGCCGACGGCGTCAAGGTCTCGCTGGAGAACGGCAAGACCTTCGAGGCCGAGCTGCTGCTGGTGGCCGTCGGCCGTGGCCCGGTCTCGCAGGGCCTGGGCTACGAGGAGGCCGGGGTCGCCATGGACCGCGGCTATGTCCTCGTCGACGAGTACATGCGGACCAACGTGCCGACCATCTCCGCCGTCGGCGACCTGGTCCCCACTCTCCAGCTCGCCCACGTCGGCTTCGCCGAGGGCATGCTGGTGGCCGAGCGGCTGGCGGGCCAGAACCCCGTTCCGATCGACTACGACGGCGTGCCGCGGGTGACCTACTGCCACCCCGAGGTCGCCTCCGTCGGCATCACCGAGGCCAAGGCCAAGGAGCTGTACGGTGCGGACAAGGTCGTCGCCCTGAAGTACAACCTCGCGGGCAACGGCAAGAGCAAGATCCTCAAGACCGCGGGCGAGATCAAGCTCGTGCAGGTACGGGACGGTGCCGTCGTCGGCGTCCACATGGTCGGTGACCGGATGGGCGAGCAGGTCGGCGAGGCTCAGTTGATCTACAACTGGGAGGCGCTGCCCGCCGAGGTCGCGCAGCTCGTCCACGCCCACCCCACTCAGAACGAGGCGCTCGGCGAGGCCCACCTGGCCCTGGCCGGCAAGCCGCTGCACTCCCACGACTGATCATCCCGAGCGCGAACCATCCGCAAAGATCGTTAAGGAGCAACCGAACACCATGGCGGTTTCCGTAACCCTGCCGGCGCTCGGCGAGAGCGTGACCGAGGGCACCGTCACCCGCTGGCTCAAGGCCGAAGGTGAGCGCGTCGAGGCCGACGAGCCCCTGCTCGAGGTGTCGACCGACAAGGTCGACACCGAGATCCCGGCCCCTTCGGCCGGTGTGCTGACGTCCATCAAGGTGGCCGAGGACGAGACGGTCGAGGTCGGCGCCGAGCTGGCCGTTATCGACGACGGCGGGGCGGCTCCGGCCGAGGCCCCCGCCCCCGCGGCCGAGCCCGCTCCGGCGGCTCAGCCCGAGCCCGCCCCGGCGCCCGCCGCCGAGGCCCCCGCACCTGCCCCTGCCGCCGCCGCTCCGGCCGGTGGCGCCGAGGGCACCGATGTGGTCCTGCCCGCGCTGGGCGAATCGGTGACCGAGGGCACCGTGACCCGCTGGCTCAAGGAGATCGGCGAGTCCGTCGAGGCCGATGAGCCGCTGCTCGAGGTGTCCACCGACAAGGTCGACACCGAGATCCCGGCCCCGGTCGCGGGCACCCTGCTGGAAATCCTGGTCGGCGAGGACGAGACCGCCGAGGTCGGCGCCAAGCTGGCCGTGATCGGTACGGCCAGTCAGGGGGCTGCCGCTCCGGCCGCCGCGCCCGCCCCGGCCGCCCCGGCCCCCGCGCCGGTCCAGGAGGCCCCGGCGCCCGCCCCGGCCCCGCAGGCCCCGAGTGCCCCCGCGCCGCAGGCCGTCACCCCGGCCCCGGCCGCTCCGGCGCCCGCCCCGGCTCCGGCCGCGGCAGCCCCGTCGATCCCCGCTCCCGCGGCCCCCGAGGCCGAGGGCGCCTACGTCACCCCGCTGGTGCGCAAGCTGGCCGCCGAGAACAACGTGGACCTGTCCACCGTCAAGGGCACCGGCGTCGGCGGCCGCGTCCGCAAGCAGGACGTCATCGCCGCCGCCGAGGCCGCCAAGGCCGCCGCCCAGGCCCAGGCCGCCCCGGCCGCCGCCGCGCCGAAGGCCGCCCCGCAGGCGGCGTCCCCGCTGCGTGGCCAGACCATCAAGATGCCGCGGATGCGCAAGGTCATCGGCGACAACATGATGAAGGCCCTGCACGAGCAGGCGCAGCTGACCAGCGTGGTCGAGGTGGATGTCACCAAGGTCATGCGGCTGCGCGCGCAGGCCAAGGAGGCGTTCGCGCAGCGCGAGGGCGTCAAGCTCTCGCCGATGCCGTTCTTCGTGAAGGCCGCCGTCCAGGCGCTGAAGGCCCACCCGGCCGTCAACGCCCGGATCAACGACGACGGCACCATCACGTACTTCGACGTGGAGAACGTCGGTATCGCGGTGGACGCCGAGAAGGGCCTGATGACCCCGGTCATCAAGAACGCGGGCGACCTCAACATCGCCGGTATCGCCAAGAAGACGGCGGAGCTGGCGGGCAAGGTCCGCTCCAGCAAGATCACTCCGGATGAGGTGTCCGGCGCCACCTTCACGATCAGCAACACCGGCTCGCGCGGTGCGCTGTTCGACACGATCATCGTGCCCCCGAACCAGGTCGCCATCCTGGGCATCGGCGCGACCGTCAAGCGCCCGGTGGTCATCGACCACCCGGAGCTGGGCGAGACCATCGCGGTGCGCAACATGACGTACCTGGCGCTCTCCTACGACCACCGCCTGGTGGACGGTGCCGACGCGGCCCGCTACCTGACGGCCGTCAAGGAGATCCTGGAGACCGGTGAGTTCGAGGTGGACCTCGGTCTCTGAGCCTTCCGAGGATCTCTTCGAGGCATTGCCGCGCCCCGCACGGGCTTTCCGTGCGGGGCGCGGTTTTCGTTACCGCAGTACCGGGATAATGGCTACTGTTCACCGCTGGTTCTAAGGAGCTCCCCATGGCCCCGCCCGTCGTCCACTCGCTGCGCGAGCAGATCCGCGAGCACATCGTGGAGGGCATCGTCAGCGGCCGCTGGAAGCCGGGCGAGCGGATCGTGGAGCGCAGGATCGCCACGGAGCTGGAGGTCAGCCAGACGCCCGTAAGGGAGGCGCTGCGGGAGCTGGAGTCGCTGCGGCTGATCGAGTCGGCCCCCAACAAGGGCGTCCGAGTGCGGAATCTGACCGCCTCCGACCTGGAGGAGATCTATCCGGTACGGGCCGGGCTGGAGCAGATCGCGGCGGAGCTGGCCGCGCCCGTACTGGCCGAGGACACCTCCGCCCTGGAGCCCGAGGTGCGGGCGCTGTACGAGGCGGACCGTAAGGCCGACGCGGAGGCGCAGGTCCGGCACACCGTGGCGTTCCACCGGGAGCTGGTGCGGGCGTCGGGGAACAGCGTGCTGCTGCACACCTGGGAGTCGCTGGGCATCGAGATCTGGACGACGCTGTCGATCCGCTGGCTGGGCACCGTCCAGGAGTCGTACGCCGAGGAGCACCAGGCCGTGGTGGACGCCTTCAAGCGGCGGGACCCGAGGGTGGGCGAACTGGTCAAGGACCATGTCCTCGGCTGTGCACCGCGTGCCTAGTTTCGCGGCACGGAATGCCAATTTCGGCTTGCGGAGCACTTTTTCCTCGACAGATCTTTGATCGATCATCGATCAGACTTACAGTCGGTTTCATGACCGATCTCGCACGCACGCGGCCGAGTGCGCTCGACCAGCTTCCCGACCGTGACCCCGAGGAGACCGCCGAATGGGGCGCCTCCCTGGACGCCGTCGCGCAGGCGGCCGGGTCCCACCGCGCCTCGTACCTCATGCGCCGCACCCTGGAGCGCGCCGAGAGCACCGGGCTCGCCCTGCCGCCCCTGCTGGAGTCGGACTACGTCAACACCATCCCGACGGCCGCCGAGCCCGCGTTCCCGGGCGACGAGGCCATGGAGAGCCGCATCACCGCCTGGAACCGGTGGAACGCGGCGGCGATGGTCACCCGCGGCAGCCGTGACGGCCTCGGCGGCCACATCGCCACCTTCGCCTCCGCCGCCTGGCTCTACGAGACGGGCTTCCAGCACTTCTTCCGCGGCAAGGAAGCGGACGGCAGTGGCGACCAGCTCTACATCCAGGGCCACGCCTCCCCCGGTATCTACGCCCGCGCCTTCCTCGACGGGCGGCTGACCGAGCGCCATCTGGACCACTTCCGCCGCGAGGCGGGCGGGGAGGGTCTGCCGTCCTATCCGCATCCGCGGCGGCTGCCGTGGCTGTGGGAGTTCCCCACCGTCTCGATGGGTCTCGGCCCGATCTCCGCGATCTACCAGGCCCGCTTCAACCGCTATCTGGCCGCGCGCGGCATCAAGGACACCGCCAACTCCCACGTCTGGGCCTTCCTCGGCGACGGCGAGATGGACGAGCCGGAGTCGACGGCCGCGCTGGCACTCGCCGGGCGCGAGGGCCTGGACAACCTCACCTTCGTCATCAACTGCAATCTGCAGCGGCTCGACGGCCCGGTGCGCGCCAACTTCAAGATCGTGCAGGAGCTGGAGGCCCAGTTCCGCGCGGCGGGCTGGAACGTGGTCAAGTCGCTGTGGGGCTCCGCCTGGGACGAGCTGTTCGCGCTGGACACCTCGGGTGCGCTGGTCCGCCGGCTGCGCGAGGTCCCGGACGGCCAGTTCCAGACGTACGCGACCCGCGACGCGGCCTACATCCGCGAGCACTTCTTCGGCGCCGAGCCGGAGCTGGCCCGGCTGGCCCAGGGGCTCACGGACGCCAAGCTCACCGAGTGTTTCCACACCTCGCGCGCGGGCCATGAGCCGCGCAAGGTGTACGCGGCCTACCGCGCGGCCGTGGAGCACAAGGGCGCCCCGACCGTCGTGCTCGCCCAGACCGTCAAGGGCTGGACGCTGGGCCCCGGCTTCGAGTCGCGCAACGCCAACCACCAGATGAAGAAGCTGACCGGCAAGGAGTTCCGCGCCATGCGGGACCTCCTCGAACTCCCCATCCCGGACAGCAAGCTGGACGACGGCCTCGTCCCCTACGTCCACCCCGGCCCCGACTCCCCCGAGGTCCGCTACCTCCAGGAGCGCCGCGCGGCCCTCGGCGGCCCCGCCCCGGCCCGCAAGGTCCACGCGGTGGCCCTGCCCGAGCCGTCCGCGAAGCCCTTCGAGGCGCTCGCCAAGGGCTCCGGCAGCCAGGAGATCGCCACCACCATGGCGTTCGTCCGGCTGGTCAAGGACCTGATGCGGGACAAGGAGACCGGGCGGCGCTGGGTGCCGATCGTGCCGGACGAGGCGCGGACCTTCGGCATGGAGTCGCTCTTCCCCACCGCCGGGATCTACTCCCCGCTCGGCCAGACCTACGACCCGGTCGACCGCGATCAGCTCCTGTACTACAAGGAAGCGCAGAACGGTCAGATCCTCAACGAGGGGATCACCGAGGCCGGTTCGATGGCCGACTTCACCGCCGCCGCGACGTCGTACGCGACCCACGGCGAGCCGATGATCCCCTTCTACATCTTCTACTCGATGTTCGGCTGGCAGCGCACCGCCGACCAGATGTGGGCGCTCGCCGACCAGCTCGGCCGCGGCTTCCTCATCGGCGCCACCGCCGGCCGTACGACGATGACCGGCGAGGGCCTGCAGCACGCCGACGGCCACTCCCCGCTGATCGCCTCCACCAACCCGGCGGCGCTCGCCTACGACCCGGCGTTCGCGTACGAGATCGGCGTGATCGTGCGGGAGGGTCTGCGGCGGATGTACGGCCCCGAGGCCGAGGACGTCTTCTACTACCTGACCGTCTACAACGAGACCAAGGTCCAGCCGCCTATCCCTGAGGGCGAAGGCGTCGAGGAGGGCATCCTCAAGGGCCTGTACCGCTACCAGGAGGCCACGGCCCCGGCCGGGGACTCCCCCCGCATCCAGCTCCTCGCCTCCGGCACCGCCATCCACTGGGTGCTGGAGGCCCAGAAACTCCTCGCCGACGACTGGGGCGTGGCCGCCGACGTGTGGTCCGCCACCTCCTGGAGCGAGCTGCGCCGTGACGCCCTGTCCTGTGACGCGGCGCAGCTCAGTGGCGAAGACCGGGTCCCGTACGTCACCCGTGCCCTGGCAGGCGCACCGGGCCCGGTCCTCGCCGTCAGCGACTGGATGCGGGCCGTCCCCGACCAGATCAGCCAGTGGGTCGAGCAGGACTGGTACTCGCTGGGCACGGACGGCTTCGGCCTCTCCGACACCCGCGAGGCCGCCCGCCGCCACTTCGGCGTGGACGCCCCGGCCATCGTGGTGGCCGCGCTGTCCCGGCTGGCCCGGCAGGGCGCGGTACGGGCCACCGCGCCCAAGGAGGCCGCGGAGCGGTACGGCATCTGAGGCGCACCGCGGAATGCGGAAGCCCTGCCCATACGCCATGGCGGCGTATGGGCGGGCCGGTCGTTTCACAGGGGCCAGGAGTTCGCGGAGTCGTCCAGCCAAGCGTGTGTCTCTTCGGCCGTGACCGTGAGACCGAACCGGGAGTGATCCGGTTCGCCGTAGCCGACCCACCAGTGGTAGGCGCTCTCCACCTCGTCCCACAGTCGGCGGGGGCCGGACTGGTAGACCTTGGCTTTCTTGCGGTCATCACGGAAAACGGTGACCGCCCAGGACCTGTCCGAGCTGCCGCGAGTTCCGTAGAACCACACGGCGCGCCGACCATCCCGCTTGCGGTCGGGGTTGTGGGCAACGTCAGGCACCCGCAGCCCCAAGGCGAAACCGACGGCGTCGAAACTCCCGGTGCCGCAGAGCTGCGCCTCGGTGAGCGTCGTGGTTGACGTGTCCGCCGCGTCCAGTGCCCCCGGCGGGACGTACTCGTCGTGCCGGGGCCACACGAACCGTTGAGAGCGCAGACGCATGAACGCCACGGGCCGGGTGAACGGCCCTGACGCGCTGAGTCCGTGCCGGGCGACCACGAGTCGGGCGGTCGCTTCGCCCGGCCCGTAGTACGTCCCCCAGGGAACGAGGAGCACCCCGCCCGGCTTCGACTGCTCCACCCACGCGAACGGGATCTTCCGCAACCCGCACGTGGCGATGACGCGATCGTACGGAGCCCGTGCGGCGTACCCGAGGAGCCCATCCCCGTGCACCACCCGCACGGGGAGCCCGAAGTGGTCCAGGGACTCCCGGGCATCCGAGGCGACGGCGCCGTCCACTTCCACGGTGACGATGTTCTCGGCGCCCAGACGGTACGCCAGCAAAGCCGCGTTCCATCCCGTGCCCGTACCGATCTCCAACACCCGCTGTCCCGGCTTCACATCCAGGTCGGCCAGCATGGCGAACACCAGGCTCGGCATGGACGACGAGGAACTGAAGGACTTGCCCGGCTCGGGGCCCTCGTGCGCGCCGTCGTCCCATTGCGTGACGATGGGATCGTCGGAGTCGGCGTATCGCTGCCACGCTTCCGGATCCCGCTCTTCGCTGACCGTGGAGTATTGGCCGGTGGCCATGTCATGCGGCCATATCAGGGCAGGCAGGAAGCGGGAGCGTGGCACGGCCTCATAGGCCGGGGCCCACTCGGCCGACATGGCGCCCGTGTCGAGGAGGAGGCGACCCAGCTCCTCACGAGTGGGCCGCCCCGCCTGCTCAGCCGCGCTTGTCACTTCCGGTGCGTCCCATCGCCGGGAGGCGTCGAACCGTCCGGGTGGGGCTCGTCGGTGGGCGTCCACGGCTGCCCGGGGTGCTCGTCGCCTCCCTCGTCGTCCTTTCCGTGCCCGCCGCCTTGTGCGAATAAAATGCCCAATTGAATGCTCATCGTTTTCCCTCCCGAGAGTCCGGATCTCCACCGTGCTGTCATTACTGCCCGACGGACACATGGCTTCGTCGGCTTCAGGTTGTCGTACGTCCAGTCAACATCCACCCGAATGCGGGGACTTGCACAACCTTTGCACTGAGATGGTGCGGGCATTGGCCCACCTGTGACTATGGCTGACAGGACCTGTATCCGCGAGGAAGACTGAGCCCATGAGCACCACTGAGCTTGCCCCCGGCGCCAACGTCGCGGTGCTCCGCAAGGAGCGCGGCTGGAGTCAGATCCACACGGCTCGCCAGGCCACCATCTCTTTGTCGCTCCTGTCCAAAATCGAGGTAGGAGACCGGACGCTGACGCCTGCCGTCGCCGCTGCTCTGGCTCGCGCCTTCGGTGTGACCATGGACGAGGTACTTGGCCGTATCCCTGTCGCTCAGGAGGATGAAGCGCGCCTCGCCGCGCTCCGGGCTGCCATCAGGGACTACGACCTGCCGGACAGGCGACCTGCCGAGGAGGAGCCGCGCATCAGTGCGGCTCTGGCGGCCGTGGGAAGATACCGGGACGCCGTAGACGTGGTGGGACTCAAGAAGTTACTCCCAGACCTTCTACGGGACGCCACGGCACACGCACACACAGCCAACACCGCTGAAGCCTGGATGGCGCTCGCGGAGGTCTACAGCTCCGTGTACTGGCTCGCCGCCCGGCATCGCTGGATGGACCTGGCAGAGTTGGCCGTGGCTCGGCAGAGTTGGGCTGTGGATCAGAAATCCAACCCTCTTGGCGAAGCCATCGCGGCTCGGGACAGGGCTGGTACGTATCTCAACTTCGGCCATGTCGAGCGTGGGCTGACGCTTGTGGATCGGGCGATCGCCAAAGCACAGGCATCGCTCAGCGGAATTGATCGCGACATCGCGGTATCCATCCTGAACCTCCGAGGGATGACCCTTGCTGGTCGGCTGACAGATAAACGGGAAGCGAAGCGGGAAGCTCAGCGCCATATCGACTCTGCTCACAACGCCGACATCAGCATTGGTCGCGACATAGATGTGCATGGTCTGACGGTGGGACCTCAGAACACGTTCACGCACGAACTTGCCACGCGCGTGGATCTTGGTAGGCCCCAGGATGCGCTCAGGATGACTGACGACCTGCCTGCCGCCCTCGCGGGTCTGCCTCCGACACGGGTAGCCCCGACGCACATCAACTACGCCAGGGCTCAGCTTGACCTCGGGGACCGTGACGGGGCTCTGGAGAACCTGAGCATCGCCTGGGATGCCGCACCACAGATGGCACGTATCCATCCGATGGGTCGAGAAGTGTTCCGCGTGGTGTCGTCCCTGCACCGGAGGAGCAACGCGCAGTTGTTGAAGCTCTCGAAGTTGGCACGGATTGAGCTCTGAACTCCACCGCTGTCCCGGCTGGCCCGTCAGGGCGCGATACGGGCCACGGCGCCCAAGGAGGCCGCGAAGCGGTACGGCATCTGACGGCACCGCCGCGGCGCCGTGTCCCCCGGCGACGGCCGTATCCCTCCGATGACCGCCGTGTCCCTCCGATGACCGCGAACCGCCGCGTCCACCGGAGGGAGGCGGCATGATGAGCGCGTGCGTGCTGCCCGGCTCATCAAGATGGTGCTTCTGCTCCAGGCTCGACCCTCGATCACGGGGGCCGAGCTGGCGCGGGAGCTGGAGGTCTCCGAGCGCACCGTGACCCGGGACGCCGCCGCGCTCTCCGAGGCGGGCATCCCGGTCTACGCGGACCGGGGCCGGGCCGGGGGCTACCGGCTCATCGGCGGCTACCGCACCCGGCTGACCGGCCTCGGGCGGACCGAGGCCGAGGCGCTGTTCCTGTCCGGCGTCCCCTCCGCGCTGCGCGAGATGGGGCTCGCGGACGCCGCCTCCGCCGCCCGGCTGAAGGTGTCCGCCGCGCTGCTCCCGGAGCTGCGGGACGCCTCGCACACGGTGGCCCAGCGGTTCCATCTCGACGCCCCGGGCTGGTGGCGGGAGCCGGAGGCGCCGGAGCTGCTGCCGAGGATCGCCGACGCGGTCTGGGACGATCTGCGGATCACCGTGCGCTACCAGCGCCGGGACGCGGAGGTCCGGCGGGAGCTCGAACCGTACGGGCTCGTACTCAAGGCGGGCGTCTGGTATCTCGCGGCCCGCGCGGAGGGCGGCTTCCGGGTGTACCGGGTGGATCGCTTCGCGGCCGTCGAACCGGACGGCACCCACTTCACCCGGGACGAGGACTTCGACCTGCCCGGCTTCTGGGAGGAGCGGGCCGATCAGTTCGCCCGCTCGATCCTGCGGGAGAAGGCCGTCGTACGGCTGACCCCGGCCGGTGCCCGGGGGCTGCCGCATGTCACGGACCGGACGGCGGCCGAGGAGGCCGTACGCGAGGCCGGGGAGCCCGACGGGCAGGGGCGGCTCACCGTCACCCTGCCCATCGAGTCGTACGAGGTCGCCCTCGCCCAGCTGCTCGCGCTCGGCCCGGAGGCGGAGGTGCTGGGGCCGCCGGAGCTGCGAGCGCTCTTCGCCGAGGCGGCGCGCCGCACGGCGGAGCGCTACGAGTGACCACAGTGCGCTGCGGGCGACCACGGCGTTCCCCCCGGGACCGCGGGCCCGGCGGCTGCGGAGCACGCCGGTGACCGCGGCGCTCTACCGGGGGCCACGGCGCACCGCGCCCGTAGAGCGCCGAGCCGTCGCCCGGGACGCCGCCGAGCGCAGTCCCGGTAAGACGGCCAAGCCATCGCCCCGGACACCACCGGGCCCGGCCCCGATAAGACGCCCAAGCGCGGCCCCGGTACGGCGCCAAGCCGTTGCCCGGGACGCCGGGCCCGGCCCCGGCAAGGCTCCGCGCTCTCGCCCTATCGGTAGTCCGCGGCCGTGCCCGCCTTGCCGCCGAAGACGACGTCCTGGAAGTAGCCGAGGACATCCGGCCGGGAGCCGTCCCGGTCGGTGAAGCCGTAGACCTTGGCCAGATCTCCGCTGAAGACGGACTTCCCGTTCCAGCGCGCCCGGTCCGGGTCGGCGGCGAGCGCGGCGACGGCCCGTCCGACGAAGTACGGCGACTCGGCGATGGCGAAGTGCGGCTCCTTCTCCACCGCGTCGCGCCAGTTCTCCTCCGTCACCCCGAAGTGGTCCAGCATCTGCTCGGAGCGCAGAAAGCCCGGCGAGATGCTCACCGCCGTGCCGTCGAACTCCTTCAGCTCCTCCGCGAGCCCGAAGGCCGTCCGGATCGGGGCGTTCTTGGTGAGGTCGAAGAAGAGGTTCTCGCGGTAGGTCTTGTTGAACTCCTCGTTGCCGTCGGTCACCTCGACCACCAGCCCGCCCGGGTGCCGGATCAGCAGCGGCAGTGCGTAGTAGCTGGTGATGAGGTGGGTCTCGACGCCGAGCCGGAGCATCCGCAGCCCGCCCGTCAGATCCGTCTCCCAGGTCTTCTTGCCGAACTCGATCAGCGCCTCGCCGCCCCATACGTCGTTGACCAGGACGTCCAGCCGGCCCTGCTCCCGGTCGATCCGCTCCACCAGCGCCCGGACCTGCTCGGGCTCCAGATGGTCGGTCGGCACCGCGATGCCCGTACCGCCCGCGGCCGTGATCAGCTCCGCCGTCTCCTCGATGGTCTCCGTGGCCCGCCCCACCTCGCTGACGCGCTCCCGTGTGGTGCGCCCCGTCGCGTAGACGGTGGCCCCGGCCGCCCCCAACTCGACGGCCATCGCCCGGCCCGCGCCGCGCGTCGCCCCCGCGACGAGCGCGACCCTGCCCGCCAGTGCGCCCTGTGTGCTCACGTCCATACGTCCTCTCGGTGGGGATGCCATGTGGGTGACCTGGGTCGACCCGGGTCGAACCCAGTCGATCCGGGGCGACCCAGGTCGACCTTCGCAGGGAAATCCGACATCTTCTGTCTGGTATTACGAAGCGGTCGCATCCGGCGCGTTCCGCGTGCGGGGGTGCGCGGGAGGGCCGATCCTGGTCCCGTGATGATGGACGAGGTCCCGTGATGATGGACGAAACGGAGTTCTGGGGGCTGGTCGACAGCGCCCGGGAGGTCGCGGACGGCGACCCCGAGGACCAGTCCGACCTGCTCGTCGATTCGCTGTCACAACTCGACCCCGACGCGGTGCTGGACTTCGCCCGGCACTTCGAGGCCCGTTCCAACCGGGCGTACCGCTGGGACGTGTGGGGCGCCGCCTGGGTGCTGCTCGGCGGGGTCAGCGACGATGCCTTCGAGGCGTTCCGCTTCTGGCTGATCGGCCAGGGCCGGGAGATCTTCGAGGGCGCGCTGCACGATCCGGACGCACTCGCCGACCTGCTCGAGGACTTCGATGAGCAGGTGGACGGCGACTGCGAGGACCTGGGGTACGCGGCGGACGAGGCGTACGAGCGGCTGACCGGGGCGCCCCTGCCGGAGCTGGGGCTCGCCCCCGCGCCCCGGGAACCGATCGGGGAGCCCCTCGACTTCGAGAGCGAGGCGGTGCTGGCGCAGCGGTATCCCCGGCTGTGGGAGCGCTTCAAGGGCTGACGCTTCAGGGGCTGACGCTTCAGGGGCTGACCCTCCGGCGCTCAGCAGCGTCTCGGCAACGCCCCATCAGCGCCTCAGCGGTCCAGCGAGCGCCCCATCAGCACATCGTCCACGTACTCCCCCGCCAGCAGGAACTCCCCCGGCAGCACGCCTTCCACCGCGAACCCCTCCGACGCGTACAGCCGCCGTGCCGGGGTGTTGTGGCCCAGCACGCGCAGCGTGATGCGGGTCGCGCCCTGCCGCCGTGCCTCCTCGTACGCGGCGCCGAGCAGCGCCCGCGCCACGCCCTTGCCCCGCGTCCGCTCGTCCACCGCGAGCCCCTGGATCTGGCGGACATGCGTGTTGCAGGCCAGCGGGGTCGACGGCACGAGCCGTATATAGCCGACGGGGCATCCGCCGAGCTCGGCCACGAGGATGTGCTCGACGCGGTTGCGCCGGGTGAAGAAGAGGTCGTACGGCGGCTGCGGCTTCGGCTGTACGGAATGCAGCACCGACCAGGTGCGGCGGTCCAGCTCGGCCAGCGCCGTCTCGTCGTCGATCACGGCGGGGCGGACGACCAGTTCGGGCTGCCGGGACGCTCGGGGTCGGCCGGAGGGCTCAGGCAGGCCGGAAGCCCGGGGCAGGCCAGACGGCTGAGGCGGGCCAGACGGCTGAGGCGGGCCGGAGGGCTGGGACATGCGAGTCACTGTGCCACGCCCGCCTGTTGTCCGACATCTCTCCCGTGATCGAGGGCAGGATGGGGGCCATGCGTATCGCGGTCACCGGCTCCTCAGGGCTCATCGGCACGGCACTCGTCCGCTCGCTGCGGGAGGACGGCCACCAGGTGGTGCGTCTGGTGCGGCGTCCGCCGCGTGCGCAGGACGAGGTGGAGTGGGACCCGCGGCGGGAGCGGGTGGACACGAAAGGACTGATGGGCTGTGAGGCCGTGGTCCATCTCGCGGGCGCGGGCGTCGGCGACCGGCGCTGGACCGACGCGTACAAGAAGGAGATCCGGGACAGCCGGGTGCTGGGCACCGCCGCCCTCGCCGAGGCGATCGCCTCGCTGGACACCCCGCCACGGGTGCTGGTGAGCGGAAGCGCGGTCGGGTTCTACGGTGACACCGGGGAGCGCGCGGTCGATGAGAGTGCGCCCCCCGGCCACGGTTTTCTTCCGGATCTCTGCCAGGACTGGGAGGAGGCGGCGACCGCGGCGCAGGAGGCGGGCGTCCGTACGGTCTTCACCCGGACCGGCCTGGTGATCTCCTCCGAGGGCGGGGCGTGGGGGCGTCTCTTCCCGTTGTTCAAGCTGGGCCTCGGCGGGCGGATGGGCAGCGGCCGGCAGTACTGGAGCTTTATCGCGCTGCGGGACCATATCGCCGCGCTGCGCCATATCCTCGACACGCCCGAGCTCACCGGCCCGGTCAACCTCACCGCCCCGGCGCCGGTCACCAACCGCGAGATCACGGCGGCCATGGGCCGCGTGCTGCGCCGCCCCACGCTCTTCACGGTCCCCGCCCCCGCGCTCCGGATCGCCCTGGGCGAGATGTCCGGCGACGTCCTCGGCAGCGTCCGGGCCATCCCCCGCCGCCTCCTGGACTCCGGCTTCACCTTCACCCACCCGCATGTGGACGAGGCCATCAAGGCGGCCCTGCCGTAAGAGGGTTGGCGCCCCGTTGACGCCCCTCGCACTCCCCCGGTCGCGCATCGCTCGATGACGTGTGCGACCGGTGTGCGCCCGTGCCCGGTCGATGCGCGTCTGGCATCGACCGTTTTTGTCCGTACTGTCAAGACCGTCTCGCGAGCCGTCACGCGGGACCCACGTATCCGGGCCGCCGACCGGGGCAGCAGCCCCCGTGACGGACGCACCGACCTCGGGGAGGACACGTGCTCAAGCGCGCGCACCGCACGGACGTCGTCATCGTCGGCGCCGGGCTCGCGGGACTGGCCGCGGCTCATCGGCTGACCGACGCGGGAGTGGCGGTCACGGTGCTCGAGGCCGCGCCCCACGTGGGCGGACGGATGACGACCGACACCGTCGACGGCTTCCGGCTGGACCGTACCGGTCACTTGATGAACACCTCCTTCCCGGAGTTGCGGCGTACTCCGGGGCTCGGCGCCCTCGCCCTGCGCCCCTTCGCCCAGGGAGTGCTGGTCCACAACGAGGGGCGTACGCACCGGGTGGACACCCCCCGGAGCATGAGGGGCGCATTCACCACGGCACGCGCCCTCGCGAACGCCGCCCGCGCGCCGCTCGGCAGCGGGCTCGACCAGGCCCGACTCGGTGCCGCGCTCGGCAGGCTCGCCGCCCTGCCCGCGGACCGCCTTCTCGCCCGCCCCGACCGGCCGGTCTCCGAGACCCTGGGGGGCGGGGCCTACCTGCTCGTACGGTCGAGGGGGTGCTGCGTCCGCTGCTCGTCTCGCTGCTGAGCGACCCGGACCTCACCACCTCCAGCCGCTGCGCCGACCTCGCGCTGCGCGGCTACGCACGCGGCCGCCTCTGCCTTCCGGCGGGCGGCGCGTCCACCGTCCCCGAGCTGCTCGCGGCCGCGCTGCCGCCGGGGACGGTCCGTACGGGCGTCCGGGCCGTATCGGCCTCCACCACCGCCGTCGCCACCACCGAACACGGCGAGATCGGCTGCCGTGCGGTGCTGGTGGCCACCGGTGCGCACGACGCGGCCGGACTCCTGCCCGGACTGCGGGTGCCGGCCTTCCACCCGGTGACCGTGACGCACCACACCGCCGACCGGCCGCCGCTGCGCGAGCCCGCGCTGATACTCGCCGCGGGCGGCCGGGGGCCGGTCGCCCACACCATGGTGGCCAGCGAGGTCGACCCCTCCCGCACCCCGCCCGGCCGGGTGCTGATCACCTCCACGGTGCTGGGCACCTCCGCCGCGCTGCCCGCCGCCGAACTCGACCGGACCGTCAGGGCCCAACTGGCGGCGGTGTACGGCACGTCGACCGCGGGCTGGGAGCTGCTGGCCACACACCACGACCCGTACGCGGTCCCGGCCATGCCCGCCCCACACGACCCGCGCCGCCCGGTGCGGCTGCTGTCGGGGCTGTACGTCTGCGGCGACCACCGGGACTCCAGCACGGTCCAGGGTGCCCTGGCCTCCGGCCGCCGGGCGGCGCGAGCGGTCCTCAGCGACTTCGGCGCCCCACCGGACGCCGGCTCCGACGCGAACGCCCGCAACACCGGCGCGGGCTCCTTCCCGGCTGCGGCGGCCTGAGCGGCGGCATGCGTGTCGGGGCAGGACGCTGCTGAGGCTCAGGCTCCGGTTACGCGCCCTGCGGCCCGGAGCAACGGGCACCCGCGGCCGCGGCGGCCTGAGCGGCCGCATGCGTGTCGGGGCAGGACGCTGCTGAGGCTCAGGCTCCGGTTACGCGCCCTGCGGCCCGGAGCAACGGGCACCCGCGGCTGCGGCGGCCTGAGCGGCCGCATGCGTGTCGGGGCAGGACGCTGCTGAGGCTCAGGCTCCGGTTACGCGCCCTGCGGCCCGGAGCAACGGGCACCCGCGGCCGCGGCTGCGGCGACCTGACGCGCGACGTCCTGCGGTGCACGGCGGCCGAGGCTCAGGCTCCGGTCACGGCTGGCAGCCCGGGACAACGAGCACCCGCCGCCACAGCTACCTGACCCGCGAGCGATCCTGCGGTGCCCAGCCACCGAGGCCCAGGCTCCCGTTACGGCTCGCGGCAGGGTGCGGCAGGGTAGAGACCAGCACCCGCGGCGCCACGGCGGCCTGACCGGCGTCACCCCCTGGGGTGCACGGCAGGCCCGCTGGGCTCAGGCCCCGGTTCGGCTCGCTGCCCGGGACAACCGGCACCCGCCACCGCGACTGCCGCACGACCTGAGGCCGGGGCCGTCTCACCCGCGGCGCGGCACTGACGAGCGCGTGCCGCTCGACGGCCCGCGCCTCGACGACCAAGCCCCTGGCGTACGCGTCAAGACGCCTCGCTGGCAGAGGAGTTGGGCGCCGGGCGGGCGGCGGGTCCCGAGACCGCCGCAAGCACCGCGCCTCCCAGGAAGCATCCGGCCGCGATCACGGCGGACAGCCGCATCCCGGCGTAGAAGGCGGAGCTCGCGGACGCCGCGGCGAGGGTTCCGAACAGCGCCACGCCGATGGCGCTGCCCAGCTGCCGCGCCGCGTTGAACGCGCCCGACGCCGCGCCGCGCACCTCGTGCGGCGCGGCCTCCATCGCCGCGATCGTCGCCGACGGCATGGTGAACGAGGTGCCGAACCCGGCCAGCAACAGCGGCACGACCAGCAGCGCATACGGCGTATGCGGCCCCACGGCCGCCCAGCCGAGCAAGCCCACGGCCCCGGTCAACAGCCCGGCCACGGCCGGGACATGGGTGCCGACGCGCGCCGCGACCCGCCCGGACAGCGGCGAGGCGACCGCCACCAGCGCGCCCATCGGCAGCAGCGCAAGACCGGTGGAGAGCGGGTCCCAGCCCCGGTGGCGCTGGAAGTAGAGGGTGGTGAGGAAGAGCAGCCCGTAGAAGCCGAGGTTGAGCAGCACCCCCACGGCCAGGGCCGCCGGGAACCGGAAACCGGTCAGCAGCCGCGGCGGCAGCGCGGGCGCCGCCGCGTGCCGCTCCAGCCACAGGAACAGCACTCCCGCGAGCGGCGCGACCGCCAGGGCGCCGAGCACCAGCGGATCGGTCCAGCCGCGCCCTCCCGCCTCGTTCAGCCCGGCCGTGAGGGCGGCCACCGCGACGACGCCGGTGAGCTGGGCGGCGAGGTCCAGCGACGGACGCTCCCCACGCGGCGCGGGCCGGGCACATGACGGATGGTGAGCCAGACGGCGAGCACGCCCAGGGGGACGTTGACGAGGAACACGGTCCGCCAGCCCACGCCCCACACCAGCACCCCGCCGAGCACCGGACCGGCCGCGGCGGCGACCCCCGCGATGCCACCCCACACCCCGAACGCCCTGGCCCGCGCGGCCGGTTCGGGGTGCAGCGCCCCGAGCAGCGCGAGCGAGGCGGGCACCATGGTCGCCGCCCCGGCCCCCTGCGCCAGCCGCGCGCCGACCAAAACGGCGGCGGTCGGCGCGAGCGCGCACCCGGCGGAGGCCACCGTGAACAGCCCGAGCCCGGCGAGGAACACCCGCCGATGGCCCAGCCGGTCCCCCAGCCCGCCGCAGAACAGCAGCAGCCCGGCGAAGACCAGCGTGTACCCGTCCACGATCCTCCCCCAGCCTTCGGCCGGGAGGTGCCCCCTGCAGCGCCCCCTGCCCGGCCGCCAGCCCGGCGCCGATGCGGGGTACGGCCACATTGACGACGGTGACGTCGAGGATGACCAGGAAGTACCCGAGGCAGATGGCGAGCAACGGCACCCTCCGCACGGCGACCGCCACGGGCGGGGCCGAGGATTCCGAGATCCGATGCGTGGAGCGGTACGTCCTCATGCCCCCACCCTCGCCCCTGATCCCTTCGCCACAGACCGAAGCGTGGCGCGCCGAGGCGCGCGAGGAACGGAGCCACGGACCGCATCACCCGCCCCCGGCCCGGCCCAAAGCGCATGCCCCCGCCGCAGCACACGGCCTGCGGCCGGAGCCTCATACGGCGAGGCATCCCACCCCAAGCACGCAGCGCAAGGCACCCAGGCCGAGGCGCCGAGCGCGTAGACGCGTAGGGCCAGGCATCCAGCCCCAAACGCGCAGCGGCAAGGCACACAGGCCAACGCACGCAGGCTGAGGCGTGGCGCGCCCAGGACGGGCGGAGCGGGGGCCACATCGCACGGCCCCGGTCCCCAGCCCCGCCCAGGGCACACACCGCAGGGCACGCACTGCGGGCCGTATCGCCGAAGGTTGGCACGGGCGCCCGCGCACACTTCGTCCGCTGCCGAAGCGACCCCGACCTAGGCTGGACGCATGGCCACCACCACGGACGCCCGTGACGCCGACATCGCCCGCGCTGCCGCCGCGATCGCCGATCCGTCTCGCGCCCGCGTTCTGCAGGCGCTGTTGGAGGGCCGCGCCCTGCCCGCGAGCGTGCTGGCCACCGAGGCCGGGGTCAGCGCCTCCACGGTGAGCGGGCATCTGGCCAAGTTGCTGGAGGCCGGGGTGGTACGGGTCGAGCCGCACGGGCGGCACCGCTACTACCGGCTGACCGGCCCCGCCGTCGGCGAGGCCCTCGAGGCGCTGGCCCGGATCGCCCCGCCGCTGCCGGTCACCTCGCTGCGCCAGAGCACCCACGCACACGCCCTGCGCCGGGCGCGTACCTGCTACGACCATGTCGCGGGCGCCCTCGGAGTAGCCCTGATGGCGGCGCTGCTGGAACGCGGGGTCCTGGAAGGCGGCGACGGACGCTTCCACCCCGGGGCGGCGGAGAGCGACCGGCTGTCCGCCCCGGGCAACGACACCACGTACCGGCTGACGGACCAGGGGCGCGCGGAGCTGGCGGCGTTCGGCGTGGACGCGGATGGGCTCCCCGCGCGCCGCCCGCTGATCCGCTACTGCGTGGACTGGACCGAACAGCGCCACCATCTGGCCGGGGCGCTGGGCGCCGCCCTGACGGACCGGCTGTTCGCGCTGGACTGGATCCGCCGTGGCAGCCGCCGCCGCGTGATCCACCTGACCGATGCGGGCCGTACCGGCCTGGAGCGCACCTTCGGCGTCGTCGTGGACGTCTGACCCACCCGGTGCCCTGGGCACACCCCTCCTGGCCCTGGGACACACCCCTCCTGGACACCCCACCTCGTCCGGCCCGGGTACCTGTCCTGGACACCTGACCACACCCGGCCCGGGCACCCGTCCTGGACCGCATGGACGCGCGCCCCGCCGCCTGATCAGCGACCGTCCGCCCCGCGCCCCCGCCACCTGAGCAGCCACCGCCCCACCCTGCGGCCCCTGCGCCCCGCGCCCCCGCCGCCTGAGCAGCCACGGCCTCCGCGCCCCACACCCTCCACACCCCCGCCCCTACCCCAGCGCCGCCACTCGCTCCCGGTAGCCGCGGGCCGGGGCCGCGTCCCGGTAGGGCTCCAGGCGGCGCTCGAAGTCCCGTACGTACTCCACCGCCCGCACCGACCGCATCTCCGAAGCCTGTTGCGCCGCCTCCGCCGCCAGCTGGCACGCCTGTTCCAGCTCGCCGAGGCCCAGCCGCGCGCTCGCCAGGACCACCCGGCAGAACAGCCGGCTGCGCGCGAACCCGGCGCCGTGCAGTTGCAGGGAGCGCTCCGCGTGCTGGGCTGCGGCCCGGTACTGCTGCAGATCGCGGTGGCAGTGGCCGAACTCGTCGGCCAGCTGGGCCTCGTCGAAGAGCCGCGCCCAGTACGGCACCTCGTCCCCCGGCCGGGCCGTCTCCAGCGCCCGCTCGGCGCGGGCGAGCGAGGCGGTGCACGCGCGCACCTCGCCCAGGACGCCATGGCCGCGCGCCTCGATCGCGTGCAGCAGCGACTGCAGCACCGGCGGGGCGCCGCCGCCGACCCCCTGCTGGGCCACCCGGGCCAGCTGCACGGCCTCTCGCCCATGGCCGAGATAGACGGCCTGGCGGCTCATCGTCACCAGCACATAGCTGCCGTATGTGCGGTCCCCGGCCGCCTGTGCCAGCCGCAGCGCCTGGACGAAGTAGCGCTGTGCCAGACCGTGGGCGGCGATGTCGAACGAGGTCCATCCGGCCAGCCGGGTCAGATCGGCGACCGCGCCGAACAGCCGCCGCCCGGTCGCCTCGTTGTACGAGCCGCGCAGCATCGGCTCGCCCTCGTGCTCGAGGTAGCGCACCAGGGCCTGGCGGGCGTGTCCGCCGCCGTACGTCTGGTCCAGCGCCGCGAACAGCTCCCCGACCGAGCGCAGGGCCGCGATGTCGCCGGAGGTCACCCGGTAGCCCGGTGCGCGCCGGTCGCGGTCGTGCCGGCGCTGACGGGGCAGCGGCGCCCGGCCCTGGGCACCGTGAGCGCCCTGAGTGCCATGGGCGCCCTGAGTGCCGTGGGCGCCGTGAGCGCCCTGAGCGCCGTGCGCGCCCTGGATGGCCGCACGTCCCGGTGCCACCCCGGCCACCCCGGCCGGGCCACCCGCCGGGCCACCCGCTCGGCCGCCCTGCGCGGGCAGCCGCCCTGCCGCGGCCCCGGCCCCGCTACCGCCCCCGAGCCCCGTCCCGGCCGGGACGGCGCCCGCCGGTGGCTCACCGCGCGCCACCCGGTCGTCGGGCCGCCCGATCAGCCAGTCGCGGCTGGGGACGACCAGACCCGCCGGGGTGAAGGCGATCTTCCGCAGCTCCGCATGGCTTCCGGAGTCCTTCCGCCACAGCCCGCTGACGATGTCCACCGCCTCCTGCGGCGTGGCGGCGAACTCCAGCCCCGCGTAGACGGGCGCACAGGCGTCCAGCCCCAGGTCCTGGGCGGTCAGCCGACGCCCCAACCGCCGGGTGAACACCTCGGCGATCAGCGCCGGGGTGGTGCCGCGTGGCTGCTGTCCGCGCAGCCACCGCGTCACCGATGTCTTGTCGTATCGCAAGTCCAGGCCGTGCTCCAGCCCGAGCTGGTCCACCCGCCGGGCGAGCCCAGCGTTGGAGAAGCCAGCCTCGGCGATGAGCGCGGCGAGCTGACGATTGGGAATGCGCTGTGGGGGTCGTTCCGTCATCAGCTTGCCGGTCTCCCTGATCGCTCTGTGGAACGGCGCGAATGTAACTGCCCCTCGAGGGCTGATCGCGGCCGTCGGGCGGCATTCATCCGATCGTGTGAGAACGGGCCGGGTGAGGACGTAAGGGGACACGGTCGTACAGTGGCGGGGGCGCCGCCGCGAGGCTCCGCCCCCAATCGCACGTGGGCCGAGAAGGAGCTTGCCGTGACCGCCGTGACCACTGCTTCGCCGGGGTCGGTCCCCGGTTCACCGGCGCTGCGCTACGTCCACCTGGGCTTCGGCGCGGACGCCGTGGACTACGAGGAGGCGTGGCAGGAGCAACGCCGGGTGCACGCCGCCCGCTTCGCGGACGAGATCCCCGACACTTGTCTGCTGCTGGAGCACCCCCCGGTCTACACGGCGGGGCGGCGCACGGCCGACAACGAGCGCCCCCTGGACGGCACCCCGGTGGTGGACGTGGACCGCGGCGGCAAGATCACCTGGCATGGCCCCGGTCAGCTGGTGGGCTATCCGATCCTCAAGCTGCCGCGCCCGGTGGACGTCATCGCGCATGTCCGCCGCCTGGAGGAGGCGCTGCTGCGCACCTGCGCGGAGTTCGGCGTGGAGACGACCCGGGTGGAGGGCCGCAGCGGGGTGTGGGTGCTGGGCGACCCGGTGGATCAGCGCCCCGCGCTCGGCGGGCTGAAGCTGGACTTCGACCCGCGGCTGGAGGACGAGGAGTTCGACGCACGGCTGAACGGGCCGGAGTACGCCCCGTCCAACGCCGGGCAGCGCCGTGAGGACCGCAAGCTGGCCGCCATCGGGGTGCGGATCGCCAAGGGCGTGACGATGCACGGCTTCTCGCTCAACTGCAATCCGGACAACACCTGGTTCGACCGGATCGTGCCGTGCGGGATCCGGGACGCGGGTGTGACCTCGCTCTCGGAGGAGCTGGGCCGGGATGTGCCGATCTCCGAGGTGCTGCCGGTCGTCGAGCGGCATCTGCGAGAGGTCCTGGAGTCCGCCGTCCCGCTGCCCCGGGCGGTCTGACCTTCCCGGGCCGGGCCCACCGATCGGGCCCGCCGATCGGGCCCGCCGATCGGGCCCTACCAGCCCAGCCCTGCCGGGTCCGGCAACTCCGGGAAGGCGGCCCTTCCGGGTCCGGCCCTCCGGGAATGCGCCCTCGCCGCTATCGGTTGCCCTGGACGTAAATGCGTACGAACCACGGGCGTACTCTGGTGACCGCCGACGATTCGAAAGCCCGCCGGCAAACTCGCCACGCCGAGCCGCCAAGCAGAGCCAAGCAAAGAGGAGTGCCGGACGTGTCCGCAGTCGCACCCGACGGACGCAAGATGCTGCGCCTGGAGGTCCGGAACAGCCAGACCCCCATCGAGCGCAAGCCCGAGTGGATCAAGACCCGGGCGAAAATGGGCCCCGAGTACACCGAACTGCACGGCCTGGTGAAGCGCGAGGGCCTGCACACCGTGTGCCAGGAGGCGGGCTGTCCGAACATCTATGAGTGCTGGGAGGACCGCGAGGCGACGTTCCTCATCGGCGGCGACCAGTGCACCCGGCGCTGCGACTTCTGCCAGATCGACACCGGCAAGCCGCAGGAGCTGGACCGCGACGAGCCGCGTCGGGTGGCCGAATCCGTACGCACGATGGAGCTGAAGTACGCGACCATCACCGGTGTGGCCCGCGACGACCTGGAGGACGGTGGTGCCTGGCTCTACGCGGAGACCGTCCGCCAGATCCACTCCCTGATGCCGAACACCGGTGTGGAGCTGCTGATCCCGGACTTCAACGCGGTCCCCGAGCAGCTCGCCGAGGTCTTCTCGTCCCGCCCCGAGGTGCTCGCGCACAACGTCGAGACGGTGCCGCGGATCTTCAAGCGCATCCGTCCCGGCTTCCGCTACGAGCGCTCGCTCGAGGTGATCACCAAGGCGCGCGAGGCGGGTCTGGTCACCAAGTCCAACCTGATCCTGGGCATGGGCGAGGAGCGCGAGGAGATCAGCCAGGCGCTGCAGGACCTCCATGACGCGGGCTGTGAGCTGATCACCATCACCCAGTACCTGCGGCCGTCCGCCCGGCACCATCCGGTGGAGCGCTGGGTCAAGCCCCAGGAGTTCGTGGAGCTCCAGGAGGAGGCCGAGGAGATCGGCTACGCGGGCGTCATGTCCGGCCCGCTGGTCCGCTCCTCGTACCGGGCCGGCCGTCTGTACCAGCAGGCCATCGAGCGGCGCAATGTCGCCGCGGCCTCCCCGGCGGTCTGAGTTCACACTCCGTCACGTAACGTGCTCCGATCGGCCGTGTGAGCAACACGCTGTGTGATTGCGAGCACACACATATCCGAGGGCTCCGAAAACGCCGCAGGTCAAGGGCGGGATACGGGCCGCAGCAGGGCTTCATCGGTGTTTGACCGGCCAGTCACGCACTGGTAACACCAATGGGTAACGATTGAGCCACGCACCGCTTATACGTTGTGCGTAGCGATCATCCGCCGCTTCCGAGGGGTACCCATGCCGGCTGCGCCCGTACGCCCGTCCGTCACCGACGCGCTCCTCGCCCTGGAGGGTCTGCTGCTGCGGGGCGGGCAGCGCACCGCCCGCCGCAACGCCTGGACGGCCGTGCTCGAGGACCGCCGTCGGGCCAAGGACCGGGACGAGGCCGAACACGTACTGGAGGCCGTGTCCACCAGTACCTCCCAGGCCACGTAAACTTCGCTGTATGGCGAGGAAGGAAACATCCGAGAACCCCGGGCGGCTGAAGCAGATCGCCCTGACCTACAAGATGACCAAGCGGGTCGACCCGAAGGTCACTCTTGTCGTCGCCGGCGTGGGGATTGTCACCTTCGGTGTCCTTCTCGCGATCGGCTTCCTGATCGGTCACCCGATCTTCGCTGGCATCCTGGGCTTCGTCCTGGCGTTCCTCGCGATGGCGATCATTTTCGGCCGCCGTGCCGAGCGGGCCGCCTTCGGACAGATGGAGGGCCAGCCGGGCGCGGCGGCGGCGGTGCTGGAGAACGTGGGCCGGGGCTGGTCGGTGACCCCCGCGGTGGCCATGAACCGGAACCAGGACGTCATCCACCGCGCGGTGGGCAAGGCGGGCGTCGTGCTGGTCGCCGAGGGCAACCCGAACCGGCTCAAGGGCATGCTGGCCGCCGAGAAGAAGAAGATGGCGCGCATCGTCGCTGAGGTCCCGGTCCACGATGTGATCGTGGGCTCCGGCGAGGGCCAGGTCGAGATCAAGAAACTCCGCACCACGCTGCTGAAGCTTCCGCGGGTGCTGCCGGGCGCACAGGTCACGGTGGTCAACGACCGGCTGCGCGCGCTGGGCGATCTGATGAGCAACATGCCGATTCCGAAGGGTCCGATGCCCAAGGGGATGCGGATGCCGAAGGGGCGCTGAGCGCTCCCCGCACCGAAACGGATACGAGACGGCGGCCCGGACATGGAGTCCGGGCCGCCGTTTCGTACGTAACGCCGTTGTACGCAATCCGTACGGGTGTGATCCCGGGGCTCAGACCCTGATCTGCACGGCGCGGGAGAGCCGGTCGTGCAGCCCGCGGGTGTCGCGGTCCCAGACCACCGCCGGGATGACCAGTACCACCAGCACACTGCGCAGCACGGCCTTCGGCAGGCTCAGCCGCACCCCGCCCTCGCCGATGACCCGCAGCTTCAGCAGCAGCTTGCCGGGGGTGGCGCCGACGGTGCCCACGGTGACCAGGCTCAGCACCAGGAAGACCAGCAGCGCCCAGTTCCCGGCGGCCTGGGCGTCGCGGCCGGACAGCAGGGCGTAGGAGACGAGCAGGCACAGGGCCCAGTCGATGAAGAGCGCCCCGAAACGGCGTCCCAGCGGCGCTATGGCGCCCGGTCCGCTCTCGGGGAGCCCGAGTCCCTGGCCCCGGTAGCCGAAGTCGACGCCCATGTCCTCGGCGGCCGCGCGGGGCCCGGAAAGCCACGATCCGATTGCTTGCCTCTTGTCCACCCGTCTACGTTACTGCGACCGCATACGTTCCCCGGGCCTGGCCCCCGCCCGCTGGTTCCGGGCGGGCCATTCGGTGCCTTTTCCGAGGCCACAAGGTCCCCGTAACCCCCCTCGGGCCGGTTAACCTGGGTGAAACAAATGGGTCATGCCCGGGAAATCCCGTCTGCCTATGGTCGGCGACAGCGCGCCACCGCACATGGACCGCGCGACCGGACAAATCCCCGTCCCACCGCGGCCGGGCTAGGAGGAGTTGGATGTTCCAGAACGCCGACGACGCTCGGAAGTACATCTCGGACGAGGACGTCAAGTTCGTCGACGTCCGCTTCTGCGACCTTCCCGGCGTCATGCAGCACTTCACCGTACCGGCGGGGGCGTTCGACCCGAACGAGGAGCTGGCCTTCGACGGCTCGTCGATCCGCGGCTTCCAGGCCATCCACGAGTCGGACATGGCCCTGCGCGCGGACCTCTCCACGGCCCGGGTCGACCCGTTCCGCCGGGACAAGACCCTCAACATCAACTTCTTCATCCACGACCCGATCACGGGTGAGCAGTACAGCCGTGACCCGCGGAACATCGCCAAGAAGGCCGAGGCGTACCTCGCCTCCACCGGTATCGCGGACACCGCGTACTTCGGCCCGGAGGCGGAGTTCTACGTCTTCGACAGCGTGCGCTTCGACACCAAGGCGAACGAGTCCTTCTACCACATCGACTCCGAGGCGGGCGCCTGGAACACCGGCGCGCTTCAGGACAACCGTGGCTACAAGGTCCGCTACAAGGGCGGCTACTTCCCGACCCCGCCGGTCGACCACTTCGCCGACCTGCGCGCCGAGATCAGCCTCGAGCTGGACAAGGCCGGTCTCCAGGTCGAGCGCCAGCACCACGAGGTGGGCACCGCCGGCCAGGCCGAGATCAACTACAAGTTCAACACGCTGCTGGCCGCGGCCGACGACCTGATGCTGTTCAAGTACATCGTCAAGAACGTGGCGTGGAAGAACGGCAAGACCGCGACCTTCATGCCGAAGCCGATCTTCGGTGACAACGGCTCGGGCATGCACGTCCACCAGTCGCTGTGGCAGGGCGGCTCCCCGCTCTTCTACGACGAGCAGGGCTACGCGGGCCTGTCGGACACCGCCCGCTACTACATCGGCGGCATCCTCCGGCACGCCCCGTCGCTGCTGGCCTTCACCAACCCGACGGTGAACTCCTACCACCGCCTGGTGCCGGGCTTCGAGGCGCCGGTCAACCTGGTGTACTCGCAGCGTAACCGCTCCGCCGCGATGCGTATCCCGATCACCGGCTCCAACCCGAAGGCCAAGCGCGTCGAGTTCCGCGCCCCGGACTCCTCCGGCAACCCGTACCTGGCCTTCTCCGCCCTGCTCCTCGCGGGTCTGGACGGCATCAAGAACAAGATCGAGCCGGCCGAGCCGATCGACAAGGACCTCTACGAGCTCGCCCCCGAGGAGCACGCGGGCGTCCCGCAGGTCCCGACCTCCCTCCCGGCCGTCCTCGACTCCCTCGAGGCCGACCACGAGTTCCTCCTCCAGGGCGGGGTCTTCACCTCCGACCTGATCGAGACCTGGATCGACTACAAGCGCACCAACGAGATCGCCCCGCTGCAGCTGCGCCCGCACCCGCACGAGTTCGAGCTCTACTTCGACGTGTGATCCGTACCGGCTCCGGCCGAGCCCCCGCCGCCGCCCCGATGGGCGGGGCGGGGGCTCGGCGTTTGGTGCGGAGGGGTTACGCGGCGGCGTTGACCGTCTGGGTGTCGGTGCCGGAGGACGGCAGGAAGCTGGTGTCGCCGGTGTAGAGGGCGACCACGGGGTGGGTGCCTACGCCCAGGGTGTTGAGGGACAGCGTCGCGGTGCCCGCCGACAGGGGCTGGACGAAGGCGCCGCCGCCGGAGCCTCCGATGATGAAGGTGACCGTCCCGGTCGGGACGCCCGCACCGGGTGCGACCGGGGTGACGGTGGCGGTGAACGTCACCGACTGCCCCAGCGTGGACGGATCCGGCGCCGAGGACACCGATGTGGTGGTGGCCGACTGGACGACGAGGATGACGTTGGCGCCGGTGGAGGGGGAGAAGTTGGTGTCACCGTTGTAGTTGGCGAGGACGGCGTGGGCGCCGACGCTCAGGCTGGGGACGGTGACCGAGGTGGTCCCGCCCGACAGCGTCCCGGTCACGGTGGGGCCGCCGGTGACGACGAAGGTGACGGTGCCGGTGGGAGTTCCGGCGCCGAGCGGGATGACGGTGGCGGTGAGGGTGACCGACTGTCCGAACGTCGCGGGTTGGGGTGAGACCGTGACCAGGGTGATCGTGGGGGTAGCCATGGTGGCCCTCCAAGTGGTGTGGGGTGGTGGGCCGTTGCTCGCCACGCATGCGGGAACAAGGCGCGGCGGCGCATCGGAGGCGAGGGGGTGCGCACTTACGGCGATCCACACGGGGACATCCCCGCGGCGCCGTCCCCCGGCAGATGTGGAACCCACCGGTCTGTAGCACCAGTAGGCGCGCGACTGGCCGCCACCGCCAGAGAGTTGACGCCCAATTACCCCGGATAGCGCAGCGCTCGACGGCCTTCCCCGCGCACACCATCCGCCTCGTGCGGCGCGCGTTCCGTGTCGTCGGGGCACCGCGTACGCACCGCGCACACGCGTGTGCTGGGGGCCTGCCGCGGGCGCGTCGGCCAGGGGTCAGCCGCCGTCGCCGAAGCCTCCCCCGAAGCCACCGCCGAATCCACCGCCGTCGCCGAAACCACCGCCGAAGTCGCCGCCCCCGGCGTCACCGCCGCCCCCGTCGCCGCCGAAGCCGCCGCCGAAGTCGCCGGTGTCGTAGCCGGGGCCGAGGGACCCGCCCAGCAGCGTGCCGATCAGCAGCCCGGGCAGCAGCATCGAGCCGTATCCGCCGAAGTACCCGCTCGCCCAGGGCCCGTAGGCCGGACCGGCCTCCCAGTACGGGCGTCGCCGGTCGCCGCCGACCGGGACAGTGCGGGCGTCCGGATCGAGGCCGTCGTCGATGCGGGTGGCGTCCGCGGCGCAGGCCGGGACGGAGCGCTGGGTGCCGCCCGAGGGCGCCCACGGGACGTCCCGGACCGAGGGGCCGTGGCGCGGGTCGAAGAAGCACGGCGGGCGGCGCTCGGGCAGCGGCCCGCCCTCGCGGCGGGCATCGAGCACCGCCAGCGCGAAGCGGCCCTCCTCCAGCGCCTCGGTCACCGGCCGTACGTCCGCGGGGCGCCGGGCGGCGGCCGACTTGGCCTTCGCCTCCTCGTAGGCGTCCAGGGCGCGGCCGTAGTCGTCCGCCATCTCGGGGGTGGATGCCGGGTCGGCCGGGTCGAAGCCGGTCCGGCTGAGCTTCTCGCCGTACGCGGTGATGTCCTCCTCGACCGCGCCACGCACCTGCTCCAGCTCGGCCCGCTCGCGCTCGCGGCGCTGCTTGCGGGTGCGCCGCAGCAGGTAGAGACCGCCTCCACCGACGGCGGCCAGAATGATCAGCACCACCACGGTGTCCCCCACCGACAGACCGGTGGAGTCCCGCGCGCCCTGGTCGCCGCCGGTCCCCTGGCCGCCCCGGTCGTGGGTCGCCTTGGCCGCGTCGGTCACGAAGCCGTCCAGGACCGCCGCGAGGTCGCGGGGGTGCTGCCGCAGGTTCTGCGCCGCCAGCGCCTGCGAGGTGCGTCCCGGCAGCACCGAGGTGTCGGAGGCCGCCCCGAAGGAGGAGCCGAGCGCCACCGCGTAGATGCCGGGACGGTCGACGGCGGCCCGCAGCCGCCCGAAGACGCGCTCGCCTCCGTACGCGGGATTGTCCGGCAGGACGGCGACGTAGACGGGTACGCCCGCGTCGCGGATATGTGCCACCAAGCGGCGCGCCTGTCCGGCGCTCAGTGCGTCGGAGGCGCCGGGATCGACGTATACGGGGCTGTGCCGCAACGCCTTGCCGATCTTGTTCACATCCGTTTCGGCACGAGCGCCCCCGGCGGTGAGCAGCACCGCCGTCAGAGCGACGAGGACGGCCAGCAGCAGCGCGCCCCATCGCGGCGTCTTGACGGACACACCTCACATTTACCCGCATAAGGGTCACTCATGCGTGGATCCGGCTTTCCTCGCGGGTCGACGTCCGACGTGCGTGGCTGGGCCCCGCCACTGCCCCTTTCGGCGGTGGCGGGGCCCAGTGCTGTGGGATCAGCTCACAGTGGTGGTCACCGTGTCGCTCTCCGGCTCGGCGACGACCTGGGTGTACTCGGAGACGCCGGAGGCGCCGAAATTGGCGTCCCCCGCGTAGAAGGCGTCGACGTCCCAGTTGCCTGCCGACAGCGGCACTTCGACGAAGGCGAATCCATTGGTGTCCACGGTGGTGTTGATGGTGATCGCCCCCACACCGTTGGTGAGGGTGAAGGTGACCGTGCCCGTCGGGGTGCCGTCGCCGGGCGGGATGGCTTCCACGAAGGCGACGAAGTCGACGAGTGTGCCCGCCTCGGACGGGTTGGGGTTGGAGCTGATCGTGGTCCTGGAGTTCGCGGGGTTCACCACCTGCGTGAGCGGCGCCGACGTCGACGTGGCGAAGTTGGTGTCACCGTTGTAGGTGGCGGTCACGGTGTGCGACCCCGCGCCCGGGCCGCTGGTGATGAACGTCGCCGTGCCGCCCGCCAGCGGCTGGGTGAACGTGCCCCCGCCCGTACCGCCGATCACGAAGGTGACCGAACCGGTCGAGGTGCCGGTCGCGGGCGGGGCCGGCGTGACCGTGGCGGTGAGCGTGACCGACTGCCCGGAGACCGCGGGATTGGGTGACGCCGCGACCAGGGTGACAGTGGGTGAAGCCATGACGGGCCCTCCAAATGGCTTGGAATGGTGGGCCGTTACTCGCCACGCGCGACCGCGAGCGCGCAGGGCGGCGCATCGGAGGCCAGGGGGTGCGCACCTACGGCGATCCGCACGGGAACATCCCCCGCGTCGCCGTCCCCCGGCAGATGGGGAACCCACCGGTCTGTAGCACCAGTAGGCGCGCGACACACCCCCAACGCCAGGGAAACACCCCGAATTACCCCATACAGCCCAGCGCACCCCCCACCTCGCGCACGGCGCGCGCCGCCTCTCCTCAACTCCCCGCGCACGCGTGGCGCGCGGAGGGTGGCACCGCGCCAGAGGGCGCGGCTAGTCCGTGCGGCCGGTCGCGGCGACGGTGGCGCCGAGGCCGATCATGGAGAGTCCGCCGACGCCGCCGACCAGGGCGAGGCGTCGCGGTGAGCGGGCGAACCAGGTGCGGGCGGTGGCCGCGGCCAAGCCCCAGACGCTGTCGGAAACCACCGCGATGGCGTTGAAGATCAGGCCGAGGAGCAGCATCTGCAGCGCGACATGCTCCTGGTCACGGTCGACGAACTGGGGCAGTACGGCGGCGAAGAACACGATCGTCTTGGGGTTGGCCACCCCGACCGCGAACCCCTCCCACAGGGTGCGCAGGCCCCCGCGGGCGGGGCCGTCGCCGGTGAAGGCGGCGTGCAGCGAGCGGCGCTGCCGCACCGCCTTGACGCCCAGGTGGACCAGATACGCGGCGCCCACCAGCTTCAGCGTGGTGAAGACGACGGCCGAGCGCTCCACCACGGACCCGACGCCCAGCGCCACGGCCACGACCAGCACATACGCCCCGAGCGTATTGCCGATGACCGTGGTCAGCGCCGCGCGGCGGCCCTGGGCCAGTGCCCGGCCGACCACGAAGAGCACGCTGGGGCCGGGGATCACGATCAGCAGAAAGGACATGGCCGCGAAGGCGAGCAGCCGGTCGGTGGACACCATGGGGCGCATCGAAGCACGCGCACGGGGCGCGGCTCCAGCCCTTTTTCCGGTCATCCGAGGTCGTCCGAGGTGGCGTGACCTCGGCTGAGGTCGGCTGAGGTGAGGGGGGCGCCTGGTGCGATGCGGCCGCTCCACGATCGGTGGACCTCGCCGTAAACCACGGGCGACCGAGTCTCGGTCTGCGGCAATCTGAGCCATACCGAACGGAAAACACGCCCTCAGGGGGGATTGTGACGTCCCGAACCACGGAGCAGGCGGAACAACCACCGGAACAGCCATCGAAGCAGCCGTCGGAACAGCCATCGGAACAACCGGCCGAGCGGCCCAGCGAGGAGTTACGGTTCCGGCCGCCCGCGCTGACCGCCTTGGAGAAGAACCCCGTCACCACCCGGGCCATGGCCCGCAGACTGCCCCAACTCGTCCGCCGTTCCATGGCGTTGGCCTGGAAGGTGGACCGGACGGCGGTGGTGACGCTGCTGGTGTGCCAGGCGCTGTCGGGCTTCTTCGAGGCGTTCGGGCTGCTGGCCACCACGGGCACGATCACGGCGCTCATCTCCTCCGGCCACATCGCCGACCGGCTCCGGGACGCGCTGCCCTCGATCGCGGTGCTGGCGGGGGCGGCCGGGCTGCGGGCGCTGCTGGGGATCGCGGTCAGCAACATCTCCAGCAGGCTCTCCCCGCGGATCTCCCGGGAGGCCGAGACGCAGATGCTGGACGCGGCGATCAACGCCGAGCTGGCGGCGTACGACAACCCCGGGTTCAACGACAAGTGGGACGCCGCGGACCGGGGCGCCGAGGTGGCGCAGGATCTGATCACCGAGTCGCAGCAGCTCATGGCGTGTCTCTCGTCGCTGATCGCGGCGGCGGGCGTGGTCACCGTGCTGCATCCGGCGCTGCTGCCGCTGTTGCTGCTGACCGCGTTGCCGCAGGGGATCGCGGGGATGAAGGCGGCCCGGGTGCACTACGAGACCAGTCGTGCGATGAGCGCCGACCGGCGCACGCTCGGGCTGCTGCGCTGGTACATGGTGGACAAGGACATCGCCGATCAGCTCCGTTCCGGCACCATGGCGGAGTTTCTGCTGAAGCGGTACCGGGCCATCGGGGCGCGGGTGGACGCGGCCACCGACACGGCGGTCCACCGGGGCGCGCGGTACGCGGTGCTGGGCGCGCTGGCCGGAGGGCTGGCGTCCGGGCTGGTCTGGGTGTCGCTGGCGCTGCTGCTGGGCGCGGGGCAGATGTCGGTGGCGTCGGCGGGTACGGCGGTGTTCGCGCTGCGCACGGTGGGCGCTTCGCTGCAGGGGATGGTCGGTTACGGGACGCGGCTGTTCCGTACGGGGCTGTATCTGGACGACTGGGCGGAGTTCATCGAGGAGGCGGGGGGACACCGGATGCGGCGCGGCACCCGGATCCCGGCGTCGCCGCGGGTGATCAGGGCCGAGGGCCTGACGTACGCCTATCCGGAATCCGACGCCCCGGCCCTGGACGATGTCACGCTCGAGGTGCGGCGGGGCGAGGTGCTCGCGCTGGTCGGGGAGAACGGCTCGGGCAAGACCACCCTGAGCAAGCTGCTGACCGGGCTCTATCTGCCCACCAAGGGCACGGTGACCTGGGACGGCGCGGATGTGGCGGGGCTGGATCCGCAGGCGATGTGGCGGCATACGGCGGTCGTGCCGCAGGACTACGCGCACTGGCCGCTGTCCGCCCGCGACAACATCACCCTGGGCCAACCGCACGGCGGGGACGAGGCGGTCCGGGAGGCGGCGGTCCACTCCGGGGCGCATGAGGTGGTGGACGGGCTGCGCAGCGGGCTGGACACGCTGCTCGCCCGGCAGTGGTGGGGCGGGGTGGAGCTGTCCGGCGGGCAGTGGCAGCGCATCGCGCTGGCCCGCGCGTTCCACCGGCCCGCCGGACTGCTGGTGATGGACGAGCCCACCAGCGCGCTGGACGCCCGTGCCGAGCACCGGATCTTCGCGGGGCTGCGGCGGATGGCGGAGGACCGCGCCGTCGTCCTGGTCACGCACCGGCTGGCGAACGTCGCCGTGGCGGACCGGATCGTCGTGCTGGAGCGAGGGCGGGTGATCCAGCAGGGCACGTTCGCGGAGCTGACGGGGTGCCGCGGGCTGTTCCGGGAGTTGTGGGAGCTGCAGAACGACCGCGGGGTGCCGGCGCCGCGCGGGGAGACGGCCTGAGTGCGGGCGCTGCGCGGGCGGGCGCCCCGAGCGCCGGCGCTGGGCGGGGAGACGCCCTGGGCGCCCGCGGCGCGCGGGCCGGTGCCCTGAGCGTCGACCCTGGTCAGGGGCTCGGGAACCAGCCGGTTTCGGCGGCGCGGACGCGGGAGGCGGCTATTTCCGCGTAGGCCCGGTCACGGCCCTCCCAGTGGGAGCCCTCGACGGACTTGCCGGGCTCGAGGTCCTTGTAGACCTCGAAGAAGTGGGTGATCTCCCGCCGGTCGAATTCGGGGACGTCCTCGATGTCCTGGACGCCGACATAGCGCGGGTCATGGGCCGGGACGCAGAGGATCTTCTCGTCCGGGCCCTGCTCGTCGCGCATGCAGTACATGCCGATGGCGCGACAGAGGATGACACAGCCGGGGAAGGTCGGCTCGGCGACGGTGACGAGGGCGTCCAGCGGATCGCCGTCCCGGCCGAGAGTGAGGTCGACGAAGCCGTAGTCGGCCGGATACTTCGTCGAGGTGAACAGCATCCGGTCCAGCCGGATCCGGCCGGTGTCATGGTCCATCTCGTACTTGTTGCGGGACCCCTCCGGGATCTCCACGACCACATCGAACTCACCGTGCTCCATCGCGGCCTCCGGTCACCCGTGCGCTCCGCCGTCCTTCCAGTGTGCGCCCGGCCCGCAGGGCGGGCAGCTCGGACCTGGACACCTCAGCCGCCCCGCACGAGGGCGTCGATCTCGGCCTCGAAGAGGACCGAGGGATCGAAGCCCATGCCCGTGAACTGGCCTTGCACATCAAGGCTGATCACGCCGTGGAGCCGGGTCCAGGTGCGCAGCGCACGGCCCTTCAGCTCGCCACCGGGCTCTTCCCCGGCCACCCAGGGGCCCGCGCCCTCCAGATGACGCGCCAGCGCGGCCTCGAGCTCGGTGAGGGGCTGCTCGCCGCTCATGGCGGCGCCACCGACACCGCTCGCGTCACCGGCACCGGCACCGGCACCGGCACCCGCGCCCGCGCCCGCGCCCGCACCCGCACCCGCACCCGCACCCGCACCCGCACCCGCGACGGTGGCGCAGGCGTCGACGATGGTCCGCATCATTCCGGCCGCGATCTCGATGGTCTCCGGCGGCGCGTGGTAACCGGGCACCGGGGTGCCGTAGATGAGCAGATAGCGGTCGGGCTGCCGCTTCGCCCAGTCGCGCAGGGCGAGGGCCAGGGCGCGGAAGCGGTCGGCGGGGACGGCGTCGGCGACGGCCCGGGCGAGGGCCTCGGCCAGATCGCGGTAGGCGTCGGTGATCAGCTCGGTCAGCAGCTCGTCCCGGCTCGCGAAATAGCGGTAGAGCGCGGGGCCGGTCATGCCCATCGACTTCGCGATCGCGTTCACCGAGATGCCGGCGGTGCCCGACTCGGAGAGCTGGGCCAGGGCCACGGCCTTGGCCTCCTCCCGGGTCTGTTTGCGGTAGCGCTCTCGCCGTGCTGTCGCCATGGACGGGCCTCTCGTACGGGTCGTCGATTTCGGACTTGACACTTCGAGAGTAACAGGTTCATTGTTTCGTTAGAAGCTCTCACAACAACGAGAACTCCTCACACGAAAGCGAGATCCGCCATGATCACCGAAGTCGTTCTGCCGGGCCAGGTGGAGCCGGAGGGGCTCCAGCTCCGCACCCGCCCGCTGCCCGAGCCCGGTCCCGGGCAGGCGCTGGTGGCCGTCGAGGCGTCGGGGGTCTCCTTCGCCGAGCAGCAGATGCGCCGCGGGAAGTACTACGACCAGCCGCCGTTCCCCTTCGTGCCCGGCTATGACCTGGTGGGCAGGGTGGTCTCGACCGGCCCCGGGGTGGATCCGGCCCTGCGGGGGCGCCGGTTCGCGGCACTCACGAAGATCGGCGGCTGGGCCAGCCACACCCTCGTCGACGCGGGCGATCTGGTGGAGGTCCCCGAAGGGGTGGACCCGGCGGAGGCCGAGACGGTGGTGGTCAACGGGATCACGGCCTGGCAGATGCTCCACCGCGTGGCCAAGGTGCGCCCCGGGTCGACCGTGCTGGTGCACGGGGCCAACGGCGGAGTGGGCACCACACTCGTCCAGCTCGCCCGCCATGCGGGCGTCAAGGTCATAGGCACCGCCTCGCCCCGCCATCACGACGCGGTGCGCGCCCTCGGCGCCACCCCCCTCGACTACCGCGATCCGGATCTGCCCGGCCGGGTGCGCGCGCTGGCGCCCGGCGGGGTCGACGCGGTCTTCGACCACGTCGGCGGCGAGGGCATCGTGGACTCCTACCGGCTGCTCGCCCCCGGCGGCACGCTGGTCTCCTACGGCACGGCGGCCACCCGGGACATCCCCGGATCGTCCCGGACCCCGGTGCTCAAGCTGTTTGCCCGCCTCGCCCTGTGGAATCTGCTGCCCAACGGACGGGGGGCGCACTTCTACAACCTCTGGGCCGGACGGCGGCGGCTGGCCGCCTACCAGGCGCGGATCCGCGCCGATCTGGGGCAGGTGCTGGCGCTGCTGGCGAGCGGCGAGTTCACCGCACTGGTGGCGGCGCGGATTCCGCTCTCCGATGCCGCGGAGGCGATGCGGCTGGCCGAGTCCGGCACCGTCACCGGAAAGGTCGTCCTGGTCGCGGACCAGGGTGCCGGCCAGGACGCGCGATGAGCGGCAAGCCCTTCGGCGAGCCCGATAGGCACGACGAGCATGACAAGCCCGGCAAGCCCTATGTCAGCGGCCACTACGCCCCGATGGCGGTGGAGTCGACCGTCTGGGGCCTCACCGTGCACGGCTCCCTGCCTCCCGAGCTGACCGGCCGCTATCTGCGCAACGGCCACAACCCCCCGCCCGGGGTGGTGCCGTCGCACTGGTTCAAGGGCAGCGGCATGGTCCATGGGCTGCGGCTGCGCGACGGAAGAGCGGAGTGGTACCGCAACCGCTGGGTGCGGACACCGGCCCTCCACAGCGCCATGGAGACGGCCGCGGGCGGCGAAGGGGCGGGCGCGGGCGGCGAGGGAATGGCCCCGGGCGGCGCAGGGGCGGATGGCGCGGCCGATCTCATCGCCAGCGTCGCCGGCACCCATGTGATCGAGCATGCGGGCCGCGTCCTGGCCCTCCAGGAGGCCAACCTCCCCTATGAGTTGACCGCCGAGCTGGCCACGGTCGGCGCCTACGACTTCGGGGGAAAGCTGACCCGGGCCATGACGGCGCACCCCAAGGAGGACCCGGTCAGCGGGGAGCTGCACTTCTTCTCGTACTCACCGTTGCCGCCCCATCTCGTCTATTACGTCGCGTCCCGCGACGGCCATATCGTCCGCGAGGAGACCATCGAGGGCGCGGGGCCCTCGCTGATGCACGACTTCGGGCTGACGGAGCGCTATGTGGTGTGGCTGGACCTGCCGGTGGTCTTCGACCCCGCCGAGCACTCCGGGATCCCCTACCGCTGGTCCGATGACTACCGGCCGCGCATCGGGCTCATGCCGCGCACCGGGCCGCCCCATGTCACCTGGTGCGAGGTGGAGCCCGGCGCCCTGCTGCATATCGCCAACGCCTATGAGGATCCGGCGGGCCGCATCGTCGTCGAGGGGCCGCGCTATGACCGGGCCGCCTGGCAGACCTCCTGGAAGTGGTGGACCGGCGCCCCGGGCCACGCCTCTGTCCCGCTGGTCGGTTCCCTGCACCACCGCTGGGTCCTCGACCCCTCCGCGGGCACGGCACGGGAGGAGCCGCTGGATGATCTGGTCACCGAGTTCCCCACGATCAACGACAGTGTGCTGGGGCGGCCCAGCCGCTATGGCTACGCCGTCGCCTTCCCCGGCAGCGGACTGGAGGAGTACGCACTGGTCAAGTACGACGCGGCCACCGGGGCCCGGCAGATAGCTCCGACCGGACCGGGCCGGATGCCCGGGGAGGCGGTGTTCGTGCCCGCGGACGGGGGCGGAGGAGGGAGCGAGGACGACGGCTATCTCCTGACCCTCGTCAGCGACCTCCGCCGGGACGCCTCCGAACTGATCGTCCTGGACGCCCGGGACATCACGGCCGCCCCCGTCGCCACCGTGGAGCTGCCCCACCGCGTCCCCGCGGGGATCCACGGCTCCTGGATCCCCGACCCGGCCACCGGTCCGTGATAATTTTCGTATACGAGTTGTATGCGAAGCAGCATGGGGGCCCAGTGCCAGCGCAGTCCGGACGAGAAAAGGCGTACGCGTTCCTCAAGGAGACCGTGCTGACCGATCCCGACATGCAGGGCCGGTTCCTCACCGAGCAGGAGATCGCCGACCGGATCGGCATCTCCCGGACCCCGATCCGTGAGGCCCTGCTCCTGCTGGCGGCCGAGGACCTGGTCCAGCTCGTCCCCAAGCGGGGTGCGCATATCGCCCCGCTGTCCGGTCGGGAGATCACCGAACTGATGGAGCTGCGCGGAATCGTCGAGCGCTACGCCGCCGAGCACACCATCGAGGCGGGCACGGTGCCGGTCGCGAAGCTGCTGGAGCTGCTGGACCGGCAGCGCGAGCTGATGGGGCCGGACCAGGCCAAGGAGTTCATCGCCATCGACCACCTCTTCCACGCGACCATGGTCGCCGCGGTCGGCAATGAACTCCTCAACCGGCACTACGACGGACTGCGCAGCCGCCAGATCCGGGCCGGGGTGGTGGCCCTGTACAACCAGACCGGCCGCCAGGAGGAGGTGCTCGGCGAGCACCGGGCGATCTTGGACGCGGTGGCCTCCGGGGACAGGGAGGCGGCCCGCACGGCGATCAGCGCCCATCTGGAGTCGACCCTGAAGGTACTGCTCACCGGGTGAGTCACCGCCCAGTGGCCGGACGGGTAAGTCACCACCCGGCGCCCGGACCGATGAGTCACCGCTCGGCGGGCGCCTCCGGATAGGTGATCACCAGCATGGTGACGCCCTCCTCGGAGACCCAGGGGCCATGCGGCGTCCCCGGGGGCCGACAGGCGTAGAAGCCGCGCGAGAAGGTCCTCCCCAGGGTCAGATCGCGCATGCTGCCCTCCAGGAGATAGACCTCCTCCCAGCCGTCGTGGCGGGCGACCCCGGACGGGGAGGTGTCCGTCCCCGGCTCCCAGCGCAGCAGGGCTGTGGTGTGGGAGCCGCTCCCGTCCACGGCCAGGATCTGTTCGCTGACCCCCGCGCCCGCACCCGGCGGCCGCTGCCAGGGCCCGGAGGGCAGATGGAACTCGAGCTCCGGTTTGGCCCCTTCGGCCTCGCGGGCGCCGCTCACGGGTTTACCCCCAGCCTGCGGTTGGCCAGAACGGACACCGTGCGGCGCACCGCGGCGACCTCCTCGGTGTCGACGTCCCCCACCAGCAGCCCCGGCCCCGCGTCCAGCCGCTCCCGTACGGTGCCGTCGGGGCCGATCAGGGCGCTGTGGCCGATACCGGTGGGGGCGGAGGCCGCGGCGGTCACCCCGGACGCCGCCGGATCGGCCTGGCCCACGGCCGCCAGCCAAATGGTGGCGTCGAGCGCCCGCGCCCGGGTCAGCAGCTCCCACTGCTCGCGCTTGCCGGGCCCCGCGCCCCAGGAGGCGGGCAGCACGGAGAGCACCGCGCCCGCGTCGGCGTGGGCCCGGAAGAGCTCGGGGAACCGTACGTCGTAGCAGGTGGCCAGGCCGATCCGGACGCCGTCGAGATCGAAGGTCACCACCTCGGAGCCCGGGGCCACGGTCTTGGACTCGGCGAAGCCGAAGGCGTCATAGAGATGGATCTTGTCGTAGGAGGTCTCCACCCCCGGGCCGGTGGCCAGCAGGGTGTTGGTCACCCGGCCGTCGGGCGCCGGGGTGAACATCCCGGCCACGACCACCAGCCCGGCATCCTTCGCGAGCTGCCGGACCTCGGTGGCCCAGGGCCCGTCCAGCGGTTCGGCGATCAGGCCGAGCCGGGTGCCGAAGCAGGCCATGGCCGCCTCCGGGAAGACGACCAGACGCGCCCCGGCCTCCGCCGCCCGCTGTGTCTCCTGGCGCAGAAGGGCGAGGTTCGAGGCCGGGTCCGGGCCCGTGGTGAGCTGGCTCAGTGCGATGCGGAGGGGCATGGCGGGTGCTGCCTCATTTCCTGGTCGGGAGGGTCGGAGTGTAGGCGGGGTGCCGGGGTACGCGGTCCCGTCCCGCGTACGTGATCCCATCCCGCCCCTTCCCCGGCGCGGCTCGCTTTACAGCTCCGCGGAGCCGGGAGCCGGGAGCCGGGCGCGGGGCGGGGCGGGGCCAGGGCGGGACCGGGACGGTGCGGGACGGGTCAGGACACGGTGGTGGAGGTGGCGTGGTCGACGGGGAGCGGCTCCGGCTCCTCCTCTTCGGCGGAGGAGGGGTCCCGGCCCAGCCAGAGGCCCGCCACCGTGACCGCGGCGGTGACCGCGATGTAGATGGCCAGCGGCACCCAGGCGTGATAGACCCCGAGCAGCGTGGTGAAGAGCAGCGGCGCGACCGCGCCGCCGATGATCCCGGCGAGGGTGTAGGCGAGCGAGGAACCGGTGTAGCGCAGCCGCGGGGAGAACTGCTCGGCGACGAAGGCCGCCTGCGGCCCGTACATCAGCGAGTGGATCACCAGCGCGCCGACGACCCCGAGGGTGAGCAGCGCCCAACTGCCGTCCGCGACCAGTGGGAAGAACAGAAACGGCCAGACACCGGCGGCGACGGCGGCACCCGCGTACAGCCACCGCCGGTTGACGCGGTCCGAGAGCGCCCCGGCCAGCGGGATGAGCACGATCTGCAGCGAGGAGCCGATCAGCACGGCGGCGAGCGCCGAGCCGCGTGACATGTCGAGTTCCTCGGTGGCGTAGGTGAGCACGAAGACGGTGAACATCGCGTACAGCACATCGGGGGCGACCCGGCAGAGGATCGCGGCGGTCAGCGCCCTCGGCTGGGTGGTGAACACCTCGCGCACCGGTGCCTCCGGGCGGTCCTGCACGGCCTCCATCGCCTTGAAGACCGGGGTTTCCTCCAGCTTGGCGCGGACCCACAGGCCGAATCCCACCAGGGCGCCGGAGAGCAGGAACGCCACCCGCCAGCCCCAGCTCATGAACTGGTCCTCCGTCAGCGCCGCGCCCAGCGCGGCCAGGACGCCGTTGGCCAGCAGATTGCCCGCCGGAGGGCCGACCTGCGCGGCGGAGGCGTAGAAGCCGCGTCGCCGCGGATCCCCGAACTCGCTGGACAGCAGCACCGCACCGCCCCACTCACCGCCGACGCCGACGCCCTGTGCGAAGCGCAGCAGCACCAGCGCGGCGGGGGCCGCGACACCGACCGTGGCGTAGGTGGGCAGCAGCCCGATCAGCAGCGTGGCGCTGCCGATGAGCACGAGCGTCGCGATGAGCACCTTTTTGCGGCCGATGACATCGCCGAGCCGGCCGAAGACGAAGCCGCCCAGCGGCCGGGACACATAGCCGACGGCGTAGGTGGAGAACGCCAGCAGGGTGCCGGTGAAGGGGTCCTTGGAGGGGAAGAAGAGGTCGCCGAAGACCAGGGCCGCGGCGGCGGAGTAGACGGCGAAGTCGTACCACTCCAGGGCGGTGCCGGTGAGGCTGGCGACGAAGGCGCGGCGAACCCCGGACCGGTCGGCCCGGGGCGGTGCGCTCGATGCGGTGGGCTGCATGTTCCGTCCTCGAGATGGTGCGTGAGGGTTACGTGATGGTACGTGGCGTTTGCGCGGTGGTGCGATGAGATGGTCGGGGGGTGTGCGTGGGTCGACCTTCCGGCATACTTGTTGTATACCAACGGTATGCGCAACCCCTCCGGGGGAAGTTAACCGCTTCGAAATCGCAGAAACAGCACATCGCCCCCGCCTTGGAGAGCTCAACACCCATGACAACGCAGCCGTCGCAGCCCACCCCGCCCGCCCGGTCCTCGCTCACCTTCGAACTCCCCGACGGCTCCCTCCACCACGTGGAGGTCGTCCAGGTGCTCAACGCGGGATACGCGGGACGCAGCCAGGACGATGTGGCCGCCCATGTCGCCGAGCTCGCCGAGCTGGGCGTGCCCGCACCCTCCGTGACGCCCGCCCTCTACCCCGTCTCCCCCTACCTCGCCCAGCAGACCGGCCAGGTCAGCGTCCAGCACGCCCGCACCTCGGGCGAGGCCGAGTGGGCGCTGGTGGTGGCCGCGGACGGGGAGCTGCTGCTGACGGCGGCCTGCGACCACACCGACCGGGCGCTGGAGGTGCACGGCGTGGCCTGGAGCAAGAACGCGGCCCCCGATGTGCTGGCCACCCGCGCCTGGCGGCTGTCCGATGTGGAGTCCCGCCTGGACGACCTGACGCTCCGCGCCTGGGTCACTCACGACGGTGAGGAGACCGAGGTGCAGAGCGGCACCCTGGCCGAGCTGCTGCCGCCCTCCTACTGGGTCGAGGTGCTGCGCGAACGCGGTGACCTGGTGCCCGGCACCGTGCTGATCTCCGGCACCATCCCGATGGCCGAGGACGTGGACCAGTTCGCCGGGCGCTGGCGGGTGGAGCTGGGCGACCCGGCCACCGGCCGGACCATCGACTGCTCGTACGACGTGGTCCCGCTGCCCGAGCCGATCGGCTGAGACGGCCCACCCAGGCACCGGCAAGGACACCGGCGAGGGCACCGGCAAGGCACGAAGAGCACCGGGAGCGCACGAAGGCCGTCCACCGCACGACCCCCGAGGGCGTGCGGTGGACGGCCTTCGCCGATGCGCAGACGGTTCAGTGATTCAGCGTCCGGTCAGGTCGCCCTGCCCTTCCGCATCACCATGCCGGCTGCGATCAGGCCGAACAGGCAGGTGACGGCACCCACGACGACATTGTTCACGATCATCCCGATATCGGGACCCCGGGCGACCACCCAGGGGGAGATGATCATCCATACACCGATCGCGGACATGGCCCAGCACAGGCTGTACATCCTCCTCGGCGCCGTGGTGAGGCCGATGCCCAGCAGGGCGATCGCGATACCGAGGACGAGGTTGTTGACCATGAGGTTGGGGTTGGTGCCCGAGAAGTGCACCACCCAGGGAGAGATGGCGAAGTACAAACCGGCGAGAAGTACCGGCCCGTCGAGGAAGACAACATCCCGAGCGTCCATCATGCGCGCGTAGCGCTCCCGCATCTCGGACACATCGGGGTGGCCCCTAAGATCACCTTTCGCACGTGAGACGTCGGCCATGCGACTCGCCTCCTTCGATCCATGCAAGTCTGACCGCGCAGTGCGGTAAAAACACCGCACCCCCATTGTGCGCCTCGCCTTGGTATATAGGTAGATGTCGGATTCGCATCAAATGACGTATAGTTCGCGGTCGGCCGCCGTACGGCATGCGCACGGGGGAGGCAGGGGGAGCGTCAGGCCGGATGGACCACCTCGTGCTTCTCGTAGCAGTCCCGGTCGAGATCGCGGACATCGACGGTGGTCTGCACGGTCAGCCCCGGCACGGGCGACACATGGGCGCGGGCCACCTCCAGCACGGCGGCGGACAGCTCCCGCTTGGTCCCGGCATCGCGCCCGGACAGGATGGACACCTCGATATGGATCATGGCGAGGTCCGGGGCGCCGTCCGCGAGATGGGCCTCCGCTATCCGCCGGAAGCGGGTCTTGCAGCCCGCCACCGCCGTGTCGACGGTCTTGGCGACCACCGGATGCAGGGCGGCACCGAAGCCGGGGCGGTCGAACGCGTCGGTCAGGGTGTCGGAGTATTCGACGACGATATGCGGCATGGGCTTGCGCTCCTCCAGGGGTACGCGGCGGCCGGTGGCGCTGCCGCGTCGGGCCTCTTACGCGGGCATCGTCGCACCTCTTCCCGCTCCATGGCCGAGCACCCCGGGCCCGCCATCCGCTTCAGTCCTGGCCCCGTACCTGCTTCAGTTCCGGCTCCGTATCCGCTTCAGCCCTGACCCCGGTATCTGCTTCAATAGGCCCATGGCCAGCCTCCGTGACATCGCGACGGGTCGTTACGACCTCGAGCCGTTCTGGCCGTCCCGGCAGGCGCACCACTTCGACCGCGAGTGTTGCCGCGCATCCGATGCGCGGGCCCGCTCGCTCGGCCGCTGACCTCTCCGTCCGGCCGCCCAGCCCGCGCGCACGACGTCCACTGACGCCTTCTCGCGCGAAAGAGCTGACCTCATGACGAACCTCCGTAGCCTGTTGTCCGCCTCCGCTCCCGCCGCCCCGTCCGCGGCGTCCGCAACGTCCGCCCCGGCGAACCGCCAGCGGCTGCGAGCCGTCGCACCGGACGAGGTGCCGCCGGTCGCCGACCTGCTGCACCCCGGCGCCACCTGGCTGCCCGCTCCCCCGCACACCCTGCCCACACTCCCCGGCCACCCGCCGATGGTCGGCTATCTGGTGCTGGTCCCGGCCGACCGGCAGCGGCCCGAGGCGGCGGGGCCGCCCCCGGAGGGGATACCGGCGGTGACGGGCGAAACCGGCGAGAGGGGTGAGGAGCTCATCCGGATCGACCCCGACCATCGGACCGCCGAGGTCGCGGGGCGGCCGCTGGACCTGACCTATCTCGAGTTCGAGCTGCTGAGCCATCTCGTCGCCCATCCGCACCGGGTGCACTCCCGCGATCAGCTCGTGACCACGGTGTGGGGGTACGGCCATGTCGGCGACGGCCGGACCGTCGATGTCCATGTGGCCCGGCTGCGCCGCAAGATGGGCCCCGAGCACCGGGGGACGATCGTGACGGTGCGGCGGGTGGGGTACAAGTACGTACCCACCGTCTGACCGCATCCGTGCACCCATGACGCCCGCCGTGCCGGACAGGCCAGCAGCCCGTCCGGCACGGCGGGCGCGTACCCGGGTGCGGTGTGCGTCAGGTGGTGAGCGCTCGGACCCGCGCTCAGCGGCCCGCCCCCACCAGCGGCGGCCGCGGCCGCTCCACCGGCTCCTCGCCGTGGTCGATGCTCGGCAGCCACCGCAGGGCGCGCGGCAGATACCAGTTGCGCTCCCCCAGCAGCGCCATCACCGAGGGCAGCAGCACCATCCGCACCAGCGTGGCGTCCACCAGCACCGCGACCGCGAGCCCGACGCCCATCTGCTGCATGTCCTGCATCCGCAGCAGCGCGAAGACCGCGAACACGGCGACCATGATGGTGGCCGCCCCGGTGACCGAGCCCGCCGTCGTCCGGATGCCCTCGCGGATCGCGTCCCGGGTGGCAAAGCCCCGTTCATGGGCCTCCCGGATCCGCGAGACCACGAAGACGTGGTAGTCCATCGACAGCCCGAAGAGGATGACGAGGACGAACAGCGGCATCCACGACTCGATCGCCCCGGCCGGCTCCATCCCCAGCAGCTCCGCGCCCCAGCCGTGCTGGAAGACGGCGGTCATCGTGCCGTACGCGGCGCCCACCGACAGCAGGTTGAGCAGGATCGAGACGACGGCGATCGGCAACGACCGGAAGCAGAGCAGCATCAGAACGAAGGTCACGGCGGCGATGAAGAGGAAGACCGGTGCGATGTCGGTCTTCAGCTGGTCGTTGAAGTCGCGGCTCCCGGCGAGTTCACCGCTCACATACACCTGGTCGGAGACCGGTCCCAGGATCTTCGGCACCAGATCCTCCCGGAGGGTGTCCAGGGCGCGCCGGGAGGCGGCGTCCTGACCGTCCCCGGCCAGCGGCACCTCGATCCGGGCCACCCCCTTCGTACGGTGCGCCTCGACGTCGACCGTCCTGCCGAACCGTCCGGAGGCGGCGAGCTCCTTCTTGAAGTCCGCGACGGCCGCCTCGAAGCGGGGCGAGGCGATGTCGTCGGAGCGCAGTACGACCTCGGCCGGGGCGGGGCCGCCGGGGAAGGCGCCGGTGATCTGCTGGTAGGCCACGGTGATCGGGGCGTCGGAGCCGAACTGCTTTTCCATGCCGAGCTGTTCGGTCTTCATCCCGAGGGCGGGCGCGGACAGCATCAGCAGCAGCGCGCCCGATACGACGGCGAACAGCTTCGGCTTGGCCAGGACGGGCCGCATCAGCCTGACGGTGAGGCCACCGCTGCTGTGCACGCCCTTCTTCCGGCGGCGGTTCAGCAGCGGCACCCGCCCGGCGTCGATCCGGTCGCCCAGCCAGGACAGCATCGCGGGCAGTACGGTCACCGAGCCGAGCATCGACATCAGGACGACCAGGATGGTGGCGACCGCGAAGCCGTGGAACAGCAGCAGTCCGGACAGGAACATCCCGGACATCGCCAGCATGACCGTGATCCCGGAGATCAGCACCGCCCGTCCGCTGGTGGCGGCCGCGATCCGCAGCGCGGTCTCGGCGTCCCGGCCCGCGGCCCGCTCATCGCGCTCCCGCCGCAGATAGAACAGCGAGTAGTCGACGCCGACGGCCAGGCCCACCAGGAACATCACCGAGAATGTGGAGTCGAACATGGGCAGCTTGTGGCTGACGAGGGCGAGCAGTCCGAAGGTGCCGACGCAGGCGGTCACCGCGAGCAGCACCGGCAGCAGCGCGGCCACCAGCGCCCCGAAGACCACCAGCAGAATGCCCAGCGCCAGTGGTACGGCGGTCAGCTCGGCCTTCTTGAAGTCGTTGGCGAACATGTCGTCGAGCCGGTGCTGGGCGGTGGCGTCGCCGAACTCGTGGACCACGATGCCCCGATGGGCCGACTCGGTCTTCTTCACCGCCTCGACGACCGGCTCCACCCGCTTCCCTGCGGTGTCCGGGTCGCCCTTCATCTCAAAGCTGATCAGGGCCTCCCGTCCGCTCTCCGAGCGCACCGGGGGCTGGACGCGCACCGCCTCGCCCGTCCGCTCCAGTCGCGCCGTAAGGTCGCGGGCCGCGTCCCGCCAGTCGTCCGGGCCCTGGCCCCGCAGCATCACCATCTCCCCGGCCGGGGTCTGGAGGCCCGCGTCCTCCAGGATCTTCTCCGCACGTGCGGAATCGCCCGCACCGTTCTCCGAATTGGTCATCTGCCGGGACCCCGACATTCCGCCGACCACGGCGACGACCACGACGAACAGCAGCCATCCGATGATCGCGGTCTTGCGGTGGCGAGTGCTCCACCCGCCCAGCCGCACGGCCAGGCCCTTCCTCGTTGCGCTCATGGCGTCTCTCCCTGTGCGGTATGGACGGAACAGGTCATGCCACGACGCTAGAAAGCCGCAGGTTCGCGCCCCAGCCGGGCAGCCACCCAGTCGCCGAGCCATAGGGCGAGGTGGGGAGGTGGTGCCAGGTACACCCCCGGACGGTCCGCACCCCCCGTGACCGGCCGGGGGCGCGCGGTCAGACTGAGGGCGTTGACTGACGGTGCCGGATCACCGGGACCGACGGGACGGACCGCCGAGAGGGACGCAGGATGAAGGTACGCAAAGCGCTGTTGGCCTGTGTGCGGGGGCTTGCCCTGGCCCCGCTCACGCTCGCGGGCTCCATCACGCTGTTCACGTTGTTGGTCGTGTCCGTGTGTCTGATCCCGCTGGGCGTGGGGGTGTTCACCACCCCTCTCCTGGTCCGCACGGTGCGGGCGCACGCCAATCAGCGCCGGCTGCTGGCCGCCACCTGGTCCGATGTGCGGATCCAGCTGCCGTACCGCCCGCTGCCCGCCGATCGGCGCTCCGGGATCACCGGGCAGGTGGAGCTGTGCACCTTCCTGCTGAAGGACCCGGCCACCTGGCGGGATCTGCTGTGGCTGGCCGTCGACATGATCGCCGGCTTTGCCACCGCGCTGCTGGCCTTCGTCTTCGTGCCGTACGGGATCGAGGGGTTCGTCCTGGCCGCCGGGGTGTGGAAGCCGATCGTGGACGCGGGCGGCACCTACTGGTACGGGTTCCTCCCCATCGACTCGCTGTGGACCGCCCTGCTGGCCGTCCCGGTCGGCATCGGGTTCATGGCACTCGGGGCGACCGTCTCCCCCCTCCTGCTGCGCGGCCACTTCCAGCTCGCGCGCGCCTTCCTGGACCCGACCCCGCAGATGGCGCTCGAGCAGCGGGTGCAGCGGCTCACCGAGACCCGGCATGACGCCGTGGACACCTCCGCCGCCGAACTGCGCCGCATCGAGCGCGATCTGCACGACGGCGCCCAGGCCCGGCTCGTCGCCATGGGCATGAGCCTGGGCACCGTGGAGGCCCTGATCGAGAAGGACCCGGCCAAGGCCAAGGAGCTGCTCGCCGCGGCCCGTACGAACTCCGCCGAGGCCCTGGCCGAGCTGCGCGACCTGGTCCGCGGCATCCATCCGCCCGTCCTGGCCGAGCGCGGCCTGGGGGACGCGGTGCGCGCACTGGCGCTGCGGATGGCGGTGCCCGTGGAGGTGGACGTGGATCTGGCGGGCCGAGCCGATGAACCGGTCGAGTCGGCCGCGTACTTCGCGGTCAGCGAGGTGCTGACCAACGCGGCGAAGCACGCGGGCGCCTCGCGGATGTGGCTGGACGTGCACCATACGGAGGGCATGCTGCGCATCACCGTGACCGACGACGGCCGCGGCGGCGCGCAGATCACCCCGGACGGCGGGCTGAGCGGGGTCGAGCGGCGGCTGGGCACCTTCGACGGGGTCCTCGCGGTCAGCAGCCCGACCGGCGGGCCCACCATGGTGACGATGGAGATCCCCTGCGCCCTCTCGGCGCAGGGCGCCGCCAGATGACCCGCCGCCGGGGAAAATCCGGCGGCGGGACGCGCCGCCCCGGTGTTAGCGTGCCGATGCCGGCCGCGGGACTCCGGTGCGACTCCCGGAACCCGCCTGCTGAGCGACGATTCGCAGTTCGTGCCCCATTCCCCGGCCGGCTCCCGCACCCCGTCGCCGGAGGCCCCCATGGAGACGCTGGCCGATCTGGTCGCGGCCGAGGACGTCCTGCTCTTCGTGAACGCGGCCATCACCTCGACGGGCCAGCGGGAATTCCACTCCGCCACGGGCGAGCAGCGCATGTCGCTCGACTTCCTGCCCAGCGTCTTGCCGCCCTTCCGCCGCCCCGGGTCTACCGGCTGTTCCGCGCGCTGCGCCGGGCCGGGGTCAACAACCGCCGCACCGGCGAGACCATCACCCACGAGGACGGCCGTCTGGCCTACCTCAAGACCTTCCGCCTCTCCGAGGCCCAGACCCGGCGCGGCCATCTACTCACCCTCCTCGCCGCCCACGACTGGCACTTCGGCGCGACTGCCGACGCCCTGGGGGTGAGCCGCGACCAGCTCGCCTCCCGTGTGGAGCACGCGGGGTTCGGCGCGCTGCTGCGCCAGGACATACGCGACCACTACCGCGCGGCGGCGCGCGGGACAGCGCCCTGACGAGCCGGCTGCGCCGTCGCCCTGACCGCCGCCGCCCTGCTCTCCGCGCGCGCTCAGTCAGTGATGTACCAGTCGTCCTTCATGTACTCCAGGGTGCTGGTCCCGATCTCGTTTTCGGAGAAGGTGACGGAGGCCTTGACCGCATCGGCCGGAATGTCGATCTTGGCGGGGCTTCGTACGACGACCTTCTGCGGGTCGACCGTCGCGGTCTGCAGAGCCTTCTTCTGCGTAGGCGAGATCATCTGGAACGTGACGAGGAACGTGGACGTGCACGGACCGAACCCCTGGTCCTCCGCCTGCTTCGCCGCGGGCCCGGCCACCTCGCAGACCGTCTTGATGTCCTCCCGGCCCACGGCGTGCAGATACTCCTCGTACCGCCGGATCGCCCCTTCCTGCGTCCTGGGCGCGGCCTGGTCCGTGGGCTGGTCTGTGGGCTGGTCCGTGGGCTGGTCCTTGGGCGGATCCGTCGGCGGCTTGTCGGCGGGCCCGCAACTGTCGTTGGTGAAGATGCCCGACAGCAGACGCCCCGGGCGCGGGCCCATCGGCCCGTTGAATCCGCTCACATGCTGCTGCGACCCCCACCACCCGGCGTACCCCCACCACGGCTCGCGATTGACAGGGCGGGCGTGCTCCCAGGTGCGCCACTCGGCGCCGCCCTTCGAGGGCCGATCGAGCGTGCCGTTCACCCACTGGTTCTTGTCGGTCGGATAGGAGCCGTGTGAACCACGCGCCGAGTACACCGTCGGATGCCCGTCCTGCGGATCCAGTTCCGACCACTTCACGCCGCACGTGTCCTTGCCGTGCTTCGCGAACGTCACCGCCTCCGGCTTGCCGTCGCGCAGCTGGACCGCGACGCGCTCCCAGTCGCCCTCGTGCCGGTTGCCCGGGATCAGGTTGTTGTAGGCATAGAAGAACCAGTAGACGTACGCCGCGCGCTTCGGGTCGGTCTTGTGGTTGTGGTACTCCCAGTAGACCGGCGCGTCAGTGCCCTCGCCCTTCCGCACCTCCTTCGGCGGGTCGAGATAGAAACCGCCGTCGGCCTCGGTCGAGGTGTGCCACTTGTCCCCGTGTCCGGGGCAGGACACCGGCTGGGACGAGGACTTCCCCGGCTGCACGTCCGCGTGCTTGTAGGGGCTGTCCTTACTCCCCAACCGCCGCGGGTCGGGCGGATCGGCCACCGGTCCCTCGTCACGGCAGAAGCCGTCGTGGTCGAAGCGCAGCGCGGACCGCCCGATGAACCGCGTCGCGTCCATCGGCAACAGCGACTCCCCCTTGGCCAGCCGCACCAACGGCGCGAACCGCGCGGCCTCGGCCGCGGACCCCTTAGAAGGCTCCGCCCCCGTCCACTCCTTCTCCTTCTCCGGCCCGCACGCCACCAGCGCCACCGAAAGCGACACCGCCACGCCCACCATCACCCGCATCCGACCCGGCACCGGCTCCCCCTTCGTTCGTCCGCCACCAGCCAGCAGCACGTCAAGAGGACATCACGCGGAATCCGGCAGAACGGTTCCCCGCGCGGGGCGCCCAACCCACAGGGCCGCCCCGCGCGGAAGCCTTCCCCTTACGCTCAGCCGTGCGCCAACCCCCGGCCGCCCTCGTCGTCGGCCTCGGCCTGGACCGGCTGGGGCAGGGCCGAGCCCGAGTCCCATACGGTGACGCGGAAGTCCGGGGGCTTCGGCTGCCAGTCCACGCTGACGTACGAGTCGGTGGCGGTGTTGCGCGGGGCGTTCGTCGTCAGCTCGGAGCCGAGGAGTTCGGCGGTGTCGACGAGAACTCGCTGGGGCTGATCCAGCGCATCCTCGACCGCCCGGGCCGCTGATCCCCTCCCGCCCACCGCACAGCGGTACATTCGTCGGATTCGGTCACGTCCCCCACCCCAGGGGCCCGACGAAGTCATGGAGCCGCCGTGCGTGTTGTGGTCGCCGAGGATCTGTTCCTGTTGCGGGACGGGCTGGTCCGCATGCTGGAGGCGTACGACTTCGAGGTCGTGGCGGCCGTGGAGAGCGGGCCCGAGCTGAGCAAGGCGCTGGCGGAGCTGGAGCCGGATGTCGCGGTGGTGGATGTGCGGCTGCCGCCGTCGTTCAGCGACGAGGGGCTGCAGTGCGCGCTGGGGGCGCGGCGGGCGCGGCCGGGGTTGCCGGTGCTGGTGCTGTCGCAGCATGTGGAGCAGCTGTACGCGCGGGAGCTGCTCGCGGACGGCAGTGGGGGCATCGGGTATCTGCTCAAGGACCGGGTCTTCGACGCCGATCAGTTCATCGACGCGGTGCGGCGGGTCGCCGCGGGGGGCACGGCGATGGATCCGCAGGTGATCTCGCAGCTCCTGGACCGGCGCGCCCAGGACAAGCCGCTGGGGCGGCTGACGCCGCGGGAGCTCGAGGTGATGGAGCTGATGGCGGAGGGGCGGTCGAATACGGCGATCGCGGCCAAGCTGTTCGTCACCGAGCGGGCGGTGGCCAAGCACACCTCCAATATCTTCGGAAAGCTCGGTCTGCCGCCGTCGGACGACAACAACCGCCGGGTGCTGGCGGTGCTGGCCTACCTGGACCGCGGCTGATGGTCCACGGCCCCGGGAACCGGCACCTCCCCGTGCGCCCCATTGCTCCCACCCCATAACGCTGGTTAAGTGCCTTCTCCATACGACGCATTGGCCGTTGTCCGATGGGGGGCGCATGAGCGACCTGAGCAGACGCACGCTGATCGGAACCGCCGGAGCACTCGGGGCCGGGGCCACGCTGGGGAGCCTCGTCCCCGCGGTGGCCGATGAGCCGCACGACGCACAGGACACCGCCGTGACCGCATTCGACACCGCCCCCGCACGGGCCGCCCTGCGGCGGCTGCTGCCGGCGCACGCCGAGCAGTTCCGGCTGGTGGCACTGGCGAGGCGGGGCGATGAGGAACGGTTCGAGGTCGACGGATCCGCGGGGCGGGTGACGGTCTCCGGCACCAGCCCGGCGGTGCTGCTCACGGGCGTGCACTGGTATCTCAAGTACACCTGCCACGCCCAGCTCACCTGGTCCGGCGATCAGCTGAACCTGCCGGAGAAGCTGCCCGCGCCCGCCCGGCGCCTCACGCGCTCGACCGCGCTGCCGCACCGCTTCGCGTTCAACGACACCCATGACGGCTACACCGCGCCGTTCGCCGACTGGGACCGCTGGGAGCACCTGATCGACGTCGCGGCCCTGCACGGCTGCAACGAACTGCTGGTCACCGCCGGTCAGGAGGCCGTCTACCACCGGCTGCTCCAGGAGTTCGGCTACACCGAGACCGAGGCGCGCACCTGGCTCCCCGCCCCCTCCCACCAGCCGTGGTGGCTGCTGCAGAACATGAGCGAATACGGCGGCCCGGTCTCCACCGCGCTCCTGGACAAGCGCACGGAGCTGGGGCGGCGGATCGCCGACCGGCTGCGGGAGCTGGGCATGCGGCCGGTGTTCCCCGGCTACTTCGGCACCGTCCCCGACGGCTTCGCGGACCGCAACCCGGAGGCCCGTACGGTGCCGCAGGGCGACTGGAACGGGCTCAGGCGGCCCGACTGGCTCGATCCGCGCACCGAGTCGTTCCGGAAGGTGGCCGCCGCCTTCTACCGCCACCAGCGCGAACTGTTCGGCGAGGCCGGGCTGTTCAAGATGGATCTGCTGCACGAGGGCGGCGACCCCGGCGACGTCCCGGTGCCCGAGGCCGCCCGCGCCGTGGAGACCGCGCTGCGGACCGCCCGCCCCGGCGCCATCTGGGTGATCCTCGGCTGGCAGGAGAACCCCCGCCGCGATCTGCTGGACGCCGTCGACCACGACCGGATGCTCGTGGTGGACGGGCTGTCGGACCTGGACACCGTCACCGACCGGGAGAAGGACTGGGGTGCGGTGCCGTACGCGTTCGGCACCATCCCCAACTTCGGCGGCCGCACCACGATCGGCGCCAAGACCCATATGTGGACGAAGCGGTTCACCGTATGGCGGGACAAGCCGGGCAGCAAGCTGGTGGGCACCGCCTATATGCCGGAGGCGGCCGAACGGGATCCGGCCGCGTTCGAGCTGTTCAGCGAGTTGGCGTGGCGGGAGGAGGCGGTGGACCGGGCGGAGTGGTTCCGCTCGTACGCCGATGTGCGCTACGGCGGACGGGACGCCAAGGCCCGGGAGGCGTTCGCCGCGCTGCGCGACACCGCGTACGAGATCAGCAGCAAGGACGGCCGCCCGCATGACTCGGTCTTCGCCGCCCGCCCCTCCCTGACCGCCCGTTCGGGCACCAACTACGCGACCCACACGCCCGCCTTCGACCCGGCCGGTTTCGACGTGGCCTTCGCCGCGCTGCTGGGCGTCCGCGCCGGGCTGCGCGACAGCGACGCCTACCGCCACGACCTCACCGATATCGCGCGGCAGGCGCTCGCCAACCGCTCCTGGCAGCTCATCCCCCAGCTCCAGGACGCCTACGACCGTAAGGACCGCACGGCCTTCCGGACGCTGGCCCGGCTGTGGCTCAAGCTGATGCGGCTCAGCGACGACATGACCGGCGCCCACCGGCGGTTCCTGCTGGGTCCGTGGCTCGAGGACGCCAAGCGGATGGCGTCGGGCGAGGAGGAGTCGGCCCAGCTCGAGCGGGCCGCGCGCACCCTCATCACCACCTGGGCGGACCGCGCCACGGCGGACGGCGGCAAGCTGGCCAACTACGCCAACCGCGACTGGAGCGGCCTCATCGCCGACTTCCACCTCCCCCAGTGGCAGTCCTATCTGGACGAGCTGGAGGACGCGCTGGCGGAGAGCCGCCCCCCGCGCTCCTTCGACTGGTTCGCCGTCGAGGAGCCGTGGACCCGGGAGCGCACGAGCTATCCGGTGCGGCCGACGACGGACGCCCACCGCACCGCCCAGCGGGTGTACGAGGCGCTGGCCAAGGCCCCGTACCAGGGCACGCTGACCGTCACCGCCGAGCCCGCCGCCCTGCCGCCCGGCGGCACCGCGACCCTCACCGCCGCCCTGCGCAACGTCAACGGGCTGCGCCCCACCGGCCGCGTCGACTTCGACCTCACCGTGGCCGGGCTTGACCCGGACCCGGACGGGCCGACCCGGCTGCCCGGCGTCCCCGCGGGCGGCACGGGCGAGGTCCGCTGGCGCGCGACCGCGTCCGACGAGCCGCTGGAGCACCCGCTCGAGCCGCTACCGTACGAGCTGGGCGTCACCTACGGGCCACGGGGCGAGGACCGGGTGCGGGCCGTGCGCGCCGGGACGCTGTGGATCGCCGGACCGCTGGCGGACGGCTTGCGGACGGTCACCAACAGCGGTGCGGCCTTCGGTCAGCTCGACGAGCGGTTCGCGATCGACGGCGCGGGCCAGGACCTGTGGAAGGGCACCGCCGAATTCGGCTCCGTCTACCGCGACGGCGTCCTTACGGTGGGCACGGCCATCACCGTGAAGGTGACCGCCCAGGCGGCCACCGGGCCCTGGGCGCGGGCCGGGATCATCGTCCGCAACGACCTCGCCACGGCGGGCTCCCCCGGCTTTGTGAACCTCTCCGTCACCCCGGCCAACGGGGTCGTCCTGTCCTACGACTCGGGCGGCGACGGCACGCTGGACACCTACCAGCGGATCACCGGCGTCAAGGCGCCCGTCCTGCTGCGGCTGACCCGCACCGCGGCCACCTCCTACACCGGCGAGCTGTCCACCGACGACGGCACGACCTGGCGGAAGGTGGCCACCGTGACGGCGCCGGGCGCGACGGCCGCGCAGGACGCCGGGATCTTCATGACGGCGGCGAACGGCGGCACGGGCGCCCGGGGGACGGTCGAGTTCAGCGGCTGGAAGACCAGTACGCCGTAGCGGGTTGGCGTCAGTGGCGGGGCGGGGCTCGGGGGGTGTCCGGCGGGACTTGACGCCTGCGGCGGGCTGTCCCCTCCCCGCCCCTTCCCTCAGCATCGATATGCGGCTCCGCCGCGTGGTGGGGCTCCGCCCCGGACCCCGGCCGTACGGGCCCGCATGGGCGCGGGCATTGGCCCGGTCATCCGCCGCGCCGCGCGCCGACGCGATCAGCCCGCCGGTGCGGGCGTTCACGGCGCAGACGGTCGGCTCGTCGACGCCCGGGGTCCAGGAGCGAAGCCCCTGCCACGCGCCGGAGCGCATACCGATGCCGCGGGAAGGGGCGGGAGGGGAAAGGAACCGGCCGCAGGCGCCAAGTCCCGCCGGACACCCGTAGGTGACCAACCCGGCCCGCCACTCGTTCACGAAGCGTGGACCAGCACCAGGCGACAGTCGCCCCCGACGACGAGACCACCGGCCTGATCGACGTCGAGCAGGCCGAGGCCGCCATCGTCGAGCACTACCCGCGGCTGGTGCGGCTCGCGTATCTCATCCTGCCGCCGGGCATCGGGCGCACCCGCCGGGTGCTCGCGGCGCACGCCCTCGCCCAGCGCGCGCTGCCCCGCAACCGCGGCTACGGCATGGGCCCGGACCCGCACCCCGATGTCGAACTGCCCTGGCAGCGCGGGACGAAGGGCCCGGGGGCCGACACCGGCTATGCGTATGTGCGGCTGCGGGTGCTGCGTCTGGCGCTGCGCGCCGCCCGGCCGCGGCGCTGGTGGCAGCGGCCCCCGGCACTGCCGCAGGTGTTCGGGCTACGGCTGTTCCCGCGCTCCGGCGGGGCCGATGAACTCGCCCTGGAGCGTGCCCTGTCGGAGCTGTCCGGGCCCGGCCGCGCCGCGTACGTACTGCTGGAGCTGGAGCAGCTCGGCGAACAGGCGACGCGCGCGCTGCTGGGCACCGCGGGGGTCGCCGACCCGCGGGCCGCGCTGGACGAGGCGGAGTCGGTACCGGAGCAGACCGGCAGCCAGGACGAATCACTGCTGGAGTCCCCGGAGTTCGACCCGTGTTCGCTCCAGGCGCGGCCCACCGATCTGATGCGCCGCCGTCAGCATGTGCGCGCGGTGCTGGTGGCCGTCGTGGCGCTGGTGGTGTGCGGGACGCTGCTGGGCGTGCCGGGGCGGGGCTGGGGGCCGACCGGCGCGGCCGCGCCCTCGTACGCCCGTAATCCGTCCTCCGAACGAGCCCTGGACCCCGCGCGGTTGACGCGGGCCGCGCACGACGCCTGGCGCACCGCGTCCCGCGCCGGCTTCTCCTCCTGGCCCGCGCGCGGCGACCGCGTCCGGGACACCTCGCTGCTGCGCCGCGCGCTGGCCGTCTGGGCGCGGCCGGGCCGTTCGGTGCGCGTGTCGGCCACCATGGGCACGCAGTCCGGGCCGCCCTCGGGGCCGCCGCAGCTGCTGTTCGCGGGCGAGGTGGACCAGGCCACGGTGGTGCTGCTGTACGACGGGCTGCGGGTGGCGCGGTACGCGGAGGCGGGCGAGGGCGGTGCGGCCGCGCTGGACTTCGCCCGGCTGGACGCGGCCGACGCGGCCACCTCGACCGCACTGGTCCTCAGCCGCACGGACGGCAACGTCCGCTATCTGACCGCCCCTTGGGTACGTCATGCCTGGGTGCGGGATCTGCTCCACCCGGGCGGGGCGCCGCGTCCGCTGCACCGCACCGGGCACGGGGTGACCGACCCGGTGCGCACCATTCCGCAGCTCCGGCCCTGCCGTGGCTGGCCCGCGCTGCAGTTCGGCTCCCGGCTCGTGGCCGACCTGGGCGAACTGGCCCCGGCCCGGCTCACCTACGGCACCCCCGGCGCCGGTGTGCGCGATGTGGCGGGGTGGGCGGCCCGTGCGAGCTGGGCCAGGACCGGGTGCCGGCTGGCGATGATGCGCGGGCGAGGGGTGCGCTCGGTCAACTCCTGGCGGTTCGCCGCCCAGGCCCTGCCGGAGGCGGGCGGCCACGCGGCCTGGCTGTGCACCCGCGCCGACACCTGGCGGGACACGGGCAGCAAGGTGCTGGCGCAGTTCCAGCCGTGGGACACCCGGCGGGGCGCGGCGGGTGCGGTCGTCTCCAGCGCCGACAACTCCCCCGCCTGCGGCCCGCGCGAGCCGCGGGTGCTGGCGGGGGTGCTGTGGAAGGCGCGGTCCGGCCGGTGGTATCTGCTGGCCGCCGGAAGCCGTCAGGTCACGGGGATCGTCGCCACCGGCGGCGTCCGGGGCCGCTCTTACGGCCGCGGCCTGACCCTCCCCGCCAAGGCGGGTGCCCGCGCCGACCTCAGGGCCCGGCTGACGGACGGTGGCCGGCTGAGCCCGTTGCGCTAGGGGGTGTCCGGCGGAGCTTTCCCCTCCCCGCCCCTTCCCGCAGCGTCGATATGCGGCTCCGCCGCGTGGTGGGGCTCCGCCCCCGGACCCCGGGATCCGGGGGCGGAGCCCCTGCCAATCCAGCCCCTCCGGCGATTGAGGAGCGGGATCCGGGGCGGAGCCCCGGCGGGGTCCAGGGGCGCAGCCCCTGCCACGCGGTCCGCCGGGCCCCCGCCTAGCCCCCGGCCGCGTAGACGGCCACCGTACGGCCGGGCACCGTAAAGGTGCCGCTCGCGCGCTCGTACCGGGACGTCTTCACCGTCGCGTCGGCGCCGTGCGCCTGGATCGGGTGGAGGGCGTACGGGCTCCCGGCCAGGGCGGGGACGGTCTGCGACTGCCGGGACGGGGTGGCGTTGAAGACCACGACCAACCCGCCGAGCCGCATGGTGATGACGCCCGGCGTCTCCCCCGTCCCGGACAACGGGAAGGTCAGGGCCTTCTGCACCCCCTCCGCCGTGGCCTGGCTGAACGCCTTCTCGGTGGTGCGGATCCGCAGCAGATCCCGGTAGGCCGCCGAGGCGCCCGTGATCTCGGGGCAGCCGGGGCGCACCGCCGGGTTGGTCAACAGGGGCTTGGCGTAAGGCCACTTGGGCTCGTTGTCCGCCGCCGGGGGCAGTCCCCGGCCGAAGCCGTTGCCGGACGCGCAATCCCAATGGATGGCGTTGAACCAGTCGCCGCTGTCGAAGGAGTTGCGGTCCAGGGACTTCGAGCGCAGCAGGTCGGTGCCGGCCTGGCTGAGCGCCGGGCCCTGGGAGAGGGTGGCGGTGGCCAGGGCCAGCACCTGCGCCCGGGCCCGGTCGGCGGCCGAGGCGGCGGCGGGCAGCTTGTAGGCGAGCGCGTCGTAGAGGGTTTCGTTGTCATGGGCGTCGGCGTAGGCGAGCGCGTCGCCGGGGGCGGCGGCGTAACCGGCCGGGGAGCCGTTGTAGTCGACCTCGGAGCCCTTGACCCGGCGTCCGCCGGTGTCGGTGAAGGTGTAGTCGGCGAGATTGCCGGAGAGCCCGACCTTGATCAGGTCCTGGGCGTGCAGCAGCCGGGCCCGCTGCTCGTCCGGGCTCCCGTTCGCGGGAGACCCGTTGGGGTCGGTCAAGAGCCCGGAGGCGAAGCCCTGGACGCGGGGGTCCTCGTCGAACGGCCCGCCGCCGCGCACCGCGTCCCGCGCCCGGTCGCTGAAGGTGGCGATGCCGGTGCCGGCCATATTGCGCTGGGTGGCCTGGACGAAGCGGGCGTCGTCGGCCACCTCGCCGAAGTTCCAGCCCTCGCCGTAGAGGATGATCGACTTGCCGTCCACCCCGTCCTTCGCGGGGGTGAGGGCGTCGAGGGCCTTGCGTACGGCCAGGATGTTGGCCTTGGGGTGGTGGCCCATGAGGTCGAAGCGGAAGCCGTCGACCTTGTACTGCCTGGCCCAGGTGACGATCGAGTCCACCACCAGCTTGCCCATCATCGCGTGCTCGGGCGCGGTGCCGGGGCAGCAGGTGGAGGTGGCCACGCCGCCGTCGTCCAGCAGCCGCTGGTAGTAGCCGGGCACGATCCGGTCGAGCACCGACTTCTCGTCCTGCCCGGCGGCCACGGTGTGGTTGTAGACCACGTCCATGACGGTGCGCAGCCCGGCGTGGGCCAGGCCCTGCACCATCTGCCGGAACTCGCGGGTGCGGGCCGGGCCGTCCGGGTCGCTCGCGTAGGACCCCTCCGGCACGGTGTAGTGCAGCGGGTCGTAGCCCCAGTTGAAGCCGTCCTTCGCGGCCGTCTCGGCCACGCACTTCTGCTGCTGGTCGGAGTCGGCGGGCAGGGCGGCCAGCTCGCAGCCGGGCCGGGCCTGGTCGGACCGCCGCTCCGGGACGGTACCGAAGTCGAAGGCGGGCAGCAGGTGGACGTACGAGGTGCCGGACCTGGCCAGCCGCCCGAGGTGCCGCATCCCGTCCGAGTCGCGGTCGGTGAAGGCGAGGTACTGGCCGGGGTGGGCGCTGGTGCGGTCCGCGCTGGAAAAGTCGCGGATCTGCAGTTCCTGGATACGGGCGTCGCGCAGCGGGACGGCCGCGGGCTTCTTCAGCGACGCCCAGCCGGCGGGGGCGAGCCGGGGATCGGCCAGGTCGGTGACCAGGCTGCGGGCGGAGTCGGCGGTCAGAGCGGTCGAATAGGGGTCGGTGACCTCGTTGGTGACGGTCTTCCCGACGCTCGGCGCCCAGACCTTGACCCGGTAGCGGTAGGGCTTGTCCCGCCACTCGGGTCCGCCGGTCACGCTCCACACCCCGCTGCCGGGGTCCCGCCGCATGGCGACGGTGCGCCCGTCGAGGTCGAGCGACACGCTCCGGGCGGTCGGCGCCCACACCGAGAGGGTGGGACGGGCCCCGTGGAAGACCGGGCCGAGGCGGGCCGAGCGCGCCCGGTCCGCGTAGAGGTCGTCCAGGACGCCGGGGATCTGCACCCCGGTGCGGTGCAGTACGTGGTCGTGGTCGTCGGCCGCGCGCTGGACGGCGGCGAGCGGGCCGCGCAGCGCGGTGGCGGCCTTGCCGCGGTCGCGTGGGTCGAGGCGATAGGCGGGGCGCCCGGCCAGATGGGGGTAGGCGGCCCTCTGGGCATCGGTCAGGGAGGCCGGAGTCAGCCGCAAGGTACCGCCGTCGGCGTAGCTCAGCTCTTCGACGGTCGCGGCGGTGTGCTCGGCTTTCCACACGACGGTGGCGCGGTCGATCCACTGCGCCTCGGCGGGCGTCGCCTCCGCGGTGGCGGGCGTCGCGGCCCGGGCGGTCTGCGATACGGCGGGCACGGCCGCCGCGCCCAGGGCCAGGGTGGCGAGCGCGGCGGCGGTGCGAAAGAGGGTGGCTCTCGGGGGTTTCACGGGGCTGGTGGCTCCTTGAGGTGTGGTGCGGGCTCCGCGCCCCCGCCCCCGCTCCCTGGGCGGGGCCGGAGGCGGCCTCCGGCCCCGCCCGGGGAGCGGGGAGGACGTCGGGGGCGATTCGATGCCCGGGGCAGGGGCAGGGGCAGGGGCGGAGCCCGGGGCCTGGTGCGGTACCTGATGCCCGGGGCGACGGCCGGGCAGGCGGAACCCGGGGCCCGGGGCCGTGCCCGGGGCCCGAGGCCGGGGCCCGGGGCCCGAGGCCGGGGCCCGAGACCCGAGGCCGGGGCCCGAGACCCGAGACCCGAGGCCGGGGCCCGAGGCCCGAGACCCGAGACCCGAGACCGGGGCCGGGGCCCGAGACCCGAGGCCCGAGACCCGAGGCCCGAGACCCGAGGCCGTGCCCGGGGCCCGAGGCCCGAGGCCGGGGCACGGGGGACGGGCCGAGCCCAGCCCAGGGGCAGAGCCCCGGGCCGAGCCCAGCCCAGGGGCAGAGCCCCGGGCCCAGCCGGACCCCCGGGCCCAAGCCGGAACCCCCGGGCCAGGGGCGGAGCCCCTTGCCTCCGGGCCCGTCGGTGAAGGCCGCGGCCTACCCGCAGCTACGGGCCCCGGTGTGCAAGGCCACCGCCGTATTCGCACCCAGCGTGGCGGTGAACTTCCCCGAGGAGTCGACCGTCACGGCCTTGCCGCTCTGCACATCGCAGTAGCCGCCGGCCGGGAGCGAGGTCTGGAAGGTCTGGGTGAGGGAGCCGCTTTCGTGGTTGATGGCCACGTACGCCTTGTCACCGCGTCCGAAGGCGATGGCGTTGCTGCCGTTGTCCCACCAGTTGGTCACCGATGCGCCCCGGGCGGTGTTGCGGAGGGCGACCATGCTCGTGATCTCGGGCCACTTGTGCTGGCACTTCCAGCCGTCCTGGTAACAGGCGCCGACGGTGCCGCCGTTCGGCGGGCCCGCGTCGCTGTCGCTGAACTCGTAGCCGGAGTGGACGTCCGGGGAGCCGTAGGGCCAGGCCAGCATGAAGACGTTGGCGAGGGTGTAGTCGGCGCCGTTCTTGTAGGTGAGGGTGGAGCCGTTGCGCTCGGTGTCCCAGTTGTCGACGAAGACACCGGACTGGCCGCTCGCCATATAGCCCCAGCCCTCGCCGAAGTTCTTCAGATACGCCAGCTTCTCGCCCTGGAACACCCGCTTGAGGTCACGGCCGTAGCGGAACTCCTGCACATCGCCGTTGGGCAGATACTCCGTCGGGGAGACCGCCTCGCCCTCGCCGTAGATGACCTCCTGCTTCCAGTAGACGCCGGGGTCGCTCAACTGGCTTTTGATGGCGGCCAGGTCCTCGGTCGGGATGTGCTTGGCGCCGTCGACGCGGAAGCCGTCCACGCCGAGCGAGAGCAGGTCGTTCAGGTACTGCGCTATCCGGGTGCGGACGTAACTCTCACCGGTGTCCAGGTCGGCCAGGCCCACCAGCTCGCAGTGCTGCACGTTCCAGCGGTCCTGGTAGTTGCTGATCTGCGAGGTGCAGTCGTCCATGTCCTGGGCCTGGTAGATCCCGGGATAGCCGTACTTGGTGTACGAGGAGCCGCCGGTGCCGGTGCCGGATCCGGCGGACATGTGGTTGATGACGGCGTCGGCGACCACCTTGACGCCCGCCGAGTGACAGGTGTCGATCATGTTCTTGAAGGCGGTGCGGTCGCCGAGCCGCCCGGCGATCTTGTAGCTGACGGGCTGGTAGGAGGTCCACCACTGGCCGCCCTGGATGTGCTCGGTGGCAGGCGACACCTCGACATAGCCGTATCCGGCGGGGCCGAGGGTGCTGGTGCACTCCTTGGCGACGGAGTCGTACTTCCACTCGAAGAGTTCGGCGGTGACGTCCTTGGTACCGGGCGGTGTCGCCCGCGCGGTCTGGGGCAGGGCGACGAGCGCCGCCGCGCTCGCCGCGAGGGCGATTGCGGTGGCAAGGGGGATACGGCTGCTGGCCATCGTTCCTCCGTGGGGGGAGTTCGGGGGTGCCGATTGAGCCTCGTACGGCAACGCGCCATGCCCATAAGGCCAGTTGAAGGTTCTTGCTGCAAGACGTCAGTGGGGGGTGGTGACGGGAACGTACTCGCGAGTTTTTGTAGTTGCAAGACCTTTCGCAAGCAATTGCGGCGGTGTTACGTTCAACCACGTTCTCCGGTCCGGCCGGCCGGGGGTCCAGTCAATGGGCCTCACGCGCCCGGCCGGTCGGATCGGTTCGACGGCCGTGGATCAGTGGATCAGTCGCGGTCCTCGACGGCCATTTCCCCGAGGAGGGACCAGTCCTCCTGCGGGACGTTCATGTTGACGATCCGCGGGGTCGCGGCGAGATGCGGCGGCAGGGTCCGCTGCGCGGCCTTGAAGTGCGGCGAGTTGACGTGGGCCGCACCGGCCTCCTCGTCGCGGAACGCCTCGACCAGGACGTACTCGTCCGGGTCCTCGACACTGCGGGACCAGTCGAACCACAGACAGCCCGGCTCGGCGCGGGTGTCCCGGGTGAAATCGCCGGCGATCTCGGGCCACCGGTCCGCATGCTCGGGCAGAACACGGAATTTCGCGGTGATGAAGATCATTGGGGGTTCCTCACGTTGTCGCGGATCGGCCGGCCCCTTGGCATGGACCGGCGGTGTTCCAGGGTCGGCGGTCAGGGGACGAGAATGGCGCGCCCGCGGATCCGTCCGGCGCCGAGGTCGTCCAGGGCGTCCTGGAACCGGTCCAAAGGGTACGTGGTGGTGTGCGGGCGCACGCGATCCCGGGCCTGCCGCGACCCGCGCGCTGACCTCCTACGACTGGCCCGAGAACGTCAGGCAGCCACGCCGGGTGGTGCGGGAGGCGGCGGCCAGGAGAGATGTGATCGACACCCGTCATCTCCCGGCCGAGGTGTTCACCCGCTCGGGCGGCCGGCTGACCCGTCAACGGCAGGCGGCGCCTGGGCCGTCGAGCCGCGGACGACCAGGTCCGGCTGGAAGACGAACTCCGTGTGCTGCACCGGGTTTCCGGCCATCTCCTCAAGCAGCGCCCCCACCGCCGCCGTCGCCATCGACTGCACCGGCTGCCGGACGGTGGTCAGCGGCGGATCGGTGAAGGCGATCAGCGGGGAGTCGTCGAAGCCGACCACCGACACCTCGTGCGGCACCCGCAGCCCCCGCCGGGCCGCCTCCCGGATCACCCCGAGCGCCATCAGATCGCTGCCGCACACGATGCCCGTACAGCCCTGGTCCAGCAGGGTGGCCGCCGCCACCTGCCCGCCCTCGACGCTGAAGAGCGTATGCCGCACCAACTCCCCCGCCTCGCCGGGCGATCGGCCGAGCAGCTCGGTGCTCGCCGCGAGGAACCCCTCGACCTTGCGCTGCGCGGGGACGTAGCGGGCGGGCCCCACCGCGAGGCCGATCCGGTGGTGGCCGAGCGCGGACAGATGGCGGACGGCCATCCGCGCCGCCGCCCGGTCATCGGGTGAGACGAAGGTGGCCTGGATGTGCTCGTTGTAGCCGTTGATCAGTACGAACGGCACCTTGCGGCCGGCCAGCCGGGCGTAGCGGGCGGGGTCGGCCGTGGTGTCGGCGTGCAGTCCGGACATGAAGACGATGCCCGCCACATCGCGCTCCTCCAACTGCTCCACCAGTTCGTCCTCGGTGGCGCCGCCGGGCATCTGGGTGCACAGGATCGGGGTGTAGCCATGCCCGGCCAGCACCTGCTCGATGATCTGCGCGAAGGCGGGGAAGACCGGGTTGGTCAGCTCCGGGATCACCAGGCCGACCAGCCCGGCGCTGCGCCGCCGCAGCCGCACCGGCCGCTCGTAGCCGAGGACGTCGAGGGCGGCGAGCACCCGCTGCCGGGTGGTGTCCGCCACCCCCGCCTTGCCGTTGAGCACCCGGCTGACGGTGGCCTCGCTGACCTTGGCCTGTGCGGCGATATCGGCGAGCCGCGGCCCCGCCGCGGGTGGGCTCGTCACGACTTGGTCGCTCCGGCCGTGAGCCCCGCGACGAGATGGCGCTGGGCCCAGGAGAACACCAGCGCCGCCGGGATGGCGATCATGACGGCCGCGGCCGTCATGGAGCCCCAGTCGGAGGTGTACTGGTTGACGAAGGTCTGCAGTCCGGCGGCGAGCGTGAGGTTGTCCTCGCCCGTCATGAAGGCGGAGGCGTAGGCGACCTCGGCCCAGGCGGTGATGAAGGTGTAGAACGCGGTCACCGCGAGCCCCGGCTTGGCCAGCGGGACGACGAGGCGCCAGAAGGTCCCGAACGGGTTGAGGCCGTCGACCCGGCCCGATTCGTCGATCTCCACCGGGATGGTGTCGAAGAAGCCCTTCATCATCCAGGCGCAGAACGGCACGGCGACGGTGAGGTAGGTGACGATGAGCGAGATCGGCTGGTTGAGCCAGCCCAGCGTCGACATGATGTTGTACAGCGGCACGATGAGGATGGCCACCGGGAACATCTGGGTGATCAGCAGCAGCCACATCAGCGGGCGCATCCCGGGGAAGCGGAAGCGGCTGACGGCGTAGCCGGTGGTGGCCGCGATGAAGACGCCCAGGATCGTGGTGATGACCACGATGAACAGCGAGTTGCCGAACCAGGTCAGGAACTCGGTGTCGCCCAGGACGTGTTGATAGTTCCGCAGTGTCGGGTTCTTCACCACATCGGTGCTGAACGCCTCGCTCTTGGGCTTGAACGAGGTCACCACCAGCCACAGCGGCGGGAAGACCGCGACGGCGGAGGCGATGACGAGCGTCGTGTGCAGCCCGACGGAGGCGAGCGGGCCGCGTCGTTGGTCGCGCATGGCTACCACACCTCTCCCTGCTTGCGGAGCGAACGGCGGTAGACCACCGCGAAGAGCATGAGGATGAGCAGGATCAGCACACCCCAGGCCGAGGCGCCGGCGAAGTCGCGCGGGCTGTTGACGAAGGAGAGCCGGTAGGCGTACGTCACCAGGATCTCGGTGGCGTCGCCGGGTCCGCCGCGGGTCAGCAGGAAGATCACCGGGAACATGTTGAACGTCCAGATGGTGGACAGCAGGATCACGGTGGAGCTGACCGAGCGCAGCCCGGGGAGGGTGATGTGGCGGAACCGCTGCCAGGGGCTCGCCCCGTCCATCTCGGCGGCCTCGTACAGCTCACCGGGGATGGACTGCAGCCCGCCGAGCAGCGCGACCAGCATGAACGGCACCCCGAGCCAGATGTTCACGGCGATCACCGACGCCTTGGCCATGGTGGGGTCGTTGAGCCAGGGCACCGCGTCGATCCCGCCGCCGTCGAGCACCTTGTTGAGGATGCCGTTCTTCTCGTTGTAGAGCAGCCGCCAGGCGAAGACGGAGACGAAGGCGGGGACGGCCCAGGGCAGGATCAGCAGCGACCGGTAGAGGGTGCGCCCGGCGAACCGCCGGTTGAGCAGTACGGCCAGGCCCAGGCCGATCGAGAAGGTGAGCGCCACACAGCAGACGGTCCAGGTGACGGTCCAGCCGAGCCGGTCCCAGAAGACCTGGTCCTCCAGGATGGCCTTGAAGTTGTCGAGGCCGACCGTCTTGTAGGTGGCGGGGATGTGGTTGATCCCGATGGTGCGCTCGACATTGGCCTCGTTGGCGTCGGTCAGCGACAGATAGAGGCCGCGGACCAGCGGATAGCCGATGATCAGCCCGATGACGACCACGACGGGCGCGACCATGGCCCAGGCGTACCAATGGCGGGCCAGTGCGTTGCGGATGCCGCGCGGCGGCGGAGTTCCATCCTTGTGAACCCGGCCGCCCCGGCCGCGGGCGCCCTTCGCGCCCGCGGCCGGGTCCAGCGGCCGGCTGGTGTCGACAGCCATCGTCGCCGGCCCTACTTCCAGTCGCCCTTGAGGAGCTTGCGGTACGCGTCACCGGCCGACTTGGCGGCCTTCTCGGGTGAGGTCTTGCCGGTGAGGACGTTCGGGAACTGCACCAGGATCGCCTGGAAGAGGCTGTTGCCCTCGGGGATCCAGGGGCGCTCGACGGCCTTGTCGACGGCGGCCTTGAAGAACTTCACATTGGGGTTCGCGGCGACCGACTTGTTGGAGTAGACGGAGGTGCGGGTGGGCAGCAGTGAGAGCTTCTCGGTGGTCTTGGCCTGGACCTCGGGCGAGCTCATGTACTGGGCGAAGGCGTAGGAGGCGTCCAGGTTCTTCGACCCGGCGTAGACGGTGAGGTTCTGGCCGCCCTGCGGCGCGCCCTGGCCCTTGCTGCCGGCCGGGACGGGGACCACACCGAGGTTGGACTTGTCCTTGAACGCCTTGCCCGCCAGGGTGTCCTCGATCGCCCACGGCCCGTTGATCGTCATCGCGACGTCGCCGTTCTTGATGGCGTTCTGCATGTTGTCCCAGCCATCGGTGGCGTCGGTCTCCGCCGCCTTGGAGGTGACCAGGTCCCGGGCGGACGCGAACGCCTTGACGCCGGGCTCGTCGTCGATGGTGACCTGCTTGGCGCCGGTGTCGAGGAGGTCGCCGCCCTCGCCGTAGATGAAGGGCAGGTACCAGTAGGCGTCGTCGCCGCGCAGATACAGACCGGTCTTGCCGGTCGTCTCCTTGATCTTCTTGGCGGCGGCCTTGAGCTCGATCCAGTCCTTGGGCGGCTGGACCCCGGCCTCCTTCAGCATCTTCTTGTTGTAGAAGAGGCCGAGGGTGTCGATGACCTGCGGTACGGCGTAGGTCTTGCCCTTGAACTCGGCGCCCGCCAGGGCCTTGGGCAGATAGTCGGACTGGTCCGCGAGGGCGGGGGTGCCGTCCAGCGGGGCGAGATAGCCGATGTTGGCGAGGTCCTGGGTCCAGGCGACCTCGGTGCGCAGCACATCGGGCGCGCCGGAGCCGCCGGAGCCCGCGGCGTTCTTGAACTTGGCCAGCGCCTCGCCGAAGGGCACGTTGACGTAGTTGACCTTGACGTCGGGGTGCTTCTTCGCGAAGCCGAGGGCGAGCTCCTTGTAGGTGCCCTTCTCCGCCTCGTTCGACGTGTCCCAGTAGGTCACGGTGCCGGAGAGCTTGCCGCCGGACTTCTTGTCGCCGCCGCTGCCGCCGTCGTCACCGCCGCATGCCGTCGCCGCGAGCGCCATGGCCGCGACGAGTGCGGTGGCCGCTATGCCACGTCGCATCTGAACTCCTCCAAAGCCGGCCGCTCCGTCGCGGCCCCGGGTTGCGGAGGAACGTAACAGGGCCGCAAGCCCGCCGAAAGAGCTTGCGGCAAATTTCTGCAAGGCGCTCGGCATCGTTACGTCCGCGTGTCCCCGCGGTAGCCGCTCCGCTCCCGCTCAGGCGCTTGACATGCGTCCACAGCACGACCGGAGCCCCCGCCAAGGGCACCAGCGCGCCCTGCAAGCTCTTCCGCAAGGCATTGCAGAGCTGTTACGTTCGCGCCATGACCCAGGAGCTCACGACCTCCCTTCCCACCGAGCCGGTGCGACCGTCCGAGAGCCCCGGATGGTGGCGCGACGCCGTCATCTACCAGGTGTACGTACGGTCCTTCGCCGACAGCGACGGCGACGGGATCGGCGATCTGCGCGGGGTGCGGGAGCGACTGCCGCACCTCGCCGGGCTGGGTGTGGACGCCGTCTGGCTGACCCCCTTCTACGCCTCCCCGCAGGCCGACGGCGGCTACGACGTGGCCGACTACCGCACCGTGGACCCGCTCTTCGGCACCCTCGGCGACGCCGACGACCTGGTGCGCACCGCCCATGAGCTGGGGCTGCGGGTGATCGTGGACGTCGTCCCGAACCACAGCTCGGACCAGCACCCATGGTTCCGCGAGGCGCTCGCCGACCGGCCCGGCGGCGCGGCCCGCACCCGTTACCACTTCCGCCGCGGCCGCGGCGCGCAGGGCGAACTGCCGCCGAACGACTGGGAGTCGGTCTTCGGCGGCCCCGCCTGGACCCGTACCACCGATCCGGACGGCACCCCGGGCGAGTGGTATCTGCACCTCTTCGCCCCCGAGCAGCCCGACCTCAACTGGGACTCCCCCGAGGTGCGTGCCGAATTCGACTCGGTGCTGCGCTTCTGGCTGGACCTGGGCGTGGACGGCTTCCGGATCGATGTCGCGCACGGCATGGTCAAGGCCGCCGGGCTGCCCGACATCGGCCGCACCGAACAGGCCAAGCTGATCGGCTCCCAGGTGCTGCCGTTCTTCGACCAGGACGGGGTGCACGAGATCCACCGCTCCTGGCGCCGGCTGCTGGACTCCTACCCCGGTGACCGGATCGGCGTCGCCGAGGCATGGGCGCCCACCGCCGAGCGGCTGGCCCTCTACGTACGCCCGGACGAGCTGCACCAGGCGTTCAACTTCCAGTTCCTCAAGTGCCCGTGGGACGCGGCCGCGATGCGCGAGGTGATCGACGAGTCGCTGGCCGCGACCCGCTCCGTCGGCGCCCCCACCACCTGGGTGCTCTCCAACCACGACGTGGTCCGGCACACCACCCGTTACGCCGACGGCGGCCCGGGGCAGGGGCTCGCCCGCGCCCGTGCCGCGGCCCTGCTCACCCTCGCCCTGCCCGGCTCGTCCTACCTCTACCAGGGCGAGGAGCTGGGCCTTCCCGAGGTGACCGACCTGCCGGACGAGCTGCGCCAGGACCCGGCCTTCTTCCGTACCTCCCCCGACGGGCAGGACGGCCAGAGCGGTCAGGACGGCTTCCGCGACGGCTGCCGGGTGCCCCTGCCCTGGACCCGCTCCGGCGAGAGTTACGGCTTCGGCCCCGGCGGAAGCTGGCTGCCCCAGCCGGACGCCTGGTCCGGGCTGTCCGTCGAAGCGCAGACCGGCGACCCCGGCTCCACGCTGGAGCTGTACCGCGGCGCGCTCGCGCTGCGCCGTGAGCTGCCGGGCCTGGGGGACGGGCCGATGAACTGGCTGGAGGCCCCGGCGGGGGTGCTCGCGCTCTCCCGGCCGGGCCTGGTGTGCACGCTCAACACGCTCGGGGAAGAGGTCGAACTGCCGGCCCCGGGGCGCGCCCTGCTGTCGTCGGCGCCGCTTTCGTACGGGGCCGGAACCGTACGCATTCCGCCTGATTCGTGCGCGTGGTGGGCAATCTGACACGCGACCGGTACAGTCCCACTCCATGACCGCACGGCTTGCTGACATCGCAGCCCAGGCGGGGGTCAGCGAAGCCACCGTCAGCCGCGTCCTCAACGGCAGGCCGGGGGTGGCCACGGCCACCCGCGAGTCCGTCCTCGCCGCCCTGGACGTCCTCGGCTATGAGCGGCCCGTGCGGTTGCGGCAGCGCAGCGCCGGGCTGGTGGGACTGATCACCCCCGAGCTGGAGAATCCGATCTTCCCCGCGCTCGCCCAGGTCATCGGGCAGGCGCTCACCCGGCAGGGCTACACCCCGGTGCTGGCCACCCAGACTCCCGGCGGCTCGACGGAGGACGAGTTGACCGAGATGCTGGTGGACCGGGGCGTGGCCGGGATCATCTTCGTCTCGGGGCTGCACGCGGACACCTCGGCCGATATGCAGCGCTATGACCAGCTACGCGGCCAGGGTGTTCCGTTCGTGCTGGTGGACGGCTTCTCGCCAAAGGTGCGGGCGCCGTTCATCTCCCCCGACGACCGGGCGGCGATGGGGCTGGCGGTCACCCATCTGGTCTCGCTCGGGCACACCCGGATCGGTCTCGCGCTCGGGCCGAAGCGGTTCGTTCCCGTACTGCGCAAGATCGAAGGCTTCCAGCAGGCGATGCGGGACCGGCTGGGGCTCTCCCCGGAGGAGTCCGAGGAGTTGATCCAGCATTCGCTGTACACCCTGGAGGGCGGCCAGGCGGCGGCGACCGCGCTGATCGACCGGGGCTGTACGGCGGTGGTGTGCGCGAGCGACATGATGGCGCTGGGCGCCATCCGGGCGGCCCGGCAGCGAGGTCTGGGGGTCCCGCAGAACGTCTCGGTGGTCGGCTTCGACGACTCCCCGCTGATCGCCTTCACCGATCCGCCGCTGACCACGATCCGTAAGCCGGTGCAGTCGATGGGGCAGGCGGCGGTGCGGGCGCTGCTGGAGGAGATCGGCGGCACTCCGGCCCCGCCCAGCGAGTTCGTCTTCCTCCCCGAACTGGTGGTGCGCGGCTCGACGGCGTCGGCCCACGGCGTTGAGGCGCGGGGCCGGGCGGCCGGGGGCGCGACCTAGACCCTGGCCGGGGGACGTAGATGCATATACGCCCCATAGAGGACCCCCGGATCAGGACATAAGCAATCAAGACCCGATGCCGGGGATGATCTGCGGGTGGACGTCGTCTGGCAGACTGTTGCCCTATGGGTGGAGCGACTATCAGGACGACGGCGGGCCGAATGGCCACCCCGGCACCTCTCGCGGACACCGATGCGGCACGGGCGCCGCACCACACCCTGATGGACCGGTTGCGTACGCCCAGAAGGCCCCGGCTCTGGTTCGAGATCGTCCTCATCGCCGTCAGTTACTGGACGTATTCGCTGATTCGCAACGCCGTCCCGGAGCAGCGGCCGGAGGCGCTGCGCAACGCGGGCTGGATCTGGGAGTGGGAGCACCGGCTCGGCATGGCCTTCGAACGGGGCGTCAACCATGCGATCGACTCGGTCAGCTGGCTGATCGTGGGCATGAACTACTACTACGCGACGCTCCACTTCATCGTGACGCTCAGCGTGCTGGTGTGGCTCTACCACTGGCATCCGGGCCGCTACGCCGCCACCCGGCTGGCGCTCTTCGCGACCACGGGCGTGGCCCTGCTCGGCTACTACTTCTTTCCGCTGGCCCCGCCCCGGCTGATGAGCGGCGGCCATTTCATCGACACCGTGGTGGCGCACAACACCTGGGGCTCGATGGCCTCGGGAAACCTCGCCGATATGTCGAACCAGTACGCGGCGATGCCCTCGATGCACATCGGCTGGTCGCTGTGGTGCGGTCTGACCATCGCCACGCTGGCCCGTCCGGTGTGGGTGAAGGTGCTGGGGCTGCTCTACCCCTCGGTCACGCTGCTGGTGATCGTCGCCACCGCCAACCACTTCTGGATGGACGCGGTCGGCGGGGTCGTCTGCCTCTCCTTCGGTTTCGTGCTGTCGTGCGCGTGGTACGGCTCGCTGCCGTACCGGCTGCCGAAGCAGGTGGCCGTGATCTGCACGGCTTGATCGTCCCCGGCGGAGCCGCCATTCTCTGTTCCGCAAGGTCGACATGAGGTCAAGGGTCGACATGAGTTCAGGGGCTCCATGTGTCGCGCTGATCGACGCGGAATGAGCACGATGAGCGTGACGAAAGGGACCACCGGCCACCGTGCACACCGCCGACGCTTCTGTATCCACGTCCGTACCTGCCTCCTCCGTATCCGCCACCGGCGCCGTCGCCGCTCCGGGCGTGCTGCTCCCCCGGCCCCGTACCGCCGGACGGCCGCGCTTCCCGCTGGTGGCCACCGACCTCGACGGCACCCTGCTGCGCAAGGATCTGACGGTCTCGCCCCGCACCCGTGAGGCGCTCGCCCTCGTCCGGGCCGCCGGGGCGCGGCATCTGGTGGCCACCGGGCGCCCGGCCGCGTCCTGCCGGGAGTTCCTGGTCGCGATCGGCTACCGGGGGCTCGCCGTGTGCGGACAGGGCGCGCAGTTGTACGACGCCTCCGCGGACCGGCTGCTGGTCTCGGCGTCGCTGGACCGGGAGCTGGCCCGGTCGGTGGTGGAGCGCACGGAGGAGGCATTGGGCGCGGGGCCGCTGGAGCTCGCCGTGGTGACGGCGGCGCCCGAGAACCGCTTCGTCGTCACCGCCCGCTTCACCGACCGGATGCGCCCGGAGTGGGGGCTGGCCGAGCGGGAGGAGCTGTGGGCGGCGCCGATCGAGAAGGTGCTGATGCGCCACCGGACGGTGGCGGACGGGCTGGTCGCCGAGACCGCGGAGCGGGTGGGCGCGGGCGAGGTCGCGGTGACCCACTCCGAGAAGGGCATGATCGAGGTGCTCCCCGCCGGGACGGACAAGGCGATGGGGCTGCAACTGGCCGCCGACCGGATGGGGTTCACCCCCGCGGAGACGATCGCGTTCGGCGACATGCCCAATGACATCCCGCTGCTGGGCTGGGCCGGATACGGGGTCGCGATGGGCAACGCGCATCCGGATCTGATGGCGATAGCCGATGAGGTGGCGCCGTCCCACGAAGAGGACGGGGTCGCGGTGGTGCTTGAACGGCTGTTCGCCCACCCTTGAGCGGCTCTCGCAGCGCACTCGCGACCCGCTGGAGCCGGCCACCCCGCCCTTGACTGGGCATATAGAACTAAACAAAATATCCAAGGTGCGAGCTGAACCACGAGCCGAAGCCCACTACGTCGACGAGCGCTCCGGAACCACGTACTCCATCGACGACCCCCGCTGGTGCGGTGACGACGGGGCTCCCCTCACCGTCTCCGCGCTGCCCGGCATCACCCGCGAGCAGGTGGACACCGGGGCCCGGTCACTCTGGCGCTACCGAGCGGCCCTCCCGGTGCGCATCGACGCCCCGGTGTCACTGGGTGAAGGGTGCACCCCGCTGGTCGAGAAGGACTGGGGGGAGGATCGGATTCTCTTCAAGCTGGAGTGGTTCAGCCCCACCGGCAGCTTCAAGGACCGCGGCACCAGCGTGATGATCTCGCTCCTCGCCCAGCGAGGCGTACGGGAGGTCATCGAGGACAGCTCCGGCAATGGCGGGGCCTCCGTCTCGGCCTACTGCGCCGCGGCCGGCATCCGGGCCAGGATCCTCGCCCCCGCCACCACCTCCCCCGCGAAGATCCTCCAGAGCCGGGCGTACGGCGCCGAGGTCGAGCTGGTGCCCGGCGACCGGGACGCCACCGCGGCGGAGGCGCTGCGCCAGTCGGCCCATACGTACTACGCCAGCCACAACTGGCACCCCTTCTTCCTCCAGGGCACCAAGACCCTGGCGTACGAGCTGTGGGAGGACCTGGGCTTCACGGCGCCGGACGCCGTGGTGACCGTGGCGGGCGCGGGCAGCACCGTGCTCGGCTGCGACCTCGGCTTCTCCGAGCTGCTCGCCGCGGGCCAGATCGCCCGCCGCCCCCGGCTGCTCGTGGCCCAGCCCGCCCACTGCGCACCGCTCCACGCCGCGTTCCGCGCGGGCACCGAGACCCCGGTGCCGTTCGACCACGCCCCGACCATCGCCGAGGGCACGGCGATCCGGGAGCCCGTCCGCTTCCCCGAAGTGCTGCGCGCCATCCGCCGCTCGGACGGCGACATGGCGGCCATCCCGGAGGACGAGATCGCCGCGGCGGTCCGCCGGCTGGCCGCGATGGGGCTGTACGCGGAGCCGACCAGCGCGACGGCGGCCGCGGCGATCGAGGTCTTCCGGGCCCGGGGCGCGATCCGTCCCGGGGAGACCACGGTGGTGCTGCTGACCGGGTCGGGCCTGAAGGCGGCGCCCACGATGACGGAGCTCTTCGGTTGACCGAGGAGAAGGTTCAGGAGACGACGGGAACACCCGAGGACGAGCTGCTGCTGCGCGAGGCCGAGAAGATCGTGGTCGCCATCGGCCGGATGTTCCCGGGGCTGTGCGAGGTGGTCCTCCACGATCTGCGCAACCCCGACCAGTCCATCCGCGCCATCGAGAGCAATCTCTCCGGCCGCGAGGTGGGTCAGCCCACCACCGAGCTGGGCCTGGCCCGGATCCAGGACCCCGGCTTCCCCGACATCGTCCAGAACTACGCCAACCGCTTCCCGGACGGCCGCCCGGCGAAGAGCACCTCGATCGGCATCAAGAACGGCGCGGGCCAGTACGTCGCCGCCATCTGCCTCAACTTGGACGTCTCCCTCTTCGGAAGCGTCGCCCGCAGCCTCAACAACCTCGTCCGGACCGATGAGCAGCAACAGCCACTCACCGAAACCCTCCGCGCCCGCACCGCCGCGGAGCTGCGCACCGTCATCGAGGAATTCGCCGCCGCCCGCGGCCAGACCCCGCGCAGCCTCGGCACCCCCGCGAAGAAGGAACTCGTCCGCACCCTCAAGACCAGCGGCTTCCTCCAGGTGAAGCACTCCGTCCAGGTCGTCACCGAACTGCTCGGCGTCTCCCGCGCCACGGTCTACAACTACCTGCGCTCACCCTGACGCCGGGAGCCCCGTCCGGTGCGCCCGTGCTTCAACGCGTGCCAGGTAATCCCGGATCAATCCGACGTAGGCACGGCGCAGGGGTGGTTCCTCCAGGTATCCCATGCCTCAGGCAGAGGGGTTCCCGAAAAAACAGCCGCCGCGAATCTGGTGAAATGGCCCAGCCGCTCTGCCCTCGGCAGAGCGCCGAGCGGGCGGACTTCCCCGGCGCCACGTACGAGGAACTCGCCGGGGAAGCCGAGATCTGGTCGGGCGTCCACGTCGTCCCGCCCCCCGACGGTCTCGTCTCGCGCCTTCGGCGCCTTTGAGCATGGGTCCGGGGGGTGGGGGCGCGGGCGGCGGGCCGTGGGTGGCACGGCCGGTGGCGGCTCCCGTGCTCAGGGGCTTGGGCCGATGCCGGACCGCCGGGGGGGGTGGGGTACCCCCTGGAAAACGTTTGACAAATTAGTTGCTTCAGATCAAGCGCTTTCGGAAGGGGTACCCGGAGGGGCCGTCAGTCCGGTCGGGTCCTGGCCCAGGGCCACAGGAGCCGCCACCGGAGCCCACCACCACCGGCCCGTCGGCCGGCGGCGAGGCCCGCGCCCCCGTCCCCCGCGCCCATGCTCAATGGCGCCGAAGGCGCGAGACGAGACCCGCATCGTGCCACCGGCCCCAGCACCGGAACGCGGCCACGACAGTTACGCGCTTCCCGATAGGTGGTCGAAATCGCCCCGCTTGAGCCCCCGGACAAAGGCAGCCCATGGGACCAGGTCCGTGGTGATGATGGCCGCCGGGTCATCGCTCTCGCGGATGAGTATGAGACCGGGAGACGGCGTCGCGACCTCGACGCACTCCGCGCTGACTTGACCACTGCTGAAGCTCGACTTCCGCCAACAGGACATGCCCAGGGCTCCCCTTCACAAGGTGTACAGCAAGTGCTGGATGAGCTGGAGTGAATCCCTCTCGGTATAGCACTTGCGTTCGCCTTGGAGGGCCATGGGTGGCAGGGCCACCGCGCTGAGGTGCTCGAAGGCCGAGTTGTACTGGGTCAGGTGCTCACGGTCCCCCAGGAAGACGGACGAGACCGGATGCTCGACATAGACCGTGCTCAGTTCGGGGACCCGACTGTCCAAGATGCTGAAAGGGGCTCCCGGTGTCGTCGAGTTGACGTCCGACTTGAACGGCAGCAGCTGAATGCGCACGTGAGGCAACTCGGCCATCGTGACAAGGTGCTCGATCTGGCGGCGCATGACGTCGCCGGGCACGAACTTCATCAGGAGGGCGGCTTCATGGATGACCGCATGGAAGAGCTGCGATCCGTCGACCAGCACGTGCTGTCGCCGCTGCCGGAACTCAACGCCTGCGTCGATCACTTTCGGGCTGTCCGGCTGCCCGCTCTCGAAGAGGCAGCGCATGTAGTCCGCCGTCTGGAGTAGACCTGGCACGTACATCCACTGGAACGAGCGGTGCGCCACGGCACTCGCCTCCAGCTCCGCGAGATCGAGGGCTCGGGCGTTGTGGCTGACTTTGTAGGACGACCACCACCCCCGACCCGTGGCCCGGCTCAACTCGCACAACCCATCAACCAAGGGATGGCTAGTGCAACCGTACGCCGCCGCGAGAGCCCGTAGTTTCTCCTCCGGGATGGCCGTGCGACCCGTCTCGATGTGACTCATGTGCGCTCGCCCGAGCCCCGCATGGGCTCCCGCCTCCGTCGCGGACAAGCCACTCGCCTCGCGCAGCTTCCGTAGCTCCTCACCCAGCCGTCGTTGCCGTTGGGTCGAGTTGGCCCGCAGCCCCATCGCGCGACTCCCTTCCTGGATCAGGCGCAGTCTGCCCGCTTTTGAGGCGAGCGGTCCACTCGGGAGAGGGAATTTCCGACATTAGGTTGCGCTAGCTAAACCGACATCTCTACCGTCGAAGCCGAACCGCCCAACCGGCGTCCGCCCAACGGCCGTTGGCCGAAGGAGGCAACATCACCATGAGCGCCCAGTTCCCCCGCGCCGACTTCTCCCTCGTCTTCCCGCCCGACCCCGGCTGGGTCCGTACCGCCCGAGAAGCCGTCCGCACCGCCCTGCGCAGCGCGAACCGCACCGATTTAACGGACACCGCTCTGCTCCTGACCTCCGAAGCCGTCACCAACGCCGTCAACGCCTGCCGGACCAGCGGCTGCTCGGCGCCCGTCACCCTCTACGCCGAGTGGGGACCGTACGGCACCCTGCGCGTTCTCGTGAGCGACGACGCCCCCGGCTTCCCCGCCCAGCGCGGCCTTGCCCGGGACACGGCCGACGCCGAGAACGGCCGAGGGCTGCTCATCATCGGCAGTTCCGCCACTGACTGGGGCGTCTGCCACCACGGACCGGGTCCCGGGAAGGCGGTGTGGTTCCAGGTCAACGGGGTGAGTTCATAAGCAGTCCAGTTGCCCTGGCGCGGGTGCCATGCGAGAGGGCTCGGGGCTCGCCTCTCTCAATTCAGGGCAACGGGACGGGTGTGCGCCACCCGCGGAGCTACCGTGACGCCACGTTCCCCTGTCCCTCGGCACCTGGAGGATTGCGTGCGGTACAAAGGTCCGCTTCCGAAGCGACTCACCGGCCGGTTCAACGCCTGGATGGTCGGGCTGCGGTCCTCTCCGCGGTGGGGGCGGAGGGTGAGTGGGCGGCTGACGGTGGTGACGTATACGGGGCGGCGGTCGGGGCGCAGTTTCAGTACGCCGGTCGCCTATCAGCGCGCCGCCGATGTCGTCACGATCGCCGTGGCCATGCCCGAACGGAAGCTGTGGTGGCGCAACTTCACCGGAGAGGGCTGGCCGATAGCGCTGGATCTGGACGGGAGTGACCGGACCGGGCACGGGGTCGCCCGGGTCGATGAGAAGGGCCGCGTCACCATCACCGTGCGGCTCGACGAACCGCCCGCCGCGAACGGCCGCTGACGCCTGCAGAATTGCCATGGCCCCTTCACGCCGCGTGCGGAGCCGCTGAGTAGGATCGGCGGCCACACGGGGGAAGGGCGTAAATGAAAAAGTTGTTGGGCGGCGCGCGCCGCCGGGCGGCTCTGGTCGGCGGCGCCGTCGTGGTGCTGGTGGCGGCCGGGGTCGGGACCTGGGCCACGGACACCTGGCCGTTCAATGGGAAAGACAGCTACTGCTGGGGTGCCTGGAAAGAGGACAGCGGGCCGGACTTTCTGAGCCGCGAGGCGCTGGACGAGGACAACGCGAGCCGTACGTCCAAGGAAACCGCGCCGACACCGCGGCAGCCGCGCGGGCGGTGCGCCGTGGCGCTCCACTCCGAGCGCTACAGCAGCGATGGCGACAAGGTCGTCGAGAGGACCGAGGTCACGGTCACCTACGGCCCCGCTCCCGAGGGCGCCGCGCGGCGCATGGAGTGGATCGGCGGATATCTCGGCGACCGGGCGATGCCGCTGCCCGACGGGCTGCCGGGCGCCACCGACGGCGGTCATGCGCTGCTGGTGCTGCCCAAGGGGTGCGATACGCGCGACGGGCGGCCGACCGCGGTCACACTCGACTCGGCGGCGGAGAGCGTCTACAGCGACTCCACCATGCCCGGCGACGCCGGGCTCGGCGGCTCCCCATCGGTGGCCCGGCTGCTCGTCGCGGTCGCCAACCACGCGATGGAGAAGGCGGGTTGCGCCCCGGACAAACCACTCAAAGTCGACTCGCCCGTGCTCACGCTGCCCGAGAGCCGCGAAACGTTCTTCACCCGCGCCTGCCGGATCAGGGGGCTGGAGCTGGGCAAGGAGGCGGAGGATCTCGCCTACCAGGTCGGCCCGGTCACCCGCGATCTCCAGTCCTGTTCGGTGCGGCAGGTACGCGGTGACGGGCGGTACTTCGATGCCCTGATGGTCGCCCAGCCCCGGCTCTCGGCGCTGTTCGACGGGGCCACCGGCAGCAAGGCGCCCGCACGCGGCTGGCGCGGTACGGGGGTCTTCGCCGACGGCTACAAGGTCGTACGGGCCGACTGCGCGGGGCGCCCGTTCACCGTGCTGATGCTCGCCCCGTCGCTGCACGAGACGACTCCGTACTTCGCCACCTTCGCCAACGCCGTGGCGCGACGCCTCGGTTGCGCACCCGTCGCACCTGGGGGATCCGACCGATGAGCGACTCCGAGAACGACAACAGCGACGAGAGCGGGACGAGCGACGAGCGCGTGCCCCTGCACGAGCGGCGCCGCCCCTGGTGGCACTGGCAGCGCCTGACCGGCAGTCGGCCGCGGCTGGCCGTGACCACGGGCGTCATCGGGGTCCTCGCCGGGGCGCTGCTCGGTGGCGCGGGCGTGGCCTGGCAGGCCGAGGCGGGTCCGTTCGCGGACGACCGGGCCTGCTGGGGCGCCTTCAGCCGGGACGATGCGGCGGCGCTGTTCGAAGGCAAAGTCGGCGGCAAAGCGGACGTCAAGAGCTCCGAGGTGCCCATCACCGGCGATCGCACCGGCGCCGAGGGCTCGTCCGGCCAATGCCTGCTGACCTCGGACGGCTCGCGGATCACCGTCCAGGCGCATCAGTTGGACACCCGGTTCGGCGGCGCGGGCGATCAGTGGGCCGATGAGTTCCTGTCCGCGCGGCTCACCCCGCTGGGCGGCGGACTGCTGGGCATGGCCTCGGACACCCGGGCCTGGCTCGCGGTGCCCGACGGCTGCATCGGCCGGCCGCGTGATGCGGACGTCACCGGCGGTCCGACCGTGATCGACCTGGCGACCGGCTGGACGATCTACGACGACGAGGTCAACACGGAGGCCCGCGATCGACTCGCGCGTGCCGTGGTCAGGTTGGTCAACCACTACATGACCGAGAAGGGGTGCACGGGCACCATCGCCGATCCGATCGGCCGGATGCCGGAGCCGCCGCGGTTCCTGGACGAGAAGAAGGACGCCATGTGCGGCGTCAAGGGGCTGCCGCTCCCCCGCGGGTACGGGCGCGACTCGCTGGGCCGCACCCTGGTGACCCGGGGCGCGGGGCCGGTGCGCACCTGCGACCGCCGGGTGCTCTTCCACCATCCCGAACTGCGGCTGATGACGGTGGAGGACCCCCGGCTGGCCATGCTCTACGCGCGGCTGTCCCGGGACGGCGCCAAGGAGCCGATCAAGGCCGGTGAGCACGACGGATACGGCTTCGTCCGCGACGACATGGGGATGTTCCAGGCCGAGTGCCAGACCGGCCCGGTCACCTTCCTGATCCGGGCGGACAGCGGCCGGAGCCGTGCCGAGATCCGTACGCTCCTCCCCCGCTTCGTCGCGGCGGAGGCGGACCGCGTCGGCTGCGGGCCCCTGCACATCACGCTGCCCGCGGAGGGGTGAGCCGGGGCAGGGGCAGGGGCAGGGCTGGGCACCAAGGGCCACCCAGCCCGGCCCCGGCCCCGTATCAGCTCTCGTAGTCGTAGAAGAGCCGTTCCACCACCGCCCGCGCCCGGCGGGTGGTGCGGCGGTAGTCGTCCAGCATCTCGCCGACGTGGCCGGGGCCGTAGCCCAGGTAGCGGCCCACGGCGGCCAGTTCGCGGACGTCCGTGGGGAAGGTGTCGCCTGCGCGGCCGCGGACCAGCATGACGGCGTTGCGGACGCGGCTGGCGAGGACCCATGCCTCATCCAGGGTCTGGGCGTCCTCGGTGGAGATCAGCTCGGCGGCGTGGGCGGCGGCCAGGGCCTCGCGGGTGCGGGTGGTGCGCAGTCCGGGCTCGGCCCAGCCGTGCCGCATCTGGAGCAGCTGGACGGTCCACTCGACATCGCTGAGACCGCCCCGGCCCAGCTTGGCGTGGGTGGTGGGGTCGGCCCCGCGCGGCAGCCGCTCGGACTCCATCCGGGCCTTGAGCCGCCGGATCTCGCGGATCGCGTCCTCGCCCAGCCCCTCGGCCGGATACCGCAGCGGATCGATCAGCTCGATGAACCGCCGGCCGAGCCCGGGGTCGCCCGCCATCGGCTCGGCGCGCAGCAGCGCCTGGCTCTCCCACACCAGCGCCCAGCGGCGGTAGTAGGCGGCGTACGAGCCCAGCGTGCGCACCAGTGGCCCGGACTTGCCCTCGGGGCGCAGATCGGCGTCGATGAGCAGGGGCGGGTCGGCGGTGGGGAGCTGGAGCAGCCGTCGCATCTCGTTGGCCACGGCGAAGGCGGCGCGGGCGGCCTCCTGTTCCTCGGCCCCCTCGCGCGGCTCGTGGACGAAGAGCACATCCGCGTCGGAGCCGTAGCTGAGCTCATGGCCGCCGAAGCGGCCGAGGCCGATGACGGCGAAGCGGGTCGGCAGCTCATCGCCCCAGGTGTCGCGGACGGCGGCGCGCAGGGCGCCGGCGAGGGTCGCGGCGTTCAGATCGGAGAGGGCGTCGCCGACCATGTCGATCAGCGCGGCGGCGTCCACGGGCGGTTCGGCGGCGGAGACGGCGGGGACGGCGGGCCGGGCCGGCATATGGGGTTCGGATTCCCGCAGCGCGCTGGGGACCTCGGGGGTCTTGCCCGGCGAGGCGGCGGGCGCCGTCGCCGCCGGTCCCGTGGCCCGGCCCGGCGTCCGCTCGTCCGACAGCGGCCAGCTCACGGTCGGGCGCACCTCGCCGTTGGCCAGCCGGGCGCTTTCGATGACGTCCGCGGCCGCCGTACGGAACATCTCGCGCCGCCGCACCCCGCGGGCCACCGCGACCGCCTGTTCGGCGCCGTCGGCGCGGCCGACGGCGGCCAGCACTTCCTGTTCCAGATGGGCCCGGCCGCGCGGGCGCAGCCCCTCCGGGTCGCCGAGCAGGGCGACCGCCTCGGGGGCGCGCAGCAGCAGATCGGGGGCGAGCCGCCCGGCGGAGAGCACCCGGGCCAGGTTCTCGGCGGCGGCGCCCTCGTCGCGCAGCAGCCGCAGATACCAAGGGGTCTTGCCGAGCGCGTCCGAGACCTTGCGGAAGCCCAGCAGCCCGGCATCCGGGTCGGCGGAATCGGCGAACCAGCCCAGCAGCACAGGCAGCAACGTACGCTGAATCGCGGCTTTTCGGGTCACACCGGACGCCAGCGCCTCCAGATGGCGCAGTGCACCGGCCGGGTCCGCGTACCCCAGGGCCGTGAGGCGCTGACCGGCCGCCTTGGGGCTGAGCCGGATCTCGCCGGGCTGGAGCTGGGCGACGGCGTCCAGCAGCGGCCGGTAGAAGAGCTTCTCGTGCAGCCGCCGCACTTCGCGGGCGTGCCGCCGCCAGGCGGTGCCCAGTTCGGTCACCGGCTCGGTGCGGAACCCCAGCGACCGGCCGAGGCGGCGCTGATCGGCCTCGCCCTCGGGCATCAGATGGGTGCGGCGCAGCCGGTAGAGCTGGAGGCGGTGCTCCATGGTGCGCAGAAAGCGGTACGCGGCGTCGAGCGCGGCGGCGTCGGTGCGCCCCACATAGCCGCCCGCGGCCAGGGCCGCGAGCGCGTCCAGCGTCGTACCGCTGCGCAGCGACTCATCGGACCGCCCGTGCACCAACTGCAGTAGCTGGACGGCGAACTCGACGTCGCGCAGCCCCCCGGGGCCCAGCTTGAGCTCGCGGTCGACCTCGGCGACGGGGATGTTCTCGACCACCCGGCGGCGCATCTGCTGCACATCGGGGATGAAGTTCTCGCGCTCGACGGCCTGCCAGACCATCGGCGCGAGGGCGTCCACATACGCCTGGCCGAGCGCGGCGTCGCCCGCCATCGGACGGGCCTTCAGCAGCGCCTGGAACTCCCAGGTCTTGGCCCAGCGCTGGTAGTACGCCAGATGGCTGGAGAGGGTCCGCACCAGCGGACCGTTGCGCCCCTCGGGGCGGAGGTTGGCGTCCACGGGCCAGATGGTGCCCTCGACGGTGACATCGGAGCAGACGCGCATCAGCCGGGAGGCGAGCCGGGTGGCGGCCCGCACCGCCTCGTCCTCCTGGACCCCCTCGACCGCCTCCGCCACGAAGATCACGTCCACATCGGAGACGTAATTGAGCTCGCGGCCGCCGCATTTGCCCATGCCGATCACGGCCAGCTTGCAGGCGGCGGCGTCCTGCGGCTGCTCCTCGGCCGCGATCTCCAGCGCGGCCCGCAGCGTCGCGGTCGCCAGGTCGGCCAGCTCCGCGGCCGTCTGGGTGATGTCGATGGTGCCGCACACATCGCGGGCCGCGATGGCCAGCAGCGCCCGGCGGTAGGCGACGCGCAACGCGTCGGCCCGGGGCAGCCCCGCCCCGGGCGCGCCCCAGACCCCCTCGGCCAGGGCCCGCTCGAACTCGGGGGTGGCCGGATGCAGATCGACCGACTCATACGTCACCAGGGCGTGCCAGTCCCCCGGATGGCGGGCGAGGTGGTCGCCCAGCGCCTCGGAGGCGCCGAGCACCCCGAGCAGCCGGTCGCGCAGCGGTTTGGCGGTGACGAGGGTGTCCAGCAGCGCCTGCCGCGAACCGGCCCGCTGCCCGCCGTTCTCCCCCGCGCCGTCCTTCCCCTTCGCCGCCTCCTCCTCGGGCAGCGCCTCGACGAGCCGTACGAGCCCGAGCAGCGCCAGATCCGGGTCGGCGGTCGCGCCGAGCGCCTCCAACAGCACCGAATCGCTGCGCACCGCGGCCAGCTCGGGCGCGTCCAGCAGCCGCTGGGCGGCCGAGGCGTCGGTGAAACCGTGCCGCAGCAGCCGGGTGACATTGCTGCTCCTGCGTCCCTGCGGTACGGACATCCCGCCGCCTCCCGTCCCTGGTCGACTCCGCGCCGTTCGACCACGCGCACACCGGTGATCAAAGGCGCCGCTGACGAGCCTAAGCGACCCCGAGGGCGAAGCGGCAGGTCCGAGCGGGGTCAGGCGACGACGAAACGGGCCCGCGGCTCACCGTGGAGACGGCCCGTCGGGAGCCTGCGGCCGTAGGCGACCAGGAGAAGGTCCTGGGCGCGCCGGTCAGCTCGTCGCCGGTGCCGTAGGACCAGTCGAGGTCGTCGGCGCGGAGCCGGACCCCGTCGAGGTCGGCCCCGAAGAACTTCAGGCTCTTGGGGCTGACCGTCCCCAGCAGGACGCGAAGCCGCTCCTCGGGGACCCGGCGGTCGATCCCGAGCGCGACGGTGATGTCCAGGCCGTGGATCACATCGTGGCCCAGCGCCGTCTCGATCCCGCCGACCGGCGGCTTCCAAGGGTGGTCGGCGTGGTCCCTGAGGAACGCGGCCAGTTCGCCGGTCGAGGCGGTGGCCGCGTCCTTACGGGCGAGCCGGTCGGTCATCCGGTGAAGGCCGCCGCGCGCCTTGGTCAGCTCCCACAGCACCGCGGGCAGCGGATACCGGAACCCCATGGACATATGCGCCGCGACCTCCCGCACCCGCCACCCCGCACACAGGCTGGGCGCGTCCCACTGCTCGGCCGTCAGAGTGTCCAACAGGTCCGCCAGCTCCCGGCGTTCGGCCGCGATCGCTCTTCTGATGTCCACGAGATCCATGAGCTCAAGGGTTTCGGCAGTGCTGCCATAAGTCCAAGAGCTCATGGTTCTCGCAACCAGAAGCGACAGTTATCGGACGTGGGGAGATCAGAGAACGGGCAGCATCTTCCGCAGCTCGAAGGGGGTGACCTCGGAGCGGTACTCCTCCCACTCCTGCTTCTTGTTCCGGAGGAAGAAGTCGAAGACATGCTCCCCGAGCGTCTCCGCGACCAGTTCGCTGCGCTCCATCAGGTCGATCGCCTCGCCCAGGTTCTGCGGCAGGGGCTCGATGCCGAGGGAGCGGCGCTCGGCGTCGGAGAGGGCCCAGACGTCGTCGTCGGCGCCGGCCGGGAGTTCGTAGCCGCCCTCGATGCCCTTGAGCCCGGCCGCGAGCAGCACCGCGTAGGCCAGGTAGGGGTTGGCGCCGGTGTCCAGGGAGCGGACCTCGATGCGGGTGGAGCCGGTCTTGCCGGGCTTGTAGAGGGGGACGCGGACGAGGGCGGAGCGGTTGTTGTGGCCCCAGCAGATGTAGGAGGGGGCCTCGCCGCCCGCGCCGGCGGTGCGCTTGGAGCCGCCCCAGATGCGCTTGTAGGAGTTGACCCACTGGTTGGTCACGGCGGAGATCTCCCCGGCGTGGCGGAGCAGCCCCGCGATGAAGGAGCGGCCCACCTTCGAGAGCTGGAACTCGGAGCCGGACTCGTAGAAGGCGTTGCGGTCGCCCTCGAAGAGGGAGAGGTGGGTGTGCATGCCCGAGCCGGGGAATTCGGAGAACGGCTTGGGCATGAACGTGGCCTGTACGCCCTGCTCCAGCGCGACCTGCTTCATGACCAGGCGGAAGGTCATGATGTTGTCGGCGGTGGAGAGCGCGTCGGCGTAGCGCAGATCGATCTCCTGCTGGCCGGGGGCGCCCTCGTGGTGGGAGAACTCGACCGAGATGCCCATCGATTCGAGCATGGTGATCGCCTGGCGGCGGAAGTCCATGCCGATGTTCTGCGGGGTGTGGTCGAAGTAGCCGGAGGAGTCGGCGGGCACCGGGCGGGTGCCGTCCACCGGCTTCTGGTTGAGCAGGAAGAACTCGATCTCGGGATGGGTGTAGAAGGTGAAGCCGAGGTCGGAGGTCTTGGCGAGGATGCGCTTGAGGACGAAGCGGGGGTCCGCGAAGGACGGTGAGCCGTCCGGCATCAGGATGTCGCAGAACATCCGGGCGGTCCCGGGGGCCTCGGCGCGCCAGGGCAGGATCTGGAACGTCCCGGGGTCCGGCTTGGCGATCATGTCGGATTCGTAGACACGGGCGAAGCCCTCGATCGCGGAGCCGTCGAAGCCGATGCCTTCGTCGAAGGCGCCCTCGAGTTCGGCCGGCGCGACGGCCACGGACTTCAGGAAGCCGAGCACATCGGTGAACCAGAGCCGCACGAACCGGATGTCGCGCTCTTCGAGTGTGCGGAGCACGAACTCCTGCTGCTTATCCATGGTCCCCTATCCTTGCAGGTCAAACGGCTCTTTTCGCGGGCGCGGGGCACCTTCCGCAGCCCAGTATCACGCGGTGGGATTACACGGAGGTTTCGTCCGGGCTCTCCGGTCTCCCCTCAGCTCACCACGATGTGTGCATCGTACTTTCACCCAGCCGGTCCCGGCCCCGGGCGTTCCGCGCCCACCGTGGCGCCTGCGGGAGCTCCATACCCCTTGGGGGTAGTGTGCCGACTATCACGATGATCAAACGGTCAGATGATCTGAACGGTCAGATGGAGGCGGCGGTGTACCAGAGCCCCTCACCCCACAGCCGACCGCTGATGCGTCGCATAGAGCGGCGCGTCGGCCGCCCGCCCTTCCGGCGGGGCGGCGGACGCGCCGACCCTCACGCATCCGGCACACATCAGCATTGGGGTACCGACTCATGCACGAAAAGACTCGCCGTGCCGTGCTCGGCACAGGCATCGCCGCCGCGGGCAGCGGTCTGCTCGCGGCCTGTGGCTCCCCCGGCCCCCACCCCCGGGCCGCGGGCCGCGACGGTATGGACAGCAACACGATGGGCGCCCCCGCCCGGGCCGGCGCGCCCGCGGAGGACGCCCCGCCGGAGTATGTCTCCCCCCACGGGCCGGAGGTCGCCGCGACCGAACAGCGGCGGGGCCCCGGCCCAGTGCGGACGTTCCGGCTCACCGCCACCGCGACCACCCTGGACATCGGCGCCCGCAAGGTGGCGTCCTGGGCGTACGAGGACCAGGTGCCGGGCCAGGAGATCCGGGTGACCGCGGGCGACACGATCGCCCTCACCCTCGCCAACAACCTGCCGCAGCCCACCACGCTGCACTGGCACGGCATCCGGCTGCGCAACGACATGGACGGCGTCCCGGGGGTGACCCAGCGGCCGGTCAAGACCGGCGCCACCTTCGACTACCGCTTCACCGCGTACTACCCGGGCACCTACTGGGTCCATCCGCACTCGGGCGTCCAGCTCGACCGGGGGCTGTACGCACCGCTGATCGTGGAGGACCCGAAGGAGCCGCTGAAGTACGACAAGGAGTGGGTCGTCGTCCTCGACGACTGGCTCGACGGGGTGGGCGGTCGCACCCCGGACACGGAGCTCGAACGGCTGGGCGGCGGCAGGGGCGGCCACTCCATGGGGGACGGCGGCAAACGAGCCGCCAAGGGCGCGGCCAAAGGCACGGCCGCGGGCGCCGCGAAGCGCGGCGCGGCCCGTCCCGCGGCGCCGAAGAAGGCCGCGCCCGCCGCGCCCATGGAGAGCGAGCTGCTGGGCGGCCACGCGGGCGATGTCACCTACCCCTACTACCTGGTCAACGGCCGCACCCCGGAGTCCCCGCAGGTCTTCCGCGCCAAGCGCGGCGACCGGATCCGCATCCGCCTCATCAACGCGGGCGGCGACACCGCCTTCCGCGTCGCCCTCGGCGGCCACCGGATGACCGTCACCCACACCGACGGCTACCCCGTCGTACCGGCCAAGACGGACGCGCTGCTGCTGGGCATGGGCGAGCGCTACGACGTGCTGGTCACCGTCAAGGACGGGGTCTTCCCGCTCGCCGTCCTCGCCGAGGGCAAGGGGCGCTCCGCGATGGCGGTGCTGCGCACCCGCGGCAAGAGCCCCGTGAAGTTCCCGCGCCCCAAGGAGCTGGACGGCGAGCTGCTCACCGCGGACCGGCTGAAGGCGGCGGAGGACGTACGCCTGGCACCCAAGGAGCCCGACCGGATCATCCGGATGCGGCTCACCGGCTCGATGCGGCGCTACGACTGGGCGATCAACGGCCGGCCGTACGACCCCACTCAGCGCTATCCGGTGCGGGCCGGTGAGCGGGTGCGGATCTCCTTCATCAACGGCACCGACATGTGGCATCCGATGCATCTGCACGGCCACACCTTCGGGCTGCCGGACGGCGGCCCCCGTAAGGACACCACGATCCTGCGGCCGCACCACAAGGTGAGCGTGGATCTCGACGCCGACAATCCGGGGCTGTGGATGGTCCACTGCCACAACGTCTACCACTCGGAGTCCGGGATGATGACCATCCTCGGTTACCAGAAGTAGCCGCGGCGTCCGGGACGGCCCGGCCCCCGGAGGCGAAGGGGCCGGGCAGGGTCCGCCCCGGCGCCGCCGTCGGGCGTGAGAAGCGTGAGAAGGGAGACACCCCCGGCTATCGCGTCAGACAGACGATTACACTGGGCGCGTGCCTCAACTTCGCCTCGCTCTGAACCAGATCGACTCGACCGTCGGAGACCTCGACGGCAACACCGAGTCGATACTCCACTGGACCCGGCACTCCGCCGAGCAGGGCGCCCATCTGGTGGCGTTCCCCGAGATGGTGCTGACCGGCTACCCCGTCGAGGACCTGGCGCTGCGCTCGTCCTTCGTCGAGGCGTCGCGCGCGGCCCTGCACTCACTCGCCGAGCGGCTGAACGCCGAGGGGCTGGGCGAGCTGCCGGTGGTCGTCGGCTATCTCGACCGCAGCGAGCGCGCCCGGCGCTACGGCCAGCCGGCCGGCTCACCGCAGAACGCGGGCGCCGTGCTGCACCGCGGCACGGTCGCGCTGACGTTCGCCAAGCACCATCTGCCGAACTACGGCGTCTTCGACGAGTTCCGCTACTTCGTGCCCGGCGACACCCTGCCCATGGTGCGCGTCCACGGCATCGACGTCGCGCTCGCCATCTGCGAGGACCTGTGGCAGGACGGCGGCCGGGTGCCGGCGAGCTGCTCGGCGGGGGCCGGGCTGCTGCTGTCGATCAACGCTTCGCCGTACGAGCGGGAGAAGGACGACACCCGGCTGGACCTGGTGCGCAAGCGGGCCCAGGAGGCGGGCTGCACCACCGCGTATCTGGCGATGATCGGCGGCCAGGACGAGCTGGTCTTCGACGGCGACTCGATCGTCGTGGACCGGGACGGCGAAGTCATCGCGCGCGCCCCGCAGTTCGCCGAGGGCTGTGTGCTGCTCGACCTCGAGCTGCCCGCCGCCGACCCGGACTCCGTCCCCGAAGGGGTCGTGGACGACGGGCTGCGCATCGACCATGTCACCCTCTCCCCCGACCCGCTGCCTGGTTACCAGCCGGAGCTCGCGGGCGGCGAGGCCGAGCGGCTCGGCGACGACGAGGAGGTCTACACGGCGCTGGTCGTGGGGCTGCGGGCCTACGCGGCGAAGAACGGCTTCCGCAGTGTGCTGATCGGACTCTCCGGCGGGATCGACTCCGCGCTGGTGGCCGCCCTCGCCTGTGACGCGGTCGGCGCGCAGAACGTGTACGGCGTCGCGATGCCCTCGCGCTACTCCTCCGAGCACTCCGTCGCCGACGCCACCGAGCTGGCGCGGCGCACCGGGCTCAACTTCCGCACGGTCTCGATCGCCCCGATGTTCGACGCCTATATGGACTCCCTGCAGCTCACCGGGCTGGCCGAGGAGAACCTGCAGTCGCGGCTGCGCGGCACGATGCTGATGGCGATCTCCAACCAGGAGGGCCATATCGTCCTCGCCCCCGGCAACAAGTCCGAGCTGGCCTGCGGCTACTCCACGCTCTACGGGGACTCGGTCGGCGCGTACGGCCCGATCAAGGACGTCTACAAGACCTCCGTCTTCCGCCTGGCGAAATGGCGTAACCGCGCGGCGGAAGAGCGGGGCCAGACCCCGCCCATCCCCGAGAACTCGATCACCAAGCCGCCGAGCGCCGAGCTGCGCCCCGGCCAGGTCGACACCGACTCGCTCCCCGACTACGAGGTCCTGGACCGGATCCTGGAGCTGTACGTCGACCGTGACCAGGGACGTAAGGACATCGTGGCGGCGGGGTACGACGATCCGCTGGTGACCCGGATCCTGCGGCTCGTGGACACCGCCGAGTACAAGCGCCGGCAGTACCCGCCGGGCACGAAGATCTCCGCGAAGGGCTTCGGCAAGGACCGCCGGCTGCCCATCACCAACCGCTGGCGCGAGCGCACCTGAGCCGGTGGGCGGGGCCCTGTGGGCTACGCCTGGTTCTACTGGGCGTAATGGGCGTACTTACTGGGCGTCCAGGAACGCCCTGATCAGGCCCAGCCACTCAGCGGGCGCCTCCACGAACGGCAGGTGGCCCGACTCCAGCTCGACGAAGCGCGCGCCGGGGATCGCGTCCGCGACCTGGCGGTGGTGGTACGGCGTCGCCATCGTGTCCAGCGTCGTGGAGATCACCAGGGTGGGCACCCGGATCCGGCCCAGGTCCTCCCGGACGTCGACCCGGCCGACCAGTTCGACCTGGTCGATCGCGCCGGGCGGTACGGAGGCCCGGGCACCCTTGATCACCATGTCGAGCTGCTCGGGGGTCATCCGGTCCAGATACGGCGCGCCCGCGCCGATGAGCGCCGCCCAGCGGGCCGCCGCCTCCTGGTCGTCCGAGCGCAGATGGCGCAGCCATTCCTCGACCAGGAGCCGCATCCGGGCGCTGGGGCGGGCGAAGGTCGCGGTCAGGACCAGGGCGGTGACCCGCTCCGGATGGCGGGTGGCGGCGCGCAGGGCGACCGGACCGCCGAGGGAGTATCCGGCGATGGCGAAGGTGTCCAGACCCTCCTCGACGGCGGCGGCCACCAACTGGTCGGCGAGGGTGTCCAGGTCCAGCGGCCCGCTCGCGCGCGGGGTGCGGCCGGAGCCGGGGTAATCGGGGCCGACCACGCGGTGGCGCTCGGCGAGGCCGTCCAGGATCGGGCCGTAGTTTCCGTCGATGGAGCCGGTCCCGCCGTGGGCGAGCAGCAGCCCGGGTCCGGTACCCCGGACGATGCGGGCCAGGGGTGAGGTGCTGGTCATCAGTGGTGTCCTTCGTCTCGCGGCTGATGACCGGGACGCTAGAGCCTCACATCGGTGTCAAAGTCAAGCGAGACGGGATCCGGGGCGCCCCGGCAACGGAAAAGGCCCCCGCCGGATGGCGGGGGCCTCGTCTGAGCCAATCCAGCCCCTCCGGCGCTTCAGGAGCGGAGCCCAGGGGCGGAGCCCCGGCCGGGGTCCGGGGCGGAGCCCCCACCAGGGCCCGAGGCGGAGCCCCCACCAGGGTCTGCGGCGGAGCCCCCACCAGGGTCTGCGGCGGAGCCCCCACCGGGGCCCGGGGCCGGGCCCCGGTTTCGGGAAGGGGCGGGGAGGGGACAGATCCGCCGGACCCCCCGTAGCTCAGCTCACCTCGGACAGGTGCGGCATCGACTCGCTGCTCGCGACGACCCGCGAGCCGCTCGCCGGGGCCCGGTCGGTCCGCCCCGCGATCAGCGCGATCGCCAGACCGATCACCGCGAGCACGGCGCCGACCAGCGTCGGGGAGGTCCAGCCCCAGCCCGCCGCGATGGCGACGCCACCCAGCCACGCGCCACCGGCGTTGGCCAGGTTGAACGCGGAGTGGTTGGAGGCGGAGGCCAGCGTCGGGGCGTGCTGGGCCTTGTTCATCACCAGCATCTGCAGCGGGGTGGTGGTCATGAAGCCGACCGCGCCCAGCACCACGACCGACAGCAGCGCGGCCCACTTCACATGCACCGTGAAGTCGAAGGCCACGAGCGTGACCGCAAGCGCCGCCAGCGAGCCGTAGAGCGTCGGCCGCAGCGCCCGGTCGGTCAGCGGACCGGCGATCAGGGCGCCCAGTGTCATGCCGATGCCGAACAGCGCCAGCACCAGGGTGACCGTCGACTCACCGAACCCGGTGACCTCGGTCATCATCGAGGCGAGGTAGCTGTAGACGGCGAAGACCCCGGCGAAGCCGAAGACGGCGGTGAGCAGTCCCAGGATGACCTGCCGGTCGCGCAGCGCGCCGAGCTCCTGGCTCAGGCCGCCCTGCTGCTCATGGGAGACCTGCGGGACGAGCCGGGCGAGCGCGCCCATGGCGACCACGCCGATCGCGGAGACGACAAGGAAGGTCGCGCGCCAGCCGAGGTTCTGGCCGAGCAGGGTGGCCACGGGGACGCCGACGATATTGGCGATGGTCAGCCCGAGGAACATGGTGGCGACCGCGCGGGCCCGCCGGTCCTCGGACACCAGCCGCGAGGCGACCACCGCACCGACGCCGAAGAACGCGCCGTGGGGCAGCCCGGCGAGCACCCGGCCCGCGATCAGCAGCCCGAAGTTGGGGGCGAGGGCGGAGGCGAGGTTGCCCACCGTGAAGAGCGCCATGAGCAACACGAGCATCCGCTTGCGCGGGATCCGGGAACCGAGGGCGGTCAGCAGCGGAGCGCCCACCACGACCCCGATGGCATAGGCGGAGACGAGGTATCCGGCCGTGGGTACCGAGGTGCCCAGATCGCCGGCGACATTGGGCAGCAAGCCCATCATCACGAACTCGGTAGTACCAATGCCGAAGGCGCTCACAGCAAGGGCGAGCAGGGCCAGGGGCATGAGAGACCTTTCAAACGAAGGAGAAACGTGCAGAGGATGCGTATGTTCTCTAGCTGAACAAAGTCTCTCACGCCGGATGTTCCCGAGGAGATCCCCAAGATGAACAGGACGTAAGATCTCGCCGGATGGACCGTGAGCTGGCTCACCCGCCAGGGTCGATCCGCCAGGGTTCACCTGGCGGTGTTCACCCGCCGGGGTTCATCCGGCGGGGTTCATCCGCCGAAGTTCATCCGGCTGGGTTCGTCCGCAGGCTCAGTAGTCGACCGACGCCGCCAGCGGAAGGTGATCGCTGCCGGTCTTGGGCAGCGCCCACGCCGCGACCGGATCCATGCCCCGCACCATGATCTGGTCGATCCGCGCCATCGGGAACGAGGCGGGCCAGCTGAAGCCGAAGCCGTCGCCCGCCGCGCCCTGGGCGGACCGCATCTGCGCGGTGACGGGGGCCAGCGCCCGGTCGTTCATGGTGCCGTTCAGATCGCCGAGCAGGATCACCTTGCGGAGCCGCTCCCGGGAGATGGCCTGGCCCAGCGCCTCGGCGCTGGCGTCGCGCTGCCCGGCGGTGAAGCCCGCGTTGAACTTCACCCGCACCGAGGGCAGATGGGCCACATAGACACCGACCTCACCGCGCGGTGTGGCGACGGTGGTGCGCAGCGCCCGCGTCCAGCCCAGCTTGATGTCCACCGGCTTGGTGCCGGACAGCGGGTACTTGCTCCACAGCCCCACCGTCCCCTGCACGGTGTGGTAGCGGTAAGTGCCCGCCAGGGCCCGCTCGTACGTGGGCACGGCCGCGCCCGTCAGCTCCTCCAGCGCCACCACATCGGCGCCCGATCCGGCCACGTCCTCCGCGGTGCCCGTCGGGTCGGCGTTCTCCGCGTTGACGTTGTGGGTGACGACGGTCAGCTCGCCGCCGCTGCCGGACTTGTCGGAGAACATCAGCCCGCCGAAGAGGTTCAGCCAGACGGCGACGGGCAGCACCAGCGCGAGCACGGCGCTCGCCGACCGCCGCACCAGGCCGAGCACCAGCAGCACCGGCACGGCCAGGCCCAGCCACGGCAGGAAGGTCTCCAGCAGGGAGCCGAGGTTGCCCACCCGGTTGGGGATCTCGGCGTGGAAGATCATGACCAGCGCGAGCAGGATCGCGATCGCCGCCAGCACCAGTCCGCGCCGCCAGATGCCGCGATCGTCCCGGAGCCGGTGGAGCAGGCGGCCGATCCGGGAGCCCGATCGCCCGGGCGCGTCCCCGAGCTGTCGTGTCTCCTGTGTGTACGCCTGCGTCATTCGCCGTCCCTCACTGCCTCAACTGCCGCGCCTTGGCTACGACCCTAGGTGATGACCAGGGCTTTTCCGGACGCCCCCGGGGCGTCTCCCGTCCGAGGACGTCGGGTCGGCGGCCGGGAGTTCCACCTCCCGGCGCGGGAGGGGGTGTTGTGACACAACAGGCACAAACCGCTCAGCGGCGTGGGGAGACCCCGTCCAGGACCGTGTCGACGATCCGCTCGGCCAGCCCGTCGGGGAGTTCCTTCCACTCGTGGAGCATGGCGCGGGCGAGCATCGGGCCGGTGAAGAGGTCGGCGAGCAGCTCCAGGTCCACATCGGCGCGGATCTCACCGCTCTCCCGCCCCCGCCGCAGCACGGCGCGCAGGGTCGCGCGGCGGGCCGCTATGACGTTCTCGTCGTAGGCCCGCCACAGCTCCTTGTGCGCGTGCATCTGCGTGATGACGCTGCGCAGCAGGGCGGAGTTGCGCTTGGCGAGCCCGCGGCGGCGCATGAACTCCAGGACGGTGACGAGGTCGTCGCGCACCGAGACCCCGGCCGGCTCGGGGCTGGGCTCCTCCAGGGAGCGCAGCACATCGAGCATCAGCGCGTCCTTACCGGGCCAGCGGCGGTACACGGTGGCCTTACCGACGCCCGCCTCGCGGGCGATCCCCTCGATCGACAGCCCGCCGACCGAGGCGCCCTCCTCCAGCAGCCGCAGCGCGGCCTCGATGATCGCGGCGTCGGTGGCGAGGCTGCGGGGTCGGCCGCGGAGTTTGGGCGCGGAGCTCTCCGGTGCGGTCATCGGTCGGCCGACGCCTCCTTCCGCGGGTGCGGCCGCCCGCCGTCGGGGGCCTCGCCGGAGGCGCCCTTGCCAGGCAGGAAGGCCAGCACGACCAGCGCCCCGACGAGGGCGACGCCCGCCGAGCCGAGGGCGGTGACATGCATGGCGTGGACGAAGGCGTCCTGCGCGGGGCCCACCAGCTCCTGGCCCCTGGGCCCCAGCTTCTCGGCGACCCCCAGGGTGGCCTCGACGGACTCGCCCGCCGAGTGCCGTACGGAGTCGGGAAGTCCGGGCACGGCGGCCAGGGTGCCCCGGATGCCCTCGCGGTAGGTGGAGGAGAGCACCGAGCCGAGCACGGCGACCCCGAGCGCGCCGCCGACCTGCCGGAAGGTGTTGTTGAGCGCAGAGCCGGAGCCGGCCTTCTGGCGTGGCAGCGCCTGCATGATCGCGGTGGTCACCGGCGGCATGATATGCGCCATTCCGGCGCCCTGGGCGAAGAACAGCACCTCCAGCACGACGATCGGGGTGTCCACGCCCAGCAGCAGGAACCCCGACATGGTGGCGGCCACCAGCAGCATGCCGCCGGTGCACACCGCGCGGGCGCCGAACCGCTCGACGACCAGCCGGGCACGCGGGGCGAAGATCAACTGCGCCACGGCCAGCGGCAGGATCAGCAGCCCGGATTCGAGCGCGCTGTAGCCGCGCACGCTCTGGGTGTAGAAGACCATGAAGAAGGTCACGCCCATGAGGGCGAAGAAGACCAGGGCGACGGCGGCGATGGCGGCGGAGAAGGCCGGGTTGCGGAAGTAGCCGATATCGATGGCCGGGTGGTGGCTGCGCTTCTCGTGCAGCACGAACAGCACCAGGACGGCGAGCCCGGTGCCGATGGAGCCCAGCACCTGGGCGTCGGTGAAGTCGGCGAGCTGGCCGCCCTTGATGATGCCGTAGACCAGCAGCACGAGCCCGACGACGGACAGCAGCACGCCCGGCGGGTCGACCCGGCCGGGCGCCGGGTCCCTGGAGTCGGGGACGAGCACCACCATCGCGATCAGTCCGACGATCACGATCGGCACGTTGACGAAGAAGACCGAACCCCACCAGAAGTGCTCCAGCAGCAGTCCGCCGGTGATCGGCCCGATGGCGATGGCCAGCCCCACCGCGGCGACCCAGATGCCGATCGCCTTCGCCTGTTCCTCGCGTTCGAAGACATTGACCAGGATGGCGAGGGTCGCGGGCATCACGAAGGCGGCGCCAAGACCCATGAGCGCCCGGAAGCCGATGAGTTCACCGGGCGAACCGGAGAAGGCGGCGAGCACCGAGCCCGCGCCGAACACCACCATCCCGCCGAGCAGGACCTTCTTACGGCCGATCCGGTCCCCGAGGATCCCCGCGGTGAACAGCAGCCCGGCGAAGACCAGTGTGTAGGAGTTGATCGCCCACTCGAGCTGGCTCTGGGTGGCCCCGAGCCCGGTGGGCTTGGGCGAGGCGATCGTCTTCATCGCCACGTTGAGTATCGAGTTGTCGAGGACGACGACCAGGACGCTGAACATCAGGACGACGAGGATCGCCCAGCGTCTGCGGTAGATCGCCTCGGGGACGCCGGACCCGTCCGGGGCGCCCTGAGTGCTGGATGGGGAGGCCATGCCGCCCAGGCTAGGCGACTTACGATACGAGACCGTATCGTATCGGAAGATCTTTGCGAGGCTTTGGCCAACGGGCCGGAGAAGGGCCCGCGAAAAGGTGGTCGAGGCCACCGCCCGGGGGATCCGGGCCCACTTTCGCCCCGGCAGGAGCCGTGCCAGCATGGGGTTGGTCCGGGGACGCCGTCAGGGCGCCTCGAGATGATGAACAGGAGCCGTAGCGATGACGCACGTCAGTCCTGCGCAGAAGCAGTCCGAGAAGGCCCTCTACGGCGGCACCAGCTCCCGCCGCATCACCGTCCGTGACATCGCGGCCGCCAAGGAGCGCGCCGAGAAGTGGCCGATGCTCACCGCCTACGACGCGATGACCGCGTCCGTCTTCGACCAGGCGGGCATCCCGGTGCTGCTGGTCGGCGACTCGATGGGCAACTGCCACCTGGGCTATGAGTCCACCGTCCCCGTCACCATGGACGAGATCGCGCTGCTCTCCGCCGCCGTGGTGCGCGGCACCCGGCGCGCCCTCGTCGTCGGCGATCTGCCCTTCGGCTCGTACCAGGAGGGCCCGGTGCAGGCGCTGCGCAACGCCACCCGCCTGGTCAAGGAGGCGGGCGTGGGAGCCGTGAAGCTGGAGGGCGGGGAGCGCTCCGCCCAGCAGATCGAGCTGCTGGTCCAGTCCGGCATCCCGGTCATGGCGCATGTGGGCCTGACCCCGCAGTCCGTCAACGCCTACGGCGGCTATCCGGTCCAGGGGCGCGGCGAGGAGGCGGCCCAGCAGTTGCTGCGGGACGCCAAGGCGGTCCAGGACGCGGGCGCCTTCGCGGTCGTCCTGGAGCTGGTCCCGGCCGAGCTGGCCGCCGAGGTGACCCGCTCGCTGCACATCCCCACCATCGGCATCGGCGCCGGATCCGAGTGCGACGCCCAGGTCCTGGTGTGGACGGACATGGCGGGCATGACCGACGGCCGGGTGCCGCGCTTCGTCAAGCAGTACGCACAGTTGCGCCAGGGCCTGGGCGACGCGGCGCGGGCCTTCGCGGAGGACGTCGTCGGCGGGGCCTACCCGGCCGAGGAGCACTCCTTCCACTGAGCAGGTCAGAAGAAGTCCGCTACGGTTCGATGGCGCCCCGAAGGGGCGCGGGGAACTGCGCGACCAGCCACGACGGCGCAGCAGACGGCCGACGACGCATCACGGCACTTCCAGCGGAGCGCTTAGGCACCACGAGCCACTGCGGTACAACGACAGCCCGCCGATCTTCCCCCGTCGGCGGGCTGTCTGCCGCCTGTCGGCGGTCTGTCGGTGACGGCTGTCATCCTGGGCGCATGACGCGGGAACAGAGGATCAGGGACGGCAATGCCGTCGAAGTTCGGGGGCTGGTCAAGCACTTCGGTGACACCAAGGCCGTCGACGGAGTGGATCTGGACGTGCCGGAGGGCACCGTCCTGGGTGTGCTGGGCCCCAATGGCGCCGGTAAGACGACACTTGTCCGCTGTCTGTCCACTCTGCTGGTGCCGGACGCCGGCACCGCGGTGGTGGCCGGATACGACGTGGTGCGCCAGCCCCGGCAGTTGCGCCGCACCATCGGGCTGACCGGGCAGTACGCCTCGGTCGACGAGAAGCTCCCCGGCTGGGAGAACCTCTACATGATCGGGCGGCTGCTCGATCTCTCCCGCAAGGAGGCCCGTGCGCGGGCGGACGCCCTGCTCGAGCGGTTCTCGCTCACCGAGGCCGGCAAGCGGCGCGTGCGCACCTACTCCGGCGGTATGCGCCGCCGGCTCGACCTGGCCGCGTCCATGATCGGCCGGCCCTCGGTGCTCTATCTGGACGAGCCGACGACCGGCCTGGACCCGCACTCCCGTAACGAGGTGTGGGACGAGGTCAGGCGGATGGTCACCGAGGGGGCCACCGTGCTGCTCACCACCCAGTACATGGAGGAGGCCGAGCAGCTCGCCGACAACCTGACGGTGATCGACCGGGGCAGGGTCATCGCCGAGGGCCGGGTGCACGAGCTCAAGGCCAAGGTCGGCGGCCGCACCCTGAAGATCCGCCCGTCCGACCCCGCCGAGGTGCACCGCATGGCCGGCGCCATCGCCCAGGCGGGTCTCGACGGCATCGGCGGCGCGACCGCCGATGCGGAGGAGGGCCAGGTCAGTGTGCCCATCGTCAGCGACGAGCAACTGACCGCCCTGATCGGTCTGCTCAGTCAGCGCGGTTTCGCGATCGCCGGGATCGACACCCATATGCCCAGCCTGGACGAGGTCTTCCTGGCCATCACCGGCCGGAAGGCGTCCGCACCGCAGGACAACAAGACGCTGGAAGAGGTCGCCGCGTGAGTACGGCCACGATGACCGCGCCCGTGCGGGGAAAGAGCGACGGCCGGATCGGCCCCCGCGCCAATCTGCGCCACATCGGCGCACTGGTGCGGCGCAACGCCATGCAGATCAGGTACGAACCGTTCGCGATGTTCGACGCCCTGGCGATGCCGATCGTCTTCGCGCTGCTGTTCACCTATGTCTTCGGCGGCGCGATGACGGGCGGCAACCGCTCCGAGTACGTCAACTACTTCATCCCCGGCCTCATGGCGATGGGCGGGCTCAACATCGCGATGTCGATCGGCAGCGGCGTCAATGACGACTTCAACAAGGGCGTCATGGACCGCTTCCGCACGCTGCCGATCGCCCGCTCCTCGGTGCTGATCGCCAAGCTGGTCGTGGAGTGCGGCCGGATGCTGCTGTCCACCATCATCCTGCTGATCATGGGCTTCATCATGGGCTTCGAGCTCAAGACCGGGCCGCTGGAGCTGCTGGCCGCGGTGGCGCTGGCCGTGCTCTTCGGATCCTCGCTGACCTGGATCTTCATGCTGCTGGGCATGTCGCTGCCCACCCCGCAGGCGGTCAGCGGCATGGGCTTCCTGGTGATGATGCCCCTGCAGTTCGGCTCGTCCATCTTCGCCCCGACCGCCACCATGCCGGACTGGCTGCGGTCCTTCACCGAGTACAACCCGCTGTCCCGGCTCGCGGACGCCGCGCGGGCGCTCACCAGCGGCCATGGCGCGATAGCCGAACCGGTGACGGTGACCCTGGTCTGGACGGTGGCCATCACGGTGTTCATGGCACCGCTCGCGGTGCGCAAGTTCCGCAACAAGACCACCTGACGGTCCACGGTCTCGAGCCACCGGCCGGGCGCGCCCTACGGGGGGCGCCCGGCCGGTCGTCTCTCGCCCCTCCCGGTGCTTCCCCGGCCTGCTCACCGGCCCGCTCAGACCAGTGCGATGGCCTCGTCCAGGGTGAGGTCGCCGCCCTCGGCGTGGGTCCGCTCGTACACGGCGTCCCCGAGCTCGGCCCGCGCCGCGGCCTCGGTCCACTCCCGGCGCGTCCGCTCACCGGTGGAGATCCGGTACTGCTGGCGCTTGCGCAGCGTGTCGTACGCCCCCAGCAGCCGCGCCGCGGCCGCGGCCCGCTCCGGGTCGCCGAGGCCGCTCAGCGCCTCGGCGGCGGTCAGCAGATGGGTCACCGGGATGAACGGCGCGACCATCTCCGTCATCCGGCCGGTGGTCTTCGCCAGCGCGCCGCGCACGGTCGCCAGGGCGTCGCCCGGCCGTCCCTCCACCAGGTCCAGCCAGGCCAGCAGCCCCTCCACCATGCCCTCGAACATCCGCAGCGCCCGGTGCTCGAACTCCCCGTGCATGGTGACCAGAAGGGTCCGCGCCTCCGCGAGGCGGCCCGTGATGCCGTAGCGCTGCGCCAGATGGATCCGGGCGTAGGACAGCGCCTCGGCGCCCGCATGCTGCCCCTGCTCGACCACCTCGCGCAGCATCCGCTCGCCCTCGGCGGCCTTCTCCTCGTCCCCGAACTCCACGAACAGCCCGGCCAGCCGGGACCGGAGGAGCAGCACCTGGTCATGGGCCCCGAGCTCCTGGGCGCAGCGGATCGCCGCGCGGTAGTCCGCGGCCGCGGCCGCGCCCTCGCCACGCTTCTCCCGGGTCTCGCCGCGGCCGGCCAGCGCCTCCGCCTCGCCCCATACGTCACCGAGCCTGCGGAAGATCTCCAGGCTTTCGTCGGAATCGCGGGTCGCGCCCTGGTGCTCGCCGCTCGGCTCCCGGTAGAACTTGGCCCGTAGCTGGAGGGTGAACGCCAGCTCCCATGCGTAGCCCAGCTCCCGGCAGGTGCGCACCGCCTCGTCGGCCATCTCCCGCAGCAGGACGAAGTCCCCCCTGAGGAACACCGCGAAGAACCACAGGACGCCCGGGAGACGGCAGGTCTGGGGCAGCCCCGGCCGGTAGGCGGCGACGATGCCCTCCAACTCGCGCTGGATGTCGTCGCCCACCATGGCCCGGAGGTCGCCGTCGATGTTGGCCAGCGCGTACAGCCGCACTCCCCGCCGCGCCTCCGCCAGCAGCTCGGGCTCCATCGGCGGCGAGGCGGCCGTGCAGCTGACGTACAGCGGCGGCGCGGGGACCACGGGCGGTGCGAAGGGGCTCGGCCCGAGGCCGGCCGCGGCGTTCGCCCACTGGCGTGCCTCGCCGCGGTGGCCGCGCAGATGCCAGAACCAGCCGAGCGAGAGCACCAGGCACAGCGCCTCCTGCTCGTCGCGGGCGGCCACGGCCCGGCGCAGCGCGGTGCGCAGATTCTCGTGCTCCGTCTCCAGCCGGACCAGCCAGTGGCGCTGTGCGGGGCCGCGCAGCAGCGGATCGGCGGTACGGGCCAGCTCCCGGTAGGCGACCAGATGGCGCTGTTCGACCGCGGCCCGCTCGCCGGACTCGTCCAGCCGCTCCGCCGCGTACTCGGCGACGGTCTCCAGCAGCCGGTACCGCATCTCCCCGTCCGCCCCGGGCTCCGGTCCGGGCGCGGTGACGACCAGCGATTTATCGACAAGGGAGCCGAGCAGCGCGGCCACGTCCCGGGGCTCCACGGCCTCGGTGTGCCCGGCGCGCTGTTCGTGTTTCGCGCGCTCTGTGGCTTCCGCGTCTTCTTCGGGGTATCCGCGCACCGCCTCGGCCGCGTCCGCGCACACCGCCTCCGCCTCGGTCAGACCGCAGCCTCCCGCGAAAACGGACAGCCGGGCGAGCACGGTGCGTTCGGGGGCGTCGAGGAGGTCCCAGGACCAGTCGACGACGGCTCGCAGGGTCTGCTGGCGGGGCAGCGCCGTACGGCTGCCGCTGGTCAGGAGGCGGAAGCGGTCGTCGAGGCGGTCGGCGAGCTGCCGTGGGGTGAGCAGCCGCAGCCGCGCGGCGGCCAGTTCGATCGCCAGGGGCAGTCCGTCGAGGCGCCGGCAGATCTCGGCACACGCGGCCGGATCGTCCTCCGTACGGAAACCGGGCCGGGCCGCCGCGCCCCGGTCCTGGAGCAGCCGCAGCGCGACGGGGTCGGGCAGCGGCTCCACGGGACGCACCAACTCGCCCGGGACGGCGAGGGGTTCGCGGCTGGTGGCCAGGATGGTGACCCCGGGGCACTGGGCGAGCAGGGACTCGGCGAGGTGGGCCGCGGCCGCGACGAGATGTTCGCAGTTGTCGAGCACGATCAGCATCCGGCGCGGGGCGCAGTGCTCGATGAGCCGGGCGCGCGGATCGCGCACGGCCGGGTCGGTCGCGGCGCGCAGCCCTTCGGGCGACGTGCCGAGGAGGACCGTCTCGCGCCCCCCTACCGCGCTGAGCACCGTCTCAGGAACGGTCTCGGGGTCGTCGACGGGCGCCAGCTCGGCCAGCCACACCCCGTCCGGCCAGTCGGGCGCGAACGATTCGGCGGCCTCCTGCGACAGCCGCGTCTTCCCGGCACCGCCGGGCCCGAGGAGGGTGATCAGCCGGTGGCCGGACAGATCGCCGCGCAGGGTCGCCAGATCGGCCTCGCGGCCGACGAAGCTGGTCAGCCGGGCCCGCAGATTGCCACCGCCGCCACGGGCGGGGGCGGGGCGCGGCGGAACGGGGCCGGGCGGTACGGGAGAGCCCTCATCGGCCGCCGCCAGCAGCTCGGCGTACAGCCCCCGCAGCTCCGGCCCCGGATCGGCGCCCAGCCGCTCGGCGATCTCCGTACGGATCACCTCGTACGCGGCCAGCGCCTCCGCCACCCGGCCCACGTCCCGCAGGGCCCGGATGCGCAGCGCGTGCAGCGGCTCGTCCAGCGGGTGGCCGTCGCAGAGCCCGGTGAGCGCGGGGAGGGCCCGGGCGGGGCGGCCGAGGGCGAGGTCGGCGGCGAGCCGGGCGCGCCGCGCGTCCAGCCGTCGCGCCTCGGCGCGGGCGGCGGGTGCGGTGGCGTCGGGCAGATCGCTGAGCGCCGGCCCGCGCCACAGCGCGAGGGCGGCGTCGAGCAGATCGACGGCCTTGGCCGGATCGCCGTCGGCGAGGGCGTGGGCGCCCTCCTCCGCGAGCCGCTCGAAACGGTGCAGATCGACGTCGTCGGGGTCGGCGGTCAGCCGGTACCCGCCTGGCACGGACTCCACGGCGTCCTTGCCGAGCGCCCGCCGCAGCCGTCCGACCAGCGCCTGCAGCGCGCCGTGCCCGTCGGCGGGCGGATCGGTGACCCAGATCTCCCCGATGAGCGCCCCGGTGGTCCGCGCCCGCCCGGGCGCCAGCGCGAGCGCCGCCAGCAGCGCACGCAGCCGCGCCCCGCCGACGTCCACGGGGGTGCCGTCGTCGTGGCGGGCCTGGGTGGTGCCGAGGATGCCGTAGCGCACGGCCCCATTCTGAGGGATGCCCGTCACCCGGCCGACCGCGCCTGCCCCGGCCGTTCTCCCATTGACCCCGGCCCGGCCATTCTCCCGTTTCCCGTGGCCCGGCCGTTCCCCCGTTTTCCCTGGCCCGGCGGTTCTCCCGTTTACCCTGGCCCGGAACTCCGCGCCCCCCGTTCGACGTTTCCCCCTCAGCGCTCACCAGCCCGTATGGAGACCCCACTCGATGACCACCGCCATCAGCCGCCGCGAGCGGCGCATCAGCCCCGTCTTCCTCGGACTGTTCGCGATCATGGTCGTGTCCGCGTGGGCGGTGTGGACGGAGTACTCCGCGAGCCCCGGCTTCGCCGTCTTCCTGTTCGTCGTCTCCGGCTGGGTCGTCTCGCTGTGCCTGCATGAGTACGCCCATGCGCGCACCGCGCTGCACGGCGGGGATCTGTCGATCGGCGCGAAGGGCTATCTGACCCTGAACCCGTTGAAGTACACGCATGTGGCGCTGAGCATCGTGCTGCCCGTGGTCTTCGTGATCATGGGCGGGATCGGGCTGCCGGGCGGGGCGGTGTTCATCGAGCGGCACCGGATCCAGGGCCGCTGGAAGCACAGCCTGATCTCGGCCGCGGGCCCGCTGACGAACGTGCTGTTCGCGGCCGCGCTGACCGCCCCCTTCTGGCTCGATGCCACGGACCAGGTGCCGGAGCTCTTCCGCTTCGCACTCGCCTTCCTGGCGTTGCTGCAGGTCACGGCGGCGATCCTGAACTTCCTGCCGGTCCCGGGCCTGGACGGCTACGGAGTGATCGAGCCCTGGCTGTCGCACCGCATCCGGCGCCAGGTCGAGCCGTACGCGCCGTTCGGGCTGCTCGCGGTCTTCGGAATCCTGTGGATACCCGAGGTCAACGAGGCGTTCTTCGGCGCGATCGACGCGGTGATGCGGGCCCTGGGCGTATCGGAATGGGACACCTACTGGGGGCAGGAGTTCTTCCGCTTCTGGCAGGGCGAGCCCGATATCGCCGGATTCCGCTCCTAGGGGTGCCTGCGGCGGGCTGTTCCCCTCCCCGCCCCTTCCCCTGACCAGGCTTCGCCCCTGGACCCCCCGGGGGCTGGGGCGGAGCCCCAGTTTCGGGAAGGGGCGGGCAGCGGAAAGCATCGACATGCGGCTCCGCCGCGTGGTCCGCCGGACACCCGTAGCAGCTCCCCCGTGATCTCGGCCCGCGGCCGTGGCCTCAGCTCGTGGCGCCCGTGCTCTCCCGGTCGGCCGCACGGTCGACCCGGGCCTTGCGGACGTAGTACCAGGCCATATTGGACGAGATACCGGCGATCATGACCCAGATGATCCCGAGCCAGCTCCCCCGCGCGAAGGACACGACGGCCGCGGCGATCGCGAGGACGCAGACGGCCAGGGTGCAAAGGGCGAGGCGGGGCATGCGATCGGCTCCTGTCGGGGGATGTGGCACTCCCCCACATTGTCCCCCATGCACCGCCGCGGGGGCGGGGCGCCCCGGATGCGCCGGTCGGGCGGCAGCGCCCTCAGACGTCGGTGACGCGCAGGCCCGCATGGGCCTTGTAGCGGCGGTTGACCGAGATCAGATTGGCCACCAGCGACTCCACCTGGTGGGCGTTGCGCAGCCGGCCCGCGAAGACGCCGCGCATGCCGGGGATGCGGGCCGCGAGCGCCTGGACCAGGTCGGTGTCGGCGCGCGACTCGCCCAGCACCATCACATCGGTGTCGATCTGCTCGACCTCGGGGTCCTGCAGCAGTACGGCCGAGAGGTGGTGGAAGGCCGCGGTGACCCGGGAGTCCGGCAGCAGGGCGGCGGCCTGCTCGGCGGCGCTGCCCTCCTCCGGCGTCAGGGCGTACGCGCCCTTCTTGTCGAAGCCCAGCGGGTTGACGCAGTCGATGACCAGCTTGCCGCTGAGCTCCTCGCGCAGCGAGTCCAGCGTCTTGGCGTGGCCGTCCCACGGGACCGCGACGATGACGATGTCGCTGCGGCGCGAGCACTCGGCGTTGTCCGCGCCCTCGATGCCGAGCTCCGCGCCGCCCAGCTCCCGTGCCGCGGTCTGCGCGCGCTCGGCGGCGCGCGAGCCGATGATCACCTTCTGGCCGGCCCTGGCCAGCCGGTAGGCGAGGCCGCGGCCCTGGTCGCCGGTGCCGCCCAGGACGCCGACGGTCAGGCCGGACACATCGGGGAGGTCCCAGGGGTCCTTGGCGGGGGCCTTCTTCGCGGGGGCGTCGGACGCGGAGTTCGGGGCATCAGGAGTAGTCATGACAGTGATCCTGTCACGCACCGCGGCCACCTTCACGGTGACGTCTCTTACGCTTTGACACTCCCCTCCGTCAGCCCTGTGCGCCAGTACCGCTGGAGTACGCCCATCAGCACCATCAGCGGCAGGACGGACAGGAACGCCCCGCCGACCGTGTACTGGTACAGCTCCGGCTGCCGGTCCGCGTACCCCTGCCAGGACGTCAGGCCGAGCTGGATCGGGTAGAGATCGGAGTCGGAGAGCATGACCAGCGGCAGAAAGAAGTTGTTCCAGATGTGCACGAACTGGAACAGGAAGACGGTGACCAGCGCCGGGGTCATCAGCCGCAGCCCCAGGGTGGAGAAGATCCGGGCCTCCCCCGCGCCGTCGATCCGCGCCGCCTCCAGGAGGGAGTCCGGGACGGCGGCGGCCGAGTAGATCCGGCACAGATAGACCCCGAAGGGGCTGACGATGCTGGGGATCAGCACGGCCCAGTAGGTGTTGGCCAGGCCGATCTCGCTGAAGAGGAGATAGAGCGGGAGGGCGAGTGCCGTGCCCGGGATCAGCACTCCGGCCAGGATGACGTTGAAGATGCCCTCCCGGCCGGGGAAGCGGAACTTGGCCAGGGCGTAGCCGGCGGCGGCCGACAGCAGGGTGGCGGCGAGCGCGCCGACGCCCGCGTACATCAGGCTGTTGGCGAACCACCGGACGTAGATGCCGTCGTCGTAGGTGAGCACCCGGTGCAGATAGTCGAGCGGGTGCGGGTCGTGGAACCAGAAGCCGAAGGTGCCGAAGAGATCGCTGCTGGACTTGGTGGACGAGATGACGAGCCAGTAGACGGGGGTCAGGAAGTAGATGGCGGCGACGGTGAGCAGCGAGACGGTGATGATCCGGTGCCGCAAGGGGGGTTCCGTCCCCTCCCGGCCCCTCGCCGCTCGTCGGCCCGCACCGGGCCGGTCATCGGGCGGGACCGCCTCGGGCCGCCCCTGACCGGATGCGGCCTCGTCCGCGGGCTCGCTCGCGACCGCGCCCGCCAGGTCGTTCGCCTCGTTCATCCGTTGTCGCCGTCCTTCCCCCGCCGGCCCACGAGTCTCAGGAATCCGAAGGACAGCACGCAGGCGACGAGGGCGAGCAGGACCGCCTCGGCCGCCGCGATGTGCTGGTTGTTGCTGGTGAACGCCTCGTTGTAGGCGGCCAGATTGGGGGTGTAGCCGGAGTCGATGGAGTTGCTCAGCGGTTTGAGCACCTTCGGCTCGGCGAAGAGCTGCAGGGTGCCGATGAGGCTGAAGACGGTGGTGAGCACGAGCGCGGGCCGGATCAGGGGGAGTTTGATGTGCCGGGCGACCTGCCAGGCATTGGCCCCGTCGATCCGCGCCGCCTCGTAGAGCTCTCCGGGTACGGCCTTGAGCTGGGCGATCAGCACCAGCATGTTGTAGCCGGTGAACTGCCAGGTGACGATGTTGGCGATGGACCACAGGACCGCCCCGCGGCCCAGGAAGTCCACGTCCCAGCCCATCGAATCGGCCATCTCCACCAGCGGGCTGATCCCGGGGACGTAGAGGAAGCCCCACAGGATCGACGCGATCACACCGGGCACGCCGTACGGCAGGAAGAAGGCGGTCCGGAAGAAGCCGACCCAGCGCGCGGAGGCCGCGTCCAGCAGCAGCGCGAGCGCGGTGGCGAAGGCGATCATCAACGGGATCTGGACGGCGCCGAAGAGCAGCACCCGGCCGAAGCCCGCCGTGAACCGGTCGTCCTCCAGGGCGTGGGCGTAGTTGGACAGGCCCGCCCACACCTGCTTGGTCTCCCCGCCGAGGCCGAGCGGCCCGGTGCGCTCGACCTTCAGCAGGCTCTCGTAGAGGGCGTAGGCGATGGGGGCGATGAAGCACAGCAGGAAGAGTGCGAGGAAGGGCAGCAGAAACCCGGACGCCGCCCGGGCGCTGCGTGCCTCGGTCCGGGTGAAGCGGCGGGGGGCTTTGCTCACCCGCCTCACCCGGCCTTCACCTTGAGGCCCTTTTCCTTGAGGTCGGTGATCGTCTCGCCCTGCACCTTCTTCAGTACGGAACGGAAGTCGGACCCGTCCCCGATGGCGGCGGTGAAGGCGTCGCCGAGCCGCTGGTAGAGGGTGTCCGTGGCGGGGCCCCACTTCCAGCTCGTGTCCACGCCCTTGCTCGCCTCGTCGAAGACCTTGCTGTATGCCTGGCCGCCGAAGAAGTCCTTGTGCACATCGAGCTGGGAGGTGGTGTACCCCTGCTTGGCGCCCGGGGTGCCATAGCCGTTCTCGATCAGGAGCTTGATCGACTCGGGGTCGGTGTTGAGCCAGATCGCGAAGGCCAGCGCGTCCTTGGGGTACTTGGTCTTGGCGAAGACCGCGGTGGTGGAGCCGCCCCAGTTGGCGTAGGAGGCGTCGCCCTTCTTCCACTGCGGCATGGGCACCACGCGCCACTTGCCCGCGGTCTTGGGCGCGTTGCCGACCAGCAGGGTGTCGCCCCAGCTCGCGCCGAGCCAGGCGGCGATGGAGCCGGTCTGGACGTCCTTGTACCAGGCGTTCTGCCGGTCCGGAATGGTCTTGATGAGCTTCCGCCGGGCCAGGTCGTACCAGTAGTCGGCGACCTTACGGGTGGGCTCGTCGTCGATGGATACGGTCCAGGTGTCGCCCTCGGTGCCGAACCAGCGCGCCCCGGCCTGCCAGGCCAGCCCCGCGAAACGGTTGCCGTTGGTGGCCGAGAAGGTCTCGATCCAGGCGCCCTTCTTACGGATCGCCGTGGCCGCCGCCTCGTACTCGTCCCAGGTGGTGGGCGGTTCTATGCCCCACTTGTCGAACAGGTCCTGACGGATGAACAGGCCCATCGGACCGGACGCCTGCGGTACGGCGTAGACGGCCTTGCCGAAGACGGACTGCTGCCACTGCCAGCCGACGAACATGTCCTTGTGCTCGGCGACCCCGTACTTGGTCAGATCCAGCAGCCCGTTGTCGACCAGGAAGCTGGGCACGACCGGGTATTCGATCTGGCCGAGGTCCGGCGGATTGCCCGCCTTGATGGCGGCGTGCATCTTGGCGTACTGGGCGCCGTCGACGGCCGAGACCTTCTCGACCTTGACCCGCACCTCGGGGTTCTTGCTGTTCCACAGGTCGACGGGCTTGTCGATGCCCGGCACCCAGGACCAGAAGGTCAGGGTGATCTTCTCGCCCTTCTTGCGGCCCTTGGGGTCCCCGCCCCCGTCGTCGTCCGAGCCGCAGCCCGCGAGGGCGAACCCGGCCGCCGCGGCGGCCGCACCGCCGAGGACGGCGCGGCGCGGCGCGCCGGACAGCCAGGTGTTCCGGTTTCTTGCGGTATCGCTCATACCAGCTCCTCCATCGGAATGCGCCGGAATGTGATGGTCGAGTAGGCGCTGAAGTCGCCGGTCTCGTAGAGCAGTCCGACCGTGGCGTCGTCGAGTCGGACCAGATCGGAGTAGGCGGCGGGCAGGCCGTTCACGGTGTGCGTGGGCCGCCAGGTGACACCGCCGTCATGGCTGGTGCGGACGGTCATCAGCGCCCGGTACGCGGGGTCGGCGGGGCCGGAGAAGAGCAGCGCGTCCGGCTCGCCGAGGTGCAGCACACTGCCCTCGACCACGGGGGCCACCAGACCGGCCTGCGGCCGGAAGGGGAGGTCCAGGGTGGCGCCGCCGTCGCCGGAGTGGGCGTCGGCGCGGGTGCCGGGCGCGGTCGCGTCGGTGCGGGTGTTGAAGTAGACGCGGCCGTCCGGGAGTTGGGCGGCGGTGGTCTCGTTGACGTTGACGTAGCCGTCGGAGTTGTCGTCCACGTACCCGATCCGCCAGGTCGCGCCGTCGTCGTCGCTGAGCAGATCGTGTCCGCCGTTGTACCGCCCCTCGGTGCCGTCGTCGCCGGGGACGGTCGGGGGCAGGGAGTGGTTGGCCGCGACGACGATCCGGCCCGCGTGGGCGCCGTAGCGCAGTTGGAGGGCGTGGCCGGGGGTGGTGGCGTACCACCGCCATTCGGGCCGCTTGGTGCTCGCGGTGATCTCGCGGGCCTCGCTCCAGCTCGCGCCGTCGTCATCGCTGTACGTCAGCCACACCCGCCGCCCGTCGGCCGCGCTCACCTCGCCGCGCCGGATCCGGTCCTCGGTGGCGGAGGCGGCGCTGCGGATGTGCACTAGCAGGACGCGGCCGTGGTGGGGGCCGCCGTCGAGGACGGCGGGGGCCGGATTGCCCGCCGTGCCATCGCCGTTGCGGGCGACGAGCTGTAAGGCGCCCCAGGTCCGTCCGCCGTCGGCCGACCGCTTGAGCACGAGGTCGATGCGGCCGTAGTCGGCGGAGGAGTCCGCCCGGCCCTCGGCGAAGGCGAGGAGCGTTCCGGCGTGGGTCAGCACCACTGCCGGGATCCGGTAGCTCGCATAGCCCTCGGTCCCCGCCCGGAACGGAACGGACACCTCGTACGAGCGTGCCGCCCCCGTGCCGACTGCCATCACCCTTCCTTCAAGGAGGCCACCGGCCTCAGCCGGTGGGGGAATCGAATCGCCGAAACGGAGCCGCGAAACGGCGTAGTTCGCTGCGTTGTCAGTGGTGGCCGGTAGGGTGAAGGCACCGGCTTTGACCAGCGGAGACGTTGAGAGGAGGGTGGGCTGTGTTGCTGCGCGCGTACAAGTTCCTGCTGCGGCCCACCGTTCGACAGGCACAGGCCCTGACGGAGATGCTGGCCGACCACTGCTCGCTCTACAACGGGGCTTTGCAGGAACGCCGCGACGCATGGCGGCACGCATCGAAGACCAACATCACCTACGGAGATCAGTCCGCGCAACTGAGGGAGATCCGGGCGTTCGACCCGGAGCGTCAGGGCCGCTGGTCCTTCTCCAGCCAGCAGGCCACACTCAGGCGGCTCGAAAAAGCGTTCCGGGCGTTCTTCCGCCGGGTCAGGAGCGGCGGGAAACCCGGATACCCCAGGTTCAAGGGTGTCGGCCACTTCGACACCGTCGCCTTCCCGAAGGACGGGGACGGCTGCCGCTGGGACTCCACCCCCCACGACACCCAGACCCGCGTGCGTCTCCGGGGCGTGGGGCACGTGCGCGTGCATCAGCACCGGGCCGTGGAGGGCCGCGTCAAGACGGTCTCGGTCAAGCGCGAGGGCAGCCGCTGGTACGTGATCCTCTCCTGCGACAGCGTGCCCGCCGAGCCTTTGCCTCCCACCAGCAGCGTCGTCGGCATCGACATGGGCACGGTGCACTTCTTCACCGCCTCGGACGGCGAGCACGTCCCGAACCCCGGGTTCCTTGGCGCGATGGCCGAGGAACTGGCCAAAGCCCAGCGGCACCTGTCCACCTTCCCCAAACGCACCCGACGCCGGACCAAGAAGCACAAGGCGGCAGCCCGGAAGGCCACCAGGCTGCACGCCAGGATCCGGCGTCAGCGCCTGGACCACCACCACAAACAGGCGCTCACGCTCGTGCGGGAGCACGACGTGATCGCCCACGAAAAGCTGAACACGGCGGGCATGACCAAAGCACCCGCACCCAAGCCCGACCCCCAGCGTGACGGGGCGTTCCTTGCGAACGGGGCCGCCGCGAAGGCCGGGCTGAACCGCAGCATCCTCGACGCGGGTTGGGGACAGTTCCTCCGAATCCTGGCGAACAAGGCTGAGAGTGCCGGTCGCCTCGTGATCCCGGTGGACGCCCGCAACACCTCGATCACGTGCACCGCATGCGGGCACGTGGACAACAGGAACCGTCTCACCCAAGCGAAGTTCGCATGCGTCTCCTGCGGGTTCACCGCCAACGCGGACCACATCGGCGCACTGAACGTCCTCAACAGGGCCGGGCTGGCCCTCTGCGACGCTGCTTAGCCAGTGACGCAGGAAGCCCGCGCGTTCACGCGTGGGTGGAGTCACCAGACCTCCCGATGCCCGTCGCAATCGAGTGCCGAGTCAGAAAAATGGGACGTAGGACGTCCCTTGTGTGCCGCGACCTTAGGGTTTGCCTTACAGAGCGTCAAGAGACGGCGCATGAACAGTTGGAGACGCGACAGGAGCACGCGCGACCGACGGACACGGACCCGGCCAGCGGCATGCCCTCCGCATATGTCCCGAACGAGTGAGCCGGGCCCGAATCGGGCCCGCGGGGCCGCTGGCCGCGGCAGGATGCGGATGCCATGGACGCCGTAAGGGTTGCACTGCTGCGCGAGGTCCTCGCCGGAACCGAATGGCTCCAGGCCACCCGCCGCTTCGCGGGCTCGCTACGGGCCTCGGTCGGACCGCGCGAGGGCGGACTACTGCTGGTCGGCAGCGAGAGATACGAACCGTGGCATCTGGCCGCGCATCTCGACGACGAGGCGGCCTGGTCCGGACTGCCCGAGCTGTCCCCCACGCTCGTCCGCCACCGAGTGCCGGAGGGCGCCGCCGTCCCCACGCATCTGGCGGTCGGTCTTGGGCGGCTGGAGCGGGCGGGCCGCGGCGAGACCCTGCTGGTGGTCGCGCCGGGCGACCCCGGGGCCGGGCTGCTGGAGCGGGTGAACGACGCCCGCCGGGGCGGGGCGACCGTGCTCGCCCTCGACGGCGGCGACGCCGGGCTGCACGCCCTGGCCCATGACGCGCTGTCCGCCCCCGAAGGCGGCGAGCTCGACCTCGACACCCTCCAGCACCTGGTCAGCGCGGCCGCCGGGGAGAACAGCCTGCCACGCCCCGGCCGCCGCCGCTTCCAGGACCGGCTGGCCCGGCTGGCCGAACACTTGGCGGCGCCGCCGACGCATTGGTGAGGGGCGCTTGGGGGCTGGTGAGCGCGCCCTACGGGCTGGTGACGGCGCGCTGCGGGCCTTAGGAGTCCTTGCAAAAGGATCTTCATGTGGCACGGTGGAGGGGCAGGTGATCTCGTTCCTCGGGGGTGAGGATGACCCGGCTGAAGCCGTGGGAGATCAGTGACGAACTGTGGGCGGTGATCGAACCGCTCCTGCCCAGGCACGAACGCCGCTACTGGTATCCGGGCGCAAGCGGATCCGGGAGCCCGCGCCGGGCGACGTGGCCAACTCCGGCCGCCCGGCCTACTCACGCTCATCTAGGTAGCCGCACCCAGGCGGAACACACCGTCTGCCGCCTAGCCTTCGGACCATGAGTTCCGCACAGCAGATCGATTCGTTCGAAGAAGAGGCTCTCCCGCAGTTGACGGGCGCGTGGTCACTCATGCTGGGGGCCATTGCTGTCGCGGCGATCGGTTGCCCCCTGCTTCCGGAGTCCGTTCCGAACCAGCTCCGCTACCTTCCTGTCTACTTCATCCTGCCCCTGGGAATCTGGGCGGTCGTCTCGGGAAGCATCGCCCTGCGACGCATGCACGGCGACGAGGGAGCCAGCCGCATCCGGGCGCGGGCCGGGATCACCCTCGGCACGGTGGCCATCGTGGCGGCGGTGGCCGTCATTGTCTGGGCGTGCTGGGCGCTGCGCCACATCTAAGAGTGACGGCCCATGTCGGTTCACGGCAGTGGGGCCCGGGCCCGGCGGCGCCCATGTACGGGCCGAAACCGCGGGTCGGCGACGTCGATGGCGGATTCGGCAACCCAGCGGACGCGGCCCAACCCCGACCCGTGGGCCTGTCCGCGACGCGCGATCTTCTTGCGCCGGGGTCGGCCCCGCTTGCCCGCACCGGCGGCAGTCCATCGACCAGAGGCAGGAGCTGGGTGACGTCGTTGCGGTGCGCGCCGGTCAGCGACACCCGCAGCGGAAGACCGTTCCCGTCGGTCAGCACATGGTGCTTCGAGCCCGGCCGCGCACGGTCGACCGGACCCGGACCGACTTTTGGGCGGCGTCGCCCCCGCTTGGCCTGCACGTGCGAGGCATCGATCGTGGCACAGGAGAAGTGCAGCCGGTCCGCCGCCCGCAACCGGTCCAGCAGCACCTGCTGCAGCTCATCCCACACGCCTGCCGCCTGCCATTCGGCCAGCCGCCGCCAGCACGTCGGTCCCGAACCCCGTAAGGCGCTGCTCAGGCCGTAGGGCTCACACCGCCCGGCGCCGCTCGGGCCGTAAGGCGGCCACGGCCAGTCGGCGCCCCACGGCCGTAATTCGGTTGCCCGGTACGGCGGCCCGGCCGGACGATGTCACCTCGTGACCGTGACCGACCAGGACGACCCCCCGGCGCGCCGCGCGCCGCGTTCCCGGGCGCTGCTGCCCGATCTCGCGCCCTGGCACTCCTCCCGCGACTTCCGGCTGCTGTGGACCGCGGGGCTGGTGACCGCCTTCGGCAGCTTCCTGACGATGGTGGCGCTGCCGCTGCAGATCAAGGAGTTGACCGGCTCCGCCGCCGCGGTCGGCGCGATCGGGGCGGTCGAGCTGGTGCCCCTGATCGTCTTCGGGCTGTACGGCGGTGCGCTGGCCGACGCCGTCGACCGGCGGCGGCTGATCCTGCTCACCGAGGCCGGGCTCGGGCTGCTCGCCGCGCTGCTGCTGGTCAACAGCCTGCTGCCGGATCCCATGCTGTGGCCGCTGTACATCGTGGCCGCGCTGGCCAGCGCGCTGACCGGGCTGCAGCGCCCCGCCATCGACGCGGTGGTGGCCCGTATCGTCCCGCATGACCAGCTCACCGCTGCCGCCGCGCTCAACGCGCTGCGCTGGCAACTGTCCGCCATCGTGGGGCCCTCGCTGGCCGGGGTCGTCGTGGCGTACGCCGGGCTGCCACTCGCCTACGGCCTCGATCTGCTGACCTTCCTGGTCTCCGGGCTCATGGCCCTCCGGCTGGCCTCCGCCCCGCCCGCGCACGACGCCGAGCCGCCGTCGCTGCGCGCGGTCGGCGAGGGCGCGCGCTACGCATGGCGGCGCAAGGAGCTGCTGGGCACGTACGCGGTGGACATGGCCGCCATGTTCTTCGCCTTCCCGAACGCGATCTTCCCCTTCCTCGCCGACGATCTGGACGCGCCCTGGGCGCTCGGCCTGATGTACGCGGCGGGGTCGGCCGGTTCGGTGGCGGTGAGCCTGACCAGCGGCTGGACCGCCCGGATCCACCGCCACGGCCGGATGGTGGTCGCGGGCGCGGCGGTCTGGGGGCTGGCGATGGCCGCCGCGGGGTGGCTGTCCAACGTCTGGCTGGTGCTGCTGTGCCTGGCGGTGGCGGGCGGCGGGGACATGGTCAGCGGCCTGTTCCGCTCGACGCTGTGGAACCAGACGATCCCGGAGAAGCTGCGCGGCCGGCTGGCCGGTATCGAGCTGCTCTCCTACGCGACCGGCCCCCAACTGGGCCAGGTCCGGGCCGGAACCATGGCCGGGCTCACCGGCGTACGGGCCTCGGTGTGGTCCGGCGGGCTGGCCTGCGTGGCCTCGGTCGGCCTTCTGGCACTGGCGCTGCCCCGGCTGATGAGCTACGACGCCCGGACGGACGAACACGCCCGCCAAGCGCGCGAGGCGCGCGAGCTCCGCCCCGCCACCGGCTGATCGCCGTGCGCACGGCGCACGGCGCACGGAAAAGCCTCGGCACCCGGGATAGCTCACGGCACCCGGGAAGCCTCAGCCCGCCGCCGGTGGCTCGCGCTCTCGCGCGGTCTCCATCGCGCGGGCGGCCTCCTCCGGAGGCGGACGCGCCGAGGCAGTGGGCGGCCCGGCACTGGGGGCCGGGCCGCTGATCCCCCGGCGCCCCGCACCCGGGGAAGCTCTCCGCGCCCCGGCAGGGGCCCGAGCACCCGGGGAAGCTCACCACACCCAGTGCGTCTCAGCGCGCCGCCGGGGGCTCGTCGTCCCGCCAGCGGGGGTCGTTCTGCCACTCCTCGTTGCGCTCGCGCGCGGTCTCCATGGCGTGGGCGGCCTCCTCCGGGGAGGCGTACGGCCCGAGGCGGTCGGCGGCGCGGCATTCCGGGCCCTCTTCGACCTTCTGGTGCCGGATGCAGTAGTACCACTCACCGGGCTTGCCGGCGGTTCCCCTCTTGAACAGCGCCATCCCGGCCTCCGGCCTTCGCTCGTTCCCCAGTGGCCCGAAGGGCCCTTGCGGCCATGCTGCCCCATGCGCCGCCGATACACTCGCTGATATGTCTGGCCAGTCGCTTCTAGTCCCGGGGACGCTCTCCCCCACCCGCCCCGTCCCCGCCTCGATCCCGCGTCCGGAGTACGTCGGCAAGGCGGGCCCGACGCCTTATGACGGGCCCGAGGTCCAGGACGCCGAGACGATCGAGCGCATGCGGATCGCGGGGCGTATCGCCGCACGGGCGATGGAGGAGGCCGCCAAGCTGATCGCGCCGGGGGTCACCACGGACGAGCTGGACCGGGTGGCCCATGAGTACATGTGCGACCACGGCGCGTACCCCTCGACGCTGGGCTACCGCGGGTTCCCCAAGTCGCTGTGCAGCTCGGTCAACGAGGTCATCTGCCACGGCATCCCGGACACCACCGTCCTCCAGGACGGCGACATCGTGAACCTCGACGTGACCGCCTTCATCGGCGGGGTGCACGGGGACAACAACGCCACGTATCTGTGCGGTGAGGTGGACGAGGAGTCGCGGCTGCTCGTCGAGCGCACCCGGGAGTCCCTCAACCGCGCGATCAAGGCCGTCAAGCCGGGCCGCCGGATCAACATCATCGGCCGGGTCATCGAGTCGTACGCCAAGCGCTTCGACTACGGCGTGGTCCGCGACTTCACCGGCCACGGGATCAACTCCTCGTTCCACTCCGGCCTGATCGTGCCGCACTACGACAGCCCGCACCACACCACCGAGATCAAGCCGGGGATGACCTTCACCATCGAGCCGATGCTGACGCTCGGCACCTATGAGTACGACATGTGGGAGGACGGCTGGACCGTGGTCACCAAGGACCGCAAGCGGACGGCGCAGTTCGAGCACACACTGGTGGTGACGGAGACCGGGGCGGAGATCCTCACCCTTCCGTAGCGGCCGGGCCGGTTCACCGAATGTCCTGTGCCGGGGGCCGATTCTTCGGCGGCCGTTTTGCCGACAGCTTGTCGGGAAAGCTATTGACGTAGGCAGTGGTCCCTACTTAGGCAAGCCTAACCTACATACCCCGGCCCCCGGAGGTCCACCGTGGAGTTCTCCACCCTGATCCGCACCGCCTCACGGGAAGCGCACACGGACGTCGGCAGCTCGTCGTTCATGACCGATCTGCTCGGCGGGCGCCTGGGCGTGGCGGCCTACCGCCGCTACTCCGAGCAGCTGTGGTTCGTCTACCGCGCCCTGGAGATCCCTGCCGACGCACTCGCGACGGACCCCGTGGCGGGCCCGTTCCTCCGGCCGGAGCTGGCCCGCATAGCCGAGCTGGAGCGCGATCTGGCCTACCTCGGCGGCCCGGACTGGCGCACCGGCCTCACCGCGCTGCCCGCCACCACGGCGTACGCGGCGCGGGTGGCCGAGTGCGCCCGCGACTGGCCGGCGGGCTATGTCGCCCACCACTACACCCGCTATATGGGCGATCTCTCCGGCGGCCAGTACGTCCGGGACACGGCGGAGAAGACCTGGGGCTTCGCCCGCAAGGGCGACGGGGTGCGGTTCTACGTCTTCGAGTCGATCGGCAACCCCGCCGCCTTCAAGCGGGAGTACCGCGCGCTGCTGGACGCACTGCCGGTGGACGATCTGGAGAAGCAGCGCGTCGCGGAGGAGTGCAAGCGCGCGTACGCGCTGAACGCGGGGATCTTCCAGGAGCTGGCCGAGGAGTTCCGGCTCAGCGCCTGAGGCACCGTACGCGCGAAGCCCGCGCCCACCGGGCAGGAGGGATCGGCGAGCGCGGGCGACGGGTGCGGCGGATCTGCCAGGACCCGTCGAGCGCGGGCGCCCGCGCCGCCCTTTCCACCCGTACCGGCGGGGGACGCGGTGGTGGGGGTCCTGCACGACCTGTGGCCGGCCGCCACCTACGCGGACCGGGCCGCCGTTCTGCACGAGGGCCGGATCACGGCGGAGGGGGCACCCTCGGCGGTCTTCGACGCCGCGCCGCCGTCCCGGGCCTACCGGCAGCCGGTGGAGGTACTCCCCCATCCCCGCACCCGGGGAGCGGATCGCGCTGCCGCGACGTGGCCGGGCGGAGACATGCAACGAGCCGCGCCCGCGAGAGGCGTGCATCACTTTTCCCTGACTCCGAACCGGATCAAATCAGCCATCTTGGCGAAGTCTTTGCCATCCACAGGCCACTCCTTGACCTTGCACGGGATCCACACAGGCAAGGCTCAGTTAAGTTAGGCCAGCCTTATCCGACCGCCCTCCGTCCGCCCTGCCCTGATTCCGTCTGGAGCCCGTATGCGAGCCGCTCGCACCTCCGTTGTCGCCGCGATATCGGCGCTGGCGACGATCACCGCCGTCGCCGGCTGCGCCCAGAAGTCCGACGCCAAGGGCTCGGACGCCGTCCAGGTCACCGCCTCCGACGACGCGTGCGAGGTCTCCAAGACCTCCTTCCCCGCCGGGCATGTGAAGCTCGCGGTGGAGAACAAGGGCTCCAAGGTGACCGAGGTGTACGTCTACGCCCCGGGCGACCGGATCGTCACCGAGCGGGAGAACATCGGGCCCGGCACCTCCACCTCGATCAGCGCCGAGATCAAGACCGGTTCGTACGAGATCGCCTGCAAGCCCGGGATGAAGGGCCACGGCATCCGGCAGAAGGTGTCCGCCACCGGCAAGGGCGCGGTGGCCAAGCGCGATCCGAAGCTGGACAAGGCGGTGGCCGCGTACCGCGCCTACGCCCAGCAGCAGGCCGACGAGACCCTGCCCGCGGCCCAGAAGTTCGCCGACGCGGTCAAGAAGGACGACCTCGAGGGCGCCAAGAAGCTCTACGCCCCCTCCCGCGTCGGCTGGGAGCGCACCGAGCCGGTCGCCGAGTCCTTCGGCGACATCGACCCCAAGGTCGATGTGCGCGAGGACGGCCTGGAGAAGGGCCAGAAGTGGACCGGCTGGCACCGGCTGGAGAAGTCGCTGTGGCAGACCAAGAAGATCACCGCGGCCGACCACGACCTCGCCGACCAGCTCATCAAGGACCTGAAGGACTGGCAGAAGCGCGTCGGCACCGCCGACATCACCCCCACCGGCATGGCCAACGGCGCCAAGGAGCTGCTGGACGAGGTGCAGACCGGCAAGGTCACCGGTGAGGAGGAGCGCTACAGCCACACCGACCTGGTGGACTTCGAGGGCAACGTCGAGGGCGCCGAGACCTCGTACAAGCTGCTCAAGCCGGTGGCGTCCAAGAACGACCCGGAGCTGGCCAAGTCGCTCGACAAGCAGTTCGCGGCCGTCGGGAAGCTGCTGGACAAGTACCGCGAGGGCGATGGCTTCGTGTCGTACGACACCGTCACGGAGTCCAAGCGCAAGGAGCTGTCCGACGCGGTCAACGCGCTGGCCGAGCCGCTCTCCCGGCTCGCCGCCGCCGTCGTCACCAAGTGAGGGAGCCGGGCATGAGCGACGAGACCGGTACCGCACCCTCGCGCCGGGCGCTGATCGGCTGGGGAGGCGCCGGGCTAGCGCTCGGCGCCGCTGCAGCCGGCGGCGCTGCGGTCGCGCTGAGCGGCGGTGCGGACGACACCCAGACGGTCGCCGACAGCGGCGCCGCGGTGCCCTTCCACGGGGCCCACCAGGCGGGGATCGCCACGGCGGTGCAGGACCGGCTGCACTTCGCGGCGTTCGACGTCACCACCGACGACCGCGCCGAGCTGATCGCGCTGCTGAAGGAGTGGACGAAGGCGGCGGCCCGGATGACCCAGGGGCACGCGGTCGGCGGCGGCGCGGTGAGCGATCTGGCGGAGGCCCCGCCGGACGACACCGGCGAGGCGCTCGGTCTCAAGGCGTCCCGGCTCACCCTCACCATCGGCTTCGGGCCCACGCTCTTCGAGGACAAGAAGGGCAAGGACCGCTTCGGCATCGCCGACCGCCGCCCCGAGGCGCTGATCGACCTGCCCGCCTTCCCGGGCGACAACCTCGACGCGGCGCGCAGCGACGGCGATCTGTGTGTGCAGGCGTGCGCGGACGACCCGCAGGTGGCCGTGCACGCCATCCGCAACCTGGCCCGGATCGGCATGGGCAAGGTGGCCATCCGCTGGTCGCAACTGGGCTTCGGCAAGACGTCCTCGACCACACCGGACGCCCAGACACCGCGCAACATGATGGGCTTCAAGGACGGCACCCGGAACATCGCGGGCACCGACACCGCCGCCCTGGAGAAGCATGTGTGGGTGAGCGGGAAGGCGGGCCCGGCGTGGCTGGCCGGCGGTTCGTATCTGGTGGCGCGCCGCATCCGGATGCACATCGAGACCTGGGACCGCACCTCCCTCAAGGAGCAGGAGGACGTCTTCGGCCGGGACAAGGGCGAGGGCGCGCCGCAGGGCAGGCAGCGTGAGCGCGACGAGCCGAATCTGAAGGCGATGCTGCCCACCGCGCATGTCCGGCTCGCGCACCCGGACTCCAACGGCGGGGCGCGGATCCTGCGCCGCGGCTACTCCTTCACCGATGGCACGGACGGTCTGGGGCGGCTGGACGCGGGGCTGTTCTTCCTCGCCTACCAGCACGACGTACGGGACGGGTTCGTACCGGTGCAGCGGGGGCTGGCGCGCTCCGACGCGCTCAACGAGTACATCCAGCACGTGGGTTCGGCGCTCTTCGCGGTCCCGCCGGGCGTCCGGGACGCGGACGACTGGTGGGGCAGGGCGCTGTTCTCCTGACGGACTCCCTCCGGAACCCTCGACAAGGAAGGCGAACCCCGTGTTCGGCAATTACCTGATCGGTCTGCGCGAAGGGCTCGAAGCCAGCCTGGTGGTGTGCATCCTGGTCGCCTATCTGGTCAAGACCAAGCGCCGGGACGCGCTGCGCCCGGTGTGGCTCGGGGTCGCCGTCGCGGTGCTGCTGAGCATGTCCTTCGGCGCGGCGCTGGAGTTCGGCTCGCAGGAGCTGACCTTCGAGGCGAAGGAGGCGCTGGGCGGCTCGCTGTCGGTCCTGTCGGTGGGCCTGGTGACCTGGATGGTGTTCTGGATGCGGCGCACCGCCCGCCATCTGAAGTCCGAGCTGCACAGCAAGCTGGACGCGGCGCTCGCGATGGGCACCGGGGCGCTGGTGGCCACGGCCTTCCTGGCGGTGGGCCGGGAGGGTCTGGAGACCGCGCTGTTCGTGTGGACGGCGGTGCGGGCGAGCAACGACGGTACGGCGGATCCGCTGATCGGCGTGGTCCTGGGCCTGATCACCGCGGTGGCGCTGGGCTGGCTGTTCTACCGGGGTGCGCTCAGGATCAACCTGGCGAAGTTCTTCACCTGGACGGGCGCGATGCTGGTCGTGGTGGCCGCGGGGGTGCTCGCGTACGGCTTCCACGATCTGCAGGAGGCCGACTGGCTGCCCGGGCTGCACTCGCTGGCCTTCGACATCAGCTCCACCATCGCGCCGGACTCCTGGTACGGCACGGTGCTCAAGGGCGTGTTCAACTTCCAGCCGGACCCGACCTGGCTTCAGGTGTGGATGTGGGCGCTCTATCTGGTCCCCACGCTCGCGCTGTTCCTGCGTCCCGGTAGGGTGTCGCCGTCCACAGCAGCCCCCAGGAATCGGGAGCCGGAGCCCCATGACACGCAGGCCGCCCCGTCGGCAGTTGACAGTTCCGACCGCAGCGGCGGTACTGACGCTGGGGATGACGCTGACGGGGTGCATGACGGTCCACGGCGAGCGGGAGAACATTCCGTCGGTGGACAAGGCTGAGGCGCCGGGGGCGCTCAAGCAGTTCACCGACGCGTACAACAAGGCGTACCGGGAGCTCGATCCGGCGGTGGCGAGCCAGGTGGAGACGGGCCCGCTGGAGGCCATCACCACCGCCGACCTCAAGGCCCAGCACGCGAGCTCCCCGAACGGCAACCCCAAGTACCCGGCGCTGAAGCTGTCCGACGTCACCTACCGCATCCCCAAGCAGGTGGGCTGGCCGAAGTTCTTCGTCGCGGACACCGACAGCAACCGCGACGACAACCGCTGGCTGTTCGTCTTCACCCGTGGCGGTGCGGACGAGCCGTGGAAGGCCGCGTATCTCTCGATCCTCAGCCAGGACGAGGTGCCGGACTTCGCGACCGACAAGGACGGCTGGGCCAAGCCGGTCCCGACGGACGGGCCGACCCCGAAGCTGGCGACCCGCCCGGACAAGCTGAGCGCGGAGTACACCGACTACCTGATGACGGGCGAGGGCTCGGTCTTCGCCGACGGCCAGTCGACCTCGGGGCTGCGGGACACCCGGAAGAAGTTCCTGCGCACCCCGAAGTTCTGGACGGAGTACATCGACACCCCGGCGCGGGGCGCGCAGGACGCCCCGGTGGGGCTGCGCACCTCGGACGGCGGGGCGATCGTGTTCTTCTCCTCGCACCACCGGCAGAAGCAGACGATGGCGAAGGGCTTCCGGCCCAACCCGGATCCGCAGATCAAGGCGCTGATGACGGGCGAGGCGAAGAAGGCGGTGACGCTGACGAGGGTTTCGGAGTCGGCGGTGCGGGTCCCCGCCAAGGATGCGGCGGACCCGAAGGTGGTCTTCCTCAACCGCCTGGAAGGCGTAACCGCCGCGAAGGGCGAGTAGGCATGGTTGTGGGCAATCGTCCCGCGGGGCGGGACGGGTGGGCACACCCCACCCACCGGCCCGCACCCGACCACGAAACCCGCGAAGCTACCGCCCTATGGGCCAAGCAGCCGCATGATCCTGGTCCTCGCCCGCGAAGCGGGCACACGCATCGGTGAGCGTCTCCAGCAACGTCAGCGGATCCGGCAGCGGCCGCTCCGGCCCGAGCAACCACCCCACATGCCCATCCCCCGGCAGCCGAGCGGGCGGCATCAGCACATAGCTGCCCCGGCAATGCCACCGCAGCCCCGGATGCTCGTCCATCGTCTCCGGGTGGCAGTCCAGCTCACAGGGCCACCACTCGTCCTCGTCATCCGGCGTGCCCCGGGTGGCGGTGAAGAACAGCATCCGCCCCTGCTGGAGATCGCCGCTGCTCGTGGCCACGGGCCCGACCTCGACCTCGGCCGCGCCCAGCCGCTCCAGGGCCAGCCGCCCGGCGTCCGCGGGCACGTCGAGCACGTCGTGGACGATGCCGGTGGCGGTGATGAAGTTGGCCTGCGGATCGGCGCGCAGCCACTGCGCGACCTTGTCCGGGTCGGTGGTCGCCTGGGTCTGCCAGGCGAACGAGACGGGGTGGCGGCCCGGAGTGGGACAGCCGATGCGGTCACAGGAACAGCCGTAGCCGGAGGGGTGGGCGGCCGGCGCGAGCGGGAATCCCGCCGCCGCGGCGGCCATGAGCAGGTCCTCGCGGACGCCGCCGGCGCCCGCTCCCGTGTCGTGGTCGCCGCCCGCTCCGCTCCTCGGCCGACGCAGCCACTGGGAGAACCTGCCCTTGCGTTCCATCTACCGCCTCGCTTCACCGCCGGTACCGGCGGTACGGCCGGTACCCGCTCAATGCTGCCACCATCCTGCTCCGGAAGTGGCCGGTGTCCGCATCCGGGGTGGGTGAGACCACCTCGACCGGGTGTCGATATCAGGGCATGCAAGACATCTCACCCCTAGCGTTCCATCTATGATCAGCAGGCATTTTCTGACCGCCGTCGTGGTGCTCGGCCTCTCCATACCGGCGGCCGTCGCGGCCCACCCCACCGCTCGTCCGTCCGTACGACGTCTCATACCCCCGGCCGGCGAACCGGCGCGGCTCCAGCCCGCGCTCACGGCGCCGTCGGCCGGAAAGCCCGCCGTCGTCTACACCGCGCACCGCGGCGGCGCCCTGGAAGTGCCCGAGAACAGCATGTCCGGGCTGGCCAATGCCTTCAGGCGGCACGACGTCCAGGTCCTCGACTTCGACACCCGCATGTTGCGGGACGGCACGCTCGTGGTGATGCACGACGCGACGCTGGACCGCACCACCGACCGGACCGGGCCCGTACGGGCGCTGACCGCCGCCCAGTGGCGGGGCGTCCGGCTGCGCCCCGACCCCTCCCTGCGCGGCACCTGGCGGCCCGAGCGGCCGCCCACCGTCGCCGAGGCGCTGGACCGGTTCGGCGGCCGGATCACCTTGATGGTGGAGGCCAAGGACCCCGAAAGCCTGCCGCGGCTGGCGCGGATGATCCGCGACCGGGGTCTGATCCACTCCGTCTACGTCAACAGCAACCGCCCCGAGGTGGCCCGCGAGGCCCACCGTAAGGGGCTGATGACCCAGCTATGGCGGTCCGCCCGGCAGATGCGCACCGACACCCCGCGCGACTGGCGCGGGATCGTCGATCTGCTGGACGTCGACTACCGGGCGCGCGAGAAGGATGTGCGGCGGGCCGTCGCCTCCGGGATACCGCGGGTGTGGGCCCACACCGTGGAGACCCCGGCACAGCGGGACCGGATGCTGCGGCTGGGGTGCGACGGCATCATCACGGACGCACCGGCCCTGCTGGTCTCCACGCCCGTACGAATGCCGCCGGCGCCCAGCGGGGAATGAGCGGCGGTCCGCGGTGGGCGAGCGGGCCGACCAGCCGCCCCGGCCCGGGCGGCGAGGCCGACCCTGCGCGAAGCCGGCCCTGAGCGCGGCGGCCCCCGCGAGGCCCTCGGCCCAGGGCCCCGGCCCAGACGGCGACCCCCGGCCCGTGCGCCGAAGGCGCCCCCTCCCGCCGGTAGAATTCGCCGAATGCACGCCCCCGACGCCGCCCTTACCGACGAGACGCCGCAGACCGCGCTCGCCGGCCTGCTCGACGGTCTGCCGCCCCGCCAGGCGGCCCAGGCGGTCGACCGGCTGATCGGCCACTACCGGGGGCGCACCCCGACCGACGCGCCCGTGCTGCGCGACCGCTCCGACGTCGCCGCCTACGCCGCGTACCGGATGCCCGCGACCTTCGAGGCCGTGCGCGCCGCCCTCGCCGCCTTCCGCGCCCGGACGCCCGCATGGGCCCCGGCCTCGCATATCGACATCGGCGGCGGTACGGGCGCGGCGAGCTGGGCGGTGGCCGCCACCTGGCCGCGCGACGGGCACACCACCACCGTCCTGGACTGGGCCGAGCCCGCGCTCGCCCTCGGCCGCGAGCTGGCCGGGCAGGCGCCCTCCGAAGCGCTGCGCACCGCCCGCTGGCAGCGCCGGGCGATCGGCGACGGGCTCGCGCTGCCGGACGGGACCGACCTGGTCACCGTCAGTTATGTGCTGGGCGAGCTGACCGAGGCCGACCGGCAGGCCGTGGTGGCCGAGGCGGCGCGCGCGGCCCAGGCCGTGGTGCTGATCGAACCGGGCACCCCGGACGGCTATCTGCGGATCCGCGAGGCGCGGGACCGGCTGCTGGCGGCCGGGCTGCGCATCGTCGCCCCCTGCCCGCACGGCGCGGCCTGCCCGATCGAGCCCGGCGCCGACTGGTGCCACTTCGCCGCCCGGGTCCGCCGCTCCTCCCTCCACCGGCAGGTCAAGGGCGGTTCGCTGCCGTACGAGGACGAGAAGTTCAGCTATGTCGCGGCCGTACGGTTCGACGCCGCGCCCGCCGGGGCGCGGGTGGTGCGCCGCCCGCAGATTCGCAAGGGCCAGGTGCTGCTGGACCTGTGCGCCCCGGAGGAGGGGCTGGGCCGCACCACGGTGACCAAGCGTCAGGGGCCGCTGTACCGGGCCGCCCGCGATGTCTCCTGGGGCGATGTCTGGCCGCCGGAGGAGTAATCCAGCCCCTCCGACCGGTAACGCATCCAGCCCCTCCGGCGTTTGAGGAGCGGGGTCCGGGGCGGAGCCCCGGTTCGGGAAGGGGCGGGTAGGGGACAGATCCCCCCAGAGCCCGGAGCCCGCTCAGCCCACCGCCCGCGCCAGCGCCGTCGCCGCCGCCGCGCGAGGCGCACTGTCCCCGGGCCGACGCCGCGGATGCACCGTCGTGGCGAGCAGCACCAGATAGACCCCGCGGGACCGGTCCACGACCAGGCTCGTTCCGGTGAAGCCGGTGTGTCCCGCGGCGCCGCGCCCCGCCAACTCGCCCATGAACCACGGCTGGTCGACCTCGAAGCCCAGCCCCGGCGCGGTCAGCATCAGCTCGGTGGACTCCGGTGACAGTACGGGCCCGCCACCGGCCAGCAGCGCCCGGCACAGCACCGCCAGGTCCCCGGCGGTCGAGAAGAGCCCGGCGTGGCCCGCGACCCCGCCCAGCGTCCACGCGTTCTCGTCGTGCACCACGCCCCGCAGCATCCCCCGGTCCACCTTGCCCCAGGGCCGCCGCTGGTCCTCGGTGGCCGCGATCCGGGGCAGCCAGGAGGAGGGCGGGCGGAAGCGGGTGTCGGCCATGCCCAGCGGGCCGGTGACCGTCTCCTGGACGAGCCGGTCCAGGAGACGCCCCGCGGTCCGCTCCAGCACCCGCTGCAGCAGCAGGAAGTTGAGGTCGGAGTAGCGGCGGGCGGTGCCGGGCGGGGTGGCCGGCGGCTCGGCCGCGAGCCGGGCCAGCCGCCGTTCCACCCCGTCCTCCTCGTACAGCGGCAGTTCGGGAACCAGCCCCGAGGTGTGGGTGAGGAGCTGCCGCACGGTGATGCCGTGCTCGGCGGCGGCCGTGCACTCCGGGGCGTACGCGGCGACCCGCCCGTCCAGCGCGATCAGCCCGCGCTCGGCGGCCCGCAGCGCCACGATCGTGGTGCACAGCTTGGTGAGCGAGGCGAGGTCGAAGAGGGTGTCGCGGCGCACCGGCACCCACCGCTCGCGCGGCAGCTCCACGCCCCGGTCGGCCCGCTCGTCGTACGCCGCGTAGCGCACCGCCCAGCCGAAGGACTCCTCGGCCAGCGGGCCCGTTGCGGTCCCGGCGGCCAGTGCCACCCCCGAACACCAAGGGCGCTCCCCCTCGGGAAGCGCCCTGACGGTCTCCAGCAGCCGGGTCAGACCACGGTCACGCTCTGCTTGGTACGTCGCTGCCACGGACGGCAGAGTCCCATGAAGCAGGCGATGGCCGCGAGCGCGCAGACGAGCTGGACGACGGCCATCGGCACCGCCGTGGTCTCCCCCGCGATCCCCACCAGCGGGGAGGCGACGGCGCCCAGCAGGAAGGTGGAGGTGCCCAGCAGCGCGGAGGCGGAACCGGCGGCGTGCGGGGTGCGGTTCAGGGCCTGGGCGTTGGTGTTCGGCATGGCCAGGCCCATCGCGGACATCAGCACGAACAGGCTCCCCGCCACCGGGACGAGCCCGGCCTTACCGAAGACCCCGGAGGCCAGCACGAGCAGCGCGGCCGCCGCGACGGTGATCACGACCAGCCCGACCATCAGCACCTTGTCCATGCTGACCCGGCCGACCAGCACCCGGCCGTTGAGCTGGCCGGTGGCGATCAGGCCGATCGAGTTCAGCCCGAAGAGCAGGCTGAAGGTCTGCGGTGAGGCGCCGTAGATCTCCTGGACGATGAAGGACGACCCGGCGACATAGGCGAAGAGCGCCGCGAAGGCGAAGCTGCCCGCGAGCATGTAGCCGGTGAAGACGCGGTCGGCGAGCAGCCCGCGCATGGTGCGCAGGGTCTGGCCGAGCCCTCCGTCCTGGCGCCGCTCGGGCGGCAGCGTCTCCCCCAGCCACCGCCAGACCACGAAGGTGAGCAGGGTGCCGATCACGGTGAGCACCGCGAAGACCCCGCGCCAGTCGGTGAAGCGCAGGATCTGGCCGCCGATGAGCGGGGCCACGATCGGCGCCACCCCCGAGATCAGCATCAGGGTGGAGAAGAAGCGGGCCATCGCGATGCCGTCGTAGAGGTCCCGGACCACGGCGCGGGCGATCACGATACCGGCCGCGCCCGCGAGCCCCTGGAGCAGCCGGAAGCCGATGAGCAGCCCGGCGGTGGGGGCGAAGGCGCAGATGGCGGTGGCGATGACGTAGATCACCATGCCGATGAGCAGCGGACGGCGGCGCCCCCACCGGTCGCTCATCGGGCCGACGGCGAGCTGGCCGAGCGCCATGCCCATCAGGCAGGCGGTGAGGGTGAGCTGGGCGGTGGCGGCCGAGCTGTGGAACCCGTCGGTGACCTCCGGCAGGGCCGGGAGGTACATGTCCATGGACAGCGGCGGGAGTGCGGTGAGCCCGCCGAGGATCAGGGTGACGAGGAGGCTCGTACGGCGCTGCGCGGTGAGCCCGGGAGGGGCGGCAGCGGAGGTGCGGGAGGCGGCGGAGGTGTCGGGGGTCAAGGTTCCGGGCCGGTCGGCCCGGGTGGGAGCGGCGGCCGGTTGGCCGGGCTGCTGCATGCGTACCTTCCATGAGTCGTTGATGCGTCTCTATGCTCTCAGCAATTCGAATGGGGTCGAACTCCTGTGGACAGGGGGGAACGGGGTCGGGATGGCCGGGACAAGCGGGTCAAGGGCCGTGCGGTGGGGGATTCTGGCGACCGGTGGGATCGCCGCCTCGTTCACCACGGATCTGCTGGAGATGGCGGATGCGCAGGTCACCGCGGTCGGCTCGCGCCGGCCGGAGTCGGCCGAGCGGTTCGCGGAGCGGTTCGGGATATCCCGCGCCTACGGCGGCTGGGCGGAGCTGGCCGCCGATGACGACATCGATGTGATCTATGTCGCCACCCCGCACTCGGCCCATCGGGAGGCGGCCGGACTGTGTCTGGAGGCGGGGCGGGCGGTGCTGTGCGAGAAGCCGTTCACGCTCAATGTCCGGCAGGCCGAGGAGCTGGTGGGCCTCGCCCGGGCCCGCGGCCGCTTCCTGATGGAGGCGATGTGGACGTACTGCGATCCGGTCGTCCGCCGGATGACCGAGCTGGTCCACGACGGCGCGATCGGCGAGGTCCGGGCGGTCCACGCGGACTTCGGGCTGCCCGGCCCGATCGACCCGGACCACCGGCTGCGCGATCCGGCGCTGGGCGGCGGCGCCCTGCTGGACCTCGGCGTCTATCCGGTGTCCTTCGCGCAGTTGCTGCTCGGCGAGCCGGACGAGGTACGGGCGGTGGGACAGCTCTCCCCCGAGGGCGTGGATGTGAACACGGGCCTGGCGCTGGGCTGGGACAGCGGGGCGGTGGCGCTGCTCTCCTGCTCGATCACCGCGGATACGCCGATGACGGCGGCGGTGACGGGCACGGCGGGGCGGATCGAGTTCCCGCGTGGCTTCTTCCACCCCGAGCGCTTCGTGCTGCGCCGGCCCGGCCGGGATCCGGAGGAGATCACGGCCGTGGACGGGCTGCGCTCCTACCAGCGGGAGGCGGCGGAGGTGATGCGCTGCCTGCGCGCGGGCGAGACGGAGTCTCCGCTGGTGCCGCTGGACGGCACCCTGGCGGTGATGCGCACCCTGGACGCGGCGCGGGAGCGGCTCGGGGTGCGGTATCCCGGCGAGGACGAGCGCGTGGTGTGACGAGGTATGAGGACGAGGTACGAGGGGTGACCCGGGCGGGCCCGGCGCTTGGGGTGCGCGCCGGGCCCCGCCCGTCCGTCAGACCTGCTTCAGCCCGGGGTTCCCGGCCTCGCTGACGAACGACGCCGCCGTGGTGAGCGGCGCGCCCGGGGTGGTGACCGCGGAGACGGTCTTGTAGTCGGCGCGTGCCCGCTCCTCGTCCAGCGAGACGGTCACATAGCCGCGCCGGCCGTTGTAGAACTTCATATGCGGGTTGGCGGCCAGGTAGGTGGCCCAGTTGTCGGGCTTGTCGGCACCGTCCTTGCCGCTGGTGATGGAGGTGCCGACGAACTCCACGCCCAGGGTGCGGGAGTCCGGGTCGTCGAAGTCCTTCTTGATGTCGAAGGCGTAGTGCACATGCACATCGCCGGTGAGCACCACGAAGTTCTCCAGGCCCGCCTGCTCGACTCCGGCCAGGATCCGCTCCCGGGAGGCGGGGTAGCCGTCCCAGGAGTCCATGGAGAGCTTGGAGCGGGCGGCCGTGGTGTTCTTCCGCTGGGAGAAGGTGACCTGCTGCGGCAGTACGTTCCAGGTGGCGGTGGAGCTCTGGAAGCCGCTCAGCAGCCAGCGCTCCTGGGCGCTGCCGGTGAGGGTGCGCGCGGGGTCCTCGGACTCCGGGCCGGGGTACTGCCAGCCGTCGCCGTACGCCTGGTTGGAGCGGTACTGCCGGGTGTCGAGGATGTCGAACTGGGCCAGCTTGCCGTAGTGGAAGCGGCGGTAGAGCCGCATGTCGGCGCCGTCCGGCTGCTGCGGCATCCGCAGCGGCATGTTCTCCCAGTACGCCCGGTAGGCGGCGGCCCGGCGGATCAGGAACTCGTCCGAGGGGCCGCCGTTCTCGTCGATGTCGTCCGCGTAGTTGTTCTCGGTCTCGTGGTCGTCCCACGTGACGAACCAGGGGAAGGCGGCGTGGGCGGCCTGGAGGTCCTCGTCGGACTTGTAGAGCGCGTAGCGCAGCCGGTAGTCCTCAAGGGTCATCGTCTCGGCGTTGAACACCGCGGGGAGGGTGCGGTCGGTGTACTTCCGGGCGCCGCCCATGGCGTTGACCGCGTACTCGTACTGGTAGTCGCCCACGTGGAAGACGGCGTCCAGGTCCTCGTCCGCCAGGTGGCGGTAGGCGGTGAAGTAGCCGTCGTGGTACGCCTGGCAGGACACCAGGCCGAAGCGCACGTCCCGGACCTTGGCGCCCGGGGCGGGGGTGGTGCGGGTGCGGCCCACCGGGCTGGTCCAGTTCCCGGCCCGGAAGCGGTACCAGTAGACGCGGTCCGGCTCGAGCCCGCCCGCGTCCACGTGCACCGTGTAGTTGAACTCGGCGTGCGCGGAGGTGGTCCCCCGGCGGGCGACGCGCCGGAACTTCTCGTCGCGGGCGATCTCCCAGTCGACCTTGACGGTGCCCTCTTCGGGCAGCCCGCTGCCGGGCTCGTACGGACGGGGCGCCAGCCTGGTCCACAGCACGACCGCGCCGGGCAGCGGGTCGCCGGAGGCCACGCCGAGGGTGAAGGGGTTGTCGGCGAGCGCGCGCGGAGACACCTGCGCGGCGTGGGCGCTGGGCAGGTTGGTGGTGAACGCGAGCGCGGCGGCGGCCCCGGTGACGGTGAGGAAGCGGCGGCGCCCCAGACGTGCGGCAGCGTCCCGTATGGCCTGCTGGTGCGAGTCGTGTGCCATGTGCTCTCCCCTGGCTCGTGGCGTCAGAGGAATTGCAGTGTCGGGGGACGGCCGGCCGCTTGCGTGCACCCGACATCGATATGACCGCTGGGTGAGGTCCGTTGCCGGAAGGGACCATTGCGGCGAATCGACACCTCCACACGGCGAACTGACGTGGCGTACGCTGCGGCGCCATGAGCGACGGTCGTGTGTCGGTGGTGTCGAGAGTGGCGGTGGTGACGGGCGCGGGCTCCGGGGTCGGCCGGGCGGTGGCGCTCGAACTCCTGGAGGCGGGCTGGTCGGTGGTGCTGGCGGGGCGCCGCGAGGAGGCCCTGGCCGAGACAGCGCGGCTGGCCGGTGGCGGTCCCCCGGCCCCCGTGGTGCCGACGGATGTGGCCAGGCCGGAGCGGGTGGAGGCGCTCTTCGAGGCGGTGCGGGAGCGGTTCGGACGGCTCGATCTGCTGTTCAACAACGCGGGGAGCTTCGGCCCGCGCGGCGTGGCCCTGGCGGACCTGGCCTACGAGGACTGGCGGTCGGTCGTGGACACCAACCTGACGGGCGCGTTCCTGTGCGCCCAGGCGGCGTTCCGGCTGATGCGGGATCAGGAGCCACAAGGCGGCCGGATCATCAACAACGGCTCCATCTCGGCGCACGCGCCCAGGCCGGACAGCGTGGCGTACACCGCCACCAAGCACGCCATCACGGGGCTCACCAAGTCGCTGTCGCTGGACGGGCGGCGGTACCGCATCGCCTGCGGGCAGATCGACATCGGCAACGCGGCGACCGAGATGACGGAGCGGATGTCCGCCGGTGTACCGCAGGCGAACGGGGAGGTGGCGGTCGAGCCCGTGATGGACGTCGCGGACGTGGCGCGCACGGTCCGGCATATGGCGTCGCTGCCGCTGGAGGCCAACGTGCAGTTCGCGACGGTCATGGCGACGGCGATGCCGTACATCGGCCGCGGCTGACGGATGAGGGTTCGTCACCCGTCCTAGATAACCCTCCAATTGTGGAGATAATGTGAGGATGCGGGCAATTCACTCCATCGGCGCAGCGGCTCCGACGCCACGGCCGACGCACCCGCTCACCCATCCCCGGACCGGCGCCCTCCCCCGCCCCCGGGCTGTTCGACGCCCGCTCCATATGGCAGGGTCGTTTCCCACCGCGCCACACCCTTCACCACCGCCCCACGACCGCCTTCCGAACGAAGCGAGACCGCCGTGCGTTCTCTGCCGCTCACCTTGGTCGCCCGTCTGCTGCCCGTCGCCGTCCTCGCCGCCGCGGGGGTGGCCATGACGACGTCGGACGACTCGGACACGGGCGCCACCCCGGCGGGCCCCTCCCCGCAGACCTCGGCCCCGGCCACCGGCGCCGCCGCGCCGCGCTACGCCAAGCCGCCCGCGGAGGCGTGCACCACCCTCCCCGAGTCGATGATCAAGGACCTGGTGCCGGGCGCCAAGGCGGCCGGGAACGAGCTGAAGTCCAGCGACCTGGGCCGCCGCACGGGCTGTTCCTGGCACGCCCTGGACGACTTCGAATACCGCTGGCTGGACATCGCCTACGACGTCAAGAGCACCGCGGGGAAGAAGAGCGGGAGCGAGGGCGGCGACGCGGTGCCCGGCCTCGGCGACGACGCGTCGGTGACCGAGAAGACCACCGAGGACGACGACCAGGGCATCCGCGAGGCGGTGGTGACGGTCCACCAGGACAACGCCACGGTCACCGTGACCTACAACGGCGGCGACTTCGAGAGCCACAAGGCCGCCGACGGCGATGCGATCCGTAAGGGCGCCATCAGCGCGGCCAAGAAGGCCCTCTCCGCGCTCGACGGCTGATCGTTCCGCCCAGCCTTCCCGCTCTGCTCGGTCGTTTCGTTCTGCTCGGTCGTTTTGTGCCGCTCGCCCTTTGAGGTCGGCGGCTCAGTCCTCGATGAACATCAGCCGTACGGAAGTGTCCTTCCGGGTGAACGGATACGATCGCGGGCATCGCACCCGAGCTCTGGAGTCCCACCGTGTCCGCCGCCTCCGAACCACGCCTGGGTATCGCCGTCCTGACCATGGGCAACCGGCCCAGGGAGGTGGCCGCCCTGCTGGAGTCGGTCGCGAAGCAGGACGTGCCCCCGGCCCGCATCGTGGTCGTCGGCAACGGCTCCCCGCTCCCGGAGTTCCCCGCCGAGGTGACCGCGGTCGAGCTGGCGGAGAACCTCGGCGTCTCGGGCGGCCGTAATGTCGCCTGGCGGCGGCTGCGCGACTTCGGCGACGTGGACGTCGTCATCGACCTCGACGACGACGGACTGCTGGTGGACGCCGACGTCTTCCGCAGGGTGCGCGATCTGTACGCCGAGGACCCGCGCCTGGGCATCGTGAGCTTCCGCATCGCGGATGAGACGGGTGAGACCCAGCGCCGCCACGTACCCCGGCTGCGCGCCTCCGATCCGATGCGCGGCGGCGAGGTGACCACCTTCCTCGGCGGCGGCCACGCCCTGTCGGTGGCGATGCTGGAGCAGATCGGCGGCTGGCCGGACGCGTTCTTCTTCACCCATGAGGAGACCGACCTCGCCTGGCGGGCGCTCGACGCGCGCTGGAAGGTCCTCTACGCCCCCGAGCTGCTGCTCCAGCACCCCAAGACGTCCCCCGCCCGGCACGCCGTCTACCACCGGATGACCGCCCGCAACCGGGTCTGGCTGGCCCGCCGCCATCTGCCGCTGCCGCTGGTCCCGCTCTATCTCGGCACCTGGACGCTGCTCACGCTCGCCCGCACCCGCTCCCTGACGGGGCTGCGGGCCTGGGCGGGCGGCTTTCTGGAGGGGCTGCGCACTTCCTGCGGCAAACGCCGCCCGATGCGCTGGCGCACGGTATGGCACATGACCAAACTCGGCCGCCCACCCGTGATCTGATGGGCTGACGGACCGACGGGCCGACGGGCCGACGGGCCGACGGCGCCCGGTGGCGTGACCGGCGGCCCTATGGGGCCAGCCCGAGGGCGGGGAAGACCGACGCCTCGAGGAAGCGCGTCAGGTAGTCGCGGTCGGCGAAGCGGCCCTCCAGCAGATGGCGGACCCGCATCGCGCCGATCAGCTGGGTGGGGACGAACTCGACGGCGGGGTTGTCCGCGGCCACCTCGCCGCGCTCCACGCCCCGGCGGACCATCGCCTGGATCGTCTTCACCTCGTGCTCGATCAGCGCGGTGCGCAGCGCCTGGAGCAGATCGGGGTCCTGCAGCGCGGCGTGCCCAACGGCGTACACCAGCGCCGTGTCACCGCCGCACACCTCCCGCGCCTCCCCCACCGCCGCCGCGACGGCGCGCAGATCGCCCGCGAGGGAGCCGGTGTCGATGCCCTCCAGCGCGAAGGGGCGCTTGCACGAGCGCAGCGCGGCGACGACGAGCTGGGGCTTGCTGCACCACTGCCGGTAGAGGGTGGAGCGGCTGGCGCGGGTGCGGGCGGCGACCGCCTCGATGGTGAGGGCCTCGTAGCCGCCCTCCTGGAGCAGATCGAGGACTGCCTGGTAGAACTCCTGCTCCCGCTCGGGGCTGATCTTGGAACGGCGCTGCGGCGCGGCCGTCTCCGGGCCTTGCGTCGCCATGGCTCTCCTCCTCGGTCACCGGACTCCGGCCCCCTGACCACGCAGTGTACCGACACATCGGCGTACCGATACACCCATGTACCGATACAGCTCAGAACCGGTACACTCTCGTATCGATACGTTTGTGTGCCGATGGCGCCAGGCAGAGAGGCGCCCAGAGGAAGGCACGGTGGATGAACCCGACCGTCATAGCCGTCGCGCTCGCGCTCGCCTCGGCCGTCGCCTACGCGACCGCCGCGGTGGCCCAGGAGCGGCTGGCCGCCGGCGGGCGGCCGGGCCGTATGCCGGGACTGCTGCTGCGCGGCGCCTGGTGGGGTGCGGTCGGCCTCAACTCCACCGGTGCCCTGCTGCATGTGGCCGCGCTGCGGTACGGACCGCTCACCCTGGTCCAGCCGCTCGGCGCGCTGACCCTGGTCGCGGCCGTCCCGCTGGGCGCGCGGCTCGCGGGGCGGCGGGTGGCCCGGAACGAGTGGCGGGGCGTGGCCCTCGCTCTGCTCGGCCTCGGCGCCCTGCTGCCGGTCACCGCCGGGGAGACCCCGCGCGACACGCTCAGCCTGCCGCAGGCGGTCGCGCTCGCGGGCGTCGTCCTGGCGTTCATCGGGCTGTGCGTCCGGCCGGGGCGCGGGGGGCGCGATACGTCGGGCCGGGGTCTGCGGTACGCCACCGCGTCCGGGGTCGCCTCGGGCGTCGCCTCGGCGCTCACCCAGACCCTCACCGTCGCGCTCGCCGGCTCCCACGCGCCCGGGGTGGCCCTGGTGTCCTGGCGGACGGTGATCGTGGCCGTCCTGGTCGCGGTCTTCGCGGTGAGCGGTCTGCTGCTGGCCCAGAGCGCCTACGGCAGCGGCCTCGGCGCACCCCTCGCCACCCTGACCCTCGCCAACCCGGTGGCGGCGGCCGCCATCGGGATCGTCCTGCTGGACGAGCGCTTCCGGGGCGGCCCGGCGGGCTGGGCCCTGGCCGCCGCCGGCGCGGCGGCGGCGGCCCGTGGCGTGGTCCTGCTCTCCCGGGCGCCCAAGGCGGGCGCGGACGTGCGCGGGGACGCCGTGGCCGTACGGGAGGCCGCCGCGACCGTACGGCGGGCCACCGCACGCGAGGCGGCCGTACCGGAGAGCCGCGCACCCGATGAGGCCCTGCGCGAGCCCGCCGCCGTCCCCCGGGAACCCGTGCGGGAACCGGTTCGGGAACCCGTGCGGGAGTCGGCGCGGGAGCCGGTGCCCACGCCCCCGTGATCGTCCGGGCGCCGGGCGGCCCGCCGCCGTAAGGTGGACCGCATGGTGGACGCGAGCGTGTCGACCTCGGCCGAGACCGCTGAGCAGTCGCTGGACGAGCTGCTCCGGGCGTCCCACGAGGCTTCACCCGCGGAGCTCCCGGGAGCCCTGGACCGCTACACCGCGGCCATGCACATGGGCCATGCGGTCGTCTACCTGATCGACCTCCAGCAGCGGCTGCTGATACCGCTCGACGAGGACGTATCGCGCCTGGACCTCGACGACTCCCTGGCCGGACTCGCCTACCGGACCAGCACCGTGCGGGTCAAGGAGGACAACGAGGGCGGGCTGGACGTCTGGCTGCCGCTGATGAACGGCGCGGAGCGGCTGGGGGTGCTGAAGCTGCGGATGGACTCCCTGGACGGGTTCACGCTCTGGCGCTGCCGGACGCTGGCCTCCCTCCTCTCCCTGGTCATCACGTCCAAGCGCACCTCCATCGACACCTTCGCGCGGCGCACCCGGACCCGGTCCATGGAGCTGCCCACGGAGATGGTGCGGGCCTTCCTCCCGCCGCGTTCGATCGGCACCGGCCGGGTGATCTCGACGGCCGTTCTGGAGCCCGCGTACGAGCTGGGCGGCGATGCCTTCGACCATTCGTTCACCGAAGATGTCCTGCACGCCACGATCCTCGACGCCATGGGCCACGATCTGGCGTCCGGGCTGACCACCTCCGTGGCGATGGCGGGCAGCCGCAACGCCCGGCGCACCGGCGCCGACCTGGCGGAGCTGGTCACCACCGTGGACGAGGCCCTGGCCAAATGGCTTCCGGACCAGTTCTGCACGGGCGTCTTCCTCCGGCTGCACATGCCGAGCGGCGCGCTGCGCTGGTCCAACTGCGGCCATCCCACCCCGCTGGTCATCCGCCGCCGGCGACTGCTGGACAAGGAGCTGGAGCGGACCTCCGAACCGCCGCTGGGGCTGCCCACGCGGCTGTCGGAAACCCCCCGCCGGATCCATGAGACGGCCCTGGAGCCCGGCGACCGGATCCTGCTGTACACCGACGGGGTCGTGGAGTCGCGCGACGAGGGAGGCGAGCAGTTCGGCCTGGAGCGCTTCGCCGACCACATCATCCGCTCGACGGCCGCCGGGGAGAACGCCCCCGAGGTGCTCCGGCTGCTCATCCACGCCATCCTCGACCACGGGCACAGCCAACTCAGCGACGACGCCACGATTTTGATGATCGAGTGGCAGCCGCCGGATCCCTGAGCCGTCGAGGCGATATCCGATGACGACGCCCCCCGACCCCGCCACCCGCCCCGTCCGGCCGAACCCCCCGCCCGGCGCCCCCGACCTGGCCACGGCCACGGTCGACGAGCACGGCGTGGTGACCGGGTGGAGCGAGGGCGCCTGGCGGCTGCTGGGCTATCGCGCCGAGGACGTCGTAGGGCGGTCGGCGGGCGAGCTGTGCGCGGAGAAGACCCTCGGGGACGCCGCGGGCGGCGCCGGGCCGTGCCTGGCGGACGAGCCCCGGTGGAGCGGACGGGTCGCGCTGTGCCACCGGGACGGCCATCGGGTGGAGGTCGAGCTGCTGGCCCAGCGCGGCCCGGTGGGCGATGGATCCGCGGGCTGGCTGCTGGTCTCGGCCGCGCCCCGGGAGCCGCTCCCCGGGGAGTCGCTCCCCCAGCCGCTCTCCCAGGAGCCTGGCGCACCGGTGGACCGCGCGTTCGCCCAGTGCCCGTGCGTCCTGGCGCTCTTCGACACCGAGCTGCGGCTGTCGCGGGCCAACGCCGATATGCAGGCCGCCACCGCCCGCGGCGAGGATCAGATGCGCGGGCTGCGGCTGACGGAGCTGGTGGGCCGCGGGGAGAGCGAGCGGGTCGAGCGGGCCATGCGGGAGGTGCTGGAGAGCGGCGAACGGCTCGAACTGGAGACGCATCTGCGGGGGCCGGGCGAGAGCCATGAACACGCCTGGTCGGTCTCCCTGGCCCCGCTGACGGACCGGTCCGGCGGGCTGTGCGGCGTGTGCTTCGCGGCCCGCGACACCACCGCCGAACAGGAGGCCCGGCAGCGGCTGCTGCTGCTCAGCGAGGCGGGGGCGCGGCTGGACAGCACCCTGGACCTGGACCGGATCGCCCGGGAGCTGGCCGAGGTGGCGGTCCCCCGGCTCGCCGACTTCGCCAGCGTCGATCTGCTCACCTTCCTCCACCAGGGCGACGAGCCCCCGGCGGGGCCGCTGCGCGAGCCCATCACCCTGCGGCGCGCGGCCCACCGGTCCGTCCTGAGGGGCGCCCCGGAGGCGCTGGTCGACATCGGGGACCTGGCCACGCATCCCGAGCACTCCCCCACGGCGGCGTGCCTGATCGAGGGCCGGGCCGCGCGGCACCAGGTGACGGAGTCCCTGCTGGCGGGCTGGGAGGCCAAGGACCCCGGCCGGGCCGCCCGGATCCGCGAGCACGGAGCGCATTCGGTGATCGTGGCGCCGATGCGCGCCCGCGGGGTCACCCTCGGTACGGCGCTCTTCGCCCGCCACCGCACACCGGCGCCCTTCACCGAGGACGACACGATGCTGGCCGAGGAGCTCACCGCACGGGCGGCCGTCTGTGTCGACAACGCCCGCCGCTATCTGCGGGAACGCATGACGGCCGAGACCCTGCAGCGCAGCCTGCTGCCGCAGGGGTTGCCCGACCTGACGGCGCTGGAGATCGCCTCGCGCTATCTGCCCTCGGGCGCCTGGGCCGGGGTGGGCGGCGACTGGTTCGACGCGATGCCGCTGTCCGGCGCCCGCGCCGCCGTGGTGGTCGGCGATGTCGTGGGCCGTGGCGTCGAGGCCGCCGCCACCATGGGGCGGCTGCGCTCCGCCGTGCGCATCCTGGCCGATATCGATCTGCCGCCCGGTGAGCTGCTGACCCATCTCGACGACCTGGTCACCCGGCTGTCCGCGGACCAGAAGCCCGAGAGCTTCGGGCCGCTCGGCGCCACCTGTGTGTACGCGGTCTACGATCCGGTCTCCCGCCACTGCGCCATCGCCGCGGCGGGCCATCCCGCACCGCTGGTGGTCGGCCCGGAGGGCACCGCCGATCCGCTCGATCTGCCCATCGGTCCGCCGCTGGGGCTGGGCGGGCTGCCCTTCGAGGTCATGGAGACGGAGCTGCCCGAGGGCAGTCTGCTCGCCCTGTACACCAACGGTCTGGTCGACGGCCGCGACCGCGAGATCGGCGAGGGGCTGGAGACGCTGCGTGAGGTCCTGAGCCGGCCCGCCCCGTCCCTGGACGCGCTCTGCGACAACGTCCTGCGGGCCCTGCTGCCGGTCCGTCCCGACGACGACATCGCCCTGCTCCTCGCCCGCGCCCGGCCGCTCCCCGCCGACCGGGTCACCACCTGGGACATCCCCGCGGACGCGGCCGCCGTCGCCGAGGCCCGCCGGAACACCACCGGGCAACTGCTCGCCTGGGGTCTTGAGGAGACGCTCTTCACCACCGAGCTGATCGTCAGCGAACTGGTCACCAACGCGATCCGCTACGGCCGCCCGCCCATCCGGCTGCGGCTGATCCGCGACCGCGGCCTCATCTGCGAGGTCTCCGACGCCAGCAGCACGGCGCCCCATCTGCGGCGGGCCCGGGTCTTCGACGAGGGCGGCCGCGGTCTGATGCTGGTCGCCCAGATGGCGACGCGCTGGGGCACCCGGCAGGGCGCGGACGGCAAGACGATCTGGGTCGAGCAGGACCTCTCCCCGGACTGACCACGGATGCCCTGTCCCGTGGGTGCATTCGGGACGCCGATATTCGACCTCCGGGCACTGGACCGGCAGCGGTCTGATTTGTCACCATTTGCCTAGAGGGCCCGCTAACCGATCCCGCTCCCGCGGCCGACCGGGCGCTGACTGCAGCCCGTGGCCGCCTCGGAAGGAGTTGCCATGGCCAAGGCAGTCGGAATCGACCTGGGTACCACCAACTCGGTGATCGCCGTGTGGGAGGGTGGTGAGTCCTCGGTGGTTCCGAATTCCGAGGGAAACCGCACCACGCCGTCGGTGGTGGCTTTCACCGATACCGGTGAGCGGCTGGTGGGGCAGTTGGCCCGGCGCCAGGCGATTCTCAACCCCAAGGGCACCATCTATTCGGCCAAGCGGTTCATCGGCCGCCACTACGACGAGGTGTCCGCCGAGGCCAGGGCGGTGGCCTACGACGTCGTCGCGGACGAGCAGGGCCTGGCCCGCTTCAAGGTGCGCGAGAAGCTGTACTCGCCGGAGGAGATCAGTGCCCAGGTGCTGCGCAAGCTGGCCGACGATGCCGGGAAGCAGCTGGGCGAGCGGGTGACCGAGGCGGTCATCACGGTGCCGGCGTATTTCAACGACGCCCAGCGCAGCGCTACCAAGGACGCCGGTGAGATCGCCGGGCTGAAGGTGTTGCGGATCATCAACGAGCCGACCGCGGCCGCTCTCGCCTATGGCCTGGACAAGAAGGGTCATGAGACGGTCCTGGTCTTCGACCTCGGTGGCGGCACTTTCGACGTGTCGATTCTCGATGTCGGGGACGGGGTGGTGGAGGTCCGCTCGACCGCGGGCGACAGCCATCTGGGCGGCGACGACTTCGACCGTCGGCTGGTCGACCACCTCGCGGACAAGTTCCAGCAGGAGAACGGCATCGACCTGCGCCGGGATCCGCAGGCGCTGCAGCGGCTCTTCGAGGCCGCGGAGAAGGCCAAGACCGAGTTGAGTTCGGTGACCCAGACCCAGGTCAGCCTGCCGTTCATCACGGCGGATGCCGCCGGTCCCAAGCATCTGACCGAGACCGTGATGCGGTCCACCTTCGAGCAGATCACCGGCGATCTGGTGGAGCGCTGTCTGGGCCCGGTGCAGCAGGCGATGGCCGATGCCAAGGCGGGGGAGAGTGATATCGATGAGGTGATCCTGGTCGGGGGCTCGACCCGGATCCCGGCCGTGCAGGCCCTGGTCCGCCGGCTGACCGGCGGCAAGGAGCCCAATATGAGTGTCAACCCGGACGAGGTCGTGGCGCTGGGTGCCGCGATCCAGGCCGGGGTGCTCAAGGGTGAGGTGAAGGACGTTCTGCTGCTCGATGTCACCCCGCTGTCGCTGGGTGTCGAGACCCGTGGCGGGGTCATGACGAAGATCATCGATCGGAACACCACGATCCCGGTGCGCCGTACCGAGACGTTCTCCACGGCCGAGGACAATCAGCAGGCCGTGGACATCGTGATCCTTCAGGGTGAGCGGGAGCGGGCGGCCGACAACCGGGTGCTGGGGCGCTTCCAGCTGACCGGTATCCGTCCGGCGCCGCGCGGTGAGCCGCAGGTGGAGGTGACCTTCGATATCGACGCCAACGGGATCCTGAATGTCACGGCGCGGGACCAGGACACCGGCAAGGAGCAGTCCGTCCAGATCAGCGAGACCGGAAACCTGGATCGCGGTGAGGTGGACCGGATGGTTCAGGAGGCCGAGCGCAACCGTGGTGAGGACCAGGCGCTGCGTGAGGCCGTGGACGCGCGCAATGAACTGGACGCTGTCGCCTACCAGGTTGAAAAGCGCCTTTCCGAGCTGGGTGACGCGGTGCCCTCTCATGAGCGGTCGCGCGCCGAGATGCTGGTCAACGACGCCCGTGAGGCGGTCAGGAACGAGGCCGGTGTCGACCGGACCAGGCCGCTGGTCTCCGAGCTCCAGCAGGTCTACGCGGGCCTGGCCTCCCATGAGACGGCCGGCGCCGGTCCGGGCGCGGGCGCGCCGGGCGGTGGGCCCGGGGCGGGCGGCGCCCAGGACACCGGGGCCGGAGGTGGTGGAGGCGATGAGGATGTCATCGATGCCGAGTTCGACAAGGGCTGACCGACCGGCCCCGTACGACTGACCCGGCCGATACGGCGAAGGCAGCGGAAGGCTGACGGAGAGGCCGCCATGTCCACTCAACCGCAGCAGCCCGAACCGGTGCCGGAGGGCGCCGTGACGGAGCAGGAGCGGGAGCAGGACCTGCCCGCCCCGGGCACCGCGGAGGCGCGCGGCGCGGGCGGTGAGGGCCCCGGCCCGGACGCGGCCGGCGGCCCCGCCGACACCGAATCCGGCGAGCAGGCGGCCGCGCTGGCGGACCTGGAGGACCGCTGGCGCCGGGCCCTGGCCGATCTGGAGAATCTGCGCAAGCGCCACGCCAAGGAGCTGGAGCGGGAGCGGGCCGCCGAGCGGGCCCGTACGGCGGCGGCCCTGCTGCCCGTCATCGACAACCTCGAACTCGCCCTGTCCCACGCCGAGGCCGACCCCGGCTCGATCGTGGAGGGCGTCAAGGCCATCCGCGACCAGGCCGTGAACACCCTGGCCCAGTTGGGCTACGAGCGGCGGGGCGAGACGGGCGTGCCGTTCGACCCGGCCCGGCACGAAGTGCTCGGTGTGATCGAGGACCCCGAGGCCGAACCGGGCACCGTGGTCCAGGTGCTGCGCCCCGGCTACGGGGATCCCGGCAACCAACTCAGGCCGGTGGCCGTGGCCGTGGCGAAGCGGGAGTGAGACGGCCATGGCACGGGACTACTACGAGGTGCTCGGTGTCTCACGGGGTGCGAGCCAGGACGAGATCCAGCAGGCATTCCGCACCCAGGCCCGCCGCCATCACCCCGATGTGAACAAGGACCCGAACGCGGAGGAGCGGTTCAAGGAGCTCAACGACGCCTACAGCGTGCTCTCCGACCCGAAGACCCGGGCCCGCTACGACCGGTTCGGCGAGGACTTCCGCAAGATCCCCGAGGACTGGGAGGAGCGCGTCGGCGCCGGTGCCCCGGGCGGTGGTTTCCACGGCTGGACGACCGCCAGCGACGGCGGCCGGGTGCGGTTCACCCGTGGCTTCGGCGACGACGCCGGGGGCGAGGGCGTGGACTTCGAGGACCTGTTCGGCGCGTTCTTCGGTGGCGGCACGGGGGGCCGGGGCGGAGGCCGCGTGGATATCCCCGGAGCCGACCAGGAGGCGGAGCTGCCGCTCACCGTCGAGGACGCCTTCCACGGGGGCCGCCGCGGCGTCACCCTGGCCGGGGCCTCGGGGCAGCAGCGCACCTTCGAGGTGAACGTCCCGCCGGGCGTCGTCGACGGGCAGCGCATCCGGCTGGCCGGGCAGGGCGGCCGGGGCACTGGTGAGGCACCGGCCGGGGATCTGTATCTGCGGGTGCGGATCCTGCCGCATCCGCGGTTCCGGCTGGACGGCCGGAACGTCCACGTCCACCTTCCGGTGGCTCCCTGGGAGGCCGCGCTCGGCGCGACGGTCCCGGTGCCCACGCCCGGCGGCACCGCCAAGGTGACGGTCCCGCCCGGGTCCTCCAGCGGCCGCAAGCTGAGGCTGCGCGGTGAGGGCATGCCCAACCCCCGCGGTCCGAACGGCGACTTCTATGCCGAGATCCGCGTCATGGTGCCGCCCGAACTCACCGACCGCGAGCGGGAGCTGTTCGAGGAGCTGGGCCGCACCTCCTCCTTCGACCCCAGGAGGGAGCGATGAGCAGCCACGCACGAGGGACCGTCACGGTCACCCGGTACGCGCCCGTCCCGTCCATCCACTACGAGCTGGTGCCCGCGCGCAGGCTCTCGCTTGAGACCGTGGCCCGTCGCACCGGGCTCCATCCCGACCTGGTGGCGAGGTTCGTCGCCCTCGGCCTGGTCGACGCCGAGCGTGACGCCGCGGGGCGGCTGGTGTTCGCCCCCGACGCCCCGGCGGTGCTGGGCCGCGTGGAGCGGCTGCATGCCGGAATGTGCCTGAACTACGCCTCCATCGGTCTGGTGCTCGATCTGCTCGACCGCATTGACCGGCTCGAAGCCGCACTGCGCCGCAGTGGCGCGAGGAGTGAAGAACCGCCATGGACATGAACCGCCTCACCCAGAAGTCCCAGGAAGCCCTCCAGAACGCCCAGACCACCGCGATGCGGTTCGGGCACACCGAAGTCGACGGCGAGCACCTGCTGCTGGCCCTCCTCGAACAGCCCGACGGGCTGACGCCCCGGCTGATCGGCCAGGTGGGCGCCGACCCGGAGGCGGTGCGCACCATGCTGGAGGCCGAGGTGGCGCGCAAGCCCAGGGTCACCGGCCCGGGGGCCGCACCGGGGCAGGTCTTCGTCACCCAGCGGCTGTCCCAGTTGCTGGATGCCGCCGAGCAGGAGGCCAAGCGCCTGAAGGACGAGTACGTGTCGGTGGAGCACTTGGTGCTCGCGTTCACGGAGGAGGGGTCCGGCACCGTGGCGGGGCGGGTCCTCAAGGAGCACGGTGTCACCCGGGAGTCGTTCCTGGGGGCCCTGACTCAGGTCCGCGGGAGTCAGCGGGTCACCTCGGCCAATCCTGAAGTGGCGTATGAGGCGCTTGAGAAGTATGGCCGGGATCTGGTGCTTGAGGCTCGTTCGGGCAAGCTGGACCCGGTGATCGGCCGGGATGCCGAGATCCGCCGGGTGACCCAGATCCTCAGCCGCAAGACGAAGAACAACCCGGTGCTCATCGGCGACCCCGGCGTCGGCAAGACCGCCATTGTCGAGGGCCTGGCCCAGCGCATCGTGCGCGGCGACGTACCCGAGGGGCTGCGCGACAAGACCATCTTCGCCCTGGACATGGGCTCCCTGGTGGCCGGCGCGAAGTACCGCGGGGAGTTCGAGGAGCGGCTCAAGGCCGTACTCGCCGAGGTCAACTCCGCCCAGGGCCGGATCCTGCTGTTCGTGGACGAGCTGCACACCGTGGTCGGTGCCGGGGCCGCCGAGGGCGCCATGGACGCGGGGAACATGCTCAAGCCGATGCTGGCCCGCGGTGAGCTGCACATGATCGGCGCGACCACCCTGGATGAGTACCGCAAGCACATCGAGAAGGACGCCGCGCTGGAGCGCCGCTTCCAGATGGTGCTGGTGGAGGAGCCGAGTGTGGAGGACACCATCTCCATCCTGCGGGGCCTGCGCGAGCGTCTCGAGGTCTTCCACGGCGTCAAGATCCAGGACACCGCCCTGGTCTCCGCCGCCACGCTCAGCCACCGCTACATCAGCGACCGGTTCCTGCCGGACAAGGCCATCGACCTGGTGGACGAGGCATGCGCCCGGCTGCGTACCGAGATCGACTCCATGCCCGCCGAACTGGACGAGACCACCCGCCGGGTCACCCGGCTGGAGATCGAGGAGGCCGCGCTGGCCAAGGAGACCGACCCGGCCAGTGGGCAGCGGCTGGCCGAGCTCCGTCGCGAACTGGCCGATCTGCGTGCCGAGGCCGACGCCAAGCACGCCCAGTGGGAGGCCGAGCGGCAGTCCATCCGCCGGGTGCAGGATCTGCGCCGGGAGCTGGAGGAGGTGCGCCGCGAGGCCGAGGAGGCCGAGCGCGCCTACGACCTCAACCGCGCCGCGGAACTGCGTTATGGCAGGCTCCAGGAGCTTGAGCGCAAGCTGGCCGCCGAGGAGGAGCAGCTGGCCGCCAAACAGGGTGCGCACCGGCTGCTGCGCGAGGTGGTCACCGAGGAGGAGATCGCCGACATCGTCTCCGCCTGGACCGGCATCCCGGTCTCCCGTCTGCAGGAGGGCGAACGGGAGAAGCTGCTGCGCCTGGACGAGATCCTCCAGGAGCGGGTCATCGGCCAGGACGAGGCGGTCAAGCTGGTCACCGACGCCATCATCCGGGCCCGCTCGGGCATCCGGGACCCGCGCCGCCCGATCGGCTCGTTCATCTTCCTGGGCCCCACCGGCGTCGGAAAGACCGAGCTGGCCAAGGCGCTGGCCGCCGCGCTCTTCGACACCGAGGAGAACATGATCCGCCTGGACATGAGCGAGTACCAGGAGCGGCACACGGTCAGCCGGCTGGTCGGCGCCCCTCCGGGATACGTCGGCTACGAGGAGGGCGGTCAGCTCACCGAGGCGGTGCGGCGCAAACCGTACTCGGTGGTGCTCTTCGACGAGATCGAGAAGGCGCACGCCGATGTCTTCAACACCCTGCTGCAGGTCCTGGACGACGGCCGGATCACCGACGCCCAGGGGCGGCTGGTGGACTTCCGCAACACCGTGATCATCATGACCTCCAACATCGGCTCGATGCATCTGCTGGACGGCGTCACCTCCGACGGAGAGCTCAAACCGGACGCCCGGGGCCTGGTGATGAGCGAGCTGCGCGGCCACTTCCGCCCCGAGTTCCTCAACCGGGTCGATGACATCGTGCTGTTCAAGCCGCTCGGCGAGCCCCAGATCGAACGGATCGTGGAGCTGCAGTTCGACGAGTTGCGCAAACGGCTGGCCGAACGCCTGATCGCCGTCGAACTCAGCCCAGAAGCCCGGAAGGTCATCGCCCACGAGGGCTACGACCCGGTCTACGGCGCCCGCCCACTGCGCCGCTTCATCTCCCACGAGGTCGAGACCCTCATCGGCCGCGCCCTGCTGCGCGGCGATGTCGAAGAAGGCGCCACCGTCAAGGTCGACGCCCAGCACGGCGAACTCGTGGTCACCTACGAACGCCGGCCGGAGATCGCGGGCCTCGGAAAGGCCGCGTGAGAACGATGCCGAGCCGGACCGTGCCGCGACCGCGAGAAAGGATGAACGCCATGGCCATCGAGCCCGATCCGCATCTGTCGATGGTGCGCCCGGTCTCCCCGCGCAGCCCCGAGGGGTGCGAGGAGTGCCTGCGCCTGGGGTCCCCCTGGGTCCATCTGCGGCTCTGCCTGACCTGCGGACACGTCGGGTGCTGCGACTCCTCACCGCTCAAGCACGCCCGTTCGCACGCGTACACCGAACAACACCCGATCGTCGAGCCCCTGGAAGCGGGCGAGACATGGCGGTGGTGCTACGCCCACGAGGCCATGGCCTGATGTGATGACGGACGAGGACCGGTCCCGGGCCGCCGCACCGGAGGAAGCCGTACCGGACGACGTACGGGAAGAAGCCGTACCGGGCACCGCACCGGAAGAAGCCGTACCGGACGAGACCCCGGATATTTCCGGCGCTTATCCGCGGCTGACGGACGAGCAGATCGCCTACCTCTCCGGGCACGGCACCCGCCGGTCCGTGGTGCCCGGTCAGGTGCTGATCCGCGACGGCGGCCCGCCCGCGGACTTCTTCGTCGTCCTCAGCGGCTCGGTCGCGATCACCGCACACCGCGGCACCCCGGACGAGCGGCTCCTGAGGGTGCACGGCCCGGGGCGCTTCCTCGGCGAACTGAGCCTGCTCCAGGGGCAGGTGGCCTTCTACACCGCCCACGCCCAGGAGGCCGGGGAGGTGCTGGCCCTCCCGATGGACCGGCTGCGGGCGTTGCTGGCCCGTGACCCCTGCCTCGGCAACCTCGTCCTCCGCGCCTATCTGGGCCGCCGCGCCCAGTTGGTCGGGGGCGGCGTCGGCTTCCGCATCCTCGGCTCGCGCTACTCGCCCGACACCCGGCGGCTGCGCGAGTTCGCGGCCCGCAACCGGCTGCCGCACCGCTGGATCGACCTGGAGGCGGACCAGGAGGCCGAGGCGCTGCTGCGCCGCGTCTCGGTCAGCCCGGAGGACACCCCGATCATCATCTGGCGCGAGCACCAGGTGCTGCGCAACCCCGGCAACGCCGAACTGGCCCAGCTCATCGGCCTCTCCCCACCGATGACCCCCCACAGCCACTGCGATCTGCTGGTCGTCGGCTCCGGTCCGGCCGGGATCGCCGCCGCCGTCTACGGCTCCTCCGACGGGCTGACCACCACGGTCGTGGACACGGTGGCCCCCGGCGGCCAGGCGGGCACCACGTCCCTGATCGAGAACTACTTCGGCTTCCCGGCCGGGATCCCCGGCTCGGAACTCGCCGAGCGGGGCATGCTCCAGGCGCGCAAGTTCGGGACGCAGGTGCGGATCCCGGCGGAGGCGACCTCCCTCGAACCGGCCCACGGCCACTACCGCGTCACCTTCGCCGACGGCAGCGAAACGCTGTGCCGTACCGTCGTCCTGGCCACCGGCGCCCATTACCGCCGGCTGGACGTCCCCGGGATGGAGCGGCTGGAGCGGACGAGCGTCTACTACGCGGCCACCGTCTACGAGGCGCGGCAGTGCGGCGCGGCCCCCGTCGCCGTGGTCGGCGGCGGCAACTCCGCGGGCCAGGCGTCGCTCTTCCTCGCCGAATGGGTGCCCCGGGTGCACCTGCTGATCAGGGGCCCGTATCTGGGCGCCCGGATGTCCCGCTATCTGGTCGACCAGATCGAGCGCCATCCGCGGGTGAACGTGATGCTGGACAGCGAGCTCCGCGAGGTGCGCGGCGAGGACGCGCTGCGGACGATCGTGGTGGAGCACCGCCGCACCGGGGAGCGCCGCACCCTGGACGCCTGCGCCCTGTTCGTCTTCATCGGGGCCAAGCCGTGCACCGACTGGCTCACCGGCGTCCTGGCCCTGGACGACCGGGGTTTCGTGCTCACCGGCGACGAGGCCGAGGCCCGGGCGGCCCACGGCGTCCGGGCGGGCCCCGGCCGCGGCTGTCTGAGCCTGGAGACCACGCTGCCGGGGGTCTTCGCCGCCGGTGATGTGCGCAGCGGCTCGGTCAAGCGGGTGGCCTCGGCGGCCGGCGAGGGGGCGATGGCCATCCACCACGTCCATGACCGCCTCGCCCGCACCGCCGCCGGACCCACCCACCCGAGCGGCGCCGCTCCAGCTCCGTCCGGCCGGTCCGCCGCGCCGGGCGGTGATCCGCACGTATCCGCTTCCCCTGCGCAACCGCATCACCCGCGCAGCCGCTCCACCTGACCCCTGACCCCTGACCGGAGGACGAACACCATGGTTGCCACCGGCTTTCCCTCCTTCGACACGACGGTCGACAAGACCAACCGGCTCCTCAAGGAGATCGAGGACGCGTACGGCTGGCCCAAGGAGCGCCGCAAACAGTCCTACGCCGCCCTGCGCGCGGTCCTGCACCAGTTGCGGGACCGGCTGACGGTGGACGAGGCCGTCCAGTTCGGCGCGCAGCTCCCGATGCTGGTACGCGGCATCTACTACGAGGGGTGGAGACCGGCGGAGACGCCGGTGAAGATGCACAACGAGGAGTTCTACCGGCGGATCCGGCACGACTTCCCGTACTCGATCCAGGGCGATATCGAACAGCTCGTGCACACCGTCCTGGAGACCCTGCAGCGCCATATCAGCGAGGGCGAGTGGGACGATCTGCGGGCCCGGATGCCCGCCGATCTGAGCACCGTCATCCCGGCCTAACGTGAACCACCTGGTGGTACTGTCGCACCGTTAGATGGTTTTACGCGTGGTGCGGCGAGGAGGACGGGCGATGGGGACGGCAGCCGGAGAGGGCGGCGAGGGAGTACGGAGTGTACTGCGCGCACTGGATCTGCTCGCCCTGTTCGACGAGTCCCACCGCTCCCGCAGCGTACGGGAGTTGACCGACGCCACCGGACTGGCCAAGTCCACCGTGGTCCGTCTGGTGGCCACGCTGGAACAGCGCGGGCTGCTGTGGAGCCGGGGGGACGGCCGGCTCACCCCCGGTGCGGGCCTGCTGCGCTGGGCGGCGCTCGCACAGGACGCCTGGCGGCTGCCCCCGGAGGCGGTGGAGTGCCTGCGCGTCCTCTCGGTACGGTCCGGCGGCGAGTCCTCGCGGATCTACATCCGCCAGGGGGCCTCCCGGGTGTGCGTGGCCCAGCACGAGGGCACCCAGCAACTGCGCCATGTGGTGCGCATCGGCGAGGAGATGCCCCTGTGGGCCGGCGCCTCCGGGCATGTCCTGCTCATCGGCGGCTCGCCCCGGACCCTGGGCCGGGTGGCTTCGGCGGCCGGGCGCGACGCCGACTTCACCTCCGCCCTGGCCGAACGGGCGCGCCTCGCCGCGCGGCGGGGCTGGGCGGTCAGCCACGGTGAGCGCGAGGACGGGGTGTCCGCCGTGGCCGCCCCCGTCACCGACGCGGCCGGGCAGGTCGTCGCCGCGGTGGGCCTCGGCGGCCCCACCAGCCGCTTCACCGAGGAGCGCGTCGAGTCGTTCCGCCCGGCGCTGACCGAGGCCGCGAGGCGGCTGTCGGAGCTGCGGTTCCTCGGCGAGAGCGGCTGACGTTCACGCGCTCTCCGCGCGCCCTGTGCTTTCCTCGCTCTTCTCACTCTTCTCGCCCGCCTCCCTCCTCTCCGGCCGGATGAGGTCCCGGGGGGCCGGGCCCTCGTAGGAAGGCAGCAGCCGCCGGGGAAGGGGACCCTTGATCCTGGCCCCACCGGACTTCTCCTCCCAGGCGTGGGAGAGGATGCCCACGCTGCGGGAGAGCACGAACAGCCCGCGTCCGAGCTCGGGCGGAAAGCCGAGTTCGCTGTAGACGATGGCGGTGGCGCCGTCGATGTTCATCGGCACGGGACGGCTGCGGCCCTCCGCCAGCGCCCGCTCCAGGGCCGTCCCGGCGCGCAGCGCCCAGCCCGGCGCCTCGCCGTCCGCCACCGCCGCGTCCACCAGGTCGAGCAGGGGGGTACGGCGCGGGTCGTACGGGTGGAACCGGTGGCCGAATCCGGGGACATGGGAGCCCGTGGCACGGTACTCCGCCACCAGGTCCTTCGCGGCGCCATCGACGTCCGCCCCCTCGGCCACGGCCCGCTCCAGCTCGGCCAGCACCCGCATGCACTGCTGACCGGCCCCGCCGTGGACATCCCCCAGGAGGTTCACCCCGGTGGCCACCGCGTTGTTCAGGCCCACGCCGCAGGTGGCCGCCATCCGGGCGGCGGCGATCGACGGGGCCTGGGGTCCGTGGTCGACGGCGGCGACGAGCGCGGCCTCCAGCAACCGGCCCTGGGTCCGGGTGGGCAGCTCGCCGCGCAGCATCAGCCAGATGGTCTCGGCGAAGGACACCTGGCCGATCAACTGCTCGACCGGGTAGCCGCGCAGCAGGAGCTCGCCCGGCCGGATGCGGCTGACGGCGGTGGACCACCAGTCGGTGACCTCCCGCGGATCCACGACGTCCTGGGGAGCCATGACGTCCTGGGGAGTCGTGACGTCCTGCGTCGGCATGACGCCCTGGGGAGCCGTGACGTCCTGCGTCGGCATGACGCCCTGCGGAGCCCTCGCGGCCTCCTGGCCTGCGGACCGGCGGGTCATATCGCACCACGCTCCTTCATCGCGTCGATCTCCTGCGGGCTGTAGCCGAGTTCGGCCAGGACCTGCTCGGTGTGCTGGCCCAGCAGCGGTGGCGGGGCGGTGGCCGCCGCCGGTTCGCCGTCGACCCGGAACGGGCTGCCGAGGACGCGCAGCTCGCGCCCGCGCCCGTCCGGGAAGGGCAGCGTCCGGACGAAGTCCCGCTCCGCGAGCTGCTCCAGGCCCAGCGCGTCGGGTACGGACAGCACCCGCGCGGCCGGCACCCCGGCGTCGGCGAGAATCTCCTCCCACTCCCCGGCGGCCCGCTCGGCCAGCCCCTTCTCGATCTCGGCGCGCAGCTCGTCGCGGTGGGCCTTGCGGTCCGCGGGATGCGCGAAGCGCTCGTCCGCCAGCAGTTCCGCACGGCCGATGAGCCGGCACAGAGTGGCGAACTGCTGCTGGCGGTTGGCCGCGATGTTGAGGTATCCGTCCGCGGTGCGGAACGTCCCCGACGGCGCGGCGGTGAAGTTCTCGTTGCCCATGGGCCGCGGCGGGCGGCCGGTGATCAGATAGTTGGAGGTCACCCAGCCCATCGCGGTGAGCGCGGCCTCCAGCATGGAGACGTCCAGATACGCGCCGCTCCCGGTGCGCTCCCGGCGCACCAGAGCCGCCGCCACGGCGAAGGCGGCGGCCATGCCGCCCAGGGTGTCGGCGACCGGGAACCCGGCCCGCAGCGGGCTGACCTCGGGGGTGCCGGTCACGCTCATCATGCCGGAGAGGCCCTGCACGATCTGGTCGTACGCGGGCCGGGCGCGCAGCGGTCCGGTCTGGCCGAAGCCGGAGACGGCGCAGTAGACCAGCCGCGGGTTCTCCCGCATGAGGACCTCCCGGCCGACACCCAGCCGGTCCATCACCCCCGGGCGGAAGTTCTCGAGGAGGACGTCGGACTCCCGCACCGCGCGCAGCAGAGCCTCGCGCCCCTTCTCCTCTTTGAGGTTCAGGGTCAGCGAACGCTTACCGGCGTTCTGGGCGAGGAACGACGCGCCCAGCAGATCCTCGCTCAGCTCCCGGTCGGCGCCCAGTTGGCGCGCCAGGTCCCCGGCCCCCGGCATCTCGACCTTGAGGACGTCGGCGCCGTGCAGGGCGAGCTGATATCCGGCGAAGGGCCCGGCGAGGACATTGGTCAGATCCAGGACCCGGATGCCGTCGAGCAGGGGTGGTGGGGCGGCGGGGGCGGGCGTGCTCAAGGGCTGACCTCCAGCGCGAATCAGGGCGTGACCCCTTGCCATGGGGTGTGTGCCTCCATAACATCACCGAACCATCAAGCGGCACAAGCGAACCACACAGTGGTACTCGATTCACGGTGACAAGGGAGTCCCCCATGACGCAAACCGGCAGTTCCGCCACCAGAAGGCCGGTCTTCCAGCCCAAGGTCGCCCTCGCCGCCGTCTTCGGCACCACGGTGGAGTGGTACGACTTCGCCCTCTACGGAACCGCGGCCGCCCTGGTCTTCAACAAGGTCTACTTCCCAGACAGCGATCCGCTGGTCGGCACGGTCCTCGCCTACGGCACCTTCGCCATCGGCTTCCTCGCCCGGCCCCTGGGCGGCGCCTACTTCGGCGAGCGGGGCGACACCCAGGGCCGTAAGGGCGTACTGGTGGCCACCCTGCTGATGATGGGGCTCGCCACCACGGCCATCGGACTGCTGCCGACCCATGCGCAGATCGGCGTCGCCGCGCCGGTGCTGCTGACCCTGCTCCGCTTCGTCCAGGGCTTCGCCGCGGGCGGCGAGAAGACCGGCGCGCTGATCATCCTGTTCGAGAACGCACCGCCCAAGTGGCGCGGTCTGCTCACCTCACTGCCCGCGATCGGCACCGGCACCGGCACCCTCCTGTCCACCGGCGCCTTCGCACTCACCACCGGGCTGCTGTCCGAGGACGCCTTCCTCGACTGGGGCTGGCGGATTCCCTTCCTGCTCAGCGCGGGGCTGACCTTCTTCGGCCTCTGGGTGCGCCGCTCACTGCCGGAGACCGCCGAATTCCAGCAGGTCCAGCAGGCGGGCCCCGCCGCCGCGACGGCGCCGCGCCCGCTGCGGCAGCGGATCGCCGAGAGCCGCTGCGTCGCCGCCTGGCGCCGCTACCCCAAGGAGATGCTCATCGTGATCGGCGCGGGCGCCGCCGAGAACGCGGGCTACTACGTCTTCGGCACCTTCTCGGTCACCTACGCCGAGGACCGCGGGCTGTCGACCAGCGCACTCCTCAGCGGCATCTCGCTGGTCGCGGCCGTGAAGCTGGTGACGGTGCCGGGCTTCGGCGCGCTCTCCGACCGCATCGGCCGGCGCCCGGTCTCGATCGGCGGAGCCCTGGTGCTGCTGGCCGCCTCCTGGCCGTTCTTCGCGGTGATCGACGGCGGCCACACCTGGGGCATCTGGCTCGCGCTCTTCATCACCCTGGGCATCGGTCAGTCCGCCGTCCTCGGCTCCCAGCCCGCCTTCTTCGCCGAACTCTTCGACACCACGGTCCGGTTCAGCGCGGTCGGCATCGCCAACAACATCGGCACCGTCCTCACCGGCGGCCTCGCCCCGATGCTCGCGTCCGCCCTGCTGCTCTGGTTCGACCACAGCGTCACGGGCGTGGTCGTCTTCATCGCCCTGATGAGCGCGCTCACCGTGGTCACGGTGGCACTGGCGCGGGAGACGCGCGGGGCCGCCGAACCGGCCGAGGAGACGGGCACGCGGAAGCAGAACGTCCAGACGGCACCGTGACACCCCGGCGCGCCGCCGGGTCAGGCGCTGCCGCAGTCCCCGAGGAACGTCCGCAGCTGGCGCAGCGTCTCGTCCGGCGCCTCCTCGGGAAGGTAGTGGTCGCACGGCAGGGCCTGCCCGCGCACATCGTCCGCGTAGCCGCGCCAGACCTCCGGTACGTCGTAGTGGCGGCCGACGAAACCGTGCGCGCCCCACAGGGCCAGCAGCGGTGCGGTGACCCGGCGGCCCGCGGCGGCGTCCGCGTCGTCGTGGACCAGGTCGATGGAGGCGGCGGCGCGGTAGTCCTCGCAGCTTGCGTGGATGGCCGCGGGGTCCGAGAAGCAGCGGATGTACTCGGCCTGGGCCGCCTCGTCGAACGGGGTTCCGCCACCGTGGCGGGCCCCCATCCGGGTACGGATCCAGAACGCGGGGTCCTGGCCGATGAGGTGCTCCGGGATGCCGTTCTCCGCCGCCAGGAAGAACCAGTGGTAGTAACCCAGCCCGAAGTCCTTGTCGGCGTGCTGGAAGACGTACCGCGTGGGCACGATGTCGAGCACCGCGAGCGCGGAGACCGCCCCCGGATGGTCGAGGGCCAGCCGGTGGCCGACCCGGCCGCCCCGGTCATGGCCGACGACCGCGAAGCGGTCGAAGCCCAGCTCCCGCATCACCAGCACCTGGTCGCGCGCCATGGCCCGCTTGGAATACGTGGTGTGCTCGGCGTCGGACCCGGGCTTGTGGCTGTCGCCGTAGCCGCGCAGATCGGTGAGGACCACGCGGTGGGTGGCCGCGAGCGCCGGGGCGATGTGGTGCCAGATCATATGGGTCTGCGGATAGCCGTGCAGGAGCAGGACGGGCGGCCCGTCCCCGGCGGTGCGCACGTTGATTCCCACACCCTCGACGTCAAGGGTGCGGCGGTCGAAGTCGCCCAGTAGCTGATCGCTCATGATCCGATCCCAGCAGCCGCCGCGGTGCGCGTCCAAGACCCGTTGACGACAATCCTTATAGGCGCCACCTATGGACGTGTGCGGGTGGCGAGCCTGTGAGGGTGGCGAGCGGCCCGATAAGTGCGGCGAGACGCGGGGAGGCGGCGCGGTGGATGTGCGGCAGCTGGAGTACTTCCTGGCCGTGGTGGACCACGGCGGATTCAACCGGGCGGCCTCCGCGCTGTATCTCTCCCAGCCCTCCCTCTCCCAGGCCATCCGCGCCCTGGAGCGCGACCTGGGCAGCGACCTCTTCCACCGCATCGGCCGCCGGGCGGTCCTCACCGACGCGGGCACGGCGCTGATCGCACCGGCCCGGGAAGCGGTGCGCAGCCTGCAGCTCGCGCGGGCCAGTGTGGAGTCGGTGCACGGGCTGCGCGGCGGCCGGGTGGACATCGCGGCCCCGCCCTCACAGGCCGTCGAGCCGCTGACGGGGCTGATCGACCGCTTCACCCGGACCCATCCCGCGGTGTCCGTGCGGGTGCAGGCCGCGTTCACCCCCCGCGATGTGACGGAGATGGTGCGCACCGGCGTATGCGAGCTGGGGCTGCTGGCCTCCCCCGACGCCGCGCCCCAGGTCGATGTGCGCACCTACCCGCTGCTCGAACAGCGCTTTGTGCTGCTGGCACCCCCGGACGGGCCGTTCCGCCCCGGTGTGCCGGTGCGCCACGAGCAGTTGGCCGGACATCGGCTGATCGTGGGCCAGAAGGGCACCGGGATGCGCCGTTTCGTCGACGACCTCCGGGCCGAGGGCGTCGCGCTGACCGTGGTGGTCGAGACCGAGCACCGGGTGGCGATCCTGCCGCTGGTCCTGCGGGGCGTCGGCCTGGCCGTGGTCGCCGACGCCTGGCGCGGCCTCGCCGAGCGGGCGGGGGCGCTGGTCCTGGACCTCGAACCGAGCACCAGCCTGCATATCGCCCTGGTCAGCCGACGGGCCCCGCTGACACCGGCGGCGGAGGCGTTCGTAAGAACAGCCACGGCAGTCCCCTAAATCGAGCAGTCCCATAAGTCGAGCAGTCCCATAGGGCAGACCTATAAGGCACATGGAATCTGCGTCTTGGACGCGGTGGACGCACCCCTGCTGCAATCCCCTCCATGACGAACCGCCGCACGACCACTCACCGCATCGCCCTGATCCCCGGCGACGGCATCGGCAACGAGGTCATCCCGGCCGCCCGCCGCGTCCTGGACGCCGTCGCCACCCGGCACGGCCTCGGCTTCAGCTACGAGACGTTCGACTGGTCCTGCGAGCGCTATGTCAACCAGGGCGCGATGATGCCCGACGACGGGCTGGAGCGACTGCGCGGCCATGACGCGATCCTGCTCGGCGCGGTCGGCTACCCCGGCGTCCCCGACCATGTCTCGCTGTGGGGTCTGCTGATCCCCATCCGCCGGGGCTTCCAGCAGTACGTCAATCTGCGCCCCATCCGCGTCTTCGAGGGCGTGCCCAGCCCGCTGCGCGAGGCGGGGCCAGGCGATGTGGACCTCGTCGTCGTCCGGGAGAACGTCGAGGGCGAGTACGGCGAGATCGGGGGCCGCCTCGGACGGGGACTTCCGGAGGAAATGGCCGTCCAGGAGGCGGTGTTCACCCGTAAGGGCGTCACCCGCGTCCTGGACTACGCCTTCTCGCTCGCCGAGCGGCGCGGCGGACACCTCACCTCGGCCACCAAGTCCAACGGCATCATCCACACCATGCCGTTCTGGGACGAGCTCGTGGCCGAACGCGCCGCCGCGTACCCGGAGGTGGCCTGCGGCCAGGAGCACATCGACGCCCTCGCCGCCAAGTTCGTCCTCGACCCGCGGCGCTTCGACGTCGTCGTGGCCTCCAACCTCTTCGGCGACATCCTCAGCGACCTCGCCGCCGCGGTCGCCGGCAGCATCGGCATCGCCCCCGCGGCCAACCTCAACCCCGAACGCGACTTCCCGTCCATGTTCGAACCCGTCCACGGCTCCGCCCCCGACATCGCCGGACGCGGTATCGCCAACCCGCTCGGCGCGATCTGGTCCGCCGCCATGATGCTCGACCACCTCGGCCACCCCGAGGCGGCCACCCGCATCACCGACGCCATCGCGACCGTCCTGGCGAAGACCCCCGTCCGCACCCCGGACCTGGGCGGCACGGCCACCACGGAGGAATTCACCGACGCCCTGCTCGAACTGGTCTGACGCGCCCGGGGTGGGGCTGTCCCCAGGGCGGTCCGGGTGGCCGGCCGGATCGCTCCCGGGCCCGGCGGCCTCTAGCGTGGCCATTCGGTCGCGTGGGGGCTCGGAGGGGGACGTCGGATGAACGTGATCAAGCGCAGGCGGGTGCGGGGTGGATTGCTCACGCTGGCGGTGGCGATGGGCGTCGCGGCGGTGACACCGGCCGATACGCCGTGGCGGAACACGGCTGTCACGGCCACCACGGCCGAATCCACCGCGGCCACATCCACCACTGCCACGTCCACCACTGCCACGTCCACCAACGCCGCCGACCACACCCGGCTGCGCGCACTCCTAGGGCGGCTGACCACGGTCGACGGCGCGCCCGGAGCGCTCGTGGAGGTGCGGAACCGCCACGGCGGCAGCTCCGTGCTGACCAGCGGCGTCGCGGACGTGAAGAGCCATGCGCCGATACACCGCGACAGCAGATTCCGGATCGGCAGCATGACCAAGTCGTTTGTGGCGACGGTCGTGCTCCAACTGGTGGGCGAGCATCGCGTCGCCCTCGACGCGCCCGTAGAGCGCTATCTGCCCGGTGTCGTCCGCGGACACGGGAACGACGGGCGGCGGATCACCGTCCGCCAGTTGCTCCAGCACACCAGCGGCGTACCCGACATCCTCGACCACCTCACCCCGCAGGAGATCCTCGAGGACCCGCTCGCCCACCACGACATCCGCGGCCTCGTGAACATCGCGCTCGCCCACCCTCCGACCTTCAAACCCGGCACCGGCTGGCGTTACTCCAACACCGGCTATCTGCTCGCCGGAATGCTCATCGAGAAGGTGACCGGCCACACGTACGGCGAGGAGATCCGCCGGCGCGTCATCGCGCCGCTCGGCCTGCGCGAGACGTACGTACCGGGCGACGCCCCGTCGATCCCCGGACCGCACCCGCGCGGGTATGTGCGGCCGGGCGAGGACGCCCCGCTCATGGACATCACCGAGATCAACCCTTCGGTCGCGGGCCCGAGCGGCAGCATGATCTCCAGCGGCACCGACCTCAACCGGTTCCTGGACGCCCTCGTCCGCGGCAGGCTGCTGCGCCCGGCCCAGCTCCGGCAGATGATGAACACCCGCCCGACCGGCAACCCGGACGGCCGGGCGTACGGCCTCGGCCTGGAGAGCAGGCCCCTGCCCTGCGGCGGCCTCTCCTGGGGGCACACCGGCGACGTACTCGGGTACGAGACGATCGGCGGCGCCACGGTCGAGGGCAGGCAGGCGACGGTCATGGCGAACGTCGACCCGGGCGGCCCGGACGCACAGGACGACGACATGAAGGCCGCCGTCCAGACGGCACTCTGCGGGAGCCGCCACCCCTAACGGAATAACCGCGGTGCAGACACCTTGCTTCTGAGCATGCGCATCTTCCGCACCTACGCGCGCGTCTACGCCACCGACCTGGACGCCGCGCTGGCACCGCTCACCGCCCTCACCGGTGAACCGATCACCACCCGCTTCACCATGCCCAACGGCCTGGAGCTGGCCACCGTCGGCCGGGTTCTGGTGGTGGCGGGAGACGAGCGGACACTGGAGCCGTACAGGGCGACGTCGGCCACGCTGATCGTGGATGACCTGGACGAGTGCCAGGTACGTCTCACCCGGACCGGAGCAGAGATCGTACGCGGCCCGCAGGCGGTCCCCACCGGCAGAAACCTGACCGCCAAGCTGCCCGGTGGCGCCCAGATCGAATATGTCGAGTGGGACGAGGCCCAGTGGGAGCGTGCCGGAGGCCGCCCGGACAGCTCGACCCCCTCATAGAGCGACTGACGGGACTCCCCGTGCCCGGGCGCGATGGCGCCACGTGCTCGGGGAGCCCCGTCGGTGTCACTCGGCAGAGCGCCTCAGATCAGGACTGGGGACGGCTGCCGTGGTTGGCTCCGTTCTTACGACGGGCCTTCTTCTTGCGACGTCGCTTCGACGACATGTCGCCTCCTCTCCAACGATGTTTTCGCCCTATATGTACCGACCAGATCGGTATCTCAAGCGGTGATCACGCGGGCGCGTACCCAGCCCCGCCCCTCGCTACGTCACCCGCTTCCGTGAAGCACCTCACGTCACAGGCTCGCCTTGCCATCCCGAGGCGGGCGGGGCCGTGAGAGGAGGGCAGGGCAGGACCCCATGGACAGACCGGACGCGCACGGCCGACCGGCCCCCGACATGATCGGCGACCCTCTCGACACGTCAGCCGCCATCGCCCTCACGGACCCCGGCGGCCGCGTGACGGCGTGGAGCGCGGAAGCTCGACGGCTGTCGGGGTACGCCCCAGCGGCGGAGATCATCGGCAGTCCCGCGGCCGATCGGTTCGCCCCCGCCACGGGCTTCCCGGCGGGGAAGCAGGGGGAACAGGGAAAGCACACCGCCGCCGTCCGCCACCGTGACAGCCGGCAGCCGACCGCGGAGGTGCTCCCAACCAAATCCCCTCCCCAACCCTCTGACCCGATTGAGCAGCCCGCTTCAGGCGCCGACGGCCGCCGCCACCGAGCAGCGGTGGGCCTATCCCCGCGAATGCGGGGAGCAGCCACTTTGGGGTGACAGCTCGGGGAACTGAGCGGGACCATCCCCGCGCGTGCGGGGAGCAGATCCCCGTGCTCGCTGCCGTCTGCCGGGCCGGGGGACCATCCCCGCGCGTGCGGGGAGCAGCCTGGCCTGGTCAGCGGTTTTCGATCTTGGTTGGGACCATCCGCGCAGGTGCGGGGAGCAGTCCACGGCAGAACGCCACGCTTTCGACCGCTGGGGACCATCCCCGCGGGTGCGGGGAGCAGACTCTGCGACCTGCATGTCTATCTCAGAGTAGGTGGTTCGCAAAGCACTTTCCCCGAGTCCGACATCCAGGACATACGGCCCACCACTTCCGCGAGCCGCATCGTGGGGGCTTCGACGCCAGCCAAATCGTCCCGCAGAAGCGGGAGAGCCGTCAGCGCCCCGGTGTGCGTCGCTTGCCTGCCATGGAGGGCTACGTAAGCGAAGCAGCTTCGCCCCCGGAACCTTGAAGACCCGGGAGGGCCTTGGAGAGGAGCAGGGGCGGGCTACCGCACAGTCGGCGCGCCCGGCCGGGGCGGATACCCAGGTCAGGCGGGTGGTGGCGGACGAGTCGGCCTGTACGCCGGGTTCTGTCTCCCGTGGGTCTTGCGGCCCATGGGGAGGCGGCCATCCATCTAGGACCGGCGTTGCCGCCGGTCTCGTGCGGTCTACCCGCGGACTCGGGCGGGCAGCCCTCGATCGTCCGCGCAGAGCCGCCGTGAGGCGGCTCCTCTTGACCTTGCTCCAGGTGGGGTTTACCGAGCCATCCGAGTCACCTCGGACGCTGGTGGTCTCTTACACCACCGTTTCACCCTTACCGGGGACCGAAGCCCCCGGCGGTCTGTTTTCTGTGGCACTGTCCCGCGGGTCACCCCGGGTGGGCGTTACCCACCACCTTGCCGTGTGGAGCCCGGACGTTCCTCGGCGGGATCCGAAGGACCCCGACGCGACCGCCCGGCCGACTCGTCCGCCGTGATGACCATGATACCTGGAGGGGCAGCCCGGACGGCTCAGACGAAGTCATTCGTCTCCAGCCCGAAGGAGAACGGCTCGGGCAGGTCGATCCGCTTACCGAAGGGGACCGTGACGTGCTGCCGGTAGTCGGCGCGCTCCGGGTCGCTGAAGAGCGTCACATCGCTCTTCTCCCGGTCGACGAGCAGGTAGAGGGGGATCCCCCCGCGTGCGTAACAATGACGCTTCGCCGTACGGTCCCGGTCCGGCTTGGTCGACGTGACCTCGGCGACCATGGCGAGGCCCTCGCACGGCGTCCAGGACTCGGCACTGCGGAGAAGCTGCAGCTCGGTGGGGGCGAAGGTTGCGTCCGGGATCACATGGTTCCGCGCGCACAGTCCGCCGCGCGGAACGGTGAGGCCCCTGTTGCCGGAGAAGTCCATGTCCGTTGCGGACATCCTGATCACCTGCTTCACGACCACATTGATGTGATTCTCGTGGTAGCCGTCCGGCGGCGGTGTCACGACGATTTCCCCCTCGATCAACTCGGCCCGGAAGCCTTCCGGCGTCTCCAGGGCCAAGAAACCCTCCAGCAGGACGTGGTCGAGATCCTGCGTGAGTGGTTCGTGTGCCATGGCGCTCATGCCACCCTCTCCCCTGTCTCGCCGCCAGCGTAGGTACCCAGGGGGGTCTGGCACCTCGCCAAGAGGCTCTTCCTCACTCGATCGTGGCACAGAAGACCACGGGCCGGGGCGGACACGTCGTTGCTTTGTGTACTGCCGGACGCGGCCCGGCGCGCGGGGGCCTCGGAGGCGGCCGCGAAGGCGCTGCGGCTGCGCCGTTCGCTGGGCGGCCACGAGGGCGTGGCGTGGGTCGGCTCGGTGGAGGAGCTGAGCGCGGGGGTGCCGCACTTCCGGCGTTCCACCGGCTGGCACGGCCTGGGCAGTCTCTCAGCGGGCCCGGCACCGCTGCCGGAGGGCCTGGAGGTGGCGCCGGCCAGCGGTCCGGTCGACGGGGACCGGGCGCCCGCGCATACGACGGTCCGGCTGCGTTGGCGGGAGGTCGTAGGCTCGGGCGGGGCGGGCGTGGTTCTCCGGGTCCGCCCCGCGCCCTGCCGTCCAACGACCCGTTGCCCTGCCGTCAACGACCCGTTCGAGGAGATCCGCCGTGCTCGTCCTGTTGCCGCCGTCCGAGGGAAAGGCCACGGGAGGCTCCCGCTCCCCGCTGGACCTGGGAGCGCTGTCGCTGCCCGAACTGGGCGAGGCGCGGGCGGAGGTCCTGGACGAGCTGGTGTCGCTGTGCTCGGGCGACGAGACGAAGGCCGCCGAGGTGCTGGGGCTGAGTGAGGGGCTGCGCGGCGAGGTCGCGAAGAACGCGGCGCTGCGGGAGGCCGGGACCCGGCCCGCCGGGGAGATCTACACCGGTGTGCTGTACGACGCGCTCGGCCTGGCCACCCTCCCCACCGCCGCCCGGCGCCGGGCGGGCCGGTCGCTGCTGGTGTTCTCCGGGCTGTGGGGCGCGGTACGGATCGGCGACCGCATTCCCTCCTACCGCTGCTCGATGGGGGTGAAGCTGCCGGGGCTCGGCGCGCTGGGCACGTACTGGCGGAATCGGACCCCGATGGCCGAGGTGATTCCGCAGGCCGCCGGGCGCGGGCTGGTGCTGGACCTCAGGTCGGCGGCGTACGCGGCGGCCTGGAAGCCCAAGGGGGCGCTCGCCGAGCGTACGGCGACGGTGCGGGTGCTCCAGTCGAAGATCGTGAACGGGGTCGAGAAGCGGTCCGTCGTCAGCCACTTCAACAAGGCGACGAAGGGCCGGATGGTACGGGACCTGCTGACCGCCGGGGTCACGCCGAGCGGACCGGGCGAGCTGGTGGAGGCGCTGCGAGGGCTCGGGTACGCGGTGGAGGCCGCGGCGCCGGAGCGGGCGGGGCAGGCGTGGGGGCTGGACGTGGTGGTGACCGAGCTGTAGGGCCTGGGAGCCGCCCCGGCGGCGTTCCGAGCCGTAGCGCCCGGGACCCACCCCGGCGGCGTTCCGAGCCGTAGTGCCCGGGAGCCGCCTCGGGCGTCGTTGCGGCATGTGCAACCGCCATTGCGCGGTGCGCCGCGCCTGGGCAGGATGGGCGCCGTGACTAGCACCGCGCCCTCCCCCGGTTCCCCGGACTCCTCGCTGCTCGACCTCGCCCCCGTCATCCCCGTGGTCATCGTCCAGGACGCGGCCCAAGCGGTCCCGCTGGCCCGTGCGCTGGTGGCGGGCGGGCTGCCCGCGATCGAGGTGACCTTCCGGACGCCCGCCGCCGCGGACGCGATCCGGGCGATCGCCGATGAGGTCCCGGACGCGATCGTCGGCGCCGGGACCGTCCTGAGCCCGGAGCAGGTGGAGACGGCCGTCGCCGCCGGGTCGCGCTTCCTGGTCACACCCGGCTGGACGGACCGGCTGCTGGGCGCGCTGGACGCGTCCGGTCTGCCGTATCTGCCGGGGGTCTCGACCACTTCGGAGGTCGTGGCGCTGCTGGAGCGCGGGGTCGAGGAGATGAAGTTCTTCCCGGCGCAGGCGGCCGGAGGCACGCCGTATCTGAAGGCGCTCGCCTCGCCACTCCCCCAGGCCCGCTTCTGCCCGACCGGCGGGGTCAACGCCTCGAACGCCCCCGAGTACCTGGCCCTCCCCAACGTCGGCTGCGTGGGCGGCACTTGGATGCTGCCCTCGGACGCGCTGGCGGCGGGCGACTGGGGGCGCGTCGAGTCCCTGGCCCGGGAAGCCGCGGCACTGCGAGGGTGACAGCCGCTGCCGCGGTCGGCGCCCCTGGCGCGGCTTCCCCGCGCCCCTACCGCAGATGCGCCGTCTCGTTCAGCAGCCTCAACGACGCGTTCCCGTCCGCGTAGTACGCCACCGCCGACAGCGACGCCGCCGAGAGCTCCATGCGGAACAGGGTCTCCGGCGGGGCGCCCAGGGCCAGTCGGACCAGGGTTTTGATCGGTGTGACATGGGTGACCAGCAGCACCGTACGGCCCGTGTAACGGGCGATCAGCTTGTCGCGGGAGGCCGCGACCCTGCGCGTGACCGTCGCGAAGCTCTCGCCGCCGCCGGTGGGGGCCACCTTGGTGGAGGCCAGCCATGCCTCCAGGTCCTCCGGGTGGCGCTCCTTGACCTCCGCGAAGGTCAGGCCCTCCCATGCGCCGAAGTCCGTCTCCCGCAGCCCCTCCTCGACGCGAACATCCAGGCCCAGGCGCCGGGCCACCGCGTCGGCGGTCTCCCGGCAGCGCCGCAGCGGTGAGGTGACGATGGCCTGGATGGTGCCGCGTGCGGCGAGCGCCGCGGCCACCCGCTCGGCCTGGTGGCGGCCCACGTCGGAGAGCCCGGGGTCGGTGCCGCCGCTGCCGGAGAAGCGCTTCTCGGGGGTGAGCGGGGTCTCCCCGTGCCGGAGCAGGACGAACGTGGCGGGGGTGCCCAGGTCCGCCGAGCCCCAGCCCACCGCCGGGGCGCCGGTGGCGGCGGGCTCGGCGAGGGCGTCGTCGGCCGGAGCGGCGGGGGCCGCGGCCTCCGGCGCGCCCGCCGCCCGTGTGCCGCCCGCCGCCCGTGTGCCGCCGGGCGGCTCCTTCGGCTGCCACTGCTCGCCCCGCTTGCCCGCGTCCATCGCCTCGTTGGCGAGCCGGTCCGCGTGCTTGTTCTTCTCGCGCGGGATCCACTCGTACGTCAACTGGCCGGGCGGCATGATCGCCTTGGCCTCGGCGGCGAGCGGCCGCATATCGGGGTGCTTGATCTTCCAGCGGCCCGACATCTGCTCGATGACCAGCTTGGAGTCCATCCGCACCCGGACCTCGGCCTCCGGGTCCAGGGCTTTCGCCGCCCGCAACCCGGCGATCAGGCCCTTGTACTCGGCGACGTTGTTGGTCGCCGTGCCGATGTACTCGGCCACCTCGGCGAGCGGCTCACCGGTCTCCGCGTCGAGCACGACCGCGCCGTAGCCGGCCGGCCCCGGGTTGCCCCGGGACCCGCCGTCCGCCTCGACGACGAAGTGCCGCGCCATCGCCCTACAGCCCCGACTCGGGCGTACGGATCAGGATCCGGCGGCAGTTCTCGCACCGCAGCACCGTGTCGGGGGCCGCCGAGCGCACCTCGTTGAGCTCGGTGATGGCGAGCTCCTGACGGCAGCCGTCGCAGCTGCGCTGGTAGAGCCGGGCCGCGCCGACACCGCCCTGCTGCTCGCGCAGCTTGTCGTAGAGCTTCAGCAGATCGGCGGGGATGGTCCCGGCGATCACCTCGCGCTCCTTGGTGGCGGTCGCGATCTCGGCGTCGATCCCCTCGGCCGCCGCGTCCCGGCGCGACTGGGCGTCGCCGATCTTGGACTGGAGGGACTCCACCCGCTCGGTCAGCTCGGCGATCCGCTCCTGGGCGGACTCCCGGCGCTCCATGACCTCCAGGACGACGTCCTCCAGGTTGCCCTGGCGCTTGGCGAGGGAGGCGATCTCGTGCTGGAGGTTCTCCAGATCCTTCGGCGAGGTGACGGCACCGGAGTCCAGGCGCTTCTGGTCGCGGGCGGCGCGCTGGCGCACCTGGTCCACGTCCTGCTCCGCCTTGGTCTGCTCGCGGGCGGTGTCGCTCTCCTCGGTCTGCGCGGCGATGAGCAGGTCGCGGAGCTGGGTGTGATCGGCGTTCAGCGTCTCGATCTCGGCGTGCTCGGGCAGCGTCCTGCGCTTGTGCGCGAGTTGCGACAGCCGGACGTCGAGCGCCTGGACGTCGAGGAGGCGGATCTGATCGGCGGGCGCGGCATTCAGCGTGGGGCTCCAGGGGAGTCGGGTGGAACGGAAAACGAGGTCAGGGAAGTCACGGGGTCAGGGGCGGAAACTGCGAGCGGGCGTTCAAGCGGAGCAGATCGAGCGGAGCAGGGTCGAGCGGTGCAGGGTCGAGCGGTGCAGGGTCAAGCGGAGAAGGACGGAGCGGCCGCGCGGACGGCGGGGGCCGTGGCGTGGGCCGTCCAGGGATCGGTGACGATACGGGAGACATGCGTACGCAGGCCCCAGCCGTGCCGGTCGGAGATCTCGTCCAGCTGGGCCGCGGCCTGTTCCGTCCAGGGCCATTCGGTGGCCCAGTGCGCGGCGTCCACCAGGGCGAGATCGCTGTGCTCCCGTGCCTCCGAGGACGGGTGGTGGCGCAGATCGGCGGTGAGGAACGCGTCGACCCCGGCCGCACGCACCGCGTCGAAGAGGCTGTCGCCGGAGCCGCCGCTGACGGCGACCCGGCGGATCGTACGGTCCGGGTCGCCCGCGGCGCGGATGCCCTGCGCGGTGGCGGGCAGCCGGGCGGCGGCGCGCTCGGTGAACTCCCGCAGCGCCTCGGGGTGGTCGAGCTCGCAGACCCGGCCCAGACCGCGGCGGCCCTCGGGGTCGGTGGCGTCGGGCACCAGCGGGCCGACGATCCGCAGGTCGAGCGCGCCGGCGAGGGCGTCGGAGACGCCGGGGTCGGCGGTGTCGGCGTTGGTGTGCGCGACGTGCAGGGCGATGTCGTTCTTGATCAGCGTGTGCACCACCCGGCCCTTGAAGCTGGAGGCGGCGACCGTGGTCGTCCCCCGCAAATAGAGCGGATGGTGGGTGATCAGCAGATCGGCGCCGAGGTCCACCGCCTCGTCGGCCACTTCCTGGACCGGGTCGACGGCGAACAGCACGCGGGTGACCTCGGCCTCGGGGTCACCGCACACCGTGCCGACGGCATCCCACTGTTCCGCCCGCTCGGGCGGCCAGAGGGCGTCGAGTGCGGCGATGACGTCGTTGAGTGCGGGCACGGGGCAAGGCTACCTCCCGGATCACGGCTGAGCCCTGCCCCGGCCTTCACTCAGCGCGACGACGGTCGCCACGCGGGCTCCGCCCGGGAGCGGGGCTCGCTCCCGGGCGGCACCGCGAGTTCCCGAGCGGAAACGCTCATCCCTGGACGAGGTAGCCGCGGAGGTCGTCGAGGACCCGGTCGGCGGCGGTGACGCCGAGGCCCAGGTACCAGGTCTCCTCGTCGACGTTCTTGGCCTGGCCCGCCTTGACCGCCTTCAGCTTCTTCCACAGCGGGTTGGACTGCGCCTGGTCGCGCTTGGTGGCCTTGGGGTCGCCGTAGACGCCGGTGAAGATCCAGTCGGCGTCGGCGTCGTCGATCCGCTCCGGGCCGATCTCGGCGGCGAGGTCGTTGATCTGCTGGTTCTTCGGGCGCGGCAGGCCGACGTCCTGGAGGATGGTGCCGATGAAGGACGCCTTGGCGTAGAGCCGGGTGGCCTGCGGCATGAAGCGGAGCATGGTGATGGTCGGCTTGTCGGGGCCGATGTCCTCGCCGAGCTTCTTCGCCTTCTGCTCGTACGCGCCGAGTGCGCGCTCGGCGTCGGCGGTCCGGTCCAGCGCCGCGGCGTTGAGGAGGTAGTTCTCCTTCCAGGTGAAGCCGGGGCGGATGGCGAAGACGGTCGGGGCGATCTGCTTCAGCTCGTCGTAGAGCGGCTCGGCGCGCAGCTTGCTGCCGAGGATCAGATCGGGGTGGAGGGCGTTGATGGCCTCGAGGTTGAGGTTGTTGATGGTGCCGACGTTCTTCGGGTTCCCGGCGTCCTTCTTGAGGTAGTCGGGTATGGCCTGGTCGCCCTCGGAGGGTGCGTAGCCCACCGGCTTCAGCCCCAGCGAGACGACGTTGTCCAGTTCGCCGACGTCGAGCACCACGACCCGCTTCGGCTTGCTCTTGAGCTCGGTCTTGCCCATCGCGTGGGTGATGGTGCGGGGGAACGCGCCGGGCTTGGCGTCCGTGCCCATCTTCGCGGTCTGCTCGGCCGCCGAGCCGAAGTCCTTGCCGCCCTGGGCGACGGACTTGCCGCCCCCGCCGTTGCGCTTGGCGCCGTCCCCGTCGTCCGACGATCCGCAGGCGGCGAGGGACAGCGCCCCGGCCAGGGCGAGGGCGAGGGCGGCACTGCCGCGGACGCGCAGGGACATGACGGAGCTCCTGGGATAGCAGGGGCGCGCCATTCTCACGAGCGCGCCAATCGCACTTAGGTGTGCCTTACTTTAATCACAAACCATCCTCCCGTCGCTTACAGCACATTCACCCCCGACCTCTCAGGCGAATCGGGCAAGAGCCACACTTACGGGTGGAGCGCACCCATTACGGCCTTCGGCAGGGAGTGCGAAAACTACGTTCAGTGGCCGGAGGTGACTGACCGATGACTGCCTGTGCCTTCGACACCGCCCTCACCGGGGGCGTCGGCGACCGGCCACGAGGGGGTTTCACCATCGCCTCGGACCGCTCGTACGGCGCGCGGCTCGCGCTCAGCGAGGAGGCGTGCTGCTGGTACCCCGAGCGCTGGACGCTGGACGGCCCGGAGCCCTACGCCGTGCCGCTGCCCGCCGCCCAGCCCGAGGAGCCGGACTGCGAACTGCTGCCCCTGGCCGACGGGCAAGTGCTCATCCACCGCCGGGTGGCCGGACACCACGCCTTCTCGCTGCTCTACCCGGCCGGTCCCGGCACCGGCGAGCGCTCGCTCGGCGGCATCGACCGCGCCGAGGTCTCACTGCTGCCACCCGCGCCCGGCGGCCTGTGCGCGTTCGCGCTGGGGCGCGGACCGCGGTCCACCTCCGTCTGGCTGGTGGCCGGGGGCGGCGTCCTCTTCCCCCAGCATCTGGCCGAGGTGCCCGGCCGCTGTACGGGCGGCGGTTGGCTGGACCGAACGGGCCGGCTGCTGGCGCTCGACCGCGAACTCGACGGCCGGACGAAGACCGTGGTGGTCGATCTGCGGCGCGGCGGTGAGACCAGCCCGCTGCTGCAGATCACCGAGCGCAGCGACGACCGGCTGCTGCTCGCCGACCCCGACAGCGGTCTGCTGCTCGTACGGTCCGACGCACCCGGGGAGGAGCGGCTGGGGTGGGGGGTGCTGGGCAGCACCCGGCCGGTGCGGTTCCCGGACTGTCTGCGGCCCGCGGGGTGGTCGGAGGCCACGCCGTTCGCGGTGCAGCCGGGGCAGGTGCTGACGCCGGAGGCGTGCGCGGTGGCCTTCCGCGTCGACGGACGGGGCGGGGCCGGACGGCCGTGGGTGGGCGTATGGCGCCCGGCCGAGCGGCGGCTACGCGAGTTCCCCGCACCGGAGGGCTGGCTTCCGGGCGCGGGCCTGTGGACCCGGGACGGCGAGCTGCGGCTGCCGTACGCGACCCCGCAGGTGTCCTGCGGGCTGGCCCGGGTGCGGCCGTCGGGGGTGCCGGGGGCGGCGGCGCCGAGGCTGTCGGGGGGTTCTTGGGTACCGGCGGCGGCGACGGGTGGGGCGGGGGCGGCGCGGGTGGCGGACGTGCCGGAGGGGGCGGGCAGCCCGAGTGGTGCCTCGGGTGGCACTTCGGGCGGCGCCTCGGGTGCCGCGGGTGCCGCGGGCGTCGCGGGCGGTACCTCGGGCGGTGCCTTGAGCACCCCACGCGCGGCGGAACCGTCCGGGGCGCCGGAGACGCCGTGGCGATCGGACGACTCGACGGGGTCGTGGCGACGGGACGAGGCGGCGGGAGCGCGGCGACCGGAAGAGGCGACCGGGTCGTGGCGACCGGACGACGCGACGGGAGCATGGCCTCGGGACGAGGCGACGGGGGCGTGGCGACCAAACAGCGCGACGGGAGCTTGGCCACCGGACCACGCGACGGGATCGTGGCGGCCGGATGAGGCGACGGGAGCGCGGCGGATCGCGCGGGTGACACGGGTGTTGTCCAAGCCCTCCGGCCGAGTGGCCGAGGAGCCCCCGGGTCCGGGTCCGGCACCGGCCGCGGCGCGGGACGTGCGGACACCCCGGACGACGTCCCCCGCGGCCGAGATCGCGACCCGGATCACACCGTGGGCCCGGGTCGGCGGCCCCGGCGGCTCGGATCCCGCGCGAACGCCTGGGCTGACGCCGCTGCGGCCACCTGGACCGGCACCGGAGCTCAGACCGTCGAGAACGGCCGGGCTGACGCCTGAGCTGAGACCCTCGCGAAACGCCGGACCGACGCCTGAGCTGAGACCCTCGCGAACGGCCGGACTGGCACCGTCGCGGACACCCTCGCCCGAGCCGGTGCCGGTGCGGGAGCGGTCGCCGATGCCGGTGCGGGAATCGATGCCGGTGCCGGTGCGGATGCCGGAGCCCGAGGGCGGATCGGGTGTCGAGCCGTGGGGCGGGACCGGTTCATGGGCCGGGGTCGAGCAGGAGATGGGGCCCGAGCCGGACCCCGATCCCGGCTCCGGTACGAACCCCGCCCTGCGGCCCGTACCGCTGCAGCAGGCCCCGCTCGCCCGGCCCCCGCAGCCCCGGCCACCCCGCTGGGTCCGGGATCACCGCCGTGGTTAGACTCGGGCGGGGGCTGCGCGCCCCGGCGTACCGTCACGCGCGGGGCGCCCCGGGCGATGCGCATGGAAGGGCGTGCGACATCGTGGTCAGCCCCCTTCGCACAGTACAAAGCGATCTGACGGGGTGACGTACCCACCATGTCCGAAACCCACATCGACACGACCCAGGCGCGCCCGCGGAACGCCGCCGCCGCCCAGGCCGATGGCTCTCAGGGCAAGCACCGGGGGCAGGCCGCGTCCGAGGAGTCCCAGGCACCGGCCAACGGCCGCCACCGACGCCCGAATGAGAACGCCGCCTGAGATTCTCAGGATCTGAGATTCCCAGGATCGTCGTGAGAACCTCAGGCTCGTCCTGACACACCTCAGGCTCGTCCCGCACAGGGCGGCTTGGCCCTCCGGGGTGCGTTTCCGATCGCGGGACGGGCTGGATTTCCCGCGGAAGTCCAGCCCGTCCGGCGATCGTGGGACGCCCCCGGCCTGGGCCCCCAGGCCCCCCGACCCAGGTCCCAGGCCCCCACCCGGGCCCCCCTCCCGTCACCCCCGCTTCAGGCCCAGCACCTCCACCGCCGCGAAGCTCTCCCCGCCCCGCTCCGCGAAGTACGGCGTCAGCACCGCGTCCAGTTCCTCGAAGCCGAAGGCGTCCTCCTTGGCGTCCAGCTTCGCCGCCACCTTCGGCCGCTCCAGGATCGCCAGCATGCCGCCGTGCACCACGAACACCTGGCCGTTCACCTTCGCCGCGCCCGGTGAGGCGAGATAGCCGACCAGCGGGGCCGCGTGTTCGGGGGCGAGGGCGTCGAGCCGGCCGTCCTCCGGAACCTCGAAGTCCGCGAAGACGTCCTCGGTCATCCGGGTGCGGGCGCGCGGGCAGATGACGTTGGCCGTCACCCCGTACTTGGCGAGCGCCACCGCCGTGGAGGTGGTCAGCCCGACGATGCCGCCCTTCGCCGCCGCGTAGTTCGGCTGGCCCGGCGAACCGGCGAGGAACGCCTCCGAGGAGGTGTTGATGATCCGGCCGTGGACCGGGCCGCCCTCCGCCGCCTTGGACCGCTCGCGCCAGTGCGCGGCGGCGAAGCGGATGGTGTTGAAATGGCCCTTGAGATGGACCCGGATCACCGAGTCCCACTCGTTCTCACTCATCGAGAAGACCATCCGGTCGCGCAGGATGCCCGCGTTGTTGACCAGGATGTCCAGCGCGCCGTAGGTGTCGATCGCGAGCTGGACCAGCTCGCCCGCCTGCGCGAAGTCGGCCACGTCGCCCGCATGGGCCGTGGCCCGGCCACCCGCCGCGCGGATCTCCTCGGCGACCTGCTCGGCGGGGCCGGCCGATGCCTCGCCCGAGCCGTCGCGTCCGCCCTGTCCGTAGTCGTTGACGACGACATTCGCGCCCAGCCGGGCCAGTTCCAGGGCCTCGGCGCGGCCGAGGCCGCGTCCGGCGCCGGTGACGATCGCGGTCTTCCCTGCCAGCGGGCTTCCGGCCAGCGGGCTCCCGGTCAGTGGACTCCCCTCCGGGGGACCCGTCAGATCTCGATGCATGTGCGCAGTGCCTCCCCGGTCCGCATCTGGCCGATCGCGTCGTTGATCTCGCCGAGCCGCACCCGGTGGGTGATCAGCCCTTCGAGGTCGATCCGGCCCGCCCGCCACAGGTCGATGGTGCGCCGGTAGGAGCGGAGCACATCGCCGCCGCCGTAGAGCGAGGGCAGGATGCGCTTCTCGTCGAAGAACAGCTCGAACATGTTGAACTGCAGGAAGTCGTCGAGCGCCCCGGCCCCGACCACGCACAGCGTGCCGCCGCGCCGGGTGATCTCGTAGGCCCGGCGGGCGGTGGCGGAGCGGCCCACGACCTCGAAGACGTAGTCGAAGCCCTCGCCCGCCGTGACGGTGTTCTTGGCGGTGTCCAGACCGTCCGGCGCCACCGCCTCCGTGGCCCCGAAGCGCAGCGCGGCCTCGCGCCGCGACTCCACCGGGTCGACGGCGACGATCTGCGCGGCGCCCGACGCCCTGGCCCCCTGGATGGCGCTGATGCCCACCCCGCCGCAGCCGATGACCGCGACCGACGAACCGGCCTCCACCCGGGCGGTGTTGAAGACGGCCCCGAGCCCGGTGGTCACCCCGCAGCCGATGAGGGCCGCGATGTCGTACGGGACGTCGTCGGGGATCGGCACGGCACAGGCGGCGGGGAGGACGATCTCCTCGGCGAAGGTGCCCGTCCCGGACATGCCGAAGAGCTCCTGCGGACTGCCGCCGGAGCGCCGGAAGTTGGGGGTTCCGGCATTCATGAACCCGGCCAGGCACAGCTCGGTCTGACCGCGCTGACAGGCCGGACAGTCACCGCAGGCGGGCAGCCAGCACACCAGCACCCGGTCCCCGGCGCTCAGCCCGGTCACCCCGTCGCCCACGTCGAGGACCTCGCCCGCGCCCTCGTGACCGGGGATGAACGGCGCGGGCTGCGGCAGCACCCCGGCCATCGCGGAGAGGTCGGAGTGGCACAGCCCGGTGGCCCTCAGCCGCAGCCGGACCTTCCCGGGGCCGAAGCCCACCGCCTCGATGTCGTCGAGGACTTCGAGCTTGTCCTGTCCCGTCTCATGCAGTACGGCCGCGCGCACGACGCCTCCTTGGGGATCACACTGGGATCACGCTGGCTCAAGCCGGATCGAGCCGGTTCACGCCGGAACGAGCCTGTCCACGCCGGAACACTGCTCAAGCCGGATCGAGCCCGCTCGAACCGGATCAAACGTGGTCGACGATGGTGTCGGTGAGGACCGGCGCGTCGTCCCGCTCGACGGCGGTCGCCGTCACCTGGACGCGCCCCTCGTCCCGCCACATCCGCACGCGCAGGGTCTCGCCCGGGTACACCACCCCGGCGAAGCGGGTGGTGTACGAGCGCACCCGGGCGACGTCCCCGCCCAGCGCCGTGTCCACGACCGCCTTGAGCACCATCCCGTACGAGCACAGCCCGTGCAGGATGGGCCTCTCGAACCCCGCGACCTCGGCGAACGCGGGATCGGCGTGGAGCGGGTTCCAGTCGCCGGAGAGCCGGTAGAGCAGCGCCTGGTCCTCGCGGATGGCCCGCTCCACGGTGTGGTCCGGCTCCCGGGCGGGCGGCTCCACGCGGTCGGAGGGGCCGCGCTCGCCGCCGAAGCCGCCCTCGCCCCGGGCGAAGATCTGGGTGTCGCAGGTCCACAGCGGGCCGTCCGCGTCGGCGACGTCGGAGCGCAGCACGATGACCGCCGCCTTGCCCTTGTCGTACACCGCGGCGACCTTCGAGGTCTGGGTGGCGTCCCCGCTGACCGGGATCGGCCGGTGGAGTTCGACGGTCTGGCCGCCGTGCAGCACGGCGGCGAGGTCGACGTCGATCCCGGGGGCGCTCATGCCCCCGGCGACCGCCATACCGCCGCCCGCGACGGTCGCGAAGCTGGGGAGCACATGGAGCCTGCTCTCCAGGGTGTAGCGGAGCTCTTCGGGGTCGGTGGCGGGGATACCTGCGCCGATGCCCAGGTGGTAGAGCTGGATGTCCTTGTGCCCCCAGGTGAGAGCGGTGCTGCGGGGTTCGGCCGAGATGGCCTTGGCGGCATCGATGGGCATAGGGCGACAGCACTCCTTGGTCCGCTCGCTCGGCCACGGTCCGAAGACCCCGGCCCGCCCGTCCGCACCGTCGGCCGTGCCGGGGTCGTCGCTGGTCGGCCGGGTCGCGTCGCTCGCATGGATATGTAGAACGCGTTCTAGCCGATGGCACCCTGTATAGCCCAATCGCTCCGAAGGGGGAAGAGTGCTGACGGCCCATCAGACAGACATTCGGACCGCCGTCGGATGACCTTCGGACAACCGCTGTCCGAGGTGACCAAGGGCCCGGGACAAATGTCACGGCCATCCCCCGACATCCGCATCTGCCCAGCTCATAAGGGCTTCCGTAAGGTCGGACGCATGTATGCCACCGCCGCGCATATCGAGCGCCTCAAGCCGCCGGGCCGCCGCGCCTTCCTGCCGTGGCTCTTCATGCTCTCGGGGGATGTGCAGGCGCTCTTCAAGGGGAAGACCCCCCTGCCCTGGCTCGGCGGCGCGGGGGCGGCGGCCTTCGTCGCGCTCTACGTGACCGCCATCTACACCAGCCTGGACGAGCGCCGCCGCCACACCCGGGCCCCGTTGCTGGCGCTCGCCGGGCTGGCGGTGGTCACCTACGCGCTGGGCGTCGGCTACGCCGGGAACTGGCTGCTGTGCTTCCCGCTGCTGTCACTGGCCTCCGGCATCGTGCTGCGCGGGGGAAGGCGGACGCTGGGACCGGTCATCATCGTCCTGTCGTGCTCCGCCGGAGTCATCTCGGGGCTCCGCGGCGGCGCCTCGGACTCGCTCACGGTCTCGTACGGGACCATGCTGTCCGGCCTGGTGACGGCGGCCATCCTGTCGCTCTTCGAGACCGTCGCCCAGCTCCGCGCCACCCGCCAGGAGCTGGCCCGTACGGCGGTGGAGAAGGAGCGGCTGCGGTTCTCCCGCGATCTGCACGATCTGCTGGGCCACACCATGTCGGTCGTCGTGGTCAAGGCGGAGGCGGTGCGCCGGCTCGCCCCGAAGAACCTGGAGGCCGCGCTGGGGCAGGCCGCGGACATCGAGGCGGTCGGTCGGCAGGCGCTCACCGAGATCCGCGAGGCCGTCACCGGCTATCGCGAGGGCAGCCTGGCCACCGAGCTGGACCGGGCCCGCTCGGCGCTGGACGCCGTCGGTATCGAGGCCGCCGTCCGCCGCTCCGGACCGCCGCTGGCCCCGCAGACCGAGGCGCTGCTGGGATGGGTGGTCCGCGAGGGCGTCACCAATGTGGTGCGGCACAGCGGGGCGGCCCGGTGCGAGATCGAGGTCCGCGGCGGCATTGACGGGATACGGCTGGAGATCACGGACGACGGCGGCGGCGTAGGCTCCCCGAGCACGGCAACGGCAGGCCCTGGGGGCGCGGGCGGCGGAGCGGCAGAGGGCGCGATCGGCGGTACGGGCCTCAATGGCCTGGCCGAACGGCTGTCCGCGGCGGGCGGCTCGCTGGAGTCCGGCCCCGGCGGGCGCCGCGGCTTCCGGCTCGTCGCCGAACTGCCGGTGGACATGGAGGATCCGATGGAGCCCGAGGTCAAGGAGGCCCGGACGGCGTGAACGACGCGGACGGTGTGAGCGACACGCAGGGCGCGCCGGGTGCACAGGGCACGCAGAGTGCACAGGACGCGAACGACGCGAAGGGCGTGATCAAGCTCCTGCTGGCCGAGGACCAGGGGATGATGCGGGGCGCGCTCGCCCTGCTGCTCGGGCTGGAGGAGGACTTCGAGATCGTCGCGCAGCTCGGGAACGGCGACGAGATCGTGCCCCGGGCCCTGGAGACCCGGCCCGATGTGGCGCTGCTCGACATCGAACTCCCCGGCCGCAGCGGTCTGGACGCCGCCGCCGCGCTGCGCGAGGCGCTCCCGGAGTGCCAGGTGCTGATCCTCACCACCTTCGGCCGCCCCGGCTATCTGCGCCGCGCGATGGAGGCGGGCGCGGCCGGGTTCCTGGTCAAGGACGGCCCGGTCGAGGAGCTGGCGGTGGCGATCCGCCGGGTCCTGGCCGGTGAGCGCGTCATCGACCCGGGCCTGGCCGCCGCCGCCCTCAGCGCGGGCCCCAACCCGCTGACCCAGCGCGAGCGTGATGTGCTCTCGGCGGCGGTGGACGGCGCGACGGTCGCGGACATCGCGGCCAAGGTGCACCTGTCCCCCGCCACCGTGCGCAACTACCTCTCCTCGGCCATCGGCAAGACCCAGACCCGCAACCGCATGGAAGCCGTCCGCGCCGCCCGCCAGAACGGCTGGCTGTGAGCGCCGCACACCGACCCCTCCCCGACCTGCTGGGGAGGTCGTACGGGAGGATGGACCGGTGACTCAGTCTGCTGCTGCCGCCGCCGCGTCCGCGGTTCCCGACCGCACCGTGCTCGACGCCTTCGAGGAGGCGAGGGGGTTCATGCCGCTGGACGAGGGGCTGGCCCTTCATGCCGCCGCGGCCGACGCCGCCGGTCGGCTCGGGCTGCCGCTGCTCGAAGTCGGCACGTACTGCGGGCGCTCCACCATCCTGCTGGCCGACGCCGCCCGCGCGGCGGGGACGGTCGTCGTGACCGTGGACCATCACCGGGGCTCGGAGGAGCAGCAGCCGGGTTGGGAGTACCACGACCCGGAGGTGGTCGACCCGCAGGTGGGGCGGATGGACACGCTGCCCACCTTCCGGCGCACCCTCCACCAGGCCGGCCTGGAGGACCATGTCATCGCGGTGGTCGGGCGGTCGCCGCGGGTCGCGGCGGTGTGGGGGCGGCCGGTCGGGCTGGTGTTCATCGACGGCGGGCACACCGACGAGCACGCGAGCGCCGACTACGAGGGCTGGGCGCCGCATCTCGCGCCGGGTGGGCTGCTGGTGATCCACGACGTCTTCCCGGATCCGGCCGACGGCGGCCAGGCGCCGTACCGGATCTACCGCCGCGCGCTCGCCTCCGGCGCGTTCACCGAGGTCTCCGCGACCCGCTCGCTCCGCGTACTGCGCCGCACCGCCGCCGCGCACCCCGCCTGAGCCCCCGCTCACGGCCCACCCGCCTGTCGTCCGTCCCGGTCCGAGCACGCGGCAGGGCACCCGGCCGGCCCGCCCCGGCGACCGGCCCGCCTTGCCGAGCCGCGTCCCCGGCCCCCGCCGCCCACCTCGCGCGCGTCCCGGGCGCGGCTCGCCCCGCCGACGACCGCCCCGCCGACGACCGCCCCGGCGGCGGAGGGCGGACGGTGCCTCCTCGCCGCCGCGCAGAAGGTCCTCCGGTTGCCGCGCGGCAGGGCTTCCCTGCCGTACGCCCGACGAAGGCGCCGGGTGGTCGGCCTCGGCCGGAAGCAGCCCGGCGGCCGCCGGGCCGTCCGGTGACACCGTGCGGCACCGGCCTCGGCCGCGCCGGCGGGGGGCCGCGGCCGTCCCGGCGGCCTTGTCGCATCGGTCGGGCCGCTACCATCGCCCGCGTGTCCAACGGCAGCTTTCCTCCTGAGCCCGGTCGCCGCGGCGGCACCCTCGCCATCGTTCTGGCGGCGCTGATTCCCGCCTGCTTCGCCGGCTGGCTGCTGTGGAGTTCGCTGGGCGGTTCGAAGGACGACGGCGCGGACGGGGCGGGCGCGCCCACGACCTCCTCGACGTCCTCCCCGTCGCCCCCGTCGTCCGGCGCGCCCGCCGCGCACTCGCCGCCGACCCCATCCGGAAACGCGTCCGGAAAGCGGTCCGGAAAGCCCCTCGAGGGCAAGGTCGTGGTCATCGACCCCGGCCACAATCCGAACAACCGCGACCACTCCTCGCGGATAGCCCGGCTCGTGGACATCGGCACCGACGAGAAGGAGTGCGACACCACCGGCACGGCCACCAACTCCGGCTACGCCGAGGCGTCCTTCACCCTCGATGTGGCGCGCCGCGCCCGCACCCTGCTCGAAGCGCGCGGCGCCACGGTGCGGTTCACCCAGGACGGCGACCGGCCGTACGGGCCGTGCGTGGACGAGCGTGCGGAGATCGGCAACAAGGCCCACGCCGACGCCGTGGTCTCCGTGCACGCGGACGGCGCTGCCGCCGGGGAGCGCGGCTTCCATGTGATCCTGCCCAAGTCCGTACGCGGCGGCGGCGCGGACACCTCCGCCATCACCGCCCCCTCCCGCCGGCTCGGCGAGCGGCTGCGCAGCCGGTTCGCGAAGGCCACCGGCAGCGAGCCCGCGCAGTACATCGGCGACGGCAGCGGGCTGGATGTCCGGGGCGATCTGGGTGGGCTCAACCTCTCCACCGTCCCCAAGGTGTTCATCGAGTGCGGCAATATGCGCGACTCCCAGGACGCCGCCGAACTGACCGACTCGGCCTGGCGCGAGCGTGCGGCGGACGGTGTCGCACAGGGCATTACGGACTTCTTGAACGAGTAGCGCTCCCACAACCGAACGGGAGGTCACGAGCGGGATACCGATGGGACACCCCCGGTCTCCGCAGGTCGATTCACCCGTACGATGGGGCCCACCCCCGACGCCTTCGCGCCACGCGCCTGGCGGCAGCGCTACGTTAAGACGAAACCGACAAAGGACCTCACGTTGAACATCCGCTCGCTCACTCGAGGCGACGGCGTGGTGATCGGAGCAGCGGTGCTGCTGTTCATCGCCTCCTTCCTCGACTTCTACACCATCGACTGCGGCGGCAGCAGCTTCTGCAAGGACGCCGGTGAGAACGGATGGAAGTCCGACTTCTTCCCCGTACTGCCGTCGATCTTCCTTGCCGGGGTGATCGCCGCGGTGCTCATCGTCTCCGCTCGTTTCCAGCCCGCGGGCCGCAACCTCTTCGGGCTCTCGCTCGACCAGTGGGGCACGGCGCTCGCGGTCTTCGCGGCCTGGAGCTCGCTGTGGACGATCATCGGTGGCCCGGAGGGGGTCGACAAGGGCGTCGGACAGATCCTCGGCCTGATCGGCACGCTGGCGATGGCGGCGGTCGCGCTGCTCACCCAGCGCATCCCGGCCCTGAAGGCCCCACTGATGAACGCCTCCGGCCCGGCCCCGGCCCCGTACGGTGCCCAGGGCCCGCAGCCGGGGTACGGCTACCCGGGTGCTGCCCAGCCCGGCGCCCCCGCGCCGTACGGCGCCCAGCCAGGGCAGCCGCAGCCGGGGCAGCCGCAGCCCGGCCAGCCCTTCGGCGGCCAGCCGGCCCCGGCTCCGGCTCCGGCGCCCTCGGGCGGCGGGGACTTCGCCCCGTTCTGGTTCGCGGTGCCGGTGGCCCGTCCGCTGTACGCCGAGGACGGTTCGTCGAGCACCATCGCCGAACTGGCCCCCGGCACCTGGTACCTCGCGGTGGAGCAGCGCGGTCAGGCGCTGGTCGCCCAGACGCAGGACGGCCGTCGCGGCGTGCTGCAGGACACCACGGGGATCCAGCGCGGCTGACACCCGCCGCACGCGTTCCGTAGACGCGCCCGCGCGCGTCGCCTACGCGGCCCACGGCCCCTCGCCCGTAACGCTCGGGCGAGGGGCCGTTGCCATGTGCGCCCCCGGCCCGTACAGTCCGGCCGGTGCGGCTGACCTGCCGTCAGTCGTCTCTCCACCCTGTCCGGCGGAACGAGGGGGCTTCCATGCGGCTCGGTCTGGCGCTCGGCTACTGGGGCCGCGGCCCCGACCCCCGCCATCTGGAACTCGCCCAGGAGGCGGAGCGGCTGGGCTACCACTCGGTGTGGACCGCCGAGTCCTGGGGCTCGGACGCCTTCACCCCGCTCACCTGGCTCGCCGCGCACACCACTCGGATCGCGCTCGGCACGGCGGTCGCGCAGATGGCCGCCCGCACCCCCACCGCCACCGCGATGCAGGCGCTCACCCTGGACCATCTCTCCGGCGGCCGGATGATGCTGGGGCTGGGGCTGTCCGGACCGCAGGTTGTCGAGGGCTGGTACGGACGCCCGTTCCCCAAGAGCCCGCTGACGGCGACCCGTGAGTATGTCGAGGTCATCCGGCAGGTGCTGGGCCGTGCGGCGCCGGTGCGGCTCGACGGGCGCTACCACCCGCATCCGTACGCCGGTCCGGACGCCACCGGTCTCGGCAAACCGCTGAAGCCCATCGTCCATCCGCTCCGTGCCGATCTGCCGGTGCTGCTCGGGGCGGAGGGGCCGAAGAACATCGCGCAGACGGTGCGCATCGCGGACGGCTGGCTGCCGCTGTACTGGTCGCCGTCGCGGACGGAGCTCTATCAGGAGACGCTGGCCGAGGCCCGGGACGGCTTCATGGTGGCGCCGATGACACAGGTACGGGTGTGCACCGATGTGGCGGAGGGGCTGAAGCCGGTGAAGGCGATGCTCGGCTTCTACATCGGCGGTATGGGCCACGCGGCGCGCAATTTCCACGCCGATCTGATGGCCCGCTTCGGCTACGAGGCCGAGGCGCACCGGGTGCAGGAGCTGTTCCTGGCGGGCCGGCGCGCGGAGGCGATCGACGCGGTGCCGGACGCGTTCGCCGATGAGATCTCGCTGGTCGGGCCGCGTGAGCGGATCGCGGAGCGGCTGGAGTTGTGGCGCAAGGGCCCGATCACGGATCTGCTGGCGCTGGCGCCGGATCCGCGGACGCTGCGGGTGCTGGCGGAGCTGGTGGGCTGAGCGCGTCGTACGGGTGTGCGGCCACGCCGTAGTTTGGCTCCGCGGAGGCGGGCAACACGTGAGGCATGTCACGAAGTTATCGCCACGGAAGCAACCAGGCGGCGACCGTCGTGGCGGTCGTCGCAGACGTCATGGCCGTCATCCTCGGCCTCTGGATTCTGTTCGCCCTTCTCGACGCCAACCGCGCCAACGACCTCGTCACGGTGGTCCATGACGCGGCGAGCTGGCTCGCGAGCTGGTCCCATGACCTGTTCACCATGGACACGGACTGGCTCCGGACCGTCCTCAACTACGGCCTGCCGGCCGTGGTGTACCTGTTCATCGGCCACGCCGTCGCCGGGCGGCTCCGGCGGGGCTAGGGGTTCCGACGGACCGTGACGCCTGCGGCGGGCCGCTCCCCCTCCCCGCCCCTTCCCGTTACCAGGGGCTTCGCCCTGGACCCCAGGGTCTGGGGCGAAGCCCCACCACGCGGCGGAGCCGCATATCGATGCCGCGGGAAGGGGCGGGGCGGGGAGCAGCCCGCCGCAGGCGTCACGAGCCGCCGGACACCCCCTAGCCGCAGCAGTCCGAGTCCAGCCCGCGCGGCAGGCCCTCGCCGCCGAAGACGGCCGTGGTCGCCTCGTCGCCGCCCAGCGCCGCCACGGCGAGCAGCAGCGACCCGGCCGTCCAGGTGGTGCGCTCCTCCGGCCAGACCGCGTCGTCCTCGAAGACGTAGCCCGTCCAGTACAGCCCGTCCTCGGCCCGCAGCGGCGACTGGATCCAGCGCAGGATGTCCACCGCGTGGTCGGACTCCCCCATCGCCCAGAGCGCGAGCGCCAGTTCACAGCTCTCGCCGCCGGTGACCCAGGGGTTGGGCGAGACGCAGCGCACCCCGAGCCCCGGGACCACGAAGCGGTCCCAGCCCTCCTCGATGCGCTCCTTGGCGGCGGCGCCGGTCAGCGCGCCGCCGAGGACCGGGTAGTACCAGTCCATCGAGTAGCGGCGCTTGTCGAGGAACCGCTCGGGGTGGTGGCGGATGGCGTGGCCGAGCAGCCCTGCCGACAGCTCCCAGTCGGGCTGGGGCTCCTCGCGGTGCTCGGCGATGGCCAGGGCGCAGCGCAGGGCCTGGTAGACGGAGGAGGAGCCGGTCAGCAGGGCGTCGGGGTCGATGGTGCCGTCGGCGGCGCGCCGCCAGCCGATCTGGCCGCCGCTCTGCTGCATCCCGAGGACGAACTCGATGGCGGCGAAGACGGTGGGCCAGATCCCGTCGAGGAAGGCGTCGTCGCCGGTGGAGAGGTAGTGGTGCCAGGCGCCGACGGCGATGTAGGCGCAGAAGTTGGACTCCCGGGCGCGGTCGGTGGGGTCGGCGGCGGCCACGCCGTCCGGGGTGTCGGGGTAGGCCGCGTACCAGGAGCCGTCGGGGTTCTGGTGCCGGACCAGCCAGCGGTAGGCGGCCGTGGCGTGCTCGTGCTCGCCCGCCGCGTCCAGCGCCATCGCGGCCTCGATGTGGTCCCAGGGGTCGAGGTGGTGGCCGCGGAACCACGGTATGGCGCCGTCCGCGTGCTGGACGGCGGCGATGCCCCCGACCGTGCGCAGCACCTGTTCGGGGCTGAGCACGCCGGGCAGCGCGAGCCGTTCGGTCCGGGGGCCGGGGCGCGGTCCGAGCGCCGTCACGCCTGGTCCTCACGCGGGGTGTGGGGCTTGGTCGCGTAGGCCACGAAGCTCTTGCCGACGATCGGGTTCAGCGCGCGCTCGGCGACCCGGGTGGCCAGCGGCTTCTTCATGATGTCCCACACCAGCAGCTTGTGGTACGCGCGCACCGGCAGCGCCTTGTCGTTGTCGACCCCGAAGGCGCACTTGAGCCACCAGTACGGGCTGTGCAGCGCGTGTGCGTGATGGGTGCCGTACGGCCGCAGCCCGGCCCCGCGCATCTTCTCCAGCAGCTCATCGGCGCGGTAGATGCGGATATGGCCGCCCTCGACCTCGTGGTAGGCGTCCGACAGCGCCCAGCAGACCTTCTCGGGGCCGTAGCGCGGCACGGTGACGGCGATCCGGCCGCCGGGCCGCAGCACCCGCACCATCTCGGCGAGCACGCCCTTGTCGTCGGGTATGTGCTCCATCACCTCGGAGATGATGACCACGTCGAAGCTGTCGTCGGGGAAGGGCAGCGCGAGGGCGTCGCCCTCCATGGCGGTGGCCGTGGCGCCCGCCGGGGCCTCACCGGCCTCCTTCATGGCGGCGAACCACTTGGCGACCTCGCGTATCTCCTCGCCGTTCTGGTCGAGCGCGACGACCTGGGCGCCGCGCCGGTAGCACTCGAAGGCGTGCCGGCCGGCGCCGCAGCCGAGGTCGAGGACGCGATCGCCGGCGGCGAGGGGGAAGCGGGAGAAATCGACGGTCAGCACGGGGGTCTGCTTTCGTCCGGCGGGTTCGTGGGGCGGGAGGGGGCAGGGGGCGGGGCTCAGCGGCGGGCGGCCGGCGCGGATACGCCGATGGCCCGGCGGTACTGCTCGACGGTGCCGCGCGCGGCCTGTTCCCAGGTGAAGCGGCGCAGCACCCGTTCACGGCCCGCGACGCCCAGCCGTCGTCTGAGGTCGGCGTCGCCCAGCAGCCGGATCAGGGCCGCGGCGAGCGCGCCGGCGTCGCCGGGCGGTACGGCCAGGCAGGTCTCGCCGTCGGGTCCGGCGACCTCGGGGATCGCACCGCCGGTGGTGGCGACCAGCGGGGTGCCGGTGGCCATGGCCTCGGCGGCGGGCAGCGAGAACCCCTCGTACAGCGAGGGCACACAGGCGATCTGGGCGCTACGCACCAGGTCCACCAGTTCGGCGTCGCTGATGCCCTTGACGAACTCGACGGCGTCCTCGAGTCCGTGGCGCGCCATGGTGGTGGCCACCGGTCCCTCCTGCGGCCGCTTGCCGACGACGACCAGATGGGCCTCGGGGTTCTCGGCGCGGACCTTGGCGAGCGCCTCGATCAGATACACCAGGCCCTTGAGCGGCACATCCGCGCTCGATGTGGTGACGATGCGCCCGGGGGTCACGGGGACGGCGGGGTCGGGCGAGAACAGCCCGGTGTCCGCGCCGATGTGCACCACGTGGATCCGGTCCGGCCGCACTCCGAGGTCCTCGACGATCTCCCGGCGGGAGGAGCCGGAGACGGTGAGCACCGAGGGCAGCCGCCGGGCCACCCGCTTCTGCATCCGGGTGAAGCCGTACCAACGGCGCACGGAGAACCGGCGCTTCCAGCCGTCGGCGGCGTCCAGCTCGAGCTGCCGGTCGACGGTGATGGGGTGGTGGATGGTGGTCACCAGCGGGAAGCCGAGCCGCTCCAGGCCCAGCAGCCCGTATCCCAGGGTCTGGTTGTCGTGGACGACGTCGAACTGGCCGGGGCGCGCGGCGAGATGGCGGCGGGCGCGCAGGCTGAAGGTGAGCGGCTCGGGGAAGCCGCCGGTCCACATGGTGGAGACCTCCAGGGCGTCGACCCAGTCCCGGTACTCCTCGCGCCGGGGCGTGCGGAACGGGTCGGGCTGGCGGTAGAGGTCGAGGCTGGGCAGCTCGGTGAGGCTGACGCCCTCCCCGGCGTCCAGCACCGGATACGGCTGGGCGCCGATGACCTCGACGGTGTGGCCGAGCCGGGCGAGCTCCCGGGAGAGATGGCGCACATAGACGCCCTGGCCCCCGCAGAATGGATTCCCCTTGTAGCTGAGCAGGGCGATGCGCAGCGGCCGTTCGTCGGTGGCGGTGGGGGGTGCTGCTCGAAGCGGGTCGGCCCCGGTCTCCTGCGCGGCCTCTGCGGTCACTCGCGCCCCCTCCTTGGTGCAGTTCAGCGGGAGCGTATCCGCTTCCGTTTATCTAGAACAAGTTCCACTAACGCATCCCCTGAGGAGTCACGAAGATACCTGCCCCGCATGGCCGCTCCAGGGCCGGGGCGGGTGATCCCTACCACTCGGTAGCCAAGACGCCGGGGAGAAGTTGGCAATGGGCGTGTGCACCGGGCGGGCCACCGGCCGACCCGCCCGCGAGCGCCGCGCGGCGACAACCCGTCCCAACCGCCGCGACAGCAACCTGCCCCAACTGCGCGGACACGGGTGCTTCGGGGAGGACCCGCGCTAGCCTAGAACGAGTTCCAGTGACTCGCAGGCCCGGGCCGGTCCTGCGATCATGCACGGTGTCCGCTTACCCCCGACCCGCACACGCAACACATTCGAAGTGGGACAAATGACCGCAGAAGTCAAGCCAGCCGCCCTGCAGCTGACCGAGCGACAGGAAGCGCGCCGCCGGCGCATCCTGCACGCCAGCGCCCGGTTGGCCAGCCGAGGCGGCTTCGACGCGGTCCAGATGCGCGAGGTCGCGGAGAACTCCGGGGTGGCGCTCGGCACCCTCTACCGCTACTTCCCCTCCAAGGTCCATCTACTGGTCGCCACGATGCAGGACCAGTTGCAGCATATGCATGAGACGCTGCGCAAGCGCCCGCCGACCGAGGAGGAGCCGGCCGCCCGGGTCGCCCAGACCCTGATGCGCGCCTTCCGCGCCCTGCAGCGCGAACCCCATCTGGCCGACGCGATGGTGCGCGCCCTCACCTTCGCCGACCGGTCGGTCAGCCCGGAGGTGGACACGGTCTCCCGGCTCACCACCGCGATCATCCTGGACGCCATGGGCCTGGACGACTCCCCGACGCCCGAGCAGCTCTCCGCCGTCCGCGTCATCGAGCACACCTGGCATTCGGCGCTGATCACCTGGCTCTCGGGGCGCGCCTCGATCGCCCAGGTCAAGATCGACATCGAGACCGTCTGCCGTCTGATCGACCTCACGGCGCCCGCCCCGGCCGGGTAGCCGGGCGGCGTTCCGGGCCGAGGCGTCCGATAGCCGGGCGGCGTACCGCACAACAGGGGCGCATGGGCCAAATCTTGCGCCCCTTCGAGCCTCCGGACGTGGTTTGTGCGCCCTCGCGCCCCCTCTTGGCTCAAATTCCGCGTTCACGCTCTGCCCAATCCCGGTATTCATGAACGGCGCGCGACAGAGCGACAACGGCGCGCGACGAGAGAACGCATCGTGGGGGGTGGAGAAGTTCGTGATCAGGTTACTTCTGGTACACGAGTCAGGGCTGCTGAGATCGGCTCTGGCCTCGGTGATAGGAGCCGAACCAGACATCGAGGCAGCCGCGTGTGCCTGGCGTGACGCGCGTAGCAAGGCCCGTTCCTTGGTGCCGCAGGTGTGCGTGGTGGACACGGACTGCCCGGCGGCCGACAAGGCGGCACGCAAGGGCGAGTGGGGGAAGTTCGTCGCCTCCGCCTCTGGGGAGGGCGGGGACTGCGGACTGCTGGTGCTGGTCAACTCGGAGCGGCCGGGCCCACTGCGCCGCGCCCATGAGGCCCGGGCACTGGGATACGTCGACAAGGACGCCCCACCGCAGCGGCTGATCGAGGCCATCCGGCGGGTGGCACGGAAGGAGCGCTATGTCGACGACGCGCTGGGCTACGGCTTCCTCCAGGCGGCCAAGATCCCACTGACCGAGCGTGAGCTGGGCGTGCTGTCGCTGGCCGCCGACGGCGCCTCCATCCCGGAGATCGCCCGTACGCTCCACCTGTCCACCGGGACGATCCGCAACTACCTGGCCGCGATCACCCGGAAGACCGGGGCGCGCAACCGCGTGGACGCCATACGGATATCCCAGTGCGAGGGCTGGGTCTGACCCCTGCCGACGGCGGCTGGGGGAGCCGCTACTCGTCAGAGGGAAAGACCTGTTCGCCGGTGTCCGCCAGGCGCAGGGCGATCGCTTCGACCGGGCAGCCCTCGGCCGCCGCGAGCACCGCCTCGGAAGCATCGGCCTCCGGCTCGACGGGATGCGACTGCCGCGCCCCGTCGAGCCGGAAGCCGCCCGGCGCGGTGCTCACGCACATCCCCGAGCCGATGCACACGCCCCGGTCCACCTCGATCCGCCAGCGGTCCCCCATCAGTCCGTCTCCCCGTCCCAGCCCTGGGGCAGGTGGATCATCTTGTGCTCCAGATACGCGGCGAACCCCTCCGGGCCGAACTCCCGGCCCAGACCGGAGTTCTTGTAGCCGCCGAACGGCCCGAGCATGTCGAGGCTGAAGGTGTTGACCGAGTAGGTGCCGGTGCGGATGCGCCGCGCGAAGCCGATGCCGTGCCCGACGTCCGCCGTCCACACGGAGCCGGACAGCCCGTAGTCGGAGTCATTGGCGATCCGGGCCGCCTCCTCCTCGTCCCCGTACGGCAGCAGACAGATCACCGGACCGAAGATCTCCTCACGGGCGATCCGCATGCCGTTGCCGACATCGCCGAAGAGCGTGGGCTCCACATACCAGCCGGTGTCCAGGGCCTCCGGACGGCCGCCGCCCGTCAGCACCTTGGCGCCCTCCCGCTGCCCCAGCGCGATGTAGTCCAGCGACCGCTTCTGCTGCCGCCGCGCCACCAGCGGCCCGACCTGGGTGGCCGGATCCAGCGGGTCGCCGACGACCAGGGCGGAGGCGGCGGCGGCGAAGCGCTCGGCGATCTCGTCGTAGTGGCTGCGCGGGGCGAGGATCCTGGTCTGGGCCACACACGCCTGGCCATTGTTCATCCAGGCGTTGGGCACGATCCCGGCGACGGCCGCGTCCAGATCCGCGTCCGGCAGGATCACCGCGGCCGACTTGCCGCCCAACTCCAGCGTGACCCGGGTCAGATGGCGCGAGGCGACCTCCATCACCCGCTTGCCGGCCGCGACCGACCCGGTGAACGACACCTTGTCCACGCCCGGGTGGCCGACCAGATACTCGCTGACCTCGCGGTCGGCCGGAAGGATCGACAGCACCCCCTCGGGCAGCCCCGCCTCGGCCGTGATCTCCGCCAGGATGTAGGAGTCCAGCGGCGTCTCGGGGGACGGTTTGAGGATCACCGAGCACCCGGCGAGCAGCGCGGGCGCCAGCTTCGCGGCGGCCACGAACTGCGGCACGTTCCACGGCACCACGGCCGCGACCACCCCGACCGGCTCCCGCCGCACCAGCAGCGGGCCGAGCACCCCGGCCCGCCGCTCCTCGTAGCCGAAGTCGCGGGCCACGGTGATGGCCGCGTCCCACACCATCATCGCGCCGAGCGCCTGGGCGAGGACGCTCCAGGAGTACGGGGAGCCGTTCTGCGCGCTGATGACCCGGGCGATCTCCTCATGGCGTACGGCGATGGCGTCCTTGATCCGGGTGACCACCGCGATCCGCTCGGCCACGCTCATCCGGGGCCAGGGGCCCTCGTCGAACGCCGTCCGCGCCACCGCGACCGCCCGGTCCACATCGCCGCGCGCGGCGTGTGGCACCCGGCCGATGACCTCCTCGGTGTGGGGCGAGACGACCTCGATGGTGTCGTCGCCCGCCGGGTCGGTCAGCGTGCCGCCGATGAAGAGCTGCCCGTGCTCGATGAGATCGCCCATCGTTCGCCTCCGGCCGATGACTGAGGGGTACGTCCGGCTGGCCCGCACCCGGGGCCGCCGACAGCCGGCCCGCACTCGGGGCCGCCAACAGCTCGCCCGATCGCGGGACCGCCACTGGCTCGCCCGTTCCGGGGCCGAACAGCTCGCCCGAACCCGGGGCCGCCAATATCTGACGCTGCATCAGAACTGATACCAGTTCCAGCTATAGTGGGCAATGCTTGTGTCGAGGAGAGGGGGAGCCGATGGCGCAGGTGGCGCGGGTGACCGAGCACGGCGGCGGAGTGTGGAGCATCCCGGTCCCGATCCCCGACAATCCGCTCGGGCACACTCTGGTCCACCTTCTCGACACCGACCGCGGCCCGGTCCTGATCGACACCGGCTGGGACGACCCCACGGCCTGGGACACCCTCACCGCCGGGCTCGCCGCATGCGGCACCTCCGTCTCCGATGTCCACGGCGTCCTCGTCACCCATCACCACCCCGACCACCACGGGCTGTCCGGCCAGGTGCGGGAGGCGTCCGGGGCGTGGATCGCGATGCACGCCGCCGACGCCCAGGTCGTCCGGCGCACCCGCGAGGCCGAGCCCTCCCGCTGGCTCGTCTACCTGGAGGAGAAGCTCAGCGCGGCCGGGGCGCCCGAGGAGCATCTGGCCCCGCTGCGCGCCAGCCGCGCGTCCGGCCGCACGGGCCTCCCGGGGCAGCGGGCCGCCCTCCCCGACCGCGAGATCGTCCCCGGTGAACTCCTCGATCTGCCGGGCCGCCGGCTGCGCGCCGTCTGGACCCCCGGCCACACCCCCGGCCATGTCTGCCTCCACCTCGAAGAGGCCCACCCGGCGGCCGGCGAGGGCATGCCCGGCCATGGCCGTCTCTTCTCCGGTGACCATCTGCTGCCCGAGATCACCCCCCATATCGGGCTCTACGAGGACCCCGACGACACGACCGTCATCGACCCCCTCGGCGACTACCTCGACTCCCTCGAACGCGTCGCCGCCCTCGCCCCGGCCGAGGTGCTCCCCGCCCATCAGTACGCCTTCACCGACGCCCCGGCGCGGGTGCGCGCGCTGCTGAGCCACCACGAGGAGCGGCTGGCCGGGCTGCGGGCCCTGCTCACCACCCCGCTCACCCCGTGGCAGCTCGCCGAATCCATGGAGTGGAACCGCCCCTGGGAGCAGATTCCCTACGGCTCCCGCAACATCGCGGTCTCGGAGGCGGAGGCGCATCTGCGCCGGCTGGTGAAGCTGGGCCGGGCGGAAGCGGTGCCGGGCAGCGATCCCGTTACCTACCATGCGATTTGATTGACGTACGGGGTGCCGGTCCTCCTGACGGGCAGTTAGCCTTACCCGCTTCGGCGCACCCACCCCCGTATCAGCAGGAGCATGCGTGACGAGCCCCACCCGCGATTCCGCCCCCACCCCAGGCCCGGATTCCGGGCCGACGCCCGGCCCGGATTCCGGCGCGATACCGGGCCCGGATTCCGCCCCGGCCCCAGATCCGGACTCCACTCCGGCAGCCGGTCCGACACCGCCCCCGGGCTGCCCCGCGCACTCCGGTCGGGCCCCGGCCGGGGAACGGCTGGAGTCGCTGCACGGCCCCGAGTTCGCCGCCGACCCGGCCGCCACCTACGCGCGGCTGCGGGAACACGGGCACATCGGGCCCGTGGAGCTGTCGCCCGGCGTCCCCGTCTCGCTCGTCACCAGCTATCAGACCGCGCTGGACATCCTGCGCAGCCCCGAGACGTTCGCCAAGGACGCGCGCCACTGGCAGGCTCTCGCCGACGGCACCATCCCCCTGGACAACCCCGTCGTGCCGATGATGATGTACCGGCCGAACGCGCTGTGCAGCGACGGCGAGGCACATCACCGGCTGCGCGCGGCGATCTCCGACACCCTCGACCGGCTGGACATCCACGCGCTGCGCCGCTACGTGGAGCGCAGCGCCGACTTCCTCATCGACCTCTTCGGCCCCAAGGGCGAGGCCGATCTGCTCAAGGAGTACTCCGCCCGGCTCCCGCTGCTCGTCTTCAACCAGCTCTTCGGCTGCCCGCCCGAGCTGAGCGACAAGCTCGTCAGGGCGCTCTCGGCGCTCTTCGACATCACCGAGGACTCCGAGCAGGCCAATGTGCTCCTCGCGGAGACCCTCTTCGAGCTCATCGCCCTCAAGCGGGCCACTCCGGGGCCGGACATGACGTCCTGGCTGATCGCCCACCCCTCCGAGCTCACCGACGAAGAGCTGGTCCACCAGATCGTCGTCCTCGTCGGCGCGGGCACCCAGCCGCAGCAGAACCTGATCTGCAACGGGCTGTTGCTCCTGCTGTCCGACGAACGGTTCGCGGGCGCTCTCGCGGGCGGCACCATGCTGATCGAGGACGCGCTCAACGAGGTGCTGTGGAAGGACCCGCCACTGGCCAACTTCTGCATCCACTACCCGCGCCATGAGGTGACGGTCGACGGACACCGGCTGCCCAAGGGGGAGCCCGTCGTCATCAGCCTCGCCGCCGCCAACAACGACCCGTATCTGCTGTCGAACCGGCGCGGCAACCGGGCCCATCTGGCGTGGAGCGCGGGCCCGCACACCTGCCCCGCGAAGGACCCGGCCCAGGTCATCGCCGCCGTCGCCATCGAGAAGCTCCTCGACCGGCTCCCCGACCTCGAACTGGCCGTGCCCGCTGAGCAGTTGGAGTGGCGGCCCGGACCCTTCCACCGGGCCCTGGCCGCGCTGCCGGTGCGCTTCCCGCGGACGGCCGCCAAGTCCGATGAGGCGCTGGCCGAGATGGTCGCCGCGGCGACGGCGACCGGCGCGGGAGCGGTGGGCAGCACGCCGCCGGTCGCCGGGGAGACCTCGTCGCACGACGGTCCCGCCGAGACCGAGCCGTCGGCGGACGACACTTCCACCACCACGGCGTCCACGTCTGCGGCGCCGGAATCCGGCTCCGAGCACGAGGCCCGCCGCCGCTGGTGGAAGTCCCTGGCCCAGTGGTGGCGCCGCGGGTAGTAGCGCAGAGCGCGCTGTCCCCCGGCTCCCCGCGTTATCGGATTGCCGGGTGGTGGGCGGCCGCGTAGCGTCGCGGCGCATGACCGCGACGCTGCGCACCGCGCGCCTGCTGCTCGAGCCGTACCGGCCCGAGGACGAGGACGCCTTCGTGGCGCTGTTCCAGGACCGGCGGGTGTCCCGCTGGATGGGGGACGGGACGCCCGCTCCGGAGGCGGAGGACCGGGCGCTGTTCGGGCGGATCTTCACCTGATTCTTGCGAGGATGCCCCGGCGTTCACGCCGGGGAGGAATCGCATCCCAGGCCCGCGATGCGGAGCGTCGCCGCGTCGGTCTTCTTCTGTGGGCGCGGAGCGTCCGCCCCAGATGTCCGGCGAGCCGGGCAATGCGTACATACGTACTGCTGGTCGCCGATCGTGATGAAGGGGCCGGACAACTGACATGTCTGTCGCATGGTCGCACTATCGTCTGGGGCGTGAAGCTGGTGGTGCAGGTGAAGCTGCTGCCGACGCCCGTGCAGGCGGCGGCACTTGACGCCACCTTGCGTGCCTGCAACCGGGCCGCCGACCAGGCTTCGAGGGTTGCGTACGAGACGGGTGTGACGAGCCGCAACGATCTGCAAAAGGCTGTCTACACGGATCTGAAGGCCCGGTACGCACTGTCCGCGCAGCCGGTGGTGCGGGTGGTGAAGAAAGTCGTGGACGCTTACACCACCCTGCGCGCGAACCTGAAGGCGGGCCATCTCGGCCCGGCGGACTCGAAGAGGTACCGCAGGGCCACCGGCTCCCCGATCGCCTTCCGGCCGCAGGCGGCCCAGCCCTTCGACGACCGCTGCCTGTCCTGGCGGATGGACGCCCGCACCGTCTCGATCTGGACCGTCCACGGCCGTCTGAAGAACATCGGCTTCGCCGCCTCGCCCGACCAGCTCAAGACCCTGGTCGCGTACCGCAAGGGCGAAAGTGACCTGATCTTCCGGGACGGGAAGTGGTTCCTGGCCGCGACCTGTGAGATCCCCGACCCCGAGGTCTTCGAGCCGGTCGACTGGATCGGAGTGGACCGCGGCATCGTCAATCTGGCCACCACCAGCGACAACACCAACTACCAGGGACAGCGCCTGTCCCGTTACCGGCGTTGGCAGGCCCGCAAACGCGCCGAACTCCAGGCCAAGAAGACCCGCTCGGCCACCCGTCGGCTGGCCCGCCGCGCCAAGAGGGAGCACCGTCATGCCACCCACGTGAACCATGTGATCAGCAAGGAGATCGTGTCGGTCGCGCAACGCACCGGTCGCGGGATGGCTGTCGAGGAACTCGGCGGGGTCCGGGACCGGGTACGGCTACGCCGGGACCAGCGCGGCACGCTCTCTGCCTGGCCTTTCCACCAGTTGGGACAGCACCTTGCTTACAAGGCCCGCCGGGCCGGGGTGCCGTTCCTCGAAGTGGATCCGGCCTATACCTCGCAGCGCTGTCCGCGCTGTGGGCACACCGGTCGGGCCAACCGGCCCGACCGGGACCATTTCCGTTGTCGTCGGTGCGGGCTCGCTGGCCCCGCCGACCTCGTCGCCGGGGTCAACGTGCGCGATCGCGCACGCTCGGCGTGGGTATTCGTCACCATGCCCGTCGCTCCAGGGCCCACCCCGGCCTGAAGCGAGATGCGCCCCGTGACCGTCCCGTCGTAGGGGGCAGTCGGGAGCGCGACAAGGCGTGAACCACCGAGCCACACAAGCTCGGCCGTTCACGGCCGAGAAGGTGACCAAGGTCTATGCCCGGCGGCTGTTCGACGTCTGGGCCGTCCGCGAGGACGGCCGGTACGTCGGCCACGCCGAGATCAAGCCGACCGAGGTCACCGGCGGCCACGAGATCGTCTACGCGCTGGCGCCGGAGGCGTGGGGACGCCGCCTGGGGACGGAGCTGGCCGAGGCGGTCGTCGGCCACGGATTCGGCGCGCTCGGCCTGAGCGCGGTGCACGCCACGGTCACAGCGGCCAACGACGCGTCGCTGGCCCTGCTCACCCGGCTCGGCTTCGCGCACCGCCGCGACATCGAGGAGGACGACGGCACCACGACGCGCTGCCTCACGCTCGTCCGGCCCCCGTCCGTGGAGCTGAGGGCGGCTGAGGTCACCCGATAAGTCGGCGGATAAGGTGTCCGTAAACTTCATACGCGTCCGATCGGGGGAAGCCGGTGCGATTCCGGCGCTGACCCGCAACCGTGAGCGCGCCCTGCGGGGCGTACGAGCCGGAACACCCGGGCGGGCGCGACGACGCAGGCTCCCGCCGCCGGAGGACCGGTGGCGGCACCGTCGAGGTATGCGGAGCTGAGCCGGGTGCCAAACGTGTCGCGGAGCGTTCCGCACGCGGATGGACGGCCGTGCGCGGCTGCGTGCGCCTGTCCACCGACCGAGAGGCACCACAGCCATGAACATTCGCCGCAGTGTGGCGGCTCTTTCCCTGTGCGCCGCCCTGGGCGCGGCCGTCGCGCCTGCCGCTGTCGCCGACGACAGCCCGGCCGGGCGTTCCGAGGGGCTCTACGGCGCCAAGGACCCGAAGTTCGACGGAGTGTGGCGGCAGTCGCTGGCGCTGCTCGCCCAGGACGCGGTGGGCGTCACCCCGGCGAAGTCGGCCATCGACTGGCTGACCGGGCAGAGCTGCGCGGACGGCGGCTTCGCGGCGTATCGCGCGGACACCTCGAAGGCGTGCGACCCGGAGAAGGGCGAGTTCACCGACGCGACGGCGGCGGCGATCCAGGCGCTGGCCGCGGTGGGCGGCCGCGCCGACACCGTGGAGAAGGGCATCGGCTGGCTGAAGCGCCACCAGAACGACGACGGCGGCTGGGGCATGAACCCGGGCGGGCCGAGCGACGCCAACTCCACCTCGGCGGCCATCGGCGCCTTCGCCGCCACGGGTCAGGACCCGGCGAAGCTGAACACCAAGGGCGGCAAGAGCCCGTACGACGCGCTGCTCGGACTGCAGCTCGGGTGCTCGGCGAAGGCGGACGAGCGCGGGGCGTTCGCGTACACCGCGGACAAGGGCAAGCCCGTCGCCAATGAGCTGGCCACCGCGAGCGCCGCGCTGGCCGCCCAGGGCAAGGGCTTCGTCTTCGAGACGGTCGGCAAGGACGGCGGCGCCGAGCCGAAGCCGCTGCGTTGCGCGGGCGGGACGGATGGAGCCGGTTCACCCAAGGACGCCGCCGAGGCCGCGCTGGCCCACCTCTCCCGCGTCATGTCCGACACCGATATGCATCTGAAGTCCGCGATGCCCGGCGCCAAGGACCAGCCCGACTTCGGCGGCACCGCCGACGCGGTGGTGGCGCTCGCCGCCGGGGAGCACAGCGCGACCGCGGGCAAGCCGCTGCAGTGGCTGCAGGGCAAGGACAGCGGCGCGGCGGCCTGGGCCAAGGGCGACCCGGGCGCACTCGCCAAGCTGATCCTCGCGGCCCACGCGGCCGGCGCCGACCCGCGCGACTTCGGCGGCGCCGACCTCGTACAGCAGCTCAACGCCACCGGCCCGAAGCCCGAGGCGGCGGCCCCGGGCGCGAAGTCGGACGGCAAGAGCGAGAAGAAGAGCGACGACGGCGGGGTCGGCGGCGTCTGGTGGACCGTCGGAGTCTGCGCGATCGCGGGCGTGGGCATCGGCTTCCTGCTCAGCGGCCGAAAGAGGCGGCAGCTTTGACCCTCCGCACGGACATGATGCCGACCCCGCGCACGCAGGCTTCGGCCCCGCGCACGCAGGCTTCAGCCCCGCGCGCCCAGGCTTCAGCCCCGCGCGCCCAGGCGGCTTGGGCGCGGCGCGCCCAGGCGGCTTCGGCCCCGCGCACCGGCGCGGCCAAGGCGCGGCGCGTTCGCGCGGCTTGGGTGCGGTACACGTACGCGACATGGGTGCCGTGCACGCGCGCGGCTCGGGTTCTGCGCAGCCGCGTGGCCGGGGCCCCGCGCGCGTACGCGGCCTCGGCCATACGCACGCACGCGGCCTCGGCCCCGCGCGCCCGCGCGGCGTGGGTCCGGTGCGCGTACGCGGCATGGGCCCTGTGCACTCGCACGGCTCGCGCCCTGCCCAGCCGCCCGGCTTCGGCTCCGCGCGCGTACGCGGCCTCGACTCCATGCACGCACGCGCCCTTCGCCCCGCGAGCCCGCGCCGCCCGGCTGCTGTTGCCCGTCGTCGGCCTGCTGCTGCCCGTTCTCGTCCTGTTCGCGATGTTCGGCGCCGCGACCGCGCAGGCCGCCGATGGGTATCGCTACTGGTCGTTCTGGCAGCGGGACGGCGGGGGCTGGAGCTACGCCGCCCAGGGGCCCTCCTCGGCGCGGCCCGGTGACGGCGACATGATCGGTTTCCGCTTTGCGGTCAGCGAGGACTCGAACGACGCCACCCGGCCGCGCGGCATGGCCGATTTCGCCGCCGTCTGCGCCGACACCCCGGCCACGGACGGCACCAAACGGGTCGCGGTGGTCATTGACTTCGGCACGGCCACCGACGCACCCGACCGCCGGACGCCGCCCACGCCCCGTACCGAGTGCGCACGGGTCGGCGAGGACGCGTCCGCCGGGGAGGCGCTGGCCGCCGTCGCGAAGCCGCTGCGCTACAACTCCGCCGCGCTGCTGTGCGCCATCTCCGGCTTTCCGGAGACGGGTTGCGGGGACAAGGTGAGCACCTCCGTGGACGCCCACGCCGCCCCGAAGGGCGACGGCGGCAAGGCGGACGGCGGCTCCGGCCCCTCCGCCGGGCTGATCGGCGGGCTCGCCGCCGTGGTCCTGCTCGGCGCCGCGGCGGTGTGGCAGGCGCGCCGCCGTCGCGTATGAGCGCGCGGATGACCGCCATGCCACCACGTGCCACTCCCGACGCCACGGCCCCGCGCAGCCGCCCCCGCCTCGGGTTCCGCACCCGGTTCCGCACCCGGCCGCGCGCCGGGGCCCCGCGCGGCAGTGCCCCGCGCAGCGGAAGCGCGCTGCACGCGGGGGCCTGGTGGCTGTGGGCGCTCGGGCTGGCCACGGCCGCGTCCCGGACCACCAACCCGCTGCTGCTGGGGCTGCTCATCGCGGTCGCGGGCTATGTGGTGGCCGTACGCCGCACGGACGCCCCGTGGGCCCGCTCGTACACCGCTTTCCTCAAGCTGGGTCTTGTGGTGCTGGCCATCCGGCTGTTCTTCGCGGTCTTCTTCGGCTCGCCGATCCCCGGGACGCGGGTGCTCTTCACGCTCCCCGAAGTCCCGCTGCCCCACTGGGCGCAGGGGGTGCGGATCGGCGGCCGGGTGTCGGCCGAGGGGCTGGTGTTCGCGCTGTACGACGGGCTGCGGCTGGCCACCCTGCTGATCTGCGTCGGCGCCGCGAACGCGCTGGCCAGCCCGGCACGGCTGCTCAAGTCGCTGCCCGGCGCGCTCTACGAGGCCGGAGTGGCGGTCGTGGTGGCGATGACCTTCGCACCGCATCTGGTGGCGGACGTCCAGCGGCTGCGTTCCGCCCGTCGGCTGCGCGGCCGCCCCGACCGCGGCGTGAAGGCGCTGCTGCAGGTCGGACTGCCGGTGCTGGAGGGCGCGTTGGAACGGTCGGTGGCCCTGGCGGCGGCGATGGACGCACGCGGCTACGGCCGTACGGCCCAAGTCCCGCGCGCCGTCGCCCGTACCACCACCGCGCTGACGCTGGGCGGGCTGCTCGGCGTCTGCTGCGGTACGTACGGCCTGCTCGCGGCCGAGGGCGCGGGCTACGGTCTGCCGCTGCTGCTCGCGGGCCTCGCCGCCGCGCTCGCCGGACTGTGGCTGGGCGGCCGCCGCTCGGTGCGCAGCCGCTACCGCCCGGACCGCTGGGGCGTCCGGGCGTGGCTGGTGGCGGGGTCGGGTGCGGCGGTCGCGGCGCTGATGATCCGGGCCGCCTCGTACGCCCCGGGGGCCCTCCAGCCGTCCGTCGTCCCACTCACCGCCCCGACGCTGCCGCTGTGGCCCGCGGCTGGGGTACTGCTGGGCCTGCTCCCGGCCTTCGCGTCCCCGGCCCCGACACGGACTCCGGCCCGCGAACCGGCTACGCCGGACAGGGCCCCCACCAACCCGGCCCACGCCCGGGACCGGCGATGCCCCGACCCCCGGGACACCGGCACCCGGCCCGCAGCCGAGCGGCACCTGCGGCCCGGCGACGCGGCCACAGATCCGCCCCCGGACGCGTCCCGCCAACCGGCCCCGCCGGACGACGCCCCCGCCAACCCGGCCCGAGCGCGGGACCGAGGGCGACCCGACCTCCCCGGCACCGACACCTGGCCCGCCGCCGGGCGGCACCAGAGGCCCCGCGACACGACAACGGAACCGCCCCCGGACACCGCGCCCGCACCGGTACCGCCCCCAGCCACGAGCCGCGAACCGGCCCCGCCGGACGACGCCCCCGCCAACCCGGCCCACGCCCGGGACCGGCGACCCCCCAATCCCCCGTACCCCGGCACCCGACCCGCCGCCGAGCCGCACCGGCAGCCCGGCGACGCGACAACGCAACCACCCCCGGCCCCCGACAACCACCCCAACCCCACCACCGCACAAACCCCACCCGGCGAGCGAGAGGACGAGCGAGCCGAGGCGGGGCCTGAGGAGGCCAGCCCGTGATCCGGTTCGAGCAGGTGTCGGTGCACTACGACGGGGCGGCGCGGCCAGCACTGGCGGGCGTGGATCTGACCGTCCCCGAGGGCGAACTGTGTCTGCTCGTCGGCCCGTCCGGGGTCGGCAAGTCGACACTGCTGGGCGCCGTCTCCGGTCTCGTACCGCATTTCACCGGCGGCACCCTGCGCGGCCGCGTCACCGTCGCGGGCCGGGACACCCGTACCCACAAGCCGCGTGAACTGGCCGACGTCGTCGGCACCGTGGGCCAGGACCCGCTCGCGCACTTCGTCACCGACACCGTCGAGGACGAGCTGGCCTACGGCATGGAGTCCCTCGGCATCGCGCCGGACACCATGCGCCGCCGGGTCGAGGAGACCCTCGATCTGCTGGGCCTCGCCGAGTTGCGGGACCGTCCCATCGCCACGCTCTCCGGCGGGCAGCGGCAGCGCGTGGCCATCGGCTCGGTGCTCACGACCCATCCCCGCGTCCTCGTCCTCGACGAACCGACCTCCGCGCTCGACCCGGCCGCGGCCGAGGAGGTGCTGGCCGTGTTGCAGCGGCTGGTGCACGACCTGGGCACCACCGTGCTGATGGCCGAGCACCGCCTGGAGCGGGTGGTGCAGTACGCGGACCAGATGATCCTGCTGCCCTCCCCCGGCGCCGCCCCGCTGGCCGGGCCACCGGCCGAGTTGCTGCCGGTGTCGCCCGTCCAGCCCCCCGTGGTGGCGCTGGGCGGCCTCGCGGGGTGGCCGCCACCGATGCCGCTGTCCGTACGGGACGCGCGCCGCAAGGCGGGGCCGCTGCGGGAGCGGCTGGCGTCGCTCACCCCGCGGACGGTGGCCGATCCGCCGCCGGACGAGCCGGTGGGCGAGGTGGCGCGGCTGTCCGTACGCCACGGCCGCGTCGAGGCGCTGCGCGGAGTGGACCTGTCGGTGCGGCCGGGCGAGACGGTGGCGCTGATGGGACGCAACGGGGCGGGCAAGTCCACGCTTCTGGCGAGCCTGGTCGGACTGCACGAACCGGCCTCGGGGTCGGTGCGGGTCGGCCCGGGCCGGGTCGTACCGCATCGCACCCGCCCCGCCGAACTGCTGCGCCAGGTGGGCCTCGTACCGCAGGAGCCGCGCGATCTGCTCTACGCGGACACGGTCGCCGCCGAATGCGCGGCGGCCGACCAGGACGCGGGCGCGGCGTCCGGCACCTGCCGTGAGCTGGTCGGCCGGCTGCTGCCGGAGGTGGCGGACGCCGCCCATCCGCGCGATCTGTCGGAGGGACAGCGGCTGGCGCTGGCCCTGGCCGTCATCCTCACCGCCCGTCCGCCGCTGCTGCTGCTCGACGAGCCGACGCGCGGGCTCGACTACGCGGCGAAGGCGCGGCTGGTGGAGGTGGTGCGGGGGCTGGCGGCGGACGGCCATGCGATCGTTCTGGCCACCCACGATGTGGAGCTGGCGGCCGAACTCGCCCACCGCGTCGTCATCCTGGCCGAGGGCGAGGTGGTCGCGGACGGGCCCACGGCGGAGGTGGTGGTGTCCTCCCCCGCGTTCGCCCCGCAGGTGGCCAAGGTTCTGGCGCCGCTGCCGTGGCTGACGGTGCCACAGGTGCGCCAGGCGCTGGAGGGAACACCGTGAGCGGGCAGCGCCCCCTGAGCGGCGAGCCACACCGGCCCGAGGCATACGGCACACAGCCGACCGCTGCGTACGGCGCACAACCGACCGCTGCGTACGCCACCGAGCCGACCGAGGCGTACGACCCAAAGCCGACCACGGCATACGACACGAAGCCGACCGAGACGCACGACACGAAGCCGACCGCGGCCTCCAGCGGTCGCATCCGGGCCGTACGCCTCGGCCCCCGCTCCGTGGCGGCGCTCGCCCTCGTCTCCGCGATCGGTGTCGTCGCCTTCGGCTGGCCGCTGTTCGCACCGGGCGACTCCGGGATCACCACCCATGCCGCCGACGCGCCCTGGCTGTTCGCCGCGCTGCTTCCGCTGCTGCTGGCCGTGGTCGTGGCCACCATCGCGGACACCGGTCTGGACGCCAAGGCCATCGCGATGCTCGGGGTTCTGGCGGCGGCGGGGGCGGCGCTGCGGCCGCTGGGCGCGGGGACGGCCGGGATCGAGCCGATGTTCTTCCTGATGGTGCTGTCGGGGCGGGTGCTCGGCCCCGGTTTCGGCTTCGTCCTCGGCGCGGTGTCGATGTTCGCGTCCGCGCTGCTCACCGGCGGCGTGGGGCCGTGGATGCCGTTCCAGATGCTGGCCATGGGCTGGGTGGCGATGGGCGCGGGCCTGCTGCCCGGCGCCGCCCGGCTCCGCGGCCGGGCCGAGTCACTGCTGCTCGCCGGGTACGGGGCGGTGGCGTCCGTGGCGTACGGGACGGCCATGAACCTGCAGGGCTGGACCCTGATGCAGGGCATGGCCTCGGGGATCTCCTACGTCCCCGGCGATCCGCTCGGCGACAACCTGGCCCGCTTCGTGGCGTACTGCCTGGCCACCTCGCTGGGCTGGGATCTGCCGCGCGCCGTGGTCACGATGGTGCTCACCCTGACCCTCGGCGGCGCCATCCTCAAGGCCCTGCGCCGAGCAACCCGCCGCGCGGCCTTCGAGGCCCCCATCACCTTCGAAGCCCCAACCACCTTCGAGGCCCCGGCGGCCGTCGAGACCTCGGCCCCTTCTGACGCCCCCTAGGGGCAGGTCCTGCCGCACCCCGAGCGGCTGCTGTACGGCAAGACCTTGCGAAGAACTCAGTTCGAGCTCGACCGAGCGGCTCGGAACCAGGTCACCACAATCAGAGCCGCGGTGACGTACATCACGACGCTGAAGTTGGCCACGGATTCGACGTACTGCTCGTAGCCGTCTGCGCGCAGCTGAAGCGCGAGCGAACCAAGCGCAGTCCCAAGCGCCGCGGTAGCGCCGGCGGTGGCGGCGAATGGAGCCTTCCTCATCAGTGCTTCCTCCAAGCCACGAGACAATTGATCAATACCGAGATTACATGCATTGCCATGTCACCTGCCGTAAGCGGTGGCGGAGGGTCGACCCAAGCACCAACTCCCGTGGTGGCTCGGGCAATAGCCGCGTCGAGGTGACCCATGTGATCGCTGCCTGCGGGCGGATCGCTGTGCGCGATTCAGGGGGTCCGAGTGGCCCGGCGACAGCCCCTACAACCGCTGAATAATCGTCCCCGTAGCCAGCGCCCCGCCCGCACACATCGTGATCAGCGCGAATTCCTTGTCCGCGCGCTCCAGTTCATGCAGCGCCGTCGTGATCAGGCGTGCTCCCGTGGCCCCCACGGGATGCCCCAGGGCAATCGCGCCGCCGTTCACGTTCACCTTCGCCAGGTCCTGTTCGAAGACCCGCGCCCAGGACAGCACCACCGAGGCGAACGCCTCGTTGATCTCGACCAGATCGATGTCCTTCAGCGTCATCCCGGCCTTGCCCAGCACCGCCTTCGTCGCGTCGATCGGCCCGTCCAGATGGAAGTGCGGATCGGTGCCGACCAGGGCCTGGGCCACGATGCGGGCGCGCGGGCGCAGCTTCAGTGCCCGGGCCATCCGTTTGGAGGCCCAGAGCACCGCGCACGCGCCGTCGGAGATCTGGGAGGAGTTGCCCGCGGTGTGCACGGCGTTCGGCATGATGGGCTTGAGCCCGCTCAGCGCCTCCATGCTGGTGTCGCGCAGCCCCTCGTCCCGGTCGACGGCCCGCCACATGCCCTCTCCGGCCGTCTGTTCCTCCTCCGTCGTGGGCACCTGCACCGCGAACGTCTCGCGCTTGAACCGCTCCTCCGCCCAGGCCCGCGCCGCCCGCTCCTGGGAGATCAGCCCGAGGGCGTCCACGTTCTCCCGGGTCAGGCCGCGGTGGCGGGCGATCCGCTCGGCGGCCTGGAACTGGTTGGGCAGATCCACGTTCCACTCCTCCGGGAACGGTTTGCCCGGGCCGTGTTTGGAGCCGCTGCCCAGCGGCACCCGCGACATGGCCTCGACCCCGCAGCCGATGCCGATGTCGATGACACCGGTGGCGATCATGTTGGCCACCATATGGTTGGCTTGCTGCGACGAGCCGCACTGGCAGTCCACCGTCGTCGCCGCGGTCTCGTACGGCAGGCCCATCGTCAGCCAGGCGGTGCGGGCGGGGTTCATCGACTGCTCCCCCGCATGGGTGACCGTACCGCCGACGATCTGCTCGACGCAGTCGGGCTGAATGCCGGTACGGGCGAGGAGTTCGCGGTAGGTCTCGCCGAGCAGATAGGTGGGGTGGAGGTTGGCGAGCGCGCCTCCGCGCTTGCCAATGGGGGTGCGTACGGCTTCGACGATGACGGGTTCCGCGGCCATGGCTGTCTCGTCCTCTCATCGCATCCGCGGGGCTCCCGGCAGCGCCCGCGCCAGAACTAGTACGCGTTCTAGTTCTTCGGCTCAGTCTGCTGAGGCCCGGCCCGGCGGCGCAAGGGTTGTGCAGGGGTTGAGCGGACCAGGAGCGGCACCAATCCCCCGAAACAATGGCCGCGTTCTCTCTTGCGACTTGTAGAACCCGTTACTACGTTGCGGACACTTCTGATAGGCCGTCAGATCTCCCAGTCAGATCTCTGGAGTGGCCATGTCCTGTCCAGCGCTCCCCGAAGGCTTTGACCTCACCGACCCCGACCTCCATCAGCATCGGGTGCCACTCCCGGAGCTCGCCCGGCTGCGGCAGACCGCCCCGGTGTGCTGGATCCCCCAGCCCCACGGCATCGCCGGCTTCGGCGACGACGGCTACTGGGCCGTCACCCGCCATGCCGATGTCAAGGAGGTCTCCACCCGGCCGGAGATCTTCTCCTCCCACGCCAACACCGCGATCATCCGCTTCAACGAGCACATCCAGCGGGACCAGATCGACGTCCAGAAGCTGATCATGCTCAATATGGACCCGCCCGAGCACACCCGGGTCCGCCAGATCGTCCAGCGCGGCTTCACCCCGCGCGCCATCCGCGCCCTCGAGGACGCCCTGCGCGACCGCGCGGAACGCATCGTGGCAGGGGCCCGGGAGAGCGGCAGCGGGGACTTCGTCACCGATGTCGCCTGCGAACTGCCGCTGCAGGCGATCGCCGAGCTGATCGGCGTCCCCCAGCAGGACCGATCCAAGATCTTCGACTGGTCCAACAAGATGGTCGCCTACGACGATCCGGAACTGGCCATCACCGAGGAGATCGGCGCCGAGTCGGCCATGGAGCTGATCTCGTACGCCATGAACCTCGCCGCCGACCGCAAGGCGTGCCCGGCCAAGGACATCGTCAGCCGGCTGGTGGCCGCCGAGGACGAGGGCAATCTGGGCTCGGACGAGTTCGGCTTCTTCGTACTGCTGCTCGCCGTCGCCGGCAACGAGACCACCCGCAACGCCATCAGCCACGGGATGCACGCCTTCCTCACCCACCCCGACCAGTGGGAGCTGTTCAAGGCCGAGCACCCCGCCACCGCCGCCGACGAGATCGTGCGCTGGGCCACCCCCGTGATGTCCTTCCAGCGCACCACCACCCAGGACACCGAACTGGGCGGACAGCACATCGAGGCGGGCGCGCGGGTCGGTGTCTTCTACTCCTCCGCCAACAACGACCCCGAGGTCTTCGACCGCCCCGAGGACTTCGACATCACCCGCGACCCCAACCCCCATCTGGGCTTCGGCGGTGGCGGACCGCACTTCTGCCTCGGCAAGAGCCTGGCGGAGCTGGAGATCCGGCTGATCTTCCAGGCCATCGCGGACACCCTCCCGGACATCCGGCTCGCGGGTGAGCCCCGGCGGCTGCGTTCGGCCTGGCTGAACGGGATCAAGGAGCTGAGGGTGACGTATACGTAAGCTGTTCGTGCCGTGCCAGGAGTCCCACAACCTCCCGGACGCGGGCACACTGACCGCCATGAGCGAGATGTACGGTCCGCACGGCGCGGCCGGCGATCGGCGAAGACTTTTCGACTTCATAGCCCTGACCGCCCGCCTTCGTGAGATCGAGCGCGCCAACAACGCCACCCCGGAACGCAAGGAAAGCGTCGCGGAGCACTCCTGGCATCTGGCGATGGTGACCTGGATACTGCACGGCGAGTTCGAACGCGAGGCCGGGCAGCGGCTCGACCTCACCAAGATGCTCAAGCTGTGCCTGATGCACGACCTCGTCGAGATGGACGCGGTGGAGCGGGGCGCCGGGGGCGGTGAGCCCCCGCGCTTCGCCTCGCTCCCCGCCCCGCTCGGCACCGAACTGCCTGCGCTGTGGCGGGAGTACGAGGAGGGCCGTACGCCCGAGGCGTGTCTGGTGCGCGGGGTGGACCGGCTCAACCCCACCCTGATGCGCTGCCTGACCGGCCAGGGCTGGGGCGATATGGCCACCGACAGCCACGCTCCCGTGGACGCCGAGGCGCTGGACGGGCTGCATCTGCCACGGGTCGCCGTGAGCGAGACGCTGCGCGCGCTGTACGAGGAGATCAGGAACACCTCGGTGGAGGGCGGGCTGCTACCGCCGTGAGGCCCGCCCGCCCTCCGGAATCCCGAGGCGCCCCCGGACGCCGCTACTTGAACGGCACGTTGACGCACGCCACCCGGGCGCCCGCCTGCCCTGCCTTGCCCGACGCGGTGCCCGTCGCATGCTGGTGGATCACCACGGAACGGGCCTCACCGGCCCTGAAGTTCCACTTCACCCAGGACTTGGCCCAGCCCTTACCGGCTCCGTTGGTGGCCACATCCAGCCACACCTCGTTGTGCGGGTTGGCGTACTTCGGGTTGGTCGAGGGCTGCTTGGGATCCTTCTTGTTCTGGTAGTGCGGCCCCGACGAGTCGGGCTTGGTGCCACACGGCTTCGTATGGACATGGATCCCGAAGTGGTGGTCGGCCGCGAGGCCACGCACGCTGATGAACACGAACGTGCCCTTGTGCATCGGGTAGTGGCCGTGATTCTCCCCACCTTCGTGGTGGTTCTTCATGCCCTTGCCGCTCAGCCGCGCCTCCGCGATGAACACCGACGCGGACGTCGGCACCAGCGACTTGTCGTACGTCACCGCACTGGCGGTCTTCGCCTGCGACGCCGGCTGGAAACTGTCGTGGACGATGACGAAGGGGTGCGGCGGCGCGGCGGCTGCGGGGGTCGCTATGGCCATCGAAGCGCCCATCGCGACCGCCGCGGTTACTGCCTTCACCAGGGACATCGTTGTTCCTCCTCGGTCGGGGTCCCCGCTCCCCGTCTCGATTCCCGGATCCCCCCGTTTAACGCGCTTTCACGCCTTTCCGCCCCCTTCTCACCACGCTAGACCCGCTGGTCATGCCGCTCAACGCGAGCCCGTCCCTCTTTTGGGGGCTCAGCCCCGGCATCGGCGGGCTCGGCGTCGACCGGCTCGGCGTCGTCGTGCCCACCGCTACGCTGCCGCACCAGCCCCGGTACCAGCCCTCTGGCCCGGGCGAGCGCGGCGCCCATCGACGCCGACAGCGGTGGCGCCTCCTCGCGCGGGCGCTTGCCCACACCGAGCAGCACGTACTGCAGCCCGAATCCGGCCGAGACGATGGCCGCGCCGCCGACCGCGTCCAGCACATAGTGGTTGGCGGTGCCCACGATGACCGCCGTCGTCAGCAGCGGGTACAGGATGCCGAGCACCTTCGCCCATACGTACGGCGCCACGATCGCGATGACCACCCCGCACCACAGCGACCACCCCACGTGCAGCGACGGCATGGCCGCGTACTGGTTGGACAGCTTGGTGAGCGCGCCGAAGTCCGGGTTGTTCAGATCCTGCGGGCCGTGCGCGGTGTCCACGTACCCGAGCCCCATCAGCCGCGGCGGGGCCAGCGGGTAGAGCCAGAAGCCGACCAGGGCGAGCATCGTGGCGAAGGCCAGCGGCGTACGGGCCCAGCGGTAGGTCGCCGGGCGGCGCAGATACAGCCAGGCCAGCAGGGACAGCGGGATCAGGAAGTGGAAGGTGCTGTAGTACCAGTTCATGAAGTCTTTGAGCCATCCGGTGTCGGCCACGATGGCGTTGAACCAGTGCTCGATGTCGATGTGCAGCCAGCCCTCGAGGGTGAGCACCTGGTCCCCGTGGCCCTCGGCCACGCTGCGCTCGTCCGGGGCGTGGGCGCGGATCCAGGAGTAGGCGAAGTAGCCGACGCGGATCAGCATCAGCTCGAGCATCAGGTTCGGGCGGGACAGCGGCCGCTTGAGGAAGCGCAGCAGCGGCACCCAGGCGAAGCGGCTCTTGGCCGGGTCGGCGACCGGCGTCGGCTCGGGGTCGTCCCAATGCGGCGAGGTGCGGGAGTGGAACGGCACCACACAGGCGGCGACGAGCGCGGCGAGAAGCGGCGCATTATAGCCGATATGTCCGAGGGTCTCGATGTCGGGCAGCAGCGCGGTGCGGCTGAGCGACATCGTCAGCACCACCAGAACCGGCCACACCAGCCGGTCGGAGGCGCGCCGCCCCACCCGGCCGACCACGGCCAGCAGGATCCATAGCTGCTGGTGCTGCCAGGAGGTGGGCGAGACCGCGAGCGCGACGCTGCCGGTGATGGCGGCGGCGAGCAGTAGCTGCCCGTCCTTCGCGTAGTGCACCGCGCGCCGCAGGCCGATCACCGTGACGGCGACCGCGAGCACGGCCAGCAGCGCCAGCTCGACCGGGCCCTCGAGGCCGATGCGCAGCAGCAGCCCGTGCAGCGACTGGTTGGCCAGGCTGTCGGCGGGCGCGCCGAGCCCGGCGCCGCCGATGTGGTGGCCCCAGTACGTCCACGAGTCGTGCGGCATGGCCGCCCAGGCGAGCGCGGTGCACCCGGCGAACGTGGCGCCCGCCAGCGCCGCGGCCCGGCGCCGTCCGATGAGCCACAGCACGACGGCGAACAGCAGCAGCGCGGGCTGCAGCGCCGCGGCCACCCCGATGAGCACACCGGCCTGCCGCCCGGAGGTTCTGGGCAGCAGGCTGAGGACGACCAGGAGCACCGGGATGATGCTGGTCTGGCCGAGGGTGAAGGTGTTGCGCACCGGAAGCGAGAGCACCAGCAGGCTGATGGCCAGCGGTGCGGCGATCAGCGAGGTGCGGCGGGAGACCGGGCCGGGCAGCGACCGGGCCACGACCAGCCCGAGGACCACGACCAGCAGCAGGGTGCCGAAGGTCCAGGCGACCCCGAGGCTCTGTTCGGCGGCCCGGGTCAGGGGCTTGAGGACGAGCCCGGAGAACGGGGTGCCGGTGAAGGAGTCCCCGTCGTACAGCGACCCCCTGACATGCAGCACACCCTCTTCGCCGATCCAGGTCTCCAGGTCGGTCAGCCGCTCATCGGGGGGCAGCCGCAGCACCGCCGCCGCCTGACGGACCGCCAGCACACCGGCCAGGAGCCACAGGGCCGCGAGCCCCATTCTGGTCCGTGACGTCCGCGCCCCGACGGCACCGGGGCCCGGCCCCGTGTCCGGGGTTCTCCCCAGTCCGCTCCGCTCCACGTTCGCCACGCCCTGCCGCTCCCCCACTCGCCCTTTTCACCTGTCCTGGATGTCTGGAGACCCTACTGAGCCCACTACTCAGACGCCGAACACTCCCACTTCACCTGACCGTCGTCCGAGGTTGTCCGAAAGATGTCAGGCTTTGGCGGGGTGCTTGCGCTCCGCGTGAGTCCGTACGGTCCGGCCCAATTTCACCAGGGCTGCGGGGTGCGCCGCGAATCGGGACCCGCGGCGCGCTGAAATGTTCCCGGCGTCACACCGAAGCACCGCACGAACCACCGGTGGAAGTGGCTCTGGTCGGCGAACCCCGCCTGGGCCGCGGCCTCGGCCGCGCTACGGCCCGTCACCAGCAGCCCGCGCGCCCGGCGCAGCCGGAGCTGCCGCTGGAAGTCGCTCGGCGCCATCCCGTAGGCGGAGCGGAACGCCCGGTAGAGCGCGAAGCGGCTGCACCCGGCGGCCTCCGCGAGCCGCGCCGCCGGGATCTCCTCCAGGTACGCCTCCTCCAGCAGCGCCCGGGCCCGCCGCGCGGCCCGAGCCTGCTCACCGCTCCCGCCCGGCAGTTCCCGGGCGCGCAGCGGCCCGGTGGCCCCGCGCCGTACCAACGCGCCCACGGCCGCCGTCAGCCGCTCGTCCCGCACGAGTGGACCGGCGCCACCGACCAGGGCGGTATGCAGTCGCAGCAGGGCGGGGACGAGTACGGGATCGGAGACCACCGGCCGGTCGAACAGCGGCAACGCCGCCCGGTCGGCGGCGCTGTCGGCCACATCGGCGAGAACATTCCCCATCACATCGGGACCCATGTGGACGATGCGGTACTTGTAGCCGAGCTCGGCGGCCGCCTCCCCGTCATGCGGATCGTCTGGATTGAAGACCATCACCATCCCCGCCCCGCTGGTCCGCAGCGCACCCCGGCACCGGAAGCGCTGGGCGCCGATCTCGGTGACGGCGAAGGAGTAGGCGTCATGGCTGTGGGGATGGAAGCGATGGCTGAAGAAGTGGGCGTGCATGGCCTCCACGGCCCGGTCGGGATCACGCCAGTACCGGGCCCAGTCCGCGGGCCCCCGCTCTCCTTCTCCTGCCACACCCACGCCCCCATTGTGCCGCCATGCCGCGTACCACCCCCGCACCAGCGTTCAAGACCCCAGGCCGGAACGGTGGCGAGACTGCCGTCCATGCGTTTCGACACCAAGATCGCCGTCATCGTCCGCACCGACCTCGCCGACTGGCAGAAGCTGAACGTGACCGCGTTCCTCTCCAGCGGCCTGGCGCACGCCACGGACGAGATCGTCGGCAAGCCGTACGAGGACGCCTCGGGCAACGTCTACCTCCCGATGTTCCGCGAACCGGTCCTCGTCTACGCCGCCGACGCCCCCGCCCTCACCCGCACCCACGCCCGCGCCCTCTCCCGCGACCTGCCGACGGCCCTCTACACGGAGGAGCTCTTCGGCACCAACAACGAGGACGACAACCGCGCGGCGGTCCGCGCCATCGACGCCGACGCGCTGAACCTGGTCGGCCTCGCGGTCCACGGACCGCGCGGCCAGGTGGACAAGGTGACCAAGGGCCTGAAGCTGCACGGCTGAGGGTGAGGCACCGCCGACGCGCGACATCGGCTACGGCAAGATGGGGCCATGAGCGTAGTCAAGATCAATGTGCTGACCGTGCCGGAGGAACAGCGCGAGGTGCTGGAGAAGCGCTTCGCGTCACGCGCCGGAGCCGTGGAGGGCTCCGACGGTTTCGAGTGGTTCGAGCTGCTGCGCCCGGTCGAGGGGACCGACCAGTACCTCGTCTATACGCGCTGGCGCAGCGAGGAGGACTTCCAGGCGTGGATGGAGGGCCCCATGAAGGCGGCCCACCAGCACGGCGGCGAAGACGCCCCGAAGCAGAAGCCCGCCGCGGCCGGCTCCACCCTGTGGTCCTTCGAGGTCGTCCAGCAGGCCGCGCCCAAACAAGGCTGAGACGGGCCCCTTACGAACATCGTCAGCCCCCTGGCCCTGGCCAGAGGGCTGGCGGTTTCGTGTCGCACCCGTCAGTACGACCGACGGATGGTCAGGTGCGCCGATACGCATCGGGGGCACTGGCACGGCGGCCAAATCGAGGTCTCCAGCGGCATCAGGGGGTCGGTGGACCTGATCACGCGCGTCGGCCCGTAGGTTTTCCCGCTGTCCCGCGAAACGCGCAGCGTCATCATCGCGCGGCCCTTCACCGGGCCGCCTCGCTGTGCAGCGGGCCGTTGTGGTGCCGCTGGAGTTCGATGAGACACGTGGTCGCCCACTTCTGATCCCCGTTACGCCTTGCTTCGGCTTGCTGTCGTAACAGCGCCCCGCACACATCGCAGTCGTCGTTGGGCGTGTTCGCGGGTGGGGTGGCTGGGCTAGTGTCCGACACGTTGTCGCTCCTGTTAGCGATGGCCATGCCCCCGGGCCGGTCGCACGGTCGCGGGGGTCCTTGCGTACGCTCAAGACAACCGTGAATGTGCGGTCGCGGTTGGTGATCGTATGGTGACTGCGCGGTGACGGCCGTACCCTGGTCACCATGGGCAGCGGGGAGTTCAGCCAGAGGGTCCGCGACATGCTTCGCGACCGGGACATGAGTGTTCGGGCGGTCGCCCGCCACCTGAATTACGACCACGCCTATCTGTCCCGCGTGCTCTGCGGGAAACAGCAGCCGTCGACGCAACTCGTCACGGCGCTGGACACCCTGCTCGAGACAGACGGGGAACTTGCCGCAATCGCGGCACGAGTAGCACCGCCGCCAGTTTCGCCCGAAGCTGCTGAATCACCGGCCATCACTGATCGGATACTCAGACTCAACGAGGCACGTGGAGCTGACTTCGTACACGCCATCCGGGAGACTTCCCGTCGGCTGGTCGTCCTGGACAACGAACTCAGCGGAGTATCGATCGCAGAGCCCGCAGGCCGCGCGTTCAAGGTCGTGCATCGGCGGCTCGGAGTCGGAGACTACGACCCTCGGTACGAGCGCGACATTCAGTCGGCGGCTGCGGAACTCGCGGAAGTCGCCGGATGGGCTCTCTGGGACGCGGAAAGAGACGACTCCGCACAGCGCTTCAACTATGAGGCGCTATTCCTCGCGAAACTCTCCGGGGATCGCTCCATCGAATTGCTGACGCTACAGAACATGGCGATGCAAAGTGAATGGCGCGGACGGAACCAAGAGGCGCTGTCCATCGCCCGGTCGGTGCTCAACGGAAGGCGGCTGTCCCCACGCGTGGAGGCGATGTTCCGCATCCGTGAAGCGAAGGGGCTGGTCGGCACGGGACGTACGTCGGATGCCATGGAGTCGCTCCAACGCGCCCGGTCACTCATCGAAGACGGTAACGACGTCGGTGAACCGGACTGGACATGGTGGGTGACCAGCGGGGAAATCGACCGCCAGTGGGGTCACACACTTCAGATCGCCGGTGAAGTAGAGAACGCTATCGAGCTACTACTGCAATCCGTACAACCAGGGCGTGACGTCACGACCGGCTACTCAAGCGAGCGGGTGGCACGGCTCGCACAATGCCTACTGGACGTCAGTGCCTGGCGCGACGCGGAAGACGTCATCAGATCCCTGGTCACTGCCGCACCCGGAATCTCCTCGGGACGGACCCTTCGCCTCATCGGCCACGTCGCCAAGCAGCGCGAAAGGCTGAACGGTGCGCCGACAAGCCTTACGGACACTCTTGAGCACCTGACAGAAAAGCTCGACGAGGATCCATTCACGCTGTGATCGTCCCGAGGGCGGCACTGGTGCCGCCCTCGGGACGATCGGGTATCAGCGGCGGGTTTCGATCTTCAGGTCACCTGCGGTCACGTTGCGGATGTGATCACTGGCGAGCATGTCGTGCGGGAAGCCGAGTTCAATCGCGCTGGCCTCGTCGAGACGGGCCAGTTGGGCGGCGGTGAAGTCGACCTCCAGGGCGCCCAGATTGTCCTCCAACTGGGCGGGGGTGCGGGCGCCGATGATCGGTGCCGTCACGCTCGGATTCCGCAGGGTCCAGGCCAGCCCGACCTGGGCGGGTGTGACGCCCAGCTCCGTGGCGACCTCCTTCACGACATCGGCGATGGCGAGGTTACGTTCGGTGAGCGTGCCCAAGGCGAGGTTGAAGCTCCTACGGGTGCCGTCGTCGGATGCGACGTTCGTCGCGGTCAGGTCGTCGCGGCTGTACTTGCCGGTGAGCACCCCGCCGGCCAGGGGTGAATACGGGAGCACACCCAGCCCCATCTCGCGTGCCATGGGGATCAGGTCACGTTCCCCGGTACGCTCGATCAGGTTGTATTCGATCTGGAGCGCGACCAGCGGCGACCAGCCGCGCAGGTCGGCGATCGCCTGCATGCGCGAAACCTGCCAGGCCGGGGCGTTGCAGATCGCCACGTACAAGATCTTGCCCTGCCGGACCAGATCGTCCATGCCGCGCAGAATCTCCTCGACCGGTGTCGTGAAATCCCATACGTGCAGGTAGAGCAGATCGATGTAGTCCGTATTGAGCTGTCGCAGACTAGCTTCTACCGAGGCGAGCAGGCTCTTGCGGTGACTGCCCGCGGAATTCGGGTCGCCGGGCCGGCGCAGCGTCGTGTATTTCGTCGCCAGCACCAGGCTTTCGCGGTTGTCGCGGGTGAATTCGCCCAGCATGCGCTCGGAACTGCCATTGCTGTAGGTGTTGGCGGTGTCGATGAAGTTGCCGCCTCGCTCGACGTAGCGGTCGAACAGCTTGCGCGCCTCGTCCTGCTCGGCTCCCCAGCCCGACTCGGTGCCGAAGGTCGCCGCGCCCAGCGCCAGCGGTGAGACCCGCAGCCCGGAGCGGCCCAGCAGCCGGTAGGTGTCGAGGGTGAGCGACATCGTGTCCTCCTGTGCTCGTGATCCGTTGTCGAGAACAAGGCTGTGACCGCCGCGAGCCGGAGGTAAGGGAAAGAGGTTCCTGGGAACGCCAGTCCCACCCTGGCTGTTGGAACGCATATGACGACCCACACCGTGGACACAACACAGGAGCTGGCCGCGTTCCTGCGGGCCCGGCGCGAGCGGCTGGACCCGCGCGATCTCGGTCTGCCGTCGCGTCGGCAGGCCCGGCGGACCCCGGGACTGCGCCGCGAAGAGGTCGCCGAACTGGCCGGGGTCAGCGTCGACTACATCGTCCGGCTGGAACAGGGGCGCGGACTGCGGCCCTCAGCGGACGTGGTGGAGGCGCTGGCCCGGGCGTTGCACCTGGCCCCCGTCGAACGCGCCTACCTCTTCAACCTGGCCCAGCAGCGCCCCCGCAACACCGACAAGCCCGCCACCACCGCGGCGCCGCCGCTGGCCCATCTGGTCGCCGACTTGTCGCCGCTCCCGGCCATGCTGATGAACCACCGCTACGACATCCTGGCCTGGAACCGCGAAATGACGAGGCTCCTACTGGATTTCGACACCCTGCCTCCGTCACAGCGCAATTCGATGTGGCTGTGCCTGATGCATCCGGAGATACGCGAGTTCTACGTCGATCGGGAACGCGTCGTGCGAGATGGGGTCGCCCATCTGCGCGCCGCGTGGGCCGCGCATCCGGAGGATCGGGCGTTGACCGACCGCATCGCCGAATTCATCACTCACGACGAGGAATTCGCGCGATTGTGGGCCGAGCGGGACATCCAGGTCAACGGCCGCGGGCACAAGGTGATGCGGCATCCTGACGTCGGTGTGATCGCAGTGGATTTCGAAGTGCTCATACCGCTTCAAGATCCGGATCAGCGATTGGTGATCTTCCGCCCCGCAGACGATGAGAGCCAGTCGGCATTGGACCGGTTGTGCGCACGGTGACATCACCTTGGCCTTGGCCGTCGACGCTGCGATCGTTGCCGTGGGTCGCACACTCTCACGGAGGCGTCGATGAATCCGCATGATGACGACAGCACGCGAGCGGTCTGGAGCAGGTCCCAGTCCAGCGGTTGGATGCTCGCCGTCGGCGCGATCCTGGCTCTGGGACTGATCGTCTTCGCCGTCGTCGACGAGAGACACCGGTCCGTCAGCCTGGGCCTGCTGCTCGCGGCGGCCGCGTTCCTCGTCACGGGGGCCATCAAGGTCACCGTTTCGCCACGGGGCGTCACGGTGGCCTCAGCTCTCGTCCCCTTCCTGCGGCAGAACATCGCGATGGACCGGATCGCGGGTGCCACGGCACGCCGGACCCGCCCCATGGAGATCGGCGGCTGGGGCTACCGGTGGAAGCCGGGCGTGCGGGCGGTCTCGCTCCGGGCGGGCGACGCGCTCTGGCTTGAACTCACCCGCGGAACCCGCTTTGTCATCACGATCGATGACGCGCAAACGGCGGCGGAACTGGTCAACCGATACCTTCCCCCACGTCATGCGGGCCGCTGACCCCGCTCCTCACCAACGCCCGCGCTTCGCGCACCCCTGAAGAAACGAGCTGGCTCAACCGGACGGCGTGACCGCGGACCACAACGCCGAACCACTGCTCGGCGCCGCCGTCGGATGAGGCCAGCAGGCTGGAATCACACCAGCTCGGGCTGCGGTTCCGGTTGCAGCGCCGGTGCGGCCTTCGGGTCCCACAGCCTGGTGGTCCGTACGTAGCCGTGGATCACCGAGGCCATGGCCAGCAGGAGAAGCGGTCCGAACAGCCACGGATGTCTGGCCATCTCCATCGGCAGATAGCGATAGGAGACCAGGAGCGCGGCGAAGACCGTCGTGCCGTGGGCGACCAGTAGGATCGCTGACCGGTCCCAGCCACGTGCGAGCGCGCGCAGCACGGTCTCGATCGTGAGGCTGAACACCACGCCCGCGATGAGATCCACGCCGTAGTGGTAGCCGAATCCCAGCGTCGCGCCGAGCGTCGCGATCAGCCAGAACGTTCCCGCGAACCGCAGGATTCGCGGGCCCTGGCGGGAATGGATGAAGATCGCGGTGGCCCACGCCGTATGCAGGCTGGGCATGCAGTTGCGTGGCGTGATCTCGTCGAACGGTATCGAGTGCGGGGCGCTGATGGGCGGCAGCGTGTGCGGCCACAGGTTGGCCGTCGCCCACAGCTCGCCGCCGGTACCGAAGGCGCCGGTGCCGTAGGCGAAGATCGGTCCGACCACCGGGAAGATCATGTAGATGGCCGGCCCGAGGAGGCCGATGGCCAGAAAGGTGCGCACCAGATGGTGGCCCGGGAAGCGGCGCTCGACCGCCACGTTGCGCAGTTGATAAACCGAGACGATGACCGCGGCCACCGGAAGCTGAGCGTAGACGAAGTCGAGAACATGGGCACCGATCGGCCCCATGGCCGCGACAATCCGGCCTGCCAGCCACGACGGGTTGCCCAGCGCGTGATCGGCGGTTGCCAGGTACGGGTCGAGCACCGCCGGGCGGGTCTTCGCCGTGATGAGCAGCCAGGTATCGCCGGTCTTGCGGCCGGCCACCAGCAGCAGGCCCAGCCCGACGCCCTTGAGCAGCAGGGCGCGTTCCCGGCCGGTGCGGCGCGTGACCGCGATGACCACGCAGCCCAGCATCACCCACAACGCGCCGTTGCCGAAGGGGTGGCCGTCGGTCAGCTTTGCGCCGACCGCCCACCGCACCAACAAGAAGACGACGTCGATGCCGATCGCGGCACCGGCCGCGATGAGCCGCTCCCGCCAGGTGAGCACCAACATCATCAAGCCCATACCGGAATACAGCAGGAAGCCCGACTTGGGGGGCAGTATCACCTCTTGCACCTGATTGGTGACCGGCCCCGGCAGGCCGTAGCGACGCGCGGCGATCTCCAGCGCGATGAAGAACCCGAGGGCCACCACACCCGCCGCGGCGTACAGCATCACCCGTGGTCGACGCCACGTGACGAACGTGGTCCTGCGGCTTATCCGGGACATCACCCGCGATGCTATAGGTATCAATGCTTTGGCCGATTTGCTAGATGTTGGGCATTGGTCACCCTTCGTACCGGATAGCGCCGTTTTCCGGCGAAGGGCGGACGATGGGGGTTCTCGTCGTAAGGTCCGATCATGCTAACGGAGCGATACGGAAGAGTGCCGTCGCAGCGCCGTAGCCCCCCAGTCGGGCCTCGCAGCCCCAACCGGGCCTCGTAACCCCAGCGGGCCGCGGGGCCCCGGCCGACCGCGGGACCCCCTCGGGGTCGGCGGGCACCTCCGTGAGCCGACCGCGCTCGCCCGTTTTTTAAAAATGCCTGAAACAAGTTCTCCCCAATGAGACAGCCCTCGCCCCGGAGGTAGGGTCAATACACCGACCCAGAAACACATTCGGACAGAACGAAAGAACGTGCGCGAATGATGGCATCCCCCACTGCCACCGAGAGCGACACCAAACGATCGATCACCGTGCGCGCCGGAGAGGCGAGCGGTGACCGCATACGTTTGAGCGTCTACGACATGCTCATCGGGCTGGTCTACACCCCACGTACCTTTTTCTACCGCGAGACGCTCGACGGCGAAGCACTTCGCGCCTCCCTAAGCAGAACACTGCTCAACTTCCCGATGGTTTCAGGCCGCATGAAGAAGGATCCCGACGGCCGTCTCAGCGTGCTCTGCGACGACGCCGGTGTGCGCTTCATCGAGACATACGCATCCCAGTCCATGCCGGATCACGGGCCTCACCACACGGCGAAAAAGGGCATCAATCGCTATCTGAGTCAGGTCAACCCGCTTCAGGTGGTCGACGCCGACACACCGCTATTCACGGTGAAGCTCACCCATATGAAAGGCGGCGGCTCCGTTCTCGGTGTCAACATGAACCACGCCGTGGCCGATGGATCCGCCTATATGCGGTTCATGGAGGGCTGGTCGAAGGAGCATCGAGGGCTCGGGTACCCCACACCCGGCCACGACCGCGGCATCATCGACGCCCTCGCGGCGCCGGTCGCGGATGACGCCCGGCCGGACAACGACCACTTCACGGTCACCAAGCGCGGCCGGAAGTCCGCCTATGTGGCCCGTATCCTGCTGAGCGCCGTCGCCAAGGTGACGACGATGGTGACCACCCGCTTCACCGCCGCCGAACTGGCCACCATGAAGGACGCCGCGATGGCCGACCTCGCGGGCACGGAGCGATGGGTGTCGACCAATGACGCGCTGACCGCCCATCTCTGGAAAGTGCTCAGCGCATTGCGGGACCGCCCCGACACGAGCGAGGAAAGGCTGGGCCTCCTCGCCGACTTCCGTGCTTTCGGCGGCGGGGCCGTACCGGACGGCTACTGGGGCAACACCGTCACCAACACCCGGCCCGGGATGCCCGCGGCCGAACTGCGCTCCCGCCCTCTCGGCGAGATCGCCACGGCGGTCCGCGCGGGCTATGCCGAGAACACGGAGGAGAAAATCCGCCAGGAAACGGCGTTCCTCTGTGCCGAATACGAGGCGGGACGCCTCAAGCGCGTCCTGCCCACCATGACGCTCGACAAGTTCGAGAACACCATCGTGATCAACAACTGGTCGAAGCTCCCCTTCTACAGCCTCGACTTCGGAGCGGACACGCCCTTCTGGTACGACGTCCCGGCGCTTCCCACTCCCTGGACCGTACTCATAGCGCCGACTCCGGCGGACGAGCCCGGTGGCCGCGATGTGCATATGGCAGTGCCCCGTGCATTGGTCCAGACCCTTCAGGAACAGTCCTGGACCGACCGGTTCCACTGTTACGCGGATTCCGACGAGGCATCCGCGCTGACTTTCGGATCGCCCAAAGCCGGAGGGTGACGAAACCGAAAGCCGAGGAAAGCGGAAGACCCTGGGCCGTGGGGGCCGGCGCCCCCACGGCCCGCATGAGCCCCACACGGCCCGTATGCGCCCCGCCCTGTCCACCCTGTCCGCCCTGTCCGGATCTCATCGGTCGCGGTCAGGGCCCCGTGCCCCGGAACGGTCGGTTCACGTAGTGTCATGGCGTGTACGGGAGTGTCAGCGAGAAACCAGCGCCCGCCCGTGGCAGCGGGCAGCACATCCTGGTCGTCGACGATGAGTCGAGAATCGCCGAGCTGCTCTCGACCACCCTCGAGCTGGCCGGTTACCGGGTCGGCACCGCGGCCACCGGCGGAGAGGCGCTCGATCGGGTCGGCCGGGAGCGACCCGACCTGGTGATCCTCGATGTGATGCTGCCCGATCTGGACGGCTTCACGGTGTGCCGCCGCCTGGTCGCGGCCGACGAGAACCATCCGCCCGTGCTCTTCCTCACCGCCCGCGACTCGCTGGACTCGCTGGTCACCGGCCTCGGCATCGGCGGGAACGACTACGTGACCAAGCCGTTCCGGATCGCCGAGGTGCTGGCCCGGGTGCAGGCCCTGCTGCGCACCCGCACCCGGCGGCGGGAGGAGCCGCCGCCGCGCTACGCGGATCTGCTGCTGGACGATACGACCCGTCAGGCGCGACGCGGTCGGCGGGCACTGGAGCTGACCCCCGCCGAGTTCCGGCTGCTGCGCTATCTGCTGGTCAACGCGGGGCAGGTGCTGTCCAAGGAACAGATCGGCGAACATCTGTGGATGGCGGACCACGGGCGCTACGGGGACAACGCCATCGAGAAGCTGGTCTCCCGGCTCCGCCACAAGGTCGACGAGACCGGGCCCGCCCTGATCCACACCCGCCGTGGCTTCGGCTACTGGCTCGGCCGGCTCGCTTCCGCATGAACATGAATGAGCACCACGGGGACGGCCGGCGCCCTGAGGAGGACGCGTACGAGCGCCAGCAGCGGCTGGAGGTGATCCTGCACGAGCTGCGCACCTCCCTGACCACCATCCGCGGCTGGGCCGAACTCCCGCTGCAGGGGCTCAGCGACGACCCCGAGCTGATGGTGCGCGCCCTGCGCCGGATCCAGGACGAGGCCGACCATATGCACGAGGCGGTCCAGCAGGTGTCTCCGCGCGCGGACACCTCCTGGGTACGGCCGCTGGACACGGAGCCGGTGGATCTGCGGGACGTGGCCGACGAGGCGGTGGCGGATCTGGGGCTGCTCGACCCCGAACGCCCCATCGCCCGCGAGAACTCCGGCCGGGCGACCCTCGTCGCCGACAACCGCATGCTGCGGCACGCCATCCGCAATCTGCTGGGCAACGCGCTGCGGCACACCCCCGCCGGGTCCCCGGTGACCGTGGCGGTGCGCGGCCCGGTGGCCGGGTCCGGTGGGCAGCAGCACGTCGAGCTGTCGGTCAGCGACCAGGGGCCGGGTATGAGCCCGCGCGACATCGCCCGGCTCACCTCCCCCCGCTCCGCGGACGGCCGGATCGAGCTGGGCGGCGGCCTCGGCCTCTCCATCGTGCGGCGGGTGGTCGAGCGGCACGGCGGCGAGGTGAGCGTGCGCAGCGCACCGGACCTCGGCACCACGGTCACTGTGACCTTGCCCACAGTCAGCGTTTCGTCAGGAAACTGACCGGAGGGCGTCAGGTCGAGCGGGTTCGCTGGTCATCGTCCCCGTAACGCGAAGGTTCACGTCCCCCCTGACGCGAAGGTTCACGCTCCGCTCCCATCGGAATCCCCCACCCGAGGAGAGACATGACCGAGACGCTGGCAGAGACCAAGGCCGAGGCGGAAGAGCCGCTTCCGGAGTTCCCGATGCCGCGGGCGACCGGCTGCCCCTTCGACCCGCCCCCGACCACACGGGCGCTGCACACCGAACAGCCGGTCACGCGGGTACGGCTGTGGGACGGCAGCGCCCCCTGGCTGGTGACCCGGTACGCCGACCAGCGCGCCCTGCTCGGCGACCCGCGGGTCAGCTCCGATGCCACGCTGCCCGGCTTTCCGCACCCGAGCGCCGGCTTCCGTGAGAACGCCGGGCGGCGGCGCTCCTTCATCGCCATGGACGACCCCGAGCACGCCCGGATCCGCCGGATGGTCACCGGACCGTTCGCCATCAAGCGGGTCGAGGCGATGCGGCCCGAAATCCAGAAGATCACCGACGATCTGATCGACTCCATGCTGGCCGGGCCGACCCCGGTCGACCTGGTGCGCGCGTTCGCGCTGCCGCTGCCGTCGCTGGTGATCTGCCGGCTGCTCGGAGTGCCGTACGAGGACCACGACTTCTTCCAGCGCAACAGCTCGCTCTTGATCAACCGGCACTCCTCGGTCGAGGAGGTGGTCGGCGCCGACAAGGCGCTGACCGACTATCTGGACGACCTGGTCAGCGCCAAACTCGCCGCCCCCGCCGACGACATGCTCTCCGAGCTGGCCGCCCGGGTCAGGGCCGGTGAGCTGACCCAGCGCGAGGCCGCCAACATGGGCGTGCTGCTGCTGATCGCCGGCCATGAGACCACCGCCAACATGATCGCCCTCGGCACCGTGGCCCTGCTGGAGAACCCCGACCAGCTCGCCGTCCTGCGGGAGACCGACGACCCGAAGGCGGTCGCCAAGGCCGTCGAGGAGCTGCTGCGCTATCTGACGATCGTGCACAACGGCCGGCGCCGGGTCGCGCTGGAGGACATCGAGATCGGCGGCGAGACCATCCGCGCCGGGGACGGGATCATCGTCTACACCGGCACCGGCAACTGGGACGCGGAGGTCTTCCCCGAGCCCGAGCGGCTGGACATCGGCCGCGACGCCCGCCGCCACATGGCGTTCGGCTTCGGCGTCCACCAGTGCCTGGGCCAGCCGCTGGCCCGGATGGAGCTGCAGGTGGTCTACGGCACGCTCTACCGCCGTATCCCCACTCTGCGGCTGGCGACCGGGATCGACCAACTACCGTTCAAGGACGACGGTTTGGTCTACGGCGTCTACGAACTGCCCGTCACCTGGGCGTCATGAGCAGCGGAGGCAAGGGAGTCACCATGCGTGTGGAAGTCGATGTTCCCAAGTGTGTGGCGTCGGGTCAGTGCGTGATGATCGCGCCCGACGTGTTCGACCAGCGGGAGGAGGACGGCATCGTGATCCTGCTGGACGAGCAGCCCGCGCCCGAACTCCACGCCGATGTGCGCGAGTCCGCGGTGGTCTGCCCGGCGGCGGCGATACGGGTGATCGGCAAGTGAAGCAGGTGGTGGTCGTCGGTGGATCCGCCGCCGGTCTGGCGGCGGCGGAGACGCTGCGGCGGGAGGGGTACGAGGGCACGATCACGCTCATCGGCGATGAGCCGTACCACCCGTACGACCGGCCACCGCTGTCCAAGCAGATCCTCGGCGGGCAGTGGGAGCCCGACCGGGTGCCGCTGCGCGCGCCCGCCGATCTGGACGCGCTCGGCCTCGATCTGCGCCTCGGGGTCGCCGCGACCGGCCTCGACCTCGCGGGCCGTACGGTCGCGCTGGCCGACGGGGAGCGGGTGCCGTACGAGGGCCTGGTCATCGCCACCGGCGTCCGCCCGCGCCGACTGCCCGGCGGCGGGGACGGCAACGGGGCGGGGGACGGGGACGGCACCGGCGAACGCGGGGAGCGCGCGCATGTGCTGCGCACCCTGGACGACGCCCTGGCCCTGCGGGACCGGCTGGGCCCGGGTCGGCGGCTGGCGGTGGTCGGCGCCGGGTTCCTCGGCGCCGAGGCCGCCGCCGTCGCCCGGGGGCTCGGTACGGAGGTGACGCTGCTGGAACCGGCGCCGGTGCCGCTGGCCCCGGCGGTCGGCGAACGGGTCGGCCGGGTGCTCGCCCAGGCCCACCACGACCACGGCGTCGATCTGCGCACCGGCGTCATGGTGGCCGAGGTGGCCGACGGCGGGGTGCGGCTGGCGGACGGCACCCTCGTCGAGGCCGATGAGGTGCTGGTCGCGATCGGCTCGGTGCCCAACACCGGCTGGCTGGAGGGCAGTGGCCTCACCCTGGGCGACGGCCTGGAGTGCGATGAGTACAGCGCCGCCGCGCCGGACGTCTACGGCGCGGGGGATGTGGCCCGCTGGCACAACCCGCTGTTCGGTACGGCGATGCGCATCGAGCACCGGACCAACGCCACCGAACAGGGCATGGCCGTGGCCCGCAACCTCCTCCGCCCGGACGAGCGGCGGCCGTTCGCGCCGGTGCCGTACTTCTGGTCGGACCAGTACGACCTCCGGATCCAGGCCCATGGCCATCTGCGCGGCCACGAGGAGGTCGCGATCGTGGAGGGCGCCCTGGAGGAGCGGAAGTTCCTGGCCGTCTACCGCTCCGGGGACCGGGTGGCCGGTGTGCTGGCCGTCGGGATGCCCCCGAAGGCGATCCGCACCTGGCGCCAGGCGGTCGCGACACGGGCCGCGTGGCGGGACGCGGTGGGGGAGCTGGTGCCGGAGGGGGCGTAACGCCCCTCGGCCGCGGCTGCGGGCCGTGGCCCCGGCGGCGCGGGTACCGTACGCGCCCCGGCGGCCCGGCCGCAGTCGTAGCCCAACGGCCCAGTGCAGGCCGTGGCTCAGCGGCTCAGGGCAGGCCGTGGCCCGGCGGCCCGGCTGCGGGCCGTGGCCCCGGCAACCAGCCGCAGGCCGCGCCCCTGCGGCGCCACTACGACCCGCGACCCGACGGCCCCGGCCGCAGGCCGTAGCCCGACTCGGGAAGGGGCGGGGGCGGGGGCCGATCAGCCGCCCAAACACTCCCGCACGGCGGCGACGAGGCGAGTGGCGCGGGCGTCGCCGTGGCCGATCATGCGGTTGGCCACATAGGCGAAGCCCACGCCGAACTCGTCGTCGCCGAAGGCGAACTGACCGCCCGCCCCGTCATTGCCGAAGCTGCGCTCCCCCAGCATCGGCCGGAAGGACGGCGAGTCGAGCAGAAAGCCCGAGCCCCAGCGCGCTCCCATGTCGAAGCCCAGCCATCCCTTGCCGGACGAGATCTCGCGGACCGCGTCCGTCACGGTCTCGGGGCTGAGCAGCCGCCGATGGCCCTCGATACCGGTCACGGCCGCCGCGTACAGCCCGGCGAGCCCGCTCGCGGACGCGGTGGCGCCCGCGCCGGGCAGCTCCATGCCGAGCAGCGCCGGGTCGTTCCAGCCGTGCGGCTCGTCGAGGCCGGGGAAGACCAGCGCGCCGTTCATGGTCACGATGCGGGTCAGCAGATGTTCGGGCCCCGGCATCCCGGGCCGTCCCTCGGCCTCGACCAGCCGGGCCCGCCCGTCCAGCTCCGCCGTCGGCAGCCCGATCCAGGCCCGCAGCCCCAGCGGATCCCCCACGGCCTGACGGAAGTACGCGCCCGGGGTGTGGCCGGTGATCCGCCGGATGACCTCACCGATGAGGAAGCCGAAGACATGGCCGTGGTACTCGTACGACGCTCCCGGCTCCCACAGCGGCGTCTGCCCCTCGATGGCGCGGATCACCGGCGCCCAGTCGGCGATCTCCTCGAACGTCAGCACCCGGTCGAGCACGGGGACCCCCGCCCGGTGCCCGAGGACCATCCGGCAGGTGATGGCCTCCTTGCCGTACCGGCCGAACTCCGGCCAGTACCGGCTCACCGGGGCATCGAGGTCCAGCCGTCCCTCCTGGGCGAGGAGGTGGGCGCAGACGCTCACGACGCCCTTGGCGCACGAGAACACCGGCACGGCGGTGTCCCTCTCCCACGCCCGCCCGCTCCCCTGGTCCGCGACCCCGCCCCACAGCTCCACGACCTTGCGTCCACCGGCGAAGACGGTGACCGCCGCCCCGAGCTCGGGAAACTCCTCGAAGTTCCGGGCGAACACCTCGGCGACACCGCCGAACCCCTCATCGGCCCACCCGCTGTACCGCTCCATCGCGCCCCGCCCCTTCACGGCCCTCTGCCTGGCCCTGCCTGATCACAACCGCGCCACGGTAGGCCGTGGCCCGCCCCCAGTACGACCGATTTACGACCTGGTCGGCGGCATGAGGTATGGCCGCCGCCCGGAGGGGATCCGGGCGGCGGCCAAGGGGGTTTAGTGGTGGTGTTGTTGTTGACGGTGTTCGGCAGTCAGATGCTGATGAGGCGCTCCAGCACATTGCGGTAGCCCCGCATCGCCAGGCGCAGCTCTTCCGTCTCCGAGATGACCACGTCATCCTCGTGCCAGGCGGCACGGAGCGTGCCGCGGCGCTCGGCCAGGAGATCGGCGAGCCGGGTGGCCACCTCCGCGAGCAGGGCATCGGCCTCCTCGACGGCGCCGCGTGGGGAGTCCACGAAGCCGCTGACCGCGTACCGCAGCCGCTGGGCCAGCATGTCGTGCTCGCTTGTCGGCAGGACGGGAAAGCTGGGGCCGTTCGGGGTCTTCGGCTGCTCGGCGGGCGACACGGACGGTCCGGACGACGCGGACGACGCGGACGACCCGGGCGGCTGCTGTGTCGTCGGCTTCGTTCCGTTCGACGGCCGCGATCCGTTCGACGGCATCGGCGAGTGCCAGGACGTCATCGGATCCGCCGCTTCCCTGTTGTCCCTGTTGGCCACCCCCTGGGACAGCGGCGCCACTTCATGCTTCTCCAATGCATGGCGCCGCCGGCCGTCGTGCTCCGCCGGGTCGGTCGGATCCGTCACCACGCGCCGCCCTTCCTGGTGTGACCGAACCGCGTATGGCCCGTCCCGGCCCTGGTTCCGGATCCGGTACCAGCCCCGGTCCCGGTCCCGGGCAGCCACCGGCGCAGTCCGCTCCCGCTCCGCCGCTCGCCGTAGGGCTGCCGCGCGGTCTCGGGGCCGGTCGTGGCGCCGGTCGTGGCGCCGTGGTGCGGGGGCCTGACCAGGTCCTCGAAGAACGGCCGGGCGTGCACCACGGCCTCACGCAGCTTCTCGGTGTCCGCGCGCCCCTCGCGGGCGAGACCGGCCGTGTCATGGATCTGCCGGTAGCCCTGGACGTGCTCGGAGTGGTGCACGGACAGCGCCGCCACCTGCTCCTCGTAACGGTCCGACGGATAGCCACGGTCGTGGGCGAGACGGGCCAGCAGCCGATCGGCGCTGGTCACCGAGCGTTCCGGAGACTCGATGAACATCTCCTGCACGGCCGCCCACTCGGCCACATACCGCTCGCGCAGCTCACCGGGCAGGGGCTGGGTCCTCAGATCGCCGTACAGCCGCAGCCGTTCGTCCAGTTCCCGCTCCGCCGCCTTGGTGTCGCCCGCGTGCTGGGCGACGTTCAGTTCGTACTCGGGCCCGAAGCGGCGTCGCAGAACGCGTTCCCTACGGCTGGCGCCCGCACGGACGACACGGATGATGAGCGCGGCCGCGAGGACGACCGCGACGACAACCACGATGCTGATTGCAGCAGTTGACATGGTCTGCTTCTGCCTTCCCGCTCGCTTCCCCCTTCGCGTTCGGGGGGCTCCTCTATTCGGGTAGCCCGGACTTCGGCGCTCAAACTGCGGTGCGTGAGGCCGATGGTGGGTGCCAGGATGCCGACCATGACGACTACGCCACGTGCCCAGGCCGGTTCGCGCGCCTCGGCCTCCCCCGCGACGGAGCCGACGAGAGGCTGGACGATCGCCACGCGGCCCGTCGGCGATCCGGTCTCGGCCATGCTGCTGCGCGAATACCTCGTCGATGTCGCCGACCGCTACTACCAGCTCCACGAGGAGCGGGACTCGACCCCGGAGGAGATCGAGCAGGCGCTCGCGGAGATGCCCAGCGACGATCTCGCCCCGCCGCGGGGGGTCTTCCTGCTGGCCCATCACGACGGCGAACTCGCCGGATGTGCGGGGGTGCGGCTGATGGACGAGCGTACGGCGGGGCTGACGCGTGCGGCGGAGCTGAAGCGGGTGTACGTACGGCCCGCCAAGCGGGGGCTGGGCGGCGGCGCCGCGCTGCTCGCGGCGGTCGAGACGGCGGCGGGCGAACTGGGCGCCGAGCGGATCGCGCTCGATACCCGCCTCGACCTGGTCGAGGCCCGCGCGCTGTACGCGCGGCATGGGTACCGGGAGGTCCCGGCCTTCACGGAGGGGCCGTACGCCGAGGTCTGGATGGCCAAGGAGCTGGGCTGAGGCCCCGAGGTCAGGGCGTTCGCGGTGGCGGTGGGCGGCGGTGGTCGGGGCGGGGCGTTCCGTCTCTCGGCTGTTCCGCGTCGGAGCCGCACAGCTCGTGCGTCAGCTCGTCCACCAGCTCGCTCAGGTCGGTCGGGCGGTCGGGTGACCACCAGTCGCCCAGGAGTTCCGCGAGGGACGCCTCGCGGGCCCGGTAGAGCCTGGTCGCGACCTCGCGGCCGTCGTCCGTGAGGATCAGGTCCAGTCCGTAGCGGCGGCCGAGGCCGCGCTCCTCGATCTGCCGGGCCGCCTCGGTGATGGCCCGCAGCGGTACGGGCGAGCGCTCGGCGAGCATCGCGGGTTCGACCGAGCCGTAGTGCTGGATGCGCAGCAGCATCCAGCTCGCGGCCGGTCCGAGGTCGAGGCCGGCGCGCCGGGTGATGTCGACGTAGATCTTCCGGCGGCCCTCCCGGCTGCCGAGCAGGGACAGCGCCCGGGCGCATTCCTCGTGCGAGGAGCGTTGGACGGGGTTGCTGGCGAGTATTTCGCTGCCGTCGGGCGCGGTGACGCTGCCGCGCAGCGGCTCCTCCCGGAGGTACCAGGCGAGGAGGAAGGCGAGCAGCACGACCGGCACCGCGTACAGGAAGACGTCGGTGATGGAGACGGAGAACGCGTGCCGCACCGCCGCCCGGTCCCCCGGGGACAGCCGGCCAAGGCTGCGGGGATCGGAGGTGAGGGCGCCGGGGGTGATACCGGGTGGCAGGCGTCGTCCGGCGAGGGCGTCGGCGATATGGGGGCCGAGGTTGTTGGCGAAGATCGTGCCGAAGACGGAGACGCCGAACGAGGCGCCGATCGAGCGGAAGAAGGTCGCGCCGGAGGTGGCGACGCCCAGGTCCTGATAGCTGACGGAGTTCTGCACGATCAGCACCAGCACCTGGATGACCAGGCCGAGGCCGCAGCCGAAGACGAAGAAGTACGCACTCATCTCGGCCACCCCGCTGGACTCCCGCAATTGGTGCATGAGCAGCAGACCGATGGCGGTGATCGCGGTGCCCAGGACGGGGAAGACCTTGTAGCGGCCGGTGCGGCTGACCAGGTGACCGGAGACGGTGGAGGAGACGAGCGTGCCGAGGACCAGCGGCAGGAGGTGGAGGCCGGAGGTGGTCGGTGAGACGCCCTGCACGATCTGGAGGAAGGTCGGCAGATAGGTCATGCTGCCGAACATCGCGAAACCGACGATGAAGCCGATGACCGCGCAGAGCGTGAAGGTGCGGCTGCGGAAGAGCGTGAGCGGCAGCACCGGCTCGGCCGCGCGGAACTCCACCTGTACGAAGGCCGCCAGCAGCGCCATGCCGACCACCGCGAGCCCGATGATCTGCCAGGACCCCCAGCCGTAGGTGACCCCGCCGAGAGAGGTCATCAGCACCAGGGCGGCGGCGACCGCGGCGATCAGGAAGGTGCCGAGGTAGTCGATGGTGTGCGAGGTGCGGCGCACCGGGATCTGCAGCACGGAGGCGACGACGAGGAGGGCGACGATGCCGATGGGCAGGTTGATGTAGAAGACCCAGCGCCAGCTCAGACGGTCGACGAACACCCCGCCCAGCAGCGGCCCCAGCACACTGGCGGCGCTGAAGACGGCGCCGAAGAGGCCCTGGTAGCGGCCACGGTCACGGGGCGGGACGATATCGCCGACGATCGCCATCGACAGGACCATGAGGCCGCCGCCGCCCAGCCCCTGCAGCGCGCGGAAGGCGATGAGTTCCGCCATGTTCCCGGCGAGCCCGCACAGCGCTGAGCCGATCAGGAAGATGACGATCGCGGTCTGGAAGAGCCTCTTGCGGCCGTACTGGTCGCCGAGCTTGCCCCACAGCGGGGTGGCCGCGGTCGAGGCGAGGAGATACGCGGTGACGACCCAGGACAGATGCTCCAGGCCGCCGAGGTCGCTGACGATCGTGGGCAGCGCGGTGGAGACGATCGTCTGATCGAGCGCGGCGAGCAGCATGCCGAGCAGCAGCGCGCCGATGGCCACCAGGACCGTGCGCCGCGGCCGGCCCGCTCCCGGGCCCAGGGCCACGGCGTCGGGGGCCCCTGGGGCCGGAGCCGGGCTGCCGCCGTCCCGCGCCATGGCGACTCCTCCTCGCTCCTCCGTTCCCTCTTCATCCTCACCCCATCCTCACCTTTATGCCCTGTTACGGCCCGCCGTGCCGGTCCGCACGGCGGGCGAACACCTGCGCGGAAGGGGATCGGATGCGCATAATCGCTGCGAACTCCAGGGAGGGAAAGTTCCGTGACGGCAGAATCCTGCCCGCACTGCTTCGCACCGGCGCGCGCCAACGGGCGCCCCGGCTGTACGTGTGCCGAACGCGCCGCCGCGTCCACCGCGGCGGCAGGCGAGACCGAAGACCAGACCCATCCGCACCCCTATGTGACGCTCTCGGAGGAGCGCCAGAACGGGCCCGATCCGCGTGATCTGCGTCTCTTCGAGGAGGCGGAGAAGAAGAAGGCGGAGAGGGAGGAGGCGGAGAAGGGGGACACCGACGAGACGCGGGTGATCGACCGCGTCGAGGAGAGACCCGGCGGGGACGAGACGGGCGGCGGCGGCGCCGGGGGTGCCGCCGGAGGGGCCGGCGGGGGCACCGGCGGAGAGGCCGGCGGAGTCGCACCGGGGGAGGAACCCGGCCCCGCCCGGCACCGCAAGAGCAAGCGCAAGGTCGTGACGGCCATGCTCGCGGGGGCGGCGGCCGTGGCCGTGGCCGGTTCGCTGGCGGTCGGCACCGGTCTGCTCGGCGGTGACCACAAGAAGGACGGCGGCGGCGGGGGCGCGAGCGACCGCACGCTGGCCGACAGCACCGCCAGCGCGCCGGTCGAGGAGGAGCTGCCGACCGCGGAGGACAGCCCGTCGTCCGGCGCCCCGTCGTCGAGCGCCACGCCCCGCCCGTCCGCGTCCGGCTCGGCACGGGCGAGCGCGTCCCCGAGCGAGACCGGCCCCTCGGCCACCGCCCGCTCTTCGGCGTCGGACTCCGCGACCGACTCGGCGACGAAGCCCGGGCCGACCGCCTCCGGCGGTCCGACGTCCGCCCCGTCCGATCCCCCCGGGCCCACCGGCCCGCCCGCGCTGCGCGAGGGCGACAGCGGGCCCGAGGTGGCCGAGCTGCAGAAGCGGCTGTCCCAGCTGCTGCTCTACATCGGCGTGGCGGACGGAGACTACGACGGCGGGGTGCGGAGGGTGGTCTCCAGCTACCAGGACCAGCACGACATCACGGGTGATCCGGACGGTGTCTACGGCGAGAACACCCGCCGCGACCTCGAATCCAGAACCAAGGAGCCGTAGAGACGAGCCCCAGAGACGAGCCATGGAGGGACCCCCCCTGGCGCATATGGGCCACGCTTTGTATCGTGAAGGAACAAAGTGGTTCCGCCCGTTTCCCCTGACCGGCGGGCGGAGCCGCTTGTGTTTCTTTCCGCGCTCGCGCCCAGGAGTCTCGATGTCGCTCACCGCCCGCGCACTCCTCCTCGACATGGACGGCACCCTGGTCAACTCCGACGCCGTCGTCGAGCGCTGCTGGCGGCGGTGGGCGGCCGAGCAGGGGCTGGACGCGGACAGCGTGCTCCAGATCGTCCACGGGCGGCAGGGCCACGCGACGATGGCGGTACTCCTCCCCGACCGGCCGGTCGAGCAGAACCTTGCCGACAACCAGCGGATGCTGGAGTGGGAGACCACGGATCTCGACGGCGTCGTGCCGGTGCCCGGCGCGCCCGCCTTCATGGCCTCGCTGGCCGATCTTCCGCACGCCCTGGTGACCTCCGCCGACAAGGGGCTCGCCGGCGCGCGGATGGGCGCCGCCGGGCTCACGATGCCGGAGGTGCGGGTCACCGCGGAGTGCGTCGGCGCGAGCAAGCCGGACCCGGAGGGCTTCCTCAAGGGCGCGGCCGAGCTGGGCTTCGCCCCCGCCGACTGTGTCGTCTTCGAGGACTCGGAGGTCGGCATCGCGGCGGGCCGGGCGGCCGGGATGCGGGTCGTCGGCGTCGGACCGCGCGCCGCGGCACACGCCCCGGACGCCCATGTGCGGGACCTGGAGCAGGTGCGCGTCGAGGCACTGCCCGACGGCACCCTGCGCCTGCACATCGCGGCCTGAGCGCCGCGCCGCCACACGCTCCCCGGCTTCTCGGACCGAGCGCCACGCCCTACGCGCTCCCCCGGATTTCCCGGGCCCCATGCCCCGCACTCCCCGGGCTTCTCGGGCTCCCCGGGCCGAGCGCCGCGACCCCCGCTCCCCACGACTTCTCGGGCTGAGCACCGCGCCTCACGCCCCCGGCTTCTCGGGCTGAGCGCCGCCACCCACGCTCCCCCGGATTTCCCGGGCCCCACGCCCCGCACTCCCCGGACTTCTCGGGCTCCCCGGGCCGAGCGCCGCGACCCCCGCTCCCCACGACTTCTCGGGCTGAGCACCGCGCCTCACGCCCCCGGCTTCTCGGGCTGAGCGCCGCCACCCACGCTCCCCCGGAATTCTCGGGCCCATGCCCCCACACCTGCCGGGCGTCTCGGGCTGAGCACCCTCGACCCACGCGCCCGGCTTCCGGACTGAGCGCCGCGCCACCCCACGCGCCCGGCTTCCGGACTCAGCACCGCGCCACCCCACGCGCCCACGCGCCCGGGCGCCCCAGGAGCCACGCCTCGGACAGCCGGGCGCGCCCCCGGGTGCCCGGGCGCGCCAGTCGGGCCCCCGGGCGTGCGGCCCGCTCAGGCCGCGATGGCCTCGAACAGGCTGAATCCGCCCAGCGCCAGCATCACCAGGGCCGCGACCTTGGTGATCAGCCGGAGCGGTACGTACCGCATCAGGGTGCGGCCGCCCACGATGCCCAGCCCCGCGACGGCCCACAGCGCCAGCACCGCGCCCACGCCCACCGACAGCGGGTCGTCGTAGCGGGCGGCGAGGTTGGCGGTCATGATCTGGGTCAGATCGCCGAACTCGGCGACCAGGATCAGCATGAAGCCCGCCCCGGACACCTTCCAGAAACTCTGGTCGGCGGGCTTGCGGACCTCCTCCTCCCCGTCGTCCTTCTTGAAGAGGAGCATGGCCGCTCCCCCGAGGAAGAGCACCCCCACGATCGCCTGCAGCAGCCGGTGCGGCAGCAGGGTGAGCACACTGCCCGCCGCGATGGCGAGCCCGACGTGGAGGGCGAAGGCCGCGGCCACGCCGACGAAGACGTACGAGGCGCGGTAGCGGGTGCCGAGCATCAGCCCGGCCAGGGCGGTCTTGTCGGGAAGTTCGGCGAGGAAGACGACGCCGAAGACCACGGCGGCGACGGTGATGCTGAACACGGAATGGATACCTCGTAGATCGGGCCGCACCCAAGGGCCCCGGGGAGGGATCGCTTCGGCACGGCAGCGTCGGACACTGCGGCCGAAGGTCTCGCTGGCGCACGGCCGCCGCGTCACGCGGTGGTCTCGTACGCTCCGGGCGCCGGCCCGCACCTCGAGGGGCGGGCAGTATGTCGACGGTCCGGCGAGGAGCTACTCCCCTTCTGCTGCCGACAAGGATACGGGACCCCGGGCCGCACCCGACCCCCGGACCTCCGCCCCGGCCCCCACCACCACCGCCGCCGTCGGCCCGAACAGCCGCACCACGCCTGCCCGCATGGGCGAACCGCCGCCCCGTGCCATGCCGACGAGGGCACCGGGACGTGTGACCAGCCCCACAAGCCGAGGGTCCGGTCGAGCCCCGGCGACAGCGCGCCCGGATGTCCGGCGGAGCCGCATATCCCCCTCCCCGCCCCTTCCCGCAGCATGCATTTGCGGCTCCGCCGCGTGGCAGGGGCTCCGCCGCGTGGCAGGGGCTCCGCCCCTGGACCCCGGGCTCCGGGGCAGAGCCCGGCGACGCGGCGCAGCCGCGAATCGACACCACGGGAAGGGGCGAAGCCCAGTCCGAAGTCTGGGCCGAACCCCGGCCCGGGGGCTGGGGCGGAGCCCCACCACGCGGCGGAGCCGCATATCGATGCTGCGGGAAGGGGCGGGGAGGGGAGCAGCCCGCCGCAGGCGGCACGGCCTCCCAGGCCGCCCGTCGCGCCGTCGCCGTTCGCGCGCCCGGCTCGCAGGCGGCCACAAGGGCCGCCACGCGCGCGCCGGGCGGCGGAGCCGCGAGTGTCGCCCCGGGCGCGGCGTTGACCGGCGGCGATGCCGCCAACGCGGGCGCGGGCGCACGCGATTCGTGGCCGCCTCACGAGCGCGTGACGGCCGCGCCGGATCGCATACGTGGCCCCAACCGACCCCTGGAACCCCTTGCGTTGACATGACCGCGTCGTCACCCTGTTACCTGGCGCCCACCCCACGGAAACCCGGCGTCGCAAGCATGGCCGGGTACCAGCGGCCAACGACCCCCCACCCTCAAGGGAGTTCGCATGTCAGACATGCTCCGTCATCCCACTCGCCGTCGCGTCTACGCGCGTCGCGCCTCCGTCTTCGGCGGGTTCGTCGCCCTGCTGGGCACGATCGTCATGAGCGGGCCCACCGCCCAGGCTTCCCCGCCCACCCCGCCGAGCGCCGCCACCGCCCGCACCCAGCTCGCCTCGCTGACCGTCAAGACCGAGGGCACCACCGACGGTTACAGCCGCGACAAGTTCCCGCACTGGATCACCCAGAGCGGCTCCTGTGACACCCGCGAGGAGGTCCTCAAGCGCGACGGCCGGAACGTCCAGACCGACTCCAGCTGCAAGGCCACCAGCGGCTCCTGGTACTCCGAGTACGACGGCGAGACCTGGACCGCCGCCAGCGACGTGGACATCGACCACATGGTCCCGCTCGCCGAGGCGTGGAAGTCCGGTGCCAATAGCTGGACCACCGCCCAGCGCCAGGCTTTCGCCAACGACCTGACGCACTCCCAGCTCATCGCCGTGACGGACAACGTCAACCAGTCCAAGAGCGACCAGGACCCCGGCGAGTGGCTGCCGCCCCGGACCGCTTACCACTGCATGTACGCCCGCATGTGGGTCTCGGTGAAGTACACCTACGGCCTCAGCCTCGACTCGGCCGAGAAGTCCGCGCTCAGCGGCATCCTCAACGGCTGCTGAGACGGCATACCGACCGGCATGGCAACCGGCACACCGCCGGGTGGAACCGCCGCACCTTCTCCGTCGTTCCGTACCGTACGCATGACGAGCACATCACAGAACGACGGAGGAGGTCCGGATGGCCGGGCTGCGCCTGGGACCACTACTGCGCCAGGTCGACTGGGAGACCGGCACCGGCGCGACCGTCTGGGTCGAGGCCGACCGGGCCTGTGAGGCCGAGGTGCGGTGTGCCGACGGGGCGGGCGGCACCGCCCGCACCTGGCGGATCGCCGGACACCACTACGCCCTGATCCCGGTCACCGGGCTGCGGCCGGACGCGGAGACCGCCTACCGGGTGCTGCTCGACGGTGAGCAGGTCTGGCCGCTGCCCGACTCCCCCTTCCCCGACAGCACCATCCGCACCCCCGCCCCGGGGACGGACGCGCCCGTGCGCGTGGCCTTCGGCTCCTGCCGGTGGGCCGCGCCGCCCTCCGACGCCTCGCACGACCCGATCGGGCCCGACGCGCTCGACACCCTCGCGCAGGCGCTGGCCCGCGCCCCCGAGCGCCCGCGCCCCGATGTGCTGGTGCTGCTGGGCGACCAGGTGTACGCGGACGAGACCTCCGCCGAGACCCGCCGCTGGCTGGCCACCCGCCGCGATCTGAGCGAGCCGCCGGGCGAGCAGGTCGCGGACTACGAGGAGTACACCCGCCTCTACTACGAGTCCTGGCTGGACCCCGAGGTGCGCTGGCTGCTCTCCACCGTCCCGAGCTGCATGATCTTCGACGACCACGACGTCATCGACGACTGGAACACCAGCGAGGCATGGCAGCGCCGGATGCGCGCCACCCCGTGGTGGCGGGAGCGGATACTGAGCGGTCTGATGTCCTACTGGGTCCATCAGCACCTGGGCAACCTCTCCCCCACCGAACTGGCCGCCGACCCGCTCTACGCGCAGGTGCGCACGGCCGACGACGGCACCGAGGCGCTGCGGGAGTTCGCCACCCGCGCCGACGCCGATCCGTCGTACACCCGCTGGAGCTACCGCCGCGACTTCGGCCGCACCCGGCTGCTGATGGTCGACACCCGCGCGGCGCGGGTGCTGGAGGAGGGCCGGCGGGCGATGCTGAGCGAGAAGGAGTTCGCCTGGGTGCGTGAGCAGGCCATGGACGGCGCGGGCGGTGCGCCCGGGGGCCCCGGTCATGAAGAGTCCGGGGCCCCGGGTCAGGAACAGCCCGGGGCCTTCGGCGGCTACGACCATCTGCTGCTCGGCACCTCGCTGCCCTGGCTGCTGCCGCATTTCGTGCATGACGTGGAGGCGTGGAACGCCTCGGTGTGCGGCGGCGGACGCGGTGGGCGCTGGGCGCGGATCGCCGAGGATCTGCGGCAGCGCGGCGATCTGGAGCACTGGGCGGCGTTCCCCGAGTCCTTCGACGCGCTCACCGACACCATCGCCGAGGTGGGCGGCGCGCCGGGGGCACCGGCCACGATCAGTGTGCTCTCCGGCGATGTGCACCACGCCTATATCGCCGCCCCGGACTGGTCACGGTGGTCGTCCCGGCCGCCCCGCAGCCAGGTGCGGCAGTTGACCTGCTCTCCGGTCCACAACAGCATCTACGCCTCGATCCGGCTCGGCTTCCGCTTCGGCTGGAGCGCGGCGGGCCGCGCCCTGGGGCGGCTCTTCCGGCGCCATGGGCGGGTGCCGGGCTCCCGCTTGACCTGGCACAAGACGGGCGGGCCCTGGTTCGGCAACCAGCTCATGACGCTGACCCTCCAGGGCCGTGGTGCCCATCTGCGCCTGGACCAGGCGCGGGCGGACGCCTCGGGCGGCGAGGCCCGGCTGGTGACGGCGCTGGAGACGGACTGGGCCGGGTAGTCGGTCCCTTGGTACCGTTCCGTGCCGTACGTCACGTGATACAGCCCACAACGGAGCTGTACGTTCCGGAGACCACGTCGATTCGTGTGGAGCGAGCGGCATGATGGGCGCGCATCCTGCGTCACATCTGCCCCGGGAGACACGACCTTGGCCGGAGACTCTCACGCGATAGCCGTCGTCGGCGCCGGGCCGCGCGGCACCAGCGTGCTGGAGCGCCTGTGCGCCTCGGCCCCGGAACTGGCGCCCGGCATCCCGCTGACGGTGCACCTGGTGGACCCCTCCCCGCCCGGTGCGGGACGGGTGTGGCGCACCGCCCAGCCGCACGAATTGCTGATGAACACCGTGGCCTCGCAGGTGACCCTGTTCACCGACGCCAGCGTCGAATGCGGCGGACCGGTGCGGACCGGGCCGAGCCTGTATGAATGGGTCGCGGCGCGCGGTCTGGCACCCGGTCTCGGCCCGGACGACTATCCGAGCCGCGCGCTCTACGGCCGCTATCTGGAGTGGGTGTTCGGCGAGGCGGTGCGGGGCGCGCCGGAGAACGTGACCGTCCGGACGCACCGGGCCCGCGCCGTACGGCTGGAGGAACGGGCCGACGGCGAGCAGGTGCTGACGCTGGACGACGGGAGCCGTCTGGAGGGGCTGCGCGCGGTCGTCCTGGCGCAGGGCCATCTGCCGGCGGCCACCGACGCCACGGAGCGGCGGTACGCGGCCCACGCGGAGCGGCACGGGCTGCGCTACTACCCGCCCGCCAACCCCGCCGATGTCGACTTGTCGCTCATCGCGCCGGGCGAACCGGTGCTGCTGCGCGGCCTCGGCCTCAACTTCTTCGACCATATGGCGCTGCTGACGGCGGGCCGGGGCGGCACGTTCGCACCGCATCCGCGCGGCGGTCTGGTCTACCGGCCCTCGGGGCGCGAGCCACGGCTGTACGCGGGGTCGCGGCGCGGCATCCCGTACCACGCGCGGGGCGACAACGCGAAGGGGCCGTGCGGCCGGCACACCCCGCTGCTGCTGACCCCCGATGTGCTCGGCCACTTCCGCAAGCGCGCGGACTCCGGCGATCCACCGGACTTCCTCGCCGAGATATGGCCACTGGTCGCCAAGGAGGCCGAGACGGTCTACTACGAAACGCTGCTGGCCCTCCGCGCACCCGATACCCGTGCCCCGGAGGCCCCGGAAGCCTCCGGGACCGAGCCCGGCGCCCCCGCCCCGTTCACCTCAGCACGTTTCAGGAGTCACTTTTTGGCCACCGGGCACGGCAGCCCCGAAGAGGCCGCCGTGCTCACGGAGTACGGCATACCGAACGCGGAGCGCTGGTCCTGGGACGCGGTCTCCCAGCCGTATCGCGGACGCCGGTTCACGGGGCGTGACGAGTTCCGGCGGTGGCTGCTGACGTACGCCCACCAGGATGTGGCGCACGCCCGGCTGGGCAATGTCGAGGGCCCGGTCAAGGCGGCCCTCGACGTGCTGCGCGACCTCCGCAACGAGCTGCGGCAGATCGTCGATCACGGCGGGCTGACGGGGGCGTCCCGCCGGGCCCATCTGGACCGCTGGTACACCCCGCTCAACGCCTTTCTCTCGATCGGCCCGCCGCGCCGCCGGATCGAGGAGATGGCCGCGCTGATCGAGGCGGGCGTCCTGGACGTCCTCGGCCCACGGCTCGAAGTGACCTTGGAAGGCCAGGACACGGGGGCCGAAGGGGCTGGTTTCGCCGCGCGGTCAGCGGAGGTGCCGGGTCCGCCGGTGGTGGCCACGACCCTGATCGAGGCACGGCTGCCGGAGCCGGATGTGCGCCGGACCGCCGATGAGTTGCTGATCCATCTGCTGGAGACCGGGCAAGGCCGTCCGCATCGGGTGGAGGGCTACGAGACCGGCGGCCTCGACGTCACCACCGCCCCCTACCGGGTGGTGGACGCCCACGGCCGCCCGCATCCGCGGCGGTTCGCCATCGGGGTGCCGACCGAGGGGGTCCACTGGGTGACGGCCGCGGGGGCGCGGCCGGGCGTGAACTCCGTCACCCTCTGCGACACGGACGCGGTAGCACGCGCGGCGCTGCGCGCGGCGCGTAGGGGACAGACCCTGCAGGAAGGTGTCCCGATGTGCGCGACAAGGCTCTGAAGAGCGGCTTTTCGGGCGCTATGAAGGGGCCCCGGGGCACTGACATTGGCATAAACTTGAACTTGCAACAAAAGGTGAGGCGAACCTAACCTGGCACTCCGCTGTTCCCTGTCCCCAGGAGCAAGGAGCTCCCCTCCCATGCCTTCTTCCCCCACCCCCCGCACCCTCGGCGAGGCGCTCGACAGCGCCAGGCCATACGTTCTCTCCCTCTTCCGCATCGTCGTCGGACTGCTCTTCTTCTGCCACGGCGCCTCGTCGCTGCTCGGCTGGTTCGGCGGCATGATGGGCACCGGCAAGACCATCGAGGCCGGCACCTGGCCGGGCTGGTACGCGGCGGTGATCCAGCTCGTCGGCGGCGCCCTCGTGATGCTCGGCGTCGGCAGCCGCAGCGCGGCGTTCATCTCCTCGGGCTCGATGGCCTACGCGTACTTCCATGAGCACCAGCCCGAGAAGCTGTGGCCCATTCAGAACGGCGGCGAGCCCGCCGCGATGTTCTGCTGGACGCTGCTGCTGCTCGTCTTCACCGGCCCCGGCCCCTGGGCGCTGGACCGAATATTCGGCTCGGCCCGCGCAAGCGAAGCGGCGCCCGAAACGCAACGCCAGCCGTCGACTGTCGGATAGGCGTCACTTCTCCGCATTCGAATGACATTCAGTGCCACCTGACCGATCACGCCATGCAGGGCCGAACGCCCTGCATGGCGTGATTCGAACAACATCATCACACCCCTTACCGTTATCCTCGTCAGTCACAGGCGTACGCTGTATGGCTGTTACAGGCTGACGCCTGCCGCTTCCCGGCGACATGCGCAGCGGGGGGACCGGGATCGGGAGTAGAACGTTGTTGGAACATCTGGGGTCGCTGACCAACACCCCATGGATCTATGCGGTGATCGGGGCATCCGTTCTGCTCGATGTTTTCTTGCCCGTTCTGCCCAGCGGAGTTCTGGTCATCACCGCCGCCACCGCGGCCGCCGGCACCACCGTTGACGCCGTCGGCGTGGTGCGCCAGGCCGACGCGGCCGACTTCCCCGCCATGTTCGGCCTGATCCTGTGCGCCGCGACCGCCTCCGTCCTCGGGGACATGGTCGCCTACCGGCTGGCCTGGCGCGGCAGCGACCGGCTCGACCGCGCCATCGCCCGCTCCCGCCGACTCACCTCCGCCCAGGAGAAGTTGGGCACCGCGCTGGTGCGCGGCGGCGGCCCGCTCGTGGTGATAGCCCGCTTCGCGCCCGCGGGACGCTCGGTTGTCAGCCTGAGCGCGGGCGCGGCCCACCGGAGAGTGAAGGAATTCCTGCCGTGGTCCGCGGTGGCCGGGCTCGCCTGGGCGGCGTACAGCGTGGCCCTCGGCTATGTCGGCGGCCAGTGGCTCGGCGCCACCTGGCTGGGCACGGCGGTCTCGGTGCTCGCGCTGTTCGCGGCGGGCGCCGGCGCGGCGTATGTGATGAAGCGTCCGGGCGCGGGCGCGGCCGGTCCGCTCCCCGCGGCACCCGCCGGGCAGCCCATGCCCCCAGTCCACCAGGCGCGATAGGGCCGTGTCGGCGACCGATTACGGATCGGCCCGCGAGACCCGCTACCGTCCCTGCATGCGTACCCCTTCCGTACCGCCTCTGGCATGCTGACCCGCGCCGCCGGGCTGGTCGCGGCGTTCCTCGCCGGGCTCGCACTGGTCGTCGCCGCGGTGCTCGTCGTACGGCATCTCACCGCACCCTCGGAACCGGAGCTTCCGGTGGTACCCGAGGCCCGGCGCCCCGTCGTGGAGTCGGCGGTGCGCACCTGCACCCCGCTGAGCGTGCCGCTGCTGGCCGCCCAGATCGACGCGGAGAGCGGCTGGCGCCCGGACGCGGACTCCGGGCACGCCCAGGGCATTTCGCAGTTCTCCCCGGTCACCTGGAAGGAATGGGGCCAGGACGGCGACGGCGACGGCAAGGCCAATATCTGGGAGCCCCGCGACGCCATCCCCTCGCAGGCCCGCTACATGTGCCATCTGTACGAGGTGGTCAAGGTGGTCCCGGGCGGCAAGACCACGTCCGGGGCGACCCGGCTCGCGCTCGCGGCCTACAACGCGGGGCCGAACGCGGTGCTTCGGGCGCGCGGCATCCCGAAGATCCTCGAGACGCAGGACTATGTCGACAAGATCTTGAAGGATCTGCTGCCCAAGTACCAGGAGAGCGAGGAGAAGTACCAGCGGAGCGAGGCGAAGCACACCAGCAGTGCCTCCGCCTCACCGTCCGTCTCGTCTTCCACCTCGCCCTCCGCCGATCCGTCCGCGACCGCCTCCGGCGCCTCACCGTCGGCTACGCGTCGGCCGTGATGAAGTCCTCCACCGCCCGCACGAGTTCCTGTGGAGTCTCATCGGCGGGATAGTGCCCGGCATACTCCAGCTCCACCAGCTCGGCGTTGACGTACCAGCGCAGCCAGGTCTGCCGCATCACCTCCGCCGTGAGCGCCGGGTCGTGGGCGCCGACCACGATCCGGACCGGCACCTGGGCACCGGCTATGTCCTCGTGGAAGTCCTCCAGCGCCCACGAGTCCAGCCAGGCGCGGAGCGCCTTGGGCTCGCTGTGCTCCAGCGAGTGGCGCACCATCAGATCCAGCCAGGCGGCCGGGTGACGGCCGCCGGTGGTGAGGTCGATGATGGTCCGTCGGTTCTCCGGATGGTCGGCGGCGGCCGCGAAAAGCTGCCACTGCTCGCCCTCCATCGGCACTCCACTGGCCGGCACCGGCGCGACCCCGACCAGCCGGCGGACCCGCTGCGGGGCCTCCGCCAGGACGCGCTGGACGACGGCCCCGCCCATCGAGTGGCCGACGAGCGAGAACCGCTCCCAGCCGAGGTGATCGGCGAGCGCGAGCAGATCCTTCCCGGCCTCGCCGGTGGTGTACGCGCCGGGGATGTCGCGCGCCTCGCCGTAGCCGCGCAGATCGGGCAGAACATAGGTGAACCCGCGCCGGTCGACATGCGGCAGCATCGCGGCGTACGCGGCACGGTCCGAGAACCAGCCGTGCACCGCCATCACATGGTGCGGCCCGTCGCCGACGGTCTCATACGGTGGAACGAGGGGTGGAACGATCGGTCCCATGGCACCTCCGGTCCCAGTCGAATACGGGCGACGCGGCGCGTGCCCGTGGGGCTCAACGGTGACGTCTCCCGCAGAGGTGGGCAAGCCCGATGCGCATATGCGTGCCCGCGATACGACCCGTGGAGGGGCCGTATCGCGGGCACGTGGTCGTCCGTGGGGGCACGGGGTTCTACGGGTAGTTCACGAGGTTCGCCACATTGCTGCCGGAATTGGACGGCCCGCCCGTGTTGTTGATGACGTGGCTGATGGTGCCGGTGCCGCCGAGCGACACGGTGACCATGTGGTGGAAGCGGACGCCCGGGGTGTCGGGGACCTCGAAGGCGCGGGCCGCGACGACACCGGGATCGACGTTGAAGTAGCAGTAGCTGCCCAGCCCCCACGCCTCATGGCTGGTGACGTTCGGCCCGACCTTGTAGGCCGCGTAGCCCTGGGTGTCTCCGTTCATCCAGGCACCCTGGTTGGGCGGGTCGTAGGGCATTTCGTTCTGGTAGAAGTAGGTCCGGCCGCCGTTGCCGTTCCAAATCGTCTGGTACTGCTGATAGTGCTCGACGAACAGGCCGTACATGGTGACGTCGGCACCGTTCACGGTCAGACCGTTCGCGGCGGTGTTGGCGTTCCAGCCGACGCCGTCACCGTGGTCGGCCCGCCAGATCCACAGATGGTCGCCGATCACGTTCGAGCTGTTGACCACCAGGCTCTTGGACGCCTTGCCGACCCCGGCCCCGCCGACCCGGAAGAACACATCGTGCAGGGAGGTCGGGTTCGCCGCGTGCTTGCCGCTCGCGCCGCTCGGTCCCACCTCCATCAGGGCGGCGGAATTCACCGTACCGGCGTCGAACAGCAGCCCCGCCACCTTGACCCCGTCGACATCGGCGACCGACATCGCGGTCACACCGTTGTCGGGGACGAGGGTGGCGAGCCCGAGGCCGAGGACGACCGTGTCGGGCCGGGTCACCTTCAAGGTCTCGCCGAGGTGGTAGACCCCCGGGGTGAACAGCAGATGCTTGCCCTGGGCGAGCGCGGCGTTGATGGCCGACGCGGAGACCCCCGGCTTTGCGATGAAGAACTGGTCGATGGGCAGCGACGATCCCGCCGGAGCGCCACCGGCCCAGGTGGTGCCCTGGGAATTCGACCGCAGCGAGGGCACGAAGACCTGGTAGGCGCCCGCCTGGTCGACGTAGAGGAAGGGCTTCTCCCGGACGGTCGGGGTCTGGTTCACCACCGTGTAGGGCGGGCTCGGGAAGTTCCCCGAGGGCGCGTTGAGGGCCCCGACGAACACCATGTTCCAGTTCGATCCGGACCAGCTTCCCCACTGGGTGTTCCGGGAGAGCCACTGCTGCTGCGAACCGGAGCGCACCTGGCCGTCGATCTTCGTATCCGCCATGAACCCGCCGCTCGACCAGCCCCCGTCATCGAGCTGCAGCGAACCGCGGACATGCATCCGGCGGTACGGCGCGGCCTGGGACACCGCCCATCGGTCGGTGCCCGAGGAGGGATTGACCGACAGGTTCTCCGCGCCGCGCCAGAAGTTCTGGGTCGCGTTCCCCTGGAACCAGTCGGCCTCGGCGTGCACCGCGCCGTTGATGGTCACATCGTCCGGTGACATCCCCAGGCCCAGCACCTGCGTGTAGAAGCCCACATTGACGTCGGCGCTGTACGTGCCCGGTTTGAAGAGCACCGCATAGCGGTTGGAGCCGAACTGGTTCCGCTCCTGCTGCTGGAAGATGGAGTTCAGACGGCTCTGAATGGCCGACGCGGGCATCGTCGGATCGAAGACGGCGACGTTCGGGCCGAGGTCGGGTCCGTCGCCCGGCTGCTCGGGCGCGGCGGCCACCTGGAAGGACTGGGCGGCGCTGCCGTTGCAGGTGTACTGCGCGAGCTGCACACCGTCCTGGGTGGAGGCGCTGGGCACATCGAGGCATTTGCCGCTGTGCCGGTTGACGAAGTGATACGCCCCGCCGCCCTCGTCCACGGCGCGCCACAGCTGGTTGTCGCCGCCGCTGTAGGTCCATAGCTGGACGGCGGCGCCGTCGGCCGTGGACACATCCGTCACATCCCACGCCTGGGCGGCGTCGTTGCGGTTGTCGACGCGGACATAGCCGTCGCCCGTGTCCTCGAACTTCCAGAGCTGGGCGGCGGAGTTGTTGCAGGCGTACTGCTGGACGGCGGTGCCGTTCGCCGTCGCCGCGCCCCGCGCGTCCACACACTTGCCGCTGCCCTTGTTGACGGCGGTGGCCCAGCCCGTCGGCACCGCCGCGGCCTTGGCGCTCGCCCCGGGCGCCGTCGCCAGCGTGCCGCACAGCGCGGTGAGCATGGCGAAGGCGGCCAGCAGAGCCACTCTCGGGGATCTGCGGGATCTGAGGGGCCTTGGCGGTCCTGAGGGTCTTGGGGGTCTGGAGCGTCTCGCGAATCGTGCCGGTTCTCGCATCACGGAAGCCTCTCCTCGTGGGGTGGGGAAGAGCGCCCCGGTGCGGTCACAGGCCGCTCGCGGCGCGTTCCAACGAGTCCTCGTCACCGGCTGGTTGGTTGGTCTGTACCGCGGCTTTGAGGACGGTATGACCATGGGATTCCGGTGTCAATACGAGCCTTAAGTCAAGTCATGAAATTGTGCGGGCCGTGGTGTGTACGGGCGAGGCCGTGCTGCGTACGGGCGAGGCCGTGCTGCGTACGGGCGAGGCCGTGCTGCGTACGGGCGAGGCCGTGCTGCGTACGGGCGAGGCCGTGCTGCGTACGGGCGAGGCCGTGCTGCGTATGGGCGAGCCCGACCCGGTGGCCGCGTGTCAGCCGCGTCGGCCCGGGGCGCACGTAGTGGGATGGCCGCTGTGGCGCGCGATACGGGGATCCGGCGGAACAACGGTTTCCGGCGCCACGGTGCCACGGCGCTGCGGCTCGTGGCCGTCGCCGCCCTCTACTACGCGGGTGCCTGGATCGGACTGCTGCAGGAGCTGGTGCGCGATCAGGTGACCCCGCTGTGGCCGCCGACCGGAATCGCCCTGGCCTGTCTGCTGACGCTGGGCCCCACGGCCTGGCCGGGCATCGCCCTCGGGGCCGTCGCGGTCAACGCCCCCATCGGCCCGTCGCCCCTGGCGGTCCTCGCGATCGTCGTGGGCAACACCCTGGCCCCGATCTGCTCGTATCTGCTGCTGCGCCGCGTGGACTTCCGGCCCGCCCTGGACCGGCTGCGGGACGCGCTGGCCTTGGTCTTCCTCGGCGCCCTGGCGGGCATGCTGATCAGCGCCACGGTGGGGACCGCCGCGCTCATCTTGTCGGGCGCGCTCCCGGTGGGTGACTTCTGGACCGCCTGGTCGGTGTGGTGGACGGGCGACGCGATGGGCGTGCTGGTGATCACCCCTCTGCTGCTGGTGCTCCACCGCCTGCTCCACCGTGCCCGGCTGCCCCGTGGCGTCAGCCCGTACCGCCTGCTGCTGGGCACGGCGGCCGTCACCCTGGTCGCCACGCGGACGGAGGTCAGCCTGCTCTTCCTCGTCTTCCCCTTCCTGATCTGGGCCGCCCTGCGCTTCCAACTCGCGGGCGCCGCCCCGTGCTCGCTCATCGTCTCGGTGCTCGCGATCGCCGCGACGGCGGAGGGCACCGGTCCGTTCTCCCACCATTCGCTGCCGGCCCGGATGGTCACCCTCCAGGCGTTCAACGGCTCGACGGCCCTGACGGCCCTGCTGCTGTCGGCGATCATCACCGAACGGAACGCCACCCGCCGCCAGATCGAACACGTCTGCGCCCAACTGGCCGAAGCGGTCTTCCGCCTCGCCCCGGACGAGCCCGGCCCGCCCAGAGGCGACCGGAAGTCCACGGACCGGCGATAGCGGGCCGTCCGACGGTGCCGCCGGGAACGGCCGCCGGGCGTGGCGCCGGGCAGTGGTACCGGCCGGCTGGAACCGCCGCCCCGTACCGGCCGTCCCTTCCAGCGACTCTCGACGGACAGGGACTATGACCGCGACCCACGCCACCCGCTATCTCTATCTGACCCGCCACGGCGAGGCCACGCCGGACGAACGCGGGCTCACCCCCACCGGCCGCCGCCAGGCCGCGCTGCTCGGCGAGCGGCTCCGGGACGTTCCGCTGTCGGCGGTCCACCACGGCCCGCTGACCCGGGCGGCCGAGACCGCCCGGCTGATCGGTGACCGGCTCGACGGCGTACCCGCCCATGTCTGCGAACCGGCCGGGGACTATGTGCCGTACACGCCCCACCGAGCCGAACTGCCCGCCGAATCCGCCGACTTCCTGCTCGACTTCGTCCATGGCTTTCCACCCGATGAGCGCGCCCGCGGCCCGCTGCTGGCCCGCACCGCCGAGGAGCGCTTCACGGGGCCCGTGGACGGCCCCGAGGACCGCCATGAGCTGGTCGTCACCCATAACTTCCTCATCGGCTGGCTGGTCCGAGCCGCGCTCGACGCCCCGAAGTGGCGCTGGCTCGGCCTCAACCAGTGCAACGCGGCGCTGACGGTCATCCGCTATCCCCCGCCCGGCCGACCGCCCTCGGTGCTCTTCTCCAACGACATGGCGCATCTGCCCGCACCGCTGCGCTGGACCGGCTATCCGCCGGAGCTGCGCATCACTTCCTGAGCCGGGAAACCGGCCCCTGGCCTTCCGCCGGGGGCCGGACCCGCGCTGTTGGGCCCGGCCACCGCCGTGTCCGAGTACGCAAGCAGCCCAGCAAGCGTGAATAAGGACAGCCATACGGTAGAGCCGGGCACTGACAACGGGGGCGCGGCGAACCGAGGGAGACACTCGAACGTATGAGCGCTTCGCCAAGGGCAGAGCGCCGTCCCCTTCCCCTCGGGCGCGACGCTCCTACCCTGAGGGGGTGAGCAGCCACGCGTCGAACCGAGCCCGCGTCATTCCCCTGCGTCCGGCCACCGCGGACCCGGCGCCCCAGGCGGGAGCCACCGCCGGGGCCGCCGGAGCCCCCGCGGCGGGCCCTGCCCTTCCGGCCGCCCCGGCTGTCCCGGGCGCCCCGGTCGGGCGGGAGCAGCCCGGCCGGGAGCCGGTGAAGGAGCCCCTGCTGCGGGATCTCGTCGGAGGGGTGCTGCGGCGCGAGCGGCTCGCCCAGCAGCGCACGCTCAAGGACGTGGCCGAGGCGGCGCGGATCTCGATGCCGTACCTCTCCGAACTCGAACGGGGCCGCAAGGAGGCGTCGTCCGAGGTCCTCGCGGCCGCGGCCCGCGCGCTCGGCATCAGCCTGGCCGACCTCCTCGCCATGGCCCAGGGCGAGCTGATCCGTCTCGTCTCCGGCCCTCGGCGGCGGCGCGACGGTGCGGTGGTGTCGGTCGCGTCCCTCACGTCCGTCACCTCTGCCACCTCCGTCACGTCGGCCACCTCCGTCGCGTCCCCCGCATCCGTCACGGACCGCGGGTCCCGGAACGCGGGGCGGCAGGGCGAGGTACGGCTCGCCGCCTGAGACACCGCCGTCCGAGACACCCCCGTCCGACGTCCCGCTTCCGGGACACCGACTGTCCGCCCCTCAGAACCCCCTGCCCGCCCGTCGGCTCAGCACCTCGTCGGCGAGCCCGTACTCCACCGCCTCCCGTGCCGTGAAGACCTTGTCGCGGTCCATGTCGGCGCGGAGGGTGGCGGCGTCGTGGGGCGTGTGGCGCGCGAGCACCTCCTCGACCTGCGAGCGGATCCGGAGCATCTCCTTGGCCTGCAGACTGAGGTCCGAGACCGTGCCCTGCTGGCCACCGCTCACCGGCTGCCCCAGCAGCACCCGGGCGTGCTCCAGCACGAACCGCCGCCCGGGGTCTCCCCCGGCCAGCAGCACCGCCGCGGTCGAGGCCGCCTGCCCTACGCAGAACGTCGAGATGGGCGCGGACACGAACGTCATCGTGTCGTAGATCGCCATCAGCGAGGTGAACGAGCCGCCCGGTGAGTTGATGTAGATCGCGATCTCCTGCTCCGAGCTCGACGATTCGAGGTGGAGCAGTTGCGCGATGACGACGTTGGCCACGCCGTCGTCGATCTCCGTGCCGAGGAAGATGATCCGCTCGGACAGCAGCCGGCTGTAGATGTCGTACGCGCGCTCCCCCTGCGTGGTGCGCTCGACGACCGTCGGAATCGTGTACTGCCCCATGTCAGATCCCCATCCTGCGCCGTGCGCCGGCCGGCCGTACGTCCGCGAGGGACTCCAGGACCCGGTCGACCATTCCGTACTCCTTCGCCTGCTCCGCCGTGAACCACCGGTCGCGGTCTCCGTCGCGCGAAATGGTCTCCACGCTCTGCCCGGTGTGATCCGCCGTGATTCGCTCGATCGACCGCTTCATGAATTCGAGGTTCTCGGCCTGAATCGCGATATCGGCCGTGCTCCCGCCGATACCGGCGGACGGCTGATGCATCATGATGCGGGAATTCGGCAGCGCGTAGCGCTTTCCCGTCGCTCCGACGGTGAGCAGAAACTGCCCCATGCTCGCGGCGAATCCCATGGTGAGCGTGGACACGTCGTTCGGAATCAACCGCATCGTGTCGTAGATCGCCAGCCCCGCCGTCACCGAACCGCCCGGGCTGTTGATGTAGAGGCTGATGTCCGACCGCGGGTCCTCGGCCGACAGCAGCAGCATCTGCGCGCACACCCGGTTCGCGGACACCTCGTCCACCTGCGTTCCGAGAAAGACGATGCGCTGTGTCAGCAGTTGCGAGGCGAGATGATCGTCGAACCGCGTGGGAGCCGTTTCCCCCTCCGCGGCTCGCGGATGCGATCCCGGCTCCCAGCCGGTGGCGAATGCTCCGAATGTTCCCATCGGACCTCCCTGTGAGTGCCGTCTGTGAGTACCGTCTGTGAGTACCGCGACCCACACCGCCGCGACCCACACCGCCGCGGTCCTTTACCGCCGCGGTCCTTTCACCATCGCCCCAATTCGCTTGCGCGGTAAGGAATCTCGGCCCGCAGCAGATTCGCCCACGGCAGACCCGGTCCGGCCCATAAGGCGGTCTTGCGGGGCCGTCCCGCCATTCCCGAGACTGCCGGGAAACGAGCCGACAGGGGGGCACGATGGCCGTACGACGACAGGGGCCACGACGAGGGCTACGGCAACGGCGACGTAAAGCGGCGTTACGGCGGGCCAAGGCACGGCTGCGCCGCACGGCCTGGAGCGGCGGCGCGGTGCTGGTCCTCGCGCTGGCCCTGGCCTGGAAGACGGTGTGGCCGTACGTCGCCGGATTGGTCCTCGTGGGGCTGCTCGGCGGCATCGGCTGGTGGTTGCGGCGAACGCATCTGCGCACCGTGGCGGAACACCGCGTCTGGCAGACCGAGGAGGAGAACGCGGCGCGTGAACGGTCCATGGCCGAGGTGGACGCCATGACCTGGCAGCGGTTCGAACGGTACGTCGCGGAGCTGTGCCGCCGGGACGGCTGCACCCAGGTCGTCGTCTCCGGGAAGTCGGGTGACCTGGGCGCCGACGTCGTCGGCCGGATGCCGGACGGGCGCCGGCTGGTGATCCAGTGCAAGCACTACGCACCCCATCGCACCGTGCCGAGCGGCGATATGCAGAAGTTCCTCGGCACCGCGAAGGCCGAACACGCCGCGGATGTCGCGGTGTTCGTCGCCACCTGCGACTTCACACGGGACGCGGAGAGGCTCGCCGTAAAGCACGAGATCGTCGCCATGCACCGCAACCTCCTCGGCGCCTGGGTGCGGGGCTCCACCCTGGAGTCGCTGATCCCGCTCAACGGGGCGGGCGACGGCCGCCGCCCACGAAGCCCCGGGGCCGGTCGGGGCACAGCCGCCCGCCCCGCGGCGGATCGGCGAGCGCAGGGCCAACCCGGCCCACCCGGCCCGGGCCACAACAGCCCTCGATAAGCGCCCGGCCCAACCGACCGGCCCATGCCGGTCACAGTCCGGCGGGGCATGCGGGCCAGGACCTCATACGGGCGGTCTTGTGCGCGACCCGTGACACACACAGCATCACGGGCCTACCGTCACAAGCAGGTTCGACCCATGCCGAGCGCGAGCCCCCTCTCCCCAGGTGTGGCCTCTCGCTGCGGTCGAGCCCGCTCGCGCCCCCGCGCCAACCCCGGGGGCGCTGGCATGTGCCCGCACGGTCGCACCCCGGCGTCAGCGTGCCGCGCGAAGCTGTGCGGCCTCGTGGCGCAGCGCCTCCACGGTGGCCGTCACCTCGGGAGAGCGGTCGCGGACCGTGACGGCGACCACCGCCCGGCCGAGCCAGGCGGGGTCGTCGACTCGGACGGTGCGGACGCCGGCGGGGATCGCGGCGGCGGCCACTTCGGGGAGTACGGCGATGCCGAGACCGGTGGCGACAAGGCCGAGTCGCGTGGGCCATTCGCGGGCGGCATAGGCGATCCGCGGGTGGTCGAGGGTGGGCCAGGCGCCGAACTGGGGGTCGTCGCGGAGGCCCTTGCCGACGATCCAGGGCTCGTCCCTCAGCTCGGTCACCGGGATGGTTCCGCGACCGGCGAACCGGTGGTCCGCGGGGACGGCGAGCAGGAGACCGCCGTCGAGGAGCAGATCGCGGCGCAGCCCCTCGAATGCGTAGCCGGGCAGGTCCGCTCCCACGCCGATCACCGCGACGTCGATGCGGTGGGCGCGGAGTTGGCGAAGCTGCGTGGGCGAGGATGCCTCGCCGAACTCGACGATCAGTGCCGGGTGGTCGTCGCGCAGCCGGGCCAGTGTCCTGGGGACGAGCACGGCGGCGGCCGAGGGGAAGGCCGCGATGGAGACTCGTCCGGTGACGTGGTCCGTCAGCCCGGCGAGGTCCGCGCTGACGGCGTCGATCTCGCTGAGGACCGTCGCGGCCCGGCGGGCGAGCGCCATCCCCGCGGGTGAGGGCGTCACCCCGCGGGCGCCCCGGACGAACAGCGGTGCGCCCGCGGCGGCTTCCATCGCCGCCACCTGACGGGACACCGCCGACTGGGTGTATCCGAGTGCGTCGGCCGCGGCGGTGAACGATCCGGTGTCGACCACGGCCTGGACGACGCGGAGACCGGTGAGGGACAGGTCGGCCATGCCGTCATCCTGACACATTCCAAAACCACATGTCTCCTATGCCAGACCTTCGCTGGTGGAATGCCTTGACCAGCCGCACGATGGAAGAGCGACAGCAGACAAGCCATCCCAAAGGGAGCACCGATCATCATGGCGAAGACGTGGTTCATCACGGGCAGCTCGAGGGGGTTCGGCCGCGAGTGGGCGGACGCCGCGCTGGAACGCGGCGATCACGTCGCGGCGACGGCTCGGGATATCAGCCACCTGAATCCCCTGGTCGAGCGGTACGGGGATGCGGTGCTGCCGTTGCGGCTCGACGTCACCGACCGGGCCGCGGTGCATGCGGCGGTGCAGCGCACCCATGCGCATTTCGGTTCGCTGGACATCGCGGTGAACAACGCCGGCTACGGGCATTTCGGCATGGTCGAGGAGCTGACCGAGGACGAACTCCGGGCCCAGATGGAGACCAACTTCCTGGGCGCGGTGTGGGTCACACAGGCCGTTCTGCCCGTCATGCGGGCGCAGCGATCGGGACGGATCCTGCAGGTGACCAGCGAGGGCGGCGTACGGGCCTTCCCCGGCATCGGCGCGTACCACGCCTCCAAGTGGGCCCTTGAGGGATTGTCGGAGTCCCTGGCACAAGAAGTGGCGGCCTTCGGCATCCATATCACCAACGTCGAGCCCGGCCCCTATGCCACCGACTGGCTGGCGCGCGGGGCACGGCACAGTGAGCGGCATCCGGACTACGCCGAAGTCCACGAGGCCACCGCGGTGGATTTCGAGGTCGGCGACCCGCGCGCGACCCGCGACGCGATCCTCCGGATCGTCGACGCGGAGCGGCCCCCGCTGAGGATCTTCCTCGGCAAGTCCTTCACCGATGTCGCCGATCTCTACGAGGAGCGCCTGAAGACGTGGCGGGAGTGGCAGCCGGTCTCCCTGGCGGCGTTCGGTTGAGCGGCAGCCCCCGTCGGCGCTCGGCCCGCCGGCCCCGCCCGGCGGGGCGGTGACGCCGGACGGGCCGGCGTCTTGTCCGCTCCCGCCACGGCGGGCCAGGGCTCGGCGCGCCCTGTGATCCACGGCCTACGGTCCGCGGTCTACGGTCCGCGGTCCGCGCGCCTGAGCGGGCGCGAGCGGGCGCGAGCGGGTCGTCGTCAGGAGAGCCAGTCGGCGTAGCGGGTGGGGGCGAGGTGGGCGCTCTTGTCGGTGAGAACGTCGCCCTTGACGGCGGCGAACATACCGGCGGTGGGGTCGATGACGACGGTCCGGTCGTCGCCCTTGTGGGACAGGGTGATCCGGCCCAGCTCGTCCAGGGAGAAGACCTCGGGGCCCGCGATGTTGTGAATGCCACGCACCGGGGCGCCCGCGGCGACCTCCGCCACCGCGGCGGCCACGTCCTTGGCGGCGATCGGCTGGATCGGCGTGGCGGGCAGCCGGACGGTGTCACCGTCGGCGGTCCAGGTCATGACGTCGTCCATGAACTCCATGAACTGCGTCGCCCGGACGATCGAGTACGGGACCGGCCCGGCCGCGAGGATCTCCTCCTGGAGCGTCTTGGCCCGGTAGTAGTCCAGCTCCGGCACCTGGTCCACGCCGACGATCGAGAGGATGACGAAGTGGCCGACGCCGCCCCGCTGGGCCGCGGCCAGCAGGTTGTCCATCGAGGTCCGGAAGAAGGCCGGGGACGCGTCGTCGAAGGTCGGGGAGTTGGTCAGGTTGACGACGACGTCGGCTCCCGCCACCGCCTCGTCCAGCCCCTGGCCGGTGATGACGTCGACTCCGGTGGACTGCGAGTGCGGTACCGCCTCGTGCCCGGCGGCGTTCAGATTCTTGACGACCTGCGACCCGATCAGCCCGGTACCGCCGATGACTGCGAACTTCATGACATGCCCTTCGTCAGGATTGCGTCCGAAATACGGCATATGGATACCCGCATGAGCGCGGCATCCATCAAACTCGGACACATCTTGTCCGAGAAAATACCCGGACACAAGTTGTCCGAGTAGACAGGCTGATTACAGTGGTCGCGTGAAGATGTCCGGCGGAGTCGAGTGGGCCCTGCACTGCTGCGTCGTGCTCACGTCCGTCGAGGAGCCCGTCCCCGCGACCAAGCTGGCGGAGTTCCACGACGTCTCGGCCAGCTACCTGGCCAAACAGCTACAGGCGCTGTCCCGGGCCGGGCTTGTCCGCTCGGTCCAGGGCAAGGCGGGCGGCTATGTACTCACCCGGGAGCCCGCCTCGATCACCGTGCTCGACGTGGTGGAAGCGGTCGACGGCCCCGCCGCGGCGTTCACCTGCACGGAGATCCGTCAGCGGGGCCCGCTGGCCACCCCGGCCGAATCGTGCACCACACCGTGCCCGATCGCCCGCGCGATGTCCACGGCGGACGCGGCCTGGCGAGAAGCGCTGCGCGCCGTCTCGATCGCCGATCTGGCGCAGGACGTCGCCGAGACCTCGGGCCCCTCGGCGATGACGCGCGTCGGCGCGTGGCTGACGACGCCGCAAGACTGAGGACCGCACCGCGGCCCTGAGGCCCCCGAGGACCCCGAGACCCTGTGGCCCCCGAGGACCCCTCACCCCCTGCAGACCCTCAATAGCCGTCGATGAACCTGACCGTCTCGTCGAGCGGCGCCCGCCCCGTACGGCCGGTGTTCTCCGTGACGTCCTCGTACCCGATCGACATGCCGCAGAAGAGCATGAGCTCCTCCGGAGGCGAAACGATCTCCGCGACGCTCTCGCGGAACTTCGCCCATGCCATCTGCGGGCAACTGTGCAGCCCCTCGGCGCGAAGCAGCAGCATGACGGTCTGCAGATACATGCCGACGTCGGACCACTGGGCCGGGCCCAGGTCGCGGTCGATGTAGCAGAACAGGGCGGCGGGCGCGCCGAAACACTGCCAGTTCCCGGAAGCGGCCCGCTGGCGCGCCTCCAGGTCCTCGCGCGCGACACCGAGCGCCCCGTAGCGCTGCTCACCGAAGGCGGATCGGCGCTCGCTGTACGGGGACTTCAACGCGGGCGGGTACTGCGCGTACTCCGCCTCGTCCCAGGGGTCGCCCGCGGCCAGGCGCTCGCCGGCCCGCTTTTTGAGCTCGGCGAGCGGCCCGCCGGTCAGCACGTAGACGTGCCACGGCTGAATGTTCGATCCGGACGGCGCCCAAGCCGCTGCGGACAGCACACGCTCCAGCGCCTCTCTCGGGACAGGCTGGTCGGTGAACCCGCGCACTGCCCGTCGACTCGTGACCGCCTCGTAGACGTCCAAGATCGCCTGTCTCCCATCTGCTCGATACGACGCGACGCACCCATCTCAGCTACACTCACGACAGTATCATTCAATACTATCTCGCATTTGACTATCGTCGAGCGTCAACGCTCAGCCCTGCCCAGGGCTCCCCGCCCCGGGCGTCACTCTTGGAGAAAGTTCATGGTCACGCTGCTGCACATCGACTCGTCCGTGCTTCCGGGCGAGGCGTCCTCGTCCCGTTCGGTCGCGGCCGCCTTCCGCAAGGCATGGGAGGAGCAGCACCCGGAGGGCACGGTGATCTACCGCGACCTCGCCGCCAACCCCGTCCCGTATATGACCGCCACCGCCTGGTCCGCCGGTTACACCGCCCCGGCCGAGCGCACCCCGGAGCAGTCCGTGGCGTTCGCCGTGCGCGAGAAGCTCATGGAGGAGCTGGAGCAGGCGGACGCCGTCCTGATCGGCGCCCCCATGCACAACTTCTCGATCCCCTCGACCCTCAAGGCATGGCTGGACAACGTGCTCCTGCTCGGCCGCACCGCGGGCGAGTCCCCCTCCGCCGAGGGCACGCCGGCCGTCGTCGTCGCCAGCCGCGGCGGCTCCTACGCACCGGGCACCCCGCGCGAGGGCTTCGACTTCGTGCAGAACTACCTGGAGGCCGTCCTCAAGCGCACCCTCGGCCTGGACCTCGACTTCATCGTCCCGGAGCTCACCATGGCCCCCCGCAACCCGGCCATGTCCGACCTGGTCCCGCTCTACGAGACATCCCGCGAGCGTGCCTTCGAGGACGCGGCCACCAAGGCCATGGACCTCGCGAAGCGCGTCGCCGCATAGCCCGCGCCGGACGATGGACGCCGCGTGACACCGAGCCCCAGGAGGTCACACGGCGTCCTCGTCGGCCTAACCCTCCGCCGGATAGGCGAACCGGTTCAGCAGATCCGTCAGCCGCTCGGGCTCGCCGGGCCCCAGCTCGGCGACCAGCCGCTCAGCCAGCGGCTCCGCCGCCACATGGGCCGCGTCGAAAAGCTCGACACCCTGAGGCGTGATCTCCACCGCCCGCACCCGCCGATCCCCCGGAACGGCCTTCCGTACGACCAGCCCCTTGCGCTCCAGGTCGTCCACGACCCGCATGATCCCCGCCTTGTCCGACCCCGTCGCCGCCGCCAGGTCCCGCTGCACCGTGGGCCCGCAGTCGACCAGCACGATCAGCACGGCAAAATGCCGCAACTCAATGCCGAGCGGCCGAAGCGCCTCCCCCATCACCCCAGCCGCCCGCCAGTGCGCCCGGCGCAGCAGCAGCCCGAGAGCGAAGGGCGAGGCATCCCCGGCGCGGCCGGTCGCACGTGAGGCGGTGGAGTGGTGAGGAACATCGGCGGTCATGAGGCCACATTACAGCCATTCATCCGGTCGATACGGTTTCACTTGAAACCAAATCCGGCGAGCAGGCTTTCGCGGCGATCGTTGACGCCACCCCCTCCCCGCGGCTGGCCTTCGAGCCGGAGAGGGGCTCACCAGCGGCCCACCTCCATGCCCTATTCGGTCTCGAGGAGCCTCAGCAGCATCCGACGCAGTTCAGACTGGTCTCGTTCGTCGAGCCGCGCCATCATCGTCGAGAACTCCGAGGCCAGAGCTTCGAGGGCCTTGGCGCGCACTCGCCGCCCCTCGGGAGTTGTCGTGAGGCGATGGCGGCGCAAGTCGCTCTCGTCGATCTCTCTGCGCACCAGCCCGCGGTCAACGAGGTTCCGCAAGTACGTCGTGATGCTCGCCTTCGGAAGCATCAGCTTCCGGGTGAGCTCGGCTGGGTACTTGCATGCGTCCACCTCGTCGAGAACGAAGAACTCCTTCGTCTCCAGCCCCAGCTCTTCGAGCTGCGGGGCGGCAGCGTTCATGACCCTGGTCAGAAGTCGTTGGTTCAACTTCCACAGCTCAGCAGCGTCATCCGTCGGCATGGCATTCCTTGAGATATGGTACGGCCTTGAGCTAGTTCGGTTTGGAACTAGCTGGAAACCGAACAGCTCCGAAGGATTCTACGCGGAAGGCGCTGACCCCTCATGCCACAGCACATCTCCATCCCTCGCGGCGCCATCGATCTCGCCGCCGATCTCTACCTCCCGGAGGGCTTCGACGCCGCGGAACCTCAGGCCGCGGTCGTGCTCTCCACGCCAGGGAGCAGCGTCAAGGAGCAGATAGGTGCGAACTACGCGTCCCGACTCGCCGAGAACGGCTTCGCCGCCCTCACATTCGACCCTTCCCATCAAGGACAAAGCGGTGGGCAGCCTCGTGACCTCGAGGATCCTTATCGTCGCGGCGAAGACATCTCCTACGCGATCGACGAACTGAGCACCATCCCCGGCATCGATCCACAGCGGATCGGCGCGCTCGGCATCTGCGCCGGTGGCGGCTACGCCGTGCACACCGCTCGCACCGATCACCGCATCAAGGCGATCGCCACGGTCGTCGCCGGCAACATGGGCGAGTCCTGGCGCGGGCCCGGCTTCTCCCCCAACGGCCCCGCCGCAACACTCGATGACCTTGCCGCGGCGCGGACGCGAGAGGTCATCGGGCAAGACCTCGAACGGGTCAACTGGCTGCCGGACACCCTCGAGGACGCGGCGGCGGCCGGATTCACCGACATCGACACCACTCAGGCGATCACGTACTACCGAACGCCAAGAGGCGGCAACGAGCACTCGACCAACCGTCGCCTTCGCCGCAGCGACTCGCTGCTGCTCGGCTACGACGCCTTCCACCTCGTCGACCAGCTGCTCACCCAACCGCTCCAGGTGATCGTCGCAGGGCGCCAGGGGAACACCGGCCAGTACGAGGCAGGCATGAAACTGTGGAAGTTGGCCCCCAACCCCATCGATCTGCTCATCGTCGAAGGCGCCGGACACTACGAGATGTACGACGAGCCCCGATACGTCGACCAGGCAATTGAACGTCTGACCGCCTTCTACGGCGAGTATCTGTAGCCGTTGGCCTGGGGTCGCCCTTCCTACCAGGCGTTGTCCGTGCCGAGGAACAGCTCGGCGATCCGCCGCTCGCCCCCGGCGCGTTCGAGCCCGACCGTGTAGAAGCCGGTCGCGACCACGCCCCCGCCCCCGCCCGCGTTCGACGTGAGCATGAGGTAGGCGTGCACCAGCGCCGTGTCGGCGTCCGCGCTGTGGAAGACGGCGTTGGCCAGGTTGCGCCGGCCGGCCGGGCCGAGGGCCACTTTCCCCGGGCGGATCGCGGCGAGGTGGGCGCTTCCCCAGCCGGGGGCGGCCTTCAGCCGGGGGCGGCCTTCGCGCTCATGCGACCGTCAGCACGATCTTGCCCTGGAGGTGTCCCTGGGCAGCTCGCTCGTGCGCCGCCCGGGCGTCCTCGAGCGGGAAGGTGCTGTCGATCGCCACGCGGATCGTGCCGTCCGCGAGCAGGCGCCCGATCTCGGCGAGCTGCGCGCCGTTCGAGCGGACCTGGGCGGCCGTGACCGTGACGCCCAGCTTCGCGTTCTCCTCGTCGTCGAACTCGCCGAAGTACACCGGGTAGAGGGATCCGCCGCGCTTGAGGGTGCGCAGGAAGCGCCTGCTGTCGGGACCCCCGACAGTGTCCAGGACGAGATCGACGTCACGGGCGACATCCTCGGGCCGCTCCTTGGTGTAGTCGATGAACTCGTCGGCGCCGAGCTCGCGCAGGAACGTCTCGTGGGCGCCGGAGGCCACGGCGACGACGCGGGCCCCCTTCCACTTGGCGAGCTGGAGAGCGAGGTGCCCCACGCCACCGGCGGCGCCGTTGACGAGCACGGTCTTCTCCCTGTCGAGCGCCATCGGGCGGTGCTGGGCCGCCTGGAACGGCGAGGGATGGTCATGCCCGAGCTCGATCAGGAACTGCCACGCGGTCAGCCCCGACATGGCCAGGGCGGCGGCGTGCACATGGTCGACGCCGGCCGGCTTGCGGGCGAAGTCGGACGCCGGCGCGGTGACGTACTCGGCGTAGGCGCCGGCCTGGAGCGCGGTGGGAAAGCGCAGCAGGCCGAGCACCTCGTCTCCGGCCGCGAAGCCGTCGACGTCGGCGGCGACGGCTTCCACGACGCCCGAGACGTCGGTCCCCGGGATCAGGGGGAGATCCATCGAGGGCTTCAGCTCGGCCGGTACGTCGGGCATTCCCTCGCGGGCGTACCAGTCAGGAGGGTTGATGCCGACCGCGCGCACGCGGACGAGCACCTCGCCCGGCCCCGGTTCGGGAACGGGCACCTCCTCGTGACGCAGCACCTGGGGGCCGCCGAACTCGTGCAGCCGGATCGCCTTCATGGTCTGTGTGGGCACAGCTCTCTCCTGCGTCTCCCCGCGGGGTAAACTAAGTGAACCACAGATCCGTTTTTCCGGACCAGTGATCCGATTATACGGGTCAGTGATCCGGATATTCAAGGGAGGGCAGATGAGGGCGGATGCCCAGGCCAACCATGACCGTCTGCTGGCCGTCGCCGGCGCCGTCATCACCGAGCAGGGCGTCGACGCGTCGATGCGCGACATCGCCCGCCGGGCCGGGGTCGGGCTGGCGACGCTGTTGCGTCACTTCCCGACCCGGGAGGCGCTGCTCGAGGCCCTGCTCCGCACGAGCTTCGACGAGCTGACGGCGCGGGCGGCCGAGGTCGAGACCACGAGCTCGCCTCAGGACGCGGTGATGTTGTGGCTGCGCGACTTCGTCGCGTGCACGAAGAACTACCGCGGCGTGGTGACGGCGATGGTGAAAGCGATCGAGGACCCCGAGTCCGCGCTCCACACCTCCTGCGTCACCATGCGCGCGGCCGGCACCCGGCTCCTCACCCGAGCCCAGGGCGCGGGCGTGGCGCGGACCGACATCGACGGCGCCGACCTCTTCGCCCTGGCCTCATCACTCGCCTGGCTCGGCGACCAGCCCGGGCTCGAGGCGCGCGCCGAGCACCTCTTCGGGGTGGTGGTGAGCGCGATCCTGACGGATCGAGCGGTGTGACGCCGGATCGCACACCTCTCAGGCGGCGAACGCGTCCACGCCGGTCAGCTCGGCGGACAGCGCCCACAGGCGGGCGGCCTGCTCCGGGTCCGTGGCCCACTCCTTGACGCCGACCCGGGAGCCGTCCGCCGGGGCGGGCTCGGCGATGTCGCAGTCCTCCAGGTAGACGCCGCCCATGCCGTTCAGCCGGGGGGAGGTCGCCGCCCACACCTGCGTGGCCGCACCCTGCTCCGGTGTCTTGAACGCCTCGGGGTGGAGCAGGTTGCCGTCCGCGTCGATCCAGCCCCGCTCCACCATCTCCTGCTTCGGCAGATGCCGCTGAAGGGGAGTGAGGATGCCACCGGGGTGCAGCGAGAAGGCCCGCACACCCCGCTCCCGGCCGAGGCGGTCGAGCTGCACGGCGAACACCGCGTTCGCCGTCTTGGCCTGGCCGTACGCCTCCCACTTGTCGTAGCCGTGGCGCCAGTGGACGTCGTCCCAGCGGACGGGGGAGGCATGGTGGCCGGTGGAGGAGACCGAGACGACGCGGGCCCCGCCCGGCTCGATCGCGGGCCACAGTCGGTTGACGAGGGCGAAGTGGCCGAGGTGGTTGGTGGCGAACTGGGCCTCCCAGCCCGGCCCGACCCGGGTCTCGGGGCAGGCCATGATTCCCGCGCTGTCGATGACGATGTCCAGGGTCCGGCCCGAGGCGAGGAACCGCTCGGCGAAGCCGCGCACGCTGTCCAGGTCGCCGAGGTCCAGTTCGTCCACCTCGACACCGTCGATCCCGGCCAGGCCCTCCTGTGCCGCACCGACCCGGCGGGCCGGGACCACGACACGGGCGCCGGCCTTCGTCAGCGCGCGCGTGGTCTCGACGCCGATGCCCGAGTAGCCGCCCGTGACCAGGGCGAGCCGACCGGTGAGGTCGATGCCCGCGAGGACGTCGTCGGCGGTGCTCCGGGCGCCGAAACCCGAACCGATCGTGTGCTGGGGTGTGGTGCTGTCGCTCATGGCGGCACGCTACGGATTCGAGTGCGCTCGAAGTCAAGCGCGGCCCGCGGCGGTGGTCCGGACGGGCCGCGAACAAGGAAGCGGCCCCGACCGGACGGGCGAATCGCGCCCCCACGGCTTCGCCTCCGGCAGGCTGCGCTGAAGCCCTTCCGAAGCTCTTCCGGCCGTAGCCCATCAACGCTCGGCGTCAGCCCGAAGTGACCACGACGGCGCTGTGGAGGTCAGACGGATCGAGGCACGATGCTCACCGCGCGGTAGTCGTACCCGTCCTGTTTGAAACCGGGGGCTTCCCACTCGAGGTCCACCCGCTGTCCGGGCGACAGCGTGCGGAAACCGGTCGCCTGGATGTCGGAGAAGAGGCCGAAGCAACCGCCCGGCGTCTCGGGCGAGTCGAGCACCCCCCAGCCTTCCTCATCGCTCCACTCGCGGACAGTCGCAGTCACCATGGGGGAACCCTACGGCTTCCGCTCGGGCCCGGGGAACTCAAGCCCGTACCGGCGGCCTTGAACCGACCAGGGCGGCGCATGAGGGTCAGGAATTCATGGCCGCTCGGTCGGACTCGCTGCGCAGAACGCAGAATTCGTTGCCTTCGGGATCAGCAAGGATTGCCCAGCCTGAGCCCGGATCCACCGGCTTGATGCCGGTGGATGGTTCACCCAGAAACGAAGAAGTGCCTTGCGACCTGCGATGATGGGTTTTTCTAGGACCACATCAGGCACGATCGACAAGGCACTTCCGAGATGCAATCTTCCCATGCCGCGGCGGCGGGTCTCATCCGCGTTCGATGACCCGAACCTGATCGCGTACGGCGGGCTGGAGCCGGTGGTGCGGCTGGCCGAGCGGTGCGGTCTGCCCGCGCTGGTCGGGGAAACGGATCCTAGTACGGCTGAAGGGGTTGGACTATCCGTTGTGTGCTTCGAGCTCGGTCGCCAGCGTCTGTTGGGTGGCCGCCCACGACGCCAAGAGCGCCAAATTGTCAGCGGTCGGTGTGCCCGCGGGTGCGGTGTAGATGTTGAGGTGCAGGCCGGGTTCGGCGGGCAGTTCCAGGGACTCGACGTCCAAGTCGAGCTGGCCCACGGCCGGATGGTGCATACGCTTACGGCCGGACCGGTGCAGCCGCACGTCCTGAGATGCCCACCGCTGCCGAAATAGCTCACTGCACGTTGACAGTTCGCCGACCAGGGCGATCAGCTCCTCGTCGTGCGGATTGCGGCCGGCTTCCATGCGCAGCTTCGCAGCCACGGCACCGGCGACTTGGTCGTAATCGACAAAAAAATCTCTGGCCGCCTCGGGCTTCAGATAGACGAACCGCGCTGTGTTCGCGGGCCGTCGCGAATCGGCCAGCACCGGTGAATACAGCGCGCGAGCGAGTTGATTCATGGCGAGCACGTCATAACGGCCGTTACCGATCCAGGCCGGCGCACCGGAGATCGCGTCGAGCACCTGCTGCAGCGTCGAGCGCACCGCCACGGCAGGCCTGCGCCGGCGTGGACTGCGGGGCGCCCTCGATTGGCGCGCGAGGTGGAACAGGTGGTCGCGCTCGGCCTCGTCGAGTTGCAGGGCAGAGGCCAACGCGTCGAGCACTCCGTCGGAGGCACCGGCGAGGCTGCCGCGCTCCATGCGCACGTAGTAGTCGACCGATACCCCCGCGAGCAGCGCGACCTCCTCGCGGCGCAGACCTTTGACCCGGCGGTTGCCGCCGTAAGCGGGCAGGCCCGCCTGCTCGGGTGCGATGCGGGCGCGACGCGAGCTGAGAAACTCCCGGATCTCGGTGCGTGGATCCATCGTGGCCATCCCCCTACCATAGGCCCGTTCAGCCGTACTAGTCAGTGGCCCATGACGGGGGGAGTACCCGTTGCAGTCGTCGCGGTGCCGCCATCTACCGGGATGATGGCGCCCGTGAGGTAGGACCCAGCCCGGCTGGCGAGAAACACGGCGGCACCCGCCATGTCGTCGTCGCGGCCGAGCCGGCGCAGTGGGGCCGCCGCCGCGATCTTGTCGCCGATGGCATCGAGCGTGGCCCCCATCATCTGCGACGGGAAGACTCCCGGTGCTACCGCGTTCACCGTGACGTGCTGTGGACCCAGCTCCCGGGCAAGCACTCTGGTGAGCTGATGGAGAGCCGCTTTGCTGCTGGCGTACGAGTAGGTGGGCGCCTGGGCGACGTGGATGGCGGCGATACTGCCGATGTTGATGATCCGTGCCGGATCATCGGCGGTTCCCGCCCTGCGAAGTGCGGGAAGCAGTGCCTGCACCAGCCAGAACGGCGACTTGAGGTTGAGGTCGAGCACTGCATCCCAGGCCTCGTCCGGGAACGTCTCCAGCGGCTCGCTACGCATCGCTCCCGCGTTGTTGACGAGGATGTCCAGGCGTTCCGAGTCGGCCATGACGAGATCAGCGAGGCGCTGGCACTCGTCGTGCCTGGACAGGTCGGCGGGAATTGCTTGGACGTCGCCGAATTCGGATAGCAGCTGCTGTGCCTCCGCGCACGTGTCCGCATTACGTGAGCTGATGACGACGCGGGCGCCCGCCTGGAGAAGGCCGCGCGCAATCATCATCCCAATGCCCTTGGTGCCGCCAGTGACAAGTGCGTACTTCCCACTCAGATCGAAAAGTTCCGCGTGAGTGGTGAATTGGTTGTCCGTCATTGGTATCCGTTCCTTCTGTCGTGTCAGAATGCGCCGACACGGTCACGCATTCGGGGCAGCAGCTGAATTGAGCTGATGGAGGTAAAGCTGCAGTGCGTGTCCATGGAGTGCTGTCGGTGCTTTCGACTCACGCCAGGTTGACAGGCGTTGTGCACATCTGGGAGACCCTGGTGATACAGGTACTGTCAGAACCCCCTTTCCTGGTGCGCTGAGTCCGGATCACCCCGGCTTGATGCCGGTGGATGGTTCACCCAGAAACGAAGAAGTGCCTTGCGACCTGCGATGATGGGTTTTTCTAGGACCACATCAGGCACGATCGAGGCACTTCCGAGATGCAATCTTCCCATGCCGCGGCGGCGGGTCTCATCCGCGTTCGATGACCCGAACCTGATCGCGTACGGCGGGCTGGAGCCGGTGGTGCGGCTGGCCGAGCGGTGCGGTCTGCCCAAGCTGGCCGGCGAGCACGTCCGGCTGCCCGCCTCGAAGGACGGCACCGGCGCCTTCCCAGCGGCGAAACTGATGTCGTTGGTGGGCGGCATGGCCGCGGGCGCCGACAGCATCGACGACATGGACCGGCTGCGGCACGGCGCGATGGGCCGCCTGTTCTCCGGAGTGCGGGCCCCGTCCACGCTGGGGTCGTTCCTGCGCTCCTTCACCCACGGGCACGTGAAGCAACTGCACGCCGTGGCCCGCCGGTTCCTGCACGAACTGGCCCGTCACACCCCGCTGCTGCCCGGCGCGGACCAGGCCGCATACGTGGACATCGACGACACCATCCGCCGCACCCACGGCTACGCCAAACAGGGCGCTGGCTACGGATACAGCAAGGTCAAGGGCCTGAATGCACTGCTCGGCGTCGTCTCCACACCCCTGTCCGCCCCCGTGATCGCCGCCACCAGGCTGCGCAAGGGACCCTCGAACTCCGCGCGCGGGGCGGCAGCGTTCGTCGCTGAGACCATCCGCACCGCACGCGCCTGCGGCGCCAGCGGCCTGCTGGTGCTGCGGGCGGACTCCGCGTTCTACGGCGCCGACGTCATCAACGCCTGCCGGGCCCTGGGTGCCCGCTTCTCCATCACCATGCGGATGAACGCCTCCGTCAAAGCCACCATCGCCCGCATCGACGAGGACGCCTGGACACCGATCAAATATCCCCAAGCGGTCTGGGACGAAGAGGGCCAGTGCTGGATCTCCGACGCCGAGATAGCCGAGATCCTCTACACCGCTTTCACTTCCAAGCCGAAGAAACAGCAGGTCACCGCCCGACTGATCGCGCGCCGCGTCAAGCGCCTGAGCGCCGGTACCGTCTCCGCCGGGCAGGGCACGCTCTTCGACACCTGGCGCTACCACGCCGCGTTCACCGACTCCCCGCTCGCCTTGAGGGATGCCGAGCGTGATCACCGCCGGCACGCTGTCGTCGAGCAGGTGATCGCCGATGTCAAGAACAGCGGCTTCGCCCACGCGCCGTCCGGTCATTTCCAGGCCAATGCCGCGTGGCTCGCCCTGGCGGCGCTGGCACACAACCTGACCCGCGCCGCCGGCACCCTGGCCTCCGCGTTCCATGCCAGGGCGACCACCGCCACCATCCGTGACCGCCTGATCAACGTGCCCGCCCGCCTGGCCCGCTCCGCCCGCCGCCTCACCCTGCACCTGCCCGAGCGCTGGCCCTGGAGCGAGGACTTCACCCAGCTGTTCAGCACGGTGCATGCACCGCCGGCCCTCTGACGCTCCCTGACCGACCTGCCCGAAAGGGCCCGAGACCTGTGGACAGAGTGGAAGAGCTGGGCAGACCAGCGGCCACCCCATGCCCGAATCCGCAACTCAGCCCCAGCACGGCCTGCACGACCCCGAAACGATCAACCGGGAATCAAGCCGGTGGATCCGGGCTGAACCATCGGGATTCCGGTGGTCGGCGATAAAGGTGGCGCCGAGGCCCAGCAGCCGGTCCACCTCCTGATCGCGCGAGGTCTCAGGGCGCAAACACAGATGAACCCGGTTCTTGATCGTCTTAGCCTCGGGCACCTGGTTGAAGTGCAGCACTGGGCCCTCCGCCAGCAGCACCTGAGTCTCCCGGTCCCCCGGTCCGTCCTCCGGATGCAGCGGACGGCCTGTCACACTGCTCCAGAACCGAGCCAGCTCATAGGCATCCGCACAGTCAATCGCCACGTTCTGCACTACCGAGACCATGCGCGCGAGCCTTCCTGATCTCCACGCCGCACGCCACCGAGTCGCGCTCAATCTTCGCCCACTTAGCTCAGGCTCCTGGCAGCATTTTCGATACACGCCGTAGGGGGTGAACGTGGAGCGCAGCTTGCTCATTCAATTGCTTGCGGGCGAGGACGAGGCAACGGCCGGCGCCCGTGCCGCTCTGGTTCATGGAGGCGGATACGTAGTCTGGGCTGAGGCGATGTGCGCGCGCCCGCTCACTCACGTCTACGACCGCCGCCTTCGACGCACCCGCGGGACCGGTCAGGAAACCGTGGGACTTGAGCGCACCGTGCAGCTCCTCGGTGAGCACGATCAGCCCGTTCGCCTCGGCCAGGTCAACAGCCCCGATGGCTCATGGGTCTTCATGCTCTTCCTCACAGAGGACGGCCGAAGGCTGGTTGCGTGCACCGGGGTAAAGCGGCAGACAAAGTGAGCACGGCTTGGGGAGTTCGATCAACGGGATGCCGCTGCAGGCCGCGGTGGAGGGTGCGTGGTCACCGCGTGCTGCTGAGGGCCGCGACCGTATGCCGTCCTTGATGTCAGCCGTGGATGTCAGGTAGGCCGAGGCACGATGGTCACCGCGCGGTAGTCCTACCCGTCCTGTTGGAAGCCAGGGGCTTCCCACTCGAGATCCACCCGCTGTCCGGGCGACAGCGTGCGGACGCCGGTCACCTGGATGTCGGAGAAGTGGCCGAAGCAACCGCCCGGCGTCTCGAGCGAGTCGAGCACGCCCCGGCCGCCGAGCTTGGCGTGCTCCGCGTCGGCTGGAGTTCGACGAGTCTGTCGGCGCCGTCCACGCGGGGTCATAAGCCGCTGGTCGGACCTCCCTCTGATGGCGATCACGTCGCGGTGAGGAACTCGCCAGCCCGCTCATCCAACTCAGCCGCACAGCGGGCACCTCGGGCCCGGAAGCGAGCGAGGTCGCTGCGCATACGCTTCACGGCCTTGCGGGTGCGGACGGACCGCACCCCGTCCATATGGTCCATCGCCCTGTTCCAGGTGGCACACGCCTGCTCGATGCTGCCGCTCTTGAGCTGCATCTCAGCGCTCGCCACCAAATCGAGGGCGACGATTCGCGCATAGCCTGCCGGGCGAGACACGGCGGCCCGCGCGTACTGCTCCGCCGCCGTCTTCCGATCGCCCAACGTCTCGTAGACCTTCGCATTGCGCGAGTAGACGGACGCCGCAGGCGGACCCCAGGCAAGAGCCCAGAACGGCACCTCGTCCCCGCAGTCCGCGGCCAGGAGCGTGCGCGCCCGCTCGGCCTCGGCGACCGCCGCTCGCCGCTGCCGGGACTTGGCCAGGGTGTGGGCGTGCACGACGCGGAAGAGGGATTCGGTCTGCACGTCCACCTTGCCCTTGGCCCGGCTGAGCCCGGTCTCGGCGAGGGCCTGGCAGTGCTCGGGCCGGTGCAGCTTGAGCCCTTGCATGGCCATCGTGCGCATCACGAACCCGTCGTGCCCGGGAATGCCGGACTCGACGGCGAGCGCGTAGGACTGCAGGTAGTAGCGCTGGGCCAGGCCCTGCTGTCCTGCGTCGTAGGACTTCCAGCCGAGCAGATGGACCCCCCGGCCGGCGGCGGAGAGCATGTGCCGGCGAATCTCGTCGCTATGGAAGCGGCCTCGGCACAGCGGGGCGACGTCGTCGCGCAGGTATTGGACCAGGGCGCTGCGGCCGTGCTGCCCGCCGTGGCGTTCGTCCATCTCGGAGAAGAGCCGCACCATGTCGCGGACCGCGGCGACTTCACCCATGCCGATGGTCCGGCCGGCGCGGGCGGCCGCGGTGCGGTCGGCGATCTCTCGGACGTACGACAGCGGCAGGCCGGCAGCGGCGACCGAGTAGGCGGACGTGCTGAGGAAGCGGCGCCGGTCCAATTCGTGCCTCCACATCGGCAGCAGGGCGTCCAGCGGATCCTCGCCGAGGGACAGCCCGAGGCTGTCATCCTCCTCTTCGTGTGTCGCGACGCCCAGATCCTGGAGGGTCAGCAGGCGGCCGAGCCGGCGGGAGAGCGCTACGGCGAGATAGCGGCCGGTGTCGCCTGCGGGGACGGCGCCACTGATCCAGTGCTTGATGGTCGACTTGTTGGTTCGCAACGCCGTCCCGCACTCGGCGGCCACTGCGCGCACCTCCTTGGCCAGGGCCTCGTACGTCAGCCCGGCCTCGGCGACGAGGTTCCTCAGCCGGTGATTCGGCGTCCGCTTGGTCATGAGTACCTGCCCCGTATACCCGATATACCGCTTTGCCTGCCCAACACCGTACCGCTGCCGTCACGGCCCGCGTTGACTATCCGTCAGGGCCATGCGGCCGGGGAACAAGCGGCTCCCCCGTCCTCGGCCGCCTGGCCAGGTACGACGTCCACGACGCGCCCATCCCGGGTACGAGGGACGGAACACCATGGAGGCAGAAATCATGAACACACAGTCCACCGCTCCCGTGTACACCGCTCCGATCGTCCTGGACGCCGGTGACGTCGTCGAGGTGACGTTGGGCACGAACAACTTCGACACCGCCGACGACACCCAGTACAAGAACGCCTGATCCATCGGCTGCCTGGGGCCGGGCGGGTGTGCGCCGCGGCCCGGCCCCGGGCTCCGGACGTGAACGGGCGCCGGGGTTTCGATGAGGTCCGTGTTGGGGCACGGCCGCCAACAGCCCGGTGCCCGCTCCGTTTCGACCAGCAAGAGCGATAGCGACGAGAGCAGGCGGCTGATGCGGTGGAGCGCAGGATGGTACGGAGCGAGCCGACACGATCGGCTACCGAGGAGCAGAAGGCCCGTACTGGGACTGGACGCGGTGTGGACCGTTGGCTGGCCCACCGGCCACGTCCGATCGGCAGGCTCCGGCCCGCTGGCACTGGCAGTCATCGGTGATTGCGGAGCCGACGACCAACAGCTGCGCCAGGCGCTGACGACCGTGCGGGCGAGCGACTGGAACGCGCTGACCTGCTGGCCCGGCTCCTATCTCACGATCGCGCGCAGCGGCGAATCCCTGGCCGTGATCGGCGATCTCGCCGGGCAGCACCCGGTGTACTGGCGGGCAGAGGCCACAGGAACGTGGTGGTCAACGTCGGCCGCGGCGCTGGCCGCGCTGGATGGGGCACCGTTCGATCCAGCCGTTCTCGCCGCTCACCTGGCCCTGGCGCAGCCGGACGTCTTAGGGCAACGGAGCCTGTTCCGCGCAGTGAGCCGCGTACCGACCGGCCATCTGCTGCTGGTCACGCCCGACGGGGCGAACACCGTCCGCTACGAGCCGGTCAACTACCAACCGTTGAACCTTCCCGATGCCGCCCCGCGGGTACGGGCTGAGGGCAACCCGTATCTGACCATGGCCGGCCTACGGCCGGACCTGTGGGCGCCCGGACACTCGACTCCCGCCACCGCGGCGGTGATTCAGCAGGACGGCGTGATCGTCGCTGACCATCGCGACTCACCGTCTCTGACAGTCCTGCGCGCCTGGCTCGCCGAGTGGGAGTCAGCGGGGCGCCCTGCCCCCGAGGTCCATCCCCCGCTCCTGGCCCGACGTGAGGACGGGCAAGGTCCGGTCGGCTGGGACTTGCGGCTCGCCGGTGCGCCCGAGACGTGTGCTGGTCCCTGACCTGCTTCGGCCAGGCTCCTGGCAGCACCTTCGATAGACGCTTGTCGCAGGATCATTCCTCCGCGTCGCGGACCAGGAGTGCGATCTGTACCCGGTTCTCGACCGTCAGCTTGGCGAACAGGCTGCTTGTGTGGGCCTTGACGGTCGCCACGCTGATGTGCAGCCGCTGGGCGATCTCCGGGTTGGCCAGTCCGTCCGCGATGGCCCGAGCGGTTTCGCGTTCTCGTTCCGTCAGGGCCGAGAGCTGTTTCCGTGCGGCTTCGCGGGATGAGTCGCGCGCGTGAGTGGACTGCGGGCCGGTGGCTGCGGCGATCACCCGTGCCGTGGCCGCCGGAGACAGCACGGGGTTGCCGTCCGCGACGGTCCGTACCGCGTCGAGGATCTGCGGCGGTGGGGTGTCCTTGAGGACGAACCCGAGTGCACCGGCGCGCAGTGCGCCGAGCACGAGATCGTCGGAGTCGAAGGTGGTCAGCATGAGCACCCGCGGCGGCACCGGTCGGGTGAGGAGTTCCCGGGTCGTGCTGAGGCCGTCACGGCCGGGCATCCGCACGTCCATCAGCACGACGTCCGGCCGCTGCTCGTCCACCACGGCGATCGCCGCGTCCCCGTCGGCCACCTCCGCGACGACGGTCAGATCCGGTTCGCCGTCGATGACGAGGCGCAGTGCCATGCGCACCAGTTGTTCGTCGTCGACGATGACGACACGCACCGGCTCCCGCTCGCTGTCCACTCATGTTCTCTTTTCGTGGGTGGGGTTCGGCCAAGGTAGTTGTGCGGTGAGGAGGTACCCGTTGTCGGGTGTGCGGTGGTGGTTGAGCTTTCCGCCGGCGAGGTCGATGCGTTCGGTGAGACCGAGCAGCCCGAATCCCGATGCCGGTGGTTGTGCGGTCGCCCTGGTGGCTGCGGAGTTGTGCACGCTGACGTGGAGTGTGTCGCCCGCTGTTCCTTCGACGGCGATACGTACGGAGGCGCCGGGGGCGTGTTTGGCGGCGTTCGTCAAGCCTTCTTGGACGATCCGGTAGCAGGTTCGTCCGACGACGTCGGACGGAACTCCCGTCACGGTGGTGGTGAACGTGACGTCCAGTCCCGAGGTGCGGGCGTCGGCCACCAGGTCGGGGATTCGGTCGAGGGAGGGTTGTGGCGGTTCCGGGCGGCCCGGGTCGGCCCGGAGCACACCGAGGACATCCCGTAGTTCTTCCAGTGCTTGGTGGGAGCCGTCGGCGATGCCGCGGACCAGCACGCGGTTCTCCTCGGCGGTGAGGTCGCCGCGGTGGCCCAGCACTCCGGCCTGCATGGCGACCAGGGAGATCCGGTGCGCGAGCACGTCGTGCATCTCGCGGGCGATCCGGTTCCGTTCCAGGGCGCGTGCCTGCGCCGCCCGTGCGCTCTGCTCCCGTTCCGCGCTCTCCGCCCGATCCCGCAGGGACCGCACTTCGACGCGGCGCGCGCCGATGGCCATGCCCACGGCCACCGCGATGCCCGCGATCAGCGCCGGGGAGGTGAGTTCGAGCCACCACGAGTCGGACGTGCGCTGGACCGGGTAGAGCCCGCCGGTGAACTGTGCCGCGGTCACGAAGGCCAGCCCGACGACCCCGCTCTCCACCGGACGGCGACGAGTCGAGAGCGAAACCAGCGCCAGAAACGCGGCGCCGGTGGCGAGCGCCGACGCGGTCGAGGCGATCACGACCGTCATGGCGACGGCGAGCGGGAACCGCCGCCGCCATACAAGCGCCGTCAGGCAGCCGAGAGCCACCAGCGGATCACCGATGAGGAACCACGAGCCCGTTTCGCCCGTCTGCCCCCGCAGCACCACACCCACGGAGAGCCAGATCGGTATGCCCGCTGCCGCTGCCGCTGCCAGCCGCCAGGTCTGCTGCCACCACCCGAGCCGTGGCGCGACGTCCGTGTTCACCTGGTCATTATCGCGAGACCGCGCGGCCGGTGAATCAGACCAGGGGTGGGGGCGACCTCGACCAGAGTCGAATCACCGCCTCGTCCTTGGTCGAAGGCGATGCGAGCCGCCGGGCCGATGTGCCGGCCGCGCCGCGCGAACAGACTCGTTCACGTGCCGAGACAACCGGACACGAGACGGAGAAACGCGATGCGCAAGGGTGGCTATGTGGCCCTTGAGGCGGTCGGGTTGGTGATCACAGCCCTGGCCGCCCAAACGGTGATCCGCGGATTGCTCGACCAGGACTCCGAGCTGCTGTGGGGCATCGTCGACTGGGTCCCTGGCGACCGTACCGGCCGACTGATCCTCCTCGGATTCATCGCGCTCGTCGGAATGGTGGCCGGTGGCTGGGCACACACCCGCCAGAGGCCGAACACCGGGCGGGGCCGGGCCGGTAATTCCGGCGGAGTCCGCGGCAGAGGAAAGGGCTGACGGCATCCGGGACGACGGGCCCGCCGCCGCAACCCCGCCTGGATCGACGTGCCGGTCCACATGAACGGCCGGCGGCGGGGCCGTACCGGGCCCGCCCGTTCCGGCGCCCCCCGTGCGCTCTGCGTCCCGCGTGCCCCATGCGCCCTGTGCACCCCTTTCACCCCATGCACCCCATGCACCCTTCAGGAGGACCTTCACATGCGTCGAACCCTGCCCCTCGCCCTCGCCACCACCGCGGTGGTGGCAACCGCAATGGCGGCGACCGCGATGCCGGAAGTATCGGTGGCAGCGGCGACGCCGGACACCGTGCGGTGGAGCCCGTGCTCGGAGAAGGCCGCCTCCTCCCGTCTCGAGTGCGCGACGCTCGAAGTCCCGCTGGACTACCGGGATCCGGACGGCCGGCAGATCAAGATCGCGATCTCCCGGCTGGCGAGCGAGAAACCGTCGCAGCGCCGCGGCGTACTGCTGACCAGCCCAGGCGGTCCCGGCATCACGGGACTGGGCTACCCGGCCGTTCTTGCCGCCTCAGGGCTGCCGCGGAAGGTGCTGGACTCCTACGACGTGATCGGCTTCGACCCGCGCGGGGTTGGCCGCAGCACGCCGGTGACCTGCGATCTGACACCGGAACAACAGAAACGCGGCAACCTCCCGCCGTACGCGCACACCGCGGCCGAGGTCGCGCGGGAGGCGGGGAACGCGCGGACCATCGCCGAGCAGTGCGCCACCTCCCGGACGGCGTGGATGCACCCGTACATCACCACCGCGAACACCGCGCGCGACATGGACCGGATCCGCGCGGCGCTGGGCGAGCCGAAGCTCTCGTACCTCGGCGCCTCCTACGGCACCTACCTCGGTGCGGTGTACACGACGATGTTCCCGGGGCGCAGCGACCGGATCGTGCTCGACAGCAACCTGGGCCCCGGCGGTTACGACGTCACGGCCATGCGGTTGTTCGCCCGTGGACTGGAGGACCGGTTCCCGGACTTCGCGGCGTTCGTGGCCGCGCACCCCGAGTACGGTCTGGGCACCACACCGGAGCAGGTGACCGCCAAATTCTTCGATCTCGCAAAGCGGTTGGAGGCGAAACCGGTCCAGGGCTACGACGGGACGTTGTTCCGCGGGATCACCTTCGACTCCCTCTACAGCGATGCGAACATGCCCCAGCTGGCCAAGACCTGGCAGGCGCTCGACACGGACCGGCCGACGCCGCCCAACCCGCCGTTGGCGAACATGGAGAACTTCATGTCCGCCCGTTTCTCGGTGATATGCGGCGACAATCGCTGGCCGGAAACGGTCCGGGAGTACCAGCGGAATGTCGCCGTCGACCGGCTGAGGCATCCGATGCTGGGCGGCTCCTCGGCCGGTATCGGACCGTGCGCGTTCTGGCCGGACAAGCGGGTCGAGCCGCCGGTGCGCATCGGTGACCGGGGCCCGTCGAACGTGCTCATGGTGCAGAACGAGCGCGACCCGGGGACACCGCTGGCCGGCGCCCGGAAGCTGCGGCGGGCGTTCGGGAAGCGGGCCACGATGGTGACGGCCGACCAAGGCGGGCACGGTGTCTATCCGTTCGGCCCCAACACGTGCGCGAACGATTCGGTGACGGCCTTCCTGACCACCGGACAGCGCCCGGCGCGGGACCTCGCCTGCGCGGCGGAGCCGGGCAAGTAACGGGGGCCGAGGCATGTTCAAGGACTTGCGGCATCGTCGGACTGTCCAGCGGGTCAAGCCCGGGGACGGGCGAGCGCTAAAGCGTTTCCGCTGGTGGCAGATGCTTTCCCGGGCACTGTTCTATCTTCGGCTGATGAACGACGACGGTCGGCAGACGGTCTACGCCGTCGACGTCAGGCATCAGTCGTCCGAGAAGGCCATAGCCCACCTGTACCTCGATGGCAGGCATCACGCCGAGTCCAAAGTCCCCGCCGTCTTCCCCGTCCAGGGCGGCACCGTCGAAGTAAGGGCGAGCACCTTCGGGCTCAAGCGCTGCCACTACGTCACCGCCGAGCGGGCCGAGCACCAGCTCATCCCGGACCCCCACTCCGCCGAAGGCCGCCGCGCCCGCCTCGACCGATCGCACCCCGCACTGAGCGGCTGGATCGGTCTCCTCTCGCTGACCGTGCTCGCCATCGGCCTGGTGATGCTGATCCTGCAGCTCGCCGAACAGGTCACCCGGGCGCCAGAGGGCGTCGCCCAGTACGTCGGAACCTTCACCTCGCCCATCGATCTACCGGCCTGGGGCAACGTCGCACTCGGGTTCTGCACCGTGGCGGCCAGCACCGAGCGGGCGCTGCGCCTGCGCTACCACTGGCTGCTCGACGGCGGGGCGGGATGAGGCGGTGAGCAAAGCCCCGTACCGATCTCGGTACAGGGCTTCGTCGCGGGTCCATCACTGTGGGCGCAGACGGGTTCGAACCGCCGACATCTGCCTTGTAAGGGCAGCGCTCTACCGCTGAGCTATGCGCCCTGGGGGAGGTGTCAGCCTACAGGGTCCCCGGGGTGGTGCCGCAATCGTGAAGACGGCCGGGGAGGAGCCCGTATCCGGGGCTCGGGCGAGAGAAGTCCGCAGATCGTGAACCGAACCGAGCGCTGTGCTCGTCTGTGTCGGGTGGGAGAATGACATTCGGACCTGGGCGATCCATCGGGAGCGGGTAGTGGCGGCGACATCTGCAGAGTCTGCGCGTCCATCGCGGGAGTCTGCGCGTCCGGCGGCCCGGGTGCGTCGTTCGGGCCGTCCCTCCGTGCTGGGGCTGATGTTGCTGCCGGTGCCGTTGTTGGCGGTGGTGGGGGCGCTTTCGTTCGCTGGTGGGAGCGGGGGGCGGCGGTGGTTCGGGGGCGGGGGGAGAGTCAGCGGGCCGAGGCGCAGGCGGCCAAGGACGCCGCGGCGGCGGCGTTCTATGAGCTGGACACGGCGCAGCGGGATCTGCGCATCTCCATCGAGACGATCACCGCCGTGGACGATTCGCCCGCCGCGCGCCGGACCGCGGCCGACTTCTCGGCGCTGGGGCAGCGGATCGACCAGGTCAGCCGGGACTACATCACGGCGGTGGACGCGCATGATCTGGACCGGGACGATCTGGACTCGGCGACGGCCTCCCGGGCCCGCACCGATCTGACCAGGGCGAAGGATGCGCTGGAGCGCACCAAGGGGGATCTGGACCGGTTCGCGCAGGGGCTGGGGCCGCTGCTGGAGCAGGCCGAGACGCGGCTGGCGCGGCTGGCGCCGGCGGTGGAGCGGGCGCGGCAGGCGCTGCTCGCGGCGAGTAACGCGCTGGACGCGGTGCGTGCGTCGGGGCTGCGGGCGGACGACCTGGCGGCCCGGCTGGCGGCGCTGTCGCCCGAGTTGACCAAGCTCAACCAGGGGGCCGGGCAGCACGGTGTGCAGGAGACCCTGCGGCGCGCCGATGATGTGCTGCGCAGGGCGGAGGCGGTGCGCGGGGAGGCCGAGCGGCTGCCGGAGCGGTCTGCGGAGATCGACAAGCGGCTGGTGTCGCTGCGCACCCGCGCCCAGGCGATCACCACGCGGGCCGCCGGGGTCGAGCCCGTCCTCAGCGAGCTGCGCCGCCGCTACAGCGCCGCCTGCTGGCAGGATCTGCAGTCGGTCCCCGCGCAGGCGGCGCGGGATGTGGCGCAGGCCGAGGAGAAGCTCAAGGAGGCGCAGGCGGCGCGCGAGGAGCAGCGCTGGCCGGACGCCACCGCGTTGCTGGCCACCGTAAGGGCGCTGCTGAACAGCACGGACGAGGCCGTCTCGGCGGCCGGGGACCGGCTGCGGCGGCTGGACGAGGTGTCGTTCGACCAGCAGAAGGAGATCGAGCGCACCCGGTTCGCGATCCGCGACGCGCAGCGGCTGGCCATGGCCGGGCGCTCCACGCCCGATCCGCGCCACGCACGCCCGCTGGACGACGCCGTGGAGCGCCTGGAGCGGGCCATCGCGGGGCTGGAGGGGCGGCATCCGGACTGGTGGCACTTCCTCTCCGAGACGGAGGCCGTACGGCAGACCGCCGCCCGGGTCGTCCAGGGGATTCGGGAGGAGCGGGGCAGCGTGCACTGAGCCCGTGCGTCAGGGGCCCTGTAGTTTCGGGGGCGACCTGCGGTTCGGTGGTTATGCTCCTGCCATGCCTCGCTATGAGTACCGCTGCCGCGCCTGCGGCACCACCTTTGAGCTGAACCGGCCCATGGCCGAGTCCTCCGCTCCCGCGTCCTGCCCGGACGGGCACGGCGACACGGTGAAGCTGCTGTCCACCGTGGCCGTCACCGGCGCCTCGTCCTCCTCCGCCTCCTCGGCCCGGCCCCCGTCCGGCGGCGGTGGCGGGGGCGGCTGCTGCGGGGGCGGCTGCTGCGGCTGAGGGTGAGCCGGTGTTGAGCTGCGGGGGAGCTGGTGCCGAGCTGCGGTTGAGCCGACGGGGGCGGGGGCGGATCCTGGGAGGTACGTATCCGTGCCGCGCCTCCGGACGTACGCGACGCACCCTGATGTGCGCGCGTACGTCGTGTACGCGACGGTGGCGTGGCGTCCGCGGGTACCGCCTCGACCGCGCAGAGAGCGAAGCCGAGGTCCGGCGCCAGCAGAAGGAGGCCGGAGATGGCTATGGGCCGCCCCTCCCCCATCGGTCCTCACCCCGCCGGAGTCGCACGGCACTTCCCGGAGCGGATCGGCGCGCACACCTCGCTCGATGAGCATCTGCCGATCGATCACCGGCTCAGCAAGTTCTATCGCGTCGGCGCCGGGCTCATGGGGCTGGTGCTCGTCGCCTTCGGCATCCTGGGCCTGATCGACCAGGTCGGCTTCTTCGACATCGGCGGTGACACGGTCGCCGGGCTGAACACCAACGGCGCGCTGAGCGTGCTCTCCATCGTCATCGGGCTGCTGCTGTTCGTCGGCATGGTCATCGGCGGCAACTTCGCCTCGACGCTCAACCTGGTGCTCGGGATCCTCTTCCTGCTGAGCGGGTTCGTCAATCTGGCGGTGTTGGAGACCACGTTCAACTTCCTGGCGTTCCGGATGCAGAACGTGCTGTTCAGCTTTGTGGTGGGGCTGCTGCTGATGTGGTTCGGCATGTACGGACGGGTCAGCGGCGGGCTGCCGCATGACAATCCGTACTGGGTGACCCGCCACCCCGAGCAGGCCGAACGCGAGGCCGTCCACGCCCGGGAGCTGATCGCCGCGCGCGGGCGTGCCGCCGAACAGACCGGTACGGCCGCCCCGCCGGGCACCCCGCTCACGCCTGAAGCCCCGGGCGGGCCGGGCGCCCCGGGCGGGCCTCTTACGGCCGATGCGGGGGCAGAGGGAGGCCGTGAGTCCGCGGAGCGCCGTGGGCCTGCCGAGGAGTCGGGTGAACGGCGCGGTCAGCCGCCCGGTAAGTGGGGCAAGCTGGATCAGCCCGGTGGCGCCGAGCCCACCGACAAGCCCGGGAGCCACCGCTGGGCCAGGTTCTTGCGGCGCCCCCGCTCTCGGTGACGCGGTTCGGCCCGGCCCTCGTGACGCGGTTCGGCCCGGCCCTCGTGACGCGGTTCGGCCCGGCCCTCGTGACGCGGTTCGGCCCGGCCCTCGTAACGCGGTCGGCTCGACCTCCGTAACGCGGTCGGCCCGGCCGCCTCAGCCGAGTCGGCGCGCGAGCGTCAGGCCGTCGGCGACGGTGAGCATGACCGCCTCCATCCGGACGTCCGCCGCCACATGATCGTTGAACGCCTGGATCGCGGCGCCCGCGGTCGACGGCGCCGAGGCCGTGACGGCCCCGTGGTAGAACACGTTGTCCGCGACGATCAGACCGCCGGGGTTCATCCGCGGGACCAGCTCCTCCCAGTACGGGATGTAGTTCGGCTTGTCCGCGTCGAGATAGGCGAGGTCGATATGGGGCTCGGCGGGCATCGCGCGCAGAGTGTCCAGCGCGGGCGCGATCCGCAGGTCGATGCGGGCCTCGACACCGGCCTTGGCCCACGCCTTCCGCCCGTACGCCGTCCACTCCTCCGACACATCGCAGGCGATCAGCCTGCCGTCGGCGGGCAGCGCCTGGGCCATGGCCAGCGCGGAGAAGCCGGTGAAGGTGCCGACCTCGACGATATGGCGGGCGCCGGTCAGCCGGACCAGGAAGGCCAGCAGCGGGGCCTGCTCCTCGGCGGACTGCATCCCGGCCTGCTGGGGGAGGCTGCGGTGGGTGACCTCGACCAGCTCGCGCAGCACGGGGTCGAGCGGCGGATTGTGCCGCAGGACGTACTCGTACAGCTCGGCCGTGATCGGTGTGCTCTTGCTCTCGGCCATCGCGGCCCCCTTCGGTCTGCTCGGCTTCCCGGACGATGTCGCACATGCCGACTGTGGTGACTTGGTGACTGTAACCCGACGTCACGACAGCGCGAGAGGTTCCGAAGGGGCCCTGCGCGGGTGTTGGGAGGGCGGATCAGTCCCGGCCGCGGGAGACGGCGCGGATGACCTGGCTGCGGGCGCGCGCCCAGGTGACGGATGAGCGTTCGCCCAGGGCGCGGACGATGGCCTCGCCCGCCGCGACGCCCGTCTCCTCGACCACGGTCACCTGGGGTGCCGTCCAGCCGGCGTCGGCCAGTTCGCCGTGGCCGGGGCGCCAGGCGCGGTCGGCCGCGAGCAGTAGATCGGCGTCGAGCAGCGAATCGCCCGCGGCGAGCACCTCGTCCGCTCCGGTGCGGTTCCTGATCTCGGCGACGGCCGCGCTCTTGGTGAGCGGCTTGGGCACCGCGTAGATCTTGCGGCCCTGCAGGGAGACCGTCCAGCCGCGCGGCTCGGCCCACTGCGTGAGCTCCTTGACGTACCCCTGGGGCAGCAGCTCCCGCTCGACCACGAGATAGGCGAACAGCTCCTCGGCCACCCGCTCCTTGAGCAGCCAGGCGGGGTCGGCGGTGGCGCTGAGGTGGGCGCGCACCTCCTCCAGGGGGGCGCACTGGTCGCCGAGGGTGGTACGGACCCGCTGGTTCCAGTCGGCGTCGGGCTCGCCGTTCACCAGCAGCTGGCCGCCGTTGGCGCAGATCGCGAAGCGGGAGGCGGGGCCGGGGAGGCGGATGCGGCGGTACTGCTCGATAGTGCGGGTGGTCGTGGGGACGAAGACGGAGGTGCGGACCAGTTCGGCGAGCAGCCCGGCGGCGGTCTCGGTCATGTACGACAGCGGTCGGCCCTCGTACGTCTCGACGCACAGCAGCCGCGGGGCCTCGGCGTCCGGCATGTCGAGGCCGAGCGCGGCCGCGGAGTAGATCAGGGTGCGGTCGAGATCGCTTGCCACCAGGACGCTCATCGTGCGGCCACCGTTCTTTCGTCTCTGTTGGCGATGCCCGCCGTGTTCGCCTCGTCTGTGGTGCCTGCTGTGGTTACCGTTTTTCCGTCGGCCCCGGTGGCGCCCCGGGTGTAGCGCGGGTGGATCAGCCCGACGCAGGTGTACGGAAGCCCGTCGATCTCCTCGACCGGCACGCCGCGCTGCTCGGCGAGCAGCCGCACATGGTCCAGGTCGGCGCCCGCGCCGCGCTGGGCGAGGATCTTCCACGGGACGCGGCGCAGCAGCACCCGGGTGGTCTCGCCGACGCCCGGCTTGACGAGGTTGACGTCGTGGATGCCGTACTCCTGGCTGATCCGCTCGACCGCGGCCCACCCCTCCCAGGTGGGGCTGCGGTCGGTGGCCGCGAGCTGCCTGGCGTCGGCCATGGCGGCCTCGGCGACCTCCGCGAAGCGGCCCGAGACGGTGTCGAGGAAGTATCCGGAGGCATCGGAGCCGGCGAGTTCGCGGTAGTACTTCGCGCCGTGGAAGTCGTTCGGGCCGACCAGGTCGGCGCGGAGCACGGTGCGCGATATCAGCCCGGAGACGGTCGAGTTGAGGCACGCGGAGGGGACGAGGAAGTCGTCCCGGGTGCCGTAGGTGTCCACACAGCGGCCGGGATCGGCGAGGACCGCGATCCGCGGATCGAAGTCCGGGTACGGGGCGAGGGCGTCCGACAGCTCGCGGGTGATGGCGCCCTTACCGGTCCAGCCGTCGACGAAGACGACGTCGGAGGGGTCGTGGTGGTCCGCCAGCCAGCGCAGCGCGGCGGTGTCGATACCGCGGCCGCGCACGATGGAGACCGCGTAGTGCGGGAGGTCGAGCCCATGGGCGTGGTGCGCCCAGCGGCGCATCAGCACCCCGACGGGGGTGCCGGCGCGGGCGAGCGAGACGAGGACGGGACGCGGGGAGCGCTCGGCGAGCACGGTCTCGGTGACCGCGCCGACGGCGCGGGCGATCCGGGCGGCGGAGGCGTCGAGGGCGGCCCGGAAAAGGTCCTGGTAGCGCTCGTTCGGCTGGTACTCCACGGGCAGCGACTCGGCGTAGTGCGCGCCCCCGCTCTGGATCGCCTCCTCCCGCTCCTCGGTGGGCGCCTCAAGGGTGACGTGGGAGAAGTCCTGGAGCAGCCAGCCGACCTCTTCGGGCGCGTAGGACGAGAAGTCCGGTCCGCGCAGGGGCTCGTACGACGGTTGGTGCATGGGCGGAGCCTGTCGTTCGGGGACGGTGCGGGGGGTGGGTGGGTTCTGGGGGCGATACGACGGCACGACGGCCAGGACCAGCCGGTCCGTGTGCGTGCTCAGCGCGGCGAGCAGCCCGCCGGGGGCGTGCAGTGCGGGCGTGTCGGCGGTCGAGTCGACGACGGCGACGACGGCGTCGAAGCGGCGGTCCGGATCGGCACCGGGCGCCACGTTGTAGGCGTAGCGCGGCCCGGGGCCGTCGGCGGGCTCGTCGTGCGCGGGGAAGGTCAGCCGGGTCCGGATGGCGTATCCGGGGTCGTCGACGGCGAGCACGGGTGAGCGCGTGGTCGTCGAATACCGCACCTCGACGCCGTCGAGGACGTCGTCGAGCGCCTTCGCGATACGCAGCGGCGCGTACATCAGCTCCTCGAACCCGAGGACCAGAACGCGGCGGGAGGAGGGGCGGGGCGGCCGGGGCCGATCGGTGGCACCAGCGCCACCGCCGCCCGGGGCGGGCGGGGCGGCCGGGGCGCCCGGGGCTGGCGCGGTCCGGCGCGGGGCCGCGGCGGGGTTGTCGGCGGGCGCCGCGATGTCGTCGGCGGGCGCGTCCGGCGCTGTGTGGCCTCCGGGGGACGCGGGGGCGCCGCCGCCGGACGGGGCCGGGTGGTCAGGTGCGGCGTATCCCCCGGGAGCCGCGGGGGTGCCGTCGGCGGGCGGGGTCGAGTGGTCCCCGGCGGGCGGGGTCGGGTCGTCCGGCGCCTTCGGCAGCGCGTTCGCGAGGTTCGGCGCTTCCGCCAGCGCGTTCGCCAGGCGGGTGGCCATGGTGGGGAGGGCCGCTTCCAGGCGGACGCGGTGGGCGGGGGTGAAGCCGTGGCGACCGCCGTCCGGGAGCGCTTCGGGCCAGCCGAGGTCTACGCGGACGACGGCCGGACCCGCGTCGGGGGCGGCGCCTGCCGAGGGCACCGTGGAGGCGGCACCTGCCGGGGATGCTGTGGGGGCGGCACCTGCCGGGGGTGCTGTGGGGGCGGGCGCGGCCTCGTGGTCCGGGGCGGCCTCCTCGTGTGCGGCCACCAGCTTCGCTCCGCGCTCCAGGACGTCGTCCGGGAGGTGCACCGCTCCGGCCGCGGCGGCGACCAGGTCGACGCGGGCGCCGAGGTCTGCCGCGAAGGCGTCCAGGCGGGCGCGGTCCTCGGGCGAGCGCATGTCCACCAGCGCCACCACCACGTAGTGGTCGCGGGGGAAGCGGCGGTGGAGAGCGGCGATGGTGTTCAGGACCGTACGGCCCGTGGAGAACTCGTCGTCCACGAGGACCAGGGGGCCCGTCGAGGCCAAGAGCCCGGGGTCCTCGGGGAGCAGCAGATGGGAGGTGGCGTGGCTGTGCTCCTCCTCGAAGCCGCCCACCGTGGCGACGCCCGGGACCGGGCGGCGGGTGGAGTGGAGGTACGGGGCGAGGGCCAGCCCGTCGGCGACGCTGTGGCCGAGGCCGGTGGCGGTCTCCGCGTACCCGAGCACCACCGCGCGCGCCGCCGCCTCGTCGCCCAGCAGCTCCCGCACCCGGCGGCCGAGCCGCACGCCCGCGTCGTGGACGATGGCGGGGCGCTGCGGGACATGCTTGCCGAGCACGTTGGAGACCAGCAGATGCGCCCGCTTGGGGTTGCGCCGCAGGGCGAGCCCCAGCAGCTCACGCAGCTCGGCGCCGCCGTCGCCGCCCCGACCGCTGACGCCGCCCACGCCGCTGACACACTCGCCGCCCTGACCGCGGACGCCGCCCACGCTGCTGACGCCCTTGCCGCCCTGACCGCCAGCACCGTTCCGGCCGCTAACGCCGTCGCCGCCCTGACCGCCATCGCCCCGGCCGCTGACGCCGCCCCCGCCGCTGGCGCCCTCGCCACCCTGACCGCTGGCGCCCTCGCCGTCCCGACCGTCGCCGCCCCGGCCGCCGCCGTCGCGGGGCGCCTCGCCCTCGCGGAGCGCCTCGCCGTCCCGGCGCACCTCGCCGCCCCGGGACTCCTCGCCGTCCCGGCGCACCTCGCTCCCCCGGGACCCCTCACCGTCCCGGCGCACCTCGGCGCCCCAGCCGCCGTCCAGCCGTACTCCCAGCCGGTCCGCGACCCACTGTCCCGACCACACGTTGCCCACGCTCACGCCGCCCTGCGCCTCGTTTCCATCGTCGCTCGTCCGGGGCCCGTCCCGGGCCCGGTTCGCTCTACGTCCGCAGGCTTGCCGCCAGCAGTTCCACGAAGCTCACATCCTCCCGGGCCACCCCGAAGACCTCCGCGCGCCGCAGGGTCCGCTCGGCCCATGCCCGGTGCGGCTTCACCTCGTTCATTTTGTTGGTGTACGAGGAACGCACCACACCGCCCCCGCAGCGCTGGGGCTCCAGGATGTCCACTGCGTCGCTGAACTCCTCGTGGCTGACGACGGACAGCGCGTGCACGGGGGCCACATGGGTGGGGTGGATGCAGGTCTTGCCCTGCAGACCGTTGGCCCGGTCCAGTTCGATCTCGCGCAGCAGCCCGTCCATGTGGTGCTCGATCAGCGCGGTGCGCAGGGATTCGGCGCGACCGCTGCTGAAGGGGCTGATCCGCAGTTGCGGTTTGAACATCCGCTCATGGGGTTTGAAGTACTCCCAGACCGGTCCGGTGATCGTGAAGCCCGTGCCGTCGGCCCGGCCCAGCATGTTCACCACGTCCGCGATCACGGACGCGATGAGCTGGACGTCGTACGCGGTCATGTCCGGCGCCCTGCGCAGCCCGTACGCCGAGCACAGATCGGTGACCCCGAGGCGCAGCGCCAGCACCCGCTCGCGGTACTTGTCGACAATCCGGCTGATGCCGCTCAGGGTGTCGGTGCGCGTCTCGCGGTGCATCAGCTCAGGCGATTCGAGAACCGGCATCGCGAAGAGCTGCCGTCCGCCCAACGCCTCGGTCACCTGGGCGTTTTCGGCCGACATCAGCGCCTCGAGGAAGGCCCCGCCGCGCTCCTCGGTGAATTTCGGCAGTACGAATCCGGACAGCAGCCGCACACCCACTCCGAACCGGGTGAGAAGATCGACGATCTGCTCGGGGGTGCGGACCCGGATGAAGAGCAGCGGCAGCGGGGTGCCGGGGCCGAGCCCGGACAGCTCCGCGAACTGCCGTATGAGGTTCTCCTCCGCCCCCGGCACCTCGGCGTCGTCGATGGAGTCCTCCAGGCACAGGACCATGGACACCACGCCGCGACCTGCCTGTTTGACGATGTCCTCGGCGAGCTTGGGCCGGGTCGCCGGGCAGTACAGGGTCGCGCCGAGCGCGACGGCCAGCGTCCGGGCGGGCGAGTCCACGCTGAATTCACCGGGCTCCTGATGAAAGACGTTCGCCCGCACCTCATCCGTCAGATGTCCGAAATGCCGCATCTAACTCCCCGTACTGCCGGTACGCCGCCTCGGCCACGCTGACCCGCGGTTGGCCGATAATCGTACGTGCGGCCCTGGGTCAAAAGTTCCCCAAGGGCGTGAAAATCACGTAACCCATGTGCGTCCGCATGGTGTCCGGCATACCCGCCCTGCCGCCCCGTACCACCTCCCCGCCGCCACCCGCCCCGCACCCTGCGTTGTCCCAGGACCCACTGGGAAGGCAGGATTGCCGCCATGACGCAGGCGATGCTGAAGGGATCGAACATCCCGCTGGAGGCCACGGCCATACGCGCGGTGTTGCGCTGGACCCCCGGCACGGACGTACCCGACGTGGACGCCTCGGCGCTGCTGCTGGACGCGGACGACCGGGTGCGCTCGGACGAGGACTTCGTCTTCTACAACCAGCCGAACCACCCCTCGGGGCTGGTCTGGCATCTCCCCAAGAAGCCGAACCAGGGCGCGCTGACGGACACCATCGAGGCCGAGTTCTCCGGGCTGGAGCCCGCGGTGCGCCGGGTGGTGCTCGCGGCGTCCGCCGACGGCGGCACCTTCGGACAGGTGAGGGATCTGAGCCTGCTGCTCTACGACGCCTCGTCCGGTGCGCCGCGCGAGGCGGACGCCGAGCCGATCGCGATCTTCGCGGTGCTGCCGGAGACCGGCAAGGAGGCCGCGCTGATCTGCGGTGAGCTCTACCGGCGCGGCGACACCTGGAAGTTCCGGGCCCTGGGGCAGGGCTATGAGACGGGGCTGGTCGGGCTGGCCACGCAGTACGGGATCTCGGTGGAGGACGGCGAGGCCGCGGGCGGCTCGGACGGCGACGTAGCCGCGGCCCCGGCCGGGCCGGAAGGCGGCGCCATTCCGGAGCCCCCGGCCACCCCCGCCCCCGAGCCGCTGACCGCTGCCGCTCCGGAGCCTCTGGCCGCCGCCCCCGAGCCTCTGGACGCCCCCGAGCCCTCGGCCACCGCGACACCCGCGGCGGCCCCGGCCGCCGCCACTCACGCACCCCCAGCGGCCCCCGGCACGCCGCCCCCGTCGTCGTCCGATGCGCCGACCCGGCCCCACTCCCCGTCCCCGGCGTACGGCTATCCGCACGCGGCGTCGCCCGACCCCTGGGATCCGCACCGTACCCAGCCCATGCGGCCCCCCACGGCGCATGGCGACAGCGGCTTCGGCTATGTGCCGCCGCAGGCCCCGCCCCCGCCGTCGCAGGCCCCGGCCGCGGGGTATCCGCAGCCGCCCGGCCAGCCCCCGGCGCAGCCCGGCTACGGCTATCCGCCCCAGCAGCCGACGTACTCGACGTACGGCTATCCGCAGCCGCCCGCGTACGGCTATCCGCAGCAGGTGCAGCCGACGGGGCCGGTGGCGCCGCCCCCGCTGCCGATTCCCGTCCAGGTGCCGGACCCGCATTTCGTCCTGCCGCCGCAGGGGCCGCAGTTCCAGAACAGATAGCTCCGGAACGGATAGCTCCGGAACGGCTGGGGCGGGGCCGCGGGACGGGCGGGTCACATCGTGACCCGGCCGCACCGCGGGCGGCCGGTCAAACCTTGGACTTGTAGCCCCGGCCCCACTGGAGGCCCCAGCCGTACAGCCGGTCCAGCTCCGCCTGGAAGCCGTAGACGTACTTCACCTCGCGGCGGACCATCATCTCGCCCTTGACGTTCTCGATCAGCACGACGGCGCAGGAGCGGGCCTGCGGGGCCCGCTCGTCGAGCGCGATCTCCACCCGCGGCCCATTGCTCGGATAGAGCGTGACCAGGCCGTGGGTACGGTCGAAGGCGGGGGTGCCGTCGTAGATGTAGACGAAGACGAGCAGTCGCTTGATGTCGTCCTTGTGGTCCATGTTGACGTAGACCGTCTCGCCGGACCCGGAGCCGAACCGGTCGTCCCCGCTGAGCTTGATGTACGGCGCCTCGTTGAGATTGCCGAAGAACTCGCCGAGCGGCTGCACCACACCCTTGGAGCCGCTCTTCAGCTCGTACATCACCGCGAGGTCGAGGTCGACATTGACCATCGCGGGCCCCTGCGCCTGCACCGGCTCGGGCTTGAACATCCGCAGGGGGTGGCGCAGCGAGCCGCGCCCCGCCCTGCTGTTGAAGTCCGAGGTGCGCATCTGCCAGGAGAGATTGATCCGCAGATTGCCGCTGGCGGCCCCCTGCTTGGTCAGCGAGATCGTCGATTGCCGCTTGGTCAGCTCGACCACACCGGACGCGTCGCCGCTCTCGAACTCACGCCACGCGGACCGTCCCCAGTTGCTCCAGAACGCCATGGTGCGCACCCCCACCCTTCGTGGCTCCGCTGCCTCAGAGCCGATCAACTGCCGCGGGGCGGCCGGGAGGTCGGAAGACCTCGGCCGCCCCGCTCAGAGCGTTCCTCAAACACCGCCGCGTCACACTCCCGGAGGTCGGACTCCGGAGGTGACTTCGGTCGGGCTCGGACTCCGCGCTCGGACTCCGGACCCGGACTCCGGACTCAGACTCCGGAGGTGACTTCCGCCTTGGTCTCCGAGCCCTCGCCCTCGGCCGCCTCCCGGCGGTTGCGCACGACCGAGGACCAGTACGAGGCGGCGATCAGCACCACGCCCACCAGGCCGGTGATGACCTCGTTGATCTCGTACTTGATCGTGACCAGCAGGATGACGGCGAGCGCGCCGATCGCGTAGTGCGCCCCGTGCTCCAGGTAGACGTAGTCGTCCAGGGTGCCCCTGCGGACCAGGTAGACGGTCAGCGACCGGATGTACATGGCGCCGATGCCCAGACCCAGCGCCATCTCGAAGATGTCGTTGGTGATCGCGAAGGCGCCGATGACCCCGTCGAAGGAGAAGGACGCGTCGATGACCTCGAGGTAGAGGAACAGGAAGAACGCGGCCTTACCGGCGAGGCCGACCACGGTGGCGCCGCTGGAGCCACGGCCGCCGCTGCCGTTGAGCTGGGCGTTCGCGGCGCTCTTCGTCTCCTCGCCGCTCTCGTCCGCGCCCTTGGCCTCGTCGGCCTCGTCGTCTTCCTCCTCTTCGAGCTTGTCCTCGAAGTAGCTGGAGATGCCGCCGACGATCAAGTAGGTGACCAGACCGGCGACGCCTGCCAGTAGGACGGTGGCGCTCTTGTCACCGCCGCCGTGGGCCACGTCGGTGGCCACGGTGGTGGCGGAGACCAGCAGCACGACGAGGGCGACGACGACCGAGAACGTGTCCAGCCGGCCCAGCTTGGCGAGCGGCTTCTCCAGCCATCCCAGCCACCTGATGTCCCGCTCCTCGAAGATGAAGTCGAGGAAGATCATCAGCAGGAAGATCCCGCCGAAGGCGGCGATCGCCGGATGCGCCGCCGTGACCAGGTGCTCGTACTTGTCCTTGTCGTTGATCGCGAGATCGACGGCCTCGATGGGACTCAGCTTCGCCGTGATGGCGACGATGATCACCGGGAAGACCAGACGCATGCCGAAGACGGCGATCAGAATGCCGACCGTCAGGAAGATCTTCTGCCAGAAGGCGTTCATCTTGCGCAGAATGCCCGCGTTGATGACCGCGTTGTCGAATGAGAGCGAGATCTCCAGGATCGAGAGGATCCCGACGATCGCGAGCCCCTTCCACCCCCAGAGGACGCCGGCCAGGGCCAGACCGATCACCGTGACGGCGAACGACCAACCAAAGGTTTTGAGGAGCACTGCCTACCCAATCCTTCGTCGTAAGGTCTCCCCCGCGCACTATTACGCGGCTTTACGAAACGTTGACTCCGAAGTCTAGAGCGATGCCACGCAGACCCGACGCGTACCCCTGCCCCACGGCCCTGAACTTCCACTCGCCCCCATAGCGATAGACCTCGCCAAAAATCATCGCGGTCTCGCCGGAGGCGTCCTCGGAGAGGTCGTAGCGGGCCAGCTCCTGGCCGTCCGCCTGGTTCACCACCCGAATGAAGGCGTTGCTGACCTGCCCGAACGTCTGGCGCCTGGCATCGGCGTCATGGATCGAGACCGGGAAGACGATCTTGTCGACCTCGGCCGGGACCTTGACCAGATCGATCAGCAGGGACTCGTCGTCGCCCTCGCCCTCACCGGTGAGGTTGTCGCCGGTGTGCTCGACGGAGCCCTCGGGGCTCTTGAGGTTGTTGTAGAAGATGAAGTACTCATCGCCGAGCACCCGCCCCGACTGGCACAGCAGCGCGCTGGCGTCCAGGTCGAACGGCGCTCCGGTGGTGGAGCGCGCGTCCCAGCCCAGGCCGATGAGCACGTGTGTGAGATTCGGAGCGGCTTTGGAGAGGGAGACATTGCCCCCCTTGGCGAGTGTGACGCCCATGATGCTGATTCCTCCCCGGGTGGTGCGTGGGTGATGCGCGTCCGGCGCCGCACCCCCTGCCGCTGGGGCGCGGGGGTGCGGCGCCGGAATGGCCTCGCGCGGAGGCCGAATACGGCCTCGTACGGGCCGCTGAACAGCCTTGGACGGCCTGTGACGGCCCTCGACGGCCCTCGACGGCTCGCTCAGACGTTGACGCCGAAGTCCTGCGCGATACCGCGCAGACCCGAGGCGTACCCCTGGCCGATGGCGCGGAACTTCCACTCCGCCCCGTTCCGGTACAGCTCGCCGAAGACCATGGCGGTCTCGGTCGAGGCGTCCTCGGAGAGGTCGTAGCGGGCCAGCTCATTGCCGTCGGCCTGGTTCACCACGCGGATGAAGGCGTTGCGCACCTGGCCGAAGCTCTGCTGCCGGGTCTCGGCGTCGTAGATCGAGACCGGAAAGACGATCTTGGCGACATCGGCGGGGACGCCCGCCAGGTTCACCTTGATCTGCTCGTCGTCGCCCTCGCCCTCACCGGTGATGTTGTCACCGGTGTGCTCGACGGAGCCGTCAGGGCTCTTGAGGTTGTTGAAGAAGACGAAGTTCTGGTCGTTGCCGACCTTGCCCTCGGCGTTGGTCAGCAGGGCGCTGGCGTCGAGGTCGAAGTCCGTGCCCGTGGTGGTGCGGGCGTCCCAGCCCAGACCCACGACGACCGCGGTCAGGTTCGGGGCTTCCTTGGTCAGCGAGACATTGCCGCCCTTGCTGAGGCTGACTCCCACGAGTCCTCCCAAAAAGGTTCGTCAGGAGCACTGCGTGCCCCTTCATCAAAGGTTTCCCATCAGGATCAACGCGTCGATCCTAGTGAGCGGTTCCCAGCTGCTACAGGGTTTCGAGGGCCTTGACGTAGTCGTTCAGGTCCCGCGCGTCGGGCAGGCCGTTGACGATCGTCCAGCGCACCACGCCCTCCTTGTCGATTACGAAGGTGCCGCGCACCGCGCAGCCCTTGTCCTCGTCGAAGACGCCGTAGGCGCGGCTGGTCTCGCCGTGCGGCCAGAAGTCCGACAGCAGGGGGTACTCCAGCCCCTCCTGCTCGGCGAAGACCCGCAGGCTGAAGGGCGAGTCATTGGAGACCGCCAGCAGCTGGACCTCGTCGTTGACGAACGTCGGCAGCTCGTCGCGGAGCGCGCACAGCTCGCCGGTGCAGACGCCGGTGAAGGCGAACGGGTAGAAGAGGAGCACGACGTTCTTCTCGCCCCGGAAGTCGGACAGCTTGACCGACTCCCCGTGCTGGTTCTTCAGCTGAAAGTCGGGGGCCTTCGCACCGACCTCTATCGCCATGGGGACATCCCTTCGCTCACGTTCGAAAGATCACGTTCGAATGATCATGTGGTGCGCGTCCACCCTACGTGCAGAGCCCCCCTCCGAAAGGGAACGGAGGGGGGCTCTGAGGTGTGGATCCGCCAAGCCTCAGCGCTTGCCGCTGCGAGCGGCCTTCGGCGTGACCAGACGGCTGCCCGTCCAGTCCTTGCCCGCGTTGAAGCTCTTGGTCTGGGACAGGCCCGCGGTGGTCGCGGCCTCATTGATGTCGCTCGGCTCGACATAGCCGTCACGGCCGGTCTTGGGCGTCAGCAGCCAGACCGGTGCGCCGTCGTCGATCATCTGGATGGCGTCCACCAGCGCGTCCGTCAGATCGCCGTCGTCCTCTCGGAACCACAGCACAACGGCATCGGCCACATCGTCGTACTCCTCGTCGACGAGCTCCTGGCCGGTGATCTCCTCGATGGACTCGCGGAGCTCCTGGTCGACATCGTCGTCGTAGCCGATCTCCTGGACCACCTGTTCGGGCTGAAAACCCAGCCTCGCGGCAGGGTTGGTCCGCTCCTCCGCGTGGTCCGCGGTCGCGCTCACGGATTGCCTCCTGTCATCTTGCATTCACTCTTCGAGTCTGTGGGGCCCCGCGCGCGTACGCGAGGGCTTTGGGCGTAGTCCACACGGGCCGGGCGGATCGCGCAAGTACCCGGCCAGCGATCCCGCCCAAACGTTGACGTGTCGCCGCAACTCCCATCATGGAGGAACGACACGCAACGGCGCGCGGCCGACCGGATTGCCCGAGGATGTCCGGCTTACGTGTGTGTCTAGCCACCTTACGCCGCCCCGGCGCCGAACGGCCGTACGCAGACGACCCCGGTCGTGGGCGTAAGGTTGCGATTCGGCCGTCGCACGCCGAACGGCCGCCGGAGCGCCCGTCTCACCTGGTGATGGTTACCACTCGGTAGAGGTGACGTATCCCGTACCCGAGGTACACGATGGACAACGGCGCTACAGCAGCAGAGCACGAATCCATGTGCGTGCACAGCACGACCGAAAAGCGAAGGAATAGCGTGGCTTCCGGATCCGATCGCAACCCGATCATCATTGGCGGCCTTCCCAGCCAGGTCCCGGACTTCGATCCCGAAGAGACCCAGGAATGGCTCGACTCGCTCGACGCAGCCGTCGATGAGCGAGGCCGGGAACGTGCCCGCTACCTGATGCTTCGCCTGATCGAGCGCGCCCGCGAGAAGCGTGTCGCCGTGCCCGAGATGCGCAGCACGGACTACGTCAACACCATCGCCACCAAGAGCGAGCCGTTCTTCCCCGGCAACGAGGAGATCGAGCGCAAGGTCCTCAACGCGACCCGCTGGAACGCGGCGGTGATGGTCTCCCGGGCGCAGCGTCCGGGGATCGGGGTCGGTGGCCACATCGCCACCTTCGCCTCGTCCGCCTCGCTGTACGACGTGGGCTTCAACCACTTCTTCCGCGGCAAGGACCACGACAGTGGCGACCAGATCTTCTTCCAGGGCCATGCCTCTCCTGGCATCTACGCCCGGGCCTTCCTGCTGGACCGCCTGACCGAGGACCATCTGGACGGGTTCCGTCAGGAGAAGTCCAAGCTCGGTCACGCGCTGTCCAGCTATCCGCACCCGCGGTCGATGCCGGACTTCTGGGAGTTCCCCACGGTCTCCATGGGCCTGGGCCCGCTCGGCGCGATCTTCCAGGCGCGGATGAACCGCTATATGGAGGCGCGCGGCGTCGCCGACACCTCCAACTCCCACGTCTGGGCGTTCCTGGGCGACGGCGAGATGGACGAGCCGGAGTCGCTCGGCCAGCTCTCCCTGGCCGCGCGTGAGGGCCTGGACAACCTGACCTTCGTGGTCAACTGCAACCTGCAGCGGCTCGACGGCCCGGTGCGCGGCAACGGCAAGATCATCCAGGAGCTGGAGTCGCAGTTCCGCGGCGCCGGCTGGAATGTGATCAAGCTGGTGTGGGACCGCACCTGGGACCCGCTGCTGGCGCAGGACCGGGACGGGATCCTGGTCAACAAGCTGAACACCACCCCGGACGGTCAGTTCCAGACGTACGCGACCGAGACCGGTGGCTACATCCGGGACCACTTCTTCGGCGACGACCAGCGGCTGCGCAAGATGGTCGAGGGCATGACCGACGACCAGATCCTGCACCTGGGCCGCGGCGGTCACGACCACAAGAAGATCTACGCGGCGTATGCGGCGGCCAAGGCCCACAAGGGCCAGCCGACGGTGATCCTGGCGCAGACCGTCAAGGGCTGGACACTCGGCCCGAACTTCGAGGGCCGCAACGCGACCCACCAGATGAAGAAGCTGACGGTCGACGACCTCAAGCGCTTCCGCGACCGGCTGCACCTGCCGATCCCGGACCAGGAGCTGGAGTCCGGCCTGCCGCCGTACTACCACCCGGGCCGGGACTCGGAGGAGATCCAGTACATGCACGACCGCCGCAAGGCGCTGGGCGGCTACGCGCCGACCCGTGTCGTGCGCGCCAAACCGCTGCAGCTTCCGGGCGACAAGACCTACGCCACGCTCAAGAAGGGCACCGGCCAGCAGCAGATCGCCACCACCATGGCGTTCGTGCGACTGCTGAAGGACCTGATGCGGGACAAGGAGATCGGCAAGCGGTTCGTGCCGATCGCGCCCGACGAGTACCGCACCTTCGGCATGGACTCGCTCTTCCCCTCGGCGAAGATCTACTCCCCGCTGGGCCAGACCTACGAGTCGGTCGACCGTGAGCTGCTGCTGGCCTACAAGGAGTCGCCGACCGGGCAGATGCTGCACGACGGCATCTCCGAGGCGGGCTGTACGGCCTCGCTGATCGCGGCGGGCTCCGCGTACGCCACGCATGGCGAGCCGCTGATCCCGGTCTACGTCTTCTACTCGATGTTCGGCTTCCAGCGCACCGGTGACCAGTTCTGGCAGATGGCCGACCAGCTGGCGCGCGGATTCGTCCTGGGCGCGACCGCCGGTCGTACGACCCTGACCGGCGAGGGTCTGCAGCACGCGGACGGCCACTCCCAGCTGCTGGCCTCGACCAACCCGGCGGTCGTCGCGTACGACCCGGCGTACGGCTTCGAGATCGCCCATATCGTCCAGGACGGTCTGCGCCGGATGTACGGCGAGAACAGTGAGGACGTCTTCTACTACCTCACCGTCTACAACGAGCCGATCCAGCACCCGGCCGAGCCGGAGAACGTGGACCGCGAGGGCATCCTCAAGGGCCTCTACCGCTACCGGCAGGGCGAGAAGGGCGCCATCCCGGCGCAGATCCTCGCCTCCGGTGTCGCGGTGCCGTGGGCCATCGAGGCCCAGCGCATCCTGGCCGAGGACTGGAACGTCAAGGCGGACGTCTGGTCGGCCACGTCCTGGAACGAGCTGCGCCGGGACGCCGTCGAGACGGAGGAGCACAACCTGCTCCACCCGGAGGAGGAGCAGCGCGTCCCGTACGTCACCCGGAAGCTGGCGGACGCGGAAGGCCCGAAGGTGGCCGTCTCCGACTGGATGCGTGCGGTTCCCGACCAGATCGCGCGCTGGGTGCCCGGCACGTACCAGTCGCTGGGCGCGGACGGCTTCGGCTTCGCCGACACGCGTGGCGCCGCGCGGCGCTTCTTCCACATCGACGCCGAGTCGATCGTGCTCGGTGTGCTGACGGAGCTGGCCCGTGACGGCAAGATCGACCGCTCGGCCCTGAAGCAGGCGATCGACCGCTACCAGCTCCTGGACGTGTCCGCAGCGGACCCGGGCCCGGCGGGCGGCGACGCGTAGCCGTCTGCGACGGCGGGGAGCCGTGACGCGGTAGCCGTCCACGACGGCAGCGACCCTCACGCGCAACCCGTCTGCGACAGCAGTGACCCCGACGCGGGGGCGAGCTGGTTTCCCAGCCCGCCCCCGCGTTTTCGTGTGCCCCGGTGCCCCTGTCCGCCCTGGGCTCCGCCCGGGCGGACAGGGCGGTTGAGCGCGGGGGCCCGTACCCCACCCGGGTCAGGGGCTCCGCCCCGCACCCCCGGACCCAGCGGCTCCGCCCCGGACCTCGCCCCCCGGAGCCCGGCCTGGCACTCCGGCCGGACCCCGCGGGCGGCGGAGCCCGCACCGGGGTGGCCGCCCCACGGACGGCGGCCGGACCACCCACCGCCGTCCGAAACCGAAAGGCGCGTGAGCACACGCCCGAACGGCACCCGGGGTCCAGTTCGGGAAGGGGCGGGTAGGGGGAACACCCAGCCCCCGGACCGACCACGGTCGCCCGACCGGCCCCCGGCCGCCGCGCTGGGACAACAACCGCACCAGCGTCAGGCGAGGCCCCGGGGCAGCGGAGCCGCACCCGATCGCAGCCGCCCCAACGGACGGCGGCCGGACCGCCCCCCACCGTCCGAAAGGCGCGTGAGCACACGCCCGCAGGGCCCCCGGGGGTCCAGGGGCGGAGTCCCCGGTTCGGGAAGGGGCGGGTAGGGGAACATTCAGGCTCCGGGCCCGGGATCCGGTGCGGGCCCCTGCCAGGTCAGCGTTCCCAGATTTTGAAGGCCCGTACCTGGTACGGGGTTTCGGGGGCCCAGGAGCCCGTGGGGTAGGTGCGGAATTCGGCCGTCTCGGCGCACTCGCCGCTCTGATACGCCGTCACCGGACGGCCCGTCCGGTTCGCCAGCGAGGCCGCGGTCGTGCCGGACGGCAGGGGGACACAGCTTTCGATGTCGACACCGGCCAGTTCATGGGTCTGGCGCGCCCCCGTGAAGCCGCCGCTCCGCCACAGGCAGAGCTGACCGGCGGCGCAGTTCCCCAGGCGCGGTGGCGCACCGGCGGCCCGGGCCGTCGCGGCCGTCGCGGCCGGGGCGAGGGTGGCGGCGAGAGTGGCGGTGAGGGCCAGAGCCGAGACGGCGGCGGCCGTAGTGATCTTGCGCATAAACGCTTTCGCTCCCCGTGTGGAAAGAACAGAACGGGAGCCAGCCTGTCCGCCGGCTCCCGTTCGCCACCATGGGGTCGATCAAGGTCCACCCTGATAGGGGGTTGACCGCGAGGGGTCAGATGTGGACGCTCCCGCCGGCCGCCTCCGCGTTCTCGCCGCGCTTGGTGAAGCTCGCGACCAGGGCCGCGACCACCGAGACGACAGCGGCCAGGGTGAAGGCGAGGCCCATCCCTGACACGAAGGTGTCATGTGCGACGGCCGTGATCTTCCCCGCGATCTCCGGCGGAGTGCCCTTGGCGACCGGGGCGATGCCGACCTCGACGGCGTCCGACGCCTTGGACTCCGCGCCCTCGGGCATCGGCGGCAATCCGGCGTCGGCCCACTTCTGCGGCAGCGTGTTGTCCACCCTGCCCGCCATGACCGCGCCCAGGACAGCCGTACCGAGGCTGCCGCCGACCTGCATCGCGGCCTGCTGGAGGCCGCCGGCGACACCGGCGTGCTGGATTGGGGCGTTGCCGACGATGACCTCGGTGGCGCCGACCATCACCGGGCCGAGGCCGAGGCCCAGCAGGGCGAACCAGATGGACATCTCGAGGCCGCCGCTGTTCACGTCCAGCCGGGAGAGGCCGAACATCGAGACGGCGGTGATCACCATGGAGGTCACCAGCGGCATCCGCGGCCCGAACTTGGTGATCAGCGCACCGGCCAGCGGCGAGGCGACGATCATCATCGCGGTGAGCGGCAGCAGCCGCAGTCCGCTGTCGACGGGGCTCAGCCCGTGCACGTTCTGCAGATAGAAGGTGACGAAGAACAGCCCGCCCATGAAGCCGAAGGCCATCAGCACCATCAGCACGGTGCCCGCGCTCAGCGCCACCGAACGGAACATGCTGAGCGGCAGCAGCGGCTCCCGCGTGCGGCTCTCCCAGAAGACGAAGGCGACGAAGCAGACCACCGACAGGCCCAGGAAGAGCAGCGTGCGCTGATCGGTCCAGTGCCAGTCGGCGGCGTTGATCAGCGCCCAGATGAGGCAGAACATCGCACCGGACAGCAGCACGATGCCAGGGAGGTCGAAGGAGCGCGGGGCCTTCTCGGCGCGGTGGTCGACCAGCAGCAGCAGGCCGAGGATCAGCGCCAGCACGCCGACGGGCGCGTTGATGAAGAAGACCGACTGCCAGTTGACGTGCTCGACGAGCAGTCCGCCGACGATGGGTCCGGCGGCGGTGGAGGCGCCGATCACCGCGCCCCAGATGCCGATCGCCATGTTGAGCTTCTCGGCGGGGAAGGTGGCGCGCAGCAGTCCGAGCGCCGCGGGCATCAGCAGCGCGCCGCACAGGCCCTGCAGCACCCGGAACACCACGACGAGCGATACCTCGCCGGAGAAGCCGATGGCGGCCGAGGAGATGGCGAAGCCGATGACGCCGATCAGGAAGGTCTGGCGGTGGCCGAAGCGGTCACCCAGCTTGCCCGCCGTGATCAGCGCGACGGCGAGGGCCAGCAGATAGCCGTTGGTGATCCACTGAACATCGGCGAGCGAGGCGCCGAGGTCCTTCTGGATGGCCGGGTTGGCGATGGCGACGATCGTGCCGTCGAGGGCGACCATCGTCACGCCGAGGGCGACGGTGAGGAGCGTCAGCCATGGATGACCCCGAAGCCCCCTGGGGGCGTCGGTTATGGGAGGTTCCGGCGCCGAACCGGCGACGGTGGTCGAAGAGGTCATGACCGGACACTAATGTCAGCGTCTGACAATTGACAAACCGATTCATCCGCCGGTAACTGACGTTTTCGTCACAGGTATCCTGAGCAGCCGCAACGCGGCCCCCGAGCCGACAGAAAGCGAGCCGATAGGTGACAACGGACGAGGCAGTGGCGGACCCGAAGACGCCACCACCGCCCGGGCTGCGCGAGCGCAAGAAGCAGCGGACGCGGAACGCCCTGGTGCGCTCCGCGCTGGAGTTGTTCACCCGTCAGGGATACGAGCACACGACGGTCGACGAGATCGCCGAGGCGGTCGAGGTCTCCCAGCGCACCTTCTTCCGGTACTTCGCCAACAAGGAGGAGGTCGCCTTCGCCAGCCAGGAGTCGGCCGAGCGCCACTTCTTCGCCGCCCTGTGCGGGCGCCCCGCGGACGAGGCGCCGCTGGCGGCGCTGCGCAGCGCGGTACTCGACGCCTGGGGGAGCATCGGGGGCGCGATCGAGCAGATGGTGCCGCCCGAGCTGCATATGCGGATGTACCGGGTGATCGAGTCGACGCCGAGCCTGCTCGCCGTGCATCTGCGCCGCACCGCCGAGATGGAGGAGCGGCTGGCGAGCGAGATCGCCCGCCGCGAGGGGCTGGACATCGACGCCGACCCGCGGCCGCGGCTGGTGGTCGCGATGTTCAGCGGAGTGATCCGGGTGTCCGGGAAGCTGTGGGGCGAGGGCGAGGAGGACAGCATGGTCACTTTGCGAGACCTCACCGCGTTCCATCTTGATTACGTGGGTCCCACCCTCGCCGGGCAATGGGATAAATAGCATCAATTCCGACATAGCTCCCAAGAATTCCCCCTGTCAAACGTGAGATGAATCACGGCATTTGGCACCTGGCACCACGCTTCTCCTAGGGTGTGCCGCGGTGACTTCCTTCTCGGAGCTCGGCTCCCCCTCCCCCGGTTCCACCGCTTGGCGCGCCCTGCTCGCGCTGGCGGTGGTGTTCGTTCTCCTCGCCACCACCGGGTGGACGGCCGTACGGAGCCACAGAGGAGCTCCGGACGCGCTCTCCGCGTCGATCAGCGCCTGGCGCCACGGATCGCTCGGCGGCCGCGCGCTGCCCGATCCGTACGGTTCGCCGCGCGCCCTCGGCCGCTGGTTCGACTCGCTCACCAAGGCCCAGACCGACCGCCTGGTGCGGCGCTATCCGCTGGCCGTGGGCAATCTCAACGGCGCGCCGGTGGACCTGCGGTTCCGGGCCAACCGCGTCGCCCTGACCCAGGCGCGCGCCGATGCGCGCAAGCGGATGCACGACGCCCGGCTCACCCCGATGGGCCGCTCGGACGCGACCCGCCGGATGAACCGCTACCAGGACCTGCTGGGCGCGGGGCGGCAGATCCTCTCCTTCGATCCGTCGGGCGCCGGACGGGCGGCCGAGGTCTTCGGCGACCTCGCCCACGCCAACCGGGTCTCGATCGTGGTGCCGGGTGTGGACACCGACATCCTGACCTTCCAGAAGTCCGGGCGCCCGTACACCGCCACGGTCGGGATGGCCCACGCGCTCTACGAGAACGAGCGGGCCGACGCCCCGGACACCAAGACCGCCGTCATCGCCTGGGCCGACTACACCTCCCCCGCCGGGATCGGCATGGACGCGGCCACCGGCAAGCTGGCCGCCCAGGGCGCGGTGCGGCTGCGCGCGCTGGTCGACGCGCTGCCCGCGCTCTCCCGGGTCTCGCTGATGTGCCACAGCTACGGCTCGGTGGTGTGCGGGGTCGCCGCCCGCGATCTGCCGCCCAAGGTCACCGATATCGCGGTGGCCGGCAGCCCCGGAATGCGCGCCGACCACGTCTCCGACCTGGGGACCAGTGCCCGGGTGTGGGCGATGCGGGACTCCGGCGACTGGATCGGGGACATTCCGCATCTGGAGGTCGGCGGGCTCGGCCATGGCGCGGACCCGGTCTCCTCGGGCTTCGGCGCCCGGCTGCTGTCCGCGGACGGGGCGGATGGACACGCCGGATACTTCGAACCGGGCACGACCAGCCTGGACAACTTCGCGCGGGTGGGAATCGGCGCTGTCCAGTCCGTGAGCTGCGGCGACGGCGACGACTGCACCGCGGGGCTACGCTGACGCCCGGCGCAAACACCGGAAACTCTAGTGACGCGCGTAGCTTCAAAGGGGGACGGGCGGGCCGCCGCCGCATACGATGAGCCGCATGGGTGATGTGCTGGCCGGTTTTCAGACCGTCTGGGAGTTCGACACCGACTCCATGCTCATCCGCTTCGAACGGGGGATCCGCACGCCGAAGCTGCTCCAGGCGCTCGGCGAACGCCGCATCCCCTTCGAGGCGCTGTCCGGAGTGGAGCTCGCTGTCGGCAAACGGGGAACGGTGGTGCTGCGCGCCGTGCCCAGACCAGGCGCCGACCCCCTGATGGACGCCGCGGGCGGCCAGCTCAAGGAGGCGTACGACCCGTACCGCCTGGTGCTGCCCGCCGAGCGGGAGACGCTCGCGGACTACTACGCCGAGCGGATACGCGAGTCCCTCTGCCCGGACGCGGACGTCCCCGCCGAGGCGCATCTGGTGACCGTGCCCCCGGCGCCGCTGTCCTTCAAGGCGTACGACGGCAAGGCGTCCTTCGACGGCAAGGCGATCTCCTTCCGCTGGTTCTGGACCGGCGCCTCCTCGGAGAAGTGGAAGGTCGGGGACCAGCGGTTCCGGATCGACGAGCTGACCGGTGTGGAGTGGCGGTCCCCGGAGAGCCGGGGCTCGGCGGGCACCGCCCCCAAGGAGGGCTCCGCCAAGGGCGCCTCCGCCAAGGGTGCTTCGGCCAAGGGCGCTTCGGCCAAGGGCGCCTCCGCCAAGGACGGCACGGCCAGGAACGGCACCGGCAAAGCCGCCCCCAAGGGCGGTGGCCACGGCTATCTGCGGCTGCTGCGGCGCTCCGCCGAGGACGAGCCCGCCGGCCGCCCCGACCAGGACCCGGCGGCCGTGGTGTTCGGGATGGGCTACGGCCTCGTCCACCAGTCGCTGCCGTTCGCCGCGGCCGTCCTGGAGGCGATACGGGCCTCCTCCCCGGTGCCGTGGGCCGAGGGCGCCCCGTCCTCGAACCGGGCCGGGGCCCCGCGCCGCGACCCCGCCGACATCGCCGAGCGCATCCGTCATCTGGGCGAGCTGCACACAGCCGGGCTGCTGACCGACGACGAGTTCAGCGCGAAGAAGGCCGAGCTGCTGGCGGAGCTGTAAGTGTCCGGTCCCTCCTCCGCACCGGCCGGCGCGGCCGCCGGCCCGGCGTCCACCGCCGCCTCCTCCACCGCGCACGAGAGCCTGCCCAAGGCCGCCCGGCGGCAGGCGGGCGCCCTCGCCCGGGCCCTGGTCACCCCCAGCTATCCGGCGACACCGCTGTTCGCCCGGTCGCCCCGGCGCTGGCTGCGCCGGGTGCCGTACGGCGTGGCGATGATCCTCACCACGATCCTCGTCCCCACCTCCGCCCAAGTCCTGTCCAACGACTACGGGGTGGGCGGCGGCGTGGCCACGCTGATCGGCATCGTCCAGAGCACCCCGCTGCTGCTGTCCGTCACCCGTCCCCTGCAGGCGTGGTGGATCGTCTTCCTCGCCGACATCGTCTGCGCCCTGGTGGTGCTCGGCACCGCCGAGCACCTGGAGAACCGGGTGTGGCCCTGGCTGCCGGGCCCCATCATCGGCTATCTCTTCCTGCTGCTCGCCCTGGCGCTGCGCGAACCGCGCCGCACCCTGGTGGCGGTGTGGCTGGTCACCGGCACCGCCGGACTGTCGCTCGGCATGGCCTTCCCGGACAAGAGCAACGGCAGCAATGTGGTGCTGTTCGTGCTCGGCGGAGTGGTGCTGCTGGTCGCCGGGGCGCTGCGGGAGCGCGGCGACGCCCAGCGGCGGCTGGCCGAGCAGGAGACGATCAGCGAGGCCGAACGGGCCCATCGCACCCTGCTGGAGGAGCGCACCCGGATCGCCCGCGAGCTGCACGACGTGGTCGCCCACCACATGTCCGTGATCACCGTGCAGGCCGACAGTGCCCCGTACCGGATCGGCGGTCTGCCGTCCGAGGCGGAGCGGGAGTTCTCCACCATCGCCGCCACCGCCCGGGAGTCCCTCGCCGAAATGCGGCGGCTGCTGGGCGTGTTGCGCAGCGAGGAGACCCGCGGTGAGCGGGCGCCGCAGCCGGGGCTGCGGCAGGTGCCGCAACTGGTCGAGGCGACGGTACGGGCCGGCATACCGACCACGCTGACCATCGCGGACGAGGTGGCCGAGCTCGAACCGCTGCCGCAGGCCGTGGGGCTGTCCGCGTACCGCATCGTGCAGGAGGCGCTGGCCAATGTGGTGCGGCACGCGCCGGGCGCCGCCACCCGGGTGGCCATCTCGGCGGCCGACGACCGCTCGGCGCTGACCCTGCTGGTGGTCAACGGCCCGCCGGTCAGCGCGCCCACCAAGCCCCTGGAGACCAGCGGCACCGGCCATGGCCTCGTCGGCATGGTCGAGCGCGTACGGCTCGTCGGCGGCATGCTCGACACCGGCCCGCTCCCCGACGGCGGCTTCCGCGTGGCGGCCCGGCTCCCTCTGGTAGACCTCGAAGAGACGGACCCTTCATGACCATCAAGGTGATCATCGTCGACGACCAGGCGATGGTGCGGGCCGGGTTCGCCGCCCTGCTCGCCGCGCAGAGCGATATCGACGTCGTCGGCGAGGCGCCCGACGGGCGGGAGGGCGTGGAGGTCAGCCGTCGTGCCCACCCCGATGTGGTGCTGATGGACGTCCGGATGCCCGAGATGGACGGGCTCGAGGCGGCGCGGCAACTGCTGGACCCGCCGCGCGGGGTCATCCACCGGCCCAAGGTCCTGATGCTCACCACCTTCGATGTGGACGACTACGTCTACGAGGCGCTGCGCGCCGGGGCCAGCGGCTTTCTGCTCAAGGACGCCCCACCGGCCGATCTGATCTCCGCGGTGCGGGTGGTGGCGGCGGGCGAGGCGCTGCTCGCCCCGTCCGTCACCCGCCGGCTGATCGCCGACTTCGCCCGCCAGCGCCCCGCCCCGCGCCGCGACGGCCCGTCCGCGCGGCGCAGCGGGCTGACGCCGCGTGAGACCGAGGTGCTGGAGCTGATCGCGCGGGGCCTGTCCAACCAGGAGATCGCCGAGTCGCTGGTGCTCGCGGAGCAGACGGTGAAGACGCATATCGGCCGGGTGCTGGCCAAGCTGGGGCTGCGCGACCGCGCCCAGGCGGTGATCTTCGCTTACGAATCGGGCCTGGTGACACCGGGTCAGTAGCCCCGGCCGGGCCGCGACCCCCTACTGGGGTATGACATCCCACTTGGCACCGGGGGGTGACGTACCGCCACCCGACGGCTCCCTACCTTCTCCTCCGTCACCGACGGAAGAGGGAAGCCCCGGCCATGTCCCAGACGGTACGCACCAGGCACTACGCGCGACGCCTGATCACCGCGGCGCTCACCATCACCGTCATGGCGGGGACGGCCGGCTGGACCGTGGCCCACGAGGAGCAGGCCATCACCGGCCCGCCGCCCGGCACCGCCGCATGGCTGTCGGACCATTCGCTGGGCGGGGCCGGGCGCGAACTGCCCGATCCGGCCACCACCTCGCCCGCCGAGATCGCCCGGTTCTTCGGCCGGCTCACCGACGTCCAACGGAAGGCGCTGGTCATCCGGCATGCCGAGGTGGTGGGCAATCTGGACGGCGCGCCGCTGAGCCTGCGGTACGAGGCCAACTCCCGGGCGATCCGGGCCGCCTGGCACAGGGAGCGGAAGGCCGACGCCGGGAGCCCGCTCGCCGAGCGGTACGCGGCGCTGCTCGCACCGGGCCGCCGGATCCTCGCCTTCGATCCGCGCGGGCGCGGCCAAGTGGCGGAGGTGTACGGGGACTTGGCGACGGCCCGGCGCACGGCCGTGATCGTGCCGGGCTCGGACATCGATCTGAACGCCTTCGACCGCACGGGCGATCCGTACGGCGCCCCGGCCGGGATGGCGCGGTCGCTGCGGGCGCAGATGGCGAAGGACGCGCCCGCCACCCCGACCGCCGTCATCGCCTGGGTCGGCTACACGACCCCGGTCGGGCTGGGCCCGGACGCCGCCACCAGCCGGCTGGCCAAGGCGGGCGCGCCCCGCCTGGACCGGTTCCTCGCGGGGCTCGCCGTGACCACCGCGGCGACCGCCGACGCCCCGCCCGCCGTCTTCTGCCACAGCTACGGCTCGGTGGTCTGCGGGCTGGCCGCCTCCGCGATGGACCGCGCCCGCGTCGCCGACCTGGTGGTGCTGGGCAGCCCGGGGATGCGCGCGGACAGCGCCGGGGCCTTGCGCACCGGGGCCCGGGTCTGGGCGGCGCGGGACCGCACCGACTGGATCCGGCGGGTGACCGGCTATGACTTCCTGGGCCTGGGCCACGGCGACGACCCGACCGATCCGTCCTTCGGCGCCCGGGTGGTCTCCTCCGAAAGCGCCCAGGGCCACACCGGCTACTTCGCGCCGGGGACCGACTCGCTGCGCAACTTCTCGCGGATCGCGCTCGGGAACTTCGACGATGTGCGATGCGCGGAGGAGGACGACGGCAGTCCGGGCACGGGGCCGGACTGCCGCCAAGGTCTCATCTGACCGCCGTCCCGCCCGGCACCGGGCGGTGCCGGGTGCCGTCGGCCACCCGTCGCGCCCTGGCGCCCGCCATCGCCTCCCGGCGGGCGCCCCGCCGCGCCCCGGCCGCCTACCTGGAGCGTCTGACCGGCCGCACCCGGCACCCGGCACCCGGCAGCACCATGCGCGGTACGCCGCACCCGGCCCGCCGCCCCTTCGCTCCGCACAAGTCCAGGGGCTGCCCGGCGCACCGGCAGCACCGCGCACCGGCTGCCGCCCCGCCGCGGCCCGACGCCGCCCGCTACTCCCGGCCCGCGCTCGTCGCGCTCATATCGGCGTAGCGGGCGCCCGCCACCTGTCCCGCGATCGGCTCCAGCGCGGCCAGCTCGTCCGCGCTCAGCTCGATCCGGGTCGCGCCGGTGTTCTGCTCGATCCGGGCGCGGGTGCGGGTGCCGGGGATCGGCACCACGGCGAGCCCGTAGACCTGGGCCCGCTGCTGCACCCAGGCCAGCGCGATCTGGGCGAGCGTGGCGCCGCGCGCCTCGGCGATCTTGCGGATCGGCTCCAGCAGCGCGGCGTTGGTGGCCGCGTTGTCGCCGGTGAAGCGGGGCTGCAGGCGGCGGAAGTCGCCCTCGCTCAGCTCCTGCTCGGCCTGGACGAAGGAGCCGGTGAGGAAGCCGCGGCCGAGCGGCGAGTACGGGACGAGGGCGACGCCAAGTTCGGCGGCGGTGGCCGCGACGCTGTTCGCTCCGCCGCCCTCCACATCGCGGCTGAACAGCGACCACTCCGACTGCACCGCCGCGATCGGATGCACCGCGTGCGCCGCGCGCAGCTCCTTGGCCGTGACCTCGCTCAGCCCGAGGTGCTTGACCTTCCCCTCGGCCACCAGCTCGGCCATGGCGCCGACGCTCTCCTCCAGCGGCACCTCGGGGTTGCGCCGGTGCATGTAGTACAGATCGACATGGTCGACCGCCAGCCGGCGCAGACTGCCCTCGATGGCCTGGCGGATGTACGGGCGGTCGTTGCGGATTCGCTGGCTGCCGAACGGATCGCTCTCGTCGCGCTCGATGGCGAACTTGGTGGCCAGGGTGATCCGGTCGCGGTGGGCCCGGACGAAGGGGGAGATGAACTCCTCGTTCCGCCCGAAGCCGTAGACATCGGCGGTGTCGAAGAGCGTGACGCCCAGCTCCAGGGCCCGCTCCAGCGTGGCCCGCGCCTCCGCCTCGTCCTGGGTCGGTCCGTAGCCCCAGCTCATGCCCATGCAGCCCAGGCCCTGGACGCCGACCTCCGGTCCGCCGGCCCCCAGGCCGACGGTCGCGATGGTCTCGTTGGTGCTGTTGCTCATACCGGGTCAAACCTCTCCGACGCCCGCCGGGCGTCAGCGTAGACATCGATCTTGAAGTCGAGGACTTCGAGCGTGCTCTGCAGCTCGGCGATCCGCTCCCGCACATTCGCGCGGTGCGTGGTCAGCAGCTCCTCACGCTCGGCGAAGGTGTGCTCGCCCTCGCGCACCAGCTCGGCGTAGCGGACCATGTCCGCGACCGGCATCCCGGTCAGCCGCAGCTTGCCGACGAGGTCGAGCCAGTCCAGGTCGCGGTTGGTGAAGCGACGCTGGCCGGTGTGCGTACGGTCCACATGCGGCATCAGCCCGATCCGCTCGTACCAGCGCAGGGTGTGCGCCGTCAGCCCGGTGTGGGCGACCACCTCACTGATCGTGTAGCGGTCCTGCCCGCTGGGCCGGGGGTGCCCGCCCCTCCCCGCGCAGGTGCGCACCTTCACCGGGGCGCTCTCCATCAGGGTCATGCCGATTCACCTCTCGCAGGTCGCCGATCCGCACACCTCATCGACGTCTTCAACGCTATTGACTTGGAGTGCACTCCAAGCAAGCGAAGATTTGGCGGAACCTTGGGTGCCGTGAGTCCGCGCGGCGCCCGCCACTAGGCTCTGTGACATGGAGAGCCTGCGGATGATCGAGAACTGGCCGGTCCCGACGGCGGCGGCGGCCGTCGTACGCGCGGACGGCACCCTGGCCGGATCGTACGGCCCGACCGGCCATCGTTTCCCCCTCGCCTCGGTCACCAAGCCGCTCGCCGCCTACGCCGCGCTGCTCGCCGTCGAGGAGGGCGCGATGGAGCTGGACGAACCGGCCGGGCCCGAGGGCTCCACGGTGCGCCATCTGCTGGCGCACACCTCCGGGCTCGCCTTCGACGAGCACCGCTCGGTCGCCGCGCCCGGCAACCGCCGGCTCTACTCCAACGCCGGGTTCGAGGTGCTGGGCGATCACATCGCCAAGGCCACGGACATCCCGTTCCCGGAGTATCTGCGCCAGGCGGTGCTGGAGCCGCTCGGCATGACCGCCACCGAGCTGACCGGCTCGCCCGCCAAGGACGGCGTCTCGACCGTGGACGACCTGGTGCGCTTCGCGGCGGAGCTGCAGGCCCCGCGGCTGCTGGCGGCCGAGACGCTGGCCGAGGCCACCTCCGTGATCCACCCGGGTCTCACGGGTGTGCTGCCCGGCTACGGCCATCAGCGGCCCAACGACTGGGGGCTCGGCTTCGAGATACGCGACGGCAAGTCGCCGCACTGGACCGGCGCCTCCTCCTCGCCCCGCACCTTCGGGCATTTCGGCCAGTCCGGGACGTTCCTGTGGGTCGACCCGGACGCCCGCGCCGCCTGCGTCACCCTGACCGACCGGGCCTTCGGCCCCTGGGCGGTCGAGGTCTGGCCGCCGCTCACCGACGCGATCCTGGCCGAGCTGGCCGCATAGACCCCTCGGCCATAAGCCCCTCAGCCATAGACCGGCTCCGCGTGCATCTCCCAGATCAGCAGCTCGGCGGGGCCCTCGGCGCGCGCCTCCAGACCCTCCGCCCCGGAGATCCGCGCCGCGTCGCCGGGCCCGAGGGTCTCCCCCTCGAGCCGCGCCGCGCCGCGCACCGCGTGCACGTACACCCACGGCGCGTCCGGCAGCGCGGTGCGCTCGCCGTCCGCCAGCCGACGCACATGCAGCACCGCCTCGGTGCGCTCCAGTGCGTACGGGGTGCCGTCGGCGATGCCGCGCACCACCTCGTACCCGGGGTCCGTCGCGGCACCCGAGCCCGGCACCAGCCACATCTGGACAAAGGTGAGGGGTTCCGCGCCCGCGTTGCGCTCGGTGTGACGCACTCCGCTTCCGGCGCTGAGCCGCTGCACATCGCCGGGGCGCACCACGGTCCGCGCGCCGGTGGAGTCCTCGTGGGTGAGCCCGCCCTCGACGACCCAGGTGACGATCTCCAGATCGCGGTGCGGATGCTCGGCGAAGCCCGCACCGGGGGCGAGCCGCTCCTCGTTGCAGGCGACGAGGGACCCGAACCGCACGTTGCCGGGGTCGTAGTACCCAGAGAAGGAAAAGGCGTGGCGCGTCTCGATGCCCGCGCCCTCCCCACCCGGATACCGTGCACCGGACCGCTGTATCCACATCACCCGGTCCACGGTAGTGCGCCCCGACCCGTCCGCCCCGGCCCCGCCCCTACCCCCGCGTAGCCTCCCGCCCCCAGCGCTCACCACCCGATAAGGCAGTCTTGTCCTCGTGCCTGAACCAGCCTCGAACACCCCGCATCCGCACAGTGCCACCCTGCGCCGCCTGGAGAAGTCCTCCGGGAAACTCGCCGCCAACGCCATCGCGCGCATGGACGAGCAGCTGCCGTGGTACCGCGCGATGCCGCCCGAGAACCGCTCCTGGATCGGGCTGGTGGCACAGGCGGGCATCGCGGCCTTCACCGAATGGTTTCGCCACCCCGAGGCGCCCCAGGCGATCAGCACCGATGTGTTCGGCACCGCCCCGCGCGAGCTGACCCGGGCGATCACGCTGCGGCAGACCGTGGAGATGGTCCGCACGACCATCGAGGTCATGGAGTCGGCGATCGACGACGTGGCGGCCCCGGGCGATGAGTCGGTGCTGCGCGAGGCGCTGCTGGTGTACGCGCGGGAGATCGCCTTCGCCACCGCCCAGGTGTACGCGCAGGCCGCCGAGGCGCGCGGCGCCTGGGACGCCCGGCTGGAGTCGCTGGTGGTCAACGCGGTGCTGTCCGGGGAGGCGGACGAGGGGGCGCTGTCCCGCGCCGCGGCGCTCGGCTGGAACTCCCCCGAGCATGTGTGCGTGGTGCTGGGCACCGCCCCCGACGGGGACAGCGAGCTGACCGTCGAGGCGATCCGCCGGGCCGCCCGCCACGCCAAGCTGCAGGTCCTCACCGGGGTGCTGGGCGACCGGCTGGTGGTGGTAGCGGGCGGCTCGGACAATCCGCTGCAGACGGCGAAGGCACTGATCGGGCCGTACGCCCCCGGCCCGGTGGTGGCCGGTCCGGTGGTCTCCGACCTGCTGGCCGCGACCCGCTCGGCGGGGGCGGCGGCGGCCGGGCTGAAGGCGTGCACGGCCTGGCCGGACGCGCCCCGTCCGGTGATCGCCGACGATCTGCTGCCCGAGCGCGCGATGGCCGGGGACCCCGCTGCCCGTGAGCAGTTGGTGGAGGAGATCTACAGACCGCTGGAGGAAGCCGGTTCGGCACTGCTCGAGACACTGAGTGTGTACCTCGAACAGGCGAGCAGTCTGGAGGGGGCGGCCCGGATGCTCTTCGTTCACCCGAACACCGTCCGCTACCGGCTACGACGTGTGACGGACGTCACCGGATGGTCACCTTCCGACGTCAGGTCGGCGTTTACTCTGCGCATAGCCCTGATCCTGGGCCGTCTCGCCGACGCGAACATATTGTCCTGACCGTTTGTTGGACCTCCACAATTCCCCTGACGGTTCTTCGTCCTTGTCCTCACGGGCGAGTCGGACCATCCACAAGAGAGAGTGTGAGAGTGCTCGTACTCGTCGCTCCCGGCCAGGGCGCTCAAAAGCCCGGCTTCCTCACCCCCTGGCTCGACCTGCCCGGCGTCACCGAACGTCTGACGTGGTGGTCGGCCGTGTCCGGGCTGGACCTCATCCACTACGGCACCAAGGCCGACGAGGAGGAGATCCGCGATACCGCGGTGGCCCAGCCGCTGCTGGTGGCCGCCGGTCTGGTCTCCGCCCACGCGCTGTTCGGCGAGGGCATCGAGGGCGCGACCGGTCCCGCGGGGCTGCCGAGCCGTATCGGCGCGGTCGCGGGCCACAGCGTCGGCGAGATCACCGCGGCCGTGGCCGCCGGTGTCCTCACCGACGAGGCGGCCATGGTGCTGGTCCGCCGGCGCGGGCTCGCCATGGCGGAGGCCGCGAGCCGCACCGAGACCGGAATGGCCGCCATACTGGGTGGTGAGCAGGACGATGTCGTCGCCCACCTCGACAAGCACGGACTGACCCCGGCGAACGTCAACGGCGCCGGGCAGATCGTGGCCGCGGGCACCGCCGAGCAGCTGGCGGCGCTGGCCGAGGACAAGCCCGAGGGGGTGCGCCGCGTCGTACCGCTCAAGGTGGCCGGCGCGTTCCACACCGACCATATGGCCCCGGCGGTCGCCGCCCTCGAGGCCCTGGTCGCGGGCGTTCCGGTGGCCGATCCGCGCACCGCTTACGTCTCCAACCGTGACGGCGGGGTCGTGACGTCCGGGGCCGGGGTGATCGAGCGAATGGTCGCCCAGGTGTCCAACCCGGTGCGCTGGGACCTGTGCATGGAGACCTTCCAGGAGCTGGGCGTCACCGCGCTGATCGAGGTGGCCCCGGGCGGCACGCTCACCGGCCTCGCCAAGCGTGCCCTGCCGGGCGTCACCAACCTGGCGCTGAAGACTCCGGACGATCTCGACGCGGCCCGTGCGCTGATCGAGGAGCACGCCATTCCCGCCGTCGCCACACCGGCCGAAGAGGAGCTCCGAGAAGCATGACCGCGAAGATCAAGCCCAGTAAGGGCGCCCCGTACGCGCGAATTCTCGGCGTCGGTGGCTACCGTCCGACCCGGGTGGTGCCGAACGAGGAGATCCTCAAGCACATCGACTCCTCCGACGAGTGGATCCGCTCCCGCTCGGGCATCGCCACCCGGCACTGGGCCGGTCCGGATGAGACGGTCGCCGCCATGTCCGTGGAGGCGGGCGGCAAGGCCATCGCCGACGCCGGCCTGAGCCCGGAACAGATCGGCGCCGTGATCGTCTCGACGGTCTCGCACTTCAAGCAGACCCCGGCGGTCGCGACCGAGATCGCGCATCTGCTGGGCACCGGCAAGCCGGCCGCGTTCGACATCTCGGCGGGCTGTGCCGGCTTCGGCTACGGGCTGACCCTCGCCAAGGGCATGATCACCGACGGCACCGCGGAGCATGTGCTGGTCATCGGGGTCGAGCGGCTTTCGGACCTGACCGATCTGGAGGACCGCGCGACGGCCTTCCTGTTCGGCGACGGCGCCGGCGCCGTGGTGGTCGGCCCCTCCAAGGAGCCCGCGATCGGCCCCACCGTCTGGGGCTCGGAGGGCGACAAGTCCGACACCATCACCCAGACGCTGCCCTGGGACGTCTACCGCGACCAGGACGCCGCCGATGTGCGCTATCCGGCACTGCGTCAGGAGGGCCAGGCGGTCTTCCGCTGGGCCGTCTACGAGATGGCGAAGGTCGCCCAGCAGGCTCTGGACGAGGCCGGGGTCGCCCCGGACGACCTCGACGCGTTCATCCCCCACCAGGCCAATATGCGGATCATCGACTCGATGATCAAAACCCTCAAGCTGCCGGAGCACGTCACGGTCGCCCGTGATGTGGAGACCACCGGCAACACCTCGGCCGCCTCCATTCCGCTCGCCATGGAGCGGCTGTTGGCGACGGGGCAGGCGAAGAGCGGCGACACCGCGCTCGTCATCGGATTCGGAGCGGGTCTCGTCTACGCAGCGACGGTCGTTACCCTTCCTTAGGCTCCATAGTCCATATCCACGCAGCTCGGCAGAAGTCGGACGCTGCGCCACCACCGCAACACACCGAAGAAGGAGCGCCGCAATGGCCGCCACTCAGGAAGAGATCCTCGAGGGTCTCGCCGAGATCGTCAACGAGATCGCCGGTATCCCGACCGAGGACGTCCTGCTGGACAAGTCCTTCACCGACGACCTGGACGTCGACTCGCTGTCCATGGTCGAGGTGGTCGTCGCCGCCGAGGAGCGCTTCGACGTGAAGATCCCGGACGACGACGTCAAGAACCTCAAGACCGTCGGCGACGCCGTCGACTACATCCTCAAGCACCAGGGCTGAGCCCGTATCAAGGCCGGTCGTCGCCGCCCATGCGGTGGCAGGTCCAGCACCTTCTACACGTGGAGTAGGAATTCCTGTGAACTCGACCAATCGCACCGTGGTCGTCACCGGTGTTGGTGCCACGACGCCGCTGGGTGGCGACGCCCCGTCGACCTGGGAGGCCCTGCTGGCCGGCCGGTCCGGCGTCCGCCTCCTGGAGGAGGAATGGGCGGCCGAGTTGCCGGTCCGCATCGCCGCGAAGATCGCGGTGGAGCCGGGCACGGTCATTCCGCGTCCGCAGGCCCGCAAGCTCGACCGGTCGGCGCAGTTCGCGCTGATCGCGGCCCGTGAGGCATGGGCGGACGCGGGCTTCACCGCCAAGGCGGGCGAGGACTCCTCGATCGACCCCGACCGGCTCGGCGTGGTCGTGGCCTCCGGCATCGGCGGCGTGACCACCCTGCTCGACCAGTACGACGTGCTGCGCGAGAAGGGCGTCCGCAAGGTCTCCCCGCACACCGTGCCGATGCTGATGCCCAACAGCCCGGCGGCGAACGTCAGCATCGACCTCAACGCCCGCGCGGGCGCGCACACCCCGGTGAGCGCGTGCGCGTCCGGCGCCGAGGCCATCGGCTACGCCATCGAGATGATCCGCACCGGCCGCGCCGATGTGGTGGTCGCGGGCGGCACCGAGGCGTCCATCCACCCATTGCCCATGGTCGCCTTCGGCAACATGATGGCGATGTCCAAGAACAACGACGACCCGCAGGGCGCCTCGCGCCCGTTCGACGCCGACCGCAACGGCTTCGTGATGGGCGAGGGCTCGGGCGCCATCGTCCTGGAGTCGGCGGAGCACGCCGCCGCGCGCGGCGCCCGGGTGTACGCGCAGGCCATCGGCCAGGGCATCTCGGCCGACGCCCACCACATCACCCAGCCGGAGCCGTCCGGCAATGGCATCGGGAACGCGCTGCAGAACCTGGTGGAGAACACCGGCATCAACGGTGCCGAGGTCGCGCACGTCAACGCGCACGCGACCTCGACCCCGCAGGGCGACCTGGCGGAGATCAAGGCACTGCGCAAGGTGTTCGGCGACGATGTGGACCATATGGCGGTCTCCGCGACCAAGTCCATGACGGGCCATCTGCTCGGTGGCGCGGGCGGTGTGGAGACGGTGGCCAGCGTGCTCGCGCTGTACCACCGGCTGGCCCCGCCGACGATCAACCTCGTCTCCCCGGACCCGGAGGCGGACGCGGACGTCGTGACCGGCGAGGCGCGGGCGCTTCCGGCCGACGGCCCGATCGTCGCGCTGAACGACTCGTTCGGCTTCGGCGGCCACAATGTGGTGCTGGCCTTCCGCACGGTCTGACGCGCCGCATGGTCTGACGCGCTGACGCGCTGATACGTGGGGGTGGCCCGCCTCCGGCTCCGGCCGGGGGCGGGCCATCGGTGTGTCCAGGCCGCCCGTCCCTCAGGGGGCCTCGCCGTCGAAGCTGGCGAAGTACGAGGCCACCATGTCCTCGTCGCCGTGGCCCGCCTCGATGGCGCGGCGGAACCGCTCCAGGCCCGCCGCCGCCAGGTCCAGCCGCACTCCGACGCGCTCCCCGGCCTCCACGATCAGCCGGGCGTCCTTCTCGGCGGTCTTGGTCGCGAAGCTGGGCGCGAGGTCGCCCCGGAAAAGCTGGGCCGATTTGACCCGCATATAGCCGTTGTCCAGCGGTCCGCCCTCCACCCCGTCCAGGAAACCCTGAAAGTCCACGCCCAGCCCCTTGGCGAGGGCGGCCGCCTCGGCGGTGGCGTGGGTGACATTGAGGACCCAGCTGTTGAGCACCAGCTTGAGCCGGGTGGCGGCGGCCCCCTCCGCGCTGTCGCCGACCCACACCGTACGGCTGCCGATCGCGTCGAAGACCGGCCGGACGACCGGGCGGACGGGGCGAGGGCCGGCGGCCAGCACCAGAAGCTGTCCGCTCTCCGCGGGCTGCTTGGTGCCGAGGACGGGCGAGTCGATGAGGACGAGATCCTTCTCACGGGCGAACGCGGCGAGCGATTCCATCGCCTCCAGCCCCGCCGTGGTGGCCTGGGCCCATACGGCCCCGGGGCGCAGCGCGGAGGCGGCCTGCCGCATCGTCTCGAGGGCCGCGGCGCCGTCGTAGAGGATCGTCAGGACGACATCGGCGCCGTCCACGGCCTCGGCCGGGGTGTCGGTGACGCGTACGCCGTCCTGGCCGAGCGGCTCGGCCTTGGACCGGGTGCGGTTCCACGCACGGACGTCGAGCCCGGAGCGGGCGAGGTTGCGGGCCATGCCGGAGCCCATGATGCCGGTGCCGAGGACCGCGACGGACGTTGCCGGGAGTTGTTCGGTCATGCCGCCACGCTAAGACCTGAAGCGCACTCCAGGACAAAGGAGTGGCGGCGCGTCAGGCGCTCAGACCACCTGGTGCAGCCAGCGGACGGGGGCGCCCTCACCCGCGTAGCGGAACGGCTCCAGCTCGTCGTCCCAGGGCTTGCCGAGCAGCTTGGCGATCTCCGCCTCCAGGTCGCTCTCGCCGCGGATGGAGCGGGCGAGGGCGGCGCGCAGCCGGTCCTCGGGGATCAGGATGTCGCCGTGCATTCCGGTGACGGCGTGGAAGATGCCCAGCTCGGGGGTGGAGCTGTAGCGCTCGCCCTCGGCGGTGGCGCAGGGCTCGGCGGTCACCTCGAACCGCAGCAGATGCCAGCCGCGGAGGGCGGACGCCATTTTGGAGGCCGTGCCGACCTCACCCTGCCAGGAGAACTCGGCCCGCCAGGTGCCGTTCGCCGCGGGTTGCTTGATCCAGTCGAGGGTGACACGCACGCCGAGGACGCCCGCGATGGCCCATTCGACGTGCGGGCACAGCGCGCGCGGAGCGGAGTGCACATACAGAACTCCACGTGTCGTCACCGGTGCCTCCTGTGCGGTTCGAGGTGCGCCTTCCCCAGCGGCCTCGCGCCCGTACCGGTCCCGCCCGGGACATCGGATCACATTCTGCCCTAGTGATCACTCCCACACCAGTCTCGACGTCACCTTCAGTGAAATTTATCGTGCAGAATTCTCTAGAAAGTGGACAGGATGTGACGGGGCGTAATGTGTTGATACCGCATAGCGCGCCATGTCGCCGGGACGACGCCCATCGGACACAAGAAAAACGTACCGTGCGAGCCAGCCGGAGGAGTGACGTACCGTCGGTCCGGATAGATATCACCCAACAGCCGGAGGGGGAACAGCCATGCGGGTCAGCGCGACACGCCGGAAGCGATCGGCGGCCGCTTCCTCGACCACGCGTACGGTCGTGCGCCCGACCCCGCGCACCACTTCGCGCACTGGCCGCCGCACGGCCGGGCGCACTGCCGGGCGCGCCGGCGTGGTGCTGTTCACCACCGCCGCCGTGCTGAGCTCGGCGGGCTGCTTCGGCAGCTCGGACGACCCTTCCCGGCACGGTCCGACCCGCGCCGGGAAGACCCCCGGCGCCAAGCGGACCATCGTCTGGAACACGCGGCCGAGCTCGATCGCCTCCCTGGGCGACTCCATCACCCGCGGCTTCGACGCCTGTTCGGTGCTCTCCGACTGCCCCGAGGTGTCCTGGTCCACGGGCACCGATGTGGAGAGCCTCGCCCAGCGGCTGCTGCCCGCCACCACCGCCCGCTCGGGCACCCACAGCTGGAACTTCGCCAAGACCGGCGCGGTCGTGGCCGACCTCCCCGGCCAGATCGAGGCGGCCGCGGCCCGTAAGCCGAAGCTGATCACCGTGATGATCGGCGCCAATGACGCCTGCCGGGATTCGGTCGACGAGATGACCGCCACCGAGCAGTTCCGCTCCACCTTCACCTCGGCGCTCACCCGGCTCCGCCGTGACCTGCCGAAGACCCAGGTGTATGTGGCCAGCGTGCCGGATCTGAAGCGGCTGTGGTCGGAGGGGCGGAAGAACGTCTTCGGCAGGCAGATCTGGAAGCTGGGCATCTGCCCGTCGATGCTGAAGAACTCCGAGCACCTGGACGCCGCCTCCAACGACCGCCGGCAGCGGGTGGCGGACCGGGTGACGGAGTACAACAAGGTGCTGAAGGACGTCTGTGGGCGCGATGTGCTGTGCCGGTACGACCCGGCGGTGCACGAATACCGCTTCACCACGTCCCAGCTGAGCAAGTGGGACTGGTTCCACCCCAGCAAGGCAGGCCAGCAGCAACTCGCCGAAATGGCCTACCGCCGCATCACCGCCCCCACGTCCTGACCCCGAGCCGCAGCCCGGCTCCCGGCCAGGGGCCGGGAGCCGGGCGCGGGCGGTCTGCCCGACCGGGTGAGGGGGCGCCCCACCGGGCCGGGCGAGGTGGACTGGCCGGCGGACGCGAGCAGCCTCGCCGCACGCCGGGCAGGGGTAGCCCCAGCGGCCGGGGCACGGACCCACATCAACCACGGGTGGGCCCCACCGCCCCAGGCGTGGTGTGGCCCCACCGGGGCGGGTGACGCAGGCGGGTGCACGCCCCACGCGGCCCCCGGGCCGCAGGGGCGGCACGCGCCCGGCGGGCTCAGGCCGTCGTCCGCACCGGGACCGGGGCCCATAGGCGGCGGTCGGCTACGCTGCGGCCTGCTTCTGCCGTGTAGGTGCCCGGGATCAGCCGCCAGGCGCCCTTTGTCCCGTCCCAGATCTCCGCCGCCCGGCGGGGCAGGGGGATGGACACCTCCGCCGTCTCCCCCGGGCCCGCCGTGACCGAGGCGAAGCCCGCGAGGCTCCGGACCGGGCGGTCCCCGGCATCGTCCTGGGTGCCGTTCTCGACGTCGTTCTCCGGCACGGTGAGGTAGAGCTGCACGACCTCACGGCCTGCCCTGGCGCCCGTGTTGCGGACCCGCACGGTCACCGTGCCCAGCGCCTCGCCATCGCCCTCCACGGGGGTGAAGTCCATCGCCTCGTAGGCCCAGTCGGTGTATCCGAGGCCATGCCCGAACCAGTACGCCGGAGCGATCCCCTCCCGCCGCTCCCACGCGCGGTAGCCGATGAACACGCCCTCGTCGTAGACCAGTCGGCCCTCGCTCGGCGTCACCGCGCTGACCGGGGCGTCCTCGAGCCGCTCGGGCCAGGTCGTGGGCAGCCGTCCGCCGGGCTCCTCCGTGCCCAGCAGGACATCGGCGAGCGCGGCGCCCGCCTCCTGGCCCGGGAACCAGCTCAGCAGCACCGCGGCGACCTCCTCCCGCCAGGCCATCTCGACGGGCGAGCCCGCGTTGACCACCACCACGGTGGGGGTGCCGGTGGCGGCGACCCGCCGCACCAGCTCGTCCTGACGGCCCGGCAGCCGCAGATGCCCGCGGTCGAACCCCTCGCTCTCGACCCTCTCGGTGGTGGCGACCACCACCACGGCCACCTCGGCCGCCGAGGCCGCGGCGACGGCCTCCTGGAGCAGCTCCTCGGCGTCCCGCTCCGGCGCCCGGTGCAGCAGGCCGAAGCTGACGGCGTCGAGAAGGGCCTCCTCGGGGCGGGCCACCGCACAGGTGAGGCTGACCTCCACCGGTGCGCCCGCCGTGAGCTCCACCTGGCCCCGGGGCACCGGTGAGCCCATGAACGCCTCGAAGGGGTCGTCGACGTCCGGCGGGAGCTGCTCCCCCTCGAAGAGCACCTTTCCGTCCACGACCAGCCGGAGGCCGCCCAGCCCCCTGGTGCCGAAGGAGTGCGCACCGCTTTCGCGCGGGGTGAAGGTGCCGACGGTCTCGACGGTGTGCAGCTCCTCGTAGCTCACGCCCTCGGGGAAGTCGCTGATCCACTGCACCTGTCCGCCGGGCAGCCGGGATTCGCCGAGCACCCGCCCGTCGGCGGCCCGGACCACGGCGCGCAGCTCGAACCCCTGGGCGGCGGGGGTGAGTTCGTCGGTGGGGTCGGCGCCCACGGCGTAGCTGAACTGGACGTCCGGCGGCAGGGCGGCCCGCAGTCCGTCGAGCGGTGAGACCACATGGTCGGGGAAGACCACCGCCGAGCCGCCGCCCAGCACCCGGGCGTCGCGCGCCGCCGCACCGATCAGGGCCAGCGACCGCACCCCGCCGGGGGCGCCGGCGGTCAGGGGCAGCACCGCGCCCCGGCCGCCCGCGCCCTCGTTCCGCAGCAGCACGAAGGACCGCCGGGCGATCTCGCGGGCCAGCGCGTCCCCGTCGATCGGGCCGGGCCGGTCGGCGGGGGCGACGGCCGGGGCCGCGCCGTCCAGGACGCCGACCCGGGCCGCCAGGGTGAGCAGCCGCCGCACCGCCTCGTCCAGCTCCGCCTCGGTCACCCGGCCGTCGCGCACCGCGGCGGCCAGCGCCTCGCCGTAGACGGTCCGCGGGCCGGGCATCGCGACATCGAGCCCGCCCTTGAGCCCGCGCACGGTGTCGCGGGCCGCCAGCCAGTCGGAGACGATGAAGCCGTCGAAGCCCCACTCCTCGCGCAGCACCCCCTGCTGCAGCTCGCGGTGCTCGGTCATGGTCGAGCCGTTGACCCCGTTGTAGGCGGCCATGATGCCCCAGGGGCGGGCGTTCTTGACGATGGCTTCGAAAGGCGCGAGATACAGCTCCCGCAGCGCCCGCGCACCGACCTCGTTGTCGACGGTGAAGCGCTCGGTCTCCGCGTCGTTGGCCACGAAGTGCTTGACGGTGGTGCCCACTCCGCCGTCCTGCACACCCGTCACATAGCCGGTGCCGATCTCGCCGGTGAGATACGGATCCTCGCTGTACGCCTCGAAGTGCCGCCCGCCCAGCGGGGAGCGGTGCAGATTGACCGTGGGCGCGAGCAGCACATGGACGCCCTTGCGCCGCGCCTCCTGCGCGAGCAGCCGGCCCGCCCGCCGGGCCAGCTCCGGGTCCCAGGTGGCGGCGAGCGCGGTGGGGCTGGGCAGGGCGATGGAGGGGTCGTCGGCGGTCCAGTGGACGCCGCGGACGCCGATCGGGCCGTCCGACATCACCAGCGAGCGCAGCCCGATCGCCGGAACGGCGGGCAGGCTCCACATGTCCTGCCCGGACAACAGCCGCGCCTTGGTGTCCAGATCCAGCAGGCCGAGGGCCTTCTCCACGGCCTCGGCCGTGCCCTCGTCGTCGATCGCGTCCGCCATCGCTCGCCCTCCCGGTGCGGGTCCTGTCCGGTCCTCGTCCGGGGCCATCCTGGACCCGAGTACCTGTCACCAGGTAGGTACCGTTACCGACTCGTTATCAAACATGCTCTACGGTACGAGCATGGACAGGGCGATGGAGCGCGGTACGCGACGCGGTGCGGAACGACGGGCGGAGATCGTCCGTTCCGCGCTCGAAGTGATCGCCGAGCGCGGCTACCGGGGCGCGACCCTCGGCGCGGTCGCCGAGCGGGTGGGGCTCACCCAACAGGGGCTGCTGCACTACTTCCCCACCAAGGACTCCCTGCTCATCGCCGTACTCAAGGAGCGCGACCAGTGGGACACCGGCTCCGCGCGGCGCGACGGCGGCGACGTATGGCCGCTGGACCTGCTCGCCTCGCTGGTGGAGTACAACGCGATGCGCCCCGGTATCGTCCAGACCTTCTCCGCGCTCCTCGGCGAGAGCGTCACCGACGAACACCCCGCACGCGGCTTCTTCACCCAGCGCTATGAGAACGTGCGCGCCGACATGGCGGCCACCCTGCGCGGCGAGTTCGGCGACCGGCTTCCCGGCGGGCTCACCCCCGAGGCCGCCGCGCCGCTGGTGGTGGCGGTGATGGACGGACTGCAGTTCCAGTGGCTGCACGACCGGGACGCGGTGGACATGCCCGCCCTCTTCCGGGCCTTCGTCTCCCTGCTGGGACAGGGAGACGAAGAGGCCGAGGAGTGACCTCGCCATGCGGACGTCGGGTGCGGGCCGTCTCGTGACGGCGGCTCAGCCGTGGTCCGCCACCAGCCTGACGTCCTGCTCGACCCCGACCGCGTTCCTCGGAATCGGCACGAAGGCGGCGTCGGCGGCGGCGGGGGCGCCGACGGCGTCGAACCTCAGCAGCGTGCCCTCGGCCTGCGCCGATCCTGGCTCGTACGCCCCTACGTCCACCGCGTCGATCACCCAGCGGTGCCGCTGTCCGTCGCAGACCGCGCTGTGGCCGCCGAGGCCATGCCGCTCCCGGCCCTGGGTGAGGGTGACGAGCACGCTGGCCCGAGGGTTCTCCGCCCCTTCCCGGACACACCGGTAGCTGCCGTACAGCGTGACGGACCCGTCCGGGGTGACGTCCCCGGTGCGGTCGATGGCCAGATCGTCGGTCCAGGGCAGGGGCAGACGCGGCCGGTCGAGCCGCTCTCCCCGACTGGCCAGGCCCGAGCCGGGGCGCAGCTCCGGGCGATCGGGCCCGGCGGGAGCGGCGTGGGCGGCCGGAGCCGCCATGAGGAGAACGGTGAGGGCGCCGAGGGCGCGACGGTTGCGCATGGACGTACATACCTCCTGGGGCGGGGAGCGGAGGCCCGCCACGGACTCCGTCGCGTCCTCCCGAACGGAGTCGCCGGACGAATGCCCGTGAGCGGGTGCTCATTTCCCCGTACAGCTACCGGGCGCCCGAACCCGCCCGGGGGAACCTCACCCCCGGGCGGCGTGTCCGGCACCGCCCAACGGGTGGCCGACGGGCGCCCGGTTGACCCCGCGGCGCCCTTACGGTGCTCGTGAAGCGCGCCTACGGTGCTCGCGCGCGCCCTTACCGCCCTCGCGCAGCGCCCTTACGGTGCTCGTGGCGCCCTTACGGTGCTCGTTCCTCCGGAGCCGCCTCCTCGAACCTCCCCGCCGACGAGACCACTTGGCGCGGCGCCGCCGGATCGCCCCGCAGCCCCGGGGCCAGGGCCAGTGTGATGGCGACCGAGACCGCCGCCATCGTGGCCATCGCCACGGCCGGCGAGGTGGGCTGGGCCAGCGCGCCCGCGAGGGCGGCGGACACGCCCTGCATGGTGAGCATGCCGGAGGAGTGCAGCCCCAGGGCCTGGCCGCTCATCGCGTCCGGGGTCAGGGCCATCAGCCGCTGCTGGAGCGGCAGCGTGGCCGAGAAGCCGATCGAGGCGAGGGCGACGGCGGCCAGCGCGAGGGGCAGCGGCGGATGCAGGGCGAAGACCAGATACGGCACGGCGAGCAGCAGCCGCAGGGGCGCCGCGAGCCGCTCCCGCCGGTGCGGTGGCAGCAGCCGTCCGGTGAGCAGGTCCCCCATCAGCATGCCGAGGGAACCGGCGGCGAAGAGCAGTCCGGCGTGCCGGGGCGCGTAGGGCACGAAGAGGGATTCACAGCCGACGATCAGCCCGTTGGGCACCCACAGCGCGTAATAGACGTGGCGGCGGGGCGCGGAGGACCACAGCCGCGCGTTGACCCGCCAGGTCTCGGTGACCGAGGGCCGCCCCCCGGCCCGGGCCGGACGCCCGCTCAGGCCGAACCGGGCGGCGGCCGCGGCCAGCAGATACAGTGCGGCGGCGACGAGCAGGGTGCCGCGTGCCGAGAGGGCGGTCACGAGGAGGCCACCGGCCGCGTAGCCGCCGATCTGCATCGTGCCGCCCGACATGTTGATCACCGAACGGCCCAGCAGATAGCCGTCCTTGGGCAGGATCTCGGTGAGCAGTCCGTAGCGGACGGCACCGCCGAGGGCGGCCGCGGCGCCCAGCCCGAACACGAGGGCGAAGACGGCCGCCACGGGCAGCCCGGGCAGGGCCAACGCGGCGGTCCCCAGGGCGAAGAGCACCGCCAGCCCGGACAGCGCGGCGCGCGGCCTCAGCCGGTCGGCCGCCGACAGCAGCGCCAGCGCACCGGCCACTTGGGCGAGCGAGGGGCCGAACATGCTGAGCGCCGAGAGCAGCGGTGAGCCGGTCGCCGCGTAGACCAGGGTGCCGAGGGCGAGCCCGCTCGCCGTCGAGGCGGCCACCTGCGTGGCGGAGATCAGGAACAGCGGGGTGAACTCCGGGGTCCGGAACACTTCTCGATAGGTGCGCATGGCCTTCAGGCTCGGGAGTCTCCGCGCGGTGGCGTTAATGTTTCGCGCGGACGCGAAACCACGCGAAGCGACGCGGTGGCGGCGGGGGTGGCCGGATGGGGCTGTGGCTGGTCGACGCGGATACGCTCGCGCGCAGCCGGTTCGTCCGCTCCGCCCTGGCCGAGACCACCGCTGCCCTGGTCACCCTGGAGCGGGCGAGCGCCGCGCACCCGGGCGAGCGGGCCTGGCTCGACGCCCATCTGCCCGCCTACCGGGCGCGGTTGGCCGATGACCCGGTCACCGCGCTGCTCGTCCGGGCCGCGCTGGGCCGGACCTGGCTCGCGGACTTCCTCACCCAGACGCCGGGCGAGGGCGAGCCGTCCCTCGAGGAGGAGCTGGCCCGGATGCGCGCGACGTCCCCCGCCGCCGCGCGCCACGACCTCACGGTCTCCCTCGGCCGCTCCCCGCTCCCGGCCGCGCTGCGCCGCGACGATCTGCCGGGGCGGCTCGCGGATCTGCTGGAGTGGGTGTGGACGGAAGCCATACGGCCCTCTTGGCCGCGCCGCCGCCGGATCATCGAGGCCGATGTGGTGGCGCGCACCGGCCGGGTGAGCCAGGGCGGCTGGGCGGCGACGCTGGACGACCTGCGGCCGGGGATGCGGTGGCTGGGCGGCAGCCGACTGCAGATCAACGCCCACGACAACCCGCCCCGCGCGGTCCACGGCGCCCAGTTGCTCCTCGTCCCCGTCACCCCCGCCACCGGATGGGTCTCCTGGGACGCGCCGCACCGCTACGCCGTGATCTATCCCTGCGCCGGCGCCCTGACCACCCCCGGCCCTCCCCCGGCCCCGGACTCCCTGGCCCGTCTCCTCGGCCCGGCCCGCGCGAGCGTCCTGGTCCTGCTCGACACCCCGAAGAGCACCACCCACCTGGTGGCCCTGACCGGCCAGACCCTGGGCTCGGTCGGCCGCCATCTGCGCGTCCTGCGCGAGGCCCGCCTGGTGCGGCGGCGACGGGCGGGACGGTCGGTTCTGTACGACCGGACGACGGCGGGCGAGGTGCTGGTGGAGGCGCAGCGAACCGCCTAGTCCTCGTACAAGCACAGCAACGAACATCCCCGGACCCATGTTGTCCAGTGAGATGATCGGTCATGATGGTTCTTGATCGGTCATGATGGGTTGTCACGTTCGAATGCCATTCGACGCACAACCATTGACACCCCTGACGAGGGCTGGCTACGGTCACGCCAAGATTTCGAACGTGTGACGAAATATCGAACATCGCGAAGGGTCGATTGCTGTGCGCATCACCGGTATCAGTACGCATGTCGTCGGCACTCCCTGGCGCAACCTCACCTATGTGCAGGTCCACACGGACGAGGGGATCACCGGCGTCGGCGAGACCCGCATGCTCGGGCGGACCGATGCGCTGCTGGGCTATCTGCGCGAGGCCGAGCTCAACCACCTCGCCGGGTCGGACCCGTTCGCGGTGGAGGACCTGGTCCGGCGGATGAAGTACGGCGACTACGGCCGGGCGGGCGAGATCGTGATGTCCGGGATCGCCTGTGTGGAGATGGCCTGCTGGGACATCAAGGGCAAGGCGCTCGGGGTGCCCGTCTGGCAGCTGCTCGGCGGGAAGGTGACGGACAAGGTCAAGGCGTACGCCAACGGCTGGTACACCGTCGAGCGCACCCCCGAGGCGTTCCACAAGGCGGCCTCCACGGTGGTCGAGCGCGGCTACCGGGCGCTGAAGCTGGACCCGTTCGGCACCGGCCACTTCGAGCTGGACCACGCGGAGACCCTGCATTCGATCTCCCTCGTGGAGGCCGTAAGGGACGCGATCGGGCCGGAGGCCGAGCTGCTGGTGGAGATGCACGGGCGATTCAGCCCGGCGACCGCCGTCCGCATCGCCGGGGAGCTGGAACGGTTCCATCCGTCGTGGCTGGAGGAGCCGGTGCCGCCGGAGAACCTCAAGGCGCTGGCGAAGGTCGCGGAGAAGACGCGTCTGCCGATCGCCACGGGCGAGCGCATTCACGACCGCATCGAGTTCCGCGAGCTGTTCGAGTCGCAGGCCGCCGACATCATCCAGCCCGACGTCGGCCACATCGGCGGCATCGGCGAGGCGCGCAAGCTGGCCGCCACGGCCGAGACGCACTACGTACTGATCGCCCCGCACAATGTGGGCGGCTCGGTGCTGACCGCCGCATCGCTGCAACTCGCCGGATGCACCCCGAACTTCAAGATCCTGGAGCACTTCAACGACTTCGCCGACGCGGAGATCAAGAAGGTGGTCAAGGGCGCCCCGCAGGTCGTGGACGGCTACTTCCAGCTCTCCCACGAGCCGGGTCTCGGCGTGGAGCTGGACACCGACGCGGCGGCCGAATTCCCCCAGCAGCAGGCCCGCTTCGACCTGTGGGCCGAGGGCTGGGAGAAGCGGGACCCGAAGGGCAGGGCGAAGTGACCGCGCTCATCCTCGACGCCCCCGGCGCGTTCCGTCTCGTAGAAACCGGCACCGGGGCCGACACCGGAACCGAACAGCCCGCACCCGGCCCCGGTGACGCGCGGGTGCGCGTCCACGCTTCCGGGATCTGCGGCAGCGACCGCGAGCTGTACCAGGGGAACCGGCCCGAGGGGTACGTCCGCTACCCCGTCACCCCCGGCCATGAGTGGTCCGGCACGGTCGAGGCGGTCGGCGCGGGCGTCCCCGAGGCGCTCGTCGGCCGTAAGGTCGTCGGCGAGGGGTTCCGCAACTGCCAGGTGTGCGACCGCTGTCACGCCGGGGACACCACCTTGTGCACGGCCGGGTACGAGGAGACCGGCTTCACCCAGCCCGGGGCGATGGCCGACACCCTGACCCTGCCGGCCCGGCTGCTGCACCCGCTGTCCGACGACGCCGACCTGGGCGCGGCCGCCCTGCTGGAGCCCGCCGCCTGTATCGCCGCCGCCGCGCTCAAGGCCCACGCCCAGCCGGGTGAACGGGTCGCGGTGGTCGGCACCGGCACGCTCGGCATGATCGCCGTACAGTTCCTCGCCGCCGTCTCCCCCGCGCGGCTGCTGGTGGTGGGCACCCGCCCGGACCGGGAGCGACTGTCGCTGGACTTCGGCGCCACCGACTTCCGCACCCGGGACCAGCTCTCCGACCAGCTCTCGGGCTACGACGTGGTCATCGAGACCGCCGGATCGGCCTCCGCCGCCCGTAGCTCCGCCTCGCTGCTGCGCCGGGGCGGCCGGCTGGTGCTCACCGGCATCCCGGCGGCGGGCGCCGACGGGCTGGACCCCACCGATCTGGTGGTCCGCCAGATCGAGATGCAGACCGTCTTCGGCGCCCCGCCCGCCGCCTGGTCGCATGCCGTACGGGTCTTCGACGCGGGGCTGTTGACCCTGCGGCCGCTGATCACCCATGAGCTGCCGCTCACCGACTTCGCCTCCGCGATCGAGCTGGTCGGCAGCGGCGATCCGGCCGTCGGCAAGGTGCTGCTGCGTCCGCAGGGCCTCGACTAGCAAGGGCCTCGATCAGCACATGTGGCACGCCTCCCGCACCCGTCTCCCGTCATCCCACCAGCCTCCCGGACCGTCTCTAGTCATCCACCCAGCCCCACCCGGACAACGATGTCCTGGGCAGCACCAGCCGGACGCCGAACCACCGGCCATCACTCCACAGGGAGCACCGTGACCGCCGCCTCACCCACCACTCCCGGCCCCCGCCGCCCCGCCGACGCGGCCCTCGCCTCGCTCGGCCACGCCACGCCCGCCCCCGACCCCGCCGACGCCTCCGCGCACACCTTCCCCGACGGCGGCACCTGGCGCACCGAGATCCCGTCCGTCGAGGGTCCGGAGGCGCTGGCCACCGTGTTCAAGGAGGCCGGGCGGCTCGATGTGCCGATCCACCGGATCAGCCAGGGCAGCGGCGTCTGGATGCTCACCGATGCCGAGATCACCGAGATGGTGGAGTCCTGCGCCGAGCGGAACGCCGAGCTGTGCCTGTTCACCGGCCCCCGCGGCACCTGGGACATCGGCGCCGCCACCCGCTCCGACTCCGGCGGCGGCGGCCTGCGCGCCCGTGGCCATGACGCGGTGGCCGGATGTGTGGAGGACGCGCTGCGCGCGGTCTCGCTGGGCGTGAAGTGCCTGCTGGTCGCCGACGAGGGGGTGCTGTGGCTGCTGAACCGGCTGCGGGAACGCGGCGAGCTGCCCGCGGACACCACCTTCAAGCTGTCCGCGCTGGTCGGCCCGGTCAACCCGGCCTCGTTCGCGGTGTACGAGCAGCTCGGGGCCGACTCCATCAACATCCCGTCGGACCTCACGCTGGAGCACCTCACCGAGATCCGCCGGGTCTCCCGCGCCCCGATGGACTTCTATGTCGAGGCCCCGGACGACCTCGGCGGCTATGTCCGGCTCTATGACGCGGCGGAGCTGATCCGGCGCGGCGCCCCCATCTATCTGAAGTTCGGGCTCAGCAAATCCCCGGGGATCTACCCGTACGGCGCCCAGCTGCGCGACGTGGCGCTGGGCAGCGCCCGTGAGCGGGTGCGCCGCGGGCGGCTCGTGCTCGACCTGCTCACCCGGCTGGGCGCGGACGGCGGGATGTCCCCGCTCGGCTCCCGGCTGCCGGGTCCGCTGCGGCGTTTCACCGCCGACGCGGACCTACCCAGTTACTGACGCAACGACGCCCCAGGGAAGGACCCCAACACCATGCGCACGGTAAGAGGAGCACGAGCCGCGGCGATAGGCGCCGGCCTCCTCGCGCTCTCGCTGACCGCCACGGCCTGTGGCCAGGAGGCGGTCGGCGGCAGCCGGTACAAGAGCAAGGAAAAGGGAGGCACGATCGGCATCGCGATGCCGACGAAGTCCTCCGAGCGGTGGATCACCGACGGCCGCAATGTGGCCAAGCAGTTCCAGGCGGCGGGCTACAAGACGGACTTGCAGTTCGGCGAGGACGACGTCCGCACCCAGGTGGCCCAGCTCGAAAACATGATCACCAAGGGTCATCGGCTGCTGGTGATCGCGCCGATCAACGGCGGGGCGCTCAACGACGTCCTGAAGCAGGCCCATGAGGCCAACATCCCGGTGATCTCCTACGACCGGCTGCTGCTGGGCACGGAGAACGTCGACTACTACGCGACCTTCGACAACGAAAAGGTCGGCAGGCTCCAGGGCCAGTACATCGTCGACAAGCTGGGGCTGGCCAAGGGCCGGAAGGGCCCCTTCAACATCGAGCTGTTCGCCGGGTCGTCGGACGACAACAACACCCGGTACTTCTACAACGGCGCGATGAGCGTGCTCAAGCCGTACATAGAGAAGAAGGAACTGGTCGTCCGCTCCAAGCAGACCAGTCTCAATCAGCTCTACACCGAGAAGTGGAGCGGGAGCGCCGCCCAGGACCGCATGGAGGACCTGCTCAACAAGGCGTACAGCACCAACGACGTGGACGCCGTTCTCTCGCCGTACGACGGCATGTCCATCGGCATCCTGTCGGCGCTCAAGAGCGCCGGCTACGGCACGAAGGCCAAGCCGTATCCGGTGGTCACCGGTCAGGACGCCGAGCTCGCCTCCGTGAAGTCCATCATCCGGGGCCAGCAGACACAGACCATCTACAAGGATCTGCGCAAGCTGGCGAAGGCCACCGTGCAGATCGCCAAGGCGGAGCTGACCGGCGGCAAGCCCCCGATCAACGACACCAAGTCGTACGACAACGGCAAGAAGGTCGTGCCGACCTACCTGCTCAACCCGGTCAGCGTCGACAAGTCCAACACCCAGGTGCTGGTCGACCAGGGTTACTACACCGCGTCGCAGCTGAAGTAGGGCGGTACCGGGCTATGAGCACCATTCTCGAATTGCGTTCCATCACCAAGACGTTCCCCGGTGTCAAGGCGCTCTCCAATGTCAATCTCCACGTCCGCCAGGGTGAGATCCACGCCCTCTGCGGGGAGAACGGCGCGGGAAAGTCCACCCTGATGAAGGTGGTCAGCGGGGTACATCCGCACGGCAGCTACGACGGCGAGATCCTCTTCGACGGCGAGGCGTGCGCCTTCAAGGACATCCGCGCGAGCGAGCAGCGCGGCATCGTCATCATCCATCAGGAACTGGCGCTGATCCCCTACCTGTCCATCGCCGAGAACATCTTCCTCGGCAATGAACACTCCCGGCGCGGCCTCATCAGCTGGAACGAAACCCTCAGACACGCCACCGCGCTGCTCAAGCGGGTCGGTCTGACGGATTCGCCGCAGACTCGTGTCACCGATATCGGGGTGGGCAAACAGCAGCTGGTGGAAATCGCCAAGGCGCTCTCCAAGGAGGTGAAGCTGCTCATCCTGGACGAGCCGACCGCGGCGCTCAACGACGAGGACAGCGGAAAGCTCCTGGATCTGCTGCTGGAATTCAAGGCGCAGGGCATTTCCTGCATCCTGATCTCCCACAAGCTCAATGAGATCCGCCGCGTCGCCGACTCCGTCACCATCCTGCGTGACGGCCAGACCATCGAAACCCTGACCGTCCGGGAGACCCCCGAGGCCGACCCCGAGGTCTCCGAGGACCGCATCATCCGCGGCATGGTCGGCCGCGACCTCGACCACCGCTTTCCCGACCGCACCCCGTACGAGGGCGAGGACGCCTCCGAGGTGGCCCTGGCCGTCGAGGACTGGACCGTCCACCACCCCATCGACCAGCAGCGCAAGGTCGTGGACGGGGTGTCGCTGAACGTACGGCGCGGTGAGATCGTCGGCATCGCCGGGCTGATGGGCGCCGGCCGCACCGAGCTCGCCATGAGCGTCTTCGGGCGGGCGTACGGGCGCTACGCGGGCGGCCGGGTGTTCCGGGACGGCCAGGAGGTCCGTACCCGCACCGTCCCGGAGGCGATCGACCACGGCATCGCGTACGTCACCGAGGACCGCAAGACTTTCGGCCTCAACCTCGACGACACCATCAGCCGCAATGTCTCGCTCTCCTCGCTGACCAAGGTGGCACGCCGCGGCGTGGTCAACGAGCACGAGGAGTCACGGGTCGCCGAACGGTTCCGCAAGACCATGAACATCAAGGCCCCCACGGTCTTCGAGCGGGTCGGCCGGCTCAGCGGCGGCAACCAGCAGAAGGTCGTCCTCAGCAAGTGGATCTTCGCCGGTCCCGAAGTGCTCATCCTCGACGAGCCCACCCGTGGCATCGACGTCGGGGCCAAGTACGAGATCTACACGGTCATCAACGATCTGGCGGCCCAGGGCAAGGCCGTCATCTTCATCTCCTCCGAGCTGGGCGAGCTGCTGGGGATGTGCGACCGGATCTACACGATGGCGGCCGGGCGACTGACCGGGGAGGTTCCCCGGGCCGAGGCGACGCAGGAAGTTCTGATGCGCCACATGACGAGGGACAGAGGAGACGAAGGATGAGCACGGCCACCCAGAAGACCGAGAGCCCGGCCCCACCACCGGCCAAGGGCTCCTCCAGCGTCGGGACGCTGCTCCTGGAGAGCGTGCGGTCCAATATGCGCCAGTACGGGATGCTGGTCGCGCTCGCCCTGATCATCGTCATCTTCCAGATCTGGTCGGACGACATCCTGCTGCGGCCGGGCAACGTCACCAGCCTGGTGCAGCAGAACGGCTATATCCTCATCCTCGCGATCGGCATGATGATCGTGATCATCGCGGGACATATCGATCTGTCGGTCGGCTCGCTCGTGGCCTTCGTCGGCGCGGCCGCCGGCGCGATGATGATCAAACACGATATGCCGTGGGGCCTCGCGGTCGTCCTGTGCCTGCTGCTCGGCGCGGTGGCCGGGGCCTGGCAGGGTTTCTGGATCGCCTACATAGGCATCCCGTCCTTCATCGTCACCCTGGCCGGCATGCTGGCCTTCCGCGGCGGCACCCAGATCCTGCTCGACGGGCAGTCGCTGTCGCCGTTCCCCGACGGCTTCGAGAAGTTGAGCACCGGGTTCATCCCGGAGATGGGCCCGTACACGCAGTACCACAACCCCACCATGGTGATCGGCCTCGTCGTGTGTGCCGCCGCCGTCTGGCAGGAGTGGCGGGGCCGGCAGCAGCGGGCGGCCTATGAGCTGGACGTGGTGCCGCTGGGGCTGTTCTTCGTCAAGTGCGCCGCGATCGTGGCCGCCGTGATGGCCTTCACCATGACGCTGTCCAGCTGGCACGGGGCGCCGTACGGGCTGCTGGTCCTGGCCGGGCTCTTCGTGATCTTCAGCTTCGTGATGCGCAACACCGTCGTCGGACGGCATGTGTACGCCCTCGGCGGCAACCAGCCGGCGGCCAAGCTGTCGGGTGTCCGGGACAAGCGCGTCACCTTCATGGTCTTCGTCAACATGGGGGTGCTGTCCGCCCTCGCCGGTCTGGTCTTCGCCGCCCGGCTGGGCTCCGCCACCCCCAGCGCGGGCCTCAACTTCGAGCTCGAGGCCATCGCCGCCGCGTTCATCGGCGGCGCCTCGGCCAGCGGCGGTGTGGGCACGGTGCTCGGCGCGATCATCGGTGGTCTGGTGCTCGGGGTGCTCAACAACGGCATGTCGCTGGTCGGCATCGGCACCGACTACCAACAGGTGATCAAGGGTCTGGTGCTGCTGGCGGCGGTCGGCTTCGATGTCTGGAACAAGCGCAAGGTCGGGTCGTAACTAACCCCTCGACCGCGGGATCGTCACCCCTCGACCGCGGGGTGACGCCCCCTCGACCGCGGGGTCATGGCCCGTCGGCTGCCGGGTCGTACCCCGTCAGCTGTCCCTCTTGGATCTAGCCTCAGGGAGCCGCATATGACCACGAGCAGACGCACGGTGATCACGGCTGCGGCGGCGGCCGGACTGGCGGCATCGGCCGCCACGACCGGCACCGCCCACGCGAAGAGCGGAGGAGACTCCGCGGGCAGCGGAGGAGACTCCGCGGGCAGCGGGGGAGACTCCGCGGGCAAGGGAGGCGCGGTGAAGGAACACTTCGGCACGCTCGCGGACGGCACGGACGTCGACCGCTGGACGATCGAGAACGGCCGCACCCGGCTGCGCGTGCTCAGCTACGGCGGCATCGTCCAGAGCCTGGAGATCCCCGACCGGCACGGCCGCCGCGCCAATGTGTCGCTCGGCTTCGACGACCTGGACTCCTACGTCGCCAACAGCCCGTACTTCGGCGCCCTCATCGGCCGCTACGGCAACCGCATCGCCCGCGGCGCCTTCACGCTGGACGGCAAGAAGTACCAGCTCCCGATCAACGACGGGCCGAACAGCCTGCACGGCGGCGACAAGGGCTTCGACAAGCACGTCTGGTCCGTGGCGGCGTTCCACAAGGGCGCGGACGTGGGGCTCACCCTGCGCCGGGTCAGCCCCGACGGCGAGATGGGCTACCCCGGCACGCTCACCGTGCGCGTGGACTACACGCTCACGGCGGAGGGCGACTTCCGCATCGACTACGAGGCCACGACCGACAAGGCCACGGTCGTGAACCTCACCAACCACACGTACTACAACCTGGCCGGGGAGGGCAGCGGCTCCATCTACAACCACCGGCTGGAGATCGCCGCCGCCCGCTACACCCCCGTCGACAAGACCCTCATCCCCACCGGCGAACTCGCCAGGGTGGCCGGGACCCCGTTCGACTTCCGCCGCGCCAAGGAGATCGGCCGGGACATCCGGGAGGCGCACCAGCAGGTGCTGTACGGGCAGGGGATCGACCACAACTTCGTGCTGGACAAGGGCATCACCAGCCGTCCCGAGCACTTCCTGACGGTGACCGAGCCGGAGTCCGGCCGGGTGATGCGGATCGCCACTACCGAGCCCGGAGTGCAGTTCTACACCGGCAACTTCCTGACCGGCACGTTCGCGGGAACGTCGGGGAAGGTCTACCGGCAGGGTGACGCCTTCGCCCTGGAGACCCAGCACTTCCCGGACTCGCCGAACCAGCCGTCGTTCCCGTCGACGGTGCTGCGGCCGGGGCAGACGTACCGGTCGACGACCCTGCACTCGTTCTCGACGCGCTGAGCGGCTCCGCGGCGCGCGGCCCTGTAGCTCATCGGTTCCCCTCCCGTACCGTGCTCAAGAGCACGGTACGGGAGGGGTTGTCGTTTCCCCCGGCCCCCGGCCTCCGTCATCCGGCCCCCGTCATCCGTCACGCCTCACCCGAGAGGACCCCGCATGAGACCGATTCGCCCCCGGCTCGCCCTGCTCGCCGCCGCCCTGCTCGCCGCCACTCCCCTGGCCCTCGCCACCCCGGCGACGGCCATGGCCGACACCACCGCCGCCCCCACCGTGGAGGAGCAACGGCTCGACAAGGCCGTGCCGCAGGAGATCCTTCGCCGCAGCGGGTTCGACGACGCGGCGCCGGACTTCGCCCGCGCACTGGCGGGCGTAGAGTCCCCTGCCGAGGCCGAGCGAGTGATCAGCCGCGAGGGCCGGGCCCTGTGGCAGCGGGCGGTGGACCGCGTACAGGGCCGGGGCCCCGCGGGCGGGGACCTCAGCAGGGACGACGACCGGCCGCTGTACTGGGCGCGGCTCGGCATGACCCGCGCACTCGGCGAGTGGCGGCCGGGCTTCCCGCTCACCGACGCCCGCCGCGCCGCGCTCCTGCGCGCCCTGGAGCGCACCTCGCGCGGCGAGGACTCGCTCGACCTCCCGGCGGGCAAGCACATCAAGCGCATCGTGGTCACCGGCTTCGACCCGTTCCAACTGGACGACGACGTACGCCGCTCCAACCCCTCCGGCGCGGCGGCGCTCGCCCTGGATGGCACAACGATCCGTACGGACAGCGGCCCGGCCCGCGTCGAGACCGCCGTCTTCCCCGTCCGCTGGACGGACTTCGCGGACGGCACGGTCGAGCGGACGCTGCTGCCCGCCTTCCAGTCGGGCCCGCGCCGGGTGGACGCGTTCATGACGGTGAGCCAGGGCCGGGTGGGCCGCTTCGACGTCGAACGCACCAACGGCGCCTGGCGGGGCGGCTACCCCGACAACGCGAACATCTCCCGGACCGAGACCGCGCCCATCCCGTCCGATGTGCCGACCCAGCACCCCCAGCCCCAGTGGACGACGACCACCCTCCCCTACGAGAAGATCGTCGCGGCGGACACCGGCTCCACCCCCGTCTACGACCACACCGAGGTCACCGAGATCCCGGCGGGCGCCACGACCCCGGTGGTCCGGCCGAACGGCCCGACCCCCGGCTCGACGGCCCGCGCGGGCGGTGGCGGCGACTACCTCTCCAACGAGATCGCCTACCGGGCCACCCTGCTGCGCGACGCGGTCGGCCTGAAGGCCCCGGGCGGCCATCTACACACCCCGGTCCTGCAATTCGGCCCGAACAACACCGACCCCACCACGGGCCAGATCACCGACCCCGACTTCGTCCACAACCGCGAAGCCATCACCGCCCAGGTCCGCTCAATCCTCACCGTGGTCGCGACCACGACCCGTTGAGGCCCCGGGCCCGAGGCGCTCGCTCTTGGGGAAGTGGTCGCCCGGATCGCCTCGGCCACCGGGCGGCCCTACCGCCATGTCCCCGAGACCGTGGAGGAAGCGTTCGCGCGGCGGTGGCGGCTGGGCGTCAGCGGAGTGCAGATCGAGAGCTGGATCTCGTGGTATCAGGCCATCGCGAGCGGCGAGCTGTCCGCGGTGACCGATGTCCTCCCACGGATCACCGGCTCGCCCGCGACCCCGGCCGAGCGGGCCGGCTGGTGGCCCGCGCCCAAGACGGCCTGGTAGCCACTGCGCTGCAGGCCCTTACGACGCCCCGTTACGGCGCGCCGTTCAAGGCTCCCGCCGGGCCCCGTTACAGCGCGCCGTTCAAGGCTCCCGCCGGGCCCCCCGCCGTCTCGCCCTGCGGCGCCGCGTCCTCGTCCTCGCCCGTCAGGTCGCGGACCAGCAGGGTCGCGCCCGCGACGGCGCCCGGCATCAGGAAGACCGCGACCAGGGGGAGGAGGTAGAGGAGGGCCAGGGGGACGCCGAAGCCGAGGGCGAGGAGGCGGCGGGAGTGGAGCATGCGGCGGCGGTCCTTCAGCAGGATCCCGCGGCGCAGCAGGGCGATCGAGGTCAGCTCCTCGGTGAGGAAGAAGCCGGTCACGCAGAAGGCCAGCGCGGGGATCACGGTCTGGCCGACGCCCGGGATGAAGCCGAGCGCGAAGAAGAGCACGCTCCAGAGGGTGACGCGGATGAGCAGGGCGATGGCCTCGCGCAGCCCTATCCACAGCTCCGCCCAGATCGACAGGCCGGAGTCGGGGACCGCGCCGCCCTCGGAGCGGTCGACCTGCTCGGAGAGCGACTCGTAGAAGGGCTGGCCGACCAGGAGCGTGACCGCGGTGAAGGTGAGGACGGCGAGGAAGAGGCAGGTGGCGGCGAAGAGGATCGTGAGCGCGCCGCGGAAGATGCCGAGCCAGGGTGAGGACCAGTCGTCGGCGAAGGGCGTGGCCCATGCGATGACGTCATCGGTCCAGAAGAAGAGGGCGACGAGGGCCGCCGCGTAGCCGACGAGGGTGATCAGGGCGGGAATCATCCCGAACCCCCACCATCTCCCGTGCCGGGCCGCCCAGCGCTGCCCCTTCATCAGGTAACCGAAGCCACTCACAAGATCACGCATGGGCCGAAGCCTACTGGCCTAACGTGGCGCGAAAAGGACGCCGAGTTTATCGATCTCGTCACCGGCGCGGCCGGTGAACCCCACGATCCGCCAGCCCGCGGGAGCGGTATAGGTGGCGGCGTCCGACGTGGGCGATCCGGCCGTCACCGTACGGCCCGTGTCGGTGGTGAACGCCGCAGAGAAGACACGGGTACGGCCGTCCTTCTGGCCCCGGGTGAGGGTCACGGAGGTGAGGTGTTCGGCGGGGCCGAGGGTGAGGGAGACCGGGGTGCCGCCCGTGCCGCCGTGGGTGAGGGCCGCCCCGCCGTCCATGGCCAGGGACACCGCGTCCAGCCGGGAGCCGCCGCGCAGGGTGAGGGTGCGGGGCGCGGGCGGTGCGGCGGACAGGTCGTCGGCGTCGTTGAAGGCGGTGCCGTGCGGACCGCCGAACTGGTCGCTGGCGCGCAGGGCGCCGGAGGTGCGCCAGGACAGGTCCACGGTGTGCGGATAGTGGTCGGACAGCGGCTTGCCGTCGGCGTCGAGGAACGACGTGTGCTCGTTGTGATACCGGGCGGCGGCGAGCGAGAGCAGCGGGCCGGAGCGGTAGAGGACCTTGTCCACGACCTCGCAGGTGTCGGTGACGTTCTCGGGGTCGCAGACGAGGGCGTCGGAACCGGCGGGCGGCGCCGAGCCGCCACGGACGAGGTCCACCCACGCGTCGGTGAGGCCGTTGCGGGTGGCCAGGTCGCGGATGTTGTCGGCGGCGCGGGTGTAGCGGGTGTTGGTGTCGCCCATGACGAGCACCGCGTTGCCGGCGGAGTTGGCGGTGATGTAGTCGGAGAGCTGGGTGACGTTGGCGCGGCGCGCGGCGAGGTCGGCGTCCGTCGTCCCCGCGTTGGCGTGCACGTTGTACAGGTCGAGATACGCGCCCTCGGCCAGCCGCACCCGGGCGAGGGTGAAGCCCTTCGGGGTGAGGCAGTCGGTGCCGTTGCACCGGTTCCACTTCACCCGCCCGAAGTCGTCGTACGGCAGGTCGGAGAGGGTGTTGAGGCCGTCCCCGAAGGCCGCGCCACCGCTGGTGGGGGTGCGGTACGGATGGTCGTCACCGGCGTAGAGCGCGGCGTGGTAGTTGAAGTCCTCCTGGACGTTCACGATGTCGTACGCGCCGAGCCGGGGCGATATCAGCGGGGTGTTCTTGGCGGGATGGCCGGACGACAGGCCCTCGGGGAGCCCGGCCACGTTGTAGGTGAGCACATTGAACGTGCCGGTGGCGACTCCGGGGGGCCCGGCGGTCCGGGGCACCTTGGCGTCCGCCACCGCGGTCGTGGCGCCGGATGTGGTCGCGCAGAGCGTGAGCGCCGCCGCGGCCGCGACGGCTAAGCGTCCGATGATTCTCAAGGAGACATCCTCTCGGCTGATGACCGGTGACGAGGGGCTGTTGGGCGTGCGGTGTTCGGCTGGTGTTCAACCTCGTTCCTTACCTTCGCGCTCATGGCTCCCGGACATCACCACCCTCATGATGAACACGCGGTGCACAGCCTTCCCCCGGCTCTCGACCTGTCCGTACGGGACGAGGAGCTGACCCCCGACCAGCTCTCCCGGCGCTCGATGCTGCGCCGCGCGGGGCTGCTGGGCGCGGGGCTCGGTGCCGTGAGCGTGCTGGACGGCGGCGCCGCGCGCGCCGTCGCGGCGACCCGCGCGGCGCCCGGCTCCCGGCATCACGGCGGCGGCTATCTGTGGCTGGCCGGGGACCATCACATCCACACCCAGTACAGCAACGACGGCAAGTACCGGGTCATCGACCAGGTGCGGCAGGGTGCCCGGCACGGCCTGGACTGGATGGTGATCACCGACCACGGGAACATCACCCACGCCCGGATCGGGGTCGAGAAGGTCAACCCCGACATCCGCGAGGCGCGCGAGACCCACCGGGACGCGCTGGTCTTCCAGGGGCTGGAGTGGAACATCCCCGGCGCCGAACACGGCACGGTCTTCGTCCACCCCGGCCGTGACGAGGTGGCGGTCCTCAAGGAGTTCGAGACCTCCTTCGACGGGTCGGTCAAGAACGCCGGCGACTCCACCCCGCAGAACGAGGCCCTGGCCATCGCCGGTCTTGACTTCCTCTCCGACGCGGTGCGCCGACGGCGCGTCAAGGCCGCGCTGATGCTCGCCAACCACCCCGCCCGCAAGGGCCTCGACTCCCCGCACGAGATCCGCGGCTGGCGGGACGCCCAGCCGCGGATCGCCGTCGGTATGGAGGGCGCGCCGGGCCACCAGGCCGCCGGGATCCCGGCCTCCGCACAGGGTCCGGGCGGTGCGCGCGGGCTGTACGAAAACGCCCCCGGCCCCCAGTCCTTCGCCGCGTACCCGGCCGAGTCGTACCGCACCTGGGGCGGCTTCGACTGGATGACAGCCACGGTGGGCGGGCTGTGGGACAGTCTGCTCGCCGAGGGCAAGCCGTGGTGGATCACCGCCAACTCCGACTCCCACAACGTCTACGCCGACACCGCGATGCGCGGCCCCGGCAGCGACTACGAGACCAACGGGCGACAGGACGACCCGGTGTACCGGGGCGGGCTGGATCTGGAGGAGAACGACTACTGGCCGGGCCAGTACAGCCGCACCCATGTGGGCGCCGAGGACTTCTCGTACGCCGCCGTCATGGACGGCATCCGGGCGGGCCGGGTCTGGGTGGACCACGGCGGCCTGATCAGCGGCCTCGACGCGCGGCTCAGCGGCGGCGAACGTCGCGGCGGGAGCGCCGGCGGAGGCCGCTCGGTCACCCTCGGCGGCACTCTGCACGTGGAGCGGGGCACCCGGGTGCGGCTCGATATGGACATCGCGCTGGCGAACGGTCCCAACTGGGCCGGATTCATACCCACATTGGCGCGAGTGGACGTCATCCAGGGCGAGGTCACGGGGGCGGTGGGCGACCGCGACACATTCACGGCGCCGCGCGCTCAAGTGGTCAAGTCGTTCGCGATCAGCCGCACGTCGGGGTCGGTGCGGCTCTCCTACGACCTCGGCGCCGTGGACCGTCCGCTGTATGTACGGCTGCGCGGGACCGACGGCAACCGGACGGCGGTGGGCGCGCGGGGCGCGGCGGTGGATCCGCACGGCCCGGCGATGGATGTGCCGGGCGATGCGGATCCCTGGCGCGATCTGTGGTTCTACGCCAACCCCATGTGGGTGCTGCCCTCCTGACGACGAGGCCGGGTGCGTCCGTCCTGACGACGGGGCCGGATGCGTACGTCCTGACGGCTGGGCGGGGCGCATCCGCGTCTCAGAGCTTGCCCGCGCCCGCCTGGGCGGTGACGGTCGCCACGACGGAGGACGCCGGTTCCGCCGTGTACGCGTACGGCGGGGTGGTGAAGCTGCCGGTCTGGGACACCTCCGTGGCCGCCCCACCCAGGTCGTTGCCGCGCAACACCGCATAGCCGTCGATGTCGCTGTCCCGACTGGTGGTCACGGCCACCTCGGTGTCACGGAAGACGTTGTTCTCCACCAGCGTCTGCGCGCCCATCCGGGAGTGCACACCGGTTTCCGCGCCCTGGACGTAGTTGTCGTAGAAGTGGCCGGTGCCGAAGCGCAGGCTGGGGATGCGGGAGTAGACGTTCGTGAACCAGTTGTGGTGGTACGTCACCTTGAGGTGGCCGGTGTCCTCGCTCGCGTTGTTGTCGCTGTGGCCGACCAGGCTGCCCTTGAAGTGGTCGGCGAATCTGTTCCAGGAGACGGTGATGTCGTCGGAGCCGTGGCTGATGTCCAGCAGACCGTCGTAGTAGTCCTTGTCGTGGTCGCGGTCGGCGGAGAGGGTGTTGTGGTCGATCCACACCTTCGTGGACTTCTGCACGGTGATGGCGTCGGACGGCTTCCGGGGCTTGCTGAGGTTGAGGTTGCGGACGATGACGTTCGTCGCCTCCTTCAGCCGCAGTCCGCCGCCGGTGAAACCGGAGCCCGAACCCACGCCCAGCACGGTGGTGTTGGAGCCGATGTCCACCTGGCCGGTGAGGGAGAACAGCCCGGAGACCTTGACCACCTTGGCCTTGTCGCCGGTGACGGCGGCCTTGAAGGCGTCCAGGGAGGTCACGGTGGTGGCGGTGGCGTTTCCGCCGCCCGTGGTGCCGGCGCCGAAGCCGATGGGGGTGGTCTCGGCGAAGAGACGCGCGGCGGTGGCTTGTGTGCTCTCGGAGCGTGCGGAGTCGGCCGAGTCCGCGTCATGGGCGGAGACCGTGGCGAGGCCGCCGAGGGCGAGCGTCGCGGCGACGCCCGCGGCGACAGCCGTCAGTCGGCGTCGGTTGCGGGCGGTGACGGGGGTACTCAAGGCGCTGGTGGCATGGGTGGCGCTGGTGAGGTCACCGATGTCGTCCGTGGTGCCGTGGTCGTGCGTCGAGCGCATGGGGGAGTCCTCTCATTCGGAGGATCTCCACACGGGAGCGGTAATCGCTTGCGGGATGACGCGGATGAGCGGGCAAGCACGCTGATCACAAAGGCCGGTGGAGATCACCAAAGGTGCGGCTCTGACGGGTGCGGGGCCCTGACGCCGGGCGGTGCGGTCAAGACCGCCCCGGCGGACAGCAGCCATCCCGGAAGAAGCTAGTAAGCGCTTGTGACACTGTCAACACCCCTTTACGGCAAGGGAGTTGTCCATAAGCAGAGTTGACGGGAACGGACTTTGCCGAATCCACAGGCGTCCCACAGATACCGCCCCTACCTTTCCATGCTCATGACAGACTTATCCTCCGCCCCCATGGGGCGCCGACGCGTACTGGTCGCCGGAAGCGCGGCCGCCGCGGCCATCGGAATCGGCGCGGGCACGGCCGCCGCCCGCTCCGAGACGGCCTCCACCGCCACCAGAAGCACTGGTACTGCAGCGGCCCGCGATGCCGCCGCCATCTGCACACTCACCAAGGAGCTCACCGAGGGCCCGTACTACCTCGACCACGCCCTCGTACGCTCCAACGTCGCCGAGGACAAGAAGGGAGTCCCGCTCCAGCTCACTCTCACCGTCGTGGACACCGCCACCTGCGCACCGCTCGACAAGGCGCTGGTGGAGATCTGGTACTGCGACGCGCTCGGCGAGTACTCCGGCTTCGTCGGCAACAACGGCCACCAGGAGCCGGACAACGGCAAGTTCCTGCGCGGTGCCGTACTCACCGGCGCCGACGGGGTGGCCAACCTCACCGGCATCTACCCCGGCTGGTACCGCGGCCGCTGCATCCACGTCCACCTCAAGGTGCACACGGACGTCACGCTCACCTCGGACGGCTCGTTCACCGGCGGCAACGAGATCCACACCGGACAGCTCTTCTTCGACGAGAAGATCACCGAGGCGGTGGCCAAGCTCTCCCCGTACTCCACCAACACCGTTCCCCGCACTCCCCTGTCCGCCGACGGCATCTACGGCAACGGCGGCACCGCCGCCGGGCTGCTCGCCGTGACGGCGCTGGGCAGCACCCCGTCCGCCGGTTACCGCGGCACGCTCACGGTCGGCGTCGACCCGGACGCCTGACCCGACTCCCGGTCCGCCCCGCCCGGCATCCCCGGGCGGGGCCCTTCACGGACGTCGTCCCTGCCCAGGCGCTCAGGCCAGGCGGATGACGTTCCAGGACATCGGCTCGAGCGTGGTGCGCAGGGCGCCGTCCGCGAGCGCCGTGCCCTCGCCGGGGTGCGGGGTGACGCGCTCGGGGTCCGTGAGGGTGTTACGGGCCTCGGGGTCGGCGTCGGCGAGGACGGTGTGCTCGACCACGCGGGTCACCGGCATGGCGTGCAGGGCGATCTCCAGCGGGAGGGGGCGGTGCTGGTCGCGGTTGACCACGAAGACCGTCACCGCGCCGGTGGACTCGTCGAGGACGGCGGTGGCGTGCAGCAGCGGGACCTCGCCGTAGACGGCCGTCTCGTACGCCGGGCTGTCGACGTTGACCTGCAGCACCCTCCCCCGCCCATGGGCCGACGCCTGCGCGAAGGGGAAGAAGGTGGTCTGCCGCCAGGCCGGGCCGCCGGGTTCGGTCATGATCGGGGCGATGACGTTGACCAGTTGGGCGAGGCAGGCGACGGTGACGCGGTCGGCGTGGCGAAGCAGCGCGATCAGCAGCGAGCCGACCACGACGGCGTCGGTGACGGAGTAGTTGTCCTCCAGGAGGCGCGGGGCCTCCTCCCAGTTGAGCGGCTCGGCGTTGTGGTAGTGGGTCTGATACCAGACGTTCCACTCGTCGAAGGAGAGGTTGATCTTCTTCTTCGACTTCAGCCGGGCGCCGATGTGATCGCAGGTGGCGACGATGTTCTCGATGAAGGACTCCATGTCCACGGCCGAGGCGAGGAAGGAGTCGCGGTCGCCGTCGCGCTCCTCGTAGTAGGCGTGCAGGGAGATGTGGTCCACGAGGTCGTAGGTCTCCCGCAGGACCGTCGCCTCCCAGGTGGCGAACGTCGGCATCGACTGGTTGGAACTGCCGCAGGCCACGAGCTCCACGTCCGGGTCGATCTGCCGCATCGCGCGGGCGGTCTCGGCGGCGAGCCGTCCGTACTCCTCGGCGGTCTTGTGCCCGGTCTGCCAGGGGCCGTCCATCTCATTGCCCAGACACCACAGCCCGATGCCGTACGGATCCTTGTCACCGTGGCCGATCCGGAGCTCGGCGAGCGCGGTGCCGGACGGGTGGTTGGCGTACTCCTGCAGCTCAAGGGCGTCCGCGACACCGCGTGTGCCGAGGTTGAGCGCCATCATGGGCTCACCGTCGACCTTGCGGACGAAGTCGATGTACTCGGAGAGACCGAACCGATTGGTCTCGGTAGAACGCCACGCGAGATCGAGCCGGCGCGGACGCGACTCCACCGGCCCGACGCCGTCCTCCCACTTGTAGCCGGAGACGAAGTTGCCACCGGGATACCGGATGACGCTGACGCCCAGCTCGCGGATGAGCGCGAGGACGTCGGTACGCAGCCCGGCCTCATCGGCGGCCGGGTGGCCCGGCTCATGGATGCCGGTGTAGACGCAGCGTCCGAGGTGCTCGACGAACGAGCCGAAGAGGCGGGGGTTGACCTCGCCGACGGCGAAGGCGGGGTCGAGGGTGAACCGGGCGGAGTCGGAAGCGGAAGGGATCTGCGGCATGGCGGCCCATCTCTTCGGGTGTCGCGACTGCGCGACGTCGCGGTTTCGCGGCTATTCGGCATATCGACCAGCGCTCGTTTCTTCGAACGCGACCGTAAGATCTCTCCGCCACGTGCGTCAATGGCGGGGCGGGGGTGCGTTGTTTGGGGTGGGCGACTCGATTGAGTGCGGCTCTCGTCTCGCGCCTACGGCGCAAATTGAGCAGCGGCGGCGCAGGTGCCGGGGCGCGGCCACATCGCCGACTGCCGGACCAGTGGGCGCAACGCCCGGTGGCGGCCACCTCGCCCGGGGCCGAGGCCCGATGCCGGGCTGCGGGAGGTGGGGCTGTTCGGGCACGGCCCGGCACGGCCGCATCGCCGACCATCAGGTCGGTGGGGGTCCGGGTACCCCTTGAAAAAACGCTTGATATAGCGCAACTAATTTATCAAGCGCTTTTTTAAGGGGTACCCCAACCCCCCTGCTGTCCGGCATCGGCCTCGGCTCCCGGCAGGGGAAGCCGCCACCGGCCCGGCGGCCGGCAGCGAGGACCCGGCCCGGCACCCCCTGCCCCGCTGCTCAATTGCGCCGAAGGCGCGAGACGGCGCCGCAGACAACCACACCGCTCAGCCACACCGCTCAGCCGCACCGCCCGGCCGCACCGCCCGGCCGCGCCACCCGGCCGAACACCGCTCACTCCGGGCGGATCCCCGTGCTGGACAGCCTCAGCCGGAGTTCCCGCTCCTGGTCACCCGCCACCGCCCCCTGCTCGCGTACCTCGAAGGCGTGGGCCAGGACGTCCGCCACCTGTTGCACCTGGCGGGGGCCGCCCTGGAGGTCGGCGGTGACAGGGGCCGTCAGGGAGGCGGGGCGGGGCTCTTCGCGGGGGTCGGCCACCTCGAAGACGGAGGTCCACACCGTGGGCCGCCCCTCCCCCACGTCCTGCGGAAGATTCGTGGTCGCCTCGTCGGACTCGTAGCACATGCGCAGCACACCGAAGACGGCCTCGGCGTCGTATCGCGAGATTCCGCTCACCGCCACCAGCACCTGCGAGGCGGACCGAGGCTGTTCCGGACCGGCCATCGTGGACATGGGGCCACCTTTCCGTTCGGTCTTACGGTTCCGTTCTTACGGTTCCGTTCTTACGGTTCCGGCGAACGCCGGATCTCTTCGGGTACCCACCGCCCCCGGGCACATCACCTCATGAGCGATACCTGGCCCCCTTGACCCACTCGACCGCCGCCTCTACCGTGCGGCCGACGTTACGGAAACGTTCCGGAACTTTTCGGAGCCGGGAAGGGAAGTTTTCGTGATCCATTCGGTCCGCACAGCCCTCGTCGGCGTACTCGCCGCCGCACTGATCCCGCTGGCCACATCGCCCGCCACCGCGCAACAACCCGGCGGCGACGGCACCGTGGATTTCGGACAGCACCTCCAGCCCATCGACGGATTCGGCTTCTCGCAGGCGTTCCAGCGCGCCGATGTGATGCACGGCGCGCAGGGGCTGACGCCGCGACATCAGCGGGAGGTACTGGAGCTGCTGCTGAACCGCGCCACAGGCGCCGGGTTGAGCATTCTGCGGCTCGGCATCGGCTCGTCCTCCGACGAGGTCTACGACCATATGAAGTCCATCCAGCCCACCGACCCGGGCGGCCCGGACGCGCCTCCGCGCTATGAGTGGGACGGCGACGACGGCGGTCAGGTGTGGCTGGCCAAGGAGGCGAAGCGGTACGGCGTCACGCGCTTCTACGCCGACGCCTGGAGCGCGCCGGGCTATATGAAGACGAACGGGACGGACGCGAACGGCGGGACGCTGAAGGCGGAGTGGCAACGGGCGTACGCCAACTACCTGGTGCAATACGCCACGTTCTACCGCCAGGAGGGCGTGCGGATCACCGATCTCGGCTTCACCAATGAGCCGGACCTCGCCACGTCCTACGCCTCGATGCAGTTCACCCCGCGCCAAGCGGTCGAGGTGGTCAAGGCGGTCGGCCCCGCGGTGCGGCGAGCCGGGATCAATCTGGTGTGCTGCGATGCGGCCGGATGGGACGAGCAGGCGTCGTTCTCCGCCGCGATCGAGGCCGACGAGGAGGCGGCGGACCAGGTGGCGGTGCACACGGGCCATCCGTATGTCACCCCCTCCGACCAGCCGTTGCCGACGAGCCGCCGCACTTGGATGTCGGAGTGGAGCCCCAATGGGACGACGTGGAACGAGGCGTGGGACGACCACAGCGGATATGACGGTTTCGCGGTCGCGGAGGCGATCCACACGACGCTGGCGGACGCGGGGGCGAGTGCGTATGTGTACTGGTTCGGCGCCTCGGTGGGCGCCACCCGGAGCCTGATCCAGTTGGACGGCCCGGAATACCACGTGTCGAAGCGGCTGTGGGCGCTGGCCGCGTACAGCCGTTTCATCCGGCCCGGGGCGGTACGGGTCGCGGCGGACTCCGGGGCGGACGGGGTGAGGACGACGGCCTTCCGGAACCGGGACGGACAGCGGGTCCTGGAGATCCTCAACACCGGTGCGGACCCGGTGCGCGCGGATTACGCGCTGCGCGGAGTCGGCGCCGACGCCGGGGATGCGCGGGGCGCGGTCTACCGGACGGATGACACACATGCGCTCAGCCGGGTCGGGGCCGCGCGGGTGCGCGATGAACGGCTGGCGGTCGAGCTGCCGGCGCGTTCGCTGACGACGGTGGTGCTGCCGTAGTCGACCCGCCGACGCCCCCTGCCAACGGGTGGCAGGGGGCGTCGGATCCGTGGCCCGGGTCCTCGCCGGGTCCTCGGTTCGTCAGTCCTCGAACGCGACGATCATCTTGCCGGTGTTCTCTCCACGGAGCATGCCGAGGAAGGCGTCCACCCCGTTCTCCACACCCTTGATGACGGTCTCGCGATAGTGCAGCTTGCCCTCGCGGATCCAGCCGCCGACCTCCTCGAAGAACTGCCCCTGCAGAGCCTGGTGGTCCCCGACCAGCATGCCCTGGATCCGCAGCCGCTTGCCGATGACCATCCCGAGGTTGCGCGGGGCGGCGGGCGGCTCGGTGGCGTTGTACTGCGAGATCATGCCGCAGACGGTGATCCGGCCGTGCACCTTCAGGCGGCCGATGGCGGCCTCGAGGTGCTCACCGCCGACGTTGTCGAAGTAGACGTCGATCCCGTCGGGCGCGGCCTCCTTGAGCTGCTCGGCGACCGGGCCCTTCTTGTAGTTGAAGGCCGCGTCGAAGCCGTACTCGTCGAGCAGCACCCGGACCTTCTCGTCCGAACCGGCGCTGCCGATCACCCGGGAGGCGCCCTTGAGCTTGGCGATCTGGCCGACCTCGCTGCCGACCGCGCCCGCCGCGCCCGAGACGAAGACCGCGTCGCCCTCCTTGAAGGACGCGACCTCCAGCAGCCCCGCGTACGCGGTGAGGCCGGGCATGCCGAGCACGCCGAGGTAGGCGGGGAGGGGGGCGACCTCGGGGTCGACCTTGACGGCGCTCTTGGCGCTCACCGTCGCGTACTCACGCCAGCCGCCGAAGTGCAGCACGTGGTCGCCGACGGAGAGTCCGTCCGCGTTGGAGGCGATGACCTTGCCGACCGCGCCGCCTTCCATCGGCTGGTCGAGCTGGAACGGCGGCGTGTACGACTTCACGTCGTTCATGCGCCCGCGCATATACGGGTCCACCGACATGTAGAGATTGCGGACCAGCGCCTGCCCGGGGCCCGGCTCGGAGACCGGGGCCTCGCGCAGCGCGAAGTCCTCCGGCTTCGGCCACCCCTGGGGGCGGGCGACCAGGTGCCATTCACGACCGGTGGTGGGGATGACGGACATGGAAGGTGCCTCTCATACGTTTCAGCAGATGAAACAATCATGCTGCTGGATATTTCATGTTGTCAAGTAAATGGGTACTCTGGTTGCCATGACGTCCCGCATCGACCCGCTGACCCTTGAGGTCGTCGAGCTCATCGGCACCATCGTGGCCCGTTATCACGAGGAATACGAGGAGGCCGCGGCCAAGCACTCCCTGACCGGGGCACAGGCCCGGGTGCTGGGCCTGCTGTCCCGCGGCCCGACGCCGATGCGCCGACTCGCCCAGCAGCTGAAGTGCGAGCCGTCGAACGTCACCGGGATCGTGGACCGCCTGGAGTCGCGCGGCTTCGCCGAGCGCCGCCTCGACCCGGCCGACCGGCGGGTCAAGCTGGCCGCCGCCACCGACGCGGGCCGGGAGACCGCCGAGCGGCTCCGGGGCTCGCTCGACTTCGCGCGCGAACCGCTGGCGGAGCTCTCGGACGAGGAGCGTACGGTGCTGCGCGATCTGCTCAAGCGGATGCTGGGCGTCGCGCCGTAGCGAAGACGGAACCGTAGCGAAGACGGAGCCGCAGCGAGAGCGGAGCCGTAGCGCGCCGGGATGCCCGGCTAGGTGCACCACCACAGGAAGCGATTGCAGGTCTCCGAGGGCGACGGGGTCGGCGTCGGTGCGACGGTCGCCGGGGCGGTGGGCCCCGGATGCGACGGCGTGGTGGGCCGCTGGGTCGTACCGGGACCGCCCGGGGCCGAGGAGGTGGTGTCGGACGGGTCCGAGGACGAGTCCCCGTCCGGATCGGAGGAGGTGTCGTCCTTCTCGTCCTCGGACTTCCCGTCGTCCTTGCCCTTGCCCTTGGACGCGTCCTTGTCCTCTCCCTGGCCGCTGTCCGACGCCGAGGGGAGCTCGCTCGGGCCGGTCGTGTCCTGGGTGACCGGCTCGTCGGAGTCCGACACCCCGCCGGTGCGGTCGGCCACCGGCTCCTGCCGACTGGGCGACGGGGAGGACTCCCGCCAGTGCCCCTCGGTGGCCAGCTCGGCCACGAACACCGCGGCCAGCACCGGGCCGAGCACCGCCGCCATGATCGTCACCCGGCGGCCACGCCCCCGGCGGGCCCGCCGGGCACGGCTGCCGATGAGACGAGGCTTGGGCTTCCGGCGCGAGGCAGGGGTGGCCCCTGAGTCGGGGGACGCCTGCGCCGCACGCCGATCCGCACGCCCGCCCGTACGCCGGTCGGCTCTCCGCTCCGCACGGGGCGCGGGCGTGTCGGCCCCGCCCTCGTGTGCCGTGTCCGATGCGGCGGAGGGCAGGCCGAGGTCCCCAGCGGGCGTCCCGCAACCGGGGCAGGAGACGGCACCGTTGAGATGGCGGCGGCAGGGAGAGCAGTAATCCATTTCGCCGGGCAGGTTATGTGACCAACGGGTAGGTCGGCAGGACGCGGGGTGTGAGGATCCTGTGCAAAGAACCGCACGAAAGCCCTCGTCAGGCCCTCTCCCACCGGCGGCCGATGCCCGCCCGGCCCCCGCTCAGCCGACGAAGGCGGGCTGCGCCAGACCCTGCCCCGCACCCTCGATGACCAGCAGCGACCCGGCGTGCGGCGGCGCGGCGGCGCCGAGTCCGACCCGTGCCGAGGTCAGATACAGATCAGTGAGGTCCGCACCGCCGAAGGCACACGCGGTCGGGCGCGGGAACGGAAGCTCCACCACCCGATCGAGTGTCCCGTCGGGGGCGTAGCGACGGATCGCGGCGCCGTCCCACAGGGCGACCCACACCGCGCCGTCGGCGTCCACGCACAGCCCGTCCGGGTAGCCCGCGCCCTTCTCGACCTCGGCGAACGGCCTCCTGCCCGAGACCGCCGTCCCACCCGCGTCGTCCACGTCGAAGACGTCGATACGGCGGGTGGGGGTGTCGATGTAGTACATGAGGCGGCCGTCCGGGCTCCAGCCGATGCCGTTGCTGACCGTCACCTCCGGCAGGAACTCCGCAGGGGAGCCGTCGGCCCCGAACCGGGAGAGCGTGCCGCCGCCGGCCGTCTCGTCGTAGCGCATGGTGCCCGCCCAGAGCGCGCCGTCCGGCGCCACCGCGGCGTCGTTGCCACGGCGGCCGGGGACCGCCTCGCGCAGCAGCCAGTCGAAGCCGCCGTCGGCCCCGTACACCCCGATGCCGTCGCGGAGGTTGACCACAAGACCGCCGCCCGCGCGGGGCTTGGCCGCGCCGACATGCTGCTCGGTGGCCAGGGTGGTGCGGCGGCCGGTGGCCGGGTCGTAGGTGTGGACGCGGGAGGAGAGGATGTCCACCCAGATCAGCCGCCGGGCGGCGGCGTCCCAGGTGGGTCCCTCACCGAGCACGGCGCTCGCGCGCACCGCTATTTCGAGCGATGGCCGTGTGCTCATATGTCCCGCCTCCGATATCCCAGTCGCACCGACAGCTCGCCCGCGCCCTTGGCCGCCAGCTCCGTCAGCTCGGCCTGGCGCTCCTCGCTCCAGCGGATCGTCGGCACCGAGATCGACAGCGCCGCGACCACCTTGCCCGTGGAGTCCCGTACAGGAGCCGCCACGCAGCTCACATCCGGGTTGGACTCCCGCTGCTCGACCGCGATGCCGCGCTCGCGCACGGTGAGGAGATGGCGGCGCAGTTCGACGGGGGAGGTGATGCTGTTGTCCGTCATCGCGGCCAGCGGCTGCTCGTTCGACAGCCGCGCGTCCAGGGCGTCGTCCGGCAGGGAGGCGAGCAGCATCTTGCCGACCGAGGTGCAGTGGGCGGGCAGCCGGCGGCCCGCGGCGGAGACCATGCGGACGGCGTGGGTGGAGTCGACCTTGGCGATGTAGATGACGTCCATGCCCTCGAGAATCGCGACATGCACGGTCTCGTCGCAGGTCTCCGCGACGCTCCGGGCCACCTGCCGGCCCTCGGCGGCCAGGTCGAGCTGCTCGGCGTAGCGACTGCCCAGCTGATACGGCCGCACCCCGAGCCGATAGCGGCCGGGCTGGTCGGGTACCTGGACCAGATAGGAACGGGCGGCCAGAGTGGTCACCAGCTCATGGACGGTCGTACGGGGCAGGCCGAGCCGACGGGTGATCTCGGGTGCGGAGAGGGTGCCGTCTCCGTCCAGGAAGAGCTCGAGTATGTCCAGAGCCCGTGTCACCGCGGGCACCAGGCGTCCCATAGTGCTCGCCCTCCCCTTCTGGTCAGATGGCAAGCGTTCGAGATTCCGGCCGGTGGCCGGTATCGCGAACACAGGTTATGCGGAGGGGACTTCCCCCGGCAATGGTCCGGCAAAGTAGGAGCCATGGATTCCGCACCCGGCTCGTTCTCCCAGCCCGACGCGTTCCCCACCCCCTTCCCCTTCGTCCTCGTGCTGCTGCGGCGGATGGCCGACCATCAGCCGGGGCTGGTCGAGGACGCACTGCGCGAGCTGGGCTTCGGGCGCGCGGTGATGCGCGAGGCCAACCGCCGCTGGCAGGCCATGCAACGCTCACCACGGCGGCGCTCGGCGGTCGCCCACTACCGCTCCGTGCTGGGCCCGCCCGAGTCCACCTCCACCCGCCGGATCGGCGATCTGACGAGCGAGGCGCTGAGCTGGTCCGTGCCGCTGTGGCCGGATCTGCGGTTCGAGGTGCTCACCGCACCGAACGGGGCGGTGTGGAACGAGTGGCTGGTGCGCGCTCCGGGCGCGCCCGCCCCGCGGCTGCGCACGGCCGCCGACCTCGTGCCCTGGTCCTGCACGGTGGACGAGGTGGCGCGCGCCTTCGCGCCCGCGCGGCCCATGGAGGGCTCGGCGCCCACCCGCTGGCGGCTGGCCTTCGACGCGCCGGAGGCGGACAACGGAGAACTCCGCCACTATGTGGCGGAGTTCACCTGGGGTCTGCTGCAGCGTATGGAGAATGTCAGGCCAGCTTCGCCGACAGCGTGATCTCCGTACCGGCGAGCGCCTGGCTCACCGGGCAGTTCTTCTTGGCGTCCTCGGCCGCCGCGGTGAACGCGGCCTCGTCCAGGCCCTCCACCGTGCCCTCGACGGTGAGGTGGATGCCGGTGATCCCGGTGCCGGGCTGGAAGGTGACGTCGGCCTGGGTGGTCAGCTGGGTGGGCGGGTTGCCCGCCTGGGTGAGGCCGTGCGAGAGCGCCATCGAGAAGCAGCTGGAGTGGGCCGCCGCGATCAGCTCCTCGGGGCTGGTCTTGCCGTTGGCCTGCTCGGCGCGGGACGGCCAGGAGACCGGCTGCTGGTCGATGCCGGAGGAGTCGAAGGTGACGGTCCCCTGTCCCTGGGCCAGATTGCCCTGCCAGACGGTGTGCGCGGTACGCGTCGTAGCCATGCTCGCTGTTCCCTGCTTCCTGTCGGACGTGAGATATGCGTGGAGATGATCACCCGGCGGGGGTGCCACCGCTTCCGGTCGCCCCCTGCCCGGAGATCGACTCCGAGCCTACGTTCCAGGCGACCACGGCCGGGCGACCATGCTCAGTTCCGAGTCGACTCACGGTCGCGGTGTCCAGCCGGAAGAGCGCACCGGCGGACGGGGGCAGGCCCAGCCGACGGGCGGTGAGCACCCGCAGGACGTGGGCGTGCGCCACCAGCACCACATCGGCGCCGTCCTCCGCCTCCAGCTCGGCGGCGATCCGGTCGAGCACCCGGTCCACACGGGCGCCGATCCGCTCGGGCGACTCCCCCGGGTGGTCGGGGCCGCCCGGCGGGACGCCGTCGGTCCACAGGTTCCAGCCGGGGCGGGTGCGGTGGATCTCGGTGGTGGTGATGCCCTCGTAGCCGCCGTAGTCCCATTCGAGCAGATCGGGCTCGACCGTGAGGTCCTCGAGCCCGGCGAGCCGAGCGGTGCGCATGGCCCGCGCCATCGGGCTCACCAGGGTCAGCCCGATCTTCCGCGCGGCGAGCGGCGGACGCAGGGCGCGGGCCTGCTCCTCACCGCGCGGTGTCAGGGGCACATCGGTCCAGCTCGTGTGCTTGCGCGACCGGCTCCACTCGGTTTCGCCGTGCCGGATCAGCACCAGCTCAGCCACGGTCGCCGGACGCCTTCTCGTCTCCGGCGGCGGCCTGCGCCTTCTCCTCGTCGATGGCCCGCTTCTCGTTCGACGCGGCGGCGATGGAGGCCCGCACGCTGTCCATGTCGAGGTCGCGGGCCTGGCCGATGACGTCCTCCAGGGCCGGCTCGGGGAGGGCGCCGGGCTGGGCGAACACCGCGATGTTCTCCCGCACGATCATCAGCGTGGGGATGGACTGGATGTCGAAGGCGGCGGCCAGCTCGGGCTGGGCCTCGGTGTCCACCTTGGCGAACAGCAGATCCTGATGGCGCTCGGCGGCCTTCTCGTAGATGGGCGCGAACATCCGGCACGGCCCGCACCAGGAGGCCCAGAAATCGATCAGAACGAATTCGCTCCCGGACACGATCTCGTCGAAGTTGTCCTTGGTGAGCTCAACGGTGCTAGTGCTCATGCCTGCGTTACCCGCTTCCGTACGTCGGCAGATGCCACATGGACGGTAACCCCGCCACCGCCCGCCGTTATTCCGGGGCCGTGGCGCCCTTACGGCTGCTCCGCGGGTCAGGCCGTCCGGAAGCGTATGCCCAGGTCGGCGGGGGTGAAACGGCGTACATCCCTGGTGGACAGCCCGCTATCGGTCCCCCGGAAGACCCAGAAGCCACCCGTCCTGCCGTGGCCGTAGCCGGGCGCGGCGGCGATCACATCGTCGTGTCCATCGCCATCGACGTCGAGGAGTGGGGGCTGGGGGGCGAAGGCGTCGAAGCCGTACGGAGTGTGCCGGCCGGGCACCCCCGGGGTGTCCAGGTCCAGGGTCTGCTCCCCGCCGTTCCCCTCGTGCGCGCTCGCGGCCGGGTCGTACTCGCGGCCGTGCCCGCGCCGTGAACCGGGCAGCAGGGTGAGCCGGCCGTTGCCGTAGTTCTTCTCCGGGGTGGCCACCACCAGGTCGGGACGGTCGTCGCCGGTGATGTCGCCGACGGCCGGGGAGCCGCCGAAGCCATCGCCGCGCCGTGCGTCGCCGGGCAGGCCAGGCCCGGACGGATCGACCGTGAGATCCGAACGCCCCCGGCCCAGACCGGACCTGGCGCCGTGGACGACGGTCAGCCGCCCGGAGCCGCGGTGCCGCCCGGGGCCGAGGGTCCCCTGGCCGGGCGCGAGCAGATCGTCGATCCCGTCGTGGTCGGCGTCCCCGGCCGCGGGCTCGCGCGGGCCGTCCTCCGTGCCGAGGGCGTGGGCCAGGCGCGCCTCGGGCCGCTTGTCCCGCACCAGGCCCTTGGGGCCGCCGCGGTAGTGGGCGACGGGGGTGTCGAGGGGGGCGGTGTCGTCGGGTTCCGGGTGATTCGGCTGGTCGGGCCGGTCAGGGTGGTCGGGCTTGTCAGGCTGATCCGACTGGTCCGCCCGTTCCGGCTGAACCGCGTCGTAGCGGTAGGTCAGCACCACATCGGTGCGACGGTCGCCGTCGAAGTCCCCGGCGGTGGCGGTGGCAGGTGCGGTCGCGGGTGCCGCGCGGTGGGACCGGCCGGTGGGGAGCGGGGTGGTACGGGCGGGACCCGCCTTGGCGCCGAACGGCCCGTACAGCACCCGTACCGCACCCCGGCCGTCGGCCGCCGAGGCCAGCAGGTCGGCCGCGCCGTCCCCGTCGAAGTCCCCCACGGCCAGCGCCAGAAATCCGGCCGCGCCGCCCCGGAGCGGGCGCGGCGCGGCCAGCCCACGGGGGCCGCCGCGCAATATCACCGTCTCCCCCGTCCGCTCGCCCCGCGGCGAACTCCCGTGCCGGAAGCGTGCCGTCACCAGGTCGGTGAGGCCGTCGCCGTCGAGATCGGTCCGCAGCAGGGGCCCGACGTAGTCGTCCTCGGCGCCGTCGACGACGAGGCGGTGCCGCGGGTCGAGGCCGTGCGCCGAGCCGTAGACCACCGCCAGCCGGGCGGGCAGCGGCCCCCGGGAGGCGCTGGTGGGGCGGATGGCGGTGGCGAAGTCGTCGTAACCGTCGCCGTTGAAGTCCCCGAGCGAGGCAGCGGCCGTCCCCTTCGTGGCGCCCTCCACCGGCTTCGGGCCCCCGTGGCCACCCTCGCTGCACCCGGCGAGCAGCAGCACGGAGACGGTCACGGCGGCGACGGGAACGGACGAACGCACGGCGGCACCTCGCGAGGCGGATCGAGCGGTCACGGACAAGAGGCACGACAACGGGCACGGACAGCGGGCACAGCTACCGACACGAACGCGGATGCGAACGAAGGCTTCACCGCTCAAGGACTCCAGGAAGCCCGCTCGGGTTGCTTCGCGGACGCCCCCGCCGACGCCCCGCGGAATGCGCGCGACACCGGGCGCCGAGGTTGCGATCATGGCGAGAAAACCTCTCCGGACGAGGAAGGGCGATACCCGATGCCGGCCATACCCGCCGACCCGACAGTGCTGCACCCGATGCCCGAGCAGCCACGGGTGGTGCTGCTGAAGCCGCTGATCACCTCGCCGCTGATCGAGGCCGGGGAGTTCACGTACTACGACGACCCGGATGACCCCACCGCGTTCGAGACCCGCAATGTGCTCTATCACTACGGACCCGAGCGGCTGGTCATCGGGAAGTTCTGCGCGCTGGGCGAAGGGGTGCGGTTCATCATGAACGGCGCCAACCACCGTATGGACGGACCGTCCACCTTCCCCTTCCCCATCATGGGCGGTTCGTGGGCCGACCACTTCGACCTGATCACCGGCCTGCCGGGCCGGGGCGACACCGTGGTCGGCCACGACGTCTGGTTCGGATACCGGACGATGGTGATGCCCGGCGTCCGCATCGGCCACGGCGCGGTCATCGCCTCCGGTTCCGTGGTGGTGGACGACGTTCCCGACTACGGCATCGTCGGCGGCAACCCGGCCAAGCTCATCCGCCGCCGCTACGACGACGAGGACATCGCCCGGCTGCTGGCCCTGGCCTGGTGGGACTGGCCGATCGAGCACCTCACCGCCCATATCCGCACGATCATGTCCGGAAGCGTGGACGAGCTGGAGGCGGCGGCCCCGCGCTGAACCCTGAGCAGTAGGGCGCGGTGTGCTCTACGGCCGCGACCGTAGAGCGAACCGCCCCCTTCTGTCAGCTTCTGTCAGCGCTCGAGACTCATGTACAGACGGGTGCCGAGGGGCTGGTAGCCGACGCGTTCGTACACGCGGCGGGAGCCCTCACGCGAGTACTCCAGCCATACCGACTGGGCTCCTCGGGCGAACATCGTCTCGGTCAGCGCGGCGGTGACCGCGGCGGCGATGCCCCGGCCGCGGAAGGCGGGCCGAGTGCCCACGCCCGCCAGTTCCGCGGTGCCCACGGCGGGCGCCGAGCAGGTGGCCCCGCCGGCGCAGCCCCCATCGGGTGCCCGGACGAACCGGACCGCTCCCCCGTCCTCCTGTATGCGGCGCAGCCGGGCCGCCCCCTCCGGGGAGGAGGCGAACTCACCGACGAACGCCTCGGACAGCGCGGCGTCGATCGCCCGGTAGTCCTCGTCCGTGGACGGGACCGACACCGGGACGGCCGCCGGACCGGACTCCGTGTCCTGGGGAAGCGTGAGCCTTTCCGGGGTGCACACCAGATACGCGTGCACCGCCTCCACGGTGAACCCCGCCTCCCGCAGCGCGGGCTCCACGGCGGGCGCGGCGTCCGGTGCGAACTCGAGCCGGGGCTTGAGATCGCGTACCCGGAACGCCTCGATCAGCTCCTTGACGTCCCGGGCGGTGGGCCGGGTGCCGGGGAGCGGGGTCGCGTAGTTGATGTAGGGGCTGGTGGTGCCGGGCTCGAACCCCGCCACGAAGCCCCCGGCCTCGACAAGCACGGGGCGGCGGCGGAGGTTGGCTACGGCGAAGCTCTGGACGTCAGTGCCCATGGTGATGTGACCTCACGAAGAAACGCGGCGTAAGGCGCCGCGAAAGGAATGGCGTGCGGATACGTGGGGCCGCCGTGAGGAGACGCGTGTGGCACCGATCGTTCAGTGCCGACGGCGGCCGCTGGGGGACGCCGAGTCCATGGGCTTCAGTCCTTTGACAGGGAAGTGGAATCGCCATGCGGAACGTATCGCACGGCGTGGCCGAGTGACACGTGGTTTTTGAGAGGCGGCGCGCACGTCCGCCCCACCGCTTGCGGCGCCTCAATTGCCCGGCCTCTCACCGACCTTGCCAAGCGCTCGCGCAGCGGCCTCGGGCGGCCTTTCTCCGCACGGAGGATTGACGCGGACACACCACAACTCTACCGTCTCGTCAGATCTCGTCGTTCATAACGGAACACACGCTTCATGTACATGGACGCGCGGTCCATACCAACCCCCCACGGGAAGGCAATTCCCATGCGCATCCGTACGCTGCTCACCGCCGTGGCGACCGTGACCACCGTCATCGGCGGCCTGGCCCTCGCGGCCCCCGCCGGCGCCTCCCCCGCGGCCACCTTCGCCGACCCGTCGAAGGCGCCGGGCGGCAACTTCGACCTGTCGGTGTGGCAACTCCAGGAACCGGTCGGTTCCCCCGGCAAGCCGACGACCATCCCCTCGTCCCGGCTCCAGGGGGCGAACGGATTCCAGGACGACTACTTCTACACCGACAAGCGCGACGGGGCGATGACGTTCTGGGCGCCGGAGAAGGGCGTCACCACACCGAACTCCAACTACGCCCGCTCCGAACTGCGCGAGATGAACCGCAACGGCGGCGCCGCGGACTGGTCGCTGAGCGGCTCCCACAAGCTGCAGGCGACGCTGCGTGTGGTGTCGGTGACGAAGAACGTCTGCGTCGGGCAGATCCACCTCGGCACGGGCGGGTCCTCCACGAAGCCGCTGGTGGAGCTGTACTACCGCGCCAACGGCGACATCTTCCTCGGCACGGAGAACTCACCCGAGGGCGGCCAGACGCTGCACAACGTCGGCAATGTGTCGGTCGGCAAGACCTGGAACTACACGATCGGCGTCTCCGGCGGCGACACCATCGACCTGACGGTCAACGGCGCCACGACGCACTACGACATCCCGTCGTCCTTCTTCTCCTACAAGCAGTACTTCAAGGCCGGCTCCTACAACCAGTCGTCCTCCGACAGCACCACGAACGGAGCGCGCGTCGGCTTCTACGGCCTGACCGTCTCCCACGGCTGAGCGCCCAAGACCCGGCGGTCAAGGGGGCCGCCGGGTCGTCGGTGTCAGCCGCCCGGAAACCGAGCCACCCAGCGCCGCTGCCAAGGGGTCTCGACGGCCCGGCGGTGATGGTGCGCGCGCGTCCAGGCCACCGCGTCCGCGGGCGACACCCCCGCCATGATGGCCAGGCAGGCGATGACGGTCCCGGTGCGCCCGACGCCACCGCCGCAGGCGACTTCGACGGGCGTGCCCGCCCGTGCCCGCTGGTGCAGCGCGCGGATCTGCCGCACGGCCAGGTCACGGTCACGCGGCAGCAGGAAATCGGGCCACTCGATCCACGCGCGCTCCCACTCCAGCTCCCCGTCATGCCGCTGGCGCAGCCGGGTGGACCCCAGGTAGAGGCCGAAGCCGGGCAGCGGCCCGTCCGGTCGTGGGTGGCGCAGGCCCCGGCCACGGACCCAGGAGCCATCGGGGAGCCGAAGGGCGCCCGGCAGTGGTGCGTCGCTCATCGGTCCCCGCTCCCGGTCCGAAGACCCACATCTCTCGAAGTGTCGAAGTACAGCCACCTTTGAACAGCGTAGTCCGTTCGGGCGCATATCCCGCTCCCACGGATTACCCACAGGAGACGAGCGGGGCGTGAGCGGAGTGCGGTCCGGTGTGCTCGTTCGCCGACCGTTGACGCAACCGGTTTCCTGCGCACAGTACGGTGCCTGACGGATCAGCAAGTCAGTCGTGCGGCTGCCCAGTCGGCGTGGTCGTAGGAGCTGCCGTCACCGCCGTCGGTGACTCGCAACTGGAGTCTGGTCGCGCCCGTGAGGTCGGCATCGACGGGACTCGCCGGGTCGGCGCCCCTCAGAACAGCGCTCTTCCACAGTTGCTTGCCGTCCGCCCAGACTTCGAAAGCGACACTGCCGTTCTGCGCCACCTCCGCGTCCACGCCGACGGCAGCGGTCAGCCTGGAGCACTGTTTGCCGAGGTGGAGGCCCACCTCGGAGGGAGCGTGCACGCCGAGGCCCTTGGCATGGGCCGTGGTGCCGATCGTGAGGGTGTGGCCGTCTCCGACGGCCGAATCGCCGTTGCTCTGGTCGGCTTCGACCGGGCCCCAGCCATTGGTCTGGGAGGTGAAGGTCAGGTCGCTCACCCACGCCTCACCGGTCGGCGGGGCAGGTGGAGCCGCCACCGACACCGTCACGGGGTTGGAGCGGACCCGTTTGCCGTCGTACGTGGCCTGCGCCGTGATGACGGACCGACCGACGCCGACTCCCGTGACCACTCCGTGGCTGTCGACGATGGCGACGGAGGGGGCCGAGCTGGTGTAGGTGACCGACACGGGTGCGCTCGTGACGTTGTCGGCGTTCAGGGCGAGATCGTCACGGACGACGGTGACCTCCGAGACAGGCATACCCGCGGTGTTGACTCGCTTGTTGAAGCCCTTGTCGTAGGTGTTGCCGGCGAGAGTGATGTCGTCGGCACCGTCGAAGGTGAAGAGCGGGGCGGTGTTGTTCGCGGGTGGCGCGTCCGTGGAGAGGGTTGCGGTGCTGCCGACGTACAGCGGCCGGCCCGACCCGGTCAGGTGCAGGCCGGCGTAGCGCTGGATCCTGTTGCCGCGGAAGGTGAGGTCGCCGACGCTGCGGCCGGAGATCACCGTCGCGGAGGTGAGGTTGAAGTCGTTGTCCTCGATGCGGACGTTGCGGTGCACCGGCTGTCCGGCCACGGCGTCCTGGTTGGTGGGGTCGAAGAAGATCACCGGGCTGGCCGGACGGTCGAAGACGTTGCCGCGGATGACGACGTCCCGTACGGGCCCGGACTCGTACCAGGAGCGTGCGTCGGACGAGATGGAGATGCTGGACATGGTCATACCGTCGAAGTGGTTGTTCTCGATCAGCACCGGTTTGCGGGTGGTGACGAGAATGCCCCGGGTGGGGACCGCCTGGAATGTGTTGCCCTTGATCACGACGGACGGGGTGTAGCTGATGTTCTCCGCGGCATAGTCGCCGGGGGTGTCGGCGACCGACTTGGGCAGGGCTCGGTCGAGCGTCACGGTCATGTTGCGCAGGTACGTTTCCGGATCGGCGCCGGCAGGCACACTCCGGCCGGTGGGTCCGTCCACGGAGACAACGGTTGCCGTGGCGCCGGGCACTGCCAGCATGGTGCGTCTGTTGACCAGCTCGATCACGTCGCCGGCGTAGAACTGGGGAAAGCCCGACGTCTCGTTGTGCATGTAGCGCAGATCCAGTCGCTTGCGCTCCGCGTCCAGGCCGGTTGCCTCGAGGTAGGTGCCGTGGACGTTGATGGGGTCGTCCTGCGGGTTGTCGAAGACGCAGTTGGTGATGTGTACGGTGCCTTTGACCCCCGACATTTGAATGTGGTCGGCGAAGGAGGACGTGACGCGGCCGGTCCTGCGGTCGGTCTTGAACACGACCGAGTCGATGGTGATGTCCTCGCTGAACTGGCCGACAAGTCCGAAGCCGTGCAGGTAGCCGAGCCGCATGTGGTCGACGGTGATCCGGGCCGACTCCCAGAACAGGGCACCGGGCGTGTCCCGGGTGTCCTCACGCATGGCATAGACGTATCCGTCGTCCGTCGGTGCGGCGCCGCTCCTGTAGACGATCTCCAGTCGGTTACCGCCCAGGTCGGTGATCTTGGCTACGTTCTCGAAGACCGGGTTCGACGTACGCCAGGTCCGGTTGGCCGAAGGGTCGTGAACCTGCGCGTAGTTGAAGGAGTTCGTGCCCGTCCAGTACGGCTGCCCGGTCACCGGACTCCGCTCCCCCGTCCAGCGGACCGAGGCGCCCTCCACGGCGTAGTGGTAGGTCCGGGGCACCGAGATGACGCGGTAGGCCCGTCCGTTCCTGATGCCGGTCTCGGCAACCGTGATGTCGACCGTCTTCGGGGTGACCCAGTCCTGAGTGAAGTTGGTGAACCGTACGTCGGTGGAGCGGATCGTGGCGAAGATGGTCTGGAACCCGTGATTGAGGATGGTCGCGCCGCCGCCGTCCACCACGACGTCGTGCATGTCCTCCAGGAGGATGCCGATGTTCTTCGTCTTGAACGCCTGGTCGGTCCCGACCGTGTTGCTGACGTACAGCTCCCGCTTGGGAGTGCGCTCGGGATAGATCTGGTACGTGCCGGGTTTGAAGCGGATCGTCGTGGGGCGGTGGAGGCGCTTCGCGTGCGTGATGGCTGCCGCGATCCCGGCGGCGGAGTCCGACTTTCCGGTGCGGTCCGCACCGAAGTCCGTGACGTCGACGACGGTTCGTTTGGAGTTGTCGACCGACGCTCGGCTGGCCATAGGTCCGATGACTGAAGTCCGGTGAGTGTCGTCTGCGATCTGTTCGGCCGCGGAAGCGGGGGCCACGAAGCACAGTGCCGCAGCACCGCATGCCGCGATAGCGCAGGTGAGCACCCTGAAACGGCGCAACGTGCGGGCGGACCACGGATGTCTGGATCTCATGGCGTCCCTTCCGAGGACCGAGCGCGATATCCGATGAATCGACTGCGAAGGAAGATAGAGGCTGACTCATCAGAAGGGCAAGGCACAATCCGCGATCCAGCGCGAGGTCCTGCGGCGTCACTCAGGACACCAAGTCTCCAGCTTCACACCCATGGAGGCCGTGCTGGAGGAGAACTACGCCCAGGACGTTTCGTTCGGCTCAGGCGGGCCCGAGGAGGATGCCTGCGACTTCCTGGTGGACCGGTCCATGAGCAAAAGCCCGATGGCGGCGATGAGCGCGAACGTGGCCGGTACGAGGAAGACGTGGGGCAGGCCGACCACCCCGACCCCCAACCCTCCAACGGACCCTCCCAGCGCGGAGCTCAGCGCGGTGGAGCTCATGAAAATCGCGGAAGCGGTGGCCACGGCGCTGGGGAGGAGGCGCTGGGCCATGATGATCCCCAGCGCCGCGAAGACCCCCCACACCCCACCCATGAGGATCTGCCCGGCGAAGAGTCCGGGTGCGCTGCCCGTGGTGGCGAAGCAGACGTTGGCGGCGACGCCGAAGCCGGCCGCAACGACCATGAGCCGCATCATCCCGATTCTTCGGGCGGCCAGGACTGAGAGCGGCATCAGCACCAGTTCCACCAGCGGCTGGATGCCGACGATCGCGCCTTCGATCCCGGAGGGGAAGTGCAGGCGGTCGATCATGTAGATCGGCAGGTATGCGTATTTGATCGGCTCGCCGGCGTACACGAGCACATACAGCGCCGTGAACAGCAGCAGCGGTCCCATCGTCCGCACCTTCATCCGAAGAGGGACTTCCGGCAGCGCCGTCTTCCGTGACGGGCTCGCGGACCCCGATCTCGGCGGTGTCCGGAGCATGCCCAAGGGGACGAGCTGCGCCACGGCGCACAGCGCGGTGGTGAACAGCATCGGCCGCAGTCCGAAGCGGGCCGCGAGGATGGCTCCGGCGGACGGTCCGACGATCCAGCCGGCGGTCAGCGCCATCCGCACGATGGAGACCACCCCGTCGCCGACCGCGCTGGGGCGGACACCCAGTTCGTCGTGGATGGCGGCGAAGAGTTGGGAGGCGGAGGCAACGGCGAAGCCGAGGACGACGGCCCCGATGACGAAGGGCATCCACAGCCGCGTCGCGCAGGCGATGCCCGCCCAGCCCAGGAATCCCGCGACGGCGCACACGCGAAACAGCCCCAGCCGCCCCCCGGTGCGGTCCGACCGCGCACCGACCAGGTAGCCGGCCACTGGCGCGGTCAGGCTCGTGAGGTAGAACAGGCCGGCGGCGGTCAGCGAGCCGCCCAGGTCCTTGGTCAGAAACAGGGCGATCTGCGGCGCGGCCGCAGACTGTCCCAGCCCCGCCAGGAACAGGGCGATGGTCGCGCCGCGGTACAAGGGTGAGGCCAGGACGAGCCGGACCGCGGAGTCCCGTACCGTCGGCTCGCTCACCACCGCCTCCGGGACCATGTCTTCGATGGAGCCGGGCTGCCGCCCGACGTCGTCATGCTCGCTCATGCGCTGGCTCGTGCCCTCCCCGCAGGCGTTCCGGCGCCCGCCTCATCCAAGAACCCCGATCAGTCGGTCCACCAGACGGTGCTGTCCCCCGGCAGCACCACATGGCTCTCCGTCACCTGGATCCCGGCCGTGGCACTCGCCAACAGCAGCTGGCCGTACACGGATATACGCACCGGCTCCTGTGTCGTGTTCGAGGTGCACACGAAGCGTCGGCCGTCCTCGGCAGTCCGGCGGAAGGCAAGCACGCCGGCCGGCGCGTCAAGCCACACAACAGATGTACCCGCCCCGAGCGCGGGGTGCTGGCGCCGGACTGCCAGAGCCATTCGATACACCTCAAGCGTGGAGTCGGGCTTGCCCGATTGCGCCTCAACACTCAACCGGCCCCAGTCCGCGGGTTGGGGCAGCCAGGCGCCTCCCGAACCGAATCCGTACGACGGCCCGCTAACGGTCCAGGGCAGGGGAACCCGACAGCCGTCACGGAACCCGTCCTGGCCGTGCGCACTGATCGCTCGCCGGTCAGTGACGGTGGCCTGGCCGACCTCGCCGTCGCCCTGGCGACCGCACCTCGCCTCCGCCGAACTCGCCGAGCACGTCCTGGACATGATGCTCACCCAGAATGAGCGCCGTGTGAACGGCTGGTAGGGAACTGGCCTCATTCACGAGTAGCGGTTCTGGCATCAGCGGCAGCGCCGTTCTGCGGCTGGTCGACGCTTTTCCCGAGCTTGAGGTGACTGCGGCTTCCGTTGAGGTTTCCACGTTTCGCATGCCTGAGATGCGACCGGGGTCTGCGCGTGGAGCAGTGGTGTTCCCTCACGCCGACGCTCGGGGGCATGCATATGCTCCCGGGCGCGCGTCGTGCCACGCGTCTCACGTGGAGAGGTACGTCATTTCTCGGCTGGGGTGGGGGCTTGAGGGAGGCGTAGCTGGAAGCATGCTCCGAGGGTCCGGGGGGTGAGGGTGAGGGTGCCTTGGTGGCGGTGGGCCAGGTCGCGGGCGATGGCGAGGCCCAGGCCGGTGCCGCCGTGGTCGCGGGAGCGGGCGTCGTCGAGCCGGACGAAGCGTTCGAAGATGCGCTCGGCGTCCTCGGTGGGCACGCCCGGTCCGTCGTCGTGCACCGTGAGGACGACCCAGGCGTCCTGGTTTCGGATGGTGATCTGGACGCGGTGTGCGGCGTGGCGGGCGGCGTTGTCGATGAGGTTGCGCAGCAGCCGTTCGTACTCGTCGGGGCTTCCGTGTGCGTGCGCGGGGGCGGCGCTGTCGCAGGTGAGGGTCAACGGCCGTTCGGTGAGGGGGTATTGCTCGGTCAGCCGGGAGGCGAGGGCTGTCAGGTCGACGGTTTCGGGGTCGGCTATGGGGGTGCGGGTGTCGAGGCGGGCGAGGAGCAGCAGGTCTTCGGCGAGGGCCTGGAGGCGGCGAGTCTGTCGTGCGGCGGTGGTGGCCGCGGCGGGCCAGTCGGTGCGTTCCGGGTAGGCGAGCGCGACTTCCAGGCTGGCCAGCAGTGTGGTGAGGGGGCTGCGTAGTTCGTGGGCGGCGTCCGCGACGAAGCGGCGTTGCTGGGCGGCGGCGTTGTCGAGGCGTTGGAGGGTGCTGTTGATGGTGGTGGCCAGGGCGGTGATCTCGTGTCCCGTGGCGGGGACGGTGACGCGTTCGCGGGGGTCGCTCGCGGTGACCGAGGCGGTGAGGACGCGGATGGCTTCGACCGGCCGCAGCGCGATTCGGACGGCGAAGTAGGCGGCGGCGGCGATCAGTACGAGGCTGACGAGCCCGGCCCGCAGCAGCAGGCGGTCAGTGATCTTGGTGTTTTCCTCGGCTGTGTACGGGAGCACCACCACATAGACCCGCAGCTTGGCGTCGGCGGCGACGCCCAGAGCGGTGACTTTGTCGCTGCTGAGTTCATCGGCTCTGATATCGGCTGACATGACCCGATGGGTCCCGCCGGCCATATCGCCTCTGATTCCGGGGTTGTAGTCGCGGTTCACAGGCAGGCGCACGAAATTGGGCGCCCCTTGCCCGGTCGGAGTGGGCATCACGTGGTGGGTGCCGGGGTCGAAGTCGTCCATGCCTCCGCCGTAGGCGACAGCGGTGCGCCGGCCGGTGGCGACGACCTCGTACGGCACGGGGCTTCTGTGAACGGGAACCACGCCTTCCTTCAGCTGGTCGACGAGAGCCCAGAGCTGTTCCAGGGCTTGTTCTTGGGCGATCTGCGTGTTCTGGCGGTAGACGTCACGGTGGACCCACCAGCCGATGCCGGCCAGGATGACGGCGGCGGTCGAGGCGGCGGCCAGGGCCGCGACGGCTCGTACCGAACGCGGCCACCAGCGGCGTCGCGGCTCAGTCGCGTTCACGGTCGTCCACCAGCCGGTAGCCGGTACCCCGTACGGTCTGCAGGGACTTCCGGTGGAACGCGGCGTCCACCTTCTTGCGGAGGGCGCTGACGCGCGCTTCCACCAGGTTGGGATCCTGGGCTTCGTCGGGCCACGCGTGATAGAGCAGATCCGTTTTGGAGACCGCCTGGCCCGCCCGGCGGGCCAGCAGCTCCAGCACGGCGAACTCCCGGGGTGTGAGTTCCACTCGGGCCCCGGCCCGACGGCAGACTCGGCCGGCGACATCCAACGAGAGGTCGCCCACGGCAAGGACGGGCGGGGCGACCGTGGCGGCTCGTCTGACCAGGGCCCGCAGCCGTGCGACGAGCACCGTGTAGGAGAAGGGTTTGGCCAGGTAGTCATCGGCCCCCGTGTCCAGGGCCTCTGCCTGATCCCAGTCCCCGTCCTTGGCGGTGAGTACCAGGATGGGGGTCGCGTTGCCCTCCCGGCGCAACTGGGCGCAGACCTTGTAGCCGTTGAGTCCGGGCAGCATCAAGTCCAGTACGACAAGGGCGTATTCGCCGGTCCGGGCCATCCACAGTCCCTGCCGGCCGTCATGGGCCAGGTCGACGCTGTAGCCCTCGGCGGTCAGACCGGTGTGCAGGGTGTGGGCAAGGTCCACCTCGTCTTCGACCACCAGAATGCGCATGTGGTGCAGCCTTGCACAGCGTCGGCCCGCCTTCCTGATCGGCCGATCAGGTTGGGTCAGCCTCCGGTCAACGAGGTCCGGGCACGCTGACGGAGTCTCTTCGCCGCTGCTGAAAGGCCCTGTCGCCGATGTCCTGTGTTGAGTCCGACATCATCAACGATACGGAAAATGCTCCTCAGGAAGTTTCCTTTCTCTCACGCCGAAGATTCCTCACTCCCCTACTCTTGCCCGTTTCACTGTCCGCCCTTCTCGGCGTATGGGGAATTCGCAGAGATGAAGCCCTGTGGCATGACGAGGCTGTGACTCTCGAATTGGCTTCCCGTAGCCTGCCGGACCTGTGGCAGACGCTGGGTAACATTGACGCCGTGCATGGAGCGTATTACCTTCTCATGCATGGGCTGTTTGGCCTATTTGGGACCGACCTCCTGGTGCTGCGTCTTCCCTCTGTTCTCGCCAGTGCGCTGGCAGCGGCAGGAGTCACGGCGCTCGGGGTCCGATTGTCAGGGACGCGAGCTGGAATACTGGCAGGTCTTTCCTTCGCCGCACTCCCAGATGTTCAAAAGTATTCACAGGAGGGGCGCTCGTACTCACTGGTCTGCGCACTTGTGGTCTGGGCCACATATTTTCTTGTGAGTGCGGCGCTTAGCTGCCGAGCCCCGGTAATTATTAGGCGTAGAAGTCCGATGGCGCCGTGGATCGTATATGGCGCTCTCATGCTGGCAGCGTGCATTCTGCATCAGTTCGCCGCCCTTGCCCTGGTAGTACATGCCTTCGCCCTGCCAGACCATGCGCGGCGCCCGTGGGCATACACCGCACTATTGGTTGCGGCAGGAGTCGCACCCCTTGCGGCTCTGGGAATGGCGCAATCTGGGCAAGTCGCATGGATCGACGGTGTCACCGGTAGCGAATACCAGCACTTCGCGATACTGGCTTCTTTCGCGATAGCGCTGTCTTACTTCGCTTCGTCAGGGAACGCTGGCAAAGTTTCCGCTGAAGCGCCTTTCAGTCTACGGGCGATCGCCCTGCCTCTGTTCATATTGCCCACTACACTTCTCATGCTAATTTCTCTGTACAAGCCTTTCTATGTAGAGAGGTACGTGCTCTACGGTCTCGTCGGCCTGGCGCTCCTTCTGGGGGCCGTGCTGGATCGTGTGCCTGAACTAGGGCGCAACCTGCGAGTGACCGCAGTGATTGTTGTCGCGTCGGCAATCGCACTGCTCATACCCGAGTCCCTTAAGCTGCGGGCACCGGAAAGCCGATCGGATAATGTCACCGCGCTGGCAAGAATCCTGTCCAGGGAATACGCTCCTGGCGACGGAATTCTCTACTTGTCCGTGAAGAGGCGCGCATGGTCGCTGGCCTACCCATCGGAAAATAGAGGGATGTTCGACCTTGCCCAGGCGCTCACTCCGGCAGCCTCGCACGACCTTTACGGCACCGAATTGCCTTCCCCTCAGATTCGCGCGCACATGCGCAGCAGCGCACGAATTCTCGCAGTAACGGAACCCGAAGGCATTCATATCGAAAGCAACGGGACAGAGCTAATGAAGGAGAGGGTTCTGGCAAAATATTTCACCAAGGACCTCACCATACAAATTGACGGGGCGCAAGTCATTATTTACGAACCCCGTACGACGGCTACTGAGACTGAACCCGTGGTGTCGTAGGAGCTGACGGTTCGTCGCCCCTCAGGCGTTCCCGGAGCGCGGCGAAAAGGTCGGTCAGATCTGGCTCCCGCATACGGAGATCACCGAGCTGATCGCCCTGCGCACCCACAAGCAAGCGCTCAAGGCGCTCGCCGCGCGGTTCGACGAGATCGTCCCCGGCTTGCGCAAGGCGCTGCGCGACTCGTACCTGTCGAGCCGGGCGGTCGGCGGCGGCTGGAGCGCCTGAGCGCGCGGGCGACGCCGGCAGACAGACACCCCGGTTCGGTGGATCAGCAGGTCGGTGCGTTCAGCGCCGAGAGGCGCGGGTGACCACGGCGTTGGATGTGGTCACCGCGCTGCAGACCACCCAGGCGAGTTCGGCCTCGATTCCTCCCGCGCTCGGGTGGTAGAGGGTGGCTTGAACGGTACCGACGAGCTGCCCGTCCGCGAGCCGCCGGAGCATCCAGTTCAATCAGCCGTGCCTGCCGTCCGGGGACTGCCCGGCCGACTGCCGCTGGTACTTGGCCTGGGCCCGGTTCACCGGCTCGTCGACCAGCCGGCCGTCCACGGCCTTCGCCGACACGGCCGCTGTCGACTCCACGGCCTCGTGCTCTGCCCTCGGCGCGCGGTCAGCGCAGAGCGCGCCGCGCCGCGTACACCAGCACACCGGCCGTCAGCAGGATCAGCCCGGCCAGCGCGCCCGTCGCCGCCCACTGCATGGCGTCCATGTGGGAGAACGGCAGATACTCCTTCGACCAGCCGACCACCCCGTCGCGCCGCAGGCAGGCCGGCCTGTCTTCCGCGTTCGTGCAGGTGCCCCAGCCGCGCAGTGAGCCGTCGCCGGTCACATAGGAGGTGTCCACCTCCAAGGCGTTGTCGGGGACCTTCGGAGACTCGCCCTCGCCGAACCGGCCGCCGCCCGTGGTCTTCGTCACCGTGGTCGCGAACATCATCCGCATCTGCGACCAGACGGTCTTCACCGCCAGCAGGGCGACCAAGGTCACCACCATCGCGGGCAGCGTGCGCCGCGTCAGCAGCCCGGCGGCAGCACCAATCAGCAGGCCGAGCACGGCCAGGGCCACCGCGACCGGTCCCGTGGTGTCGAACCCGCCGGCGCTGGTGAAGTCGGCGTTGACAGCCATGTGGTTCACCAGCGGCGTCCACAGGGCCTTCATGGCGATTCCGGTGGAGAGCGCCGCCGCGCCCGCGAACACGGCGGCCATGCCGAGCTTCGTCGCCACCCAGCTCCAGCGGCCGTACGACTGGACGCCCACGAACTTGGCGGTGCCGGTCTCCAGGTCTCCCGCGAACAGCGGGGCGCCGATGAACATCCCGATGATTACCGGCAGGCCCGCCAGCGCCAGACCCAACAACTCGAGCCGTTGGTAAGCGGCGTCGAGGGCCGCGGTCGCGCCGGGGGACGGGTTCGCTTTCTCGGCGGCCGCCACGGCGCTGCTCGCGTCCTGGGCCAGCCACGCCAGGCCCGCCGTCGCGACGGCCGCCGCCGCGAGCAGCAGGAGGAACGCCGTCCGGTGCTGGCGCCACACCAGCCAGGCCATCCCGCTCGGACCGAATCCGCGCGCCCGGGTCCGCCGCCCCGGCAGTCCGGGGGAGCCGCCGTCCGCCCGGTGCGTCTGTATCGTCGTACTCACTTCGCTACCTCCGAACCGACTCCGGGAACGTAGGAGTTGGGGCTGATGAGCGGCGCGGAGCCGTTCTGCTGCAGATAGGCGAGGACCACTTCCTCCAGGGTCGGCGCGCTGTCCTCCCAGACGCCGCCGACCGGTCCGCCGGGGCGGACCAGCGCGGTGGTGTACCGCTGGTCGCCGTGGATCTCCACGACCGTGTGGTGCTCCAGGCCCGCGGGCAGCCCGTCGGGGCCGGTCGGTACCCGGTCGGTGGGCGCGGACAGGGACCGGTGGACGCTGATGATCTCGTCCACGTCACCGGCCAGTTGCAACCCGCCCTCGGCCACCAGCAGCAGGTAGTCGCACATCGTGTCGAGTTCGGCCACCAGATGGCTGGAGAGCAGGACGGTGATCCCGCGCTCGGCCACCTCGCCCAGCAGTGCGGCCACAGTCTGCCTGCGCACCAGCGGGTCCAGGTCCGCCAGCGGCTCGTCCAGCAGGACGAGGTCGGGGCGCTTGCCCAGGGCCACCGCGAGGGCGACCCGGGTGCGCTGGCCACCGGACAGCCGTCCCACCTTGGCGTCGAGCGGAACGGAACCGGCCCGTACGAAGCCCTCGGCCAGCTCCTGGTCCCAGCGCGGGTTCAGCTCACGGCCCAGCCGCAGCGTCTCGGCGACCGTGAAGCGCGCGAACAGCGGCTTCTCCTGCGGCAGGAACGCGACGCGCTGCCGCGCCTGCGCTCCGCCGGCCGGTTCGCCGAAGACTCTGGCCTCGCCCGCCGACGCCTCGCGCAGTCCCGCGACGATCTCCAGCATCGTCGTCTTGCCCGCTCCGTTCGGACCCACGAGTCCGCAGACCCGTCCGGCGGGCAGCCGGAACGTCGCGTCGCGCAGCACCCAGCGGCGCCCGTACTGCCGTCCGAGCCCGCGCACTTCCAGGGCGGTCCGCGCGGCCGCCCCTCCTGTCGACCCGCTCATCCCCGTCCCCCGTTCCGCTCGTCCGTACTGCTGCGGGCGGTGCCCGCCACCGTCTGCTGACGCTCCTGAAGCGCCAGTTCGACCAGATCCCGCACGTCCTCCTCCATCAGACCCGCGGCCAGCGCCCGCCCGGTCCACTCCGCCAGTTCGGCGTAGAGCGGTGACTCGGCGGCGGGCGCGTGGCTCCGGTCCGCGGCCGCGGCCGCGATGAACGTGCCCACTCCCTGCCGCAGCTCCACCACGCCGTCCCGGTCCAGCTCCCGATATGCCTTGAGCGTGGTGTTCGGGTTCACGGCGCAGGTCTCGGCCACTTCGCGGGCGGTCGGCAACCGGTCACCGGGCTTCAACGCGCCCGCTCTGACGGCCCGTTTGGTCTGCTCGACGATCTGCTGGTACGCCGCGACGCCACGGCGTCTCTCGATGTAGTACCGCATCCACTCCACCGCTAGTCCACTAGTTAAGTAGCTGAATACTGCAGAGGGGGACGGCCCGATGTCAAACGCGCCGGCCGTCGAGCCCCCGCACGCAGGCGGCCCGGACGCGCGCACACGAAAGCGCCGGCCCCCTCGGCGGGGCACCGGCGCGGCTCCGGAATGAAGCGGGAACCAAGCGGGTGCAGGGTGACGTGGGCCGGGCCCAGCGGGGACGAGACCGGCTTCGATCCCCGAAAGGGCCTGGCAGGGCGACATCGCCGCCCTCTTCGCCCACGGCGCACGGCGCACGGCGCACGGCGCACGGCGCACGGCGCACGGCGCACGGCAGTCAGGTGACACCTGGGCCGTTGGAGCGCAGACCCAACCCGGCTCCGACAGCCGAGGTCAGGACGACGCCGCCAACGCGGCCGTGAAGTGGATACGCGACCGCCCACCACGAACGACCTGGAGCTGGTCGGGGTTGAGAACTTCAACGACCACTACCCCGAGGAGCAACGAGCCGAGTTCTCGCTCACGCGCTGCACGGTTGCCCGCGCCCAGTCCCCGGGCCTCGATGACTGGGCGCTGCCGACGGGCTTGCCATCCGCAGCGGCCCTTCGAGGACCGCCCGCCGGTCCTCGAAGGGGCACTGGAAGACGGCGTGAAGGCCCCCTTGTCCCCTGAACCGGCCCCGTGTCCCCTGTATGGTCCCTGGATCTTGGTCTGAACGGATGAACGGGAGCCACCGCGTCAGCGCGGCGACTCCCGTATCTGCGTCTTCGCAGGTCAGGATCGGTCTGCCCGCGTAGTGCCCTGGTGGGGCGGGTGGGACTCGAACCCACGGCCGACGGATTATGAGTCCTTTGGTGATCGTCCGCGCTCTTCCCGATCTCGGCTTCCTCTTCACGTTTTCGCAGGTGAAAGCCTTCTTTTCGTGCCGGTCAAGCCAATCCTTTCCTGATCTTTCCCCGCCCTTCCGGCCACCTACGGGCCACTGGGGCCACATGCGGGCCACCGGGAGCCCCGCACCCGAGCTATGCAGTCAGCGACAAAGGCACCGCAGAGTGTGATGGCGCAGGTCATCGACGAGTATCGGTTGCTGAGTCGAAGCTGCGAGCAGCGGAGTGCCTTACCGGCGAAGCGGGCTCCCACCCCCTGTGCCCGGGGTGGAGCCGAGCGGATTCTTGCAGGTCAGCCGCCGTCCCCTCAGCGTACGCGTGGTTCCCCGTTCATGCTGCCTCCGTGCCGTCGAGTTCGGGGAACGGCAGTACCTCAGAAACCGCCGTCACGGGTGCGGTCTTCTTGGGCGGCTGGACGCCAAGGTCGTAGCCACCGCCCGGGGCTGCGCCGGGCTTATGCCGCTTCTCGATTCCGGTGCGGACGGTGCGGATGGGGCCACCTCGGTCGAACCAGCCGTCCGGGTAGAGGCGCTGGACATGCGTGAGCCAGTGGCGACCCCGGCGTTCGGGCATTGCGGGGAGGTCGCGCCAGTCTGGGTGGCTGTGGTCGTGGGCGTCCTCGACGGCTTCGTCCGTACGGCGCCGGTTGGGGCCTTCCCAGGTGCAGCCGAGGCAGGCCCCGCAGTGGAGGTAGGGCCAGGTCTCGCCGGAGCCGTCGGGGGCCGGTCGGCCCCAAGAGCGGACGAGGACCGTGGGCCGGTGGTCGGTGGTGGGCTCAGGCGGGGTGCGATGGGCGAAGCCAGGATGCCCCCAGTCGATACCCCATATAGAACGGTGATGGCGCTTCTTGAAAATCCCCACCCGCACTCACGTCGCTCCCCAGACCTGATCTTGTTCCCGCCCATGACATGAGCGGTGTCGGCGAAGCGGTGCCGCCTGGCAGGCGAGGCATCGGGGAGCCCAGGGCATCGGGCGGCGGTTGGGTGTTCCTTTCGGGAACACCCGGTGGTGATGGATAGTCAACGTTTGATGCGCCCGCGGACGGCGAGGACTGCGAGGCCGAGAAGGGTGGGCTCCATGAGCCGGGAGGTCATCTCGATGTAGGTGCCCGCGGTGGTGAGGTTCTGTCCGGAGGAGCGGAAGACGACGGAATTGACCGCGACGCGGGTGGCTTTCTCGGTGCGTGGCCAGGTGAAGCGCCGACTGACGTCGCCGTGCAAGGCGGGGTCGGGGGTGGTGGTGTGGAGGCTGAGGGCACTGCCGTGGAGGGTTCCGGTGGTGGCGGGGTCGGGATCGTGGGTGGGCAGGCCAACGCCCATGAGGAACAGGATGGTCAGTGACATGGCGGCGAGCAGCCAGACGAAGGCGCGGGAGGCGCGCAGGCCGTAGCCGGACAGCAGCCAGTAGCCCCACAGCAGGCGTCGTTCGCTCGTCGGGGTACCGGTTAGGTCGTGGCGGCGCATCTCGCACTCGCCGTAGTAGAAGTCTGCGGCGCCGGGCTCGTTCTTGCCGTCCTCGAATGCTTTGCGGAGCTGCCGGTACAGGGCCGCGACGTCGTCAGGGTCGGGGGTTTGTGCGGGGTTGGGGTGGTGCGGGCCGGCACGCCAGTGGTCGGGGGTGCCGGTGTGGCCTGGGGGCGGGGATGGCTGGGCGGTGGTTTGCGCGCGCCAGTGGTGTTCCTCGGCCAGGGTGCGCCGGCGTGTCCACCGGATGATACGTATCCCACGGCGATGCCAGCCGGTGGGCGCGGGGGCGAAAACGGTGCGGCCTTCAAGGCGGACCTGGTCGAGGTGGAAAGCCCCGGAGAATAGGCAGTCGCTCAGGTTGGTGTCGGTAAGGACCAGATGCGCGGCGTCCACTCCCTGCACCGAAGCCATCCGCGCCCCTGCGGGGCCTGACAAGACGCTCTCGTCCACGGGCCTGCCGGGCCCTGCGGTGAAGGGGGCCGGGTGGCTGGTGACCGCCACCGGCGCCGCAAACACCGCATGGCTAAGGTCTACCGTGGCGTAGCGCAGCCGCACCGTTGCCGTCGACTCCCAGCGAGTCCGCACGCAGCGCACCTCATGCGACGCGATCTCCAGCGTTACCGGCACCTCGAACACAGCCCCCGACAGATCCAACGCTCCGGCGCAGACAACCGGGCCCATACGCGAAGCCATCGCGAACTGCGCTTCTACGAACACGGCATTGCCGGAGAACTTTGCCCCGCCGAACAAGACGGTGCCAGCGAACTGGGCATCGTAGAACCGAGCGGTGCCGGTGAACTGCACCCTAGGGAACCGGGCACTGCCATTGAACTGCGCCCCGTCGAACCCAGCATGGCCCGAAAACAGACCCGCATCGAACCCGGCACTGCCGGAGAACTGCACCCTGACGAACCGGGCATCGCCAGAGAACCGAGCCTCACCAAACCCGGCGCGGCCGCAAAACAGCGCATCGTCGAATCGGACGGTGCCGGAGAACTGCGCCCCGCGAAACACGGAGTCGCGGGAGAACTGCGCCTCGCCAAACGCGGCTTCGTCGGAAAACTGCGCCTCGGCGAACCGGGCGGTGCCGGAGAACTGCGCCCCGCCGAACCAGGCGCCGCCAGAGAACTGCGTCCTAACGAACCAGGTGCCGCCACCAAACAGCGACTCACTAAACGAGGCACGGTCGGAGAACTGCGCCCTGTCGAAACGGACGATACTGCTGAACTGCACCCTGTCGAAACGGGCCGGGCCGGTGAACTGTGCCCCGTCGAACCAGGCGTCACCCGTGAACTGCGCCCCGCCGAAGTCGGCGGTTCCGGAGAACTGCGCCCCGCCGAACCGGGCGTCACCAAGGTGGGGCTTTTCGGTGGTGGGATCGCGGAGTGCATGTAGGAAACGGTCCAGGAGGTCTTCGGTGAAGAGGGTGCCGCGGTGGTCGATGTCGGCACCGGGGACCAGGCCGACCAGATACGTGTCGCGGGCGGAGTCGGTCAGGTGGGCCAGGCATGCTCTGTGGCCGGGAACATGGATGCCGCGGCAGCCGATGGGATCGGTGGCTGGGTCTGCGCCATGCTCGCAGTACGGCCAGGGCGGCGCCGACGGTACGGCCTGGGGCGTGCTCATGACGTAACGGCTCCCGGGATGTGCAGTTAGTGCTGGACAGACAACGGTGAATGATCCAATCGCTAGCCACCATGTTGCTACTTCACGAAGGCCCAATCCGTGTTGAGCCCGCAACCAAGTGGTGATGACGAGCAGGGCAGGGAAAATTCAAAGATTCCCAACAACGGGAGTCCTTGGTCTTGTCCCAGAAGTGGGGCAGGTAGGCGGTGTGGCGGGCGACAGCGCCGCGCGGTTCGGAGGGGGTGGTCATAGGTTGGTCTCCTGGGCGGTGGCCCCGGCGAGGTTGCCGGGGCCACCGTGGTGGTCAGAGGGTGTCGAGATCCGCTCGGCTCGCAGCGAATCGCGCTGCGGTGTCTCGGAATGCCGCCAGGAGCGCGGCAGGGTCACACTCGGTGCGGATGCCGTGGAGCAGGATCTTGGCGAGCTCGTAGCCAGGGTTGATGTCGAGGGCGTCTGTGAAGGCGTGGGTGGCGGTGATGGTGTCGTCCTGTCGCCAAGCGACCCAGCCGAGGAGGGTGAGGAGGGGCGGGGCCTTGTCGGTGTGCGGCGGTACACAGCGCCGGGCGAGGTAGGCCCAGAGCTGCCGTTCGTAGAGGAGATTGCTCTCCTCGCCGGTGGACAATGCGGCGTCCCGGGTTTCCCGGTCTTGCAGGCCGAGGATGATGCGGGCGGCGATCTCGTCCATGAGCTGAGGTCGGCCGTTGCGGAAGTCGGTCAGGGCTCCGTCGATGATGTCGATGGTGCCGTGGCGGGCGAGGAGCCGTTCCTCTGCGGTGGGAACGTGGTCGTAGGGGTGGCTGGTGGCTGTGTCGAGGGCTTCGCGGTAGCGCACCACGGTGGTGTCGGTGGTGGGGCGGTACTCGCTGGCAACCTCGGCGGCGTGCTGGAGGAGTGCCGCGCGGTGGGCGTGGCCCTCGCGGACGGAGGCGAGCCACTCTCGGGGGTCTTCGCCATCGATGGTGCCGAGGTGTATGGCGGTGGCCAGCTCGTAGTCGGGGTCGGTGGTGATGGCGTCGCGCAGGGCGAGCCGGGCTGCGATGAGGTCGCCTTGCCGCCACGCGACGAAGGCGAAGAGCGTCAAGATGCGGACGGCCTCCTGTGTAAAGGGGGCGGCGCAGTGCCGGGCGAGGTAGGCCCACAGGCGTCGGGCATGGGGAAGGTCGTCGTCCTCCGCGTGGGCCACGCCGGCCTCCACGGCGGCGTCGTCCTGCAGACCGACGATGAGCAACGTGGTCAGGGCACGGCTGAGGGCGGTCGCCCCATCACGGAACTGGCCCATGGCGGCGTCGATCTGGTCCAGCGTCAACACGACCGTGGCCTCGCGTCCGGCGTTGGTCGCGCACCGGGTGTTGAAGTGGTCGGCGGCAGCGTGCAAGTCCTTGAGGAAGTCGGGGTCCGCCGTGGCCCGGAACTCCTTGATGATGTCGCGGGTGCGAGGGCCGGGGGTGCGGCCGAGGCGGGTCATCTGCGCGATGACGCTGGTGGGGTCCTCGGGCGACGGGAGCGGCTCGCCCTCGCAGCACCCGTCGATGTCGCACTCGTAGACCCACCACCGGTTCGCGACGAGCCCGATCGTTCGGAAAACGGTGACGCGGTGCCACGCGAACTCGTTCGTGAGCCAGGTGCCGACGGGGGCGAGGAGCGCGGCGGTCTCCTCGGGGCTCTGGCCGGGACGCGGTTCGCGGCAGAGGTAGATGATGACGCCCTGGGCAGGGTCGTGCCCGCGGTCGTGGGCGTAGGCCACGAACTGGCGGGCGGCGTTCTCGGCCGTGGCCCGCCATTCGGCGGTGTCCTCGGGGAGGGGGCACGTCATGGTCGGCCCGTCGTGGAAGTTCGGGCCGGGGGCGTGGAGGGCGATGCTGTCGTCGGGGTAGTGGCCGATGAGGTACGGCAGGACCTGGGCGAGGTGGGGCAGGTTGGTGACCTGCACGGTGTTGTCGGGCGTGCTCACTTCTGGGTTCCTTCCTTCTGCGGGGTGGTGTCGGGCTGCCCGATGCGGGCGGGCGGCGCCGGGGCGGGAATGCCTCGTGGCTTGTTCGTGAGAGCGGGGAGCAGCCGTTCGCAGACGAGCAGGCCGAGGTCGGTGGCCAGGGCCTTGCTGGTGCGGGTGGCCAGGACGGTGTGCCAGGTGCGGCCGGGCTGGAGCCGGGCGTCGTTGGCGGCTTGCGCCTCGGCCCGCTCGGTGTCGGTGCCGTCAGGGATCGGCGGCAGGTCGGGCCCCGCGGTGATCCAGGTCTGGATGGCGAGGCCGCGGGACTGGACGCGGAGGCCAACGCGGTGACCTTCGGGGTGCTGGTAGGTGGCGGTGCGGTCGGGAGTGTCGGAGTCCTCCTTTCTCCACGGCGGGTCGAGGTCGGGGGCGATGTGGTCGAGGGGCGGCACGTCGACCTCGTCGCGGGGTCCGGCAAAGGACGGGTGTCGACGGCGTGGTGTCGGGGTGGTGCCGGGTCGGGCGAAGGGGTCGGGTTCGGTCACGCGGCGTTCTCTTCGCTGGGCATGAGCTGGTCGACCAGGTCCAAGGCGCGGCGCCAGGCGACGATCGTGCTGGCGGTCTCCATGTACCGGTCGCGCTGCTCGAAGGCTTCTTTCGCTTCGGCGCAGGTCTTGGCGTAGTCGTCGTCCGGTGCGAGGGAGTCGGCGCAGCCGATGAGGCAGCGCGGGCCGAGGTCCCAGATGATCGCGTTGACGGCGGCGCATCCAGCGGACAGCGAGTCGATGTCGTTGCCGTACCAGTGGAAGTCGTGGGTGTTGAGGCCGAGGTCACGCAAGCGTTGGGCGACGGAGCGGAACATGGTGCCGGAGCCGACTGCGGGTTCGCGGATGGTCATGCCGGGCTGGGCGATGTCCTTGTCCAGGGTCATGTTGGCCATCAGGTCGGTGACGCACGCTGGCGTGTGGTATTCACCGCGCCACTTCTTGTCGCTCTTGTGGCGGAGGCCGGTGAGCAGAGGGCTGAGGACGTCGGCCTCGGAGCGTTGCCAGGGGTCGTCGTGGCCGGTGAGGTCCATCAGGCCGGTGTTGATGGCGGCGCGGGTGACGGCGTGGACGGCGCGGAGCTGCTGCTTGTCGGGGTCGGGGTTCCAGGCCCAGTCGTGGAGGCGTATCGCGCGGTTGATCAGGTCGGGGCGCTTGATCCAGTGGCCGAGGTAGATCTCCTTGAGCAGTTGCGGGAGTTCTTCGGGCTGGAGGTTGAGCAGCCAGTCCGGCAGGCCGGGGAGGTTGCGCAGCAGGGAGATTCCGGCGACGGTGCCGAGGGGGACGTCGATGCTGCTGCCGCCGAAGGACTGGTACCAGGCGTCGAGGACGTTCTCTGCGATCTTGCGGGCGTGCTCGTGAGGGTCGCGGGGGGCGGCGTAGCGGCGGGCGGTGATCTTGCCCGTGGGACGGGCCTTGGGCTTGGGCGGGGGCTTCTTCGCCCACGAGGGCGCTGGCCGCGCGGCGGTGGTCGGGGGCGCTGCGCGGGGCAAGAAGTCGTCGGACATGGCCGCGGATTCCTTTCTGCGGGCGCGCATGGGGCCGCCCCGGTGCGCGGTGCGCGGCCGGGGCGGCGTGTGGATGGGTTTGGGTGCGAGGTCAGCCGGTCTGCTGGAGGTCCTGGGGGGCGGCGAGGATGCTGCGGACCTCGACCGCGTACGCGGCTTCGGCGTGTCCGGACTGGCGTAGGCCGCTGATGAGGAAGAACAGGGCCGCCTCGTCGGCGTCCATGTCGCTCATGAGCTGGTCGAAACTGGTGTCGCGCAGCTCGTCAGGGCGGTGCTCGTAGGCGACGCGCAGGGTCATCTCGATCTCGGCGAGGGTCGCGGTGGCCTGCTCGTCAGTGAGGTTGAGCAGATTGGCCCAGGACGCCAGGGTGGCGTCGTCGACGGGGAGCTTCACGGGCTGGTGCCTTTCTGGATGGCCGTGCCGGCCGCGTGATGCGGCCCCAGGCACGGGCGGGGCTCAGGAGTTCGAGGGGGCGGGGAAGGGGTTGTCCTGGTGGTCGGGGTGGACGGCGGCGAGCAGACCCTCGTACACGGGTTCGGTGATCACGCCCCACCCGGCCCAGCGCATGACGGCGAGGTAGCCGAGTCGGCCTCCGGCGAAGCCGGTGCGCTCGTCGCAGTCGGGGTCGGGGTTGATGAAGATCCAGCCGGGTAGGCCCTCGACTGCCGGTTGCACCTGGAAGCCCCAGCGCAGGGCGTGCATGCCGTCGGTATGGAGGGGCGGCAAGCCACCGGCCTGGAGGATGCGGATCGCCCGCTGGACGTAGGGGTGGTCGTGGTGCTCGGGCAGTGCGCCGACGCCCTTGCGGATCGGCATGGGGTGAGCTGGTGTGCCTACGCTCGCGCGGTAGATGTCCATCAGGAGCAGGGCGTCCTCACTGCGGCCCGCGAAGCGCATGGCGAGGTTCGCGACGATGGCGACGGCGAAGCGATCGCGTTCGACAAGGCGCCGGAGCTGTTCGCCGGTCAGCTCGTCAATGCCGCTTTCGTGGATGGTCCTGTGGGCTCGTGCTGCGGTGCGCACCGCGCGGGCGACGTGATGGGGGTCCACGCCGATCAGCCCTGCCAGGAGGTGAACTCCTCGGCTGTAGTTCATGGTGACGGTCTCCAAGAGGTTTTGCCTTTGGGCGCGCCCCCGGCATGGGCTGGGGGCGCGGGATGTTGTCGGGGTTTGGGGGCGGTTAGCGGCGTCCGCCACATCCGGCGTGGCCGCAACCACCGCAGAAGCCGCCGCTGTTGCACTCGCAGCCGCATCCGTGGTTCCGGGTTTCCACTCCCAACCCCCTCCCCATTCGGGCATTTCCCGAATTTCTTACTTATATCTTAATGGCAAATACCCCAAGAGCAAGAAATGCCCAGTGGAATGCAAATTCACTTTCCGCAATTCAATTCCCTAATTTGCGGCTGCGGGAATGAGATCGGGCCATCGGAACCGACACCACGCCCGGCGGCGTGCGTCGGGGACCGGGATCGTCGGGTAGCCGAGCCAGTCGAGCCCCATCGCGGCGAGGATCGTGGCCACCCTCGGCAGGGTCACCGGGGCGCGCCGGAGATCGGCGGTCACGCGGCACCTCCCGCGCGCCGGATCACCTCGGCCATCGGAAGCTCCCGCCGGAACGGGACGCCCATCTCCTCCTCCAGATCGGCGTATTCGCGCGCCAGCTCGGGCCGGAGCCCAGCAGCGCACGTCAGGTCCGGGACGGAGGCGAGGACGCACAGGCTGCACGAGAGGCGGGACATCCCGGCGTCGTACGCCCAGTGGTAGGGCAGGCCGCGTTCCCAGATGCGCTGCCACACCTCGGCGGTGCTCCAGCGCAGCACGGGGTACCACTGGGTCACGGTGCGCCGCCCGCTGCTGGCGCGGCGGTCGACCTCAAGGGCGGGGCGCCGAGCACGGGCGCGGGACTCCTCCGCGCGGAACCCCATGACGTGCACGATCCGTGCCGGGCGGCCGGTGACGCCAAGGGCGTTCACCTGCTCGGTGATGAACCGGTGCGCCACGGCTCGCTTCTCCGATGTGCAAAACCGGGTCATGAGATGCGGAAACTGGCCCCGCGCTCGGATGCGGTGGAACAGGGACGGCCACTTGGCCATGCGGCGGACCGCGAACGGTAGCCCGTAGTGGTCGGCCTGGCGTCGCGCCAGGTCGGCGGTCTCGGGCCACTCAACGCTGTGGCCGCGCGGGGTGCGGCCGAGGTCGATGTGCAGGACCACGATGCGGTCGCGGACGCCAGCGGCGTCGGCCAGCCGTACGCCCTCGTCCATCGCGGCGATGCTGTCCTTGCCGCCACTGTTGCTGAACACGATGCGGTCGGCGGCGGCCAGGTCGGGAACTGGATCTGGGCCTTGCAGGGCGCGGGCGCTGACCAGTTCCATCTGGCCACTCACCGCTGGCCCTCCCCCATCGCGGCGCGGTACAGGGTGATCAGGCGTTCAGCGTCGTCCAAGGCCGGGCCCTTGCGCCGGTCGGCGTACTCGCCCTCGTAACTGCCGACCGGTCCCCACAGGTACCAGCCCGTGTCGTGGTAGCCGTCCTTCGGATTCCTGCGGTGGTAGCTCAGCTCCCACCAACCGTCGCGCCAGCGCCACAGGCGCTTCGCGTCCCGGTCGGGTACCCAACCGGCCCGCTCGGCCAGGGCCTGGAGGCGGGCCACGTCGGTGCGCAGCATCGCCGCTTCGGCGGCGGCGTCCAGATCGCGCGGCGCGGTGTGCTCGGTGCCGCCCGCCGGGTACGCGGGTCCTGCGGCGGGGCGAAGGCCGAGCTGGCTCACGGCGTCGTCCCTCTGGCGGGCAACGCGCCGCAGCAGACGGGCCGCACCGGACAGCCCCCGCTCCTCCAGCCACTTCGCGGTCGCGTCGACCTCTACGCCCACGGAATGGTCGTTCATGTCGTGCTCCTTCGGCAGGGCCGTCCCGGCGTGCGCCGGGACGGCCCCTGATGTGCGGCGAGTTACGGGCGGGCGACCTTGGGCGTCTTCGGGTCCTTCTGAATGCAGTTGCCGCTCTCGGGCATCGCGCGGCGGCCTGCGGCGAGGGCCTTGAACCGCGCGCCGGGCCGGAACTTCACGACGTGGGTCGCGCCGACCTGCACCCGCTCGCCGGTCTGCGGGTTGCGTGCGGTGTGGGCCGGGCGCTCCTCCCGGGTCAGGCTTCCGAATCCGGTGACGGAGACGACCTCCCCGGCGGCGACGGCGCGGACTATGGCGTCGAGCACGGATTCCACGGCGAGCCTTGCCGTAGCGCGGTCACCAGTCGCCTTAGCCACGACGTTGATGAGCTGGGCCTTGTTCACTGGGCATTCCTTTCGGATCGCTGGTTGTGCCGGAGGAGTTGATGGGCGGGCGCGCCACGCGGCAGGCAGAGTGCTGAGCCCGAAGCCGGGGTCCGCGTCGTGGTCGCACCCCGCGGCAGGAGAGTGCAGGGAATCGTTCATAAATGTCATCTATCTCTTGTCAGCCGGGAAGCCGGGTCAGGAACTTCCCGACCGCGAGCACCTGGGAGATCGGCAGGGTGACGGCCGCGTAGTCGGCGGAGACCAACGTCGGCTCCTCGCCGGGGCCGGGCCGGGCGGGCACGACCCACACCGTCCGCGTGCAGTCCGCGTACCGCGCCCCGACCTCGAGGAAGGCCCCAGCGAAGAGAAACAAGCGGGTGCGCAGCGAGGAGGACCACCCCTCGCCCGGCGTCGGGCCTTCCCAGGTGTGAGGGGCCTGAAGGCCGAGGAAGTCCGGCCCGGCGGTCACCAGCGTCCCCACGGGCCCCAGGGAGCGGAACTCGATCGCCTCACCGTCCTTGCAGGCGCTCCCCCACAGCGCGAGGTCGTCGGCACTGAGCTGCAGGGGGCGGCCGACGGCCAGTGAGTGGTCGCGGGCATCGAGCACGAGGCCCAGCAGCGCACGCCAGGCCAGGCGGCCGACGTGGGGCGCGGCAGGGACCGTGATCTGCGCGGGACCTTCGGTGAAGCGGAGCTGCTGGTGGCGGTCGCTGGTGACGTGCTCGACGGTGACGCGCTTGGAGGACTCCAGCCAGGCGCGCAGCGCGGCGGCATCGCCGTAACCGACCGGGGCCGTCCACACGCCGCCCGCGACGGAAGTACGAGCGACGGCAAGCGTCCGGTCACTGCATGCGACCGCATGGAGGTGACCAGGGGTGCAGTCGAGGATCAGAGCGTCGAGGTCGTTGGCGGCGTCGTCCGCCCGGAACCGGTGCGGGGCAACTCGATCGAGGATGGCCGCCAGGTCGCGGGCCTTGATGGTGAACATGCTTTTCTCCGCAGGAGTTGTAGGGATGGTGATCAGGCGCCGGTGGCAAGCTTGCGAGCCCGGCGGGCCTGCTGGGCGAGCCGTCCGGCTTCCCGGCACAGGGCGCAGGCGCTCTCCCCGCGCCGGTTGTGGGCACGGGCCCCGGCTTCGGTGCCGTGGGTGATCGGGCGTCGACCGCGCTCGCGTAGTTCGGCGGGCCGCGCACCCTCGCAGGTCGCGAGGACCTGGCCGTTCCGCCAGAGCCGCCCTCCGCAGACGCCGTCGAACAGGCTCATGCTCGGCATGACCAGGTCGATGCACCGCGACCGGAACGGGCAGCCCTGGCAGGCAGCGAGGAGGGAGAGGACCAGCGGCTCCGTCGAGGCTTCGGCCGCCGTCTCCTCGGACGTGAAGCGGGCGTCCCCGGCGCAGGGGGCCTCACCGACCCACCCATTGCCGCTCATCTGCTCCTCCTCCCGTTCGCTAGGCGGTTGGCAGCAGCAGCAGGCGGACCTGATCGCTGACGCTGGAGCCGTAGGGATGGGTGAAGTCGCGCGGTATCGCCCTCAGGTGACGGTCGGCCAGCGGCGGGAGAAGGAAGACCTGCGCCACGAGGCGAGTGAGGGCGTCGTCACACTCCCTGCTAAGCCGGGGCCGGGCCACGGGGGCGGGAACCTTGCCGTCCGTCTGCTCCTCGATGACCCCAACGACGCGGCCCCCACCTGCGCGGCTGTCCACGATGACCGCCGTCGCCGCAGGGTGGTGCCCGCGTATCAGCTCAGCTACGCGGGCAGCGCGGTCGGCCGGGGGCAGCTCCAGAAGCCAGCTGCCGTCCATGCCCGTGCTGCGCCGCACAAGCGCCCACGCCGGTGAAGTCGGGGGCAGGAGCGCGTACTCGATGTCCAGGATGATGTCCGAGTCGATCTCATTGAGCGGATGCCCGGTCTCAGTTCCGTCCCACAGCCAGGGACACGCCGCGAGCGGGCTCGGCTGCTCGCCGAGCACGCCGTACACGGTGACGGTGCGGTCTTCGCCGCTACGGTCGAACGCCACGTAGACGGCCTCGGGGCAGCGGGCACGGACCTTGGCGGCAAGGTGGTCGATGATGCTCAGGCAGTGGGCCTGTTCGGCTCGGCGGAGCGCGAGAGCCAGGTCCTCTCGCTGCTGGGCGAGGATGGCCACTGCATCGTGGGTTGCTGGTGTCATGGCAGGGGTGTCCCTTCTTCTTCGGGGGGCAGGTCAGGCGAGGACGGGCTTAAGGCGTTCGCCGAGCCAGTGGGCGACGTTGACGCTCACGGCGTTGCCGGCCTGCTGGGTCTGGGCGGCCTTGGTGCCGACGACCTCGTACGTCTCGGGGAACCGCTGGCCCGACAACTGCTCTCTGGGCTGGAGCATCCGGAAGTAGCAGTCCTCGATGGCAGGCGCGCTGCGCACGACGGCTGCCGAATCGCGGGTCGACAGGGTGTGCAGGGGCACGCCCGCGGTCTTCGGCGCGGCCCGCCGGTACGGGATCACCAAGGTGTTGCGCGCCCGGGTGCGGACATCCCCGTCGGGCACGACCAGCCCGTGATGCCGGGCGGTGGCGATAGTGCTGAGCGGGGCGTCGATCGGCGCGGCGTCGCAGTTCTTGCGGAACTCCACGATGAACGGGTCCACGGTGACGAGGGCTTCGCTCTCGCGGGTGGTCCGGGTGCGCATCGGCTCCTCGATGGGCGAGGCCGTGTCGTTCCAAGAGCCGCCGACCGGCACAAGCAGGGCTTCGCCGAGCTTGGCCGTGCGGGTGGGCAGCGGCCGTGTGTGCGGGGCGAAGGCGCGGTCGGTGCCGTCCTTGCCGTGGGTGAGGGTGACGACAGACGGCTCGTAGGGGAACTTCGCCAGCCCAGCTTCGATGCGGCGCATCGTGTTGGGCACCAGCGGCTTGGCGCGGTCCCCGATCCGCTGGCCGATGTTGTCCCACATGATCACGTCGGAGGCGGGGCGGACGTACGGCTCCACCAGCGCGTGACCGCAGCGGCTGTGCGGGCACCGGTAGTCGTACTGCTGCTGATATTTGCCGACCTTCACCCGCGGGTCGCGCCAGCTCTGGCGCGCCTTGACGTCCCGCCCGCACTCAAAGCAGTGGGCCAGCGGGCGCGGCGCGAGGTCGGGGCGGCGGATGCCAGAGAGGGTGAAGACGATGTACACCCGGTCGCGCCACTGCGGGGCGCGCGGGTTGGTCTCCGAGCCGATGTGCGCGGAGGACACCGAGACGATCTGAACCCGGTAACCGAGCTTCTTCATCGCGCGGATCCACTCGGGGAACAAGAGCCAGTCGGTGATGAACTCGACGACGTTCTCCACGACGACGCACGGGAACCGCTTCGCCTCAGCGGCTCGCAGCACGCACCACGCGGTCACGCGGGTCATCTCGAACGCTTCAGGCGGCAGTTCGCGCCACTGCTCCTCTTCCTCGAAAAGGGCCTCCTGCACGGGGTCGGGGCGCTTCTTCCCGCCAGCGGGGCTGACCTCCCTGCAGATGACCGAGGCCCACAGCAAGAGGGCCTTCGGTAGCCAACGCATGGGGTAGTTCTGGATGTCGGCGCAACGCGCCGCAGCGGTCGGGTGGTTGAGCTCGAAGGTGTCGACGGCGGTCTGCCAGTGATTGATCCCGAGGATCGGCTCAAACCCGGCTTCGAGCGCACCTTGGCCATCTCCCCCCGCTCCGCAGAGCAGGTGGATAGATCGGGACACGGTGGTGGTCTCCAAGAGGTGGGGCCGCCCGGCCCGGTTCGCGGGCCGGGCGGCTGTGGTCAGGACTGATCGGAGGCGCGAAATGCGCGGAGGTAGCGGTTGTCCTCGATGCCGAGTGCGGTGAACGCTGTCAGGCCGAGGACACACACGATCAGCAGCCAGATCACCGGTCCGCGCCCCCGGTGGGGCGCGGCGCACGGCACGACCGGTCAGTCATCGCTGCGGGTGACGCGGACGGTCGTGATGTGTCCGGCCCTCTCGAACAGCGCCAGCGGGTAGCCGTCCCGCTCGGGCCGTTGCCAGACGCGGTGGTACCCCTCAAGGTCGGTGAGCTGTCGCGACCACTCCGCGAATCGGACGAGGGCGCTCGCCGCACCTTCGATCCCGGCGGTCGAGTTGTGGTTCGCTCCGTACGGCGCGGTGTGCGTAGCCGAGACGATCAGCCGGGACGCGTGGCCGGGGAGGTCAAGGCCGTCGATGCGGGCCATCAGCGGGACCAGGCTGTTGCCGTGGTGACGCTGAGGGCCGTTCGGAGTCGAGTCGTACAGAACGGTGTGCCTGCTCGCGCCCTGCGCGTCCTGGCGGATGGCGGTCCAGCCGGTCACCTCGGCGGGGTCGGCGGGCAGGCTGTGCTCTGAGGCGATGATCAGCTCCGTGCCGTCCCGCAGGTCGGCGCGGACGAAGAACTCGCCGCCGCTGGTCTCGATGTCGGTGACCCAGCCCGCGTAGCGCAGCGGGGTGATGACGTGCCTGTAGCCGTAGAACAGCCGCTGCCACAGCGGGTCGGTGGTGCGGTCGTGGTCGGGCAGAGCCGCGATGGTGATGGTCATGGTCTGGTCTCCAAGAGGGTGTGCACGGCGGGCGCACAGAAGGTGCGCCCGCCATTGAAAAATGTCACCTATCTGACACCAAGAGGGCGTCAGACGGTGGGCAGCTCACTGCGGGCGAGGATCTGCACGGACCACATCCGACTCCCACGGGTGACGACACATCCGATCAGGCGGCCCTCATGAGGCAGGACGAAGCCGCTGCCGCCCTCCTCCCTCCTCAGTTCGCGAACGAGCTTGCGGACGCCGTACTCGGCACACTTGGCCGAGCAGAACAGGCCGTCGCCGAGTCGCGGAGCGAGGTGCGGGCCATGGATCACTTCAGCAACCACGACGTATGCGTCAGGGGCGGGAGTGAGTGTGTCGGTCAAGGCGGCCTCCAAGAGGTTGGTGAGTTCGGCCAGTTCCGAACTCATGCTTATATCTTAATGGCGTATACCAGGGCGTCAATGTTGCCGATCTCGCTAACGCCCCTGTCTGCGGCGGGAGTTGCCTCCCTTCTCGCGTCCCATGCGGGCCAGGTCGCGCACCCGCTGGCGCGCCATCTCCAGGGCCTGGGGGTCGGTCTCAGCCACGCGACGCTCCTGCTCGGCGAAGAACTCCCGTAGCCAGTCCTGCTGGGCGCGATGCTCGCGGTCGGCCGCCTCGCGCCGCGCCTCCTCGCGCCCCGCACGCGGGTTCGTGCCGCACCCTCGGCAGTTCGCCACGGGCTCGGCGTGCTTCGGGCAGCCCGCCCGCTGCTGCGCCCCGCGCCCCGCCCCCGGCTCCCCTGCGGCGTCAGCCGTGGGGGTAGGGGGGTAAGGAAGAGAAGAGGAAGAAGAAGGAAGAGAAGGGGTTTCCCCGGGGGAACCCGCCCGGTTTCCCTGCGGCAACCCACTGGGTTTCCCCGCGGCAACCCTGCCCCGAGCCGAATCAGGGTTTCCCTGGGGCAACCCTGGCTCCGGACCCGGCTCGGCAGAGGCCCGCGTCTCTTCCCGTGCGGCAACGTCCCGCTGTGTGCGGGCCGCTGACGACGGCTTGCGGCGCGGAGCCTTCCGGGCCAGCCGGGGGTTCGTCGGGGCACGCTGCGCCGCCCGGCGCCGCTCGATCAGCTCCTCCGTCGACGGGATCGGCGGCACACCGTGCGGGAACACCCGGTACTCGGCACGGCGCCCGACACGGCCGATCGTGACCCGCTCGACCAGGCCGAGCCCGACGAGTTGCGTCACCACCGTGATGACCTGCTTCTCCCCCACGCCAGCCCAGGCCATCATCCGCTCCAGGCCGGGCCGGGCCAGCCTGGTCTGGTCATCGGCCGAGTCCGCGATCTTCATGAGGACCAGCTTCTGCGTCGTGTTGATCACCTCCTTCGGCAAGTAAGCGGCCACCACCATCAGTTGAATGCTCACCGGCACTCTCCGTGTCGCGTCCCGTTCGCGCCGTTCCGGGGCGGGGACAGGGCGCACCGGCCCCGGCCCCGCCGTCTGGCACGCTCAGGGCTTCTTGCTGGCGGTGACGTTGATGCTCACCGCAGTCCGCCGGTCGTGGTCGAGGCGCGTGGGCACCGGGATGCCCACCCCCTCAAGCGTGGCCTTCATCGCCGCCGCGTCCGGCGCCATCGGCACCGCCAGTCCGGCGCGGCGGTACAGCGAGACCATCGCCCCAACGTCATCGACCTTGGTCGGGTTGCCGCCGCTCCACTTCAGGACGTTGTCGCCGTAGACGCCCGGCTCGGAGCCGTCGAGCTGGGCGCGGAGGTACTTCTGCCGGTCCTTGAGCGGCTTGATCTGCTTGGATACCTCGGCGTACTCGGCCAGCGCCCTCCCCCGTTCCTCGTCGTCGTGGATGAGCTGGCTCTGCGGGGAGCGCCCGGCGACGAGCGGACCCCAGCACGCGGTGCGGAACGGGCAGTGGTCGCAGATCGTGGAGATGCCCGGCCCCTGGAAGGTGCGCGGCAGCTCCTCGGGCGAGGCGGCCGTGCGAACCTGCTGGACCCACCATCGGGCGCGACGGGCGCGGTCGGCCTCGTAGGCGATCTCCTGAATGTGGTCGTCGCCATTGTCACGGTTGATGAACCGGAAGCGGATGCGGGCGACCGGCACGGGGCCGAGACGGGCGAGCTGGCGCTGCCCCCGGACGCTGGCGAAGCCCTCGGTACCGAGCAGGTCGGCGTACAGGTACACCTGCCGCAGCTCGGCCTCGCTCGCTCCGTACCGCACGATGCTGTCCCACTGGTACGTGCTCTTGGACTTCACGTCCTCGACGGTCGTCTCCTCCGCGGGGAGCGTAGGACGCAGCCGCTTCGGTAGCCGGGCGGCGATCGTGCTGTCGAGCTGGACGGCGTCGATATGGCCCCGGACGGTCTCGTCCTCGACGCGGCGCTCGACGAGCCAGCCGTACTCTTCGCGGGCGGCGTCGAGCATCCCGTCGTGCAGCCAGGTCCCGAGGATCGCCTTACGCTTCTCGCCGGTGTCGGTCGGGGTGCGGCCGTGCAGGAGGTATCCGGCCCGCCGTGCGCACACGGTGTCGCTGGCGCCGAGCTTGGTCTGCTGGGAGCGGGGACGGCGCGCGTCCGCCGCGTGAGCGGCGGGCCACAGGCTGACCGGCCGCTTCGGCGCGATGGCCAGGGTGGTCACGATGGTCTCCAAGAGAATGGGGGTGCCGCCCGCCGACGGTGGGCGGCACCGGTGTCGGCAGAGTTCAGGAGGCGGCGCGGCGCGGGGAGGCCGTCCGCTTTCGCGGGGCACGCTTCGCCGGGGCCGGGGCCTTGTCGGCTTCGGGGTCCGGCTCGGACTTCACGGCGGCCTTCTTCGCGGCCCGAGCCCGCTTCTTCGGCGTGGGCTTCTCCGTGTCCTCGTCCTTGGCCCCGGCCCCGGGGGCGTCGGCGGACGCCTTGTTCGCGTCCTTGCTCTTGTCGTCGCCCGCCTCAAGTCCGGCGGCCTTCCGCAAGGCCAGGGTCGCCTCATCCGCTTCGCGGACGACGGCTTCGGCGTCGGCCCGCGCCATCTCCTCGTCCACGTACACGCCGGACAGGTCCTGGGGAGCGGCCATCCGCAGGCCGCCGGCCTCAGCGCACTTGCGGAGCATGTGGGCGGGCATCTGCCGCCACATCTTCGCGACGACGTACGCGCTCTGCTTGCGGTCGTAGTACGTCGGGGCGAACTCGTCCCATCGGGCGATGAACGGGAACCGGCTGGTGCCGCGCAGAACGGTGACCTTGACGGCGGCCGGGTACTCCTTGAACAGCCAGACCTCGTGGGCGTTGCCCTCGGAGTCGTAGTAGATGGTGTCCTCGTAGGAGATGGACTCCCCGGCCTTCGTCGCCGCGCGGTGGGCGACGGTGCGGAAGCCGTCGATGCCGGTCTGGATGGTCCAGGTCTTCTCGGGCTCGTCCGGGTCGTCGGCCGCCTTCCAGTTGGTGCGGCCGATCATGTAGATCTGGCGCGCGAAAGGATCGAGCCCAGACCTCACGCAGAAGTGGAAGAAGATGGCCAGTTGTGCGCGCGGTGCCTGAGTGAGACCGGGGCTGATCAGAGACAGTGCGGCCACCTGACGCGCGTCGAACTCCATCTGGTCGGCGCGCAGCACGACGGCGCTCTGGGAGACGCTGCGGTCGGGCAACCCCTCGGGGCTGGTCGGCACCGGGGCAGCGGACGCCGTATCGACGCCCTGTTGCTCGGTTGGTTGCTTCATCGGTCGTTCATCTCCAAGAGGATTGGTTCAGTCGGTCCGCAGGCTGCGGACTTCGAAAGCGGGTGCCCATTCGGGGTGGCGCTCGATGAGCAGCCGGACGTACCTGCTGCGGAAGTTGTTGTTGAGGCGGAACTCGTCTTCGCCCTCGGTCGCTGTGACGTACCGCCAGCGCAGGACCTCGAAGAGCATCCCGATCCCGACCCGGCGCGCGCCGCGCTTCAAGTAGTCGGCGGTCAAAGCCTCCAGGGCACGGAGCACCCAAGGGTTGAGCTGGTGGAACGTCTCGAACTGAGCCTGGATCGACGCGGGCTGGTCCTCCGGCTGACGCACGGTGTGGATGACCAGACCCGGTATCTCGTCCTGGACGGCTGCCATACCCACCCCCTGGTGACCGACTTCAAGAATGTCACCTATCTTGGGGGCTGGCGGTCGGTTGATCAACCCCACCGAGGGTAGGCGCGACTTCGCACTCTCAACTCCGTTCAGGCAAAGGTCCGCTCGGCCGCCTCGTCCATGCGCGCCTGGCGGGACTCGTTGGCCGACGAGACCTCCCGCAGGGCGCGGACGGCGATGTTGGAGTCGGGGTTCTGTATGACGCAGAGCGAAAGGGCCCCTCGACGATCAGGGCCTCGCGGACATTCGTGACCGCGACCTCCTCGCCTCCCGGTGCGGCGATGAACTGCACTACTGCCTCCTTGGTGAACTGCGGCCCCATAAAGGGGATTACGTATATCTTATTCGCAATTCGGGACCTAGTACAGTTTTTGTGCAGGTCAGAGGGCTTTTCGGGCGTGGCGGCCCCGGGTGAGGACGCGGCTGCCCGGACCGTCGTAGGTGCCCTCACGCAAGGCGGTGACGACCACCTCGTCCACGTCCCAGGGCAGGCTCCGCGCGCTCTTGCGCAGCGTCGGTACGGCGTCGAGGACGGTCTCCAGCATCCAGAGCTTCGATCCGGACAGCAGCCAGTCGTGCTCCGCGAACCGCCCGGTTGCGATCGTCGTGGCCAGGTTGCCCTGAGCGGGCAGATGGAACAGCTCGATGATCTCCTGCTGGCCGACGATCGGAGGCAGCTCGTCCCCGAGGCCCGGCTCCCAGCCCTCGCCCTGGTCCGCGATGATCCGGGCCTTGGCATCGAGATCGACCTGACGGACTCGCGCGGTCGTCGCGCCCCACCCAGCCGCGAAGCCGAGCGGCCAGTACCGCACCCCGCTGACGACCAAGGCGGTCGACGGGTCCAGCACACCGCGGCTCGGTGCCAGCCACTGCGCCACCTGCTTCGGATCGACGCGGTACAGCGCGGCGAACTCCTGGTGCCCGACCAGGTACGGCTTACGGCCAACCATGCCCCATCCTCCGCTCGGCGCCTCACAGTGACGACGGAAGAGTAGCCGTGGCGTCGCACGCCACGCTTGGCCATCTAACCCTTGGTACCATCGCCTTGGTCTTCCAAGAGGCCCGAAGGCCCCGTCGCGAGACGGGGCCTTCTCTCATTTCCGCTGGGTCATCATGGTGCCAGAGCGGTCAGTTGCTCACAGCTTCGAAGATGGCGAGCGCCACGGCGGTGACGCTGGCGAGCACGGCCAGGGTCGGAAGCGGCCACCGCGCTTTCTCCAGTGCGGCGACCCGCTCCTCCAACTCCTCCAGCGCCTTGTCCGTCTGGTCGCTGCGCTGGACGAGCAGAGCCAACTGGCCGTCGATGCGGGCCAACCCGACCTCCAGCGCCGAACGGAGCTCGGCCAGGGCGAGAGCGATCTGCCCTTCGGGCACGGCTTCCTCCTGTTCTCTCGTCACCGCCAGGTCACTGCTTCGGCGTGGCGGGGTCGCGCTTCACCGGCAGCCACGACGCCGTTCCGGGCCTGCCCAGGGCAGTGCCGAGCGTGGACTTCAGCGCGCTGAGCGCGGCCGGTATCGCGGAGACCGCGGCGGCCTGCCACGCCGACAGGGACACCATGTCCGTCGTGCTGGCGGCGACCATCAGGCCCAGCAACGACTGGAGGTAGGTGGCAACGGTGCGCTCAGCGATGTCGGCGAGGGCCTGCGGCATGGAATCGTGCTCCTGGTCCGGGGTGGTCGGATTCGGTTCGGGGGCACCGGCCTGGTGCGGGACGCGGAGGTCTGCCCAGGTCTCGGGCCCGGGTATGCCGTCGGCGTCCGCACCGTGGTGGCCGCGCTTGATCTGGTAGGCGGCGTACGAGCGGCGGTGCGTGTCGTTCCACACCTGGCCGGGCGGCGTGTCGTAGCTGTCGCAGCCCTCTGCGATCAGCCGCTTCGCCATCGCGGAGATCACCGGCGAGGAGCGCCCGTCGCGGAAGAACTGCTTGCCTGGGTATGCCGCGTACTTCGGCGTCGGCTTGGGCTTCGGGTGCGGCTTCGGGTGCGGCTTCGGCTTCGGGTGCGGCTTGGGGTCGGGCTTCGGCTTACCGCCGTCCTTCAGGTGCCGGGCGACCCGGGCGCGGAAGGCGTCCATGTCGATGCCGCCCGGGTCCGGCTTCCCTGGTCGCCACTCCTTATGGCCTATGACGGAGTGCTCGTTCCAGCCGTGCGCATGGCAGATGGCCGCCGCCGCCCGCGCCATCGCGTCGAGCTGGGCCGCCGGCCACGGATGGCTCCCGGTGCTGATGCACTCGAAGCCGTAGAAGTGCCTGTTCCCGTCGGTGTCCGCCTCGTTGTCGCGCGGGAGGGTTTTCTTCTCCGCGATGACTGCGAGAAGAACGTCGGTGTCGCCCATCCCGGCGTGGTTGCAGCGCCCGTAGCCGACGAGGTGGACGGTGCCGGAGCGGTCGATCACGCCGTGGCAGAGCGGTCCGGGCAAGTCCTGGTAGCCGGTCCGGCACAGCTCCACCATGTCCTTCTCGGAGGTGTACGACCCCGTGTGGTGGATCATGACGCCATTCGCCGGACCCCAGTTGCCGTGAGTGTTCCGGTTGTGGGTGCGCCACTTGCCGTGCTCGACCACGCCGAGCCCGGCGCCCTTCAGCACAGACAGAAACCTGTCCGCGCTCAGCGGTGTAGCCACGCGCTTCGTCCTTCTCCCCTGCGCCTGATGGCGATCTGCCGTGGCCGCCGCAGCGGTCCGGTCCCTCGGGAGTGCGAAGCGGGTGGAGGGTCACCCAGGCGTCATGCTACCGGCGGAGCACCGGCCAGTAGCCGGGCGCCGCCGGTCAGGTGTCGTCGCGGTCGGTGCGGAACGACGCACTGTCGAGGCTGATCCAGGACGCGCGGACGCTTCCCCCGCCCTGGACGCGCAGCCGCACCAGGCCCTTGAGGTCAACGTCGAGCTGGAGGGCGCGCCGGGCTGCGTCGGAGGCGACGTCGACCGTGCGCGGTGCTTCCGGCCAGTACCCCTCGGGGAGCAGCGCGACCAGCTGTTCGTCCGTCGCGCGGTCGCCGGTCAGCCCGATCCGACCGCAGAGCTCCGTCGTGTCCCAGGGGTTGGCGCGGAACTGCGGTGGCTGCTCCTCGTCGGGGACGGTGGTGTCGCCGGTGAGCGGGAGGTCCCGCCATTCCGGGTACGGGGCGCGGCGGGCGCGCTCCAGCGTGGTGACCCGCCTTTCCAGTCTGGCCAGTCGGCGGCCGAGGGTGGCGATCGTGTCCGGCATCTAGAGCTCCTCTCCCTCGCCTGCCTCGTCCTCGGGCTTGTTCGTGCGCTCCAGCTTCAGCGTCACACGCTCGGCGGTCTCGCCCTCACCAGGGCGCACGGTCCAGCCGACGATCCGGCACCAGCCGTCGAACTCGGTGTGGGGCTCGAACAGGCGGACCCGTACGTCGTCCCCAATGCGCAGTGCGTGGATCGGGGCCGCCGGGTGGTCGATGATCTCCAGTTCGGGCAGCGAGGGCAGGACCTGGCGGGCCAGCCGCTCCCGGCGGGTCCGCTGCTTCAGCTTCGCTTCGTCCTTCTCGCTGGTCTCCAGCCGGTGCTCCAGGCGAAGCCTGCCGTTGCGGACGCCGTCCACGACGACCTTGCGCTTCTTGCCCTCGCCCGCGCCGAGCCCGATAACCCACTGGGCGTAGGAGTCGGCGTCCTTGATGACGTGCGGGGTGCCGACGACGTTCGCGCCGGTGGTGAACGTCAGGTCCTCCCGGCGCTTACCGAGATGGGGCGCGCCGAGGATGACGCGCCGCTCGGCGCGGCGCCCGTGCCAGGCCACCGTCTCCGACCACTCCAGGCCGTCATCGATCTCGGCCATCTCGTCCACCATCTCGCCGAGGTTGCGCGGGTCGGTCTCCACGGTGGTGTACGGGTCTTTCGCGGTGCCGGTCTTCGCCTTCGACTTCGTGTCGTCCACGCTCACGCCGAGGTCGCCGTCCGGCTGGGCCTGGGCGTAGGCCCATACATCGCGGATCACCTGGCATGGGTCGGCCTCGATGTACGGGCCGCGACCGTCGAGGTTGCCGTGCAGGTCGAAGCGGCGGTGGAGGTAGCTCGTGAAGCCGGAGGCTTCGACGGGCAGGGTGTTGCCCTCCGGCTCGGCGCGCCACAGGACACCGCCCCAGTCGAGGCGGGCCTTGCGCTCGACCAGGAGCACCGTGTCACCAGCGTCGAGCATGTCGCTGAGCGAACGGCGGAATGCGGTCTGCAGGGACGCCTTCAGCGAGCCGGGCCCGGCTATCTCCGGGCCGTACTCGACCTCGGCCAGCGGAAGGTTCCAGTGCAGGACTTCACCGGTCGCCGCCCGCGCGACGATGTAGCGGTAGTCGGCCATCGTCAGGCAGGCCCTTCCGTGAAGGCGACGTCGAGCGTGACCGTCGTGCCTTTGGCCACCGTCAACTCGCCGTCGCCGTACTTGTCGGTCTGGTTGATCTCGACGGCCAAGTGCTGGCGGGTGCCCCGGTAAGCGGGCGGCACGGCGAGGGTGTCGGCCAGGGTCGCGCTGGAGCGGCGGGTCGTCGTCCCGTCGTCGTCCACGACGGTCGGCTTCGCGGTGCGCTCCCCGAGCCGGGTCCGCAGCTCGGCGTACACGGAGCCCGCCTCCGCGCGCATCCCGCTCAGTGTGACGACGATGGTGGCCGTCGTCGCCCAGGCCGGGACGTCGAGGTCCCAGGCAGCCTCTTCGGGCCATGCCGCCCACTGGCCGTGCTTGCCAGGCACCTCTTCCGTCTTCGTCGGGTGCACGGTGCGCAGGATGCGATCGGTGCGCGGGTTCGCGATCTGCCGCAAGTCCGTGATCATGTCGGCGGTGATCGCCGCGGTGTTGCGCGGCAGGGCGATGCGGGCCAGGGCGACGCCGGTCATCCCCTCGGGAACGGCGGAGGCATCATGGGTCACGCCCTTGACGACGTGGAAGTAGCCGATCTCCTGCGTACGGGGGTCACGTTCCCCTTCCCACTCGGGGTCCTCGATCCGCAGGACGATCAAGTCGGTGCGCGCGAACGGGCCGGTCGGCTCGACGGCCACCACGGCATCACCGATGTTGCTCTGCGTGTAGGCCCCCTGCCACGGACGGGCGCCGTGGATGAGGGCCGAGCCGTCACCGACGCGGACGCCGGGGCCGGGGGTCTCCAGCGGGCGGACCTTCAGGTCCTCGCTCTCCGCAACGCCCTGCCGGCCCCGGGCGAGGTCGCGGATCATCAGGCGCAGCGCGCGGGCGGAGTGGTCGGCCCCGCGCACCATCATCGGGGGTTCCAACGTCACGAGTGCTCTCCGTTCACAGCGTGGTGTACGCGGACCGCCACGCCACCTCGAGGCGCGCGGTGCCGGACGGGTCGGCCGCGGTCCACGCGATCTCGGACCGGCCGGGCGGCAGGGTGAACAGATCGAGACGGCTCGCAGGGCTCAGGTCGTTGGCGACGTTGACGGTGCCGTTGCGCAGGGCCCAGCAGGTATTGGGGCGGGTCTCCAGCTCCACCCACTCGCCCTCGCGCAGCGACACGTCGAGTTCGAGGACACGGCGGGTGACGGTGTTCCAGATCCGAGGTCCGGCGACCGGTCCGTGGACGCGCAGGCTCGGGTACGTCGATGCGTCCCCGTGGTTGGTGACCCAGCCGGGCCGGTCGTCGGCCGGGCGGTGCTCCGGGTCGGCGGGTCGGCGGCAGGCGGCGGGTCGGCCCATCGCCTCGTTAACGGTGCGGTCGGCGCTGGTCGCGTGGGCGGCCTGGTCGAGGCCGAGGGTCAGCTTCGACAGCTCGTCGTCGTACCAGCGGGGGTTGTCCAGGCCGACGAATTCGATGTCCAGGGGTATCCACCCGTGCACGGCGGTGGCGGTGCTGGTGGCCTCCATACGGCGAAGTCGCCCGTACATGCGGCGCGTTGTGTGACCGGGCCACCGGCCGCGCAGGATGTGGCGGCCGTCCGGGCTGGTCCGGGCGGCGGGGTTGTCCACGGCCTGTTCCAGCCGGGCGAGAATCCCGGCCGCCTTCACCGGGTCGCCGGGCGTCTTGATGCCCGCCTCGAAGCGCAGAGGGCGCGGACCGTAGAAGTCGCGGCCGGGCGAGGAGCCGTCGCTGCTGGCGTTGTCAGCGTCCTGCGGCCGGGTGGCCGGGGAGCCGAGTCCTTCGATGTTCCCGATCGGGACGAGGCTGCCGGTGCCGAGGACGACGCCGCCGATCTCGTACTGCCACGGGGCCAGTTCGGGGTTCTTGTTGGGTGCTGTGGTCATCACACTCTCCCGCCCCGCTGCGCGTTGCGCAGGGTGCGCATCATCTCGGTGCCGATCTGCTCGGGGGTGGCTCCGCTGTCGGAGACGGTGACCGGCATGGAGCCGATCAGCGGCTGCTGTTCGCGCACGACGACGACCTGGACCCGGCCGCCGGCGCGGGCGTCGACCACGCGGGTGCGGGCGCGGTCGCTGCCGGTGCGGAGGTCGAAGGCGCGCACGACGCCCGCCATCGCCGCTACGCTGCGGGCCTGCTTGAAGGAGCTGGCGAGCATCGGGGTGTAGTCGCGGCCGCGGGCTCCCCGGACGCCACCGTTGGCGTACCACTCGACCTGGCCGCCGAACCGGTCGACCACGGTCTCGACGATGGCCTTGCTCCGCTCGCGCTTGGCGGCGGCCATAGGCACGTATGCCTCCCCGCCGGTCTCCCGCTCCGCCCATATGCGGTAGCTCCCGGCCGGTGCGATCTGGGCGACGTGATTCTCCCGGCGCGGTCCGCCGGTGATGCCGCCGTCCGCGTAGTAGTCGACGACACCGCCCCGAGCGTGGTTGGTCAGGTTCTCGGCCTGTCGGCGTAGAGCATCGGCCGTGTCGGACGGTGCTTTGCGGATTGTCTCCAGAACGCTCACGTGCCGAGTGGTGACGGTCACCGACTTGCCGCGCAGTGCGTCGATCCTGTGCTGGATCGAGTCGGCCGCCTTACGGGGTCCGCTGGTCGGCACGATGACCCTGACGTTCTTGGAGCCGGGGACCTTTTCGATCCGGAAGCCGAGCGCCTGCAACTCCTTCCGAGCGCGAGCCGTAGGAGCCCGCACGGTGACCGACTTCGCTCCGGGGGTGGCCCTGATCTTGACCTGGACCGCCGACAAACTCTTGATGGCCGCTGCGGTCGGCGCGGAGACGTGGACGTTCTTGCTGTTCGGGGTTCGACCGAGCTTGTCGATGAGCCCGTCCAGGTTTTTCCGTGCCGCCGCCGTTGGCGCCGTGATCCTGATCTGGCGGGTGCCCGGCACCGTCTTGACCGTGAAGCCGAGGCTGCGCAGCTTCTTCTGCGCACCGTCGCTCAACGAGTCGACCTTGATCGTCTTGGCCTTCGGCAGCCGGTGGAACTCCGCCTGCACCGCGATGAGGTTCGCCAGGGTGGAGTCCATGCCCTTGGTCTGAAGCAACAGCGAGACCTTCGAGGGCAGCAGGCCCAGGCTGTCGGCGACGCCCTCGGCCTGGTTCTTAGTGAGCCCGTAGCTGCGTGCGGCCCTGATCGCCTCGGTGCGCGCCCGGCTCATCTCCCCGCGGGCCTTGGCGAGTGCTGCGGGCAGGGCTTCGCCGTTGCGCTTGGCCAGGTCATAGGTGGCGACCGAGGCGTCGGACGCCGCATCGGACAGAGCGGTGAGCTGGGTGTAAAGCTGCTGTCCGTTCCTCGTCGTGGTGTTGAGGGTCTTGTCCTGGTTGACCAGCTGCTTGCCGCCGTAGCCCTCCTTCTGGTTGACGTTCTTGCCGCCCTCCTTCAGGTCCAGGACGGCGCTGTTGACCTTCGCCTTCGCGGCCTGGAGGGAGATCTGGCCGCCCGAGAGCAGGTCGAGGGCGCTCTTGAGGGAGCGGGTGCGGGTGTCGGCATCGGCGGTCTCGTCGGCCAGACCGCCGACGGCGCCCTTGAGCCGGTCGTAGGCGGAGGTGCCGTCGCCAGCGCCCTGGGTGGCCTTGGCCAGCTCCTTGGCGTTCTTGATGGACTCGGACATCTCGCCCTTGACGCTGCTGAGGGCGTCCGCGGCGTCCTTATACCGCTGACCGACGGGCGAGTAGTCCTGGACGGTCGACTTGCCGCCAGCCACGTCCTTCCACACCTTGTGGCTGTCGGCAGTGGCCTGGAGCTTCTTCTGCAGCGCGTCCAGGGAAGTGCCCTGGCCGAGGTAGGCGTCGGTTAGGGAGGAGATCGGTACCCCGGCCTCGTCCATGACCTTCGTCAGCTGCCCCTGCGAGACCTTGGTGTCCATCAGGACCTGAGCGGCCTGCCCGCGTACATCGCCGGTGATCTGCCCGTTCGACTCCCTGAGTGCCGAGGTCAGAGAGGAGATGCGCTGCTGATGCTCGGCCGCCGCTTGCGCCGCACGCTGCTGACGCGTGGCGAGCAACCCAAGGCCGACCGAGACACCGGCCATGGCGATACCGAAGGGCCCGCCCAGGGCCCCAGAGATACCCGACATGGCTGAGCGCAGGCCCGAACCGGCCGCGCGGGTGACTCCGTTCATCGTCCCCATGAACGTCACGCCCGCCCCGTTGGCGCTGCGGAACGCGGCGGTCATGTTGCCGAGGAACCCGACCCTGGCCTGCACAGCCGCCCAGGCCGCCCCGTACCGGGACAGCGACACCCCAGCGGTTGCGGCCAGGGTCTGCTGCACCCGCATCTGCTGGTTGAAGTTCGCGAACCCGGTGCGCACCGGCCCGGTGACGGTGTTCGCGAGACTGGTCAGGCCTGGCTGCGCCCGGCGGAACAGCAACATCGCCAAGGCTGCCGACTGGATGGGAGCGGGCAGGGCGCCGAAGGCGCTGACCAATCCGCCGACGACGTGGCCGACCGGGACCAGCACGGCGGACAGGCCCGACACGGCGTCCATGGCCACGTTCGCGACGGTGGCGATGATGTCGAGCGTGCCGGCCGCCGCGCCACCGCCTTCGCCCAAACTGGTGAACGCCTTCGCGATGGGCTCCGCGCCATCCGCCGCATTTCGCAAGACCTCACCCAGGGTGCGGGCCGCGTTGATCAGCAGGTTCAGGCCGGTGGCGAGAGTGTGCTCGCCCAGCTCCTTGAGCGGTCCGACGAGTCGTTTCGCCTCATCGATAAGCCCGCCCAGACCGGCACTCGTCTTCGCCTTCAGCTCCGGTCCGTACAGAACGGCAAGGTTGCGGCCGTACTCCAGCGCGGTAGTCAGGTACGGCGTCGCCCCGGCCATCCCACGCGTCAACAGCCGCGTCACCCACTCAAGCCCGGGCGCCATGCCCTCGTACAGCGCCAGCCCGGTCTGCCGTGCCTGGGTCCGCAGCTGGGTCATCGCACCGGTCAGGCCCTGTCCGCGTGAGGCGGTGATGGTCGCGGCGGCGCCGGTCTGCCGCACCGCCACCGACAGGGCGTCGAAACTCTCGGTGCCCTGGTGAGCCAGCGCCGCCGCTCCACTGAGCGCGGGCTTGCCGAACGCCTCGGTGACCCCGGCGGTGAAATCTCTCTGCGACAGGTTGTGCTCGGCCTTCGCCAGACCATCGATCACGACGCGCAGCCCCCTAAAACGGCCCTGCGCGTGCCAGGCGTCGATCCCCAAGTCCTTCAGGGCGCCCTTCATCTGCGGGGTCGGCGCCGCAAGGTTCGCGAACATCCCCCGCAAGCTCGTTCCGGCCGTCTGCCCCAAAATGCCGCTCTTGCCGAGCATGCCGACCGCCGCGGCGGTGTCCTGCAGCGAGACGCCGAGCGCGTTGGCGACCGGTCCGGCGTACCGCATCGAGTAGTAGATGTCGGTGATGGAGCCGGAGGCGTTGTTCGCCGTGGCGGCCAGCGTGTCCGCGGACCGCGACGCCTGATCAGCACTGAGACCGTACTGATCCATGATGTCGCCCAAGTACCGAGCAGAGGTGGCGGCGTTGACGTCGGCTGCCGAGGCGAGCTGGAGCGAGGCACGTACGGCGTCGATGGACTGATCCGCGCGGAAGCCCGCCTTGCTCAGCTCGACCATGCCCTCGGCGGCGTCGGCCGCCGTGGAGCCCGGAAGCGACAGGTCGTTGCCGAGTTCCTGCGCCACGACGGCGGCGCGCTTCATTTGTCCGGCGGTGGCCGAGGTGACCGCCCGGAACAAATTCATCTGCTTCTGGTAGCGGTTGCCCTCTTGGACCATCTCGCCCGCCCCCAGGAGCAGGCTGCCGCCCGCGAGCATGTTGGTGGCGGACATGCCGCGCCTGCCCGCGCCGGCCGTGGCGCGCTGGAGGCGGGACATGGAGCGGGCCCCGTCGTCCCCGGCCGCCCGCAGACTGGCGCGGGCGGCCGCGGCGCGGACGGCAATGCGGTTCAGCTCGCCGACGGCTGCACGGCTGGAGCGGTTCAGCGCAGCGAACTGGCTCGCCAGACGTGCGCCATTGGCGTCCAGGCGGGCCAGCGAGCGATTGGCGGCGTCGGTGCGGTCGGCGAAGGTGCGTGCCTGACCAGAAGCAGCACGAAAACCCGCGATCAGGTCGCGGACCTCGGCGCGCATCGCCACGGTCAGGGTGAACCCGGCCACCGCCCTGGGCCTCCTTCCGTAATACGCGGTTGATCAGGTGTGGTCGCGGTGCAGCTCGCGAGGGAGAAGCTGGATCTTCACGCCGTAACCGGAGCGGTCCCCCGGCACGTGGTCACGCTCCTGCTCGATCAGCTCGCAGCCGGGGCAGCGCAGAGTGTCGGTGACGTAGGCGTGCGGGTCTCCACCGCGCTTGGCGTCCCACTCCTCCAGCCGCGTGTGGCACTCGGGGCACACCGCCCGCTGCCACTCCGCCCAGGCCAGCGCCTTGACTCGGTCCAGCTCGGTCCACCGGCCATCCCCGCCGAGGAACTGCGAGTGGGGAATGGCGTACGTGGCGCACAGCTCCAGCTCGGACCTCAGTTGAGCGTCACGACTCAGCCTTTTCCCAGCTCCACCCTGCTCTCCTGCTGGACCTGCCAGGCCGCTTCCCATAGGGCGTTGGCGTCCGGCGCCGACCACGTGTGCAGCAGTTCCTCGGCCTCCTCCCAGCTCATGCCGTCGAGAGAAGCCGCCGAGACAAGCGCCGCAGGGAACGTGTCCGGGTTGAACACGGCCCCGTCCCGGGCCTGCTGGTCGGTCGGCGGGTGCTCGGAGATCAGATCCTCCAGCACGGGACGCGGCAAGGCGAGGAAGGTCAGGAAGTCCGAGGCGCTGTCCAGCGCGGTACGGGCTTCCTCCAACGCGGTAGCGGCCTCGGCTGCCTGCCGCGAGGCCGACTCGTCATCAGGGTTGGCCTCGGCCAGGAAGCGGGCTCGCTGCGCGGCCTGTTCGGCCTCATCGAACCGCTGGCGCAGCTGATCGTCGTCGCAGATGCGGAGTTTGCTCTGAGCGCGGGCGCGGCGACGCAAGCGGTCCATCTTGGCCGCCCAGGCCCCCTCCACCGATGTCTCGCGGGGAGGGGACGGGCGTTTGGCCTGTGCGGGGCGCGACACGATCAGCCCTCGTCGACGTCGTGCTCGCGGACCGTCGCCTCGGTCTTGCTCTTGGTGGTGCTGACCACGGTCACGTCGACGTGGTCACCGTCGTGGCCCGCGTCGTGGTGATCGTGCCCGTGGCCGTCGTCGCAGTCCTCGTCCGGCAGCGGGCGGTGCTGCGCCTGCGGCACCGGGCGGTCCAGGGACGGCTCGTCGGTGATCGTGAAGTCCACCTTGAACTTCGCGGCTTCATTACCGGTGCTGTAGGTGGCGGCGCGGGTGGCCACCTGGACGGGGAAGACGTCGACCGAGCGGGAGCCGGGCAGGTCGCCCTTGCGCAAGAGGACCACATAGCCCTTCGCGCCCTTGGGGAGCTGCTGCTCGATCGCGTCGGAAAACCGGTCCTCGTAGAACGTCAGGCTGGAGTTCTCTGCCTTGTCGTTGCCCGGGATCGAGGAATTGAACGTCGAGCCCATGTCGGGGGTCTCGATCGGATCGTTCTCCAGGGCCCAGCCCTCGATGTCACTGACGGCGTCGGTCAGGCCGAAGGCGTCGGTGATCTCCCGGCGGCTGGGGTACTTCGGATCGTTGAGGTCCGGCACCCAGAGGATCTTGGAGATGCCGCGTCGCAGAAATCGGGTCTGGGTCTTCTTCGTGCTCGTGGACACAGGTCCGCTCCCACTTCTGGGGCAGCGTCCCGTGCCGAGGCCCTGCCCCTTGAGGTTCAAAGGGGATTCGCCTGGCCTGGGGCCTAGCGTCCGCGCGGGCCTCCGCGGTGAGGTTCAGAAGAGACGTTCCTTCATGCAGAGGTCACGGTGATCGTCACCCGTTGCACGTAGGACACGATAGCGCCTGCCGCCGACTCCGAAGATTCTCCTCCGGCGTCGTAGGTCAACTCTCGGTCCATGACCCGCGCTTGGGGAACGTGCAGGTCGTGGGTCCACTGGCCGTCGGTGCGGCCGACGACACCGGCACGGACGCGATCGGCCAGCCATTCGACCTGATCGACCCGTTCTCCGACCGAGGTGACTTGGTAGGACCAGGCCGCGTCCGCGTGCCAGTCCCACAAGGGCGGTCCGTCGAACTCGGCGGGCAGCGAGTCGAGGACCGTGTACGGCGTGGACGCCGCATCCCACCCGGACTTCCTCCGCACACGTGGGAGTTCACCGATGCCGCACGGGCGGCCGGTGACGTGCTCCACGAGGGCGGCGAGCGCACGAGTCACCGGCAGGCGGGCAGTCACGGCAGCACTCCGTCCGCCAAGGCATGTACGAACGCGGGCTCGGTCTGCCTGAAGGCGGGTTCGACGTGCGGGAATGGCGGCTGCCGGTAGTGCCTGCCGATCGAGTCCACGCCGACGAACCCGTACTCCAGCCGCTGGGCCTGCGGCGCGTCGGAAAACACCTCGGCGGTCACCTCGCCGCCTCCGGTGCGCATCCGAACGTCCCACGAGGCGCGGTACTGCCCCGTGATCACATTCGGGCCGGGCCTTCCGCTCGCGTTTCGCTGGATGCGGACCCGCAGCAGCATGGCGTGGTGCCGAGTGATCGTCCGCGTACGGGCGCGGACGGCCGGACCCATCCGGGCCAGCGCGGCGGCCAACGCGATCGGGTCGCGGAAGGCGGTCGCGTCCGGGTGGGCGTTGGGGTGCGGGTTCGCCGGGGCCATCAGTCGATCACCTGAACTCGGACGATCCGCACCACGCTGTAGGTGCCCACCGCTCCGTCGGAGAAGCGGAATCGGCGGCCGACCAGATGCGGGTCGCGTGGGCCTCCGCGCCGGACGGAACCGGCGACGCGCACCACGTCGTCACGACGCAGCGCCGGGGCGTCGGCCGGCAGCACGGCCTGGTAGTCGGTGGTCGGTGGCTCGACGGCGACCGACCCACTCACGGGCTTCGTGATGGCGGGGCGGCCGATCGGCATCACCGCGCCGAGGCCATCCCAGACCAGCTCCTCGTCCGGCACAGGAGGCACCAGCCTGCCCGTGGCCTCGTCCAGCTCGTCGTCCGTACGGCCCGCGCTATCCCGCCACACCTCCAGCTTGTCGTCCAGGATGCGGGCGACGACCCGACGCACACCGTCCACGTCAATGGCCACGGGCCCACTCCCCGAGCTGGGTGAGCATCGCATTCGTCAGCGAGTACGGCTCGGCGCCGAGGTCAGAGCGGGCCAGCGCGGCACGCTCCAGCGCCTCTGGGTCGATCGCCTCAAGGAACACGGCCGCTGCCGGACCGGGATCGGACAGGTCGGCCACCGCAACGCGGGCCATCCCGGACCACTGAGTGGCGCCGCGGTCCGCTACGTGCAGCAGGAGTTCGGGCTGTTCCCCGGCGAGGTGACTGACGGAGTACGCCTTGACGGTGCTCGGATCGATCCGAGCACCGTCGATCTCGATGTCAGCCCGACCGCCCCGCGCGGTGATCGCAACGCGCCGGGTGGTGTCGGTGTCGTTCGTCTGATCCATTCAGCCGACGGTATGAGGGCTGTCGGACAGTACAGCCCCCTCCGGAAGACCGGTCCATCGGACTGCGTGCAGGCTGACCCGCCGGTCGTTCTACGCGAACGAGAGGACGACGCGGGAGTGAGCCTTTTCGATGACGTGGCCCGCGGGGAGTTCGTTGTCGGGTGTACCCGCCGGGTAGATGGCCAGGTTGGGCACGGCGGTACGGTCGGCTGCCCATGCCGTGATGTGTGCGACGAGGCGCTTGGCCAGGTCGGCGCCGTCGGGGCCGAGGTGGGCGGCTCCGAGGAGTGAGGGCCGTTCGGGGTCCGTGTCGTCGCGCTTGGAGATCAGGTACGCCAAGGAGCCCCCGGCAACGAGCGCGGGGCTTCGTCCGATGATCACGGGACGGCGCAGGCCGTTCTCCACGGCGGTACGGGTGGCTTCAAGTCGGCAAACGGTGTCCTCGAACGCCGTCGCCCGCAGCCAGATCCCGTCGAAGGACTCCTCCCCGGCGATCCGGACGTCCGACCACGTCTCGGCAGTCGGCTGGGTGAGCGCGTCGTTCAGCCGGGCGGGGTCCATGTCCTGGTCCTGGTCGTGGTGGACGCGGACGGTGCCGTCGGCCAGGTCGAGGGTGCGCTCGCCGTCCTGGCCGACGATGGGGACGAAGCCGCACAGTTCCATGTCGCTGCAGAGCAGCGCCTCGCCCTGGCGGTTGAGGACGACGGAGCGGGTCTGTCCGCGCCAGCGCAGGGGGAGGACGAACCGGCCGCCGTCGATGAGCTGGGCGCGAAGTGCGGCGGGGATGTCCCAGAAGCCCACAGTGCCGATCATGCGGGTGTAGGGGCCGTACTCGGGCGCGCCCTTCAGACCGTCGCGCTCCATGACCCGTACCTGCTGGTATCCGGTCTTGTTGAGGGCATCGCGGGCGTGCTGGGTGACGTCGGCGTCGATGTCGATGGTGGTGACCTCGCCGTCCTCACCGACGATCTCGGAGAGAAGGGCGGCGTTGTAGCCGGTGCCCGCGCCGATTTCCAGGATCTGATCGCCGGGTTGCGCGTCGAGCTGGCCGAGCATCATCGCCACGGTGGAGGGCACGGAGGCACAGGAGAGGGCGAGCGGCCCTTGGGGGTTGTCCTTGATGGTGACGGCCTTGTTGCTGTAGGCCACGGCCGGGCCGACTCCAGGAAGGTGGACTTCCCGGTGAACGGTGCGCATGGCCCGTTCGACGCGGGGAGGAAGTGGCCGCTTGGCCACAATCTGGTCAACGAGTGCGTTGCGGAGGTCATCGACGGTCGGGGTGTTGTTCACGCTGGAATCCTTATCAGTTGAGGAGGAGGCACGTGGTCCACGTAGGTGCAACGGGTCGGGCGGGGGTGAGGGTGTGCAGGGTGAGGAGGACGCCGTCCGAGCCGGTGAGCAGACCGGCTGTGTCCGTCATCGGATGCTGGTCGACGTGGGCGGCCAGCCGGTCACGCAGGAGCGGCACCTGTCCTGGGAGCGGGCTGCCGGGAGCGGCGTCGGCGGCCGTCGTGGCGACGACCAGAGCGAGCCCTGCCCAGCCGTGGCAGACCGTCGCGTCGCCCAGTGAGTCGAGTTGGCTGGAGTCGGTGAGGCAGGCGGCCAGAGCGTGTTCGGCGTGGCGCCGCCCGGAGGGGCGGTCACAGGCGAGGGCGGCCAGTTGCAGGGCGCGGGCGATGCCCGGGGTGCCGTAGCACCACGAGGGCCTGCCCGGAGTCGTGGAGGGGGGCGGCCCCTGGTGCCACCGCTCAGCAGTGATGGTCTCGGGCCAGGCCGTGCCTCCGGCCGAAACGGAAGACGACCACTGCTCCAGCAGTCGGCAGGCGTGCACCAACGCCTGCTGCTGGCGGGGCACCCGGTACCCGGCGCGGACGCACAGCGCGAGGAGGGCGACAGGGCCCGCGACTCCGTGCGCGAGCCCGAAGTTGCCATGGCCGTACGGCCACGCCTGATCGGGGCGGCCGTTGGGGCTGTCAGAGGTCCACCAGCCCGGGGCCGCGCGGCCGTCGACCGTGACGGGCTGGAGGAGCAGCCGGACGATGTAGCGCAGCACGTACTCCAGCAGCTCCGGGCGCGTCCGACGGTGCAGGAGGTAGGCACCCAGTCCGGTGAGGCCGTTGATCAGGTCGTACTCCCGCATCCGCGGCGGCCGACCGGTTGTCATCCGCTCACGTGCGGCCGTGAGCTTCACCCTCACCAGCCCGGCGACCGTCTTGTCCAGAGTTTCCAGGGCGGAGCGGTAGGCCGGGTGTCTGGCGGTGTGCAGGGCGTAGGCGAGGGCGGGTGCCCCGCGGTACAGGCTCGCGTGGTCGGGGTGGGCGGTAGCAGGCTGCGTGGAGATGACGCGGGCTGTGCGGTGTGCCGCCTCCCACGCGCTGTCACTGCGGGCCAGGACGGCTCGGCGCAGGAGCGTCCCGGCCTGTCCCGTGCCCAGGTGGTGGGCAGGTGTGGTCACTGATCGGTCCCCCGTACCCACACGGTGCGGCACGCCTGGCGGGCAGCGTGGCGGCAGACGGCCTCGGACTCGCGGTCCGGTCCGATGCACCGGTTGTGGTGCATGTGCAGAAGAGACTCCAGCACGTTGGTGACCTGCTCATCGGCGAGATGCTTGCGGTAGCGGTGCAGGGCGCCGTGCCGGGCGGCGCTCGCAGCGTCGAGCCGTGGTGTCCAGCCGGACGGTCGTGTCTGGAGCCCAGTGCGGGTCTGCTGTGTGACGGCTCGGGTGACGGCTGGCAGGCCGATACCCGGGGCAGGGTTCGTGGCCATCCAGTGGATGCCGTCGTCCTCGCCGAGGAGACCGAGGGCTATGTCGATCATTCCGAGGGCGCACAGCACGCGCCGCTCGGTTCGCGGCAGGTCTGCCAGTGCGTAGCGGACGGCGTTGCTGTCGGCGGTGAAGACCTTCTCGGCGGCCGACATCGCGGCTCCGGTCCTGTACCGGCCTGTTTCGGGCCGGTAGCCGTCGAAGACGAGGCGCGAGGCGAGGGCGTCGTCTTGCAGTTGCCGTGCCCAGCTCACGATGGTCTGCGTGATCGTGGCGTGGGCAGCGGAGTCAGAGGCGGCGATACGGAGCCGCAGGTGGTACTCCTCCAGCAGCGAGCGGTAGCGGACGAACCAGATGTCGAGCTGTTCCAGGGAGCCGGGGAGCGGGCGGGCGAGGATCTGGTCCATGGCGGCGGGGGCGGTGAACAGCTTGGCCTGCACCCACGGCTGGTCGCTGCCGGGGTCGGACAGCGTCCGGTTGGTGACCACGGGCGCGTCCTGGATGTCCGGGGCCGGCAGGGGCGGCCGGGTGGACGTGAGTGGCAGAACGATCTCGTGCGCGTGCCCGATCCAGCCCAGGTCGTCTTCTCCAGGGGCTTCGTACAGGTCGGCGCTCTCGTGCCGCCGTAGGTGGTCGAACAGCAGCCGCGTGTGCAGGGCCATACGCAGGTCCAGGCGCAAGGTGCGGTCGTTTTCCCGCAGTTCAAGGGACCGGGGGCATCTCCAGGTCCGGGCCCAGTTGGTCAGGGCCTCGCGCCAGGCGCGGTCGAAGGATCCAGTCGGGAGGTCGTTGGTTGCCAGCCGCCAGCGGGCAGGGGTGAGCAGGGCCTTGCGGTACCGGACGCGGGGCAGAAACGGCATTCCGGTAGCGAACGGGCCCCAGTCGAACTGGGTCCAGGCGGTGGCGAAGCCCCGCCCGAGTTGGGCGAGGAACCGGGCGAGCGGCGGTGCCTGTTTCTCCAGGGCGAGCGGGTGCAGGACGACGGGCTCGACGACTCGGCGGCGGGAGAGGCTGACCAGGTGCAGCCGCTTGCCGGTGGACAGCACAGCGAGGTCGTCCAGCGGGATGAGGTCTGCGCTGGGCGGGCGGTGCTCACCCAAGGGGATCACGTACGGCAGGGACACCGGCGTGCGAGCGACGTTCTCGGCGTGCGGGTAGATCGGGGTGAAGGACAGTTGGGCGGCGAGCGCCCCGTCGACCAGGGTGGGCAGCTTCCCGTACGCCTCGCGCAGCCTGCCATCGCGCAGGGTGGCCGCGAACCGGCCGGTGAGGTTTCCGGTGCTCCACGCAGGGCGGACGGACACGGTGAAGTCTCCGCGGTCCAGAGCCTGCTGGCTCTGGGCGTACACCCGCACTCCCATCTCGACGTGCGGCGCGACCACTGCTTCGTCGGCGCCGCTGTGCGATGTGGGGCTCAGCTCCTCGATGTCGGCGTCCGAGAGGCGGATTTCCCGCTCTCCGGTCACGGCCGCCTGCCACGCCCGGTGCATCAGCAGCTCGTCCCGGGGCAGCGCCTTGGTCGACGGCTCGGGCCACGGCGAGGTGGGGAAGCCAGCGGGCAGTCCCACTCCGGCAGCGAGATCGACGGCGTCGCGGACGGGAACCAGAGTGCCTGCGCCGTACCGGTCCCAGAACACGCTGTGGTACGAGGCCCAAGCGGGCCGCTCGCCTTGGTGGCGGGTGAGCCGGAGCAGGGCATGGGCCGCGGCTTCGGCCTCGTCCAAGACGGGCGCGGGAATCTGCACGGTGGCATCGAGACGAAGATCCACGCTCAGCCGCACGCGACCGGCATCGTTGATCGCGGTCATCCTCCGCTCGACCCCATCCCGGATCTCCCGCGCTGTCGACTGGTCCCAGGCCGTGTTGTGGCTACCGAGCAGCCGGTGTATGTCCCTCAGCTCACGCAGGACATCAACCGTCTCGGGCTCCAGATGCGCCGTAACCGGCTCCAGCACCCGAAGAAGATGGCCGAGCGGGTCCACATCTGTGATCGGCGCGTGGAGTTGAGTGGTCAGCAACCCCGCACCGAGCGCCGCGTCCAGGAGGTGCACCGCCTGGGCAGCGGAGCCACCCATCGCGATAAGTCGCTCCACGACCTGCCGATACAGCACCGGCTCGGCGGCCATCTCCAGGATGGCTGCCAGCGGCCGGGTGAGGCGGACGGCCGCGGTACGGCCCCCGGGCAACGGCCGTTCGAGCGTGTTCCCCCGCCGTACCGTCAGGTCGTCAGCTGCCACGCTCAGGTGGGGAAGAACATCGGGGCGAGACTGGAGATCGCGACGGACGTGGTCGAGCCAGAGGGCGTCCGGACGGGCTACCGGACGGTGCCCGACGCCGAACCGGACCAGGGCGGGGCCGCAGTACGCGGTAGCCACCCCGGCGAAGAGGCCGAACGGAGTCGGGCGTCCGGTGGCGCGCAACAGATAGCGGGCTGTGGCGGTGACCGCCCTGCGGACCTTCCTCGGTGACCCCATTGGATCATTCACGGCCTGCTCCACCGCGCGGACAAGGCGCGGCGTCGCGGCACGCACCGCGGTGGCGAACTCCGGTTCGGCCCAGACCTCGGCCAGCCACCGTCGGCAGTCACCCGGGTCATTCGGCGAGGGCCACCGCATGTGCTGCACATTGAAAGGAGCAACAGCAGCGCGCAGGAGGAGCACGTCACCGCGCTGGAGAAGTCTGGTCCGCGTCATCATTCGTCCTCACTTGGCTGAGGCGGCTCCGCGGGCCGGGGAAAGTTCCCCGGCCCGCGGAGCACAGATACTGCCGGGCGTCAGATCAGTCGCTGGTGCAGGAGGAAGCGCACGACGACTCGCAACCGTCGCTGGTGTCGCAGTCGTCCGACGCCACAGGACGCGGGGTGTCCGTAACCGACACCTCGAGCTCCCAGTCCTCGCCCGAGAACGGGAGAATGGCGGCGGACGGCCCGATGGGCGGAGCATCCTCGCCCGAGAACGCGGTGGTCGGCCCGATGGGCGGGGCGGCTGACTCGGCTATCTGAACGCTCATCGCAGAACCTCCGAAGTGCTGGGCGATACTGCTCGCGCAACGCGCGAGCAGGGGAGCACGGGGCCCCCGCATCCGGCTGCCGTCATGCAGCATGCAGCCAGGTGCGCGAACACCGTGTTCACCGTCATTCACGGGGCGCGATGCCCCCTCCTTCGATGTGCAGCCATGACCGCCCTCGTCGGCTGGGATGCTGGCCCCGGCCAGCCCTTGTTCTCGCCAAGAAGCGGCCGTGGGCCGAGCAACAACCCAGCCGTACAGGATGGCGGCGGGGCCGCAATTCTCAGGTCGCTACTGCGTCAACGGCCACCATGGCCGTGTACTCATCGGCCATGATCGCGTTGAAGGTGCGATCGATGCGGTCCGCCGCCTCCTCCTCACGGAAGCTCCCGAGCGTCGCCCAATACGTCCGGCCAACCTCGCGTGCCATCAGCCACCTTGCTTGGACCCTCAAGGAGGCCCTATTGAGCAGTCCTGCCCGGAATTTGACCGACAGGAGGCTGATCAGCCGATTGCAGTGCAGGATGTCCCTGTACTCCTCGTCGGGCAGCTCGCCGGGGGCTGTCCGCATCACCCGCAGCTCGGGATTGGACACCGCATCGGAGATCAGCTCCTGATGTATTTCCTCGGCATGAAGGGCGAGCCGCTGCCGGGTCTGCCTCTCGGACTGCACAAGCCGCGCAATGCCGACTGCGGCGATGGCGAGAACGACGTATGAGGTCTTCATCCCACACCTTTCGTAGTGACTAGTAGCGGAAAACTGCCCCGCAGCCCATTAGGGGTCTCCCTATGGGAGCGGGATAAGAATTTGGCGAGGTGAGTGAGCTGCTGGCGCTCCGTGCGTTTGCCGCGAGAGGGCTTCTGTCGGCTGCCCCGGCCAGCCACGGCTCGGCCGGGGCAACCTATCTGTCGGTGCCCGCGAGGTGTTGACCGTCACCTTGCCTTTGGGTGTCACACCGGTTCGTCCGTAATGGCAAACACCAGATGCACCGAATATCCCGGAAGGTCCGGAGTGCTCACCTCATGTTTCACCCCCTGCGGCAGGATCAGCACATCTCCAACCCTGGTGACTATCTCCTCGGCTGCACCGGTTGCCTCCGGCCAGACGAGCCAGTGTTTCGCACCACGCATTTGGATGATCACGCCGAGCCATTCGTCATCGTGCGCCCCGAGGTTGCGGTCCCCCGCGTGTGACTCGTAGGCCGAGCAGACGACGTGACGGTGCATCATCGCAGTCAGTTGCAGAGTGACTGTACTGAACCATCCGTCGCTGCGAACGTCCAAGCTCTCGTAGACACGTGTGCGTTGCCGCTCTTGATAAGCACGCGCAACCGCATCCCTGTGGGACCTTCGATGGAAGTCCAGACCGTCAACGAGCGCAACGGTCTGACCTGTTGCCTTCTGTTCCGCCAACGGCAGGAAGACGCTCTCGATCCACGCAGCATCAAATACCTGCTGGACGTGTACCGGCTGGCTCGCCGTGAGCCTCGGCCAAACTGCCGGGCCAAGGCGCCCGAGAAATCTGAAGCCCACTTCTTGGTGTGCAAGGGCACCCATCGCGCCAATACTCCTAGGTCGCGTACAGATGTCCCGTGCTGCCATTCGGCCTCGTGTACGACTTGCAGTCCCACCCAGACGAGTTGCCCGCATGGACGATAAGCGATTCATCCGACGGATCGATGACCTGCGTTGCGTGGAGAACCTCCCCGAGACTGAGATCGGTCAGCTTGCGAGGACGAATCTCGACCACACGCTCCTCCGCATTCACATCCTGCACCAGGACCTCGTCATCGGAAATCTCCAGCCCCGACGGCACGAACATGAGTCGGAAAGACCCGCCGATCTCATACTGTTTGAGCACCTCGGCCAGGTGCCGCATCAGATTCGCCTGCTGCTCCACCAGCGGCTCGGAGGCGAGAACTGTCACTTACTTCTCCTTCTGTGAGTGCCTGAACTCTTACATGAACCCAGCGCGGTACGTCGGCTCCACCTATTCCGCGCCGGGAGATTCGATACCGCTCGAGGCACCGGGACCGGTGTCGACCGGTGCCCCGAGCGGGGTCTATTGGACGGGCTGTGGTCCGACTCCCCGGGCGCGGTCCTCCAGCCCCTTGACCAGACCGGCCGCCTCCTTGGCACGGAGGCGCCCAGAGATGCGGGCCGCAGCCTCCATCGCCACCGTGATCACCTCGCGGCCGTACGAGGCTTGGCGGCGTGTCCGCTGCAAGGGACTGGACAGCGACAGGACAGCGGGCAAGTCCCCATCGCCGCCTTCCACTGCCACCGCCAGAACCAGGCACCCGTCGGCAACACCCTGCACCCAGCCGCGACACCGCGTCCCGGAACACGCAGCGGCATCGCTCCACACTGCATGGCCCTGGCCGAGCCCCCGCCATGCGAGGAAGACCCGTGAGACGGGGTCTTCCCCCATCGCCACCGCCCTGGATGGATTACGTCCACTGGCCGCCGACTTGAGTCGCTGGTCGTCGGCGATGCAGATCCGCTGATCGCCGCAACGCTGTTCAAGACGGACGGACCGTACGCCGGTTGTGGCCCGCAGTGCGCTGAGTTCCTGCCGCAGTTCAAGGTCAGCGATCGCCCGTTGCGCCGCCATTGCCAGACGGATCAGCCTCGGACCGACGATGAACTGCCCCTGCGGGTCGACTTCGACCAGGCCCAGCTCCTCCATAGCGAGAACCAGTCGGTGCACCGTGGAACGCTTCAGGCCGGTTTCTGAAACCACAGTCCCCAGACACGTCGGCCCCTCTTCCAGCACAGCGAGAATCGCACAAGCCTTGTTGAGCACACCGACTCGGCTCTGCACCATACTCGGAGCAGTAATCGTCGCCATCTCCCCTCGACAGGCCAGCCATTCGAGCGCACGGAGTGCCCTCGGTCTCATGACCGCATTGCTCTCGGTTTGCCGACTTTCTCAATCTCCAGCACCTTTTCGCAAAGCGTATGATCCGCCGCGTGAGCGCAGCTCTACACCTGCTTCGATGAGTAGCTCGTGAATAAACCCGAATGAGCGTCCCGTAGCCTCACTTATATCCCGAATACTCACCTTGGGGTTGCTTTTATAGACGACGCTAACGATCTCGCGGACGCGTTCACGGTCATTCCCGAGAAGCCTCTTCCCTCGCGGCACACGAGGGATGCCTTCCAACTTGGCAGTCATGGCTGAATTCCTAAAAGACGCTGTCTCATACTTAATGACGGTCGCCGAAGAAGCTCCGGCTACGATGGTGATGGATGAGCGACTGAGTTGAGTTTCTCAGAGCCGAGGGCGAACTACCTGTGAGTAGCTGCGCGCACTAGTCCTGTCCGGATTTCACCCAGGACTCCGGACAGGCGCGGGCCTGGATACTTCATCCCGTGCCGGTCCAAGCAGGCCGAGCTCCCAGCCACGGCGAATAAGATGCACCGTGGTTCTGGCGTCCATCAGCGCCATTAGCTCACGCACATCCCTACGCACAATGTCCGCGGACACTCCGCCGTTCGCAGCGATCCATCCCGGATCCTGGCCTCCCGCCAAACCGCGGAGAACATCGAGCTGCCCCATACTCAGCACGAGGTTCACACCGTCGTTTGTGTGCTCGGGCGGGGAGATTTCTTCCAGCAGGTAGGCCCGATGTACGGCACCCGGCCGCTCGGGTGAGCAGAGCTTCGCTGAGGCGTACCGCAGGCAGTCGTTCACCCTGGAGGTACACACACCCATCTCCGCGGCCGCTTCCGCCGGTGTCATACCGCTCGCTGTGAGTTGGAGGGCTTCCCGCTCGCGAGCAGACAACCTCAAACGGCCCGGCGATTTACGCGGTTGGCTGGTCACCATGACCCTTCCCGATTCGGATACGTATGGGCTCGATAGCAACGGGGGATGGACGGCTCAGACGGCGGTGCGTTCCCTCAGGTCTTCAAGGTCCACGACCGTGCAGCCGTGGAGCGCGACGACTTCGCGGCAGGCGAGTGTCCAACGAAGCCGCGGGTCGCCGTAGGCCACGAACGTGAACCGCTCGCCGTGCTCGCCGGGCACCGGCCTGAGGGTCGCGGGTGCGTACCCAACACCAGCCACACCCCAGGCCGTGGCCTCCTCCACCAACACCGCTACACACCCCCTCCGCGCCGAGGGATGGCCCCATGCCTCGACCACGCAGCCTTCGCATACAGGTGGCGCGGTGGTCCTCTCTCCATCTGTGATCGGCCTGCCGGTCCCTGCGTGCAGCAGGAAGAGACGCCGTCCATCGCGTCGGTCATCAGTGGGTCGGCCGCAGCACTGACACAGCATGAAATTCATCGCCTGCCGCTGGCGCAAGGCGTGCACACGGTCGAGCAGTGGTGCACCAGCCCCAGGCTTGACCGGCACCCGGATCCACAGCGCGCCCCGCCTTCGCTCAGCAATGCCGTATTCGTCCGCGTAGCCGATCCCCATTCCGCCGCGGCCGAGTCGCGTCGTGATCGCGGCCGGTGGCGCGTTTTCTCCCGTCCAGGGAGCGATATACGGCACGCGCACGGTGCCCGCGAAGTACTGACGCGGTCGTGGACGCCTAAGGACAGCACTGGAGTAGTCCGGTAGCATCCCGCCAACAGAGGAAAAGTGCTGGTCCCGACGCATGTTCAATCCTTTCGGAATGTGCTTTGCGAGTAGAGCCCCTCTTCGGCGGCCTTGTGACTCCGCGGGGGAACGGGAAGTAGGTGCCGAAGAGGGAGTAGTGAGTTCGTGTCACGCCTGGTTTTGCCGCCGCCCCTCCCTTCCTGGCAGTTGGAGCAGGGGCGGCGGCCGGCCCCCACCAGACGTGAGGGTGGTCCAGTTGAAGCGGTCATGAGGCGACATCGATGTACCCGGTCCGGGAAAGGCGTTCCAGCAGCTCGTTGGTGACCCAACCCAGCTGACGAAGGTGGCCGACCGCCTTCCAGTAACTGCCCGGGACGGTTTCAGAATGCAGGTCGTTTGCACGCTCGATCAGCAGGGCTGCCTCACGGTCTGTTCTGCCTGCATGGCCCGCAAGAGCGATCGTGACGAGTTGTGTGAGGCTGCCCTGTATCCGCTCGACAAGTCCATCGATCGCGTCACGCGGAGGTGCCTGGACGTCCAGAGCGTCGGCCAAGTCCTCATAGATTGAGTCCCGAAGCGGCTCCCAATCCTGCAATTTGGCCAGGACGTACGCGAGGGTGTCCACGCCCAAAGGAGGTTCCCACCTCTGGATAGTTCGGCTCGCCAGTGAACGATGCGGCAGCCCCGTCCGGTTCATCACTAACTCCCGACCGCAGCGGTAAGAAGGGTGGTTCGTCAAGGAGACGGGCCTGGACATCGGGTGTTCTTCCGCTAGGTCGTCTCCCCTACGTAGACCCACACGTCCTTTCCGGCGCCGGTCACGGACACAGAGACGTCGTCGACCAAGTCCCGTACAAGCCGCCAACCTCGACCGTTCTCAGCTAGCTGAGCGGGGACCACCTGCACGGGGACGCGGACGTCTCGGTCACTGACGATCGCCGTAACCCCGCCAGGGACGCGCTGAACGAGAAGACTGACCATCTGCCATCCGTTTTGGTCCGGATCGGTGTGCTGACACACGTTCGTCAGCAGTTCATTGACAGCGATGAGCATGCGCTCACTCGCCTCGTCGCCCACTTCCCAGAGGCGCAAGTGCTCGCGGACGATGCCACGTACGGCTGCCAGATACTCGGACTTCATGTTGAGGCCCATGTCGAGCTGGCCATGCACGCTTCTGGTCATGGCTCGCGAAGAAGCATCCTGAGCGGGGGGCTCAAGTAGTGATTTCATCGCTGCTCCGTCCGTTCTGCCGAAGCCCTTCAGCAGGGCACGGTTGCGGTGTGTACTGGAAGCGCATCGGTCAGCAACTATTCACGCAGAGCAAGCAGGGAACGTGCAGGGCTTGATGCCGAGAGCCTGAAAGTTCGGCATCACGAGTCACAGGGACAGGGAATGCCGCAACCGATGAAGCAGCTTGACCCCGGGGCCTCCCCTCGGGAGTGGTTCGGCAACGAGCTGCGTCAGCTGCGTATCGCAGAGAAGATGTCGGCCCGCGAGCTGGGCCGGTTAGTGCAGGTCAGCGACGACATGATCCTTGCCATCGAGAAGGGCAAGTACCCCAGCTGCCGGGAGGACCTGGCCAAGCGTCTGGACGATGTCTTGAAGACAGGCGGGCTCTTCCAGCGGGCCTGGCCCATGGTCTTCGGCAGCCGTGATGCCGATAAAAGACGGCGTGATGCCGATAGGACGAGGGCGGAGAGCGGGGATGTACCTGTTCAGGTGCGGTCAGGCCGCATTCTGAGCAGTGACGAACTACCAACCCCCTCTGGGAGCCGTGATCCCATGCACCGACGCTCGTTCTTCCAAGTCGGCGGCATCGCTGCCATAGCCCCCTTCGACCTCACACAACTGTTCGCCCCCTCCGACCTCGCAATTCCAACCGCCATCCGCCCCAGCGACATTGCCCAGGTCAGCGACGTAGCTACGGCCGTCAGCGGCTGGGACAACAGGTTCGGCGGTGGGGGCATAGTCCGCGGCCTAGGCAGCCGAGCCATGCAATGGTCGGCCGGCCTCCTGCAAGCAGAGTGCCCCGACTCCCTCCGTTCCGAACTCTTCGCTGCTGTCTCACGACTGGGCATGGTGGTGGGCGCCTCGGAGTTCGACGCCTACGCGCACGATGACGCCCGGCGGACCTTCAAGTTCGCTGCGGACTGCGCCGAAGAGGCTGGCGACTGGCACCTCCGGGCCAGTACCTACTCGTGGTTGGCCCGACAGGCGGTCTGGATCGGTGCACCTGACGACGGGCTGACCTATGCGGAGAAGGGCCTCGTTCGGTCCGACCGCCTCACCGCCACCGAGCAAGCCATGTTGCACACCGCCCGAGCTCGAGCTTTCGGCAAGATGGGTAACGTACGAGAGACGATGGCCGCAGTCGGCCAGGCTGACGACGCCTTCACGCAAGCCCGGCCAGCAGAAGACCCTGCGTGGATGGCGTACTACGACGCCGCACAGCACAACGGTGACACCGCGCATGCCCTCTTTGACCTTGCCATCCTCGCGGACCAAGATCCTGGGCGAGCAGCCCGTCGCTTCTCAGCTGCCGTACAGGGGCATACCGATGCCTTTAAGCGTTCCCGCGCCATCTCTCGCACCAAGCTGGCCGCGCTGCTCATGGCCAGGGGAGACCCCCGGCGGGCCGCTCAGATCGGGCATGACGCCCTCGACGAGGTCGGCCGACTCACCTCGCAGAGAGCCATTGACGATCTCCGACAGCTACGGTCGTTCGCTGCCAAGCACCGCAAGATTCAGGAGGCGAACGCCCTACGCGAACGGATCGGCGCTACGGTCTCGGTATGACGACATCGGCAGCCACGCCCGCCCGCCAAGCCGTGATCCAGGCGTGCGCCAGCGTCGGACTGGACGCCGCAGCGGCTGAGCCCGTGCGCCTCGCCGAGAACCAGACATGGAGACTCCCTGGCCAAGGAGTGATCCTGCGTGTGGCCAGGGTCGGCCAACTCGATACGGCCAGTCGAGAGGTACGCGTTGCGCGCTGGCTCGCGGACAACGACGTCCCGGCCGTGCGCCCTCTGGACATTGATCAGCCTGTCTTGGCCGCGGAGCGGCCTATTACTTTCTGGGCTGAGCTTCCTGAGCACGAGCACGGTACGGCAACGGACGTGGCGGCCCTGCTGAAGAGCCTCCACAGCCTCCCGAAGCCAGATATCGCGCTCGGCTACCTCGACCCATTCGTTCGGATAAGCGAACGAATGGCCGCGGCGACCGCCATCAGCCAAGACGACGCTCAGTGGCTCCATGGGCTGCACCAGGACCTGGCTGCAGCGTGGGCTGAACGGCCAACCGGGCTGCCCGATTGTGCCGTTCACGGCGACGCGTGGCCTGGCAACCTCGTGCGTACTGCCACTGGCCGGTTGATGATGGACTTGGAGCGGTTCTCCGTGGGGCCGCCGGAGTGGGACCTCGTATCCACCGCAGTGGGCAGGATGACGATGGGGGCCGTCACCGCCGAGGAGTATGACGAATTCTGCGAGGCGTACGGAGCTGACGTGACGGAGTGGGACGGCTACCAGACCCTCGCAGGTATCCGGGAGCTCCGTATGGTGACCTACGCCCTTCAGCACGCGGCCAGCAACCCTGAGTGGATCGGGCAAGCCCAGTACCGGATCGACTGCCTACGTGGTCGATCCGGCCCTCGTCCCTGGGTGTGGAAAGGCATTCTGTGATGTCACCGTCCGCTGAGCACCCAGCTCGACGGCTACTCGCCCCAGCCTGACGCGACGTCGGCTTCACCCTGACCCGGCTATCGGTATCTGCGAGTCGGCACCATAAATGACGTCGCCAAAGCCTTCCCCTCCTCGCCCTCGTCCTCAGGGTCATCGGGAGCCGAAGCCTGACGTACGGCTTCGATCTGCCGCTCGATGCCGCGCAAGTTCTCTTGCAGATCCATGGTCACGACACCATCGACGGTGACCTTCAGCGGGTCGCCAAGCAGCTTCGCTCGCCGCTCCCCCAGCACCTCCAGCGCCACCGCACGAGCCGACCGCAGCCGGAAGAACCGGCGCTCCAGGTCGGCCGGGTCCGTGTCCGGTCCAAGCTGCGCCAGCAGCCACGACCGCTGGAACTCATCCACCAGCCTGCCCTTTCTCATCTGTACGGGAGCGGCCCGCCACCAGGCGTCCCCGGTGGCGGGCCATGGGTCACGGTGCCGCCGAAGCGGGCCGCGAGCGGCGCGGCGGCGACTTCTTCGCACTGCCTCCTGCCTCCCCGGGCTCCGGGTCGACCGTCTTCTCTGCGGTCGGGTCCGGCTCGCCGACCGCGATCGGCAGCGACCCGCGCCCCTCGGGCGGGACTTCCCACGCATCGGGGTTCACCACCAGGGCAGCGAGGCGCGGTTCGGGCTCCTCGCCGGGCAGGAGGATCAGCTCCTCGCGCGTGGCTGGGTCCTGCACGTACACGGCGGCTTTCAGTCGAGGCACCGGCATCACAGGACCTTCGCCACGATGTGCGCGTCCGGAGTGTGCATGACCGGCATGCCGACCGCCGCGCCCTTGGTGTAGATCTGCACCGGGTCGTCCTGGACCCCGCGGGTGATGATGATGCCCGGCGCGTCCTCGCGGATGATCTCCGGGTTGGTGCCCCGCGAGAGCACGAGCGCCTCGGCCGTCACCCCGATCTGGGTCTGCGCCCATTTCTCCCGGTCCGGCGGGATCAGGCACCACAGATCCTCCGGAAGCACCTTGCGCGGCTTGCCGTCCACCCGCACCTGCGCCTTGTAGAAGGTGATCGGTGGCAATGAATAGTTGCCGCGCACCACGTTGATCTGCTGCGGGGTGAGTGTCGCCGTCGGCGTCGTGGACGGGTTCACCGACCCGTAGTAGGCCGCCCTGTAGGAGTTGTTCGCCGCGAGGTAGGAGAACGCCTTCCGACTGGTGACCACCAGTTCCGGTTCCGGTGCGCCGACGTCGTCCAGGTACTGGATCCACCGCAACTCATCCGCGATCGGATCCGACTCCGGGTCCCACCACGGCCGCTGCGCAACCGGCATGTTCGCCGCAGGGACGTTCCAGTCGACCTCCAGCGTCAGCCCGTTCTCCTGCACCAGCGAGAACTTGCCGTCCGCCAGCACGTCGCCGGCAGCCATCTCCAGACGCGACTGGATCGCCTCCACGTGCCGCTCGACATCGTCATACAGCAGCTCGATCAGCCGGTCCTGGTCCGAACCATGCGAGGCTTCCAGCAGGATCTGCTCCTGCTCGGAAACCATCAGCTTCTGCCCCAGCGCGGGCAGCGCCCCCTCACGGGAGGTCTGCCACGCCTCACGGGTGGCGAACGGCACGCTCGCGTTGAACGCCCGGTACTTCGCCACGTTCACGTACCGGCCTGAATCCTTCACCCGCCACTTGACCTCCCGCAGCACCAGCGTCGGGAAGATGCTCTGTGTGAGAAGGAAGTCCTTCGGAGAAGGGATCGCCCGCGCGAACGCTGTCAGATCGACAACGCCCACGTCTTTCAACAGGTCCTGAATCGACACAGGTCAGACCCCGCTCACACGAACCGGATCAGCGCAGCCCGCGGGTGCCAGGCCAACTGCGACAGGTCGATACCGCCGGGCACCTTGGACGCCTTGACCGCCCCGTGCCACAGCAGCGCGGCCGGAACCCGCGTCTGCCCCGGCGCGAACGGCGCCTCCGCGATCACGAAGCCGCGCAGCGCCTGACGCCCGCAGTGCGCCTCCGGGTCGTACGGCCCGTACAGGCCCGACTCGGTGACCTTGCCGACCGGCACACCCGAGAAGACCCGGCCGTACGGGTCACAGCCATCCCCGCACTCGTAGTGCACTCCTTCGGTGAACAGCGGCAGGTCGAGGGTGATCGTGTCGGTCTGGTCGGTGCCGTGCAGCGACGCCAGCCACTCCCGGTTGGCGGTCAGGTACTGCGAGGACTCAACGGGCTGAATGGACATGCTCTGTCTCCATTGGACGATGCGGTCAGCTTCCGCACACCGCCCGCCAGGGCAGTGCCGTCCACGGGGAGAAGGGGCGTGGTCCCCTGTACACCGGTCAGCTCGCGGCGTTGCTGAACTCCGGGATCAGGCCACGGCGCTGGGCCATCTCCAGCCCGGCCGCGCCCGGATTCTGCCGGGGGGCTGTCCGCGACGGGGCTCGTCCGGCCGGAGCGCCCGCCGGAGCTGCCGGCACCGGGCCGCGCACCTCGCCGAACAGCTCCGGCCGTCGGGAACGCAGGGCCTCGGCCGCCGCCTGGATCTGCGCATCGTCGGCGTCCTCCTCGTCGACGGCCAGCAGCCGCTCAGCGTCGGTAAGGTCGTCGCCTTCCGCGCCAAGGGCCACCAGCGCCGCCCGGCGGATCGCCGCACGCTCCCGCTCAGCGGCCAGTTCCTCACGACGGGCGGCCTGCAACTCCCGTTCGGCCGCCGCCTGCTCCCGACGCTCGACCTCCGACAGCGCGGCCTGCTCAGCCTCCCGCTGCTCGGTAACGAACTCCGTCAACGCCTTCGGGGTATCGAACCCCAGCGTCGAGAGCAGCCGCTTGATCGCAGCACGTTCCCCCTGAGCCTTCTCCCGCGTGAGCATCTTGCCCAAGCGGTCCTGGGTGACGGTGACTTGGTGCTCCTGGCCGCCTTCCTCAGCGTCGTCCAGGCGCTCGTTCGTCTCGTCCTCTGACGAGGCCCCGAGTATCGGGAAAATCGGCTGCCCGTCACGGCGAAAGCCGACAGGGTGCCGAGGCGGTAGGGGCGGAACCATACAACTCCTCCAGGTGCGCGCCCCCGCGCTGCGGATCAGTGTAGTCATGGCCGCCGACAGCACTACCGCTTACCATCTGCCCACTACTGCCGCCCGCTGGCAGACGCGAACCCAAATGCCCCAGGCCGCTCGCCGCTGCCCTTCGACGGCTCTCCATCTCCACCAGCGTCGCTCTTTACCGGCTGCTCCTCGTCCTTCGACTCTTCATCCGCGTCCCCGCGACGGGCCGCCGCCTCCGCCATCCGCGCTGCCGCCTCCTCCTGCGCTTTCGCGCGGATGCGCTCCACTTCCTCCGCCGCGTCCTTGATCCGGTAGCCCGCGTCAATCAGCATCGCCACCGCCGTCTCCAGCGAGATGACCCCGGCGCCGTACGCCTGGACGACCTCCTCAAGCACCGCAGCCCGGTCAGTCGGCGTGTGCGGTGCCCACGCCAGCCGCGCCCGCAGCGTCTCTCCGGCCGCCCATCCCTCTCCCCGTCCGGCCTGATACAGCCGCTGCACCATCTTGAACAGCAGCCGGTACTTGTGCTCCCTGGCCAGCCGCATCATGCCGATCAGCGCGTCCAGCGGCCCCAGCGCCAGCTTCAGCGCGTACCCCGACGGCACCTCCGTGGCGTCCAGCGTGCCGAGCCCGGCCGCCGTCACCCGCGAATTGGCCGCGATCCGCTCCAGGAGGTGATCCACCCGCGCCCTCAGCTCCGCCAACTGCGGCGACGTGTCCAACGCGTCCATCCGCCCGGTCTCGCCGAGCTGCCACACCGCACCGGCCTTCACCTCAAGCTCCTGCGGCCTGCCCGTCGCCCGGTCCACCGGCAGCCGCGCACCCGCAAGCCCGATGATCGGCGTACCCGTCGTCGCGGATGCCGCCGAGCTGTCCGAGTCCGTGGCCGCGAGCTCATCGAGCGCCTGCAGCACGCGCGCCAAGACCGACCGGCCCCAGTGCTCCCCGCCGTCCGGGATCGTGTTCGCGATGTGCACCACCGGAACGAAGTCGATCATCAGATCCAGTCGGTTCAGCTCCGTGCCGTCCGGCCGCACCCGGAAGCTCGCCTTGCCCTCCGGCAGCCGGTCCAGCGTCTCGCCGTTCTTCAGGTCCTCCAGCAGCCACTCCGCATCGGTGAGGTAGCACGTCACGTTGGACGCCCGGCCCTGTTCCCACGGGTACTGCCGCCCACCAACCGCAGCACCATCGTCACCGGGCTCCCCGTCCTCGAAGATCGGCCCCAGCTCGTACGTCACCCGACGCACCCTGGCCTTCAACCCGGCCTCGTCATCCGCCGGCAGCTCCCACGCCAGATGCACCCGGCTCGGGAAGTCCTCGTCCTCGTCACCCCACTGCGGGAAGAAGAACCCCGGATCATAGATGCGCAGCGTCGGCCGCTGCTTCGCCGGGTTCCAGGCCAGCACCATCACGCTGTCCCCGAGCAGCACCGCCGCCCGCTCGGCTTGCTGGACCCGGAACGTCAGCAGCTCCTTGTCCGCCCACTTCCGCAACCGGTCCTGCACCGCGGCCGACTCCGCCGAACCCGGCGTCGGAGTCTCCTCGTCGGCGTGCTCCGCCCCTTCAACGGCAACCTTCTGCTCCGAACCGAGGAGGTAGCCGAGCGCGGTGTCCACGAGCTTCGACGCATCGCCCAGCTCCCGCCGCTCCAACGCGCTCTCATCGCCGCCGACCGCCGCAAGCTGCCCTGCCTGGTTGTTGTCGTACGACGCCAGCACCTTGTACGCGGCCAGCCGCCGCAGCTCGTGCGGCGGCACCCACGTCTTGGCCAGCTCCGGAAACGCACGGCTGCCCGGGCGCCCGGCGTCGGCCATAACCGGTTTGTAGTTCAGCCACGACCAGGCGTCGATCACGAGTTGGCGCAGGCCCACGGGTCCTCCAGGACGTCGGCCCCGCGCCATGGAGGCACATTACTGCGCCCCCGCAGCGGCTATGGAACCAAGCCCGGCCATTTGGTCGTTTATCAAGCCATGGACACGGTTAAGCGCCTACAGAGCCGGGTTGAACGCATTCCGATCAGGCTACGAATCTGGTCAATCGGCGGGACCGGCACCATCTACTTGCTGTGCGGGCTGGCCATCGCCCGACTCGGAATGTCACCAGCGTGGGCGTGGGGCTTGTTCGTCGGTTGGTTCACCTCCTTGGCGACCTTCGTCGTGCTAGTAAACGAAGCGAGTACCCGCCTTACTCCTCGCACCAGAAGCCGATTGTTCACCCTCCGGAACGTCATATCGGTAGCCGGATACCTGGGGCTCACCGCATTCGCCGTATGGGCGCTGACCTTTGACCGAACAGCGGGGATGGTCCTCTTCGTCCTCGTCGCCTTCGCCAACTACTTCATCGCTGGAGGGGCCACCGAACAGCTCATTCGGCTAACACAACTGCATGCCCGTATCACCCAGCGGGTTGCGTTTCGCATCATCGCCATCGCCGCGGCAACACTGGCTCTCGCCCTCTTCCTCACCACCACCCGGACAGCACCCGATCAGCAAAACACCAACTTCAACTTCGTGATGGGGATCTTCCTCACGGCGGGCGCCACCTCCCTGAAGGTCCACTCCCGTGCAAGAAAGCTGTGCACGCAAATCAACGGGCAAGCACGATCTTTGATTCTGGCCCTGGACTCTCTGACGTCCACAACAGCCGATCAAGCCAACTCCCACGCCGACAACGCCCGACGCGAGTGGCTAAAGCTGAGTCAAATGCTTGACGGTCGCATCGAGACCGGACTTCCGCTGCACAGCACTGCACTACTTCCGGCCCCGAACCGGCATCGGCTCCAAGCCCTGGTGAACATGGCCCTCGTAGACACTCCGCAAGGAACCTTGTTCGTTTCTCAGGCACGAGCGGAACTCTGCGAGTTGGCTGCTGCGTGCGCCCCTCGTAACGACACAACGCTCTAGCCTCACCGCCCAACCGATGCGTGCCCTAGCTATCCCTACCTCCGACCATCCAATCGCCGATCGTCCCCCGAACGCCCGGAGATGGCATGGCCAGATCAAGAGAAGCACGACAGCACCCACACGGCTGAGGCGGGTTCGCCCGGCGGACCCGCTGCCGAGATCGTTTCCGTCAGGCTGAGCAAAGGGCATTGTCCAGCCCTCAACGGCCTTTCACTGCCGCGGACTTGTCTAGGATCTCCTCTTGCTGGGCATAGCCCGGTGATCCACTCTTCGGCCATGTCCGGAAGGAGGAACAATTGGCCAAGCATGCTCGACCACGTAGGAACGACAAGGAGAAGATGAAAGAACGCCGCGAGCGGACGATGCTCGCGATCAAGGTTGCCGCCTTGATCTACGCCATCGCCCGCTCATGTAGCGGCAACAACTAAACGCGCGAGGGGCGCTCCGAGACCGCAAAATCAGGGGGCGTCCCTCGCCCATAACTGGCCCCACAGTAAGGGATCAAAGTACACAGCGAAATAAGAATATGCAACGGCGGCAACTCGTATGTGCACCTACGACACAGAACTCATCGACGGCCGCTGAGTCGCTGATCGTCCCCGCCGCGCGGGGGCGGCATCGTCGGGTCAAGGAACAGGTCCCACAGGGCCCACACGGCCGAGTCCAACAGGTCCGGAGAGTCCTCCGTCTCCCCCTGGCCGACGAAGGTCGTCATCTGCTCCTCCAGCTCCGCGAACAGCCGAGCCGAACCGACATGCGACACCCGGACCTGCTCGTACAACTGGGCGGCCGGGGCCGCCCGCGCCCGCTTCCCTCTCGTGGCATGAACAATGCGCCAGTTCACCGTCGGGTCCACCTGCCCCAGGAGCGCGGGCAGGTAGTCACCGCCGTTGTTCGCCTCGATGACCACGCAGTCCGCCCGGTGCTCGTGGTACAGCGTGGCAGCCCGCTTCATTGCCTGTGTCGGCGTGTACCGGGCCTGCTCGCAGTGCAGCAGATACCCACGAGGCCGGTCGTCCCCGAACATCGTCTCCACCGGGAACCCGCGCCCAGCCACCGTGAACGCCGTCATATCGGCGTTCTCGTGCGACTTCGTGGCCGGGTCCACGGCCACGACCACGCGCTGGAGGTCCGGCAGGTGCTCGGGCCGAGGCCGGAAGCCCTCGACCTCCAGCATCCAGCCCTTCCACAGTGCGCCCTCCACGTCCTCGAGCAACTCGCCGGACAGCTCCTGCCGCCCCAGCCGTGTGCCGGCGTACTCCGCCTCCAGCTCCTCGCGCGCCGCCATACTCAGGTTTGCGTCGTTCTCCCGCATGTGCCCGCGGGTCAGCACCACCCTGGGCGGCTCCCCGCCCTCCCGATATGCCTTCTCCTGCAACCGGCCGCGCTCGACGAGCCGCTTGACATGAGGGAGCGGCTTCGGCGTCGTGGAGATCACAACCTGCGGAGTGTCCGCCTCACGCAGGCAGAACCACAGCATGTCGTACACCTCTTGCGCGGTGTGCCGCGACCAGGCCGCGTACTCGTCGCACCACGCCTTGTCGAACGCCCAGCCACGCAGGTTGTCCGGCGTCTCCGCACCGAACCCCCGGATCAGTGTGCCGTTCACCAACCGCAGCGTCGTCTCCCCAAGCGAGGAGTTGTACTTCGCCACCTCCTCCGGCGGGAACACCGACAGCAGCCCTGACTTCGGGGAGTCGAAGCAGATGTCCCGCACCAGCGTCGCGTTCTTCGCCACCACCGCGATCTGCAATCCCGGCGTCTTCGCCCACTCCCGCACCGCCTCCGCAGCCGTCCGCGACTTCCCCCAGCCGCGGCCGGTAAGCAGCATCCACACCGTCCACAGCCACGACGGCCGCCGCTGTGCCGCCCGCGCGTGATGGTGCAACCACCCTTCATGCGGCAGCCCGTCGCAGTCCGGCACCTCACACGCCCACCGGCGCGCCGACAGCTCATCGGCCTGGACCAGCTCGGCCACCTCAGCCTTCAGCTGCTCCAGGCTCATGACCCCCGGGTCCGCGAGGTCGGCGATCATCTGCCGCTTGGCCCGACCCCGGCTCACTACGCTCCCTCCGACAGCCGACGCTCCAGCTCCCGCCGCAACTGATCCATCCGGGCCCGGCGCTCCTCATCCGTCAAGGCAGCAACATCCGCGCCCTGTTCGCCCACGCTCATGCCAGCTCCCACTGGTTCCTCGCCGATCGCCCGCCGCTCGATCTCGGCCGCCACCTGGAAGTAACGCAGCAACTCGGACACAGACAGCTCGCGCGGGTCGAGAGCCTGGAGCCGCGCCACTGCCTTCCCCAGCACCGCCTGCGCGATCTTGGCGTGCCGACGGGCGACGTCACGTCGTGCCTGCCGCTGCTCTGCCAGGAACACCCTGTCCTGCTCGCGGTCGTACGCCGCCGCCCGCATCACCCATGCGTACTGCCGCGACCAGCGGAACAGCAGCGTGCGGCTTTTACCCAACTCTCCCGCAACCTTCGCAACACTCCGCGCCGCTCCCAGATCGCGGTAGGCCGCGAACGCCTCGAACGCCTGAGGCGACTCCCCGCTCTGCCGCTCCCAGGGCTCCACCGGGCTCTCAGCCACCGCTCACCTCCTCACCAGCGGCCGTCTCTAGTGCTCCCGTGCAGCGAGGACATCCAGCGCCCGCCACGGTTCGTTCTCCGGCACGCTGCCCTCGCGCACCAGCCGGTCGATCGCGGCCCGGACCGCGGCCGCCGTCTCCACCGGCACCTCCCGCACGCCGAACACCGTCTCCAGCGGCGCCGTTCCGCCCCGGTGAGCTTCACCCGAGGCCGCGTCGAACCAGCCCTCGGCCAGCTCGCCCAGGTGCCGCTCGAACACTGCGAGGATCACGCCGAGCGCGGTTGCGCTGTTGCCGATCTTGTACGCCGCGCGGGACGTCTCCAGCGCGTCCAGCACTGGCTCGTACTGCTCCAATCCAGCCACCCACCGCTGATCGGCTGCGCCGGTGGCCCGGGCCGCGTCGAAGGCCGCCTCGGCGCGCTCCAGCTCGTCGGGCAGAAACATCAACTGCACGCTGGCGAAGTCGAGGTTGGCCTCACCCAAAGAGGCGACATCCACGTTCTCCAGGAGATCCAGCGTCTTGTCGTCCAGGCCCGTGTACTGCCGCCATTCCACCGCCTCCAGCTCTTCGTACAGCTCCTTGAGGATGGCCGGGTCGTCCTGGCCCGCAATCGCGTTGTGCGAGAGCTGGAGCGCGATCTGCCGCTGGCGGGGCAGCGGCTCGTCTATCTGCATCCACCAGATCGCCTCCAGGCCGGCCTCAATCGCAGCGAGCGTGCGATGGTTGCCCGACAGCACGATGAGGCGGCCGCTGTCCACGTCGTTCCACACCAGCGGCGTCGAAGTCAGGCACCCGTCGCGCTGGATGTTCGCAACAAGCTGCCGGAACTGCTCGTGCGGAAGGAACCGCGCGTTCAGGTCCAGCAATGTCAGCGTGCGCGGGTCGCCCTGCACCATCTGCGGCGGGGCAAGCGGCGTCGTCTCCTCCATGATCAGACCTCCGTCTGCGTCGTCCGGGTGCCCCACCGCTTCGCCCACTTCTCCAGGGCCTCGGCGAGCGAGTGCTCACCCATCGCCCCCTGGTACTGGAGCTGGAACTTCCAGCCGTCCTCGTTCGAGGGACCGCGCTTGGTCAGCCGCAGCAACCCGCGGTACTTCATGGACACCGGGTTGTTGCTGAACGCCGTCGTGGACACCGCCCGGATACGGCGCGAGAACGCCCGCTGGCACATGAGCTGCGCCTCCGAGCTCGTGGCGGCGAGCACCACCAGCTTCGACAGGCGCGGGTAGTCGGTTGGCGCGACAGCGAAATCGCTCAGCAAGTACGCCTCGTCCGGCGTGTAACTGCTGGGGGACAACGCGAACACCCCCAGGATGCGCCCGACCCCATCCTTGACCGCGACCGCGAGGTTCGCTGCCCCTGGTGCGATGCGCGGGTTCAGGTACCGGGAACGCAGCGCGTTGAACTGGCCGGGCTTGAGCATCGCCAGCTTGATCGGTCCAACCAGTTCGTCACCACGGCGCAGCCGGGGCGCCTTGACCGGCTCGACGGGCTGGCGCGGCGCGACGATCCGGGTGGGCGCCTCACTGGCGTAAACGTAAAAGGGAGCAGCACGCGGGGTCGCCTTGATGACGCCGCGCAGGTAGGGATGCAGGTCGGGCACGTCGTGGTTGGAGGCGGTCAGCCAGTAGGGCCGGTCGGTGATCGCGCCGAGGACGTCCACCACATCAGCGTCCGAAAGCGGCTCGTACTCCTGGGCGTCCCAGACGAAGTGCTCGTTCAGCGGCTCGTACAACTTCTCGTAACCCCCTCCGTAGAAAGGGGGGAAAGAGCACACGGGAGCGTCGCGGGGCACCTTCTGGAGCCACGAGCGAACATCTTCGACCTCGTAGGAGGCCAGCTCGACATCGGAACCGGAGAGCCGTTGCACCGTCTCCGCATGCTTGACCTCCCACTGCTCCCGGTATGAACGCACCACCCGCTCGTGCCACAGTCCTTCGCGTCCCACGCTGGCGAGGAAGCGGGTACCAAGCATGAGCGTGGCGACCGTTCCCACGCCGTCATCCAGGAAGCCAGCCAGCCAGCCGAGGTGTTCTGTGCTCTCCTCGCGCAGCCGGATGCCTACGGGCTGACGGGTGAGCCACCGGCCGATGGCCGTGGTGTAGATCGAGACGTCCGAGGAGTGGAGCGCGAAGCCCATGCCCGCCACGCTGCGCTCAATGGTGAAGTTTCCACAGCATGGAACGTAGACCTCTCCACGCGGCCAACTTCCGGCGGTCTCGCGCACGATGGCGCGCATGGGGCCCGGGATGGTGCCCTGGAACATCTCTCGCCTCCTGGGTACTGCGATAACGAGGAACGCCAACGCCCGCCCCGGCAAATGCCGGGCCGGGCGCCGCGCTGGAACCTAACACAACGAGCAATTTGCATCTATCAAGAATGTCATCTATCTATGATCCCTCGCCCGACACCACGAAAGCGGGTCCACCCCCACGTCGGCGAGGAGCACCACGATCGTGAACGGAACCTAACGAACATCGCCGGTTTACCCCCAGCGGCGGGGAGCACGTCCTGGCTGCGATGAGGGCACAGGTGGCGAGCGGTCCACCCCCGCGTCGACGGGGAGGACAACAGCCAAGACGCCGACGGTAGCGTTCCCCACTTCGGCACCGAAGCCGAGGCCGCCGAGCACCTCCTCGCCGACCCCGACCGCTACGCCAACGTGTGGCACCAGAGGCCCGAGGACCGACTCGTCTGCTGGCGATCCGATGCCCTGCACGACTGGGCGCGCGAGCAGGACGGCAAGAGCCGACCCGGGCCCGACGCCATGACCGTCAGCTACAGCGACAAGGAGGTCCACCCGTGACCGATCGCCCCACCCCCCGGCCGAGCTCCGCGAGCAGCGTGCCCGGCTCCCGGTCGAAGCCGGTCTCGTCTACGACCTGCTCCGCGCACGGGCCGCCACATGGACGCTCAGCCCTGAACAGCAGGACCCCACCCCAGCAGGCCAGGAGCAGCAGACAGCCCAGACCTGCACGTGACACTGTGCCTCGCCCCGCCACTCGGTTGTACCCGTTCCGGTCGCGGGGCGCACTGCTGTCCGGTTGTGAGACGTAGTGATTACGGTGTGAGCTGCTCGATTCGAAGTCGAATAGCAATCCCCACAAGGATTCTTGGTGAGTTAGCGCACAGGAAGCACTGTAAGGGCGATATCACTTCGCTACGGTGGAGCCGTCACAGATGAAGCGACGAGGCGAGCAGAAGGCGATCTACGATGAGCAGCGACGCGCCCTGGACGATCGAACGTATTCGCGATGCTCTCGGTGACCCTGACCTAGCCCAGCGGTTCCTCAGCGAGATCAACCGAGCGCCGGTCCACGAGTTGCTGTCGACATTCGCGCGCTGGGAACGCATCGCCAAGAACACCCTTGCGACTGTCCAGCGAGCCCGTGAGCTGGCAGAGCATGATGCCCGCGGCGAACAGCCCCCGGGGGAATGGGTGGACGCGACAGAGCGCATTCAGCGGGAAGCCGAGCAGATCCGGGGCCACGGCGCCACCTAATCCCACAATCAGGTTACGCTCCGCGTCAGATCGACTACGCTTCCCAAAGGGGGCTGGCGGATCGATAACGCGCATCACATGCGCATGGACGCGAAGGACCACAACACCGGTGTATCGCCTCAAGTACGACGCTGCCGCCGAGGCCGTCCACAACGCGCTGCCGCCCGAAGCGAGGGAACAACTCACCCTTGCCCTCGCCGACGCGTGCGAGGACCCCATCGCGGCAACCAAGCCCTACGGGCTCGTGGACGACGGCGTCATGCGCAAGATCCTCACCGGTGACGTCCTCGCGATCCTCCTCATAGGCAGCGGCCTCAAGGAGCTCACCGTCCTCCAGGTCGAGTACCTCGGCTGAGTGAATCTCGAAGCCCCCGGCCAACGAGGTCGGGGGCCTTTCGCTGTCCGGCTTGGCATCACCAGTCGATGCTGTTGCCGTTGCCGTCCTCGGCGTTCGTGATCTGGCAGTGAAATCTGGCTTGAGGGTTGAACTTCCCTGAGACGTCGTAGGTTGTCGCGTCAGTCGGCCCACTCTCCAAGCCCGGTCCCACCCCCATGACCCACCGGTCGTATGCCCAGCCCACAGTGTGGCCAGGTCCGAAACACCCCCGCATCGGCGGGGAGGACTACGACGCTTTGCCGCCCTACGAGCAGAGCCTCGGAACACCCCCGCATCGGCGAGGAAGACTGCTCCGCCCAGCACTACCCCGCGACATCGCCGGAACACCCTCGCATCGGCGAGGAGGACCGTGCCGTCCTGGGCGACCAACGCGAAGGTGGTCGGAACACCCCCGCATCGGCGGGGAGGACACCATGCCCGGCGGGTGCAAGTGCGGGGGGAGCGGAACAGCCCCGCGTCGGCGGGGAGGACTGCGCGGGGCCAGATTTCTAGCCCGCGGGGCCAGATGGAACACCCCCGCGACGGCGGGGAGACCGCCACCGGCCTCACCTACCTCTCCGTGCGCGGCGGAACACCCCCGCGACGGCGGGGAGACCGCAGCGACCCCTGATCGTTCGTGCGATCAGAGCGGAACACCCCCGCGACGGCGGGGAGACCTTCGCGATAGGTATGGGGACCTACCGGCACATCGGAACACCCCCGCGACGGCGGGGAGACCGGTCAGCAGCTCGAACATCACGTCCAGGGCGCCGGAACACCCCCGCGACGGCGGGGAGACCTGCACCGTCCCGCGCCCCTGGTCCGTCACCAGCGGAACACCCCCGCGACGGCGGGGAGACCGTGACTTCCAGGACCTGGTGGACGAATCGCTCCGGAACACCCCCGCGACGGCGGGGAGACCGTCAAAAGCACTGAGCTCGTCCGGAGGCAGACGGGAACACCCCCGCGACGACGGGGAGACCCCGGCCTGCTGAAGGCAGGCGAGGGCGGCCGCCGGAACACCCCCGCGACGGCGGGGAGACCTGCGGGCGGTGACGTCCATCGGGTCTCGACTCCGGAACACCCCCGCGACGGCGGGGAGACCAAATCCGCGGCGCGGTCGGGACTGATCCCGGCCGGAACACCCCCGCGACGGCGGGGAGACCGCCTTGGCCCTGCGGGCGAGGACCTTGCGCAGCGGAACACCCCCGCGACGGCGGGGAGACCACGGCCCGAGACGCCATGGTCATCCGTCACGGCGGAACACCCCCGCGACGGCGGGGAGACCGAGGCGTTCGGCGGCGGCCGGGTCCTGGCTGCCGGAACACCCCCGCGACGGCGGGGAGACCTCTTTCTGACCTGCGACTTAGAAACGACTTTGCTTGTTCTTTGCCACGTCAGATGAGGCAAAACGCTCCAGGGGCTGCACGATGCCCACTTTATCCGAGGCACGTTCGGGGAGGGTGACGCTCGGTGGCAAGGCCGTCGGATGACAGCAGTCGGGGCAAGGTGTCAGTGGTGGGTGCTTGGATCGGTCGGCGGAGCGACCTCCCACCGTGTGGCGGGGCGCAAGCCAGTGTTGAAGTGGGAGGAAACGTCATGATGCGCAAGCAAGATGCGCTAGATGAGTCCGCGTGGGGGAAGTCGCGGGGCCTGGATCCGGAGCGGCCTCCGTATCCGCTGGGGGATCCTCAAGATCCCCGACAGAGTCAGCGTCCGGATATGGACGGGGCTCGTCCGTATGTGGACGGCCACCCCCCCGATGACGGCTGCCACCCAGCGTGGCCGCAGCCATCGGCGCCGACCGGCCGCACGCCGCGCGAGCCCCTGTTTGATTCTCAACCTCCGCACGCGGCGCATTGATAACATGTTTCGCCCATTCCTACTCTGCGCCCCCGATCTTGACGCACACCCGGTACAGTATCGTCGCTGGTGGGGCGGTTCAGGATGACTATTCAGACTCTTGTGCTGTTTCCGTGTGGGGAAGCGAGGACGAGTGCAACTGGCCTGGGGGAGGCACTCCCGAGTCCCTGAATTCGCCACATCCGCCAAGATGACTAAGAACGACCGGGTCCACCGAAACTGCGGTGGGCCCTTTTCATGGCCGACGTGTCACCCGGGGTCGGGAAGCCGATGTGCAACTGGAATCGGGTGTTCCGTTCACATGACGAGGGGAGCGTGATGGCTGTGAAAAGAGCGTGTACAAGACTACGCCGGACAGCCGGGAAACGTACGGGCCCGCTGGCACGAGTGGGCTTATCCGGTTTCTTGCTGTTGGGCAGCGCCATGGGCGCGACGGCCGGGACGGCCGCCGCTTCGACTGGCGATGGCACCCTGACAGTTCAGGTGCTGCGCGATTTCTTCGGCACCGGCATGATCAACACGACCATGGATGTGCCGCAGCGGGGCATGAAGGTCGACGTGTCGGACCCTGCCGGCCATCGGGTCACCGGCACCACGGATGCCGCCGGAAAGGTGGTGGTCTCGCCGTCGACCGCGCTGACCGGCGGCCAGTACCGCGTCGACGTCACCGTCCCGGCGCCGTACAACAAGTATCTGCGGGCGGCGCCGGCCTCGACGGCGGAAAACCACTTCGACAGCTTCACGACGTTCGTGGATGTGTCGGGCGGTAAGGACGACTCGGTCATCACCGGAGTCTGGAACCCGGCCGACTACGCACTGCCGGACACGCGGTATTACGTGCCGATCCAGAATGCTTCCAGCGGGAAAGACACCCGGGCACTGGTGGCGTTCGGGACGGACAAACGAGGTACGTGTCCCGACCAGACGGCGTGCCCGACCACGATCAACACGCAGGACCAAGTGGGCACGACGTTCGCACTGGCCTACGACAAGTACCGGAAGCGGCTGTTCCAGGGCGAGTTCGCCCGGCGGTACACCCCGTACGGGCCGGACGGCGGTGATGCGATCTACACCACGCCGACCGACGGTGGGAGCGCGCCGGAGCTGTTCGCGAAGGTGTCGGGCGCCGCGGTGACGCCGCACGACGCCACCAACATGATCAAAGACGCCGGGTTCACCAACGCGCCCGGCAAGGAGAGCATCGGCGGGCTGGCCCTGTCCGAGGACGGCTCGACGCTGTACGCGGTGAACCTGCGGACCCGGCGCCTGGTCAGCTTCGACGCGACCGGGACCACCGCATCCGCACCCGAAGCGACGGTGCGCATCCCGGACCCGGGCTGCGCGGCGTCCACCGACTGGCGGCCATTCGCACTCTCCACACACGACAACAAGCTCTACGTCGGTGGCGTGTGCAGCGCGGAAAGCACGCAGAAGCGCGAAGACCTGAAAGCCGTCGTCTACACCTACGACGGCGAACAATTCGACACCGTGCTGACCCAGCCACTCACCGGCGAGCGCGGCACCGTCTATGCCGGTGCCGAGGGGAACGACCAGGCAAACCACTGGAACCCGTGGAACACCAACCTGGCGACCTGGGACCAATTCAAAGTGAACGGAGGAAGTACCCTCGTCAATCCACAGCCGGAGCTCGCGACCCTCGCCTTCGCCCGTGACGGTTCGATGATCGTCGGTTTCCGCGACCGGTTCATGGACGTGGTCAGTGGAGGCGGGCTGGACCCCCGGCCGGGCAATGACACGCCGGAAAACGGCATGTCCGGTGGTGACATCAACATGGCCTGCGCCAATCCCGACGGTGGATACGCGTGGGAAGGCACCGGGAATTGCCCCAACCACGCCGACCCCGCCACCGACGGCGGCCAGAACAGCGGTGTCGTCGAATACTTCCCGGGCGACTACGTGCGGAACAACGGCGCACCGAACGACCCCCGCGGGGTGCACAACGAAGCCTCCCAAGGGTCGGTCGCCTACATCCCGCAGCAGCAATGGGTCATCAGCACGCAGCTGGACCCGACCGACAACTACAGCACCGACGGGACCGGTTACTACGACATCCAGACGGGTCAAGGGCCCGGTAACAACCATTCCGCCAACGCGTACCAGTTCGTCAGTCCGACCGACAATGGGTTCGGTAAGGCCGGTGGGCTCGGCGATATCGCCTTTGAGGCGGCGAACGCGCCGATCCAGATCGGCAACCGGGTGTGGTTCGACGGCGACCACAATGGGATCCAGGATCCCGAGGGTCCCAACGAAGTGCCGCTGCCGGACGCGACGATCAACCTGTTGGACACCAGCGGCAAGCAGGTCGCCACGACCACGACCGACGCCGCCGGCGAGTACTACTTCGGTGGAGTCGGCGCCGCCTACGAGCTCAAGCCGGGTGCGAAGTACACAGTGCAGTTCGATGTGTGCACCGCAGACACCAGCAAGGTGCCGAGGCAGCCGGCGGCCACCAAACTGCGGTTCACGCTCCCGCGGGCCGGCGCCAACCGAGCACATGACTCCAATGTGACCCCGCCGACGACCGGGCGACTGTGTAATGGACGCGCACCTGTCACGGCGCCGGACAAGCCGGGCGAGGTCGATCACACGATCGACGCCGGCGTGTACATCCCCAAAAAAACACCGCCGACTCCTACGCCGACACCCACTCCGCCATCGTCTGAGCCGCCAACCCATGAGCCGCCCGCGTCCGCACCGCCCAACCAGCCGGGCCCCCAGACCGGCGGAGGCACAGGTGGCACAGGTTCGCTGGCCCACACAGGTACGTCGTCCGGCCTGATGAAGATCGCCTCCCTCAGTGCCCTGCTGCTCGGCACAGGCGCGACATTCGCCTTCGTGACCCGGAAGCGTCGCGCCAAGACGCACTGAGACAGCACGGAAAGACGGGTGATCCGCCCGCCCGCGACATCGCAGGGCGCGAGCGGGCGGACCACTCCCGGCGGATCACGTTCGACGACCGGTCGATCGACGTCGCGGGCATTGATCGCGAAAGCCGCGCGGCGACCGCCGAGTAAGCGCACGAGCCCCGTCCATATCCGGACGCTGACTCTGTCGGGGATCTTGAGGATCCCCGGCGGGGCAGCATGATCAACGGGCATGCTCGGCTCTGTTCAAGGACCGATGCAGTTGTCGAGGTGCCCGTTGTCGCTCCACCCCCGTTCTGGTGAGCAAGTCCCTTCTCTGACCGTGCAGATGGCGCGAGCGAGCAACCCGGGCGGTACAACGGCGATGTGGGTGAGAGACCGCCTGGGCGGGCCGTGGCGTGACGAGGACTTCGCCAACTGGTACCCGCGCGACGGCCGCCCAGGGCTCTCGCCCGCCCATCTGGCCACCGTCTGTGTGCTCCAGTTCCTGCTCGGTCTGTCGGACCGGCAGGCGGCCGAAGAGGTTCGCTGCCGCATCGATTTCAAATACGCGCTGGCCATGGAACTGGACGATCCCGGCTTCCACCACAGCGTGCTGGCCGACTTCCGCGACCGTCTCATCGAGGACGGCCGAGCCGACCGTCTCCTCGACCTCGCGCTCGCGCGTCTGAAGGAGGCCGGTCTCGTCCGCGAGCGCACCACCCAGCGCACGGACTCCACTCATGTCCTGGCCGCGGTGCGCGACCTGACCCGGCTGGAACTGGTCACCGAGGCCGTCCGCGCCGCGCTGGAAGAGCTGGCCTGCACAGCTTCGCACCTGCTGGCCGACCTGGTGGACGAGGAGTGGGGGCGCCGTTATGGCCGCCCGGTCCGTCTGGGCAAGAACCCCACCCGCCCCAAGACCAGGATCCTCGCCACCGGAGGCGACGCCGTCCGGCTGCTGGAGCACGTCGGGGAGCATGGGGCGGATCGCCTGTCCGGTCCCCGCGTCCAGGCCCTGCGGCAGATCATGGTGCAGAACTACTACCGTGACGGGGCCGGCCGCCTGCGCTGGCGCACCGTGGAGGACGGCGGGCTGCCGCCCTCGGCCGTCGCGGTCGTCTCGCCCTACGACCCGACGGCCCGCTACGCGCGCCGCGGACATGTCACCCGCTGGAAAGGGTTCGTCGCACATCTCACCGAGACCTGCGATCCTGCGGCGTCAACGTGATCACCGATGTGGCGACCACCGACGCCACCGGCTACGACGCGAAGGCTCTGCCCGGCATCCATACCCGGCTCAAGCGCCGCGGGCTGCTGCCCGCCGAGCATCTGGTCGACGGCGGCTACACCTCCCTGGTCCATCTGGAACAGACAGCCCGCGAACACCGGGTCACGGTCACCGGACCACTGCCGGTCAACACCACCCGCCAGAACCGCAGGAACAACGGCTTCGGCCGCGACGACTTCCACATCGACTTCGACCGCAGGCAGGTCACCTGCCCGCAGGGCGAGACCAGCGCGGGATGGCACGGCCCCTATCCGGCCTCCTCACCCACCGCGGCACCTCTGATCGTGGCACGGTTCACCAAGAGCCAGTGCCGTCCCTGCCCGGTCCGCACCCGCTGCACGACCACCGCCGACAGCGCCCGGAGCGTGGGCTTTCCCCCGCGAGAACTCCGTGACCTGCAACTCCGCGTCCGCGCCGAGCAACAGACATCCGAATGGCAGGCCCGCTACGCGGTCCGCTCCGGAGTGGAAGGCACCGTCAACGAGCTCGCCCACGGACACGGCATGCGCCGCTGTCGCTACCGGGGACAGCACAAAGCCCACTTACAGCACGTGTTCACAGCCATCGCCGCAAACATCGAGCGCCTCAGCCGACAGCCGCCGACCGGAGAAGCACCTCCGTCACGGCCGCCGACCGCCTGCCAGAACTACCTGGACCAGCACGGGATCCCCCGGCCGAGGTCATGGCGGTCCGCCAGAGACTGAGCAGACCGCCAAGATCCCCGACAGAGTCAGCGTCCGCGTTGGCCGGGGGCTTTTTGCTGCCCGGCTTGGCGTCACCAGTCGATGCTGTTGCCGTTGTCGTCCTCGGCGTTCGTGATCTGGCAGTTGAATCTGGCTGAGGGTTGAACTTCCCGGAGACGTCGTAGGTTGTGGCGTCAGTCGGCCCACTCTCCATGCCCGGCCCCACCCCCATGACCCACTGGTCGTTTGCCCAGCCCACAGTGTTGCCGTCCTACGTGAACTTCACATCGGCCTTGTAGTCGTGCCCCCGGCTGTTCGTGTTGTCCACCACCACATGCGCGGTCAATACCGGGTCCCCGGTGTTGCCCCGCTCCACGCTGCACCCAGTGGACCTGCGCCTGCCCCGTGGACTCGGCCAGGGCCGGGGCTGCAGGCAGGAACGCCAAGGGTGCGGCCGGCGCGATAGCGGCGATCGCCCACCGTCGCGATCTGCAATTCATGGCCTTCCTCCCTTCAATCCGGCGCCAGACTGGTACCGCCTCCGCGGGTTGCACCGGCCAGCGTGCCTCTCTCCGTGTAACCGCCAAAGGCCGCAGCGTGGATCACCCAAGCGGGGGAGGCATTGGCCACGTCACCGCCAGGCGCTGTCCAGCCCCCACATGACCGGGCCCCAGCCGCCCACCATCACCACAGTCAGCGCCGCCAGCCACACAAACACGCCCGACGGTGCCGACCACGGCTCCTCTGGCTTCGGCGGCTTTACGGGGCAGCACTTCGAGCAGTGCGGGTCATCAGGCGTCCCCGCAGCATGACTCCCGTGGCGAAACGGACGGCCTCGGATGCGGCAGTCCACCCGGATAGGTGATGGGTCGAGGTGCCCTGGAGGCAGCCATAGCGGCTGGAGGGCGCCTATCCGAAAAACTCGACCAACTACCAGCCGTCATCACCGAGGCCATGAAGAACGGGTTCGCTGGCATCCGCGACAGCGCCCAGGACGCGGCCAGAGACGCCAGCACCTCCGCGGCATCCGCCAGCAGAGGAGTCGACGGCCTGCACCTCGACCCGCCCTCTCGTATGTCGCATCCAATGCTTGCTGTATCTCGGACCGCGGCGCGATGGCCGGGTCCGGAACACCCCCGCGTCGGCAGGGAGGACGCCTGCTCCAGGGTGATGCCGGGGTGCGCCCGCGGAACACCGCCACGTCGACGGGGAGGACCTGATCGTGGCGATCAAGTACGCCTGGGATCACGGAACACCCCCGCGTCGGTGAGGAGGACGTCTGCGGGCGGTCCGTAACCCGGTCCTCGTCGGCAAAACACCCCCGCGTCGGCGGGGAGGACACAGCCGCCGGAACCGCGTGCGCGGCGTGCGCCGGAACACCCCCGCGTCGGCGGGGAGGACTTCTGCGACCAGCTGTAGACGTCCATCATCGTCGGAACACCCCCGCGTCGGCGGGGAGGACCCCTGACCCTGCGCGAGTTGACCGTGGGGCAGCGGAACACCCCCGCGTCGGCGGGGAGGACTCCCTGGTCTGGCTCGTGGTCTCGAACGCCGACGGAACACCCCCGCGTCGGCGGGGAGGACCCGCGGAGTTCGGCCAGGCCGTCGCTGTACTGCGGAACACCCCCGCGTCGGCGGGGAGGACGGCCAGAGCGACTCCTCCGTCGTCCTTGACGACGGAACACCCCCGCGTCGGCGGGGAGGACGAAGTGACCGTCTTCCGCACCGAGATGATCACCGGAACACCCCCGCCTCGGCGGGGAGGACCGACGGTCGGCAGCGCCAAGCTGGTGGCGGATCGGAACACCCCCGCGTCGGCGGGGAGGACGACCGCATCACGGTCGTACCCGACTCGGTCGTCGGAACACCCCCGCGTCGGCGGGGAGGACGTCCAGTTGGGCCCGGGGCCGTTCTTGTAGTGCGGAACACCCCCGCGTCGGCGGGGAGGACCTCACCCACCCCGAGGCAGGAGCAGAGCCCTTCGGAACACCCCCGCGTCGGCGGGGAGGACCCCTCACGGCGCCCGTGAGGGGGGTTGGGGGTGCGGAACACCCCCGCGTCGGCGGGGAGGACCGCCGGGTCCGAAGAGCCGACACCTGGGTTCGATGGAACACCCCCGCGTCGGCGGGGAGGACCTCTTTCTGACCTGCGGCTTAGAAACGACTTTGCTTGTTCTTTGCCAGATCAGGCGAGGCAAAACGCTCCAGGGGCTGCACGATGCCGACTTTATCCGAGGCATGTTCGGGAAGGGCGACGCTCGGTGGTAAGGCCGTCGGATGACAGCAGTCGGGTCAAGGTGTCAGTGGTGGGTGCTTGGATCAGTCGGTGGAGTGACCTCCCACCGTGTGGCGGGGCGCAAGCCAGTGTTGAAGTGGGAGGAAACGTCATGATGCGCAAGCAAGATGCGCTAGATGAGTCCGCGTGGGGGAAGTCGCGGGGCCTGGATCCGGAGCGGCCTCCGTATCCGCTGGTGAGGCATCTTCTTGATGCGGCGGCGATGGCGTTGCACCTGTGGGACGTCTACCTGTCGGAGAACCAGCGGGTCCGGATCGCCGAGGGTACGGGGCTGGGGGGCGAACTGGAGCGCGCCCGGGCCCTGGCCGGGCTGTGTGCCGGGCTGCACGACATCGGCAAGCTCTCCGGGTTCCAGTTCTGTTCACGGCATGGCGTCCAGCACCTCAGCGCGGGATTGCGTGCGGACAGCGAGAAGATGAGCGCGGATCGTGTCGGCCACGATGTCGCTGGTATGGCGGCTGCGGCAGAGGTGCTGCAGGCGCTGGGGTTCGAAGAGGATGAGGAGCTGAAGGCCACGCAGCGGGTGGCCGAGATCATCGGTGGCCATCACGGCCGTTTCCACCGAGCCGAGGATGGTGTCAGTCCGGCCTTCCTCGGTGGGGACGCGTGGAGTCGGCAGCGAGTCGCGCATGCCGTCGCAGTGCATGAGGTGTTGGGGTTCCCGGTAGCGCCGGAGTCGTTCAAGGCGCCGGCCGCGGTGCTGGTGACTGGTGTGGTGATTCTTGCAGACTGGCTGGTGAGCCAGGAGACCTACCTGAGGCGACGCCAGCGGGAACTCCAGCCGTCATTGGCAGAGCATTTCCGGCGTTCACAGGCGGATGCTCCCCAACTTCTTGGAGATGCCGGGCTGGCTCCGGTGCCGCTGGAGCGCAAGGAGTTCGCCGAGGCGTACGGCATCATCGGCGAGCCGAACCCGTTGCAGCAATCGGTCATGGACGAGTTGCCGACTGCGGTCGGGGCGGGCGAGCGTGGCGGGATCCTGCTGGTGACCGCGGCGCCGGGGGACGGGAAGAGCGAGACGGCGCTGGAGGCCGAGCGGGTCCTGTCGCAGAGGTTCGGGACGCGGGGATATGCGTTTCTGCTGCCGACGATGGCCACGAGCGATCAGATGCATGGCCGGGTCACCAAGACTCTGCTGAATCAGTCGGGTCGGGACGCTGGGCTGACGCTGGTCCACAGTACGGCCTGGCTCAACAGTGCCTACGCCGATGAGGGCCTTGAGGGTGAGGCGGTGGTGACCTGCGACGGCGATGAGGCTGCGGCCGGGCACCGCCGCAGGGAGGCGGACATGCGGCCGCAGCGGTGGCTGCGTGGGTCCAAGCGTCCGCTGCTGGCGCAGTTCGCGGTCGGCACAGTCGACCAGGCGCTCATGGCGGTTCTGCCGGTGCGGCACAACGCGCTGCGCCTGCTGGCGTTGTCGGGCAAGACGTTCATCGTGGACGAGGCACACGCCTACGACCCGTACATGCAGGTGCTATTGGGCCGGTTGCTGAACTGGCTCGGAGCGTACGGGGTGCCGGTGGTGCTGTTGTCGGCGACCCTGCCGGCTTCGGTGAGCGACCGGTTGATCAAGGAGTATTTGCAGGGCGCGGGTCACTCGACAAAGGCGTTGCGCAAGCGGGTGTTTCCGGCCCCGTACCCCGGCTGGCTGTACGTGGACGCTGAGAGTGGCCGGTGCGCGCAGATGTCGGAGGCTCAGCGGCAGGAGCAGGCCCGCGCCCGGCGCATAAGGCTGGGCCTCACGGTGGAACGGGTCGTCCACGGTTCGCAGGGAGGGCCTCGGAACCGGATAGCGGTGATCGAGCGGCTGGTACAGCCGGTGGCCGAGGGAGACGGTGGTACAGCCCTGGTGGTGTGCAACACGGTCGGCGACGCGCAGGAGACGTACCAGCGGCTGTGCGGAAAATTCGACCGGCGCTCCCATGCCGAGGGAGGGAGTGTGCAACTGCTCCACGCTCGCTTCCCCGGGGACGTGCGCGAGGAACGTACGCGTGACGTCACCGACGGTCTGGGGCGCAAGGGCCCGAGGCCACGGCGACGGATTGTCGTTGCTACGCAAGTTGTCGAGCAGTCGCTCGACCTGGACGCCGACATTGTGATCAGCGACCTCGCGCCGCTGTCCCTGCTGTTGCAGCGGGCTGGCCGGTGCTGGAGGCACGAGAATCACTGGGCCCGCTACGGATATCCCGAGGGGGTGGGCGCCCGGCGTGGGCTGATGGGCCGCGCCTGGTCGTACTCGACCCGATGGCCGATGGCGGGAAGGTGCCGGTGCAGTGGGGGGAGGTGTACTCCGAGTTTCTGCTCGGCGCCACCTCCCGGAAGCTTGCGGAACTCGAGAGCGGGACCATTTCCGTCCCGGACGATGTGCAGGCACTCGTGGAAGCTGTCCACGGTGACGGCGAGCAGTTCGACTGGGGCGACCCCGGCGGCCCCGAGGGGAAGGCGTGGGTGGCCCACAAGGGCAAGGAGACGGCCGAGCGGAGCATGGCCGGCCTGCGGGCTGTCTTCCGCGCGCGACAGGTTGCCCAGCTTGTCGACCTGCATCATCTGGAGGGCGAAGAGGACGAGTGGGAGCTGTCCACCCGGCTCGGTGCCGACTCGGTCCGCCTGTTGTGCGCCTTCGTTCAGGAGGACGGGCGCGTGACGCTCGACCCGGAGGGCAAGGAGTCGCTGCCGTCAGCCTCTGAGGGGGATCGTGTGCCAGCCGCGGCCGTGCGCAAGGTGATGCGTCGCACGATTCCTGTGCGTTCCGACTGGCTTCACAGTCCGGACGGGGACAGTATGAGCCCGCCGGGGTCCTGGACGGAACACCCGATGCTGGGGGACCTGCGCGTCCTTTATCAGCCGGTGCAGGCAGGAACCGTCCAGGCAGTGCAAGTCGGCGACAAGACACTGCACCTCGACGAGAACCTTGGCCTGGTTCGCGGTTGACGAACGTGGCCCGGCGAAACACCCCCACATCGGCGGGGAAGACGCCGGGCCACAACGTGGCCCGTGCCTCTCGACCGGTACACCCCCACATCGGCGGGGAGGCATGCCCGCTCTCGAAGTTCGGAGGCACGTGCCCGCGGAGAGGCTACCGGGAGAGACGGCGATGGGCCTCGGCAGCGCCCAGGAGCAAGGCACTGCAGGACCCCACCGTGGCAGGGTCCGGCTTCGCGCCGATGACGATCACGATGATGGCTACGACCAGCACCCACGGTGCGGCAACTGCCCACGGGACAGGCATGGAGTGTTGCATGGTTCCCCTCGATGTCGGACGGACCAACTCGCCGTCGCTGGCGCTGAGTTCTACCGAAGCGCCGCCGCGCTTCGCAAGTTGATCTCTTCCCCACACCCCTGCCTTTCGACCTTCATGAAGTGGGTGCGAACGCCTCCGAGTGGTGCTCTACTAGTGGTGCGATTACCGAGACAGGCCCCGATTGTCAGTGGTGCCTGTTTGAATGCCATTACGACGCCCGAGCGGTCAGTTGGGGGGCTTTGCCGTGCATGCGTCGTGAAGATCCGTTTCCTGAAGGGGGATGTCATGACTGGGGGGTTCGACCTGAGGGATGAGCCCTGGATTCCGGCCCGTCTGCTGACCGGGGAATCGGCGCGCCTGGGGCTACGGGGGTTGTTCAAGCGCGCCCACGAGATCGCGGACTTGGAGTTGCCGGTGCCGCCAGCGGCGGCTGGACTGATGCGCATCCTGGCCGTCATGGCGGCCAGGATCGCCGCAGACGGCGAAGTACGACTCGATGACACCGAGAACGCCGAGGACATCGATGACTGGCGGGCCTTGCGTCTGCGGGTCCTGAGGTCCGGCCGGTTCGATCCGGATGCGGTGGATGAGTACTTCGACAAGAGGGTGCCGTCGGGCCGGTTCGACCTGTTCGACTCCGAACGGCCTTTCCTGCAGGACCCGAGGCTGCGTGCAGAGTGCGTGGACGCCAAGGGCGGTCCGAATCCGTCCGGCGTGAACAAACTGGTGATGGGCCGTCCGACGGGCATCAACGGAGCAGTGTTGTTCGGACATTTTACCGACACGGCTCCCGAGCCGGTTCCGGCCGCGGAGGCTGCCTGGCATCTGATCGCGCAGCTTTACTTCGGCCCGTCCGGGCAGTGCACGCCGCGGCGGATCATCAGTGTGCGGGCGGGCAGTGGGGATGCGGCTCCGCTGCGGAAGACCGTGTCGTACTTCGCTTGGGCGCCGGACCTGTTCACCACTCTGGTGCTGGCGGTGCCGAGCCCACAGGCCGAGGTGGACTGGGAGTCCGACGACACCTGCCCGTGGGAGGAGGGTGACCTCGACGCTCCGTTGAACCCGCTCCCGCCGGTCACGTGGCCGGGCAGGGTGCTGACTGGCCGGTTCCGTCACGCTGTTCTGCTGGTGCCGTCGCCGGATGGCCGGTCGGTGACCGATGCGTACCTCACGTGGTCCACGCACGAGCCGCCCCGGCAGGTGCGGGATCCCTTCCAGATTCTGGACCGGAGGAAGGATGGGGAGTTCCAGCCCCGGGAGGCCGATGGAACCCGGGCTCTGTGGCGGGACCTGGATGCGCTGCTGCTGAAGGACAGCCGACAGGACACCCAGCGGCCGCCGTCCTTGGAGGGCCTGCCGCGGACACTGCTGCCTGCTCTGCGGGTGCGCGCCTACGGCTTCGACCAGGACGGCCAGCAGAGGGACAGCGTCTGGTTCCGCTCGACGACTCCGCCGGTCCTGCGATGGCTGGAGGAGAACGACCCGCATATGGCACACCACATCAGCCGCTGCCACGCCTCGGCCGAGCAAGTGAGTGACCGGCTGGACTGGGCAGCGAGGATCGCCTGGAAGATCGCCACGGATACCGCCGTCGACCTCTCACCCAAGGCGAAGATCAAGCTCGATGCACGCAAGCCCGGCCCGTGGGCATCCGCCGCACTCACCCGGTACTGGCCCACTGCCGAAGAGGAGTTCTGGCAGCTGGCCAAGCCGGAGCGGTGCGCCGACCAGGTCGTCAAGCCGTTCGTCCACGCGGCTATGACCGCGCTTGACGAGGCGATCGGTCCGGCGAACCGGGCGGACATCCGGGTGGCGCGCGCCCGTCACCGGGCTCGCTCTCTCCTCCTCGCGCTGCTCGCCCCCAAGGCCGCCTCAGCCGGCTGACGTTCTGGCTCGCCAGTTCCTTTTTCATACTGACCGTGTGGTCGGCTAGTTCAGCCCATTCACCATGCCCCTGACCAGGAATGTCCCATGACAGATTCTGTGGCGGCCCCCGCTCCGCCCAAGTACGACAAATTCGTTTCCTTCGTCCACCGCCTGTGCCAGGACAACAGGCAACGGGCCGAGCTACGCAGAGGTCTGGGCCTGCCGGTCGAGCGGTGCAACTACATGCACCGCCACCTGGTTCCCTGGCTCCGTGACAACGACGACCACGGTTACGGCGATGTGCGGCGCGCCTACTACGGCGTCGCTTCACTGATCGCGGCGCGCCCGCGCAGTGCCCGCCAGGACAACCCCGAGGACACCAGCTCCACCGCCTGGCATCAGCGCCCCAACCTGGGGGCCTCGCTCGGTCAGGCCGTCGCCAAGGGCGTCTTCAAGGCGAACACGGCGGAGAGCGCCCTGCACCTGATGTCCCGACAGAGCGGCGACGCCGTCCACCGGAGCCTGCCCGCCTTGCTCGCACAGCTCACCGGCGGCGGCATCACGGTCGACTGGGCGGTCCTGCTGAAGGACCTGTCCTGGTGGAACCGCGACCGCGACCGCATCGCCACCCGCTGGCTCGACAGCTATTTCCGCACCGACACCGGTGAGGCCGACCCCATCACCGATCTTCCCGAGGAGAACAAGCGATGACCCTCTACCTGGACCTGAGCGCCCTCCAGTCGGTGCCGGTCGCCAACCTCAACCGTGATGATCTCGGCTCGCCCAAGCAGGTCCGCTACGGCAACGCGCTGCGGATCCGAGTCTCCAGCCAGTCCTGGAAGCGGGTCATCAGGCACGGCGTCGAGCAGGACCTCGGAGAGAAGGCCGCCCGCACCCGCATGGTGCCCGTGAAGGTGCAGCAGGCCCTGCAGAAGGCGGGCTGGCCAGCAGAGTTGGCCGCGTTCGCCGGAGCCCAGGTCGCGGCGAGCGCCGGGAAGAAGGGCATTGGCACGGAGAAGGCCGGCCACACCTCGGTACTGCTGTTCCTGCCCGAGGCCGCCATCGAGGAACTCGCCGTGGTGTGCACCGAGCACCGGGAGGCTCTCGAGAAGGGCTTGGAGGCTCAGGAGATGGCCAAGGAAAAGAGCAAGGCCAAGGGCAAGGAGGACCCTGGCCAACTGCTGCCCCCGAACCGGATCGAGACGATCCTCAAGCGGCGCACCGCCTCCATCGGCCTGCTGGGCCGCATGCTCGCCGAACTCCCCGACGCCAACGTGGATGGCGCCGCCCAGGTCGCACATGCCTTCACCACCCACGCGGCCGAGCCGCAGCGCGACTACTTCACCGCGGTCGACGACTGGCTCGGTGAAGCCGAGACCGGCAGCGGCCACCTCGACACCGCAGAGTTCAGCGCCGGGGTCCTCTACCGGTACGCGACCGTCAACGTCACCGACCTGCTGAAGAACCTCGAGGGTGATGCCAAGGCCGCCCGGACCGTGCTCGCCTCCTTCGCCGAGCACTTCCTGCTGTCCCTGCCGCAGGCCAAGAAGAACAGCACCGCCCCGCACACCCTCCCCGACCTCGCCTACCTCGCGGTGCGCGAACACCGGCCGCTGTCCCTGGCCGCGGCCTTCGAGACCCCGGTCACCTCGGACATCCAGGGCGGCTTCTCCCGGCCCTCCCGCACCGCGCTGGACGTCTACGCGCGCAACATCAACCGCCTGACCGGCGAGCGCAACCGGCCCTTCCACGGACACACCGTCATCGACCCCGAGGAGAAGTTCACCGGCCTCGGCCAGGCGCACGCCTCCTACCACCAGCTCGTCGAGGCCGCCGTGGACGCCGCGTACCCCGCCTCCGGCACGGACGCGGAGGGGCAGCAGTGAGCGGACTGCTGCTGCGGCTGGCCGGGCCCCTGCAGTCCTGGGGTGAGCGGTCGGTGTTCACCCCCGTGCGGGACACCGCCGCCTTCCCGACCCGTTCGGCGCTGATCGGGATGTTCGCCGCCGCCCAGGGAATCGGCCGCGGCGACGGTGGCCTGGACCGGTATCAGGACGTGCGGCTCACTGTGCGGGTGGACCGTCCTGGCGTGCGGCTGGTGGATTACCACACGGTCGGCGGCGGCTTCCCCAAAGCCCGCACCGCCGCCACCAGCGGTGGCGGCAACAAGGGCGCGGCCGTCGTTACCCGCCGCCACTACCTCGCCGACGCGGTGTTCGTCGTCGCCATCAGAGCACCCGACGACACGGTCGAACAGCTCGCCCAGGCGCTGCGCCGCCCTCACTGGGCGCCCTACCTCGGCCGCCGCTCCTGCGCGCCGGACGAGCCGTTCCTCCTGCGCAGCCACATCGCCGACCCGGAGAGAGAACTGCGCACCGCGGTCCCCCTCAGCCGCACCTCGTCCCGCCAGGAAAAAGGCGACACCATCGCGGTGGAGTTCCTCCACGAACAGCCGCCCCGCGACGGGGCGGCCGATGTCATCGACATCAACGACGTCCCGGTGAGCTTCGCCCAGGAAGGACGTACTCACATCGGCCGTCGCCTTTATCGCACCGTGGAGCCGGTGCACCGAGATCTGGCAGGCCCTCAGCACACCCTTCTCACGCGCCTGATCGAATACGCCCACGCCGAGGAAAGCGCATGAACGACCACCCGGTGATCGCCCGGATCCGTCTCAACCCCTACAGCCGCGAGGTGCAGAGGGACCTGCGCGACGCCACCCAGATGCACAAGACAGTGATGCGGATGGTCCCAGACGGCCTCGGCGACTCCCCACGCCAACGGGCAGGCGTCCTCTACCGCCTGGACGAGACCGACACCTCCAGCACTCTCCTCGTCCAGGCCGCCCAGCTCGCCCCCTCCCTCCTGCCCAGCGGATACGGGCAGGCCGACACCAAGAGCCTGGCGCCGATGTTGACCGCGCTGCGCAAAGGGCTGGCAGTGCACTACCGCATCGTCCTCAACCCCACCAAACGGGAACGAGTCTCCCTGGAGGAGAAAGGAAAACGCGGCCGCATCGTGCCGCTGTCCGGCGCGGACGCCGACCAGTGGTGGCTGCGCCGCGCCACCGACGCCGGCCTGCAGCCGCACATCCTGACGCCCACCACCATGCAACCGGTCCGCCCCCGAGGACAGAACACCCCCGGGATGAGGCACAGCCTCGTCCGCTACGACGGAACAGCCACCATCACCAACCCCGATGCTCTGCGCGACGCCGTGCTGAACGGCATCGGACGCGGAAAACCCTACGGTGCCGGCCTCCTCAGCCTTGCCCCCGCCACCGCCGCATGAGCGCACCGAAAAGGGGGAGCGATGCGCGCCGACGCCTCGCCTCCCCTACTCTCGCCATGCTGCCCAGGGTCGCCGACTCCCTGTCCTTCCTCTACCTGGACATGGTCCGCGTCGTCCAGGACGACACCGGAGTCTGCGCCCAGATTCAGGTCGATCCCCAGCGCATCGACCTCGTCTACGTACCCACCGCAGCCCTCTCCTGCCTCCTGCTCGGGCCCGGCGTCTCCATCACCACGCCCGCGCTGACCACCCTGGCCCGGCACGGAACCAGCGTCGTCTGCGTCGGCGCCGGAGGTGTACGCGCCTACGCCGGAATCCTCCCGGACTCCCTCACCACCCACTGGCTCGAGCAGCAGGTCACCTGCTGGTCCGACCCCGCAAAACGTCTCGACATCGCCATCCGCATGTACGAGAGGCGCTTCAAGGACGCGGACCTCCCCCAGACCGTCACTCTGGACCAGTTGCGCGGCATGGAAGGCCAGCGCATGAAAGCCTTCTACAAGTTCCTCGCGGAACAGCACGGCATCGGCCGCTTTCGCCGTAACTACCGACCCGACCAATGGGAGTCCCAGGACCCCGTCAACCTGGCCTTGTCTGCCGCCAACACCTGCCTCTACGGCATCGTCCACGCAGCCCTGCTCGCCCTCGGCCTCTCCCCGGCCCTCGGATTCGTCCACGCCGGCACCCAACACGCATTCGTCTACGACATCGCCGACCTCTACAAAGCCGAGACCACACTCCCCATCGCCTTCGCCCTCCACAACTCCACCAACCCCGAGCAGGAAGCCCGCCGCCGCTTCCGCGAAGACCTCCGACTGTTGCGGCTCCTGCCACGCATCGTCCGCGACGTGCAGAACCTACTGGCCCCCGACCACACCAACACCGTCAACGCCGCGGCGGGGGAGGCCGACGAGGAGGAACGGACCGAACGCCGCGACGCCCAGATGGTCCACCTCTGGGATCCCAAAGCCGGCGTCCTGCCCGCAGGCGTCAACTACGCGGCCGGAGGCGACTGATGGCCTCCATGCTAGTGATCGCCACCACCGCCGTCCCCGACCACCTCCGAGGCGCCCTCAGCCGCTGGACCAGCGAAGTCGTCCCCGGCATCTTCGTCGGCAGCGTCTCCGCCCGCGTCCGCGACGAACTCTGGCAAGCCGTCACCCAAACCGTCGGCAACGGCGCTGCCGTCCTCGTCCACCCGGCCCCCACCGAACAGGGCTACGCAATCCGAACCGCAGGCACCCGGCGCCGCGTCCCCGAGGACTTCGACGGGCTCACCCTGATCCGTATGACCGCACCACCAAAAGTCAAGGAAATGCAAAGCCCCTCCTAAGGTGCAGGTCAGGAAGAGTCCTCCCCGCCGACGCGGGGGTGTTCCGCCAGATTGCGATGCGGAAGATGCGGGCCCTGCGTCCTCCCCGCCGACGCGGGGGTGTTCCGCCATGGCGGACGGTCTCGCCGCCGCCGGGTACGTCCTCCCCGCCGACGCGGGGGTGTTCCGATCAGCGCGCTGGCGGGTTCGACGCGGCATGAGTCCTCCCCGCCGACGCGGGGGTGTTCCGGCTCAGGAAGCCCTGGCGGAGGCGGCCGAGGAGTCCTCCCCGCCGACGCGGGGGTGTTCCGCTGTCTTCCCGAACGCGGATCACCGACCAGCCGTCCTCCCCGCCGACGCGGGGGTGTTCCGACCCGGCAGCGGATGGCCGACCGCGAGCGCGTGTCCTCCCCGCCGACGCGGGGGTGTTCCGCAGGCGACGGCATGGCTCGACGCCATGCGGTTGTCCTCCCCGCCGACGCGGGGGTGTTCCGCCCACGCCAACGTGGGCGTCGCTGCTCGTACCGTCCTCCCCGCCGACGCGGGGGTGTTCCGCTGTCGCATCCGTCGATGAACGAGTGCTCGGCGTCCTCCCCGCCGACGCGGGGGTGTTCCGACGATCGACGCCCACATCCAGGCCGCTCTCACGTCCTCCCCGCCCACGCGGGGGTGTTCCGCAGACCTCGCACGCACCGAGCTGGAGCGCCGCGTCCTCCCCGCCGACGCGGGGGTGTTCCGACCACGAAGGGCCTTTGCGTTGCCCTCCCTATGTCCTCCCCGCCGACGCGGGGGTGTTCCGGAGATGATCGGCAGATCTGTGGGGGGCAGGCTGTCCTCCCCGCCGACGCGGGGGTGTTCCGTCTCCTCCGGCCTTTCGACGCGAGTACCTGGCGGGGTCCTCCCCGCCGACGCGGGGGTGTTCCGGACCTCGTGGGCTACGAAGGAAGCCTCATCCCGTCCTCCCCGCCGACGCGGGGGTGTTCCGCCGTCCTCGCCTGGGAGACCCACGACATCGCCGTCCTCCCCGCCGACGCGGGGGTGTTCCGAGCCCGGGTGCAGATGCGGGGCGGTGTCAGGCGTCCTCCCCGCCGACGCGGGGGTGTTCCGCTGTGATAGATGCTCAGTGGTGATATCCGGGAGTCCTCCCCGCCGACGCGGGGGTGTTCCGCCGGGCGACGACGACTACGTGCCTCCGTCGCGGTCCTCCCCGCCGACGCGGGGGTGTTCCGTCTGAGCTGAGGGAGCATGCGGGCTCGCCCGGGTCCTCCCCGCCGACGCGGGGGTGTTCCGCCGGGAACGCCCGGATGGCCCGAGCCCACCGGGTCCTCCCCGCCGACGCGGGGGTGTTCCGTCGGTGTACCCGGAGAACACGCTCCAGCTCGCGTCCTCCCCGCCGACGCGGGGGTGTTCCGCGCATGACCGACCGGCTGCACGGCCAGTCCGTGTCCTCCCCGCCGACGCGGGGGTGTTCCGCAGGACCACTTTCCAGATTGTCTCGGGGACGCGTCCTCCCCGCCGACGCGGGGGTGTTCCGTGCCGGGGCGCTTCGCGTCCGAACCCGAAGTGGTCCTCCCCGCCGACGCGGGGGTGTTCCGGCAGCACGTTGAGGAGAGGGAACCGTTCGCTCGTCCTCCCCGCCGACGCGGGGGTGTTCCGGACATTCCCGTGGTGATCGTGGAGATCCCCATGTCCTCCCCGCCGACGCGGGGGTGTTCCGAAGGAGAACGCCAAAGTCTCCGAGGTCCTGGTGTCCTCCCCGCCGACGCGGGGGTGTTCCGGTGCTGATCGTGCGGGGTGCGAGCGCGATGTGGTCCTCCCCGCCGACGCGGGGGTGTTCCGCTGCCCCGGTACGTCGAGGGCGGCACCTGAGAGTCCTCCCCGCCGACGCGGGGGTGTTCCGCTGGCGTGCCCTCGTGCAGTCATGCACAATGCGTCCTCCCCGCCGACGCGGGGGTGTTCCTCCATCCCCACGGCCGGGTTGCTGATATCGGCCGTCCTCCCCGCCGACGCGGGGGTGTTCCGCGGGCTGCCCGGCAGTGCATGGGCCGATCGGGGTCCTCCCCGCCGACGCGGGGGTGTTCCGTGGGAGGTCAACGGAGTAAGGCCTGACAGCGTGTCCTCCCCGCGACGCGGGGGTGTTCCGGCGAGACTGGGATGAATCAGGGCACTGCTGAGGTCCTCCCCGCCGACGCGGGGGTGTTCCGCCGCCTCAGCCCCGTAGTGCCCCCGTCACGCGGTCCTCCCCGCCGACGCGGGGGTGTTCCGGTCATCGACGCGGAGGCCAGGGAAACCCTCAGGTCCTCCCCGTCGATGCGGGGGGGTCCGACCGTCAGCATCAACGTCGTCACCACGGGTCTGTCCTCCCCGCCGACGCGGGGGTGTTCCGGGTACCGACCCCACCCCGGCCCGAGGAGCCCGGTCCTCCCCGCCGACGCGGGGGTGATCCCGGGGTGATCCGATGGTCCAGACGCAGATGACGGCGCAGGCGCTGTGCTCCCTGCCAACGCGGGGGTGATCTCCGCTTCGTGGTTCCTGTCGCTAAAGTTAGGCGTCCGAGTCTGAGGCGACAGCCTGCCAGAACTCAGCCGTTTCTCCTTCGTGGCACAGGCCCGGCAGGAGAAGGCGTCTCCAACCACCGCAGCGCCCGGCCGAGCGAATGCATGGCCGGGCGCTGCGGTCCGCGACAAGATCCGAAGACAAGCCGCGCCCTTACATCAAAGTGCCCTGCTCATAGCGGCCTGCCAGCGGGCCCAGCTCGCGGACTTCGTCGCCCGTGACGTCCTTCCACCACGTGGCGAAGATCCGGCGGTGGCACCACTGCGCCGCATCGGCCAGGTCCTCGAAGCACAGCAGGACCAGCCGGTGGTCGCCCTCGGCCTCCACGACCTGACGCAGGCGATCAGCCACCCGCGTCACGCCGAGCCGGTCGAGGTCCCCGCGGTAGACCGAAGTGAACTCCGGCAGAGGCTTGGAGAAGTACTCCCTTCGCGGCGCAAGCTCCCGCACCACGTGCGTGAGGGAGTAGGAGAGCTTGAAGCGCGGAGCGCCCAGCGTGATGCGTACCGGCACCCCTTGCGGGGGCTGGTACGCCTGATAGCGGTTGGTGAACAGGGTTAGCACGCAGCTGTTTCCTTTCAGGCTGCTCAGGGGCCGGACTCGCCCGTCGACGCCCGTCGGCGGGGCCCGGATTACCTCGGCGCCATCCGCTCGGGCCAAGCGGGCCAGAGCGGCACCGGGCCCGCAGGAGGCTTCCCCTGCGGGCCCGGCAGACACCGACAGCGCGGGCCGACCTGGCTGGTGAGCCAGGCCGGCTGCGCCTCTTACTGGTGGGGGTACGTGTAGGTGGTGGGGGCCGCGAGTTGCACAACGACATCGAAGGCCACCGGCGCGCCGTCACAGTCGGCCGTGACGCGGAGGACCCGATTGGTCTCATTGGCGTAGGCCGAGGCCGTGGTTTCCTCCACCTCTGTGACCAGTTCTGAGGCCGGTCCCGGCACGAACTCCCTCGACCCTGCCAGGAGGTACGAGAGGTGGCCGACGATCTGACGGATCGCGGGGTTGGCCGACTTCGACGCCCAGTCCACGTACTCCGGCCTGATCTGGTCAATGCCAACGGAGACCAGTTCTACCTTTTCCGCCATACGCCCACCCTTATTCTTGATTTTTATTTCCATGCTTATATCTTATTGGAATTCACCGACCTAGTACATATTCCACCGGAATTGATTTCTTGAATTCCGCTGGCGGAATTCGGTACCCCTGGAACGTGGGGCTCACCTCGGGCCGGGAGCCGCAGACACAGAGGGCGCGGCCGGGTGCCCCCAGGCCGCGCCCTCCGATAACGGAGAGGAAGAGGGAGGGGGCCCGAACCTGCCGCGCCCCCTGCCGCCTCACTTCTCCGCTGCGGCTTCCGACGTCTTGGCCACCGGCTTGGCCTCGGTGTTCTTCTGCGCGGGCGCCTTCCGCGCAGTGGTGGTGCGCGCTGCCGGGCGGGCCTTGGCCGTGGGCTTGGGTGCCGTGCCAGGCGTGGCCTTCTTGGCCGCGGGCTTGGCGCCGGTCTTCTTCTGCGAGGTGGCTGGCTTCTCTTCGGTCCTGGTCTCCACCACGGCCTCGCCCTTCGCCTCCTCGGCCTCCTTCTGGACCTCCAGCGCCTTGCGGTTGAAGTCCGCCTCCATCGCACGCTGGATACCCTGGGCCTTGCTCAGCAGGTTGCGGACCAGCTGAACCTGGCTGTAGAGCTTGCCGACGACCTTCACGTGACGGCTGAGGTCATCGCCGAGAACGACGGCCAGGTCCTCGGGCTTCTTCGCGGCCAGCTCCTCCAGGAGAGGCAGCAGCACCTCCTCGGCCTTGCCGAGTCCGTCCTTAGCCTTCGCCTTCTGAGCCTTGCGAGTCTCCTGCGTCTCGGCGTCGGGGGCCTGCTCGCCGGTCAGAGACGCCTGATTCTCCATCATCTTCAGCCCGTTGGCGAAGTGCTGCGCCTCCGCCTCGCTGTCGAAGTCGCCGCGCACGTACCGGGTAGCCGCGACCATCTGGTTGCCCGGGTTGAGCTGCGCGATGTGCCAGGCCAGGTTGGGCTTGATCTGCCCCTTGTCCACCATCTCGCTGACCTCCTGGCGCAGAGTCAGCAGGCCCAGCCGCCACTTGATGTGGGTCTCAGTCTTGCCGAACCGCTTGGCGATCCTCAGGGGGCCCCAGCCAGCGGCGGCCAAGTCGGCGTAAGCGCCGGCCTCTTCCATGATCGTCATGTTCTCGCGGCCCACATTCTCCGCAATGCCGAGGACATAGGCCGTCTCGTCGTCGGTGTCCTTGAGGATGTTGGCCTGGATGACGGTCTTGCCGATGGCCTTGCAGGCCCTCCACCGACGCTCACCTGCGATCAGCATGTAGGGGGTCTCTGCGCCCTCGACCGGACGGACAACGACCGGCTGAAGGAGGCCGTTCTCCTCGATGCTGCCCTTCAGCTCCTGGTGCTTCTCCTCATCGAAGAACTTGCGGGGCTGGTCGGGGTTGGGAGCGATCTCGTCAATCTTGAGGTCAGCAAACATGGTTCCCGCACCTTTCCGAATTCAAGGAAAACTGTGTTTGTTTTCCGTTGGTTTCTTGTACTTATACCTTAATGGCATTCACCCCTAAAGCAAGTATTAATTCGCTCCTGAATTCAGGAATTTCACTTTATTTCTAGAATCGAATTCCCCCGCATTCCGAACCCCACCCGACTTCCGCTCCAGCGGGTGCGATGCCTCGGCATCCCGCGAACAAACGAGCCCGCCACGACGAACCGTCGTGGCGGGCCCTGCCCCACACACCCCACAGGCCGCACCGATGCGACCAGCTCCTCGCGGACAGGGCGCGGGGGGTCGGCCACCCGCGAGGAGCAGGGAAGGTGCCGCCGAACGCGGCACCACCGGGCGGGACTCTGCGATTGCCGTACCCGCCGGTGCCCAGACTCTACGACAACCATTCAACATTGTCACCTATCTTTCAGGTAGATGGCGGACCCACTGACTCAACTACCGGCTCCCTCCGACCCGTCAGACGGCCCTTCCTCAGGCCGCATCGCCGCCTGAGCCTCCAGGACCCTGCGCGCTTCAACGCGGGCCGCCGACTGGGTCCCCCCACCCTCGAGCACCTGCGCAGGCCGCTTCGCCAACTCGGCGACCCGACGCTCGTCCAACTCGGACATGAGCTCCTCTCGCTCACAGCAACCGACACCTCGCCTCGGGACCGAAGGCCCCCGACACCCGGCCACCCCGAGGCGCAAACGACTTTCCTGCCTGGCGCCGAGACGTTCTCGCCACCCCGACCCGGCACCCTTTCAAGATCTCCACATATCCAGGAGCCCTGGCGTCCACCCTGTCCATATTCGTCCGACCGGCGAAGCGCGCCCTGCGCTACCCAGCCTCGCGGGAGACTCAACCCCGCGCGATACGGAAGACCCGTAGGTCAGCGCCATATCCGCACCTGACTACCCTTCAAGTGGAGGGACTTGTTCAGTAGTCATGTTGCACTATGGTGCGACGGTGATGCATCGTGTTGCACCGAGGAGGTGTGGCATGGACAGGGCAAGCCAGTCCGGGGAGTCGGCAGCGCAGTCGACCGACGAGCGGATCCACGAGGCCAAGTCAGCGGTGGCCAGGCGTCTGCGCTATGTCCGGCAGCACCACCCCGAGGGGCCGCTCACCCTAGACGCGCTGGCTAAGCGGGCGCATGTCTCCAAGCGCACCCTCGTCCAGGCCGAGTCGGCCAGTGGTTCCAATCTGACGATCGAAACCCTTGTCAAGGTGGCCTCATCGTTGGGGATCACCCGGGACGCGTATTTCCTCGATGAGCAAGTGTTCCGTGAGGTCAATGCGGAACTGGACACACTTAAGGAACTACAGAAACAAGAGGTCGAAAGCGTGGCATTGCGGCAGTCCAGCGCAGCGGCGCTTCCGTCTGGTTCACTCCAAGAGCTGACTGGCTTGCTCAAGGGAATCCTCGACTCCGCAGCCAAGGCCCAGGACACCTTGCAGGATATCCCGTACCACCAACCCGACGAGACCGATAGTTAGTGTCGTGATGGTGATGCGCTGGCGACGTAGGAATACCAGCCAAGACAGCCGGGCCTTGCGAAGGCGATGCGAGGAGCGGGTGCGAGCCATCGGCCTAACCGGTGATCAGCCACTCACTGTTGAGGACTTATGCGCCCGGCTCGGTCGCTTGTACGGCCGTCCGATTCACGTAATTCCCCTCACCCTCCCCCGCGGCAGTCCTGATGGCTTGTTGGTGTCTGCTGACGACCGAGACTTCATCGTGGTTGAGGATCGTCTCGCCCCGGTGCATCAGCACCAAGTGATGCTCCACGAGTTGGGGCACTTCATATGCGATCACGAGACCACCCCCGTGATGACCCCTGAAGCCTCTCGGCTCCTTCTTCCCTCACTCGACCCGGAATTGGTCCGCCGCGTACTCGGCCGAGACCATTCAAATTCAGAGGCCGAGCAGGAAGCCGAATACGTCGGGTCCATCATCGGTCGACGCATCAGCACCTGGGCCGTCGAGCGCACCTGGGACATCCCACCAGAGGCAGAGGAACTGGTCGCACGACTGTCCGCCTTAGAGAAACCCATTCAGCGAGACTGAAGTGAATAACTACCTATACCCCACAGCCGCTGCAATATCACTGCTCGCCTTCTTCTACAAGCTGAGAGTCCTTCGCACCGACCACTCCCCCACACAGATCGCGCTGCTCGGCAACTTCTTCTTCTTAACCATCACGTTCACCATCTCCACCCCACCAGTCTGGGTGGAAATCAGCCAGGCAGCCGACATCGTCAACTTATCGGGACTGCTCTCACAAAGCACTGTCATTCTGTCAGCTGCCTGCCAGCAACTTGTACTGCTCCACCTCAGCCACGAGCGACGCATCGCCTGGCGAAAATCCGTGCCGCGCCTGGTATTTCTCGCTGTCATCCTGATCACGATGGTGACACTGTTTTGGGCGGCGTCGAGCTTTGGTGAACGGCCTACCGACTTTGCGGTAACCAACGCCCGCTACTATCCCGCCTATATGATCGTTTACCTGACGGGCCACACGGTGAATCAGGTCGACGTAGGCATTCTTGGCTGGCGCTATGCCAAGGTTGCCCCGACTCCTTGGCTTCGGCGGGGCCTTATATTGATCGCGCTGTCTCTGCCACTCCAGCTCTTCTACATCGGATCCCGTTACGCTGATGTCGTCGCGGGCCTGCTCGAAACGACCGGGCACGGGTGGGAACCAGCGGCCCAGATCGGTGTCGCACTCTCCACCGTCACCAAAACCATCGGCTGGACCATCCCGGACTGGGGACGCCATGTCAGCAGGGCATGGGCGTGGATCGACTACCGCCGGGCCTATCGCCAACTCGCCCCGCTTCACGCGCAGGTGACGTCGCACGCACCGGACGTCGTGCTCGATCCGGGCGACGTCGATATACGAACCCGGCTGTACCGGCTCGTGGTGGAGATCCGAGATGCCCAGTGGAGACTGCGCACCTGGATGACGCTGGCTGTCGCTGAAGAGGCCCAGCAGCAGGCCGTAGCTGCTGGCCTCCGGGACGAGGAGCTTGCCGCGACGGTTGAAGCCGCCCAGCTCGCAGCAGCGATGCAGGCGAAGGACCAAGGGATCCGACCAGCGGAGTACCCGAGCTCTCCGCTTGCAGCCGAACCGCAGGACCTCGCTGCCGAGATCGCATTCCAGCGCAAGGTCGCCGCCGCCTTCGACGCTTCCCCCGTCGTCGCGGCCGTCCTCACCCCCACAGTTCACAGCCGCCCGACCGCGCAGGAGCCCACCTGATGACCGGCCTCCCGGTAGGACACCTACCTCAGCCCTTCGACACTGCGTTCCTCGACAACCCGTATCCGAGGTACGCAGAGCTTCGCCAGAAGAGCGCCGTACACCGGGTCGCGCTCCCCGACGGCTCACCGATCTGGCTCGTGCTCCGAGAAGAGGATGTGCGTGCCGGGCTCACCGACGCCCGACTGTCAGTGAATAAGGCGCACTCCGGCATCGGGTACAAGGGCTTCTCCCTCCCGCCGGCCCTGGATGCCAACCTTCTCAACATCGATCCGGAAGACCATCAGCGCCTGCGTCGCCTGGTGTCAAAAGCGTTCACGGCGCGCCGGGTTGAGGGTCTACGTGGAAGCGTCCAGACCGCGGTTGACCGTCTCGCGGATGAACTGGCCAGCCATGGGGGCGGAGACTTTGTCTCGACCTTCTCACTCCCCCTGCCACTCATGGTGATCGGCGACCTGCTCGCAGTTCCCGAGGCCGACCGACGCCGCTTCTCCACGTGGGTGAGCAACATGCTCACACCCGAAAGCCGCCAACAGATCAAGGAAGCCGTGGAGAACATCCACGCCTTCCTCCTGGACCTCGTCGCCGCCCGGCGAGGGGCCCTCGGCGACGACATGCTCTCGGCGCTTATCGCCGTGCGAGACGAAGGCGATCAACTCACCGAAGACGAACTCGTCTCCCTGGCCTTCCTGCTGCTTATGGCTGGGAGCGAGAACGCCCAGCACCTGATCAGTGCCGGACTGGTCACCCTTCTGCAGCGCCCGGAACAGGTCGCAGAGCTGCGCGCCGAGCCCAGCCTGCTGCCCGAAGCCGTTGAGGAACTGCTGCGTTACGCGCACCCCAACCAGATGGCCATCCGGCGCTTCCCCACCGAACCCATAGAGATCGGCGGCACACCGATCCCCGCGGGGGACACCGTCATGCTCTGCTTGGCCTCCGCACACAGAGATCCTGAGCGATACCCCTCACCGGACGAGTTCGACATCCACCGCGAGGACAAGGCACACCTGGCCCTCGGCCAGGGTATGCACTACTGCCTTGGTGCCCCGCTGGCTCGTATGGAGATCCAGATCGCCCTCCATACGCTGCTTCACCGGTTCCCTCAGTTGGATCTCGCAGTTCCCGCTCAGCAGCTGCGGTGGCGTACCTCGTTCCGCTCACGCGCTCTCAAGGCGGTCCCCATCACCCTGCGGTGATGGCGCGGTCCCCTGGCTAGCGGAGGGGTTCCACTTCCTCCACGTCAGAGCAACGCGATCGCCATCCACGGTGCGCGACCCTCGTGCGGCAGCCGGATAGACCGATACCCGCTCCAGCATGAGGGTCAGCACACCCTGCTTCGATGCCAGCGGGGCATGCCTCCACCACCGAACGAGATCCGGCACGTCTCCCACCGGCACGTGCCGAACCTGCTCCAGGAAGCGCGCCTGAGCCGCGTTCTCCCTGATCTGGTCGGCCAACCGTTTGTCAGCGGCGCGAAAGGCGCTCAGGGACAGCTCCGGCGAGCGAGCGTAGCTCTCACCAAGCTCCTTCTGCCGCGCCTTGTCCGTCTTCACCTGTGCACGAAGCTCGGCTGCCTCTGCCAGTACCTCGTCACGAGCCTGCGCGATCAGTGCGCTGACCTCCGGCTTGGCCAGCTCAGCCACTACGTGCTCGGCCACATAGGTCTCGAACAGGTCAGCATTGATGCGGACCTTGCCGCAGCCGCCCGGATGCTGCGGCCTGTTCGGGAGGCAGCGATACCCACGGCTCCCGCTGTTCGAAGGAGATGAACCAAACAAGCCGCCACACAGGCCACAATCAGAAAGCCCGCCCGGCATGAGGTATTCGCGTTGTTCAGCCCGGCGGTTGGCCGGATCGTTCAACGGCCGCATCGCCCGGATGGTTTTGAACTCCTCGGGCTGAATGATCCGAGGTCCGCCGGAGTCCACCAGGTTGCCGTTCGCGTCCTCAACGAGTCCGGCGATCGCCGGGTGGTCGAGGACGTTCGCCAGGACGGACGGCCGCCAGAAGCCCCCTCGGGTTGTCCGGTAGCCCTCGGCATTCATCCACGTGGTGATCGCTTCGTAGGTCTGCTGCTGAAGGCGGCGGCTAGCGGCCTGCCGCAAGGGCGCGGCCTCGCTCTCGCGCACCCGCTGGTACGCCATGTCGTCGAACCCATATAGCCGAGGCATGCGCTGGACTCCTTGACCTAGCCGACCCCCTTACCACATCAAGTCTACCGAAGATAGGTCACACTGTTGCAAAGCAACAACACTCCTCAATCTCGCTCATCACTCACGCTCAGCCCGCGCGTCCACGCCGAGGATCTTCCACAGCTCTGCCGTCGGCACACGGATCGTGCCGCCCAGCGGGAGGGTCCGAACCGGGAACTGTCCTGACCGGATCAGTTCATACGCCTTGTCGCGGCCGATCCCGAGGGCACGGCCAGCAGTTGTCACGTTCACCGTGGCCGGAAGGGCCAGCAGCTCCTCCAGTCCCATCACTCCGGACGGAGCCTGTTCGCCTGCTTCCTGAGCAGCCATGTCGTTGGTCGCATCCTCCCCCGCGCCAACTTGCGAACGACTTTACAGCAGTGTCCGACAGCCCCAGCAAGATGAAGAAAGATCACACCGGACTCGTACAGATACGTACGCACAAGCAAAGCTGACCGTGGGCAGTCAGTAGCAGGGGGTCAGATGTTCTCGCCGAGCTACTACCGGCGATGCCAGTGCAAGGGACCACTCAAGGATAAGGAGGGCGAACCTCTCCTGGATGCCGAAGGCAAACCCAAGATCGGGTCCATCGGTACCACGTGCCCGAAGCTGGGCCCGAAGCACGGAACCTGGGCGTTTTACTTCGAGATCGACCGCGGCGAAGGAGGCAACCGCCAACGGGTACGCCGCGGCGGCTTCGCCAAGAAGGACGACGCCAAGAAGAAGGCGAAAGAACTCTACGACGCCGCCATGGCCGGCACCGACGTGCTGTCCGACGAGACATGCGGCGACTTCTTCGTCCGGTGGATCCAGGCGAAGAAGTCCCTCGCCCGCACCACCCGCCACGGCTATGAGGAACACATCAACAACTACCTCCTCCCTCACCTCGGACACATCAAGCGCCGAGACCTCAAGGTCCGGCACCTCGACAAGATGTACGACGCGATCGAGAGGGAGAACGCCGAACGGACCCTCCACCGTCTCCGCGTCGACCAACTCCAGAAGGACCGCGACGAGGCACACCGGGCCTGGGTGAAGGCGGCCGGGAAGAAGGAGGCGCGCCGAGCCGCCCGCCGAGCCTTCCTCGACGCGAACGCCGCGCTCCGTGAGGGCAAGAAAGGGTTGCGGAAAGTCACCTCCGCCACCACCATGCACCGCATCAACGACACCCTCAGCTCGGCGCTGTCCTGGGGGATAAAGCGCGAGCAGGCGTTCGCCAAGAACTGGGCTCAACTCGTGGAGCTACCGCCGGTGACCCGGCCAAAGCCGCTCGTCTGGACGCCCGAGCGCATCGAGCACTGGAAGCGCACCGGCGAGAAGCCGGGCCCGGTCATGGTCTGGACTCCGGAGCTGACTGGTCAGTTCCTCGACTTCGTCAAGGACGACTGGCTCTACGAGCTGTGGCACTCCTTCATCTTCCTCGGTCCCCGCCGCGGGGAGATGGCCGCGCTGCCCTGGACAGAGGTCAGCACCGATGCCCTCTGGTTGCGGATCTCCCAGCAGATCGTGGAGGTCGCATACGAGCTCTACGGCGAAGCGCCAAAGGCCGACAGCGTACGCACCCTCTCCCTGAGCCTGGAGTCCGCCGACAACCTGGTCAGCTTCCGCTCGAAGCAGGAGAGGAAGCGCCAGGAGTGGAGAGACGCCTACGTCCAGACCGGCCACGTGTGGACGCACGAGAACGGCGAGGCGCTGCACCCCGACTGGATCTCCCGCCGCTTCACCCGCCTCGTAGAGCTGTCCGGCCTACCGCCGGTGCGCCTCCACGACCTGCGTCACCTCGCCGCCACCCTCTCCCTGCTCGCCGGTACCGACATCAAGGTGGTCCAGGAGAAGCTGGGGCACTCCTCGCGTCAGATCACCTCCGATACCTACACCAGCGTGCTGCCCGAGATGATGCGGGCCGAGGCCGAATCCGTCATGGCCGTCGTCCCCCGCGACGTTCCTTTCAAGGTGCGCACCCCGCTGGTGATCCCCGAAAGTGCCTGGCAAGGCGACATCGCCGTCTTCTTCGCCCACGGCGCACAGCGGTCAGGTGACACATGGGCCATTGGAGCGCAGACGCAACCCGACTCCGATCTCCTCGGCATGATCACCCTGGCTGGGCGCGGCCAGGACGACTCCGCGAACGCGGCCGTGAAGTGGATACGGGATCACTGCACCGCGAACGACCTGGAGCTGGTCCGGGTCGAGAACTTCAGCGACCGGTACCCGGAGGAGCAGCGAGCGGCCATCTCGCTCACGCGCTTCACCATCGCCCGGGCCGAGTCCCCGGACCTGGACGGCTGGGCGCCACTGATGGGGCCGCCGCCAACGGCGTCCCGGACCGCCCGCCGAGCTCCGAACGGGCGTCGGAAGGCAAGGGGACGTCCCTCCGTCCACTGAACCGGCTCCGTGTCCACTACGTGTCCACTGGATCTTGCTCTAAACGGATGAACGGGAGTCCCCGCATCGGCGCGGCGACTCCCGTTTCTGCGTCTTCGCAGGTCAGGATGGGTCTGCCCGCGTAGTGCCCTGGTGGGGCGGGTGGGACTCGAACCCACGGCCGACGGATTATGAGTCCGCTGCTCTAACCGGCTGAGCTACCGCCCCGTAACGGCGCGTCGTACACATCTGCGCGCGCCGTCTGCCGCAGCATAGCCGCTCATACGATCTGCTGCTTCGAAGGGCCGGTGATGGGAGCCCCCTGGCTTCGATCATGGCGTAGATCACGTCCGCAGGGGCCCGGAAATGAAAAAGGACCCCTCAAGGGGTCCTCCTCACTGCTCCCCCGACTGGACTCGAACCAGTAACCCTCCGGTTAACAGCCGAATGCTCTGCCAATTGAGCTACAGGGGACCGAGCTCCCCCGACTGGACTCGAACCAGTAACCTGCCGGTTAACAGCCGGCTGCTCTGCCAATTGAGCTACAGGGGATTGCTCCGTGTGCCGCGACCGTGACCCCGCCCGGGGCTTCCGGACGGCGTGCGCTCGCTGCGACACATACATTAGCGCAAGCAGGGGGGTGCTCCGCCAATCGGTTCGCCGCGTCCGCCCTCGGGCGATCCGCGGCCGTTCCAGGGATGATCTTCTACGTGATCGTGGGTGATCTGCGGCGCGGGCGGGTAGGCGCGCAGCACGACCCCGGGGTCCGGACGTGAAGGACAGCGAGAAGGGCAGGTCGATGCGCTACCGGCTGACGTTCATCACTGGGATGGCTGTGGGTTACGTGCTGGGCACGCGAGCGGGCCATGAGCGGTACGAGCAGTTGCGCGCCTGTGCGCAGAAGTTCGCGCGGAATCCGGCCGTCCGCAATACCGCCGAGTCGGCCGCGCAGGGAGGCCGACTGGCCGCCGTGCGGGCGCTGGACAAGGTCCGGCCGCTGCGCGAGAAGATCGGGCAGCGCGACGCCCGCGCGGTGGGCGAGGACGACTGGGGCACCAGCAACACCTAACCGCGGCGGTGGCATGATCTGATCCATGGGGATAGTCGCCGGGTTGGACAGTTCGTCCGAGAGCACACGAATCGTCGTCTGTGACACCGATACGGGTGCCGTGATCAAACAGGGGTACGCCCCGCACCCGGTCGGCGGCAGCGGCGATGTGGATCCGCAGGCGTGGCTGATGTCCCTCGGCGAGGCCGCCGAGGGCGGGCTGCTCGAAGGGGTCCAGGCCATCGGCGTCTCGGCGCAGCAGCACGGGTTGCTGGCGCTGGACGCGGGCGGGGTGCTGGTGCGCCCCGCGCTGATGGGCAACGACAAGCGCGCACAGTCCGCGGCCGCCGACCTCACCGAGGCGCTCGGCGGCCGCACCGCGTGGGCCCAGGCGGTCGGCGCCGTGCCGACCGCCTCGCAGCCGGTGGCCAAGCTGCGCTGGCTGGCGCGGAACGAGCCGGACTCGGCGCACCGCGTGGCCGAGCTGATGCAGCCGCACGACTGGCTGGTGTGGCAGTTGCTGGGGCGGCCGGTGCGGCGTACGACCGACCGCGGCACGGCCTCCAGCAGCGGCTACTGGTCGGCGGCGAACGGATCCTGGCGCCCCGATCTGGTCCAACTGGCCCTCGGTCACCAGGTGCGGCTGCCCGAGGTCATCGGCCCTGCCGACGCCGCCGGGCACACCCCCGAGGGGCTGCTGATCTCCGCCGGTACGGGCGAGACCATGGCCGCCGCCTTCGGGCTCGGGGTCGGGGTCGGCGACGCGGTGATCTCCCTGGGCGCCTCCGGCTCGGTCTTCTCCGTCCACCATGAGGCGCTGGCCGATCCGACCGGCACGATCCTGTCGTACGCGGACGCCACCGGGATGCATCTGCCGGTGGTGCATACGCTCAACGCGGTACGGACGCTGCGCGGTACGGCGGAGCTGCTCGGTACGGATCTCGACGGGCTCTCCGCGCTCGCGATGAAGTCCACCCCGGGGTCGTACGGGCTGGTACTGCTGCCCTATTTGGAGGGTGAGCGGACCCCGCATCTGCCGCATACGGCCGGCACGCTGACCGGACTGCGACGCGAGTCGATGAAGCCCGAACATCTGGCGCGGGCCGCGTTCGAGGGGATGCTGTGCGGGCTCGCGGACGCGCTGGACGTGGTGCGCGGGCGCGGCGTCCAGGTGCGGCGCGTCTTCCTGCTCGGGCCCGCGGCCGATCTGCAGGCCGTCCGCGCGATCGCGCCCGCGCTGCTGGGGGTGCAGGTCGTGGTGCCCCAACCCGCCGACTACGCCGCCCTGGGCGCGGCCCGCCAGGCCGCGTGGGCGCTGGGCGTCTCGCACGGCACCCAGTCGCCGCACGAGCCGCCGCGCTGGCCGGCCGCGGCGAGCCAGGTCTTCGAGCCGGGCGAGGAACTGCCGGTGGGGCAGGCGGTGCGGCAGCAGTACGTGGCGGTGCGGGAGCAGACCCACCCCGGGGCCTTCGAGCCCGAAGCCTTCGAGCCCGGGACCGTCGAGCCGGGAGCCCAAGAGGCCGTGGAGCATGGGGCGGGGGTGGGTACGAGGCCGCGGGGTTCGAGACCGGGGGGTTCGAGACCGGGGGTGGTCATGATCATGGGGCGAGCGGAGGGTACGGGGCGACGTGAGGCCCTGGGGTCTCGGGGGCGGGGCGGACGTGAGGGCCCCTGGGGTTTTGGCCGGGCATGAGCCGCCCTGGAGTGTTTTGGGCCAGGCGTGAGCCCTGGGTTTTGGGCCGGGCGTGAGCCGTGGGTTCGGGCCGGGCGTGAGCCCCGAGTTCGGGCCGGGCGTGAGCCGTGGGTTTTGGGCCGGGTGGGGCTCGGCCCGGCCTGCCTGGGGCGGGGTCGGTGCCCGGATCGCTAGTCCAGATAGCCGCGGAGCTGATCGGCGAAGGCGTGGTCGCGGAGCTTGTTGAGCGTCTTCGACTCGATCTGGCGGATCCGCTCCCGCGTCACCCCGAAGATCCGGCCGATCTCCTCCAGCGTGCGGGGGCGGCCGTCGGCCAGTCCGTACCGCAGCTGCACCACCTTGCGTTCGCGCTCGCCGAGCGTCGACAGCACGGCCTCCAGGTGCTCGCGGAGCAGCAGGAAGGCCGCGGACTCCACGGGTGAGGCCGCGTCGCCGTCCTCGATGAGGTCGCCGAGGGCCACATCGTCCTCCTCACCCACCGGGGCGTGGAGCGACACCGGCTCCTGGGCCAGCCGCAGCACCTCGCTCACCCGCTCCGGGAGGAGGTCGAGATGGGCGGCGACCTCCTCGGGGGTGGGTTCGTAGCCGCGCTCCTGGAGCATCCGGCGCTGGACCCGGACCACCCGGTTGATCAGCTCGACGACATGCACCGGGACCCGGATCGTCCGGGCCTGGTCGGCCAGGGCTCGGGACATGGCCTGGCGGATCCACCAGGTCGCGTACGTCGAGAACTTGTACCCGCGGGCGTAGTCGAACTTCTCGACCGCGCGGATCAGGCCGAGGTTGCCCTCCTGGACCAGGTCGAGCATGGTCAGGCCGCGGCCGATATAGCGCTTGGCGACGGAGACGACGAGCCGGAGGTTGGCCTCGATCAGCCGGCGCTTGGCCATCCGGCCCAGGACCACCAACCGGTCGAGGTCCACGGCGAGTTGAGAGTCGAGGTCGGGGGTGTTGCCGAGTTTCTCCTCGGCGAAGAGACCCGCCTCGACCCGGCGGGCCAGCTCGACCTCCTCGACCGCGGAGAGCAGCGGTATCCGCCCGATCTCGCGGAGGTACTGGCGGAAGAGGTCGGCGGAGGGGCCGCTGGTGTCGGCGCGGGCGGGCGGCTCGATCGGTTCGACGGGCTCTACGACGGTATCGACGATCTCCACGGGCTCGGCGGGCTCGACCGGCTCGGCGGGCTCGGCGGATTCCGCTTCGGGGGCGCCGTCGGGGTCGGGATCGGGGTCGGCAGCTATGTCGGCCATGGCGTCCGGTGCGGCGTCCTGGTCGGTCTCCGGTGCACCCTCCGGGGCGAGGTCCGCCGGGTCCTCGGGCACGGCCGACGCTACCGGTGCGGCGCCGGGCGGGCGGGCGGACACGGGGTTCGGCGACGCCGCGAGGGCCGCGTCGGTGAGGGTCTGGGTCTGCACGGGGGCGACCTCCAGGGTGATCGCTGCTGAGGGGGCAGAACGATCGGGCACGGCACGGCGGCCGCGCCGCCGTCCGTCCCGTACATCATGAGCGGATCTGCGGGGGATTCCGGCCCTACCTGACCAACACCGCCGCGCTCCGAGGACTCAGGCACCGCATCCCAGTGTGGGGTACGACACAGGCCTGCCACGAGGGGCGTGCGGGCATTTTTTGCTCAGCGGCCCGTGACCGTACGACTACCCGGCGGCTACGGCGCCCCCTACGGCCCGCCTGCCAAGGCACGAACGCGCTGGCCGGAACCCCATCCACCGGCCCTCGCCCCCCTCTGCCCCGCTCGGCCTACAGCGCCGCCGCGCCCCGGTCCCGGAGGGACTGGCCGTACTGCTGCAGCACCCACAGCTCGTTCTGCACGGTGGCGAGATGGGCGGGGTCCGCGTGCTGCCCCAGGCGCTGGAGGGCGCCCCGCACCTCGGTCACGCGCTGATTCACCGCGGCCAGCCGTACGGCCACCAACTGCACGCCCGCGTACACCTCGTCCGGGTCGCGGCGGGTGTGCGGCGGCTCGACGGCGAGCTCGGTGACCATGGCCCGGACCGTGTCGTCGGGGGCCGCCTCGCGGACCCGGGCGAGATAGTCGGCGTCCGCGGCGGCCGTACCGCCCGCGTCCTCGATGGTGCGGCGCACTGCCGCGTACGGCGGGGCGGTGAACTCGTCGATGCCATAGGCGTCGAAGGCCGGGGAGACCAGGTCTGGATGCTGAAGCGCCAGCTTGAGCAGCTCGCGCTCGACGCGGTGGGCGGGGCTGCGCAGATTCAGCGCGGGACCACGCGGGACCGGCGGCGCGCCCGCGGCGCCATGGCCTCCGGGCCCGCCCGGCCCGCCATGGCCTCCGGGCCCGCCATGGCCGCCCGGACCGCCGCCGCGCTGGTCACCCCGTCCGCCGTACCGGGACCCGCCCGGGCCGCCGCCCCGCTGATCGCCGCGGCCACCCTGCTCCGGGCCGCCCGGGCCGCCGTTCTGCCTGCTGCGGGCCAGCCCGCGCACCCGGCGGATGATCGACTGCTCCTCCGCCTGGGTGGCGATGCCGACCATCCCGATCAGCCGGATCGCATAGCGGTCCCGCAGCCCGGGATTCTTGATCGCCGCGACGACCGGCACCGCCTCGTCCACCGCGGCGATGCGCCCCTCCTCGGTGTCCAGGTTGTACCGGGAGACGATCGACTTCAGCGCGAAGGCGAACAGCGGCGTACGGCTCTCGACCAGGGACGCCACGGCCTCGTCGCCGCGGGCCAGCCGCAGTTCGCACGGGTCCATCCCGTCGGGCGTGATCGCGATGGAGGTCTCGGCGGCGAACCGCTGGTCGTCCTCGAAGGCGCGCAGGGCCGCCTTCTGCCCGGCCGCGTCGCCGTCGAAGGTGAAGACGACCTCCGCGCCCGCGTTGTCCATCAGCAGCCGTCGGAGGATCTTGATGTGGTCGCCGCCGAAGGCGGTGCCGCAGGTGGCGATGGCGGTGGTGACCCCCGCGAGATGGCAGGCCATGACGTCCGTATAGCCCTCGACCACCACTGCCCGGCTGGCCTTGGCGATGTCCTTCTTGGCGAGGTCGATGCCGTAGAGGACCTGGGACTTGCGGTAGAGCGGGGTCTCGGGGGTGTTGAGGTACTTCGGGCCGTTGTCGTCGTCGCGCAGCTTCCGGGCGCCGAAGCCGACGACCTCACCGGAGATGTCCCGGATCGGCCACATCAGCCGGCCCCGGAAGCGGTCGATGGGGCCGCGACGGCCCTCCTGGACGAGCCCGGAGAGGATCAGCTCCTTGTCGGTGAAACCGCGGCCGCGCAGATAGCGGACGAGATGGTCCCAGCCGGCCGGGCTGTAGCCGACGCCGAAGTGCTGCGCGGCGGCCTGGTCGAAGCCGCGCTCGGCCAGGAAGGTGCGGCCGATCTCCGCCTCGGGGCGCTCAAGCTGCTCCACGTAGAACTGCGCGGCCGCCTTATGGGCCTCGACCAGCCGGGTGCGCTCGCCCTGCTGGCGGCCGGGGGTGTAGCCGCCCTCTTCGTAGCGCAGGGTGATGCCGGCCTGGGAGGCCAGCCGCTCGATGGTCTCGGCGAAGGAGAGGTGGTCGATCTTCATGACGAAGTCGACGGTGTCTCCGCCCTCCTGGCAGCCGAAGCAGTAGTAGAGCCCCTTACTGGGGCTGACCTGGAAGGACGGGGATTTCTCGTCATGGAAGGGGCACAGGCCCTTGAGATTGCCACCTCCCCCATTGCGCAGCTGGAGGTATTCGGACACGACGGCGTCGATCGGGACCGCTGCCCGGACCGCCTTCACGTCGTCATCGTTGATCCTGCCTGCCACGCCCGAATTCTACGGCCGGGGTCCGACACGGCTGTCCGTCGCCTGCCGGACCCCGGTGGGAACGTGCCCCAGGGCCTACGGGAGCAGCGAGGTCAGCGGGACGGACGGGTCGGCCAGGGCCGCCGCGTCGAGCTGGTCGCCGCCGCGGATGAGCCGTTGGATCGATTCGGTGACGTCCCAGACGTTGACGTTCATGCCCGCGAGCAGCCGGCCGTCGTTCAGCCAGAAGGCGATGAACTGCCGTTTGCCGACGTCGCCGCGCACCAGCACCTGGTCGTACGAGCCGGGCGGGGCGTAGCCGGAGTACTCCAGGCCGACGTCGTACTGGTCGGAGAAGAAGTACGGCACCCGGTCGTACGCGACGTCCTGGCCGAGCATGGCGCGGGCCGCCGCCGGGCCGCCGTTCAGCGCGTTGGCCCAGTGCTCGACGCGCAGCCGGGCACTCCGCGGGAGTGCGGCCCGTACGGGGGTGCCCTCGAGGAAGCCGAGCGGGGCGGAGGCGACGTCGCCCGCCGCGAAGATGTCCGGGTCGCTGGTGCGCAGCGAGGTGTCGACCGCGATACCGCCGCCCGCCGCGCGGTCCACCACCTCCAGCCCCGCGGCCTCGGCGAGGGCGGTGCGCGGGGCGGCGCCGATGGCGGCCAGGACGCTGTGGGCGGGGTGCTCCTCGCCGTCGTCGGTGAGGGCGGCCAGCACCATGCCGTCCTGGCCGGTGATCTCGGTAAGGCGGGCACCGAAGTGGAAGCGGACGCCGTGCTCGCCGTGAAGGTCGGCGAAGAGGGCGCCCAGCTCGGGGCCGAGGACGGGGTGGAGCGGGGTGGGCTCGGGCTCGACGATGGTCACCTCGGCGCCGTAGCCGCGGGCGGCGGCGGCGACTTCGAGGCCGATCCAGCCCGCGCCCGCGATGACCAACTGGCCGTTGTCCCGGCCGAGGGTGGTGAGGACGCCCTTGAGCCGCTCCGCGTGGGCGAGCCGGCGCAGATGGTGGACCCCGGCCAGATCGGTGCCGGGGATGTCGAGGCGGCGCGGCTCGGCGCCGGTGGCCAGCAGCAGCCGGTCGTAGTGGACCCGGGTGCCGTCGCCGAGGGTCACGGCCTTGGCGGCGCGGTCCAGGTGGACGGCGGGCAGGCCGAGGTGGAGCTCGATGTCGGCCTGGGCGTACCAGGCGGGCTCGTGGACGAAGACGCTGTCGCGCTCCTGGCCGCCGGTGAGGAAGCCCTTGGACAGCGGGGGCCGCTCATAGGGGTGGTCGCGCTCGTCACCGATGAGGATCACCCGCCCGGTGAAGCCCTCCGCTCGCAGGGTTTCCGCGGCTTTCGCCCCGGCCAGACCCCCTCCGACGATGACGAATGTCTGGTGTGCGTCGACCACTTGTATCCTCCTCGCTGCCGAGCAGTGCCGAGCAGTGCCTCTATGAGTGCCTTACCCCGGTCGCGTCAGGTCGTGCTCTCCGAAAGGGGTGCCAAATGCTGTGCCCATGGCTGTGCCAGAGGCTGTGCTGAAAATCCGTGCCAAAAGCTGTACCGAAAGCTGTGCGGCACCCTGTGCCGAAAGCTGTGTCACAGGGGAGCCTCCCGCACGGCGAGTGCGTCCGGAAGGGCCCGTACGCCGGACGTGTGCACGCAAGCCGGATCCGGCGGGCCGCGGTTCACGCGGTGAGCCGGGCGTGGAGCCACCGGGCCGAGGTGTCGGTCAGGGAGGCGATCTGGTCGACGATCGCCCGCAGCCGGCCCCGGTCGTCCCCGGCCGCGTCGAAGAGCGCGCGGAACTGGGGGTCCAGGCCCTCGGGGGCGCGGGCGATCAGGGCATCGCCCAGCTCGGCGATGACGACGCGCTGATCGGCCCGGACCAGCTCCTGGTCGGGGCGCTGGATGACATACCGGTCGGCGACCGCCTTGAGGACCGCGCACTCCAGGCGCGCGGCGCGGGGGACGACCAGCTCGGCGTGGTAGCGGGCGAAGCGGCCCGTGCCGTACGCCGCGCGGGTGGCGCCCTCGGCGGCCAGGCAGAAGCGGCCGATGAGCTGGCTGGTGGCGTCCTTGAGGCGGGCCTGGGCGACGGACGAGCCGTCGTAGCGGTGCGGCCACCACTCCTGGCCCAGCAGCCGGTCCAGCGCCTCGGCCAGCTCTCCGGGCTCGGCCCCCGGGGCGTAGCGGTCGGCGGCGACGGCGAAGACCTCGCGGCGCTCGGGCTCGGAGAGCAGGCTCGCGGGGTCGAGATGGCCCGCGTGCAGCCCGTCCTCGACATCGTGGACGGAGTACGCGACATCGTCGGCCCAGTCCATGACCTGCGCCTCGAAGGTCGTACGGCCCTCGGGGGCGCCCTGCCGGTACCACGCGAAGATCGGGAGGTCGTCCTCGTAGACCCCGAACTTCGGGGAGCGGGGGCTGTACGGATGGCCGCCGCGCGGCCAGGGGTACTTGGTGGCGGCGTCCAGCGCGGCGCGGGTGAGGTTGAGGCCGACGCTCACCGGCTCACCGGCCTCCGGGCCGGGCACGAACCGCTTCGGTTCGAGCCGGGCCAGCAGCCGCAGCGACTGCGCGTTTCCCTCGAAACCGCCGCAGGGCTCGGCGATCTCATTGAGCACCCGCTCACCGTTGTGCCCGAACGGCGGATGGCCGAGGTCATGGGCGAGGCAGGCCGTCTCCACCAGATCCGGGTCGCAGCCGAGGGCGGCCCCCAGCTCACGGCCCACCTGGGCGCACTCCAGGGAGTGGGTCAGCCGGGTGCGGGGCGTGGCGTCGTAGGCCAGGGCGCGCCCGGCCGGTCCGGGGTCGGCGGCCGGTGTGGCGGGCACCACCTGGGTCTTCCCGGCCAGTCTGCGCAGCGCGGCGGAGTGCAGCACCCGCGCCCGGTCCCGCTGGAAGGCGGTCCGGCCCGGCCGCTTGTCGGGCTCTGGCGCCCAGCGCTCGAGGTCCGCCGGGGCATAGCCGGGGACATGGCCGGTGCCGGCCTCGGGGGCACCGGTCGGAGGGGCCGGATCCGGTTCAGGAGGTGCGCTGCGACTCATACACCGACGGTAGCCGCCGGTGGTGACAAGGGTGCGAAGGCGAGGGTCTGTTCGTACCGGCGCAGTATGAGACGCGCCACCGCCGGGTGGGCGCCGAGCGGGGCGGCCGCGATCCTGGGGGCGGCGTGTGCGCATTGGGTGACGCCTGCGCCTTGGGCGGCGTTCGCGCACTGGGTGGCGAAGCGGCCGGGCGCGGTGAAGTAGGAGGCGACCGCGATCCGGTCATGGCCGAGCGCGGCCAGGGCCCGTACGGCCTCGGGCACGGTGGGCCCGGAGCCGGAGGCGTAGCCGGGCAGGACGGGCACACCGCCGAGCCGGGCGCTGAGCAGGGCGGCGGTCCGGGCCACGTCGACGGCCGCGTCCGGGTCGCGGGAGCCCGCCGCGGCCAGGACGACGCCCGCCCGGTGCGAAGCCGCGACGCCCGCGACGCCTGTCCCGTGCGAAGCCGCGACGCCCGCGACGCCTGCCCCCTGCGGAGCCGCGACGCCCGCCCCGTGCGGAACCCCGGCCCGGTGGCCCGCCTCCGCCAGCCGGGCGTGCAGCGCCTCGGCGAGCAGCGGGTCCGGGCCGAGCGGGGCGGCGATCCGGGCGGCGAGGTGGGACGCGGCGGCGACGGCGTCCGGGATGTCTTGTTTGGTGTGGTAGCCGCGGCTCAGGAGCAGCGGGACGAGCACGGCCTCACCGCGCAGCGCGGCCAGCGTGTCGGTCAGCAGCGGCTGGTTGAGCTCGATATGGCCGAGACGTACGGGCAGTCCCGGGCGGAGCGCGCGGACGCGGTCCAGGAGTGCGGTCACGGTGCGCAGCGCCTCGGGGTCCCGGCTGCCGTGGGCGACGGCGACGAGCGTCGGCGGGCGGTCGCGGCCACCCCGGCGGACGTCGTGGCGGCTGCCAGGACGGCTGCTGTGGCCCAGCCGGTCGAGCTGGATGGTGAGCTGTGCGGTGAACTGGGTCATGAGCCGCTGGGCACTGTCGAAGTCCGCCGTGCTGTCCATATCGGCCGTGCCGTCGGGGCCAGGAGAACCGGAGGGGGGCGTCATGACCAGAGCGTGGCAGCGGCAGATTGCACCGCCGTTGCGCGGCCGTGACGGGTGGTTGCGCCGATTTCACCGGCCGCCGGGCCCCGTGCTGAGGTCCGCTTCCCGCAGGCGTAATCCGAGGCGACGCGGGCCGTAACACGGCCGTAGCACGCTCCTTGGCATGGCGCACGTTCCCGGGGAGCACTCCCCCGCCCCCGACCCCGCCCCCGTCGACACGCACTGCCCTTACTGTTCGCTCCAGTGCGGGATGACGCTGCGCCCGCTGCCGCCGGGCGGCGGATCGGACGAGCGGCCGGGCGGTGTCGAGGTCATCGAGCGCACCGCCTTCCCCGTCAACCGCGGCGCGCTCTGCGGTAAGGGCCGCACCGCGCCCGCCGTGCTCTCCTCCCGGGTGCGTCTGACCGAGCCGCTGGTCCGCCGCCCTGACTCCGGTCGGCTCGAACCGGCCACCTGGGAGGAGGCCCTCGACCGGATCGCCGAGGGCCTGGAGGCGACCGGCCGGACGTACGGCCGCGACGCGGTGGGGGTCTTCGGCGGCGGCGGGCTGACGAACGAGAAGGCGTACGCGCTGGGGAAGTTCGCCCGGGTGGTGCTCGGCACCTCGCAGATCGACTACAACGGCCGGTTCTGCATGTCCTCGGCCGCCGCCGCCCATCAGCGGGCCTTCGGGCTGGACCGCGGGCTGCCGTTCCCGCTGGCGGACGTGGCCCGCACCGGATGCGTCGTCCTCGTCGGCTCGAACCTGGCCGAGACCATGCCGCCCGCGCTGCGCTATCTGACCGAGCTGAAGGAGGCGGGCGGCCGGCTGATCGTGGTCGATCCCCGGCGCACCCGTACGGCGGAGCAGGCGGATCTGCATCTGGCGCCGCGGCCCGGCACCGATCTCGCGCTCGCGCTGGGGCTGCTGCACCTGGTGGTCGCGGAGGGCCGGGTGGACGAGGAGTTCGTCGAACGGCGCACCAGCGGCTGGCCCGAGGCGCGGGCCGCCGCGATGGCCCACTGGCCGGAGCTGGTGGAGCGGATCACCGGCGTCCCCGTCCCCGACCTCCGTAAGGCGGTCACGATGTTCTGCGACGCCGAGAACTCGATGGTGCTGACCGCCCGGGGCCCCGAGCAGCAGTCCAAGGGCACCGACACCGTCGGCGCGTGGATCAACCTGTGCCTGGCCACCGGCCGCGCGGGCCGCCCGCTGTCCGGCTACGGCTGCCTGACCGGCCAGGGCAACGGCCAGGGCGGTCGCGAACACGGCCAGAAGGCCGACCAGCTACCCGGCTACCGCAAGCTGGCCGACCCGGCCGCGCGCGCCCACGTGGCGGCCGTATGGGGCGTCGAACCCGACGCCCTCCCCGGGCCGGGGCGCAGCGCGTACGAGCTCTTGGACGCGCTCGGGCGGGACGTCCGGGCGCTGCTGCTGATGGGCTCCAACCCGCTGGTCTCCGCCCCGCGCGCGGCCCATGTGGAGTCCCGGCTGCGGTCGCTGGACTTCCTCGCGGTCGCCGATGTCGTGCTCTCGGAGACCGCCGCGCTCGCCGATGTCGTCCTGCCGGTGGCGCAGTGGGCCGAGGAGACCGGGACCATGACCAACCTGGAGGGCCGGGTCATCCTCCGCCGGGCGGCCCTCACCCCGCCGCCGGGCGTCCGGACGGATCTGTGGGTGCTGAGCGGGCTCGCGGCCCGGCTCGGCTGGGAGAAGGGGTTTCCGGCCGACGCGGAGGAGGTCTTCGAGGAGCTGCGGCGGGCCTCGGCCGGCGGCCCGGCGGACTACTCGGGCATCACGTACCGGAGGATCGCGGAGGAGGACGGGGTGTTCTGGCCCTGTCCGGAGCGCGCGGAGGGGACCGCCCGTAAGGGCGCGGAGGGGACCGACTCGGAAGGGACGGAGCTTGCCGCCAAGGGGATGGAGCGGGCCTCCGAGGGCACGAAGCGGGCCTCCAAGGAGGCGGAGGAGACCGGCTCGGAGCGCGCGGAGGTAGCCGCCGGTCCGCATCCCGGTACGCCACGGCTGTTCCTCGACCGGTTCGCCACCGACGACGGGCGGGCCCGGTTCGCCCCCGTGAGCCATCGCCCGGCCGCCGAGGAGCCGGACGCGGCGTATCCGGTCCTGCTGACGACGGGCCGGGTGCTGGCCCAGTACCAGTCCGGCGCCCAGACCCGGCGCGTCACCGAACTCAACGAGGCCGCACCCGGCCCCTACGTCCAGCTCCACCCGCTGCTCGCCGACCGGCTGGGGGCGGCAGAGGGCGTACCGATCGCGGTGGTCTCCCGGCGCGGCCGCGCCGTGGCCCCGGCCCGCATCAGCCGGGACATCCGGCCGGACACGGTGTTCATGCCGTTCCACTGGGCGGGGCCGGGGCGGGCCAACACGGTGACGAACCCGGCGCTGGATCCGGTGTCGCGGATGCCGGAGTTCAAGGTGTGCGCGGTACGGCTGGAGCTGGCCGAGGGCTGAGGACTGAGGGCTGATCGCCCCAGGGCTCAGCGGGTCCAGCCGTCGACCTCCTTCAGGTACGCCGCCCGCGTCTCCTCGTCCAGGAAGGCGGCCTCGAAGGAGTTGCGGGCCAGGGTGCGCAGGGTCGCCTCGTCGAGGCCGACCGCGTCCCGTATGGCGGTGAAGTTGTCGCCCACGTACCCGCCGAAGTAGGCGGGGTCGTCGGAGTTGACCGTCACCAGCAGACCGGCGTCCAGCATCGCGGGCAGCGGATGGTCCTCCAGGCGGTCCACGACGCGCAGCCGGACGTTCGACAGGGGGCAGACGGTCAGCGGGGTCCGGCCCGCGACCAGCCGGGCCACCAGCGCCTCGTCCTCCAGGCAGCGCACCCCATGGTCGACGCGGTCCACGCCGAGGATGTCCAGCGCCTCCCACACATACGCGGGCGGCCCCTCCTCCCCCGCGTGCGCGACGCACTTCAGCCCGGCCTCCCGCGCGAGCGCGTACACCTCGCGGAACTTCGACGGCGGATTCCCGACCTCCGCCGAGTCCAGGCCGACGGCGGCGATCCGGTCCAGGTGGGGGCGGGCCGCCTCGAAGGTCGCCAGGGCCGATTCGGCGCTCTCGTCGCGCAGGAAGCACATGATCAGGCGCGTGGTGATGCCGTACGTCCCCGGCGCCGCGTCCAGCGCGCGGGCGATCCCGCGGATGACGGTGTCGATCTCGACGCCGCGCGCGGTGTGCGCCTGCGGGTCGAAGAAGATCTCGGCATGGCGCACACCCTGCGCACGGGCGCGGGCGAGATACGCGTTGGTGAGGTCGGCGAAGTCGTCCTCGGTGCGCAGCACGGTCATCAGCGCGTAGTAGAGGTTCAGGAAGTCCTGCAGATCGCTGAAGGAGTACGCGGCCCGCAGCTCCTCCTGGGTGGCGTACGGCAGCTCGACCCCGTTGCGCTCGGCGAGCGCGAAGGCCAGATCGGGCTCCAGGGTGCCCTCGATGTGGAGATGGAGCTCTGCGGTGGGGATCGGGGGCATGGAGGGGATCACCTGCTGGTTTTCGGTGGTGCGGAATGACTGGTCAAGGCTATGCGGGAGCGGATGCATCACCCTTGTGGGGGTAATGCGAACGGAAGACGGATACCGCCGGAGGCCCGTCGCTACGGTGAGCGAGACAGTACGCTCCGTAGCAGATGGAGGACACGGTGACCGCGATATTGGAGCGGCCGATGACCACAGAAGACGCACCGGCAGTCGAGGAGCCCCGAAAGGGGCCCCGCACTGAGTTCGAGGAACTACTCCGGACCACGGAAGAACTGGATACACCGGACGGCTACAAGGCCGAGCTCATCAGGGGGAAGATCGTCGTGTCGCCGTGGTCGAGGCCGTTTTACAAGCGGCACATGAGGTCACTGCGCCTGCAGCTCGCGCCCCATGTCCCCGAGGGCCATGACGCCGATACCTCCCCCCTTCTCTTCAGCTTCCCCACATCCGAGCGCGCCTACGGCCCGGATCTTCACGTCGCGGACCTGAAGGCTTTCGTGGGTGACGCACGCCATGTGGACGGCGCGGCGCTGTCCCTCGTCGCCGAGCTCACGTCCGTCTCCACCCGGGATGTCGACTGGCAGGAGAAGCTCGAGGTCTACGGTCGCCATGTGCCGGTCTACCTCGTGCTCGACATGCAGACCGAAGAGATCACGGCTTTCTGGGACCCTTCGGACCACGGCTATCTCGCCCGTATGACGGTCCCGTTCGGCAAGCCGCTGCCCATCCCCGCGCCGTTCGATTTCGAGCTCGAGACGACCGATTTCGTGGATGAGCCCGAAGAGGATCAGGAGGAAACCGCCGAGTAGCCCGACGCAACCGCCACCCCCTCTCCGGCGTCCCACAGCGCGACCGGATCGGTGATGCGGAAGGGGGAGCGCATGCTGGGGTGGGTGCGGGGGCGGTTGCCGCGGACGCGGCGGGGGTGGCGGCGGCTGGTGCAGGGGGGCGTCCTCGTCTGCGTACTGGCCCTGCTCCCCGCGACCTGGCTGCGGCTGAGCACGGACGACCGGATCCATACGGTCGCCGATGTGCCCTCGGCCCCGGTGGGGGTGGTCTTCGGGGCGGGGCTGTGGAACGGGGAGCCATCGCCGTATCTGGCGCACCGGCTGGACGCCGCCGTGCGGCTCTACAAGGACGGCAGGGTCCGTGCGCTGCTGGTCACCGGGGACAACAGCCGCCATGACTACGACGAACCGGACGCGATGCGCGCGTATCTCGTCAAGCGTGGGGTGCCGGACCGGCGGATCGTGAGCGACTTCGCGGGGTTCGACACCTGGGACTCCTGCAGCCGGGCCCGGCGGGTCTTCGGGGTGCACAAGGCGGTGCTGGTGAGCCAGGGGTTCCATGTGCGGCGGGCGCTGGCGCTGTGCGGGGCGGCGGGGATCGACGCGTACGGGGTCGCGGTCGACGAGCCGCACGATGTGACCTGGTACTTCGGTGGGACGCGGGAGGTCGTGGCGGCGTCCAAGGCGGCCCTGGACGCGGCGTTCGAGCCGGATCCGCGCTTCCTGGGGCCGCGGGAGCGGGGGATCGAGCGGGCGCTGGCGGGGCGGGGAGCCGCCGGCTCCCGCTGAGCGGTCGGCCCAGCCCTCGCCCCCTGTCACCGGTCGCCGGTCGCCGGTCGCCGGTCGCCGGTCGCCGTCAGCCGATCGTCGTCTCCGACACCACCCACGCCAGATAGTCCTCACTGCCGTTCACGATGGGCATCGCGATGACCTCTGGCGTCTCGTAGTCGTGCGCCTCGCGGATATGCGCCTCCAGCTCGTCGTAGCGCGCGGCGGTCGTCTTGAACAGCACCTGCCACTCGGCCGCCGTCTCGACCTCCCCCTCCCACCGGTACACGGATGTCACGGGCTGGCTGATCTGCGCACAGGCCGCCAGCCGGGCCTCGATCGCCCCGCGGGCCAGCGCCTCGGCCTTCTCGGGGGTGTCGGTGGTGGTCAGTACGGTCAGGTAGTCGGCCACTGCTGCGGTACCTCTCTCCACGGCGCGGTCGTACGGCGCGGCTGCGAACTGGCGCCCACCACGCTAGCCGGTGAGGATTGAGGGAACCCGCCGACGATCAGACCGGACCGATCGAGGGGCACTCATGGATGACCTCACCACGCTCGCGCGCCACCATCTGGACCAGGCCAAGGCCGATCCGCACGGGCGCAGCGCACATCTGTTCCTGCACGACGGCCCGCTGCGGCAGAGCGTGATCGCCATGGTCTCCGGCTGCGAGCTCGATGAGCACAACGCTCCTCCGGCGGCCAGTCTCCAGGTGCTGCACGGGCATGTACGGCTGACCGGCGGCGGTGACCGGTTGGATCTCATCGCGGGCCAGGTGCAGGAGATCCCGCATGAGCGGCACGGGTTGCGGGCTTTGGAGGACTCGGTGGTGCTGCTGACCGCCGTGACCGCCACGCAGGGCTGCCCCACCCCCTACGAGGACGCGGCCACGGCCTGACGGCAACCTAGTCGCTTCCCCCGCCGCCACCACCGCCGCCGCAGGAGTGGTGGCCGCCGCCGTGGCTACCACCGTGGCCACCGCCGTGGCCACCGCCGTGGCCTCCGCCATGGTCGTCGCCCCACGAGTGCGTCTCGTAGAAGGACTCGTGGTCGGGGTAGCCGGGGTCGTAGGCGATGAGGACGTGCCGCTCCCAGTAGGCCGGATCGCCGTTCGGGATGGGTATCGCCGCGCTGACGGCCTTGCGCCGCACCGGCTCCGGGAGGACGACGGGTCCGTAGAAGACGTACGAGGGGAGCGCTCCCGCCCGCACGGCCGCTTCGACCCGGCGTCGGCCCGTGCGGGTGGGGCGGCCCCGGAGGCGGGTGAGCAGACCACCGGAGGCGAGCCGGTCCCGGATCGCGTCCAGCTCGGGCCCGTGGAGCAGCGTGGGGACCACATGGTCCACCGGCTTCGGGCGGGGGCACAGCGCGATGAGCGCGCGTTCGACCGGGTGCTCGGCCTCCCCCGCCTTGGCGTGTATCCGGGAGCGCCGGAGGGTGATCGCGTCCCGCTCCTGAAGCGCTATCAGGAGGGTCTGGATCACCCACCGCCGCCCGCCCACCAGATAAGCGGTGTCATAGAGGTCATAGATGTCATGGATGTCCGGCGCCTGGCCCGCCGCCTCCTGTGGCTCCGCCGAGGCGGGGCGTCTGAATATGGCCCACATCGGAATGCCCCCGTCCATCCATGTCGATCCATGTCCATCCGAACTACTCACTTACCGTCAGTTTTGTCCCTCTGAACGGTGATGAACCCGGATCGACGTGGTTTCAGAGCGGGATTTGAGCTTTCCCGCCCTTATCCGGACGGGGTCGTGACGGACACCTCGGCGGACAGGCCGGTGCCGGTGGCCGTCAGGGCCGCGATCGAGAAGGTGTACGCGGTGGATGGGCGCAGATTGCCGATCACCCGCAGCATGCCCTTGGCCCGGGGCTGGGCGACCAGGACGTCGCGGCCGGTCACGGTGACGGTGCGGCCGTCGGAGACGGTGATCCGGTAGCCGATGACGGGGGTGTCGCCGGTGGTCTTGGGCGGCGTCCAGGACAGCCTGGCGGCCGTGGCCTCCGCGTTGACCTTCACGCCGGTGGAGACGGCGGGCAGGGCGCCGGAGCCGTCGCCGGTGGGCGTGACGGGGGCGGCGGCCGGCGACCTCTCGCTCTGCCCCACCCGGTTCCGGGCCGTGACGGTCACCGTGTACGGCGTGCCGTTGGTGAGCCCGTCGACCACCGCGTACGCGGTGCGCTTGAAGCGCGCCGCCGGGACGGTGGTGGAGACGCTATGGGTGCCGTTGGTCGCGGTGACGGTGTACGAGGTGACCGGGGACCCGCCATCGACGTACGACGGGTTCCAGGTGACGTACGCCGAGCCGTCCGCCGCGAAGTCACCCACGCGGGTGGGTGCTTCGGGTACGGAGCGGGTGGCGAACGTGCGGCCGAGCAGCCCTCGGTAGCGGGGTTCGAGACCGGCCGCGGCCACGATGCCGGCCGGTGCCTTCGAGGGGTCGGCCAGGATGTGGTTGCCGGACGTCACCACGCCCTTGTCGTTGCCGTCGCGGTCGCCCTGCTCCCAGTAGTTGCCGACGATACGGGTCGGGTCGTTGTTGCCGAGGTCGTCGCGGTAGTCGACATGTGCGCTGAGGACGTTGGCCTGGGCGCCGTAGAGGACGTTGCCCTCTACCGTGACGTAGGTGCAGCCGTTATCGGTGTAGATGGTCCGGCCCAGCCCCCACCCGTCGTGGATGACATTGCCGGTGATCTTCTCGCCGTTGTCGAGGGAACTGCCGGTGAGGCCCTGGGTGTAGACGCCCGCGCCGTCGTCGAGGGCCTGCATGTAGTCGAAGATGAGGTTGTCGGCCACCGAGTTGTCGTGCGACACATTGGCGGTGGCCGGTTTGCCGATCTTGTCGGGCCAGCCGCCCCAGCCCATGGAGATCGCCGAGTAGCCGACATGGTCGATCTGGTTGTGGGCGATGGTGTTGTTCTGGGTGTAGCCGTTGAGGATGGCGACACCGCCGTGGTACTCGCGGGGCAGCGCGTAGAGGTGGTTGTTCGTCACCGACACCTTGCGGGTGAGGTCGGCGTCGCTGCCGGGCCGGGGGGCGTCGACCCCGCCGATCTCCATGCCGTTGCCGGAGATGTCGGTGAAGACGTTGCCGCGCACGGTGGTGTTCTGTGTTCCGGTGCCGAGTTCGAGCCCGGCCGCGCCGAGGTGAACGAAGGCGTTGTCGGAGAACTCCAGGTCGCGGCCATGGCTGATGGCCACGTTGCCGGGCATCCTGGTCCAGGACGCGTACGGGCAGGTGCCGCCCGGGGTGTATTCGCACAGCCCCTGGGTCTTCCAGCCCTCCGCGCCGGTCACCGTGTAGCCCGCCTGCACCTCGGAGAAGCCCTCGGGTGAGGAGGGGGTGAGCCAGGTGGCGTACGAGAACTGGATGCCTCGCAGGGCGATGTCGTGCAGCGGCGCGCTTCCGGTGCCCCGCCCGTCGACCAGCTTCTCCAGGACCGGCGCCTCCACATCCGCGGTGCGCGGGTTCTCCCCGGAGCGCGGGCGGTAGTAGACGGTGCGGGTGTGCCGGTCGAGGTACCACTCTCCGGGCTGGTCGAGGACCTCGTAGGCGTTCTCGACATAGCCGGGCAGTGCGTCACTGGTGAGCTTGCCGGGGCCGACCATGTTGATGCTGCGGCCGGGGATGTCGGGGAACTCCACGCGCTTGGTGGAGTTGTCCCAGCACGGCTGGGCCATGGTGACGGTGGTGCCGGTCATCGAGCCGATCGGGCAGCGCGGTTCGGTCCAGGGGCCGAGGCCGTACTGCTGGATGTTCCACAGCGCCTCACCGCTGGGGTAGACGAACTCGATGTCCGACGGATTGCGCCAGCGGGCGAGGGTGTCGGCGGACGCGGTGTAGCCGGTGGCGGTGGACTTGAGCGTCACCGGTATCGGCCCGCGCGCCCGCTGGGCGCGGACGCCGTTCACGTACAGCTGCCGGGTGTTGTCCAGCCCGGCGGGCGCGGGCGCCGACCACAGCCCGGACCTGCCTTTGACCGGCTTCCAGTGCTGGACGGCCCGGCCGCCGCTGAACACGGTGCCCTTGCTGCCCTGCCAGATGACGCGGTGCCCATTGCCCCCGGAGTCACGGGAGTCGAGGACGAGCGGGCGGGCGAGGCGGTACGTACCCGGCGCGAGGTGCACCGTGAGGTCGGCGGCGAGCCGGTCGGTGCGCTGCCGTACGAGGTCGCGGGCGCGCTCGGGGGTGCGGACCGGGGCGGTGCGGGTGCCGGGCGCGCGGTCGTCGCCGTTCGGCGCGACATACACATCGGGGGCGGGGCGAGGCGCCCGTGCGACGGCGTCGGCGGTGCCGCCGAAGGCGGCGCCGAGGGTGGCGAGGACGGCCGCGACGGCGGCGAATCTGGGGGCCTTGCGGGCGGTCCGGGTGCGTGAGCGTACGTACTCCGACATGTCCCTCCCTGCGGAACCTTGCTGGAACCCTGTTGGAACCCTGCTGGAACTCGTGGAGTGGCCCCGGGAAAGGTAGGATCTATAAGAGGAACACGTCAATATAGGCGGCATAATCCGCCTCGCTTCGCCCCTTGGGTATCAATTCATTGGATCTATCGGCCTGGTGCTGACCCCATGGGCGCGACGGGAGCACCGGCCACGCCGACGCTCCCGCCCCCGCCCAACCGCCCGACGGTGCGTCAGGACACCGTGTCGTGCAGGACGGCGAACCGGCCGCGGACCTCGTCGTCCTCCGACAGCCGCCAGCCCGCGCTGACATGGCCCCGGACCCCGGCCGTCTCCGCACCGGACTCCGGACGCAGAACGCGCGTCACCTGGAGAACGACCCCGTCGCCGACCAGCAGGCGGGTGCCGTCCGGCCCGTTGGCGACGGCCGACGCCTCGGCGACCCCGGCCGGGACCTCGAACCCGGCGCCGGTCACCTCGGCGGTGACGGAGGGGTCGGGGGTGTCGGACAGGCTCTGCGCCTGCGGTTCGGCGCGGCCCTGGAGGAGCGCGAGCAACTGGCTCACGAGCACCGGGTCGTGCGCCCCGTCGTAGACCCACCGCTGCCCCAGCACCCCGTGCTCGGTCGTGCCGATGAGGGCCTGCCCGGCTCCGGCGAGCGGCGCCGCGCGGTAGGTCATCGGTACGTGGTACCAGGCGGGCCGATCACCGGCGTCGTCCCGCACCACCATGAACTCGATCCCCACCTCGCCCTCGGGGTCGTCGAGCCGGAAGCCACCGGCCTTGGACAGCTCCGGCGCGCGCTGGGCGGCGGCGTACCACGGCTGCCCGGGCAGCCAGGCCGTGAGCAGCTCCACCTTGGTCGGACTCATCGTGGTCTTGTGAATGATCGACATGACGGGAGAACACCGTGCCCCGGCGTGTGCTTCCCACGGAACGCGCGAGGGCCCGGCGCGCCATGCGCGCCGGGCCGCCGGCCGATCCCCCCACGGGCCGGCCGGTGGTTCAGGAGCGGGTCGCCCCGACCGCCGCGCTCGTCGCGTCCGCGGACCGGTCGTCGGCGCGGTGCGCTTCCTTGATCACCACGATCTTGCAGGTCTTGGACGGCTTACCGGGCTTGGCCGGCTCACCGGGCCTGGTCGGCTTGCCCGGCTTGGTCGGCGTCGTGGGGCGGGCGGGAACGGCGGAGTCGTCGTCCTTGGTCCCGGCCTTGCCCTTGATAATGACGATCGTGCACACCTTGCCGGGCTTGCCCGGGAAGGCGGGGATGGTGGGGATGGCGCAGACGTCGCCGTGCCCGCGGGCACCGTCCTTCGGCGCCACGGTGACCTTCTTGTCGTCGGCCTTGACCGTCCCGGTGGCCTTGCCCACCTCGGTCAGCCCGACCGCCTTGGCGGACTTGGCGGAGTTGGCGGGCTTGGCCGGCTTGACGGCCTTGGCGCCCGGCACCGCCCGGCAGATGGCCGTGTCGCTGGGCTTCGACTTCGCATTGGAGGCGGAGGCCGACGCCGAGGAGTGGGACGAGGACGAAGCCGAGGCGGGGACCGCGGCCCCCAGCGCCAGGGCACCGGCCGCCATGGCGAGCACGACACCGCGCCGCTTCGCGGTCGTGGCCCGGGGCAGGAAATGAGACATGGGCACAGCTCTCCTTCATTCGGGGAGTGGAACCGGCTGCCGAAGGACCCTTGATCCGTCGGCGCACTCACCGTGGCGCACCGATGCTGAGTCCTCGCTGAACCGCCTGAGGCCCCGCTGAAACCGGTGCCGGTTCAGCGGGGCCTCAGCTTGCCCATGCCATCCTGACCGCGTGCGCATACTGGTGGTGGAAGACGACGCCCGGCTCCGCGAACTGCTCACCGAGGGCCTGGAGCAGGAGGGTTTCACCATCGAGACGGCGGCGGACGGGCCCAGCGGCCTGGCGCTCGCCCGCTCCGGCGGATACGCGGCGATCGTGCTGGATGTGATGCTTCCCGGGTGCTCCGGCTATCAACTGTGCTCGCGGCTGCGCGAGAAGGGCGACTGGACGCCGATCCTGATGCTCACCGCCAAGGACGGCGAGTACGACGAGGCCGATGGGCTCGACGTGGGCGCGGACGACTATCTGACCAAGCCGTTCTCCTTCGTCGTCCTGATCGCACGGGTGCGGGCCCTGGTGCGGCGCGGCGGGCTGGACCGGCCCGACGTGCTGGAGCTGGGCGATCTGCGGCTGGAGCCCGCGGCGTTGGCCTGTGCGCGGGGGAAGGAGGAGGTCACGCTCACGGCCAAGGAGTTCGCCGTGCTGGAGTACCTCGCCCGGCGCGCGGGCCAGGTGGTCTCCAAGTCCGAGATCGTGCAGAGCGTGTGGGACACCGCGTACGACGGCGGGGCCAATCTGGTCGAGGTCTACATCCGGAGCCTGCGCCGGAAGATCGACGTGCCGTACGGGCGGCAGTCGATCCGCACGATACGGGGCGCGGGCTATCTGCTGGCCCGCGACGGAGGGTGAGACGGTGGGGCACATCAGCGCGGGCGCGGGCCGCACGGCGGACACGGGGCATATCGCGGACGCCGGGCAGGACATCGGACAGGACGTCGGGCCGGACGTCCGGCAGGACATCGGGCACACGGCCGACGGTGAGGACCCAGGGGACACGGCCGACGGTGAGGACCCAGGGGACACGGGACGCCGCCGCCCGCGTCTGACGTCCGGGTTGACCGTGCGCGCCAAGGCCGTGCTGGCGGCAGCCGGAACCGTGGCCTTCGCGATCGGGCTGTGCATGCTGGCCCTGGTGCTGGCCCTGCAGCACAACCTCCGCGCCAGCGCCGACGCGGACGCCAGGAACGCCGCCGTGGCGATCAAGGGTCAGTTGGCGCAGGCCCGCCCCGCGCCGCAGCGGGCGTTCATCGTCGCCCCCGGCCAGGTGACGATCAAGGACGTCTCCGGCCGGACGGTCACCCCCACGATGCCGACGGAGACCGGCTCGCGGCAGGCAGAGGCCACCCCGCAGGACTCGGCCGGTTCCACGATGCTTCCGGCCGAGCCCGTCGAGCCCATCCAGGCCGGGCAGCCGTACAGCGTGCAGGTGAGCCCCTCGACCACCGCCGTCGACAACGCCACCGGTCTGCTGCTGCGCCAGGCCGCCCCCGCGGCCGCCGGTCTGGTGCTGTTCGTGGCGGGGCTCACCTGGCTGCTCGTGGGGCGCGCCCTGCGCCCGGTCGCCGCGATGCGGCAGGAGTTCACCGAGATCACCGAGCGCGATCTGCATCGCCGGGTGCCGGTGCCCCGGGCGCGGGACGAGATCCACCGGCTGGCCCGGACCATGAACGCCACGCTGGACCGGCTGCACCGGGCCATGACCCGGCAGCGGCAGTTCGTGGCCGACGCCTCGCATGAGCTGCGCAGCCCCATCGCGGCCGTGCGCGCCCAGCTCGAACTGGTCCTGGCCCGCCCGTCGCGTACCGACTGGCCGGCCGCCGTGCACAAGGCGCTGCGGGACACCGACCGGCTGCAGGCCGTCGCCTCCGATCTGCTGCTGCTCGCCCGGCTGGACGCGCAGGAGGCGCCGCGCACCGCGGCCGTGGATCTTGGCGCGCTGGCGGCCGAGGAGGTACGGCGCCACCCGGGCGCGCTCACGTTGGCCGGGGAGCAGGAGCGGGCGGCCGTCGTGACCGGCAGCCGAGTGCAGCTTTCCCGGCTGCTCACCAACCTCGCCGACAATGCCCGCCGGCACACCAGTACCACCGTCTCGATCACCGTGGCGGTCCGCGATGGCCAGGTCGAACTGGCCGTGGACGACGACGGTCCGGGCATCCCCGAAGCCGACCGCGAGCGCGTGTTCGAGCGGTTCACCCGGCTGGATGATGCCCGGGCCCGCCAGGACGGCGGCACCGGCCTCGGGCTCGCCATCGCCAATGACATCGCTCACGCCCACGGTGGCACCCTTACGGTGCTCACCAGCCCGCGGGGCGGGGCTCGCCTGCTGTTGTGTCTGCCGCGAACGGACGTCGCCCGACCCTGACCCCGGTGCGGACGCGCTGTCTCACTCGTGAGAGTTTGGCAACTACCGGACCAGACTGATCAGTTGGTCAGTAGTATCTGCCCTTTCCTGGCCGTGTCCCAGATGGAGGTGTCAAAGGTGCTGTCGGGGACGGAGGCCGTCGTCGTGGCCGCGTCCGCGGTGCTGGTACTGGTGCTGTCGCTGTGCCTCACCTGGGTGGTCAGACTCCGTCGCGCGCTTGCTGACGCGCGTGCGGCGACCGAGCGAGAACGAGCCGTTTCCGAACGGGAACGAGCCAATACCGCGCACGAGCGCGCGCTGGCGGCCGAGCGCGGCGAAGAGGTCGCCCGGCTGGCCGCCGTACAGACCGACCTGGACGAGGCGGCGCGCCGGGAGCGGCGGCTGCGCGACTCCGTCCAGGCGTCGTTCGAGTCCGTGGCCCGCAATATGCACGCCATGTCGATGGTGCAGCAGCAGGTCCTCGACGGCCTCGAGCAGCATGTCGAGGACTCGCGGCTGATGGGCGAGGTGATGAAGGCGGACCACGCCGCCGCCCAGATGACCCGCAAGGCCCAGACGCTGCTGGTGATGTGCGGGATCTGGCCGGCCCGGCGGGAGACCAGGCCGGTGTCGCTCTTCGACTGTGTGCGCGGCGCGCAGTCGCGCATCGTGGAATTCGGCCGGGTGGACGTCCACGGCGGCCAGACCCTGTACGCGGTGGCACCCGCCGTGGAGGGCCTGATGCACGCGGTGGCCGAACTCCTGGAGAACGCCACGGTCTTCTCCCCCTCCCGCACCCAGGTCGCGGTCGCCGTCCGGGAGGTCGCGGCCGGTGCGGTCATCGAGATCGACGACGCGGGGCTCGGCATGCCGCCGGACGTGCTGGAAAAGGCCGTGGGCCAACTGCGGGACGGTCTCGACCTGGCCCAGCTCGGCGCCGTGCCGCGGCTGGGGCTCGCCTGTGTCGGGCGCTGGTCGCGGGAGCTGGGCTTCGGGGTGGAGCTGTCCACGGCGTCGGCGTACGGCGGTACCCGGGTGGTGGTCTTCGTACCGCACCGGCTGCTGACCGAGCCGGCGAGCACGGTCCGGGCGGCGGACCACAAGCCGGTGGTCGTGGAGCCCGTGACCGTCGGCACGGTGAGCCACGACGCGGGCGGCACCGGCCTCGGCCCGGCCGCCGCGGGCCCGGCCGGGAGCGGCTCGCTCAACGGCCTGTCCGCGGACACCCCCGACGCGCCCGAGGCCCCCGCGCCGCTCGGCACTGGACTGCCCCGGCGCCGCAACCGCCGCCGCCCGGCCTCCGGAAGCGCCCTGGCCGACACCGCCGACACGGCCACCGCCTCCGGCGCACCGGCCCGCGCCGCGCCCACCCCCCGGGCCGGCGCCTGGACGCCCGAGGCCGCCCGCGCCTCCATCACCAGCGTCGTCTCCGGCACCCGCCGGGGGCGGGTGGAAGCGGAGGCGGAGGACAGGGCCGTACCACTGACGGAAGAAAAGAGTCCGGACCGAGAAGACCGAGAAGGAGGCTGGTAGTGGCCGGAACCATATCCAAATTGCCCGATGTTGGATGGATGCTGCGTCCGCTGACAGGGATCCCCGGGGTGCGGCATGCCGTCGTCGTCTCGGAGGACGGTCTGCGCATGGGCCACGACTCCGCCGAGGGGCTGTCCGGCGAGGTGTCCCGGCTCGGCGTGGACGAGGCCGAGTCGCTGGCCGCCGCCTGTGCCGCGCTGACGGTGACCAGCCAGTCCACCGTGTCGCTGCTGTTCGGCGAGGAGGCGGGGGTGCGGCAGCTGATGATCGAATCCGACAGCGGGTTCGTGCTGTTCACCTCGGCCGGTCAGGGCGCCTCGCTGGGGGTGGCCACCGACACCGAGACGGATGTCGGCCTGGTGGCCCAGCAGATGCAGTTACTGGTCGCGAAGATCGGTGCCCATCTGAGCAGTCAGCCGCGGGACCCGATGGGCCGCCCGGCGTCATGAGCTCGCCCGGCGAGGAACGCACAACGGCCGCGGTGCGCCCCTATGTGATCACACGGGGGCGCGCCGGTTCCTCACGGGAAGCTCTGCCGCTGGAAACGCTCGTCATGGCGTCCGGGAGCGCGCTGCCGCCGCATCTGCAGCCCGAGTACCGGCGGATCGCCGACCACTGCCAGGGGCTGCTGTCGGTGGCGGAGGTCGCCGCCCATCTCGGTCAGCCGCCGGCCGTGGTGCAGGTGCTGCTCGCGGATCTCATCGACTGGGGGCACATCGTGGCGCGTCCGCCGATCCGGGTGGTCAAGCGAAAACGTGCCGATTTGGACTTGCTGAGGAAGGTGCTCGATGGGCTTGAGAGCAAGCTCTGAGATCTCGATGGCCGGTACGGACGGCACAACGCAGACGAACCCCGCGGCCCGCCAGGGCAACGCGGACCGCACGACCCGCACAGACCACACCAACGAGACAGGCGATACGGACGAGACGGGCGATACGGACGACATGGACGACATGGACGACACCCCCGTCATGTACGTGCAGTCCAGCGTGGCCGGGGCCGCCAAGATCCTGGTGGTCGGCCCGATGGGCGTCGGCAAGACCACGCTGATCGGCACGGTGTCGGAGATCAAGCCGCTCTCCACCGAGGCGACGATGAGCCAGGCCGGGGCCCGGCTCGACACCAAGGTGCGGCCGTCGAAGACCACGACCACCGTCGCGCTGGACTTCGGGCGGATCACGCTGGGCGGCGAGCTGGTGCTGTATCTCTTCGGCACCCCCGGCCAGCAGCGATTCCTCCCCGCCTGGAAGGACCTGGCGCGCGGCGCGCTGGGCGCGCTCGCACTGGTCGACACCCGCGATCTGGAGGCGTCCTTCGACGCCATCGGGCATCTGGAGGACCTGGATGTGCCGTTCTCCGTCGCGGTCAACGCCTTCCCGGACAGCAAGCAGCACAGCGAGGACGATCTGCGCTCCGCGCTCGATCTGCTCCCGCACACCCCGCTGGTCATCTGTGACGCCCGTGAGCACCAGTCCTCGGTCAAGGCGCTGATCTCGCTCGTCTCGCATCTGATCGAGACACTCACGGAGGCGTCATGACCGCCCCGGCCCGCACCCGGGTGCCGCTGTACGGAACCGCGCTCGACGGTCCGCTGACCGACCTGTACGAGCGGATGCGGCGCGACCACGGTCCGGTGGTCCCGGTGGAGATCGCGCCCCGGGTCGAGGCATGGCTGGTCATCGGCCACCGCGAGCTGCTCCATCTCACCCGCGACGAGCAGTACTTCTCCCATGACCCGCGCCGCTGGAGCCCGCTGCGCGAGGGCCGGGTGGCCGCCGACTCACCGCTGATGCCGCTGGTGGGCTGGCGCCCGGCGCTGCTGTTCGCCGACGGCGCGGCGCACCGCCGGATGCGCTCGGCGGTGGCCGACGCGCTGGGGCGGGTCAACGGCCATGAGCTGATCCGTACGGTGCGGGCCACCGCGGAGCGGCTGGTCACCGGGTTCGCCGACCGGCACGCGGCGGATCTGGTGGAGAGCTACGCGCGTCTCCTGCCGCTGCAGGTCGTCACCGAACTGCTGGGGCTCGACGAGGAGAACGGGGCGCGGCTGGTCGAGACGCTCACCACGATCGTCGCCCCGACCGTGGCCGCCACCGGCGCCAACAAGCGGATGGGCCAGATCCTGCTGGAGCTGATCGCCGGGAAGAAGCGGCGGCCGGGCGCGGATCTGACGTCCTGGCTGCTGGAGCACCCCGTCGGGCTCAGCGACGAGGAGGTGCTGCACAACCTCGTGGTGATCATCGTCGCGGGGAACAACACCACCGTGAACTGGATCGCCTCCACGATCCAGATCCTGCTCACCGACCCCGCGTTCCGCTCCTCGCTGACCCACGGCCATCTCACCGTCGACGACGCCCTGGACCTGGTGCTGTGGCGCCAGCCGCCCACCCAGAACTTCCCCGGCCGCTACGCCACCCGCGATCTGCGCTTCGGCGGCCAGGACATCCGCACCGGGGACATGCTCATCCTGGGCCTCGCGGGCGCCAACGCCGATCCGGAGGTGCTGCCCGAGGACGGGCGGCCGGTGGTCGGCAACCGCTCGTACCTCGCCTTCGGCGCGGGCCCGCACACCTGCCCGGCGCGCGATCCGGCCCGGCTGATCACCCGTACCGCCGTGGACACCCTGCGCCACCGGCTGCCCGATATGGAGATCGCGGTGCCGGAGGAGCAGCTTCCGTGGATCACCTCGCCGTGGTCCAAGGGGCTGGCCAAGCTGCCGGTGCGGTTCTCGGCGCCGCAGCTCGCGGCCGACACCCCGGGCCGGGCCTCCGACTCCACTGGCCGGGCCTCCGGCTTCACTGGCCGGGCCTCCGGCTTCACTGGCCGGGCCTCCGGCTTCACGGCTCCTCCGACCTCCCACTCCGCGGCCCGGTCCTCCCGCTCCACGGCTCCTCCGACCTCCCACTCCCCGGCTACGACCCCCGCCTCCCCGGCCCCCGACTCCCCCGCAGGAGACCGCAGATGACCGACGGCCGATGCCCCGTGTCGCACGCCGACCTCGCACCGCACCGCCTGGACCCCACCGGGGCACACCAGCACGCGGTCAACGAAGAGCTGCGCGCCCGCGGGGCCGCGGTCCCGGTCCTGCTGCCCGGTGACGTACCGGGGTACGCCATCACCCGGCACGAGGAGCTGAAGGACTTCGTCACCCACCCCGACGTGGCCAAGAACGCCTGCCACTTCGCCGCCCTGCAGCGGGACGAGCTCCCGCCGGGCTGGCCGATGCGGACCTTCGCCACCGTCCGGGGCATGATCACCGCGGACGGCGAGGACCACAAGCGGCTGCGGTCCCTGGTGACCCGGGCGTTCACTCCGCGCCGGGTGGAGGCGCTGCACCCGGTGGTCCGCGAGCTGACCGGCACGCTGCTGGACCGGCTGGCCGGGGCCGCCGCCGCGGATCCGGACGGGGTGGCCGACCTGCGCCGCCACTTCGCGCTGCCGCTGCCGATGAGCGTGATCTGCCGGCTCCTGGGCGTCGACGACGAGTACCAGGACCGGCTGCACGAGCTGTCCAACGAGATCGTCTCCACCCACACGGCCCCGGAGCGGGTCCCGGCCGCCAACCGAGAGATGGTCGCGATCCTCGGCCAGGTGGCGGCGGCCCGGGCGAAGGACCCGGGGGACGATCTGACCAGCGCGCTGATAGCGGCCCGTGAGGAGGACGGCGACCGGCTCGCCGAGGAAGAGCTGATCGGCACCCTGATGCTGACGATCATCGCCGGACACGAGACCACGCTCAACCTGATCACCAACGCGGTACGGGCGCTGTGCAACCACCGCGACCAACTGGATCTTGTTCGCTCCGGTGCCGCGACCTGGGGCGATGTGGTCGAGGAGACGCTGCGGTACGACGGCCCGGTGAGCTACTTCCCGTTCCGCTACCCCACCAGGGACCTCCCGGTCGGGGACACGGTCATCCCCAAGGGCGCGCCCGTGCTCGTCTCGTACACCGCCGCCGGGCGCGACGAGCGGGCGTACGGCCCGGACGCCGGTCGCTTCGACGTCACCCGGGGCGCCCGCCATCTGTCCTTCGGCCACGGCGCCCACTTCTGCCTGGGCGCCCCGCTGGCCCGAATGGAGGCCGTGGTCGCCCTCGAGGCGCTCTTCACCCGCTTCCCCGGCCTCGATCTGGCCGTCCCGGACGAGGAGCTGGTCCCGCACCCCAGCTTCGTCGGCAACAGCCCGCAGCGGCTCCCCATCCGGCTCGGGGCGGCTCACAGCGCCTGAGCCGGTGCGCTGAGGGCAGCGTTGCCTCCGGGAAACGGCGGGGATGCGGTCGGGTAACAGGCACCCCGCACGCTTCCTGGCATGGAGTCGAACAGGGAGCCGGGGAGCCCGCAGCAGCGGCGGGTGGTGATCGTCGGCGGCGGGATGGCGGGCACCAGGCTGGCGCAGCAGCTAGTCGCGAGTGCGGGTGTGGGTACTGGCCCGGTCGCCCTCGACGTCACGGTCATCGGCGAGGAGCCGCACCCCGCGTACAACCGGGTGCTGCTCGCCGAGGTCCTCGCCGGGCGGTACGCCCCGGAGGTCATCGCCCTCCCCGTCCCCGCCGCCGGGGCCGGGGCCGAGGTGCGGCGGCTCAGCGGGGTGCGGGTGGTCCGCGTCGACCGCCCCACGGCGGAGGTGCTGTGCGACGACGGCCGCCGCGTGCCGTACGACGCGCTGGTGCTGGCCACCGGCTCCAACCCGGTGCTGCCGCCGCTGCGCGGCCTGTTCGAGCCGGACGGCCGCGACGACCTCCATGCCCTCCCGGAAGGCGTCCACGCCTTCCGCACCATGGACGACTGCCTGGCCCTCGGCGCGGCCGTACGGCCCGGGACGCGGGCCGTCGTCATCGGCGGCGGACTCCTCGGCGTCTCCGCCGCCCGTGCGCTGGCCCAGCGAGGTGCCCAGGTGGTCCTGGCGCACCAGGGCGAGCATCTGATGGAGCGCCAGCTGGACCCGGGCGCGTCACGGCTGCTGCGGCGGCATATGGCGGCGCTGGGCGTGGAGGTCCACACCGAATGCCGGGTCCGGGGCCTGCGCACCCGCGTCGCGGGGCCGGGGGGCGGCGGGCGGGCGGCGCGGGCAGTCCGCGCCGTCGAACTGGCCGACGGATACGCCCTGGAGGCCGATCTGGTCGTGCTCGCGTGCGGGGTCCGGCCACGGGTCGGGCTGGCCCGGGCGGCCGGACTGGAGGTGGCACACGGCATCGTCGTCGACGACGAGCTACGGACGAGTGACCCGTGGGTGTTCGCGATCGGCGACTGCGCGGAACACGACGGCGTCGTGTACGGCCTGGCGGGCCCCGCCCAGGAGCAAGCAGACGTCCTGGCGCGGTTGCTGGCCCCCACCCCGCCCCTTCCCGAACCAAGGGGGCTCCGCCCCCTGGCCCCCACCGGGGCTCCACCCCGGACCCCGCTCCTCAATCGCCGGAGGGGCTGGATTTTCGCTACACAGGCACCCGTGCCCTCACCCGCCTGACGCTCGCGTCAACGTCCGGCCCCCTGGACCTCGCTGCCTTCGGCAACCCCACCCCCGCCCCCGGCGACGACGTCATCCACCTCACCGACGCCACCCGCAACACGTACCGCAAAGTCGTGGTCCGCGGCGACCGCCTCCTCGGCGGCATCCTTCTCGGCGATCTCGGCACCGTCGGCGCGCTCGCCCGCGCCTGGGAGGGCGATGAGCCGCTCCCGGCCACCCCCCTGCTCCACCTGCTGACCAACGATGGAGGCTCCTGACGATGAGCGCACCGATCACGACGAGCACGCCGAAGCCCGAGACCGCCGCCGCCCCCACCATCGTGGTGGTCGGCCACGGAATGGTCGGCCAGCGGTTTCTCGAAGCGCTCGTCGAGCGGAACGTCACCGAGACCGCCGCCCGCGTCGTCGTGTTCTGCGAGGAGCCCCGGCACGCCTACGACCGCGTCCAGTTGACCTCGTACTTCTCCGGCCGCACCCCCGACGAACTCTCCCTCGTCGAGGACGGCTTCATGGCGCGGCACGGCATCGAGTTGCATCTCGGCGACCCGGCCGAGTCCATCGACCGCGCCGCCCGCACCGTGACCGCCCGCTCCGGGCTGACCGTGGCGTACGACACGCTCGTGCTGGCCACCGGCTCGTATCCGTTCGTCCCGCCCGTGCCCGGCAAGGACAGCGACGGCTGCTTCGTCTACCGCACCGTCGAGGATCTGCTCGCGATCGAGGAGTACGCCGAGCACCGCACGTCCGGCGTCGTCGTGGGCGGGGGGCTGCTGGGCCTGGAGGCGGCGGGGGCGCTGAAGGGGCTCGGGCTGACCACGCACATCGTGGAGTTCAACCCGCGGCTGATGGCCATCCAGGTGGACGGGGGCGGTGGCGCCGCGCTGCGCCGCACGGTCGAGGACATGGGCCTGATCGTGCACACCGGCGTGGGCGGCAAAGAGATCACGGCGGACGGCGACGGCGCGGTCACCGCCATGGCGCTGTCCGACGGCTCGTCCATCGACACCGACCTCGTCATCTTCTCGGCGGGCGTACGCCCCCGCGATCAGCTCGCCCGCGACTGCGGTCTGGAGGTCGGCGAGCGCGGCGGGATCGCGGTGGACGAGCGGTGCCGCACCAGCGATCCGGCGGTGTACGCGATCGGCGAATGCGCGCTGGCCGCCGACGGCCGGGTGTACGGGCTGGTCGCGCCCGGCTATGAGATGGCCGAGGTCGCGGCGAGCACCATCGCCGGCCAAGCCACCGCGCGCTTCAACGGCGCCGACACCTCCACCAAGCTCAAGCTCCTCGGCGTCGACGTGGCCAGCTTCGGCGATGCCCACGGCACCGCCGACGGCTGCCTGGACGTCGTCTACTCCGACTCCCGCACGGGCGTCTACAAGAAGCTGGTGGTCGGCGCCGACGGCACCCTCCTCGGTGGGGTGCTGGTCGGCGACGCCGAGGCGTACGGCATGCTGCGCCCGCTCACCGGCGCCGTACCGCCCGTCGCCCCCGAGCAGCTCGTGCTCCCGGCGGGGCTGGGCGCGCCCGCCGCGCTCGGGCCGTCGGCGCTGCCGGACGAGGCGGTCGTCTGCAACTGCCACAACGTCACCAAGGGCGCGATCCGTTCGGCCGTCGCCGACCACCGCTGCACCACCGTCCCGGAGGTGAAGAAGTGCACCAAGGCGGGCACGGGCTGCGGCAGTTGCGTCAAGGCGCTCACCTCACTCGTCAACGACGAACTGGAGGCGAGCGGCGTCAGCGTCGACAAGGGGCTGTGCGGCTGCTTCGCGTACACCCGCGCCGAGCTGTACGAGATCGTCCGTACCCTGCGCATCGCCAGCTACGCCCAGTTGCTGGACAGCCACGGCCGGGCCGAGGCCCGGCAGGGCGACGGCTGTGAGGTGTGCAAGCCCGCCGTCGGCTCGATCATCGCCTCGCTGGCCCCGACCCTGGGCGCGAGCGGCTATGTCCTGGACGGCGAGCAGGCAGCGCTGCAGGACACCAACGACCACTTCCTGGCGAATCTGCAGCGCAACGGGTCGTATTCGATCGTGCCCCGGATCCCCGGCGGGGAGATCACCCCGGAGAAGCTGATCGTGATCGGCGAGGTGGCCCGGGACTTCGGGCTCTATACGAAGATCACCGGCGGTCAGCGGATCGACCTCTTCGGCGCCCGGGTGGACCAGCTCCCCCTGATCTGGGCGCGGCTGGTGGACGCCGGATTCGAGTCGGGCCACGCGTACGGCAAGGCGCTGCGCACCGTGAAGTCGTGTGTGGGGCAGACCTGGTGCCGCTACGGAGTGCAGGACTCGGTCCGGATGGCCATCGACCTGGAGCTGCGCTACCGGGGGCTGCGCGCACCGCACAAGCTGAAGTCGGCCGTCTCGGGGTGTGCCCGCGAATGCGCGGAGGCGCGCGGCAAGGACTTCGGCGTGATCGCCACCTCCGCCGGCTGGAACCTGTACGTGGGCGGCAACGGCGGAGCCGATCCGCGCCACGCCGATCTGCTCGCCCAGGACCTGGACGACGAGGAGCTGATCCGGCTCATCGACCGGTTCCTGATGTTCTACATCCGCACCGCGGACCGTCTGGAGCGCACCTCGGCCTGGCTGGAGCGGATCGGGGGCGGCCTGGACCATGTGCGCGATGTGGTGGTCGAGGACTCGCTGGGGCTGTGCGCCGAGCTGGAGGCGATGATGGCCGACCATGTGACCGGCTACCGCGACGAGTGGGCCGAGACCCTGGGCGACCCGGAACGGCTGCGGCGCTTCGTCTCCTTCGTCAACGCGCCCGACGCGCCGGACCCGACGGTGAAGTTCGTGCCCGAACGCGACCAGGTCAAGCCGGACCTGACGATCCTGTCCGGCCCCACCCTCCCCGTCCGTACCCTCGAAGGGACTGCCAGCCGATGACCATGGCACCCGAGCGGACCGCCGTCCGTGTGGAACTCCTCATCGACCAGCGGTGGTTCGCGGTCTGCGAGCTGACCGACCTCACCCCCGGGCGCGGCGTCGCCGCCCTGCTGCCGGACGGCACCCAGGTGGCGGTCTTCCTCGACCGGTCGGGACGCGCGTACGCGATCGCCAACCGCGACCCGTTCACCGGGGCGTACGTCCTCTCCCGGGGATTGCTGGGCTCGGCGGGCGGACGGCCGTTCGTCGCCTCCCCGCTGCTGAAGCAGCGCTTCGACCTGGAGACGGGGCGGTGCCTGGACGACGAGACGGTCGCCGTCCAGGCGTATGTCACGCGCACGGGGGACGCGGCAGCGCACGTCGCCTGAGGGGGTCGGCGCACGTCCCGTGAGGGGTCACCGCACGTCCCCTGAGGCGAGCAGCGCCCGCCCCGGGAGGGGTCACCGCACGCCCCGGGAGGAGGCAGCGCCCGCCCCGGGAGGGGGCAGCTCCTTGAGCGGGGCAGCGCCCTCCGCCAAGGGGGAGTCACCACCCGCCCCGTGCGGGTCACCGCACGTCGCGTGAGACCAGCATCCCGCACTGGACGGGGTCGCTCGCGCAGCCGGCCGTCCCCGCGGCGAACACGCCCTTCGTTCCGGGGACGCCCGCGATGCCGAGCACCGTGGACATCTCGCTGTGTTCGGTGACGTCGGCGGGCAGTTCCTCGGTCGCCCACTCCGTACCGGTCCAGCGGGACAGCACGGAGTGGCGGTTGCCCGGGGTCCAGCCGCCGATCCACAGCCGCCCGGCGCCGTCCGCGCCCACGGCGTTCGCCTCGCCGACGGGAAGCGCGGGCAGCGACTCCCAGCGGCTGCCGGTCCAGCGGGTGGCCATGGTGGCCTTGGGCGTGTCCTCGTTGGTCTTGCCGACCACGTAGACCGAGTTACGGCCGGTGGCCACGGCGTGGCCGGCCGTCCAGCCGGTCGCGGACTCGGCGGGGGTGGGCACCTCGCGGACCGTCCAGCCGCTGCCGTTCCAGTGGTGGAGCAGCGGCTTTGTCACATCGCCGGTGACGGCGTCGGAAGTGACCCAGACATCGTCCGGGCCGGTGCCGGTGATGCTCGAGGGACGCACCTCCCCGCCGCCGGGTGCGGCGGGGAGGGACACCCTCTGCCACCTGGAACCGGTCCAGCGCTCCAGATAGGAGACCTCGGCGCCGCTCTCCGGATTCCAGTCGAAGCCGGTCAGCCAGGCCGACTTCTCACCGAACGTGGCGATGTCGAGGACGAAGCTCAGCGACCCCTCGGGGGCGGCGGCATGGTCGACCTTGTTCCACTTCTTCCCGTCCCAGTGCTGCAGCACGACCGCGGTGTTGTCGTCCAGTGTGCCGGCGGCCCAGGCGTCGTCGGGCGCGGAGGCGGCGATCTCCTGCAGCCACGTGGCCTTGCCGCCGGTGGCGGCGGCGGGCACATCCGTCCACGTGGTGCCGTTCCAGTGCCTGATCAGGGGGGTGGCTCCGGCGGCGCCGTCCGTGTTCCGGCCCACGATCCACGCGTCCTTGGCACCGGTCGAGGCGATGTCCCAGAACTCCTTCGAAGCCGTCTCGCCCATCGGCGTCCGCAGCTTCCACGGGGTGGCGGCGCGGGCCGCCGGGTCCGACGCGGTGGTGGACGTGGCGGCGGTGACGGCGCCCGGCGCGGCGTTCGCCGGGGTGGCGTTCGCCGGGGTGCCGAGGGTGCCGAGTGCGACCGCGCACACGGCGACCGCCGTGCGCAGCCAGATCCGGCGGGTTCCGGGCCGTCCTGTGGTTCTGTCCATGACCTTCCTTCTGCTCGGGTGGGGTTCTCAGAAGGAAATGGCCGCGGCCCGGCCGTTCTTACAGCCCGCCCCGGCCAGTCATTACGGGGTTTCCGGGGTTTCCGGGGTTTCCGGGGTCTTCAGTTGCCGGTCGGTCCACTCCGACCTGACGGTGGCGGTGTAGTTCACCACCGTGCCCGAGGTGAGCCCCGCCTTCGCGGCCTTCGCGTCCGGCTCGGTCAGGACCTCCTGCTCGGACAGCAGGGCCCCGGTCGCCGGGTCCACGATCAGCTCGGACCGTCCGGTCCCGTAGCCGGGCCGGTCGGACGCGGGCAGGGCGAAGCCGACGCCCTCGCGGCCCAGCGGATCGGTCACCTCGCCGAGCGCGCGGATGCCCGGCAGCCCCGCGATGACGCGGTACGCGGCGGCCCGTACCTCGGCCTTCACCGGCAGGCCGATCAGCCCGGCCGCCTGCCGCCACATCCACTCGGTGCGGCCGCGGACCTCGCTCCCGCCGTCCTCCCGGTACAGGTCCGACAGCACCTTCTTCAGCTTCGCGCTGTCGCCCGGGAGTTGCCGTAGGTCCTCGTAGGTCACATTGCGTGCGCCGAGGGCGGCGATCCGGTCGCCCGAGTTGATGCGGTCCACCGTCGGCCGCTTCCCGGCCCCGGTCTCGATCCGCAGACCGAGCCTGCCGCCCCGTCCGGTGTCGGCGAGCGTCAGGTCCTTCGGCGAGCCGGCGGCCCGCCAGCGCGCCGTATCGCGCTCGGTGCGGGGCTTGGTGGTGGCGTCGAGCCCCATGACGTTGAGGCTTTCCGTGCCGGGCCGTACCCCGAAGGACCGCTGCTGCTTCTCGGAGCTGGACACCGCGAAGGTCTCCCCGGACGCGTCGACGACGGCGATCCAGGCCGACCGGGTGGTCATCTGCCAGTAGGTGCCCTCGTCCGCCGCCGTCCGGTCCAGCCGGTCGGCGACGTGCTGCAGCGCCAGACGGCCGTTGGCCGGGATGTGCCGGGCGCCGTCCGCCGTGGGGCCGACGGACGCCCGGGAGCCCTCGGCGCCCGAGCCGCCCTGGGGGAGGGTGGCGACGAGCACTCCGGCGGCAGCCGCTGTCGCCGCGACGGGCAGCGCCCAGCGCCAGGTGAACATCCGGGGGGACCGGCGGAGTTCCGACGCCTCGGCCGTGCCGACCGTACCGGCCAGGATGGTCTCCAGGTCGCGGCGGGCGCGTGCGGAACCGGCCAGGTGGTCCGGATCGAGTTCCGGGGGCCGCGCGTCCGCCAGGGTCTTCATCACATCGTGCCGCTTGCGTGCCATCTCAGGTCTCCTTCACTGTCACGTTCGCGCGAGGGGCGCGAGGGCGGGGGCGAGGGTCAAGGCCGGGCTCGGGGCCGGGGCCGGGGCCGGGGCTGAGGTCCGGGTCGGGTCCGACCGCGTCCACGGCCCGCTCCAGCCGCCGTCTGGCCCGGTGCAGCCGCACCGCGAACGTGGCGCTGGAACAGCCGAGGACGCGCGCGGCCTCTCGCGGGCCGAGCCCGTGCCAGGCGACCAGCGTCAGCAGCTCGCGGTCGGCGGCGGACAGCCCCGCCAGGGCCTGCAGTGCCACCGCGCGCTCGGTCACCCCCGCGGCCACGTCCTCGACCTGGGCGCCGGAGGTGATGACGCGCTGAGCCTCCTGGGCGGCCAGGTTGTACTGCCTGCCGTCTCTGCGCCGCAGCTCGCGGGTCAGATTGCGGGCCACGCCGAGCAGCCACGGCAGCGGCGGCGTCGGGATGTCCCGCATCCGCCGCCAGGCGACCGTGAATGTCTCGCTGGTGATGTCCTCACCGACCTGCCGGCCCACCAGGCTGGCCGCGTAGGCCAGCACACGGGGGTGGCACTCCTCGTAAAGGTCCCGAAAGCGTTGGGCGTCGGTCACGCCGTCTCCTCATCTCGGCTCTCTCACCATGCAGTGGTCGAGGGCCGCGCTTTCTTACACCCGGGGAGAGGAAAGTTTGGGCGGCGAGGTGCCTACACGCTGGAGCGGGGTCACCGGCCAAGTGGTGCGGGGCCAACGGCCAAGCAGACGACGGCGCCCAGCCGGTCGCTCGGGGCCAACGGCCAGGCGGACGAGGATGGTCAGCCGGTCGCGCGGGACCAACAGCCGGACAGACCACGACCTCAGCCGGTCGAGCAAGGCCAACGGCCAAGCAGACCACGACCTCAGCCGGTCGAACGGGACCACCGACCAAGCGGACCACGGCCCCCTGCCGGGCGCGCGGGCGGCCCCGCCGAGGGGAAGTCGCCCGGCACGGTGGTGTGACGGCGGCGGAGGCCGGCCCCGCGGCGCTGCGTAAGCTCAGAAGCTTATGGGGACGTCCCTCTCTCGTCTCTTCACGTCTGATCCGGTTTTCCGGAAGACTTCTGCAAGGTTCCGAGGGTGCGCCCCGGAAAGTGAGAGGCGGGGGTGGCTCCCGTCAACCGAGGAGGCGGAATGGCTACGGAGAGCAGGGGCACCGAGGGCGGCGCCCGGCCCAAGGTGACGATCACGGCCATCGCGCAGGAGGCCGGGGTGTCAGTGCCCACGGTCTCCCGGGTGGTCAACGGCCGTTCGGATGTCTCGCCCGAGACCCGGGCCCGGGTCGAGGACCTGCTGCGGGTCCACGGCTACCGCCGCCGCCAGCGCGTGCCCGGCGACCGTGCCGCCCTGCTGGACCTGGTCTTCAACGACCTGGACAGCCCCTGGGCAGTGGAGATCATCCGCGGCGTGGAGGAGGTCGCCCACCAGGACGGGGTGGGCACGGTGGTCTCGGCCATCCACGGCCGCGCGGGCTCGGCCCGGCAGTGGCTGAAGAACCTGCGGGCCCGCGCCTCGGACGGGGTGATCCTGGTGACGTCCGTGCTGGAGCCGGTGGTCCACGAGGAGCTGCGGCGGCTGAACGTGCCGATCGTGGTCGTCGACCCGGCCGGCTCCCCGGCGCTGGACGCGCCCACCGTGGGGGCGACCAACTGGGCGGGCGGCATGGCCGCCACCGAACATCTGCTGAGCCTTGGCCACCGCCGGATCGGGCTGATCGCCGGTCCGCCGCGGCTGCTGTGCAGCCGGGCCCGGCTGGACGGCCACCGCGCCGCGCTGGAGGCGGCGGGCGTGCCGTTCGATCCGGCGCTGGTGGCGCAGGGCGACTTCTACCACGAGTCCGGTTTCCACGGCTGCGACCAGCTGATGTCCGGGCCCACCCCGCCGACCGCCATCTTCGCCTCCAGCGACCAGATGGCCCTGGGCGCGATCGAGGCTCTGCGGCGTCGGGGGCTGCGGGTTCCGGAGGATGTGAGCATTGTCGGCTTCGACGACTTGCCCGAGGTGCGGTGGTCGGCGCCGCCGTTGACGACGGTCCGTCAACCGTTGGCGGATATGGGGAAGTTGGCCGCGCGTACGGTGTTGCGGCAGGCGCGGGGGGAGGAGATCGAGTCGCCCAGGGTGGAGCTGGCCACGCAGTTGGTTGTCCGCTCCAGCACCGCGGCACCGGCCGAGGGCTGATTCCCCACCCCGCCCCTTCCCGAACGGGGGCTGCGCCCCCGCCCCCGCCGGGGCTCCGCCCCGGACCCCGGTCCTCAAGCGCCGGACGGGCTGGATTTTCCAGCCCGTCCGGCGATTGAGGACACGCCCGAAGGGCGCTCAGGAGTGCGGCCTCCGGCGGGCCAGGCAGGACCGCGCGGCCCCGGCGGGCTCCGGAGGCGGAGCCCCGGCGGGGTCTGGAGGCGGAGCCCCGGCGGGGTCTGGAGGCGGAGCCCCGGCGGGGTCTGGAGGCGGAGCCCCGGCGGAGGTGCGGGGGCGCAGCCCCGGCGGAGGTGCGGGGGCGGAGCCCCGGCGGGGTCTGGAGGCGGAGCCCCGGCGGAGGTGCGGGGGCGCAGCCCCAGCAGGGGCCCAGGGGCGCAGCCCCAGCGGAGGTGCGGGGACGCAGCCCCAGCAGGGGGCCGGGGGCGCAGCCCCAGCGGGGGCCGGGGGTGTCCCCCGGTTCGGGAAGGGGCGGGGTGGGGAACAAAGCCACCCGCCGCCAGAACTCTTGACACCGCATCAGCACCCCCATACCTTCCACGCAACCGCTTCCGAGAATTATCGGGCTACTTCCGGAAGGCACACGATGCGCATACCTCGGTCAAGGGCAAGGGCAAGGGCAAGGGCAAGGGCAAGGGCAAGGTCCACCCTTCGTGCGTCCACCCTGGCGGCGGCCCTGCTGCTGGCCGGGACGGCACTCGCCGGCTGCGGAAGCGGCGGGCCCAGGGGTTCGGATGACGGGTCCCTCGACGTCTGGGTCTACCAGGACGCCTCGACCAAGGTGCAGCGCGAGGTCGTCAAGCGGTTCAACAAGACCTCCGACATCAAGGCGAAGCTCACCCAGGTGCCCGGTGAGGGCTACTCGGACAAGATGCGCACCTCCATGGGCACGCCCAACGCACCGGATGTCTTCTTCAACTGGGGCGGCGGCAGCATCAGCGACTTCGTCAAGAAGGACATGCTGCTCGGCCTCGACCCGGCCATGGCCAAGGACCCGGAGCTGAAGAAGGCGTTCATCCCCACGATCCTCGACGCGGGGGCGATCGACGGGAAGCACTACGGCATCCCTATGCGCGGGATGCAGCCGGTGATTCTCTTCTACAACAAGGACGTCTTCACGGACGCTGGGGCCCGGCCCCCGAAGTCCTGGGACGATCTGCTGGAGCTCATCGACACTTGCAAGGGCGAGGGCGTCACCCCGTTCGCGCTGGCCGGCACCGATCCCTGGACCGAGCTGATGTGGGTGGAGTACCTGGTGGACCGCTACGGCGGGGCCGGGGTGTTCCAGAAGATCCAGAGCCAGGGCATGGCGGCGTGGGACGACCCGGCGGTGCTCAAGGCCGCGCAGACGATCAAGGATCTGGTGGACCGGGGCGCGTTCGGCAAGAACTACAAGTCGGTCAACTACACCGCCGACGGGGCCTCCACGCTCTTCGCCAAGGGCAAGGCGGCCATGCATCTGATGGGTAGCTGGGAGTACGCCAACCAGAAGGCCAATCAGCCCGCGTTCGCCAAGTCGGGGCTGGGCTGGACCACCTTCCCGGCGGTCCCCGGTGGCAGCGGTGACCCCAAGAGCGTCGTCGGCAACCCGACCAACTACTGGTCGATCAACGCCAAGGTGAAGGGCGACAAGCAGAAGGCCGCGCTCGAATTCGTGAAGTTCGCGGCCCGGCAGGACTACTCCGGCGACCTCATCGCCAACGGGGACGTGCCCGCCACCTCCGACGCCACCTCCCTGCTCGGGAAGCACGAGAACCCCGACTACGCGCGGTTCCAGTACGACCTGGTCAAGCAGGCCCCCGACTTCACGCTCTCCTGGGACCAGGCGCTGCCCGCCAAGTACACCCCGCCGCTGCACACCACCGTGCAGAAGCTGTTCAACGGGCAGCTCGGCCCGGCCGAGTTCGTCGACGCCCTGAAGGGCATGTGATGGCGGACGCCGCGACGCGCGAGCCGCGCCCGGCACACGAGCGCCGCCGGAGCGTCGGCCGGTCGGAGGTCGGCCGGTCGGAGGTCGGCCGGCCGGGGGTCGGCCGGCCCGGCGTCGTCTGGGCCCTGCCAGGGGCGCTGTTCTTCGTCTTCTTCGCGGTGGCGCCGATGGTCCTGGTCGGCGCCCTCGCCTTCACCGACTGGGACGGCATCGGCACCCCGAGCTGGACCGGGATGAGCAACTGGTCCCGGTTGTGGGACGACCCGGAAACCCATCAGGCCATCTGGCTCAGCCTGGTGCTGACCGTGCTGACCTGGGTGTTCCAGACGCCGCTCGCCCTGCTGCTGGGCGTGTGGGCGGCCGGGCGGCAGCGCAACCGGGCCGTACTGTCGGCGATCTTCTTCCTGCCGCTGCTGGGCTCCTCCGTGGCACTCGCGCTGGTCTGGAAGTCGCTGCTGGACCCCAACTTCGGCCTGATCGCCGACATCGGGCCCGCCCTGGGCTTCGCGGACGGCGATCTGCTCGGCAGCTCCAAGGGCGCCTTCGGGGCGGTCCTCTTCGTCACCGCCTGGCAGTTCATCCCGCTGCACACACTGATCTACCAGGGCGGCGCCCGCGCCATCCCCCGCTCGCTCTACGACGCGGCCGCGATCGACGGCGCCGGGACCGTACGGCAGTTCTTCTCGATCACCCTGCCCCAGTTGCGCAACACCATCGTCACCTCCTCGGTGATCATGGTGGTGGGCGCGCTGACCTTCTTCGACACCGTCCTGATCCTCACCAAGGGCGGGCCGGGCACGGACACCACGATCGTGCCGTATCTGATGTACAGGAACGGCTTCCAGGCGTTCGACCTCGGCTACGCCAGCGCGGTCGCCACCATCCTCGTCGTCGTCGCCACCACCGTCTCGCTGCTGCTGGTGCGGCTCACCGGCTTCGCCGCGATGCGCAGCACCCGGGAGGGGATGTGACCGACGTCCTGCCCGGCCACCCGAACCGCTCACCGAGCCACCCCCCGGACGGCATCCGTACGCCGAACAAGACCCCGGCGGCCCCTGGCCCCCGCTTCCGCCGCCGGGGTCTGCCCCGCCGCCCGCGCCTTGTCGGACGCGGCTCCCGGACCCCGAATTACCCCGCCGGGCTGGGCTCCCTGATCTGGCTCGGCATCGTCGGACTGCCGCTGTACGTCCTGGTGGCCGCCACCTTCCAGACCCGCGACGGCTATATCGACGACGGGCCGCTGGCCCTGCCCGACCACCCCACGCTCGCCAACTACCGGCGGGTGCTGCGCTCCGACTTCCTCTCCTACCTCCTCAACACCGCGCTGGTCACGGCGGTATGCGCGGCGATCGTGATCACGCTGTCGGTGACCGTCGGCTACACCGTCGTGCGCGCCCGCGGCCGGGCCTCCCGCCGGATCTTCCAGATCTTCCTGCTGGGGCTGGCGATCCCCTCCCAGGCGGTGGTGATCCCGGTCTATCTGGTCATCACCAAGCTCCATCTGTACGACACCCTGCTCGCGGTGATCCTGCCGACGGCCGCCTTCTCCCTCCCGGTCAGCGTGCTGATCCTGGTCGGCACGATGCGCGATATCGACGAGGAGCTGTACGAGTCGATGGCGCTGGACGGGGCGAGCCCGACCCGGGTGCTGCTCCAGCTCGTCGTGCCGCTGTCGCGGTCCGGGATCTCCACGGTCGGGGTGATGTCGGCCCTGCACGCCTGGAACGGCTTCCTCTTCCCGCTGCTGCTCACCCAGTCCAAGAGCAACCGGCTGCTGACCTTGGGGCTGTACGACTACGTGGGCGAGTTCCGGGTGGACACCCCGGCGCTGCTCACGGCCGTGGTGCTCTCCATCCTCCCGATCTTCCTGGTCTATCTCTTCGCCCGCCGTCAACTGATCAACGGGCTGATGGGCATGGGCGGCAAATAGGCCGACCCCGGCGCGCACAAGCCGCCTCCGGCGGCAGGTAAGCCCGTTCTCCCGCCCCGCCGCCCTCCCCCGACAAGGAGCTTCATGCCTCAGCCCTGGCAGGACACCTCCCTCACCGCCGAGGACCGCGCGGCGGCCCTGCTCTCCTCGATGACGCTGGAGGAGAAGCTCGCCCAACTCGCCGGCGTATGGCCGGGATCCGAGGCCGAGGAGGGCGAGGACGTCGCCCCGCTCCAGCACGAGGTGTCCGAGACCGTGGACCTCGACGGCCTCCTCCCCCATGGCGTCGGCCAGCTCACCCGCCCCTTCGGCACCTCCCCCGTCGAACCGGCCGAGGGCGCCGCCGCGCTGGCCCGCCTCCAGACCCGGATCGCCGCCGGGAACCGCTTCGGGATCCCGGCGCTGGCCCATGAGGAGTGTCTGACCGGCTTCTTCGCCTGGCGCGCCACGGTCTTCCCCACCCCGCTCGCCTGGGGCGCGTCCTTCGACCCGGCGCTGGTGGGGCGGGCCGCCGAGCTGATCGGCGGTTCGCTGCGGTCGGCCGGTATCCACCAGGGGCTGGCCCCGGTGCTGGACGTGGTGCGGGACGCGCGCTGGGGCCGTACGGAGGAGTCCATCGGCGAGGACCCCTATCTGGTCGCCACCATCGGCACCGCCTATGTCCGCGGCCTGGAGTCCGCCGGGATCGTCGCCACCCTCAAGCATTTCGCGGGCTACTCCGCCTCCCGGGGCGGCCGCAACCACGCACCGGTCTCCATCGGCCCGCGGGAACTCGCCGATGTGATCCTGCCGCCCTTCGAGCTGGCGGTGCGGGACGGGGGCGCGCGGTCGGTCATGCACTCCTACAACGACATCGACGGTGTGCCCTCGGCCGCCAACCCCTGGCTGCTGACCGAACTGCTCCGCGACACCTGGGGCTTCACCGGCACGGTCGTCGCCGACTACTTCGGGGTGTCCTTCCTGGAGCTGGCCCACCGGGTCGCCGCCACCCGGGGCGACGCGGCCGGGCTCGCCCTGGCGGCGGGGGTGGACGTGGAGCTGCCCGCGGTGCGCTGCTTCGGCACCCCGCTGCGGGACGCGGTGCGCGCCGGGGAGGTGGACGAGGCGCTGGTGGACCGGGCGGCGCTGCGGGTGCTGCGGCAGAAGTGCGAGCTGGGGCTGCTGGACGCGGACTGGTCGCCGATGCCGTCGGCGCTCTCGGAGCCCACGGAATCCGCCGGGCCCGCGGGAACCCCCGATCTCGATCTCGATCCGCCCGGGATGCGGGCCGTGGCGCGCGAGCTGGCCGAGGAGTCGGTGGTGCTGCTCGCCGACGACGGCGATGTGCTGCCGCTCGCGCCGGACGCCCGGATCGCGGTGGTCGGCCCGCTCGCCGACGACCCGGCCGCCATGCTCGGCTGCTACACCTTCCCCCGCCATGTGGGGGTGGAACACCCCGAACTGCCCCTCGGCATCGAAGTGCCGACACTGTTCGCCGCGCTGCGCGCCGAGCTGCCCGGTGCGCGGACCACCCACGCCGAGGGGTGCGCCGCACCCGGCCCGGCCGGGTCCGCCGGGGACCCGGGCGCGGTGGCCTCGGCCGGTGCGGCGGCGCTCACCGCCGAGAGCCGGTTGGCGCAGGCGGCCAGGACGGCGGCGGACGCGGATGTGTGCGTCGCGGTGCTGGGCGACCGCTCGGGCCTGTTCGGCCGGGGCACCTCGGGCGAGGGCTGCGACGCCGCCGACCTCGAACTCCCCGGTGACCAGGGGGCGTTGCTGGACACCCTGGTGGCCACCGGCACCCCGGTGGTGCTGGTGCTGTTCACGGGTCGGCCGTACGCCCTCGGCCGCTGGTCGAGGCTGCTGGCCGCCGCCGTGCAGGCGTTCTTCCCCGGTGAGGAGGGCGGCCCGGCGGTGGCCGGGGTGCTGAGCGGCCGCGTCAACCCCTCGGGACGGCTGCCGGTGAGCGTCCCGTACACGTCCGGCGGCCAGCCCTGGACGTACGCACAGCCGCCGCTCGGGCTGCGGGGCGACTCCAGCTCGATCGACCCGACCCCGCTGTTCCCCTTCGGCCACGGGCTGTCCTACACCTCGTTCGCCTGGGAGCGCCCGGAGGCCGACGCCGCCGAGGTGCCGACCGACGGGGAGACCACGGTCCGGCTGACCGTGCGCAACACCGGTGACCGGGCCGGGACGGAGGTCGTGCAGCTCTATCTCCATGACCCGGTGGCGCGGATCGCCCGGCCGGTGTCCCGGCTGATCGGCTACGCACGGGTGCCGCTGCGGCCGGGCGAGTCGGCCGAGGTCCACTTCGCCTTCCACGCCGACCTCGCCTCGTATCCGCTGCGGGCCGATGGCACGAGGGTGGTGGAACCAGGCGCGCTGGAGCTGCGGCTGGCCTCCTCCAGCGCCGACTCCGGCGTACGGCACACGGTCCCGCTGACGCTCACCGGCCCTGAGCGCACGGTGGACCACCGGCGGCGGATGGTGTGCGAGGCGCGGGTGAAGTAGGGGCGGGGCGGGGCCGGTTCAGACCGGCGCCTCGCCCTTCTCCACCAGCGCCCAGGCGTGGGCGAACAGTTCGGGCAGGGTGCGGGTGGGGAGCGGAAGGGGGTTCTCCAGCCGTCGGTTGTACGAGCGCCGCACCCCGATCAGCTCCGCCTTCCACGCCTCCATGGGCTGGCGCAGGTGAGCAGCGGGGCAGGGGGTGCCGAAAGCCGCACCCGCCCGAGCCGGGCACTACCCCAGCGGGTCTTGCCGATCCGCACGCCTCGCACCTTCATGAACCCGCCCTTAGGCTGTCGCCGGACACAGGGGCTACCGGCGCGTAGCACACACCGCGAAGGAGCGCGAGATGAAGGGCTGGACCGCGAGCGACATCCCCGATCAGACGGGCCGCATCGCCGTGGTGACCGGCGCCAACAGTGGCCTCGGCTTCATCACCGCCCGGGAGTTGGCACGGCGCGGCGCCCAGGTGGTCCTCGCCTGCCGCAGCGAGGCGCGCGGGGCCGAGGCCGCGCAGCGGATCCGGGCGCAGGCGCCGGGCGCGTATGTGCGGGTCGCGCCGCTGGACCTCGCGGATCTGAAGTCCGTACGCACCTTCGCGGCCGAGCACCAGGTCGACCGGCTCGATCTGCTCATCAACAACGCGGGCGTAATGGCCCTTCCGCGCCGCAGCACCGCCGACGGCTTCGAGATGCAGTTCGGCGTCAACCACCTGGGGCACTTCGCGCTGACCGGGCTGCTGCTCCCGAAGCTCCTGGAGGCGGGCCCGGGGGCGCGAGTGGTCAGCGTGTCCAGCTTTATGCACATGCTGGGGACGGTCGACCCGCGCGACCTGAACATGGAGCGCGGATACCGCCGCTGGACCGCCTACTCCCGCTCCAAGTCCGCCAATCTCCTCTTCATCCACGAGCTGTCCCGCCGCCTGCGCGCGACGGGCGCCCACCTGGTGGCAGCCGCCGCACACCCCGGCTACGCCTCGACCAACCTCCAGACCGCCGCCCCGAAAATGGAGGGCCGCCGGGCGACCGAGCGATTCATGGAAATCGGCAACCGCTACTTCGCCCAGAGCCCGGACCAGGGCGCCCTCCCCACTCTGTACGCGGCCACCGCCCCGGGCGTCCGCCAGGACGACTTCTTCGGCCCGCCCTTCCAGGGAATCTGGCACGGCTCCCCCGTCCGCTCGGCCCGCGCCAAGTGGACGCGCAGCGACACGGCGGGGCGGGGGCTGTGGGCCGCGTCCGAGCGGCTGACGGGCGTGCGGTACGAGGCGCTCGCGAACTGAGTACCGAGTCACGTCCGCTGCTGGGGACAGCCGATCTCGGGGCGTAAGCGGTGGGGACCGCAGGCGATCAGGCATACGGAGAGAAACCGCTGCCCGGTGAGATACCACCCTCCTGCGGCGTCCTCCCCGCCGGCGACCGCCTTGGCCGCGCCCTGGACCTTCACCGACAGTGTTTCGGGCGCGCGGTCATGGACGGAGGCGAAGGAGTGGGCGTGTTCGCGGGCCCGCTCGCCGAACCAGGTGGCGGCTTGAGTGGGCTCGGTCCAGGTTCCCTGGACGAAGGTGGGGGGCTTGAGCAGCCAGTGGGCGAGTTCGAGGGGGACGACCTTGGAAGCCTTGAACTCCGGGTGGATGGGGCGTCTGGGGCCGTCCTTGAGGAGGTCGTGACCCGAGCCGAGCCAGGTGTAGCCGTGGTGGTGGTGCAAGATGTCGCCTTCACTGGCCGAAGAGGGCAGCCCCCGCGTTGGCCGGGACTGCCCTGCCTACCGGGGTTATCGACGGCCGCAGCCGTCACCGCCACCGCAGTCACCGCCCGAAGGGGGCGATGGTGCGTCGGAGTCGGGCATGGTGTCGCCGTCGTCCGGGTCCTGCCGTAAGACGGTCTTGTGTCCTGTCGACCGCATCGGGATGATTCCCTTCTGTGCTGTCGGCACGAGGGCTCTCCTCGCGCCGTCGTGCACCTGCACCCATTCCGGCTGGGCTCGACCTGCCAGGGCTCCGGTCCAGTCGGTACGGGGGTTCAAGGGGGAGGCCGGATGCGTACCGCCTACGCCGAGGCGGCGTTCTTCGTCTGCTCCTCCAGCGCGGCCCACATCAGGAGATCCGCGAGCCGATTCGCGCGATTGGTCGCTCTGCTCAACTTCGATGAGGACGACGAGCTGATCGAGGTCGAGCTGATCACCGAGCCGGCCGAGGTCAACCGCTACCTTCAGGTACGTGACGCGGCGTGGCATTACGCGGTGCGATACGAGAAGTTCGCGTCGGGACTGACCACGTAGGTTGCAAGTACCGTGTGACCGGTGAGCACTGACTTTCAACAGGCGCGGGTGGCTCTTGGAGCGCGGCTTCGGGAGCTGCGTGCGGCATGCCCTGGAGGTCGGCTCACCGGTACACAACTCGCGAAGCGGCTGGGCTGGCCTCACTCCAAGATCTACAAGCTGGAAAACGGGCGCCAGACCGCGACAGCCAAGGACCCGCGCGCCTGGGCCACGGCAACCGATCAGCCGGAGGCCGCCGAGGAACTGCTCTCCCGGTTCAACGGGCTGGAATCCCACATCCGATCGTGGCGCCGCCAACTCGCCGCAGGGCACAAGCCCGTACAGGACGCGATCACTGCTGAACACGCCCGCACGGCCAAGCTGCACATCTGGGAAAACTGTCTCGTGGCGGGAATACTCCAGACGGCCGATTACGCACGCGCGGTGTTCATCCAGAACGCAGACCTGCACAAGTCTCCGCGCGACACCGAGGCTGCGGTCCGCACCCGAGTGAAGCGCCAGGAAGGGCTGTACGACGCACGCAAGCGGTACCGGATCATCATGTGGGAAGGGGCGCTCCGTGCCCTCGTCTGCCCGCCATCAGTCCTCGCCGCACAGTTCGATCGGCTCACGGGCATCATCGGCCTGGACACGGTCGAGCTGGGCATCGTGCCCTTCGCCGCCCCCTTGAAGATCCAGCCCGTCAACGGATTCTGGATCCACGACGAGCGGCTGGTGCTCGTCGAGGACTGGCATGCCGAACTCTGGATCAACGACGCCGACAGCATCGCCCTCTACCTGCGCGCCTGGAACACCCTCCGCGAATCCGCCGTCTTCGGGGCCGATGCCCAGCGCTTGATCCACGAGGCCCGGCGCGCGCTGATCGGGTAGTGTGGCCGTCGCCCGTACGCACCGAGGAGGTGAGACCCATCAATGCCAGTTCAGGCTGGGTGCTCTCGCCGCAGGGATACACGGGATAGCTGACTGCCGGGAGCGCCCTCGGGGATTCCGAAAGGCTTCCAGGCTCCCATGTCGGCTTCATCAGCTTCACCTTCACTTGTCGCCTTTTCCACCGTCGTCTCCAGGCTCCGCGCCGCCGGGTGCGTGTTCGCCGAGGACGAGGCGCGGCTGATCCTCGCCACGGCCCGTACCCCGGCCGGGCTCCTCGCCATGGTGGACCAACGCGCCGCCGGGCTGCCGCTGGAGCATGTGCTCGGCTGGGCGGAGTTCCGGGGGCTTCGGATATCCGTCGACGCCGGGGTCTTCGTACCGCGTCGGCGCACCGAGTTCCTGGTCGAGCGGGCCGTGGCGCTGGCCCGGCCCGGGGCGGTCGTGGTCGATCTGTGCTGCGGCTCGGGCGCGCTGGGCGCCGCGCTGGCCTCGGACCTGGGCGAGGTGGAGCTGTACGCGGCCGATATCGACCCCGTCGCGGTGGCCTGCGCTCGGCGCAATGTCGAGCCCGTGGGCGGCACGGTGTACGAGGGCGATCTCTACGAGCCGCTGCCCGCCGCGCTGCGCGGCCGCGTGGACGTCCTGCTGGCCAACGTCCCGTATGTGCCGACCGAGGAGGTCGGGCTGCTGCCGCCGGAGGCCCGGGTCCACGAGGCGCGGGTGGCGCTGGACGGCGGCGCGGACGGGCTGGACGTCCTGCGCCGGGTGACCGCCGAGGCGGGCCGATGGCTGGCCCCGGGCGGCTCGCTGCTGTTCGAGACGAGCGGGCGGCAGGCGCCCTCGGCCATGGCCATCGTGTCCGGCGACGGCCTGGAGCCGCGCCTGACCGAATCCGACGAACTGGACGCCACGGTCATCATCGCCACCAGGCCATCGACGCCTTAGGGCCCGCCCCCATGCGCGCCACGTGGCGGGGGGCTTCGTGGCGGACCACCTGACTGCGCGGCCCCCGTGCCCCTGCGCACCGTGCGGGCCGGGGCCGCTCGGCTCTCCAGGCCCCGCCCGGCCTGGCGTAGGTCGCGTTCGGCCTGGCGTAGGTCGCGTTCGGGCGAGGTCCGCGCCGCCGGTCCGGCGGCGCGACGGCCAGAGCGGCACCCGAGCGCGCCGCCCCCCTGCGCGCCTCGCGCCCACGCACCTACGCGCGCAGCTCCTCCGCCGCGTCCGTGACCCGGGCGATCAGCCGCAGCAGCGTCTCCCGCTCCGTCTCGTCCAGCGGGGAGAGGAAGACCCGGTTCATCCGAACCGTCCGTGTGACCAGTTTCCGGTGGACGCGGGCGCCCTCTTCCGTCAGGCGCAGGACATTGCGGCGGCCGTCGTTCGGGTCGCGGACCCGCTCCAGGAGGCCGCGGCGGGCCAGCCGGGCGACCAGGTCGGCGATGGTGGAGCGGTCGAGGTGGACGTGTTCGCTCAGGGTGCGCTGGTCGATCTCCGGCTTCTCCGTCAGCGCGTTGACCACCGCGAACTGCGGCGAGGTGATCTCCTCGGAGACCATCGCGCCCCACAGCAGGGAGTGCGCCTGCTGGAAGCGGCGGGCCAGATGCCCGGGGTGCGTGTTCAGATCCACCGCGCCGCTCATGCCGTGCCCTCCCGGCTTCCCCGCTGCTCGATCAGCCCGTTGGTCCATTAGTCCGTGCACTGAGTGATTCTGCCCTGTGGAAGGCCCCATGTCGAGAGGCCGACATTCACCCTAGACTCTCTTGACGAGCGCACCAGCCAATGGCACCGTGCGAAGCTGGCACCACATTAGTCAGCACACTGAGCATCCTGACCGCGGACTGAGCGGAGTGACGATGGCCGACATCCGAAGCCTGCAGGACGCCGTGGCGGACCTCGTCCACGACGGGGACACCATCGCGATGGAGGGCTTCACCCACCTGATCCCGTACGCCGCCGCGCACGAGGTCATCCGCCAGGGCATCACCGATCTGACCCTCGTCCGGATGACTCCGGACGTCATCTACGACCAGCTCATCGGCGCCGGACTCGTCCGCAAGCTGGTGTTCTCCTGGGGCGGCAACCCCGGCGTCGGCTCACTGCACCGCTTCCGTGACGCCGTCGAGAACGGCTGGCCGCGGCCGCTGGAGCTGGACGAGCACAGCCACGCGGGCATGGCGAACCGCTATGTGGCGGGCGCCTCCAAGCTGCCGTTCGCCGTGTTGCGCGGCTATCGCGGCAGCGACATCCCGACCCGTACGGACACCGTCTCCACCGTCGTCTGCCCCTTCACCGGGGAGGAGCTGGCCGCCGTCGCGGCGCTCAACCCCGATGTCACCGTCATCCACGCCCAGCAGGCCGACCGCGCCGGAAATGTGCAGCTTTGGGGGCTGACCGGCGTGCAGAAGGAAGCGGCGCTCGCCGCGGAGCGGGTGCTGGTGACCGTGGAAGAGATCGTCGAGGAGCTTCAGCCACGCCCCGGCGGGATCGTCCTGCCGACCTGGGTGATCGACGCCGTCTCCGTCGTCCCCGGCGGTGCCCACCCCTCCTACGCCGCCGGGTATTCGACCCGCGACAACGCCTTCTACCAGGCATGGGACCCGATCGCCCGCGACCGCGAGGCGTTCACGCAGTGGATCGACGACAACGTGCGCAACACCGAGGGAGCTCTCACCCGATGACCGCGACCCCCGCCGGCCCGACCGGTTTCACCAGCGACGAGCTGATGGAGGTCAACGCCGCCCGCGCGCTCGCCGACGCCACCACCTGCTTCGTCGGCATCGGGCTCCCCAGCACCGCCGCCAACCTCGCCCGCGCCACCGTCAACCCCGGCCTCGTCCTGATCTACGAGTCCGGCACCATCGGCTCCAAGCCCACCCGGCTCCCGCTGTCCATCGGCGACGGCGAACTCGCCGACACCGCCGACGCGGTGATCCCGGTGCCGGAGGTGTTCAACTACTGGCTGCAGGGCGGCCGGATCGACGTCGGCTTCCTCGGCGCCGCCCAGGTCGACCGCTACGCCAACATCAACACCACCATCGTCGACCGCGGCCCGGACAAGCCCGAGGGCCGCCTCCCCGGCGCGGGCGGCGCCCCCGAGATCGCCTCCAACTGCGGCAAGGTGCTGATGGTGCTGCGCCACTCCACCCGCAACTTCGTGCAAAGGCTGGACTTCGTGACGACCCTGGGCCACGGCAGCGGCCCCGGCGACCGTAAGAAGCTCGGCATGCCGGGCGCCGGCCCCGTCGCCGTGATCACCGACCTCGGAGTGCTCCGCCCCGACCCGGCCACCGCCGAGCTGGTGCTGACCGAACTGCACCCGGGCGTCACCGTGGAGCAGGTGCGGGCCGCCACCGACTGGGAGCTGACCGTCGCCGACACCGTGGGCACCACCCAGCCGCCCACCCCCGTTGAGCTGGCGGCGCTGCGCGCCCTCAAGGCCGCGGGGAAGCCTGGAGCGGCCGGAGAGCCCGCGGCGACCAGGAAGCCCGCGGCCACCGGAGATCCCGGAGCAGCCGGGAAGCCCGGGAAGGAGACCCGATGACCCCCCTGCGTGACGTCTATATCGTCGACGCCGTCCGCACCCCCGTCGGCAAATACGGCGGCGCGCTCGCCGGGGTGCGCCCCGACGACCTGGCCGCCCATGTGGTGCGCGGCCTGCTCGCCCGCACCCCCGGCCTCGACCCGGCACGCATCGACGACGTCTACTTCGGCAACGCCAACGGCGCGGGCGAGGACAACCGCGATGTCGCCCGCATGGCCGTGCTGCTGGCCGGGCTGCCCGTCACCGTGCCCGGCGCGACCGTCAACCGGCTGTGCGCCTCGGGCCTGGAGGCCGTGCTGCAGGCCGCCCGCGCGATCGCGGTCGGCGACGCGCATATCGCCCTCGCGGGCGGGGTGGAGTCGATGAGCCGCGCCCCCTGGGTGCTGCCCAAGCCCGAGCGCGCCTTCCCCGCCGGGCATCAGCAGCTTTACTCCACGACCCTGGGCTGGCGGATGACCAACCCGGACATGCCGCCGGAGTGGACCGTCGCCCTCGGCGAGGGCGCCGAACTGATCGCCGACAAGCACGGCATCACCCGCGAGGCGCAGGACGCGTTCGCGTTCGGCAGCCATGAGAAGGCGGCGCGGGCGTGGCAGGACGGGGCGTACGACGCCGAGGTGCTGCCGTATCCGGACAGCGACCTCGTCCGCGACGAGTCCATCCGCGACACCACCTCGACCGAAGCCCTGGCCAAGCTCAAGCCCGCCTTCCGCAAGCCCGGCGGCACCGTCACCGCGGGCAACTCCTCGCCCCTCAACGACGGCGCGGCTGCCCTGCTGCTCGTCGACGAGGAGGGGCTGAAGGCCACCGGACGCGAACCCCTGGCCCGGATCGGCGCCTCCGCCGTCACCGGTATCGAGCCGCAGTACTTCGGGCTCGGCCCGGTCGAGGCCGTACGCCGCGCCCTCGCCAAGGCGGGCCGCTCCTTCGCCGATCTGGCCACGCTCGAACTCAACGAGGCGTTCGCCGCGCAGGTGCTGGGCTGCCTCGCCGAATGGTCCGCCCAGGACCCCGGCTTCGACCCCGCGATCGTCAACCCGCGCGGCGGCGCCATCGCCATCGGCCACCCCCTCGGCGCCTCCGGGGCCCGGCTCGCCGGGGCCGTCGCCCATCAGCTCGCCGCCCGCGGCTCGGGGACGGGCCTGGCCACCTTGTGCATCGGTGTCGGACAGGGCCTGGCCCTCGTCCTGGAGAGGTAATCCGGACCGGAACGGCACGGCTGGTAAAGCTGGAAAGGTAAGGCTGACAGCAGACATGGCTCTCACCCAGTCCGACATCGACCGCGAACTCGCCCACATACGGGACGCATACGACAAGGCGCGCGCCGAAGGAGCCCCCGCCGCCGACCATCCGCCGCGCGACTTCCCCCCGTACCGCAGCAGTGTGCTGCGCCACCCCGAACAGCCGCTGGTCGCGGTCCACGGCGACCCGGAGACCGTGGAGCTGCACACCCCCGTCTTCGGCCACACCGACATCACCGCGATCGACAACGACCTCACGGCACAGCACCAGGGCGAACCGCTCGGCGAGCGCATCACCGTCTCCGGACGACTCCTGGACAGCCGGGGCCGCCCCGTCCGGGGCCAGCTCATCGAGCTGTGGCAGGCCAACGCGTCGGGCCGCTACGCCCATCTGCGCGATCAGCACCCCGCGCCGCTCGACCCCAACTTCACCGGTGTGGGGCGGACGTTGACCGGCGACGACGGTTCGTACCGCTTCACCACCATCAAGCCGGGCGCCTATCCGTGGCGCAACCACGAGAACGCGTGGCGCCCCGCGCATCTGCACTTCTCCGTCTTCGGCTCGGCGTTCACCCAGCGCCTGGTCACCCAGATGTACTTCCCCGGCGATCCGCTCTTCGTCCACGACCCGATCCTGCAGTCGGTGACGGACCCGTCGGCGCGGGGGCGGCTGGTCGCGGCGTACGACCACGCGCTGTCACAGCCGGAGTGGTCGCTGGGCTACCGCTGGGACATCGTGCTGGACGGGCCGTCCGCCACCTGGATCGAGGAGGGTCGCTGATGGCCGAGAGGCTCGTACCCGAGCAGGGGCTCGCGCCCGCACCCGAGCAGAAGCTCGCACCGACCCCGTCCCACACCGTGGGCCCCTTCTACGGCTACGCCCTGCCCTTCCCCGACGGCGGCGAGATGGCCCCCGCGGGCCACCCCGGCGCCATCACGCTCCACGGCTACGTCTACGACGGCGAGGGAGCGCCCGTCCCGGACGCGCTGATCGAGCTGTGGCAGGCCGGCCCGGACGGCTCCCTCACGGGCGCGGGCGGGTCCATGCGGCGCGACCCGGTGACCGGCGGCTACCTCGGGCGCAACGGCGTGGACTTCACCGGTTTCGGCCGGATCGCCACCGACGCGGACGGCCACTGGACGGCCCGTACGCTGCCGCCGGGCGCCCCGGCCGCGCCCGCCGCCCCGTACATCAGCGTGTGCGTCCTCGCCCGGGGGCTGCTGCATCACCTCTTCACCCGCGTGTACTTCCCCGGGAACGCGGAGGCCAACGCCGCCGACCCGCTGCTCGCCTCGCTGGATCCGGCGCGCCGCGAGACGCTGGTGGCGACGGCGGGATCCCTGCCGGGGACGTACCGCTTCGACATCCGTTTGCAGGGCGAAGGGGAGACGGTCTTCCTTGAGTTCCGGTAGTTCTCGTCCTTCGGACAGCCACGACGTGGGGCTGCTGTCCCCGGTGCGGGCGGGGTCGGCGGTGGAGACCGCCACGGGCGACACCGCGTTTGTGCAGGCCATGCTGGACGCGGAGGCCGCGCTGGCGCGAGTGGTCGCACCGGCCGGGGCGGCGGAGGCGGTGGCGGGCGCGGCCCGCGTCGAGCTGTACGACGTACGCGATCTGGCGCTGCGCGCCCGTTCCGGGGGCAACCCGGTCATTCCGCTGGTCGCCGATCTCACGGCGGCGGTGGCCCATACGGACGGCGGGGCCGCGCCGTATGTCCACCGGGGCGCGACCAGCCAGGACATCGTGGACACGGCCACGATGCTGGTGGCCGCCCGTGCGCTGCCGCTGATCGTGGCCGACCTGGACCGTACGGCGGCGGAGCTGGCGCGGCTCGCCGCCGCGCATCGCGACACCCCGATGCCCGGCCGTACCCTCACCCAGCACGCCGTGCCCACCACCTTCGGGCTGAAGGCGGCGGGCTGGCGGGCGCTGGTCCTGGACGCCCGTGACCGGCTGGCGGCCCTGCGGCCACCCGCCCAACTGGGCGGTGCGGCAGGCACGTTGGCCGCCTTCGGGGCGGGGGCTGAGCTGCTGGCGCGCTTCGCCGAGGCGACCGGGCTGGCCGAGCCCGACCTCCCGTGGCACACCCTGCGCACCCCCGTCGCCGACCTGGGTTCCACGCTCGCCTTCACCGTGGGGGCGCTGGGGAAGGTGGCGGCGGATGTGCTGGTGCTCTCGCGGACGGAGATCGGCGAGGTGGCCGAGGGCGCGGGTGGCGGATCGTCCGCGATGCCGCACAAGTCGAACCCCGTGCGCGCCACGCTGATGGCCGCTGCCGCCCGTCAGGCACCGGGGCTCGCCGCGACCCTGCTGGGCGCGCTGGCCGCGGAGGACGAACGGCCGGGCGGGGCCTGGCACGCCGAGTGGCAGCCGCTACGGGAGCTGCTGCGGCTCGCGGGGGGCTCCGCCCGGGACGCGGCCGAGCTGACGTCCGGTCTGAAGGTGTTCCCCGACCGGATGGCCGACCATCTGCGGCTGACGGGCGGCTTGATCGTGAGCGAGCGGATCGCGGCCGAGCTTGCGGAGGTGGTCGGCCGCGCCCGTGCGAAGGAACTGCTGACCGAGGCGTCGCGGCGCGTCGCGGAGGGGGGCGTGGGGCTGGCGGAGGCACTGGCGGGTGTGCTGCCGCCGGACCGTCTGCGCGAGCTGACGGACCCGGGCACATACGTGGGTGCGGGCCCGGCCCTGGTCGACCGTGCGCTTGAGCGTTATGCGTAACGCCCCCGGGCGGCAAGTTCCCCACCCCGCCCCTTCCCGAAATTGGGCGCCCCCAGCCCCCCACTTCGGGGGCTCCGCCCCCGGACCCCCGCTCCTCAATCGCCGGAGAGGCTGCAAGATGCCCCTCAGCCCCGCCTCAGAGGGGGCGAAACCCCGCGGGAGTCCGAGGGGGGCAGAGCCCCTGGGATCGAGGCGAAGCCCCTGGGGTCGAGGCGAAACCCCGGGGGTCCAGGGGCGGAGCCCCTGAAGTGGGGGCTGGGGCGCGGCCCCAGTTTCGGGAAGGGGCGGGGTGGGGAAAACGCCCCGCCGCAGCCGCCCACGCACCCGCACACACCCACCGACCGGAGCACCACGTGACCGACAACCGACCTCACCACGACCTCGCCGGACCCCCCACCGCCCCGCCTCTCATCCTCGGCCCCTCCATCGGCACCTCCCTCGCCGTCTGGGAGCCCCAGCTTCCCGCGCTCACCCGGGCGCACCGCGTGCTGCGCTGGGATCTGCCGGGTCACGGCGGCTCCCCCGCCGCGCTGCTGCCCGCCGACGGCTCCGCCACCGTCGACGCGCTCGCCGCCCTCGTGCTGCGGCTCGCCGACGATCAGGGGTGGGAGCGGTTCGCGTACGCGGGCATCTCGATCGGCGGCGCGGTCGGGCTGCACCTTGCCGCCCACCACCCCGACCGAGTCAGCCGCCTCTCGGTCGTCTGCTCCTCGGCCCGCTTCGGGGACCCCGCCGTCTGGCGTGAGCGGGCCGCGCTGGTACGGGCCGAGGGGACGGAGGCGATGGTGGCGAGCCGTCCGGGCACGTGGTTCTCGCACCGCTTCGCCCAATCCCCCGTCGGCGCCGCGCTGATCGAGGATCTGCGCGCCACGGACCGTGCGGGCTACGCCGCCTGTTGCGACGTTCTCGCCGCGTACGACATGACGGCCGACCTGGAGAAGATCACGGCGCCCACCCTCGTCGTGGCCGGTCGCGACGACCCCGCGACCCCGCCCGCGCACGCCCGCCGGATCGCCGACGCGGTGCCCGGTGCGAGCCTGCTGGAGATCGCCGGGGCGGCCCATCTGGCGGGGGTCGAGCGCCCGGAGGCGGTGACGGCGGCCCTGCTGGCGCACCTGGCGCACGACGCCGACGCGCCCCACGACGACGCCTCCCGCCACGCCGCCGGGATGGCGGTGCGCCGGGCCGTCCTCGGAGACGCGCATGTGGCTCGCGCGGTGGCCCGGACGACCCCGTTCACCGCCCGCTTCCAGGACTTCATCACCCGCTACGCATGGGGCGAGATCTGGACCGGCGACGGTCTGGACCGGCGGACCCGGAGCTGTATCACCCTCACCGCGCTGATCGCCCACGGCCATGACGCCGAGCTGGCCATGCACATCCGGGCCGCGCTCACCAACGGGCTGACCCGGGAGGAGATCGGCGAGGTGTTGCTGCAGTCGGCGATCTACTGCGGTGTCCCGGCGGCCAACTCGGCCTTCGCCACCGCCCAGCGCGTCTTCGACGAACTCGACGCCGACAACTAGCACGCCCTACCCCGCCCCGCTCCAGCCCACCCCACCCCCCACGTCGACTCAGCGTCACATTCCGGTACCGAAAAGTGACATCCCTTCGCAATACCTCTGTCGTAATCCGCCTCCATCGTTGATCGTTGGGTCGTACGGAGACCGGGAGTCGTACGGACCGGGAGACGAGGGGGCGCACGCCAATGTCCATGAGCCGCCGAAGGCTGCTGGGTGCTAGCGGAGGGCTGGCCCTGACGGGGGCGTTGGCCTCCGCCTGCGGGTCGAACACCGGGCGGGACGGCGATGACCACGCCGGCCAGCCCGTGATCGAGCAGTGGTACCACCAGTACGGCGAGCCCGGCACCGAACAGGCCGTCAGGCGCTACGCCGACGCGTTCGACCGGGCCAACGTCCAGGTGCAGTGGCGGCCGGGCGCCTACGACCAGCAGACCTCCGCCGCGCTGCTCACGAAGTCCGGCCCGGATGTCTTCGAGGTCAACGGCCCGACGCTGGATCAGATCCAGGGCGGTCAGGTGGTCGACCTCACCGATCTCCTCAGCGAGGCCAAGGACGACTTCAACCCGGCCGTGCTCGCCCCGAAGACGTATCAGGGCAAGATCTGGGCCATTCCGCAGGTCATCGACACCCAGTTGCTCTACTACCGCAGAAGCATGCTGGACGACGCCGGGGTGGAGCCGCCGCGCACCCTCGACGCGCTGATCGACGCGGCGAAGAAGCTCACCACCAGGGACGTCAAGGGGCTCTTCCTGGGCAATGACGGCGGCCCCGGCGTCCTCGGCGGCACCCCGCTCAACGCCGCCGGGCTCACGCTGGTCACCGAGGACGGCAAGGTCGGCTTCGACGACCCGGCCGCCGCCCGGACGCTCGGCAAGCTGCGTCAGCTCTACGCCGAGAAGTCGCTGCTGCTCGGGGCGCCCTCCGACTGGTCGGATCCGGCCGCGTTCACCCAGGGGCTCACCGCCATGCAGTGGTCCGGGCTGTGGGCGCTGCCGCAGGTGAAGAAGGCGCTGGGGGACGACTTCGGGGTGCTGCCGTTCCCCCAGGACGGGGCGCACGGCGCGCCCGCGGTGCCGGTCGGCGCCTACGGGGCGGCGGTCAGCGCCCGGTCCCGGCACAAGGCGGTGGCGAAGGCGTATCTGAAGTGGCTGTGGGTGGAGCGGACCGACTACCAGGAGGACTTCGCGCTCCGCTACGGCTTCCACATCCCCGCCCGGATCTCGCTGGCCACGAAGGCGGCCAAGCTGCGGCAGGGCGCGGCCGGTGAGGCGGTGCGCTACGTCACCGACCACGGCCATGCCGAGCCGCTGCTGTGGACCTCGGCGAGCAGGACGGCCTATCAGGACGCGCTGAGCCGGATCATCAAGGGCGGCGCCGACCCGGACGGCGAGCTGCGGTCGGTGGTCCGCAAGACCAAGGCCGAGCTGCGGCGCGTGCGGAAGAAGAACTGATGCGGGGGGTGCCGACCACCGAAGTGACACGCAGGCTGCTGGGCCCGCAGAACCGCCATTTGTGGTTCTGGATATTCGTCGGCCCCTTCGTCCTGGGGCTGACCCTCTTCACCTATGTCCCGCTGGCCTGGAGCGTGTATCTCAGCTTCTTCGACGCGCACAACACCGTCTCGCCCACGGACTTCGTCGGCTTGGACAACTACACGGCGATGTTGGGCGACGACGCGTTCACCGGCAGCCTGGTGACCTTCCTGGTCTTCACGGCGTTCATCGTCCCGGCGACCTATGTGCTCTCGCTCGCGCTCGCGCTGATGGTCAACCGGCTGCGCTGGGCGCAGGCGTTCTTCCGGTCGGTGTTCTTCCTGCCGGTGGCGTGCTCGTATGTGGTGGCGGCGCTGATCTGGAAGATGTCGATCTTCAACGGGGTGCGCTTCGGGCTGGCCAACACCGTGCTGGACTGGTTCGGCGCCGATCAGATCGCCTGGCTGTCGACCACAGACCCGCCCTGGTACTGGCTGGTCATCGTGACCGTACGGCTGTGGCTGCAGGCGGGGTTCTACATGGTGCTGTTCCTCGCCGGGCTGCAGCGCATCTCGCCTCGGCTCTACGAGGCGGCGGCCGTGGACGGGGCGCGGCCGGGGTGGCAGGTGTTCCGGCACATCACCTTTCCGCAGTTACGGGCGACCTCGGTCGCGGTGGTGCTGCTGCTGGTGATCAACGCGTTCCAGGCGTTCGACGAGTTCTACAACCTGCTGTCGGACTCGCGCGGCTATCCGCCCTACGCCCGTCCGCCGCTGGTCTACCTCTACTACACGGCGCTGGGACAGGGGCAGAACCTGGGCCTGGGCAGTGCGGGCGCGGTGATCCTGGCGCTGATCATCGCCGTGGTGACGGTGGTGCAGGCCCGCTGGTTCGGCCTGGGCCGGAAGGAGGACTGATGCGCACTCCCCGTAGCGCTTCCCCGAGCAATTCCCCGGGCACTCGCCAGAACAATCCCCCGCGCGTTCCCCCGAACACGCGCGATGTCCGGGACGCCCTCGTCGGCGTGGGGCGCGCCGTGCGGCTGGTGCTGCTGCTCGCACTCGCGCTGCTCTTCCTGATCCCCTTCTATCTCCTGGTGCGCAACGGTCTGTCGAGCGAGGCGGACATCACCTCGCCGGAGTGGCGGTTCTTCCCGAGCGAGCTGCACTGGTCCAACATCCGCGAGTTGTTCGACGACCCCAACGTGCCGATGGCGCACGCGCTGCTCAACTCCTCGCTGATCGCGGTCCTCACCACCGTGGGCACCCTGCTGCTGGCCTCGCTCGCCGGATACGGCCTGGCCCGCATCCCGTACGCCTACGCCAATGTGGTCTTCTACTGGATCCTGGGCACCTTGATGGTCCCGGCGGCGGTCACCTTCGTGCCCAGCTTTGTGCTGGTCAGCTCGCTCGGCTGGGTGTCCACCCTGCGCGGTCTGGTGGTGCCGACGCTGTTCAGCGCGGTCGCGGCGTTCATCTTCCGCCAGTACTTCCTTGGGTTTCCGAGGGAGCTGGAGGACGCGGCGCGGGTGGACGGTCTGGGCTACTGGCGTACGTACTGGCAGGTCGTGGTGCCGAACTCCCGGCCGGTCTTCGCGGCGGTCGGCACGATCGTCTTCATCGGCGCCTGGAACTCCTTCCTGTGGCCGCTGGTCATCGGCCAGGACCGGGACGCGTGGACGGTGCAGGTGGCGCTGTCGACGTTCACCACCGCCCAGACCGTCAACATCCATGAGCTGTTCGTGGCGGCGGCGGTGTCGATCGTGCCGCTGCTGGTGGTCTTTCTCGTCCTGCAGCGGCATATCGTCGCGGGCGTCGAGCGCAGCGGCATCGACGACTGAGAGGTCGCGCAGATAGGTGCTGTGGGGGCCTCGGCGGCCCCGCACGGCTGAGCGTGGACACCGTCCGCTTCGGCCGGATCGACACCCCACTCCTGCACTCGCGGCCGGGGCTGGACTCCGACGACGCGATCACCGCCGCCGGGTCGACCACTCCTTTCAGCTGCTTCGGCACCGCCGAGGAAGCCGCCGCCTCGGCCCTTTACAACGGAGCGTCCGTCTGCTGGCATGCCGGGGTCGAGAAGGCGGCGAACGCAGCGTCCAGCAGTTTGCCGAGGTCCTCTTGGCCGTCGCTCGCGCTCCATTGCCCGAGGACGATCCACAAGATTTCGAGCGCCGCCGCTACGCGAACGTTGGCGATGACCGATGGCCCGTCGGTCGGGGAGGTTGTCTTCTGCAGTCGGGCGACGATCTCTGGTCGCCATTCAGCCTGCTTCTCGCGGAGGCGTGCGCACAGGGCTGGGGTCTGCTCGATGAGGCCGAGGATCGTCACGAGTTCCTGGACGTCGCGCACGAGGAACCTCACGGCTGACTCCAGGGCGTTGCGCAGCCTGCTCCAGTCGTCCTGGTTGGCCCGCTCGGCATCGAGCGCGTCAGTGATGACGTCACCGACAGGGTCGAAGACGAACAGGACCACGTCTTCCTTGGTGCCGAAGTAGCGCAGGAAGGTGCTCCGCGACACTCCGGCGGCTTCGGAGAGGTCGGCGAAGGTGACCTGGTCAAAGCCGGTGAGGCAGAACCGGTTGAACGCGACGCGGGCCAGCTCTGCTCGCACCGCGTGGCGGCTGATCTCACGGGTACCGACTGGCGCTGCGCTCATGGGGACGAGTGTACTCCTACACACTCGTTTGCTTCTTCGGGTACAGGTTTCTAACCTGATACTCAGTGTCAGTCGCGATGCTGAGATTCGCGACACTGTCCCCAGCCGGCGGCCCGGTCACGGGCCGTCCCTTACCGCGATATGGAGCCACCTCATGAGCTACGAAGACCTTCCCGCCCTGACGATCGACGTCTCGGACGGGGTCGCGACGGTGACAATCGATCACCCGCCGCTCAATCTGATGGACGCGGTCCTCCTGCCGTCACTCCGGGCATTCGTCGCGCGTGTGCGGGACGACGCCGACGTCCGCGTCATTGTCTTCGAGAGCGCTGACCCGGAGTTCTTCGTTGCGCACGGTGACATGGCCTACCTCACCGACCCTGACGCGCTGCCTGCAGCCACTCGCGCTGCGATCGCGGCCGCGCCGGGCTCGACCGTCCCGGAAGGCCTGAACATCCTCCAGGCGATGAGCGAGGAGGTCCGCTCGCTGCCGCAGGTCACCATCGGCAAGCTGGCGGGCTTCGCGCGCGGCGCGGGCAACGAGTTCTTCATGTACCTGGACATGCGATTCGCGGCGATCGGCAAATCGGGGCAGGGGCAGCCGGAGTCCTTGATGGGCATCCTCCCCGGAGGCGGAGGCACGGTGAACATGACGCGCCTGGCAGGAAGGGCCCGAGCGCTGGAGCTCATCCTCGGCGCCGAACTCGTGGGCGCGGAGCTCGCGGAACGGTATGGCCTGATCAACCGTGCCCTGCCCGCCGCAGAACTCGATTCCTTCGTCGACACCCTCGCCCGACGGATCGCCGGCCTCCGGCCGGAGGTGATCTCCATCACGAAGGCTGCGGTCGACGCGGTCGCGCAGCCGATTCCGCGTGCGGCGTACGCCGTTGAGAACGAGGGCCTGTTCGCGGCGTTCGGCGATGAGGTCACCGAGCTCGCCCACAAGCTGCTCGCCGCTGGTATCCAGACCCGCGAGGGCGAACGGGACCACGAGCGCATCGCCAACAGCATCTGAGTGCCCAAGCTCTCGCCATCCGTGCGCAGAGGCTCCGTGGGAAGAGTTCCTCAGGCCATTGCCGGCACGCGCGTTGTCGAGTGGTCAGGTCGACCACCCTGGTTCGCCGGGCCTGTCGGGAACACGACCGACTGAAGCGCCGGAAACGGCGGGCAGGGGAGTGGATGGCGCAAGTAGCCGCAAGCTTGACAACGCTGTTCGGCCGCGCGGACAGGCGCGGTTGGGAAGGTAGGTAGCCGAGCGGGCACAGGTCCCGTTGATCATGGAGTTGCTGACGCTCTGTGATCACCGAGGAGACCCATGCCTGCGCTTCCGTCATGGCTGACCGAACCGCTCTGGGACCAATTGCCATGACTCCCCGCTGCTCGCCCCGACCCTGGACCGCCTGAACGACCTGGGTCCGTTGCCGACGAGGTCACCGTCCACCTGGACGTCGGCTACGACTCGAACAAGACCCGCACGATGCTCGACGAACGCGGCCTGCACGGCCACATCGCGCACAAAGGCGAGAAGGCGCCCATCCAGGCCAGTCAGCGCTGGCACGTCGAACGCACCCATGCATGGCAGAACGCCTTCCACCGGCTCGCCCGCTGCTACGAGCGGCGCGCCCCCGTCGTCAACGCATTCTTCGACCTCACCGACACGATCATCACCGTGCGCAGCCTGATCCGGCGAGCATGGATGACTCACCGCTGGGACGAACGCCCGAACCGCCGACCATGACCGCACCCCTTTCCGCGCCACCTCTAAGCGCTCCGCTGGAAGTGTCGCGATGCGTCGTCGGCCAACTGCGTCGCCGTCGTGGCTGGTCGCGCCCACGCGGCGGAGCCGCACATCGACACAGCCCCGCGCCCCTTTCGGGACGCTGCCCGAACCGTGGCGGACTTCCTCTGACCCGCTTGGACGCCGGTCAGTGCGCCGGGCCGCCGTCCGGGGCCGGGCCGTACCGCCGCAGCCAGACCTCGGTCTGGGACAGATGCGAGGTGGCGGCCGCAGCGGCCGCCGCCGGATCGCGGGCGGCCACGGCGTTGATCAGGGCCTCATGGCCGAGGTCGCTGGCCAGCCGGATGGTGTCGGCCTCGGGGGCGCCGTAGATGCTGTAGTGACTGCCCCGGGCGCGCAGCACATCGGCGAGGGCGGCCAGCGCCTCATTGCCGCCGGCCTGGCACAGGGTGGAGTGGAACTCCCGGTCCAGCGCATGCCGTTCCGCCTCGTCCTCCGAGGCGGCCAGCCGCTTCTGCACCTCGCGCAGCCGGGCGAGAACCTGCTCGTCGGCGCGGGCGGCGGCCAGCGCGGCGGCCTGGGCCTCCAGGGGGCGGCGTACGTCGAACAGCTCCAGCAGCCCGTCGAGCGGCAGGACGTCCACGGTGGCGGCGAACCCGGCCAGCATCTGCCCGGGGCGCAGCGCCGATACGAAGGTGCCGGCGCCGTGGCGGGACTCCAGCATCCCGAGGGCGGCGAGCGAGCGCACGGCCTCGCGCAGCGAGCCACGCGAGACGCCGAGCCGCGCGCAGAGCTCGGGCTCGGCGGGGAGCTGCCGGCCGGGCGCCAGCTCACCCTTGGCGATCATGGCGCGCAGCCCGTCCGCAGCCTCATCGGTCGCGGCCATCCGGCCACCCCTTCCTGCCCACCCGTTTCCGGCCACCCATTGATGGCCACCCATTCCTGACCATCCGGCCGAGTCATTAGATGACTCCACGCTATCTGTCGACTTCGTTACGCCCATTTTACGTCAAGGGCCTGGTCAGACCAGCGAGATCCCTCTACGGTTCCCGGAAGCTCGACGAAGTCATCGGACAACTCGTCGGACAACTCGCTCACCTCCCCTCAGTCAACCAGGAAGGGACCTATGGCCGCCGCCCCGTCGCGCTGGACGCTCGATCCCTCGGTCGTCCATCTCAACCACGGCTCGTTCGGCGCCGTGCCGCGCACCGTTCAGGACGCCCAGCGGGCATTGCGCGAGGAGATGGAGACCAACCCGGACGCGTGGTTCCGCGAGCTGCCCGAGCGGGTGGGCCGGGCGCGGGCCGCCGTGGCGCGGTTTCTGCGGGTCCCGGCGGATCACACCGCCCTGGTGGCCAACGCCAGCGCCGGGGTGAGCACCGTACTGGGCTTTCTGACCCTGCCGCCCGGCGCCGAGGTGCTGCTGACCGATCACACCTACGGCGCGGTGGCGATGGGCACGGCACGGGCCGCCGAACGGGCCGGGGCCCGGGTGCGGACGCTGCACATCCCGCTGGAGGCGACCGCCGAGGAGATCGCGGCCGTCGTCGAGGGGGCGCTGAGCGAGGCCACCGCGCTGGTGGTCGTCGACCAGATCACCTCGGCCACCGCCCGGCTCTTCCCCGTGGCGGAGATCGCCCGGCTCGCCCACGCCGTCGGGGCGAAGGTCCTGGTCGACGGCGCGCACGCGCCCGGCATGCTGGCCGATCCGGTCGGCCTGGCCGGGGCGGCCGACTTCTGGGTCGGCAATCTGCACAAGTGGTGCTGTGCGCCGCGCGGTACGGCGGCGCTGGTCGCGCGCGGCCCCGACGCCCAGGATCTGTGGCCGCTCACCGACTCCTGGGGCACCCCGGACCCGTTCCCGCAGCGCTTCGACGTCCAGGGCACCTTGGACCTCACCGCCTGGCTCGCGGCGCCGCGCTCGCTGGAGTTCATCGAGGAGACGTACGGCTGGGACGCCGCCCGCGAGCGGATGTCCAAGCTGGCCGAGGTGGCCCAGGGGCTGCTGGCCGACGCCCTGGGCGCGGACCTGACCGCCGTCGGGGGCAGCGAGGCCCCGGCGATGCGGCTGGTCCCGCTGCCCGCCGGTCTCGCCGCCGACCACGAAGCCTCCCATGTGCTGCAGCGCGCGATCGCGGCCGACACCGGCTGCGAGACCGCGATCACCTCGTGGGACGGGCGGGGCTTCCTGCGGCTCTCGGCCCATCTCTACAACACCGTCTCCGACTACGAGCGACTGGCCGAGCACCTCCCCGGAGTGCTGCTCAGGGCGTAGTCGTCCCGCTCACGGCGCAGCCGTCCCGCTCACGGCGTAACCGTCCTGCTCAGAGCGTCGTCGTCCGCCGTGTCGCGCCGGGCCCAGCGAAGGAGTGACCACCGCCATGCGCAACAAATCCATCGAAGCGACCATCGAGGACGCAGCGAGCCCCGAGACGCGGCTGGCCCGCGCCCTGGGCCCGCTCCAGCTCACCCTCATGGGCATCGGCGTCACCATCGGCGCGGGCATCTTCGTGCTGACCGGCACCGCGGCCGCGAACTACGCCGGGCCGAGCATCGCGATCTCCTACAGCATCGGCGCGGTGGCCACGGCCCTGGTCGCGCTCTGCTACATGGAGTTCGCCAGCACCGTCCCGGTGGCGGGCAGCGCCTACACCTTCGCCTATGTCTCGCTCGGGGAGCTGGTGGCCTGGCTCATCGGCTGGGACCTCATCCTCGACATGACGATGGGCGCGGGCGCGGTGGCCAGTGGCTGGTCGCAGTACGTCACCGACTTCCTGGCGACCTTCGATATCCACCTCCCGGCCTCCGTCTCCGGCCCGGACGCCGCCGTCAACATCCCGGCGGTGCTGGTCATCCTGGTGCTCACCGCCGTCCTGGCCTCCGGGGTGCGCACCACCTCCCGGATCAACACGGCGATGACGATGGTGAAGCTCGTGGCCATCGTCATCTTCCTCGCGATCGGGGTGACGCATATCGACGCGGCCAACTGGTCGCCGTTCATCCCGGCGTCCCAACCGGTCGGCGGCAACGGCGACATGTGGGAGCAGCCGCTGCTGGGGTGGGCCGGTCTTGGCGCGGACGCCACGTTCGGCATGGCCGGGATCCTGACCGGTGGCGCGATCATCTTCGGCGCGTACTCCGGCTTCGACATCATGGCCAGCAACGCCGAGGAGGCCAAGCGCCCGCAGCGCACCCTGCCCATCGCGCTGCTGTCCACCGTCGCCGTCTGCGCCGTGCTCTACGTCGCCGTCGCCCTGACCGTGACCGGGATGCAGCACTACTCCAAGCTGGACAACGCCGCCCCCATCACCGGCGCCCTCAAGGCGGCGGGCGCGGACTGGGCGGTGCGGATCGTGGGCATCGGCGCGATCTGCGGGCTGACCACGGTCGTGATGATCATGCTGCTGGGGCAGAGCCGGGTCTTCCTCGCGATGAGCCGCGACCGGCTGCTGCCCGAGTGGTTCTCCCACGTCCACCCGGTCACCCGCAGCCCGCGCCGGATCACCTGGACCCTCGGGCTGCTGGTCGCGTTCATGACGGCGGTGCTGCCCATCGGGGACCTCGCCGAGCTGGGCAACATCGGCATGCTGACCTCCTTCATCGTCGTCTGCGTCGGCGTGGTCTACCTGCGCCGCTCCCGCCCCGACCTGCGGCGCGGCTTCCGCACCCCATGGGTGCCGGTCGTGCCCGCCGTCGCGGTGCTGCTGTGTCTGCTGCTGGTGGGCAATCTGCCGCTGATCACCTGGGCCCGGTTCCTGGGCTGGATGGCGGCCGGACTGCTGATCTACCTGTGCTGGGGCCGCCGGAACAGCAAGGTGGCCACGGGCGAACTCGCCACCGGAGCCACACCGGGGACGGCGGAGGACCACGCGATGGCCGAGGGCCGAAAGGACTAGCCGCCGCGGATGCTTAGGGCGATGACGGAGACGAGGAACCAGAAGGCACCGAAGGCCGAGTATCCGGCGACGGTGGACAGGCCGCTCGTCGCCGAGGCGGACGTGGCGGCGACGGTGGCACCGGCGAGGACGGACTGCCCGCCGCTGATGACCATGGGCCACTGGGCGCCGACGGTGCGCCGGCGTCGGATCGCCACGACGAGCTGGATCGCTCCGGAAAGGAGGGCCCAGATGCCGAACACGAGAAGGGCCGTCCCGATGGTGGAGAAGACGGCGATGATCATTCCGGTGGTGGTGGCGAGGCCGAGAGCCACGTTGATCGTACTGACGCGGTTCGTGGAGCCGGTGGCGGCCATCCGCCGCTCCAGGAGCGTGGCGATGACGTCCCACAGGGGGTAGCTGATGAGCAGCACGGCCGCGATCACTGTGGGCCTGTCCCTCGACACGAGCGAGGCGGAGGTCGTGAGGACGAGTGCCACCCAGATCAGGGAGAAGGCGACTCGGATCAGGTAGAGCGATCGGAGCCCGGAGGGCGCCGTCGTGGTCGTGGTCGTGGTCGTGGTCGGAGTTACGGTGGTCTGAGTCATCGGGTGTCCCGTTGTGATCGTGATGGTGTGAGACGGTCGCCTCGATGAGGAGTCTCAGCGGTCTCGGGACGGGCCACGTACTTCAATCGAAGTAGTTCTGCCATCCGCTTCGATCGAATGAGTTCTGCCGTGTCCACCGGCCGAATCAGGTGCGCCGTCTACTTCGTTCGAAGTACACGGCCTGGGCATGCGTGAACGAGAATCAGGTCATGGTCAAGGCGCAGAACAGTGAAGACGGGCCCGCGGCACCCCTGTGGGTCCGCCGCCCCGAGGCGCTGCACCGAGCCGCCTATGCAGTGGCCGCGCTGGTGTTCACCGGTCAGATCGTGGCAGTGATACTGAGAGGCTCGGATGGGCCGACGGCCCTCTCGGTCCTCCTCGCCGGTGGCGGTGTCGCCCTCTCATGGTGGCAGCCATGGGCAGGACTGGTCGTGACGAGCGCGGCGTCCTTCGCCGTCACAGCGGTGGGCCACGACCCCCTGTCGGTGTGGATGATGGCAGTGCTCGTGCTGTTCTCGGTCACTCTCAGGGGAAAGCAGCCGCTGGCCGGAACCGGCATCGTGGCGGCGTTCTTCCTGGGCGCCTTCATGACGTTGGGAGGATTTCGTGGCGGCGCGATCGTAGGAGCAGCCGCCCTCTTCTCGGCCATAGCGGGAGGTGCGACAGGGGCCGCGCTCCGCATCCATCGAGACCACTGGTGGATCTTGGAGGAGCGGGCCGAAAGCGCCATCGCCACCCGCGAGATCGAAGCCACTCGGCGAGTGACCGAAGAACGACTCCGCATCGCACGAGACCTCCACGACGTCATCGGCCACCAAGTGGCGATGCTGAGCCTGCATCTCGGTGCCGCGGAAATCGGGCTGCCCGAGGACGCCGAATCGTCCCGGCAGGCCCTCGTCTCGGCCAGGTCCAGCGCGCGCACCGTCGTCGTCGAGACGCAACGGATCCTCGCGCTCCTCCGCGTCGGAGACGACACTTCCGACGGCGAGGCGCTCCGGCCGACTCCGTCGCTGAGCGGCCTGGAAGGACTGATCGCCTCGTTCGAGAGCATCGGCCTCGACGTCCAACCCTCCATCGACATCCCCGCCGGTTTCGTGGAGCCCAGTGTCGGCGTGACGGTCTACCGGGTCGTTCAAGAAGCACTCACGAATGCCTACCGGCATGGGGAGGGGGCGGCAACGGTGGATGTGCGCGAGCGCGAGGGCAGGATCTGCGTCACCGTGGAGAACCGTGTCGGTCATTCACTCCGCGGCTCCGGCCCGGGCTCCGGCTCCGGCTCCGGCTCCGGCTCCGGCAGCGGACTCGGACTCATCGGGATGCGCGAGCGCGTCGAGTCCTCCAGCGGGCGGCTGACGATCGACAGTGACGACGGACAGTTCCGGGTCCGTGCGGAGTTCAGCCCCCTTGGAGCCGTCATCTGATGACGAGGATTCTGATCGTCGACGACCAGGACGACATGAGGGCCGGGATCCGGGCGATGCTTCTGCTCGACCCGAGTCTGGTTGTCGCGAGTGATCTCTCCGATGGACTCCAGGTCGTCCCCTTCCTCCGGGACCACCCCGTCGACCTGGTCTTGATGGACATCCGGATGCCCGGCATCGACGGTGTCGAAGCCACCCGCCGGATCCGCAAAGAGCACCCGCCCGAAGAGCTGCGGGTGATCGTGCTGACCACCTTCGACCAGGACGACATCGTTCTCGCCGCCCTTCGCGCGGGCGCCAACGGCTTCCTGAGCAAGACCGTGAGCCCTGCTGAACTCGTCGCCGGAATCAGTGAGGTCGTCCGCGGTGGCGGTGCGCTGTCGGCCGCCGCGACGGCCGCGCTCATCGGTCATATGACCGACAGTCCGCCCCCGGTGATCGACCAGGAACTGCTGCGGCGCTTCGACGCTCTGACACCCAGGGAGCGGGACGTGGTCGTTCTCGTCGCAAGCGGTCTCGGCAACGAGGAGATCGCGGCCCAGATGTCCGTGTCGCCGTTCACCGTGAAGACGCATGCGGTGCGGGCCATGACGAAGGTCGGCGCACGTGATCGAGCGCAACTCGTCTCGTTCACCTTCCGGGCCGGTCTCTGTCCCTGAGCTCACCGAGCAGAACCCACCGTACGGTCGGGCCGAATAGCCTCATCCGCGCCCGGACGGCCCCCGCCCGCTCGTGGCGACCGGCGGGAGCTGCGCCGGTGAGCCGAAGACGCGCTCTCCGGGCGCCCCGCCGCGCAGCAGCGCCGCGCCCAGCGGCGTCAGCGTGTGCAGGACGGCGCTGCCCTGGCGCAGGGTGTGCACCAGACCCGCCTCGCGCAGCACACTGGCGTGCTGACTGGCCGAGGCCAGCGATACGCCGACCCGGCGGGCGAGTTCACTGGTCGTACAGCCGCCCCTGACCTCCAGCAGCACCGCCGAGCGGGTCTGCCCGACCAGCTTGCCGAGCGTCCGGGCGGGCCCGGCCCCCGACGCGGATGCCGCCCCGGCCCCGGGCCCCGACGCGAGGGCGGGCCGCTGCCCGGGGCGGAGCGGAAGGCCGCACGGGGCGTGTTCGACGGGGTAGACCAGTACGGGCGTCAGATCCGGGTTCCGGAACGTCACCGGCGTCCCCCGGCAGAAGAACGACGGCAGGAGCAGCAACCCCCGCCCGCGCAACCGCAGATCGCGGTCCACCGGATAGTCGACCTCCAGCACGGGCGCCCGCCACCGCATCGTCGCCGGCAGCGAGGCCAGCAGCCCATCGGCGCCCCCGTCCAGCAGGGCGCGGCCCCGGGCCGCCCGGTCGGCCTCGATCCGGGCCTGTATATGCGCCCAGTACGGCGCGACGGCGGCCTGGTGGTAGGCGCGCAGCGTGCTGATCAGCCGGTCCAGCGGCTTTCGTTCGCCCTCCCCCAGATCCCTTATCCACCCCGGAAGCGCCCAGGCCGCCGGAAGCCCGGCGAGCTCCGCGTTCAGCCGCTCCCCCGGGATGGCGCGCAGCGCGGACATCGCGGCGTCGCAACCGATTACCCCTTCGGCGGGGGTCAGGAAGTCCGGGAAATAGCCGCGCGAGGGAATGAGCGGCGCGAGCAGCCGCGCTTCGCCGTTGAGTCGGTTTCGCGCCTCCGAACGCCATTTTCCGTATACGGACTCGGCCCGGTTCTCCCGCAGCCGATGGAAACTCAAAACGGTTTCCCAGAGCGCGTCCGGTCGGACCGCCATCCGCAGCCGGGCCAGATCGAGTTCACTGAAATGAACACGGAGCACCAGACCCCCACACGTGACATTGCGACCGCCCCCCGATCACCGATGAGTATGCACGCTGGCACGGTCAGTCACCACGCCCTTTTGGCCAGATGTGAAACGGGGAGCGGCGCGGACGCCGGAAGAGGAAAGCTGTTCTCCAGGAAAACCGGGGGCCGCCGGTAAACACTTCCAGGGGCTGTCCGGAATTCAACAGGCGGTGCTCAGAGCCAGATTGCTCGTTCCCGTGGGGGGTGACGAGTACGTTACGGCGACTGGGCACTTGTGTTGCCGCACGTAGCCGATGCGCGCGGCAACAGCTCCCGTGGGGGGAGTGAGAGGGGGCGGCACCTCCGCACAAGGTGCCGCCCCCTTTAAGTTCCGCGGTCGCGATGACGCTGCGCTATGCGGGGACATCGGTGAGCTGCGCTATGCGGGGCGTCGGTGACGGGCGCCCCGCACCCGCGCCGGTCCCGTCGTGTCAAGGAGGCGCGTCGGCCCTCACCGAAATGGGGGCCGATCAGCCGTACCGGCGGAGCGGGTCGCGGGTACCGTTCTGAGTGTCGAGGCCAGAACGGAGTTCAGCATGCCGCAGAGCATCGAGGAACACACCGGCGCACGCATCGCTCGCACCCGCCGCGAACGCGACCTGACCCAGCAAGGTCTGGCCATGCGCGCCAACGTCTCGAAGTCCCTGCTGTCGAAGGTCGAGTGCGGCCAGCGGCCCGCCTCGCCATCCCTCATCGCGGCCTGCGCACGCGCGCTCAGCGTGACCACCTCGGAACTCCTCGGCCAGCCGTATACCCAGGAGCTCCGGCGCGAGCGGCTCGACGAGGTCATACAGCCCATCCGGGTCAGCATGGAGAACTGGGACATCCCCCTCGACTGGCAGGTCCCGGCCCGCCCGATCACGTTGATCCGCGCCGACATGGAGAAGGTCCTGGTGCAGCGGCGGCAGGCCGAGTACCTGCCCATGGCTGTCGACCTCCCGGCGCTCATCGACGAATGCGTGCAGGCCATACACACCACCAGCGGCGAGGAGCAGCGGCAGGCCCATGAATGCCTGGCCTGGGCGTTCCGGTGCGTCTTCACGCTGGCCTGGTCCTTCGGATACGTGGACCTGGCCACCGTGGCCCTGCAACGGCTGGACTGGGCGGCGCCGCGCGCCGACGAACCGGGCCTCGCCGCCATGTACGGCTACCTGCGCGCCCAGACCACCCTCTCCTCCAGCCGATACGACCTGGGCATGCGCATCGTGGACAGCACCCTCCGGGACCTGGAAGGTCAGGATTCACGGAGTGCGGAGGGTCTCGCCGCGATGGCCGGTGTCCTTCAGCTCCGTGCGGCTGTGATCGCCGGCCGCATGAAGGCCCCCGACCAGGTCGAGGCCCGCGTAACCGAGGCCCGCCAACTGGCGGAACGAACCGGCGAGACGGCGGCCTACGGCGTGGGCTGGGGTCCGACAAACGTCGGCGTCCACGCCATCGCGATCGCCTGCGACCTGGAGGAGTACGACCAGGCGGTCCAACTGGCGGACGACGTACGGTTCCCCAAGCGCTGGGACCGGTCCCGGGCAGGGCATCACTGGCTGGACCTGAGCAGGGCAAACGTATGGACCGGGGATTCGGCACAGGCGCTCGACTGCCTACAGAAGGCGCGCCGGACGGCGCCGCAGCAGACGCGGTACCACCCCACGACCCGCGAGGCGGTCATCGCCCTGCGGTCGCGTGAGCGGTCGCGCGGCAGCGAGCTAGCCGAGTTCGCCGACTGGATCGGCCTCTAGCACGGACAATCGCCGTCAAGTTGCACAGTTCAGTGCAACGTGACGCCCCGCCAGGTCGGCACGATGTGACGGTCAGAACACAGACCGTGCACGGAGCCGACCATGACGACGACCAGAAACCTGCCGTGGACACCGCCAAACACCGAGGACATCGAGCCGTTACCGGTGGGCAGATGGTGGGACGCCGTCTCCGCGCCCACCGCCGTCGCGAACCGCGCCCTGGAGCTGCTCGGGCGGGACTCGGGCGCCGTCATCCAGGACAACACCTACGGCAAGACCTACTGGCTGATCGGCATCCGCACCGCCCGTAGCTGGTGCATGCGCCAGATCCGCGTCCTCGCCGAACTCGCCGACGAAAGCACCCTCCTCGGCGTACCACCCGCCGCATGGGGGCCCGAGCACCAAACGTACTGGCGGATCCCGCTCGGCCCCGACCGCTATCTCACCGACCCCGACCACCTGGCCCCCGCCCTGCGTCAGGCCGTCGAGGACGTACTCGACCCCGTCCCAGAAGGCCGCCAGCTCTGCTACCGCTGCCAGTTACCCACCGACGAACCCGTCCCCGTAACCATCGAGCACAGCGGCAGCGTCGCCGGCGCCACCATCTACGCCTGCCCCACCCACGCCCGGGACTACCCGCGCGACGCGGTAACCCAAGCCGCCGCCATGCGCCGAGCCCTCGACCAGGGCAGAACCCGATGACGACCCCCGAGCAGACCACCGACCCCTTCTCCGACGAAGCCTGGCGCGCCGCCATCGAACACGCCGCGGGCTGCCTCGCCTGCCGCACCCCCGGCGCCGAATGCGAGACCGGCGAGCGGCTGCTCCGCGCCTACGAGGCGGCCACGCGACAAGCCCGGTCAGCGGAAGCCATGTGAGGCACCGCCGACCGGACTCCGGACCCGATCGGGGGACCCCGGGCCGGGGTGGAGTCCTCGCACAGAAAAGCCCCCCGCCCCGGCCGGGGCGGGCCTTTACAGGCGCCCAGGCGCCCGTACTCAGGAGGTAGAACTGTGACTGTCGAGAACAAGCACAAGGGCGATCCCGCCCCGATCAAGCCGTGGACGCCCCCGCCGCCGCCCCCGCCGGACGGCACACCGCCCCCGAAAGGGAAGTGAGGGTCCATGACCGAGGACTGGCGACCACGTCACGCGGCACTCATGGAAGCCCTCGCCGCGTCCGGCGAACTCACGGACGCATGGCGCCCGGCCTTCGACGCCGTTCCACGCCACCACTTCATCCCCGGCGACATCTGGGAGCAGCGGGCCACCTGCGTCCCCGTCACGACGGACGCGGCATGGTGGGACCTCGTCTACCGGGATGTGCCGATCGTGACGCAGGTGGACGACGGGCGGAGTGACGGCCTGGGAATCGCGACCTCGTCCAACTCCATGCCCACGATGGTGGCGCGCATGCTCGCCGCGCTGGAGGTCACCGACGGGCAGCGCGTATTGGAGATCGGCACCGGCAGCGGCTGGAACGCCGCGCTGCTCGCCGCGCGCCTGGGGAGCCAGAACGTCACCACCGTCGAGGTCGATCCGGTGCTGGCGGAGAAGGCCGCGAAGGCCATCAAGGAAACCGGATACAGCCCCGGCGTCGTGTGGGGCGACGGGGCACGGGGGTGGGAGTCCGGGGCGCCGTACGACCGGATCATCGCGACCTGTTCGGTGCGCCGCATCCCTTACGCATGGGTACGGCAGACCAAGCCGGGCGGGCTCATCCTCGCCCCGCTGGCGGGGGACTTCTGGTCCGGGACGCTGGTACGGCTCGACGTAGGCGGCGATGGGGTTGCCTCCGGCCGGTTCATCGGCGGTGCCCGGTTCATGCCGATGCGCTCGGAGCGCCCCGGCCCGGACGTCCCGGTGGACAGCGGAACCGGGCGGCACGGCAGCACCGGCCCGTTTCCTGCCGACAGCATGACCGGCCTCGGCTTCGCCCTCTACGCGGGCGCGAAACTGCCGGGCGTGGTCATGGCCGACGGAGCACCGGACGGCAGGTATCAGATCTGGCTCCACGATCGAAACGGGTCGGCGGCCACGGTCACCCACGAGGAGGTGTGGCAGTACGGCCCACGCCAGTTGTGGGAGGAGGCCACCGCCGTGCACAAGGCGTACGTGAACGACGGCAGCCCGGACAGCGGCGACTTCGGGCTGACCGTGTCCCCCGGCGGACAGCGGCTCTGGCTCCGCTCACCTGACGCGCCCCTCGGCTGACGGACGAATGAGGGGGCGGCACCTCCGCACAAGGTGCCGCCCCCTTTGAGATCCGGAGCCGCTGCCGGGGATGAGGGTGGGTGTTTCCCGGCGCCGGCTCCGGTGGCCTTATCGGCTGGTGGCCTACCGGCCGTTCGCCGCCGCTCGGCCGGCCTCCAGGCGGGCGACGGGGATGCGGAACGGGGAGCAGGAGACGTAGTCCAGGCCCACCTCGTGGAAGAAGTGGACGGACTCCGGGTCGCCGCCGTGCTCACCGCAGATGCCCAGCTTGAGGTCGGGGCGGGTGGCGCGACCGGCCTGGGCGGCGTCGCGGACGAGGGCGCCGACGCCGTCCTTGTCGATGGTCTCGAACGGGCTGACGCCGAAGATGCCCTTCTCCAGGTAGGCGGTGAAGAAGCTGGCCTCGACATCGTCGCGGGAGAAGCCCCAGACGGTCTGGGTGAGGTCGTTGGTGCCGAAGGAGAAGAAGTCGGCGGACTCGGCGATCTGGGCGGCGGTCAGCGCGGCGCGCGGCAGCTCGATCATGGTGCCGAGGGTGAGCTTGAGGTCCACGCCGTGGGCCTGCTCGACCTCCGCGATGACCCGCTCGGCCTCCTCGCGGACGATCTCCAGCTCCTGGACCGTGCCGACCAGCGGAATCATGATCTCGGCCCGCGGGTCGGCCTTGGCGTTGCGGCGCTCGGCGGCGGCCTCGGCGATGGCCCGTACCTGCATGGCGAACAGGCCGGGGATGACCAGGCCGAGCCGTACGCCGCGCAGGCCCAGCATCGGGTTCTGCTCATGGAGCCGGTGCACGGCCTGCAGCAGCCGCAGATCGTTCTCGTTGTGGTCCTTGCGGGACTCGGCGAGCGCGACGCGCACCGACAGCTCGGTGATGTCGGGCAGGAACTCGTGCAGCGGCGGGTCGAGCAGCCGGACGGTGACGGGCAGCCCGTCCATCGCCTCGAAGAGCTCGACGAAGTCGTCCCGCTGCAGCGGCAGCAGCCCATCGAGCGCCGTGTCCCGCTCCTCGTCGGTGTGGGCGAGGATCAGCCGCTCGACCATCTCGCGCCGCTCGCCGAGGAACATGTGCTCGGTGCGGCACAGCCCGATGCCCTGGGCGCCGAACCGCCGGGCGCGGGCGGCGTCCTCGGCGTTGTCCGCGTTGGCCCGTACGCGCAGTCGGCGCACCCGGTCGGCGTACGCCATGATCCGGTGCACCGCGCCCACCAGCTCGTCCGCGTCGTCGGCGCCCGCGTGCATGCGGCCCTCGAAGTACTCCACGACCGGCGAGGGCACCACGGGGACCTCGCCGAGGTAGACCTTGCCGGAGGAGCCGTCGATCGAGACGACGTCGCCCTCCTCGATGACGATGCCGTCCTTGCCGTCCCGGCCGGGCACCGTCATCCGGCGCCGCTTGGTGTCGACTTCGAGCTCCTCGGCGCCGCACACACAGGTCTTGCCCATGCCGCGGGCGACGACGGCGGCGTGTGAGGTCTTGCCGCCGCGCGAGGTCAGGATGCCCTCCGCGGCGATCATGCCGTCGAGGTCGTCGGGGTTGGTCTCCCGGCGGATCAGGATGACCTTCTCGCCCGAGCGCGACCACTTGACGGCGGTGTACGAGTCGAAGACGGCCTTGCCGACGGCGGCGCCCGGGGACGCGGCGATGCCCCGCCCGATCTTCTGGACGGTGTCGCCGGAGGCCACCTCGTCGTCGAAGCGCGGGAACATGAGCTGCGCGAGCTGCGCCCCGGTGACCCGGTGCAGCGCCTCGGCCTCGTCGATGAGCCCCTGGTCGACGAGCTGGGTGGCGATGCGGAAGGCGGCACCGGCGGTGCGCTTGCCGACCCGGGTCTGCAGCATCCACAGCTTGCCGCGCTCGATGGTGAACTCGATGTCGCACAGGTCCTTGTAGTGCGTCTCGAGGGTTTCCATGATCTGCATGAGCTGGTCGTAGGACTGCTGGTCGATCCGCTCGAGGTCGGCCAGCGGGACCGTGTTGCGGATGCCCGCGACCACGTCCTCGCCCTGGGCGTTCTGCAGGTAGTCGCCGTAGACGCCCTGGTGGCCGCTGGCCGGGTCGCGGGTGAAGGCGACGCCGGTGCCCGAGTCGGGGCCGAGGTTGCCGAAGACCATGGAGCAGATGTTGACCGCGGTGCCGAGGTCGTGGGGGATGCGCTCCTGGCGGCGGTAGAGCTTGGCGCGGTCGCCGTTCCAGGAGTCGAACACGGCCCGTACGGCGAGGTCCATCTGCTCGCGCGGCTCCTGCGGGAAGCCCCGGCCGGTCTCCTTGGCGACGATGTTCTTGAACTCGCCGACCAGCTTCTTGAGGTCGGCGGCGTCGAGGTCGACGTCCACGGTGACGCCCTTGGCCTGCTTGGCGTCGTCGATGGCCTCCTCGAAGAGGTCGCCGTCCACGCCGAGCACGGTCTTGCCGAACATCTGGATGAGGCGCCGGTAGGAGTCCCAGGCGAACCGGTCGTCACCCGCCTGCGCGGCGAGCCCGGCCACGGACTGGTCCGAGAGGCCGATGTTGAGGACGGTGTCCATCATGCCGGGCATCGAGAACTTGGCGCCGGAGCGTACGGATACGAGGAGGGGGTCGTCCGCCTGGCCGAGTTTCTTGCCCATCTTCGCTTCGAGGGCGTCGAGGTGCGCACTCACCTCGTCGCGCAGGGCCGCGGGTTCCTCACCGCTGTCGAGGTAGACCTTGCATGCCTCGGTGGTGATGGTGAAGCCCGGTGGCACGGGGAGACCGAGATTGGTCATCTCGGCGAGATTGGCTCCCTTACCGCCGAGCAGGTCTTTGAGATCCTTGTTGCCCTCGGTGAAGTCGTAAACGAACTTCTGCTGATCTTGTGTTTCCGGCACGGGACTCGATCTCCTCGGCTCGGCTGCCCTGACGGCGGGGAGCGTACCCAGATCAAAGGCCCCTGAGCAGGTCCACTCCACCGTCATACGGCTGTAACCACCCGCCTGCCACGTGTTCGAAAGTACGGTGCCCGATCGAGGCTCGCTTGAAGTGTCTTCAAGCCTCGAACACACACCCACCCTCCGCCCGTGGCGGACGCTTGGAATTTCACTATACGTAACCATTGGTTCGAGGTGTCGAACATCAAGAGGGTGGCACTGAGTGCCACGCATTGGAGAGGTGAGCACAGCGGAGGACCGTCGGATCACCCCTCGATCCCTGCTCATATGAGCGACACCCCGATCAGAGTGGCGAGAATCACGCCTTGTCAGAGCCCATTGTCTCGCCTTTTGGATACAACGAGAGGGGTGCTGCTCAGATGAGCGACACGCCGGGAGGGGCGGCCGAGCCCCCAGCCAGCGCACGGCTCGCGCCGACCGAACTGGCGAGCGGCGCCCGGCGGGTGCTGAGGAGCGGCATGGCGATCGGATCGCGCCATATTTCGCCACGGCGCGCCCGGCGGGAACGGGAAGCCCTGCTCGCCGCCCGAGGGGGGCGAACAGCCGGATCCCCCCTCAGGACGCCTGACCGTTCCCATCAGGACATCTGGTCGTCCTCCGGCCCCCGCAGCCCGGCCAGGGCCTCGCGGGTCTTGACGGTGCAGTTGTGCTCCTCGCCCAGGACGCGCTCGCCGATCTCCAGCACGGCCCGCCACTCGGCCTCGGCCTCGTCGAGGCGGCCGAGGCCCTTGAGGGTGGTGCCGAGGTTGTGCCGGGTCCACAGGGTGTTGGCATGCTCCGGTCCCAGGACGCGCTGCCGGGCCGTGAGCGTTTCCCGGATCTCCGTCTCGGCCTCCGCGAACCGGCCCATCTTGTTGAGCACATTGCCCAGGCTGTGCCGGGCGGCCAGGGTGTTCTTGGCCTCGGCTCCCATGGACCGCGTGCGCCCCTCGACCACCCGGCGGTACAAGGCTTCGGACTCCTCGTAGCGCTTCTGGTCGCGCAGCAGGGCGGCCAGTTGGACCACGGTCAGCAGGGCGCTCGGGTCGTCCGGCCCCAGCACTCGGGCCTCCCCCTCCATGGTCAGGCGGTACTCCTGCTCGGCCTCCTCCACGCGCCCGAGGCTCGACAGGGCCCCGGCGCGGCTGTAGCGCTCCACCAGCGTCCCCGGCGCGTCCGGTCCCACAAGGCGGATCCGGTCCTGGAGCACCTGGGTGTACGCCTCCAGCGCCTCCTCGTGCCGTCCGGCCATCCCCATGCTGACCGCCAGATGGTGCCGGGTGGTGAGGGCGTTGGGATGCTCGGCCCCGAGCACGGCGGTCTGCCGTGCCAGGAGGTCGCGGTAGGCCGTCTGCGCCTCGTCGTGCCGCCCCTGATCGTCCAGGACCAGCGCTCGCGTCCGCAGTGCGGTCAACGACTCGTCGTGCCGCTCCCCGACGGCCGCGAACGTCTCCGCCACCAGCGCGTCGGCCTCGGACTCCGCCTCGGCGTACCGCCGCAGGCCGCGCAGGTCATCGACGCGGTTACGGCGCGCCCGGCGCACCCGCCAGTGGGTGGGGCTCAGGGCCGCCGAGGTCCTGTCGACCAGGTCGTGCCACAGCGACTCCGCCTCTTCGTAGCGCTGCCCGAGGTCCAGGATGTCGCCGAGCGTGAAGAGCGCCGTCATCAGGGGTGGGTCCACCTCCGACTCCGCCGATGCCGCGCAGTCCTCGACCGCCGCCCGCATCTCGGCCTCCGCCTCGTCGAGCCGGTTCTGCCGCCGCAGCGCGGTGGTCAGCCAGGCACGTGCGTTGACGGTCTCCTGGTGCGTGGGCCCGTGCAGTTCCCGCGCCATGGACAGCGAGACCCGGATTTCCTCCTCGGCCTCCGCCACCCGCCCGAGGTCCAGCAGCAGGCGCCCGCGCCTGAAGCGCTTGTCCTGGACATGCGACCGTGAGTCGTCGTCCCGCCGCTCCCACGCCTCGATCAGCGCGCGGCACTCCTCCTCCGCCGCGTCCGCCCGCCCGGCGTCGCTCAGCAGGTCGACGAGGTAGCCGCGGGCGAAGAGCGTGTAGTCGGCCTCCGCGCCGTGCACCCTCCCCGAGATCGCGACCACCGCGCGCAGCTCGCGCTCCGCCTCGTCGTGCTCCCCGAGCTTGTTCAGGGTGATCGCCAGATGCCCGCGGAGGTTGCGGGATTCGAGGTCGTCCCGGGACCTGAGCCCCTCGATCTGCTCCCGCGCCATCTCCCGCAGTTCGGCCACGTGCTCCGGCCACCCGGCGTCGATGAGCTGCTCGGCCACATCGGGCAGGGTCCGCACTCCCCACCAGCCGGTTTCCTCGTTGCGCTCGTCGGCTTCGGCCAGCATCTTGTCGACGTAGTCACGCACCGACTTCGGCAGCCCGTCGTCCGCCGCGATCCGCCGCACCACCGCCATCACCGGCGGCTGGACCTGCTCGGAGGTGTAGGAGCGAGGCGGGACGGCGGTGGCCGGTGCCACCGACCGCCGTTCGGGCACCTCCGGCGGCGGCGCCGGATCGTCCGGGCCCTCCTCGAGCAGCCCCAGCCGCTGCAGCAGCTCCGGGGACGCCGCCGCGAACGGGCGGGCCTCCTCGGCGACGCGGGAGTCCCCGTGGTCGCCGGAGAGCCGGGCGCGGAACTCGGGGCCGCTGCCCTGGCGGTGCAGCAGGAACGCGGTGACCTGCGCCGCCGTCTCCAGCGCGTCCGACGTCCGGACCGCGTCCAGCAGCAGATCCGCGACCCCCGGGTGGAACTCGTACTCCTCCGCGCCGCCCTCCCGCCTCCGCAGCAGCCCGCCCAGGAACACCTCGGCCAGCTGCGCCGGGTGGAACCGCTCCCCGCGCCCCGCGCCCGCCTGGTGGATCAGCCGCATCACCGGCAGCGTCAGCGGATGGACGGTGGCCAGCGCCCCGGCCAGACGCTGGGCCTCGGGCGAGGCGGCCCCCCTGAAGCGGCGCAGCCGCTCCTCGGCCGTCGGCTCGGGGACATGGGCCGTGGCCCGCGCGGCCACGGGCTTCTCCGCGCCGTCGAGCAGCATCACCGGCAGCGGCGCGCCGCTGCCGCCCGTACCGGTGAGCGCCGCCCAGGCGCCCAGCTCGCCCTCGGCCAGCTCCAGCACGGGCACGGGCGTCTTGCCGTCGTACGACACCAGGCCGCGCGGCAGCACCGGATGGCGCACGGACAGCGCGCGGCCCGGGCTGCCCTCCCGGCCGCCGGCGTCGACCAGCAGCCGCTGCGTGGGCATGCCGCGCTCCGGCCACATCCGCGCGGGCAGCGGCTGGAGGACCGCCACCGGCGAGTGGCGGGCCCAGCGGCGCAGCAGCCGCGGAATCGCGCCGCCGCGCCACCCCGGGCCCACCCCGTCCGAGAGGACCAGCATCACGGTGCGGCCGGAGGTGTCGGTGAGCTGGCGCGCGGTGCGGCGCGGGGCGCCGGGGGCGTACGGGCGCGCCCTGAGCACCGGTGCGGCGTCCTGGGCGCTGTCCAGACCGTAGGTCCGTACGGAGCGGAAAGCGCCCTGCCGCTCCAGCAGTCCGCGCACCTCGGCGGCGAGCTGCTGCCACAGGACCATCGACGGGCCGTCGTCCACGATGAGCGCGACGCTCAGCCAGCGCTCCGGGCGGGGGCGCAGCACCACGTCCGGCAGACCGGTTTCGGCGATCCACTCGGCGGTGGCGGTCTCATCGACGCAGAAGGACGTACGGGACGGCACGCTCCGCCGCAGCGGCCGCAGCGCGCGGGAGAGGCCGCGCGCCGCGGGGAGCGCCCGGACGCCCCGGACGCCGACCGCGCGCGCCGGGCGGGCCGCGGCGGGGCGGGCGGCACCGGGGGCGTAGAGCCCGGCGGGGACGAGGGGGCCGGGCTCGGGCTCGCCTTCGGTGGGTGGCCCGGCGGGCTGCCGCTGGTCGCCCTTCCCGTCGTCGTCGCCGTCGGCCGCGCCGGAGGTGGGACCGGCGGAACCCGGGGACGGCGTGGGTTCCCCTTCCTCACTCCGCGCCGGGGCCGTGGTCGCGGCGAACCACAGGACGTCGCGCAGCTCCTCCTCGGAGAGCTCGACGCCCGCGTCCTCCAGCAGGGCGCACAGCCGCTCGATCATTACGCGTCGACTTCGTTCAGCGAACGGAACAGCTTGTCGAGGACGTCCTGGTCGACCCGCACCCCGGAGGACCGCAGCCGGACCGCGTTGAGGAGTTGATCGGTGGCCAGCTCCCGCTCGTTGCGCCGGGCCACGAAGTCGGCGATCAGCTCCTGGGCCCGGGCGCCGATCTCCTCGCCCAGATGCATGGTGACGATTCTCTGGAGCTGCCGCTCATCGGGCTGCTTGAGGTCGAGCCGGACGCAGCGGCGCAGAAACGCCGGGGGGAACTCGCGCTCGCCGTTGCTGGTGATGACGACGACGGGGAAGACGCGGCAACTGACCCAGCCACCGGGGATCCCGGCCTTCTTCCGGGACCCGGAGATCTGCACCTGGATCGTCCTGTCCTCCCCCAGCCGGGCCAGTTCCGGAATCTCGAACTCGCCCTCCTCGAAGACCGTAAGGAGGTCGTTGGGCAGGTCCACATCGCCCTTGTCTAGCTCGTCCACGAGCAGAACCCGTGGCTTGGCCACCGGGAGGAGCGCGGTGCCGAGCGCGCCGAGCCGCAGATAGTCGCCGATGTCCGGTTCGGCTTCGGCGGTCTCGTCGGCGCGCCGCTTGAGGGAGGCTTCGCGCAGCCGCCCCACCGCGTCGTACGAGTAGAGGCCCTCGGTGAGCGTCGAGCGGCTGTTGACCGGCCAGTGCAGCACCTCGCCCAGCTTGAGCTCGCGGGCGATGGCGTGGGCCAAAGTCGACTTGCCGGTGCCGGGACGGCCGGTGACCAGCAGCGGGCGGTGCAGATGCAGCGCCATGTTGACGACGTCGCGGTCCTCGTCGGAGATCAGATACGGCAGCGGCCGCTCCTGATCCCGGCGCCGCGCGTCGTCGCCGAAGCGCCGCCACGGCGGGGCGGTGGGCCAGGTCTCCACGTCGTGGGGCTCGGTGTCGCCGCCCTGGAAGAGCCTCCAGTCCTGTGCCATCTTCTTCGTCTCTCCTCAGGGTGCGGACAGGTCGAGTTGGTCGGGGAGCGGGCGGTGCGGATCGTCCCACAGGAGCGCCATATGGCGGCCGTGGTGGCTTTCGTCGGCCTCGCTCGCCGACCGGAGCTTGCGCAGATGCTGGGGCAGGGACCGCAGCCGTTCGGTGCCGAGCAGGGCCGTCAACTCGGCCCGCGCGGCGGCGGCTTCCGCCTCGCCATGCCATATGAGGACGGGCACTCCGTCGAACAGGCAGGCGTTGAAGACGTCCGACCGGGCCCGCAAGGGGGTGGTCAGCACCACGCCCGGAGCGTCCTCCTGCCCCTGGAGGACGCCGTGGACCTGCTTGAAGGTGTCCAGGTGAGCGGGCAGCCACTCCAGATCCTCGGTCCCCGCCGAGTCGACCCTCTCCCACCGCTGCTTCCAGACGTGCCGCTGGTTGTCCCGGAGGTCGGTGCAGCGCACCACGACCGGGTAGTCCGTGCCGAGCGAGCGCTCCAGGGGCCCATCGGCGTCGAGCTGCCAGCGGTGCACGGCCAGTTCGAGGTCGGTGGGGGCCACGAAGAACTCCACGAGGGTGTCACGCGTGCGGGCATGTCTCCTCAGAAGGGCGTCGATGCCGCGCTGTATCTCCTCCAGGGAGGCGGGGGTGTCCTCCTTGGCCAGGGAGGTGACGTCCTCACCGCGCCGCGTCCACACCTCGTACGCACGCCGCTGTCCGGCGCCGTCGGACGGATGGAGCCGGATCTGGATGCGCTGGTCCTGGGCGAGACCTGCGGCCTTGACGCCCTCGGCGTACTCCTCGGCCTCGCCGCGCCGCTCCATCAACTGGCCCTTCAGCCCCAGCCGTTCGGCACACCGCAGCGACCAGGCGCGCAGACCGGCCGCGGCCGCCCCCTCATCGACTGCCGCGAAGCGCTCCACGACCCTGAGCAGTTGGGGAAGCTGATCCGGTTTGGGGAGCAGCTCCTCCAGCGCGTCGGCGAGCACGGCCGGATCGTGGCACGAGAGATCGACGAGGCCGAACAGCGCGCGGGCCTCCTCGGCGACGTCGTACCGGCCCCGCTCGTCCAGCCGCCCCAGCAGCGCGACCAGCTCCGTGTACTCGGCGCGGGTCAGCCACTGGTCCTGCAGCACATGGCAGGCCTTGCGGATCTCGGTACGGACCGGGGCGTGGGCGCTCAGCTCGGCCAGGAGGGTAATGGTGCCGTGCGGGTTCTCCAGCGCCCAGTCGACCAGTTCCTCGGCCGAGGGCGGCGTCGTGGCGGGCGGGGCGGTGGTGAACTGCTCGCAGAGCCGGGCGGCGACCCTCCCCGCCGATCCGGCCGCATCCGCCCCGAGCAGCCCGGACGCCTCCAGGACCAACGTCTCCCGGAACCGCCGCTTCTCCGGATCGAGGGGCGGGGCGGGCGGGCCGAGCCGGACCGTCCGCTCCTCCTGCTCCCAGTTGATGACGTGCATCGTGGGGTACTGCCGACTGCTCCCGGTCGCGCGCACCTGGGCGAACTCGTCCTGTACGCCCTTCCAGACCCGGTCCAGATCCAGCCCCGGCCCGTCCGCGCCCGCCGTCTCGAGCTGCCGCAGCAGTGCGGAGGTGAAGCGCCCGGCGCCGTCCTGCTCCATGGCGACGGCCCCGGCCTGGCAGGCCCGCATCCAGAAGACCGGCCGCTCGGATCTGGTCTGGGTCACGTTGGTGAGCGGCTGCGGGACGTCGGCCAGCTCGTGGATGTCGAGGGGAAGGGCCCGCCGGCAGGCGTCGATGACCACGGTGACCCGGTCCGCTCCGTCCCAGTGCACATGGTCGGTGCGCACCAGGTCCATCAGGCTGTCGGCGTCCAGCCCCTGGAGGTCGGTGTCGGAGGTCTCCGGATACAGCAGGCTCCACCGGCCGCCCGGTGCCTGCACCCCGTGCCCGGCCCAGTAGATCCACAGCCAGTCGCCGTCGATCTCGCGCAGCCCGTCCCGGAAGACCTTGCGCACATCGGCGCGCTCCGCCGGGCGGTAGCCGGGGTGCGCCTCCTCCAGGGCCGCCCTGTTGTGCTCCATGGGCGAGGCCAGTAACCGGATGTTCTCCGGCGGTACGCCCCGCCCGGTCAGCCACTTCCGCATGCCGATGGCGTCGCGCACCGGGCCGTCGAGGTTCAGGGCGTCGCTGCCGTTGTACCGCTCGACCGCCACGATCACGGCATGGGTGCGGCGCCAGTCGTGCTCCACCGCTGTCACTTCGGCAGCTCCGGGCCCAGCAGTTCGTACATCTGTTGGTGGGCGAAGTACGAGGTGTGGGCGCGCGGGAAGGGCTGGCGGGTGTTGACGCGCAGATCGGTGACCCGGTCGGGGAAGACCTTCTCCCCGACGAAACCGAGCAGATCCTGCTCGTCGTAGACATTGATCCAGCGGGGGAAGCTGGTGGGCAGTGACTCGCCGCGGCGCAGCGCGGCGAGCGCGTCCAGCTCGTAGAGGAACGGCGCCTGCGAGCCGACCGTCACCAGCAGGTCCACCCCGGCAGGCGGATCGGGCTCGGCGAGCAGATCGACGCAGGCGATACCACCGAGGCTGTGGGCGAGCAGCACCACCGGGCCGCCCCCTGACGCGATCTCAGCGCGCACTGCCTCCCGGATCGCGGCACGCACCCCGGCGCCGCGCACCTGGTAGCGGAGGATGTCGCCGCTGGCCGGGACGGATCCCTTGGTGATCCCGCCGCGGAAGGTATGGGCCAGTGAAGACAGCGGCGAAAGGTAGGAGTTGAGCGCCCGTACGGCGACGCTCTTCGCGGCGCCGGCGACGAATCCGCCCCGGCCGGCGCCGCCCAACTGATCGGTGAGCGCGCCGACGACGGTGTCCCGGTCGGCGCCGTCCACCGCGAGCGGCTCATCGTCGCCGTGCGGGCCCTCGGCGCGCTGGACGGCCAGGGCGTACAGGGCGCGGGCCGCGATCGCCTCGATACCGTCGGCGGGCGGCGTACCGCCCAGGGTGCGGGAGATCTCCTGGGCCACGCGGCCACCGGCCGTGCCGAGGTGCGGCGCGAGGTCGGACACCAACGCGTCCAGGCTCCCCCCGCCGCCGGTCACCGCCTCCAGGCTCAGCCCGCGTGCCGTATCGGCGACGGCCTGCCAGGGGTCCTGACGGCCGGGGGCGAAACCGGCCCGCGCGGCTCCGCCGCGCCGCGCCTTCGCCGCCGCCGCGAACTCCCGCAGCTCGGCGAGCGGATCCACCTCCAGCAGCGCCCACACGGCCAGCGGATCGTCCTGGTCCAGCAGTTCGTCGCCGCCGACACCGCGGTGCTTCGTCCGCACCGGGATCGACGCCCCGTCGAGCCCCAGCGACGCTCCATGCTGCTCGCCCCAGAGGCAGCGGACGACCCGGATATCGGCTCTCACCCGCCCCAGGCCGCTCACGACCCGCGCGAAGCTCTTCTCGTACGACTTGGCCCGGACCCCCGTGCCGTGGACGAAGACGACGCTTGTCACCGATCCCCCCAGATCGTCCAGATCCCACCGCGACCACGAGCCCATCACTTTAACCCGTGATGACCTCGTGTGACCCCCGGACTACGGGACTGCTGGACTACGGGACTGCTGGAGGCTGGATTGCCGGGGTTCAGCCGCCCGAGGTGTCCAGCTCCGCGTCCGCGCCGATTCCCGCGCAGTCGTACGGGTCGTCCAGCCAGCCGTCGGGCAGCACCACGCGGTTGCGGCCCGAGGTGCGGCCGCGCGGGCCGTCGGCGCCGGAGGGCCACTCCTGGTCCAGGTCCAGCTCGGCCAGCAGGGCGTCCAGCTCGGCGAGGGACGAGGTGATCGCCAGCCGCTTGCGCATCTCCGAGCCGACCGAGAAGCCCTTGGTGTACCAGGCGACATGCTTACGGAAGTCGATCACTCCGCGCTCCTCGTCCGCCAGCCACTCGGCGAGCAGCTCGGCGTGGCGGCGCATCACGGCCGCGACCTCCTTGAGCGTCGGCCGCGCGTATACGGGCGCCTCGGAGCCGGGCACCGGCACCTCGGAGCCGTCCACCGGCCCCTCCTGGCCGGGCTCGAACGCGGCCACCAGGTCGCCGAAGAGCCAGGGCCGCCCGAGGCAGCCGCGCCCCACGACCACGCCGTCACAGCCCGTCTCGCGCATCATCCGGACCGCGTCGTCGGCCGACCAGATGTCGCCGTTGCCCAGCACCGGGATCTCCGGGACGGCCTCCTTCAGACGGGCGATCGCGTCCCAGTCGGCGGTGCCGCCGTAGTGCTGGGCCGCGGTGCGGCCGTGCAGGGCGATCGCGGTCACGCCCTCCTCGACCGCGATCCGGCCCGCGTCGAGGAAGGTGATGTGGTCGTCGTCGATGCCCTTGCGCATCTTCATCGTGACCGGCAGCGGGCCCGCGGCGGTCACGGCCTCGCGCAGGATCGAGCGCAGCAGATGCCGCTTGTACGGAAGCGCCGAGCCGCCGCCCTTACGGGTCACCTTGGGCACCGGGCAGCCGAAGTTGAGGTCGATATGGTCGGCGAGATCCTCGGCCACGATCATCTGGACGGCCTTGCCGACGGTCATCGGGTCCACCCCGTAGAGCTGGATGGAGCGCGGCTTCTCGCTGCCGTCGAAGTGGATCAGCCGCATCGTCTTGGCGTCCCGCTCCACCAGCGCCCGGGTGGTGATCATCTCGCTGACGAACAGCCCCCTACCGCCGGAGAACTCCCTGCACAGGGTGCGGAACGGAGCGTTGGTGATCCCGGCCATCGGTGCGAGAACGACCGGCGGCTGGACCATATGCGGTCCGATCCGCAGCCGCGTCCGCGGCTGATGCGGAGTCTGGGGCGGCTGCGGCGTCTGCGTCATGGGGTCAGCTTCCTTGTGCGTACTACGGTGGAGAGGACGGGCCGATCTCTCATTGTCCCGCACCCGCCAGAGGGACCGACAGGGCGGTTATGACCGCCGCACCGACAGTATCGATGTAGCGTTCAACCATGTGTGAGCTCAGCCATCGGCGGCGCATGCTCGTGCTGGCGATCTGCTGCATGAGCCTGCTGCTCGTCAGCCTCGACAACACCGTCCTCAACGTCGCCCTGCCCTCGATCCGAAGCGATCTGCACGCATCCGTCTCCGGGATGCAGTGGACGATCGACGCGTACACCCTGGTCCTCGCCGCGCTTTTGATGCTCTCGGGGTCGACGGCCGACCGGGTGGGACGCAAGCGCACCTTCCAGACCGGGCTGGTGATCTTCACCCTCGGGTCGGGGCTGTGCAGCCTCGCGCCCAACCTGGAGACGCTGGTCATCTTCCGCATGGTGCAGGCGATCGGCGGTTCGATGCTGAACCCCGTCGCCATGTCGATCATCACCAATGTCTTCACCGAGCCCAGGGAGCGGGCCCGCGCGATCGGGGTCTGGGGCGGGGTCGTCGGCATCAGCATGGCGGCCGGGCCGATCGTCGGCGGAGTGCTGGTGGAGTCCGTCGGCTGGCGCTCGATCTTCTGGATAAACCTTCCGGTCGGGATCGCGGCGCTGCTCCTCACCGCCCGCTACGTACCGGAGTCGCGTGCCCCCAAGCCGCGCCGGGCCGACCCCATCGGCCAGTTGCTCGTCGTCGCGGTGCTGGGCACCATCACCTACGCGATCATCGAGGCGCCCGACCTCGGCTGGGACTCGCCGCTCATCGTGACCTTCGTGGCCATCGCCGCCGTGGGGCTCATCGCGCTGATCCGCTACGAGCTGCGGCGTGCGGAACCGCTGATCGATGTGCGGTTCTTCCACAGCGCGCCATTCAGCGGGGCGACGGTCGTCGCGGTGTGCGCCTTCGCGGCGCTCGGCGGCTATCTCTTCATGAACACGCTCTATCTGCAGGACGTGCGAGGGCTCGACGCGCTGCACGCCGGGCTGTGGATGCTGCCCATGGCGTTCATGTGCTTCGTCTGCGCACCGCTGTCCGGACGGCTGGTGGGCGCCCGCGGGCCCCGCCCGTCGATGCTGGTGGCCGGGGTGGCCATAACGGCCAGCGGGGTGATGTTCGCCGCTTTCGACGTCCAGACGACCGATATCGGGCTGCTGCTCGGCTATGCGATGTTCGGCCTCGGCTTCGGCATGGTCAACGCGCCCATCACCAACACGGCGGTCTCCGGGATGCCCCGCTCCCAGGCCGGAGTCGCCGCGGCCGTCGCCTCCACCAGCCGCCAGGTGGGCCAGTCGCTCGGTGTCGCGGTCATCGGCGCGGTGCTGGCGGCGGGCGCCGCCTCGGCGGCGGCGGGCCAAATGGGGCACGCCGCCTCGCCCGCGGCCACTGCCGCGTTCGTGGACGCCGCCCGTCCGGCCTGGTGGATCATCGCCGGATGCGGTGCCGTCATCCTGCTGCTGGGGATCGTGACCACGGGTCGCTGGGCCGAGAAGACGACCCGGCACGCGGCCGCGCTGCTCGAAGAGAGCGCGCCGGCGGGACGGGCAGCGGCGAACGCGAAGGCGTGAGGGGCGTCATGGCCTGATGTGTGACGGCGCCGAGGCGTGATGCGTACGACGGCCCTGGGGCCGGTGCGTAACGACGGCCCTGGGGTCGGTCCGTAAGGGGCCGCCCCAGGGCCGTCGGTCGGATCAGACCGCCGCCGGGGCGGCCTCCGCCCCCGCCCCGGCCCCCTCCGCGAGCGCCATGGCGTGCAGCCGCTCCAGGCGCTCATGCGTCTCCGCGTCCGCCGGGGTGTAGGTGAGCAGCTTGGGGCCCTGCCTCGGGCCGGTCCACAGGCTGGTGGAGGCCAGCCGGAGGATGCCCACCCGCGACTGGCGGTAGACCTTGATCTTGTCGCCGGGCCGGACCACCTCATGCCGCGCCCAGATCTCCCGGAACTCCGCGGAGGCGTCCTCCAGCCGCTTCACCATCGCCTTCCAGGCGGGCTCGGCGACATGCTCGGCCATGACGGCACGGAACTTGGCCGCCATGAGCCGGATCGTCTCGTCCCGGTCCACCAGGCTCGAACGCCACTCGTCATGGGTGAAGGCCAGCCACAGGCAGTTGCGGTCCTCCGGCGGCACCTGGTCCAGGTCGCACATCATCAGCCGGTAGGTGCGGTTGTAGGCGAGCAGGTCGAAGCGGCTGTTCTGGACGCAGGCGGGGAACGGCTCCAGCTGCTCCAGCATGCGCCGCAGCGACTGCGGAACGCCCGTGCACTCGCTCGCCGGGCTCGGGTCGACGGTCCCGGCGAGCGCGAAGAGATGGGCCCGCTCGCTGCGGTCCAGGATCAGCGCGCGGGCGATGGCGTCGAGGACCTGCGCCGAGACATGGATGTCGCGGCCCTGCTCCAGCCACGTGTACCAGGTCACGCCGACGGTCGAGAGCTGCGCGACCTCCTCGCGGCGCAGACCGGGGGTGCGCCGGCGGCGGCCCCGGGGCAGCCCCACCTGCTCAGGGGTGATCCGCTCCCGCCGGCTGCGCAGAAACGCGGCCAGCTCGCCCCGCCGTATCTCGGCCCCCGCACTCCTGCTTTCGGCCGTGGCACCCGTCGTGGCACCGGCCGTGGCTTCCCGCACCATCGTGGTCATGGCTCCAGGGTGCCTGAAGGGCTCAGCCGGTTGCCAGGTACTTCTTGTACCAGGATAAAGACACTCTGGTACCAGCCTGAGCGACCCAGGATCTTCGTAAGCGTGACCGAAACGCAGATTTCCACGATACGAACGAGAACCCCCGCCCCGGACGCAGCGAAGACGACCGGCACGAAGACCGCTGGCGGGAAGACCACCGGACGGACCCACACCTCCTCCGGCCCCGCGCTGAGCCCCCTCGGGCTGTTCACCGTGCTGCTGGGCGCGGCGCTGCCGCTGATCGACTTCTTCATCGTCAACGTGGCCCTGCCCACCATGGACCACGATCTCCACGCCGGTCCGGCCGTACTGGAGCTCGTCGTCGCCGGATACGGCGTGGCGTACGCGGTACTGCTGGTCCTCGGCGGCCGGCTGGGCGACACCTTCGGACGGCGCAGGCTCTTCCTCGCCGGGATGGCGGCCTTCGGGCTGACCTCGCTGGCCTGCGGGCTCGCGCCGGACGCCTGGAGCCTGGTGGGCGCCCGGGTGGCGCAGGGCGCCTCGGCCGCGCTGATGCTGCCCCAGGTGCTGGCCACCATCCACTCATCGACCAGCGGGACGCGCCGCGCCCGCGCGCTCAGCATGTACGGCGCGACGGCCGGCCTGTCCATGGTGGCGGGCCAGATCCTGGGCGGTGTGCTGGTGGCCGCGGACATCGCGGGCACCGGATGGCGCGCGGTCTTCCTGGTCAATGTGCCGGTCGCGGTGATCGGCCTGATCCTCGCGGTCCGTACGGTCCCCGAGACCCGTTCGGAGCGGCCCGCGCCGGTGGACGTGCCGGGCACCGTACTGCTGGCGCTGTCGCTGATCACGCTGATGGTTCCGCTGACCGAGGGCCGGGCGGCGGGCTGGCCGCTGTGGACCTGGCTGACGCTGGGCGCGTTCCCCCTCGTGGCCGCCGCGTTCTACGTCGTGGAGCGGCGCGCCGACCGGGCGGGACGCACGCCGCTGCTGCCGCCGAGCCTGTTCGCGCTGAACGGGCTGCGGCGCGGGCTGCCGATGGTGGTGCCGTTCTCGATCGGCTTCGGTGGCTTCATGTTCGTCATCGCGGTCGCACTGCAGCAGGGGCTGCGGTACGGGCCGGTCGAGGCCGGGCTGGCGCTGGCGCCGATGGCCACGACGTTCTTCGTGGCCTCGCTGATGGGGCCGCGCCTGGTGGGCCGGTACGGCAGCCGTGTGGTGACCGCGGGCGGGCTGATCCAGGCCGTGGGCATCGCGGTGCTGATGCTGGCCGTATGGCGCGACTGGCAGGGTCTGTCGCTGGCCGGGCTGCTGCCGGGCGTCGCGCTGGCCGGGTTCGGACAGGGGCTGCAGCTTCCGGTGCTGATCCGGATCGTGCTCGCCGACGTGCCGAACGATCGGGCCGGGGTGGGGAGCGGCGTGATGGTCACCACCCAGCAGTCCGCGCTGGCACTGGGCGTGGCGACGCTCGGCACGCTCTTCCTGTCCCTGGAGCCTTCGATGGGCATGGGTGACGCACTGGTCATCACGCTCGCGGCCCAGCTCGCCGCGATCGCGCTGACCCTGCTGCTGAGCCTGCGCCTGCCGCGCGCGGTGGCGTAAGAGGTGACCGCCATCGAGGAGGGCTGTCCCGGCGAACGCCGCCGCGGGCGCCCGCTACCCGGAGGCCCGGACGGCCACCCTCGGCAGTGAGAAGAAGCAAGGGATCCGATGCCGCCGCCCGAGACCCGTTCTGCTGGGGCAGCCCGCGACCAGGTCGTGCACCGGGTGGTCCAAGGCCCGCTGTGTCACGACGGTGTCGTGCCGGCGCCGGCGTATACGCGGGGGCTGCTGGCGCCGTTGGAGCGTAAGAACGGGTGGCCGGTGGCCGAGGAGGCCGGCCATCGCGGCCCGGACCGGATGCAGCGGCTGCTGAACCGCGTCGGCTGGGACGCGAACGGGGTCCTCGACGACCGTGCGCGCCTACGCCCGGGGCCTCTGGCCCACGCCCAGGAACCGCAGCACGGCCAGCACCCTGCGGTGGTCCGCCTCGGCGACCGGCAGGTCCAGCTTCCCCAAGATGGAGTTGATGTGCTTGGCCACCGCGCTCTCGCTGATCACCAGCGCCCCGGCGATCCCCGCGTTCGACCGCCCGCCGGCCATCAGCTCCAGTACGTCGCGCTCACGCGAGGTCAGCCGGTCCAGCGGATCGCTGTGCCGCCGCACCAGCAACTGGGCCACGACCTGCGGGTCCAGGGCGGTGCCACCGCCCGCCACCCGGCGCAGCGCGTCGATGAACTCCTCCACGTCCGCGACCCGCTGCTTGAGCAGATAGCCGATCCCGCTGGTGTGGGAGGTCAGCAGGTCCGCCGCGTACCGCTCCTCGACGTACTGCGACAGCAGCAGTACGGCCGTGTCCGGCCACTGCCGCCGGATCAGCAGGGCCGCCCGTACGCCCTCGTCCGTGAAGCCCGGGGGCATCCGGACGTCCACGACCGCGATGTCCGGACGGTGTTCCTCGACCGCCGCCAGCAGCCCCTCGGCGTCCGCCGCCTCCGCCACGACCTCGAAGCCCGCGGTCTGTACGACCTTGACCAGGCCGATCCGCAGCAGAACCGAGTCCTCGGCGATCACAGCGCGCACGGCAGCTCCACAGTGATGACGGTCGGGCCCCCGCGGGGGCTGCTGATGTCGAACGTGCCGTCCACCGACCCGGTCCGTTTGGCGAGCCCGCCGAGGCCGCTGCCCCGCGCGGGGTCGGCGCCGCCCACCCCGTCGTCCTCGACGACGATCCGCAGCGTGCCCCCGGCGCGGACGACCGTGACGTCGGCCCGCTCCGCCCGGGCGTGCTTGGCGACGTTGGCGAGCGCCTCGGACACGACGAAGTACGCGACGGCCTCGACGGTCGGGGCGGCTCGCTCCGGCACATGGACATGCAGCCGCACCGGCAGCGGGGCGCGCGCCGCGATGCCGGAGAGGGCGGCGTCCAGACCGAGTTCGTCGAGGACGGCCGGGTGCAGCCCGCGCACCAGGCTGCTCAGCTCCTCGATGGCCCCCTTGGCCTCCCGGTGCGCCTCGTCGATCACCTGCCTGGCCTCGTCCGGCAGATCGGTCAGGGTGGCCTTGGCCAGGCCCAGGTTGACCGCCATGGAGACGAGCCGCTGCTGGGCGCCGTCGTGCAGATCGCGTTCGATGCGGCGGCGCTCGGCGTCGGCCGCGTCGACCGCCCCCGCACGGCTCTCGGTCAGGTCCTCGACCCGCCGTTCCAGCTCCTTGGCGGGGACGGGGCCCAGCAGCGTGGTGGCGGCGCGGGTGTCGAGCCGCGCGAGGGCACCGATGAGCGCGTAGGCAAGGCCCAGCAGGATCAGGCCGCCCGCCGTGACATGTGCGGCCTGGGTCGAGTACCCGACGTGGTCGAGCCGCCAGGACAGCGGGACGCCCCATATCCAGAGGTACACGGTGGCGGCCCCGAGACCGACGAGGGCCATCGTGGCGGCCAGTACCCCGCCCCAGGCGACCGCCGGTCCGGCCAGCAGGTGGTACCACAGTTGCCGCGGAGCCCACCCGGGCCCGGTGATCTCGATGCCGAGCAGCTCCTTGAAGCGCCACCGCTGGACGCGCGTCAGCACGGGCGTGGCCACGGCCGGGACGACGAGCGGGAGGATGAGGGCGAGCACGACCCACCCCAGGGCGGCGATGTGCTCGTAGATCAGCCACGGAACGCTCATGGGGATCGCCCAGGCCACGAACTGCGCCGCCGCACCCGCGACGCCGAAACCGAGGTCGCGCCGCAGCCGGTGAAGCGTCCGCTCGAACGCGGGCCGCAGCGCGGTGGGGAGTCTCATACGGCGACTCTAGAGCGGCTCGGTACGGCCGCGCGCTGGAGCGCGGACCCGGAAAAGGAGTGCAGCCAGTGCCACCCCACAACGGCAACTGCCTTGAACGACACGGGCGGTGGCGCCGACAAGGCTGGCGGGCAGGCCCGATCCCCGGGCCGTCCGGAAGGAGACCCGCCCCATGACCGCCCTGTACGCCCCCGCCCGGCCCGGCCGCAGCACATCTCGCTCCCGGCCCGCGTGGATCACGCGGATACGCCCCGAGCCGGTGCTGCTGGCCTCGGGGGCGGCGCTGGTCCCCTGGCTGTACGTACTGGCCCGGACGGTGCCGTCCACGGCTCAGGTCGGCCACTGGAACGCCGCCTGGGTGGGCCTGGACGCCCTCGAGGCGCTCGGGCTGCTCTCCACCGCCGCGCTGCGCAGACGCGGCGACGACCGCCATCGTCTGACCGCGGCGGCGACGGGAGCGCTGCTGGTGGTGGACGCGTGGTTCGACACGGTGACCGCCGCGCCGGGCGGGGAACTGGCGGTGGCGGTCGCGATGGCGGCCTGCGCGGAGCTGCCGCTGGCGGCGCTGTGCACGGCGCTGGCGCTCGGCCGGGGGCGGCGGACCGTCCGCGGCAACGCGCGGCTCACCCCTGCGAGGCGGCCCACCACAGAATGACCGCTGCCGCCGCGAAGCAGGCCAGCATGATCAGCACGACCTGCCGCCGCGCCGCCGCGTCGGCGGTCATCCGCGGGGAGCCGAGGGCTCCGTGCGCCTGGGCGAGGTGGTCGAGTCCCTTGTGGCGGGCGCCGCCGTAGGTGATCCGCTCCTGCCAGTCGCAGTGCTCGCAGCCGAGCAGCCGCCGCTGCCCCGGACCGTAGCCGTAGCTCACCTCGAAGACCGTGCCGTCCTCGCGGGTGGCGGTGATGTGATGTGTCACGCCTCGCACGATTGGTGAACCCCCCGTTCTGCCGAACCGACGGGCCCCGGCGCCACGGACATCGCGTCCGCGGCGCCGGAGCCCGTCGTCGGGTATGTGTCCGGTGCCCGTGGTCCGGGCGCGATGGCCCGGGCCAGGTCAGCAGCCGATCAGGCGGCCGCCCAGGTAGGACTGGATCTGGTCGAGGGAGACCCGCTCCTGCTTCATCGTGTCGCGCTCGCGCACGGTCACGGCGTTGTCGTCGAGGGTGTCGAAGTCCACGGTGACGCAGAAGGGCGTGCCGATCTCGTCCTGGCGACGGTAGCGCCGGCCGATCGCGCCCGCGTCGTCGAACTCGATGTTCCAGTGCTTGCGCAGGTCCGCCGCGAGCCCCTTGGCCTTCGGCGAGAGCTGCGGGTTGCGGGACAGCGGCAGCACCGCGACCTTGACCGGCGCCAGGCGCGGGTCGAGCCGCATCACGGTGCGCTTCTCCATCTTGCCCTTGGCGTTGGGCGCCTCGTCCTCGACGTACGCGTCGAGCATGAAGGCCAGCATCGCGCGGCCCACGCCCGCCGCCGGCTCGATGACGTAGGGGGTCCAGCGCTCGCCGGCCTCCTGGTCGAAGTACGACAGGTCCTGGCCGGACGCCGCCGAGTGCGCCTTCAGGTCGAAGTCGGTGCGGTTGGCCAGGCCCTCCAGCTCGCCCCACTCCGAGCCGCCGAAGCTGAAGCGGTACTCGATGTCAGCGGTGCGCTTGGAGTAGTGGGAGAGCTTCTCCTTCGGGTGCTCGTACCACCGGATGTTCGCCTCCTGGAGACCGAGGTCCCGATACCAGTTCCAGCGCTGCTCCATCCAGTACTCGTGCCACGTCTCGTCCTCGCCCGGCTTGACGAAGAACTCCATCTCCATCTGCTCGAATTCACGCGTCCGGAAGATGAAGTTTCCCGGCGTGATCTCGTTGCGGAACGACTTGCCGACCTGCGCGATACCGAACGGCGGCTTCCGGCGCGAGGTCTGCTGGACGGCGAGGAAGTTGGTGAAGATGCCCTGGGCGGTCTCGGGGCGCAGATACGCGATCGAGCCGGAGTCCTGGGTCGGGCCGAGGTGGGTGGCGAGCAGCCCGGAGAACTGCTTGGGCTCGGTGAAGCTGCCCTTGTTGCCGCAGTGCGGGCAGTTGACGTCGGCCAGGCCGTTCTCGGGGAGCCGGCCGTGCTTGGCCTCGTACGCCTCCTCCAGGTGGTCCGCGCGGAACCGCTTGTGGCAGGAGGTGCACTCGGTGAGCGGGTCCGTGAAGGTGGCGACGTGGCCGGACGCCTCCCACACCTCACGGGCCAGGATCACGGACGAGTCGAGTCCGACGACGTCGTCACGAGAGGTGACCATCGAACGCCACCACTGCCGCTTGATGTTCTCCTTCAGTTCCACGCCGAGCGGTCCGTAGTCCCAGGCGGCGCGCTGGCCGCCGTAGATCTCGCTGCACGGGTAGACGAAGCCACGGCGCTTGCTGAGGCTGACGATGGTGTCGATCTTGTCGGCGGCCACGGTGCTCTCTTCATTGATGACGACACTGACGACGAAGCGAATGCTTCAGGTTACCGGCGGCGGCACCCCCCGGATCAAATCGGTAGTCGAAGCGATCAACAAGAGGACAGTTGTTGACAATCGTTTCCATCTTTGTTGAAAATGAGAGTCATGAACATACGCCGCCTCAGGCCCACGACCGCCCTCGTCGGAGCCGCCGCACTGGGCCTGACCACCCTCACAGCCTGCTCCTCCAACGTTGGCGACGGAAGGACGGACGGCAAGCTGGACGTGGTGGCGTCGTTCTATCCCCTGCAGTTCCTCGCCCAGCGGATCGGCGGGACCGCCATCCATGTGTCCTCCCTGACCAAGCCCGGCGTCGAACCGCACGATCTGGAGATCAGCCCCCGGCAGACCGCCGATCTCAGCAAGGCGGGCCTGGTGGTCTACCTCAAGGGGCTGCAGCCCTCCGTCGACCGGGCCATCGGACAGGCCGAGCCGAAGCACGTCGCCGACGCCGCCTCGTACACCACGCTGGAGGACCACGGCACCGAGGTCGAGGGCGACCATGACCACGGGGGCGAAGGCGGTCATGGGGGCGAGGGTGAGGAAGGGCACGAGGGCCACGCCCACTCCGGCGACGCCGCCGCCGACCCCCACATCTGGCTGGACCCGGTGCGCTACGCCCAGGTCGCCAAGGGTGTCGGCAAGGCGCTGGAGAAGGCCGACCCCGATCACGCCACGACGTACAAGAAGAACACCACCGCCCTGGTCAAGGAGCTGACCACGCTCGATCAGGACTTCCGGAGCGGTTTGAAGGACCGTTCGTCGGACACCTTCATCACGACCCACGCCGCCTTCGGCTATCTCGCCGAGCGCTACGGTCTGCGGCAGGAGGCGATCTCCGGCCTCGACCCCGAATCCGAGCCCAGCCCGGCCCGGATCAAGGGGCTGCACAGCGTCGCCAAGAAGGACAAGGTCAACACCGTCTTCTTCGAAACCCTCGTGAGCGACCGGACGGCGAAGACGCTGGCGGGCGATCTCCATCTGCGGACCGATGTGCTCGATCCCATCGAGGGCATCGGCGACAAGTCCAAGGGTGACGACTACATCCAGGTCATGCGATCCAACCTGAAGGCCCTGCAGAAGGCGCTGGGCACCAAGTGACGGACCACCCCACGGAGGTCGAGGAAACGATGGCGACCGAGGAACCCATGGAAACCGAGGAACCGGACATAGCCCCGACCGCGCCCCCGCATCCAGGACCCGAGGCACCCACACATCCGGCCCCGACCTCAGCACCGACCGCCGACCCCATATCCCTGCGCGGCGCCACCGCCACCCTCGGTGGCCGCCCCGTGCTGCGCGGTATCGATCTGACCGTCCGCCGCGGCGAGGTCGTGGCGCTGCTCGGCGCAAACGGCTCGGGCAAGTCCACCGCCGTACGGTCCATCGTCGGCCAGGTGCCGCTCACCGGCGGTGAGCTGGCCCTCTTCGGCACCCCCCGCCGCCGTTTCCGCGACTGGGCCCGGATCGGTTACGTACCGCAGCGCACCACCGCCGCCAGCGGCGTCCCCGCGACCGTACGCGAGGTCGTCTCGGCGGGCCGGCTGGCCCGGCGCCGGTTCGCCCCGCCGCGCAAGGCGGACCGGGCGGCCGTTCAGCGGGCCCTGGAGCTCGTCGGCATGGCCGACCGCGCCCGGGACCCGGTGAGCGCCCTCTCCGGCGGTCAGCACCAGCGCGTGCTGATCGCTCGCGCCCTCGCGGGCGAACCGGAACTGCTGATCATGGACGAGCCGATGGCCGGGGTCGACCTCGCCAGCCAGGAGATCCTCGCGGGCACCCTTCGCGAGCAGGTCGCCGCCGGTGCCACGGTCCTCCTCGTCCTCCATGAGCTCGGCCCGCTGGAGCCGCTGATCGACCGCGCGGTGGTGCTCCGCGACGGCTGCGTGGTCCACGACGGACCGCCGCCCAAGGCCGTGGGCCAGCACGCGCTGCCCGGCCACGATCACGTCCATCCCCATGCGGCGCCCGACGCCGAACCGATCCGGACAGGGTTGCTGACCTGAGATGCTCGAGATCCTCGACTACGCCTTTATGCAGCGGGCCCTGCTCGCCGCCGTCCTGGTGGGCATCACCGCGCCCGCCGTCGGCATCTACCTCGTCCAGCGCCGCCAGGCGATCATGGGCGACGGGATCGGCCATGTCGCCCTTACCGGCGTCGCCCTCGGCTTCCTGACCGGCGCCAACCCCGTGTGGACCGCCGTCGCCGTCTCCGCCCTCGGCGCGATCGCCATGGAGCTGATCCGCTGGTACGGCAAGACCCGTGGCGATCTCGCGCTCGCGATGCTCTTCTACGGCGGGATGGCGGGCGGTGTGCTGCTGATCAACCTCTCGCCGACCGGCTCCAACGCCAACCTCACCACCTATCTCTTCGGCTCGATCACCACGGTCTCCCCCGAGGACGTCGTCGCGATCTCCCTCCTCGCCGCATTCGTCGTACTGATCACCTTGGGGCTGCGCCGCCAGCTCTTCGCGGTGTGCCAGGACGAGGAGTTCGCCCGGGTGACCGGCCTTCCGGTGCGCACGCTCAACCTGCTGCTGGCCGTCACCGCGGCCGTCACGGTCACCGTCGCCATGCGCGTCGTCGGCCTGCTCCTGGTCAGCGCCCTGATGGTGGTCCCGGTCGCCGCCGCCCAGCAGGCCACCCGGGGCTTCGCGATGACGCTCGCGCTGGCGATCACCATCGGCGTCGTGGTGACCCTGTCCGGCACGGTCTTCTCCTTCTACAAGAACGTCCCGCCCGGCGCGAGCATCGTCGTCCTCGCCATCGGCGTCTTCGCCGTGATCACGGCCCTGGCCGCGCCCCTGGCGAAACGACGCGCTCAACGGGTGGCCGCGGCCGGGGAAGGGTGCACGGTGAGGGACGATGTACTCGTATAACGACTAACGACGACACTCGTATAGTCCACGTACTCGCACACTCGGCCACCCAGTCTGTCGCTCTCGTCCGTCCCCCGAGCGATAACTGGCACAATGGCCGGGCAGAAGACGCAGTGGGCGCGGAGAGAGCCCTGAGAGCGACGGAGCATGTGAGGTTGAGGAGGCAGCTGTGGTGACCGCGGGTCCCCCAGTACGCGGCCGGTCCACCAGGCAGCGCGCCGCGGTGGCGGCAGCACTGGACGAGGTGGACGAGTTCCGCAGTGCGCAGGAGCTCCACGACATGCTCAAGCACCGAGGCGACTCGGTGGGCCTGACCACCGTCTACCGCACCCTCCAGTCCCTCGCCGACGCCGGCGAGGTCGACGTCCTCCGCACCACGGAGGGCGAGGCGGTCTACCGCCGCTGCAACAGCGAGGAGCACCACCACCACCTGGTCTGCCGCGCCTGCGGCAAGGCGGTGGAGGTGGAGGGCCCCGCCGTCGAGAAGTGGGCCGACGCGATCGCCGCCGAGCACGGCTTCGTGGACGTGGCCCACACGATCGAGATCTTCGGCACCTGCGGCGACTGCGCGGCGGCGAAGGCTGCGCAGGGTTGATCTTCACGTCGCGGGGTTGGCAACCGCCCCGCTCCGAATTGATCTCCGTCTGGGGTTGTGGATACGGTGCCCGACGTGACGAGCCCTGAATCAGACAGAGCGGAGCCGCCGGTCGTTCGGCGGCGAGTAGTTGTCTGAACCGCTGACCTGACTTTTGGGTCGATCTCGCTTCCAGCGACCGGACACGACTCCGTGTGTCTGGTTCCGTTTCGGGCTCGCCGTATCCATGGCGTAGTCATGACGTATTCATGGCTCGTCATGGCGTAGTCCGACATCCAGCACGCGGCTGTTCTTGCCCGCATCCGCTCTTCGCTGGAGTCGACCTCTTGCCTGTTTTCCTTTATGTCCTCGCCCTCGCTGTCTTCGCGCAAGGAACATCCGAGTTCATGCTGTCCGGTCTCGTACCGGGCATCGCCCGCGACCTCTCCGTATCGGTGGGAGCCGCGGCGAGCCTGACGTCCGCATACGCGATCGGGATGATCGTCGGCGCCCCGGTGATGGCCGCGCTGAGCGCGCGATGGCCACGGCGGAGGGCCCTGGCGGCGTTTCTGACGGCGTTCGTGGTGGTGCATGTGATCGGCGCGGTGACGACGGACTTCGCCGTGCTCTTCGGTACTCGTATCGTCGCCGCGATCGCCAACGCCGGTTTCCTGGCGGTCGCGATGTCCGTCGCGACGGCCCTCGTACCGACGGCGCGGCACGCCAGGGCCACCGCCGTTCTGCTGTCCGGGGTCACGCTGTCGTGCGTCGCGGGTGTCCCCGCGGGGGCGTTGCTCGGGGAGTGGTCCGGCTGGCGTTCCGCGTTCTGGGCCGTGGCGGCCCTGTGCCTGCCCGCGCTGGCTCTGGTCTTCCGCCAGGCACCCGCCGACGCGGCGGGTCGGGAGGATGTGTCGATCAGGCGGGAAGCGCGTGTGGTGGCGGCGCGCCCGGTGCAGTGGGCCATGGTCCTGGCGGCCGTGGTCAACGGGGCGACCTTCGCGACCTTCGCCTACCTGGCCGTCATCGCCACGGACATCACCCACCTCCCCGACGCCGCCGTCCCCGCCCTTCTCGCCGCGTTCGGGGTGGGCGCCTTCGTGGGGGTCACCACGGCCGGCCGTAGGGCCGACGGCGGGTTCGGGAGGGGCCTGCTCCTCGCACTGTTCACCCTGCCTGTGGGCTGGGCTTTGCTGGCGCTGGCCAGCCCCTATACGGCCCCGCTCTTCATCGCGACGATCCTCCAGGGCGGCCTGTCGTTCGGCATCGGCTCAACCCTCGTCACCCGCGTCATGCACACGGCCGCCCAGGCCCCTTCGCTGGGCGGCTCGTTCGCCACGGTCGCGCTGAACACGGGTGCCTTCCTGGGCCCGTTGGCCGCGGGCGTCGTGACGGAGACGACGGGCGACTACCGGGGCGCGGTGTGGGTCAGCGCCGCGCTGGCCGCGACGGCGGTGGGTGCTGTCGCCGCTTCCCGGGCATGGGGTGCCCGCGCGGGTGTCGAGGAAGCCGGGTACTGACGGCGATCCGCGCTGCGGGAGTCGGACTTCCGCAGCGCGGATGCGGCCCGGGCCGACAGTCCGATGCCCGTCGCCTGGCGAATGCGGCCCCTCCGAACTCCATCAGCCAAGGCTCACGCTCCAGACGTCCCCATGCCCCGGGCAGTCGTCACGCTCCTCCTGGTTGTCCACCACCAGCACGGAGACCTTGGTCTCCGGTGCGCGGTATTCGAGATAGCCGCCTTGAGGGCGAAGATCGAGATCGGGCGCGTCGGGGGTTCGCGACAGCTCCTCCCGCAGCTCGCTCCAGGAGCAGCACTCCGGGAACTCCACGTCCGTATCCCGGCGCCATTCCGCCGCCATGCCCTGGTCATCAGCCGCGAGCCGATGCAGTTCGATCATGCCGCTGGTCATGCTCCACTTCCCCGGACCGCCGGAGAAGTAGAGCTCCACGAATCCGTAGTCCCTGCGGAGCATTCCGTACTCTTCGTCGACCACGTCAATGAAGTCGACTTTCAGCGCCTGATCGACCCCTCCAATGGGCGAACCGATACTGACGTCGTGAAGCCGACCGGTGGAAATCACCCTCGCCAGAACCGCGATGCCATCCACGCGCCCTCCCTCACTGCTCCACAGCAACGGTCACATCGTGCGGGCCAGGCAGCACCACCGGAGCCTCGTCGGTATACCAGGAGTACTCCAGAGCCGACAGACACCCATCACTCACCCATAGCAGCAGTTCGCCGACCAATTCTCCGGAGGAATCCTTCACCGCGCCAATGGCGGGAATCACCCCATCGGAGACCTCCGCTCGCGGGAAAGGCTCCACCACTTCGAGGTCTACGCTGGGGGAATCACTACCCCAGCGACCGACGACGCGCGTTTGAGGGAGCTGCTGCCTCAACTGCTCAGCGCCCGGGAATTGCACCGAAAGGACCTTCTTCAGTACACTAATTTCAGCCGCCTGTAGATGCCTGGGCGGGTGCTCGACTGCCGCCATCATTTCCCTCCGGGGAACTTGTCTTCGATGAACGCCGTGCCTACTCGTGGCACACCCTTCACCATGGCTCCGCGAATCGTCACGACCTCGCCGTCGATCGTACGCTTGACCACGAACCCGCCGGCATCCGGCAAATCATCCTTCTCGCCCAAGCTATTGACGATACGCCTGAAAGCCTGTTCCCTCCCTCCCGAATTCTTGACAATGTCGTCGAAGCCGTGCTTGGGAGGGTCGATTACATGCTCCAGCTTGCGTGGAGTGTTGTCCAGTTCGTAAGCCTTATCCAAAGCATCCTGCGGACAACGCTGAAGACCGGCTGGATCAGCCCAGCCGGACGGATTGGTGACATATCCGTGATGGTTGGGGGCGGGATCCAGGCCCAGCGGATCGGGGGTGACGTAGCGGGCCGTTTCTGGGTCGTAGTGGCGGAAGTAGTTGTAGTGCAGGCCCGTTTCGGGGTCGGCGTATTGGCCGGGGAAGCGGAGGGGGCAGTCGACCGTTGAGGTGCTCGCCCGGGAGGGGAAGTGGGTGCCCCAGAGGGTGGTGCGGTGTTGCCAGGACAGGTCTCCGTCGGGGGTGACCAGTTCTGTTGGGGTGCCGACCAAGTCCGTGATGATGGCGTGGAAGCCGGGTGGCGTCTCGTCATCGGCGCCCGTGAATTTCTCGATGAGGGATGCGCCGGGCTTCCGGATCAGCGGGGTGTGGTCGGTTTGGGTGAGGGGGCGGTGGGTGCCTGGGGCGTAGTCCCAGGTGGTGTGCTTGCCCTCGGGGGTGGACTGTTCCGCCAGGCGGGTGTCTTCCCAGGTGAAGTCCACCGATTCGGCGACCGTGCCGTCCTCGGCCAGACGCTGTTTGGATATGCGACGGCCCAGCGGGTCATAGGTGTAGTGCCAGTGGTCGCCTTCGGGCGTCGTCACGTCGGTCAGGCGGTCTTCGGCGTTCCAGGTGTACGTCCAGGTGCGGGTCTGGCCGTTGAGGAGTTTGCGGGTGCGGCTGGTCAGGCGGCCCTGGGCGTCGTGTTCGTAGGTCTTACGGCCCGCGCTGTGGATGATCGTGCCGGTGAAGCTGCGGTCACCGGGGGTGTCGTGCTCCGGGGCCGTTGCGTGGGTGAGGTTGCCTGCCGTGTCGTAGGCGTACGTCTCGGTCCAGCCGTGGGCGTGAACCCCCGTCACGCGGCCTACCGGGTCCAGGTCGAAGCGACGGGTTCCGGAGGTGAGTTCGCGGATCTCGGTGAGGTAGCCGTCCGCGCGGTAGGCGTAGGAGCGGTGTTGGAGGACCCGGTTCGCCTCGCTGTCGCGGCCCTCGCCGATCGTTTGTGCCGTGAGGCGGTCTGCCGTGTCCCAGGTCTGAGTCAGTTTCACCGCCTCGCCCACGCGGCGTTCCGTCTCTCGGCCCGCCGCGTCGTAGGTGAACGTCAGGGTGCCGGCCGTCCCCGTACGCAGTGCGGTGGGGCGGCCTGCCTCGTCGTAGGTCCAGGCGCTCGTCAGGCCGGACGGCATCGTGCGTTCGGTGCGGCGGCCCACCGCGTCATACGCGTACGTCGTCGTGCGGCCGTTGACCGTTTCTGACAGGACGCGACCCAGCGCATCGCGTTCGATGGTCAGCTCGGCGTCCGCGTTGGTCGCCTGGGCCAGTTGGCCGACAGCGTTGTAGGCGAAGGTCGTGGTCTCGCCCGCGGCGTCCCGCTGCTCGACGGCACGGCCCAGCGCGTCCCGGGTGAAACGCAGCGTCTCGCCCGCGCCGTTGGTCCGGGTCAGCAGGTCGCCAGCCGGGTCGTGGGTGTAGGCGAGGGTGCGGCCGTTGAAGTCGGTCTCGGAGGTGAGGCGGCCCGCCGGGTCGTAGGTGTAGGTCCAGGTCAGGCCCTGGGGGTTGGTGACCTCGGTCAGGCGCAGCTCGGTGTCGTAGGCGAAGGCGTACGTCGCGCCGTCCGGCTCGGTGCGGGTGGCGGGGACGTCGAAGTGGGTGGAGGTCTGGTGGGTGGTGTGGCCCGCCGGGTCCGTGTGGGTGAGGAGGTTGCCCTCGCCGTCCCAGGTCCAGCTCTCCCTGGCCCCGTCCGGCTCCTCCCGCCACGCCGGTTTGCCCTCGGTCGTCCAGCCCATGCGGGTGGTGTGGCCCAGGGGGTCCGTCGCCTCCACGATCCGGCCGAAGGTGTCCCGGCGGACGCTCGTGGTGTGGCCGAGGGGATCCACAACAGCGATCGGCAGTCCCGCCGGGCCGCATGCGATGCGGCGGCTGTGGCCCAGTGCGTCCGTCACCTGGGACAGGTGGCCCCGGTCGGTGTAGGCGTAGGTGGTGGTCGACCCCGCCGGGTCGGTGGTGGCGGTCAGGTTGCCCGTGTCGTCGTATGCGTGGCGCCACGTGCCGCCGCCCGGCTCGGTGACCTCCAGCGGCAGGCACAGCGCGTTGTACGTGGCCTTCGCCCGCGCCCCGTCCGGGAGGGTGACGCCGGTCAGGTTGCCGTCCTCGTCGTACCCGTAGCGCGTCGTGCGCCCCAGGGGATCCGTCATCGCGACCTTACGGTCGCCGCGCGTGTCCCACTCCGTCAGCGTGGTGTGGCCCAGCGGATCGGTCTCCTCGATCAACTGCCCGTCGGCGTTGTAGCGGTACGTCGTGCGGTGGCCCAGCGAGTCCGTGTAGACCGTCGTCCGCGCCGCGTCGTCGTACTCCAGGCCGCCGTTGTAGACGCCGTCGCTGCCCTCGGTGCGCACCACCTTTCCGTCCGGCCCATACACGTACCGGAACGACGTGCCGTTGCGGTCGGTCCAGGAGGTCACCCGTCCCTGGGCGTCGTAGGTGAAGCGCAGGGGCGTGCCGCTGGAGTTGATGACCTCCGTAAGGTTGCCCGCTTCGTCGTAGCCGTAGCGCATCACCACCGTGCCGCCCTCGCGGCTCTGCCCGGGGGCATAGATCGACGGCGGTTCATCGAGGAGCCGGAGTGCGGTGACCCGCTGGCCCTCGGTGTCGACGGCCAGGTAGTAGCCCCCGGAGTGGCGGACGGCCAACGGGGCGCCGCTCAGGGCGCGTTCGATGTCGATGCGGGCGCCATTGCGGTCCTGCAGGCTCTCCAGCGGCAGATGGACCGCGCCCGGCTCCTCCGTGGCGGCGGGGCGGACGAACGTCCGCACCACACCTGCCTCCGGATCGGTGACCGTCATGACGCCGTCCGGTTTGCCATCCCATTCCAGCGGCCACCGCGCGCCCTTCGCGGGCAGCGTCGGCACCCCGGGCTCCGGCACCGGGTACACCAGCCGCATCCCGTCCGCGGCGGCGAACACCACGCCCTCCGCGTCGAGTTGGATCCGCTCGTCCAGCAGGCTGGCCCAGGTCGGGCCGAACCACACCCCGCCCCGGTACGAGGACACATGGGTGCGTTCGAAGACCAACGGCAGCGAACCGGGCAGCGTCAGATCGGTGTGCTCCATCAACATCGCGCCGGTCGCGATGTCGATCGGCTCACCCGTACACGGGCACTTCCTGGCCGGGCGGGCGGCCGGGCCCTCCTCGACCAGGTTCGGGCGCAGCGAGGGCACCTTCGGGGGCTTGAGCAGGTCCGGGACGCCGGTGAGCTTCGGCATCACACCGGGCTTGAGCACCCCCAGCCCGGCGCCGAAGATCCCGCCGTCGATCATGCCGTCCTTGGCGGCCTGGTTGACCTCGTCCAGGCTGAAGCCCTTCTGCTGCCCCAGGGCGATCTTCACCGGCTGGGCCACCGCCGCGTCGATCGTCACCGACAGCACGCTGGTGAAGACCGCGCCCGTCAGCATCTCCGCGGCGATGACAGCGACCGCTTCCTCCACGGCGACGCCCAGACCGGCGGCCATGGCGATGATCTCCGCCGCCACCCCGTCGGAGGCACCCCCGGTGACGATGGTCAGCAGCCCGCCGCCGACGAGCGCGACGGCATCGATGCTGATCTGCGTCCACAGCTTCTCGATCGCGTCATCGACGGTGCCGGCGAACTTGTCCAGCGCCTTGGCCATGTTCCGGGCGGACTTGGCGAGGTTGCTCAGCCAGCCCTCGCCCTTGCCCTTGGCGTAACGCCCCCAGAAGGTCTCGAAGGCGTCGATCGCCTCGCCCTTGTTGTGGTGGATGAGCGTCGTGGCCGCCTTGTCGGTCGCGACCCGCACATCGTCCACGCTGTCGGCGAACGTCCGCCAGGCGTCGGCCGCGTGGCGAAGAGTGCCGGAGTTGGCGTCCGGCCACCACATGCCCAGCTTCATGAGGAGGGCCTTGGCCTTCTCCTCGATCTCGCTGCCGAAACTCACCGATGGCCGCCCGCGCCCGGACCCTGGTCATGGCCGGAGCCATGCTTGGCCTTGGTGAACATGCCCTCGATGAGCTTGTCGTTGTCGACATGGCCATCGGCCATGTCGTTCATCGCCTCATAGATGCTGGTCAGCCCGAGGACGAGAATGCCGGCCGCCGACTCGATGTGCTTCTGGTTCGGCTTGTACTGCTTGCCGAAGTCCTTACCGGGCTTGTCGTCCCCCCACGGCTCCCCATAGCCGTCCAGCGTCGTGATCAGCTTGGTCAGCGCCTCACTCAGCTTCACCGACTGGTGGTGGAAGGTGGGCGCGACGGACTTGATGTCCGCCACCTTGATGTCCAGGACCTTGCCGCCGCCGTGCCCGCCGCCGCTGCCGCTGCCGCCGCCCATGCGACGCCTCCCCCGTTGAGCGTTTGTCGTACAAAGCTTCCAGGCTAGGGCGGCGAGCATCATGGACCGTTCAATGTGGGCCCTACAACGAGTAAAGAGCGCTGAGCGCCATGGCTAGCGGCGCGTGAGGTGGGTGAGGGTGACGCCGCCGGGAAAGGCGGTGCGCTCGGCGACGTCGAAGACGGTGGGGTCGAAGGCGCCGTCGAAGGCCGGGACCCCGGCACCGGCGACGACCGGGTAGTTCTTGATCACCAGCTCGTCGACCTCGGGCAGCAGTGCACCCGCCAGCTTGCCACCACCGCAGAGCCATACGTTCAGCCCGGTGCCCTCCTCCCGCTTGAGCTCGCGTACGAGGGCGAGCGGATCGCCCGGGACGACGGTGACGGCCGGGTCGATGTCGGGCTTGAGGGTGCTGGACACCACGTACTGGCGCAGATGCGCGTACGGGCTGGTGATCCCCGCGTCCAGGGCGGGGCGGTAGGCGCCGAGGCCCATGATGATGGTGTCGAAGTGCCGGTTGGGCGTGTCGGTCAGGCCGACCGCGGCGCGGTGGGCGGTCGGGACCGTGTCGGGAAACAGCGTGTTGGTCCAGGCCGAGTAGGCGGCGGACTGCCGTTCGTCGCCGGCGAAGTAGAAGTCGTACTCACCGCCGGGACCGGCGATGCGACCATCGAGCGTGACGGCGACGTAGTACACGAGCTTTCGCATTGTTGGCAGCTCCACCTGTAGTACTCTGACTGAAGTGGTTAGAACGTAGTACTACAGACGGAGTGGTGTCAATGGTGAGACGGAACGACGAGCGGCGCGCCGCACTCGTCGACGCTGCGATCGAGGTCTTGGCCAGGGAAGGCGCACGCGGCCTGACCTTCCGGGCGGTGGACACCGAGGCCGCCGTCCCCGCCGGTACGGCGTCCAACTACTTCGCCAACCGCGACGATCTGCTCACCCAGGCCGGCGCCCGTGTCTATGAGCGGCTCCAGCCCGACGAGGCCACGATCGCCCGCCAGCGGGCGGCAGGCCGCGACCGGGAGACCTACGTGGAGCTGATGCGTGAACTCGTCGGCCGCGTCGCCTCGTTCCGCACCGGCTATCTGGCCCTGTTGGAGCTCCGCCTCGAGGCCACCCGCCGCCCCGCGCTCCGTAAGGTCCTCACCGAGCGGGTGCGGGCCGACGTCGATGCCAACGTCGCCTACCACGAGGCGTCGGGGCTCCCCGGCGACGCCATGGCCGTCAAGCTGCTGATAATGGCTCTGAACTGGCTGATCGTCGAGCAGCTCACCTTGCCGGACGTCTTCACGGAGGCGGAGCGGGACCGGCTGGTGGCGGCCGCGGTGGAGCGCATCGTGGCGGCGGAATAGGCGTGGCGGCGGCGGACCAAGCGGCCGCCGCTCACGCCGCCTGCGCGCTTACTCGGACGGGGAGTCGTCCTTCTTCAACTGGTCCTCGTTCGGGATCGCCCCGCCGAAGCGGCGGTCCCGCGAGGCGTACTCCAGGCACGCCCGCCACAGGTCGCGGCGGTCGAAGTCCGGCCACAGCACGTCCTGGTACACCATCTCGGCGTACGCGCTCTGCCAGATCAGGTAGTTGGACGTCCGCTGCTCGCCCGAGGGGCGCAGGAAGAGATCCACATCCGGCATGTCCGGGTAGTAGAGGTACTTCGCGAACGTCTTCTCGTTCACCTTCGACGGATCGAGCCGCCCCGACCGGACGTCCTCCGCCAGCGCCTTCGCCGCGTCCGCGATCTCCGCCCGGCCGCCGTAGTTCATGCAGAAGTACATCGTCATGGCATCGTTGTCCTTGGTCTGCTCCTGGGCGACCTGGAGCTCCTGCGCCACCGACTTCCACAGCTTCGGCATCCGGCCCGCCCAGCGGATCCGTACGCCCATCGCGTCCATCTCGTCGCGGCGGCGGCGGATGACATCGCGGTTGAAGTTCATCAGGAAGCGCACCTCGTCGGGCGAGCGCTTCCAGTTCTCGGTCGAGAAGGCGTAGAGGGAGAGGTTCTTCACGCCCATCTCGAGGCAGCCCTTGAGCACGTCCAGCACGACGCCCTCGCCAACCTTGTGCCCCTCGGTGCGCGGCAGCCCGCGCTCCTTGGCCCAGCGGCCGTTCCCGTCCATCACGCACGCCACGTGCTGCGGCACCAGCTCACCGGGGATCTTCGGCGGCCGGGCGCCGGACGGGTGCGGCTCCGGGATCCGGTACTCCCGCCGCTGTCGGCCCAGAAACCCGCGTCCTGCCATGCCTGCCACGTCTCCCTCAGCTCTTGCTCTCTGTGCTACTGCCTGTGCTGCTACTTCTCTACGTACCGCAGCGACCGAAGTCCCCGCTCCAGGTGCCAGGACAAATACGCCGCCACGAGCCCGCTGCCCTCCCGGGCATGCCGCAGCTCACACGCGTCCGCCGTCGCCCAGTCCCCCGTCAGCAGCGCGCCCAGCAGCGTCAGCGACTCCGCCGAGGGTACGACGCTTCCGGGCACCCGGCACTCTCCGCAGATGACCCCGCCCGCGCCGACCGAGAAGAACCGGTTCGGACCGGGCATCCCGCACTTGGCGCAGTCATCGAAACTCGGTGCGTAACCGTTGACCGCGAGCGAGCGGAGCAGAAACGCGTCCAGGACGAGATGCGGCTCGTGCTCCCCGGCGGCCAGGGTGCGCAGGGCGCCGACGAGCAGCAGATACTGCTGTACGGCGGGCTCGCCCTCATGGTCGGTGAACCGCTCGGCCGTCTCCAGCATGGCCGTACCGGCGGTGTAGCGGGCGTAATCGGTGACGATCGTCCCACCGTACGGCGCGATCGTCTCACTCTGCGTGCACAGCGGCAGCCCGCGGCCGATCAGCTCGCCACCGCCGCGCGAGAAGAACTGCACGTCGACGTGGCTGAACGGTTCGAGCCGCGCCCCGAACTTCGACTTCGTCCGCCGCACCCCCCGCGCGACGGCGCGGACGCGGCCGTTGTTGCGGGTGAGGAGGCTGATGATCCGGTCCGCCTCGCCCAGCTTCTGGGTGCGCAGCACGATGCCGTCGTCGCGGAACAGACTCATGGCGCCCATTGTCCCCTAGCGGGACAGATGATCGAACCGCCCTGCCTTCACGGCCCGGGTAAGCGCCCGGAGGGCGGCGGGGGTGGTGGCGATCACGGTCTGGGGTTCGTCGCTCTCGCGGAGGAGGATCGCGGCGTCGGGGGCGTGGGCCAGCTCCACGCAGGCGTTGTCCGGGGCGTCCGCCGAGTAGGAGGACTTCCGCCACTGTATGTGGGACATCTCCATGCCTTCAGAGTCAGGGCGCGATGGCGTGAATGAAATCGCGCGTGTCTTCGGGTGTGAGGGACAGCTCTTCCGTCCGATCGAGAATCCGCCGGTAGTTGGCGAGGTGGGTCTCTCCGTCAAGGAACATCACACCGGTGGGCGCGTCGAGCTGCACCGTATCCAATTGCGGGACCGCCCCACACACATAGGCAGCCGAGACCCCGGCGTTGGGAAACCCTCCGGCGGAGAAGGGGATGGCTCGCACCGTGACATTGTCCCGCTCCGATGCCTCAAGGACACGCTCCAGCTGAGCACGGGCCACCTTGGCCCCACCGAACTCCATCCTCAGCGCAGCTTCGTGAATCAGGAAGGTGCACGGCGGCGGATCGTCCCGATCCAGGACATCGCGACGGCGCAACCGGAAGGACAGGCTGACCCGCAGTTGCGCGGGGGTGGGTTCCGGCTCGGCGATCGAGAACACCGCCTTCGCGTAGTCCTCAGTCTGCAGCAGACCCGGGATGTGCATGATCTGCACGGCGCGCAAGCTCACGGCTCGGAATTCGAGCTCGGCCAGGTCAAGGGCGCTGGCAGCCATCTTGCCCTGATACTCATCCCACCAGCCTCGGCCACGCTCGGTGGCCATGGCTGCGAGAGCGTCAACATACGCCTGGTCGCCCCATGAGTAGACGGCGGCCAGCATCCTGACGCGTTCCTCGCTCACACCCAGGCGCCCCGACTCCATGTTGCTGACCCGTGCACCCTCGGCACCCAGCTGCTGAGCCGCGTGGGCCACCGTTATCCCGGCGTGCTCACGCATCTTGCGCAACTCCGCGCCAACGCGGCGCTGTCGTGCGGTTGGGGCTGCCTTCTGCGGCATGTGCACACCCTCCCCTTGCCCACTTCATCACACAGTGCGTCTGCGACATTACTCGAATCCACGATCGGTTGCATGAAGGCAGCGAACTACGCTGCATAGCTGCATCCGAATGCCGTATGGTCCTGGTAGCGCAGCGCATCGAACCAATCACGCACCGCGTTGGGAGCACCCTCATGCCCGAAGTCGCCGCAGTCACCGAACCCCCGTACGCCTACCGCCTCAGCGCCCCCAACTCCCCCAAGAGCCCCAGGGTCTGCCGGGACGCCATCGCCGCCCTCCTCCAGGCCAACGACCTGCACGACCTCGCGGACACGGCGAAACTCCTGGTCTCCGAGGCCGTGACGAACGTCAACCGGCACACGAACACCCAACTGATCCACATCGACACCCTCGTCCGCGACCGCATCGCGACGATCGCCGTACGCGACGGCTCCCCGGACCGCCACCCGTACCCCCGCGACGCGGCGCCCGACGAGGAGGGCGGCCGGGGGCTGTTCCTGATGCAGGAGCTGGCCTACGCATGGGGCGTCACCTGGGAGCACGGGCTGCGCCCCACCAGCAAGCACATCTGGTTCGAGCTGCGCGACCCGGTGGACGAATGAGGGGTGGCCGGAGAGGACCTCTCCGGCCACCCCTACGTCATCTCAACGGTTACGTTCCCGCGTCCGAGTTGCCGCGCAGTTTCACGTTCGCCGTGCTCGCGTTCTTGATCGCCGTCTCGATCTGGGCCATCGACGAGCCGGAGTTGATCCCGGGCACGGTCGCGCTGTTCAGGGCGTAGAGCGTGAAGGTGTACGGATGGGTCGAACCGCCGGGGCAGGGGCCGAAGTACTGCTGGGCGTTGGCGCCGCTGCCCATGGCCTTCTGTTTGGCGCCGTCCTGGCCTGGGACGTTGAATCCGGATCCCAGCGCCTCGGGCAGGGAGAGCTTGGCCGCCGGGATGTCCCAGATCGCCCAGTGGAGCTTGTTGCCGCTGTTCGCGACGTCGGCGAAGACGATGGCCCAGCCGCGTGCGCCGGTGGTTCCGGCGCCCCAGGCCAGCGGCGGTGAGGGGTCCTGGCCCGCGGTTCCGTCGCCGGCGCAGGTGTGGCGCTCCGGGATGGTCGCGTTGTCCTTGAAGGCGCTGCTGCTCAGCTTGAACTCACCGGCGGTGCCGTCGTCCGAGTAGACGATGTCGATCCGCAGGATGCGGTCGTTGCCGTCGGTGCCGTCCTTGTCGGTGGAGGTGGTGAGCCAGATGTCACCGTCGTGGTCGACCTCGACCGTACGCAGCCGGTCGTAGGTCCCCTGGAAGTACGTCTTCTGCTCGACGAGGTTGGCGGCGGAGTCGATGCGCATCCGGTAGACGCGCTTCCCCACGGTGGTGGCGACGAAGACATGGTCATTGATGATCGTCAGCCCGCTGGGTGAGGCCGAGGAGGTCGACCAGGTCTTCTTCGGCGCGATGTAGTCGGAGTCCGAGCAATCGCCGCTGGTGCCCTCGCAGTTGGGCCAGCCGTAGTTGCCGCCCTTCTGGATGAGGTTGACCTCGTCCATGACGCTGTTGCCGAACTCGGACTCCCACAGGCGGCCCTTGGAGTCGAAGTCCAGGCCCTGCGGGTTGCGGTGGCCCAGCGACCAGACGGCGTTGCCGAAGGGGTTGTCGGACGGGATCGAGCCGTCGGGGTTGATCCTGAGGATCTTGCCGTTGAGCGAGTTCCGGTCCTGCGCCCGCGACTCGGTCTGGGCGTCGCCCATGGAGGCGTACAGCTTGCCGTCGGGGCCGAAGCGCAGCCGTCCGCCGTTGTGGAAGCGGCTCTTCTCCATGCCCTGGAGCAGCACCTTGTAGCCGCTGAGGGTGTTGTTCTCCAGCGTCATCCGGGCGATGCGGTTGCCCTCACTGGAGGTGTGCACGAAGTAGAGGTAGTGGTCGGTGGCGAAGGTCGGGGAGATCTCGAGGCCCAGCAGACCGCCTTCGCCGCCGGTGGTCTGGGAGTTGGGCACCTTGCCGACCAGGGTCTTCGTGCCGGACTTGGTCAGCTTGTAGACGTTGAAGGTGTTGCGCTCGGTGAAGATGCCGGTGCCGTCGGGCAGGAAGCCCAGGCCCCAGGCCACGTCCACGCCGCTCGCGATGGTGCTGACCGTGCCGGGGTCGGGGGTGCCGCCCGGCTGGCTTCCGGAGGTGGTCACCGTGATCTCGGGCGTGAAGGGGGACTTGTTGCCCTTGAGGTCGTACGCCCTGACCTTGAAGGCGTACGCGGTGTTCGGAATCAGGCCCGCGACGCTGGTGGAGGTGGTCTCCGAGGTGCCGGACAGCACGCCGTCGCGGTAGATCTCGTAGCCCGTGACCTTGACGTTGTCGCTCGACGCGGACCAGCCCAGATCGACGGTGGTGGCCGTCTTCGAGGGGGAGGTCAGGTTGGCCGGGGCGGTCGGCGGCTCGGTGTCGGGCGGCGCGGGCAGGGTCGCGATGGTGACGGCGTTGGATGCCTCGGAGGCGTTCCCGGCCGCGTCCCGCGCGAAGACGGTCCAGTCGTACGAGGTCTCGGGGTCGAGGTTCTCGACGGTCGCCGCGAGGACGTCCGCGCCGACCTTCTTCATCAACTGGCCGTGCTGATAGACGTCGTAGCCGGTGACGCCGACATTGTCGGTGGACGCGTCCCAGGCCAGCGAGACGGTGGTGGCCGTCGGCTCCTTGTCCTTGCGCAGGTTCGCGGGGGCGGTGGGCCGCTCGGTGTCGGCGGGGCCGGTCGGGGTGACGGTCAGCTTGTCGAGGTTGGGGCCGTCGGCGCCGGAGGTGGTCGCGCGGACCGTGTTGCCGCCGGCCTTGAGCGTGGCGTTCACGCTGACCGTCTTCCAGGTGGTCCAGGCGCCGGTCGCCGGGAAGGAGAGGTCGTCGGCGACGGTGCCGCCGTTGACGGCGATGTCGAGCGGGCGGTCGGCGGAGGCGCTGGCGTAGCGGAAGTCGAGCCGGGCGGGGCCGGCTTGTGCCGCGTCGACGGTGAATTCGACGTAGGCGCCCGTGACGACGTCGAAGTTGACGAATCCGGTGCCGGAGTGGCCGTCGTGGTTGGACTCGACGGCGCCCTGGGAGATCTTGGCGGATTCGGCCTCGTAGTCGGTTCCGGCCGGTCCGTCGGCGGCGGTGACGTCGATGTAGTCGAGGTTGGGGCCGCCCTCGGCCGCCGCCGAGGTCGTGCGGATGGTGTTGGCACCGGCCTTGAGGGTGACGGTGGTGGTCACGGACGACCAGCCGGTCCAGGTGTCGGTGGACGGGAACGCCAGGTGGTCCACCGCCTGGTCGCCGTTGACGGCGATGTCCAGCGGGCGGTCGGCGGCTGTGCCGTTGGCGTAGCCGAGGGTCAGGGTGGCGCTGCCCGCGGCCGGGGCGTTCACCGTGAACTCGACGTAGGTCCCGGCCGCGTTGTCGAAGTTGACGAATCCGGAGCCGGAGTAGCCGGCGTGGTTGGACTCGGCCGCGCCCTCGGAGATGACCGCGGACTCGGCCTCGTACCGCACGGATGCGGCGGCGGCCTTCGCGTCGGAGGGCTGGGCCGCGCTGATGTTCGGCAGCGTGATGGTTAAGGCCGCGGTGGCCGCGGCCAGGAAGGCACCGACCGCTCGGCGCGGTCTGCGGGGGATGGGCGCCACAGGGTTTCCTCCGGACAGACTGATAGGAAAGGTTCCTATCAGTGACGCGTAGCGACGCGTCCACGTCAAGAGGCGTGCATGGTGCGGAATTTGGTGTGCACGGCATGGATGTACGGGCGGGCGGTCCGAAGTGATCCGCGATGTCACAACTGTGTGCTGGGCGCGATCTGGGGCGGTCACAACCCGGCGGTGGGGCGGCAGTTGGCGCCCGGTCCGCGTTCTCCATTGCGCACACTGGTTCTACAGAGCGGGTCAGCACGGGCACAACGGATGACGAGTGGGGGAACGCGCCATGGCGGACGGTTGCCGGGACTGTGAGACGTGTACGAGGTCGTGGCTGGGGCGGCTGTTCCAGAACGCGGCGGTGGGGCTGATGCATGTGGTGACGATCGGCATCAGCTATCTGATCAAGAAGGGGTTCAGGCGGCACTGCCCGCAGTGCAAGCACCTGCTGTCACGGCACTCGCGCCGGGATGACGGTTCGTTCCGGGACTGAGCACTCCTCACGGCGTGAAGGTCGGTTGTCCGAGGGTGCCCTTAAGGTCATCGGATCAGCTTGCTTCGACGAGTGAACGAGTGAAGAGGGACCATGTTCGAAGAACGGCTCGCGACGTTCTCCCGTGAGCGGCTGGACGGTCGTCCGATCCCCGACGACCTGCACACGATGCTGGTGGCGCAGTGGGAGAACCGCACCGAATTCCGTGCCCTTCTCGACCTCAGATTCTTCGAATCCGATCAGCTCCATCCACTCCTCGACACCAGCTATCTCAGCGAAAAGGAACGCGCCGACCCCGAGATGCAGGCCATCAACGCCGGAGCCGCCGAGATGGCCAAGTACGTCAAGCTCGTCGCGGAAGGCGGCAAGGGCTGGATCGGCTATTGGCTGCACCCCGACGAGCCCACGGACGGTCCTTGGCCCGTCATCGAGCTGGACACCGAGTTCTCGTACTGGAGCATGGCGGGCAGCACGCTGGCCGAAGCGTGTGCCGCGGACAGAGCCCATTACCACGACGAGCCCGACGACACCCCGTCGGCGTTCTCCCAACTGTCCGCCCGGCTGGCCGAGTTGGGGCTCTCTCTCAGCGGGCAGGACCATGACGACCTCTACGATCCCGAATGGATGGTGGATCCTGAGGAGCTCATGGAAGAGCTCATCGATGCCGAGCGCGCGAAGCGGGGTATCGCCTGAGCCCCGTAATGGTCTGAGCCCTGTAATGGATCAAGCGCCCTGGAGCTTGTCGAGTTGGTCGGCCAGGTCGGCCAGGTCGTCCGCGTGCACGTCGAAGCGGTCCGAGGCGGTGGGCGGGTCGCCTACGGGGCGGGCGACGTAGGCGGTGCGCAGGCCGAGGCGCTGCGCTCCACGCAGGTCCCAGGCGTGGGCGGCGACCATCAGCAGCCGCTCCGGCGGTCGTCCGGAAACGGTGACGGCCAGTTGGTAGACGGCTGGGTCCGGCTTATAGGTCCGGGCGTCTTCGGCGGACAGGGCCTGGTGCCAGCGCAGTCCGGCATGGGCGTTGAGTCCCAGCAGCGCCGTACGGCTCGCATTGGAGAGCCCGATCAGCGGGAACCGTTCGGCGAGGCGGGCGAGCCCCGCCACCGTGTCGGGCCACGGCGGGAGCCGACGGCCGGACAGGGCCAGCGCCGCTACGGCGGCCGGGTCGTCGACTCCGGCGGCGTCGGCGACGAGCCGGGCGGCCTCCTGGTCGAGGGCGTCGCTGGTGAGGTAGGGGCGGTCGCCGTCGAGGACGCGGCGCTGCTCGCGGTCGATGTGCTGCTGCCACAGCGACAGAAGCTCATCGACCCTGCAGTCGTCGAGCGACGGGGCTGACGCGGCTGACGGGGCGAGTTCATGAATACCGGCGTGGATACCGGCGGGTTCGTCGACGAGCGTGCCGAGCACGTCGAAGACGAGGGCATCGATCTCCAGCTCTGACATGGGCGATCTCCTGGATGAAGCCACGGCAGGGGGCACGGGCGGCGGCAGTCACCACCCGCCCCCGGTCCCGCCCACCGGCTCGCATGCGTAAGGGGTAAAGTCGCTTTTAGCCGAAGGTAGCGAGAGGTTCGTCAAGGATGCAAGTGGCGTTGGACGATTACGTCTGGGCGGCTGGGGTCGCGACCGAGCTGGTCAACACCACTGCCGAGGTCTGGCGCGGCGACGACCACCTGCCCGACCTGGCCGCCCTCGTCGCGTTCGCCGATCTGCTCGGCGGTCAGTCCGGAGACGAGGGCGTTCGCGATGGGCTGTCCGAGCTCGCCCGCCGCGCACGCCCAGCCGAGCTGCGTGCGGTCCACGCACTTCGGGTGACGGTGCGCGATCTGATCGATCACCCCGACCGCGATCACCTCATCGCCGGTGCCACCGCGCTCACCTCGCCCGCCCAGGGCACCACCCTGATTCCCGATCCCGGGCGCGAGAACCGCACCCGCTGGGCCGCCCCGCTCCGGGACGGAGCAACCGTCGCCGACGCCCTCTCGTTGATCTGCGGCATGGGCATCCTCGGGGCCGTACACACCCTCGGCGAGCAGCGGTTCCGCCCGTGCACCGCGCCCACCTGCCGTGGAGTGTTCATCGACACCACCCGGCCCGGTAGCCGTCGCTACTGCATGCCCGGCCTGTGCGGCAACCGCGCCAATGTCGCCAACCACCGCGCCCGCCACGCCGCGACGCGCGGACGGGGCACCAACCCCCAGTAGGCCGCCGCTGCTATGGGGTTCCCGCCGGGCCCGGGATGGTTGCGCTGATCATGCCGGTCAGGCGGTGCAGTTGCGCGGCCAGGGCGCGGCGCTCCTGCGGGGTGAACTGCGACAGCGCCTCGTACTGGCGCGCCCGTAGCTCGGTCCGCATCGCGGTGAGGCGTTCGGCGCCTTCTTCGGTGAGGCGGACGAGGACCTGGCGCTCGTCCTGCGGCGAGCGACGCCGCGTGATCACGCCCTTGGCCTCCAGTTGCTGGAGCATGCGGGTCGCGGTGGGCACGCTGACCTCGGCGCCGGCCGCGAGGCGGCCGACCGGCAGGCCGTCCCCCTCGGCGTCCTGCGCCAGGGGGTCGAGCAGGGCCACCTGGGACATGGACAGACCGACCGCGGACTGGCCGACGGTGGCGGCCCGCGAGCGCCGCATGGCGTAGAAGAGCCGGTCGGCGGCCTGGGCCAGGTCTTCCACGCCCGCCTCGGGGGCGCAATCGGGCGCGGGACCGGCCGCTGGTTCGCCCGTCTCTTGGTTGCCTGCCTCTCGCATGATTGTTAGCTTACTAAATAAGATTGGTTAGCAAGCTAAGTACTAGGAGGCTCATCATCATGACCTTCCCCGCCCGTATCGACGTCCACCAGCACATCGTCCCGCCCATCTGGGCCCAGACCCTCGCCGCGCACGGCCTCGACTCCGGCGGCTGGGCCATCCCCGCCTGGAGCCCGACCGACGCCATCGCGATGATGGATCAGCAGGGCATCGCCACCGGCGTCCTGTCGGTCACCTCCCCCGGCGTCCACCTGGGCAGCGACGCACAGGCGCGCGACCTCGCCCGCGCCGTCAACGAGTACGGCGCCGAGGTCGTCAGGGACCACCCCGGCCGCTTCGGCCACTTCGCCAGCGTCCCGCTGCCCGACGTCGACGCCGCCCTGGCCGAGACCGCGCACGCGCTGGACACCCTGGGTGCCGACGGCGTCGTCCTGATGTCCAACGCCCACGGCCGCTACCTCGGCGACCCCGACTTCGAACCGCTGTGGGCCGAAATCGACCGCCGCGGCGCCACCGTCTTCGTCCACCCCGCCCAGCCGCCGATGCCGCTCCTGCCCGGCACCCCCGCCCCGCTGGCCGACTACGTCTTCGACACCACGCGCACCGCCCTCAACCTGGTGCTGAACGGCGTCATGAGCCGCTACCCGGACATGCGCGTGATCCTCTCCCACGGCGGCGGCTTCCTGCCCTACGCCGCGTACCGCTTCTCCGGCCTGACCTCCACCGTCGTCGACCGCGAGCGCGAGGCCGGGGACATCCTGCGCGACCTGAAGCGGTTCTACTTCGACACCGCGCTGTCCGCGAGCCCCAGCGCCCTGCCCGCGCTGCTGGCCTTCGCCGAGCCCGGTCACGTCCTCTACGGCAGCGACTGGCCCTTCGCGCCCCAGGACGCCGGGACCTACTACAACCACTACCTGGAGACCTACCCCGACTACGCCCCCGGGCAGGCCGAGGCCATCGACCGCGGCAACGCCGAGGCGCTCTTCCCCCGCCTCGCCCGCTGACCCGCCGCCTCATCGCCTCGCCGCCTCGCCGCTGTGAGGGAGACGCAGGTCACATGCGGTCCTGTCACATCTCCCCGAACCGTTCCGTCAGGGAGGTGTCACCACAGCCACCGCAACGGCATAGGAGAGCTCACCATGGATGCTCGCTTGAACCTCTTCGGCAACCCGCTCCTCGGCACGTTCCTGAAGCACATCAACTCCGCGGGCAAGGCGGTCACGGGCTCGGCGCTGCCGGCCGCGACGCAGGAGCTGGTGAAGCTCCGCGCCAGCCAGATCAACGGCTGCGGCTTCTGCACCGACATGCACACCAAGGATGCCGCGAAGGCCGGGGAGACCTCGACGCGCCTCAACCTCGTCGCGGTCTGGCGGGAGGCCACGGTGTTCACCGACGCCGAGCGCGCCGCCCTGGAGCTGGCGGAGCAGGGCACCCGCATCGCCGACGCGGCCGGTGGGGTCACGGACGAGGCGTGGGCGAACGCGGCCAAGCACTACGACGAGGAACAGCTCGCCGCCCTGGTGGCCATCATCGCCATCATCAACACCTACAACCGCCTGAACGTCATCGTCCAACAGCCCGCCGGCGACTACCAGCCCGGCCAGTTCGGCTGAGACCGGCCCGGCGTCCGCCGTTGGAAACCCTCATGGGCGGTCGAGCCGGAGGCGCTCGGCCTTCGGCAGCCCCGCGACCACCAGGTCGTAGGAGTCCTCGATGAGCTCCCGGACCAGCCGGTCCGGGAGGCCGCCGTCGACCGTCACCGTGTTCCAGTGGCGCTTGTTCATATGCCACCCCGGGATGATCAGCTCCGGATGCCCCTCACGGAGCCGGCCCGCGTCCGCCGGGTCGCACTTCAGATTCACCGTGAGGGGGCGGGCGTCCGGCGTCGTCAGGGCGAAGATCTTGCCGACCACCTTGAAGGCCGCGACCTCCGGGTGGCGGGAGAACGGGAACTCCTCCACCGCCGCGTTGAAGGAGAGGCAGAAGGACCGCAGTTTTTCGGGGGTCACTCCGGATTCTCCTCGTACTAGACGCACTCGACGCACTCGACCGAAAGGCTCAAGGGGTGCAACAACGAACCCAGAACCCACCGTAGCCCGTGCCTCCGACAGCCGACTGGCGAGAATCCGTGGAGGCTCGGCAGAAACGCTCGTGGTTGATGCCACCGCCCGTGCATAACCTGCTGAAAAGCGCGATTCCACGCGCTTTCGGCACACCACGGAGGATCGAGTTGGCAGGCGAGACGACGACACAGGAGAACGGCCCGCAGGCGGGCGCGGGCGCACGTCCGATGGACGTCGGCATGCTGCTGTACGGAGGGCATACGACGCTCGACTTCGTCGGTCCGCATCTGGCCTTCGCGAGTGCGGGCATGCGGGTCCACCTGGTGTCGCACTCACTCGAACCAGTGGTGTCCGACATCGGCCTGGCCGTCCTGCCGACCGTCACCCTCCAGGACTGCCCCGCCGACCTGGACATCCTGTTCGTACCCGGCGGACGCGTCGACGAGGTGCTGCTCGACCGCACCACGCTCGACTTCCTCGCGCACCATGGGCGTACGGCCTCGTACATCACCTCGGTCTGCACCGGCTCGCTCGCGCTCGCCGCGGCGGGCCTGCTCGACGGCTACCGGGCCGCGACCCACTGGGCCACGCGGGACCAACTGGCGCGGTTCGGCGTCGAGGTGTCGAGCGAGCGCGTGTGCATCGACAGGAACAGGGTCACCGGCGGCGGTGTGACCGCGGGTATCGACTTCGGGCTCACCCTCATCGCACGCGTGCTCGGCGAGGACGCCGCGAAACTCGCCCAGCTGGCCATGGAATACGACCCCCAGCCGCCCTTCGACGCCGGTTCCCCCGAGGGCGCCGGGCCCGAAGTGGTGGCCCGATTCGCCGAGTTCGTCGAAGCCACCATCGGCGAACGCATCGACGAATCCATCGCCCGCGCCGTCTCGCGGGCATTGGAGCAGCGCGCGGCGCAGAACGCGTGACGGAATCACCTCAACGCGCCCTGCCGTTGTCGCCGACCGGCAGCCTGGGCCGGCTTCCGGGCTGCGGGCTGCGGGCTGCGGGCTGCGGGCTCAGACGTGGTTGAACGGTTCGGCGTACGCGAAGGCCCCCTTGAGGGTGGGCTGATAGGCGGTCAGGGTCCGGACCTGGAAGTATTCGCCCCAGGCCGGGTCCGGGGCCGTGATGCCGTAGTCGGTCGACGGGCGGAAGCCGAACCGGCCGTAGTAGGCGGGGCTGCCCAGCAGGGCGACCAGCGATTCACCGAAGGCGTCCGCGGCGCCGAGCACCGCGTGGACGAGCGCCTGGCCGACGCCGCGGCGCTGATGGGCGGGGTGCACGCTGAGCGGTCCGAGACCGAGGGCGAGGGCCAGGTCGGAGCCGACATGGCCACGGGTGCAGACGACATGTCCGATCACCTCGTCGCGGTCGCCGGTGGCGACGAACGACAGGGCGGGCAACCAGCCGTCGCTGATCCGGAGTTCGTCCAGCAGCGCGGTCTCGACCGGGACCGGGGTGTCCGGGGTATCCGAGGTGTCCGGCTTCGCGAACGCGGCCGAGGTGACGGCCCGGATGGCGTCGATGTCGGAGCGGGTCTCTCGTCGGATCAACATCGGGTCAGGATGCGTCCCAACACGGTGCGGGAGCAAACCAATTGTGCGCCCTCGCGCGGGGCGGGCTCCCGGGTCAGCCCTTCGTGGCGCGGGCGGCGAGGGCTCGTTCGACCTGGATGTACGTCACGTCGTGGTCGGCCAGGACATGCGCGGCGACACCGGGGCGGGCGGTGAGGGCGAGCAGCAGATGCTCATCCCCGATGTGCTTGTCGCCGCGGGCGAGGGCGATCCGCAGCGAGCGCTCCAGCACCGACTTGGTCTCCCGGGAGAACGGGCGGCGCAGGGGGCGCCTGCCGCGGCGGGGAGCGCGTGCGGAGGCGGATCCGGGAGCGGAATCGGGGGTGGAGTCGGGGGTGGATCCGGCCGTGGCGAGGGCGCCCACGCCATGGGCCTCCTCCACCCGCGCGACGATCTCGTCCACATCGATGCCGAGCCCGGCCAGCGCCTCCACATCGGCGCCGGTGATGCCCCCGCGTCGGCGGACCTCGGCCAGGGCCCGCTCGATCGAGGCGCGTCGGCCGTGCGCGCCGAGGGCGGTGAGAACCTCGGCGGCGGGGCTGCCCTTACGGTCGCCGCGGGCACGGCCGCCGCCCTTACGGCCGCCGGGAACCTCCGTATGGCTGCCGCCGTCCTCCGTACGGCCGCTGTCGGCACCGCCGCCGCCCGTGCGGCCGCTGTCCGTACGGTCTAGGAGCGCGAGCAGCAGCTCGGCCTCGCCGACCGTGTCGGCCCCGGTGTCCTCCGCGTGGCGGACGGCGCCGCGTACGACCTCGCGGGCACTGGTGGTGAACCTCTCGAACATCAACGCCTCCCGTGCTTCTTGTGGACCGCCTGCCTGCTGACGCCCAGTTCGGCGGCGATCTCCTGCCACGACCAGCCCTGGGCACGGGCGCCGCGCACCTGCACGGCTTCCAGTTGCTCCAGCAACCGGCGCAGCGCGGCGACGGCACGCAGTCCGACCCGGGGGTCCCGGTCGCCCGCGCGCTCGGCGAGATCCGTTGCTTCGGTCATGCTGTCAATGTAGGTTGACGCCCCGCCCGCCGTCAACATGGGTTGACGAATGAGCCCGTAATTGGTTCGACGCGGCGGCCGTACGTCCGGCAGTCTCCCGTCATGGACCCCCATTACTGGCCCCTGTACGGGCTTCGCCTTCGTACGCCGCGCCTGGAACTGCGGCTTCCCGACATCCCCCTGCTCGACGAACTCGCCGCGGTCGCGGCGGACGGGGTACACGACCCGGCCGAGATGCCCTTCAGCATTCCCTGGACCGACGCGCCCCCGGAGGAGCGCGGACGCAGCTCCTTCCAGCATCTGCTGGGCACGATCGCCGAGTGGCGGCCGGAGAAGTGGGCGCTGAGCCTCGCGGTGCTGCATGAGGGCGCGGTGATCGGGCGGCAGGACCTGTTCGCGACCGAATTCGCGGTCACGCGGGAGGCCGAGACGGGCTCCTGGCTGGGCGCCGCCCATCAGGGCAAGGGCCTGGGCACGGAGATGCGGGCGGCGGTGGCACACCTGGCGTTCGAGGGCTTGGGCGCGCTGTCGCTGACCTCGGGCGCGATGGTGGAGAACGGCCGCTCGCTGGGGGTCTCCCGGCGGCTCGGCTACCGCCCCGACGGGCTGTCCGTGGTCGCCGTAAGGGGCGAGGCCCGCACCATTCAACGGCTGCGGCTGGACCGCGCGGCCTGGGAAGAGCACCGCGCCACCCCGGTCGAGATGGCCGGACTGGAGCCGTGCCGCGCGCTGTTCGGCGCTCCGTGATGGGACTGATGGACCTTGATTGGACCCTGATGGGCCTCGATTGGACCTCGATGGGCCTCGATGGGCCCTGACGCCCCTCTGATGCGCCCTGATGCGAGAGTGCGAGGCCGCATCGCCCGCTCTACGGTGGTTTGAGGGGGTCGGTGCGGCTAATGGAGGTGGCATCCATGGCGGGCAAGTTCGAGATCTACGAGGACAAGGGCGGCAAGCACCGCTTCCGGCTGAAGGCGGGCAACGGCGAGATCATCGCCGTCGGCGAAGCCTACGAGTCCAAGTCGGCCGCGCAGAAGGGCGTCGAATCCGTCAAGAAGAACGCCCCGACGGCCGAGATCAAGGAAATCCCGAGCGACAAGATGTAAGCGCGGCAAGCGCGGAACGGCGGAGGGCAGGCGCGGGCCCGACGACGGCCGCCCGCGGCGAACCGGGGACGGGGGCAGGCCGGGGAAGGGCCGGGTAGCCGTGCCCTCGTGCGGGCAACCGCGTTCGCACCGCTCTGGTTACCCTCCCTTCCGTGGTCAAACCTCATATATCGAAGCCTCTGGCCAAGGGGCGCGCCTCGCTCCGGCGTCTGCGCAAGGCGTTCCTGCGGCGCTGGCGCCATCCGCGGCTGAAATGGCCCAAGCGGATCGTGGCCGCCTTCGTCGGCTGCCTGGTGCTGGCCGTACTCGCCGCCGGGATCTCCCTGCGGCTGCTGTACGCGGGCGATCCCGGGCCCGGTACGCAGACCCGGGGCCGGGACGCCGTATGGCTCGGACACGCCTGGGTGGACGGTCGCAAGGGCGAGGCCGAACTCCAAGGGCTGGTGCGGCGGGTGCGCGGCACCGGGATCCGCGATCTGTACGTCCACGCGGGCCCGTTGGAACATGACGGCACCCTGCCCCAAGGGCGCTACCCGAAAGCGGGGTGGCTGCTGAAGGCGGTGCACCGCGAACTGCCGGGCGTCCGCGTCCAGGCATGGCTCGGCGACGTTCTGGACACCGAGGGCCCGACCGGGCTCAGCCTCGCCGACGGCGACAACCACACGCGGATCGTGGCCTCGGCGCGCCAGGTGCTGGACGCGGGGTTCGACGGCGTCCACTTCGACTTGGAGCCGCTGCACTCCGAGGACCGCGCCTACCTCGCCCTCCTCGACGCGCTGCACGCCCTCACCCGTCCCCGCCACGTCCCGCTGTCGGTCGCGGCCCACCAGATCGACCCGCTGCCCGCCCTGCACTCGGTCGCGGGGTTCCTGACCGGCCACCCCAAGTGGTGGTCGCAGTCGTACTTCGGGCAGGTGGCACGGCGGGTCGACCAGATCGCGGTGATGTCGTACGACACCTCGATGCCGATGGAGAGCCTCTACGGCGGCTATGTGGCCCAGCAGACGGAACTCGCGCTCGAGGTCACCCCGCCGACCACGGATCTCCTGATGGGCCTCCCCGGCTACCACACCAACAACTTCGGCCGTCACGCCTGGGCCGAGACCGTCCCGGCGGCGGTCCGCGGCGCCCGGCTCGGCCTCGGCCGCGAGGACCGGCGGCGTGAGCGCTTCGGGGTGGCGCTGTACGTGGACTACGCGGCGACGGACGAGGACTGGGCGGCGTACCGGGAGGGCTGGGGGCAGCGCGAGGTGGGCTGACGGGGGGAGCGTGTGGAGCGGGGGCGCCCGGGGCAGGGCGCCCGGTCAGGAGCGGGACGGGGTGACCAGGCCGGACTCGTAGGCCGCGATGACCAGTTGGGCGCGGTCGCGGGCGCCCAGCTTGCCCATGATGCGGCTGACATGGGTCTTGGTGGTGAGCGGTGAGAGGCCGAGGGTCTGGGCGGCCTCGGCGTTGTTGAGGCCGCGGGCGACGAGGGCGAGCACCTGGCGTTCGCGCTCGGAGAGCGCGGCCAGTGCGGCGGGGGCCGGGGCGCCGGGCGGCGGGGCGTCCGGGAGCCGCAGGACGCGGGCGATGAGGCGGGCGGTGGGGCCGGGCGAGAGCAGGGACTCCCCCGCCGCCACGGTCCTTATGGCGTCCAGGAGTTCGGCGGGCCGGGTGTCCTTCACCAGGAAGCCGGACGCGCCCGCGCGCAGCGCCTCGACGATGTGCTCGTCGGTGTCGTAGGTCGTCAGGACGAGGACCCTGACACCGGCGAGGTCCTCGTCGGCGGCGATGCGGCGGGTGGCCTCGATGCCGTCGAGATCGGGCATCCGGATGTCCATGACCACGAGGTCGGCGCGGGCGGTGCGGGCCAGTTCGACGGCCTCGCGGCCGGTGCCCGCCTGCCCGACCACATTCATGTCGCGGGCCGAGGAGACCAGCATGGCGAAGGCGGAACGGACCAGCCTCTGGTCGTCGGCGAGCAGCACCCTGATCGGCGCGGCGGTCCCGGACGCCGGATCCGAGGGGGTGGTCCCGGAGGCGGGATCCGGTGGGGTGGTTCCGGCGGCGGGATCCGGCGAGGTGGTCCCGGGGGCGGGGCCCACTGGGGCGGGGCCTGACGCCGGGTCCGCTGGGCTGGTCCGTGGCGCCGGGTCCGGTGCGGTGGTCATGCGGTGGCCTCCCTGGGCGCTGCGGCGGTCTGTCCGGTGCCCGTACGGCCGCCGGGCGCGCCGCCCCTGCCCCACGGCAGCGCGGCCCTGATCGCGAAGCCTGGGCCGTCCTCGCGCGGTCCGGCGGTCAGGGTGCCCGCGACGCTGCGGGCCCGCTCGCGCATGCCGACGATGCCATAGCCCGGTTCGGTGGGCGTGGTAAGGGGCTCACCGTCGCCGTCGGGGCCGTCGTCCACGGCGGCGACGCACAGCTCCCCCTCGTCCCGTACGAGCGTGATCCGCACCCGTGTGCCGGGCGCGTGGCGGACGGCGTTGGTCAGGGCCTCCTGCACGATCCGGTACGCGGCGGCGCCCACGGCGGGCGACAGCTCGACTCCCTCCACGCCGACCGTAAGGTCCACGCGTACGCCCGCCGCCTCCGCCGCCGCGGCCAGGTCGGCGAGTCCGGCGAGCCCTGGCAGCGGGCCGATGTCCTCCTCGTCCGCGCGGTCGGCGTCGCCGTCCGCGCCCCCGCGGAGCACCTGGAGGGTGGCCCGGAGTTCGGCGCGGGCGTCCCGGCAGGTGTCGGCCATCGCGTCGAGTGCCTTGGCCATCGCCTCGCGGTCCAGCCGTTCGGGGTCGGCGATCAGGACATGCGCCGCGACGGAGGTCTGGACGCCGATGAGGGTGATGCTGTGCGCGAGCAGATCGTGCAGATCGCGCGCGATGCGCAGCCGTTCCTCGGCGACCCGCCGGGCCGCCTCCTCCTCGCGGGTCCGCTCGGCGCGTTCGGCCCGCTCCAGGATGGCGGCGATGTACTTACGATGGATACGGACCGCCTCGCCGATCACCACGACCGACAGCACCCAGCCGGAGCTGCGCAGCATGTCGGCGCCGGCCCGCAGGTTGCTGCCCAGGGCCATCGTCGTCACCATGCTCGCGAGCAGAAGGCCGACCGTAAGGAAGGACCGCAGCGGCGGGCCGATCACGGCGAGGGTGTAGACGGCGAGGAGCCCGGCCGGGACGACCGCGATATGGACGTTGCCCATGGCGTGGTACGGCCCGACCATGAGCACCACGGCCGCGGTGACCACCATCGGGCTGTGCCGCCGCCCGACGAGCGCCACGGCGCTGGCGGTGAGCAGCGCCCAGCCGATCGCGTCGGGACGATGGCCGTTCCGATCGAAGTTGAGCAGGGCCAGCGTGATCTGCAGGACCAGCACCGCAGCGGCGATCCCGGCATCCACCCGCCGCCGCCTGCGGGCCTCGTCCCGGGTCTCGGCGGGGCGGGGGCCGCTGTGCAGGGCGCGCAGCACGGAGGCGACCGCGCGGTGGGCGGTGAAGTGCGCGGTCGAGCGCGCGGGTGGGGCGGTCGCGGGGTGGGTCGCGGAAGGTGCGGGCACGGGCTCCATCCTCGGGGATCCGCCTCGGGCCGATCCATAGGGCGGTACGAAAGGGCGGTGCGGAGGGGGCGGTGCGCAGGGGGTTCCGGACCGGCCGTCCCCTGTGCGGCCGGTCCGGGCTCAGAGGCGGCCTCAGCCGCCGCGTACGGCCGGTTCGGGACGGGCCTCGGGGCCGGAGGCGCCGCCCTGGCCTGCCGACGCCGAGGAGGCCGACGAGGCGGGCGAGCCGGACGAGACCGACGAGGCGGGCGTACGGCGGAAGAGGGCACCTGGCCACCACACCCACCGCTTCAGCAGCAGGCTCGCCGACGTCACCAGATACGTCCGCACGAGGAAGGTGTCGAGCAGCACGCCGACGGCCACCACGAACCCCATCTCGACCAGCATCACCATCGGCAGCGAGGCCAGCACCGCGAAGGTCGCCGCCAGCACCAGACCGGCCGACGCGATCACCCCGCCCGTCGTGCGCAGCGCGGTCACGGCCGCGTCCGGGACGTCCGCCCCGCGCAGCGACTCCTCCCGCATCCGGTGCATCAGGAAGATGCCGTAGTCGACGCCGAGGGCGACCAGGAAGACGAAGGAGAGCAGCGGCAGCCCGGGGTCGACCCCGGCGAAGCCGAAGACCGGGTCGAAGAAGAGCCCGCCGACTCCCATCGCGGCGCCCCATACGGCGACCACGGCGACGACCAGGACCAGCGGCGCGACGAGGCTGCGCAGCAGCGCCGCGAGGATCAGCAGCACGGCGATCAGCACCAGCGGGATGACCAGCATCCGGTCGCGGGCGTTGGTGTCCTTCAGATCGAGCTGCTGGGCGCTGGGCCCGCCGACCACCGCGTCGGCGTCCTCGACCCGTACGAGACCGGAGCGCAGGGCGTGCAGGGTGGCGGTCTCTCCGGCCGACTGCGGGGCGCCCTGGGGGAAGACGTCGATCTCCGTCCAGCCGCCGCCGCTGCGCCCGCGGTCCGCACGCGCGACCCCCTCCGTGTCGCGCGCCCGCCGCAGCACCTCGTCCGCCCCCGCGGTGCGCGCCAGCACGCTGATGGGCTGGCTGCTGCTGTCCGGATAGGCGTGGGCGAGGGTCTGGGTAGCGGCCACCGACTCGGGCTTGTCGGTGAAGGTGTCCTCCTGCTTGAGGTCGCCGGGGAGATTGAGCACGCCGATGGCGAGGGCGCCCAGCAGTGCGGCACCGCCGAGGAGGACGGCCCCGGGCCGGCGGCGGGCCGAGCCGCCCATCGCCTCGAAGAACCCGCGCCGGGTCGCCCGCGGCTCACTGCCGTAGGCCGGGATCAGCGGCCAGAACACCCGCCGCCCCAGCAGCACCAGCACCGCGGGCAGCAGCGTCATCATGGCCGCCAGGGCGCAGACGACCCCGACAGCGCCGACCGGGCCCAGTCCGCTGCTGCTGTTGAGGTCGGCGGCGAGCAGACACAGCAGCCCGGCGGCGACGGTGCCGCTGGAGGCGAGCACGGCCGGACCGCAGCCGCGCAGGGCCTCGCGCATCGCGTCGTACGGGGCGCGGTGGCGGCGGAGCTCCTCGCGGTAGCGGGAGACGATCAGCAGGGCGTAGTCGGTGCCCGCGCCGAAGACCAGCACCGTCATGATCGAGGAGCTCATGCTGGTGACGACGAGGTCGAAGCCCTGGACGAGGCCGTAGACGATCGCCATCGCGGCCATGGCGGCGACGCCGACCACCCCCAGCGGAACCAGCCACAGCAGGGGGCTGCGGTAGGTGATGATCAGCAGCAGGGCGACCACCCCGGCGGTGGCGAACATCAGCGTGCCGTCGGTGGAGGCGAAGACCTCCTGCGAGTCGGCGCTGAGCGCCCCGGGACCGCCGACCTGGACGCTCAGGCCCTCGGGGTGGGAGGCGAGCTCGGCGCGGACGTCCTTGACGGCCTCGGCCCGCTCCTTCTCGTCCGTCACGCCGGTGAGCGCCATGGGATACATCAGGGTCGTGCCGTCCTTGGACGGTATGGCGCGCGGCGCCTGCCCACCGACGATGTCGTGGCGCCCCGCCACCTCGGCGACCTTCCCGCCGGCCGCCTTACGGTCGGCATCGGTCAGCCCGCCGTCGCGGTGGTAGACGAGGACGAGGTCGATGGTGTCGCCACCGGGCAGCCGCTCCTGGAGCCGCGCCACCTGGGTGGAGTCGGCGCCCGCCGGGAGGTAGTCGACGGCCGTGTCCCGCTTGACGCCCTCGAGCTTGCCCGCGAAGGGGACGGCGACGAGGAGCAGCAGCACCCAGCCCGCGATGAGCGCCCAGGGCAGTGAGCGGCGCCCCTTGCCGCCGGGCCCGGCGGGCGGCCCGGCCGCGGAGGGCGGCGCCGTGTCCGCTTGATGGGGATCGCTCGGGATCCCTGACGATGTCGTCTGCATGCCCCCAGGCTTCCGGCGCGGGGGCGCCGATACGTCGCGCCGACGACGGAGATGGCGGCTACTGCGCCGGGGGCGGGACGGGGCCGATTACTCCCTGGGGAGTAGGGAGGCGAACCGGAATCTCCGTTTCAGAGCGCCGCCCTTGTGGTTTCAGGACGGCTGCCTTGTGGCGGCTTCAGGACGGCTGCCCTCGTGGCGCCTTCAGAACGCCGCCCGCGTCGCGGCCAGCAGCCGGGCCGTGTCGTCGGGGCAGATCATCAGGGCCCGGCCGACGGTTTCCAGGACCGCGCGCTCGGCCGGGCGGTACGGGCCGTCGGCCACGGCGATCCGGGCGCCCTGCAGGAGGATGGCCTCCCGGCCGGTGGGGGCCAGATGCGGGGCCAGCGGCTCCAGGGCCTCATGCAGCTCGATGGCCAGCGCCGTACCGCACGGGTCCAGACCGTCGCGCTCGCCGCACGCGCCCGGGAGCCGCCCGGTGTCGGCGGCCAGCGCCTCGATGAGCGCGAGGAGCTGGTCCTCGCTGCAGTCGGCGAACCCGGCGGCGCGCACCGCGCCGACCGCGACCTGCCGGACCGCCGTCGCCTCGGTGCCGCCCGCGGCGAGGACCGCGAGGGCCACGGTGTGCACCGCGTCGCGGAGCATCGCGGAGAAGCGGATGGTCGTGGGGTGGTCGAGCACCTCCGTGCCGTAGCGGCCGCCGCAGGCCGCGCATTCCACGATGGGCGCGACCGGTCCGCGTGGAAGCACGGGCAGGCCGAGCAGCACGATGCGACGGCGGCCGGTACGGCGGCGGAAATTGCGGTCACCTCCGCATTCCGGGCAGAAGAACTCACCATCGCCGACGGTCCGCCACAGAGTGCGCACTCCTACCACACACAGGTCCCGGTCACGGCGGGCTCGCCGGTGCACCACGTCACACCTCCATAACGCTTCGGCCACGTTGCCGCGTTGACGTGATGCTAGCCACATCCATGATGTGACGTCAGTACCCCGAACGGAGACAACAGGCCAAACCCGAGGCCCCGCCCACCTCGCATGGTGAACGGGGCCCGTGTGGGTGACAAGGTCAACGGGGTGATGGACCCGTCGGATCCGCCGGATGAGAGATCATCTACGCACCGGAAAAATCACCGGCGCGCCCGGTTCACCGCGGAGACGACCGCCTTGAGCGAGGCCCGCACGATGTTGGCGTCGATCCCGACACCCCACAGCACCTGCCCGTCGATCGCGCATTCGATGTACGCGGCGGCCTGGGACGCGGCGCCCTCGCTCAGGGTGTGCTCGGAGTAGTCCAGCAGCCGTACGTCCACATCGATCGAGGCCAGAGCGTTGAAGAAGGCCGCCAGCGGGCCGTTGCCGGTGCCGGTCAGCACCGTCTCGGCGCCGTCCACGACCGCCTCGACGGTGAGCGCGTCGGTGCCCTCGCTGGTGGTCGACGTCTGCGCGCTGCTCAGCGCGATCCGGCCCCACCGGTTGTCGTCGGTCGGCAGGTACTCGTCCTGGAAGGCCGCCCAGATCTGGCCCGGGGTGACCTCGCCGCCCTCTGCATCGGTCTTGGCCTGAATCGTCTTGGAGAACTCGATCTGCATCCTGCGCGGCAGGTCCAGGTTGTGGTCGTTCTTCAGGACATAGGCGATGCCGCCCTTGCCGGACTGGGAGTTCACCCGGATCACGGCCTCGTAGGAGCGGCCGACGTCCTTGGGGTCGATGGGCAGGTACGGGACCGCCCACTCGATCTCGTCCACCGTCTTGCCCTGCTCGGCGGCGCTCGCCTCCAGCGCCTCGAACCCCTTCTTGATGGCGTCCTGGTGGGAGCCGGAGAAGGAGGTGTAGACCAGATCGCCCGCATAGGGGTGGCGCGGGTGGATCTCCATCTGGTTGCAGTACTCGGCGGTGCGGCGGATCTCGTCGATCTGCGAGAAGTCGATCTGCGGGTCGACGCCCTGGGAGAACAGGTTCATGCCCAGCGTCACCAGGTCGACATTGCCGGTGCGCTCGCCCTGCCCGAACAGACAGCCCTCGATCCGGTCCGCCCCGGCCATGATCGCCAGCTCGGCGGCGGCGACGGCGGTGCCGCGGTCGTTGTGCGGATGCACCGACAGGCAGATGTGCTCGCGCCGGGAGAGATTGCGCGACATCCACTCGAAGCGGTCCGCGTGGGTGGACGGGGTCGAGCGCTCGACGGTGGCCGGCAGATTGAGGATGATCTCGCGGCCCGCCTCGGGCTGCCAGACGTCCATGACGCCCTCGCAGACCTCCAGCGCGAAGTCCAGCTCGGTGTCGGTGAAGATCTCCGGGCTGTACTGGTAGCCGAAGACCGTCTCATCGCCGAGGATCTTGTCGGCGTACTCCACCACCAGCCGGGTGCCGTCCACCGCGATCTGCTTGACCTGCTCCCGGGTGCCGCGGAAGACGACGCGGCGGAAGGTGGGGGCGGTGGCGTTGTACAGGTGCACGGTGGCCCTGTGCGCCCCGCGCAGCGACTCCACGGTGCGCTCGATCAGCTCCTCGCGCGCCTGGGTGAGGACGGAGATCGTCACATCCTCCGGGATCGCGCCCTCCTCGATGATCGACCGTACGAAGCCGAAGTCGGTCTGGCCGGAGGAGGGGAAGCCGACCTCGATCTCCTTGTAGCCCATGCGCACCAGCAGGTCGAACATCTCGCGCTTACGGGCCGGGGACATCGGGTCGATCAGCGCCTGGTTGCCGTCCCGCAGATCGGTGGACAGCCAGCGCGGGGCGACGGTGATCCGGTTGTCCGGCCAGGTGCGGTCCGGGATGTCGACGGCCTCGTACTGGCCATACTTGTGGATCGGCATACCGGAGGGGCGCTGGGTGACGGTCGCGGCCGTGAGGGGCGTGGGACGCCCGACGGCGCTACCGGAGGTCTGGGAATGGCCGGGCGTATCGGAGTGAGTCGTCATGGTGCGCGGGGCTCCTTGGGTAATCCGCTGTCCACAGGACGAATCCGTTGTCGCGGAGTCCTGGGGCGGCCGACAGGGCGTGATCACTGCAACGCCGAACTCCGCGGGGAGGGGGTCGGCCTACGACTACAGGCCCTCGCCGCGGCAGCTAAGAAGAAGCAGCCCGAAACGCATGATGCTGAGCAGCCTAACCGAGACGCACCGGCACGGCGGAACCCGTATCACCATGCGGACCGAAACATGGTCTGCGGAGGAATACACATCTTCCACTCGATTTCAGCAATCATGACCGCAAGGCGTGACACCCATCTCACACGGTGCGACATTGCCAGCCATGGACGCCAACGCCAATGCCCCCGCGCAGGCCCGCAGTCACCGCCGCGGCACCTTCTGCACGATCGTGCCGCCGCATGTCCTCGACAAGCTGTCCCATGCCGAGGACGCTTCGCTGGCCGATCTCGCCCGCCGCACCCTGGAGCACGACGCCCTGCAGCGCACCCGCCGCCGGATCACCACCGTGCGCGGGGTCCCCGCCGCGCGGGCCGCCGCGCCCTCCGACAAGCCCGAGCGCACCATCTACGACGCCCACCACAAGACCTCGCTGCCGGGGAAGAAGGTGCGCGGCGAGGGCGACCAGGCGAGCGGGGACGACTCGGTGAACCGCGCCTACGACGGGCTCGGCGCGACCTTCGAGCTCTTCCTCAAGGCGTACGGCAGGCGCTCGATCGACGACTCCGGCCTGCCGCTGAACGCGAGCGTCCACTACAGCGAGGACTACAACAACGCCTTCTGGGACGGCGAGCAGATGGTCTTCGGCGACGGGGACGGCGAGGTCTTCCTGGACTTCACCATCCCGGTCGACGTCATGGCCCACGAGCTCACCCACGGCGTCACCCAGTACACCGCCAACCTCGAGTACTTCGGCCAGTCCGGGGCGCTCAACGAGTCGATGTCCGACGTCTTCGGCTCACTGGTCAAGCAGCATGTGCTCGGCCACAGCGCCGAACAGGCCGACTGGCTGATCGGCGCGGGGCTGCTGACGGACCGGGTCACCGGAGTGGCCCTGCGCTCGATGAAGGCCCCGGGCACGGCGTACGACGACGATGTGCTGGGCAAGGACCCGCAGCCGGGCACGATGGACGACTACGTCCACACCTCACGCGACAACGGCGGCGTCCACATCAACTCCGGTATCCCCAACCACGCCTTCTACCTCGCCGCCACCGCCCTGGGCGGCAACGCCTGGGAGCGCGCCGGGCAGATCTGGTTCGACGTGCTGACCGGCGGCGATCTGGCCTCCGACGCGGAGTTCACCGACTTCGCCCACCTTACGGTGGCCGCGGCGCACGCCCGCTACGGCGAGGGCGAGGAGCAGACGGCGGTGCAGGAGGCGTGGGCCGGGGTGGGCATCACCGATCTGCGGGCCCGCGTGGGCGCGCGCTAGAGCACGCCATCGGGTAGTGATGGAGCCATGCGCATCTCCGTCACCCGCACCGGCGGTTTCGCCGGAATCGAGCGCCGGGCCGAGCTGGACACCACCGGCCGGCCCGACGCCACGCATCTGGACGCCCTGGCCCACCAGGCCGTCGAGACCGGCCACATCACGGCCGCCCGCGGCGTCCCCGACGGCTTCCAGTACGAGATCACCGTCGACGGCCGCACCGTCCACGCCGCGGACCCCCATCTGAGCGACGCCCAGCGGGAACTGATCCGCACGGTGCTGAAGGAAGGCGCGTAGGGACGCGCAACGGGGGCTCAGAACCCCCGTCTCCGCGGCCGCGTGGGCCAGGCTCAGAACCCCAGCTTCCGCAACTGCTTCGGATCCCGCTGCCAATCCTTGGCGACCTTCACATGAAGGTCGAGGAAGACTGGCGTACCCAGTAGCGCCTCGATGTGCTTGCGGGACTTGGTGCCGACCTCCTTGAGGCGGCGTCCCTTGGGGCCGATGATGATGCCCTTCTGGCTGGGCCGCTCGATATAGAGGTTGGCGTGGATGTCGAGGAGCGGCCGGTCCGCGGGGCGGTCCTCGCGGGGCAGCATCTCCTCCACGACCACCGCGATGGAGTGCGGCAGTTCGTCCCGTACGCCCTCCAGCGCGGCCTCCCGGATCAGCTCGGCCACCATGACCTGTTCGGGCTCATCGGTAAGGTCGCCCTCGGGGTAGAGCGTCGGGCCCTCGGGCAGCAGCGGGACCAGCAGATCCGCCAGCAGGCCCACCTGCTTGTCGCCGACAGCCGACACCGGGACGATCTCGGCCCATTCGAAGCCCAGCTCCGTGCCGAGCCGGTCGATGGCGATCAATTGCTCGGCCAGCTGCTTGGACTCGACCAGATCGGTCTTGGTGACGATCGCGATCTTGGGGGTCTTCTTGATCCCCGCGAGCTCGGTGGCGATATAGCGGTCACCGGGGCCCAGCTTCTGGTCGGCGGGCAGACAGAAGCCGATGACGTCGACCTCGGCCCAGGTGGTGCGCACGACATCGTTGAGCCGCTCGCCCAGCAGGGTGCGCGGCTTGTGCAGACCGGGGGTGTCGACGAGCACCAGCTGGGCGTCGGGGCGGTGCACGATGCCGCGGACGGTGTGGCGGGTGGTCTGCGGGCGGTTCGAGGTGATCGCGACCTTCGTCCCCACCAGCGCATTGGTCAGGGTCGACTTGCCCGCGTTGGGGCGGCCGACGAAGCAGGCGAAGCCCGAGCGGTGCGGGGTCTCCCGCTGCTCGGTCGGGGACGGGGAGGTACCGGCAGTCATGGACCCCATTCTCCCCGATGCCCCGGCCCGCTCGGACCAGTCGCCCCGGGCCTCGTACGACCGGTCGTCCCGAGCCCCGTACAGCCAGTCGTCCCGGCCTCGTACGACCGCCGGTGGCCGGTCGGTCGGTCAGGCGGGGAGCGTGGCCCGCAGGGTGCCGTCGAGGCCCGCCAGCAGCACCGGCGTCCCGGCCCCGCCGAGGTCCCGTACGGCCGCGCGGTCCTCGTCCGACGCGCTCTCCGCCTCGGTCACCACGGCCGCGGCCTCCAGGGACGTGGCACCGCTCGCCACGGCCATGGCGACGGCGGTCCGCAGGGCGCTCAGCTTCAGCGAGTCGAGGGCCACGGTCCCGGCGACATACGTACGCCCCGTCTCATCACGGACGGCGGCGCCCTCCGCCACGGAGTTACGGGCCCGCGCGGAGCGGGCCAGCGTGATGATCTTGCGGTCTTCGGGGTCCAGCTGCGCTGCTTCGCTCATGCGGATGAGCATATGCGGGGCGTTGACCGGCGGTGACGCCGGTGGGTGGACGGGGAGCCGGTCCCGAGCCCGCCCCCGGGCACACCGCGGCCAGCGCCGGGCCGCGGTGCGGCGGCCCGGCGCGGGCGACTTGCGCGGTGCGGGTGTGCTCAGACTCTTACGGTCAGGGCCTTACGGGAGGATCGGCATCGGCTGGAAGGTCAGCGAGGCCGAGCCCGACGACGGGCTCAGACCCGGGGCGCCGGCGAAGGAGGCGGTGTACGTCGAGGCGGTGAGCACGGTCGGCGATACGGTGACGTTGCTGAGCGTCGCCGTGCCGCTGGCGTTGGTGACCGCGCTGCCCAGCGGGATCGGGCCCAGTGCGGAGTTGGCGACGAAGGTGAGGGTCTGGCCGGAGATCGGGTTGTTCGACGCGTCCCTCAGCGTCGCGCTCAGGGTCGGGATGATCAGCGTGCCGTTGAACCGCAGCCGGATGGTGGCCGGGGTGGCGGTCACGGTGGTCCCGACCGACGCCGTGACCACGTTCTGGGTGATCGTCGGTGAGGTCGAACCGCCGAAGCAGGTGTCACCGCCGTAGGTGGCGGTGACCGTGTGCGCTCCGGTGGTGAGGGCGTTGGTGCTGGCCGTCGCCATACCGGAGGCATTGAGCGTGCCGGTGAGGGTGGGCCCGCCGCTGATCACGAAGGTGACGGTCCCGGTCGGCGTGCCCGTCGCCGGCGGCACCGGGGTCACGGTGGCCGTGAAGGTCACGTTCTGGCCGGGCGCGGACGGGTTCGGCGAGGAGGTGAGCGTGGTCGTGGTGGTCGCCTGGCCGACGGTGACCGAGCCGGAGGCCGACGAGCCCGCGACACCGGTGTTGCCCCCGTAGGTGGCCGTCACCGCATGCGCGCCGGTCGGGATGGCACTTGTCGTCACACATGCCTGGCCGCTGGCGTTGAGCGTTCCGGTCAAGGTCGGACCGCCCGTGATCACGAACATCACGGTTCCGGTCGGAACGCAGGTGCCGGGCGCATTCGCCGCCACCTGCGCGCACAGGGTCACCGCCTGACCGCACACCGAGGAGGCGGGCGTGATGGTCAGCGTGGTCGTGGACGCGGCCTGGCCGATGGTCACGGAGCCGGAGGCCGACGAGCCCGCGACGCCGGTGATCCCCGCGTACGCGGCCGTCACCGCATGCGTGCCGACCGGAATCGCACTGGTCGTCACGCACGCCTGACCACTGGCGTTCAGCGTCCCGGTCAGCGTCGGACCACCCGCGATCGTGAATGTCACCGTCCCGGTCGGAACGCAGGTACTGGGCGCCACGACCGTCACCTGCGCGCAAAGGGTCACCGCCTGACCGCACACCGGAGAGGCGGGCGTGATGGTCAGCGTCGTGGTCGAGACGCCCTGGTTGACGGTGATGGACCCGGTGGCGGACGAGCCGGCGACGCCGGTGCCACCGGAGTAGGTGGCCGTCACCGCGTGGGTGCCGGGCGGGATGGCGCTGGTGGTCACGCACGCCTTGCCGGTCGCGTCGAGCACGCCCGTCAGCGTCGGACCGCCCGCGATCGCGAAGGTGACCGTTCCGGTCGGGGTGCAGGTGCCGGGCGGCGTCGTGGTGACCTGTGCGCACAGACTGACCGTCTCGCCGCACGACACCGTGCTGGGCGTGATGGTCAGCACGGTCGTCGAGGACGCCTGGTTCACCGTGACGGAGCCGGTCCCCGTCGAGCCCGTGACACCCTCGTCGCCCTCGTAGGTGGCGGTCACGGTGTGCGTGCCGACCGGGATGGCATTGGTGGTCACGCATGCCTGGCCGGTCGCGTCGAGCACGCCGGTCAGGGTCGGACCGCCGGTGATCACGAAGATCACGTTCCCGGTGGGGAGGCATGTGCTCGGCGGCGCGACGGTCACGTCCGCGCAGATGGTCACCGTCTCACCGCAGACGGTCGGGCTGGGCAAGACGCTCACCACGGTGCTCGACGTGCCCTGGCCCACGGTGACCGACCCCGAGCCGGTGGAGCTCGCGACGCCCGTGTCGCCTCCGTACGTGGCCGTCACGGTGTAAGACCCCGCGGTCAGCGCGTTGGTGGTCACACATGCCTGGCCGGTCCCGTCCAGCATGCCCGTCAGGGTCGGGCCACCGGTGATCACGAAGGTCACCGTGCCCGTGGGCGTACAGGTGCTCGGCGACGTCACCGTCACCTGGGCGCAGATGGTGACCGTCTCACCGCAGACCGGTGCGGCCGGGGACACCGTGACCGTTGTGGTCGAGGCTCCCTGGCCGACCGTGACCGTTCCCGTACCGGTCGAGCCCGCGACATCCCCGTTGCCGTTGTAGGCGGCCGTCACGGTGTGTGTCCCCACCGGGATGTCGCCGGCCGTCACGCACGCCTGGCCACTCCCGTCGAGCGCGGCGACGACGAACGGGACACCGTCGACGGCGAACGTCACCGTGCCCGTAGGGGTGCAGGTGCCCGGCGCGACCACCGCCACCTGGGCGCACAGGGTCACCTCCGCACCGCAGACGGGCGCGGCGGGGGACACGGTGAGGGTCGTGGTCGAGTCCGCCGGGTTGACGGTGAGCGGCGTCAAGGCCGAGTTGGAAGCGGCGAAGTTGGTGTCGCCGTTGTAGAACGCGGCGACCTGGTGCGTGCCCACGCTCAGGGCGGGGACGGTGGCGGAGGCGTTCCCGGCCCCGTCGAGGGCCCCGGTCACCGTCGGCCCGTCCGCGCTGATGATGAAGGTGACCGTACCGGTGGGTGTGCCGCTGCCCGGGGGCACCGCCGCCACATTGGCGGTCAGCGTCACGGTCTGCCCGCAGACGGGCGCGGGCGGGACGAAGGTGACGGTGGTGACCGTCGCCGACTGGTTGACCTGCTGGATGGTCGTGCCGGACGAATTGTCGACCGGATCGCTGGAGTTGACGAAGTTCGCCGTGACCAGATGGGAGCCGAAGGCAAGGGTGGAATCGGTCACACTGGCCGTGCCGGAGTCGACCCCGGTTTGGGTGAGCGTTATGGGTCCAATGGTCGGGCCACCGGTGATGACGAAGGTCACGTCGCCCCACGGAGGGGTCCCGGTGGTGATGCCGGTGACATTGGCGGTGTAGGTGACGGATTGACCGAAGACGGAGGGATTCGGCGTGGAGGTCACCGCGGTGGTGGACATGGAAGCGGCCGCCCTTTCCTGATCTCAGGGGGGATGAGCCGCCCGGCTCCGCGCGGCGCATGCCTCGCGGAGCCATGGCCTCTGCACGGGGGTGCCCATACGGCCGACCTGTCTACGTCAAGCAAGACAAGTCGACTGTCCCCCGACAGAGGTATGGGCGACCCACCAGTCGGTATCTGCAAGTAAGCGGGTGCCTACGCCAGATGGGCCAGGGAGCGGACGGCTATTCCACTCGCATGGCGCAGCGCGGGCCGCGCGTTGCCGATGCGCTGGCGCGACGGCCCGCTGTCGCGCAGGCGGGTGCCGCGCCCCGGCGCGTGCCGCGGGAGCGCGGAGGGGCGGGTCTCGCGGCATGGCAGTGCGGCCCCGGTTTCTCGGCATGACGACGCGGCCCCGGCTTTCTCGGCATGACGGTGCGGCCCCGCCCACGGGGTGTGGACAGGGCCGCGTCACGGGCGCGTAGGGGCTGCTACAGGGCTACTCCGGCTCGGCCGCGGCGGTCTCGCGGACCGGCTCGACCAGCACCGTGACAATGCGGTTGCGGCGGCCCGCCGGGGACTCGGCGGTCAGCCGCAGCGCCTTGAGCGCGGGGTCGATGCCGCCCTCGGGGACGTCGACCTCGGCCGTGGCGCCCGCGATCGGCACCCGGCCCAGCGCCTTGGCGAGCAGCCCGCCCACCGTCTCGACGTCCTCGTCCTCCAGGTCGGTGCCGTACAGCTCGCCCAGGTCGCCGAGGGCGAGCCGGGCGGTCACCCGGTGGGCGCCGTCGCCGAGGTCCTCGATGGGCGGCAGCTCGCGGTCGTACTCATCGGTGATCTCGCCGACGATCTCCTCGAGGATGTCCTCGATGGTGACGATGCCGGCCGTGCCGCCGTACTCGTCGATCACGACGGCGACATGGTTGCGCTCCTGCTGCATCTCGCGCAGCAGATCGCCCGCGTTCTTGGTGTCCGGGACGAAGGTGGCGGGCCGCATCGCGGTGGAGACCAGCTCGGCCTCGGCCTCGCGGTTGATATGCGTCTTACGGACAAGATCCTTGAGGTAGACGACCCCGACGATGTCGTCCTCGTTCTCCCCGGTGACCGGGATCCGGGAGAAGCCGGAGCGCAGCGCCAGGGTGAGGGCCTGCCGGATGGTCTTGAAGCGCTCGATGACCACGAGGTCGGTGCGCGGCACCATCACCTCGCGCACCAGGGTGTCGCCGAGCTCGAAGACGGAGTGGACCATGCGCCGCTCCTCGTCCTCGATCAGCGACTCCTGCTCGGCGAGGTCCACCAGGGCGCGCAGCTCGGCCTCGGAGGCGAACGGGCCCTTACGGAAGCCCTTGCCGGGCGTGAGCGCGTTACCGAGGAGGATCAGCAGCGGCGGGATGGGGCCCATGACCCGGGCCAGCGGGATCAGCACATAGGCGGCGACGGTCGCGGTGTTGAGCGGATGCTGGGCGCCGATGGTGCGCGGGGAGACGCCGACGGCCACATACGACACCAGGACCATCACACCGATCGCGACGGTCAGGGCCTTCCAGGTCTCGTCGAACTCGCGCAGACTCGCGAACGTGACGACCGCGCCCGCCGCGACCTCGCAGGCGACCCTGACCAGCAGCGCCACATTGAGATAGCGGGTGGGGTCCTCGGCGACGAGCATCAGCTTGGCGCTGCCGCGCCGCCCGGAGCGCACGGCCTCCTCGGCCCGGAACCGGGTGGTGCGGGCGAGACCGGCCTCCGCGCAGGCCGCCAGCCAGGCCACCACGACCAGCAGGACGGTCGCGGTGACGAGTTGGGCGCTCATCGGACGGTGGGGGCCGGCGAGGGGCCGGTCAGGCCCTGCTCCGCGCGCCAGCCGTCGACGATGGCGGCCTGCAGGCCGAACATCTCGGCGCGCTCGTCCGCCTCCTCGTGGTCATAGCCGAGGAGGTGGAGGACGCCGTGGACGGTGAGCAGGTGCAGCTCCTCGTCCATGGAGTGCCCGGTCGGCGCCTCCTCCCCCTGCTTCTTGGCCACTTCGGGGCAGAGCACGATGTCCCCGAGGAGGCCCTGCGGGGGCTCCTCGTCGTCCTTGGCCGGCGGGCGCAGCTCGTCCATCGGGAAGGACATGACATCTGTCGGCCCCGGCAGGTCCATCCACTGGATGTGCAGCTGCTCCATGGCGTCGGCGTCGACGACGATCACCGAGAGCTCGGAGAGCGGGTGGATACGCATCCGGGCCAGCGCGTAGCGGGCGACGTCGAGCACAGCCCGCTCGTCGATATCGATACCGGACTCGTTGTTGACGTCGATCGCCATGGGGGTTCGTGGTTACTTTCCGTTGCGGCTGTCGTACTGGTCGTATGCGTCGACGATACGGCCGACCAGCTTGTGACGGACCACGTCGGTGCTGGTGAGCATGGAGAAGTGAACGTCCTCGACGCCGTCCAGGATCTCCCGCACCTGGCGCAGACCGCTCTTGGTCCCGCCGGGGAGGTCGATCTGGGTGATGTCGCCCGTGATCACTATCTTGGAGTCGAAGCCGAGCCGGGTGAGGAACATCTTCATCTGCTCGGGGTTCGTGTTCTGGGCCTCGTCGAGGATGATGAACGCGTCATTGAGCGTCCGGCCGCGCATATACGCCAGCGGCGCGACCTCGATCGTGCCCGCGGCCATCAGGCGCGGGATGGAGTCGGGGTCGAGCATGTCGTGCAGCGCGTCGTAGAGCGGGCGCAGATACGGGTCGATCTTCTCGTAGAGGGTGCCGGGCAGGAAGCCGAGCCGCTCCCCCGCCTCGACCGCCGGCCGGGTGAGGATGATCCGGGTGACCTGCTTGGACTGCAGCGCCTGGACCGCCTTGGCCATGGCCAGATAGGTCTTGCCGGTGCCCGCGGGGCCGATGCCGAAGACGACCGTGTGCTTGTCGATGGCGTCGACATAGCGCTTCTGGTTGAGCGTCTTGGGACGGATGGTGCGACCGCGGTTGGAGAGGATGTTCTGGGTGAGCACCTCGGCAGGCGTCTCCTGCCCTCCGCCCTCTCCATTTTCGGCCGCGCGCAACATGGAGATCGAGCGCTCCACCGCATCCTCCGTCATCGGTTGACCGGTGCGGAGCACCAGCATCATCTCATCGAACAGACGCTGGACCAGGGCGACTTCCTTCGGATCCCCGGTGGCGCTGACTTGGTTGCCCCGTACGTGAATATCGGTCGCCGGGAACGCGTTCTCGATCACACGCAGCAGCGCGTCACCGGATCCCAGGACCATGACCATGGGGTGCTTGTTCGGGACCGTGAACTGCGCATGCGCCTGCGGTGCTGTGGTTGGTTGCGTCATGGGCCGGCTCTCTGGCCTGCTTCTACCTCCTGGCACAAGGGTTCTCGCCGCTCGACAACCTTGGCTACAAGGGTACGACGGAGCACCGACAAGACCCGAGCACTTTTACTCCTCGTCCACTCATCACCTCACTCACCTGGGGCTCCCGCGCCCCGGCCGTCCCAGGGTCCGGGGCGTCGGCCGGGGCCTCGGCGCTACGCCTGGCGAAAACCGATCGTCGGAACGGCCCGGCGCAGCGGCCAGGGGCGGGCGGCGGCCGGGAGCAGCCGGTCGAGGAAGGCATAGCGGCGCAGCGCGCGGCCGGGCTGGTCGTCGTAGGAGCGGGCGTGCTGCCACCAGGCGGCGATCTCGACCCAGCCGGGCGCGGACAGCGAGCCGCCGAACTCCTGCACCGACAGCGCGGCGGTCAGCCCGGCGAAGGCCAGCCGGTCGCCGAGCGGCCAGTCGGCGAGCGTGCCGGTGACGAAACCGGCGACGAACACGTCCCCGGCGCCGGTCGGGTCCAGGGCCTCCACGGAGATCGCGGGCACCTCCGCGGTCTCGCCGGTGCGGCCGTCGACCGCGTACGCCCCCTCGGAGCCGAGCGTGACGACGGCGAGCGGGACCAGGTCGGCGAGGGCCCGGGCGGCGGCGCGCGGGCAATCGGTGCGGGTGTAGCGCATCGCCTCCTCGGCATTGGGCAGGAACGCCTCGCAGTGCTCCAGCTCGGCGAGGTCGGCCGGATCCCAGCGGCCGGTGTCGTCCCAGCCGACGTCCGCGAAGACCCTGCTGCCGCGGCGGGCGGCCTCGGCGACCCACTCCTGGCCGTGGCCGGGCACCAGGGAGGCCACGGCGGCGCGGGCCGGGGGCGGGGAGCTGGGGGCGGGCTCCTCGGGCGGCGGGGCCTCATGGCCGTGGGAGACCATGGTCCGCTCGCCCTCGTAGGCCATGGAGACGGTCACCGGGGAGTGCCAGCCGGGGATCGTGCGGGAGAGCGAGAGATCGATGCCCTCGCCGCGGTCCAGGGCGTCCTGGCAGTAGTCCCCGTAGTGGTCGTCGCCGAAGGCGGCGGCGAGCGAGGTGCGCAGGCCGAGCCGGGCCAGGGCGGTGGCCATATTGGCGACGCCGCCGGGGCTCGAGCCCATGCCGCGGGCCCAGGATTCGGTGCCGCGGACGGGGGCGGTGTCCAGACCGGTGAAGATGATGTCGAGGAAGACGGTGCCGGTGAGATAGACGTCGCACGCCGGGTCACCGGGCCGGCGAACGGCCTCGAGCGGGTCGAGCAGGGGGTAACCCGCTGTGAGCTTGTCGCCGTTGTGTGTCGTCACCGCGCTCTCCCAGGTCTGACCGGTCCGCCTCCATCGTCGGATGCGGGTGCGGACAGTGTGCACGATGGCACGGACAACGGGCCGGGGACCGGCAAGCGTCACCCCCTCGGGGCGTCCGCCGTCCCCACCGATCCGCAGGACCCCGTCGCGGCGCGGGCCTGTATCGTCCCCGCGGCCCGGGCGGCCCGGGCGGCCCCGTCGCGGCGCGGCATGCGCCGTCCCCGGGGCCCTACGCCCTCACCTTGGCGCCCTCAGCGCCGTTTGGGCAGCGCCACCGTCATCAGGTCCTCGGCGACCGTGAGCTCCCCCTCGAACCCGGCGGCCCGCGCCTGGCGCTCGAAGTCGGACGGATCGCCGTAGCGCTGCGAGAAGTGCGTCAGCACCAGATGCCGCGCCCCCGCCCCGGCCGCGACCCGGGCCGCCTGCCCGGCGGTCAGATGCCCGTACTCGACGGCCAGCGCCTCCTCCTCGTCCAGGAAGGTCGACTCGATGACCAGCAGATCGCACCCCTGCGCCAGCGCGGAGACGCCGTCGCACAGCCGGGTGTCCATGATGAACGCGAAGCGCTGCCCCCGGCGCACCTCGCTGACCTCTTCGAGCGTGACCGTACGCCCCTCGATCTCCAGCGCCCGATCCCGCTGCAGCCGGCCGATGTCCGGGCCGCGGACGCCGAACGCGGCGAGCCGCTCGGGCAGCATCCTGCGGCCGTCCGGTTCGATCAGGCGATAGCCGTACGACTCGACGGGGTGCGAGAGCCGGGCCGCCTCCAGTGTGTACGCGGGGGTGCGGGCCAGCACCGCGCCGTCACCGGCGACCGGCTCCTCGGTCAGCGCCACCGTCTCGCGGTAGGCGGTCGCGTACCGCAGCCGCTCGAAGAACCGCTGTCCGCTCGCCGGGTAGTGGGCGGTCACCCGGTGCGGCACCCGGTCGAGGTTGATCCGCTGGATCACCCCGGCCAGGCCCAGGGAGTGATCCCCGTGGAAGTGCGTGACGCAGATCCGGTCGATGTCATGGGCGGCGACCCCGGCCCGCAGCATCTGGCGCTGGGTGCCCTCACCGGGGTCGAACAGCAGGCCCTCGCCGTCCCAGCGCAGCAGATAGCCATTGTGGTTGCGGTGCCGGGTCGGCACCTGGCTGGCGGTGCCGAGGACGATCAGTTCCCGTGCGGACAAGGGTTATCCGGGGGGCCAGTTGAGCCCGCGGCCGCCCAGGACGTGGGCGTGGGCGTGGAAGACGGTCTGACCGGCGCCGGAGCCGGTGTTGAACACCACGCGGTAGCCCGTCTCGACGAGCTTCTCATCGGCGGCGACCGTGCCCGCCTCGCGCAGCACATCCGCGGCGGCCTGCGGTTCGGCCGCGGCGAGGGAGGCCGCGTCCGGGTAGTGCACCTTGGGGATCACCAGGATGTGCGTGGGTGCCTGGGGGTTTATGTCGCGGAAGGCGACGGTGGTGTCCGTCTCGCGGACGACGGTGGCCGGCACCTCCCCCGAGACAATCTTGCAGAACAGGCAGTCGGCCTGCGGTTCTCCCGCCACCGGTGGCTCCTTACGGATCGTCGGCACATACGGTCCGGATGGTACCGGGAGCCTCTGCCGACGGGAGAGATCGCGGCCTATTCGCCCTGACTACCGCCCTCGGTACCGCCCTTACCGGCGCTGTCCCCGGTACCGGACTGACCGGCGCCGCCTGCGGTCGTCGGGTGGTCCCAGGGGTGGCTGCGGGTCGGCTGGGGGCGGTCCGTGGTCGGGCGGTCCCACGGGTGGCTGCGGGTCGGCTGGGGGCCTCGGTGGTCCGGTGGTCCCAGGGGTGGCTGCGGGTCGGCTGGGGGCTCTTCGTGCTCGGGCGGTCCCACGAGTGACTGAAGGTCGGCCGGGGGCTGTCGGTGTCCGGGCCGCCGCCCTGGCACTCCCCGATCACCTGCGCCTCGAAGACCTTCCGGCCGTCCACCTCGCCGGTCACATCGCCCCGGACGCAGTGATCCGCCCGTACGTAGGTCACCCGGCCTTTGATCCTGATGTCCTTGTCGTTGTCGGTCCTGCCGTGGCAGTCCACCCGCGCGTCGGTCTCCCCGGACCGCTCGCTCCGCGAGGGCGAAGCACCGGCCGTACGGCCGTTCTTGAACTCGGCGTTGCAGCTCATCCAGCGGACGCCGACGCCGCCCCGCTCCAGCGCCTCCGTGACGACCTGGTCCGTGGTGATCGCGACCGTCACGGAGCTGATGCCGCCGCCCGTCGGCTCACACGCCGTCACCGCGACCGCCGCGCCGACCGCCGCGACGGACAAGAGCGTCCGTCTCCGCCTTGCCTGACTCAATACCCCCATAGGGGATAGGTTCCCATCGGCCGGCGCCTATCGGAAGGCCGTCCTCGGCCAGGTACGGGCGCACAGAAGCGCGAAGAGACCCCAGAGGGGCCCGCACATCCCAGAGGGGCCTCTCTCATCCCCAGCGGCCGGTGCGGCCGAGCAGCAGCGCGGCGGCCGCCGTTCCGGCCGTGGAGGTGCGCAGCACGCTCGGGCCCAGCCGGTACGGCCGCGCGCCCGCCTCCGCGAAGGCCGCCAACTCCTCGGCGGACACGCCCCCTTCGGGCCCGACGACCAGCACGATCTCGCCACTCGCGGGCAGTTGTGCCGTCGCGAGCGGTTCGCCGCCCTCCTCGTGGAGCACGGCCGCGAACGCGGCTTCGGCGAGAAGCCGGGCAACCTGCTTGGTCGTCATCGCGTCCGGGACCTCGGGGAAGGTCAGCCGACGGGACTGCTTGCCCGCCTCGCGCGCGGTCGACCGCCACTTGCCGAGCGCCTTGAGGCCGCGCTCGCCCTTCCACTGGGTGATACAGCGGGACGCCGACCACGGAACGACGGCGTCCACACCGGTCTCCGTCATGGTCTCCACCGCCAGCTCGCCCCGGTCACCCTTGGGCAGCGCCTGGACGACGGTGATCCTCGGGTCCGGGGCCGCCTCCTGGCGCACCTCGTCCACCGCGATCTGCAGCCGGTCCTTGCCCTCGACGGCCGCCACGGTGCCCTGGACGCCCGTACCGTGACCGTCCGTCAGCACCACGGGCTCACCGACGCGCAGCCGCCTTACGGACACCGCGTGGCGCCCCTCCGGGCCCTCCAGCCAGACCCGGGCCCCCGCGGCCGCACCCGCCAGAGAGTCGGCCACGAACACCGGGGCGGTCACGACACCGCACCCCGCTGGGACTGAAGACCCAACTCGGCCCGCGCGGCGTCGAGTTCCGCCGCGAGCGTCTCCACCAGCCGCGCGGCGGGCAGCTCACGCGCCAGCCGGTGCCCCTGCCCGGCCCACAGCGCCATCCCCTGCGGATCGCCCGCCTTGGCGGCCGCCTTACGGAGGCCGGACGTCATGTGGTGCAGCTGGGGGTAGGCGGCGGGCGCGTGCGGGCCGTGCTCGCGCATGAAGCGGTTGACCAGGCCCCGGGCCGGGCGGCCGGAGAAGGCGCGGGTCAGCTCGGTCCGGCCGAACAGCGGATCCGTCATCGCCTGCTTGTGCAGGGCGTTCGCCCTGGACTCGGGGCACACCAGGAACGCGGTCCCCATCTGGGCCGCGACCGCGCCCGAGGCCAGCGCCGCGGCGATCTGCGAACCGCGCATTATCCCGCCCGCCGCGATGATCGGGATCTGGACGTACTCACGGACCAGCGTGATCAGCGACAGCAGACCGAGCCCGGCGCCCATCCCGTCGACGGCCGGGTCATTGCTGTACGTGCCCTGGTGGCCGCCGGCCTCCACGCCCTGCACACAGACGGCGTCGGCGCCCGCCCACTGGGCGGTCTGCGCCTCGACGGGCGAGGTCACGGTCACGATCGTGCGGGTGCCGGCCTTGGCGAAGGCGTCGAGGACCGCGCGGGTCGGGCAGCCGAAGGTGAACGAGACGACCGGAACCGGGTTGTCGAGGAGTACGGCGAGCTTGGCGTCGTACGCGTCGTCCGAGCCCGCGTTCGGGTCGCCCAGCGGAGTCTCGTACCAGGCCGCCTCGCCCGTGAGCCGCGCCCGGTAGGCCCCGACGGCGGCCGTGTCGGCGTTGGACGGCTGCGGCATGAACAGATTGACACCGAAGTGCCGGCCGGTCAGCCCTCGCAGCTGTTTGATCTCCTCATACATCGCTTCCGGCGTCTTGTAGCCGGCAGCGAGGAAACCGAGGCCACCGGCCTCGGAGACAGTGGCGGCGAGCTGCGGGCAGGAGGCTCCACCCGCCATCGGCGCCTGCACGATCGGGTACCGGTAAAGATCGGTCAGCGCGGAGGACATGGCCACATCGTGCCATGCCCTCCACACGAGCCCACCACCGGATCAGTGGCGCCCTTACGGGCCGTATCGCGGCCCGGAAGCGCCTACCGTCCGTTGAACGCATCCTTCAAACGCGAGAACAGCCCTTGCTGCCCCGGCTTACCGCACTCCCCCGGGGGACAACCCCCGTACCCCCGGCCGGAGCGCCTACCGTCCGTTGAACGCATCCTTCAGTCGCGAGAACAGCCCTTGCTGCCCCGGCTTGAATTCGCCGATCGGGCGCTCCTCGCCACGCAGCTTCGACAGCCGCCGCAGCAGCTCCTCCTGCTCCGGGTCGAGCTTGGTCGGGGTGGTCACCTCGACATGCACGATCAGATCGCCCCGGCCGCCGCCCCGCAGATGGGTGACGCCGCGCTGGTGTAGCGGGATCGACTGGCCGGACTGGGTGCCGGGCCGGATGTCGACCTCCTCCATGCCGTCCAGCGTCTCCAGCGGAACCTTGGTGCCCAGCGACGCCGCCGTCATCGGGATGGTCACCGTGCAGTGCATATCGTCACCGCGCCGCTGGAAGACCGGGTGCGGGACCTCGTGGATCTCCACGTACAGGTCGCCCGCCGGGCCGCCGCCCGGTCCGACCTCGCCCTCACCGGCCAACTGGATCCTGGTGCCGTTGTCCACACCGGCGGGGATCTTCACGGTCAGGGTGCGCCGCGAGCGGATCCGGCCGTCGCCCGCGCACTCCGGGCACGGAGTCGGCACCACGGTGCCGAAGCCCTGGCACTGGGGGCACGGCCGCGAGGTCATGACCTGGCCCAGGAAGGACCGCGTCACCTGGGAGACCTCACCGCGGCCACGGCACATGTCACAGGTCTGCGCCGAGGTGCCCGGCGCCGCGCCCTCGCCGCTGCACGTGGTGCAGACGACCGCGGTGTCGACCTGGATGTCCTTGGTGGTCCCGAACGCGGCCTCGCTGAGCTCCACGTCCAGCCGGATCATCGCGTCCTGACCGCGCCGGGTCCTGGAGCGCGGACCGCGCTGCGAGGCGGTCCCGAAGAACGCGTCCATGATGTCGGAGAAGTTGCCGAAGCCCCCTCCGAAGCCGCCGGCACCACCGCCGCCCGCCCCGGACATCGGGTCCCCGCCCAGGTCGTAGACCTGCTTCTTCTGTGGGTCCGACAAGACCTCGTAAGCGGCGTTGATCTCCTTGAACCGCTCCTGGGTCTTCGGATCCGGGTTCACATCCGGATGCAGCTCGCGTGCGAGCCGGCGGAATGCCTTCTTGATCTGGTCCTGCGAGGCATCACGCGGCACGCCCAGGACTGCGTAGTAGTCCGTCGCCACTTACGACTCCGCCAGGATCTGTCCGACGTAACGTGCCACTGCGCGTACCGCTCCCATCGTTCCGGGGTAGTCCATGCGGGTCGGTCCGACCACGCCGAGTTTGGCGACCGCCTCGTCGCCGGAACCGTAGCCGACCGCGACGACCGAGGTGGCGTTGAGCCCCTCGTGAGCATTCTCATGCCCGATCCGCACGGTCATACCCGAGTCCTTGGCCTCGCCCAGCAACTTGAGGAGGACGACATGCTCCTCGAGTGCCTCCAGGACGGGCCGGATCGTCAGGGGGAAATCATGCACGAAACGCGTGAGGTTCGCGGTGCCGCCGATCATCAGCCGCTCCTCGGTCTCCTCCACAAGCGTCTCGAGCAAGGTCGACAGCACGATCGAGACGGTCCCCCGGTCCTCCTGTTCGAAGGACTCCGGAAGATCCTGCACCAACTGCGGCACATCCGCGAAACGCCGACCCACGACCCGGCTGTTGAGCCGGGCGCGCAGATCGGCCAGCGAGTCCTCGGTGATCGGGGTGGGGCAGTCCACCATGCGCTGCTCCACCCGGCCGGTATCCGTGATCAGCACCAGCATCACCCGGGCCGTGGCCAGCGGCAGCAGCTCCACATGGCGCACCGTCGAACGGGTCAGCGACGGATACTGCACCACCGCCACCTGCCGGGTCAGCTGCGCCAGCAGCCGGACCGTGCGGCCCACCACGTCATCGAGGTCGACCGCGCCGTCCAGGAAGTTCTGAATGGCCCGCCGCTCCGGGCTGGACAGCGGCTTCACTCCCGCCAGCTTGTCCACGAAGAGGCGATAGCCCTTGTCCGTGGGGATCCGCCCGGCGCTCGTATGCGGCTGGGCGATGAACCCCTCGTCCTCCAGAGCGGCCATGTCGTTACGCACCGTGGCCGGGGAGACCCCCAGCCGGTGCCGCTCGGTGAGCGCCTTGGAGCCGACCGGCTCCTCCGTCCCCACATAGTCCTGGACAATGGCACGCAGCACCTCGAGTCTGCGTTCGCTGAGCACCCCGCGCACCTCCAGTCCAGCGGTCTCATCAGGTCGTCCGCCTGGCACTCACCGGGCACGAGTGCCAGAACCCCTCTGCCAGTGTACGGCGGGGTGCGGTGGCATGGGCAAGAGCCGCCGCTGGCAGCAACTCTCCCCCATCCCCGTTGAGCTAGCGTCGCGGTATGGAGACGTGTTGGGAAGAGGCAGGCTGGGAGCGGCTCGCACCCGGTGTGGCCCGCCGTCGGATGCCGGAGTGGGACGAGACGGTCGGCGTGGTCGTCGGCCGGACCGGCATCCTCGTCGTGGACACCGGCGCGACCCTGCGCGCCGGGGCCGAGCTGCGCGCCCTGATCACCCGGCTGACCGGCCGCCGCCCCACCCGGATCGCGCTCACCCATCCGCACTTCGACCACGTCCTGGGCTCGGCCGCCTTCGCGGGCTGCGAGGTGTACGGGGCCACGGGCATGGACGAGCTGCTGCGCCGTGAGCGGGAGACGCTGCGCGAGGACGCGATCCGCCACGGAGTGGACCGGGACGCCGCCACCGAGGCCGTGGACCATCTGGTCGGCCCGCACCACCTGGTCTCCGGGGAGCTCACCCTCGACCTGGGCGACCGGCCGGTGCTGCTGGCCAATGTGGGGCCCGGCCACACCGCCCATGACCTGGCCGTTCTGGTGCCCGGCCGGCCCGAGGTGGTCTTCTGCGGCGATCTGGTGGAGGAGTCCGGCACGCCGCAGGCCGGGCCCGACGCGATCCCCGGCCGCTGGCCCGCCGCCCTCGACCGGCTGCTCGCCCTCGGCGGCCCGGACGCGCGGTACGTCCCGGGGCACGGCTCGGTCGTGGACGCCGGGTTCGTCCGGGCCCAACGCGACGAACTGGCGGCCCGCTTCGGCGCGTCTCTCTAGGCGTCCACCTAGCCGCCCAACTAGGCGTCCACCTAGTTGTCCGCACTTCAGGAGTGGGCGGTCGGCGCGCGCTATCGTCATCCGGATGCGACAGTACGACCCGGACCTGACCCCGCCCTGGAAGCGGCAGCGGCCCGCCCCCGAGGTCCCCGCCGAACCGGACCTCGTCGTGGAGGAGGTCACCACCGGCTTCTGCGGCGCCGTGATCCGCTGCGAGAAGACCGCCGAGGGACCCACGGTCACTCTGGAGGACCGCTTCGGAAAACATCGTGTCTTCCCCATGGAGCCGCGCGGTTTTCTGCTCGAAGGGCGTGTCGTCACCCTCGTACGCCCGCGCGCGGCGGCGCCCAGCGCGCCCCAGCGCACGGCCTCGGGGTCGATCGCCGTTCCGGGAGCGCGCGCGAGGGTCGCCCGTGCGGGGCGCATCTATGTCGAGGGGCGCCATGACGCGGAGCTGGTGGAGCGGGTCTGGGGCGACGATCTGCGCATCGAGGGCGTCGTCGTGGAGTACCTGCAGGGCGTCGACGACCTGCCCGCCATCGTCGATGACTTCTCCCCCGGCCCGGACGCCCGGCTCGGCGTCCTGGTCGACCATCTGGTGACGGGCTCCAAGGAGTCCCGTATCGCCGCACAGGTCACCGGCGAGCATGTGCTGGTCCTCGGCCACCCCTATATCGACATCTGGGAGGCCGTGAAGCCGTCATCCGTCGGCATCCCGGCCTGGCCGACGGTGCCGCACGGCCAGGACTGGAAGAAGGGCGTCTGCCGCGCCCTGGGCTGGCCGGAGAACACCGGGGCCGCCTGGCAGCGGATCCTGTCCTCGGTCCACTCCTACAAGGACCTCCAGCCGGAGCTCCTGGGGCGGGTGGAGGAATTGATCGATCACGTAACCGCAGGGCGGTAACCCCTGCCCACGTCCTCCCGTTGACACGGTGGTGGGCCGGCCGCTTCGCTCCGCCACCGCGGCGGTGCTCCGTCGATCAGGTCGATCAGCTCGTCCACACTCCCCAGGAGGTCGTGGTCCCCGCGCCGGCGGGGATGTGCCCGGTCAGTCCACCAGGTCGCGCACCACGCGGGGATGTGCCCGGTCAGTCCACCAGGTCGCGCACCACCGCGTCCGCCAGCAGCCGCCCGCGCAGCGTGAGCACGGCCTGCCCCCGTCCATACGGCTCCGGGTCCAGCAGGCCGTCCTCCAGCGCCCGTGCCGCGGCCGCCGCCCCGGCCGGGCGCAGCAGCTCCAGCGGGCAGCCCTCGGCCAGCCGCAGCTCCAGCAGGATCCGCTCCACCCGGCGCTCCTCGGCGGTCAGCAGCTCCCGGCCCGCGCCGGGCGACCTGCCCTCGCCCAGGGCCTGCGCATACGCCCCGGGGTGCTTCACGTTCCACCACCGCACGCCGCCCACGTGGCTGTGCGCGCCGGGGCCGGCGCCCCACCAGTCGGCGCCGCGCCAGTACAGCTCGTTGTGCCGGCAGCGCCCGGCGGGCGAGGTGGCCCAGTTGGAGACCTCGTACCAGGCGAACCCGGCGGCCGACAGGGTCTCCTCGGCGATCAGATAGCGGTCGGCGTGCACATCGTCGTCGGTCATCGGGACCTCGCCGCGCCGGATCCGCCGCGCCAGCTGGGTGCCCTCCTCCACGATCAGCGCATACGCCGACACATGGTCCGGCCCCGCCCCGAGCGCCGCCTCCAGGGAGGCCCGCCAGTCAGCGTCGCTCTCCCCCGGCGTCCCGTAGATCAGGTCCAGGTTCACATGGTCGAATCCGGCCGCCCGCGCCTCGGCCACGCACGCCTCCGGCCGCCCCGGGGTGTGCGTACGGTCCAGCACCTTCAGGACGTGCTGCCGGGCGCTCTGCATCCCGAAGGAGATCCGGTTGAACCCCGCCTCCCGCAGCTCCGCCAGATAGCGCGGATCGACCGACTCCGGATTCGCCTCGGTCGTGACCTCGACCCCCTCGGCCAGCCCGAACTCCTCCCGGACCGCCCCGAGCATCCGCCCGAGATCCGCCGCGGCGAGCAGGGTCGGGGTCCCACCGCCGACGAACACGGTCTCCACGGGCCGTGGGTCGTCGCCCAGCACCTTCCGCGCCAGCCGCACCTCCTCGACGACCTGCTCGGCATAGTTGTCCCGCGAGGCGAGCACACCGCCGGAGCCGCGCAGCTCACTGGCGGTGTAGGTGTTGAAGTCGCAGTAGCCGCAGCGGGTGGCGCAGTACGGCACATGCAGATAGAACCCCAGCGGCCGCCGCTCCGCCCCCGCCAAAGCGGTCGCGGGCAGTGCGCCGTCCTCGGGCATGGGCTCACCATCTGGCAGTACGGAAGGCATGCCCCCATTGTCCGTCACGGCCCGCGCCGCCCGGGACCACGAGGCGCGGGGCCCCCGGGGCCGGGGCCCGGGGCCCAGGACCCGTCTGGGCCTGTCCCGCGGATCGTCAGCGGAGCGGCCCTCGCCGGATGGGGCCCAGACCTGGCCTAGACCTGGCCTAGACCACCTTCAGGACCAGCATCGCCAGGTCGTCGTCCGGCGGCTCCGCCGCGAACTCGTCCACCGCCTGCCGCACCCGCTCCGCGACCTCCCGCGCGCTCAGCCCCGCGCACAGCGCGAACGCCGCCGCCAGGCCGTCCTCGTCGTCGAACTGCCGGTCGCCGGATCGGTGCTCCGTCACCCCGTCCGTCACACACAGCAGCGTCTCCCCGGGCGCCAGATCGAACGATTCACTCTCGTACGTCACATCGTCCACAACGCCCAGCAGTATCTGCGGCGCCGCGACGGTCCGCACCTCGCCTTCGGGCCGCAGCACCAGCGGCAGCGGATGCCCCGCGCTGGCCAGCGTGCAGTGCACCCCCTGGCCCTCGCCCAGCGGCTCCAGCTCCCCGTACAGCAGCGACAGGAACCGTGCGACCCCGCCGCCCGCCGGAAGCCCCGTGCCGACCAGGCCGCCGTCCATCAGCTCCACGACCCCGGCGGCGCCTCCCGCGGCCTCCACACCTGCCGCCACGGCCTCCGCGGCGCCCTCGACCGCCTGTTCCACCGCCTCCTCGCCCAGGAGCTGGTTGAGCCGGTCCAGGACCTCTCCCACGCCGTATCCCTCGCGGGCGAGCAGCCGCAGCCAGGGCCGGACGAGGCCGGTCACCACGGCCGCCTCCGGGCCGTTTCCGCAGACGTCGCCCAGGACGAAGCACCAGCGGCCGTCACCGGCCGGGAAGACGTCGTAGAAGTCGCCCCCGGCCGAGATGTCGCCGGTCGGCTCGTACACGACCGCCGACTCGACGCCGGGGATGCGCGGGATCACGGACGGCAGCAGCCCGCGCTGCAGCACCCGGCTGATGGTCGCCTGCCGGGTGTAGCGGCGGGCGGAGGCGAGCGCCAGGGCGACGCGGCGGGCGAAGTCCTCGACCAGGCCGACCGCCTCGTCCGGCATCCGCACCAGCCCGGCCCGCCCCAGCAGCAGCGTGCCGAGCGCGCGGCCGCCCGCGACCAGCCGGCAGGCGAGGGCCGCGCCGCCGGGCCCGTACGCGGCGGGGTCGGCCGGCCAGGGCCACGCCACGGCGCTGCCGCGGACGGCGGCGGGCACCTGGGGCGGCTCCTTCTCCAGCACCCGCCGCAGGCCCTCGATGCGCCCCTCGCTGGCGTGCCAGACCCGGGCCAGCCGGGGCGGGCCGCTCGTGGAGTCGAGCCAGATCGCGCACCAGTCGGCGAGCCGGGGCACCAGGAGCTGGCCGGCGAGCGAGGTCACCATGTCCTCGTCGAACTGCCCGGCCAGCAGGTCGGACGCCTCGGCGAGGAAGGACAGCGCGCCGCGCTGGATCCAGTCGGGGTCGAGGCGGACGGGGGCGCGGCCCTGCGCGGGCGCGACGATCTCGACGGCCTCCTTACGGCCTTCACGGACGACTCCCGCGCCCTCAGGAACGGAGCCCGGGCCCTCGGGGGCAGCCCCCGCCCCGAACCCGCCCTCGGGCTCGGGCACGGTGGCGGTCGCGGTCGCGGTCGCCGGGTCCATGGCGGCCGCGGCATCCATGAAGCCCGAGCCCATGGCGCCCGCCCCCGCGGCGGCCGAGCCCGTGGGCGCCACCGCCATCTGGAACCACACCGATTTGGTCGCCCGCCGGTAGGTCGTCCCCCAGGACTCGGCGATCTCGGCCACCAGCCGTAGCCCGTGGCCACCGGCGTACTCCGGCCCCTCGTCCGGATCCGGCGGATCGCCGCGCACCACCCGGGTGGGATGGTGGTCGGTCACCTCCACGACCAGGGACGGCGGTTCGCCCTCGCGGTCCGACACATCGAGCGCGCAGCTCACCTCGACGGCGGTGCCCGCGTGCACCACCGCGTTGGTGACCAGCTCGCTCACCAGCAGTATGGCCTCGTCCGCGACCCGGTCGGTGACCCGGTCGGCGGCCGGGACCTCGAGCGCGGCCCAGTCGGCGAGGGCGGCACGGACGAACCGGCGGGCGGCCGAGGCCGCGAGCGGAGTGCCGGGCAGGCTGACGCGTGCCGAGGCACTGGTACGAACGGGGCCAACCCCACCCCCGACCGGTAGAACAACCCCACCGCCCTCAACCGACCCACCAGAAGTGGCAGAAGATGACGTCCCCACTGTGCGGCTCCTGAAGAAGCTCCGTCATAACGCCGTATCCGTAACCGTATCCGGCACGGACAGAGTGACAGACGGACCGCCCTCATATGCACCGGGTTACGCAAGTGAACCGCGATAAGGGGAAAATTCATGTGTCCGGCGGGCCGGTCAACCTGAAATCCGGTGCGGGGTCGTATCCTTGCCCGTTAAACCTCCCGCGTTCCCGCGTACATGTCCTCGATCAGAGCCTTGTACTCACGCTCGACCACCGGCCGCTTCAGCTTCAGACTGGGCGTCAACTCCCCGTGTTCCACGTCGAGGTCGCGCGGCAGCAGCCGGAACTTCTTGATCGTCTGCCAGCGCTGCAGCCCCTCGTTGAGCCGGAGCACATAGCTCTCGATCAGCTTCCGTGCCTCATCGGTGGCCACGACCTCCGCGTAGGACTTGCCCCCGAGGCCGTGCTCGGCCGCCCACTTCATGATCGTCGGCTCGTCGAGGGCGATCAGCGCGGTGCAGTAGTTGCGGTCGGCGCCGTGCACCAGGATGTTGGAGACGAACGGGCACACCGCCTTGAACTGGCCCTCGACCTCCGCCGGGGCGACGTACTTGCCGCCCGAGGTCTTGATCAGGTCCTTCTTGCGGTCGGTGATCCGCAGATAGCCGTCGGGGGACAACTCGCCGATGTCTCCGGTATGGAACCAGCCGTCGGACTCCAGCACCTGCTCGGTCAGCTCCGGCAGCCCGTGGTAGCCCTGCATGATGCCGGGCCCGCGCAGCAGCACCTCGCCGTCGTCGGCGAAGCGCACCTCCAGGCCGGGGAACGCCTTGCCGACCGTGCCCGTGCGGTAGTCCGCCGGGTTGAGGAAGCTGGCGGCGCTGGACTCGGTCAGGCCGTAGCCCTCCAGGATGTTGATCCCGGCGCCCGCGAAGAAGTAGCCGATGTCGGGCGCGAGCGCGGCGGAACCGGACACCGCGGCCCGCAGCCGGCCGCCGAACGCCTCGCGCAGCTTGCCGTAGACCAGCTTGTCGGCCACCGCGTGCTGGGCCTTGAGGGCGAAGGGCACGGAGGCGATGCCGGTGCGGCGGAAGGAATCCTGCGAAGTCCTGGCGTAATCCCGGGAGACCTCGACCGCCCACTGGAAGATCTTGTACTTGGCCCCGCCGCCCTCGCGCGCCCGCTGGGCCACCCCGTTGTAGACCTTCTCGAAGATCCGCGGCACGGCACACATATAGGTCGGCCGGACCACCGGCAGATTGTCGATGATCTTGTCGACCCGGCCGTCCACCGCCGTGGTGTGGCCGACGTAGATCTGCCCCGCCGTCAGCACCTTGCCGAAGACATGTGCGAGCGGCAGCCACAGGTACTGCACATCGTCGGGGTAGAGCAGCCCGTCCTGGGTGCCGATCACAATGGCCATGTACGACCAGGAGTCATGCGCCAGCCGTACGCCCTTGGGGCGCCCGGTGGTACCGGAGGTGTAGATGAGCGTCGCAAGCTGATCGCCGCGCAGGGCGTCCATCCGCTCCCGTACGGCGTCCGGCTCGCGCTCCAGACGGGCCGCGCCCCGTTTCTCCAGCTCGGCGAGCGAGAGCACCCAGCCCTCGGGGTCGTCCGCGGCGGGGACCGCGTCCCCGGCCTCGATCACCACCACATGGGCCAGCTCGGGAAGTTCATCGCGCTGCGCCCGCACCTTGGCGAGCTGCGTCGCGTCCTCGGCGATCAGCACCCGGCTGCCGGAGTCGGAGAGGATGAAGGAGGTCTCGTCGGCATTGGTCGTCGGGTAGACCGTGGTGGTGGCCGCGCCCGCGCACAGCACGCCGAGGTCGGCCAGGATCCACTCGACGCGGGTCGAGGAGGCCAGCGCCACCCGCTCCTCGGGGCGGATGCCCAGTTCGATCAGCCCGGCGGCGATGGCGAAGACCCGATCCGCGCTTTCCCGCCAGGTCAGCGGCCGCCAGTCGTCGGGGCCGGTGCCCGAGGCGGGAGGCACCGGATAGCGGTACGCCTCCCCGTCCGGTGTCGCCTCGACGCGCTGGAGGAAATGCGTCGCCAAGGACGGCGGCCGGTTCTCGAGCAAGATCTGTGTGTCGGTCACGGCATCCTCCGGGGCCCGCCTCATTGCTTGGTGACTCGCGAGTAACCTTCGAGTGGTGATCAGGGTAGGGGCCGAATCCTTACTGCGTAAGGGGTGAGCGTCACGTTGTTCTCACGAGATGCCCAAGAGGTTCCCCCGCACGCAGCAGGCCCAGCGCATCCATCACGCCAGGCCCGCTGACCACACCCGTTCCGTGGGCTCCGCCCTCACCTTCGCCAGGGCTCCGCGCCCGCCCGGGGCGGCTCCTACTTCTTCGCCTTGGCGTCCTTACCGTCGGAGTCGGAGGACAGCACCGCGATGAAGGCCTCCTGCGGGACCTCCACGTTGCCGACCATCTTCATCCGCTTCTTGCCTTCCTTCTGCTTCTCCAGCAGCTTCCGCTTACGGGAGATGTCACCGCCGTAGCACTTGGCGAGGACGTCCTTACGGATGGCACGGACCGTCTCACGGGCGATGACCCGGGAGCCGATGGCCGCCTGGATGGGCACCTCGAAGTTCTGCCGCGGGATGAGCTCGCGCAGCTTGGCGACCAGCCGGACGCCGTACGCGTACGCCTTGTCCTTGTGGGTGATCGCCGAGAACGCGTCCACCTTGTCGCCGTGCAGCAGGATGTCGACCTTGACCAGCTCCGAGGTCTGCTCACCGGTGGGCTCGTAGTCCAGCGAGGCATAGCCGCGGGTCTTGGACTTGAGCTGGTCGAAGAAGTCGAAGACGACCTCGGCCAGCGGCAGGGTGTAGCGGATCTCGACCCGGTCCTCGGAGAGGTAGTCCATACCGAGCAGCACCCCGCGGCGGTTCTGGCACAGCTCCATGATCGCGCCGATGAACTCGCTCGGGGCGAGGATCGTGCCCCGGACGACCGGCTCGTGCACCGTGTCGATCTTGCCCACGGGGAACTCGCTCGGGTTGGTCACCGTGTGCTCGCTGCCGTCCTCCATCTCCACCCGATAGACCACATTGGGTGCGGTGGCGATCAGGTCGAGATTGAATTCGCGCTCCAGGCGCTCACGGATGACCTCCAGGTGCAGCAGCCCGAGGAAGCCGACGCGGAAGCCGAAGCCGAGGGCGGCCGAGGTCTCCGGTTCGTAGACCAGCGCGGCATCGTTGAGCTGCAGCTTGTCCAGGGCCTCGCGCAGCTCCGGGTAGTCGGAGCCGTCCAGCGGATACAGCCCCGAGAACACCATCGGCTTCGGGTCCTTGTATCCGCCCAGCGCCTCCTGCGCACCGCGGGTGACCTGGGTGATCGTGTCACCGACCTTGGACTGGCGGACATCCTTCACACCGGTGATCAGATAGCCCACCTCGCCCACGGACAGCCCGTCGGCGGGGGTCATCTCCGGGGAGTTGGTGCCGATCTCCAGCAGCTCATGGGCGGCGCCGGTGGACATCATCTTGATCCGCTCGCGCTTGCTGAGCGTGCCGTCGACGACCTTCACATAGGTCACGACGCCCCGGTAGGCGTCATAGACGGAGTCGAAGATCATCGCGCGGGCGGGTGCGTCATAAACGCCCACGGGGGGCGGTACGAGCTCGACGACCCGGTTCAGCAGCTCGGCCACGCCCTCACCGGTCTTCGCGGAGACCCTGAGCACGTCGGAGGTGTCGCAGCCGATGAGATGCGCCAGCTCGGCGGCGTACTTCTCGGGCTGGGCGGCGGGCAGGTCGATCTTGTTGAGGACCGGGATGATCGTGAGGTCGTTCTCCATCGCCAGATAGAGGTTGGCGAGGGTCTGGGCCTCGATGCCCTGGGCCGCGTCGACCAGCAGGACGCAGCCCTCGCAGGCGGCGAGGGAGCGCGAGACCTCATAGGTGAAGTCCACATGGCCGGGGGTGTCGATCATGTTGAGGATATGGGTGGCCGGCTCGCCGCCCTCGTCCTTCGTCGGCGCCCAGGGCAGCCGGACCGCCTGGGACTTGATCGTGATGCCGCGCTCGCGCTCGATGTCCATGCGGTCGAGGTACTGCGAGCGCATCTGCCGCTGATCAACCACACCGGTCAGCTGGAGCATGCGGTCGGCGAGCGTCGACTTGCCGTGGTCGATGTGCGCGATGATGCAGAAGTTACGGATCAGAGCCGGATCGGTACGGCTAGGCTCCGGCACATTGGTAGGGGTCGCGGGCACGCAGGGTCCTGTGTCTAGGCGGGACGCGGTGTCATGGGAATGGGTCAGTCCCGTCCATGGTCCCATGAATGGCGACCTCTTCCGGGTTTGGGACGCCATGCACCCTGCTGGTAACCTGGCCGACTGTGTCTCATGCCCCTCGCTGACGGACAGCTCCATGGACTCTCATGGACACCTCCGCGGGCACGGACGCACACCAAAGCAAGCGAAACCCAACGAACCTGCGAAGGCTTTCTACGTGGCGAACATCAAGTCCCAGATCAAGCGGAACAAGACGAACGAGAAGGCGCGCCAGCGCAACAAGGCGGTCAAGTCCGAGCTGAAGACCGCCATCCGCCGCACCCGCGAGGCCGTGGCCGCCGGTGACGCCGAGAAGGCCACCGAAGCCGCCCGCGCCGCCGCGCGCAAGCTCGACAAGGCCGTCAGCAAGGGTGTTCTGCACAAGAACAACGCCGCCAACAAGAAGTCGGCGATCGCCCAGCAGGTCGCCGGCCTCAAGGGCTGACACCCTCCCGGCCGATCTCGAAGGCTGACCCTTCCGGGGCACACCGCCCCACCCCGCCGCCGGTTTGGGCACAGCGGTCCCTCTCACCCGCTCCGACCGGCAGCCGAGAGCTTGTTCAGCTCTCTCAGCGGCACCGCGCCGCACGCGGCCTGCGTTCGCCACGCGGGTGCGGCGCACATGATCGACACGAAGGCCCCGCGCCTGTCCTTTCCCTAAGGGCAGCGCGGGGCTTTCGCCTTTGATTCGGGTATGTTCACGTCATGTCGACACCGGGGGAAACACCCAATCCGTACGGCCCGCCGCAGCCGCCCCAACCCCCTCAGCCACCTCAGCAGACTCCGCCGCAGAGTCCGCCGCAGAACCCTCCGCCGAGCCCGCCGCAGAGTGGGCAGCAGAGCCCGCCGGAGGTTCTGTCGCAGGGGCCCCAGGGATCACCGCAGGGGCCGCCGCCGAGCGCGCCGCCGCCCGGCCCGTATGGTCAGGTGCCGCCCCAGCCCCAGCCGTCCCAGCACTCTCCGTACGCGTACGCCCAGCCGACGATGCCGTCCATCCCCCTGGGCGGTGGTGGGTACGGGCCGATGGGCATGCCGCCCGGGGCGCCGCCCACGGGCTCCGGAGGCGGAGGCGGCGGCCAGGGCTGGCTGTGGGGGCTGGGCGGGGCCGTCGTCGCCTCGGCGGTCTGGGCCGGGGTGCTGTTCGCCACGGGAGGGTTCGAGGACGGGACGAAGGCCGACCTCGCGGGCTACCGCTATCGGACCAATCTGTGCACCCCGACGGATACCCAGCCCTTCGAGGACGCCGGGTACCAGCAGAAGGACGAGAGCGGGTCGTCAACGACATCGCCGTCGAACCCGCAGCACAGCAGCTCCGAGAACACCGCGCTGGACTCGATGACCTGCAATATCGACTTCGAGCCGAGCGGCTCGAGCAGCAGCGACTACTCCTCGGTCTGGCTCTACACCACGGCGTCGCTGCACAAGAAGACCAACCCCGGGCCGGAGTTCGAGGCCCAGTACCGGTCGTACGAGGACCAGAAGACGTCCAGCTACAGCTACGAGGTGAGCCCGGTCAGCGGGCTGGGCGACGAGGCGTATGTGGTGAAGCAGCACAACAGCAGCAGCTCCAACACCGGCGCCTATGTGATCCTCGCCGTGCGGGACGGCTGGATGACCTATCAGTCGACCTGGTCGCAGTATGTGTCGTCCTCGTCCAGCGGCTCGGCCAAGACGCCCGAGGAAGCCACCGAGCTGCTGAAGAAGAGCGCCAAGACGACGCTGGAGAAGATGAAGGAGTGACTCGCGGGGCCGCTCCCGGGCCGCCGCTCGACGGGGCCCAGGGCTCCGCCGCTCGACGGGGCCTAGGGCTGGCCTCGGCCCGCCCGGGCGGCGCGGACGATCGTGACGACGGCCTTCTCCAGGGCGTACGCCGGATCGTCTCCGCCGCCCTTGACCCCCGCGTCGGCCTCGGCGACGGCGCGCAGCGCGACCGCCACTCCATCCGCCGACCAGCCGCGCATCTGCTGCCGCACCCGGTCTATCTTCCACGGCGGCATGCCCAGCTCACGGGCGAGATCGCCGGGGCGGGCGTTGCGCGGCGCGGAGGCCAGCTTGCCGATCGCGCGGACGCCCTGGGCCAGGGCGCTGGTGATCAGCACCGGCGGCACCCCGGTGGAGACGGCCCAGCGCAGCGCCTCCAGCGCCTCGGCCGCCCGGCCCTCGACGGCGCGGTCGGCGACGGTGAAGCTGGACGCCTCGGCGCGGCCGGTGTAGTAGCGGGCGACGATGGCCTCGTCGATCGTGCCCTCGACATCGGCCACGAGCTGGGAGACCGCGCTGGCCAGCTCGCGCAGATCGCTTCCGATGGCGTCGACCAGGGCCTGGCATGCCTCGGGGGTGGCGGACCGGCCGGTGGCGCGGAACTCCGAGCGCACGAACGCCAGTCGGTCGGCGGGCTTGGTCATCTTGGGGCAGGCGACCTCGCGCGCCCCGGCCTTACGGGCGGCGTCGAGCAGCCCCTTGCCCTTGGCCGCGCCCGCGTGCAGCAGGACGAGCGTGATCTCCTCGGCGGGGGCGCCGAGATAGCCCTTCACATCCTTGATCGTGTCGGCCGACAAATCCTGTGCGTTCCGCACCACGACCACCTTGCGCTCGGCGAAGAGCGAGGGGCTGGTGAGCTCGGCGAGGGTGCCGGGCTGGAGCGCGTCGGGCGTCAGGTCGCGCACATCGGTGTCGGGGTCGGCCGCGCGGGCAGCCGCCACCACCTGCTGCACGGCGCGGTCGAGCAGCAGGTCCTCCTGGCCCACGGCGAGCGTCACGGGGGCGAGCGGATCGTCGGTCGTCGTCTTCCTGGCCATCGCGGTCCAGCATCCCACGGACCACCGACAACCCCGCCGCGTGCTGCCGTCCGGATGTCCGACAATGTTCCGGTGATCGATGAAGGACTGACCGGCGCCCGGCACATCCTGGTGCTGCCCGACCGCGACGCCGCGGAGGAGGTCGCCGAGGCCCTGCCGGAGCGCTTCGGCATCGCCCAGGAGCCCCAGTTGGTGCGGGACGCGCTGGCGGGCGAGGACGACGCCGAGGACGCCCAGTGGCTGGTGGTGATCGAGGACCCGGCCAGGGGCCTGGATCCGGCGGCGCTGGACGCGTTCGCGGACGAGTACGACGGCTGGCTGGAGGCCGAATAACCTGGCCGATGGCCAGGGTCATGGCTCATCGTGGTCACTGAAGGTGGTCGAAGCGGGTCGTCGGTCGCGATGAGGCCGGGAACATCGTGCGCAAGGCCGGAGGCGTCCGTTCCGAAGGCGTCCGTTCCGAAGGCGCTCATATTCCCGTGCGCGACATCTGGCCGGGCCCCACACTGCGCGCATGGAGGAAACCACCGGCCCCGCGGCCGTCACGCCCGCACAGCAGTCGAGTGAGCTACTGGGGCATCCGCCCGATGCGCGGCTGCTGATCGTCAACTGCGATGACTTCGGCATGTATCCAGCGATCAACACCGCGGTGATCGAGTCGATCGAAGAGGGCATCGCCAGTTCATGCAGTCTGATGGTCCCGTGCCCCGCGGCACCGCAGGCCATGGAACTGCTCGGCCGACGGCCGCGGATCCCGTTCGGAATCCATCTCACCCTGGTGTGCGAGATGCCCGACTGCCGATGGGGGCCGATCACCGCCAGGGAACGAGTTCCCTCACTCCTGGACCCCGCGGGTGAACTGTTCCCGCCGACGCCGGCCGGACGGGCCGCCCTGCTCGGCAAGGCCCGGCTCGATGAAATGGAGCTCGAGTTCCGCGCCCAGATCAATGCCGTCGCCGACGCCGGGCTCACGCCGACCCATCTGGACTTCCACTGCCTGGCCGATGGCGGCCGCGACGACATCCTCGAGCTGACGGTAGGGCTGGCCGCGGAGTACGGCCTCGCGGTCCGGGTCTGGCTCGAACCCGGGCGCCAGAGGATGCGGCACCGCGGGCTGCCGGTCACCGACAACGACTTCCTGGACAGTTTCTCGCTCGCCATCGAAGGAAAAGCGGCCCAATACGTTCAGATGCTGCGCGACCTGCCTGCCGGGCTCAATGAATGGGCGGTGCACCCGAGTGTGGGAAACAAGGAGTCGCGGGCCGTCGACGATGGCTGGCGCGTGCGCCGGACGGACTACGAGTTCCTGATGTCGGCGCAGGCCCGTGAAGTTCTCCAGCAGGAGGACATAGCCGTGATCGATTACCGGACCATCCAGCGCGTCTGGGGCATGGCTGTGACGCCGGAAAAGCCCGCCGAGGCCTTCACTCGCCCTGTGCCAGGGCCTTGACGAGTTCCTTCGCGAGCGGGCCCGAGGAAGCCGGATTCTGCCCGGTGAAAAGGTTGCGGTCCACGACCGTATAGGGCTCCCAGGCGGGACCTCGCGAGTACTGGGTGGGCAGCGTCTTCAGCTCGTCCTCCAGCAGCCACTTGGCTTTGTCGGCGAGACCGACGCCGGCCTCCTCTTCGTTACAGAAACCCGTCAGACGGTAGTCGGCGAAGGGTGTGTCGCCGTTCGCGTCACGAGTGGCGAGGAGAGCGGCGGGGGCGTGGCAGACAATGGCGAGCGGATTGCCGGAAGCGAGTGCCTTCCGCAGCAGTTCCCCGGAGTCGGCGTCGACCGAGAGGTCTTGCATCGGGCCGTGCCCTCCGGGGTAGTAGATCGCGCCATAGTCCTCGAGGTGCACGTCCTTGAGGGAGATGGGGTGCCGCAGCTCATCCGCCGACTCGATGACGGCCTCCTCCTGAAGGGCGTTCTCCTCGCCGCCCGCCATACGGGGTTCCAGACTCATCGTGTCGACAACCGGGACGACCCCATTCGGAGTTGCCACGGTAACTTCGTGTCCGGCGCCGGTGAATACGCTATAGGGCGCCACGAATTCCTCGGCCCAGTACCCGGTGGGGCGCCGATGTCCGTCTTTCAGGGTCCAATAGCTCGCGCCGGTCAGCACACACAGGATCTTGGCCATGGGACGCTCCTTTGAAGCCGTTGCCCTGGAAAGGGGCTGCGTCCGGGATTGAACATATGCAGCAAGTGTGGGCGGGCGTGCTGGGGGCTGCAACTCGACAGGAGCGCTACAGACATGGGTGAGGCGCCAGAGTAAAGGAAAGACCTCTGGCGCCCTACCCGCGGCCGAGCCGCTTAGCCGTGACGTAGAGCCTCAACGATCGCTGCCCAGACGGCTCGCGCCGCTAGGGACACCGCGAAGCGCTCCACGAGACTGCCGCGCCACCTTTTTCCCTTTTTGACGGACGACCTGAAAAAGCCGACCACCATCACCACCTCCTAGGGGTTCCACCCACCGCCCGCTGCGGTAGGCCCGTCCCTCCCCCTTCGGGGTCAGGCCGACCTGATGGCGGTGAGGAACCACACCTCGTCCGTGGTGACAGACTCAAAAGTACAACCGAAGCGAGATGATCGGTAGTTGGGCGTCAGAGGCGTCGCGACTCACCGGCGCGGACGCCAAGCGGCCGTGACCGGCCCGACAGTGCCTAAGCTTTCGCCGTGGACGACACGACACCTGGCATACGCGTCAGACCAGGCAGCCTGGCCGACGCACCAGCCATCCTGGACATGCTCGACTCCGCGGTGGCCTGGATGAACGATCGCGGCAACACCGAGCAGTGGGGCACGACGCCGTATTCGCAGAAGACAGGCGGGGTGGCGCGGGTCGAGCGGTACACGACCGTGAATGCCCCGTATATCGCGGAGTTGGACGGAACGCCCGTCGGAGCCATGGTGCTGGACTCCGGGCCCAGCCCGCAGGTGCCGATCGCACCGGCCGGGGAACCCGAGCGGTACGTCCGGCTGCTGGTCTCCGACCGACAACACGCCGGCCTCGGCATCGGGGCGGCGCTGCTGGCACATGCCGTCGAGGAGACCCGGCGCGCCGGCGTGGGGCTGCTGCGGGTCGACTGCTGGGCGGGCGGCGGGGGCGAACTGGTCGCGTTCTACGAGCGCAACGGTTTCACCGCCACCGACCGTTTCCTGTCCGGATCCTGGCCCGGACAGGTGCTGGCCCGGCGGGTCGACTGACGGCACGGGCAGGCAGGGCGGAGCAGGGCGCCGCCACAGTGGCATCACGTGGCACCACCAGCGGCACCATGGCGGCCGAGGCCCCACGTGGCACCGCATTGACACAATCCGACACCAAGACGTTTCCGCAGGCCAGAGCCGTCTGACGCACCTCGCGCCGTAACCACCACCCTTACCGTCTTGCGCGTGGCACCATTGCGGTGCCATTATGGCGTCATGGACCTGACGCCGTATGTCGACAACCTTCGCCGCGAACTCGCGGTGGCCGCCGAAGCCGGCGGCGAAGAAGCCCGCGAGCTGGCCGACCGGCTCACCGCTCCCCTGGAGTCGGCGACCCGGCTGACGATGCTCAATGTGCTCTCCGCCGCGATGGACGAGATCACCCGCGAGCTCGCCCCCGGCTCGGTCGACGTACGGCTGCGCGGGCTCGACCCCGACTTCGTGGTGACACGGCCGGCGGGCGGCGAGGCGTACGAGGACAGGAGCGGACCCGCCGAGCCGCTCAAGGCACCGGCCCCGGCGCCCGCCGACGGCGACGACGGTGGCACCGCCCGCGTCAATCTGCGGCTGCCCGCCCACCTCAAGGCGCGCGCCGAGGAGGCCGCGAACCGCGAGGGCCTGTCGGTCAACGCGTGGCTGGTACGCGCCGTGTCGGCCGCGGTCGACGGCGGCGCCCCGTCACGTACGACGGAGCAGCCGCGCACCACCCGCACCGTCGGACAGAGCTTCACGGGCTGGGTGCGCTGACCGCGCCCCGCCTACGCCACCTCACCCGCGCCACCTCACCCACACCGCGTCCCACCAGCAGGGACGCCACGACGACCCAAGAGGACGGGACAGCCATGCCTTCTTTCGACGCGCCTTTCGCCACTCCCCAACCGATCTCGGTCACCGCCCACGTGGAGGCCGGATCCATCCGGTTCATCGCCGCCGACCGGCTCGACACCCTCGTCGACGTGCGGCCCCGCGACCCGAAAAAGGACCAGGACGTACGGGCGGCGGAGCAGAGCGAAGTGCGCTACGCCAGTGGCCTGTTGACCATCAGGACGCCCAAGCAGCGCTATCTCATCGGGCGCACCGGCACCGTCGATGTGACGGTCGAGCTGCCCACCGGCTCGCAGGTGGAGATGACCGGCGCCTGGGCCCAGGTGCACGGCGAGGGGCGGCTCGGCGAGGTCCGGGTGAAAACCTCGTCGGGCGATGTCCGCCTCGACACCACCGGGCCGCTGCACCTGATCGCCTCCCACGGCACCATCACCGTGGACCGCGTCGAGGGGCCCGCCGAGATCACCACCAGCTCCGGCAGCCTGCGCGTCGGCGCCATCGACGGCGTGGCCGTCCTGAAGAACTCCCACGGCACCACGACCGTCGGCGACGCCCTGGGCGATCTGCGGGTGAGCGGCGCCAACGGCGACATCTTCATCGAGCACGCCGAGGGCTCGGTCACCGCCACCACCGCCCACGGCGCCGTCCGCCTCGATGAGGTCGCGCGCGGCACGGTCCAGTTGGAGACTTCCTACGGCGCCATCGATGTCGGCATCCGCGAGGGCACCGCCGCCTGGCTCGACGTCAGCTCGAGCGCCGGGCAGGTGATCAACGCGCTCACCGCGTCCGAGAGCCCGGACAAGTCCGAGGACACCGCCGAGGTCAGGGCCCGTACCCGCTTCGGCAACATCAACATCCGTCGTACCCGGGCCTGATCCGCTCCATCTCCCGACAACCGAGATCACTTCACCGCTCACCACGCCTTCGAAGGGGAGGGCCCCGTGCCTTCATCTGTCATGCCCACGTCCAGGCACGGCGGCCAGCAGCCGCCCGCCGTCTCCACCGCGGATCTGCGCAAGTCGTACGGCGACAAGACCGTCCTCGACGGCATCGATCTGCGCATCCCATCCGGCTCCGTGTTCGCGCTGCTCGGGCCGAACGGCGCCGGAAAGACCACCACCGTGCAGATCCTGTCCACGCTGCTCGCGGCCGACGGCGGCCAGGCCCAGGTCGCGGGCCACGACGTCGCCACCTCACCGGAGGGGGTACGCGCCGCGATCGGCGTCACCGGGCAGTTCGCCGCACTCGACGACCTGCTCACCGCCGAGGAGAACGTGCTCCTCATGGCCGACCTGCTGCGCCTCGGCAAGCGCGAAGGACGCAGGCGGGCCAAGGAACTGCTGGAGCGGTTCGACATCGCGGACGTCGGGCACAAGCGCGCCGCGTTCTTCTCCGGCGGTATGCGGCGCCGGCTCGACCTCGCCATGACACTGGTCGGCGACCCGCAGGTGATCTTCCTCGACGAGCCGACGACCGGGCTGGACCCGCGCAGCCGCCGCACCATGTGGGAGACCGTGCGCTCACTGGTCGCCGGTGGTGTCACCGTCTTCCTCACCACCCAATACCTGGAAGAAGCCGACCAGTTGGCGGACCGGATCGCCGTGCTCGACGGCGGCCGGATCGTCGCCGAGGGCACCGCCGACGAGCTCAAGGCGCAGATCCCCGGCAGCCATGTACGCCTGCGGTTCACCGACCCCGACGAGTACGAGCGCGCGGCGGCCGCCTTCCCCGACGCGGCCCGGGACGATGAGCAGCTCGCCCTGCGCGTCGCGGGCGACGGCGATCTCGACGCGCTGCGCGCCCTGTTCGACCGGCTCGACGCCGCCGGTATCCGCGCCGCCGACTTCTCCGTGCACACCCCCGACCTCGACGACGTGTTCCTCGCCCTGACCGGCGACGGCAGCACCAACACAGCGCTCCACGTGAAGGAGACCCTGCGATGAGCACGCTCACCTACGCCGTGCACGACTCGATGACGATGCTGCGGCGCAATATCAAGCACGCGCTGCGCTATCCGGGCGTATCGCTGGGCGCCTCCATGATGCCCATCATGATGCTGCTGCTGTTCGTGTACGCCTTCGGCGACTCGATCGGCTCCGGCATGGGCGGTGGCCGGGACGCGTATCTGAACTATCTGACGCCCGGCATCATCATCATGGGGGTGGCCGCCGGCTCGATGTCGACCTCGGTCGCGGTCTGCACCGACATGACCGAGGGCATCATCAACCGCTTCCGCACCATGAACATCACGCGCTCGTCGTTCATGACGGGCCATGTCGTCGGCAGCGTCCTCACGACGATGGTGAGCCTCGTCCTGGTGGTGGGCGTCGCCCTCGCCATCGGCTTCCGGCCGAACGCCAATCCGCTGGAGTGGCTGGCCGTCGCCGGCCTCCTCACGGCCATCGCGTTCGCCGTGACGTGGTTGTCGTGCGCGCTCGGCCTGATCTCCAAGACGGTGGAGTCCGCGAGCAACAAGCCGCTGCTGGTCCAGTTCCTGCCGTTCCTCGGCTCCGCGTTCGTGCCGGCCGAGTCGATGTCGCCGGGTCTGCGCTGGTTCGCCGAGTATCAGCCGTTCACACCGATGACCGAGGCACTGCGCGGCCTGCTCTCCGGCTCGGAGATCGGCAACGACGGCTGGATCTCGCTCGCCTGGTGCGCTGGTATCGCCCTGGTCGGCTACGTCTGGTCGCGCTCCCTCTTCAACAACAACACCACGCGCTGAACACCGGAACACACCCGGGCGGGGTGCCCACTCACCGGCAGGGAGTGACCACCCCGCCCGGGTGTGTCCGCGCTCAGGGCCCACCATGGCCTCCGAGCACCGCGCGCAGCCCCGGATCTCGTATCACCGCGATCGGCCCATCGGTGTCGGTCCGCAGCACGGCGGCTCCCTGGGCGCGCAGGGCGGCGATGGTGCGGGGCGACGGATGGCCGTAGGGGTTGTCAGCTCCACAGGAGATCAGGGCGAGGCGGGGGCTGAGGCGTCGGAGCAGGTGCGGGTCCTGGTAGGCGGAGCCGTGGTGGGCCACCTTGAGGACATCGACCTCGGGGAGAGTGGGGTACGCCGTCCGCAGGGCCAGCTGGGCCGGGGGCTCCAGGTCGCCCAGGAGGAGCAGGGTCAGGCCCGCCGTGCGGACGAGGAGGGTGACGCTCGCGTCGTTCGGCCCCTCGGCCCCGGCCGGGGCGGGCGGCGGCGCGGGCCACAGGACCTCCCAGGCCAGCGGGCCGAAGCGGCGCCGCTCCCCCGGTACCGCCGCGACGACCGGGACATGCGCCGACCGGGCCCCGCGCCGTACGAACTCGGCCTGGCCGGGCGGCTCTTCCAGACCGGTCGTCTCGATGGCGCCGACCGCGCGCCCGCGTAACGCGCCGGTCAGCCCGGCCACATGGTCGGCGTGGAAGTGGGTCAGAACCAGCAGCGGGATCCGGACGACGCCCAGCGAACGCAGACAGCGGTCGACGGCCCGCGGCTCGGGCCCGGTGTCCACGACGACGGCCGTACCGGGCCCCGCGGCCAGGACGAGGGCGTCGCCCTGGCCGACATCGCACGCCACCATTCGCCAACCGGGCGGTGGCCAGCCGGTGATGATCCGGGCCAGGGGCGCCGGCCGTACGACGGCCAGCAGCACCAGCAGAGCGCACACGGCACACAGCAGGCGGTGCCGCAACAGTCGGCGGCCGACCAGGATCACGACCAAGGTGGCGACGGCCAGCAGCAGCGCGCCGGTCCAGCCGTCCGGCCAGTCCGCCTCGGCCCCGGGCAGCGCCGCGCCGGTACGGGCCACCTGGGCGATCCATCCGGCGGGCCAGCCCGCCGGCCAGGCGATCCACTCGGCGAGCGGCGGCGCGACGGCGGCCACCGCGAGCGCGGCGAACCCGAGGACGGTGGCGGGGGCGACCGCCACCTCGGCGATGAGATTGCAGGGAATCGCCACCAGGCTCACCCGCGCGGCCATCGCCACCACGACCGGTGCGCAGACCGCCTGGGCCGCGGCGGCGGCTGCCAGCGCCTCGGCGAGCCGGGGCGGTACGCCACGGCGCCGCAGAGCCGCGCTCCATCCCGGTGCGATGGTGAGCAGGGCGCCGGTGGCCAGCGCGGAGAGCAGAAAGCCGTAGCTCCGGGCGAGCCAGGGGTCATAGAGCACCAGCGCGAGGACGGCGGCGGCCAGGGCCGGGAGCAGGGAGCGGCGGCGGCCGGTGCCGAGGGCGAGCAGCGTGATCAGCCCGCAGGCGGCGGCGCGCAGCACACTGGGCTCGGGTCTGCAGACGATGACGAAGGCGAGCGTGAGCCCGCCGCCGAGGAGGGCGGTGGTCCGCAGCCGGATGCCGAGCGCGCCCGCGAGACCGCGCCGCTCGGCCCGCCCGGCCAGCCGCGGCGGACCCGTGAGCAGGGCGAGCACCAGCGTCAGATTGCTGCCGGAGACGGCCATGAGATGGAGCATGTCCGTGGCCCGGAACGCCTCGTCCAGTTCGGGCGGCACCCGTGAGGTGTCCCCCACGACCAGCGCCGGGAGCAACGCCCGCGCGTCCGGGGTGAGTCCGTCGGTCGCGGTGCGCAGCCCGGCGCGCAGCCGCCCGGCCAGCCGCTGGACCGCGCTGGGCGGGCCCGTGACCCGCGGGGGTCCGCCGCCGTTCACGCGCACTACGGCCGCTATGCGGTCCCCGTCGCGCAGCGGCGGCGCCAGGCGGCCGTGGACACGCAGACGGGTGGACGGCAGCAGCCCGAGCCAGGCCGTCCGCTCCTTACCGGCCCTCGGGTGGACCGTCACCAGGACGGGGGTGCGGGTGGTGGTCGTGGTGCCGTCGGGGCCGGTGACCCGGCCGGCCTCGGCCTCCAGGACCACGGACGCGGGCGCGAGCGCCGCGCCCCGCACGCGTGGCCGGGTGAGCCGTGGGTCCCCCGCGACCGTCACCTCGGCGGTGGCCTCGGCGTACTCCCGGGCCAGCGCGGGCACCGGGCCACGGCGTACGTCCGCCGCGTGCAGTCCGGCGACCGCCCCCGCGGCGGCCCCGCACAACAGCACGGCCGCCACCGCTCCTGCCGTACGGCGCCCACGCCACGCGACGCGGCGGGGCGGTGGCGAAGTGTCCTGCTGCCGCGTCACGTTGTGGCCTTCGCCCGCGCCCGGACGGACGCGGGCCCCGGGTGCGGCATTGGGCGCGACACCGGGCGAGCGGCCGGCCGTTGACGGCCGTGCCTTCCGCTCCCACTGCCGAGGCTCGGCGCCGCGTGGCCGCGCCGGGGCCGGGTCCGACGGGGCGGGCCCGAGCGCCCGTCGGCCGTCCGGGAGGGGTACCGGCGAGGGCGTGTCCGGCTCGCGCCGGGGACGGGGTGCGCCGCGCCGTCGTCCACCGGGTGTCGGTGCTCGTCGGCGGGCCCCGATGAGCAGCGCGGCCGCCGCTAGGGAGGCAACCGTGCAGACGAGGGCCACCATGCGGGCCGGTGCGTCCAGGGCGAGCGCCGCGGCTGCCCAAGCGGCCAGGGCCGGGGGCACGAGGCGAAGGTCGGGTGGGCCCTCCTGGCGTGGCTGTGACGCACCGCGCGGGGACACGGCCGCCGCATGGACCGGGGCGCGGGTCCGCGGGGGCCTCGCGACCGTCATGGCCGGACCAGCGGGCGCAGGTCGGCGAACCGGCGCTCGCCGATGCCGTTCACCTCGCGGAGTTCATCGATGGAGCGGAAACCTCCGTGCTGGGTGCGGTAGTCGATGATGTGCCGGGCCAGGACGGGGCCGACTCCCGGGAGGGTGTCGAGCTGTTCGGCGGTCGCGGAGTTGAGGCTGACCGAGCCACCGGGCGCCCCGGGGCCGGCCGGTGCGTTCGCGCCGTTGGCCACGTTCGGGTCACTGGGTGCGTTCGGGCCATTGGGTGCGTTCGGTGCGCCAGCGGCCGGATCTGCGGCCGCACCCGGTGCGGGTGAACCGCCCGCGGGGGCGCCGACGACGATCTGCTCCCCGTCCACCAGTGGCCGGGCCCGGTTCAGCCCGCTCAGGTCGGCGCCCGGCCGTACTCCACCCGCCGCTTCGAGGGCGTCGGCGACCCGCGCCCCGGGCGGCAGCTTCCGCAGCCCCGGACGGCGGACCTTGCCGGTCACATCCACGACGACCGTGCGACCCCCGCCGGATGGGGTGAGCCGCCCCCTGGGCATCGGACCGGGTTCGGAGGGCGCGGCGCGCGGGGGCTCCGGATCCGGTGCGCGCACGGTCTGGGGACGGCCGGTCCAGAAGTGATACGCCGCGAAGGCCACCGCGGCGAGCAGGGCGACCGCCAGGGCGGCTACCGTTCTCAGCTCCATACCGCAGCGCAACTGAAGCCACACCGGCAGCCGCTCGCGCAGGGCGAGCCTTACCCGGTCGCGTCGGCGCAGCGGCCCGCCCCCGGGCGCGCCCTCAAACGCCTCCTCGGACGACCCATTACGCGCGTCCCCGGGCGGCCCCTCGGGTTCGTCCCCGAACGGCCCCTCGCTCGCGGCTCGGGGCTGCTCCTCGGGCTCGCCCCTGAGGGGCCACTCGTTCCTTACCTCCCCGCTCCGTACCTCCTCCGGCCCCGCAGCCGACGCCTCCCTGGCCAGGCGCTCCTCGTCCCGGGCCTTCGCCACGCCCCTCGGCCCGTCCCGGCTGCCCAGGGCGATCGACCCGACCGCGATCGGGGGCGCCGACGGTGTGGAGAAGAGCGCCGCCACGCGGCTGGCGCGTGCGGGGGCGGTGGGGTGGGCCCGGCGGTCGGCGGTGCGGTGGTGGCTTCCGGCGCGGGACGAACCAGTGCCGGACGGCGGGCGGGGGCGGCGGCCCGCCCCGCCGTCGCGATGGCGGCCACGCCCTGGACCCGTGGTTACTGTGCGTGATCGTGTCCTCATGCACCCGACGGTAGACACAAGCGGCCGATCGCGCCGATCCGCCTCAATTCCCGGGGATAACCCCCAGGTTGTGGATAACTCCGTCACTCCGTCGAGCGCGGACCTTGCCCGGCCAACCAAGTACCGCCCGCCCGACCAAGTACCGTCCACCCTCCGCTACCGCGGAGAGACCACCGCTCCCAGCAGCCCCGGCCCGGTGTGTGCCCCGATCACCGCGCCCACCTCACTCACATAGAGCTCCGCCAGCCCCGGCACCCGGTCCCGCAGCCGCTCCGCGAGCGCCGCCGCCCGTTCGCCCGCCGCCAGGTGCTGCACCGCGATGTCCACCGGGCTCCGGCCGGCCCGCTCCACCACGATCTCCTCGAGCCGGGCGATGGCCTTCGAAGCGGTGCGGACCTTCTCCCGCAGCTCGATCCGCCCCTCGTCGAGCTGGAGCAGCGGTTTGACCGCGAGCGCCGAGCCGAGCAGGGCCTGGGCCGCGCCGATGCGGCCGCCGCGCCGCAAATAGTCGAGGGTGTCGACGTAGAAATAGGCGGCGGTGCCGTCGGCCCGTTTTTCCGCCGCCGCCACGGCCTCGTCCAGCGTGCCGCCACCCTCCGCCGTCTCGGCCGCCGCCAGCGCGCAGAAGCCCAGCGCCATCGCGACCATTCCGCTGTCCACCACCCGCACCGGAACGGGCGCGTCCTGTGCCGCGAGCGCCGCCGCGTCGTAGGTGCCGGAGAACTCGGCCGACAGATGCAGGGAGACGATGCCCGTCGCGCCCTCCTCGGCGGCGGCCCGATAGGCGGCGGCGAACATTGCCGGACTGGGCCGGGACGTCGTCACCGGCTTCCGCTTCTGCAACGCCTGCGCGAGGGACCGGGCCGAGATCTCGGTGCCTTCTTCCAGGGCCCGGTCTCCGAGCACGACCGTCAGCGGCACCGCGGTGATGCGATGGCGCTCCATCGCATCCTGCGGCAAGTAAGCCGTTGAATCGGTGACGATCGCGACATGGCGGGACATGACTGGGAGGTTATCGGGGGATGGAGCCTGCCGACAGCGCGACCCCAGCGGATGATCAATTGCCTTACCCATCATGCCCTGTTCAGACGTGGCTCAGATCCTGGTTCTCGGGCCGGGTTCCGGGGTCTCAGGCCGGGGGTGTGGGCTCCCGGGCCGGATGGTGGCACTCAGGCCGTGTTCTCGGGACGGCGGGACTGCTGCCAGGGCTTCTGCCACGCCTGAGGCTCCGTCTGGGGCCTCGCCCCGAGCGACGGCCGCGGCGGCTCCGGCTCCTGCCCCGCCTCGGGCCCCGATCGCGCCCCCGCCTCAGGCCGCGTCCCCGCCCCGGGCGCCGTCCGAGTTCCCGCCTCGGGCGCCGGCCACGACCCCGCATCCGTCCGCGGCTCCTCCGGCTCCACCGCCGTCCAGTGCCGCAGCGCCCCGGCCTCCATCTCGATCTCGCGGTTCAGCGAGTCCAGGTCGTCATGCGCGAACCGCTGCGTCCGGTCCCGCACCGCCCAGCGCAGCGAGTCGGCGGAGTGGGTGATCCGCTCCGTACGCTGCCGCAGGTCGGGCAGCAGGGCGGTGAGACGGGCCCTGTCGGGCTCCTGCTCCAGCCGCTTCAGATCCGCCTCCAGATCCTGCGCATGGGCGCTCAGCCGCTGGAACAGGACCAACGACTCCGACAGTGACTGGTCTTGCGGGGCGGCCGCCTGCAGCGCCTGGCTGGTGGCGCGCATCGAGCCGCGCAGGGAGAGCCGCAGCTGGGCGAGCTCACCGGCCGCGCCCGGCTGCGCGAGCTGCCGGGCCCGGAGTCTGGTGTCCTCCACCGTGCGACGGGCTTGATGCACGGTGCGGTCGATGCCGCGCTTCGCCGCCCTGACCGCGCGAACGGCCGCATAGACCCCCGCCAGCATGATCAGGACGAAAAGCAGCAACAGGATCCAGATGGCTTCCATGTGCGCTCCTTGGGGCGGCGGTCACGGCACGGTGGCGGTCGTCCTCTCAGCGTAAACGCGCCGGGCGGGCCAGAGGTTCCTGACGAACCCCCAACCCGCCCGCATGTGGCACTCCGCGGATGGGACGGCCCTTACAGCGCGGCCCCGTCCCCGCCCCGCATCACGCCGGAACGATGTTGACCAGCTTCGGCGCCCGCACGATGACCTTACGGATGCCCGCGCCGTTCAGCGCCGCCACGACCGCCGGGTCACCCAGCGCCAGCGCCTCCAGCTCCTCGTCCGAGACCGAGGGCGCGACCTCCAGTCGGGCCTTGACCTTGCCCTTGACCTGGACCACACAGGTGACGGTCTCGTCCACGACATACGCCGGGTCGGCGACGGGGAAGGGCTCGTGGACGACGGACGTGGAGTGGCCCAGCCTGCGCCACAGCTCCTCGGCGACATGCGGGGCCAGCGGCGAGATCAGCAGCACCAGGCCCTCGGCCACCGAGCGGGGCACCTCGCGCACCTTGGTGACGTGGTTGTTCAGCTCGGTGATCTTGGCGATGGCGGTGTTGAAGCGCAGGCCCTCCATGTCCTGCCGGACGCCGTCGATCGCCTTGTGCAGTGCGCGCAGCGTGGCCTCGTCGGGCTCGGTGTCGACGACGGTGACCTCTCCGGTGCCCTCGTCGACGACATTGCGCCACAGCCGCTGCAGCAGCCGGTACTGGCCGACCACGGCGCGGGTGTCCCAGGGCCGCGAGACGTCCAGCGGCCCCATGGCCATCTCGTACAGCCGCAGGGTGTCGGCCCCGTACTCGGCGCAGATCTCGTCCGGCGTGACGGCGTTCTTCAGGGACTTGCCCATCTTGCCCAGCAGCCGGGTGACCTGCTCGCCCTCGTACCAGTAGGCCCCGTCCCGCTCCTCGACCTCGGCGGCCGGGACGGCGATACCGCGGCTGTCCCGGTAGACGTACGCCTGGATCATGCCCTGGTTGTACAGCTTGTGGAACGGCTCGACCGAGGAGACATGCCCCAGGTCGAACAGCACCTTGGACCAGAACCGGGCGTACAGCAGATGCAGCACCGCGTGCTCGGCGCCGCCGACGTACAGGTCGACACCGCCGTGCGGCTGACCCTCGCGCGGCCCCATCCAGTAGCGCTCGGTCTCGGGGTCGACCAGCCGCTCGCTGTTGTGCGGGTCCAGGTAGCGCAGCTCGTACCAGCAGGATCCGGCCCAGTTGGGCATGGTGTTGGTCTCGCGGCGGAACGGCCGCGGCCCGCGCCCGTCGCCCAGGTCCAGCACCACGTTGACCCAGTCCTCGTTCCGGGACAGCGGGGTCTCCGGGGAGGTGTCGGAGTCGTCCGGGTCGAAGGTGCGCGGCGAGTAGTCCTCGACCTCGGGCAGCTTCAGGGGCAGCATCGACTCGGGCAGGGCGTGGGCCACACCCTCCTCGTCGTAGACGATCGGGAACGGCTCGCCCCAGTAGCGCTGCCGGCTGAACAGCCAGTCGCGCAGCCGGTAGTTGACGGTGCCCTCACCGATGGCGCGGGACTCCAGCCACTCGGTGATGCGCGCCTTGGCCTCGACGACGCCCAGCCCGTCCAGCGATACGGACTCCCCCGTCGAGTTGACGATCTTCGCGTCGTACGAGGCGAAGGCGTCGTCCCAGGTGGACGGGTCCGTGCCCCGATCGTCGGACGGCTCGACGACGCAGCGCATGGGCAGCTCGAAGGCGCGGGCGAAGGCGAAGTCGCGGCTGTCGTGCGCCGGAACGGCCATGATCGCGCCGGTGCCGTAGCCCATCAGGACGTAGTCGGCGATGAAGACCGGCACCTGCTCGCCGCTGACCGGGTTGACGGCATACGCACCGGTGAAGACGCCGGTCTTCTCCTTGACCTCGGCCTGCCGCTCGACGTCGGACTTGGCCGCGGCCTGCTTGCGGTAGGCGTCGACGGCCTGGGCCGGGGTGGCGTGCCCGCCGGTCCAGGCGTCGCGGGTGCCCTCGGGCCATGCGTCCGGGACGATCTCGTCCACCAGGCCGTGCTCGGGCGCCAGGACCATATAGGTGGCGCCGAACAGGGTGTCCTGGCGGGTGGTGAAGATCGTGATCTTGGCGTCGGCGTGGCCGGTCACCGGGAAGTCGACCCGGGCGCCCTCGCTGCGGCCGATCCAGTTGCGCTGCTGCAGCTTGATGGCCTCGGGCCAGTCCAGCTCGTCCAGATCGTCCAGCAGCCGGTCGGCGTAGGCGGTGATGCGCATGTTCCACTGGCGCAGCTTGGCCTTGAAGACCGGGAAGTTGCCGCGCTCGGAGCGGCCGTCCGCGGTGACCTCCTCGTTGGCCAGCACGGTGCCCAGGCCGGGGCACCAGTTGACGGGCGCGTCCGAGGCGTAGGCCAGCCGGTACTCGCCCAGGATGTCGGCGCGCTCGGACTCGGTCAGCTCGCCCCAGGGGCGGCCGTCGGGGGTCGGGCGCTCACCCGAGGCGAACTGCTGGACCAGGGTGTCGATGGGGCGCGCGGTCTTCGCCTCGGGGTCGTACCAGGAGTTGAAGATCTGCAGGAAGATCCACTGCGTCCACCGGTAGTAGTCCGGGTCGATCGTCGCGAAGGAGCGGCGCTGGTCGTGGCCCAGGCCCAGACGGCGCAGCTGCCGCCGCATGTTCTCGATATTGGCCTCGGTACTGACCCGCGGGTGGGTGCCGGTCTGCACCGCGTACTGCTCGGCGGGCAGGCCGAAGGCGTCGAAGCCCAGGGTGTGCAGGACGTTGTGGCCCGTCATGCGGTGGTACCGGGCGAACACATCGGTGGCGATGTAGCCCAGCGGATGGCCCACGTGCAGCCCCGCACCCGAGGGGTACGGGAACATGTCCATGACGAACTTCTTGGGCCGGGCGACGGCCTCGGCGTCGCCGGCCAGGTCGCCGCTCGGGTTGGGCGCCTCATACGTGCCGTGCGCGTCCCAGAAGTCCTGCCAGCGGGCTTCGACGTCGGCGGCCAAGGCGGCCGTGTAGCGGTGCGGCGCGGCCACCTCGGCCGCGGCATTGGTCTCGCTCATGGTCCTCAAAGCTCCATCGGTCGTCTCTGCCTGCGGCAACGCAGCGGATCCCTCACGCTTCCGAAACAAAAAGACCCCTCGCACAGGAGGGGACGCCGCGCTGATGCCGACCGGGGCTGTTCTCGGTCGGTGCTGGTCAGCGCGGCCCGCTAAGCAGAAGGCGTACGGCACGCATGGAGTCAGGTTACCGCAGGGCACTGACGGCCCGCACGGAGGTGAGCCCCGTCACGCACGACGAAAAGCGGGCCGTCCTTGCCGGACGGCCCGCCTCTTTGATGTGGAGCTAAGGAGAATTGAACTCCTGACCTCCTGCATGCCATGCAGGCGCTCTACCAACTGAGCTATAGCCCCAGGTCTCGCTCCGCCCGGTTTCCCTGGCGGCGACGCCTACATTACACGGACGCCCCGGCCTTCCGCCAAATCGATTACCCGGGGGCCGGAGCAGAGCCCCGTTACGCCGTCGCGAACGAATAGAAACGCTTCAGCGTGCAGTGATCGTCGAGGAGCCGACCATAGATCGGCTCCCCTTCGAGCTCGCGGTAGGTCTCGATGGGATCACCCCTGATGATCAGCGCCCGCGCGCACTCCGCACACCAATACTGGTAGTCGGAGTTGAGCGGCTCCATGTCGCGGACGATCGGTGTGCCGGTGCCGCACCAGTCGCACTTCCGGCTGTGGGCTCCCATCTCACTCAGCTCCAGCTATGGCCACAGGCCGTACACACGTAGGAAACACCACCGTTGTCACCGAGGACCTGGGCCACATGCGCGGAGCCGCAGGACGGGCACACGATGCCCGCTCGTGCCCTGCGGGACGGGTCCTCGATCGCATCGAGGATGCTGGTCCGCATCCCACCTGCCCTCCCCATCGGACGTGTCGGCCCCATCCCCCTCCGGCCGTCCGATTCTGCCACGGGACGACGCGCAGGTCAGCGGAGATTCCCCACTCGTCTCACCAGACTCATCAGTACTCCGCACAGCGCGGCCCCGGCCAAGGCGCCGCAGGTCACCCACAGTGCGTCCGCGGAGGTACCCGCACTGGGCACCGTACCGTCCGTCGCGCCCAGGAACACGGCCCCGAAGACCGCGACGCCGGTGAGCAGGCCGAGTTGAACCGCTGTCACCAGAACTCCCGTCGGCGTCCGCCGCGTCCTGCCGCCTTACGGTCGCCAACGTCCGCGTGAGCAGGGGACGGTAGGCGAACGAGAGCCCCGCGCCGGAGGCCGTAAGGGCGACGAGGAGCCAGGGGCCGCCGTCCGTTCCCTCGCGCAGCACCTAGGCCGGTCCCGGCGAACGAGGCTGCCGCCGGCAGGAATCCGCCCGGTACGGCCACGGACTGCCAGCGCCCGGGCAGCCGCTGCCAGTTGAGGCCCACGACGCCGAACGCGACCGCCGTGGGGGCGAACGAGAGGCCCGCCCGCAATGGGCTGTAGCCGAGCCCGCCCTGCACCTGCAGGGGTTTCGGCACGAGCCGCGGCCAAAGAGACGGTCCCGGCGGCGAGAGCCGCCGGAAGCGGCGCAGAAAGCAGCGATCCCGCCTCCCTGTGAGGGAGACGGGATCGTGGATCTGTGGAGCTAAGGAGAATTGAACTCCTGACCTCCTGCATGCCATGCAGGCGCTCTACCAACTGAGCTATAGCCCCGCTCTTCTCGGCGCCGAAGCGCTTCGAACGAGAAGGAGCATAGCCGGTGACCTGCCGGAAAAGGAAATCCGCTCAGTCGTCGTCGCCGAGCACCGGCTCGGGCAGCGATCCGGCGTTGTGCTCCAGCAGCCGCCAGCCCCGCGCGCCCTCGCCCAGAACGGACCAGCAGCAGTTGGACAGGCCGCCCAGCGCCTCCCAGGTCCGGGGCTCCAGACCGAGCAGCCGGCCGATGGTGGTGCGGATCGTGCCGCCGTGGCTGACCACCACGAGCGTGCCGTCGTCCGGCAGCTTGTCGGCGCTCTCCAGCACCACCGGCGCCGCCCGGTCGGCGACCTCGGTCTCCAGCTCACCGCCACCGCGCCGGACCGGCTCGCCGCGCTTCCACGCCGCGTACTGCTCGCCGAAGCTCTCGATGATCTCCTCGTGGGTCAGCCCCTGCCAGGCGCCCGCGTAGGTCTCCCGCAGCCCCGCGTCATGCGTGACCGAAAGCCCCGTGACGGCGGACAGCTCGGCGGCCGTGGCCGCCACCCGCTTCAGATCGGAGGCGATGATCGCGTCCGGCTTCAGGGCGGCCAGCAGCCGGGCCGCCCGCTGCGCCTGCGCGACACCGGTGTCGGTGAGCTCGATGTCCAGAGAGCCCTGGAAACGCCGCTCTATGTTCCAGGCGGTCTGGCCGTGGCGCCACAGGACGATGCGGCGGCCACGGCCGCCTTGCGTGCCGTTCAGCTCAGCTCACCACCCACGCCGCCGTCCGCGGCCTGCGCCTGTGCGTACTCCTGCCCCTTGCCGCGGGTGGCCTTGGCGTCGGCCGGGAGCTCCAGCTGCGGGCAGTCCTTCCAGAGCCGCTCCAGGGCGTAGAACACCCGCTCCTCGCTGTGCTGGACGTGCACCACGATGTCCACGTAGTCCAGCAGCACCCAGCGGGCCTCACGGTCGCCCTCGCGGCGCACCGGCTTGGCGCCCAGGTCCTTGGTCAGCCGCTCCTCGATCTCGTCGACGATCGACTTGACCTGGCGGTCGTTGGGGGCCGAGGCCAGCAGGAAGGCGTCGGTGATGGAAAGCACATCGCTGACGTCGTACGCGATGATGTCGTGCGCGAGCTTGTCGGCGGCCGCCTGGGCGGCGGCGTTGATGAGCTCGAGGGAGCGGTCCGTGGCGGTCACAGGCAAAGCTTTCGGTCGGTGGTACCTCGAAGGTCTGGCTTCCCCCAGGATCTCACGCCCCACCGGCACGCCGGGTGGCCGTTCCTCGGCCGCCCGGCGTGCCCGGGGAGAACGCCGGGAGTACCCCGGGGGAACGCCCGGGGCGCCCGGAGGAACGGGGCGCCCGAGCGGCACGGCTCAGCCCGTGGCGTCGTAGTCCGAGCCGAGGAGGACCGTGATGTCCGCGTTGGCCGCGCCCTTGCCCTTCCGCACCGCCGTCTCCGGCAGCCCGAGCGTCTTGGCGACCTCCTTGGCCTGGCCCGCCTGTGCGGCGTCCGCGTAGGTCACCCGCGAGGCCGACTGCGGCGTACCGCCGCCCTCGGTGGCCGTGACGACCGTAAAGCCGCCATTGACCAGCGCGACCCGCGCGGCACCCGACCCGTCCTTGGGGCCTCCGGCGTTGGTCACGCTGACCCGGGGCGCGGTGTTCTTGTCGGTGTTCTTGACCGTGCCGCCCAGGATGTCCTTGACCACATGGTCGGTCGCCTGGCTGCTGAGCGTCCCGTCCGACTGGACCGGCAGCATGGCGGTGTCGTACGCACCGCTCTTGGCCTGCCCGGCCAGCTTCGCCAGCGACGCGCCGAGCTGCTGCTCGGACAGCGACGGGTCGGGGATCTGGGCCAGCGACTCCACGGTGCTGGTGGCGCCCTTCGTATCGCTGGAGACCTTCTTCAGCGCCGCCTGCATGACCTGCCCGAACCGCGCGAGCTGCTTGGACTGTGCCTCACCGGGCCCGCGGTAAGTGGCGTACGCCACGGCCGCCTGGCCGCTCAGGATCTGGTCCTTGCCCTGCTTGACCAGGGGATCCTCGCCCTTCTGCGGGCTGGGAACGGTCGCGTCGGTGTCGAGGGTGATCCCGCCGACCAGCTCCACGAGGTTCTCCAGATACGGCGTGTCCAGCCGCCAGGTGCCCTGGATCTTCGAGCCCAGCAGGGTGCTCAGGGAATCCCGGGTGGAGTCGGAGCCCTCGTCGGTCACCGACTTGCCGAGCGTGGTGGAGGCGCCGTCCTCGGTGGAGACGGACAGCGAGTTCGGCAGCAGGACGGTGGTGCCCTTCTTGGTGGTCTCGTTGTCCACCAGCAGGGCCGTGGAGGTGCCGCCGCCCTTGGTCTCGCGCAGATGGACGACGATCACATCGCGCTTCTGCGGGCCGCCCGCAGCCGCCTGGTCCTCGGCGCTGTCGGACAGCCCCGGGAGCTTGCCCGCGTACCAGAGGTAGCCGACACCGCCCGCCGCGGCGATGACCAGGACCACGACGAGCGCGATGACGCGGTTGCGGCCCTTACGGCGGCGCTCGTCACGGCGCTCGGAACGGGTCTCGGCGAACTTCAGCCAGTCGATGACATCGTCGGATTCCTCGTCCTCCTCCTCGACGAAGGAGAACTGCTCGGTGTGGTACTCCTCCTCATCGGAATCCCCGGGGCCCCCGGGCCCCCCGGGCCGCTTCGGCTGCGCGGGACGGGGCCCCGCGGACCGGGGCTCCTCGGCCGGAGGCGCCTCGGGCCCGCCGCGCAACTGCTCCGGGCTCAGCTCCTCGTAGGGGTTGGGCTCGCGCTGCGGGGGGACGGCGGCAGGGGCGGCGGCCGGTGGGTAGCCGTCGTAACCGTAGCCCTGTTGCTGTTGCTGTTGCTGGTGCTGGTGGTACTGCTGCGGCTGCTGGTACCGCTGTTGTTGGTGCTGATGCTGCTGTTGCTCTTGCTGGGCGTACGGGTCGTAACTCTGCGTCTGGGTGTGCTGCTGCTGAGGCTGGTGGGACTGGTGATGCTGCGGCTGGGCGTAGGGGTCGTAGCCGTACCCGTCCTGCTGTTGTTGCTCCCCGTACTGTTGCTGCGGCTGTTGCTGGGCGTACGGGTCGTAACTCTGCTGCTGTGCCGCCTGCGGCTGGTAGACGGGACGCCCATAGGCGTCATAGCCGTAGATCTGCGGCTCCTGGCCATACGGGTCCTGTGCGTACGGGTCGTACGGATCCTGCCGGTCGTTCACCGGTACCCCTTCAGCAGTCGTGCCGGTACAGCTCGCGCTTGTCGATGTAGCGCACCACGCCGTCCGGCACCAGGTACCAGACGGGGTCGCCATGAGCGACCCGCGCCCGGCAGTCCGATGACGAGATCGCCAGTGCCGGAACCTCCACCAGCGACACCCCGCCCTCCGGCAGCCCCGGGTCGGCCAGTATGTGCCCCGGTCTGGTCACCCCGATGAAGTGGGCCAGCGAGAAGAGCTCTTCGGCGTCACGCCAGGTGAGGATCTGGGCGAGTGCGTCGGCCCCGGTGATGAAGAACAGATCCGCGTCACCGTTGAGCGCGCGTAGTTCCCGGAGCGTGTCGGTGGTGTAGGTGGGGCCGCCGCGGTCGATGTCGATACGGCTGACCGAGAATTGCGGATTCGACGCGGTCGCGATGACCGTCATCAGATAGCGGTCCTCGGCCGGGGAGACCTTCTTGTGGCTCTTCTGCCAGGGCTGACCGGTGGGCACGAACACCACCTCATCGAGGTGGAACTGCGAGGCCACCTCGCTCGCCGCGACCAGGTGACCGTGGTGGATCGGGTCGAACGTCCCGCCCATCACGCCTAGTCGCCGCTTGCCGGACCCTTTCTGCTCTTCCATGCGTGCAGACCCTACTGGGCCCGGCCCGGAGCCGGGGCCCATAGGGGCGATCGCCCAGCTCAGCGGTCCCGGTTGAAGCGCGTGGTGATCCACAGCAGCAGGAAGAGGATCACCAGGGCCGCACCGCCGGTCATGTAGGGGCTGATGGTCGGGTGGGTGTCGGTGTGCTCACCACCCTCGGCCGCGAGCGTGGTCAGGGCAGCATGTGCGGTGCTGATAGCGGTCATCGCAGGCAGTACCTATCCGGGTCTAGGCGACACAACACGTCGGCCACATCGTATGCGAGCCGGTTTTCGGTCCTGCTGTCCGTCCTGCCGGTATCCGCTCAGTCCTGCTTGTATCCGCGCAGCAGGAACCAGGCGAGCAGGGCGGCGCCCACCACGCCGACCACGATGACGATGCGCAGCAGCGCTCCCGGGCCGTCGTTGCTGTGGGAGGTGGCGGCGAGGGCTTCGGTGAGGCCAGTCATATCGGGCATGTCTCCACGCTAACCCTCGGACGCTCAGGGCCTAGGCTGGGGGCCGCCGGACGAGGGGCCCGGACCGGGCGCCCCGTCGAGCGGGCAATCGACCGAGGGGGCCAGATGAGCGACACTCATGAGACCGGCGGCGGAAGCGGGACGGGAGACGCCCGGGAGCATGTGCCCAGCCGGGAGCGGCGGCGGTTCCCCGGGATCTCCTCACGGGCGTACGAACATCCGGCGGACCGCTCGGCGCTGGTCGCGCTGCGCAAGCTGACCGGCTTCGACACGGTCTTCAAGGCGATGAGCGGTCTGCTGCCCGAGCGGAGTCTGCGGCTGCTCTACCTGTCCGATTCGGTGCGGGTCGGCGACCGGCAGTTCGCCCATCTCCACGACATGCTGCGGGACGCCTGCTACATCCTGGACCTGGAGCGGGTCCCGGCCATGTACGTCACCCAGAACCCGCAGCCGACCGCGATGTGCATCGGCATGGACGCGCCGATCATCGTGATCTCCACCGGTCTGGTCGAGCTGCTCGACGAGGAGGAGATGCGGGCGGTCATCGGCCATGAGGTGGGCCATGCGCTGTCGGGACACTCGGTCTACCGGACGATACTGCTGTTCCTCACCAGCCTCGCGATGAAGGTCGCCTGGATCCCCCTCGGCAATGTGGCGGTGCTGGCGCTGGTGACGGCGCTGCGGGAGTGGTTCCGCAAGTCGGAGCTGTCGGCGGACCGGGCGGGGCTGCTGGTCGGGCAGGATCTGCGGGCATCGATGCGCGGGCTGATGAAGCTCGCGGGCGGCCACCACCTCCATGAGATGAACGTGGACGCCTTCCTGGAGCAGGCGGAGGAGTACGAGTCGAGCGGCGATCTGCGGGACTCCGTCCTCAAGATCATGAACATGCTGCCGCGCAGCCATCCGTTCACCACCGTGCGCGCCGCCGAGCTCAAGAAGTGGGCCGCGACCCGCGACTACCAGCGGCTCATGGACGGCCACTACCCGCGTCGCGACGAGGACGGGGACGCCTCGGTCAGCGACTCGATCCGGGAATCCGCGACCCACTACGCGGAGTCGGTCCGCAACAGCAAGGATCCGCTGTTCGCCTTCGTCAGGGACGTGGCAGGCGGCGCCGGGGACCTGGGCAGCAAGCTGCGCGACCGGTTCACCGGCGGCGGGGGCAAGCAGGGTGGGGAGACCCCCGAGGAGGGCGCCACGCCCGGGGACGGGCCCCAGGACGGGACTGACGGGACTCAGGACCAGCGGCCCGGGGACGGGACTGACAGGGCTCAGGACCAGCGGCCCGGGGACGGACCGGGAGAGCGGCCGGGGAACGACGACGACGGGCCCGGAGACACCCCGCCACAGCGCTGAGACCGGCCGAGGCGGCCCCTGGAGGCCCTCAGGACTGCCCAAGGCGCTCAGGAAGGTCCGTTGAGGGCGGGCTGGGTTCCGGGGGCCAGGACGCCGCACAGCGAGACCGCGGTGCGGCCCGTGGTGTACGGGTCGGTGCCCGTGGGGGCGTCGCCCTTGGCGCTCTGTCCGGCGAGCATCGGCCGCAGATAGCCGGAGGCGTTCGCGGCACATGCCTGCGGGCCCGCCAGTGCGGTGCTCTGCACCAGTTCCAGATGGTGGTCGCGCAGATCGTTCCGGTCGAAGCGGAACCGCGCCTCCCGGCGCACGGTGAACAGCGAGGCATGGTCCGGTCCGCGATCATGGGCCCGCTGGACCGCGTAGACGAAGACGTGGTCGGCGGCGACCTCCAGCGTCGCGGGGCTGCGCTCGATGACCGTAAGGGTGCCGCGGACCCGCACCGGGGTGTCGGCCAGGGTCACCTCGGCCGGGTTGAAGCGGGTCAGCCAGCCGGTGGCCGCATGCCGTCCGTCGTCGACCGGATGGGCGAAGCTCCGGTCGAACTGGGTCTGCTGGGCCGGATCCAGCAACAGCCTTACGGCCTGCACCGGGCCGCCGGTGAGCACACCCGGGTCGATGGCGGACTTGACCAGATACTCCTTGGCGGTGGTGAGCGCCGTCATCACCTGGCTCTCGGAGAAGCTCTGGGTGCGGCGGGCGCCGGGCACCGTGACCCCTTCGGCGCCGGTGCGGAACTCGGCGGCCGGGCTGCTGCGGAACAGCCGGTCCGGCGGCCCTCCGGGCACCTCACCGCGCGGTGCGAGCGGCACCACGCTGCTGTGCAGCGGCTCCACGGTCTGCGGCTGCGGCGTCTGGTACGGGTGGCGCACTCCCATGTAGACGGCCGCGGCGAAGGCGATGGCGATCAGCAGGACCAGCGCGACGGCCTGGCGCGACGCCCCGGCCCTGGCCCAGGCGTGCCGGCTGCGCACCGCCCGCGCGTGCTCGCCCATGCGCTCCTGGGCGGAGAATTCCTGGAGCCGGGCAGCACGGACGAACGACTCGTCGAATACGACGGAGCGGTACTCGTCCTCACCACCTCCCGGGACGCCCTCGGGTGTCCCCTCGGGAGGGTCTCCACGCCCGGTCATATCTCAAGAGTAGGTCGCCAGGGGCGACGGTAAACGCGGTGATACTCCACAACTTGGGAGGCGAGTGAGGAGGAAACGCCCCATACGCCACGACGTGCTAGCGATGCGCGAGGTGGTCACCGCGACGGCGGTACGGCGGAGGCGGGCGACCCCTTGGACCCGGTCGGCTCCGGCGCGGCCGACTCCGACCCCGACGGCTCCAGGCGCGGCTGTCCGCTGGGCGAGCCGTCGACACCGCTGGTGGCGGGCGGTGGAGCGGGGTCCTGGCGATTGCCCGATGCGCCCCGGTAGACGGCCGTGAAGGCCAGGGCGACCACGCCGATGCCCATCAGGATGGCCAGCAGCCAGGCCACTGGGCGGTGCCAGCGGGCATGACCGCGGTAAGGACGCCCCGCGCTGCCGTAGCGCCCATAGGGGCCATAGGCGTCGTCCGCGTCCCGTCCGGGGCCGAAGCGCCCGTCGGCGTCGTCCACGCCGTAGAACTCGGCCTCCTGGCCGTAGCCGTCCTCGAAGAGCTCGTCCTCGGGAGGCACACCGGCCCTGCGGCGCCGGGACGCCTCGGCCTCGGCACGGGCCTCGGCGGCGGCCAGCATCCGCTCGATGGCGGTGGGCTCATGGATCGGGGCCGACCGCACGAAGTCCTCGTCGAAGACCACGGCGGCGAACTCGTCGTTCGTCTCGCCGTGGCTGCGCTCGTCGGGCTCGTCGCCGTCCGGGAACGGCTTGCCCCCCACGTCGTCCGGCACCCATTCAGAGTAGACCGGACGGGTCATTTTGGGCAGGGTGAAATGGTATTCGGGGGAAGATCCACCCCAGCGCCGCCGGGAATCGGGTACCCCCCGAACGGGTGAGTCAGCGGGTGTGGCCGTCGCCGGTGACGATGTACTTCGTCGATGTCAGCTCGGGCAGCGCCATGGGCCCCCGGGCGTGCAGCTTCTGGGTGGAGATGCCGATCTCGGCGCCGAAGCCGAACTGCCCGCCGTCGGTGAACCGCGTGGAGGCGTTCACGGCGACCGTGGTGGAGTCCACCAGCTGGGTGAAGCGGCGGGCGGCCTGCTGGGAGGACGTGACGATGGCCTCGGTGTGCCCGGAGGACCACAGGCGGATGTGGCTCACCGCGGCGTCCAGGGAGTCCACGACACCCGCCGCGATGTCGTACGAGAGGTACTCGGTCTCCCAGTCCTCGATCACCGCCGGGACCACCGTGGCCTTGGAGCCCTCCGCGAGCGCCATGACGCGCTCGTCCGCGTGGACCGTGACCCCCGCCTCGGCCAGCGCCTCCAGGGCGCGGGGCAGGAACCGGGGGGCGATGTCCTGGTGCACCAGCAGCGTCTCCGCCGCGTTGCACACGCTCGGCCGCTGGGCCTTGGAGTTCACCAGGATCTCGACCGCCATGTCGAGGTCGGCGTCGGCGTCCACGTACACATGGCAGTTGCCGGTGCCGGTCTCGATGACCGGGACCGTGGACTCCTCGACGACCGTCCGGATGAGGGACGCGCCGCCGCGCGGGATCAGCACGTCCACCAGGCCGCGGGCGCGCATCAGCTCGCGCACCGACTCCCGGCTCTCGCCCGGCACCAGCTGCACCGCGTCCGCGGGCAGCCCCGCGCCGCCGACGGCGTCGCGCAGGACCTTCACCAGCACGGCGTTGGAGTGGGACGCCGACGAGGAGCCACGCAGCAGCACCGCGTTGCCCGACTTCAGGCAGAGCGCCGCGGCGTCCACCGTCACGTTCGGCCGGGCCTCGTAGATGATCCCGACGACGCCGAGCGGAACGCGCACCTGGCGCAGGTCGATCCCGTTGGGCAGCGTGGAGCCGCGCACCACCTCGCCGACCGGGTCGGGCAGCGCGATCACATCGCGGACATCGGAGGCGATGGCCCGCACCCGCTCGGGGGTGAGCGTCAGCCGGTCCACGATGGCGTCGCTGGTGCCGGCCTCACGGGCCCGCTCCACATCGGCCGCGTTGGCCTCGACGATCTCCTTGGTGCGCACCTCCAGGGCGTCGGCCATCGCGAGCAGCGCGTCGTCCTTGACGGCGCGCGGCAGCGGCGCGAGATCGGCGGCCGCGGCCCGGGACCGGTAGGCGGCCTGGAGGACCGGGGACTTCGGCCAGGGGTCGGTGAGCGGCGACGTGGGTGCGCTGGTCATGCACGAAGCGTACTGAGCCGACGGGCGAAAGCCGCGCGCTATTCCGCAGTTCGAGATGGCATTCTCATATCCCGGCGCCGCACATCCATCCTCAGAACGGATGCACGCCCACCGGGGAGGCCGGTGGCGGCCCGTACCCCTCCGCGACCCGCTGGTGGTACGTATCACGGTCGATGACCTCGAGCCCCACGATCTCCCAGGGCGGCAGCTTGGCCGAGGCCCGGTGCTCGCCCCACAGCCGCAGCGCGACCGCCGCGGCGTCGTGCAGATCACGGGCCTCTTCCCAGTAGCGGATCTCGGCGTGATCGACCGCATAGCGGCTGGTCAGCAGGAACGGATGGTCATGGGCCAGCTGCTCCAGAGCCCTGCGGACCTCCCGCAGCGGCGCCTCGCTCCCCGAGACGCTGAGGGTGATGTACCACAGCCGGGACGCCTCGCCGCGCTCGGCGGCGTGCGCCATGGCGTCGCCGGTCGCGGCGTCGCCCGCTCCGACACTGGTCAGGGTGCGCTCCGCCGCCCCTCTGGGCGACGCCCCCGGGCGCCCTCGTCTCACCGGCGGCCTCCTGTAACTCGCTGCTCCGCTCACGCGCGGGCGGAGCACTCGTGACGGTGCCATGGCCGCGGCGTTCCGCTCGGTCTCCGCCGCGTCTCCCACAGCCGGCGCGCTGCCCCGCGCGACCCCGTTGAACAAAGTTGACCAGCCCTCGCCCGCCCGCGGGGCGCTTTTGAGGTTTTTCGGAGGTGGGTGTTTTCCACGGGCTCGCTTCTCCCTCCGGCTACCGCCGGGAGGTGTCCCCGCCGGGGCGCTCGGGCCGCCGGAGCGGCTCAGTCCAGGAGGACGAGGTCGTCGCGGTGGACCACCTCGCGCTCGTAGGCCGGGCCGAGCTCCCGGGCCAGGTCCCGGGTCGAGCGGCCGATCAGCTGGGGAATCTCCTTGGCGTCGAAGTTCACCAGCCCACGGGCCACGGGGCGGCCCTGGGTGTCCCGCAGCTCGACCGGGTCACCGGCGGTGAATTCGCCCTCCACGGCCGCGATCCCGGCCGGCAGCAGCGAGGTGCGCCGCTCCACGACGGCCCGTACCGCACCGTCGTCCAGGGTCAGGGCGCCACGCGGCGCGGAGGCATGGGCGAGCCACAGCAGCCGGTTCGCGGAGCGGCGGCCGGTGCGGTGGAAGAACGTGCCCGTATGGCGGCCGAGCAGGGCGTCACCGGCCCGGCTGGCGGAGGTGAGCACCACCGGGACCCCGGCCGCGGTGGCGATCCGGGCCGCCTCGACCTTGGTGACCATGCCGCCGGTGCCCACCCCGGAGCGGCCCGCGCTGCCGATGGAGACGCCGTCCAGGTCCTCAGGGCCCCGGACCTCGTCGATCCGGGAGGTGCCGGGGGTCCTGGGGTCCCCGTCGTACAGGCCGTCCACGTCGGAGAGCAGCACCAGCAGATCCGCCCGTACGAGATGGGCGACCAGGGCCGCGAGCCGGTCGTTGTCGCCGAACCGGATCTCGTCCGTGGCCACCGTGTCGTTCTCGTTGACGATCGGCAGCGCGCCCATGGCCAGCAGCTGGTCCAGGGTGCGGGTGGCGTTGCGGTAGTGGGCGCGGCGGCTGGTGTCGTCCGTGGTGAGCAGCACCTGGCCGACGCGGCGCCCGTAGCGCGCGAAGGAGGCGGTGTAGCGGGCCACCAGGAGCCCCTGTCCGACGCTCGCGGCCGCCTGCTGGCGGGCGAGGTCGCGGGGGCGCCGGTCCAGGCCCAGCGGCGCCAGTCCGGCGGCGATGGCGCCGGAGGACACCAGCACTATCTCCTTACCGTTCGCGCCGCCCCTGCCGCCGCCCCTGCCGCCGTCGCCCTTACCGTCGCCGTCCCTGCCGCCGTCGCCCTTACCGTCGCCGTCGAGCACCTTGGCGAGCACGTCGACCAGCGCGTCCACACGGTCCGCGTCCAGGCCCCCCGCCGCAGTGGTGAGGGAGGACGAACCGATCTTGACCACGATCCTCCGGGCGGCGGCCACCTCGTCCCGTACGGCCGACCCGTCCTGCTCCGCCACGCCGCTCCCCTGCTCGTCCCCGGCTCACACACGTCCCGAAGAAACGCATGCCCTACACACTCATCATGACAAGTGGGCAATCTACGACAGACGAGGCCCGGCCCGCCTCGGCATTTCAGCCCCCGGACACCATCCGCGCACACCGCCTTACGCACCGGCGCGAGCACCGCGCGGGCCTCCTCGGGTGACCATTGACACCGATTGCGACCGGTTGGCACCGGCGCGGATTGTCACCGGGCGGGGCGTCGGCATACGGTCAGGGGTCCCCCCGTCAGTCCCCCTCGCCCTCCTGCCAGGAGCCCATCCCGTGCCCTCTGCCGGAATCGCCCCACGCCGGGTCGTACAGCTGACGGCGCTGCTCGCGATGCTCGTGTTCTTTGCCACACAGCTCGTCGGCGCCGTGCTTCCGAACGTACCGCTTTTCATCGCCGCCTCGGCGTGCGGTCTCGCGCTCGATCTCTTCCTTCAGCACAAGCAGCCCGGTCTGCTGTCGCTGCTGGGCAAGATCCGCCTTGACGTCACGGTGCGCCAGCTGTTCCGCGACATGCTCATCATGGTCGGGCTGCTGCGCATCGAGGGCATCAATCCCCTGCACGAGCAGGCGCCCCTGACCGTGGGACTGCTGCTGTTCTACCTGGTGCACTTCGCCTGCCAGGCGGCGGCCATCCTGGTCCGCCGGAGCCGGCAGCTGCCGTTCGTCACGCGCAACATCGACGCGTCCGCGCTGCGCCTGAGTGAGGCCCCGCCGCGGCTGTTCGCCCGTCAGCACGGGCGCCGTCTGCTGCGTCTGGCCGCGCCGGCCACCGCCGGTCTGCTGATCACCGCCGGCACCAAGGACGCCGTCTGGGGCGGTGCCGGTCTGGCGATCGCGCTGCTGATCGGCATCGGCGGCACGGCGCACCTGGCCTCCTGGATGCTGCCGCGCAAGCGCGTGGCGAACGAGGCCGCGGCCCTGCGGTGGCTCGACAAGTGGCTGGCCGACTACCAGCCGACCGTGGGGATGTACTTCTCCGGCGGCAACTCCTCGGCGTACCAGGCGAACATGTGGCTCTCCACGCTCGCCGCGCTCGACGGAAAGCCGATCATCGTGCTCCGTGAGCGGTTCATGGTGCAGAAGATCGACGCGACGGACGTGCCGGTCGTCTGCCTCCCCAAGGTGGCGCATCTGATGCGTCTGGAGCACTCGACGCTCAAGGTGCTGCTGCACCCGGCCAACTCCGGCAAGACCTCGCAGGTGCTGCGCATCCCCTCGATCAAGCACGCCTTCATCAACCACGGCGAGAGCGACAAGCTCTCCAGCTGCAACCCGTACGCCAAGGCGTACGACGAGGTGTGGGTCGCGGGCCCGGCGGCACGCGAGCGCTACCAGCTCGCCGACATCGGCGTCGAGGACAAGGACGTCGTGGAGGTCGGCCGGCCGCAGCTTGCCCCCATCCGCCCCTACGCGGGCGTGCCCACCGGCGCCCTCGGCGGAGCCGGTACGGAACACTTCACCACCGTGCTGTACGCGCCGACCTGGGAGGGCTGGGACGGCAACCCCGGTAACACCTCGGTGATCCTGGCCGGTGAGAACATCGTCCGCGAGCTGCTCACCGACCCCAAGGTGCGCCTGCTGTACAAGCCGCACCCGATGACCGGTTCGGTGGACCCGCGCGCGGGCCGCGCCAACGACCGCATCAGGGCGATGATCGCCGAGGCGAACACCAAGCGCACCGGCGACCGCCCCGGCCCGGAGGCCGCCGCCGAGCTGGCCCGGTGCGCCGATGAGCTCAACCGGCTCACCAGCACCGCCTTCCGCCCCAGCGCGGACGAGATCGAGCGCATGAAGCTCCAGGGTGCCCCGGATGGCGACCGCGCGGCGGCCGTCACCGCGGCCACGACCGCCTGGGAGAGCGCCTATTGGGCCTCGCTGCCGGTCTGGGAGCACCAGATCATCACCGGCCCGCGTCCGGCGATCTTCACCTGCTTCAACCAGGCCGACGTGCTGATCAGCGATGTCTCCAGCGTGGTCTCGGACTACCTCACGAGCGAGAAGCCGTACGCGGTGGCGAACACCAGCGGGATGACGGAGGAGGAGTTCCGGGCGGGCTTCCCGACGGTGCGCGCCGCCACGATCCTCACGCCGGAGGCCAAGGGCACGGCCGGACTGCTGGAAGCTGTCCGCGACCCCGAGAAGGACACCCTCGCGGCCGCCCGCGCCGAGCTGAAGGTGCATCTGCTCGGCCCGTCCGACCCGCCGTCGCTGGTGCGCTTCAACCAGGCCACGCAGGAGCTGTGCGACAAGGCCGATGAGCGCCGGGCCCGGATGGCCACCCGGCTGTCCGACGAGATCCCCTCGCAGCGCGAGGCCCGGGACGCGGCGGAGGAGATGGAGCTGGAGTCCGGCTCGCCGGAGCCGGAGGAGACCGCGACGGTCTGAGACCGGCCGTACGCGCGGCTGAGCGCGACCGCCGAGAGCGACGACGAAGGGGCCCGGGAGATCCCTCCCGGGCCCCTTCGTCATGGCACCTGCCAAGCGGCGCGGAGACGCCCGCTCAGACCGTTCAGAGCCCACAAAGGGGCCAGGGGGCGGCTACGCACCCCTCAGAACGGCTTGAACGCGTCGTACTCCTGCTCCGCCTCGTCCCGCTCGACATCCCGCTCACGCCGCCGCTGCGCGGCCGGACGCGGGGCGTCGAAGCGGTGATCCTCGCCGCGGCGGCCCAGCATCTCCGCGCCGGTCGCGAGGCTCGGCTCCCAGTCGAAGACGACCGCGTCGTCCGCGGGGCCGATGACGACCTCGTCGCCCGAGTGGGCGCCCGCCTTCATCAGCTCTCCCTCGACACCGAGGCGCGCCAGGCGGTCGGCGAGGTAGCCGACGGCCTCGTCGTTGGCGAAGTCGGTCTGGCGGACCCAGCGTTCGGGCTTCTCGCCCAGCACGCGGTAGAAGCCCTCCTCGGCGACGACCCTGAAGCCCGCGTCGTCCACGGCCTTCGGCCGGATGACGATCCGGGTCGCCTCCTCCTGCGGCTTGGCCGCCCGCGCCTCCGCGACGATCTGCGCCAGGGCGAAGGACAGCTCCTTGAGGCCGAGATGGGCGACCGCCGAGACCTCGAGGACCTGGTAGCCGCGGGCCTCCAGTTCGGGCCGGATGATGTCGGCGAGGTCCTGGCCGTCGGGGATGTCGACCTTGTTGAGCACGACGACCCGCGGCCGGTCGTCCAGACCGCCGTACTGGGCCAGCTCCGCCTCGATGACATCGAGGTCGGTCAGCGGATCGCGCTCGGACTCCAGGGCCGCGGTGTCCAGCACATGCACCAGCACCGAGCAGCGCTCGACATGGCGCAGGAACTCCAGGCCCAGGCCCTTGCCCTGGCTGGCGCCGGGGATCAGGCCGGGGACGTCGGCGATGGTGTAGACGGTCGAACCGGCCGTGACCACACCGAGGTTGGGCACCAGCGTGGTGAACGGATAGTCGGCGATCTTCGGCTTGGCCGCCGAAAGCACCGAGATCAGCGACGACTTGCCGGCGCTCGGGTAGCCGACGAGGGCCACGTCCGCGACGGTCTTGAGCTCGAGGACGACGTCCCCGGAGTGACCCGGCTCACCCAGCAGCGCGAAGCCGGGGGCCTTACGGCGGGCCGAGGCGAGCGCGGCGTTGCCGAGGCCGCCGCGGCCGCCCTGGGCGGCGATGTAGGTGGTGCCCTGCCCGATCAGATCGGCCAGGACGTTGCCCTGCTTGTCGAGGACGACGGTGCCGTCCGGGACCGGCAGGATCAGATCGGTGCCGTCCTTACCGGAGCGGTTCCCGCCCTCGCCGGGCTTGCCGTTGGTGGCCTTGCGGTGAGGGCTGTGGTGGTAGTCGAGGAGCGTGGTGACGGACTGGTCCACGACCAGGATCACATCGCCGCCACGGCCGCCGTTGCCCCCGTCCGGCCCCCCGAGCGGCTTGAACTTCTCGCGGTGCACGGAGGCGCAGCCGTGGCCCCCGTTACCCGCGGCGACGTGCAGTTCGACGCGGTCCACGAAGGTGGTCATGACGGGTGCCTCCAGTTAATGCGGATTCAGGGGTGTTCTGATGTGCCTCACGCTCGTAACGCGCCGAGGGCGGACCCGCTTCCCGTCACGGGAAGAGCGGTCCGCCCTCGGAAAGGCTGTGCGATATCGCCCGGGCTGATTACTCAGCGACGGGGACGATGTTCACGACCTTGCGGCCCCGGCTGGTGCCGAACTGCACCGCACCGGCGGCCAGCGCGAACAGCGTGTCATCGCCGCCGCGGCCGACACCCGTGCCCGGGTGGAAGTGCGTGCCGCGCTGGCGGACCAGGATCTCGCCCGCGTTGACGGTCTGGCCGCCGAAGCGCTTGACGCCGAGCCGCTGGGCGTTGGAGTCGCGACCGTTCCGAGTGGACGATGCGCCCTTCTTGTGTGCCATCTCTCCTCAGTCCCTTACTTCGCAGCCGAGTCGATGCCGGTGATCTTCAGCGCGGTGTGCAGCTGGCGGTGGCCGATCCGCTTCCGGTAACCGGTCTTGTTCTTGTACTTCAGGATGTCGATCTTCTCACCCTTGTGGTGATCAACGACCTCGGCGTGAACCCGCACGCCGGCCAGCACCCACGGGTCGCTGGTGACGGCATCGCCGTCGACAACGAGCAGAGTCGAGAGCTCGACGGTGTCGCCGACCTTGTTGGTGGCCAGACGGTCGACCTCGATGACATCGCCCACGGCCACCTTCTGCTGGCGGCCGCCGGTGCGCACGATTGCGTACACGCGGTTCTCACTCTCTCGCTAGAAAACGGGACCTCTGATGCCAGCCGCCCAACACGGCCCACGAGGGGTCGTGACAACCGAGTGATTCATTTCGATTCACCATCGGCCGAACGGCCTCTTCCGGCGAAGCGGAAGGGATGTGCTCAGGGGTTTGGCGTATAGACGCCGAAGGTTAAGGCTACCAGAGCCCGGAGGGGCACCCTGCCACGTGACAGGGTGCCCCCGGTCGGCCGTACGGCCAGGTCAGTCGTCGGCGGCGGCCGAGACCGACCGCGGAGTCTGCTGCTCCGCCGCCGCGGTCTTCTTCGTCGCCGACTTCTTGGCGGTCGTCTTCTTCGCCGTGGTCTTCTTGGCCGTCGTCTTCTTCGCCGCCGTCTTCTTCTCGGCGGTCTTCTTGGCCGCCGTCTTCTTGGCGGGGGCCTTCTTGGCGGCCTTACGGGCGGTCTTCTTCGCCGGCGCCTCGGACTCGGCCTCGCCCTCGGGCGCCGCCTCCGCCTTCGGCTCGGGCTCCGACTCCGCCGAAGACGCGCTCACGACCACCACGGCCGCCTCCTCGGAGCCCGTCGGCGAGCCCGCGGGGGCGGTCACCTTACGGGTCACCCGACGACGCGTACGCGGCGCGGGAACGGCCTCCAGCGGTGCCGCGGGCTCCGGCTCCTCGACGGGAGCGGCAGCGGGGGCCTCGGCGACCGCCTCCGCCTTGGGCGCCTCCCTCGGCTCGTCGGCCACCACGACCACCGAGCCCTCCGACTCCTTGGCGGCCTTCGGCGCGCCCGCCGGGGCGGACGCCTTACGGGTGGCACGGCGGCGCGTACGCCCACGGGTCGCTGCGGCCTCGGCCTCCGCGGCGCTGCTGTACAGCTCCTCGTCGGCCGCGAAGACCGGCTCGGGCTCCTGCTTCGGGTGAGTGGCCTCCGCCGCGATCTCGGCCGCCGCCTCGGTGACGTCCTCGGGCTCGGCCTCGGTCACGGCGGCCTGCTCCTGCTCGGCCGGCTGCTGGGCGCCACCGGCCGACTTCTTCTTCTTGCGCTTGCCGCCACCGCCGCCGGCGGCCGACGCCTGGTCCATGTGGACGATCACGCCGCGGCCGTTGCAGTGCACACAGGACTCGGAGAAGGACTCCAGCAGCCCCTGGCCGACCCGCTTACGGGTCATCTGGACCAGGCCGAGCGAGGTGACCTCTGCCACCTGGTGCTTCGTACGGTCCCGGCCCAGACACTCCAGCAGCCTGCGCAGCACCAGATCGCGGTTGGACTCCAGCACCATGTCGATGAAGTCGATCACGATGATGCCGCCGAGGTCACGCAGCCGCAGCTGGCGCACGATCTCCTCGGCCGCCTCCAGGTTGTTCCTGGTGACCGTCTCTTCCAGGTTGCCGCCCTGGCCGGTGAACTTGCCGGTGTTGACGTCGATGACGACCATCGCCTCGGTCCGGTCGATCACCAGCGAGCCGCCGCTGGGCAGCCAGACCTTGCGGTCCAGCGCCTTCATCAGCTGCTCGTCGATCCGGTAGGTGGCGAAGACGTCGACGTCCGAGGTCCACTTCTGGAGCCGGTCCGCGAGGTCGGGCGCCACGTGCGAGACATAGCCGTGGATGGTCTCCCAGGCGTCGTCACCGCTGACGATGACCTTGGAGAAGTCCTCGTTGAAGATGTCGCGGACGACCCGGACGGTCATATCGGGCTCGCCGTAGAGCAGCGACGGGGCGTTACCGCTCTTCGACTTCTTCTTGATCTCTTCCCACTGCGCCTGCAGCCGGGCGACGTCGCGGGACAGCTCCTCCTCGCTCGCCCCCTCGGCGGCGGTGCGGACGATCACGCCCGCGTCCTCGGGGACGATCTTCTTGAGGATCTGCTTCAGCCGCGCCCGCTCGGTGTCGGGCAGCTTGCGGCTGATGCCGGTCATCGAACCCTCGGGCACATAGACCAGATAGCGGCCCGGGAGGGAGACCTGGCTGGTCAGCCGGGCGCCCTTGTGGCCGATCGGGTCCTTGGTGACCTGCACCAGGACGGACTGGCCGGACTTCAGGGCGGTCTCGATGCGGCGCGGCCCGTTGGAGAGCCCCAGCGCCTCGAAGTTCACCTCGCCCGCGTACAGCACGGCATTGCGGCCCTTGCCGATGTCGACGAAGGCGGCCTCCATCGACGGCAGCACGTTCTGGACCTTGCCCAGGTAGACGTTGCCGACGTAGCTGGTCGCCTGCTCCTTGTTCACGAAGTGCTCGACGAGGACGTTGTCCTCCAGCACGCCGATCTGGGTACGGTCGCCGTTCTGCCGGACGACCATGACCCGCTCGACCGCCTCGCGGCGGGCCAGGAACTCGGCCTCGGTGATGATCGGAACGCGGCGGCGGCCCTGCTCACGGCCCTCGCGACGGCGCTGCTTCTTGGCCTCGAGACGCGTCGATCCCTTGATCGACTGCACCTCGTCGGCGCTGGACTCGGATTCCTTGCCGCGCCGCTCACGGGGCTCCCGGGGCTCGCGGACCTTGACGACCGTACGCTCCGGGTCATCACCGCCCGCCTCCGCCTCGACCGCGTCGCCGCTCCGACGGCGGCGCCGACGGCGACGACGGCTGCTGGCGCTGCCGCCGCCGTGCTCACCGGCCTCGGCGTCCGCCTCGTCCCGGCCCTCGCCCTGCTCCTCGGCGCTCTCGCCCTCGGCGGCCGACTCGTCCTCGTACCGCTCACCGGTCTCGGCCTCGGAGCGCCCCTCGGCGCCCTCGCCCTCGGCGGCCTCACCCCGGCGACGGCGACGTCCGCCCCGGCGGCGGCGACGGGCCGGACGGTCGCCCTGCTCCTCATCGCCGTGCTCGCCCTCGGACTGACCGGACTCGGCCTCGACGGCCTCGGTCTCCTCGGCCTCCGGCTGCTCCTCGGCGGGCTCACCGCCACGGCGGCGGCGCCGACGGCGGCCGGTGGGCGCCTCGGGCTCGACGACCTCGGTGGCTTCCTCGGCCGTCGGCTGCTCCTCTTCCTCCTCCTCGGTCTCCTCCAGCGCGGCGGCGGCCTCGGCGGCGGCGCTCTCCGGCGTCTGGAAGACCGGCTCGGTGAAGACCGGCGCCTGGAACACGGCCGTCGGCGGGCGGACCGCCCGGCGCCGCGAACGGGGCGCGGGCTCGGCCTCGGCGGCCGGGGCCTCGGCCTCGGCGGTCTGCGGCTCCGGAGCGCTGCTCGGCTCCTCGGCGGCGGTGCCTCGGGTGGCGCGCCGGCGGGCGCGGCTACGCGGCGCCTCCTCGGCCTGCGCACCGGCGGGCTCCTCGGCGCTCTCGCCCCGCTGCTCGGCGGCGGGCTCCTCGGCGGCCTCGGCCTCCGCGGGCGTTCCGGCGGGGGCGGTGGCCTTACGGCTCGCACGGCGACGGGTACGGGCGGGTGCCGGGGGCACGGTCTCCGCCTCGGCCTCGGCCTCCACGGCCTCCTCCGGCTCCACGACCTCCGCCTCCGCGGGCGCACCCGCCGGAGCGGTGGTCTTACGGGTCGCACGACGACGCGCACGGGTACGCGGGGCCTCGTCGGCCGGGGCCTCATCGGCCGGGGCATCGGCTGCGACTGCGGCTGGGGCCGTGGCCTCGTCACCACTGCCACCAGCGGCCGCCGCAGACGACGCGTCCGCGTCGGCGGCCTCCGCCTGCGGCGGGCCCGCGGGGGCCGTGGCCTTACGGCTCGCACGACGGCGCGTACGGGCAGGGGCCGCGGGCGCGGTCTCCGCCTCGGCCTCCGGAGCCGCAGCGGGCTCCTCGGCCTGCTCAGGCGCCACGGTCTCCGCCTCCGCGGGCGCACCCGTCGGAGCGGTCGCCTTACGGGTCGCACGGCGACGCGTACGGGCGGGCGGAGCGGCCTCGGGGGCGGCTTCCGCCACGGGCTCGGCGGCGGCCTGGGGCTCCTCGCCGCCATGGCCGGCATCGGCCGTCACCACGGTCTCCGCGGCCTCCGGCGAACCCGCCGGAGCCGTCGCCTTGCGCGCCACCCGACGCCGCGCACGGGCGGGCGGAGCGGCGGATTCGGTGTCGGACCCGGATGTGGATCCGCTCGCGGTGATCCCGGCGGCACCGGCGGCGACGGGCTCGGAAGCGGCCTCGGACGCGGCGATGGCAACGATCTGATCAGCCGGTATGGCCGGCGATGAGGGCGTGGTGACCTCGGCGCCGCTCACTCCGCCGACCGGCGGACCGGCCGGGCGGGAGGCCGCACGGCGGCGGCGCGGCGGCAGCGTGTCGCTGGGCGTGCTCTCGATGGGATCCCCGGGCGCCGCGGCACGCGGCGCGGACGGCTCAAGGGGCTGGACAGGTTGGGTCGGCTCAATTGGTTCGAGCATGCGGGCGTTTCTCCCGTCACGCTCCCGGGCGCCGCGCCTGCCTCCGGCCGGCCACCCGCGCACTGTGCGCGTGTCCCGCCGCCCGGGGCGCGGTCGCCGCACGGGAGCTGTCGTCTCGCTCACCGGGACCGAATGTGTCGGGACCGGCGAAAGTCTCCTGGTCAGTGCGCCAGCCGTACCCGGGTGGCTCCCAAGTGCATCGGCGGCGCATCGACGGCGGCCCTACGCGGAACCTCCCGGCGCCGTCGCGGCGGTCAGCTCGGCGGCCGTGGTTGGGGCGGCCTGAACTGCCTCGCGATCGGGCGCGAGCGGGTCGGTCACCGTGCCGGACTCCTCATCGAGCAGCCCCTGCGCCAGCCTGGTCACCGCTGCGGGGACCGGCGGCGCCAGGTCGGCCGTAGCGCGGAGACCGGACAGGACGTCGTCGGGTCGCACGGCAGGTGTCAGATGCCGTACCACCAGCCGCAGTATCGCACAGCCAGCGTCTCCGGGCCTATCGGCCCGAGGCGGAAGCACCTCCAGCCGGGCCACCGCCGCACGGGCGTCGAAGGTTCGCAACCCGTTTTTCGTCCGGCGCTCCACCTCGACCGTGTCGGCCTCGAGGAAGGCGGCGGCGGCACGCTCGGCATCCGCCTGGGCGACCTGGTCGAGCCGGATCTCCCATACGGATGCCTGCAGCCGGTCGGCGAGCCCCGAGGTGCGGGCCTCCACGGCCTCGATCACATCGAGCCCCGCGGGCAGCGACTCGTTGAGCAGCGCCCGGAGCTTCTCGGGGTCGCGCGTCTCGGTCAGCTGGATCTCCAGGTACTCCGCTTCGCTGCCGGTGCCGGTGGGTGCGGCATTGGCGTAGGACACCTTCGGATGCGGGGTGAAGCCCGCCGAGTAGGCCATCGGCACCTCGGCGCGGCGCAGCGCCCGCTCGAAGGCGCGCTGGAAGTCGCGGTGGCTGGTGAACCGGAGGCGGCCGCGCTTGGTGTAACGCAAACGGATGCGCTGCACCGCGGGAGCGGGCGGCGGGCCTTCGGGCTGTCGCTTGCCCAGGGGACTGTCTCCTTGTACTTCCTTGCGGTCGAGCACCAGGGCCGCAGGGCCCCGGTCTCTTCCAGCCTACTTTGTGGGCAACCCGGTGGCGGAGGGCCGCCGGACGGCTACTTCACCGACAGCGGCAGCAGCTTCCGGCCGGTGGGGCCGATCTGGATCTCGGTCTGCATCTGCGGGCAGACGCCGCAGTCGAAGCAGGGGGTCCAGCGGCAGTCCTCGACCTCGGTCTCGTCGAGCGAGTCCTGCCAGTCCTCCCACAGCCAGTCCTTGTCGAGGCCCGAGTCGAGGTGGTCCCAGGGCAGGACCTCCTCGTAGGTGCGCTCGCGCGTGGTGTACCAGTCGAGGTCGAGGCCGAACTGGGGCAGGGCCCGCTCGGCGCACTCCATCCACCGGTCGTACGAGAAGTGCTCACGCCAGCCGTCGAAGCGGCCACCGTCCTCGTAGACGGCGCGGATGACCGCGCCCACCCGGCGGTCGCCGCGCGAGAGCAGACCCTCGACGATGCCGGGCTTGCCGTCGTGGTAGCGGAAGCCGATCGAGCGGCCGTACTTCTTGTCGCCGCGGATCCTTTCGCGCAGCTTCTCCAGCCGGGCGTCGGTCTCCTCGGCGCTCAGCTGCGGAGCCCACTGGAAGGGGGTGTGCGGCTTGGGGACGAAACCGCCGATCGAGACGGTGCAGCGGATGTCGTTCTTGCCGGACACCTCGCGGCCCTTGGCGATGACCTTGGTCGCCATGTCGGCGATCTGCAGCACATCGTCGTCGGTCTCGGTGGGCAGACCGCACATGAAGTACAGCTTCACCTGCCGCCAGCCGTTGCCGTACGCGGTGGCCACCGTACGGATGAGGTCCTCTTCGGAGACCATCTTGTTGATGACCTTACGGATGCGTTCACTGCCGCCCTCGGGGGCGAAGGTGAGGCCCGAGCGGCGCCCGTTGCGGGTCAGCTCGTTGGCGAGGTCGATGTTGAAGGCGTCCACCCGGGTCGACGGGAGGGACAGGCCGATCTTGTCCTCCTCGTACCGGTCGGCGAGGCCCTTGGCCACGTCGCCGATCTCGGTGTGGTCGGCGGAGGAGAGCGACAGCAGGCCGACCTCCTCGAAACCGGTGGCCTTCAGCCCCTTGTCGACCATCTCGCCGATCCCGGTGATCGACCGCTCGCGCACCGGGCGGGTGATCATGCCCGCCTGGCAGAAGCGGCAGCCACGGGTGCAGCCGCGGAAGATCTCCACCGACATCCGCTCATGGACGGTCTCGGCCAGCGGCACCAGCGGCTGCTTCGGGTAGGGCCACTCGTCGAGGTCCATGACGGTGTGCTTGGACACCCGCCACGGCACGCCCGAGCGGTTCGGCACGACGCGCGCGATCCGCCCGTCGGCCAGGTACTCCACGTCGTAGAACTTCGGGACGTAGACGCTGCCGGTACGCGCGAGACGGAAGAGCAGCTCATCGCGGCCGCCCGGGCGGCCCTCGGCCTTCCAGGCGCGGAGGATCGCGGTCATGTCGAGCACGGCCTGCTCACCGTCGCCGATCACCGCGCAGTCGATGAAGTCGGCGATCGGCTCCGGGTTGAACGCGGCGTGGCCGCCCGCGACCACGACGGGGTGGTCCTCGGTGCGGTCCGCGGCGTCCAGGGGGACGCCCGCGAGGTCGAGCGCGGTGAGGAGGTTGGTGTACCCCAACTCGGTGGAGAAGGAGACGCCGAGGAAGTCGAACGCGGACACCGGGCGGTGCGAATCCACGGTGAACTGCGGCACCTTGTGCTCGCGCATCAGCTCCTCGAGGTCCGGCCACACGCTGTAGGTGCGCTCGGCGAGCACACCCTCGCGCTCGTTGAGGACCTCGTAAAGAATCATGACGCCCTGGTTGGGGAGACCGACCTCGTAGGCGTCCGGGTACATGAGCGACCAGCGGACGTCGCAGGAGTCCCAGTCCTTGACGGTGGAATTGAGCTCACCGCCTACGTACTGGATGGGCTTCTGCACATGCGGCAGCAGGGCCTCGAGCTGTGGGAAGACCGACTCGACAGACATCGCGGACTTTCGTGAAGCTGACAGGGGTGACCCTCTAGCGTACCTGCCGCGCCGGACTCCCTCGCCACGGATCTACGACTCCAGCGCCGCCCGGTGCTTCTTACGGGAGACATCGGCCCACAGACCGGGCAGCTCACGCTCGCGGGCGGCGGCCCGCGCCTCCTCCCTGCCGTACAGCAGGCCGAAGGTGAAGTCACTCTCCCCCGCGCCGTGGGCCTGGGTGGCCAGCGCCCGCAGCGCCTCGCGCACGACGACGCTGTCCTGGTGGTCGCCGAGCACGTCCTGTACGGCCTGCATACGGCGGGCGAACTTCTTGGCGGGCCTGCCGAGCGCGGGCCGGGCCGTCTCCGCGGCGTAGCGGACGCGCTTGGCGGCCTTACGGGCCTGATGGACGGCCACATCGCGGTCCGGCCCCGCGGGCGTCTCCAGGGCGGTGGCCATGCGGGTGGCGAGCCGCCCGTAGTCGCGCAGCACGGCCCCCACGACCACCGGCGCGGCCGGCTTCGCGGCGGCGGGGCGCAGCGGCGGATCGGCCGCCAGGGCGTCGAGGGTGTCCAGGAGCGTGAGATAGCGCTCGCTGTCCAGCGCGCCCAGGACGGCCGCGCGGGCGCCGTCGCGGCGCCCCTGCGACCAGTGGTCCAGCCGGTTCCGCACCGGGCCGAGCCGGAGGTCGTCCGGCAGCTCGGCGAGACGGCCTTCGAGCCGCTCGGTGAGCACCTCGCGGTCGCGTTCCACACCGAGCTCACCGGCCAGCCACTTCAGCTCGTCGCCGATCGGATCGGTCACCGTACGGTCCAGGACCTTGCGGTAGGAGCGGAAGGCGCTGCGCAGCCGGCGAGTGGCGACCCGCATCCGGTGCACCGCGTCCGGCAGGTCCCTGCGCACGGCGGGGTCCAGCCGCACCATGGCGTCGATCTGACGGCGTACGTAGTCCAGGACGACGTCGTCGGCGCCGAGCGGCCGCCGGACCGCCGACGCGGCCTGCTCGACCTGGCGGGCGCTCTTCGCGGGCTTCCCGGGCTTGGCGGACCGGCCGGGCCCGTCTCCGCCGGTCTCGACCGCGACCGCGGCCTTCTCCGTCTCGGCCAGGGCCTTGGCGAGCTTGGAGGGGGTGTCGGCGCGGTGCAGACCGCCGTCGCGCAGTCGCCCCTCGACCGCGTCGAGCAGCCGCTGATCGTGGCCCCGGCCCTCGGCGAGCTCGACCTCGACCTCGGTCCACCGCACCGGTTCGCTCTCCTCGGGCGCCAGCCGCCGGGCCGTGACGCGGTCGACGGACACCTCGGCGAGCACGGTGCCGTCGGCGTCCACCAGATCCTTACGGTCCCGCTCGGTGTGCAGATGGGCGAGCGGGCGCAGCGGATCGTGGCGGACCCGCGAGCGCAGCAGCGCGGCCATCTCTGCGGGTACCTCGACGCCGAGCGGCGCCTGCAGCTCCTCCCGGGTGTCCGGGCCGACGGGCAGCTTCAGATGCCAGCCCTCGTCGGCGCCGCCGGTGCGGTGGCGCAAGGTGATGCCGTCGGCCAGCAGCCTTCGCCCGGGGGTGTCGTAATAGGTGGCCTCGAGGGTCGCGACACCTCGGCTCACCACGGTCGCGACCGGACCCGCCCCGGTCAATTCGGGAAGACCCGGCAGGTCGGGCCGCCCGGACGGACCGGCTTCTTCGGCGGTGGCCTCGTACTTGCGTTCTATCTCCTGCTTCGTGTCCACCATGTGATGTCACGTACCCGAACTGGGGCCAATCAGCCCTAAGCGGAGACGGGCCGCTGCACTCGGATGGACTGCAGCAGCCCGATCGCGATCCATACGGCGAACATCGAGGTTCCGCCGTAGGAGACGAACGGCAGCGGCAGACCGGCCACCGGCATGATGCCCAGCGTCATCCCGATGTTCTCGAACGACTGGAAGGCGAACCAGGCGATGATCCCGGCCGCGACGACGGTCCCGTACAGCTCCGTGGTGTCGCGCGCGATCCGGCAGGCGCGCCACAGCACGACCCCCAGCAGCACGATGATCAGGCCCGCGCCGAGGAAGCCGAGCTCCTCCCCCGCGACCGAGAAGACGAAGTCGGTCTGCTGCTCGGGGACGAACTGACCGGTGGTCTGGGTGCCGTGGAAGAGCCCCTTACCGGTGAGACCGCCCGAGCCGATCGCGATCCGCGCCTGGTTGGTGTTGTAGCCGACCCCGGCCGGGTCGAGCGCGGGGTTGGCGAAGGCGGCGAAGCGGTCGATCTGGTACTGGTCGAGGACGTGCAGCTGCCAGATGAGCAGCGCGCCGACCACGGCCGTGAGGATCAGCCCGGCGATCCAGCGGTTGGACGCGCCGGAGGCGAGCAGCACGGCGAGCACGATCACCGCCATGACCATCACCGAGCCGAGGTCCGGCATCAGCAGCACGATCGCGATGGGCAGTGCGGCCAGGCCGAGCGACTGGACGACGGTCCGGTGGTCGGGGTTGAGCCGGTCACCCGCGTCCACGCGCGCGGCCAGCAGCATCGCCATGCCCAGAATGATCGTGATCTTGGCGAACTCACCCGGCTGCAGGGAGAATCCGCCGCCGACCACGATCCACGCGTGCGCCCCGTTGATCGTCGAGCCCAGCGGGGTGAGCACGGCGAGGACGAGGACGACGGACAGGCCGTAGAGGACCGGGACCGCGCCCCGCAGGGTGCGATGACCCAGCCAGACGGTGCCGATGGCGAGCACCAGCCCGATGCCGGTGTTCAGGGCGTGCCGGACCAGGAAGTAGTACGGGTCGCCCTGGTTCAGTTCGGTGCGGTTGCGGGTGGCGGAGTAGACGAGCGCCCCGCCGATCGCGGACAGGGCCAGCGCGGTGAGCAGCAGCACCCAGTCGAGGCGGCGCACGACGGAGTCGCGCGCCATGAGCTTGCTCCAGGTGCCGCGCTCCGGAGTGAAGCGGCGGACGGAGTATCCGTGCGTGGACGCGCTCACGAATCCCCTCCCCGCCGCCGCTCACGGGAAGCCGCCTCGAACTGCTTGCCCAGGGGCTGGGGCTCGATGGAGCCGTCCGAGGAGATCTTCGGCAGGTTGGCCTGCGGCTGGGGCAGCAGCGCCTTCTTCTTGTCGATGCCGCCCTTGGCGTCGACCCCGTACAGCGCGTTGTAGATCTTGCGCACCGCCGGGCCGGAGGCCCCGGATCCGGTACCGCCCTGGGAGATCGTCATGACGATCGAGTAGTCCTTGGTGTACGTCGCGAACCACGAGGTGGTCTGCTTGCCGTAGACCTCCGCGGTACCGGTCTTGGCGTGCATCGGGATCTTGTCCTGCGGCCAGCCCTGGAACCGCCAGGCGGCGGTGCCCCGGGTGGCGACGCCCGCGAGCGCGCTGTCGATCTTCTCGCGGGTCTGGCCCTTCATCGGCAGCTTGCCGTGCGACTCCGGCTTGATCTCCTGGACGTCCTTGCCGTCGGGGCTGACGACCGCCTTGCCGACGGTCGGGTTGTAGAGCGTTCCGCCGTTGCTGATGGCCGAGTAGATGGTGGCCATCTGGATCGGGGTGACGAGGGTGTCGCCCTGGCCGATGGAGTAGTTCACGGAGTCACCGGCGCGCATCTTCATGCCCTCGAGGCAGTTCTCGTAGGCGATCCGCTCGCCGTAGCTCCCATTCTTCTTGCCGGTCTTGCACCAGGCGTCCTTGTTGGCCTTCCAGTAGTCCTTCTTCCACTGGCGGTCCGGGACCCGGCCGGTGACCTCGTTGGGGAGGTCGATGCCGGTCTCCTTACCGAGGCCGAACTGGTGGGCGGTCCGGTAGAACCAGTCCCCCGGCTTCTTCTTGGGCTTGTTGCCGCCGTCCTTCTTCCACTGCTCGTAGGCGAGGTGGTAGAAGACGGTGTCGCAGGAGACCTCCAGCGCGCGGCCGAGGCTGATCCCGCCGTAGTTCTCGGACTCGAAGTTCTTGAAGACCTGGCTGCCGATGTTGAACGAGCTGGTGCAGGGATACGGCCCGTTGAAGGAGTAGCCGGCGTTGATCGCGGCGGTCGTCGGGACGACCTTGAAGATCGAGCCGGGGGCCGCCTGTCCCTGGATCGCCCGGTTGAGCAGCGGGTAGTTGGACTTCTTGCCGGTGAGCTGCTTGTAGTCCTTGCCGGAGATGCCGCCGACCCAGGCGTTGGGGTCGTACGACGGGTTGGACGCCATGGCCACCACCCGGCCGGTCTTGGCCTCCATGACCACGACCGCGCCCGAGTCCGCCTTGTAGTTGGTGCCGGTGTTCCGGTCGTGCTGCTTGCGGGCGTCCCGCATCGCCTGCTCCAGCTCCTTCTCCGCGACCGATTGGACACGCGAGTCGATGCTGGTGACGACGTTGTCGCCGGGACGCGCCTGCTGACTCTCCCGCTGACCGATGACACGGCCGAGGTTGTCGACCTCGTAACGGGTCACCCCGGCCTTGCCGCGCAGCTCGCTGTCGTACTGGCGCTCGAGGCCGTTGCTGCCGACCTGGTCCGAGCGGAGCAGGGGCGACTTGGTGTGCTCGGCCTCCTTCACCTGCTCATCGGTGACCGGGGAGAGATAGCCGAGCACCTGGGCGGCGTTGGAACCGGCGGGAGCGGCATAGCGGCGCACGGCGGTGGGCTCGGCGCTGATGCCGGGGAAGTCCTCTTCGCGCTCGCGGATCTGCAGCGCCTGCTTGGCGCTGGCCTCGTCCGTGATCGGGATGGGCTGGTACGGGGAACCGTTCCAACAGGGCTGCGGGGTCTTGGCGTCGCACAGCCGGACCTTGTCCATGACGTCCTTGGGCTTCATGCCCAGGACGTCGGCCAGGCGAGTGAGGGCGGCCTTGCCGTCGTCCGGCATCTTCATCAGCTCGGTGCGGCTGGCGGAGACGACCAGACGGGTCTCGTTGTCGGCGAGCGGCACACCGCGGGCGTCCAGTATGGAGCCGCGCACGGCGGGCCGGACGACCTGCTGGACGTGGTTGTTGGCGGCTTCGGCGGTGTACTCGTCGCCGTTGCGGATCTGCAGGTACCACAGGCGCCCGCCGAGGGTCAGCAGCAGCGAGAAGACCAGGATCTGGAGGCCGACGAGCCGGATGGTGACCCGGGGGGTCCGTCCGGTCTCGGGGATATTACTCATGGCATCCCCTGAGGGCGGTGGTGGGCGACGAGAGGACGGCAGAGGGGAGGGCGGCGGGCGGCGGGAGGGCCGTGCTCACAGGCGCTTGACCCCCTTGATGCGTGCCGTCCTGTTCTTCCCGGTGCGGGCCAGCAGCCCGCCGCGCTGGCTGCCGATCCGGGCCGCCCGGCCCGGACGCTTGAGCCGGCTCATCCGGCCGACCCGGCCGGTGCTGACGCCGCCCGCCGTGCTGATCCAGCGGGACGGGCTCTCACCGCCGCCGCCCGCGCTGTCGGCCATCGGATCGTTCTCACTCCGTCTGGCCAGCCCCATGATCAGCGGCACCGTGAAGGGTGCCAGCAGCAGGTCGTAGAGGGCCGCGGTGAACAGCAGCTTGCCCAGGCCCACCTGACGGGCCGCGTCGTCGCCGACGAGGATGCCGACCCCGGCGTACAGCAGCGTGGCGCCGATGGCCGCCGCCACGACCACCAGCATCGGCCCGGTGGCCGACCTGAGCTGGCCGGACTCCGGCTTGGCGAGCCCCGCCAGATAGCCGATGACGCAGAGCACCAGGGCATAGCGGCCGGCGGCGTGGTCGGCGGGCGGGGCGAGGTCGGCGAGCAGGCCCGCGGCGAAGCCGATGAGCGCACCGCCGGTGTGGCCGTAGACGAGCGCGAGACCGAGCACGACGAGGAGCAGCAGGTCCGGGACGGCGCCGGGCAGTTGGAGCCGGGCCAGCACACAGATCTGGACGACGAGGGCGAAGACCACCAGGCAGGTCGACAGGACGATCCGGTTGAGGTGCAGCATCGGTCAGCTCCTGTTGGCGGCCGGGCTCGTGGCGGTGGCTGAGGGGTTGGCCGTGACGGTGACCGTGGGCGTCGGCTTGGGCTTCGCGGGCTTGGGCGGCAGCACGGTGTCACGCGGGTTGCCGCGCGGCGGCTGGACGACGACCCCGACGATGTCCAGCTTGCTGAACCGCACGTACGGGCGCACTTGAAGCGTGCGGGTGAGATCCCCTCCGGTGGGGTCGACGCGCACGACCTTGCCGACCGGGACTCCGGGGACGAACGGCTTGTCCGCCTGGGAGCCGAAGGTGACCATCCGGTCGCCCGGCTTGATCCGGGCCTTGCCGTTGAGGAGCTGCACATGGAGCGAGCGGTCGCCGCGTCCGGTGGCGAAGCCGAGCTCGCCCGACCCCTCCATACGGGTGCCGACGGTGAAGTCCGGGTCGATGGCGAGCAGCACGGTCGCCGTCGAGGAGCCGACGGTGGTGACCCGGCCGACCAGCCCGTCGCCGTTGATGACGGTCATGTCGCGGCGGATGCCGTCGTTGCTGCCGATGTCGAGGGTGACGGTCCAGGAGAAGCCCTGGGCGGCGCCGATGCCGATGACCTGGGCGCCCTTGATGCCGTATTGGCCGGCGCCCGCGGTCTTGAGCAGCTTGTCGAGCTCGGCCGAGCGGGCGCGGTTGCGGGAGTCGTTGCCGAGCTTTTGCTTGAGCTTGGTGTTCTCTTCCTCCAGGCGGCGGACCCGGTCGCGCCGGTCACCGGATTCCCGTACGGCCGCGACGGCGTTGCCGACCGGGTCGACGGCGGACGCGACGCCGTCCTCCACAGGCCCGAAGACGGAGGCGGCGGCCTGACGGGCGCCGTCGAGGGGTGAGTCCTCGCCGCCGCGGATATCCACCGTGATCAGCGCGAACGCGATGGCGACCAGCAGCACCAGGAGCAGCCGGCTCTCTCGTGTGTCCCTCACGTGCGGCGACGTGCCTTCCTCGTCGAAGTCGGACCGGTGCCGGTGCCGGTGATGTGGTGACCGGCCGGTCCTGGGGAGCCTTATGCCTGTATATCAGCGTTCCGCCGCACGGGCAGCCAACCACCCGCACGGCCGGTTCGCCGGATTGTCATCTGCGGGGCTGGGCGTCCAGCACCTGCTGGAGCGCCTCGAACTCCTCCACGCACTTGCCGGACCCGAGCGCGACGGAGTCCAGCGGGTCCTCGGCGATATGGATCGGCATCCCGGTCTCCTGGCGCAGCCGCTCATCCAGGCCGCGCAGCAGCGCACCGCCACCGGTGAGCACGATGCCGCGGTCCATCACGTCGCCGGAGAGCTCCGGGGGGCACTTGTCGAGGGTGGTTTTGACGGCGTCGACGATCGAGTTGACCGGCTCCTCCATGGCCTTGCGGACCTCGGCGGCGGAGATCACGACGGTCTTGGGGAGGCCGCTGACGAGGTCACGGCCGCGGATCTCGGTGTGTTCCTCTTCGTCGCTCTCGGCCGCGGAGCCGATGGTGATCTTGATGTTCTCGGCGGTGCGCTCGCCGAGCAGCAGGCTGTACTCCTTCTTGATGTGCTGGATGATCGCGTTGTCCAGCTCATCGCCCGCCACCCGGATGGACTGCGCGGTGACGATGCCGCCCAGCGAGATGACGGCGACCTCGGTGGTGCCGCCGCCGATGTCCACGACCATATTGCCGGTGGCCTCGTGGACGGGAAGGCCGGAACCGATGGCCGCGGCCATGGGCTCCTCGATGATGTGCACCTGACGGGCGCCCGCCTGAGTGGACGCCTCGATGACGGCACGGCGCTCGACTCCGGTGATACCGGAAGGCACACAGACGACCACTCGGGGCCGGGCGAGATAGCGGCGCTTATGAATTTTCAGGATGAAGTACCGCAACATCCGCTCGGTGATCTCGAAGTCGGCGATAACGCCGTCCTTGAGCGGACGCACAGCGACGATGTTGCCAGGGGTGCGGCCGATCATCTTCTTCGCCTCGGCGCCCACGGCGAGAATTCCGCCAGTGTTGGTGTTGATGGCGACGACGGATGGCTCGTTGAGGACGATCCCGCGGCCCCTGACGTACACCAGCGTGTTGGCGGTCCCGAGGTCGACAGCCATGTCACGGCCGATGAACGACATGTTGTTCCCCATGAGGATACGTCAGGCCTTCCCTGCTGGAGCGATTGCTTGCTAGAGGTCGGCAGGATGGGTGTGCGCTGCGAGGCGCGGAGGCTTCATCGTAGTCACGCCCGCTCGAACACGCTGCGGGGGTCCTCCGCCATTGTCAGCAGAACACGACCCCGCCTCCTCTAATGGTGACGTCGTGTCGCGGAGATGCGTTCCCCCGATCGGCTCCCATATGCCGAAGGGCGGCCGAGCAATTCGGCCGCCCCCAGGTCAGCAGGGGTGTGGCAAGCAGATGATCAAACTGATGGCCGATCAGTACCGCTCGGATCGGGATCAGGCGAGCCCGGGAAAGAAAATCTTGATTTCCCGTTCGGCGGACTCCTCGGAGTCCGAGGCATGGATCAGATTTTCCCGAACGATGGTGCCGAAATCGCCACGGATGGACCCGGGCGCCGCGGCGATCGGGTCGGTCGGCCCGGCCAGCGCCCGGACTCCCTCGATGACCCGCTCGCCCTCGACGACCAGCGCCACGGCCGGAGCGGAGACCATGAACTCCATCAGGGGCTCGTAAAAGGGCTTGCCGACATGCTCGGCGTAGTGCTGCTCCAGGACCTCACGGTCCAGCTGACGCAGTTCGAGGGCGCTGATCGTCCAGCCCGCCTTCTTCTCGATCCGCCCCAGAATCTCGCCCACCAGACCGCGTCGGACGGCGTCGGGCTTGAGAAGGACGAGCGTGCGCTGGCTCACGGTGCGGGCTCCTTTGGGGAATGGCGTGCGGGTGGCGCTGTGAGGCAGAGGCTACATGGGTGAACGAGGGCCACGTCACGCAGCGTCAGGCGAGGTGGCCGAGGCCGCGGCGAACCGCGCCTTCGCCTCGTCGACCTTACGGCCGAAGTGGACCGAGGCCCACCACAGCGCGGCGAAGACCACCCCGAGGACGAACATGGTGGTCACCACGAAACCGCTCAGCACCAGGCCGATCTGCAGGGCCCAGCCGATCTGCACCGCGCCCGGACGGCTCAGCATTCCGCACAGCAGCACACACAGCGCCATGGCGATCCCGCTGACCGTCCAGACGGTGCCCGTCGACAGCCCGGACGTCTTCATCGCGACCAGCCCGGCGAAGCCGATCACAAAGAACTCACCGATGAGGGTGGAAGCGCACAGCGTCCGCATATCAGCCCCTTCCCAGAAGCAGCCGGGCCTCGCCGACCGTGATCACCGACCCGGTCACCAGAACACCCGCTCCGGCGTATTCACCCTCTTCCTCCGCCAGGGTGATGGCTTCCTCCAGGGCGTCGTCCAGCCGCGGCTCGACCTGGACCCGGTCGGAGCCGAAGACCTCGACGGCGATCGCGGCCAGCTCGTCCGGGTCCATCGCGCGATGGCTGGAATTGCGGGTCACCACGACCTCGGCGAAGATCGGCTCGAAGGCTTCCAGCAGACCGCGGACATCCTTGTCGGCGCTCGCCCCGACCACGCCGACCAGCCGGCTGAAGTCGAAGGACTCGGTGACCGCCTCGGCCGCCGCACGGGCGCCCGCGGGGTTGTGCGCGGCGTCCAGCACCACGGTGGGGCTGCGGCGCACGACCTCCATCCGGCCCGGCGAGGTCACGGAGGCGAAGGCGGAGCGGATCGTGTCGATGTCGAGCGTGCGGGCCTGCTGGGAGCCGACGCCGAAGAACGCCTCGACGGCGGCCAGCGCCATCGCCGCGTTGTGTGCCTGGTGGGCGCCGTGCAGCGGGAGGAAGACATCGGGGTACTCCCCGCCGAGGCCGCGCAGGGTCAGCAGCTGACCGCCGACCGCCACCTCCCGGGAGAGCACCCCGAACTCCATGCCCTCACGGGCGACCGTGGCGTCCACCTCGACGGCGCGCTTGAGCACCACGGAGGCGGCCTCCACCGGCTGCTGCGCGAGCACCACGGTGGCGTCCTGCTTCACTATGCCGGCCTTCTCCGTGGCGATCTGCTCCGGAGTGGTGCCGAGCCGGTCGGTGTGGTCCAGCGAGATCGGCATGATCACCGCGACGCCCGCGTCGACCACATTGGTGGCGTCCCAGGAGCCGCCCATGCCGACCTCGACCACCGCGATGTCCACGGGCGCGTCCGCGAAGGCCGCGTACGCCATCCCGGTGAGCACCTCGAAGAAGGACAGCCGGTGCTCCTGCTGGGCGTCGACCATCTCGATGTACGGCTGGATGTCCTGGTACGTCTCGATGAACCGCTCGGCGGAGATCGGCGCCCCGTCCAGGCTGATCCGCTCGGTGATCGACTGGACATGGGGGCTGGTGTAGCGGCCGGTGCGCAGCTCGAAGGCGCCCAGCAGCGACTCGACCATACGGGCGGTGCTGGTCTTGCCGTTCGTGCCGGTGATGTGGATCGAGGGATAGGACCGCTGCGGCGAACCGAGGATGTCCATCAGCGACTCGATGCGCACCAGCGACGGGTCCAGCTTGGTCTCCGGCCAGCGCTTGGCCAGCTCGCCCTCCACCTCGCGCAGGGCGCGGTCCAGCTCCGGGTCGGCCGGGCGGGACGGAATGCCGTCCCCCTGCGGTGGCCCGGACTGCGCACGCAGCGTCCGGCTACCGGCCTCGATCACCGCCAGATCGGGGTCACGGTCGGTCTCGGCTTCGACGATCTCTTCGAACTCGTCGGACTCGTTCTGGGGGCGCTCCTCGCTCACGCCGACCAGTCTACGAGGCAGGGGTGACAAGCCGGGCCAGCGCCATCCCCGGGGTCACGACCCGGTATCACCGAGGGGGTCACGACCCGGTATCTGTGACAAGGCGGCTCGCCTCCGGGGCGCTCTAGTCGCTGTCGACGGTCGACCGTGCTCGGTCACTCGTTCCTCGCTCCCTGCGCGCGCTCTCCCTTACGACAGCGACGCGCCCCTTCGGCTCACTCGCCGCCGAGAGCAGCCTTCATCATCGACTTGGCGATCGGCCCCGCGAGGCCGCCGCCAGAAATGTCGGCGCGGGCCGCGTCGCTGTCCTCGACCACCACCGCGACCGCGACCTTGTGGCCGCCGCCGGCGTCCGCGTAGCTGATGAACCACGCGTAGGGATTGGCGCTGTTGTTCTCACCGTGCTGGGCGGTGCCGGTCTTGCCGCCCACCGTCACCCCGGGGATCTTCGCGTTGGTCCCGGTGCCCTGATCCACGACCGTCCGCATCGCGGACTGCAGCTCGGACGCGGTGTGCTTGGACATCGCCTCGCCGTAGGTCTTGTCCTGGTTACGGTCCAGGGCGGAGGCAGTGCCGTCCGTGGTGCGGTCGACCTCGTACGGGGTCATCAGCTTGCCGTCGTTCGCGATGGCCGAGGAGACCATCGCCATCTGCAGCGGAGTGGCCGTCACATCGAACTGGCCCATACCGCTCAGGGCCGTCTGCGAGTCGTTCATCCCGCTCGGGTAGAGGCTCTTCGCGGCGCGCACCGGGATGTCCAGTTTGGAGTCGTCGAAGCCCAGCTTCTCGGCCTGCGCCGACACCTTGGACTGGCCCAGGTCCACGGCCATCTTCGCGAAGACCGTGTTGCACGAGTACTCCAGGGCGGTGCGTATCGTCGCGTTCTTACAGGGCGCCGACCTGTTCTCGTTGTGCATATCGGTGACCGTGCCCGGCAGCCGGTACGGATCCGGGCTCTTGGTCGGCTCGTCCACCGACGAGTACAGCCCGTTCTCCAGCGCCGCGGCGGCGACCAGGACCTTGAAGGTCGAGCCCGGCGGGTACGTCTGGCGCAGCGCGCGGTTCAGCATCGGCTGCTTCTTGTCCTTCTGCAGCGCGAGCCACGCCTTCTGGTCCTTGGTGGAGGAGCCCGCGAAGCTGCCGGGGTCGTACGAGGGCGTGCTGGCCAGGCCCAGGACGGCGCCGGTCGTGGGGTCGAGCGCCACGGCCGCGCCGGTCTTGTTCCCCAGGCCCTCATAGGCGGCCTTCTGCACGGCCGGCTTGATCGTGGTGATCACATCGCCGGGCTTGGACCGCTCCCGCGTGACCGCCTCGAGCGGGTTCTTCAGCCGGCTGTCGGAGCCGTCGAGGACCTGTCGGTCCAGGGCCTCGAGCTGAGTGCTGCCGTAGGACTGGGAGGCGTAGCCGGTGACCGGGGCCCAGAGCTTGCCGTCGGTGTAGGTGCGCTTGTACTTCAGGTCGCCGTCGGTAGACGCCGAGCCGGTGATCGGCTTGCCGCCGGCCAGGATGTCACCCAGCGGGCCGGCGTACTGGGAGATGGCCACACGGCTGTTGTGCGAGTTGTCCCGGAGACTGTCGCCTCTCGCCAACTGCACATAGGTGGCCCAGGCGAGCAGGGCCAGCACGAGCAGAAGCGAGAAAATGGAGGCCCTTCGCAGCGGCTTGTTCATGGAGGGTGGAGCTCCTTCCGGGACGTACTGCCGGAGAACTCCCGGAAGGCAGTGTTTGGTTCCCGGTGGGGCTTTGCTGTGCGGGGCCTGTGAGGCGTTTGTGAGGCTTCTCGGGGCGTCTGTGGCACATCGCACACACCAAAGCGCCCCCGCCGGAATCCGGCGGGGGCGCCTCGTGCGATCAGTGCCGACCGGCTTTCGGCCAGCCCTCGGTCAGCCCTTGGGGAGGGCCGCCAACTGGGCGGTGATCCGCGCGATATCGGCCTCGGCGGTCGCCTGCCGGGTGCGGATCTTCTCCACCACATGGTCGGGGGCCTTGGCCAGGAAGCCCTCGTTGGACAGCTTCGCGGTCGTCTGCGCCTTGTCCTTCTCGGCCGCGGCGAGGTCCTTGGCCAGCCGCTTGCGCTCGGCCTCGACGTCGATCGCACCGGAGAGGTCCAGCGCCACGGTCGCGCCCGCGACCGGCAGCGAGGCGGTGGCCGTGAAGTCCTCACCGGCCGGCTGGAGGCGCAGCAGGGAGCGCATCGCGTCCTCGTGGGCGGCGAGCGAGGTGCCGGACAGCTCCAGCCGCGCCGGGACCCGCTGACCGGGCTGGAGGCCCTGGTCGGCGCGGAACCGACGGACCTCGGTGACCACCTGCTGGAGGTTCTCGATCTCCCGCTCGGCAGCCTCGTCCCGGAAGCCGCTGTCGCCGGGCCACTCCGCGATGACGACGGACTCCCGGCCGGTCAGCGAGGTCCACAGCTTCTCGGTGACGAACGGGACCACCGGGTGCAGCAGCCGCAGCGTGATGTCCAGGACCTCGCCGAGGACGCGCCGAGCGGCGTCGGCCTCCGCACCGCCCTTGGCGAAGGTGGTCTTGGACAGCTCGACGTACCAGTCGAAGACCTCGTCCCACGCGAAGTGGTAGAGGACGTCGGAGAGCTTGGCGAACTGGTAGTCCTCGTAGTACGCGCCAACCTCGGCGACCACCGCGTTCAGCCGGGACAGGATCCAGCGGTCGGTGGCGGACAGCCGCTCGGGGGCGGGGAGTTCGCCCTCGACCGTCGCCCCATTCATCAGCGCGAAGCGGGTCGCGTTCCAGATCTTGTTGGCGAAGTTGCGGGACGCCTGGACCCAGTCCTCGCCGATCGGAACGTCGACCCCGGGGTTGGCGCCCCGGGCCAGGGTGAAGCGGACCGCGTCCGATCCGTAGGTGTCCATCCAGTCCAGCGGATTGACCGCGTTGCCAAAGGACTTGGACATCTTCTTGCCGAACTGGTCACGCACCATGCCGTGCAGCGCGATGGTGTGGAACGGCGGGGTGCCGTCCATCGCGTACAGGCCGAACATCATCATCCGGGCGACCCAGAAGAAGAGGATGTCGTAGCCGGTGACCAGGACCGAGTTCGGATAGAACTTCTCCATGCTCTCGGTCTGCTCGGGCCAGCCGAGCGTGGAGAACGGCCACAGGCCGGACGAGAACCAGGTGTCCAGGACATCGCTGTCCTGGTGCCAGCCCTCGCCGCTCGGCGGCTCCTCGTTCGGTCCGACGCAGACGACCTCGCCGTTCGGCCCGTACCAGACCGGGATCCGGTGGCCCCACCACAGCTGGCGCGAGATGCACCAGTCGTGGAGGTTGTCGACCCAGTCGAAGTAGCGCTTCGACATGTCCTCCGGGTGGATCTTCACCCGGCCGTCGCGGACCGCGTCGCCCGCGGCCTTGGCCAGCGGGCCGACCTTGACCCACCACTGCATGGACAGCCGCGGCTCGATGGTCGTCTTACAGCGCGAGCAGTGGCCCACGGAGTGGGTGTACGGGCGCTTCTCGGCGACGATCCGGCCCTCGGCGCGCAGGGCGCCGACGACGGCGCTGCGCGCCTCAAGGCGGTCCAGGCCCTGGAAGGGGCCATGGGCGGTGATGACCGCGTGCTCGTCCATGACGGTCAGGTTCGGCAGGCCGTGCCGCTGGCCGATCTCGAAGTCGTTCGGGTCGTGGGCCGGGGTGACCTTGACCGCACCGGTGCCGAACTCGGGGTCGACATGCTCGTCGGCGACGATCGGGATCCGGCGGCCGGTGAGCGGCAGTTCGATCTCGGTGCCGACGAGATGGCGGTAGCGCTCGTCGTCGGGGTGGACGGCGACCGCGGTGTCTCCCAGCATCGTCTCGGCACGGGTGGTCGCGACAACAATGGAAGCGTCGCCCTCGCCGTACCGGATCGAGACGAGTTCGCCCTCATCGTCGTCGTACTCCACCTCGATGTCCGAGATGGCCGTAAGGCAGCGCGGGCACCAGTTGATGATGCGCTCGGCGCGGTAGATCAGCTCGTCCTCGTAGAGCCGCTTGAAGATCGTCTGGACGGCCTTGGAGAGCCCCTCGTCCATGGTGAAGCGCTCACGGTTCCACGCGACGCCGTCGCCCAGGCGCCGCATCTGGCCGGAGATCTGCCCGCCGGACTCGCCCTTCCACTGCCAGACGCGCTCGACGAACGCCTCGCGGCCCAGGTCGTGGCGGGAGACGCCCTCCTTGGCCAGCTCGCGCTCGACAACGTTCTGCGTGGCGATACCGGCGTGGTCCATACCGGGCTGCCAGAGCGTCTCAAAGCCCTGCATTCGCTTGCGCCGGGTGAGCGCATCGATGATCGTGTGCTCGAAGGCATGGCCGAGGTGGAGCGAGCCGGTCACATTGGGGGCGGGATGACGATGGTGTAGGGCTCTTTGTCGCTCTTCGCGTCCGCCTCGAAGTAACCGCGCTCTACCCAGCGCTCGTACAGCGGCCCCTCTACATCGGCCGGCGCGTACTGGGTCGGCAGTTCGGGGTGGCTGTTCGGCCCGCTCGTGGGGCGCTGCGAAGAGTTCTCGGTCACCTCCGCAGTCTAAAGGGCCGCGGCCTTCCGTTACGAACCCGTTGTGGCCCCGGGGCCAAGGCGCCCTGGGCCGTCGGGAAGGATGTTGGAACTGTCATGCGCATAAGGAGAGGCACATGAGCCATCAGCAGCCGCCGCCGCAGCCCGGCCCCTATGGGGGCCAGCCAGGGGCGTACGGCGCCGGCCAGCCGCCGGTGCCCAATCCGTATGCGCAGACACCGGGCTACGGCCAGCCGCCGCAGGGCGGCTACGGTCAGCCGAGCCCTTACGGCGGGTCCGGCGGCTACGGACACCCTCAGCCCGCGAACCCTTACGGGCAGCCTCCCCAGCCGCCCCAGCCGAGCCCTGTGCCCCAGCAAGGCCCCGTGCCCCAGCAGGGCCCGGGCTACTACGGCGGGCCCCAGGCGCCGCCGCCCCAGGGACCGGCGGCCGGTGGCCGCGGTAAGGGCCGCAAGGTGGGTCTCGCGGTCGGCGCGGTGGTGGTCGTGGGGGCGCTGGGGGCGGGGGCGTTCATGCTGTTCGGCGGCGGCAGCGGCGGCCCGTACAAGCTGACCACGCCCAAGACCGTGGCCGCGGACTACGAGCGCCAGGGCTCGGGCACGGACGACAGTGATCTGTCGGCGGCGGGCAGGAAGGACCTCCAGCAGGTGCCGGTCGTCAAGGACCCGCATCTGGTGGCGGCCGACTACCAGACCTCCGGCAAGGAGATGCTGAAGTTCACCGGCGTCTGGGGCGAGGTGACCGACCCGGCGCGGGGCGCGGATCTCGCACTGGCGGTCATCGTCAAGACGCTGCAGGACAACGGCACCGCGCAGGCCAAGGGCAGTCCCCAGACGTTCTCCCCGGACGGCTTCGACGGGGACGTCCTGAAGTGCCAGTCCATGAAGTTCACCTCGGATCAGGGATCCATGGAGGCCCCCGCGTGCGTCTGGGGCGACAAGGACACCCTGGGCGTCACAGTCATGGCGGACCCGGCGGCCGCGGTTCTCGGCGGCGGTATGTCCCTCGAGGACGCCGCCGGCCTCACGGCCAAGGTGCGCAAGGACGCGCGAGTCGAGATCGACGGCTAGCCCGCGACCGGCGAACAGCAACACAACAGCGGTTTCACCAACGAGGGATACAGATGAGCTACAACCAGCCGGGCCCCTATGGCCAGCAGCCCCAACAGCCGGGTCCCTACGGACAGGGTGGTGCGGCCGGCCAGCCCGGCTACGGCTACCCGCAGCAGCCGGGTCCCTATGGACAGCCGCCGCAGCCGCCGCAGCCGGGCTACGGCTACCCCGGGCAGCCGCAGGGGCAGCCGGGCCCCTACGGACAGCCCCCGAACCCGTACGGCCAGCAGCAGCCGTACGGCCAGCCGGGCATGCCGGGCCCGTACCAGCCGGACCCGGGGCAGGGTGGCGGCAAGAAGAAGGGCCTGTGGGTCGCGATCGGCGCGGTGGTCGTGGTGGCCGCGATCGTCGGCGGCGTCCTGGTGATCCAGGGCGGGGACGACAACGGTGGCGGTGGCGGTGGCGGTGGCGGCGGTAAGGTCGCCGACGACGGCAAGCGGTACAAGCTCACCACCCCCGAGACGGTGGCCGGCGACTACACCAAGGAGTCCTCCGGCGCCGGCGGCGGACTCACCTCCTCGGACGCGGACGACTTCGAGAAGTTCGGCGTCAGCAACCCCGAGCCCGTGAGCGCGGAGTACAAGTCCGGCGAGGGCATGAGCGTGAAGAAGCTCCAGCTCAACGGGGTCTGGGGCGAGGTGAAGGACCCGGAGGCGGTAGTCGACGGCGCCTTCGCGAAGATCGCTCAGGAGGCCGAGAAGGACTCCTCGACCAGCAGCGGGATGAAGGCCGAGCTCGTGGGCAGCCCGGAGTCGGTGACGCCCAGCGGCTTCGAGAACGCCGTGATGAAGTGCCAGAACACCAAGTTCACCCCGGGCGAGGGCTCCAGCTCCAGCGGCATACCCAGCAAGGGGTTCACGATCCCGATCTGCATGTGGGGCGACAACAGCACGGTGGGCTATGTGGTCGTCTCCGACGCGGCCGCGGCGCTGTCCGGCAACGGCATGTCGCTCGACGACGCCGCTGACATCACCGCGAAGGTCCGCAACGACGCGCGCGTGGAGATCAAGTAGCCGAGCGGGCCGCCCAGTTCACAGGCCACAGCCGATCCGGAGGGGGACCCCCACAGCCATGAGCCACAACCAGCCACCGCCACCGGGGCCCTACGGCGGCGGACCCAGCCCGTACGGGGGCGCTCAGCCCAATCCGTACAGCGAAGGGCAGCAGCAGCCCGCGGAGCCCAACCCGTACGCGCAGCCGCAGGGTTACGGCTATCCGCAGCAGCCGCCCCCGCAGGGCTACGGCTACCCGCAGCAGCAGGCGGGTCCCTACGGCCAGCCGCCCTACCCCGCGCCGCCCGCGGCCGGCGGGGGCGGCAACCGCACCAAGATCATCGCAGTGACGTTGGCCGGGCTCGTGGTGGTGGGCGCGATCGTCACCGGCGCCGTGGTGCTGTCCGGCGGCGACGACGGCCCGAAGTCGATGAAGCTGGTCACCCCCAAGACGCTCGACGACGGCACGTACACGCTGGACAAGGGCACGGACGACCTCGACAACGAGGGCACCAGCGTGCAGGGCGGCATGCCCGAGGGCGCGACCTCTGTCCTGGCCCAGTACAAGCGGTCGGACGACGACAACTCGGGGCTCGCCTTCTCCGGGATGTACGGCGAGATCAGGGACCCGGAGGCGGTCCGGGACGAGATGTTCAAGGGCTTCGCGGGCGGCGACGGCTCCCCCACGGTGGAGGAGAAGCGCAAGCGGTTCCAGCCGGAGGGCGCTGACGGTCCCTCGGTGGAGTGCGAGGTGGTCAAGCTCTACGACCGGATCTACGCCCCGGCCTGCGTCTGGGCGGAGGAGACGGACGCGGCGATGGTGCTCGACGTCAACGCGGAGAACACCTCGCCGTCGGACGCCGACATGGAGTCCTTCGCCAAGGTGACCGCGGGCATCTACCAGGACACCCGCAAGCCCGCCTGAACCGCCCGTAAGGCGCCCACAGGGCGCGTACGACACGAAGAGGGCCCCGGAGACCGGGGCCCTCTTCGCATGCTCTCTGCGGGGCGACTACGCGTGCGTGGCGCCTACGCGCTCTTCTCGTGCCGCTCGCCCGGCTCGGTACCCCGGGTGCGGGGCACCAGCGTGGGATTCACATTGGAGTGCACGACGTCCTCGGTGATGACGACGCGGGCCACGTCCTTGCGGGACGGCACCTCGTACATCGCCGACATCAGCACTTCCTCGATGATGGCGCGCAGGCCCCGGGCCCCGGTGCCGCGCAGGATCGCCTGGTCGGCGATGGCCTCCAGGGCCGGACGGTCGAAGTCCAGCTCCACACCGTCGAGTTCGAACAGCCGCTGGTACTGCTTCACCAGCGCGTTCCGCGGCTCGACGAGGATCTGCAGCAGCGCCTCGCGGTCGAGGTTGTGGACGGAGGTGATGACCGGGAGACGGCCGATGAATTCCGGGATCATTCCGAACTTCACCAGGTCCTCGGGCATGACCTCCTGGAACTGGTCGCTCGCCTCGATCTCGCGCTTGGAGCGGATCGTGGCGCCGAACCCGATGCCCTTGGCACCGGCCCGCGACTCGATGATCTTCTCCAGACCGGCGAAGGCACCGCCCACGATGAACAGCACATTCGTGGTGTCGATCTGGATGAACTCCTGGTGCGGATGTTTCCGGCCGCCCTGCGGCGGCACCGACGCCGTGGTCCCTTCCAGGATTTTCAGCAGCGCCTGCTGAACGCCCTCGCCGGACACATCGCGGGTGATCGAGGGGTTCTCGCTCTTACGGGCCACCTTGTCGATCTCGTCGATGTAGATGATGCCCGTCTCGGCCTTCTTGACGTCGTAGTCAGCGGCCTGGATCAGCTTGAGGAGGATGTTCTCCACGTCCTCGCCGACATAGCCCGCCTCGGTGAGCGCGGTGGCGTCGGCGATGGCGAAGGGGACGTTGAGCATCCGGGCGAGGGTCTGCGCCAGCAGGGTCTTGCCGGAGCCGGTGGGGCCGAGCAGCAGAATGTTGGACTTGGCCAACTCGATGCCGTCGTCCCGGCTGTGGCCGCCGTTCTCGCCCGCCTGAACCCGCTTGTAGTGGTTGTAGACGGCGACCGAGAGGGCCTTCTTGGCGGCCTCCTGGCCGACCACGTAGCCCTCGAGGAATTCATAGATCTCGCGCGGCTTGGGGAGTTCCTCCCAGCGCACTTCGGAGGTCTCGGCGAGCTCCTCCTCGATGATCTCGTTGCAGAGATCGATGCATTCATCGCAGATGTACACACCCGGGCCCGCGATGAGCTTCTTCACCTGCTTCTGGCTCTTCCCGCAGAACGAGCACTTGAGCAGGTCGCCGCCGTCACCGATGCGTGCCACGAGGTGCTTCCCCTTCGCCTTGGATCCGCTTTGCTGCGCGGAACCGGGTGCTTGCGCTGCGCTTTCTGCTTCTTTTTCCGTGGGCCGGGGCCCCCAGCCCTCTACGACGGTACCTTGCCGGGCCCCCGGTTCGGGCCCCCCTTGGACCTACTCGGTCCAAGGGAGGTGTCGCCACCGAAGATTCAGCCGAGACCGACCGACGTCTTGCGGGTGGAAACGATCTGGTCGACAAGACCGTACGCCAGGGACTCCTCGGCCGTGAGGATCTTGTCCCGCTCGATATCGTCGCGGATCTTCTCGATGGGCGTGGTGGAGTGCTTGGCCAGCATCTCCTCGAGCTGCGAGCGCATCCGCAGGATCTCGTTGGCCGCGATCTCCAGGTCGGAGACCTGACCACGCCCGGTCTCACTGTACGGCTGGTGGATCAGGATGCGGGCATTGGGCAGGGCCATCCGCTTGCCCGGCGTACCGGCGGCGAGCAGCACGGCCGCGGCGGACGCCGCCTGACCCATGCAGACCGTCTGGATATCGGGCTTGACGAACTGCATCGTGTCGTAAATGGCGGTCAGCGCGGTGAACGAGCCGCCGGGAGAGTTGATGTAGACCGAAATGTCACGGTCCGGGTCCATCGACTCCAGGCACAGCAGCTGCGCCATGACGTCGTTGGCCGAGGCGTCGTCGATCTGGACGCCCAGGAAGATCACGCGCTCCTCGAAGAGCTTCGCGTACGGGTCGTACTCGCGGATGCCCTGGGAGGTGCGCTCGACGAAACGCGGAACGACATAGCGGGATTCGGCCATCGGGCCCGTGTACAGGCCGCTGCCGGGGAAGTTGCTCATCTGGGTCTTCACCATCCTGTGGCGATCTGGGGGCTGGAGGTCGGCTACGGGACGGCGGGACTCAGGCCCCGGTGCCGCCCCCGCCCGGAACGCTGGAGGCGGACGTCATGACGTCGTCGACCAGGCCGTACTCCTTGGCCTCCTGGGCGGAGAACCAGCGGTCGCGGTCGGAGTCACGGACGATCTGCTCAACCGTCTGGCCGGTGTGGAAGGAGGTCAGCTCGGCCATGCGCTTCTTGGTGTGCAGCAGCCGCTCGGCGTGAATCTTGATGTCCGAGGCGGAACCCGCCAGACCCGCGGAGGGCTGGTGGATCAGGATCTCGGCATTGGGCAGCGCGAAACGCTTGCCCGGGGTGCCCGCGCTCAGCAGGAACTGCCCCATCGAGGCGGCCAGGCCCATCGCGATGGTGACCACGTCGTTCTGGATGTACTGCATGGTGTCGTAGATCGCCATGCCGGCCGAGATCGAGCCGCCCGGAGAGTTGATGTAAAGGTAAATGTCCTTGTCCGGATCGGCGGCGAGCAGGAGCAGCTGAGCCGTGATCTTGTTGGCGATGTCGTCGTCGACCTGCTGGCCGAGGAAGATGATCCGCTCGCCGAGCAGCCGGTTGTAGACCTGGTCGCCGAGGCCACCGACGGTCGGCTCGCCGGCGGCGGAAGGCATCGTATTCGTCACGTATCCACCTGCTCGTCTCTGACGGCTGACTGGCCGTCTCAGCGTCTTCTTCTGGGGTGCGGGGATGTGGCCGCCGGTGCGGCCCCGGCGGGCTTGCGAGACTCCCCTGCCCTCGTATCTACGGACCCTAACGCGCTGGTCGGCGGGCGCCATCCCGCATCAGGAACTGTTCGCTCTGAGCGCATGTTCCGGAACCGGACCGGTATCGCGGAACACGAACGGGCCCGGACGCGTGCAGACGTTCGGGCCCGTTCGTACGGGCTGTGGAGCGGACCGGGATCAGCCCTCGGCCTTGTCCTGCTTCTCCTGGGACTCCGCGGGCTCCTCGGCGGTCTCGGTCGCGGCCTCGGCCTCGGCCTCGGCGGGCGCCTCGACGGCCTCGGAGGTGGCCTCGACCGTCTCGCCGGTCTCGTCCTCCTCGTCGTCCAGGTCGACGGTCTCGCCCTTGTCGTCGACGACCTTGGCGGCCTCGACCACGACGGCCAGCGCCTTGCCGCGGGCGACCTCGCCGACGAGCATCGGCACCTGGCCGCCCTCGACGACGGCCTGGGCGAACTGGTCCGGGCTCATGCCGGAGGACTGCGCACGGCGCATGAGGTGCTCGGTGAGCTCCTCCTGGCCGACGGACAGCTGCTCCTTGTTGACCAGCTCGTCGAGGACGAACTGGGTCCGGATGCCCTTCTCGGCCTGCTCCTTGAGCTCGGCGTCGAACTCCTCGGCGGTCTTGTCCTGCATCTGCAGGTACGACTCGAGGTTCAGGCCCATCTGGCCGAGCTGGTGGTGCTCGAGGTTGTGCTTACGGGTGTTGATCTCTTCCTCGAGGAGCTTCTCGGGGATCGGCACCTCGACCAGCTCCAGCAGGGCGTCCAGCACCTTCTCCTGGGCCTGGGTGGCCTGCTCGAACTTCTTCGACCGCTCCAGGCGCTTACGGCTGTCCGCGCGAAGCTCCTCGAGGGTGTCGAACTCGCTGGCCAGCTGGGCGAAGTCGTCGTCGAGCTCCGGCAGCTCACGGGCCTTGACCTCGGACACCTTGACCGAGACCTCGGCCTCCTTGCCCTGGGCGGAGCCGCCCTTGAGCTCGGAGGTGAAGGTGGCCTCGCCACCCGCCTCCAGGCCGGTCACGGCCTCGTCGATGCCGTCCAGCAGCTCGCCCGAGCCAATGGTGTAGGTGACGCCGCTGGCGACACCGTCCTCCAGGACCTCGCCCTCGACCTTGGCCTCGAGGTCGATCACGACGATGTCGCCCTCGGCGGCGGCGCGCTCCACCGGGCTGGTGGTGGCGAACCGCTCGCGCAGCTGCTCGACGGACTTGTCGAGGTCCTCGTCCGAGACCTCGACGGCGTCGACGGTGACCTCGATACCGGAGTAGTCCGGGATCTCGATCGTCGGGCGGATGTCGACCTCGGCGGTGAAGGTCAGGAGCTCGTTGTCCTTGAGCTCGGTGATGTCCACCTCGGGCTGGCCGAGCGGGTTCAGCTCACCCTCGTTGACCGCGTCGGTGTAGAACTTCGGGAGCGCCTCGTTGACGGCCTCTTCCAGGACGGCGCCACGACCGAACCGCTGGTCGATGATGCGGGCCGGGATCTTGCCCTTACGGAACCCAGGCACCGTGACCTGCTGGTTGATCTTCTTGTACGCCGCGTCGAGGCTGGGCTTGAGCTCCTCGAAGGGCACCTCGACAGTGAGCCGAACCCGGGTCGGGTTCAGGTTCTCCACGGCGCTCTTCACGGTTGGGTCTCCTTGGGGGGCTGACGTGTGGTGTTCAGCTGCGGTGCGCTGTCGCGTCGCAGCGGATTCGCGTCCGGTTAAAAAAGACACAGACACGCAGCTTGCATAGTAACCGCAAGCATGACGGGCCCCACAACGCGATCTTGACGCCTGTGGATGGTCGGGGTGGCCGGATTCGAACCGACGACCTTCCGCTCCCAAAGCGGACGCGCTACCAAGCTGCGCCACACCCCGTCGGTGCGACACGTAGGGTACATGCCCGCGGACCCCCCGGCTGCCGGTTATTCGACTGGTGGGCAAGGGTGTGCGGGGAACGGTGGGGAACCGCTACGATGCATCTCATGCCGCGATCCGGGTGATCATGCCTGGGCGGAGGTGTCCGGGTGACCGGTGCATCCGTGTACGCGGCGTGTGCGGGCGTAGCTCAATGGTAGAGCCCCAGTCTTCCAAACTGGCTACGCGGGTTCGATTCCCGTCGCCCGCTCCACTGCTTTCGGCCCGGCCCGGGGAACTCCCCGGAGCCGGGCCGTTTGCGTATGCGCACACGCCCGGGCATCCGCGCCCCCGTGACGCGGGGCGCGGATGCCTCGGGGCCGAGTCGGGCGGCGTCAGGGGTTGATGTCGGCAATCGCCTGGGCGGCCGAGTCGAGGAACTTCTGGATGTCCGGTGCGACGTTGGACGAGGCGAGCAGGAACCCGAAGAGGATCGCGACGAGGGCAGGACCCCACTTGACCCGGCCATTCCGGATCATTATCACCAGGATGATGCCCACCAGCAGCACCAATGACAGGGAAATGGCCACAACATCCCACCCTCAGTCGCACACGTCTCACAGGCCCCGGAAGCACGCGACCCCGCACACCCCCGCAGTCACCATCGTGCCATCAACTACCCCCGCTCAGCAGCGGGATGGAGCGATATACGGTCACCTGTGCACACGCCACCCACCCCTTCGGTACCCGTCCGGTAACCGCTCATTCAAAGGGGCGCGGGTGATGCTGCCCACAACTCGGCGGGGCGCCCGGCTGGTTAATTCCGACCGCCCCGGATCATCTCGGGCGGGAATTCGGAATTCGCCCGGCGATCACTCGACAGGGTGACAAAACATCAATGAATCAGACATTCCGCCAGAGCCTCCTGCGGGGCATATGCCCCAATTAAGTAGGATGAAAGTGGTCAGAACGGGCCGCCTGGGCCGGGATATCGAATGATCGCATCGCTTTGTCGACTCCCCGCCGACTTCCCCGAGTCGACTATCGGCCACGATGCGAAGGCCATGAACAGAAAGCAAACAGAACGAGGTTTTACGTAATACAGGTTTGAGCGCTATCGTGCCTTAGATGTTTCACGCTGCCATGACTCCCCCACGCGCAGTGAGGTCCCGGGTGGTCTCCCCCAGTTCCTGGTGGGAGGGCCTGTGACCAACTCCCTGCGCCCACACGGTTATCAGCGGACCCCCCTCCCCCAGGAGGCGGCGCCCACTCCCCCTACGCCGCGGGCCGAAGAACCAGGGCAGCAGGCGTCCACCCCGCCCGCCCCCAGCGCCCCCGCCGAACAGAAGCCCAAGCAGCGGGACGCGTTCTTCGACAACGCGAAGTACCTCGCGATCGTGCTGGTCGCGATGGCCCACTCCTGGGAGCCGCTGACCGACTCCAGCCGCACCGCGGAAGCGCTGTACATGGTCGTGTACACCTTCCACATGCCGGCCTTCATCCTGATCTCCGGCTACTTCTCGCGCAGCTTCGACATGCGACCGGACCGGCTCAAGCGGCTGGTCACCGGCGTAGCGGTGCCCTACCTGATCTTCGAGGTCGCGTACACGCTGTTCAAGCGCTGGGCGGACGACGACCCGACGTACGACTTCAGCCTGCTCGACCCCTGGTACCTCACCTGGTTCCTGGTCGCGCTGTTCGTATGGCGGCTGACCACTCCGCTCTGGAAGCTGGTGCGCTGGCCGATCCCGCTCTCGCTCGCGGTCGCCACCCTCGCGGCGGTCTCGCCCGACATCGGCGACGACCTGGACATGCAGCGGCTGCTGCAGTTCCTGCCGTTCTTCGTCCTCGGCCTGTGCATGAAGCCCGAGCACTTCCAGCTGATCCGCCGCCGCTCCGTGCGGATCGCGTCCGTGCCGATCTTCGCGTGCGCCCTCGTCTTCGCCTACTGGGCGGCGCCGCGGATGAGCTCGGCGTGGTTCTACCACCGCGACAGCGTCCAGGAGCTGGGCGCGCCGCCGTGGACCGGCCCGGTGATGACGCTCGCCCTCTTCGGCTGCTCGGTCGTACTGGTGAGCTGCTTCTTCGCCTGGGTGCCGCGGCGGCACATGTGGTTCACGGTGCTGGGCGCCGGGACGCTGTACGGCTACCTGCTGCACGGCTTCCTCGCCAAGGGCTCCCGCTTCTGGGGCTGGTTCGACAACCACGAGTGGCTGCACAAGCCGCTGGGGGAGATCGCGGTCACGGTCATCGCCGCCTCCGTGGTCACCGTGCTGTGCACGCCTCCCGTCCAGCGCGCCTTCCGCTTCGCCATGGAGCCGAAGATGGCCTGGGCCTTCCGTAAGGACCCCGCCGAACAGGCCCGCAGCCGTACGACGACGTCGGCCTAGCGCGCCGACGGTCACGACGCGAAGGGCTGGACCGCGGACCCCCACGGGCCAGCCCTTCACGGCTTCGGCGTGGTGCGGCGCAGCGCCGCACGGGCCGGGAGCGCCGTCGCCGCGAGGCCGAGCGCCACGGCGGCGCCCGCGAAGCCCGCGTAGGTGAGCGGCGGCACGTACGGGTCCTCGCCGGTCAGGCCGCGCATCATCGGCACCAGCGTGGCCATCGCGATCGCCGTTCCCAGGGCGATGCCCGCCGTGGCCACCAGCAGCGCCTCCCAGCGCACCATCCCGAGCACCTGCCGCCGGGTGGTGCCGATCAGCCGCAGGGTGCCCAGTTCCCGGCGGCGGTCCAGCACCGTCATGACCAGGGTGTTGACGGCGGCGACGGCGGCGAACCCACCGAGGACGGCCGCCATGACGGTGTTGGCCCAGGCGTTCAGCTTCCGGTCCTCGTCCTGGGCCGCCGCGTAGCCGTCCCGGTCGGTGACCTGCTCGCCGAGCCGGCCCAGCGCCGCCGCGACGGCCTTACGGTCCGCCCCCTCCGTGTCCCGCACCAGCACATCGCTGTCGAACGACGACGTCACATGGCCGGCCAGAGCTGTACGGGGCAGGGTGAGCTCGGCGATCCCCAGCCCGCGCCCGTAGATCGCGACCACGGTGGGCGAGATCCTCGTACCGTCCGGGAGGTGGAGGGCGAGCCGGTGCCCGACCCGGGCGTGGGCCGCCTTCGCCAGGAGCGCGTCGACCGCCACCCGGCCCGGCCCCAGGGCGTCCAGGCGGCCCTTACGGACGTCCAGGTCCTGTACGGCCGCCAGGTCGCGGCCGCTCCCCGAGACGCCCTGTGTCGACGCGGTCCGCAGCCAGCGGCCGTCGCCCGAGCCCGCCGGGACCAGCACCCCCGTGCGCAGCAGCCCCACCGACGCGGCCACGCCCCGTACGGAACCGGCGCGGGCCGCGGTACCGGAGGGGAGCCCGTCCGGGGCGGAGATCACCTGGTCGGCGACGATGCCCGCCCGCCGCTGGCGGTCGCCCGCGCGGTCTTCGCTGGTGTGCATGAACACGAGCGTCGAGGCGAAGGCCATGGCCAGCACGATGGGGGTGATCGCCGAGGCCAGGCGGCGGGCGTTGGCCCGGCTGTTGGCCGAGGCCAGATGGGCCGACGCCGGTCCCGCGCGCAGCGGCAGACCGATCAGCCAGGCGCACAGCCGGGCGATGACCGGGCCGAGCAGGGCCACGGCGAGCATGAACAGCATCACGACCCCGAGCGCGGCGTTGGCCGCGTCGTCGCCGGAGGCGGAGGCGGCGACCCCGGTCATGACGATGCCGCCGACGAGGGCCGCGACACCGAGGACCGTACGGATCACACCGGGCCGCAGCCGTTCGACGGCCGCCTCGCCGAGCGCCCGCCCCGGCGGGATCCGCGCCGGGCGGCGGGCGGCCATCAGGCCGGCCAGGAGCGAGGTGAGAAGCCCCGCGCCGACGGCGGTGACGAGCGGGATCCAGGAGACGGAGAGCTCCACGGGTCCGGGGATGGCGCCCTTCTCCTTGAGCTGTCCGAACCACCAGTGGGCGAGCGCGTACCCGGGCAGCAGGCCGACCGCGCCCGCGAGCGGTGCCACCAGGACCGCCTCGGCCGCGACGGAGCGGCGGATCTGGCGCGGGGTGGCGCCGATCGCCCGCAGCAGGGCCACCTCGCGGCCGCGCTGCCCGACGGAGAGGGCGACGGTGCCCGCCGTGGTGAAGACGGCGACGGCGGTCGCGATCCCGCCGAAGGAGCCGCCGATCCCCATGAGCGTCTCCCTGGCGTTCGCGAGCGCGGGCTCCTCGATCGCGCCGCGGTCGCCGCCGGTGTGCACGCGCGGGGAGTGCGCCGCGCCCTTCACGGTCCGCTCCAGATGGGCGGCCAGCCGGTCCGGCGTGGTGCCGGGGCGGGGGCGGACGAGGACGGCGTCCACAGTGGTGGGATGGCCGCTCAGCGCCTGGGCCCGGCGGTCGGTGAACCACGCCGTAAGGCCGTCGGCGTCGGCGCCGCCCGCCTTACGGGTCACACCGGAGACCTGGAACGTGTGGCGGCCGTCCGGCGCCGTCATCGTGATCCGGCCGCCGACGCCGGTACCCGCCGCACGGGCCGCCCCGGGGCTGAGGACCGCCTCGCCGTCACGGGGCGCCGCGCCCGAGGCGAGCGCCACCCCCGTGAAAGGTGCCGCGCCCCAGCCATGGCCGGTGAGCGCCCCATCGGCGGTGCGGAGAGGGAAGGTCATATCCGGGGCCGCTGCCGCGGCCCCCTGGGTGCGGGCGGCGGTGGCCACCAGGGAGGCGTCGAGCCGGGCGCGGTCGGGTACCTGCTCGGATTCGTCCGAGCGGTCGTCGCCATGGCCGATGACGTAGTGCACCCGCTGGTCGGCGGCGACCACGACCGGGGCGCTCGCATAGCGCTGCGGCGGTACGGAGGCCCGGATCCCGGTCTCCAGCAGGATGCCGCACGCGGACACGATCGCCGCGGCCACGGCCAGGGCGATGAAGGTGCCCGCGAAGGCGGACGGCTTGAAGCGCACGGCGGCGCGGGCCAGCCCGTTGGTGAGCGGCTTCACCGGACCCCCTCCGCGGCCCAGGCCGTGGCAGGGGCCGGAGTGCGGGCGGTGAGGCGGGTCATCCGCTCGGCGATCTCGTGCGCCGGGGCGCGGAGGAGCCGGTCGGCGATCGCGCCGTCGGCGAGGAAGAGCACGCGGTCGGCGTAGCTCGCGGCGACCGGGTCGTGCGTGACCATCACGACGGTCGCGCCCATCGCGTCCACGGCCTGCCGCAGGAGGGTGAGCACCTCGGCGGCGGTGTTGGTGTCCAGGGCGCCGGTCGGCTCGTCGGCGAAGACCACGTCGGGGCGGGTGACCAGGGCGCGGGCGATGGCCACGCGCTGCTGCTGGCCGCCGGAGAGCTCACCGGGCCGCCGCCTGGTCTGTTCCCCCAGCCCGACCTGGGCGAGCACCTCACGGGCCCGGTGGCGGTCGGGGCGGGTGCCCGCGAGCCGCATCGGGAGCAGCACGTTCTGCTCGACGGTCAGGGAGGGGAGGAGGTTGAAGGACTGGAAGACGAACCCGAGGCGGGCGCGGCGCAGCGCGGTGAGCTTGTTCTCACTCATTCCGGTGATTTCGGTGCCGCCGAGCCGCACGGACCCGGCGGTCGGCCGGTCGAGCCCGGCGGCGCACTGCAGGAACGTCGACTTGCCGCAGCCCGAGGGGCCCATGACGGCGGTGAAGCTGCCGCGCGGCAGGGCGAGGTCGATGCCGCGCAAGGCGTGGACGGCGGTGCGGCCGCGGCCGTAGCGGCGCTGGATGCCGTGGAGTTCGATGGCATGGGCGTCGTGGTGCGGCGCCGGTGCCGCCGTCTCTCGCCGCTTGCGCAGCCGCATGGTGGTGACCCTTCCGAGGAGTTCGCCCGATTCCCCTCGAACGTACGGATCGCGGCCCCTCGGCAGCCATGACGGCGACCGGCGTATCCGGGGTGGGGTTAACCCCCGCCGGGACCTCGCGGGCAGGCGCCATCGGGCGGTCGGGCGGGAAAGGTGCGGCTACTGGCGGCAGATCAGCAGCAGGGCCCGGTCGTCGTTGACGTCCTTCGCGACCGTCTCGATCAGATGCCAGGCCGCGCCGTGGAAGCCGGAGCCGACGTAGCGGTCCGCCTCGCCCGTAAGGCGGTCGATGCCTTCGCTGATGTCCCGGTCGGCGGTCTCGACGAGGCCGTCGGTGAAGAGCATCAGGACGTCGCCGGGGCGGAGGGTGCCCTTGGTGGGGTCGAACTGGGCGCCGTCGTAGACGCCCAGCAGCGGACCGTCGGCGGACTTCTCCTCCCACTTGCCGGTGCCCGCGCTCAGCTGGAGCGCGGGCAGATGTCCGGCGGAGAAGAGCTCGAAGTCGCCGCTGTCGAGGTCGAGGACGAGATGGATGGAGGTCGCGAAGCCCTCGTCCCAGTCCTGGCGCAGGAGATAGCCGTTGGCGGCCGGGAGGAAGCCGTGCGGGGGCAGGGAGCCGAGGAGGCCGCCGAAGGCGCCGGAGAGCAGCAGGGCGCGCGAGGCGGCGTCCATGCCCTTGCCGGAGACGTCGGTGAGGACGACCTCGAGGGTGCGGCCGCCGCCGGTGCGGGCGGCCACGACGAAGTCACCGGAGAAGGACTGTCCACCGGCCGGGCGCAGCGCCATCTCGCGGTGCCAGCCACGCGGCAGACCGGGCAGCTTGCTCTGGACGCGGATGCGCTCGCGCAGGTCGAAGAGCATGGTGCCGCCGCGCCGCCAGGGCACCCCGACGCGGCTGCGGAACTGGGCGATCAGCAGGCCGAAGAAGCCCACGGCGGCGACGACCAGGATGGTGCCGGGGGTGACCCGGGAGGAGGCGTCCTCCTCGGTGTACGGGCCGAGCACGGCGGACTCCACGATCAGGGCCGTGGCGGCCGCCGCGTAGAGGGCGAGCAGGCTGGCGGGGCGCAGCAGCAGCCCGCCCGCGACGATGGGCAGGACGAGGGCGGACGGGGAGCACCAGTCGGGCTGGGCGATGGTGCCTCCGGCGATGGCGGGGATGCCGAGGAGCAGCGCCGTCAGGGCGAGCCGGTCGGAGCCCTCGCCGCGGAAGTAGTCCACTCCGGCTTTGCGCACGCCTGTGCGAGCCCGGTGCAGAGCTCTGCGCATCCGGGCCCACGGAGTGTCCACGCCGCCAGTCATTGCATCGGGACCCTACCCACCCGTTCGGACGCGCGTCGATTCGTGGCGCGTTGAACCACCCTGCCAGGGGGGCAATAGTAAGCGAAATTCGTTCGCGTGTACGGGAAACGGCTGCTAGGGATGGGAATATGAGGACTGAGCTGCGTGTGCTCGACCCATCGATTTGGGATGATTGGTACGGAAAACTGGTACTCGCATTCGGAGGAGTTCCCGAAGCGCCGGAGGAATCCGCGCTCTGGAGGGAGTTGACCGAATGCGAGCGCTCGATCGGCGTCTGGGACGGCGCCGACATCGTCGGCACGGCGGGGCTGTTCAGCTTCCGGCTGTCGGTTCCCGGCGGGGCGATCGTCCCCACGGCCGGTGTCACGATGGTGAGCGTGCAGGCCACGCACCGGCGGCGCGGAGTGCTGCGGAGCATGATGCGGCGGCAGTTGGACGACATACGTGCGGCGGGCGATGAGCCGCTGGCCGTTCTGACCGCATCGGAACCGGACATCTACGGACGGTTCGGGTACGGCGCCGCCACGCAGAACGCCTACGCCGAGATCGACACCACCCAGGTGCGGCTGACCGTCCCCGAGGGCACCGACGACGTGCGGCTGCGCGTGGTGCCCCCGGAGTCGGCCGTCGAGACGTGCGAGGCCGTCTACGCCCGGCGGGTGTCCGCCCGGCCGGGCATGCTGGAGCGGCGCCCCGGCTGGGAGCGGCTGCCGCTGCTGGACCCGCCGGGCGAGCGCGAAGGGGCCTCCCCACTGCGCTGTGTGCTGGCCGAGTCGGGCGGCGAGGTCAGCGGCTATGCGCGCTTCGCGGTCAAGCCCGACTGGGATCTGGCCGGGCCGAAGGGCACGGTCATCCTGCGTGACCTGGAGGCCCTGGACCCGGCGTCCTACGCGGCGCTGTGGCGCCTGCTCTTCGAGCTCGACCTGACCTCGGTGATCCGGACCGGTTCCCGCCCGGTCGACGATCCGTGGCAGCACCTGGTCTCGGACATCCGGCGGTGCGGCGTAAGGCTGCGCGACTCGCTGTACGTCCGCCTGGTGGACGTGGGGGCCGCGCTCGAGAGGCGGACGTACACGGCCCCGGTGGACGCCGTCCTGGAGGTCACGGACCCCTTCTGCCCGTGGAACGAGGGGCGCTGGCGGCTGAGCGGCGACGCCAAGGGCGCCTCCTGCGAGCGGACACAGGACGCTCCCGATCTCCGGCTGGGCGTACGGGAGCTGGGGGCGGCGTATCTCGGTGGGGTTTCGCTGACCGCGCTGGCGGGTGCGGGACGCGTCCAGGAGATCCGTCAGGGCGCCCTTACGGAGGCAGCGACGGCTTTCGCCTCCCCGGTCGCCCCATGGTTGCCCCACGGCTTCTGACGGCTTCGGGGCGGCGGACGCGGCCCTGAGGGTGAGCGGCCCGGCGGCCGTTTCAAGGGCGCTGCCTTGCGGCTGCTGCCTTACGGTCGCCGCCTTACGGCCGTCGCCTTAGGGCCGCTGGCAGTCAGGGCACCAGAAGAGGTTGCGGGCGGCGAGATCGGCGGTACGGATCTCGCCACCGCAGACATGGCAGGGCTGTCCGGCGCGCCGGTAGACATAGACCTCACCGCCGTGGTCGTCCACGCGCGGCGGGCGGCCCATCGCCTCGGGGGTGTGCTCGGGGCGGACCGTGTCGATCCGGTTGTTCCGCACTCCCTCGCGCATCAGCGCCACCAGGTCGGCCCAGATCGCGTCCCATTCGGCGCGACTCAGCGCACGGCCGGGCCGGTAGGGGTCGATGCCGTGCCGGAAGAGCACTTCGGCGCGGTAGACGTTCCCGACGCCGGAGATCACCTTCTGGTCCATGAGCAGCGCGGCCACGCTGACCCGGCTGCGGGAGATCCGGGTCCAGGCCCGCTCGCCGTCGTCCGCCGGGCGCAGCGGATCGGGGCCCAGCCGGTCGTGGATCGCCTGCTTCTCCCCGTCGGTGATCAGCGCACAGGCGGTCGGGCCGCGCAGATCCGCGTAGCCCTCGGGGTTCACCAGCCGCAGCCGGACGGTGTCAGTGGCGGGCGGGGCGGGGGCCGGGCCGAAGGCGTACGTACCGAAGAGCCCGAGGTGGACGTGGACCCAGCCGGTGGCCGCGAAGTCCAGGAAGAGGTGCTTGCCGTGGGCCTCGGCGTGGTGCAGCGGCTGGCCGTCGATCAGCCCGGCGCCGTCGGCGAACTTCCCCTGTGGGCTGGTGGCCCGGACGGGCCGGCCGCCGAAGGTCTCGAGGTGGTCGGCGGCCAGCCGGTGGATCGTGTGCCCTTCGGGCATCAGTCGCCTTGCGGGTGGTGGGCCGGGATGGGCGGCAGCTCGCCGGTGGTCTCGTAGGCGCTGAGCATCTCGATGCGGCGGGTGTGCCGCTCCTCGCCCGAGTACGGGGTGTTCAGGAAGATCTCGACGAACTTGGTCGCCTCGTCCTGCGTGTGCATCCGGGCGCCGACGCTGATCACATTGGCGTTGTTGTGCTCACGGCCGAGGGCCGCGGTCTGCTCGCTCCAGGCCAGTGCCGCGCGCACCCCCTTGACCTTGTTCGCCGCGATCTGCTCACCATTGCCGGATCCGCCGATGACGATGCCGAGACTCTCCGGGTCGGCGGCGGTCCGCTCCGCGGCGCGCAGGCAGAACGGCGGGTAGTCGTCCTGCGAGTCGTAGACGTGCGGGCCGCAGTCGACGGCCTCGTGGCCGGCCGCGTTGAGCCACTCCACGAGGTGGTTCTTGAATTCAAAACCGGCATGATCCGAGCCGAGGTACACGCGCATGTAGCGAGTGTGTCATGGCCGTGTGACCCCCGCCGCTCCGGGTAGGCGTCGCACAAAACTCGGTAGTGCCAAGGAACCTCATGAAAACCTCAAGTAACAATCTGGAATCAAAGGTTCAACTGGCGGACCTCCTGAGATTCACTGGCGTCGCTCGTAACGCGAGAGCAAAGGAATCCAGCACATGAGCGCACAACCTGCGACCACGCCGGAGCAGCAGCAGGCACCCGGCGATCCGGGCTCGCCCGACGGCCTCAAAGCGGGGCTCAAAAACCGCCATCTGTCGATGATCGCGATCGGCGGGGTGATCGGCGCCGGTCTGTTCGTCGGCTCCAGCGCGGGTATCGCGAAGGCCGGTCCCGGCATTCTTGTCTCGTATGCGCTGGTCGGCCTCATGGTCGTCTTCGTCATGCGGATGCTCGGCGAAATGTCCGCCGCCAATCCCACCTCCGGCTCCTTCTCCGCCTACGCCGACCGGGCGCTCGGCCGCTGGGCCGGTTTCTCCATCGGCTGGCTGTACTGGTTCTTCTGGGTCGTGGTGCTGGCGGTCGAGGCCACCGCCGGCGCCAAGATCCTGGAGGGCTGGTGGCCGGCGGTCCCGCAGTGGGGCTGGGCCCTGATCGTCATGGTGGTGCTCACCGCGACCAACCTGGTCTCGGTCGGCTCCTACGGTGAGTTCGAGTTCTGGTTCGCCGGGATCAAGGTCGTGGCGATCGCCGCGTTCATCGTGGTCGGCGGGCTCGCGGTCTTCGGAGTACTGCCGCATTCGGACAACGAGGGCGCGGGCCTGGCCCACCTCACCGATCACGGCGGTTTCCTGCCGAACGGGCCGGGCGCCATCCTCACCGGTGTGCTGCTGGTGGTCTTCTCCTTCATGGGCAGCGAGATCGTCACCCTCGCGGCCGGTGAGTCCGAGAACCCGCAGCGGGCGGTCACCAAGGCCACCAACAGCGTGATCTGGCGTATCGCGGTCTTCTACCTGGGCTCGATCTTCGTCGTGGTCACGCTGCTGCCCTGGGACTCAAAGGCGATCGCCGACGACGGCAGCTATGTCGCGGCGCTGGACTCGATCGGCATTCCGCACGCCGGCGACATCATGAACGTGATCGTGCTGACCGCCGTGCTCTCGTGTCTGAACTCCGGCCTCTACACCGCCTCCCGCATGGCCTTCTCGCTCGGCCAGCGCGGCGACGCCCCGGCCGCCTTCGCCCGCACCAACGCCCGTGGCGTGCCGGCGGCCGCGATCCTCGGCTCGGTCGTCTTCGGCTTCGTCGCGGTCTGGTTCAACTACCAGTGGCCGGACACGGTCTTCACCTTCCTGCTGAACTCCTCGGGTGCGGTCGCGCTCTTCGTCTGGCTGGTGATCTGCTTCAGCCAGCTGCGGATGCGCGGGATCATCCTGCGCGAGAACCCCGAGAAGCTGATCGTCCGGATGTGGCTGTTCCCGTATCTGACCTGGGCGACGATCGCGATGATCTCGTTCGTCCTGGTCTATATGCTCACCGACAAGGACGGGCGCGAGCAGGTGATCCTCTCCGCGCTGGTGGCCGCGCTCGTGGTGGCCTTCGCCCTGGTCCGGGACCGCCTCGTGGCCGGCCGCGGCCCCGACCCGGCCGCCTCCTCCGACGCCTCCGCCAAGGAGACGGCGGCCCCGTAGAGGCACTCTCTGCTGAATTCCCCTGTGCCCCTGGGCGACGGTGTACCGGCCGCCGCCCGGGGGCACAGCCGTGTCCGGGGACTGGGTCCACGGGCTGGGTCCGGGGTCAGACGACGCGCGGAAGGACCCGCTCCGCGAAGGCCCGGACCGCGTCCAGCACCCCCATGCCCCGGTGCCCGACGCCGGGCACGATGTCGAGGGTGACGTCGATGCCCAGCGCGGTGTAGTTGTCCCGCAGCGCGGTGATGCGCTCCACGCGGGTGCGGCCGACGGCGTCGGCGCCGTCCATCCAGTTGGAGTCACCGGGGTTGTTGATCTCCCAGGTCTCGGTGTCCTCCGCCCCGACCGCCATGTGCACGGGCACCTTACGGATCTCATCCAGCCGCAGCGGCACCCCGAAGCGCTCCTCGAACCCCGCCGTGCCCAGCCACCACTCGCGGTCGGGATCGATCAGCGTGACCCGGCCGGGCGCGCCGATGGACACTCCGCTGAGCCGCTCGGGGTGCAGATACAGGAAGCGGTGCGCGAACTGCCCGCCGCCCGAGAAGCCCTGCAGCAAAAAGCGCTCGGTGTCGATGTGGAACCGCTCCCCCGCCTCGGCCACCATCGCCAGCAGTTCCTCGTCGTAACGGATGCCGCCGTACTCGATGAACTTGAAGTTGTGCAGGTCCTCCGGGTCCCCGATGCCCGCCGGGAACAAGGGGGTGAGTACGACACAGCCGTGCCGCTCGGAGAACTCGGCCATCGCGTCCCGGTACTGGGCCGCGGTGCGCGCGGTGCCGTGCTGGATCACCATCAGCGGCAGCGGGGTGTCGGTGGTCTCGTGCACCGACGGGATGTGCAGGCCGAACGAGAACCGCTGGTCGTGCCGTGAGGCGAACCAGGTGGTGGAGCCGGTGCGGTAGAACGCCTTGGTGGTCTTGACGCGGGGGGTGGTCACGTATCGCTTCCTTCTGCCGTGGCGGGTGCCGCCACGATCCGGGGCGGTCCGCACACCGCTCAAGATGATTGCCTCCTGAGCGTCAATACCTTCGGTCGGTATGAGCGGCTCCTTCGGTCGGAACGAGCGGCGCCGCCGGTCTCAGCGGTGCAGCGCGGAGAGCAGATCGACGCCCAGGTTGCGCACCGCCGCCTCGTCCAGCTGGTAGTGCACCCGCGCGCCCTCCCGGTGGGTGTGCACCATTCCGGCCTCCCGCAGCTTGCGCAGATGCCGCGACATCTGCGGGGGCGTCATCTCGAACTGGGTGGCCAGCTCCGTCGTCGTCATCGACTGCCGCAGCAGCGCCCGGCACATCCGGATGCGCAGCGGCTCGTCCAGCGCCCGCAGCCCGCGCATCACCACATCCAGGGCGGTTGGCTCCGCGCCCGCCGCGTCGCGCACCGGGTACTGCACCACGACCGGGTATCCGGGGTAGTGCTTGATCGCGAGATGCGGGTTGATGTGCAGCGACGGCACCAGCAGACAGGGGCTGTCGGCGAGGCTGGCCCGCGCGTAGTAGAGCTTGTCGAAGACCACCCGCGGCGGGTCCTGCTCCATGCGGGCGGCGGGGAATCCGGCCAGCACGGCCGCCCCGTAGCGGGACTGTTCATGACCGCGGATCCGGGCGTCGGCCTCCAGGGTCGCGCGCAGCCGCGTCCACTCCGCCTCGAAGACCTCCTCGGCCACGGCGGACAGAAAGGCGAGCAGGCTGTCGCGGAAACCTGCCGGGTCGGCCAGCAGCCGCAGCCCCAGGTCGAACCGGCGCTCGGAGAGCTGCCGCAGCCGGGCCAGGAAGCGCTCCGGCGAGCGGCCGCCGCGCCGGGATCCGGAGCCCGGGCCATGGCCGTTCTTGCCGACGAGCGCCTGCTCGGTCATGGTCGTGAACGTCTCCTCGTCCAGCCGCGCCACCTCCGCCAGCTCCTCCTCCAGGTCGCGCTCCGGGCCCGGGGTGAGGGGCAGCAGATAGCGGGCGCGGAAGGCGCCCCACAGCGGCGCCCACAGCCCGGCCCGCTCCAGCAGCCGTTCGTCCGCGCCGTGCAGGACCGCCCCCACCCAGCGCCGGCTGGCCGGATGGTGGCGTGGCCCGTCCAGCGCGTGCAGACAGGCGCACAGCTCGGCGAGCGGGGACAGGCGGGTGCTGATGCGGTGCTCCGGGGCGGGCCCCAGCTCGATCACGACGGGCATCCGGGCAGCGTCGGCCATTGACGCCTTCCAGTCAATCGTCTTGTGGGGGCCGTCGGCGGAGGCGCAAGCTCCAGCCCACTTCGCCTTCCCCTCCCTCGCCTGGAGCGTCCCCATGCCTCCTCTCCTCAGGAACGGCCCGCGGCTGGCAGCGGTGGTCGCCCTCGTGGCCACGGTGAGCAGTGCGTGCACCATCGGTTCGCTGGACGACTCGGGCGCCGTCGCCGACTACCCCTCCCGCGGGCTGTCGATCCTCGCTCCCGGGAGCGTCGGCGGCGGCTGGGACGCACGGGCGCGCGGCATCGGTTCGGCGCTCACCACCTGCAAGACCATCGACGAGGACGTCACGGTCACCAACGCCCCGGGGGCAGGTGGCACCATCGGGCTCGCCCGGATGGCGGGGCGGGGAGGCGATCCGTACCAGCTGATGACCATGGACACGGTGACCATGATCGGCGGCGCCATCCAGAACCACTCGCCCGTGAAGCTGTCCGAGCTCACGCCCGTTGCCGGGCTCACGGTGAGTACGACCGCGATCGTGGTGCCGGCCCGTTCCTCCTTCCGCGACCTGCGCTCGGTGCTGGCAGCCATGCGGAAGGACCCCAAGCAGACGTCCTGGGTGGGCGGTTCGCTGGGCGGCCCGGACCACATCACGGTGGCCGCCCTCGCCAAGGCCGCGGGCGTCCCGGCGCGCAAGGTCACCTATGTGCCCACCGGTGGCGGCGGGGAAGTGCTCAACCTGCTGCTGAGCGGGGCCTCGAAGGTCGGTCTGTCCACGCTGACGGAGGTCCGTCCGCAGATCGAGGCCGGAAAGCTGCGGGTCCTCGCGGTCAGCGGCGACAAGGCCCCCGAGGGCATCGACGCCCCCACCCTCTCCGCACTCGGCTACGGCGACGAGAGCGTGGTGAGCGTCGGCGGGGTCATGGCCCCGCCCGGGCTGAGCGACGACGAACAGCGGGCGATCGTGAAGGTGGTGGACCGGATGCGCCGGACTTCGTGCTGGAAGCGGGCGTTGCGGCAGAACGACTGGAAGAGCGTGTGGGTGCCGGGAAAGACGTACGGCGCCCTGATCGACAAGCAGCAGCGCCAGGTCGGCCAGGCGCTCACGTCCGTGGGGCTCGGCTCATGAGCGCGCGGGACGAGGCGGTGAGCACACCGGGCGAGGCGGTGAGCGGGCGCGGCGCGGCGGTGAGCACACCGGGCGAGGCCGTGAGCGAGCGCGACGCGGCGGTGACCGCGCGGAACGATGTGGCGAGCCCGGCGCAGGATGCCGCGGGCGCGCCCGGCGGCGCCGCCCCGCCGGATGGGCCGCTCTGGGGGCCGCGGGTGGCCGCGCTGCTCTTCCTCGCCGCGGGTGTGGCCGTGCTGGGCTGGGCGTTCGCCATTCCGGAGGGGGCCATCGACCAGGACGTGGGCCCCCGGGCGTTCCCCCTGCTGGTCGGCGTGGGGCTGTGCGTCGCGGCGTCGGTCGCCGTCGTCCAGGCGTTCCGCGGCAGCGACCCGGTGCAGGCCGAGCAGGCGCGCGAGGAGACCCGGCTCACCGAGTGGCGCCCGGTGGCGGCCCTGCTCGCGCTGCTGGTCGGCTATCTGTTCGCGCTCGCCCCCTGTGGCTACTGGCAGTCGACCGCCGTGCTCTTCGCACTGGTCGCGCGGGTGCTCGGCAGCCGCCGACTCCTCCGTGACGCCCTGATCGGCCTGGTGCTCGCGCTGGCCGTGTACTTCCTCTTCGACCGTCTGCTGGGCATCCATCTGCCGCCCGGCATCGTCCGATTGGCGTTCTGACCATGGATGTCCTCAACGACCTCATGGGCGGTTTCGGCAGCGCCTTCAGCCCCATGCATCTGCTGCTGGCGTTCGCGGGCTGCACGCTGGGCTCGCTGGTCGGCGTGCTGCCCGGTCTGGGTCCCGCCACCACGGTGGCGCTGCTGCTCCCGCTCACCTTCGTCTTCGACCCCACCGGAGCGCTGGTGCTCTTCGCGGGCATCTACTACGGCGGGATGTACGGCGGTTCCACCACGGCCATCCTGCTGAACGTGCCCGGGGAGACGGCGTCGGTCCCCACGACCCTGGAGGGCCATCCGATGGCCCGATCGGGGCGCGCCGGGGCCGCGCTCGCCACGGCCGCCATCGGCTCGTTCGTGGCGGGCACGATCTCCACCGTCGGGATCACCTTCGCGGGCCCGGCCATGGCGCAGATCGCCGAGAAGATCCAGCCCGCCGAGTACTTCGCCGTGATGATCCTCGCCTTCGCCACGGTCACCGCGGTCGTGGCCGACGCCCCGGCGCGCGGGCTGTGCAGCCTCTTCCTGGGCCTGGCCATCGGGCTCGTCGGCATCGACAGCCTCACCGGCCAGGCGCGCTACACCTTCGGGGTGCCGGAGCTGTACGACGGGATCCAGATCGTGGCCGTCGCCGTCGGCCTCTTCGCGATCGGGGAGGCGCTCTACACCGCGGCCCGGTTGCGGCGGGCGCCCGAGGAGCGGGTGCTCCCGGTGGGCGGCAAGATCGGGATGAGCCCCGAGGACTGGCGGCGGTCCTGGAAGCCGTGGCTGCGGGGTACGGCGATCGGCCTGCCGATCGGCGCCCTGCCCGCGGGCGGCGCGGAGATACCCACGTTCCTGAGCTACAACGTGGAGAAGCGGCTGTCCCGGCACAAGAAGCAGTTCGGCAAGGGCGCCATCGAGGGGGTGGCGGGCCCCGAGGCCGCCAACAACGCCGCGTTCTCCGGGGTGTTGATGCCTCTGCTGACGCTGGGCATCCCCACCTCCGCGACGGCCGGGGTGCTGCTGATCGCGTTCCAGATGTACAACGTGCAGCCCGGCCCGCAACTGTTCGAGACCCAGTCGGCGCTGGTCTGGACGCTGATCGCCAGCCTCTACATCGGCAATGTGATGCTGCTCGTGCTCAACCTGCCGCTGATCCCGCTGTGGGTGAAGCTCCTCCGGCTGCCGCGCCCGCTGCTTACGGCAGGCATCCTGGTCTTCGCGGCCCTGGGGGTGTACGCGCTGTCGCAGAACGCGGTCGACCTCGGCATCGCGGTGCTCTTCGGCGTCCTGGGCTTCGGCATGCGCCGCACCGGCTATCCCGTCGCCCCGCTGATCCTGGGCGCCGTGCTGGGTCCTATGGCGGAGACCCAGTTCCGGCGTGCGCTGGCCTTCAGCGAGGGCGACTGGACGATCTTCTTCACCCGCCCGCTCTCCGCGGCGATCCTGTGCCTGTCGCTGATCACCCTGGTCGGCCCGATGGCCGCACGGGCGATCCGCCGGACGCGGGGGCGGGCGCCGGAGACCGCGGGCTGACCGCCGTGGACCACCGGGGCCCCGCGCGAGCCGTCCGCGCGGGGCCCGGTGGCGTCGGGGGACGGTTTCCCCACGCACACCTCTTGTCATCGACCGGCCGGGTCCACAGAATCCTTCGCAGATCAGCTACGACCCATATCGCGAACATGGTTCGATATATCGAATGGGAGTGGTTTCCTTATGCGCCTTGTCCTCCTCGGCCTGTCACGCTTATTCCGCCCCGACCGGCCACGCCCCCGATCACGGCCCCGATCACGGCCCAGGCGCCTGACCGGGGCACTGCCGGCCGTTCTGCTGTCCGTTCTGCTGACCGTCACCGGGCTGGGCTTCACCGGGCTGGGCTTCACCGGGCTGGGCTTCACCGGGCCGGGCGCCGTGGCATACGCGGCGACCTCGGCCCCCGCCGCGCCCGCCCCGCAGATCGACGTACCCGCCGCGCCCATGGGCTGGGCCTCGTGGAACAGCCTGGCCAGCCAGATCGACTACGACACGATCAAGGCCCAGGTGGACGCGCTGGTGTCCTCCGGCATGGCCGAGGCCGGGTACGAGTACGTCAACATCGACGAAGGCTGGTGGTGGGGCACCCGCGACAGCAAGGGCAACATCACCGTCGACTCCCAGCAGTGGCCCGGCGGGATGAAGGCCATCGCCGACTACATCCACAGCAAGGGGCTCAAGGCCGGGATCTACACCGACGCCGGTAAGAACGGCTGCGGCTACTTCTACCCCACCCCGCCGGGCACCCCGCCCGCCCCGGGCAGCGGCAGCGAAGGCCACTACGAGCAGGATCTGCGGGCCTTCCAGGAGTGGGGCTTCGACTACGTCAAGGTCGACTGGTGCGGGGGCCAGGACGAGGGGCTCGACCAGGAGGCCACCTACAGGGCCCTCAGCGAGGCGAACAAGGCGGCGACCGCCGTCACCGGCCGCCGTCTCGTGCTGTCGCTGTGCGAATGGGGCTCGGGCCGACCGTGGAACTGGGCCCCGGGCGCGGGCGATCTGTGGCGTACCAGCACCGACATCATCTACTGGGGGCAGACGCCCTCGGCCACCGCGATGCTGTCCAACTTCGACCAGGGCCTGCACCCCACCGCCCAGCACACCGGCTACTACAACGACCCGGACATGCTTACGGTCGGCATGAAGGGTTCCAACGCGACGCTCGACCGCACCCATATGAGCCTGTGGGCGATCTCCGGCGCCCCGCTGCTCGCCGGGAACGACCTCACCACCATGACGCGGGAGACCGCCGCCAACCTCACCAACCCCGAGGTCATCGCCGTCGACCAGGACCCGCGCGGGCTGCAGGGGGTGAAGGTCGCCGAGGACGCCGCGGGGCTGCAGGTGTACGCCAAGGTGTTGTCCGGCACCGGGCAGCGCGCCGTGCTGCTGCTCAACCGCACCTCCGCCGCCAAGCCCATCACCGCCCGCTGGACCGACCTCGGGCTGACCGGCGCCGCCGCCTCCGTCCGCGACGTCTGGAAGCGCGCCCCGGTGGGCACCCACAGCGGCGGCTACACCGCCACCGTCCCGGCCGGTGAGGCGATGCTGCTGACCGTCTCGGGCACGGAAGCCCCCGGCACCACCTACCAGGGCACCGGCTCCCTCACCGTCACGGCCAAGACGGCGGGGCTGAAACTGGCCGACCTCACCTACGCCAACGGCGGCACCGCCCCGCGCACCGCCACCCTCCGCGTGGGCGGCCAGTACGCCACCACGCTCGCCCTGCCGCCCACCGGCTCCGCCACCGCCCGCCGCACCGTCTCCGTCCTGCTCTCGCTGGCCAAGGGCGCCAACACGGTGACCTTGAGCGGCGGCCCGGACACCATCACCGTCCAGGACCTCCCCGGCACCGACGGTGCCGAGATCATCGGCGCCGCTTCCGGGCGCTGCGTCGATCTGGACCAGAACACGATCTCCAACGGCGCCCAGGCTCAGCTCTGGGACTGCCAGGGCGGCCAGAACCAGCTCTTCCGGCTCACCTCGCGCAATGAACTGACCGTCTACGGCAGCAAATGCCTGGGCGCCGAGAAGGACGGCACCGCCGACGGCACGAAGGTCGTCATCGGCGACTGCACCGGTGCCACCGGCCAGAAGTGGCAGGTGAACGCCTCCGGCGCCCTCGTCCACCAGGGCTCCGGCCGCTGCCTGGACGCCTACGACAACGGCACCGGCAACGGCACCCGGCTGGTGCTGTGGAGCTGCCACAACGGCTCGAACCAGCGCTGGACCCTCACCTGAGGACACCACTCCCACCAACGGCAGGGCCCCCGCGCGAGTCGACCGCGCGGGGGCCCCTTTTCCGCCTGCCCGGTGTTCGGTGAGAAGACGATCACGCAAGCAGGTGGTCTGGCGGGCGCTCCGGGTTACGGGGCCAGCAGCAGGTTGTGGGCGCGCTCCTTGGCGGCCGTGTAACGGCGCGCCACATCCTGCCAGTTGACGACCTTCCACATGGCCTCGATGAAGTCCACCTTCTGGTTCTTGTACTGCAGATAGAAGGCGTGCTCCCAGGCGTCGAAGACCAGGATCGGCACCGAGCCCTGCCCCACGTTCCCCTGGTGGTCGTAGACCTGCTCGACCACCAGCCGCCCGCTGACCGGCTCGTACGCCAGCACACCCCAGCCCGATCCCTGGGTGGTGGCGGCGGCCTTGGACAACTGGGCCTTGAAGCCCGCGAAGGATCCGAAGTGCTCGGCGATGGCGTCGGCCAGCTCTCCGACCCCGTCCCTCTCCAGCGGCTCGCCGCCGCCGTCACCGGTCATGTTGTGCCAGTAGATGCTGTGCAGGATGTGGCCGGACAGATGGAAGGCCAAGTTCTTCTCGAGCCCGTTGATCGAGCCCCACTGATCCTTGTCCCGCGCCTCCGCGAGCTGCTCCATCGTGTCGTTCGCGCCCTTGACGTACGCGGCGTGGTGCTTGTCGTGGTGCAGCTCGATGATCTCGGGGCTGATGACCGGGGCCAGCTCCGAGTAGTCGTACGGAAGTTCAGGAAGTGTGTAGATGGCCATGCGAAGCCCTTCGGACCGCGTTATTGCAATTAACTTGCAAGTACACGCTAGCAGCAAGAGCGTTTTCCGCCACCGCGTGCACGCCGGTCGGGCCGGGGCGCCGTGCACCGGGAGTGGCCTGATCTGATCCATCCGCAGAGTGAACGGCGGACCTATGATCAAAGGTCGCTCGAAGGGGGAGGGCATGGATCCGCAGATCGCCGATCTCGCCAGGACGGCGGGCACCACCATGGTCACGCTGATGGCCACCACCGCCTGGGAGTCGGCCAGAGACGGCCTCGTCTCGCTCTGGCAGCGGTTCCAGCCCGCCAGAGCCGACGGCATCGGCGAGGAGTTCGAGGCGAGCCGCGCCGATCTGCTGCTCGCGCGTGAGACGGGCGACGAGGACTCCGAGGCGGAGCTGGCCGCCGAATGGCAGGGACGGGTGCGCCGACTGCTGGTGGCCCAGCCGGAGGTGGCGGACGAACTGCGCCGCATCCTGGATGAGTTGAACCCCCGCCGCCCCGATCAACGACCCGCCGTCGGCGAGATCCACATGACGGCCGAGGCGTCCGGCAGCGGCCGGGTCTACCAGGCCGGCCGCGACCAGCACATCACCGAGCGATGAGCGGGCCGGGCCCCATCGACGGCCGCGCGTCCGGCCAGGGCCGGGTCTTCCAGACCGGCGGCGACCAGTACATCGAGGAGCATCACCACCACTACGAGCCCGGCGCGGCCCCGCTGCTCGCGCCGGTCTCGACTGCCACTCGGGGCATGACCGCCCCCGACTCCGTCCGCGTCCCGCTCGTCGGCCGTGCGCCGGGCATCCTGCGGGACCGCGCCGACCTCATGGAGCGCCTCCGGGCAGCCGTCACCGGCCCCGGTGGTGACGTTCACGTCCTGCACGGCCTGGGCGGCTGCGGCAAGACGGCGGTGGCGCACGCCCTCTTCACGGAGGCCGTAAGGGACCAGGGACGCATCGGACTCTGGGTGAACGCATCGGAGCGGATCTCCCTGCGAGCGGGCATGCTCGCCGTGGCGGGCGACCGGGGCGCGACCACGGGGGAGCTGGCCGCCGCGGCCAGCGGCCAGCGTGCCGCCGCCGACCTCGTCTGGCACTACCTGGACCACTCAGCCCAGCGCTGGCTGCTGGTCCTGGACAACGCCGACGACCCGACGGTCCTGGAGGAGGGCGGCTGGCTGCGCACCAGCCCGCTCGGCACGGTCCTGGTGACCACGCGGCACGCGACGTCGCCGCTGTGGCGGGGCACCGGGTCGGCACGGCACCCCGTCGGGGTGCTGCCGGAGGCCGACGCGGCACAGGTCCTCTGCGATCTGGCGCCGGACGCCGGTACCGTCGAATCGGCCCAGAAGGTGGCGCGACGGCTGGGCTGTCTGCCGCTGGCCCTGACCCTGGCGGGTTCGCATCTGTCGCATCAACTCCTGGAGTCGTGGTCGATGGACGAGTACGACCGGAAGCTGAGTGAGGACTCGACGGCGCTCGTCGACCAGGGCGCGGCAGGTACGGGCAGCGGCCAGTCCCGCCACTTGGTGGGCCGCACCTGGCAGTTGTCCCTGGACGCCCTCGCCGGACAGGGGCTGCCGGAGGCGACCACATTGCTGCGGCTGCTGTCCTGCTGGGCGGCGGACCCGGTGCCGCTGTCTCTGCTGATGCCGGTGGCGCGGGGAGAGGTGCTTCTCGGCCACCTCGACCCGCCGCTTGCCGCGGACCGGGTCGAGCCCGCGCTGCGCGGTCTGCTCGACCACTCGCTGATCGGCATGGTCGAGGCGGACGGCCGTCGGTGCGTACAGGCTCATGGGGTGCTGCTGGACAGCGTCGCGGTAGGGGTTCCGGAGGGGCAGCGTGCGGCGCTGGCCGAGGCGGCGGGGCGGTTGCTGGAGGCGGCGCTGCCGCCGGAGGATGCCGCGCCGGTTGAGACACGTACCGAGTTGCGGCTGCTGGCCCCGCACGCCTCCCGTTTGCTGCACGGCTCGCCGGGCGAAGGGGCGGCCCGGCTGGCCGTCCGCGTCGTGGAACAGCTCTTCACGGCGGGTGACTTCGCAGTGGCGTTGTCGATGTCCGTGGCCGTCACGGACGTGGCCGAGCGCCTTCTGGGCGAGGAGCACCCCGTGGTCCTGAGCGCGCGCCACATCATGGGCCGGACCCAGCACCGCATGGGGCACTACACGGAGTCAGAGACGACGCTCAGGAAGGTGCTGCGGAGCCGCGAGCGGATTCTCGGCGTCGATCATCCCGACACTTTGCGCACGTGTGCCGTTTTGCATGTGCCGGTCGCCATCCTCGGCCATGTGGAAGAAGCGGTGCACCTGCTGCGACGCGCGATCGCCGGGCAGCGGCGGGTGCTCGGCGAAGACTCCGGGGAGACGCTTTTCAGTCGAGCGTGGCTTCTTGAGGTTCTGCCGCGGCTCGGCGACTCGGAGGAGTTCGACGAGGCGGCCCGGGTCGTCGAGGACTGTGAGCGCGCATTACCACACGGCCACCTAGCAACCCTCATGGCCCACCACAACCATGCCGAGGGGCTGAGGGTGCTGGGCCGATACATGGAGGCCGAGCCGGTGGCCCGCCGTGCCCTGGCCGAGCGCATCCGCTTCCAAGGTCCCGATCACCCGCAGACCCTCGCGGCCTTGAATCTGAAGGCACGGGTCGCCCACGGGCTCGGCAAGCTGGACGAGGCCACCGCGACGCTCCGGGAGGTGGTCGAGCGCCGCGAACGGGTGCTCGGCCCCGAGCACCCGTTCGTCACGCAGAACCGTGAGTCGCTCGCCGAATGGCAAGCGCAGGCCGAAGCCCAATCCCGGCCCTGATCAGCCCTCCTGCCGCGCCGCCGCCGTCCGCTGCCGTACGTATCCGATGATCGCGAGCGCGATCGCCATCACGGCCGTGGCGTAGAGCTGGCTGCGGGTGTCGCTCTCGCGCAGCATCAGCACCAGCACTCCGACCGTCGCGGCCAGGGCGACCCAGGTCAGGTACGGGAAGAGCCACATCTTCACCACGAGCTTTTCCGGCGCCTCGCGCTGCAGGCGGCTGCGCATGCGCAGTTGGGCGGCGGCGATGAAGCCCCAGACCACCAGTACCGCGGCGCCGACCATGTTGAGCAGCCACTTGAAGATGGTGTCCGGCCACCAGTAGCTGAGCAGCACCGCGACGAAGCCGAAGAAGGAGGAGGCGAGCACGGTGAGGCGGGGGACGCCACCGGTGACGCGGCCCAGGAAGGCGGGGCCCTCGCCGCGGGTGACCAGGGAGTAGGACATGCGGGAGGCGCCGTAGATGTTGGCGTTCATCGCGGAGAGCAGCGCGATCAGCACGATCACGTTCATGATGTCCCCGGCCGCGGGGATGTCGAGGTGGTTGAGGACGGCGACGTAGGGACCCTCGGCGACCAACGCCTTGTCGTTCCACGGGATCAGCGTGACCACGACCACCATCGAGCCGACGTAGAAGAGGGCGATGCGCCACATCGCGGTGCGCACCGCGCCCGCGACGCTCTTGACCGGGTTCTCGGACTCGGCCGCCGCGATCGTCACCGTCTCCAGTCCGCCGTAGGCGAAGACGGAGGCCAGCAGGCCGACGACCATGCCGTTCACGCCGTTGGGGAGGAAGCCGCCGTCACCGGTGAGGTGGGAGCCGCCGGGGGCGTCGGTGCCCGGCAGGACGCCGAGGATCGCGAGTACGCCGAGGACGAGGAAGATCGTGATCGCGGCGATCTTCAGCGCGGCGAACCAGAACTCGAACTCGCCGAAATTGCTGACCGCCGCCAGGTTCGTCGCGCAGAACATCGCCATGAAGAGGGCGACCCACATCCAGGAGTCGGTGCCCGGGAACCACTGGACCATGATCCCGGCCGCGCCGATCGCCTCGGCGGCGATGCCCACGCACAGCAGGATCCAGAACATCCAGCCGACCGTGAACCCCGCCCAGGGCCCGATCGCCCGCTCGGCGTGCACGGAGAACGAGCCGGAGGCCGGGTTGGCCGCCGACATCTCGCCGAGCATCCGCATCACGAGCATCACCAGCAGCCCGGAGACCGCGTAGGCCACCACGATCGACGGACCGGCGGCGGCGATTCCGGCGCCGGAGCCGACGAACAGCCCCGCGCCGATCACACCCCCGAGGGCGATCATCGACAGATGGCGCTGCTTGAGGCCGTGGGAGAGCGGTGGCGTGGCGGTCGCGCCCGTGCCGGTCGCCTCGGCGGTGCCGGATGGCCCGGAGGACGCGGATGTCCGGTTCATTCTTCTTCTCTGTCCCTTACGAGGCGGGCGGGCGGATGCAAAACGTCCCTAGTGTGAAGGGCGCGTCCTATCAGGACAACATCACGACCAAACTTTTCTGGATATCGGACACCTGCGTCACGCTCCGTATCGGGTGTCTCTGCCAGAAGCCGCCAAGCCGATGCGTCCGGCTTTGTGGTCATCCGACGGTGTCCGGGGCCCGCGCGTTGGGTTAGCGTCGCCGTATCCACCCTCTGACCTGGGAGCATCGCTGATGAGCACGGTTTCTGCCGCCGCCACACCCGGTACGGTCCTCGCGGACGCGGTCTTTCCCGCGCGGCGCGTCCTGGCCCGGGACACCGCGCTGGTCATCGGGGGCGCCGTGCTCACCGGTCTCGCCGCCCAGATCTCGGTGCCGGTCCCCGGTTCGCCGGTGCCGGTGACCGGCCAGACGTTCGCCGCCCTGCTGGTGGGCACCTCGCTGGGCGCCCGGCGCGGCTTCCTGTCGCTGGCGCTGTACACCCTGGTCGGCATGGCGGGCGTGCCGTGGTTCGCCGAGGGCAGCTCCGGCGCCGCCATGCCGTCCTTCGGCTATGTGCTGGGCATGCTGCTGGCGGCGACCGTGGTGGGCGCGCTGGCCCGGCGCGGCGGTGACCGCGGGGTGCTGCGCACCGCGGGCACCATGGCGGTCGGTTCGGCGGTCACCTACGCCGTGGGCGTCCCGTATCTCGCGCTGGCCACCCACAGCTCCCTCGGCGAGGCGGTCGCGGCCGGGCTCACCCCGTTCCTGATCGGGGACGCGCTGAAGGCCGCGCTGGCGATGGGCGCGCTGCCGGCCGCCTGGAAGCTGGTGGGCCGCCGGGGCTGAGCCCCCTGCCCCCGGGCACAGCGCCCGGGCATGGCCACTCGGCCGCCCATGCGTGTGCCCACGCATGGGCGGCCGGGAAGCGAAAAGGGCCCCCGCGCGGTCGACTCGCGCGGGGGCCCTGCCGTGGCGGCGGCTCAGGCGGTCAGTCGAAGATCGGGCCGACCGTACGGGTCCGCTTGATCTCGTAGAAGCCGGGGATCGAGGCGACCAGCAGCGTGCCGTCCCACAGCTTGGCGGCGTCCTCGCCCTTGGGGGCGGGGGTGACCACCGGGCCGAAGAAGGCGACCTGCTCGCCGTCCGAGCCCGGGACGGCGATGACGGGGGTGCCCACGTCCTGGCCGACCAGGTCGATGCCCTCCTTGTGGGAGGCGCGCAGCTCGGTGTCGTACGCGTCGGAGTCGGCGTAGTCGGCGAGGTCGGCGGGGAGACCGGCCTCCTCGAGGGCGGCCACGATCGTCTCGCGGTTCCCCCTCTCCAGGCCCTGGTTGTGGTAGCGGGTGCCGAGCGCGGTGTAGAGGGGGCCGAGGACCTCGCTGCCGTGCTGCTGCTCGGCGGCGATGCAGACCCGGACCGAGCCCCAGGCGGTCTTCATCAGCTCGCGGTACTCCTCGGGCAGCTCATCGAGCTTGGGCTCGTTGAGCACGGCGAGGCTCATGACGTGCCAACGCACCTCGACCGGGCGCACCTTCTCCACCTCGAGCATCCAGCGCGAGGTCATCCAGGCCCAGGGACACCCCGGATCGAACCAGAAGTCGGCGGGCGTCTTGGCAGTCTCGGTCATGGTTTCTCCTCAAGCGGGCGCGTGGTCATCGCAAATGAATAGAGAACTGGCTACCTGACCCAACGCGGGCGGGAGGGGAGCCCATTCCCCGATACCGGCTGTCGGTGCACCGTGACATGATTTCCGCTGTCCGATATCCGAGATGCGAGACATTGCCGAGGGAGCCGCGTCGTGCCCGGTGAGAACCTGACCCGTGACGAGGCCCGTGCGCGGGCGAAGCTGCTCACCGTCGAGGGTTACGAGGTTGCGCTCGATCTGCGGTCCGCCGTCGGTGAGCACACCGGGTCCGGGCCGCGCACCTTCCGCTCCACGACCACGATCCGCTTCCGCTGCGCCGAGCCGGGCGCGGCGACCTTCGCCGATCTGCTGGCGCCCTCGGTGACCTCGGTGCGGCTCAACGGCCGGGAGCTGGACGCGGCGGCGGTCTTCGACGGCTCCCGGATCGCCCTGGAGGGGCTCGCCGCGGAGAACGAGCTGGTGGTGGACGCGCAGTGCGCCTACAGCCGGACCGGCGAGGGCCTGCACCGCTTCGTGGACCCGGAGGACGGCGAGGTCTACCTCTACACCCAGTACGAGCCGGCCGACGCCCGCCGGGTCTTCGCCAACTTCGAACAGCCGGATCTCAAGGGCCCGTTCACCTTCTCGGTGACCGCCCCGGAGGGCTGGACGGTGCTGAGCAACGGGACGGTGGACCGGGTCGAGCCGTCCGGTGCCGGCGATGGTGCCGCGACCAGCCACTTCGTCCCGACCCGGCCCATCTCGACGTACATCACGGCCGTGCTCGCCGGTCCGTACCACCACGAGTGCGACCTCTACCGCCGCACGCTGCCGGACGGCTCCGAGCTGGAGATCCCGCTGGGCGCGCTGTGCCGCAAGGGGCTGGCCAAGCACTTCGACGCGGGCGACATCTTCACGGTCACCAAGCAGGGTCTGGACTTCTTCCACGACCACTTCGACTATCCGTACCCGTTCGGCAAGTACGACCAGGCGTTCGTGCCGGAGTACAACCTCGGCGCGATGGAGAACCCGGGCTGTGTGACCTTCCGGGAGGAGTTCATCTTCCGCGGCAAGGTCACACAGGCGTCGTACGAGAACCGGGCCAACGTCATCCTGCACGAGATGGCGCATATGTGGTTCGGCGACCTGGTGACCATGGAGTGGTGGGACGACCTGTGGCTCAAGGAGTCGTTCGCCGACTTCATGGGGGCCTTCGCCCTGGTCGGGGCGACCCGCTTCGCCGACGGCTGGATCACCTTCGCCAACCGCCGCAAGGCCTGGGCCTACCGCGCCGACCAGTTGCCCTCCACCCACCCGGTCACGGCCGACATCCGTGATCTGGAGGACGCCAAGCTCAACTTCGACGGGATCACGTACGCCAAGGGCGCGTCCGTGCTCAAGCAGCTGGTGGCCTACGTCGGGCAGGACGCCTTCCTGGAGGGCGCGCGGCGCTACTTCAAGCGGCACGCGTACGGCAACACCCGGCTGTCGGATCTGCTGTCGGTGCTCGGCGAGACCTCTGGGCGGGACATGGCCACCTGGTCGCGCGCCTGGCTGGAGACCGCGGGGGTCAACGCGCTCACCCCGCAGGCCACCTATGACGCCGAGGGGCACATCACCGAGCTGGCGGTGGAGCAGGAGGCCGCCGAGAGCCACCCCACGCTGCGGCCGCACCGGGTGGCGGTGGGGCTGTACCGCAAGGAGGCCCCGGCCGGTGAGCGCCCCGGGGCACTGGTGCGCTACGCCCGCGCCGAGGTGGACGTCGACGGTCCCCGTACGGTCGTCCCCGAGCTGACCGGCGTCTCCCGGCCCGATCTGATCCTGGTCAACGACGACGACCTCACCTACTGCAAGATCCGCTTCGACGAGAGGTCGCTGGACACCCTGCGCCAGCACCTGGGCGAGCTGACCGACCCCCTCGCCCGCGCGCTGAGCTGGTCCGCGCTGTGGAACCTCACCCGTGACGCGCTGCTGCCCGCCCGCGACTATCTGGAGCTGGTGCGGCGGTTCGCCGGGGCCGAGAGCGACATCGGCGTGCTGCAGATGGTCCAGGCGTGGGCGCTGTCCGCCCTGCACCACTACTCGGCGCCGGACGCGCGCGAGGCGGCGGGCGCCGAGGTCGCGCTGAGCGAGCTGCGGCTGGCCGAGCCGGGCAGCGGGCATCAGCTCGCCTGGGCGCGGTTCTTCGCGCAGGTCGCCGTCGCCGAGTCCGAGCTGCGGATGCTGAGCGGGCTGCTGGACGGCACGGCCCGGATCGACGGGCTGGATGTGGACCAGGAGCTGCGCTGGACGTTCCTGGCCGCGCTGGCCGCGAGCGGTCAGGCCGACGAGGCGCTGATCGGCGCCGAGCTGGCGCGCGACGACACCGCCTCCGGCAAGCGCCACCAGGTGCGGTGTCTGGCCGCCCGGCCCTCCGCCGCGGTCAAGGCCGAGGCATGGGACGCGGTGGTGGAGTCCGACCGCCTCTCCAACGCCCTGGTGGAGGCCACCATCTCCGGTTTCGACCAGCCGGGCCAGCGGGATCTGCTGGCGCCGTACGCGCCGCGCTACTTCGAGGTGATCGAGCGGATCTGGCAGGAGCGGTCGATCGAGATCGGGATGGCGATCGTGCGCGGGCTGTTCCCGGCCGCCCAGGGCGACGCCCGCGCCCTGGAGGCGGCCGACGCCTGGCTGGACGGCCACCCGGACGCGGCGCCCGCGCTGCGCCGGCTGGTCCTGGAGGCACGCGACGACCTCGCCCGCGCCCTGCGCGGGCAGCAATGCGACGAGAGGGCAGCCGCCTAAGGCGTACGCCGACCCTCGGACGCCCGCGCGGCGCCCCCGGCGACCGCCGGGCAAGCGCCGCGCGGGCACCGGGGCGGGACGTCGCGGCCGGGCCGTGCGGCGGGGCTCTACGGGCGGACCCCGCGACCGAGCCGTGCGGCCGGACCCCGCAAGCCGGGCACCGCTGCGGGGCCTCGCGGGACCCCGCGGCCGGACTCCGCAGCCGGGCCGCTTGGCCGGACCTCGCAGCTTGGCCCCGCAGCAGGGCCTCGCAAGTCGGACTCCGCAGCCGGGCCTCGCAGCCGGGCCTCGCAGCGGAACCCCGCAAGCCGGGCACCCCTGCGGGGTCCAGGGTCCAGACGATGGACATCTCGCCCGTGACCGCGCCGTCCTCCCGGGTGATCGCGATGTTCACCGGGAATTCGGGGCGCTCCCCTGCGTCCAGCTCGGCGGCCACCTCGGCGACGGTCCGGCCCCTCACGGCCGGGCACCGTAGCCGGGCCGCGCGGCCGGGATGGCGGGGCGCGGCCAGGAAGGTCGGACGCGGCCAGGAGGGCGCGGCGCGGCGGGGATGGCGGGGCGCCGCCGGGCATCGGGCCGGGGAGCCGCCGGGCATCGGGCCGGGGAGCCTTTTCGGCATTCGAACTGCCGTACTTTAGTGCGGGGTTGTCCGCTTTTGTCGACGACTCTGTAACAGGGGTTAGCCGGTACGGCGGGCGCGGGAATGGCGGGGGCATGAGCCACAACACGCCGCTGTCCCCCCGCCCCCTCCACCACCTCTCGGACGTCCAGCGCCGGGTGTTGACAACCTGTCAGCTTCGCCAGCACGGAGTGACGGCGTCCGTCGCCGCCGAGCGCAGCCGGGCCGGCGGGCCCTGGCAGCAGATCCTGCCGGGCGTCCATCTGCTCCACCCCGGCCCGGCGACCAGCGAGGAGCGGCTGCTGGCCGCGCTGCTGTACACCGCGAGCCGCGGCCAGGGCGCCGACGGCTCCGCGCCGGGCGGCGGCGAGCCACACGGCGAGGCGATGATCACCGGGCTTGCCGCGCTCGCCCTGCACCACTTCTCCTCCGCTCCCCCGCTGGCCTCCCTGGACCGGATCGACGTCCTGGTGCCGCGCACCCGGCGGCTGCGCGCCACCGGCTTCGTCCGCTTCGTGCGGGCGGGCACCCTGCCCGGCCCCCAGTACGTCGCGGGGGTGCCCACCGCCCCGGTGGCCCGCGCCCTCGCCGACGCGGTCGCCCGGCTCACCGACGCCGTCCTGGTCCGCAGACTGCTCACCGAGTCCGTGCGTCACGGCCACTGCGAGGCCACGGCCGTCGTCGCGGAGCTGAACTCGGCCCGGCTGCTGTCCCGGCCGCATGTCGTGGACGCCGTGGACGCGCTGCTCGCCGAGGGCCGGGCGATCGCCGAGGGGCGGCTGTACGACATGATCCGCGGCCACCACCTGCCCGAGCCCCTGTGGAACGTGGAGCTGCGGCTGCCCGGCGGGCCCGCTCTCGGCGGGGTGGACGCCTACTGGCGTGACCAGGCGGTGGCGGTGGAGATCGACACCCGGGCGCCGCGCCAGGACGAGGAGGTCTGGCGCGGCGGTTTCGGCCGCAAGCGCGAACACCTGGAGCGGCTCGGGATCACGGTCGTGCGCGTCACCCCGAAGAAGCTCCGGGAGACCCCGGAGGAACAGGCCGCGGTGGTCCGTACCGCCCTGATCGCGGCGGCCGACCGCGACCCGGCCTCCTATGTCGTGGTCCTGCCGCGCTGACGCCCCGATGCCCCGGCGCGGAGGCGGGGTACCGGGCCACCCGGTGCGGGCGGCTCAGGATCAGGGCTCAGGGCTTGCGCAGCAGCAGCTCGGTGTTGCGGTCCGTGGCGTCACCGGCCAGCTTCTGGCTGGCGCCGGGCGCGTTGAAGGACAGCTCGCGGTAGAGCGCCGCGAGACCGGTCTGGGACAGGTCCGAGAAGTCCGTGCGGTGCGGCGCGGCCGACTCGATGAGCGTGGTGAACAGGGAGATCGTGCCGTCGTGGTTGTCCACGACCTCGAACACCCGGGCCAGCTGGGGGAAGTCCACATGTGAGGCGGTGGTGATCTCCCAGAAGGTGCCGCGCGGGGTGATCTCGTTCTTGTGGCTGTGGCCGTTGATCCAGGCCAGCACCTTGGGGTGACGCTGGAACAGGGCGACGACCTCGTCCCCGCCGTGGCGGGCCTCGCCCGGCCGGGCCGGGTCGTGGTTCATGTTGTCCAGGCTGCGGCTGTAGTGGTGGCTGAAGACGATCACGTAGTCGTCCTTGTGGGCCTTCAGGGCCCGCTCCAGCCAGCGCAGTTGGGCGGTGCCGAGCGACCCGGTGTAGTGGCCGCCCGGGTCGGTGGTGTCCAGGCTGATGCCGATCACGTTCTCGGAGACCCGGAACGAGTAGTAGAGGGTGTTCTGCTCGAGGTTGGCCTTGGTGTAGCCGTGGCCGACCGGACCGGGGCCGGTGGCGGCCGGGTCCAGGTGCGCGGCCAGGTACTCGGCCCGGGTGAACGGCGCGCGGCGCTCGTCGGGGGTGACCGTGCGCATGTCCTTGGCATGCGCGTCCAGCAGCGCCTTCATCTGGACGCCCTTGGGGTCGCCCCCGACGCGTGTGCCCTTGAAGAGCCGCTCGGCGTCATCGGCCGGGATGATCTCCAGCTTGCGCTTCCCGGTGGCGAAGTCCGCGTAGAAGTCGTGGCCGAGGGAGTAGACACCGCCCGCCAGATCGTCGTGGTTGCCGATGGTGGAGTACCACGGCAGCCGCAGCCCGGGGCTGTTGACGGTGCGCAGCGCGGCCTTGAGGAAGCCGTCGATGCGCGGGAAGCCGAGCTTCTTGTCGGCGTCGCGCAGCGCCTCCTCGGGGTGCCAGAACTCCTTGAGCCCGCTGTTCTGCACGCCCTCGTAGCGGCGCGGATCGCCGGTGTTGGGGGTGATCCGGCCGCCGTTCATCGCGGCCAGGAACCAGTCCAGCTCGATCTTGGCGTTGTTGTCGGTGTTGTCGCCGGTGGTCATGACGAACGACAGCGGCGCCCCGGTGGCGGGTCCGCCGCGCAGCCCGTTGATCCGCTCGATGAGCGAGGCGACCCCGGCGATGGTCAGCGCCTCGTGCGGCCGCCAGGCCCCGGCGCGCCCGCTGCGCAGGAACTCGTAGCGCATCGGGTGCTGGACATCGGTCAGGTGCAGATCCGTGAGCTGGACGAACGAGGCGAGCGCGGTGCGCCGGTCCTCGCGGCCGCCCTTGGCGCCGGTGATCTCGCCGCGGACCTCACGGGTCCAGGCGGGGCCGTCGGCGAGCCGCCGGTAGCCGGTGGCGCCCTGCGCGGCGGAGAACGTCTCCAGCGTCGTACCGGCCGTCGAGGGCGCCGCCGGGGCCTGCACCACCCGGCGGCCCGCGGCACGCGCGGTGGCGGGCTGCGTGGCGTCGGCCGAACCACTGCCGGGCCCGAAGGCAAGCCCCAGACCGGCCGTGGCACCGGTGGCGGCGGTTGCGGCGAGGAAGGTGCGCCGGTCGAGGTGGGCGACGGCGGCTGCGGCGGACCGTATGCGGGACATGCGCGATCTCCCCGAGTGGACACGCGGAAACGGGCGGACAGCGACGCTGCCCTCACCTCGGATCGTTGGCATCGGGAATGGCCTGGCGGTGAACGAGGCGGCAACGCCGGTCGCCGATCTCCACACGTGGATCTTGGCGGTAGCAAACGGTCATCGCGCCCTTGTGAACAGGAATTCTTCTCCTCACTCGGCGTTCATCCACCCTGGGAACCGCCCCCGCCGTGGGATAAATCACGGGACGGTAACGGACCCGCCTGAGACACTTGCCAGGAGGGTAGGCGCCCCGAACAGGCACAACCAAGGAAAAGGGCTGATATGAGGATCGGAATCGTCGGAGCTACCGGCCAGGTCGGCGGAGTGATGCGCAGGGTGCTCGCCGAGCGTGACTTCCCGGCCGAGCAGCTGCGGCTGTTCGCCTCCGCCCGCTCGGCCGGGCGTACGCTCCCGTGGCGCGGTACCGAGATCACCGTCGAGGACGCCGCCACGGCCGACTACTCCGGTCTGGACATCGTCCTGTTCTCCGCGGGCGGCGCCACCTCCAGGGCGCTGGCCGAGAAGGTCGCCGCACAGGGCCCCGTCGTGATCGACAACTCCTCGGCCTGGCGGATGGACCCCCAGGTGCCCCTGGTCGTCGCCGAGGTCAACCCGCACGCCGCGGTGGACCGCCCCAAGGGCATCATCGCCAACCCGAACTGCACCACCATGGCCGCCATGCCCGTGCTGCGCCCGCTGCACGCCGAGGCCGGGCTCACCGCCCTGGTGGCCACCACCTACCAGGCCGTCTCCGGCTCCGGGCTGTCCGGCGTCGCCGAGCTCGACGGCCAGATCCGCAAGACCGCCGACCGCGCGGCCGAGCTCACCCACGACGGCGCGGCCGTGGACTTCCCCGCGCCCGAGGTCTACGCCCGCCCGATCGCGTTCAATGTGCTCCCGCTGGCCGGGAAGATCGTCGACGACGGCCGGTTCGAAACCGACGAGGAGCACAAGCTCCGCAACGAGAGCCGCAAGATCCTGGAGATCCCGGAGCTGAAGGTGTCCGGCACCTGTGTCCGGGTGCCGGTCTTCAGCGGCCACTCGCTCCAGGTGAACGCCCGCTTCGAGCGTCCGATCAGCGTGGAGCGCGCCTCCGAGCTGCTGGCCGCGGCCCCGGGCGTGGCGCTCTCGGAGATCCCGACCCCGCTCCAGGCCGCGGGCCAGGACCCCAGCTATGTGGGCCGGATCCGGGTGGACGAGACGGTCGAGCACGGTCTCGCGCTGTTCCTCTCCAACGACAACCTGCGCAAGGGCGCCGCGCTGAACGCGGTGCAGATCGCCGAGCTGGTGGCGGCCGACCTGAGCTGACGCCCACGCCTCGTCCGAGGGGGAGCGGTCGGCCGGCCGCTCCCCCTCGGTGTTCCTCCCGTTCAGTCGCCCTTTGGCCTACCGACGCCGACCGGCCGACGTGCGAGGATGGCCATCCGCCTGACGCATGGCGTACCGCACATGACGAACGGGAGTTGGCCGACGTGCCTGGCACCAACCTCACAAGGGAGGAAGCGCAGCAGCGGGCGCGCCTCCTCACGGTGGACGCGTACGAGATCGAACTGGACCTGAGCGGCGCCCAGGAGGGCGGTACCTACCGCTCCGTGACCACGGTGCGCTTCGACGCCGCCGAGTCGGGCGCGGAGTCGTTCATCGACCTGGTGGCGCCCACGGTGCACGAGGTGGTGCTCAACGGCGACGCGCTCGACCCGAACGAGGTCTTCAAGGACTCGCGGATCGCGCTGCCGGGGCTGCTGGCCGGGCGCAATGAGCTGCGGGTGGTCGCGGACTGCGCGTACACCAACACCGGTGAGGGGCTGCATCGCTTTGTCGACCCGGTCGACCAGCAGGCGTACCTCTACACCCAGTTCGAGGTGCCCGACGCCCGCCGGGTGTACGCCAACTTCGAGCAGCCCGACCTGAAGGCCACATTCCAGTTCACCGTGACGGCGCCCGAGGGCTGGGCGGTGATCTCGAACTCGCCGACGCCGGAGCCGAAGGACAACGTCTGGCGGTTCGAGCCGACCCCGCGCCTGTCGACCTATGTCACCGCGCTGATCGCGGGCCCGTACCACAGCGTGCACAGCTCGTACGAGAAGGACGGCCGCTCGGTGCCGCTGGGCATCTACTGCCGTCCCTCGCTCGCGGAGTACCTCGACTCGGACGCGATCTTCGAGGTGACGCGGCAGGGCTTCGAGTGGTTCGAGGAGAAGTTCGACTACGCGTACCCGTTCGCCAAGTACGACCAGCTCTTCGTGCCGGAGTTCAACGCGGGCGCGATGGAGAACGCGGGCGCGGTGACCATCCGCGACCAGTACGTCTTCCGCTCCAAGGTCACCGACGCGGCGTACGAGGCGCGGGCCGAGACCATCCTCCACGAGCTGGCCCATATGTGGTTCGGCGATCTCGTCACCATGGAGTGGTGGAACGACCTGTGGCTGAACGAGTCGTTCGCCACCTACACCTCGATCGCCTGCCAGGCCCATGCGCCGGGCAGCAGGTGGCCGCGCTCCTGGACCTCCTTCGCCAACTCCATGAAGACGTGGGCCTACCGGCAGGACCAGCTTCCGTCCACCCACCCGATCATGGCCGAGATCAACGACCTGGACGACGTCCTGGTCAACTTCGACGGGATTACGTACGCCAAGGGCGCCTCGGTGCTCAAGCAGCTGGTCTCGTACGTCGGGATGGACGAGTTCTTCAGCGGCGTCCAGGCGTACTTCAAGCGCCACGCCTACAAGAACACCCGGCTGTCGGATCTGCTCGGCGCGCTGGAGGAGACCAGCGGGCGCGATCTGAAGACCTGGTCGAAGAAGTGGCTGGAGACGGCGGGCATCAATGTGCTGCGGCCGGAGATCGAGACGGACGCGAGCGGCACCGTGACCTCCTTCGCGGTGCGGCAGGAGGCCCCGGCGCTGCCGCCGGGCGCCAAGGGCGAGCCAACGCTGCGGCCGCACCGCATCGCCATCGGGCTCTACAACCTGAACGCGACCGGCAAGCTGATCCGCTCCGAGCGCATCGAGCTGGACGTGGACGGTGAGCTGACCCAGGTGGAGCAGCTGATCGGCGCGAAGCGCTCCGCGGTGATCCTGCTCAACGACGACGACCTCACCTACGCGAAGGTGCGGCTGGACCCGGACTCGCTGGCCGTCGTCACCGAGCACCTGGGCGACTTCGCGGAGTCCCTGCCGCGCGCACTGTGCTGGGCCTCGGCCTGGGACATGGTCCGCGACAGCGAACTGGCCACCCGCGACTACCTGGCGCTGGTGCTCTCGGGCATCGCCAAGGAGTCCGACATCGGCGTCGTCCAGTCGCTGCACCGCCAGGTGAAGCTGGCCCTGGACCTGTACGCCGCCCCGGCCTGGCGCGAGACGGGCCTGGCCAAGTGGACCGAGGCCACGCTCGACCATCTGCGGGCGGCGGCACCGGGCAGCGACCACCAGCTCGCCTGGGCGCGGGCCTTCACCGCGACCGCCCGTACGGACGCGCAGCTCGACCTGGTCGCCGGGCTGCTCGAGGGCACCGAGACGATCGAGGGCCTGGCCATCGACACCGAGCTGCGCTGGGCACTGCTGCAGCGGCTCACCGCCACCGGGCGGGCGGACGAGGGGGCCATCGCGGCGGAGCTGGAGCGCGACAAGACCTCCGCGGGCGAGCGCTACGCCGCGATGGCGCGGGCCGCGCGGCCGACGCCGCAGGCCAAGGCGGAGGCGTGGGCGTCGGTCGTGGAGAGCGACACCCTGCCGAACGCGGTGCAGGAGGCGGTGATCGGCGGCTTCGTCCAGACCGACCAGCGGGAGCTGCTGGCGCCGTACACCGAGAAGTACTTCGCGGCGGCGAAGGACATCTGGAACAGCCGCAGCCATGAGATGGCGCAGCAGATCGTGGTGGGGCTCTACCCGGCGCTGCAGGTCTCGCGGGAGACCCTGGACGCCACGGACGCGTGGCTCGCGTCGGCCGAGCCCACGGCGGCGCTGAGGCGTCTGATGACGGAGTCCCGGGCGGGCATCGAACGCGCCCTCCGCGCCCAGGCCGCGGACGCCAACGCGGGCTGACCGGGTTGCGGCGCAGTGCGGGGCCCGGCGCCCCGCACTGCGCCGCCCAGTTGTGGGCATGCGCTCCACTGGTTGTGGGCAATCGTTCCTCCCCCAGCTACCGCTGGGAGGTGCCCCCTGGCGGAACGGGTGGGCACAACCCACCCACCGGGCCGCACCCGGCAGCGATGGCTCAGCCAGGGCCCGGCTGGGCCGCACCGGGTCGGCCCGTCGACAGCCAGGGTTTCGTTCCTGAGTGCGGGCCGGTGGGCGGTTTGTGCCCACCCGTCCCGCCCCGCCGGACGATTGCCCACAAACGCGTCAGCGGGGGTCGGGCATGGCCAGGCCGGCCATCGGGCCGTATTGGCGGAGGAGGTCCGGGTACGCCTCGGCGGCCACCCGGAGCCACCGCTCCGCCTCCTCCACCCGCCCCAGCCCCCGCAGGGCCTGCGCGAGCCAGTACGGCGCCTCCTCGTGCTCCCCCTCGCACGCCACCCTGAGCAGCGGCTCGGCCTCGCCATAGGCACCGCGCCGGACCATGCTGCGCCCCGCGAGAAACGCGGGCGGCACCAGACCGCTGCGCGCGGCGCGGACGTACCAGCGCTCGGCGTGCTGCGGGTCGCCGCCCCGCTCCTCCGACGTCCAGCCGAGCCACCACGCGGCCCGCCCGTGCCCGAGGTCGGCGGCCCGGCGGAACCAGATCTGGGCGGTTCGCCGGTCCCCGGCCTCGTCGTGGATGCGGCCGATGTCGTACGCGGCCCCGGCGTCGCCCTCCGCCGCCGCGGGCTCGTAGTACGGCACCATCCGCAGCCCCGTGGCGCCGCCCACTTCGTACAGCATCCGCCCGAGGGCGAGCAGGGCGCGCGGGGTGCCCGCCCTGCGGTACCACTCGGCGGCCTCCGGGAGCCGGTACAGCCGGTCGAGCGCGTCGGCGTACGCGCACCAGGCGTCCGGACCGCCCTCCTCGGCGCGGGCCCGCAGCCCGGGCAGGCGTTCCTCCCACTCGGCGGGCGGCATCCGCTCGGGGTCGGCGCGGATCGCGGCGATGTCCTCCAGCGCCCTGACGATCCGCTCCTCGCCCTCGTCGAACGGCCCCCGGCCCTCCGCATCCGCACCCTCGGCGCCTTCGGCACCGTCGAGCCCCGTGGCCCGCAGCCATCGTTCCGCCTCGTCCAGCCGCCGCTGCCGTACGCACAGCACGCCGAGGTTGAAGCAGGCCCATATGTGGCCGCCGTCCGCCTCGTCGGCCGTGCGGTACCACTCCTCGGCGGTGCGCAGTTCGCCGTTCTCCTCCGCCCAGACGCCGAGGACGTACGCCGCGCCGTCGTAGCCCCGCTCATGGGCGCGTTCGACGAGGGCGCGGGCCTCGTCCCAGCGGCTGTCGTCGCGAGCGATGAAGAGGGCCTGGTCCACCAGCGCCTTGGCGCTGCCGACCGCGGCCGCCCGGGCGTACAGCGCCTCGGCCTCCGCGACCATCCGGGGGTAGCGCGCGAACATCGCCCTGCGGTCCGGATCGAGCAGGTCGCGCAGTGCCTCGTACGCCTCCTCGGGGTCGCCCTCCGCTTCGGCCCGGGCGAGGGTCTCGCGCCAGCCGTCCAGGTCGCTCAGCATGTTCCGGATGGCCCCGCGAGTGCGGGTGGCGATCTCGTCGCCCTGGGCGGACGCCTCGGCCAGCCGCTCCAGGGCGGTGTCCCATTCGCCGCGGGCGGCCAGCAGCACGGCGCCGTTGGTCGTGCACTCGACGCTGCCGAGCGCGGCCCCGTGCTCGTACCACCTCTCGGCACCGGCCGTGTCGCCGGCCTCGTGCAGCAGCCGGGCCAGACCGAACGCACAGCCGCCGTCGCGATCGGCGGCTGTGCGGTACCACCGCTCGGCCTCGGCGAACTCGCCGCGGTCCTTGTGACAGATCGCGAGCGTGCGCGAGGCGTCCGCGTCCCCGGCGTCGGCGGCCCTGGCCCACCACGGCAGGGCCTCGTCCAAGCGGCCCTCGCCGGTGAGGAGTTCGGCGTAGGCCCGGTAGGCATCCGGCTTCCCGGCGGCCGCGGCGGCCCTCAGCCGGGCCGCCTCGGCCGCCGGATCCAACGCCGGATCCGGCTCCTCAGCAGGCTCCTGATCCGCCGCCGTCCGGTCCGCCATGGCGGGCATTTCACCGTGAGCCGCGCCGGACGTCCCTTGCGATGAATGTTCGACCATCACCCGATGGTGCCAGAGTGATCACGAACGTTCGGCACGGGCCCTGCGACGGGCCAGCAGCGCCTCGCGCCGCTCGTCGAACTTGGTGGCCTGATCGTCCAATCCACCCATGTAGAGCCCCAGTTCCTCCTGCGCCTTGAGCCCCTCCGGGCCGAGCCCGCCGATCTCCAGGACCTTCAGGAAGCGCAGCACGGGCTGCAGGACGTCGTCATGGTGGATACGCAGGTTGTATATACCGCCAATGGCCATCTGGGCGGCGGCGCGCTCGAAGCCGGGCATCCCATGACCCGGCATGCGGAAGTTGACCACCACATCGCGGACGGCGCCCATGGTCTGGTCGGGGGCCAGCTCGAACGCCTTCCCGAGCAGGTTCCGGTAGAAGATCATGTGCAGGTTCTCGTCGGTGGCGATGCGCGCCAGCATCCGGTCGCAGACCGGGTCGCCGGAGTGATGGCCGGTGTTGCGGTGCGAAATGCGGGTGGCCAGCTCCTGGAAGGCGACATACGCCACGGTGTGCAGCATGCTGTGCTGGTTGTCCGATTCGAAGCCCTCGGACATGTGCGCCATGCGGAACCGCTCCAGCTCCACCGGGTCGACGGCGCGGCTGGTCAGCAGGTAGTCCCGCATCACGGTGCCGTGGCGCCCCTCCTCCGCCGTCCAGCGGTGCACCCAGGTGCCCCAGGCGCCGTCCCGGCCGAAGAGGGTCGCGATCTCGTGGTGGTAGCTGGGGAGGTTGTCCTCGGTGAGGAGGTTGACCACGAGCGCGATCCGGCCGACGTCGCTGACCTTGGACTGGTCGGGCGCCCATGCCTCACCGCCCATGACACCGTCGAAGTTCCGGCCGTCGCTCCACGGGACGTACTCGTGCGGCATCCACTCCTTGGCGACTGCCAGATGCCGGTTGAGCTCGGTCTCGACCACCTCTTCAAGCGCGTACAGGAGCTGGGTATCGCTCCATACGGCCTGACCGTGGCGGTGGGTGGGGGCGAGTGTCACGGTGGCGCTCCAGGGGACGGGGGCGACGGGCTTTACCTACGGACCCGTAGGTTACGACACCGTAGGTTAAAGCGAAAATAAACGGCCCGGGGCCTGTGGATGGCACGTGGTGAACTCGGCGTGACACGGTCGCACTTGGGGATCCGGGGCGGCGGAATGCGGCGCGGCGCGGATGGCCTACTCGGTACCGACCGGCGGCCCGAGACGGGCCACCCCAGCGCGCGGCCGGAGACGGCCCGCCCCACCCGGGCCGGAGATGCCGCCTTACACGACAAGAGCGCCCCTGCCGGATGGCCGGGGCGCTCCGCAGCGGCGTGCGCGCTTCGTAGATCGTCGCCTCAGTCTGTCTGCTTACGGGACTTCCTGTCTCCCGCCATCACCAGACCCGCGATCACCAGGAAGAGAATGATCGGAGCGGCGACATAGAGGCCCAGCGTCTCGGCGACGCTCAGGCCCGGACCCGGGTCGTCACCGTCGTCGCGGGTGAGCGCGAACGCGGGGGACGACATCAGCAGCATCGCCGTCGTCGCGGCGATGACTGCACCGGCGCGCACGGCGTTCTTTTTGACCTTGTTGCTCACGGACTCAAGTTATCCGATGCCCCCCGGCGCCGCGTGCCCGGGGTGGCCTTTACCACCGTGTTGAGATGGCCATGACCGCGGCCTCGGAAGTCGGCTCAGCGGCGGCCCGCCGCGCTGAGGTGGACGGTAGGTGGCAGCAGCCGTGGCGCGGCGCGGGAGGCGAGGACCCGTACCCGCAGCCCGTCGGCGGTGACGGGCGCGGCCAGCGGAAGGATGCGCCGGGCCCCGATGGTCGTACCGGAGGCGATGTCCCGCCATGTCCCCGCCACCCGGGCCTGCACGGTGAACTCCTCCACCCGCTGCCCCTCGCGGATGTCCTCGCCGAGCCGTACCCGGTCGAAGGTCACCGGATGACCGGTGGCCGGCCGCGCTCCGGTGCCGTATGTCGTCCTTACGGCTTTGCCGAAGGCCGTAAGGGAGGCGATGTCGGTGTCGTCGATCCGGCCGTTCTTCGCGGGCGGGACGTTGAGCAGCAGCGAGGCGTTGCGGCCCACGCTGCGCTCGTACAGCGACATCAGTTGGCCGGGGGTCTTGGGCCGCTCCGCCGGGTCGTGGAACCAGCCGGGGCGGATCGAGACATCGGCCTCGGCCGGGTACCACTGCAGATGGCGCACGCCCGGCGCGGTCAGCTTCGCGCGCGAGCCGATGTCGGCGTCGGTGGAGTCATTGGGCAGCCCGCCGCCCACGACCGTCCACGGGTCGACCGCGGACGGGGTGACCGACCATTCGGCCTCCCGGGCGATGCCGTCCTCGTTGCCCACCCAGCGCACGCCCTGCGCGCCCTGGAAGACCACGGCATCCGGGGAGAGCGCGCGGATCAGCTCGAACCAGTTTCTGACGTTGTAGTTCTGGGTGACGCCCGCACCGCCCCAGGGGTTGGCGCCGTCCAGCCAGAACTCGTCGATGGGGCCGTACTGCGTCAGGATCTCGTAGATCTGGTTGAGGTAGTACGCGTCGTAGTCGTCGGCGGTGAAGCGGAACGTGGGCAGCGCGCCCGAGGCGACCTTGTCCGCCCGGTCGTCGCCGGGGACGAGAGTGGGGATGGTGCGCTCGGTGGGCTTGCTGCCGTTGCCGTAGCGGCCCTGGCCGGCGGGTGCGCGGTCGCCGTCCTCCAGGGCCATGCGCTCGGGCAGCGACAGCTCCTCGCCGTTCTGCTGCTTCTCGCGGATCTTCTCGACCCACTGGGCGTGCCAGGCGTGCGGCAGCTCGGCCCCGTCGGCGGGCGAGAGGTAGACGCCGACCTTGAGTCCCGCCTTACGGGCGGCCTTGGCGTACGCGCCCAGCACATCGCCATCGGGATTCCTGCCGCCGGGGCCGTTCGTCCACCAGGGGCTGGCCTCGACGTCGTGGTCCGTGTAGCGGCTCGGGTAGAGCACGAAGCCGTCGTGGTGCTTGGCGGTGAGCATGACCTGCTGGGCGCCGGCGGCCTTGTACGCCCGCATCCACTGGTCCATGTCGAGCTCGGGCGGGTCGAAGAGCTTCTCGTCCTCGGCCCCCGAGCCCCACTGGCGGCCGGTCATGGTGTCCATGCCGAAGTGGGTGAAGGCGGTGATCTCGCGCTTCTGCCAGGCCCGCTGTCCGGGGGTGGGGACGGTGTGGACGGCCTTGTCGATGATTCGGGCGGGGGTGTCGCAGTCCTCGACGGTCTGCTGCGGGGCGGGGGTGACGGGCCCCTGGCATCCGGCTCGCGCGGCCTGCGCGGGGCGGGAGGGACGGCGACGGCCGCGAGGGCGGCCAGGGCGAGGGCGCGGAGCGCGAGCAGCGCTCGCCGTCGTCCGCGTGGTCGGTGGGTGCCGGGCGTTCCGCCCAGGGGTCGGGCCATGGTCCCCTCCAGCTCTCCGGTCGTCATTGATCGGATCTCTATGGCGGTGTCCATGACAGACTGCCAGAGGAGAGGCGTTCTGGGGAGACTGCGCAAAGCAGAGATCCAACCTATGGGCGGGCCGAGGCAGCCATGGGCGGAGTCGGACAGCTACGGGGCAGGGGCGAGGCAGCCACGGCAAGGCCGGGGTGGCTATGAGGCCGGGTCGGATATGAGGCCGGGGCAGCTATAGGGGCCGGGGCAGCTAGAGGGAAGGGTTACGAGGGGCGAGCCGGGCCACCTCGTCCATCAGCGCCCGCAGCCGGGGCGAGGCGACCAGCTCCTCCAGGGACATGGGGCGCCCCTCGGCGTCGGCGATCGGCAGCCGCCAGTTGGGGTACTGATCCCAGGTGCCCGGCAGATTCTGCGGTCTGCGGTCCCCCACGGCGTCCGGCAGCCATACGCCCACCATCCTCGCCGGGGTGCGCAGCAGAAAGCGGTGGACCGCCTTGACCGCCCCCTCCTCGTCGCCCGGCCCCTCCGGCAGCAGCCCGAGCCGCCCCAGCAGCGCCAGCCACTCGGCGACCTCGACCGCGTCCGACGCGCGCTCCTCGGCGAGGGGGCGGGTCAGCAGGCCCAGCCGGTGCCGGAGTTCGACATGGTCGCCGGTGAGCCGGGCGGCTGTGCTCGGCAGATCGTGGGTCGTCACGGTGGCCAGGCAGTCCGCGCGCCACTCCCCGGGGGACAGCGGCCGGGCCGCGCCCGCCGCGGCGGCGCTGTCGTAGTGGCGCTCGAACCACATCACCGACGTCCCCAGCACCCCGCGCCGCTCCAGCTCGTCCCGCACACCGGGCTCGACCGTCCCCAGGTCCTCCCCTATGACGACCGTCCCGGCCCGGTGCGCCTCCAGGGCGAGCACGCCGAGCATCGCCTCCGCGTCGTAGCGGACGTAACAGCCCTCAGTCGGCTCACGCCCCTCGGGGACCCACCACAGCCGGAAGAGGCCCATCACATGGTCGATGCGGAGCGCGCCCGCGTGCCGTAAGAGGCCGCGCAGCAGATCGCGGTAAGGGGCGTAGCCGGAGGCGGCGAGCGCGTCCGGGCGCCACGGCGGCAGGCCCCAGTCCTGGCCCCGGGAGTTGAAGGCGTCCGGGGGCGCGCCGATCGACATGCCTGAGGCGAAGACGTCCTGGAGCGCCCAGGCGTCGGCGCCCGAGGGATGGACTCCGACCGCCAGATCGTGCACGAGGCCGATGCCCATGCCCGCGTCGCGCGCGGCGCGCTGGGCGGCGGCCAACTGGGTGTCGGTGAGCCAGGCCAGCCAGCAGTGGAAGTCGGTGCGGTCCAGATACTCGGCCCGCGCCCGGGCGGTGCCCGCCGAGCGCGGATCGGCCAGGCCGCCGGGCCAGGTGCGCCATTCGGGGCCGTGGGTCTCGGCGAGCGCGCACCACAGGGCGTGGTCCTCCAGGGCCTGGCCGCGCTCGGCGAGGAAGTCGCAGTAGGCCGCGCGACGGCCGGGACTGAGCGGGACCGTCCGCACCAGCTCCAGCGCCTCGCGCTTGAGGGCCCAGACGGCGTCCCGGTCGATCAGGGCGCCCTCGCGCAGGACAGACGTACGGAGGGTGGCGGCGGCCTCCAGGAGCTGATCGGCCCGCTCGCGGGCGCGGCCGCGCAGCTGGACGTATTCGGGCACGTCCTCGATCCGCAGATGGACCGGGTCGGGGAAGCGGCGCGAGGAAGGGCGGTAGGGCGAGGGGTCGGTCGGCGCGCCCGGGGCGCCGGGCACGGCGGCGTGCAGCGGGTTGATCTGGACGAAGCCGGCGCCGAGCGCCCGCCCCGACCAGGCGGCCAGATCGGCCAGGTCACCGAGGTCGCCCATACCCCAGGAGCGCGCGGAGAGCAGCGAGTAGAGCTGCACCAGAAAGCCGTGGCTGCGGACCGGGGATAACGGCATCCGGTCGGGGGCCACGATGAGGGCCGCGGTGGCGCGGCGGCCGTCGGGGGCCTCGGCGAGCAGGGTATGGGCACCGGGTGGCAGCGTGGCGAACGCGGTAAGGAGGCCGTCGGCGGTGGTGCCCTCCGTAAGAACACCACCCGCATGAGCGCTGTCTGTGCGGGCCTCCGTAAGGGAGCCATCGGCCCTACGGGTCCCCGCGGCCGCCCGCCCCCGCGTGTGCGGTGCGCCGTCTTCGGGGCGCACCCGCAGCGCCGTGCCCTCGGGCAGGCTCAGGCGTGGCGCCTTGCCGGGGCGCACCACCACGCAGGGGGGAAGCAGCTGGTCGCGCTGCCGGCGCTCATGCCGGTCCAGCGCTTCGCGTACCGATTCGGGGGTCGAGGCGTCCACGCCGAGCGCGGCCAGTACGGCGACGACTGTGTCCTCGGGCACCTGGACGGTGCGGCCCGGGGCGGGCTCGTAGGAGGTGGCGACACCGTGCAGCTCGGCGAGCCGCGCTCTGCCCATCAGTACTCCATCGGCTCGCAGCCCGCGCCTACGCCGGTGAGGGCGGCGGTCGGCTCACTTGTCAGGGGGCGTTCGGCGGCGAGCGGGGGCTCGCTGGTCAGGGGAACGTTGTCGGCGAGCGGGGGCTCGCTGGTGAGGGGCGCCTCCGTGGCGCTTCCGGACCCGAAGCCGTCCAGGCCGCACAGTCCACAGTCGGGGCCGGAGACCCCGTCGAAGGGATCCGGTTCACTGGACATCTCGGGTCCGGGTTTGGACAGGGCGGAAAGCAGGAGCTGAGCTGACGCGGCCACACGGACCTCCGTGGGGTTGTCGGCAGTGGGTCATCCCGAGCCCTACCCACTCCAGACGGGCGCAGACGTAAACGCCCCCCGTACGTGCTGTAGGTCACATGCCTTCTGGACGGCGATTTCACGGCTGTAAGGGATCGGGAGCACAGAGTTTACGAACAGGACCGCCCTTCATCCGTCAGACTTGCGCCGGGCGCGCCGCGCCCGGCCCCGGTCCGCCCGATGCCTCGCGCACGCGGCAATGCCGACAGTTCGGTCGTCCGCGTTGACACCCTCACCGGCCTGGTGGTGGGCTCACGCCTATCGGCGCCATACCTACGGGGACCGGCTATCTGGATCGAGGAGAGGCCCGTGCAGTTCGGGGGGAAGAGGCCCAGGGCCGCGGGGGCGACGGCCATGGCTGCCGCGGTCATCGGCGGGCTGCTCGGCGGCGCCCCCGCGGCCGCCGCCGCACCGGTGGACCACGGCTCCCCGGGCACCTCCACACCGGAGCGCGACAGCAGCGACGGCATACCGCCCGTATGGCCGCGCCCTCAGTCGCTGCGGGCACACGGGGCGGAGCTGGCCCTGGGGGACGAGGCCACCCTCATAGCCGACGGCGACGCCGATCCGTACGCCCTGGACGCGCTGCGCGGCCTGCTGCACGACGCGGGGGTGCGCACCGTCGACGAAGCCACGCCCGGCGGCAAGGCCCCGGCGCGCGGACTGGTGGTGCAGGTGGGCGGCCGGGGCGCGAACAGCGCGCTGCGCGCCCTGCGTGCGCGCGAGCGCGGCGACCTCCCGTCCGGCGGCTATCTCCTGGCCACGGGCCCGGTGGAGGGGCGGCCCACGGTCGCGCTGTCCGGCGTCGGCCCCGACGGTCTCTTCCACGCCGTCCAGACCCTGCGCCAGCTCCTGGTGAAGCGGGAGGGCCGGGGCTCCGCCGTCGCCGGGGTGACCGTCCGCGACTGGCCCGGGACGGCCGTAAGGGGCACGACGGAGGGCTTCTACGGCTCCCCGTGGTCGCACCGCGACCGGCTGGCCCAGCTCGACTTCATGGGCCGCACCAAGCAGAACCGCTATCTCTACGCGCCCGGCGACGACCCTTACCGGCAGGCCCGCTGGCGCGACCCCTACCCCGCCGAGCGGCGCGAGGAGTTCCGCGAGCTGACCACGCGCGCCCGGGCCAACCACGTAACCCTCGGCTGGGCGGTCTCCCCCGGCCAGGAGATGTGCTTCTCGTCCTCGAAGGACCTCAAGGCGCTGCTCCGTAAGGTCGACGCCATGTGGGCGCTCGGGGTGCGCTCCTTCCAACTGCAGTTCCAGGACGTCAGCTACAGCGAGTGGCACTGCGACGCCGACGCCGACACCTTCGGCTCCGGCCCGGAGGCCGCCGCCACCGCACAGGCCAAGGTGGCCAACGCTCTCGCCCGCCACCTGGCCGGCCGCTACCCCGGCTCGGCCCCGCTGTCCCTGATGCCGACCGAGTACTTCCAGGACGGCGACACCGAGTTCCGGCGCGCGCTGGCCGGTGCGCTCGACGACGGCGTGGACGTCGCCTGGACCGGGGTGGGGGTGGTGCCCAGGACCATCACCGGCGGTGAGCTGGCCGGTGCCCGGTCGGCGTTCGGCCACCGCCTGGTCACCATGGACAACTACCCGGTCAACGACTGGGCGCAGGACCGGATCTTCCTCGGCCCGTACACCGGCCGCGACCCGGCGGTGGCCACCCAGTCCGCGGCGCTGCTGGCCAACGCCATGGAGCAGCCGACCGCCTCCCGGATCCCGCTGTTCACCGCCGCCGACTTCGCCTGGAACCCGCGCGGCTACCGCCCCCAGGAGTCCTGGCAGGCGGCCATCGACGACCTCGCGGGCCCGGACGCCAAGACCCGCGCCGCCCTGCGTGCCCTCGCCGGGAACGACGCCTCCTCGATGCTCGGCGGCGACGAGTCCGCGTATCTGCGCCCGCTCTTCGACGCGTTCTGGACGGCCCTGGCCGGTACGGACGTGGGGCGGCTGGAGCGGTCCGGGGACCGGCTGCGCGACGCCTTCCGGACCATGCGTGACGCCCCCGAGCGGCTGTCCCGCACGCTGGGCGACGATGTGCGGCCCTGGCTCGACCAGCTGGGCCGGTACGGCGACGCGGGCGTACGGGCCGTGGACATGCTCACCGCCCAGGCACGCGGCGACGGAGCGGCGGCCTGGAAGGCCCGGCTCGCGGTGGAGGCGCTGCGCGAGAAGATCGGGGACAGCAGGGTCACGGTCGGCAAGGGCGTGCTCGACCCCTTCCTCGCCAAGGCCCTGACTCGGGCGGACGCCTGGTCGGGCGTGGACCGGACCCCGAAGCAGGGGCTGCGGACCGGCAAGGAAGACCACGCGGCGGCCGACGGTAAGGCGGCCACGGAGGTGGCGTCCCCCGGCCGCCCGGTCACCGTGCGCTTCGGCCGCAGCCGTCCGCTCTCCGCCGTCTCCGCGCTCACCACCCGGGTCCAGGACGCCTCACCGGGCACCGTGGAGGCGCATGTCCCCGGTAAGGGCTGGCGCAGCCTCGGTGCGCTCTCGGGCAGCGGCTTCACCCAGGTCAGGGCGGCGGACGGGGACAAGGACCTGCTGGCGGACGCGATCCGGCTGAGCTGGCCGACCGGCACCACCCCGCCCGCTGTGCACGAGATCACCCCCTGGTTCGGCGATACCCCGGACGCCGAACTCACGCTGTCCCACAAGACGGCGGACGCGGAGATAGGCGGCGGCGCGGCCGTCGTCGAGGCCCAGTTGGTCTCCCACCGCCCCGGCGATGTGAACGGCGACCTCACGGTGAAGGCGCCGCACGGCATCACCGTGCGCGCCCCCGGCGGGGTGACGGCCCCGCGCGGCGGCGCGGTGACCGCCCGCTTGGAGATATCGGTGGCCCAGGGCACCAAGGCGGGCAGCTACTCCCTTCCGGTCCGCTTCGGGTCGGAGGAGCGCATGCTGACCGTAAGGGCGTTCCCGCGGACCGACGGCCCGGACCTGGCCCGTGCGGAGGGCACCAAGGCGACCTCGTCCGGCGACGAGACCGCCGACCTCCCGGCGTCCGCCGCGATCGATGGCAAAGCGGACACCCGCTGGTCCTCCCGGCCCGAGAACGGCGCCTGGCTCCAACTGGAGCTGGCCCACCCGGCCCGGATCGGCCGCCTTGAGCTGAACTGGCAGGACGCGTACGCCTCCCGCTACCGCGTCCAGGTCTCCGGGGACGGCCGCACCTGGCGCGACGCGGCGACGGTCGCCCATGGGAAGGGCGGGCGGGAGTCGATCGGCATGGACGCCCCGGACACGCGTTTCATCCGCGTCCAGGGCGTCGAGCGCGCCACCCGCTTCGGCTACTCCCTCTGGTCGGTCGCCGCCTACGCGGTCCAGAAGGACTAGGGTCCTCTCCCTTAAGGACTAGGGTCCTCTCCCTTTCGGCTCCCCGGTGCCCGGCCGGGCACCGGGAGCTTCCGGCTCCGGGTCCTACCGGCCAAGGGCGAACCGAGCCGCAAAAAAATGGTGACCCGGGTCTCAGGCAGATTTGCCGTCGATCCGGGCCATGGCGTCTTCCGCGCCGTATGCCTGCAGGTATGGCAGCCAGCGCGGGTCCCTATGCCCCGTGCCGATGATCCGCCACGCGAGCCCCGAAGGCGGCGCGGGTTGATGGCGCAGCCGCCAGCCGATCTCGGCGACATGGCGGTCTGCTTTGACGTGGTTGCAGCGACGGCACGCGGCGACCACGTTTTCCCAAGTGTGCTGCCCGCCACGGCTGCGCGGGACGACGTGATCGACGCTGGTTGCGACGCCACCGCAATACGCGCATCGGCCGCCGTCGCGGGCGAACAGCGCGCGGCGGGTGAGCGGGACGGGGCCGCGAAAGGGCACCCTCACAAAGCGCTTCAGCCGGACGACGCTGGGTGCGGGGATCGCGCGGGTAGCGCTGTGCATCAGGGCGCCTGAGTCCTCGAGGCTGATGGCCTTGTCATTGAGGACGAGTACGAGCGCGCGGCGGAGCGGTACGACGCCGAGGGGCTCGTACGACGCGTTGAGGACCAGGACATGCGGCACGGGGGCCTCCTTGTACGCCGGCGGCGCGTGGCTCGCGCCGGGACGATCTCCCCCAGTTTCCCCTGAACCCTGGCCGGAACGCCACTATCACCGGGTTAACGGTTGAGAGGCATTTCCGCGTACCGCGCGTATACCGCCCGCGCGCGGTAGGGGCGGCGGCCCCTTGACCACCGTCCCGACGGCCTTCCGGCATCCTCGCGCGCGGGGTGCGCGGGCGAGGGGACACCACTGCGGAGTGGCAAGAATCACGGGACCGTCCGAGCGGTGCCGCCGTCCGGCCCCGACCGGGGCAGAAGGTGGAATTGCGGCCTCCGGCCACGCTCATACGCGCCCCCTGAGCACGCTCGCGCGCTCTCGAACACAGGAACGGCGCGTCTCGCGCCCGGCTACTGTGTCAGAGGTTGCGCGCGCGGGTGATCCGTGCGGGCATGTCGCATACGAAGGGTTTCTGCTGTGTTCTGGTCCGCCGCTGCTCTGGCCGCAGACTCGACGCCTCGTCCCACGACTCTCGACGATGCGCATAGGAGCGCCACGAACGCCGCGGGCTGGGTGGAGGAGAACTGGTCCACTTGGCTCGGCACCGGCCTGCGCATAGCCCTGATCCTGATCATCGCCTTCGTGCTCCGGTCCGTCATCCGGCGGGCGATCACCAAGCTGATAGAGCGCATGAACCGCACGGCCCAGGCCGTCGACGGCACCGCGCTCGGCGGGCTGCTGGTCAATGTGGAGCGGCGGCGACAGCGTTCCGCGGCGATCGGCTCGGTGCTGCGCTCCGTCGCCTCGTTCATGATCATGGGCACCGCGGCGCTGATGATCCTCTCCGCGCTGCAGATCAATCTGGCGCCGCTGCTGGCCAGCGCCGGGGTCGCGGGTGTGGCGATCGGTTTCGGCGCCCGCAATCTGGTCACCGACTTCCTCTCCGGTGTCTTCATGATCCTCGAGGATCAGTACGGGGTCGGCGACACGGTCGACGCCGGGGTGGCCTCGGGCGAGGTGATCGAGGTCGGTCTGCGCGTCACCAAGCTGCGCGGGGACAACGGCGAGATCTGGTACGTGCGCAACGGCGAGGTCAAGCGGATCGGCAACCTCAGCCAGGGCTGGGCGACGGCCGCGCTCGACGTCCAGGTCCGGGCCGAGGAGGATCTGGACAACGTCCGCTCCGTGATCACGCAGGTCGGTGTGGACATGGCCAAGGACGAGCCGTGGAACGAGCGGCTGTGGGAGCCGATCGAGGTCCTGGGGCTCGACGCGGTCTATCTGGACTCGATGATCGTCCGGGTGTCGGCGCGGACCATGCCCGGCAAGTCGCTCGGTGTCGAGCGGGAGCTGCGCTGGCGGATCAAGAAGGCGCTGAACGAGGCGGGCATTCAGCTCGTCGGCCGGCCCCTGGACCCGGAGCTGCAGACCGAGGGCGTCGATCCGTCGGCCACCACGGCGGCGCCGTCGGCGCTGTCCAACCCGGACTCGCCGCAGTCCACGGCGGCCAGCCCGCTCTCCTCCCCCGCCGCTCCGTCCGCCACCCCCTCCGCGACGGTGCCGCCGCCCGCACAGAAGTGAGCGCGCCGCCCACTCAAAAGAGGCGTGGCGGACATGGCAGGGCTCCCGCCCCGGGGAGGGACGGGAGCCCGATGAGAACCGTAAGGAGCTCAGGCCCGGCTCAGCGGCGGTGGTGTCCGCCGAACGAGCTGAGGTAGCCGGCCGCGGGGGTGCCCACGCCGGTCACATCGTCGTAGCCCACGACCGCGTGCAGCGAGCTGTCCCGGCCGAGGCTGCGCAGCGAGGTCACCAGCCCGTCGGAGTCGTCGTGGCTGTTGACGTAGTCGACCCGGACCACGCCCAGCGAGACACCGGCGCCCAGCGGGTGGTCGGTCACATCGTGGTACGAGGCGGTGCCGTACCGGTCGTACAGCGACGGGTTGGCGAAGCCGATCGGCTGGCCGCCGCGCGCCTGCTGGGCGAGCGCCTGGACACCGGCGATCACGGGCGCGGCCAGCGAGGTGCCGCCGATGCGGTACTCGCCGTACTGGAGCGATCCGTCCGGGAAGGTCTGCGTCTGGCCCACCAGGAAGCCGGTGTTGGGGTCGGCCACGGCCGCGACGTCCGGGGTCACCCGCCGCTTGGCCGTGCCGCCGTCTGCCAGGGCGAGCGAGTCCGGCACCACTCCGCGCTGGTAGAAGGGCTGGGCGACGGTCTTACTGGTGCCGCCGCCGGCGCCGGAGGTGTACCCGCCGGGCAGCGCGTCCCAGTTGGTGCCGTCGGCCGAGAGGTTGGCCTTGGTGGTGCCCCAGGCGGTCTCCCACTGGTACTTGTCGCCCTTGCCGACGGCCAGGGAGGTGCCGCCGACCGCCGTCACCCACGCCGAGTTGGCCGGGGTGTCGACCTGCTTGGTGCCGGTGGACGCCACGTTGTCGCCGTTGTCACCGGAGGAGAAGTAGAAGCCGATGCCCTCGACCGCGCCCTGCTGGAAGATCTGGTCGTAGGCGGCGGCCACGTCCGGCGTCTCGTTGGCCTCCACATCGCCCCAGGAGTTGGAGACGATGTCGGCCAGCCGGTTGTCGACGACCTTGGCGAGCGAGTCGAGCAGATCGTCGTCGGTGCAGGAGGCTCCGCCGACGTAGACGATGTCGGCCGCGGGCGCCACCGCGTGTACCGCCTCGACGTCGAGGGTCTCCTCGCCGTACCAGCCGCCCGCGTCGCACTCCTCGGTGTTCCGGTAGTCGGCCGGCAGCACCTGCGTCAGCTGGCCCTTGCGGTAGGCCGCATCGCCGTTGCGCTGGGCGTACTCGGCGGCGTCCGCGGCGATCGTCGGCGAGGCGAAGGCGTCGGTGATGGCGACGGTGACGCCCTTACCGGTGTTACGGCTCTTGGCGCCGTAGGCGGCACGCAGCTGCTCGCCGGTGTACCCCTTGATCGCGTACGGCTGCTTGGCGCCGTACGCCGACGGCAGGCTCCGGTTGGTCCGGGAGCCGTAGGAGGTGGAGAACGGCCCGGCGTTCTTGAAGACCGGTCCGGGGGGCGGGAGGGTCTCGTCGTGCTTGACCCGCTTGGGCGCGTTGTCCAGGCCGACGACGGTCAGCACGGCGCCATGGAGCGAGGCGGGCACAGTGGCCGCGTTCGACGGCGCCCGGTAGACCGTGCCGTCCTTGGTGTAGTTGCGCAGCTGGGTGCCGAACGCCCGCTCGGCGGCGGCGACTTCGCCGGTGACGGACAGATAGTGCTGGTTGCCGCCGGTGACGTCGAGCCCGGAGCCCTTCAACCAGGCGGTCACGGCGTCCTTCTGTTGCCGTGTCGCTCCGAAACGTGCCTGGGTCTGCCGGATCGAGAGATACCTGCCGTAGTCCGGCGAGGAGGGGTCGGACACGGCCTTCGCGTAGTCGGCCAGCCCCTTGGCGTCCCGTCCGGCGAGGTACACGCGGGCGGTGACCTTATTGCCGTCATCGGTGGCGCCGCGGTCCGAACGCACCGTCGCCCAGGTGGGCTTGGTGCCGCTCAGGGTGTCACGGCTCTGTGGTGCGGAGTCGGCCTGGGCCGTGGGTATGCCCAGTGCCAGCGCACCGGCCACCAACGGCAGCGCCGCCGCCAGCCCCAAGGCCGTGCGCTGTCTGGAACGGGCCGCGCGCTTCCGGGAAGAAGATCTCACCAAACCCCCTGCGATACGAGTAGTCGCATTCCGGTGGGGGCCGGCGATCACAGCCACCCCACCGCAGGCCACTCTTACGGTGACTTGTCCATGCCAGGTACATGCGAGATCCATCTCTTCGCCAAGAACCCGCCAAGGAAAGCCCACTCATGACCCATTGACGCCACCCCGGTCCGCCCCCTAGCTTGCTGTTCATCAATAGGAAACTTTCTTAACAGAGTGAGGACGGGGGCAGCACATGGCCGCACCACCCGGCAGCAGCACGCAGGGCGGCACGCCCGGGACTCCCCGCGTCCTCCGCGCCATGAACGACCGCGCCGCACTGGAACTGCTGTCCGCACACGGGCCGCTCACCCGGACCCGGCTCGGGGAGCTGACCGGGCTGTCCAAGCCCACCGCCTCCCAGCTACTGACCCGCCTGGAGTCCGTCGGCCTGGTCCGCACGACCGGCAACGTCACCGGACGGCCGGGGCCCAACGCGCAGCTTTACGAGATCGATCCGGCCGCCGCCCATGTGGCCGCGCTCGCCGTCGACCAGGAGGGCATCACCGCCGCCGTCGCCAGCATCACCGGCCAGGTGGCCGGTGAGCACCGGGTGACGGCCCCGGCGACCGACGAGAGCGTGACCAACCGGACCGGAGAGCTGGTCGCCGAGGCGGTGGACGGCGCGCTGGCCGCCGCCGGGCTCGGCCGCGACGATCTGCACTCCACGGTGATCGGCACCCCCGGCGCGCTCGACCCGCGCACCGGGAAGCTGCGCTACGCCCCGCATCTGCCCGGCTGGCAGTCCCGCACCCTGCGGGACGAGCTGGCCGAGGTGCTGCACACCCCGATCGTCATCGAGAACGACGTCAATCTCGCCGCCATCGCCGAACAGCACCACGGCACCGCCCAGGACTTCGACGACTTCGCGCTGGTCTGGGCCGATGAGGGGGTCGGCGCGGCCATCGTGCTCGGCGGCACCCTGCTGCGCGGCGCCACCGGCGGGGCCGGGGAGATCGGCTATATGCCGCTGCCGGGCGCCCCGCTGGCCCGGGGCGGGCCGAACGAGGCCGCCCGGCCGGACGGGGGCGGGGGGTTCCAGATGCTGGTCGGCTCGCCCGCCGTCGTGGAGCTGGCCCGTGGCCACGGGATCGACGCGCCCACGGCCACCAAGGCGCTCGCCGCCGCGCTGCGCACTCCCGGCGCGGGCGACGAGGTGCTGACCGAGCTGGCCCGCCGGCTGGCCACCGGGCTGGCCTCCGTCGTCGCCGTGGTCGACCCGGAGCTGGTCGTCCTTTCGGGTGAGGTCGCCCAGGCCGGCGGGGAGCGCCTGCGTCAGCTGGTCGAGGCGGAGATGACCGGTCTCGCACTGCCCCGCCCGCAGTTGCGGATCAGTGAGATCGAGGGGGATCCGATTCTCATCGGCGCACTGCGGACGGCGGTCGCCGATGCCCGTCAGACCGTTTTCGATACCGCCCGATTCGACGCCTGATTCACCGCCCCACTCTCCCCGTACGTCCTCGTTCATCATCCGGCGCCCGCACCGCCGCTTCCCCCTGCCGTCCCCCCGTACCGCAGTAAAGGAAGTCCCCCATGCCACGAAAACTGGCCGCTCTCGCGTCGGTGCTGAGCGCCGGCGCCCTCCTCCTGACGGGCTGCGCCAATCCCAGCACCGGCAGCGCCGAGGACGATCCGACCAAACCCGTCACGCTGAAGTTCTGGCACGGCTGGTCGGAGAAGAGCGAGGTGAAGGCGATCGATGCCGGCATCGCCCGGTTCGAGAAGCTCCACCCCAATATCAAGGTGAAGGCGACCGGGAACGTCACCGACGCCACCGTGAACCAGGCGCTGCGGGCCGGTGGAAGCGACGCCCCCGATGTCGTCTCCTCTTTCACCACCAACAATGTGGGGCAGTACTGCTCGTCCGGGATGTGGGTGGACCTCAATCCGTTCATGAGGAAGACCGGGCTGGACAAGGCCAAGGTCTTTCCGAAAACGCTGCTGGACTACACGAGCTACGAGGGCGACCAGTGCGCCCTCCCACTGCTCGCCGACGCGTACGGCATGTACTACAACAAGGACGCCTTCGCGGAAGCGGGCATCAAGCGGCCGCCGCGCACCATGTCGGAGCTGCGGCGCGACGCCGTCAAGCTGACCAAGCGCACCAAGAGCGGCGGCTATCAGCGGGTGGGGTTCATGCCCAATTTCCGGCTCTACCAGAACAGCCCGGACCGGCTCTTCGCCCAGTGGGGCCCGTCCTATTTCAACAAGGACGGCAAGGCGCGGCTGGCGAAGGAGAAGGCGGCCAAGGAGTTCTACGCCACCACCCGGGAGCTGATCCGGAGCCAGGGCGGCTATGGCCCGCTGGAGACGTTCCGGACCTCGTTCGGCGATGAGATGTCGTCCCAGAACGCCTTTCTCACCGGAAAGCTCGCCATGCATATGGACGGCGAATGGCGCGGGCTCTTCATGAAGGGCGCGAAGTTCAAGTGGGACACCGCTCCGCTGCCCGTGCCCGACGACCGGCCCGAAACCTATGGCCGGGGCTATCTCACCGGCACCGTGGTCGGCATCGCGCACAGCAGCACCCACCAGAACGCCGCCTGGGAGCTGGTGAAGTTCCTGACCGCCAACACCGATCAGGTGGTCGCCTTCGCCAACGCCATTCACAATGTGCCGTCCACCAAGGCCGCGCTCACCTCCCCGAAACTGGACTCGGATCCCACCTTCCGGGCCTTCCTCGATATCGCGCAGAACCGCTACAGCACCGCCCTGCCGCCCTCGATCAACGGCGGTCAGTACGTCACCTCGCTGCAGGACTTCTCCTACGGCGTCGAGGCGGGCAAGGTGCACGATCTGGACGCGGGGCTACGGAAACTCGATGACGAGATAGACGCCGACAATCTCCAGGCACAGAACTGACGGAGTGCGATATGGCCACCTTGACGAACGCCCCCGCTCTGCGCCGCAAAGCACGGCGAGAGCGGCTGCGCACCCTCGGTTTTCTCTCCCCCTGGCTGGTCGGCTTCACCGTCTTCTTCGGCTATCCGCTGATCGCCACCGTCTACTTCTCGTTCATGCACTACAACCAGATCGAGGCCCCGACCTTCGTGGGGCTGCGCAACTGGCGTTATGTGCTGGAGCAGATGCCGCTGTTCGGACCGGCGCTGTGGAATACGCTCTGGCTGGTCGTGGTCATGGTGGCGCTGCGGGTCGTCTTCGGCCTGGGCATCGGGCTGCTGGTCACCAAGATCAAGTCCGGGGTGGGATTCTTCCGCACCGCCTTCTATCTGCCGTATCTCGCCCCTCCGGTGGCGGCCACCGTCGCCTTCGTCTTTCTGCTCAATCCCGGTACCGGCCCGGTGAACGACATCCTCGGGACTATCGGGATCCACGCGCCGAACTGGTTCAACGACCCGGCCTGGGCCAAGCCGTCCCTCGTGCTGCTCTCCCTGTGGGGCATCGGGGATCTCATGGTCATCTTCATGGCGGCCCTGCTGGATGTGCCCAAGGAGCAGTACGAGGCGGCCGAGCTCGACGGCGCCGGGGCGTTCCACAAGTTCCGCTATGTGACCTGGCCGTCGATCACTCCGATCGTGATGTTCGCGGTCGTGACGGGCGTCGTCCAGACCATGCAGTACTACACCCAGGCGCTGGTCGCCGGAAAGCTCGCCTCCGGGGTCAGCGTCGGGCCCGGAACGGTCATCCAGCCCGGCTATCCCGACCACTCCACGCTCACCGTGCCGCAGCTCGTCTACTCGCTCGGCTTCCAGAACTTCAACACCGGAGCCGCCTGCGTGCTCTCGCTCGTGCTGTTCGCGATCGCGATGGCCGTGACGACGCTGCTGATGCGCAAGCGCGCCGGACTGCTGTCGGCCGAGGACTGAGAGGACCGATCCGCCATGACCGCCACCACCGCCCTCTCGGCGCCATCCGCGCCCGCGCGGCCCGCCGCCGGCCGCTCCCCCGCCCCTGCCGCCCGCCGCCGCGCCGCGCTGCACTGGATCGCCGTGCACACGGTCGCCATCGCCGCCGCGCTCTTCTTCATCCTGCCCTTCGTCTTCGTCTTCCTGACCTCGGTGATGAGCGATGACCAGGCGCTGAGCGGCGATCTGTGGCCCACCGAATGGAACTGGTCGAATTACGCCGATGTCTTCAACACTCCGGGCTTTCTGGACTGGTGGCGCAATTCGCTGTTGTACGCCGGGCTCGGCACCCTGTTCACGGTCTGTTCCTCCATTCCGGTGGCCTACGCCCTCGCCAAATTCCGCTTCCGCGGTCGCCGCACCGCCATGATCATGGTCATCTCCACGATGATGCTGCCGCCGCAGGTGATCGTGATCCCGATGTATCTGGTCTGGGCCCAGCAGCTTCATCTGTCGGGTTCACTGTGGCCACTGATCATTCCGATGGCGTTCGGTGACGCGTACTCCATCTTTCTGCTGCGCCAGTTCCTGCTGACGATTCCCCGGGAGTACCTGGAATCGGCGAAGGTCGACGGCAGCGGTGAACTCGGCACGCTGCTGCGCATCGTGGTCCCGATGGCCAAGCCGGGGATCGCGGCCGTCGCGCTCTTCCAGTTCTTCTACTGCTGGAACGACTACTTCGGCCCGCAGATCTACGCCGCGCAGAATCCGGGCGCCTGGACACTCAGTTACGGCCTGGAGAGCTTCAAGAGCGCGCACAGCGTCAACTGGAATCTGACGATGGCCGCGACCTTGCTCGTCATGGCCCCCGTCATCATCGTCTTCTTCTTCGCTCAAAAAGCCTTCGTCGAAGGCGTCACACTGACAGGAGTCAAGGGTTGAAGCTCGCAGTCGTGGGGGGCGGATCCACCTACACCCCCGAACTCATCGACGGATTCGCCCGGTTGCGGGACGCGCTCCCGCTGGAGGAGCTCGTCCTGATCGACCCGGCCGCCGACCGGCTGGAGCTGGTCGGCGGGCTGGCGCGCAGGATTTTCGCCAAGCAGGGCCACCCGGGCACCATCTCGTGGACCGACGACCTGGACGCGGGCGTGGACGGCGCGGACGCGGTCCTGCTGCAGCTGCGGGTCGGCGGTCAGGCCGCGCGGAATCAGGACGAGACCTGGCCGCTGGAGTGCGGCTGTGTCGGACAGGAGACCACCGGCGCGGGCGGACTGGCCAAGGCGCTGCGCACCGTCCCGGTGGTGCTGGACATCGCCGAGCGGGTGCGCCGCCGCAACCCCGACGCCTGGATCGTGGACTTCACCAACCCGGTCGGGATCGTGACCCGGGCGCTGCTCACCTCCGGGCACCGGGCGGTCGGGCTGTGCAATGTCGCCATCGGCTTCCAGCGGAAGTTCGCGAAACTGCTGGGCGTGACCCCTGGCGAGGTGACGCTGGAGCATGTGGGCCTGAACCACCTCACCTGGGAGCGCGCGGTGCGCATCGGCGGCACCGACGGCGAGGATGTGCTGCCCAAGCTGCTCGCGGAGCACGGCGAGGCGATCGCCGACGATCTGCGGATGCCGCGCACGCTGGTGGACCGGCTCGGCGTCGTCCCCTCCTACTATCTGCGCTACTTCTACCAGCACGACGCGGTGGTCAGGGAGCTGCGCAGCAAGCCCTCCCGGGCGGCGGAGGTCGCGGCGATCGAGCGGGAGCTGCTGGAGATGTACGGCGATCCGACGCTGGACGAGAAGCCCGAGCTGCTCGGCAAGCGCGGCGGGGCGTTCTACTCGGAGGCGGCGGTCGATCTGACCTCGTCCCTGCTGGGCGACACCGGTGAGGTGCGGATCGTCAATACGCTCAACGACGGCACCCTGCCCTTCCTGCCCGACGACGCGGTGATCGAGGTCCCGGCGGCCGTCAACGCACAGGGCGCGAAGCCTCTGCCCGTGCGCCCCCTCGAGCCCCTGTTCGCCGGCCTGGTCTCCAATGTCACGGCGTACGAACACCTGGCGCTGGAGGCGGCGTTGAAGGGCGGCCGGGAGCGGGTCTTCCAGGCGCTGCTGTCCCACCCTCTCATCGGCCAGATCGAATACGCCGAGAAGCTGACCGACGACCTCATCGCGCACAACCGGGAGCATCTGGCGTGGGCCTGACCCAGTCCGTATCGACCCCCTCTCCTTCCCCTTCGTCTCCTGCCTCAGCTTCCTCCGCGTCTGAGCCGGACCGGTCGGTCCTGGCGATCGACGCGGGCAACAGCAAGACCGATGTCGCGCTCGTCGGCCCGGACGGCTCCGTCCTCGGCGCGGCCCGCGGCGGCGGCTTCCGGCCGCCCGTCGTGGGCGCCGAGGCCGCGGTCGGCTCGCTCGCGCCCCTGGTGGAGGAGGCTGCGCGGCAGGCGGGCGGATCCGGTCCACCGCGCGCGGGGCATATCTCGGCATGCCTGGCCAACGCCGATCTGCCCAGCGAGGAGGAAGAGCTGACGGGCGTACTGGCCGATCGCGGCTGGGGCGCCACCGTCACGGTCGCCAACGACACCTTCGCCCTGCTGCGGGCCGGGGTCGCCGACGACGGCGAGCCGACCGGCGTCTCCGTGGTCTGCGGCGCGGGCATCAACTGCGCCGGGATCGGTCACGGCGGCCGGGTGGCCCGCTTCCCCGCCATCGGCCGGATCTCCGGCGACTGGGGCGGCGGAGGCTATCTGTCGGAGGAGGCGCTGTGGTGGGCGGCGCGTGCGGAGGACGGCCGCGGCGAGCCGACCGAGCTGGCCCGCGCCCTGCCCGCGCAGTTCGGCCTGACCACCATGTACGAGCTGATCGAGGCGCTGCATCTGGGCCGGCTGGACGGGGCCAGGCGGCATGAGCTGACGCCGGTGCTCTTCGCGGTGGCCGACGCCGGCGACGAGATCGCGCGGGCGATCGTCGACCGCCAGGCGGAGGAGGTGGTGACCATGGCCACGGTCGCCCTCGGCCGTCTCGATCTGCTGGGCGAGGAGACACCGGTGGTGCTGGGCGGCGGGGTGCTCGCGGCCCGCCATCCGCTGCTGGACGACCGGATCCGCGAACTGCTGGCGGAGCGCGCCCCGAAGGCCGAGCCGCGGGTGGTCACCGCACCGCCGGTGCTGGGCGCCGCGCTGCTGGGCCTGGACCGCACCGGCGCGCCCGAGGCGGCGTACGCCCGGCTGCGCGCGCACTACGCCCCAGCTGATGACACGGAAAGTGGAACCGAAAGTCCGTCCGAAGCGTAATGAAAAGGGGAGGGAAGATCGCGATCCGAACAAGATCCAGGCTCGACCGGTGACCTCTCCTGGCGCCGCGGTCCATACTGCTGCGACACCGACCGCGACACCAACTACGGAATCCGGGCGAAGGGGGAGGTCTTGTGTCATACCCGCCGACCACCGGCAGAGCCGCGCCGCCACCCGTGCCCGCGGGCCCGCCGCGGACCGCGTGGCGTGAGGGGCTCGACCGGGCGCGGGCGGCGGCGACGACCGAGCCCGGCCGGCTGCGCGTCATCGGGGCGGTGCTGGCCGCGCTGGTGATCGCGTTCGGCGCGGTCACGGCCTGGCAGGTCTCCGACCGGCAGACCGCGGCGGACGCCGTGGCCGAGCGCAGCCAGCCGCTGAGCGCCGACGCGGCACAGATCTACCGCTCCCTGGCCGACGCGGACACCACGGCGACCCGTGGCTTCCTGGCGGGCGGCCAGGAGCCCGCGCAGGTCCGCCAGCGGTATGTGCGGGACATCGACACCGCCTCCAAGCTGCTGGTGAGCGCCGCCGCCAATACAGGAGGCTCGGCCTCCGCCCGCGACGAGATACGGAAGATCAATCAGCTGCTGCCGGTGTACACCGGGCTGGTCGACTCCGCGCGCGCCAACAACCGCCAGGGGCTGCCGCTGGGCGGCGCCTATCTGCGCTATGCCAACGACACCATGCGCACCCGGCTGCTGCCCGCCGCGGGCAGGCTCTATCAGGCCGAGACCGCCCGTCTCGGGGATGACTACGAGGACGCCGAGGCATGGCCGTGGGTGGCGATCGGCACCGGCCTGGTCGCCCTGGGCGCGCTGGGGTGGGCCCAGCGCCGCCACTACCAGCGGACGAACCGGGTGCTCAACCACGGCATGCTCGCCGCCACGGCCGCCTCCACGGTGGTGATGCTGTGGCTGGTGGTCGGCCATGCGGTCGCCAGCACCGAGCTCAGCGACTCCAACGACCACGGGGCGAAGTCCCTCCAGGTGCTCAACGAGGCGCGGATCGACTCCCTGCGGGCCCGCGCCGACGAGAATCTGACCCTGGTGGCGCGCGGCGCGGTCGTCGTCGACGAGGACGGTGCCAACAAGGGCAAGGACGCCTACGAGGTCAGCTACGGCTCGCGGATGTCCGCGCTCGTGGGGGAGTCGTCCGGCGGCCGTCCCGCGGAGGGCAGCCTGCTGGACAAGGCGCGCGCCCTCGCGGACGACGACGCGGGCCGTGAGCCGCTGGAGAAGGCCGCCGACCGGGTCAAGGAGTGGCAGGTGCGGCACAAGGCCGCCCGCACCGCCGATGACGGGGGCGACTACAAGACGGCGCTGACCAAGGTCATCGGCGCCAAGGACAGCACCGGCGAGTCCTTCGACGCGGTGGACAGCCAGCTGGCCGAGGCCCTCGACCACGAGCAGCGGGAGTTCCAGCAGGCCGCCGACGACGGACGCGGCGCGTTCACCGCCATGGCGCTGGGCGCCGGGGTGCTGGCCGTGCTGGGAGCCGCGGGCGCGGTGCTGGGCATAGGCCGCAGACTGTCGGAGTACCGATGAGGACGATGGGGGGCGGAAGCATGCGATCGCTGCGATCGGCCGCCGCGGTGACGGTATGCGCCCTGGGCGTGGCCACGGCCATCGCGGTGCCGGCGATGATGGACGACGGCGGCCACGGCGACAGCAAGGGCGGTGCGCAGCGCCCGCAGACGATGCGGGCCGACGCCGAGGCCGAGGCCGCGACGGACAGCTGCCGCGATCCCGAGGCGAGCCTGCGCCCGTCCAGCGCCAGCGGCCCGGCCATCAAGCGGATCAAGAACCGTGAGGTCAACGGCCATAAGCTCAACAAGCTGATCGCCGGCGTCGACCAGAACAGCTACCGCTGGGGATACCGCGATCCGGCCACCGGCGACCTCACCGGCTTCGACATCGACCTGGTGCACGCCATAGCCGAGGACATATTCGGCGATCCGGACGCGGTCATCTTCCGCACCATCCCCACCAGTCAGCGCATCAAGGCCCTGCAACAGGGCAAGGTGGACGTCGTGGTGCGCACCATGACCATCAACTGCGACCGGATCAAGGACGTCGCGTTCTCCACCGCGTACTTCCAGGCCGGGCAGCAGGTGCTGGTCGCCGACGACTCGTCCATCACCGGCTACAACAAGACCCTGCGCGGCAAGAAGGTCTGCACCGCGCAGGGTTCCACCGCCGAGGCCGAGCTGGACAAGCCGGACACCGGAGCCGAGCATCTGGGCGCGATCAAGGTCAAGCCCGTTCCCAACCAGCTGGACTGTCTGGTCAGGCTGCAACTCGGCCAGGTGGACGCGGTGATCACCGACAATGCGCTGGCGGCCGGCCAGGCGGCCCAGGACCCCTCCGTCAAGCTGGTCGGCTCGCGATTCACCGATGAGCTCTACGGCGTGGCGATGAACAAGGACGACGACGACCTGGTACGCCGGGTCAACAAGGTTCTGGAGAACTACCGCCAGGGCGGTGCCGGCAGCCCCTGGATGCGGGCCTACCAGAAGTGGCTCGCCAAGGACTTCAGCACGGCACAGGAGAATCCGGCACCACCCGCCCCCGAGTACAAGGACTAGCGCCGGACCCGGACACATCGGGTACGTGCAAGGATCACGGACCGGCAAGGATTAGCACCCGCCTCACACGCGTAGGGATGACGCTGCAGACGGATCACACAACGGTTACGGACATGGAGAGGTGATCGATGGGGGTCCCGGGACCCTTCCCCAGCTTCGCGGGGGCACCCGACGGCCCGGTCATGGGCCGTGAGGAGGTGGACCGCGCGCTGGCGAAGCTCGCCGCCGAACACGAGGCGATCGAGTCCTCGCTGCTCGCCCTCCAGGACCACGCGGGCAGAAGGCTTCTCGAGGGCGCCGAGCTCACGGGCGTCACCAAGGACCGGTGGTCCACCACCGAGCAGGCCATCTCTCTCCTCTGGAGCTACTTCGACGCGTACTCCGAGGCCCTCACCCGCGCCCGTGAGCTGCGCTCCCGTCACCGCTGGCCGACGCAGGAAGAGCTGACCGAGCTCACCGAGCTGCTGTGCGGCACCGCGATCACCCTGCCCAGCAGCGCCACCCTCGGCGGATCGCCCCTGCTCAGCGAGGAGTTGAGCCTGGACCGGCTGGTCGACCGGATGAACCGCTGGTACGCGGAGGCCCTGGGCGTCATCGTCAGCGCCGACGCCGTATGGTCCGCGCTGCCCGCCCGGATCGACATGCTCTCCGCCGAGCTGCACCGCACCCGTTCGCTCGCCCACTCCGTCGGAGTGCGTCCCGGCGAGCACCCCTCGGGGGACGATCTGGAGCAGATCACCGCCGAGCTGACCGCGCTGCGCGCCGAAGTGGTCTCCGACCCGCTGGCCTTCTGGAAACCGGCCGGCGGCAGCTCCGCCCCCGGCGGCGGCAGCCCCGACACCCAGCGCTATGACCGCTCCGCCCGCGCCCTGGAGGATGTGCGACGGGAGATCGAGGCGGTCCTGGATGTGCGGCAGGACGCCGAGCGGCGGCTGATGCGGCTGCGGGATGTGCTCTCCCGCGCCGATCGCACCCTGGCGGAGGCGCGCCAGGCGCGCGGTGAGGTGCTCGCGAAGATCGCGGCGTCGGAGGTGCCGGCCGTCAGCGGCCCGCCGACCGCGCTGCACGAGCAGCTGGTCGCCGCCGCCGACTACCGCAGGCGCTCCCAGTGGCACCGGCTCTCGCCGCTGCTGGAGAGCCTGGAGCAGCGCGCCGACGACGAATTGCTGCGGGCCCGCGAGTCGTTGACCGCGGTCACCGCGCCGCTGGCGGTCCGCGCCGAGCTGCGCGGCCGTCTCGACGCGTACAAGGCGAAGGTCGCCCGCCACGGCATGGCGGAGGATCCGATGCTGGTGGAGCGGTATGACGCGGCCCGCCGGATGCTGTGGAGCGCCCCGTGTGATCTGCGGGTGGCCGAGCAGGCCGTGCTGCGCTATCAGCGGGCGGCGGCCGAGGCCCTGGTGCCACGCCAGACGGGCCCGGCCGACGAAGGTATCGAGGGAGGCACGAAATGACTGCGGCGGTCGCCGCCTGCCAGCGGCGTGACTGCGGCGGGTCCTACGAGGACGTGGGCGGAGGTGAGCTGTACTGCGATGTCTGCGGTATGGCCCCGGTCGTCTCACCGCAGGGGTTGGTGGCCTCACCGCCCACCGGGATCACCGGGCGGGGCGGACCGGTCGGGGGCTCCTCGTCCTCGGGAGGGGGCTCGTCGTCGGGCGGCGGATCCTCGTCGTCGGTCAGGGGCTCCTCCCTGCCGTCCGGCCAAGGATCCTCCCCGTTGTCCGGCCGGGACTCCTCGTCCGGCGCCTCGGGCCGATCGCGTTCGGCACGCTCCTCCTCGTCCCGGCGCTCGGTGTCCGGGCGGCTGTCCCGCTCCATGTCCGGTCGGACCTCGTCGCGTTCGGTCTCGGTGCGCAGCTCCCGCTCCTCCACCTCGGCCTCCTCCGGGCGGAACGCACTGGGCGCCGGTCTGGTCAGCGTCCCGGATGTGCCCCGTCCCGATCCGCGGACGGCGGTGCTCGCGGACCCCGAGGTCCCCGAGCGGAAGCGGTTCTGCAGCCGCGGGGACTGCGGTGCCCCGGTGGGCCGCGCCCGCGGCGAGCGGCCGGGCCGCACCGAGGGGTTCTGCACCAAATGCGGCCATCCGTACTCGTTCGTACCGAAGTTGAACCCCGGTGACATCGTCCACGGCCAGTACGAGGTCGCGGGCTGTCTGGCGCACGGCGGGCTCGGCTGGATCTATCTGGCCATCGACCGCGCGGTGTCGGACCGCTGGGTGGTCCTCAAGGGCCTGCTGGACACGGGCGACGAGGAGGCCCTGGCGGCCGCCGTCTCCGAGCGCCGCTTCCTCGCCGAGATCGAGCACTCCAACATCGTCCGGATCTACAACTTCGTCGAGCATCTCGACCAGCGCACCGGCAGCCTCGACGGCTACATCGTCATGGAGTACGTGGGCGGCAAGTCCCTCAAGGACATCGCCAACGCCCTGCGCACCACCGACGGCCGGCGCCATCCGCTGCCCGTCGAGCAGGCCTGCGCCTACGGCATCGAGGCCCTGGAGGCGCTGGGCCATCTGCACAGCCGCAATCTGCTCTACTGCGACTTCAAGGTCGACAACGCCATTCAGCAGCAGGACCAGCTCAAGCTGATCGACATGGGCGCGGTCCGGCGGATGGACGACCACGACAGCCCCATCTACGGGACGGTCGGCTACCAGGCCCCCGAGATCGCCGAGACCGGCCCGTCGGTCGCCTCCGATCTCTACACGGTGGCGCGCACCCTGGCCGTGCTCACCTTCGACTTCCAGGGCTATACGAACGTCTTCGTGGACAGCCTGCCGGACCCCGAGCACATCGAGGTCTTCCGGCGCTATGAATCCTTCTACCGGCTGCTGGTGCGGGCCACCGACCCGGACCCGGGGCGCCGCTTCGCCTCCGCGCGGGAGATGGCCGACCAGCTGACCGGGGTGCTGCGGGAGGTCGTGGCGCTGCAGACCGGGCGGCCCCGGCCGGCCCTGTCCACCCTCTTCGGACCGGAACCACGCGTCGTGGACACCGAGTTGTTCGCCGACGACGGCCAGGATCCGTCCCTGCTGGGCGCCCGGCCCATCGGCCGGGGCGCCACCGCGCCCGTCCCCGCGCAGCGGCCGCCGGGCCCGCTGGCCCTGCCGCTGCCGGCCATCGCCACGCTGGAAGGGGGAGCCACCGCGCTGGCGCTCCCGGTCCCGCTGGTGGACCCGGACGACCCCAACGCCGGATTCCTGGCCGGGCTGCTGGCCGCCGAGCCCGCCGAGATGAGCGCCGCGCTGCGGACCGCGCCCGTCGACTCGGTCGAGCTGCGGTTGCGCCGGGTCCGCGCCCAGCTCGAGCTGGGCCAGGAGCAGGACGCGGGCGTCGCGCTCACCGGTCTGGAGGCCGCGTACAGCGACGACTGGCGGATCGTCTGGTACCGGGGGCTGCACGCGCTGAGCACCGGCGACCGCGAGACGGCCGCGCTCTCCTTCGACGCCGTCTACGACGCGTTCCCCGGTGAGCCCGCGCCGAAGCTGGCGCTCGGCGTCTGCGCCGAGGTCCTGGGCCAGTTGGACAACGCCGCGGAGTACTACCGGCTGGTGTGGGCCACCGACCCGAGCTTTGTGAGCGCCGCCTTCGGCCTCGCCCGGGTCCTGCTGTGCTCCGGGGACCGGGCGGGCGCGGTGCGGGCGCTGGAATCGGTCCCGGAGTCCTCGATCCACTACACGGCGGCGCGGGTCGCCGCCGTACGGGCCCGGCTGCGCCAGCGCGCCCCGTACGACGCCCTGCTGGGCGATCTGGCGGCCTCGGCCGCCCAGGTCGAGCGGCTGGGCGAGTTCGGTCTTGACGCGGTGCGGCGCGAGCGGCTGCGTACGGAGGTCCTGGGCAGCGCCCTGGATTGGGTACTGTCCGGCAGCAGCGGGGCGCCCCCGGGACACAACCGGCCGCCTCTGCTCGGCAGCAGCCTCGACGAGCGCGGGCTGCGCTTCGGATTGGAGCGCTCGTACCGGGTACTCGCCAGACTCGCGCAGCGAGGCGAGGAGAGGATCGAACTGGTGGAGCGGGCCAACCGTTTCCGCCCCAGGACGTGGGTGTGATCGATGTCGCAGATGCCGCAGCCAGCCCAGCTGTCAGCCTGCCCGACCTGTGATGAGCCGCCGCAGGCGGGAGACAGATACTGCGATCAGTGCGGTGCCGATCTGACGGCGGCGGCCACGCCGGCGGCGCAGGCGCCCGGCGACCGGCCGGTGCCACCGCAGCTGAACGGCGCGGCGCGGTCCCCCCACCCTGAGCCGGAGCCGGACGACTACGAGCTGGCCGCCCCGGCCCCCGACGGGTACGGGCAGCCGGCCGATCCGCGGGCCGCCGGGACGCTCGGCGCGCCCGAGGCGGCGCCACCCACCGAGACCGGCACCCCCGCGGAAATCGACACGGGGACCAACGCGAGTACGCACACCAGCGCGGCGACCAGCACGGGCAGCACGGCGGGCACCGGCACCGGGGCGGACCCCCGGCTGCCCGGCGGCGAGCACCGCGCCCGGTGCGCCGCGTGCCAGGAGGGCACCATCGACCAGGACGGATACTGCGAGCGCTGCGGACACGCCCAGGCACGCGAACGCGACCATATGGAGAGCGAGTTGGAGGGCATCGCCGCGGCCACCGACCGAGGGCTGCGCCATCACCGCAATGAGGACGCGTACGCGGTGTCCACCGCCGAGCTGCCCGACGGCTCACCGATCGTGATCGCCGTGGTGTGCGACGGCGTCTCCTCGGCCACCCGCCCCGACGAAGCCTCGGCCGCCGCGGCCCATGCGGCCGGTGAGGCGCTGCGGGCCTCGCTGCCGCGCGGCGCCCACCCCCAGCAGGCCATGAACGAGGCGATCGTCGCCGCCGCCGAGGCGGTCAACTCACTGGCCGTGGAGACCGGCGCGGCCGCTGCGCACCCCGAGGGCCAGCGCCATCAGAACGCACCGGCCTGCACCATCGTCAGCGCCGTCGTCACCAGCGACATCCTCACCATCGGCTGGGTCGGCGACAGCCGCGCCTACTGGGTCCCCGACGACCGCACGGCCCCGCCCGCCCGGCTCACCGAGGACGACTCCTGGGCGGCCCAGATGGTCGCCGCGGGGCTGATGTCGGAGGCCGAGGCGTACGCGGACGAGCGCGCCCACGCCATCACCGGCTGGCTCGGGGCTGACGCGTATGAGCTGGAGCCCCACACCGCCTCATACAAACCGGACCGGCCGGGCGTCGTCGTGGTGTGCACCGACGGGCTGTGGAACTACGCCGAATCGGCGGAGCAGATGGCCCGCGCGATGCCGCCGGACGCCCGCTCCCGGCCGCTGAACAGCGCCCAGATCCTGGTCGGCCACGCCCTCGACGGCGGGGGCCACGACAACGTAACAGTGGCGGTCGTGCCGTTCCCCGCGACCCCGGGCCGGGCAGGATCCGCCTGACGGTCGCCAAGGAGCGGATGATATGGCCCATTTCTCGACGCCCGGCGCGCCGCGGTTCTCGGTCGAGGTCTATCAGAACGAGTACCTCCCCGAGGGAGGCCGCGAGGTGAACGCGATCATCACCGTCACCTCGTCCGGCGGCGGGGCCGCGGGAGGCCCGCCGATCCCCGCTCCCGCCGCCGCCCCCGAGGCGTACGACGGTGTCCCCGGCGGGTACGACGGCGTCCCCGGCGCGTACGACGGCGGGGGCGTCCCGGGCGGTGCCTCCGCCCGCGCGGCCGTGGTGATCATGGTGGACTGCTCCGGCTCGATGGACTATCCGCCGACGAAGATGCGCCACGCGCGGGAGGCGACCGCCGCCGCTATCGACACGGTGCGCGACGGCGTCTCCTTCTCCGTGGTGGCGGGCACCCATAAGGCGGTCGAGGTCTTTCCGGGCAACGGGCGGCTGGCCATCGCCGATCCGCTCACCCGCGCCCAGGCCAAGGAGGCGCTGCGGAGCCTGAGTCCGGGCGGCGGCACCGCGATCGGCACCTGGCTGCTGCTGGCCGACCTGCTGCTCGGCTCCGCCGATGCCACGATCCGGCACGGCATTCTGCTCACCGACGGCCGGAACGAGCACGAGGAGCCGCAGCGGCTGCGGGCGGTGCTCGACGCCTGCGCGGGCCGCTTCACCTGCGACGCCCGCGGGGTGGGCACGGACTGGGAGGTCGAGGAGGTCACCGGGATCGCCTCCGCCCTGCTCGGAACGGCCGATATCGTCGCCGATCCCGCCGGACTCTCCGCGGACTTCACGCGGATGATGGAGGCGGCGATGGGCAAGGAGATCGCCGACGTCAGCCTCCGGCTGTGGACTCCCAAGGGCGCCGAAGTGGCGTATGTGAAACAGGTCGCACCGACGGTCGAGGATCTGACCGCCCGCCGCGTCGAAGCCGGTCCGCGCGCGGGCGACTATCCCACCGGGTCCTGGGGCGATGAGTCCCGCGACTATCACCTGTGTGTGAGAGTTCCGGCGGCGGAGGTCGGCCAGGAGATGCTCGCGGCCAGGATTTCCCTGGTCCAGCCGCCGCCCGACGGAGCCGACAGCCCGCCGAGCCCGCTGGCACAGGGGCTGGTACGCGCGGTGTGGACGGCTGACCTGGCCGTCTCCACCGCGATGAATCCGCAGGTGGCGCACTATACGGGCCAAGCCGAACTGGCCCAGGTCATCCAACAGGGCATGAATGCCCGCAAGTCCGGCGATGCCGAACAAGCGACCGCGAAGCTGGGGCGTGCCGTACAGCTGGCGACCGCATCGGGGAACGAGGACACGGCGAAACTGCTTGCGAAGGTGGTGGACGTCCTCGATGTGGCGGCAGGTACTGTGCGACTCAAGGCGAAGGTCGCGGAGGCGGACGAGATGACACTCGAAACGCGCTCCACCAAGACAGTTCGCGTCAAGAAGTAGCACATAACCAGCACTCACGTAGCACTTCTCGGCAGAAACACCGAGAAAGCCACAAGAGGGGGATCCGACATGCCGACCTGTCCCAACGGCCACCACTCGGCGGCCGACGACTGGTGCGAGGTGTGTGGCCACCGGATGTCGGGGACACCCATGCCCTCCGGTGCCGTCTCGCCACCTCCGCCACAGCCCGCGCCGGGTGGCCACGGCATGCCCGTGCCTCCGGGTGGCTACGGGAGTCCGGGGCCGGGCGGCCCACCGCCGCCCGGCGGCGCGGGGGGCTACGGCTATCCGGCGCAGCAGCAGGAGCTGTGCCCGCAGTGCCGCACGCCGCGTGAGGCGCAGGCTCCGTTCTGCGAGGAGTGCCGGTTCAACTTCCAGACGCACACGCCTTCTCCGTACGGGCCGCCGCAGGGCGGTTACGCGCCACCGCAGCAGCCGGGGCACGGGGTGCCGCATGTCCCGCACCCCGGGCAGGGCGGCCCCGGTCCCGCCTCCGCTCCGGGGTTCGGCGGCGACAGCGACTGGACGCTTCCGCCGCCGCAGCAGGGAGGCACACCCCCGCATGGCGCACCGCAGCAGGGCGCCCCGGGCCACGGCCAGGGCGCGCCCCCGGCCGTGCCGCAGTACGGCTACGGCTACCCCCAGGCTCCGGCGCCCCCCGCCCAGCCGTACGGGAACGAGGGGTACGCCCCGCCGCCCCAGCAGCAGGGGCCGGGCCACCAGCCGCCACAGCAGCAGCACCCCGGCGCGCCGCAGCACTCGACGCCGCCCGGCGGCGCCCAGTACGGCCAGGGTGGGGCTCCGCCGTCGGCGCCCGGGAACTGGATAGCCGTGGTCGCCCCGGACCGTGAGTACTTCATGGCGATGATGAACCGCAGCGGCCCGGAGGCCGCCGGGCTGAACCTCCCGGCCTACTCCCCCGAGCAGCAACTGCCGCTCAACAGCGGCCAGATCACCATCGGCCGACGCCGCCACAGCACCGGTGAGGCCCCCGACATCGACCTCGGGCGCCCGCCCGAGGACCCGGGCGTCTCGCATCAGCACGCGCTCCTCGTCCAGCAGCCCGACGGCGTCTGGGCGGTCGTCGACCAGGACTCGACGAACGGGACGACGATCAACGGCGGCGAGGAGCCGATCCAGCCGTTCGTGCCGGTCCCGCTCCGGGACGGCGACCGCGTCCACGTCGGGGCGTGGACGACGATCACGGTGCGCCGGGGCTGAGACCGGGACGGGCGGGGTGGGACCGGACGGCTGGAAGGACTGAAGCCCTAGAAGGGCCGAAGCCGGGGCTGAAGGCCGCCGGGAGGGCCCAGCGGCCAGCCGTAGGCGCCCTCCGGGTCGTCCAGCCAGACCCATTGACGCTCGCCCCGCACCGTCACCCCGTAGCGCTCCCGCCCCGGCCTGCCCTCGTGCTCCCATAGCGCGAGGGCCTCGACCGGCTCCATATGGCCCGCGGCCACGTTCAGCAGGAAGCGGAAGGAGTCGTCCAGCAGTGGCCGGGACGGCAGACCGTGCGTGGGCGCCTGAGGCGGCGGGCCGCTGCCGCGCAGCGGGACGAAGTACGCGGGCATGGCCAGAAAATGCCCCTCCGCATGGCGGGCGTCGGCGACCCTCAGGGCGATCAGCCCGGTCGCGAGCGGCGTCAGGATCAACGCGCCCGGACGGCACTGGCCGAGCCATGCGGACGGGATGGACGCCACGGCGCAGGTGGCGATGATCCGGTCGTAGGGAGCGTGCAGCGGACAGCCGCGCGCCCCGTCGCCCGTGACGACCGCGGGGCGGAACCCGGCGGCGGCCAGATGGTTACGGGCCGCCTCGGTGATCTCCGGGTCGAGGTCGAGAGTCGTGACCTGGGTGTCGCCGAGCCGGTGGGCCAGCAGCGCGGCGTTGTAGCCGGTGCCCGCGCCGATCTCCAGCACCCGGTCCCCGTCCCGCACCTGGAGCGCCTGGAGCATCCGCGCCATGAGCGACGGCTGGCTGCTGGAGGTGATCAGCTCGCCGTCGCGCACCCGCGTGGCGAGCGGGGCGTTCGCGTACGCGCCCACCAGCCAGCGGGCCCGCCGCAGCGGGTGGGGGTCGTCGCGCCACAGCCGGGTGTAGCCGACCGTCCCGTGCGCCGCACCGGCCCGCGCTGCCCCTGCTGTCTCGCGGCCCGACGCATTTGCCGCGCCCGCTGTAGCTGGTGTGCCTGCCACACCCACCGTGCCCGCCGCACCAGGCGCACGTGCCGCCGTGCCTGCCGTACCCGCCACGCGTGCCGCGCCTGCCGCACCCACCGCACCCGCCGCACCTGCCGCACCCACCGCACCCGCCGCGCCTGCCGCACCCGGCGCACGTGCCGCATCTGACGCACCCGCCGCGCCCGCCGCACCTGCCGCACCCACCGCGTCTGCCGTACCAATCGCACCCGCCGCGCCTGGCGCACCCGCCGCATCTGCCGCGCCTGCCGCACCCGGCGCACGTGCCGCCGTGCCTGCCGCCGCCGTGCCCGCCTCCCCAGCCTCGTAGTAGTAGGGCACGAAGAGATGGCGCGGCACCTCCTCGAAGGCCGCCCGCCAGGCGGGGTCCGTGAGGCCGCCGCCCGCCACGATCTCCCGGACCAGCCCAGCTCGTACCGCCGCGGCCTCCTCGGCGCACCCATCGGCCTCCCGGCCCATACGCTTCCCCCGCGCCACACGCTCCACGGCGTCCGGCGCACTGCGTGTGCCACCGCCCGTGCTGCCCATGACTCCACTCTCCTGCGCCAGCCCTCCAGTCGCGACCCACGCCCCCTTTTCCAGCCGGGGGTGTCTGAGACCATGGAGGCGTGAATGAGATTCCGCGAGGCACACTTCAGGAGCAGACCTTCTACGAGCAGGTCGGCGGCGAGCAGACCTTCCGGCGTCTGGTCCACCGCTTCTACCAGGGGGTCGCCGAGGACCCGGTGCTCCGGCCGATGTACCCCGAGGACGACCTGGGACCGGCCGAGGAACGGCTCGTACTCTTCTTGATGCAGTACTGGGGCGGCCCCCGCACCTACAGCGACAACCGCGGCCACCCGCGGCTGCGCATGCGCCACGCCCCCTTCACCGTGAACCGCGCCGCCCATGACGCCTGGCTGCGCCATATGCGCGACGCGGTCGACGAGCTGGAGCTGGCCCCGGAGCTCGAGGGCCAGCTGTGGCAGTACCTCACGTACGCCGCCGCCTCCATGATCAACACGGAGGGCTGACCGGCGAACCCAGAGAGCTGACCCTGCGGACTCAGGCGGGTGTGACGGACAGGCCGGAGAGGCCCGACGTACGCACCGCGATGGAGCCGTACCGAGTGCGCAGCCGCAGCCAGCCGCCCGCGGCGAGCAGCGCCAGAGGCTCGGCCGTGGGGCCGGGCGCGGCCGTGGCCACACCGCCTCCGGCACCGGGGGCGGAGGCGGCCGGAGCCGCCGCCCGGACCGGGCGCAGGAAGCCCAGCGACTGGGCGGCATGCACGGCACGCAGCGGGAGCCCGGTGTCGCCGAGCGTGCGGGACCAGATCTCATGGCCGATGCGGTCACGCTCGGCGCGCGTACGGCGCTCCTCGGGGAGTTCCGCGTCGCGGGCCCGGAACTCGGCGACGGCGGCGGCGACCGCCCCGCGCACCTCGTCCACGCCCGGCAGGCCGCCCACCCGGCGCCAGCCGCCGCGCGGCGGCAGCACCCCGGCCCACGGCGGACCGGTGACGGCCTGCGGCACGGTGACCACCAGCCCCCGGTCACGGACCTCGGGGCCGTCGGCGGTCCGCCCGGCCCGCGCCGTGTCCAGCGCGTCCTCGAGCTCGCCCGCCGAGACCGTCGTATCCAGGGCGCCGGGCCCGCTCGCCGCCCCGCCGGCTCCCGCCTCCCCGGCCGGCGTGGCATCGGTGCCGATGATCGCCTCGAGCCGCGCCGTGCGGATCGCGAGGACCTCGAAGGACGGCGGCCGGCCGAAGACGGCGAGCACACCGCCGCCTGCCTGCAGCCGCACCGCCGCCGCCCGGTCGTAGTGGATCAGCCGGGCCAGGAAGGCGGCGAGATCGGCCGCCTCCCCGGCGTCGGCGAAGTGGAGCTCCTGGCCGGCGGCCGTCATACGGCGACGGCCCCCTCCGGCCGCTCGGCGCCACCGACGCCACCGACGGATCCGGCGCCACCGGCGGATCGGCCGGACTTCGCAGCCGCCTTGCCTGCGCCCTTCTTCACCGGGTCCGGCTCCAGGTACTCGGTCAGGAACTTCTCCTCTTCCGGGGAGACCCGGCGCGGACGGCTCTGGTCGAGGTCGTAGGGCACGATGCGGGTGGCGGCACGCACGTACAGCGCGTCCTCGTCCTTGATCTCGTAGCGCAGGGTGAGATACGCGGCCTTGATCTCCGTCACCCAGGTCTCGACCGTCACCGGGCTGTGCCGGTGGACGAGGGGCTTCAGATAGTCGATCTCATGCCGGGCCACGACCACGCCGCCGGTGAACGCGTCACTCCCGTTCCCCGGCGCCAGCCGCCACATGAAGTCGACCCGTGCCTCCTCCAGGTAGCGGAGGAAGGTCACGTTGTTGACGTGGCCGAACGCGTCCATGTCGGACCAGCGCAGGGGACAGGGGTAGATATGGCGTGCCATCCACTCAGCCCCGGGTGAGCTTCTTGTAGGTGGCGCGGTGCGGACGGGCCGCGTCCGGGCCGAGCCGCTCGACCTTGTTCTTCTCGTACGACTCGAAGTTGCCCTCGAACCAGAACCACTTGGACTCGCCCTCGTACGCCAGGATGTGCGTGGCGACGCGGTCGAGGAACCAGCGGTCGTGGGAGACGACCACGGCGCAGCCGGGGAAGTCGAGCAGCGCGTTCTCCAGCGAGGAGAGGGTCTCGACGTCGAGGTCGTTGGTGGGCTCGTCGAGGAGCAGCAGATTGCCGCCCTGCTTGAGGGTGAGCGCGAGGTTGAGGCGGTTGCGCTCACCGCCCGAGAGGATGCCGGCCGGCTTCTGCTGGTCCGGGCCCTTGAAGCCGAACGCGGAGACATAGGCGCGGGACGGCATCTCGACCTGGCCGACGTTGATGTAGTCGAGCTCGTCGGAGACGACCGCCCACAGCGTCTTCTTCGGGTCGATGTTGGCGCGGCTCTGGTCGACGTAGGAGATCTTGACGGTCTCGCCGACCTTGATGCTGCCCGCGTCGGCGGTCTCCAGGCCCTGGATCATCTTGAAGAGCGTCGTCTTACCGGCGCCGTTGGGGCCGATGACGCCGACGATGCCGTTGCGCGGGAGGGTGAAGGAGAGGTCGTCGATGAGGACCTTCTCGCCGAACGCCTTGGAGAGGTTCTCCACCTCGACCACGACGCCGCCCAGGCGCGGGCCCGGCGGGATCTGGATCTCCTCGAAGTCCAGCTTCCGGGTCTTCTCGGCCTCGGCGGCCATCTCCTCGTAACGGGTCAGCCGGGCCCTGGACTTGGCCTGGCGGCCCTTGGCGTTGGAGCGGACCCAGTCCAGCTCCTCCTTGAGGCGCTTGGCGCGCTTGGCGTCCTTCTGGCCCTCGACCTTCAGCCGGGCCTGCTTCTTCTCCAGGTAGGTGGAGTAGTTGCCCTCGTAGCCGATGGCGCGGCCGCGGTCGAGCTCCAGGATCCACTCGGCCACGTTGTCCAGGAAGTACCGGTCGTGGGTGATGGCCACGACGGTGCCCGCGTACTTGGCGAGGTGCTGCTCCAGCCAGTTGACGGACTCGGCGTCCAGGTGGTTGGTGGGCTCGTCCAGCAGCAGCAGGTCGGGAGCTTCCAGCAGCAGCTTGCAGAGCGCGACCCGGCGCTTCTCACCGCCGGAGAGGGTGGTGACCGGCCAGTCGCCGGGCGGGCAGCCGAGGGCGTCCATGGCCTGCTCGAGCTGGGCGTCCATGTCCCACGCGTTGGCGTGGTCCAGGTCCTCCTGGAGCTTGCCCATCTCCTCGAGCAGCGCGTCGCTGTAGTCGGTCGCCATCTGCTCGGCGATCTCGTTGAAGCGGTCGAGCTTGCCCTTGGTCTCCGCCACGCCGTCCTGGACGTTCTCCAGCACGGTCTTGGACTCGTCGAGCGGGGGCTCCTGGAGCAGGATGCCGACGCTGTAGCCGGGCGAGAGGAAGGCGTCACCATTGGACGGCTGCTCCAAGCCGGCCATGATCTTCAGCACCGTCGACTTACCGGCGCCGTTGGGGCCCACGACACCGATCTTCGCGCCGGGGTAAAAGCTCAGCGTGACGTCGTCGAGGATCACCTTGTCGCCGTGCGCCTTGCGCGTCTTGCGCATGGTGTAGATGAACTCAGCCAAGAGAAACCGTCCGGCAATCTGGTAGGTATCGAGATGCGGCTCCGCCGCGGGGTCCGTATCCGTGGCGGCTCCACCGCATGAGGGTAGATACAGCCATCTTGCCGTACGCCGAGCCCGAGGCGGAAACCCGTTTGGTCCGGCGTGCGGCGTGAGTCCGGCATTCGCGGTCCCCACGACCCCGGTATCCGCCGCCCCCATGACGCGAAGGGCCGGAACCTCTGCGAGGCTCCGGCCCTCCATCACCGCGTTTTCGATGATCACCACACTCGGTGACCTTCGTTTCACTCAGCGATCACTGCTGCCCTGGCGTCGCCGCCCAGGCGTTTCACTGGCCCGCGGGCGCCTTCTTCTTGCGGACGAAGAAGACCGCGCCGCCACCGACGACGACCAGCGCCACGGCGATGCCCGCGATCATCGGGGTGTTGCTGCTGCTACCGGTCTCGGCGAGATCGCCACCGGAGGTGTCACCGCCGGTGCTGCCACCGGCCGACGCGGGGCTCGGCTGCGAGGAGGGGGTGTCGCTGCCGCCACCGCTGCTGGCGGTCTTGCAGTCGAGAACGCCGGAGAAGGTCTTCTCGAAGCCGTTCGGACCGGTGATGCTGAACTTGTAGCTCTGGTCCTCCTTCACCGGGGCGGTGACGGTCTTCGACTGGCCCGCCTCGACGGTGTACTTCTGGCCCAGCAGCTCGAAGGTGAACGCCTCGTCGCCCTTGTTGCTGGCCGTGATGTCCACGCCGCCCTTGGCGCAGTCCTTCTCGGCGGAGACCGCCGGGACCGCGCCCTTCTTCGCCCAGTTCGCGGTGGCGGTGGCGGAGACGGTGCTCTCGCTGGACCCGGCCAGGATCTGCGTCTGGCTCTTGGTGGCGCTGGCGAACGCGCGGCCCACCGGAACCTTGGTGGCGGCCTGGGCGGTCAGCGTGGCGGAGCCGTCCGCCGCGCCCTCCGGGACGTCGAAGTACACCTCGCCGCCGTCGGCGGCGCTGGTGAGGGTCTTGCCGCTCTTGTCGACAAGCTTGACGCCACTGCCCCCGCCCTCGGTGCCCGGGGTCAGGGTGACGCTGTCGGCGTTGGTGTGGACCTTGACCGGGCCGAGGCGCTCACCGGCCTTGCCGGAGACGGCCGGCGGGTCCAGGCTCAGCGACGCCTTGGGCTCCCCCAGGTTCTGCGCGCTCTTCTCGAGGTAGTCGGCCAGCTTCTCGGCCTGCGGGTCGATCGCGTCGACCTTCGCGTTGTCCGAGAAACGCCAGATGGCGACCTGCGTACCCGCGGCGGCGGTCTTCTCGGTGAGGGCACCGGTGCCGGCCGTCTTCGCCAGCGCGCCGAGGTCGTTCACCTGGGGGTAGGAGTTCTGCAGAACCCAGTTGATCTTGCCCGCGTTGGGGTTGTTCGCCAGCGACGTCTCGGCCCAGGACTTCTCCTCGTACTTCGCCTTGCTCTGCGTCGGGTTGTGCAGATCAATGCAGTACGTCTGGATGGAGCCGCCGTTGTCGACCGACATCTCGAAGAGGCCGGCGCCGACCTGCTGGTCCTTGCCGTTCTCGTGGATCACGGCCTTGTCGAACGTCTTGAGACCGCCCAGCGTGGCGGTGGCGCCGCCCTGGCTCGGGGGCGCGTCATCGGCGGCGGCGGTGCCGGCGGTGACTATCGCACCCGCCGCGACCAGGCCGGACGCCAAAACGGCGGCCGCAAGGCGGGCAGCGCCCCGCCTCTTTACAGAAATCATGGTTTCCCCTCCGGGCGAGCGCCAGTCTGTTGGTGCGCCTCGCCAGCGAACTCAAAACTCAGGAACCCCCGTTGGGCACGCAGGGATCCTAGGGAGAAAAGAACCGCACGCTCCCCAGCAATACCTAGACCCAACCGATCCGAATCGGAATCGTTATCTAATCCCCAGATCACTTATGACCTGGGATTATCGACAAATCTCCCGTGATCGCCGTCACTCACGGGGAAGTTGCCCCGGTCGGTGCGTTTAGAAGCGGTTTAGCCTGTGAAACACGGCGAAAAGCGGATGTACCCCGCGTAAGATCATGTCCGACCGCCATCGCGTCGATCTCCGCGGTGACCCAGCGCCTGGGCTGATTCGGCCCGCCGCCGGAATCCACGGCCGGCACCGGGCCCGCTGCCGCGCCTCCCCCTTCTCCCTGAAGCGGCCGATCCCTCTCTCGCTCCCGGTCCCATTCGCGCTCCCGCACCCGCAACGTCCCATGGACAACGAGGGGTTCACCGAGCGATACCGACCCGGCGACATTCGCGGCGAGCGTGCGCCACGTCCAGACCGTATAGAAACTCGTGTACGCGTCCGCCCACGCGTCCCGCCCCCGGTCCCACCGGCGCACCGTCACCGCCAACCGGAACCGGGCCACCGCGACACCCGCCGCCGTCTCCCAGAAGTCCGGCCGCGTCGCGGCATTGCCCACCACGGTCACCCAGCTCTCATTCACCGGCTACGCCTCCCCCATCAATTCCCGGCTCTGCCGTGCTGTTCGTGAACCATGCTGCCCGGGATCGCGAAGCCCCGCCGGGCCCTGTGCACGACCCCGCGGTTGTGGACAACTCGGTCACCCGCCCGGGTGACCGACCGTCACGCGCCGCCCGCCGCGATGACGTACTGCGCCCGTACCTCCCCGTACCGCGCCAGCTCCGCCTCCACCGGCTCCAGCACCCGCCTGGCCCCGCACTCGGCCGCCGCCTCCCGCAACCGGCCCTCCACCGACCGGCCATGGCGCCGGGCGGGCCCCCGCGCCGCCACCCGGGAGCCCCACGCCAGCGCCGGGCCGACCGCCGCACCGCCCACCAGCAGCGCCGGCATCCACCACTCGGGCCCACCGAACACCCCGGCGGTGGCTCCCAGCAGCCATAGCACCGCCATCACTTGCACCACCAGCAAGGTCACCTGAGCCGCCGCCACCATCGACCACCACACCGGCCGGATCGGCTGCCGGTCCACCGCCGCGGCCGCCACCGCCTCGTCGACCGCCTCCGCCAGTCCTCTGCCGCCCCACCCCGCCGCCTCCCGTACGGCCTGCGCCCAGGGGCCGGGCAGCCCGGCCGTCGCCTGGTCCCCGAGCGTCCGTACGGCCTCCTCCGCCGCGGGGCGCGCCGTGACCGCCTCCACCGCGACCGTGCGCGCCCGCGCGCCCGGGATCTCCATCCGCTCCGCGGCTCCGGGGGTTCGCGAGGCCCGGGAGCCCCCCGAGGTGCGGGTCTTCCTCCCCCGCACCCGCCCCCACGGCGTTCCGCACCGCCACTCCGCGTCCCTCAGCCAGGCGCGCTCCGCCGCCTGTCCGGCCGCGGCCGCGCCCGCCGCCTCGGCAAGCCGGTCCTCGAACTCCGCCCGCGCCCGCTCGGTGAGCCCGATCGGCCCGTTGTCCGCCACATATTGCGGGCGCAGCCGCGTCATGGTGCCGTCCACGTCCGCCGACAGCCGGCGCTCGGCCGCCCCGCATTCGGCCGTGAGCCGCCCGAGCGTCTCCCGCAGCTCTCCGACGCCCTCACCGGTCAGCGCGGACAGCGCCAGCACGGCCGCCCCCGGCTCCCCGTGCTCCCCGAGGGCGAGCCCGTCCTCGTCCAGCAGCCGCCGCAGATCGTCCAGCACCTGGTCCGCGGCCTCGCCCGGCAGCCGGTCCACCTGGTTGAGCACGACGAAGGTCACCTCGGCATAACCGGCGAGCGGCCGCAGATAGCGCTCATGGAGGACCGCGTCCGCGTACTTCTCGGGGTCCACCACCCACACCACCGCGTCGACGAGACCCAGCAGCCGGTCCACCCGCTCCCGGTGGCCCGGGGCGGCCGAGTCGTGGTCGGGCAGGTCGAGGAGGACGAGACCGCGCAGCGCGGGGTCGTACGGATAGCCCGGGTTGCGCCGGTCCACCGCCGGGATGCCGAGCCGGTCCAGCAGGCCGTCGGCGTGGTCGGTCCACGCACAGGCGAGGGGCGTGGCGGTGGTCGGACGGCGGATCCCGGCCTCGGAAAGGGGGGCTCCGGCGAGGGCGTTGAAAAGTGTCGACTTACCGCTTCCAGTGGCCCCGGCGACGGCGACCACGGTGTGCCCGTAAGGATGCCGTCCCCGCGCGTCCGCCTCGTCGAGCACCCGCGCGGCCCCGGCGAGCGTGCGCCCCTCAAGCCGGGACCGGGACAGCCCGACCAGCTGGCGCAGGGCCTCGAGACGGGGCCGCAGGGTGCCCGTGGCGAAGCTGCGGACGCCCGCCTGGTACACGGCGTAGGGAGGGCCGCCGAAGGACCGCCGGGCGGCCTCCTCCCCCGGGAAGTAGCCGGCCGTGGCGTGGGAAACGCCCGTCGCGGCCTCCTGCGGCCTCCCCTCGTCCACCGCACGGGCCGGACGGGCCCCGGCACGTCCTCCGGTCCAGCGGCTCGCACGCCGGGCGATCAGGCCGTCGTCCCATGTGTGGCGGCCCCCCGCCGCCCGGTCTCCCCCGCCGCCCTCGTTGCCGCCGTTGCCCTCCGTGGCCGTCACCTTCGGTCACCTCTCCTTCTGCAGTACGGACAGCGCGGCGATCAGCTCGACCTGGTGCTCCGGGGACATGTCCAGGGCGTCCAGCGGGGCCAGCCTGCCGTCGCGCTCCGCCCGCATGGCGCGCGAGACACAGCTGTCGAGCAGCCGTCCGCCGCGGTCGCCCAGACGCAGCGCCGCATGCGCGCCCAGGGTCTCGGCGAGCTTCTCGCCCGCCTTACGGGCGCGGCGTCCGCCCAGCAGGGACGCGGCGAGCAGGGCGGCGATCTCCTCGGGCGCGCAACTGCCCCCGTATTCGGCGATCCGGGCCCGGGCCTCCTCCTCGGCCAGTTCCTCGGCACAGCGCCGCCAGTGCCGTACGGCCACGCCGATCCGCTCGGCGGCGCCGGGCGCGTCGCACGGAGCGAGCCCGGCCCGCGCGACCGGGTCCTGCCTCCCGGCCTCCGCGACCCGCTCGTCCGCGGTGGCGGCCGCGCCGCGCAGCAGGGTGGCCAGGGAGTCGGTGAGAGCCGTAAGGAGCTCATCGGGGGTGCTGTCATGCGGCAGGCCCTGCCAGTGGGTGAGCGCACCGCCCGCGAGCGCCGCGCCCTGCGCGATCTCGCGCCGCACCCGCTCCGCCGCCTCCCCGTACGCGCCCTCGACCCGCTGGACCAGCCGCACGGCGGCCGCGTGCTGCGCCGCCGCGGCTCCGGCCAGCGCGGGCATCCGGGAGCTCAGCGACGCGAGCGTCCCGGCGGCCGTACGGGCGGCGGCGACGGTACGGGCGTACGGATCCTGTGCGTGCTGGGTGAGCCAGGACCGCAGGGCGGCGACGGCGGTGGACGGCAGCAGCCCGCTGCCGCCGCCCGCGGATTCGGGGAGCTCGGGGATGGTGAAGCGCGGGACATCGCCGAGCCCGGCCGCCGTAAGGAGCGCGGCGTACTGCCGGGAGACCTCGGCGGCCACCTGGTGCGGCACCCGGTCCAGGACGGTGACGAGGGTGACGTCGTACTCCTTCGCGGTCCGCAGCAGATGCCAGGGGACGGCGTCGCCGTAGCGGGTGGCCGTGGTGACGAGCACCCAGATGTCCGCGGCGCAGATCAATTCCGCGGCCAGATCGCGATTCCGCGCGACCAGCGAATCGATGTCGGGCGCGTCGAGCAGCGCGAGCCCCCGCGCCAGCCCCGGGTCGGTCTCCACCCGCAGCGCCGCCGGCCCCTCCTGCGCCCGCCCCTCCTCGTCGTACGCGCTCTCCGCCCGCTCCCCCTGCGCCGGCACCCACACCCGGGTGAGCCGCGGCAGCACCCGCTGCCCGGCGAACCAGGGGTGATCGTCGGGATGGCACACCAGCACCGGCGTACGCGTCGTGGGCCGCAACACACCGGCCTCGGTGACCCGTCGGCCGACCAGCGAATTGACGAGGGTGGACTTGCCCGCCCCCGTCGATCCCCCGATTACCGCCAGCAGGGGCGCTTCGGGGGCGCGCAACCGGGGCACGAGGTAGTCGTCCAGTTGAGCGAGCAGCTCGGCTCGGCTGCGGCGAGCGCGGTCGGCGCCGGGAAGGGGGAGCGGAAACCGAGCGGCGTCGACACGGTCACGCAGTGAGGTCAGCGCGTCGAGCAGCCGGGGCCGTACATCCAAGATCGCCACGTGGTGAAGAATGCACGCTTTTGGTGCCTTTTTGAAGCGTATGGTCACTCGTGCGCGTCAAAGAGACCCACCCGGATCACCCTAAAAGGGGCATGAGGCGGACGTGACGACAGGGGCGCGGGCATAACGAGTAGACAACACCCGTTCCCTGAGGCGCGAAAAACGATGCAAGTTTCAGACCTGCCTGCGATTATCAGACCGCTTCACTGAACCTCCACAACGTGCCACGGAGGTGAAGCAACCGGGGCGAGGCGCAAGGAGCCCTATCCTTGTCCCGGCAAGGTCACGGTCCGTCGAGCCCGGCCACTAGCATCACGGCCGCCCCGTCGGCCCCGCAGGCACCGGGGGCTCAGCAGCTCCGCGACCACCACCGGCCCCCGTAGCTCAGTGGATAGAGCAGGCGCCTTCTAAGCGCTTGGCCGCAGGTTCGAGTCCTGCCGGGGGCGCACTGGACCCTCTTCTCTACGCACGTAGCGAAGAGGGTTTTCTCGCTGTTCGGAGCGGTTCCACCGGCCACGGCCGCCCCGGGCGCTCCCCGACGATCAGGGGCAGGCTCGGGACCCGTCCGCCCTACTCCATGCCCCGCTTGCCCGGCGTCCAGAACGGCTTGGTGAGCACCGCGCGACGGTCCCAGCCCGCCTCCCGGACGAGCACCTGTCGCACCCGCTGCACGGTACGGGCCTCCCCGGCGACGTAGGCGATCCCGCCCGGTTCAGGGGCGAGGCTTCGTACCGCGTCCGGGAGTGAAGCGCCTCCCCTGGTCAGGCAGTTGAGGCGGTCCGAGTGGGGCAGCGGAAGGCGGTCCGCGGCCGTCTCCGTCTCCACGCAGCCGGAGACCCGCGCCCCGGGCGGCAGTGCGGCCAGCATCGCGCCGAAGGGGACGGACGCCGTCTCCTCCCCGACGAAGACGTGGTGGGCGGCCTCGGGTCGGAGCGTGAACGACCCCTCGGGCTTGCCCAGCCGCACCCGCTCGCCGACCTGGACACTCCTGCCCCAGCGCGCCCCCGGCCCCGCTTCGGCGTGGTCCAGCACGCACAACTCGATGGCGCCGGAGGGGTCGTAGCGCCATACGGAGTACGTACGGCGGGTCAGCCCGGAGCCGACCAGGACGCGCACCTGCTGTCCGGGGCGGACGTCGAGCCCGGCGAGGGTGTCGCCCTCGATGCGCAGCCGGCGCATGCGGGCGGCTATCGGTTCGGCCTCGGTGACGGTGCCGCGGAGCATCAGCAGGTCCAGGACCGGATCCAGCAACGTGGGCATGGGAGTGCTCCTCGGGGAACTCGGGTGAATACGGGGCAAGTTGGGCATCCATTAGCGGCCGGACGCGATAGTACGCGTTTCCGGCTGGATGCGATAGTGCGCGAGTGCGCGGCTTGCCCCGGACCCGGCCCCCGAGAGGGGCAGCCCTCAGAGGGGGTCAGTCCTTGCGGTCCCCGGTTTCCCCGCCCGTTTCGGGGCCGGGCTCGCCGTCGGTGCGCCCCGCCCCGGAGAGGGGCGGCCTGTTGGACGTGGCCACCTCCTGGGGGATGACCTCGGGGTGGTGGAGGTCGAAGGCGGGGGATTCGGAGCGGATCCTCGGCAGGGTGAGGAAGTTGTGCCGCGGCGGCGGGCATGACGTGGCCCATTCCAGAGAGCGGCCCCACCCCCAGGGGTCATCGACCTCGACCCGCTTTCCGTACTTCCCGGTTTTCCACACGTTGTAGATGAACGGCAGGGTGGACAGGCCCAGGAGGAAGGAGCCGATGGTGGAGACCGTGTTCAGCGTGGTGAAGCCGTCGGCGGCCAGATAGTCGGCATAGCGGCGCGGCATGCCGATGACGCCCAGCCAGTGGTGCACCAGAAAGGTCGTGTGGAAGCCGACGAACAGGGTCCAGAAGTGGATCTTGCCGAGGCGCTCATCGAGCATCTTGCCGGTGAACTTGGGCCACCAGAAATAGAATCCGGCGAACATCGCGAAGACCACCGTGCCGAAGACCACGTAGTGGAAGTGGGCGACGACGAAATAGCTGTCGTGGACCTCGAAATCCATCGGCGGCGAGGCGAGGATCACCCCGGTCAGCCCGCCGAACAGGAAGGTGACCAGGAAGCCGATGGACCAGAGCATCGGTGTCTCGAAAGAGAGGGAGCCACGCCACATGGTTCCGATCCAGTTGAAGAACTTCACCCCGGTCGGCACCGCGATGAGGAACGTCATGAACGAGAAGAACGGCAGGAGCACCGCTCCGGTGGCGAACATATGGTGGGCCCAGACCGTCACGGAGAGGCCGGTGATGGCGACGGTGGCGCCCACCAGACCGATATAGCCGAAGACGACCTTGCGGGAGAACACCGGAATGATTTCGGTGATGATCCCGAAGAACGGCAGGGCGATGATGTAGACCTCGGGGTGGCCGAAGAACCAGAAGAGGTGCTGCCAGAGCATCGGCCCGCCGTTGGCCCCCTCGAAGACGACCGCGCCGAATTTACGGTCCGCCTCCAGCACCAGCAGGGCCGCCGCCAGGATGGGGAAGGCGAGCAGCACCAGAATCGAGGTGAAGAGGATGTTCCAGGTGAAGATGGGCAGGCGGAACATCGTCATGCCCGGGGCGCGCATGCACACGATGGTCGTGACGAAGTTGACGGCGCCCAGGATCGTCCCGAAGCCGGAGAGGGCGAGGCCCATCACCCACATGTCGCCGCCCACGCCCGGTGTGCGCGCCTTGCTGCTGAGCGGCGTATAGGCCGTCCAGCCGAAGTCGGCCGCGCCGCCGGGGGTGAGCAGACTGCCGATCACGATCAGCCCGCCGAAGGCGAAGAGCCAGTACGAGAACATGTTCAGCCGGGGGAAGGCGACATCCGGGGCACCGATCTGCAGCGGCATGATCTCGTTGGCGAATCCGGCGAAGACCGGCGTGGCGAAGAACAGCAGCATCAGCGTGCCGTGCAGGGTGAAAGCCTGGTTGTACTGCTCGGGACTGACCAATTGCAGTCCCGGCCGGGCGAGTTCGGCCCGCATGACCATGGCCAGAAGGCCGCCGATGAGAAAGAAACCGAACGCGGTCACCAAGTACAGGTGTCCGATTTTCTTATGGTCCGTGGTGGTGAGCCAGTCGACCATGATGCTGCCGAGTTTGGTGGTTTCGGCGGGAGCTTGAAATTCGGGCTTGGTTGTCGTCGCCATGTCCGTGTCCGCTCCTCGGCAGGATGCATGTGGGGGCGGCCGGCGGTGCCGGCCGACGAATACGTTGTATTGATTCGCCCACCATTACCCGAAGCGGGACGGCGATTCGGACCCGACTCGCCGTAGAGGTCCTTCGTCGATCACCGCGTCCTGAGCGGACCGGGCCGGAAGTCAGCCGCCCGGACGGAAGTCAGCCGCCCGGGCGGAAAACCATGCGGACACAGCCGTTCGTTTTATATGTGCCGCCCTTACGGCTGTGGCTTTGTACGTGCCGCCCTTACGGCTTTACCCGTGCCGCCCTCCAACTGGGACTTCGCCTCGCGCAGGGCGCGGCGTACCTCCGGGCGGGGGTCCTGACCGGCCAGCCTGCCCGGCAGGGCGATGGCGAGCCGCGAGGGCTGATCCTTCGTCCGCGCCGCCAGTTCGGTCCCGCAGTTCCCGGGCGCCGGGCGGATCCGGATCTCCAGCCGGTCTCCGTAGCGCTCCAGCGGCTCCGGCAGCGCCTCGGCCGATATGTCCGTGGGCGGCCGGTTGACGGTGACCGTCTGCCATCGGCCGCCGTTCTGGGTGTCGGCCAGCCGGGCCATCCGCGACGGCCTGTGCCGCCAACGCCGGATCCCCGCGCTCACGACGATCGCTGCGGCGCTGAGCAGCGCCGATCTCACCCGTCGCACACGTGACATCGGTTCCTCCCGTCCTCCGGGCTGAGGATGAGCAGGCGCCCCGCATTCGGGCACCCGCCTATGCGGACATACTCCGCTCTCCGCACGGCACCCGCCCGTCGTGCGCCCAGGGTCCAGCCCCGGTTACCCATGGCCGGAGGACTCAATCAGATGGCTCTCCTCGAGCGGGCGTTGGTGGAAGCGGACCGTTTTCCCCACCCGATCCGGGTCACCTGGAAGGGTGACGTCGGGTACGGCCGAACGAATCCAGAAAAGTGTTCGACCGAACGAGGGGCTCACTGAAGGGCCCCCTGAGCTGGGCCGTCGCGGACGCTGACGGTCGGGGCCGCACCACCCCCGGCCGGTTTTGCCATTCCAGAAGGTATACATGGGAATCCCTTTACCATCCCATTCGTTCCAAGCATGCCCCCCACGGAACAGAGAACGAACCCAGTGACAGCGAAGGAGTGGACGCCGCGATGGTGTTCAAACGAGTGCTCGGCTCGCTCGGGGTCGGCGGACCCGTCGTGGACACGGTCCTGGACCCGGGGCCGGTGCGCCCCGGTGGGGTGGTGCAGGGGCAGGTGCGGCTCCGGGGCGGAGGCCGGGCCTGCGATATCGAGCACCTCGCACTGGAGCTGGTCGCCAGGGTCGAGGCGGGGCACGGCGGCGAGGAGGGCGCGGGCGGCGTGGTCTTCGACCGCCTCCGGCTCAGCGGGGGGTTCCGGCTCGACACGAGAGAGCACAGAGACGTTCCGTTCACCCTTCACATACCGTGGGGGACCCCGCTCACCGAGCTGTCCGGGCAGCCGCTGGGCGTCGTCCTGGGCATCCGGATCGAGCTCGCGTCGGCAGGCGAGAAGGACCACGGCGATCCGGAAGAGCTGATCGTGCGCCCGCTGCCGGCCCAGGAAGCCGTGCTGGGGGCGCTGGGGCGGCTCGGCTTCGGCCTCGTCGCCGCCGATCTGCGGCTCGGCCATATCGCCGGCACCGGGCAGACGCTCCCCTTCCACCAGGAGATCGAGCTCACCCCCGCCCCGCGGTACATCCACGACATGAACGAAGTCGCCCTGACCCTTCTCACCGGCCCCGACGGCATGGAGGTTGTCCTGGAGGCCGACAAGCGCGGCAGGCCCTTCTCCGGCGTGGCCTCCCGCGGCGAGTCCTTCCCCGGTCCGCCCTCCCCCGGCAAGCGCCTTCCCGGTGGCCCTGCCGCCATGGGCCGCCACACCGTGAGCCATGAGGGCCTCGATCATCGCGACTGGACCACTGAGGTCGACTCCTGGATCCAGGCGCTCATCGAGGCCCGCGCCGCCCACACGCCCCGCTCCGGGGCGATCGCCTCGGGCATCTCGGCCGGTACGGCGGCCGGGGCCGCGGGCGGCGGCATGGTCGCGGCCGGGCTCGGCGACGCGTCAGGGAACTTAGAGGGGTTAGGAGACTTAGACGGCTTAGGGGGCTTGAAAGACTTGAGGGACTCAGGGCACGAGGAAGCGGACCGGGGCTGAGACACGCGGAAGAGCCGCGGATCTCCCCACGGCCCTCCCTGTACGCACCGGCGAACGGTTATGAACGGCGCCCCACCGCATCGGGGTCGTCCACCGTCTCCCGCGGCTCCTCCGCCACGCCATCGCCCCCGTTCTCGACCGCCGCCGCAGCAGCGGCCTCGCGGCGCGCCGCCAGCCGGGCCGTGACCCGCCGGGCGACGGGCTCCGTCCAGCGGGCGGTGAGCGGGCCGAGGACGACCAGGATCAGGACATACGCCGTGGCCAGCGGGCCCAGCGAGGGTTCGATACCGGCGGTGACGGCGAGTCCCGCGATGACGATCGAGAACTCGCCCCGGGCCACCAGTGTGCCGCCGGCCCGCCAGCGGCCCCGTTCGGAGATCCCGGCCCGCCGCGCCGCCCAGTAGCCGGTGGCGATCTTCGTACTGGCGGTGAGGACGGCCAGCGTCATGGCGGGCAGCAACACCGGAGGGATGCTGGCCGGATCCGTATGCAGGCCGAAGAAGACGAAGAAGACGGCGGCGAACAGATCCCGCAGCGGGCTGAGCAGATGATGGGTGCCCTCGGCGACCTCCCCGGACAGGGCGATGCCCACCAGGAACGCGCCGACGGCCGCCGACACCTGGAGCTGCTGGGCGATCCCCGCCACCAGCAGCGTCAGCCCGAGCACCACCAGCAGCAGCTTCTCGGGGTCGTCGCTGGAGACGAAGCGGGAAATGTGCCGGCCGTAGCGGACGGCCAGGAACAGCACCAGACCGGCCACACCGAGGGCGATGGCCAGGGTGACGCTGCCCGCTGCCAGGCCCGCACCGGCCAGCAGGGCCGTGACGATCGGCAGATAGACGGCCATCGCCAGGTCTTCGAGGACCAGGATGCTCAGGATCACCGGGGTCTCGCGGTTGCCGAGCCGGCCCAGATCTCGGAGGACCTTGGCGATGACGCCGGAGGAGGAGATCCAGGTGACGCCGGCCAGCACGACAGCGGCCACCGGCCCCCATCCCAGCAGCAGGGCCATGACGGCGCCGGGCAGCGCGTTGAGCGCCGCGTCGACGAGGCCGGCCCGGTACTGGGTCTTCAGATTGCTGACCAGATCGCTGGCGGTGTACTCCAGGCCGAGCATCAGCAGCAGCAGGATGACGCCGATCTCGGCGCCGGTCGCGACGAACTGCTCGCTCGTCCCCAGCGGCAGCAGCCCGCCCTCGCCGAAGGCCAGTCCGGCCAGCAGATACAGCGGGATCGGGGAGAACTGAAACCGTCCGGCCAGCCGCCCCAGCAGCCCGAGGCCCAGGATGACCGCGCCGAACTCGATCAGAAAGACGGCAGACGAATGCATAGGCTTACACCCGCCCGAGTATCGCCGCGGCCGACTCCACGCCCTCGCGGGTACCGATCACGATCAGCTCGTCCCCACCGGCCAGCCGGAAGTCCGGGGTCGGGGAGGGGATCGCCTCCGCCCTGCGCAGCACCGCCACGATCGAGACGCCGGTCTCGGTCCGCATCCGCGTCTCGCCCAGCACCCGCCCGTTCCAGTACGACGTGGACGACAGCTCGATCCGCTCGGCCACCAGCCCCAGCTCGGTCGTGGACAGCAGATTCGGGCTGTGATGGGTTGGCATCAGGACCCCGACCAGCGCCTCCGCTTCCCCCGCGGTCAGCCTGGTGGACAGGGCGCACTCATCGGGATCCTCCTTCCGGTACGCACTCAGCGTCCGGTCGCCGTCGCGGTGCGCGATGACCGCCAGCAGCCTGTTCTCTCGTGTCGTCAGGTCGTAGCGGACCCCGATGCCGGGCAATGGCGTACTGCTCATCCGCGGAGCGCCCACAATCATCCCTCTCGTCGCTCGAGTCTCATGCCACCCTAACGAATGGCAAAGAATTGGTAATGAGGGTCGGTGAGTGAGGGCGCGATGGGACGATGCCGACCGCGTAAAGGTGGGGTGGCCATCGACAGGCGGGAAGGGTGGCGCCCAGAGGAGGATGGTGCCCATGATTGAGTGGAGGCGGCTCAGCACAGGCATCAGGCCGGTTCCCGACCCGGTCGCCACTCCCGTCGTCTGGGGTGGGGCCTTCCTCGGTGCGCTGGTGCTGGTGGTGACCCTGAACTTCCTCGGCGGCCATGGCCGCCCGGTGTTCGCCCTGATCGGTCTCTCGCTGCTGGCCGCCCTGCTGGGGCTGTGCGCGCGTTTCGTCGCGGCGCCCGGTACGGCGGCACTGTGCTGGCTGTTCCTCAACGGCTTCGCCATTCCGCCCGCGGGGCGGCTCTCCTGGGCGGGCGACCGCGACGCCGGCTGGCTCGGCTGCCTCCTGGCGGCGGCCGTCGCGGGCACCGCGCTCGCCCGTATCGTCAACGCCCGGGCGGGATACCGCCGCATCTCCCCACTCGGCCGCCGGCCGGGGCCGCCGGAGTGAGCGACAACCGGTCCAAGGTCGTAGAGGTCCCAGTCGTAGATGTCCCAGTCGTAGAGGTCCCAGTCGTAGAGGTCCCAGTCGTAGAGGTCCCAGTCGTAGAGGTCCCAGTCGTAGAGATCCCAGGGGTGTAGCGCCCGGCCTCTCGCGCTAGTGCGGCATCGTCAGGACCGCCACCCCGTTGACGCGGTCGGCGGCGAGGTCGTCGAGAGCGGCGTCCGCCCGGTCGAAGGGGTAGGGCGTGACCGTGGCGCTGACGCGGTCCTCGGCGGCCGCGGCGAGGAATTCGCGTCCGTCCTCGCGGGTGTTGGCGGTGACGCTGCGCACGGTGCGTTCGCGGAAGAGGTGGCGGTCGTAGTCGAAGGACGGGATGTCCGAGAGGTAGATCCCGGCGATGCTCAGCGTGCCACCGGCGTCCAGGGCCTCCAGGGCGACCGGGACCAGTTGGCCCACCGGGGCGAAGAGGATGGCGGCGTCCAGGGGCTCGGGCGGGCGGTCGTAGGAGTCGTTCGCGGAGGCGGCGCCGAGTTCCAGGGCGAGGGTCTGGGCGGCGGGTGACCGGGTCAGGACGTGGACGACGGCGCCCTGGGCGATGGCGACCTGGGCGGTGAGGTGGGCGGAGCCGCCGAAGCCGTAGATGCCGAGCCGCCCGCCCGGCGGCAGGTCGGCCCGGCGCAGGGCGCGGTAGCCGATGATGCCGGCGCACAGCAGCGGGGCGAGTCCCTCGTCGGTGTATCCGGAGGGCAGCTCATAGGCGTAGGCCGCCGGTACGGTGACGTACTCGGCGTAGCCGCCGTCCGCGTCCCAGCCGGTGTACTCCGAGGACGGGCAGAGGTTCTCCTGGCCCCGGAGGCAGTAGCGGCAGCGGCCGCAGGTGCGCCGCAGCCAGGGGACACCGAGCCGGGCTCCGGGGCCGGGGCCGTGCGCCCGCGAGCCCGCCGCGACCACCTCGCCGACGGCCTCGTGGCCGGGGACGACGGGGCTGCGGTGCGGGGGCAGATCGCCGTCGCGGACATGCAGATCGGTGCGGCACACCCCGCAGGCCCGGACCCGGATCAGCAGTTCGTCCTCCGCCGGCCGTGGCACCGGCAGCTCCACCTGCTCGATCCGGCCCGGGGCGGGGACCACCCATGCCCGCATGGTCGCCGGAAGGTCGGTGTTCGTGTCCGTCGTCACACCGTCAACGTAACGCCGTGGGGCCCGTCGCGACCGTAAGGCACGCGTTCGGGCCATGCGGCGCCAAAAGGGAAGAGATACGGCCGGAAACTGCCAACCGAGTGCGGGTGCGGTCAGGCCGAGGTGCCGTCCATCGCGGTGATCAGGCTCTTGGGCCGCATATCGGTCCAGTGCTCGTTGACGTAGTCCAGGCACGCCTGGCGGTCGTCCTCGCCGTGGGCGACCGTCCAGCCCGCGGGGACCTCGGCGAAGGCCGGCCACAGGGAGTGCTGCCCCTCCTCGTTGACGAGCACGAAATAGCGGCCGTCGGGGTTCTCGAAGGGGTTGCTCATCGCTGTTCTCCTCGCTCGCGATCGGCGTCGACAGGCTTGACGGTACCGGCCGGAGCGGGCGCCCGCCGAGGGGTTCCCCGAGGGCCCTGGGAAAAAGCCTGGGATACGGAAATGGCACCTTCCTGACGGAATTCAGTGTTCCGGTATGTCCCTCGCCTACGGTCCGCGGCATGGTCGCGTCCGCCACAACCGAGTCCAGAGGCTCCATGGCCATGGAGCTCACCACCGGCGACCCCGCGCTCACGGCCCGGCTGGAACGCGGGATGGACGCCTCGGAGGAGCAGCTCCGCGCTCTCGCCACCGAGGCCCGGGACCCTTTGGTCGCGGAAGTCGCCGGACATCTCTTCGGCCCCGGCGGAAAGCGGCTGCGTCCGCTTCTGGCGCTGGTCGGCGCGGAGTTCGGCGAGCGCGATCCCTCCGCCGCCGTGCGGGCCGCCACCCTGGCCGAGCTCGTGCATGTCGCCTCGCTCTACCACGACGACGTCATGGACCAGGCCCGCACCCGGCGCGGGGTTCCCAGCGTCAACGCCCGCTGGGGCAACGCCACCGCCGTACTCGCGGGCAATTGGCTGCTGTCGAAGGCGGCCCAGCTCGCCGCGGAACTCGGCCCGGAAGCCATCCGATTGCAGTCCAAGGTCACCAATCGGCTGATCATGGGCCAGATCCGGGAACTCGTCGGCCCCTCGGACGACGACGATCCGCTCTCCCACTACTTCACCGTGGTCGCGGGAAAATCGGCCTCGCTCATCGCCATGGCGCTGCAGCTGGGGGCGGTCCGGACGGGCGCCCCGGAGCCTGCCGTCCAGGCGCTCGCCGAATACGGAGAACATCTGGGAATCGCGTTCCAGATATCCGACGACATCCTCGACATCACCTCCACCTCCGAGGTCTCCGGCAAGGAACAGGGCAAGGATCTCGCGATCGGCGTCGCCAGCCTCCCGGTGCTGCTGGCGCTGGCCGACGAGCGGCCGGAGGCAGGTGAGTTGCGCACCCTGCTGACCGCCGCCACCGCGGGCCCGGAGGGCGCCGGGCTGCCGAGGGCCGTCGCGCTGCTGCACCACTGCGGGGCCCTGGCGGAGGCGCGGACGGTGATGCACGCCCGGCTGCTGCGCGCCCGGACCGCGGTGAACGGACTGCCGGACGGGCCGGCGACGCGGGTTCTGCACGCGCTGTGCGACTTCGTGGCGCGCCGGGATCACTGACCGGCTCCCGTACGCCCTCGCCCGTCCGCGCCGTCCTCCCGGGTTCGTTTCCGTCGTCCTCCCGGGTCCGCATCGCGCCGTCCTCCCCGGTCCGTTTCCGTCGTCCTCCCCGATCGGCCGGTGTCGCCGTCACGACGTAGCCTGATGCCTATGGGCAGCTCACGGTCGGATGTGGTGGACGAGCCCATCGACCCCGATACCGGCCCGGCCCCGCCCGCCCGGCACTACCCCTGGCGGGGGCAGGGCCCCGTGGTCGGCGTGGTGGCGGTGGGCGGCGCGCTCGGGGCGACGGCACGCTACGGGGCGTCGCTGCTGTGGCCGACCCCGTCCGGCGCCTTCCCCTGGACGACCCTGCTGGTCAACGCCGTCGGCTGCGCGGTCATCGGCGTCTTCCTGGTGCTGATCACCGAGATGTGGACGGCCCACCGGCTGATACGACCCTTCTTCGGCACCGGTGTGCTCGGCGGCTTCACCACCTTCTCGACGTATGCCGTGGACTTCACCCGGCTGGTCCAGGACGGCCGTTTCGCCATCGCCTTCGCCTATCTGGCGGGGACGCTCGTGGTGGCGATGGCAGCCGTATGGGCCGCCGTGGCGGCGACCCGGGGTGTCCTGGGCGCTTACGGCGGCGGGCCCGGCGGGAGGGCGGCCCGGTGACCGGCGAGCCCGCGCTGCGGCTGACCGTCTTCATCGGCGAGAACGACACCTGGCATCGCAAGCCGCTGTCCGCCGAGATCGTGCACCGCGCGCATCGCGCGGGGCTCGCGGGTGCGAGCGTGTTCCGCGGCGTCGAGGGGTACGGCTCCTCGTCCCTGATCCACACCTCGCGGCTGCTGTCGCTCGGCGAGGATTTGCCCATGGCCATCGTGATGATCGATACGGAGGAGCGGGTGCGGTCCTTTCTGCCCGAGCTGGAGGAGATCGTGGGTGACGGCCTCGTGGTGGTCGACCCGGTCGAGATCGTGCACCCCCGGGGCCGGGCCCGGTGAACTGGCTGCTGGTGATCGCGGGCGGGATGGTCGGTGCCCCACTGCGCTATCTGACCGACCGCGCGGTCCAGGCACGGCACGACTCGGTGTTCCCCTGGGGCACGTTCATGGTCAATGTGGTGGGCTGTCTGGTGCTGGGCCTGCTGACCGGTGCGGCGGTGGAGGGGGCGGCGTCCCAGCGGCTGCAACTGCTGCTGGGCACGGGGCTGTGCGGGGCGCTGACGACGTACTCGACGTTCTCGTACGAGACCTTGCGGCTGGCCGAGGAGGGCGCCCGGCTCTTCGCCGTGGCGAATGTGGTGCTGAGTGTGGCGGCCGGAGTGGGCGCCGCCTTCGCGGGTGCGGCGCTGGCCCACGCGATCTGGGGCTGACGGCACGACCCTCGCGGCGGCCTTACCGCCGCCCCGCTCCGTGACACACGCCTCGCAGCAGCCTTACGGTTCGCACCGCCCGCCCCATCCCGCCCTACCCCACACAGCTACGGCAGCAGTCGCGTCGTGTTCGGCGGCAGGCCGAACTCCCCCGCGGCCGCCGTCCGCAGATGCTCCAGCATCACCCGGCGCAGCTCACGCGCGGCTCGGGGCGGCGCGACGTCCTTACGGTGGGCGACGGCGATGGTGCGCTGCATATCGTGGCCCGCGAACGGCGTGATCCGCAGCCCGGACCGGGCCGCCACCATCCCCGGCAGTACGGCGATGCCGAGCCCGGCCCGTACGAAGCCCAGCACCGCGTCCATCTCGCCGCCCTCGACCGTGAAGGACGGCTCGAACCCGGCCGCCCGGCAGACCGCCGTGGTGAATTCGCGCAGGTCGTAGCCGCGCCGGAACATCACCATCGGCCGGTCCCGCAGATCCTCGACCAGGATCCGCCGACGCCGGGTGGGGGGTGGGGACGCGGGTGAGGAGGCCACCACCAGCTCCTCCCGCAACAGCTCGGTGGCGGCGAGGGCGGATGCCTGGCCGGGGAGCGGGGTGATGATCAGCGCGAGGTCCAGCTCGCCCGCGGAGAGCGTGCGGACCAGGTCCTGGGAACCGCCCTCGTCCACGATCAGCTCGATGCCCGGGAACTCGTCGTGGAAGCGGCGCAGCACATCGGGGACGAAGCTGGCGCACAGGCTCGGCGTGGCCCCCAGCCGCACCCGGCCGCGCCGTAGCTGGGCGACCTCCTGGACCTCGCGGTGCGCGGTCTCGGCGTCGGCGAGGATCTGGCGGGCCAGCGGGAGCAGTGCCTCTCCCGCGTCGGTGAGGGCGATATTGCCGCGCGCCCGGTGGAAGAGATCGGCTCCCAGCTCCCGCTCCAGGGTGCGGATCTGCTGGGACAGCGAGGGCTGGGCGACATGCAGGAGCTCCGCGGCGCGGGTGAAGTGCCGGGTCTCCGCGACGGTGGCGAAATAACGCAGCTGATGCAACTGCACACCACGATGATAGGCACCGGCTATGGACGGGCTATGGACGCCTGGCCACAGCGTGCCCACGACAGATGGCCCAGGACAGATGGGCCACGACAGATGGGCCACGACAAGGCAGCAGGGCGCCACCCGGCGACCGGCCTCGGGGTGAACGGCCGTCGCCGGGTGACGACGCGCGCCCTACTGGTGGGCGGCCAGCGCCCGCGTGCCCGGGCTACAGGATTCGAGCAGCGGGGTGAGCTCCGCCTCGGGCAGCTTCCGCGCCGCGCCGGGCCGTCCGCCGTCGAGGTGGGCGATGGACGCGTCCAGCCAGGTGCGGTGCGGTTCCACCCCGATGAACTCGGCGAGCCGGATCAGTTCCTTCTCCGGCTCCTCCAGCAGGCTCTCGTACGACAGCGCGGTGCGCTGCTCCGCCGGGACGTCGTCCAGCTTCCGCAGACCGTCGACGATCGTCTCGGACCACAGGGTGCCGAACGCGCTGAGCGGGATGGGACGCTCCATCACCAGCTCCGGGTCGTACCGGTCGCTCAACAGCGGTGCCAGGTCGGGCGGGAGCTGGGCCGCGTGCTGCGGCGTCAGCTGCTGCGGGGTCTCCAGACCGAGGTGCATGGCCATCTCCCACAGCATCGGGATCATCCGGAAGCTGAAGTGGCGGCTCATGGAGACGGCGCAGTCGGGGCCCTCGCGGTAGAGGTGCACAAAGCGCGCCTCGGGAAAGGCGCGGTGCATCTCCGGCACGCGGCCGATGGACAGGCCGGTGCGCTCGACGACGGCACCGGGGTTGCCGAACCGTGCGCCGAGGGAGACGAAAAGGGCCGTCCAGTGATCTGCCGGACGGCGGGTGGGCCAGGAGGTGACCTCGGACTCCAACTCGTCGAAGAGCGCGTCGGGATCGTCGGTCAGATGGGGCAGCACCATGACGCTGATGGCCGGTACACCGGTGGTCTCCGCGTCGAACCGCCGCTTGGGCATCCGGTGGTAGAGGAACTCGGGCGGAGTGGCGCCATTTTTGATCATGCTATTGGTGACCACATTGGGCCGGGACAGATATCCCCAGAACTCCGGGCCGCTCAGCGGAGCCTCGTCCAGCATCTCCGCATCGGGAATGCTGGCGAACAATTCATTGATGCTGAGAACATCCGGATGAATATTGATGACCTGAGACAGGGCCGTCGAACCGCACCGGCCGGTGCCGACGACAAATGTCAACTTCTGGTTGACCACGCGCACTTCCTCCCGTTTTCTCGGACAACTAGTCGCTTCCCTAGTAGCCGTTCCCATAGTGGCCCATGACACAGCGCAGCCCATTCGGCGGCCGCGGCGATGCTAATGGACGCCCGGGGCGACGATGGCTACGACCATGGAACAGGGGAAACACACACAAGGGGACGCGAGGGGGCGAACTCGAGGTTCAGTAGTTTCCGACACTTTTGCGCAACTTTCACATCCGACAGGGGTGTTACCCCCAGCAACCCCCCAACCACCAGCAGCGAAGCGCGATCTGAGAGTCGACGCGCGGCTTCACAACTCGGTTACGGGGGCGAAACCGTAATCGAACAGTTTCTCCCGTGACGAGACGGTCATCTTTTCCTACCAACAGCACTGCTAGAGTGCGCATCCGCCCCATACCCCTGATCCCGGGCTGGCATGCCCAACCCGGCCGGGAGGGGCGGAAGAAGAGGCGACATGACACAGAGCAGCCATACCGCCGCACAGGGTGTCAACAGCGGAAGGGATCTGGGGCACAACAGCGGGGCGGCATTTTCGACTCGGGGGACGATGCATTACCAGGTGCGCCATGCACGGTGATTCGCTTTCAAGACCCCTGCGCATACGTTAAATCGGGGAAGGTGTTTCGTACGTGTTGGTGGAGCGCGATCAGGAGATGGCCCGGCTCAATCGGCTCCTCTTCGAGGGCGCCCGCGAGGGAAGCCGGCTCGCCGTGATCAGCGGCGCCGTTACGTCGGGAAAGACCGCACTGCTGCACACCGTGGCGGACACGGCGGGTGGACGCGGCGTCCGGGTGCTGCCCGCGGTCGCCTCCGCCTCGGAGCAGAAGTTCCCCTATGCCGTGCTCGAGCAGCTCTACCAGGGCGTGCCGGCCCGTCTGCGGCCCTCGCGGCCGCGGCCCGGCCTCGATGCGCTCCGGAACCCGCACGGCCCGGTCGAGGCCGAACTCCCGCTGCTCCAGGACTTCCACCGCACGCTCGACGAGCTGACCGGGGACGCCCCCCTGCTGATCGCCATCGACGACGTCCAGTTCGCCGACCTTCCGTCGCTGCGCTGCCTGGCGTACGGCATCCGCCGCTGCCGCTCGGAGGCGCTGTCCGTCGTGGTCAGCCGCGGGTCGCTGACCGGCCCCGCCGCCACGGCCCTGGACGAGCTGCTGCACGAGCCGAAGGTGTGCCATGTCCGGCTCGCCCCGCTCACCGTCGAGGGCGTCTCCACGCTGCTGACCCAGGAGTTGGGCACCGCGGAGGCCGGGCGCCACGCCGCCGCGTACCACGAGATGACCGGCGGCAATCTGCTGCTGCTGCGCGGCCTCCTGGACGACCGGTTCTCCCGCCTCACCCGCGGCCCCCTCGACCCCGCGCCCGGAACGGACGCCCCGGTGGCCGGGGAGCTGTTCCGGCAGGCGGCGCTGTCCTGCGTGTACCGCGGCGGCCCGGCCCACCGCCGGGTGGCCCACGGGGTCGCGCTGCTGGGTGACGCCACGTCCGTTCCCCTGCTGAGCAGGCTGATCGAGGTCGAGGAGCGGCTGGTCCGGCAGTCCGTCGGGCTGCTCACCGAGGTGGGCATCCTGCACGGCGGGCGGTTCCGCAGCGACTCGGTGCGCACCGTACTGCTGGACGATCTGGAGCTGCACGAGCTCGGCCCGCTGCACCTGCGGGCCGCCCGGCTGCTGTACGAGGAGGGCGCCGACCCCATCGACGTGGCCCGCCATCTGCTCAGCCACGAGGCGCCCGGGCCGGTCGAGGAGTGGATCTCGCAGGCGCTGTGCGACGCGGCCGTGCACGCCATCGCCGCGGACCGCAGAGAACTCGCCATGAACTGCCTGCAGATGGCCGACCGGTACAGCACCGACGAGCGCGAGGCGCTGCAGCTCCAGGCGGCCATGGTGCAGGCCATGTGGCCGTTCAACCCGCTGTCCCAGATGCGGCGGCTGCAGGCGCTGGCCGGTCCGGCCGGCAGCGGGCTGCTGCCCGCGCCGCAGACCATCCCGGTCGTCATCGGGCTGCTGGGGCTGGGGCGGATGGGCGAGGCCGCCGCCGCGCTGGAGCAGGTCAGCCGGGCCGCCGACGAGCACCCGGGCACCGATCTTGACACCGCGCTGCGCGCCATCCGGCTCGCGCTGTCCTCCACCTACCCCGACCACCCCGAACTGCGGCCCTTCCTGGACCAGGAGGAGTCCGACGGCCCTTGGGACATCGGCCCGCTGTCGCCTGACCAGTCCCCGGAGTCGCCCCAGCTCACCGCGTTCCGGGCGCTGCGGACCGTACTGAGCCGCGGTGTCGACGAGCGCGCCGTGCGGGCCGCGGAGCGGGTGCTGGAGACCGTCCGGCTCTCCGACCGGACGATGCTGACGGTGCATGCCGCGCTGCAGACGCTGGTGTACGCGGACCGCCACGCCACCGCCACCAGTTGGTGCGACCGGCTGATCGAGGAGACCTCGGAGCGGGGCGCCAAGGCGCTGCTGGCCTACTTCTGTGTGCTGCGGGCCCAGATCGCGCTGCGCGTCGGACGGTTGCGGGACACGGTCCGGTACGCGGAGCGGGCGCTGGAGGAGCTTCCGGCGCGCGGCTGGGGGGTCACCGTCGGCATGCCGCTCGGGATGCTGATCAACGCGCACACCGCGATGGGCAACCACGACGCGGCGGCCGAACTGCTCGCCCGCCCGGTGCCGGAGGAGATGTACCGGAACCGCTTCGGGCTGCACTACCTCTACGCACGGGCCCGCCATCAGCTGGCCACCGGCCGGCAGCACGCGGCCCTCACCGACTTCCGCGCCTGTGGCGAGAAGATGGCCGCCTGGGGCCTGGACTCGCCCGCCACCCTGACCTGGCGGCTCGGTGCCGCCGAGACCTGGCTGACCCTGGGCGGCCAGGAGCGGGCGGCGCGGCTGGCGGAGGAGCAGTTGGAGCTGGCCGGGGAGTCCTCGTCCCGCACCCGGGGCGCCGCGCTGCGGGTCCTGGCCGCCACCCGGCCGCTGAACGAGCGGATCGCGCTGCTGCAGCAGGCGGTGGGGGTGCTTCAGGCGAGCGGCGGCTGGTACGAGATGGCGCGGGCGCTGGCGGATCTGGCGGAGGCGCACAAGCTGCTCGGCGATCTGGACACCAGCCGGCTGATGACCCGCCGGGCCCTGCGGCTCGCGGACAGCTGCGGCGCCGAGGAGTTGTCCCGTTCGCTGCAGCGCACTCCGGCCCGTTCGGCCCTGTCGGAAGCGACCCGTACGGGCGAGGATACTGCCGCCTTTTCCGAACTCTCCGATGCCGAGAGCCGGGTCGCAGCACTAGCAGCTTCCGGCTACACCAACCGGGAGATCGCCGCTAAGCTCTACATCACGATCTCCACGGTGGAACAACACTTGACCCGTGTCTACCGGAAGATCAACATCAGCCAGCGCCGAGAACTGCCCGCGAGCCTGGATTTCGATGTCGCTTACACCGCCTGATATCCCCGCGATGCCACTCGGCCCCAAGAGGTTGATGCCATGACGTGCGCTACCGCGTCCGCCACGACCATGCTCGTGCCGGATTTCCCCTTTTCCTATGACAGGTGGCTGTCCCACGCCGCGGGTTTGGGCGCCCTGCCTGCTGCGATGCACGGGACCGAAGTCGCCGTCATCGGCGGCGGAATGTCCGGACTGACCGCGGCCTATGAGCTTCTACGACTAGGGCTTTCCCCAGTCCTTTATGAAGCGGAGCAACTGGGCGGCCGGATGCGGTCCACGCCCTTCCCCGGGAATCCGGAATACAAGGCGGAGATGGGCGCCATGCGCTTTCCCGTCTCCGCGCGATCGCTGTTCCATTACATCGATCTGCTGGGCCTGTCCACTCGTCCTTTCCCTAATCCTTTGGCGCCGGCCACCGCGAGCACGCTGATCGACCTGAACGGCGGTCAGGACCGGGTGCGCACCGCGGCCGAGCTTCCAGGGGTCTACCAGGAGGTCGCCGACGCGTGGGACAAGGCGCTCCAGGAGCGCGCCGACCTGGCCACGCTGCGGGATGCCATCCAGCAGCGGGACGTCACCACGCTGAAGACCATATGGAACTCGCTGGTCAAGGAGTTCGACGACCAGTCCTTCTACGGCTTCCTCGCCACCTCTTCCACCTTCCAGTCGTTCCGCCACCGGGAGATCTTCGGCCAGGTGGGCTTCGGCACCGGCGGCTGGGACACCGACTTCCCCAACTCGGTGCTGGAGATCCTGCGCGTCGTGGTCACCGAGGCCGACGACAACCAGGTGGGCATAGTCGGCGGCTCCTCCCAGGTGCCGAACGGGCTGTGGGAGCACCAGCCCGAGACGCTCGCCCACTGGCCGCGGGGCACCTCGCTGGCCTCGCTGCACGGCGGCCGGCCCCGCCCCGCGGTCACCCGGCTGCGGCGGACCGCCGACGGCGTCCGGGTGACGGACGAGAGCGGCGAGGAGCGCGAGTTCCCCGCGGTGGTCTACAGCCCGCATCTGTGGACACTGCTGAACCGGGTCGACTGCGATCCGTCGCTGCTGTCCACTCCGCTGTGGACGGCGGTGGAGCGCACCCACTACATGGGCGCGTCCAAGCTGTTCGTCCTGGTCGACCGGCCGTTCTGGCGGGACACCGACCCGGCGACCGGCCACGACGCGATGAGCATGACGCTCACCGACCGGATGCCGCGCGGGGTCTATCTGTTCGACGACGGGCCCGACCGGCCCGGGGTCATGTGCCTGTCGTACACCTGGAACGACGACTCGCTGAAGGTCGCCACGCTCTCGGCCGAGGAGCGGCTGGAGACGCTGCTCAGCAAGCTGGCCGCGATCTATCCGGATGTGGACATCCGGTCGCACATCATCGCGGGGCCGCTCACCGTCACCTGGGAGACCGAGCCCCGTTTCATGGGGGCCTTCAAGAACAATCTGCCCGGCCACTACCGCTATCAGCGGCGGCTGTTCACCCAGTTCATGCAGGACGGGCTGGATCCGGCGCAGCAGGGCTTCTTCCTGTGCGGGGACGACGTCTCCTGGACGGCCGGGTTCGCCGAGGGAGCGGTGACCACGGCGCTGAACGCGGTGTGGGGAGTCCTCCGCCACCTCGGCGGCACCACGCATCCGGACAATCCGGGCCCCGGCGATCTCTTCGACACCTTCGCGCCGCTGGAGCTTCCGTACGACTGACGGCCACGGCCGTACGCATACAGCCCACAACGGCCGTACGCATGCAGCACACAGGGGGAGCCGACGCGCGCCGTCGGCTCCCCCTGTCATGTCTCAGCCCTGGGCGATCTGCTCGAGCCGGCGCTTGTCAGGCTTGCCGTTGCGGTTGAGCGGGAAGCTCTCCAGCACCTCGACCCGGTTGGGCTGTTCGTAGAGCGGGAGCACCTGGCACAGCCGCTCCCGCCAGTGCTTGGCGTCCCGCAGCTCGTCGTCCTCCACGAAGAAGACGAGCTGGGTGTCGCCGGCCCGGCGCTCGTCGGGGAGCGGCACGATCCGAGTGGAGATCTCGGCGAGGGCGGCCTTCCGCTCGATCAGCTCGGGGTGGAGCGTGTAGCCGGAGCGGTGCACCGCGAACTTCCGCCCCAGGACGAACAGGTTGTCGTTGGCGTCGAGGTAGCCGAGGTCGCCGGTGGTCTGCCAGCCGGTGGGCACGGCGTCGATGGTGCCGTCCTCGGCGAGATGGCCCTCGAGCGCGTCCGGGGTGTCGACCTCGATCTCACCGGCCTCGCCGGGGGCGGCCGGGTGGCCGTCCTCGTCGATGACGCGCAGCTTGATGCCCTCCATGGCCCGGCCGCAGGAGACCGGGTTCTCCAGGGTGGCGAAGGCTATGTTGCCCAGCTCGGTGCTGCCGTAGCTGTCCAGCAACGGCAGGCCGAACTCGGCCACATAGCGCTCGGAGAGCGCGCCGTCGAGCGGCGCGGCGCCCGAGCAGAACATCCGGACGCCTTCCAACTGCGCCCGCAGCGACGGCTTCCGGCCGACCAGGTTGAGCATGGTGCGGTAGCTCGACGGAGTGGCGTCGATCACCGTGGCGCCGGTCCGGCCGGCCATCTGCACGGCCCGGTCCAGGCGCTTGTACGGGGCGATCACCAGCGAGCAGCGGGTGAGCCAGGCGATGAGCACCATGGACAGCCCGTACTGGTGGGCGAAGGGCAGCAGCGGCAGCAGTACGTCGTCCGGCCGGTGCCCGACCTGGGCGGCGTTGCGCTCCAGGTTGGTGAGGAACTTACGGCCGGACTTGACGGCACCCTTGGGCTCGCCGGTGGAGCCGGAGGTCCACATGATCAGGCCGTCGCGCCGGTCGGCCCAGGCGTCGAAGGACAGCTCCCGGGTGGCGAGCGGGCGCCCGGCGGCCGGGGCGATCAGTTCGTAGAGGTTCACCGTACGGATGTCGGCGTGGATCGGAGCGTCGTCGTCCACGAAGGCGATCGCGGCGCCGGTGCGCTGGGCGATCCGCCGGGTCTCGTCCGGGTGCTCCTGCTGGTCGATCAGCACGATGGAGGCTCCCACGTGCATGAGCGCGAACAGCACACTCACATAGGCGGCGGAGTTGCCCGCCTTGAAGATGACGCGGTCGCCGTGGGTCACCCCGTGCTCGCGGATCACATCGGCGACGCGCAGCGCGTCCAGCTCGAAGTCGGCCAGGGTCTGCACCGAGTCGAGCGCGTAGATCTTCGCGGTCATCGAACGTACTCTTTTCCTTTTCGCTCAGGAGTACGGGCAGCCCTGGGCGGGTCCCCCCTAGGCTCCCTGGTCTTCGAAGCCGGTCTCCCACTCGGCATCGACGGGGACGTGCGAGAGCAACTGGTCGTGCACCAGGTTGACGACCTCTCTCCGGCTCGAGTCGAGGTAGTAGCGGGCGCCGGGAAACACCTCGAGGTCGAACCGTCCGCTCGTACGCCGCCGCCAGGCCCGTACGCCGCGCAGCGGGGTCTTGGGGTCGCCCTCACCGGCGAGGGCGACGATCCGGCAGCCGAGCTCCGGAGGCCCCAGGGACATGCCCCAGTGCGCGGTGCGGCCGGATACGAACAGGGTCAGCAGCGCCGTCCCGGTCTCCCGTTCCAGCCGCTCGGCGACGCGGTAGGCGAGGTCGGCGCCGGCCCGGTGGCCGAAGAAGGCGAGCGGGCGGTCCATCCACTCCCCCAGCGCACCGAAGATCCGGTCCGCGAGGCCGGCCGAATCGGTCAGCCGCTCGTCGTCGTCGACGCCCACGTACAGGGGGTACTGGATCGCCAACACCTCGACGGTGGGCAGCAGAAGCTCGGACAGCGAGAGGTAGTACGCGGTGGAGTGGGCGGATTCCGGGAAACAGATCAGCCGGAAACTACTGGGAGTTTCCGTTTGCAATATCCGAATAAGGCCCACATCATCGGGCTTGATCTGGCTCAAGGAGTACATCCCCGCGATTGCACTGAGGGGCCGGGTACGAGTGCGATGGTGGGGCGCGTCGACCACGCTCGTCCGAGATGCTGACTCCGTGAGGCTATGAGCCCTTCTCCGGGGCCACAACCCCTAGTAACCGCTATTCGAGGTACGCGCTATTTGCGGGTACCACGCCATCCCGGCGTGGCCGGGGACACAGCGGGACACAGCAGGCGCCCCCTAAGGCCCCCTCACCCGTGCCACCACCCCCTAATCTGCAGGCAGTTAGGGGTCAGGAGTCAAGCCGTCGTGTTAAACAAGAGGAAAGTAATGTTCTCCTCAAGCCAATTAAATCGGTGCGACGACAGCGATGAACACAACACGCCCTATTGACTTCGCCGTCGTTGTCGACGGCTTGATCAAGAAGTATCCCGGCCGGCCCGTTCCGGCTGTCGACAATCTAAGCTTCACCGTCCGGCACGGCGAGGTCTTCGGCTTCCTCGGGCCCAACGGAGCGGGTAAGACCACCACCATCGGCATCCTGACCACCCGTGTCGCCCCCACCGGCGGGCGTGCCTTCGTGCAGGGCGTCGATGTGGTGCGCAGGCCGGCGGTGGCCCGGCAGTCCTTCGCCATCGTGCCGCAGCGCAACAACCTGGACCGGTCACTGACGATCCGTCAGAACCTGACCTTCCACGCCGGCTACCATGGTCTCTCCCGCTCGGAGCGCAACCGCCTGGCGGACGAGAGCCTGGAGTGGGTCGGCCTCGGCGACCACGCCAAGGCCCGGGCGGACCAGGTCTCCGGCGGTCAGGCACAGCGCGTGATGATCGCGCGGGCGCTGATGCACCGCCCCCGAGTGCTGTTCCTGGACGAGCCGGCCACCGGCCTCGACCCACAGTCACAGATCTTCGTACGCGACCGGGTCGCCGAACTGAAGACCCGTGGCGTCACGGTGGTGATCACCACCCACGACATGGAGGAAGCCTCCAAGCTGTGTGACCGGATCGGCATCGTCGACCACGGCAAGCTGCTCGCCCTGGACACCCCCGAGGCACTGACCAGCCGGATGAGCAACACCGCGCTGACCGTCACGGTGCGCCCGCCGCACAGCGGGATGAACGGCGTGGTCCACATGGTGCAGGGCCTCGGGGTCGCCGAGCGGGTCGAGGTGCTCAGCGCCGAGGACGAGATGGCCGCAGCCATGGGCGGGGCCGGGGCGGTCAACGACGGCACCTTCCGGATGAAGGTCTACAGCAACGCGTCGTCCTCCGTACTTCTGCCCACGGTCATCAAGGCCCTGACCGACACCGGCTGCGAAATCAAGGACCTGAATGTGAGCAAGGCGAGCCTGGAAGACGTCTTTGTCGACCTGACGGGGAAGGAGATGCGATGAGCTCCTCCTCTCGACCCACGTCATCGACGGACGGGACCACGGGTGGCAAGGCCGCGGAGGAGAAGCCCGCGGCCGGCGCCGGGGCACCCGCGCACCAGGGCGGCGCCGCCAGGGGCGGTGAGCACCGGCCCGCCGACCCCAGGACCCCCGCTGCCAGGCCGGACGGGAACGGCACCACCGACCCGCGGACCCCCGAGGCCAAGTCCCCCGAGGACGACGGCTTCGAGGACACCCGGACCGTGCTCGTCCGGTCCAAGCCGTCGGCCCCGCGTCCGGGCGCCGAGATGCAGAAGGCCGCCCCGAACGCGCCGGTCAAGCACGAGGGCAAGGCGCCGGATGTCCGGCAGCCCGACCCCCGGCAGCAGCAGAGCCGGCCGCAGGAGCACCGGCACCACGAGGCCAGGGGCATGGCCGCCCCGCACGGCGGCGGCGACATCGGGGACACCCTGACGCTCGTCATAAAGCCCATACCGGCCCCGTCGGCCTCCCAGGCCGCACAGGACGCGAAGGCGGCGCTGAACGCCATCATCGCGGCGGCGGACGCCCGTTCGCCGCTGGTGGAGCCCGAGCCCGAGCCGCAGCCCGAACTCGAACTCGAACTGCCCGACGCCAAGCGCCGCAGCGGGCGCCACCGGCGCCGCGCCAACCGGTGGCGGACGTTCTTCTTCATACTGTGGCGCGACATCTTCGTCACCGGCCGCGAGATGGGCCCCTTCCTGGGCCAGGTCATCGTGGAACCGTTCTTCATGCTGTTCGTCTTCGGCAAGGTGCTCGGCGAGATCGGCTTCACCCAGCCCGGCTTCCAGCAGGTGCTGCTGCCCGGTGTGGTGGCGCTCAACAGCTTCCTGGTCGCCCTGCAGAACACCGCGCTGCCGCTGGCCATCGACTTCTCCTGGACCAAGGAGATCGAGGACCGATTGCTCGCACCCATCCCGGTCTCCCTGGTGGCGGTGGAGAAGGCGATCTTCGGCGCGATGCGCGGTCTGATCGGCTCCCTGGTCATGATCCCGATCGGTCTGGCGCTACTGGACGACGTCTCCTGGCCACTGGAGAAGATGCCGGTGACGCTGGGCATCCTGAGCCTCGGCGGACTGGTCGGCGGCTGCGTCGGCCTCACCCTGGGCACCCTGGCGCCCGCGCGTCATATCTCCATCGTCTTCGCCATGACGCTCACCCCGATCATGTTCACCGGGGCCACTCAGTTCCCGTGGCGGAGCCTGGAGGGTGTCCGCTGGTTCCAGATCCTGTGCTCCTTCAACCCGCTGACCTACGTCACCGAGGCGATGCGCGGACTGCTGCTGGAACCCGGGCCCAAGGTGCCGGAGTCGATTCCGCTGTGGATCTGCTTCTCCGCCATCGCGGCGGCGATCCTGATCTTCGGGACCATCGGCATCCGGGGCTTCAACCGCAGGGCGCAGGACTGAGCGACAGCAGGACCGAGAGTAAAGGCACCACACCATGACGGCATCCGAGCAGACGAAGACAGCCATCGTGTTCCCCGGTATGGGGCCCTCCGGCTTCTCCGAGGTGGGCAGGTTCCTGACGCTCGACCCGTTCGCCCGCAAGCGGCTCGCCGAGGCCGACGAGGCGCTGGGCTACTCGGTCTTCGACCGGCTCCGCGACTCCGAGGACGACTACTCCGAGGCCACCCAGATCGCCTTCCTGGTGAACTCGATGGCCTCGGCGGACCGCGCGGAGCAGGAGCACGGACTGGTCCCGGACCTGTGCGTGGGCCCCAGCTTCGGGCAGAAGGCGGCCGCGGCGTACGTCAGTTCGCTGCCGTTCCCCGAGGTGGTGCGGCTCACCGCGGAGCTGGCCCGCTGTGAGCACGCGTACTTCGCCGAGGAGCACCAGGACGCGGTCACCCACACCTTCGTCCGCACTCCGCAGGAGAAGCTGACGGAGATTCTCACCGAGCTCGGCGAGCGCGGTGAGTGGTACGACTACTCCGGCTATCTCGACGACGGCTTCTTCATGGTCTCGCTGCGCGAGCAGGAGCTGGAGGGGTTCAAGAAGGCGATCAGCCAGGCCGGCGGCTACTCCATGTACACCATGGTCCCGGCGGTGCACGCACCCGCGTTCGCGGAGCTGCGGCGCCGGGCCGCCGAGGAGATCCTGCCGAAGTACGACATCCTCGACCCGAAGCTGCCCGTGGTCACCGACCAGGACGGCACCATCGTGACCTCGGCCGACGCGCTGCGCACGATGCTGCTGGACACCTTCGACCTGCCGATCCACTGGCCGAAGGTGGTGGACACGCTGAAGGGCGCCGGGGTGTCGAAGATGTACATCACCGGGCCGGACAACCTCTTCCACCGGCTGGACCGCACCAAGTCCAACTTCGAGGTGGTGACGGTGGGTCCGGGCAAGCGCTCGCGCCCCGCCCGTAAGCGCTGATGACGGCGTGACACGCCGCGCGGCCCGGCCCTGATGGGGCCGGGCCGCGCGGCGTGCGGGGCGGCGCGGCGGCGTGCCGGTACGACGACGGCCCCCGGTCCGGGGGCCGATCGCTTCGGTGGCTGGTTGCTGGATTGGTCAGGTGGTGGGGAACTCTCCGCGCCTGACGGCAGAGACAAACGATGACCAGGCGGTCGGCTCGAACATGAGCGCCGGGCCGTGCGGGTCCTTGCTGTCACGGACGGGGACCACGCCGCGCGAGGCGACGAGGTTGGCGGCGACCTCCACGCACTGGCCGCCGTTGTTGCTGTACGAGGACTTGAACCAACGCGGGGACTCGGTCGTCACAGGGTGCCCTTTCGCAACTGGTTGACCACGGCCACGGATTCCGCCTGCGAGCAGGCTTCGGCCTGTAGTTGATGGTAGGCCGTCAACACGGGCAGGACGAACTTGCCGTCTCGTTCGAGATGGCCCCGCTGGGCGGATTCGGCGTACGACATCAGCGAGCGGTCCGCCATCGTGAGGACGGTGACCGGCAGGTCGAACGGGCGGCGAGCCCCCATGGCGAACGGGGCGACCTGGACCACGGTGTTCGGCAGCTCGGCGAACTCGGCCAGCCGTGCCAACTGGGCAGCCATGACGGCCGGTTCGCCGATGGGACGGCGGATACAGCTCTCGTCCAGCACCACGAAGACATGCGGCGGGGACGTCCGGACGAGCGCGGCTTGCCGCTCCGCGACGAGCGTCACCCGCTCGTGCGCCTGCTCGGCCGTGATCGCTCCCCGCTTGAGGGCGCTGTCCGCCAGCACCGCCGCGTAGTCCGGCGTCTGGAGAAGTCCGGGGATGACGCCCACTTCGTACAGCCGGATCTCCGCTGCGCGCCCCTCATAGTCGACGAACTCCGGGAACCCCTCCAGCAGGCTGCCGTGGCGGATCTCGCGGAACTGGCGCTCAAACGTGTCTTCACCCTCGATGCCGAAGGCGCGGTCTGCACTGCGCGAGAAACGGAGGGTTGGAGGTTTCCGACCATTTTCGACGGCCGAAACATGCACACTGGAATATTCCGCACGTGTGGCAAGGTCCTCTTGAGTCCAGCCACGAGCCTCCCGCAGGCTACGTAAACGCGCCCCGTAGGCCGCCTCGGGCGAGGCGCCCGGGTTCAACTCGTTCTTGTTCACAGGTCGTTCCCTAGCCTTCCGTCCTGTGCTGACACGTTGAACGGCTCTCCACTGTAGGCCACTCTGAACCCGCTTGGTAGTGGAATCACTACGGAGAGGAGTGGTCGGTGGCCGACGAGACCACGAACCCGCCAGGCGTGCCACATGCAAGACCCCCGCGACCGTCCGACCGGTCCGGGGGGCGTGACCCTCAACCGCTTGGAGGTTGGTGATCCGGTGACCGCCGACGGACGGGCCGCCCCCGTTCTCTCTCCCGGGTGCCCTCTGTGCGCCACCCCCGGCGACTTCGGGCCCCACCACCCCACCGAGCCACGTTCGGGCCTGTACCCCGCGTGCGTCGCGGCCGGAAAGCCCACCCGCGGCGGCCTCGAACAGGCCGTCCTGATCGTCGCCGGACAGACCCTCACGGGAGCCGAAACCCTCGACCTGGCCACCGCCACACCCGAAGAACTGACCTACCACCTCGGCATGGCGAAACGGAGCCTGCGCAGCCTGCTCCAACTCCTCGCCCCCGTAGCGGGAGAGGAGGACCGCTGATGGCCGGCAACCGGCCTGACCGGGACGAACTGCCGAAGATGACGATGCGCGTCTACACCATGGCGCACAACGGGATCGTCACCACCCGACGCGCGATCGTGGCCGTCCTCGACGGGCAGAAGGGCGACGCCTACTCGCTGGGGCAAGCGTGGCCGCCATGCCAGTGCCCCCGCCATCGCGACCACAACAACCCCGACCGATTCAAGCGGCCCTGAGACTGCCGTCCGCCCCGTGCCCCCGATCTCGTGCGCGGTCCGGGGGTGAACGGTCCCGGCTCCGGACGTTCCGCGCGTTCTGTGGCAGATGACCGGGGCCACAGCTCCACAGGCCGCCCCGGCCCCTTTCGCCATAGACCAACCATGGCGAAAGGGGCCGGACCACGTTGTGAACACCGTCCGTCAGTCAAGCCTCGATCCACCGGTCGACAGTGGGTCCAGCAGCCGGACATGACCACCCGCTGCCGGCGTCGCTCAAAAGCCGGTGAGCCTCGTCGTCATCCGGCGTCCCAGCTCGCGGGCCGCCCGATCCGGCAGGCGCTGGACCAGGCGGGCGAACAGCGCGTTGCGGCGGCCGTCGACCACCGACGCCTTGCGCGAGCCCAGGGCGCGGAAAGCGGTGGTGACGACTTGCTCCGGCTTCCGCAGTCCGCCAATTTTCGCCATTGCGGGCAGGATGTCCTCGGACTTCTGCCCTGTGACGGTCACTCCTGGGGAGACCGCCAGCACCCGGACGCCCGCGTCGGCGACCTCGGCACCGACCGCCAGTGTGAATGACTGCGCCATCGCCTTGCTCCCGGCGTAGGCGGCCAGGTACGGCGTGGGCAGGAACGCGGAAGCACTCGTGACGTTCACGATCGTTCCACGGCCACGTGAGACCATGCCCGGCAGGAAGCGGATCGTGCTTTCCACCAGGGCTTGCCCGTTCAGGTTCACCATCGCTGCGACGCCCGCCGGATCGGCTTTCGCCGCTGCCCCGCCGACCCCGCCGCCCGCGTTGTTGACGAGGAAACCGACCTCTATCCCGTGCTCGACGGTCCACTCGAACATTGCCCGCGGCGCCCCGGGCTCGGACAGGTCCAGCTTCTCCGTCAGCACGCGCACTCCGTGTGCGGAGCGCAGAGACGAGGCGAGCGCCTCCAGTTTGTCGCCTGATCGGGCCACGAGGACGAGGTCCGCACCGCGCTGGGCGAGCCTGGCGGCGAACTCGGCGCCTATGCCGCCCGACGCCCCCGTGATCAGCGCCGTGGTACCGGACAGACGAGACAGGTCCTGCATGATTCTCCTCGGACTGGAGGCCGATAGACTTGGTTAACTCACGCAACCACGTAAGTGGACGGCACCGTCCACCTGACCGGCAAGTGAGAAACATGCCTGCCGAGATCTCTCACAACACAGACGATCCCGCCTCCGCACCGCCCCTGGGAACGGCCATCGACAGGCTTCCCGCGGACCTGCGCCCCGACGCCCGCCGCAACCGCGAACGCGTCCTGAAAGCCGCACGCGAGGTCTTCGCGGCCCAGGGCATCGACGCACCCATGAGCACGGTGGCCCGCCGGGCCGGCGTCGGCGTCGCCACCCTCTACCGCCGTTTCCCCACCCGCTCCGCACTCCTCGCCGCCGCCTTCGACGACCAGCTCGCCGAGTGCGCAACCGTCTTCGAAGAGGCACTGGCCGACCCCAACCCCGGACACGGCCTCTACACCCTCCTGGAAACGGTGTGCACCACGCTGGTGACCGACCGGGGCTTCGACACCGTGTTCATGACCGGCTTCCCTGAGGCACTGGACTACGGCCGCGAACGGGCCTGCGCCGAGGCGGGCCTGAACCACCTGGTCCAACGCGCCCTCGACGCCGGGCAGCTCCGCAAGGATTTCGACACCGCCGACATCCCCCTGCTCCTCCTGGCGGTGAGCGGCCTGGCCAGCCAACCCCCCGAAACCGCGCTGCCCGCCGCCCGCCGCCTCCTCACCTATCTCTTCCAGTCTTTCCAGGCCCATCCCCCGTCCCGCCCCGGCCCGCTCCCACCGGCCCCACGAATGGACCTGACCGGACCGCACCGGACGGACGGGGTCTGACAGCGGCACCCACCCACGATCTGCACCCCGACCACCCGGCCGGTCATCGCGGCCGTCCGGTTGCGGCAGGGCAAGCCGACCGACTCCCGCCGAGCCGAACGGTTCGTCACCGAGGCCCTGGCCACCGCCGGCGTGGTCGCCGCCTGCCGCCGCGCCGGAGCCCCACTTCTCGATGCGGATACGCCCTGCCCACACCCGGCTGCGAAACCGACCGGTGGGTCGAGGTTAAGACAGCCAGTCGGCCACGGCCCGTGCCGTCGTCCCGGCGTGCTCCTCCATCATGGTGAAGTGGTTCCCCGGCACGTCCAGCGCGGTGTGCGGGAGCTGCCAGTACGACCGCCAGTCGCCGTCGCGGGACCAGTCGAAGAGCCGTTCCCCGGCCCGGACCAGCAGCGTCGGCGTCTTGACCTCCTTGGGCCGCCACTGGCCGAACAGCCGGAAGTAGGCGCCCATGGCCAGCAGCCGGGTGTCGTCCACCGGCACCTGGCCGGCGCTGCGCTCGTCCATCCCGGCGCTCAGTCCGGGCTGGAGGGCCACGGCCGCGTCCCGGTCGTGCGAGTAGATGTCGAGCAGGACGACCGCGTCCGGGAAGACCCCGGTGCTCTCCAGCCGCGCGGCCACCTCATGGGCGAGCAGCCCGCCCGAGGAGTGGCCCAGCAGCACGAACGGCGCCCCGTCGGTCTCCCGCAGCACCGCCTCGGCCTGCGCCTCGATCACGGCCTCCGGGTTGGCCGGGAGCCGCTCCCCGGCGACGAAGCCGGGGTTGCCCAGCGCCCAGACGTCCCGGTGGCCGCGGAACCCGGCGGCGAACCGCGCGTACTGGTGCGGGCCGCCGATCGACAGGATCGAGGAGAAGCACACCAGCGCGGGCCCGGTCTCACCGCGCGACAGCCGTACCAGCGCGGGCGTCTTGTCCAGCTCGGCGGCGCTCGCGAACGAGGGCCGGAACCGCGAGACGTCCATCAGCAGCCGGGTGAACTCCTCCTGCTTGCCGAGCTGTCCGGCCTCCCGCATCATCGCGCCGAACACGGCCGACGGCTCCGCGCCCGCCGCCTCCGCGCGCGCCGCGTCCGAGACCGCACCACCCTCGGCGGCCACCGAACCGGCCAACTGCGCGAGCAGTTGCCGGGCGACCAGCTCGGGCGTCGGGTGGTCGAACAGCAGCGTCGGGGCCAGCCGCAGCCCGCTCGCGGCGTTCAGCCGGTTGCGCAGCTCCACGGCGGTCAGCGAGTCGAAGCCCTGCTCCAGGAAGCCACGCGTGGCCCCCACCGCCTCCGCGTCCGGGAAGCCGAGGACCGCGGCGGCCTGGCCGCGGACCAGGTCCAGCACGGCCTTCTCGCGCTCCGCCTCGGCCAGCCCGGCCAGCCGCCGCGCCAGCGAGGGGCCGCCTGTGTCGGCCGCCCCGGCGGCGACGGTACGCCGCCGGGCCGGAGCCCGGACCAGCCCGCGGAACACGGCGGGCAGTCCACCCTCGGCGGCCTGCTCGCGCAGCGGCGCGATGTCCAGGTGCAGCGGTACGAGCACCGCCGCACCGCCGACCGTGCACGCCGTGTCGAACAGCTCCAGACCGTCCCGCGAGGACAGCGGCGCCATCCCGGAGCGCTCCATACGGGCCACGTCCGCGTCCGCCATGCCGCCGGTCATCGCGCTGCGCTGCTCCCACAGGCCCCAGGCCAGCGAGAGCGCGGGCAGTCCGGCGGAACGGCGATGCGCGGCAAGGGCGTCCAGGAAGGTGTTGGCCGCCGCGTAGTTGGCCTGGCCCGGCGCGCCGAAGGTACCGGCGGCGGACGAGAACAGCACGAACGCGGAGAGGTCCAGATCGCGGGTCAGCTCGTGCAGGTTGTGCGCCGCGGCCACCTTCGGCCGGAAGACCGTGTCGATCCGGTCCGGGGTGAGCGTGGGCAGCAGCCCGTCGTCCAGCACACCCGCGGTGTGCACGACAGCGGTCAGCGGATGCTCCGGATCCACCTCGGCCAGCAGCATCGACAGCGCCTCGCGGTCGGCCACATCGCAGGCCGCGACGCTCACCCGGGCACCCAGCGCGGTCAGTTCGTCGACCAGCTCGGGCATCCCCGGGGCGCGCTGTCCGCGGCGGCTGTTGAGCAGCAGATGCCGCACACCGCGCTCGGCCACCAGATGGCGGGCGAGCTGTCCGCCGAGGACACCGGTGGCGCCGGTGATCAGGACCGTACCGTCCGGGTCGAACTCCGGCAGCGCTTCCGGTACCCGGCCCTCGTTCTGCTCCTGGGTGGCGACCCGGGCCAGCCGGGGCGCGTGGAGGGCACCCGCGCGGACGGCGAGCTGCGGCTCCCCGCCTGCCACGGCCGCCGTGAGCAGATCGGCCGAGGTCTCCTCACCGTCCAGGTCGAGCAGCAGGAAACGGTCCGGGTTCTCGGTCTGGGCGGTGCGGATCAGGCCCCATACGGCCGACCGCGGCAGGTCGTGCACCGCGGCGTCCGGGGACGTGGCGACCGCGTGCCTGGTGACGAACGCCAGCCGCGCCCCGGCGAGACCCTCTTCCGCGAGCCACGACAGCGCGCTGTCCAGCGCGGCGTGAGTGGCCAGCCGGGCGCCCTCCGCCACATCGCCGCCCCGGCGGGGCCGGTGTGCGGGAGGAGGACGACGTCCGGCCGGGGGCTGCCCGAGGCCACCACGGCCGCGAGTTCGGCCAGGTCGGCGAAGACGGCGCAGTCGGCACCGGCGGACTCCAGCGCGGCGACGAGCGCGAAGGCGTCCGTGCCGTGCGCGGCGTCCTGGCCGGCGCTGTTCGCGGCGTCTTGGCCGACCAGGGCCCAGCGGAGGGTCCCGGGGGCCGCAGAGGGCGTCGGCACCGGCGCCCACTCCAGCCGGAACAGCGAGTCGTGGTAGGTCACCTGGGCCGCGCGCAGTTGCTCCGGGGCGATACGACGCAGCACCAGGGAGTCCACCGACGCGACCGGGCCACCGTTCTCGTCCGCGACGTCCAGGGCCACCGTGTCCGGCCCGGCCGGGGCGATCCGTACGCGCAGCGCCGTGGCGCCCGCCGCGTGGAGCGTGACCCCGGCCCAGGAGAACGGCAGCCGGATCCCGTCGGCCTCGGCGCCCAGGAAGTCGCCGAGCACGACCCCGTGCAGCGCGGCGTCCAGCAGCGCAGGATGCAGTCCGAACAGCGCGGCGTCGGCGTGCTGCCGCTGCTCCAGGCGCAGCTCGGCGAAGACCTCCTCGCCGCGCCGCCAGGCGGCGCCCAGCCCCTGGAACGCCGGGCCGTAGCCGAAGCCCCCCGCCTCGAACCGCTCGTAGAGGTCGTCCACGTCGAGGGCGACGGCCTCGGCGGGCGGCCATACGGACAGGTCGGCGCCGCCGTCCGTGGCGTCACCGGAGGCCAGGACACCACTGGCGTGACGGATCCAGGGCCGGTCCGAGGCGTCGCCCCGGTCCGCGTCCGGCTCCGGGCGGGAGTAGACCTCCAGCGTCCGGCGGCCGCTCGCGTCGGGCGCGCCGACGGTCAGCCGGAGCTGGATCCCGCCCCGGCCGGGCAGGATCAGCGGCGCCTCGATGGTCAGCTCCTCCAGCAGATCGCAGCCGACCTGGTCACCGGCGCGGATCGCCAGTTCCACGAAGGCCGTCCCCGGCAGCAGCGCGGTGCCGGACACGGCGTGGTCGGCGAGCCAGGGGTGGGTCTGGAGGGAGAGCCGCCCGGTGAGCAGGAAGCCATCGGAGTCGGGCAGTTCGACGGCGGCGCCCAGCAGCGGATGCCCGGCGGCGCCAAGCCCGGCGGAGGCGACATCGCCCACCGAGAGCGGGACCTCGATCCAGTAGCGCTCGTGCTGGAAGGCGTACGTGGGCAGCTCGACGCGCTCGGCGCCCGTACCGTCGAACACCGCGTCCCAGTCGACGCTCACACCACGCGACCACGCCTCGCCCAGCGAGGCCCAGAAGCGGTCCAGACCGCCCTCGTCCCGGCGCAGCGACCCGATCGCGGCCGCGTCCATACCTGCGTCCTCGGCCGTCTCCTGCACGCCCATGGTCAGCACGGGGTGGGCGCTGGACTCGATGAACACACCGAAGCCCTCGTCCAGCAGCCGGCGGATGGCACCTTCCAACTCGACGGTGCGACGGAGGTTGGTGAACCAGTACTCGGCGTCCAGCTCCGGACCCTCGGCCCACTCCCCCGTCACCGTCGACAGGAATGGCACCTCGGCCGCCTTGGGCTCTACGGGGGCCAGCAGCTCCAGCAGCTCCTCGCGCAGCAGCTCCACCTGCGCCGAATGCGAGGCGTAGTCCACCGGCACCCGGCGCGCCCGCACCTCATCAGCCTCGCAGGACGCGAGCAGTTCGTCCAGCGCCTCGGGCTCACCCGAAACCACCGCCGACGAGGGGCCATTGACGGCAGCGACGGAGATCCGCTCCTCGCCCCACACCGCGATCCGCTCCCGGACCTCCGCCACCGGAAGCGCCACCGACACCATGCCGCCCTTGCCCGCCAGCACCCGGCCAATCGCCTGACTCCGCAGCGCCACCACCCGCGCCGCATCCTGAAGCGACAGGATTCCGGCCACACACGCGGCGGCGATCTCACCCTGGGAGTGGCCGACCACGGCGGACGGCCGGACGCCCAGCGAACGCCACAGTTCGGCGAGGGACACCATCACCGCGAACAGCACCGGCTGGACCACGTCCACGCGCTCCAGCGACGGCGCGCCCTCGGCGCCGCGCAGCACATCCACCAACGACCAGTCGGTGAACTCCGCCAGCGCGGCGGCGCATTCGTGGATCCGGGCCGCGAAGACGGGCGAGGCGTCCATCAGCCCCACCGCCATACCGGCCCACTGCGACCCCTGCCCCGGGAACACGAACGCCGTCTTGCCGGCCGTTCCGGTGCCCTGGACCAACTGGGCCACCGCCTCGCCCCGGGCGAGTGCCGTCAGGGCGCGGATGAAGTCGTCGCGGTCCGTGCCGACCAGCACCGCGCGCCGGTCGTGGACGGCGCGGGTGGTGGCCAGGGAGTAGCCGACATCGGCCGGGCGCAGGCCCGGATCGGTGTCGAGGTGTGCCAGCAGCCGCTCGGCCTGGGCACTCAGCGCCGCCTCGCTCCTGCCGGACAGGATCCAGGGCAGCACACCGGGCTCGGGCGCGGCGTCGGCGGCGGTGGGCCGCTCCGCCGGGGCCTGCTCGATGATGGTGTGCGCGTTGGTGCCGCTGATGCCGAACGAGGACACGGCGGCCCGGCGCGGACGGCCGGTCCGCGGCCAGTCCAACTGCTCGGTGAGCAGCGACACCGCGCCCGCCGTCCAGTCCACGTGCGGCGACGGCTCGTCCACATGCAGGGTCCTGGGCAGGACGCCGTGCTCGATGGCCTTGACCATCTTGATGATTCCGGCGACACCGGCCGCGGCCTGGGTGTGGCCGAAGTTGGACTTCACCGAGCCGAGCCAGAGCGGCTCGTCCTCGGTCCGCTCCTGGCCGTAGGTGGCCAACAGCGCCTGCGCCTCGATCGGGTCACCCAGCGTCGTACCGGTGCCGTGTGCCTCGACCACGTCCACCTCGGCGGCGGACAGCCGGGCGTTGGCCAGGGCCTGGCGGATCACCCGCTGCTGGGACGGGCCGTTGGGCGCGGTGAGGCCGTTGGAGGCGCCATCCTGGTTGATCGCGGAGCCGCGGACGATGGCGAGCATCGGATGGCCGTTCTTCCGCGCGTCCGACAGCCGCTCGACCAGCAGCATGCCCACGCCCTCGCCCCAGGCCGTACCGTCGGCCGCGGCGGCGAAGGGCTTGCAGCGGCCGTCGGTCGCGAGACCGCGCTGCTTGCTGAAGGCCACGAAGGTGCCGGGGGTGGCCATCACGGTCACCCCGCCCGCGAGCGCCAGCGAGCATTCACCGCTGCGCAGCGCCTGCACCGCCATGTGCAGGGTCACCAGCGACGACGAGCACGCCGTGTCGACGGTGACCGCCGGGCCCTCCAGACCGAAGGTGTACGACACCCGGCCCGAGGCGACACTGCCGGAGCTGGCCGTGCCCATATAGCCCTCAAGGCCGTCGGGGGCGCGGTGCAGCAGGGTGCCGTAGTCGTTGTACATGACGCCGGTGTAGACACCGGTCCGGCTGCCGCGCACCGCCGCCGGGTCGATCCCGGCCCGCTCGAACGCTTCCCAGGTGGTCTCCAGCAGCAGTCGCTGCTGCGGGTCCATGGCGAGCGCCTCACGCGGCGAGATCCCGAAGAAGACGGGGTCGAAGTGGTGGGCGTCGTGCAGGAATCCGCCGTTGCGGGCGTAGCTGGTGCCCTGCTGGTCGGGGTCGTCGTCGTAGAGCGACTCGATGTCCCAGCCGCGGTCGGTGGGCATGTCGGTGATGGCGTCGGCGCCATCCGTCACGAGCCGCCACAGGTCCTCGGGCGAGGTCACCCCGCCGGGGAAGCGGCAGCTCATCGCCACGATGGCGATCGGCTCGTCGGCGCCCGCGGTGGCGGTGGCGACGGGTGCGGCGGCGTCCTCCTGGCCGCCCTGGGCCTCGGCCCGCAGATACGCGGCGAGGGCGGCGGGGGTCGGGTAGTCGAAGATCAGCGTGGCGGGCAGTCGCACGCCGCTGACCCCGGTGAGGCGGTTGCGCAGTTCGACGGCGGTGAGCGAGTCGAAGCCGACCTCGCTGAACGCGCGCTGCGGCTCGACCGCTTCGGGCCCGGCGTAGCCGAGCACGGCCGCCACCTGCGTACGGACCACGCCGAGGACGATCGCCTCGGCCTCGGCGTCGGACGCCCCGGCGAGCTGCTGGGCGAGCGCGCCGGACCGCGCCGCGGCGGCGGCCTGGGCCGCGCGGCGGGGCGGGACGCGGACCAGACCGCGGAAGAGGGGCGGCAGCATTCCGGCGCTCGCCTGCGCCCGGAGGGCGGCCAGGTCCAGGGGCATGGGCACGAGGAGGGCCTCGTCGGCGGTGTCCGCGAGGTCGAACAGCTCCCGGCCCTGGTCGGCGGTGATGGCGGCGACGCCACCGCGCCGCAGCCGGTCCAGCTCCGCCTCGTCCAGCTCCCCGGCCATGCCGCCGGACTCGGCCCACAGGCCCCATGCGAGGGAGGTGGCGGGCAGGCCCTGTGCGGTGCGGTGCTGGGCGAGGGCGTCCAGGAAGGCGTTGGCCGCCGCGTAGTTGCCCTGGCCCGCACCGCCGAAGACACCGGCGGCGGAGGAGAACAGGACGAACGCGGACAGGTCCGGGTGGTGGTCGCGGGTCAGCTCGTGGAGGTTCCACGCCGCGTCGACCTTCGGGCGCAGCACGTGCGCCATGCGGTCGGGGGTGAGGGAGGCGATGACGCCGTCGTCCAGGACGCCTGCCGTGTGGATTACGGCGGTCAGCGGGTGCTCGTCCGGAATCGCCGTCAGCACCTCGGCTAGCGCGTCCCGGTCCGCTACGTCGCAGGCGGCCCAGTGTGCTTCCGCACCCAACTCGGCTAGCTCGGTGGTGAGTTCGGCGGCGCCTGGGGTCTGCGCGCCGCGACGGCTCACCAGCAGCAGGTGTCGTGCGCCGCGCTCGGTCACCACGTGTCGGGCGAAGAGGGCGCCCAGGGTGCCGCCGGCGCCGGTGATCAGGACCGTGCCGTTCGGGTTCCACGCGGCCGGGGCGTCGGCGGGGGCTGTGGCGCGCGCCAGGCGCGGGGCCCGGATCTCGCCGTTGCGCACCGCTACTTCCTGCTCGCCGGATGCCACGGCGGTCGGCAGTGCGTCCAGCGAATCCGCGTGGCTGTCCACGTCCACGAGCAGGATTCGGCCCGGGTTCTCCGACTGGGCGGAGCGGATCAGGCCGCGGGCCGCGGCGTGGGCCAGGTCGGTGCCGGAGATGAGGACGACCAGGCGGGTGTCCGCGAAGTGGTCTTCGGCCAGGTAGGTCTGGAGCAGGGTGAGGGTGCGGGTGGTGGCCCGGTGTGCGGCTTGGGTGGGGTTTTCCCCTGTCCCGCCCCTTCCCGCAACCATGGGCTCCGCCCCTGGACCCCGGCCCTCAAGCGCCGGACGGGCTGGGTGGCGGGTGCTGTCCCCGGCTTGGGGCACGGCCGGTGCCCCGGCACGCCCTTCGGGCGTGTCCTCAAGCGCCGGACGGGCTTGAGATGCCTCGCCCGGATGGGCATGCGGAACCGCACCGTCGGAGGCCACCAGGGACACCACGATGTACTCCGGGGCCTTCCCGGCCGCCTCGGTCAGGGTGGGCAGGTCCGGGTATGCGTTGAGGCCCAGCGGGTTGTCGCCTACCGCTGTCAGGTGGTCCTTGGTGATCGTCCCGGACGGTGTCGGGATCGGCGTCCAGTCCACGCGGAACAGGGCGTCCGCCGCGTTGCCGCCGGGGCGGTCGGTGCTCAGTTGGTCCGGGGAGACCGTGCGCAGCGCGAGGCGTTCCACCTCGGCCACCGGGGCGCCGGTGACATCGGCGAGTTGCAGGGACACCGTGCCGTTTCCGGCCGACGACAGCCGGACCCGTACGCTGTCCGCGCCCACCGAGTGGACGCGCACACCGGTCCAGGAGAAGGGCAGTCCGCCCTGGCCCGGGTTCTCGGTCAGGTCGCTGAGGCCGATGGTGTGCAGGACGGCGTCCAGCAGTGCCGGGTGCAGTCCGAAGACGGCGGCGCCGGGCTCGGCGTCCTCGGGGAGGGCGACCTCGGCGTAGACCTCGCCGTCGCCCCGCCAGGCGGCCCGCAGCCCCTGGAAGACCGGGCCGTAGCCGAAGCCCGCCTCGGCCAGGCCGTCGTAGAATCCTTCGGTCTCGATGCGCTCGGTGCCCGCGGGCGGCCAGGCGCTCAGGTCGAACGACGGGGCCGCGGACGTGCTCTCCGCGAGCACACCGGTGGCGTGGCGCAGCCACGGCTCGTCGTCTCCGGCCTCGTCGGGACGGGAGTGGAGGGCGAGGGTGCGGCGGCCGGTGTCGTCCTGGGCGCCTACGGCGATCTGGAGTCGGACCCCGCCCCGCTCGGGCAGGATCAGCGGGGCCTCCAGGGTGAGTTCCTCGACCAGGTCGCAGCCGGCCTGCTCACTGGCGCGCACCGCCAGTTCCACGAACGCGGTGCCGGGCAGCAGGACCGCGCCCATGACGGCGTGGTCGGCCAGCCACGGGTGGGTGTCCAGCGCGAGCCGCCCGGTGAACAGGAAGCCCTCCGCGTCGGCCAGCGACACGGCCGTGCCGAGCAGCGGATGGTCGGCGGTGCCGAGGCCGAACGAGGTCACGTCGCCGTAGGCGGTGCCCGCGTCCAGCCAGTAGTGCTCGCGCTGGAAGGCGTAGGTGGGCAGTTCGACGCGCTCGGCGCCGGTCCCCGCGTAGTACGCCTCCCAGTCGGAGGCCGTGCCCCGGGTGTGCAGGGTGGCCAGGGCGGTGGTCAGGGTCTCGGCCTCGGGGCGGTCCTTGCGCAGCGCGGCGGCGAACGCCACCTGCTCGGACTCGCCCACCAGGCACTCCTGGCCGAGCGCGGACAGCACACCGTCCGGGCCGAGTTCGAGGTAGGTCGTGACGCCTTGCGCCTCCATCGCGCGCATGCCGTCGAGGAAGCGCACGCCCTCGCGGACATGGCGGACCCAGAAGTCGGCGGTGGCGATCTCCGCGGCGGGCGCTATGCCGCCGGTCAGGTTGGAGACCACCGGGATCTTCGGGGCCTCGTACGTCAGGCTCTCGGCGACCTTGCGGAACGCCTCCAGCATCGGGTCCATCAGCGGCGAGTGGAAGGCGTGGCTGACGGTGAGCCGCTTGGTCTTACGGCCCTGGGCCTCGAAGCCTTCCGCGATCTCCACGGCCGCGCCCTCGTCACCGGCGATGACGACCGACGTCGGGCCGTTGAGCGCGGCGATCGAGACGCGGTCGTTCAGCAGCGGCGTCACCTCGTCCTCGGACGCCTGGACGGCGATCATCGCGCCGCCGCCCGGCAGCCGCTGCATCAGCCGCCCCCGGGCCGCCACCAGCAGTGCGGCGGCGTCGAGCGAGAGCACCCCCGCGACATGCGCGGCGGCGATCTCGCCGATGGAGTGTCCGGAGACCACGTCCGGCTTCAGGCCCCACGACTCGACGAGGCGGAACAGCGCCACCTCGATGGCGAACAGCGCGGGCTGGGTGAAGCCGGTGCGGTCCAGCGCGGCGGCGTCGTCCCCGAACAGCACGTCCTTCAGCGGCCGTTCCAGGCGCGGGTCGAGCGCGGCGCACACCGCGTCCAGCGCCTCGGCGAACGCCGGGTAGGTCGCGTACAGCTCACGCCCCATGCCGAGGCGCTGGCTGCCCTGGCCAGTGAAGAGGAACGCCAGCTTGCCCCGGGTCTCCACGCCCTGGACGACCCCGGCGGCGGGCTCACCGGAGGCGAGCGCGGCGAGGCGGTCGAGGAAGGTCGCGCGGTCACCGGCGATGACGGCGGCCCGGTTCTCCAGGGCGGCGCGGGTGGTGGCCAGGGAGTGGCCGAGGGACACCGGGTCCAGCTCGGGGCGTTCGGCCACGTAGCTGTGGAGCCGGGCGGCCTGGGCGCGCAGGGCGTCCTCGCCCTTGGCGGAGACCAGCCACGGCAGCAGCGGGAGGTCGCGGGGCTCCGTCGGCTCCTCAACGGGGGCCTGCGCGGGGGCCTCTCCGGCCTCCTCGCCGTCGGTCTCCGCCTCCGCCACCGGCGCCTGCTCGATGATCAGGTGGGCGTTGGTGCCGCTGATGCCGAACGAGGACACGGCGGCCCGGCGCGGGCGGTCGGTCTCCGGCCACGGACGGCCCTCGGTCAGCAGCGAGACGGCCCCGGCCGACCAGTCGATATGCGGCGACGGCTCGTCGATGTGCAGGGACCTGGGCACATAGCCGTGCTCGATGGCCTTGACCATCTTGATGATCCCGGCGACACCGGCGGCGGCCTGGGTGTGGCCGACGTTGGACTTGATGGAGCCCAGCAGCAGCGGCCGCTCCGGGCTCTTCTCCTTGCCATAGGTGGCCAGCAGGGCCTGCGCCTCGATCGGGTCGCCGAGCGTCGTGCCGGTGCCGTGTGCCTCGACCACGTCGATCTGGTCGGCGGTCAGCCGGGCGCTGGCGAGCGCCTGGCGGATGACGCGCTGCTGGGACGGGCCGTTGGGCGCCGTCAGACCGTTGGACGCGCCGTCCTGGTTGATGGCCGAGCCACGGACGACGGCCAGCACCCGGTGGCCGTTCTTCCGCGCGTCCGACAGCCGCTCCACCAGCAGCATGCCCGCGCCCTCGGACCAGCCGGTGCCGTCCGCCGACGCCGCGAAGGACTTGCAGCGGCCGTCGAAGGACAACCCGCGCTGGCGGCTGAACTCGGTGAAGGTGCCGGGCGTCGACATCACGGTGACACCGCCCGCCAGCGCCAGCGAGCATTCGCCGTTGCGCAGCGCCTGCATGGCCAGATGCAGGGTCACCAGCGACGAGGAGCACGCCGTGTCGACGGTGAGCGCGGGGCCCTCCAGGCCGAAGGTGTACGCCACCCGGCCGGAGGCGATGCTGCTGGAGCCGCCGGTGCCGAGATAGCCCTCGACACCGGGCGGCACGGCGCGCAGCCGCGAGGCGTAGTCGTGGTACATGACGCCCGCGAAGACACCGGTACGGGTGCCGCGTACGGAGGTGGCGTCGATGCCCGCCCGCTCGAACACCTCCCAGGTGGTCTCCAGCAGCAGGCGCTGCTGCGGGTCCATCGCGAGGGCTTCGCGCGGATTGATGCCGAAGAACGCCGGGTCGAAGTAGTTGGCGTCGTGGAGGAAACCGCCCTCCCGGACATAGCTCGTGCCCGCGCCGTCCGGATTGTCGTCGAAGAGCCGCCCGATGTCCCAGCCGCGGTCGGTGGGGAACTCGGAAATGCCGTCCCCGCCCTCGGACACCAGCCGCCACAGGTCCTCGGGCGACTCGACGCCGCCCGGGTAGCGGCAGCTCATGCCGACGATCGCGATGGGCTCCTGGTCCTCCGACTCCACCTCCTGCAGGCGGCGCCGGGTCTCATGCAGGTCGGCGGTCACCCGCTTGAGAAAGTAGCGGAGCTTTTCCTCATTCATACGTGCGTTTCCCTCTCGAGGAATCCGGAAGACCTTGTCACTTCACGCCGGCCACGGTCATTTCAGGAGATCCCGAATTCCTTGCCGATGAAGTCGAAGAGGTCGTCGTCCGTGGCGGACTCCAGCTCCTCCGCGACTCCGGCGCCGTCTTCCGGTCCTCGGTCGTCATTCCATTGCGCGAGCAGCGCCTGCAGTCGCGCGGTGATCCTGCTCCGGCCCTCGTCGTCCGGGGCGGCCCCGGACAGGGACTTCTCCAGCCCGTCGAGTTCCGCGAGCAGCGAGGTGACCGCCGTCGCGTCGTCCGGCAGGATCTCGCCGCGCAGGTACTCGACCAGTGCGTTCGGTGTCGGGTAGTCGAAGACCAGCGTCGCCGGGAGCCGGACTCCGGTGGTCGCGTTCAGGCGGTTGCGCAGCTCGACCGCCGTCAGCGAGTCGAAGCCGACCTCGCTGAACGAGCGGGCCGGGTCGACCGTCTCCGGGCCCGGGTAGCCGAGGACGGCCGCCACCTGGGTGCACACCAGCTCCAGCAGCACCTCTTCCCGCTCGGGCTCGGAGAGCCCGGCGAGCCGCTCCCGCAGCGCCTCGGCACCGGCCGCGGCAGCCGCCGCGGACTCGGCGGCGCGGCGGGCGGGGGCCCGGACGAGGCCACGGAAGAGCGCGGGCAGCATGCCGCTTCCCGCCTGTGCCCTGAGGGCGGCCATGTCGAGCGGCAGCGGTACGAGGACGGCCTCGTCCGAGCCCTGCGCGGCGTCGAACAGCTCCAGGCCGCTCTCGGCCGTGAGCACGCCGACGCCTCCGCGGCGGATGCGGGCGATTTCGGCCTCGTCCAGTTCACCGCCCATGCCGCCGCCGGCCACGGACCACAGGCCCCAGGCGAGGGAGGTGGCGGGCAGGCCGCTGGCCCGGCGGTGCTGGGCCAGCGCGTCCAGGAAGGCGTTGGCCGCCGCGTAGTTGCCCTGGCCGGGGCCGCCGAAGACTCCGGAGGCCGAGGAGAACAGGACGAACGCGGAGAGGTCGCTGTCGCGGGTGAGCTCGTGGAGGTTCCACGCCGCGTCGGCCTTCGGGCGGGCCACGGTGGCCATGCGCTCGGGGGTCAGCGAGGCGATCACACCGTCGTCCAGTACGCCTGCCGTGTGGACCACGGCGGTGAGGGGGTGGGCGGTGGGGATGGACTCGATGACCTCTGCGAGGGCGGTGCGGTCGGCCGCGTCGCAGGCCGCCCAGTGCGCTTCCGCGCCCAGCGCGGTGAGTTCAGCGGTGAGTTCGGGAGCGCCCGGTGCCTGGTCGCCTCGGCGGCTGAGCAGGAGGAGGTGGCGTACGCCTTGCTCGGCCACCAAGTGCTTGGCGAACAGGGTGCCCAGGGTGCCGGTGGCACCCGTAATCAGGACCGTGCCGTCGGGGTCGAACGCGGGGGTCTCCCGCTCTGCCGCCACGGCGGCCCGTGCCAGCCTCGGTGCCCGTGCGGTGCCGTTGCGCACGGCCACCTGCGGTTCGCCTGCGGCGAGGGCGGCGGCCACGGTCTTCCGCGGCTCGCCCTGGCCGTCGGTGTCCACCAGGACGATGCGGTCCGGGTTTTCCGCTTGTGCGGAGCGGACCAGGCCCCAGACGGCGGCTTGGGCCGGGTCGGGCGCGGACTCGTCCGTTCCGGTGCTTACGGCGCCGGTGGTGAGGATGACCAGGCGGGTGTCGGCGAAGCGGTCTTCGGCCAGGTAGGTCTGGAGCAGGGTGAGGGTGTGGGTGGTGGCCTGGTGTACGGCTTGGGTGGGGTTTTCCCCTGTCCCGCCCCTTCCCGCAACCATGGGCTCCGCCCCTGGACCCCGGTCCTCAATCGCCGGACGGGCTTGATTTGCCGCGCTCGGACCGGCTTGGAGTGCCGCACCGGCCGCGAGGGACGCCACGATGTACTCCGGGAGCGCCTTGCCCCCTTCCACCGCCTCTGCCAACGCCGCCAGGTCCTGGTAACTCGTCAGGCCCAAGGTGTCGGGACCCACGGACGCCCAGCGGTCGGGGGTTACCTCTCCGGACGGCGAGGCCGTCACCGGCACCCAGTCCAGGCGGAACAGGGAGTCGGACGCGCCGCCCGCGCGGGCCGCGCCCAGCTGGTCCGGGGAGATCGTGCGGAGGGCCAGGCCCTCGACCGATGCCACCGGGGCGCCCGTTGTGTCGGCCAGCTCCAGCGTCACCGTGCCTGTGGCCGTGCCGTCCAGCCGCACCCGTAGGGCCGAGGCGCCCACCGCGTGCAGGGATACCCCGGTCCAGGAGAACGGCAGGCGGCCCTGGCCGCCGCCCTGCTCGGCGGCGCTCAGACCGAGCGCGTGCAGCGCGGCGTCCAGCAGTGCCGGGTGCAGGCCGAACGCGGCGGCGTCGGACTTGCGGTCCTCCGGCAGGCTCACCTCGGCGAACACCTCGTCTCCGCGCCGCCAGGCGGCCGTCAGGCCCTGGAAGACCGGGCCGTAGTCGAAGCCCGAATCGGCCAGGCCCTCGTACAGGCCGTCAGTGTCGATGCGCTCCGCCTCTGCGGGCGGCCAGGCGCTCAGGTCGAACGAACTTTCCGCCGTGCCCGCCGCCAAGGCGCCGGTGGCGTGGCGCAGCCACGGCTCGTCGGCCGGGGCGCCCTCGGCGCGGGAGTGCAGGGTCAGCGCGCGGCGGCCGGTGTCGTCGGGCGCGGCGAGCGCGAGCCGGAGCTGGACGGCGCCCTGGTCGGGCACGATCAGCGGGGCTTCCAGGGTGAGTTCGTCCAGTCGGTCGCAGCCCGCGTGGTCCCCGGCGCGCAGTGCCAGCTCCACGAACGCGGTGCCGGGCAGCAGCACCGTGCCCATCACGGCGTGGTCGGCCAGCCAGGGCTGGGTCTGCAGGGAGAGCCGTCCGGTGAAGGCGATGCCGTCCGAGTCGGGCAGCTCCACGGCGGCGCCCAGCAGCGGGTGACCGGCCGCGTGCAGGCCGATCGCGGTGGCGTCGCCGCCGACCGGCCCGGCATTCAGCCAGAACGAGCGGCGCTGGAAGGCGTACGTCGGCAGGTCGACCTGGTGCGGGCCGTACGGCGCGTACAGCGCGGTGAAGTCCACGGCGGCGCCCCGGACCTGGGCGGTGCCGACCGCCGTGAGCAGCGTCTCGGCCTCCGGCCGGCCGCCGCGCAGGGCGGTGGCGAAGGAGCCGCCGTCCTCGGTGACGCAGTCCTGCGCCATCGCGGTCAGCACCCCGTCGGGGCCGAGTTCGAGGTAGGTGGTGACGCCCTGGGTTTCCAGGGTGCGGACGCCGTCCAGGAAGCGGACCGCCTCGCGGACGTGGCGTACCCAGAAGTCCGGGCTGGTGATCTCCTCGGCAGCCACCACGCCACCGGTCAGGTTCGACACGATCGGGATCTTCGGAGCCTGGTACGCCAGCCCCTGCGCCACCTCGCGGAAGGCGTCCAGCATGCCGTCCATGTGGGGCGAGTGGAAGGCGTGGCTGACGGTGAGGCGCTTGGTCTTGCGGCCCTCCGCCTCGAAGGCCGCCGCGATCTCCAGCGCCGCGTCCTCGTCGCCCGCGACCACGACCGAGGTCGGGCCGTTGACGGCCGCGATGCTCACCCGCTTGCCGAGCTGCGGGGTCACCTCGTCCTCGGACGCCTGGACGGCGATCATCGCGCCACCGGCCGGGAGCCGCTGCATCAACCGCCCACGAGCGGCCACCAGCTTCGCCGCGTCCGCGAGCGAGAGCACACCGGCCACCTGCGCGGCGGCCAGTTCGCCGATGGAGTGGCCGGACAGGTAGTCCGGCTGCACGCCCCAGGTCTCGACCAGGCGGAACAGCGCCACCTCGACCGCGAACAGCGCGGGCTGGGTGAAGCCGGTCTGGTCCAGCTCCTCGGCGTCGTCCCCGAACAGCACGTCACGAAGCGGCCGTTCGAGATGTGCGTCCAGCTCGTCGCAGACCGCGTCGAGCGCCTCGGCGAACGCCGGATAGGCGTCGTACAGCTCACGGCCCATGCCGAGCCGCTGGCTGCCCTGCCCGGTGAACAGGACGGCCAGCTTGCTGCCCTCGGCCACCGCGCCCTCGACCAGCCCGGTCGCGGTGCGGCCCTCGGCGAGGGCGTCGAGACCGGCCAGGAAGGCGTCCCGGCCCGCGGCGACGAGCGTCGCCCGGTGCTCGAAGGACACCCGGGACGTGGCCAGCGAGTGGCCGACGTCGGCGAGGGACAGCTCGGGGTGGTCGGCCACCTGGGCCCGGAGCCGGGCCCCCTGGGCGCGCAGCGCCTCGGGGGTCTTGGCGGACATCACCCACGGCAGAACGGACGGTTCCACGGACGGCTGAGCGGCCGGCAGCGCGGGCGCCTCCGCCGGTTCGGGCTCCGGCAGCTGCTCGATGATGGCGTGCGCGTTGGTGCCGCTCATGCCGAAGGAGGAGATACCGGCCCGGCGCGGACGCCCGGTCTCCGGCCACTCCCGCGCCTCGCTCAGCAGCGAGACCGCGCCCGACTCCCAGTCCACATGCGGCGACGGCTCGTCGATGTGCAGCGACTTCGGCAGGACGCCATGCCGCATCGCCAGCACCATCTTGATGATGCCCGCGACACCCGCCGCCGCCTGCGTGTGACCAAAATTCGACTTGATCGAGCCCAGCCACAGCGGCTGGTCCTCGGTCTTCTCCTTGCCGTACGTGGCCAGCAACGCCTGCGCCTCGATCGGGTCACCCAGCGTCGTACCCGTACCGTGCGCCTCGACCGCGTCCACTTCACCAGCCGACAGGCCCGCGTTCGCCAGCGCCTGCCGGATCACCCGCTGCTGCGACGGGCCGTTCGGCGCCGTCAGACCATTGGACGCACCGTCCTGGTTGACCGCCGTGCCCCGCACGACCGCCAGCACCCGGTGACCGTTCTTCCGCGCGTCCGACAGCCGCTCCACCAGCAGCATGCCCACGCCTTCACCCCAGGCCGTGCCGTCGGCGGCGGCGGCGAACGGCTTGCAGCGGCCGTTCCTGGCCAGTCCGCGCTGGCGGCTGAACTCGGTGAACACATCGGGGGTGGTGATGATGGTGACACCGCCCGCGAGCGCCATGGTGCACTCGCCGCTGCGCAGCGCCTGCGCCGCCAGATGCAGCGCCACCAGCGACGACGAGCACGCCGTGTCGACGGTGACGGCCGGGCCCTCGAAGCCGAAGGTGTACGACACCCGGCCGGAGGCGATGCTGCTGGAGCCGCCGGTGCCGAGGTAGCCCTCGACGCCCTCCGGGACGGTGTGCAGCCGCGACACGTAGTCGTTGTGCATCTGGCCGACGAACACGCCGACCTGCTTGCCGCGCAGTGCGCCCGGGTCGAGGCCCGCCCGCTCGAAGGACTCCCAGGAGGTCTCCAGCAGCAGCCGCTGCTGGGGGTCCATGGCGAGCGCCTCGCGCGGGTTGATGCCGAAGAAGGCCGGGTCGAAGTGGTGGGCGTCGTAGTAGAAGCCGCCCTCGCGGGCGTACGAGGTGCCGGGCCGGTCCGGGTCCGGGTCGTAGAACGCGTCGAGGTCCCAGCCGCGGTCCTCCGGCAGCCGCGCGATACCGTCCCGGCCCTCGGCCAGCAGCTCCCACAGGTCCTCGGGGGTGCGCACATCCCCGGGGAAGCGGCAGCTCATGGCGATGATCGCGATCGGGTCGTCCGCGTCGGCCACGCCACCCGCCGGGCCTTCCGCCCGTGCGGGAACGGCCGCCGCCGCCTCGGAGCCGAGCAGCTCCTCCAGCAGATATCCGGCGAGCGCGGTCGGCGTCGGGTAGTCGAAGACCAGCGTGGCGGGCAGCCGCAGCCCGGCGGCGCCGCCGAGGCGGTTGCGGAACTCCACCGCGGTCAGCGAGTCGAAGCCGAGGTCCTTGAAGGCCCGGCTCGCCTCGACCGCGTTGGGCGAGTCATGGCCGAGGACCACGGCCACCTGGGCGCGCACCAGGTCGAGCAGGGTCCGCTCGCGCTCGGCCGCGTCCAGCCGGACCAGCCGCTCCACCAGCGAGGAGGCGTCCTGGGCCGCGCCCGATTCGGCGGTGCGGCGGGTCGTACCGCCGCGCACCAGACCGCGCAGCAGCGGCGGCACCATCTCGATGGGCGCGCCGGTGAGCGGCGCCGGGTCGAGCTGCATGGGCACCAGGAACGCGTCGCCCACCTCCTGGGCGGCGTCGAACAGCGCCAGGCCCTCGTCGGAGGACAGGCCGAGCACACCGGAGCGGGTCATCCGGGACTTGTCGGTGGCCTCCAGCTCACCGGTCATCCCGCTGGCCTCGGCCCACAGGCCCCAGGCCAGCGAGGTGGCGGCGAGGCCCTGGGCCTGGCGGTGGCGGGCCAGGGCGTCCAGGAAGGAGTTGGCCGCCGCGTAGTTGGCCTGCCCGGGGCCGCCGAACGTACCGGCGGCGGAGGAGAACAGGACGAACGCGGCGAGGTCCTGGTCGCGGGTCAGCTCGTGCAGGTTCACGGCCGCGTCCACCTTGGGGCGCAGCACCTTCTCCAGCCGCTCCGGCGTCAGCGAGTCGATCACACCGTCGTCCAGCACACCGGCGGTGTGCACGACGGCGGTCAGCGGATGCCCGGCGGGGATGTCGGCCAGGACGGCGGCGAGCGCGTCCCGGTCGGCGGCGTCGCAGGCGGCGATGGTGACCTCGGCGCCCAACTCACGCAGCTCGGCGGCGAGTTCGGCCGCGCCCGCGGCCTGCTCACCGCGTCGGCTGGTGAGCAGCAGACGGCGGGCGCCGCGCTCGGTCACCGCGTGCCGGGCGACCAGGCCGCCCAGGGTGCCGGTGCCGCCGGTGATCAGCACGGTGCCGTCCGGGTTCCACGGGGCGGGCACGGTGAGCACGACCTTGCCGATGTGGCGGGCCTGGCTGAGGTAGCGGAACGCGTCCGGGGCCTGCCGCAGATCCCATGCGGTGATCGGCAGCGCCCGCAGCGCGCCCCGCTGGAACAGCTCCAGCAGCTCGCACAGCATCTCCTGGATGCGGTCCAGGCCCGCCTCGGTCAGGTCGAACGCCTGGTAGGAGACGCCGGGGTAGGCGGCGGCGACCTCTTCCGGCAGCCGGACGTCGGTCTTGCCCATCTCGACGAACCGGCCGCCGCGCGGCAGCAGCCGCAGCGAGGCGTCCACGAACTCCCGGGCCAGCGAGTCCAGCACCACATCGACCCCGCGACCGCCGCTGGCCTCGCGGAACGTGTCCTCGAAGGCCAGGTCGCGGGAGGAGGCGATACGGTCGTCGGCCAGCCCCAGCGAGCGCAGCGTGTCCCACTTGCCCGGGCTGGCGGTGGCGTAGACGTCCACGCCCCAGTGGCGGGCGAGCTGCACGGCGGCCATGCCGACACCACCGGCGGCGGCGTGCACCAGCAGCGACTCGCCGCCCTGGAGGTCGGCCAGGTCGCGCAGCGCGTAGTAGGCCGTCATGAAGACGATCGGCACGGACGCGGCCTGGGCGAACGACCAGCCCTCCGGCATCGGCGCGATCATGCGGCGGTCGACGACCACCAGCGGTCCGAAGCCACCGGGCAGCATGCCCATCACCCGGTCGCCGGGCGCCAGATCGGTGACCCCCGGTCCGGTTTCGAGGACGACACCGGCGCCCTCGCTGCCCATCAGGCCCGCGTCGCCGGGGTACATGCCGAGCGCGTTGAGCACATCGCGGAAGTTCACACCGGCGGCCCGGACCGCGACCCGCACCTGCCCCGTCTCCAGCGGCGCGGCGGCCTCCGGGCTGGGCAGCAGGGTGAGGTTCTCCAGGGTGCCCTTGTCCTGGATGTCGAGCCGCCAGGCCGGCTCGCCGGGCGGCGGCACCATGGGCCCACTGGCGGCGGTGCGCGCCAGCCGGGGGGCGTGTACGGCGCCCCGGCGCAGCACGAACTGCGGCTCGCCGGAGGCGATCGCGGTGCCCAGCGCCTCGTAGGAGGCGTCGGTGCCGTCGAGGTCCACCAGCACCAGCCGGTCCGGGTTCTCCGACTGCGCCGAGCGCACCAGACCCCACGCGGGGGCGTGGGCCAGGTCGTGGGTACCGGCGTCGCCCGCGGTGGCCACCGCGCCCCGGGTGACGAGCACCAGTTGGGACGCCGCGAACCGGTCGTCGGCCAGCCACGCCCGTACGAGCGCCAGTGTCCGCTGGGTGGCGGTGTGGACGGCGGCGGTCACCTCGTCATCGGTGGCGCCGCGCGGGTCGAGGTAGACCAGGACGTACTCGGGCGCGTCCCCGGCCGCGGCCAGCGCGTCCAGATCGGCGTGGACCGCGGCACCCGAGGTCAGCGCGGCGGGCGCGCCCTCGCCGAGCACCGTCCACGCCGCGGTGGCCGCGCCGTCCGTGGCGAGCGGCACGGTGGCCCAGTCCAGCCGGTACAGCGACTCGTGGTAGGCGGCGGACCGGCCGTCCGTGAGCTGTCCGGCCGAGACCGGGCGCAGCGCGAGCTGTTCGACGGAGGCCACCGGGGCACCGGTGCCGTCGGCCAGCTCCAGCGTCACCCCGTCGGCCCCGGCCGGGGTCAGCCGGACCCGGAGCGCGTCGGCGCCGACCGCGTGCAGCGACACCCCGCTCCAGGAGAACGGCAGCCGCCCCTGATCATCGCCGTCGGGCCGGGCGAACGTGCTGTGCAGCGCGGCGTCCAGCAGCGCCGGGTGCAGCCCGAACGCGGTGGCCTCGGACTTGCGGTCCTCCGGCAGCCGCACCTCGGCGAACACCTCGTCGCCGCGCAGCCAGGCCGCGCTCAGCCCCTGGAACATCGGCCCGTACGCGAAGCCGCCCTGCGCCAGGTGCTCGTAGAGCCCCTCGACCTCGGCGGGCTCGGCGCCCGGCGGCGGCCATGCGGTCAGGTCGAACGAGGGCCGCGGGGCACCGGCCACCAGCACACCACTGGCATGGCGGATCCACGGCAGCTCGGCGGGCGCGTCCTGCGCCCGCGAGTACAGCTCCAGCGTGCGGTGCCCGGCCTGCTGCGGGGCGCCGACGAGGATCTGGAGCTGGACCGCGCCACGCTCGGGCAGGACCAGCGGCGCCTCGATCGTCAGCTCGTCCAGCCGGTCGCAGCCCACCTGGTCACCGGCGCGGATGGCCAGCTCGACGAAGGCGGTGCCGGGCAGCAGGACGGTGCCCATGACGGCGTGGTCGGCCAGCCACGGGTGGCTTTCGAGGGAGAGCCTGCCGGTGAACAGGAAGCCGTCGGAGTCCGCCAGCGGCACGGCCGCGCCCAGCAGCGGATGGTCGGCCCGGTCCAGGCCCGCCGACTCCACGTCGCCCACGAAGCCCGCGGGGGACGTCAGCCAGAAGCGGCGGTGCTGGAAGGCGTAGGTCGGCAGGTCGACGCGGTGGGCGCCGGTCCCGGCGAAGTACGCGGACCAGTCCGGCGTCACCCCACGGACCTGCAGGGCGGCGAGGGCGGTGGCGACGGTCTCGGCCTCGGGACGGCCGCCGCGCAGCGTGGCGGCGAATCCGGCCACGTCGGCGTCGGCGAGGCAGTCCTGGCCCATGGCGGACAGCACACCGTCGGGGCCGAGTTCGAGATAGGTGGTGACGCCCTGCGCTTCGAGGGTGCGGACACCGTCGAGGAAGCGCACGGCCTCGCGGACGTGGCGCACCCAGAAGCCGGGGCTGGTGATCTCCTCGGCCAGGACCACGGTCCCGGTGAGGTTGGAGACGATCGGGATGCGCGGGGCCTCGTAGGTGAGGCCCTCGGCCACCTCGCGGAACGCCTCCAGCATCTCGTCCATGCGCGGGGAGTGGAACGCGTGGCTGACGGTGAGCCGCTTGGTCTTACGGCCCCGCTCCTCGAAGGCCGCCGCGATCTCCAGTGCCGCGTCCTCGTCACCCGCGACCACGACCGAGGCCGGGCCGTTGAGCGCGGCGATGCTGACCCGCTCGGTCAGCAGCGGCAGCACCTCGTCCTCGGACGCCTGCACCGCGATCATCGCGCCACCCGCCGGAAGCGCCTGCATCAGGCGGCCACGGGCGGCCACGAGCTTCGCCGCGTCGGCGAGCGAGAGCACACCGGCCACCTGCGCGGCGGCCAGTTCGCCGATGGAGTGGCCGGAGAGGAAGTCGGGCCGCAGGCCCCACGCCTCGGCCAGGTGGAACAGCGCGACCTCGATGGCGAACAGCGCGGGCTGGGTGAACCCGGTCTGGTCCAGCTCCTCGGCGTCGCTCCCGAACATCACGGTCTTGAGCGGCCGTTCGAGGTACTGGTCCAGCTCGTCGCAGACCGCGTCCAGCGCCTCGGCGAACGCCGGGTAGGCGTCGTACAGCTCACGGCCCATGCCGAGCCGCTGGCTGCCCTGGCCGGTGAACAGGAACGCCACCTTGCCGTCCGCCACCGAACCCTGGACCAGCCCCGACGCCGACTCGCCGCGCGCCAGCGCCTCCAGGCCCGAGACCAGCGCCGCACGGTCCCCGCCGACCACGACGGCACGGTGGTCCAGCGCGGCACGGGTGGTCGCGAGCGAGTACGCCAGGTCGGTCGGTGACAGCTCCGGCCGCCGCTGAAGGTCGGCGAGCAGCCGCTCGGCCTGCGCCCGCAGCGCGTCGGCGCTCTTCCCGGACACCATCCAGGGCAGCACGGACGGCCGGGCGGCCGGCAGCGCGGACCCCTCGGCCGGTTCGGGCTCCGGCGCCTGCTCGATGATGGCGTGCGCGTTGGTGCCGCTGACGCCGAAGGAGGAGATACCGGCCCGGCGCGGGCGCCCGGTCTCCGGCCACTCCCGCGCCTCGGTCAGCAGCGAGACCGCGCCCGACTCCCAGTCCACATGCGGCGACGGCTCGTCGATGTGCAGCGACTGGGGCAGTACGCCGTGGTCCATCGCCTGCACCATCTTGATGATGCCCGCGACACCCGCGGCCGCCTGCGTGTGACCGAAGTTGGACTTGATCGAGCCCAGCCACAGCGGCTGGTCCTCGGTCTTCTCCTTGCCGTACGTGGCCAGCAGCGCCTGCGCCTCGATCGGGTCGCCCAGCGTCGTACCCGTGCCATGGGCCTCGACCGCGTCCACCTCGGACGCCGAAAGACGCGCGTTCGCCAGCGCCTGCCGGATCACCCGCTGCTGCGACGGGCCGTTCGGCGCCGTCAGACCATTGGACGCACCGTCCTGGTTGACCGCCGTGCCCCGCACGACCGCCAGCACCCGGTGGCCGTTCTTCCGCGCGTCCGACAGCCGCTCCACCAGCAGCATGCCCACGCCCTCGGCCCAGCCGGTGCCGTCCGCGTCGCCCGAGAAGGACTTGCAGCGGCCGCTGGCCGACAGCCCGCCCTGGCGGCTGAAGTCGATGAAGGTGTCCGGGGTGGACATGACGGTGACACCGCCCGCGAGCGCCATGGTGCACTCGCCGCTGCGCAGCGCCTGCGCCGCCAGATGCAGCGCCACCAGCGACGACGAACACGCCGTGTCGATGGTGACCGCGGGGCCTTCGAGACCGAAGGTGTACGCCACCCGGCCCGAGGCGACACTGCCCGCCGTACCGGTGCCGAGGTAGCCCTCCAGGCCCTCCGGCAGGGCGGTCAGCCGGGAGAGATAGTCGTGGTACATGACGCCCGCGAAGACGCCCGTCTTGCTGCCGCGCACGGTCGCCGGGTCGATCCCGGCCCGCTCGAACGCCTCCCAGGAGCTCTCCAGCAGCAGCCGCTGGTGCGGGTCCATGGCGAGCGCCTCGCGCGGGTTGATCCCGAAGAAGTCGGGGTCGAACTCGCCCGCGTCGTAGAGGAATCCGCCCTCGATGGTGGCGCTGGTGCCGGTCTGCTCGGGGTCGTCGCCCAGCAGCCCGTCGAGCTGCCAGCCGCGGTCGGTCGGGAAGCCGGAGATGGCGTCCACCGAGCCGGTGACGAGCTGCCACAGCTCCTCGGGGCTGGTGACCCCGCCCGGGTAGCGGCAGCTCATGCCGACGATGGCGATGGGCTCGTCGTCGGCGACGGCCACGGTGGCGGCGGGGGCCGACGCTGCCTCGTCGGCCTGGTCGCCGAGGATCTCGGTGCGCAGGAAACCGGCGAGCGAGGTGGGCGTCGGGTAGTCGAAGACGAGGGTGGCCGGGAGCCGTACGCCCGTGACGGCGCCGAGGCGGTTGCGCAGCTCGACGGCGGTGAGCGAGTCGAAGCCCAGCTCCTTGAAGGCGCGCCCGGCGCCAACGGCTTCGGGGCCCGCGTAGCCGAGGACGGCGGCGACCTGACCGCAGACGATCTCCAGCAGCAGCCGGTCGCGCTCGGGGACGGACAGTCCCAGGAGCCGCTCCACGAGCCCGCCGGGGGCCGCGCCGCCGCCCGCCTCCACCACGCGGCGGCCGGGGGCCCGCACCAGGCCGCGCAGCAGCGCGGGGACCATGGTGGCGTCGGCGTGGCGCAGCGGCGCCAGGTCCAGGTGCATGGGGACGAGCGTGGGGTCGCCCACGGCCAGCGCGGTGTCCAGGAGGGCGAGGCCCTCCTCGGAGGAGAGCGCGGCCACTCCGGCGCGGGTGATGCGCTGGATGTCGGTGTCGTCCAGGTCGCCGGTCATCCCGCTGCGCTCGGCCCACAGGCCCCAGGCGAGGGCGGTGGCGGGCAGCCCCTGGGCGCGGCGCCGGTGGGCGAGGGCGTCCAGGAAGGCGTTGGCGGCCGCGTAGTTGGCCTGGCCGGGGCCGCCGAGGGTGCCGGCGGCGGCGGAGAACAGCACGAAGGCGGACAGGTCGAGGTCGCGGGTCAGCTCGTGCAGGTGCCACGCGGCGTCGACCTTGGGCGGCAGAACGCGGTCGACGCGCTCGGCCGTCAGCGAGCCGATCACACCGTCGTCCAGCACGCCCGCCGTGTGCACCACGGCGGTCAGCGGATGCTCGGCCGGGATGGCGGCCAGGGTCGCGGCGAGGGCGGTGCGGTCGGCCACGTCGCAGGCGGTGAGGGTGACGTCGGCGCCCGACGCGCGCAGTTCGGCGACGAGTTCGGCGGCGCCGTGGGCGTCGGCCCCGCGCCTGCTGAGCAGCAGCAGGTGGCGCACGCCGTGCTCGGTGACCAGATGGCGGGCGACGAGCCCGCCGAGGGTGCCGGTGGCGCCGGTGACCAGGGCGGTGCCCTCGGAGTCGAGCGCGGGGACGGTCTGCTCGGGGTCGGCGGCGACCTTGGCCAGACGCGGGACGACCACGGTTCCGGCGCGGACCGCGAGCTGCGATTCGCCGGTGGCCAGGGCGGGGGCGAGCGCGCGGTACGAGGCGTCGCTGCCCTCGATGTCGACCAGGGTGAAGCGGTCCGGGTTCTCGGACTGCGCGGAGCGCAGCAGACCCCACAGCGGGGCGTGGGCCAGGTCTCCGGTGTTGGCGTCGGCGGAGGTGGCGACGGCGCCACGGGTGGCGATCACCAGCCGGGAGCCCTCGAAGCGGGCGTCGGCGAGCCAGCTTTGGACCAGCTCCAGCGCGCGGTGCAGGGCCTCGCGTACGGCGGCCTCGACGGGACGGTCCGTCTCGTCCGCGAAGAACGGGGCGACGACGGCCTGCGGCACCGGAGTCCCGGCGTCCACGGCCTCGCCGAGCGCGGCCAGGTCGGCGTAGCCGGCGGCGGTGGGCAGCGCGGCGGCGAGCTCGGGGTGCTCGGCGCCCAGCAGCGCCCACTGCCCGGCCACGACGGTGGTGGCGGCGGGCACCGGGGCGGGGGTCCACTCGACGCGGAACAGCGCCTCGTGGAAGGCGGCGCGCGCGGCGTGCACCTGGTCGGGCGAGACAGGGCGCAGCAGCAGCGAGTCGACGGAGGCGACGGGTGCGCCGCTCTCGTCCGTGACCAGTACGGCCACGGCGTCCTGACCGGCGGGCGAGAGCCGGACGCGGAGCGTGGCGGCGCCGACGGCGTGGAGCCGGACGCCGCTCCAGGAGAAGGGGAGACGGCCGTGTTCGGTGTCCTCCAGGAGGGAGCCGATGCCCACGGCGTGCAGGGCCGCGTCCAGCAGCGCGGGGTGCAGTCCGAACAGCTCGGCCTCGGCGCGGGCGCTCTCGGGCAGCCGCACCTCGGCGTACACCTGGTCCTCGTGCTGCCAGGCGCCCTGGAGCCCCTGGAAGACCGGGCCGTAGGCGAATCCGGTCTCGGCGAGCCAGTCGTAGAGGCCGTCCACGGGGACCTCGGTGGCCCCGGCCGGCGGCCAGGCGGTGAGGCTCTCGGAATGGTCGGAGGGCGTGGCCGCGCCGGTGCCGAGCACACCGGTGGCGTGGCGGGTCCACTCGCCCTCGCCCCAGGTGCCGTCGGCGGCGTCCTCCAGGCGCGAGTGCAGGGTCAGCGAGCGGCGGCCGGTCTCGTCCGGGGCGCCCACGGACACCTGGAGCTGGACGCCGCCCTGCGGGGGCAGGACCAGCGGGGCTTCGAGGGTGAGCTCCTCCAGGACGTCCGCGCCGACGTGGTCACCGGCGCGGATGGCCAGCTCCACGAAGGCGGTGCCGGGCAGCAGCACGGTGTCCATGACGGCGTGGTCGGCCAGCCACGGGTGGGTCTGGAGGGACAGCCGGCCGGTGAAGAGGAATCCGGCGGCGTCGGCGAGCGACACGGCGGCGCCGAGCAGCGGATGGTCGGCGGAGCCGAGTCCGGCGGCGGTGACGTCGCCGGTCCAGGGGCCGGGCGGCTCGGGCCAGTACAGCTCGCGCTGGAAGGCGTAGGTGGGCAGTTCGACGCGGCGGGCGCCGGAGCCCTCGAAGACCGCGGCCCAGTCGACGGCCACGCCGTGGACGTGGGCGCGGGCGAGCGCACCGGCCAGGGCGGTGGCCTCGGGGCGGTCGCCGCGCAGCATGGGGACGAACACGGCGCCGTCGGAGGTGACGCAGTCCTGCGCCATGGCGGAGAGCACCCCGTCGGGGCCCAGCTCCACGTAGGCGCCGACGTCGTACTCCTCGAGCCGGCGGATGCCGTCGGTGAAGCGGACCGCCTCACGGACGTGCCGGACCCAGTAGTCGGGCGAGCAGATCTCGTCGGCGGAGACCGATCCGCCGGTGAGATTGGAGATTATGGGGATGACCGGCGGGGCATAGGTCACCTGCCGGGCGACCTCGCGGAAGGCGTCCAGCATCCCGTCCATGCGGGGCGAGTGGAACGCGTGGCTGACGGTGAGCCGCTTGGTCTTGCGGCCCTGGGCCTCGAAGGACGCGGCGATCGCGACAGCCGTCTCCTCGTCACCGGCGATGACGACCGAGGTGGGCCCGTTGAGCGCGGCGATCGACACCCGCTCGGTGAGCAGCGGCGCCACCTCGTCCTCGGCCGCCTGGATCGCGATCATCGCGCCACCGGCGGGCAGTTCCTCCATCAGCCGGCCACGGGCGGCCACCAGCTTCGCCGCGTCGGCGAGCGACAGCACACCGGCCACCTGCGCGGCGGCCAGTTCGCCGATGGAGTGGCCGACGAGGAAGTCGGGCTTCACACCCCAGGTTTCCAGCAGCCGGAACAGCGCCACTTCGAGGGCGAACAGCGCGGGCTGGGTGTAGCCGGTCCGGTCCAGCAGTCCGCTGTCCTCGCCGAACATCACCTCGCGCAACGGCCGCTGAAGGTGCTGGTCGAGCTCGGCGCACACCTCGTCCAGGGCGCGGGCGAAGGCCGGGACGGCCGCGTACAGCTCACGGCCCATTCCGGTGCGCTGGCTGCCCTGGCCGGTGAAGAGGAACGCGACCTTGCCCTCGCCGACCTCGCCGCGCACGACGCCGCCCGCGGGGGCGTCCTCGGCCAGCTCGGCCAGTCCGCGCAGCACTTCCTCGCGGCCGCCCTCGCCCGCCAGGACCACGGCCCGGTGGTCCAGTGCGGCGCGGGTGGTGGCCAGCGAGTGGGCCAGGTCGACCAGGCCGAGGCCCGGCTCGTCCCGCACATGGGCGGTGAGCCGCTCGGCCTGGGCGCGCAGCGCCGCCGCGCTCTGCGCGGACACCAGCACCGGCACCAGACCGCCGACGCCGGTCCACTCCGAAGGCGTCGCGTCCTCGCCGGGGGCCTCGCGGTCCTCGGCGGGCGCCTGCTCGATGACGGTGTGCGCGTTCGTACCGCTCACACCGAAGGAGGAGATGCCCGCGCGGCGCGGCTGGCCGGTCTGAGGCCACGGGGTGTTCTCGGTGAGCAGGGAGACGGCACCAGCCGTCCAGTCCACGTCCCGGGAGGGCGCGTCGACATGCAGGGTCCTGGGCAGCACACCGTGCTCGATGGCCTTGACCATCTTGATGATCCCGGCGACACCGGCCGCGGCCTGGGTGTGCCCGAAGTTGGACTTGATCGAGCCGAGCCACAGCGGGCGGCCCTCGGCCCGGTTCTGCCCGTAGGTGGCGAGCAGCGCCTGCGCCTCGATGGGGTCGCCGAGGCTGGTGCCGGTGCCGTGCGCCTCGACGGCGTCCACCTGGGCCGGGGTGAGCCGGGCGTCGGTGAGCGCCTGGCGGATGACGCGCTGCTGGGACGGGCCGTTGGGCGCCGTCAGACCGTTGGACGCGCCGTCCTGGTTGATGGCGGAGCCACGCACGATGGCCAGCACCGGGTGGCCGTTCTTGCGCGCGTCCGACAGCCGCTCGACGAGCAGCATGCCGACGCCCTCGCCCCAGCCGGTGCCGTCCGCGCCGTCGGCGAACGCCTTGCAGCGGCCGTCGGGCGCCAGGCCCCGCTGGCGGCTGAAGTTGATGAACGCGCGCGGGCTGTTCATCACCGTGACACCACCGGTGAGCGCCAGCGAGCACTCGCCGCCTCGCAACGCCTGGATGGCCAGGTGCAGCGCCACCAGCGACGCCGAGCACGCGGTGTCGACGGTGAGGGCCGGGCCCTCCAGACCGAAGGTGTAGGAGATCCGGCCGGAGATGACGCTGGCCGCGTTGCCGGTGAGCAGATACTGCTCCACGCCCTGCGGCAGCGTGTGCATCAGCTCCGGATAGTCCTGGCCGTTGGTGCCGACGAAGACACCGGCCTTGCTGCCGCGGAGCGTGGCCGGGTCGATCCCGGCCCGCTCGAACGCCTCCCAGGACGTCTCCAGCAGCAGCCGCTGCTGCGGGTCCATGCCGAGGGTCTCGCGCGGGCTGATCCCGAAGAACGCGGCGTCGAACTCGCCCGCGCCCTCCAGGAATCCGCCCTTGTCGGTGTAGCTGGTGCCCTGCTGGTCGGGGTCGTCGGCGAAGAGCGCATCGGTGTCCCAGCCGCGGTCCGTGGGGAAGTCCGCGATGGCGTCGCCGCCCGCGGCCACGAGCTCCCAGAGCTGCTCCGGAGACGTGACGCCGCCGGGGAACCGGCAGCTCATGCCGACGATCGCGATCGGCTCAGGCTCCTGCGACTCGACCTCGCGAAGACGCTGCCGCGTCTGGTGCAGATCGGCAGTTACCCGCTTGAGGTAGTCGAGGATCTTGTCCTGATCCGCCATTGGAGTCTCACCCATGCTTCTCGTCACAAACCTTGCGCCCGGGGACCTTCAGATCCTCAGATTCCGAGTTCTTTGTCGATGAAGGCGAAGACCTCGTCGGGCGTCGCCTCCTGCAACTTCTCCGTCACGGTCCCGCTCTCGCCGTCCGCCGCCTCGGCCTCGGCCGTACGGGGCTCCGCCCACTTCGCCGCGAGGTCCCGCAGCCGGGCCGCGATGTCGTCCCGTGCCTCGCTGTCGGGGTCGAGGACGGACAGCGCGGACTCCAGCGCCTCGAGCTCCGCCAGCCCGGGGGCGGCGGCCGTACCGCCGTCGCCCACGATCCGGCCGCACAGGAACTCGGCGAGGACCGCCGGGGTCGGGTAGTCGAAGACCAGCGTGGCGGGCAGCTTCTGCCCGGTGGCGGCGGTCAGCCGGTTGCGCAGCTCCAGCGCGATGAGCGAGTCGAAGCCCAGCTCCTTGAACGCCCGCCCGGCGCCGACCTCGTCGGTCGAGGGGTGGCCGAGCGCGGCGGCCGCGTTGGTGCGCACGACCTCCAGGACGACCACGGACTGTTCGGCCCGGGAGATCCCGGCCAGCCGCTTGCGCAGCGTGTCCGCCGGGGATCCGTCCGAGGCCGTACCGGGCTCACCGGCCGTGGCGCCGGTCTCCCGCAGCCGCCGGACCTCGGGCAGTTCGCCGATGAGCGGGCTGGGGCGGACCGCTGTGTAGCCGTAGGCGAAGCGGTCCCACTGGATGTCGGCGACGGCCACGACCGTGTCGGCGTGGTCCAGGGCCCGCTGCAGCGCCGTGATGGCCGCGTGCGGCGCCATCGCCGGGACACCGCCCCGGTCCAGCCGCTCGCCGATGGCACCGTCGGCGGCCAGACCCGTCTCGCCCCAGCGGCCCCAGGCCACCGAGGTGGCGGGCAGGCCCTGGGCGCGGCGCTGTTCGGCCAGCGCGTCGAGGTAGGCGTTGGCCGCCGCGTAGTTGCCCTGTCCGGCGTCGCCGAGCGTGCCCGCGATACCGGAGAACAACACGAACGCGGACAGGTCCAGGTCGCGGGTCAGCTCGTGCAGATGGCGTGCCGCGTCGGCCTTGGGGCCGAGGACGGTGGCGAACCGCTCCGGGGTGAGCGCGTCCAGGACACCGTCGTCCAGGACGCCCGCGGCGTGCATGACCGCCGTGAGCGGCTGGTCGGCCGGGATGGCGGCCAGCAGCGTCTCGACGGCCTTCCGGTCGGCCACGTCACATGCGGCGACGGTCACCTTGGTGCCCAGTTCGGTCAGCTCGTCCCGCAGCTCGGCCGCGCCCGGCGCCTCCAGCCCACGGCGGCTGGTGAGCACCAGATGCTCGGCGCCGCCCGCGGCCAGCCAGCGCGCCACATGGGCGCCCAGCGCGCCCGTACCGCCGGTGACCAGCGTCGTACCGGCCGGCTTCCACGTCCGTACGGCGGGCGCACCGGCCAGCGGGGCGTGCGCGAGCCTGCGGGCGAACACCCCGGCCGCGCGCACCGCGAGCTGGTCCTCGCCGTCGGCCCCGGCGAGCACCCCGGCGAGCCGGACCAGCGCCCGCTCGTCGGGCGATCCGGGCAGGTCGACCAGACCGCCCCAGCGCTCCGGGTACTCCAGCGCCGCGGTCCGGCCCAGGCCCCAGACGAGCGCCTGATCGGGGGATTCCACGGTGTCCGTCTGCCCGACGGCGACCGCGCCCCGGGTGGCGCACCACAGCGGCGCGTCCACCCCGGCGTCGCCCAGCGCCTGGATCAGCGCGGCGGTGCCGGTCAGCCCGGCGTTGACACCGTCGGTGCCGGGCGCGGTGCCCTGGTCGAAGGCGAGCAGCGACAGCACACCCGAGACGGTCGCGGCGTCGGCCAGCTCCTCGCGCACCAGACGGGTCAGCGACGCGCGGTCCGACTCCACGGCGGTCGGGGTGATCTGCCGTACCTCGGCGCCGCGTTCGGTGAGCATCCGGACCGCGCCGAGCGTCCAGTCGTCGATGGCGGCGGACTCGGGCACGGCCAGCAGCCAGGTCCCGGACAGCCGCGGGGCCTGGCGCTCGGTCAGGGAGGTCCAGGTCGCGCGGTAGCGCCAGCCGTCCACCGTGGACTGCTCACGGGCCTGCTTGCGCCAGGTGGCCAGGGCGGGCAGGACGGCGCCGAGCGAGGACCGCTCACCGTCGTCCTCGAACGCGAGGGTGTCGGCCAGCGACGCCAGGTCCTCGCGCTCGACGGCCTCCCAGAAGCGGGCGTCGACGGCATCGGACGGCGCGCCCGACTCGTCGGCCGGGGTGTCGGCCGCCTGCGGCCAGTAGCTCTGGTGCTGGAAGGCGTACGTGGGCAACTCGACGCGCTCCGCGCCCGTCCCCTCGTACACCGCGTCCCAGTCGACGCTCACACCACGTGTCCACGCCTCGCCGACGGAGATCCAGAAGCGGTCCAGACCGCCCTCGTCACGGCGCAGCGACCCGATCGCGGCAGCCTCCCGGCCCGCGTCCTCGGCGGTCTCCTGCACGCCCATCGTCAGCACGGGGTGGGCGCTGGACTCGATGAACACTCCGAAGCCCTCGTCGAGCAGGCGGCGGATGGCGCCCTCCAGCTCGACGGTGCGACGGAGATTGGTGAACCAGTACTCGGCGTCCAGCTCGGAACCGTCGACCCACTCCCCCGTCACCGTCGACAGGAACGGCACCTCGGCCGCCTTGGGCTCCACGGGCGCCAGCAGTTCCAGGAGTTCCTCGCGGAGCAACTCGACCTGGGCGGAGTGCGAGGCGTAGTCCACCGGCACCCGGCGGGCCCGCACCTCATCGGCCTCACACGCGGCGACCAGCTCATCGAGCGCGGTCGGCTCACCGGAGACGACCACCGACGACGGCCCGTTGACGGCCGCCACCGAGATGCGCTCCTCGCCCCAGGGCTCGATCCGCTCACGCACGTCCGCCACCGGAAGCGCCACCGACACCATGCCGCCCTTGCCCGCCAGCACCCGGCCAATCGCCTGACTGCGCAGCGCCACCACCCGCGCCGCGTCCTGAAGCGTCAGGGCTCCGGCCACACATGCGGCGGCGATCTCACCCTGCGAGTGGCCGACCACGGCCGACGGCCGAACCCCCAGCGAACGCCACAGCTCAGCGAGCGAAACCATCACGGAGAACAACACCGGCTGAACAACGTCCACCCGCTCCAGTGACGGTGCGCCCTCCGCCTCGCGCAGCACATCCACCAACGACCAGTCGGTGAACTCTGCGAGCGCGGCGGCACACTCATCAATACGGGCAGCGAACACCGGTGAAGCATCCAACAGCTCCACGGCCATGCCTACCCATTGTGACCCCTGTCCTGGGAACACGAATGCGGCCTTGCCCCCGATTGAGGCCCCCTGCACCAGGTTGGGCAGGACCTGCCCCCTAGCGAGGGCGTCCAAACCACCGGTGAATTCGTCCCGGTCCGTGCCCACCAGCACCGCGCGCTGCTCGAAGGCGGCGCGGGTGGTGGCCAGGGAGTGGCCGATGTCCAGCGGGCGCAGGGCGGGGTCGGCGTCGAGGTGGGCCAGCAGCTTGGCGGCCTGGGCGCGCAGCGCCGCCTCGCTCTTGCCGGACACCGTCCACGGCAGCGCGCCGGGCCGCCGGGTCGCCGGCTCGGTCTCGTCCGGCTCCTCGGCCGGGGCCTGCTCGATGATGGCGTGCGCGTTGGTGCCGCTGAAGCCGAACGAGGACACCGCGGCCCGGCGCGGACGGCCGGTCTCCGGCCACTCCCGCGCCTCGGTCAGCAGCTCGACCTCGCCCGCCGACCAGTCCACATGCGGGGTGGGCTCCACGATGTGCAGCGACTCCGGCAGGACGCCGTGGCGCAGCGCGAGCACGAGCTTCATCACACCCGCGACACCGGCGGCGGCCTGGGCGTGGCCGATGTTGGACTTGATGGAGCCGAGCAGCAGGGGCTGCCCGTCGGGCCGCTCCTGGCCGTAGGTGGCCAGCAGCGCCTGCGCCTCGATCGGGTCACCCAGCGTCGTACCGGTGCCGTGTGCCTCGACCACGTCCACCTCGGCGGCGGACAGCCGGGCGTTGGCCAGGGCCTGCCGGATCACCCGCTGCTGGGACGGCCCGTTGGGCGCCGTCAGACCGTTGGAGGCGCCATCCTGGTTGATCGCGGAGCCCCGCACGACCGCGAGCACCGGGTGACCGTTCTTCCGCGCGTCCGACAGCCGCTCGACCAGCAGCATGCCCACGCCCTCGGCCGGGCTGAAGCCGTCCGCGTCCGAGGAGAACGCCTTGCTGCGGCCGTCGGAGGACAGTCCGCGCTGGCGGCTGAACTCGATGAAGGTGCCCGGGGTGGCCATCACGGTCACGCCGCCCGCGAGCGCGATCGTGCACTCGCCCTGGCGCAGCGACTGAACGGCCAGGTGCAGCGCCACCAGCGACGCCGAGCACGCGGTGTCGACGGTGACCGCCGGGCCCTCCAGACCGAAGGTGTACGAGAGGCGGCCGGAGACGACGCTCGCGGCGCTGCCGGTGGCCAGGTGGCCCTCGTAGCCCTCGGTGTTGCTGCGCATGACGATGGAGTAGTCGGAGCCGTTGGTGCCGACGAAGACACCGGACGGGGTGCCGTGCAGCGTGGCCGGGTCGATGCCCGCCCGCTCGAACGCCTCCCACGACGTCTCCAGCAGCAGCCGCTGCTGCGGGTCCATCGCCATGGCCTCACGCGGCGAGATCCCGAAGAAGGTGGGGTCGAAGTCGGCGGCCCCGGTGAGGAATCCGCCCTCGCGGGTGTAGCTGGTGCCCTGCGCGTCCGGGTCCGGGTTGTACAGGGACTCGATGTCCCAGCCGCGGTCGCCCGGGAACTCCGACAGCGCGTCGCCGCCGGAGGTGAGGAGCTGCCACAGCTCCTCGGGGGTGCGCACACCGCCCGGGAAGCGGCAGCTCATGGAGACGATGGCGATGGGCTCGTCGTCGGCGAGCGCCGCCGCGGTCGGCAGCGCGGCCACGGCCGCCCGCTGCCCGCCCGCGATCTCGGTGCGCAGATGGCGCGCGAGCACCGTGGGGGTGGGGTAGTCGAAGATCAGCGTCGGCGGCAGCTTCAGCCCGCTGGCGGCGCTGAGCCGGTTGCGCAGCTCGACGGCGGTGAGCGAGTCGAAGCCCAGCTCCTTGAAGGCCCGGCCCGCCTCGACGTCGTCGGCGCCCGCATAGCCCAGGACGGCCGCGACGGCGGTGCGGACCAGCTCCAGCACCAGCCGCTCCTGCTCGGCCTCCGGCACCCCGGCGAGCTGCTCGGCCAGCGCGACCGCGCCCGCGCCGTCCGCCTCGGTGTCCCCGGCCATGTCCTGGATGACGTCCCGCGCCTCGGGCAGGTCGTACAGCAGCGGACGGGAGCGGCCGGAGGTGAAGGCGAGAACGAAGCGCTTCCACTCCATGTCGACGACGGTCAGCACCGACTCGTCGCGGTCCAGCGCGTGCTGGAGCGCGGTGACGGCCGACCTCGGCGCCATCTCGATGACGCCGTGGCGGCGCATCCGGTCGCCGACGCCGCCCTCGGCCATCCCGCCCTCGCCCCACGGGCCCCAGGCCAGCGAGGTGGCGGGCAGGCCCTGGGCGCGCCGGTGCTCGGCGAAGGCGTCGAGGAAGGCGTTGCCCGGGGCGTAGTTGCCCTGGCCGGGCGCGCCGAAGGTGGCCGCGAAGGACGAGAACAGCACGAACGCGGAGAGGTCCAGCTCCCGGGTCAGCTCGTGCAGATGGCGGGTGGCGTCGACCTTGACCTTCAGCACCCGGTCCACCTGGTCCGGGGCCAGGCCCTCGATCACCCCGTCGTCCAGCACGGCGGCCGTGTGGACGACGCCCGTCAGCGGATACTCGGCGGGGATGCCCGCGAGCAGCGCCTCGACCTGGGCACGGTCGGCCACATCGCATGCGGCGACGGTGACCTTCGCGCCCAGCTCGGTCAGTTCGGACCGCAGATCCGCCGCGCCCGGTGCCTCCAGACCACGGCGGCTGGTGAGCACCAGATGCTCGGCACCGTTGGTGGCCAGCCAGCGCGCCACATGGGCGCCCAGCGCGCCCGTACCGCCGGTGACCAGCGTCGTACCGGTCGGCTCCCAGGACCGTACGGCGGGCGTGGCGGCCAGCGGGGCGCGCACCAGACGGCGTACCAGCAGCCCGGTGGCGCGGATCGCGACCTGGTCCTCCTCGGCCCCGGCGAGCACGGTCACCAGCCGGGCCAGCGCCCGCTCGTCGGGCGCCCCGGGCAGATCGACCAGACCGCCCCAGCGCTCGCCGTGCTCCAGCGCGGCCACCCGGCCGAGCCCCCAGACCAGCGCCTGCTCAGGGGAGTCGAGGGTGTCCGTACGGCCGACGGAGACCGCGCCCCGGGTGCCGGACCACAGCGGCGCGCCGATCCCCGCGTCGCCCAGCGCCTGCACCAGCGCGAGCTGCGCCGCCACCCCGGCGGGGACGGAGGGGTGCCGGGGGTGCGGGTGGCCGTCGAGGGCCAGCAGCGACAGCACTCCGGCGAACGGGATGCCATCGGTTTCCGTGAGCGCGGTGCGCAGCCGCTCGATCAGCTCGTCCCGGCCGTCGGCGTCGGTGTCCACGGCGATCCGCCGTACGTCGGCGCCGCGTTCGGCGAGCACACCGGCCACGGCGTCGGTCCAGGTGTCCTCGGTGGCCGGGGCGACGACGAGCCAGCCGCCGGACAGCCGCGCGGGCTGCCCGTCGGCGAGCGGCTTCCACGTGACGCGGTAGCGCCAGCCGTCCACCGTGGACTGCTCACGGCTCTGCTTGCGCCAGGTGGCCAGGGCGGGCAGCAGCGCGCTGACCCGCTCATCGCCGTCGACGTCCAGCTCGGCGGCGAGCGCCTGCCAGTCCTCGCGCTCCACGGCCTCCCAGAAGCGGGCCTCGACGGGGTCGGCGGCGGTGGCGGCAGCGGCGGGGGTGCCCCCTTCGAGCCAGTAGTGCTGGTGCTGGAAGGCGTACGTGGGCAGCTCGACGCGCTCGGCGCCCGTACCGTCGAACACCGCGTCCCAGCCGACGCTCACCCCGCGCGACCACGCCTCGCCGACCGAGGCCCAGAAGCGGTCCTGGCCGCCCTCGTCACGGCGCAGCGACCCGATCGCGGCCGCGTCCACACCGGCGTCCTCGGCCGTCTCCTGCACACCCATCGTCAGCACGGGGTGCGCGCTGGACTCGATGAACACACCGAAGCCCTCGTCCAGCAGCCGCCGGACCGCGCCCTCCAGCTCAACCGTGCGACGCAGGTTGGTGAACCAGTACTCCGCGTCCAGCTCGGAACCCTCGACCCACTCCCCCGTCACCGTCGACAGGAACGGCACCTGGGCGCTCTTCGGCTGCACCGGGGCCAGCAGCTCCAGCAGCTCCTCACGGAGCAACTCGACCTGCGCCGAATGCGAGGCGTAGTCCACCGGCACCCGGCGCGCCCGCACCTCATCGGCCTCGCAGGAGGCCAACAGCTCGTCCAGCGCCTCGGGCTCACCCGAAACCACCGCCGACAAGGGGCCGTTGACGGCCGCGACGGAGATCCGCTCCTCGCCCCACGCCGCGATCCGCTCCCGGACCTCCGCCACCGGAAGCGCCACCGACACCATGCCGCCCTTGCCCGCCAGCACCCGGCCAATCGCCTGACTCCGCAGCGCCACCACCCGCGCCGCATCCTGAAGCGACAGGATTCCGGCCACACACGCGGCGGCGATCTCACCCTGCGAGTGGCCCACCACGGCCGCCGGGACGACACCCAGCGAACGCCACAGCTCGGCCAGGGACACCATCACCGCGAACAGCACCGGCTGAACAACGTCCACCCGCTCCAGCGACGGCGCGCCCTCGGCGCCCCGCAGCACATCCACCAACGACCAGTCGGTGAACTCCGCCAGCGCCGCGGCACACTCCTCGATCCGCGCGGCGAACACCGGCGAGGCGTCCATCAGCCCCACCGCCATACCGGCCCACTGCGACCCCTGCCCCGGGAACACGAACGCCGTCCGGCCGCCGACGACGGAGCCCTGTGTGACGCCCGCCGCCATACCGCCCTCGGCCAGGGCGGTGAGCCCGGCCAGCAGGTCGGCGCGGTCGTGGCCGCGCACCACTGCGCGGTGGTCGAGCTGGGCTCGGGTGGTGGTCAGCGAGAGGCCCACGTCGACCGGGCTCGGCCCGGCGTCGGCCTCGAGGTGCGCCAGCAGTCGCTGCGCCTGGTCGCGCAGCGCCGCCGCGCTCTTGCCCGACACCGCCCACGGCACCACGTCCAGCCGCTTCGACGACGGGGCCGGTCGCTCGGTGGCTTCCTCGGCCTCCTCGGTCTCCTCGGCGGGGGCCTGCTCCAGGATGGTGTGCGCGTTGGTGCCGCTGAAGCCGAAGGAGGACACGGCGGCCCGGCGCGGGTGGTCGGTCTCCGGCCAGGGGGTGGTCTCGGCGAGCAGCGACACCGCGCCCGCCGACCAGTCGACATGCGGGGTCGGCTCGTCGATGTGCAGGGTCCTGGGCAGGACGCCATGGCGGATGGCCATGACCATCTTGATGATCCCGGCGACACCGGCCGCGGCCTGGGTGTGCCCGATGTTGGACTTGATCGAGCCGAGCAGCAGCGGCTGGTCCTCGGTGTGCTCCTGGCCGTAGGTGGCGAGCAGCGCCTGTGCCTCGATCGGGTCGCCGAGTGTCGTACCGGTGCCGTGTGCTTCGACGGCGTCGACATCGGCCGCGGAGAGGCGGCCGTTGGTGAGCGCCTGGTGGATGACGCGCTGCTGGGACGGCCCGTTGGGCGCCGTCAGACCGTTGGACGCGCCGTCCTGGTTGATGGCGCTTCCGCGCACGATCGCCAGCACCGGGTGGCCGTTCTTCCGCGCGTCCGACAGCCGCTCGACCAGCAGCATGCCGACGCCCTCGCCCCAGCCGGTGCCGTCCGCGGCGGCGGCGAAGGGCTTGCAGCGGCCGTCGGCGGCGAGTCCGCGCTGCCGGCTGAACTCGGTGAACGTCGAGGGGGTGGCCATCACCGTGACACCGCCCGCGAGCGCGAGCGAGCATTCGCCGTTGCGCAGCGCCTGGACCGCCATGTGCAGGGTGACCAGCGACGAGGAGCACGCCGTGTCGACGGTGACCGCCGGGCCCTCCAGACCGAAGGTGTACGACACCCGGCCGGAGGCGATGGAGCCGGAGCTTCCGGTGCCGAGGAAGCCCTCGACGCCCTCGGGTACGGAGTCGAGCCGCGAGGTGTAGTCGTGGTACATCACGCCCGCGAAGACACCGGTCCGGCTGCCGCGCAGCCCGGTCGGGTCGACCCCGGCCCGCTCGAACGCCTCCCAGGTGGTCTCCAGCAGCAGCCGCTGCTGCGGGTCCATCGCCATGGCCTCGCGCGGCGAGATCCCGAAGAGCGTGGGGTCGAAGCCGCCCGCGTCGTAGAGGAATCCGCCCTCGTTCACATAGCTGGCGCCCGCCTGGTCGGGGTCGGCGTCATAGAGCGACTCGATGTCCCAGCCGCGGTCCGTGGGGAAGCCGGAGATCGCGTCCTCGCCGCCCAGGACGAGCCGCCACAGCTCCTCGGGGGTGCGGACACCGCCCGGGTAGCGGCAGCTCATCGCGACGATCGCGATCGGCTCCTGGTGCCGCTCCTCGACCTCGCGAAGCTGTCGGCGGGCCTGACGCAGGTCGGCGGTGGCCCGCTTGAGGTAATCCCGGAGCTTGTCCTCGTTATTCACCATTGCGTCGGCTCCTTGCGAAGAGGGAGGGGGTGCTCATGTGTTCAGAACGCTCCCGTTCAGGAGGAGCCGAGTTCGTCGTCGAGCAGATCGAAGAGCTCATCGTCGGTCGCGGATTCGAGGTCGTGGTCGTCGGTGTCGCCGTCCGCGGTCGTTTCCTGGGCGTCGTTCCACTTCGCCAGGAGCGCCTGGAGGCGCATGGTGATCCTGGAGCGGGTGACGCTGTCGTCCGCGGCCACCGCCAGGGCGGCTTCCAGACGGTCGAGTTCGCCGAACACCGACGGGCCGCCGCCGTCCCCGTGCGGGAGTTCCGCGCGCAGATGGTCGGTCAGGGCGTCGGGGGTCGGGTAGTCGAAGATCAGCGTGGCGGGCAGCCGGAGTCCGGTGGCCGCGCCGAGCCGGTTGCGGAGTTCGACGGCGGTGAGCGAGTCGAAGCCCAGCTCCTTGAAGGCCGCGCCGGGCTCGATCGCCGCCGCGCTGCCGTAGCCGAGCACGGTGGCCACCTGGCCGCAGACCAGGTTGAGCAGGAAGCGGTCCCGTTCGGCCGCGGACATGCCCGCGAGCCGCTCGGCGATGCCCGCCGCCTCGTCCGCCCCGCCGCCACCGGCCGCGGCCCGCCGTACGGGGGTGCGGATCAGCCCGCGCAGCAGCGGGGCGACCCCGCCCGTGGACTGGGCGCGCAGGGCGCCGATGTCCAGGGCGGCGGGGATCAGCACCGCGTGTCCGGCGAGCCCGGCCACGTCGAACAGGGCCAGGCCCTCGGCGTTGCTCAGCGCGCCCATGCTGCCGCGGCTCATCCGCTGCCGGTCGGCGTCGGCGAGGGTCGCGGCCATGCCGCCGTCGTCCTCCCACAGGCCAAAGGCCAGGGAGACGGCGGGCAGGCCCTGGGCGCGGCGGTGCTGGGCGAGGGCGTCCAGGAAGGTGTTGGCCGCCGCGTAGTTGCCCTGCCCCGGGTTGCCGAAGACACCGGCCGCCGAGGAGAACAGGACGAATGCGGAGAGGTCGCTGTCGCCGGTCAGCTCGTGGAGGTTCCACGCCGCGTCCACCTTGGGCCGCAGCACCCGCTCCACGCGCTCCGGAGTGAGGGATTCGATGATCCCGTCGTCCAGGACGCCCGCCGCGTGGATCACGGCGGTGAGGGGGTGGTCGGCGGGGATGTCCGCCAGGAGGCCGGCAAGCGCGTCCCGGTCGGCCGCGTCGCACGCCGCCCAGGTGACCTCGGCGCCCAACGCGCCCAGCTCGGCTGCAAGTTCGGCGGCACCCGCCGCCTCCGCGCCACGGCGGCTGGTCAGCAGCAGCCTCCGGGCGCCGCGCTCGGTCACCAGATGGCGGGCCAACTGCCCGCCCAGGGTGCCGGACGCGCCGGTGATCAGCACGGTGCCCGTCGGGTCGAGGCCGGGCACGGCCGCCTCGTCCAGGGCCGCCACCCGGGCGAGGCGCGGTGCGTGGACGGTCCCGGCGCGGATGGCAAGCTGGGGCTCGTCCGTCCGCAAACCCGCCACCAGGGCGGGGAGCCAGCCGTTGGCGGCGCTGTTGGCCGGGTCGCCGTGGACACCGAGGTCTCCATGGACATCGACGTCGCCTTGGACATCGACCAGGACGAAGCGGCCCGGGTGCTCGGCCTGCGCCGACCGCACCAGGCCCCAGGCGGCGGCGTGGGTCAGGTCGTCCACGCCCTCGGTCCCTTCGGCCCCTTCGGCCCCGGTGTCGTCGCCGGTGGTCACGGCCACCGCGCCACGGGTGAGGAGGACCAGCCGGGAGTCGGCGAACCGCTCGTCGGCGATCCACTCCTGGACCAGCGCCAGCGTCCGCCGGACGACGGTGTGCGCGGCGCCCGCGGTGTCCCCGGGCGTGCCCAGGTCGGGCAGGCACGGCACGAGGACCACATCGGGCGCGATCCCCTCGGCCTCCACCGCCTCGGCGAGCGCGGAGAGCCCCGCGTAGGTCTCGGCCTCGATACCGGTGTCCGCGTCCGTCAGCGCGGCCGTGATCTTCAGATCGCCGCCGGTGCCGTCCAGGACGGCCCACAGGGCGGTGTCCTCCGGCCGCCGCGGCTCGGCGGGCGCGGGCAGCGCGGCCCAGTCGAGACGGAACAGCGCCTCGTGGTGTGCGGTACGGGCGGCCGCGAACTGCTCGGCGTCCAGCGGTCGCAGCGCCAGCGAGCCGACCGACACCACCGGGGCACCGGCCTCGTCGGTGATCTCCAGCGCCACCGCGCCCTGCCCGGCCGGGGAGACCCGCACCCGCAGCGCGGTCGCACCGACCGCGTGCAGCCGTACGGCGTCCCACGAGAACGGCAGCCGGGCCCGGCCCGCCTCCTCGGCCGGGAAGAACCCGCCGAGCGCCACCGTGTGCAGCGCGGCGTCCAGCAGCGCCGGGTGCAGCCCGTACGCACGGGCCTCGCCCTGCCGGTCCTCGTCGAGCGCCACCTCGGCGAACACCTCGACCCCGCGCCGCCAGGCGGCCCGCAGCCCCTGGAACACCGGCCCGTAGACGAGGCCGAGCGCGGCGAAGCCGTCGTACAGCCCGTCCACGTCGAGCGGTTCGAGGTCGTCGGTGGTCCCGGTGGCGGCCGGGGGCCATTCCGCCGTGCCGGTGGTGACGGCGGAGGAGGATCCGGAGACCGTGAGCACACCGGAGGCGTGCCGGATCCACGGCTCGTCGGCGGCGTCCTCCAGCCGCGAGTAGACGGTCAGCGCGCGGCGCCCGTCGGGGCCGTCGGGCTCGTCCACGGCGACCCGAAGCTGCACTCCGCCACGCTCCGGAAGGATCAGCGGCGCTTCGAGGGTCAGCTCGTCCAGCAGATCGCAGCCGACCTGGTCACCGGCGCGTACCGCCAGCTCGACCAGGGCCGTACCGGGCAGCATCACGGTGTCCATGACGGCGTGATCGGCCAGCCAGGGGTGCGTACGGAGCGAGAGCCGGCCCGTGAAGAGGAAGCCCTCGGAGTCGGGCAGATCCACCGCCGCGCCCAACAGCGGGTGATCGGCCGAGCCGAGACCGGCCGAGACCACGTCGCCCACGGCTCCGGCGGGAGCCTCCAGCCAGTAGCGCTCGCGCTGGAAGGGGTACGTCGGCAGCTCGGTGCGCTGGGCGCCGGTCCCCGCGAAGAACGCCGCCCAGTCGACTGCCACACCGCGCACATGGGCACGGGCGATGGCGGCCGTCAGGGTCTCGGCCTCGGTGCGGTCCTTGCGCAGCGCGGCGGCGAACGCGGCGTCCTCGCCGGTCACACAGTCCTGGGCCATGGCCGTCAGGACACCGTCGGGGCCCAACTCGACGTAGGTGGTGACGCCTTGGGCTTCCATCGTCCGGACGCCATCGAGGAAACGGACGGCCTCGCGGACGTGGCGCACCCAGAAGCCGGGGGTCGTGATCTCCTCGGCGGAGACGACGTTCCCGGTCAGGTTGGAGACGATCGGGATGCGCGGGGCCTCGTAGGTCAGCCCCTCCGCGACCTCGCGGAACGCGTCCAACATGCCGTCCATGCGCGGGGAGTGGAAGGCGTGGCTGACGATGAGCCGCTTGGTCTTGCGGCCCTGCGCCTCGAAGCCCGCCGCGATCCGCTCGGCCGCGTCCTCGTCGCCCGCGATGACGACGGAGGTGGGCCCGTTGAGGGCGGCGATGCTCACGCGGTCGGTGAGCAGCGGCGCCACCTCGTCCTCGGCCGCCTGGACGGCGATCATCGCGCCACCGGCAGGCAGCGCCTGCATCAGGCGGCCACGAGCCGCCACCAGCTTCGCCGCATCCGCCAGCGAGAGGACACCCGCCACATGGGCGGCGGCCAGCTCACCGATGGAGTGGCCCGACAGGAAGTCCGCCTTCAGACCCCAGGTCTCCACCAGCCGGAACAGCGCCACCTCGACCGCGAACAGCGCGGGCTGAGTGAACCCGGTCCGGTCCAGCGCGGACGCGTCCTCGCCGAACAGCACATCCCGCAGCGGCCGTTCAAGGTGCCCGTCCAGCTCATCGCAGACCGCGTCGAACGCCTCGGCGAACGCCGGGTAGGCGTCGTACAGCTCACGCCCCATCCCGAGCCGCTGGCTGCCCTGCCCCGTGAACAGGAACGCCACCTTGCCGTCCGCCACCGCGCCTTCGGTGAGCCCGGCCACCGACTCGCCATGTGCCAGCGCCTCCAGACCCGAGGCCAGTCCGGCCCGGTCACCGCCGACGACCACCGCACGGTGGTCCAGCGCGGCCCGCGTGGTCGCGAGCGAGTACGCCAGGTCGGTCAGCGACAGCTCCGGCCGCCCCTCGACGTCGGCGAGCAGCCGCTCGGCCTGGGCGCGCAGCGCGTCGGTGTTCTTGCCGGAGAGCACCCACGGCAGAACGGACGGCTGGGCGACCGGGGCGGTCGGAGCCTCCGCCGGTTCGAGCTCAGGGGCCTGCTCGATGATGGTGTGCGCGTTGGTACCGCTGAAGCCGAACGACGAGACCGCCGCCCGCCGGGGACGACCCGCCTCAGGCCACTCCACCGACTCCCGCAACAACGAAACCGCACCCGCCGACCAATCAATATGCGGCGACGGCTCCTGCGCATGCAACGTCCGCGGCAACACACCATGCCGCATCGCCATCACCATCTTGATGATCCCCGCAACACCGGCAGCCGCCTGCGTATGACCCATGTTCGACTTGATCGAGCCGAGCAGCAACGGCCGCTCCGCATCCCGCTCCTGGCCATACGTGGCCATCAACGCCTGCGCCTCGATCGGGTCACCAAGACTGGTACCCGTGCCATGCGCCTCCACCGCGTCCACATCACCAGTCGACAGACCCGCATTCGCCAACGCCTGACGAATCACCCGCTGCTGCGACGGACCGTTCGGCGCCGTCAGACCATTCGACGCACCATCCTGGTTGATGGCGCTGCCACGCACCACCGCCAGCACCGGATGCCCGTTCTTCCGCGCGTCCGACAGCCGCTCCACCAGCAGCATGCCCGCACCCTCGGACCACCCCGTGCCATCCGCATCCGCCGAAAACGCCTTGCACCGACCATCCGCCGCAAGCCCACGCTGACGACTGAACTCCACAAACGGCGCCGGAGTCGCCATCACTGTCACACCACCCGCGAGCGCCAGCGAACACTCACCGTTCCGCAGCGCCTGAACCGCCAGATGCAACGCCACCAACGACGACGAACACGCCGTATCCACCGTAATCGTCGGCCCCTCAAGACCAAACGTGTACGCCAACCGCCCCGAAATCACACTCCCCGCATTACCCGTACCGACGAATCCCTCCACGCCTTCCGGAAGCGCCGGCAGCGAGGAGGCGTAGTCGTGGTACATCACACCGGCGAAGACGCCGGTACGGCTGCCGCGCAGCACACCCGGGGCGATCCCGGCCCGCTCGAACGCCTCCCACGACGTCTCCAGCAGCAACCGCTGCTGCGGATCCATCGCGAGCGCCTCACGCGGCGAGATGCCGAAGAACGCCGGGTCGAAGTGGCCCGCCCGGTCGACGAAGCCGCCCTCGCGAGAGTACGAGGTGCCCGGGTGGTCGGGGTCCGGGTGGTAGAGCCCATCCAGATCCCAGCCGCGGTCGGCGGGGAACTCGGAGATCGCGTCCCGGCCCTCCATGACCAGCCGCCACAGATCCTCCGGGGTCTCCACCCCACCCGGATAACGACAGCCCAACCCCACAATCGCGATCGGCTCATCATCCGCCGCCGCCACCACAACCGGCCCGGACACAGCGGCAGCCGCACCCACAACCTCAGCACGCAGGAACTCCGCCAACACCACCGGCGTCGGGTAATCGAAGACCAGCGTCGCGGGCAGCCGCAGCTCACTCACCGCACCCAGCGCATTCCGCAACTCCACCGCCGTCAGCGAGTCAAAGCCCAGCTCACGGAAGGAGCGATGCGGTTCGACGGTGTCCAGCGAGTCATGGCCGAGTACGGCGGCGACCTGCGTACGGACCAGTTCCAGCAGGGCGTCGAGCTGCTCGGCCTCGCTCAGACCGGCCAGCCGCCGCGCCAGCGCACCCGACGCCGCCGCACCCTCCGCCGCACGCCGCGCCGGAACCCGCACCAGCCCCCGCAGCAGCGGCGCGACCACACCGGCCGACGCCGCCTCGGCGCGCAGCACGGCCAGGTCCAGCCGGACGGGCACGAGCAGCGCCTCGTCCGTGCGGTACGCGGCGTCGAACAGCTCCAGGCCCTCGGTGGCGGACAGCGCGACCACGCCACCCCGGCTCATCCGGGACACATCGGCCTCGTCCAACTCACCGGTCATCGCGCTGGAGTCGGCCCACAGACCCCAGGCCAGCGAGGTACCGGCCAGGCCGTGCGCCCGACGGTGCTGGGCGAGGGCGTCCAGGTAGGCGTTGGCGGCGGCGTAGTTGCCCTGACCCGCGTTGCCGAAGACACCAGCGGCGGACGAGAAGAGAACAAACGCCGACAGATCGAGATCGCGGGTCAGCTCATGCAGATTCCACGCCGCGTCCACCTTCGGACGCAGCACCCGCTCCAGCCGCTCCGGCGTCAGCGAACCGATCACACCGTCATCCAGCACACCGGCCGTGTGGACGACCGCCGTGAGCGGATGCTCGGCGGGGACGTCGGCGAGGGTCGCGGCGAGCGCGTCCCGGTCCGCCACATCACACGCCGCCCAGCGCACATTCGCGCCCAACTCGGAAAGCTCGGAGCCGAGTTCGACGGCACCCGGCGCCTGGTCGCCACGGCGGCTCACCAGCAGCAGCCGCCGTACGCCACGCTCCACCACCAGGTGGCGGGCCAGCAGCCCGCCCAGCGTGCCACTCGCACCCGTGACCAGCACCGTGCCCTCGGCATCGACATCGAGCGGCTGCTCGGTATCCACGGCGGCCCGTGCCAGACGCGGTGCCCGCAGCGCCCCGTCCCGTACGGCCACCTGCGGTTCACCGGACCCCAGCGCGCCCGCGACCGCCGACAGCGAACCGGCCGCACCATCGACGTCGACCAGGACCAACCGGCCCGGGTTCTCCGACTGCGCCGAGCGCAGCAGGCCCCATACGGCGGCACCCGCCAGGTCCGCCACCGGCTCGACGGCCTCGGTGGCCACCGCGCCCGAGGTCAGTACGGTCAGACGCGCATCCGCGAACCGCTCATCGGCCAGCCAGGTCTGGATCAGCTCCAGCGCCCTGGCCGTGGCCTGGTGTACGGCGGCCGGACCGCCGTCCCCGTCGGACGAGAAGTCGACGAGCACCTCATCGGCCACTGCCGCGCCCGACTCGATCGCCGCGCCCAGTGCGGCCAGATCCGCGTACGCGGCCACGTCCGAGCCGGAGAGGCCACGCTCCAGCGCCTCGGAGCCGAGCACCACCCAGCCGCTGCCGATCCGCGCGTCCGTCTCGGCCGCGAACTCGGTCCACTCCAGGCGGAAGAGGGAATCCTGACGGCCGCCCCGCGCACCGCCGATCTGCTCGGCCGACACCGGCCGCAACACCAGCGAGTCCACCGACAACACCGCACGCCCGGCACCATCCGCCACCGCCAGCGACACCGCATCCGCACCGGCGGCGGACAACCGCACCCGCAACACCGAAGCACCCACCGCGTGCAACGACACACCAGCCCACGCGAACGGCAGCCGCGCCCCGTCCTCACCCTCGACCAGACCACCAAGACCCACCGCATGCAGCGCCGAATCCAACAACGCCGGATGCAGACCGAACAGCCCCGCCTCGGACCGCGCGTCCTCCGGCAGCTCCAGCTCGGCGTAGACCTCGCCATCGAGCCGCCACGCGGACGTCAGCCCCTGGAACACCGGGCCGTAGGCGAGCCCCAGGCCCGCCATGCCCTCATACAGACCATCGAGCGCAACCGGCGTCGCACCGGCCGGCGGCCATGCGCTCAGGTCGAACGACGGTGCCGGGGCGCCCTCCACGAGCGCACCCGAGGCATGGCGCAGCCACGGCTCATCAGCGGCCGAGTCCTCGAACCGCGAGTACACCTCGAACGCGCGGCGGCCGGAGCCATCCGGCGCCCCCACCGAAAGCTGAAGCTGAACGCCTCCCACCTCCGGAAGCACCAGCGGCGCCTCCAGCGTCAACTCCTCGACCCGGTCACAACCGACCTGGTCACCCGCGCGAACCGCCAACTCCACAAAAGCCGTACCCGGCAGCAGCACCGAACCCATCACGGCGTGATCCGCCAGCCACGGATGCGTCTGCGCCGAGATCCGCCCGGTCAGCAGCAGTCCATCGCCGCCCGCGAGCGGTACGACGGCGCCCACGAGCGGATGGTCGGCGGCGGCCAGGCCGAGCCCCGCCGTGCCGCCGACGCCGTACGCCGACGCCTGGGGCCAGTACCGGCGGCGCTGGAAGGCGTACGTCGGCAGGTCGGTCAGCTCGACCCGAGCGGCGCCCGTACCGGCGAAGACCGCCTCCCAGTCCACCGCGACACCACGGACATGCGCCCGCGCCACGGCGGCGTGGACCGCCCGCGCCTCGGGCCGACCGGCCCGCAACACGGCGGCGAATCCGGCGGCCGCGGCGTCGGCGACGCACTCCTGGGCCATGGCGGTGAGAACGCCGTCGGGGCCGAGTTCGAGGTAGGTGGTGACGCCTTGGGCTTCCAACGTCCGGACGCCATCGAGGAAGCGGACGGCTTCGCGGACGTGGCGCACCCAGAAGTCGGGGGTCGCGATCTCCTCGGCGGAGACGACGTTCCCGGTCAGGTTGGAGACGATCGGGATGCGCGGGGCCTCGTAGGTCAGCCCCTCGGCCACCTCACGGAACCCGTCCAGCATCCCGTCCATGCGCGGGGAGTGGAACGCGTGGCTGACCGTGAGCCGCTTGGTCTTACGACCCTGCGCCTCGAACGACGCGGCAATCTCCTGAGCCGCGTCCTCGTCACCCGCGATGACCACGGAGGTCGGGCCGTTGAGCGCGGCGGTGCTGACCCGCTCGCTGAGCAGCGGCAGCACCTCGTCCTCGGACGCCTGAACGGCGATCATCGCGCCACCCGCCGGAAGCGCCTGCATCAGACGGCCACGGGCCGCCACCAGCTTCGCCGCGTCCGCGAGGGAGAGCACACCCGCCACATGGGCGGCAGCCAGCTCACCAATCGAATGCCCGGAGAGGAAGTCCGCCTTCAGCCCCCAGGTCTCCACCAGCCGGAACAGCGCCACCTCGATCGCGAACAGCGCGGGCTGGGTGACCCCGGTCTGATCCAGCGCCTCGGCGTCGTCCCCGAACAGCACGTCACGAAGCGGCCGTTCGAGATGTGCGTCCAGCTCATCGCAGACCGCGTCGAACGCCTCGGCGAACGCCGGGTAGGCGTCGTACAGCTCACGCCCCATCCCGAGCCGCTGGCTGCCCTGCCCCGTGAACAGGAACGCCACCTTGCCGACAGCGGCGCCCGAGCCCTGGATCGCCTCCGCGCCCGACTCGCCGCGTGCCAGGGCGTCCAGACCGCGCAGGAAACCCTCGCGGTCGTCGGCCACCAGCACCGCGCGGTGGTCCAGCGCGGCGCGCGTGGTCGCGAGCGAGTAGCCGAGGTCGGCCGGTGCGATCTCCGGCCGCTCGTCCAGGTAGGAACGGAGCCGCACGGCCTGCGCACGCAGCGCGTCGGCGGTCTTCGCCGACAGCGGCCACGACGTCACACCAGGCGCGGTCGCCACCTCACGCGGGGCCTCGTCCTCGGTGGCCGGGGCCTGCTCGATGATGGTGTGCGCGTTGGTACCGCTGAAGCCGAACGACGAGACCGCCGCCCGCCGGGGACGACCCGCCTCAGGCCACTCCACCGACTCCCGCAACAACGAAACCGCACCCGCCGACCAATCAATATGCGGCGACGGCTCCTGCGCATGCAACGTCCGCGGCAACACACCATGCCGCATCGCCATCACCATCTTGATGATCCCCGCAACACCGGCAGCCGCCTGCGTATGACCCATGTTCGACTTGATCGAGCCGAGCAGCAACGGCCGCTCCGCATCCCGCTCCTGGCCATACGTGGCCATCAACGCCTGCGCCTCGATCGGGTCACCAAGACTGGTACCCGTGCCATGCGCCTCCACCGCGTCCACATCACCAGTCGACAGACCCGCATTCGCCAACGCCTGACGAATCACCCGCTGCTGCGACGGACCGTTCGGCGCCGTCAGACCATTCGACGCACCATCCTGGTTGATGGCGCTGCCACGCACCACCGCCAGCACCGGATGCCCGTTCTTCCGCGCATCCGACAGCCGCTCCACCAGCAGCATGCCCGCACCCTCGGACCACCCCGTGCCATCCGCATCCGCCGAAAACGCCTTGCACCGACCATCCGCCGCAAGCCCACGCTGACGACTGAACTCCACAAACGGCGCCGGAGTCGCCATCACCGTCACACCACCCGCGAGCGCCAGCGAACACTCACCGTTCCGCAGCGCCTGAACCGCCAGATGCAACGCCACCAACGACGACGAACACGCCGTATCCACCGTAATCGTCGGCCCCTCAAGACCAAACGTGTACGCCAACCGCCCCGAAATCACACTCCCCGCATTACCCGTACCGAGGAAGCCTTCGACGCCCTCCGGCACCCGCTCCAGCAGCGAGGCGTAGTCGTGGTACATGACGCCCGCGAAGACGCCGGTACGGCTGCCGCGCAGCACACCCGGATCGATTCCGGCCCGCTCGAACGCCTCCCACGAGGTCTCCAGCAGCAACCTCTGCTGCGGGTCCATCGCAAGGGCCTCACGCGGCGAGATGCCGAAGAAGCTCGGGTCGAAGTGGCCGGCGTCCTCCACGAAGCCGCCCTCACGGGCGTAGCTCGTACCGCTGTGGTCCGGGTCCGCGTGGTAGAGCGCCCCGAGGTCCCAGCCGCGATCGGTGGGGAACTCGGAGATCGCGTCCCGGCCCTCCATGACCAGCCGCCACAGATCCTCCGGAGTCTCCACCCCACCCGGATAACGACAACCCAACCCCACGATCGCGATCGGCTCATCATCCGCCGCCGCCACCACAACCGGCCCGGACACAGCGGCAGCCGCACCCACAACCTCAGCACGCAGGAACTCCGCCAACACCACCGGCGTCGGGTAATCGAAGACCAGCGTCGCGGGCAGCCGCAGCTCACTCACCACACCCAGCGCATTCCGCAACTCCACCGCCGTCAGCGAGTCAAAGCCCAGCTCACGGAAGGAGCGGTCGGGGTCAACCGTCTCCGGACCGGCGTATCCGAGCACCGTCGCGACGTTCGTACGGACCAGGTCCAGCAGCACATCGAGCTGCTCGGCCGCGTCCAGCCCGGCGAGCCGCCGCGCCAGCGCACCCGACGCCGCCGCACCCTCCGCCGCACGCCGCGCCGGAACCCGCACCAGCCCACGGAACAGCGGCGCCAGCGCAGCGCTGCCCGCCTGCGCCCGAAGCGCGGCCATGTCCAGCGCCATCGGCACCAGCAGCGCCTCGCCGAGACGGCCCGCGACGTCGAACAGCTCCAGCCCCTCGGTGGCGGACAGCGCGAGGACACCGCCCCGGCTCATCCGGGACACATCCGCGTCGTCCAGCTCACCGGTCATCGCGCTGGAGTCCGCCCACAGGCCCCAGGCCAGCGAGGTACCGGGCAGACCGCGCGCCGTACGGTGCTGGGCCAGTGCGTCCAGGAAAGCGTTGGCGGCGGCGTAGTTGCCCTGACCCGCATTGCCGAAGACACCAGCGGCGGACGAGAAGAGAACAAACGCCGACAGATCGAGATCGCGGGTCAGCTCATGCAGATTCCACGCCGCGTCCACCTTCGGACGCAGCACCCGCTCCAGCCGCTCCGGCGTCAGCGAACCGAACACGCCGTCATCCAGCACACCGGCCGTATGCACCACGGCCGTCAGCGGATGCTCCGCCGGAATCGCCCCGAGCACCTCGGCCAACTGGTCACGATCGGCGACATCACACGCCGTCCACCGCACCTCGGCACCCAACTCGGCCAATTCCGGGCCGAGTTCGGCCGCACCCGGAGCCTCGCCACCACGACGGCTCACCAGCAGCAGACGCCGTACGCCACGCTCCACCACCAGGTGGCGCGCCAGCAGCCCGCCCAGCGTGCCACTCGCACCGGTCACCAGGACCGTGCCCTCGGCATCGAACTCCGACGCGTCCTCCCCAGAACCCGAGCCCGCAGCGGCGGCCCGCGCCAGGCGCGGCACCCGCACCTCGCCCGCGCGCAGCGCGAGCTGCGACTCGCCCGAGGCGAGCGCGGCGGACAGCATACGGAACGACGCTTCCTGGCCGTCGAGGTCGACGAGCACAAGGCGTTCCGGGTTCTCCGACTGCGCCGAGCGCAGCAGACCCCACACCGCCGCCTGGGCCGGATCGTCCAGCGACTCCTCCGCGCCGGCGGCCACGGCACCCGAGGTCAGCACGGTCAGACGCGCATCCGCGAACCGCTCATCGCCCAGCCACGCCTGGACCAGCTCCAGCGCCTCGGCAGTGGCCCGGTGCGCAGCACCCGCCACATCCTCGCCACCATCGCCCTCGGCGGACGGCGAGACGAACACCAGCTCAGGCGTTTCGGCACCCGCCGCGACGGCCTCGGTCAGCGCGGGCAGATCCGCGTACGTCGCGATCTCGGCGCCAACCGCCCCGAGCCCGAGGTCGCCCGAACCGAGCGCCGCCCAGCGGGCCGTCGGCACGGGGGCGGAGGACACGGTCGCGGGCAGGCCGACCCACTCCAGGCGGAAGAGGGAGTCCTGACGACCGCCCCGCGCACCGCCGATCTGCTCGGCCGACACCGGCCGCAACACCAGCGAGTCCACCGACAACACAGCACGCCCGGCACCATCCGCCACCGCCAGCGACACCGCATCCGCACCGGCCGACGACAACCGCACCCGCAACACCGAAGCACCCACCGCATGCAGCGACACACCAGCCCACGCGAACGGCAGCCGCGCCCCGTCCTCACCCTCGACCAGACCACCAAGACCCACCGCATGCAGCGCCGAATCCAACAACGCCGGATGCAGACCGAACGCGCCCGACTCCGACCGCGCGTCCTCCGGCAGCTCCAGCTCCGCGAAGACCTCGCCATCGAGCCGCCACGCGGACGTCAGCCCCTGGAACACCGGACCGTAAGCGAGCCCCAAGCCCGCCATGCCCTCATACAGACCATCGAGCGCAACCGGCGTCGCACCCGCCGGGGGCCACACTCCCAGATCGAACGACGGCGCCGAAGCGCCCTCCATCAGCACACCCGAGGCATGGCGCAGCCACGGCTCATCAGCGGCCGAGTCCTCGAACCGCGAGTACACCTCGAACCCACGACGACCGGACCCATCCGGCGCACCCACCGAAAGCTGAAGCTGAACGCCTCCCACCTCCGGAAGCACCAGCGGCGCCTCCAGCGTCAACTCCTCGACCTGGTCACAACCGACCTGGTCACCCGCACGAACCGCCAACTCCACAAAAGCCGTACCCGGCAGCAGCACCGAACCCATCACGGCGTGGTCCGCCAGCCACGGATGCGTGTCGAGCCCCAGTCGGCCCGTGAGCAGCAGCCCCTCGCCACCGGCGAGCGGTACGGCGGCCCCGACCAGCGGGTGGTCGACGGTCGCCAGCCCCAGCCCGGCCGTACCGCCGAGGGCAGCGGCCGGGAGCTCAGGCCAGTAGCGCGCGTACTGGAAGGCGTACGTGGGCAGCTCGACCCGAGCCGCGCCGGTACCGCCGAAGACGGCGTCCCAGTCGACCGCCACACCACGGACATGCGCCCGGGCGACGGCGGTGGTCAGCGTCTTGGCCTCGGGACGGTCCTTGCGCAGCACGGCGGCGAACGCGGCGTCCTCGCCGGTCACACACTGCTGGGCCATGGCGGTGAGCACACCGTCCGGACCCAGCTCGACGAACGTGGAGACGCCCTGCGCCTCAAGGGCCCGCACACCATCGAGGAAGCGGACGGCCTCGCGGACGTGGCGCACCCAGAAGTCGGCCGTCGTGATCTCCTCGGCGGACACCACGCCACCGGTCAGATTCGACACGATCGGGATCTTCGGAGCCTCGTACGACAGCCCCTGCGCGACCTCACGGAACGCCTCCAGCATCCCGTCCATACGCGGCGAGTGGAACGCATGGCTGACCGTGAGCCGCTTGGTCTTCCGACCCTGCGCCTCGAACGACGCCGCAATCTCCAGCGCCGCGTCCTCATCACCCGCGATGACGACCGAGGTGGGCCCATTGAGCGCGGCAATCGACACCCGCTCGCTGAGCAGCGGCGTGACCTCGTCCTCAGACGCCTGGACGGCGATCATCGCGCCACCCGCCGGAAGCTCCTGCATCAGACGGCCACGCGCAGCAACCAACCGGCACGCATCCGCCAGCGACAACACACCCGCCACATGCGCGGCGGCCAACTCACCAATCGAGTGACCCGACAGGAAGTCCGCACGCAGACCCCACGCCTCCACCAACCGGAACAACGCCACCTCAACCGCGAACAACGCAGGCTGAGTGAACCCCGTCCGATCCAGCGCCTCAGCATCGTCCCCGAACAGGACGTCCTTCAAAGGCCGTTCAAGGTGCTGGTCCAGCTCATCGCAGACCGCGTCCAGCGCCTCCGCGAACACCGGATAGGCGTCATACAGCTCACGCCCCATCCCCAGCCGCTGGCTCCCCTGCCCCGTGAACAGGAACGCCACCTTGCCACCGGCCACCGAACCCTGAACGAGCGCCGCAGCGCGACGTCCCTCGGCCAGCGCCCCCAGAGCCTTCAGCAGCCCATCCCGGTCCTCGGCCACCACCACCGCACGGTGGTCGAACGCCGATCGGCCGGTCGCCAGCGAGTAGCCCAGGTCGACCGCGTCCAGCTCGGGCCGGTCCGTCGCATGCGCCACCAGCCGCTCGGCCTGGTCCCGCAGCGCAGCCGCATCCCGCCCCGACAGCACCCATGGCACCACGGCGGGCGGGACAGCGGAAGCCGCCGGAGCCTCCGCCGCCGCCACCTCCGGCGCCTGCTCGATGATGGTGTGCACATTGGTGCCGCTGATGCCGAACGACGACACGCCCGCGCGGCGCGGGCGGCCGGTCTCCGGCCATTCCACCTGGTCCGTCAGCAGCGCGACCGCGCCCGCCGACCAGTCCACATGCGGCGACGGCTCGTCGGCGTGCAGAGTCTTCGGAAGCACCCCGTGCCGCATGGCGAGGATCATCTTCATCACACCGGCGACACCGGCGGCGGCCTGGGTGTGGCCCATGTTCGACTTGATGGAGCCGAGCAGCAACGGCCGCTCCGCGTCCCGGTCCTGGCCGTACGTGGCGAGCAGCGCCTGCGCCTCGATCGGGTCGCCCAGCGTCGTGCCCGTACCGTGTGCCTCGACCGCGTCCACATCGCCGACCGACAGCCCGGCGGCGGCCAGCGCCTGCCGGATGACGCGCTGCTGGGACGGGCCGTTGGGCGCCGTCAGACCATTGGACGCACCGTCCTGGTTCACCGCGCTGCCGCGCACCACGGCCAGCACCGGGTGACCGTTCTTCCGCGCGTCCGACAGCCGCTCGACCAGCAGCATGCCCGCGCCCTCGGCCCAGCCCGTGCCGTCCGCGTCCGCCGAGAACGCCTTGCAGCGGCCGTCGGCGGACAGGCCGCCCTGGCGGCTGAAGCCGACGAACGTGCCGGGGGTCGCCATCACCGTGACGCCACCGGCCAGCGCCATCGTGCACTCACCCGAGCGCAGCGCCTGGATCGCCCAGTGCAGCGCCACCAGCGACGAGGAGCACGCCGTGTCGACGGTGACGGCCGGGCCTTCCAGGCCGAGGGCGTAGGCGACGCGGCCGGAGGCGATGGAGCCCGTGCTGCCGGAGCCGATCGCGCCCTCGCCGCCGCCGTCCGGTGCCTGTTCCACCAGCGTGGCGTAGTCGTGGTACATCACGCCCGCGAACACACCGGTACGGCTGCCGCGCAGCGTGGCCGGGTCGATGCCCGCACGCTCGAACGCCTCCCACGACGTCTCCAGCAGCAACCGCTGCTGCGGGTCCGTCGCCAGCGCCTCGCGCGGCGAGATCCCGAAGAAGGTGGGGTCGAAGTCGGCCGCGTCGTGGAGGAAACCGCCCTCGCGGGTGTACGAGGTGCCGGGGTGCTCCGGGTCCGGGTGGTAGAGCGCGTCCAGGTCCCAGCCACGGTCGACGGGGAAGCCGGAGATCGCGTCCTGGCCGGCGGACAGCAGCCGCCACAGGTCCTCGGGGGTGCGCACCCCGCCCGGGAATCGGCAGCTCATGCCGACGATGGCGATCGGCTCGTCGTCGATGGCGCCCACGGCCTGGACGGGCAGGCCCGACTGGGCGCCGGTGCCCGCCAGTTCGTCCCGGAGGTGTTCGGCCAGGACGAGGGAGGTCGGATAGTCGAAGACCAGGGTGGCGGGGAGCCGCATCCCGGTGACCGCGTTCAGGCGGTTGCGCAGTTCGACGGCGGTCAGCGAGTCGAAGCCCAGGTCGCGGAAGGCGCGATCGGGGTCGACGGAGTCGGCCGTGCCATAGCCCAGGACGGCGGCGACCTGGGTACGGACCAGCTCCAGCAGCGTCTCCAGCCGCTCGGTCTCGTTCAGGCGGGCCAGCCGCTGTGCCAGGGCGCCCGTTCCGGCGGAGCCCTCCGCCGTACGCCGCGCCGGGACGCGCACCAGCCCGGACATCAGCGGGGCCACCACACCGGTGGACGCCGCCTCGGCCCGTGCCGCCGCCAGGTCCAGCCGCACCGGGACGAGCAGGGCCTCGCCCGCCCGTCCGGCCGCGTCGAACAGTTCCTTGCCCTCGTCGGTGGCGAGCGCGGCGACGCCGCCCCGGCTCATCCGGGACACGTCGGCCTGGTCCAGCTCACCGGCCATACCACCGGATTCGGCGGCCCACAGGCCCCAGGCCAGGGACGTTCCGGGCAGGCCGAGCGCCGTACGGTGCTGGGCGAGCGCGTCCAGGTAGGCGTTGGCGGCGGCGTAGTTGCCCTGTCCGGCGGCGCCGAAGACACCGGCGGCGGACGAGAAGAGAACGAACGCGGACAGGTCCAGGTCGCGGGTCAGCTCGTGCAGGTTCCAGGCGGCGTCCACCTTCGGACGCAGCACCCGCTCCAGCCGCTCCGGCGTCAGCGAACCGATCACACCGTCATCCAGCACACCGGCCGTATGCACCACGGCCGTCAGCGGATGCCCGGCCGGAATCCCCGCCAGCGCCTCGGCCAGCGCGCCACGGTCGGCGACATCACACGCCGCCCACCGCACCTCGGCGCCCAACTCGGCCAATTCCGCGCCGAGTTCGGCCGCACCCGGAGCCTCGCCACCACGACGGCTCACCAGCAGCAGACGCCGTACGCCACGCTCCACCACCAGATGGCGGGCGAACAGAGCGCCAAGCGTGCCGCTCGCACCGGTGACCAGCACCGTGCCGTCGGCGTCGAACTCCGGCGCGTCCTCCCCAGAACCCGAGCCCGCGGCGGCGGCCCGCGCCAGGCGCGGCGCCCGCAGCACCCCGTCCCGTACGGCCACCTGCGGTTCGCCCGACGCCAGCGCGTCCGGCACCGCCCTCAGCGAATCGGCCGCGCCATCGACGTCGACCAGGACGAACCGGCCGGGGTTCTCCGACTCGGCGGAGCGCACCAGGCCCCAGACCGCGGCATGGGTCAGATCGGCCACCGGCTCGTCCGCACCGGCGGCCACGGCACCGGAGGTCAGCAGGACCAGGCGCGAGTTCGTGAAGCGGTCGTCATTCAGCCACTGTTGCAGCAGGCTCAGCGCCTGGGCGGTGGCGCGGTGCACCGCGTCGGCGGGTGAGGAGCTTTCCCCTGTCCCGCCCCTTCCCGCAACCTGGGGCTCCGCCCCAGGACCCCGGTCCTCAATCACCGGACGGGCTTGAAGGGCGACCACCACGTCATCCGGCAGCGCCGCGCCGGAGTCGACCGCCGTGGCCAGCGCGTCCAGGTCGGCGTAGGTGTCGAACCGCTGGCCGGTCGACGCCAGGTCGAGCGCGTCGGATCCCAGCAGTGCCCCGCGTCCCGCCGGGCCCTGGGCGGACACCTCGGCCCAGTCGAGCCGGAACAGCGACTCCTGACGGCCGCCCCGTGCGCCCTGGATCTGCTCGACGGACACCGGCCGCAGCACCAGCGAGTCCACCGACAACACGGCACGCCCGGCGCCATCGGCCACCGCGAGCGACACCGCGTCCGCACCGGCCGACGACAACCGCACCCGCAACACCGAAGCACCCACCGCGTGCAACGACACACCAGCCCACGCGAACGGCAGCCGCGCCCCGTCCGCACCCTCGACCAGACCACCAAGACCCACCGCATGCAGCGCCGAATCCAACAGCGCCGGATGCAGACCGAACAGCCCCGCCTCGGACCGCGCGTCCTCCGGCAGCTCCAGCTCCGCGAAGACCTCGCCACCCAGCCGCCACGCGGACGTCAGCCCCTGGAACACCGGACCGTACGTCAGCCCCGCCTCGGCCAGACCCTCGTACAGACCCTCGACGGGCAGCGCCGACGCCCCCGCCGGAGGCCACGCCGCCAGGTCGAACGACGCCGCGGGCGCGCCCGAACCCAGCACACCCGACGCATGCCGCACCCACGGCTCGTCGACCGCCGCGTCCTCGTGCCGCGAGTACACCGTCAGCGCGCGCCGCCCCGAACTGTCGGGCGCGCCCACCGATAGCTGGAGCTGGACACCGCCCACCTCGGGAAGCACCAGCGGCGCCTCCAGCGTCAGCTCCTCCAGCAGATCGCAACCGACCTGGTCACCGGCGCGGATCGCCAGCTCCACGAAGGCCGTGCCGGGCAGCAGCACCGAGCCCGCCACCGCGTGATCGGCCAGCCACGGATGGGTGTCCAGGGCGAGACGGCCGGTGTAGAGGAAGCCGTCGGAGTCGGCGAGCGCCACCGCGGCACCCAGCAGCGGGTGGTCGGCCGCGCCGAGCCCGGCGGACACCATGTCGCCCGCCCAGTAGCCGGTGTCGAGCCAGTAGGTGTCGCGCTGGAAGGGGTAGAGCGGAAGGTCCGTACGGGCCGTGTCCGTCCCGGCGAACACGGCGGTCCAGTCGGGGGAGACACCGTGGACGTGGGCCCCGGCGACGGCGGTGGCCAGGCTCTGGAGCTCCGGGCGGCCGGAGCGCAGTGCGGACACAAGGGTGGCGTCGTCGCGGGTCAGGCAGTCCTGGGCCATGGCGGTGAGCACACCGTCCGGGCCCAGTTCCACGAACTTCGTGACGTTGCGCTCCTCCAGCGTCCGTACGCCGTCGAGGAAGCGGACGGCCTCGCGGACATGGCGCACCCAGAAGTCGGCCGTCGTGATCTCCTCGGCGGACACCACGCCACCGGTCAGATTCGACACGATCGGGATCTTCGGAGCCTCGTACGACAGCCCCTGCGCCACCTGCCGGAACGCCCCCAGCATCCCGTCCATACGCGGCGAGTGGAACGCGTGGCTGACCGTGAGCCGCTTGGTCTTCCGACCCTGCGCCTCGAAACCAGCGGCAATCGCGACAACCTCGTCCTCATCGCCTGCGATGACGACCGAAGTCGGCCCGTTGAGCGCGGCGATGCTGACCCGCTCGGTGAGCAGCGGCAGCACCTCGTCCTCCGACGCCTGCACCGCGACCATCGCGCCACCCGCCGGAAGCTCCTGCATCAGACGACCACGAGCCGCCACCAGCTTCGCCGCATCCGCCAGCGACAACACACCCGCCACATGCGCGGCAGCCAACTCACCAATCGAATGCCCGGAGAGGAAGTCGGGCCGCAGACCCCACGCCTCCACCAGCCGGAACAACGCCACCTCAACCGCGAACAACGCGGGCTGGGTGAAACCGGTCTGGTCGAGCGCCTCGGCATCGGCCCCGAACAGAACGTCCTTCAAAGGCCGCTCAAGGTGTGCGTCCAGCTCCGCGCACACCGCGTCCAGCGCCTCCGCGAACACCGGATAGGCGTCATACAGCTCACGCCCCATCCCCAGCCGCTGGCTCCCCTGCCCCGTGAACAGGAACGCCACCTTGCCGCCGGTGACCCTCCCCTCGACCAGCCCGGTCGCGGGCTCCTCGCGGGAGAGTGCGTCGAGGGCCCGTATCAGGCCCTCGCGGTCGTCGGCGACGATCGCCGCCCGGTGGTCGAAGGCCGCCCGGCCGATGGCGAGGGAGAAGCCGACGTCGGTGAGGCGCAGTTCGGGGTGGGCCTCGAGGTGGGCGCGCAGGTTCGCTGCCTGGGCGCGCAGCGCGGGGCGGCTCTTGGCCGCCACGGTCCACAGCGGCAGCGCGGCGGCGGCACGGGCTTCGGCGGGGGCGCCGTCGTCGGCCGTCTTCGGGGTCTGCGGCTCCTCGGCGCCCGGCTCGGGCGCCTGCTCCAGGATGGTGTGCGCGTTGGTGCCGCTGATGCCGAACGAGGACACCGCGGCCCGGCGCGGCTGGTCGGTGTCGGGCCAGGCTCGCCCTTCGGTGAGCAGCGAGACGGCGCCGGCCGACCAGTCGACGTTGGGGGTGGGCTGGTCGACGTGCAGGGTCCGTGGAAGCGTCCCGTGGCGCATCGCCATGACCATCTTGATGATGCCCGCGACACCGGCGGCGGCCTGGGTGTGGCCGATGTTGGACTTGATGGAGCCCAGCCACAGCGGCTGGTCCTCGGTGTGGTTGCGCCCGTACGTGGCGAGCAGGGCCTGCGCCTCGATGGGGTCGCCGAGCGTGGTGCCCGTGCCATGGGCCTCGACCACGTCGATCTGCCCGGCGGAGAGCCGGGCGGAGGCCAGGGCCTGGCGGATGACGCGCTGCTGCGAGGGGCCGTTCGGCGCGGTCAGCCCGCTGCTGGCGCCGTCCTGGTTGATGGCGCTGCCGCGGACGAGGGCGAGCACCTGGTGGCCGTTGGCGCGGGCGTCGGAGAGCCGCTCCAGCAGCAGCATGCCGGCGCCTTCGCCCCAGCCGGTGCCGTCGGCGGCTGCCGCGAAGGACTTGCAGCGGCCGTCGGCGGCGAGTCCGCGCTGGCGGCTGAACTCGGTGAAGGTGCCGGGGGTGGACATGACTGTGACACCGCCGGCCAGGGCCAGCGAGCACTCCCGGCGGCGCAGCGCCTGGGCGGCGAAGTGCAGGGCGACCAGGGAGGAGGAGCAGGCCGTGTCGATGGTGACGGCCGGCCCCTCCAGGCCGAAGGTGTAGGCGACGCGGCCCGACGCGATGGAGCCGGAGCTGCCGTTGCCGAGGAAGCCCTCGACGTCCTCGGGCGCGGAGAACAGCCGGGAGGCGTAGTCGTGGTACATCACGCCCGCGAACACACCGGTCCGGCTGCCCTGGAGCGAGGTCGGGTCGATGCCCGCGCGCTCGAACGCCTCCCAGGAGGTCTCCAGCAGCAGCCGCTGCTGCGGGTCCATGGCGAGCGCCTCGCGCGGCGAGATCCCGAAGAACGCCGGGTCGAAGTCGGCCGCGTCGTGCAGGAATCCGCCCTCGTGGACGTACGGCTCCTGGTCGCTGTCCGGGTCCGGCTCGAAGAGGACGTCGGTGGCCCAGCCGCGGTTGGTGGGGTACGGCGTGGCCGCGTCACCGCCGCGGGCGACCAGCTCCCACAGCTCCTCGGGGGTGCTGACCCCGCCGGGGTAGCGGCAGCTCATCGCCACGATGGCGATCGGCTCCTGCTCACGCTCCTCGACCTCGCGCAGCCGCCGCCGCGCCTCGCGCAGGTCGGTGGTGGCCCGCTTGAGGTAGTCGAGGTACTTCTCTTCGTTCGCCGTCGCCATTACGCCGTCCCCGCGGTGCTGAGATGAGTCGATGAGCTCTTGTGGAGCTGGTCAGGAGAGCCCGAGCTCGTCGTCGAGGAGATCGAAGATCTCGTCTGCCGTAGCGGACTGGATTTCACGGTCTTCTGCGGTGCTGTCCGTAGCACTTTGCGTTTCATTCCACTTCGACAGGAGGTCGCGCAGGCGGGTGGTGATGCCGGGGCGCTCGATGTCGTCCGGGGCGATCGTGGCGAGGATCGCCTCGAGCTTGTCGAGTTCCGCGTGTACGGGCGGGTGTCCGGCCGCGCCGGCGGCGCCGTCCAAGCTCAGCTCCTCGCGCAGATATCCGGCGAGCGCGGTGGGCGTCGGGTAGTCGAAGATCAGCGTGACCGGCAGGCGCAGCCCGGCGGCGGCCCCCAGTCGGTTGCGCAGATCCACGGCGGTGAGCGAGTCGAAGCCGAGGTCGAGGAAGCCTCGGCCGGCGTCCACGTCGTCCGGGGTGGCGTAGCCGAGGACGGCGGCCACATGGCTGCGGACGACTTCCAGCAGCTCCCGGTCGCGTTCGGTCTCCGAGAGCCCGGAGAGCCGTTCGGCGAGCGAGCCCGCGCCGGAGTCGGCCAGGGCCCCGGCACCGGTGGTCCCGGTGTCGGCGGAGCGCCGTACGGGGGTGCGGACCAGGCCGCGCAGCAGCGGCGGCAGCAGCCCGGCGGCGGCCTGGCCGCGCAGCGCGCCCGAGTCGATGCGGATCGGGACGAGCACTGCCTCGGGCAGGGTGCCCGACAGGTCGAACAGGGCCAGGCCCTCGTCCTGCGGGAGCGCCGCGAAGCCACCGCGCGAGATGCGGGTCACATCGGAGGCGTCGAGGCTTCCGGCCATGCCGTCGGCCGCCGCCCACAGGCCCCAGGCGAGCGAGCTCGCGGGCAGGCCCTGGGCATGGCGGTGCTGGGCGAGTGCGTCCAGGAAGGTGTTGGCCGCGGCGTAGTTTCCCTGTCCCGAGCTGCCGAAGGCACCGGCGGCCGAGGAGAAGAGCACGAACGCGGCCAGGTCGAGGTCGCGGGTCAGCTCGTGGAGGTTCCACGCCGCGTCCACCTTGGGGCGCAGCACGGTGTCGATCCGCTCACCGGTCAGCGAGCTGATCACGCCGTCGTCCAGGACGCCCGCGGTGTGCACCACGGCGGTCAGCGGATGCGCTGCCGGGATCGCCGAGAGGGTGGCGGCCAGGGCGCCCCGGTCGGCGGTGTCACAGGCCGCCCAGGTGGCCTCGGCGCCCATCTCGCCCAGTTCGGCGGCGAGTTCGGCCGCGCCCGGGGCCTGGCCACCACGGCGGCTCACCAGCAGCAGACGCCGCACCCCGCGCTCCGCCACCAGGTGGCGGGCGAAGAGTCCGCCGAGCGCGCCGGTGGCGCCGCTCAGCAGCACGGTGCCGTCCGGGTCGCCGAGTCCAGTCGGCTCGGGGGTGTCCGGCCGGGCCGGGACCCGGGCGAGCCGGTAGGCGTGGCCGGTGCCGGAGCGCAGGGCGAGCTGCGGTTCGTCGGTGGCGAGCACCGACGGCAGGGCCCGCTGGGAGGCGTCGGTGCCGTCGAGGTCGACCAGGACGAAGCGGCCGGGGTTCTCCGACTGCGCGGACTTGACCAGGCCCCAGGCGGTGGTGTGGGCCAGGTCGGCGATGTCCTCGCCGGGGGCCGCCGCGACCGCGCCACGGGTGACGAGGACGAGGCGGGTGTCGGCGAACCGCTGGTCGTTCAGCCAGTTCTGGACCAGGTCCAGGGTGTTCCGGGCGACGGCCCTCGCGGTGTCGGGCAGGGACGCCGCGCCGCCGGTGGCGGTGAGGGGTGCCACGACCACGTCGGGGGCGGACGCGCCGCCGTCGAGCGCGGTGGCGAGTGCCGCGAGGTCCGCGTAGTCGTCCAGCCGCTCGCCCGCGACGGTAAAGCCGGTGGCCGTGAAGCCGGTGGCGGCTCCGAGGGTCACCCAGCGCTCGCCGAGCGGGATGTCGGTGGCGGACGCGGACAGGGCCGCCCACTCGGGGCGGAACAGCGACTCGTGGTGTGCGGCGCGCGAGGCGTCGAGCTGCTCGGTCGAGAGCGGGCGCAGCACCAGGCCGTCGATGGTGGCGACGGCGGCGCCGGTGCCGTCGGCGAGGTGCAGCGACACCCCGTCGGCGCCGGGCCGCAGCCGTACGCGCAGCGATGCGGCGCCCCCGGCGTACAGCCGTACGCCGGTCCAGGCGAACGGCAGCCGCGCCCCTTCGTTCTCCTCGCCCTCCGGGTCGAGGCCGAGCGTGTGCAGGGCGGCGTCCAGCAGCGCCGGATGCACCCCGTACGCGGCGGCCTCGGGCTCGAAGCCCTGGGGCAGCCGGATCTCGGCGAACAGCTCGTCGCCGCGCCGCCAGGCGGTGTGCAGCCCCTGGAAGACCGGGCCGTAGCCGAGTCCGGCGGTGGCCGCGCCCTCGTAGAACTCCTCGGTGGCGAGGGCCGTCGCGTCGGCCGGAGGCCATACGCCCAGGTCCACCTGCTCGGTGTCGGTCGCCTGCTCGCCCGGGGCGAGGAAGCCGGTGGCGTGGCGGATCCACGGCTCGTCGGCGGGGACGTCCTCCCGGCGGGAGTGCAGGGTCAGCGAGCGGCGCCCGGTCTCGTCGGCCGCCGCGAGCTCCAGCCGCAGTTGTACGGCGCCCTGTTCGGGCAGGACCAGCGGCGCCTGGAGGGTCAGCTCCTCGACCGTGTCACAGCCCGCCTCGTGGCCGGCCCGCAGCGCGAGTTCGACGAAGGCGGTGCCGGGCAGCAGCACGGTGTCCATGACGGCGTGGTCGGCCAGCCATGGGTGGGTCAGCAGCGACAGCCGCCCGGTGAACACGAAGCCGCCGGTGTCGGGGAGTTCCACCGCCGCGCCCAGCAGCGGATGGTCGGCCGTGCCGAGGCCCGCGGAGATCACGTCCTCGACGGAGATGCCCACGTCGAGCCAGTAGCGCTGGCGCTGGAAGGCGTAGGTGGGCAGCTCCACGCGGCGGGCGCCGCGCCCGGCGTAGACCGCCGCCCAGTCCGGGGCGGCGCCGCGGACGTGGGCGTGGGCGAGGGCGGTGGCGAGCGCCTGGGCCTCGGGGCGGCCACCGCGCAGGGTGGGGACGAACACCGCCGCGGTGCCGGCCTCCGCTTCGGTCCCGGTCTCCGTGTCGGCGAGGCAGTCCTCGCCCATCGCGGAGAGCACCCCGTCCGGGCCGAGCTCCACGAAGGTGGTCACACCCTGGTCGCGCAGGGTGCGGACCCCGTCGGCGAAGCGGACGGACTCCCGGACATGGCGCACCCAGAACTCCGGCAGGCGGATCTCATCGGCGGAGGCCACGGTGCCGGTGAGGCAGGACACCAGTGGGATCTTCGGGGCGTTGTAGGTCAGGCACGCGGCCAGCTTGCGGAAGTCCGCGAGCATCGGGTCCATGTGCGGCGAGTGGAAGGCATGGCTGACCGTGAGCCGCTTGGTCTTGCGACCCCGCGCCTCGAAGTCCGCCGCGATCCGCGTCGCCGCGTCCTCGTCACCCGCGATGACCACGGAGTTCGGGCCGTTGAGGGCGGCGATGCTCACGCGGTCGGTGAGCAGCGGCGCCACCTCGTCCTCGGCTGCCTGGAGAGCGATCATCGCGCCGCCGGCGGGCAGCTCCTGCATGAGGCGGCCACGGGCCGCGACCAGCACGGAGGCGTCGGCGAGCGAGAACACACCCGCCACATGCGCGGCGGCCAGTTCGCCGATGGAGTGGCCGGACACGTAGTCCGCCTTCAGGCCCCACGCCTCGACCAGCCGGAACAGCGCCACCTCGATGGCGAACAGCGCGGGCTGGGTGAAACCGGTCTGGTCCAGCGCCTCGGCGTCGTCGCCGAACAGCACCTCCCGCAGCGGCCGCTCCAGATGCCCGTCCAGATGCGCGCACACCTCGTCCAGCGCCTGCGCGAAGCGCGGGAACGTCCGGTACAGCTCACGGCCCATGCCGAGCCGCTGGCTGCCCTGGCCGGTGAAGAGGAACGCCACCTTGCCCTCGGTGGCGACACCGCGCAGCGCCTGCGCCGGGTGGTCACCGCGCGCCAGCGCGTCGAGCGCGCCCAGCGCGTCGTCGTGGCCTTCGGAGACCAGGGCGACGCGGTGTTCGAGCGCGGCGCGGGTCGTCGCGAGCGAGAAGCCCAGGTCGGTGAGGGCGGCCCGGGGTTCGGCGGCGATCCGCGACCGCAGCCGCCGCGCCTGCGCCCGCACACCGTCCTCGGTGCGGGCCGACAGCAGCACGGGCACATACGGCAGGGCCTCGGGCTCCGCCGCGGGCTCGCTCGGCTCGGGGGCGGGCGGCTGCTCGATGATGGCGTGGGCGTTGGTGCCGCTGATGCCGAACGAGGACACCGCGGCGCGGCGCGGGCGGCCGGTCTCCGGCCACTCCAACTGCTCGGTGAGCAGCGACACCGCGCCCGCCGACCAGTCCACATGCGGCGACGGCTCGTCCACGTGCAGGGTGCGCGGCAGCACACCGTGCCGCATCGACAGCACCATTTTGATGATTCCGGCGACACCGGAGGCCGCCTGGGTGTGGCCCAGGTTGGACTTGACGGAGCCCAGCCACAGCGGCCGCTCCGCGTCCCGGTCCTGGCCGTAGGTGGCCAGCAGCGCCTGCGCCTCGATCGGGTCACCGAGCGTCGTACCGGTGCCGTGCGCCTCGACCACGTCCACCTCACCGGTGGTCAGACGGGCGTTGGCCAGCGCCTGGCGGATGACGCGCTGCTGGGACGGGCCGTTGGGCGCGGTCAGACCGTTGGACGCGCCGTCCTGGTTGACGGCGCTGCCGCGCACGATCGCCAGCACCTCATGGCCGTTGCGGCGGGCGTCCGACAGCCGCTCCAGCAGCAGCATGCCCGCGCCCTCGCCCCAGCCGGTGCCGTCGGCGGCGGCCGCGAAGGACTTGCAGCGGCCATCCCTGGCCAGTCCGCGCTGGCGGCTGAAGTCGATGAACGTACCCGGGGTGAACATCACCGTGACACCGCCGGCCAGCGCCAGCGAGCATTCGCCCTGACGCAGCGCCTGCGCCGCGAGGTGCAGCGCGACCAGCGACGACGAGCAGGCCGTGTCGACCGTGACGGCCGGGCCCTCCAGACCGAAGGTGTACGCCACCCGGCCGGACACCACACTGCTGGAGCTGCCGGTGCCGAGATAGCCCTCGACCTCGTTCGGGACGGCGTGCAGCCGGGACCCGTAGTCGTGGTACATGACGCCCGCGAACACACCGGTCCTGCTGCCGCGCACCGACAGCGGGTCGATACCGGCGCGCTCGAACGCCTCCCAGGAGGTCTCCAGCAGCAGCCGCTGCTGCGGGTCCATGGCAAGGGCCTCGCGCGGCGAGATCCCGAAGAACGCCGGGTCGAACTCGGCGGCGTCGTGCAGGAATCCGCCCTCGCGGGCGTAGGAGGTGCCCTGGGTCTCCGGGTCCGGGTCGTAGAGCGCCTCGAGGTCCCAGCCGCGGTTGTCGGGGAAGCGGGAGATGCCGTCCTCGCCCGCGGCGAGCAACTGCCACAGCTCCTCGGGGGTGGTGACCCCGCCGGGGTAGCGGCAGCTCATCGCCACGATGGCGATCGGCTCGTCGTCGGTGGCGGCCACGACCGGCACCGGGGTGTGCACCGCCGGGGTCCGCGTGCCGACGAGCTCGGTGCGCAGATGGCGGGCCAGGACCTGCGGGTCCGGGTAGTCGAAGATGAGCGTGGCGGGCAGCCGCAGCCCGGTGACCGTGTTGAGCTGGTTGCGCAGCTCGACGGCGGTCAGGGAGTCGAAGCCCAGCTCCTTGAACGCCCGGCCCGAACCGATGGTCTCCGCACCGGCGTAGCCGAGCACGGTGGCCACCTGGCCGCGGACCAGGTCCAGCAGCAGCCGCTCCTGCTCGGGCTCGGACAGTCCGGTGAGCCGTCCGGCAAGACCGGTCTCGCCGCCCGCCGCGACCGCGTCCACCGCGCGCCGCGCCGGGATCCGCACCAGACCGCGGAACAGGGGCGAGACCGCGCCACTGGCGGCCAGGGTGCGCAGGGCCGCGATGTCCACGCGCATCGGCACCAGCGACGCCTCGCGGACGATCAGCGCGGTGTCGAGCAGCGCGAGGCCCTCCGCCACCGGCAGCGGCGGCAGTCCGGCGCGCCGCATCCGGGCGATGTCGGCCTCGTCCAGGGTGCTGCCCATACCGGCCCCGGCCCACAGGCCCCACGCCAGCGCGGTGGCGGGCAGACCCTGGGCGGCGCGGTGCTGGGCGAGGGAGTCCAGGAAGACGTTGGACGCGGCGTAGTTGCCCTGGCCCGGGCCGCCGAACACACCGGAGGAGGACGAGAACAGCACGAAGGCCGTCAGGTCCAGGTCGCGGGTCAGCTCGTGCAGATTCCACGCCGCGTCCACCTTCGGACGCATGACGTGGTCGACGCGCTCGGGCGTCAGCGAGCCGATCACACCGTCGTCCAGCACACCGGCCGTGTGCACGACGGCGGTCAGCGGATGCTCGGCGGGGATGGCCGCCAGGGTCGCGGCGAGCGCGTCCCGGTCCGCCACATCACACGCCGACCAGCGCACGCTCGCACCCAACTCGGCCAGCTCGGCCCCGAGTTCAGCAGCACCAGGAGCCTGGTCGCCACGACGGCTCACCAACAGGAGCTGCCGTACGCCACGCTCCGCCACCAGATGCCGGGCCACCAGACCACCCAGCGAACCGGACGCACCGGTCACCAGCACCGTGCCCTCGGGGTCGAGGCCACGGGCGTCGTCCCGCTCCGGCTCCACGGCCACCCGCGCCAGCCGCGGCACGGACACCGCGCCCGCGCGGATCGCCAGCTGCGGCTCGTCCGAGGCCAGGGCGGCGGGCAGGGCACGCAGCGACTCGTCCCGGCCATCGGTGTCCACCAGTACGAACCGGCCCGGGTTCTCCGACTGCGCCGAGCGCAGCAGACCCCACACGGCCGCACCGGCCAGATCCGCCACCGGCTCGTCGGCCTCGACGGCCACCGCGCCACGGGTCACCACGACCAGCGGGGCGTCCCCGAACCGCTCCTCGTCCAGCCACCGCTGGACGGCGTCGAGCGCCGCGGTGGCGGCGCGGTGCGCCGCACGGGCCACCCGCTCACCGGTCTCGGCGGACGGCGACACGACGACGTACTCGGGCGCGGGCGCCGTGCCCGCGGCGACCGCATCGGCCAGGGTCGCGAGGTCTCCGTACGCCGTGGTCCCGAGCCCGAGCGGATCGGCGCCCAGCACCGCCCACCGGCCGTCGGCCGGCACCTCCGCCCCGGCCGTGTCGGCGAGCCCGGACGGCGTCGCCCACTCCAGGTGGAACAGCGACTCGTGGTAGGACGTGCGCGCGCTCCGCAGCTGCTCGGCCGAGACGGGGCGCAGCCCGAGCGTCTCGACGGCCGCGACCGGCGCACCGGTGGTGTCAGCGATCTCCAGCCGGACGCCCTCGGCGCCCGCGGGGGCCAGCCGCACGCGCAGCGCCGAGGCGCCGCTCGCGTACAGCGACACACCGGTCCAGGCGAACGGCAGCCGCCCTTCCCCGCCCGTGTTGCCCAGACCGGCCAGGCCGATGGCGTGCAGGGCGGAGTCCAGCAGCGCCGGGTGCAGCCCGAACGCGGCGGCCTCCTCGGCCGTGTCCTCGTCCAGCGCCACCTCGGCGAACACCTCGCCACCGCGCTGCCACGCCCTGCGCAGCCCCTGGAACGCGGGGCCGTAGGCGAAACCGATGTCCAGCAGGCCCTCGTAGCGGCCGTCCAGCTCCACCTCGGCCGCGTCCGCCGGGGGCCATGCGGTCAGCTCGAACGACGCCTCCGGACGGCCTCCGGACGCCAGGACACCGGCGGCGTGCCGGGTCCACGGCTCCTCGGCGGGCAGGCTCTCCAGCCGGGAGTGCAGCGACAGCGGACGGCGGCCCGTCTCGTCGGCCGCGCCGACCGACAGCCGTAGCTGGACACCGCCCTGCGCGGGCAGGACCAGCGGTGCTTCGAGGGTCAGCTCTTCGAGGTAGTCACAGCCGACCTGGTCACCGGCGCGGATCGCCAGCTCCACGAACGCGGTGCCGGGCAGCAGCACGGTGTCCAGGATGGTGTGGCCCGCGAGCCACGGATGAGTCGAGAGCGCCAGCCGCCCGGTGAACAGCATCCCGTCCGCGTCCGGCAGTTCGGCGCTGGCGCCGAGCAGCGGATGCTCGGCCTCGCCCAGCCCGACCGCGGCCACATCGCCCAGGAACAGCGACGAGACCTTCGGCCAGTAGCGCTGCCGCTGGAAGGCATAGGTGGGCAGCTCGACCTGAGCGGCGCCCGTTCGGGCGTAGTACGCCGCCCAGTCCACCGCCGCCCCACGCACATGCGCCCGCGCGACGGCCGACAGCAGCGCTTCGGCCTCGGGACGGTCCTTGCGGAGCACGGCGGCGAACGCGGCGTCCTCGCCGGTCACACAGTCCTGGGCCATGGCGGTGAGGACACCGTCGGGGCCCAACTCCACGAAGGTGGTGACGCCCTGGGCTTCCAACGTGCGGACGCCGTCGAGGAAACGGACGGCCTCGCGCACGTGGCGCACCCAGAAGCCGGGGCTGGTGATCTCCTCGGTGGAGACGACGTTCCCGGTCAGGTTGGACACGATGGGGATGCGCGGGGCCTCGTACGTCAGGCCCTCGGCCACCTCACGGAAGGCGTCCAGCATCCCGTCCATGCGCGGGGAGTGGAACGCGTGGCTGACCGTGAGCCGCTTGGTCTTCCGACCCTGCGCCTCGAAGCCCGCCGCAATCGCGACAGCCTCGTCCTCATCACCCGCGATGACCACCGACGTCGGCCCGTTGAGCGCGGCCATCGACACACGGTCGGTGAGCAGCGGCAGCACCTCGTCCTCCGACGCCTGCACCGCGATCATCGCGCCACCGGCCGGAAGCTCCTGCATCAGGCGGCCACGCGCGGCCACCAGCTTCGCCGCATCCGCGAGCGACAGCACACCGGCCACATGCGCGGCGGCCAGCTCACCGATCGAATGCCCGGAGAGGAAGTCCGCCTTCAGGCCCCATGCCTCGACCAGGCGGAACAGCGCCACCTCGACCGCGAACAGCGCGGGCTGGGTGAAACCGGTCCGGTCCAGCGCCTCGGCGTCGTCGCCGAACAGCACATCCCGCAGCGGCCGTTCCAGATGCGTGTCCAGGTGGGCACACACCTCGTCCAGGGCGTTCGCGAACGCCGGGAAGGTGTCGTACAGCTCACGGCCCATCCCGAGCCGCTGGCTGCCCTGGCCGGTGAAGAGGAACGCCACCTTGCCACCGGCCACCGAGCCCTGAACGAGCCCGGCCGCCGTACGTCCCTCGGCGAGCGCCTCCAGGCCGGACAGCAGCCCGTCCCGGTCCTCGGCGACGAGCGCCGCGCGCTCCTCGAAGGCGGTACGGCGCGTGGCGAGGGTGAACGCCACGTCGGTGAGGTCCAGTTCGGTGCGCTCGTCGAGGTGGGCGCGGAGCCGTACGGCCTGGTCGCGCAGGCCCTCGGGGGACTTGGCGGAGAGCACCCAGGCGGCCGGGACACCGGACCGGGGGGCGGCGGCGGGCGCCGTGTCCTCGGTCTCGTCCGCGTACGCGGGGGCCTGCTCGATGATGGTGTGCGCGTTGGTGCCGCTGATGCCGAACGAGGACACCGCGGCCCGGCGCGGACGGCCGGTCTCCGGCCACTCCCGCGCCTCGGTCAGCAGCGACACCGCGCCCGCCGACCAGTCCACGTGCGGGGTGGGCTCATCGACGTTGAGGGTCTGCGGCAGCAGGCCGTGCTCGATGGCCAGCACCATCTTCATCACACCGGCGACACCGGCCGCGGCCTGCGTATGGCCGAAGTTGGACTTGATGGAGCCGAGCCACAGCGGCTGGTCGGCGTCGCGCTCCTGGCCGTAGGTGGCCAGCAGGGCCTGCGCCTCGATCGGGTCGCCCAGCTTGGTGCCGGTGCCGTGGGCCTCGACCGCGTCCACCTCGGACGCCGAAAGCCCCGCACCCGCCAGCGCCTGCCGGATCACCCGCTGCTGCGAGGGACCATTCGGCGCCGTCAGACCGTTGGACGCACCATCCTGGTTGATCGCGCTGCCACGCACGACCGCCAGCACCGGGTGGCCGTTCTTCCGGGCATCGGACAGCCGCTCCACGAGCAGCATGCCGACGCCCTCGCCCCAACCGGTGCCATCCGCACCGGCCGCGAACGCCTTGATCCGACCATCCTCCGCCAGCCCACGCTGACGACTGAAGTCCACGAACGAACCCGGCGTCGACATCACCGTCACACCACCGGCCAGCGCCAACGAGCACTCACCCGCACGCAACGCCTGAATCGCCCAATGCAACGCCACCAACGACGACGAACACGCCGTATCCACCGTCACCGCAGGACCCTCAAGACCCAGCGCATACGACACCCGACCCGACATCACACTGGCCGCGTTACCCGTCCCCATGAAGCCTTCGGAGCCATCGGGGGCGGACAGGATGACGGGCAGATAGTCCTGGCCGTTGGTACCGGCGAACACGCCGACCTGCTGACCACGCAGCGTCGTCGGGTCGATCCCGGCCCGCTCGAACGCCTCCCAGGACGTCTCCAGCAGCAGCCGCTGCTGCGGGTCCATGGCGAGCGCCTCGCGCGGCGAGATGCCGAAGAAGACGGGGTCGAACTCGGCGGCGTCGGCGAGGAATCCGCCCTCGCGGACGTAGCTGGTGTGCTCGCCCGTGCCCTCCGGGTCGTACAGCGTCTCCAGGTCCCAGCCGCGGTCGGCGGGGAAGTCGACCACCGCGTCCTGTCCGGACGCCAGCAGCCGCCACAGCTCCTCGGGCGAGCGCACACCACCGGGGAAGCGGCAGCTCATGCCGACGATCGCGATCGGGTCGTCGTCCAGGGCCACGCCCACCGACGACGCACCGGTCACCGCCGGGCGCGAGCCGATGAGTTCGGCCTGCAGATGGTCGGCGAGGGCGATCGGGGTGGGGTAGTCGAAGATGATGGTGGCGGGCAGCTTCAGCCCGGTGAGGGTGGACAGCAGGTTGCGGATCTCGACGGCGGTCAGCGAGTCGAAGCCGAGGTCGCGGAAGGCGCGGCTGGGCTCCACCGAGTCCGGTCCGGGGTGGCCGAGGACGACGGCCACCTGGGTGCGGACGAAGTCCAGGGCGATCTGGTCGCGTTCCTCGTCGGTCCCGGCGTCCGTCAGCCGCTGGGCCAGCGAGGTGGGCTGGCCGGGGATGGCGGGGCCGCCGGTGGCGGTGCGCGCCGCCTCGATCGCGCGGCGCGCCTCGGAGAGCTCGGTGAGCAGCGGGTTCGGGCGGTGGCCGGAGAGGCCGGGCGCGAAGCGGTCCCATTCGATGTCGACGACGAGGGAGAAGGTCTCGTCGAGGTCGAGCGCGGCGCCCAGGGCGGCGGTCGCCGGTTCGGGGGCGAGGGCGGGCAGCCCGGACTGCCGGAGCCGCTCGGCCACCAGCTCGTCGGTGGCCATGCCGCCGTCGGCCCAGGCGCCCCAGGCCATCGAGGTGGCGGGCAGGCCCTCGGCGCGGCGCTGTTCGGCGAGCGCGTCCAGGTAGGCGTTGGCGGCCACGTAGTTGGCCTGGCCCGCGGCGCCGAAGGTGGCGGCCATGGAGGAGAAGAGCACGAAGGCGGACAGGTCGAGGCCGCGGGTGAGTTCGTGCAGATGGCGGGCGGCGTCGGCCTTGGCGCGCAGCACATCGGCCATCCGCCGCGGGGTCTGGGCGTCGAGGACACCGTCGTCCAGTACTCCGGCGGCGTGCACGACCGTGGTCAGCGGAAGGTCCGCGGGGACGGTCGCCAGCAGCTCGGCGAGGGCGGCGCGGTCGGCGACGTCGCAGGCGGCGATGGTCACCTGGGCGCCGAGGGCGGTGAGTTCGTCGCACAGCTCGGCGGCGCCGGGGGCGTCGGGGCCGCGGCGGCTGGTGAGCAGGATGTGCTGGGCGCCGTGGGCCACGAGCCAGCGGCCGACGTGGCCGCCGAGGGCTCCGGTGCCGCCGGTGATCAGCGCGGTGCCGTGGGTGCTCCAGCCGTCGCCGGTGGTCTCGTGGTGCGGTGCGCGGGCCAGCCGGCGGACGTGGATGCCCTGCGGGCGGATCGCGAGGTGGTCCTCGCCGCTGATGCCCTCGGGTCCGGCGAGGATGTCGGCGAGCCGCCCGAGGGCGCGGTCGTCGGCGGTCTCGGGCAGGTCGATCAGACCGCCCCAGCGCTCGGGGTGTTCGAGGGCGGCGGTGCGGCCCAGGCCCCAGATCTGGGCCTGGTCGGGGCTGGTGAGCCGGTCGGAGCGGCCGACGGAGACCGCGCCGCGGGTGGCGGCCCACAGCGGGGCGTCGACCTCGGCGTCACCGAGGGCCTGGACGAGGGTGAGGGTCCCCGCGAGTCCGGCGGTGAGGGAGGGGTGCCGGTCGTGCGGGCGCTCGTCCAGGCCGAGCAGGGAGAGCACACCGTCGGTGTGCGGGACCCCGCCGGTCTCCCGCGCCGGGTCCGGGGTCAGGGCCGTGCGGATCCGCTCGGCGAGGGCGGCGCGGTCGGCGGTGGTGCCGTCGACCGCGATCTCGTGGACCGTGACGCCGCGTTCGGCCAGCAGCCGCAGCGACTCGGCCACCCAGGGGTCCTCCGCGCGCGCCTCGGGGGTGATCACGAGCCAGGTGCCGGTGAGCGGCTTGTCCTGGGTCTGCGGCAGCGGTGTCCAGGTGATGCGGTAGCGCCAGCCGTCGACGGTGGTGTCGACGTGGCTTCGCCGGCGCCACGCGGACAGGACGGGCAGCACCTCGCTGAGGGGCTGGTCGCCGTCGAGGCCGAGGGTGTCGACCAGGGCGGCCAGGTCCTCGCTGTGCACGACCTCCCAGAACCGGGCGTCGGCCACGGCCGGGGCGGCGGCTTCGGCTTCGGCGGGGTCGGGGCCGTACGAGAAGGGGTTGGCGGGCCAGTAGCGCTGCCGCTGGAAGGCGTAGGTGGGCAGCTCGACGCGGCGGGCGCCGGTGCCCGCGTAGTACCTGGCCCAGTCCACGGGCACGCCGCGGACCTGGGCCTGGGCGAGCGCGTGGCCGAGGGTGCGGGCCTCGGGGCGGCCGGAGCGCAGGGCGGGCAGGAACGCGAACGTGCGGTTCTTGCCGCCGGTCACGCACTCCTGGGCCATGGCGGAGAGCACCCCGTCGGGGCCCAGTTCGACGAAGGTGGTCACGCCGTGGTCCTCGAGGCGGCGGACGCCGTCGAGGAAGCGGACGGCCTCGCGGACGTGGCGGACCCAGAAGTCGGGCGTGGTGATCTCGTCGGCGTTCACCAGGGTGCCGGTGAGGTTGGAGACGATCGGGATCTTCGGAGCCTCGTAGGTCAGCCGCTCGGCGACCTGACGGAAGTTCTCCAGCATCCCGTCCATGTGCGGGGAGTGGAACGCGTGGCTGACGGTGAGCCGCTTGGTCTTACGGCCCCGCGCCTCGAACGACGCGGCGATCTCAAGCGCCGCGTCCTCGTCACCCGCGATGACGACCGAAGTGGGCCCGTTGAGCGCGGCGATCGACACCCGCTCGTTGAGCAGCGGCGTGACCTCGTCCTCCGACGCCTGCACCGCGATCATCGCGCCACCGGCGGGGAGTTGCTGCATGAGCTGGCTGCGCGCGGCCACCAGAGCGGAGGCGTGGGTGAGCGACAGCACCCCGGCGACATGGGCGGCGGTGAGCTCGCCGATGGAGTGGCCGGCGAGGAAGTCGGGGCGCAGCCCCCAGGATTCGACGAGGCGGAAGAGGGCCACCTCGACGGCGAACAGCGCGGGCTGGGTGAAGCCGGTCCGGTCGAGCGTGGCGGCGTCGTCGCCGAACAGCACGTCCTTCAGCGGCCGGTCGAGGAACCGGTCGAGCTGGGCGCAGACCGCGTCCAGCGCCTCGGCGAACACCGGGTAGGTCTCGTACAGCTCACGGCCCATGCCGAGCCGCTGGCTGCCCTGGCCGGTGAAGAGGAACGCGACCTTGCCCTCGGCGGCCAGCCCCTCGGCCAGCTCGGGGTGGTGGCGGCCTTCGGCGAGCGCGTCGAGGCCCGCGAGCAGCTCGTCGTGATCGGCCGCGAGGACCACGGCGCGGCGGTCGAGGGCGGCACGGGTGACGGCCTGGGAGTAGCCGAGGTCGGCGAGGCGGTGGCCGGGGCGGGCGGTCAGATGGGTGCGCAGCCGGAGGGCCTGGGCCCGCAGCGCCTGCTCGTCCTTGCCGGAGAGCACGACCGGGACCAGGGGCGGTTCGGCCCGCTCCGGCTCCGGGCCGCCGCTCTCGGCGGGGGCGGCGAGGGCCGGGGGCTCCTCGAGGATGGTGTGCACATTGGTGCCGCTCATGCCGAACGACGAGATGCCCGCGCGGCGCGGGGTCGCGCCCTCGGGGTCCTGGGGCCATTCGGTGGTGGCGGTGAGCAGTTCGACGTCCCCGGCCGTCCAGTCGACGTGCGGGGTGGGCTCGGTGAGGTGGAGGGTCTTGGGCAGCACACCGTGCCGCATCGCCATGACCATCTTGATGACGCCGCCGACACCGGCGCCCGCCTGGGCGTGGCCGATGTTGGACTTGATGGAGCCGATGAGCAGCGGTTTGCCCTCGGGCCGGTCCTGGCCGTAGGTGGCGAGCAGCGCCTGGGCCTCGATGGGGTCGCCGAGGGCGGTGCCGGTGCCGTGGGCCTCGACGGCGTCGACCTGGTCGGGGCTGAGGCGGGCGTTGGCCAGTGCCTGGAGGATGACGCGCTGCTGCGAGGGGCCGTTGGGCGAGGTGAGGCCGTTGCTGGCACCGTCCTGGTTGACGGCGGAGCCGCGGACCACGGCGAGGACCGGGTGGCCCTTGCGCTGGGCGTCCGACAGCCGCTCGACGAGCAGCATGCCGACGCCTTCGCCCAGGCAGAAGCCGTCGGCCTCCGGGGCGAAGGGCTTGGAGCGGCCGTCGAGGGCCAGTCCGCGCATCTTGCTGTAGTCGACGAAGACGCCGGGCGCGCACATGAGGGTCGCGCCGCCGGCGAGCGCGAGCGAGCATTCGCCGTTGCGCAGGGCCTGGACGGCGAGGTGGAGCGCCACGAGCGAGGAGGAGCAGGCGGTGTCGACGGTGACGGCCGGGCCCTCGAAACCGAAGGTGTAGGAAAGACGGCCGGAGGCGACGCTCGCGGCGTTACCGGTGCCGAAATAGCCCTCGAAGTTCTCGTTGGAACTGAGGATCGCGCCCAGGTAATCGTGATTGCTGGTGCCGACGAAGACGCCGATCTGCCGGCCGCGCACCGCGACCGGGTCGATTCCGGCCCGCTCGAACGCCTCCCAGGACGTCTCCAGCAGCATCCGCTGCTGCGGGTCCATGCCGAGCGCTTCTCGCGGGCTGATGCCGAACAGCGACGGGTCGAAATCGGCTATGCCGTCGACGAATCCGCCCTCGTGCACATAGCTGGTGCCGGGGTGGTCCGGGTCCGGGTGGTACATCGTGTCGACATTCCACCCGCGGTCCAGCGGGAACTCGCTGACCGCGTCGACGCCCTCGCTGACGATGCGCCACAGGTCCTCGGGCGACTGAACGCCCCCGGGATAACGGCAGCCGATCCCCACGATCGCGATGGGGTCGTGGTTCTTCGCCTCGGCCTCTTGCAGGCGGAGGCGAGTCTGGTGCAGATCCGCCGTTACCAGCTTGAGGTAGTCCCGCAGCGTCTCTTCATTCGCCATTTACGCAATCCAATTACGGCAGACGGCATCGGAAATGCTCCACAGATCCTCAACAGGGGAGCCGGTAACCAACAACCAAATCAGTCGACTTCTCGCTGAGAGGCTATATGCGAACTAACCCTCACAACAACCCCTAGATGCCCCCTACGACCCCCTGGAGACCCAAGGAGCGATAGGGGGCAACCGGTATTCGGCAACTCTATTGAAGGGTATGGAAAATCCTGTCCGATATCGAGAACGACGTCAATAGCAGAATTCTCGTCATGCCCTTCCGAGACCCTTGTTGATGAATGCGAAGAGCTCTTCGTCGCTGGCCGACTGGAGCTGCTCGGCGTCGACCGTGTCCTTCGCCGGACGCTCCGGCGCCGCCGTGGTGGCGGGTTCGGCGGTGACCGCCGTGCCGTCCGACTCGTTCCACTTCGCCATCAGCGACTGCAGGCGCATGGTGATCCGGGCCCGGGTGATGTTGTCGGGCGCGGTGCCGGTGAGCGCGGTCTCCAGCTTGTCGAGTTCTTCGAGCACCGCGGTGCCGTCGGCCGCCTCGTCGGGCGCGATCCCGGCCCGCAGATAGGCGGCCACGGCGGCCGGGGTCGGGTGGTCGAAGATCAGGCTCGGGGGCAGCTTCAGCCCGCTCGCGGCGCCGAGCCGGTTGCGGAGTTCGACGGCTGTCAGCGAGTCGAAGCCAAGCTCCTTGAAGGCCCGGCCCGCCTCGATCGCCTGGGCGCCGGAGTGGCCCAGCACGGCGGCCACCGCGCTGCGCACCAGATCCAGCAGCACCCGCTCCCGCTCGGTCTCCGGCAGCGCCGCGAGCTGCCCGGCCAGGGCCGCCCCGGCGGCCGCGCCGCCGCCGTCGGCCTCGGCGGTCGCCATTTCCTCGACGACCTCGCGGGCCTCGGGCAGGTCGTGCAGCAGCGGACGCGACCGGTCGGCGGTGAAGGCGAGGGTGAAGCGCCGCCAGTCCATGTCGATGACGGTCAGCGCGGTCTCGTCCCGGTCCAGCGCGTGCTGGAGGGTGGCGGTGGCCGGTTCCGGCGCCATCTCGTTGATGCCGTGGCGGCGCATCCGGTCGCCGACCGCGCCGTCCACCGTGGCGCCGTCGCCCCACGGACCGAAGGTCAGCGTGGTGGCGGGCAGCCCGTCCGCGCGGCGCTGCTCGGCGAAGGAGTGCAGGAAGGCGTTGCCGGGCGCCTGGTTGCCCTGGCCGGGTGCGCCGAACGTGGCGGAGAAGTGCGAGCACAGCACGAACGCGGTCAGCTCCAGGTCCCGGGTGAGCTCGTGCAGATGGCGCGTGGCGTCCACCTTGAGCCGCAGCACCCGCTCGACCTGATCCGGGGTCAGCCCCTCGATCACCCCGTCCTCGATGACCGCGGCGGTGTGCACGACGGCGGTCAGCGGCTGGTCGGCCGGGATGGCCGCGAGGGTCTCGGCGAGCGCCGCGCGGTCGGTCACATCGCAGGCGGCGAGGGTGACCTTGGCGCCGAGCCCGGTCAGCTCGGCCTCCAGCTCGACGGCCCCGGGGGCGTCCTGGCCCCTGAGGCTCGCCAGCACCAGGTGGTCGGCGCCGTTGCGGGCCAGCCACCGGGCGACCTGCGCGCCGAGCCGTCCCGTACCACCGGTGACCAGCGTGGTGCCGGTCGGCTTCCAGGACCGTACGGCGGAGGTGTCGGCCAGCGGGGCGCGCACCAGGCGGGGCACGAAGACGCCCGTGGCGCGGATCGCGGCCTGGTCGTCGTCGCCGTCGGACGCGAGGAGGCCCACCAGCCGGGTCAGGGCGCGCTCGTCGGGCGTTTCGGGCAGGTCGATCAGACCGCCCCAGCGCTCCAGGTGCTCCAGCGCGGCCACCCGGCCAAGGCCCCAGACGAGCGCCTGCTCGGGGGCGGCCGGCCGGTCCGCGCCACCGACGGAGACGGCGCCGTTCGTCAGGCACCACAGCGGCGCGCCGATTCCGGCGTCGCCCAGGGCCTGGATCAGCGCGAGCTGGGCGGCCGTTCCGGCGGGCAGCGAGGCGTGCCCGGGGCGCGCGCCCTCGGCCGGGGCCAGCAGCGACACCACCCCGGCGAACGAACCGCCCTCGGCTTCGGCGAGCGCGGTGCGCAGCCGCTCGGCCAGCTCGTCCCGGCCGTCGGTGCCGGTGTCCACGGCGATCCGCCGTACGTCGGCGCCGCGTTCGGCGAGCACACCGGCCACGGCGTCGGTCCAGGTGTCCTCGGCGGCCGGGGCGACGACGAGCCAGCCGCCGGACAGCCGCGCGGACCGCTCCTCGGCGAGCGGCTTCCACGTGACGCGGTAGCGCCAGCCGTCCACCGTGGACTGCTCACGGGCCTGCTTGCGCCACGTGGCCAGGGCGGGCAGGACGGCGCTCATGGGCTGATCGCCGTCGACCGTCAGCTCGGTGGCCAGGGTCTGCCAGTCCTCGGCCTCCACGGCGGCCCAGAACTTCGCCTCCACGGGGTCGTGTCCGGTCTTCCCGGCGGCCCGCTCGGGCGCGGCCTCGGGCCAGTAGCGCTGCTGCTGGAAGGCGTACGTGGGCAGCTCGATACGGCGGGCGCCGGTGCCGTCGAACACGGCCTCCCAGTCGACGCTCACCCCGCGCGACCACGCCTCGCCGACGGAGGCCCAGAAGCGGTCCTGGCCGCCCTCGTCACGGCGCAGCGACCCGATCGCGGCCGCGTCCACACCGGCGTCCTCGGCCGTCTCCTGCACACCCATCGTCAGCACGGGGTGCGCGCTGGACTCGATGAACACACCGAAGCCCTCGTCCAGCAGCCGCCGGACCGCGCCCTCCAGCTCAACCGTGCGACGCAGGTTGGTGAACCAGTACTCCGCGTCCAGCTCGGAACCCTCGACCCACTCCCCCGTCACCGTCGACAGGAACGGCACCTGGGCGCTCTTCGGCTGCACCGGGGCCAGCAGCTCCAGCAGCTCCTCACGGAGCAACTCGACCTGCGCCGAATGCGAGGCGTAGTCCACCGGCACCCGGCGCGCCCGCACCTCATCGGCCTCACAGGACGCCAGCAACTCGTCCAGCGCGGTCGGCTCGCCGGAGACGACCACCGAGGACGGCCCGTTGACCGCCGCGATGGAGATGCGCTCCTCGCCCCACGGCGCGATGCGCTCGCGCACGTCCGCCACCGGAAGCGCGACCGACACCATGCCGCCCTTGCCCGCCAGCACCCGGCCAATCGCCTGACTGCGCAGCGCCACCACCCGCGCCGCGTCCTTCAGCGACAGAATCCCCGCCACGTACGCGGCGGCGATCTCGCCCTGCGAGTGGCCGATCACGGCGGACGGGACGACCCCCAGCGAACGCCACAGCTCGGCCAGGGACACCATCACCGCGAACAGCACCGGCTGGACCACATCCACCCGGTCCAGCGACGGCGCGCCCTCGGCGCCGCGCAGCACCTCCACCAACGACCAGTCGGTGAACTCCGCCAGCGCCGCGGCACACTCCTCGATATGGGCCGCGAAGACGGGTGAGGCGTCCATCAGCCCCACGCCCATCCGCACCCACTGGGACCCCTGTCCGGGGAAGACGAACGCCGTCTGCCCGGCGACCACCGTGCCCCGTTCCACACCGGCCGCCATGCCGCCGTCGGCGAGGGCGTTCAGCCCGGCCATCAGCTCCTCGCGGTCCCGGCCCTGGACCACACCGCGGTGGTCCAGCGCGGCGCGGGTGGTGGCCAGCGACAGGCCGATGTCCACCGGGCGCAGCGCCGGTTCGTCGTGGAGCCGGTCCAGCAGCCGCCGCGCCTGGGCGCGCAGCGCCGCCTCGCTCTTGCCGGAGAGCACCCACGGCAGCACACCCGGCTGCTTGGACACCAGCTCGACCGGGCCCGGCTCCTCGGCGGGGGCCTGCTCGATGATGGTGTGCGCGTTGGTGCCGCTGAAGCCGAAGGAGGAGATGCCCGCACGGCGCGGGCGACCGGTCTCGGGCCACGGCGTGGCCGACCTGACCAGGGCGACCTTCCCCGCCGCCCAGTCGATGTGCGGGGACGGCTCGGCGATGTGCAGCGACTCGGGCACCACCCCGTGCTCCATCGCCAGCACCATCTTCATCACCCCGGCGATGCCCGCGGCGCCCTGGGTGTGGCCGATGTTGGACTTCACCGATCCGAGCAGCAGGGGCAGTTCCTCGGGCCGGTCCTGGCCGTAGGTGGCCAGCAGCGCCTGCGCCTCGATCGGGTCGCCCAGCGAGGTGCCCGTGCCGTGGGCCTCGACGACGTCCACATCGCCGCCGGACAGCCGGGCGTTGGCCAGCGCCTGCTGGATGACGCGCCGCTGGGAGGGGCCGTTGGGCGCGGTCAGCCCGTTGGACGCGCCGTCCTGGTTGACGGCGGAGCCGCGCACCACGGCCAGCACCTTGTGGCCCCGGCGACGGGCCTCCGAGAGCCGCTCCAGCAGCAGGACGCCCACGCCCTCGGCCGGGCCGAAGCCGTCGGCGTCCGCCGCGAACGCCTTGCAGCGGCCGTCCTGCGACAGCCCGCGCTGGCGGCTGAACTCGATGAACAGACCGGGGGTGGACATCACATGGACGCCGCCCGCCAGGGCGAGCGAGCATTCGCCCAGCCGCAGCGACTGGACGGCCAGGTGCAGCGCCACCAGCGACGCGGAGCAGGCCGTGTCCACCGTGACGGCCGGGCCCTCGAGGCCGAAGACGTAGGAGAGCCGGCCGGAGACGACGCTGCTGGCGTTGCCCGTGCCGAGGTGGCCGCCGAAGTCGTCCTCGGCGTCGAGCGCCACCGACAGATAGTCGGAGGCGTTCATGCCCGCGAAGACACCGGTCCGGCTGCCGCGCAGGGACGCGGGGTCGATCCCGGCCCGCTCGAACGCCTCCCACGACGTCTCCAGCAGCAGCCGCTGCTGCGGGTCCATCGCCATGGCCTCACGCGGCGAGATCCCGAAGAACGCCGCGTCGAACCGGGTGGCGTCGCCCAGGAAGCCGCCCTCGCGGGTGTAGGTGGTGTCCGGGGTGTCCGGGTCCGGGTCGAACAGGTTCCGCAGGTCCCAGCCGCGGTCGGCCGGGAACTCCGTCTGCGCCTCGCCACCGGAGGCCATGAGCTGCCACAGCTCCTCGGGGGTGCGCACACCCCCGGGGAAGCGGCAGCTCATGCCCACGATGGCGATCGGCTCATGGGCCTGGTCGTCGACCTCCTGCAGCCGCCGGTGGGCGGCGGTGAGGTCGGTGGTGACCTTCTTCAGATATTCGCGGAGCTTGGCTTCGTTCGCAGTCGCCATGGACGTTCACCTATTCGCAATGCTCTGGTTCGTCGGGGGGTTCGGATGGGTGTGCTGCCGCGCTTCAGCCGTTGCCGAACCTCTTGTCGATGAAGTCGAAGAGGTCGTCGTCACTGACCTCTTCGAACGCGTCCGCCTCGGCGTCCGCCCCGGCGTCGTCCGCGGTGCGACGCACGTCGTTCCACTTCGCGAGCAGCGTCTGGAGGCGCACCGCGATGTTCGCATGCGCGGCCTCGTCCTCCGTCACCGATGCCAGATCCTCCGGCGTCAGCGAGGACAGGCTGTTCTCCAGCCGCTCCAGTTCCTCCAGTACGGACACTCCGGGGCCGTCGGCCTCCGGCGCCACTTCCTGGCGCAGATGGTGCGCGAGCGCCACCGGTGTCGGGTAGTCGTAGACCAGCGTGGCCGTCAGCCGCAGCCCGGTGGCCGCGTTCAGCCGGTTCCGCAGTTCCACGGCCGTCAGCGAGTCGAAGCCCAGATCCTTGAACGCCTGCTCGGCGCCCACCTGGTCCTTCGAGGCATAGCCCAGCACGGCCGCCACCTGACGGCGGACCAGGTCCAGCACGGTCAACTGCTGCTGGGCCTCCGACTGCCCGGCCAGCCGCTGGGCCAGGGTGCCGTCCCCGGTGTCCGCCACCGCCTCCGGGGCGGCGGGGCCGCCGGTCGCGGCGCGGCGCACGGGCGTGCGCACCAGGCCGCGGTAGAGCGGCAGCAGCTCCCCGGTGGCGGCGGCCGCGCGCAGCGTCGCCATCTCCAGCCGTACGGGCACCAGCACCGCCTCGTCGGCCACGGCGTGGGCCGCGTCGAACAGGGCGAGCCCTTCCTCGGCGGACAGCGGCAGCACCCCGCCGCGCGCCGCCCGCTGCTGGTCGGCCTCGCCCAGCCGGCCGCCCATGCCCCGCTCCTCGGCCCACATGCCCCACACCAGGGACAGCGCGGTACGGCCGGTGGCGCGGCGGTGGCCGGCGAGGGCGTCGAGGAAGACGTTCGCCGCCGCGTAGCCGCCCTGGCCCGCGCCGCCCATCGTGCCGGCCGCGGCCGAGAAGAGCACGAAGGCGGACAGGTCCAGCTCGCGGGTCAGTTCGTGCAGGTTGACCGCCGCGTCGACCTTGGGCCGCAGCGCCGTGTCCACCCGCTCGGGCGTCAGCATGTCGATGACACCGTCGTCGAGGACGCCCGCGGTGTGCACCACGGCCGTCAGCGGACGCTCGGCCGGAATCGTGGCCAGCAGCCCGGCCAGCGCCTCCCGGTCGGCCGCGTCGCATGCGGCGACGGTGGCCTGTGCGCCCAACTCGGCGAGATCCGCCACCAGTTCGGCCATGCCGTCGGCGGCGGGGCCGCTGCGGCTGGTGAGCAGCAGATGGCGGGCGCCGTGCGCGGTGGCCAGATGGCGGGCGAACAGCCTGCCCAGACCGCCGGTGGCGCCGGTGATCAGCACTGTGCCGTCCGGGTCGACGGCCTTGCCGGTGGGCTCGGTGGCCTTGCCGGTCGGGTCGACGGCCTTCCGCTCCGACGTCTCGGCGGCCGGGGCCGTCTCGACCCTGGCCAGGCGCGGCGCGTACGCCGCCCCGGCGCGCAGCGCCAGCTCGGGCTCGCCCGAGTCCAGCGCCGCCGCGAGCGCCGGGTAGGACACCTCGCCGTCCACGTCCAGCAGCACGAACTGGCCCGGGTTCTCCGTCTGCGCGGAGCGCAGCAGACCCCACACCGGCGCGTGCGCCAGGTCCGCCACCGCCGGGTCGGCGGCGGCGGCGACCGCGCCACGCGTGACCACGACCAGCCGGGCCGAACCGGGCCGGCCGCCGTTCAGCCACTCCTGGAGCAGGCCCAGGACGCGGTGGGTGGCCGTGTGCGCACCGGCGGCGAGGCCGCCCTCCGTGGCGCCCGGCTCCGGCGGGAACGGCACCAGCACGGTGTCCGGCGCGGCCTCGCCCGCCTCGACCGCCGCGTTCAGCGAGCCGAGGTCGTCGTGGACCGTGGCGCGGAACCCGGCCGTCTCCAGGGCCACGCTCAGCTTGAGCTCATCGCCGCCGATGACGGCGAAGCCCGCCGACGCGGCCTGCGAAGGCGCCTGCGAAGGCGCCTGCGAGGACGTCTGCGAGGACACCTTTGAAGGTGCCGCCACCGGCGCCCAGTCGATACGGAACAGCGACTCATGGCGGTCGGAGGCGGTCGCACCGGCGATCCGGTCCACCTCCAGCGCCCCGGTCTCCAGTGCGTCCACCGACGCGACGAGCGCACCCGTCTCATCGGCCGCCACCATCGACACCGCGCCGTCCTCGGTCAGCGCCAGCCGTACGCGCAGCGCCTCGGCACCGACCGCGTACAGGCTCACCCCACGCCAGGAGCGCGCCACCGCGGCACCGCCCGCGCCCAGCGCGAGCGGCTGCAGCGCACCGTCCAGCAGGGCCGGGTGCAGGGCGAAGCGGGCGGCCTCGGGCTGCCGCTCCGCCGCGACCCGGACCTCCGCGAACAGCTCCTCGCCACGCCGCCAGACGCGGCGCAGGCCCTGGAACGCGGGGCCGTGCAGCAGCCCGGCGCGCGCCATGCTCGCGTACAGCTCATCGGTGTCGACCGCTTCCGCGTCGGCGGGCGGCCACACGGACAGCGCCTCGGCGCCGCCACCCGCCAGGGCGTCACCCGCCGGAGCCACGCCCGCCGAGGACACGCCCGCCAGGGCCTCGCCCGAGGCGAGCACACCGGCGGCGTGCCGGGTCCACGGCCGGTCCGCCTCCGCGCGCTCGTCCCGCGCGTACACGCCCAGCGGACGACGCCCGTCGGCGTCCGGCTCGCCGACCGACACCCGTAGCCGCACCCCGCCGCGCTCCGGCAGGATCAGCGGCTCGTCCAGGGTCAGCTCCGCCAGCAGCCCACAGCCCACATGGTCCCCGGCGCGCACCGCCAGCTCCACGAACGCGGAGCCGGGCAGCACGGCCGTGTCCGCGACCGTATGGTCCGCCAGCCACGTGTGCGAGGCGAGCGACAGCCGCCCGGAGAACACATACGCGTCCGCGTCGGGCAGTTCCACCGCCGCGCCCAGCAGCGGGTGATCGGCCGAGCCGAGCCCCGCCGAGGCGACCTCGTCCAGGCTCAGCAGGGCGTCGACCCAGTAGCGGCTGCGCTGGAAGGCGTACGTCGGCAGCGCGACCTTCCGCGCACCCGTACCGGCGAAGAACGCCTCCCAGTCCGGGGCCGGGCCACGGACGTACAGCCGGGCCAGCGCGCCGGTCAGCGCCTCGGCCTCCGGCCTGCCCTTGCGCAGCGCGGGCAGCAGCTCGGCCGCGTCGGGCTCGGCCAGGCAGTCCTGCGCCATGGCGGTGAGGACACCGTCGGGGCCCAGCTCCACGAAGGTGGTCACGCCCCGGGCTTCGAGGGTGCGGACACCGTCGAGGAAGCGCACGGCCTCCCGGACGTGGCGCACCCAGAAGCCGGGGCTGGTGATCTCCTCGGCGGAGACCAGCTCGCCCGTCAGGTTGGAGACGATGGGGATGCGCGGGGCCTCGTAGGTCAGCCCCTCCGCGACCTCGCGGAACGCGTCCAACATGCCGTCCATGCGCGGGGAGTGGAAGGCGTGGCTGACCGTGAGGCGCTTGGTCTTACGGCCCTGCGCCTCGAAGCCCGCCGCGATCCGCTCGGCCGCGTCCTCGTCACCGGCGATGACCACGGAGGTCGGACCGTTGAGCGCGGCGATGCTCACGCGGTCGGTGAGCAGCGGCGCCACCTCGTCCTCGGCCGCCTGGACGGCGATCATCGCGCCACCCGCCGGAAGCTCCTGCATCAAACGGCCACGAGCCGCCACCAGCTTCGCCGCGTCCGCCAGCGAGAGGACACCCGCCACATGGGCGGCGGCCAGCTCACCGATGGAGTGGCCCGACAGGAAGTCCGCCTTCAGCCCCCAGGTCTCCACCAGCCGGAACAGCGCCACCTCGACCGCGAACAGCGCGGGCTGAGTGAACCCGGTCCGGTCCAGCGCGGACGCGTCCTCGCCGAACAGCACATCCCGCAGCGGTCGTTCGAGATGCGCGTCCAGGTGGGCACACACCTCGTCCAGCGCGTCCGCGAACACCGGGAAGGTGTCGTACAGCTCACGGCCCATGCCGAGCCGCTGGCTGCCCTGTCCGGTGAACAGGAACGCCACCTTGCCACCGGCCACCGAGCCCTCGACCAGGCCCGGCACCTCGGACTCGCCCCGCGCCAGCGCCGCGAGACCGGCCAGCAGCCCGTCCCCGCTGTCCGCGGTGAGCACGGCCCGGTGGTCCAGGGCGGCGCGGGTCGTGGCCAGCGAGTAGGCCACATCGGTGGCGGCCGGTGCGGTCTCGCCGCCGAGGTGGGCCAGGAGCCGTTCGGCCTGGCCGCGTACGGCGGCCGGGGACTTGGCCGACAGCACCCACGGCGCCGTCGGCAGCTCCACCGCCGGTGCGACGACGGGGTTCTCCGCAGGCTCCGGGGCCTGCTCCAGCAAGGTGTGCGCGTTGGTGCCGCTGATGCCGAACGCCGACACCGCCGCCCGGCGCGGACGGCCGGTCTCCGGCCACTCCCGCGCCTCGGTCAGCAGCTCCAGCTCCCCGGCGGACCAGTCGACATGCGGGGTCGGCTCGTCCACGTGCAGGGTCGGCGGCAGCACACCGTGCCGCAGCGCCAGCACCATCTTCATCACTCCGGCGACACCGGCAGCGGCCTGCGTGTGCCCGATGTTGGACTTGATGGAGCCGAGCAGCAGGGGCCGCTCGGGGTCCCGCTCCTGCCCGTAGGTGGCCAGCAGCGCCTGCGCCTCGATCGGGTCACCCAGCGTCGTACCGGTGCCGTGGGCCTCGACCGCGTCCACCTCGGACGCGGACAGCCCCGCACCCGCCAGCGCCTGCCGGATCACCCGCTGCTGCGAGGGACCATTCGGCGCCGTCAGACCGTTGGACGCACCGTCCTGGTTGATCGCGGAGCCGCGGACGACCGCCAGCACCTCATGGCCGTGGCGCTGGGCGTCCGACAACCGCTCCACGAGCAGCATGCCCACGCCCTCGCCCCAACCGGTGCCATCCGCACCGGCCGCGAACGCCTTGATCCGACCATCCTCCGCCAGCCCACGCTGACGACTGAAGTCCACGAACGAACCCGGCGTCGACATCACCGTCACACCACCGGCCAGCGCCAACGAGCACTCACCCGCACGCAACGCCTGAATCGCCCAATGCAACGCCACCAAGGAGGACGAGCAGGCGGTATCCACCGTCACCGCCGGGCCCTCAAGACCCAGCGCATACGACACCCGACCCGACATCACACTGGCCGCGTTACCCGTCCCCATGAACCCATCGCCGCCGTCCGGCGAGTGGAGGACGAGCGACATGTAGTCCTGGCCGTTGGTGCCCGCGAACACGCCGACCTGCTGACCACGCAGCGTCGTCGGATCGATTCCGGCCCGCTCGAACGCCTCCCACGACGTCTCCAGCAGCAACCGCTGCTGCGGATCCATCGCGAGCGCCTCACGCGGCGAGATGCCGAAGAACGCCGCGTCGAAGTCCCCGGCGTCCGCCAGGAATCCGCCCTCGCGGACATAGCTGGTGTTCTCGGTGGCGGAGTCCGGGTCGTACAGCGCCTCCAGGTCCCAGCCACGGTCGGCCGGGAAGCCCGTCACCGCGTCCTGCCCGGAGACCAGAAGCCGCCACAGCTCCTCCGGCGACCGCACGCCGCCCGGGAAACGGCAGCTCATCCCGACGATCGCGATCGGATCGTCGGCGACGGCCACCGTCATGGACGGCACACTGCCCCTTGCCTCGGCCGCGCTCTCCTCGCCCAGGATCTCCGTACGGAGGTGGGCGGCGAGCGCCGAGGACGACGGGTAGTCGTACACCAGCGTGGGCGGCAGCCGCAGCCCGGTCACGGTGTTCATGCGGTTGCGCAGCTCGACGGCCGTCAGCGAGTCGAAGCCCAGATCCCGGAACGCCCGGTCCGCCTCCACGGCCTCCGCGTCGGAGTGGCCCAGCACATCGGCCACGGCCGAGCGCACCAGGTCCAGCAGGATCCGCTCGCGCTCGGCCGCCGGGACCCCCGCGAGCCGCTGGGCCAGCGAGGACTCGTCCGCGCCGCCACCGGCCGTACGGGCCGTCCGCCCGCTTTCGGCCTCCAGCGCGGTACGCACCTCGGGCAGCTCCAGCAGCAGCGGGCTCGGCCGGGAGGCGGTGAAGCCGGGGGCCAGCCGCTCCCAGTCGATGTCCGCGACCGTCACCGCGGTCTCGTCCAGATCCAGCGCGCGCTGCAGCGCGGCGATGGCCAGGTCCGCCGCCATCGGCGGCACACCGGCGCGGCGCATGCGCTGCTCCAGCGCGTCGTCCGCGGCCATCCCGCCCTCGGCCCACGGGCCCCAGGCCACCGAGGTGGCGGGCAGGCCCTCGGTCCGGCGGCGCTCGGCGAGCGCGTCCAGGAAGGCGTTCGCGGCGGCGTAGTTGGCCTGACCGGCGGCGCCGATCGAGCCCGCGAACGAGGAGAACAGGACGAAGGCCGTCAGGTCCAGGTCCCGCGTCAGCTCGTGCAGATTGGCCGCGGCCTCGGCCTTGGCGCGCAGCACGGAGGCGAAGCGCTCGGGGGTCAGCGACTCCAGAACGCCGTCGTCCAGCACCCCGGCCGCGTGCACCACCGCCGTCAGCGGCAGTTCGGCCGGGAGCCCCGCCACCAGCGCGGCCAGCGCCTCGCGGTCGGCGGCGTCGCAGGCCGCGACGGTCACCCGGGCGCCCGAGGCGGCGAGTTCGTCCCGCAGCTCGGCCGCGCCGGGGGCGTCGAGGCCACGGCGGCTGGTGAGCACCACGTGTTCGGCGCCCTTGTCGATCAGCCAGCGGGCCACATGCGCGCCCAGCGCGCCCGTACCGCCGGTCACCAGGACCGAACCCGCACCCGGCCGCCAGTCGCGGCCGTGCCCGGTGTTGGCGGACCGGGTCAGCCGGCGGCCGAAGACGCCGGAGGCGCGCACCGCGACCTGGTCCTCGCCCGCGCCAGCGGCCAGCACTCCCGCCAGCCGCGACAGCGCCCGGTCGTCCACCGTCTCCGGCAGATCGACGAGACCGCCCCACCGCTCGGCCAGCTCCAGGGCCGCGACCCGGCCCAGGCCCCAGACCCGCGCCTGCCACGGGTCCACCGGCCCGTCCGCCCAGCCGGTCGAGACCGCGCCGCGCGTGGCGACCCACAGCGGCGCGTCCACGTCCAGATCGCCCAGCGCCTGCGCCAGGGCGGCCGTGCGGACCAGCCCGTCGGCGCCCTCAGCGCTTTCGGCGCTTTCGGCGCTTTCGGCGCTTTCGGCGAGGGCCGGGAGCGCGAACACCCCGGCCACCGGGGCGTCGGCGACCGCCTCACGCAGCCGCTCGGCCATGCCCGTACGGTCCGTGGCGGCCAGCTCGACCCGCTGGACCTCGGCGCCGCGTGCGGACAGCGTCCGTACGACACCCTCGGCCAGCGCGCCGTCCGCCTCTTCAGTGGTGGTGACGACCAGCCAGCGGCCGGTCAGCGCCCCCTCGGCGCGGGCGGCCACCGGCTTCCAGGTCACCTGGTAGCGCCAGGCGTCCACGGTGGACCGCTCGCCCTGGCGGCGCCGCCACGAGGACAGCATCGGCAGAACGGCGCCCAGCGAGGAGAGCGCGTCGGCGTCCTCGGACTGCAGCGTCCCGGCCAGGGCCTCCAGGTCCTCGCGTTCGACGGCCTCCCAGAACCGCGCGTCCACGGAATCCATGGCCGCGACGGCCTCGCGGACCTCCTCCGGGTTCTCCACCCAGAAGCGCTGCCGTTGGAAGGCGTAGGTCGGCAGCTCGATGGCGCGGGCTCCCGTACCGGCGAAGAACGCCGACCAGTCCAGGGCCAGCCCCCGGGTGTGCAACGCGGCGAGGGCCGCCGTCAGCGCCCCCGGCTCGGTACGTCCCTTGCGGAGCGCCGAGACGAAGGCGGCGTCCTCGCCGGAGACGCACTCCTGGGCCATGGCGGTGAGGACACCGTCGGGGCCCAACTCGACGTAGGTGGTGACGCCCTGGGCTTCCATCGTCCGGACGCCATCGAGGAAACGGACGGCCTCGCGGACGTGGCGCACCCAGAAGTCGGGGGCCGTGATCTCCTCGGCGGAGACGACGCCACCGGTGAGGTTGGAGACGATCGGGATCCGCGGGGCCTCGTAGGTCAACCCCTCGGCCACCTCACGGAACGCCTCCAGCATCCCGTCCATACGCGGGGAATGGAACGCATGGCTGACCGTGAGCCGCTTGGTCTTACGACCCTGCGCCTCGAACGACGCGGCAATCTCAAGCGCCGCGTCCTCATCACCCGCGATGACCACGGAGGTCGGACCGTTGAGCGCGGCCGTCGACACACGGTCGGTGAGCAGCGGCAGCACCTCGTCCTCCGACGCCTGCACCGCGATCATCGCGCCACCCGCCGGAAGCTCCTGCATCAAACGGCCACGAGCCGCCACCAACTTCGCCGCATCCGCCAGCGACAACACACCCGCCACATGCGCGGCGGCCAACTCACCAATCGAATGCCCGGAGAGGAAGTCGGGCCGCAGCCCCCACGCCTCCACCAACCGGAACAACGCCACCTCAACCGCGAACAAAGCGGGCTGAGTGAACCCCGTCCGGTCCAGCGCCTCGGCATCGGCCCCGAACAGCACCGTCTTCAGAGGCCGTTCGAGATGCGCGTCCAGCTCATCGCAGACGGCGTCCAGCGCCTCCGCGAACACCGGATAGGCGTCGTACAGCTCACGCCCCATCCCAAGCCGCTGGCTCCCCTGCCCCGTGAACAGGAACGCCACCTTGCCGCCCTCGGCCACCGTCCCCTGGACCAGCCCCGCGGCCGACTCGCCGCGCGCCAGCGCCTCCAGGCCGGACAGCAGCCCGTCCCGGTCCTCGCCGACGACGACCGCGCGGCGCTCCAGCGCCGCCCGGCCCGTCGCCAGCGCGTGGCCGACGTCCGTGGTGTGCAGGTCGGGGTGGGTGCCGAGGTGGGCGAGGAGCCGTTCGGCCTGGCCGCGCAGGGCGGCCTCGGACTTGCCCGAGAGCACCCAGGGCACCGTCGGCAGCTCCGCCACCGGACGGGTCGCGGGGATCTCCTCGGGGCCGGGGGCTGCTCGATGATCGTGTGCGCGTTCGTGCCGCTCACACCGAACGACGAGATGGCCGCCCGGCGCGGCCGGCCGAGCTCCGGCCACGGCCGGGCCTCGGTCAGCAGCTCGAGGTCGCCCGCCGACCAGTCCACATGCGGCGTGGGCTCGTCGATGTGCAGCGTCTGCGGGAGCACGCCGTGCCGCATCGCCATGATCATCTTGATGATGCCCGCGACACCCGCGGCGGCCTGGGTGTGGCCGATGTTGGACTTCAGCGAGCCCAGCCACAGCGGCTGTCCCTCCGGCCGGCTGCGGCCGTAGGTGGCGAGCAGGGCCTGGGCCTCGATCGGGTCGCCCAGCGTCGTGCCCGTGCCGTGCGCCTCCACCACGTCGACATCGGCGGTGGTGAGCCGGGCGCTGGTCAGCGCGTCGCGGATGACGCGCTGCTGGGACGGGCCGTTGGGCGCCGTCAGACCGTTGGACGCACCGTCCTGGTTGATGGCCGAGCCCCGCACGATCGCCAGGACCTGGTGTCCGTTGCGCCGCGCGTCCGACAGCCGCTCGACGAGCAGCATGCCCGCGCCCTCGGCCCAGCCGGTGCCGTCCGCCGACGCCGCGAAGGACTTGCAGCGGCCGTCGGTGGACAGGCCCTGCTGGCGACTGAAGTCGATGAACGTGTCCGGGGTGGCCATGACGGTCACACCACCGGCCAGCGCCAGCGAGCACTCGCCGTTGCGCAGTGCCTGCGCGGCCAGGTGCAGTGCCACCAGCGACGACGAGCACGCCGTGTCGATGGTGACCGCCGGGCCCTCCAGGCCGAAGGTGTACGCCACCCGGCCCGAGGCGATGGAGCCCGCGCCGCCCGTGCCGAGGTAGCCCTCGAGCCCCTCGGGGACGGCGGTCAGCCGGGTCAGATAGTCGTGGTACATGACGCCCGCGAAGACACCGGTCTTGCTGCCGCGTACGGCCGCCGGGTCGATGCCCGCGCGCTCGAACGCCTCCCACGACGTCTCCAGCAGCAGCCGCTGCTGCGGATCCATCGCCATGGCCTCGCGCGGGTTGATCCCGAAGAAGTCGGGGTCGAAGTCGGCGGCGTCGTGCAGGAAGCCGCCCTCGCGGGTGTAGCTGGTGCCCACCTGGTCGGGGTCGTCGCTGTAGAGCGCGTCGAGGTCCCAGCCACGGTCGACGGGGAAGTCGGAGATGGCGTCGGTGGCGCCGATGACGAGCCGCCACAGCTCCTCGGGGGTGGTGACCCCGCCCGGGTAGCGGCAGCTCATCCCGACGATGGCGATCGGCTCGTCCTCGGTGACGGCCGTCACCGGGACCGGGGTGTGCACCTCCGCCGACTCCTCGCCCACCAGCTCGGTCCGCAGGTGGCGGGCCAGGACCTGCGGGTCCGGATAGTCGAAGATGAGCGTCGCGGGCAGCCGCAGCCCGGTGACCGAGTTGAGCTGATTGCGCAGCTCGACAGCGGTCAGCGAGTCGAAGCCCAGATCCTTGAACGCCCGCCCGGAACCGATGGTCTCCGCACCCGCGTAGCCGAGTACGGTCGCCACCTGCGCCCGGACCAGGTCCAGCAGCAGCCGCTCCTGGTCCGCCGTGCTCAGCCCGGCGAGCCGCCCGGCAAGACCGGTCTCGCCGCCCGCCGCGACCGCGTCCACCGCGCGCCGCGCCGGGACCCGCACCAGGCCGCGCAGCAGCGGCGAGATCGCGGGCTGGTTGCGCAGCGCCGCGAGGTCCAGGCGCATCGGCACCAGCGACGCCTCGTCGACGGTCAGCGCGGCGTCGAAGAGCCGCAGTCCCTCCGCCACCGGCAGCGGGGGCACTCCGGCCCGCCGCATCCGGGTGATGTCGGCCTCGTCCAGGGTGTCTCCCATGCCGCCACCGGCCCACAGGCCCCACGCCAGCGCGGTGGCGGGCAGGCCCTGGGCGGCGCGGTGCTGGGCGAGGGCGTCCAGGAAGACGTTGGCCGCCGCGTAGTTGCCCTGGCCGGGGCCGCCGAACACACCGGCGGCCGAGGAGAACAGCACGAACGCCGAGAGGTCCTGGTCGCGGGTCAGCTCGTGCAGGTTCCAGGCGGCGTCCGCCTTCGGGCGCATGACGTGGTCGACGCGCTCGGGGGTGAGCGAGCCGATCACACCGTCGTCCAGCACACCGGCCGTGTGGACGACCGCCGTGAGCGGATGCTCGGCGGGAATGGCGGCGAGGGTCGCGGCGAGCGCGTCCCGGTCCGCCACATCACACGCCGCCCAGCGCACGCTCGCACCCAACTCGGCCAGCTCGGCGCCGAGTTCGGCCGCGCCCGGGGCCTGCTCGCCACGACGGCTCACCAGCAGGAGCTGCCGTACGCCACGCTCCGCCACCAGGTGGCGGGCGAACAGGCCGCCCAGCGAACCGGACGCGCCGGTGACCAGCACCGTGCCGTCCGGGTTCCACTCCGGGGTCTCGCTGTCGGCCGCCGACGCCGCACGGGCCAGGCGTGGCGTCTTGACGACGCCCTGCCGCACCGCGACCTCGGCCCCGCCGCTCGCGAGCGCCGCGGACAGCGCGGGCAGCGCGGGCAGCGCGGTCTGCGCGGTCTGCGCGGTCTGCGCGGTCTGCGAGTCGTCGTGGCCGTCGAGGTCGATCAGGAGGAGCCTGTCCGGGTTCTCGGACTGTGCCGAACGCACCAGACCGCGGACGGCGGCGCCCGCCGGATCCGTCACCGGCTCACCGGCCTCGGTGGCCACGGTCCCCGAGGTCAGCAGGACCAGACGTGAGTCCATGAAGCGGTCGTCGGACAGCCACTGCTGCAGCAGGCCCAGCACCTGGGTGGTGACCTGGTGCGCCGTGGTGGCGGGCGAGGGGCTTTCCCCCACCCCGCCCCTTCCCGAAACTTGGGGCTTTGCCCCAAGGCCCCGGTCCTCAATCGCCGGACGGGCTGGAGATGCCGCACCCGGGCCCTCAGATGCCACGTCCGTACGCCCTTCGGGCGTGTCCTCAATCGCCGGACGGGCTTGATTTGCCGCACCCGGGCCTTCAAGTGCTGCGTCTACACGGGCTTCGGGTGCCAGGTCCACCACGACGTACTCCGGCAGCGCCGTTCCGGAATCGACGGCCTCGCTCAGCGCGGCCAGGTCCGGGTATGTGGCGAGGCCCAGGGTGTCCGTGCCCAGCGCCGCCCATCGGCCGTCGGTCGCAACGTCCGCCCCGGCGGCGTCCACCAGCCCGGCCGTCGTCCACTCCACGCGGTACAGCGACTCGTGGTAGGCCGTCCGCGCGCTCTGCAGTTGCTCGGCCGAGACCGGGCGCAGCACCAGCGAATCCACGGCCGCGACCGGCGTGCCCGCGGCGTCCGCGATCTCCAGCCGGACGCCGTCGCCGCCCACGGCGGCCATCCGCACTCGCAGCGTGGCCGCGCCGCTCGCGTACAGCGACACCCCGGTCCAGGCGAACGGCAGCCGCCCCTCGGTCTCGGTGCCGCCGAGCCCGGCCAGGCCGAGCGCGTGCAGTGCGGCGTCCAGCAGCGCCGGGTGCAGCCCGAACGCGGCGGCCTCCTCGGCCGTGCCCTCGTCCAGCACCACCTCGGCGAACACCTCGCCACCGCGCCGCCATGCCTTGCGCAACCCCTGGAAGGCGGGGCCGTACGCGAAACCGACGTCCCGCAGCTCGGCGTAACGGTCGCCGACCGCCACCTCGGCGGCGTCCGCCGGGGGCCATGCGGTCAGCTCGAACGACGCCTCCGGACGGCCACCGGACGCCAGGACACCGGACGCATGCCGGGTCCACGGCTCCTCGGCCGACAGGTGCTCGGCCCGGGAGTGCAGCTCCAGCGGGCGGCGGCCGGTGTCATCGGCCGCGCCGACCCACAGCCGCAGTTGGACGCCACCGTCCTCGGTCAGGACCAGCGGCGCCTCGAGGGTCAGCTCCTCCAGCACCTCGCAGCCGACCTGGTCACCGGCCCGGACCGCCAGCTCCACGAACGCGGTGCCCGGCAGCAGCACGGTGTCCATGATCGTGTGATCGGCCAGCCACGGGTGCGTGGACAGCGCCAGCCGCCCGGTGAACAACATCCCGTCCGCGCCGGGCAGTTCGGCGCTGGCACCGAGCAGCGGATGCTCGGCCTCGCCCAGCCCGACCGCGGCCACATCGCCCAGGAACAGCGAGGAGACCTTCGGCCAGTAGCGCTGCCGCTGGAAGGCGTACGTGGGCAGCTCGGCCAGCTCGTCCGGCGCCAGTCGGGTGGCGCCCGTCCCGGCGTAGAAGGCCGCCCAGTCCACCGCCACACCGCGCACATGCGCCCGTGCCACGGCCGTGGTCAGCGCCTCGGCCTCGGGACGGTCCTTGCGCAGCACGGAGACGAACGCGGCGTCCGACGCGGAGTCGGTCACACACTCCTGAGCCATCGCGGTCAGGACCCCGTCGGGGCCCAGCTCGATGAACGTGGTGACGTTGCGCGCTTCGAGGGTGCGGATGCCGTCCAGGAAGCGGACGGCCTCGCGGACGTGGCGCACCCAGAAGCCGGGGGTCGCGATCTCCTCGGCGGAGACGACGGTCCCGGTCAGGTTGGACACGATCGGGATCCGGGGAGCCTCGTACGTCAGCCCCTCGGCCACCTCACGGAACGCCTCCAGCATCCCGTCCATACGCGGCGAGTGGAACGCATGGCTGACCGTGAGCCGCTTGGTCTTCCGACCCTGTGCCTCGAACGACGCCGCAATCTCCAGCGCCGCGTCCTCATCACCCGCGATGACGACCGAGGTGGGCCCATTGAGCGCGGCAATCGACACCCGCTCGCTGAGCAGCGGCGTGACCTCGTCCTCAGACGCCTGGATGGCAATCATCGCGCCACCCGCCGGAAGCTCCTGCATCAACCGGCCACGCGCAGCAACCAACCGGCACGCATCCGCCAGCGACAACACACCCGCCACATGCGCGGCGGCCAACTCACCAATCGAATGCCCCGACAGGAAGTCCGCACGCAGACCCCACCCCTCCACCAACCGGAACAACGCCACCTCAACCGCGAACAACGCAGGCTGAGTGAACCCCGTCCGATCCAGCGCCTCCGCGTCATCCCCGAACAACACCGTCTTCAAAGGCCGTTCAAGATGCGCGTCCAACTCATCGCAGACCGCGTCCAGCGCCTCCGCGAAGGCCGGGTACGCGTAGTACAGCTCACGGCCCATGCCGAGCCGCTGGCTGCCCTGCCCCGTGAACAGGAACGCCACCCGGCCACCGGCCACCGAACCCTGAACGAGCCCGGCCGCCGTACGTCCCTCGGCGAGCGCCTCCAGTCCGGACAGCAGCCCGTCCCGGTCCTCGGCGATCAGCGCCGCGCGCTCCTCGAAGGCCGAGCGGCCCACAGCGAGCGCGTAGCCGAGGTCGGCGCTCCGTAGCTCGGTCCGCTCGGTCAGGTGGCCGTGGAGCTGCTGTGCCTGCTCGCGCAGCCCCTCCGCCGTCCGGGCCGAGAGCAGCACCGGCAGGGCCGTTCCGCCCGCGTCGGCGTGCTCAGCGGCCTCAACAACGTCAGCCGCCGGGGCCTCTTCCACGACGGCGTGGGCGTTGGTGCCGCTGAAGCCGAAGGAGGAGATGCCCGCGCGCCGCGGATGGCCGGTCTCCGGCCATGCCACCTGCTCCGTCAGCAGGCTGATGTCGCCCGCCGACCAGTCGACATGCGGGGTGGGCTCGTCCACGTGCAGTGTGCGCGGGAGCACCCCGTGCCGCATGGCGAGGACCATCTTCATCACACCGGCGACACCGGCCGCGGCCTGCGTGTGCCCGATGTTGGACTTGATGGAGCCGAGCAGCAGCGGCTGCCCCTCCGCCCGGTCCTGGCCGTACGTGGCGAGCAGCGCCTGCGCCTCGATCGGGTCGCCCAGCCGGGTGCCGGTGCCGTGCGCCTCGACCGCGTCCACCTCGGACGGGGCCAGACCGGCACCGGCGAGCGCCTGGCGGATGACGCGCTGCTGCGACGGCCCGTTCGGCGCCGTCAGACCATTGGACGCACCGTCCTGGTTGACGGCCGTGCCGCGTACGAGCGCGAGCACCGGGTGGCCGTTGCGGCGGGCGTCCGACAGCCGCTCGACGAGCAGCATGCCGACGCCCTCGCCCCAGCCGGTGCCGTCCGCCTCGGCCGCGAACGCCTTGATCCGGCCGTCCTCCGCGAGCCCGCGCTGACGGCTGAAGTCCACGAACACACCGGGCGTCGACATCACGGTCACACCGCCCGCGAGCGCGATCGAGCACTCACCGCCGCGCAGCGCCTGGATGGCCGAGTGGAGGGCGACCAGCGAGGAGGAGCAGGCGGTGTCGATGGTGACCGCCGGGCCTTCGAGGCCGAAGGTGTAGGCGAGCCGGCCCGAGATCACGCTGGCCGCGTTGCCCGTGCCCATATGGCCTTCGAGGCCCTGCGAGTCGCTCAGCAGCAGGGACAGATAGTCCTGGCCGTTGGTGCCGACGAAGACACCGGCGGTGGAGCCGCGCAGGGACGCGGGGTCGATCCCGGCCCGCTCGAACGCCTCCCAGGAGGTCTCCAGCAGCAGCCGCTGCTGCGGGTCCATGGCAAGGGCCTCGCGCGGCGAGATGCCGAAGAACGCCGGGTCGAAGTCGGCGGCGTCGCGCAGGAAGCCGCCCTCGCGGGCGTACGAGGTGCCCTCGACGTCCGGGTCCGGGTTGTAGAGCGTCCGCAGGTCCCAGCCGCGGTCGGCGGGCATGTCCACGATGGCGTCCGTGCCGGACACCAGCAGATGCCACAGCTCCTCGGGGGTGCGGACACCGCCCGGGAAGCGGCAGCTCATCGCGACGATCGCGATCGGATCGTCGTCGGCAGCCGCGCCCGCCACCGGCGACACTCCGCCCGTGACCGCCACCTGCCCGCCGAGCAGTTCGGCGAAGAGGTGGTCGGCGAGGGCGAGCGGCGTCGGGTAGTCGTAGATGAGGGTGGCGGGGAGCCGCAGATCGGTGGCGGCGTTGAGGCCGTTGCGCAGTTCGACGGCGGTGAGGGAGTCGAAGCCGATCTCACGGAAGGCCCGTTCGGCGCTGATGTCGGACACATCGGCGTGGCCGAGGACCTCCGCCACATGGGTCCGTACGAGATCCAGCAGCGCCCGGTGGCGCTCCGCCTCGGGCAGGCCGAGGAGCCGCCGCGCGAGCGCGGAGGCCGTCTCGACGGGCGCGGCCTCGCCGGTAGCGGTGGCGGCGGCGCGCGTGGCGGCCTGGCGCACCTCGGGCAGGTCGGCCAGCAGGGGGCTGGGTCGGCCTGCGGTGAAGCCCGGGGCGAACCGGTCCCAGTCGACATCCGCCACGGTCACGGCCGCGTCGCCCAGGTCGAGGGCGCGCTGCAGGGCGTCGATCGCGAGATCGGCGTCCATGGGCGGCATCCCGGCGCGGCGCATCCGCTGCTCCAGCGCCTCGTCGGCGGCCATGCCGCCCGCGGCCCACGGGCCCCAGGCGATCGAGGTGGCGGGCAGGCCCTCGGCGCGCCGCCGCTGGGCGAGCGCGTCCAGGAAGGCGTTCGCGGCGGCGTAGTTGGCCTGGCCCGCGGCGCCCACGGTGCCGCTGGTCGAGGAGAACAGCACGAACGCGGACAGGTCAAGATCGCGCGTCAGCTCGTCCAGGGCGAGCGCGGCGTCGGCCTTCGCACGCAGCACGGAGGCGAAGCGCTCGGGGGTCAGCGACTCCAGAATGCCGTCGTCCAGCACCCCGGCCGCGTGCACCACGGCCGTCAGCGGCAGCTCGGCGGGGAGGTCGGCCAGCAGCCCGGCCAGGGCCTCCCGGTCGGCCACATCGCAGGCGGCGACGGTGATCCGGGCGCCGGAGGCGGCGAGTTCATCGCGCAGCCCGTCCGCGCCCGGGGCGTCGAGGCCACGGCGGCTCGTGAGCACCACGTGTTCGGCGCCCTTGTCGATCAGCCAACGGGCCACCTGGCCGCCCAGCGCGCCCGTACCGCCCGTCACCAGCACCGTGCCGCGGGCGCTCCAGCCCTCGGCCTCCGCCACCTGCCGTGCGGTCGCCCGCGCCAGCCGGCGGCCGAACACCCCGGAGGCGCGGACGGCGATCTGGTCCTCGTCCCCGGCCCCGGCGAGCACCACCGCGAGCCGCGACAGCACCCGGTCGGTCAGGGTCTCGGGGAGGTCGATGAGACCGCCCCAGCGGTCGGGCAGCTCCAGGGCCGCCACTCGGCCAAGGCCCCACACCTGGGCGCGGGCCGGGTCCACCAGCTCGCCCTGACGCCCCGTCGAGACCGCGCCCCGGGTGGCACACCACAGCCGCGCGTCGATCGCGGCGTCACCCATGGCCTGCACGAGGGCGGCCGTGGGCAGCAGGGCGTCGGCGTCCCCGGTGGCCAGCAGCGAGAGCACACCGGCCACGGCGCCGCCGTCGGCCGCCGTGCGCAGCCGCTCGGCGATGCCCGCGCGGTCCTCGGCGGCCAGGTCGAGCCGCCGCACCTCGGCGCCCCGCTCGGTCAGCGTCCGGACGACACCGTCCGTCCACGCGTCGGCGGCGGCATCGTCGGCGGGGGCGGCGACGAGCCACACCCCGGACAGCCGGGCCGCGGAGCCCAGCGACAGCGGCTTCCACGCCACCTGGTACCGCCAGCCGTCGACACCCGCGGCGGCCAGGCTCGCCACCGGCTCCTCGGGCCAGTAGCGGCGGTGCTGGAAGGCGTAGGTCGGCAGGTCGACGCGGTGGGCACCGGTCCCGGCGAAGTACGCGGCCCAGTCCGGCGCCACGCCCCGCACATACGCGCGGGCGACGGCCGTGGTCAGCGCCTCGGCCTCGGGACGGTCCTTGCGCAGCACGGAGACGAACGCGGCGCCGCCACCGGTCACACACTCCTGCGCCATCGCGGTCAGGACGCCCTCGGGACCCAACTCCACGAAGGTGGTGACGCCTTGGGCTTCCAACGTCCGCACACCATCGAGGAAGCGGACGGCTTCGCGGACGTGGCGCACCCAGAAGTCGGGGGCCGTGACCTCCTCGGTGGAGGCGACGGTCCCGGTGAGGTTGGAGACGATCGGGATGCGCGGGGCCTCGTACGACAGGCCCTCCGCGACCTCGCGGAACGCGTCCAACATGCCGTCCATGCGGGGCGAGTGGAAGGCGTGGCTGACGGTGAGGCGCTTGGTCTTCCGACCCTGGGCCTCGAAGCCCGCCGCAATCGCGACAGCCGCGTCCTCATCACCCGCGATGACCACCGACGTCGGCCCGTTGAGCGCGGCGATCGACACCCGCTCGGTGAGCAGCGGCAGCACCTCGTCCTCCGACGCCTGCACCGCGATCATCGCGCCACCGGCCGGAAGCTCCTGCATCAGACGGCCACGCGCCGCCACCAACTTCGCCGCATCCGCCAGCGACAACACACCCGCCACATGCGCCGCAGCCAACTCACCAATCGAATGCCCCGACAGATAGTCGGGCCGCAGCCCCCACGCGTCCACCAGCCGGAACAACGCCACCTCGACCGCGAACAGCGCAGGCTGGGTGAAACCGGTCTGATCCAGCGCCTCGGCGTCCTCGCCGAACAGCACTGTCTTCAACGGCCGTTCGAGATGCGCGTCCAGCTCATCGCAGACCGCGTCCAGCGCCTCCGCGAACACCGGATACGCCTGGTAGAGCTCACGCCCCATCCCCAGCCGCTGGCTCCCCTGCCCCGTGAACAGGAACGCCAGCTCACCCTCGGCAACCACGCCCTCGACCAGCCCCGGCGCGGACTCCCCCCGCGCCAGCGCGTCGAGGCCGCGCAGCAGATCGTCCCTGCCGTCCGCGACCAGCACCGCGCGGTGGTCGAGCGCGGCGCGGCCGGTGACCAGGGTGTGGGCGACGTCGGCCGGTGCGAGGTCGGGGTGCGCGGTCAGATGGGCGTAGAGCCGCTCGGCCTGGGCCCGCAGAGCGTCGGTGCCCTTGGCGGAGAGCGCGTACGGCAGCACGTCGGAGCCGCCTCGCTCGGGCTCCTCCTCCACCGGTTCGGCCGTGCCGGCCGGGGCCTGCTCGATGATGGTGTGGGCGTTGGTGCCGCTGATGCCGAACGAGGACACCGCGGCGCGGCGCGCGCGGCCGGTCTCCGGCCACTCCCGCGCCTGCGTCAGCAGCGCGATGTCACCGGCCGTCCAGTCGACATGCGGCGACGGCTCGTCCACGTGCAGCGTCTGCGGCAGCACACCGTGCCGCATCGCCATCACCATCTTGATGATGCCCGCGACACCGGCCGCCGCCTGGGAGTGGCCGATGTTGGACTTGATGGAGCCCAGCCACAACGGCCGCTCCGCGTCGCGCTCCTGGCCGTAGGTGGCCAGCAGCGCCTGTGCCTCGATCGGGTCGCCCAGCGTGGTTCCCGTGCCGTGCGCCTCGACGGCGTCCACATCGCCGCTGGTCAGCCCGGCGCTGGTCAGCGCCTTGCGGATGACGCGCTGCTGGGACGGGCCGTTCGGCGCCGTCAGGCCGTTGCTCGCACCGTCCTGGTTGACTGCCGAGCCGCGCACGACGGCCAGCACCTGGTGGCCGTGGCGCCGCGCGTCGGACAGCCGCTCCACGAGCAGCATGCCGACGCCCTCGCCCCAGCCGGTGCCGTCCGCACCGGCCGCGAACGCCTTGCAGCGGCCGTCGGCGGCCAGGCCGCCCTGGCGGCCGAACTCGGTGAAGTGGCCGGGCGTCGTCATCACGGTGACACCGCCCGCGAGCGCCATCGTGCACTCGCCCTGGCGCAGCGCCTGGATCGCCCAGTGCAGCGCCACCAGCGACGACGAACACGCCGTGTCGACGGTGACCGCCGGGCCCTCAAGTCCGAGGGCGTAGGCGATACGGCCGGACATGACGCTGCCCGCGTTGCCCGTCATCACATGGCCCGCGACCTCCGCGCCGGCCTGCTCCAGGCCCGCGTCGTAGCCGCTGTAGGCCGCGCCCACGAACACGCCGACGGAGCGGCCACGGAGCGAGTCCGGGTCGATCCCGGCGCGCTCGAACACCTCCCAGGACGTCTCCAGCAGCAGCCGCTGCTGCGGGTCCATGGCCAGGGCCTCACGCGGCGAGATGCCGAAGAACGAGGCGTCGAAGAGGTCCGCGTCGTGCAGGAAGCCACCGGCGCGGGCGTAGTCGGACGGGGCCGCGTCGGCCTCGTCGCCGTCCGCCGCCCACTGGCTCTCCCAGTTGCGGTTGACGGGGAATCCGGTGATGGCGTCGGAGCCGGTGGCCACGAGCTGCCACAGGTCCTCGGGCGAGCGGACGTCGCCGGGGTAGCGGCAGCCCATCGCGACGATGGCGATCGGGTCGTCCGCGAGGGAGGCGGCGGTGGCGGCGAGTGCCGGGTCCGCCTGCTCGGCCTCGGCCTCGGCCCCGTCGTCGTCCGGGCCGAGGAGTTCGGCGCGCAGATGGTCGGCGAGGACGGTGGGGTTCGGGTGGTCGAAGACGATCGTGGTGGGCAGCTTGAGCCCGGTGGCTGCGGAGAGCCGGTTACGCAGTTCGACGGCGGTGAGCGAGTCGAAGCCCAGCTCCTTGAAGGCGCGGCGGGCCTCGATGGCGTCGGCGGAGGCGTGGCCGAGAGCCGTGGCCACATGGCCGCGGACGAGGTCGAGCAGCGTCCGGCGGCGCTCGTTCGGGGAGAGCGCGCGCAGCCGCTGGGCCAGCGACGAACCGGCGGCGAGCGCGCCCGCGGCGGTGCGCCGGCCGGTCGTGCGGATCAGCCCGCGCAGCAGCGCCGGGACCGGGCCGGATCCGGCGGCGGAACGCAGCGCCGCGAGGTCGAGCCGGGCCGGGATCAGCAGGGTCCGGCCGGTGCGGCGGGCGGCGTCGAAGAGCGCCATGCCCTCGTCGTCGGTGAGGGCGCCCATGCCGCTGCGGGCCAGCCGCAGCAGATCGGTCTCGGTCAGCTCGCCGGTGATACCGCCGGACTGGGCCCACAGGCCCCACACCAGCGAGGTGGCGGGCAGGCCCGCCGCGTGGCGGTGGGCGGCGAGCGCGTCGAGGAAGACGTTGGCCGCGGCGTAGTTGGCCTGGCCCGCGCCGCCCAGCGTGCCCGCGATCGCGGAGAACAGCACGAACGCGGACAGGTCGAGGTCGCGGGTCAGCTCGTGCAGGTTCCAGGCCGCGTCCACCTTCGGACGCAGCACCCGCTCCAACTGCTCGGGCGTCAGGGCGGCGGCCGTGCCGTCGTCCAGCACACCGGCGGTGTGCACGACGGCCGTCAGCGGATGCTCGGCCGGGACGGCGGCCAGGGTCGCGGCGAGGGCGTCGCGGTCCGCGGCATCGCAGGCGGCGAGGGTGACCTCGGCGCCGCGCTCACGGAGTTCGGCGGCCAGCTCGGGGGCGCCGTCGGCGTCCGCGCCACGGCGGCTGGTCAGCAGGAGGTGGCGTACGCCGTGCTCGGCGACCAGGTGGCGGGCGAGCAGCCGGCCCAGGGCGCCGGTGCCGCCGGTGATGAGCACGGTGCCGTCGGCATCGAACGCCGGGGTGGCGTCGGAGTCGCTGTCCGGGGCCGAGGCCGGGGCCAGGGCCGAACCCGAGCCCGAGCCCGAGGTCGAGCCCAGGGCCGAACTCGAACCCGAGCCCGGGGCCAGGCCCGGGGCAGTGGCGCGGGCCAGTCGGGGCGCGAGGGCCCGGCCCGCGCGCAGGGCGAGTTCAGGCTCGCCGGTGGCCAGGGCGTCGGAGAGCGTGTCGGCGAAGGTGTCGGCGACCTCGGCGGCGCCAGCGGCCCCAGCGGCCCCGCCGGACCCAGCGGCCTCGGCAGTCCCGGCGGCTTCAGCCTTCCCGGCGGCCTCGGCAGCCTCGTCTACGTCTACGTCTACGAGGACGAAGCGGCCGGGGTTCTCGGTCTCGGCGGAGCGCACCAGACCCCACAGGGGCGCGTGCACCAGGTCGGTGACGCCCTCCTCGGCGTCGGCGGCCATCGCGCCCCGGGTGACGACCACCAGGCGCGCGTCGGCGAACCGCTCATCGGCCAGCCAGCCCTGCACCAGGGTCAGCGCGCGCCGCGCCTCCCGGTGCGCGGCCTCGGCCACGTCCTCGTCCGGGCCGCCGGGTGCGGGCGCGAAGGACGCGAGGACCAGCTCCGGGGCGGCGGTGTCGCCCGCCTCGACGGACGCGCCCAGCGCGGCCAGATCGGGGGCGGAGGCGGCGGCCACTCCGGCCGGGACCAGCCCGAACGGGTCCTCGCCCAGGACGATACGGCGGGCGGCGGCATCCGGACCGGCGGAGGTGGTCTGCGGGGCCACCCAGTCGAGCCGGAACAGGCTCTGCCGCGCCACGTCCCCGTCGCCGGTGAGGTCGTCGGGGAGCGCACGGCAGCGCAGACCGTCAACGGCGGCGACCGGCTCGCCCGTGGCGTCGGCGAGCGCCAGGGTCACGGTGTCGGCTCCGGCGGGCGCGATCCGTACGCGCAGCGCGGACGCGCCCGCCGCGTACAGCCGGACGCCCTGCCAGACATCGGTCAGTTGGGCGCCCTCGCGGCCGTGGAGGGCGTGCAGGGCGGCGTCCAGCAGCGCCGGGTGTACGGCGAACTCTCCGGCGCCGGGCTTGACGTCGTCGTCCAGCCGGACCTCGGCGAAGAGTTCGTCCCCGCGCCGCCAGGCGGCTGTGAGCCCCTGGAATCCCGGGCCGTGCCGCAACCCGGCCTCGGCCAGCCGGGCGTAGAGCGCGTCGGGCTCGATCGCCTCGGCGGCGGTCGGCGGCCACTCGGCCAGGTCGAACGACGGGCTGGGGGCGCCGGAGGCGAGCACACCGCTCGCGTTCCGCACCCACGCCGTGTCGGCGGCGGCGTCCTCCGGACGGGAGGAGACGGTGAACGAGCGACGCCCGGCGTCGTCCGGCGCACCGGCGGTGACCTGCAGCCGGACGCCACCGCGGGCGGGCAGCACCAGCGGGGTGTGCAGGGTCAGCTCGTCGAGCAGGTCGCAACCGACCTGGTCACCGGCCCGGACGGCAAGCTCCACGAACGCCGGGCCCGGGACCACCACCGCATCCCGGACCGTGTGATCGGCCAGCCACGGATGGGTGTCGAGGCCAAGTCGTCCCGTGAAGACGAGTCCATCGGACTCCGCCAGCGGCACCGCCGCACCCAGCAGTGGGTGTCCGGCCAACTCCAGCCCGACAGAGGCCACATCACCCACGGACGCCGCACCCGGCTCCAGCCAGAACCGCTCATGCTGGAAGGCGTACGTCGGCAGGTCGACGCGAACCGCGCCGGTCCCGGCGAAGTACGCGGCCCAGTCCGGCGCCACGCCACGGGCGTGGGCCCGCGCGATGGCCGTGGTGAGCGCCTCGGCCTCGGGACGGTCCTTGCGCAGCGCGGAGATGAACGCGGCGTCCTCGCCGGTCGCGCAGTCCTGGGCCATGGCGGTGAGGACACCGTCGGGGCCCAGCTCGACGAAGGTGGAGACGTTCTGCGCCTCGAGCGTCCGTATGCCATCGAGGAAGCGGACGGCCTCGCGGACGTGGCGCACCCAGAAGTCGGCGGTCGTGATCTCCTCGGCGGAGATGACGGAACCGGTGAGGTTGGAGACGATCGGGATACGCGGGGCCTCGTACGTCAGCCCCTGCGCCACCTGCCGGAACGCGTCCAACATGCCGTCCATACGCGGCGAGTGGAAGGCGTGGCTGACCGTGAGCCGCTTGGTCTTACGACCCTGCGCCTCAAAGCCCGCCGCAATCGCGACAGCCGCATCCTCATCACCCGCGATAACGACGGAGGTGGGCCCGTTGAGCGCGGCGATCGACACCCGCTCGGTCAGCAGCGGCGTGACCTCGTCCTCGGCCGCCTGGACGGCGATCATCGCGCCACCGGCAGGCAGCTCCTGCATCAGACGGCCACGCGCCGCCACCAGCTTCGCCGCGTCCGCCAGCGACAGCACACCCGCCACATGCGCGGCAGCCAGTTCACCGATCGAGTGACCCGACAGGAAGTCCGGCTTCAGACCCCACGCCTCAACGAGACGGAACAGCGCCACCTCAACCGCGAACAAAGCGGGCTGAGTGAACCCCGTCCGATCCAGCGCCTCCGCGTCATCCCCGAACAACACATCCCGCAGCGGCCGCTCCAGATGCGCGTCCAGCTCCGCACATACCGCATCCAGCGCCTCGGCGAACACCGGATAGGCGTCATACAGCTCACGCCCCATCCCCAGCCGCTGGCTGCCCTGCCCCGTGAACAGGAACGCCACCTTGCCACCGGCCACCGAACCCTCGACCACACCCGGCGCGCCACGGCCCTCGGCCAGCGCACCCAGACCAGCCAGCAGCCCGTCCCGGTCCTCGGCCACCACCACCGCACGGTGTTCAAAGGCGGACCGCCCGGTCGCCAGCGAGAACCCCACATCCACCGGCCGCAGCTCGCCACGCGCCTCCACATGCGCGACCAGCCGCTCGGCCTGGTCCCGCAGCGCGGCCACACCCCGCCCCGAGAGCACCCACGGCACCACAGCCGGAGCCGCCACGGGAGCCGAAGCAGCCTCCGCCGCTTCGGCCTCCGGCGCCTGCTCGATGATGGTGTGGACGTTGGTCCCGCTCACACCGAAGGACGAGACGCCCGCCCGGCGCGGCCGGCCGGTCTCGGGCCACGGCCGCGCCTCGGTCAGCAGGGACACCTCTCCCGCCGACCAGTCGACGTGCGGGGTGGGCTCGTCCACGTGCAGCGTCTGCGGCAGCACCCCGTGCCGCATCGCCATGACCATCTTCATGACGCCGCCGATACCGGCGACGTTCTGCGTGTGGCCGATGTTCGACTTCAGCGAGCCGAGCCACAGCGGGCGCCCGTCCGGCCGTTCCTTGCCGTAGGTGGACAGGAGGGCCTGTGCCTCGATGGGGTCGCCCAGCGTGGTGCCCGTGCCATGGGCCTCCACCGCGTCCACGTCGGCGGGGGTGAGGCGGGCGTTCTCCAGGGCCTGCCGGATGACGCGCCGCTGCGAGGGGCCGTTCGGCGCGGTCAGGCCGTTGGACGCGCCGTCCTGGTTCACCGCGCTGCCGCGCACCACCGCGAGCACCGGGTGCCCGTTGCGCCGCGCGTCGGACAGCCGCTCGACCAGCAGCACCGCGACACCCTCGGACCAGCCGGTGCCGTCCGCCGAGGCGGCGAAGGACTTGCAGCGGCCGTCGGCGGAGAGTCCGCGCTGACGGCTGAACTCCACGAACACATCCGGGGAGGACAGCACGGTCGCGCCCGCCGCCAGCGCGAGCGAGCACTCGCTCTGCCGCAGCGCCTGGACCGCCAGGTGCAGCGCGACCGAGGAGGACGAGCAGGCGGTGTCGATGGTGGCCGCCGGACCCTCCAGGCCGAAGGCGTACGAGAGCCGCCCGGACGCGACGCTGGAGGCGGTGCCGGTGAGCAGATGGCCCTCGACACCCTCCGGGAGGTCGTACTCCCCCGCCCCGTACGCCTGCGTGGACGCGCCGACGAACACGCCGGTGCGCGAGCCCCGCATCGTGTCCGGGTCGATCCCGGCCCGCTCGAACGCCTCCCAGGACGTCTCCAGCAGCAGCCGCTGCTGCGGGTCCATCGCGAGCGCCTCACGCGGCGAGATCCCGAAGAAGCCCGGGTCGAACCGGCTCGCGTCGTACAGGAAGCCGCCCCCGCGGGCGTAGAACGTGCCCTCGCGCTCCGGGTCCGGGTCGTACAGCGACTCGATGTCCCAGCCGCGGTCGGTGGGGAAGCCGGAGATGGCGTCCTGGCCGTCCACGACGAGCCGCCACAGCTCCTCGGGGCTGCCGACGCCGCCGGGGAACCGGCAGCTCATGCCGACGATCGCGATCGGTTCCCGGGACGCGTCGGTGAGCTGCTGGTTCTGCTTCCGCAGCCGCTCGGTTTCCTTCAGCGAGGCCCGCAGCGCGTCAACGAGCTTTTCGTTGGGGGTTGTCATCGTGTACTCCGTGCTTGGGCCCGCGTCAGGAATCGTTGCCGTCGAGGCTGTCGAGGTCGAGCGCCATGTCGATGAGGTGCTGGACGTCCATCTCGTCGATGGACTCCGCCTCGTCCTCGACGCGGCTGGGATCGGAAGTGGCTGCTTGTGGATCGGCCAGCCGGAGCAGCGTGTCCAGCAGCCCCGCCTCCCGGATCCGGCCCATCGGGATGGTGGCCAGGGTGCGGCGCAGCTCGGCGTCCTGCGGATCGGTGTCCACATGGGCGGGGGCGTGGCCGGGGCCGTGGCCCGGTCCGTCCGGGATCAGCTCGGTCAGCAGATGCTCGGCGAGCGCGGCCGGTGTCGGGTAGTCGTAGACCAGGCTCGCGGGCAGTTTGAGGCCGGTGGTCGCGCCGAGCCGGGTGCGCAGTTCGACCGCGGTGAGCGAGTCGAAGCCCAGCTCGCTGAAGGCGCGTCCGGCCTCGACCTCGTCGGCTGAGGCATGGCCGAGGGCGCTGGCCACATGGGTGCGGACCACCTCCAGCACCGCGTCCTTACGGTCGGCCACGGCCAGTTGGGCGAGCCGCTCGCGCAGCGCGGAGGCGCCGTCGGCCGCCGCCGTGTCCGCCGATTCGCCCTCGCCGCCGCCCCGCAGGGCCTTGGCGACCTGCGGCAGATCGTCGATCAGCGGGCGGGGGCGGGCGGCGGTGAAGGCCGGGGCGAACCGCTCCCAGTCGACATCGGCCACCGTCACGGCGGTCTCCTGGCGGGAGAGCACCCGCTGGAAGGCGACCATGTTCAGCTCCGGCGCCATCGGCGGCAGTCCACGGCGGCGCAACTGCTCCTCCGCGTCGCCCTCGGCGGCCATACCGCCCTCCGCCCACGGCCCCCAGGCCACGGAGGTGGCGGTGAGACCGCGGGCCCGGCGCTGTTCGGCCAGCGCGTCGAGGAAGGCGTTTCCGGCCGCGTACGCCCCCTGGCCGCCACTGCCCCACACCCCGGCGATCGAGGAGAAGAGCACGAAGGCGTCCAGCTCGGCGTCCTCGCCGAAGAGGGCGTCGAGGTGGACCGCCCCGGTCGTCTTGGCCGCCACGATCCCGGCGAACTCGGGGAGTTCGGTGCCGGTGCCGGGCTCCTGCGAGATCCCGGCCGAGTGCACCACGGCACGTACCGGGGTGCCGTTGGCGGCCAGCTTCTCCACGAGCGCCGCGAGCGCGTCGCGGTCGGCCACATCGCATGCCTCGACGGTCACGGCGGTCTCGGTGCCGGACAGTTCGGCCACGATCTCGGCCGCGCCCGGCGCGTCGGGGCCACGGCGGCTGAGCAGCACCAGCCGCTCCGCGCCGTTGTGGGCCAGCCAGCGGGCGACATGCCGCCCCAGGGCGCCCGTGCCACCGGTCACCAGCACGGTGCCGCGCGGCGTCCAGGGCTCGGCGGCGGCGGTCGCCGCGTCGCGCGGGGCCGGGACGAGGCGGCGTACGAAGACCCCGGTGGCGCGGATCGCCACCTGGTCCTCGTCGTCGGCCCCGGCGAGCACGGCCGCGAGCCGGTCCAGCGCCCGCTCGTCCACGGTCTCCGGCAGGTCGACCAGACCGCCCCAGCGCTCGGGCTGCTCCAGGGCGACGACCCGGCCGTAGCCCCAGACCTGGGCCTGGGTGGCGCTGTCCAGCCGGTCGGCGCCACCGGTCGCGACCGCGCCCCGGGTGGCACACCACAGCCGCGCCGGGGCGTCGTCGCCCCGCAGGGCCAGCCCCTCGGGCCGCGCCAGCGCCTCGGCCAGCGCACCGGTCAGCGCGAGGCCGACCGGCACCGCCGGATGCGCCGGATGCGGCCGCTCGTCCAGCGCCAGCAGGGACAGCACTCCGGCCACCGGGCCGTCGGCCGTCGCCTGGGCGAGGCGGTCGGCCACGGCCGCGGGGTCGGTGTCCGCGGCGTCCAGTTCGACGCGGACGACCCGCACCCCGCGCCGCGTCAGGTCGTCGGCCACGGCGGTGATCCGCGGGTCGTCGGCGTGGTGCGCGGGAACGAGGGTCAGCCAGGTGCCGGCCGGGGCCGGGGAGCCCGACGGGCCCTGCGGACGCGGCTTCCACACCACGTTGTAGAGGTGGCCGTCGGCGGCGGACCGCTCGCGCTGGGCGCGGCGCCACGTCGACAGGGCGGGGAGCACCGCGCTGAGCGGCTGGTCGCCCTCGACCCGCAGCTCGGTGGCGAGCGACTCCCAGTCCTCGCGCTCCACGGTCTCCCAGAACCGCGCGTCCACCGCGTCCACGGCGCCCTCGGCCGAGGTCCCGGTCTCCAGGGCGAACTCGGGCCAGAAGCGGCGGCGCTGGAACGCGTACGTCGGCAGGTCGACGCGGTGGGCGCCGGTCCCGGCGAAGTACCCGGCCCAGTCCACCTCGGCGCCCCGGACATACGCCTGGGCGAGCGCGGTGGTGAGGGTCTCGGCCTCGGGGCGGTCCTTGCGCAGCCCGGCCGCGAAGCCCGCCACGTCGGCGTCGGTGACGCACTCCTGGGCCATGGCGGTCAGGACGCCGTCGGGGCCCAGCTCCACGAAGGTGGTGACGCCTTGGGCTTCCAACGCCCGTACGCCGTCGAGGAAGCGGACGGCCTCGCGGACGTGGCGCACCCAGAAGTCGGCCGTCGTGATCTCCTCGGCGGAGGCGATGGCGCCGGTGAGGTTGGAGACGATCGGGATGCGCGGGGCCTCGTACGTCAGCCCCTCGGCCACCTGCCGGAACGCCTCCAGCATCCCGTCCATGCGGGGCGAGTGGAACGCGTGGCTGACGGTGAGCCGCTTGGTCTTCCGACCCTGCGCCTCGAACGACCCGGCGATCTCCGCCGCCGCGTCCTCATCACCCGCGATGACCACCGACGTCGGGCCGTTCAGCGCGGCGATCGAGACGCGCTCGGTGAGCAGCGGCGTCACCTCGTCCTCCGACGCCTCGATAGCGATCATCGCGCCACCGGCGGGCAGCTCCTGCATCAGCCGGCCCCGCGCGGCCACCAGCGTGCACGCGTCCGCGAGGGACAGCACACCGGCCGCATGCGCGGCGGCCAGCTCACCGATCGAGTGGCCGGAGAGGAAGTCCGCCTTCAGACCCCATGCCTCCACCAGCCGGAACAGCGCCACCTCGACCGCGAACAGCGCGGGCTGGGTGAGTCCGGTCCGGTCGAGCGCCTCGGTGTCGTCCCCGAACAGGACGTCCTTCAGCGGCCGTTCCAGATGGGCGTCCAGCTCCGCGCAGATCGCGTCCAGCGCTTCGGCGAACGCCGGGTAGGCGTCGTACAGCTCACGCCCCATCCCCAGCCGCTGGCTGCCCTGCCCGGTGAAGAGGAACGCCAGCTTGCCGCCGGTCACCGAGCCCTCGACGAGCCCCGTGGCACCGCGCCCGTCGGCCAGCGCCGCGAGCTGCTCGCCGAGGAGGCCGCCGTCCCGGCCGAGCGCCACGGCCCGGTGTTCCAGGGCGGCACGGGAGGTGGCCAGGGAGTAGGCGAGGTCGAGCGGGCGCGGCCCATCGGCGCCGCCGTCCACGGAGGCGTCCGCGAAGGCGTCCACGGAGGGGCGCAGCCGCGCGGCCTGGGCCCGTAGCGCGTCCTCGGTACGGCCCGAAACCGGCCAGGCGAGGACGGGCAGGGCCCGCTCCGGAGCGGGCGCGGAGACCGCGTCCATGGCCGGCGCCTGCTCGATGATCGCGTGCGAATTGGTGCCGCTGAAGCCGAACGACGACACACCCGCGCGGCGCGGACGGCCGGTCTCCGGCCAGGGCCGGGCCTCGGTCAGCAGCTCGATGTCGCCCGCTGTCCAGTCGACGTGCGGGGTCGGCTCGCTGACGTGGAGGGTCCGCGGCAGCACACCGTGCCGCATCGCCATGACCATCTTCATGATGCCGGCGGCGCCCGCCACGGCCTGGGTGTGGCCGATGTTGGACTTCACCGAGCCCAGCCACAGCGGCCGGTCCTCCGGCCGGTCCTGGCCGTAGGTGGCGAGCAGCGCCTGCGCCTCGATCGGGTCGCCCAGCGTCGTACCGGTGCCGTGGGCCTCCACGACGTCGATGTCCGTGGCCGAAAGACCGGCGTTGGCCAGGGCCTGCCGGATGACGCGCTGCTGGGACGGGCCGTTGGGCGCGGTCAGGCCGTTCGACGCGCCGTCCTGGTTGATGGCGGTGGAGCGCAGGACGGCGAGCACCGGATGGCCGTTCTTGCGCGCGTCGGAGAGCCGCTCCACCAGGAAGAGGCCCACGCCTTCGGCCCAGTTGGTGCCGTCCGCGTCACCGGAGAACGCCTTGATCCGGCCGTCGGCGGCCAGTCCGCGCTGACGGCTGAACTCCAGGAAGGCGCCCGGGGTCGACATGACCGTGACGGCTCCGGCCAGCGCGAGCGAGCATTCGCCGTTGCGCAGCGCCTGCGCGGCCAGGTGCAGCGCCACCACCGACGACGAGCAGGCCGTGTCGATGGTGACCGCCGGGCCTTCGAGCCCGAAGGCGTACGAGAGCCGGCCGGAGGCCACGCTGGAGGAGTTGCCGGTGCCGAGGTGGCCTTCGAGGCCCTGCGGCTCGTTCAGCCACAGCGTCAGATAGTCCTGGTCGTTGGAGCCGATGTAGACACCCGTACGGCTGCCGCGCAGGGACGCGGGGTCGACCCCGGCCCGCTCGAACGCCTCCCAGGTGGTCTCCAGCAGCAGCCGCTGCTGCGGGTCCATGGCAAGGGCCTCGCGCGGCGAGATACCGAAGAACGACGCGTCGAAGTCGGCCACGTCGTGCAGGAAGCCGCCCTCGCGGGTGTAGCTGGTGCCCTCGAGGTCGGGGTCCTCGCTGTAGAGGGTGGCGAGGTCCCAGCCGCGGTCGGCGGGGAACGGGGTGATGGCGTCGTCACCGGCGACCAGCAGTTGCCACAGCTCCTCGGGCGACCGCACACCGCCGGGGAAGCGGCAGCTCATCGCGACGATCGCGATCGGGTCGTCGCGGTCCACCGCGCTGATCACCCGGTCGGGCACGATCGCGTCGGCCGCGTCCCCGACGATCTCCTCGCGCAGATGGCCCGCCAGGCTGGTCGAGGTGGGGTAGTCGAAGACGAGCGTGGGCGGCAGCCGCAGCCCGGTCGCCTCGCGCAGCAGATTGCGCAGTTCGACGGCGGTCAGGGAGTCGAAGCCCAGGTCCTTGAAGGCCCGGCCCTCCTCGACGGCCTGCGGACCCGCATAGCCGAGGACGGCCGCCACCTGCGTACGGACCAGGTCCAGCAGCAGCCGGTCCTGCTCGGCCGCGCTCAGCCCGGCCAGCCGCTCCGCAAGCGCGGAGCCGCCGCCCGCGGCGGTGTCCACCGCGCGGCGCACCGGGACCCGCACCAGCCCGCGCAGCAGCGGCGCGAGCGCGCCCGCCGCGGCCTGGGCGCGCAGCGCCACGGCGTCCACGCGCATCGGGACCGGCACCGCCTCGTCCGTGGTGAGCGCGGCGTCCAGGAGCGTCAGGCCCTCCGCCGGGGACAGCGGCGGCAGTCCGGCGCGCCGCATCCGGCTGATGTCGGCCTCGTCCAGACCACCGGCCATACCGGCGCCCGCCCAGGGGCCCCAGGCCAGCGAGACGGCGGGGAGGCTCTCGGCGCGGCGGTGTGCGGCGAGGGCGTCCAGGAAGGCGTTGGCGGCCGCGTAGTTGCCCTGGCCGGGAGTGCCGAACACGCCCGAGGCGGAGGAGAACAGCACGAAGGCCGTCAGGTCCAGGTCGCGGGTCAGCTCGTGCAGATTCCATGCCGCGTCCACCTTCGGACGCATGACGTTTTCGACGCGCTCGGGGGTGAGCGAGCCGATCACACCGTCGTCCAGCACACCGGCCGTGTGGACGACCGCCGTGAGCGGATGCTCGGCGGGGACGGTGGCGAGGGTCGCGGCGAGCGCGTCCCGGTCCGCCACATCACACGCTGCCCAGCGCACGCTCGCACCCAACTCGCCCAGCTCAGCGGTGAGTTCGGCCGCACCCGGGGCCTGCTGCCCACGACGGCTCACCAGCAGGAGCTGCCGTACGCCACGCTCGGCCACCAGATGCCGGGCCACCAGCCCGCCCAGCGAACCGGAGGCGCCGGTGACCAGCACCGTGCCCTCGGAGTCGAAGGCACCCTCGGTGGCCGCCGTCTCGTCCGCGACCGGCACCCTGGCCAGGCGCGGGATACGGGCGACGCCCGTACGGACGGCGAGTTGCTCCTCGCCCGCCGCCAGCGCGGCCGGAAGCGCCGCGAGCGACGCTTCCTGGCCGTCGATGTCCAGCAGGAGGAAGCGGTCCGGGTTCTCGGCCTGTGCCGTGCGCAGCAGACCCCACACCGCGGACTGCGCCGGATCACGCACCGGCTCGCCCTCGCCGAGGGTCAGGAACACCAGCCGCGAGGTGGCGAACCGCTCATCGGCCAGCCACGCCTGGGCCAGGCCCAGCGCCTCGGCCGTGGCCCGGCGCACCGTGCCGGGCACCCCGCCCGGCACCTCGTCGCCGCCCTGCGTGGACGGCGTCACGAACACGTACTCCGGTACGGCCGCCCCGGACGCCACGGCCTCGCCCAGCGCCGTGAAGTCCGCATACGCACCGGCCCCGGCGGCCACGAGCCCGAGGGTGTCCGCGCCGAGCACCGCCCACCGGCTGCCGCCGGGCGCGCCGGCGCCCGCTCCGGCCGGGAGTTCGGTCCACTCCACGCGGAACAGCGACTCGTGGTACGCCGCCCGCGCGGCCCGCACCTGCTCCGCCGACACGGCGCGCAGGACCAGCGAGTCCACGGCGGCGACCGGCGCACCGGCCGAGTCCGCGATCTCCAGCCGGACCCCGTCCGTGCCCCGTAGCACCAGCCGCACCCGCAGCGCCGAGGCGCCGCTCGCGTACAGCGACACACCGCTCCAGGCGAACGGCAGCCGCCCGCCCTGGCTCTCGCCGTCGCCCAGGCCGTCCATGCCGAGCGCGTGCAGCGCCGAGTCGAGCAGCGCCGGGTGCAGTCCGTACGCCTGCGCGTCGGAGGCGGCGGACTCGTCCAGCCGCACCTCGGCGAAGAGTTCGTCCCCGCGCCGCCAGGCGGCCGTTAGCCCCTGGAACACCGGGCCGTAGCGCAGCCCGCCGTCCGCGAGGGCCGCGTACAGCTCCTCGGTACGGGCCGCCTCGGCGCCCTGCGGCGGCCACGCGGTCAGCGCGAACGACGGCCGGGGCGCGCCCGAGGCGAGCACACCGTCGGCGTGTCGCGTCCACGGCTCCTCGGCCGGGGCGTCCTCCGCGCGGGACAGCACGGTCAGGGACCGCCGTCCGGCGCCGTCGGGCGCGCCGACCGTGAGCTGCAGCCGGATGCCACCGCGGGCGGGCAGCACCAGCGGGGCGTGCAGGGTCAGCTCGTCGAGCAGGTCACAGCCGACCTGGTCACCGGCGCGCACGGCAAGCTCCACGAACGCGGTGCCGGGCAGCACCACCGTGTCCCGTACCACATGGTCGGCCAGCCACGGATGCGTATCCACACCCAGCCGTCCCGTGAAGACCAGCCCATCGGTCTCCGCCAGCGGCACCGCGGCGCCGAGCAGCGGATGCCCGGCCAACTCCAGCCCGACGGAGGCCACATCACCGACGGACCCGGCACCCGGCTCCAGCCAGAACCGCTCATGCTGGAAGGCGTACGTCGGCAGATCCACCTGATCCGCGCCCCTACCGGCGAAGAACCCGGCCCAGTCCACGGCCACACCGCGCACATGCGCCCGTGCGACGGCCCTGGTCAGCGCCTCGGCCTCGGGACGGTCCTTGCGCAGCGCGGAGATGAACGCGGCGTCCGACGCGGAGTCGGTCACACACTCCTGAGCCATCGCGGTGAGCACACCGTCCGGGCCCAGCTCGACGAACGTGGTGACACCCTTGGCCTCAAGGGTCCGAACCCCGTCGAGGAAGCGGACGGCCTCGCGGACATGGCGCACCCAGAAGTCGGCCGCCGTGATCTCCTCGGCGGACACCACGCCACCGGTCAGATTCGACACGATCGGGATCTTCGGAGCCTCGTACGACAGCCCCTGCGCCACCTGCCGGAACGCGTCCAACATGCCGTCCATACGCGGCGAGTGGAACGCGTGGCTGACCATGAGCCGCTTGGTCTTCCGACCCTGCGCCTCGAAGCCCGCCACAATCGCGACAACCTCGTCCTCATCACCCGCGATGACCACCGACGTCGGCCCGTTGAGCGCGGCGATACTGACCCGCTCGGTCAACAGCGGCAGCACCTCGTCCTCCGACGCCTGCACCGCGATCATCGCGCCACCCGCCGGAAGCTCCTGCATCAAACGGCCACGAGCCGCCACCAACTTCGCCGCGTCCGCCAGCGACAACACACCCGCCACATGCGCAGCGGCCAGCTCACCAATCGAATGCCCCGACAGATAGTCGGGCCGCAGACCCCACGCCTCAACGAGTCGGAACAGCGCCACCTCAACCGCGAACAACGCGGGCTGGGTGAAACCGGTCTGATCCAGCGCCTCAGCGTCATCCCCGAACAGCACATGCTTCAAAGGCCGCTCAAGATGCCGGTCCAGCTCCGCACACACCGCGTCCAGCGCCTCGGCGAACACCGGATAGGCGTCATACAGCTCACGCCCCATCCCCAGCCGCTGGCTCCCCTGCCCCGTGAACAGGAACGCCAGCTCACCCTCGGCAACCACGCCCTCGACCAGCCCCGGCGCGGACTCCCCCCGCGCCAGCGCCTCCAGGCCCGTCGCCAGCCCGGCGCGGTCCTCGCCCACGACCACCGCGCGGCGCTCCAGCGCCGCCCGGCCGGTGGCCAGCGAGTAGGCCACATCGGTGGTGCCGAGGGCGGGTTCGCGGTCGAGGTGGGAGGCGAGGCGGCGGGCGTTGTCGCGCAGCGCCGCCGCGTTCCCGGCGGACAGGGGCCACGGCAGCACGGTGGCGGTGACCGCCGCGACTGGCGTGGCGTCCTCGTCCGTGGCCGACGGCTCCTCGGCCTCCGGCTCGGGGGCCTGCTCCAGGATGGTGTGGGCGTTGGTGCCGCTCACGCCGAAGGCCGAGACACCGGCCCGGCGCGGCCTGCCGGTCTCGTCCCAGGGGCGGGCCTCGGTCAGCAGGGACACCTCACCCGCCGACCAGTCGACGGTCGGGGACGGCTGGTCGACGTGAAGGGTCTTGGGCAGGATGCCGTGGCGTATCGCCATGACCATCTTGATGATGCCCGCGACACCCGCCGCCGCCTGGGCGTGGCCCAGGTTGGACTTGAGCGAGCCCAGCCACAGCGGACGGCCCTCGGGCCGCTCCTGGCCGTAGGTGGCCAGCAGCGCCTGCGCCTCGATCGGGTCGCCCAGCGTGGTGCCCGTGCCATGCGCCTCGACGACGTCGATCTCGGCGGCAGACAGTCGGGCGTTCTCCAGGGCCTGGCGGATGACGCGCCGCTGCGAGGGGCCGTTCGGCGCGGTCAGGCCGTTGGACGCGCCGTCCTGGTTCACCGCGCTGCCGCGCACCACGGCGAGTACCGGGTGGCCGTTCCTGCGGGCGTCCGACAGCCGCTCGACGAGCAGCACGCCGACGCCCTCGGACCAGCCGGTGCCGTCCGCCGAGGCGGCGAAGGACTTGCAGCGGCCGTCGGGGGCGAGGCCGCGCTGGCGGCTGAACTCCACGAAGACGTCCGGGTTGGGCATCACGGTGACGCCGCCGACGAGGGCGAGCGAGCATTCGCGCTGCCGCAGCGCCTGGGCCGCCCAGTGCAGGGCGACCAGCGACGACGAGCAGGCCGTGTCGATGGTGGCGGCCGGGCCTTCGAGTCCGAAGGTGTAGGCGATACGGCCGGACAGCACGCTGGTGGCGCCGCCGGTGAGCAGCAGGCCCTCCAGCTCCTCCGGCGCGCCCGAAACATCCGAGCCATAGCCCATGGCCGAGGCGCCCACATAAACGCCGGTGCGGCTGCCCTTGACGGAGGTCGGGTCGATTCCCGCGCGCTCGAAAACCTCCCAGGAGGTTTCCAGCAGCAGCCGCTGCTGCGGGTCCATAGCGAGGGCCTCGCGCGGCGAAATGCCGAAGAATCCGGGATCGAATTCGGCGGCGCCGTCGAGGAATCCGCCGCCGCTGTTGTAGAAGGTGCCCTTGCGGTCGGGGTCCGGATCGGCCAGCCCCTCGATGTCCCAGCCGCGGTCGGCGGGGAATCCGGAAATGGCGTCACCGCCCTCCGCGACCAATTGCCACAGATCCTCGGGCGAACCGACGCCACCGGGGAACCGGCAGCTCATCGCGGTGATCGCGATCGGTTCCTGCGCGTCCGCCTCCACCTCGGTCAGGCGGCGACGGGCCCGGCGCAGCTCAGTGGTCATCCACTTCAGATTGTCGAGAAGCTTCTCTTCGTTCGCGCTAGCCACGGAAACGTCACCTCCTGAGGTCAGTTGAATTGAGGGCGGTCATCACGTCAGGACCTTCCGAATTCATTGTTGATGATGTCGAAGATGTCTTCGGCGGAGGCGGCGTCGAGGGCGAGTTCATCGTCCTCGCCGCCGTCGGCGCCCGCCGCGCTCTCGGTCTCGTTCCATGTCCGCAGCAGCGCTTCGAGGCGGGCCGTGACCCGTTCGCGTTCCGTCGCGTCGTCGGAGACGTGGGAAAGGGTGAATTCCAGCTTGTCGATTTCGGCGAGGGCCGGGAGTTCGGGTGTGGTGTCCTCGCCGAGGAGGTCGGCGCGCAGCACATCGGCCAGCGCGCCGGGCGTCGGATGGTCGAAGACCAGGGTGGCGGTGAGCTGGAGCCCGGTGGCCGCATTCAGCCGGTTGCGGAGTTCGACGGCGGTGAGGGAGTCGAAGCCCAGCTCCTTGAAGGCCCGGCCCGCCTGGACGGCCGTGATGTCGTCGTGTCCGAGGACGGCGGCGACCTCCGTACGGACGAGGTCGAGCAGGACCTTGTCCGCCTCGGACCCGGTGAGCCCGGCGAGCCGCTGCCGCAGGGACTCCGCCGATGCCTCGGCCGTGCCGCCGTCCGCTCCCTCCGCCGGGTCCGGTGCCAGGGCGGCGCGGACCTCGGGCAGATCGGCGATGAGCGGGCGGGGGCGGGCCGCCGTGAAGGTGGGGGCGAAGCGGTCCCAGTCGACGTCGGCCACCGTCACCACGGTCTCGTTCCGGTCCAGCGCCTGCTGAAGGGCGGCGATGGCGGAGTGCGGGGCCATCACCGGCAGGCCGCGGCGGCGCAGTTGCTCGGCCGCCTCGTCGTCGGCGACGAGTCCGCCGTCCGCCCACGGGCCCCAGGCCACGGAGGTGGCGGTCCGGCCACGGGCCCGGCGCTGTTCGGCCAGCGCGTCGAGGAAGGCGTTTCCGGCCGCGTAGGCGCCTTGGCCACCGCTGCCCCACACCGCGGCGATCGAGGAGAAGAGCACGAAGGCGTCCAGCTCGGTGTCGCCGAGCAGCGCGTCCAGATGGGCCGCGCCCGCGACCTTGGCGGCGACCACATCGGCCACCTCGGCCGGGGTGGTCTCCGCGAGCGGTGCGAACTGCCCGGCGCCCGCCGTGTGCACGACGGCGGTGAGCGGGTGCCCTGGCTGTTCGTCGCGGATCCGGGCCAGCAGCCCGGCGACCGCGTCCCGGTCGGTGACGTCGCAGGCGGCGACGGTCACCTGGGCGCCCCTCGCGATCAGTTCGGCCGCGAGTACGTCGGCGCCGGGGGCGCCGGGGCCCCGGCGGCTGGTGAGCACCAGATGCTCGGCGCCGTTCTCCGCCAGCCAGCGGGCCACGTGGGCGCCCAGCGCGCCGGTGCCGCCGGTGACCAGGACCGTGCCACGCGGCCGCCAGGGCGCACCGGTGGCCGGGGTGGACTCGGCGTGGGCGAGGCGGCGGGCCAGGATTCCGGCCGTACGGATCGCCAACTGGTCCTCGTGGTCGTCGCCGTGTCCCCCGAGCACACCGGCCAGGCGGTCGGCGGCCCGTTCGTCGAGCGTCGCGGGCAGGTCGATCAGACCGCCCCAGCGCTCCGGGTGCTCCAGCGCGACCACCCGGCCCAGGCCCCAGAGCTGCGCCTGTGCGGCGCTGCCGGTCGGTTCCGAGGCGGCGGTGGAGACGGCGCCGGTGGTGGCGCACCACAGCGGCGCGTCCAGGCCCACGTCCCCGAGCGCCTGCACCAGCACTCCGGTGCGCAGCAGCCCGGTGGGCACGGCGGGGTGGTCGGGGTGCGGGCGCTCGTCCAGCGCGAGCAGCGACAGCACACCGTGCACGGGCTCCTCGGCCGCCGCCCGGCGGATCCGGTCGGCCAGGGCGTCCCGGTCGAGGTCCCCGCCGTCGGCCGGGGTGATGCCGATGCGCCGGATGTCGGCGCCCCGGTCGGCCAGCGCGGCCACGACGCGCCGCACGGTCTCGGCGTGGCCCGCGGCCGGTTCGGCGACCAGCCAGACGCCGGGGGCGGCGGCGAGCCGCGGCTCCTCCAGCGGCTTCCAGGTCACGCGGTAGCGCCAGGCGTCGAGCGCGGACTGCTCACGTTCGCGGCGCCGCCACGCGGACAGCGCCGGGAGCAGCGCGCTGAGCGGCTGGTCCACGTCGATGCCCACCGCGTCCGACAGCGAGGCGAGATCGTCGCTCTCGACGGCCTCCCAGAACCGGGCACCGGCCGCGTCGACGGCCGTGGCCACCTCGCCGGACGTGTGGCGCGGGGTGCCGTCCAGCCAATAGCGCCGGCGCTGGAAGGCGTACGTGGGCAGCTCGACGCGGTGGGCGCCGGTCCCGGCGAACAGCGCCTCCCAGTCCACGGCCGCGCCCCGCACGTGCAGCGTGGCGAGGGCGCCGGTCAGCGTCTCCGTCTCGGGGCGCCCGGCGCGCAGTACGGGCACGAAGGCCACCTCTTCGGCACCGTCGCCTCCGGCGGTGACGCAGTCCTGCACCATGGCGGACAGCACCCCGTCCGGGCCGAGTTCGACGTAGGTGGTGACGCCTTGGGCCTCCAGGGCGCGGACAGCGTCGAGGAAGCGGACGGCGTGGCGGACGTGGCGCACCCAGTAGTCGGCGGCCATGCCCAGCTCGTCGGCGACCGGCTGCCCGGTGACCGTGGAGACGATCGGGATGCGCGGCGCGCGATACGTCAGCCGCTCGGCGACCTTGCGGAAGTCGGCGAGCATGCCGTCCATCAGCGGGGAGTGGAAGGCGTGGCTCACGGTGAGCCGCTTGGTCTTGCGGCCCCGCGCCTCGAACGACGCCGCGATCTCCAGCGCCACGTCCTCGTCGCCCGCGATGACCACCGAGGTGGGCCCGTTGAGCGCGGCGATGCCGACGCGCTCGGTGAGCAGCGGCTCGACCTCGTCCTCCGCCGCCTGCAGCGCGACCATCGCGCCACGGGCGGGCAGTTGCTGCATCAGCCGGCCGCGGGCGGCCACCAGCGTGGCGGCGTCCTCCAGCGACAGCACCCCGGACACATGCGCCGCGGCCAGCTCGCCGATGGAGTGCCCGGCCAGGACGTCCGGCCGCAGCCCGGCGGCCTCGGCCAGCCGGAACAGCGCCACCTCGATCGCGAACAGCGCGGGCTGGGTGAAGCCGGTCCGGTCCAGCGACTCCTTGTCGTCCCCGAACAGCACGTCGTACAGCGGCCATTCGAGGTGCCGGTCCAGCTCGGCGCAGACCGCGTCCAGCGCCTCCGCGAAGACGGGGCTGGCCTCGTACAGCTCACGGCCCATGCCGAGCCGCTGGCTGCCCTGCCCGGTGAAGAGCACGGCCGTACGACCCTCGGCGGGCACGCCCCGGACCAGCTGGGCGGCGGACTCGCCGCGCGCGAGGGCGGTGAGGCCCACGAGCAGCCGGTCCCGGTCCGGGCCGAGGACCACCGCGCGGTGCTCCAGGGCGGACCTGGTGGTGGCCAGGGAGTACGCCACGTCCACGGCGCCGAGCCCGGTGTCGGCCTCGAGGTGGGCGCGCAGCCGCTCGGCCTGGGCCCGCAGCGCGTCCTCGCCCTTGGCCGACAGCGGCCAGGCCACCACATCGGGCCGTACGAGGGGGCTCTGCGGTGTGCTGTCGACCGGCTCGTCGTGGACCGGGGCCTGCTCCAGGACCGTATGGGCGTTGGTGCCGCTGAAGCCGAACGAGGAGACGCCCGCGCGGCGCGGACGGCCGGTCTCCGGCCACTCCACCTGCTCGGTGAGCAGCGACACCGCGCCCGCCGACCAGTCCACATGCGGCGACGGATCGTCCACGTGCAGGGTGCGCGGCAGCACACCGTGGCGCATGGCCAGCACCATCTTGATGATGCCCGCGACACCGGCGGCGGCCTGCGTATGACCGATGTTGGACTTGATGGCGCCCAGCCACAGCGGCCGGTCCGCGTCCCGCTCCTGGCCGTAGGTGGCCAGCAGCGCCTGCGCCTCGATCGGGTCGCCGAGCCGGGTGCCGGTGCCATGGGCCTCGACCGCGTCCACCTCGGCGGCGGACAGGCCCGCACCGGCCAGCGCCTGGCGGATGACGCGCTGCTGGGCGGGGCCGTTGGGCGCGGTCAGACCGTTGGAGGCGCCGTCCTGGTTGATGGCCGAGCCACGGACGATCGCCAGCACCGGGTGGCCGTTGCGGCGGGCGTCCGACAGCCGCTCCACGAGCAGCATGCCCACGCCCTCGCCCCAGCCGGTGCCGTCCGCACCCGCCGCGAACGCCTTGCAGCGGCCGTCCGGAGCCAGTCCGCGCTGGCGGCTGAACTCGATGTACGCGCCGGGGCTGGACATGACCGTCACACCGCCCGCGAGCGCGAGCGAGCACTCGCCCTGGCGCAGCGCCTGGATCGCCCAGTGCAGCGCCACCAGCGACGACGAGCACGCCGTGTCGACGGTGACCGCCGGGCCCTCAAGGCCGAAGGTGTACGCGAGCCGGCCGGAGACCACGCTGGCCGCGTTGCCCGTGCCCAGGTAGCCCTCGACCTCCTCGGGGACGGTGTGCAGCGAGGCGTCGTAGTCCTGTCCGTTGGAGCCTACGAAGACCCCGGCGGAGGTGCCGCGCAGCGTGGCCGGGTCGATGCCCGCGCGCTCGAACGCCTCCCAGGAGGTCTCCAGCAGCAGCCGCTGCTGCGGGTCCATCGCGAGGGCCTCACGCGGCGAGATCCCGAAGAACGGGGCGTCGAAGTGGCCCGCGTCGTAGAGGAAACCGCCCTCGCGTGCGTAGAAGGTGCCCCGCCGGTCGGGGTCCGGGTCGTAGAGCGCGTCCAGGTCCCAGCCGCGGTCGGCCGGGAACTCGGCGATCGCGTCCCCGCCCGCGGTGAGCAGTTGCCACAGCTCCTCGGGCGTACGCACCCCGCCCGGGAAGCGGCAGCTCATCGCGACGATCGCGATGGGGTCGTCATCGACCGCCGCCGTCACGGCCGCGGGCTGCGAGGCCCCGGCGGCGACGGTGTCCGCCCCCATGAGTTCGCCGCGCAGATAGCCCGCGAGGGCGGCGGCCGTCGGGTAGTCGAAGACCAGGGTCGCGGGCAGTTGGACACCGCTGGCGGCACCGAGCCGGTTGCGCAGCTCGACGGCGGTCAGCGAGTCGAAGCCCAGCTCGCCGAAGGCCCGGTCGGCGGCGATGGACTCCGAGCCGTCGTGTCCGAGCACCGCGGCCACCTGCGTACGGACCAGGTCCAGCAGCAGCCGGTCCCGCTCCGCCTCGCCCAGTCCGGCCAGCCGGGCGGCGAGCGAGGAGCCGTCGGCCGCGGTCTCGGTGGCGGTGTTCTCCGCCGCCGCGCGGGTCTCCGGGAGGTCCGCGAGCAGGCGGCTGGGCCGGGCGGCGGTGAAGTCCGGTGCGAACCGGTCCCAGTCGATGTCCGCGACGGTGACCACGGTGTCATCGAGGTCGAGCGCCCGCTGGAGCGCGCCGATCGCCAACTCGGCGTCCATCGGCGGCAGTCCGCCCCGGCGCAGCCGCTGCTCCAGCGCCCCGTCCGTGGCCATGCCACCCTCGGCCCACGGGCCCCAGGCGATCGAGGTGGCGGGCAAGCCCTGGGCGCGGCGCCGCTCGGCCAGCGCGTCCAGATAGGCGTTGGCGGCGGCGTAGTTGCCCTGGCCCGCGGCGCCGAACGTGCCGCTGATCGAGGAGAACAGCACGAAGGCCGACAGCTCCCGGTCGCGCGTCAGCTCGTCGAGATGGGCCGCGGCGGCTGCCTTGGCGCGCAGTACGGACGTGAAGCGCTCGGGAGTGAGCGAGTCCAGTACGCCGTCGTCCAGCACCCCCGCCGTGTGCACCACGGCGGTCAGCGGCAGCTCGGCGGGAAGACCGGCGAGGAGCCGCGCGAGCGCGTCCCGGTCGGACACGTCGCAGGCGGCGACGGTCACCCGGGCACCGGAGGCGGCGAGTTCGTCACGCAGCTCGACGGCACCAGGGGCGTCGATGCCCCGGCGGCTGGTGAGCACCACATGCTCGGCGCCGCCCGCGACCAGCCAGCGGGCCACCTGCGCGCCCAGCGCGCCCGTACCGCCGGTGACCAGGGTCGTACCGGCGCCCGGCGTCCACGTGTCGCCGGAGGACGCGGCGGCCCGTACGAGCCGACGTCCGAACACGCCCGACGCCCGCACCGCGACCTGGTCCTCGCCACCGGCACCGGCACCGGCCAGCACCTCGGCCAGCCGCCCCAGCGCACGCTCATCGGCCGTCGCCGGGAGGTCGACCAGACCGCCCCAGCGCTCGGGCAGCTCCAGCGCCGCCACCCGGCCCAGACCCCACAGCCGCGCCCCCTCCGGGCTGACCGCTCCGTCCGAACGGCCCACGGCCACCGCGCCCCGCGTGGCCACCCACAGCGGCGCGCCGATGCCCGCGTCGCCCAGGGCCTGCGTCAGCGCGGCCGTCCGCAGCAGCGCGTCGCCGTCCGCGGAAGCCAACCCGTCCGCGTGTGCCGGACCGTTCGCGGGGACCAGACCGTCCGCGAGGCCCAGCAGGGACAGCACGCCACCGGTCACGGGCTCGTCGCCGACGACCCCGGCCAGCCGCTCGGCCACCGCGGCGCGGTCGTCGTCGGCGGCGGTCAGCTCGACGCGGCGTACGTCGGCACCGCGCTCGTTCAGCAGCCGTACGGCACCCGCCACCCAGGCGTCCTCGGCCGCCCCGGCCGGTACCACCACGAGCCAACGGCCGCCCAGGGACGTGGCGGAGCGGTCGGTGACCGGCTTCCACGACACCCGGTAGCGCCAGCCGTCCACCGTCGAACGCTCCGACTGCTGCCGCCGCCACGACGACAGCGAGGGCAGCAGGGCCTCCAGCGCGCCGTTGTCCTCGGTGCCGAGGTTCAGGGTCTCGGCGAGCGAGGCCAGGTCCGCACGCTCGACGGCCTCCCAGAAGCGGGCGTCGACCGCGTCCTGAGCCGTGGCTTCGGGGGTGGCGGTGGCGGTCCGCACGTCCAGCCAGTAGCGCCGCCGCTGGAACGCGTACGTAGGCAACTCCACGCGCCGCGCGCCGGTTCCGGCGTAGAACGCCTCCCAGTCCAGGGCCACGCCCCGGACCTGCAGCGCGGCGAGGGCGGAGGTGACGGTCTCGGCCTCGGGGCGGCCACCGCGCAGGGCGGCGACGAAGGCCACCGCCGCGTCGCCCTCGGCAAGGCAGTCCTGGCCCATGGCGGACAGCACACCGTCGGGGCCGAGTTCGAGGTAGGTGGTGACACCGTGGGCTTCCATCGTCCGGACGCCGTCGAGGAAGCGGACGGCCTCTCGGACGTGGCGCACCCAGAAGTCGGCTGTCGTGATCTCCTCGGCGGAGACGACGGAACCGGTGAGGTTGGAGACGATCGGGATGCGCGGGGCCTCGTAGGTCAGCCCTTGCGCCACCTCGCGGAACGCGTCCAACATGCCGTCCATGCGAGGCGAATGGAACGCGTGGCTTACGGTGAGCCGCTTGGTCTTGCGTCCCTGTGCCTCGAAGGTCGCCGCGATCGAGACAGCCGCATCCTCGTCACCCGCGATGACGACCGAAGTGGGCCCGTTGAGCGCGGCGATCGAGACGCGCTCGCTGAGCAGCGGCGTGACCTCGTCCTCCGAAGCCTGGACGGCGATCATCGCGCCACCGGCAGGCAGTTCCTGCATCAGACGGCCACGCGCGGCCACCAGCTTCGACGCGTCCGCCAGCGACAGCACACCCGCCACATGGGCGGCGGCCAGCTCACCGATCGAATGCCCGGAGAGGAAGTCCGGCCGCGGCCCCCACGCCTCGACCAGCCGGAACAGCGCCACCTCGACCGCGAACAGCGCGGGCTGGGTGAAGCCGGTCCGGTCCAGAGTCGTGGCGTCGTCCCCGAACAGCACCTCCCGCAGGGGCCGTTCGAGATGCGCGTCCAGGTGAGCACACACCTCGTCCAGCGCCTGCGCGAACACCGGATAGGCGTCGTACAGCTCACGCCCCATCCCCAGCCGCTGGCTCCCCTGCCCCGTGAACAGGAAGGCCAGCTTCCCGGCCACCGGCGAGCCCTGCACCAGGCCCGTGGCCGGTTCGCCGGAGGCCAGCGCCTCCAGAGCGCGCAGGAACCCGTCGCGGCCGTCGGCCACCAGCACCGCGCGGTCTTCGAAGGTGGTGCGCCCGGCGGCCAGGGTGTAGCCGATGGCGGCCAGGTCCACGTCCTCGTCAGCGGAATCGGCGCGCAGCCGGTCGCGCAGGTGGCGGGCCTGGTCGCGCAGCGCGTCCCGGCTCACGGCCGACAGCGGCCACGGCAGCACCGGCGGTACGGCGGTGGGCCGCGCAGTCCCGTCCTCGTGGTCCTCGGCGGCCGGCGGCTGCTCGATGATGGTGTGCGCGTTGGTGCCGCTGATGCCGAACGACGACACACCGGCGCGGCGCGGACGGCCGGTCTCCGGCCACTCCATCCGCTCCGTCAGCAGCGAGACCGCGCCGTCCTCCCAGTCGACGTTGGTCGAGGGCGCGTCCACGTGCAGCGTCTGCGGCAGCACCCCGTGCCGCATCGCCAACACCATCTTGATGATGCCCGCGACACCGGCGGCGGCCTGCGTATGACCGATGTTGGACTTGATGGAGCCCAGCCACAACGGCCGCTCCGCGTCCCGCTGCTGCCCGTACGTGGCCAGCAGCGCCTGCGCCTCGATCGGGTCACCCAGCGTCGTACCCGTACCGTGCGCCTCGACCACGTCCACATCGCCCGCCGACAGCCCGGCGGCGGCCAGCGCCTGCCGGATGACGCGCTGCTGCGACGGACCGTTCGGCGCCGTCAGACCGTTCGACGCACCGTCCTGGTTGATCGCGGAGCCCCGCACGACCGCAAGCACCGGGTGACCGTTACGCCGCGCGTCCGACAGCCGCTCCACGAGCAGCATGCCCGCGCCCTCGGCCCAGCCCGTGCCGTCCGCCGACGCCGCGAAGGACTTGCACCGGCCGTCCGTGGCCAGTCCGCGCTGACGGCTGAAGTCGATGAACGTCTCGGGGGTGGCCATGACCGCGACACCACCGGCCAGCGCCATGGTGCACTCGCCGGCGCGCAGCGCCTGGATCGCCCAGTGCAGCGCCACCAGCGAGGACGAGCAGGCCGTGTCGACGGTGACCGCCGGGCCCTCAAGACCGAAGGTGTACGCCACCCGGCCCGACGCGATGGAGCCCGCGTTGCCGGTGCCGATGTAGCCCTCGACACCGTCGGGGATGCCGTCGAGCCCGGTCACGTAGTCGTGGTACATGACGCCCGCGAACACGCCGGTCCTGCTGCCGCGCACGGTCGCCGGGTCGATGCCCGCGCGCTCGAACGCCTCCCACGAGGTCTCCAGCAGCAGCCGCTGCTGCGGATCCATCGCGAGCGCCTCACGCGGCGAGATCCCGAAGAAGTCCGGGTCGAAGTCGGCGGCGTCGTGCAGGAAGCCGCCCTCGCGGGTGTACGAGGTGCCCGCGTGGTCGGGGTCCGGGTGGTACAGACCGTCGAGATCCCAGCCACGGTCCACGGGGAAGCCGGAGATGCCGTCGCCGCCGGTGGCGACGAGCTCCCACAGCTCCTCGGGGGTGCGCACCCCGCCCGGGAAGCGGCAGCTCATGCCGACGATGACGATCGGGTCGTCGTCGACCGCCGGGGCCGCGCCCGTCCGTACGGGGACGAGCGGCGCCGTGGTCTCCTCGGCGCCCAGCAGCTCCTCGCGCAGATGACCGGCCAGGGCGGTGGGGGTCGGGTAGTCGAAGACGAGCGTCGCCGGGAGCCGCAGCCCGGTGACGGTCTTGAGGTCGTTGCGGAGTTCGACGGCGGTGAGCGAGTCGAAGCCCAGCTCCTTGAACGCCCGCCCGGCCTCGACCGCCTCCGGGCCCGCGTAACCGAGCACCGCGGCGACCCGGCCGCACACCAACTCCAGCAGCTCACGGTCCTGTTCGGGCCGGGCGAGCCCGGCCAGCCGCTGGGCGAGCGAGGAGCCGTCGGCGGTGCCGGCCGCGGCGGCGGCCCGCCGGACCGGGGTCCGCACCAGGCCGCGGAACAGCGCCGGGACGGTGCCGGTCGCCGTGGCCTCGGTGCGCAGCCCCGCGTAGTCGAGCCGCATCGGGAACAGCACGGCGGCACCGTCGGCGCGGGCCGCGTCGAAGAGCGCGAGCCCCTCGTCGGCGGCGATCGGGGCGACCCCGCCACGCGCGATGCGCCGCAGATCGACCTCGTCAAGGCCGCTGCCCATGCCCGCACCGCCCCACAGGCCCCAGGCCAGCGCGGTGGCCGGGAGCCCCTGGGCCACGCGGTGCTGGGCCAGCGCCTCCAGGAAGGAGTTGGCGGCGGCGTAGCTCGCCTGTCCGGGCGCGCCGAACACGGCGGCGGCACCGGAGAACAGCACAAACGCGGACAGCTCGTGGCCGCGGGTCAGCTCGTGCAGGTTGAGCGCCGCGTCCACCTTGGGACGCAGCACCCGCGCCACCCGCTCGGGCGTCAACGAGCCGAGGATGCCGTCGTCCAGGACACCCGCCGTGTGCACCACGGCGGTCAGCGGATGCTCGGCCGGGATGGCGGCCAGGGTCACGGCGAGCGCGTCGCGGTCGGCCACGTCGCAGGCCGCCCAGGTCACGGTGGCACCGGCCGCCGTGAGGTCGGCGCCCAGCTCCTCGGCGCCGTCGGCGTCGGCGCCACGGCGGCTGACCAGCAGCAGTCGCCGTACGCCATGGGCGGAGACGAGGTGGCGGGCGAAGAGGCCGCCGAGGGTTCCGCCGGCGCCGGTGATCAGTACGGTGCCGTTGGGGTCGTACGACGGGGCGGTGGCGGTATCCGCGTCGGCGTCCGCGCCGGATGCCTCGTGAGCGTCGATGGCGTCGGTGGCGTCGGTGTCAGCGGTGTCAGCGGTGTTCTCGGTGACCGGCACCCGGGCCAGCCGGGGCGCGAGCGCCGCGCCCGCGCGCAGCGCCAGCTCCGCCTCGTCCACGCCGAGCGCGGCGGGCACCGTACGGTACGAGTCCTCCTCGCCGTCCACGTCCAGCAGCACCAGACGGCCGGGGTTCTCCGACTGCGCGGAGCGGAACAGACCGCGCACGGCGGCGTACGGCAGATCCGCCACGCCCGCCCCCGGCTCGGTCTCCACCGCGCCCCGGGTCAGCAGCACCAGCCGCGAGGCGGCGAACCGCTCATCGGCCAGCCACTCCTGGAGCAGGGCGAGGGTGGTCTGCGTGGCCTCGTACACGGTCGCCGCGTCGGTGCCGTCGCCGTTGCCGTCACTGAGACCGACACCGGCACCGGCACCGGCACCGGCCAGCAGGACGGTGTCGGGCGCGGGTGCCCCGGCCGCCACGGCCGTCCGCAGCACCGACAGATCGCGATACGCGGCGAGCCGGATCCCGGACCCGAACGCGCCCTCCAGCACGGCCAGTTGACCGGCATCCGCGCCGAGCACCGCCCAGTCGCCCGTGGCCGCGCCCGTCGCGGGCGCCGGAACCGCCGTCCAGTCCAGCCGGAACAGCGACTCGTGCAGTCCGCCACGCGCCGCGCGGACCTGGTCGGCGGAGGCCGCCCGCAGCGCCACCGACTCGACCGTGGCCACCGGGCGGCCCGTGCCGTCGGCCACCAGCAGCGAGACCGCGTTCGACGGCCGCTCGGACAGCCGCACCCGGAGCGCACCGGCCCCGGCCGCGTGCAGCTGAACGCCGTTCCACGCGAACGGCAGCAGCGCGCCCTCGGCCAGCGCCGTATCGCGGTCGGCGCTGTCGAGGCCGATGACGTGCAGCGCGGCGTCGAGCAGGGCCGGGTGCAGGCCGAACCGCTCGGCCTCGGCGCCCGACGTCAGCGGCGCGTCCTCGGGGAAGCCCACCTCGGCGTAGAGGTTCTCGCCGAGCCGCCAGGCGCCCTTGAGCCCCTGGAACACCGGCCCGTAGCCGAGACCCGCCCCGGCCAGCTCCTCGTACAGCCCCTCGACCGCGATCGGCGTCGCGCCCCGCGGCGGCCATACGGCGAGCTCATCGGGCTCGCCGGACTCGGAGATCCGGGCGCCGGGCGCGAGCACACCGGTGGCGTGGCGCGTCCACGGCTCGGTCCCGAGCGCGTCCTGCCGACGCGAATGCAGGCTGAAGGAACGGCGGCCGGACTCGTCCGGCCCGTCCACGACGAGCTGCACCCGCACCCCGGTGTGCTCGGGCAGCACGAGCGGGGCTTCCAGGGTCAGTTCGTCCAGCCGCTCGCAGCCGACCTGGGCGCCTGCGGCGCCGGCCAGCTCGACGAAGGCCGTACCGGGCAGCAGCACGGTGTCCATGACCGCGTGGTCGGCCAGCCAGGGGTGCGTGCGGATGGAGAGCACACCCGTGAGCAGGAGCCCATCGGCGTCCGCGAGCGCGACGGCGGCGCCGAGGAGCGGATGGTCGATGTCGCCCAGTCCGATCGACTCGGGGTCGCCCGCCGCGAGGGCGGCGGCGCTGGGCCAGTAACGCTGGCGCTGGAAGGCGTAGGTGGGTAGCTCGGCCGGGTCCACCGGGGCGGCGCCCGCACCGGTGAAGACGGCCGCCCAGTCGGGCGTCACCCCACGGACGTGCGCTCGCGCGACGGCCGAGAGCAGCGCCTCGGCCTCCGGGCGGTCCTTGCGCAGCGCGGCGGCGAAGGCGGTGTCCTCGCCGGTCACGCACTCCTGCGCCATCGCGGAGAGAACGCCATCGGGGCCCAACTCCACGAAGGTGGTGACGCCTTGGGCTTCCAACGTCCGCACACCATCGAGGAAGCGGACGGCCTCGCGGACGTGGCGCACCCAGAAGCCGGGGCTGGTGATCTCCTCGGTGGAGACGACGTTCCCGGTGAGGTTGGAGACGATCGGGATGCGCGGGGCCTCGTAGGTCAGGCCCTCGGCCACCTCGCGGAAGGCGTCCAGCATGCCGTCCATACGCGGGGAGTGGAACGCATGGCTGACCGTGAGGCGCTTGGTCTTACGGCCCTGCGCCTCGAAGCCCGCCGCGATCTCCAGAGCCGCGTCCTCATCACCGGCGATCACGACCGACGTCGGCCCGTTGAGTGCGGCGATGCTGACCCGCTCGGTCAGCAGCGGCAGCACCTCGTCCTCCGACGCCTGCACCGCGACCATCGCGCCACCGGCCGGAAGCCCCTGCATCAGACGACCACGCGCCGCCACCAACTGCGCCGCATCGGCAAGCGACAACACACCCGCCACATGGGCGGCGGCCAGCTCACCGATGGAGTGACCCGAGAGGAAGTCCGGCGTCAGACCCCACGCCTCGACCAGCCGGAACAACGCCACCTCAACCGCGAACAACGCAGGCTGAGTGAACCCCGTCCGATCCAGTACGGCCGCGTCATCCCCGAAGAGCACATCCCGCAGCGGCCGATCCAGATACAGATCCAGATGCGCACACACCTCATCCAACGCATCCGCGAACACCGGATAGGCGTCATACAACTCACGCCCCATCCCCAGCCGCTGACTCCCCTGCCCCGTGAACAGGAACGCCACCTTGCCCTCAGCGACCGCCCCCTCGACCACGGACGGGGCGGACTCGCCCCGGCCCAGGGCACCGAGCGACCGCAGCAGTTCGTCCCGGTCGCCAACAGTCAGCACCGCACGCCGCTCCAGGGCGGCCCGGCCGACGGCCAGGGCGTGGGCGACGTCGAGCGGCGCCGACTCCGGTCGCGACGCGAGGTGGGTGTGCAGCCGCGCGGCCTGCTCCCGCAGCGCTTCGGCGTTCTTGGCGGACAGGACGAACGGCAGGAGGCCGCCGAGACCGTTCCGCTCGGGCGCCTCGGCCGGGGCGGCCGGAAGGGTCGGGGCCGGGGCCTGCTCGATGATGGTGTGCGCGTTGGTGCCACTGATGCCGAACGAGGAGATACCGGCACGGCGCGGACGGCCGACCTCCGGCCACTCCACCTGCTCCGTCAGCAGCGAGACCGCACCCGCCGACCAGTCCACATGCGGCGACGGCGCGTCCACATGCAACGTCTGCGGCAACACACCATGCCGCATCGCCAGCAGCATCTTGATGATGCCCGCGACACCGGCGGCGGCCTGCGTATGACCGATGTTGGACTTGATGGAGCCCAGCCACAACGGCCGCTCCGCGTCCCGCTGCTGCCCGTACGTGGCCAGCAGCGCCTGCGCCTCGATCGGGTCACCCAGCGTCGTACCCGTACCGTGCGCCTCGACCACGTCCACATCGCCGGTCGTCAGCCCGGCGCTGGTCAGCGCCTGCCGGATGACGCGCTGCTGCGACGGACCGTTCGGCGCCGTCAGACCATTCGACGCACCGTCCTGGTTGATCGCGGAGCCCCGGACCACCGCCAGCACCGGGTGACCGTTACGCCGCGCGTCCGACAGCCGCTCCACGAGCAGCATGCCCGCGCCCTCGCCCCAGCCGGTGCCATCGGCCCCGGCCGCGAACGCCTTGATCCGGCCGTCGGCGGCCAGTCCGCGCTGACGGCTGAAGTCGATGAAGTTCTCGGGGTGGACATCACTGTGACGCCGCCCGCGAGCGCCATCGTGCACTCGCCCTGCCGCAGCGCCTGCACCGCCAGATGCAGCGCCACCAGCGACGACGAGCAGGCCGTGTCGACCGTGACGGCCGGGCCCTCAAGGCCGAAGGTGTACGCCACCCGACCGGACACCACGCTCGCCGCGTTGCCCGTGCCCAGATGGCCCTCCAGGCCCTCGGGCGCCTGCATCAGCAGCGACAGATAGTCCTGGCCGTTGGTCCCGGCGAAGACACCGATCTGCTGACCGCGCAGCGTGGTCGGGTCGATGCCCGCACGCTCGAACGCCTCCCACGACGTCTCCAGCAGCAGCCGCTGCTGCGGGTCCATCGCGAGGGCTTCACGCGGCGAGATCCCGAAGAACGACGCGTCGAAGTCCCCGGCGTCGTAGAGGAAACCGCCCTCGCGTGCGTACGACGTGCCCGGACGGTCCGGGTCCGGGTCGTACAGCCCCGCCAGGTCCCAGCCACGGTCGGACGGGAACTCCGCAATCGCGTCCCCACCGGCCGTCAGCAACTTCCACAGCTCTTCCGGCGACCGCACCCCACCCGGGAAACGGCAGCTCATCGCCACGATCGCGATCGGATCGCCGGCCACCGCGACCGTCGGCGCGGCCACGCCACCGGTCACCGCGGCGTCCGCGCCCAGCAGCTCCGTGCGCAGGTGGTCCGCGAGGGCGGTGGCGTTCGGGTAGTCGTAGATGAGCGTGGCGGGCAGCCGCAGGGCGGTCGCCGCGTTCAGCCGGTTGCGGAGTTCGACGGCGGTGAGCGAGTCGAAGCCCAGCTCCTTGAAGGCACGCCCGGCCTCGACCGCCTCGGCACCGCCGTGCCCCAGCACCGACGCGACCTGCGTACGCACCAACTCCAGCAGCGTCTGTGCGCGCTCGTTGTCCGTCAGACCGGACAGCCGCTCCGCCAATGTGCCGGTCCCGGCGGTGGCGGCCACGCGCGGCGCGCCCTCGGCGGCCGGCGCCGGACGCGCGGCCCGTACCTCGCCGAACAGCGCGCTCGGCCGTACGGCGGTGAACTCGGCCAGGAACCGGTCCCAGTCGATGTCCGCGACCGTCACGGCGGTGTCATCGAGGTCCAGCGCCTGCCGCAGCGCGGTGAGCGCCGACTCGGGCGCCATGGGCGGCACGCCATCGCGGCGCATCCGCCGCTCCAGCGCCTCGTCGGCGGCCATGCCGCCCTCGGCCCACGGGCCCCAGGCGATCGAGGTGGCGGGCAAGCCCTGGGCGCGGCGCAGCTCCGCCAGCGCGTCCAAGTAGGCGTTGGCCGCAGCGTAATTGCCCTGCCCGGCGGCGCCCACCGACCCGGCGAACGAGGAGAAGAGGACGAACGCCGAAAGGTTCAGGTCGCGCGTCAGCTCATGGAGGTTCTGCGCGGAGGTGGCCTTGGCGCGCACCACACGCTCCAGGCGCTCGGCGTCCAGCGTGTCCACAAGGCCGTCGTCCAGCACACCGGCCGCGTGCACGACGGCGGTCAGCGGGAACTCGGCCGGTATGGACGCCAGCAGCTCCGCGAGCGCGTCCCGGTCCGCCACATCACACGCGGCGACGGTCACCCGAGCGCCCGACGCGGCCAGCTCATCCCGCAGCTCCACCGCGCCCGGGGCGTCGAGCCCCCGGCGGCTGGTGAGCACCACGTGTTCAGCACCGTTCTGCACCAGCCAGCGGGCCAGATGCGCACCCAGCGCGCCCGTACCGCCGGTCACCAGCACCGAACCCGAGGGCCGCCAGCCCTCGTCGTCCAACGTCCGGGTCCCGGAAGCCTCGGTCAGCCGACGTCCGAAGACGCCCGAGCCACGTACCGCGACCTGATCCTCGCCACCGGCCCCGGCCAGCACATCCGCCAACCGCCCGAGCGCACGCTCATCCACCGACTCCGGCAGATCGACCAGACCGCCCCACCGCTCCGGCAGCTCCAACGCCGCCACCCGGCCCAGACCCCACACCAGAGCCTGATCCGGGCTCACCCCACCATCCGAACGCCCCACCGCCACCGCACCCCGCGTCGCCACCCACAACGGCGCACCCACACCCGCATCACCCAACGCCTGCACCAACGCAGCCGTCCGCAGCAGACCCGACTCACCCTCGCCCACCGCCAGCAGGGAGAACACCCCCGCCACCGAACCGCCCACGACGGCCGTACGCAGCTCATCCGCCATCCCGGCGCGATCCACCACAGCCGACTCGACCACGCGCACATCCACACCACGCCCGGCCAGCAACCGCACCACACCCGAGGCCCACACACCCTCGGCCCCCTCCACCGGGACGACCACGACCCAGCAGCCACCCAGCACCCCGGCCGCCGACCGCTCCGTCACCGGCCTCCACGACACCCGATAACGCCAACCATCCACCGCCGAACGCACCGACTCCTGCCGCCGCCACGACGACAACGCAGGCAACACCTCACCCAGCGAAACCCCCGGATCCACCGCCAACTCCGCAGCCAACGCGGCCACATCCCCGCGCTCCACCACATCCCAGAACCGCCCATCAACGGCACTGCCCGATGCGGCAGCCTCCGCCGCCGGGGCCTCCTCCCACCAGTACCGCGTGCGCTGGAAGGCGTACGTCGGCAGCTCGACCCGCCGGGCACCGGTGCCCTCGAAGTAGCCGCCCCAGTCCAGGGACTGGCCCCGGACATGCAGCAGGGCGAGGGCGGCGGTCACCGACTCGGCCTCCGCACGCCCCTTCCGCAGCGTGGCGGCGAACGCGGCCTCGTCGCCGGTCACGCACTCCTGCGCCATCGCGGTGAGGACGCCGTCGGGGCCCAACTCGACCAAGTTGGTGACGCCCTGGGCTTCCAACGTCCGCACACCATCGAGGAAGCGGACGGCCTCGCGGACATGGCGCACCCAGAAGTCGGCGGTCGCGATCTCCTCGGCGGTGACGACGGAACCGGTGAGATTGGAGACGATCGGGATCCGCGGGGCCTCGTACTTCAGCCCCTCCGCAACCTCGCGGAACGCCTCCAGCATCCCGTCCATACGCGGCGAATGGAACGCATGGCTGACCGTGAGCCGCTTGGTCTTCCGACCCTGCGCCTCGAACGAGGCCGCAATCTCCAGCGCCGCGTCCTCATCACCGGCGATCACGACCGACGTCGGCCCGTTGAGCGCGGCGATGCTGACCCGCTCGGTCAGCAGCGGCAGCACCTCGTCCTCCGACGCCTGCACCGCGACCATCGCGCCACCCGCCGGAAGCTCCTGCATCAACCGCCCACGCGCCGCCACCAACTTCGCCGCATCCGCCAGCGACAACACACCCGCCACATGCGCGGCGGCCAACTCACCAATCGAATGACCCGACAGGAAGTCCGCACGCAGACCCCACCCCTCCACCAGCCGGAACAACGCCACCTCAACCGCGAACAACGCAGGCTGAGTGAAACCGGTCTGGTCCAGCGCCTCCGCGTCATCCCCGAAGAGCACATCCCGCAGCGGCCGCTCCAGATACAGATCCAGATGCGCACACACCTCATCCAACGCATCCGCGAACACCGGATAGGCGTCATACAACTCACGCCCCATGCCGAGCCGCTGGCTCCCCTGCCCCGTGAACAGGAACGCCACCTTGCCCTCAGCAACCGCCCCCTCGACCACACTCGAGGCAGCGGACTCACCCCGAGCCACCGCGTCCAGGCCCGCGAGGAATGTCTCGCGGTCAGTGGTGATGAGCGCCGCGCGCTGTTCCAGCGCGGTGCGGCTGGTGGCGAGCGAGAAGGCGAGGTCGGTCGCGCTCAGTTCGGGGTGGGTGCGGAGGTGGGTGGCCAGTTGTGCGGCCTGGGCGTGCAGCGCCTGGCAGTCCTTCGCCGACAGCAGCCACGGCAGCGCGGGCAGATCACGCGGCGCGGGCTCCACGACCGCAGCCGGAAGGGCCGGGGCCTGCTCGATGATGGTGTGCGCGTTGGTGCCACTGAGCCCGAAGGACGACACGCCCGCGCGGCGCGGGCGGCCCGTCTCCGGCCATTCCACCTGCTCCGTCAGCAGCGAGACCGCGCCCGCCGACCAGTCCACATGCGGCGACGGCGCGTCCACATGCAACGTCTGCGGCAACACACCATGCCGCATCGCCAGCACCATCTTGATGATGCCCGCGACACCGGCGGCGGCCTGCGTATGACCGATGTTGGACTTGATGGAGCCCAGCCACAGCGGCCGGTCCCCATCCCGCTGCTGCCCGTACGTGGCCAGCAGCGCCTGCGCCTCGATCGGGTCACCCAGCGTCGTACCCGTACCGTGCGCCTCAACGACATCCACATCACCGGCCGACAGCCCCGCACCGGCCAGCGCCTGCCGGATGACACGCTGCTGCGACGGACCGTTGGGCGCCGTCAGACCGTTCGACGCACCGTCCTGATTGATCGCGCTGCCCCGCACGACCGCGAGCACCGGGTGCCCGTTCTTCTCCGCGTCCGACAGCCGCTCGACCAGCAGCATGCCGACGCCCTCGCCCCAGCCGGTGCCATCCGCACCGGCCGCGAACGCCTTGATCCGACCATCCTCCGCCAGCCCGCGCTGACGGCTGAAGTCGACGAACGCCTCCGGCGTGGACATCACCGTGACGCCACCCGCGAGCGCCATCGTGCACTCGCCGCCGCGCAGCGCCTGAACGGCCATGTGCAGGGCCACCAGCGACGACGAACACGCCGTGTCCACCGTCACCGCCGGGCCCTCGAGACCGAAGGAGTACGCCACCCGCCCCGACACCACGCTCGCCGCGTTGCCCGTGCCCAGATGGCCCTCCAGACCCTCGGGCGCGGTGGAGACGAGGTCGGCGTAATCCTGTCCGTTGGTGCCCGCGAAGACACCGGTACGGCTGCCGCGCAGCGTGGTCGGGTCGATGCCCGCACGCTCGAACGCCTCCCACGACGTCTCCAGCAGCAACCGCTGCTGCGGGTCCATCGCGAGGGCCTCACGCGGCGAGATCCCGAAGAACGACGCGTCGAAGTCCCCGGCGTCGTAAAGGAATCCACCCTCACGCGCGTACGACGTCCCCTGACGATCCGGGTCCGGGTCGTACAGCCCCGCCAGATCCCAGCCACGATCGGCCGGGAACTCCGCAATCGCATCCCCGCCCGCCGTCAGCAGCTCCCACAGCTCCTCCGGCGACCGCACCCCACCCGGGAAACGGCAGCTCATCGCCACGATCGCAATCGGATCATCGGCCACCGCGACCGCAGGCGCGGCCAGGCCACCACTCACCGCGGCGTCCGCGCCCAGCAGCTCCGTCCGCAGATGGTCCGCGAGGGCGGTGGCGGTCGGGTAGTCGTAGATGAGCATGGCGGCCAGCCGCAGGCCCGTCGCCGCGTTCAGCCGGTTGCGCAGCTCGATCGCGGCCAGCGAGTCGAAGCCCAGCTCCTTGAAGGCACGTCCGGCCTCGACCGCCTCGGCCCCACCGTGCCCCAGCACCGACGCGACCTGCGCACGCACCAACTCCAGCAGCGCACGGTCCTGTTCGGCCTTCGGAACACCGCGCAGGCGCTCGCCGAGCGGAGTGGCGGAGTCGGCGTCGGTGACGACCTGTCCGGCGTCCGCGCCGGTCGCGGCGCGCGGCCCGGCCTCCGCCGCCAGCTCGGCGATCAGCGGGCTCGGCCGTACGGCGGTCAAAGTGCGGGCGAAGTTCTCCCAGTCGATGTCCGCGACCGTCACGGCGGTGTCATCGAGGTCCAGCGCCTGCCGCAGGGCGGCAACGGCGGATTCGGGCGCCATCGGCGGCATGCCCTCGCGGCGCATCCGCCGTTCCATGGCGTCGTCACCGGCCATGCCGGAGTCGGCCCACGGGCCCCAGGCGATCGAGGTGGCGGGCAAGCCCTGGGCGCGCCGCCGCTCGGCCAGCGCGTCCAAGTAGGCGTTGGCCGCAGCGTAATTGCCCTGCCCGGCGGCGCCCACCGACCCGGTGATCGAGGAGAAGAGGACGAACGCCGTAAGGTCCAGGTCGCGCGTCAGCTCGTCCAGATGGCGCGCGGCGTCGGCCTTCGCCCGGAGCACCGAGGCGAACCGCTCGGGCGTGAGCGAGTCCAATACACCGTCGTCGAGCACACCGGCCGCATGGACGACGGCGGTCAGCGGAAGCTCCGCCGGAAGCCCGGCCAGCAGCTCCGCGAGCGCGCCCCGGTCCGCCACATCACACGCGGCAACGGTCACCCGAGCACCCGACGCGGCCAGCTCATCCCGCAGCTCCACCGCACCCGGAGCGTCCAGCCCCCGGCGGCTGGTGAGCACCACATGCTCGGCACCGTTCTCCACCAGCCAGCGAGCCAGATGCGCACCCAACGCGCCCGTACCACCCGTGACCAGCACCGACCCGGCACCCGGTGTCCACGAGCCCTCGGAGGTCGACCCCGCCGCAGCCGCCCGCACCAGCCGGCGCCCGAAGACGCCCGAGCCACGTACCGCGACCTGATCCTCGCCACCGGCCCCGGCCAGCACATCCGCCAACCGCCCGAGCGCACGCTCATCCACCGACTCCGGCAGATCGACCAGACCGCCCCACCGCTCCGGCAGCTCCAACGCCGCCACCCGGCCCAGACCCCACACCAGAGCCTGATCCGGATTCACCCCACCATCCGAACGCCCCACCGCCACCGCACCCCGCGTCGCCACCCACAACGGCGCACCCACACCCGCATCACCCAACGCCTGCACCAACGCAGCCGTCCGCAGCAGACCCGACTCACCCTCGCCCACCGCCAGCAGGGAGAACACCCCCGCCACCGAACCGCCCACGACGGCCGTACGCAGCTCATCCGCCATCCCGGCGCGATCCACCACAGCCGACTCGACCACGCGCACATCCACACCACGCCCGGCCAGCAACCGCACCACACCCGAGGCCCACACACCCTCGGCCCCCTCCACCGGGACGACCACGACCCAGCAGCCACCCAGCACCCCGGCCGCCGACCGCTCCGTCACCGGCCTCCACGACACCCGATAACGCCAACCATCCACCGCCGAACGCACCGACTCCTGCCGCCGCCACGACGACAACGCAGGCAACACCTCACCCAGCGAAACCCCCGGATCCACCGCCAACTCCGCAGCCAACGCGGCCACATCCCCGCGCTCCACCACATCCCAGAACCGCCCATCGACCACCGAGCCCGGCGCGGCGGCCTCCGCCGATCCGGCCAGGGCCGGGGCCGGGGCGTTGAGCCAGTACCGCTGGCGCTGGAAGGCGTAGGTGGGCAGGTCGATCGTGCGGGCGCCGGTGGTGGCGTACGGGGCGGCCCAGTCGGCCTTCTTGCCCCGGACGTACGCCAGTGCCACGGCCGCGGTCAGGGTTTCGGCCTCGGGGCGCCCGCCGCGCAGCGTGGCGGCGTACGCGGTGCCGGCGGCGTCGGGCAGACAGTCCTGGGCCATGGCGGTGAGCACGGCGTCGGGGCCGAGCTCCAGGAAGGTGGTGGCGCCCTTGTCGGCCAGCGTCCGCACACCGTCCAGGAAGCGGACGGCCTCCCGGACATGGCGCACCCAGTACTCGGGCGAGCACAGCTCCTCGGCGGTGGCGACGCGCCCGGTGACGGTGGAGACCACGGGGATGCGCGGCGGTGCGTAGTCCAGCACCTGGGCGACGCGCCGGAATTCGGCGAGCATGCCGTCCATGAGCGGGGAGTGGAACGCGTGGCTGACGGTGAGCCGCTTGGTCTTGCGGCCCCGCTCCTCGAAGGACGCCGCGATCTCCAGCGCCACGTCCTCGTCGCCCGAGACGACGACGGAGTGGGGGCCGTTGACGGCGGCGATGCCGATCCGGTCCTCGCGTCCGGCGAGCAGCGGCAGTACCTCGTCCTCCGACGCCTGCACCGCGATCATCGCGCCACCGGCCGGAAGCTCCTGCATCAACCGGCCACGGGCCGCCACCAGCGCGGCGGCGTCCTCCAGGGACAGCACACCCGCCACATGGGCGGCGGCGAACTCGCCGATGGAGTGTCCGGCGAGCAGTTCGGGGCGCAGTCCCCAGGACTCGACGAGGCGGTAGAGCGCGACCTCGACGGCGAACAGGGCCGGCTGGGTGTAGTCGGTGCGGTCGAGGAGGGCGGCTTCGGGACTGCCCTCCTCGGCGAAGAGCACGTCGAGGAGGGGGTGTTCGAGCTGTTCCTCGAGGTACCAGCAGGCATCGTCGAGGGCTTCGGCGAAGGCGGGGTAGGCGTCGTAGAGCTCGCGGCCCATGTCGAGGCGCTGGCTCCCCTGTCCGGTGAAGAGCAGGGCGAGCTTTCCGGCGGCGGGGGTGCCGCGTACGACGGTCGGTGCGTCGCCGTCCTCGGCGAGGGTGCGCAGGGCGGCGAGGAAGCCGTCGCGGTCGCCGGCGAGGAGCACGGCGCGCTGTTCGAAGGTGGCGCGGGTGGCGGCCAGGGAGTGGCCGATGTCGGTGAGGGCGAGCCCGGGATCGGCCTCCAGCAGCGTGTGCAGCCGTTCGGCCTGGCCGCGGAGCGCGTCGGTGGTCTTCGCGGACAGGGTCCAGGGCAGGACGGCGGGTTCCGCGGAGCCATCGCCATCGGGGTCCTCGGCTTCGTTCCGCTCCTCGCCGTCGGCCGGGGGCTGTTCGATGATGGCGTGGGCGTTGGTGCCGCTCATGCCGAACGAGGAGACGCCCGCGCGGCGCGGGCGGTCGCTCTCCGGCCAGGGCCGCGCCTCGGTCAGCAGCTCGATGTCACCCGCGGTCCAGTCGACATGCGGGGTCGGCTCGTCGATGTGCAGGCTGCGCGGCAGGACGCCGTGGCGCATCGCCATGACCATCTTGATGATGCCGCCGACACCGGCCGCGGACTGGGTGTGGCCGATGTTGGACTTGAGCGAGCCGAGCCACAGCGGCCGGTCCGCCGCGCGCTCCTGGCCGTAGGTGGCGAGCAGCGCCTGGGCCTCGATGGGGTCGCCCAGCGTCGTACCGGTGCCGTGGGCCTCCACCGCGTCGACCTCACCGGACGACAGCCCGGCGTTGGCGAGTGCCTGGCGGATGACGCGCTGCTGGGCGGGGCCGCTGGGGGCGGTGAGGCCGTTGCTGGCGCCGTCCTGGTTGATGGCGGTGGAGCGAACGACGGCGAGGACCCGGTGACCGTTCTTCTGGGCGTCCGAGAGCCGTTCGACGAGCAGCATGCCGACGCCCTCGCCCCAGGCGGTGCCGTCGGCGGCGGCGGCGAACGGCTTGCAGCGTCCGTCGGCGGCGAGGCCGCGCTGGCGGCTGAAGGCGATGAACGAGCCGGGGTTGGCCATGACGGCCGCGCCACCTGCGAGCGCCATGGTGCACTCGCCCGCGCGCAGCGCCTGGACGGCCAGGTGGAGCGCGACCAGGGAGGAGGAGCACGCGGTGTCGACGGTGACGGTGGGGCCTTCGAAGCCGAAGGTGTAGGCGATCCGGCCGGAGGCGACGCTGGCGGCGTTGCCGGTGACCAGATAGCCCTCGAAGCCCTGTTCGGCCTCGTGCAGCCGGGGGCCGTAGTCCTGGGTCTCGGCGCCGACGAACACACCGGCCCGGCCGCCCCGGAGGGTCGCGGGGTCGATACCGGCGCGTTCGAAGACCTCCCAGGAGGTCTCCATCAGCAGCCGCTGCTGCGGATCCATCGCGAGGGCCTCGCGCGGCGAAATGCCGAAGAACGCCGGATCGAACTCATCGGCGTCGTGCAGGAATCCGCCTTCGCGGGTATAGCTGCTGCCTGCCTTGTCCGGGTCGGGGTCGTAAAGCCCGGCGAGATCCCAGCCCCGGGTCACCGGGAATTCGGAGATGACGTCTTTTCCGCCCGCGACGATTTCCCACAGTTCTTCGGGAGAGCCGACCGAACCGGGGAATCGGCAGCTCATTCCGACAATGGCGATGGGCTCGTCGGCGGCGATCGGGCCCATTGTGGCGTCGGCCGAGGACACGTCGGAACCGTCGTTCTCACCGAGCAGTTCGGCGCGCACATGGCGGGCGAGGTCGGCGGGGGTGGGGTGGTCGAAGGCGAGGGTGACCGGCAGTCGCAGTCCGGTGGCGGCGGTCAGCCGGGCGTGCAGATCGACCGCGGCGAGGGAGTCGAAGCCCAGGTCGAGGAAGGGGCGCTCGGGGTCGAGGAGGTCCGGCGCCTTGTCCTTGAGGGCCTGCTCGACGATCTCGCCGACCCAGGCGGTGAGGGCCTCGGCGCGCTCGGCCTCGGGGATCTGGGCGAGCCGGTCCCGCCACGGGGGCGCTTCCTCGGGGCTCGCGCCCCCCATTTCGGTGTGCTCGGGCGTGAAATCCACGGACTCACTCACCATCGCGCGCCCCATTACCCTCGCAGACATAACACCAAGACCGTACGTCAGCTTTACACAGGGCAGGGCGGCTAGAAACCCCTTCAAACCCCCTATGGACCCCTATCATCCCTTTGGAGTCCCGTATCCGGGGGGCATCGGGCAATGGCCACGCTTAATTCACCAGAGTGCATGAGAATTCCGGTGGCGACAAGGATCTCGAGCAAATAATGCGCCCAGTATTCACTTTTTTCAGAGGAGGAGGGGTTCAGAGGAGGAGGGGCTTCAGCGGCGGAGGAGGTTCAGAGGTGGAGGGGCGGCCTTTCGGTCCGCCCCTCCACCTCTCGGGGGATCGCCAGTTGGTCTCGGGTGGTGTCAGCCGCGGTCGGGGGCTCTCTCGATGAACGGAGCGAGCAGCCCCGGTACCGCGGTCTCTGCGAGGGCGACTCCCTGGCCTTCGGTCAGGTCGTGCACGTGGTAGACGCCTTCACCGGCGGCGGTGGTGGCGCCGAGGGTGATCAGCCCGACCCGGCGCTGGAACGGCGTCCGGGAGAACTTCCAGCCGATGATCGCCTCACGCTGATGGGCGACGGTGCGGCGGGCGAACGCCCCGGAGCACATCACCAGGAAGCGGCCGCGCAGGAGATGGCCGAGGCTGTGGTAGGCGTTGAAGGCGAACGCCACCAGGACCGGCACCAGCACCACACCGGTGATCACGCCGGTGATGACGAGCCAGGAGCCGAGCCACAGGCCCAGGCCCACCGGGACGGCCGCGATCAGGACCGACCAGATGAGGGCGCGGTTGATCCGGCGCCGCAGGGCCGCCCGGGGGTGCGGGAGAAGACCCTTGCGCTCGATCAGGCCGGGGCCGGTCGGCAGCGCCTCGGCGGCGACCCGCAGGGCCTCGCCGCGCGGGGTGGGCGGGGTCAGGGCGCGGCGCCTGCGGTTGTCCTCCTGGTTGCCCAGGCCGCTGGCGACGGCGTTGAGCTTGGCGCCCTTGGCCCAGCGCAGCGGGATGGGCTCGACGAGTTCGAGGCCGCGCAGATGGCGTTCCTCGATGCTCACGGAGCGGGTGGCCAGCAGTCCGCGGCGGATGCGGAAGATCCCGCCGTCCTCGCGGCGCAGCTCGTAACCGGCCCAGTTCTCGATGAAGGTGGCGGTCGAGCCGATCATGCCGAGGACGACGATGAGGACGGCGGCCAGCAGGGCTCCGTACCAGAGCGGAATGGTGCCAAAGCGGTTCTCGAGGTCCTTGATGATGCCGAGGTCGAGCGGGTCGACCTGGAGCTCGCTCAGGGTGCGGTACGCACTGGCCACGGCGATGAAGACACCGCCCACGCCCCACAGGGTCAGCGGGCCGTAGCGCAGCCAGGACCAGTCCAGCCGGCTGAGCACACCGTCGCTGTCGGCCACCGGCCGGGCCTGGCCGGCGTCGCGCAGGGCGATGATCCGGCCGCGCAGTTCCAGGGCCTCGGCCTTGGTGATGCCGTCGAGGGCGAGCCTGCGCGCGGCGGCGTCGCTCTGGTCCCCGCTGTCGATCCGCAGCGTGGTGAGGCCGAAGATCCGGTGGACCGGGTTGGCGGTGAGGTCGACACCGCGGATGCGGCCGATCGGGACCGAGCGCTCGCTGCGGAAGAGCAGACCGGTGTGGAGCTCGAAGCGGTCCTCGGTGAGCCGGTAGCGGGTGGTGAACAGCCGCATCAGCCCGATGCCGCTGATGACCAGGAAGGTCACGAACAGCGAGCCGAGGGTGATGATGACCTGGAGGTTGGTGTCGCCGCCGGTGACCGCGAGGCTGACCAGGAACATGGCCACCGGTGCGGCGAGGATGGACAGGTTGACCAGGAGCAGCCGGCTGTTGAGCCGCCCCCAGTCATGGCCGGCCTCGTGAGAGGACGGCCGCACGGTGGTGTCCGACGTCATGTGGCGTCTCCCGGGACGGCCTGGGTGGACTTGGCCAGGTACTCGACCAGGTCCGCCGCCATCTTGTGGTCGATGCCCTTGATCTTCACCGCGCCCGCGGCGGAGGCGGTGGTCACGGTGACGCCGGAGAGCCCGAACATCTGCTGGATCGGGCCGCGCAGGGTGTCCACGGTCTGGACCCGGGAGAGCGGAACGACCCGCCACTGCTGCCAGAGCCAGCCGGAGGCCGCGTAGACCGCCTCGCCGGTGGCCTCCCAGCGGTGGACCCGGTAGCGCCAGGCCGGCATGACGGCCATGTAGAGCAGCCCGGGGACCAGCGAGATCAGCGTGGCCCACATGAAGAACTCACGCGTGGGGGGATGGAGGCCCACAGGATCCCGAAGACGAGCGGCAGAGGCAGGGCGAAGACCGCGGACTGCACGGTCCACCAGCCGATCGCACGGCGGTCGACCCGGTGCCGAGGCGGTCGGAGCCTCAGGTTGTCATGGCGTTCCACTGCTTCACCCTGCTCTTGCGTCTGGCGGGTGCCGGGGCGGGCCCGGCGGGGTTGGTGGACTATGAAATCAGGCCGTTCAGACCGACGCACCGGTGGTGGTCTGCTGCGGCAGCGGGCCGCTCGCGGCGTCCTGGCCCTTCAGCTTGCGCATCTTGGCCAGCAGCACGGCGGTACGGGTCAGCACCATGGCCAGCGACATGAAGACGAAGGCGTTGGCGTAGGTGTCCTGACCGCTGATCTTGTAGTCGATGGAGAACTTGACCAGGTCCATGGTGAACCAGTGCTCGGCGCCGTAGGCGAAGAGGATGCGTCCGCTGGAGAGGACGATCCACACCAGGGCGTAGCCGATGCCACCGATGGTGTAGAGGTCACCGGACGTGGCGTCCTTGTAGGCGGGCAGCAGCACTCCGGCGATCAGACCGCAGATGACACCGGTACCGACGCCCACGAGCTGCAGGGAGAGGTCGTTGCCCTTGGTCGGGAAGGAATCGACGAAGATCGCGATGACGACGGCCACGGCGATGACCGAGCGCACCATCCGCATCGTGGTGATGCGGCGGCGGCCGATGTCGGTCGCCAGGATGATGATCAGGATCGTGCCACTGGCGATCAGTGCGGACATGAACTGGCTCATCTGTGGCATACGGGACGTTCTCCAAGCCAAAAAGGGTGATGTGCAGGCGGTGTGACGACTCTCCGTCCCACCTGACTCAACGCTAGAAGCGGACCGGCCGCCGCGAGACGACTGAACGGTGGGTTCTGGCTGTCAACCGTCCGGTGGACACGGTGGACACGCGTGGTAGTACTGAGCCCGTGCGCAATCACTCTCCGGGGGAGGGCTCGCAGACCGGGGCGTACTACGGTCCCGAGTCCGGCACCCGCTGGTTCGGCCTGTGGGACGGCTTCTTCGCCGTCTCCTATCTCGTCACCGCGATCCTGCTCTTCCTCTCCAGCGGCTCCCAGGCAAGCCACTCCATCCCGATCGCCGCGCTGACGCTGTGCGTGCCGTGGTACGCGGCGGTGGGCCGGACGCTGATGATCGAGGACACCTACGGCCCGCGGAACCTGGTGTTCGCGGCGGGCATGGTGGCGCTGTTCTGCGTCACCACGGCGTTCAACCTCATCGGCGCGTTCGCGCTGTTCGCCGTCATCCCGATGCTGATCATGAGCCTGCCGATGGTCTCGGCGGTGGCGCTGGCCACGGTGGCCAATCTCTGCCCCGTGCTGGTGGTGGCGTTCATCGGGGAGGACCTGGGGCTGAGCGTTCTGGGCGTCCTGCCCATCTCGCTGCTGAGCATCGCGCTGTCGATGCTGCTGGGGCTGTGGATCAAGCGGGTGGTGCGGCAGAGCAAGGGGCGCGGGCAGCTCATCGAGGAGTTGCAGCGCAGCCGGGAGCGGGTGGCGCGGCTCTCCCACGAGGCCGGCATCTCGGCCGAACGCGAGCGGCTGGCCCGGGAGATCCACGACACCCTGGCGCAGGGCCTGACCAGCATCATCAGCCTGGTGCAGGCGGCCGAGTCGGAGGTGCGCGACGCCCCGGACCAGGCGGTGAACCATCTGTCGCTGGCCGGGCGGGTGGCCAAGGAGTCGCTCGCCGAGGCCCGTGACTTCGTGGCCGCCCTCACCCCGCCCGCGCTGCGCGGCGGTTCGCTCTCCCAGGCGGTGCGGCGGCAGGCGGAGGGGCTGATCGCCGAGACCGGCCTGGAGGTGCGGTGTTCGGTGATGGGCGAGGAGAAGTCGCTGCCGATGGCGGTGAGTGTGGTGCTGCTGCGCACGGTGCAGGAGGCCATCGCCAATGTGCGCAAGCACGCCCATCGGGCCCGTACGGTGGATGTGATCGTGGTCTTCGACCAGGGCGGCGTCCGGCTGCTGGTCCGCGACGACGGCGAGGGTTTCACCCCGGACGGCACCCAGGAAGGCTACGGGCTGCGCGGCATGCAGGCCCGGGTGGAGGAAATCGACGGGGTGGCGTCCGTGACCAGCAGCCCCGGACGGGGCACCACCGTGGAGGTGAGCGTGCCGGTGACGGCGCTGAGCGGGGAGGCAGTGAGTGGCTGAGGGTATGCCGGGCAATCCGAGTGGCCCCATCAGGGTCCTGCTGGCCGATGACCATCCCGTGGTGCGGGAGGGGCTGAGCGCCATGCTGGAGTCCGCCGAGGGGATCACGGTGGTCGGGCAGGCCGGTTCCGGTGAGGAGGCGGTGGTCCAGGCGGTCGCGCTGCGGCCGGACATCACCCTGCTGGATCTGCGCATGGGCGGGATGGACGGGGTCGAGGCCACCGGGCAGATCCTGCGGCAGGTGCCGGGCTGCAAGGTGGTCATCGTGACCACGTACGAGGACGACTCCGACATCCTGCGCGCGGTGGAGGCGGGCGCCGCGGGCTATCTGCTGAAGGGCAGTTCACGCCAGGAGCTGATCGACGCGGTGCAGACCGCGGCGCGTGGCGAAACGGTGCTCACCCCGTCGCTGGCGGGCAAGCTCTTCCGCTCCCGGACGGTCGAGCCGTCCCCGCTCTCCGGCCGTGAGCGCGAGGTGCTGCGGCTGGTCGGCCGGGGGCTGACCAACGCCGAGATCGGCGCCGAGCTGTTCGTCAGCGAGGCGACGGTCAAGACGCATCTGCTCCGGTCGTTCAAGAAGCTCGGCGTCTCCGACCGCACGGCCGCGGTGATGAAGGCGATGGAGCGCGGGTTCTTGAGCTAGCGCGGCCGTGACGGGGTGACGGCGGCGGGTAGCCCGAAGCCCGCACACCGTCCCCGTCAGGCTGAAGCCCGCACACCGTCCCCGTCAGGCTGAAGCCCGCTACACCGTCCCCGTCAGGCTGCTGTCCGAGAGCTTGGCGGGCAGGTCACGGCGCCGCTTGACGTTCAGCTTGCGGTAGATGCGGGTCAGGTGCTGCTCCACCGTGCTGACGGTGACGAACAGCTTGGACGCGATCTCCCGGTTGGTGTTGCCGTGCGCGGCCAGCACCGCGATCCGCACCTCCGCCTCGGTCAGCGCCTCCACATCGCGCTGCTGCTCGGCGCCCTGGCCCGGCTGGGCGGCGGCCGCCGCGAACTCACCGGCGTCCGCGTGCCGGGGCATCAGCTCACGGCACAACGGATCGGCGCCGCAGGTCTTGGCCACATGCCACGCCTTGCGGACGAACACCCGGCCCCGGTTGAAGTCGCCCAGCGAGCGGTAGGCGCGGCCGAGTTCACCGAGGGCGATGGCGAGCTGGATGCGGTCGTCGCCGCCCTCCAGGATCTCGACGGCCTCCTTGAGCCGGGGCACCCGGCGCTTGAGCTCGTCGGTGCGGGCCAGGACGACCAGCAGGGCGCCGCGCAGCCGGGCGTCCTCCGGGCCCAGCCGCAACTGCTCCTCGGCCAGCGCGCGGGCACGCTTGGGGTCACCGAGGGCCAGCCAGGTCTCGGCGGCGTCCACCCGCCAGGGGGTCAGCAGGGGCATGTCCATCCGCCAGGCGTCCATCAGCTCCCCGGCGGCCGTGAAGTCGCCGAGCGCGGCGTGGTAGCGGCCGGTGGCCAGATGGCAGCGGCCCCTCGCCCGCAGGTAGAACAGCCCGGGGAGGGTCTGGAAGAGCTCGTCGGGCAGGGGCTGTTCGAGCAGCGCCATGGCCTCGTCGTAGTGGCCCATCCCGGTCTCGGCCTGGATCAGGGTGGACAGCAGCAGCCCGATGCCCACGCCCCAGCCCTGGACCGAGATCCGCGACATCGCGGTGCGCGCCTGGTGCGCGGCGACCTGCAGATCGCCCTGGCGCAGCGCGATCTCGGCCCGTACGGCGGACAGCAGCGCCTGCCAGGTGGGGACGCGGCGGGCGGAGCATTCGCCCAGCAGCCGCTCGCACCAGGACAGGGCGAGGTCGAGCCGGCCGGCCAGGACCAGCGCCAGCAGCGCGATGACCAGCGGCTGGAGGGTGCTGTCGCTCAGGTGGTGGCGCTGCAGGACCCGCTCCGCCTCGATGACGGCCCGGTCGGACTGGCCCTCGGTGAGCGCGGCGGACATGGTGGCGGCGGCATGGGCGTAGGCCAGGTAGGCCATGTCGCGGGGGGCGCCGGTGGCCGCCGTGACGCCGGTCCCGACGGTGGGGAGGCGGTCGCGCAGCGGGGGGCTGAGCATCGTCAGCCACTGGGCGGAGGCGGAGACGGCGGCGGTCATCGCGGGGTCCTCGCCGGTACCGGCCGAGCGGGCCAGCGCGGCGACGGCGTCGGCCGCCGCGTCCAGCCGTCCCGACCAGACGAGGTAGGAGGTGATCGGGGCGACGTCGCGCGGGGCGAGCCGGCCCCGCTCGGCGTCCTCGATGAGCTCCGGCAGATGGCTCTCGGCGGCGGCCGGGCCGATCCGCCAGGCGATGCTGACCAGCCGGGCCTTGAGCGCGGTGCGCTCGGGGCCGGGCCCGCAGGCGTGGTGGGCGTGCTCCAGGCAGCGGAGCGCGAACTCCAACTCCTCTTCGACCAGGGCGAATTCGGCGGCCTCGCGCAGGACGGGGACGGTCCAGCGCTCGCCGTCCTGCCGGGCGGAGACCAGTTGGCGGGCGACGTCGAGGGCGGAGGCGCCGTCGGCGTGCAGCAGCCGGGCGGCGCGGGCGTGCAGGGCGCCGCGGGCGGTCGCGGGGGTCGCGTCGAGCACCGCGGTGCGGGCCACCTCGTCGCGGAAGGCGTTGTGCTCCAGGACGGCGCACTGGTGCAGGTCCTGGACGCCCTGCTGGACCGTGCTGACGCTCAGGTCGAGGAGCTGGCCGAGCAGCCGTGGGGAGCGGGCGTCGCCGAGGACGGCGACCCCGCGGGCGACCTCCAGCACCTCGGGCTCGCCCCGGTGCAGACAGCCGAGGACGGCGTGGGCGAACGCCTCGCCGGGCGCGGGGCGTTGCTGGGCCTCGCCGTGCTCACCAACGGTCCGCCAGTCCTCGAGCAGGGCGCGCAGCAGCATCGGGTTGCCACCGGAGACGCGGTGGCACTCGGGGGCGAGGCGGGCGGCGACGGTGGCGGACAGGGAGCCGGACAGCGCCTCGGCGACGCCCGACTCGGTGAGCATGTGCAGCCGCATGCGGACGCAGTTGGGCTGGCGGAGCAGTTCGGCGTGGAAGGTGAACTGTTCCTGACGAAGCCGGGGGGATTCGGTGAGGACGATGAGAACCTTCGCCTGACGCACCCGGCGGGCCAGGTGGAGCAGGAATTGCAGGGACTGATCGTCGCCGCAGTGCACATCGTCGACGAGGACGACAAGAGTGCGATCGTCGACCATCCGCAGCAGTACCGAGGAAATCTGGGACATCACGTGCATGCGTCCCGCGGCGGTGGTTTCCAGCCCGTTTCCGTCAAGCAGTGCGATCACTTCGGATCGCACTTCGGAGGGCATCGCGCCGTTGTCGAAAATCTTCCGGAGAATCCCGAACGGAAGATCCCTCTCGGCTCTCGAACCGGTCGCTTCCAGGAGCAACGCGCCGCTTTCGATGGCCTGTTCGGCAAAGGTGTTCAGCAGCGTGGTCTTCCCACTGGCCACCGCGCCGCTGACCAGAGCCAGCCGACCCCTGCCCTGGGTCGCGCCGCGCAGCATTTCGCGCAGGGCGGAGAGGTGGTTCTCCCATTCGAAGAGGTTCGCAGGCAAAGAATTCATCCCCCGATGAACGCCACCTGATACCCCCAACGGACCGCCGGGGGCAACATGCGTGACGAGTGGTGTTTTCCAGTACGTCGGCCAGGTCCCTGAAGCGCCCGGGTCAGGGTCTCGACCCCGAAAGCCGCTCCGCGACGAGACTCATAATCGGCTCTTGATGCCCGGCCAAGAAGAAGTGACCACCGGGGAACACCTGGATGTCGAACGCGCCGGTGGTGTGCGACCGCCATGCCTCCGCCTCTTCGAGGCTGGTCCTGGGGTCGTTGTCGCCGGTCAGCACGGTGATCGGCGAGCGGAGGGCGGCACCGGGCGCGGAACGGTAGGTCTCGATCGCCTTGTAGTCACCGCGGATCGCCGGCATCGCCATGCGCAGAATCTCCTCATTTCCGAGGACGCGGGAATCGGTGCCGCTCAGCAGCTTCATCTCGCGTACCACGCCATCGTCATCGCGCCGGTGCACATTCTCATCGCGGTAACGGGAGGGCGCCCGGCGGCCCGACGCGAAGAGGGCGAGCGCGGAGAACTCCGCGTCGGCCTCCTCCAGCCGCCGGGTCACCTCGAACGCGAGAACGGCGCCCATGCTGTGGCCGAAGAAGACGACCGGGAGATCGAGCCACGGCTTCAACTCCGCGGCGATGGCGTCCGCGTACTCATCGATGTTCTCGATCAGCGGGTCCTGCCGCCGGTCCTGACGCCCCGGATACTGCACGCACAGGACATCCGCGGACGACGAAAGCGTTTGGGACATCGGGAAGAAGAACGACGCCGAACCACCGGCGTGCGGCAGACAAATCAGACGGGCGCGACTCTCGGGCGCCGGATGGAATCGTCGTATCCAGACGCTGTCTTCTCGCTGTGCACCCATGCGTAGGGAAGTTCTTTCACTCGTCAGGCAATCCGTGCGGACAGACGGCAGAGCCTACCGGGCGCGCATCCAGGGCACCTCGGCACAGCACTGCCCCTCCATGATTAACACGCCCATTGATGTAGGGGGCACCCCTAGTCTAGGGGGATTCTCCTTGACTGGGACCCCGGGGCGTGTGCGACTGTCGTGCACTCCGGCTGAGCGCCTCCGCCAGATCGTCCAGGGCGTGCACGAGTTGCTCGGCGTCGCGCAGCGCCACCCCCGGACGGTCCCCCGCCTTCTGCCGCCACCGCTCCAGCGACTGGTGCACCGCCTGCCAGTTCAGCGGCCGCCGCTGCCGTACCGCCTCGGTCGCCTTCGGCATCGCCTGCCGCAGTGCCGCGGCGAAGTCCCCGGCCCCTTCGGACGGCGCCGCGTCGCGCTCCGGCAGATGCGCCTCCAGCAGCATGACGACTCGTCCCATCGTGGACAGCGCCGTCTGCGCCGCGCGCGCCGCCCGCCGCGACAGTCCGCGGTGGCGCACCGGTTCCCGGTGTGCCTGTGACTCGCTCTGCTCCCAGGCCGCCCGCGCAGCGCGGGCGTCCAGCAGGGCGTCCCGCACCTGGCGGGGGCGGCGGTCGGCGGGGCGGGCGTAGGCGTCGAAGACGGCGGTGGCGAAGGAGCCGTTGGCGGTCAGCCAGTCCGCGAGCCGGTCCCGCAGCCGCGGTGTCTCCCAGGCGGGGAAGACCGCGTACGCGACCATCGCCAGCACCCCGCCGAGCAGGGTCAGCGCCACCCGCGCCTGCACGGTCTGGCCCCATGCCTCGCCCGCGATGCTGAGCAGGAAGACCACATACGCGCTCACGCACGCCGAGGTCACGATGAAACCGGTGCGCAGCAGCAGGTACATCGCCAGGACGCACACCAGGGCCAGCCCGGCGCTCAGGTAGGAGCCGGGGTGGACCAGTGCCACCACCCCGCCGCCGACCAGCACACCCACCAGAGTGCCCAGGAAGCGGGCGACGCCGCGGGAGTACGTCTGGGCGAAGTCCGGCCGCAGCACCATTGTGGAGGTCAGCGGCGCCCAGTAGGAGTGCCCCAGCGGCAGGGCCGCGCTCAGCAGATAGCCGCTGACGTCGACCGCGCACAGGCGCACCGCGTGGCGCAGTACCGGCGAGGACCAGCGGGCCTCGCGGCGGATGGAGCGCAGCGCCATGGTCACGGTGCCCGGGATACCGGGGCGGGGCAGGAAGCGGTGGACCGTCCGGCCTTCGGCGGACACCTCCTCCACCGGCTCATCGGACGCCTCCACCACGTCCGCCACCAGCGAGAAGAGCCGCAGCGCGGCCCGGCGGGCGGCCCCGCTCAGCTTCGGCCCGTCCTCCGGCATCCGCAGGACGGACATGGCGTCGGAGGGCACCCGCACCGGTGTGCCGTGGCGGATGGCGTGGGCCACCGCGTCCAGCACGGTGCCCGTGGCTGCCAGCAGTTCCCGCACCCGGTCGCGCTCGGGCCCCTCCTCGGGGGCGCCGACCACCGGGTCGGCGAGCGAGGCGAGCACCGGACGGATCCGCTCGGCCAGCAGCCGGTAGCCGCGCAGCTGCCTAGGCCGCCGCCGGGCCTGACGCGGGGTCAGGGCGGCGGCGCTGCGGGCCTCCATCAGCGGCTTGGGGTCGAAGTGCGCCACCGGCTCGTAGCGCAGCTTGCGGGCGTAGTCCGCGACGGCGGCCAGCGCGTCCGCGAGGGCGTCGCGCTGCACGCCCCACGGGCGTACCGGAAAGAGCACGATCAGCGCGGCCTGCACCACGCCGCCGAGCCCGACCAGCAGGGCGTGCCCCAGGGCGCCCAGGGTCGAGGTCGGGAGAGTGACCGTGATCAGCATGACGGCCACCATCTGGGTGGAGACCAGCCCGGAGACCGGGCCGACCGCCCATGACATGCCCGTCATCAGCGTCCATACGGCGAGCATGATGACGAAGGTGAAGGTGTGGGTGGCGGCCAGATAGCCGAGGAAGGTGCTCACCGCGAGACCGGCCGCGGCGGCCAGCGCCAGCCAGGGGCGGGGGCGCCAACTGCGCTGGAAGGTGGCAACCCCGGCGGAGAAGGCGCCGAAGGCCGCCGAGACGGCGAGCGTCGGCGAGCCGAGCCACAACGCCATCCCAATGACGAGCGCGACCCCGCACGCACCGCGGAGCGCGACCAGCGGCTCCGTCCTGGTGCGCTCGATCGCAAGGCCGGTCCGGGCGGTCTCCTTCAACGCGTGCGACCAGGTCATGCGGCGAGACTACGGGGTGACCCCGGGAGAACTGAACCAACCGTTCCGCTCTGCTTTCCCCCGGGGCCGGCCCCTGGCGGGGATCAGTCCCCGGGCTCGCAGTCCACCTTGAGGAGCTGGAGCGGCCGGCTGCCGTCGAGGTCCACATAGGCGGTGAAGGTGCGGGTCTCCGGCTCCTGGCCCCAGCGGGTGGTGATGGTCGCCCAGCCGACCCGCGCGGACTGGGCCGTGGTCACCTCGCCGACCTCGATGTCCTCCGGCTGGTTCTGCGCGCACAGCAGCAGGTCGAAGTCGGGCGTCTGGGCGGCCTGCTCCTTGAGCTGATCCGAGACCAGGTTCTCCCGCTCCCAGGCGCGCGGGCCGTGGTTCCCGTAGAAGCCCTCCAGGAAGTGGTGGATCTCCTCGGCGGTGTAGCGGCCGTTCGGATCGGTCTGCGCGGCGGCCGAGGCGGGCGACCCGGCGGCCAGCGCGAATCCGAGGCCGAGCGCGGCCACACAGCCGCCGGCCACCGCGGCACGGGAGCGAAGTGAGCGCATCACAACAGACATGACAAATCCCCCTGTATACGGTCTTGCTTTGATGATTCGCCCCTTATTCGGGCGAGCACACAAGAAGACCCTTCAGCCCCGCCAATGGTTGCCTCAACTGTCCCTGGGACATGAGAACTTCCCCTGCGGCCCCCAGTGCGTCGCCCGCCCGGCCGGATTCTGGGTGAAGGCGCCGCAGTAGAGCACCGGCTCCGAGCCCCGGTCGGTGTGGTGCAGGATCACCAGCGGCTTGTCCCGGGGCACCGAGCGGCCCCGCCCGACGTCCAGATAGCCGCTGGCGCCCTGTTTCCGGATGCCGTTGTCGAGGCCGATCTGCACATTGGAGCGCTCCACGTTGTCGGTGCTGCGGAAGGCCCGGTTGGCCGCCTCGGCCATCAACTGCATCGCGTCGTACGCCAGGGCGGCCCGCCCGTCGTCGCGCCACAGGTCATGGGATCCGAAGTCCCTGGCGTAGTCGGCGTTGAACTTCTTGGCGATATCGCTCAGCCGCGGATGGCCCGCGGGCAGCACATGGACGGTGTGGTACAGCCGCAGCCAGGGCCGGTCCGCGTACTCACCGGCGAGGGCGGCGGTGGTGAGGTCATTGCCGCCGAGCACCGTCAGCTTTCTGCCCTCGCACGCGGTGTTGTCCCCGAAGTCGTCGAGGAACGCGCTGAACTGGAGGGCGCGGGAGGCCCAGTAGACGACCGTACGGGGGTTGGCGATGACGCGCTCGCACACCGCGTCGGCCAGCTCGCCGATGCTGTCCTTACGGGCGACACCGTCCTGCCCCGGCCCCTGGGCGATACCGCCGGACCGGCCGCCGGGGGTGTACTCCAGGGTGAACGGCCGGGCGCCGAACCGCTCGGCGAACAGCGTCCCTATCTCATCGCTGTACAGATCCCGGGGGTCCTTGACGACCACGGCGGCGCGGGCCGGGGAGCAGCTCCCGGTGGCGTCGTCCATGATGTTGCCCCGGCGGGCGAAGTCGGCCTCGATCGCGGCCTCACGGCTGTCGGTGGGCGCCACCCTGCGGTAGTACCCGTCCACCTGCATCAGATCCGCCGTGGCCGTGGTGCCCACTACGGGGATCCGGGCACCGCCCAGGATCCGCACGGCCTCCTGGGTCTGCTTCAGGCTCTTGGAGAAGCCCACCACCCCGATGATCCGCGAGCCCTTCTTCCGGGCGTCCTCGGCGACCTGGCGGGCGATACGCGGCGCGTTGGCGAAGTCGTCCCCCGCGTTACGGCTGTCGATGCGCAGCCACACCTTCTGGGAGTCGTTGCGCGCCTCGTCGTTCAGCGCGCGCTGGGCCAGTGCGATACCGCGCAGCTCGGGCACGGCCGCGTTGTACCGCTGGCCCTCCTGGTCGGCGGCCACGTCCGAGCCGATGTGCACCACCGTACGGGCGGTGCCGTCGCCGTCCCCGACCTCGCGGTCCACCCGTGCGTTCTCCTCGCGGATCAGCCGCCGGGCGTCCTCGTACTGCTTCCGGGGCGAGTCCGCGCTCAACTCGGGCCGGCCCGCGACGACCTCGCTGGACGCGCCGCCCAGACAGCCGCGGTCCGGCTCGTCCGTGACCCGGTCCAGCAGCCACAGACCCGGGGCGCTCAGCAGAGCCGCCACCACCACCCCGGTCAGGGCCAGCTCGGCGGCCGGGCCGAGCCGGAAGGTGCGCGGCGAGACGGGGTCGAGGTCCAGCCCCTCCGACTCCGGCACGGGTGCGGGCAGCGCGGCCCGCAGCGGCCGGGGCGCACGCGACGGCATCCCGCTCGCGCCGCGCAGCCTGGCGGCCGCGCGGCCCAGGCCGCCGCTCTCCCCCGCGGTCGCCCCGTCCGCCGGGGACGAGGCCGCCCCGTCCGCCCGGGATACGCCCACCGCGCCCGCCGGGGACGCGGCCACCACCACGACCGCCGCGCACCGGGTGTCCCTGGCGGCCTCCGCGTACCGCTCCAGGAAGCGCTCCCCGGCCGCCGCGCCGACGGCGCCCTCCGGCAGCTCCAGCAGAAAGACACACCGGGTGCGCCGCCGGCGCCGCCAGGGCGAGATCCGGCCCGGCCGGGCCGCGCGCCGCAGATCCGCCAGCAGCGCGTGCAGCAGCAGCTCCTCCCACCGGCCGACCGCCGCCTCCGGGTCGCGTCCGCGCTCGGCGCGCAGCAGCCGCGCGGCGTTCTCGAAGAAGTCCTCGGCGGTGCGGCCATGGCTGATGCGCCGCCAGTCCGCGTACCAGCCGCGCCGGGTGGAGCGCAGCAGCAGGCGGGTGCGGCGCCGCCCCCACCACCAGCGCGGCAGCAGTTGGAAGAGGGGGCGCATCAGCAGCCGGCGCAGCTCCGCGACCCACCCCGGCCCCGCCGTGCCGCCCTCAGCGCTGTCGCCGCCGAGCGTCCATAACGCCCGCAGCAGCGGCCCTCGGGCGATCCGCTGTGCGTAGCAGTGGTCGCGCAGTGCGCGGCCATCCGGCTCGGGAGCCCGCGGGTCCAGCGCCTGCTCGACGATGTCCCGCGTCAGGAAGAAGTCGGTGAGCCGCAGGCGGCCGGTGCGGCGGGGCACATCGACGCACAGCTCGCGGCCGAGGTCGAGCGTCAGGGGCCGGCGCCCGGCGGCGGCGCGGATCTCATCGGGGCCGAGCGCCGCGTACGGCACCCGCTTGGCGCCGTCGGGATAGAGCATCCGGCGCAGCCCCCGCATCGCCTGATGGGCGTGGGCCGCCGCCCGCTCGCCGTCGGCGAGCAGCAGCACGGGCGGCAGCAGATCCCGCCCCTTGGCCTTCCGGTCCCGGGGCACCACGGCGCCCTTGAGCGCCTCGATGAACTCCTCGGCCCCTTCTCCCTCCGTGAACCCAGGCATGCCGCCACCCCCGCTTTCCCCCGTTTTCTCCGTGGGCCTGGGATCCCCGGCCCCCGAGACGGCGAAACCCCCTGCCGGACCGGGTCCGGCAGGGGGCGGGGGAAACCACTCAAACGTGCGAATCACACGTCACATACGCCTCAGAGGTTCGTCACCTACACCTCTGTGGTTCGTCGCCTACGCCTCAGTGGTTCTTCGGGAACCCGAGGTTGATGCCGACCTCCTCCGACGGCTCCGGCCAGCGGGTGGTGACGACCTTGCCGCGGGTGTAGAAGTGCACCCCGTCGTTGCCGTAGATGTGGTGGTCGCCGAAGAGCGAGTCCTTCCAGCCGCCGAAGGAGTGGTAGCCCACCGGCACCGGGATCGGCACATTGACGCCGACCATGCCCGCCTCCACCTCGAGCTGGAAGCGGCGGGCGGCGCCGCCGTCGCGAGTGAAGATGGCCGTGCCGTTGCCCCAGTTGGAGCTGTTGATCAGCTCGATGGCCTCGTCGTAGGTCTCGGCGCGCACCACGCACAGCACCGGGCCGAAGATCTCGTCACGGTAGGCGTCGGCCGTCGGCGGGACCTTGTCCAGCAGCGAGACGCCGATGAAGAAGCCATCAGCACATTCAGGGTGGTCCTCGACGCTGTACCCCGTGCCGTCCACGACCACCTCGGCGCCCTGGGCCGCGGCCCCGTGCACATAACCGGCGACCTTGTCGCGGTGCTCCTTGGTGATGAGCGGGCCCATCTCGGAGGCCGGGTCGTTCCCGGGGCCGATGCGCAGGCGGGCGGCCCGGTCGGCGATCTTCTTCACCAGGTCGTCGCCGATGTCGCCGACCGCGACGACGACGGAGACCGCCATGCAGCGCTCACCGGCTGAGCCGTAGGCCGCGTTGATGGCGTTGTCCGCGGCGAAGTCCAGGTCCGCGTCGGGCAGCACCAGCATGTGGTTCTTGGCGCCGCCGAGCGCCTGCACCCGCTTGCCGTGCTCGATGGCCCGGGACTGGATGTACTTCGCGATCGGCGTGGAGCCGACGAAGCTGACGGCCGCGATGTCCGGGTGCTCCAGCAGCCGGTCGACGGCCACCTTGTCGCCGTTGACGACATTGAGCACCCCGTCCGGCAGCCCCGCCTCGGTGGCCAGCTCGGCCAGCCGGCGGGAGGCCGAGGGGTCCTTCTCGCTGGGCTTGAGGACGAAGGTGTTACCGCAGGCGATGGCCACCGGGAACATCCACATCGGCACCATCGCCGGGAAGTTGAACGGCGTGATGCCCGCGACCACCCCGAGCGGCTGGCGGATCGAGGACACATCGACCCCGGTGGAGACCTGGGTGGACAGTTCGCCCTTCAGCTTCTCGGCGATCCCGCAGGCCAGCTCCACGATCTCCAGACCACGGGCTACCTCGCCGAGCGCGTCCGAGTGGACCTTGCCGTGCTCGGCGGTGATCAGCTCGGCGATCTCGTCACGGTGGGCGTCCAGCAGCTCGCGGTACTTGTAGAGGATCGCGGTGCGCTTGGACAGGGACACCGTGCCCCAGGAGCGGAACGCCTCCTTGGCCACGGCAACGGCCGTGTCGACCTCTTCCACGGAGGCCAGGGCGACCTGGGTGTCCTGGGCGCCGGTGGCGGGGTTGTAGACCGGTCCGTACGCGCCGGTCGCGCCCTCGGCGGTCTTTCCGCCGATCCAGTGGTTGACGGTCTTCATGGGTGCGGAGCCTTTCTCTCGAAAAACGTCAGAACGTCAGAGGTGGCGGCGGCGTGCGGCGGCCTGCCGGTCGTAGTCCTCGCGGGCCTTCACGGCGGCCGGACGGGTCGCGGTCTGGGCGACAGGCACATCCCACCACGCCTGTGCCTCGGGTGCGCCGGACACTGTGTCGGCCGTTTCGGTCTCCACATAGACACATGTGGGCCGGTCCGAGGCGCGCGCCGCGGCCAGCGCCTCGCGCAGCTCGCCCACGCTCTTCGCGCGCAGCACGTCCATGCCCAGCGAGGCGGCGTTGGCGGCCAGATCGACCGGGAGCGGATCGCCGGTGTACTGCCCGTCGGCCGCCCGGTAGCGGTAGGCGGTGCCGAAGCGCTCGGCGCCGGTGGTCTCCGAAAGACCGCCGATCGAGGCGTAGCCGTGGTTCTGGAGCAGCACGATGTTGATGTTGATGCCCTCCTGGACCGCGGTGACGATCTCGGTGGGCATCATCAGATACGTACCGTCGCCGACCAGCGCCCAGACCGGGGTGGCGGGCGCCGCGAGCCGTACGCCGATGGCGCCGGGGATCTCGTAGCCCATGCAGGAGTAGCCGTACTCCAGGTGGTACTGGCGCGGGGAGCGGGCCCGCCACAGCTTGTGGAGGTCGCCCGGCAGCGAGCCCGCCGCGTTGATCACCACGTCCTCGTCGCCGACGACCGCGTCCAGCGCGCCCAGCACCTGGGTCTGGGACGGGCGGGCGGTCTCGTCCTCCGCGGCGTACGCGGCGTCCACCCGGCGCTCCCACGCGGCCTTGCCGGTGCGGTACTCGGCCTCGTACGTCTCGTCGACCCGATGGCCTGCCAGCTCGGCGGTGAGCGCTTCGAGCGCGGCGCGGGCGTCGGCGACCACGGTGGTGGCGCCCAGCTTGTGGGCGTCGAACGGCGTGATGTTGAGGTTGAGGAAGCGCACGGCCGGGTCCGCGAACAGGGTCGCGGAGGCGGTGGTGAAGTCGCTGTAGCGGGTGCCCACGCCGATGACCAGGTCGGCGGTGCGGGCGAGGTCGTCGGCGACGGCGGTGCCGGTGTGGCCGATCCCGCCGATGTCGGCGGGGTGGTCGTAGCGCAGCGAGCCCTTGCCCGCCTGGGTGGAGGCCACCGGGATGCCGGTCGCGTCGACGAGCGCGCGCAGCGCGTCCTCGGCCTCGCTGTGGTGGACCCCGCCGCCCGCGACGATCAGCGGCCGGCGGGCGGCGCGGACCGCCCGCGCGGCGGCGGCCACCTCCGCCGCTTCGGGGGCGGGGCGGCGGACATGCCAGACCCGGTCGGCGAAGAACTCCTCGGGCCAGTCGAACGCCTCGGCCTGGACGTCCTGCGGAAGGGCCAGGGTAACGGCGCCGGTCTCGGCCGGGTCGGCCAGCACCCGCATCGCCTGCAGCGCGGCCGGGATCAGCGCCTCGGGGCGCATCACCCGGTCGAAGTAGCGGGAGACCGGGCGCAGCGCGTCGTTCACCGAGATGTCGCCCGCGTACGGGACTTCGAGCTGCTGCAGCACCGGGTCGGCGGGCCGGGTGGCGAAGATGTCGCCGGGCAGCAGCAGCACCGGCAGCCGGTTGACGGTGGCGAGCGCCGCGCCGGTGACGAGGTTGGTGGCGCCGGGGCCGATGGAGGTGGTGACGGCCTGGGCGGCGAGCCGGTTGTGCTGGCGGGCGTAGCCGACCGCGGCGTGCACCATCGCCTGTTCGTTACGGCCCTGGAGATACGGCATGGTGTCCGGCCCGGACTCCAGCAGCGCCTGGCCGAGCCCGGCCACATTGCCGTGGCCGAAGATGCCCCAGGTGGCGTTGATCAGGCGATGCCGGCGCCCGTCCCGCTCGGTGTACTGGTGGGCGAGGAACTCCACCAGCGCCTGGGCGACGGTCAGGCGGCGCACTGCCGAAGCGGTCATCGTGGGTCTCCAGCGGATGCTTGATCGGGTGCTTGATAGAGGGGCAGACGGGGGTCGACGGGCTGGTCCGGCCAGGTGGAGCGGATCCAGCCGTGGTCGGGGTGGTCGCAGATGAGCCAGGCGCGCTCCTCCTCCGGGCCCGCCATGACGTTGAGGTAGTACATGTCATGGCCGGGGGCGGCGATGGAGGGGCCGTGCCAGCCGTCGGGGATCAGGACGGTGTCCCCGGAGCGGACCTCGGCGAGGACGTCGGTGCCGCGGCCGTGGCCCGACGGGGAGACCCGCTGATAGCCGATGCCCTCGTTGCCGTGGGCCTCGGCGATCTCGAAGTAGTAGATCTCCTCCAGCTCGCTCTCCTCGCCGGGGCGGCACTGGTCGTGCTTGTGCGGCGGGTACGAGGACCAGTTGCCGCCCGGGGTGAGCACCTCGACGGCGATGAGCTTGTCGCATTCGAAGACGCCGGCGGCGCCGAAGTTGTTCACCTGGCGCGAGCAGTTGCCGCTGCCGCGCAGCTCGACGGGGACGGCGGAGGCCGGTCCGTAGCGCGCGGGAAGCCGCCGCTCGCAGCGGGCGCCGGTGAGCGCGAAGCGGCCGCCCGCACCGCTGGCGATCTGGGCGTGGGAGTCGCGCGGCAGATAGACGAAGTCGCTCACCCCGCTGAACACGCTCTCCCGGCCGTGCAGTTCAAAGGTCTCGCCCTCGGCGATCACGGTGCAGCCGCCGCTCAGCGGCAGCACGATCCACTCGCTGTCACCGGTGGCCAGGGAGTGCGAACCGCCGGGCGGCAGCTCGAGAACCCGCAGGCTGGAGTAGCCCCAGCCGGCCCGCTCGGGGGTGATGTCCACGGCGTAGGGGCCGTCGGCCGCCTTGCCGGCCTGCACATGGAAGCCGGGGAACGGATCAGTGGTGGTCATGGCGTGAAGTCTCTGCCTTCCGTAGCGTCACGTCTCGTAGCGTCACGTCTCGTAGCTCACGTTGCGTAGCTCACGTTGCGTAGCGTCACAACAGGCCGACGGCGGTGTCCACGGCGGTCTCGACGCTGCCCTCCGCCGGATAGAGCAGGGAGCGCCCGACGACCAGCCCCTGCACGGTGGGCAGACCCAGCGCCTTGCGCCACTTCTCGTACGCCTCCTCCTGGTCCTGCGGAGACTTGCCCACGTCGCCGCCGAGCAACACCGCCGGCAGGGTGCTCGTCTCCATCACCGCCGCCATCTCGTCGGCGTCGTGGGTGACCGGCACCTTCAGCCAGGTGTAGGCGGAGGTTCCGGCGAGGCCGGAGGCGATGGCTATGGACTTGGTGACGGCCTCGGCGCTCAGGTCGTTGACGACCTTTCCGCCGGTGCGCCGGGAGATGAACGGCTCGACGAAGACGGGCAGCCGCCGCTCGGCCATCTCGTCGATGGCGCGGGCCGTGGTGACCATGGTGGTCAGCGAACCGGCGTCGTCGTAGTCGATGCGCAGCAGCAGCTTGCCGGCGTCGAAGCGCAGCCGGGTCAGGTCCTGGGGGCGGTGTCCGGTGAACCGGTCGTCGAGCTCGAACGAGGCCCCGGCGAGGCCGCCACGGTTCATCGAGCCCATGACGACCTTGCCCTCCAGGGCGCCGAGCAGCAGCAGGTCCTCAAGGATGTCGGCGGTGGCGAGCACCCCGTCGACGCCGGGACGGGACAGCGCCACGCACAGCCGCTCCAGCAGATCGACCCGGTTGGCCATGGCCAGCTTGTGGCCACCGACGGCGAGGGCGCCGCGTGCCGGGTGATCGGCGGCCACGATCATCAGACGGCCACTGTCACCCATGAGGGGGCGGCGGACCCGGCGGTCGGCCGCCTCGGCGATGGCCTCAGGGTGGCGGCTCCGCACCGTCACGAGGTCGGAAACGCTGATACTCAAGATTCTTCCTCGCATTCGCGATTCATGAAGGGCACACGGAGCGCGGGGACCGCGTGACCGGACGAGGGAAGCGCCTGGCGCCCGGGGTCAGGCCCCCGCCAGCAGGGCCTCGACCTCCGCTTCCGTGGGCATCGCGGAGGAGCAGGCGAGGCGGGACGCGACGATGGCGCCCGCCGCGTTGGCGTACCGCATGACGCGCTCCAGGGGCCGGCCGGAGAGCAGCCCGTGGCACAGGGCGCCGCCGAACGCGTCGCCCGCGCCGAGTCCGTTGACCACCTCGACCGGGACGGGCGGGACCTCCGCGGTGGTGCCGTCGCGGTGCACGGCGAGCACCCCGCGGGGGCCCTGTTTGACGACGGCGAGCTCCACGCCCGCGTCCAGCAGCGCCTGCGCGCACGCCTTGGGCTCGCGCGCACCGGTGGCGATCTCGCATTCGTCCACGTTGCCGACGGCGACGGTCGCATGGCGCAGCGCCTCGGCGTAGAAGGGCCGGGCGGTCTCCGGGTCGGCCCAGAACATCGGCCGCCAGTCGAGGTCGAAGACGGTGGTGCCGCTCTTGGCCCGGGCGGCGAGCGCGGCGAGGGTGCTGGTGCGGCTGGGCTCCTCGCTGAGCCCGGTGCCGGTCATCCAGAAGATCCGGGTGGCGCGGATGGCGTCGAAGTCCAGCTCATCGGAGTGGATCTCCAGATCGGGTGCCTTGGGGCGGCGGTAGAAGTACAGCGGGAAGTCGTCGGGCGGGAAGATCTCGCAGAAGGTGACCGGGGTGGGGTACTGCTCGACGGGGGTGACGAAGCGGTCGTCCACCCCGAAGGCCCGCAGCTCCTGGTGGATGTAGTCGCCGAACGGATCCGCCCCGGTGCGGCTGATCACCGCGGAGCGGCGGCCGAAGCGGGCCGCGGAGACCGCGACATTGGTCGCCGAGCCGCCGAGAAACTTTCCGAACGATTCGACCTGCGGCAGTGGCACACCGGTCTGCAGCGGATACAGGTCCACTCCAATGCGGCCCATCGTGATCAGGTCGTACGGCTCACTCATGCCTGCCCCTTCGGGAAAGACGCAGCTCAGGGTCTGGTGCACAGAACTCCGGGAGGTGCCCCGGCCCTTCAGGTCTAGACGTGTCCCCCAGCCACTGTCAAGGCTTTGTCATTACATACTGACGTAACCATTCGAGCCCCTGGCGGATGTTATCGCGTCGTTACGTCCAGATGAAATGTTGTCATGACAAACCCTTGACAGCGGGCAGCGCCGGGGAGTTGGCTCCCGTTCTGCACGGCCGTGCCAACTCGACGGACCTGCCTTGAGAGGTGCTGGAACGGATGGACCTCAGACTCAATCGACACCGCAGAGCGGGCCTCGCCGCACTCGCCACCGCCGCCGTCCTGCTGGCAGCGGGCTGCAGCAGCCAGGGCGGCAAGAAGGCCCAGGAAGCCGACTCCGGCATCGCGGCCGGCAAGGCCGACACCCCGCGGCTGAAGATCGCGATGATCACTCACGCGGCCCCGGGAGACACCTTCTGGGACACCGTGCGCAAGGGCGCCAAGTCCGCGGCGGCCAAGGACAACGTCGACCTCGTCTACTCCAGCAACCCCAACGGAGCCGACCAGGCCAACCTGATCCAGAACGCGATCAACCAGAAGGTCGACGGCATCGCCGTCACCCTCGCCAAGCCCGACGCCATGAAGGGCGCGATAGCCAAGGCGAAGAAGGCCGGGATCCCGGTCGTCGCCTTCAACGCCGGACTCGAGCAGTGGAAGGACATGGGTCTGCTGGAGTACTTCGGCCAGGACGAGAGCATCGCGGGCCAGGCACTCGGCAAGCATCTCAACGAGATCGGCGCCAAGCACAACATCTGTGTGATCCAGGAACAGGGCCATGTCGCCCTCGAGGCCCGCTGCGCGGGCGTGAAGAAGACCTTCAAGGGCAAGACGGACACCCTCTACGTCAACGGCACCGACATGCCGTCCGTCAAGTCGACCATCGCCGCGAAGCTCAAGCAGGATTCGAGCATCGACTATGTCGTCACCCTGGGCGCCCCGTTCGCCCTGACCGCCGTCCAGTCCGCCAAGGACGCGGGCGGCAAGGCCAAGGTCGCCACCTTCGACCTCAACAAGGACCTCGTCTCCGCCGTCCAGAGCGGCGATGTCCAGTTCGCCGTCGACCAGCAGCCCTATCTCCAGGGCTATCTGTCCATCGACTCCCTGTGGCTCTTCAAGAACAACGGCAACTTCAGCGGCGGCGGGGAGAAGCCCGTGCTCACCGGGCCCGCGTTCGTCACCAAGGAGAACGTGGACACCATCGCCACGTTCGCCAAGAACGGAACGCGGTGACCCGGCCATGACCCATACCGCCACCCCGGCGGCCGCCACACCGCCCGCCTCCCCCGCGGCCCCGCCGAAGACTCGCACCGTCGAGCGCTCGCTGGCCCGGCGGGCGCTGGCCCGCCCCGAGGTCGGGGCGCTGGTCGCGGCCATCGGCGTCTATCTCTTCTTCTTCGTCGCCGCCCCCACCTTCCGCCAGGCCGACTCCTTCGCCACCGTCCTGTATCAGGCGTCCACCATGGGGATCATGGCGCTCGCCGTCTCCCTGCTGATGATCGGCGGTGAGTTCGACCTGTCGGCCGGGGTCGCGGTCACCTCCTCGGCGCTGACCGCCAGCATGTTCAGCTTCCAGCTCACCACCAATGTGTGGGTGGGCGTGATCGTCGCCCTGCTGGTCTCGCTCACCGTGGGGCTGATCAACGGACTGCTGCTGATCAAGACCGGGCTGCCCAGCTTCCTGGTCTCCCTCGCCAGCTTCCTGATGCTGCAGGGCGCCAACCTGGCCATCACCAAGCTGCTGACCGACAATGTCGCCACCGACTCCATCACCGACATGGACGGCTTCGACCAGGCCAAGTCGGTCTTCGCCTCCGAGGTCGACATCTTGGGCGTCGACGTGAAGATCACCGTGCTGTGGTGGCTGATCTTCGCCGCCATCGCCACCTGGGTGCTGCTGCGCACCAAGTTCGGCAACTGGATCTTCGCGGCCGGTGGTTCGAAGGAGAGCGCACGGGCCGTGGGCGTACCGGTGAATCTGACCAAGATCGCCCTCTTTATGACGGTGGGCTTCGCGGCCTGGTTCGTCGGCATGCATCTGCTCTTCGAGTACAACACCGTGCAGGCCGGCGAGGGCGTCGGCAACGAGTTCTACTACATCATCGCGGCCGTGATCGGCGGCTGCCTGCTCACCGGTGGCTATGGCTCGGCGATCGGCGCGGTCCTCGGCGCCTTCATCTTCGGCATGGTCAACCAGGGCATCGTCTACGCCAACTGGAACCCCGACTGGTTCAAGTTCTTCGTCGGCGTGATGCTGCTGCTCGCGACCCTCGTCAATCTGTGGGTGCGCCGTCAGGCCGCCAGGAGGTGACCGTAATGGCAACGAACGAACCCAAGAACAGCCCCGGCGGCGCAGCGCAGGCCGCCGCACCGGCCGATGAGCCGGTGGTCCGGCTGCGGGGTGTGGGCAAGCTCTACGGCAACGTGCGCGCCCTGGAGGGCATCGACCTGGCCGTCCGGCCGGGCCGGGTGACCTGCGTACTCGGCGACAACGGCGCCGGTAAGTCCACCCTGATCAAAATCATCTCGGGGCTGCACCAGCACGACGAGGGCGAGTACCTCGTCGACGGCGAGCCGGTGCGGCTGAACAACCCGCGCGACGCCCTCAACCTGGGCATCGCCACCGTCTACCAGGACCTGGCCACCGTGCCCCTGCTGCCGGTCTGGCGGAACTTCTTCCTCGGCTCCGAGCTGACCCGCGGCCCCTGGCCGGTGCGCCGGCTGGACATCCAGCGGATGAAGAAGATCACCGACGAGGAGCTGTCCGCCATGGGCATCCACCTCGACAACCTCGAACAGCCCATCGGCACCCTCTCCGGCGGCCAGCGGCAGTCCGTGGCCATCGCCCGGGCGGTCCACTTCGGCGCCCGGGTGCTGATCCTGGACGAGCCGACGGCGGCGCTCGGCGTCAAGCAGTCCGGTGTCGTGCTCAAGTACATCGCGGCGGCGCGCGAGCGCGGGCTCGGGGTCATCTTCATCACCCACAACCCGCACCACGCCTATATGGTCGGCGATCACTTCGCGGTGCTGAGGCTCGGCGCCCTGGAGCTGAACGCCGCACGTGAGGACGTCAGCCTCGAAGAGCTCACCAACCACATGGCCGGGGGCGCCGAACTGGCCGCCCTCAAGCATGAGCTGTCCCAGGTCCGCGGGGTCGATGTGGATGAGCTGCCCGGGGAGGTGACCGCCCCTTCCGCCTGACCGAGCACCTTCCCCCCTGACAGGACGCCATCCTCCGGATGTCATTCTCCTGACAAGACGTCCGAATGTCCTGACGAACTCTTGACGGCCGCCCGCCCGGCCGGTGAAGCTGCCCAAAACAGTACGACGCGGGCACCCCAGCACACCGAGGAGACCCTCTGCCATGACTGCCGACGCCTCCCCCGCACCCGCCCTGGACCGCATCCGGGTCGGCTCGGCCCCCGACTCCTGGGGGGTCTGGTTCCCCGACGACGACCAGCAGGTCCCCTGGCAGCGCTTCCTCGACGAGGTCACGCAGGCCGGCTACCAGTGGATCGAGCTGGGTCCGTACGGCTATCTGCCGACCGACCCGGCCCGGCTCACCGAGGAGACCGACCGGCGCGGCCTCACCGTCTCCGCGGGCACCATCTTCACCTCGCTGCACCGGGGCCCCGAGGTCTGGGACGCCACCTGGGAGCACGTCTCCCAGGTGGCCGAGCTGACCCGGGCGATGAACGCCAAGCACCTGGTGGTCATCCCCTCCTTCTGGCGGGACGACAAGACCGCCGAGCTGATCGAGCCCTCGACGCTCACCGCCGAGCAGTGGCGCCATCTGTCCACCGGGATGGAGCGGCTCGGCCGTGAGGTGCGGGAGCGCTTCGGGCTCGACATCGTCGTCCACCCGCATGCCGACACCCATATCGACACCGAGGAGAACGTGGCCCGCTTCCTGGACGCCACCGACTCCGACCTGGTCAACCTCTGCCTGGACACCGGCCACTACGCCTACTGCGGCGGCGACAGCGTCAAGCTGATCGAGACCTACGGCGAGCGCATCGGCTATCTCCACCTCAAGCAGGTCGACCCGGAGATCCTCGCCGATGTGGTCAAGAACGGGGTGCCGTTCGGCCCCGCCGTGCAGCGCGGCGTCATGTGCGAACCGCCGAACGGCGTTCCGGAGCTGGGACCGGTCCTGACCGCGGCCCAGAGGCTGGATGTGGACCTGTTCGCCATCGTCGAGCAGGACATGTACCCCTGCCCGCCCGACCAGCCCTTCCCCATCGCCGAGCGCACCCGGCGCTTCCTGCGCTCCTGCGGCGCCTGACCTCCCTTCCGCCCCCACGGGCCGTCGAACCGTCCAGAGAGCAGAGAGAGAAGAGAGATCAGCCTATGACGCAGCAGGGAACGCTCGGGGTCGCCGTCATCGGGACCGGCAAGATGGGCGCCGACCATGTCCGCCGCATCAACGAGGTGATCAGCGGCGCCCGGGTGGCCGCCGTGGTCGACATCGACGAGGCGCGGGCCAAGGCGGTCGCCGACACCGCCGACGGCTGTCAGGCGTTCACCGACCCGGCCGCCGCGATGGCCGCACCCGGCGTGGACGCGGTGCTGATCGCCTCGCCGGGACCCGCGCACGAGGCCGCGCTGCTCAGCGCGTTCGAGCGCGATCTGCCGGTGCTGTGCGAGAAGCCGCTCACCCCGGACTCCGCCTCCGCGCTGCGGGTGCTGGAGGCGGAGCAGAAGCTGGGCCACCGCCGGGTCCAGGTGGGCTTCATGCGCCGCTACGACACCGAGTTCATGAAGCTCAAGGCGCTGCTGGCCGGTGGTGAGCTGGGCCGCCCGCTGCTGCTGCACTGCCGCCACCGCAACGCCTCGGTGCACTCGTACTTCACCAACGAGATGATGATCACCGACTCGGTGGTGCATGAGATGGACCAGTCGCGCTGGCTGCTGGAGCAGGAGATCACCGCGGTCACCGTGCTCAAGCCGACCCCCAGCTCGCTGTCCCCCGAGCCGCTCAGCGACCCCCAGCTTGTGGTCTTCGAGACCACCGGCGGTGCGATCGTCAATGTGGAGATCTTCGCCACCTGCGGCTTCGGCTACCAGGTCCAGGCGGAGGCGGTCTGCGAACGGGGCACCGCCCGCGTCGGCGACGCCCACGGCATGCTGGTCAACCGGCCCGGCACCTGGGGCGGGGAGATCGCCCCCGACTTCGTGGCCCGGTTCGAGGAGGCGTACGACCGGGAGGTGCAGGCGTGGGTCAACGCCACCCGGCGCGGGGAGGTCGAGGGCCCCAGCGTCTGGGACGGCTATGCCGCGACCGCCGTCAGCGAGGCGGGGGTCCGGGCCCAGGCCACGGGTGAGCGCACGGCCGTCGAGATGATCGAGCGCCCCGCGTTCTACAGCTGACGCCCCACCAACCGACCCACAGCGGACCGGCCGTTTCCCCACGGCCGGTCCGCTGTCGCCATGGCAGGGGGCCATCGTCCGGTGCGTCACTCTTGCGTCACAGCCGTCACATCTCCACACGTCTACGTCACAGGTGCTCAACAGCCCCTGGCCGTCCGTCACTCAGCGTCGTTGACCCGGGCACAGGCTGATGGAGCGTGAGCAGGCGCGCCGCGGCTCCCCCGACGGCCCCACTGGGCCGTGGCCGTGACGACCTGCGGAAGGGCATAAGAGATGACCGACCGGAGGCTGTGGACCTACAAGGAGATCGCCGCACATATCGGTGTGCAGACCGACACCGTGCGGTCCTACCGCAAGCACGGCCTGCTGCCGCCCCCCGATCTGGTGGAGGGCGGCAAGCCGTACTGGTACGCGGATACGATCCGCTCCTGGGTGGCCCGCAGACCCGGCAACCGCCGCGCCCGGCGGGACGCCAGGGATTAGCGGCGCGGGCGCCGTGGTGCCGTACCCCCGTGATCCGCTAGCGGCCCGTACTCACACGGTCCCGCACCGTCTCCCCCTCTCCGGGCAGCCCGTCCTCACCGTGAGACCTGTCCTCACCGTGAGACCGCTTCTCGCCACGAGGCCCGCCCTCGACCCCGCACCGGCCGTCGGCGTCGCTGCCACTGGCGCCATCCGTGCCGGCCCCGGCGTCCGTGCGGCTTCCGGCGGGCGCGGACTCCCCCTCGCTCAGCCCGAACCGGGTGTGCAGCCGACGGAGTGGGCCAGGGGCCCACCAGGTGGCCCGGCCGGTCAGCTTCATCACCGCCGGCACCAGCAGACCGCGCACCACCATCGCGTCCATCAGCACGGCCAGGGCGATACCCAGCCCCAGCATCTTGGTGTTGGTGACCCGCGAGGTGCCGATGCCCACCATCACCACGGCGAGGATCAGCGCCGCCGCCGTGATCAGGCCGCCGGTGCGCCGCAGTCCGAACTCGACCGCCGCCTGATGGTCCCCGGTGCGGTCGTACTCCTCCTTGATCCGGGAGAGCAGAAAGACCCCGTAGTCCATGGAGAGCCCGAAGGCGACGCAGAACATCAGGACGGGCAGCGTGGTCTCGATATCGCCGGAGGTGGTGAAGGAGAGCGGACCGGACAGATGCCCGTCCTGGAAGACCCACACCACCGCGCCGAACATCGCGGTCAGACTGAGCGCGTTGAGCAGCACCGCCTGAATCGGTATCAGCACGCTTCCGGTGAGCAGGAAGACCAGCAGCAGGGTGACGGCGACGATGATGGCGGCGGCCCAGGGCAGCCGGTCGCCTATGGAGTCCTTGGTGTCCACCAGGACGGCGGCGGTGCCGGTGACCGAGGTGGTGAATGGCGGCTCCTGGGCGCGGATCGTCCGCACCAGGTCCTGGCTGGCGGCGTCCACGGCCTCGCTCTTGGGCAGCACCGTGATGTCGGCCGAGCCACCGGCCAGACGCGCGGCCTCCGCCGGCCCCGGCTCGGCCACCCGCCGCCCGTCCGTGAACCGGCCCGCCGGGCCGTCCACCCGCAGCACCTGGGGGAGGGCGGAGACCTTGGCGCTGTAGTCGGCGAGGGCCTTGGTGCCGGTCCCGCCCTCGGCGAGGACCTCCACCGCGCCCCCGGGACCGCCGGGGAACCCCTCCCGGATGTGCTGCTGCACCACATGGGACTCGGCGCTCGACGGCAACTGACGGTCGTCCGCGGTGCCGAACTCCACCCTCAGGAACGGCAGTCCCAGCGCGACCAGACCGGCGACGGTGGCCAGCGCGAACAGCGGGGCGCGCCGCATCACCAGCCGGGCGAGCCGCGCCCAGCCCGCTCCGGGCTCACCCTCGCGGGCCGGGCGGCCACGGCGCAGCAGCCGGGTGAGGTCCAGTGCGTTGACCCGGTCCCCCAGGAGGATGAGCGCCGCGGGCAGGACCACCAGGGCGGCGGTGGCGGCGATCAGCACCACCGCGATCCCCGCATAGGCGAAGGAGCGCAGGAAGTACTGCGGGAAGACGAGCATGGCGGAGAGCGAGGCGGCGACGGTCAGCGCCGAGAAGAGCACGGTGCGCCCGGCGGTGCGCAGCGTGGTCGCGACGGCGGGCAGCTTCTCCGCGCCCTGGGCCAGCTCCTCCCGGAAGCGGCGCACGATGAACAGGGCGTAGTCGATGGCGAGTCCGAGGCCGAGCGCGGTGGTCAGATTCTGCGCGAAGACCGAGACATCGGTGAACTCGGTGAGCCCGCGCAGCACCGCGTCGGTGCCGAGGATGGCGATGATGCCGACGCCGAGCGGAAGCAGGGCGGCCACGGCGCTGCCGAAGACCATGACGAGCAGCACCAGGGTGATGGGCAGGGCGATCATCTCGGCCCGCAGCAGATCCTCCTGGATGGTGGTCTGCAGCTCATGGCGGACCGCGACCATCCCGCCGACCGACACCTCGACCGGGCCATGGGCGCCCCGGTAGTGGGGCGCTATGCGCTCCAGCGTCTTGCCTGCGGCGGACTCGTCGCCCACGATCCGCGCGGCGATGATCGCCTCGCCCCGGTCACGGGCCCGCAGCGAGGGCGCGCCGGTGGCCCAGTACGAGGTGACACCGGTGATCGCCTGCTCATCCGAGAGCTTCTTGGCGAGGGCCCGGGCCTCGGCCGCGACGGCCGGATCGTCCACGGTCTTGGCGCCGCTGTCGACGAGCAGGATCAGATTGGGCTGGGAGGCGGGGAAGCGCTTCTCCAGTGCCTTGGTGGCATACGAGGACTCGGCCGCCGGGTCCTCCCAGCCGCCGCTTCCCAGCCGGTCGGCGACCCCGCTCCCCGCCACGACGGCCAGCGCCGTGAAGACCAGAGCGATCAGGAGGGACAGCCGCGGCCGTGCGGTGACCAGGCGCGTCCACCCTCCGATCCGGTCCCCGGGTGGGCGGTTGACATCGGTCATGGTGCGGTGTCCCCTTCATCTGTGCCCCATGCCGCCACCCACACGTCCGTAGGCAGCATGGGTCGCTGATTACCATGGGCGGTAAACACGAGCGACCGCTCGCGTTTCTCAAGAATGCGAGCGGGCGCTCGCGTTTGTCAATCGAACACGGAGAGCCGGGGAAAACAGGTGAGCGAGAGCAAGGTGGATCAGCGCGACGAAACGGCGAAGCCGCGCCGCAGACAGGCGCGCGGTGAGCGCCGGATCCAGCAGCTCCTCGACGCCGCCGCCCATGTCTTCTGCCGCACCGGCTACACCTCGGCGAGCACCAACGCCATCGCCCGCGAGGCCGGGGTCTCCCCCGGCACGCTGTACCAGTTCTTCCCGAACAAGGAGGCCATCGCCGTCGAGCTCGGCGAGCACCTCAACCGCCGGATGGTGGAGACCCACGGAACGGTCTTCACGCCCGAGAACGTCGCACTGCCCCTCGGCGAGCTGCTCGACACGATCCTCGACCCGATGATCGAGTTCAATTGCGCGAATCCGGCCTTCCTGGCCCTGATCCAGTCCTCCGACGCACCGGGCCGACTCCTCGAAGAACACGCCGAACTGCACGACGCGATCCAGGACCGCATCAGCGAGCTGATCGGCGTCCGCAACCCCGACCTCTCCCCCGAGCGCCGCACCCACACCACCACCATGGCGTTCGCCCTGTTCAAGGCCGGACTGACGCTGATCCTCGGCCATGAAGGCACGGAACGGGAGGCATACGTCGCGGAGTTGAAGACCGCCCTGTACGGCTACCTCGCCCCGGTGCTCGGCACCGAGGGAGTCAGCGCCCGCCCCTGACCCCACGCCGCACCCTCTCCACCCACCCCTCGTCCGCTCCGGACCGGGGAGGAGTGCGCGCGGGCGCGGCACACCCGTCACGGACCGGCGCACCACCGGCTTCCATCGATACCCCCTAGGGGTATAAAGTGGGGATCGTCAGGAGGCGCTGAGGCATTCCGGTGCCTCCTGCGCACCGACCGTCACGCTCACCCCACACAGGAGAAACCCCATGAGCTCCGAGGCTGTCACCACCGTCTACCAGGTGACCGGTATGACCTGCGGCCACTGCGAAGGCGCCGTCTCCGCGGAGATCGGCTCCCTGGACGGCGTCACCTCCGTCAAGGCCGTGGCGTCCACCGGCCAGGTCACCGTGATCTCGGCCGCTCCGCTGGACGACGAGACCGTCCGCGCCGCCGTGGACGAGGCGGGCTACGAGCTCACCGGCCGGGCGGCCTGAGCGAGCCCCCACCAAACCTCCGCCGGGACCGTACCGCCCTGCTCATACAGTCGCCGTACGGCCCGGCCCTCCTCCCAGGAGACCAGACATGACCAGCACGGCACCCCCCGCCGGGGCCGCCACCGACACCACGGCGACGGCCGGCGAGCCCTCACAGGTCCAGCTCGCCATCGGCGGCATGACCTGTGCGTCCTGCGCCGCGCGTATCGAGAAGAAGCTCAACCGCCTCGACGGCGTCACCGCCACGGTGAACTTCGCGACCGAGAAGGCCAAGGTGTCCTACGGCGCGGGGATCGAGGTCGCCGACCTGATCGCCACCGTCGTCAAAACCGGGTACACCGCCGAGGAACCGCGCCCCGCCCTGCCCGAGCCCCGCACCCCCGGCGCACCGGAGACCGACCGGCGCGGCGAGGCCGGACCGGATCCGCTGCGCCACCGCATGCTCGTCTCCCTCGCCCTGTCCCTGCCCGTCGTGGTGCTGGCGATGGTGCCGTCACTGCAGTTCGACAACTGGCAGTGGCTCTCACTCACCCTCGCCGCGCCGGTCGTCGTCTGGGGCGGCGCGCCCTTCCACAAGGCCGCCTGGACGGGCGTCCGGCACGGCGCGGCCACCATGGACACCCTGGTCTCCATCGGCACCCTCGCGGCCCTCGGCTGGTCCCTGTGGGCACTGTTCTTCGGCCACGCGGGCATGCCGGGAATGCGCCACGGCTTCGATCTCACCGTCTCCCGGGCCGACGGGTCGTCCGCGATCTATCTGGAGGCGGCCGCCGGGGTGACCACCCTCATCCTGCTGGGCCGCTTCCTGGAGGCGAAGTCCAAGCGGCGGGCGGGCGCCGCGCTGCGCGCGCTGCTGGAGATGGGCGCCAAGGACGTGGCCATACTGCGCGGGGGACAGGAGGAGCGGATCCCCGTCGGCGAGCTGGCGGTGGCCGACCGCTTCGTGGTGCGTCCCGGCGAGAAGATCGCCACCGATGGCACGGTGGTCGAGGGCTCCTCCGCCGTGGACGTCTCGATGCTGACCGGCGAATCGGTGCCGGTGGACGTGGTGGCGGGCGACACGGTGGCGGGCGCCACCGTCAACACGGCGGGCCGGATCGTGGTCGAGGCCACCCGCGTGGGCGCGGACACCCAGCTCTCGCGCATGGCCAAGCTGGTCGAGGACGCGCAGAACGGCAAGGCCGAGGTGCAGCGGCTCGCCGACCGGGTCTCGGGGATCTTCGTCCCGATCGTGCTGCTGATCGCCGTCGGCACCCTGCTGGGCTGGCTGCTCACCACGGGCGAGACGGCCGCCGCCTTCACCGCGGCCGTGGCCGTCCTGATCATCGCCTGCCCCTGCGCCCTGGGCCTGGCCACCCCGACCGCGCTCATGGTCGGCACCGGCCGCGGCGCCCAGCTGGGCATCCTGATCAAGGGGCCCGAGGTGCTGGAGTCGACCCGCCGGGTGGACACCGTCGTCCTGGACAAGACCGGCACGGTGACGGCCGGACAGATGCGGCTGCGCGGGGCCGTCACGGCGCCCGGCGTGGACGAGGAGGAGCTGCTGCGGTTCGCGGGCGCCCTGGAGCACGCATCGGAGCACCCGATCGCGCGCGCCATCGCGGACGGCGCGGCCGAGCGGATCGGCGACCTCCCGACGCCCGCGGACTTCCGATCCGAGCCCGGCCTCGGCGTCCAGGGCACGGTGGACGGTCACGCGGTCCTGGTCGGCCGCGAGAAGCTGCTCGGCGCATGGGCCATCGAACTGCCCGAGGACCTGGCGACCGCCAAGGCGGCGGCCGAGTCGGAGGGGCAGACGGCGGTCGCGGTGGCCTGGGACGGTAAGGCGCGCGGCGTCCTCCTGGTGGCCGACGCCGTCAAGGAGACCAGCGCCGAGGCGGTCGCCCAGTTGCGGGCGCTCGGCCTCACCCCGGTGCTGCTGACCGGCGACAACAGGCTCGTCGCCGAGGCGGTGGCCCGCGAGGTCGGCATCGACGACGTCATCGCCGAGGTGCTGCCCCAGGACAAGGTGGACGTCGTGAAGCGGCTGCAGGGCGAGGGCCGTACGGTCGCCATGGTGGGCGACGGGGTCAACGACGCGGCCGCCCTCGCCACCGCCGACCTCGGGCTCGCGATGGGCACGGGCACGGACGCGGCCATCGAGTCCGGGGATCTGACACTGGTCCGGGGCGACCTGCGGGTGGCGGCGGACGCGATCCGGCTGGCGCGCCGGACGCTCGGCACCATCAAGGGCAACCTCTTCTGGGCCTTCGGCTACAACGTCGCCGCGCTGCCGCTGGCGGCGGCGGGACTGCTGAACCCTATGATCGCGGGAGCGGCCATGGCGTTCTCGTCCGTGTTCGTGGTGACGAACAGTCTGCGACTGCGGGCCTTCACAGCGTCCACATAGATTCACCAAGTCCCCATAAGCCGCACAACACCCATACAGCAGAGCCTCGATCTTCAAATCGAGGCTCTTGCCCTTCTATGGCCCATATGGCAAGAGACGCAGATCACATACAACCCAACGTAACCATCGAGGGGGGTCGCGAGTCTAATGGGACGGTGGGGATTCGTCTTGGGGGACGTATCCCGCTACGCGTAGCCGGGACGACGTACTCGGGGAGCTTTGAGCGGCCCTCCCGTAGGTACGCGTCCCGGCGGATCGCGTCACCATACGGCCCGCAAGGGCCCGTAGACACCCGGCCGGATCCCGTGGGGGGAATCCGCTCCGGGGCAAGGGAAGCGCCCCGCTCCGACCCGTGGGGGGATCGGAAGCGGGGCGCTTCTGGCTTTCTTTTAAGGCTCGGTTCGCCTCCGGGGCGCAAAAGCCTGTGTCGACGGTCGACGTGCTCGGTCGCTCGTTCCTCGCTCCCTGCGCGCGTCTCCCTTTCGACACAGGCGCGCCCCTTCGGCTCGCCCCCAGCTACCGCTGGGAGGTGCCCCCTGCCGGAAGACCCCATGGGGCGGATGCGCGAAGGTGCCCGGCTCAAATACAAGTGCCCCCGACCTATCAGGACGGGGGCACCGGAGAAGCGAAGGTCAGCGCTCCTCGACCGGGACGAAGTCGCGCTCGACGACGCCCGTGTAGATCTGGCGCGGGCGGCCGATACGGGAACCCGGCTCCTTGATCATCTCGTGCCACTGGGCGATCCAGCCAGGCAGCCGGCCGAGCGCGAACAGCACGGTGAACATCTCGGTCGGGAAGCCCATCGCCCGGTAGATCAGACCGGTGTAGAAGTCCACGTTCGGGTAGAGCTTGCGCTCGACGAAGTAGTCGTCCGCGAGGGCGTGCTCCTCCAGCTTGAGCGCGATGTCGAGCAGCTCGTCGGACTTGCCGAGCGCGGAGAGGACATCGTGCGCCGCCGACTTGATGATCTTCGCCCGGGGGTCGAAGTTCTTGTAGACGCGGTGCCCGAAGCCCATGAGCTTCACGCCGTCTTCCTTGTTCTTCACCTTGCGGATGAAGGTGTCGACGTCGCCGCCCGAAGCCTGGATGCCCTCGAGCATCTCCAGCACGGACTGGTTGGCGCCGCCGTGCAGGGGGCCCCACAGCGCGTTGATGCCCGCCGAGATGGAGGCGAACATATTGGCCTGCGAGGAGCCGACCAGCCGGACCGTGGAGGTCGAACAGTTCTGCTCGTGGTCGGCGTGCAGAATCAGCAGCTTGTCGAGCGCGGAGACCACGGTCGGGTCGAGGTCGTACTCCTGCGCGGGGACCGAGAAGGTCATCCGGAGGAAGTTCTCGACGTAGCCCAGGTCATTGCGCGGGTACACAAAGGGGTGACCGACCGACTTCTTGTACGCATATGCGGCAATGGTCGGCAACTTGGCCAGCAACCGGATCGTCGAGAGGTTGCGCTGCTTCTCGTCGAAGGGGTTGTGGCTGTCCTGATAGAAGGTCGACAGCGCGCTGACCACGGAGGACAGCATCGCCATCGGGTGGGCGTCCCGCGGGAAACCGTCGTAGAACCGCTTGACGTCTTCATGCAGGAGCGTGTGGCGGGTGATCTCCCCACGGAAGGCCGCCAGTTCATCGACGGTCGGCAGCTCCCCGTTGATCAGCAGGAAGGCGGTCTCCACGAAGGAGGCGCGCTCCGCCAGCTGCTCGATCGGGTAGCCGCGGTATCGCAGGATGCCCTGCTCACCGTCCAGATAGGTGATCGCGGATTTGTACGCGGCGGTGTTGCCGTAACCGGAATCCAGGGTCACCAGACCGGTCTGGGCACGCAGCTTGCCGATATCGAAGCCCTTGTCGCCGACAGTGCTGTCGACCACCGGGTAGGTGTATTCGCCGTCCCCGTACCGCAGTACTACAGAGTTGTCGCTCACGTCATCCCTCACCGACGTCTGGTTCTCTTCTTCGAGGTGCCCTGACTCCCCCCACCTTCCCCTACTCGGGTAGAGAACGTGCACTCGGGGTCGGCTGAAGAGCCTTTTGGCGGCACTCAGTGCCGCCTTCACGGCCATCCTGCCCCGATCGTCATCGTTCGGAAACCCTCTTGACACGCTCGACTGTCACATCGCCGCCGAGTCGGTGATCCAGCGCGGTACAGCGCCTCCCCGCCGAGACGGTGCGCACCGCCTGCCCCAGCGCGCGGCGCGAGCCGACCAGCACCACAAGGCGCTTGGCACGGGTCACCGCCGTGTACAGGAGGTTGCGCTGCAACATCATCCAGGCCCCGGTGGTCACCGGAATCACGACGGCCGGGTACTCACTGCCCTGTGACCGGTGGATGGTCACCGCATAGGCATGAGCCAGCTCGTCCAGCTCGTCGAAGTCGTACGGTACCTCCTCGTCCTCGTCCGTCCGCACGGTCAGCCGCTGCTCATCGGTGTCGAGTGAGGTGACGACGCCAACCGTGCCGTTGAAGACCCCGTTGGCCCCTTTCTCATAATTGTTACGGATCTGGGTCACCTTGTCGCCGACCCGGAAGACCCGGCCTCCGAGACGGCGCTCCGGGAGGTCCGGGCGGGCCGGGGTGATGGCCTGCTGAAGCAGTCCGTTGAGCGTGCCCGCGCCCGCCGGGCCGCGGTGCATAGGGGCCAGAACCTGCACGTCACGGCGGGGGTCGAGACCGAACTTGGCGGGGATGCGGCGGGCCGCGACATCGACCGTGAGCCGCCCGGCCTCCTCCGTGTCGTCCTCGACGAAGAGAAAGAAATCCGACAGGCCCTGGGTGACCGGCGGCACCCCCTCGTTGATCCGGTGGGCGTTGGTGACCACACCGGACTGCTGGGCCTGGCGGAAGATCCGGGTCAGCCGCACCGCCGGGACGGGGCTGCCGGGGGCCAGCAGATCGCGCAGCACCTCCCCGGCGCCCACGCTGGGCAGCTGGTCCACATCCCCGACGAAGAGCAGATGGGCGCCGGGCGGGACCGCCTTGACCAGCTTGTTGGCCAGCAGCAGATCGAGCATCGACGCCTCGTCGACCACCACCAGATCCGCGTCGAGCGGGCGGTCCCTGTCATACGCCGCGTCCCCGCCGGGCCTGAGCTCCAGCAGCCGGTGGACGGTGGACGCCTCGGCGCCGGTCAGCTCGGACAGCCGCTTGGCGGCCCGGCCGGTGGGCGCCGCGAGCACCACCTTCGCCTTCTTGGCGCGGGCCAGCTCCACCACGGACCGCACGGTGAAGGACTTGCCGCAGCCCGGCCCGCCGGTGAGCACCGCGACCTTCTCGGTCAGCGCGAGCCGCACCGCCTGGCTCTGCTCGGGCGCCAGATCGGCTCCGGTGCGGCTCGCCAGCCAGTCCAGCGCCTTGTCCCAGTCCACGTCCCCGAAGGCGGGCAGCCGGTCCTCCTGGGTGCGCAGCAGCCGCAGCACCTGGCCGGCGAGGGAGATCTCGGCGCGGTGGAAGGGCACCAGATAGACGGCGGATACCGGCTCGCCGTCCGCCGGGCCCGGGACCGGCTCGCGCACCACGCCCTCGTCCTCGGCCGCGAGCTCCCCCAGGCAGTCGATGACCAGACCGGTGTCCACCTGGAGCAACTTCACGGCGTCCGCGATGAGTTGCTCCTCGGGGAGATAGCAGTGGCCCTGGTCGGCGGACTGGGACAGCGCGTACTGCAGGCCGGCCTTCACCCGGTCGGGGCTGTCATGCGGAATGCCCACCGACTGGGCGATCTTGTCGGCGGTGAGGAAGCCGATGCCCCAGACGTCGGCCGCCAGCCGGTACGGCTCGTTCTTCACGACCGAAATCGACGCGTCGCCGTACTTCTTGTAGATCCGCACCGCGATGGAGGTGGAGACGCCCACCCCCTGGAGGAAGACCATCACCTCCTTGATGGCCTTCTGCTCCTCCCAGGCCGCGGCGATCATCTTGGTGCGCTTGGGGCCGAGGCCCGGGACCTCGACCAGCCGCTCGGGCCGCTCCTCGATGACATCGAGGGTGTCGACGCCGAAGTGCTCGGTGATCCGGTCGGCGATCCGGGGGCCGATGCCCTTGATCAGCCCCGAGCCGAGATAGCGCCGGATGCCCTGGACGGTGGCGGGGAGGACGGTCTGGTAGTTCTCGACGGTGAACTGTTTGCCATATTGCGGATGGGAACCCCAGCGGCCCTCCATCCGCAGTGACTCGCCCGGCTGGGCGCCCAGCAGCGAGCCGACGACGGTCAGCAGATCGCCGGAGCCCCGGCCGGTGTCGACCCGCGCGACCGTATAGCCGTTCTCCTCATTGGCGTAGGTGATCCGCTCCAGGACCCCTTCGACCACCGCGAGTTTGAGCATGCCCCGACCGTACCGCCGGGAGCCGACACGCGGTTCGGGCCTGTGGACAACGCCTGTGAACAACGCCCGCGGGGAAGAACGGGGCCGTGGATCCCGCGGCGGAATATCACGATCCGGTTTCACCGGCGGCCGACCCCTTGCCTCCTTCCATGTAATCGATTCCAATCCATGTAATCGATTCCACAAGGAGGTGGACGATGCCGGCCATCAAGGACGTGGCGCGGCGTGCCGGGGTCTCCGTCGCGACGGTCTCACGGGTGCTCAATGACCACCCCTCCGTTCGCATGGACACCCGTGAACGGGTGCTCGCCGCGGTCGCCGACCTCGGCTATCGCCCCAACGCGGTGGCCCGCTCGCTGCGCACCGATCAGACCCGGACCCTGGGGCTGGTCATCAGCGATGTGCTGAATCCCTTCTTCACCGAGCTGGCCCGCTCGGTCGAGGACGCCGCCCGCGAGCTGGACTACAGCGTGATCATCGGTAACGCCGATGAGCGGCCCGAGCTCCAGGACCACCATGTGCGCACCCTGATGGACCGCCGCATAGACGGACTGCTGGTCAGCCCCACCGACGGCGGCTCCCCGATGATGCTGGCCGCCGCCCGCGCCGGCACCCCCATGGTCTTCGTCGACCGCTGGATCGAGGGCGAGGGCCTGGATGCGGTGCCGGTGATCCGCACCGACGGGCGGGGAGCCATCCGCGATCTGGTGGACCATCTGTGCGCCCTGGGGCACCGCCGGCTCGCGATCATCGCGGGCCCGGCGGCCACCACGACCGGCCGCGAACGGGTGGACGCCTTCCGCTCCGCGCTGCGCGAGTTCGGTCTGGCGCTGTCCGAGGACCACATCGGCCAGGGGGACTTCCAGGCGGACAGCGGCCGCCGGGTGACCGCCCGCTTCCTCGATCTGCCGCACCCCCCGGACGCGATCTTCGCCGCGGACAACCTGATGGCGCTCGGCGCGATGGATGAGATCCGCGCGCGGGGCTTGCGGGTGCCGGATGATGTGGCGCTCGCCGCGTTCGACGACATCCCCTGGTTCGTCCACACCGATCCACCGATCACCGCCGTCGCCCAGCCGACCGGAGCGCTCGGCCATGCCTCCGTACGCGCGCTGATCGATCTCGTCGAGGGGCGGCCCGCCGAATCGGTGACCCTGTCCGCCCGTCTGGTCACCCGCCGCTCGTGCGGCGAGCCCGAAGGGAGCAAGCCATGAGTGCCGAGTCCGAGCGGTCCTCCCCCGCCGGGGCGGAGCTGCTGCGCATGGAGGGCGTCCGTAAGACCTTCCCCGGGGTGATCGCCCTGGACGGGGTGGACTTCGATCTGCGCCGGGGCGAAGTGCACGTCCTCCTGGGCGAGAACGGCGCGGGCAAGTCCACGCTGATCAAGATGCTCTCCGGCGCGCACCGCCCCGACGGGGGCCGGATCCTGGTCGACGGCGGCCCGGTGCGCATCAACGGCGCGCAGGACGCCGAGCGGCTCGGAATCGCCACTATCTACCAGGAGTTCAACCTCGTCCCGGACCTCACCGTGGCCGAGAACATCTTCCTGGGCCGCCAGCCGCGCCGCTTCGGCATGATCGACCGCAAGGCCATGGACGAGCGCGCCGCCGAGCTGCTGGCCCGCGTCGGGGTGGACGTCTCGCCCCGGACCCGCGTCCGGGACCTCGGCATCGCCCGGCTGCAGATGGTGGAGATCGCCAAGGCGCTGAGCCTGGACGCCCGCGTCCTGATCATGGACGAGCCGACCGCCGTGCTCACCACCGAGGAGGTCGACAAGCTCTTCCGGATCGTGCGCACGCTGCGCGCGGACGGGGTGGGCGTCGTCTTCATCACCCATCACCTGGAGGAGATCGCCGCCCTGGGCGACCGCGTCACCGTGCTGCGCGACGGCCGCAGCGTCACCCAGGTCCCGGCCACCACCGAACAGGACGAGCTGGTGCGGCTGATGGTGGGCCGCTCCATCGAGCAGCAGTACCCACGGGAGCGCACGGACGCCGGTGACCCCCTGCTGAAGGTCCGGGGGCTCACCCGGAACGGCAGCTTCCAGGACATCGGCTTCGACGTGCGCGCCGGGGAGGTGGTGGGCCTGGCCGGGCTGGTCGGCGCGGGCCGTACGGAGGTCGTACGGGCGCTCTTCGGCGCCGATCCGTACGACTCCGGCTCCGTCGAGGTGCTCGGCCGCCCGCTGGCCCGCCATGACGTGGTGGCCGCCATGCGGGCCGGGATCGGCCTCGTCCCCGAGGACCGTAAGGGCCAGGGCCTGGTCCTGGACGGCACCGTGCAGGAGAACCTGGGCCTGGTCACGCTGCGCGCCGCCACCCGCGCGGGGCTCGTCGACCGGGCCGCTCAGCGGAGCGCGGCGGCCGGCGTCGCCGAGCGGCTGGCCGTCCGGATGGCCGGGCTCGACCAGCGGGTGCGCACCCTCTCCGGCGGCAACCAGCAGAAGGTCGTCATCGGCAAGTGGCTGCTCGCCGACAGCAAGGTGCTGATCCTCGACGAGCCGACCCGCGGCATCGACGTGGGCGCCAAGGTCGAGATCTACCAGCTCATCAACGAACTCACCGCGTCCGGCCACGCCGTTTTGATGATCTCCAGCGATCTGCCCGAGGTGCTGGGGATGAGCGACCGGGTCCTGGTCATGGCCCAGGGCCGGATCTCGGGCGAGCTGACCGCGCGGGAAGCGACCCAGGACGCCGTGATGGCCCTGGCAGTGAAGGACGTCAAGGGCGCCGACGAAGGAGTCGGCGGCAACGAAAAGGAGGGCTCCCGTGGCCACTGACACGCTTACGAAGGACCCCGGGGGCTCGGCGGTGCTGCGCCGCGTGCTGCTCGACAACGGCGCCCTGAGCGCCCTGGTGCTGCTGGTGGCGGCCATGTCGCTGCTGTCCGGCGACTTCCTCACCACCGGCAATCTCCTCAACGTCGGCGTCCAGGCGGCGGTCACCGCGATCCTCGCCTTCGGCGTCACCTTCGTCATCGTCTCCGCGGGGATCGATCTGTCGGTCGGCTCGGTGGCCGCGCTGTCCGCCACCGTGCTCGCCTGGTCGGCGACCTCACAGGGGCTGCCGGTGTGGTTCGCGGCGCTCCTGGCCGTCGCCACCGGTGTCGCCTGCGGTCTGGTCAGCGGGGCGCTGGTCTCCTTCGGGAAGCTGCCGCCGTTCATCGCCACGCTCGCGATGCTGTCGATCGGCCGCGGCCTGGCCCTGGTGATCTCCCAGGGCAGCCCGATAGCCATCCCCGAGTCGATGTCCGGCCTCGGCGACACCATCGGCGGCTGGCTGCCCATCCCGGTGCTCGTGATGATCGGCATGGGGCTGATCACCGCGGGTGTGCTGGGCCGCACGTACGCGGGCCGCGCGATGTACGCGATCGGCGGCAACGAGGAGGCCGCCCGGCTCTCCGGGATCCGGGTGACGCGCCAGAAGCTGGTCATCTACGCGCTCTCCGGCGGCTTCGCGGCCGTCGCGGGCATCGTGCTCGCCTCCCGGCTGTCCTCCGCGCAGCCGCAGGCGGCCGTCGGCTACGAACTCGACGCGATCGCCGCGGTCGTCATCGGCGGCGCGAGTCTGTCCGGTGGCGTCGGTAAGGCGTCCGGCACGCTCATCGGCGCGCTGATCCTCGCGGTGCTGCGCAACGGGCTCAACCTGCTGGAGGTCTCCCCCTTCTGGCAGCAGGTCGTCATCGGTGTCGTCATCGCGCTCGCGGTGCTGCTGGACACGGTGCGCCGACGCGCCGGGGCAAGCCCGGGCGCGCCCGGGGCCGCGGCGGGCGGATCGTCCGGTGGCGGCCGTAAGAAGGCCGTCAACGCGGGCAAGTTCGCGCTCGCCGCCGTGGTCGTCGCCGCCATCGCCGTCGGCGCCGCCGTCTGGCGCTCCGGCTCCTCCGGGGGCGCGTCCACCAAGGTCGGGCTGTCGGTCTCCACCCTCAACAACCCCTTCTTCGTGCAGTTGAAGGCGGGCGCCCAGGAAGAGGCCAAGCGCGCCGGGGTCAGCCTTACGGTCACCGACGCCCAGAACGACGCCTCCCAGCAGGCCAATCAGATTCAGAATTTCACCAGCCAGAACATGAAGTCGATCATCATCAACCCGGTCGACTCCGATGCCGCGGGCCCGTCCGTCCGGGCCGCCGACAAGGCGGGCATCCCGGTGCTGGCCGCCGACCGTGGCGTCAACAAGGCCGAGATCGCGACCCTGGTGGCCTCGGACAACATCACGGGCGGCAAGCTGGCTGCCAAGACGCTCGCCGAGCGGCTCGGGAAGAAGGGCACGATCCTGGTGCTGCAGGGCACCCCCGGCACCTCCGCCTCGCGTGAACGCGGAAAGGGCTTCGCGGAGGGCCTCAAGGCGTACCCGGACATCAAGGTCGTCGGCAAGCAGACCGCCGACTTCGACCGGGCCAAGGGGCTGGATGTGACCACCAATCTGCTCCAGGGCCACCCCGGTATCGACGGGATCTTCGCCGAGAACGACGAGATGGCGCTCGGCGCGGTCAAGGCGCTCGGCTCCAAGGCGGGCAAGTCCGTCGACGTCGTCGGCTTCGACGGCACCCCGGACGGGCTCAAGGCCGTCGAGAACGGCAGCCTCGCCGCGACCGTCGCCCAGCAGCCGAAGGAGTTGGGCCGGATGGTGGTGCGGAATGCCGTCAAGGCGGCCAAGGGGCAGAAGATCGACGGCACGGTGAAGGTGCCGGTGAAGGTCGTCACTGCGAAGTGACAAACGAAAGGACGTGCGGATGCACGACTACGACCTGCTGGTCGTGGGGTCGGCCAACGCCGATCTGGTGATCGGAGTCGACCGCCGCCCCGGGGCCGGCGAGACCGTCCTCGGGTCCGACCTCGCGGTCCACCCGGGCGGCAAGGGGGCCAACCAGGCCGTCGCCGCCGCCCGGCTGGGGGCCCGGACGGCGCTGCTGGCCCGGGTCGGCGACGACGGCTACGGCCGGCTGCTGCTGGATTCGCAGCGGACGGCCGGGGTCGACACCGTCGGCGTCCTCGTCGGCGGCGCGCCCACCGGGGTAGCGCTGATCACGGTGGACCCCTCGGGTGACAACAGCATCGTGGTCTCCCAGGGGGCCAACGCCCGGCTGACCCCCGGCGACGTCCGGGCCGCGGCGAGCCTGCTGGCCGCGGCGCGAGTGGTCTCGCTGCAGTTGGAGATCCCCCTGGAGACGGTCGCCGAGGTGGTCCGCGCGGCGGGCGCGGGCTTCGGCGGCCGCCTCGGGCCGCGGGTGGTGCTCAACCCCTCGCCGACCGCGCCGCTGCCCGCCGATGTGCTGGCCGCCTGCGATCCGCTGGTGGTGAACGAGCACGAGGCGCGGTTCCTGCTGAGCGACGCCCCGGTGGGGTCCTCCGACGACCCCGAGGAGTGGGCCGACGCCCTGCTGTCGCGCGGTCCGCGCTCGGTCGTGGTGACCCTGGGCGCCGAGGGCGCGCTGGTCGCCGACGGCGACCGTACGGTGCTGGTGCCCAGTCCCGCGGTGACGGCCGTGGACACCACGGGCGCCGGGGACGCCTTCACCGGCGCGCTCGCCTGGCGCCTCGGCGTCGGCGACGACCTGCCGACCGCAGTGCGGTTCGCGGTGCGCGTGGGCGCCGCCGCGGTGACACGGGCCGGGGCGCAGGCGTCCTTCCCGAACGCCGAGGAGGTGGCGGCGCTGTGAAGCGATCCGGGATTCTCAACCGCCATCTGAGCGCGGGCATCGCCCTGTTGGGCCACACCGACACGGTGATGGTGTGCGACGCGGGCCTTCCGATACCGGACGGGCCGTTCGTGGTGGACCTCGCCTTCACGGCCGGGGTGCCGTCGTTCGAGCGGGTGCTCACCGGGCTGCTGGACGAGCTGGTGGTCGAAGGGGCCACGGCGGCGCGGGAGGTACGCGGCCACAACCCCGAGGCGACCGCCCTGCTCGACCGCCTCTTCCCGGCGCCCGCGCTGGATCTGGTCCCGCACGAGGAGCTCAAGACGATGACGGGACGGGCGAGGCTGGTGGTGCGTACGGGGGAGGCGCGGCCGTACGCGAATGTGCTGCTGCGGTGCGGGGTGCCGTTCTGAGGCCTGCGACGCGCGGTCGTCCCCGGGGTCGGCCTCGCGCGCCGGGGCGCGGTGTGACGCGGGAGTCCCCGAGCGCGGGATGACGCGGGCGTCCGGGGGGGCGTGGGTGACGCGGGCGTCCGGGGGCGCGGTGTGACATTTCGAGGGGCCCGGCCGTGGTCCGGGCCCCTCGTTTTCCCCTCCCAGGGCTTCCTCTCGAATCCCCCCCGGAATCCCCCCAGGAAGCCCAATGCCAGGTACGACCCGCCAAGGGCCGGAACGGTTGCACAGCGATCGGCGAAAGATTTTTCCGGGGCGCGACAACCTCGGGTGGGGCCGCACGTCTGGTGGGATGAAGGCAGGTTCCGGAACGGGTCCTCGGATCCTCGGCGCACGCCTCACCCTTCAGCGTTCGCTCAATCCTTTCGGGAGTCGTTCCGTATGCAGCACGACCGCGCCAAGAAGCCCAACCGCCGTCTGCGCCCCTGGATCGTGGGGTCGGCCGCCGGAGTCGCCCTGATCGTGGGCGGAGGCATCGCCGCCCAGGCGGCCACCGGCGACCACTCCGGCCCGGCCAAGCCGGCCCCGTCGGCGACCTCGAAGCCGGCGCCCACCAAGCCGCCGACCAGCAAGCCCGAGCCGACCAAGCCGCCCACCAGCGTCCCCGAGCCCACCAAGCCCGCCCCCACGAAGCCGCCGACCAGCAAGCCCGCGCCCACGAAGCCGCCCACCAGCGTGCCCGAGCCGACCAAGCCCGCCCCCACCGAGCCGCCCACCAGCGTGCCGGAGCCCACCAAGCCCGCCCCCACCGAGCCGCCCACCAGCGTGCCCGAGCCGACCAAGCCCGCCCCCACCAAGGCCGGTCGCTAGCCGCAACCACGGATGGGGCGAGGCCGGTTCCGGAGCCGGCCCCGCCCCACCGATGAGGTGAACGAGGACGATGCAGCTCACTCTTGTCCTGCCCTGGTGGACCCGGCTGCTCCGCCGCGCCCGGACGACCGCCTCGACGCCGCCGGTGGAGACGGCGCGCGGCGGGCGGCGACTGCGGGCGCTGAGGCCGGTGGGCGGCCGGGGCGACGGGGAGCCCGGCCTCACGCTGGCCGATCTGTACCAGGCCCGGCGGCTGGACATGATCCGGCTGGCGGTCTTCCTGGTGGACGACCTGCACACCGCCGAGGACGTCGTCCAGGACGCCTTCGCGGCCGTCTGCCGCCGGCACGGCTCGCGGCTGGACAGCCTCCAGGACGCGCACGCCTATCTGCACACCGCCGTGGTCAACGCCGCCCGCTCGGTGCTGCGCCGACGGCGTACGGCGCGCGCCTACACCCCGCCGTACCAGGGGCCGGGGGCGCCCGTGGACGAGCCGCTGCTGCTCGCCGAGGAACACCGGCAGGTCCTCGACGCGCTGGCCGAACTCACCGCGCGCCAGCGCGAGGTGCTGGTGCTGCGCTACTGGTCGGAGCTGACCGAGGCCCAGATAGCCGAAACGCTGGGCGTCTCCCGAGGCACCGTGAAGTCGACCGCGAGCCGTGCGCTCGTCACTCTGGAAAAGCTGCTGGAGGCGGCCCGATGAGCACTCCCCCACCCGTCGAGGACCGGTTGCGCGCCGCGCTCGACGCCCGTGCGCGGCTCATCGACGCCCACGAGCTGTCCCCGTACCGGCCGCCCACCGGCCCGGCCTGGGGCACCCGGCGGATCCGGCGGGTCGTATCCGCCGTCGCCGTGGCGGCGGCAGCGGCGGCGGCCGTCGCCTTCCTGCTGCTGTCCGGCTCCCCGGAGAACAACCGCCCGGCCCCGCCCGCCCGCGACCCCCGCACCTCCCCTCCGACCACCTCGGCCCCCTCGTCCAGTACGGGGACTCCGACCCGGCCCTCCCCCACCTCTCCGCCCGCCGCCCCGACCTCGACCTCCGTCCCCACCCAGCCCTGACGCGGTCGCCTCGCACGCCCCCGCCACTGGCCCCGGGACCATCCCTCCGACGCCCCTGCCCCCCGAGCACCCCAGCGCCCCGAGGGCCCTACTGCGAACCGGTTGAGCCCGGCTTCCTTGGCGTGCTCGGTCATGACGGCCTGCTGGAGCGTGATGAGTCTGTCGGGTCCACGCGCTGGATGATCAGCCGCGCTCTCGGTCAGTCCCGGGTAGCACCCTCCGGCCAGATCACCCGAGACGGGACACCGGTGCGCTCGGCGTAGGCCACGACATCGGCCGTGCCGCCGTACCCGCGGGCCGGCTGCCCGTCCCAAACAGCAACCAGCTCGTCCACCAAGCCCACCAGAATCTCGCTTCCGGCCATGTGCGCCCGGGAATCTGACTCCACCATGCCCGCGCGGTGGATGTCGGCGGCTTGTTGGATGAGACGGTCATAGGTCTGGTGATGCTCCGCCGGCAGGCCCTCGCGGTACTTCTCCGCAGGGACCACCACTTCAAGACGCCCACCAGCCCCCAGCACCAGCTCAGCGAACCAGGCGTCCGGGCCGTCGGCGATACACGAGACCCCGATCAGGTCAGGACCGTAGCGCGTAAGTTCCTCTTGAAGGGCCCGGCGGACCAATCGCTCCGTCTCTGGGGGAAGACCGCGGTGGCCGGTGATGCCGAGGCGCATGGGCCGCTCCTTTCGTGATCACAGGTAGATGCCGTGCAGTCGGTCGTCGAACTCACGGGCCACCCTGGGTGGAGTCGCCGAAGTGTAGGACCGTCGGAGCGCACGGGCGCGCTCGATGATCCGGCCTGACCGATACCGTGCCCCCGTCTCGAGTGCCCGCCCGGCCAGCGCGAACGCACCATCTAGTCGACCCGTCCCCAGTTGCGCGGCGGCCAGGTCGAGCATGAGCAGCGCACGCTGCTTCTCGTGGCTTGATGTAAGGGCCGCTGCGGCTGCGTCCTGGGAGGCGGCCACCCATCCAGGGAGGCCGAGCCGTGCGCCGCAGGTGAGCCGGGTCGCAGCGACCTTGGTGTGGGTGAAGGTGAACACCCATGGCCACGGTGGCGGCTGTTCGTCCTGAACGGCGTCGGTGCTGCGGGCGGCCTGGTCGAGCGCGCTTCCCGCGGCGGGACGATTCCCCGCGGCCGCGTGTGCGAGCGCCTCGATCGTGCCGAGCCACGCGGTGGCGATGGCCGGTGCTGCGTCGCCCAGCTGACGATGGGCTTTGCGGACGAGGGCGAGACCCTGGGGGGCGTTCCCGGCGTCTGCCTCGAACCCGGCCAGGCTGCCGAGTTGGTAGGCGAGGAGCAGCCGGTCGCCTGAGGTACGCGCGGCTTTGATGGCCGCGCCGTACCAGGTGCGGGCCAATCCGATGTCGTTCATGTCCCAGGCCAGCCAACCGGCGAGGGAGGCGGCTTCACTGCCCACTGCGGCCAAGCGGGCTCGCTGCTCGGTCGTTTCGGCGTCACTGGTGATGGCTTGGGTGAGCCGCAGGTGGGCCAGGACTGGCTCGGAGAGCTGCCGGGAAGGATCAAGGCGCACAGCGAGGCCGCTCGCACGGATTGGCGGTCCGACTACGACGCGCTTGAGTACGAGCTGATCGAGACGCCAGCCGATGTCGTCAACGGAGTGCGCGGGTACCTGGCTCGACTGGCCCTCACCTACGCTGCCACGGACTTCATCGTGCAGCCGAACGGTCAGTGGACGTTCCTGGAGGCAAACCCCTCGGGCCAGTGGGCATGGCTCAACAGTGCGGAAATCCCCCTAGCCGCTTCGATCGCTCAAACCCTGGAGAACTGGTGTCGCCGGTGAACTGGAAACCGCTCGCTGAGAATCTGGCAAGCATCCTGGAGGGCTCGGACGACCTGGTCTCCCCTCACTGGAAGCAGGCGTTCGAAGAGGTGCCCCGGCACATCTTCGTCCCGCGCTATTTCCAGAATCAGGGCGGCACGCCAACTCGATGGAAGCCGCTCGACGCCGCGGACGGTGGAGACTGGTTCAACCCCATCTACACCAACGCCACACTCGTCACCCGTCTCGACCCGGAGACGGCGAAGTCCGCGGATGGGCTGTTCACCGGCGTCCCCACGTCGTCCAGCACACAGCCGAGCCTCACGGCCCGGATGCTGGAGGCCCTTGACGTACAGCCTGGAGACCGGGTCCTCGACGGGGGCACTGGCACCGGCTACCAAACCGCCCTCATCGCTCACCGCCTGGAGAGCGCTGACCAGCTCGTAACGGCGGACATCGATCCGGACCTGACATCCGAAGCCCTGCTCAATCTGGAGGGCATCGGCATCACACCGAACATCCTCACCGTGGACGTGAGGGACTGGGCTTGGCCGCCGGAGTCGTTCGACAAGGTGATCATTACGTGTGCCCTCCCGAGGATCACCGAGACATTGAGGTCCGCGGTCGCTCCCGGGGGACGACTCGTCGCGAACCTCTTCCCGCCGCTGAGCGGGGGTCTGGCCGTCCTCGACCGCATGCCGGACGGGAGCCTGGAGGGACGGTTCCAAGCAGGCGGCGGGTCCTTTATGGCGGCGCGCACGGCGGTGCCGGCCCCTCCCCTACCGCTTGCATCGGGACCGGTGGACACACACGGGGAATCCCGCGTACCGGTCACGGCCTTCGACAGCTACCACTTCACCTTCCTGCTGGCGTCCACGCTGCCCGGGGTAGTGCTCCAGTACGGCACTGACGACGAGGAGCGCACCATGCGCCGTCTGGTGATGCCTGACGGGGCGTGGGCTGAGGCCATCTTCGCGGGCGAACAGACACAGTTCCGCGAGACGGGCGAGCGCAGCATCTGGGACACCGTCGAGAGCTGGTGGGGGTGGTTCACTGCTCACGACATGCCGAAATGGGACCACTTCGGTCTGACGGTCTCGGGCGAAGAGCATCGCCTCTGGTACGAAACGCCCCGGGGCCCCTCATGGCGGCTAACTGTTTGAGTGAGGCGCGTAGCCAGAGCACGAAAGGGCCTCCTCCCGGCGGGAGGGGGCCCGGTGTTCCCGGCCGTCGGCTACACCGCCGCCTCGCGGCGTCGGACATGGTTCAGCGGGTCTCAGGACTCCCCGCGCCGGGGTGCGTTCGGCTGCCTGGACGCACGCCTGCCCAACACACCCCGAAGCAGTCGCTACAGCACCAGCGCCCGGTAGCGGTCGGCGACCTCCGCCAGGACCTCCGCGCCGTCGCGGGCCCACAGGTCCGGGTTGAAGATCTCCACCTCGATCGGGCCGGTGTAGCCCGTGGCGTCGACCTGTTCGCGGAACCAGCGGAAGTCGACCGAGCCGTCGCCGAGTTGGCCCCGGCCCAGGAGGACGCCCTCCGGGAGGGGCGTGATCCAGTCGGCGAGCTGGAAGGCGGCGATACGGCCGCCCGCGCCCGCGCGGGCGATCTGGGCGGCCACGGTGTCGTCCCACCACAGGTGGTAGGTGTCCACGATCACGCCCACCTGGTCAGCCGGGAAGCGCTCGGCCAGGTCGAGGGCCTGGGCGAGGGTGGAGACCACACAGCGGTCGGAGGCGTACATGGGGTGCAGGGGCTCGATGGCCAGGCGGACGCCGTGGTCCGCGGCGTACGGGGCCAGCTCCCCCAGTGCGTCGGCGATGCGCTCGCGGGCGGCGAAGAGGTCGCGGCTGCCGGGCGGGAGGCCGCCGGAGACCAGGACAAGGGTGTCGGTGCCCAGGATCGCGGCCTCGTCGATGGCCTTACGGTTGTCGGCAAGGGCCGCGGCCCGTGCCTCGGGCTCGATCGCGGTGAAGAAGCCGCCCCGGCACAGGCTGGTGACGGTCAGGCCCGCGCCCCGCACCAGCTCGGCGGCGGCTTCCACGCCGTACTTCTGGACCGGCTCGCGCCACAGGCCGACGCCGGTGACGCCCGCCTTGACGCAGCCCTCCGCCAGCTCGGGCAGCGACCACTGCTTGATCGTTTCCTGGTTGAGGCTCAGCCGGGACACGGCGCTCATCGATCGACTCCGTACACGGACAGCAGGTCTTTCATCCGGGATTCCGCCAGCGCCGGGTCCGGGAACAGGCCAAGACCGTCCGCCAGTTCGTACGCCCGCGCCAGATGCGGCAGCGAACGGGCCGACTGGAGGCCGCCGACCATCGTGAAGTGCGACTGGTGGCCCGCCAGCCAGGCCAGCAGCACCACGCCCGTCTTGTAGTAGCGGGTCGGGGTCTGGAAGAGATGGCGGGAGAGTTCCACCGTCGGGTCCAGCAGGGCCCGGAAGGCGGTGGCGTCGCCGGTGTCCAGCCTGCGCACGGCCTCGGCCGCCAGCGGGCCCAGCGGGTCGAAGATGCCGAGCAGGGCGTGGCTGAAGCCCCGGTCGTCGCCCTCGATCAGCTCGGGGTAGTGGAAGTCGTCGCCCGTGTAGCAGCGCACTCCGTCCGGCAGTTTGCGCCGCAGGTCGATCTCGCGCCGGGCGTCCAGCAGGGAGACCTTGATGCCGTCGACCTTGTCGGGGTGGGCGGCGATGACGTCGAGGAAGGTGCGGGTGGCGGCGTCCAGGTCGGTGCTGCCCCAGTAGCCCTCCAGGGCCGGGTCGAACATCGGGCCCAGCCAGTGCAGGATCACCGGCTCGGCGGACTGGCGCAGCAGATGGCCGTAGACCTCGAGATAGTCCTCGGGGCCCTTGGCCACGGCGCACAGGGCGCGCGAGGCCATCAGGATGGCCTGGGCGCCGGACTCCTCGCAGACGGCGAGCTGTTCCTCGTAGGCGGCCCGGACCTCGGCCACGCTGTGGGGGTAGCCGATCTCGGTGGCGGAGAGCTGGTCGGTGCCGACGCCGCAGGCGATCCGGCCGCCGACCGCCTTCGCCTCGGCCGCCGAGCGGCGGATCAGCTCGGCGGCGCCCGCCCAGTCCAGGCCCATGCCGCGCTGGGCGGTGTCCATGGCCTCGGCCACGCCCAGCCCGTGCGACCACAGGTGGCGGCGGAAGGCCAGGGTGGCGTCCCAGTCGACGGCGGCCGGGCTGTCGGGGGTCACATCGGCGTACGGGGCGGCCACCACATGGGCGGCCGAGAAGACGACGCGGGAGGTGAAGGAGGCCCCGGGGGTCAGCGACAGCGGCTCGGTGCGGGGTTCGTAGGGGCGGGTCGTACCGCCCGGCGCGGGGAGGTGGACGGTCACAGGCTCAGCTCCGGTACGTCCAGCCGGCGGCCCTCGGCCGACGACTTCAGGCCCAGCTCGGCGAGCTGGACGCCGCGCGCGCCGGCCAGCAGGTCCCAGCGCCAGGGCTCGTCGAGCGCGACATGGCGCAGGAAGAGCTCCCACTGCGCCTTGAAGCCGTTGTCGAACTCCTCGTTGTCCGGCACCTCCTGCCACTGCTCGCGGAAGGACTCGGTGGCGGGCAGGTCGGGGTTCCAGACCGGCTTGGGGGTGGCCGAGCGGTGCTGGGCGCGGCAGTTGCGCAGGCCCGCGACGGCCGAGCCCTCGGTGCCGTCGACCTGGAACTCGACCAGCTCGTCGCGGTTCACCCGGACCGCCCAGGAGGAGTTGATCTGGGCGATGGCGCCGCCCTCGAGCTGGAACACGCCGTAGGCCGCGTCGTCGGCGGTGGCCTCGTACGGCTTGCCCTGTTCGTCCCAGCGGGTCGGGATGTGGGTGGTGGCCTGCGCCTGGACGGTGCGCACGGCGCCGAACAGCTCGTGCAGCACGTACTCCCAGTGCGGGAACATGTCGACGACGATGCCGCCGCCGTCCTCGGCCCGGTAGTTCCAGGAGGGCCGCTGGGCGCTCTGCCAGTCGCCCTCGAAGACCCAGTAGCCGAACTCCCCGCGCACGGAGAGGATGCTGCCGAAGAAGCCGCTGTCGATGAGGCGCTTGAGCTTCAGCAGCCCCGGCAGGAAGATCTTGTCCTGGACGACCCCGTGCTTGACGCCCGCCGCCTCGGCGAGCCGGGCCAGCTCCAGGGCGCCCGCCAGACCGGTGGCGGTGGGCTTCTCGGTGTAAATGTGCTTGCCTGCCGCGACGGCCTTCTTGATGGCCTCCTCGCGGGCGGCGGTGACCTGGGCGTCGAAGTAGATGTCGACGCGGTCGTCCGCGAGTACGGCGTCCAGGTCGGTCGAGACATCCGCGACCGGGTCGAGGCCATGGCGCTCGGCCATCTCCTTGAGCACGTGCTCCCGGCGGCCGACGAGCAGCGGCTCGGGCCACAGCACGGTGCCGTCGCCGAGGTCCATGCCGCCCTGTTCGCGAATGGCGAGGAGAGAGCGGACGAGGTGCTGGCGGTAGCCCATCCGGCCGGTCACACCGTTCATGGCGATCCGCACTGTCTTGCGTGTCACGTGGGTTCTTCTCCTCACCGCGAGTAACAGTAAGCGCTTTCTAAGCATTAACGCTAACCGCCCCGCCCCGCCCCTGTACAGAGCGAACACAGGGGCGAACGCGGGACAGTCAGCGCTTCAGCGCAGCGTCAGCCGATAGCGCAGGGGCGAACGCCCGGTGATCAGGACCCGCCGGCCCGCCGGGGTCAGATCGCCGCCCATCCAGCTATAGCGCTCGCCGGAGTCCACGACGGCGGGCTGGCGCGGGCCGCTGCCGTTGCCGGGCCCGAAGGTGATCACGTCGTCGCCCGCCGTATACGTCCCGTACCCCTTGACGAGCTGATACGTGTCCTTCTGGCCGGGCACGGGGTCGACCCCGGTCAGCTTTCCGCCGCCGCGGAAGCACAGTTCGAGGGCGAGCGGGACCTCGGACTCGCCGATCCGGAGGTCCAGGTTCCAGCCGCCGTCGGCCGCCGCGATCCGTATCTCGGTGCGCAGGGTGCGCCACTCCTTGGGGCGGTGCGGAAAGTCCATCGCGGACCAGAACCGGCCGTCGTCCGTCAGCGGATACCGCCCGTCGGGGCGGCGGTGCTGGGGCGGCAGCGGCAGATGGAATCCGGCCCGCACCTCGGCCCACAGCCGCCAGCCGTCCGCCGTGGCCTCCACGTCCTCGGCCCGGAAGTGGCCGAGCGAGAAGAACTGCGGGGACAGCCGGAGCGAGTCCAGGATGGCCGCGCCCTTGCGCCATTTGAAGAACGTCGGGTTGGTGGACAGGCCCGAGGAGATCGCGTGCACGTCGGGGAAGTCGGTGCCGCCGAAGACGGTGGTCCGTGTGTCCCCCTTCGCGATCCGTACCAGCCCGCAGTCCCGGTCGTGGAAGGTGAACTCCTCCGGCGCCCCGGTGGCCTTGGGCAGCGGCGCGGCCAGCTCCGGATGGTCCAGCACCTCGGCCAGGAAGTCCCCGAGCGGGGTCTCGTCGAAGGTCTGGTCCGCCCCGCGCCGCTGGATGGTGGCGGCGACGGCCGCGAACCGCCCGTCCCGCTCCCGCAGCGCCAGCGCCCGGAACTGCAGCCAGTACTCGGACAGATGCTTGAGGGACTTCTGGTCCTGGCGGCGCGAATGCACCGTCTCCACCTCGCCATTGGGCTCCAGGAGATGAAGGGTGGCGTCCAGGTTGCGGCGCACGTGGTCGTAGAACCGCGGACGCTCGGTGAGCCGGGCGAGGGTCAGCAGCGAGGGGTTGGTGACGATGGGCGCGTAGGTGGCGCTGCGCTCGCTGTACTGGCCGCTGTCGTACTGGTCGATGCCCTCGGCCAGCCAGGCGTCGATACGGCGGGTGTAGCGGGCGTCGGGCCAGAAGGAGTTGATCCGGGCCAGCGCGGCGCACACCTTCCAGCGGTGGTTGGGGGTGTGCACTCCGCCGGTGGACAGACCCTTGCCCGCCTTGAGCAGGATCGTCTTCAAGGTGGCGCGGATCGCGCGGGTGCCGCTGTGGCCGTCCGCGTCCAGCAGGCCGTACACCAGGCCCAGATCGACGATCGAGAAGGCGGTGTCCGGGGGCGAGTGGACCGCGCCCTGGTCGTAGAGGCCGTCGTCGAACTGGGCGGCGGCCAGGGCGTCCACGAGCCGGGTCATCGGCGCGATCAGCGCGCCGTCGTGGTGGTGGGCGGCGTCGCCCCACACGTGGACGGAGGTGAGCAGCCGCAGGCTGCGGGCGGCGGGGCGGGCCTGGCCGAGGTTGTTCAACTGGTCGAGGGCCGCGTCGAGCCCGTCCACGACCTCGGCCACCCGGGCGTCGGCCGCCTCGGTGAGCAGGGCCAGGAACGGCTTGTCTACCCGGCCCGCGGCCGAGGCCGCACCCGGGGCGCCGACGGCCAGCAGTCCGCCCGCGACGGCGGTCCCGGCGAGGAAGTGACGGCGGGGCAGGGGTGTCATTGGTGGTGCTCCGTGGCTCTCATAGGTGGTGCTCCGTGGCTCTGGCGGCGATCGCGAGGGGGCCGGGGACGAGGAAGAGCAGCGGCGGATAGGCCCAGGCGCAGACGGCGGCGGTGGCGACGGCCAGCAGCAGCACGCCGCTCGCGCGAGGCTTGCGCACGCTGTCGTACGCCGCCGAGCGCAGCGCGGTACGCCAGCTCGTCGCCGACTCGGGGCGGGCGCAGGCCCGCAGACAGACGACGGCGAGCAGTCCGGCCACGGCGAGCAGCGCGGGCCGGAAGACCACCGCGCCCGGCAGCCCCGCGCCCGCCGCGAGCGCGTTGAACAGCAGCAGGACGCCGCCGGCCAGCGCCCCCGCCCCGGCCAGCAGATCGCCGGTGCGCAGCCGTTGCCGCAGCGCGCGGAGGTAGCCGCCCGCCGTGGTGGGCGCGTCCTGGCGCACCCGCCGGTCCAGGACGGCGCAGGCCGTGGACATGGCGGCCGGGGCGGTGATCAGCGGCAGCGAGGCGGCGGCCGTGGCCAGGCCCACCGCCAGGACGTCGGCGAAGAGCGCGAAGCGCGGGCCGAACAGCTCGCCGGGTTCACGTTTGGTGGCGGTGTCCATGGCCGGTCACCCCTTCAGTCCGGAGCTGGCCATGCCCTCGACCAGGAACCGCTGGAACGCGAGGAAGAAGAGCACGATGGGCAGCAGCGCGAACACCGACATCGCGAACATCGGGCCGAAGGCCGACTGGCTGGAGGCGTCCACGAAGGACCGCAGGGCCAGGGTCAGGGTGAACTTCTCCGGCTCGAAGAGGTAGATGAGCTGGGTGAAGAAGTCGTTCCAGGTCCAGATGAAGGTGAAGATCGCGGTGGTGATCAGCGCGGGCCGGGTCAGCGGCAGGATGACGCTGAAGAACGAGCGGAAGGGCCCGCAGCCGTCGATCCGCGCCGCCTCCTCCAGCTCACGCGGCAGTCCGCGCATGAACTGCACGATGAGGAAGACGAAGAAGGCGTCGGTGGCCAGGAACTTCGGCAGGATCATCGGCCAGTAGGTGTTCACCATGCCGAGCTGGTTGAAGATGATGTACTGCGGAATGAGGATGGCGTGGTGCGGCAGCATGATCGTCGCGATCATGAACGCGAAGAGCGGACCGCGCATCTTGAACCGCAGCCGCGCGAAGGCGTACGCGGCGAGCGAGCAGCTGATGACGTTGCCGAGCACCGCACCGCACGCGATGAGCAGCGAGTTCCACAGCAGCCGTCCGACGCTGACCTCGTTCACCCCGTCCAGGGCGGTGGAGTAGTTGCTCCATTCGAAGTGGCTGGGCAGCAGCTTGAGGCTGGCGACGACCTCGTCGGCGGGCTTGAACGAGGTCGCCAGCAGCCAGGCCAGCGGATAGAGCATCACCAGCAGCACGGCGATCAGGCAGGCGTGCAGCACGATCCGGCCGACGGGCCGCCGCCGCGCCGCCGGAGTGGCCGGGGCGGTGGAGATCGGGGCGGTGGTCATCGGCCCCCCTCGTTGTTGTCGTTGGCGTAGAAGACCCAGGCCCGGGAGGTCCGGAAGAGGACCGCGGTGACGGCCCCGATGGCCAGCAGCAGCGCCCAGGCCATGGCGGAGGCGTAGCCCATATGGGAGGCGGTGAAGCCGCGGTCGTAGAGGTAGAGCGTGTAGACGAGCGTGGAGTCGGCGGGTCCGCCCTTGCCCGCGCTGACCGCGAAGGCGGGGGTGAAGACCTGGAACGCCTGGATCATCTGGAGCACCAGGTTGAAGAAGAGCACCGGGGAGAGCATCGGGATGGTGATGGAGCGGAACTGCCGCCACCAGGAGGCCCCGTCGACCGCGGCGGCCTCGTACAGCTCGACGGGTATCTGCTGGAGCCCGGCCAGGAAGATCACCATGGGGGCGCCGAACTGCCAGATGGTCAGCAGCGCGACCGACAGGATGGCCCAGCCCGGCCTGTTGATCCAGCCGCCGATGTCGATGCCCATACCGGAGAGCAGGTTGTCCACCGAGCCGCCGTCGTTGAAGATCGCCCGCCAGACCAGGGCGATGGACATCGACGCGCCGAGCAGCGAGGGCGCGTAGAACGCCGAGCGGTAGAAGCCCTTGCCGCGCTTGACCGACTTCAGCGCGATGGCGACGGCGAGCGCCATGGCGAGCTGCAGCGGCACCGCGATCACGACATACGTCAGGGTCGTGATGACCGACCGCCAGTAGCGGGGGTCCTCGGTGAACATCTGTGTGTAGTTGCGGAAGCCGATCCACTGGGGCGCGTCGAACATGTCGTAGTCGGTGAACGACAGATACAGGGACACGGCCATGGGCAGCAGCGTCAGCACGGCGGCGCCGAGCACCCATGGGGACAGGAACACCCAGGCGGCCCCCTGCCGCTCGCGCTTCGGCGCCCGCTTGCCGCCGGTGGCGGGTGGCGCGGCGTCCTGGGGGCGGGTCGCGGTCGCGGTCATTGCCTCAGCTCCGCCTTCGCCTCGGTGATGTAGTTCTCCGCCGCCTCGCGCGGCGACATGCGCTCGTAGCTGACCTGGTCGTAGTCGCGCGAGAAGGTGGACTGCAGGGAGGCGTCGCCCTTGGGCGGCGCGGGCGGCGGGTCCTTGAGCTTGCCCTCGAACTGCTTCTGATAGGTGGAGATGACCTGGTCGAAGCCCTCCAGCTTCGGCAGCACGTCCTGCCGGATGGCGTCGTTGGCCGGGATGCCGCGGGTGGCGCCGAGGATGGCGCCCGCCTTCTTGTCGTTGAGCAGGAAGTCGATGAACTGGGCCGCCTGCTTGGGGTGTGCGGTCTTGGCCGAGGCGCCGAAGAACATCGACGGTTTGAAGTACTGCCCGGGGGTGCCGTCCTCGCCGACCGGGAACGGTGCCAGCTTCAGCCCCTCGCCGACGATGGCCGCGTAGCCGCTGGTGGGCGCGTCCCAGTTGAAGTCGGAGACGGACTTGAGCCGGCCCAGCGGAGTGTTCTCCACCGTCCCGTCCATCTGGGTGGTCTGCTCGGCGGGCACGACCGCGCCCTCCTTGCGGAGCTTGGTGCACCACTCCCAGTACCGGGTCAGATCGTCGGCGGTGAAGCCGAGCTTCTCGTCCTTGGTGTAGAGGGCCTTGCCCTGGCCGCGCAGCCAGATCTCGAAGACGTCCTCGCTCTGGCCCGGGTCGGTGGAGCCCACCCGCCCCTGCATCGCCTTGGACGCCGAGAGTTTGCGCATGGCGTCGGCCCAGTCGTCCCAGGTCCAGGTCAGGGTGGGTTCGGGGACGCCCGCCTTGCGCCACAGCGCGGCGTCGTACGCCACCGTCTCGGTGCCGCGGGCCACCGGCAGCGCGTACTGCTCGCCGTCCACCACTCCGGTGGCCAGCAGCCCCTTGTCGATCTCCGACGTGCGCAGCTCGGGATGTTTCCCGAGGTCCAGCAGGATGCCGGAGGTGGCGTACTGGTTGATCTGCCGGTAGTCGAGCTGCATCACATCGGGGGCGTCGCCGCCCGCCGCCTGCGTGGCCAGCTTCGCCTTGTAGGTGTCGAAGCCCGCGAAGGACGTGCTGATGTCGATGTCGGGGTGGCGCTTCTCGAAGAGCTTGACGGCCTCGTCGGTGCGGGCGGCCCGGTCGGGGTTGCCCCACCAGGTGAACCGCAGGCTGACCTTGCCGCCCGAGCCGCCGCCGCCATCGCCGCCGCAGCCCGTGAGGGTCCCTCCGAGCGTGAGCACGAGAGCCAGGGCGCAGGACGCCTTTGTCCTGTTTCTGCGCATACCGGAGCCGACCTCCCTCCTGAATTGTCCGTTGAGCGTATGAGCGTGCGTGGTGGTGTTCTACGGCGACTATTCGCCGTAGTACGGGAGCGTGACACCGGGCAGTTCGTACTCGTCCCGGCGGCCGCACATGCCGTAGCCGCCCCGGCGGCTGGGCCCGGTCGCGGTGACCCGCGCCTGCGCCAGATGCGCGGGGTCGCCCGCGGCGAGCGCGGTGAGCTGCTCACCGGTGCGCCGCGCGGCGGCCAGCGCCCCGTCCCGCCAGCGCGGCTCCCACTCCTTCACCTTGGGCGCGACGATCCGCACCGCCGCCTCGTGGAAGGCGCGCAGCGGCCCCTCGTCGCCCTTCTCGGCGGCGGCCCGCAGCGTCAGATAGCCCTCGATCGCCAGGTCCCGGCGGCGCCGGGCCGCCGCATCGGCCTCCGGGCCCTCCTTGGCGGGCAGCGCGGCGGCCGCCGCGTACCGCTCGGGGTCGGCCAGCACCTCGGGCGGGAAGGTGAAGACGGCGTCCCCGGCCTCCGGCAGCCCGCTGTTCTGCATCAGCACGGTCACCTTGAGACCGCCGCCCTGCACCATCCGGTGCACCGTGCCGGGGGTGAACCACACCACCGCGCCCGGCTCCAGCGGGGTCTCGGTGAAGCCGTCCCCGACGGTCAGGGTCTGCACGGCGCCGCGTCCCGCGGTGACCACATATGCCTCGGTGCAGGCCAGATGGAGATGGGGGCTGCCGCCGCACACCCCGTCGGCGGCCTCCCACTCGTACGCGCTGATGTGGGACATCCCCACACCACCCGGCAGCGGGGCGAACATCTCGGACGACGCGGCCATGCGGCTCACCACCCGTGGTTCTTGAGGTAGCCCTCGGCGCGGGCCCGGTCCCAGGCGCCGTCCGCGACCACCACCCGATAGCGGTAGCCGAAGGACTCCCCCGGCGGAAGCTCGAACTCCTCGAAGAACGCCCAGGAGGGGGCGACCGAGGGGATCGGCTCGGAGCGCACGAACCAGTGGGAGGCGTGGATGGATGCGGTGTTGTCGAGGTTTTCCGGCGCGTGGGCGAACAGCAGCGTGGAGTGCCCGTCCACGCCGTCGTGCTCACCGGTGAACGCGACCCAGGGGGCCTCGGCGGCCGGGGTGCCCATCAGGTCGGAGGCGCCCTTCTCGCCCTCGCCGCCGCGCCCGTCCGGGCCGATCACGTCGCCGCCGGTGAAGTCGCGCGGGCCGCGCCAGTTGAGCCCGGTGTACCCGGCCATCTCCCGGCCGGCGGTGGTCGGGGAGCCGAAGTGCAGGGCCTCGCCGCGGATGTTGGTGAGACGGATGGACCAGTCCAGGGCCCAGGTGCCCTCCTCCGGTTCCACCGAGTGGAGTTCGATGGTGCGCACCTCACGCGCCCACTCCTGGCCACCGTTCTCGACCCACGTGAGGGTCTCCACGAAGCGCAGCCGGTCATCCGCGACCGCGAACTCCTCGAAGCCGTCGTGGCGCATCGAGCCGACGCGCTCCTCGACGTGCTGATAGCCCTGCTCGGGGCCGAGGTAGGAGTTGCCGCCCCAGAAGTTCTGGCCGGACAGATGGCTGGAGGTCATCTGCAGGCCCTTGTGCCAGCGGTGGTCGCTGGGCCGGTAGCCGGAGACCGGGTTCCCGGCGAGGGTGCGCAGCGGGTGCGCGTAGGGCTTACGGGCCTCGAAGGCTTCCGGGTCGGGCCGGTAGACGTAGGCCATCAGCTCGACGCCGCCGGAGGCGACCGAGATCTGTTCGCCGTGGGTGTGGGTGACGGTGATGCGCTGGGTCATGGCGGCCTCAGCTCTCCTTGGTGGTGGCGGTCGCCGCCTTCGGCGCCCATTCGGGGTGGTTGCCGTGCATGGCGTCGTAGTACGGGTCACCGGGCACGATCTCGCCCGCGCGCACGGGCTGTCCGGTGAAGGCCGCCTTGTAGAGCGCGGCGATGAACTCGAGGGTGCGGCGGGCGTCCTGGCCGCTGCCGGGCGGCCGTACGCCGTCGCGCATCGCGTCCAGCAGCCCGGTGAGCTGGGCCCCGTGCGAGCTGGGCAGATCGGCGGCCGGGGTGCGCCAGCGCTGCTGCCGGGCGGGCTCGTCGCGGACGTGCGGGGCGGGGGTGTAGACCCAGTCGTCGTTGCGGTGGCCGTAGAGATGGGTCAGCTCGACGGTGGCGTCCGCGCAGTCGATACGGATCCGGCTGACCTCGTCGGGCGAGAGCACGCTGTTGACGACGGTGGCCATGGCTCCGTTCGCGAATCGCACCAGCGCGGTGGACACGTCCTCGCTCTCCACCTCGTGGATCAGCCGTCCGGCCATGCCGCGGATCTCGGTCCAGTCGCCGAGGAGATGGAGCAGCAGATCCATCTGATGGATGCCGTGGCCCATCGAGGGGCCGCCGCCCTCGGTCTCCCAGCGGCCGCGCCACGGCACCGCGTAGTAGGCGGTGTCGCGGTGCCAGGTGGTCTGGCAGTGGGCCACCAGCGGCTGCCCCAGGGCGCCCTCGGCCAGCAGCTCGCGGGCGTGGACGGCGCCCGAGCCGTAGCGGTGCTGGAAGACCACCGAGGCGTACGGGCCGCCCGCCTCCCGCTCGGCCGCGGCTATCTCGTCGTACTCGGCGAGCGTGAGGCACAGCGGCTTCTCGCACAGCACCCAGGCGCCGGCCTTCAGCGCGGCCACGGTCTGCTCGCGGTGCAGGGAGGGCGGGGTGCCGATGAGGACCAGATCGGGGCGCTCGGCCTCCAGCATGGCCGCCACATCGGGGTAGCCGGTGACGGCGAAAGTGCCGCCCTCGGCCGCCGTGGCGCGGAAGGCGTCGAGCCGGTCGGCGGCCACGTCGACCGCGGCGACGAGGTCCACACGGTCGGCGTGATCACGTAGTGCGGTCAAATGGCTGCCGGTGACGATGGCTCCGGTGCCGACCACTGCGGCACGGATACGGGCGGTGGCTGCTGCGGCCATGGGCTGAGGCTCCTCGCCGGGGGTAAGCGCTTGCTGGAGAGGACCCTAGGCATGGTCCGGATGACAGGACAAGCCCCTGGACGGCAGAATCGCGCCGCTCATGGAGTGAGAGCATGGGGGCGCCGACAAGTGCGCGCGGTGTCCCAGAAGGTGACCACCGGGTGACCATCCAACGGAGGAAACATGGCAGTGACCCTGGCCGATGTGGCGGCACGTGCTCGGGTCTCGGCGGCCACCGTGTCGCGCGTCCTGAGCGGCAACTACCCCGTGGCGGAGTCGACCCGGACACGGGTGCTGCGCGCCGTCGATGAGCTGGAGTACGTGGTCAACGGCCCGGCAAGCGCTCTCGCCGCCGCCACCTCCGATCTGGTCGGGGTGCTCGTCAACGACATCGCGGACCCCTTCTTCGGCATCATCGCGGGCGCCGTACAGGCCGAGATGGGCGCACCGGCGGGCGAACCGGGCCGGGGCGGCGAGAAGCTCGCGGTCATCTGCAACACCGGTGGTTCGCCCGAGCGCGAGCTGAACTACCTCACCCTGCTGCAGCGGCAGCGCGCCGCCGCCGTCGTGCTCACCGGCGGCGCGGTCGAGCACCCCGACCACGCCGCCGCCGTGGCCACCAAGGCGTCCCGGCTGGCCGCGTCCGGCACCCGGGTGGTGCTGTGCGGGCGCCCGCCGATCGCGGACGCGACCACCCTCACCTTCGACAACCGCGGCGGCGCCCGCCGCCTCACCGAACATCTGCTGACCCTCGGCCACCGCCGCATCGGCTATGTGGCGGGCCCCGCCGAGCGCACCACGACCCGCCACCGGCTGGAGGGCCACCGGGCGGCGCTCGGCGCCGCCGAAGTGAACAGTCTCGACGCCGACCTGGAGCGGCTGACCGTGCACGGCCTGTACGACCGCGCCTCCGGCTATGACGCGACCCTCGAACTGCTGCGCCGCGACCGGGGGTTGACGGCCATAGTCGCCGCCAACGACACCATCGCGCTCGGCGTCTGCGCCGCCCTGCGCGACCAGGGCCTGCGGATCCCCGAGGACGTCTCGGTCGCGGGCTTCGACGACCTTCCGTTCAGCGCGGACGCGGTCCCCGCCCTCACCACGATGCGGCTGCCCCTGTACGAGGCGGGCGCGCGGGCCGGACGCCTGGCCCTGGGCCGCGAGCCGCAGCCGCCGGGCGGGGTGGCGATGGTCCGCGCCGAACTGATGGCTCGCGCCTCGACGGCCCCGCCGCGCGGCTGAGCGATGCATGCAGTCCGTGCGGGGCGAGCCTCCTCCGTGCGGCGAGCCTCCTCCGTGCGGCGAGCCTCCTCCGTGCGGGGCGGGTCTGCTCCGTACGGAGGGTGGGCCACCGGCGCCGTCACTCCGGCGGGGGCCCGGAGCCCAGTAGCCCACCCCGTCTATGAGCCAGTCCGCTGGCGAGGCGCGCGGATCACCGGGCGGTCGCCGTCCGGCGGGGCGGGGCGCTGTGCGGCGCGGGCCGACTCGCACGAGGGGGCACAGACGTATAGCTGGTACGTCTCGGTGACGCTGCCGTAGTCCACCTCCACCGTGCAGATCGGCCGGTCCGCGTAGAGGCGTGCCGCGCACAGGGCGCAGTTCCAGCCCTGGAGCTGGCCGAAGACCCACTTCCTGCCCGGGGTCCGCAGTTCCGCTATCCGCTCCCGATCGGTGCGCTCGTCCTCCGTCACCGGGTGTGCCCCCGTTCGCGGGCGCGGCGCATGGCGGCGGCCTCGGCGACCGGGTCGCGCCGGTAGGCATGGGCGTGGGGAGGGCAGGCGTACACCGTGCGGCCGGGTCCGCTGCCGCCGTGCTGGACGTCCACGATGACCGGCTCGTCGGTGGGCAGCTCGCAGCGGTAGCAGGTCTGGCGTCCCTGCGGGACGGGGCCGAGTTCGACGCGGTCGGCCTCGGCCAGCGCTCCCCACAGCTTCCAGGCGTCGGTCAGGTAGTGATCGGCCGAGAGCGGCACGCGCCAGTGGGTGCCGGGCGGCGTGGTCCAGGAGTTGGGCGGCACACCGAGGTAGCTGCACTCGTCCGCCAGCTCGCTCAGGACCCGCACCTGCCGCAGATGCCAGCTCGTGGCGGAGCCCACCGCGACGAGCCAGTACAGGGTGCCGTACTTGTCCTGGATGACAGCGCCGTTCTCGTCGCCGAGGAGCGTCAGGGCGCGTTCCCCGACGGTCGACGCGGCCCTTACGGCATCCCACCACTTGCCCGCGGGTAACGCCTGGACATCCGTGGCGGGCGACGGTGTCCACGGTAAGGCTCTGGTCGTCACGTCGGGCTCCCCTGCCGATCTGCGAGGGGCGGCGCCGACCAGGTTCCTGGCGGGTGCGAGGGTCGACGCCGCCGCGATGCGGATCACGCTAGGTGTGCGTGCGATTACATCCCAGCGACGAAGTGCCGTAGTCCGGCCTCAGTTTTCGGCGGGACTACGGCACTTGTTCATGCCGCCGGGTCCACGCCCAGCCGCACCGCGAGCTTTCGCAGGCCTCGGTCGCGACGCCGCTCAGTCTCCAGCAGTCCCCCCACGGTGGAGGCGGCGAGCATCTGATGGGTCAGCCACTCAGGATGCTCCTCGTCGAGGGTGAGCAGCACATCGCGGGCTCCCTCGTCGTCATGCGTCTGGTAGCGGGCGAATGCCAGATCCAGCCGGTGCCTGGCGCGCGAGATCTTCCATGGCAGCTCATCCAGATTGACGCCACTGGCTGTGGCCAAAGCCTTGTCCGGATGGCCAAGCGACACCTGAACGGTGGTGGCCTGCATGCCCACGCTCGCCGGGCCGAAGGCGGTGCCTCGCACCCGTACCGCTCCGGACAGCGCGGCCGCCGCCTCCGCCTGCCTGAGGAAGGTGAGCGCGTCATCCTTTGTGCTGTCGGACTCATCGCGGTTCGCCCGTGCTGCCGAGACAGCACCGGACAGCAGCAGGATCCCGAACATCGCGAACTTCTCGGGATTGCGGTCGGAGAGCCGGGGCTCGATCTCAGCCGCCCTACGGGTCGCGACCTGCTGGGCATCGCTCCATCGGCCTTGCCGCAGGAGCACAAGCGAAAGCGTCGAGACGGCGAGAGCGTGCCGCAGCTCGTCGCCGGCGCGCGCGGTGGCATACATGGCTCGCTCCACCGCGGTGTATGCCAGATCGGTCTGCCCCAACTGCGCGGCCACGTCGGCGACGATGATGTACGCAGCAGCGGACATCGACCACACCGTGTCGTGGTCGGGACCGCCCTCGGCCTCACGGGTGGCCGCCTTCAGATCGGTGACGAGCCCGGGCAGCATGCCGACCAGGTCGGTGAACTGGCCGAGCCGATAGTGCCTCTGGGCCTGCTCCATGACCGGGCGGAGATCGTCCGGGCCGGGCGCGTCACTGTCCGCGCCGCACACGTCCAGCCCTGGCAGATCGCTCGGGGCCTGGATGGCGGCCCGCAACGCGATGACTCCGCCGTCGGGCGCGAGGGATTGCGTCATGGTGGGCTGGCCCAGCAGGCGGGCGAGCTCGATATCGAGTGCGCCCGCGAGCTTCTGATACGTGGCGATTCTTGCTCCCCGTTGGGTGCCCTGCTCCAACCTGCGGATGGTGTCGACGGACACGCCCGCGCGGTCGGCGAGTTGCTCTTGCGTGAGGTCGCGGATGTCGCGAAGTCGGGCCAGCCGTTTACCAACGGACAGATCAGTCATCTGATACACCACCGCCAGAAGGTCTTTGGGCCACGGTACGCCCGGAGAGGGGAGCCGTGGGAGCCCAGCAGGCGTCGGGCACACGAAAGAGCCCCCTCCCCCGGCCCGCAGGCTGGGCAAGCTCGAAGCGCCCTGGCGTTGCGGTCGCCACCGCCGACATCTCCCCCCGGGACGGGACCCCCTCTTCCCAAATACTTGATCTGGCGCAACTATAAGGTCAAGCAAAATCGACACAGGCGTATGGAGGGGTGCCGGATGGGCCCGCGCGACAATCTCGATCTGGCCGTGGACGAAGTCCGCGACTTCAACCGGATGTACACCCGCCTGATCGGCGTCCTCGACTACCCCGGGCAGCTCAACACCCCGTACTCGCTGGGCGAGGCCCGCATCCTCTACGAGCTGGCGCGGCGGGAGCGCACCCACGTCTCGGCCCTCCGGGAGCACCTCGGCGTCACCGCCGCGCATCTGAGCCGGACGCTGAGCCGGTTCGAGGAGCGGGGGCTGGTGACGCGCGAGCGCCACTACCGCGACGCCCGCTTCCAGGAGGTGCTGCTCACCGCCGAGGGCCGGGCGGCGGCGGAGGATCTGGACCGGCGGTCGCGGGAGGCGGTGACCGGGCTGCTGGCCAAGGTCCCCTGGAACGAGCTGGGGCGGCTGCGGGAGGCGCTGGCGACCGCGCGGCACACGCTCACCGGTCCGGCCGACCCCGAGTTGCGGCTGCGCGGGCTGGAACCGGGCGACCTGGGCTGGATCGTGCAGCGCCACGGCGCCGTGTACGCCCGGGAGTTCGGGTGGAACGCCGAGTTCGAGGCCCTGGTGGCCCGGATCGTCGGGGAGTTCGGCGCGGGCCACGACCCGGCCCGCGAGCGGGCGTGGATCGCGGAACTCGACGGCCGCCCCGTCGGGTCGGTGATGTGCGTCCGGGACGAGCGGCCCGATACGGCCCGGCTGCGACTGCTGCTCGTCGAACCGGAGGCGCGGGGGCGGCGGCTCGGCGAGCGGCTGGTCGGCACGTGTATCGACTTCGCACGCGAGGCGGGCTACCGCGATCTCGTGCTGTGGACCAATGACGTCCTGACCTCCGCCCGCCGGATCTACGAGGGGGCCGGGTTCGAGCTGATCGCCGAGAAGCCGCACCGCGGCTATGGCTCGCCCCTGGTCGGGCAGGACTGGCGGCTCACGCTCCAGGGCCCCTGACAAGCCGGGGCCGCTGTCCGCACCGCGGCGTCCCCACAGATCTGTCCCTCGCCGCCGCCACACGCGCACGCCGCAGCGAGGGGTCGCGCCTCGGGTTACAGCAGGCGTGCGAGAGGCAGCGCCGCGATGTCGGGAGCGGGCCGGGAGACATACAGGTCGGTGTGGTAGAAGCCGTCCGCTTCCTTGCCCGCCGCGTGCAGTCCGTTCACAGCCAGGGCGTCGAACGCCGCGTACCGTTCGGCGCTGTCGGCGAAGCGGCGCTGCCGGAAGGTACGGGTGGGCAGCTTCTCCGTCACCAGGCCCGAGCGGGCGAGCAGATCGGCGATCGGCCGGTAGGGCACGGTGCGCAGCACGAACGCCGCGACCCACGGCGGGGTCGGCATGGAGTCGAGAAGCCTGGTGAAGGTCCGGGTGAAGACGTAGCCGACGCCGCCTGTGACGGTGATGAGGTCCGTGCCCGCCAGTGTGCGGCGCAGGGCGGGGCTCGGTTCGGTGACTTCGAGGTTCTCCGCGAAGGCGTGGTCGAGCAGGCCGACGGCGCGGGCGTATCCGACGGCCCGGGCTGCCGAGTCGATGCCTGTCGCCGTCGCGGCTTCCGGGCGGCGGCGCGCCGCGAAGAAGGTCCGGTCCTCGGCCGCTAGGTGCCGGGTCGGCAGGGCGGAGAGGCGGTGGGAGGTGTAGCGGGTGGACAGGTCCGCCAGAGTGACACGGTAGTTGAGGAGAGCTGTGTTGATCCCGTAGGAACAGCACAGATCCACCACGTTCAATGGCGTCCGGTCGGGGTGCAGGCAGCGCAGGGCATGGGCCAGCGCCCGGAAGACGGCCTGGCCATGGTGGGGTATCTGGTACTCGAGGGGTCCCAGGGTCGCGAAGTACGGGCGTGGGTCGGGACAGTCGTAGATGTCGTTGAAGTTCGCTTTGCCCCAGTCGTCATTCGCGGTGGTGTTACTCACTCCTGCCGCCATGAGCGGTCTCCTGACCTGCGCTGACCGGGGGAAGGACCCGATGACCGCAGGGATAGGGCCGGCGCCTGTGCGCTCGGCGGGCCGCGCCACGGCCCCACTCTCCCCTCTCCGGCACCCGGCGGCAGCCCGAAGGGGCCGATAGGGTGATTACGGTACGTAACCGGCACACGATTGACCGAGCCATGGTGTGAGATGGATCACTGCCGCGCGGTCCGCGCGGTGGACAGGGGGGAGTGTGGAGACTTCACTGCGCACCCGCGTGCGAGCCGGAGATCCGGATGCCTTCGGGCAGCTCTTCGACGAGTGCGCCTCGGTGGTCTACCGGCACGCCGTCCGGCTGACCGGCGACTGGGGCGTGGCCGACGACATCGTGTCGCTCACCTTCCTGGAGGCATGGCGGCTGCGCGAGCGGCTGCTTCCGGGGGACGGCGGCCTCCGCCCGTGGCTGCTGGGGATCGCGACGAACGTCACGCGCAACACCACGCGGGCGGCGCGAAGACACCAGGCCGCGCTCGCCGAACTCCCACCGCCGGACCGCGTTCCGGACTTCGCCGACGAGGTGACCCGGCGCCTGGCCGACACCGAGGAGCCGGCCGCCGCGCAGAAGGCGTTGCGCACGATGCGCCGTGGGGAGCGCGAGGTGTTCACGCTCCGTGTGTGGGAGGGCCTGGACGCCGCCACGGTGGCCGAGGCCCTGGGCGTGGCCACCGGCACCGTACGGGCCCGGCTCTCGCGTGCGAGAAAGATCCTGGCCGCCCGTCAAGCCGCTGAAGGGCGTCCGCCCGGCAGGCGCCCTTAACGGTCGCACAGGTGACGAGGCGTCACCTCGACCGGAAATCCGCTCGCGCGGACGGGCCCCGTACGGGAAGGATCGGCGCATACGCAGGCCCGTACAGCACGCGGACACGGCACGGGGAACGTCCACACGACGCACCCGTACAGTGCGTCGGAACGGCACAAGAGCAAAGGGTGTACCCCCTGAGTACCCAGCAGGTCATCGAGTGGACCGAGGACGGCCGGACCCGGACCGCCCACTGGCGCTCCGAGAACGGCACGCCGCCGCCCCGGCGGATCGAGGTGGCGGACGACCGGATGCGCGCCGGTACCGCCCACCGCCTCGCCTGTGAGGGCACCGCGCTGCTGTGGCGCGGCGACTACCAGGGCGCCCGCCAGCTACTGACGGCGCTGGCGCGCCGGATCGACCGCGGACCGCGCCGGGCCAAGGAGCGGCGGGCCCCGGCCGCGTCACCGGCCGAAGCGTTTCACCGGCACCGCCAGGCCCAGTCCCGCCGGGCCCGGCTGCTGGGGATGCTGCTGGTGCCACTGGACCCGGACTTCGGCATTCCGCTGCGCCGGGCGCCGGACGTACGGCAGGCGTGCGCCGAGGCGTACGGCCCGGCGAGCGAGCGCCCGTCGGTGACCTCGCTGCCGGAGCTACTCGGGCTGATCGGCGCGCATCAGTGGCGCCGTAAGGGCGTCAAGGTGCCGGCGCTGGGCGGGGACCGCGTCCATCCGCACTACGGGGTCTTCTCGCCGGTGCGCGGCGAGTACGTCGACCTGGTGGCCGAGGCCCCGCTGCCCACGCATGAGCTGGCCTTCGACATCGGCACCGGAACCGGCGTCCTGGCCGCCGTCCTCGCCCGGCGCGGCATCCAGCGCGTGGTGGCCACCGACCAGGACGCGCGGGCGCTGGGATGCGCCCGCGAGAACGCGGCCCGCCTGGGCCTGACCGACCGGGTCGAGGTGGTCGAGGCCGACCTCTACCCGCCGGGCCGCGCCCCGCTGGTCGTCTGCAACCCGCCCTGGGTCCCGGCCCGGCCCTCCTCACCGCTCGAATACGCGGTCTACGACCCGTCCAGCCGTATGCTGCGCGGCTTCCTGAACGGGCTGGCCGGGCATCTGACCCCCGGCGGCGAGGGCTGGCTGATCCTCTCCGACCTCGCCGAACACCTCGGCCTGCGGCCACGCGCCGAACTCCTGACCGCCTTCGCCACGGCGGGCCTGACGGTCACGGCCCGCCTGGACATCCGCCCCACCCACCCCCGCGCCGTCGACCCCACCGACCCCCTCCACACGGCCCGCGCGGCGGAGGTCACATCGCTGTGGCGCCTGAAGGCGGACTGAGCGAGCGCGGCACCGAGCCCACGACGCCCCGGGCCGCTCGCCCGGGGCACCGGGCGCCCGCACACGCCGCGAGCTGAGCGACCACGGCTCCGCCGGGGGGACCACGCTTCCACGCCCCGGCCGCACGCTTCCACGCCCCGGCCGGGCCCGGCCACCCGCACGGTGGCACCAGACGCCCGCAGAACCGGGCGGTCGGCCACGGCGCAACGCGCCGCCACGGCTTGGCCGGGCTGCCGAGGCGTCCGCGCTGCCCCGCCCCGCCGAGGGTCGGCAGCCGCAGTTCAACAGCCCGGCCGGGCGCCCGCAGAACCGGGCGGTCGGCCACGACGTAACGGACCGCCACGGGCTGGCCCCAACTACCGAGGCAGCCCCGCACGCTCCTCGGACACCCGAGGCAGGCGTCTCCCTGACGCTGTGGGCTGAGCGACCATGCCCCGGCCGGGCCCGGCCACCCGCACGGTGGCACCAGACGCCCGCAGAACCGGGCGGTCGGCCACGGCGCAACGCGCCGCCACGGCTTGACCGACTGCCGAGGCCGTCCGCGCTGCCCCCGCCCCGCCGAGGGTCGGCCGCCGCAGTTCAACAGTCCGACCGGGCGCCCGCAGAACCGGGCGGTGGGGCCACGGCCTGGCTACCCGCCAAGACACGCCGTAGGCGTGAGGTCAGGATTGACCCGACTCGTGGCCCTGCTTAGCGTCCGGGATGAAGGGCAGGAAGATCCCCACGAACCGCACGACCCCCATCAAGGGAGCCCGTATGAAGCTCGCCTTCTCCACTCTCGGCGTCCCCGGTATGCCCATGTCCGACGTCGCCCGGCTCGCCGCCGGGGCCGGGTACCACGGCGTGGAGCTGCGCGCCCACCCCGAGGAGCCGGTGCACCCGGGGATCGGGGCGGACGAACGTGCCCGGGTGGTGGCGGAGTTCCGGGACGCCGGGATCGAGATCCTCACCGTCGCCGGGTATGTGCGCGCCGCCCAGGCCGGGCCGGACGAGCCGGTGCTGGCCGGGCTGCGGGAGCTGCTGGAGCTCGCCCACGACCTGGGCGCCCGCCATGTCCGGGTCTTCCCCGGCGGTGGGGAGCAGAGCCCGGAGGAGGCCGACGCCACGGCCGCCCGGCGGCTCGCCGCTGCCGCGCCCCGCGCCGCCGACCTCGGCGTACGGCTGCTGCTGGAGACCCACGACTCGCATCGCACTGGCGCGGACGCGGCCCGGGTCCTCGGGCTCGTCGGCCATGGCAGTGTCGGGGCGCTCTGGGATGTGATGCACACCTGGCTGGGCGGTGAGGACCCGGCCACCAGCTATCCGGCGCTCTTCCCGCATCTGGGCTACGTCCAGGTCAAGGACATCGCCTCGGCCGACGACACCACCCCGCTGCCGCTGGGCGAGGGGGTGCTGCCGCTGACCGAGTGCGTGGAGCTGCTCAGCCGTGAGGGCTGGGACGGCTGGCTGTGCTGGGAGTACGAGAAGCGGTGGTATCCGCAGGCCCGGGAGTTCCCGGAGCTGCTGGCCCCGGGCCGGGAGCACCTCCTACGTCTGCTGACCGACGCGGCCTGACCACGCCGGGGCTCCGGCAGACCCCGACTCCGGCCCGCCCAACTCCGGCCCGCCCAACTCCGGGCCGTCCGGCTCGGGGCCGCCCAGCTCGGGGCCGCCCGGCTCCGGCAGAAGCGGCTCGGGGCCGCGGTCCGGCCCAGGCGCATCGGCTCGGGGGTCCACTCCGGGCGCATCGGGGCGGGCGCCCGCCCCGGGCACCTCAGCTCGACGGCGCGGCCCACGCCGTAGGCGCAAGCGCGGGAGCGAGGTCAGGGCCACGCCGCCCACCAGCAGCGCCGCCGCCAGCCAGCGCGGTGCGCTGATCCCCTCCCCCAGCACCAGCGCCGCCGAGGACATCCCGAAGACGGGCACCAGCAGCGAGAAGGGGGCGACAGTCGAGGCGTCGTAGGTGCGCAGCAGGAAGCCCCAGACCCCGAAGCCGAACACGGTGGTGACCCAGGCGACGTAGACGATCGCGCCCACTCCGGCCCAGTCGAGCCTGCTCAGCGCGTCGAGGTCGGGCCGCGCGCCCTCGAACATCAGCGAGAGCCCGAGCAGCGGCAGTACGGGCACCAAGCTCACCCACACCATGAAGTTGAGGGCGTCGGGCGGCGCCGCCTTGCGGGTGAGGACGTTGGAGACGCCCCAGAAGGCGGCCGCCGCGACGACGAGGACGAAGCCGATGAGCGGCCCCGAGGTGCCCTCGTCCACGGCGGCCACCGCGATCCCGGCGAGGGCGACGGCCATGCCCAGCAGCCGCCGTCGGCCAGGGCGTTCGCCGAGTACGACGGCCGCGAACAGCGCGGTGAACACCGCCTGGATCTGCAGCACCAGCGAGGACAGCCCGGCGGGCATCCCCTCGTGCATCCCGATGAACAGCAGCCCGAACTTGGCCACGCCCAGAGCCAGCCCCACCCCCAGGATCCATCGCCAGGCGACCCTCGGCGGGCCGACCAGGAAGACGGCGGGCAGCGCGGCCACCAGGAATCGCAGGGCGCAGAAGAGCAGGGGCGGGAAGTGGTCGAGGCCCACCTCGATGACCACGAAGTTGACCCCCCACAGGGCCGTGACCAGCACGGCGAGGGCTATGTGCACAGGTCGCATGGGTCGAGGATCAGGTGCCGGGACCTTGTAGCACCAGCGCGGATGTCTTCATGCTTGGATGCAGTAACGGTTAAAGATGCGGGACCGGTTCAAAGATGCGGTACCAGCCAAAGGTGTGAGGGGAGGGCGCATGCTCGATCTGGCCCGGCTGCGGGCGCTGCACGCGGTGTCCGTACACGGCTCGGTCAGCGCCGCCGCGACCGCGCTCGGCTACACCCCGTCCGCCGTATCGCAGCAGATCGCCAAGTTGGAGCGGGAGACCCGGACCACCCTTCTGGAACGGCAGGGCCGGGGCATCGCGCTGACCGACGCGGCCCGGCATCTGGCCGCCACCGCCCAGCAGTTGCTCGCCATCGTCGAGGCGGCCGAGACCACCCTGGAGGAGCGGCGCGGACAGCCGACGGGCCGGCTGGTGATCGGCGCCTTCGCCTCGGCGGCGCGCGGGCTGATGCCCGTGGTGCTGGCCGCGCTCGTGGCCGAACACCCCTCCCTGGACGCCCGGCTGCTCGAAGTGGATCCGCATCTGTCGGTGGACCTGGTGGCGCAGGGGGTCATCGACCTGGCGGTGGCCCACGACTGGGACATCGCCCCGCTGCCCGCCCCGGAGGGGCAGGAACGGGCGGCCATCGGCGACGACCTGTGCGATCTGCTCGTCCCGGCCGGACATCCGCTGGCCGAGCGGGCCGCGCGGCGGGCGCTGCGCCGCGAGGACCTGCCGGGCCAGCGGTGGATCTGCCAGCCGCCCGGGTCGGTGTGCCACGACTGGCTGGTCCGTACGCTGCGCGCTTCGGGCCATGAGCCGGACCTGGCCTATCAGGCGGCGGAGAACCACACCCAGATCGCCCTGGTGGCGGCCGGTCTCGGCGTTGCCCTCATGCCCCGTCTGGGGCGCGGTCCGCTGCCGGACGGGGTGCTGGCGCTGCCCCTGGAGCCGGTCCCGGTACGGCGGCTGTACGCCCTGTGGCGCACCGGCGCGGCCCGCCGTCCCGCCATCACCGAAACGGTGCGGCTGATGGGCGGCCTCTGGCCGCAGCGCACGGCCTGAGCACCGGCCGACGATCAACACCGCATCGGCTCAACTGGTTGCCCCGTGCTGCCACTTGGGGCGCGTACGCCCCTCCTCACCGATCCGCGCCGCGCACCCCCCGTACGGAACCGGCGCGCGCCGCCACGCGTCGAAGCGGTGTGCTGATGGGGAGTCTCCGCATGGCGGTAATCGGCCTCGCCGCTGGCTGCGACGCTGACCACCTCACCGCCGCCCGCGGCCAGCAGCACCCCGCCGCCGACGCGACACCCCTCCCAGAGCGTCGGCGGCGCCCAAAAGCCACACCGAGGGGCACCCAAAGGGGCACCCCAGGGGGCACGGTCCGCCCTTACGGCGGCACGGTCCGCCCCTACGGCGGCACGGTCCGCCCTTACGGCGGCACGGTCCGCCCTTACGGCGGCCGTCGGACGGGCAGCCCTCAGACGGGCAGCTCCGCCTCGATCAGGTCCGCCGCGCGGTCCGGTCCCCCCTCGGCGGCCATCCGCGCCTTGAGCGCGGCACAGCGGGCGGCCACCTCGGGGTCGTCCACCAGGTCGAGCACCGCCTTGCGCAGCGCCGACGCGGTGGCCTCCTCCTTGGGCAGATGGCGGCCGACCCCGAGCGCTTCGAGGGTGTCCGCGTTGCTGAACTGATCGACGGCCTGCGGTACGGCGACCATCGGCACCCCGCAGGCCAGCCCCTCCTGAGCGCCGCCCGCCCCCGCGTGGGTGACGAAGGCGTCGGCCTTCCGCAGAATGCTCAACTGCGGTATCCAGCTGTGCACTTCGACATTGGCGGGGATCTCGCCGAGGTCGGCCCGGTCGACGAACTCGCCGATCTGCAGCACCACGTACCACCCCGGCAGATCGCCGAACGCCGCCACGCACGCGCGGTAGAAGCCGGGCTCCTTGGTCCAGGTCGAGCCGAGCGAGACCAGCAGGATCCGGTCGGTCTCGGCGGCCCGCTCCGGGCGGCGCCACTCCGCCACGTCGCGGCGGGCGCTCTGGCAGCCGCCGACGAAGCTGTAGACGGACGGGTCGACGCGGTCGGCGTTGGGCTGGAGCAGCTCGGGGATGAGGGCGACACAGCGGCTGGGGCGGCCGATGAGCCGGTCGGGGTCGGTGCCGGCCAGTCCGTTGTCCTCGAGCCAGGCGCGGTAGCGCGCGTAGTAGGCCCGGCCTCGCTCCGAGCACCGAAGCTGCGCGTACATCGGCTCGTAGACCTCTTCGCGGTACCCGTCCCAGGGCACGAAGCTGGGGGCGAGCTCGACGGCGGACACGCCCCAGCGATGGGCGAGGACATGCGCCGGGTACGCCGTGACGTCGTACATCACCAGATCCGGCTCATCGCCTTCGTAGGCCGCCAGATGCTGTGGCAACGCCTGTTCCGCCTCGGTGAGAAACGGCTCGATGTAGTCGATCAGCTCGGAGCCTCTGGCGCCCGGCACATTCTCACCGTGGAGGACCGAGGTGTAGGTCTTCGGCTCGGCGCCGGTTTCGGCGACCTTCTCGGCGAACGACTCGGGGATGGCGTAGGTAACCCGGTGGCCGCGGGCCACCAGCTCGCGGATCACCTCCAGGCTCGGGTTGACGTGCCCGTGCGCCGCGATGCCGAACATGGCGATATGTGTGGGGGGCTTGGCACCCGTCGATGGGGTCATGAAAACGGAACCTAAGCGAGGACGGATGCCTCATACAAATAGTGCGCATACCCGATCGATACATTAGCGCCGGTTTCGCACGAGCACCAGATCCCTGTCTTTAACGAGTCTTTTCCTTTACGCTTCCGGGTCGTCAGGAAGTCCAACTCTCCTTGACCCGGCAGCGCTTTGTGTCCCAGCGTGTCCTGCACCACCTTCGGCCACCCCCTCCGAACGTCCCATGGAAGGAGTGCGGGTGCACACGACGACGTCTCGCCGCGCCCTGCTCACCGCCACTCTGGCCGCCGCCGCGGCCGGTGCCTGCAGTGCGCCGACGAACAGTTCCCCCGCGCCCGCGGCCCCCGCGCGCCGCATCACCGCCGGTTCCGGCGGCCCTTCCGCGACGCCCTCACGAGCCACCACACAGCCCGGCCGGGACCAGGAGCGCGACCGCCGGCGGATCGACGAGCTCATCGGCCGGATGACGCTGGACCAGAAGATCGGCCAGCTCTTCGTGATGCGGGTGTACGGCCATTCGGCCACCCGCCCCGACCCGGCCGATGTCGCGGCCAACCGTAAGGACATCGGCGTCGACAACGCCGCCGAGCTGATCTCGAAGTACCACGTGGGCGGGGTGATGTACATCCGCTGGGCGCACAACATCCGCGACCCCCACCAGGTCGCCGCGCTCTCCAACGGCATCCAGAAGGCCGCGCTGGCCGCATCCGTGCCCGTCCCCGTCCTGCTCTCCACCGACCAGGAGTACGGCACCGTCGCCCGGATCGGCGCGCCCGCCACGCTGTTCCCGGGCGCCATGGCGCTCGGCGCGGGCGGCAGCGCGGCCGACGCCCGTACGGCCGCCCGCACCGCGGGGGCGGAGCTGGCCGCGCTCGGCATCCGGCAGGACTACGCCCCGATCGCGGACGTCAACGTCAACCCCGCCAATCCGGTGATCGGCGTGCGCTCCTTCGGGGCCGATCCGAAGGCCGTGGCCCGGCTGGTGGCGGCCCAGGTGGAGGGCTATCAGAGCACCGGGGTCGCGGCCACCGCCAAGCACTTCCCCGGCCACGGCGACACCTCCGTGGACAGCCATGTCGGCCTGCCGCGGATCACTCACTCCCGCAAGGAGTGGGAGCGGCTGGACGCGCCGCCGTTCCGGGCCGCGATCGAGGCCGGGATCGACTCGATCATGACGGCGCATCTTCTCTTCCCCGCGCTCGACCCGGCCGACGACCCCGCCACGCTCTCCCGCCCCATCCTCACCGGTGTGCTCCGCGAGGAACTGGGCTACGACGGGGTGGTGGTCACCGACTCGCTCGGCATGCAGGGCGTGCGGGAGAAGTACGGCGACGACCGGGTGCCGGTGCTCGCGCTCAAGGCGGGGGTGGACCAGTTGCTGAACCCGCCGAACCTGTCCCGTGCCTTCGAGGGCGTGCGCAAGGCCGTCCGGGCGGGCGAGCTCGACGAGGACCGGATCGACCGCTCACTGCGGCGCGTCCTGGAACTCAAGGCGCGCCGGGGGCTGTTCGACGATCCGTACACCAGCGACCGCGCGGTCAACCGCACGGTGGGCACCCGGGAGCACCGTGCCACCGCCGACCGGATCGCCGAGCGCACCACCACCCTGATCACCAACCGTGGCGGGCTGCTGCCGCTGTCACCGCGCCGCCATCACGACCTGCTGGTGGTGGGGGTGGACGCCGCCGCGCCCTCGGGCACCGGGGGCCCGCCGACGGCCGTTCTGGCCCGCGCCCTGTCCGGCCTCGGCTTCAAGGCGGAGGCGCTGCCCACCGGCACGGGCAGCGCGCCCGGCCCCTCGCCCGAGCGGATCGAGGCGTCGGTCGCGGCGGCGCGGGGACGGGACGCGGTGATCGTGGCGACGTACGACATCACGCCCGGATCCGCCCAGCGCACCCTGGTGGCACGGCTGGTGGCCACCGGGGTGCCGGTGGTGCATCTGGCGCTGCGCGACCCGTACGACATCGCGCGGCTGGGCGGACGCGGCACCGAGCCCGGGGCGTCGCTGGCCACGTACTGCTGGACGGATGTGGAACTGCGCGCCGCCGCCCGGGTGATCGCGGGGCGGGTCACCCCGCGAGGCAAGCTGCCGGTCGCGGTGCGGCGCGCGGACGACCCGTCCCGGGTGCTGTACCCGATCGGGCACGGGCTGGGGTATTGAGCGTCGGTCAGATCACCGAGCGGATCGTGCCGCCGTCCACGCGGAGCGTGGCGCCGCTGACGTAGGCGCCGTACGGACCGGCCAGATAGGCGACAGCGCCCGCGATCTCCTCGGGGCGGCCGAATCGGCCGATGTCGTTGGGCACGAAGTCGCGCGCGGCGTTGGGCTCGATCTCCTCCCAGGACTCGCCCCAGCCGTGCTCCGGCGCGAGATCGGTCACCAGTTCCTTGACCGAGTCGACGAGGATCGCCCCGGGAGAGACCACGTTGGACGTCACCCCGGTGTCCTTCAGCTCGCGCGCCAGCGAGACGGCGAGGTTGTGACGCGCGGCGAGCGTGGCGTTGTAGTGGGGTTGCTCGGGCATCGGCTGCGACGCGAGGCCGCCGCCGATCTGGATCACCCGGCCCCAGCCGCGTTCGCGCATCCCCGGCACCAGCCGCTGGATCATGCGTACGGCGGAGATCACGTTGATCTCGTACAAACGGGCCCACATGTCCGGGGTGGCCTCGGCCCAGCGGTGCGGGTGGCCGTACGCACCGGCGTTGTTGACCAGGATGTCGGCCTCAACGGTGACAGCGGCCACCGCGTCGGCGCCCTGGTCCGTGGCGAGGTCGCCGGTCGCCACGGCGACCGCGCCGATCTCCTCCGCCACCCCGTGGGTCCGGGCCTCGTCCCGGCCGTGCACCACGACATCGGCGCCCTCGGTGGCGAGCAGCCGGGCGATCGCCGCGCCGAGCCCGGAGCTGGAACCGGTCACGAGGGCCCGGCGGCCCGTCAGCTTCAGGTCCATCGTGGTGTCCTTCGGTCATGTCCCCGGATACGGATATGGATACGGATGGAGACATGATCCAGTTTGCCCGCGACGAGGGTGTCCGCCGGAGCGGACACCCTCGTCGCCACGAATGGGCTCGCTTACGGCCGCAAGGCCGGTTCGCGCTCGACCTCGCGGCGGTCCAGCCTGGCGTCATGCCGGGCGAGCGGCTCGCTGGTCGGGCTGACGCCCGCCCACCGCTGCACCTCCGCCGTGGCCTCGGCCTTCTCCTCGCCCGCGAGCTGGGCGATGCTGGAGCCGTGGTTGCCACCGGCGACCGTGTAGACGTGAGAGTCCTTGGCGCCCTTGCCGACCCGGAAGCGCTCGGCGCCCCAGGGGTCGTTCTGGCCGTAGACGAAGAGCATCCGCCGTGCGTCATGCCGCACCCAGTTGTCGACGTCCCGCATCACGCCCTGCTTGAACCGCATCGGGATGTCGCGGGGCACATAGTTGCGCGGGGCGTAGATGCCGGGGTAGCGCAGCAGCCCGTCCAGGTGCGGGGTCTCGAAGGTGGGCGAGCCGAGCTCGGTGCCCGCCTGGTAGTAGTACGGCGTGTAGGTCTCCAGGCCCTGGTCGGTGTAGGCGGAGAAGCCCGAGATCTCGTCGATGAAGCCGTACAGCTCGTCGGTCGACGCGGTCGGGGCGGGGACGTCCGCGCAGTCCTTCAGCAGGTGGTACTGCCAGAAGGCCCACACCAGGTCCAGGACGACGTTCTCGTACGCCTTGTCGGCGCTGCCGACGACGGTGAAGGTCTGCCCCTCGTCGTCCGCCCACTTCTGGTAGCGCTGCACGATCTCGTCGCGCCGCACCAGCGCCTCGCGCTGCACCGCGTTGAGCTTGGTGCGGCATTCGGCCGTGCCGACGCCCGCGAAGAAGCGGTCGTAGGAGGAGTCCTCGTTGTTGGCCACGTCGTTGGGCGCGACATACGCGACGGTGCCGTCCATGTCGTGCGGGTAGAAACGGCGGTAGTAGGTGGCCGTCATACCGCCCTTGCTGCCGCCGGTGGCCAGCCACTTCTTGCCGTAGATGGGCTTCAGGGCCCGGTAGAGGCGGTGCTGGTCGCTCGCGGCCTGCCGGATGTCCAGCTTGGACCAGTCGGCGGGCTGCGGCCGGGAAGGAGTGAAGAAACGGTACTCCATGGACACCTGGTTGCCGTCCACCAGTTGCGTCGGCTCACTGCGGCGCGGTGCGGTGGTGACGTTGTAGCCCGAGGTGTAGAAGACCGTGGGCCGGTCGGTGGCCTTGTGCAGCAGGGTGAACCGCTGCTGGAAGGTGCCCTTGGAGGGATGCCGGTGGTCCACCGGCTGGGCGTAGGTGAAGACGAGGAAGCGATAGCCCTCGTAGGGCTGCTCCTCCACGAAACGCATCCCGGGAATCGCCAGGACGCGGTCCTTGATATCCGGCTGAGCGGGGGCGGCCGGCTCCGCGGACGCGCCTCCGGCGCCCGCACCGACCGCCCCCATCAGTATCGCGAGCGCCAACAGCCATCTGAGCATCTTGCGCATGCACCCTCCCCTTGTTGCCGTGATGACCCTCACGGCCCGAGAATTCCCACAGGCCGCCGAGAACCTATCCGGGCACACGCTCGGGTCGCCAGAGGTCGTCGGTGCCCCAACACGACGCCGAATACGGAGAGTTGTTACCGTCGCCCTCTTTCGTAGCGGGCTGTGATGGCTCATGCTGCCTGTATGGACCGAGACGAACGGCACGACCGGAGTGAACGGGCCGAGCGGCTGACGCGGTATCTGAACGAATTGCAGGAACGAATCGATCCCCGCTCGCTCGAGCTGCTGATGCGGCTGCTGCGCGAGTTGAGCACCTCACCGGCCGTCCGCGGGGGACGTACGAGCTCGGTATGGGGCCGGAGGAGAAAGAGCTGTTCACCCCCGCTCTCCAGGCCGAGCTGCTGGTGCTGTTCGGCCTGCTCACTTCCCAGGACGAGCGGGTGGTGGTCGACCTCGGCGACAGCCCGCACGCCAAGGGCATGAAGGTGCTGGTGCCTCAGGAGCGGGCCGGAGACCCCGATTTCCTGCACCGCCACAAGCAGCGGGTGGCGGCCGAGGCGGAGCAGCGGGAGCAGGACCGGCGGGAGGTGGAGGCCATCGCGAGGGCCAGCGGCATGGAACCGTGACGTTACCGTACGTAACAGTGGGCGAACGCTAAGCGTCACCGCCGTACGGCGGATGACCGGTGCGCACCCCACCGCACCACCCACACCGCCCCTGCGACGCGGGCCCATCCGCCGCGCTGCCGCGCGACGAAGGGCCCACGCGACGAAGGGCCCACGCGTCGGCGGGGCCACCGGCGAGCTCTCGGCGGGCTCCAAGTGACGCTCTCACGACGGCAGGTCGGGGCACTTCCAGCGGCGCGCTCAGACGGTCGCGGGGGCCGTCTCGCCCATGAACGTGCGCCACAGCGCGGCGTACCGGCCGCCCCGCGCCACCAGCTCCTCATGAGTGCCGTCCTCGACGACCCGGCCATGGTCCAGGACCACCACCCGGTCCGCACGAGCGGCGGTGGTCAGCCGGTGTGCGACGACCAGCGTGGTGCGCCGTCCCGTCAGCCGGTCCGTGGCCTGGTTGACCAGGGCCTCGGAGGCCAGATCGAGCGCGGCCGTGGCCTCGTCGAGCAGCAGGATGTCCGGGTTCACCAGCTCGGCGCGCGCCAGCGCGATCAACTGCCGCTGCCCGGCGGAGAGATTGCGCCCGCGCTCGGAGACCTCGTGCAGATAGCCACCGTCGAGCGACGCCACCATGGCATGGGCGCCGACCGCCCGCGCGGCGGCCTCCACCTCCGCGTCGCTCGCGCCGGGCCGTCCGTAGGCGATGGCGTCGCGCACCGTCCCGGGGAAGAGATACGGCTCCTGCGGGACCACCCCGAGGTGGCCGCGGTACCCGGTGAGGTCGAGCTCGCGCAGATCCGCGCCGTCCACCCGCACGGCGCCCCCGGTCGGGTCGTAGAACCGGGCCACCAGCTTGACCAGGGTGGACTTACCGGCCCCGGTCTCCCCGACGAACGCCACGGTCTGCCCCGCGGGGATCGTGAGCGAGATGCCCGCCAGCGCCTCCTCGTCGTCCCCGTACCGGAACCGCACGTCGTCGAAGGCGATCTCGCCGCGCATGGTGCGCACCTCGCGCGGGTCGTCGGCGACCGGTGTGGTGGTGGGCTCGCGCAGCAGCTCCTGGATGCGGCCCAGTGACACCGATGCCTGCTGATAGCCGTCGAAGACCTGGGAGAGCTGCTGGACGGGGGCGAAGAACAGGTCGATGTAGAGGAGATAGGCCACCAGCGCGCCGGCCGACAGCGTGTTGTCCCCGACCCGTCCGGCGCCCACGATGAGCACCAGCGCGGAGGCCACGGACGACAGCAGCTGGACGAACGGGAAGTACACCGAGATCAGCCGCTGACCGCGCATCCGCGCCTGACGGTAGGCGTCGCTGCGCGCCGCGAACCGCTCCCGGCCGGACCGCTCGCGCCGGAACGCCTGCACGATCCGCAGCCCCGCCACGCTCTCCTGCAGATCCGCGTTGACCACGCTCACGCGCTCGCGGGCCAGTTCGTACGCCTTGACGCTGAGGCGCCGGAAGACGATGGTGCCGATGATGAGCGGCGGGAGGGTCAGGAAGACCACCAGCGCGAGGCCCACGTCGATGATGAGCAGCGCGACCAGGATGCCGAAGAAGGTCAGCAGGCTGACGACGGCGGTGACCAGGCCGGTCTGGAGGAATGTGGACAGCGCGTCGACGTCGGTGGTCATCCGCGTCATGATCTTGCCGCTCAGCTCGCGCTCGTAGTAGTCGAGACCGAGCCGCTGCAGTTGCGCGAAGATCTTGACGCGCAGTGCGTAGAGCACCCGTTCACCGGTCCGCCCGGTCATCCGCGTCTCGCCGATCTGGGCGGCCCACTGCACGAGGACCACGAGGAGCGCGAGCCCGGAGGCGGCCCACACCGCCCCGAGCGCGAGCCGCTGGACGCCCTGGTCGATCCCGTGCCGGATGAGCACGGGCAGCAGCAGCCCGGCGACCGCGTCCACGGCGACGAGCAGCAGCGCGACCGACAGCGGCGCCCCGAAGCCGCGCAGCAGCCGCCGCAGCCCGTAGGTCTCCTCGGGGCGGGCGGCCTGCTCCTCGTCGATGTCGGGGGTGTCGGTGGCGGGCGGCAGGGCGGCGACCTTGGCGAGCAGCTCGGGGGTGGCGGGCATTCCGGACAGCGCCCCGGCGATCCCGGGCCCGGCCACGGCCGCCGCCCCGGCTCCCGCTCCCGTGCCGTCCTTACGGCCGTCACCATCGGGCCGCACCCATAGCTCCGGGGTCACCCCGCCGGGGTGGGGGCAGCCGTCGGCGTGCTCGGGGTCGTCCCCGCCGCGCGGCAGCAGTTCCGCCACGTGGTCGCCGTCTCCGTGCGGCAGCAGTTCCGCCACCTGGTCGCCGTCCCCGTGCGGTTCACCGTCGAGACAGGGCTCGACCAGCGCCGTCGCGGCGGACTCCCCGCCGAACCCACCGGCGAGGCCCACCGCGTGCTCCGGATCGTCCCCGCCCCGGGCGGCGGCGGGCTGGGCGTCGTCCGCCAGCAGCCGCCGGTACACGGCGCTCCGCGCCCTCAGCTCCTCGTCGGTGCCCACGTCCACGACCCGGCCCCGGTCCAGGACCGCGATGCGGTCGGCGAGGGCGAGGGTGGAGGGGCGGTGGGCGATCAGCAGGGTCGTACGGCCCGCCATGACACCCCGGAGCGCCTCGTGGATCTCGTGCTCGACGCGCGCGTCCACCGCCGAGGTGGCGTCGTCGAGGACGAGCAGCCGGGGATCGGTGAGGATCGCGCGGGCCAGGGCCAGCCGCTGGCGCTGGCCGCCGGAGAGGGTCAGCCCCTGCTCGCCGACCTCGGTGTCATAGCCGTGCGGCAGTGCGGAGATGAAGCCGTCGGCCTGGGCGGCGCGGGCGGCGGCCAGGATCCGCTCCTCGCTCGCGTCCGGCTGCCCGTAGGCGAGGTTGGCGCGCACGGAGTCGGAGAAGAGGAAGCTGTCCTCCGGCACCAGTCCGACCGCGCCGCGCAGCGAGTCGTACGTCAGCTCCCGCACATCGTGGCCGCCGATCCGCACCGCGCCCGACGACACGTCGTAGAAGCGCGGCAGCAGCATGGACAGCGTCGACTTGCCGCTTCCGGAGGCGCCCACGACGGCCAGGGTCTCGCCCGGTTCGATCCGCAGGGACACCTCGGAGAGCACCGGGCGCTCGGGGTCGTAGCCGAAGCTCACCCGGTCGAACTCGACCGTCGCGGGGGCGTCCTCGGGAAGCTCCCGGGCGCCGGGGCGCTCGTCGATGACCGGCTCGGTGTCGATGAGCTCGAAGACGCGCTCGACCCCGGCCCGCGCCTGCTGCCCGATGGTCAGGAGCATCGTGAGCATCCGCACCGGGCCCACGAGCTGGGCGAGATACGTGGAGAAGGCCACGAAGGTGCCGAGGGTGATCTGGCCGCGGGTGGCCATCCAGCCGCCGAGCGCCAGCATGGCGACCTGGCCGAGGGCGGGGACGGCCTGCAGGGCGGGGGTGTAGCGGGAGTTCAGCCGTACGGTCCGCAGCCGGGCGGCGAACAGCCGGCGGCCGACCGCCCGCAGCTTGTCGGTCTCCTGCGCCTCCTGCCCGAACCCCTTGACCACCCGGACACCGGTCACCGCCCCGTCGACGACACCCGCGACGGCGGCCGCCTGCCCCTGGGCGTACCAGGTGGCCGGGAAGAGCCGGATGCGGCTGCGCGAGGCGAGGATCCACAGGGCGGGGGCGACGGCGAGGGCGACGACGGTGAGCAGCGGCGACAGCGTCGCCATCACGACGAGCGAGACCAGGAAGAGGAGGATGTTGCCGATCATCATCGGCACCATGAAGAGCAGGCCCTGGATGAGCTGGAGGTCGCTGGTGGCCCGGCCGATGATCTGGCCGGTGGAGAGATTGTCCTGCCGTCTGCCGTCGAAGCGGGCGATGGACGCGTACATCTCGGTGCGCAGGGCGTGCTGGACGTCGAGGGCGAGCCGTCCGCCGTAGAAGCGGCGGATGTAGGTGAGGACGTAGACCACGAGGGCGGCGATGATCAGCAGGGTGGCCCAGGGGGCGAGCGACCGGTCGTGCTGGACGATCACATCGTCGATGATCAGCTTCGGCACCAGCGGGACGAGCGCCATGACGGCCATTCCGGCGAGCGAGGCACCCAGGGCGAGCAGCACATCCTTGCGGTACAGCCAGCAATAGCCGAACAGCCGCCTTACCCAGCCCTGCCCGGTATCCGGCCCGTCCGCATCCGGTCCACCCGTATCCTTTTTGCCCGTTTCATCCGTTGCGTCCGTCACTACGTCCGCCACCCGTTGACCTCCCGATCCGCACACGCTTCCGGAAGGCACCAACACACTGATGTGCGGATTTCATCCTTCGGCAACAATCGGACCGGGTCACATCCGGCCAGGCCGCCGCCTCGGCCCGCGCCGCCCCGCCCGGATACGCGTTCGCGGAATCGCCCAAAAGCGGACTGTTCAATACCGGACCGTTCATCAAACACTTAGCAGGGCTGTCTAAGGTCGCGTCCACCGAAAAGCTCACCACCGTACGGCGAAAGGGTGATGATCGTGACGGGACTCCAGATCGACGACATCCCGCCCGCGGAGCGATTCGCGGCCTGGCGCGCCCTGTGCGAGCTGACGGCGATACCGATGGAGCTCCGCAGCGACCATGAGCACGACTTCCGCGCGAGCGTACGGGGCGGAGTGAGCCTCGGCGAGGTGATGCTGACCTCCACCTCCGTACCGTCACTGCGGAACGAGCGGACGGCGGCCCATATCCGGCGCTCCGACCCGGAGCTCTACCATCTGCGGCTCATCCTGCGCGGTGAGAGCGATGTGCGCCACGGGGACACCGAAGCCACGGTCGGCGCCCGGCAGCTCATGCTCACCTCGACCTCCACGCCGTATGTGGCGGTGTGCGAGCGCGGCAGGGTCGACGGGATGTCGATCACCCTCCGCCCCTCGCTGCTGCCGTTCCCGGCGGCCGAGCTCAACCGGCTGCTCGGGCGTCGGCTGTCCGGGCGGTCCGGCATCGGGGCCATGCTCGCCGACTTCCTCACCCGCCTGGCCGCCGATTCCGACCGCTACGGCCCGGCCGACGCACCGCGCCTCGGCACCGTCGCCGTCGATCTGCTCAACGCGCTGCTCGCGCATGAGCTGGACGCCGGTGCCGAGGCGCGCGCCGAGAACCGGCTCACCCCCGAGAGCCGTCGGCGCACCCTGCGGTTACGCATCGAGGAATTCGTCCGGCAGAACCTGCACAGCCCGGGGCTCACCCCGGCGTCGATCGCCACGGCCCATCACATCTCGCTCCGGTACCTCTACCGCCTCTTCGAGGAGCAGGGGCACACGGTCTCCGCGTGGATCCGCGCCCAGCGCCTGGAACGCTGCCGCCGCGACCTGGCTGATCCCGCCCTGGGCGACACCCCCATCCATGTCATCGCCGCCCGCTGGGGTTTCAGCCACGCCGCGGACTTCAGCCGTGCCTTCCGCGGCGCCTATGGCGTGCCCCCACGGGACTTCCGCCATACGGCGCTGTGGACGAACAGGTGAGCGGGGCTCCCCCCGTGGTAACCCTGCTCACCCGTCACTGATCAGCATGGGCCGAGCGGGGCCGGGATGTCATTGGCATCCTGTGCACAGTGCCTTGATCCTCTGTGCACGGACCGCATCCTCTGTGCACGGATCCCATCCTCTGCGCACGGACCGCGTCATCCCGGCCGCCCAGGGCGTCACTTGGCCCGGGTCACCCGCAACTCCTCGATGCCCGAGGCGCGTGCCGGGTGCGTCAGAACGCGGACGGGCGCACCAGCCCCGTCTCGTACGCGAAGACGGCGGCCTGGGTCCGGTCGCGCAGCCCCAGCTTGAACAGGATCCGGCTCACATGGGTCTTCACGGTCTGCTCGGCCACCACCAGCCGTGCGGCGATCTCCGCGTTCGACAGCCCCTGGGCGATCAGGGTGAGCACCTCGGTCTCGCGCTCCGTCAGATCGCCCACCCGGCCCCGGAGGGGACCGCGCGGGGCGGCGGCGCTCACCCGGGAGAACTCGCCGATCAGGCGCTTGGTGATGTTCGGCGCCAGCAGCGCGTCACCGGCCGCCACCACCCGTACCGCATGGGCCAGTTCAGCCGCCGAGGCGTCCTTCAGCAGAAACCCGGACGCGCCCGCGCGCAGCGCCTCGTAGACGTACTCGTCGAGGTCGAAGGTGGTGAGGACCAGGATCTTGACGGTGGCCCCGGCGGGTTCGGTGAGCCGCCGGGTGGCCTCGATACCGCCGACTCCCGGCATCCGTATGTCCATCAGGAGCACGTCCGGGGCCAGTTCGGCGACCTGGTCGATGGCGTCGGCCCCGTCCACGGCCTGGCCCACGACCTCGATGTCCGGTTCGGCGTTGAGGAGCACCGTGAAGCCCTGGCGGACCATCATCTGGTCGTCGGCGATCAAAACGCGGATGGTCGTCGTCATGCGGGGTCCTCGGCGGTTTCGGTCGCGGCGGTGGACGGGTCGGGGTGGTGCGTGGGCAGCACGGCGGTCACCTCGTAACCGCCGTCCGGCGTCGGGCCAGTAGTCAGCTCACCCCCTAGCATCGCAGCGCGCTCCCGCATCCCGAGCAGCCCGTGCCCGGCGCCCGGCGACGGCGGGGCGGGCCGGTCCGGCGTCGTATTGACGATCCGGACGGTGAGCCCGCGCCGCTGGTACCCCAGCTCCACCCGCGCCTCAGCGCCCGGCGCGTGCCGCATCACATTGCTCAGCGCCTCCTGCACGATGCGGAACGCCGACAGCTCGACGCCCGGCGGCAGCGGCCGCCGCTCCCCGGTGACATCCGTAAGGATCGTGATCCCGGTCCCGCGCACCGTGCCCACCAGTTCGTCCAGCCGGTCCAGGGTGGGCTGCGGGGCATGCCGGGCGCCGTCGGCCAGGGCGTCCTCGGAGCGCAGCACGCCCAGCACGCGGCGCAGTTCGGCCAGGGCCTCGACCGCGTTCTGGCGGATGCCCGCGAGGTTCTCCTTCAGGTCGTCGGAGGGGTTCTCGGCCAGATGCGGGGCGACCTGCGCCTGGATGGAGATCACCGACATGTGGTGGGCGACCACGTCGTGCAGCTCGCGGGCGATGCGGTTGCGCTCCTCCAGCAGAGTGCGCCGGGCCCGTTCCTCCGCGGTGAGCTCCTCCTGCTCGACCAGCCGCCGCCGCGCCACCCGGCGGCCGCGCAGCGCGGCGCCCACCACCACGGCGGTCGTGAAGGACACGAACGCCTCGTCCAGGCCGTCCGCGTGGGGCCGGGTGGCGAGGGCCGCGGTGACCGTCCCCACCAGCAGCGTCAGTATCAGCGCCTCGGCGGCGATCCGGGGGCGGACCCGCAGCGCGAGGAGGAGCAGCACGACGGTGTGCAGCGCGATCTGGCCGTAGTTCCAGGGGTAGAGCACATATACGGGGACACGGCCGTCCACCTCCAGCGCCGTCACCAACAGCATCGCGGTCGAGAGCCACCACGCCGGTATCGGGCGGGTCAGCGCCACCTGGACGGCCAGCGCTTCGAGCACCACCAGACCGATCACGGGCACCGGGTCCTGGGCCGTCCCCGGGCGGGCGGGCTCCTGGAACTGCGCCATGCTGAGCCAGGCCATGAGCACCGCGAACAACACCACATGGCCATGGGGCAGCCGGCCCAGCCAGCGCATCCGCGGCAGCGGGTCGCGCGCCATCGTCCACAGGTCCGCGCGGAGGATGCCCGGCGCCGCGCGCAGCCCCTCGCCCATCGTGCGCGGCAGGGCGCGCGCGCCCTCCGCCAGCCGGTCCGCCATCCGCCCGCCCGTCATGGCCTTGACTTTAGACACTGGGCTTCTCCACATGCCGGGCCTCCCGGGCCGAACGTCCCTCGCGGACGATGCGGCTCCCACCGCCTACGGCCCCGCCACCACCGCGGACAATCCCGCCGCCACCCTTGCGTCGCCCCGCCTCGTACCCGTGGAACGCCGCCCAGCAGACCAGCAGCGCCCCCGCGAACACCGGCAGCCAGCACAGCCGCGCCAGCACCCAGCCGGGGCCGTCGGGCACGGTGTGCAGCCCGGACAACGGCCCGTACAGCCGCAGGGTGGTCACGCTGACCGCCATCATCGCGGTCTGGTGCCACAGGAACACGGTCATCGCGGAGAGGTTGACCAGCGCCACCACCGCCCACGCGGCGGGCCGCGCCAGCACGCGGCGCAGGGGGCCGCGCAGCAGCAGGGCCGCGCCGCACTGGGTGAGACCGAAGGTGACGGCGGCCAGGGTGGGCGGGTTGAGGTTGGAGATCGGGGCGCCGGGCACCCCGACCATCGCCGCCGGATAGCCGCCGAATAGGACGAGCCCGGCGGTGACCGCCGCGCCGCCGATCAGCAGCACCCACCCGGCCGTCCGGCCGCGCAGCATGCCCCGGCCCCAGGTGGCGCCCAGGCAGTACGGGACCAGCCAGCCCGCCGCCAGATTGATCCAGCCGAGCCAGGCCGGGCCGCCGAAGCCGAACCGGATCAGGTCGACATGGAGCACGACGGCGAGCGGCCACAGCGGATGCAGCCGCGCCACCAGCGGGGTCGCGGCCGTGAGCACCGCGTAGACCAGCAGGAACCACAGCGGGGACAGGACGAGTTTGAGCAGCGTGTGCACGGTCAGCAGGCTCACCCCGGAGCCCAGCATCGCCCCCGCCGCCACGGCCCACACGGCGAGCACGGCGGCGACGGGCCGGAACAGCCGGGCCAGCCGGGCGCGCAGCCACTGCCGGTAGCCGATGCCCCGGGCGCGGGCGCAGGCGTGGCTCTGGGCGCCCATCTGCCCGCCGACCAGGAAGAACACCGCGAGGGTCTGGAACGCCCAGGAGACGGGGGTGAGTTCGGGCTGGTACAGCAGCGGGCTGGCCGCGCGCAGGGTGCCGCTGTCGGCGACCAGCGCGGTCACCAGCCAGTGGCCGAGCACCACGCCGAGGATGGCGATGGCCCGCAGGGCGTCCACCGCGCGGTCGCGGTCGGGCGGGGTGGCGGCCTCGATCCGCCGGACGAGGTCACGCAAGCGGAACGTGTCACGCGTACGAACCGTGTCAGGCGTACGGAACGTGTCACGCGTACGAACGGTGTTACGCATCGCGGCCCTCCACGATCCGGCCCATGCTCGCCAGAGCGGCGGATCCGGGCTTGAGATAGTCGCTGTGCCCGACGTCCCCCGCGTCGAATTTCCGTGCGCCGAACCGCCCGGAGACGGGATCCGTCCCGAAGCCGACGGTCGTGCCCAGCAGCCGGATCCGCACATGCGGCACCCCGCCGATCCAGTCGTTCCCACCCCGCCCGGCCCAGACGGTGGCCCGGGTGTGCAACTGCCGGGCGTCGTCGAACCCCGTACCGGGGCTGCCGTACAGGACGATGTCCGCGGCGTTCAGCCCCCGCGCGGCCCGGGCGCAGACCACCGAACCGTAGGAGTGGCACAGGAGCGAGATCCGGGCCCGGGGCTTGGCCGCGTTCAACTCCCGTACGAATGCGGCCAGTCGGGGAGCGGCACCGGCGGCCCGGCCCGTGGTCAGCACCTCGGGTCCCACGGTGCCCGGCGTCTTGTACCCGAGCCAGCCGACGACGGCCGTACGGCTGCCGAGTCGATGGCTCAGCGCGAGGGCCCCGGCCCGGAACCGGTCGTACGTCTCCAGGTTGGTGTCCGACCCCGGCACCAGCACGGCGACGCGCGTGGCCCGGCCCAGGTCCCCGTACACCTCGACGGCACGGCCGCCGTCCCGCCCGTCGAAGGACAGGAAGTGCCGCGACGGCTTCCTCATCTTCCGCAGCGCCCGCTCCCGCGCGCGGTCGCCGTGCCGGGCCGCCATCGCCTCGGCAGCCGCGATCCCCTCCCGGTTGGCCTCGTACCGGTGGTCCAGCCCCTGGACGCTCACGGGCCCCAGCGCCAAGGGTGCGGGCGCCGGCACCTCGCTCGGCCCTGCGGCCCCCATCAGGGGCACCACCACCGAGGTGGTGACGAGCGCCGCGAGCAGGGCGCGACGAAGACGGGACGCCATGGCTGTTCCTTCCGTACCGACAGGTGGTGTGAGTACGGAAGTTATGGAGTCGGCCGTGTGGTTGGCGTCCCACCGGGGAGTGCATCCGCGGGGTAGTCCCCAGGTACTACGGGTAGGGGGTCGGCCCGGTGCGGTGGTCGCGAACCGCATCGCGGTGGGGCCCGGGACCACGGCCGATACGTGGTGACGGCTGATACGCGGTTGATACGCGGCTACGGCTGATACGCGGTTGATGCACGGCTGAGCGACCCCGGAGGCCCCGCTCCGCCGAAGGAGAGATCTCCTTCGCCCACGGTGACGCCGGTGCGCCGACGCGGCGCACCGGTCTCACCGTAGGAGGTCACGATGTCCCCTGCCCCCACCCACCGGGCGCGCCGCCGCCGTACCGTGCTCATGGCCATGGCGGCCTCGACGGCGGCGATGGCGACCGTCGCGGCCGGTCCGCCCGGCTGGGCCGGTGCCCCCGCGGGCGACCCGGCCTCCCCGGGCGCCCGGAGCGCCGGTGACCGGCTGCTGCCGTATCTGGGCAACGGCGGTTACGACGTCCGCTCGTACGACGTCGGCTACACCTACCGGCCCAGGACCACGCTGATGGACTCCTCCGTACGGATCCGGGCCACCGCCACCCAGGCGCTGTCCCGGTTCAGCCTCGACGCGGCCGTGGACGAGATCAAGACGGTCACCGTCCAGGGCGAGCCGGCCCGCTTCGCCGTGGACAAGGCGGGCGAGAAGCTGGACATCACCCCTCGGCAGGCGCTCGGCAAGGGCCGGTCGTTCGACGTGAACATCGCCTACCGCGTCGACCGGAGCGACAACCGGGCCCGGCCCGGCGACCCGACCAGCCCCGCACCGCGCCTGACCCCGTGGGTGAACAAGAAGGACGGCTTCGTGGTGTTCGGCCAGCCGGACCGCGCGCATATGTTCTTCCCCGCCAACGACTACCCCACCGACAAGGCCCGGTTCACCTTCCGCGTCACCGCGCCGAAGGACCTTCAGGCCGTCGGCATCGGGACGCCGCGTTCACGGACGACGGCGGGCGACGACGCCACCACCGTCTTCTCGACCGCCGCCGAGATCTCCACCCAGGTCGTCCAGGTCGGTGTCGGGCACTACAAGAAGATCCGGGGCCGCGGCCCCCACGGGCTGCCGCTGCGCAGCTATGTCGACACCGACGCGTTCGAGGCGGCCAAGCCGCTGGTCGACCGCATACCGGACCAGCTCTCCTGGTTGGGCGCGGGGTTCGGCCTCACCTGGCCCGCGTCGTTTCCCGTGGCGTGGATCGACCACATACTCGTCCGCGGCGTGGAGCCGCGCTCGTCCTGGACGCTGCCCGCGACCGACAGCGATCACCTGCCGGTGGCGGCACGGCTGAAGCTATGACCCGCTCCGGGACACCCTCACGGCGGGCACGGCGGGCCCGCGCGACTACCCCTGAGGTACGTAGAACTCCGTGGTCGCCCGCATCGTGGCGGCCGCCACCTCCGCCGGCGCCCCCGAGGCTTCGTATGCCGCGCCCCAGGCCGCGCTGGAGCGGGTCATGAACTCCCGGGCCTCGTCCGAGGTCTGCCATGCCCCCGGGTCGGCGGGCGTCCGGCCCGCCAGATGCAGGGCGAGGCCGAGCAGTCCGCCGTCCCAGCCGACGCCGACCGCGCCGGGGCCGAACTGGTCCCACATCTCGGGCGGTACGACGGCGACATGCTCCAGCTCGAAGACGGTCCGCTCCTCGCCCTCGGCGCTCAGCCGCACCTCGACCTCGCTGAAGCCGGGGTTCTCGCCGAACAGCCAGCTCACCGCGAGCAGCCGCGGAGGTTCGCAACGCAGGATCTCTCCGCCCGCGTTGCCCTCCAGCTGGTAGTGGCCACCGAGCTTCAGATCGCCGCTCACCGGCAGGAACCAGCGGCCGATCCGCTGCGGGTCGGTGCACGCGTCCCATACGTCCTCGATCGCGGCGTCGTAGGTGCGCCGCAGCAGGACGGTACGGGCCTCCCCGTCGGGCACCTCACGGGTGCCGACCTCGCGGTGGACGTCGTTGATCTGGTCGACGATCTCGCTCATGACTTATGTTTCCTCACCGGTTCGACTGTCGCCGCCGCGCCCCTGATCGAGCCGCCGCTGCCGCTTGCCTCGCGCCAGTTCGGTCCCCAGCGCGTCCAGCCGCTGCTCCCAGAAGCCCCGGAACTGATCCAGCCACCGGTCGACCTCCCGCAGGGGCGCGGCCTCGACGGCGTATAACCGCCGTGTGCCCTCGGCCCGTACGGAGGCGAATCCGCCCTCCCGCAACACCCGTAGATGCTGTGACACGGCGGGCTGCGAGATGCCGAACTCGGACCGGATCACGGTGCTGACCTCGCCGGAGGATCGCTCCTCCGCGGCCAGCAGCTCCAATATCCGGCGCCGAACGGGGTCTCCGAGGACATCGAGTGCGTGCACGCCAGGACTATGACAGTCGCCGCTTATATAAGTCAACGCTTAAATACACTCACGCCACCGTCGACGGCCGCGTGATTCCGCCCACTCGCGGAAGTGCGGGAGGCCGGCGCGTCCTCGACGCCCTTACCGTGCCGCGCCGCGCCGGTGGGTGTCAGCCCTCCATCGGCTTCCCCAGAAGGTCCGAGGCGGTCTCGATGGGGTCGGCAGCCGCGACCGCGGGCGCCGGGTGACAGGTGAAGCCGAGGCGCGTCATGGCACGGATCACCTCGCCCGCCGTGAAGTCGCGGCGGTCCTGGCGGGTGACCACCGCGCCGACCTGCTTGACCGGGTAGGCACGGCGGCCGATCTGCACCGATGGGCCGGTGATCGGTTCCGGGCTGACGCCGCTCATCGCGTCCGTCACCTCGCGCGCGGTCAGGTCAAAGGCGAAATTGGCGATGATGCAGCGCATAGTGCCTCAACGGGGAGAGAAGGGAGCCGGGACGACCAGCGTGTCACACCTCGAAGCGGGATGGCACAGCCCGGCGGCAAAAATCGCCCACGTGGTTCCCGCCGTTCCGAGGTGGCACGTGATAGGGTCCTTACTAGTTGCAGTTTTGGTACCCATGGACTTGTGTGCGCCTGACGATATGTAGCGTCCGGCGCATTTTTTGTTTCTGCCGGTCATTTCCGGATGGGGTCATTTCGGCGACTCGGGACGCGTTTCCTGCGCGTTCCGGACCGATCCCAGGTAAAAGGAGAATGACATGGCTACTGGCACCGTGAAGTGGTTCAACGCGGAAAAGGGCTTCGGCTTCATCGAGCAGGATGGCGGCGGCGCCGACGTCTTCGCCCACTACTCGAACATTGCCACCCAGGGCTTCCGTGAGCTGCAGGAAGGCCAGAAGGTGACCTTCGACGTCACGCAGGGCCAGAAGGGCCCGCAGGCCGAGAACATCGTTCCCGCCTGATAGCAGCGCCTGTCACGAGCCGGGGCCCGCACCTGAAGGGGTGCGGGCCCCGGCTCGTACGCATTTCCACAGACCACGCCCAGCCGAAAGGCATCGCGTTGACCCGATCCACCCGTTCGCACCGCCGCAAAAAACCCGTAACCTCCCGTTCCGCCGTCAGTGGGCGCCCCCGCTCTTCCGGCGCAAGCGAATTCGCCCTGGCGCCCGGCTCCACCCCGGTGCTGCCCGCCGTCGCGTCCTTCGCCGAGCTCGACATGCCGAAGGAACTGATCGCGGAGCTGACCCAGCAGGGCGTCACCGTGCCGTTCCCCATTCAGGCGGCCACCCTCCCGAACGCGCTCGCCGGCCGGGACGTACTGGGCCGTGGCCGGACCGGCTCCGGCAAGACCCTCGCCTTCGGCCTCGCCCTGCTGGCCCGCACCGCCGGGCAGCGCGCGGAGCCCCGCCGCCCCCTAGCGCTGGTGCTGGTCCCCACCCGGGAGCTGGCCCAGCAGGTCACCGAGGCACTCACCCCCTATGCCCGGCGGCTGGGGCTGCGTGCGGCCACGGTGGTCGGCGGCATGTCGATCAACCGCCAGGCCGATGCCCTGCGCCATGGCGCGGAGGTGGTCATCGCGACCCCCGGGCGCCTCTACGACCTGATCGAACGCGGCGACTGCCGGCTGGACCAGGTGCGCACCACCGTCCTCGACGAGGCCGACCAGATGGCCGACATGGGCTTCCTGCCCCAGGTGACCCGGCTGCTGCGGCAGGTCCCCGCCGACGGCCAGCGCCTGCTGTTCTCCGCCACCCTCGACCATGACATCAGCAAGCTGACGCGCCAGTTCCTCGACGACCCGGCCGTGCATTCGGTCGACCCGTCCGCCGGTGCCGTCACCACGATGGAGCACCACGTCCTGCACATCGCGGACACCGACAAGCGCTCCGTCGTCACCCGGGTGGCCGCCCGGGACGGCCGCGTCCTCCTCTTCCTGGACACCAAGCGCGCCGTCGACCGGCTCACCCGGCATCTGCTGACCAGCGGTGTACGGGCGGCGGCGCTGCACGGCGGCAAGTCCCAGCCGCAACGCACCCGGACCCTGGACCAGTTCAAGTCCGGCCATGTCACCGCGCTGGTGGCCACGAACGTCGCGGCCCGGGGCATCCATGTGGACGATCTCGACCTCGTGGTCAATGTCGACCCGCCCGCGGACCACAAGGACTATCTGCACCGTGGCGGCCGTACGGCCCGTGCGGGCGGATCCGGCAGCGTCATCACGCTGGTCACCCCGGACCAGCGCCGGGAGATGGGCCGTCTCATGGCCGATGCGGGCATCACCCCGCAGACCGCCCAGGTCCACTCCGCCGACCCCGAACTCACCCGGATCACCGGCGCCCAGGAACCCTCCGGCGTGCCCGTGATCATCAGCGCGCCCCAGCCCCAACCGCAGCGTGCGCGCCGTCCCGGCGCCCCCCGTCGCTCCGCCCGGAGCCGTCGCCCCGGCCGTTAGGCCCGATACGGGGGCCCGGGCGGCGGCCGTCCAGGCCGACATCCGGAATTTCGCCATGGTCGCATCACGCCCGACCGGCGGCGGATGTCCCCATTCCCTCGTCGGAGAGGCGACAATGGGCCACATGCCGATACCCAGCGCCGTGCCCAGCCGTGCCGAACTGATCGACCACCTCATCCGCACGCGCATCGCGGGCGATGTCGCCACTCCTCGTGAGAACAACCTCTCCCACTACCGCAAGCTCGCGAACGGCGACCGCCACTACTGGCTCGGCCTGGAGCTGGGCGACCGCTGGACCGATGAGCAGGACGTGCTGGCGGTCATGGCGGAGCGGTGCGGCGTGGTGGACGACCCGGAGTACCGCTCGGGGCAGGACACGATCGACCCGGAGCTGACGGTCGGCGCGCTGGACCGGATGGCCTCGGTGCTGCGGAAGGCGGCGGAGGCGAACGAGCGGGTGCTGTTCGCCACCGGGCATCCGGGCGGGCTGCTGGAGGTCCACCGGGCCACGGCGGCGGCACTGCGGGACGCCGGCTGCGAGATCGTGGAGATCCCGGGCGGACTGCAGGCGGACGAGGGGTATGTCTTCCAGTTCTGCGATGTGGCGATGCTGGAGCGGGGCGCCACGCTGTGGCACACCCACTCCCCCGCGCCCATGGCGGCGATCCTCGACGGGCTGGCCCACGAGGGGCGGCCGCTGCCCGATCTGGTGGTCGCCGACCACGGCTGGGCGGGCTGCGCGGGACAGCGGGGCATCGACGCGGTCGGCTATGCGGACTGCAACGACCCGGCGCTCTTCCTCGGCGAGTCCGAGGGCACTCTGTCGGTGGTGGTCCCGCTGGACGACCACGTCACCAGCCCGCGGTTCTACGACCCGATGACGGCGTATCTGCTGGACGCGGCGGGGCTGTCGGCCCAGTTCTGACGGCGCCGGACCGCCGCGGCAGGCGCCCGGCGGGTCCTGGCCGCCCCCGCGGGCGCCCGGCCGGCCCGGACCGTCCTTACGGACGTCTGGTGGGCCCGGGCCGTCCCTGCGGGCGTCCGGTGAGCCCGGCCCCGCCGCCCGCCACGCTCACTTCTTCTTCTCGCGCGGCACCCGCATGACCCCCTCCTGGATCACGGAGACGGCCAGCCGCCCGTCGGCGGTGAAGATACGGCCCTTGGCCAGGCCGCGTCCGCCGGAGGCGGAAGGGCTCTCCTGGTCGTACAGCAGCCAGTCGTCCACCCGGAACGGCCGGTGGAACCACATGGCGTGATCCAGGCTGGCCCCGACGATGTCGCCGACCGCCCAGCCGCCGCGCCCATGGGCGAGCAGGATGGAGTCCAGCAGCGTCATATCGGACACATAGGTCGCCAGGCAGACGTGAAGCAGCGGGTGGTCGGCGACGCCGTCCAGTTTGCCGTTGGTCCGGAACCAAACCTGCGACTTGGGCTCACGCGGCCGTCCGACGCTGCCGAAGGGCGGCTCGTCCACGTACCGCAGATCGATCGAGGCCCGCGCCTGGAGCATCCGCTCGGTCACCCCGGGGCCGAAGAGGTGCTCATAGCGGGGCAGCAGCTCATCGGCGGTGGGCAGGGTCAGCGGGTCCGGTACGTCCGGCATCGGCTCCTGGTGCTCGAGGCCGTTCTCGTAGAGCTGGAAGGAGGCCGAGAGATGGAAGATCGGCTGCCCGTGCTGGACGGCGACCACCCGGCGGGTGGTGAAGGAGTGGCCGTCCCGGATCCGGTCGACGGTGTAGACGATGGGCGCCCCGGGGTCGCCGGGCCGCAGGAAGTACGCGTGCAGCGAATGCGCCGGGCGGTCCTCGGGGACGGTGCGGCCCGCGGCGACCAGGGCCTGGGCGGCGACCTGACCGCCGAAGACCCGCGGTACGAGGGGGGCGGCGTCGCTGGTGCCACGGAAGATGTCCTCCTCGATCTGCTCGAGATCGAGCAGATCGAGAAGGCTCTGAAGTGCGTCATTCATGGTTCAAGCAGTCTTGCAGACCTGGATTGCGGTCCTGTTGCCGCTGCTCATGACGGTCGTCACAGCCCCATCGACTTGGCGACGATGGACCGCATGACCTCGCTGGTGCCGCCGTAGATCCGGTTGACGCGGGTGTCCGCGTACAGCCGGGCTATGGGGTACTCCATCATGTAGCCGTAACCGCCGTGGAGCTGCAGGCACTTGTCGATGACCACGGCGGCGCGCTCGGTGGTGAAGAGCTTGGCGGAGGCGGCGTCGGCGGCGGTCAGCTCTTCGGCGTCGTGCGCGTCCAGGGCCCGGTCCACGACCGCCTGCATCGCGTCCACCTCGGACTGGCAGTCGGCGAGCACGAACTTGGTGTTCTGGAACGACGCCACCGCCTGGCCGAAGACGGTGCGGTCCCGGACGTACTCGGTGGCGAACCGGACGGCCGCCGCGGCCTGTGCGTACGCCCCGACGGCGATGCCCAGGCGCTCCTGCGGCAGATTGTGGGTGAGGTAGCCGAACGCCTTGCCCTCCTCGCCCAGCAGGTCCTCCACCGGCACCTTGACGTCGGTGAAGGAGAGCTCGGCGGTGTCGGAGGTCTTCAGGCCCAGCTTCTCCAGCTTGCGGCCGACCGCGTAGCCCTCGCTCTTGGTGTCGACCACGAGGATGGATATGCCGCCGCGGCGGTCCTCGGGGGTGGCCGGGGCGGTGCGGGCGCAGACCAGCACCCGGTCGGCCAGGACGCCGCCGGTGATGAAGGTCTTGGCGCCGTTGAGGACGTAGTGGGTGCCGTCCTCGGAGAGCTTGGCGGTGGTCTTCATGCCCGCCAGGTCGGAGCCGGTGCCGGGCTCGGTCATGGCGATGGCGGTCATCAGGTCGCCGGTGACGAAGGAGGGCAGCCAGCGCCGCTTCTGCTCCTCGTTGGCGTACTTGAGGAGGTACGGCAGGCACAGCGCGGTGTGGACGCTGCTGCCGCCGAAGCTGACCCCGGCGCGGGCGGTCTCCTCGGTGATGACGGCGTTGAACTTGAAGCTGGTCTCCCCCGCCCCGCCGTACTCCTCGGGCACCTCGATGCCGAAGACACCCAGCTCGCCGAGCTTCTTGTAGAAGTCGCGCGGGGCCTGGCCGGCCTCCCGCCACTGGTCGTAGTACGGCACGACCTCGGCCGCGATGAAGTCGCGGATGGTCTCCCGGAACGCCTCGTGGTCCTCGTTGAACACCGTGCGGCGCATTGGCGCGGCCCTCCTTACGGCTGAGCCGCCGCCGCTGCGCGGACCGGCCTACCGCCGTCGTGATTCCTCAACTGATAGCTTGGCAACACTCACCTAAGCGCTTGCTCAGTGAAAGCTACCCGTGAGTCACCAGGGCTGTCCAGCCTCCTTATTCTGCCCACCCTTCTTCTTCATGAGGCGTGGTTCGCCCCAAGAGGCCCGTTCGCTTCATGAGGCCCGGTTCGCCTCGCCATCCACACCGTGGGCACCGCCGAAGGCTCCGAGGGCCAGGCGGTGCAGCAGGGCGGCGGTGGCCGCGCGCCCCGGGAGGGCGCCGGGGCGGCCGAGGTGGGGCGTGGAGTTGAGCAGGCCGAAGACGGCATGGACACACGCACGGGCCTCGGCCTCGGCGAGCCGGGGGTAGACCTCGCGCACCACCTCGACCCACAGCTCCACGTACTGCCGCTGGAGCGAGCGCACCAGCTTGCGGTCGGTGTCCCGGAGCCGGTCCAGCTCGCGGTCGTGGAGGATGATCAGCGGGCGGTCGTCGAGGGCGAAGTCGATATGGCCCTCGATCAGCGAGTCCAGCACCTCGGCGGGGGCGAGCCCGGCTCCCTCCCCCTCGGCGGCGCGCAGTTTGCCGCCCGTCAGCAGCCGGCCGCTGATGCCGACGAGCAGCTCGGCGAGCATCGCCTCCTTGCCGGGGAAGTGGCGGTAGAGACCGGGGCCGCTGATGCCGACCGCGGCGCCTATCTCATCGACGCCGACGCCATGGAAGCCGCGCTCGGCGAAGAGGCGGGCGGCCTCCTTGAGGATCTGCTCACGGCGGGTCGGGGCGGCTGCTTGCGTGCTCATGAAATCGATTCTAGACAGCCGGGTTAGTGGTCGTTAACCTGGTGGTAACTAGTTAACGTTCACTAACAGTACCGAGCGAGGGGGCTCGCAGCCATGGAGCAGGCACCGGCGCTGCACAGCGGCGCCGACCCGGCGTCCGACGCCTGGAAGGCCAATGAGGCAGCGCACCGCGAGCTGGCCGCGCGGCTGCGCGAGAAGCTGGCCGTGGCGCGGCTGGGCGGCGGGGAGAGGGCGCGGGCGCGGCACACCTCGCGCGGCAAGCTGCTGCCGCGCGACCGGGTGGACACACTGCTGGATCCGGGCTCCCCGTTCCTGGAGCTGGCCCCGCTCGCCGCCGAGGGGATGTACGAGGGCCAGGCCCCGGCGGCGGGGGTGATCGCCGGGATCGGGCGGGTGGCCGGCCGTGAGGTGGTCGTGGTCGCCAATGACGCCACCGTCAAGGGCGGCACGTACTACCCGATGACGGTGAAGAAGCATCTGCGCGCCCAGGAGGTCGCGCTGGAGAACCACCTGCCGTGCGTCTATCTGGTCGACTCCGGCGGCGCCTTCCTCCCCATGCAGGACGAGGTCTTCCCGGACCGCGACCACTTCGGGCGGATCTTCTACAACCAGGCGCGGCTGTCCGGCTCCGGGATTCCGCAGGTCGCGGCGGTGATGGGGTCCTGCACGGCGGGCGGGGCGTATGTCCCGGCGATGAGCGACGAGGCCGTGATCGTGCGCGGGCAGGGCACGATCTTCCTGGGCGGGCCGCCGCTGGTGAAGGCGGCCACCGGGGAGGTCGTCTCGGCGGAGGAGCTGGGCGGCGGCGAGGTCCACTCCCGGGTCTCGGGCGTGACCGACCATCTGGCGGAGGACGACGCCCACGCGCTGCGGATCGTCCGCTCCATCGTCGCCACCCTGCCGCCGTCCGCGATGCGGCAGGGGTCGCCGCCGTGGGCGCTGGAGCCCTCCCAGGAGCCCGCGGTCGACCCGGCGGGGCTCTACGGGGCGGTTCCGGTCGACTCGCGCACGCCGTACGACGTGCGGGAGGTCATCGCGCGGCTGGTGGACGGCTCGCGGTTCGCCGAGTTCAAGGCCGAGTTCGGCACCACGCTGGTCACGGGCTTCGCGCGGATCATGGGCCACCCGGTGGGCATCGTCGCCAACAACGGCATCCTGTTCTCCGAATCGGCCCAGAAGGGCGCCCATTTCATCGAGCTGTGCGACCAGCGCGGCATCCCCCTGGTCTTCCTGCAGAACATCTCGGGATTCATGGTGGGCCGCAGCTATGAGGCGGGCGGTATCGCCAAGCACGGCGCCAAGATGGTCACCGCCGTGGCCTGCACCCGCGTCCCCAAGCTGACGGTCGTGATCGGCGGTTCCTACGGCGCGGGCAACTACTCGATGTGCGGGCGCGCCTATTCGCCGCGCTTCCTGTGGATGTGGCCCAACGCCAAGATCTCGGTGATGGGCGGTGAGCAGGCCGCCTCCGTGCTCGCCACCGTCAAGCGCGACCAGATGGAGGCGCGCGGGCAGGAGTGGAGCGCCGAGGAGGAGGAGACGTTCCGGGCTCCGGTCCGCGAGCAGTACGAGGCGCAGGGAAACGCGTATTACGCCACCGCCCGGCTCTGGGACGACGGTGTGATCGACCCCCTGGAGACCCGCACGGTGCTCGGCCTCGCCCTTACGGCCTGCGCCAACGCACCGCTGCCCGGCCGTACGGCCACCGAGCCCGCGGCGCCCGGCTACGGCGTCTTCCGGATGTGAGGGGGATGCACCAGATGAGCCCGATGAGCCCAGTGAGCTCGACGAGTGGTCAGCGTGCGGCGAGCCCGTCGCCCGCGATGTTCGACACCGTGCTGGTGGCCAACCGCGGCGAGATCGCCGTGCGCGTCATCCGCACCCTGCGGCGGCTGGGCGTGCGCTCGGTCGCCGTCTACAGCGACGCGGACGCGGACGCCCGCCATGTGCGCGAGGCGGACACGGCGGTGCGGATCGGCCCCGCCCCCGCCGCGGAGAGCTATCTGTCCATCGAGCGGCTGCTGGACGCCGCGGCGCGCACCGGCGCCCAGGCCGTCCACCCCGGCTACGGCTTCCTCGCGGAGAACGGGGCGTTCGCCCGCGCCTGCGCCGACGCGGGCCTCGCCTTCATCGGGCCCCCCGCCGAAGCCATCGAGCTGATGGGCGACAAGATCCGCGCCAAGGAGACCGTGCACGTGGCCGGGGTGCCGGTGGTGCCGGGCTCCTCGGGCAGCGGACTGACGGACGACCAGCTCACCGCCGCCGCCCGGGAGATCGGCATGCCCGTGCTGCTGAAGCCCTCGGCGGGCGGCGGCGGCAAGGGCATGCGGCTGGTCCGCGACGAGGCGCTGCTTACCGACGAGATCGCGGCCGCCCGGCGCGAGGCGCGCGGGGCGTTCGGCGATGACACGCTGCTGGTGGAGCGCTGGATCGACCGGCCCCGGCATATCGAGATCCAGGTGCTGGCGGACGGCCAGGGGCATGCCGTGCACCTCGGGGAGCGCGAGTGCTCGCTGCAGCGCCGCCATCAGAAGATCATCGAGGAGGCGCCCAGCCCGCTGCTGGACGAGGCCACCCGGGCGCGGATGGGCGAGGCCGCGGTGGCGGCGGCGCGGTCGTGCGGCTATGTGGGCGCGGGCACGGTCGAGTTCATCGTGCCGGGCGCCGATCCGTCCGCGTACTGCTTCATGGAGATGAACACCCGGCTCCAGGTGGAGCATCCGGTCACCGAGCTGACAGTGTCGGTCGGCGGGCAGGCCGGTCTGGACCTGGTGGAGTGGCAGTTGCGCGTCGCCGCGGGCGAGCCGCTGCCGTTCGGGCAGGACGAGATCGGCTTCAGCGGCCATGCGGTGGAGGCCCGTATCTGCGCCGAGACCGCCCGCGCGGCGGCCGACGGCCGGGTGGACTTCCTGCCCTCGGCCGGCACCGTGCTGGCGCTGGACGAGCCGGGGGGCGAGGGGGTGCGGGTCGACTCCGGGCTGAGCGCGGGCACCGAGGTCGGCACGGTCTACGACCCGATGCTCGCCAAGGTCATCGCCCACGGCCCCGACCGCCCCACCGCCCTGCGCCGGCTGCGCGCCGCCCTCGGCTCCCTGACCGTCCTCGGCGTGGACACCAACACCGGCTTTCTGCGCCGGCTGGCCGCCCACCCCTCGGTCGCCACGGGCGAGCTCGACACGGGCCTGGTCGACCGCGCGGCGGCCTCGCTGATCCCACCGGCCATACCGGAGGAGATCTACGCGGCGGCGGCCTTGCTGCGCCAGGCGGCCCTGGAGCCCGCCACTTCGCGTGGCGGCGGATCCGGTGGGCGCCCGGAGCCCGGCAGCTCCGGCCTCGGCGCCCCGGCCGCGGACGTCTGGGTCGATCCGTTCTCGGTGCCGACCGGCTGGCGCCTCGGCGGCGATCCCGCCTGGACGGTCCACCGCCTCCGTGTAGCGGGCCACCCCCCGGTGACGGTCCGTGTGCGCGGCCGCGCCCAGGACGCGGAGCTCCTCATCGAGCACCCCGACGGCACCTCGGCGGCAGCCGGGGCGAAGGACCAGCCCGGCGGGCCCCAGGGCACGGGCCAAGGCGGCGCGGGGGCCCCCGCCACCGGCCGGACCGGCGGGCCGCAGGGGGCGGCCGCCGAGGCCGCCCGGCCCATGGGCGCCGCGGGCGAAGGCGGCGCGGATGTCCCCGCCACCCGGACCAGCCACGACGGCACCGTCACCGGCGCCAGTGTGCGCACCCCGAAAGCGGAAGCGGACGAGCAGGCTGCCGCCGCCCACCACGCGGCAGCGGACCGCCGCCCCGGCGGGGCGCACGCGGCAGCGGACCGCCGCCCCGGCGGGGCGCACGCGGCAGCGGACACGGCCCCGCGCGCGGCGGGCGCGGCGGGCGCGGCGGACATGACCGCCACGGCGGACCCGCGCCCGGCCGTCGACGCGGGCGCGGGCACGCGGGCGCGGCTCATCGCCCTCGACGAGGGCACCGTGCTGCTGGACCTCGGCGGGGTCACCCACCGCTTCCGGCATGCCGCGCACGGCGCGAGCCACTGGCTGGGGCGGGACGGGGACACCTGGCGCGTGGTCGGGCACGACCCCGTGGAGGAGGCGCTGCGCGGAGGCGCCTCCGCCGCCCACGCCGGGGAGCTGACCGCGCCCATGCCCGGCACCGTCACCGTCGTGAAGGCGGCCGTCGGTGACGAGGTCACCGCGGGTCAGGGCCTGCTGGTGGTCGAGGCGATGAAGATGGAGCACCTCATCTCCGCCCCGCACGACGGCACCGTCACCGAGCTCGATGTGACCCCCGGCAGCACGGTCGCCATGGACCAGCTCCTGGCGGTCGTCACCCCGCACGAGAGCGAGGAGCGTGAGCGATGACCCTCCCTATGACCGTCCCCGCCCCCGGGCTGCCCACCCGGGTCCGGATCCATGAGGTGGGCCCGCGGGACGGGCTGCAGAACGAGCAGGCGCTGGTCCCGGTGGCCGTCAAGGCCGAGTTCATCCGGCGGCTCGCCGAGGCCGGTCTCACCACCGTCGAGGCCACCAGCTTCGTCCATCCGAAGTGGGTGCCCCAACTGGCCGACGCCGAGGAGCTGATGCCGCTGATCGACGACGTGGCCGCCCGGCTCCCCGTGCTCGTGCCCAATGAGCGCGGTCTCGACCGCGCCCTCACGCTGGGCGCGCGCGAGATCGCCGTCTTCGCCAGCGCCACGGAGTCCTTCGCCAAGGCCAATCTCAACCGTACGGTGGACGGCGCGCTGGAGATGTTCGAGCCGGTCGTCGCCAAGGCCAAGGACGCGGGCGTGGCCGTGCGCGGCTATCTGTCGATGTGCTTCGGCGACCCGTGGGAGGGGCAGGTCCCGATCTCCCAGACCGTCTCGGTCAGCCGCCGCCTGCTGGACATGGGATGCGACGAGATCAGCCTCGGCGACACCATCGGCGTGGCCACCCCCGGCCATGTGCGGGAACTGCTGGCCACGCTCGACGAGGCGGGCGTCACGAACGACCGGCTGGCCGTGCACTTCCACGACACCTACGGCCAGGCACTCGCCAACACCCTCGCCGCGCTCCAGCACGGCGTGACCACCGTCGACGCCTCCGCCGGTGGCCTCGGCGGCTGCCCGTACGCCAAGAGCGCCACCGGCAATCTCGCCACCGAAGACCTCGTGTGGATGCTCGACGGCCTCGGCATCGAGACCGGGGTCGACATCGGCCGTCTCACCGCCACCAGCGTGTGGATGGCCCGGCATCTGGGCCGGCCCAGCCCGTCCCGCACCGTCCGCGCCCTCTCCCAGAAGGAGACCTGAGCCATGTCGATCGACCACCGACTCTCCCCCGAACACGAGGAACTGCGCCGCACCGTCGAGGCGTTCGCGCATGATGTGATCGCCCCCAAGATCGGGGAGTACTGGGAGCACCATGAGTTCCCGTACGAGATCATCCGCGAGATGGGCCGGATGGGCCTGTTCGGCCTGCCCTTCCCGGAGGAGTACGGCGGCATGGGCGGGGACTACTTCGCGCTCTGCCTCGCCCTGGAGGAGCTGGCCCGGGTGGACTCCTCGGTGGCGATCACCCTGGAGGCGGGGGTCTCGCTCGGCGCGATGCCGATCTTCCTCTACGGCACCGAGGAGCAGAAGCGCACCTGGCTGCCGGGGCTCTGCTCCGGGGAGACGCTGGGCGCGTTCGGCCTGACCGAGCCCGGCGGCGGCTCGGACGCGGGCGCCACCCGCACCACGGCCCGGCTGGACGAGGCCACCGGCGAGTGGGTGATCAACGGCACCAAGTGCTTCATCACCAACTCCGGTACGGACATCACCACGCTGGTCACCGTCACCGCCGTCACCGGCCGCAAGGAGGACGGCCGCCCCGAGATCTCCTCGATCATCGTGCCGTCCGGCACCCCCGGCTTCACCGTGGCCGCCCCCTACTCCAAGGTGGGGTGGAACGCCTCGGACACCCGCGAGCTGTCCTTCGCCGACTGCCGGGTCCCGGCCGCGAATCTGCTGGGCGCGGAGGCCCGGGGCTACGCCCAGTTCCTGCGGATACTGGACGAGGGCCGGATCGCGATCTCCGCCCTGGCCACCGGGCTCGCCCAGGGCTGTGTGGACGAGTCGGTGGCGTATGCCAGGACCCGCGAGGCGTTCGGCCGCCCCATCGGCGCCAACCAGGCCATCCAGTTCAAGCTGGCCGATATGGAAATGCGCGCCCATATGGCCCGGGTCGCCTGGCGGGACGCGGCCTCCCGCCTCGTCCTCGGCGAGCCGTTCAAGAAGGAGGCGTCCATCGCGAAGCTCTACTCCTCCGAGATCGCGGTGGACAACGCCCGCGAGGCCACCCAGATCCACGGTGGCTACGGCTTCATGAACGAGTACCCGGTGGCCCGGATGTGGCGCGACTCCAAGATCCTGGAGATCGGCGAGGGCACCAGTGAGGTCCAGCGGATGCTGATCGCGCGGGAGCTGGGCTTCGCGAGCTGAGCCACCACGGAGTGGGTCCCGGGGGCAGCGCGCCCCCGGGACCCATCCCCGGCACCGGCACCAGCACCAGCACCAGCACCGTGCCGGGAGAGGCTCAGCTCGTGGGCCAGGGGATCTGCGGGGAGTGGTAGTACGTGATGCCCATGGCGTCCCAGCGGGGGCCCTGCGCCGCCACCCGGACCCGGTAGCTGTCCCAGTCATGTGCGCTCGCGGGGGACCAGCCGAGTTCGGCGATGCCGGGGAGACGGGGGAAGGCCATGTACTCGATGTTCGCGCTGGTCTCGAGGGTCTCCGACCACAGCGGCGCCTCGACACCGAGCACCGAGGACGCCGGAGCGTCCTTGATGTACGTGCCCGGGTCCCAGTCGTAGGACTGCTTCGCCTCGACGTACCCGGCCCAGTTCTGCCCCAGCGGCGTGTTGGCGTCGTACTTCATGTCCAGATAGGCCCGGTTGGCCGGTGAGAGGATCAGCTTGGTGCCCGCCTTGGCCGCCTCCGCGACCTCCTTCTCGCTCCCGTCCGTCCCCCAGTACTGGGCGATCGCGCCCTTCGCGGGATGCGCACCGGTCAGCTGATGCCAGCCGACCGCCGTCTTGCCGTACTTGGCGACCACCGGCTGCACCCGGTCCATGAAGGCCACATAGTCCTCATGGCTGGTGGAGTGGGCCTCGTCCCCGCCGATGTGGAGGTAGGGGCCGGGGGTGAGCGCGGCGAGCTCGCGGATGACGTCGTCCACGAAGTCGTACGTCACGTCCTTCGGCACGCACAGCGAGCTGAAACCGACCTCGGTGCCGGTGTAGAGCGGCGGGGCGACGCCGTCGCAGTTGAGCTCCGCGTAGGAGGCGAGCGCCGCGTTGGTGTGGCCCGGCATGTCGATCTCGGGGACGACGGTCAGCTCACGGCTGGCCGCGTAGCTCACGATCTCGCGGTAGTCGTCCTTGGTGTAGTAGCCGCCGGGGCCGCCGCCGACCTGGGTGGAGCCGCCGTGCGTGGCCAGCCGCGGCCAGGAGTCGATGGCGATCCGCCACCCCTGGTCGTCCGAGAGGTGCAGATGCAGCCTGTTGATCTTGTAGAGGGCGAGCTGGTCGATATAGCGCTTGACCTGGTCCACGCCGAAGAAGTGCCGGGAGACATCGAGCATCGCGCCCCGCCAGGCATAGCGCGGCTCGTCGGTGATGGTGCCGGCGGAGACCCGCCAGGGGCCCGCCTGCCGGGTGGTGCGCTCGATGGACGCGGGCAGGAGCTGCCGCAGCGTCTGGACGCCGTGGAACAGCCCCGCGGAGCTGCGCGCGGTGACGGTGATCGCGCGGCCGGTCACCGCCAGCCGGTATCCCTCCGCGCCCAGCTTCGACACCGCGGCGGCCTTGGGCGTCAGCCGCAGCCGGATGCCGTCGCCGCCCGCCCGCGCGGTGACGGGCAGCCGATAGCCGGTGGCGGGCCGCAGCACCGTCGCGAGGTAGTCGGCCACCCGGCGTGCCGAGCGCGCTGAGCCGTCGGAGCCGGACACCCGGATGGGAGTGTCGGGGTGGATCGCGTACGAGCCCGCCGCGGGCCGTACGGACGCGGGCGCGGGCACGACCCGGTCCAGGGGGGTCGGGGCGGCCGCGGCGTCCGGCGCGGAGGAGGAGGGAGCAGCCGGAGCGGCGGAGGCGGAGGAGGCTGCGGTCCCCGCCCCGGCCACCACGGTCAGCAGCAGGGAACACAGAAGTCGGGCACGACGTCGTCTCACAGGGGGTCCCTTCAACGGCACGTGGCATCTTGGGTACCGCGAGGCTCAGTTGCGGTCAAGGTGTAGACCAATGTGTCGCTGTGGGCCTGTCAGAATTCACCGCATGGCGGAAATAACCCAGCGCGATGGCGCCTGGAGCTTTGACGGGGAAGCGATCCGGATCGTCCCGGGGCGGGACCGCAGCGTGCACGCCGTACGGCAGGCGCTCGGCGAACTGACGGTACCCCTGGTGGCCTTGGCCGGTGTCGCCTATGAGCCGGGGCGCAAGTCGGGCCGGCTTCGGCTGCGGCTGCGCGAGGGGGCGGACCCGCTGCTGCAGACCACCGGCGGCAAGCTGCCGGACGCCGCCGATCCGTATCAGCTCTCGGTGGAACCGGAGCGCAGGGATCTCGCCGAGTATCTGGTCGACGAGGTCCGCCAGGGCCTGGCCCTGGATCAGGTGCCGTCCGGCCCCTGCGACCACTATGTGCTGCCCGGCCCCTCGGTGCCGGTCTCGGCCTCGGCGGGCGACGCCACGGCCTCGTTCGACGGTGAGCGGATCCGGCTGGACTGGAACTGGAAGACCGAGGAGTCGAAGAAGTCCGGCGGCCCCCGCACGATCCTCCTGCCGGACCTGGAGCTGGTGGAGTGGGTCCCGGCCGCCGGGCTGGAGAACGGCTACCTCCGCTTCGTCGTGGCGAAGGCCACGGCGACGGCCGCGCCCAAGTACGACCCGCATGCCGTGGTGCTCTACGGGTTCAAGAAGGATCCGCTGATGGCGCTGGTCGCGGCGGCCGTCATCGCGCGGATGCCGCATCCGGGCGCCCCTGCGAAGGCACTCCCCGCCCAGCAGCCCGCCCCCGAGCCGCCCGTGGACACCCCGCCCACCGGGGGCGACGAGAGTGAGGTGGATCACGACGTCCTGCTGCGACGGCTGCGCGAACTCGGCGATCTTCACCAGAGCGGGATCCTCACCGAGGCGGAGTTCACCACCGCCAAACAGGCCGTACTCCGCCGCTTTTCCGGCGCCTGAGTCGCGGGCTCGCGCCGCCGAGGAGCGGTTTTCACGCCATTGAGGCCCAGTCCTGCCCGATATCGGGCAGGAATGTTGCGAAACACTTCGCCGCATCGCAGTATCTACGGATGCTCGACCGCCGAATGTCCCACGATGACCTGATCGACCACCTGGTCCGCAGTACGCCGCTCAGCCGCGGCGAGGCGAGTCGGGTGGTGCTGGACGTACTGGCGTACTTCGACGAGACGACAGAGGAGTTCGTCCGGCGCCGCCACCGCGAGCTGCAGTCCGGCGGGCTGAGCAACGCGGACATCTTCGAGCGGATCACGGCCGAGCTGCCGTACCGCGCGGTGGCCCCGCCCGAACTCTCGCTGCGCCAGCTGCGCCGCATCGTCTACGGCTGACGACACCGGTCCACGGCACCGGTCCACGATGGCGGCCGCCACCGCCGGACTCGAGCACGAGCATGCACAAGCGATCAATGGGAGGGCCTGAACACCATGTGCGGAATCGTCGGATACATCGGCAAGCGCGATGTGGCACCACTGCTGCTGGAGGGGCTGCAGCGCCTGGAGTACCGCGGCTATGACTCCGCGGGTATCGCGATCCAGGGCAAGCCCGCCAAGGGCGCCCAGAGCGCCGGACTGAAGACCGCCAAGGCCAAGGGCCGGGTCCGCGAGCTGGAGGCCAGGCTTCCCAAGCGGTTCGCGGGCACCACCGGAATCGCCCACACCCGCTGGGCCACCCATGGCGCGCCCAATGACACCAACGCGCATCCGCATCTGGACGCGGACGGCAAGGTCGCCGTCGTCCACAACGGCATCATCGACAACGCCGACGATCTGCGCGCCAAGCTGGCCGCCGACGGCGTCGAGCTGGCCTCCGACACCGACTCCGAGGCGCTCGCCCACCTCATCGGCCGCTCCCAGGCGCCCACCCTGGAGGAGAAGGTCCGCCACGCGCTCTCGATGGTCGAGGGCACCTACGGCATCGCCGTACTGCACGCCGACTTCCCGGACCGCATCGTCGTCGCCCGCAACGGCTCGCCCGTGGTGCTGGGCATCGGCGAGAAGGAGATGTTCGTCGCCTCCGACGTCGCCGCGCTGGTCAGCCACACCCGCCAGGTGGTCACCCTGGACGACGGCGAGATGGCCACCCTCAAGGCCGACGACTACCGCACCTACACCACCGAGGGCAGCCGCACCTCCACCTCCCCCACCACCGTGGAGTGGGAGGCCGAGTCGTACGACATGGGCGGCCACGACACCTATATGCACAAGGAGATCCACGAGCAGGTCGACGCCGTGGACCGAGTGCTGCGCGGCCGGATCGACGACCGGTTCTCCACCGTCCGGCTGGGCGGGCTCAACCTGGACGCCCGCGAGGCGCGCGGGGTCCGCCGGGTCAAGATCCTCGGCTGTGGTTCGGCGTACCACACTGGCCTGATCGGTGCCCAGTTGATCGAGGAGCTGGCTCGGATCCCGGCGGACGCGGAGCCCGCGAGCGAGTTCCGCTACCGCAACCCGGTCGTGGACCCGGACACCCTCTACATCGCGGTCAGCCAGTCCGGCGAGACCTACGACACCCTGGCGGCCGTCCAGGAGCTCAAGCGCAAGGGCGCGCGGGTGCTCGGCGTCGTCAACGTCGTGGGCAGCGCCATCGCCCGGGAGACGGACGGCGGGGTCTACGTCCACGCGGGCCCGGAGGTGTGCGTCGTCTCCACCAAGTGCTTCACCAACACCGCCGTCGCCTTCGCGCTGCTCGCCCTCCACCTGGGCCGGATCCGCGATCTCTCGGTCGCCGACGGCAAGCGGATCATCGCCGGGCTGCGCAAGCTGCCCGAGCAGATCGCCGAGGTGCTGAGCGGCGAGGAAGAGATCAAAAAGCTCGCCGCGGAATATGCGAACGCAAAGAGCATGATGTTCGTCGGGCGGGTCCGCGGCTACCCGGTGGCGCGCGAGGCGTCCCTGAAGCTGAAGGAGGTCTCCTACGTCCACGCCGAGGCGTACCCGGCCTCCGAGCTCAAGCACGGGCCGCTCGCGCTGATCGAGCCCGAGGTGCCGACCGTGGCCGTCCTGCCGGACGACGACCTGCTGGAGAAGAACCGCGCGACGCTGGAGGAGATCAAGGCCCGCAGCGGCCGGATCCTGGCCGTCGCCCATCGGGAGCAGGAGAAGGCGGACCACACGATCGTGGTACCCCGCAACGAGGTGGAACTCGACCCGATCCTCATGGGCATCCCGCTCCAACTGCTCGCCTATCACACGGCGCTGGCGCTCGGCCGGGACATCGACAAGCCCCGCAACCTCGCCAAGTCGGTGACGGTCGAATAGCCCCGCGCACCCGCGCGACCTCGGCGAATCCCTCCGCGAGCCCCTCGGCGGTCCCCCGCGTGTGCCACCACGCACGCGGGGGCCGCCTCCCCTGCGCCGGCGTCGCCCTATACGCCGGCGGCTGGCCGACGCGCGGGAACCGTCACTTCCCGCGCGTCGGCACGATCGAACGTTTTGTACCCCTCACAAACGCACAATCCACCTCTACGCGCGGGTAGGTTTGTCCGTTGTCAAGATGAACTTGACGCCATCTCACCTGCGGTCAAGGGGAGTTGGGGGTGTCCGGTTCCAGGCGTCCGCGCCAAGTCGTGCCGACGGAAGAGGTTTTGTGCTGAACAACCGCGCTTGACGAACAGGTGCCGGGGCACGGCGTGCCAGGGCACGGGGACTTGGAGGGGCCGGAAAGCCCCGGAGAAGCCGCTCAGGGGCGCTCGGGGGCCGCTCGGGGACTATGGAGCGCCTGGAGCACTCCGAGGCACCAGGAGGCACGGAGCACCCGGTGACACTCGGGAGATGCTCAGCGGGCGCCCAGGGGACGTCCAGGGAATGCCCAGCGGACGCTCGGGGAGTGCCCAGCGCACGCTCGGGGGCCCAGCGGACGCTCAGGGGTGCCCAGCCGACGTCAAGGGACGCTCAGCCGACGCTCAGGGGATGACGATGACGGGCCGCTGCGCCCGCCGGGCGAGCCGCCCCGCGACCGAGCCGAAGATCCGCCCCACCAGCCCATGAGTGGAGCCCACCACAATGGCGTCGGCCGCGTACTCCCGGCCGACCTCCTCCAGCTCATGGCAGATGTCCCCGCCTCGCTCGACGAGGATCCAGGGCACCTCGGAGAGATGATCGGCACAGGCCAGCTCAAGCCCCAGCACCTCGGTGCGGTGATCGGGGACGTCGACGAAGACCGGCGGCTCACAGCCCGCCCACACCGTCGTCGGCAGCCGGTTGGCCACGTGGACGATGATCAGACCTGAGCCTGAGCGCCGGGCCATGCCGATGGCGTAGGCGAGGGCGCGTTCGCTCGACATGGAGCCGTCGAATCCCACCACAACACCGTGCTGGAACGCTGGATCGCAGGAATGACGTGTTTCTTCCGCCGCTTCGGGGGTCGCCATGTGATCGGCGACCCGCTTGCGGTCCGCGGGTTCGGGGATTTCGTGACCGGCCATCGGTGTCTCGGCGAAGGATGTCCTCGTGCGGAGGGATCGGCGGGGGCTCAGGTTGGGGGTTGTCGGGGGACTTGAGCTCCGCTGGAGCTCGGGGACGATCTCGAGGGGTCGAAATCCGTCCGGGATTCATCTTTCCAAGCCCTTACCCCCAAGGGTACGGCGGCATTCCACCACCTGCCCAGAGGTAGCCACGGGAGCGGAGCCGCCCGAAGCGTTCCCCGGAGCATGCCGGAGGGCGGCCCGTAACGCAATGCCCCAAGTGGTCCCCGCCACGCCCGGGCACCGGCCCGGTGCCCGGCCCGGCCGGACCGCCGCGGTACGCCGCGCCGCCGCCCGGCAGTGACCTGGGGGCGGGCCGGGCGTTGTAGTAGCGGCAGCCGCTGCGGCGGCCCCGGCCCGACCCGCTCACCTGCCCGGATCCCCGGCCCGCCGCCCCTCCCCACCCCCGCGCGGAGCGCCCTGCCGACATCTCGCCGGCCGCTCGAGAGGAGCCTTGCCCGTGTCCGTCGCCCGCGAGTACGACGCCCCCGGCGGCATCCCCGGCGACACGGCCGGGACACCCGGACGGCCCCATATTCCAAGCCCCGCTCGAGCCCCGGTCCAGCCCACCGCTAGCGACGCGGTGAGCGAGGTGATCCGCTGGGCGGCCTTCGGCTGCGCCGTGGTCCCCGTCGTCCTGCTCATGTGCGGATTACCCGTCGGCGGCGCCCTGGGTGCCGGTGCGGGTCTGGCCGCAGTGACGGCCGCCAGCCGCGCCCTGCTCCGCCATTCCGAGCGCACCGCGGCCCGGCTGGACGCGGACGGCGTCAGCCCGCACCGGGGCCGCCACGGCCGTACGGGGATCGGCGCGCACCGGGGCGGCCGCCGCGTCTGAGGACGCGCGAAGGGACCGGGGCCGGGGACGCGGTCCGTAGCGCTCCGTACACTCAGCGCTGATGGAGCGCCGCTGGAGCGTCGCTCGAGCCCGAAGGATGTACGAGCCGGCCGTACGCCGGTCGCATGACGCATCCGTACGCGTGCGCCCGCTTGTTTTAAGCCAACTTCGGGCCACACTTCTTCCCTTGGCAAACGCCGTGCTCAACACCCGTCCGGCCAGCGTGGAAAGGGGTCAGCGGCACACGTACCCCCTACGGGAAGTGGGTGTCCGCACAAGGCGTACTTCACAGCGAGGGCTACGAGTGCAACGCTTCGTGATCGAATGCTTCGCGCCAAGTTCCCATGTCGACATAGTGGCGGGTGGTGAACTGGTCACGGCGACCACACGCGACACAGTAGATTCGATCTTGGCCATGACCGGCGGGGGAACCGTTCAGGACCGAGGGGAAACGTGCAGGACCGAGAGGACGCGACCACCGAGGGGGGCTTAGTGCCATGAGCCAGGACTCCACGACCGTACCGGAGACCTCGCGCAAGCTCTCCGGACGCCGGCGACGAGAAATCGTCGCGGTGCTGCTGTTCAGCGGCGGCCCCATCTTCGAAAGCTCCATCCCGCTCTCCGTCTTCGGTATCGACCGGCAGGACGCCGGAGTCCCTCGGTACCGATTGCTGGTGTGCGCGGGCGAAGATGTGCCACTGCGAACGACTGGCGGACTGGAACTGACCGCACCATACGGCCTGGAGGCACTCTCCCGGGCCGGCACCGTCGTCGTACCGGCCTGGCGGTCGATAACCCAGCCGCCACCGGCCGCCGCGCTCGACGCGCTGCGCCGCGCGCACGAGGAGGGCGCGCGGATCGTGGGCCTGTGCACCGGGGCCTTCGTACTGGCCGCCGCCGGGCTGCTGGACGGCCGCCCGGCGACCACCCACTGGATGTACGCGCCGACGCTCGCCAAGCGCTATCCGTCGGTCCATGTGGACCCCCGCGAGCTCTTCGTCGACGACGGCGACGTACTGACCTCGGCGGGCACCGCCGCCGGGATCGATCTGTGCCTGCACATCGTGCGCACCGACCACGGCGCGGACGCCGCCGGCGCCCTCGCCCGGCGCCTGGTCGTCCCGCCACGCCGCAGCGGAGGGCAGGAGCGCTATCTGGACAGGTCGTTACCAGAGGAGATCGGGGCGGATCCGCTCGCCGAGGTGGTGGCGTGGGCGCTCGAGCATCTGCATGAGCAGTTCGACGTCGAGGCCCTGGCGGCCCGCGCCTATATGAGCCGCAGAACCTTCGACCGCAGGTTCCGCTCGCTCACTGGGAGCGCTCCACTGCAGTGGCTGATCACCCAGCGGGTGCTGCAGGCGCAGCGGCTCCTGGAGACCTCCGACTACTCGGTCGACGAGGTCGCGGGCCGCTGCGGCTTCCGTTCGCCGGTCGCGCTGCGCGGGCACTTCCGGCGGCAGCTCGGGTCCTCCCCGGCCGCCTACCGGGCCGCGTACCGCGCCCGCAGGCCCCAGGGCGGGCCGGTCGAGCGTACGGACCGCCCCGACCGCCTGGAGCGGCTGGAGCGGGCCGACCGGCCCGACCGCGCCGAGGTGATCGAACCCCGCTCGGGCGACCACTCCCTGCCGCTGCGGCGGCAGGGCGCGCCCGGCGGTCCCACCGGTCACTCGGGGCATCCTCCGCACCACCATCACGCTCCGCATCCGGACCCTGGCAAACCGGAGTCGGACGCCTACGCCCCACGGCTGCCCGAACAGGCGACGGGCCGCGCTCCGGGCCGTCCGTCCCTGCCCGGCCAGCGGGAACGCCCCGTAGGGTGAGACGTATGAACGATCGCATGGTGTGGATCGACTGCGAGATGACCGGGCTCTCGCTGGCGAACGACGCGCTTATCGAGGTGGCCGCACTGGTCACGGACTCCGAGCTCAACATCCAGGGCGAGGGAGTGGACATCGTTGTCCGGCCCCCCGCGGAAGCGCTGGTCACCATGCCCGAGGTGGTGCGCGACATGCACACCACCTCCGGACTGCTCGCCGAGCTCGAGGGCGGGACCACGCTCGAGGACGCCCAGGACCAGGTCCTGGCCTACATCCGCGAGCACGTCCCCGAGGCCGGCAAGGCCCCGCTGTGCGGAAACTCGGTCGGCACCGACCGGGGCTTCCTCCTCCGGGACATGCCGACGCTCGAGAGCTACCTCCACTACCGGATCGTCGACGTCTCCTCGATCAAGGAGCTGGCCCGCCGCTGGTATCCGCGGGCCTACTTCAACAGCCCCAAGAAGAACGGCAACCACCGCGCGCTCGCGGACATCCACGAGTCCATCGCCGAGCTGCGCTACTACCGTGAAGCGATCTTCGTCCCCGCGCCCGGACCGGACTCGGACACGGCGAAGACCATCGCGGCCAAGCACGTCCTGCCCGCCCGGCAGACCTGACCCGGGCCGGCCCGACCCGGTGCTCGCTCCCGACACCCCGAAAGCCGGGAGCGAGCACCCCTTCGGACCCTGTACACTTTTTCTCGGCCGGTGCGGAAAGCGCCGGTCATGGTGGGTATAGCTCAGCTGGTAGAGCACCTGGTTGTGGTCCAGGATGTCGCGGGTTCGAGTCCCGTTACTCACCCTCTGCGAAGAGGCCGCTGACCTGTGTAAGTGGGACAGCGGCCTCTTTCTCGTATCTCCCCGCAGCCACACCGGTGGCCACCCGGGATCTTGAGAAGGCTCTCCCTTCCCTCCACGCCCTCTGCCCCCGTCCGGCCGCCGGACCGGGCGGGGGGCTTTTGCCGCGCCCGGAGTCAGCGCAGGGCCTCGATGGCCTTCAGGATCAACGCCCGCGCCTCGGCCCCGTACACGGCCATGCTGCGCAGCCGCTCGAAGGTCTTCAGATACTGGGCGAGTTCGCCGGGCTGGGTCACGTTCACCTCGGCGGTCACCAGCTCTACGGACACCGTCCGGTCGTCGTAGATGTGGAAGGTCTCCTCGGTCCAGTGCGTCCGCCGGGCCGCCATCGGGATGATCCCGAGCGACACCGCGGGCAGCGCACCAGCGGTCAGCAGGTAACCCAACTGGGCGGCCATGGCGTCCGTGTCCGCGATCCGGCAGTACAACACCGACTCCTCGATGACCACGACAAAGCGGTGTCCCTGCTCGTGGATGATCCGGGACCGCTCGATCCGCGCCCGGGCCGCGGCCGCACTGTCGTCTGTAGGCAGGTCGTGGACGCTCGCGGCGATCCCGAGGACGGCTCGCGCGTAGCCCTCTGTCTGTAGCAGGCCGGGCACGAGGCTGGAGGAGTAGATGCGGAACACCTCGGTTGCCTGGAACGCCTGGACGCGACTCTCCTGAATGTGACGGAGTCCAGCCCGAACCTGGTCGCGCCACTGCCGGTACATCGTCTCAGCACTGATGGACTGGACGACGAGTTCCTGCGCCTGCTCGTCGGCGTGGGTGGCGGCGCACCAGCGGCGAATGTCCGTGGCGGACGGCCCGGTGAGGGCGTTCTCAATGCGGCTGGTCTTGGAGTAGTGCCAGCCGCACGCGGCTGCCAGCTGTACGACCGTCAGGCCGGCTTCCTTGCGGAGGTCGCGCAGCCGCTGGGCAACGGCTTCACGTGCGGCCTGGGCAGATGAGGACGGCGAGAGGGGCATGAGCTGGCAGCCAGTGCTTCCTGGTCAGTGGATCTGGTACTGGTCGTGGGGCATGGCGCGTGCCCAGACGGCGTCGAATGCCTCCGCGCACAGCTTGACGGCCGCCGGGTCCGTGGAAATCTCGTGGCCGATGAGGGCGCCGTTCCCGGAGAAGAAGCCCCAGCGGATCAGGTGATCGTCGAACAGCCAGAAGTCGTTGCCGGGCAGCGCGATGTCCGAGGCGCGCCGACGAGGCAGCCAGCTCACTTGCTCGCCTGCGTGCACGTTGACGACTGTGGATGCGTGCTCGTATCGGATGTAGTCGGTAACCGGCTCGGACACGATCCGGGCCCGGCGCACGACGACACCGCGTGCCACCGTGCTGGAGACGGCATCGACCCAGGGTGCCCAACCCGGCGAGCGGGGGTCGGTGTCCACACTGCCGGTCTGCTGCCACTCCCTGAACTCGTCCGCTTCCGCGGTTACTCCGTAGTGGTCCCGCATCTCGAGGTGCACGGCAAAGCGCGCGCAGTCAGCCAACAGGTCAGTGATGGTCGGGATGCTCGAGGGCATCGCACGCCTCCCTGATCATGTGCACCATCCTGGCGGGGATACGAATCACAGCCTCATCGTCCGGGATGCCGACGGCATGCCCCGGCACCTCGAACCTCGCACACTCGGCTTCGAGTTCAGGGCCCGGTTTCCAGCCCTGGAAGACGAGCTCATGCTCCTCCTGGTCGACCCACACGGTCGGGGAGTCTCCTGTCTTGGTGTCGGGATCGATCCCGATGAACCGTAACGGCACGCCTGTCTCCATCCATGTGATGTGCAGTTCTTTGCGCCACAATCAGGCAGTCAGAGACCCGCGTCAAGGGTGCGAACCTGGCAACTCACGGGCTCATAGGCTCACTCTGCAAAGAACTGCACATAGCTGGCTGTGCTGCACACCTCACTCCTAGCGTCGACGGATACGACGAAACCCGGCGAGGCGGCGGCGCCTCCCGGGGCACGGCAACGCCACAAGGAGCGCCAGCATGGCCACTTCTGCCACCCGTCCACCGGCCAGCGAAGAACGGGACCAACGCCCCATCGACATCCAGACGATGCGTACCAGTACGCGCCGTCTGCTCGCCGAGGACACCGAACTCCCCACGGCCGAGGAACTGGAGACGCTCACCCTCCGGCTGCGCGGGCACATCATGGTCGCCGTCCCCGAAGTCGAGCAGCTGGCCGGCAGTCTCCCCGAGGACGACACGCGACGCGCCTGCGCACGTGCCTGCGCACGCGCCTGCATCGGCGAGGCCCGCATGCGGATGCGCCTGGAACCCGGCGCTACGCTGCCCGCCAAAGTGGCGCACGCCCAGCGGCTCGCCCGCTCCGTCAACGCCCTGTGCGACCACTACGAGAACCTCGGCGGGAGCTGACCGTGTCATCCCGCGTCGAGTGGCGGTGGCGCGATGAGGGCAGCAGCTACGGCCACTCCCAGAAGGTCGTCGTCACAGCCCCGAGTTTGCGAGGCCCGGCCGCCGAGACCGAATGGCGCGCAGTCCTGGAGCACGCCACAGGGTGCCTGGCCTGCCGGACGCCTGGCGCCGCGTGTTCGGAGGGCGAGCGGCTGCTCAGCGTCTACGAGGCGGCTGCGCGGCAGGACCGGTCAGGAGGCGACGCCGAATGAGACACCGCCGCCAGGCGTCGGGCCGCACGGGCCGGGCTGCTCGTCTTCCGCGCCGCCCGGATGGGCCTGCGTGAATTCTTCACGGCGATCGTCAATGCCCCCTCCCGGCCGCGGCCGGGAGGGGGCATCTCCTCGTGCTCTTGCTGACCCCGGTCTGGGGCACACATCTACTCGATGCCGCTTACGGCTCCGGGTCCAGCGGAATCTGAAGGGTCACGAGTGCGCCTGCACGCCTGACGACGACCGGGTAGGTGGCGCCCGACCTCTTACCGCTGAGGACCGCATCGAGGTCGTTGACGGTGGGGGTGGGGATTCCCGCGACTTCGGTGATGACATCACCGGGCAGGAGTCCTGCGGCTTCGGTGCTGCTGCCCGGGTCGACGGCGAGCACTCGTACGCCTCCGCCCGCAGGGCTGGTGTTCTTGAGGTTGCCCGCGATGATGCCCTGGATGCCGGGGGCGATGTACACGGTGAGCGGCTGGGTCGCCCCGTTCAGGGTGAAGCTCCCGGTGAACGTCCCCCCGGCCAGAGGAGCATCGCTGTCTGCGACGACGTGGACGGTGAAGGGCCGGATGAAGTCCCACGTGCTGGCCGAGCCCTGCGCGGTGGCGGACCTGCCGTCCCCGGCGATCTGCACCGGGCACGACATCCCTGTGCATCGCAGATCCAGTCCGACAATGCGAGTGTGCGGCGGTGCCTGGATGCTGATGGAGCTGGGCTGGTGGTACCGCTGCCCGTCCGGCGGATAGTCGACGGTCTTCGCCGGCCCGCCCGCGTCCAGGCTGGGGACGTTCTGCTGAGGGGGCAGGGAACGCACCTGAGAGGAGGCGGACGCCGCTGCCGACGCGGAAAACGCAGTGGCGGGTACAGCCGCTCCGGCTGCGAGCAGAGCGGTGCCCAGGGCGAGAACGCCCCAGGCCCGGCCAAACTTACCGATCATCGGGACCCTTCCTGATCGTAGAGCCCCAAATGTCCCAGTCGAGGCCAGAGCTCAGCTCGAATTTGGGTGGTGTACGGCCTGCTTCACCGCGGCCGGCCTGGATCGCTTCGGCGGCGGCACGCCAGCGAATCCACTGGGCGGTGTGCTCTTCGCCGTCGAGGCCACGGAGCTTGGCGTGCTCGGCGTCGGCCGCTTTCTGAGGTTGATGCGTCTGTCGGAGATCTCCACGGGCGGATCATCGGCCGGTCACCGCGCGCCCCTTCGTTTGACCTGCGGGCCGGGCCCGATGACGTGAGGACGGCTCCCGCGAGGGCCCCTCAGCCCAAGGTCCTCGACTCCCAACCCGAGGCCCGGCAGTCAGCTCGGCAGCGGAAGCTCAGCGAGCATCACGGCGAAGAGCGGAGAGTCCGGGAAGGGCTGGCGCTCCCCCACCTTCCGGAAGCCCCAGGACTCGTACAGGGCCTGTACCCGGGGATGTTCGGTGTCCACGAGCAGGACCGCAAGGACCTCGTCCCGCCCTGCCATCAGCGTCCGGGTCAGCCGCTCGGCCAGTCCCTGCTTGCGCCACTCCGGGATCACGGCCAGCTCGGAATACGAGAAGGTCAAGTCCTTCTCCGGCGCCGGGTCAAGGTAGTCGCGCCACCACTCACGACCGGGGCTGGCCGGGGCGCCGTACGCGAAGCCCACTGCCTTGTCGCCGTCGAACGCGATCACGCAGGAGAACCCGGGGAGGCCGCCCCAGTGGTCGACGAACCAGGGGAAGCGCTGGTTGAACTCATCCTCCATCGCCTCGCCTTGGGCGTCGGCGTGCACATCGATCAGCGTCTGGCGGATCTCCGGAAGGTCCGCGTGGGTGAAGTGGCGGACGTCCAGACCAGCGGCACTCAAGATCGGCTCCATTCGGATCGGTAGCGGTCTCCCCACTCTCGGGCGACGCCCGCGTCCGGGGCGACAGTGATCAAGTCACGGTAGTAGTCACCGAGAAGTGAGCGCATTCGGCCAGGGATCGGGTGCCCCGCCATCAGCTCGAAGACCGTGGAGGCAGTAGCGCACGCCTGATCGATGTCGCGCTGGTGAAGCTGGGTCAGGGCGAGCCGTGCGGTGGCCAGGGCACGGTTGCGGCGGAACGCTTTCGGGATGCCCGCCAGGGCCTGGTGAGAGGCGGCCTCGCCCTCCACGGGTTCGCCGATATTGTCCCGGACGATGGCCGTGAGGGCGAGCAGCTCGCCAGGTCCGTAGAAGGCGGTCCAGATCGGCCGGGGATCATTCAAGGACGCCTTGCCCAACGCCTCGTGGGCGCACCCGAGGGAGCGTAAGGCGGCCTGCCGTTCACCCAGGGTGGAGTGGGCGAGCGCCGTCCGGACGTGGGCCAGGGAGCCGTAGAACGGGTCCCGCCGGGCGATGGCCGTCGCCTGGGCCGCATAGCCGCAGTGGACGGCCTCGGTGTACGCACCGCGATGGTGGGAGAGGCTGGAGTACAGGTTCCAGGCTTCCAGCTCTGCAGTGGGGTCCTTGGCCATCCCAGCCAGATAAAGCGCCCGGTCCAGCAAGCCCCTGGCCCGGTCGGTCCGCTTGTCGTCGATGGCTGACCAAGCGGCCTGGCATGTGTAATCGGCGGCCACGCTGAACAGCCTCTGGCGGATGCGCTGGGAGGCACCGAGCTTCTGCTTTTCCAGCGCCTCGGCCGCCCCGGCGAGGGCCATACGCTCCAGTTCATCGTGACCTCCCCGTTTGGCGTCCAGCGCCACCAAGGCGTCCAAGCCGGAACGGAGCCGGATCACGTCGGAGGTGCCTACGGAGTGCTGTGCGACGAGAGGCACAGCGACCGCGGCCGTCGTACCGGTGGTGGCGGTCAGGAAATTCCGGCGCCTCACGGGCTCCTCCGGTTCGGTGGTGGGACATCTTCGGACCGGTGGGACGAATCCCAGTTCTTCGGCCGTACATCCGGATACTGCCTCTAAGGCTGCCCGCTGCCGAGGGTGCGGCCAACCCGTCTTTCCGGTCAGCCAGTTGCGAACCGTCCGGTCGCTCACCGTGCCCTCATACCCCTGGGACATCAGGCGGACGTTCACCGCGTCGGCCAACTCGGCCTGAGTGAGGCCGATCTCTTGCATGGCGTTATTGAGGCTTTCGTTCCCCTCCACGTACCCACCGTAGCCATGAGAGCCCCCTCCGTGAGGGGAGTCGACCAGAAATTTCCGGCTGGGCGGTTTGCACACGGGGGCGACACTTCCTCCTCTCGTGCGGCGAGCCGTCGTTCACTCGGACAAGGCCGCTCACTTCGCACCCACTGAGGTCCTGATGTCCGTGACCGCTACACCTCGCCCCACGGGGCACCCCGGATACTCCCAGACCATGCGCCGCGCACCGGAGAGCGCAGAGGTCGCCCGCAAGCTGGTGCGGACCGCACTGGCCGCCTGGGGCCAGGAGGACCTGGTCGAGGACGCCGCGCTGGTGATCACCGAGCTGGTCTCCAACGCCGTCGACCATGCCCGTCTGAGGTCGATCCGGGTCGTCGTCACCCGACCGTCCGAGAAGTTCGTCCGCCTCGGCGTCGTGGATCGGTCCCGCAACGTTCCCTATCTGCGGACGGACTCGAACGGCGACAACACCCGAGGCCGGGGGCTGCTGTTGGTCGACGCCCTCACGGACCGATGGGGGACGGACCGGTACCGCTGGGGCAAGCAGGTCTGGGGTGAGCTGAAGTGCGATTGATCATCCGCAGCGCCGAGCACCCGCAGCACGGCCGTCCGCGTGGCCTCACCGCCTTGTATCCAGGGGAACCCTGGTCAACCGTCACCGCTGGTCCGGTTCAGGCTTCGGCGCCGGTTCTTCCGGGAGCGCCGCAACTGCTCCCCCACGGCAAGCGTCACGGTCGCCACGACGCGGGCCCAGCGGGGCCCGCCGCGTTCGGCCCACACCACACACGCGCATCCGCCGATGGCAAGTGCCAAGGCGCCGAGCAGCACCAGAACAGTCATGTTCCCTACCCCTGCATTCGTTCTTACGGTCCTCGTGACCGTCTCACCAGGGATAGACGTGGCCGAGTTGGGCCGGGTTGCGGGATGCAAGGAACCATGAAGGTTCTCCTCGGCGTGGCACATGATGAAGGCGGTCGTCCCGTCAGAAGCGAGGTGTCGCGTTCCGATGAAGCGCAAGACCAGAATTCTCCTGGCGGGCCTGGCCTCGGTGGGCGGCGCCATCGTCGGCGCGGGCATGGTGCACAACCGGCGGCCCGATCGCAGGGAACGCCTTCACGCCACGGTCTACAGCGAGCCCGGCTACATGGGCCGCAACAAGACGCTGACCTGGACCGGCGGGAAGCGCGAGGTCGTCCCGCTCAGCCGGATAAAGCTGCCGCGCATCGGCTCGATCAGACTGGTGCGGCTCGTCTACCGCTTCCAGCCCGATGTGCGGCTACCGAACCCGTACTTCCTGTGGCACGCCCTCACCGAGCGCCCGGACTCCACGGATCCCGAAGGGGGCATAGCCAGTTTCATCGCCATGCACCAGCTCGCCGGGATGTTTTCGGTGGGCTTGTGGGAGCCGGTCCGCGAGTCCGAGGCGCGGTCGGGGGTGCGGCTCTGGGCCGTGCGCCCCGCGCATGGCTCAGGGGGCCGTTCCGGTAAGGCGGCCTCCGGCGACTCGCACTGGCACGACGTCCTGGCCAACGCGCCCGACCTCGGCTCCTGGAGTACCCGCGCCCGCTACCTCGAACTCGGCTACCACGGCGGGAGCGGCCCCCGCGGCGCCCGCCGCTGACCGGCCGTCTGCCCTGCCTGCTCCCGCGCCGCCGCTACGGTGGATCAAGCGCTGAGCGGGGCGCACCGGATCTCGCCGTCGACCATGCCGTCGGCCGCGGTCATGAGGGCCTCCAGGTGGTCGCGGGCCTTGGCCATGTCGGCGATCTGGGCGTTCATACGGTCGCGTTCGGAGGTCAGGCGGGCGCGCATGGAGGGGGTGGCGACGCCGGTGTGCATGCAGGGGACGAGTTCGCGGATGGCCTTGCTGGACAGGCCCGCGGCGTAGAAGCACTGGATCATCAGAACGTGGGCGACCGCGGTGTCCGGGTAGTGGCGCTGGCCGCTGGGGCTGCGCTCCGAGGTGAGCAGGTGCTGCTCCTCGTAGTAGCGCAGCGCTCGCACACTGACGCCGGCCTGGGCGGCGAGTTCGCCGATGCGCACCGTGACTCCTACCTCTGACGTCAAGGGTCGTTTCAGAGTAGTCGAGGGCAGGAGCGTCAGTGCGCTGTCGGGTTCGGGTTCCCGCCGCCGATCGGCCCGTCGGCGTTCTTGCGCCGGGCCTCGTCCTCGACGAGCAGGGAGAGGAGCGAGGCCACGGGGAGTCCGGCCTCGGCCGGGTGGCGCAGGACCTTCCCCGGCTCGATGCGGTACGTGTTCGTGCGCCCCTCACGGGTGTGGGACAGATAGCCGTCCTGCTCCAGGTCGGCGATGATCTTTTGGACGGCGCGCTCCGTCAGCCTGCAGTGTGCGGCGATGTCGCGGATCCGCACGTTCGCGTCGTCGGCGATCGCGGCCAGCACGCGGGCGTGGTTCGTCAGGAACGTCCACCCAGTGTGCGATTCAGGCACTCCTCCCATGCGCTCATGATATTGCCGAAGCGATGATGACGCATCTGGACACATGAATTATGCTTCGTGTAAAGCAAGTCGTGTGATGCCGGTGGGACGACTTGAGGGGAGACAGAGACAGATGCACGCCCGAGACGTCTCCACGCCCGAGCCCGGGCATCGCTCTCCGTACCGGCCCGCACACGATGCGGCACTCGGGGCGACGGTCGGGCCGACGCCGTCGCGGCCCGCGTCCACGCCCCCGTCCGCCCTCATCACCGACAGCTACCAGGAGGGACCCCGGAAGGTTGTCGTGATCCGGGGGGAAGTGGACTACGAGACCGCCCCCGCCGTGTCCGCCGCCCTGCACACGGCCCTCCACGCCTCCGCCGAGGGCGTCGACGTGGATCTGAGAGCGGTGAGGTTCTGGGACTGCTCGGGGCTCAACGCACTGCTGAGGCTTCGCCGCGAGGCGCTCGCACACGGCAAGACGGTCATCGTCCGCTCCCCGAGTCGCGCGGTCGGGCGAGTCCTCGGCCTGACCGGCACAGCTTCGCTGTTCCGGCCGCCGCACCCCCGCCGTTGGGCCGTCGAGGGGCGCTCGATCACCCCTCCATCTCGTCCTTGATGGCCTCCGCGATTCGGGTCAGTGCCTTGGTGAGGGTGTCCACGGCGGTGGCCTTGTCGATGCCCAGGCCGGTCAACAGGCCCGCGCCGTCCTCGTGTTCGAGGAGGGCCAGGAGGATGTGCTCGGTGCCGATGTAGTTGTGGCCCAGCCGCAGCGCCTCGCGGAAGGTGAGCTCCAGGACCTTACGGGCGCCCGCGTCGTACGGGATGAGCTCGGGCACCTCCTCGGCGGCCGGGGGAAGGGCCTCGGTGGCCGCTTGGCGGACGGTGTCGAGCAGGACGCCCTGGGCGAGGATCGCCTTCGCGGCGAGGCCCTCCGGCTCATGGAGGAGGCCCAGGACCAGGTGCTCGGGGCGCACCTCGCCGCTGGAGGCCGCGCGGGCCTCGTTCGCCGCCGCCATCACCGTGTTCCGCGCCCGTGGGGTGTAGCGGCTGAAGCCCTGACTGGGGTCGAGGTCCGAGGGTTCGCCGGGCGCCTTGGGGACGAAGCGCTTCTGGGCCGCCTGCCGCGTCACCCCCATGCTCTTGCCGATGTCGGTCCAGGAGGCGCCGGAGCGGCGGGCCTGGTCCACGAAGTGACCGATGAGGTGGTCGGCCACCTCATCGAGGTGCTCGGCGGCGATCACCGCGTCGGTGAGCTGCTCGAGGGCGTCGGTGTGGACCTTCTTGATGGCCTCGATCAGATCGTCGAGGCGTACGGGATGACTGAGTCCGACTGGTTTCGTCATGCGTCAACCATAGGTTGACACTCCGCAGGGTGTCAACGTCGGGTTGACAGTGAATCCAAGCTCGAGCCGCCCGCGGGCCCGCCTAGCCGCGGTGCTCGTGGTGCGACCGATGCGGGGGCCAGAACGACGTCCAGGTGAACTTGTCGCCGCCCACCCACCGGACCACATCCGGATCGTCCAGATCGACATCGTCCAGACCCACCTCCCGGGCGATCTCGATGACGTCCAGGACCGAGTGCGCCTTGCCCGCCAGCTCACCGGCGATCTCGACCAGACGGTACGGGGGGTCGTTCTGCTGCACGCCGAGCACCACGATCGGAGGCCGGTGAATGCGCGGCGCCTGGGATTCCGTCATATGTCCCAGGCTGCTCCCCGCGCCCCCACGCCGCACCTCGGAGGCGCCGGACCGCGCGGCCGGATACTCCGTCGGACCGCACCGGCTCGCCCGCGTCCGCGGCGCGGCCCACGATGATCCGGTGGACGGAGAACAGGGCCGCACAACCGGCGGGCTGGTCCGCCGGGGCTTCCTCGGGGCCGCGGCGGCGGCCGGTGCCGGGGCCGCCGGGGTGGCCGCGACGGGCTGCGACTCCTCCGGACGCGATGGCCACCGCGCCCGCCCCTCCCGTCGCGCCGACGCCGCGCGCCAGGCGGAGGAGGCGGAACGGGCCCGGCCGGGCAGTGCCGACTGGCGCATCCGCTCGACGGGGCCGCCCGACGCCATCGAGGGCTATACCGACCAGGTGAGCGTGCTGCCCGACGAGGAGGTCGGCCTCCATGTGTCGACCACCGCCCCCGCCTTCCGCGTATCGGCCTACCGGATCGGCTGGTACGGCGGGGCGCAGGCGCGGCTGGTGTGGCGGTCGGGCCGGGTGGACGGCAGAAAGCAAGGCGTGCCCCTGTTTCTCGACGCCACCCGCACGGTGCGGGCCGACTGGGACCGTTCACTGCGCATACGCGCCCGGAACTGGCCGGAGGGCGCGTATCTGCTGCGGCTGGACGCCTCGAACGGCCATCAGCGCTATGTGCCGCTGATCGTGCGCTCACGGCAGGCGCGGGGCCGGACGCTGCTGATGCACGCACCGGCCACCTGGCAGGCGTACAACACCTGGGGCGGCTACAGCCTCTACCAGGGCCGGGACGGTGCGTACGGGAGCCGCTCGCTGGCCGTCAGCTTCGACCGGCCGTACGCGAAAAGCGGGGCGGAGAAGTTCCTGGTCTACGAGCGGGCCCTGGTGGTCCTCGCCGAACGGCTGGGCCTTCCGCTCGCGTACACCACGGGCGTGGACGTCCATCTGCGACCGGCCGTGCTGAAGGGCGCCTCGGCCGCCCTGTCGCTCGGTCACGACGAGTACTGGAGCCCGCAGCAGCGGCGGTACGTGACCCGGGCCCGGGACGACGGCACCAATCTGGCCTTCCTCGGCGCCAACACCTGCTTCCGCCGGATCCGGCTGGAGCCCGGCCCCGGCGGTGCCCCCGCGCGCACCGTGGTCTGCTACAAGACCGCCTACCGGGATGACCCGTATCTGGTGAACCATCGCGACCTGGCGACCACCGACTTCCGTCAGCCCCCCGCGCCCGATCCCGAGTCCTCGCTGACCGGCGTCCTCTACGAGGGCTACCCGACCGACGCCCCGTACGTCGTCCTGGACAGCGGCCACTGGCTGTTCGCCGGGGCCGGGGTGGACGACGGCGACTCCTTCGACCATCTGGTGGGTGTGGAGTACGACCGGGTCACCCCGGGCTATCCCACCCCGGCGCCGCTGCGGATCATCGCCCACTCCCCCCTGGTCTGCCGGGGGCGGCACAGCCACTCGGACTCCGCGTACTACACCGTGGCGAGCGGGGCGGGGGTCTTCGCCTCGGGGACGATGCGCTGGGTGGAGGCCCTGATGGCGGGGACCCATGAGAACGGGCGCGATCACGGGATGGACGCACGCACCAGGGCCTTCGTCACCCGCACCACGGAGAATCTGCTGCGCGCCTTCGCGGCGGGCCCCTGCGCGGAGCACCGGCCGAAGCCGACGGACAACGTGGCCGCCGTGTACCCCGGGGTTTCACGCGTGCGGGCGTGACGCGCGTTCTCCCTGGCGGGGCGGACTGGCATGCAGGGCAGGGACAGCACGGCCCCTGGCAGCACGGATGCGCTGGCCGGGCGTCAAGGTGACGCGATACTGGAAACGAAGCGCATACCACCATCGTGCGAATGTTGCTTTGCGGCCGAACACCGGGTCGGTACCGAACGAGTGCTGTTCTCGGTGCCGTTGTCCTGACTCGGCCAACCGCCGCCAGCAGTACCTTTCCCGCCCGGTCCGACGCGCGCGCTGGGCCGGACGGGCGATGTTCCCCTCTCGCGCCGCCCGCCGGTGGACACGACCCGCGAACATACTGCACAGATGCCCGAGAAGCGGGGAATCGCACCCCTGATCCACCAGACTTGGAAGAACACGGACGTACCGCACGAATGGCGGACCTGGTCGGAGTCCTGGCGCCGGCACCACCCCGACTGGGAGTACCGGCTGTGGACGGACGAGGACAACCGCGCGTTCCTCGAGGAGCACTACGCGTGGTTCCTGCCCGTCTACGACGGCTATCCCGAGCCGATCAAACGGGCCGACGCGATCCGCTACTTCCTGCTCGACCACTTCGGCGGGCTGTACGTCGACATGGACTTCGAGTGCCTGCGCCCGGTGACCGGGCTCCTCTCCGGGAAGGAGCTCGTCCTCGGTCTCGAACCGGGGGAGCACGCCCGGCTGCCATGGAGCCGCCGGAACGGTATGCGGCGCATCGTCTGCAACGCGTTCATGGCGTCGCGGCCCGGCCATCCGTTCTGGTCTCATGCGCACCGGCAGTTGGTGGGCGCCCATACCCTGTCCGACCCGCTGGGCGCGACGGGCCCGTTCTTCCTCACGCGCGCGGTCGACAGCGCCCCCGAGGGCTGCTCCCCCACGCTACTGGAGGCCGACGTCCTGTACCCCAAGCTGAGCCCGGCCGCGGCGGAGCTGTTCGGGCCGCGGCAGGTGGACCTGGACCGGGCGCATGCCGTGCACCACTGGTCGGGCAGCTGGGACCGGGAGGACTCCGGGGCAACGGGGGTCTCCACCAGGCGCCAGGTCAGCTTCTGGACGAGCCAGGATCTGCAGCCCTGCGCCCACGGCCTGGTCGACCTCGACGCCCAGCGCAGGCGCTGGGCCGCGGGTTCGCCCGCGCCCACGGTGTCCTGTCTGATGGTGACCAAGGACCGGCTGCCGCTGGCCGAGCGGGCGATCCGGTGCTTCCTCGCCCAGACCTACTCCCGCGCGGAGCTGGTCGTGGTCGACGACGGCGCGGACGGCGCCATCGAGGACCACGTACGAGACCTCGCCGACGAGCGGATCCGGCTGCACCGGCTGCCACCGGAGGGGCGGACGCTGGGCGAGCTGCGCAACATCGCCGTGGACCTGGCCACCGGGTCCTACGTGTGCCAGTGGGACGACGACGACCTGTACGACCCGGAGCGGATCGAAGTGCAGTTGGCGGCGGTTCTCGCGCTGGATGCCACGGCGTGTTTCCTGGCCCGGGAGCGGCTGTGGTGGCCCGCTCGCCGCACGATGGCGATCTCCGGGGTACGGGTGTGGGAGGGCTCCATGCTCTGCGCGAAGGAGGCACTTCCCCGCTATCCCCAGCTGCGGCGTGGCGAGGACTCCCCGGTCGCGGAGGCCGTGGTGCGCGGCGGACGGACGGTGTCCCTGGACGCGCCGGAGCTCTACACCTATGTGTTCCACGGGGCCAACACCTTCGACGAGCCGCACTTCACGAGCCTCTTCGACGCCGCGACCCAGGTGTGGTCCACGGGGAGCGCCTACGTGGACCAGGTGCACGCGATGGCGGCGCGGCTGCCCCTCGACTCGGCGGATGTCCCGGAGGCGGAAGACACCGCGGAAGACACCGCGGAGAACACCCCCGACCCGTCGGCGCGCGTCCCTCACGCCAGACGGCCCGCCCCCGTGTACGTACACGCGGACGCGGACGGGCACCCGCCGCTGCTCGTCCTCACCCCCCTCAAGGACGCCGCCGCCTTCCTCCCCCGCTACCTGGACAACCTGCGCGCTCTCGACCACCCGCGCGACGCGCTCTCTGTCGGCCTGCTGGAGGGCGACAGCCGTGACGGCACCTGGCAGGCCCTCCAGGACGCCCTGCCCGCGCTGGAGGCGGACTTCCGGCGGGTCACCCTCGTACGACGCCACTTCGGCCTGCGGCTCACCGGGCCGCGCTGGGAGCGGAGCGTCCAGCGGCAGCGGCGGTCGGCGCTGGCCATGGCCCGTAACCACCTCCTGTCGCGCGCGCTCGCGGACGAGCGGTGGGTCCTGTGGCTCGACGTCGATGTGACGGACCATCCGGCCGACCTCGTCCAGCGGCTGCTCGGCGCGCGTGAGGAGATCGTCACCGCGCACTGCGTCACCGAGCCCGGCGGGCCCAGCTTCGACCTCAACACCTTCGTCCTGCACCCGGACGCCGGCGCTTTGGACTGGGACCGATGGCTCCGGGACGGGATCCTGCAGCCGCCCAAGGGATTCGCCCGCAGCTATCTCGACGAGCTGCGCGGGCACGAGCGGGTCCGCGTCGACGCGGTCGGCGGTACGGCCCTGCTGGTCCACGCCGATCTGCACCGCGACGGGCTGGTGTTCCCGGCCGTCCCCTACCGGCGGCTCATCGAGACCGAGGGGCTGGCCGCACTGGCCCAGGACATGGGCGTCACGTGCTGGGCGCTGCCCGGGGTGGAAGTGGTGCACCCCGCCCACCCGGGTGGTGGCCCGCTGAGCCAGGCAGGTGAAGCCGCCACCGAGAGCGAAGCCCGTGGCGTCGAGCGTCGTTAGCCAGGCGTCCGCAGGTCTCTGCGAAGAGGAGGAGAATCACATGAACATCGGCAAGACGGCGGCGCTGGTGACAGCGGCGGCCGGGGCAGTGGCCTTCGGCGGGGGCGACGCCGGCGCGCTCTCTTGGGACAACGCCACCCAGCAGGTCAACGACTGCGACTCCAAGCGCGGGGTGGGCGTCTCGGGGCCGGGGGCGGGGTCGCACTGCCTCAACTTCGCGCAGATCTTCGGCGACCCGCACGGCGTGGTGCAGCAGAACCACTGCGACACCACCGTCGGCACCTCGGCCAACGTGACCATCGTCGTTCCCCCCGGCGGCTCCGGGACGGGCTCGCACTGCGCCAACATCGCCGTCTCCGGCCAACCGAGGTCCAAGGCGGCCCAGCCCGGCGGGTCCGGGCAAAGCCGGTACGGCAACGGGCTCCGATGACCTCGGCTCCCTCCGGCCCGGAACGCGGCCCCCTGGAGGCTGGATGCCTCCCGGGGGCCGCAGCGTCGTCGGCGTCGCCGTCCGAGGGGTGCGGCTCGCCTGCCCTGGTCTCGGTGGTCATCCCCTGCCACGACTACGGCCACTACCTGCCGCAGGCGGTGCACAGCGTGCTGGCCCAGACCCACCCGGACTGGGAGCTCGTCGTGGTCGACGACGGCAGCACCGACGACACCGCGGCGGTCGCCCGGTCGCTGATCGCCGACCACCCCGATCGGCGCATCCGGCTGCTGCGCCAGGCCAACGCGGGTGTCTCGGCCGCCCGTAACGCGGGCATCGCGGCCACCACCGGCCGCTACGTACTGCCGCTGGACGCCGACGACGTGATCGCCCCCACCATGCTGGAGCGTACGGTGGCGGTGCTGGACCAAAGGCCGGACATCGCCATCGTCTCCACAGACGTCTCCGTCTTCACCGACGACGGACTGCCCGCGCAGGCGCTGCAGCTCCCGGCCTACGACAAGGACCTGCTGCTGCGGCGGCTGATCATGTTCTACTGCTCGCTCTACCGCCGCGAGGTGTGGCAGACGGTGGGCGGCTACGCCGAGGACATGCGTGCCGGGGAGGACTGGGACTTCTGGATCGCCTGCGCCGAGCGCGGCTTCACGGCCCATCACCTCCACGACGCGCTGTTCGGGGCGCGCAACAAGGACGACGGACTGCATGTGGAGGCGGCCGAGAACGACCTGGCGGTCCGCGCCAGGATCGTGGCGGGCCACCCCACGATGTTCAAGCCGGTCACCCTGGCCTGGGCACAGGCCGTGCTCGCCCAGGACGAGCGGGAGTGCCTGGCCGATGATCGGGTGCCCGACGACATCCTCACCCGGGCGGCCGATATGGACCAGTTTCTGCGGGTGGTCATGACGCTGCAGCGCTCGGCGCGGCTGCAGCACCGTCACATCCAGCGGCTGGAGCGGGCACTGGCCGAACGGAACGACCCGGTGCCCGTCTGAGAGCAGCGAGCGCGGGGCTCCTGGTGGAGCCCCGCCCCGCGTCCCGGGTGGCGCGTCCCGGGAGGTGTGTGCCGCTGTTCGTGCGTGTGCCGCTACTCGAAGAGGTCCGCGTACGACCCCATCGCCAGCGCGATGTCCGCCTGGGCCCAGAACCGGTGGTACGTGAAGCTGGGCACCGCGCCGCCCTTCAGATACGCCTCGACCTTCGACCAGGCCGGGTCGTTCTTGTAGAAGGAGCGGATCGACTGGAAGGTGGAGCCGGCGTCGATCTTGTCACCGTTCGGCATGGTCCCCGTCCATCCGCTGGGGACGTAGACCGGGTCGTCGAAGCGGTTGTAGTCGGCGCGGGACTCGGGGACCGCGATGCCGAGGGCGTCCTGGTAGTTGTTCCACATGCCGTCCAGCAGCGCCTTCGCGGTGTCCCTGGCCTGGGTGTCGCCGGACTTGGCGGCGTAGTAGGACAGGGTCTTGGCGTACGCGGCCGCCACGCCCACATCATTGGTGTAGTCGGCGACGGTGACGTGCAGGCTCGCGTTGGCGCCGGGGCTGGAGGCGTTCCAGGTGTCGGGCCGGCCGGACCACTGGAGGGTGGACGGGATCTGGTAGGTGCCGTTGGCGTTGACGGTGGTCTTGGACAGCGCCCACTTGACCCACTTGTCCAGGACCGTCTTCGCGGAGGCGTCGCCGGTGCGGTTGTAGTACTCCGCGACCCGCTCCATGGACCATGCCTGGAAGCCGAACCACTGGTTGGACGGCGGGTCGTGGTAGACCGGCTTCTCGTCGTAGTACATGCCGTAGAAGGTGGACGTGCCCGACGGCGGCGTGGCGTAGCGGCCCTGCCAGCTATTGGTGGCGCCGCCCGCGATGGCGCCCTCGCTGGACTGCAGCCAGCGGTAGAACTCGAGCTGGCGCTTGAGGCTGGTGGACCAGTCGCTCGCGCCCGTCGCGGACTTGGGCTTGAGGTCGGCGTACGAGCTGAGGGCCCAGGCCGCCATGGGGTTCTGGTAGCCGCCGTGGGCGTGGCTGGAGCCGATGCGCCAGGACCAGCCCGCGGAGGTGTCGGTGGCGCCGCCCCAGGCGTAGTACCAGGACAGCAGGTAGTGGGAGCTGTTCTTGCCATTACCCGCCGCGCAGCCGGTCTCGCCGACGCAGTTGCCGATCTTCTTGAAGTACTTGTCGTACATCGCGTAGCGCAGATAGTCGCCCATCTTGGCGGCCTTGGCGATGTTCCCGGAGATCTGGCCGCCCTTGCCCTGCGCCTTGGCCCACTCCGAGGCCCAGTAAGCGGCCTGGACGACGCGGGCGTCGGCGTCGGGGGCGTTGGTGAACTTCCACTGCTTGGCGTAGGCGGCGTCGCCGGTGAACAGGTCCAGATAGCCGTTCTTGCCGCCGTACTTGAAGCCGTCGCAGGTGGGCTGGGTCACGGTCTCCCAGACCGACTCCTGCGGGCCGCGCTGGAAGGTGTTGACATAGCTCGGGCCGGTGTCGCTCGGGCCCGCCTCGCACTTGCCGGGCGCGTTGCCGTAGCCGTAGACGTTGTCGACGTCCTGGATCCAGTGCATGCCGTAGATGTCATCGGTGCCGTACGCGCTCTTCAGCTCGGCGGCGATGGGGTCGTTGCCGACCGGCACATTGCCGTTGAGCTGGGAGGGGTACTGGGAGGGCTGATCCCATTCGGGCGCGTAGGTGGCCGGCTTGGAGGCGTTGTAGAAGCCGCCCGTGGGCTGGTCGGCGTGGGTGGGGATCATGTACTTCTCCATGATGTCCCACGCGTTGTTGAACTTGGCCCAGTCGCCGGTGACCTTGCCGTACATCGCCTGCAGCCAGATCAGATAGCTGTACGCCTCGGAGGTCGTCTCATGGCCGTGGTCGGGGGCCTCGACGATCAGGGTCTCCACCGAGTGGTACGGAACGCCCTCGGGCGAGAAGTAGCCCGCCGACGGTGCGGTGATCTTGTTGTAGAGGTCCAGGAAGCGGGCGTCGTAGACCTTCGCGGCGGCCAGCTGGGTGACGGTGACCTCGGCCTTGGTGTGGCCGGCGGCGGTCGCGGTGAAGGTGGCGGCGCCGGTGCCGCTGTTGGCGGCGGCCACGGTCACCTGCTGGGCGGTGTCCCAGTTGGCGGGGGTGAAGGTGAGGGTGGCGCCCGAGGAGATCGTCAGCCCGGTGTTGCCCGAGGTGCGGGCCACGGAGACGCTGACGTTCGCGGACGGCTTGGTGGACAGCTTGACGCCGAACGTCCCGCTCTTGCCCTGCTGCACCCCGAGTTGACCGGGGCTCGCCACCAGCGTGGGGCCGCCCGCCACATGGATGCCGACGGGGGTGGACTCGGCCGAGGCGCCCTGGCTGTCGTACGCCTTGGCATAGAGCGAGTAGTCGCCCGCCGGGACGTCCTGGTGGTCGAAGGCGTACGGGGAGGTGGTGTCGGTGCCGAGGAGCTTGGTGTCGCTGTAGAACTCGACCTTGGTGATCGTCGCCCCGTCGGCCGCCGCGGCCGTGGCCGTCATCGGGACGGTGCCGCCGGAGGTGAAGACGGCGCCGGGGGACGGGCTGCTCAGCACCGCGATGGGCGGCTGATGGGCGCCCCGGCAGGCCACGCCGTTGACGGCGAAGGAGGTGGGGGCGGCGTTGGTGCCGCTGTAGGTGAACTGGGCGCCGGTGGTGACATTGCCCCCGGCCGCGATCTTCGCGTTGTGCCCCGCGTTGGTGACGGTGACGGTCTTGCCGGACTGCGACCAGCTACCGTTCCAGCCGTTGCTCAGCTTCTGGTCGCCGGCGTAGTCGTACGTCAGGGTCCAGCCGTCGATGGCGTCGGCGCCGGGGTTGGTGAGGGTGAGGTCGGCGGTGAAGCCGGAGCCCCAGTCGTTGGTCTTGTAGTCGACCCCGCACTGGACCGCCGCGGCGTGCGCGGGGGCGGCGCCGCCCGCCGCGGTCATGGCCACGGGGAGCGAGAGCGCGGCGGCCAGGGCGGTCACCAGCCGTCTCATGCGTCGTCGTGCCCCTGAGAGCCGTGCCCCTGAAAGTCGTGCGCCGGATAAGGGCGAGCCACGCTGTACGCGCATCGGGGGACCTCCTCGCGGTTCGTGCGGGTGGTGGGGGAAAGTGCGAACCAGTGGGAGCGCTCCCAAGGTTCATATCAGGCTGATGAGGTGTCAAGTCTTTGAACAACACCGGCTGCTCAGAGGTCTTCTACCGATAATTCCGTGAACGGGAACTGTTGACATGCGCCCGTCGAGCGCTACCTTCACTTCAACCAGTGGGAGCGGTTCCAGCAGTCTGCGCCGTATCGAACGGCGCTTGGACCTCAAGGAGTCGCTCCATGCGAGCACCCCCGCGCCTTTATGCCTTGGTGGCCGCCGCGGCCTTATCCGTGGTGGGCACCGCCCTGGCGCCCACCACCGCGTCGGCGGCGAGCGGCCCGGCCATGACCACCGCGTCGGTCGCCCCCGCCGACGCGCCGTCCAAGCCGCTCCGCCCGAACGCCGCACCGCCGAAGCTGCGCGCCTCGGGCAACGAGCTGGTCGACGAGAACGGCGCCACCCGGCGGCTGCTCGGCGTCAACCGCTCCGGCGGTGAGTTCATGTGCGTCCGGGGGCGTGGCATCTTCGACGGCCCCATGGACGACGCGTCCGTCAAGGCCATCAGCGATGACAACGGCACGTCGACCAACTTCGGCGTGGGACTCCGCGATCACCTGAAGGGAATGCATTGACTTCCTCCGCCCTCCGGAAGGGGGGATTCCTACGGCTCGCGCCGTAGAGGTTCCTGTTTCATCGCCGACTGCCCGCCCGGAGAGCTCCGTTGAGGTCTTACACCTGCTCCACAGGCCGACACCGCCAGCCCGGCGGCCAAAATGTTCCGCGCCGCGTTCACGTCGCGGTCATGGGTGACGCCACAACTGCCGCAGGTCCAGGTGCGGACGCTGAGCGGCATCGTGTTCTGCAGGGTTCCGCAGTTCGAGCACAGCTTGGAGGAGGGGAACCAGCGGTCGACCGCGATCACTGCGCGGCCGTACCACTGGGCCTTGTACTCCAGCATCGTGCGGAATTCCGACCAGGCCGCGTCCGAGATGGCGCGGGCCAGCCTGCCGTTCTTGAGCAGGTTCCGAACGGTGAGGTCCTCGATCACGATCGTTTGGTTGTCACGAACGAGCCGAGTAGTGATCTTGTGCAACGTGTCGCGCCGCCGGTCGGCGATCTGGGCGTGGATGCGGGTGACCTTCCGGCGGGCCTTGCTCCGGTTGGCTCCGTCCCCCTTGGCTTTACGGGCCAGTTCCCGCTGCGCCTTGGCCAGCCGTGCACGGTCCTGCCGCTCGTGGCGGGGGTTGGTGATCTTTTCCCCGGTCGACAGGGTCAGCAGGTGGTCCAGCCCGGCGTCCACGCCGACCACCGCGTCCGTGGTGGGAAGTGGCTTCACACGGGGGTCCTCGCACAGCACAGACACGAACCAGCGTCCGGCCGCGTCCTGCGAAACGGTCACCGTGGACGGTGCGACCCCCTCCGGCAGGGGGCGGGACCACACGATGTCCAGCGGCTCGGTCATCTTCGCCAGGGTCAGCTTTCCGTCCTGGAGGCGGAACGCGCTGGTGGTGTACTCCGCCGACTTGCGGGACTTCTTGCGCGACTTGTACCGCGGGTACCGGGCCCGCTTGGCGAAGAAGTGGGTGAACGCTGCCTGAAGGTGGCGCAGGGTCTGTTGCAGGGGGACGGAGGAAACGTCGTTCAGGTAGGCGAGTTCCTCGGTCTTCTTCCACGCGGTGAGCATGGCCGAGGTGGCGTTGTAGTTCACCCGCTCCTGCCGCAGCGCCCACGCCTGGGTGCGCGCTGCCAGGGCCAGATTGTAGACCTTCCGCACGCACCCGAACGTGCGCGACAGCTCGGCCGCCTGCGCATCGGACGGATAGAAGCGGTACCGATACGCCCGTTTCACGTGCGTGGTCCTCACGTCTCACACGCTAACGCATCAACTTGTGACTCACTGCGGATAGTTGGGGGTGGACGCCGGTCCGCCCTGACGGCGAACCGGCTTTCCTTGCCCCTGCTCCGCAGGAGTCCGATTCCTCCCCACCCTGAAGGGCGGGGCTTCCTTCCTCGGAGGAGATCAGATGAGCCGCAGAATCCGAATGGCGGGCACTTTGCTCGCCGCCTCCGCGCTGACCATGGGGGCGCTGACCGGTGTGGCGTCCGCCCAGGTGGACAGCGGCAGGGCGGCCGCCACGAAGGTCGACAACCCGTACGCGGGCGCCAAGGTGTACGTGAACCCCGACTGGTCGGCGAAGGCCGCCGCCGAACCGGGCGGCAGCAAGATCTCCAACCAGCCGACCGGCGTCTGGCTGGACCGCATCGCCGCGATCAACGGCGCGAACGGCGCGATGGGGCTGCGCGCCCACCTCGACAAGGCGCTGCAGCAGTCGGCCGGCAGCCCGACCGTCGTCCAGTTAGTGGTCTACGACCTGCCCGGCCGTGACTGCGCCGCGCTGGCGTCCAACGGCGAGCTCGGCCCGACCGAGATCGACAAGTACAAGACGCAGTTCATCGACCCGATCGCGGCGATTCTCTCCGAGTCGAAGTACGCCAACTCCAATCTGCGGATCGTGACCACGATCGAGATCGACTCACTGCCCAACCTGGTCACCAACACCGGCGGCCGTCCCACCGCGACCCCGCAGTGCGACACGATGAAGGCGAACGGCAACTACGTGAAGGGCGTCGGCTACGCCCTCAACAAGCTGGGCGCCATCGGCAACGTCTACAACTATGTGGACGCCGGGCACCACGGCTGGATCGGCTGGGACGACAACTTCAACGCCACCGCCCAGGTGCTCAAGCAGGCGGCGACGGCCGAGGGCAGCACGGTCGACAAGGTGGCCGGCATCATCGTCAACACGGCCAACTACAGCGCGCTGAAGGAGAACAACTACACCATCGACGACTCGGTCAACGGGACCACCGTGCGCCAGTCGAAGTGGGTGGACTGGAACCGGTACGTCGACGAGCTCTCCTTCGCCCAGGCGTTCCGCCAGGAGCTGGTCAACGTCGGCTTCCCGAGCAACGTCGGCGCGCTGATCGACACCTCCCGCAACGGCTGGGGCGGCAGCGCCCGGCCCAGCGGCCCCGGCGCGAAGTCGGACGTGGACACGTACGTCAACGGCGGGCGCTACGACCGCCGGATCCACATCGGCAACTGGTGCAACCAGTCCGGTGCCGGACTCGGTGAGCGGCCCAAGGCGGCACCCGCGTCCGGGATCGACGCGTATGTGTGGATGAAGCCCCCGGGCGAGTCGGACGGCTCCAGCTCCTCGATTCCGAACGACGAGGGCAAGGGCTTCGACCGGATGTGCGACCCGACGTACACCGGCAACCCGCGCAACGGCAACAACATGTCGGGGGCGCTGGCGAACGCTCCGCTGTCGGGCCACTGGTTCTCGGCCCAGTTCCAGGAACTGCTGAAGAACGCCTACCCGGCGCTGTAAGCGCCTGGCCCGTCCCCTGATCGTGGGGCCGGTGGACACTGTCCACCGGCCCCGCTCCTTTTCGGGGCCCGGTTCGCCTCCGGGGCGCCTCAGCCTCCCCCAGCTACCGCTGGGAGGTACCCCCGGCCGGAAGACCCCAGCACCCGGATGCGCGAGCCGTGCCCTCAGGAAGACTCCCGCCGCACCAGCTGGGTAGGAAGTACCATCTGCGGCCGCTTGGAGGTGCGGTCCGACAGCCCCTCGATCTCCTCCAGCAGCACCCGCACCATCGCCCGGCCCATCTCCTCCGTGGCCTGCCGAACGCTGGTGAGCGGAGGGTCCATATGGCGGGCGACGGCCGAGTCCTCGAAGCCGACCAGCGCCACGTCGTCCGGGACGTGGCGCCCGCTCTCGCGCAGCACCTGCCGGGCGCCCGCGGCCATCACGTCCGAGGCGGCGAAGACGCCGTCCAGGTCCGGGCGCTGGTCGAGGAGTTGGCGCATGGCCCGGCGGCCACCCTCCTCGGTGAAGTCCGCGGAAGCCACCAGCTCCGGTTCCACTTCCCGGCCCGCCGCCCGGACCGCGGCGCCGTAGCCCTCCAGGCGGCACTGGGCGACATACATGTCCAGCGGTCCGGTGATGGTGGCGACCGTCGTGCGGCCGCGGCCGATGAGGTGTTCCACGGCGGACTGGGCGCCCCCGGTGTTGTCCGAGTCGACGTACGGGACCGATTCATGCGCCGAGCGGCGGCCGCTGAGCACCGCGGGCATCTCGATCTGCTCCAGCAGGTCCGGCAGCGGATCGTCCGCGTGCACGGAGACCAGCAGCACCCCGTCGACCCGGCGCGCGGAGAGGTAGTCCGCGAGCCGCTGCCGTTCCTTGGGGGTGCGGATGAGGGTCAGCAGCAGTTGCAGGTCGGTGTCGGCGAGCTCGGCGCCGACGCCGCGGATGATGTCGGAGAAGTACGGTTCGGCGAAGAGCCGGGTCTCGGGCTCGGGGATGACCAGGGCGACGGCGTCGGCACGGTTGGCGGCGAGCGCGCGGGCCACCCGGTTGGGCACATAGCCGAGTTCGGCGACGGCCTGCTCGACGGCTGTCCGGGTGCGGTCGCTGACCCGCGGCGAACCGTTGATCACGCGGGAGACGGTGCCGCGGCCGACTCCGGCGCGGGCCGCCACTTCCTCGAGGGTCGGCCGTCCCCGCCCCCCGCCATGCCGCCGCGTTCCTGCCATATCGCGCCTCCAGCCGTCCGTACCCAGCAGCTCCAACCCCCCAATGGGCGGCTGCGGAGTCATTCAACAGCAGTGTGGTTTCGGGAAGTTGTTTCGCGCACTCCCTTGACACCCCAGCGGGGAGCCGCGACCCTTCAACACATCACAGCTGGGAGCGCTCCCACAGTACCTGAGCCATACACAACCCGCACGATGTCCACCCGGCTCGATGCATCTCAAAGACCCATGTATCGCTACTTATTGGCCGGAAGCCGTTGGGCGGGGCGCTAGGAGGACGGAATGCGCAGGAACACTGGTAGTCACCGCGGCACAGCCGTGGTCCTCGCGGCCGTCGCCGCTTTAGGAGCTGGGCTGCTCAGCGGTTGCGCCGATGACGGCGACGACGGATCCGCCGGCTCCTCCGGCGGCGGCGACAGCAAGGGCAAGACGGTCGTGACCGTCGGCACGTACGGCGTCATGGGTTTCAAACAGGCCGGGCTCTATGACGAGTACACAAAGCTGCACCCGGATATCAAGATCGAAGAGAATGTGATCGACCCGGCCTCGAACTACTACCCGCAGCTGCTCACCCATCTCGGCTCGGGCAGCGGGCTCGCCGATATCCAGGCGGTCGAGGTGGGCAACATCAATGAGGTCACCACCACCCAGGCCGACAAGTTCGTTGATCTTTCGAAGGCGGACGGCGTCAAAAAAGAGAACTTCCTCGACTGGAAGTGGGCGCAGGCCACCGCCAAGGACGGAAAGACGATCGGCCTCGGCACGGACGTGGGCCCGATGGCGATCTGCTACCGCAAGGACCTCTTCCAGCAGGCCGGGCTCCCGGCCGACCGTAACGCGGTCTCCGAGCTCTGGGCGGGCGACTGGCAGAAGTACCTCGACGCCGGCAAGGACTATGCGAAGAAGGCGCCGGGCGGAGCCGCGTTCCTGGACTCGGCCGGCGGGCTGTTCAACGCGGCGGTCTCCGGCGGCTCGGAGGTCTATTACGACAAGAGCGGGAAGCCCATCTACAAGGACAGCCCGGCCGTCAAGAAGGCGTGGAAGCTGGCGACCGACGCGTCCACGGCCAAACTCTCCGCAGGGCTACAGGAGTTCACCAAGCCCTGGCAGCAGGCGCTTGCCAACGGCAAGTTCGCCACCGCCTCCTGCCCGGCCTGGATGCTCGGCCAGATCAAGGAGTACGCCGGGGACAAGTACAAGGGCAAGTGGGATGTCGCCGCCGCCCCCAAGCCCGCCAACTGGGGCGGCTCCTTCCTCTCGGTGCCGCAGGCGGCGAAGAACAAGGACGAGGCGGTCAAGCTCGCCACCTGGCTGACCGCACCCGAGCAGCAGGCCAAGCTCTTCGAGAAGCAGGCGAGCTTCCCCAGCGCCCAGGCCGCGTACGACCTGCCCCAGGTGGCCGACGCCAAGCTCCCCTACTTCAACAACGCGCCCATCGGCAAGATCTTCTCCCAGGCCGCGAAGGACAGTCCGACGCAGGTCCTGGGCCCGAAGGACGCCGTCATCAAGCAGAACTTCACCGATGTCGGCCTGCTCCAGGTCGAGCAGCAGGGCAAGTCCGCCAACGAAGGCTGGAAGGCCGCGATCAAGACGAACGACAACGCGCTGGACCAGTGACCCGGACATGACCGCACCTTCCGGTTTCACCCCTGATACGGCCGCGCCCCCCGCAGGGCAGGGGGGCGCGGCCCCGCGCGCCGCGACCGCGCCGGCGCCCGACCCGGCCGAGCAGCGGCGTCGCGACCGGCGCAGCCGCCGCTACCGCTGGGATGTGCGATGGAGCCCGTACGCCTTCGTCGCCCCCTTCTTCGTCTTCTTCGCCGCCTTCGGCCTCTTCCCCCTGCTCTACACAGGGTGGGCCTCGCTGCACCAAGTGGAGCTCACCAACCCCACCCACATGGAGTGGGCGGGGTGGCACAACTACTCCAGGCTGTGGGAAGACGAGTTCTTCTGGAAAGCGCTGCGGAACACCTTCACCATCGGGGTGATCTCCACCGTTCCCCAGCTGATGATGGCCCTCGGGATCGCGCATCTGCTCAACTACCGGCTGCGCGCCTCGATGTTCTTCCGGGTGGCGATCCTCACCCCGTACGCCACCTCCGTCGCTGCCGCCACGCTGGTGTTCGCGCTGCTCTTCGGGCATGACTACGGCATGGTCAACTGGTCTCTGGGGCTGGTCGGACTGGACGGCATCGACTGGCAGAACGGCACCTGGACCTCGCAGATCGCGGTCTCCACGATCGTCATCTGGCGGTGGACCGGTTACAACGCGCTGATCTACCTGGCCGCCATGCAGGCCGTGCCGAACGATCTGTACGAGTCGGCGGCGCTGGACGGGGCCTCGCGCTGGAAGCAGTTCCTGCATGTCACCGTCCCGTCGCTGCGGCCCACCATCCTCTTCACGGTCGTCGTCTCCACGATCGGGGCCACCCAGCTCTTCGGTGAGCCGCTGCTGTTCAACACCGCGGGGACGGCCACCGGCGGCGCCGATCACCAGTACCAGACGCTCGGCCTGTACATGTACGAGCAGGGCTGGGTGAACCTGCACCTCGGCCGGGCCTCCGCCATCGCCTGGACGATGTTCCTGATCCTGCTGCTGATCGCCGCGGCCAACGCGCTGTTCGCGCGACGGCTGCGAAAGAGCCAGTGAGGGAGACGAGGAGAACCATGAGCGCCACTGTCTCTTCCCGGCGGACACTCGATCCGGCAGCTCCCGCGCGCACCACTCCGCGGGGCGGAAAGGGCCGCGGCCGAGCGGGCAGGCAGCTGCACGGGGGCAAGATCACCTACGCCGTGCTGATCCTGTTCACCATCGGCTCGCTCTTCCCGCTGGTGTGGACCGCCATCGCCGCCTCCCGCACCAACACCCGGCTGGCCCAGACACCCCCTCCCCTGTGGTTCGGCGGCAACCTCCTCAACAACTTGGACAAGGCGTGGAACGGCGCCAACATGGGCACCGCGCTGCTCAACACGACGGTGGTGGCGGGCACGGTCGCGGCGTCGACTGTGCTGTTCTCGACCATCGCGGGCTTCGCCTTCGCCAAGCTGCGCTTCCGCTTCAAGAACATCCTGCTGATGCTCACCATCGGGACGATGATGGTGCCGCCCCAGCTCAGCGTCGTGCCGCTGTACATGATGGTGGCCAAGCTGGAGTGGACCGACCAGCTCCAGGCGGTCATCGTGCCGACACTCGTCAGCGCCTTCGGGGTCTTCTTCATGCGGCAGTACCTCACCCAGGCGCTGCCGACCGAGCTGATCGAGGCGGCGCGGATGGACGGCGCGAGCAGCTTGCGGATCATCTGGCATGTCGTCTTCCCGGCGGCGCGTCCGGCGATGGCGGTGCTGGGAATGCTCACCTTCGTCCAATCGTGGAACGACTTCTTCTGGCCGTTCATCGCGCTCACGCAGAACGGCAACCCGACCATGCAGGTGGCATTGACCGGTCTGAGCCGGGGGTACACCCCGGATCAATCACTGATCATGGCGGGGGCGCTGCTGGGCACCCTGCCGCTGCTGATCGCCTTCGTCCTCTTCGGCAAGCAGATTGTGGGGGGCATCATGCAGGGCGCGGTCAAGGGCTGAGCGGCCCGCCACCACCACTCAGTCCTCCCTCCCCGTTTCCCCTCCCCACGACCTCGAATGGGAGCGCTTCCATGACCCTTACCTTCCCGCCCGGATTCCTGTGGGGCGCTGCCTCGGCCGCCTACCAGGTCGAGGGCGCCGCGCAGGAGGACGGCCGCACCCCGTCCATCTGGGACACCTTCAGCCACACCCCCGGCAAGGTGCTCGCCGGTGACACCGGTGATGTCGCCGTCGACCACTACCACCGCTTCCGCGAGGACGTCCGGCTGATGGCGGAGCTGAACCTGGCGGCGTACCGCTTCTCGGTGTCCTGGTCCCGGGTGCAGCCCACCGGCCGGGGACCGGCTGTGCAGCGCGGGCTCGACTTCTACCGCTCGCTGGTGGACGAGCTGCTGGGCGCGGGCATCCAGCCGGTGCTCACCCTCTACCACTGGGACCTCCCCCAGGAGCTGGAGAGCGCTGGCGGGTGGCCGGAGCGCGAGACCGCCGAGCGGTTCGCCGAGTACGCGGGCATCGTGGCCGAGGCGCTCGGCGACCGCGTCGAGTTCTGGACCACCCTCAACGAGCCGTGGTGCAGCGCCTTCCTGGGCTATGGCTCGGGGGTGCACGCCCCGGGCCGCACCGAGCGGCTGGCCCCGCTCCGCGCCGCCCACCATCTGAACCTCGCCCATGGCCTCGGCGCCCAGGCGCTGCGCGCCGCGCTCCCCGCCCGCGCCCAGATCGCCATCAGCCTCAACCCGGCGGTGGTCCGGCCGCTCAGCGACAAGCCCGAGGACCTGGACGCAGCGCGGCGTATCGACGCGCTGGCCAATCGCGTCTTCACCGGGCCGCTGCTGCGCGGTGCGTACCCCACCGACCTGATCAAGGACACCGCCTCGATCACCGACTGGTCGTTCGTCCGGGACGGAGATCTGGCCGTCATCAAGCACCCCCTCGACGCGCTGGGCATCAACTACTACACACCGTCATTGGTAGCAGCGGGCACCGACAACGAGGGCTCGCCCGCCCGCCACGACGGCCACGGCGCCAGCACCCACTCCCCCTGGCCGGGCTCGGAGCAGGTGGCCTTCCACCAGACGCCGGGCGAGCGCACCGAGATGGGCTGGACGATCGACCCGACCGGACTGCACGACCTGCTGATGCGCTACAGCCGTGAGGCGCCGGGCGTACCGCTGTACATCACCGAGAACGGCGCCGCGTTCGACGACAAGCCGGACGCGGAGGGCGCGGTCCACGACCCGCGGCGGATCGACTACCTCCGGGACCATCTGGCCGTCGCCCACCAGGCCATCGCGGACGGCGCCGATCTGCGCGGCTATTTCCTGTGGTCGCTGATGGACAACTTCGAATGGGCGTACGGCTACAGCAAGCGCTTCGGCGCGGTCTACGTCGACTATCAGACGCAGGCCCGGGTGCCGAAGTCCAGCGCCCGCTGGTATGCCCAGGTGGCCCGCACCGGAGAGCTTCCGGCGGCGTAGCGGACCCGCGTCCGCGGCGCCGCCCGCCGGGGGGCGGGCGGCGCCGCGGACGGCAGTCGAGGCGGGGCGCAGGGGCGCAACCGGGCCGGTGCGTTCTTCCTTCAAAGGGGTTACACCCTGATCCACCCGGCCGAAGAGAGCCGTCATCCATGGAGAATGCCTGGTAAACCCATTGAGACATGAGAGCATTTCCGGAGCGCCGACAGAGGTTCCGCAATGAGGGATCCGGTCGGCGCGCGCCCGCCGGAAAAGGTGAGGCCCTCGCCGACTGGTTGGACGGTCGGGTGGGCCTCTTCAAGATGGGCAAGGCCAATCTGCGCAAGGTCTTCCCCGACCACTGGACCTTCCTGATCGGCGAGATCGCCCTCTACACGTTCGTCATCATCATTCTGACCGGGGTCTATCTGACCCTGTTCTTCAAACCGGCGATGAACGAGGTGGTCTACCACGGCCGGTGGACGCCGCTGAACGGCATCCGCATGTCGCAGGCTTTCGAGTCCACACTGGACATCAGCTTCGATGTGCGCGGCGGGCTGCTGATGCGGCAGGTCCACCACTGGGCGGCGATCGTCTTCATCGCCAGCATGCTCGCCCATATGATGCGGACGTTCTTCAACGGCGTCTTCCGCAAACCCCGTGAGATCAACTGGCTCTCCGGCGCCGCTCTGCTGTTTCTCGGGATGTTCGACGGCTTCATGGGCTATTCACTGCCCGACGATCTGCTGTCCGGCACCGGTCTGCGCTTCATGGAAGGCGCGATCCTGTCGATCCCGATCGTCGGCACCTATCTGTCGTTCTTCTTCTTCGGCGGTCAATTCCCGGGAACCGACATCGTGCCACGGCTGTTCACCGTGCACGTACTGCTGATTCCGGGCATCATGCTCGGGCTGCTGGCGCTCCATATGATCCTGCTCGTCTACCACAAGCACACGCATCTCCCGGGGCCCGGCAGAAGGAACATGAATATCGTGGGGCCGCCCCTGTGGCCGGTCTATGTGGCCAAGTCCGGCGGTTTCTTCTTCCTGGTCTTCGGCGTCACCACGCTGATGTCGGCCATCGCCCAGATCAACCCGGTGTGGGCCTATGGCCCCTACCGGCCCGACCAGGTGTCCACCGACGCCCAGCCCGACTGGTACATGGGCTATTCCGAAGGGCTGATCCGGCTGATGCCGGGCTGGGAGATCAATCTCTGGGGCCACACTCTGGTACTCGGGGTGCTGATCCCGTTCCTGATCTTCCCCACGGTGCTGCTGGTCATCTGGTTCTATCCATTCCTGGAGGCATGGATCACCGGGGACAGGCGCGAGCACCATCTGAACCAGCGCCCGCGCAACGCCCCGACCCGCACCGCCTTCGGCACCGCCTGGATGGCCCTCTACGCGGTCCTGCTGGCGGGCGGCGGCAACGACCTCATCGCCACCCACTTCGATCTGTCGATCAACGCGATCACCTGGACCTGCCGGATCGGCTTCTTCGTGGCGCCGGTCGTGGTCTTCGTCATCACCAAGCGGATCTGTCTCGGCCTCCAGCGCAAGGACCGGGAACTGCTGCTGCACGGCCGCGAGACCGGCATCATCGAGCGGCTGCCGCACGGCGAGTTCGTCGAAGTGCACGAGCCACTGTCGGCGGCGGAGAGGTACACGCTGACCGCGTACGAACAGTACGAGCCGCTGGAGCTGCCACCGACGGTCGACGAGGCCGGGGTCGCCCGCAAGCTCTCCTTCATGGAGCGGCTGCGCGTCTCGCTGTCCCGGAGCTACTTCGGTATCGACGGCCAGATCGCCAAGCCCACGAAGGAGCAGGTGGCGGAGCACGAGGAGCACGAGGAGGAGGAGAGGGCCGAGGAGCCCCAGCGCCCCTAGCTCCCTTATGGGAAGCGGATCCTGACCGAGAGGCCGCCGCCCGGGTTGGCGTCCGCGGTGGCCTCGGCGCCGTGGGCGCGCGCGATGGACGCGAGGATGGACAGGCCGAGTCCGGCGCCTTCCCCGGCGGTGTGCGCGCGCTCGTTCAGACGGCGGAACGGTTCGAAGAGCCGGGGGAGCGTGTCCGCGGGGATCTCCGGGCCGGTGTTGGAAACCCGCAGCACCCGGCCGGTGAGGTCGACGCGGATGCGGCCACCCTGGTGGTAGTACGCCACCGCGTTGGCGACGAGATTACGGACCAGATGGGCGAGCAGGACCGGGTCGCCCGGAACCGTCAGCGGCTCCACGGTGGTCGTGACCGTAATCGCCTTTCGTGGGCCTCGTCGGAGAGTCCGGCGGTGACGACCGCGACCGTCTCGTCTTCCTGGGCGCCGCCGCCACCGGCATCTACACGATCAGCAGCGGCGTTCCCTGGGTGATCCCGCCGTGGACGATCCGCGGCGGCTTCGGCGCCACCCTCGCCATCGGCACCCTCGCGGGCCTCTACCCAGCGGTCCGCGCCTCCCATCTGTCCCCCACCCTCGCTCTCCACGCGACCTGATCCAGGCGGCCCCGCCACGGCGAAGCCGGATGTGGGCGTGACCTGTGACGACACCCCTCAAGGCGACGGAAACGGCGGGGCGCGGCGGGTGGGGGATTCCGTCCGCGCCCCGCCGTGTGGGGGGGTGCCGTGGGGGGTGGTGATGGTGGGGCCCATGGGGCTGACAGGCCCCGCGGCTTATGCGGCTGACAGGCGGTGCGGGGCCGCCCCGGTGTCAGCCGGCGTCAGCCGTTCAGCCGTTGTAGGCGCCGAACGCCTTGGTGAAGGCGAACTCTTCCTGGTCGATCGAGCTGCAGGTCGGCGACGCGGTGTCCTGCGGGCTGGGGCACTGCTTGTCGCGGGTCGCGGACCACATCGACAGCCAGGCCAGCCCCTTGGACTTGGCGAACTCCACCACCTGGGAGGCGTCGTCGACCTTGAATATCTCGTTCTTGACGTCGTTGACGCCGATCATCGGGGTGACCGCGACGGCCTTCCACGCCTCGTCGTCGCTCAGCTCGAGGGCGCCCTTGATCTGGCCCTGGGTCGCCGTGGCGGCGTCGATGGCGTACTGGCCCATGTCGTCGCCGAAGGAGGGTCCGTAGTCCATCGCCATGATGTTGACGGCGGAGACCTTCACCCCGTTCTTCTTGGCGTCGGCGACGAGGTCGACACCGTCCTGGGTGAGGCCGGTCGGAAGCACCGGCAGGGTGAAGGAGACGTCCAGGTCGGGGTTGTTCTGCTGCAGCTTGGCGATGGCTTGGGCGCGGCGGGTGTTGGCCTCCTTGTTCGGAAGCGCGCTGCCCTCGATGTCGAAGTCGACCTTGGTGAGCTTGAGGGTGTCCACGACCTTGCCGTAGGCGGCGGCGAGCTCGTCCGCCGAGGTGCAGGCCAGGCCCAGCTCGGAGCCGGACGCCCCGCCGAAGGAGACCCGGACGTCGCCGCCGGCCGCCCGCAGTTGCTCGGTCTGCTTGGCCACGGCGTCGTCGCCGACCTCGGTGACGCCGCCCCACTTGGGGGTACAGCCGCCACCGGAGGTGATGAAGGCGAGGTTGAACTGCTTGACGCCGGTCTTCTCGGCGGTGCCCACCATGTCGTAGGCGGGGTAGAGCGAGGTGTCGATGTACGGGGCGAAGCCACCGCTCGCCGCCGCGGCGGCCTTCTCGGAGGCGGCGGGCTTCTCGGAGACGGTGCCCGCGTTCGCCGCCCCGCTGAGCGCGAACGCCGTGCCGCCGGCCACGACGGCGGCGACGGTCGCGCCGATCGCCTTGGTGGTCCGGCTCGCCTTGCGACGGTGCGTGCTGCTCATCAGGTCCCTGCCTTCGCTGTGCGGATGTGGGGGGTGATGGTGCGGGCGCCACGCTAGCGAGGGGAAGTCGGACAAACGGCAGGATCCGTGCACCGGCCACGGATCTTATGGCTGCCTTAAGGAACCCATCGGCGGCGATTAATGCTCCGCGGGCTCCTTGGGCCGAGTGCGGCCCCGGGTCTTCCGCTTACGGCCGCGCCGCCGCTGCCGCGGGTCCGCCGAGCCGCCGCCGTTCAGCGAGAGCCACACCCGTACCTCGGTGCCGCCCAGCACCGACCGCCCGATCCGCAGATCGCCACCCGTGGACTCCGCGACCCGGCGCACGATGTCCAGGCCGAGGCCGGTCGAGCCGGGGCCGCCGTCGCCATGGCCACGGCGGAGCGCCGCGTCCGGGTCGGCGATGCCGGGGCCCGCGTCGGAGACCAGGATGATCACACTGTCCTCGCCGTTGTGGACGTCGACCGCGAGCGCCGTCCCCTCGGGCGTGTGCCGGAAGACATTGCCGAGCAGGGCGTCCAGCGCGGCGCCGAGTTCGGGGCGGGCCACCGGCACCCGAACGGTCCGGTCGACCCCGGCCAGCCGCACCGTACGGTCCTCGTCCTCGGCGAGCGCGGACCAGAACTCCATCCGGTCCCGGATCACCTCGGAGGCGTCACAGCCGGAAGGGGTATGCGTCTTCTGCTGGCGCGCGGTGCGGATGATCTGGTCGACCTCGCCCTCCAACTGGGCGACGGCGGCCCGGGTCTGGTCGGCCGCCGGTCCCTCGCCCAGCGAAGCGGCGTTCAGGCGCAGCACGGTGAGCGGCGTACGGAGCCGGTGGGAGAGGTCGGCGGCCAGCTCGCGCTCACCGGCCAGGAGCTGGACCACCTGGTCGGCCATGGAGTTGAACGCGGCGGCGGCCGCCCGGAGTTCGGCCGGGCCGTCCTCCGGGACCCGCACCCCGAGCTCGCCATGGCCCAGGTCGTGGGCGGCTTCGGCGAGCCGCCCGGCCGGACGCACCAGCCGGGTGCCGAGCCGGTCGGCGGTGGCGACCGCGCCGACGATCAACGCCAGGCCGACGCCCGCCAGCACCAGCCAGGACGTCGTCACCCCGCTGGTGACCACCCCACGCGGGACATACACCTCCACGACCGCGACCTGACCGCTGCTCAGCGCGGTCGGCTGGAGCAGTGCGTAGCCCCCGGGGACGGTGGACACCGAGGCGCGGCCCAGTCGCCGCGCGGTGGCCAGCTCGCCCTTGGCGGCACGGCTCTTGCCGAGGTCGTAGCCGCTCCCCCGCTCGCCCGGCTCATCGGGGACATGCACCGCCATCCGGCCGTCCCCGCCCGCCTGGGTGCTGGCGACCGCGCGCTGCAGCCGCGCCCGCTCGGTGGTGATGGCGAGCGCCGGGCCGATGGTGGCGGCCTGCCGCTCGGCATCGGCGAACGCACGGTCCCGGGCCAGCTCCTTGACGACGAGGCCGAGCGGTACGGCGAAGGCGACCACCACCATCGCGGTGACCGCCAGGCAGACCTTGACCAGGGCCCATCTCACGCGGGCTCCGCCGGGGGCTCCAGTTTGACGCCGACCCCGCGCAGCGTATGGAGATAGCGCGGCCGGGCGGCCGTCTCGCCCAACTTGCGGCGCAGCCAGGACAGATGGACGTCTATCGTCTGGTCGTCCCCGTACGCCTGCCGCCAGACCTCGGCGAGGAGCTCCCTGCGCGGCACCACGACGCCGGGCCGCCCGGCGAGATAGGCCAGCAGATCGAATTCCCGCCGGGTCAGATCGAGCGTCACCCCGTCCAACTGGGCCTGGCGGCGCAGCGGATCGACGGCGAGACCGCCGACCCGGAGCACCGCCGGGGGCGCCGCCACACCGCCCGGCTCGCCCGCCCCGCCGCCGCGGACGCGGCGCAGCACGGCGGTCATCCGGGCGGAGAGATGCGCCACGGAGAACGGCTTGACCAGGTAGTCGTCGGCACCGTCGTTGAGCAGCCGGACGATCTCGCCCTCGTCGTCACGGGCGGTGGCCACGATGACCGGCACATCGGTGATGCCGCGCAGCATCTTGAGCGCCTCCGCCCCGTCCAGATCAGGCAGGCCGAGGTCAAGGATGACGACGTCGAATCCGATCTGTGCCACCTCGCGCAACGCCTCCAGGGCGGTGCCGACGCTGCGCACGGTATGGGACGCCTCGGTCAACTGCCGTATGAGGGCTGAGCGTACGAACTGGTCGTCCTCGACCACGAGCACACTTGCCATGAGCGGCACCGTACGCCATTCGGGTGAGGCAAGATGGGGAAGATGCGAAGAGGTCTGGTCCAATGTCTGGCGTGGGTCCTCGCGACCGGCGCCGCGGTCACGCTGTCGTGGTACGGCGTGCGGACCGTGCTGACCGGGACGGCCTACGATCCGCCGCGCGCACTTCCGATCGCGGACGGCTCCCGTTCGGCGACCGGGGCCTGGTCCTCCTCGACGCACCGGCCCAAACCGCCCTCGTCCTCGGCGACTTCACCCTCTTCCCCGTCCTCGCCTTCACGTCCCGGGGCGGACGCGGGGGCCGATGGAGACAAGGACAAGGGGTCCGGTTCTGCCGGGCGCACCCGGAAGCCGACGCAGGTGCCGACCCGGCGGGAAACGGCACGGCCGGAGGAGAGCGGAGAGGTGCGCAGCTATCCGGCCAAGGGCGGCCGGGCGGTCTTCGACATCCGGGCGGCGTCGGCGGATCTGGTCTCGGCCACACCGGACGGCGGCTGGCAGATGCAGGTGTGGAAGCAGAGCGAGTGGATCCGGGTGGACTTCGTCTCCGGGGCCGACACCACCACGATCTTCTGCACCTGGCATGACGGCCCGCCGCAGGTCCGCATCGACGAGCACTGAGCACTTCACTGGAAGTGCCCTGACCTGCCGTCGATCGTCCGCGGCGGCGGCGTGGCCGGTCCCACGCGGCGGAGCCGCACATCGGCACAGCCCCGCCCCCCTTCACGGCGCCTTTCGCACCGCGGCCGACTTCCGCCGATCTACTGAGGCCGTGCTGGTCTCCGGTCAGGTGAAGACGGCGGGCGGCGGGGCCGGGGAGGGGGCGGCGGTAGCGTCGGTGACCGGGGCCGCGCCACCGGTGAAGTCCGCGAGCCCGCGCCCGTGTTCGACCCGGGCGGGGTGCGGATCTCCGGCGGCCCGGCGGGTGAGCTCGGCCAGCGGCAGGTCACGGTCGGCGGCCAGCAGCACGGCATTGCCGAAGCGGCGGCCGCGCAGCAGGGCGGGGTCGGCAGTCAGACACACCTGGCCGAACGCGGCGCGGGCGGTGGCGATCTGGGCCTTCAGATGGGCCAGCGGCGGACCGTCGGCGAGATTCGCGGCGTACCACCCGTCCGGGCGCAGGGCGCGCCGCACCTCGGCCAGGAACTCCACACTGGTGAGGTGGGCGGGCGTACGGGCCCCGCTGAAGACATCCGCGATGATCAGATCCGCCCAGCCGTCGGGCACCTTGGCGAGCCCGGCCCGGGCGTCGGCGCCGCGCACCCGTATCCGATCGCCGGGGTCCAGCGGCAGCTCACCGCGGACGAACTGGACGAGCGGGGCGTCGATCTCGATGATCTGCTGGGTGGAACGGGGGCGGGTCGCCGCTATATAGCGGGCGAGCGTGAAGGCACCGCCACCCAGATGGACCGCGTGCAGCGGACGGCCGGGAGGGGCGACGAGATCGGCGACATGGCCGAATCTGCGCTGGTACTCGAAGTCGAGATACGCGGGGTCGTCGAGATCCACATGCGACTGCGGCTTGCCGTCGAGCAGCAGCGTCCAGCCGCGTGGCCGGTCCCGGTCCGGCACGAGCTCGGCGAGCCCCCCGTCGACGGATGCGGTGACCGGCTCGGGGCTGCGCCCCCGCGCCGCTCCGCGCCCGCGCGCGGCTCGCTTGTTCGTGCCTTTCGCCATGTGTCCCAGTATGCGGCGGACCACTGACAGCCGGTCGCCGGCAGGAAGGGGCGGATGGTCACCGCCTCACCGCCTCACTGGCAGCGGTCGACGGCCTCGATCGTGCGGGCCGCCTCGCCGAGCGCCGCCCGGAGCTCGGCGGGGTCGGTGGCGACCGTGTACGCCGCGTCGGGCGGCACCAGCCAGCCGGTGCCGATGCCGGGCGGCGCGTCGTCCCCGGCCGCTCCGGATTCGATGTCTCCGGCTTCGGTGTCTCCGTAGGCGGCGTCTCCGGACGGGATGTCCCCGGCTCGGGTCTCTGCGGATTGGGGGTCTCCGGCTTCGGCGGGGGTGCCGGTGCCGGAGCCGATATTTATCCGGATTCCACGCCCGGATGTCTGGGTACACGCCGAGCCCGGCAGATCCCAGCCGTCCGCCGTTCCGGGCGGCACCAGGAAGCCGAGAGTGTCGCCGGCGTTGTCATGCAGGACGGGACCAAGGCCGTCACACGCACGACGCAGGATGTCCACCGCCTCCAGCCCCTGGCGGGCGGGCACGGTGACGAGATCGCAGTCCTGGCGCTGGGGGTGCTGGGCAGTCGTCCGCGAGCGGCTGATGTCCACTCCGGCCTCCCTCTTCATCGGGTCGCACCTGATTCAACGCGCGGCGGTGTCAACGGCTACGGCCGAATGCCGCCGTAAAGGATGGCAGTTCATGGCAGATCACGGGCGAGATGTAACGTTTGCCGGAAATCTCCGAGTGTCGGAGATCTCGCAGCCGGTACGGTTCTCCCCCGCCCACCTGGCCTCACCAAGGGAGAGGCACAGCATGACGCCGCTTCCGGAGCCCCCGCCTCCCCGGCCGAACACCGCGTTCCGCCGACTGCGCGGACAGCTCTCGCCCGCGGAGTTCGCGGCATCCGTGCGCCGCGCGGCCCGAGAGATCGGCGAGCAGGTCTCCTGCGACGCCCGCTATATCGGCCGTGTCGAGTCGGGGGCGATCCGCTGCCCCAACTACGCCTACGAGCGGGTCTTCCGCCATATGTTCCCCGGCCGCACCCTTACGGATCTCGGCTTCGCCTCCCGTGAGTCGGTGCGCGGCCACCAGGCCCGCGGCCCCGCGGGCCCTCACGTACCCCTGACCGTGCCCGTATCGCTCCCCGGCCCGCGCCCCGGGCCTTCCGAGCCCCAGGACAAGGGGACCGTCGACATCTTCGAGGAGAGCGAACTGCTACGGCGCTCGTTCATGGCCGGTGGGGCGGCGGCCGCCGCCGTGGCCGCCGCCCCCCGGGCCGGGACGCCGCCCCGGCGGACGGGGCGACGGGTAGGAGAGGCCGAGGCCGCCGCCGTGGAGGAGGCCGTACGGCGGATCCGGGTACTGGACGACCAGCACGGCGCCGATCCCCTCTATGCGCACACCGCCAAACCGCTGAGCGCCGCCTACGCGCTGCTCGACGCGGGCGGCTACAGCCGCTCGATCGCCGAGCGGCTCTTCGCGGGCGCCGGTGAACTGGCCATCTCGGTGGGCTGGCTGGCCCATGACTCCGGGCGGCTGTCCGACGCACGGTCCCACTACGCCGAGGCCCTGGCCACCGCGCGGGTTTCCGGCGACGCCGCCCTGGAGACGCACGCGTTCTGCAACACCGCCTTCCTCGCCCGCGACGCCGGGCGCCCCCGCGAGGCCGTACGGGCGGCGCAGGCGGCCCAGCGGGTCGCCGAGCGGCTCGCCTCGCCACGGCTGCTGTCGCTGCTCGCGCTGCGCGAGGCCGGGGGGCTCGCCTGGCTGCCCGACCGGGGCGGCTGTGAGCGGGCGCTGCTGCGCGCCCGGACACAGTTCGGGCGCGGGCCCTGCGACGCCGACCCCGAGTGGATGAGCTTCTTCGGGGAGGCCGAACTGGAGGGGCTGGAGGCGCAGTGCTGGTCGGCGCTCGGCGACTGGAAGCGCGCCGCGGAGCACGCCCGGCGCGCGGTCGCCCTCCAGAACCCGCACTTCACGCGCAATATCGCGCTGTTCACCACGGAGTTGGCGAGCGATCTGGTGGCCGGGGGCGCACCGGACGCCGCCGCCGCCGCGGCCGACCGGGCCCTGGGCCTGCTGGACCAGGTGAAGTCGTCGCGGATCCGCCGGATGCTCGACGACACGGCCCGGATACTGCGTCCTTACGGTCGCGATGAGGCGGTCGCGGACTTCCTCGACCGCCATGAGGCGACCGTCACCCGTCCCGAGGCGGCCGTCACCCACCCTGAGGCGGCCGGCCGCGCCTGCCCGGTCTGACGCCGGTTCGGCTCTCAGTCGAGATGGCCGGTGTCGTTCCAGCGCTCGATGGCGGGTTCGCCGTAGGCCCAGCCGAGCACCGACAGGGACGTCGGATCGAGCCGGATACGGGCGGCGAAGGAGGCGTCATGGCCGAGCCAACGGGCGCCCAGCGTCCGCAGGATGTGGCCGTGTGCGAAGACCAGCACATCGCGGTCGGCCGAGCGCGCCCACTCCACGACCTCGTCGGCCCGCGCCGCGATCGAGGCGATCGACTCGCCCTCGGGCACCCCGTCGCGCCAGATGAGCCAGTCGGGCCGGGTGGCCTTGATCTCGGCGGGGGTCATCCCCTCGTACGCGCCGTAGTCCCACTCCAGGAGCGCGTCCCACTCCCGCGCCCGGTCGCCGAAGCCGGCCAGCCCGCAGGTCTCCTTCGCCCGCGACAGCGGGCTGGTGCGCACCTCGACGTCCGGAAGGCCCGCCCAGGGGCCGTGGTGCAGCCGCTCGCCGAGCAGCTTGGCACCGCGCCGCCCCTCGTCCAGCAGCGGGATGTCCGTACGGCCGGTGTGCTTCCCGGAGAGCGACCACCGCGTCTGTCCGTGCCGGGCCAGGAGGATGCGTGGGGGCATGGGTACTGCCTTCTTTCACCGGTTTCGCACCGCCGCGGCGCCGTGCGCCATTACACGCCGCTGCCTGCGGTTTCATGCACTCTTCGGGACCGGCACATGGCCGATCGCCATCCCTCCATCATCGCGCATGTGATCGGCGGGCAACCTCCGGGTCACTCCTGGCGTCTTCCAGTCTGCGCGCGGGTCCGCCAGGGGGGTTCCGACAGTGGGCGCCGCTCGCGGACGGGGGCGGTGCGTTGGTCGCTTCGCCTACACCGTACGGTTGACCGCGCGCCTTCTTGTGGCCGCCCGAACTTTGGAGAGCGTCCGAATGCCCCATACGGTGCCCCGTGCCGGAGCAGCACAGGGCAGTCGGCCCCGTTGGTGGACCGAACTGCCGCTCATAGCGGTGGTGTACGCCGCCTACTCGGCCGGTCGGCTGCTGGCCCGCGGCGACGTGTCCAGCGCCGTCGATCATGGTCTGGCGATCCTCCATTTCGAACAGCGTCTGAACATCGACTTCGAGTCGCCGCTGAACGATCTGTTCACGGCCCACGCGGTGATAGGCATACCGGCGGACTTCGCCTACGCCTCGCTGCACTACGTCCTGACCCCCGCGATCCTGATATGGATGTGGAAGCGCCGTAAGGCGTCGGACTACCGCTTTCTGCGCACCTGGCTGCTGGTCTCCACGATCATCGGGCTCATCGGCTTCACGCTGCTGCCGACCTGCCCGCCGCGGCTTCTGGAGGGGAGCCACGGCTTCGTCGACACCATGGCGCAGTACAGGTCGTACGGCTGGTGGGGCGGGGACGCCAGCGCACCGCGCGGACTGGGCGGGCTGACCAACCAGTACGCGGCGATGCCCAGCCTCCACGTGGGATGGGCGCTGTGGTGCGGGGTCGCCCTGTGGCGGCACGGACGCTCGACGTGGACCAAGATCGGCGCGGTCGGCTATCCACTGGCGATCACGCTCGTGGTGATGGGCACCGCCAACCACTACTTCCTGGACGCTGCCGCCGGCGCCGCCACCATGGGGCTCGGGGCGCTGCTGACGGTCCCCGCGCTGCGGCTCACGGAGTCGCTGCGCAACCGCCTGCGCCCGGCCCGCGAGACCGTCGCCGCCTCCCGAAACGCGGGTGTGCCCGCGAATGTCGGTGACAAGTGCGAGACTTCGGCGCGTGAACGGGAACGGATCCCCCGACAGCAGGGCAGGGGCGCGGACAGGCAACGCACCGACGGTGCCGCGGATGACGGCGGCCGGGGAGCCGGTGCCAGTGCCGGAGGCGGCCGGGAAGCCACTGCGAGCGGCCCGGCCCCCGCGGCAGGTGACGGGGCTACGGCAGCGGCTCGCTGAGCTGCGCGGCCCGGCCACCGTTCCGCATCCGATGGACGCCCGCGCGCTGGCGGCGCTGGCCGCCAACCCGGGCTGCCGCCGCCGCGCGCTGCTGGACGGGGCCGGGGTCGACAAGGGCGCGCTGGCGTCGGCGCTGGGGGCTCCCGCGAACTTCGGCCAGTCGCAGTTCGCGCATCAGCGCGGCAACTCCTTCGAGGCCCGGGTCAAGGCCGACGGCGGCGCGGATCTGGTGCGGCTGCTGCACGAGCGGCTGCGTGACGGCTCGGAGCCGCCCGGTCCCGGCGCCGTCGCGACCCCCGATCTGACCGCGCCCGGGCCGCAGGGCCGCACGGCCCGTACGGCGCTAGCGCTGCGCGAGGCCACGGAGGCGGGGCGCTGGGCGCTGCTGGACCATCCGATGGTGAGCCTGGAGGTCGCGGGCTCGCCCGCCTTCCTGGAGCCGGACGCGGTCGTGGTCCACCCCGACGGGTCGTGGACGGTCGTCGAGATCAAGTCCTTTCCCATGGTGGACGGCTCCGCCGACCCGGCCAAGGTGGGCGCGGCGGCCCGCCAGTCGGCGGTCTACACCCTGGCGCTGGAGCGGGTGGCGTCGATGATCCGCCGACTGCCGGAGGACGGGGGCGACACGGCGGACGCGGCAGACGCCGTGGACGCCGTGGCCGTGGAGACGGCGAGCGCGGCGAAGACGGCTGAGGCGGCCGGGGGAGCTGAAACGGCAGGTCCGGTGGCCCCGGCGGAGGCGGCAGCCTCGGATGACCCGGCCGGAACGGCGGCGCGGGAGCGCCCGGTGACCCCGGCGGAGGCCGCTTTGCGGGCCCGGGTGCGGCATCACGTGCTGCTCGTCTGCCCCAAGGACTTCTCCAACCTGCCGACCGCCGAAATGGTCGACGTGCGCAAGCAGCTCGCGGTCACCCGGCGGCAGCTGGACCGGCTGACCCGGATCGAGGAGATCGCCGCCGCCCTCCCCGAGGGCACCACCTTCGACCTCCGGCTCACCGACGACGGCCGGACCCCGACCCGGCCGGTCGAGGAGCTGACGGCCGCCGTCGAGGCGGTGGACGCGGCGTACGCCCCGGAGTGCCTGTCCACGTGCGAGCTGGCCGCCCACTGCCGGACGCGGTCCCGCGCGGCGGGCCGGGTGGAGGCGCTGGGCCGTGGCGTCCGAGGCGAGCTGGGCGGGCTCACCACCATGGACGCCGTCCTTACGGCCGCCATGGAACGCCCCGCCGACGACGCCCCCACCGGCGACCCCACCGTGGATGCCCTGCGCCGCGCGGCGGCCCTGCGCGCCGAGGCACTCGCGTCCCACCCCGAGGCGGTGGCATGTCGCTGATCACCACCCTGGCCCGGATGGAGGCGGTCCGGGAGGGGCGGGCCCAGCCCCTGACCACCGTGCGCCACCGCCATCTGTCGGAGCGTCCGCTGGCGTTCGTCCCGCTCACCACCGCCGGTGAGGCGGGGGCGCCGCTCGGGGCGCTGGTGGGCACCGACCGGGACGCGCCGCGGCTGCTGATCGTGGCCCAGCCGCGCGACCGCGACCTGCGGTTCGCGTTCCTCGCCGCGCTCGCGGAGGAGATCCAGCCGTATCTGGACTCGTACGCGGACCAGGTCGAGCTGGAGGAGCGCAAGGAGACCGATCCGGAGACCGGTAAGAAGGTGCCGGTCCAGGTCGAGCTGTGCGAGGACGCGCCGCAGCTCCTGGTGCCCAGCGCCGCGGGCGTGGCGTTCGTCCGGCTGCTGGGCCGGTCGATGCGGTTCCGGCGGACCGCCGAGCAGGACCCGGAGACGCCCTTCCCGGCGCCCGCGCGGGTGCCGCTGCTCGGCCGCTGGCTGACCCACTACGGGGAGCGGTCGCGGGTGCCCGGCTCGTCTCTGCTGCTGTCGCTCACCGAGCTGCTGAGCCGTCACTGGGCGACCGGGCAGAGCAACCTGGAGGATCAGCACCTGGGCTCGCTGCTGGCCTGGATCGACCCCCCGGAGGACGTACCGGGGGCGGAGGCGGCGCTGCGGGCGGAGTCGGAGCGGGACGAGGACGGCCAGTTGCGCTGCCCGCCCGCCGGCCCGGCCACCGACCCCGCCTTCGACAACAAGCTGCTGGCACCGGCGATGTCCCGCTACGACGCGGCGCGTACCGAGACGTCCCAGGGCATCGCCGGGGGCGAGGCGCGGCTGCGGCTCGCCGAGGCGGAGCTGCGCGGGCTGATCGAGTCGCAGCTACGGCCCACCTGGGACGCGCTGTGGCACGGGGTGGATCTGCTGCGCGCCCTCCCGGAGGGCACGCGGGTGGCGGACCGCTGGAAGCGGGACCGCTGGTCCTACACCGGCCACCGGGACCGGGTCCGGGCCGGGGAGCCGCCGCAGCCCAAGCGGGACGACGCGGTGACGGCGGCGCAGAAGCTCGCCGCGCGCGAGACCGCGCAGGCCCAGCTGGACGCCCATGAGGCGCTGGACGATCCGCTGGTCATGGCGGGGCGGCGGCTGGCCGGTGAGGCGTTCGCGGGCGAGGTGATCGATGTGGAGATGGCCTGGTCGGACGCGAAGGTGCCACGCCCGCGCCCGCTGGTCACGGTCCGCACCGAGGACCGTCCGCATCTGGCCGAGCGGGTCAAGCTGCACCGGGTCATGGCCGACGGCAAGGCGCAGAGCGGGGAGTTCGCCGGTTTCGCGGACACCGACGATCCTGGTGAAGCCGTCGAGCCCGACGGCATCGACGAGGCGGACGCTTCGGGCGCCGCGGAGGACCCGGCCCGCGCGCTGGTGGTGCGGCTGACCGGCGGGATGGGCCGGGGCAAGCAGCCGGAGCCGGGCTCGGTGCCCGAGAAGGGCGACCGAGTGTGCTGGACGCTGTTCGAGCACGCCCCGCGCGGCGGCCCGGAGCTGCCCGACGCGGAGAGCACTCCGTGGACCCATGGCGGCCCGCCGGACGCCGCCGCGCCCGCTCAGGGCCCCGAGCCCGACCCGATGACCGAGGAGGACTATCTGTGATCGGCGCGGACCCGGCCGCCGCCGCGGCCCACCCGGGCCGTGCCCGAGCGGGCGAGCCGTTCGACCCGTCGGCCGCGGCGGCGCGCGCGACCGAGGCGATCCTGCGGGACACGCTGCACGGAGCGGACCGCGGCGTCGTCGTGGACTCCCCGCCCGGTGCGGGCAAGTCGACACTCGTGGTGCGGGCGGCGCGGGAGCTGGCCGCCGCCGGGCGGCCGCTGATGGTGGTCGCGCAGACCAACGCCCAGGTGGACGACCTGGTGGACCGGCTGGCCACGGCGGACCCCGACCTGCCGGTGGGGCGGCTGCACAGCAGCGATCCGCATCCGTACGACCCGGTGCTCGACGGTCATGCGTCGGTCCGCGCCTCCGCGAAGATCGCCGACCTCGCCGGGCTCGACATCGTCGTCTCCACGGCCGCCAAGTGGGCGCACATCAAGAACGTCGAGCCATGGCGGCACGCGATCGTGGACGAGGCGTACCAGATGCGCTCCGACGCGCTGCTGGCGGTCGCCGGGCTGTTCGAGCGGGCGCTGTTCGTGGGCGACCCGGGGCAGCTCGACCCGTTCAGCGTGGTGGGCGCCGACCAGTGGGCGGGGCTTTCGTACGACCCGTCGGCGAGCGCGGTCACCACCCTGCTCGCGCACAATCCGCGGCTTCCGCAGCACCGGCTGCCGGTCTCCTGGCGGCTGCCGGCCTCGGCCGCGCCGCTGGTCTCGGACGCGTTCTATCCGTACACGCCCTTCCGCAGCGGCACCGGCCACGGCGAGCGGCGGCTGAGCTTCGGGGTGGCCTCCGACGGCTCCGGGCCGGACCGGGTGCTGGACGAGGCCGCCGCGTCCGGCTGGGGCCTGCTGGAGCTGCCCGCCCGGCGCACCCCGCGCACCGACCCGGAGGCGGTGGCGGCCGTGGCCCAGGTGGTGCGGCGATTGCTGGACCGGGGCGCGGTGGCGGTCAGCGAGCGGTCCGACGAACCGCTGCCGGTCGCGGCGGACCGGATCGCGGTGGGCACGGCCCACCGGGACCAGGCGGCGGCGGTCCGGGCTGCGCTGACGGGGCTCGGGGTCTCCGGCGTCACCGTCGACACCGCCAATCGACTCCAAGGGCGTGAGTTCGAGGTCACGGTCGTTCTGCACCCGCTGTCGGGGCGGCCGGACGCCACGGCCTTCCATCTGGAGACGGGGCGGCTGTGCGTGCTGGCGTCGCGGCACCGGCAGGCGTGTGTGGTGGTGTGCCGGGCGGGGGTGGCCGAGCTGCTGGACGAGCATCCGTCCACGGAGCCGGTGCAACTGGGCGTCACGGTGAAGTTCCCTGATGGCTGGGAGGCCAACCACGCGGTGCTGGCGCATCTGGCCGAGCACCGCGTGACATGGCGGCCGTAAGGGCGCGTTGGCGGCGGCCATTGCTGGCGTGAGGGTGTGTCGGCAGCGGCCGTAAGGCTGTGTCGGCGGCAGCCGTAAGGCCGTAGCGGCGTGTCGGTGGCGGCCGTAAGGGCGACGCGTCACCGGCGGCCGTACGGTGCGTCACCAGGGGCGACGGTCCGGCCATGGTTCAGGGGGCGGCGGGGTGGGGAGAGACCCCAGGTCGGCGGCGTACGGCGGGGGCGCCCTTGCCCTACGCGCGACAATGGAGACAACAGAACCACCGCGAACCGTAGGTGCCTCACGACCCAGGAGGAGAGATCACATGCCCGAGCCGGATGCGGCTCAAGGCCGGCACGGCTCTGCGCCCCGGCGGCTGAAACCAGCGCCCCTGCTCTTCGAACCGGCCGCCGCCGCCTCGGACGAGGCGCACTTCTTCGACCTGGAGTCGATCGAGGACCCGCGTGAGCTGCTGTCCCGCTCGACGGAGCTGGTGCTGGCGTTCCGCGCGGCGACGGACCGGGCCATGGAGTTCCAGGCGATGGCGGCCGCCCAGCTCGCCGACCCGAGGCGGTTCGATCGGCTGACTCCCGCCGTGATCGCCGAGCGTGCCGAGTGGACCGAGGACTACGCCAAGAAGATGGTCGAGTTCGGCCGTGAGCTGATGCGGAGCGGCGAGGTGCCGGACTGACGGCAGGCGTGAGCCTGGGGCATATGCGGGCGGAAGATACCCGATGCCGACACCCGATGTCCCGGTTTCGCCTCATCTCTCTACACCGTCATCGCCGACGGTAAAGGTGGAAACATGACCAGAACGCCGCAGGACGCACTGCACACCGCCGCCTATGTCACCCCGGCGGGCGCGGACTGGCTCGCCTCGGCCAGCGCCTCGCCGCGCGGTGTGCAGGCCCTGTGGGCCGGAGCCCCGACCGCGGCGGTGACGCTGCCGTGCGGTACGGCGTTCGACGTCATCAGCATGGACGCGCTCTTCGGCCGCCGGGTGGTGGGCCGGTTATGGACCGACGGCCCCGGCACCGGGCCGGTCGCGGCCCGGGGCGGGCGCGTCATGCTCTTCGCCACCCCGGGCACCGCCCAGCGGCTGCCGGCGCTGCTCGGCTGGGAGGAGTGGGGCGCGACCGCTCCCCCACTGCTCTGCTACGGGCGGGGCGACGCGGTGACCGTGCCGCCACTGTTCCCGCCGGACCCCGATCCGCCGGAGGCGGCGCCCCTGGAGCGCGACGCCCGGGAGACCGGGACCCATGAGCCCGGCGCCCGGGAGTGCGCCCCGGTGCCGTCGCCGCGCTGGCTGGTCGCGCCCGATGTCCGCAAGCCCTGGCTGCCCGGTCCCGAGGTGCTGCTGTGGGCCTGTGTGAGGGCGGCCCGCGCCGCCGGTTGTGATCTTGTCGGCACGGCTGTGACCAGCACACCCGCCGTCTTTCCGGGCTGAAAGTTATCGATTTTCGCTCCGTGGCGTCCGGGTGCTAAGGTCTCCTACGTCAGCAGGCGCCGCTAGCTCAGTTGGTTAGAGCAGCTGACTCTTAATCAGCGGGTCCGGGGTTCGAGTCCCTGGCGGCGCACAGACAGCGAAAGGCCCCTCACTTCGGTGAGGGGCCTTTCGCGTACGACGACCCTCACGTCGCCGGGCCCGTGAGCCGGGTGACCGCCAGCACCGCCTTGTCCGGGCCGGGCATCGCCAGCGCCTCCCGCCGCAGGGCGTGCGCCGCCGCGGCGTACGAGGGCTGTTCCAGCAGTGTGAACAGGTCCAGGGCCAGTCGGCCGCCCGCCGCCCGCGCCCCGTGCCGCGTGCCGTCGAGGGCGTCGACGGGCAGATACATCCCGGCGCCCGCCCGGGCCAGCCGCGCTCCGTTCAGCTGCTGCTCGAGGCGGGGCGCGACGACCAGCTGCGGCACCCCGGCCGTGGCGGCGGCCAGCACCGCCGCGCCCCCGCCCTGGTGGAGCAGGGCCCGGCAGCCCGGCAGCACCCGGTGCAGCGGCCCGGCGGGCGGCCGCCCCTCGGCAGCGCTGCCGACCCGGACGACCTCCACGCCCCGCGCCTCTGCGGCCCACAGTGCGGCCCTTACGGCGTCCGGCGGGCCACTGGCGTCGTCCCACGCCGCGCACACCCGCACCGGCCCGGAGCGCCTCGGGCCGCCCGGCCCGTGCCGCCCGTTCGACACGGTGACCTGGCGCGCGGGGTACGGCCCGGCGCGGCGGGCCTCGTAAGGCGACGGCGCCTCATGCGGCGACGAGCCGTCCTGCGGAACGAGGCGCACCGGCATCCGCCGCGCCCGCGAGGGCAGTGCGAGGCTCGGCGGGCAGGGGTCGAGCCAGAGGTCGGGCTCGCGCGCCGGGTCGGCGCCGTAACGCCGCATCAGCCGGGCGTAGCCGGGCAGCGGCGGGCCTTCGAGCCGCTGCCGGTCCAACCGCAGCACGGCCGCGCTCCCCCACAGCTGGCCGATCGCGGGCACCCCCAGCGCCCCCGCGGCCACCGTGCCCGCGTACGCGCTGGCGTCATGCACCACCAGCTCCGGCTGCCAGCAGCGGGCGAAGGCCACCAGACCCTGGGCCATCGCCTCGGCGATCCGCACCTGCCGATCGCCCAACGCGCGCAGCACGCCGTGCTGCTCCGCGGTGAGCGCGGCGGGCCGCACCGGCCAGTCCGTCGGCCAGACGCCGCGCGGGCGCCGCGTCGCGTCCGGTGCCCTGACCACCGCCACGGGCAGGGCACCGATCTGCACCGGCACCAGGCCGGTCCGGGCGACGGCCGCCGCGCACTCGGACGGCACCGCGACCCGCACCTGGTGCCCGGCTCCGAGCAGGGCGCGCGCCAGCGGCACCATGGGAACGAGATGGGCGCCCGAGGCCCAGGTCGTGAAGAGGACGCGCACGGTTCACCTCCCGCAGAGGTTGAGCCGGCCGGACCGCCCGGTCCGGCCGATGGACATGACACCGAGCCGACCCATCGCTCCCCTCGCCGGGCTCAGCGGCACCCCCCGAGCGTCAGCGCTTCGCCGGTGACCGTGCCGTTGGCCGCCGAGCACAGGAAGAGAAGGGCGCGGGCGATGTCCTCGGGGGTGGTGGGCGGCCGGTCAGGCGAGGCGGGCGGCCGGTCAGGCGGAGTCGACGGCCGGTCGGGCGAGGTCGGCCCGGGGCACACGGCGTTGATCAGCACTCCATCGCCGCCCACTTCGCCCGCCAGACCGCGGACCAGACCGTGCAGCCCGGCCCGCGCCACCGCGTGGAACTCACCGTCGACCGCGCCGTCCGGTGCCTGCGGCGAGGCCACCAGCGCGATCCGGCCCCAGCCGCGCTTGCGCATCCCGGCGACGGCCCACTGGACGGTGCGCATAGCGGGCACGAAGCCGTCGGCGACGAGGGGCCGCCAGTGCTCCTCCGGTACGTCCTCGAACCGGGTGTGCGGATCGCGTCGCGCGCCCCGCTGCCGGGCGGCCGCCACCAGCACGTCGAGCCCGCCCCAGTGCTCCTCCACGGCGGCCACGACCCAGCGCGGCGACGCGGCGTCGTCCAGGGCGTACGGCACGGCGAAGGCCCTGCCACCGTCCGGTCCGGACAGCTCGGCGGCCAGCGCCTCGGCGGCCTCGCGGTGGTGCCGGAAGGCGAGCGCCACCCGGGCGCCCTGCTCCGCGAAGGCGCGTGCGGCGGCCCGGCCGATGGCCCCGGTGGCCCCGGTGACCAGGACCGTGCGCCCCTCAAGGCCGAGGTCCAACATGGGCGCTCCTCGCGGTCGTTCCCACTGAGAAGGCCATGGTCGCCGCCGTGACTCGAGTACGCCTCGACCTGTGCCCGAGGCTGCCCAGGGGACCGCTCGGCGGCTATCCGGCGTTTCGCTGGAAGGCGGAGCGGTAGCTGTGCGGGCTGGTGCCGACGACGCGCTTGAAGCGGTCCCGGAAGGAGGTGGGCGAGCCGAAGCCGACCTGAGTGGCGATGCGCTCGACCGGGTGGGTGGTGGCCTCCAGCAGATACTGCGCCTGCCGGATCCGGGCGCGGTGCAGCCACTGCAGCGGGGTGGTTCCGGTGTGCTCCCGGAACCGGCGGTTGAGGGTGCGGGTGCTCATGCCGATGTGGGCGGCGATCTCGTTGAGGGTGAGGTCCCGTCCGGCGTTGTCCTCCATCCACCGCAGCAGCGGTTCGAACAGCGATCCGCGCGGTACGGGCGGCTGGTCGTGAACGATGAACTGGGCCTGGCCGCCCTCCCGTTCCAGGGGCATCACGGACAGCCGCGCGGCGTCGGCGGCCACGGCGGAGCCATGATCGCGCCGGATCATGTGCAGACACAGATCGAGCCCGGCCGCGGCGCCCGCCGAGGTGAGGATCTGGCCGTTGTCCACATAGAGCACATCCGGGTCGACCTGGATCTTCGGATGGAGCTCGGAAAGCAGCGCACCGGCGAGCCAGTGGGTGGTGGCGCGGTGTCCGTCGAGCAGCCCGGTGGCGGCGAGGACGAAGGCTCCGGAGCAGATCGAGGCGATACGGGTGCCCCGGTCGGCGGCGTCCCGCAACGCGTCGATCACCTCGTCGGGGACCGGGAGCAGCGCGTCGCTGCGGCCGGGTACGACGATCGTGTCGGCCTCGGCGAGCGCCTCGAGCCCGTACGGGGCCTGGAGAGCGAACGCCCCGGCGTCGACGCTGGGGGCGGGGCCGCAGACCCGGACCCGGTAGGGCTCCCGGCCGTCGGGCAGCCGGGTGCGGGTGAAGACCTCGATCGGGGTGGCCAGATCGAAGGGGATGACCTGGTCCAGCGCCAGGATCACGACAGTGTGCATGGCCTCAACTTAGGCGGTGCGGCATATGCGGTCGAAGTCGGGGTGGCGATAAGTCGGTGCAGTAGTGTTTTCCAGCCATCGCGCTCCGGGGTGTCATATCCGGCCACACGCTCCGGCGTCGGCGATGCGGATCGACGGGTTGCCGTAGGCCATGCGCTGCAGGATCTTGCGATAGAGCGGCGTACGACGCAGCGCCCGCGCGAGACGGGGGCGCACCCGGGTGGTGAACGTGCCCTGCGAGAGGATCGCCCGGCTCTGCAGGGTCTGCATCCGCATCACCGCCGCGATATCGGGCCCGCGCCGCCGCTCGAACTCCGCCAGCCGCTCGGCGCTGGTGTCGCCCTCGGCCAGGGCGCGGGCCAACAGGGGGTGCAGCACCACCGCGTCCTGCACCGCGAGGTTGATGCCCTGGGCGCCGATCGGGCTGTGGGTGTGGGCGGCGTCGCCGATCAGCACCAGCCCATCGGCGACCCAGCGCTCGGCGCGTGCGGAGAAGACCTCGAGCACGCCGAGGTCGGCCGGGGTGCGGATCTGATCGCGGATCAGCGTGGCGTACCCCGGCACGGCACGCACCAGCCGCTCCTTGACATGGTCGAGGCCGAGGGCGGCGATATGGCCGTAGCGCCGGTGCGGCAGGGTCCAGCCGATCTGGATCCGGTTCGGCCAGGAGCCGTAGACCAGCACCGGGCCGCCGCCGGTGCGGAACACCCGCACATCGCTTCGCGGCGGCTCTTCCCTGGGCGCGATGAGCGTGCACCACAGCACATCCTGGGCGAACGCGTCGGCGCGGCCCGCTCCGATGCCCGCCAGCCGCCGGATCCGCGAGAACCGGCCGTCCGCGCCGACGACGACCCGGGCTCGCACGGCACAGCGGTCCGGCGGTCCCTCGGCGATGACCCCGGCGATCCGCTCCTCCCGCCACAGCAGGGCTCCGGCCCGCCGTCCGGGCAGATAGCGGAAGCCTGGCGAGCGGCGGCAGCGGGCGAGGAGCTCATCCAGCAGATGGGGGCGCGGAACGCTCAACAGGTGGTCGTACGGGGCCGCAAGCAGCCGGTAGTCGGCCTCCAGCAGCACTCGCTCGCCCTCGATGACCAGGAATCGGTCGTGCTCGGCACCGCGGGCGCGGGCGCCGGCGAGCACGTCGAGCGCGTCCAACAGCGCCATCGCGCCGGGTTGGAGGATTTCGCCGCGGAACACGCGCTGATGCGCGCGGGCGCACTCCACCACGGTCACCCGGGCCCCCGACCGCAGCATCAGCAGCGCCAGCACCAGACCGGCCGGGCCGCCGCCGACCACGCACACATCGGTGTCGATCTCGCGCGTCATCGCGCCTCCTGCTGGTCGAGCTCCAGGACATGGGCATCGGGCGCCTGTGGCATCCCCTGGACGCACTACGGCTCCGCTTGCCCGCGCGGGGGGATCGGGCAGCGGAGCCGTAGCGAGCCCGGCTGAAGGGCGGCGCCGGGCGTTCTTGGGGGGGATGGTTCGCCGGACGGGGACGACTGGTGGGGGGGCTAACGGGCTCCGGACGAGGGCCGTGTCGGGGCTGTGGGGGCTATCGGCTGTGGACTGTTGGCTATTGGCTGTGGACTGTTGGCTGTTGGGCTATGCGGCGAACAGGTCGAGCACCGGGCGGCGCCATTGGCCGTCCAGATCCAGATCGAGCGCCGGGTCGGAGGCGAGCACCGCCTGCTGGAGCTTCTGCAGTCGCGGCGACGGCTCCAGTCCGAGGTCCTCGACCAGTCTGGCGCGCAGCCCCTGGTAGACCTCCAGCGCTTGCCAGGGGCGGCCCGCGCGGTAGAGAGCGGCCATGCACTGGGCGTGCAGCCCCTCGTGCAGCGGATGACGGGCGGTCAACTCGGTGAGCTCCGTGAGCAGCTCGGCATGGCGACCCAGCCGCAGATCGGCCTCGATACGGCGCTCCAGGACGCCGAGCCGGCTCTCCTCCAGACGGGCCAGCTCGATCTCCAGGACCGGCCCGACCTTCACATCCACCAGCGCGGGGCCGCGCCAGACGGCCAGCGCCTGGCGCAGCAGCAGGGACGCCTGGACATCGTCCCCGGCGTCCAGCGCGTCCCGCCCCGCGGCCACCAGCCGGTCGTACTCATGGATGTCCACCGCGCCCGGCTGGGCCTCCAGCACATATCCGCCGTAGCGCGTGGCCAGGACGTCCTTGGAAGCCTGCGGGGCCTGCGGCCCGTAGGCCGTGGCCAGCCTGCGGCGCAGCTGCAGGATGTAGGTCTGCAAAGTGGTGAGCGCGCTGCGCGGCATCTGCGTGCCCCAGATTTCCTCCATAAGAGTGGGCACCGGCAGCATCTGGTTGGCGTAGACGGAAAGCAGTGCAAGGATCTGGCGCGGCTTGCCCGCGCTGGGCACGATCGACTGACCGCACGCCTCGACGCTCAGCGGCCCCAACACCTTGATGTCCATGGTCGTGTACCTCCGTCAACGGTCCGTCAAGTGCCTCCTGGCCGCGCGGCCTGCCACCGAGGCATTTAAGAGCCTCGCTTGTGGGCGACCTGTGCGGCCAGTGCCGGAGTAACGAGATCGATATGAGTTCCAGAGCGTCGCACCATGACAAATTCACACCCTGGCGATGAGAGAGTCCGCGATGACCGATACGCCCGTCCCACATGAGTCCACGAGCCCCGCCGTCCTGGCTCGTTCCGCCGAGAACACCGAGGTCACCGGAGTCGTCGAGATCGCCGAGCGCGCCAGGATCACCCGGCGCGCCGGGGCCATCGGGACCACCGCCGGGTCCATCGGGACCGCCGCCGAGGCCCTTCAGCCGCCCGCCGAGGACGACGACCTGGTCATCGAGGACCTCTCCGACGCCGCCTGGCCCATCGGCGCGCCCGCCATCTGCATCTGCACCGTCGGCGCCGAATAACCGGCCGATGACCGGCGAACTGGGCTTCACACCACATCTGCGGGTCGAGCCGGTACCGGGCGAGGCCGTGTATCTCGTCTCCGAGCACGGGGTCACGGCGCTGCACGGGCGGGCGATCGCCGCGCTCGCGCCGCTGCTCGACGGGTCGCGGGACCTCGCCCACATCCTCACCGAGGCCGCCGCGCCCGCCCGCGCCGCGGGTCCGCCCGGGGCGGTCCCGCCCGGCGCGGTCCCGGCCGGGCAGGCCGAGCGCGTGATCGCCCGCCTCCGCGCGGCCGGGCTGGTCTCCGAGCGGGACCACACCTGGACCCCCGAGGAGGCGTACTGGGAGCTGGCCGGGCTGAACACCGCGGGCGGCTCCGCCCCGGCCCCCGCGCCCCAGCCCACCCGCCCCGCCGTGGCCCCGCTGGTCCTCGGCTCGGCCGACCCGGGCGAGGTGGTCCGGGCGCTGCGCGCCGCGGGGCTGAGGATCGCGGACCTGAGGACCGTGGACGGGAAGGCGGCGGACGGCGATCCGCCGGCTTCCGGGGCCACTAGCCCTCGGCGCGAGATATGTCAAATCGCCCCCCGTCAATATGGCGACGCAGAACTCACCCTTGTGGTGTGCGATGACTACCTCGATCCGCGGCTCGCCGCCGTGGACGCCGCGCACCGCGCCGCCGGCCGGCGCTGGCTGCCCGTCAAACCAGTGGGCACCCAGGCGTGGCTGGGCCCGTTCCTCGGCGCCCCCGACGACCCGTGCTGGGTCTGTCTGGCCGACCGGCTGTGGCGCGGACGGCAGGCCGAGGCGTATCTCCAGCACCGGCTCGGCCGCCCCGGACCGGTGCCGCGCCCGCCCGCCTCACTGCCCGCGAGCCGCGCCGCCGCGCTCCAGCTCGCCGCACTGGAGGCCGCCAAGTGGCTGGCCGGGCACCGGCATCCGGGCCAGCGGGAGCTGCGCACCCTGGACAGCCTCACCGCCACCGTGGACCGCCATCCGCTCTCCCGCCGCCCGCAGTGCGCCGGCTGCGGCGATCCGGCGCTCGTCGCGGCCCGGATACGGGCGCCCCTGGCGCTGCCGTCGCCACGGGAGCCGCTGGCCGAAACCGGCACCGACACCTCCCCGCGCCGGATCATGGAACGCTACGGACATCTGGTGGACCCCGTCACCGGGCTGGTCACCGAGATCCGGCGCGATCCGCGCGGCCCCGCCGTCCTCAACTGCTTCCACGCCCGCCACCCTTCGTACGCGGGAGCGGGCCCCCAGAGCGGCCTGGACGCCGTAAGGGCCGGGCTGCGGGCTGCCGCCCACGGTAAGGGCCGCACCGCCGAGCAGGCGCGGGCGAGCGCGCTGTGCGAGGCCCTGGAGCACTACAGCGGCCATTTCCAGGGGGACGAGCCACGGCAGCGCGCCCGCTACCGCGATCTGCACCCGGACGACGCGGTGCACCCGGACACCGTCCAGCTCTTCGACCCGCGCCAGTTCCGTGACCCTGCCCTCCCCGCGCGCCACCGGATCCGCGATCCGTTCGACGAGGGCGCGGAGCTGGACTGGACCCCGATGTGGTCGCTCACCGCCGAGCGCCACCGGCTGCTGCCCACCGCGCTGCTGTACTACGGCGCCCCGCAGCCCCCGGGCCACCGCTGCTGCCGGGCGGACTCCAACGGCGCGGCGGCGGGCGGCACGCTGGCCGACGCCGTCGTACGGGGCTTCCTGGAGCTGGTGGAGCGGGACGCGGTCGCCCTGTGGTGGTACAACCGCACCCGGCAGCCCGCCGTGGCCCTCGACGCCTTCGACGACCCGTGGCTGGCCGAAGTGCGCGCCGCCCACCGGGGGTTGCGGCGCGAGGTGTGGGCCCTGGACCTCACCACGGACTTCGGCATCCCGGTAGTCGCCGCGCTCTCCCGGCGCCTCGACAAGCCCGCGGAGGACATCACCCTCGGCTTCGGCGCCCACTTCGACCGGCACACCGCGCTGTGCCACGCCTTCGCCGAGCTGAACCAGATGCTCCCGGCGGTGGTCGAGGCCCGCGCCGACGGCGGGGGCTACGGCGCCGCCGAGCCCGAGGCGCTGCGCTGGTTCCGCACCGCGACCGTGGCCGGCCACCCGTATCTGACGCCCGACCCGGCCGCCGTACCGCCCTCGGGGATATCCGGCCCCCCGGAGGGCGGCGCACTCGCCGCCGTAAGGGAGTTGGCGCGGCAACGCGGGATGGAGTTGCTGGTGCTGGACCAGACCCGGCCGGATGTGGGGCTGCCGGTGGCCAAGGTGCTGGCGCCCGGAATGCGCCCGCACTGGGCCCGGTTCGCGCCCGGCCGGCTCTTCGACGTCCCGGTCGCGCTCGGGCGGCTGCCGGGGCCCACGCTCTACGCGGACCTCAACCCGATTCCGTTTTTCCTGTGATCCCCCGTGATAACGAGTAACTCTGCGTACACCATGAGCCTTCCACGCGGCCTCTCCACCCCCGGCAAAGATCGGATACTCTCGGGCAAGCCGCCCAATCCGGCCCGACCATCCGGAGGACGAGTGCAGGGGAGCCTCTTGCCCGACGATGCCGGGAACCACCCACCGCGCCAGCACGACAATCTGGCGCCGCGCCTGGCCGTCGTCATCACGGTCCTCGTGCTGGTGGGCTACTTCGCCGTGGCCGTCACCTATGTGGTCGACGGCAATCGTTCGGGCAGGACGATCGACGCGGCGATGCTCGGGCTGGCCCTGCTGCCGATGACCATGCTGCTCTGCCTCCAGATGCTGCACTCCTTCCCCGGTCTCGCGCCCCGGCTCAGCGGCGCGCGCCGCTGGACGCTGACGCTCCAGGCGGTGCTGACCTTCGCCCCCTTCGCGGTCTTCAAGCACGCCTGGCTGGGCATGCCGGGCTTTCTGGCCGGTTCCTCGCTGCTGGTGCTGGCACCGGCGCTGGCGTGGCCGGCGTTCGCGGCCATCCTGCTGTGCACGGATGTGCTGCTGTTCCAGGTCGGCTTCGGCTGGGGCCAGGTCGCGTACACCTCGGTCTCCACCGCGCTGACCGGGCTGGTGGTCTTCGGGCTCTCACGGCTGTCCGGGCTGGTCTCCGAGGTGTCCCGGTCCCGGGCGGAGCTGGCCCGGCTGGCGGTCGCCCAGGAGCGGCTGCGGTTCTCCCGGGATGTGCACGATCTGCTCGGGTACAGCCTGTCCACGATCACCCTCAAATGCGAGCTGGTGCACCGGCTGGTGCCCCGGCAGAACTCCCGTGCCCAGCAGGAGCTTTCCGAGATCCTGCAGACCGCCCGTCAGGCCCTCGCCGACGTACGGGCCGTGGCCAGCGGCTATCGCAAGATGTCGCTGTCGGCGGAGTCGGCGACGGCCCGCTCGATGCTGGCCGCGGCGGGCATCAGCGCCACGTCCGCGATCGACTGCGGGCCGCTGCCGGAGCTGGTGGACACGGTGCTGGCGAGCGTGTTGCGCGAGGGGCTGACCAATGTGCTGCGTCACAGCAAGGCCGACCACTGCGCGATCGAGGCGCGGCGCAGCGGGCACCAGGTGTGGCTGACCCTCGTGAACGACGGGGTCGGCCGGCCGTCCACGATCCTGCGCACCGACAGCACGGACGGCGGCAGCGGAATCGGCAACCTCCGGGTCCGGGTGGAGAACCTCGGCGGGCGGCTGCGCGCGGGCGTACGGCCGGACGGCTGCTTCGAGTTACGGGCGGAGCTGGATGTGTCCGTGGACGCGCCGCCGCGGAGCGGCCGGGAGCGCGGTTCGAAGGACTCGAAGGACTCGAAGGAGGAGTACGGCCCGGGGCCGGCCGTGACGGCGTGACGGGCGTGCGGGCCCGACGGGCGTGACGGGCTGACGCGGTCTACAGCCAGCCCGCCTCGCGGGCGATCCGGATGGCGTCGACCCGGTTGCGGGCGTCCAGCTTGGTCACGGCGGACGTCAGATAGTTGCGCACCGTGCCCACCGACAGAAAGAGCTTGGCCGCGATCTGCGCGGACTCCTCCCCCTTCGCGGCGAACCGCAGGACTTCCAGCTCACGCGGCGTCAGCGGCTGCGGACCGTCGTCGAGGGCGGCCAGCGCGAGCTGTGGATCGATCACTCGCTCGCCCTGGGCGACGGCGCGGATGGCGTCGCTCAGCTTCTCGGGGCTGCTGTCCTTCAGCAGAAAGCCGGAGACATGGGCGGCCAGCGCCCGGCGCAGATTTCCGGGGCGGCCGAGGCTGGTGAGCATCATGGTGCGGCATTCTGGAACGGCGGTGCTCAACTCGGCCGCGGCGGTGAGCCCGTCCATACCCGGCAGATCGATGTCGAGGACCGCGACATCCGGGCGGAGTTCACGGGCGCGCGGCAGGATATCGGCGCCGTTGGAGAAATCGGCCACCACCTCGATGTCCGGTTCGAACTCCAGCAGGGCGACCAATGCCTTGCGCAACATATGCATGTCTTCCGCGATCAGCACCCTGACCATTCCGCCCCCTGCTTTCCCCGCCCCGTCATCACCCGCATGCCGATTATTCCCGCGCTCTCCCGGCCCTTCCATAGATTCGCGGGCAAATACGCCCGTCGAACGCATATCTCGTTGCGCGAGCGCTACCGCGCGCCCCCGTGTCATGCCGCACCACCCCGGCAGGGCTCACCGACCTCCGGACCGAACTCGGCGTGCAGGGCGCGCACTTCACCTCGTAAATAGCGCTCGCGCAGCAGGGCGCGCCGCACCTTGGCGGTTCCCGCCCCGCGCACGGTGCCGGGGCGCACCAGCAGCAGCGCGCCGGTCACGACGCCGAACTCCTCCGCGATCAGGGCGCGGATCCGCGCCGCCAGCCGGGGCAGCCCGGTGCGCGCCCCGCCCGCCGTACGGACGACCTCCTGGACGACCACCAGCGCCCCCGCGCCGGGCCCCGCGCAGAACACCCGGGCCGACCCCAGCGCCCGTGCGCAGCGCAGCAGTTCGCGCTCCACGTCCTGTGGATGCAGGGTGTGGCCGTCCACCAGGAGTGCGTCACGGACCCGGCCGGTCATCCGGAGCCGGCCGTTCACCGTAAGGCCGAGGTCACCGGTGCGCAGAAAGCCGCCCGGGCCCTCGGCGACGCGGGCGGCGAACAGCAGCGCGGTGTCCGGAGGACCGCCCCAGTGGCCGGTGGCGACGGCGGGGCCGCGCACCCAGATCTCCCCGGGCGCCCCGTCCGGCAGCCGGCGCCCGGTCAGCGGGTCCGCGACGGCGAAGTCCGCGCCCGGCACCGGTGCGCGCCCCGTGGCCAGCGCCACCGGGGATCCCTCGGCCGGGACGTATCCGGCCACCAGGGTGCCCGGGCGCAGCCCCAGCGGCGCGCAGCGGTGGGGGAACGCGGCCATGGTCCCGGCCGAGACCGGCTCCCCGGCGTTCAGCGCGGTCCGCCAGCGGGAGAAGTCGAGCCCGGCCGGTGGCTCGTCGCCGAGGAGGGCGGCGCAGCGGGCGTGGAGGATGTCGGGCGCGACGGTTTCGGTGATGCCGTGGCGGCTGATGGCCCGCAGCCAGCCGAGCGGATCGGTGCGGAACGGCTCCGCCGGAAGTGTCACGGCGGTGGCGCCCAGCCACAGCGGATGCAGCACCTGCCCGATCAGCCCGGGGGTGTGGCAACGGGGCAGCCAGCCGCCGATCCGGGAGTGGCGGTCGGTGCCGAGCGTCCGCCGCAGCCCGGCCATGGCCGCCGTAAGGCTGCCATGGGTGAGCAGGGCGCCGCGTGGGGCGGTGGCTGGCCCCGAGTCGTAGGCGAGCAGCGCGAGGCTGTCGACGGTGGTGCGGACGGGTTGCCAGGGCGCGTCGGCGTACGCGTCGGGGCGGAGTCCGTCGACGGCGAGGCAGGTCAGACCGGCGCGGCCGACCCGGGAGAGCCTGCGGGAGGTCTCAGTGGCGTGGGCGGTCTCGGTGAGGACGAGGTCCACGGCGGCGTCACGGACGATCGAGGCGGTGCGCTCGGTATCGGTCCGGGAGGCGGACGGCGCGGGGACGGGCACCGCGACGGCGCCCGCGTACAGACAGCCGAGCAGCGCCACCGCGGCGTGCGGACCGGGGTCCATGGCGAGCAGCACCCGGCGGCCGGCGGCGTCCCGGGCGCGCAGCCAGACGGCCACGGCGTCGGCGCGGGCGTCGAGCGCGGCGTATGACACGCGGTGTTCGGTGCCGTCGTCGGCGGGGTGGGCGAGCGCCGTACCGTCGGCGTGCCGGAGGGCCCGTTCCTTCAGGGCCTCGGCCAGATTCGCGTGTCGCGGCATTCTCAACTCCCGGGCGCCCGACGTCGGAAAGGGGCCCACAGTCTCGAAGCGGCACCTCGAAGCCGACTTGATCACCGGTTATGAGCGCGCCCCGGCGATCGGCGCGGCTCCGTCAGCGGCCCGACCTGGTCATCTTCGGGGCGTCGTCAGCGGCGCGGCTGGACATCGGCGCGGCTGGACGTCGGCGCGGCTGGGCATCGGCGCGGCTGGACGTCGGCGCGGCACCGTCATCACCGCGCCCGGCGGTTGACCCGGACGGTCCAGCCCCCGTCGGCGGCGCGGCCGGCCACCGTGATCCGTACGGAGTCCTCCTTGACCGACAGGCTGTCGCCGACGCCGAGCGGGGCGTCGGCGAGTTCGGGGTAGACCGACTCGTTCCAGCAGGCGGAGGTGGCGGGGTGGCCGTCCAGCACCTGGACGGGGCCGTCGCCCGACGCCTTGTCGTTGTGGACGCGGTAGACCAGCACGCCCTCGGTGCAGGTGCCCGCGTCGTTGCCACGGCCGCCGCGCGCCTCGATGGCCAGCGCGGTGGTGGGCCCGGTGCGGACCACGACCAGCCGGGTGCGGGTGTCGGCGCCGGGCCTGCCTCGCCCCATGGGCGCGGCGAGGGGCTGGAGGGTGTACCGGCGCGGACCGATGGCGCGGTCGCAGACCACCTGGCGCGCGCCGAGCCAGCCCAGCTTCCACTTGTGCCAGCCGAACGGATCGGGTGCCATGCCGAACTGGCTTCCCATCAGATCCCAGTCGCCGACGTAGGTGTCCCATTCGGCGCTGGCGTCGGTGTCCTTCGGCCGGTGGTAGAGGTCGGGCAGGTCGAAGACATGGCCGGTCTCATGGGCCAGGACATTGCGGTCCGGCGGATGGTGTTCGAAAACAGTGACCAGACGGCGCAGATCAACACCGTCGGCGCGCAGTGGCTTTTCGAAGTTGACCACTTTCGTCGCGTCGGCGTCCACACCGGGAGCATCGGGGTCGGCGACCAGATAGACGAGGTCATAGCGGCCGAAGTCGAGGTGCGGATCGGCGGACGCGATGGCGTCGCGCAGATACGCGGCGCGGCGCTTGGCGTTCCAGTCGCGCTGTATGGCGTACGCGGTGGAGCGCTGGGGCATGGTGAGCCAGCGCCGCAGTGGATGCACCCGCAGCGCGAACTTCCCGTAGGACGCCCGCTTGAAGAAGTCGGGAGTCGCGGGAATATGGTCGGCGGCCAACCGGGCCGGGGTTACTCTGGGCTTGGCGTCCGGGAACGACAGGAAGACCATCGCCGCGTCCAGTCGACGCACCGGGCGCGGATAGCGGGAGTTCCAGGTCTCCAGGCCCTCCGAGTGGTGGGCGTCGGTACGTTCCAGGTCACAGGGTCCGCCGGGGCCGGCCGCGACAGCGGGGCCCGCCACCACGGTGGTCGCGATGAGCGCGCTCAACGAGGTCAGCAGGGCCCCGGTCCGGCGCAGCCGAGGCTGTCGGTGCACCCCCTCGGGTACCTGAGGACGCGCCATGTCGACCTCCCGGGCGTAGTCCGAACACCCACTCCACCCTGAGGTGAATTGGCGGGGCACGCCCTGTTGGGATGGGCTGGTCGAGTGAAGAGGCCGCGATCCGGGTACGTAACAGACGGTCACAATCGGTCAGAGCGACTGTTGGCCCGCGCAGAGTCGAACAGATACGACCAAACACATTGTCAAGACGGCGGTGAGCGCGATGACGTCGATGGAACGCCCGGAGTACGAGCCCCTATGATCGGCACATGTCCAGCGGGGAATCCCCCTTCAGGCAGGAAATTACGGTCTGCCCGGCACCCGGTGTGAGACAACAAGATGCGTACGAACAACCTGGACACAACGAACGCCACGCGGGAGCGAGCGGTGAGCGGAATCCCTGACGGGCAGGGCCGCGCCCTGGGCGCGACGCTGCCGACGATCACAGAGCGTGATGCTGCCCCCAGCGTCCTCCCTGTTGCGGAGGACGCCGGCGCACCTCGCCCGGCCATCGGCGCGCCGTCAGCCCCGGGCGCGCCCCCAGCCCCGGGCGCGCCCCCAGCCCTGGGCGCGCCCCCGACACCGGGGGCGGCTCCGACACCGGGGGCGCCCTCGGCGTCAGGCGCGCCCCCGGGCGCCGGCCCAACCCCGGGCCCCGCGCCCGGCGACTACCGCGCCGCCTTCAATGTGGCGCGCCTCGCCATGGCCGTCGTCGACCGCGAGGGCAGGGTGCGCGACGCCAACCCCGCGCTCGGCGCCCTGCTCGGCACCGATCCGGCCGTGCTGACCACCCGCAGCGCGGCGGATCTCGCCAATCTGCGCGAGGATCCGCGCACCTGGAAGGAGTACCGGGACGTCCTGGGCGGCCGTCTCGCGCGGCTGCGCCGCACCCGGCGTCTGCTGCGCGCCGACGGCCATGCCCTGTGGGCCGAGGTCACCATCGAGCCCGCGCCGGACAGCCGCAGTCTGCTGCTGTCGATGGCCGACATCAGCGACCAGCGGGATCTCCAGGGACGGCTGCGCCATCTGCAGATGCACGATCCGGTGACCCGGCTGCCCAACCGCAGCCTGTTCTTCGAGCGGATGACCTCGGCACTGGAGGCGGCCACCTACGACCACGGAGGCACCGGCCGGATCGGGCTCTGCTATCTCGACCTGGACGGTTTCAAGGCGGTCAACGACACCCTCGGCCACCGGGTCGGCGACCGGCTGCTCGGCGCGGTCGCCCAGCGGCTCACCGAATGCGCGGCGCCCGGCGGCCATCTGGTGGCGCGGCTCGGCGGGGACGAGTTCGCCCTGCTGGTCCGCAACTCCACCGGCACCGAGCAGCTGTGCGACCTCGCCCGGTCGCTGCTGGCCGCCCTGCAGGACCCGTTCGACGTGGGCGGGCAGCGGCTGTCGGTGTCGGCGAGCATCGGCGTGGTGGAGCGGCCCGCGGCCGGCACCCACACCACCTGGCTGATGCAGGCCGCGGACACCACGCTGTACTGGGCCAAGGAGGACGGCAAGGCGCGCTGGACCCTCTTCGACCCGGAGCGCAACGCCCATCGGATGACCCGGCAGGCGCTGTCCAGCACCCTGCGCCCGGCGGTCGAGCGGGACGAGTTCGTGCTCGACTACCAGCCGCTGGTGGGGCTGGGCGACGGGGTCGTCCGCGGGGTGGAGGCGCTGGTGCGCTGGGACCATCCGCAGTTCGGGCGGCTGTCGCCGAACCGGTTCATCCCGCTGGCCGAGGAGAACGGCGCGATCGTGCCGCTGGGGCGGTGGGTGCTGCGCACCGCCTGCCGCCAGGCCCGCGCCTGGCAGCTGGCCAATCCGACCCATCCGCTGGTGGTCAGCGTCAATGTGGCGGTCCGCCAGGTGTGGGACTCCGACCTGGTCGCCGATGTCGGCACGATCCTGGCGGAGACCGGGCTGCCGCCGCATCTGCTGCAGCTGGAGCTGACCGAGTCGGCGGTGATGGGGTCGACGGGGCGTCCGCTGCAGGCGCTGCAGCGGCTCAGCGACATGGGGGTGCCCATCGCGATCGACGACTTCGGGACGGGCTACTCCAACCTCGCCTATCTCAGCCGGCTGCCGGTCTCCACGCTCAAGCTGGACGGTTCGTTCGTCCAGGGGTTCCGGGCGGAGGAGCATCCGAATCCGGCCGACGAGACCATCGTCGAGGCGCTGGTGCAGCTCGCGCACCGGCTGGGCCTCACCGTGACGGCCGAATGCGTGGAGAGCGCCGAGCAGGCGGAGCGGCTGAGGCGGATCGGCTGCGACACGGGACAGGGGTGGTTCTACTCCCGTCCGGTGCCGCCGGACCGCATACAGACGATGATCACCTGCCCGGCGTCCGGCTAGGGCTACGCCTCCGTCTGCGCCGTCGGGAGATCGTAGGCATCCGCGATCAGCTCGTACGAGCGCAGACGCGCGTCACGGCCGTGCGCATTGGCCGTGATCTTGATTTCGTCCACTCCGGTGCGCTTGATCAGCCCGTCGAGCCCCTCGCGGACCTGGTCCGGGGTGCCGTATTCGACGTTGGCGAGCCAGCTGTTGATGAAGTCGCGCTCGATCTCGTTGAACTCGTACGCCTCGGCCTCCTCGGGCGTCGGCACCAGGCCGGGGCGTCCGGTGCGCAGCCGGACCATGGCCAGTGCGCCGGTGAGCACCTGCCGGTGGGCCTCCTTCTCGTCCTCGGCGGCGAAGGCCGAGACGCCGATCGAGGCGTACGGCCGGTCCAGCGCGGCGGACGGCCGGAAGGTCTCACGGTAGAGGTCGAGCGCGGGGACGGTGTTGGCCGCGGAGAAGTGGTGGGCGAAGGAGAACGGCAGACCGAGCATCCCGGCGAGCCGGGCGCTGAATCCACTGGAGCCCAGCAGCCAGATCGAGGGCCGGTCGGCGGACTGGACCCCGCCGGGCACGGTGCCCTGCACCGGCCCCGGCACCGCGTGGATACGGGCGTAGCGGTGGCCGTCGGGGAAGTCGTCGTCGAGGAATCGGGTCAGCTCGGCGAGCTGCTGGGGGAAGTCGTCGGCGCCCTCGCGCAGCCGGTCGGTGCGGCGCAGGGCGGCGGCCGTGGCCCCGTCGGTGCCGGGCGCGCGGCCGAGGCCGAGGTCCACCCGGCCGGGGGCGAGCGCCTCCAGGGTGCCGAACTGCTCCGCGATGACCAGCGGGGCGTGGTTGGGGAGCATCACCCCGCCGGAGCCCAGCCGGATCCGCTCGGTGTACGCGGCGAGATGGGCGAGGATCACCGCCGGGGAGGTACTGGCGACCCCGGGCATGGAGTGGTGCTCGGCCACCCAGAAGCGGTGGAAGCCCCGGCGCTCGGTGAGCCGGGCGAGCTCGGTGGTGGTCCGCAGCGCCTCGGCGGCCGTCACCCCGCTGCCGACGGTCGCGAGGTCCAGCACCGACAGGGGCACCGGTGCGCTGCCAAGGGGCCGGGCCCGGATGGTGTCGTGCTGGTCGTCTCGCCGGTCCTGCTCATCGGCCACGGTGGCCCGCCTCCCTGGTCGCACTGCGGTGCGCGTACGTCTGTCCGGGTACGCCTCTACGTCTACCGCCTGCATTCAACCGGAGAAAGGCTCCGCTTTATTCCCAGCCGCTGCTTCCCCGCCGCTGCACCCCGCCGCTGTCTCCCCGCCCCCGCATATGGCCGGGTCCGCCGCCACCTGGGGAGGAGGTGTGGCGGCGGACCCGACGGCGGTGTGCCGTGCTCGCGCGGACGGGCCTAGCCCGCGGTCCGCACGGTGCGGCGGCGGTGGATGGCCAGCGCCGTACCGGCACCGCCGAGCACCAGCACACCCGCCGTGAGGCCGATGGGCAGGGCGACGGAGGTGCCCCGGTCGTCGGCGAGACGCCGGGTGGTCAGCGCGTTGGCGGCCGCCGCGTTCACGATCGGGGCGTGGGCGGCCAGTGCGGAGGTCGTGTAGTGACCGGCCTTGTGGACCGACGCGACCGAGCCGTCGGACTTCAGCAGCACCTGGGTGTTGTTGGGGTGGCGGAAGTCGAACAGCCCGGAGAGGGAGTTCGCCCGGCTGTCGAAGGAGGCGTCACCGATCCGGCCGGTGTGCCAGTTGTCCTCGATGAAGCGGGTGACCGAAGTCTGCTCGGTCTGGGTGTGGTCGACCTTGTTGGCCTTGCTGAAGGGGGAGATCACCAGCAGCGGCTGCCGGGGGCCGGGGCCGCAGCGGTCCTGGTAGCCGGCCGCGGGCTCGGGGCCGGACTGGCAGGCGGGGCTGTCGGTGGCCTTCCCGTTGGAGCCGGCGGTCTTGTCCTTCGAACCGTTGAGCGGCTTGGCGTAGGCGTGGTCGTACCAGCCGTCGCTGTCGTCGTACGCGACGACGACAGCGGTGTCCTTCCACTGCGGCGACTTCTGGATCGCGTTGATCTGCTTGACCAGGAAGTGCTGCTCGTCGATCGGGTCGGAGTAAGCGGCGTGGCCGTCCTGGTACTCGGCGGCCTTCAGGAAGCTGACGGCCGGCAGATGGCCCGTCTTGAGCGCCGCGTCGAAGTCGGTGAGGTCGTAGTTGTGGTTGGCCTGACCGCTCCGGCCGATCTCCCGCACATTCTTCGGCGGGAGGTGATGCGGGTTGGCCGTGGACTTGTAGTACTGGAACGGCGCGTGGTGCGGGCTGTAGTCCACCGACTCGGCGCCGCCGACGTTCTTATGGGTGGTGCCGGAGCACTTGGCGTAGTGGTCCTGCTCGCCGTCCCAGGCGGTGCTGGGCCGGAAGCCGCCCTGGAACCAGCCCCAGGTCACGCCCTTGGCGTTGAGCAGATCACCGAGGTTCCTGCCCTGCATACGGGCCAGGGCGTTCGCGCTGGTGTGGTCCTTGTTGGAGCAGTCGTCGAAGGCCGGATCCGGGTCGTTGATCATCGTGCCGACGCCCTTGGCATCCGGCGAGGCCACCGTGTACGCGTCCGGCTTGTCGGTCTGCTGGGGGTTCTCGGTGGAGGACTTGGGGTCGGTGGAGATCACGCCGTGGGTCTGGCCCGAGATCAGCTCCAGCGCTCCGGGAGTGGAGGGACCGTAGGCCGAGCTGAAGGAACGGTCGCTCATCGCATAGTGCTGGGCGTAGTTCCACAGGCCGGTGACAGTGTTGCCGTCGTAGTAGTCCATCACCAGGCCGGGCTCGCCGAACAGCCCGGTGCACTTGCTGACCTCGGTGTTCTCCACGAATTTATCGGCCTTGCCGCCATTGGCCGCGTACTGCTCGGGACCGTAGGAGTGGTTCTGGTCGCAGGTCATGGCCTGGTCACTGGCCAGCCGCTTGGGCTTGTAGAGATTGGGGTTCTTCTTCAGCAGCCCGGCGTGCGCCAGGGTGTCGATGTTCTTGGGCGTGTGCTTGGACGGCGTGAACTTCGTGCCGTCCGTGTTCGCCGCCTTCGGGTACGTGCCGAAGTAGTGGTCGAACGAGATGTTCTCGTCGAAGATCACCACCACATGCTTCACCGGGGTCGCGGTGTCGCCGCCCTTGGCGGGCGCGGCCCATGCGGGGGCCACCCCGCCCACGGTCGCCAGGGCCGCGGCGCCGGCCAGGGCACCCCAGCGCGCGACCCGGCCACGTCGTCGGCCGCCTTCGGATCCTGCCGTGCCGCCCATGCCATGCCTCCACACGATTCGCGATTCACGCCTGCGCCTGATCCTGTGCCGCGGGCAGGACTCTCCGATGGAATCCATGGAGGCGGCCGAGTGAATAGAGGGTCAGAAGAATCCAAGGAACTCTTGAGGTGTTCTTGACCGGAAGGTGGGGCGGTGTCAGGACAGAAGGGTCCGTCCCAGCCAGTCGGAGCGGTCCTGCACACCGGGAAGCGCGAAGAAATAGCCGCCGCCGAAGGGGGTGATGTAGTCCACCAGCGGCTCCCCCGCCAGACGCTTCTGCACGGTTTCGAACTGACGCACGAGATCCTGCTGATAGCAGCAGAACAGCAGCCCCATGTCCAAGGTGCCGTTGGCGTCCATGCCCCGGTCGTAGTTGTAGGCACGGCGGAGTATGCGCTGATCCTCGGTCCGGGCGGTGCGCGGATTGGCCATCCGTATATGGCTGTCCAGCGGGATGATGTCGCCCTTGGGGTCCTGTGCGTAGCGCGGGGTGTCGAACTCGTGCTGACCGTCCAGCGGGGCGCCCGAGTCCCGGTTGCGGCCGAACATGCGCTCCTGCTCGCTGATCGAGACCCGGTCCCAGAACTCCACCAGCATCCGGATCAGCCGGATCACCTGATAGCTGCCGCCGGTCGTCCAGGCCGGCTCCGCGGAGTGGGCGCCCACCCACACCAGACGGTCCATCGCACGGGCGTCATCGGTGTCCGGGTTGGCGGTGCCGTCCTTGAACCCCATGTGGTTGCGCGGGGTGCCGGACGGGCGCGGCGGGCTGACGAAGCCGTCGACGCGCCAGCGGATCTGCAGCGCGCCCCGGGTGTGCCGGGCGATATCGCGCAGCGCGTGCAGCACCGTGTCCGTGCTGTCGGCGCAGAGCTGAAGGCTCAGATCGCCATGGCACCAGTCGGGGTCGAGATCGTCGTCGGGGAAGGACCGCATCGCGGTCAGCCGCCGGGGCTTGCGGTCCCGCAGTCCGTACCGCTCGTCGAAGAGCGAGGCGCCCACGCCGACCGTCGCGGTCAGCCGGTCGGCGGCCACCTGGGAGCCCAGGGTGCCGGAGTCGGCGGGCGGCGCGGTGATCCCGACCGGGTCGGGGGTGCCTCCGGTGGTGAGAAAACGGCACCGCTCGGTGAGCGTACGGAAGGCGTCGGCCAGCTCCTCGCGCCCCTCGGCCATGGCGTCGAAGGCGATGAGGGCGGTGGCCCGCTGGGGCGGGGTGAGGATGCCGGCCTGATGGGCGCCGTGGAAGGGCACGCGGGTGGGCTTCTTCTCCCGCTCCCCCTCCTTCGCGGCCGCCGTACCCCCGGCCACGCCCGCCACCGCGCCGACCGTGCCCGCGGCCGCGCCCAGCAGAAAGCCCCTGCGCAGCACCTCGCTCACCGGGTCCTCCGCACATCCATCAGCGCCGCCACCTGCGCCAGCCGCTCCACCAGCGCGCCCGCGTCCGCGTTGAGCCGCTGGCGGTCGGTGCGGCTCAGCCGGTCCAGCGGGGTCCAGCGGTCCCCGTGGTGCGCGCGCTCCACGGTCCGCTCGGTGCGGTCCAGATCGCTCTTCAGCTCGGGCAGCCACGGGGCACGGGTCTTCAGCAGCGGCTCCAGCCGGGTCAGCACGGCCCGGGTGCCGTCGAGGTTGGCCCGCGCGGTGGCCACATTGGTGCCGCTGCCGTAGTCGGTGCGGCCGGTCAGCTCGAACTGCACGGTGTTCTCCATGATTTCGTGCGCCCGCAGGCCCAGGTCGGCCGGGTCCATCCGCTCCTGCGGCCAGTGGTCCCGCAGCCCTCGGACGTCCTTGACGAGCCGGTCGGCGACCGGGCGCAGGGAGCTCGCGGACTGGCCGTGCCACAGGCCGTACTCGAGGCGGTGGAATCCGGTGAAGTCCGGGTCATGGACCCCGCCGGACAGCCCCGCCGTGGTGCCGTTGATGGCCCCGTCGGCGTCGCCGAAGGCACCATAGGCGGCGCCCATCCGCTCGTACACCAGATGGGCGGGCAGCCAGGCCGCACGGGCCGTGGCCAGATCACCGCAGCGGATGGCCGAGCGCAGCGCGTCCGTGCGCCGCACCAGCTCGTCCATCCGGCCCGTCACCCACTTCTGGTAGGCGATGGTGGGCGGGATCAGATCCTGCTGGCCGACCGGAACCGCGGCCGGTCCACCGCCCCGCGCCGGTCCGGGGACGGTGACGGTGGGTCCGGTGACCGCGTCCACCTCCTCGGGCAGGCAGACGAAGGCGTAGGAGCCGCCGCCGAGCGTGACGCTCAGCGGTCTGCTGGTGCCGGGGCCCAGGCCCTCCACCTCTCCGTAGACGGCGCCGTTCGCCGGATCGGTGAGATAGACCTCGGCCGGTCTGCTGGAGGTGTTCCGCAGATCGAAGACCTGCTTGCCACGGGTGGCATCGGTCCAGCCACGGCCGCAGCCGCCCTCGGACACCTCGACGGAGGTGTGCCGAAGCCCGTCCGATGCCTTCGCGGACGCGCTTCCGCTCGCGGAGGGGTTCGCACGAGGGCCGTCCGAGGAGTCTCCGCCGACCGCCAGCACGCCGATTCCGACGGCCGCGGCCACCGTCACCGCACCGGCGACCAGCAGATGACGTGCCGGCGGGACCGGGGAGAGATGTTGGCGACGCACGGCTGCATGCTAGGCGCAGTCCGATAAGCGGAATGCCATGATGGCGAAAGAGCGACATGGAATTCCGCCGGGATTCAGCTCCCCGTCACCGGCCTTCTCGGCCACCGTGCCGCGCCCCTCCGCGGCCGGACCACCCGCCGCTATCCGCCGCTCCGGGCGAAGAGCGTGCCCAGCCGGTCATGGACCGGATCGCGGCCCAGCAGCCGCAGCCCCTCCCAGACCGTGACCTGGTTGGCCGTGAGCACCGGCTTGCCCAGCTCCGCCTCCAGATCCGGAATCCAGGCGGCGGTGTGCAGGGCGGTGTCCGGCAGGAGCACCGCCTGGGCCTCGGGGTGGTCCCCGGCGCGGGCCAGCTCCAGCACCTCTTCCCGGCCCCAGGTGCCGACCTCCGCGGCCGTGATGATCCCGCTGCCGCGCATCGCGACCACCTCGGCGCCCGCCGCCTTCAAAAATGCCCTGAAGTGGTCGGCGACATCCTCCGGATAGGTGGCGGCGATGGCCACCCGCTCGGCGCCGAGCGCCTGCACCGCGTGGGCGAAGGCGAAGGAGGTGCTGGAGGCGGGCAAGCCGGCCGTCTCGCTCAGCTCGCGCACCTGCTCATGGGCACCCTCCCAGCCGAAGACGAAGCTGGCGCTGGTGCAGGCCCAGACCACGGCCCGGGCACCGCGCTCGGCGAGCTCGGCGACCCCGGCCGCGAGGCGGGCCGCGGAACCCATCTCCAGCAGGGCGTCCACCCGATGGGCGTCCTCACCGATGTCGGTATGGACCAGGGGAAGCCGGATATCGCCGCTGTCGCCGCCGAGCATGCCTTCCAGGCGGGGGTATTCGTCCTCGGCGGAGTATCCGGGGTAGAGAAAGCCGACCGTGTCCGGGGCCGGGCGCGTCGAGTCCACCATGACTGCCTCCTTACTGGCGGCCCCCGTGAGCGCCGCCCCCTGCTGCACTGCTGTCACTTCTCCTACACCGCGGAAGCCCGGCGGGTTCCCACCCGCCGGACGACTCCCCTCGCGCAGGTGACGGGTCTGCCCTCCACACCGGCGGCGGACCTGCCCGTCACACCGGCGACAGGCCCGCCCCTCAGTCCGGCGACGGGCCGCCCCGCTACACCGGCGACGGGCCGCCCCTCACATCGGCGACGGGCCGCCCGAATCGTCGAGGTAGGGGCCCTCGCCGAGACCGGATCCAAAGCCCGGGTCGAGCCCGTCGGCCGGATCGCCGTCCAGCCCGGGCGACGCCGCCCCGGCCAGCGCCGCCTCCGGCTCGTCCACCACGGCCTCGACCGACTCCACGGCCTCGATCACCGATTCGACGACGGGGTCCGTCACCGGGAGCGGGCGGCTCATCGGCGACACCGACATCCCCGCCGGACCGGACCGGGCGGCCGGGTCCATCAGCGCCTGGTACGGCCCGACGGCCGGTGCGCCGATCGCCCGCAGCGCCGCCCACATCGTGACCTGGTTCGCGGACAGCACGGGCATCCGCAGCTCCGCCTCGAGCTGCGGAATCACATCGTAGGTCGGCAGATTGGTGCAGCTGATGAAGAGCGCGTCGGTCGCCCCGACCACCGCCTGCCGGGCCATGTCGACCACGTCGCGGTACGGCACCTTCCAGATGTGCCGGGTCAGGCCGAGATACGCCCGTCCGGTGACGGTCATCCCGCCCTCGGCGAGATACTCCTCGAGCGAATCGGTGACCGACCGGGTGTACGGCGTCACCACCGCGATCCGCCGGGCGCCGATCTCCCGCAGCGCCTCCAGCAGCGCGCCCGAGGTGGTCAGCGACGGGATCTCACCCGCCTGGGACATGGCCGCGCACATCGCGCGCTCACCGGCCACACCGCCGACGAAGCTGCCCGAGGTGCAGGCGTACGCCACCACTTCCGGTGCGACAGCCGCCAGTGCCTGCACCGCGTCGTGCAAGGTCTCGTGTTCGCTCACGAGCCGGGCCAGGTCGAGGCTGACCTCGACGGGTACGAACGGGGTACGGGTGAGGTGCAGGGAGACCTCATCGGGTACCCAGCGCCATAGTTCACGATCGAGTGCGAAGTCGAACGGTGCCACCACACCCACACCGCGCTGCGGCTGTGGGCCACCCAGAAAAGAGACGTCCAAAGCGAGCCCCAATACGGAACGGAGGGACTGGACCATTGGCCAGAGGTTGCGATGGAGAGAGACCGGCCTACTGCCGGGGACGCCGGGACAGATACCGTTGTTGACGACGGTAGTTTCCGCTGCCTAGCGTGGTCAATCCTCAAACTGAGGCGCCTGCCCCCTCCTTCTTCAGGCAAACCCATCCACGTTTCGAAACGGTTTCCCGCCTATGTCCGAAAGCACAGTTGTCGTCTTCGGCGACCAGCCGCCGGTCCACCTGGACCGGGTGGCCGATCGGGCGAAGGTGCTCGTCTGCGACGAGTATTCACTCCCCCAGGCGCTCCCTGCCGCGGATGTGCTCCTGGTCTGGGATTTCACCTCCGACGCGGTCCGCGACGCCTGGCCGGGCGAGGGCCCCCGGCCGGCCTGGGTCCATACCGCGAGCGCGGGGGTCGACCGGCTGCTCTGTCCCGAACTCATCACATCCGACACGGTGTTGACCAATGCCCGAGGGGTCTTCGAGCAGCCGATCGCCGAGTATGTGGCCGGCCTGGTGATCTCCATGGCCAAGGACTTCCACGGAACCTGGGAGCTGCAGCGGCAGCGCCGCTGGCAGCACCGGGAGACGATGCGGCTGGCCGGTACGCGCGCCGTGGTCGTGGGCGCGGGCCCCATCGGCCGGGCGATCGACTCCACCCTGGCCTCGCTCGGCGTGGTGGTCGACCTGGTCGGCCGCACCGCGCGGCAGGGCGTGCGCGGCGGCGACGAGCTGCCCGAGCTGCTTCCCTCGGCCGACTGGGTGGTGTGCGCGGCGCCGCTCACCGACGCCACCCGCGGCATGTTCGACCGGACGATCTTCGACCGGATGAAGTCCACCGCCCGGTTCATCAACGTCGGCCGCGGTCCCCTGGTCGTCGAGAAGGACCTTACGGCGGCCCTGGTGGCCCGCCGGATCGGCGGCGCGGCCCTGGACGTCTTCGAACACGAGCCGCTGGCCTCGAACGATCCCCTGTGGGACGTGCCGGGGCTGTTCATCTCGCCCCATATGAGCGGCGACACGGTCGGGTGGCGCGACCATCTGGCCGACCAGTTCCAGGACAACTACGAGCGCTGGTGCGCTGGCGAGCCACTGCTCAACATCGTCGACAAACGCCTCGGATACGTACCGGTGGACTGATCGCACGACCTGAACGGAGAGCCGGATGACGGACATTCACGACCTGACAGCCGTTCAACTCATCGAGCGCTATGCCTCCGGTGAGCTCTCCCCGGTCGAGGCGACCCGTGCCGTCCTCGACCGGATCGAGCAGATACAGCCGGAGGTGAACGCCTTCAGCCGGGTGGACGCCGAGGGCGCGCTGCGGCAGGCGGAGGAGTCCGCCGAGCGGTGGCGGCGCGGGGCCCCCGCGGGCCTGGTGGATGGCGTCCCGGTGTCGGTGAAGGACATCCTGCTGCTGCGCGGCGCGCCCACGCTGCGCGGTTCGCGGACCGTACGGCCCGAGGGCCGGGCGTGGGACGAGGACGCGCCCTCGGTGGCGCGGCTGCGCGAGCACGGCGCGGTGTTCGTGGGGAAGACGACCACCCCGGAGTTCGGCTGGAAGGGCGTCACCGACAGCCCGGTCTACGGGGTCACCGGCAATCCGTACGACCCTCAGCGGACCGCGGGCGGCTCCAGTGGCGGCAGCGCGGCAGCGGTCGCGCTGGGCGCGGGTCCGCTGAGCCTGGGGACGGACGGCGGGGGTTCGGTCCGTATCCCGGCGGCCTTCTGCGGCATCTTCGCGTTGAAACCCACCTATGGGAGGGTTCCGCTCTATCCGGCGAGCGCGTTCGGCACGCTGGCCCATGTGGGGCCGATGACCCGGGACGCGGCGGACGCGGCGCTGCTGATGGATGTGATCTCCGGTCCGGACTGGCGCGACTGGTCCCAGTTGGCGCCCTCCGGGGGCGGCTTCCAGGCGGCGCTCGCCCCCGGCGGGGGCGGCGTGGACGGGCTGCGGGTGGCCTACAGCCCCTCGCTCGGCGGTGCGGCAGCCGTCGACCCGGAGGTGGCCGCGGCGGTGGGGCGGGCGGTGGATCTGCTGGCGGAGCTGGGCGCGGTGGTCGAGGAGATCGACCCGGGGTTCGAGGATCCGGTGGAGGCGTTCCACACGCTGTGGTTCAGCGGCGCGGCCCGGGTGGTGCAGCCGCTGGGGGCGGAGGACTGGGAGCTGCTGGATCCGGGGCTGCGCGAAATCTGCGCCCAGGGGGCGTCGTACAGCGCGCTGGACTATCTGGCGGCCGTGGATGTGCGGATGGCCCTGGGCCATGCGATGGGGCGGTTCCACTCCGCGTACGACCTGCTGGTCACCCCGACACTGCCGATCACCGCGTTCGAGGCGGGGGTCGAGGTGCCCAAGGGATCGGAGCACACCCGGTGGACGGGCTGGACGCCGTTCACCTACCCGTTCAACCTGACCCAGCAGCCCGCGGCATCGGTGCCGTGCGGCCTGAGCGGCGCGGGTCTGCCGATCGGGGTGCAGCTGGTGGGCGCGCGCCACGCGGACGCGCTGGTGCTGCGGGCGGCGCACGCGCTGTTCGAGGCGGGGCTGGCGGACGGGGTGCGCCCCGCGGCGGCCTGAGACGCGCGTCCGGCCCGGGGCGAGGCCGCCCCGGGCCGGACGCGTGCGCTACGCCGGGCGGAAACCCATGGTCTCCGCCCAGCGAAAGCTGAAGCTCTCCGCCCGGCGGAAACCGACGGCCCCGCCCGGCGGAAACCGAGAGCTACGCCCGGCGGAAACCGACGGCCCCGCCCGGCGGAACACGAGAGCTACGCCCGGCGGAAGCTGAGGGTCTCCCCCAGCGCCCCGGCGCGCCACAGGTCCTGGCAGGCGTCGGCCATCCGGTCGAGGCCGTCGACGACCGAGCCCCAGACGATCCCGGGCACCCAGCCCGCGTCGCCGTTGATCAGCAGGTTGTTCCGCTCGTAGAAGAGCGCCAGGTCGACGACCTGCTGCCGCCCCTGGTGCTTGGCGTCGGTCTCGTATCCGTACGACTTGGTCCCGAGCTGGGTGTCCGTGAAGGTGAAGTAACACAGGTCACCGGGGATCGGGGTGATCGTCGGGTTCTCCAGGGGCGGCTCCTCGGGTGCGAAGGGCGGCAGCAGCGCATAGATCTCATTGCGCGCGTACTTCGCGTGATATACGTCACCCCCCAGCGGCAGTGCGTTCCACACCGCCTCGCAGGTGATCGGCGCACGCTCGTCGAGGAGCTTGGCCGTGCAGCTCACCCCGCGCTTCTCGAGCGAGACCTCGATGAACCGGTCGGCTCGGTCAACCATCGACTTTCCTCCAGGTCGCTTCGGAACCAGTCCTGCTGTAGGGGCCTACCCAGGCATCGGCTATATCAAGGGCCGGAAACAGCCTGCATATATTTGCCGGAGTCGGGTAGCCGCGCGCCCATGGCTCCACCACGTGAGAAAGACACCGATAGCAGAGAAATAGCGAAAATGGGCCCAAGCCGCCGCTCTCTTCTCGCCGGCGGCGCGGCCCTGGGTCTGCTGGGCGCGGCCGGCTGCAGCCGGGTGTCCGGCTCCGGCGCCAAGGACGGGGGCAATCTGCTGGAGCGACTGCGGTCGCAAGGCACGGTCCGACTGGGAATAGCGGGGGAGATCCCATTCGGCTATATCGACAAGAACGGCGAGTTCACCGGCGAGGCGCCGGAGATCGCGAAGGTCATCTTCAAGCGGCTGGGAGTGGCCAAGGTCCAGCCGGTGCCGACCGAGTTCGGCTCGCTGATCCCGGGCCTTCGCTCGCAGCAGTTCGACGTGGTCTCGGCGGGGATGTACATCAACCCCGACCGCTGCGCCCAGGTGATCTTCTCCGACCCCGACTACCGCATGCGTGACGCGTTCATCGTGCGCAAGGGGAACCCCAAGAACCTCCACAACTACGAGGACATCGTCAAGCAGAAGGCCAAAATGGCCACCGGCACCGCATATGCCGAGATCGGCTATGCGGAGGCCGTCGGGATCAAGCAGAGCGACATGCTGATCCTCCCCGACCAGCTCGCCGGGCTGCTGGCCGTGGAACAGGGCCGGGCCGATGTCTTCGCGGGCACGACCGTGACCGTCCACAACGTGGTGAAGCAGCGGAACAGCCAACGGGCCGAGGCCACCGAGCCGTTCCAGGCGTACGTCGACGGCAAACCGGACATCGGCGCCGGCGGCTTCGCCTTCCGGCCGGAGGAGACCAAGCTCCGGGACGCCTTCAATGTCGAGCTGCACAAGATGAAGAAGAGCGGCGAGCTGTTGCGCATCGTGCGGCCCTTTGGCTTCACCAAGGAAGAGATGACCGATCTGACCGCCAAGGAGCTGTGCTCATGACGGCCGGACTGTGGGAAAACTGGCTTCTTCCTGGCATCTGGATCACCATCCAGCTGACCCTGTTCAGCGCGGTCTTCGCGACCGCCGTGGCGTTCGGCATCGGGATCGCCCGCACCTCCCGGCTGTGGATCGTCCGCTTTCTGACCGGCTTCTATGTGGAGATCTTCCGTGGCACCTCGGCCCTGGTGCTGATGTTCTGGCTGTTCTTCGTGATGCCGCTGGCCTTCGGGTATCAGCTGGTGTCGATGTGGGCGGCGGTGCTGGCGCTGGGCCTCACCTACGGGGCGTACGGCTCGGAGATCGTGCGCGGCGCGATCGCCTCGGTGGCCCCGGCGCAGCGTGAGGCGGCCATCGCGCTCAGCTTCACCCCCGCACAGCGGATGCGCCGGGTGATCCTGCCGCAGGCGATCCCGGAGATGATCCCGCCCTTCAACAATCTGCTGATCGAGCTGTTGAAGGCGACCGCCCTGGTCTCCGCGGTGAGCGTCGCCGACATCACCTTCGCCGCGCAGCTCTCGCGGCTGGCGACCGGCGACAGCCTGGAGATCTACGCGATCATCCTGGTCCTCTACTTCGCGTTGGCCTTCGTCCTCACCCGGCTGATGCGGCTGCTGGAACGGCGCGCCAAGGCGGGCATCGGCCAGGCTCCGGTGAAGTCCGACAAGGGCCCGCTGATCACCCGGAAGCTGTCCGCGCGCCAGGAGTCCGAGCAGTCGTCCAACATCATCACGGGAGGTGCCCAGTGACCTGGAACTGGGATGTGGCCAAGGACTTCCTCCCGGAGCTGGGCCGCGGACTGCTGATCACCCTGGAGGCGACCGCGCTGGGCTCGGTCCTGGCGTTCGCGCTCGGCCTGGTGTGGGCGATGGCCTTCCGCTCGCCGACCCGCTTCGTCCGCTGGCCGGTGGCGGCGGTCGTGGAGTTCATTCGCAACACCCCGCTGCTGGTGCAGCTCTTCTTCTTCTACTACGTGCTGCCGACCTGGGACATCAAGTTCTCGGCGCTCACCACCGGGGTGATCGCGCTCGGTCTGCACTACTCGACGTACACCGCCGAGGTCTACCGGGCCGGTATCGACGGTGTGCCCAAGGGGCAGTGGGAGGCGGCGACCGCGCTCAGCCTCTCCCGCAGCCGTACCTGGACCGCGGTGATCCTGCCGCAGGCCATCCGCCGGGTGGTGCCCGCCCTGGGCAACTACGTCATCGCGATGCTGAAGGACTCCCCGATGCTCGCGCTGATCGGCGTCGTCGACATGCTGCAGAAGGCGCGCGCGGAAGGCGCGTCGTCCTTCCAGTACATCGAGCCCTACACGATGGTCGGCATCGCCTTCATCGTCATCGCCTATCCGGCTTCCCTTCTGATGCGAGCCCTGGAGCGTCGTCTTGGCCACTGAAACCGACCACACGAATCCTGCCGTGGACGGCAGTGAACTGATCCGCTTCGACCAGGTGACCAAGCGCTTCGGCAGCAATACGGTCCTGGACAACCTCGACTTCTCGGTGTCCTCCGGCAAGCACGTCACCCTGATCGGCCCCTCGGGGTCGGGCAAGACCACGATCCTGCGGCTGTTGATGACGCTGATCAAACCGGACGAGGGCACGATCAAGGTCGACGGCGACTACCTCACCCATGAGGACAGAGGCGGCTCGCTGGTCCCGGCGGGCGAGAAGCACACCCGCGAGGTGCGCAAGAAAATCGGAATGGTCTTCCAGCAGTTCAACCTCTTCCCCAATATGCGGGTGCTGCGGAACATCACCGAGGCCCCGGTGCATGTGCTCGGCCTGAGCAAGGACGAGGCCGAGACCCGCGCCCGGGAGCTGCTCGACCTGGTCGGGCTCGGCGACAAGTGCGACGCGTACCCGACGCAGCTGTCCGGCGGGCAGCAGCAGCGGGTGGCGATCGCCCGGGCGCTGGCGATGCGGCCGCAGGTGATGCTGCTGGACGAGGTGACCTCGGCGCTGGACCCGGAGCTGGTGGCCGGGGTGCTGGATGTGCTGCGCGACATCGCTCATACGACGGACATCACCATGCTGTGCGTCACGCATGAGATGAACTTCGCCCGGGACATCTCCGACGATGTGCTGATGTTCGACGCGGGCCGGGTCATCGAGTCCGGGCCGCCGGAGAAGATCTTCACCGAGCCGGAGCACGAGCGGACGAGGGAGTTCCTGAGCGCGGTTCTCTAGATCATCCGTCCCCTGCCAGGTAGATCACCCGGCCCCTGTCGGCACTGCCCCCGCGACCCATCCGCGGGGGCATGCCTATGTCATATGCCGTAGATATACGCCCCTGCTGGCCGGGGTGCGGCACCTCGGCAATATCCTCAACAGCCGATCCGGATAAGGCCCTTGGCGGTTATCGTGATACAAAGCCACGCCAACCTGCGAGGGGGGAAATCGTGGCGCTCAGGCCCGAGCCGACCGCACCGTTCCACTCGGTGCAGCACGCCCTCCGGATCCTGGAGGTGGTCGCCAAACACTCGTCCGGCGTCAGCGACATCATGATCGCCCGGGAGACCCGGCTGCCGGCCCACCAGCTCGCCGATCTGCTGCTGATGCTGCGCCGCGAAGGTTATGTGGAGCAGATCGCCGACGGCGCCTATGTCGGCGGTGTCTCCCTGACCCTGCTGGGGTCCGCCGGCCCCGGCCACGGCCATGCCGTCCAGGACAAGCTCCAGCGCTCCCTCATCGCACTGCGCGACTCGGTGGGCGCGGCGGTCTATCTCAGCCGCTATGTGGACGGCGAAATCAAGATCACGCAGTATGCGGACGGACCGCGGACGCCCAAGGTCAACGAGTGGGTGGACTTCCGCTCCGCCGCCCATGCGATGGCGCTCGGCAAATGCCTGCTCACCCAGCTCGACCACGACAGCCGCCGCGATCATCTCTCCCGTCACAAGACGGTGCGGCTCACCTCCCGGACCACCACCAACGAAAGGGTGCTGTTCCGCAAGCTGGACAGCCAGCCCGCCACTGTCCCCGTCCTTGACCTGCAGGAATACGCGATCGGCACGGTCTGCGCGGCGGTTCCGGTCAGCGCCGGCCGCTCGGTGGGCTGTCTGGCCCTCTCCCTCCCCCTGGCCCACGCCCACCGGCTGCGCCAGGCCGCGGACGCCCTCAACCGTGAGGCGGCCCCGATGCTGCTCTCCCTCTCCATCTGAGCGCGGATCCCGGCCCCGGCCGCCCCCGGAGGGAGCCCCGCCCGCTCGGAGGGCTCCGCTATGCCCTGGAGAGCGTTGGTCAAAACCACCCTCCCGGACCAGGTAGTATTTACGTCGTCAGCAGGCGCCGCTAGCTCAGTTGGTTAGAGCAGCTGACTCTTAATCAGCGGGTCCGGGGTTCGAGTCCCTGGCGGCGCACAACTGATCAAGCGAATGGCCCGGGTGTTCAAGAACCCCGGGCCATTCAGCGTACTGCCCCGCCTCGCACCTCGAGCGAGTCCAGCAGCTCGCCCGTGGCGGCGGCGATCGCCTCGACGGCCTTGTCGAATGCCTCCGCGTTATGCGCGGCCGGCTGGCGGAAGCCGGAGATCTTGCGGACGTACTGCAGCGCCGCGGCGCGCATATCGTCCTCGGTGACCGCTTCGGCGTACGGCGGGCGGAGTGTCTTGATGGATCTGCACATACTGACGACGGTACGCCGGGGGTCCGACAGTCCCTAGGCCGTGGCGGCGCCGCCGAGGACGAACGAGCGGATCAGGTCGGCCAGCGGCCCCGGCTGGTCCTCGGGGATCAGGGTGTAGCTGTCGGGGATCTCCACCAGGCTGCCGCGGGGAAGCAGACCGGCCAGGCGCAGGCCGTGCTCGGGGGGCATGACGCGGTCCTCGGACGCCCAGGCCACCAGGGCGGGGCGGTCGAAGGTGCGCAGCGCGTCGGCCCAGCGGAGCAGCTCGTCCACCGGTGGCACCCCGAGAAGGTATTTCCGCAGGTCACGGCGGATCTCCGGGGAGGTCCACAGCGGCTGGAACCAGGCGTCCATCACCTTTCGGTCCACCGGGCGCTTGGTCATCCACCCCCAGGTGATCGGAAGCCGCCGCAGGGGCTCCACCTTCAGCAGCTTGAAGGCGGCGTTGAGCCCGCCCGGCAGCTTCGCGGCCATCCGCAGATTCCGGCCGGGCAGCCCCGGCGGGAAGTTCTCGAACGCCTCGCAGGAGGTGATCACCAGTCGGCCGATGCGCTGGGTGCGGCCGTCGGCGATCAGCGCCTGCGCACCGCCCCAGTCGCTCATGGCCAGCGTGACGTCCGTAAGGTCGAGCCGTTCCAGGAACTCGGCGACCAGCCGGGCCACCCCGAGCACCGACAGATCCGCGTCGGGCCGCATCGCGCGGCGGTGTCCGCCCAGGGGGAGGGTGGGGACGACACAGCGGATGCCGGGTCTCAGCGCGGCGACCACATCGCGCCACAGGGAGCCGTTCATGGCGACGCCGTGCAGCAGAACCGCGACGGGCCCCTCGCCTCCCGTGTCCTCGTACTCGACGGTGCCTGCCGAGAGTTCCACCTCGAGATGCGGCATGGCGCCGACTGTACCGGGACCGATCAGCCCAGAGGCAGACCGGCCACGGTGACCACCGGCCGCGCCGGGCCGCCGGGCGCGGCCTCGTCCCGTACGGCCACCGCGGCGTGGTAGCCGGGCGGTGCGTCGATGTCGGCGAAGGCCCAGCCGCTGGGGCCGGAGGGCGCGTCGGAGGGGGCCAGCCCCTCGGCGAGACCGACATGGTGGGCGCTGATCCCGCCCGGCAGCCCGGTGCCGATGCCCTTGAGGTACGCCTCCTTACGGACCCAGCAGCCCAGGAACGCCTCCGCCCGCAGCTCCTCCGGAAGCGCGTCGATCGCCGCCCGCTCCTCCGGGTGCAACTGCCCGATCAGCCCGGTCAGCCGGGTCCCGGTGCGCTCGGGGTCCCGCTCCTCGACATCGGCGCCCACGGGCGCCCCGGCGACGGCGCACAGGGCGGCGTCCCCGGAGTGGGAGAGGGAGAAGTGCAGCGAGTCCTCGTCCGTGAGGGCCGGGCGGCCGTGCGGCTTGTCGCAGTCCGGCATTCCGCAGGTCTCCCGGACGAACTCGACCTCGCCCGGGGCGATGCCGAGATAGCCGCCGAGCAGCGTCCGCAGCCCCACATGCGAGGTCACATAGCGCTCGCGCAGCAGGTCGGTCCGCAGCCTCGCCGCGCGCTCGCGCTCCCGCTCGTCCAGCATGCCCTCCGCGACGGCGGCGGCAGCGGCGGCGGACGGCGGGATCCGCAGCAGCCATACGGCCACCTCACCGGGGCCGGGACGGTCTCCGGGGCCGGGCAGGGCGCCGACCGGGGCCCATCGCCGGGGCTCTCGTGCGGGCTGAACCGGGCTGGTGAAGGACACTGTTCCGCTTCCCCCGTGCTATCGGCCGATGATGCGCTCGCTGTGGACGTACTGACGGTACAGCGGCGCGCGCGGCGCGCCGTGGGCGCCCCGCCGTCCGAACGCGCCGCCACGACCCGTTCCCGCACCCCCAACGCCCTTGCCTCGCGGCGGCGTTGCGAATCACGGACACCCGGTGACTTCGGCCACGTTCACCTCCCGGCCGACGCGGTCACCCGCCCATCCGCACTACGATCGCGCACGTCCGGGCACGAGCGGTGATAGGGGTTTGACGACCATGGCGACGGGATTCCTGGCCAAGGCGGCCTCGGCGGTGACCCTCCCGGTGGCGCCGTTGTACGGCGCCTTCCTCTCGTACATGATCTACCACCCGCCCCGCAGGCCACATCACAAGAAGCCCGCCGACTTGGGGCTGACCAGCACGGATGTCAACGTTCCGCTGAACGGTCAGCGGGGGCGCGGACTGCATGTCTGGCTCATCCCCGGCGACACCGAGCGGGTCGTGGTCCTCGGACACGGCCTGGGGCTGAGCAAGTCCGCGAGCCTGGCGCAGGCGCGGCTGCTCAGCGAGGCCGGCTACACGGTCGCGATGTTCGACCACCGCAACCACGGTAAGAGCGTCGCGGACCGGGCGGGCTGGGGCATGAGCGACCGTCACACCGACGATGTGGTCGCCGTGGTGCGGCATATGCGCTCGATGGACGAGTACGCCACGGCTCGCATCGCGATCTACGGCTTCTCCATCTCGACCTTCCCCTCCTTCTACATGCTCAAGAGGGAGGACTGCCCGGTCGACGCGGTGATCTTCGACAGCGGTCCGGCGCTGGAGCTGGCCCCGCTGTTCCGCAACTTCGTCGCGGCCGGCGGCGTTCCCATCCCCGGCCCGCTGGGCACCGGCCCCTCCCGCGCGGTCGTGGAGACGGTCGCCTCGTCGGCCGCCGTGGCGATGCTGCGGGTGCAGTGGCCGCCGCCGCTCAGGGGCGCGTACGAGCGCACCCCGATGCTCTTTCTGACCGGTGAGCTCGACACCATGATCCCCGCGTCCGGGGTGCGGGCGCTGGCCGAGCGCTATCCGCTGGCCGAGGTGCACACCCTGCCGGACACCGAGCATCTGCAGGGGATCAAGACCCAGCCGGAGACCTACGCGGAGACCGTTCTGGGCTTCCTGGAGCGGACGCTCAAGGACTGAACGCAAGGGCTGAGCGCAAGGGCTGGCCTCAAAGACTGACCTTGAGGACCGGTCTCAAGGACTGAACGTGACGGCGGGCCCCGCTCGGAGCCCGCCGTAAGGCTGCCATGGCGGCGGGTCAGTCCTTGAGTTCGCAGATCACGGCGCCCGCGCTGACCGAGGCGCCGACGTCCGCGTTCAGGCTCTTGACGATGCCGCCGCGGTGGGCGTTGAGGGGCTGTTCCATCTTCATGGCTTCCAGGACGACGATGAGGTCGCCCTCGGCCACGGTGTCGCCCTCGTTGACGGCGACCTTGACGATGGTGCCCTGCATGGGGGAGGCCAGGGCGTCGCCGGAGGCGGCGGAGCCGGACTTCTTGACCGCCTTGCGCTTCGGCTTCTTGGTCCCCGCGGCCTCCCCGGGCGACACCGCCAGGCCGAGGACCGCCGGAAGCGAGATCTCCAGCCGCTTGCCGCCGACCTCGACCACGACCGTCTCACGGGCGGTGGGCTCGTCGGCCTCGTCCATCCCCGTCGGAGCGAAGGGGGTGATGGTGTTGTTGAACTCGGTCTCGATCCAGCGGGTGTGGATCGTGAACGGCTCGCTGGTGAACGCCGGGTCCACCACTACCGCCTGGTGGAACGGGATCGCGGTGGCCATGCCCTCGACCTGGAACTCGGCCAGCGCGCGGGCCGCCCGCTGCAGGGCCTGGGTGCGGGTGGCGCCGGTGACGATCAGCTTGGCCAGCAGCGAGTCCCACGCCGGGCCGATGACGCTGCCGGACTCCACGCCCGCGTCCAGCCGGACACCGGGCCCGGCGGGCGGGACGAAGGAGGTCACCGTGCCGGGGGCGGGCAGGAAGTTGCGGCCCGGGTCCTCGCCGTTGATGCGGAACTCGAAGGAGTGGCCCCGCATCTGCGGGTCGTCGTAGCCGATGGCCTCGCCGTCGGCGATGCGGAACATCTCGCGGACCAGGTCGATGCCGGTGACCTCTTCGGTGACCGGGTGCTCGACCTGGAGACGGGTGTTGACCTCGAGGAAGGAGATGGTGCCGTCGTTGCCGACCAGGAACTCGACGGTGCCGGCGCCCACGTAGCCGGCTTCCTTGAGGATGGCTTTGGAGGCGGCGTAGAGCTGGTCGTTCTGTTCCTGGGTCAGGAAGGGGGCCGGGGCCTCTTCGACCAGCTTCTGGTGGCGGCGCTGGAGGGAGCAGTCACGGGTGGAGACGACCACGACGTTGCCGTGGGTGTCGGCCAGGCACTGGGTCTCCACATGGCGGGGCTTGTCGAGGTAGCGCTCGACGAAGCACTCTCCGCGCCCGAAGGCCGCGACGGCCTCGCGGACGGCGGAGTCGTAGAGCTCGGGGACTTCTTCCATGGTGCGGGCGACCTTCAGGCCGCGGCCGCCGCCGCCGAAGGCGGCTTTGATGGCGATGGGCAGGCCGTGCTGTTCGGCGAAGGCCACGACCTCGTTCGCGCCGGAGACCGGGTCGGGGGTGCCGGCGACCAGGGGGGCGCCGGCGCGCTGGGCGATGTGGCGGGCGGCGACCTTGTCGCCCAGGTCGCGGATGGCGTGCGGTGGGGGGCCGATCCAGGTCAGGCCCGCGTCCAGGACGGCCTGGGCGAATTCGGCGTTCTCGGAGAGGAATCCGTAGCCGGGGTGGATGGCGTCGGCGCCGGATTCGGCGGCCGCGGCCAGGACTTTGGCCTGGTCGAGATAGCTGGCCGCCGGGGTGTCACCGCCCAGCGCATAGGCTTCATCGGCCGCGCGCACATGACATGCGTCCCGGTCCGGATCGGCGTAGACGGCTACGCTCGCGATCCCAGCATCCCGGCAGGCACGGGCAACACGGACAGCGATCTCGCCACGGTTGGCGATGAGCACCTTTTGCATGCTCTCTCTTCCCTCTTCCGAAAAGTTCCGTCCCGAGAGGGACGGTCAAGGTTGCTACCCCAGGGCCCGCTCAAGGAAATCCAGCACCACGCTCGCGTAGCCTTCGGGATCGGTCTCCAGCCCGAGCAGATGCTCGGCTCCCGGCAGGACGTGCGTCTCGGCCTGGGCATAGCGCTCGGCCAGCGCGTCCACCGAGGACGGGGGCACGATCGCATCGTGCTCGCCCGACATGAACAACAGGGGGATCTTGGCGAACTTGCCCGTCGCGGGCGGGGGCCACTCGGCCTGGAGCATCGCCGGGCCCACCGCGCACAGCGTCCGCGCCACCACCGAACGGGCCGGCTCGCCCTTCAGCAGGGCGGGCAGCGGCAGCGCCTCCGCCTCCAGGAACTTGCGCAGCAGCGGCGGGACATCGTGCCCCGGCCCGCTGTCGCACACCAGCGCGTCAAGTTCGAATCCGTCGTGCGTCAGCGCCCACATGGACGAGAAGCACGAGAACGAGAAGCCGTAGAAGGCTATCCGCGCCGTGCCGTACCCCCGCTGGTCGCGCAGATGGGACACCACGGCGGTGACATCGCTCGCGAACCGGTCGCCGAGCCCGAACAGCGCCCGGTCGTCGCTGCTGGCCCCGTGGTTGCGGTGGTCGAACAGGCAGACGGTGTATCCGGCGTCGTGCAGGAACTTGGCGTGGCGGAGGCTGTGGTCCTTCGCCGTGGCCATGCTGTGGCCGAGCACCACCACCTTCTCGGGGGACGCCGGGCACAGCCAGGTGTCCAGGTGCTTCCGCGGCGCGAAGGGCACCTTCAGCTCCGTACAGGGCAGCCCGTGGTCCCGTGGGTGCTCCCGCTGTTCCCGGCGCCGCGGATGGAAGGCCAGATACGCCAGCGTGGCCCCGTACAGCGGGGCGATCGGCAGGGCCGCGGCCGAGAGGGCGCGGGCTCCCAGGGAGGGGGAGCGCGCCGACGTCTGGCGTGGCTCGGGCATCTGCGTCCTCCAGGAGGGGGAGTGTCCGTCGGCGGTCAGGGCGTTCTCGTCTCGGTCGCGGCGGGCAGTGGACGGGCGGTCGGGACGGGCGGTGGACGGCGGTCGGGACGGGCGGTGGACGGCGGTCGGGACGGGCGGTGGACGGCGGTCGGGACGGGCGGTGGACGGCGGTCGGGACGGGCGGTGGACGGCGGTCGGGACGGGCGGTGGACGGGCGACAACGTGTGAACGAGCGGGCGGGCGAAGAGTCAGCCACAGCCTCCGGCATGGCCCGGATCGGCCGACCGGGCGGCGGCGAAGTCGGTGTCCGAGGGCACGGCGGCGGGCGTGTCCCGGGAGCGGGGGCCGGATCGGTCACCGGAGCCCGTGCCCGGCCCGGAGCCGGAGCGGACCGCGTCGACGAAGGCCGGCAGCCGGTCCACGCCCCAGAACTTGTCATAGCCATGGGTGAAGAACGGCACGCCGAACGCCCCGGCGTCGCTGAGCGCGAGCAGGGCCTGGAGTCCACGGCCGCCGCGCAGCTCCTCGTCATCGGCCGCTGCCGCCGCCCGGCCGGCCGGAAGCCCCAGCTCACCGGCGATGGCCGCGATGGTCGTACGGTCGCAGATGTCGCGGCCCTCCTGCCAGCGCGCCCGGTAGACGCGCTCGATGTAGGCGGGGCCGAGCCCCCCGTCCAGCGCCAGGAAGTACGGCAGATGCGGCACCTCCCAGACCGGGTCTTGATCCACCGGCCAGTTGACCGCGAGGCCGCGGTCGGTCGTCAGCCGGCGCACATCCTGGAGGATATAGAGATGCTTCTCCCGGGACATCGCCGTATACGGAAAGTGATGGCTTTGTTCGGCCATACGGCGCTCACCATCCGCGTCCGGTTCCCACCACGGGTGCCATTCCACCGCCTGTGCGACATCCGGATAGCGGTCCATCAGATCACGGTAGGCGATCCAGCTGTACGGGCTGCGGAAATTGAAATAGAAGCGCGGTACTTTGCTGCGCTTGGCTGCCACGTCCGTACCCCCTCGCTCGTCCGTCTCGTGCCTGACGCTCATTGAGCGGCCCTCAACCGGCGAACACCGCTCGAACAAAGGTGCCGGCGGTGCCCGTCAGAGGACGATGCCGCCGTCGACCTGGAACACCGCACCGGTCACATACTCCGCGCCGACCAGGTACGCGACCATGTCGGCGACCTCCTCCGGACGGCCGAAGCGACGCAGCGGGATGCTCTGCTCCGCCTCCTTGCGCACCCGGTCGGAAAGCTCCGCCGTCATATCGGTCTCGACGAAGCCGGGCGCCACCACATTGGCCCGTATGCCGTACCGTCCGACCTCCTTGGCGAGCGACTTGGTGAAGCCGATGATCCCCGCTTTGGAGGCCGCGTAATTGCTCTGGGTCGCATTGCCGTGGACACCGGCGACCGACGAAATGTTGATGACGCATCCGGACTTGCGTTTCATCATTCCGAACACCACGGAACGGCACAGGTGATAAGTGCCGTCCAGGTTGACCTCCAGGACGTCCCGCCACTCCTCGTCCTTCATCAGCAGCAGCGGATTGTCCCGGGTGATCCCGGCGGAGGTGACCGCGACGTCGACCGGGCCGAGCGACTCCTCGGCGAAGGCGACCAGTTCGCGCACCGCGCCCGCGTCGCGGACGTCCGCCTGCCGGCCGATCACCCGTCCGCCGCCGTGCCGCGCCGCCTCCTCCTCCAGCTCATGAGCGGCGTCGGGGCTGGAGTGATGGCAGAACGCCACGTCGAAGCCGTCCCGGGCCAGCCGCAGCACGGTGGACCGGCCTATGCCGCGGGAACCGCCGGAGACCAGCGCGACGCGCGGCGTCGGCTCCTTGTCACCGGATGCGCGGCCCGTGTCGTCGGATATTCGGTCGGACATACGGTGAGGTCCTTCTCCCGGAGGTGGTGTCGGTCAGAGGGGGTCGGGCACAGGGGGGTCGGGCACGGGCGGCGCGGCCACCGGCGGCGCGGCCACCGGCGGGTCGGTCGCGGGCGGGCCGGTCACAGGTGAGGCGGTCAGGGGCGGGGCGGGCACGGGCGGGGCGTCCAGGTCGGAGGCCGGGCGCATGGTCATCGTCAGCCGCCCGACGGTGAGGACGGTCTCCTTCCCGACCAGGCTCTCGCCCTCGAAGACGAAGGTCTCGCCGACCTGGCGGGCCAACCGCACATGATGCTCCACCACATCGCCCGGCACCACCGGGCGGTGGAACTCGGCGTCGGTGATCCCGCCGAGCAGCATCGCCTTGCCCTTGCGTACGTCGGGGTTGGGCCGGTCCCAGGCCACCAGCACCCCGGCCACATGGCACCAGGACTCGATGAGCACCGTCCACGGATAGTGGTAGTCCTCCTCGGACGCGGTGTCCGGCATCCCCTCGTACCAGGGCTCATTGCAGGTGACCGCCTTCAGCCCGCGGGCCCGCTCGCCCGGCACCAGCTCGGTGACCCGGTCGACCAGCAGCATGGGGTAGCGGTGCGGCAGCACCCGCTTGATCTCATCGACACTGATCATCCGGCGTCCGCTCCTCGGCCCTGGCCTCTCCACTCCCCTGCCCCGGCCTCCGCGCCCTGGGCGTCCCGGTTCTCGAAGCGCAGCCTTATCTGCGCGGCGGGTCCGCGCCCGGTGGCCGCCGAAGCCCGGCAGCGCACCGCCCCGTCCTTGCGCGACCAGACGTATTCGCTGGTCAGCTCGTCTCCGGGGTAGACCGGGCTGAGGAAGCGGGAGGACTCGACGGCCGCCAGGACCCAGCGCCCGCCCGGTTCGCGCTCCGGCAGCGTGGCGAGGGCACCGCGCTGGACGTACTCCACGACACATACGCCGGGGAAGATGGCGAACCCCGGGAAGTGCCCGGCGAACACCTTCTCCGACGCGCCGACCACGGCCACGCACCGGGCGGGCCGCTCACCGGGGACGCCGGGGTCCACGACCTCCACGGTGCCGTCGACCGGTCCGCACGCGGCCGCCGTCATCTCACTTCTCCAGCTTCGAGGCGAGCAGGTCGTGCACCTTGCGGAGCGTGGTGATGTCCTTCATCTCCCGCTCCTCCAGCTTCACCGAGTACTTCTTCTCCAGGACGACCATGACCTCGAGGGCCATCAGGGAGTCCACGCCCAGCGTCTTGACGAAGTCGGCGTCGTCGGTGACGTCCTCCTCGTCCACATCGAGCACATCCGCGACGAAGGTGCGCAGTTCGTCCATGTCCAGGGCGGCGATGGCGTCGGCCATGCGGGGGTCTCCTTCCGCTCTCAAAGTGTGAGGCTCAGCGGGGTTCGGGGGTTCCGGGTGTTCCGGAGTTTTCGGGGGCTTCAGGGGTTTCGGGGGTTTCGGGGGTGGTGAGCTTGGCGAGGGCAGCGGCCGACTCGACCGGGACGGTGAGCGCGCCCTTCGCGATCCGGCGGATCATGCCGGTCAGTTGGCGCCCGGGGCCAAGCTCCACGAACCGGGTGCAGCCCAGTTCATCGGCGAGCGTGCGGACGCTCTCCTCCCAGCGCACCGGGCTGGTGAGCTGGTTCAGTTCGAGCTCCCGCCAGCGCTCGCCGCTCGCGTACGGGCGGGCGTCCACGTTGGCGACGACCGGGAGGTGCTCGGGGGCGAACCGCACGGCGGCCAGGGCCTCGCGCACGTCGTCGGCGGCCGAGGCCATCAGCGGGCTGTGGAAGGCTCCGCCGACGGCGAGCCGGATCACCTTGCCCTCGCTCTCGACGGCCAGTTCGGCGAGCCGGTCCACGGCCTCGGCGGTGCCCGAGAGCACGATGGCGCCGGGTGCGTTGACATTGGCGATCCAGACCTGGCCGCCGTCCTCCTGGACCTGGGCGACCAGCGCCTCCACGGTCTCGGGGCCGAGCCGCACCACGGCGGCCATGGTGCCGGGCGACCGCTCGGCGCACGCGCGCATGGCCCGGCCGCGGGCGGCGACGAGGCGGGCGGTGCCGGCGAGCGGCAGGGCCCCGGCGGCGTGCAGCGCGGTGTACTCGCCCAGGCTGTGCCCGGCGCAGGCCACCACCCCGCCCAGCAGCCCGGCCGCCTCCGCCTCGCGGTGGGCGAGCACCTCGGTGGTGAAGACGGCGATCTGGGCGAGATCGGTGCGGCGCAGCGTCTCGTCGTCGGCCTTCAGCAGGAGTTCCTCGACGTCGATACCGGTGTACTCCGATACCTCGGCCACCAGCGCCCAGGAGGCGGTGTCCCGCCACGCCTGGCCCATGCCCGCCTTCTGGGCGCCCTGCCCGGGGAAGACCAGCGCCGTACGGGGCGCCTCTCCGTCGGGGGCGCCGCCCGTCGTCTCTCGGTCCGTCATCTCAACCAGCTCCTTCAGCTCAGGGGGCGACCGGCCCGTCACCGGATCCGCAGCAGGGCCGCGCCGACCACGCCGTCCCGGTCCACGGTGGTGACCAGGGCGGTATCGCCCCTTTTCAGAGGCTCGGTTCGCCTCCGGGGCGCTTCAGTCGCTGTCGACGGTCGACCGTGCTCGGCCCCTTCGTTCCTCAGGGGCCTGCGCGCGCTCTCCCTTTCGACAGCGACGCGCCCCTTCGGCTCACTCGCCGACGAGGCACCCGAAGAGGCACCCGAAGGGTCGCGCTCGGCGAGCGCCAGGACGGCGGCGATCTGGAAGGCCGCCGCCGCGGCGCAGGTGTCCCCGACGGTGTCGGCGGCCGTGATCCGCGGCGGCTCCGCTCCCCCGAGGGCATCGGCGAGGGCGGCGCGCTCGGCCTCCCCCTCGGCGCCGGGGGCGCCGGAGTCGGCGACGGCGCTCAGCTCGCCGGGGGTCACGCCGGTGCGGTCCAGCAGCCGGCCGATCGCCTCGGCGAGCACCGTACGGGCCTGCTTCGCGTCCGCCGCGCAGCCGAACTCCAGGCCCAGGACCTCGGCGAGCCCCTTACGGCCGTGTTCGCGCGCCGAGGCGTCGGGCTCCAGCAGCCACACGGCCGCACCCTCCCCGAGGACGGCGGCGCTGTCCTCGTCGGCCCGGGCGTGCCACTCCAGCCAGGCGCGGGCGGAGGAGAACTCCTCGACCGCCCCGCACAGCACGGCCTGGGCCCGTCCGGCGCGCTGCAGCCGCAGCGCGTACCGGAGGGCGAGCAGTCCGGTGGCGCGGCCGCCCGCGATGGTGGTGTTGGGGCCCCTGAGCCCGTGCCAGATGGCGGACTGACCGGCGGCGCAGTTCATCACGGTGTTGGGGAACCGGGCCGGGTCCACGTAGAAGGGCTTCTTACCCACCAGCGAGTCCCGGGTGAAGTCCATGATGCTCTGGGCGGAGCCGGTGCTGGTGCCGAGCGCCAGGCCGGTCTCCTCGCCCACCCCCGGCAGCCGCTCGGCCTCCTCGTGTTCCCGCTCCCCGGTCAGCAGATGGCGGATCGCGGTGACGGCCAGTCCGGTGGCCCGGTCCATGGAGCGGGTGCCCTTACGGCCGAGGATCTGCCGGATGTGGAAGTCGGGCACGAGGCTCGCCTCGCGGAACGGCACCGACCACTCCTCGGGGTCCAGCGGACGGCCGGCCGCACGGCCGGACCGCAGGGCCGCGGTGAAGTCGGCCCCGCGCAGTCCCAGGGGCGATACGGCGGTCCAGGCCGAGATGACCGGGGCTGCCCCGCCGGGGGCGTTGACCATGGGTTCGGGTACTCCTTCGGTAGAGGCCCGGGGGCCGTGGGAGGGGCGGGTCACAGGAACCACACCTGTTCGTAGGAGGGCCAGCGCGCCGCGAGGTCGTCGCCCTCGATGACGCGTACGCCGGGCAGCAGCCGCTCGGCGGCGGTACGGCCGAGCGCGGCCAGGCCGTCCTCCTCGACCAGCACGGTCACCCCGGCGGCCAGCAGCTTCGCCACGGAGGCCGGTGGATGGGGCAGGGTGTCCAGGGTGTGGTTGCCCAGGCGCAGCGAGGGCCGCGGGCCCGTGTCGAGGGCGTAGCCGACGGCGGGGCCGCGCAGCGCCACATCGCAGCCGCCGCTCTGCCGGTGCAGATCGGGCACGCAGTACAGCACGTCGGCGTACTGGGTCTCGATCGAGCCCCGGTACGCCTTCTCCACGATCACCAGCCAGCGCGCCTGGTCGCCCATGGCTCAGCACACCCCCATGAGCAGGCTCTTGTCCGCCGCGTTCACATGCTCGGCGAAGACGAAGGGGGCCCGCGTGCGCACCTGCGGAATCTGGTCGGCGGCGCCCCGCTCCTCGGCGCAGTAGCGGCACACGTACCAGTACAGCCGGTCGGGGTGATCCTCGATCAGCTCGCGGACGACGCGGGCGGTGGACGGATGCTCGCGCCCCAGGTCCGTGTAGTCGCGCGGTTTTTTCTCGCCGAGGGCCGCGCCGGTCAGCCGGGTGGCGTCGCCGCAAGTCCAGATCTGCACCCGGGCGCCCCGGGCGAGCAGCGCGGACGCCAGCCGCAGCGCCGAGGTGACCAGGTCGGTCTGGTGGGGCGCGCCGAAGAGATTGAGCAGCACATCGGTACGGGGGACGGGCCTGGGCATCAGTGCCACACCGCCCTGACCCGCGGTTCCAGCAGCTTGGCGGCCACGTCGTCCATCTCCACCAGCCGCGCCCGGGGCGTCAGATCGGCGGCGGGCAGGGCGCGCTGAGCGGCGGAGAAGGAGTCCACCCACAGCTCGCCGCCGTCGCCGAGGAACGTCTCGATGCCCGGTGCGGTGCCGGGGACGGCGGCGGTCACGCCGTTCTCGACGAGGAACAGCACCACCTGGTGGCCGTCCCTGGCCAGCCGCGCGGCGTCGCCGAGGAACCGCTCGCAGGCGGGTCCGGTCTGCGGCCCGCCCGTCTCGATCAGCAGATGGGCCGTCATGTCAACAGCTCACCGCCGTCCACGCCGATCACATTGCCGGTGATCCAGGAGGAGTCGGTGCGCGAGAGCAGCGAGACGGCTTCGGCGACGTCCTCGGGACGGGTCAGCCGCCGGTGCGGATTGAGGTCCCGCGCGTGGACGGCGAGCCGGTCGCTGCCGGGGATGCGCTCCATGGACGGGGTCGGGGTCACCCCGGCGCGCAACGCGTTGACGGCGATGCCGGAGGGGGCGAGCTCCAGGGCGAGCTGGCGTACGTGGGACTCCAGGGCGGCCTTGGCCGCGGAGACGGCGCCGTAGTGCGGCATCACCCGGGTGCCCCCGGCGCTGGTCATCGCGTACACCTTGGCGCCCTCGCGCAGCAGCCCCGCGGTGAACAGGTCCTGGGTCCAGTAGACGAGGGAGTGCGCCATCACGTCGAGCGTCATGTTCATCTGGCGGGCGGTCAGGCTGTCCTCGCCCTCCGCGCCGACGTACGGCAGCAGGGTGCCGAAGGCCAGGGAGTGCACCACGATCCGGATGCCCGTACCGCCGGTCAGCTCCTCGAACCGGGGCAGCAGTTCCTCGCGGGTGCGGGCGGAGGCGGCGTTGGCGTTGAAGAAGTGGGCCTCGACGCCTTGGCCGCGCATCTCCTCCCGGGCGACGGCGGCCTTCTTCTGGCCGTCGGTGGTGTCGAAGTGGACGCCCAGGATGTGGACGCCCTCGCGGGCCAGTTCATGGGCGATGGCCAGGCCCATACCGCTGGAGGCGCCCAGGACCAGGCACCAGGAACCTTCGAGTCGGGTGATCATCGGCCGCTCGCCCTCCGTCGTCCGCTCATCGGCTGCTCGCTTCCGCACCGGCGGCCCCGCCCGGGGTGACCAGACAGACCGCGGCGTTCCCCTCGGCCGCCGCGGTGACGACGGCGTGGACATGCCCGGCCGGTGCGCCGAGGGCGGCGGCCACGCGCGCCACCGGCTCCAGGGCGCCCGCTCCCGCCGGGACCCGCTCGGGCTTCCCGGCCGGTGTCCGCCCGCCCGGCGCCTGCTCGTCCAGCACCTTCTCCTCCAGCGCCGCCGCCACGGCCTCGCCGACCGGGGAGCCGTCCAGGACGGCGGTGACGGCCAGCGGTTGGTCCGGCCGGTGGCCGAGGGCGTCCAGCGCGTCCCGCAGCAGCGCCGCGGCCCGCTCGGCCCCCTCGGCGGAGGCGGCCACCCGCGGCGGCAGGAAGAACGAGCGGACGCCCACCCGGCCCAGCGCCGCCGCCCCCCGGCGCCGGGCGGCCGTCCCGGGCTCCAGCACCAGCGCGACGGCTCCGGCCTCCGAGGTCTCCGCCCCCGGTTCGCCCTCGGGCAGCGCCTCCTCGGTGGCCCCGGCCAGCAGCCACCGGGCCCGGCCGGTGGCGAGGGCACGGCGGCCGTTCTGGAGCGCCTCGAGGCCCGCGACCCGGGGGCTGGTGAAGGTGAGGTTGAAGCCCTTGAGATCGTGTTCGGTGGCCAGCCGACTGCCGAAGAGGTTGATGGAGAAGTAGGGCGCGGTGACCGGGGACAGATCCCCGGCCCCGGTGGCGGTCACCGTACGGTCCATCGTGTGGTGCAGGGCGACGGCCGCGCTGTTGGTGCCCACCGCGGCGCCCCGCTCCTCGGGCCCGACCGTCTCCAGGGCGTCCGGGCCCGCCTGTGCCAGCGCGCACTTGGCCGCGGCGAGGAAGTACTGGGAAGCGGCGGGCAGGTACTTGTAGCCGTGCCGGCCGAGCGCCGTACGGAAGTCGAAGCCGTCCGCGCCCACGGTGCCGATGCCCGTCACCACCAGGCCGACGGCCGGTTCGCTGCGCGCCGCCTCCTCGTTCGCTTCTCCGCCCACGCGGCGCGGAGGCGCGGCTTTCGTCGCCATCCGCGGCCCGGCGGCCGCACGTGCGTCGCTCACGCGGCGGCCTCCCCGAAGACGAGCGAGATGTTGTTGCCCCCGAAGGCGTAGGCGTTGACCAGCCCGTAAGCCCCGGTCATGGGCGCGGAGTCGTACGCCAGCGGCACCGAGCACTCCGGGTCCGGCGTACCGACCGGCACATTCGGCGGCAGCGTCTTGTGGTGCAGCACCAGACTGGCGGCCAGCGCGGCGAACGCGCCCGCCGCGCCGCCGGTGTGCCCGATGAGCGCCTTGACGCTGTAGAGCGGGGTCCGGGGGGTCAGCTCGTCCAGCACCCGGCTCTCCACCACGTCGTTGAGCGCGGTGCCGGTGCCGTGCGGGATCACGAACCCCAGCCCGCCGGAGCCCGACTCGGACCCGGACCCGGACCCGGCTCCTGCCCCGGCCCCCGCCTCCCGCAGCGCCACGCGCATCGCGCGCTCGATCTGCTCGCCGGAGGGCTCGGGGGCGGTCGCGTGGTAGGCGTCGCAGCTCCAACCGGCGCCCGCCAGACGGCCGTAGACGGTGCGCGCGCCGCGCGCGCGGGCGTGCGAGGCGGACTCCAGGACGAGCACGGCGGCGCCCTCGCCGAAGACGGTGCCGCGCCGCTCGGCGGCGAACGGACGGCAGCGCTCGGGGTCGATGGCGCCCAGCCGGTTGAAGCAGGCGAGGGCGACCCGGGAGTACGCCTCGGCGCCGCCCGCGATGACCACGTCGGCCTCGCCGGAGCGGATCAGATCGGCGGCCATCGAGAGCGCGTAGCCGCTGGCGGCACACGCGTTGCTGACGCAGGTGTTGACGCCCTGCGCACCGAACCACCCGCCGACCACCGAGGCCAGCGGAAAGGCGGGCGCCCAGCGGCCGGACGCGGGGGCCTCGCCGGTCCACCAGCCCTCGTGCAGATCCGTGTCGCCCATACCGGTGCTGAGGGCGACGGCCACCCGGCGCGGATCGGGCCCGGTGCCCGTGGCATCCGGCCCCGACGGCCCTTCCGGCCCCGGCAGCGCGGCCAGCCCCGCGTCCGCGACCGCCTCGCGCGCCGCCGCGAGCGCGAACTGGGAACCGCGCCCCAGCGGCAGCCCGTCCTGCTCCTCAGGACCGTCCGGAAGGTCGGCCTCCGGCACCAGGTACATCAGCGGATGGTCCATATGCGCGAGCGGATCGGGGACCCGCACCGGCGCGGTGTCCGCCGCGTGCATCCCCCGCCAGAAGGCGTCGACACCCGCGCCCAGCGGGGACAGCGCGCCGAGGCCGGTGACCAGTACGTCGTCCATCAGGTGCCGCTCTGCTCTCCGGCCAGCGCGTCCAGCACCCGCCGGTCGAAGGGGACCAGCCGCCAGTCACTGCGGTTCTCGATCACCGCGTAGCCGTGGGTGATCCGGCCGGTGGCGGTGAGGGTGAGCGCGCCGTCACGGACGACGAAGCAGTCCATCCGGGCGGTGTAGGTGAGGTCCTTGAAGATCTCCTCGACCGTGTAGACGGTGTAGAGGTCCTCCTCCATCACCGCCTCGTCGATGACGCGTACCGAGGACTGGGGGACGACCGGTATCCACCTGCGGTCGTCCAGCAGGGTCTTGATGGAGATGCCGCGGTCCAGGACGAAGCGGTCCTTGGCCTCCTCCAGCAGCCGCAGATAGCCGGACATCTGCAGCCGCTCGGTGAAGTGGCAGTACGGATAGGGGATGTTCCACTTCCAGGCGTAGGCGTTGCGGCCCTCGGTCAGCGAGGCCAGGACGGCGTCCTCGTCGCCGTCCGGCAACGACACCCGGATCCGCGCGAGCTCGCCGGTGGGCCCCTCGGCCCCCAGCCGGTCCACCACGAAGGGCGCGAATTCGGCGGGGGGTTCGGCGGGCTCCGGCAGATAGGCGTCGGCGCGCAGCGAGACCCGCACCTTGGCGGCGACGGCCTTGAGGACCGAGCCGTCGCGCTCCACGCGCAGGGTCACCCGGAAGCCGAGGGTGCGGTCGTCGTCGGCGGTGTCCGGCGTCACCTCGGCCTCGGCCACGTCGTCCATGTGGAAGGCGTGCAGGATGCGGGTCTCCAGGGCGACGATGTCCAGCCCGAGACCGTGCTCCTCGTACAGCCGGCGGGCGGGCGCCCCGGAGTCCGCGAAGTGCACCAGCACGGCTTCCTCGACAAGGTAGTTGACGTGTTTGAAGCCGATCCAGGTGCAGATGTTCGAGCCCTCGTAGCGCGGGCGCAGCCGGACGGTGGTGGCGTCCGTCAGCAGGGCTTTGGTCGACATCGGCGGGGCGGCGGCGGTCATCGGGAACACTCCATGGCAGAAAGGGGGGCACGTGGGGGGTGCGGGTGGCACCGGTCGGGCGTGGGGCGCAGCAGCAGTCCGGCCACGGCGTCCGCGGTGTCGTCACCGCTGGTGATCAGCGCCTGGCGGGACGCGGGCACGGGCACTGGACCGGGCGCGGCCCCGGGACCGGCGCCGAAGGCGGTGCCACTCCCGGCTCCCGCGTCCGGCCCGGCATCCCGCCCGGCGGCTTGCGGCCCGGCGCCGGTCTCGGCGTCCGTCCCGGCCTCGGCGCGGGCCAGCCAGCCGATGGCCGCCGCGCACTGCAGCACCCCGAGGGCCCCGGAGGCCCGGCCCACCGCGCTGGTGACGTCGTAGCGCGGCACTGACCGCGGAGGTACGGCGGCTGGCCCGTCGGCCCCGGCGGGCCCCTCGGCGTAACGCTCGGGGGTGAACCAGACGCCGGGCGCGGCGCCGCCCGGCAGCAGGGCCTCCACACAGCCGCCGAGCCCGGCCCGCCGTTCATACGGGCCGAGGGCGGCGGTGGCTCGCGCCCCCCGGGCCTCGGCCCACCGGGCGCCCTCGACCACGAGGGCTGCCGCGCCGTCCAGCAGTTCATCGGCGGGCCGGCCGAGCAGATCCTCGACGACGGCGTTGTGCGTCTCCACGCCGATCACCACCGCGCGCCGGACCCGGCCCGCCGCGACCAGTGTGGCGCCCCAGTGGACGGCGTCCAGGCCGGAGGTCGCCCCGTTGCAGAGCATCAGGTTGGGGCCGCGCAGACCGTGGCGGATGGCGACCCAGGAGGCGATCACATTGCTGGAGGCGTTCGGCAGGCTCATGGGGCTGAGGTCCACAGCCGACCGCTCGGCGATGGCGGCGGCGGTGAGGCAGGCGGTGTCGAGGTTGCCCAGGTTGGAGCTGGCGACCACGCCGACGGTGTCGCCCGGCACCGTCACCTCCTCGCCGTCGGAGGGGATCAGGCGGGCGTTCCGCAGCGCGTCGAGCGCGGCGCACAGCGCCAGCCGGGTGGCCCGGTCCTTGTAGCGGTGGCCGCGGCGGCCGATCCGGGCGGCGGTGTCGAACGGTTCGGCGGCGGGCCCGGTGACGGGGCAGGCGGTGCGGCGCAGCAGCGCGTCGGGGGTGTCGGCACCCGGGAGGGCCAGGCCGACGCCGGTGACGACGACTTCGCCGGGGCCCTGCGTCATCGGCCGGCCCTCTCCACGATGGCGACCGCGTTGACACCGCCGAAGCCGAACGCGTCGATCTGCGCGACCCGCAGATCCCCGCCGTCCCGCGCCTCCTCCCGGACGAACCGGAACGCCTCGGCCTCGGGCAGCGGTTCGACCAGACCCAGGGTGGGCGGCACCCGGCCCGACGCCAGGGACTCCAGCGCGACGATCAGGCTGAGCAGACCGGAGCCGCCCGAGGTGTGGCCGGTCATGGACTTGATGGCGGTCATCAGGGGCCCGCGCACCTCATGGCCGAAGACCTCGGCGATGGCGGCGGCCTCGGCGGCGTCGTTCAGCTGGGTGCCGGTGCCGTGCAGCAGCACCAGATCGATGTCGCCGGGTTTGACGCCCGCCCGCCACTGCGCCTCGTGCACCGCCCGCGCGATACCGCGGGGGTCGGGGGCGGTCACATGGCGCGCGTCGCAGTTCATGCTGACGGCGCGCACCCGGCCGAGCGCGCCGGTCCCCGCGCCGGGCTCCTCCCGGCGCAGCACCACGGCCGCCGCGCCGTCGCCCATCAGCACCCCGCGACGATCCCGGTCGAACGGCCGGACGCGGTCGGGGGGTTCGCCGTTGACCCGGTCCAGCAGCCCGTACATCGACTCGGTGAGGGTGTCCACACCGGCCACCACCACGGTCTCCTCGGCCCCCGTGGTCAGCAGGTCGGCGGCGAGTGCGAGCGCGTAGAGGGAGGCCGAGCAGGCCCCGGAGAAGGTGTGGGTGCGGACCGCGCTGAAACGTGTCCGCAGTGCGGTGCCGAAGTGCAGCCGGCCGATGTCGAAGGGCGCGCCGTCGCGCCAGGCGAGTTCGGCGGAGCGCAGTTCCCGCAGCCCGGTGCCGACGAGGACGGGCACCTCGCTCAGGTCCTCGCCGAGTCCGGCCTGGGCCGCGGCCTCGCCGACCGCGCGCAGCAGCCAGTCGGTGGCGCGGCCGGGGAGGTCGGCGCCGGGCGCGGGGCGGTCGTCGATCTCGTAGGCGTGGCGGGTCCGGTACCGCTCCGGGTCGAAGCCGCGCAGTTCGCCGAGTCCGCTGATGCCGGAGCACAGAGCCTGGAAGACCTCGTCGACGCCCTCGCCCACGCTCGCCACGGCCCCGGCGCCGGTCACCAGCTGACTCATGACCAGTCCGCTCGACTCTTGCCGAAGATGACGACGGCGTTGTTGCCGCCGAAGGCCAGGCCGTTGTTCTGGACCACCTTCAGATCGGCGTCCACGGCCTGGTTGGGCACACAGTCCAGACCGCATTCCGGGTCGGTCTCTTGGTGGTTGATGGTCGGCGGGATGAAGCCCTCGGTGAGCGCGAGGGCGCAGGCGATCGAGGCCAGCGCCCCGGCGGCGCCCATGGAATGGCCGATCATCGACTTGATGGAGACCGTTCGCGGCGGGGCGGCGTCCCCGAACACCTGGCGGATGGCGCGGGCCTCGGTGATGTCGTTGGCCTTGGTGCCGGTGCCGTGCGCGGAGATGAAGTCGACCTCTTCCGGCTTGACGTGGGCGTTGTCCAGGGCGAGCCGCATACAGCGGGCCACGCTGTCCTGGTTGGGGGCCACGGGGTGGTCCGCGTCGCAGTTGAGTCCGTAGCCGAGGACCTCGGCGTAGATACGGGCGCCCCGGGCCAGCGCCGACTCCAGGCTCTCCAGCACCAGGATGCCCGCGCCCTCGCCGGTGAGGATGCCCTTGCGGTCCTTGTCGAAGGGCTGGCAGCGCTCGGGGGCGATGGTGCCGAGGCGGTAGAAGCCGGTGAAGGTCTTACGGCACAGGGCGTCGGCCCCGCCGCACAGCGCGAGGTCCACGTCCCCGCCGCGGATGGCGTCGAAGCCGTAGCCGATCGCGTAGTTCCCGGCGGCGCACGCGGTGGGGAGGGTGACCGCCTCGGCGCGGGTGAGCCCGAACTCCTGGGCGATCGCGCTCGAAAGACGTCCGGCGGGCACCCGCCGGGCGACCGTGGGATCCATCCGCTCGGGCCCCAGGTCCACTTCCTCCTCGACCAAATGGTCCAGGTCCCTGGACTCGCCGTCGGTCGTGCCGACCGAAATCAGACAGGGGATGTCGCGCAACGCGCTCTCCGACTCGGCGAATCCGGCGTCGGCCACCGCCATACGGGCCGCCGCGACCGAGAACCGGCTCGCCCGGCCCAGGGTCCGGACATCGAGATTTCGAATCCACCGGTCCGGCTCGAAATCCTTGACCTCACACGCCGTAGAGCGGTCGAAGCCCTCCGTGTCGAACGCGGTGATGGGACCCGCCGCGCTCTTCCCGGCGCGCAGTCCGGCGAGGAATTCCGCCGCGCCGATGCCGATCCCGGACACCGCACCGAGGCCGGTGACGACGACCCTGCGACCCGGCTCACCACGCATTTCGCCCTGCCTTCCGAGAGACCGCCAAGATCCGGCGGTCACCAGCCCGCCGCGTCGGAGACAACCTCGTAGACGCCTTGAAGGTTCACCATCCGGCTGAGTTCGGACTGCTCTATGACGATATTGAAGGTCTTCTCCAAAGCCGCGAGTATTTCAATGGCACGCAGTGAATCCGCGTCATGCTCTTCTTTGAAGAGACTGGTCTCAGTGACCTCGTCGGAGTCGATTTCAAGAATATCGGTGACGATTTCCTTGATGGTTTCACGACGCTCTTCGACGATGGCGGTCATTACCGCGCACCTCCATTTTCGGGCATGGGCAAAGCGACGAAGCTTCCGCTGACGCTAGGCGCCGGTCCGGGAGGGGACAACCCCAGAGTCCACTAGCTGTCACATGCCGGGTGAACACCAGCGTTCGACTGGTCCGGGTGTCATAAAGCTGCAGACGGCAGCCGGTTACCGCGCGGTCAGAACTTGGAATCTGCAGGAAGCTGCCAGGTCGCCAGCGGACAGAACGGTGCCAATAACGTTCAAACCGCCAACAACCCGGCTGCTGTCCGGGTATGCGGCCCGCCCCTAGTCGGGGTCGGACTCCATCAGCCCGGCACGCACGGCGCGCACTCCGGCCTGGAACCGCGATTCGACCTGCAGGTCCCGCATGATGTCAGCCACATAGCGACGGTAGGTACGCACCGAAAGGCCGAGTTTGCGGGCCGCGGCGTCGTCCTTGTAGCCCTCCGCCATCAGCTTCAGCACCTCACGCAGCACCCGGCCGCGCGCGCCGCCCTCGAACGACAGGGGCCGCATCGGGCGCTGGGCCGTGTCCCACATGCCGCACAGCAGTTGCTGCAGCATATCGGCCACGGTCGAGTTCTGGATCATCGAAGCGCGGGAGCCGCCGGGCTCGCCCGGCGAGGCGTCGGGCGCGATGACCGCCGCGCCGTCCACGACCACCAGCTCCTGCCGCACCCCCTCGCAGACGCGGACCTCCAGCCGCGCCACGGTCCCCACCGAGCGCTGCCACGCCGCGCCCCGGATGACGCCCGGCGGGCAGAGCATCCGGGTCCTGACCCCCTTGCCCGCCAGTTGGGCGAGCGTCTGTCCGACCAGCCGGGCGTGGTCCTCGCCCGTCACCTCGGGCAGGCTCCAGATCACATCCCGCTCGGCGCGCAGCACCAGCCGCGCCACCCACCCGGCCACGGCCTCCCCGGCCACCGGCAGTTCGGCGGACGCCGAGGCCAGCGCGGAGCGGCGGTGGTGGTGCACTGCGGACTCCAGCAGGCGTAACGCCTGGCCCAGAGTCTCCTCCAGGTTGTCCGACCCCATGTCCGGCTCCGTTCGAACCGCTCTCCCCGCGCCCACCTCCGCGTCAAATCCGTCAATAGGCACTCGCCCATTTGGTTGAATTCCGAAATGGCTCAAAGGACACCCCCGTTCCCTTTCCGGGAACAGTAACGAGCCCCCTGGCACACGGCAAGGAAGATCGTTCCTTATGGGACACTTCCCGCCGGGAAATACCCTCCCGTTCCGGCCACGACACCTCCCCGTGTCGGCAAGGGGCTGCGCCCCCGCTCGGCGGATTGGTAACTTCCTCTAGAGCCAGCACGCCATCCCCTGCCATACGACGCGGACCCCCACACCTCCCCTCGGGTCCCGAAAGGCGCCGCCCCCATGGCTGCACAGAACACCGCGACCACCGATGCCGCGCAGGCCGGTTCCGCGCACTCCCCCACCGGCCGCCAATGGCTCGCGCTCTCGGTGCTCGTCCTGTCCCAACTCGCGGTGTGGCTGGACAACACCGTGCTCAATGTGGCCCTGAAGACCCTCGCCGATCCCGATGAAGGGCTCGGGGCGAGCCCCAATCAGCTCCAGTGGAGCATCAGCTCCTACACCCTGGTCTTCGCGGTGCTGCTGTTCACCGGCGGTGTGCTCGCCGACCGCTACGGCCACCGCCGCTTACTGCTGACCGGCATGGTGCTCTTCGGCGCGGCCTCCGCCTGGGCCGCCTACTCCGGCTCGGCCACCGAACTCATCGTGGCCCGCGGCGCGATGGGCATCGGCAGCGCCCTGATCATGCCCGCCACCCTCGCCCTGATCGCCCAGGTCTTCGACGAGCGGCACCGGGCCACCGCCATCGCCATCTGGTCGGGTTCCAGTGGAATCGCGATCGCGACCGGGCCGATGCTCAGTGGAGCGCTGCTCGACCACTTCTGGTGGGGGTCGGTCTTCCTGGTCAATGTGCCGATCGTGGTGCTGTGCGTGGCCGGTTCGTTCGTCTTCCTGCCCGGTGTGGTCACCCGGGTGCGGCAGAAGTTCGACCCGCTGGGCGTGGTGCTCTCCACCGCCGGGCTCTTCGCCATCGTCTGGGGCGTCATCGAGGGCGGCCACCGCAACGACTGGACCGATCCGGCCATCGTCGCCTCGCTGGCCGGGGGCGTGCTGCTGGTCGCGGTCTTCGTCCTCGTCGAACTGCGCGTCGCCAACCCCAGCTTCGACGTCCGGCTCTTCCGCGACATCCGCTTCACCGGCGCCAGCGTCGCCGTCATGCTCACGTTCTTCGGGCTCAACGGCTCGATGTACTACACCAGCTTCTATCTGCAGGGCGTCCAGGGACAGACGCCGCTGGAGTGCGGGCTGTCGATCGCCCCGGTCGCCCTCGGCGTACTGCTGGGCGCCCCGCTCTCGGCCAAGCTGGTACGCAACCACGGGGTGCGCCCCGTCGTCACCGCGGCCATGCTGATCGCCACCACCGGCTTCGTCGCCTACGTCTTCCTGGACGAGAGCAGCGGACTGCCGCTGTTCTGGGTCTTCCTCATCCTCCAGGGCCTGGGCATGGGCGCCGCCGTCGCGCCCACCACCGAGGCGATCATGGCCATCCTCCCCGCCGACCGGACCGGCGCGGGCTCCGCCGTCAACAACTCGCTGCGGCAGATCGGCGGGGTCCTCGGAGTGGCGGTCCTCGGCTCCGTCCTGGTCAGCGTCTACCGCGACCGGGTCACCCCCCGGCTGAGCGGACTGCCCTCCGGTGACGCCGCCGCCGCCGGGGAGTCGCCCGAGGCCACCCGGCTGCTCGGCGCGAAGATGCGGCTGCCCCGGCTGTCGGACATCGCCGACGAGGGGTTCGTCCACGCCATGCATGTGGCCTCCGTCGTCGGCGCGGCCGCCGCCGCTGCCGGAGCAGTGATCATCTGGTGGGCGTTCCGCAGGACGTCTTCCGGTGCGCGATCCAGCATGTGATCGTTCTTCCTTGCCACCCCTGCCGCCCCGACATAGCCTCCCGGCACAACATCCTTAATCCGGAAGGCAGTTCACATGCGTACAGCTGTCATCACGGCGGCCGGCCAGGTGGAGATCAGAGAGATACCTGTCCCCGACATCGGTGACTCCGAGGTGCTGGTACGCATCGCGGCCTGCGGCATCTGCACCATGGAGGCCAATCTCTACGCGGGCCGGATGACCGTCTACCCGGCCGCCGCCGGACATGAGATCTCCGGCTGGGTCGAGCGGATCGGCGCCAAGGCCGCCGAGCTGGAGGACATGCCCGCCGTCGGCTCCCTCGTCACCCTCGACGGACTGCCGCGCTGCGGGGCCTGCCGAAGCTGCCGGCGCGGCCAGACCGCCATCTGTGTCGCGCTCCAGGGGCACAAGCGGGAGGACGGCGCGATCACCATGGGCGCGGGGCTCGCCGAATACATCGCCCTGCCCGCCTCACGGGTATGGTCGGTCGGCGACACCGACCCCGCCGTCGCCGCCATGGGCGAACCGCTGGCCTGCGTGGTCCACTCGCTGCGCCGCGGCGGCTTCCGCGCCGGGGACCGCGTCACCGTCATCGGCGCCGGCTACATGGGCCATCTCCACCTCGCCGTCGCCGCACATCTGCAGGCCCGCGGCGTCGCGGTGGTCGAACGGGACGAGCAGCGGCTGGCCGCCATCGCGGCGGCGGGCGCCGACGCGGCCGTCACCCCCGAGGACATCGGCGGGCTGCCCCCGGCGGACGTGGTCGTCGTGACCATCGCGTCCAGGGAGGCCATCGCCGCCGCCCTCGCCGCGGTCGCCGACGGCGGCACCATCGTCCTCTACGGCGGCGGCCCCGGCGGCCCGCCCGCCGAGCTCCCCGGCTACGAGGTGCACCGCCGCCAGCTGACCGTCACCGGCTCCTTCAGCCATGAGCCGGACGACTGGCGCGCCGCCGCCGAACTGCTGCGCGGCGGCCGGCTGTCCGCACGGCTGGAGACGCTGGTCACCGCGCGCTACCCGCTGGACGAGGTCGAGAAGGCGCTCAAGCAGGCCGCCGAAACCCCCGTCTACCGCGTGGTCGTCACGCCGTAACGGCTCCGCTTCGGCCGCGTCACCAACAGAGTCGCCCACACAGTCCCCCACAGAAAGGATTCACCTCCGTGTCCCTGCGCGTAGGCGTGCAACTCCACCCCCAGCACACCGGAATCGCCGAGCTGCGCACCGCGTGGCGCGAGGCCGACGCCCTCGGGGTCGACTCGCTGTGGACCTGGGACCACTTCCTGCCGCACACCGGCGACCCCGCCGGCCGCCACTACGAGTGCTGGTCGCTGCTGTCCGCGATGGCGGTCGAGACCCAGCGGGCCACCATCGGACCGCTGGTGAGCTGCACCGCGTTCCGCAATCCGGATCTGCTGGCGGACATGGCCCGCACCGTCGACCAGCTCAGCGGCGGGCGGCTGGTGCTCGGGCTGGGCGCGGGCTGGTTCGAGGCCGAGCACACCGAGTACGGACTGCCCTTCCCCGGACCGGCCGGGCGCATGGACGCCTTCGCCGCGTCCGTCACCGCCGTCAAGGAGCGGCTGGCCAAACTCAACCCCGGCCCCGCGGGCCCGCTTCCGCTGCTGATCGGCGGCGCCGGGCGGCGGCGCACCCTGGAGCTGGTGGCCCGCGAGGCCGACTGGTGGAACTGGTACGGCTGGGCCTCCGAGGACCCGGTCGCCGACTTCCGCGAGCTCAGCGGCGTCCTGGACCAGTGGTGCGAGCGGGTCGGCCGGGACCCGGGCCAGGTCGCCCGCACGGTGATGGTCAACCCGGACCAGCTACCGCTGGTCGAGGGGTTCGCCGAGGCCGGGGCGGTCCATGTGGTGCTCTCCCTCCCCGCCCCGTACGACCTGCGGAAGGCCGAGGAGCTGCTCAAGGTGCGCGCCGCGCTCACCTCGTGACGGCCCTCCGCGCGACGGCGCCCCGCACGCCCCTGGGGCGCCGCTTCGGCCTGCTCATGGGCGCGCTGCTGCTCTCCAGCCTGGGCAATGGGCTGTGCTTCCCGTTCACCTCGATCTACATCAGCCAGTTGCTGGGGCTCGGCGGCCGGGCGGCGGGCGGCTACTTCATCGCGATGGCCGCGGCCAGCTTCGCCGCCGCCCTGGCCGGCGGGCCGCTGGCCGACCGGGGCAGCCCGCACCGGGTGGGCGCGCTGGGCGCCGCGGCGCTCGCGGCCGGATACGCCCTGCTGGCGCCGGCCGACTCGGTGCCGCTGGTGCTCGCCTCGGGGGTGTGCGTCGGGGTCGGCTTCGGGCTCTTCTACGCCTCGATCGTGGGCGTCGTCGACACGGCCGTCCCCGAGAGCGGCCGCCGCGCGGCCTTCGCCATCCGGCACATCGTCAACAACGCCGGAATCGGGCTGGGTTCGGTCGCGGCCGGGCTCGCGCTGCACGGCGCGGACACCCCGGCGGGGACGCTGCGCTGGCTCTACCTGGCCAACGGGCTGGCGGCGCTGCCGCTGATCGCGGTGATCCTGGGCGTACGGCCCCGGACCGGGGCCGAGCCGAAGGAACAGCCCGACGGCGCACGGCCGTCCGGGCCCGGGCCGACCTATCGCTCCCTGCTGCGCGCCCGCCCCATGGCCCTGCTGATCCTGGCCCAGGCGCTCTTCGCGATCGTCGGCTTCACCCAGATCGAGGCGACCGTACCGCTGCTGTTGCATGACCGGATGGCGGTCACGCTGGGCTGGGTCAGCGTGGTGGTCGCGGCCAACTCCTTCGCCCTGATCGCCCTGCAGCCGCTGCTGCGCGGCCGGCTGGAGCGGCTGCCGGAGACTGTGGTCCTGGCGGGCGGTCCGGTGCTGTGGGCGGTGGCGTTCGGCTGCGGTCTGGGCGCGGCGCTGGCCGGACAGGCGGCCCCGGCCGCCGTACGGTACGGGCTGCTGCTGGCCTTCGCGGTGGTCTTCGCGGCGGGCGAGCTGATGTACTCCTCCGCCTTCTATCCGCTGCTGCTGCGCTGGTCGGGCGAGGAGGCGGTGGGCCGGGCGAGCGCGCTCGCGTCGCTGGCCTGGAACCTGGGCACGGCCTCCGGGCCGCCGCTCGGGCTGTTCATCGTCGCCCACGCCTCGGCGACGGGCAGCTGGCTGGCGCTCGCGCTGGGCGCGGCGGTCGCGTTCGCCGTGACCGCCGCGCTGTATGGCCGGACGGCGGACACCTGAACCGCCCGCCGCCTCCCGAACCTTCCCCAATCGGCTACGACTTGGGCAGGTAGGACGTGTCGTAGGCGTCCTCCGGCGTGACGGTCTTCTCCAGGAGCCCCTGGTCGTACATGAAGTCGGCCATCCGGGTCCAGGTCTGCGGGTCGATCGCGCCCAGCTCGCCCTGGTCGTTCTTCATCAGCGGCGCGGTGGCCTTGAGCACGGCGCGGGCGTTGTTCCGCTGCTTCTCGCCGCGCAGCCCCGGTACGTATTTCTCACTGAGCTTGATGGCCTCGTCCTGGTGGTCGATCGCATAGCGCAGTCCGCGCAAAGAGGCGTCGACGAACTTCCCGATGTCGTCACCGCGCTTGTCGAGCGTCTTCTTCTTGGCGCCCAGACCCACGCCCACCAGCGGATCTCCGGCCGTGCCCGAGTTGAGGGTTATCGACCGGACGTCCTTGCCGGCCTCCTTGAACGAGACGGCGTCATTGTTGAGATAGCCCATCACCCCCTCCACCTTGTTTCCGGTGAGGGCGGCCTGCTGGGTGAAGCCGATGTTCTGTACCTTGGCGTCCTTGGTGGAAAGGCCGCCCTCCTTGAGGAGCGCCAGCAAACCGAAATAGGTCTCGCCGAAGGGACCGGGTGTGCCGATCTTCCGGCCCTTGAGGTCGGCGGGGGTGCGGATCTCGGAATCCTTGGGCACGATCAGCCCCACCGGATATTTCTGGTAGAAGGTGGCGATGTCCACGACCGGCACATTTTTGGCGCGCGCCTGGAGCATCTCGTCACCGCCCGCGTAGATCACATCTTCCTTGCCCGAGGAGAGGGCCCCGAAGAGATCTTCGGCCGCGCCGTGGTGGCGCAGCGTCACATTGAGTCCGGCGTCCTTGTAGTAGCCCTTTTCGGCGGCCACATAGAACGGGGAGAACTGGATGTTGGGGGTGTAGGTCAGCCCCACCGTGATGCTTGTCCCACCCTTGGCCCCCGCGTTCTTCGGCTCCTCGGCACATGAGGTCAAAGTGGCCAGGGCCACCATCGACGCGAGGGCCGCGCCCATGACCCGGTGTCTGCGAGCACGCCTCATGGACGTCTGCACGAAACGCACGTACTTCTCCTCTGGGATGAAAGTTGTCAGTCGCGCTGAACGAGCCGCTCGACCAGGCGGACCACTCCGTACAGGACGGCGGCGAGAAGGCCGAGCATGACGAGCGTCGAGAACAGTCCGATGGTGTCGGCCTCCTGGCGCTGCACCGACAGGAGCTGTCCCAGGCCGTCGCCGCCCATCACGAATTCGCCGACGACCGCGCCGGTGATGGAGAGCGTGAGGCCGTTGCGCACCCCCGCGAGGACGCTGGGCAGGGCGAGCGGAAGCTCGATGTACCAGAGCATCCCCCACCACCCCACCCCGTCCACCCGCGCGGCCCCCATCACATCGGGGTCCAGCGAACGCAGCCCCAGCACGGTGTTGACGAGGATGGGGAAGAAGACCAGCAGCGCGCAGAGGACCGCGATGGGCAGGAGTCCGTATCCGATCCACAGGGCCAGCAGGGGGGCCAGCGCCACCGCGGGCATGGCCTGCGAGGCGGCCACATACGGCTGGAGCGCCGCCGCCGCGAGCTCACTGCGGGCGATCAGATAGCCGAGCGGCAGCGCCACTCCGATCCCGATACCGCTGCCCGCCAGCGCCTCCCACACCGTCTCCTTGGTGTAGTCGACGAGATCACCGTGGAACACGTCGTCGAGGAAATGCCGCGCGAGGTCGAGCGGAGCCGGAAGATAGAATTCCGCAACGGCGCCGGTCCGGGTCACGATGTCCCAGACGACAAGCAGCAACAGCCCGAATACCAGCGGCGGCAGCACACCCCGGAACAGCGTTCTCCGCCGGTCGGCGGAGACTGCGCCAGATGCCGCTCCGGCCATTTTCCGACTGTTATCGGCCCGTGACTTCTCACCATTTCCGCCGCTGTCGCCGGTCTTTCGCACATGTCCCGGTCGGGGTGAATGCGGCTCGTCCGTACTCGGCTCGCCGTCCGCGCCCGCCGTGGCGGTCGCGCCCCTTCCGTGCCCTTCGGTCATCCCCAAATCCCCTTGCATTACCGGCTGTTGCCAGATCTCGGCACGCCCGCAGGCAACCTATCGCCAGCACGCTCCGGATCACAATGTCGATGGGGAAAACGAAATTATCATGTGGAACTATTTCCGAGGATGCCGAGCTCAGTGGCGCGCACCCCCGCCTGGAAACGGGAGTTGGCCTCCAGCAGCTCCAGGATCCCGGTGACATAGCGGCGGTACGTACGCACCGAGATCGCCAGATCGCGGGCGGCGGCCTCGTCGGTGACCCCGTCGCGCAGCCGGGCCAGCACCCGGCGGACCATTTCGGTACGGGCGCGGTTGCCGAAGTCGAGCGGGCGGGCGGCGGGCACCGCGCCGCCCCAGATGGAGCCGAACATGCCGTACAGGGTGGCGACCACCACCGGGTCCTCGATGACCGAGGTCTGCCGCCCCTCCTCGGCCTCGGTGCACACCAGGGCGGTCCGGCCGTCGGCGATCACCGCGGTGGGCAGCGGCACCGAGGCGATCCGCACCTGGGCGGGGGGCGCTGCCGGGGCGGAGCCGGGCGCCTCGGCGGACGGCGCGGGCCCGGGGATGGGCCGCGGCACGGGCCCGGGCGACGCTCCGGCGGCGGCCCCGGGGCCGGTTCCGGAACCGGCGGACCCGGATCCGGCGGTTCCGGAGCCCGCAGTTCCGGAGCCGGGGGCGGATCTGCCGCGCAGCACCCGCACCCCGACCGGGTCGCCGAGGTCCTCCACCAACGCGCCGAGCGCGGCCTGCACCGGCGCCATCCGGGCCGAGCACTCGGGGAAGACGGCGTCCACGCTCCGCCCCGCCTGGCCGATCACCTCCTCGGCGGCGGCGAGGAACGCGGCGTCCTCCACCCCCACCTCGGTGAACCGCGCGTCCCGGCTCCGCCGGGCGCGGTGCTGGATCACCGTGGACTCGATGAGGTCCCGTACCTCCCGTAGCGTCCCCTCCAGCAGGTCCCCCGCGAGCGCGGCCTCCGGTCCAGGATCGCGTCCGCGGTCCTTCATGTCGACATTCCCGTACTTCCCGCCCCGTGACATGGTCAAGGTCTCGAGCGCCGTCAGTGACGGCCGGGCAGCAGCCCCATTTCCACCGCCCGCACCCCCGCCTGGAAGCGGGAGTTGGCCCCCAGTTCTCGCATGATCTCCGCGACGTACCGGCGGTAGGTGCGCAAGGAGACCTGCATCGTGCGCGCCGCCACCTCATCGGTGTGGCCGGTGCGCAGACACTCCAGAATCCGCCGTACGGAATCCGGGCACAACCGCCCGCCCAGCCGCGGATGGTCGGCGAGCGCCACGGCGTTCCCCCAGGTCCCGGCGAACATCATCTCCAGGGCCCGCACCGTGGCGGGGTCCTCGACGAGCGACGCCCGCCCCGGGCCCCGCCCCGGCTCCGACGGTCCCCCTCTGAGGTAGACCACCTGGCCGTCGATGAGCAGCGCCTCGGGTAACGGCGGCAGCCCGCCGTCGCAGATCCGGATCTCGCACCGCGGATCGGTGCGCGCCAGCGCCCGTACCGCACTCGAGGCCAGCACCGGCTCCTCGCACAACAGCCGTACGACGACGGCGCGCCGGCTTCCCCTCGCCGGGCGGGCGAGCGCGGCGCAGACGGCCCGCGTCTGCTCGTCGTTGCCCGACAGCACCACGTTGACGGTCCGCTCGGCGCAGTCGACCAGGGTGTCGACCACCTCGGCGAGCGGCACCTTCCCCAGGGCCGTCCCCGCCCAGGAGTCCTGGGCCAGCTCCCTTCGGTGCCGGGTGACCGTCGACTCGAGCAGATCACGGGCGGCCAGCAGCGCGTGCTCGACATAGTCGACGGCGCCTGACGAGGGAGTCTCCGTGCTCAGCGGCGAAGGCTCGGACACCCTCACAAGACCAACCATGACTTCCCCTGCCGGGCGACAGTGACCTGGTTATGCGAATACCGGCCTGATTCTCGTCAATTCCGCTGCCCCGAATTGCCGAGGCAGCATTGTGCGAAATCCACGACGACACTAATTCGCGCACAGCTACCACGTCAACGCGGGGCGTGAGGTAAAGAGTTGACAAAACCGGGTGCGGCGACCCGCGTCATGCGGTCGCGCCGCCGATGCGCCGGGGGCGCATGTCCACAAGTTACCGGCGAGTCCGGCTTCCGGACGCGACGGGACTACGGACCGCAGCGATCCGGCTCCGTTCGACGACGCGGAGTGGGGGCCGGTGTCCGGTTGCTGCCAGCTCGGCACCGGACGTCCCTTCCCCCCGTCCCCCTCGTCCAAGGGGTCGCCGCCGGGTATCAGCCGAAGCTGATCGGCCCGTGGAAGTCCCGTCCCTGGATGACCGGGCCGGTGATGCGGGCATCGCCCGCGATGGAGTTGTGCACGGCGCCCGCCTCCCCGGCCGCCTCGCCGTGCTCGCGCATCCAGGAGGCCAGGTCACGGCCGAACTCCGGGTCCTGCCGGGCCCGTTCGACCAGCAGGTCGGCCAACTGGCGCAGCCGCTCGCCGTCGTCGTACGGAATGGCGACCGGCTCCGGCTCACCGGCCGGCTCGCCCTCGCCGTCGCCCCGCCGCAGCACCCTGCGGACCAGCGTGCCGAAGGACTCCAGGGCCCGCCGCCCGGCCTCGCCGCCGGCGCCCGACACCGCCGCGTTCACCGCCGTGACCAGCGCTCCCGCCGTCACCGGATCCATGGCCCACCCCCTGCCCTCGTGCGCGGCTCCACGCTACCGGCGCCGCCGGTCACGGTTCCACCGATTCCGAGCGCAGGGTGAACCAGACGGTCTTGCCCGCCGGGGTGAGGTCCGTGCCCCATTCATGGGCGGTCTTGCTGAGCAGGAACATCCCCCGGCCGCTCTCGGAGAGGAAGTCCGGCTCCTTGACCACCGGCAGCGCCGCCTCGGAGTCGCTGACCGCCGCGCGGATCCCGTGCGGAAGCCTCTCCAGGGTGAGGACGCATTCGGGAGAGGCCGCGTGCTTGTGGACATTGGACAGCAGCTCGGTGACGCACATCCCCGCCGCGCTGATCAACTCCTCACGCCCCCACAGCCGCAGGCGCGCACCGACGGCACGCCGAATGTCGGCAAGCATCCGCGGATGAGCGCGAAGGCGCAGTTCGTATCGCTGCGAGATGTTCTCAGCCATATGATCCGGGGCCCCTCCACACCACGGCGCGCTGCCGTGTCCCCTAGCGATCCTGGCCTATGGAACGTCCCACTCGCAATGTTTCGACCCAGTCGCACAAGACTGGCATATGCCCGGCTGGTAGGCGTAGTTGGCAATACGACAGACTGGCGACATGTCCTACCAGCCAGTGCCCACCGTTCGGCGCAGGCGCCTGGGCTCCACGCTGCGACAACTGCGCACCGAAGCAGGGATGACACTGGACGCGGCGGCAGCGGCGCTCAACGCGGCCGCGAACGGATCCGCCGACGCCCGCCGCTGGACCGCGCCGAAGCTCTCCCGGATCGAGAACGCCAACGCCACGATCCGCGCCGCCGAGGTCGAAACGCTGCTGAGGGCCTACGCCGTCACCGACCCCACCACCCGTATCGCCTTGGAGGGCCTGGCCAAGGACGCGGGCAAACGCGGCTGGTGGCAGACCTACCGTGGCGTCGTCGCCCCCGCCTACGCCGACTACATCTCGCTGGAGAGCGACGCGGAGAGCGTCCGCGACTACGCCCCGCTGGTGGTCCCCGGTCTGCTGCAGACGGCCGACTACGCCCGCGAGACCATCGCGGCGAACGCCGTGGCCCGCACCGCCGCCGAGGTCGACGCCCTCGCCGAGGTGCGCCTGGCCCGCCAGGCCGTCCTCACCCGCTCCTGCCACCCGCTGCGGCTGTGGGCCGTCATCCATGAGGCGGCGCTGCGCCGCCGGTTCACCGGGCAGCCCGACATCATGACGGCTCAGCTACGGCGGCTGCTGGAGGTGGCGGAGTGGCCCACCGTCACGCTGCAGGTGATGCCGATCGACGTGCCGCCCAACCCGGGGGACGCGGGCGCGTTCACACTTGTGGCCTTCCCGGGCCCGATGCCGGATGTGGTCACACAGGAGAACCTGCGCGGCCCCTCGTACGTCGAAGGAGTCGACGACGTCAACGTCTTCGCCGACGCCTTCGGCCATATCGTGGACTGCGCGCTGTCCACGGATGAGACGAAGGCCCTCATCGCTGGTCTGGTATGAGAAAGAGGGCCCCACATATGAACACCTCTGAAACGACCACGCACCACCGCCCCCACTGGCGCAAGTCCTCGTACTCCGCGGGCGAGGGCCAGTGCGTCGAGGTCGCCGTCGCCGGCGGCCACGTCCAGCTACGGGAGAGCGACGCCCCCGGCACCGTCCTGACCACCGCGCCACCGGTTCTGGCCGCCTTCGTCCGCAGTGCGAAGGCGGGCGCGTTCGACGCCTGATCGTCACGTCGGTGCGGTGCCGTCCCAGGACGGCACCGCACCCACCCGCACTACCGGATCGACCGGACCGACCGGACAGCGGTCAGAACTGGACGTCCGAGCAGGCATAGAAGGCGTTCGAGGTGTCCGCGATGGTCCACACGGCGAGAATCACATGTCTGCCGCTCTTACCGCCCGGGATGGTGCCCGAGTGGGAGAGCGTGGACGGCGGACGCTGGCCGTTGTACGGAACGGTCAGGAAGGGCTGGGATTCCAGGCTCGCACGGGTGAGCTTCTGGCTGGGGTTCCAGCCGTTCTTGGTGATGTAGTACTTGAAGTCCGTGGTCGAGTGGGAGGCCGTGAACCGCCAGTTGAAGGTGTAGCTCTGCCCGGCGGTCATCCTGGTCGCGGGCCAACTGCCGCCCCGCGGGTCGTCGAGCTGGGAGAACCGGCTGTTGCCACCCGCACAGATCGTGCCGTCCGCGGGACCGCCGGACGGGAAGCCCTTCGGGCCCTCGACGCTCTGGGGCTCGTACTGGATGTCACCGCAGCCCGCCACCGTGCCGTTGGCGCACAGCTTCTGGCGGCTGATGGGTGAGTCGGTGTAGCCGTGGCTGGAGGCGCTGCCGCCGGTCGCGAGGACGGAAATCGCCGCGAGACCGATGCCGATGACGGCGGCGCTGATCTTCTTGCGCATGCTTCGCTCCTGAAGACGTGGGGAGTGCTTCGATGAGCCGTGCACGGCGGTCTAGACCAAGTTGAGAGTATCCAGGGCCAATAGTCATGTCCATACCAATGATGCAAGGCCGCGGCGGGTTCCATGACGTCCTGACCACCGTCCGAGATCGGGTAGAATTTCCACGTCAGCAGGCGCCGCTAGCTCAGTTGGTTAGAGCAGCTGACTCTTAATCAGCGGGTCCGGGGTTCGAGTCCCTGGCGGCGCACCAGCGAATAGATCTCCGACCTGGGCGTCCTCGGTTTCCGAGGACGCCCATCAGTCGTGGTCCCGTTTCCGGACACCCACCGCGGCTCGCGGAGTGGGAGCACTGGGAGGCGGTCTCCCGCGGAACCGCGAACGCACCCGCACCCGCACCCGCACCCGCCGAATAGTCTCCCTTTGACGTGTCAATCGACCCCAGCAGTGCTGCTTATGCGCGCGAGACCTGCCGAAGATGACATGTAAGATTCCCATATGTCTCTGTCGCACGCACTGCTGGGCCTCCTCGCCATCGAGCCCGCGAGCGGCTACGAACTGAGCAAGGAGTTCGAGCGCGACCTCGGGCGGTACGCCTGGCAGGCCGGCCACACGAGCGTCTACCCCGAGCTGATCCGGATGACGGAGCAAGGGCTCGTCGAGGTGACGCATGAGGGCGCTCGCCGTAGCCGTACCTACGCCGTGACGGAGAAGGGCCATGCGGAGCTGAGGAAGTGGCTGCTCGCGCCATGGGGGCAGGGCGTGGTGCGCAATGAGCAGGTCCTGCGACTGTTCCTGCTCGAAGCACTGGAACCGGACGAGACCGTCACCGCGCTGCGCGACCTCGTCGAACACGCCGAGAAGCGCATCTCCGAACTCCGCAGGCTCCGCGAGGACCAGGACGCCGAACCACGACAGGGCCGCGACACCCTCGGGCAGCTCGCCGCGGAGTACGGCCTGCGCCAGTACCAGGCGACTCACGACTGGGCACTATGGGCCATCGAGCACGTGAACAGGCGCCAAGGGTCCGATTCGGCATAGGCATCGCCTCCTCCGAGGACCGCGGCCCAACGGACGAGGCGCCACGGAATCCGTGGCGCCCCCGTCCGTGCTCCGCCGCCGCGTCCCGGTCGGCGACGCCGTCACTCGTCCGGCAGCCAGTTGCCGTGAAAGCCGAACGGGACGCGGTTTCGGCCACCGTGGGCCGTCACCTCCAGTCGGTGAACCGGCGCGCCCGGCGCTGCTGCCTGCGACTGCGAATGAGGTCCAGCCGATCGCCCTGATGCCCGTCGGCGTACGGCGCCGCCGGGGCGGTGCCGTACGGCCGCCCGGGAGCCTCGTCGTCCAGTGGCGGGGGCGTGAACCGCTGCGACACCTGCTCCGGGAACGTCCTGCCGTCCCGCTCCGGGGCGAACGCCATGCCGGAGGACATCACGCGCGGGACGAGGACGAGCGCCTGTCCGAGCCGGTTGACGCCCAGCATCAGCAGGATGGTCGCTGAGGACGCCGCCACCTTCGCGTCCACCACATGTGCGACGGCCATCATCCCCACGCGGGTGACCACCAGCAGGGCCCACAGCCACAGGCCGACCGCCGGCATCCGCGCCCACAGCACCCCGGCGCGCCGCTCCAGCCGGACCGTCGCGCCCTGAGCCGCGCCGATACCGGCGGCCAGCAGCGCTCCGATCACCAGGCACACCACGTCGACGGAAGCCGGATGACGGTCGTGCCGACTCAGGTCGGCGATGCCGATCACCGTGAGAACCACGGGCAGCAGCATCAGCCGCCGGCCGGTGAGCGCCTCTCCACGCAATTGGCGCGCGATGAGGGCAACGACGACCGCTACGGCGGCCAAGACCTCGAAGAAGCTCATGCGCTTCAATCTACATGTAACTCTCGACATGTCAAAAGCAACAATTATGGAGCTGGAGCCCGCATAGAAGGGTGGTTCTTCAGCAAGATGAGCAGACTTGACATGTCACATCAGCAGTATGCAGAGTCCCACCGGACCGCACCCGCACCCAACATGAACAAGGAGCTCTTGACGGTGAGATCTCTGCACGGAATCGACGTCGAGCGGATACGAGCGTTCTCCGACGCGGTCTTCGCCATCGCCATCACGCTCCTCGCCCTGGAGATCACGGTCCCGGAGGATCTCCCCACGGCCGAACTCGGGCACGCGCTGAAGGAGGAGGCGCTCCCGTCCGTCGCCGGTTATCTGCTCAGCTTTGTCGTGGTCGGAGCACTGTGGATCTCACATCATCGGCTGTTCCGGGTGGCCAAGGTGGTGGACGGCCCGCTGCTCTACATGGATCTGGCGCTGATGGCCCTCGTCGCCGCGCTGCCGTTTCCGACGAAGATCGTCACGGAGTACCACAGCAGCGCGATCGCGACCTCGCTGTACGCCGGCACGATCACCCTGGCCGCTCTGCTGATCGCGGCGATGGCGATCCGCCTCCTCCGGCACCCCAGCCTGTGCGACACCGACATTCCGCGCGCCCTGATCGCCCAGTCACTCCAGCACGCGGTGGGTGTCGCGATCGTCTTCGGGAGCTCGGTGCCGGTGGCGGTGATCATCTCGTCCGACGCAGCGGAGTACTGGTGGCTCCTGGCCGTTCCCGTCCGGTATTGCCTCGGACGGCACCACACCAAGAGGAACAAGCATGCGGCGGTCGCGGCGCCCCGCCTGCCCTCGTGACCACGGATGCGGTGAACTTCGTTATATACGACACCTCTTGACGGGCCGTCACGGCTGCCGGGACGCCCGCCCGCCAAGTCCATGCTGCTGGCCGTGCAGTACGAACTCGGCATGGCCGACGGGGTGGCCAATGGCAGGATGATGCGGTGAGCGAAGCACCTTCCCTACTGGCGGCCGATTCGGCGGGCGGGCACAACTCGATCCTGCTGCTCTTCATCTGCCTGATCGGGGTCATCGTCATCTTCACCCTGATCGGCATACTCGGCTCCGGCGTCTCCAAGCGCACCGGCCGCCGGAAGACACGGGCCGACTGGCTCGGCGGAATCGCCCTGCTGTCCGTCTGCGCGACCATCGCCCTGTACATCTGGGGCGCACTCCATGTGATGTTCATGGAGAACGACAACATGCGCGAGGAGTGTGCCCGGGCGGGCGGGGCGGCGAAGGCGGCTCAGGTCGACCGCTATGAAGCGCACTACCTTCCCCTTCGCTTCACCTGCCATCTCGACGAGGGCGGAAGTTACGACGCCGCGCTCCCCGGATACGTCAACCCGGCCATGGCCATCGCCTTCATCCTGGCCATCGCCACGGGCGCGGTATCCGTAGTGGCCCGCGACCAGGACCGGTCCACCAGCCCTACCGTCACGAGGGGACGATGAATGAGCGTGTTCGGCCCATCCCGTAGGCAGCTCCTCATCCGCTCCGGTGCGCTGGCCGGCGCGGCGGCCCTGGCCTCTCTCCCGGTTCGGCCCGGGTGCTGACGGGCAGACCGAGCCCGAACGGCTGGGAGATGGAGAAGGTCACCGACGGCGGCGGAACCATCTGGTCCCGTCCGGTGCCCGGCACCCCGCTGGAGGGCGTCACCGTCCGCATCGGCGCACCGGAGGCCGTGCTGGTCCATGTGATCCGGCGGTTCCACTACGAGATCGACGAGCTGCGCATGAGCGACGTGGTGGGCTGGCGCCGCCCCGGCGCGGTCCGCAAGGGGCTGCCGGAGGGCAACCAGGCGTCCGGTACGGCGGTCCGGATCCGCCCCGGCCACTACCCGCGGGGCGTAAAGGGCGGCTTCTTCCCCCAGCAGGAAGTCGTGATCCGCGACATCCGCGCCGAGCTCGAGACGCCGGGCAGCGGCGCGGGCGCCCCCGTCGACGCCCTCGCGCCCAAGCGCCGTAAGGCCGCGACGTCCTTGGCGCACCGCCAGCGCGCGGCCGCCTGAGCGGCGGACCGCGGGACGCGTCCACGAGGGGCGGGCCTGGTCGGCGCGCGCTGACAAGGGGCGCGTGCCAAGGTGCGCGCCCACAAGGTGCATGCCCATGGAGAACGGGGAGCCCCCGGCGCGTGGGGCGCCGGGGGCTCCCTTTCGCGATCAGCCGCAGGAGGGACAGGGCGTGCAGTGCCGGACCATCACGTCGTCGATGACCGGCCCGTAGGCGGAGTTGTTCGTGCTGGCGAACGCCAGCGTCGTGGAGGTCCCACGCGCCACGAAGGTCACCTCCTGGGTCACATAGCCCATGTTCCCGAAGGACTTGCCGGTGATGTCGAAGGTGAAGTTCCGGAAGTTCTGCCCGTCGACCAGCACCGCTCCGGTCTTCACGGTGGGACCGCCCGCCGGGTTGCCGGCCAGGGAGTACGTCACCGTGTACCGCTTCCCCGGCACCGTCGTGAAGGTCTGCGCCACCGTGCCGGCGCCCGTACCGTTGAGGTCCACGGACTGGCCCCCCTCGGCCGCCTGCCAGAAGCCGTCCCCGATATGGTCCACGTTTCCGGATGTGACCTTCCACGGCCCGATGGTCCCCCCGGCCGCCACGGTCCCGAACGTGTTGGCCCCCACCGCGGGCGTCTCGAAGCTGCCGTCGTCGAAACGGCTGACGGCGGCGGCCGACGCGGCACCTGCCCCGGTGCCGGCCAGCACGCCGGCGACGGCGAGTGACGCGACAAAAATGCGAATAGGCGACATGTTCCCCTCCAGTGCGACACATTCGGCAATGCACCGAATTGCTTGCGCGGCAGAATCTTCCGCACCAGCGGGACACACGCCAGAGCCTCACCCCCGGCGCACGGTGGCGCGGACCGAGTCAAGCGCAGCTGGTGCGCCGGTCGATCACGCCTGCCGCCCCTCGGGCAGCCGGGTGGCCGCGTGGCAGCCCGGACCGCCTTCATCGCTGCACATCTGACCTGCTCGCGCCGCCGCCGCTAAGCTGTTCGGATCGGAGGTGGCGGTGGCGGTGGCGGCACACTCGAATTCGCATTCGCATTCCCGCGCGCGGGGGGTTTCGCGGGGGATGACGAACGACATCCAGGAACGCATCAAGCGGCTGATCATCGACCAGCGGCTCCGCTCGGGCGCTCCGCTGCCCACCGAGACCGAGCTGATGGAGTTGCTCGGCGTCAGCCGCAACTCCGTGCGCGAGGCGCTCAAGGCGCTGCAGGCGATGGGGATCGTGGAGATCCGGCACGGCTTCGGGACGTACGTCGGGCCCATGTCGATGGCGCCGATGATCGAGGGGTTGATCTTCCGTACCGTCGCCGGGCACTACCGGGGCGAGGACAGCCTGCTGGAGCTGCTGGAGCTGCGCGAGGCCGTCGAGACCGGACTGATCGCGCGACTGGCCGGGCGGATCCCGGAGGCGGATCTCGCCGAGCTGGACGCGGTCGTACGGCGGATGGAGGCGGAGGCGGCGGAGGGCGCGGTGCGGGCCGAGACGGACCGGGCGTTTCACGCCGCGCTCTACGGGAGCCTGGACAACACGCTGCTGAGCGAGGTGCTGGAGGCGTTCTGGGACGCCTTCCACCGGGTGCGCACCGACCTCGTGGACGTGCCCACGGATCCGAGGGTCACCTGCAAGCAGCACCGGGAGATCCTGGAGTCGGTGCGCTCGGGGGACGCCCTGCGGGCCGAGGGCGCGATCCGCGACCACTTCGGGAACATCCGCACCCGACTGCGTTCGGCGCATCGCGAGTAGGCCGATTTCAAGCCGGGAGTCGAGGTCCACCTCTTGCCCACGTTTGTCCGATAAACAGACCGTTCACACTTGCGATCACCGTCGTCTGTTCGACACCCTGCAGTGAGGCGTATTCGCATCAACCCCGCCTGATCAGCGGGCAGTTGAGGCACGCCCTGGGGGGATGCGGACCAAGCGAGTTCGTTTACCGCGCAAACATGCGGAAGGTAGCCATTCCATGTCCGTAAGGTCGGCTGCCTCCACTATCGTTCCCCTGCGGCCGAAGGGGGGCCGGGGGCCGACAGAACGTGACGGCACGCATTCAGCCATGCGTGCGGGGGGATAACTCATGACGTCGACGCCGACCGGCGCCCGCCATCCGTCGTACGGCGGGTACGACTCGTCCAGGACCACGCGCCTGCGCATCCCGCGGCAGCACCAGACCGCGCCGGACCGGCACCGGCCCCGGCGGCGGCGGCCGCTGCCGAAGTACGACTACGAGCACTACAGCAGGCTCGCCGGACCGCTGACCCAGCCCGAGCCCGGCACGCCGTACCGGGTGCGCTACCGCAGCCTGCTCGCCGAGGAGCCGCACCGGATCCGCGCGGCACTGCTGCTCGGCGCCGCACCGCTGGTCTCGCTGGGGCTGCTGATCTGGCTGATGCAGCCCGCGCACTGGACCAGCCGGGAGGGCACCAGCCCGGTCCTGGCGGTCATGGACGTGGTGATGCTGGTCTCGATAGGGCTGATCGAGTTATTCCGGACGATGAACGTCGCGTCCAACGCGCATGCGACGCTCGTCGCCCGCGACCCCGTCCCCGTCGTGCCCGAGACCGGCACCAAGGTCGCCTTCATCACCACCTATGTCCCCGGCAAGGAACCGCTGGAGATGGTGCGCAAGACCCTGGAGGCCGCGATCCGCGTCCGGCACCGCGGGGTGCTGCATGTCTGGCTGCTGGACGAGGGCGACGATCCGGAGGTCAAGGAGGTCTGCCGGCGGCTGAACGTCTACCACTTCACCCGTAAGGGCGTCGAGAAGTGGAACCAGCCCAAGGGACCGCACCGCGCCAGGACCAAACACGGCAACTACAACGCCTGGCTGGACGCGCACGGCGAGGAGTACGACTTCTTCGCCTCGGTCGACACCGACCATGTGCCGCTGCCCAACTATCTGGAGCGGATGCTCGGCTACTTCCGCGATCCGGACATCGCCTTCGTCGTCGGCCCGCAGGTCTACGGCAACTACGACGCGGCCGTCACCAAGGCCGCCGAGAGCCAGCAGTTCCTCTTCCACGCACTGATCCAGCGGGCCGGGAACGCCTACCGGGCGCCGATGTTCGTGGGCACCAACAACGCGGTGCGGATCAGCGCCATCAAGGGGATCGGCGGGCTGTACGACTCGATCACCGAGGACATGGCCACCGGATTCGAGCTGCACCGCCACCGCAATCCGGCCACCGGCCGCGCCTGGGGGTCGGTCTACACCCCCGACGTACTGGCGGTCGGCGAGGGGCCGAACGCCTGGACGGACTTCTTCACCCAGCAACTGCGCTGGTCACGCGGGACCTACGAGACGATCGTCAAGCAGTTCTGGAAGGCGCCGTTCTCGCTGCCGCCCGGCAGGCTCTTCAACTACTCCCTGCTGGTGATCTTCTATCCGATGTCGGCGCTCAACTGGATCCTGGCCGCCCTGAGCTGCGCACTGTTCCTGGGCTTCGGCGCCTCCGGCATCGAGATCGACCCCGCCATCTGGATGATGCTCTACGGCAATGCCTCCGCCCTGCAGATCGGCCTCTACGTCTGGAACCGGCGGCACAACGTTTCGCCCCATGAGCCGGAGGGGTCCGGCGGCGTAGCCGGAATGGTGATGTCGGCGCTGGCCGCGCCCATTTACGCCCGCTCGCTGCTCGACACCGTGCTGCGCCGCAAGAGCCGCTTCGTGGTGACGCCAAAGGGCGACTCCGCGAGCCCCGACACCCTCTTCGGCACCTTCCGGACCCATCTTTTCTTCCTGGCGGTCTTCGGCGGGTCGCTCGCCTCTTCCTTCTACTTCGGCCACAGTCATCCAGCGATGACCGTTTGGGCATCAATTGCCCTGGCTGTCACAGCCGCACCGATCATCGCCTGGCGGTGGACCGTCCGCCAGGAGAAACGGAACCCGCAGCCCGCACTTGGGGGACGATAAGAAGTGAAGTACCGACCGAGTCGCCGCACCCGTCGCTTCGGGATCGGTGCGGCGGCAATCACCGTGCTGGCCGGGATGAACGGCCCGGCTCTCTACCGTTTCAGCTCGGACAAGTACCACGCGTACAAAATCAACCAACCGGAGTACAAGGCGGAGAACGGCCACTGGGATGTGGTCGACGTCCCCGAGCAATACCGGATCAATACGATCCACGCCGCCCTGCTGCATACGGGCAAGGTGCTGCTGGTGGCCGGCTCCGGGAACAACGCCAAGAACTTCGACGCCAAGTCCTTCCGCAGCGTCCTGTGGGACCCGGAGAAGAACACCTTCACCAACATTCCGACCCCCAAGGACCTCTTCTGCTCCGGGCACTCCCAGCTCCCGGACGGAAAGCTGCTGGTGGCGGGCGGCACCCAGCGCTACGAGAAGCTCAAGGGCGATGTCGAGAAGGCGGGCGGACTGATGTTCGTCCACAACGAGAGCCCCGACAAGCCGAAGACCCTCCCCGCCGGGACCCGCTTCACGGGCAAGGAGAACGGCAAGACCTTCGTGTCCAAGGACCCGCTTCTCGTTCCGCGCGCGACGAAGAAAAAGAACCCCAAGACCAAGAAGGTCACGGTCAGCGCGAGCACGGCGCGGGTCTATGTGGAGGCGCTGCGCAAGGGCAGAAAGCACCAGACCGGCACCGAGGACAATTACCGGATCTCCGGGCTGAAGGGCAAGGACCGGCAGAACTTCTACGGCATCGCGCAGAAGCTGTCGTTCGACAAGAAGGACTTCCAGGGCATCAAGCAGGCGTATGAGTTCGACCCGGTGGCCGAGCGGTACATCCCGGTCGATCCGATGAACGAGGCCCGCTGGTACCCGACCCTGACCGGCCTCCAGGACGGCAAGGTGCTCGCGGTCTCCGGGCTGGACGAGATCGGCCAGGTGGTCCCGGGGAAGAACGAGATCTACGACCCCAAGACCAAGAAGTGGAAGTACCTGCCCAAGCAGCGCTTCTTCCCGACGTATCCCGCGCTGTTCCTGACCGGCAAGGGCCGGATCTTCTACACCGGCTCGAACGCCGGATACGGCCCGGACGACAAGGGTCGCACCCCCGGCATCTGGGATCTGAAGAGCAATCGGTTCGACGTGGTCCCGGGCATCAGCGAACCGGACGCCCTGGAGACCTCGATGTCCGTGCTGCTGCCGCCCGCACAGGACCAGCGGTACATGGTGCTGGGCGGGGGCGGGGTCGGCGAGGACGCCAAGTCCACGGCGAAGACCCGGATCGTCGATCTGCGCGCCGATAAGCCGCGCTTCAAAAACGGCCCGGAGCTGTATGCGAAGGTGCGCTATCCGAGCAGCGTGATCCTGCCCGATGACACCATCCTGACCACCAACGGCTCGGGCGACTACCGGGGCCGCGGCGCCACCAATGTGCTCAAGGCCGAGCTCTACACCCCGAAGACCAACACCGCGCGCTCGGTGGCCGATCCGCTGGTGGGCCGCAACTACCACTCGGGGGCGCTGCTCCTGCCGGACGGCCGGGTCATGACCTTCGGCTCGGACTCGCTCTTCGGCGACAAGGCCAACACCAAACCGAGTGAGTTCCAGCAGCAGATCGACCTCTACACCCCGCCGTATCTCTTCCGCGACTCCCGTCCGAAGCTCACCGACACCGCGCCCAGGACGGTCAAGCCGGGTGCGAAGACCACCTACCGGACCGCGCACGCATCGGCGATCACCAAGATGCGGCTGATCCGGCCCGGGTCCTTCACCCATGTGACCAATGTCGAGCAGCGGTCGATCGCGCTCGACTTCACGCGGACGAAGGACGGGGTGACGGTGACGCTGCCGAAGGACGCGTCACTGGTGCCGCCGGGGTGGTACATGCTCAACGCGGTGGACGACCAGGGCACACCGTCGAAGGCGGTGTGGGTGAAGGTGCCCGCGCCCAAGAAGAAGTAACAGCCGGCCGGCCGCCCTAACCGACCTAGCTGTCCTAGCTGTCCTTACGGTTGGCGTTACGGGCGAGATCGAGCGCGTACCGGGGCCACCACCGACCCGCGGTGGGACCGCCCTTACAGGTGCCGTCCGACTCGCCCGGACGCTTGATCCACAGATAGGCGTCGACCAGCTTGTCCCCGGTGTCGGTGGTCGGCCGCTCGCCCAGCGCCCGGCCCTTCGGATTGCACCACGCCTGCGGATCGTCCTTACCGGGGGCCGGGCCATTGCCATTACGGCTGGTGTCGATCACGAAGGGCTTGCCGCCGGTCAGTGCGGACAGCCTCTTGCCGTACGCCCTGTTCTCCTGGGTCGTCTGGTAGTTCGAGGTGTTCAGCGCGAAGCCGTCGGCCTTACGGATACCGGCCCGCTTCAGCGGCTCGACCAGCCGGCGCGGGTCCTTGATCCAGTGGGGGTTTCCGGCGTCCAGATAGACCTTGGTGCGCGGCAGCCCCTTGAGCTTGTCCACAGCCCCGGTCAGTAAGTCGTACCGCTCCTCATGGAACTGCTTGGGCGTACAGCCGTCCACCACGTGCGGCAGCGCGTCTGGCTCCAGGATGACCGTCGCCCGCCGGTCGCCGATCCCCCGGACCGTCTTGTCCAGCCAGGTGCGATAGGCGTTGCCGTCGGCGGCGCCGCCCTTGGAGTACTGCCCGCAGTCGCGGTGCGGGATGTTGTAGAAGACCAGCAGCGCGTCCCGGTTCACCTGATCCGCGGCCGCGGCGAACCCCCGCGCCTGCCCCTCCGGATCGTCCACCCCGAGCCACTCCGCGACGGGCTGCTCCGCGATCTTCTGTATCAGCCTGGCCTCGCCGTCCGCCCCCTTCTTCCGATACGCCGCCACCTGCCGCGCCGCGCTGCCATCCGGATTCACCCAGTAGGGAATCGTGGACTTGGGCCGCTGCTTCGCCTGCCCGGCGAGGGAGGCATGATCGCTGTCACCCTTCGAGGCCCCAAAGCACCCGGAGAGCACCACACACGACAACAGCGCCCCGGCGGCGGACAGCGCGCGAGTGCGGATGCGGATGCGGATGCGGATGCGGATGGTACGGGCAACGTGACGCGAACGGCCGGTGTAACTGCCGTACATCCACTCCCCCTTGGGTGCACGCTCCGGGGAACAGACGGTGATCCCCCGGCGGGACAAGACCGGTCGAATCAATCCTTACACACCGCCCCGAACCACCGCGGCCTCATCCACAACCCACCCCATTTTTCGCCCGTACGCCATGACGCGATGCGCCTCGCGGGAGGGGCGGAGCCCCGAGCAGGGGGCAGGGGTTAGCCCCGAGCAGGGGTGCGGGGCCCAGCCCCAACCAGGATCCGGGGCCCAGCCCCGAGCAGGCGTGGGGGGCACAGCTCCGAACGGGCTCCGGGACGCAATCCCGAGCGGGGATGCGGGGGGGCGGAGCCCCGAGCAGGGTCTGTGGCCCAGCCCCAAGCGGGGGCAGGGGGCGCAGCCCCAAGCAGGGGTGCAGGGCGGAGCCGCCAGCAAGGGGCAGGGGCACAGCCCCGGGCGGGAGGGCACAGCCCTAAGCGGGGGCAGGGGCACAGCCCAGCGGGGCCCGGGGCGCAGCCCCGAGCGGGGTCCGGGGCGCAGCCCCAAACGGGGACGCGGGCACAGCCCAGCAGGGCCCGGGGCGCAGCCCCGAGCGGGGTCCGGGGCGCAGCCCCAAACGGGGACGCGGGCACAGCCCAGCAGGGCCCGGGGCGCAGCCCCAAACGGGGACGCGGGCACAGCCCAGCAGGGCCCGGGGCGCAGCCCCAAACGGGGACGCGGGCACAGCCCCGGGTGGGGTGCAGGGGCGCGGGCCTCTGGTTTCGGGGCGGGGTGGGGTGGGGTGGGGGCTTTGGCCGCTGCAGGGGACCGGACCGCCTAGTGCGCATTGCGGCTTCCGGCCGACACATTGTGGGCGGAGCCCGTCGTGCCGGTCAGGTAGGCCGAGACGACGACGTTCGCCGTATACGTGCGCGTCGAGCGGTTGAACTTCCCTCCGCAGGTGATCAGCCGCAGCTCCGCACGGTCATGGGACCGCGATCCGTACACCCGTCGCGCATCGAAGTGCTTCTCCGGCACCACCTCGACGTCCTCGACCGTGAACTCCGCCGTCGTACCGTCCGATCGCGCGACCCGCACCCGCTCCCCCCGCTTGAGGTCGCTCAGCCCGTGGAAGACCGCAGGTCTGCTCTTCGTGTCGAGGTGGCCGACCAGCAGCGCGGCGCCCGGGGAGCCGGGCTCGGGGCCGGCGCGGTACCAGCCGACCGTGCCGGGGCGGCTGACAGACGGGGGCTTCACGGCTCCGTCGCGGTCGAGGCCGCTGGCGACGATGGGGGCGCGGACCCCCGCCGCCTCGATGACGACCCGCTTCGGCCGGGCGGACGCCAGCGGCGCGTGCGCCGGGGGCAGCGGATGGGCGGGCGGGCGGCCGACCGCGGCCACGTCCCCGGTCATCGGCGCCGGACCGCCCGTTCCCTCCGTGGTGTCCCGGCCCCACATCCACAGGCCGAGCAGCAGCGCCACCCAGGCCACCCCCGTGGCCAGCCGTCCGAGGCCGGAGAAGCGATTCCCGTCCACGTTCCCGTCCATCTCGGTGTCCATGTCCATGGCGATCAGCCCGCCGTACCGGAGGGATGGCGGCGGCGGTGGACCGCGAGGCCGCCGACGGCCAGGGCCGTACCGCCCGAGAGCGCCAGGCCGTACGCCTCCGCACCGCCGATGTCATCACGCGCCCGGGTCTCGTCGCGCGCGGTGCCGCCTCCGCCCGCGCGGACGGGGGCGACGGGCGAGGGCGGGCGTTCCACGGCGAGGGAGACCCCGCCCATGCCGCCCTTACCGTCCTCACGGCCCTCACGGTCCTCGCGAGCGAGGCCGTCCGCGCAGTCCACGGTGACCCGGTGCGCCCCCTTGGTCGCCGTCGAGCGGATCGTCGCCTCGCTGAAGAGCGCGTCCCCCTCGGGGGTCAGCTCCGCGTCGTCCACGAACACCGGTGACGAGGCCGTGGCCTCCCGGTCAGGGCAGCCGAAGGCCCAGACCTCGACCTCGGCGCCGGGGGCGAGGGCATGCGGACTGATCCGGATCGTGGTGGTGGCGGAGTGGCGCTGGTCGGCGAGGGCCGGAGCAGCGGCCGTCACCGCCGCGACGGCGGCGCATGCTGCGGTACAGAGAGTGAGTGCGACGATGCGCATGGTGAGAACCTCCCGATACCAAGAGGCTCACGCGCCCGGCAGGGGCCCGCATCCGCTGCGGGCGCCTACTGCGCCATCCGGGGCACAGGGGGCGCTGGCGGGTCGGACAGGGGCCACCGGCGGGTCAGGCAGCGGCCTCGGCGGGTCAGGCGATGCGTTCCACGAGATCCGCGATGGAGTCGACGACCGTGGACGGGCGGTACGGATACCGGTCCACCTCTGCCGCCTTGGTCACCCCGGTGAGCACCAGGAAGGTCTCCATACCGGCCTCGAGCCCGGCCCGGACATCGGTGTCCATCCGGTCGCCGATCATCGCGCTGGTCTCGGAGTGGGCACCGATCGCGTTCAGCCCGGAGCGCATCATCAGCGGATTGGGCTTGCCGACGAAGTACGGCTTCTGGCCGGTGGCCTTGGTGATCAGCGCGGCCACGGAGCCGGTGGCGGGGAGCGCACCCTCCGCGGAGGGGCCGATCTCATCGGGGTTCGTGGCGATGAACCGCGCACCGTCGTTGATCAGCCGGATGGCCTTGGTGAGCGCCTCGAAGCTGTACGTACGGGTCTCGCCGAGCACCACATAGTCCGGCTCGACATCCGTAAGGACGTAGCCGATGTCGTGCAGCGCGGTCGTCAGCCCCGCCTCCCCGATCACATACGCGGTGCCGCCGGGGCGCTGCTCGTCCAGGAACTGGGCACTGGCCAGCGCCGACGTCCAGATGTTGGCCACCGGGACGTCCAGCCCGATCCGGGACAGCCGGGCATGGAGGTCGCGCGGGGTGTAGATGGAGTTGTTGGTGAGCACCAGGAAGGGCGTGCCGGACTCGCGCAGCCGCTTGACGAAGGCATCGGCACCTGGCACCGGTATGCCCTCGTGCATCAGGACACCGTCCATGTCGGTGAGCCATGACTCGATCGGCTTGCGCTCTGCCACTGGTTGCTCTCCGCTCGGAATCGACCTTTGGCGACGACCTCAGCCTAACCGGGGAAAGCCCTGGGGAGACCGCCCCGTGTCCGGGAGCACAATGCGTTCGCCGTCCGTTCGCGCCCCGTCCCAGCGCGACAGATCCGCACAGGTGTCTGATCCTGAGGGAGGGGCGGACTCCGCCCCTCCCTGGAACGAGCCGGACCGTAAGGAGGCCGCGATGGGCATGATGGACAAGCTCAAGGGCGCGATCAGCAAGAACCCCGACAAGGCTCGGAAGGGCACTCGCAAGGGGGCCGAGGCCGCCGACAAGAAGACGGGCGGCAAGCACTCGGAGCAGATCCAGTCCGGCTCGGACAAGATCGACGACGAGCTGCGCCGCCGGGGCGAGGGGCCCCGGGGCCAGTAGCTCGGAGTTGAGGGCGTCGGGGACGTCGGGGCTTCAGGTCCCCGAGCGCCGGGACCTCACCACGAGGACGGTGCCACAGGTCACGAGCGCGGCGCTGATGACGCCGAGCCCCGCGAGCAGGGCGGTGTGACGGCCCGTCGCGGCGAGTTCGGGCATCCGCTCGCGCTCGTGGCCGCCGTCCTGCTCGTGACGTCCGTCGGCGCCGGTGCCGGTGCTGGGGTCGGCTTGGGACTCACGTCCGGGTTCGGTTTCGGCGCCAGGGTCGGTACCCGGGTCCGTTTCAGCGCCGGGGTCCGTTTCGGTGCCCAGGTCGGATTCGGCGCTGGGGTCGTCGGTCTCCGTGCCCAGGTCGGTGTCGGTGCCCAGGTCGGTGTCGGTACCGAGGTCGCTGTCCGCGTCGAGGCCCTCGTCGAGGTCGGTACCGGTACCGGCGTCGGCGTCCGTCCCGGTGTCCGTACCTGCCTCGGTGTCGGCGCCCGTATCGGTGTCGGTACCCGTGCCGGCGTCCGCGCTCGCGTCCTCGCCGAGGTCCGCGTCCGTGTCGGTGTCGACATCAGCGCCCGGCTCAGTATCGGTACCCGTGTCCGTATCGGCATCCGCTCCGGTCTCCGTGTCCGTTTCGGCACTGGGATCGGTGTCGACGTCGGCCTCCGCGCCGACGTCGGCGTCCGCGTCCGCCTCCGCGTCGGCATCAGCGTCGCTGTCGGCACGGGGCGGCACTACGGCCGAATGGCTCTCCTTATGGCTTGCACCGGAGCTCGGGGTCCGGCTCGGCGCGGCGGGAGCGGAGGGCCGGGTCTTCTCCGGCGTTCGCGTCGGAGCGGCCGTGGGGCTCTTGGAGCGGGTGGTCGGCTGCTGCGGCGCGGGCTTTGTCTCGGTAGCTCCGTCGGTGTCGGCTCCGGCGCCGACACCGGCATCCGTCTCCCTATCCCTGACGGCGCCCGTAGCCGCCCTGGTCCGCGTTCCGGTACCCGTCTGGGCCTCCGTGCCCGTCCCGGCCTCCGTACCGGCACCCGCACCCGTGCCCGTGCCCGAACCCGCCCCCGTAGCCGCCGGGCCGATGCGGAATTCGTAGTCGTTCGACTGTCCCACCCAGTCGCCGTCGTCCGCGCGCCGCTGTACGGCGATGGCGTTGGCCGTCACCGACCCCTCGGGCGCGTCCTCGGTGAAACGCGTACGCACCTGGACGTCGACGGTCTTGTGCGCGGGCACGGTGAAACCCTTGAAATGGCTGTTCTCGAAGACCCCGATGTTCTCGTCCTCGTCCGTCGTCTGGAAGGAGACGGCTCGCCAGGTGGCGCCGCCCTCCGCGGACGGGTCCAGGAACTCGAAACCAATATGGCGGGGCCGCAGTTCACGGGCCTGGTCGAGCAGAACGGCGATGGGGTGGATGGCACGGCAGCCGGTGTCCGTGGCATTGCGCAGTTCGAGGTGCCAGCCGCGCCAGCCGCCGCCCCGGGCGTACTGATCCGGCCCATCGCGCAGATGGGCTTCGATCGGGAAGTCGGAGGCGTTCCGGCCCCCGCAGGCGGCGGACTCCGCCTCGGCGGCGTACACCGGGATTCCATAGAGGGCGGGGGCGAACGCGAGCGCGGCCGCCGGAAGGACAGCTCGTAGGGACAGTGCGGTGGGCAAGCGCATGAGTGACCTCTGCTGTGCGGGGTTTCCCCGAGCACTGCGCTACATTCCGCGTCCGCACGCCGACACACCGCACCAGGCCCGGATTGCCCCCGACTGGCGGTCAGGATCCCCCTCGATCAGCCCAGTGCGAACAGTGGTGCGAGTACGAGCCGGGCGGCGCCCTCGACCACGGCCCGCCCGCCCCGCTCCACGACATCCACGGGCACGGGGAGGCGGCTGGCGCGGGCGGAGTCCTCGGCGATCATCGTGGCCACACCGCGAACGTAGGGCTCGGGGTGGGCCAGCACCACCCGGCCGCCCAGCAGCACCCGGTCGATGTCGAGGAGCCGTACGAGGTTGGCCGCGCCGACGCCGAGCAGCCGCGCCGCGTCCGTATGGTCGTCGCGTGCGACGGCGGCGAGGCACAGCGCCTCCAGGCAGCCGCGATTGCCGCATTCGCAGAGCGGCCCGTCGAGCTGGATCACCTGATGCCCGAACTCGCCCGCGTCGGTTCGCGCCCCCCGGTAGACGTCCCCGCCGAGCATCAGACCGGCGCCCAGACCCGTGCCCAGATGGAGATACGCGGCCGACGCGGCGGTCCCGGTGGTCACCAGCCCGAGCGCCGCGGCGTTGGTGTCCTTGTCGAGGACGACGGGCAGGGCGAGCCGCTCGGCGAGCGCGTCACGCAGCGGGAAGCCGTCCCACTGGGGGAAGCCGGTGACGCGGTGCAGCACGCCGGAGCCGTGATCGAGCGGTCCCGGCGCGGCGACGCCGACGCCGAGCAGCCCACCGCCCAGCCCACCGCCCGCCGCGCCGCCGGTCGCGCCACCAGTCTCCGTGCCAGTCTCCGTAAGGCCGGTCCCGGCATCCGTAAGGCCGGTCCCGGCGTCCGCGAGGAGCGCCCTGACCTCGGCGGTGGCCGCCGCGAGCGCCTCCTCCGCCCGCGCGCCGAAGTCGAAGGGCGCCGTGCGGGCGGCGACCGGTGTACCCGCGAGGTCGACGAGGACAGCCGTCAGCTCATCGCGGTCGAGCTGCAGCCCGATCGCATGGCGGGCGCCCGGGACCAGGCGGAGCACGGCGGGCGGTTTGCCGCCGGTCGAGGCGCGCTGACCGGCCTCCACCGCCAGTCCCTCCGTCCTCAGGCGCGCCGTGATCTTGCTGACGGCCTGGGGGGTCAGCCCGGTGTGGCCGGCCAGCTCCGGTCGGCTGACGCCGTCCTCGCCCGCGTCCCGCAGCAGACGCAGGACGAGCGCGGCGTTATGGCTGCGCAGGGCGGTCAGATTGGCTCCGGGCCCGGCCGCCCCCGACATGGTGCTGTTCACTCCTCCATTGTGGCCATCGCTTGCGCTTTAGCAACACTGTTGCCAAAGTGGCCCTCATGGATGCCATGGATGACAGCAGTACCGTCCGCGTGGGACTGATCGGCTACGGCCTGGCCGGATCCGTCTTCCACGCCCCCTTGATCGCGGCCACCGAGGGACTGGTCCTGGACACCATCGTCACCTCCAGCCCGGAGCGGCAGCGGCAGGCACGCGCCGAGTTCCCCGATGTCCGTCTCGTGGACTCCGCCGATGAGCTGTGGGGCCGGGCGGATGAACTGGACCTGATCGTCATCGCCTCCCCGAACCGCACCCATGTCCCGCTCGCCCGCACCGCCCTCGAGGCGGGGCTGCCGGTCGTCGTGGACAAGCCGCTGGCCGCGACCGCCGCCGAGGCCGAGGAGCTGGCCGCGCTCGCCGAGGCCCGCGGGCTGCTGCTGAGCGTCTTCCAGAACCGCCGCTGGGACAACGACTTCCTCACCCTCCGCAAGCTGCTCGCCGAGGGCGCGCTCGGCGACGTGCAGCGCTTCGAGTCCCGCTTCGAGCGGTGGCGGCCGCAGCTCAAGGGCGGCTGGCGGGAGTCCGGCGACCCGGCCGAGGTCGGTGGGCTGCTGTATGACCTGGGCAGTCACCTCGTCGACCAGGCGCTCACCCTCTTCGGCCCCGTCGACTCCGTCTACGCCGAGGTCGATGTGCGCCGCCCCGGGGCGCAGACCGACGACGACACCTTCATCGCCCTCACCCACACCAGCGGCGTCCGCTCCCATCTGTGGATGAGTGCGATCACCGCCCAGCTCGGCCCGCGCTTCCGGGTGCTGGGCAGCGGCTCGGGCTATGTGAAGTACGGCCTCGACCCGCAGGAGGGCGCCCTGCGCGAGGGGCTGCGCCCCGGCGACCCGTCCGTCGAATGGGGCACCGAGCCGGAGAGCGAATGGGGCCGGCTGGGCGCCGGAGAGTCCCCGCTGACCGGCGGCGGGGTCCCCGTGCCCACTCTTGCGGGCGACTACCCCGCGTACTACGCCGCCGTCGCCGCCGCCCTCCGCGACGGCACCCCGCCGCCGGTCACCGCCGCCGAGGCCGCGGCCACCCTGCATGTGCTGGAGGCGGCCCGGCTGTCGGCCGCGGAGCGCCGTACCGTCCGGATCGAGGTCCCCGCATGAGCGAGCACGTCGAGCTGATATCCCGCATCGAGGAGCAGGAGCGCCGGCTGCGCCTGCCCCGCTTCGGCAACGACGACGCCTGGCGTCTGGGCTGCCTCATCGCCGACCTGGCCCAGGAGCGCGGCGCCGCCGTCACGATCGGCATCCACCGGGCCGGTCAGCGGCTCTTCCACCGCGCGCTGCCGGGCACCTCCGCCGACAACGACGCCTGGCTGGAGCGCAAGTGCCGGGTCGTGGAGCGCTACGGGGCGAGCTCGTTCCTCGTCGGCGCCCGCCTCCGCGCCAAGGGCGCCAGTTTCGAGGAGTCCTCCCGCCTCGACCCCGACCGGTACGCCGCGCACGGCGGCGCCTTCCCCCTCCATGTGACGGGCACGGGCGTCATCGGCGCGGTCGCCGTCTCGGGGCTGCCGCAGGCCGAGGACCACGCGCTGGTGGTGGAGGCGCTGGAGCGCTATCTGCCGACGACGGCCTGAGGCGGCCGTACGGAGGGGCGGCCCCGGCAGGGCCGCCCGCCCGGCGTCCGGCTACGCGTCCTTGAACTCCTGGCGCTGGCGGCCCAGTCCGTCGATCTCGAGCTCGACGACATCGCCGGAGCGGAGGTACGGCTTGGGCTCGGGGCGGCCCATGGCCACGCCCGCCGGGGTGCCGGTGTTGATGACATCGCCGGGGTAGAGGGTCATGAACTGGCTGAGGTAGCGGACCACATGGGCCACGCCGAAGATCTGGTCCGCGGTGGTGCCGTCCTGCTTGACCTCGCCGTTGACCCAGAGGCGCAGGCCCAGGGCCTGCGGGTCGGGGATCTCGTCGGCGGTCACCAGCCAGGGGCCCAGGGGGTTGAACGTCTCGCAGTTCTTGCCCTTGTCCCACTGGCCGCCGCGCTCGATCTGGAAGGCGCGCTCGGAGACGTCGTGGGCGATCGCATAGCCCGCGACCGAGGCGAGGGCGGCCTCGTCGGAGTCGAGGTAGCGGGCGGTGCGGCCGATGACGACGGCGAGTTCGACCTCCCAGTCGGTCTTCACGCTGCCGCGCGGGACGAGGACCGTGTCATCGGGGCCGACGACCGTGTCCGGGGCCTTCATGAAGATGATGGGCTCTTCGGGGGCGGTGGCGCCGGTCTCGGCGGCGTGGTCGTGGTAGTTCAGCCCGATGCACACGATCTTGCCGATACGGCCCAGCGGCGGGCCGATCCGCACCTCGCCGTCCTCGATCACGGGCAGCGCGTCGTCGCCCTCGGCGGCCGCTGCCGCGCGCAGCCGCGCGAGAGCGACCTCGTCGGCGAGGAGGGCGCCGTCGATGTCCGGGACCAGGGCGGACAGATCGCGCAAGGTGCCGTTCTGATCGAGCAGCGCGGGGCGTTCCGCGCCCGCCGGTCCGACTCGCAGCAGTTTCATCCCAAGACTCCCGAGGTCACAGGCCGGTGCGAGGCGCCTACCGGCTGATCGATCCTCTCTTCAGGGGCGTCCAGCCCGCAAGACCTCATTCACGGACTGGGACAGCGGTTTCACTCGTGACTGCGGCGAGTGTCGTCGCGGGCCCCGTCCTGGGTGCCGTCATCCGCGGTGCAGCAGGGCCCGTTCCACCGCAGTCCAGGTGGTGCTGGTCGCCAGGTACAGCGCCGCCGCCAGCGGGACCACGGCGGCGGTGACGAGGGTCCCGAACGACAGCAGCGGCAGCGCCCGGGCCACTCCGGGCGCCCCGGGGACGGTCGTCCTACGGGCGCGGAGATACGTCCAGGTCGCCACGGCCGCGATCAGCGCGAACAGCCCGAGGTAGACCAGACCCGGCGCACCGTTGAGCGCCCCGCCCCACCGGGCGCCGAGCGGGGCCCCGGCGAGGGTGTGGTCGAGAAGGTCTCCGGCGCCGCTGCCGGTGGAGAACACGTGGTACATGACGAAGAAGACCGGAAGCTGGGCGAGCGCCGGAAGACAGCCCGCCAGCGGTGACGCGCCCTCCTTCGCCCGCAGCTCCGCCATGGCGCGCCGCAGCCGCTCGGGGTCGCCCTTGTGCTTGCGGCTCAGCTCCGTGAGCTTCGGCGCGAGCGCGGCCCGCGCCTTCTCACCGCGCACCGCGGCACGGGCGAGGGGATGCAGCGCGGCGCGGACGCACAGCGTGAACAGGACGATGGCGGCCGCCGCCGCGGACGCGCCGAAGAGCGGGTCGAGGCCGCCCGCCATGGTGGTCAGCAGGGTGCCTAGGGAAGAGAAAAGGGACATGGGAGCCCTCCGCGGGTCTCGTCGTGCCGGAGTGAGGAAGACATCGGCGTGACGAGCCGCGTGGCGCGGCGGTACGAATGCTGGAGCTTCCGGGGCTCCGCCCCGGACCCCGCTCCTCAAACCGGAGAGGCTGGGGGTCCGCCGTACAGCGAAATGGGTGCGCCTACGCGGCCGTCGGGAGACGACGGCCCGGCGCTCGCGGCCTCGGGCGTCCTGAGGCATCGGGATCCCGCTGGGGCAGGAACGCCGTACGGCGCTCACGGTCCCGTATCGCGGTGCGAATCCGCCCGGCGGGGGCGGGTATTCGGCCGCGGGAGGCGAGGATCGCGCAGGTCAGCAGCGCCGTGGCGACGGCGGCCGTGGCCGCGACGGTGGCGGCGAGGGCGACGGCGCTGACGGTCCCGCTCTGCGCCAGCAGAACCCCGGTCAGCAGAAACAGGCAGACGCCCAGCTGCATGCGCAGCGCTTCGAGTCGTCGCGACACCGTCACACCCCCTCTCCCGGCCGGTCTCCCCTCCTGGCTCCGCCAGTCTAGTGGCCCCCGCTGACAGCCCGTGGGGCGGCGGCCCGCAGCCGGGCCCAGACCACCAGGCGGTAGCGGGAGGTGAATTCGGGGGTGCAGGTCGTCAGCGTGAGGTAGTAGCCCGGTTCGGTGTAGCGGTAGCGGGGATGGGTGGAGCTGTACGGCACCCGGGCGACCACCGTGCCGTCGGCGGGCGAGGTGCGCGGCAGCGTGCGCTCGACCGTGTACGTGTAGCGGGCGTCGGCGGTGTCGATGCGCACCGTGTCGCCCGGGCGCACCTCGTCAAGCTGCCGGAAGGGCTCGCCGTGGGTGTTGCGGTGGCCCGCGAGGGCGACGTTGCCGGCCTGGCCCGGCTGGGCGGTCCGCGGATAGTGGCCCACGTACCCCTTGTTGAGCACCGCCGCCCGGCTGATGCCCTCGGCGATGGGCACCGTAAGGCCGATGCGCGGGATCCGGAGCACGGCGTACGCCTGGTCCCGGCGCGGACCCTGGCCCCCGCCCCCGGTCGCCCGGTCACGGTCGCGTCCGTCCCCATGAGGGGAATCGGAGGATCGCGTCGCCCCCGGCGCCGGTGTCGCGGACTCGGCGGCCCCGTCGTGCCACTGCCGCTCCAGTACGCCCACCTCGTGCCGTGCGCCCGCCCTCGCCTGCCGGTTGGTCCACCACAGTTGGTGGACGACCAGGAGCAGCACCACGAGCCCGAGGGTGACGGCGAGTTCACCGGCCGTCCACAGCCCCCGGGCGAGCACGGCCCGCCCTCGACGACGTCGCACGCGCGCACCATAGGCCAGACCGCGCGCACCTGCCAGAGACAGGGCGCGGCTATCCGCCCATCGCCCGCGAGACCGTATAGATCACCAGCCCGGCCAGGGCACCCACCACGGTGCCGTTGATCCGGATGAACTGCAGATCCCGGCCGATATGGGCCTCGATCTTCCGCGAAGTGTGCTCCGCGTCCCAGCCCGCCACCGTCTCGGTGATCAGCGAGGTGATCTCGTCCCGATACGTCGTCACCACATAGACGGCGGCGTCCTCCAGCCAGCCGTCGACCTTGTCCCGCAGCCGCTGGTCCGTCACCATCCGCCTGCCCAGCGACAGAATCGCCGCCCGCGCCCGCTGCCGCAGCTCGCTGCGCTCGTCCTCGGCCGCCGTCACGATCATCGCCCGCACCGAGGCCCAGGCCGTGGTGATGATGTCCTGGACGTCGCCGCGCCCCAGCACCTCGCTCTTCACCCGCTCCACCCGGGCCCGGGTGTCGGTGTCGGACTGCAGATCCCCGGCGAAGTCGGTGAGGAAGCGGTCCAGGGCGCCGCGCGCCGGATGGGCGGGCATATCGCGCATCTCGGTGACGAAGCGCAGCAGTTCCTTGTAGACGCGGTCGCCGACCTTGCGGTCCACGAACCGCGGCGTCCAGCCGGGGGCGCCGCCGGTCACGGCCTGCATCACCGATTCGTTGTGCTCCACCAGCCAGTCGTGGGCGCGCAGGCACACAAGGTCCACGGCGCGGCGGTGACCGCCCTCCGCGACAACTCGCTCCAGCAGCTTGCCCAGGCCCGGCGCGACCTCCTGGGCGTCCGCCCGGCGGGTGATCGCCTCGCCCACCACCGCCTGCACATCGGAGTCGCGCAGCACCGTGAGCGCGCCGCGCAGCGCGGTCGCCAGCTCGGCCGTCACCCGCTCGGCATGCTCGGGCCGGACGAGCCAGGTGCCGAGCCGGCTGCCGATGCCGACCGCGCGCAGCCGCATCCGTACGACGTCGCCGGAGAGGAAGTTCTCCCCGACGAACTCCCCGAGGCTGGCCCCGAGCTGGTCCTTCTTGGTGGGGATGATCGCCGTATGGGGAATCGGCAGCCCCATGGGCCGCCGGAAGAGCGCGGTGACCGCGAACCAGTCGGCCAGGGCGCCCACCATGCCCGCCTCGGCGGCCGCGGCGACATAGCCGGGCCAGCCGTCGATACCGGAGGAGCGCGCCCAGGTGGCGAGCACGTACACCAGTGCGACACCGAACAGCATGCCGGTGGCGAGCGCCTTCATCCGGCGCACTCCGCGCCGCCGTTCCACGTCCAGGGGGCTGTCCGTGACAAAGGGCACAGCCGCGCCCCGGGGCGGCGGGGCCGCCGTCTCACCAGTCGTTCTTCGCTCCATACGCTCCACCTGGTCGACCCGTCCCCTCATGCATTGTCTCTTTCCGGTCTCAGTCGCCCATGGGTGGAACGAACGGTGAGTTCCCGTCGTCTGTCTGGGGGAGCGACCCAGCACATTGGGGGCAGGCCGACAGGCGGAGCCGGGTCCCGCCATGGGATCATGAGTCACCGACCGGACCGCATCGGCGCTGCCGGATATCACCCGCCGTTCCCGTCCACTTCCGGAGCCTCGGGCTCCGTCCGCCCGAGGAGACAACCCGCTCATGAGCATGCCCCCAATGCCCAGACGCACGGGGTATGCCGTGCTCGCTGCGCTGGCGGCTGTGGTGATCCTTGTCTCCACCGCGATATTCATCGGGCTCGGTGGCGACAAGGAGGGTACGGACTCCCGTGCGCAGGGGGCCCGCGGCTCGGCCGACCCGGCCTCGGCCGGATCCTGGGTGGGCACCTGGTCCACCTCGGCCGCGGCCGCCGAGCCGAGGACGCTGCGCGGCCTGTCGGGCATGTCGATACGGAACGTGGTGCACACCACCATCGGCGGCACCAGCGCCCGCATCCAGCTCTCCAACTTCTACAGCAGCCGTCCGCTGACGGTCACGCATGCCTCGCTGGCGCTGGCCGCCGCGCCCAGCAACCCCACCGCGGCGACCGGCACCATGCGCCGCCTCGCCTTCAACAACCGCACCTGGGTGACGATCCCGCCCGGTAAGGCCATCACCAGCGACCCGGTGCGGCTCGCCGTCCCGGACTCGGCCGATCTGCTGGTCACCACCTACACTCCGCAGGCGTCCGGCTCGGTCACCTACCACCCGCACGCCCGCCAGACGTCGTACATGGCGCATGGCGACCGTACGGAGGACACGGCGGGCGCCGCCTACACCCAGCAGAGCCCGTACTGGCGCTATCTGACCGGCGTGGACGTGTGGTCCAAGCAGGCCGAGGGCGCGGTCGCGGTGCTGGGTGACTCGATCACCGACGGCATCACCTCCACCGCCGGGGCCAACCACCGGTGGACCGACTTCCTCTCCGAGCGGCTGCGCAGCGAGCCCGGCGCGCCCCGCTTCGGCGTGCTCAACCAGGGCATCAGCGGCAACCGCGTGCTGAGCGACGGCACGCAGTACCCGCCCAACAACCCCAGCGGGCTCTCCCGCTTCGACCGCGATGTGCTGTCCCGTACGGGCGTCAAGGCCGTGATCGTCGAACTGGGCGTCAACGACATACTGCGCATCCCCCATGAGACCGACCCCAACCGGATCGTGTGGGGCCTGAAGCGGCTGACCGAACAGGCCCACGCCCAGGGCCTGCGGGTCATCGGAGCCACCCTGACGCCCTTCTACGGGCACCGCGGCTACACACCCCAGCTGGACGCCGTACGCGAGCAGGTCAACGCGCGGATCCGCGCCGGGAGGGTCTTCGACGAGGTCGTGGACTTCGACAAGGCACTGCGCGACCCGATCAGCCCGCTGCGGCTGCGCCCGATGTACGACTCGGGCGACCATCTGCACCCGAGCGACGACGGCTACCGGGCGATGGCGCGGGCGCTGGACCTGGACCACCTGCGGGGCCGCACGGCGGCCGAGCTCTAGCCGGAAGCTCAGCCGGAGCTTCTCGCCGATCTCCGGAGCCTGGAGGGCCCTCGGGCCCTTCCGGGCCCCGTAAGGGCCCAGTAGCCCCGTAAGGGCCCAGTAGCCCCGTAAGGGCCCAGTAGCCCCGTAAGGGCCTAGTAGTCGTCGCGGCGACGGTCCTTCTCCAGGGACAGCCGGCGCTCCTCCCGCTCCTCACGGCGCTCATCGCGCCGTGCGCCCCGCAGTTCCCGGCGCTCGGCGCGCAGCTCGTCCCTGCGCTCGGCCTTCACCCGGCGGCGCTCCTCCTTGAGGCGCTTGTGCTCCTCCTTACGGAGCTTGCGCTCGACGCTGACCCCGCCGAAGATCGCCAGGCCCGTAACGGTCACCCGAGGGCCGGTGGGATCCCCGTCGGCGGACCCGGTGTGGTCGAAACCGCCCATGAGACCGATACCGCCGACATGCGTCTCCACGTCCGGCGGGACGATGATCTGCACCCCGCCCATGAGGGCGAAGCAGCGGATCACCACATCGCGGTCCTCGAACCGGGCCTCGCGCAGATCGATCTCACCGCCGCCCATGAGGGTGAACGCGGTGAAGGCGCGCGGGACGGTCCAGGTGCCCTTACGCTGGAAGCCCCCCATGATCGCGATCCCCATGCGGGACGTCGGGGTGCCGCCGATGCGCTCCCTCCAGCCGGTGGGATCGGCCGGGGCCGGCGGGGCGGGAGCGGCGCTGCCGGGCACCGGGAGATCCCGTACCAGCGGCTCCAACTCGCCGTGGGTGCGCGCCGTGTAGGCCGCGTTCAGCCGCTCGTCGAACTCCTCCATGTCCAGGCGGCCTTCGGCGACGGCTTCGCGGAGGACCTCCGCGATCCGCTCACGCTCGGCGTCGGAGGCCCGCATCCCGGCCGGGTCCGGGAGGTCGGGGCTCGCCCCCTGGGAAGAACCAGCGCTCGTCATACGGACAGACTAACGGCGGGCACCGGCCGTGGCCCGTATCTCGTACGGGGGTGCCGCCCCCGATCCATCCCCCGTTCCCGGCCACCGACCCGGTCACGGGCCCCGCTCACACTCCGCGCCCGGCCGCCCCGCCCTCCCCGCCGTGCAGCATCCTCGCGATCACGTCCTCGATCTCGGGCTCGCGCACCGAGAGGTCCACCAGCGGATAGCCGTCGGCGACCGCCGCGACGATCGGCGCCGCGCTGCTGTTCGCCGGGAAGGCCAGCCACTGCCGGGGCCCCTCGACCCGCACCGTCCGGGCGCCGGGGATCTCGATGGGCGGCAGCTCCTGCTCCAGGTCGACCACGAGCGTGCGTTCGCTCTCCCCCACCGCGTGCAGCCCGTCGAGCCCGCCGTCGTAGACCAGCCGGCCGTGGTCGATGACCATCACCCGCTTGCACAGCAGTTCGATATCGGTCAGATCGTGGGTGGTGAGCAGCACGGTGGTGCCCTGCTCGGCGTTCACATCGCGCAGGAACTCCCGCACCTTCGCCTTGCTGACCACATCGAGCCCGATGGTCGGCTCGTCGAGATAGAGCACCTCGGGGTCGTGCAGCAGGGCGGCCGCGATATCGCCGCGCATCCGCTGGCCGAGCGAGAGCTGACGCACCGGCACGTCCAACAGCTCGCTCAGGTTGAGCAGTTCCACGCAGCGGTCCAGGTTCTCCCGGTAGCGGTCGTCGGGGATCCGGTACATCCGCCGCACCAGCGCGTACGAATCGCGCAGCGGCAGATCCCACCACAGGGTGGTCCGCTGCCCGAAGACCACCCCGATCCGGCGCGCGAGCCGCGTCCGCTCCCTGGAGGGGTCGATTCCGGCGACCCTCAGCCGTCCGCCGCTGGGCACCAGGATCCCGGTCAGCATCTTGATCGTGGTGGACTTCCCGGCGCCGTTCGGGCCGATGTAGCCCACCATCTCGCCGCGCGGCACCCGGAAGCTGATGCCGTCCACGGCGCGCACCTCGCGGCGCTCACGGCGCATCAGCCCGGCTCTGCGCCGCACCTGGAACACCTTCTCGACACCGTCGAGCTCGATCAGCTCGTCCATGGCCATCCCTCCCCCTCAGCTCCCCGTGCTCTGATACGCCCGCAGCCCCGCCCGCCAGGCCAGCCCCGCCACCGCACAGCAGCCGCACGCGACCAGCGGCGCCGCGAAGCCGATCCGGGCCGGGAGCCCCAGCGGATCGGGGCGGCCCAGGATGTGCAGCGCCGGCAGCCAGTTGACGAACGCCAGCGGGATGACGAAGGTGACGCCGCGCAGCAGCTCCTTGCCGAACACCGTCGGCGGGTACTCCAGCAGCGTGGTCCCGCCGAAGGTGAAGGCGTTCTGCACCTCGGAGGCGTCCTTGGCCCAGAACTGGAAGGCGCCGCCGAGCACGAACAGCGCCCCGAAGATGGCACCCCCGCTCAGCAGCATCACCGGCATCAGCAGCGCCCGGTCCACCGTCCAGTCGATGTCCAGCCGGGCCAGCGACCAGCCGAGCAGCACCGCGCCCTGGGTGATCCGGCCCAGCCGGCGCAGCGCGAAGCGGTCGGCGGCGACCTGGGCGAGTATCGGCACCGGCCGCACCAGCAGGGTGTCCATCGTGCCGTCGCGCACCCGCTGGCCCAGCCGCCCCATGGTGCCCAGTGTGAGATCGGCGAGGCCGAAGGCGATGCTGGTGGTGCCGTAGAGGAAGGCGACCTCGTCAAGGGTGAAGCCGCCCAGTTGCCCGATGTGGGTGAACATCAGCGCGATCGCGACGAAGTCCAGTCCGGTCGCGAGGAGGTTCCCCAGCGTCATGATCAGGAACGAGGTGCGGTACGCCATCGTGGAGCGCACCCACATCCCGACGATCAGGACGTAGGCCCGGAGCCCGTTGGACACGGCGGACTCAGCCACCCTGGACCACCACCTTCCGGGTCGCCACCGACTGCAGCACCCGCCCGGCCGCCAGCAGCACCACCAGCCATCCCGTCTGGAAGGCGAAGGCCCCCAGCAGCCCCGCCCCCCGGTGCTCCTCCAGGAAGACATCCGCGGGCACCTGGAGCATCGCCGCCCAGGGCAGCGCGCGGGCGATCTCGCCGAGCTGCCCGGGGAAGACGTTGAGCGGCAGGATCATCCCGGAGAAGAACAGGCACAGCAGCCCGCTCAGCATGGACAGCCCCGTCCCGTCGAGCAGCCAGAAGGAGGCGAGCGAGACCAGATAGCGCACCGCGAAACCGACGCACACCGCGAGCGCCACCGACAGCAGGAACCACAGCCAGGTCAACGGCGAGGCGGGCAGCCGGAGTTCGAAGACCAGCGCCCCGATCCCCATCGGCACCACGCCGCGCCCCAGCAACTGGAACAGCGCCCGGCCGAGCTCGGTGGCCAGCCACCACGACTGGAGGTCGACGGGGCGGTAGAGGTCCACGGCGATGTCACCGGAGCGGATGCGGTCCTGCAGCTCCTCCTGGAAGCCGCCGCCCATCAGCGCCACGGCCGCCAGCAGGGCCTGGCCGAGCCAGACGAAGGTCAGCGCCTGGTCGAGGTCGTAGCCGCCGAGGTGCGGCCGCTCGTCCCACAGCGCGGTGTAGGTGTAGGCGAGGATGAAGCCGAAAACGGTATTGGTGAAGACCCCGGCCACGGTGGCGACCCGATACGTCGCGTAGCGTTTGAAGCCGCTGACCGCGACGGCCGCGTACAGCCGCATCCGCCCGTCCCTCCCTCCCCGACCGCACCGCCCGATCGGCGCCAAAATCCGGAGCCTAGTGGGGTGACCGGAGAGACGGCCAGCCAATATTCACCGGATGGTGTGAGCGGAATCATCCATATGGCCGGTCACAGACCAGTCACGGGTGCGCGCCACGTCCCCGGCCCGGAACGGATGATGCGACAGTGTTTTATCGGGCGTACGACGCGAATCGCCCGACCGTGCACGATCCTGCCGCCGCGCAACCTTCGACGGCGGCCGAGGAGTCTCAGGAGACATGAGCGACGAGCCCCAGTTGATCGACGGTGGCGCGGCCGGAACGGGTGCCCGGCCCGGCATCGACGATGGCAACCACGACACGCCGCACCGCGCGGACGGCCTCCCCGCAGGCAAACCGGCCAAGGGCAGAAAGGGCCGCCCCCAGCGCACCGGATGGCGCCGGCTGCTGCCCACCTGGCGCATGCTCCTCGGCGGCTTCCTCCTGATCGTCCTGCTGATCGCGGGCGGGCTCGTCACCGGCTATCTGCTCGTCGACATCCCCCCGGCGAACAGAGCCGCCATCGCCCAGAGCAATGTCTTCCTCTACTCCGACGGCTCCCAGCTTGCCCGTGAGGGCAAGGTCAACCGGGAGAACGTCCAGCTCAGCCAGATTCCCAAGCGGATCCAGCACGCGGTGCTGGCGGCCGAGGACCGGGACTTCTACTCGGAGTCGGCCATCAACCCCGAGGCGATGGTCCGGGCCGCCTGGAACACCGCCACCGGCAAGGGCAAGCAGTCCGGCTCCACCATCACCCAGCAGTATGTGAAGAACTACTACCTGGACCAGGAGCAGACGGTCACCCGCAAGGCCAAGGAGTTCTTCATCGCGATCAAGCTGGACCGGGAGGTGAGCAAGGACAAGATCCTCGAGGGCTACCTCAACACCAGCTACTTCGGGCGCAACGCCTACGGAATCCAGGCCGCCGCCCAGGCGTACTACGGCAAGGACATCGGCGAGCTCGACACCACCCAGGGCGCGTATCTCGCGACCCTGCTGAACGCCCCCAGCGCCTACGACATCGTCGCCCATCCGCAGAACAAGGGGCGGGCCACGGCCCGCTGGCACTACGTCCTGGACGGCATGGTGAAGAAGGGCTGGCTGACCAGGGCCGACCAGCAGAAGATGACCTTCCCCGCGCCCTCCGAGGCCAGGGCCCCCTCGGGCATGTCCGGCCAGCGCGGCTATCTCGTCGAGGCCGTCGAGGACTACCTCACCAGCAACGGGATCATCGACGAGCAGACCCTGGCGCGCGGCGGCTACCGCATCACCACCACGATCGACAAGAAGAAGCAGGACGCCTTCGCGGGGGCCGTCCGCGACCGGCTGATGAGCAAGCTCAGCCCGGAGGACCGCAAGGTCGACCGCTATGTCCGCGCGGGCGGCGCCTCGATCGCCCCGAAGACCGGGAAGGTGGTCGCGCTCTACGGCGGGATCGACTACACCAAGCAGTTCGTCAACAACGCGACCCGCCGTGACTACCAGGTGGGGTCCACCTTCAAGCCATTCGTCTTCACCTCGGCGGTGCGCTACGGGTCCACCACCCAGGACGGTCAGACGATCACCCCGGACACCCTCTACAACGGCGACAACAAGCGCGAGGTCGTCGGCCCGGAGGGGCCCACCGGCTACTCCCCCGCCAACGAGGACGACGTCGACTATGGCGACATCGACGTCACCACGGCCACCGACAACTCCGTGAACTCGGTGTACGCGCAGATGGCCCAGGACGTCGGCCCCGCCAAGGTCAAGCAGACCGCCATCGACCTGGGCGTCCCCAAGAACACCCCCGATCTGCACGCCTCCCCCTCCATCGCGCTCGGCCCCGCCACCGCGAGCGTGCTGGACATGACCGAGGCGTACGCGACCCTCGCCAACCACGGCGAGCACGGCAAGTACAGCCTGGTCGAGGAGGTCACCAAGGACGGTGCGCGGGTCGGTCTCCCGGACCGGGAGAACCGGCAGGCCATCCCGCGCAGCGCCGCCGACACCACCACCTCGATACTGCAGAGCGTGGTCGACGGCGGCACCGGCACCGCCGCCCAGGCCGCCGAGCGCCCGGCGGCGGGCAAGACGGGCACCGCGGAGGAGGACAAGGCCGCCTGGTTCGCGGGCTACACCCCGGATCTGGCGACCGTGGTCGCGGTGATGGGCCAGGACTCCAATACCGGCGTGCAGAAGCCGCTGTACGGGGCGACGGGCCTGGAGCGGATCAACGGCGGCGGCTATCCCGCCGAGATCTGGGCGCAGTACACGTCGGGCGCGCTGGACGGCAAGCCACCGGCCGAGTTCGATCTGCGGCTGGAGGACGGGGCGAGCACCCCCGACGGCTCCCAGCCCGGCCAGCAGTCTCCGGGCTCCCTGCCGCCGGTGGTCACCACTCCCCCGACCGACGCCCCGCCGGACACCTCGGTCCCCACGGCGCCGACCGACACCCCGCCGACGCCGCCGACGACCCAGCCGCCGGTCACCACCCCGCCGACGGACTTCCCCACCGGGGGGCCGACGACCGAGCCGGGCCCGGGCGGGCCAGGTGATCCGGGTGGCGATCCGGGCGACCCAGGGGGGCCGGTGGGCGGCTGAGACCGCGGACCACGAACAGCGGAGGGTGGTGACGGAGACCGTCACCACCCTCTGTCATGTCCGATCCCGCGGTGTTCCTACAGGTAGAGCCCCGTGGAGTCCTCCGCGCCCTCCAGCCGCTCGGCGGCCACCGCGTGCAGGTCGCGCTCCCGCATCAGGACGTAGGCGACCCCGCGGACCTCGACCTCGGCCCGGTCCTCCGGGTCGTAGAGCACCCGGTCACCGGGCTCCACGGTCCGTACGCTCTGCCCGACCGCGACCACCTCGGCCCAGGCCAGCCGCCTGCCGACCGCCGCGGTGGCGGGGATGACGATGCCGCCGGACGACCGGCGCTCGCCCTCCGGAATGTCGGTGCGGACCAGCACACGGTCGTGCAGCATCCGGATGGGCAGCTTGTCATGGGTCGTGTTCGCACTCACGCCATGACCGTACCTGGCCGGACGGCGCGATGACGCCTCAGGGCCGGTGCGGGCCGTCTTCGCTCAGCGGCACCGGGCCGCCCTTCGCTCAGCGGCGCCGCTTGGCGCACCGCGAGGAGCGGGACGCCTTGGCGGACCGGGAGGACCTCGCCGAGAGCGCGAGCAGTCCGACCAGCCCGGCCACGGCGAGCGCGACCGGCACGATCCGCTCCATGCGGGGTTGGCCGTCCTCCGACACCAACTGGCCCCGCACGCCCGTCACCACGCGGTTGGCGGACACATAGGCCCGCCCGGCGGTCCGGTCCACGGCCGACGCCGCCTTCGCCTTCGCGTCCCCGATGATCGTCTTCGGGTGCATCCGCACCCCGATCTCGTCGAGCGTCACGGCGAGCTCCTGCCGCCTGCGGGCGATGTCCGCCTCGATCTGCGCAGGGGTCCTGGCATCCGACACCGCGCTGCCTCCGTCAGTCTCGATGATTCGTGATGGACAGTCTGTCAGCTCGCCCTCCTCCCCGCCCCACGGCACCCCCGGACGGGAAGCTGGCTAATGTCGGGTACGTACCCCCGACGCCACGAGGAGCACCAGACCATGAGCGAGCGACTGCAGCCCGGCGACACCGCCCCCGCCTTCACCCTCCCCGACGCGGACGGCAAGGAGGTCTCGCTCGCCGACCACGCCGGCCGTAAGGTGATCGTCTACTTCTACCCCGCCGCCCTCACCCCCGGTTGCACCAAGCAGGCGTGCGACTTCACCGACAATCTCGCCTTCCTGGCCGGCCACGGCTACGACGTCATCGGCATCTCCCCCGACAAGCCCGAGAAGCTGGCCAAGTTCCGCGACCAGGAGGACCTCAAGGTCACGCTCCTCGCCGACCCCGCCAAGGAGACCCTCGATGCGTACGGCGCCTTCGGCGAGAAGAAGCTCTACGGCAAGACGGTCATCGGCGTGATCCGCTCCACCGTCATCGTCGACGAGCAGGGCAAGGTCGAGCGCGCCCTGTACAACGTCAAGGCCACCGGCCACGTAGCCAAGATCATCAAAGACCTGGGGCTGTGACGGACCCGGGGCTGCCGCCCCGGACCCCGTTCACCAGGCAGTACCATGACCGTGCCGAGCGGCCGTGATGGAATTGGCAGTCATGCTGGGTTTAGGTCCCAGTGGGGTAACTCCCGTGAGGGTTCGAGTCCCTCCGGCCGCACGCCGCGCGAACGCAGGCCCGGCCCGCCTCATCGCGGGCCGGGCCTGCGGCGTCCTACGGGGCCGCTCACCCCAGGAGTTCGCGGACGATCGGGGCGATCGCGCGGAACGCCTTGCCGCGGTGGCTGATGGCGTTCTTCTCCTCGGGGTCCAGTTCGGCACAGGTGCGGGTCTCGCCGTGCGGCTGGAGGATGGGGTCGTAGCCGAACCCCCCGCCGCCCACGGGCTCATGACGGAGCGTGCCGGTGAGCCGGCCGGAGACGACGCGCTCGGTGCCGTCGGGGAGGGCGAGGGCGGCGGCGCAGGCGAAGTGGGCGCCGCGGTGTTCGTCGGGGACGTCGGAGAGCTGGGCGAGCAGTAGGTCGAGATTGGCGCGGTCGTCGCCGTGCCGGCCCGACCAGCGGGCCGAGAAGATGCCCGGCGCCCCGCCGAGGACGTCCACGCACAGGCCGGAGTCGTCGGCGATGGCGGGGTGGCCGGTGGCCTGCGCCAGGGCGTGGGCCTTGAGGAGGGCGTTCTCCGCGAAGGTCACGCCGGTCTCCTTGACGTCCGGGACCTCCGGATAGGCGTCGGCGCCGACGAGTTCGGCGTCCAGGCCGATCTCGCCCAGGATCGAGCGCAGTTCGGTGATCTTGTAGGCGTTGCGGGTCGCGAGGACCAGACGGCGGGGGTGCGGGCGGTGTCCCTCAGTGTGTTGCTGCATAGCTCTCGATTATCGAGGGGAGGTCAGGGCGAGCAGACACCGGTCAGCTCGCCCGCCGCGTCCCTGACCGGAGTCATATCGGGGTGCTTGCCGCTGTCCACGGACTTCTGGACGTTGTCCAGGGCCTTCTGGAGGTCGTCCACGGCCTTGCCGACGTCCGCGTTGTCGGTGCGGTCGCCCACCTTGTCGATGTCCTTGTCGAGGGCGTCCAGGATCTTGTCGGCGTCCTGCGGATTGACCGCGGCACCGGTCAGGGCGTCCTGGAGGTTGTCCACGTCGTTGGATATCTCGACCGCGAGCTGGGCACAGTCGAGGGCCTTCTCCACCGCGCTGCAGCCGACGGTGACCGGCACGATGAGCGCGACGGCGGCGAGAGCGGTGACGGCGGTGGTACGGCGGTGACGGTGGCGCGGCGCCATGGAATGGGTCCTTCCCCGGGAACGGTGCTGGTACCTGACTAAACGCCGGGCGCCGCGCGACGGTTGCTCGGCGCCGTCGTCACCTCTCCTGGGCCAGCGCCGCGCGCTGGATTCCGCCCAGGGTCTCGCAACCGGCCACGGCGAGGTCCAGCAGCCCGTTCAGCTCCTCGCGGGCGAAGGGCTCGCCCTCCGCCGTGCCCTGCACCTCGACGAAGCGTCCGTCGCCGGTGCAGACCACGTTCATGTCGGTCTCGGCGCGCACGTCCTCCTCGTAGCAGAGGTCGAGCAGGGGCACGCCGCCGACGATGCCGACGCTGACGGCGGAGACGGTGCCGGTCAGCGGCTGCCGGGTGGCCTTGATGAGCTTCTTGCCCCGGGCCCAGCCAATGGCGTCGGCCAGCGCCACATAGGCGCCGGTGATGGCGGCGGTGCGGGTGCCGCCGTCGGCCTGGAGGACATCGCAGTCCAGGACGATGGTGTTCTCGCCGAGCGCCTTGTAGTCGATCACCGCGCGCAGCGAACGGCCGATGAGACGGGAGATCTCATGCGTACGGCCGCCGATCTTGCCGCGGACGGACTCGCGGTCGCCCCGGGTGTTGGTGGAGCGCGGCAGCATCGCGTACTCCGCGGTGACCCAGCCCTCGCCGCTGCCCTTGCGCCAGCGCGGCACGCCCTCGGTGACGCTCGCGGTGCACAGGACCCGCGTATCGCCGAAGGAGACGAGGACCGAGCCCTCGGCATGCTTACTCCATCCGCGCTCGATGGTCACGGGTCGGAGCTGGTCGGGGGTGCGGCCGTCGATACGAGACATGAGATGAGCCTATCGGCATCGCGGAGGCCCCCGGTCCGCGTCCGGCGAGGGCCCCGCTCCCGGGGGACGGCACTCCGGGCCCGGAAGGTCACATCAGGTCTCGGGAGGTCACATCAGGTCTTCGATCTCGGCGGCGACGGGGTCCGCGTCGGCGCCGATGACCACCTGGATCGCCGTGCCCATCTTCACCACGCCATGGGCACCGGCGGCCTTCAGGAGGGCCTCGTCGACCAGGGCGGCGTCCTTGACCTCGGTGCGCAGGCGGGTGATGCAGCCCTCGATCTCGACGATGTTGTCGATGCCGCCGAGCCCCTCGACGATCTTGTCAGCCTTGGTGGCCATGTTCGCTCCTGTCGTCCTGCTGTCCGCGTGGTGTCCGCGTTGCGGCAAATGGTCTACACCATTATGCGGGTGAGGAAGTCACTCGTCACTTGGAACGATAGATTCCTTTAGCGGATCCCTACGTGCTACAACAGGTCTACACCACATGTGGTTTAGACCATAGCGCGGGCCGCCCCTCCCCTGAGAGCCCGCCTCACCAGGAGGAATCCGATGAGTACGGCCACCGCCCCGGCCGCGCCCGCCCAGAAGCGGGGTGCCGGTCTGATCAAGGGTATGCAGAAGATCGGGCGCAGCCTCCAGCTCCCCGTCGCCGCTCTGCCCGCCGCGGGCATCCTGAGCCGGCTCGGCCAGGACGATGTCTTCGGCAAGACGGGACTCGGCTGGAACAAGCTCGCGGAGATCTTCGCCCACGCGGGCGGCGCGCTCTTCGACAACCTGGCCCTGCTCTTCTGCATCGGCGTGGCCATCGGCTTCGCGAAGAAGTCGGACGGCACCACGGCGTTCGCGGGCCTGGTCGGCTTCCTCGTCTACAAGAACGTCCTGACCGGCTTCGTCAGCGAGGTGACCGGCAAGCCGGAGGACCCGGGCGTCCTCGGCGGCATCGTGGTCGGCCTGACCGCCGCGGTGCTGTGGGAGAAGTACCACCGCACCCGGCTGCCGGACTGGCTGGGCTTCTTCAGCGGCCGTCGCTTCATCCCGATCCTGATGTCCTTCGCGGGCGTGATCTACGGCGTGCTCTTCGGTTACCTGTGGGGCCCGATAGGCGACGGCCTCAACAACTTCTCCGAGTGGCTGTCGTCCAATGGCGCGGTCGGCTCGGGGATCTTCGGTGTGGTCAACCGGCTGCTGATCCCGGTCGGCATGCACATGCTGCTGAACTCGTTCGCCTGGTTCCAGTTCGGCGACTTCAGCTCCGGCGGCCAGACCTGGCACGGCGACATCGCGCGCTACTTCCACGACGACCCGTCGGCCGGAATGTTCATGACGGGCTTCTTCCCGATCATGATGTTCGCGCTGCCCGCCGCCGGTCTGGCGATCGCGCACTGCGCCCGTCCCGAGCGGCGCAAGGCCGTGATGGGCATGATGATCTCGGTCTCGCTGACGGCGTTCGTCTGCGGTGTCACCGAGCCGATCGAGTTCTCGTTCATGTTCATCGCGCCCCTGCTGTACGGCATCCACGCGGTGCTGACGGGCCTGTCCATGGCGCTGACCTGGGCACTCGGCATCCGCAGCGGCTTCACCTTCTCCGGCGGGCTGTTCGACTATCTGCTGGGGTGGTCGCACAGCGAGAAGGCCTGGATGCTGATCCCGATCGGGCTGGCGTTCAGCGTCGTCTACTACGTGGTCTTCCGCTTCGTGATCACGAAGTTCAACATCCCGACGCCGGGACGAGAACCGGAGGACTCCCTGGACGACGCCGCGGTGGCGGACGGCAAGAAGTAGCCACCGAGCACGCACCACGGTGAACGACGAAGCGCCGGGCTGGTCCTCCAGCCCGGCGCTTCGTCGTTCACCGTCCGTTACACCTCGTAGACCGCGCCCGCCTTGGCCAGCTCCACCGGGCCGCCGAAGACCGCCTGGGCGTCGCGCTGGTTGATCTGGGGGTCCGTCCACGGCGGGATGTGGGTGAGCACCATGCTCCCGACCCCCGCCCGCAGCGCGTGTTCACCCGCCTGGCGGCCGTTGAGATGCAGCTCCGGGATGTCCTCCTTGCCGTGCGTGAAGGCCGCCTCGCACAGGAAGAGGTCGCCGCCCCGGGCCAGGTCCACCAGAGCCTCACAGGGGCCCGTGTCGCCCGAGTAGACCAGCGAGCGGCCGCCGTACTCGATCCGGAAGCCGAACGCCTCCACGGGGTGGCAGACGCGCTCGGCGCGGATGGTGAAGGGGCCGATGTCGAAGCTGCCGGGCGTCAGGGTGCGGAAGTCGAAGACCTCACGCATCGACTTCTCATCGGGCAGGTCGTCGTACGCCTGGACCAGCCGCCGCTCGGTGTCCTCGGGGCCGTAGACGGGGATCGCCTCGGCGCGGCCACCGTCGTGCCGGTAGTAGCGCGCGACGAAGTATCCGCACATGTCGATGAAGTGATCGGGGTGAAGATGGGACAGCAGTACAGCGTCGAGGTCGTAGAGACCGCAGTGGCGCTGCAGCTCGCCAAGGGCGCCATTGCCCATGTCGAGGAGCAGCCGGAAGCCGTCGGCCTCTACGAGGTAGCTCGAGCAGGCCGATTCCGCGGACGGGAACGACCCTGAGCATCCGACGACGGTGAGCTTCATGAAGCAGGAACCTCCTTGAGGGGTCCCCATGCCGAAGGCCATGGGCGGTGCGGGGGGTCATGCGGTGCCCACGAGCGTAAGGCGCAAAAGCCCAGGCAGCTCCTCCATGGGCCCGCGTTGTGGGCGGAATCACCAGGACGGAGCCGGGTGGCGCCCGGCCATGCCCCCGCCGGCCGACCGGCCCGAAGGGCTACGCCCAGAGCTGGCCGTGCAGCGTCGCGATCGCCTCCTCGGTGGTGGCCGCCGTGTAGACACCGGTGGAGAGGTACTTCCAGCCACCGTCGGCGACGATGAAGACCACATCGGCGCTCTGCCCGGCCTTGACCGCCTTACCGGCGACACCGAGGGCGGCGTGCAGGGCCGCACCGGTCGACACGCCCGCGAAAATGCCTTCCTGGGCGAGGAGTTCCCGAGTGCGGGTCACCGCGTCCTCGGAGCCGACGGAGAAGCGGGTGGTCAGCACGGACTCGTCGTACAGCTCGGGGACGAACCCCTCGTCCAGGTTGCGGAGTCCGTAGACGACGTCGTCGTACCGCGGTTCGGCCGCGACGATCTGGACGTCCGGCTTGTTCTCGCGCAGGAAGCGGCCGACGCCCATCAGGGTGCCGGTGGTGCCGAGACCCGCGACGAAGTGGGTGAGGGAGGGCAGGTCGGCGAGGATCTCGGGGCCGGTGGTGGCGTAGTGGGCACCGGCGTTGTCGGGGTTTCCGTACTGGTACAGCATCACCCAGTCCGGGTGCTGCTCCGCCAGCTCCTTGGCCACCCGGACGGCGGTGTTGGAACCGCCGGCGGCGGGCGAGGAGATGATCTCCGCACCCCACATGGCGAGGAGCTGGCGCCGCTCCTCGCTGGTGTTCTCCGGCATCACGCAGACGATGCGGTAGCCCTTGAGCTTGGCCGCCATCGCGAGCGAGATACCGGTGTTGCCGGAGGTGGGCTCGAGGATGGTGCAGCCGGGGGTCAACCGGCCGTCCTTCTCGGCCTGTTCGATCATATGGAGCGCGGGGCGGTCCTTGATCGAGCCGGTCGGGTTGCGGTCCTCCAGCTTGGCCCAGATCCGTACGTCGGAGGAGGGCGAGAGCCGCGGCAGCCGGACGAGCGGCGTATTGCCGACCGCGGCCAAGGGGCTGTCGTACCGCATCAGAGCATGCCCGCCCGTCGCCCGGCCACCACCCCAGCAGGACGGGGCTCCGCCCCGAGAGCCCCACCTGCCACGGCGGGGAGGATGGTCACGCTGTCGCCGTCCGCGAGCTTGGTGGAGATACCGTCGAGGAAGCGGACGTCCTCGTCGTTCAGATAGACGTTGACGAAGCGGCGCAGCTCACCGCCGTCGACCAGGCGCTCCTGGATCCCGGCGTGCCGGGTCTCGAGGTCGGTGAAGAGCTCGGCAAGCGTGGTCCCGCTGCCCTCGACCGCCTTCTGGCCGTCGGTGTAGGTGCGGAGGATGGTCGGGATGCGGACCTCGATGGCCATGTCTGGGCTCCTGTCGGAGGGCGGGGGGGTCTCCCGGGCCGGAGCGGCCGGGAGGGCGTCGTCGAAGGGCGTCGGGGCGTCTCGGGTGCGCGCTCAGGCGGCCACGGCGCGGCGCGGACACATCGCGCTGGCGAGCCGGCACAGGTCGACGTGGAGCCGCGCCACGAGCAGCATGCCCGGCGTCTTCTCGCTCACGTCATCGAAAACCATGGACTCATCGTATCGATTCCCGGTCCGGGCTCCGGTAGGTCATCCCGTGATACGGACGGGTAATGACCGCGATACGAGACGCGCAGGTCACTCAGGTGCCCGGGACGATCTCGACCTCTTCCTCGGTGACCTCGCCGTCCACGATCCGGAAGGACCGGAACTGGACGGGTCCCTCGTCATTGCCGCATTCCGCCGTGGAGACCAGGACGTAGTGGGCACCGGGCTCATTGGCGTAGGAGATATCGGTGCGTGAGGGGTATGCCTCGGTGGCGGTGTGCGAGTGGTAGATGACCACCGGCTCCTCGTCCCGGTCGTCCATCTCGCGGTAGAGCTTGAGCAGGTCACCCGAGTCGAACTCGTAGAAGGTGGGCGAGCGGGCCGCGTTCAGCATCGGGATGAACCGCTCGGCTCGGCCGCTTCCGGCCGGGCCCGCGATCACGCCGCATGCCTCGTCCGGGTGGTCCGCGCGGGCGTGCGCGACGATCTTGTCGTGGAGCGCCTGGGTGATGGTCAGCATGAGCACACAATAGGAGGCAGGCTCCGGACAGTGGTCCGGAGCCCGCCTGCTGAGATACGGCGCCCGAAAGGCGATACGGCTTACTTGCGCGCGTACTCCGGCTCCGCCTCGGCGTGCGCACCCGGCTGGCCACCCTCGCGCGACTTCAGCATGAACCAGCCGATCACCAGGAACACGGCCCAGCCGGCGCCCACGTACAGACAGACCCGGGCGTCCTTGTCGTACGCGATCAGGCAGGTCACGCCGATCAGGAAGATCAGCGCCACCCAGCTGAAGACGGCGCCACCCGGGGCCGGGAAGGACGAGGCCGGCAGCCGGCCGGAGGTCACGGCCTTGCGGTACTTGATATGACTGATAAGGATCATCGCCCAGGCCCAGATGCCCGCGGCCGTGGACACCGAGGTGACGTACGTGAACGCCTTCTCCGGGACGACGTAGTTGAGGATCACGCCGATGCCCATCAGCAGCGCCGAGACGGTGATGCCGATGGCCGGGGTCTTACGGGCGTTGAGCAGACCGAAGGCCTTCGGGGCCTCGTTGTTGGCGGACAGGCCGCGCAGCATCCGGCCGGTGGAGTACATCCCGGAGTTGCAGGAGGACAGCGCCGCGGTGAGCACGACGAAGTTGACGATGCCGGCCGCGAACGGGATGCCGATCTTGGAGAAGGCATGCACGAAGGGGCTCTCGCCGGCCGAGAACTCGGTCCACTTGACCACGGCGAGCAGCACCACCAGGGCACCGACGTAGAAGATGATGATGCGCCAGGGCAGCGTGTTGATCGCCTTGGGCAGGGTCTTCTCGGGGTCCTCGGACTCGCCCGCGGTGACGCCGACCAGCTCGACGGCGAGGTAGGCGAACATCACACCCTGGAGGGTCATCAGGCTGTCGCCGATGCCGTTGGGGAAGACCCCGCCGTGGGACCAGAGGTTGGAGGCGGCGGCCGTGTCACCGGCGTCGGAGAAGCCGAGGGTGAGCACGCCCAGGCCGATCACGATCATGCCGATGATGGCGGTGACCTTGACCATCGAGAACCAGAACTCGACCTCACCGAAGATCTTCACCGAGATCAGGTTGACGCCGAACAGCACCACCAGGAAGACCAGGGCGCTGACCCACTGCGGGATCGAGGGGTACCAGTAGTTGATGTAGATGGCGGCGGCCGTGAGCTCGGCCATGCCGGTCACCACCCACATCAGCCAGTACGTCCACCCCGTGACAAAGCCGAAGAACGGGCCGAGGAACTCCCGAACGTATTCCGCGAAGGACCCGGAGACCGGGCGGTAGAGGAGCAGCTCACCGAGCGCTCTCATGATGAAGAAGATGACCACGCCCGCGAGGGCGTACATCAGGATGATGCTCGGGCCGGCCTTGGCGATGTTCGCTCCGGCGCCCATGAACAGGCCGACGCCGATGGCGCCACCGATTGCGATCATCTGTACCTGGCGACTGCCCAGGCCGCGCTCATAGCCCTCTTCAGGAGCCGCTGAGGTCATATTGCTGCGCCTTTCTCCCTGTGGCGGCTGGCTGGCGATCGTGAAGATTTACCACGACCGCAACGCCGATCGACTGAGCAGCGTGTGGTGCACGCCACAGGGAGAAGCGGACAAACGTTATGTCGCGCAATAAAGTTCACAACCGCAGTGATGCGATCGTTATCCGGAGTTGAGCATCCTCTAAACGAACACTCAGTAATCGCCGGAGAGAGTTATTCCGGCATCAGGGTCTCGACGAGGGTCTCCTGCAGCCCGCCGAGCCAGAAGTACGCCATCACCATCGGCTTGCGCGGATCGGAGTCCGGCAGCCGCAGCAGGTCACCGCCGTCGTCCTCGTCGGTGACCTCCAGCCGGGTACCGATGGCCAGCCGCAGGTCGTTCAGGGCGGTCAGCCAGTGCCGGGCCTTCTCCGGCGCCAGCTCCAGCACACCCGGGGCCCCGGCGGACGCCCCGGAGGCCAGCGAGTCCAGGTCGCGCACGATCGTCAGGGCGTCGTCGCGCTTGCGCGCCCGCAGGTCGTTCTCGGTGAAGCGGCGGAACTCCGCGGACGCCTCCCGCGCCTCCTTCTCCTCCCGCGGCCCCAGCTCCTGGTCCGGGGCGCAGTAGGCGTCCGGGAACAGCCGGGCCAGCGCGGGATCGGCCGGCGGCTTGCTGGGGCCGTCGGCGAAGAGCGCGTCCAGGGGGTCACCGCCCTCGGCGGGCTGGTCGCCCGGGCCGATCAGCTCGGCGAGCTGCATGGCCAGGCTGCGCAGAATGGAGATCTCGACCTCGTCCAGCGCGAGGGCGGCGCCGCCGCCGGGCAGCGGCTCGAAGCGTCCCGACATCAGCGCTCCTGCTGGAGGGTCGCCCACAGGCCGTAGCCGTGCATCGCCTGCACGTCGCGCTCCATCTCCTCGCGGCTGCCGCTCGAGACGATCGCGCGGCCTTTGTGGTGGACGTCGAGCATCAAACGGTGCGCCTTGTCCTTGGAATAGCCGAAATAGCTCTGGAAGACGTAGGTCACATAGCTCATGAGATTGACGGGGTCGTTGTGCACCACCGTCACCCAGGGAACGTCGGGCTCGGGCACCGACATCGGTGCTTCACGGGTTTCGGGACGTTCGATCTCCACGGGCGTGACACTCACACGTCCCATGCTGCCACCCGGCACTGTCCGTCGCATAAACCGGCACCCAGATCTCGTCAGTCTGACGAGTACGGGAGGTAGCATCGTCAACCATGGACACTGCGGACTTGGGACTGCCGGTGGACGTGCCGTCGACCGCACTCTTCACCGACCGGTACGAACTCACCATGCTGCAGGCCGCGCTGCGGGCGGGCACCGCCGACCGCCGCTCGGTCTTCGAGGTATTCACCAGGCGCCTCCCCGAGGGCCGCCGCTACGGTGTCGTCGCGGGCACCGGGCGGGTGCTGGACGCCGTCGAGAACTTCCGCTTCGACAGCGACGTCCTGGACTTCCTCGCCCAGCAGCGGATCGTGGACGAGCCGACCCTCACCTGGCTCGCCGACTACCGCTTCCGCGGCGACATCTGGGGCTACCCCGAGGGCGAGGTCTACTTCCCCGGCTCGCCGATCATGCGGGTGGAGGGCACCTTCGCCGAGGCGGTGCTGCTGGAGACGGTCATCCTCTCCATCTTCAACCACGACTCCGCGGTGGCCGCCGCCGCGTCCCGGATGTCCACCGCCGCCGGCGGCCGGCCGCTCATCGAGATGGGTGCCCGCCGCACCCATGAGCTGGCCGCCGTCGCCGCCGCCCGCGCCGCCTACGTCGGCGGCTTCGCCACCACCTCCGACCTCGCGGCCGGATTCCGCTACAACATCCCCACCGTGGGCACCAGCGCCCACGCCTTCACCCTGCTGCACGACAGCGAGCGGGACGCCTTCACGGCGCAGGTCCAGGCGCACGGCAGCGGCACCACCCTGCTCGTGGACACCTATGACGTCGCCGAGGCGGTGCGCACCGCCGTGGAGGTGGCCGGCAAGGATCTGGGCGCCGTAAGGATCGACTCCGGCGATCTGCTGCTGCTCGCCCACCGGGTGCGCCAGCAGCTCGACGAGCTGGGCGCCAAGAACACCAGGATCACGGTGACCAGCGATCTCGACGAATACGCGATCGCCTCGCTGGCCGCGGCCCCCGTGGACGCGTACGGGGTCGGCACCCAGCTCGTCACCGGCAGCGGCCACCCCACCTGCTCGATGGTCTACAAGCTAGTCGCGCGGGCCGGTTCGGACACCCCGGACGCGCCGCTGCTGCCGGTGGCCAAGAAGTCCATGGGCGCGAAGTCCTCGGTGGGCGGCCGCAAATGGGCGGCGCGGCGGGTGGACGAGCACGGTGTGGCCGAGGCCGAGGTGGTCGGCACCGGTGCGGTCCCCGAGGAGCTGGCGGGCCATCAGCTGCTGGTGGAGCTGGTGCGCGGCGGCGAGATCGTGGCCCGGGAGCCGCTGGACGCGGCGCGGGACCGGCATATAGCGGCCCGGGCCGGGCTGCCGCTGTCGGCGACCCAGCTCTCGCGCGGGGAGCCGGTCCTGCCCACCGAGTACCTGCCGGCCTGAGGCGCGTCATGAGGGGGAACGCGGGGCATGCCCACTGCCGCAATCGACGCGGAGTGTCTACCCTCGGTGACATGCACCGGGCACTGATCGTCGTCGACATCCAGAACGACTTCTGCGAGGGCGGAAGCCTCGCGGTGACGGGGGGCGCGGATGTCGCCGCCGCGATCACCGATCTGATCGGGGAGGCGACGCCCGGTTACCGCCATATCGTCGCCACGCGTGATCACCACATCGCCCCGGGCGATCACTTCTCGGACCACCCGGACTACGAGCACACCTGGCCGGTGCACTGCGTCGCGGGCACCGAGGGTGTCGGGTTCCACCCGAACTTCGCGCCCGCCGTCGGCTCCGGCGCGATCGAGGCGGTCTTCGACAAGGGCGCGTACAAGGCGGCGTACAGCGGTTTCGAGGGCATCGACGAGCACGGCACCTCGCTCGCCCAGTGGCTGCGCGAGCGGGAGGTGACCGAGGTGGACGTGGTGGGCATCGCCACCGACCACTGCGTCCGGGCCACCGCGCTGGACGCGCGCCGCGAGGGGTTCGCCACGCATGTCCTGCTGGACCTGACCGCGGGCGTCTCCCCGGACACCACCGAGCGCGCCCTGGGCGAGCTGCGGGCGGCCGGGGTCGAGCTCAGCGGCAAGCCGGTCGTCTGAGGGCGCCGGAGGCGCTCTGGGCGCCCCCAGCCGCCCTGGCGGCCCCTTGCGGCCGCCCTCCGGGCCCCGGCGCCACGAGGGGCCCCGATGCTACGAGGAGCCGGCGTTACGAGGCCGGGGCCGAGGTGCCCCGGCGTTACGAGGCCGGGGCCGGCGGTCTGAGCAGAGCGGCGATCGGATGCCAGAGCTCCCCTCCCCGGTCCGGCGCGGTGCGCCAGACCAGCCCGTCGGGATGGTGCAGCACCGCCGTCACCTCGTCGGGTGTCGGCGGGGCCATATTGCCGCGCAGGTAGACGGCGCGAAGCCCGAGATTGCGCAGCCTGGTCAGGGCGCGCTGGCGGTTCATGGCGTGTACCAGGACGCGGACGCCGCCCTCGCCCAGCGGGCTCGGCAGCGTCAGTGCGACCACCACGCTGCCGCCGGGCAGCTTGGTGAATCCTCCGTTGGCCATTGCGGGTCATGTCCCCCGTGAGACGTCGTGTCAACAAGTTGGTCGTAGGGGCATCTAAACGCGAACGGCCGCCGCCCGCTAGGGGGCGACGGCCGCTGCCGCTCTGACCTGCGATAACGCAGACGGTGTGGATCTAGGAGGCGGACGGTCCGACCTGGACGGTCATCGTCGAGCCGCCCGGGAGCTCCTTGAGGATCTTGACCCGGGTGTTGGTGTCAGCAATCTTCACACTGCCGGTCGGATTGCCCTTGTCCCAGTACGTCCCCTTGTGGTCATCGAAGACCGGGATGCCCGGCTTCGGCTTCACCTTGGCGGCCTTACCGTCGTTGTGCAGCGTGAAGCCGTCCGACGGGAGCCGGCTGAAGGGCGAGTCGTACGCCTGGATCCGGTTGCGCATCAGCGTGCCGTCGGCCCACTTCTCGGGGGTGGCGTGCGCGTCGATCGGCAGGATCAGACCGCTGCCCGGGTGGACGCCGACGTTGTTGTCCGGCTGCGAGGTGTCCCACTGCCAGATCAGCAGGCCGTTCTGGTACGGGAAGTGCTCGACCCAGTCGGGCCGGGTGGAGGCCCAGCCGAAGTTGTACGGACCGGTCTTCAGGGTGGTGTCGTACGACACGTACTGGCGGTTCTCGGCGATGTAGTACTGCGGGTAGTCCTTGCTGAAGGACGCGCCGATGCGCGAGAAGCCGTTCGCGGTCCAGCCGTTGTCATCGCCCTCGGCGCCGTCGCTGAAGACCGGGGTGCCATCGGCGGTCAGAGTGATCGCGTCGGCCGCGAAGCCCTTCTGCGCCACACCGCCGTCGGTCTGGTAGCGGAAGCGGAGCTCGATCTTCTTGCCCGCGTAGGCGTCCAGCGGGAAGGAGAGCTTCTTGTACGCCCCGGCGGTGCCGGTCAGCGCGGGCTTGTCACCGGCGTCGCGCGGGATGGCCTTGCCGTCCGCCGTACCGTCGATCGGCGTCCAGTTGGCGCCGCCGTCGGTGGAGACCTCGGTGTAGAGGTAGTCGAAGTTCTCCTCGATGTCCCACCAGCCCTGGAGGTCCAGGCTGGCCTTGGACTTACCGGTGAGGTCCACGGACCGGGTCAGGGTGTTCTTCAGGTCGTCCCCCATCCCGCTCCACCACTGCTTGGTGCCCTCGGCGGGGGCGACCACCTCGGTGGTGACGGGCTTGGCGGGCAACTCGACGACCAGCGCCTGCTTGTTCTTGGTGTTGTACTCCGCGACCCCGAGCGTGTGGGTCGACTTCTTCCCGGCCTTGGCCGTGGCGTAGTTCAGCCACCCGAGCTGCAGCTTGTCCCAGGCGTTCATATCGCCGGGCAGATCGCCGATGGCGTCCTTACCGGTGCCGAGCCAGGATCCCGCGGACATCAGCGACCAGTAGGCAACGGACGACTCCCCCTTACCGGTGGTGTCGTACTCGTCCGGCAGGCCCAGGTCATGGCCGTACTCATGGGCGAAGACGCCGAGGCCGCCGTTCTCCGGCTGCATCGTGTAGTCGCCGACCCAGATGCCGGTGTCGCCGATCTGCGTACCGCCCGACTTGTTCTCGCCCGGGCCGGTGTTGCCCGCGTCGGTGCCGTACGCGTACCAGCGGTGCGCCCAGATCGCGTTCTCGCCCTCGGCCCCGCCGCCCGCGGACTCGTCCTCACCGGCGTGGACGATCTGGAAGTGGTCGATGTAGCCGTCGGGCTCGTTGAAGTTGCCGTCGGCGTCGTAGTCGTAGCGGTCCCACTGGTCGTACTTGGCCAGGTCCGCCTTGATCTGCGCGTCGGTGCGGCCGGCCGCCTTCTGGTCCTTGGCCCACTGGTTGACGCCGTCGCGGATCAGGTCCCAGGCGTTGGCGCAGTTGGTGTCGCCGCAGTAGTTGGAGCCGTACCGGGCCTCGTTCCAGTCGACCTTGACCCAGTCGGAGACCTCGCCGTCCACGGAGTAGCGGCCCGAGGACTGCTTCTCGTAGTACTTCTTCAGGGACTCCTTCTTCTTGTCCTTGGAGAAGTAGAGGTCCTGGAAGTGCTCGCGGTTGTAGTCCTTCTGCCAGGCCGTGCTGTTGTCGTCGGCGCGGTCCGGCTCGGCGATGGTGTTGTGCGCCGGTCCGGGCTCGCCGCCGTACTTCTTCACCGGCGGCTCGGGGCCGTCACCGTCCGGGTCGTACATGGTGGTGTCGTCCACCTTGTCGCCGAACTCGACCAGGATGGTGAAGATCTTGTCGGTCTTCTCCCGGGCCAGCTCGACGTACTTGCCCTTGCCGAGCTTCACCACCTTCGACGCCCCGCGCGTGGTCGCCTTGGTGTCGCCGGAGATGACCTGACGCAGCGCCTCCTGGCGCTGCGCCTCCTGCTGCTTGCTGTACGGGCCCTCGAGATCGTGCTGGACATCCGTCTTCGCGGGCGCCGGATCATGGCGCTCAACACGCGTAGACGGCGCGTCCGCCTGAGCCATGCCAGTCGAGAGTGCCGCCGCGCCGAGCGCGGCCACCACGGTGGCTATGGCGGCCGATCTGGCCGTTCTCCGTTGGCTGTTCACTCGCTCAGTCCTCCCCTTTCACACCGGTGCCGGACATTTGACCGGAGTGGCAGGAGAAAAGACAGACCTTGACTTGGGCTGATGGGGCAAGTACGTTCTGCGATCCCGGCGTTCCGGTTAACGGACAGCAACGGGCGCGCCGTGCGCGCCGGTTGGAACAGCCGATGATTCCGTGCGCCCCCTGTGCAACGGCGCCGTGGGTGAGGTCACGCTTACTTCCGTTCCCCCTCGGGCATTCACCACCGTAGAGTCAAGCTGACGGTCACATCAGCCTGACCCATGCCCCCTGCATATCGCCCTTGAGGACGGATACCGCCATGCCGCGTCCGACTCCTGCACAGCTTGCCTATGGTTCGGCCACCGTCGTTCTTTCGACCTTCGCCATGCTGCTGCTGTCCCAGACCCAATCGGGACTCGGTATCGCGGTGGTCACCGTGGTCGGGCTCGCGTCCGGGCTCCTCGTCGCCGTCACCGTGCCGGTGGCCCGGGCGTCCCGCCCCAGCCGCACCGTCCGCACCAGCAGCCCCACGGCTGGGTCCGGACCGGCCGACTCGGCGGGGGCGCGCACCCGGGCGCACGCCGACTCAATGCGCGGCTGACACCACCACGGTCCGCGCGGCCTTGTCGTGCAGACAGCGCTGGAACGGCTTGTCCCACAGTAGGGAGGCCGAGTTGACCAGCCAGAAAACCGTGCCGACGAGCAGCGGGATCAGCATCCCGGGCAGTACGTAGACCGCCGCGCGGACCCAGCCCTGACCGGCCGGCACATCCCCGTCGGCGAGCATCGCCACCCGGATGCGCAGCGCCCTCTTGCCGAGCGTCTGTCCGCTGCGGGCCAGCATGACGCCCTCGTAGCCGAAGTAGACGGCCATCGTGACGATGAGCGCGAGGGTCACCTTGCCCATGTGCTGCTCGCCCGGGTGGTCCATCGTGTACTGGAGCGCGCCGGTCGCGATGAGCGCCACCGTCCAGATGACGCCGAGGACGATGATGTCGATCAGCCGGGCGGCGAAGCGCTGACCAGGGGTGGCCAGCGGGGGCATCCCGGCGGGGAACGCGTGCGGGGGCGAGGACAGCGGGTCGGGGGCCATGCCCCGATTACATCAGCGCTCCTGGTGGACCGGAAGCTCAGGGTGGCACCTCTGGGGCTCGGGGGCTCAGGGGCTCAGGGGCTCAGGGGCTCAGGGCACGGCCGAGACCACGAGGGTCTTGGCCGCCTTGTCGTGCAGGCACTGCCGGTAGGGCCGGTCCCAGGTGCACCACAACACATTGATCAGCCAGAAGAGGAAGCCACAGCAGGGCACGATCTCGGGCAGGGCGTAGACCCCGGCGCGCACCCAGCCCGCCTGACCGGCCGGCGGCTGGCCGTTCTCCAGCAGGGCGACCCGGATCTTCATCGCCTTCTTGCCGACGGTCTGGCCGTCCCGGGTCAGCATCAGCCCCTCGTAGACGAAGTAGATCAGGACGTAGATCAGCGTGACGATGGTCGAACGGGCGCTGCCGTCGACCGGGTCGTAGCCGCCGGCGATCGCGCTCAGGACGAGCCCGACCGGGATGCCGATGAGCAGCGCGTCGATGATCCGGGCGATCAGACGGCGGCCGAGGTGCGCGAGCGGGGGCATCCCGGCGTACGGCTCGGCCCCGGCGGTGTGATCCCCGTACGGGGATCCGTTCGCCCGCGGATATTTGGCGAACGGATCGCTGCTGTCCTGATCCCGGGGCTCATCGGGCCCGGGGGGCGGCTGGTCGGTGCTCATGGCCCGAGTCGACCCCGGAGCCGGGCCTGTCGCATCCGGCGCGCACCGTTCGGGCGACCGGGATCGCCCATCCGCCTCAGCGGGGGCGGGCGGGGCGGAGGCCCAGTGGTCGGGAAGGGAGCGGCGGCGCCCACCCGGCCGCGGCCGTGCTCAGTCGGCCGCGGCCGTGCTCAGTCGGCCGCCGCGATGAAGGTGCGGGCCGCCTTGTCGTGCCAGCACTGCCGCCACGGGCGGTCGAACAGGCACCACAGCACGTTCAGCACACCGATGACGAGCACCCCCAGCACCGAGTAGACCAGCCAGCGGCGCAGCGCGGCGCCGAAGGACGGGGTGTCGTGCCCCTCGATGTCCAGCACCCGCACCCCGCTCAGCTTCTTGCCCAGCGTGCGGCCCCATTTGGCGGTCGGCAGCGTCTCCAGGACGACGCCGAGGACGAGCAGCAGACCGAGGACGATGCCGAGATAGCCGCCGGTCGTGCCGTCCAGGAAGTAGACCGTGACGGTCTCACCGCTCTGCTTGGCCGTCTCGACCTTCTCGTCGATGTGGTCGCTCGCCTTGCCCCACAGCGGAAACGCGACGGCGCCGACGACGCCGAACAGCACGACCGTGTCGATCAGCCGGGCGGCGAGGCGGCGGCCGAGCGGGGCGGGCCGGCCCTGGGCCTGGGCGGCCAGCAGGAAGGGGTTGTCGACGGGCGGCTTCCAGGGGATGACGCTCTCGGGCGCACCCGGCGGGGCGCCATGCGGTGCGGCCTGCGGGGCGCCCTGCGCCGGGCCGGGCTGCTGGGCGAACTGGTGCCCCTGCTGCTGCCAGGCCGGGCCGCCGCCCTGGGCGGGGATACCGCCGAAGGGCTGCTGGGGCTGCTGGGGCGGGTACGGCTGCGGCGGCTGCTGAGGCTGGTGTGTCTGTGGAGGCTGCTGGGGCTGGTGCGGGGCCCGGGCCGGGGGCGGCGCTTCGGCGCCCTTGCGCGAGCCGCCACGGCCGATCGCCCGGATCGCCATCGTCCCGTCGTCGCGGCCGGACGCCGAGTTCCGGCCCTGGCCCTGCCCCTGCCCCTGGACCTGTCCCTGCCCCTGGCCCGTCGTGGGTGCCGCTCCGTCGCCGCGCCCCACCGCACGGATCGTCATCGTCCCGTCGCTCACCGGAGCGGGCGTCTCCCCGTCGTCCGCCGAGGGCAGCTCCGGGGCCCGGCGCACCGGCGGCAGGGCCTGCGTCGAGCGGTCGACCGTCCCGCCGCTGCCGCCCGCGCGCATGGTCAACGTGCCCTCATCGCGTCCGGCACCCTCGCCCGGGCCCGCCCGCCTCGGGTCGGGCACCCCGGGCCACTGCCCGCCATCGGCCTGCCCACCACCGGCCCGGTCGTCGCCAAGGGCGTCCGTCTCCGAGCCCCAGGAGACCCGGTGGTCCTGCTCGCCGCCGAATCCGCCCTGCCGGGACGCGTCCGCCTGCCAGGCCGACCCGGCATCGGGGCGGGTGCCGTACAGCCGCTGAGGATCGTTCCAGTCGACGGACGCCGGGACCCCGCCGGGCGGCACCGGCCGCGCCCCCATGCCATCGGCCGCCGTCTCGGGCGGCCCGCCCGCGCCCCGGAGGTCCATCTCGGCGCTCCGGCGCAGCTCGGGCAGTGCGCTGCCGGTCTCCTCCGCGGGCCGCGGGGCCGGCTCCTCGTCCAGGAACATCGGGCCCGTCTCGTCCGGCGCCGGGCTGATCACCTGGGTATGGGTGACGCCGGGCGGCGGCGCGGGCATGGCCTCGCCCGCGGCCGGGGCGGGACGACTGGTGCCGGGCACCCAGGCGGCACCGTTCCAGTAACGGATGTAGCCGGGGATGGACGGATCAGGATAAAAGCCAGGAATGGAGCTGCCGTCCGCGGATCCTGAGGTAGGGGCGCTCATGATCTCCGATGTCCCATATCTGCTCGGCCGTGCTGTACTGCGCTGCGCCTTTACGGTGCCTCGCGGTGAGGGGGGCGTAAGCAGTTTGCCGTACAGGAGCCGCTGTGCAACCCGGAACGCGCGCTGTCATGGTCTATCAGACCGGCCCGCCGACGGCGCCCACAGCTCCTCGCCACCACTCTCCCGTGCGAGCGCCACGAAGCGTTACGAGCGGCGACGGCCCGCCTGGCACCGCCCGGCCTAGGTTCAACAGACCTACTCTGACACGCTCGGATGGCACTTCCGTTGCCAATACTGGAACCCATGGACCGCAATACCGAGCTCAGTGAGTTCCTGCGGAGCCGCAGGGCTCGCCTGAGCCCTGGGGACGCGGGCGTGAGCGTGACCAACGACAGCCCCCGTCGAGTGCCGGGGCTGCGCCGCGAGGAGCTGGCGCAGCTGGCCGGGGTGAGCACGGACTACTACACGCGTCTGGAACAGGGCCGCCACCTCAATGTGTCGGAGACGGTGCTGGACGCCGTGGCCCGTGCGCTGCAGCTCGACGACACCGAGCGCGCGTACCTCTTCGAGCTGACCCGGCCGCGCCCCCGGCGCACGGTGCGCCGCCGGCCGCCCCGCCCCCAGCGGGTGCGGCCCGGGGTGCATGCGCTGCTGCGGACGCTGGACGGGATCTCACCGGCCTTCGTCCTCGGCCGCAGGGGCGATGTCCTGGCCTCCAACCGGCTGGCCCGGGCGCTGATCATCGACTTCGAGGCGCTCCCGTACCACGAGCGCAACATGGCCCGTTTCATGTTCCTCGACGAGGCGGCCCGTTCCCTGTGGCCGGACTGGGAGACGGTCGCGGCGGAGATGGTGGCCTCACTCCGGCTGGAGGCCGGGCGCCATCCCGAGGACCCCCGGCTGACGGAGCTGGTGGGCGAGCTCACCATCAAGAGCCCGGACTTCCGCAAGTGGTGGGCGGACCACAACGTGCGGGAGAAGACCCACGGCGTCAAGCGCTACCACCATCCGGTGGTCGGGGACATGACGTTGTCCTATGAGAACGTGGCCATTCCCGGCGATCCCGACCAGGCGCTGTGCATGTACACGGTCGAGCCCGGCTCTCCCTCCGAGGCGGCCCTGCGGCTGCTGGCGAGCTGGACCGCGCCTCCTTCCGCCCGTTCCTCCGCGCCCTCTTCCGATGCGCGTCCTTCGGGGGACCGTCCTCCGACGTTTCCCCCTGATCTCACCGACCCCCCTTTTCGCACCAATCCCTCCCTTCGCACCAATCTCCCTTTCACGCCATTTGCACCATCCGCACTATTCGCCTGACCACCCCCATGCCTGCCACCCCCCACATTCATCGCATTCCCCTCATTTCCTCCAGGGAGACAGCACTATGACCACCAGCGTCACCGCCTACGCAGCCCCCGCTCCGAAGGCCCCGCTGGAAAGGACCACCGTCGAGCGCCGCGCACTGCGCGAGCACGACATCCTCATCGAGATCGCCTACGCCGGCATCTGCCACTCCGACATCCACCAGGCCCGCGAGGAATGGGGCTCCGCCCAGTTCCCGATGGTGCCCGGCCATGAGATCGCCGGTGTGGTCGCCGAGGTCGGCCCCGGTGTGACCAAGTACGCCGTGGGCGACCGGGTCGGCGTGGGCTGCTTCGTCGACTCCTGCCGCGAGTGCGCGAACTGCCTCGCAGGCGAGGAGCAGTTCTGCCTCAAGGGCGAGGTGGCCACGTACAACGGCAACGAGTACGACGGCGCCCCCACCTACGGCGGCTACAGCACCCACATCGTGGTGGACGAGAACTACGCCCTGCGCATCCCCGAGGGGATTTCGCTGGACATCGCCGCCCCGCTGCTGTGCGCCGGGATCACCCTCTACTCCCCGCTCGCCCACTGGAACGCCGGTCCCGGTAAGAAGGTCGCCATCGTCGGCCTGGGCGGCCTCGGCCACATGGGCGTGAAGATCGCCCATGCGATGGGCGCCGAGGTGACCGTGCTGAGCCAGACGCTCCGTAAGAAGGACGACGGGCTGCGGCTGGGCGCCGACCACTTCTACGCCACCGGTGACGACTCCACCTTCACCGAGCTGGCCGGCACCTTCGACCTGATCGTCAACACGACCTCGGCGAACCTCCCGCTGGACAGCTACCTGTCGCTGCTGAAGGTCGACGGCACGCTGGTGCACGTGGGCGCGCCGGAGAACCCCAGCGCCTTCGCCCAGTTCTCGCTGATCATGGGCCGCAAGTCGATGGCCGGGTCGAAGATCGGCAGCATCCGGGAGACGCAGGAGATGCTGGACTTCTGCGCCGAGCACGGGCTCGGCGCGGAGATCGAGCTGATCAACGGCGACCAGATCAACGAAGCGTACGAGCGCGTCGTGAGCAGCGATGTGCGGTACCGCTTCGTGATCGACATCGCCTCCCTGAAGGCGTGATCGGCCGCCAAGGCCTGATCAGCCACTGAGACGAGGCCGTCCGGACCACCCCCGGGTCCGGGCGGCCTCTCCGTCTCAGATCTTTACTTCAAGCTGCCTTCAGATGGGCGACTTCGCGCGCCCGTTCGGCGACGCTGCGCACAACCGGCAGCGATGCATACGGCTTGAGGCCGGTGCGCAGGTTCCGCAGGTGCTCATCCCCCCGCGCAGAGCTGATCATCTGGTGCTCGTCGAGGAACTCGTTCCAGGTGGCACAAGCTGCCTCGACATGCCGCATGGCCATCTGCCGTTGAGCGATCACCCCAAGGCAGTGCACTCGCCCCTGACGTTCTTGGAGGCTGCGGGCGGCGTTGGAGCGGCGCAGGGCCTTGATGCTGCCCGGCCCGTCCTTGAGTGACCACCTGACGTGCGCCTCGTGGAAGTGGAAGGCGGCTTCGTCGTACCCACCCACGGCATCCCGCCGGTTGTCCGCCTGAGCCAGGGCGGCCTCCGTCTCACGCAAGCGCGTCACAGCGGTGTTCCGGTCGCCGGTCATCGCCGCCGCAGCGGCCTGCTGTCCACGCAGGAACGCCACCAGACGCGGCCCAGATGCGGGTGCGGCCTCCGCTGCTGCGTCCGCAAGTTCCAACGCCTTTGGCCCGTAGCCGAGGTGGGACGCCTGCAAAGACATGCCTCGCAGGGTCCGGCAGTAGGTGACGTGGTCCTCGCCCCTCGCCGCGAGATCGAGCGCGCGCAGGTAGTACTTCTGCCCAAGCCCTTGCTTCATCTCGTACATCGCCATCCAGCCCGTGAGGTACACGAAGTCCGAGACGGCCGCGAGCATGGCCTTGCGCACCTTGTCCGAGGCGTCAGCGCGCAGGTAGGTGCCGATGGTGTTGGTGATGAACGCCGCCGCCATCGGCCGAGCGTGACCAGCTCCGATCTCGTCCAGGATCTCGGCGACCTTGTCCGTCATCTTGGTCACGGTCTCAACGTCGCTCATACCGATACGAAGAAGGCTCCCCGCGCTGGTGTCCTTCACGCGCTGGTCAGATTCCCCGGCTAACTCGTCGTATGTGGGGACCACCAGCGTGGCCGCGTACATAGCCGCGGTCAGCACGCTGCGGCGGGACGGGTCCATATCTGCTCGGCTCAGCGCCATCACTCCCGAAACAACATCGCGCTCTTCGGCCGGATCGTCCCCCCAGCCGACTTCGGCGGACGTTACCGGCCGCCCGGCGAGTCGGGAGAGCGCTTCGAGGATCGCGGGCCGTGCCTGCGGCTTCGGCGTACTGCCGGCGAGCCACTGCGACACGCTCGACTTGTCGTAATGCAGCGTGACCCCGAGTTCTTTTCCGACGGCGTTTGTGCGTCGCGCAAGCTGCGCGTTTCCGATCCCCTCCATCTGCATCAGGCCCGCGAGAGCCCTATTCGGCGTGCGCAGTCGTCGTGCCATCCCAACCCCCGAGCTGTGTTCAACCAGTTCAACCGTGCCTTCACTCTGCTCCCTTACCCCGATGCACGCACTGGAGTTGAGTGATTACCGGCCGTTCGGTGATCGAGATCGGGCGGCCGGTTGACGGTCGCACCGGTTTCTTCACCCTCAACCCCCAAGAAGGACCGGCGCGGTTTTTCCCCCGCCCCCCTGACCAAGGCGTGATCCATAACGATGACGGCAAGCAGAGCCCGCGCGACGGGATGCCAGGGCTACAGCGAGACCCACCCGCGCACAAAAGAGACGGCGTCCGTGGCGCGCGGCCTGGTCCGCACGGCGTGCGCCGCGTGGGGCCTCGGCGACGAGACGGCGGAAGCCGCCGCGCTAGCGATGTCCGAACTCGTCACCAACGCCGTGAACCACGCCCGGGGGCACAGCCTGCGCGTGATCGTGGACCGCCCGGCGAATGACCGGCTGTACCTGGCGATCGTGGACATGGACCCGTCCCGGGTGCCGATGCTGCGCACCCCCGGAGGCGACGACACCGACGGGCGGGGCCTGATCCTGGTCGACGTTCTTGCCGACCGGTGGGGCTACGACCTGTTGGGCCCCGCGCGGCGGCCGAACCGTAAGCGTTGCTGGGCCGAAATGAAGGCGGCCCCGTGATGCTGCTCGACGGCTTGGACGAAGCGGTGAAGGAGGCTACCCGGCCGCAGCGTCGGCACAGCTCCGCCTCGTGCCTTGCCCGTGCCCGCCTCCGGGAACGGGGCGATTCGCACCGCACGACCACCGAGGCCACGCCGTCGGGGCGCGGCCGACCTGTCACAGGAAGGAATGCGGAATGACCACCGCCACCGCTGATGTGAGGGAAGCCTTCCCGCTCGCGCCCGAGGGTGGGCGCATCCCGTACAGCAGCGCACCGCCGAGCGGACCGGACACGCGCCCATGGATTCTCCGTTTCGCCCGCGTTCCCGACGCCACGCAGGCGATCGTGAAGCCGCCGGCCGTCTACGACAACGAGTTACAGATGTCCCGGGGCTTGTACGACGGCCCGCTCCCCTACATGCAAACCCACAACCCCACGGTTCCCGACGGCAACGTGAAGAACCCCCCGCCGCTCGACGAGGGCGCGAAGGACTGATGCCCTCATGTCCACCGTTCTCGTGATCGCAGCGCGCGACGACTGGCCGACCGACCGCGTCGTCAAGGCACTCACAGACGGTGGAGCGGAGGTGTTCCGCATGGACACCGCCGAGTTCCCGCAAGAGGTCACCCTCGCCGGGCGTATCGACGCTCGACGAGGGTGGTCCGGCGGACTCACCACCGCTCACCGCGCCGTCGACCTCGCCGATGTCTCCGCCGTCTACTACCGCGCCCCCAACCCGTTCAGCCTGCCCGCGACCATGTCGGAACCCGAGCACCGGTTCGCCGCCGCGCAGGCCCGCGCCGGACTCGGCGGCATCATGACCGCCCTCGACTGCCGATGGGTCTCCCACCCCGCCGCCATGTCCCGCGCCGAGTACAAGCCGCTTCAGCTCGCCACCGCTCGATCCTGCGGCTTGACCGTTCCGCCCACGCTCATCACCAACAGCCCCGATGCCGTCCGCGCGTTCGTCGGCGACGTAACCGGTCCGATCGTCTGCAAGCCGGTGGCCACGCCTGTGTTCATCGAAGACGACCAGTTCAAGGCCGTGTACACCCGTCGTGTCACCGAGGACGACCTCGCCGACCTGCGCGGCATCGACACCACCGCGCATCTGTTCCAAGCGTGGGTCGACAAGGCGTACGAGGTGCGGCTCACGGTCGTCGGCGACCGGCTCTTCGCCGCCGAAGTCCACGCGGGCAGCGACGCCGCGCATACGGACTGGCGCAGCGATTACCGCTCGCTCACGTACCGGATCGGCACAGCCCCACCCAACGTCGTCGAGGGTGTACGACGCTACATGGATCGCCTTGACCTCCGGTTCGCCGCCTTCGACTTCGTCGTCAGCCCCGACGGCGTGTGGACTTACCTGGAAGCGAATCCGTGCGGGCAGTAGGACTGGATCGAGCACGCAACCGGCCTGCCCATCGCCCAGGCCATCGCCGACGAACTGCAAGGAGTCTCCCGATGAACGCCCCAGCCCTCGACCAGGCCCGCCCCTACATGGCGGCCCTCGCCGACGAACTCACTCAAGTCGGCGCCATCCGCACCCGCCCATGGGCCGAAGCGTTCGCCAATGTCCCCCGCCACGTGTTCGTCCCCCAGTGGTTCGAGCAGGAGACCAACGAAAAGGGCATCACCGTCTGGCGCGAGCACCGCGCCACCACCGCCGAGGACGCCCTCGCCGCCGTCTACCGGGACCAGACACTCGTGACCGCCCTCGACCCGGCCACCGCCGAGCAGGGCGACGAGACGGCATGGACCGGCGTCCCGACCTCGTCCAGCACTCTGCCAAGCCTCATGGCCGGCATGCTCGAAGACCTCAACGCCGAAGATGGACACCGGATTCTCGAAATCGGCACCGGCACCGGCTACAACGCCGCCCTATTGTGCGCACGCCTCGGGGAACACCTCGTGCACTCCGTCGACGTCGACCCCGCCCTCGTCGAGGCCGCACAGCAGCGCCTCACCGACGCCGGATGCACCCCCCAAGTCATCGCGGGCGACGGTACGCGGGGCTACCCCACCGGGGACACGTTCGACCGGATCATCGCCACCTGTTCCGTGCCCGCCATCCCCCAAGCGTGGATCGACCAGAGCAAGCCCGGAACCATCCTGGTCGCCGATGTCGCCCTCGGCATCGAGGGCGGCCTCGTCCGCCTCGCCATCGACGAGCAACAGCGCGCCCTCGGCCACTTCACCACCACCGCCGGCCGCTTCATGGCAGCCCGCACCGACGCACGCACCTACGCCCCGCCCCCGCGACCTGAACGGGCACCGGAAGCAGAGACCCGACCCACGGTGGTCACCGCCGAGAACATCCGCGGTCACTACCCCTTCCGCCTGTTGCTCGCCTTCCACCTGCCCGAGGCGGAATTCGTCTACCACCTCGACGACACCACAGGCACCATGGCCATCCAGATTCAGCAGCCCGACGGGTCTTGGGCCCGCGCACCCCTGACCGGCGACAACACCGGCACCGTCAGCTACGGCGGCGACGCCGGACTCTGGGAGCAGGCCGAGTCGGCTTGGCGTTGGTGGAACGACGCCGGCCGCCCGTCGCAGGACCGGTTCGGGTACGCCCGTGAAGCGGACGGAAGCGCTTACGTCTGGCACATCCCCGACGGAACCCGATGGAGCCTCCCTCACTCCACAGCTGGACGCGCATGAAAGACACCGCTTGGGGCACCGTCGCCCGACTCGTCGAGCGGCTCGACGCAGCGAGCGCTGCCGCGCCCGAGGTCGCCCGCCTGCTGCGTGTACTCAAGATCAGTGAAGAGGCGGGCGAGGTCGCGCGGAGGGCTTGCCCCGAGGCGGGGACTTGCCAGGGCCGCCGTCAAAAGAGCTTGCCGGGGTTGAGCAGGCCCAGCGGATCGAAGACCTGCTTGATCCCTTGCTGCAACTCCACCCCCACCGGGCCCAGTTCCCGCGCCAGCCACTCCCGTTTGAGGACGCCGACGCCGTGCTCACCGGTGATGGTGCCGCCGAGCTCAAGACCCAGCGCCATGATCTCGTCGAACGACTCCCGGGCCCGCCGGGACTCGTCGGGGTCCGCCGGGTCGAAGCACACCGTCGGATGGGTGTTGCCGTCCCCGGCGTGGGCCACGACGCCGATCGTGAGGGCGTGTTTCTCGGCGATGGCGGCCGTGCCGTCGATCATCTCGGCGAGCCGGGAGCGGGGCACACAGACGTCGTCGATCATGGTGACGCCCTTGACCGCCTCCAGTGCCGGAAGCGTCATCCGGCGGGCCTGGAGCAGCATGTCGGACTCGGCGGCGTCCTCGGCCGGGACCACCTCCGTCGCACCGGCCGCCGTGCACAGCTCGGCGACGGCGGCGAGGTCGGGGGCCGGGTCCGGGGTGTCGAACGCTGCCATCAGCAGGGCTTCGGTGGACTCCGGGAGGCCCATGTTCCCCATCGCGTTGACCGCGCGGACGCTCGTCCGGTCCATCAGCTCCAGCAGCGAGGGGGCGTGGCCGCGCTCCATGATCCGGCAGATGGCGTCGCAGGCGGACGCGGTGGAGGGGAACTCGGCGGCCAGGACGAGCTGTTCCAGCGGGGCGGGCTTGAGGGCGAGGACCGCGCCGACGACGATGCCGAGGCTGCCCTCGGAGCCGACGAACAGCCGGGTCAGGTCGTAGCCCGCGACGCCCTTGGCGGTGCGGCGGCCGGTCTTCAGCAGCCGCCCGTCGGCGAGGACGACATCGAGCCCGAGGACGTATTCGGCGGTGACGCCGTACTTCACACAGCACAGCCCGCCGGACGCGGTGCCGATGTTGCCGCCGATCGTGCACTGCTCCCAGCTGGAGGGGTCCGGCGGATAGTAGAGGCCCTTCTCCATGACGGCCCGGGACAGGGTCGCGTTGATGACGCCCGGTTCGACGACCGCGATCCGGTCGACCGGATTGATCTCCAGGATCCGGTCCATCTTGACCAGGGACAGCACGATGCAGCCCTCGGACGCGTTGGCCGCGCCCGACAGGCCGGTGCGCGCGCCCTGGGGCACGACCGGGACGCGCAGCGCGGTGGCGGTGCGGCAGACGTGCTGCACCTGCTCGACCGTGCGCGGGAGGACGACGACGGCGGGCGCGCCCGCCTCGCAGAAGCTCGCCATGTCGTGTGCGTAGGCCCCGGTCACATCCGGGTCGGTCAGCACGGCCTCCTCGGGGAGGCCCTCCCGCAGCAGCTCGATGAGGTCCGTCATGCGTCCAGCCTCGCACCCGGGAAGCGCGCGGGGAAGATCGCGGCAGCGGACGGGGTACCGCGAAATTGCCGCCAGGAGGGCCCCGGGACAGGCGGCGAGGAGAGCCGCCAGGAGGGCCGCGCCTCGCGGGCTCTACTGCGCCTTGTAGTAGACGCTGACCTTACGGTCTCCGGCGGCGCCCGAGGCGAAGCCCATGCACAGCCGTCGGGGGCTGGAAAGCTGGACGGCCAGGCCCTCCGGCTCGCGGTAGCTCAGCGAGTAGGCGGCCTCGGTGCGGGCGCGCTGAACGAGTTCGCCGGTGCGCAGATCGATGCAGGAGACGTAGGTGTTGCCGTGGCCGGAGGGCGGGTTGGCGCCGTCCTCGTCGGTGTAGGCGGTGCCGGTCATCTGGTACGCGTAGTCGCCGAGGACCGTGAAGCCCTGGAAGACCTCGCCGTCCTCGACGCCGGTCTGGGGTATGTCGTCGTACACGGCGGTGTAGTCGCCCGCGCTGACCCCGGAGAGGCTCATCAGCCGGTAGCGGGCCTCGCCACCGAGGCGGTAGCGCAGCAGCAGCCGGCGGTTGAGCATGTCGACGGCGGGCTGGTTGCTGGCGGAGCCCGCCACCGGGCAGTGCTTGACCAGCGAGGACGAACCGGACGACAGCACGGTGCCATCGGCGAACTTGAAGCGGCTGATGGCGCGGCCGTAGCCGGAGTCGGGGTTGGCGTCCGACTCGGTCCACAGGTACGCGGCGGAGCCGACCGGCTCACAGCCCATCGCGACGCCGTGCCCGAATCCCTTGAGGTACATGGAGCCCAGCTCCGCTCCGGCGAGGGACAGCTTGGTGACGCACAGATCGCCGTGGGCGGCGCGGTCCGCGCCGGAGACGGGGGCGGATTCCCCGCTGAGCTGGATACCGCCCTGCATCAGCTGGACGGTGTAGAGGTGGCCGCCCACGTCGTCGACAGCGAAGGACTGCAGCACGGTGGCGTTGTGCGGGGTCTTCTCGCGGATCAGCGGGGTGGAGGGCACCGACAGATCGAACCGGCCCCCCGCCACGGTGGCGGCCCCCGCGCGGGCGGCGAAGGCACCGAGCGCCCCGGCCGCGGCCACGCCCCCGCCGAGGGTGAACCTACGCCTGGTCAAACGACCCGCAGTGTACTTTTCCGTGTGCATTGATACTCAACAACTCCCATGCGATCACGCCGTGTTGGAGTGAACAGATCGCCGAGAGTGTAGACGGTGAGAAAGCGCTCCCGTTCAGGCGTTCGCATTTTCTGATACCGGCGGCACAACCGCACAGCTCAGTAGCGCCGAACGCCGACGAGACGAGGATGCGGCCCGGGCGGCCCCTCGCGCGGTCCCGCATCGCCGCCCGGCACGAGGAGATCACCCGCCCGCGAAGCTCTCAGCCCGACGTGGCCACGAGGCTCGTCAGCTCGCGGCAAGGAGATCGGCCACCCGGCCACGGACCCGGTTTCGATCTCCTTTCCAAAAGGCGGGATCCAGAATTTGGAGGATACCGAAGTCAGTGAGCGCTTGATTTATTTCTCAAGCTGTGAGCACAGCCTTTCAAGGATCGATCCCTGTGTTCACATTCTGATCCGCGTTGTCAAGCGCGATCAGGAACACATCTCACATCCCGATCTCGTTTCTTCGCCCGTGCCGTGCGGGTGTTAAGGTTCTTGCTCGTCCCGAGTTCAGTTCGCATGCTGTATCGGTGTGCCGTTCTCGGATTGCATGACCGACGCCTCCCCTCTCTCCGATGGGGGTTCGTCCTGGCCTTTCCCTCGAAACGAAGTGCGGCTTCTCTGTCTGCCGCTCGCTCGCCCGGGGAATTCTCCTGTCCTTTTTTGGAGCTTGCAATGTCTGCTGGCAGTACGGTCACCCCCGCGCCCTCGCGGGGGGACACCAACACGTCGGAGATCTCGGCAGGAGGAGGCCGTCATCTAGGGCTCGCCCTCGTCGTGATCGCGGCCGCCCAGCTGATGGTGGTCCTCGACGCCACGATCACCAATATCGCCCTGCCCGCCATCCAGACCGACCTGGGCGTGTCCGACGCGAACCTGGCGTGGATCGTCAATTCCTACGCCCTGGCCTTCGGTGGCCTGCTGCTGCTCGGCGGCAAGGCCGGCGACCTGTTCGGCCGCCGGCGGATGTTCCAAGCGGGCATCATCGTCTTCACCCTCGCCTCGCTGCTGGGCGGACTCGCCCCGAACGAGGGGCTGTTGATCGGCGCCCGCATCCTGCAGGGTGTCGGCGCCGCGCTCGCCGCGCCCAGCGCCCTGGCCCTGATCACCACCACGTTCCCCGCGGGCAAGCCGCGCAACACCGCGATGGGTGTGTACGCGGCGATGGGCGGTGTCGGCGCCACGGTCGGCCTGCTGCTCGGCGGCACGCTGACCGACGTACTCGACTGGCGCTGGGTGTTCTTCGTCAACATCCCCATCGGCCTGGCCGTACTGGCCGGCACCCGCACCCTGGTCGAGGCCGACCGGCACCCCGGCCGCCTCGACGTGCCCGGCGCCGTCACCGGCACCGGCGGCCTGATCTCCCTCGTCTACGGCATCACACGCGGCGGCGAACACGGCTGGACAGGCGGTCTCACCCTGGCCTCCTTCGCGGCCTCCGCCGTACTGCTCGCCGCCTTCCTGTTCCTCCAGGCCCGGACCGCGGACCCGATGATGCCGCTGCGCCTGTTCAAGGACCGCAACCGCTCAGGCAGTTACGCCACGATGCTGTTCATCGGCTCCGGCATGTTCGCCACCTTCTACTTCCTCACCCTCTACATGCAGCTCATCCTGGGCTACAGCCCGGTCAGGACCGGCTTCGCCTACCTCCCCTTCAGCTTCGGCATGGCCGCCGCCGCGGGTATCAGCTCCAAGCTGGTCGCCCACCACGCGCCCCGGCTGATCGCCGGTCCCGGTCTGCTGGTCGCGGCCGGCGGCATGTTCTGGTTCGCCACCCTGGAGCCGGACTCCTCCTACACGGCCCACCTCCTGCCCGCGATGTTCGTGACCGCCCTCGGCCTGGGCATGAGCTTCGTCCCGATGACGCTCGGCGCGGTCAGCGGGGTCGACCACCAGGACACGGGGGTCGCCTCCGCGCTGCTCAACACCGCCCAACAGATCGGCGGCGCCCTCGGCCTCGCCGTCCTCTCGACGATCTCCACGTCGGCCGCCGACGACAAGCTCCCCGAGGCGGCCGCCGGCCTCTACCGGGGCCTGTCCACCAAGGACTTCGCCCTGGTCGCCCGGGCCGGCGACGCGGTGACCCACGGCTACACCATGGCCTTCGTGGCCGCCGGCGCGATGTTCCTGGCGGGCCTGGCCGTCACCGCGTTCGCCGTCAACGCCGGCAGGCAGCACCACACCGAGGGCGGCGCGGCCCCGGTGCACATGGGCTGACCCCGAACCCCGCGAACGGCGTGAGAGCCGCCACCCGCCCCGGTGAGCGGCGGCTCTCACGGCCCCCTGGAGGAGACCATGACGACGCGCGCAGAACAGCCGGATCGGACCTCTTGATAAACGTGGCTGGAATGCGCACTCAGAGAGGGTTCGAAGATAACGATTCAGCAATGCACCGGGGCGCATACGCGCTAGGGTTCGTATTGGAAAATGTCGTCCGTTGCCTTGCCTTCCGTCGCGCGATCCACGAACTGACCTGTCCCTTGCGTCAGCCCGTGCGCCGGTTTTGGTAGTGCGGGTCTCGCTCTGTCTCCTGTGAAAGCGGGAAACCACTTTGAGCAATCCCCCCACTCCCGAACACGAGATTCCACTCCGGTGACCGGTCGACCTGGCGCATCGGTGTGCTGCACGCCCCGGAGGACCGCGGCGGCTCGGCGTACGTGCACGCCAAGCTGCACGTGGCCTCCTCCCGATGCGGGCGCGGTCGAGGCCCAACGAATCCACCGCGACCGTCCGCTCGCGGCCGGGCGTACCAGGAGCCGGGCGGGCCGACGGGCCGCGGCCCGCCCCGCGTGACGGTCAGAGGTTGCCGCGCTTCTCCTGCTCGCGCTCGATCGCCTCGAAGAGGGCCTTGAAGTTGCCCTTGCCGAAGCCCATCGAGCCATGCCGCTCGATCAGCTCGAAGAAGACGGTCGGCCGGTCCTGGACCGGCTTGGTGAAGATCTGCAGCAGATAGCCGTCCTCGTCGCGGTCGGCGAGGATCTTCAGCTCGTGGAGGGTCTCCACCGGGACGCGGGTGTCGCCGACCCACTCCCCCAGGGTTTCGTAGTACGAGTCCGGGGTGTCCAGGAACCGCACCCCGGCCGCACGCATCGCCCGCACCGTGGCGACGATGTCGTTGGTGGCGAGCGCGATGTGCTGGACGCCGGGGCCGCCGTAGAACTCCAGATACTCGTCGATCTGCGACTTCTTCTTGCCGACCGCGGGCTCGTTGAGCGGGAACTTCACCTTGCGGGTGCCGTCCGCCACGACCTTCGACATCAGCGCGGAGTACTCGGTGGCGATGTCGTCGCCCACGAACTCCTTCATGTTGGTGAAGCCCATGACGTTGTTGTAGAAGCCGACCCACTCGTCCATCCGGCCGAGCTCCACATTGCCGACGCAGTGGTCGATGGCCTGGAAGTTCCGCCGCGCGGGCGGGTCGACGATCGGCTCGGCCTCCGCGAAGCCGGGCAGGTACGGGCCGTCGTAGCCGGTGCGCTCGACGAGGGTGTGGCGGGTGTCGCCGTAGGTGCGGATGGAAGCCACCACCACCGTGCCGTGCTCGTCCTTCAGCTCATGCGGCTCATCGATCCCGGAGGCGCCGTGCTCGACGGCGTACGCGTACGCGGCGCGCGCGTCCGGCACCTCCACCGCGAGGTCGATCACACCGTCGCCATGCTCGGCGACATGCTCGGCCAGGAAGCGGCCCCAGGCGCTCGCCGGTTTGATGACGGAGGTGAACACGAAGCGGGCGCCGCCCGAGACGAGGACGTAACTGGCCGTCTCCCGGCTGCCGTTCTCCGGACCGGAGTAGGCGACGAGCTTCATGCCGAAGGCGGTGGCGTAGTAGTGCGCGGCCTGCTTCGCGTTGCCGACCGCGAAGACGACCGCGTCCATCCCCTTCACGGGGAACGGGTCGGCGTGCCGTGCGTCCCCCTGCTGCAGCATCTCTGTCGTCTCAGTCATACTTCGCAGCGTCCTCCCATGGCTCAAGGTGCGCAACACTTCGCGAGAACGCTGGTCAGTGTGTATAGCCAGAGCGGTCTGCCATAGAGCATCCTGTACAGGGTGACTACCGTCACAGAGAACGTCACAAGGGCCACGGAGACCTCAAGGGGGACCGCATGGGGATCGACGGGCTCGACGCCCGCCTGATCGAGCTGCTCGCCGAGGAACCGCGGATAGGCGTGCTGGAGGCGTCACGCCGCCTCGGTGTCGCCCGCGGCACGGCGCAGGCGCGGCTGGACCGGCTGCGGGCGCAGGGGGTGATCCGCGGCTTCGGCCCCGATGTGGACCCGGCGGCGCTCGGCTATCCGGTCACCGCGTTCGCGACGCTGGAGATCAAGCAGGGGCAGGGGCAGGACGTACGGGCCCATCTGGCGACCGTTCCGGAGATGCTGGAGCTGCACACCACCACGGGCCACGGGGACATGCTCTGCCGGTTGGTGGCCCGCTCCAACGCCGACCTTCAGCGGGTGATCGACCTGGTGGTGGGGTTCGAGGGGATCGTCCGGGCCTCGACGGCGATCGTGATGGAGAACGCGGTTCCGCTGCGGATCATCCCGCTGGTGCGGCAGGCGGCGCTGGACTGAGGACTGGGGCCCGCGGCGGCCCCTGAAACGGATCCAAAGACTCTGTTGCAAAGAAAGTGTTGCAACTGAGTCTTTGCATGCTTACGCTGCCGCGCATGGCACAGAACGAAGAGCCTGCGCCCGACGACGTCCGGGTGCTCGACCCCCGCTCCCTGCGCGGGCTCGCGCATCCGCTGCGGATACGTCTGCTCGGGGCGCTGCGCGAGTACGGACCGGCCACCGCGTCCCAACTGGCCGACAGATTGGGCGAGTCCAGCGGCGCCACGAGCTACCATCTGCGGCAGCTGGCCACCCACGGCTTCGTCAAGGACGATCCGGAGCGGGGCAAGGGGCGGGAGCGGTGGTGGAAGGCGGCGCAGCGGGGCGTGCGGGTGGGTACCGACAGGTTTCTGACCAGCCCCGACCCGGCCGTACGCGGAGCAATGAACACCCTGCTTCACGAGTGGGCCACCATCCACGGCCAGGACCTGTCCACCTGGTTCAGCACCATGCACGACTGGCCCTCAGCATGGCGCGGCGCTTCGGACATGAGCGACTTCGCCATGCGTCTCACGCCCGAACTCGCCAGCGAAATGCGCGACAAGGTGCACGAAGTGATCGAGAGCTACCGCGAGAAGGAGGTGGACCGGGACACCGAGGGCTCCGCCCCGTACCGCGTCCATCTGCATGCCTTCCCGCGCGAAGAGGACTGACCGATCCCTGGGGGGAACGACATGTACGGCGACGAGATCCATCTGTGGCTCCACCGAATACGCGCCGAGCGTCTCCAGCATGAGGCCCACGAGGCGCCCCAGTCCCACCGCCGGACCCGCCCCGCCCGAACCCGCCCCGCCCGTGCCCGGGCGCTGCGCACCCGGCTCGGCTGGACGCTGGTGGAGGTCGGGCTGCGGCTGGCCACCCCACGGCTGCCGCAATCCGGTCTGACCGCGCGGTTCGACCACTGACATGACCGACGACACAGGAGACAGAGAGCGCCGGGGAAACAGCGGTGGCCGAAGACCGCTCATGCTCGTCCTCGCCGCCAACACCGTTTCCATAGCGGGCAATTCGCTCACGCTGATCGCCGTCCCGTGGTTCGTCCTGGAGACCACGGGCAGCGCGGCCAAGGCCGGGTTCGTGTCCTTCTGCGCGACCCTGCCGGTGGTCGTCTCCGCCGTGATCGGCGGGCCGGTCATCGACCGGGTCGGCCGCAGGCGGGTCTCCATCGCCTCCGACGCGCTGTGCGGGGTGGCCGTCGCCACGATTCCGGTGCTGCACTTCGCCGGGCTGCTGCGGTTCTGGCAGTTATGCGCGCTGATGGCGTTCTGCGGACTGCTCCACGCACCGGGCGAGACCGCCCGCCAAGTGCTCGTCCCCGCGCTGGCCGAACGGGCGGGCACCACCCTCAGCCGCGCCGCCAGCTTCTACGACGGGGCCTCGCGCGGGGCCCGGATGCTGGGCGCGGCGGTCGGGGGGCTGCTGATCGCGCTGCTCGGCCCGCCCTCCGTACTGCTGCTGGACGCGGCGACGTTCGCGGCCTCCGCGCTGCTGATCATGGCGGGGCTGCGCGGACTGCCCGCCGCCGCGCCGCGCAGGCCCGTCGTGCCGGTGTCCGCCCGCGCCTACCGCGCGGAGCTGCGCGAGGGGTACCGCTTTCTGCTGCACCATCGGCTGCTGCTGGCCATCGTGCTGATGGTCATGGTCACCAATGGCCTCGACCAGGGCCTGTCGTCCGTACTGCTGCCCGTCCACGCCGAGCGGCACCTGGGCGGTTCGGTGCAACTGGGGCTGCTCACGGCGCTGTTCGGCGGCGGTGCGCTGGTGGGGGCGCTGCTCTACGGGGCGGTGGGCGACCGCTTTTCGCGCCGGACCGTCTTCGCGGTGAGCTTCCTGGTGTGCGGGCTGCCGCGCTTCCTGATCGCCGCGTTCGTCCCCGGTGTGTCCCCGCTCGCCGTGACGATGGCGGCCAGCGGAGTCGCGGCGGGAATGCTCAACCCGATCCTGACCACGGTGACCTACGAGGCCGTCCCCGATGAGCTGCGCAGCCGGGTCTCGGGCGCGCTCACCGCGGGGGTGTGGGTGGTGATGCCGCTCGGCGGGCTCGCTGCCGGATGTCTGGTGGAGGGCGTGGGGCTGACCGCCGCCTTCCTGGTGACGGGCGGGGTCTACTTCCTGGCCACGCTCAGCCCGCTGGTCTTCCCGGCCTGGCGCGGGATGGACGAGGGGGCGGCCGTTGGCCAGGGGGCGGCGGGGGACAAGGGGACGACGGGGGACGAGAGGACGGCGGTGGACCAGAAGGCGGCGGTGGACCAGAGGACCGCGGCACCGCTCAGCAGTGCGGGACCGCGCCGCCCGACCGCAGCGCCCGCAGAGCCGTCACGGCACCCTTGAGGGTGGTGACGGGGATCAGCCGCAGCCCCTTGGGCAGTTCGGCGGTGGCATCGGCGCATTCGGCCTTCGGCACCAGGAAGACCGTGGCGCCGTCCCGCTTGGCGGCCCGCGTCTTCAGCGGAACCCCGCCCACGGCCCCGACCTTGCCCTTGGCGTCGATGGTGCCGGTGCCCGCGATCGTCCGGCCACCGGTGAGATCGCCACCGCGGCCGTCCCCGTCCAGCTTGTCGATCACGCCGAGGGAGAAGAGCAGCCCGGCGCTCGGTCCGCCGACGTCGGCCAGGCGCAGGGTGACCTTGACGTCGCGCGGGGAGCGGTGGAGATAGCCGAGCGCGGCGCTGGTGGCCGAGGACTGTGACTCCCGCATCTCCTCGGCGTTGTGCCGCTCGATCTCCTTGGTGGTGCCGCCGACGTAGACCGAGTCATGCGGCATGACCGCGCGATCGGTGGCGAACCAGCCGCTGATCACGTCCTTCAGCCGCACGGTGGCGTCCGGGCCGGTGGCCAGGATCGTCGTCATCCTGAGCTGCCCGCTGGTCTTGCGGGTGCCGCTCCCCGAGACGCTGATCACCTGCTTGCCACGGTCGGCGCCGAGGACGTTCACGGTCGAACCGGGCTGGGCCACGGTGAACGGCAGCGGGGCGAACGCGGCCACCGCGAGCAGGGCGAGCACGGGCGCGGAGCAGAGCGCGAGGACGCGGGCGCGGGGGGAGACGGCAGGCATAGTGCGAATCTAGTTGACCGCCGGGACGGACGAGGCGCCACCCCGACCCCCAAAGCCCTGACGGGCGGCGAACACGAGCCCTGGGCGGGCGGCGGACGCGAGCCCTGGGCGGGCAGCGAACGCGAGCCCTGGGCGGGCGGCGGACGCGAGCCCTGGGCGGGCAGCGAACGCGAGCCCTGGGCGGGCAGCGAACGCGAGCCCTGGGCGGGCAGCGAACGCGAGCCCTGGGCGGGCAGCGAACGCGAGCCCTGGGCGGGCGGCGGAGACGGACGGCTTGGCGAGCGGCGGGCGCGGACGGCTTGGCTCAGCTCGTGGCGCCCGGCCGACGCGGGCAGGCGCGCGGCGTCCGACCAAGGGCGCCGGGCTCACGGCTCCCGGCCGCATGGCGCGGCGGCCATGCCGACGCGCGCGGGCGGGGCGGGCCCAGTGGGGCCGCCACTGTCACGCCCAACACGGGTCCAGCGCCGCCGCCGGGCCCGGGCCACCGTGCGACAGCGGTCGCACCTTCGCGGCGGCGCTCATCCGCGCCGCCGCTTCATCGGCCGCACCCCGCAGGGCGCGGCGCTGCCGCACGCCGCGTGTCGTCAGATGGGGGGCACCCTGCTACGCGCCATGCCCGGGCCACGGCGCCGCAGCGCGTTGTCCCGCGCCGGGGCCGCGGACCGGCGTGCCGCGCGGTTACGGCGTACCGCCGGGTTACGGCGCACCGCGTCCATCGAGGCCGCCGCCACGGCGTGCTGTTCCGCGCCGAGGCCGCGCCGGGCACTCAGCTCAGGGCGTCCGAGACCTCTCGGGCCGCGTCGACGACCCGCGGGCCGACCCGGTCCGGTACCGAGTCGCAGAGCATGACGACCCCGACGCTGCCCTCTATCCCCGTCACCCCGATGAGCGGGGCGGCCGCGCCGCTCGCGCCCGCCTCCAGTTCGCCGTGGGTGAGGGCGTACCCGGGGTCGTCGGGGCGGCCGGCGCGGGCGGCGAGGATGGCGCGCCCGGCGGCGCCCCGGTCGAGCGGATGCCGGAATCCGGCCCGGTAGGCCACGTGGTAGTCGGTCCAGGTCGGCTCGACGACCGCGACGGCGAGGGCCTCGGTGCCGTCGACCAGGGTGAGGTGAGCGGTCGCGCCGACGTCCTCGGCGAGGGAGCGCAGCGCGGGCAGCGCCGCCTCCCGTACGAGCGGATGCACCTGGCGGCCGAGCTGCAGCACCCCCAGCCCGACGCGCGCCCGTCCGCCGATGTCCCGGCGGACGAGGGAGTGCTGCTCAAGGGTGGCCAGCAGCCGGTAGACCACGGTGCGATTGACGCCGAGCTTGTTGGACAGCTCGGTCACGGTCAGCCCGTGGTCGGTGTCGGCGAGCAGTTTGAGGACGCGCAGTCCCCGATCGAGCGTCTGAGAGGTCTCCGCGGTCACGACGCCCCCTCCTCGGTGATGAGCGGCGGCTCTTCGTGCGGTGCCCCGTCGGTCCCGACGACGGCGCGCGAAGAGGCCGCCGGTCGCGGTGGTCACGCACCGGCTGCGCTCCGCGGCGGCGCTGCCACGGGGCGTGTGCGTGACCGAACGCTAGCGAGCCGGTCCGCTTTGCGGAAGGGTTTGTCCAGAATCCGAGCAGAGCTGCCAAAGCGAACGACATGGGAGCACCCGGAATCGACCCGGTTCGTCCGGATAAATAAGAGGGGCGTGCGACCGGTTCATGAAACTTTTCGAAAAGGGGTTGCGCAGGGCATCACCGCCCTGCGCCTATGTCACCGCGCGGGGTGTCCGACGGATCTTGCCGCCCGCGGCGGGCTGTTCCCCTCCCCGCCCCTTCCCTCGACTGGGGCTCCGCCCCAGACCCCGGGGTCCAGGGGCGAGCCCCTGCCACGCGGCGGAACCGCATATCGATGCTGTGGGAAGGGGCGGGGAGGGGAAGGGAAGGTCCACGCGTCAGCGCATGCGCGTCGCCCACTCCTGGACCTTCTTGATCCGCTCGCGGATCTGCCCCGCCGTCGCCTCCGCGCTCGGCGGGCCGCCGCAGACCCGGCGCAGCTCGGTGTGGATCACGCCATGCGGCTTGCCGCTCTGGTGGACATACGCCCCGACCAGCGTGTTGAGCTGCTTGCGCAGCTCCAGCAGCTCCCTGTGGGTGACCACCGGCCGCCGCTCCGCCGGGAGCTCCAGCAGATCCGCCTCCTCGTCCGGCTTCTTGCGGCTGTGCGCGATCTGCTTGGCCTGCCGCTTCTGGAGCAGCATCTGCACCTGGTCGGGTTCGAGAAGCCCGGGGATGCCGAGGTAGTCCTGTTCCTCGTCGCTGCCCGGATGCGCCTGCATGCCGAACTCGGCGCCGTCGTACAGCACCCGGTCGAAGACCGCGTCCGACTCCAGCGCCTCGAAGGGGAGTTGGTCCTGTTCGCCGGTGTCCTCGTCCTGCTGCTTCTCGGCCTCCTCGAGGAGCTTCTCCTCCTCCGCGTACGGGTTCTCCTCCTCGCCGTCCTTCTTCGGCTTGTCCAGGACGTGGTCGCGCTCGACCTCCATCTCGCCCGCGAAGCCGAGCAGCATCGGGATGGTGGGGAGGAAGACGGACGCGGTCTCGCCGCGCCGCCGCGACCGTACGAAACGGCCGACGGCCTGGGCGAAGAAGAGCGGTGTGGAGATGGTGGTCGCGTAGACCCCGACCGCCAGCCGGGGCACGTCCACGCCCTCCGACACCATGCGGACCGCGACCATCCAGCGGTCGTCGGAGTGGCTGAAGTCCTCGATCCGCTGGGACGCCGCCGCCTCGTCGGAGAGCACGAGCGTCGCCTTGTTGCCGGTGATCTCGCGGATCAGCTTGGCGTACGCACGGGCCGAGTCCTGGTCGGCCGCGATGACGAGCGCCCCCGCGTCCGGGATGCCCTTACGGACCTCGGACAGCCGCTGGTCGGCGGCGCGCAGCACATTCGGCATCCAGTCGCCGCGCGGATCGAGCGCGGTGCGCCACGCCTGGGAGACGGCGTCCTTGGTCATCGGCTCGCCGAGCCGCGCCTCGATCTCGTCGCCCGCCTTGGTCCGCCAGCGCATGTTGCCGCTGTAGGAGAGGAAGATGACGGGGCGCACCACACCGTCGGAGAGCGCGTTGCCGTAGCCGTAGGTGTAGTCGGCGGAGGAGCGCCGGATCCCGTCGTTGCCCTCTTCATAGGTGACGAAGGGGATGGGGTTGGTGTCGGACCGGAACGGGGTGCCGGTGAGCGCCAGCCGCCGGGTCGCCGGCTCGAACGCCTCCAGACACGCCTCGCCCCAGGAGCGGGAGTCGCCGGCGTGGTGGATCTCGTCGAGGATGACGAGCGTCTTGCGCTGCTCGATCCGGTTGCGGTGCAGCATGGGCCGGACGCCGACGCCCGCGTAGGTGACGGCGATCCCGTGGTACTCCCGGCTCAGCGGACCCGCACTGTACTCCGGGTCCAGCTTGATGCCGATCCGCGCGGCGGCCTCCGCCCACTGCTTCTTCAGATGCTCGGTCGGCGCGACGACCGTCACCTGCTGGACGACGTGGTGGTGCAGCAGCCAGGACGCGAGGGTCAGCGCGAAGGTGGTCTTACCGGCGCCGGGGGTCGCGACCGCGAGGAAGTCCCGCGGCTGCTCCTGGATGTACTTGTCCAATGCGCCCTGCTGCCAGGCGCGCAGCTTGCTCGCGGTACCCCAAGGAGCCCGGCCGGGGAAGGCGGGCGAGAGGTGATGGCTGGTGGAGGCGGCAGTAGTACTCACGGTCTCCGTCGGGCTGGCTCGGCGAGGTCGATCGGGAACCGCGTCAGCCTACCGGTGCCATCGTTCACGCTCGGGGGTACGGGCTGATCCCACCCGAGGGTGGGATCAGACTCACATCGCCTCGTGCAGCCTCCGCAATCGGGACGCGATGTCCGCCACGTCCTCGAGCGCGCCTGCGGCCACACCGACCACCAGCTTGTACGCCTCGTCCTGGTCGACGTCGAGCATCTCGGTGCCGTTGATGTCGAGGAAGACCACCGTGCACATCCACGCCATCCGCTTGTTGCCGTCCACCAGCGGGTGGTTGACGGCGAGCGACTGGAGCAACGCGGCGGCCTTCTCGAAGTGGTCGGTGTACGCCTCTATGCCGAACATCTGCGACTGCGGACGATGCACAGCCGAGCTCAGCAACCCCAGATCGCGCACCGCGATCCGCTGCCCCCCACAGGCGATTTCCGCCAGGTCCAGCACTTCCTGGACCGTCAGGTACTTCACTTACTCCCCCAGCCTCCGCAGAAGGTCCGCGTGGCGTGCCGCGTACTTCGCCCCCAGGCGCTGGACCGACTCGCAGTCCGCCTCTTGCTCGAGATACCGATCGATCGCCTGAAGCACTATGGCGTGCATACTGCGGCCCTCCTCCTCGGCCCGCTGCTTGAGCGCCTCTTGCTGGTCGTCGCGCAGTCGGAGATTCATAGCCATACCAAAACGGTACCACTAGTGGGGTCAAGGTGGTACTACGCGGTGACGGGCCGCAACCGCGTCGTCACCCACGCCCCCGCCAGCGCCACCGCCGCCATCGCCACGTAGACCGCGCCGAAGGCGGCCGGCTGGTGGGAGGCCGTGGAGCCGGTGGCGGCGATATCGCCGCCACCGAAGGAGACGAAGAGGACACCGCTGAGGCCGACCAGCGTGATGTTGCCGAGCGCGTCGGAGACCTGGAGGGAGGCGGAGTTGCTGCCCGCGTCCTCCGGACGGGAGAACTTCAGCAGCAGCACGCTCCCGCTGGAGATGGCCAGCCCCATCCCATAGCCGCCGATCACCCAGGCCACGGCCACGATCCAGGCCGGGACGGAGTCGATGAGGGCCAGGAGCACCGCGGCGATGGACACGGCGATCAGAAGCATGCCGAGACCCATCAGCCGTTCGCGGTGCGGCTCCAGGCGGGGCCGGCTCTGGGTGTACGAACCCAGGGCCCAGGTGAGTCCGCCGCCGGTGAGGGAGAGCCCGGCGGCGGTCGCGGACAGGTCGCGCTGGGTCACCAGCATCAGCGGAACGAAGCTCTCCGCGCCCAGGAAGGACCCCGCCGCCACCCCGCGCAACAGGATCACCGACGGCAGTCCGCGGGCGGCGCGGAAGGTGCCCTCGGGGAGCAGCCGCAGTACACACGGGACGAGCAGGGCGAGACCGGCGGCGGCCGGGACGAGGGAGAGCCAGCTGAGGTCCTGGCCCGCGTACTGCAGCAGCCCGGCGCCGGCCGCGACGGCGAGCGCGAGAAGGATCCGGCGGCGGTTCATACCCGCGGAGCGCTCGCTCGGGGGCAGGGCGCGCAGCGCGGGGAGCATCACCGCGAGCGGCGGCAGCACCAGCACCGGGATGGCCAGGAACACCCAGCGCCAGCCGACCTGTTCGGTGACGGTCCCGGCGGCGAGCGGGCCGACGATGACCGGCAGCACCCAGGCGGCGGAGAAGGACGCCAGCACGGCGGGCTGCAGCCGCTGCGGATAGGCGCGGCCGACCACCACATACAGCGCGACGATCACCAGCCCGCCGCCTATGCCCTGCACCGCGCGCCCGCCCACGAACATCCACATCCGCTGCGCCGAACCGGCCACCAGCAGCCCGGCGGCGAACGCCGCGATCCCGGTGAACAGCGGCGCCAGCGGCCCCTTGCGGTCGCACCACTCCCCCGACAGCGCCATCGCGAACAGGCTCGCGGTGAAGTAGGCGGAGAAGGCGTACGCGTAGAGCTCGACCCCGTCCAGCGCGCGGGCCGCGACCGGCATCGCGGTATTGACCGCGCTCGCCTCGAAGGCGATGAGGGAGACGACGGTGACGATGCCGAGGGTGAGGGCGCGGTAGCGCCTCCCCAGTACGGTGTCGCCGGTGCCGCCGCCGCCCTCCAGGCCCGGGTCCAGGCCCAGGTCCAGGTCTCCGTCTTGCGGCTCGGGCGGGACGGGGGATGCCTGGGGCGGCAGGGGGGCGGCGCTGTCCGTGACGGCGGCGTCGGCGTCATGCGGGTCGCGAGGGGTCATGGCGTCAGAGTAAGTGGCGTTCCGGGAGGTCACACCTGTCGCGGGACGGACCCGCGCTCGGCCGTTGGCCCTAGGGCGCCCTGCCCGCGACGCGGGCCCTGGCCGCGCCCCCACAACCCTGGCCGCGCGCCGCCGTGGCCCACCGGACGGGCGCGGCCCCCGCCACCCATGCCTGCACGCCGGACCCTGGCCGCGCCCCGACACCCTGGCTGCGCCCTAGCAACCCTTGCCGCACGCCGGCCTCTGGCCGCACCCCCGACCCTGGCCGCGCCCCCGGTACCCCCGGCGCCCCTGGCCCCCGCCCTGCGGGCCCTCGCCACGCTCCCGGCACCCCTGGCCGTACCCCGCCGGGCCCTCGCCACGCCCCCGGCATCCCTCGCCGCGCCCCCGGGCCCCGGCCGCACTCCGCCCCCGGGCCGCGCCCGGCACCCTCGGCCTGGCCGCGCCCCGGCGCCCGAGCCGCAGCCCCCGGGCCCTGACCGCGCCCCTGGCCGCGCCCCCGGCGCCCCTGGCCCCGGCCCTGGGGCCGCGTGCCCGCGCTCCCGGCCGCGCCCGGCGCTCCGGGCCTCGCCGTAGCCCGGCGCCCCTGGCCGCCCCCGGCCCTACGTGGTGAGCAGCACCCCCGCGTACGACGCCCCCGCGATCACCACCCATGCGCACAGCCCCAGCGCCGCGACCCGGGCGCCGGTGCGGGTGAGTGAGGGGAGGTGGACGGCGCTGCCGAGGCCGAAGAGGGCGGCGGCGAGGAGGAGTTCCTGGGCCGTGGCGGCGGTGTCCAGCGCGGCGGTGGACAGGAGGTCCGTGCTGCGCAGGGCGGTCATCGTGAGAAAGCCGAGGACGAACAGCGGCACCAGCGGCGGCCGCCGCTTCGCCGCCTCGCCCGCCGCCGTCCCCTCGCCCGCCGCCGCCTTGGCGCGCTCCCGCACCCGTACGGACGTCGCGAGCGCCGCGACCAGCGGGGCGAGCAGGGCCACCCGCACCAGCTTGACCAGCACCGCGTCGCCCAGTGCCGCCGGCCCGGCGGTCTGCGCGGTGGCCACGACCTGGCCCACGTCGTGCACGCTCGCGCCCACCCACCTGCCGAACGCCACGTCGTCCAGCCCCAAGGGGTGCTGAAGCAGCGGCAGGACGGCGATGGCGAGCGTGCCGCACAGCGTCACCAGCGCCACGGAGGTGGCCACATCGCGCTCATCGCTCTCCGACACCTCGCTCACCGCGCCGATGGCGGAGGCCCCGCAGATCGAGTAGCCGGTCGCGATCAGCAGTGGCTGATCGCCGCGCAGCCCCATCCGGCGGCCGAGCCACCAGGTGCCGCAGAAGGTGGCCGCGACGACGCCCAGGACCATCGCCACGGTGGCCCAGCCGAGGCCCAGCACATCGTTCAGGCTGAGCTTGAGACCGAGCAGCACGATGCCGAGGCGCATCAGCCGCTTCCCGGCGAAGGAGAGGCCGGCGCGGCAGACGCCCCGGACGAGTCCGCGCGCCCCCGGCAGATGGGCTGCGACGATGCCCAGCACCACGGCGGCGGTCAGCAGAGGTACGGCGGGGAGCAGCCGGTGGACGCCCCAGGCGGTCGCGACCCCGGCCGCGGCGAGCCCGAGCCCGTACGCGGTGGCGGGCGGCCGCCATCCGGCGGCCTGCCGCGCCCGGCCGGGCGCGGCGGTCAGCGTCACTGGCCGTCCGCCGTCGAAAGGCCGTGGGCCTCGTCCGCCGTCGGAAGGTCGTAGACCCGCCGGACGCTGCTGCCCAGGCGGGCGATGTCCGCCCCGTAGACATGGATCGAGATCGCCTTCGTCCCGCAGGCGTTCCACACCCTGTGGATATCTCCGGGCGGCGCGAAACCGCACACCGCGCCCCGCGGGTTGACCACGTCCTCCACCGCGATCAGCCGCGAGCCCGGACCGTCGGGCACGAGGCGGTAGCGCCGCTCGTGCTCCTCGCCCTCGTGGACGCCGGTCACACACCAGGACACATGGTCATGGATCGCCGTGCGCTGGCCGGGCAGCCACACCAGCGCGACGATCGAGAAGCTGCCGTCGGGCTCGGCGTGCAGAACGTGCTGGCGGTAGCGGTCGGGGTCGCCCTCGCGCTGCCCCGGGGTGAGCAGATCGGCCGCGCCGAGGTGGGGCGCCAGCCGCTCGCCGACCAGATAGGCGGTCACATCGGGCGCCAGCCCCCGGTCGACGGCCTCGCGGACGTCGCCGACGAACTCGCCGAGGCGTGCCGTGAGAAGACGGGAGGACGGATACGCGGTCGGGGTGCTCATGGTGGCAGCGTCCTGCCGCCCGCTCCATCACGTCCAACGACAGGTTGTTGAGCTGTCTCCAAGATCTGCTTATGGATGGCGCTTATGGACAGGCGGTCAGCGCACGGCCGGGCTCAGCATCCGACCCGGTTCCCCGCCACCGTCTTCAGCTCCTCCAGCACCCGCGCGGTGGCCGGTATCTCCAGATGTTCGCGCAGCACATACGCCGAGACATGGCGGCGCGAGGCGGGGTCCAGGGCGCGCCCGGTGACCTTCTGATGGCACAGGAACGAGAGCACCAGCCCCGGCATCATCGCCACGCCGAGCCCGGCCGCGACCATGCTCTGCACCACCAGATTGTCGTCGGTGGTGAAGGCGATGTCCGGGGCGAAGCCCTGCTCCGCGCATTCGTGCAGGAAGTTGGCGCGGCACCGCAGGCACCCGGCGATCCAGCGCTCCTCGCTCAGCTCCGCCAGCTTGACCGCCCGCCGTCTGGCCAGCGGATGCCCGGTCGGCAGCAGCACTGTCAGCTGGTCCTCCAGCAGCGGGATCTCCACCAGCTCGGCGGGGGTCTCCTCGCGCAGCCCCGGATAGGTGAAGGCGAGCGTGATGTCGCACTCCCCGCGCACCACCCGCCCCAGCGAGTCCGGCGGCTCGCCCTCCAGCAGCTCCACCCGCACCCCCGGATGGGCGGCGGCGAGCCGGGCCATGGCCTCGGGGATGAGGGTCGCGTTGGCGCTGGGGAAGGCGCAGACCCGCACTCGGCCCGAGCGCAGCCGGGTGATGGCGTTCATCTGCTGCTGGGCGGTGGAGATGCTGGTCAGGATGGTGTCGGCGTGACGGGCGAGGGTCTCCCCCGCCTCGGTCAGCCGCATCCCGCGGCCGACCCGGATGAACAGTGGACTGCCGACGGCCCGTTCCAGCGCCTTCATCTGCTGGGTGATGGCCGGCTGGGTGTAGCCGAGCGCGCGGGCGGCTCCGGAGTAGGAGCCGGAGCGGACCACCTCGTGGAACGTCTTGACGTGCCGGGAATCGAACACATTCGCATCATACGGAGAAGCGGACGGAAACCATAAGCGTAATTTGGGTTCGCACAAGATCACCCCAACCGAAGCTTTTGCGTCACGCGGACCGCCGCCCACGGCCCATGCGCCACACCCGGCACACCACGCCCCCGGTCAAGCACGGTCAAGATGACGATGCTGGGGCAAGCTGACTCCATGCCGCACTACACCTCGTACGACGGAACCGAGCTGGCCTACCGCGTCCTGGAGGCCCGGGACGGCTCAGCGGGGCCGCCGCTGATCTGCCTGGCGGGCGGGCCGGGGCGCAGCGCCGCGTATCTGGGCGACCTCGGCGGACTGAACGCCCATCACACCCTCGTCATCCCCGACAGCCGCGGCACCGGGGACTCCCCGCCCGCCGTCGACCCCAGTGGCTACGCCTTCCCGGGGCTCGCCGAGGACCTCGAGGCGCTCCGCCGCCATCTGGACCTCGCCCGCTTCCCGCTGCTCGCCCATGACGCGGCCGCCGCGACGGCCCAGGCGTACGCGGCCGCCCACCCTGAGCGGCTCGGCCGGCTGATCGTGGTCTGCCCGGGCGCGCGGCTGCAGGGCGAACTCCCCGAGGACGCCCGGGAGATCTTCGAGTCCCGCTCCGACGAGCCCTGGTGGCAGGAGGCGTATGCGGCGGTCCAGCTACTGCCCGACACCACCGACCTCGCCGAGGTGCGCAGGCTGCTGCTGCAGGCCGCCCCCATGGCGTACGGCCGCTGGGAGGAGCCCCAGCGGGCGCACGCCGAGAGCGAGGGCGAGCAGCTCGGGCCGGTGCCGCGGGCCGGTTTCTGGCAGGGCGTCGACGAGGCGGGGCGGCGCGCGGTGCTGGCCCGGCTGCGCGAGGTGCCGTGCCCGGTGCTGGCGATCACCGGCGACCGGGACGCGGTGACCGGGATGCGGGCCGGGGAGCTGGTCGCCGAGTCCTTCCCGGACGGGCACGTGCGGCCCCTGCCCGGGGTGGGCCACTATCCGTGGGTCGACGACCCGGATCTCTTCCGCCAGGTGGTCGAGGACTTCCTGGCGGATCGCCCCGCGCCGTGAGCCGGGGCCCGGCCGCCCCCGAGCGGGCGTACCCGGGCGGGCGTATCCGGCGGCCATGAACGCAGTGTGTCAGTCGTATGGCAGCCCCCGCCTCGGCGTTGTGCCCGCCCCAGCCCCGTCCTATCGTCGGGAACAGAGCACGACGTCGGCCGTGTGCCCGAGTGGTTGAGGGGCTCGACTGCAAATCGAGTTACGTGGGTTCGATTCCCGCCACGGCCTCCAGTTCTGAACGGGGTAAGTGCAGGGACAGTGCCATTGCGGGGTGCCCCCTTGGTCCTGTCCGTCTCACTTCTCCATCGGTAAGCCAGTTGGCGCTCCAGTTGGCCAGTCCCGTGCTCAGGCGCCCGTGTTGTCCGAACAGCGCGCACTGCCGCGGAGGTGGCGGGCCGGGTCACAGGTGCTCGACGACCAGGGCGGTGTCGTCGGTGACTCCGCCGGGCGGGAGCAGGTCGGCCAGCAGGGCGTCGGCGAGAGCTTCGGGGTCGGCTGCCTGGTGGCGAACCAGGGAATCGGCGAGCCGCGCGAGGCCCGTGTCGATGTCTTCGCTGCGGCGTTCGATCAGGCCGTCGGTGTACAGCGCGAGGACGGCGCCCTCGGTGAAGGGCGCGGTGGCCTGGGGCCGGGAGGCGTGTTCAGGACGGGCTCCGAGTGGCGGGTCGGTGGCCCGGTCCAGGAACTCCACGGTGCCGTCCCTCCGCAGGAGGGCCGGTGGAGGGTGGCCGGCGCTGCTGTAGGTGACGGTGTGGGTGCCCCAGTCGACGAACGTCGTGGCCACTGTGGTGTTCTCAGCACCGGCGATGGAGCGGGCGTACAGCCCAAGGACTTCCAGGGCCCCGTCAGGACCGTCGGCCGCGCGGCAGGCGGCGCTGAGCGCGCTGCGCAGTTGTCCCATGACTTTGGCCGCGGACAGACCGTGGCCGACAACGTCGCCGACGGCGATCGCGATGCGGTCGCCGGGCAGGTCGACCAGGTCGTACCAATCGCCACAGACGTGCAACGTGTCGACAGCGGGCCGGTAGCGTACGGCCGCCTGGTGGCGCCCGACCGGGCAGGAAACGGGCAGCATGGCCTCTTGCAGGCTCAGCGCGACTTCGCGGGCGCGGATGAGTTCGGTGACCTCCTCCACCCGATGCAGCAGCAGCGCCACCCGCCCATCCGGACCGAAGATGGGAACGTTGGTCCAGGTCCAGTACCGCTCCTCCCGTACCCCGGGCCGGTCAGGGTTCTCCACGTCGGCCCGCTGCAGCGCCAGGGTGTCGCGCTCACCGGTTTCCGCCACCCGGAGCAGTGACGCCTGAATGTTGGGCACGACGGCCGCGGCAGGGTCGTCCGGGTTGTCGCGGAAGTCGTCGGGCAGGTAGCTGCCGATGACCTGCTCGCGGGTGCGGCCCAAGGTCCGCAGGAACTCCTCGTTCACGTCCGCGTAGATCAGCCGCGGGGTCAGCAGTGCCACCGCCCCGGGAAGGGCCTGGAACACCGCCGCGTAGTCGGTCTCCGCTTCCGCCACGTCTTTTCCCGCCTTGGCGCCACCCCTGGTGTCTGTCTCCACGGTACTCCTGCGGCGGTGCCGGGCAGGTCGCACGGGGCGGCGGCCGGCGGGGAGGGCCGAGGAAGTCCGTTCGTCGCCCTCGGGAAGGCATGCCGGGCCGTGGACGCAAACCGGCTCGCCAAGAACTCTCGGACTCGCCGGCCGAAGCGCTCAATCGAGTTACGTGGGTTCGATTCCCGTCACGGCCTCCGCACACCTTGCGCGGGCGCCCTCATGGGCGTCCGCGCAATGCGTTGCCGCTCGGTGAACTCTCGGACATGCTCTGGACACACGCGCCCTCCTGACGCATGCTCATCCACGCCATCCAGCCGTCTCGGCACCGGGATACCCCAGGTAAATCCCTAGGGCTTCGGCGATTTTCACACTCTCGCCACCGAACGGTCTCCTGACCCCCTCACTGAGTGCAATTGCGTCTCATAGGGTCAGTGTGGTGCCTGCGGCCGCGTGGAAAACGACTCCCGGTCGACAGGCACCTTTTTCGACCGTGGTTCCATCCTCAATGGGGGAAATGTGCAGCCCGCCGCACCGGCCGCCCGTCTGCCGCTCTCGACCGGCCAGAGTGAGATCTGGTTCATTGAGCAGCTGGAGCCGCCGGAGAGCACCACCTTCAGGGTCGGCGAGTACCTGGAGATACAAGGACCGATAGACACCGAGATATTCGAGCGGGCGCTGCGCCGGGCCGTGGCGGAGGCCGAGCCCTACAACGTGCGGGTCGGCGAGGACGACGGGGAGCCCTGGCAGATCCTGGACCCGGTGACCGACTGGGAGCTGCCGAAGCTGGACCTCACCGGCGAGGACGACCCCTGGGCCGCGGCCGAGCGGTGGATGAAGAACGACCTGGCCACGGGGGCGCTCAGGCTGGGCGACTACCCCGCGTTCTCCTTCGCCCTGCTGAAGGTGGAGCCCGAGCGCTTCCTCTGGTACCAGGGCACCCACCACATCGTCTCGGACGCCGGATCGGCCGCCCTGCTGGGCCGGCGGACCGCCGAGGTGTACACCGCGCTCATGGCGGGGACCGAACCGGCCGAGGGGGAAACGGTCTTCGGCTCCCTCCAGGCGATGGTGGACCAGGACGCGGAATACCGGGCCTCGCCGGATTTCGCCAAAGACCGCGCGTACTGGCTGGAACACGTCGGCGATTCCCCGCACCCCGCACGGCTTTCCACCCACCCCACCAGGGAACTTTCCACCGTCCTCCGGCAGACCGCCTACCTGACCGAGGAGGAAGCGGTCGAGCTGCGGGCCGCCGCGCGTAAATACGCCACCCACTGGTCGGCTATGATCATCGCAGCGACCTCCCTTTATCTGCATCGATTGACCGGTAAATCGGACATCATTCTGACGCTGCCGGTCTCGGGCCGTACCGATGCCACCGCCCGTGCCATTCCGGGGATGTTCGCCAATGTGGTGCCGCTGCGCATCCAGGTGCGCGCCGATATGCGAATACGGGACCTGATACGGCAGATCTCACGGGAAGTCAGGCAGGCCCTGCGCCATCAGCGCTACCGCCGTATCGACCTCGCCCGGGATCTGCGACTTCCGGACGGCGGAAACGGATTGCTCGGCCCGCACGTCAACATCATGACGTACGACTACGACTTCCACTTCGCCGGTCACCGGGTCAAGGGCCACAACCTCTCCAACGGAACCGTCGAGGACCTCTCGATCATGGGATACGACCGGTCCGACGGCACCGGTATCCGGATCGACCTCAACGCCAATTCCAACCTCTACACCGAGGACGCCCTCATCGCCCACCGGGAGCGCTATCTCGGCCTGCTGCGCTCCCTCTCCGACATCTCCGACCTGCAGCGCACCGTCGGCTCCATGGAGCTGCTGTCCGCCGAGGAGCGCCGGCGGGTCCTGGGCGCGCCGGGCGAGACGGCGCATCCGACCTCCGGCGCCCTCCTCCCGGAGCTGCTGGCGGCCCAGGCCGCCCGGACTCCCGACGCCCGGGCCCTGGTCTGCGCCGACACAGTGGATGACACCGTGCTCAGCTACGCGGAGCTGGACCGGGCGGCGAACCGGCTGGCCCGGGTGCTCATCGCACGCGGCGCCGGGCCCGAGCGCACCGTCGGTGTGGCCCTGCCCCGCTCCGCCGACCTGGTCATCGCGCTGATCGCGGTGCTGAAGACGGGGGCCGCGTATCTGCCCCTGGACCTGGACTACCCGGCCGAGCGGCTGGCGTACATGCTCGACGACGCGGGCCCCGCCCTCGTCGTCACCCGCGCCGACAGCGCCGGGGCCCTGCCCGCGCGCCACGGTGTGGGGCGGCTGCTGCTGGACGTCGTGGACATCACCGGCGCCCGGGGCGCGGGAGACGTTTCCGCTCCGGCGGTGGCGATCGACCCCGAGCACCCCGCGTACATCATCTACACCTCGGGCTCCACCGGCCGCCCCAAGGGCGTCCTCGTGCCCCACCGGGCCGTCGCCAACTGCCTGGAGTGGATGCAGGACGCCTACGGCCTCACCCCCGGGGACCGGATGCTGCAGAAGACCCCGGCCGGGTTCGACGCCTCGGTCTGCGAGTTCTTCTGGCCGCTGCTCAGCGGCGCGACCCTGGTGGTCGCCAAGCCCGGCGGCCACAAGGATCCGGCGTATCTGGCTCGCACGGTGCGCGAACAGGGCATCACCGCGCTCCAGTTCGTACCGTCGATGCTCCAGGCGTTCCTCGCCGACCCGGCCGCCGCCGACGCCTGCGCGGGCATCCTGCGGCGGGCCTCCAGCGGCGGTGAGGCGCTGCCGCGCGAGACCGCCGAGCGGTTCCACGAGCGGTTCCCCGGCGTGCCGCTGAACAACCTCTACGGGCCCACCGAGACCACCATCCAGATCGCCCACCACCCCTCCGCGCCCGGCGGTGAGGGGCCGGTGCCGATCGGCCGGCCGGTGTGGAACACCCGGATGTACGTCCTCGACACCGCCCTGAAGCCCTGCCCGGCCGGGGTCACCGGCGAGCTGTACGTGTCCGGGGCCCAGCTCGCCCGCGGCTATCTGGGCCGCCGGGCCCTGACCGCCGAGCGGTTCGTCGCCGACCCCTACGGCCCGCCCGGCACCCGGATGTACCGCACCGGCGATCTGGCCCGCCGGCTGCCGGACGGCGACGTCGAGTACGTGGGCCGCACCGACGGCCAGGTCCAGCTCCGCGGTTCCCGCATCGAGCTGGGCGAGGTCGAGGCGGCGCTGCGGACGCTCCCCCAGATCGCCGAGGCCGCCGCGGCGATCCGCACCGACCGGCCCGGCGACCAGCGACTGGTCGCCTATGTGACGGCCGCCGGGGACACCCCGCCGGACGCCGCCACGGCCCGCGAGGCGCTGGGCGAGGTGCTGCCCGAGCACATGGTGCCCAGCGCGGTCGTGGTCCTCGGCACCCTCCCCCTGGACGCCAACGGCAAGCTGGACCGCGCCGCGCTGCCCGCGCCCTCCTTCGAGGCCGCCACGGGCGGCCGGGCGCCCCGCACCCCACGCGAGGAGACGCTGTGCGCGCTCTTCGGCGAGGTCCTGGGCGTCGACGGCGTCACCATCGACGACGACTTCTTCCTGCTCGGCGGCCATTCGCTGCTCGCCTCCAAGCTGGCCAGCCAGGCCCGCGCCACGCTGGCCACCGAGCTGTCGATGCGCGACCTCTTCGAGGCGCCGACCGTCGCCCGGCTGGTGGCCCGCCTGGACGCCACGGGACCGGCCGAGGCGCAGCGGCAGCAGCCGCTGGACATCCTGCTGCCGCTGCGCGGCGAGGGGCGGCGCCCGCCGCTATTCTGCGTCCACCCCGGCGGCGGTCTCGGCTGGTCGTACACCGGGCTGCTCCGTCATCTCGCCCCGGACCAGCCGGTGTACGCCCTCCAGGCGCGCGGGCTGACCGAACCGGACGTCCTCCCGGCGAGCGTCGAGGAGATGGCCGCCGACTATCTGCGGCAGATCCGGACCGTCCAGCCGGCCGGTCCGTACCATCTGCTCGGCTGGTCCTTCGGCGGGCTGATCGCGCACGCCATGGCCACCCGGCTGCAGGCCGAGGGCGAGGAGGTCGCCGTGCTGGCCGTGGTCGACGCCTACCCCGACAACGCCCAGGCGCTGCCCGAGGCACCGGAGCTCAGCAAGCGTCAGTGGCTGGGGGTGCTGCTCGACGACATCGGGGGCGGCGACATCTTCGCCCCGGGCTGGCTGCGGGCGCACCCCGACGGCGCGGACGGCACCGCCGACCTGGTGGCGGACCTCTGCCGGGAGACCGGGCTGCCCGCCCGGCTGCTGGAGGGCGAGACCAGCTTCCCGCTGCTCGACATCCTGCTCAACGACCAGGAGCTGATGCGGAAGTTCGCGCCCGACCGGTTCCACGGCGACATGCTGGTGTTCCGGGCCATGGAGGAGATCCCCGGCTACCGGCGCGATCCACTGCATGTGGCGGACGCCTGGCTCTCCTTCGTGGACGGCGCCCTTACGGTGCACGGCGTCCCCGACCACCACTACCGGATGATGCGGGAGGAGTCCCTGGCCCGGATCGGCCCGGTGGTGGCGGCGGCGCTCGAACCCGGCCGCCCCGCGCTCGAACCCGGCCGCCCGGCCGAGTACGACCGCCCCGTACTGAGCGCCGCCGCCATGCGCTGAGCACGGAAGCCGAGCCCGAAAGCCGGGCACGGAAAACGGGCGCCCCGCGACGACGGGGCGCCCACGGCCTACGCCTTACGGACGCGTCGGCTACGTACGGCCGACGCCTTATGGACGCGTCGGCTACGTACGGTTGACGACCGCCGCCTGGGGGCGGATCGGGAGGCGGTTGACCGGACGGCCGGTGGTCCGGGTGCCGGACCACACCACGCGAGGTGCGCAGGTTCTCTGTGAGCGCCTTCGAATGTGGCGAAGGAGATGAGCTCCCGGCGAGGAGGCACGTAGTTGGAAGGAAGGCTCGCCATGACAGTGGACGCACGTGACGAGGTGGAGCGGTTCATCCTGGGGGACCGGTTCGCCTGCCTGGCGGGACGGTCCGCCTGGCGCAAGGGTGGCATCACCCATCGTCACTACGACCTGATGGGGTCCGAGGATTCGGCCCGGCATATGGCATTCGATCTCGCGGATTTCGTGGACTCGGCCGACTGGAGCCACCGGTCGTTCACGAGCTTCATCGCGACCTTCGAGCGGCCTCGCGGGGTGGATGAGCTGCGGTTCGAGGAGTTGCTGTGGGAACAGCTCCAGCTACTCCACGAGCAGGACGCCCGGTCCTATCGCTGGGCCGAGGGCTGTTCGTCCGATCCGCAAGCCGACGAGTTCGCCTACAGCGTCGCCGGTCACCCCTTCTTCGTCATCGGGCTGCACGAGACCCACCGCCGCTGGGGCCGCCGCCCTCCCTTCCCGATGCTGGCCTTCAACTCGCATGAGCAGTTCGACCGCATCAAGGGCGCCGAGATGTGGGACCGCCTCGTGGAGAAGATCCGCAAGCAGGACATCCAGCTCCAGGGCGATATAAACCCCAACCTGCTCGAGTACGGGCAGCTCTCCGAGGCCCGCCGCTACTCCGGCCGCCCGAAGCCCGCGGACTGGCAGTGCCCGTTCGCGGCCCGCGAGGGCGAGCGCGAGCCCGCGCTGACGGGTCCATTCCCGGCCTGAGAGGGCCCGGCCGCGTCCCCGTCCGTGGGGACGCGGGCCGCGGGAACGACCGTCAGCGCACCGGGAAACCGAAGCTGTACCCCTGCTGCTTCAGCCACGGCAGGACCTGGCGCAGCGCCTCGACCGTCTGGCTGCGGTCGCCGCCCGCGTCGTGGAAGAGCACGGTGGGGCCGCTGGAGATCTCGTTCTTGACGGTGTTGACCATGGCCGCGACCCCCGGCTGCTTGAAGTCCTCGGAGTCCACGTTCCAGCCCAGCGGCCGCATGCCCTGCGAAGCGGCGATCTGACGGCTGTACGGGGTGAACGCACCGCCCGGGGCACGGTAGTAGAGCGGCTTGACGCCCCCTGACGCCTTGGTGATCATTCGCTGGGCGTCGAGGATCTCCTTGGACTGGTAGGCCGGTGACTTGCCGCCCATCGTCGTGTCGTGCGATATGGAGTGGTCGCACAGCCGGTGTCCGTCCGCGACCACATCCTTGACCAGGTCCGGGTGGGCCTGAGCCTGCGGACCGACCATGCAGAAGGTGGCCTTGACGCCATTGGCCTTGAGCACCTGGAGGACCTGCGGGGTCCAGGTCGGATCCGGACCGTCGTCGATCGTGATGTTGACGCCCTTGGCGCCCTTGTCGGAGGCGTGGGCCATGTCCATGTTGACCACGGGAGCGGGCAGTTCGGGGTCCGGCTTCGAGGTCTGGCCCACGATCGGCGTCGGCTTCGACGTCGGTGACGCACCCGGCCCCGCGACGGTTCCGGCCTGGGCGGTCCACACGGCGGCCAGGGCGGTCACTCCCGCCACGCCCAATGCCGCCACCACCACTCGGCCATTCGCCCCCATGATCCGGTGCCGCGCCATGTCCGCCTCGCTCCCCATGTCTCCTGTGTCGCTTTCGCAAACATGAGGATGGAGTTGGGGCGGGGAGGGATCCCTCTGTTACACGTCTCGGACAATCCCGCGCCGCGGACGGCGAGGCGCGGGCGGCGGGCCCTCCCGCGGCCTCTTCCGCAGGCGCCCCAAGCGGCCTCGCTGAAGTCCGGTGCAGTTCGGGTGCGCCCCGAAGGGGCGCGGGGCTGTGCCGATGTGCGGCTCCGCCGCGGCTGTGTCGATGTGCGGCTCCGCCGCGGCTGTGCCGATATGCGGCTCCGCCGCGTGGGACCGGCCACGACGCAGCCGCAGATGAACGACCGCACCTCGCGGCACTTCCCGCGGAGCGCTCAGCCCCGGTTGACGACCGCCGCCTGGGGGCGGATCGGGAGGCGGTTGACCGGACGGCCGGTGGCCGCGCGGACCGCCGCCGCCACCGCCGCCGGGGAGGTGACCACCGGCACCGCGCTGACCGGCTTGGCGCCGAAGGGGGCCACCACGTCCCGCTCCTCGACCAGCTTGACGATGCGGATGTCGGGGACGTCCAGGGCGGTCGGCAGGGCGTAGCCGGTCAGGTCCGGGTGCCGGACCACACCGCGCGAGGTGCGCAGGTTCTCGGTGAGGGCCGCGCCGATGCCCTGGGCGACACCCGCCTCGATACGGGCCCTGAGCTGACGAGGGTTGAGGATCCGGCCCACGTCCTGGGCCACCGTCATGTCGACGACCCGTACCGCGCCGATCTCGATGTCGACGTCCACCACGGCGCGCACCGCGCAGTAGGCGAGCCCGACGAAGGCGTCACCCTGCCCGGTCTCGTCCAGTGGCTCGGTGGGATGCGGACGGCACTGCGCGGTGGCCCACAGCTCCTTGCCCTCCAGGGCCTCCTCGACGGTGGTGCTGAGCACCCCGTCATAGGAGGTGATCTTGCCGTCGGCGATGCTGAGCAGCTCGGTCGACATGCCGAACGTATGCGCGAGGGGCTGGAGGAGCTGGGTGCGGACCATCTTCGCGGCCCGCTCGACCGCACCGCCGGAGACCCAGGTGTGACGGCCGCGCGAGGCGGGCCCGGCCGGGGGCTGGTCGGTGTCGATGGGCGCGATATGGACCTCCTCGATGCCGAGGACGTCCTGGACGATCTGGCGGGCCAGCGTGGCGAAGCCCTGGCCGGTGTCCACGGCCGCGCAGATCACGGTGGCCACCGGGCCGGTGACCTTGACGGTGGCGGTGGAGACCTCGTCGGCCCCCTCGGCGCCGAGCATATGGACCATGCCCAGGGCGTAGCCGACCCCGCGCCGCACCGCGGCCGGGTCGCCCGCGCCCTCCAGACCGCCCGGCAGCAGCCACTCCTCCTCGGGGTCGTCCTTGGGGAGGGCGGGCAGCGGTGCGTCCCTTACGGCCTGCAGCAGTTCGGCGACCGGGGCCGGGCAGGTGACGGTCTGTCCGGTGGGCAGCAGATCGCCGGTGGCCATCACATTGCGCATCCGGATCTCGAGGGGGTCGATGCCCAGCTTGGCCGCCAGCTTGTCCATCTGGCCCTCGTACGCCGCGCACACCTGCATCGCGCCCTCGCCGCGCACATGGCCGGAGGGCGGGTTGTTGGTGCGCACGGCCCAGCCCTCGATGAAGGCGTGCGGGACGACGTAAGGGCCGCAGGCGAAGGAGACGGCGGCGGCCAGGGTGTCGCCCGAGGAGTCGGCGTAGGCCCCCGCGTCCAGCAGGATCTGCGCCTCGACCTTGACCAGCTTGCCCTGGGAGTCCGCGTGGTGGCGGTAGCGCAGCAGGGTGGGGTGGCGGTGGGCGTGGCCGAGGAAGGACTCCTCACGGGTGGCGGCCAGCTTCACCGGATGTCCGGTGCGCAGCGCCAGCAGCCCGAGCGGTAGCTGCATCCCCGGGTCCTCGCGCTCGCCCATGGCGCCGGGGACGCCGGTGACGACGACCTTCACCCGCTCCGGCTCCAGCCCGAAGCAGGCGGCGGCCAGGTCGCGGTCGGCGTGCGGATCGGTGGAGGCGGTGTAGATCTCCACCCCGCCGTCGGGGCGCGGCACGGCCAGGCCCGCCTCGGCGCCGATGGGCGCCGGGTCCTGACGGCCGATGCGGTACAGCCCCTCGGCGATGACCTCGCCGACCACGTCCGGGTCACCGAAGGACAGCGGGATATGGCGGACCAGATTGCCGTCGGGGTGCAGCGGCTCGGCGGAGAACGCCTGCTCGGGGTCGGTGACCGGCTCCAGCACCTCGTACTCGACGGCGATGGCGGCGGCGGCCAGCCGGGCCGTGTCGGGGTGGTCGGCGGCGACCGCGGCGATGGGCTCGCCGTGGTGGCGGACCAGATCCTTGGCGAAGACCGGACGGTCGGCGACCCAGCGGCCGTGGGAGGCGTCGCCGGGCACGTCGGCGTGGGTCACCACGGCCCGTACGCCGGGCATCTCGTCGGCCTGCGTGGTGTCGATGGAGACGATGCGGGCGTGCGGGTGCGGGGCGCGCAGCACCGCGGCCCACAGCAGCCCCTCGGCCCACAGGTCGGCCGCGTACGGGAAGGTGCCCGAGGTCTTGGCCGCCGAGTCGGCGGGCGGCAGGGACACGCCGAGGCCCATGGTGGACGGGGGCTGGATGGGCGTTCCGGCGGCGGGGGTGGCGGTGACGGCGCCCCCGCCGTCCGCGATTCCGGTCATGCCGATGCCCTTCCGCTACCGCTTCCGTTGACGCTCCCGTTGCCGGTGATGCCGTGCGGTCCCGTCTGGTGCGGGATACGGGCCGGGTCCTGGTGGGCGTCGGGTCCGCCGTCCGGCTCGGCCTGCGCCGCCTCGTCGGCGGCCTCGCGGCCCGCTACGACCTCGCGGACGGCGTCGAGGATGCCGCGGTAGCCGGAGCAGCGGCAGAGGTTGCCGGAGATCGCCTGGCGGGTCTCCTGGTCGGTGGGGGCGTGGTTGCCCTCGAGGAGGTCGTGCATGGTCATCGCGAGCCCGGGCACGCAGAAGCCGCACTGCACGGCCCCGCACTCGGCGAGCGCCCGCTGGACGTCGGAGGGCTGTCCGCCGGTGGCGAGGCCCTCGACGGTGCGGACCTCGCTGCCCGCGGCGGTGGCGGCGGGCACCAGGCAGGAGGCCACGAGCCGCCCGTCGACCTGGACCGAGCAGGCCCCGCACTCGCCCTGCGAGCAGCCGTCCTTGGCCCCGGCGAGGCCGAGGCGCTCGCGCAGGACGTAGAGCAGCGACTCGCCGATCCAGACGTCGGTGACGGGGCGGTCGGCGCCGTTGACCCGCAGCACGTAGGAGGCGAGCGGATGCTCGCTGTGGCTCGGCTGCTCATCGGCGGCCGGGGCGGCCGGGGCGGAACCGAGGTCCGTAAGGGGCTCGGCGGGGGCGTCGGCGGCCTCGGGAGCGTCCGTCGGGGTCCCGGCCGGGGCGGGCGCCGCGGCGGCCTCAGTGGCCGCGAACTCGGCCTCGGCGGCGGCCGGTTCCGGCTCGGCCGCGGGCTCGGCGGGCTCGGGCTCGGCGTCGTCCGGCAGCGCTTCGGCGGGGGCCTCGGCGGCGCTCGGCGCGGCGTCGGGCGCGTCGATGCGGCCCGCGTCGTCCTCGGGGCCGGGGTGTGGGGCGTGCCCATGGGCGTCGCCCGCGAACCGGTCTTCCGCGAACCGATCATCCGCGAACCGGTCGTCCGCGAACGCGCCGGGCCAGCTCGTCTCCTGGGGCAGCCCGGGCGCCGGGCTGCCGTGCGGCGGGGTCTCCAGCCCGGCGTGCTGGCCGTCGACCGGGAACTCGCCGGAGTCCCCGGCGGCCGGGCCGCCCGGCCGCCGCCCGGGGCCGTCGGCGGGCGTCCGCTCATCGGGCGCCGGGTTGCCATGGGGCGGGGTGCCATGGGGCGGGGTGCGCAGCCCCTGGTGCCCTTCGGCCGCGAACTCGCCCGAGTCCCCGGCGGAGGGCCCCGGCCACGCCGGATCCTGTCGGTCGGGCATGCGCAGTCGACGGCGGGCGGGCGGCTGTGTGGGCGTGACCGGCGGGGCGGACGCGGCCGGGCCCGGGTGGCCCTCGACCGCGTACTCCCCGGAGTCCTCCGCGCCCTCCTCGGCGGCCGGAACCGACCACTGGCCGCTGTGCCCCTGCTGCTGCCCGGGCGCGGGCTGGTGCGGCTGGTGGGGCTGCTGCCGGGGCGCCGACCCGGCGAAGGGCATCCGCAACTGGGCCGTCGTCTGCGGGTCCTGAGGGCCGTCCGCGTGGCCGCCGTACGGAGGCACGGCCGGGCCGGGGTGGTCGTCGACCCGGTACTCACCGGTCTCGTCCACACCCTCGTCGCCCGCGACCGGGATGGTCCACTGGCTGGTCTGCACGGGCCCGCCCGCGCCGTTGTCGGACGAGGCGGGCACCGGCCAGTCGTCCACCGGCTCCTCGGCCGCCGGAGCCGGCCAATGGCCGGTGTGCGGCGGGTGGTGGCCCTGCTGGTCCTCGGTGGGCACCGGCCACTGGACGGAGCCGTGCGGATCGTGGTGGCCGCCGTACAGGTAGCCGCCGTCGGTCTCCGCGGTGGTCCAGTGCCCGGTCATGCCCTGGTCGTGGGCCGCGCCCTGGCCATGGGCGGACGGCTGCCACTGGCCGCCATGGGACGGGTCACCGTGCCCCACGTCCATCGGCGGGGGCGCGTAGCCGGTGCCGGGCGCCGCGAGCGGGTCCCAACGGCCGGACGGATCGGTCGGGTCCGGGTGGGCGTAGTCGGGCGGCAGCTGTACGAAGGCCGTCGACTCGGCGTCGTACTCCGGACCGTGCGGCATCGGCTGCCATCCGCTCCCCGGATCCTGCCGGTGCGGCTGCTGTTCATCACTCACGCGAGTGCCCTCCCCAGAGCTCGGCGGGCCAGGGCCGCCACGGTACGCCTCAGGTGGATCGCGGCAGGTGGCAGGGGGACCGGCTCGCTTCCGTCCTGCGCGGGCAGCGGATCGGGGATGCACGCGGCGGCGACGTACTCGCCGAAAGCGGTGGTGACCTGCGGATCGAGATGGCCGCGGTCGCCGTCCCAGTCGATGAGCGAGGCGACCCAGCGCTCGGCGTCCAGGGGGCGCAGCGGCATCGGCGCGACCGCCCCGACCGCACAGCGCACCCCGCGCCGCGCGGGGTCGAGGACGAGGGCGACGGAGGCGGTGGCCCGGCCGGGCCCGGTGCGCCCGGTGGCCTTGATGAAGGTCTGTGGGGCGTGCAGCAGCGGAACCCGGACGAATCCGACGAGTTCACCGGGGTTCAGCAGATCGACCCCGGCGAGCAGATGGCTGACCGGGATCTCGCGGCGGGACCCCTCGGGCCCGGCGATGATGACCGTGGCCTCCAGTGCGGCGAGCACCGGCAGCGCGTCGCCGGTGGGGGCGGCGGTGACGATGTTGCCGCCGAGGGTGCCCGCGTTGCGGATCTGCGGTGGTCCGGCGGCCCGCGCGGCCGCGGCCAGCGCCGGGATCAGCGCGGCGAAGTCGGGGCGGCCCATCCGGGCGTGGGTGAGTCCGGCGCCGAGGAGGGCGTGCCCGTCCAGATAGCGCCAGCCTCGGATTTCGCTGATCCGGCCGAGGCCGACGAGCGCGGCGGGCCGCAGCAGGCCGGAGTTGACCGCGGCCATCAGATCGGTACCGCCCGCCACGGGCACGGCGGCGGGCATGGCGGCCAGTGCCGCCACGGCCTCGTCGAGCGTGCCCGGCAACGTCACCGTGTGCGCCGCCTGCGGTGCGTGCGTGGTCAACCCAGCTGCCCCTTCCCCGGTGTCCCGGCTGTTGCGCCGTACGGTACGTGCTGACAGCCCGGACGTGGCAACTCTGGCACATCTTGCGAGCCCGTCGTCGTGGGGGTCCGTGATCCGTGGATCCGTCCCTGACCTGGGGGATGGTACGGGTTTGGGGCGAGGTATCCGGCGGGAGTGGATTGCCACGTTTCAGGGACCCTTGTGCGATTTGGTCTTGCGCCGGAGGGACTACGCTCCCAAGGGGCGGCGGAGCATCGGCGCGCACCTTTTCAGGGCCCGGTTACCCGGCCGCGACCGGGGGTCCCCCCGGCCGCGGCGGGGCGGCTCACACGATCGGGGGCGCTCCCTCGCGCGGACGTCCGAGCAGGCCGGGGCGCTGCTGCCAGGGAAGCGGCCCGGCGGGCGGGCGGTAGCTCACGCCGAGCGCGTCCAAACGCGCGTAATGTGCCTCCATGCGCCCCTGGAACGCACCGAAGTCCCGTTCGGACGACGGCGGCAGCGCCGACCAGACGACCTCGGCGAAGGCGGCGAGCCGGGGGAAGGTCTGGTAGTCGACCCGTCGGCGGTCCTCCATCACCTCGGTCCAGACATTGGCCTGGGCGCCCAGCACCCGGTCCGCGTCGGCTCCGGTGAGCTGTGGTGGAACCGGTTCGAAGCGATAGACATCCTCCAGGGTGCGGACGTAGCCGATCGGGACCGGCTCGTCCTCGCCCGGAGCCTGCCGGTGGTCGAAGTACACCTGCTGCTCGGGGCACATGACGACGTCATGGCCGGCCCGCGCGGCGGCGATCCCGCCCGCGTAGCCCTGCCAGGAGGAGACCGCGGCGCCCTCGGGCAGCGGGGCGTCGGGCGCGCCGCCCTCGAGGATCTCGTCCCAGCCGATCAGCCGGCGCCCGCGCTCGGCGAGCCAGTGGCCGAAGTGGCGGATGAGCCAGCTCTGCAGCTCGCCCTCGTCGGCGAGGCCCTGCGCGCGGATGCGCTCCTGGGCGGCCGGGGACGCCTTCCACTGGTCCTTGGGGCACTCGTCGCCGCCGATGTGGACGAAGGTGCCGGGGAACAGCTCCAGGACCTCTTCCAGCACGTGCTCGAAGAAGCGGAGCGTGTTGTCGGTGGGGGCGAGTACGTTCGGGTTGACGCCCCAGGTGGTCCAGACTCCGAGGGAGGCGGTGTCGATGACATCGGTGTTGCCCAGCTCCGGGTACGCGGCGATGGCGGCCTGCGAATGCCCGGGAATGTCGATCTCCGGCACGACGGTGATATGCCGCTCGGCGGCGTAGGCGACGATCTCGCGGATGTCGTCCTGGGTGTAGTAACCGCCGTGCGGCCGCTCGTCCCACAGCGGGGACGCCCGGTGGCCGAGCTTGGTGCGCTCACGCCAGGCGCCGGTCTCGGTCAGCTTCGGATAGCGGCGGATCTCGACGCGCCAGCCCTGGTCGTCGGTGAGATGGAAGTGGAAGACATTGAGCTTGTGGGCGGCGAGCAGGTCGAGATACGCGAAGACGCCGTCCTTGGGCATGAAGTGGCGGGCCACATCCAGCATCAGCCCGCGCCAGGCGAACCGGGGCGCGTCCTCGACCGTCCGCTCCGCCAGCTCCCAGCCGGTCTCCGCGTCCCTGAGCGGGGCGCGCCGGAAGGCGTCGGGGCCCAGTAGCTGACGGAGCGTCTGGGTGCCCCAGTGGACGCCCGCGGCCGTGCCGCCCGCGATCTCCACCCGGCCGTCGGCGACGGTGAGCCGGTAGCCCTCGGGCTCCAGCGCGGCGTCGATCCGCAGCGTGACGGTGTCGGGGCCGCCGGGTTCGCCGTCCGGCAGGGACAGGCCGAGCGCCTGGCCGAGGGTGGTGCGCAGCAGGCGCGCCACGCCCTCGGTGCCGGGGCCGGCGGCCAGAGCGGTGTGCCGCGGGTGGATCCGCGCGCCCGCGCGGCCCGTACGGCTCTGGTCATGGCGGGGCGCGGGGATCAGCCCCGCGGCGTCGTGTGTCATCTGCTCCCTCATCGGCCCTTGTCGGCGCTTGCCGGCGCTTGCCGGCGCGTTGACAGCCCTTGTCGGTCCGTTCGCCGGTCTCTTCGTCAGTCCTTCACGGCGCCGCCGAGACCGGAGACCAGTCGGCGCTGTACGAGGACGAAGAAGATCAGCACGGGGATGGTCATGACGGTGGACGCCGCCATGATGCCTCCCCAGTCGTTGCCCTCGGCCTTGAAGAAGACCAGCAGCGCCATCGGAAGGGTGGAGTTCTCGGTCGCGCTGATGATGAAGGACTTGGCGAACAGGAAGTCGTTCCAGGTGGAGATGAAGGAGAAGACGCTCGTCGCGACCAGTCCGGGGAAGACCAGCGGGAAGAGGATCTGCCACAGGAAGCGGGAGCGGCTGGCCCCGTCGAGATGGGCCGCCTCCTCCAGCGCCTCGGGCACGGCCTTGACGAAGCCGCGCAGCATCCAGATGGCGAACGGCAGCGAGAAGGCGATATGCGGCAGGATCAGCGAGCCCAGGGTGTTGAGCCCGATCCCCGGCACCGACTCCCCCAGATCGCGCATCAGGAAGAACAGCGGAATGGTCAGCGCCTCGATCGGCACCATCTGCGCGACCAGGAACATGATCAGCAGCGTGGTGCGGAAGCGGAACCGGAAGCGGGCGACCGCCGTCGCCGCGAGGAAGGCGATCAGCGCCGAGGCGACCACCACCACCGCGGCCACCAAGAGGCTGTTGAGGAAGTAGCGCCCGAAGTCCTCCTGCTGGAAGACGCGCCGGAAGGAGTCCAGCGACGGGGCCGTCGTCCACGGCCGGGGCTCGGTGGACTGGATCTCCCCCTCGGGCTTGAAGGCCGAGAGCACCATCCAGTACAGCGGGAAGGCGACCACGGCCGCCACGATCAGGGCGGTGGCCTCGGCGGCGAAGCGCCAGGGACGGCGGATGCGCAGCGAGACGCGCGAGTGGCTCACAGTTCTTCTCCCTGGCGTCGCAGCAGCCGCAGATACACCAGCGTCACGACCAGCAGGATCAGCAGCATCACCACGCCGATCGCCGAGCCCAGGCTGTACTGCGAGGACGCGAACGCCTTCTGGTACGCGTACACGTTGAGCACCATGTTCTGGCGCGCGATCCCGCCGCCGTCGGTCATGACGTAGATCTGGGTGAAGACCTTGAAGTCCCAGATGATGGACTGGATGGTCACCACGACGAGGATCGGCCGCAGCATCGGCGCCATGATGGTGCGCCAGATCCGCCAGGTGGAGGCGCCGTCGAGGGCGGCGGCCTCCAGCACCTCGGTGGGGATGGACTTGATACCCGCGTAGACGGTGACCATCACGAACGGGAACGAGCACCACACGACCTCGAACAGCACCAGGGCGAAGGCGCTGTAGCGGTCGTAGGTCCAGGAGTAGTTCTCGAACCCGGAGAGCCCGAACCACACCAGGATCTTGTTCACCGGCCCGAAGTCGGGGTCGAAGAGGAAGACCCAGACCGTCGAGCCGGTGATCGCCGGGGTGGCCCAGGCGCCGAGCGCGGCCAGCATCAGCGCCAGCCGCGGAATGGCCCGTACGCGCGTCAGCAGCACCGCGAGCGCACAGCCGACGGCGAGGGTCGACACCACGCAGACGGCGGCGAAGAGCAGGGTGGCGACGACGACGTTCCAGAACTCGCCGTCGCGGAACAGCTCGGCGTAGTTGGCGAATCCCTCGAAGGTGGTGGGTTCACCGCCGCTGACCTGCGCCTGGGTGTACTCCAAGAAGGAAATCAGGCCGAGCTGGTAGATCGGGTAGATGAGCAGCCCGCCCAGGACGACGAGCGCCGGGGCGAGATAGAGCCAGGGCGTCCAGGCTCCCCGCCGGGAGCCCTTCCCGGCTCGGCGCCCGGCCGGGACGACGGGTCCCGGCCGGGACCGGCGGCCCTTGACGGGGGCGCGCCGGGCGTGCTGTGCGGTGCCGGAGATCACTGCTGGAATGCCTCGTCCATCTTCTTCGCGGCGTCCTTGGTGGCGGTCTCCACGTTCTTACGGCCGCTGACGATCTCCTGGAACATGGTGGGCAGGATGAGCTGCGCGTCGATGGCCGCCCAGCCGGGCGAGGCGGGCACGAACTTGGCGCTGTCGTTGAGGGTCTTCACGAAGGGCTTGACGAAGGGGTCCTTCTGCGCGACATCGCCGCGCACATCGGTGAAGGTCGGCAGGAAGCCCATGGCGTCGTAGAGCTTGCGCTGGGTCTTCTTCCCGGAGAGCGTCTGCAGCAGGTCCACGGCGAGGGTGCGGTGCGTGGTGCTCTTGAGCACGCCGACGTTGTTACCGCCCGCGAAGGCCGGGGCGATGTCGCCCTTCTTCACGCCCGGCAGCGGCACGACCTTGTACTTGCCCTTGACCTTGCCCGCCTCGATGGCCTGACGGCTGAAGTCGCCGCCGATCGCCATGCCCGCCTTGCCCGAGGCGAACGCCTCGACGGTGTCGTTGCCGCCCCACTGGGCGCACTTGGCGGCCGGGCAGTTGTCGTTGCCGAAGAGCGAGGTGTACGCCTTGACGCCCTTCTGGGCGTCGGCGCTGTCGATGGCCGCCTCGTACTCGTTCGAGCCGAACTTGCCCTTCTCGCTGGCGAGATCGCCGCCGTTGGCCCAGATGAAGGGCATCGCGCCGTAGGTGTAGGCGCCGCCGACCGCGAGACCGTACAGATCCGACCGCTCCGAGCGGATCCTCTTCGCGGTCGCAATCAATTCGTCCTGGGTGGTCGGGGGCTCCAGGCCGAGGTCCTTGAAGACGTCCGTCCGGTAGTACAGCGCCCGGACGCCGACGAAGAGCGGAGCGCCGTAGACCTTGCCGCCGATGGTCAGCGAGTACTTCGCGGTGGGGTCGATGTTCGTCGAGTCACCCCAGGCGCCGAACTCCTTGCTGATGTCCAGCAGTCCGCCGTCCTTGACGTAGCCGGCGGTGTCGGTGTTGCCGTACTCGATGACGTCGGGAGCGCTCTTGGGGTCGTTGAAAGCCGCCTTGATCTTCTGCGCCCGGGTGTCGATCGGGATGTAGGTCACCTCGACCTCGGTCCCGTCGTGCTCCTTCTCGAAACCGGCGACCGCCTCGTCGATCACCTTCTTCTTGGGCGCGTTGTTGACCTCCTGGAAGAGCCAGACACGCAGCTTGCCGCTCTTCTCGTCCTTGTCGGAGCTGTTGTCGGAGGTGGAGGGAGCGCATCCGGTTGCGGCCAGCCCCGCCAGGGTCAGTGCCGCCACGGGCACGGTGACGCGGGAGGACAAGCGGGAGAACACGGAGAGATGGGACGACTTCATGAGGACCCTTAAACATTTGGCGTTGCAACATATGCAACGCATGTTTCGCTCAGCACAATATGCGTGAGGCTAGGGAACCTTGAGCGACCCCACAAGAGGTCTGAACCACTCCGTGACCAAATGAGCCGAACCACCGTGCGGCGAAACGAACTTCGCGCTAGCGACGCGGTAACTCTTCGCCCGGATAGGCGGGTTCAACATACGGCACGGCCTCTACCCGCGCACCCGCTTCCTCCAGGCGCGCGATCACCCGGTCCCAGTCGGGCCAGGTCTTCCGGATCCGCTCGAGGACGCGGTCGCTGGCCACCAGCACCACGTCACAGCCCGGGTCTGCCGCCCACTCCAAAAGTCTGGGAAGAGTCGGCTGCGCGACCGACATCACACAGCTCCCGGCGGGCCGGTAGCCCCGCTCGGCGGCCAGCCGCCCGCACTGTTCGAGCTGGGCGTCCCAGTCCTTCTCGAACTGGCAGTAGGCGCTGGCGCCTTCCGCATCGGGCTCGTCCACATCGGGCTCGTCGACCTCACGCGCCCCGAACACCAGATAGGCGGCCCGCGCCGCCCCGTTCTCCGTACGCCCGCTCATGAGCCGACCCTACTGGGGTCATCCGGCGCACGGCAGGGCGCACAAACACGGCATGCCCGGCCCGCGACCCCCGAGTGGGGTCGCGGGCCGGGCGAGCCGTCTGTCGCGCGAGGCTTCCCGTCAGGGCCTGGGGCCGACGGACCGGCTACTTCTTGCCGTCGCCGTCCTTGCCCTTGTCGCCGCCGGCGCCCATGCCCTCGAAGATCTCCTTGCACATGGGACACACCGGGTACTTCTTCGGGTCACGACCCGGGACCCAGACCTTGCCGCAGAGTGCGACGACGGGAGATCCGGAGAGGGCGCTCTCCATGATCTTGTCTTTCTGTACATAGTGGGCATAGCGCTCGTGGTCGCCGTCACCGTGCGACACCTGAGGTGTCGGCTCAACGAGGGTCCCCGTGCCTGCCCCGCGCTCGGGCTCAAGAGTGCTCATACAGCCCTAGGGTACTCATGCCTAGTTGAGAGAAGGGTCGTCCGGATACGTGGCGACCATGGCCAGCTCACTGCGCTGGCGGCGCAGCACCGCGCGCCACAGCCGCTCGGGGGCGGGCGAGGACACATCGCCCGGTTCGGACTCCACCACGTACCACGCGCCCTCGGCGAGCTCGTCCTCCAGTTGCCCCGGCCCCCAGCCCGCGTAACCGGCGAAGATCCGCAAGGACCCCACGGCGGCCGCCAGCAGCTCCGGCGGCGCCTCCAGGTCGACCAGCCCGATCGCCCCGTGCACTCTGCGCCAGCCGAGTGGCCCGTCCTCGGTGCGCGCCGCGGACCGCCCCGATTCGCCCGGGACGACGGCCACGCCCAGCGCGGAGTCCAGCGAGACCGGACCGCCCTGGAAGACCACCCCCGGCTCCCCGGCCAGCTCGGCCCACGACTCCAGGATGTCGCCCACCCCCACCGGGGTCGGGCGGTTCAGGACCACACCGAGCGAGCCCTCCTCGTCGTGATCGAGGAGGAGCACCACCGCGCGGTCGAAATTCGGGTCAGCAAGCGCCGGCGTCGCGACAAGCAGCCGTCCTGTGAGCGAGGACACCTCGGTCATGGCCACATGATCCCCCATATCCGGGCCGGACGGGGAGTGGAAGACGAGTCCCGTATGAGAGCAGGTCGGGGGCGCAAGACAGCAGATGCGGCGCACGTGACTGTGGGCTCTTCGAGAGGGACGGAACGTGTTGCCGCCCACACGGGAGGACTCAATGCGCGCAAGAGGCTTACGGAGGCGGTCTCCAGGGCCATTACTCTTGCCCTTTGGCCCCTGTGCCTTTTGGCCCCTGCCCGTCTCAGGAACGCGAGACCCGATGACCCGCTCGAACGATGTCCTGCTCGTCCACGGCGGCACCCCGCTCGAAGGCGAGATCCGTGTCCGCGGCGCGAAGAACCTCGTGCCGAAGGCCATGGTGGCCGCCCTGCTCGGCAGTGGGCCCAGCAGGCTGCGCAACGTCCCCGACATCCGCGATGTGCGGGTGGTGCGCGGGCTGCTGCAGCTGCACGGCGTGACGGTGCGCCCCGGTGACGAGTCCGGTGAGCTGGTGCTCGACCCCACGCACGTGGAGAGCGCCAATGTCGCCGACATCGACGCGCACGCCGGTTCCTCGCGGATCCCGATCCTCTTCTGCGGCCCGCTGCTGCACCGCCTCGGCCACGCCTTCATCCCGGGCCTGGGCGGCTGTGACATCGGCGGCCGGCCGATCGACTTCCACTTCGACGTACTGCGCCAGTTCGGGGCGACGATCGAGAAGCGGGCGGACGGACAGTACCTGGAGGCCCCGCAGCGGCTGCGCGGCACCAAGATCCGGCTGCCGTACCCCTCGGTGGGCTCCACCGAGCAGGTGCTGCTGACGGCGGTGCTCGCCGAGGGTGTGACGGAACTCTCCAACGCGGCGGTCGAGCCGGAGATCGAGGACCTCATCTGCGTGCTGCAGAAGATGGGCGCCATCATCTCCATGGACACCGACCGCACGATCCGGATCACCGGTGTCGACAAGCTCGGCGGCTACAACCACCGCGCCCTCCCGGACCGCCTGGAGGCCGCCTCCTGGGCGAGCGCGGCGCTGGCGACCGAGGGCAGCATCTATGTGCGCGGCGCCCGGCAGCGCGAGATGATGACCTTCCTGAACACCTACCGCAAGGTGGGCGGCGCCTTCGACATCGGCGACGAGGGCATACGGTTCTGGCACCCCGGCGGCAAGCTCGACGCGATCGCCCTGGAGACCGACGTCCACCCCGGCTTCCAGACCGACTGGCAGCAGCCGCTGGTGGTGGCCCTGACCCAGGCGTCGGGCCTGTCCATCGTCCACGAGACGGTCTACGAGTCGCGGCTGGGCTTCACCTCGGCGCTCAACCAGATGGGCGCCCACATCCAGCTCTACCGCGAATGCCTGGGCGGCTCCGCGTGCCGCTTCGGCCAGCGCAACTTCCTGCACTCCGCGGTCGTCTCCGGCCCCACCAAGCTCCAAGGCGCCGACCTGATCATCCCCGACCTCCGCGGCGGCTTCTCCTACCTGATCGCGGCCCTGGCGGCCCAGGGCACCTCGCGGGTCCACGGCATCGACCTGATCAACCGCGGCTACGAGAACTTCATGGAGAAGCTCGTGGAGCTGGGCGCGAAGGTAGAACTCCCGGGCGGCACCGCCCCCGCATAACCCCTCCCCCGGCCCGACAGCCGGACCCCCACCACTACAGCCCGCCCCGGCACCCGGGGCGGGCTGCCCCATCCCCACACCCCGAGCCACGACGACGCCCCCGCTGGGGGGATGCAGCGTGGGGAAGCTGGTCGGGCTCGGCTCGGAGGTGGAGCTGCCGGGGGCCGCGCGCCCCGCGTGGGCGCGGTGGCGCCGAGTCCGACGCCTCGTAGCGGCGGGCTCGGGCGCCGTGGGCCTCGTAGACGGGTCTCAGGGCCCGTAGGAGCGCCAAAAGGGGCGGTCACCCGAGGGTGACCGCCCCTTTCGTTCGCGAGGGCTTACTTGCCCTTGGCGGCTTCCTTGAGCTTGGAGCCCGCGGAGACCTTCACGCTGTAGCCGGCCGGGATCTCGATCGGCTCACCGGTCTGCGGGTTGCGCGCGGTGCGAGCGGCACGGTGGGTGCGCTCGAAGGTCAGGAAGCCGGGGATGGTGACCTTCTCGTCGCCCTTCGCGACGACCTCACCGGTCACCTCGGCGAGGGCGGCCAGCACGGCGTCGGCGTCCTTTCGGGTCACCTCGGCGCGCTCGGACAGAGCGGCCACCAGCTCACTGCGGTTCATGTTGTACTCCCGTGTTCATCTTGCCAATGAGGCGTGAGATCGAAGCCGATGCTGCCAGGGCCCTCGGACAGTCCCCGGACCCGGGTCTGCTGTTCAGACCCTCGCGCCCGGAACGCATCCTGCCCGCACCTGTGGCGGGAAAGCCAATCCGGAGCCCTCGAGAGTCACACGAAAAGCGCCGTGGCGGTCGTTTTCCTGCCCGCCACCCTAAGGCTGCCTCCGGGACCCCACAGCGCGCGACGCGCCGTGCCGGGCCTAGACCGCAGTGGTACCGGTCACAGGGCGCGCCGCGTCCCGTACGGCTCCGGCGACCGCCCCCGCGACCTTGTCGTTGAAGACGCTCGGAATGATGTAGTTGGCATTGAGCTCGTCGTCGTGGACGACGTCCGCGAGCGCGCCGGCAGCGGCCAGCATCATCTCGGTGTTCACCGTACGCGACTGCGCGTCCAGCAAACCACGGAAAACGCCCGGGAACACCAGCACGTTGTTGATCTGGTTCGGGAAGTCCGAGCGCCCGGTGGCCACCACCGCGGCGGTCTGGCGGGCGATCGCCGGGTCCACCTCGGGGTCGGGGTTGGCGAGCGCGAAGACGATCGCGCCGTCCGCCATGGCGGCCACGTCGTCGCCCGAGAGCACGTTCGGGGCCGAGACGCCGATGAAGACGTCCGCGCCGCGCACGGCCTCGCGCAGGGTGCCCGTGACGCCCTCCGGGTTGGTGTTGTCGGCGATCCAGCGCAGCGGGGACTCCGGGTCGGCGGAGACCAGGTCCTCGCGCCCGGCGTGCACCACGCCGTGGATGTCGGCGACCACCGCGTGCCGCACGCCCGCGGCGATCAGCAGCCGCAGGATGGCGGTGCCGGCGGCGCCCGCGCCGGACATGACGACCCTCACATCCTCGATCTTCTTGTCGACCACCCGCAGCGCGTTGGTGAGGGCGGCCAGCACCACGATCGCGGTGCCGTGCTGGTCGTCGTGGAAGACCGGGATGTCCACGGACTCGCGCAGCCGCGCCTCGATCTCGAAGCAGCGGGGAGCGGAGATGTCCTCCAGGTTGATCCCCGCGAAGCCGGGGGCGATGGCCTTCACGATCGCGACGATCTCGTCGGTGTCCTGGGTGTCCAGGCAGATCGGCCAGGCGTCGATGCCCGCGAAGCGCTTGAACAGGGCCGCCTTGCCCTCCATGACCGGCAGGGCCGCCTTGGGGCCGATGTTGCCGAGGCCCAGGACCGCGGAGCCGTCGGTGACGACGGCCACACTGTTGCGCTTGATGGTGAGGCGCCGGGCGTCCTCGGGGTTCTCCGCGATGGCCTGGCAGACCCGGGCGACGCCCGGGGTGTAGACCATGGAGAGGTCGTCACGGTTACGGATGGGGTGTTTCGACGACATCTCGATCTTGCCGCCGAGGTGCATCAGGAACGTACGGTCGGAGACCTTGCCGAGCGAGACACCTTCGATGCCCCGCAGCTTCTCCACGATTTCCTGGGCGTGCGCGGTCGAGGTGGCGGCGATGGTGACGTCGATACGGAGCTTCTCGTGGCCGGAAGCGGTCACATCGAGGCCCGTGACCGAGCCACCGGAGGACTCCACGGCCGTGGTCAGCTGGCTGACCGCGGTACCGCTCGCGGGCACCTCCAGCCGGACCGTAATCGAGTACGAGACGCTGGGCGCCGTTGCCATGGCCTGCTTCCTCTGCTTTCCCTTGTTCATGCTGTCCGGGCCGCGGGGTTGCCGGGCCACGTCCTCAGATAGTTGCACCTACCTCTCGGTACGGGGTAACCCGCCCCGACTTTCGGACATATTGTTCTGACATAGCAGAGTGGGGTCAGCCGAGTGGAAAGCCCCACTCCTTCGCGGGAACGCCTGGCGAGGCGGGCCGTCCGCCGCATCCACCGTCCTAGGCTCTGGCGCGCTACAGCGTCAGAGGAAGAGACAAGAGGAGCGCGGGCATGGCTCAGGGCACCGTGAAGTGGTTCAACGCCGAGAAGGGCTACGGCTTCATCGCCCAGGAGGACGGCGGACCGGACGTCTTCGTCCACTACAGCTCGATCGACGGGAGCGGCTACCGCAGCCTGGTCGACGAGCAGCGGGTCGAATTCCAGATCGTGCAGGGCCGCAAGGGCCCGCAAGCGGAAGAGGTCCGCATCCTGGGCGGCTGACACCGCCCGGCGCGGACCCCTTACGCAAAAGATGAGAGTTCGGAAGAGAAGGGTGGCACCGACCCGCCATGCTCGCCTCGCGGCAAGTGGTCGCTCGAAGCGACGAAGGTTGGGCCCGGGGGCTTGGATCGGGCCGGTGCCACGTCAAGGCTAACAAACAGGTCCGGGAAGGGATTCCCCTCCCGGGGGTTGATTTCGCCCCCGTCGTCCCGAGCGGACCAGGCGCCCCTTACGGCCGCCTCCCAGCGGCGGCCGGGGGCCTGGGCGCCCCCGGCCGAGCGTTCCGGAAGAATTCACTCCCGCAGCAGGTCGGGGACGCCGTGGGGGTCCGGCTCGTCGCGTGCGCCCGACACCACCGTCAGCCGCTGGGTCGCGCGGGTGAGCGCCACGTACAGCACCCGTAGCCCCGCGGGCGACTCGTCGGCGATCTCGGCGGGCGAGACCACGACCGTCGCGTCGTACTCCAGCCCCTTCGCCTCCAGGCTGCCCAGCGCCACCACCCGGTGGCCCAGACCGGTCAGCCACTGACGGGCCTGCTCGCGGCGGTTCATCGCGACGACGACGCCGACGGTGCCCTCCACCTCGTCCAGCAGCCGGAGCGCCTCCCGGCGCGCGGCCGCGCCGAGGTCGCCGTCCGCGCCCGGTGCGAACCGCGGCTCCACGCCCGTGGAGCGGACCGCCTCGGGCGCGGGGGTGCCGGGCATCGCGAGCGTGAGGACCCTGGTGGCCAGCTCGGCGATCTCGGACGGGTTGCGGTAGTTGACGGTGAGGGTGAAGCGGCGGCGCGGGCGGCTGCCGAGCGCCTCGTCCCGGGCCCGCCCCGCCTCGTCCGGGTCGGACCAGGAGCTTTGGGCCGGGTCGCCGACGACCGTCCAGGTGGCGTGGCGGCCACGCCGTCCGACCATCCGCCACTGCATGGGGGTGAGGTCCTGCGCCTCGTCGACGATGACGTGGGCGTAGTCGGCGCGCTCCCGCTCGGCCCGGTCCGCGCGGCTGCGGCGGGGGCCGACGCGGTCGGCGTAGGTGGTCAGCTCCTCCAGACCGGTCAACTGGTCCAGCGGATCCACCTCGCGGGGGGTCGCGGGGCGGGCGGGGAGGCCCAGCAGGGTGTTCAGCTCGTCCAGCAGCGCCACGTCGTGGACCGACAGCGGGCCCTGCCCGTCCGGGCCCAGCCGGGCCAGCGACCGGGCCACCTGGCGGACCTCGCGGGGGTTGAGCACCCTCCGCGACCAGCGCGCCAGCCGCTTCTCGTCGGCCATGGCGGCGAGGACGGAGCGGGGGGTGAGCTCGGGCCACCAGGCGTCCAGGAACTCCTGGAAGACGTCCTCGGAGGAGATGTCCTCGTCGAAACCCTCCCGCGCCTCGGCGGCCAGCTCGGGGTCGGTGTAGCGCCGGGGCGCGCCGGAGCGGGTCCACAGCGCGTCCAGGAGCAGCCGACGGGCGCGGGGGCGCAGCAGGTTGACGGGCGCGGTGCCGCCCAGCACGTTCTGGCGGATGCGGCGCAGTTCATCGGCGTCCAGCTCGATCCGGGCGCCGAAGGCGACCACGCGCAGCCGCTCGGGCGGGCCGCCGGGTCTGGTCCCGGAGCCCGCGCCGGGTCTGCCGCCGTCGTTCGGCGAGGCCGCGGCGGGGGCGCCGAGCGCCGCGTCGAGGGTCAACTGGCCGTCGTCCGACGACGAGGCCGACGAGGGGTCTGACGAAGAGTTCGATGAATGATCCGACGGCGAGGCCGATCCGGCGGCGGCTCCCCGCGGCATCTCCAGCGCGCCGCGGGCGGCCTTGCGCAGCACCCTCAGCATCCGGGAGGAGCCCTTGACGCGGGCCACGGCCGGGGTGTCGTACGTGGTGGCCTCGGCGCCCTCCACCAGGGAGCCCACCGCGCGGATGGCCACCTGGCCCTCCTCGCCCAGTGAGGGCAGCACGCCCTCGGTGTAGGCGACCAGCAGCGGGGTGGGGCTGACCACGAGGATGCCGCCCGCGTAGCGCCGCCGGTCCTGGTAGAGGAGGTACGCCGCGCGGTGCAGCGCGACCGCCGTCTTCCCGGTGCCGGGGCCGCCCTCGACCTCGGTGATGGAGGCGGCGGGGGCGCGGATCACCTGGTCCTGCTCGGCCTGGATGGAGGCGACGATGTCCCGCATGGTGTGGCCGCGGGCCTGGCCCAGCGCGGCCATCAGCGCGCCGTCGCCGACCACCGGCAGCGCGGCGCCGTCGAGGGTCGCGCTGAGCTCCGGGCGCAGCAGGTCGTCCTCGACGCCGAGCACCCGGCGGCCCTTGCTGCGGATCACCCGGCGGCGGACGACCCGGCCGGGGGCGACCGGAGTCGAGCGGTAGAAGGGCGCGGCGGCGGGCGCCCGCCAGTCGATCACCAGCGGGGCGTAGTCGGCGTCGAGCACGCCGATGCGGCCGATGTGCAGGGTTTCGGCGATCTCCGCGCGGTCGCCGTCCGGGCCGGTGCGGATGGCGTCGTCGGCGGGCTCGACGGAGGTGTAGGCGCCGTCGGGGCCGCGCTCGCCGTCCTTGCCCGGCAGCAGATCGATGCGGCCGAAGAGGAAGTCCTCGAACTCGCTGTTCAGCCGGTTGAGGTGGACCCCGGCCCGGAAGACCTGGGCGTCCCGTTCGGCGAGCGCCCCGGGCGTACCGACCTGGCCGCGCTTGGCGGCGTCGTCCATGAGGAACTCCGCCTCGTGGATCTTCTCCTCGAGGCGGTGGTACACCCGGTCCAGATGCGTCTGCTCGATCCGGATCTCGCGGTCCCGGACCCCGTCCGCGCCGTCCCGCCGCGGTGCCGTCCGGTCGTCATGCGTGGCGTTCTGCGCGGCCACCCAGGCCCCCTTCTGTGTTCTTAAGGGCAGCCGTTAACCGTACACCCCCGGGGAGAGGGATTTTCAGAGCCTGACCTCGGCCAGGCGCTGGCCGTCCAGCGTGCGGACCTCGAAGCGCTCGATGTCGTCGGTGTTCATGGCGGCGCCACCCTGGGCGTAGAGCGGCTCCTTGCTCCAGCGCGAGCCGTCCCCGTCCGTGATGCCGTAGCCCGATGTGGGCACGGCCCAGGTGGTGATGGTCTCCTCGTGGCCGTCCTTGCCGATGGCCACCAGGTCGCAGGTGCGCGGTCCCTTGAGGTTGCCCAGCTTGAGGGCGACGGAGGTGCCCCAGCCCTTCTGCTGCAGCGAGACGGACGCGTCCACCTTGGTGACCGGGTCCACCGCGCTGAACTTCTTGCCCTGGTCGTACACCTGCTGGGAGGTGGAGACCACCGCCTGGGTCTTCCCGCCGTCGTCGGAACTCGCGGTGAGCGCCGCTCCCGCGAGCGGGCCGCCGACGATGAGGACGGCGGCCGCGGCGACGAGGTAGAGCCGCCTTCTGCCGGATGCCTTGCGGCTGACCGTGACGTCTTCCAGGAGCCGGTCGAGCAGTTCGGGCCCGGGGCGGGCGGTGACCACCGACGGATCCGGGAGCGCGGTGCCGTCGGCGGCGGTGGCGTACTCGGCCAGCAGGGGCGGGAGGCCCATCAGCTCGTCGAGCTCGGCGGCGCACCGCTCGCACCCGATGAGGTGGTCCTCGAAGCGCGCCGCGTCGGCGGGGTCGAGCACTCCGAGCGCATAGGCGCCGACCGCGGTGTGCTGCTGGTCGTCCGCTGCCGGCATCATGCCGTAACCCCCCGTTCCTCGAGCGAGAGCTTCAGGGAGCGCAGCGCGTAGAAGACCCGGGACCGTACCGTCCCGGCGGGAACGCCCAGCACTTCGGCCGCCTCACTCACCGTCCGTCCCTTGAAGTATGTCTCCACGAGGGCCGCTCTATGTGCATCGGTGAGGTCATTCAACGCGTCGGAAATGGTCATCTGGCGCAATGCGCGGTCGATGTCGTCCGCGGCGGGCATCACGTGGAGCGGTGCCGCGTCCACTTCATGGGGACGTGCGCGGCGCTGACGGTGGCCGTCGATGACGATGCGGCGGGCCACGGTCACCAGCCAGGGCCGTACCGACCCGCCGGAACGGCGGAGTTGGTCGGCGTTGCGCCAGGCCCGGAGCAAGGTCTCCTGGACCACGTCCTCGGCGCGATGCCGGTCGCCCGCGACCAGGCGCAGGACGAAGGCGAGAAGCGGGCCCGCGTGCTCCGCGTAGAGCGCGCGCATGAGCGCGTCGTCCGGTGTCGTCCTCTCGGTCACGAGGGCATCTTTGCGTACGCAAGCCGCCGGGTCGAGGGGGGAACGGGCTGGAAACGCTCGGCGTTCATCGGCCACCGTGTGATGTACGTCCCAATTCCGAGCTGAACATCTCCCCCTGTGCGATGCGTACTTGAGCCCGAGTAGGCCGACGCCGGGCGGGTGTCGGCCATCAGGAAGGGCTCCCTCCCCAAATCCGCCCCGCAGGCCCCGGTCCCCCCATCCGGGGTCTGTGTCATGTCTGAATCTGGTTCATGTTTTGCTGAAGTTTGGGTTTAGGTGACGCTTGGGGTTACCCGAGGGCTGGGTTCACCCGACGGCGGTGACGGGCGACTCGTTCGCGGTTTCCGCAGATTTCGCTGGAGCACCAGCGCCTCCGGCGGCCGCGCGAGGTATCGAGGTAGAGCAACGAGCAGGTCTCCCCCTCGCAGCGCCGCAACTGCCCGCGTGCCACCGGGTCGGTGAGCAGCTGCACCGCGTCCCGGGCGATCTGGGAGAGCAGCGCGCCGCAGTCGGGCTTCCCGGCGAGGGCGCGGACCAGGGTGCCGTCGGGGGTCCGTACGGCGCGCAGGGCGGGCGGGGCGGTGGCGGCCAGCGCGTTCATCCGCTCCAGGTCGGCGCCGGCGGCGTGGCCCTCGACCTCGGTGTGAACGATGCGGTGCAGCAGATCGCGGGCCGCCCGGAAGCGGACGAGCCAGCGGTGGTCCACGACGTCGAGCGGGGTGCCGCCGGGCACCAGACCGGCGCCGAGCAGCCAGGCTCTGAGGGGCTCCACACCGCCGAGCCGCTCCACGGGCGCCTCGCTGAGCCGGCCGCCGACGGTGGCCACCAGGTCCAGGCAGATCCGTCCCGAGTCGAACCGCAGGTCGTAGCCCGACGCCGCCGCCATGTTCCTGTCACCCCTTGGGGAAGGGCCGATCCGGTCACCTTTCAGAGTGCCCGCCCCGCCTGTCACCCGGAACCCCTCCGGGGGCGAGGCCGGGCGAACGCCTCGCAAACGCTTTGCGCGGGGCGCCGCCGTGGTGACCCTGTGGGGTGGTGGTGCCGGGTGCGGACCGTGGACGCCTCCGGCGGAAAGTCCCCCACCCCGCCCCTTCCCGAAACGAGGGGCTCCGCCCCGGACCCCGCTCCTCAAACGCCGGAGGGGCTGAATTTTCCGCCCCGGACGACCCGGAACCGCACACCACACGTGCCACCGACGGCACCCGCAAGATGGGGGGAGGGGACGGGGCCGCTCCCACCCCCGAGCTGAGCGCGGGACAGTCAGGCGCCCCGTGCCACCGGCGGCTAGCCACAAGACGGCAGGACGGCGCGGGCTCGCACCCACCCCCAGCCAACACCCGGCCCCGGGCCGAACGCGGGACGGGCAGGCGGCCCGTGCCACCGGCGGGCGGTCGCCGACGAGACGGGAGGGGGCGGGGGCGCAGGGGTGGGGTCCTGGACGCTTACGTGTATTTGTGGCGCCAATCCCCGACCAACTCAACGCCCCCGGCCAATGGCGCCGTAAATATACGGTCCAGGGCCCCGCCCCGGAGGCCCCGCACCCGGCACCCGGCACCCGGCACCCGGCACACAACCGACCGCGCACCCCACCGCACCCCCGGTGGGCAGCTACGCGTCCGCGTACTTCGTTTCGGCCGAGGGGTCCAGCGCCAGCCGGTACCCGCGTTTGACCACAGTCTGGATGAGTTTGGGGGAGCCGAGGGCCGTGCGCAGGCGGGCCATCGCCGTTTCCACCGCGTGTTCGTCGCGGCCCGCGCCCGGCAGGGAGCGCAGCAGTTCCGCGCGGGCCACGACCCAGCCGGGGCGGCGGGCCAGGGCGCGTAGCAGAGCCATCCCCGCAGGTGGCACGGTGCGCAGTTCGCCGTCGACGACCACGGCGTGGCCGCGGATCTCCAGGCGTCGCCCGGCGATCGGCAACGGGCGGACCCGGCCCGGGAGTTCGGCTGTCAGCAGTTGGACGAGGGGGCCGAGGCGGAACCGTTCGGGCTGGGAGGTGGGTATGTCGTGGGCCTCCAGCGGGAGCGCGGTGACCGGGCCGACGCAGGCCGTCAGCACGTCGTGGCGGAGCGCGTCGAGGAGTTCCTCGCGCATCCCGCGCCGTTCGGCCCGGTCCAGCAGGCTCGCGGCGGCGGGGGCACTGGTGAAGGTGACGGCGTCCAGGGCGCGGGCGACCGTGGCGTCCAGCAGCCGGTCGACGGGCCCGATGTCCTCCGGTGGCATCCAGCGGTAGACCGGCACCCCGACCACCTCCGCTCCCCCGGCACGCAGCGACTCGACGAAGCCGGGCAGCGGTTCGCCGTGCAGTTGGATGGCGATGCGCTGCCCCTCGACGCCCTCCTCCAGCAGCCGGTCGAGCACCTCGGCCATGGACTCGGAGGGCGGGGACCACTCCTCGGTGAGCCCGGCGGCCCGGATCGCCCCGCGCACCTTGGGTCCGCGGGCCAGCAGCCGCACCTCGCGCAGCCGGTCGAGCAGCGCGTCGCCCAGGCCCCAGCCGTCGGCGGCCTCGACCCAGCCGCGGAAGCCGATGGCGGTGGTGGCGATGACGACGTGCGGGGCGTGGTCGATCAACTGCTTGGTGGCGGCCAGGAGTTCGGAGTCGTCGGCCAGCGGCACGATCCGCAGCGCCGGTGCGTGCATCACGGCCGCGCCGCGGCGCCGCAGCAGCGCGCCGAGCTCATCCGCGCGCCGTGCCGCGGTGACCCCCACGGTGAATCCGGCGAGAGGGCCGACGGGTGCTTCGTCGCCCGCGGCTCCGGTCTGTTCTCGGTGCATGGCTCTTGTCCCGATCTCCCGATTCACTCGCGTATGGGCGCCTCCGGTTCCGCATCCTGTCGCCGTCCCGTGACGGTGGCGGTTCACGGAGGTTTCCCACCTGTAACGGGGCGTACGGCCGGGGGCTTCCCCGGTCGACCGTACGCCCCGAGCCGCTCAGACGTCCGCGTAGGCGGGTTGCCGCTCCGACCGCGGATCATGCGTGTCCGGCTCGGCGGCGGGCACCGGGGCCGGGCGGGCGCCGCGGAGGTATACGGCCCAGGTGACCGCGGAGCACACGGCGTAGAAGGCGAGGAAGGAGACGAAGGCGGGGGTGCCGGAGTGGGCGCGGGCGAACGACTCCCGGAAGACGAGGTTGATCCCGAGCCCGCCGAGCGCGCCGACCGCCCCGATCAGCCCCATCGCCGCGCCCGAGAGCCGCCGCCCGTAGGACGCGGCCTTCTCGCCCGCGAGGCCCCGGGCGAGGGCCTTCGCCTGGAAGATGCCGGGGATCATCTTGAAGGTGGAGCCGTTGCCGAGCCCGCTGAGGACGAAGAGGGCGATGAAGCCGGCGAGGAAGACGGGCAGCGACTTCTGCGCGGAGGCGTAGACGACCACGAGGGCGGCCGCGGCCATGGCGGCGAAGTTCCACAGGGTGATCTTCGCGCCGCCGTGGGTGTCGGCGAGCCGCCCGCCGACGGGGCGGATGAGCGAGCCGAGCAGCGGGCCGATGAAGGTGAGCGAGGCGGCCTGCAGCGGCGTGCGGTCGAACTGGTTCTGCAGCACCAGGCCGAAGGCGAAGCTGTAGCCGATGAACGAGCCGAAGGTGCCGATGTAGAGCAGCGACATGATCCAGGTGTGGGCGTCCCGCGCCGCCTCCTTGGCCGCCCCGGAGTCGTTGCGCACCGGCGCCAGGTTGTCCATGAACAGCGCCGAGAGCGCCGCCGCGACCACGATCAGCGGGATGTAGACGGCGAGCACGAGCCGTGGATGGGCCGCCCCGGCGGTGCCGATGACCAGCAGTCCGATCAACTGGATCACGGGCACGCCGATGTTGCCGCCGCCCGCGTTGAGCCCGAGCGCCCAGCCCTTCTTGCGCAGCGGGTAGAAGGAGTTGATGTTGGTCATGGACGAGGCGAAGTTGCCACCGCCGACTCCGGTGAGCGCCGCGACCACCATGAAGGTGGTGTAGGAGGTCCCGGGCTCCATCACCGCGGCGGCGGTGACCGCGGGCACGAGCAGCATCGCCGCGCTGATGATCGTCCAGTTGCGGCCGCCGAACCGGGCGACGGCGAAGGTGTACGGGACCCGAAGGATCCCGCCGACCAGCGTGGGCATGGCCACCAGGAAGAACTTCCCGGCCGCGTCGACGCCGTACTCCGGCCCCATGAACAGGACCATCACCGACCACAGGCTCCAGATGGAGAACCCGATGTGCTCGGAGAGGATGGAGAAGACCAGATTGCGGGTGGCGACCCGCTCCCCCCTCTCCCTCCAGAAGGTCTCGTCCTCCGGGTCCCACTGCTCGATCCAGCGGCCCCCCTTGCGTGCGGCGGTGGTGGTCGGGGCAGTCATCACGCCTCCACAGTTCTCGGTGTCGCTGCCCGACGGTAGGGACGGCGCATTACCGCGCTGTGGCGGCAGGTGACGCGGACGAAACCTTGCACTCACCTGCGGGGGCGGGTGGCGGTGAGGGGTTTCCGGGGGCTCGGAGTGCCGGGGCCGGGGCGGGGGCCCCGGGGTCTGGTTCCGGAGTCCCGGAGTCCCGGAGTCCCGGGATCCCGGGGACCGGGGCCGGGGCGGGGCCCCTGGGGCTGGTTCCGGAGTCCCGGGATCCCGGGGATTCCCTCCTGCGGTGGAGTCGTGGCCATCGCATACGCGACGCGAGGTATCGCCCGGTACCGTACGCGGTGCACCGCCCGCCCGCCCCGCCGGAGGATCGCATGAGCAGCCAGCCGGACCACCCGCACGTGCCTGTCATCCCGCAGCCGCCGATGACGCGGGACGCCTTGCGGGAAGCGGTCAAACGGCTCGACCTGGCGCGCATCGCCGAGTTCGACCGCGAGCTGGGCGAGGCGTTCGACCGCGCCGTGCAGACCGCTTCGACCACGCCGATGCGGCTGTTCCTGGAGAAGTGGGCGACGGTCGTCGCGATCGAACGCCACCCCGGGAGGTTCCACGCCATGCGCGAGGCGGAGCGCGTCACCGGCGATCCGCAGGCCACGGAAGAGGAGTTCCGTTCTGCGCAACAGACCATCGCCCGCATCCTCCGCGAGGCATCCGCCGAGGCCGGGGCCGACGGGTGAACACACGGGGCGAAGGCGTCGAGGACACCGTCGGCTGGGCCTGGGAGTACAACCCCGACGCCGAGTGGGTCGTCGGCGGCATGAAGGACGCGGACCGGTGCGCGGTCGAGGTGATCGGCAGCGCCCTGGCCGATCTCGCGGCCCAGGGGCTCGGCCCGGACGGTCTCCTCGACGACGACCCCGAACCCCATCGCCTGCGTACGTACAGCGTCGAGACGATGCTCGTCTGGTACCAGGTGATTCCGCATCGCAAGCGCGTCTACATCAACCGCGTCAATCTCTGATCATCACTGCCCGCCTCCGGGCGTGGCAGCCAGGCGCCCGGTGGGCGGGCGAGCCAGTCGGACGTGGTGGCGAGGGTGTGGGCCGCCGTGTGAAGGGCGTCCAGGCCGGGGTGGTGCAGGTCGCGGCGCCAGAGCAGGGAGACCGGGGAGAGCGGGACCGGGTCGGTGAGGGGGCGTAGCACCGTGCCGGGGAGGTGGATGAACACCTCGCTGGCCAGCACCGACCAGCGGCGCTTGGTCACCACCCGGATGAACTCCTCGTCCCCCTCGATCTCCGGGAACGGCTCCGCCATCGCGATCCCGCGCCCCGCGAAGAGCTGCGCGGCCAGGTCGGTCCACTCGGTGGTGGTGGGGTTGCCCGCCGCCGCGTACAGGGTCTCGCCCGCGAGCGCGGACAGCGGGATCTCCTGGAGCCGGGCCAGCGGGTGGTCCTCGCGCAGGACCACGGCGATGCGCTCATAGCGGATGAGGCGGTGTTCCAGCCGGGCGAGCACGGCGGGGTCGAGGCCGTGGGCCCGGCCGAAGGAGACATCGAGGCGGCCGGCGAGGAGTTCGGCGGCGGCCCCGGCCAGTCCGCTGTGGAAGCGGGCCACCAGTTCGGTCTCGGGGCCGAGGCGGTGCCGCGCCTCCGTCAGCACCTGGTTCCCCGTGCTCACCGGGGCGCCCACGTCCACCAGCAGCGGGCGGCGCTCGGCCCCGCTGAAGGCCGCCGCCAGGTCGTCCTGGGCCTGGAGCACCCGCCGGGCGTACGGGAGCAGCCGTTCGCCCGCGGCCGTGAGGGCGACCTGGCGGGTGGTGCGGACGAACAGCTCCGCGCCCAACTCCCGCTCCAGGCGGCGGATGTCGCGGCTGAGGGCCTGCTGGGCGACGTAGAGGCGGGCGGCGGCTCGGGTGAAGTGCAGTTCGTCGGCGACGGCGGTGAAGGCGCGCAGCAGGCGCGGTTCGAGGTCCCGGTTCACGCGCACCATGGTGACCGACGCGATCCTCGATCCTTCACCCCACTCGGCATTGACAACGAATATGCGTGAATGGGCCCGGATCAGGTGTTGGACCGCCCCCGGGCGGCCCCGGGACCGTGGTGGGGTGATCCTCTTCCTCGCCTCCCGGCCCGTTGTGCCGCGTCCCTCCCGCCCCGCCTCCCGGCCCGTTGTGCCGCGTCCCTCCCGCCCCGCCTCCCGGCCCGGCGTCGCCCCCGCCCCGCCGCGCCGCCGCAGGTCGCCACTCGCCCCGTACCGTCGGCTCTTCGCCACCCCCGGCGCGCTCGCCTTCACGCTCGCGGCCCTTGTCGGACGGCTGCCGGGCTCGATGCTCGGCGTCTCCACGGTGCTGATGATCGCCACGGTGCGGGACTCGTACGCGCTCGCGGGCGCCGTCTCGGCGACCGGAGTCGCGGTGACGGCGGTCGCGGGGCCGCTGCTGGGGCGGCTGGTCGACCGGTACGGGCAGGCCAGGGTCGCGGTCCCGGCCGTCGTCGTCTTCGTGGCCGGGGCGACCGCCATGGTGCTGTGCGTCCACTTCGGCGCCCCGGCCTGGGCGCTGTTCTGCTGCGCGGCGGGCTCGTCCGGCGTGCCCGGCCTGGGCGCGATGACCCGCGCCCGCTGGGCCGCGCTGCACCGCGACGACCCGGTCGCCCGGCACACCGCCGCCTCCTTCGAGCAGGTCGTGGACGAGGTCTGCTTCATGGCCGGGCCCGCGCTGGCCATGGTGCTGTGCACGGCGGTGCTCCCCGAGGCGGGTCTGGTCACGGCGGCGGCGCTGCTGTTCACCGGCACCCTGCTGTTCGCCGCCCAGCGCCGCACCGAACCGCCGCCGGAACCGCACGCCGCCCGGGGGCGCGCGCTCCTCACCCCCGCTCTGCGCGTCGTCCTGTTGACCTTCCTCGCGACCGGCGCGGTCTTCGGCTCGATGGAGGTGGCGACGGTCGCCGCCGTCGGCTCGTACGGGGGCTCCACGGCGAGCGGCGCCGTCCTCGCCCTCCAGGCCGCCGGCTCCTGCGCCGCCGGGCTGGTCTTCGGCGCGCTGCCACCGCGCGGTACGGCCGGAGGGCGCCTGGTGGCGGGCGTGGCCGCGATGGCCCTGGCCGTCCTCCCCCTCCTGACCGCCCACAGCCTCGGCACCCTCGCCCCGCTGCTCTTCCTGGCGGGCATGGCCACGGCCCCCACGATGATCACCGGCATGACCCTGGTCCACCGCCTGCTCCCGACCGCCCGCCTCAACGAGGGGATGACCACCGTGTACACCGGTCTGCTCATCGGCATCTCCACGGGCGCCGCGGTGGGCGGCTGGACGGTGGACCACCTGGCCCCCACATCGGCCTACCTCACCCCGGCGACGGCAGCCGCCCTCGCCTTCGCCATCGCCTGGTCGGGCCGGGGTTGTCTGCGGGCCCCGCTACGGTCCCTACCGCAAGCACACGGCTCGGAGGGCCGGCCATGACCACATCGCCGGAACACGCGGACGTCCGCACTCAGTTAGGTTGACCGAGCCGGGTGTCACGACCCGTCCGCCTCCGCCAGGAAGGGCGCGAGCAGCGACAGCAAGGGGCCCGGGTGCTCCTCGGGGAGGTGGTGGCCGCTGTCGTCGATCACGGCACCGCGGGTCGCCGGGGCGACCTGGCCCAGGCTGTGGAGAGGGGCCGCGCCACCGGCCCGGCCGCAGCCGACGGCGAGGGTGGGCATCGGCAGCCGGGTGCGGGCGAGTTCGGCGATGGCGGCGGTGTCGGCGGGCGCGTTGCGGTAGTACGCGAAGCCGTTGGCCAGCCGCCCCGGCCGGGTGTAGGTGCGCAGATAGGTGTCGACATCGGCGGGGCGGATGGCCCCGCTCTCCATGGCGGGCCCGTAGAAGTGCTCCAGCAGGATCCGCTCCCGGCCCTCCGCCAGCTCCTCCGCGAGACCGGGCACCGAGAAGAAGCCGAAGTGCCAGAGCCCGGCGCGGGCGATCAGCTCGCTCAGCCCGAAGCCGTGCAGCGGCACGGCGAGCAGGGTGAAGCTGCGGACATGGGAGGGGTGGGCGGCGGCCCACGCATAGCCGATGGGGCCGCCCAGATCGTGGCCGACGACATGGACCCGGTCCAGGCCCAGTTCGGCGCGCCAGGCGTCGAGGAGGTCGGCGGCGATCCGGACGCCGTGGCCGCGCGGGGAGGAGCCCGAGTCGCCGAGGCCCGGCAGGTCCACCGCGAACACCTCGTGGTCGCGGGCGAGTTGGGGGATCACCTTGCGCCAGGCGTACCAGGTCTGCGGCCAGCCGTGGAGCAGGACGACGGGGGTCCCCGACCCTGCCCGCACCCAGTGCAGCCGTACGCCCTCGACCGTCGTCTCGCGGTGTTCTAGGTGCTCTAGGTGCTCTCGGTGTTCCAGGTGCTCTCGATGTTCTCGCGTCGCGTTCATGCGGGCCAGTCGAGCACCGGCACACCGGTATTTTCTTCTTTGATATATGAGAGGTGAAGGGATTATTCGTGATCGGATATAGGCTTGGCTCTCATGGAGCTGCGCCATCTGCGCTATGCGCTCGCCCTTTCCGAGCACGCCCACTTCGGCCGCGCCGCCGCCGCGCTGGGCATTCGGCAACCCCCGCTGTCCCAGCAGATCAAGGCGCTGGAGACCGAGTTGGGCGTACGGCTCTTCGACCGCACCGGGCACGGCGTGCGGCCCACCGCCGCGGGCGAGGCGTTCCTGGCCCGGGCCCGGCAGGTGCTGGACCATCTCGACCTCGCCGTACGGGACGCGGCCGACGCCGGGCGGGGCGAGACCGGTTCGCTCGCCATCGGCTTCCTCGGCACCGCGCTGGCCGCCGTGCTGCCCGAGGTGCTCACCGCCTTCCGGACCCGCCGCCCGCAAGTCCGGCTGGAGCTGCGCGAACTCCCCAGCGCCCGGCAGATCGAGGCGCTGCTGGACGGCAGCCTGGACGCCGGGGTCATCTGCGGCCCGCCGCCCGCATCCGCCCGGCGGCGGTTGAGCAGCCTGCCACTGGGCCGGGAGACCCTGGTGGCGGCGGTGCCGTCCGGCCATCCGCTGACCGGTGCCGCGGCCGTGCCCGTACGGGCGCTGGACGGCGAGCCGCTGATCCTCTCCTCGCGGCAGGCCGAGCCCGCCGCCGCCGATGTGGCGCTCGCCGTATGCCGCGCCGCCGGGGTCGAGCCGAGGATCGCTCATGAGGCGCACAATCTGCACACCCTGCTCGGGCTGGTCGCCTGCGGGCTGGGCATCGGCATCGGACCGGCGGGGATGCGGCGGTTCCGGCATGTGGGGGTGACCCTGCTGCCGTTGGAACCGGCCGCCGCCGGGCTGGAGTTCCACCTCGCGCATCGCTTCGGACCGGTCCCGAGCGTCCTGGGCGCCTTCCTCCGCACGGTGCGCCAGGTCCATCGGGGCTGAGCCCGCAAACGCGACCTCCGCGCCCGCTCCCGCCCGTTTTGTCAACGGCATTGACATATCCCTCTCACCCCTCGTATACCTCTCCCCATCGAAGCGCTTCGACGAACGTTGCACGTGCGCCATTTCTTCCCACCCTCCCGGAGGCAGCGGATGTTGACGGCACGGAAACGGACGAAACGAACAGCGGCCGTCATCGCGGCCGCGCTCGCGGGAGCCCTGGTCATGGCGGGTTGCGGGGACAGCGGGGACGAGGCCGGGGACGGCAAGTCGCTCAGGCTGTGGCACTACGAGGCGCCCAACAGTGCCATGGGCATCGCCTGGAAGCAGGCCATCGCGGAGTTCAAGAAGAGCCATCCGGGCGTCACGGTGAAGGTCGAGGAGAAGGGCTTCGAACAGATCCAGAAGACCGCCTCGATGGTCCTCAACTCCGGTGACGCACCCGACCTGATGGAGTACAACAAGGGCAACGCCACCACCGGGCTGCTCTCCAAACAGGGCCTGCTCACCGACCTCACCCCCGAGGTCACCAAGCGCGGCTGGGACAAGCCGCTCAGCCCCGGGGTGCGCACCACCAGCCGCTACGACGCACAGGGCGTGATGGGCTCCGGCAACTGGTACGGGATCCCCAACTACGCCGAGTACACGATGGTCTTCTACAACAAGACCCTCTTCGAGAAGCACCACGTCAAGGTCCCGACCACCTTCGCCGAATTCACCGCCGCCCTGGCGGCGTTCAAGGACAGGGGCGTCACCCCGCTCGCCAGCGCGGGCGCCGAATACCCCGCCCACCAGTACGTCTACCAGCTCGCCCTCTCCAAGGCCGACCGCTCCTGGGTGGACGCCTACGAGCAGTACAAGGGCAAGCCGGACTTCCACGACGCCGCCTGGACCTATGGCGCCACCACCTTCGCCGACTGGGTGAAGAAGGGCTATATCGCCAAGAGTTCGAGCGGCGCCAAGGCCGAGGACGCGGGCGCGGCCTTCATCGCGGGGAAGTACCCGATGTTCTTCTCCGGGAGCTGGTGGTTCGGCCGCTTCACCTCCGAGATGAAGGACCAGTGGGGCACCTTCCCCTTCCCCGGCTCCAAGCTCACCCTCGGCTCCGGCGGCAATCTCTGGGTCGTCCCCAAGGGCGCCAAGAACAAGGAGCTCGCCTACGACTTCATCGACATCACGATGAAGAAGGGCATCCAGAACACCCTCGGCAACCACGGCGGAGTGCCCGTGGCCGCCGATCCGTCGGCGATCACCGACCCCCAGTCCAAGAGCCTGATCCAGGACTTCACCACCTACGCCGATGGAGACGGCCTGGCCTTCTACCCCGACTGGCCGGTCCCCGGCTTCTACGACACCCTCGTCTCCGAGACCCAGAAGCTGATCACCGGAAGCGCGGATCCCGACGCGTATCTGGACGCGCTGAAGAAGGCGTACGACGCGGGCGCGCCGAAGGGATGAGCTCCCACAGCAGCAAGGCGCCGCTGCTACGGCGCCGCGAGTATCCGTACGCCCTGTTCCTGCTCCCCGGCGCGCTGGCCTTCCTCACCGTCATCGTCGTCCCGTTCCTGATGAACACCGGGATCAGCCTCACCCACTGGCAGGGGGTGGGCAGCCCGAAGTGGGCCGGGCTGGACAACTACCGCACCCTGCTGGACGACTCCGCCTTCTGGGAGTCCTTCCGGCACAGCCTCGCGATGGTGGTGGCGATGGCCGTGCTCCCCACCGCGCTCGGCCTGGTGCTGGCCGCCGCGCTCTTCGACTACGTCGCCAAGCACATCGGCACCCGCACCGCGAGCGTGCTGCGCGCCTGCTTCTATCTGCCGCAGGTGCTGCCGATCGCGGTGGCCGGGATCGTCTGGAGCTGGATCCTCGCCCCGGAGGGCGGCGCGCTGAACGAGGCGCTGGACGCCGTCGGCCTCGGCTCGCTGCGCCATGACTGGCTGGGCGACCCGGACTTCGCGCTCTACAGCGTGATGGCCGTGATGGTGTGGGTCCAGCTCGGCTTTCCGCTGGTGGTCTTCATGGCGGGGCTGCAGCGCGCCGACCCGTCCCTGCACGAGGCGGCCGAGCTGGACGGGGCCTCGTGGTGGCGGCGGTTCTGGCATGTGACGCTGCCGCAGATCCGCCCGGAGATCTCCGTCGTGCTGCTGTGGTGCACCATCGCGGCGCTGAAGGTCTTCGGCGCGGTGTATGTGCTCACCAAGGGCGGGCCCGGTGGGGCCACCAATGTCCCCTCGTACTTCTCCTTCCAGTCCTTCTTCGAGAAGACGCAGGTCGGCTACGGCTCCGCGGTCTCCACCGCCCTCACCGTGATCATCCTGGCGCTGGCCCTGGTGGCCTTGCGCCTGCAAACCCGGGCGGAGGACCAGCAGCGGTGAATGCCCTCAAGCGACACCACGCCCCGGCCCGCTTTCCGGTGCTGGCCGCACTGGGCGTGGCGGCCGTACTCATGGTGCTGCCGTTTCTCGTGGTGGCCCTCAACGCGGTGAAATCGCCCGCGGAGTACTCGGCGAACGGCCCGCTGAGCCTGCCCGAGGGGATCCATCTGGACGGGCTGCGGGACTTCTGGCAGCGGGTCGACTTCGGCCGGAAGCTGTTCAACTCCGCGCTGATCTCGGGCTCGGTGGCGGTGCTCGCCGCGCTGCTGTCGGTGCTCAACGCGTATGCGATCGGCATCGGGCGGGTCAAGGGCCGCCCCTGGGTGCTGGCCTTCTTCGTACTGGCCAACATGCTGCCGCAGGAGGCCCTGGTCTATCCCGTCTACTACCTGTCCAAGCAGGTGGGCCTGTACGACACCCGGCTGAGCGTGATCATCGTCTTCACCGTGATCCAGTCGGCCTTCGGCACCTATCTGCTCTCCTCCGTGCTCGGCGCCTTCCCCAAGGAGGTCATCGAGGCGGCCCGGATCGACGGCGCCAACAAGTGGCAGGTCCTCTGGCGGGTGGTGGTGCCGGTGAGCCGCCCCACCCTCGGGGTGCTGCTGGTCTTCTTCTTCATCTGGACCTGGAACGAGTTCCTGCTGCCCCTGGTGATGCTGATCTCCAACGACAACCAGACGGTCTCGGTGGCGCTCGGCGTCCTCCAGGGCCAGCGGCTGATGGACGCCACCATGACCAACGCGGCCGCCCTGCTCGGGGTGCTCCCCGCGTTCTGCTTCTTCCTGATCTTCCAGCGGACCCTGACCCGTGGCATCGCCATGGGCGCGGTCAAATGACGAGGAGGGCCGCATGAGGTTCAGCGACGGCTACTGGAGGCTGCGCGAGGGCGTCCGCGCCGCGTACCCCCAGGGGGTGCTCGATGTGGAGACCGGCCCCGGCACCCTCACCGTCCACGCCCCCACCCATCCCGTCCGCCACCGCGGCGATCTGCTCAAGGGCCCCGCCCTCACCCTGACCTGCACCTCCCCCATGCCCGATGTCATCGCCATCCGGATCACCCACTTCGCCGGCGGGGTGGAGCGCGGCCCGTCCTTCGAGATCGCCCGCCAGGAGTGCGACGCCGAGGTGAGCTGCGACGCCGAGGAGGCCCGGCTCACCTCGGGCGCGCTCTCGGTGCGCTTCGCCCGCACCGGACCCTGGCGAATGGACCTCGAAGCCGCCGGGCGCACCCTCACCAGCAGCGGCGCCAAGGACATGGGCATCATGGAGACCCCCGACGGCCACCACCACCTGCGCGAACGGCTCGCGCTGCGGGTCGGCACCTCCGTCTACGGGCTCGGCGAGCGCTTCGGCCCGCTGGTGAAGAACGGCCAGGCCACCGACATCTGGAACGCCGACGGCGGCACCGCCACCGAACAGGCGTACAAGAACGTCCCGTTCTTCCTCACCGACGCGGGCTACGGCGTCTTCGTCGACCACCCCGGCCGGGTCTCCTTCGAGGTCGGCTCGGAGGCGGTCTCCCGGATCCAGTTCAGCGCCCGGGACCAGGAGCTCACGTACTACGTCATCCACGCGCCCACCCCCAAGGAGATCCTGCGCCGCTACACCGCGCTCACCGGCCGCCCCGCACTGCCGCCCGCGTGGTCCTTCGGGCTGTGGCTGTCCACCTCCTTCACCACCTCCTACGACGAGGAGACGGTCACCGGCTTCGTCGACGGCATGGCGGAGCGCGGACTGCCGCTGTCCGTCTTCCACTTCGACTGCTTCTGGATGCGCGAGTACCAGTGGTGCGACTTCACCTGGGATCCGCGGGTCTTCCCCGACCCGGAGGGCATGCTGCGCCGACTGCGCGAACGGGACCTGCGGATCTGCGTCTGGATCAACCCGTACATCGGCCAGCGCTCCCCGCTCTTCGCCGAGGGCAAGGCGGCCGGCCATCTGCTGAAGCGGCCGGACGGCTCGGTGTGGCAGTGGGACCTGTGGCAGCCGGGCATGGCGCTGGTGGACTTCACCAACCCCGACGCCCGCGCCTGGTACGCGGCCAAGCTGACCGCGCTGCTGGACATGGGCGTGGACTGCTTCAAGACCGACTTCGGCGAGCGGGTGCCGTTGGACGTGGTGTACGCGGACGGCTCCGACCCCGAGCGGATGCACAACTACTACACCCACCTCTACAACCGCACCGTCCACGAGGCGCTGCGCGAGCGGCGCGGTGAGCGCGAGGCGGTGGTCTTCGCGCGCTCGGCCACGGCGGGCGGCCAGCGGTTCCCGGTGCACTGGGGCGGCGACTGCGAATCCACCTACGAGGCGATGGCCGAATCGCTGCGCGGCGGGCTCTCGCTGGGGCTGTCCGGCTTCGGCTTCTGGAGCCATGACATCGGCGGCTTCGAGGGCACCCCGGACCCGGCCCTGTTCAAGCGGTGGATCGCCTTCGGCCTGCTGTCCTCGCACAGCAGACTGCACGGCTCGTCCTCCTACCGGGTGCCGTGGCACTTCGACGAGGAGTCGGTCGAGGTGCTGCGCTACTTCACCCGGCTGAAGCTGCGGCTGATGCCGTATCTGTACGAGGCGGCACGGCAGGCGCACACCGAGGGCGTCCCGGTGATGCGCGCCATGGTCCTGGAGTTCCCCGACGACCCGGGATGCGCGGGCCTGGAGCGGCAGTACATGCTCGGCGGAGATCTGCTGGTCGCCCCGGTCTTCGACGACGAGGGCGAGGTGAGGTACTACGTGCCCGACGGCGTCTGGACCCATGTGCCGAGCGGGCGGACGGTGCACGGGCCGCGCTGGATGCGCGAGACTCACGGCTTCCTCAGCGTCCCGCTACTGGCCCGGCCCGGCGCGGTGATCCCGTTCGGGGCGGCCGACGACCGCCCCGACGCCGACTGGGCGGACGGGATCACCCTGCGGGTGTACGAACCGGCCGCGGGCCGCCCGGTCACGGTGCGGGTGCCGCGCCCGGACGGCACGACGGCCGCCACCTTCACCGTCGTCCGGGACGGGGCGGAGCTGCGCGCCGAGGCCACCGGCGCCTCGGCGCCCTGGCGGCTGGAGGTGGCCGGCGGCCCGTCGGCCGAGGCGGCGGCGGGGACGGCGGTGCTGACGCTGCCGATGCCGTAGCCGTGGCGCTAGCGCTAGCGCTAGCGCTCAGCAGCGCCGGGGCTTGACCCAGGCGCATTCGAGTCCGGCGTCGGCCGTGGCGCCCCGTACGGCACGGGGCCGCACCGCCTCCGCATGGCCCTCGCCGGACTTCGCGAGCGTCACCACGATCGCGTCCTCCAGGCTCTTCACCGACTCCGCGAGGTAGTTGTTGAGGACGACGCTGTAGACCAGCTCCCTGCCGTCCGCGTCGGTGACATAGCCGGAGAGCGCGGAGGCGCCGGTCAGGGAGCCGGTCTTGCCGCGTGCGTTGCCGGCCGCCGGGGTGGAGCACATCCGCGTCCGCAGCGTGCCGCCCACGAACCGGTCCGGTGCGCAGGCCACCGGCAGCGAGGCGTACCAGTGGGCGTACCAGGGCTCGTCGCGTACCGACAGCAGCAGCTCGGTGAGGCGCCCGGCCGCGATGTTGTCCATCCGGGACAGCCCCGAGCCGTCGACCTGGCGCACCGCGCCGGAGTCCACGCCCTGCTTCTTCAGCCAGTCGGCGATGGCGCCGAGCCCCGCGTCCCAGGTGCCGCGACCGGCCGTCTCATAACCGATTGCCTTGGTGAGCGCCTCGGCGTGGATGTTGTTGGACAGCTTCATGAAGGGGATCAGCAGTTCCTTGAGCGGCATCGAGCGGTGCGCGGCGAGCGTCCGGGCGTCCGCCGGAGTGGCCCTGCCCAGGCGGGTGGACCCGGCCACGCGGACGCCGTGCCGGTGGAGGGCGTCGGCGAAGACCGAGGCGGCGTAGCCGGTGGGCTCCCAGACGCTGACCCACTCCTTGGCGGTCGCCGCCCCGGCCGGAATCGCGCCGCTGACGGTGATGGTGTTGGAGCCGTGCCCGCGCTCGACGGTGAGGCTGCCGCTTCCGGTGGTCGCGCGGTTGTCGATCCGTACGTAGGAGTTCGGCGGTGTGACGGTGACCTTCGGCCGGTCGCCGGGGGCCGCGCCCGGGGCGACCTCGACGATGACGCTGCCCGCGTCGTAGTCGGTGTCGGGGGCGAGGGTCAGCGCGGAGATCTGCGCCGCGTAGTACGAGGACTCGTCGTCGGCCGCCCAGGAGCGGCCCACCCGCTGCGCGTCGAAGCGGGTGTCATCGGCGATCAGCCGCCCGGTGACCTTGGTGATCCCCGCGTCGGCGACGCTCTTGGCCAAGCGGTCGTAGTCCCCGGCGAGCATCGTGGGATCGCCGGTGCCGCGCAAAAACAGATCGCCGCGCAGGACCCGGCCGTGGCGGCTGCCGTCGGTCAGGACATCGGTGCCGAAGCGGTGGTCGGGGCCGAGCAGCCCCATGGCGGCGGCCGAGGTGAACAGCTTGGTGTTGGAGGCGGGCATCAGCCGGTCGTCGGCCCGGTGCCGGTAGAGGGCGGCGCCGGAGTCCGCGTCGGCGACCACCACCCCGGCCGCGCCGCCCTTCAGCAGGGGGTCGGCGAGGATGGTGTCGAGGGCGTCGCCGATCCCGGCGCGAGAGGTGTCCGCACCGGCAGGCGAACTCCAGGTGAGGGTGAAGGCGAGTCCGATGACGAGGGGCCAGATCCAGCCGCTCACACGACGCTTCAGGGGTCTGCTCATGTCACGGGAGGATCCCGCACGCCGGGGCTGCGCGACAGGGCGCCGCGGAGCGGCAACCGGGCACGCGGCGGCCGTCGGCCGTCAGCCGGGCAGGGCACGGTGGTCAGCCTCGACGGGTGCGGCGCGCCCCTGAGCCGCCATCCGTCAGCCGTCAGCCGTCAGCCGGGCGTGGTGGGCAGCGCGAGGCTCGCAGGGAGGGCGGCGACGGCCTCGCGGAGGCGGACGGCCAGTTCCTCGGCGGTGGGCGGCTCGGTACGGCCCGCCCCGCCCGCCCCGTCGGCCTCATCTGCCTGTGCCACCCAACTCGCCAGCGCCCCGCGGAACGCGGCGATCAGCATGTCCACGGCCAGCCGCGGCCGCAGGTCGCCCGACCCCCCGAGGCCGAACCGGCGGTGCAGGATCTCCAGCGCCTCCTGGGTGGTGGCCTCGCAGAACTGCAGACCGTGCGCGCCCATCGAGGGGGTCCGCTCGGCCAGCCGCCGGCTGAGCAGCATCCGCCGGGCCCAGCCCTCGTCGTCCATCCGCTCCAGCGCGGCCAGCAGCGCGTCCCGCCCCAGCTCCACCACCGGCAGCGCGTCCGGGTCCGCGGTTTCCAGCTCCTCCAGGAAGGCCCGCCACAGGTCCTGGTCGGGGGCCATCGCGACATCTTCCTTGCTGGTGAAGGTGCGGAAGAAGGTGCGCTTGGAGACCTCCACCTCCTCGCACAGCTCGTCCAGCGTCACCCCGCCGAAGCCGCGCCGGGTGAACAGCTCCAGCGCGGTGTCTATCAGCGCCTGACGGGTGCGCCGCTTCTTGCGTTCGCGCAGTGAGGAGTTGGGAGCGGCAGTCACGGCGGAAAGTGTAACCGTCAGCGACGATGCCACTTGCGCGCTTTTGCCACTCGGTGGCATAACTGTGGTCGTCACCCTTCACCGAAAGGCGAACCGCCATGCGCGCCCTGCTCATTCACCACTCCGCCCCCTCCGGCCTCCGCCTCGGCGAGACCGCCGACCCCGAACCCGCCCCGCACCAGGCACTGGTCCGGGTGACCGCCACCTCCCTCAACTACGGCGAGGTCGCCCACCGGGCCGATGCCCCCGACGGCACCGTGCCGGGCTGGGACGCCGCCGGGGTGGTCGAGCGCGCGGCCGCCGACGGCTCCGGACCGGCGGCCGGAACCCCCGTCGTCACCCTGGGCGCGGACGGCGGCTGGGCGGAGCTGCGCGCGGTGGACACCGGAATGCTCGGCGTCCCGCCCGCCGGTGCCGACCCCGGCGCGATCAGCACCATCCCGGTCGCGGGCGCCAGCGCCCTGCGCGCCCTGCGCCGGATCGGCGACACCCTCGGCCGGCGCATCCTGGTCACGGGCGCCACCGGCGGCGTCGGCCGGTACGCCGTCCAGCTCGCCCGGCTCGGCGGCGCGTACGTCATCGCCTCCACCGGCGATCCGGCGGCCCACGGCGACGGCCTGCGGGCACTGGGCGCCCACCAGGTGGTCACGGACCCGGCCGAGATCGACGAGCCGGTGCACGGAGTGGTCGACAACGTCGGCGGACCGCAGCTGGTGGCCGCGTACGACAAGCTCGCCGCGCACGGCACCCTGGTCTCCGTCGGCCATGTCACGGGCCAGCCCGAGACCTTCCCGTTCGGCGCCCTCTACGGAAACGAAGGCCGCCACAACCGCTCGATCGTCACCTTCTACCTGCTGGACCGCCCCGACATCGGCGCGGACCTCGGCTGGCTCGCGGAGCGCGTCGCGACGGGCGACCTGGACCCCCAGATCACCTGGCGCGGCGGCTGGGACCGAGCCGAGGAGGCCGTCGCCGCCCTCCTGGACCGCCGCCTCCACGGCAAGGCGGTCCTGGACATCGGCTGACGGCTGGCAGGGGCCTGACCTGGATAAATGGTTCCGCCGACTGGTGGTGCTACCCGGCGGCCACCTCGGGCCGCACCGGGCGCACCATCACCGTCAGGAGCGGCGCCTCCGCCGAAGACTGCGCGGTGCCCAGCGCTCGGTATCCCCATGACACGTAGAGGGCCTGCACCTTCCCGTCCTGATTCGACGGGTTCACCATCAATGAGACCTGCGTCTCGGGCCGTCCCGCCAAGAGCACGTCATGCAGTTTGCGGGCGGCCCCCTGCCGGCGCCACTGCCGGCGGACCATCATCTCTTTCACCGCGACCGTCGAAGCCCCCGCAGTGGTCGGCTCGAGCTCTGGCCGGACGCGGCGCCACCAGCGGTCATCCGCTCCGGTGAGCCGGTTGGCGTAGATGTAGCCGATGGGCTCACCGGAGTCGTACGCCACCACGGCCTCCCAACCCGCTTCGGCCGCGTGCCGGTGCAGCCGCTCCCCGAACGCCTCGGGTGCGTAATGCGGCAGATGGAGCTTGTGCGCCCAGCACTCCTTGTAGATGCCCATCAGGTCATCCCACACGGACTCCACGTCACCGATCCGAACGAAGCTCACGCCGCTCTCCACTGCTGCTCCCACGAGTCGTAGACGGGACCGGGCGCGATCCGGTGAAGATCACGGGTGAACGAGTCGAGCATGGACCGCACCCGAGGGTGCTCCACGTCAATGGAGGCGGCGGTGACCACGGCGCGCTCCGCCTCTCCCTGTCCGAGCTGGGCGCGGGCCAAGCGGGCGGTCGTGATGGCCCGGGAGCGGACGAGATGGAGCCGGAACAAGGTAAGGGAGGCATGGGCCTGCGCTTCGGCTTCGGCCCCCCGACCAGCAGCCAGGTACGCGGTGGCGGCAAGACTGTGCACTTCGGCTTCGTCGTAGAACGCGGTCAGCCACAGCGGCCGCCGTTCGCCGGGATCAGCCCGGAGCATCGCATCCCGGGCGCAGTCCAAAGCGCGGTCCACACCGGCCTTGTCCCGTGCCAGGCCGAGGATCGCGGCGTGCCGGGCGTGGCCGAGAGAGGCGAACAGCGGGTCACGGTGGGTGATGGACAGTCGGCGGGCAACATCGTTGGCGTCGAGGGCATCGGCCGGTCGGCCCAGGTGGCGGTAGAGACTGCCCTTGTGGGACCAGATGCGGAACAGAATGGCCTGGTCGCCGGACTCCTGGGCAAGGCTGGCCGCCCGCTCGTGATGCCCTAGGGCCGCGTCGAAACGACGCCCGTCGGTGGCGGCCCACATAGCGCTGGACACACAGGCGGCGGCCATGGCGTACAGGGCGCGCCTGACGCGCTGAGAGCACGAACCACGCTGCCGCAGGGCAACGGCCTCATCGGCAAGGGCCAGGGCAGCGGCCTCGGTCTGCTGGTTCCCGCCCTTCTTGTGGTCGGCGGCGACGAGCTTGGCGAAGCGGCTTTGCAGGGCCCGTACGTCGCTCATGCCGACGCGGTAGGGCGTGGCGGGAGCCGGTGCGGCTACGGCCGCGCCGAGGGCAACTCCTGTGGCGAGGGCTTGGCGGCGGTTCACATTGTCCTCATGAGGGGCGATAGGGGAACGACCCGATGGGGGAATGAATCCCAGCTCGACCGGTTCCCGGCCCAGCGCCATCGTGAGGGCGCGACGCTGGAGTTCATGAGGCCAGCGGGTCTGCCCGCTCAGCCACCGCCGCACCACCCGGTCCCCGATCCGGCCTGGTCTTCCGGTCATCCGCTCGATGGCCTTGTTCACCGCCTCGGCCAACTTCTCCTGCGTTAATCCAGCATCATGCAGGGCCATTTGGAGGGCTTGGTTCCCCATGCCTCCACGGTAGACACGCATGCACAGCCCACCAAGGAACTGGGTCAAGGGGAAGCAAAAAGGTCCGGGGGCATGCGGGCGGGGCGGATTGAACATGCCCTAAACACGGAGTGCTTCCGAGCGTTGACTGGGTGTCATGCAGCGCTAGCTGCCTGGCCCACTCACCAGAAGGCCCCACGAGATGACTACGATGATGATCAGCAAGCCCTCACCACTCGCGCCCACCGGAACCGGCCATCCGGCCTACTCCCAGTCGCTCCCCTGCACCGAAGAGTCCGTAGGCATCGCGCGCCTGTCCGTCGCCGCGACCCTCCGCGCCTGGGGGCTGGAGGACCTGGTGGACGACGCCCGCCTGATCGCCTCGGAGCTGGCCACCAACGCGATCCGGCACGCCACCCGCCACATCCCCGATCCCGAACAGCGCGGCTGCTTCCGCCTCAAGGTCGAACGCCCCAGCCATCACATGGTACGAATCTCGACGTTCGACCGCTCCCGCGCCGTCCCTCGCGTCGTCCAGGCGACCGAAACGGCCGAGTCCGGGCGCGGCATGGCCGTGGTGGAGGCCGTCTCCTCCCGGTGGGGCATCGATCCCAAGCCGTGGGGCAAGTGCGTCTGGGCCGAGTGCGCCACCCCGGGCCGGCTCGCCCCGGTCCGCCCGTGGGGCCTGCGCCGACTCGGCCCGTACCCCACGGCGGCGGAGATGCCGTTCACCACCGTCACCGTCGACCCGGACACCCAGACCGGCGTGTTCCGCGACCGTGACGGCCTGGTGGTCGAGATGGACAGGCACGGTACGAGTTCGGCCACCTCGACATCGACCGTGACGAATCTGGACTCGCGCAACGACGCGGGCTCCGACCAGGACTCCCAGCAGGATTGACCGCCCCATGGCCGACACCCGACCGGTCCTGGTGGTCACGGAACCGTTCGACATCACTGCCGACATGGTGATCACCCACCTCAACGAACGCGGTGTTCCCGTGGCTCGCTTCAACCCCGCAGACCTCCCAGCCGGGGAGCTGACGGTCACGGCCCGGTTCGGCGGCTGCCCGGTACCCTCCCTGGGGGCCGGGCAGCTCCGTACCCCGTCAAGGACCGCAGACCTGGAGCACGTACGGGCGGTGTACTGGCGCCGCCCCGTCTGGCCCGCCTTCGAACACCTGGACGCGGACGACGCACGCTACGCCGCAGCGCAGGTCCGCCACGGAATCGCGGGCGTCCTCCACTCCCTCGACGGCCCACTCTGGGTCAACCACCCCGTCCGCATCGCGGCGGCCGACCACAAACCCACCCAACTCGCCACAGCCGCACGCCTCGGCCTCACCGTGCCCGCGACGCTGGTGACCAACGACCCCGGCGAGGCACGCGGGTTCATCACCGCCCACGGGCAGGTGATCACCAAGACGCTGCGATGGACCCCGTACGAGCGAGACGGCGTCGGCCTGACCAGCTGGGCCGAGCCCGTGACCGCCGACGAGGTGGACGACACCGTGGCCATGGCGCCGCACCTGTTCCAAGCCCGTGTGGACAAAGTCGCCGACCTCCGGGTGCTGGTCGTTGACCGGCAGTCGTTCGCCGTCCGCATCGACTCGGACCTGCTGGACTGGCGCAAGGACTACTCCGCCCTCTCGTACCGCGTGGTAGACCTGCCGGATCGGCTGGAAAAGGCGCTCCTCACCTGTCTCGACCACTTCGGCCTTCGCTCCGGGAGCTTCGACCTCGCCCTCGACCGCGACGGCGAACCCCACTGGCTGGAGCTGAACCCGAACGGCCAATGGGGGTGGCTGGAGGAGAGGACCGGTCTGCCGATGGCCGCCGCCTTCGCCGACCTGCTCGCTCAAGGAGACACCGTCCGATGACACCCGACACCGCACCGGAGCGGCGTGACCTCGCCGACCGGCTCCAGGAGGCCGGAGTCCTCACCCATCCGAGGTGGCGCGCAGCGGTCGAGGCCGTACCCCGTGAACTGTTCCTCCAGCCCGGCGTGTTCCTGCCCGCCGACGGCGGACACTGGCGGCCCGTGACCGCGCTCGGCACCAATCCGAAGGAATGGTCCAAGATCGCCTACCGCGACGAGTCCCTGGTGACGCAATTGGACGGGCACCTCACCGCCGACCAGGTCACCGAACCCGTCCCTGGTGTGCCTACGTCATCCTCCACCACGCCTGTGACTGTCGTCGGCATGATCGAGGCCCTGGACATCGAGAACGGTCACACCGCGCTGGAGATCGTCACCGGCACCGGCTACTCCACCGCCCTGATGTGCCACCGGCTCGGAGAAGACAACGTCACCACGATCGAGGTGGACCCGGGCGTGGCTGCCCGTGCGGATGCCGCTCTGGAGGCCGCCGGATACTCCACATGGACCGTGACCGGCGACGGACTCCTCGGCCACCCCCGCCGCGCCCCCTACGACCGCGTCATCGCCACATGCGCGGTACGCCGCATCCCCCACACCTGGGTACGCCAGACCAAGCCGGGCGGCACCATCCTCACCACCCTCGCGCCCGGATCATGGGCGTACGGCACCGGCCTCGCCAGGGTCACCGTGAACGAGGACGGTACGGCCGAGGGTCGGACCATCGGGGAGTCGTCGTTCATGCAGGCCCGCTCCCAGGCCGTGGTACCGCTCGCCGGGGACCTGTCGGCGCGCACCGCCTACGCCGACAGCGAGCGCGAAGCGAAGGTGCCGCCGACCCTGCTGGAGGAGTGGATGCCCGCCTTCCTCGCCCAGCTCGCCGCACCCGGCGCCCAGCTCGTACGTGCTGCCCGAAACGATGGCACCCCGCAGCTCTATGTGTTCGATGCCGACCGCGAATCCTTCGCCGCGTTCGCCGTGAACGGCTCCGGCTGGACCGTCCGGCAAGGCGGACCGGCGGCGCTGTGGGACGACATCGAGCGGACGCTCATCGCCTGGCAGGACGCCGAACGTCCCGACATCAGCACCATGCGGCTCCGCGTCACCCCCAGCTCCCACACGTACTGGATCGACGACCGGCCCGCACTGCGCTGGGAACACCGGCTCCTCTGAGCACCGATGAGCACCGAAACACGACGAGGGCCCCGCCGGCTGGCGGGGCCCTCGTCGTACATGGGATGAGTGGAGATGGCGGGAATCGAACCCGCGTCCACCGGTGTGGAATCAGGACTTCTCCGAGCGCAGTCCGCTGTGATTTTCTCGGCCCCGGAGATCACGCGGACAAGTCTCCGACGGGCTCAGTCACTGTTTGATTTCCCACTACGCCCCGTGACCGGGCTTAGTGGTTTAGTTCCCTAGCTGATGCCAGGATCCGGGTCGGGAACAGCCCCGGGCTGACACTTCGCAAGTCGCTACTTAGGCAGCGAGGGCGAAGGAATCGCGCTTGGTATTGGCGATTATTGGTTGCGACATATGGTTAACGAGATCATTGCCGCTTCCTCGGCTCGCTTCTCCTGCTTCGACAGCCGCTGTCGAAACCGATCATCCCCATGTGGTGTTTTCAAAGGTGGTGCCGCGCCCTCGGAGGGGCACAGCGCCATCATAGGTGAACAACGCGCGACGGGGCCACATCATTCCCGCCGCCCGGAGTCCAGCTCAGGCCCGCTGCCGCCGTCGCGCCGCGGAGATCGCCCGATCGGACTCCCGGCGGTCCTGCCGCTCGCGGAGCGTCTGGCGCTTGTCGTACTCCTTCTTACCCTTGGCCAGCGCGATCTCGACCTTGGCCCGGCCGTCCTTGAAGTACAGGGCCAGCGGCACCAGGGTGTGCCCGGTCTCCTGCGTCTTGCCGATCAGCTTGTCGATCTCCGCCCGGTGCAGCAGCAGCTTCCGCCGGCGGCGCGCCGAGTGGTTGGTCCACGTCCCCTGGCTGTACTCGGGGATGTGCACGTTGTGCAGCCATGCCTCGCCGCCGTCGAGCTGGGCGAATCCGTCCACGAGCGAGGCACGCCCCTGGCGCAGCGACTTCACCTCGGTCCCGGTCAGCACCAGACCGCACTCGTATGTGTCCAGGATGTGATAGTCGTGCCGCGCCTTCTTGTTCTGCGCGATCAGCTTGCGACCCGTCTCTTTAGCCATAGCCAGGCCATTCTCGCACTAGGACCCACCCCCGAGGCCACTCAATACTGTGCGCGCCCGCGCCTCGGCCGACGGGCCGTCGTCGCCCTTGACCGTCAGATCCGGTGCGATGCCCTCGCCGTCGACGTTACGCCCGGCCGGGGTCCGGTAGTGGCCCACGGTGAGCTCGGCGACCGAGCCGTCGGGCAGTTCGCTCGGCATCTGCACCGAGCCCTTGCCGAAGGTGCGGGAGCCCACGACCACGGCGCGGCCGCGGTCCTGCAGGGCGCCGGTGAGCAGCTCGGCGGCGCTCATGGTGCCGCCGTCGACCAGCACCACCAGCGGGCTGTCGGTGTCGCCGCCCGGCCGCGCGTCGAGAACTCGCTGGTCACCACGGACGTCATAGGTGGCGACCAGGCCACCGTCGAGGAGGGAGGAGGCGGCGGTGACGGCCTCGGAGACCAGCCCGCCGGAGTTGCCCCGCAGATCGAGCAGGATGCCGTCGCCCCGGGGGATGGAGCGCACCGCCCGCCGGATCCGCTCTCCGGTGTCCTTGGTGAACGAGTCGACCTTGATCCGGACGGCGCCGGGTCTGTGGTCGTCGTAACCGCTGAGCCGGTCGACGGTCACCGGGTCGGTGGTCAGCCGGGCCCGGCGGAGCTCTTGCGTCCATTTCTGTCCGCCACGCCGCAGCCCGAGCTCCACCCGGGTGCCCGGGGAGCCGTCGGCGGGGCCGCGCAGCAGGGCCACGACCTCGGTGACCGGCCGCCCGGTCACGTTCTTGCCGTCGACCGTGCGCAGCCGGTCATCGGCCCGGATCCCGGCCTTCTGGGCGGGGCTGCCGGGCTCGACCCGCTCGACGGCGATCCGCCCGTGGGCGTCCCGGTGGGCGGAGATCCCGACGCCGACGTACGCACCGTCGAGGTTCTGGCGGAAGCCCTCGTACTCACGGGCGCTGTAGACCGCGCCCCACCGGTCTCCGCTGCGGCTGACCACCTCGCGGGCGGCCTTCGATCCGGACTTCCCGTCCTCCTGGGCCGCGGCCGCGGCCGCCTTGACCTGGTCGCTCTCGACCGCGCCGGCATAGGCACGAGCCGGCATCCGGGCGGGCTGGGGGTCCTGGCGCGGTCCGGGCTCGGCGCCCCAGGAACCCACGGCCGCCCCGGTGGCGAGCACGCTCACGAAGACCAATGTCAGGGCGGCCCCGCGGCGAATGCGGCGGGGCTGGACGAACAAACACGGGCCCGACATGCCGGTGAGTGTAGGGCACCAACAGGCGCCGTACCGGGGGTTGTCCGGTACGGCGCCGTAGGCGAATGTCACACCTTGAGGTACTTGCGCAACGCGAAGAACGCCGCGAGCGCGGGCATGAGCAGGCCAATCGCGAGCACCAGCGGCAGCTTGGCGAGCACCGCGTCCCAGCCGATGAAGTTGATCACATCGATCTTGTCCACCAGCCAGTTGTTGACCAGGAAGTACTGCCCGCTCACCAGCAGTACGCAGGCGAAGCCCGCGCCCAGCAGCCCCGCGATGGCGGCCTCCATGATGAACGGCATCTGGATATAGAAGCTGGACGCGCCGACCAATCGCATGATCCCGGTCTCCCGGCGGCGGCTGAACGCCGACACCCGCACCGTGTTGACGATCAGCATCAACGCGACGATCAGCATCAGCGTCATCACGCCGAGCGCCGCGAAGTTCATGCCGTTGAGCAGATTGAACAGGTCGTCGACCAGGGCCTTTTGGTCCTGGACCTCCTGCACCCCGGGGCGGGCGGCGAAGGCCGTGGAGATGACGTCATAGCGCTCGGGGTCCTTCAGCTTGATACGGAAGGACTCCTGCATCTGGTCCGGGGTCAGGGAATCGGCCAGCGGCGAGTCGCCGAACTGCTCCTTGTAGTGCTTGTACGCCTCCTCACTGGTCTCGAAGTGCACCGACTCGACGATGTTCATCTGCTTGAGCTCGGACTCGATCTCCTGCTTCTGGGCCTCGGTGACCGCGCCCTTGGCACAGTTGGCCGAGGTCTCCTTGTCGTTCTTGTTGCAGAGGAAGATCGAGACGTTGACCTTGTCGTACCAGTAGCCCTTCATCGTGCTCACCTGCTCGCGCATGAGCAGGGACCCGCCGAACAGGGCGAGCGAGAGGGCGACGGAGACGATGACCGCGAAGGTCATCGTGAGATTCCGGCGGAGACCGACGCCGATCTCCGACAGGACGAACTGGGCGCGCATGGCGTCCTTTCAGTGCTGGTAGCCGTAGACGCCGCGGGACTGGTCGCGGACGAGGCGGCCCTTCTCAAGTTCGATCACGCGCTTGCGCATCTGGTCCACGATCTGCTGGTCGTGTGTCGCCATGACGACGGTGGTGCCGGTCCGGTTGATCCGGTCCAGCAGCTTCATGATGCCGACGGACGTCTGCGGGTCCAGGTTTCCCGTCGGCTCGTCGGCGATCAGCAGCATCGGACGGTTGACGAACGCGCGGGCGATGGCCACCCGCTGCTGTTCACCACCGGAGAGCTCGCCGGGCATACGGTCGTCTTTACCGCCCAGTCCCACCAGATCGAGCACCTCGGGGACGGTTTTCCGAATGGCGGTGCGCGGCTTGCCGATCACCTCGAGCGCGAAGGCGACATTCTCCCCGACCGTCTTGTTGGGGAGCAGCCGGAAATCCTGGAAGACGGTCCCCAACTGGCGGCGCATCTGCGGCACCTTCCAGTTGGACAGCCGCGCGAGATCTTTGCCGAGCACATGGACCGCGCCATGGCTGGCGCGCTCCTCGCGGAGGAGCAGCCGGAGGAAAGTGGACTTTCCCGACCCCGAAGAGCCCACGAGGAAGACGAACTCGCCCTTCTCGATCTCAAGCGAGACATCCCGAAGTGCGGGACGGTTCTGCTTGGGGTATGTCTTGGATACGTTGTCGAATCGGATCACTGGAGCACCACGGTGACCTGGGTAGCGGTACGGGCTGCAGCCGAAGCGGCTCCCGTCGGTGAGCGTGACCATACGCGAACCGCGCACGGCCGCGCAGTCCACCGTCCGGCGCGGGTGGGTTTCTTCACTGCACTATTGGGGTCAAACGGTTGACAAACCGCCTGTCGTGGCGGCTGAAACGGCCACGAAACCGGTACGGATGCGGCACGGAATCGTGCGGGGCGCGCCGAACCGGACGGAAGCTGGCACAGTGGAAGGGGAACCAACCCATTTCGCTGGGCGTTGGTCCCGTGTCTACTGCGGCACCGCCGCGCGGGAGGAGAAAGCGCATGACGTACGACAGGCTCGTCTGCGCCAACTGCGCGAGCCCCGTCAGCGAGGGCCGCTGCCCGGTCTGCCGGGCCAGCAGGGAGCGCATGCAGCAGGACGGCAACTTCGGTGGGCTGACGCCGGCCGCGCTGATAGCGCTGCTGGTGGCGCTCATCACGGTGGCCGTGCTCGCACATGAGATGGCGACGGCATAACGGAGCGTTACGCAGGCTATACATCGGGTGTGGCACACCCTCTGAACACACAAGGGGCCCGGAGCTCTGGAGAGCTCCGGGCCCCTTACCGTGCGTAGAGCGCGCGATCAGGCGACGTTGTTGCGGTTCACCAGACGCGGCACAAAGCGGAAGCCGATACCGCCGGCGATCATCGTCGCGGCGCCGACCAGCAGGAACGTGGTCTCGGAGGAACCGGTCTCGGCCAGCTGCTCCTTGGCCTTGCCCTGCTCCACCGGCTTGGAGCCGACGTTGTCGGTGCCGGTGTTGTCGTCGCAGTTGGTGCTGTCGAGGTCCACCGTGCAGGTGCTGTCGTCGCCACCACCGCTGCCGCCACCCTGGCCGGGCGAACTCGGCGCGGTGGTCGGCTCACCGGTGGGCTCGTCGGTGGGCTCGTCGGTCGGCTCGTCGGTCGGCGGCTGAGTGGGCTCATCCGTCGGCTCACCGGTCGGCGGCTGAGTCGGGTCCTCCGTCGGCGGGTCGGTCGGCTCGTCCGTGGGCGGGTCGGTCGGCTCTTCGGTCGGCTCGCCCGTCGGGATCGAGGTCGGCTCTTCGGTCGGGTCCTCGGTCGGCTTGCCGTGGCCGTTGCCGATGCCGACACCGACGTCCAGGCCCTTCTCGTCCGCGTTCGCCGAAACGTTCACGCCGCCGATACCGACGTCAACACCAACGGCCGATGCGGCGCCGGCGGCGGTGAGCGATGCGCCGGCGGCGATCACCGCACCGGCAGCTATGCGCGCAACGCGCAGCCGCGTCTTCTTCGTCATCTGCCTGCTACCCCCAGTAGCTGTACTCGTCAATGGAGCAGCTATGCACGGGGCAACGGCTCGGGGTGTCGCATTCTCCGCGGTCCCCATCCCTCTGAGGCGGTCCGCCGGCCCCCGTTCACACGCGCCCCAGTCATACGCATGCCGCGCGTCAGCCTTCCCAGTTTTCAGATCATCGTCAAGGCCATTGCGTGCGAGATGTCCACTATGGAAGTGGATGCGGCATACATGGGTACAGGACTGTGACCAAAACCGCGGTGCACGGGGCCCGTTGGAGGCCCAGCGGGAAGGTTACTTCCCCTGTTCCTGCTGCTTGCGCCAGCGGATTCCGGCCTCCAGGAAGCCGTCGAGCTCACCGTCGAGCACCGCCTGCGGATTGCCGACCTCGAACTCGGTGCGCAGGTCCTTGACCATCTGGTACGGGTGCAGGACGTACGAACGCATCTGGTTGCCCCAGGAATTGCCGCCGTCGCCCTTGAGCGCGTCCATCTTGGCCTGCTCCTCCTGGCGGCGCCGCTCGAGCAGCTTGGCCTGGAGGACGTTCATCGCGGTCGCCTTGTTCTGGATCTGCGAGCGCTCGTTCTGACAGGAGACGACGATGCCTGTGGGGATGTGGGTCAACCGCACCGCGGAGTCGGTGGTGTTGACGCCCTGGCCGCCGGGGCCCGAGGAGCGGTAGACATCCACGCGCAGCTCGGACTCGTCGATCTCGATGTGGTCGGTCTGCTCGACGACCGGCAGCACCTCGACGCCCGCGAAGGAGGTCTGGCGCCGGCCCTGGTTGTCGAACGGCGAGATCCGCACCAGGCGATGGGTGCCCTGCTCGACGGAGAGCGTCCCGTAGGCGTACGGAATCTGCACGGCGAAGGTGGTCGACTTGATGCCGGCCTCCTCCGCGTACGACGTCTCGTAGATCTCGGTCTTGTAGCCGTGGCGCTCGGCCCAGCGCAGATACATCCGCTGGAGCTGCTCGGCGAAGTCGGCGGCGTCCACCCCGCCCGCCTCGGCGCGGATGTTCACCAGCGCCTCACGGGAGTCGTACTCGCCGGACAGGAGGGTGCGCACCTCCATCTCGTCGACCGCCTTGCGCACGGCCTCCAGCTCGGCCTCGGCCTCGGCGAGGGCGTCCGCGTCGCCTTCGTCGGCGGCGAGCTCGAACAGCACCTCGAGATCGTCGATCCGGCCGCGCAGCTCCTCGGCCCGGCGCAGGTGCCCCTGGAGATAGGAGAGCTTGCTGGTCACCTTCTGCGCGTTCTCCGGGTCGTCCCACAGGGACGGGGCCGCCGCCTGCTCCTCGAGCACGGCGATGTCGGCCCTCATCTTGTCGAGGTCCAGGACGGCCTCGATCGACCCCATGGTCGAGGAGAGGGACTTCAGCTCTTCGGATGCATCGACGACTGCCACGGGACCAGCGTAACCGCTACGGAAGACCGACCGTCCCCGGTCATGGCGTACCGGGGTCCTGGGAGACGGAGTGCTCGCCGCCCTTGGGCTGGTCGCCACCGTCGTCGCCGCCCGCCACCAGCCAGCCGCCGAGCCCCACCGCGACCAGGGCGGCCAGCGTGATCGCGGCCACCTTGAGCCGGCGGCGGCGCAGCGCGCCCGCGACCGCGGGGTTACGGGCCGAGCCCGCCCGGCGCTGGCCGTGCACCCGGGGGGCGCGGGCGGTGCCATGGGCGCCGCCCGCGAGCTCGTCCGCGCTGGGCACCCGCATGCTGGTGTGGGTCTCACGGCTGGAGTCCGGCACCGCGCCGGGGACCAGCGGCACCGCGCCGCGCCGCCGCGAAGGCGTAGGAGCGGGCCCGGCGGCGGGCACGGAGACGCCGCGGCGCGGGGTCTCCGCCTCCGCGCCCTCCCGCCGCTCGCCCTCCTGCTGCTCATCGGGCTCGTCGATGTCCAGCGGCGGATATCCGGCCAGACTGGGCAGCAGCTCGCGCAGCCGGGTGGCCAGCTCGGAGGCGCGCAGCCGGGAGGCGGGCGCCTTGGCCAGGCACTGGAGAAGGAGCTGCCACAACTCGTCGGGGATCCCGGGCAGTGGCGCCACGGTCTCGGTCACATGGCGGCGCAGGATCGCGCCGGGATGGCCGCCGCCGAAGGGCGTGAAGCCGGCCAGCATCTCGTAGAGGACCGTCGCGAGGGCGTACACATCCACGCTGGCCCGGGGCGGCAGCCCCTCGACGATCTCGGGGGCGAGATAGTCCGGGGTGCCGATCACGCTGCGCGGGTTCGGCGAGCGGCCCTGGGACGAGGCCCGGTCGCGGGCCGGCTGGGCGCGGATCGGGGTCGGCTCGTCCACCAGGCGCGCGATGCCGAAGTCGGTGAGCAGGGCGGGGTGCGCACCGCCGGGGCCGAGCGGGCCCCGCATGTCCAGCAGTACGTTCTCCGGCTTGACGTCGCGGTGGACGACCCCGGCGGCGTGCGCGGCGGACAGCGCGTCCGCGACGTCCACCGCGATCGCGACGGCGGCCTCGGGGGCGAGCCGGCGCTCGCGGTCGAGGCGGGTGCGCAGATCCGTACCGCGGATCAGGTCCATGACCAGCGCCAGGTCATTGCCGTCGACCACCAGGTCGCGCACCCCGACCACCCGGGGGTGGTCGAGGCCGAGCAGTACGGTGCGCTCCTGGACGAAGCGCTCCACGAGCTCCTGGTCGGAGGAGAGGTCCTCACGCAGGAGCTTGATGGCGACGGGGCCCTCGGGTCCCTCGCCCAGCCACACCGTGCCGGCGCTGCCGCGCCCCAGGAGCTGATGCGCGGTGTACCGACTGCCGATCTTCCGTGACAAGACTGCTCCGAATCCTCCGACAAGGGGGGCACGTTGGCGACAAAGCTACGCGGCTACTGGCGCGTTGGGTGCACCAGACAGCGCCAACTGTCACTTCTGCGGCGGAAAACACCCTTCGGATGTCGACAAATCACCGGAGTCGGAGGCGAGGAGGCGAGGATGGGGCCGGAGAGTCGAGACGGAGACGGGGCGGAAACGGGGACGGTAATGCTGACGGATCAGCTACTGGGGCCGCCGAGGTCCTCGATCCACTTCTGGACGTCGCCGGCCCAGCCCGTGACCGCGTCCCAGTAGCTCTTCCCATCCGCGATCCAGTCCTTGAGCGGGCTCAGCTCCCAGACCAGCCAGGAGCCGATGATCAGGACCACGATCACGAACAGGCAGCCCTTGAGGCACCCCAGACCCGGGATCTTCATCCGGTTGGGGCTGGAGCCGCGCTGCCGGGGCTCCTGGCGCGGCTCCGGCTGCTGCGGCGGCGGAGCGTAGCGCTGCGGCTGGGGCTGCTGGGGGTGGTGCGGCGCCGGGGCGTACTGCTGCGGCTGCTGCTGGGCGTACGGCGGCGGCTGCTGGCGGCCCCGTCGGCCCTGGGGCGGCTGCGGCTGGGGCGGCTGCTGGGGCTGCTGATACTGCTGCGGCTGCTGGTATTGCTGCTGCTGATACGGCTGTTGGGGCGCGGCGCGGTGCGGGCGGCGGCGCAGCGGGTCCTGGCTCGGGTCGAGGTACTGGACCTGCGTCTGATCATTGCGGTCGCGGGCCGCGCGTAGCTGGTTCTGCCAGGGGTGCGGATCGTCCTGGCCCGGCGGCACGGGCGGCATGGCGCGCGTCGGATCGGCGCCTCCGGCCGGGCCGGAGCCGGTCGGCAGCACCTGGGTGGGGTCGGCGTTGCCCCCGGCGTTCGCCCCGGTGGTCGGCATCACGTTGGTGGCCGCGGCCGGGTCGTACGAGGGGGTGCCCCCCGGCGCGTTCGGGAGCACCTGGGTCGGGTCGGCCGTGCCCGCGGGCGCGGTGTCCGGGACCGGCGCGGGCGCCGGGTCCGGGGCGAGCAGCGCGGCGACGCCGAGCGCCGCCTCGGCCTGCGCGGCGGAGGCGTGCACCCCGACACCGGCGGCGACCACGCGCAGGGCACGGGCCAGGCTCTCGGCGCTGGGGCGCTCCTCGGGCCGCTTGCGCAGACAGCGCTCTATGACGGTCCACAGCGGCTCGGGCACGGTCGAGGGGCGGCGCGGCTCCTCGCTGAGGTGGCGGTGGAGGACCTCGAGGGCGGTGTTGCCGGCGAACGGCGGACGGCCGGTGACCAGCTCGTAGAGCATGATGCCCGCGCCGTAGATGTCCACGGCGGAGGTCTGCGGACGGCCCTCGGCGGACTCCGGCGCCACATAGGCGGGGGTGCCGACGAACTCCTGGGTGCGGGTGAGGCCGGGCGAGTCGGCCAGGCGCGCGATGCCGAAGTCGGTCAGCATCGGGTGCATTTCCTGGCCCTCGCCGGTGCCCGCGAGCAGCACGTTGGCGGGCTTCAGGTCGCGGTGCACGACGCCGTCGGCGTGGCTGGCGGCGAGCGCGTCCGCGATCTGGGCGGTGAGGAGGGATGCGGCGACGGGGGTGAACGGGCCGTTGCTGCGCAGGTATTTGTGCAGATCCGGACCGTCGATCAGGTCCATGACCAGGGCCAGCAGATCACCCTCGACCACCAGGTCACGGGTGCGGACGATATTGGGGTGGGTGAGCCGCAGCAGCACCGAGCGCTCACGGAGAAAGCGCATGACGATGTCCGCGTCGTTCGCGAGCTCCTCCTTGAGGACCTTGATCGCGACGGTCTCGCCGGGCTGCCCGGCCACGGCGGCCTCGGCTCCCGCCGCCTCCCGCTGGCTTGCCCGCCATACGGTGCCCGTGGCTCCGCGCCCGAGCGGCTCCTCGAGCAGGTACTTGCTGCCTACCGGCCGCACGTCATGCGCTCCCTGATCGTGGTCTTACTTCGGTGGTCTGCGATGGGTCTGCTTGCTGCGCTGCTTACTGCTCTGCTTGCTGCTCTGCTTGACGGTCTGCTTGTGGTGCTCGTCCGCCCCACTGTAATGGCGACGCACGATGAGCCCTATCCGATCACCACACGAGGGTCCGGCGCGGGGGAAGACGTGTGATCCGGGCAGATGGTTGCCGAAGGCGGTCCGGGCCGCTCGATCGCCGCTCGCTCGGGACCCGCCGGGCGTCTCAAGGGCGGCCGTTCCGGTCGCAATCAGCCAGTTTCGGCCGACTAGCCGACCAATCAAGATCATGTGGCGCCGGGCGGCGGGCGAAGTGTCGGTGGCAGGTGCGAGGATGCAGGCAGCACGGAAGCGCCGAGCGCCGGGGAGCTCACGCTCCGTGACCCGTACGACCCCGTACGGACCTGTACGTGCCGAAGGGCCTGGGGGCGGTGGTGGGGGTCGGCACCCCTGCCCGGCCCCCCGGACAGAAGGGACCGTTGACGGCGATGCAGATTCGGCTGACCGTCCTCGGGCCGCGCAGCGCCCACCCGGGCCGTTCCGGCCACCATCCTGCGCCCGCGTCCGCGCCGCATGCCCTCATGGGCGCGGTGGACGTCCTGGTCACCGCCCCTGTCGGCACGGCCCTCGCCTCGGTGGCCAGCGGGCTCGCCGACGCGGTCGCCGCGGCCGGGTACGAGTCGGGGGGCGGCAGCGGTAGCGGCGGCGCGGTGGTGCTGTACGCGGGGGGTGAGCGGCTGGACCCGCAGCGCTGTGCGCTGGGCGAGCCGCCGCTGGTGGACGGCGCGGTGCTCTCCCTGCACGCCCCGGCCGATCCCGACTCCGGCCACTACCCCGGCTATCCCGGCCTCCCCGAGACCGCCGTGGCCGACGCCACGGTCCATCTGGACGTGGTCGCGGGGCCCGACGCGGGCGGCGTCCATCTGCTCCACGGCGGCCAGGTCCGCATCGGCCGCTCCGCCGACGCGGACGTCCCGCTGGACGACCCCGACGTCTCCCGGCTGCACTGCGCGGTCACCGTCGCCGAGGACGGCCGCGTGACCATCGCCGACCTCGGCTCGACCAACGGCACCGCCGCCGACGGCGTCCCCGTGGGCACCCATCCGGTGCCGCTGGAGCCGGGGGCGCTGCTGCGGATCGGCGAGTCCGCCCTGCGGCTGCGCGTCCCCTCCGCGACGTCCGCGTTCCCGTCGGCCCCCTCGCGCCTTCCGGTCCACGCGGACGGCGAGGGCCACCTCCGCGTCACGCCCGCCGGGGACCACCCCACCCACGCGGAGGGCCCCTGGACCGGCGCCCCCCAGTCCGCCCCCACCCACTCCACCGAGGGCGCCTGGACACGTCCCGGCCACCACCCCGGCACCGGCTGGACGCGGGTCGCCCAGCCCGGTGACGAGGCTCACTCCGCGTCCAGGCCGTACGACGGGGGCGCGGGCACCGGCCCCCGGGACCCCCGCCGGGGCGAGGAGGGCTGGGGCTCCGGCGAGGGGGCGCCCTCCGGGGCACGCGGCGCGGGCACCGGGGCCCGGGGCGGGGCGGGTGGCCAAGGCCACCGCGACGACGACGGCTGGGGTCCCGGCACGGGACCCACCGGAGCGCGCGGCGCGGGCACCGGGGCCCGGGGCGGGGCAGGCGCCCACGGCGACCGGGAAGACGACGGCTGGGGTCCCGGCACGGGAGCCACCGGAGTACGCGGCACGAGCCCCGGAACCCCGGGCGGAGCGGGCACCCGCGGCCACCGGGAAGACGACAACTGGGGTCCTGACACGGGACCCACCGGAGCACGCGGCACGAGCCCCGGAACCCCGGGCGGGGCAGGCGCCCACGGCGACCGGGACGGCGGATGGCACCCCGGCGCGGGGGCCGCCGCCGGGGCGGGCGGTCGCGGGTCCGGCCACGAGAGCCAGGACGGGCAGGGCGGCCACTGGCCGACCGGCGGCACGGTGAGCCCGGGCGGCTCGCCTTACGGTGCCGCGGGCGCCGGTCGGCGGGGCGAGCGGCCGCGCGACGAAGGACAGGGCGAGACGAGCCGCCGCGGCCGGGATCCGCAGGGCCCCTCGGCCCCCGGCGACCAGCCGTACGACGACCCGTCCACCACCCCCACCCGACGCGGCGAGCGCATCCCCCGGCCGGGAGCCGCCGGACACGGCCCGGCGGGGCAGCCCGAGCGGTCCGCCCAGGACCGGCCCGGCACGGGCGGCAGCGGCGGCGGTCAGCCGGGCCAAGGCCCACGGCCGACCGACACCCGATCCCCGGGTGCCACCCCGCGCGGCGGGCAGCCGCACGGTCAAGGGCGCGGCGAAACCCCCGAGCGTGCGTACCCCGGCGACTCGCCGTACGGCGGCGCGGGTGCGGGCCGCGGTCGGCAGGGCGAGGGCGACGCGGGCTACGGCGCCACCCCACGCGGTGGGCAGCCCTACGGCCAAGGGCGCGGCGACACGGACGGACGCGGCCGACGCCCACAGCAGCCCTGGTCCGCCGGCAACCAGCCCGCCGACGCGAGCCCCGGCGGCTCGCCCTACGGCAGCGCGGACTCGGGCCCCGGCGGCTCGCCATACGGCAGCGTCGACGCGGACCACAGCCGCCACCACGACGGCGACGCCGACTCCGGGCGGCAGCCGGGTCGGGGCGGAGGTTACGGCGCCACCCGGCGCGGCGGGCAGCCGTACGGCCAGGGACCCTCCGCCACCGGCGGACAGCCCGCCGACGCGGCCTACCAGGGAGCGCCGTACGACGGCCCATCAGCCGCCTCCGGACAGCGCACCCCCTACCCCGGCGGTCAGCCGGACGCCGGGCCGCGCGGCGGCCACAGCTCGGCCGACCCCGGCCATGCGGGCCAGGGCGGGGCTCCCGCCGACAGCGGGCAGCGCGAGCGGCCGCAGGCCGGGGGCTCGAGGGCCGGCGGCCCTGGGCGGCGTGGGGCGGGTGACCGTACGCATGCCGGGGCCTATGCGCTGGATGCGCCGGGGGCGCAGGCGCGGCGGCGGGGGATAGGGGCCTGGGTGCGGCAGTTGGCCGGGGGGAAGTCGGCCGAGCGGGGCGGGGTGCGGCAGGACGGGGACGCGCGGGGCGCGGCGGAGCGGGCGGCAGCGGAGGCGGAGGTGCTGCAGCGGCGGTGGCCGGATCCGGCCACCGTGTTGATGACGGCGCTGGGGCCGGGCTCCCGGTTGTGGGAGCGCGCCCAGGGGCATCCCGACGCGCTCACCGTGCGTCTCGGCTCGGCCGACCAGTTGGCGGCGGACGGCGGGTTGCCGGCCGCCGCGCCCGTGACCGTCGATCTGCGGCAGTGCGGTTCGCTGGGGCTGGCGGGGCCACGGGCGCGGGTGGCGGGGCTCGCCCGGTCCGTCGTGGCGCAACTCGCGGCGCTGCACTCACCGGCCACGCTGGAGATCGTGCTGATCAGCGGCGAGGAGCGGCTGGCGGAGTGGTCGTGGCTCGGCTGGCTGCCGCAGGTCCAGCCGTTGCGCGGGCAGGACTGCCGGTTGCTGCTCGCGTACGACGGCGAACAGGCCACGGCCCGTACGGACGAGCTGACCCGGCGGCTGGAGGACGGGCCGCTGGGCCCCGGTTGGGCGAGCGCCTCCCCCGCCGCCGCGGCGTCCGCGGCGGCGCGCCACGTCGGGCCGCGCACCGTGGTGGTCGTGGACGGCGCCCCCGGTCCGGCCGCGCTGCACGACACGCTCGCCCGGCTGGCGGTGACCGGCTCGGCGGCCGGGATCCATCTGCTCTGTCTGACCGAGGCGCCCGCCGCGTCGCCCACGTCCCCGCTCCCGATGAGCTATGAGGCGGCCTGTGCCGCGTCCGCGGCCTTCGCGGCCTCCGGGGTGGCGGCCGTGCTGAGCGGCGATGTGGCCACAGGACTGCAGATCGTCCACGGGGACGGGGACAGGGACAGGGACGCGTCCGGCATCGCCGGGGTCACTGGTGTCTCCGGGCTCACCGGCGCGACCGGCGCCACCACGACCGTGACCGTGGACGCGGTGTCGGCGGCGTGGGCCGAGCGGTTCGCGCGGGCGCTCGCGCCCCTGCGCCCGGCCGCCTCCGCGCAGGGCGGCGCGTTCGGCGGCTCCGACGGCCCGCCGACCGTTCCGCTGCCGGACTCGGCGCGGCTGCTGGACGAGTTGGGCCTGGCGCGGGCCACGCCCGCGTCGCTGCTGGCCCGTTGGGCGGCCGCGGCGGACGAGGTCCCGGCGGGCGGCCGGGCGCTGGCGGTGCTCGGCGCCGGGCCGCGCGGCGCGCTCGCGGTCGATCTGGCCGCCGACGGTCCGCACGCGCTGATCGACGGCACGGCGGGCACCGGTAAGACGGAGTTGCTGCGCTCGTTCGCCGCGTCGCTCGCGGCCGCCGAACGGCCGGACCGCCTAGAGCTCATTCTCATCGACGGAGCCGGAGCCGGGGCCGGGGCCGGAGCGGGCGAGGGGCTGCGGGTGTGCACGGATCTGCCGCATGTCTCGACGCATCTGGCGGCCACCGACCCGGTGCGGATGCGGGAGTTCGCGCAGGCGCTCAGCTCGGAGCTCAAGCGCCGCGCCGAGTTGCTGGACCGGCTGGATTTCACCGCCTGGCACGCCCGGCCGCACCACGGCGATGGCGAGGGCGGCGGCGGAGGTGGCGGTGACGGCGCCGCCGACCCGGGCGGCACCCCAAGCACCCCAAGCAGCACTCCAAGCAGCACCCCGGGCGCCCCCGGCCCCGGTTCCGCCCGTGTCGTCGCGCCCCGCCCGCCCGGCGATATCGACCCGCCACCGAGCGACACCCTCCACACGCTCAATCTGCGCGCTCAGCGCACCGCGAGCGCGGCAGCGGCAGCGGCAGCCGCCCGCCCGCGCCCCTTCCTCCCCCGTCTCGTCGTGCTCGTCGACGACTTCGACGCGCTGGTGGCCCCGGCCCTCGGCAGCCCCGGCCGTCCGGCGGCCGGTTCGGTCGTCCGCGCCCTGGAGGCGATCGCCCGCGACGGCGCCCGCCTCGGGGTGCATCTGGTCGTGACGTCCGGCCGCCCGGACCGTACGGCGGACACGGTGGCCGCCGAGCGGGCCGGACTCCGGATCGTCCTGGACCCGCGCCCGCTGAACCCCGCACACCCCACCGCCGCCGCACACCCCACGGCACCCACCCAGCCCACGCACCGCCATGCGGAGCCCGAGCGGCCCGATACGGCCCCCGCCGCATCGCCACGCTCGGTCACATCCACACCTGCGGCCGCAGCTGCCCCGGGCGGCGACCCGGCCCCGGGCCGTGGGCGGCTGTTCCGCCCGGAGGACGCCGGGGGCACCCCGTTTCAGGCGGGCCGGGTGACCGGGCGGATACCGCGCACCGCCACGCAGCGGCCCACCGTCGTGCCGCTGGAATGGCGGCGGATGGGCGATCCGCCCACCCGCCGGCCGCTGCGCGAGCTGGGGAACGGCCCCACCGACCTCGCACTTCTCGCCAGTGCGCTGCAGCGCGCCGCGCAGTCGGCGGACGCGCCCACCGCACCCGCGCTGATCTGACCGCCCCCGACCGCCGCTGCCCGCCCCCGACCTCCGCAGGCCGCGCCCTGCCCGTTTCCTGCCCGTTCCCGACCGATCCCGTCGCTCCTGACCGGCTTTTCGAGCCCTTCCGTCCATCCTCCCGTCTGACCCACCTGCCCCGTTCTCTGCCGATCGTTCATCACGGCCCGATCACGATCCGTGAGTGAACGCCGGACGCAGTATTGCCACGTTCGGTGACCGGGCGTAGGACTACTCGCACGGGACACGGCCGCACGGGGGCGGTCGGCATCGGAGGGAACACGGGGATGCACGTATCGCTTCCTGCGAAGCGTTCGACACGAGTTGCGGTGGCCCTGCTGGCGGCGGGAGCACTCATGCTCACCGCCGCGGGCTGCGGCGGTGACGACGGAGACACGGTCAGCGGCGGTCCACCGCCGAACACCGTGAAACTGCCGAATCTCAAGGGGCAGAAACTCCAGGTCACCGCGGTATGGACGGGCACCGAGCAGGAAAACTTCACCAAGGTGCTGAAGGAGTTCGAGAAACGCACCGGCGCCAAGGTCTCCTTCGTGCCGAGCGGTGACGACATGGCGGGCTTCGTCGGCTCGAAGGTCGCGGGCGGCGCCCCGCCGGATGTCGCGATGGTCGGGCAGGTCGGCGTGATGCGCGAGTTCGCCCAGAAGGGCTGGGCCAAGCCGCTCGGCGCCGCCGCCAGTGCCGAGCTGGCCAAGAACTACGCCAAGGGCTGGCAGGACCTCGGCTCGTACCAGGGCAAGCCCTACGGGGTGTATTTCAAGACCAGCAACAAATCCCTGCTCTGGTACAACACCTCCGCGTTCGACTACGCGGGCGCCAAGGTGCCGAAGACCTGGCAGGAATTCCTGGCACAGGCCCAGCTCATCTCCGACTCCGGCACCGACGCGGTCGCGATCGGCGGCCAGGACGGCTGGACGCTCACCGACTGGTTCGAGAACGTCTATCTCTCCCAGGCGGGCGCGGAGAAGTACGACCAGCTCGCCCAGCACAAGATCAAGTGGACCGACCCGTCGGTGAAGAAGGCGCTCGAGACGCTCGCCGAGCTGTGGGGCACCAAGGGTCTGGTCGCGGGAGGCCGCAGCGGTGCGCTGCAGACCGCGTTCCCGGACTCCGTCACCAAGGCGTTCGGCAACAAGTCGGAGCCGGACGCGGGCATGGTCTTCGAGGCCGACTTCGTCGCCGCCAACGTCGCCGACGCGGGCGCGGAGCTCGACCAGGACGCGAAGGTGTTCCCGTTCCCGGCGGTGGGCGGCAAGGCACCGGTGGTGACCGGCGGCGACGTCGGCGTGGCGCTGACGAACAGCAAGGCGGCGCAGGCGCTGCTCACCTTCCTCGCCTCCCCGGACGCCGGGACGATCTGGGCCCAGTCCGGCGGATTCATCTCGGCGAACAAAAACGTCAAGTTCAGCGCCTATCCCAATGCCTCGATGCGCAAGATCGCACAAGCGCTGATCGCGGCGGGCAATGACTTCCGGTTCGACATGTCCGACCAGGCTCCCGCCTCCTTCGGTGGCAAGCCGGCCCAGGGCGAATGGAAAGCGCTCCAGGACTTCCTCAAGAACCCGAGGAATGTCGAAGGCATCCAGCGCCAGCTGGAAGCGGATGCCGCCAAGGCGTACAAGAACTGACCACTCGACCGGGAGAACCACATCATGTCGACCGCGACAGCGGACGGCGCGGCCACACCTGGCCGGGCATCGTCCGCCCCACCGGCACAGCGACCGGGCGCCAAAAAGAGGAAGAGCGTCATGGGCACCCGCCCCTGGCTGGCGGCGGTGTTCCTGCTGCCCGCCCTGGTGCTGCTCGGGGCCCTCGTCGTCTATCCGATCGGCTACTCCGTCTACCGGAGCTTCTTCGACGCCTCGGGCAATGGCTTCGTCGGCCTGGACAACTACCAGGAGATGTTCTCCGACGACGCCACCAAGACGGCGATCAAGAACAACATCATCTGGCTGATCCTGGCCCCGACCGTCTCCACCGCCCTGGGCCTGATCTTCGCCGTGCTCACCGAGCGGATCCGCTGGGCCACCGCCTTCAAGCTGGTCGTCTTCATGCCGATGGCGATCTCGATGCTGGCGGCGGGCATCATCTTCCGGCTGGTCTACGAGCAGGACCCGGACAAGGGCGTGGCCAACGCCATGTGGGTGGGCGTGCATGACTCCTTCAGCGAGTCGCCGCCGTTCCCCGGCGCCCATCCGCGTCCCACCGCCGGGCTGACCGAGGCGTCGGGCGGCTCGTTCACCACCCGGGATACCGTCCGCGCCGGCACCCCCGCCTCGCTGCCGCTGGTCGCGGCCAAGCGCGGGGACATCAGCGAGGCGCAGGACGCCAAGGCCGCCAAGGCCGAGCCGGGGAAGGTGACCGGCACCGTCTGGTTCGACTTCACCCGGGGCGGCGGGGGCGAGCAGGGCGCCATCGACAAGGGCGAGAAGGCGATGGCCGACCTCAAGATCGAGGCGGTCAAGGACGGCAAGGTCGTCGCCCGGACGACATCGGCGGCAGACGGTACGTACACCCTCCCCGCCAAGGCCGAGGGCGCCCAACTCCGGCTGCCCGCCTGGAACTTCGCCCAGCCGTACAACGGCGTGGACTGGCTCGGCCCGTCCATCGTCACCCCGGCCATCATCGGGGCGTACGTCTGGATCTGGGCCGGTTTCGCGATGGTGCTGATCGCGGCTGGGCTCGCGGGGGTGCCGCGTGAGCTGATGGAGGCCGCACGGATGGACGGCGCCACCGAGTGGCAGGTCTTCCGGCGGATCACGGTGCCGATGCTGGCGCCGGTGCTCTCGGTCGTCGTCGTCACACTGATGATCAACGTGATGAAGATCTTCGACCTGGTGTACATCATCGCGCCGGGCCCCTCGCAGGACGACGCCAATGTGCTGGCGCTCCAGCTCTTCCAGTCGTCCTTCGGCACCGATGTCAACCAGGGTCTCGGCAGCGCCATCGCCGTACTGCTGCTGTTGCTCGTGCTGCCCATCATGTTCGTCAACATCCGCCGGATCCGAAGGGAGAGCCGCCGATGACCAGCGCGGACACGGTCGTACAGGCGAAGCAGTCCCTGGTCGCGCGGATCGCCGCCCGCGCCGGCGGCGGGGTGATGCGGGTCGTCCTCCTCCTGATCGGCCTGCTGTGGCTGATGCCGACCGCCGGACTGCTGCTGTCCTCCCTGCGGGACCCGGCAGAGGTGGATCTCTCGGGCTGGTGGAAGGTCTTCACCGACCCCGGACAGCTCACCTTCAGCGGCTACGACAAGATCCTGGGCAATCAGCAGATCACCGATTCGCTGTGGACCACGCTCGCGATCACCGTCCCGGCGACGCTGCTGGTCGTGGTGATCGGCGCCTTTGCCGGTTACGCCTTCGCCTGGATGGACTTCCCCGGCCGCGACTGGTGGTTCCTCATCGTGGTCGGCCTGCTGGTCGTCCCGGTCCAGGTCGCGCTGATCCCGGTGGCCAAGCTCTTCGGCGAGATCGGCATCTTCCAGACCACCACGGGCGTGGTCCTCTTCCATACCGCCTTCGGCCTGCCCTTCGCGATCTTCCTGCTGCGGAACTTCTTCGCGGAGATCCCCCGGGAACTGCTGGAGGCGGCCCGCCTGGACGGCGCGGGCGAACTGCGCCTGTTCCTGCGCGTCGTGATGCCGCTGGGCGGCCCGGCCATCGCCTCGCTGGGCATCTTCCAGTTCCTGTGGGTCTGGAACGACATGCTGGTCGCCCTGATCTTCGCGGACAGCGGCAACCCGCCGATCACGGTCGCCCTGCAGCAGCAGGTCCGGCAGTTCGGCAACAACATCGACATCCTCGGCCCGGGCGCCTTCGTCTCGATGCTGATCCCGCTGGCGGTCTTCTTCGCCTTCCAACGGCAGTTCGTGGCGGGCGTGATGGCGGGCGCGGTGAAGTAACCCCGCACCGCCCGGCTCACCTCGGCCCGGCGCCCCTCACTGGGGCGCCGGGCCGCCCCTTTGTGGTCAGTGGCAGCCGGACCGTGTCTCGGCGGTGTCCTTCAGTCGTCGCACCCAGTCCTTGAGGCCCGCGTCGAGGCTGCTCTGATTGCCTGGGATGTCGGCTTCGACGGGAGCGCCCGCCCAAGACTCCTCGGTGGTGGCGAGTACGCCGCCCTTGACCGGTTCGAAGGTGAACAGGTGGACACCGGTGATGCCGTTCACGGGCGCGCCCCATGCGGTGCACCGCAGCGGCTTGACCGTCTTGACCGTCGACTTGACCTTCATGTTCTGCGGTGACCATTCGAAGGACGAACCCGGCCGCAGCGGCCCCGGCGTCGTCTTCCGCGCCGGGGTGATCTCCGGTATCCAGCTCGCCCAGTGGTCGATGTCCGTGTGCAGACGCCAGACCGTCGTCAGAGGCGCCTTGATGAGAACGCTGGCCCCGCTGATCACGGGGGCGTCCTTGTCGACGGTCACCCCCCGGCAGTCCTGGTGGGTCCGGCCACTCGGCCGCACGTCGTCCGCCGCCGCCACTGGCTGCACGGCCAGAGTCACCGTCGTGCCGAGTGCGGCGACACCGATGCCCTTCAGGAGCTTGCGTCCTGCGTTCATCAAGATCTTCCTCTTCCCGATCACCCATGCACATACTTACGATCGTAAGGCTACGGCTGTAAGTTGACCGCGACAAGAGGTTCACGCCAATAAACTTCGGGGTGTAAGGTTACGGAGTGGAGAAGACCAGCGCGGCAGGCCCGGCCGCACCGAAACGGGCGCGCGCACGCAACCGTCGCGGCGAGGGCAGCCGCCTGCGCGAGGACATCGTCTCCGCCGCCGCGGCACTGCTCGACGAGACCGGCGACGAACACGCCATCACCCTGCGGTCGGTCGCCCGCAAAGTGGGCATCGCCGCCCCGTCGATCTACCCGCACTTCCCCGACCAGCCGGCCATCATGCTGGCCGTCGTACAGCGGGAATTCGCCGAACTGGCAACCCTCCTGCGCTCCGCCGCACAGGAGGCCGGTGACAACCCACGAGAACAGCTGTATGCCGTCTGCCGGTCCTACCTCGCCTTCGCGAAGAGCCACCCCGAGCGCTACCGCACGATGTTCGGCGGCCTCTGGATGCCAACCCTGGGCGACAACTCCCTGACCGAGGAGGACCTCGTCAGCCTCGGCTCGACGGCCATACAGGTACTCGTCGACGTTCTTACGGACTGCGCCGCCGCGGGCCAGTGCGCCATCAGCGACCCGTCGCTCGACGCGATCACGCTGTGGCTCAGCCTGCACGGCCTCGCGCACCAGCGTGCCGTCATCCGCGCCTTCCCCTGGTCCGAGGAGAGCATCGCCGACTCCATCATCACCAGGATCACCTGCCTCAAAGACGCCTGACACCGCCCCCGGGCAACCCACACACCCGCCAGGGACGACGGACGCGCCGCCAGAGACAGCGCCCCCGCCTTGCGCGGCACCCGGGGGCGTCGAGCCCGGCGATCCCCCCTTCGAGGGCCTTCACCCCTTCTTGAGACCGGTCGCCTTGAGACCGGTCCACAACGAGGCCCGCGCCGGTCTTCTTCGATCCGTAACCTTACAGCGCGAAGTTTACGTCCGTAGCCCCTTGCCCGCACTCGACTTACATGCGTAGCCTTACTTGCGTAAGCACACAGTCGAAGCCTCAAGGAGCCCCCATGAGTACGCCGGTCGCCACCCGCGCCACCGAGATCGTCCTGCCCGGCGCGGTCGAGCCGAGCGGCCTGGAGGTCCGGACCCGCGACCTTCCCGCTCCGGACACGGGCCAGGTCCTCCTGCGGATGGACGCGACCGGAGTCTGCTTCGCCGAGCAGCAGATGCGCCGCGGCAAGTACTACAACCAGCCACCGTTCCCCTTCGTGCCCGGGTACGACGTGGTGGGCACCGTCACCGCGACGGGGCCCGGCGTGGACGCCGGGATGACCGGACGCCGGTTCGCCGCGGTCACCAAGGTCGGCGCATGGGCCAGTCATCTGCTGATCGACGCCGCGGAACTGACGCCGGTGCCGGACGGCATGGACGCGGCCATGGCGGAGACCGTGGTCGTCAACGGGATCACCGCCTGGCAGATGCTGCACCGGACGGCCAAGGTGCGCGCCGGCGGAACCGTCGTGGTGCTGGGCGCCAACGGCGGTGTCGGCTCCATCCTCGTGCAGCTGGCCCGGCACGCCGGGATCACGGTGATCGGCACGGCCTCGGCGCGGCACCACGCGAGCGTGCGCGAACTGGGCGCGATCCCGGTCGACTACCGCGACCCGGACATGTACGACCAGATCCGGGGGATCGCGCCGGACGGCGTCGACGCGGTCTTCGACCACGTCGGCGGCCCCGGAGTGGTGCAGTCGTGGCGGCTGCTGCGCCGGGGCGGAACCCTGGTCTCGTACGGCACCGCGGCGACGAAGGACGAAGAGGGCAGCTCGCAACTGCCGATACTGAAGCTGTTCGGGCAGCTCGCGGCGTGGAACTCGCTGCCCAACGGCAGGAGCGCGCACTTCTACAACTTCTGGGCGGGTCGGCGCTGCCGGACGGAATGGCGGCGCCGACTGACCGAGGACCTCACCGAGGTGCTGCGCCTGGTGGCCGACGGCGTCCTCACCCCGCAGATCGCCGCCGAGATCCCGCTGTCCGACGCCGCCTCGGCGCTGGCGCTCGCCGAGTCCCGCACCGTCGTCGGCAAGGTCGTCCTCGTCCCGGGGGCCTGACCGTCCCGGGGCCTGACCCGGCGCGTTCTCCTCCCGCACGCCTCTGACCGCGGCGGCCGACCCGCTGATGCCACGCGGCATCTCGCGGCCCACCGCCACGCACCACCCACTCGGCCCGGCACACGGGCAGCTTCCCGGACCACGCACGACACCTGCCGGCTCTCGGCCACCTCTGCCGGTCCGCCCGTCTCGTCAGTTCACCCCACCCCACCACCCCGGAGGATCCGTCATGCCCCTCGCCACCGCCGTCCCCCAGGTCACCGCCCCCAACACCGCCGCCGCGATGCGCTCACCGGGCGACGTCGACAACCGCGCGGCCTACATCGGCTTCGGACTGGCCTACGTGTTCGGGCACGGCTCCGCCGCACTCTCCAAGGGCACCAGCCCGCTGCTCGATCTGCCTTCCTGGCTGCCCATGGCACTCCTCGGTGCCGGGCTCGCGGCCGGCACCATCCAAGCCACCCGCGCCGCCCTGCGCGCCCAGCGCGGCGCCGCGGGGCCGGACCTCCTGTCCGGCAAATTGCTCGGCGCCTCCTGGCTCATCGGCTTCGCCGCCCTGTTCCTCGCCATCACCGGCCTGGCATCCGCCGTCGAGATGCCCGACCTGCAGTCCATGCTCTGGCCCACCGGATCCGGCCTCATTGTCGGCCTGCTCTACGTCAGCGAAGGCGCCGCACGCCGCAACGTCCTGCACTACGGCCTCGGCGTCTGGCTCGCGCTGACCTCCACCGCCGCGCTCTTCCTCGGCACCCCCGGCCTCTACTGGGTCCTCGCCATCGCCGGCGGCGGCGCCTACGCCGTCGCCACCACCCTCGAACGCCGCCGCCTCGGCGTCCGCTGACCACCCACCTTCACCCACCACGGCAAGGAGAACCCGATGATCTACCACGGCATCCGCATGAAGCTCAGGGAAGGCATCACCTCCCAGCGGATCGACGAGGCGCTGGACTGCCTCAAGGACCAGGGCCGGGCCATCCCCGCAGTGAAATCGTTCATCTTCGGCCGCGAATACAACAGCGACTTCGACTGGAGTGCGGTGTTCGCCCTGGAAGATCTGGATGCGTACTGGGAGTACCTCATCCACCCGGTGCACGTGACATCGGAACGAGTCGGCTTCCCTCTGATCGAAAAGTTCGAGAGCTTCGACATCTCCGACACCCCCCACCCAGAACTGGGCGCCAAGATCGCAGAGCTGCAGAAGCGGCACTACGAAGCCGACCCCGGGCTCGCCGAGCTGCTGTCCGGCCTCGACTCCCACACCGGCAGCAGCGCCCTTGCGCGCGGGAGTTGACCGGGTCACCTCACGGCGCACCGCATTCGGCCCACACCGTCTTACCGACGGGGATACGAGGGGTCGTGCCCCAGCGGGTGGCCAGCAGGTCGACCAGGAGGAGCCCACGCCCCGATTCGTCATCGGCCGTCGGCGCCGACGGAACGGCCGGGAGGCGGTCCTCGCGGGCGTCCGAGACCTCGATACGGATCGTCCGCGTGGCGGCTACGCAGGCGAGGCGGAGACGGAAGTCCCGCCCGGGCACCCGGCCGTGCCGTACGGCGTTGGAAACCAGCTCCGCCACCAGCAGGGCCACCGTGCAGGACGCGTCCGACGCGGGCGGATAACCCCACTCCTCCATCCGCCGCACCGCGAGCCGCCGAGCGAGACGCGCTCCGCGCGGTGTGGAGGAGAACTGCTGGGTGAGTTCCCGGAGTTCGGGCTCCGGCTCCGGCGCCGTGGTCGTCTTCAGCACGGTGTTGTCCATTTCCGTCCGATCGATTGTCCGTACGATTCGCAGCGTGTGCACATCGTGACGTTCCGTGCCTAAGGATCGTGGTGCGGGTCTACGCTCGAAAGGCCATGACGCCTTACCTTTCAGGTCGTAAGGAACGGAAGTGATGTTTTGGCCAGAGAGCTTGATCCTCGCTCGTCGATGGCGGCGCTGTTCGGATCGCGGGTCCGCAGACTGCGTACGGCCGCCGGTCTGACCCAGGCCGAGCTGGGCGAGCGGACGCATGTGGTCAGCACCCGGATCACCCAGATCGAGCGCGCGTCCGGGGCGAAACCGACCTTCGAGCTGGCGCGGACGCTCGACTCCGTCCTCGATGCGGACAGCCTGCTCGTCGACATGTGGCCGTACGTCTACCGGGAGGCGTTCCCGGACTGGTCGCGGGCGTTCATGGCGTACTCGGAGCGGGCGGTGTCCATCAGGCAGTACGCAGCGCATGTGGTGCCTGGTCTGTTACAGACCGAGGACTACGCGCGCGCGGTGCTGAGTCTCGACCCCCTGCTCAGCGGCGAGCAGCAGTTGGAAGAACGCGTCACCGCTCGCCTCGGACGGCAAGAACGACTCCGTTCACCGGACCGGCCGGAGCTATGGGTGGTCCTGGACGAGGCGGTGTTACGACGCCCGATCGGTAGCCACTCGGTCATGCGAGCCCAGTTGTACCGGTTGTTGGAGGCAGCCGTTGAACGCCACATCACCGTGCAGGTCCTGCCATTCGACGAGGGCGGGCATGAGGCAATGGGCGGATCCCTGACCGTGCTGACACTGCCTGACAGCGACGAAGTCGCCTACAAAGAAGGAGCCGACTTCGGTCAACTCATCGAGGAACCAAAGGATGTGAAGCAGTACGCGCTGTCCTACGATCGGCTGCGGGCAGCATCTCTGCCCCCGCTCATGTCGCTCGACATGATCCGATCCGTGATGGAGGGCAACCACCGTGGAGCGAGTGTCCCGTCCCGATCTGAACGGCGCCGCGTGGCGCAAGAGCAGCTACAGCAATCAGGCGGGTGGCGACTGCGTGGAGGTGTCCGACGGCATACCCGGCGTCGTCCCCGTCCGTGACAGCAAGCGGCCTGACGGCCCCGCGCTGGTCTTCCCGGCAGGTTCCTGGGCCGCCTTCATTGATGAGCTGAAGTTGGGGGCATGACTGTCGGAAATAGGCTCTCCGGCGCACGGAACCTCCCCCGGACTTCACACATCTTCAGGTGCGCAGGCGCGCACTGACTTCGCGCGCCGATTCGCATTCGAGGGGACCCAAAACTTCATGAAGAGCAAGCTGACCGCCGTGGCCCTTGCGGCCCTCGTCGTCGCCGGCACCGCCGCTACGGCCATCCCGGCCTCGGCCGCCACCGCCAAGGCCGGGCCGACCCGCTGCCACACCGCCGACCTGAAGGCCGGCTTCGCCATGGGGGAGGACGCGAAGCCGGAGATGGATCAGACCGAGAGGCAAACCCAGGCGTACATCTGGTTCACCAACAAGAGCACGCGCACCTGCACCCTGTCCGGTTTCGCCGGTGTTGACATGATCGGCGCTCAGGGGACTGACGGCACCTGGTCGCTGGCACGCTCCTCCAAGGCGCCCGAAAAGATGGTCCTGGGGCCGGGAGACACGACGGACTTCAGCATCAACCTGCTCCCGGTGGCCGAGTCCACGCCGCAGAAGGAGAAGTTCGTTCCGGCGAAGTTCCTGGTCACCCCGCCGAACGAGACGGCGCACTTCACCCTGAAGTGGCCGTTCGGCGGCCAGATCCTCAAGCAGGACGGCGCCACCCACCCGGCCACCTACCTCAACCCGGTCGGGCTGTAACCAAGCCGGACAGCCCCTCACCGCCGTCCCTGAGTCGGCCAGGGGCCGGTCCGCGTCGTCATTCCGGGCCCGCCGGACCCTCGTACGCGAGGGCCCGGCGGGCCACGAACTCCCCCAAAGAACCGGGATAAAGAACTACCCGCCCACCCACCCTTCCTCCTGGTCACCCGTACGAGTGACCAGCTTGCGGGCGAAGCACGCCGGTCGTTACGTTCACCGCAACACAACCGCAAACAGACGACGGCCCCCGGCCGGGACTGGCATCCCGATCGAGGGCCTGACCGATCCGGAAGAAACGAGCTTCCCGATGGCTGGCCCGCAGTCTAACGCGCCCACGCGCGCCGAGGCCGGAGCACCGACCTCCGGCGTGATCCACGTCCGCACCCACCTCACCGCCGACTTCACCGTGATCGCCAACGCCCTCGCGCAGCGGCGCGGAAGCGCGGTCACCATCGGCGTCGCCGCCTACATCTCCTCGCTCCCCGATGGCACACCCGTCAGCATCGCCGCACTGTGCGAGCACTTCAGCGAAGGCGAGATCCTGATCTCGCGGGCGTTAAGGGAGTTGGAGTCCGCGGGCTACCTGGAACGGCGGCGCGAACGCGGCCCCGGAGGCGTCATCCGTACCCGGACCTACTTCTGCGACGTCCCAAGTGGCGGTGGCCCACCCACCCCACCGCGTCCCCGAAGGCCCCGGCCGAACGGGGCCAAGACGGCACCCGCCGCGCAGACAACACCGCACACACCCAAGCCGGAAGCCGATGCGGACACCAGCCCCACCCCGACTCCGCCCTCACTCGCCGACGCCGACGAACAGGCCGTCGCCATCCTCACCTCGCTGCGCATCCTCGACCCCCGGCTGATCCTGTCCCGGCGGGAGGTGGCCAACCTCGCTCCGACTGTCGGACAGTGGCTCGCTGCGGGCGTGGGACCCACGCAGGTAACCCGTGCACTCACCACCCGCCTCCCCGACCATCTGTTGACGCGCCCGGCCCGCATCCTCGCCTTCCGCCTCAGCGAACCTCCACTCCCCGTACCCACCCCGGTCGCGCCACCCAGCCCACCGCCCGTCCTCCCCTGGCGGACCTGCGACGGCTGCGACCGCGCCTTCCGCTCCGCGAACGGCGGCCGCTGCCGCGACTGCCGAGCCGCACACGAACAACCCACGGCCGCCGCCTCCGGGGAGAATCTGCGGACGGCCTGCTGAGCGAAGGACTCAATGAGCAACGGCCTTCTCCCGGAGCACTTCTGGAGCCTTCTCCACCCCTACACGGGGCCCGTGGCCGACGTGGAGCCCGCCTCGCGCGGTTTCAGTTCGGACCTCACAGCCCTGATCCGCTGCGGGAAGGGTCCGTTCTTCGTCAAGGCAATGCGTAACCGGCCGGGAGGGCGGCGGGACTCCCTGGTTCGAGAGGCGTTGGTCAACCCAGCGGTGAAGCCGGTCGGCCCGGCTTTGCTGTGGCAGGCGGAGAACGAGGGCTGGATTGCTTTGGGGTTCGAGGTGGTGGAAGGGCGGTCGGCAGACTTCGGGCCCGGCTCACCGGATCTGCCCGCCGTGGTCGACACCTTGAACCGGATCAGCGCGCTCGCCTCGCCCGAGGTCGCACGGGACTGGCCTGAGACCCGCTGGGACCGGTTCGTCCGCGACAAGGCGGAGGCGGATCTGTTCCGGGGCGAGGGGCTGCTTCATACGGACATCAACCCGAGCAACCTGATCGTCGGCCAGGACCGCATGTGGGCTGTGGATTGGGCCTGGCCGACGAGGGGGGCTGCGTTCATTGACGTAGCCTGCCTCGTCATTCAGCTCATCGCGGCCGGGCACACGGCCCAGGGTGCCGAGTCCTGGGCCGCTCACTGCCAGGCATGGAGGAATGCGGACCCCGCCGCGATCGACGCGTTCGCCACCGCCACCTTCCGCATGTACCGGTCGCAGGCCAGCCGGTTCCCTGATGCCTCCTGGCTCGACGACATGGTCACAGCCGCTCGGGCGTGGGCGGTTCACCGAGGAGTGGCGCCTCGCCCGCCGTCCCCGGCCCATGCCAGGTGCGACGGCTGCGCCGCCGACGCCGACGCCGACGACCTCGGCTTGGGTGCGCCCGGTCGATAGTCCAGGGCGGCCAGTCGAAACGCTGGTCGCAATCCGGGGGGTCGGTCAGTCGCTGCCGGACGTGTGGGGGTGCTCCATGGAGGAGAGCCACGTCGTCAGGAGCGTTTCCAGTGCCGAGGCGTCGGTGGGCGTGAGGAGATCCAGCAGGCGGCGTTCGTTGCGCATGTGGTCGGCGAACGCTCGGTCGATCAGCTCCAGTCCGGGGCCGGTCAGGGCGACGATCCGGCCTCGTTGGTCGCCGCCGGAGCGGCGGCGGGTGACGAGTCCGGCGCGCTCCAGGCGATCGATTCTCTTTGTCATCGCGCCGGTGGTGACCATGGTGTGCACGGCGAGCTCGCCGGGTGCGCGTTCGTACGGCTCGCCTGCGCGTCGGATCGCGCACAGCACATCGAACTCCCCCTCGCTCAAGCCGTAGCGGCTGTAGACGAGGCGGAGTTCTTCGCTGAGCCGGTCGGCCAGACGGTGCAGTCGGCCGATCACTCCTTGCGGGGTGACGTCGATCTCGGGTCGCTCGCGGCGCCACTCTGCCTGGATACGGGCCACATGGTCCATCGGTTGTCGGTCCTCCATGGAAGACAATATAGCTTCTCAGGAAGCTATATTGTCTTCCATGGAAGCTAATGTGCGTTGGGTGGCGCTGACCGCGGTCGCGCCGGTGGCCTGGGGGGCCAACTACTACGTCACCCGGGAGTTCCTCCCGGCAGACCGCCCGCTGTACGGGGCCGCCCTGCGGGCGCTGCCCGCGGGTCTCGCCCTGCTGGCCTTGCGGCGGCGACGGCCTTACGGCGTGTGGTGGTGGCGGTCCGCCGTGCTGGGGCTGCTCAATGTGAGCGTGTTCTTCGTCCTGGTCTATGCCGCCTCGCAGCTACTACCGACGAGCGTCGCATCGACGGTCATGGCGGTGTCCCCGCTGACGATGATGTTCATCGCGTGGCCCCTGGTGTCCGAGCGGCCCAGGACCGCGCACCTGTCCGGGGCCGTGATCGGGCTCGCCGGTGTATGTCTCATGTTGCTCATGGGGGCAGGGGCGAGCGTGCCGGGGATCCTTGCCTCGGCGACGGCCGTACTGGTGTCATCGTTCGGCCACGTCCTGACCAAGCGGTGGAGTGGCGACGCCGATCTGCTCGCCTCGACCGCCTGGCAGCTCACCGCCGGAGGACTGTTCCTGCTTCCGGTCGCGGCGGCCGTGGAGGGCACTCCGCCCGCGCTCACTCCACCCGTATGCGTCGCGTTCTGCTACGTCGCCCTGGTGGCCACCGCCCTGGCCTTCACCGCGTGGTTCACCGGACTGCGGCATCTGCCCGCGGGCACGGTGGGACTGATCGGACTCCTCCACCCCGTTACGGGCGTACTGCTCGGCACGGCGCTCGCCGGAGAGGCGCTGACCGTTCAGCAGATATGCGGGCTGGCCATGGTCCTGGCGGGCGTCGTCCTGGGGCGCCCCAGGCGCGCCGACCGACGCGCCGGTGGTCGGGCGGCCAACGGCGGGAACGTCAGCCCCCCCCGGCCCGAATCAGACGCCCGCCGACGCCCGCCCTGGCGGCGCAAGCATGTGACCCGGCCGCGGAGCGGCCCCGCCACGGCTGATCAGGCGTCGGGTCGCTCCGCGGCCGCCCGCCGCGACTCCTCCACGACGCGGTGCAGCGCCGCCACATGTCTTTCGAGTGCGGCCCGTCCGGTCGGGGTGAGGGCGAGCCAGGTTCGGGGGCGTTTGCCCACGTAGCCCTTCTTCACCTCGACATAGCCCCGGGCCTCGAGCGTGCCGGCCTGCTTGGAGAGTGCGGAGGGCGACATTCCCACCGTCTCGCGCACCCATCCGAATTCGGCCCACTCCACACCCACCAGCAGCGACACGATCGACAGTCTCGTCGGGTCGAGCAGGGCGGTGTCGAAGTCAGCGGGATCCATGGGCGACACCGTTCATGCCGGCCTTACCGTCGCCGCGCATCGCCAGGGAGTTCAGGCCCCGCTGCAAACTGCGGCCGAAGATGATGAGGGTGGCGCCGAGCACCGCACCCGCCACCGCCCCCGCGTACGGGAACAGGTGATCCGGCATGAAGGGTGCACCGACGAAGCCGATCAGCACGACGGCGACGATCGTCAGCTGGGCCGGCCGTGCGAAACGCGGGGAGATCTCGCTCCTGCGCACGCGGGTGGGCCGACCTAGGAGGGCGCCACCGCGAGGGGTTCGCAACATCACCGCGTACGCCACGATCAATGCGGTGACCGCCAGGGAGATCCCGGAGCGCACGTCGTCACCGAAGAAGTCGGGTGCCGCCAGTTCGGCGAAGATCGCGACGCCGAACACGACGCCGACCCAGCGGGATTCCTGCTCCGAGGCGCGGGCCTGTTCGCGGCGCTGCTCGATGTCGCGCAGCGCGCGGGCGGCATCGGCGGGCGGGGTCACGCGGTCGGACATGGGGTACCTCCAGGCGCTTGGACATGCTCCAACAGAACTAGTTTCCACACAGGAAACTAGTTCGCCCAAGTGGAATAGTCAACGACAGGACAGTCATGTCCTTCCCTGGCGGACCCGCGACGGCTGCGACCACCCAGTGGTGAGGCCAATCGCCTCGGCTTTGCTGTGGCAGGCGGAGAACGAGGACTGGATTGCTCTGGGGTTCGAAAGGGAGCTCTTGAGGTGACGGAATGCGTGGCGGGGCGTTGGGCTGGGGCGCCGCCACGCATTCAGGGTCTTCTGTCACCCGCGGAGATCGAGCGATCTCATCGCGCCTCGAAGTACTGCCGCGAGACCGACGCTACGGGTGCCGACCAGTGATGGCCACGATCCGGTCGAGGAGCGAAGCGTCGGTGGGGACCTCGACGGCCGGGCCCCACAGGCCCTCGACAGGAGCGTTCGGGACGAATGTGGCTACGTGGGCGTAGCAGGCTCGCAGCGTGTCGTCGGGGAGGTCGAAGGGCTGGTCGGTGGCCCTGGCGATGTCCCAGCCGTGCACCACTATCTCGGTGAGCGCGATCTTCCCCCATGTGTCATTCGGCAGGTCGACGCCCGCGGCATCGGTCCTGCCCCGCCAGGCCGCCGGGTCGTCCCAGGCGTCGCCGAGTGCCCGCACGTTCTCGGCGACGCTTCCCCGCCAGTCGTCGCCAAGGTTCGCGGCAGCCGGCTCGGCGGCGGCAGTGCCGACGTCCTTGCGAGCGATGCCGGAGAATCCCTGGGAAGCCCCGTCAACGTGGGTGATGAGGTCACGGACGGTGTATTCGGTACAGCGAGTAGGACTGGTGAGCTGCTCATTGCTCACGCCTGCCAGCACGTCGATCATCTGGTGGCAGGCCGGCTTCAGGTCGATCACGGATTCTTCTCCTCGGTCGTGCCCTGCGGTCACATAGGCAGACGCCCCGCGGAACAAGAACTCATCGGTCTGCTTCTCCACCGGGGACCTCGGTCCGCTCCTGGTGTCTGAACCCGGTAGCGAGCGCGGGGTCTGAACCCGGTAGCGAGCGCGGCCGCAGGCGTCAGGAATCGGCGGACCACACCCGGCGGCCGCCGACCCAGGTGGATTGGACGGGGATCTCGGAGATACCGTCCGGGTCGGTGTCGAAGGGGCTGGCGCCGAGCACCACGAAGTCGGCGAGCATCCCCGGTGCCAGGCGACCCTTGAGGTGGGACTCGCCGGTGGCGTGAGCGGATCCGGCGGTGTACACCTCGAGCGCCTGGGCAACCGTCAGCCGCTGGTCGGCGCCGAGCACCCGGCCGTCCGCGGTGCGCCGGGTGACCATGGTCTGGACAGCGAGCAGCGGGTTGAGCGGTCCGGCCGGGTAGTCGGAGGAGCCCGCGACAGTGATACCGGCGTCCAGCAGGTTGCGGTGTGCGCACACCTGCTCGGCGCGCTCGTCGCCGTAGTAGCCGATGAGCTTGGCGGCGTGCCCGTGGACGAAGGAGCCGAACGGGACCGGGGTGACCCCGCTGCGGCGGATCCGTTCGATCAGGGCGTCGTCCACCATGCTGCAGTGCTCGATCCGGTGGTTGACCGTGTTCTGCGGATGCAGGGCACGGGCCCGTTCGATGGCGTCCAGCACCTTGCCGACCGCCAGGTCGCCGTTGGCATGGACGCCGACCCGCAGCCCGGCGGCGTGCGCCGCCTCCACCGTGGCCGCCAACTCCTCGTCGCCCATCACCTGGATGCCGTTGTCACCGCCGGTCTCCGCCCGGTACGGCCTGCTGCACAGACAGGTGCCGCCCGCCAGCGCACCGTCGGCCATCAGCTTCACGCCGACCACCCGCACCCACTCGTCACCGAAGCCCGCGCGCAGCCCGGCCCGGCGCAACTCGTCGAGGTAGCGGAACCACAGCAGCATGCCGACGCGGGCGGTCAGCCGCCCGCGCTCGGACGCGAGCTGGTACAGCCGCAGCTCCTTGGGGGTGACCAAGGCGTCGCACCATGAGGTGATACCGGTGGCGTGCAGGTCGGCGCAGACCTCTGCCAGCGGCTCGACGAGGTCCTCGATGCTGTGGCTGGGCAGGAATTCGGGTTCGCCGACCGCCCGGTACCACTCGTCGAACCAGGCCCGCTCGTATATCCAGCCGTCCAGCCGCCCGGTGGCGTCCCGGCCCAGGTCGCCACCGGCCGGGGCGGGGTCGCCGTCCCGGAACCCGGCGAGTTCCAGCGCGGGCGAGTTGGCGACGGCCATATGGCAGGAGAAGTGGATGACCACCACCGGACGGCCCGGGGCGAGGGCGTCCAGGGCGGCTCGGTCGAGCCGGTCCTCGGGGTCGGCGCGCGGGTCGTAACCCTCGACGGTCACCCAGCCGCCGGGTGGGGTGGCCGCGATGGCGGCGGCGATGCGCTCACGCGGCGGCACTGAGGTGTCTCCGCTGCCCAGGTGAAGGCGCAGCTTGGTCTCGGCGAGGCAGGAGGGATGGCAGTGCGCGTCGTGGAAGCCGGGTACGACGTGGCCGTCGCCGAGGTCGGTGCGGTCGGCGGTGGGAAAGGCCGCGGACAACTCGGCCAGACCACCGGTGGCGACGATCCGGCCGGCCAGGACGGCAAGGGCCTGGGTCTGCGGTCCGGCGAGGGTGGTGATCGCGCGGGCGTGGAAGATCCGCACCCTCTCCGGCCGGTGCGATGCGGCGGCCGACACCGGGGAGGCGGACCGCGGAGCGGCGGCTGGGTTTGTCATGGCGTGCTCCTCAGACTGTGGTGGGGGCGGAGGCGGATGAGGGGGCGAACGGCTCGTCCGGGAGTACGGGTGCACCGCTGCGGGCCCGCAGCACCAGTTCCACGGCGCCCGCGACCACGACGTTGACGGCCAGTGCGATCAGCCCAGTGCTGATGGCTCCGTGGTAGGAATCGCCGAAGGTCAGCCAGATCAGTACCGCCTCGCCGGCGACGATGCCGGCGCCGGCCGACCAGGCGCGCAGCAGCGGGCGGCGGGTGAGCGCGGCGGCGGTGGCGGGCGCCATCTGTCCCAGGCCGCTGTACGTGAGCAGCAGGAGATTGGCCAGCGCGTCGGGGCGGGTGATCCCGAGCACCAGTGCGAGGGTGACCGCGATGACGACCGTGCCGTGGTTGACCAGCAGCCCGGCACGGGCGCCGCGCGGGCGCAGCACATTGCGGGCCACCAGGGTGGACATGCCGAGCACGATGCCCGCCGAGGGCACCATGGCGGTCGCGGCCGCGGCCACCGCGATAACGCCGAGCAGCCAGTCGGGCATCGCGCCGGAGGCCAGCTGCAGCAGGACGCCGTTGCCGTTGGCCGAGGCCGCGCCGCTGAGCGTGGTCAGTGCGGTGAAACCGACGATCATCGGGATGGCCTGGGTGGCGCCGTACACCGGTATCCAGATGCTGTTCTTGCGCAGCGCCTGCTCGCTGCCGGCCGCCAACACGGGGGCCCAGCCCTGCGGCATCGTCAGGAAGAGGACGCTGAAGAGGCTGGTGAGCATGGCGGTGAAGAACCACACCTGGCCGAACGGTCCACCGGCGGGCACGCTCAGCAGCTCCGAGTGGTGCTCGCGCAGCTGGGCGCCGAGGTGGCCGATGCCGCCGTTGTAGTGCGCGGGGACCATCACCAGCATCGCCAGCAGCGCGACCACCATCAGGGCGTCCTTGAGGTAGGCCGCCTTGGCGACGCCCTGGATGCCGGACCACAGCACGAAGGCGACCACCAGCACCGAGGCCGCGATCATGGCGGGGGTGCCGGCGTCCTTGTTGCCGGTGGCCAGCTGGATGACCAGACCGAGTCCGGTGATCTGCAGTTGCAGATACGGCAGCAGGAAGACCACGCCGAGGACGGAGGTGAGCCCGCCGAACAGGCGGCTTCCGTAGCGGTCGGCGAAGAAGTCGCCCTGGGTGAGGTAGCCGCGGTCGCGTCCCATCCGCCAGATGACGGGCGCGATGGCGTACAGGCCCACATAGGCGAGCGGCAGGTAGGGCAGCGCGTAGGTGACGGCCACACCCGAGGTGCAGGCGAGTCCGGCGAGGCCGAGGAAGGTGAAGGTGGTGTAGATCTCGCCGGCCTGGAGCAGCCAGGTGGTGAACGCGCCGAAGTTGCGTCCCCCGACGCTCCACTCCTCCAGGCTGGCGGCGGGCCGACGGCGGCCGAGCAGACCGAGGGCGCCGATGGCGACCATGCCCAGGATGCAGACGAGCAGCGTGACGGACATCAGCGCTCCTCCCCGGTGGCGGTGGCGGTGGCAGTGGCGGTGGCGTTGCGGCAACGCTCCACGTAGGCCAGCGCGGGGGTCAGTGCGAGCACCCATCCGACGGACCAGACCAGCAGCGAGGGCAGCCCCAGCCACAACTGGGGACCGTTCACGAAGGGCAGCCACACGGCCGCCAGTAGTGCCACCACGGGCACGGCGAGAAGTGTCAGCGCAAGGGGCATGTTTGTGCTCCGGACTCCGGAAAGGGTTCCAGCCCGCGTCGTTGGTTGCGAGGCGGGATCGGGTCGCAGCAGCATCGGCCCTCGCTGGCAACAGGGCCTTGATTTTGCAGCAAACCGGCATTCAGATAGCGCGCATGAAGTTTTCCGCCGATCTGGACGAGACGGACCTCGCGCTCGTCACCGCGCTGCAGACCGCGCCGCGGGCCTCCTGGGCGCTGGTCGGCCGGGCGCTGGGCATCAGCCCGGTCACCGCCGCCCGGCGCTGGGAGCGGCTCGCGGAGGCCCGGCTGGCCTGGGTGACCGCGTACGGCGGCGGCTTCATCGCCCGGCACCATGTGGAGGCGTTCGTCGAGGTGGACTGCGTGCCCTCGCGGCTGTCCTCGGTGGTGGCCGGGCTGGTGGAACAACCACAGGTGGCCAGCGTGGAACACACCTCGGGGCAGCAGGACCTGCTGCTCACCGTGCTGGTCTCGGACCTGGCAGCGCTCTCCCGGCTCCTCACCGACGTGATCGGCCGCCTGGACGGGGTGCTGGCCACCCGCAGTCAGATCGTCACCGAGCTGCTCACCGAGGGGTCCCGCTGGGACCTGCGGGCGCTGGACCGCCACCAGCGGCAGGTCATGCTCGATAGCCGCGACGACCCGGCGGCCCAGGAGCCCGACCCCACCCCCGCACCCGAGGACATCCCGCTGATGCTGGCGCTCGGCCACGACGGACGGCTCGGCTACCAGGAACTGGCACAGCGTACGGGGATGAGCGAGTCCACCGCGCGGCGGCGCACCTCGCGGCTGCTCCGCACCGGCGTGCTGGTGCCACGGTGCGAGATCGCGCACTCACGGTCCAACTACCCCGTGTTCGTCACCTACCGGATGAACGTTCCTTCGGCCGCGTTGGCGAGAGTGGGCTCCGCGTTGTCCGGGGTGCCGGCGGTGCGGATGTGCGCCTCGATCTCCTCGGCGCACAACCTGGTGGTCAACGGCTGGGTGCGGTCGGTGCCGGACAGCCGGCGGCTGGAGGAGTATCTGGTCGAGCGGTTCCCGGAGATCACATTGGTCGACCGGTCGCTCACACTGGCGAACTTCAAACGGATGGGCTGGATTCTGGACGACGAGGGCCGGGCGGTGCGCCCCGTCCCCATCGACCTGTGGCGTGCCCCTGCCTCAGTGTGACGGCGGCGCCGTTCACATTCCGAAAAGTGCCGTTGTGGGCTGGGCCGAACGGGGGGCTTTTGCGGGGCGCCCCGCCACGTCGCCGCCCCATCTGACAGGCATTCAGATGATGGTGTGAGAAATCATCATTGCCGCGTCGACCGATGGGATGCGCCGTGCCCCGGTTCAGCGTCATCGTGCCCGCATACGAGGTCCAGCCGTATCTGAACGACTGTCTGCGGTCCGTGCTGGAGCAGGACTTCACGGATCTCGAGCTGATCGCGGTCGATGACCACTCCCCGGACGCCTGCGGCGCGATCATCGACGAGGCGGCGGCGTGCGACCCCCGGGTGCGGCCCGTGCATCTGCCGGAGAACGCGGGGCTCGGCCGGGCCCGGAACGCCGGGATCCGCCGGGCCACCGGCGACTATCTGCTCTTCCTCGACGGCGATGACACTCTCGCCCCCGGCTCGCTGCGCGCCATCGCCGACCGGCTGGCGCGGACCGGCGAGCCGCAGGTGCTGGTCTTCGACTACGCGCGCGTGGACTGGACGGGCGAGGCCGTGCGGAACGTCCGGGCCGAGTTGCTCCGGCAGGGCGATCCCGAAGATCCCGAGGACCCGCACGCCCGCCAGGTCTTCCGGCTCGACCAGCGGCCCGAGCTGCTGCGGCTGCTGATGGTCGCCTGGAACAAGGCGTACCGCCGGGACTTCGTCCGTAAGGAGGGCTTCGCCTTTCCGCCCGGCTTCTACGAGGACACCCCCTGGACCTTCCCCGTGCTGCTCACCGCCGAGTCCATCGCCGTCCTGGACCGGGTGTGCGTGCACTACCGGCAGCGGCGGCGCGGCGGGATCCTGCGCACCACCAGCCGCCGCCACCTCGATGTGTTCGAGCAGTACGACCGGGTGTTCCGGTTTCTCGACACCCGGCCCGGGCTCGCCCACTGGCGTCCGGCGCTGTTCCAGCGGATGGTCGACCACTTCGGTGTGATCGCCGCCGCGCCGGGGCGGCTGCCGGTGCGGGCCCGGGCCGAGTTCTTCCGCCGGGCGGGCGCGCACCACCGCCGCTACCGGCCGCTCGGCGCGGCCACCCCGCCCGGCCGCGCCCGGTGGCGGGGTCTGCTGCTGCGGCTGGGCGCCCGCCGGGCGTACCACCTGCTGCGCGGCGCCGACCGGGTGCGCCGCCGCACCGCCGAACGCGGCCTTACGGCGTTCACGAGGGCCCGCCGCGCGGCGCTGTGGCTGCACTACCGGGTGCAGCGGTGCCGCCCCGTCGATCCCGGGCTCGCCGTCTTCGCCGCGTACTGGCACCGGGGCTACGCCTGCCATCCGGCGGCCATCGAGGCGAAGGTCCGCGAGCTGGCGCCGGGGCTGCGCACCGCCTGGATCACCACCCCCGAGTACGCGCACACCCTGCCGCCCGGGGTGCGGCGGCTGCACCCCGGCTCGGCCGCGTACTGGACGGCGCTGGCCCGCGCCCGCTTCCTCGTCAACAACGTCAACTTCACCCAGGGGATGCGCAAACGGCCTGGTCAGATCCATCTCCAGACCCACCACGGCACCCCGCTCAAGCACATGGGCCTGGATCTGCGGGACCGCCCGGCCGCCGCCCGCGGCATGGACTTCGGCAAGCTGCTGGAGCGGGTGGACCGCTGGGACTACAGCCTCTCCGCCAACCGCCACACCACCCTGGTCTGGGAGCGGGTCTACCCCTCCGGCTACACCACGCTCCCCTACGGCGCCCCGCGCAACGACGTCTTCCAGCGCGCCACCGAGGACGAGGTGGCCAGGCTGCGCGCCCGGCTGGGCATCCCTGTCGGCACCGTCGCCGTGCTGTACGCGCCGACCCACCGCGACTACCAGCGCCGCTATGTGCCGCGGCTGGATCTGGAGCGGGTGGCCCGCGCGTTGGGCCCCGGGTTCACCCTGCTGGTCAGGACGCACTACTTCCATGCCCCGGCCACCAGCGTGGTGAGCCCCACCGGGCGGGCGCTCGACGTCTCGGGGCACGGCCGGGTGCTCGACGTCTCGGGGCACGGCCGGGCGCTCGACGTCTCCGAGTACAGCCGGGTGCTCGACGTCTCCGGGTACGGGCGGGTGGAGGAGCTGTGCCTGGCTGCCGACGCGCTGCTCACCGACTACTCGTCCCTCATGTTCGACTACGCCAACCTCGACCGCCCCATCGTCATCCACGCCGACGACTGGGACGCCTATCGCGCCGCCCGCGGCGCCTACTTCGACATCACCGCCGCCCCGCCCGGCCCGGTCTCCCGCACCGAGGACGAACTGATCGCCCTCTTCGCCGGCGGCGCCTGGTGCGGTCCGCGCTCGGCCGCGCTGCGCGCCGCGTTCCGGGCCCGCTTCTGCCCGTACGACGACGGGCGGGCGGCCGAACGCGTGGTGCGCCGGGTGTTCCTCGGCGAGCGCCCCGCACTGCTGCCGCCCGTCGTCCCGCTCGCCGAGCGCCGCCCCGCCCCTGCCGCCGTCCGCACCCTTCCGAACGTTCCCGCCGGTCCTGGCGGTTCTGGCGGCTCTGCCGGTCCCGCCGTTCCTGCCGGTCCCGACCGGCCCGCCGAGCCCCGGGCGGCGCGACGGGCCGGGGTGGTGTGCGCCTCTCCGGCCGCCTCACCGGCCGCCGCGCCCGTCACCGCTCCCGCCACCGCCCCCGCCACCTCACTCCCCCACCGGAGCCGCCCCCACTAGCCCCGCCACCCCCACCGGCCCCCGCGCCCCACCCGCCGCGGGAACCGCCGCGCCCGCCGTCCCGACGCCCCGACCCAGGACGCACAATGCCCCTCACCGCACCGCCCGCCGCCCCCCGCCCCTGGCTCGCCGACCCGCCGCCGCTGGTGCGCGGATACCGGCGCACGGTCCCGCTGCCACTGCGCCGCGCGGTCGTCGCCGTGACCGGCCCCGGGCTGCGCCGGGCGGCCATGCGGGGCCTCGGCGGGCTGTCGGCCGCCTCCGGCGCGCTGCGGCTGCGCCGGGCGCGGCGGCGGATGCGCCGGGCCGGGCTGCTGGCGGGGTCCGGCCGGATGGTGGTCGCCGGGCCGCGGGGCGCCCTCGTGGTGACCCTGGCCCCCTCCCCCACCCCGCTGTTCGCGCGCGGAGAGAATCTGCGGCTGGTGTGCGAGGCGCTGGACCGGGCGCGGATCGACCACTTCGTGGTCCGCTGCCACAGCAACGTCGGCTCGGCCGTGGGCGTCCGGGCCGATCAGCGGGCGGAGGTGGTCAAGGCGGTGTCCGCGCTGTGCGCCGAGGAGGCCGGGTATGTCTCCCTGCCCCCGCGGCGGGGCCGGGCGACGGCGGCCCCGCCCCGGCTCGGCGGTACGCGACGGGCCTGGCGGCGGCTGGCCGCCGCCCCCGTGGTCCGCTTCACCCGCTTCCATGCCGGGCCGGGCGGACGGCTGGTCCTCGGCCCGGCGCACGGCTGCGACATCGAGTTCTGGGAGCCCGGCGGGCAGCGCGAGGAGCGGGTGCTGATCGCGCCGCGCTTCAACCGCACCACCGCGTCGGTGCCGCTGGTCGGCGAGCCGGTCCGCGCCCCGGACCAGTTGTTCACCCGGCTCGCCCCGGCCATCGGCTGGCAGCCGGGGCCGCTGGTGCGCACCCGCCCGGAGTTCCTCACCCGGCTGCCGGACGAGGTCCGCTTCCCCATCGACGTCGTCTACACCTGGGTCGACGGCTCGGATCCGCAGTGGCAGCGGCGGCGGGCGGCCCTCGCGGGCGCGGGCTATCACGCCCAGGCCGCCAACGCCGCCCGCTACGCCAACCGCGACGAGCTGCGCTACTCCCTGCGCTCGCTCTACATGTACGCCCCCTGGGTGCGCCACATCTATCTGGTGACCGACCGTCAGGTGCCCGACTGGCTCGCCGTCTCGCACCCGGGGATCACCGTCGTGGACCATCACGACATCTTCGACGACACCAGTGTGCTGCCCACCTTCAACTCCCACGCCATCGAGACCCGGCTGCACCACATCGAAGGACTCGCCGAGCACTTCCTCTACTTCAACGACGACGTCTTCCTCGGCTCACCGGTCACCCCCCAGGACTTCTTCCTGGCCAACGGCGTCTCCAAGTTCTTCCCGTCCCGCGCGCTGATCCCGCTGGCCCCCGTGGGCCCCGGCGACGTGCCCGTATCGGCGGCGGGCAAGAACAACCGGGCGCTGCTGGAGGAACGGTTCGGCCCGGCCGTCACCCAGAAGATGAAGCACACCCCGCACGCCCTGCGCACCAGCGTCCTGGCCGAGATCGAGAAGGAGTTCCCGGACGCGGTCCGCGCGACCATGGCCAGCCGGGTGCGGTCGACGTCGGACATCTCCGTACCGTCCTCGCTCCACCACTACTACGCCTTCCTGACCGGACGCGCGGTCCCCGCCCAGCTGCGCTACGACTACTTCGACCTGGCCCAGCCCACCATCCGCGCCCGGCTGGCCAGACTGCTGCGGGCGCGCCACTGCCAGGCGTTCTGCCTCAACGACACGGTCTCCTCCGAGCACGACCTCGAGGACCAGCTCGCTCTGGTCCGCCCCTTCCTCGACGCCTACTTCCCCCTCCCCAGCCCGCTGGAGCGGGCCGTCACCCGACAGGAGACGCGGCAGCCATGCCCCTCGCCATCACCCTTCCCCTGAACCCGGACGTCCTCGAGGCGGGCGGGCCGTATCCGCGGGCGCTCAATGTGCTCAGCCGCAAACAGACCGCCGTACAGCGGCAGTTGCGGCGCGCCGGGCTCGCGGGCTACGAGCCGACCACCCAGGCCACCTTGCTGGCCCTGGCCCAGCAGGCGCCCGAGGGCAGCGCGATGTACGACATCGGCGCGCACATCGGGCTGTACTCGGCGCTGATCAGCGCGGTGTACGGGAACGGCGGGCCGCGGGCCATCGCGTTCGAGCCGACCCCGGAGACGGCCGCGCTGTGCCGCCGGATCCGGGACTGCAACCGCCTCGGCTTCGAGGTGCAGCAGACCGCGCTGGCCGCCGAACCGGGCACCGCCGAGCTGTACTTCTCCCACAAGTCGGAGTCCTCCAACTCGCTCAACCCGGCCCACCGCCGGCACACCGAGTCGGTGACGGTGCCGGTCACGACGGTCGACGCGTTCACCGGGGAGCGCGGCATCACCCCGCATCTGATCAAGATCGATGTGGAGACCTTCGAGGCGGCCGTGTTGCGCGGGTCGTACGACACCATCCGCCGCCACCGTCCCTGGATCGTGTGCGAACTCCTCCCCGGCGCCGACCACAACGCGCTGCGCACCGCCTTCGCGCCGCTGACCGCCATGGACTACGGCCTCCACCCGATCACCCCGGAGTCCCCCTGGCACCGCTACGACGAGACGACCTACCGGTCCGCGGTGAGCGGCCAGTGCCGCGACTGGCTACTGGCCCCGCGGCCGCTGACCCCGGCGTTCCACCGGGCGGTGCGGCGGTGGCTGATCGCGATTCTGGCGTGCGACGAGACGACGAACATCATCAGCACCGATAAGGCGTCGTTCCCTTACGGCTGGAACGCGCCTTACCGCTCGCCGCGGGGTGCGACGCGGGTGCCCCGTACGGGGCTGCTGCGGCTGGCGGGGGCGGCCGCGCTGGCCCGGCGGGCCGTCGTCCCGGCGCGGCGGGCGCCTGGCGCCCAGGCGACGGGCAGCGGTTCGCTGCGGGGGTGAGGGGGTGGGGGCTTGTGGTGGGGGTTCGCCGGTCGCGGGCGGGCCGTGGTCTTCCCCACCCCGCCCCTTCCCGATGCCCTGATGACTCCTACCGTCAGGGCTGCCGGATCGTCCGACGGCTGAAACAATTTCGGTTCAAGGGCATTTGACAGGTCCGTAAAACTGCTCGGCGATCCAGTCCGACCAACATCGCGATCGAAGTTATTCGCTGTCAGATGTTGCTCGTCAAAGCGATGCCCAGTATTGGCGGCGCGGCGGTGCCGAACAAAGCAACGCCCCCGACCACAACGGGGCAGACTGAGAACATCAGTCGTACTCACGGAGTGCCGTGACCAACTGGCGACCTTCTTTCGCACCTCGTCGCATGAGCAGGGCGGCAGCGGTATGCAGCTCATTCCATGAGTGCGGACGCCCCAGGGCGGAGGCATCAGGAATGCTCGCCACAGCCACCGACACGGCTTGTGTCGACTCACCCGCCCCGGCGAACGCGTGCGCCAGGCAAGCGCGGAACCAGGTCTTGTCACGGCGGTACTCGTCCGGCAGCGCGTCGAGACCGACCGTGAGGTGATCCACTGCCTCATGCCAGTCGCGTAGGTGCAGCGCCGCCATGCCACGTTGCAGGGTGAACCATGTCTCGTCGTAGAAGTACATCCAGACAGGCTCGTCCTCGGGGCGCTCGGACGCCCGGGTGATGAGCGCCTGCGCTTCGTCGAGGAGGCGGCGGGCGTCGTCCGCCTCACCTTCAAGCGCGTGTCCTCGGGCGGCCATCTGCGCGGCCATGCCCTGTACGCCGAGAGACGTACCAGGGGCCGACCAGCGAGAAGCCTCGGCAAGGCGTACGCACCGGGTCGCACGCCCCTTCGACCAGGCCATGTGTGCCTTCATGTTGAGCGTCGTAGCGGCCATGTTGGCATCCCCCGCTTCCAACGCCCATTCGTGAGAGCGGTCGTACCACGCCAGTGCGGTGGCCACGTCGTCCTGGTCCTGTGCCATCCACGCGAGGAACTGCGCATGTTCGGAGGCGAGCCGTACCACGCGATCCGTCAACTGGCCACGAGCACCCGCGTACAAGTTGACGACGGTATGGAGCTGCTGACGCATCACATCGACCAGCGGCCTTGATCCAATCCGGTCCTCAGCCCTGCGATGCTCGGCGAGCAAGCGGTCAAGCCAATCGAGGGTTGCGGCGTCCACGCGATGTGATTCGTTCACGACGCTCGTCACCCGAGTCAACAAGTCTTCGTCCAGAGCAGCTCCAGGGAGGGCCAGTCCCGCGACCGGGGCTGCGTCCATTGCCAGTTGCGCCGCTGTGGCTTGCAGATCAAGAGGAACGTTGATCCCCGCCACAATGCGTTGCCGCACCTCCGTAGAGGTCACCCGGCGACGGCCCCGCTCGATGTCGGATACGTCGGGTTGAACAAGCCCGACACGTTCCCCCAGCTTCGTCTGACTCAGACCGGTGAGCTTCCGGTACGTGCGGAAGAGGGCGCCCCAATCTTCACTGGTGACCGCCGCTACTAGCTGGGGATGGGACCACAGGTTCTCGGGACTCTCTCCCATACCTCCAATATAGGGCGGCTCTATAGGGCCATGGGATGGGAGCGACAGAGGGTAGCCCGGAAGGGTCTTGGGGACACGAGACCCCCGCGACCGTGGCGACGGTCCGGGGGCATGGCCACCAACCCCGTGGAGGTTGACGACGTGCACCACGCTATCGGGTGGATCTTCGAATTACTGATGTCTCTGGTGCTGCGCACACGGGGCGGTCAACGACGCTCTCAGCCATCCTCTGCCGACTCCCGGTCCGCCGCTGCCCTTGTGGTGGACACACCGAAGGTGCGCTTGCCGCATGTGCCTGCTCCTGTGCTGCGGGGCGGTGAGGTGAGCCAGGTCCGGCCCTACGTGACGGCGTACGAGCGGCAGCGGGAGGAACAGTGTCGGCGTGCGCAGGTACTCGCCACGTACGGCTTCGATCCCTGTCCGTGCCGGATCCGCGAGGGGCAGGCAACGGGATGACGGACGAGGTCTCCGAGGCCCCCCGAGTAGCTGACATCGAGCAGCTTCAGGCGGCCTACCTGATGCACCGCCAGGAATGCCGACAGTGCACCCGCAAGCGGTCGTGCCCGATGGGGCGACGGCTGGAAGAAGCGTTCCGAAAGGCGGAGTCATCATGACCCCCGGGAAGGCAGCCTGTGATGCCTGCGCCCGTCTGGAGCGCGAGAAGGAAGAGGCGCGTCGGGCAGGGGACCTGAGCAAGGTCACCGACTGTGCCGTGTTACTCAAGCGCCACCCCGACCGCAGCAAGAGGAGCGCTATCTCTGGAAGGGGGCGGGCATGAACCGGGCCACGTACCGTTTCCGTGGGTTCCAGCTCATCCCCGACACCGAGCCTGACGCCGAACCGATCACATTCGCCATGCAGTGCGCGGTGTGCGAGCAGACCGGACAGCCCAGCGACGAGCAGGCCGCCGCGCACGCCTGGGCGACCGGCCACCTGAAGGCGAACCCGGAGCACTTCACCTATCGGGAGATCAACACCCGCCCCTGCCGGTTCGAACCGGGAGCGTGGCAGTGACACGAACCATCCTTAAAGGCACGGACCTGGTGCTCAGCGCCGAACGCGCGCAGGCAGCGCCGGACGGGATCTATCACGCCGAGTGCATGACCTGCCCCGCCACGTCGGGGCGGGTGGACAGCGACCCCGGTCCCGTCGCGCGCTGGACCATCCTCCACACCCAGCAACGCGGGCTGAGCCATGGTCAGTTCCTCGTGACCGTTGAGCGTTACTGGCGCGTGGACCCCGTACGCCCCCGGGACGGACACGGCACGGCCACGCTGTCCCAGACCCGCAGCGCCAGCACCGCCGACCGGACGCTCGCCACGCACCGCGCCCCCGGACGCTGGGGCGCCTGCCGGCGGCGCACCGTGGCGTGGCTGGGGCGATTCGCCGGGCCGCTGGTCCTGACCACGTTCATGGTGGTTGCCGGACTCGGCGGCTACCTCATCGGGACCGGCCAGGACACCGGCTGAGCTGCTGATGACGCCCGCACGGCCGGGGATGCTCCCCTGTAGCCTCCGGCCGCGCGGGATCGGCGGCGCTCCCGACCGGACAAGCGATCCGCCGTGCGGGTCATCAGCGGGCCCTCGGGAGCGGTTCACCGCGCAGTCGACCCACCGGGGCCTCCGCCTCCGAGGAACGGCTCACGGCACGGGGGACCACGCAGGTGACCGGCCGGGGCCTTCGGGGAGCGGTTCGCCGCGCGGGGGACCGCCGTAGCCCTCGGGGCCCACTCCGGAGATCTTCGGTCAGCGGTGTCACCCCCGGGCCCTCGAGACCCTCTGGGTGCTCGGTTCAGCGGGCGGGCCCCGCCCGCACATAGTGCTCCAGCCGGATGCCGGGCAGGCACAGCGAGTACGCCAGTTGGAAGCGCCCGGTCAGCACGGTCGCCTTCGCCCGGCGCGTCTCCGGCTCATCGGCCGCGATCACCCACGCCGACCGCGCACCGCCGAGGCGTCGCAGCAGCTCGGCGCGGCCGACGTCGACCCCGTAGAGCGTTCCGGAGGCGGGGCCGGGCGTCCCCAGCGCGATGTCGCGCAGCCCGGCGAGGGGGCGCGGATAGGCGATCGCGATCCGCCGTTCCTTGGGCGGGTCGTACAGCACCGGCTCGCCCGGCCGGGTGAGCCTGCCCACCGCTGCGGCCAGCGCCGCCAGGTCGTCCTGACGGCTCAACGGCTCCCGCTCCCGCTGGTGCAGCGGGAGCTGCCAGACGAAGCCGCAGCCGACCGCGAGCACCCCGGCCGCCACGACCACGGCGCGACGCCGGTCCACCATGGCGCGACGCCGGTCGGTCAACACCCGAGCCAGCCGGTCCACCCCCGCCGCGGCCAGCAGGGGGATGCCCGCGAGGGTGAAGAGGAGATAGCGCTCGTGGAAGCAGGGGCGGTGGAGGGCGAGGGCGAAGAGGAGGACGGGCGGGACGCAGAAGAGGGGGAGGGCCACCGCGGTCAGCGAACGCCATCGAGGGCGGACCACAGCGACCGCGATCAGCAGGAGGTTGAGGGCCAGGACGAGCGCGCTGGGGCCCGCGAACTCCTCGACCACCGCCCACAGCCGACCCGGCGTCGGATGGCGGATCCAGGCGATCTGCGCGCTCTGCCGCCGCGCCAGCGCCGCCAGCGGCACCATCACGCCCACCGCCCCGGCCGCCGCGCTCCCCCAGCCCCACCACACCCGGCGCGGGGCGCGCGAGACAAGCAGTGTCAGGGCGTGCGCGGCAAGCATGAGAACCGCGAAGACGTGCAGCAGCGCGGTCACGGCCACCACACTCCCGTACGCCGCCCACCGCCACCCGGCTCCCGACGCCGCCCGCTCCGGGCCCGGTGCCGAGGCGGCCCGCCGCGCGACGCGAGGCATGCCGCCGCGTACCAGTACGGCCGAACGGACGCGTGCGCCCGGTGCCACCCTGCCCGCCTCCCCAGCCGCTCGGGACACCGCCCCGGGCCCGGGCGTGGGCGCCTGATCCGGCGCGGGCCGGTCCGCCGGGGTTGCCGCCGGACCCGGCGCCGCCTCGCCCGCAGGCCCCGCCGCTCGGGCAACCCCGCCCGCGGGCCCGGGCGCTTCGGCAGACCCAGCCCCTCGGGACGCCACCCCCGGCCCGGCGCCCGCGCCCGGACCCGCCGCGGACCAGCCCGCCCCGGCGGCCCCTCGACCCGGCGCGGGCCGGTCCGGCGCGGGCCGGTCCGCCGTGGCGGCCCCCGTGGCGGCCCCCGTGGCGGCCCCCGGCGTCGCCCCCGTCGCGGCCCCCCGGGCGCCCCCCGTCGCCGCCCCCACGGCGAGTCCCGCCGCGCCCACCAGCAGGTACGTCGCCCAGGCCGCGCCCGCCGCGACCAGTGCGTAGGAGCGGCCCTCCTGGGCGTAGTGGGTGACCACGGGTGTGGCCGCGTAGAGCAGTCCGGCCCACAGGCCCACCCTGGGCCGGGCGAGGCGGCAGCCCAGGGCGGCTACGAGGGCGGTGGCGGCCACCGCGGCCAGGACCGATGGCAGACGCATGGTCACCTCGGAGGGGTGCAGCGCCAGCAGCGGGTGCATCAGGAGGTAGTAGAGGCCGTGGACGGCGTCCACGGTGCCTAGCGCGTCGCGGATCTGAGGGAGAGTCCGCGTGGCCATCTGGTACGTCGCGGACTCGTCCCGCCACATCGTGCCCCGGTCCAGGCCCCACAGCCCCAGCCCGAGCATGACGGCCATCGGGAGCACGATCGCCGTCGGCACGGAGATCCCATCATGCTTCCGCACCCTCGTCCTCACCCTCACCCTCACCCTCATCTACTCCGCATGACAACAAAAGGCATAAATACGACTATTCGCCTACAGTGTGCAGTCAGGACGACACATCCGCCGCGAAGGGCACGCGTCATGAACCGCCTCGGTATCGAAAACCCCCGCGGCCTCGTGGCCTTCGCCGCGCTGACCGGGTGTCTGGTGACCCTGGCGGTGGCGGCGCTCACCGGGGCCGGAGGGGTCTTCGCCACGGCGGGGCTGGCGGGCTGCGGCTGTGAGCTGCTGCTGCACCGCACCGAACCGGGGCTGATGGCCCGTCTGGGGCGGCTGCACATGGGCGCCACGTCCCGCTTCGAGATCCGCTGCGTCCTGCTGCTCCTGCTGCTCGGCCGACTCCATGTCACCGGCCCCATCGGGCTGGCCGCGGCCATGACGCTGGTGCTGTGCCTGCTGGCCGGGCAGGCCCTGCACGCCGCGCTCATCACGCTGATCCGGCGGCGCCGCGCCCTCGCGGTCGCGGCCCGCAACATCGATCTGCGCCGACTGGACATCAGCGACCGGCCGCCCCGCAGACTCACCGAATGGCCCGGTCAGCGGATGCTGGTCTACGAGTTGTCGGCCCTGCTCGGGTTGACCGCGTCGCTGATGACCGGCGACGCCCGCTGGGTGGTGGCGGCGCTCACCCTCGCCGCCGGATCCTGCCTGATCACGGTCGTGGCGCTCGTCCCGTACCTCGTCCGGGCCATCCGCCGGCTGCCCGGCGCCGCCCAGGTGCTGGCCGAGGTCGACGCCTGGCTGATCCATCGCCGCCCGCGCACGGTGCTGTACTTCTCCGGTCCGCGCGACCGCGCCGACCAGCTCACCCGATGGCTGGGGCCGGTGGCCGCGCTGCCCACCCCGTCCCTGGTCATCGTGCGCGAACGGGAGCTGCTGGAGGCACTGGAACCGACCCCGCTGCCGGTGCTGTGCGTGCCGAGCGCCGCGCATCTGTCGCAGTTGGACCTGGGCGGGGTGCGGGTCGCGCTCTACCCCGCCAACACCGGCCGGAACATCCACCTCCTGCGCATCCCCACCATGCAGCACGTCTTCCTGGCCCCCGGCGGCGACGGCGACGAGGCCGCCGCCGTCGATCCGTACAGCAAGGTCTACGACCAGGTGTGGGTCGCGGGCGAGGCGGGGCGCCGGCGCCATGTCCAGGCCGCGGTCGGCGTCGAGGACGCCGACATCGTGGAGATCGGCCGCCCCCAGCTCGACGGACTGCGCGTGGACCGAACCGGCCACACCCCCGCGCCCCTGCCCACCGTGCTGTACGCGCCCACCCGCGACGGCGCGGCGGGCGAGCCGATCGTACGAGCGCTGCTGGACAGCGAACGCCCCCTCCGGGTGCTCTACCGGCCGCATCCCCCCACCGGCCACCGCACCCCCGAGGCCCGCGCCGCCCACCGCCGCATCGTCGCCCTGATCCACGCCGCGAACGAGCGGCGCACCGCCGACGCCCTCGGCGAGGCGCCCGAGGACGCCGAGGCGCAGCGCACCGAGGCGCAGCGCACCGAGGACGCCCGCCGCCGCGCCGAACTGACCAAGCGCATCGCGGCGCTGGACGCGCGGCTGCGCCGGGCGGACGCCGACGAGGCCATGCTCACGCGGGACCGGGCCGCACCCGATCCGGCCCTGCTCACCGAGGCCGAGGGCCTGCGCCGGCAGTGGCACCAGGCCCACTGGGCGGCCTCACCGCCCTGGCTCCACCAGGTGATCGAGGGGGATGTGCCCACCCTCCACTCCTGCTTCGACCAGACCGATCTGCTGATCGGCGATCTCTCCGACGTGGTCGGCGACTTCCTGGCCACCCTCAAGCCGTACGCGCTCACCGCCCCGGCGGGGCTCGGCGAGGAGGAATTCCGGCGGCAGAACGTCGTGGCCCGGGCGGCCTATCTGCTCGGGCCCGGGGCATCCGGCATGCAGGACCTCCTGCGCCCGCTCTTCGACCCGTGCCTCGACGAGCTGCGCACCGCCCGCCATGAGGTGAAGGAGTTTCTGCTCGGCCCCACCACCCCACCGTCCATCCAGCGCTTCACCGACGCCGTCGACGCGCTCGCCGAGAAGGGCGAGACGGTCGTCCGGCTGCGTGACCTCCACACGGCCCCGCCCCCCGGCGTCGGACGCTGGTCCGTCATCCGATAACAAGACATCCCACAGGTACGTCATCCGACAGCACGTCACCCCACATGCACGACACCCCACAGCTACGTCACCCCACATGTACGTCACCCCACATGTACGTCACCCGGTAGCAGCACACCCCACACCCGGACCTCACCCCAGGCCCTCACCATGAGCTTCCACCCCAGGCCCCGCCCCCAGGAGCCCCCCTCCCACGTCTCCTGAGCCCCCCGCACACCCTCCGGAGCCAGCATGCCGCGCAATCACCGCCCCGGCCCGCCTCCCCGTGTCAGCGTGATCGTCCCCGCCCGTGACGCCATGCCCGGGATCACCCGGGCCGTCACCTCCGCCATGGAGCAGACCCTCGGGCTCAGCCGACTCGACATCATCGCCGTCGACGACGGATCGGCCGACGGCACCGCGGAGGAGCTGGACCGGCTCGCCGCCGGCTGCCCCTCGCTCCATGTCGTCCGCAACCCCCACCCCTGCCGCGGCGGCGCCGGCGGCCCCCGCAACACCGGACTGGCCCGCGCCCGCGGCGACTTCGTCTTCTTCCTGGACGCCGACGCCCGCCTGGCACCCGACGCGCTGCGCCGCATGGTCGCGATGGCCGACCAGAACGGCACCGACGTGGTCCTGGGCAAGATGGTCTCCCCGGACGGACGCGGCGTCCCCAAGGCGGTCTTCCGCCACAACCAGCTGCGCACCGACGCCCACAGCTCCCACGCCTACGCCACCCTGGAGCCCTGCAAGCTCTTCCGCCGCTCCCTGATCGAACGGCTCCGGCTGCGCTTCCCCGCCCACCTCCACCACGGCGAGGGCAAGCCCTTCACCGCGGCCGCCTATCTCAACGCCTCCGGGATCTCCGTCGTCGCCGACTACGACTGCTACCACCTCGGCCCGGGCCGGGGCCGCACCGCCGCCGGTCTCGCCGACCGCGTCGACGCCATGCGGCCGCTGTTCGAGACCGCCGCCCGGCACACCCGGCCCGGCACCCGCCGCGACGCCGTCATGCTCCACCACATCCGGCGGGAGCTGTGCCCGGCGCTGCGCGCCCTGCCGCGCGAGGACGAGACCGAGGCCCGCGAGCGGTTCCTGCCCGAACTGCGCCGATGGGCGCTGGCCCACTGCTCCGACACGCTCTTCCCCACCCTCACCGCCCCCGAGCGGCTGATGGTCCATCTGCTGCGCACCGGCCGCTTCGAGGACCTGCTGTCCGTCGTGCGCAACACCAAACGCGACGCCCGGTGCGGCCATCTCGTCGAGAAGGGCAGCGTCTACTGGCTCCACCCCTTCTTCCGCGACCCCGACGCCGAAGTCCCCGACGCCTGCTTCGACGTCACCGACCGGCTGCCGGTCCGCCACCACCTCGCGGGCGCCGCCTGGCACGGCCGCAGCACCCTGCGGGTGCGCGGCCGGGCGGCCATCGACGGGCTGGCGGCCGACCCCGAGGAGGATCGCGCCGAGCTGGTGCTGCGCCGCCGCGAGGCACCGGACGAGGTGCGGATCCCGGCGGTGGCCACGGCGGAGGACGACCCCGCGGAGTTCGCGGCCGATGTGAACATCGCCGCCGCCGACGGCGGCGCACCACTGCGCCCCGGCGTCTGGGACGTCTTCCTCGACGTCCGCGCCCAGGGCATCAGCCGCACCGTACGGTTCGGCAACCGCCATGACGACACCCTCGACATCGGCACCGCGCGCCGGGTGGTGGCCGCCGGGCCCGGGCTGCGCGCCCGGGTCACGCCGTACTTCACCAGCCCGTACCGCAATCTCTCCCTCGACATCGGCCCGGCCCCGCGCGGCGCGCCCTGCGAGGTGACCGAGGCCGTATGGCATCCGTCCGACAAGGGCACCCTGGTCGTCGCCGGACGGCTGCTGCCGCCCGGCACCCCGGCGCGCGGGCGACTGCTGCGGCTGCGCGCCGAGCATGCCGACGGACGGGTTTTCGACCATCCGGTGCGGTTCGCCGCGGGGCATCCGGCGGGTGCCTTCACCGCCCGGCTGCCGGTGCGGGACCTGGGCCGCGGCCGGTGGACGGTGACGCTTGCCGTCATCGGCCCCGGCGACCAGGCCCCGGAGCACCCCGCGCCCGCCGCGCCCGTCCCGCCACCCGCCCGGCTGCCCGGCGCCCGCTGGGTGCGCCGCGGCCGTCCGTACTACGCCAAGCCGCTGATGGGGCGCGGCGAGGTGACGTTGGAGCTGCGGGTGGCGCCGGTCCGGCTGCTCGCCGCCGTACGCAACCGGCTGCGGTGGTGACCGCGTGGCGGGTGACTCATGAGCCGTGACCCCGTGGCGGGTGACCCGTGAGCGGTGACCCCGGGGCGAACGATGGCGGTGGCTCCGTGGACGATGGCCCCGCTCACCCCCGCAGCCGCCGCCGCACCCCCGTGGCAACCTTGATCGGCGCCACCTCCAGGCCGAGAGCCCGGGCCGGGCCCAGGGCCACCGGCTTGGCGTAGTACGGACGGCAGCCGAAGCGGAGCCAGCGGGTCGCGTCCAGCCGGTCGAAGTACGGCACGACCGCGGAGCGGCGCGGCGTGTCCTCGCCGGGGCCGTCCATGATCAGCGTCAGCGTCCAGCGGCCCGTGCCCAGCCTGCCGACCGGCAGCCAGGCGGTGAAGGCGGACGTGGAGCCGCCGGGCTCACAGCGCACCGGCACCTCGTGCACCGTGCCCGTACCGCCCTCGGCGCGCAGCAGCAGCGTCCCGCCGTCCCGCGCCGCGTCCTCGGTCAGCCGTCCGCCGACCAGCAGGGTGCTCCGGGTGCGCCAGAGGGTCCGGAGCACCTGACAGGGCGGGTCGAGGGGATGGGCGATCTCGCCGACGTCGAGCGAGAGATTGCCGTACGGGGTGTAGTACGGCACCACCACCTCCGTCCCCTGGGACGTGGTGACGCGGCGCCGGGACGGATGGGTGACCTCACCGCCGTCGCGGCGGTTGCCGAACCGCACCGTACGGCTGACGCCCTGGGCGCGGACGTCCAGGTAGATGTTCCACAGCCCTCGTTCCAGCGGGGCCCCGCCGTCGGCGGTGGCCGGGTCGATCTCGGCGGTGAAGCCCGCCATCTCGTACCGCCGCCCCTCCCCGGGCAGCGGGTTGGCGGACAGGCACGGCGTGGTGGGCACCCGCACCTCGGGGCGGTCGGCCCGGTACTTGCGCAGCACGATCTCGGTGGCCGGGTCCAGGGCTTCGACGTCCTCGATATAGGCGTGGCCGGCCAGCCGCAGCGCCCCGCCGTACCAGCTCGCCGCCTCCAGGTGGTGGTGGACCGGCAGCCGGTCGGTGACGTCGAAGCAGACGTCGGGGACGGCGGCGGCATGGTCCCGGAAGAACGGATGGAGCCAGTAGACCCGGCCCTTGTCGACGAGATGGCCGCGCCGCCCGTCCCGCCCCGCGTTCCGGGCCACGGTCAGCACCTCGTCGAAGCGGTCGGCGCGCAGCAGTTGGATCAGCAGCCGGTCGGGGGCGTCGAGCCGCTGGAAGAGAGCGTCGCTCACCCACGTCCTCGCCCAGTGCCGGAACTCCGGGAAGAACCGCTCCCGCGCCTCCTGTTCGCTCTCGCGGGGCAGCAGGGCGCGCAGCGGACCGCACAGCTCCCACTCCACATGGCGGCGCATGATCTGGTCCCGGCGCGGGCCCGGTTCCAGATAGCGGGCCACGGTCTCGAAGCACAGCCGGGTGCCGTCCATGCGGTGGGCGAGATCGGCGGCGGTGAGGGTGAGGTTGTTGCGGTTCTCGCGGTAGCGGACGTAGTAGCAGTCGTAGTCGGCGACCACCGAGATGCCGGATGCGTTGAGGTAGGCGGCGGCGGTGAACGGCTTGTCCTCGCAGTTGCGGTAGGGCGGGAAGCGCAGGTGCAGCCGCTCGATGAGGGAGCGGCGGAACAGCTTCCACGGGCCCAGGGTCAGATAGGCGTGCGAGGAGAAGACGTCGGTACGGGGCTGATTGTGCTGGAAGACGGCCCGGGGCACGGCCCGTCCCCCCACGGAGGCGATCTTGCCCAGCACGATGTCGGTGCCGTGGGCGTCGGCCATGGCGACCATGCGGCGCAGCGCGTCCGGCCCCAGATAGTCGTCGGAGTCGAGGAAGAAGACGAAGTCGCCCCGGGCGTGGTCCAGTCCGGTGTTGCGGGGTATGCCCGCGCAGCCGGAGTTCTCCTGGTGGATGACGCGCAGCGCGGAGCAGATGCGGGCGAGCCGCTCCAGCTCCTCGCCGGTGCCGTCGGTCGAACCGTCGTCCACCGCGATGATCTCGACCCGGTCCGGGCCCAGGGTCTGGTCCATCGCGGAGGTGACGGCGCGGGTCAGCTCGGGCAGGGCGTTGTAGGCGGGGATGATCACACTGACACGAGGTCGGGATACAGCGGGCATGACGGCCTCCTGACTCCGGGCTCTCGACGGGTCGGGGGTCGGGGTCGGGGTCACTCGGCGGTGAGGACGCCGCCGCGCGGCCCCGCCGGGGCGCTGTCGCCGTCGGCCGGCAGGGGCCGCGTCCGCGGCGCGGGCGCGAGGGGGAGCGCCGTGTCGTCCTGGCCCAGCATCAGGGTCCGTACCACCCGTTCGGCCGCGTGGCCGTCGTCGAACCGGCAGAAGCGGGCCCGGAAGGCGGTGCGCAGCGCGCTCGCGTCCGCGTCGCACCAGCGGCCCTCGCGGAAGACCTCGGCCAGCTCCCGCTCGGTGCGGGCCACGGCCCCCGGGGTCTCGCCGGGGGATCCCGAGAGGAGGTCGAAGTAGACCCCGCGGGAGGACCGGTAGATGTCCCAGTCGTCGGCGTAGATGACGATGGGGCGGTCCAGCAGCGCGTAGTCGAACATCATCGACGAGTAGTCGGTGATCAGCGCGTCCGCCGCCAGGCACAGTTGCTCCGCCGACGGGTGGCCGGAGACGTCGATCACCAGCCCGGCCTCCTGGAGCCGGGACAGATGGTCCTGCGGCCGGTAGGAGTAGTGGGCCCGCACCAGCAGCGTGGTCTGCGGGCCGAGTTCGCGGCTGAGCCGCTCCAGGTCCAGCCGGGGGGTGAACCCCTTCTGGTAGTCGCGGAGGGTGGGCGCGTAGAGGAGGGCGGTGTTCCCGGCCGGGATGCCCAACTCCCCGCGGATCCGGCGGATGTCCTCCTCGGACGCCGTGAAGAAGACGTCATTGCGCGGATATCCGTATTCCAGCAGCCGGTACGCGGCGGGGTAGACCCGCTCCCAGATCTGGCTGGAATGCGGATTGGAGGAGAGGGCGACGTCCCAGCGGTCGATGCGCCTCAGCAGATTGCCGAAACTCATGCCGCCCGCGGCGGCCGGATAGCGCTGCTGGTCCAGCCCCATGCATTTGAGCGGGGTGCCGTGGAAGGTCTGCAGATGCACCGTGCCCGGCCGTTTCACCACCTCATTGGGGAAGTTGACGTTGTTGATGAGGTATTTCGCGCGGGCCACGGTGCGGTAGAAGTCGCGGGTGCCGGTGACGACGTAGTCGACGCCTTCCGGGAGGGACTCGATCTCCGACTGCTTGACCGCCCATACCCCGTGGATCTCCGGTGCCAGCTCCCGCGCCTTGTGGTAGATCGCCCCCGGATTGCACAGCACCCCACGGCCCCAGTACGCGGAGTAGACGGCCAGATGGGGGTCCACCGGCCGCTGCCGGTGCAGCCGGTACAGGCCCCGCTTGGCGCGTGCGGCCAGGGGCGGCCGGACGGTCCGGCGCAGTTTGCGGGCCCCGGCCGCCGCCCGTACGCCCAGCTCGCGCTCCCGGTAGCGGAGGAAGGAGCCGGACGCCAGCGCCTCGAAGCGCCACCGGCCCTCGACCGGCGGGGTGAACCCGGCGGGCAGACGGCCGCGATACCACGCGGCGGCCCGTCCGAAGAAGCGCGGCCGGTCCGCCGTCGCCACCCGGGACGTCCGGTCCAGGCAGAACAGGAAATGCGAGACGGCCCGTTCGAAGAGCAGCGGGCGCAAAGGGTCCAGCTCCGGGTGGTCGTCGAGGAAGTCGAAGAGCCGGGCGTACTGCTGGAAGATGACGAAGTGCTTCTCCCCGGGGCTTCCCGTACTGGCCCCGACCCGCCGCTGCCGGTATTCCAGGCCCACCAGATCGACACAGGCTATTCGCCGCGCGGTGAGCATCGTCTTGTACGAGAGCAGTGCGTCCTCGTAGATGCCCTCGCTGAACGCGAAGCCATGGCGGATGTAGAAATCCCGGTGGTAGACGCGATTGGACGACATCGCGAACAGCCGCAGGAATTCCGGGCGTTCGACGACGGAGAAGACATCGGTGCCCGCCGAGGCCAGCAGATCCCCGAAGAGGCTGGGGGCCCGGCGCTCCGACCAGTAGGTGCGCACATGGTTGAAGTAGAGGATGTCCGGGTCATGGGTGAGGGCGAGCCGGTCGGCGAGGCCCTGGAGGGTGCCCGGGGCGAGGGTGTCGTCCCCGTCCAGGAAGAGCAGATAGTCCCCGCGGGCCCGCTCGACACCGGCGTTACGGGCCCGGCCCGGCCCGGAGTTGACCCGCTGGTGCACGGGCACGACCCGGCTGTCGCGCGCCGCGTACGCGTCGATGATCGCGCCGCAGTGGTCCGGTGAGCAGTCGTCGACGGCGACCACCTCCACGTCCTGACACGACTGCCTCAGCACGGAATCCAGGCAGGCGCTCAGATAGCCCTGGACGCGATAGGCGGCGATGACGATGGTGAAGCGGGGCATAAGGCTCCTCGGGACGCGACGGCGGTTCGAGGTGCGAAGCACTCACTGACCACCCACGCTAGGTGGGTTCGTCCCGGTATGCCCGTTCGGTCGTTGGACGGGCGCCCAAGCGGGTGACAAACGCCCCCGGCGGACATGAAGTCCGCCGGGGGCGCCGGTGCCGCCACATTCTCCTCCCGCGGCCTTCCCTCCACGTCGGCGCGGCGCCGCGCTTCACGGACGTACGGCGTCGCGGACGCCGCACCCGCCAGGCACCCGGGCCCTGGCCCGATGTCGTGGACAAGTGCGGCACGTGGGCCATGCGGCGCCGCGGGGTCATGGCCCGGACGCACCGCGCCGCCCGGGGCGCGGGGCCCCGGGCGGCGCGGTGTCAGCTCGGTGGCGGATCAGCTATGCGTGCGCAGCAGCGTTCGCATCGTCCGCATCGCGACCGACAGATTGGCCAGGTCGAAGGTCTCCGACGACTGGATCTCATCGAGCGTGGTGCGCGCACGCTGCAGGATCGCGGCGTTCTTCTCCTCCCACGCCTTGAAGCGCTGCTCGGGCGTGGAGCCGCCGTTGCCCACCGACAGCACATCGGAGGTCAGGGCGGCCTGGGCCGCGTACAGGTCCTCGCGGATGGAGACCCGGGCCATGGACTGCCACCGGTCGGCGCGCGGCAGCTCGATGATCCGGTCCATCAGCTGGCTGATCCGCAGCCGGTCGGCCAGGTCGTAGTAGACCTCGGCGACCGCCAGCGGCTCCTTGCCGGTGCGGTCCGCGATGGCGACGATGTCCAGCGTCGGGAAGGCCGAGGAGAAGCCCGCCACCCGGGTGGCCAGGTCCTCCGGGACACCCGCCGCGGTGATCTCGTCGTAGATCCGCTGGTACCACTCGATGTCGGAGCCGCGCAGCAGCTTCGGCATCTGGGCCCGGACCGCGGCGACCCGCTCGCCGAAGAAGTCGATGGTCTCGGCGAGCTCCAGCGGCTGCGGCCGGTTGTTGAGCAGCCAGCGGGTGCCGCGCTCGACCAGCCGCCGCGAGTGCAGCCGCATCCTGGTCTGGATGTCGGCGTCGACGACCGTGTCCAGCGCCTCGACCTCGTCCCACACCTGGTTCAGCTCGAAGATCGCGCGGGCCGCGGTCTGGGCGCGCACGACCTCCTCGGTGGAGGCCCCGCTCTCCTCCCGCATCCGGTGCAGGAAGGTCGTCCCGGCGGTGTTGAGCGTGTCGTTGACCAGCACCGTGGTGATGATCTCGCGCCGCAGGGCGTGGCCGTCGATGTACTCGGGGAACCGCTCCCGCAGCGCCTGCGGGAAGTACGCGTGCAGCAGCCGCTGGAGGTACGGGTCGTCGGGCAGCCCGGTGGCGATCAGCTCATCGGCCACCGTGATCTTGACGTAGGCGAGCAGCACGGCCAGCTCGGGCTGGCTCAGACCGCGCCCGGCGGAGAGCCGCTCGCGGATCTGGCGGTCGGTGGGCAGGAACTCCAGCGCCCGGTCCAGCCGTCCCTCCCGGCCCAGGCGGCGCATCAGCCGCTGGTGGGCGTGGAGCAGGCTGGGGGCCTGCACTTCCGAGTTGGCCAGGGCCACGTTCTGCGCGTAGTTGTTGCGCAGCACCAGCGCGCCGACCTCGTCGGTCATCTCGGCGAGCAGCTTGTTGCGCTGCTTGAGGGTGAGGTCGCCCTCGGTGACCAGAGCGTTGAGCAGGATCTTGATGTTCACCTCATGGTCGGAGGTGTCCACACCGGCGCTGTTGTCGATCGCGTCGGTGTTGATCCGGCCGCCGCCCGCGGCGAACTCGATCCGGCCCAGCTGGGTCAGGCCCAGGTTGCCGCCCTCGCCGACGACCTTGACCCGCAGATCCTGGCCGTCCACCCGGATCGCGTCATTGGCCTTGTCACCGGCATCGCCGTGGGATTCGGTGGACGCCTTGACGTAGGTGCCGATGCCGCCGTTCCACAGCAGGTCGACCGGGGCCTTGAGGATCGTCTTCATCAGATCGGCCGGGGTCATCTTGGCGACCCGCTTCTCGATGCCGAGCGCGGCCCGCACCTGCGGGGTGATCGGAATGGCCTTGGCCGTACGGGGGTGGATGCCGCCGCCCGCCGACAGCAGCCCGGTGTCGTAGTCCTCCCACGAGGAACGCGGCAGCTCGAACAGGCGGCGGCGCTCGGCGTAGGAGGTGGCCGCGTCCGGGTTGGGGTCCAGGAAGATGTGCCGGTGGTCGAAGGCGGCGATCAGCCGGATGTGCTCGCTCAGCAGCATGCCGTTGCCGAACACGTCACCCGACATGTCACCGACGCCCACGACCGTGAAGTCCTGGGTCTGGGTGTCATGGCCCAGCTCACGGAAGTGGCGCTTGACCGACTCCCAGGCGCCGCGGGCGGTGATGCCCATGCCCTTGTGGTCGTATCCGGCGGAGCCGCCGGAGGCGAAGGCGTCCCCGAGCCAGAAGCCGTACGACTGGGCCACGTCGTTGGCGATGTCGGAGAAGGTCGCGGTGCCCTTGTCGGCGGCGACGACGAGATAGGTGTCGTCCCCGTCGTGGCGGACCACGTCCTTGGGCGGCTCGACCTGGCCCGCGACCAGGTTGTCGGTGATGTCGAGCAGACCGGAGATGAAGGTCTTGTAGCAGGCGATGCCCTCGGCCATCCAGGCGTCGCGGTCGACGGACGGATCCGGCAGCCGCTTGCCGACGAAGCCGCCCTTGGCGCCCACCGGCACGATGACGGTGTTCTTCACCATCTGCGCCTTGACCAGGCCGAGGATCTCGGTACGGAAGTCCTCACGCCGGTCGGACCAGCGCAAGCCACCGCGCGCGACCTTGCCGAACCGCAGATGCACACCCTCGACCCGCGGCGAGTACACCCAGATCTCGTACGCCGGGCGGGGCGCGGGCAGATCGGGCACGGCCTGCGGGTCCAGCTTGATCGACAGGTAGTCGTGGGGCTTGCCGTCCCCGTTCATCTGGAAGTGGTTCGTCCGCAGAGTCGCCTTGATCAAGGTGAGGAACGAGCGCAGGATGCGGTCCTCGTCCAGCGAGGCCACCTGGTCCAGCGCCGCGTCCAGCTCCTCCAGCAGGGCGTCGGTCAGCTCCACGCCCGCCCGCTGCCGCTCCGGCGACATCCGCGCCTCGAAGAGGGAGACCAGCAGCCGGGTGGTGTGCACATTGTTGCGGAGGGTGTCCTCCATGTACGACTGGCTGAAGGTGGAGCCGGCCTGCCGCAGGTACTTGGCGTAGGCCCGCAGCACCATCGCCTGCCGCCAGTCCAGCCCCGCGCCCAGCACCAACTGGTTGAAGTTGTCGCTCTCGGCCTGGCCGGTCCACACCGCGGCGAACGCGTTCTGGAAGCGCTCACGGGCGTCGTCGGCCAGCGCCTCGCCCTCGCGCAGGGGCAGCCGCAGCCCGAAATCGTAGACCCAGGCGGTGGTCTTGTCCGAGCAGCGCAGCTCGTACGGGCGCTCGTCGACCACCTCGACACCGAGGGTGTTGAGCACCGGGAGCACCGCGGACAGCGAGATCTGGGCCCCGGCCCGGTAGATCTTGAAGCGGCGCTCGGCATGGGCCGCGCCCACCGGCTCGTAGAGGCTGAGCCCGAATTCCTTCCCCCGGTCCTTCAGCCGCTCCAGGTGCTGGAGGTCGGCCACGGCACCGCGCGGGGTGTGGTCCGCCTTGTACCCCTCGGGGAAGGCGTGCTGATAGCGGCGCAGCAGCTCGGCCGCGCGCTCCTCACCTGCCTCGGAGACCAGCGCCTCGGCGAAGCCGTCGGCCCAGGAGCGGGCGGCCTCGATCAGCCGGCCCTCGATCCGCTCCACATCGGCGTCGGTGAGGTCGGGCAGCTCGGTGCCGGGCTGGAGGCGGACCACGAAGTGCAGCCGCGAGAGCACCGATTCGGTGTGCAGGGCGGTGAAGTCGACCGGCGGGCGGCCGCTCAGCTCCTCCAGCAGGATGTCGGTCAGCCGCAGCCGCACATCGGTGGTGAAACGATCACGCGGCAGATAGACCAGCGCGGAATAGTAGCGCCCGTACTCGTCCTGGCGGAGGAACAGCCGCAGCCGGCGGCGCTCCTGGAGGTAGAGCACGCTGGTGACGATCGAGCGGAGCTGGTCGACCGGGGTCTGGAACAGCTCATCGCGCGGGTAGGTCTCCAGGATCTGCAGCAGATCCCGGCCGTCGTGGCTGTTGGGCGCGAAGCCCGCGCCCGCGAGCACCTCGACGACCTTGCGGCGGATGACCGGGACCCGGCGCACCGACTCGGTGTACGCGGCGGAGGAGAACAGCCCCAGGAAGCGGCGCTCGCCGATCACATTGCCCTCGGCGTCGAACTTCTTCACGCCGATGTAGTCGAGGTACGAGGGGCGGTGGACGGTGGCGCGGCTGTTCGCCTTGGTGAGCACCAGCAGCTTGCGCTCGCGCGCCTTGGCGCGGGCGTCGGCCGGAAGCCGGTTGAAGGACGGCGACCCCGGGCCCCCGGGGCCCACGGGGGTGCTCTCGTCGGTGTCCTTGTGCTGCGGATCGGAGCGGAGGATGCCGAGGCCCGTGCCGGGCACCGCGGTCAGCACGTCCTCCTCGCCACCGGCCTCGGTGGGGACCTGCGTCAGCTCGTACTCGCGGAAGCCGATGAAGGTGAAGTGGTCGTCGGCGAGCCAGCGCAGCAGCTCACGGGCCTCCTCGACCTCCTCCTCGCGGACCTCGGCGGCCTTGGGCTCGTCCGGCAGGCCCTCGGCGATGCGCATCGCGGACTCGCGCATCTTCTCCCAGTCCTCGACCGCCTCGCGGACATCGGACAGGACGCGCAGGAGATCGGCGGTGATCTGCTTCAGATCGCCGCGGTCGGTCTCGCGGTCGGTCTCGACATGGATCCAGGACTCCACGACCGCGTCATGCGGGAGCTTCTTCCTGGCCGGGCCGTCCGGGGAGACATCGAGCAGCTCGATCAGCTTGCCGGTGATGTCACGGCGCACGATCACCTGCGGGTGGATCACGACATGGATGCCGCGCCCCTGGCGGGTGAGCTCATTGGTGACCGAGTCGACCAGGAACGGCATGTCGTCGGTGACCACCTCGACCACGGAGTGGCTGCAGGTCCAGCCGTGCTCCTCGACGGTCGGGGTGTGCACCCGGACGTTCGCCGTGCCCTGCGGACGCACCTCGGCGAGCCGGTAGTGGGAGAGCGCCGCCCCGAAGACGTCGACCGGGTCGCGGTCGGCGAGGTCCTCCGGAGGCGTGTGCAGGTAGTAGTGCTGGAGGTATGCGGTCAGGGTCTCCGGTCCTGGGCCCTGAACCGGTTTTCCCCCGGCAGGGCTGTTCTCAGCGACCCGGGCGGCCCGTTCGAGCAACTCGGCCTTGGCTTCGTCCAGCTTGGTCTGCATGTCCTCTGGCTCCTGTCGCGCGCCGTTGCGTGACATCGATGGCGGTGGCATGACGCCGCGACGCGAAAAATCCGGTCGTTGACGACGGTATGCCGGATCGGGGAATGGCCGGGGTGTACTGGGCCGTAAGTGACCAAGAACCCACGCGCCACGGGTCAGCGGCGGCTCGGGCCCGGGGCCGGTGGGGCTCCGGGCGCGGAGCGAGGGCCTCATTGCCCTCACGGACTATCGCGCTGATCACGCAGTAAGGCTATCGCTCCTCCCCAGGGGGTCGTCATGAGCCGTTCGTGTACAAAACCGAGCCCTGAAGTTTGACGAAATGGACAGCGACCGCGGGCGCGCGCGAACCGATGATGTGCCGCTCATGCATCTCTGATGCCCTCTAGTGCCCTCTTGTGCCCTCTTGCGCCCTCTTGGCAACGCGCCGGCGCGGATGCACCGTGATCGGGACGGTGGTAGACGGTGGTAAGCGTGGATGTGAAGGTGGAGGTGGGCGGCATGACTACGAAGATCCTTCTGGTGACCGGCGACGCGGCCGAATCGCTGGAGGTGCTCTACCCCTACCAGCGGCTGCGCGAGGAGGGGTACGAGGTCCATATCGCGGCCCCGACCCGCAAGACGCTGCGCCTCGTGGTCCATGACTTCGAGGAGGGCTTCGACACCTACACCGAGAAGCCGGGCTACACACTCCCCGCCGACCTCGCCTTCTCCGAGGTCGACCCAGGTCAATACGGAGCCCTCGTGATCCCGGGCGGCCGGGCCCCGGAGTATCTGCGCAACGACCCCGAGCTGCGCAAGATCTGCAAGGCGTTCTTCGACGCGGACAAGCCGGTGGCGCAGATCTGCCACGGCCCGCTGCTGACGGCGGCCGTGGGCGGCCTGAGCGGGCGGCGGGTCACCGCGTATCCGGCGCTGGAGCCGGACATGCAGGCGGCGGGGGCGGAGTACCAGGACGCGGAGGTCGTGGTCGACGGCTCGCTGGTCTCCTCACGGGCCTGGCCGGACCATCCGGCGTGGATGCGGGAGTTCCTGGCGGTGCTGCGGACGAAGGCGCCGGTGGTATGAGGGGGTGGGGCGGCCCACGGCCGGCGGCCCAGGGCTGAAGGCCGAAGCTGACTTCCGAGGGGCCGCTCCGGCTTACTCGCTTACCCGTCGGCCATGCGCTCGGCCTCCCGTACGGCCTCCTCGAGCGTGTCCACGACCGGCACCCCGGCCGCCTCCAGACTGGCCCGGCTGTGCGAACCGCCCGTGTAGAGCACGGCCCGCGCCCCCACATGGCGTGCCGCCACCGCGTCGTCCACGGCGTCCCCGATCACCACCATCCGCTGCGGCGGCACCCCTTCGAGCTCGGCGATATGGCGCATCATCTGCTCGGCCTTGCCGGTGTTGCTCTGGCCGACGCGGCCGTCCACCCGGATGAAATGGCGCTCGATGCCATGCGTCCGCACCAGCGGGACCAGATGCTCATGCGGGGCCAGTGAGCACAGCGACTGGGTGAGCCCCGCCTCCTGCCACTCGACGAGCAGTTGCCGGGCGCCGATCGCCAGCCCGGCGCTCTCCGCCAGCGCCCAGTAGTGCCGGTGGAACGCCTCGTCCATGACCGCCCACTCCTCGTCGGTGGGCAGCCGCCCCATCAGCCGCTCATAGAAGCGCGGGACCGGGACGCAGTACAGGTCGCGATAGCGCTCGATGGTGATCGGCGGCAGGCCGACCTCCCCGAACGATGCGTTCGTCGCCGAGATCACGGCGTCGATGTCGTGGAGCAGCGTGCCGTTCCAGTCCCAGACGAGGTGCGTCACGTGGTTCTTCCCCATTCCACGACCGTACCTGCCGGGTCCGACAGCGGGCATCACTCGATGAGATTGGGGATCTCCTGGGTGGCGTACCAGAGCAGCTCATGGTCCTCGGCGCCGTCCACGGTGAACTGCGCGTCGTCGTCACCGAGGTCCGCCGCGCCCAACGCGTCGGCGGCCGCGGCGATGTCGCGCTCGGCGTCATCGGCGTCCAGATGCACGGCGGCGGCCTTCGCCAGCGGTACGGCGGTCTTGATCCGCACCTCGCCCAGCGCGGACTGGTCCAGCCCCCGGTCCGGATCGGCGACCGCCTGCCCGTCGGGCACGTCCACGGCCACCACGACCCGACGGCGGGGCGCGCGCGGATCGACGGCGAGCAGCCGCAGCGACGCCTGCGCGGCCCGGCTCAGCGCCGCGTACTCCAGCTCCTCGATGTCGTCCGACACGTACCACTCGCGGAGCGCGGGGGTGACCGCGTAGGCCGTCAACGGCGTCGGCCCCAGTTGGCCCTCCTTGTGCGCCTCGGCGAGAGCGGAGAGGGTCAGGGGGACGTAGACGCGCATGTCTGCCGCTTTCATCAGAGACCAATAGGCCCCCAAGCATACGATCGCCCGTCCCCAGTCCCGAGCCTTCTTCACAGGCCCGGTGGTCCCCTTTCGGGGGACGGGGTACGACGGCGCCGCACAAAGCCGGGCTTGTGCCTTGCCCGACCCCGCGACCAGGGGCGATGAGCGCCCGGGTGCCCCGAATAGGTGAACCGCAGCGTCGACCGCGACCAGGGGCCGCGCTCATTGCGGAGGCCGAAAACCCCCCGGTAGAAGACTCTCCGACGAAAGCTACCGCCCGGTATTCGGCCGGGCCGGAGAGAACGGGGCCAGAAGCATGCGCGAGGGCGTCCGGGCGACGGATCGGGCCACGGCGACCGGGGAGGGCGTACGACGGCGCGGCGGCAGCGGACCCGGCCGAAGCGGCCCCCCAGGCCGCAAGGACCCCCGCCGCCCCCGCACCACCCCCACAACGTCGGCACCCCCCACCACGACAACCACACCCCCCACCCCAACCACCCAACACAACACAACCACCACCAACGACACCCTCACCGCATCCCGCGCCGCGGCCGTATCGCGCAGTGCGGCCGCCGCAGCGGCGTGTCGGCAGCGGGACCGGTTGCCGCGCTACTGGTTCGCCAACCGGCTGGTGCTCACCCTCAGCGGTCAGCGCCCCGTCCACACCCTCCTCGGGCACGCCCTCCCGGCCGCCTACGACCGACTGATCGAACTCGCCCCGCGCGCCCCGCTGCGCCCCGCCTCAGGACGTGCCACGGCACCCGTCGTACGGCGCTGTGGCGAGTACCAGCCCCGGCACGGGGTCATCGAGGCGTTCGCCCGGATCGCCTCCGGAGACCGGCTCAGCGCGCTCGCGTTCCGGCTGGAGCTCGGCGCCGACGCCCGCTGGCGCTGCGCCGCCATCGACCTCGGGCCACTCGCCCAAGCGGTGTCCAACGGATCGTGACGCCTGCGGCAGGCTGCTCCCCTCCCCGCCCCTTCCCACAGCATCGATGCGGCTCCGCCGCGTGGCGGGGCTCCACCCCAGACCCCGGTGCCCAGAGCGCCTTCCCGAAACCGGGGCTTCGCCCCAGGCCCTGTGGTCCAGGGGGCGAAGCCCCTGGCAACGGGAAGGGGCGGGGAGCCATCCCAGCCCCTCCGGCGTTTGAGGAGCGGGGTCCAGGGGCGGAGCCCCGGCGGGGCCAGGGCCGGGACCCGGTTCGGGAAGGGGCGGGTAGGGGAAAGACCGCCGGACACCCCATAGGCCCACAACCACGGCCACGGCCACAACGCGACGGGCCGGGGTGCCGCGCTCTCGCGCGGCACCCCGGCCCGTCCACCAAAACCCTGCCGGACTACTTCTTGCGGCGGCGCCCCTTCTGCGCCTTACGCCGCTCCGCCCGCGTCATCCCATCGGCCTCCGACCGAGGCGCCGGCGGCGTCTCACCGTTGGGGAAGTCGCCCTCGACGACACCGCCCTCACCGTCCACCGTCGGGGCGGAGAAGTGCAGCCGATCCGGCCGCTGCGGGGCCTCCAGGCCCTTGGCGCGGATCTCGGGGCGGCCCGAGGAGCCCGCGGCGGGCGCGCCCGCCGGCACCGCGTCCTCCACGTCCTTCGCGAGGGCGACCTTCTCGTCCGCCGCCTCGACCGGGACCTCCTCGACCTGCTGCTCGACCTGGACCTCCAGGTTGAACAGGTAGCCGACGGACTCCTCCTTGATGCCCTCCATCATGGCCTGGAACATGTCGAAGCCCTCCCGCTGGTACTCGACCAGCGGGTCCTTCTGGGCCATCGCGCGCAGCCCGATGCCCTCCTGGAGGTAGTCCATCTCGTAGAGGTGCTCGCGCCACTTGCGGTCCAGGACGGAGAGCACGACCCGCCGCTCCAGCTCACGCATGATCTCGGAGCCCAGCTGCTCCTCGCGCGCTTCGTACTGCTGGTGGATGTCGTCCCTGATGGACTCTTCGATGAACTCGGCGGTGATCCCGGCGCGGTCGCCGGCCGCCTCCTCCAGCTCCTCGATCGTCGCGCTGACCGGGTAGAGCTGCTTGAAGGCGCTCCACAGCCGGTCCATGTCCCACTCCTCGGCGAAGCCCTCGACCGTCTCCGCCCGCACATAGGCTTCGATGGTGTCGTCCATGAAGTGGCCGACCTGGTCCTCCAGGTTCTCGCCCTCCAGGACGCGGCGGCGCTCGCCGTAGATGACCTCACGCTGCCGGTTCAGGACCTCGTCGTACTTCAGGACGTTCTTACGGGTCTCGAAGTTCTGCTGCTCGACCTGCGACTGGGCGGAGGCGATGGCCCGCGTGACCATCTTGTTCTCGATCGGGACGTCGTCCGGGACGTTCGCCATCGCCATGACGCGCTCGACCATCTGCGCCTTGAACAGCCGCATCAGATCGTCGCCGAGCGAGAGGTAGAAGCGGGACTCGCCGGGGTCGCCCTGACGGCCGGAACGGCCACGGAGCTGGTTGTCGATCCGGCGTGACTCATGGCGCTCGGTGCCCAGCACATACAGCCCGCCGAGCTCCTTGACCTCCTCGAACTCGGCCTTGACCGCGGCCTCGGCCTTCTCCAGGGCGGCGGGCAGCGCGGCGGCCCACTCCTCGGAGTGCTCCACCGGGTCCAGACCGCGCTGGCGCAGCTCGGCCTCGGCGAGGTCGTCGGGGTTGCCGCCGAGCTTGATGTCGGTACCGCGGCCCGCCATGTTGGTCGCCACCGTCACGGCGCCCTTACGGCCGGCCTGGGCGACGATCGTCGCCTCCCGGTCGTGCTGCTTGGCGTTGAGCACCTCATGCGGCACCCCGCGCTTGGCGAGCTGCTGGGAGAGGTACTCGGACTTCTCCACGGAGGTGGTGCCGACCAGGACCGGCTGGCCCTTCGTGTGCTTCTCGGCGATGTCGTCGACCACCGCGTCGAACTTCGCGACCTCGGTGCGGTAGATCAGGTCGGACTGGTCGATCCGGGAGAGGGGGCGGTGGGTCGGGATCGGGACCACGCCGAGCTTGTAGATCTGGTGGAACTCAGCGGCCTCGGTCATCGCCGTACCGGTCATGCCGGAGAGCTTGTCGTAGAGGCGGAAGAAGTTCTGCAGGGTGATCGTGGCGAGCGTCTGGTTCTCGTCCTTGATCTCCACCGCTTCCTTCGCCTCGATGGCCTGGTGCATGCCCTCGTTGTAGCGGCGGCCCGCGAGGATACGGCCGGTGTGCTCGTCGACGATCATGACTTCGCCGTCCATGACGACGTAGTCCTTGTCCTTCTTGAAGAGCTCCTTGGCCTTGATCGCGTTGTTGAGGTAGCCGACCAGCGGGGTGTTGACCGACTCGTAGAGGTTGTCGATCCCCAGCCAGTCCTCGACCTTGGTGACACCGGACTCATGGATGCCGACGGTGCGCTTCTTCTCGTCGACCTCGTAGTCCCCGGTCTCCTCCACGCCCTTCTGCGGCTCGGCGGCCTGGCCCCTGCTGAGCCGGGTGACCAGCTTGGCGAAGTCGCCGTACCACTTGGTGGCCTGGTCGGCCGGGCCGGAGATGATCAGCGGCGTACGGGCCTCGTCCACCAGGATCGAGTCGACCTCGTCGACGATCGCGAAGTTGTGGCCGCGCTGCACCAGCTCGTCCTGCGACCACGCCATGTTGTCGCGCAGATAGTCGAAGCCGAACTCGTTGTTGGTGCCGTAGGTGATGTCGCACGCGTACTGCTCGCGGCGCTGCGCCGGGGTCATGTTGGCGAGGATGCAGCCGACCTCCAGGCCGAGGAACCGGTGCACCCGGCCCATCCACTCGGAGTCGCGCTCGGCCAGGTAGTCGTTGACCGTGATGAGGTGGACACCCTTGTCCGACAGCGCGTTCAGATACGCCGGGAGGGTGCCGACCAGGGTCTTGCCCTCACCGGTCTTCATCTCGGCGACATACCCGAGGTGCAGCGCCGCGCCGCCCATCAGCTGGACGTCGTAGTGACGCTGGCCGAGCACCCGCTTGGCCGCCTCGCGCACCGTGGCGAACGCTTCGGGCATCAGGTCGTCGAGGCTCTCACCGTCGGCGTACCGCTGCTTGTACTCGTCGGTGAGGGCGCGCAGCTCGGCGTCGGAGAGCGACAGGAAGTCCTCTTCGATGGAATTGACCTGGTCCGCGATGCGGTGCAGCTTGCGCAGGATCTTTCCTTCGCCTGCACGCATGAGCTTGTTGAGGACGGACACGTAGGCTGGCTCCTTGCCGGTCGGGCCTGGCACGGTCGGGGTGCGCTGGCGCGGCATTGTCAAGGGGCGCAGGCCCCGCCGCAACGGCCATCGTAAGACAGACCCCGGCACGCCGGGAGGTCCGTCACCACGAGGACCGGATGTCACCTCACCGTGTCAACGCCCGAGAGCTCCCCCAGGTGCCCTCCAATTCGCGGAAACCGCTCGCGGTGAGTGACGACGGCGGCGCAGACTCGGGACGCATGGAGCCTGTCACCCTCACCACCGAGCGTCTGGTCCTGCGCCCCTTCCGGCCCATCGACACGGACGCCCTCTTCGCAGCTTGCCAGGACCCGGACATCCAGCGATGGACCACCGTGCCCTCCCCGTACGAACGTGCGCACGCGGAGGACTTCACCGGCCGGATCTGCCCGGAGAACTGGCGCGACGACGTGACCTACGACTTCGCGATGGTCACCAAGAGTGACGACACCCTCGTCGGCGCCATGGGCCTGGTGCGGCTGGCCCATCTGCGCACTCTCGAGCACCAGGCCGAGCTGGGCTACTGGACGGTCCGGGAGCACCGGCGGCGCGGCTATACGGACGAGGCGGCGCGGGCCGTGATCGAGTGGGCGTTCACCCGGCTCGGGGTGGAGCGCCTGGAGTGGTGCTGCGAGGCCGGGAACGAGGGCTCGCGGGCGGTCGCCCTCGGGGTGGGCTTCCGGATGGAGGGGACGGACCGCGCCCGGATCGTCCACCAGGGGACCCGGCGGGACGCCTGGCGGGGCGCGCTGCTGCCCTCCGACTGGGGGCTGCCGTCGACGACGCCGTATCTGCCCGCCAAGGCATCGGAGGCGTCCAACGCACCGCAGGCTCCCGAGGCGTCCGGCCGGGCGTTCACGGCGCCGCCAGCGGTCTGAGAGAGGCCCTGAGGAGCCGCCGGGGCCAACGGCCGTGAGGGGCCGCCGGGGCCGAGGCGCGGCGGGCCCGGCGGCCCAGGGCGCCGGGGGTCTGGGCGGCATGGGCGGCGTTGTCAGTGGGTGCTACTACGGTGGCGCGCATGACGAACGCCGCCACCGGGTCCGCCGTGGACCGCACACCCGAGGCCACGCTCTCCGCCGACGAGGCGCGCCGGATCGCGCTGCGCGCCCAGGGGCTGCTGGGCGCCCCCGACCGGCGTGGCGGGGTGCGGGGCGTGCTGCGCCATCTGGGCGCGGTGCAGCTCGACACGATCTCGGTGCTGGCCCGCTCGCATGAGCTGATTCCGTACGCACGGCTGGGCGCGGTCGGCCGTAAGACGGTCGAGTCGGCCTATTGGAGCGACACCCACGCCTTCGAGTACTGGTCGCATGCCGCCTGTGTGCTGCCGATCGAGGAGTGGCCGCACTTCGCCTTCCGGCGCCGCGCCTACCGCCTCCGTCCGCACTGGCACCACGAGCTGCCGGACGGGGTGTACGAGACGGTGGTCAAGCAGTTGCGCGCGGCGGGCCCGCTGACCGCGACGGAGCTGGGCGGGGCCAAGAACGGCGGGCCGTGGTGGGACTGGTCGGCGGCGAAGATCGCGGTCGAGCGGGCCCTGATGTTCGGCGAGGTGGTGTGCGTCGAGCGGCGCGGCTGGAAGCGGGTGTACGACCTGGCGGAGCGCGCCGTGCCGGATGCCCTGCTCCATGACGACCTGGACGACCGGGAGTGTCTGCGCCGGCTGGTCCGGCTGGCCGGGCAGTCCCTGGGCGTGGGCACACGGGCGGATATCGCCGACTACCACCGGCTCAAGGGCGAGCAGGTGGCCGCGGTGATCGCGGACTCGGGGCTGGTGCCGGTGGCGGTCGAGGGCTGGGACAAGCCGGCCTGGGCGGACCCCGAGGCGCTGGCCGCCCCGCCGCGCGGCCGGCACCGCACCACGCTGCTCTCGCCCTTCGACTCGCTGATATGGGACCGGGCGCGCACCGAGCGGATCTTCGGCTTCACTCATCGGCTGGAGGCGTATGTGCCCAGGCCTAAGCGGATCTACGGCTACTTCGCCATGCCGCTGCTGTCGGGCGGGCGGCTGCTGGGCCGGGTCGATCCGGCCCGGGAGGGGAAGACCCTGGTCGCCCGGCAGGTGTCCCTGGAGTCGCCGAAGGCCGTGGCCCCGATGGCGCAGGCGCTGCGGGAGGCGGCCGAATGGGTGGGCTGTGACTCCGTACGGGTCGAGCGCGTCGACCGCCCGGAGCTCGCCGCACCGCTCGCGGCGGCCGTCGTCTGAACCGCCCGCCCCGGTGGACGCTCGGCCGGGGCTCCGGCTCACCTGGGGCTCCGGCTCACCTGGGCTTCCGGCTCATCCGGGGTGATGGCTCACAGAGGGCTCCGGCATGTCCGGAGCTCCGCAGCTCCGGCGCCGGGCGCATCCCTTACCTGATCTCGAGGATCTTCTCCCGCATCGCATAGACCACGGCCTCCATCCTGGAGTGCAGCTGCAATTTCTCCAGAATGTTGCGAACGTGGTTCTTCACGGTGTTCTCACTGATGAACAGCTCCTTGGCGATATCCCGGTTGTTCATTCCGGTCGCCACCAGCTTGAGCACCTCCAGCTCCCGGTCGGTGAGCCGGGGCGCGGGCACCAGCCGCCGCTCATCGGTGCGCTGGATCATCGACTTGAACTCGGTCAGCAGCTTGGCCGCCATCGACGGGCTGATCTGCGACTGGCCGTCCGCCACCGCCCGGATGGCGGTCGAGACCTCGTCGGTCGAGATCTCCTTCAGCAGATAGCCCGTGGCACCCGCCTTGATCGCGTCGTAGAGGTCGGCTTCCTCATCGCTGATCGTCAGCATGATGATCTTGGCGCTGGGTGCCACCTCCTTGATGGCGGTGCAGGCCTCGATCCCCCCACGCTTGGGCATCCGCACATCCATCAGGACGATGTCCGGCAGCAGATCCGCCGCCTTGTCCACGGCCTCGGCCCCGTCCCCCGCCTCGCCGACAACCTGGATGTCCTCCTCCTGGGCCAGGACGATCTCCAATCCACGCCGGAAGAGCGCGTGGTCGTCCACGACGAGGACCCGAATCGGCTCCTTGCGCGGTTCGCCGCGCGGCTCACCCCCGTCCGGACCGACGCCATGGTCTTCACCGGCGTCGGACACGGGCCCGAAGCTGTCCGCCATCGTTCCTCCCCCTGAAGGCCATGGCCCTTGCGGTCCGCACCCTGGGTGCACTCGGTCTGGCGTCAACCGGTGCATTCGATACACCGGTTGGCCGCCCGGCCATGATTTCATGCCCGGACGGCGGAATGTTCCTACCTTGGTCGCACGGCGGTGCCCCGGGGGCGCGCAGGCGCTCCGGGGCACCACTTACTTGTCAGGCCGGATTCGGCTGAATTTCTCGGTCAGCCGCCGAGTGCGCCACCGGCGCCGCCGGGTGCCTCTCCGACGAACGCCTCAGGCTGAAGATGAATCACCCCGTAGTCATAACCATGCCGCCGGTAGACGACGCTGGGCTGGTTGGTGTCGGAGTCGACGAACAAATAGAAGTCGTGCCCGACCAGCTCCATCTCGTAGAGAGCCTGGTCGAGGCTCATCGGAGCCGCGGCGTGGGTCTTCTCCCGGACCACCAGGGGGCCCTCCCCCTGGACTTCCAGAGGGCCCATCCGGGTGGTGGGGACGGTCTCCGTCGTGCGCTGGGGGGCGATGTCCCCATGCCCGTTGATGCGGGCCGCGTTGGGCACGGTGACAGCCACGTCGCTGGCCGGAATGCGACCGTTTCCACGGCGCGTATGGCGCTTGTCGTGCTGCTTGCGCATCCGTGCTTCCAGCTTGCTGGCCGCCAGGTCCAGCGCCGCGTACGGATCGGCCGCGGCGGCCTCCGCCCGGATCACCGGGCCGCGCGAGCGGAGCGTGATCTCCACTCGGTCGGCGCGGTCGGCCTGCCGCGGGTTGTGCTCCTTGGACACCTCGACGTCGAGGCTGATCACCTTGCCGTCGAGCTTCTGGATCTTATCCAGCTTCAGCTTCTCGGCCACGTGCTTCCGGAACCGCTCGGGCACCTCAGTTTTACGGCCCTTGACGACGATGTCCACGCAGAACTCCGTTCCCGGGTAGCTCCAGTCAGTATCGGAGCGTCATCCCTTGTGCACTTGGCTCCGGCATCCTCCGGAGCCATCGGCTTGGCGCTTTCAGCTCCTCCTTCCCACGGAGAGGATCTCAATCCCGTTTGTTCCAAGCCTCACCAGAATGCAGGCAAAACACGCCAAGCGGATGAGCGAGTCATAGCACTCGCCTTTCCTCACAACCGAACATAGCTCGACCGGCCGGAAGTCGGCACCCCCTACCGGCACGTACCTCCGATCAGGTGCTTTGCCGCGGTTACCACCTGCAACGATGCGGCTTCGTATTCAGTTCCGGTTGATGCGCATCAGGGGTGCGGCCACCACGGCCGCGCCGATGACCAGCCCACCGGCCGCCGTCACCGCTCGCGCCGCCTCCGCGAGCGAGGCCCCCGTCGTCATCAGGTCGTCCACCAGGACGACCGGGCCTGCCGCCAGCAGCCGGCCGCTGCCGGGGACCGCCTCCAGCGCCCCCGTCACATTCGCCCGCCGCTGCCGTGCGTCCAGCCCCGACTGGTCGCTCACCCGGCGCCGCTGGCGCAGCACCGCCGGGACCCGCGCCGAGCGCCCGCCACCGCGCAGCACACCCGCCGCGGCGAGCGCGATCCGCCGGGCCGGGTCATGCCCCCGGGCGCCCACCGCTCGCCGGGCCGATGGCACCGGCACCAGCAGCAGCGGACCCCCGCGGGGTCTCGCCCCGGATCCGTACCCGGGTCTCGCCCCGGATCCGTACCCGGGTCTCGCCCCGGCACACGCTCCCGATCCAGTACCCGGTCTCACCCCGGATACCCGGTCCAATCCCGCGCCCGCCCATCTTCGGGACCCCGCACCGGGCCCTGAGCCGGGCTCTGGGCCAGCCCCTGAGCCGGACCCCGGGCCGGGGCAAGCCGCCCGCACCGCCCCCGCCAGCGCCTCACCCAGGGGCCGCGCCAGCCGGAGCGCTCCGCGCTCCTTGTGCGCGAGCAGCACCGCCCGCGCCTCGTCCACGTAATCCACCGCCGCATGGACCACCGGCAGCCCCGGCGGCACCGGGCTCGGCTCCACCCGGCGCGCCCCGGACCCGCGCAGCGCCCCACGACAACGCTCACACAACGCGCCGCCCGGCCGACCGCATCCGGCACAGTCGGCCGGCAGCGCCAGATCGGCGATCTCCTGCCACCAGCCCCGCATGAACACCACTGTCCCGGCGGCCAAGCCCCCGCGCCACCCCTTGTGGACAACCGCGCACATGTGGACAACCAGCCACCCCCGACCGGTGTCCTGGCCTGGAAGATGCCGCTACGGCCCCGCCTAGCCTGGGTAGACCGGAGCCGAACCGTCCTGGTCCACGGTCTTCCAGTCGGTGTTCGGCAGCAGCCGCACGATGCCGTTCTCCCTGGTCTCGGCGATCAGCGGCCGGGTCTGGTCCTCCGAGGCGCCGATCGACTGCACGCCGTTCGGACCCGGCACCTCCGGGATGTTCGACGGGGAGCCGTCCGTCTCCACGTACTGCAGCTGCTGCACCCCGTCCGACTCCCGGCCCGCGACCACCAGCCGGCTGTCGCCCGCCCAGGAGAAGGTGTCCACGTCCTCCAGCTTCGGCGCGACCGCCCGCAGCGCCCCCACCGACAGCTTCGGGGCCGCCTCGGTCCCCCGCCGCTCGATCCGGCCCAGCCGCAGCGTGGTGTGGCCGGACCGCTTGACCAGCATCGCGATCCTGGAACCGTCCGCCGAGACCCGCAGCGCCGTGATCCGGCCGCCGTCCAACTGCGGCAGCGCCACCTCGTCCGCCGCTCCGATGCCGCCCCGCAGCCGCAGCAGCCTCGGCCGCTGCGGATTGCGGTCGGCCACCCACAGACCGCCCAGCCCGTCCCAGCTCGGCGCCGTCAGACCGTGCTCCACGCTGCCGCCCTGGCTGCGCAGCCGCACCTTGCCGCGCTCGGCGCCTGGGGCCATCTGGGTGACGTACAGCGCCTGGCCGTCGGCGGTGACCCCCGCCACGTCCCGCTCGTCGCGGGAGACCGCCACCGTGCCCAGACCCGCGTCCTCGGAGCCGAACGGCCCCGGAACCGGCTGTGGCCGGTCCTCGTCGTCGGACAGCCGGACCATCCGATGATCGGAGTCCACGAAGTACTGGTGGCGCGGATGGCCCTCGACCCCGTCCGGGGCGTAGGCACGCGCCGCGTCACTGGAGAGGGCACACAGCTCCGAACCGTTCTGCCGCTCCAGCCGCACCCCGCTGACCTCGGACGATCCCTCGCCCAGATCCTGGACCGTGAACAGCGTCTGCGCCGCCATCCGGGCACACCGCGCCCCGCTGACCTGCGCCGCCCGGTCGCTCAGCCGGACCTTCAGCGTGTTCGAATCGTCCAGCGACAGCCGCTCGTCCCGGCGGCCGAGTGCCGAACCGCGCGGGAAGGAGCTGCTGACCACCGGCTCCAGCCACTCCGTGGGACCGCCCAGCAGCGCCTTGACGGTCGCGGTCACCGGATCGATACGGCGCCGCACATAGACCGGATCGGCCACCAGCACGTTGTCCCCGGCCGTCGACTCGTCGGCGTCCGGGGACAGATCGGCGAAGTAGTACTTGTTGACCGAGCGGTAGATGCGCTGGAAGTCGGACTCGCCGAGGATCAGCCCCCGCGGCGGCCCGTCGATCCGCCACTCCGAACCGCTCAGCGTGAGATGGATGCGCTCCTCGTACGGCTGCGCATCGGGCTTGTAGGCGTGCGTTTCGTCCACGACGGCGATCCGCTTGCCCGACAGCACGACCGTCTTACCGCTGCCGTCCCGGTCGCCCGGGTCCGTCTCCACCCGCACATCCGGAGCCTGCTCCAGCACGGTGGTGGCCGCGAACGGCTGCCACCGCCTGACCGCGCTCTTGGTCAGATACTCCTTCGCGGTGCCGAAGTTCTCCTCGTCGCTCGTCGTGGCCTCCAGGAAGCCGGAGACCAGCTCCGCGGGCTGCTCGCCCTTGCCCGGGCTCACCCCGTACACCCGGACCTGCGAATCGACGTCGGAGCGCGGTGAGGAGTCCACCCGCCGCACATCGCCGCTGTCGGGCATCGAGGCACAGCCGGACAGCAACAGGGCGCCACAGGCCAGCAGCGCCGGCGTGCTCAGGGCCCGGCCGTCCGGGCGACGCCCACGGCGGCGGAAACGGCGACGGTCGGCATGGTCAGCGCCCACGAGGGCGGCCCTCCCCTTCGTTCGATGTCGTCGGCCGGGCGGCCGGCGCCCTGCCGCCCCGCGGCCCCTCGGACGGCGTCTCCGGGGCGCCGCGCACCACCCGCGACCCATTGCCCGGCAGGGCCGTGGGATCGGCCGACGGCGCAGCGGCTTCGGCGGGCAGCGCGGACCGCGGTTGCGCGGGCACCGCCGCCAGCCCCTCCGCAGGAGGCTGCGGGGCCCCGGCGTCATCCGTACGGCGGTTACGCCGGGAGTCCTCGGGCTCAAGCGGGATCGGCGAGCCGCGCAGCACATCGCCCGCGGTACGCGGCAGCGTCAGCCGGAACTGCGAACCGCCGCCGGGCTCACCCCACGCCTGCAGCCAGCCATCGTGCAGCCGCGCGTCCTCCACCGCGATCGACAGGCCGAGACCGGTGCCGCCGGTGGTGCGCGCACGGGCCGGATCGGCCCGCCAGAAGCGGTTGAACACCCGCGTCGCCTCGCCGGGCTTGAGCCCGACGCCGTAGTCCCGCACCGCGACGGCCACCGCACCGCCCGCCGTCGCGAGCCGCACGACCACATCGCGGCCCTCACCGTGCTCCACGGCGTTGACCACCAGATTGCGCAGCACCCGCTCGACACGGCGGGTGTCCGCCTCCGCGATCACCGGCGCCTCGGCGCCCCGCACCAGGATCCGGGTGCCCTTCGCCTCGGCGAGCGGCTCGGCGCCGCCCACCACCCGGTGCACCACATCGCGCAGATCGATCGGCTCGGCCTCCAGCGCGGCCGCGCCCGCGTCGAACCGGCTGATCTCCAGCAGATCGCTGAGCAGCGACTCGAAGCGGTCGACCTGGCCCCACAGCAGCTCGGCGGAGCGCGCGGTGATCGGGTCGAAGTCCTCACGCGCCTCGTGAATGACGTCCGCCGCCATCCTTACGGTCGTCAGCGGAGTGCGCAGCTCATGGGAGACATCGGAGACGAAGCGGCGCTGCATCCGGGAGAGCTCCTCCAGCTGCTGAATCTTGAGCTGGAGGTTCTGCGCCATCTTGTTGAACGACTCCCCCAGGCGGGCGATGTCGTCCTCCCCGGTGACCTTCATCCGCTCCTGGAGCAGACCGGCCGCCAGCCGCTCGGAGATCCCCGCCGCCATCCTTACGGGCGTCACGACCTGCCGGACCACCACCCAGGCGATGGCCCCGAGCAGCACCACCACGAACACCCCGGCCGTGGCCAGGGTGCCCTTGACCAGGCTCAGCGACTTCTCCTCCTGGGTGAACGGGAAGAGGTAGTAGAGCTGGTAGGCGTCGCCGTTGTTGTCGTCCAGACGCTTGCCGATGATCAGCGCGGGCTCGGCGTCTCCGGAGCCCGCGTGCACGATCTTTCCGTAGCGCTCGTACGGCGCCGTCCGGCCCTCGTCCACCCTCCGGCGCAGATCGGCGGGCACACTGTCCGGCTGGACATCGCCGGAGGCCCGCGGCCCCCGGCTGGCCACATAGGGCGTCTCACCGGAGTCGGAGCTGAGCGCCACCACCGAATACGCGCCCTTGCCGCCGCTGGAAAGCTGCTCCACCAGCGCGTTCAGCCAGGCGCCGGAATCCTCGGCACCGGCCCCCGGCCCGTCCTGGCCACGGGAATCGCTCTTGCGGTCGGCCATCTGCTCGGCCACCTCGAACCCGCCGACAGCCTGCCCCTGCGCCGCATGGCGCTTGGCGTCCAGCAGACCGTTGCGCACCTGCCCGATGACCACCAGGCCCAGCAGCAGCACCACACCGAGCGACATCAGCAGCGTGGTGGCGACCACCCGCAGCTGGATGTTCCGCCGCCACAGCCGGGCAGCGGGCAGCAGCGGACGGCGCACCCACCGTCCGAACAGCCGGATCACCGGATGGGCCGGCCCTCCGGACGCCCCGTCGGGCAGCAGATGCCCACCGCTCCACAACCTCCGCAGCAGCGGTATCTCACCCGCCGGGTCGGGCCGCCCCATCCGGGCACCCTCCGGGGCCCCGCCTCCCGGTCCTCCGGGCTGCGGCGCCGTACCACCCGTCATCTCAGCTTGGCCCGGCCTTGTAGCCGACACCGCGCACGGTCACCACGATCTCCGGCCGCTCCGGGTCCTTCTCGACCTTCGACCGCAGCCGCTGCACATGCACATTCACCAGCCGGGTGTCGGCGGCATGCCGATAGCCCCAGACCTGCTCCAGCAGCACCTCACGGGTAAAGACCTGCCACGGCTTGCGGGCCAGCGCCACCAGAAGATCGAACTCCAGCGGGGTCAGCGCTATCGACTGGCCGTCCCGCTTCACCGAATGGCCCGCCACGTCGATCACCAGATCGCCTATGGCCAGCTGCTCCGGTGCCGGCTCCTCGGAACGCCTCAGCCGGGCCCGGATCCGGGCCACCAGCTCCTTCGGCTTGAACGGCTTGACGATGTAGTCATCCGCCCCGGACTCGAGCCCGACCACCACATCGACCGTGTCGCTCTTGGCCGTGAGCATGACGATCGGGACCCCCGACTCGGCCCGGATCAGTCGGCAGACCTCGATGCCGTCCCGTCCGGGCAGCATCAGATCGAGCAGCACCAGATCGGGCTTGGTCTCGCGGAAGGCGGCAAGAGCCTTGTCGCCGTCCGACACAAACGACGGTTCAAAGCCTTCGCCGCGCAGCACGATGCCAAGCATCTCTGCCAGTGCGGTGTCGTCGTCGACGACAAGGACGCGTCCCTTCATATCGACATCATCCCATTACCCGATCGTGACCTGGCCCACAGCTCGGCGATACCGTCCGCCGTGACCGGAGAGATCACACCCTCCTCGGTCACGATCGCCGTCACCAACTCCGGTGGTGTGACGTCGAAAGCCGGATTGTGGGCCTGTGTCCCCAGCGGAGCGACCGGCACTCCGGTGCCCGCCTCGTGCCCGGCGATGGGGGCGTAAGGAATTGTGATGTCTGTCACCTCATGTCCAGGGCGCTGCTCGACCTCGATCGAGGCGCCGTCGGGAGTGGCCGGGTCCACCGTGGTGGTCGGGGCTACCACCACAAACGGCACATGGTGGTAGCGGGCCAGCACCGCGAGCGGATAGCTGCCCACCTTGTTGGCCACCGAGCCGTCCGCGGCGATCCGGTCCGCCCCGATCAGCACCGCGTCCACCTCACCGGCCGCGAACAGCGAGCCCGCCGCGTTGTCCGCGAGCAGCGTGTAAGCCATACCGGCACGCGCCGCCTCGTACGCGGTCAACCGCGCCCCCTGGAGCAGGGGCCGGGTCTCGTCCACCCAGAGCCGCCGCAGCTGCCCCGCCCGGTGCACCGCCTTGACCACGGCGAGGGCGGTCCCCTCACCTCCGGAGACCAGGGCGCCGGTGTTGCAGTGAGTGAGGATTCGATGACCACCGGCAGGCAGCAGCTCATCGAGGAGCGCTCGACCATGAGCCGCCATGCGGTCGCTGGCCTCGGCATCCTCCCGATGCAGGGCCCGGGCCTCGGCGAGGGCGGCCGCGGCAGCCTGAGCGTCGTCCGCGTCGTCCCGGATCGCGCCGTGATACGCGGCGACGGCCCGGCGAACGCCATAGCCGAGGTTGACGGCCGTGGGACGGGCATGGGCGAGCGATTCGGCGGCCTCGTCCACATCGAAACCCCGGGCCGCGGCAAGCGCGATCCCGTATGCCCCGGCGAGGCCGAGCAGCGGGGCGCCGCGCACGGCGAGAGAGCGGATCGCCTCCACCAGCGCCGGCACATCGGTGCACACCAGCTCGACCTCTTCGGCGGGCAGCCGGGTCTGGTCGAGAAGTACCAGTACGGGCTCCTCCGGGGGCTCCTCCCAGCGCAGCGCCAAGGCGATGGGAGGTATGGGGCCTTCCGGGGACACCGGATGCTGATCAGCCATCCGCCCAGTCTGCCCTGTGCGCCACCGACTATTGAAGTGCCGGACCGCCCCCAGTGACCGGCACGAGGCACAACCCACCGTGGCACGATGGCTGGCATACGCCCGCCGCGGACGCCGCGGCCGGTCAACGAACAACCTACGGAGCGACGATGAATGACACTCCGGGTTGGGCCCCGCCCGGATCGTCCCCTTCCGACGAACCGGACCACGGCGCTCAGCAGCAGAAGGAGCCCGCCGACCAGCCCGCCCCGGAGCAGCCCACCTGGGGCGGCCAATGGGCCCGGCGCCAGCCGCCGCCCGGCCGCTGGACCGCATCGGGACGAGGCCCCACGCCACCGCAGGTGCCACCCGCTCCCACGCCGGGCGGCGGATGGGGCACCGGCCCGCGTCAGCCACCTGCTCCCCGCCCCGGTGTCATTCCGCTGCGACCGCTGGCCGTCAGCGAGATCCTGAACGGCGCGGTGGCCACCATGCGCGCCCACTGGCGCACGGTCCTCGGCATCTCGCTGATCGTCTCGATCGTCATCCAGGGTCTGATCACGGCCGCCACGGGACTCTGGTTCAACGACGCCCGCGGCAACGAGAGCAATGTCCTCGACGATCGGGACGTCACCGTGAGCCAGGCGATGCGCGCCGTCGGCGCCGCGCTCGGGGACAGCGGAGTCACCCTGCTGCTCGGCGTCCTCGGAACGATCGTCACCACCGCCCTGCTGACCGTGGTCACCGCCCGGGCGGTGCTGGGCCGGTCCGTGTCCACCAAGGAGGCATGGGGCGGTGCCCGCCCGCGTCTCCTTCAGCTGTGCGGGCTGCTCCTTCTGATCCCCGCCATCGCCGTGGCCGTCATCGCCGCCGGTATGACGCCGGGTCTGCTGCTGGCCTTCGCGGGCGTGCACAGCGAGGGCGCCGCACTCGCCTCTCTCGGCGGGTTCGCCGCGGCCGGCGTCGCCGTCTGGCTCTGGGTCCGCTTCAGCCTCGCCCCTCCCGCGCTGATGCTGGAGAAGCAGGGGATCATCAAGGCCCTGCGACGCTCCTTCAAGCTGGTGCGCGGTGCGTGGGGGCGCGTCTTCGGCATCCAACTGCTCGCCGTCGTCCTGGTCTTCATCGTCGGCGCCATCGTCGAGATCCCCACCAGCCTGATCGCCATGGTCATCGGCGGGGACAACGCCATCGACTGGCTGTCCGGTGAATCCGTCTCCGTCAGCTGGACCTTCCTGGTCGTGGTCGGCGTCGGCGGAGTGATCAGCTCGACCATCACCTTCCCGATCAGCGCGGGTGTGACGGCTCTTCTCTACATGGACCAGCGCATCCGGCGCGAGGCTCTCGACCTCGAGCTCGCCCGCGCCGCGGGAATGCCGGGCGAACCCACGGAAGACCATGGCAAGGACCAGCCGACCGTCGCCTCGACGTCCGGGAACTGACGGACTCACAGGCGGGCACGAACGAGGCGTCACCCGACGCCCCTTCACCGCACAGGTCGTCACTCGCACAGGCCCTCACCTCCCCCGTTCGCCCGTTCGGCGTCGCGCCTGCGGCCTGCTGACCGGTCGTCAACGGACCTGTTGGACCCCGGCCTCACTGACAACTCTGAGTGCCAGCAACCGCGCCACGCCAGGGCCCTGAGGGCTTTTCACTCGATCCGGTGGAACATCCGATCGAATGGGAACGCAAAAAAGCCTCGGTCCCGAGCACTGAATGCTCGGGACCGAGGCTAGAGATTGTTCGGCGGTGTCCTACTCTCCCACAGGGTCCCCCCTGCAGTACCATCGGCGCTGAAAGGCTTAGCTTCCGGGTTCGAAATGTAACCGGGCGTTTCCCTAACGCTATGACCACCGAAACACTATGAAACTGAACCGGAACCACACCCCAAAACAAAAGGGGGGTTCAATACGGTTCATTGCTTCAGAACCAACACAGTGGACGCGAGCACCTGAGGACAAGCCCTCGGCCTATTAGTACCAGTCAACTCCACCAGTTACCCGGCTTCCATATCTGGCCTATCAACCCAGTCGTCTACTGGGAGCCTTAACCCATCAAGTGGGTGGGAGTCCTCATCTCGAAGCAGGCTTCCCGCTTAGATGCTTTCAGCGGTTATCCCTCCCGAACGTAGCCAACCAGCCATGCCCTTGGCAGGACAACTGGCACACCAGAGGTTCGTCCGTCCCGGTCCTCTCGTACTAGGGACAGCCCTTCTCAAGACTCCTACGCGCACAGCGGATAGGGACCGAACTGTCTCACGACGTTCTAAACCCAGCTCGCGTACCGCTTTAATGGGCGAACAGCCCAACCCTTGGGACCGACTCCAGCCCCAGGATGCGACGAGCCGACATCGAGGTGCCAAACCATCCCGTCGATATGGACTCTTGGGGAAGATCAGCCTGTTATCCCCGGGGTACCTTTTATCCGTTGAGCGACGGCGCTTCCACAAGCCACCGCCGGATCACTAGTCCCGACTTTCGTCCCTGCTCGACCCGTCGGTCTCACAGTCAAGCTCCCTTGTGCACTTACACTCAACACCTGATTGCCAACCAGGCTGAGGGAACCTTTGGGCGCCTCCGTTACCCTTTAGGAGGCAACCGCCCCAGTTAAACTACCCACCAGACACTGTCCCTGATCCGGATCACGGACCCAGGTTAGACATCCAGCACGACCAGAGTGGTATTTCAACAATGACTCCACCACAACTGGCGTTGCGGCTTCACAGTCTCCCACCTATCCTACACAAGCCGAACCGAACACCAATATCAAGCTATAGTAAAGGTCCCGGGGTCTTTCCGTCCTGCTGCGCGAAACGAGCATCTTTACTCGTAGTGCAATTTCACCGGGCCTATGGTTGAGACAGTCGAGAAGTCGTTACGCCATTCGTGCAGGTCGGAACTTACCCGACAAGGAATTTCGCTACCTTAGGATGGTTATAGTTACCACCGCCGTTTACTGGCGCTTAAGTTCTCAGCTTCGCCACACCGAAATGTGACTAACCGGTCCCCTTAACGTTCCAGCACCGGGCAGGCGTCAGTCCGTATACATCGCCTTACGGCTTCGCACGGACCTGTGTTTTTAGTAAACAGTCGCTTCTCGCTGGTCTCTGCGGCCACCACCAGCTCAAGGAGAAAATCCCATCACCAGCAATGGCCCCCCTTCTCCCGAAGTTACGGGGGCATTTTGCCGAGTTCCTTAACCATAGTTCACCCGAACGCCTCGGTATTCTCTACCTGACCACCTGAGTCGGTTTAGGGTACGGGCCGCCATGAAACTCGCTAGAGGCTTTTCTCGACAGCATAGGATCATCCACTTCACCACAATCGGCTCGGCATCAGGTCTCACCCTTCAATGAGGAACGGATTTACCTACTCCTCGGGCTACACCCTTACCCCGGGACAACCACCGCCCGGGCTGGACTACCTTCCTGCGTCACCCCATCACTCACCTACTACAGGTCTGGACCGTCGGCTCCACCACTCCCCTCAACTCCGAAGAGATCAGGGCGGCTTCACGGACTTAGCATCGCCTGGTTCGACGTTGGCGCTTCAAAGCGGGTACCGGAATATCAACCGGTTGTCCATCGACTACGCCTGTCGGCCTCGCCTTAGGTCCCGACTTACCCTGGGCAGATCAGCTTGACCCAGGAACCCTTAGTCAATCGGCGCACACGTTTCCCACGTGTGTATCGCTACTCATGCCTGCATTCTCACTCGTGAACCATCCACAACTCGCTTACACGGCTGCTTCACCCGGCACACGACGCTCCCCTACCCATCACAGCGATCGTTAGACCACATGCTGCAATGACACGACTTCGGCGGTACGCTTGAGCCCCGCTACATTGTCGGCGCGGAATCACTTGACCAGTGAGCTATTACGCACTCTTTCAAGGATGGCTGCTTCTAAGCCAACCTCCTGGTTGTCTCTGCGACTCCACATCCTTTCCCACTTAGCGTACGCTTAGGGGCCTTAGTCGATGCTCTGGGCTGTTTCCCTCTCGACCATGGAGCTTATCCCCCACAGTCTCACTGCCGCGCTCTCACTTACCGGCATTCGGAGTTTGGCTAAGGTCAGTAACCCGGTAGGGCCCATCGCCTATCCAGTGCTCTACCTCCGGCAAGAAACACACGACGCTGCACCTAAATGCATTTCGGGGAGAACCAGCTATCACGGAGTTTGATTGGCCTTTCACCCCTAACCACAGGTCATCCCCCAGGTTTTCAACCCTGGTGGGTTCGGTCCTCCACGAAGTCTTACCTCCGCTTCAACCTGCCCATGGCTAGATCACTCCGCTTCGGGTCTTGAGCGCGCTACTAAACCGCCCTATTCGGACTCGCTTTCGCTACGGCTTCCCCACACGGGTTAACCTCGCAACACACCGCAAACTCGCAGGCTCATTCTTCAAAAGGCACGCAGTCACGACCGTGCTCCGAAGAACACGGCGACGCTCCCACGGCTTGTAGGCACACGGTTTCAGGTACTATTTCACTCCGCTCCCGCGGTACTTTTCACCATTCCCTCACGGTACTATCCGCTATCGGTCACCAGGGAATATTTAGGCTTAGCGGGTGGTCCCGCCAGATTCACACAGGATTTCTCGGGCCCCGTGCTACTTGGGAAATACTCAAGCAAGTTGCTGACGTTTCAGCTACGGGGGTCTTACCCTCTACGCCGGGCCTTTCGCATGCCCTTCGCCTACATCAACAATTTCTGACTCACCGACCGGCCGGCAGACCGATCAAAAGCACTCCCACAACCCCGTATGCGCAACCCCTGCCGGGTATCACACACATACGGTTTAGCCTCATCCAGTTTCGCTCGCCACTACTCCCGGAATCACGGTTGTTTTCTCTTCCTGCGGGTACTGAGATGTTTCACTTCCCCGCGTTCCCTCCACATACCCTATGTGTTCAGGTATGGGTGACAGCCCATGACGACTGCCGGGTTTCCCCATTCGGACACCCCCGGATCAAAGCTCGGTTGACAGCTCCCCGGGGCCTATCGCGGCCTCCCACGTCCTTCATCGGTTCCTGGTGCCAAGGCATCCACCGTGCGCCCTTAAAAACTTGGCCACAGATGCTCGCGTCCACTGTGCAGTTCTCAAACAACGACCCGTACCCCGTCACCCACACCTCACGATGCGGTTCACCGGGACCGGCCGAAGGAACAGGCAACTTTCCAGCCCGTACCCTCAGACACCCAACAGCGTGCCCGGCATCATTTTTCTGCTCACTCTGTGTTCCACGCCGAAGCAGTACTAACAGAGAAGAGCATCCAGACGATGCCGAATAGTCAACGTTCCACCCATGAGCAAACCGTGCGAGACATGCGCTCGCAGTCGGCTATGTGCTCCTTAGAAAGGAGGTGATCCAGCCGCACCTTCCGGTACGGCTACCTTGTTACGACTTCGTCCCAATCGCCAGTCCCACCTTCGACGGCTCCCCCCACAAGGGTTGGGCCACCGGCTTCGGGTGTTACCGACTTTCGTGACGTGACGGGCGGTGTGTACAAGGCCCGGGAACGTATTCACCGCAGCAATGCTGATCTGCGATTACTAGCGACTCCGACTTCATGGGGTCGAGTTGCAGACCCCAATCCGAACTGAGACCGGCTTTTTGAGATTCGCTCCACCTCACGGCTTCGCAGCTCATTGTACCGGCCATTGTAGCACGTGTGCAGCCCAAGACATAAGGGGCATGATGACTTGACGTCGTCCCCACCTTCCTCCGAGTTGACCCCGGCAGTCTCCTGTGAGTCCCCATCACCCCGAAAGGCATGCTGGCAACACAGAACAAGGGTTGCGCTCGTTGCGGGACTTAACCCAACATCTCACGACACGAGCTGACGACAGCCATGCACCACCTGTACACCGACCACAAGGGGGCCCCTGTCTCCAGAGGTTTCCGGTGTATGTCAAGCCTTGGTAAGGTTCTTCGCGTTGCGTCGAATTAAGCCACATGCTCCGCCGCTTGTGCGGGCCCCCGTCAATTCCTTTGAGTTTTAGCCTTGCGGCCGTACTCCCCAGGCGGGGAACTTAATGCGTTAGCTGCGGCGCGGACAACGTGGAATGTCGCCCACACCTAGTTCCCAACGTTTACGGCGTGGACTACCAGGGTATCTAATCCTGTTCGCTCCCCACGCTTTCGCTCCTCAGCGTCAGTGTCGGCCCAGAGATCCGCCTTCGCCACCGGTGTTCCTCCTGATATCTGCGCATTTCACCGCTACACCAGGAATTCCGATCTCCCCTACCGAACTCTAGCCTGCCCGTATCGAATGCAGACCCGGAGTTAAGCTCCGGGCTTTCACATCCGACGCGACAAGCCGCCTACGAGCTCTTTACGCCCAATAATTCCGGACAACGCTTGCGCCCTACGTATTACCGCGGCTGCTGGCACGTAGTTAGCCGGCGCTTCTTCTGCAGGTACCGTCACTCTCGCTTCTTCCCTGCTGAAAGAGGTTTACAACCCGAAGGCCGTCATCCCTCACGCGGCGTCGCTGCATCAGGCTTTCGCCCATTGTGCAATATTCCCCACTGCTGCCTCCCGTAGGAGTCTGGGCCGTGTCTCAGTCCCAGTGTGGCCGGTCGCCCTCTCAGGCCGGCTACCCGTCGTCGCCTTGGTAGGCCATCACCCCACCAACAAGCTGATAGGCCGCGGGCTCATCCTGCACCGCCGGAGCTTTCCACACGCATCCCATGCGGGAGCGTGTCATATCCGGTATTAGACCCCGTTTCCAGGGCTTGTCCCAGAGTGCAGGGCAGATTGCCCACGTGTTACTCACCCGTTCGCCACTAATCCCCGGCCGAAACCGGTTCATCGTTCGACTTGCATGTGTTAAGCACGCCGCCAGCGTTCGTCCTGAGCCAGGATCAAACTCTCCGTGAATGCTTCCGGGATATCCCGGTCACACAGTCACGAGAGCGGAGCAGACCGGAGGAATAATCCAGTCCGCTCACAGCGTCCTCGCTGTGTATTTTTCCAAAGGAACCTCGTCCGAGATGGACGGGGTATCAACATATCTGGCGTTGACTTTTGGCACGCTGTTGAGTTCTCAAGGAACGGACGCTTCCTTTGAAACCGTTTCACCGGTTTCTCCGGGCGCTTCCCTTCGGTGTTTCCAACCTTACCAGATTCTTTTTCGGTCCGTTTCCGGTCCGATTTCTGATTCCGGTGGCCGTTGGAGGGGCCTTTGCCTTTCGGCGTGTTTTCGACTTTAGCAGACACGCATCCGCCGAACCTAATCGGCTTCGAATGATGCCTGCAGGTGTCAAAGGTGCTCCGTTGGATTTCCATCCGTCTGCGGAGCGAGTTCAGATTTAAGCGTCTGTGAGTGAGCAGACACTGCTCACCACAACCGTTTAAACCTACCTCCCAAGGTGAACCTCGTCAAGGATCCTGGGGAAGATTCTTTGTGCGGCGCCATCGAAGCGCCTACGCTCTCCATCCGCCGCGACATTCCAACCTACACATCCGTACTCCCTGCGTCAAGGGAATCCCAGAAGATTCTCAACGTCGCAGGTCAGAGGGGGCGTGGCGGCGGTCAGGCGGCGAAGGACGACGGCGGGCTCTCCAGGTCCTCGAGCTCGATGCCGGGGGCTGCGAGGACCACGTCGCCGGCGATATGGATCGTCCGGACCTCTCCGGTGTCCAGCTCGCTGACCTGGTATTCATCCACAACGAGTGGGCCAGTGTCGGTGGTGTGTCCGGCTCTGTCGCGAAGTGCCCAGGACTGGTCCAGGGTCAGGGGCGCGAGGACCGGATCGGTGAAGGCCACGAGGCGGACGCGGACGGCTCCGGCGCCCGGCTCCAGCCGCAGCAGGCGGGAGATGGCGACCAGGAAGGCCGGGGAGGCACCGGTGAAGGCGTGGGCGCCGACATTGCCCTCGGTCGCGTGCTCCCCGGTGGGATCCGTACGGACCCAGGTGACCCCGTCCAGTGCGGCGCCCTTGACCTGCCAGCTCGCCGCGTGCAGCTCGACTCTGAGCGGTCGGCCCAGTTCGTCGAGGGTGAGGTCCACGGACCCGGCGTGATCGCCGGAAGGTGAGGTCCGCTGTGCGACATAGCGCCATCCGCTGGGGCCGGGCGCGCACTGGAAGTGCTCCTCACCCAGCGGGGTGTGGTCGTGCGGGTCGTGGAGGGAGTAGCGGCCGCGAGGCATGGTGAGGTCCTTGACGAACGTCGGGCCCGCCCCGCCGGACGGCGCGGACGGGCCCTGGGGCCCCCGCCGGGGCGGGGGCCGGGTCAGCGGCCGCCGACCGTGCGGTCGACGGGGCCGGTGCGATCAGCGGATGTGATCAGTAACGGTAGTGCTCGGGCTTGTACGGGCCCTCGACCGGGACGCCGATGTAGGCGGCCTGCTCGGGCCGGAGCGTGGTCAGCTTCGCCCCCAGCGCGTCCAGGTGAAGGCGGGCGACCTTCTCGTCCAGGTGCTTGGGGAGCACGTAGACGTCGGTCGGGTACGACTCCGGCTTGGTGAAGAGCTCGATCTGGGCGATGGTCTGGTTCGCGAAGGAGTTGGACATCACGAACGACGGGTGACCGGTCGCGTTGCCGAGGTTCAGCAGACGGCCCTCGGAGAGCACAATGAGCGTCTTGCCGTCGGGGAAGGTCCAGGTGTGGACCTGCGGCTTGACCTCGTCCTTCACGATGCCCGGGAGGGCGGCGAGGCCGGCCATGTCGATCTCGTTGTCGAAGTGGCCGATGTTCCCGACGATCGCCTGGTGCTTCATCTTGGCCATGTCCGCGGCCATGATGATGTCCTTGTTGCCGGTCGTGGTGATGAAGATGTCGGCGGTCTCCACCACGTCGTCCAGGGTGGCGACCTGGTAGCCGTCCATCGCGGCCTGCAGTGCGCAGATCGGGTCGATCTCGGTGATGATCACCCGGGCGCCCTGGCCGCGCAGCGACTCGGCGCAGCCCTTGCCCACATCGCCGTAGCCGCAGATGACCGCGACCTTGCCACCGATCAGCACGTCGGTCGCGCGGTTGATGCCGTCGACCAGGGAGTGGCGGCAGCCGTACTTGTTGTCGAACTTGGACTTGGTCACCGCGTCGTTGACGTTGATCGCCGGGAAGAGCAGCAAGCCGTCCCGCTGCATCTCGTAGAGGCGGTGGACGCCGGTGGTGGTCTCCTCGGTGACCCCGCGGATCTCGGAGGCCAGCTGAGTCCACTTCTGCGGGTTCTCGGCGATGGTGCGGTTCAGCAGCTCGAGGATGACGCGGTGCTCGTCGTTCTCGGCGGTGGCGACGTCAGGGGCGGCGCCGGCCTTCTCGTACTCGACGCCCTTGTGGACGAGGAGGGTGGCGTCGCCACCGTCGTCCAGGATCATGTTGGGCCCGCCGGTGGGGGTGCCGGGCCAGGTCAGGGCCTGCTCCGTGCACCACCAGTACTCCTCCAGGGTCTCGCCCTTCCAGGCGAAGACCGGGATGCCCTGCGGGTTCTCCACAGTGCCGTTCGGACCGACGGCGATCGCGGCCGCGGCGTGGTCCTGGGTGGAGAAGATGTTGCAGGAGGCCCACCGGACCTCGGCGCCAAGGGCGGCCAGGGTCTCGATCAGCACGGCGGTCTGCACGGTCATGTGCAGCGAGCCGGTGACACGGGCGCCGGCCAGGGGCTGCTGCTCGGCGTACTCCTTACGGATCGCCATCAGGCCGGGCATCTCATGCTCGGCGAGGGTGATCTCCTTACGGCCGAAGGCAGCCAAGGAGAGGTCCGCGACCTTGAAGTCCTGACCGGAGACGGCTGTCGTCATGAGTGCTGCTCCTCCTCGATCGTGTGTGAGCGAGAGTGGTTTCGGCTGGGCATGTGAGGCGCTGGACAGGGCCCCGCGCAGCGGGCACACCTATCCCCTTCTACCTCACAGTGCGCAGTCCGTCGGAGGCCCTCTCTCCCTCGGCCGACCCGGTGTACGGGCCGCCCGACCGCCATCAGCAGCGACGTCTGGCTCGGTCACGAATCTACACCGATCGGCGTGGCAAACCCCAGCCCCCATGGGCCATCTTCGGCCGTAAGGCGATGACCTGCGCCGACGGCCACGCCGCTCGGGGAGCCCGGTGGCTCACCCCGTCGCTTTGATCCTGGCCGGATGTATTGCACGATGCCGCGAGCGCGGGGACGCTGGCAGCTTCCCGCGCCCGCTCGATGCGTTGTTAAGGAGAACCACGTGACCAGTCCAGCCGATCCCCCCAACGGTGCGGGGGCCAGCGGACCGGGGCTCAAGCTGCTCGCGGTGACCGCTTGTCCCACGGGTATCGCCCACACCTATATGGCCGCTGAGAAGCTGGCTCAGGCGGCGGAGTCACTCGGCCACAGCATGAAGGTGGAGACCCAGGGCTCGATCGGGGCCGAGAACGTTCTGTCTGACAACGATGTCAGACAGGCCGACGGCATCATCATCGCCGCCGACAAGGACGTCGACCGCAGCCGGTTCATCGGGAAGAGAGTGCTCGTCGTCGGGGTCGCCGACGGCATCCACCGCCCGGAGCGGCTGCTCGAGCAGGTGCGCAACGCGCCGGTGTACCAGGGCGACGGCCATGAGCCCCAGCGCGGCGCCGCCTCGGCGGCTTCCGGCGGCGGTAAGGGGCGCAGCGTCACCTATAAGGCGCTCATGAACGGCGTCTCGTACATGATCCCGTTCGTCGTGGTCGGCGGTCTGCTGATCGCGGTCTCGCTCGCCCTGGGCGGTGATACGACGTCCAAGGGCATCGTCATCCCCGACGACTCCTTCTGGAAGACGGTCAACGACATCGGGAGCATCGGCTTCGCGCTGATGATCCCGGCCCTGTCCGGCTATATCGCCTACGCCATCGCGGACCGGCCCGCGCTGGTGCCGGGCATGGTGGGCGGCTGGATCGCGGCCCACGGCGAGCTGTACGACAGCGAGGCGGGCGCCGGTTTCATCGGGGCGATCGTCACCGGCTTCCTGGCCGGCTATCTGGTGCTGTGGATCAAGCGGGTCAAGGTTCCGAAGTTCGTCCAGCCGATCATGCCGATCATCGTGATCCCGATCGTGGCGACCTCGGCGCTCGGCCTCTTCTTCATATATGTCCTCGGCGAACCGATCTCCTGGGTCTTCGAGCGCCTCACCGACTGGCTCGGCGGGCTGACCGGCACCAGCGCGGCGCTGCTCGGCATCATCCTCGGGCTGATGATCGCGTTCGACATGGGCGGTCCCGTCAACAAAACCGCGTTCCTCTTCGGTGCGGGGTTGGTGTCCAAGAACCCTGAGGTCATGGGGGCGTGTGCGGCGGCCATTCCGGTTCCGCCGCTGGGCCAGGGGCTGGCCACGCTGCTGCGCCGCCGGATGTTCGACGACCAGGAGCGGGAGACCGGGCTCGCGGCGCTCTTCATGGGCTTCTTCGGCATCACCGAGGGCGCGATTCCATTCGCCGCGGCGCGTCCGGCGCGGGTCATCCCGGCGAACATGCTGGGCGGCGCGGTCGCCGGGGCGATAGCCGGGGTGGCGTCGGTCGAGGACAACGTGCCGCACGGCGGGCCGATCGTCGCGGTGCTCGGCGCGGTCGGCGGGGTGCCGATGTTCTTCGTCGCGGTTGTCGTCGGTACGGCGGTTACGGCGCTGGTCACGATCGCGCTGATGTCGCTGGGCGGCGGCGGCGGGCGGGATGCGGATGCGGAGGCGGCGGGGGCCGCGGAAGCCGTCTCCTTGGTTCCGTCGCCGGCGGGTGCGCCGGTGCTGGCCGGGGTGGGCAGCGGGGGCGGTACGGGGGCGGCGAGCGGTGCCGTGGCGGATTCCTCGGCGAGCGGTGCCGTGGCTGCCTCTGACGCCGCCGCCCCTAAGACTGTGTCCGTCTCGGCCGCTGAGCCGCGGGGCGGCGGTAAGGCCGAGGCCGAGGCTGAGGCCGCTCCGGAGGCTGAGGCCGCTCCCGAGGTCGATGCCGCGGACCAGGTGCTGTCCGGCTATCTCACCGGGCAGACCGTGAAGGAGCGGCTGACGGCGGACGGTAAGGACGCCGCGATCCGCGAGATGGCCGAGCTGCTGGCCGCGACCGGCAAGGTGGCGGATACGGCGGAGCTGGTCCGGGCCGCGTTCGCCCGGGAGGACCAGGGCACCACCGGTCTCGGCGAGGAGATCGCGATTCCGCATGCCAAGACGGACGCGGTGACCGCTCCCGTCGTCGGCTTCGCGCGCTCCCCCGAGGGCATCGAGTGGGGCGCGCCGGACGGCACGAAGGCCAGGCTGGTGTTCATGATCGCGGTGCCGGAGGCGGCCGCGGGCGATGAGCATCTGCGGATTCTGGCGCTGCTGTCGCGCAAGTTGATGGGCGCCGAGTTCCGGGAGCGGTTGCTGGGGGCGACGGATGTGGCGGCGATTCTGCGGGTGCTCGGGGAGATCGAGTAGGCCCCTTGTGGGCAGCTCCCTACCGGCAGCCCCTTGTGGGCAGGTGCGCCCCGGTTGCGTGGGCGGCGTATGCCGTCGGCGGCCGGGGCGCGCTTCCGGGTGCGGCCCCGTTGTTCGTGCGGGGCGCGCCGTCGGCGGCCAAGGTGCGCTTCCGGGTGCGGCCCGGCTGTTCGTGCGGGGCGCCCCGTCACCGGCCAAGGTGCGCTTCCGGGTGCGGCCCCGTTGTTCGTGCGGGGCGCCCCGTCACCGGCCGAGGTGCTTTGCCGGGTGCCACCCGGTGGCCTGTGCGGCACGCGCCGTTGGCGGCCAGGGTGCTTTGCCGGGTGCGGCCCGGTGGCCGGTTTGTGCCCACCCGTTCCGCCCCGCGGAACGAATGCCCACAAACCGGCGGGGCGGCTCTGCCGTATGCGTTCAGGTGGGCGTGGATGTGCGGAGGATGTCCGGTTCCAGGTAGATGACTCGGGCGATGGGGACCGCCTCGCGGATGCGCGCCTCCGCGGCGTCGATGGCGCGGGCGACCTCCACCGCCGTGTCATCGTGCTGCACCGCGATCTTGGCGGCGACCAGCAGTTCCTCGGGGCCGAGGTGGAGCGTGCGCATGTGGATCAGCCCGGTGACGGTCTCGCCGTCCACGACCGCTTCGCGGATCTTGGCGACCTCGGTGACGTCGGCCGCCTCGCCCAGCAGCAGCGACTTGGTCTCGGCCGCGAGCACCAGGGCGATCAGCACCAGCAGGACGCCGATGCAGAGGGTGCCGATGCCGTCCCAGACGCCGTCGCCGGTCAGCAGCGCGAGCCCGACCCCGCCGAGCGCGAGGACCAGTCCGACGAGGGCGCCGAAGTCCTCCAGGAGGACGACGGGCAGTTCGGGAGCCTTGGCCCGGCGCACGAACTGCGACCAGCTCAGCTTGCCGCGGATCTCGTTGGACTCCTTGATGGCCGTACGGAAGGAGAAGCCCTCGGCGATGATCGCGAAGATGAGCACCCCGACCGGCCAGTACCAGTGCTCCACCTCATGGGGATGCTTGATCTTCTCGTAGCCCTCGTACAGCGCGAAGACACCGCCGATGGTGAACAGCACGATGGAGACGAGGAAGCCGTAGATATAGCGCTCGCGGCCGTAGCCGAAGGGGTGCTCGGGGGTGGCCTCGCGCTTGGCCTTCTTCCCACCGAGGAGCAGCAGCCCCTGGTTGCCCGAGTCGGCGAGCGAGTGCACGCCTTCGGCGAGCATCGACGACGAGCCGCTGAAGGCGAACGCCACGAACTTGGCTGCGGCGATAGCCAGGTTCGCGCCCAGCGCGGCAACAATCGCCTTGGTTCCGCCTGATGCACTCATATGTGCCGAATGTCCCTTCCGCTTCATTACAGCTCATGGCGGCTTTGCCAGCGCTTTACCGCCTCACGGCGGGCCATTGTTCCAGCCCCTCGAACGGGCCGTACGTCAGGCCGTCACTGTGGCCCTGAACACAGTGCCGTCGCCGCCCAGTACGGCCTCCTCGCCGGCCGGTACGAAGGCCGACTGCCCGCGCGTCAGCGGGAGTTCGCCGTCCGCGCCGCGCAGGGAGACCTCGCCCGAGGCGCACAGCAGGATCTGCGGGCCAGTCGCCGGCAGCGGGCGCGGAGCGGCGCCGTCGGCCAGGACGTGGCGGGAGAGCCGGAACTCGCCGATCGGGGTGGTGTAGAGCTCCTCACCGGAGGGGTCCGCCTCGGGCCGCAGGACGGCGGGGGCGGCGCTTTCGAAGCGGACGACGCGCAGCAGCTCGGGGACGTCCACATGCTTGGGCGTGAGCCCGCAGCGCAGCACATTGTCGGAGTTGGCCATGATCTCGACGCCCAGGCCGTCGAGATAGGCGTGCGGTACGCCGGCGCCGAGGTAAAGCGCCTCGCCGGGCTGGAGGGTCACGAAGTTGAGCAGCATCGCGGCGATCGCCCCGGGGTCGCCCGGGTAGTGCTGCGCGATGGAGGCGTACGCCGCGTACGCCGGGGCGTGCGGTCCGTCCAGCGCGCCGAGCCGCTCGGCGGCGGCCGCTGCCTGCCTTACGGTCTCCGTCATCGCCTCAGGGTCGGCCGTCAGCACGGCGGTCAGCACCTCGCGCAGTGCGTGCGACTCCGGGTGGGCGTGCAGGATGTCGACGTACGGCTTGAGCGAGTCGACCTCCAGGGCGGCCAGCAGTTCGGCCGCCTCGTTCGGGTCGCGGAAGCCGCACAGCCCGTTGAACGGCGTGAGCGCGCATATCAACTCGGGCTTGTGGTTGGCGTCCTTGTAGTTGCGATGCGGGGCATCGGCCGGAACGCCGCGCTCCTCCTCGTCCGCGTAGCCCTCCTTGGCCTGCTCGAGGTCGGGGTGGACCTGGAGCGACAGCGGCGAGGCGGCGGCCAGCACCTTCAGCAGGAACGGCAGCTGCGGCCCGAAGAGGCTCACGGCGTCCGCGCCGAGCTCGCCCTCGGGATCCGCGGCGATCACCTCGGAGAGCGCGACGGGGCCCGTGCCCCGGTCGACCCGGGACGGCGCCCCGGGGTGTGCCCCCATCCACATCTCGGCCTGCGGCTCCCCAGTCGGCCGGACGCCCAGCAGCTCGGGGATGGCGGTGGTGGAGCCCCAGGCGTAGGGGCGCACGGTGTTGACGAGGCGGTCCATGCGGTGCGGTTCCTGACTGTGCAGTGAGGGACGTGGGGCGGGTGGTGGGTGGTCTTACGGCGTCACGTTCTGACTGCGTCAAGTTCTATCGGCCGAAGCGAGCGCGAGGTAAACGGCGGCGAAATCCGTGATGGCGAGAAGTTCCGCGGCGTTCTCCAGCGGGGTGCCCCCGGCCGGTTCCAGCTCGCTGAACGCGGTGTCATGCGCCAGCGCGAGCTCCCGGGCGGTCGGCACCGCCGAGACCTGGCCCACCGGCTCCTCGTGGAGCAGCACGATCCGGGCGCGGAGCGCCTCGGCCTCCTCCACCCGGTCGCGGAAGAAGTCGTCCGGGTCGGCTCCGCCCGCGAATGCCCCGGTCAGCATCGCGCCATGTGCGGCGAGCGCCCCGGGGAGCTCGGCGACGAGCGCGGGGCGCCCGGCGAGCGACGCGAGCAGCCTCGCGAAGCGCCGTCCGGTCGCGGCGGCGACCGGGCCCTCGGTCCACAGCAGCGGAAGCGCCCCGGCGAGCTCGGCCGCGAGCGTCTTGGCGGGGTTGGTGTAGGTGGCGATGGCCGGGCCGCAGCGCTCGGCGACCTGGTCGAGTCGGTCGGCGACCTGCAGCAGCGCGGCGGGCGACGCGGACACCAGGCCGATCCGGTCGACCAGCAGCAGCAGCGGCGTGAGCAGGGCCCACAGCGTGCCGGGCAGCGCGGGGCCGGTCATCTCGTCGGGCGCGGTGCCGGGCGGCTCGACGGGGTGCGGGACGGGAGGCGTCCCGTATGTGCCGGGGGCATCGCCCAGGGCGCCCTCGGCGCGGGCGGTGTCGTCGTCCTCGGCCGTGCCGGGCGCGTGCGGGTCCCTGCGGTACGGATCGGTGCTGTACCCGCCCGTGGCGTACGGGGCCGTGGCGTACGGCGCGGTGGCCAGCGGCACCATCAGGCCGCGCGCCTGCGCGACCGCGTCGGTCAGCGGGGACTGGCCCGGGGCGACCGCGACGATCGCGCAGCCGCGGCGGTACGCCTGCTCGACAAGGCGCGGAAGGCCCGGTTCCGTACCGTCCGGCGTCGCGACGACCAGCAGGTCGAGCGGGCCCGCCCAGCCGGGCAGCGTCCAGCGCAGGGCGCCCGGCGCGGGGGCCACGCCGGTGGGCGCGATCAGGCTGACCGGGCAGTTGCCCCCGCTGAGCGCGCCGAGGAGGTCGGCGGTGCAGGTTCCGGCCGCCCCTGGGCCCGCGACCATGACGGCGCGCGGCCGCCCGTCCGGCTTGAGATCGCCGATCCCCGCCTCGGTGGCATGCCGGGCGGCGGTGCGGATGCGGGCGCCGGATTCGGCTGCTCCGCGGAGCAGCCCGCGGCTATCGGCGCGGGCTAGGGCCTCTGGGGCGTCGAGGAGGGATTCGTCGAGCATCGTGCTTCGGCCTCCGATCGCCGTGGCGGGCGGTACGCGCGGGACCGCGCGGGGCTGGGGCTCCGGCGGGCCGCCGGGTCAGGCCGGGCGGCGGGCCTCGTCGACGAGCAGCACGGGGATGCCGTCCCGGACGGGGTACGCGAGACCGCACCCCTCGCCCGTGCACACCAGCTCGGGGGTCTCCGGGGACTGCTCCTCGCGCAGCGGGGCGTGGCACGCCGGGCAGGCGAGGATGTCCAGAAGACCGGCTTCGAGCGGCATGGGGCGTCCCTTCGGGTATGGGTCCAGCCGGACATCGGCCCGGCGTGGTCAGCGTACCGCCGGGCGGGGGCGCGGCGCGGCCGGTGGGCACCGGAGCCCGGGGGCTCGCCCCCGGGCTCCGGTGATGCCGTGCGCCCCGCGTGCGGTGTCCGCCGTAAGGACGCGGACGGCCGCGGGGTCCGCGCGCGGACGGCCGTAAGGCTTACGCGCGGACGATGGAGAGGACCTCGTCGCGGACCCCGGCCACCCGCTCCGCGTCCCGCGCCTCCACGTTCAGCCGCAGCAGCGGCTCGGTGTTGGAGGGGCGGAGGTTGAACCACCAGTCGGCGGCGGTGACCGTAAGGCCGTCGAGTTCATCGAGCTCGACGCCTTCGCGGCCCTCGTACGCCGCCTTGACCGCCTCCATGCGCCCGGTCTGGTCGTCGACGGTGCTGTTGATCTCCCCGGAGGCCGCGTACCGGTCGTACTGCGCGACCAGCTCCGACAGCGGGCCCTTCTGGCCGCCGAGCGCGGCCAGGACGTGCAGGGCGGCCAGCATGCCGGTGTCGGCGTTCCAGAAGTCGCGGAAGTAGTAGTGCGCGGAGTGCTCACCGCCGAAGATCGCGCCAGTGCGGGCCATCTCGGCCTTGATGAAGGAGTGGCCCACGCGAGTGCGGACGGGGGCGCCCCCGTTCTCCTTGACGACCTCCGGGACCGACCACGAGGTGATGCAGTTGTGGATGACCGTCCCGCCCGGGTGCTTGCCCAGCTCGCGGGCGGCGACCAGGGCGGTGATGGCGGAGGGGGACACCGGCTCGCCGCTCCCGTCCACGACGAAGCAGCGGTCGGCGTCGCCGTCGAAGGCGAGCCCGAGGTCGGCGCCGGTCTCCAGGACCCGGGCCTGCAGATCAACGATGTTCTTGGGGTCGAGCGGGTTGGCCTCGTGGTTGGGGAAGGTGCCGTCCAGCTCGAAGTAGAGGGCGTCGAGCTCGAGCGGGAGCCCCTCGAAGACGGTCGGGACGGTGTGGCCGCCCATGCCGTTGCCCGCGTCCACGACGACCTTCAGCGGCCGGATGGCGGTCAGGTCCACCAGCGAGCGCAGATGGGCGGCGTAGTCGGCGAGGACGTCCCGCTGGGTGATGGTGCCGGCCTCGGCGGCGGGCGCGGGCGCGCCGCTGTCGGCCCATTCCTCGACCAGGGCGCGGATGTCGGCGAGCCCGCTGTCCTGGCCGATGGGGGCGGCGCCCGCGCGGCACATCTTGATGCCGTTGTACTGCGCGGGGTTGTGGCTGGCGGTGAACATCGCGCCGGGCAGGCCGAGATGTCCGCTCGCGAAGTAGAGCTGATCGGTCGAGCACAGCCCGATCTCGGTCACGTCCACCCCGAGCGAGGCGGCGCCACGCGCGAAGGCCCGCGCCAGACCGGGCGAGGAGGGGCGCATGTCATGGCCGACGACGATCGCGTCCGCGCCGGTCACCCGGGCGAAGGCGGCGCCGAAGAGTTCCGAGAGCGACTCGTCCCACTGGTCCGGGACCACACCGCGCACGTCGTACGCCTTCACGATCTGCGACAAGTCGGGCACAGCCAACCCCTTCTGGAGGTCCTGGTGAAGATGTATCTGCGGACGCCTCTGGGGACGTCCCTACGGACCTCAAAACCTACCCGCAGGACCTGGGCCGGAACTGTGAGCCCCGTCGCGCGGCGTGCTGCCGGGCCTCCCGGGCCGGGTCACGACAGCATGGCGTGCTGCCGGGCGTCCCCGAGCGGGTCACGGCAGCATCCAGCTCAGCAGGAACGACGACTGCGCGACGACGATGAGGCACATCACCAGCAGCAGCGCGAGGCTCCACGGCAGCACCTTACGGAGCAGATCCCCCTCGCGCCCCTTCAGCCCGACCGCCGCGCAGGCGATGGTGAGGTTCTGCGGGGAGATCATCTTGCCGAGCACCCCGCCCGAGCTGTTGGCCGCGGCCAGCAGATCCGGGGAGAGCCCGGACTCATGGGCGGCGGTCACCTGGAGGGCACCGAAGAGGGCGTTCGCGGAGGTGTCCGAGCCGGAGACGGCGACGCCGAACCAGCCGAGCACCGGAGAGAGGAAGGCCAGCCCGGCCCCGGCGGCCGCGACGAAGTGCCCGATGCTGGCGGCCTGCCCGGAGAGATTCATGACATAGGCGAGCGCGAGCACCGAAGTGACCGTAAGGATCGCATGACGCAGTTCGTGCACCGTCGCTGTCCACTCCCGCGCGGCGTCACAGGCGGTCACCCCCAGCACGGCGACGGTGGCCACCCCGGCCACCAGCACCAGGGTCCCGCCGGTGGCGATCAGCGGCAGCGAGAAGACATTGGCGCCGACCGGCTTGCCGTCGGGCGCCGCGACGTCCAGGAAGGGCCAGTCGAAGGTGCGGGTGGCCTTGGCCAGGAGATCCTTGACCGGGCCCATCTGGGCTATGGAGAAGATCGCCACGATGAGCGCGTACGGGGCGTAGGCGCGCAGCACCTCGGGGCGCGGGTCCTCGCGGTCCAGATCGTCGCTGCGTACGCCGGTGAGCACGGCGGCGCGCACCGGCTCCTCGGCCGGGCGCCGGGCGGCGGGCATGGCCACCAGCACGGCCGCGCCGACCAGCGCCGCCGCGATGTCGGCGAGCTGGACGGAGAGGTAGTTGGAGACGGTGAACTGGGCGACGGCGAAGGCGACCCCGCAGGCGAGCGCGGGCGCCCAGGTCTCGCGCAGCCCGCGCCGGCCGTCCACGAGCGCGACCAGCAGCAGCGGGACGACGAGGGCGAGCAGCGGGGTCTGCCGCCCCACGACGGAGGCGACGGAGTCCAGCGGCAGCCCGGTGACCTGAGCCAGCGTCACCACGGGGGTGGCCATGGCGCCGAAGGCGACCGGCGCGGTGTTGGCGACGAGCGCGACCACGGCGGCGCGCACCGGGTCGAAGCCGAGCGCCACGAGCATGACCGAGCAGATCGCCACGGGTGCGCCGAACCCGGCGAGCGCCTCCAGGAGCGCACCGAAGCAGAAGGCGATGACGAGTGCCTGGACGCGGGGGTCGTCCGAGAGCCGGCCGAAGGAGCGGCGCAGCACGTCGAAGTGGTCGGTGCGGACGGTCATCCGGTACACCCACAGGGCGTTGACGACGATCCACAAGATGGGGAAGAGACCGAAGAGCGCCCCCTGGACGGCGCTGGAGAGAGCCTGGCCGACGGGCATTCCGTACGGGAGGCAGGCGACGAGCGCGGCGACGACGAGCCCTATGGGGCCCGCGTAGTGGGCGCGCATCCGCACCCCGCCGAGCAGGACGAGGACGGTGACGAGGGGAAGGGCGGCGACGAGGGCGGACAGGGAGAGTGAATCGGCGACGGGGTCCAACTGCTGCACGAACACACGGGCCTCCCGGCATGGACCATCCCTGGAAGGTCACATCCGTAATGCGGAAACGGAGGACCCTGGCGTGCAGGCATGGTCGTGTCCGCGCCAAGTCACAGTCAATGCTCCGTCAGCAAGTGATCCCGGCAAGGGGCCGGAGAGGACCGCGAGACGTTCGCGAGAAGATCGCGGGGAAAGATCGCGGGGAAAGTGCGGGAAGGTCGCGGGGGAAAGTGCGGCTAGCGGCCGATCAGGACTCGGGCGACCGCAGGACCCGCAGATGGCCGCGGCGCGCGACCTCACGCGGGTCGCCCTCCCGGCCGCCGTGTCCGCTCCCGGCCCCGGATCCTCCCGAACCGGACGCCGCCCCCGCCGCGCGCTCATGCGGGCGGGCGGCCTCGCGGACCGCGTTGGCCAGCGCCTCCAGATCGTCACCGCTGGGCCGGGTCGGGCCGGTGTCGACGGCGAGCCGGACGACCTCCCAGCCACGCGGGGCGGTCAGCCGCTCGGAGTGCTCCGAGCACAGGTCGTAGCAGTGGGGCTCGGCGTAGGTGGCGAGCGGCCCGAGAACGGCGGTCGAGTCCGCATAGACGTACGTCAGCGTCGCGACGGCGGGGCGGCCGCAGGCGGTGCGCGAACAGCGACGTACAGGGCTCACGACGTTGGACGGTACCGCACTCTTGAGCGGGCCGCGACGACTCTCCACCAGCTCACTCCGCCGTGTCGTCCTGGTTCGCCCCGTGCACCCGAAACGTGAACTTACCGGTTGACCAGCATGGACTTCCGGCGCGACAAAAACCGCCGACAACGAATCCGGTCAGCACTCGAACCGAGAGAGATCATCCTGGGCCAGGGAAGCGACGCAAGAGACGTCCGTTTTTGGACCCAAGCATGGCTGGAATGCTCATTTGGCGACATCCGGCACGGCTGTCCGGTAAGCGCATGGGGGGTGGGCAGGCGACGGCTACCCTCGTGAGTGATGACCAGGCCCGTACATCCCCAACAGTCCGAGCCGCGCCCTCGCCGTCGCGACCGCCACGGACGAGGTATGCGCGGCCCTATCGCGCCGCCCCAGGTGCCGCTCTCGGTCAGTCGTGCGGAGTCCTTCGTCGATCTGGTGCAGGACTCGGCGGAGCGGCTGGAGAGACGCTGGCCACAGCTTTCCGGAGTCGACTTCACGGTGCTGGAGGTGCCCACGTCGGGACTCGGCGGCCCGGAGCCGGGCGGGGGCCCGGACGGGCACGGCGGACCGGACGGCTGGGACGGCGAGTCCGTGCCGCTCGGGCGCTTCATCGCGGCTCGCGGGGACGCGCCGGACCGGATCGTGATCTACCGCCGCCCGGTCGAGATCCGGGCGAAGAACCGGGACGAGCGGGCGCTGCTGGTGCACGAGGTCGTGGTCGAGCAGGTGGCGGAGCTGCTGGGGCTGGCTCCGGAGTCCGTGGACCCGCGGTACGGGCAGGACTAGCGGGCGGCGGCACCCCAAGGCGCGAGGCGCTCCGAGGCACGCGACGCCCAGAGACGCGAGGCGCCCCGAGGGACGAGGCGCCCAGAGACGCGGCCCGCCCCGGGGCGGGCCGCGAACCTCCGTTGCACGCCCCGGCACGGGCCGCAGGACCCCAGGACCCGGCCCTAGACGTCCCCAGGCGCGGCCCTAGTCGTCGTTGAGCAGGGACAGGTCCTGGCCCGCCTCGGGCACCGCGACCATGCCCCGGTCGTCCGGCAGCGGCTGGATCGTGAACATCGGGACCCCGTCCTGCGGCAGCGCCAGCATCCGCGAGGCGTGCACCGGGCCGCCGGAGAGCCGCTCGACCGTCACCGCGTACGGGCCCTTGCCCGAGGCCGGGCGCGGTGGCTCCAGGGCCTGGGTGGTGCCGCCCTTGACCTCGTAGGTCTTGCTGACCGGGCTGCCGCCGCCGGCGCCCGCCGAAGCGGTGATCCGCACCTTGGCGGTCGCTCCCGGCGCCACCAGGGAGAGCGTCGAGCCCTTGGTGCGGTTGTCGGCCGCGGTGGCGCTGCGCTCGATCGCGCCGGTCGCCGGGATGAACGCCGTCTCCTGCTCGCTCCCCTTGCCCCGGGTCACCTGGAGCCCGGCTACCACCGGTGTGGCAGGGCCGTCGCCGCCCTCGGGGGTGAGCAGCAGCGAGCCGGGCTCGCCCTTGGTTACGTCGCCGAGGTCGATCGCGGTCGTCATCCCGCTCTTGACGTGCAGCGACTCATGTCCGGCGGGGGTGATCGAGTTGTTCGGCCCGGCCAGCCGCACCTTGAGGTCCGCGTCGTCGGCCCCGGGCGCGAAGACGACCAGGCGCGCCGAGGTGGCGTCCTTGGGGAGGCCGGGAATCGCCACGCTCGTCGAGGGCACGGCGGAGGCGGGAAGCCAGTCGCTCCCCGCCTTCTGGTCCACGGCCTGTACGGCCGCGCCGATCCGGCCGGTGCGGGCCGTCACGCGGAGCGAGGCGCTGGCCGTCCGCTGGTCGGTGAGGGTCGAGAGCAGGACCGGGACCGTGGAGCGCGGCGGGACCGTGATCGACTCGTCGGTCGAGGGCTTCAGCCGGCCGCTCGGTCCGTAGAGCTTCAGGTCCACCTCGGCGGCGGCGTCGTCCGGGTTCGTCAGATGGACGAAGTCCTGGCGGTTCCGGTCGGTGCTGACACCGGGGAACCAGAAGTCCGTGTCGGGCGCCGTGCACGCGGTGCCCAGGATGCCGCGCCCGCTGCCCGCGTCGATCGTGGTGGTCTGCTGGACGGTCCAGCCGGGCGCGAAGCGGCCGTCGGCGGTGCCGATGAGCGCGGGGGCTCCCGCGCTGTCCTGGTCGGTGGTGACGGGCTTGCCGGGCTCCTTCAGGGGCAGTACGGGCTTGTCGCCGCCCGGGGACGGCTGGCCGCCCTTCTTGCCGTCCTTGCCGCCCTTACCGCCGTCGTCGCCGCCGGGATCCGCCACGTCGTCAGCGGGGTTCTGGGCGGGCAGCAGTTCGGCGGTGCCGTCCTTGGCGTCCACGCCGTCCCGCTTGGGCGTGTACGCGGTGTAGGTGGTGCTGCTCACATCCGAGGAGGAGGGCGTCGGGCACAGCAGCGTCGAGCGCTGCACGGGCAGCCGGGTGGCGGCCTTCGCGGCGGAGTCCGCGTCATCGGAGGAGCCCCCGGTGAGGGCCGCGACGCCGGTGACGGCGGCCAGCGCCGTGGCGGCGCCGATCAGGGACAGGGTGGTGCGGTTCATCGCTGCTGCTCGCTCCCGTCGCGGCGGTCCTCGGGGTCGGCGCCGCCGTACGTCGTGTCGCCCTGCGGGGGGTAGCCGCCGTCGGGGTAGGGCTGCTGCTGGTCGTAGCCGTAAGGATCGGCGTACTGGCCGCCCGCGTACGGGTCCGCCGGGTACTGGCCCTCCTGGTACTGGCCCTGGCCCTCCTGGTAGCCGGCCGGATAGCCGGTGTCCTGATAGCCGCCCTGGTAGTCACCGGCCGGGTACTGGCCGCCGGGGTACTGACCCGGGTAGCCCTCGCCCTGGTACTGCTCGCCTTGGTACTGCTCCCCCTGGTACTGACCGGCCGGGTACTGGCCGTATCCGGCGTCGGCGTACGTCTGCGCGTCCCACTGCTGCCCGTACTGCTCCTGATGCGGCACGGCCTGCTGCTGATGCGGCACCGCCGCGTACGGATCACCGGCGGCCGTCTGGTCGCCGTACGGATCGTTCGCCACCGCCTGGTCACCGTAAGGGTCGTTCGCCGCGGCCTGGTCGCCGTAAGGGTCACCCATGGCGGCCGGCTCGGCGGGCGGCCGCATCGGCGGCTCGCCCGGCTGCGGGGGAATCTCGTCCGGCTGCGGGGGCATGGCGTCCGGCAGCGGGGGCATGGCGTCCGCGGCGGCCGGATCCGCCTCCGGCCGCCCCTGGGTGGCCTCGGCCTGCACGGCCTGCGCCTCCGCGGCGGCCCGCAGCCGCCGCGCCCGGCGTCCGTCGCCCGCCATGTCCTCGGCGGTGATGACGGCGGCCGCGGCCTCCGCGTCCGGCAGGTCGTCGTCGACGTTCCGGCGGCGGCCCGGCAGGGCGAGCACCAGCAGCACGACCGCGAGCAGCCCCTGCGCCCACACCCACGCCGTGTGCGTGATGGGTGTGTCGTAGGTGAGGTCCAACCGGCCGCCGTTCGCCGGGAGTTCGAAGCCCTGCGCCCAGCCGTCGACCGTCGTCGCCTTCAGCGGCTTGCCGTCGAGCGTGGCCTGCCAGTCGGGCGCGGACCGGTCGGCGATCCGCAGCACCCGCCCGGCCGTGCCGTCGGGCACCGTGGTGTGCGCCTCGACGGGGCCGGACGCCACATGCACCGGCTTGGCCGCCGCGCCGCCCGCCGGACGGCCCGAGGACTCGGCCGGGACGATGGAGACCCGCGAGACGCGCTGGTCGACCCGCCACAGCACGCCGCCGTGCTCGCGGCTGAGCTGGGTGAGGCCCGGGGTCGCGTTCAGCACCCGCTCCATCTCGGACGGCGCGCCCTTCTGGACGTACACGTAGCGCACCGCGTAGCCGCCGAGCTGACGGGTCTGGTCGGCGCCGGAGCCCGCGATCAGATTGGCCACGACACCGTCGAGCCGGGTGTCGGCGCCGACGGCCGCCGCGAGTTCGCCCTCGCCCAGCCGGGCGCCGGAGCCGCGCACCAGGGCGTAGTCGGCGTGGGCGGCGCTGCTGCCGCCGCCGAGCACCAGGGTGCGGGCCTGGTCCTCGGTGGCGCTCTCGGCCGCCACGAACGCCGGAACCTGCGAGGGGTCGCGCCGCCCCACCGGGCCGTCCGCGCCGCTCACCATCCAGCTGACGGCGGCGTACAGCGGCGCGGCGACCGTGGCGACCGCGATCAGCAGCGCCACCGGCTGGCGCCAGCCGAAGCTCTGCGCCGCGACCCGCTCGCGTGCGTTCTCGGCGGCGACCACACCTGCGGTCAGCAGCGCCAGGCCGTAGACGAGGGTCGCGGGCCCGGCCCAGCCGGAGCCGCCCGTGAACGCCGCGAAGAGGAAGCCGGTGAGCGCCACGACCCACGCGGTGCGCACGACCGTCTGCCGCTCCCCGCGCATCAGCGCGGCGAGCGCGGCCAGGACGAAGCCGAGCAGCAGCAGCGTGCCGCCGCCCTTGGGGCCGCCGGGGCTGAGCGCGAGCAGGTCCAGGGCGGACGCGGAACCGGCGCCGCGGTCCAGCCCGGCCTCCTCGAGGAAGCGGGCGGGGTCGGTAAGGAGGTCCAGCGACCAGGGGGCGAGCACGACGAGCGGGGTGACGACCACGGTCAGGAACCGCAGCCCGTACCCCATGAGCTGCTCGGTGCCGCTCTGCCGGTAGCGCAGTACGAGCACGCCGACGCCCAGGAGGAGCGCCATCGGCCAGACGACCGGGGTGAAGGCCATGGTGAACGTCAGCAGCAGCGCGTACGCCCACGCCGCCCGCCAGCTCGGCAGCCGCGTCCCATTGCTCGTGAACCCGCTCGCCGCGGCAGCGGCCCGGGCCATCAGCGGCAGCAGTATGGCGAGCACGGCGGTGCCGAGCCGCCCGCCCGCGAGCGCCCCGGTCGCGGCCGGGAGGAAGGCGTACGCGACGCTCCCCCAGGCGCGCAGCAGGCGGGACTCGACCAGGGGCCGGGAGGCGAAGTACGCGATGAACCCGGCCAGCGGCACCGAACAGACCAGCAGCAGGGTCAGCGTGAAGCCCGTGGAGCCCAGGAAGACCGTGCCCAGCGCGGCGAGGGCGGCCAGATACGGCGGCGCGGACTGCGTCCCGCCGGTGCCGACCGGATGCCAGCCGTCCACATAGCTCGACCACAGCTCGGAGACATGAGCGGGCGCGGGCAGCAGGGCGCCGCCCGCGAGCGCGCCCGCACCGAGCAGATCCCGGCAGGCGACCAGCGAGACCACCAGCAGGACGAGGAAGAGCATCGGCCCGGGCTTGCGCGCGATCCGCTTGAGCCGGGCGAACTGCTCGACCTCCAGGAAGTCGGCGTCATCGCCGCCGGGCCCGGACTCGACCGCGCCGTGCCGCCCGCCGGAGGACAGCTCGGGCTCGGAACGGCCGCCTATATTGCTGGCGACCTGCTCGACCGTCGCCCTTACGGTCGCGCCGGGCGGCGGGAACAGCGGCCGCAGCTCGCTCGGCTCCGCCGCGGGGCGGCCTCTGCGCTTGCGCGCGGCGAGGATCCGCCCCGGCCGCAACAGGATGCCGAAGAGACCGGCGACCTCGTCCAGGGCCTGCCCCGGCACCTTGCCCACGAGGTAGGCCAGGGTGCGCAGCAGCGTGCCGAACAGAAGCCGCAGCATCACATAGGGCAGCAGCGCGCCGCGGGTGTTGACCAGCAGGGTGTAGACGGCGCCGGCCTTGTCCACGCGATGGGGGTTCGCCACGGAGCGCCCCACGCAGTCGATGGGCCGCCGCTCGCGCGCGGACGCCTCCGCATGCCGCAGTACGGCGTCCGGAGCGATCAGCACCTGGTGCCCGGCCGCCTGGGCGCGCCAGCACAGGTCGACGTCGTCCCGCATCAGGGGCAGCCGGGTGTCGAAACCGCCCAGCTCCTCCCATACGTCGCGGCGCACCAGCATGCCCGCGCTGGACACCGACAGCACGGGGCGCACCTGGTCGTGCTGGCCCTGGTCCTGCTCGCGCCGCTCCAGACCGGTCCAGCGGCGGCCACTGCGGGCAATACTGACGCCGACTTCGAGCAGCTGCCGGCGGTCGTACCAGCCGCGCAGCTTGGGGCCGACGATCGCGGGCTCGCGGTTGGCGGTGAGCTCGGCGTCGACGACCCGCAGCAGCTCGGCCAGCGCGTCGGGCTCGGGCGCGCAGTCGTCGTGCAGCAGCCACAGCCACTGGACGGGCTCGCCGTGCGGCAACTCCGGCAGGTCGTACGCGTCATCGCGCCAGGCCCGGTTGACGGGGTCCCAGCCGCTGGGGCGCTTGAGGTACGTGAGCTCCTCGGGGCCGAGCTCCGGGGCCGTACGGACCGCCTCGGCGACGGCCGTGCCGAAGCCGCTGCGGCGCGCCATATGCAGCACCCGCTGCTCGCCGAGGGTCTCGGTGAGCAGCCGGGCGGAGTCGTCGGCGCTGCCGGTGTCGGCCGCGACGACGCTCTGGACGGGGCGCTCCTGGCCGAGCAGACCGGACAGCGCGTCGGGCAGCCAGCGGGCGCCGTCGTGGGCGACCAGGACGGCGGTGACGACATGACGCGGATAGGCCGGTGCCTGAACCGGTTCTTGAGCGGGCGCAAACGCGGCGTTGGCGGCCGGATATTGGGCCGCCTGGTGGCTGTGCACGGACATCGAGGTACGGGCCCCGGTTCGCTGGACTGCGGTGGACGCGCGCGCCCCCTGGGGGCGTTGGAGCGTCTCGGACGGGGCCCCACACTAACGGCTGTGTATGCGGCCGGTCCGCCTCCCGTCACCATGCGGGCGGGGGCGGACCGGTCGCGGTGGCTCAGCCCGCCGCGAACTGTGCGGATATGTCAGCGCGGGTCATACGGTTCCGGCAGGTCTGACGGGCCCGACGAGTCGACGGGACCGACGGGTCCGGCGGGTCCGGCGGGTCCGGCGTCGGGTGTCAGACGGCGGCCTTCTTCAGTCGGCGGCGCTCACGCTCGGACAGACCACCCCAGATGCCGAACCGCTCGTCGTTGGCGAGGGCGTACTCAAGGCACTCGGAACGGACCTCACAGGCGAGGCAGACCTTCTTCGCCTCACGGGTGGATCCGCCCTTTTCCGGGAAGAACGATTCGGGATCGGTCTGGGCGCACAGTGCGCGCTCCTGCCAACCGAGCTCCTCGTCCGCCTCTTCGACCAGCAGTTGCTGGAACAACTCGGTCATGTGCGCCCCTCGTCTGTCTTTGCGTCCCCGTGCCTGATGCCGTCGATGAACCGGCAGAACGACACGAGTGAAATTACAAGTGCGCCGATCCGGGCCAGTCAAGCCGAGATCTGCTATTGGGCCTCTTATTCACTCTGCGGAACCAAGGCTGCGCGGAAAGTGTTCAAATCGGCCTAAACGCGACACCTTCCCCATTCGACGCCCGGGCCACTCCTCTCACGCTCACTGAGGAGGACGCCATCGGCGCCGGTCCCGTTGCATCGCGCGGGAGATGGTGCGGGGTGGCGCGGGGGTCGTGCGGGGATCGTGCAGGGGTCGTGCGGGGGTGGTGCGCGTCGATGCGCGTTGGTGCGCCCTCTCACCGGTACAACGCGCGCACAAACCTTTCTGCCTCCATAGCGACCTGATGAGGTGAACCTTGAGCTGAAACGTGAGATCAAGTTGACAGCGGCGCGGCGATCCGGGTCTCCTTGGTCGCATGTCAGTGACCCACGCGCCCCTGCCGACCCGTGACCACGGGTTCCGCTGCGCTGTGCAGGCTCGCTGTCGCTGTTCGAGCTGTTGATGCCCACCGAGCTCCAGCTTTCTCCGCGTTTCTCTCGCATCGCTTACGGCGTCTCGTCCTGAGACCGCGTTCGCACCGCACTTCGCGCCCTTACCGCGTCCCCTACGGCGCACCTCTCCGCGCCCTTCCCGCCGAGGAACCCCCGCCATGAACAGCGACGTCCAGATCGCCGGTGACCCGCTCGCCATCCCGCATCTGCTGCCGCCCGTACCCGCGCACCCCTCCACCGTCTCCGCCTTCGCGGGCCTGGCCCGCACCATCGCGGCCGACCGCGACGGCTGGGCGTCCCTCGTCGAGTACGACGCCACCAGCCGGTGGTACCACCGGCTGCGCACCGGCCCCGGCTATGAGGTGTGGCTGCTCAGCTGGGTGCCCGGACAGGGCAGCGGAGCCCATGACCACGGCCGCTCCTCCGGGGTGCTGACCGTGCTCCAGGGCGAGCTCACCGAACGGGTGGGAACGCGCGGCGTGCGGCATGCGCTGCGCGCCGGCGCACAGCGCGTCTTCGCGCCCGGTTATGTGCACGACGTCGTCAACGACGCCCTCGAACCGGCCGTCAGTCTGCACATCTACTTCCCCGGGCTGACCGAGATGCCGCTGCACCCCACCCAGAGCGCCGAGTTGTCCGCCCCCGCGCGCCCTGCCGCGGCCCCCGGCACGCTGGGCGTCCCGGGTCGCTGAGCCGCCCCGAACGCCCGCGATGTCCGGGGCTGCTGCCAGACTGTCTCCCATGCGCATTGTGGTTCTGGCAGGCGGTATCGGCGGCGCCCGTTTCCTTCGCGGTCTGATGTCGGCGGCTCCGGACGCCGACATCACCGTCATCGGGAACACCGGCGACGACATCCACCTCTTCGGGCTCAAGGTCTGCCCCGACCTCGACACCGTGATGTACACCCTCGGCGGTGGCATCCACGAGGAGCAGGGGTGGGGCCGGGCCGACGAGACCTTCACCGTCAAGGAGGAGCTGGCGGCGTACGGGGTGGGGCCCGAGTGGTTCGGCCTCGGCGACCGCGACTTCGCCACGCACATAGTCCGTACGCAGATGATCGGCGCGGGCTATCCGCTGAGCGCCGTCACCGAGGCGCTGTGCGCCCGGTGGCAGCCGGGGGTGCGGCTGCTGCCCATGACGGACGACCGCGTCGAGACCCATGTCCTGATCGACGACCCGGACGCCCCGGACGGCGAGAGCCGTAAGGCCGTCCACTTCCAGGAGTACTGGGTGCGGCTGCGCGCCTCCGTGCCCGCCCACGCCGTCGTCCCCGTCGGCGCCGACCAGGCCAAACCGGCGCCCGGCGTCCTGGAGGCCATCGCCGACGCCGACGTCGTCCTCTTCCCGCCGTCCAACCCGGTCGTCAGCGTCGGCACGATCCTCGCCGTGCCCGGCGTGCGCGAGGCCATCGCCGATGCCGGGATCCCGGTCGTGGGCCTGTCCCCCATCGTGGGCGACGCGCCCGTGCGCGGCATGGCCGACAAGGTGCTCGCCGCCGTAGGCGTCGAGTCCACCGCCGCAGCCGTCGCCAAGCACTACGGCTCCGGGCTGCTGGACGGCTGGCTCGTCGACACCGTGGACGCGGGCGCGGTCGACGAGGTCGAGGCCGCCGGGATCCGCTGCCGGGCGATCCCGCTGATGATGACGGACCTTGAGGCCACGGCGGCGATGGCGGCCGAGGCGCTGGTGCTGGCGGAAGAGGTGCGGGGATGAGCGCGTTGCGGGACGGGGTGGCGGGCGTGCCGGGTGGCGCGTCGCAGGAGCTGCCGTCGTATCAGGTGTGGGCCCTCCCCGGTATGCCCGAGGTGCGGCCCGGTGACGACCTCGCCAAGCTCATCGCCGACGCCGCGACCTCCGGCGGTCTGCCGGGGCTCGCGCATGGCGATGTGCTGTTGGTCACCTCCAAGATCGTCAGCAAGGCGGAGGGGCGCGTCGTCGAGGCGACCGACCGCGAGGCGGCCATAGACGCCGAGACGGTGCGGGTCGTGGCGCGACGCGGCCGCACCCGGATCGTCGAGACCCGTCACGGCCTGGTCATGGCCGCCGCCGGGGTCGATGCCTCCAACACCCCTTCCGGCACGGTCCTGTTGCTCCCCGAGGACCCCGACGCCTCGGCGCGGGCGATCCGGGCCGGGCTGCGGGAAGTACTCGGCGTGGAGGTCGGCGTCATCGTCACCGACACCTTTGGCCGACCGTGGCGGACCGGGGTCACCGACGTCGCCATCGGGGCCGCCGGTGTGCGGGTCCTGGACGATCTGCGCGGCGGCGTCGACGCGTACGGAAACGCGCTGAGCGCGACCATCGTCGCCACCGCCGATGAGCTGGCCGCGGCGGGTGACCTGGTCAAGGGCAAGGCCGAGGGGTTGCCGGTGGCGGTGCTGCGGGGGCTTCCGCAGGTGGTCGCGTTCGAGGGGCTGGGCGACGGGCCTGACGGAGCGAGCGGGCTTGGCGGGTCTGACGGAGCAGCAGGCGGGCTTGGCGAGTCTGACGGGGCGGACGAGGCGGACGGGCTTGGCGGCTCTGGTGAGCACGAGGTCGATGAAGGCGCGCGGGCGCTGGTGCGCGGTGCCGCGGACGACATGTTCCGGCTGGGCACCTCCGAGGCCGTGCGGGAGGCCGTGACGCTGCGCCGTACGGTCCGGGAGTTCACCGACGAGCCGGTGGACGGCTCGGCGGTGCGGCGTGCGGTCGCCGCCGCCGTCACCGCACCGGCGCCGCACCATACGACGCCGTGGCGCTTCGTCCTGCTGGAGTCGGAGGAGTCGCGGACGCGGCTGCTGGACGCGATGCGGGATGCCTGGATCGCCGACCTGCGGGGGGACGGCTTCTCCGAGGAGAGCATCGCCAAGCGGGTGCGGCGCGGCGATGTGCTGCGCAAGGCGCCGTACCTGGTGGTCCCGTGCCTGGTCGCGGACGGCGCCCACACCTACCCCGACCCGCGGCGGAACACGGCGGAGCGCGAGATGTTCGTGGTCGCGGCGGGCGCCGGGGTGCAGAACCTGCTGGTCGCGCTGGCGGGTGAAGGGCTGGGGTCGGCGTGGGTGTCGTCCACGATGTTCTGCCGCCCGGTGGTGCGTGAGGTACTGGGCCTGCCGGACGACTGGGACCCGATGGGCACGGTCGCGGTGGGCCAGGCGGCAGTTCCGCCGGTGGCACGGCCGGAGCGGGGGGTCGCGGGGTTCGTGGTGGTGCGGTAGGACGTCGGGTCCGGGGGGCGGGGGCGGGGGTCGAGGTGGGGGTCTGGGCGGGAGGTCTGGGCGGGGGTCTGGGCAGGGGGTCGGGCGGGGGGGGTCGGGCCTGGTGACCGGGGCCGAGGTTGTGCGAGCCGGTTGTGCGGTGGGGTCGTGTGCGCGGGGGCAGGGGGGCGCGCGTTGTGCGGGGTGGGGGCACGGGTGCGAGAGCGTTTGCTGGGGTGCGCCGCGGGGTTGCCCTTGAGGCGGGGGCGCCCTTGGATGCGCGGTGGGGTGTGTGGTGGGTGCGGGTCCGGCTTGCGGGTGCGGGTGCGTGGGTGGTGCGCGGTGGCGTGTGTGGTGGGTGCCGGGTGCGGGGCCTCCGGGGCGGCGCCCTGGACCGTATATTTACGGCGCCATTGGCCGGGGGCGTTGGGTGGGCCGGAGATTGGCGCCACAAATACACGTAAGCGTCCAGGACACCACCCCTGCGACCCCGCCCCCTCCCGCCTCGTCGGCGACCGCCCGCCGGTGGCGCAGGGCGCCTGCCCGTCCTGTGTTCAGCCCCGAGGCCAGGTGCTGGGCCGGGGTGGCAGCGACCCCCCACCCCTCCCGCCGTCCCGCGGCCACCGCCGATGACACCGGGCGCCCGCCCGGCCCACGTCCAGCCCCAGGGCCGGGTGCTGGGCCGGGGTGGCAGCGACCCCCACCCCTCCCGCCGTCCCGCGGCCACCGCCGATGACACCGGGCGCCCGCCCGGCCCACGTCCAGCCCCGAGGCCGGGTGCTGGGCGGAGGTGGGAACGACCCCCACTCCCTGCCGTCGTCTTGCGGCCACCCGCCGGTGGCACAGGCCGCCTGCCCGTCCCCGGCCAGTCCGGGAGTGGGAGCGACCCGCCCCCTACCGCCGTCCCGCGACCATCTGCCAGTGGCGCGAGCCGCCTGTCCGGTTCCGGATCGCCCGAGGACGAGTGCGGCCCTCGCTGGCGACCGTGCCGCGATGACACCGGCCCCGCCCTGGTGGCCCTCCAGGGGCCGAGTGTTGGGCGGGGATGGGCGCGGCCCCGCCCTCCCAGCTCCTCGGCGAGCGGGCGCCAGTGGCACACCCCCGGGGCGGGGGAAGTGTCGATTGGGTGGGTCGTAGGGTGGCGGGGTGTGTGTGAGACGTACCTGGAGCCCTTCGGGGCCCTGCGACCTCGCGCGTAACCTCGGCGTGCTGCAGCGAGGCCCAGGGGATCCCGCGTTTCAGGTCGGCGCGGACGGCGCCTTCTGGCGGGCGAGCCGGACGCCGGCCGGGCCCGGGACCATACGGATCGCGCGCAAAGGTGCGGAGGTCGAAGGCCGGGCCTGGGGGCCGGGCGCGGAGTGGCTGCTGGACGGCCTGCCCGCCCTCCTCGGGGCGGACGACGACCCGTCCGCGTTCGTGCCCCGCCATCGGCTCGTCCACGAGGCGCACCGCCGCCACCCCGGTCTCCGGCTCATCCGCACCGGGCTGGTCCTGGAATCCCTGATTCCATCGATCCTGGAGCAGAAGGTCACCGGCGTCGAGGCGTACCGCGCCTGGCGGCTGCTGCTCCAGCGCCATGGCGAGCCCGCGCCCGGTCCGGCCGAGGGGATGCGGATGCGGGTCATGCCCGATCCGCGTGCCTGGGCGTTGATCCCGTCGTGGGAGTGGCACCGCGCGGGCGTGGACACCAAGCGCTCCTCGACGATCCTGCGGGCCGTCCGGGTCGCCCGACGGCTGGAGGAGGCCACGTCCATGGACCTCGCCACCGCCTCCGCCCGGCTACAACTCATCCCGGGTATCGGGCCCTGGACGGCGGCGGAGACCCTGCAGCGCAGCAATGGCACCCCGGACGCGATCACGGTCGGGGATCTGCATCTGCCGCAGATCGTCGGCTACGCGCTCACCGGAGAGCGGGGTGCGGACGACGAGGCGATGCTCGAACTCCTGGCCCCCTACGCGGGCCAGCGCTACCGCGCGACCCGGCTGATCCTCCTGTCCGGCCGCACCCCACCCCGCCGCGCCCCCCGCTTCGCGGTCAGGGACTTCCGGACGATGTAGTCCCCGGTCCGCCTGTCACCGGGCAGGCGATCGGGCCACCGGCGGGAAGCCATCGGTAAGGCGGGAGGCTCCCGCCTCCGCCCAGTATGCGGATCCAGGTGCCACCGGCGGTCCGGAGCCGGGAAAGCGGCCTGTGGCCGGAGGGGCACTCCCCTCGTCCATCCGGCGCCCTCACGCTGAACGCGGGACGGGCTGACGTCCTGTGCCACCGGCGGATGACCGCGGGCCGACGGAAGGGGGCGGGGGGCCGCACCCACCCAACACCCGCCCCCCGGGCTGAACACAGGACGGACAGACGCCCTGCGCCACCGGCGGGCGGTCGCCGACGAGGCGGGAGGGGGCGGGGTCGCAGGGGTGGTGTCCTGGACGCTTACGTGTATTTGTGGCGCCAATCCCCGGCGCACCCAACGCCCCCGGCCAATGGCGCCGTAAATATACGGTCCAGGGCGCCGCCCCGGAGGCCCCGCACCCGGCACCCACCACACACCCCGGGCGCACCACCCACGCACCCGCACCCGCAAGCCGCACCCGGCACCCACCACGCACACCGGGCGCACCACCCACGCACCGCACCCGCAAGCCGCACCCGGCACCCACCACACACCCCACCGCACCGCGCAACCCAGCGCCCCCCAGGGCAACCCCGCCCTACGGCACCCCCGTCACTGGTCGGACGAGAAGCGGACCGCCCCCGCCGGGATGTCCGCCCCGCACCACACGCGTACGCCGTCCCGCAGCTCGTTGTCCGGGCCGACCAGCGCGCCGTCCCCGACCACCGCGCCCTGCAGCACCGTACGGGCACCGATGCGTGCCCCCGCGCCGACGAGCGAGTCGCGCACCTGGGCGCCCTCCTCCACGACGGCGCCCTCCAGCAGCGTGCTGCCGTCGATGCGCGCGCCCGCGCCCACCCGGGCCTGGGGGCCGATGACCGTGCCGCCGGTCAGCTTGGCGTCGCCCGCGACCGAGGCGCTGTCCAGGACGAGGCGGTCACCGCAGCGCCCCGGTACGGCCGGGGAGGGGGCCCGGCCCAGCACCAGGTCCGCGGAGCCGCGGACGAAGGCTTGGGGGGTGCCGAGGTCGAGCCAGTACGTGGAGTCGACCATGCCCTGCAGATGCGCGCCCGCGGCCAGCAGACCGGGGAAGGTCTCGCGTTCGACGGAGACGGGGCGGTCGGCGGGGATGGTGTCGATGACCGAGCGGTTGAAGACGTACGCGCCCGCGTTGATCTGGTCGGTGACGATCTCCTCGGGGGTCTGCGGCTTCTCCAGGAAGGCGGTGACCCGGCCCTGCTCGTCGGTGGGCACCAGCCCGTACGCGCGGGGGTCGGGGACCCGGGTGAGGTGCAGCGAGACATCGGCGCCCGTCGTGCGGTGGTTGTCGACGAGGGCGCGGATGTCGAGGCCGGTGAGGATGTCGCCGTTGAAGATCAGCACCGGGTCGTCGGGGCCCGAGCGCAGCCGGGAGGCGACGTTGCGGATGGCGCCGCCGGTGCCGAGGGGTTCCTCCTCCGTGACGTACTCCAGGTGCAGGCCGAGCGCGGAGCCGTCACCGAAGTACGGCTCGAAGACCTCCGCCAGATAGGAGGTGGCGAGCACGATGTGCTCGACCCCGGCGGCGCGGGCGCGGGCGAGTTGGTGGGTCAGAAACGGAACGCCGGCCGCCGGGACCATCGGCTTGGGAGTGTGCACCGTCATCGGGCGCAACCGGGTTCCCTTGCCGCCGACCAGGAGGATCGCCTCTGGCGATGGCGTTGCTGGCGCAATGGTCACGTAACGTCTCTGCTTCCTGCTGGGGCTCGCCGGTCGGCGGCCAGTGTATGCAGATCCCCGGACCGCGCCTGATCAGCGCCCCTGGAGGCGGGCGGCTGTCTTCCGTACCGAACCGAGCTTCTTGTAGAGGTCCTTGCCCGGGCACTCGGTGGCAAAGCCGTCGCGGTGACCTGCGATCACATGGAGCTTCACGTTGGCGCCCTTTTTGTACTTGTTGCCGCCGCCGGACACCAGATGCGTGGTGCCACGCGGATTTCGCTTGAAGAGGCCCAGTTTCCACGCGGTGAGCTTGGCGATGGCCTTCACGGCCTTGGCCGGGGGCTTCTTGGCGGAGAAAGTACCGAGGACAGCGACGCCCATGCTGTTGGTGTTGAAGCCCAGCGTGTGCGCTCCGCGTACGGCTTTGGTCACACCGCCGGAGCGGCCTTCGTAGATTTTTCCGCACTTGTCGATGGTGAAGTTGTAGCCGTAATCGCGCCATCCCAGGCTCTTCACGTGGTAGCGGTAGATACTGCGCAAAACGGAGGGCGCCTGGGAGCAGCTGTACTTATTGCCCGTCACGGTGTGGTGGATGAAGGCGACCTTCACGGTCTTGCTGTAGACGTGGCCCGTTTCACGGATCTTCTCGTCGGCGCCCCAGCCCGCGCGGGTGACGATGCTGGGCCGCGGCGCGCTGTAGCGGGCGGCGTTCGCCTTGGCCGCCTCCTCGGCGAGTGCGCTGGGCGGCGGGGTGATGGCGCCGGGCGGCGGCGTGGGCTGGGTGGAGTGGGTGGAGGGGTACGGCAGCGGCTTGGCGGATGACCCGGAGGGTCTGGGGGACGGCTTCGCGGACCACCTCGAGGGCCAGGACGGCTTGACGGATGGCCTGGAGGGCCTGGGGGGTCTGAGGGACGGCCTCGCGGACCACCTCGAGGGCCCCCAGGACGGCCCCGCCGACGGCCTCGCACCCGGCGCGGCATCCCTTGCCGTCGGCGCCGGATGCGCCGGAAGGGCACGCAGTACGGCCCGGTCCGGGGGTGGCGGCGCCGGGGCCTCGCCGGGATCGATCAGCTCCAGCCGCAGCCCGGACGGCAGCGCCGCCGACCGGGCACCGGCGCCTGGGCCCCCATCCGCACTCGCGCCTGCGGCAGCACCCCCACCCGCATCCACACCGGCACCCCCACCCGCATCAGCGCCCCCACCCGCATCCGCACCCGCGCCCGCACCCCCGCCCGCCACCGCCACCCCTTCCGGCCGCACCCGCGCCTGCACCCCGTCCGAGTCGCCCACCCACAGCGGTGCGGTGCCGCCGTGGGCCCGTACGCCCCGGAGTTCGGGCGAGTCGGGGTCGGGGCCCTCGTCCCCGTACGGCAGCAGCTCGCGCCATGGGGACCATTCGCCGCCGACCGCGCGGGTGCGGACCTGTACCCGGCCGTGGAGGTCGGCGGAGGGCTGGTCCCAGACGACGCCGACGAGCGAGAACGGCCGTACGCGCGACGCGGCGACCCCCCGGTCGGCCGGGGCCGAGGCAGAGGCCGGGGCCGAAGCGTCGTCGCCGGGCGTGACCACACCCCGGTCGAGTCCGTCCGCCACGAGGGGAAGGAGCGGCAGCGACTGTGTGGAGCCGGAGGATGCGGCGGTCCGCTCGGCCCGGGCGTGGGCGGGGCCGGGATAGACGGCGAGGGGCAGGGCGAGGGCGGCGGTGCACGCGACGCCGATCGAGGATGCCAGGTATGCACGCATGATTGAAATCGTCTACATAAGGGGACAAACCTGTCCATTCGGAAGAGCGGGCACGTCGCGGACCGTCCGCTTGGCCAAGCCCCACCGACCCCGTCCGCGCCGCATCTTCGGCGCGTAGTCTTGCGCGCGTGAACGCCACCGATCGCACCCCCGCCGACCTGCTGGGATCCGCGCTCGCCGCGGACCCGCCCCGCCCGCTCGTGACCTTCTACGACGACGCCACGGGCGAACGTGTCGAACTCTCCGTGGCCACCTTCGCCAATTGGGTGGCGAAGACCGCCAATCTGCTCCAGGACGATCTGGCCGCCGCGCCGGGCGACAGATGCGCACTGCTGCTGCCCGCCCACTGGCAGACCGCCGTGTGGCTGGTGGCCTGCTCCTCGGTCGGGGTCCTCGTGGACATCGGGGGCGACCCGGCCTCCGCCGATCTCGTCGTCAGCGGCCCGGACACCCTCAAGGAGGCACGGGAGTGCTCCGGTGAGCGGGTGGCGCTGTCGCTGCAGCCGCTGGGCGGCCGGTTCCCCCAGCTACCGGAGGGGTTCGCGGACTACGCCGTGGAGGTGCCCAGCCAGGGCGACCGCTTCGCCCCGTACTCCCCGGTGGACCCGGAGGCGCCCGCGCTGGCCGTCGGCGGTGTGGAGCTGACGAGCGCGGAGGTGGTGGAGCGGGCGCAGGCCGACGCCGCGGCGCAGGGGCTCGGGCCCGGTTCACGGATCCTCTCGGGGCTTGCTTACGACCACTGGGAGGGACTGTCGTACGGGCTGTACGCACCGCTGGCCACCGGCGGTTCGGTGGTGCTCTGCCGCCATCTGGACCGGCTGGACGAGAAGGGGCTGGCGGGGCGCAAGGAGAGCGAGCGCGTCACCGCCACCATGCCCTGAGGCCACGGCCACGGCCACAACTCCCTGGGGCCGACCACCCCACCCCGAGCCCCCCGAGACGACCCCGAAACCACTCCGCAGCCGCCCCACCTCAGACCTCAGACCCCACGCCCCACCCCCCTTCCCACCCCTGACCCGTCCGGCGGACCGCGGGCCGAGTCCACGGGCCGCGTCGCCCACCCCGCGCGATGATCTACGGATACGTACAACCATGCACGGGCTTCGCATGTCTGTTCCGTTAATCGGTATCCCGGCATGCGATGCCGCTCCGCCCCCCGGGCGGAAGACGGGTGGGAGGACGCGGACGTGACGACCGACAGCTCTGAGCCTGCGCCGAGACGCAGGCGCCGCTGGCCGCGTGTTCTCGCGCTGGGCGTGGCCATGCTGGTGCTGTCGGTCGCCGGGGCGGGGTGGTGGTTCTACGAGCGCCTCGACGGCAATATCCGCACCGATACCCGGACCGCGGACGAGCTGAGGAAGTACGAGGCCGAGCGGCCGGTGTCGGTGGTGCGGGACGCGCAGAACATCCTGCTGATCGGCTCCGACAACCGGGGCGGCAAGGGCAACGGCAAATACGGCAAGGACACCGGCACTCAGCGCTCGGACACCACGATCCTGCTGCATCTGCAGGCCGGCGGAAAGAGCGCCACCGCCGTCTCCATCCCCCGCGATCTGATGGTGGACATCCCGGCCTGCGACCAGCCGGACGGAAAGCCGAACCGGGCCCGGTTCGCCCAATTCAATTGGGCGTTCGAGGCCGGCGGCGCGGCCTGTTCGATCCGCACCGTCGAGAAGCTGACCGGGATCCGCGTCGACCACCATCTGATCGTGGACTTCAGCGGCTTCAAGCGGCTGGTGAACGCGGTCGGCGGGGTGGAGATGTGCCTGAAGGAGCCCGTGGACGACGATGACGCGCATCTGAAGCTGCCCGCGGGCCGTCAGGTCCTCCACGGGGAGCAGGCGCTGGGCTATGTGCGCGCCCGGTACAGCATCGGCGACGGCAGCGACACGGAGCGCATCGGCAGACAACAGGAGTTCATGGGCTCGCTTGTGAAGAAAGTGCAGAGCAATGGTGTGCTGCTCAATCCGGCGAAGCTGTATCCGGTGCTCAACGCGGCGACGTCCTCGCTGACCACGGATCCGGGGCTGGATTCGCTCAAGGATCTGTACACGCTGGTGCGCGGGGTGCGGGACATCCCGCGGGAGAAGATCCGGTTCCTCACGATTCCGCGGCAGCCCTACACGTACAACAAGAACCGGGATGAGCTCGTCCAGCCCGACGCCGACCGCTTGTTCCGGCAGTTGCGGCTGGATCAGCCGGTGCCGGTGGCCCACACCGTCACGGCCTCGACGGGCGGCGACCAGAAGGCCGGCAACCTCAGCCCGTACCAAGGGACGACGGCCGCGCGAGGCATCTGCGAGTAAAAGCACGTTAAGGGCGGGCCACGAATCGTGAAGGATGAGATAAGGATTGGGCAGAATGCCCAGTTGTAGGGAAGTGGAATTTGTCACCGGCGTCGCTTGACGCTGATCTGGGCGGATAGTGTGAGCGATCCGGTGCGCTCTACGAGGTGGCCGCGCACTGCACCAAGACAGATGGAGCGCCTTGAGGGGGAGGCGCCGCGTGGCACCGACGGAGGACACAGACGACCGTGGACGCGCAAGGCCCTGGCGGGGCAGGTGACTTCGACCCAGCCGATCAGTGGGTGTTCGACCCGAATACGGGCAATTACGAGCTGCGGCTGAACGCCGCCGAGACATCGGCGGACGACACCACGGAGCTGCGACGGGTCTCCAGATCGTCGAGCCGTGACGGCGCCACCGACTCCGAACCCAGGGGGCGCCGGCGGGCGGCCAAACGGGAGTCGGAGAAGGAGAAGGCGACGGGCCCGGTCAGCCGTCGCAAGCCGAAGCCGAAGAAGTCGAAGACGAAGAAGGCGCTGTACTGGGGCAGCGGCACCCTGGCCTTCCTGCTGGTGGGCGGTTCTGCCGCGGCGTACTTCGTCTATCAGCACCTCAACAACAACATCAGCAAGGTCGACGTCGGCGAGAACAACGCCGCGGTCTCCGACGGCCCGATGAACATCCTGCTGATCGGCACCGACCGGCGCGACGGCAAGGGCAACGAGGGGTACGGCGACGCGGGGAGCGTCGGTCACGCCGACACCACGCTGCTCTTCCATGTCTCGGAGGACCGGTCCAACGCGACCGTGCTCTCCATTCCGCGCGACATGATCACCGACATCCCGGACTGCCGTACGAAGCAGAAGGACGGTTCCTTCAAGAGCATCCCGGGCGAGTCGGAGGTGCGCTTCAACACCAGCCTGGGCCAGGAGGGGCGCGACCCCGGCTGCACCTGGCAGACGGTCGAGAAGCTCACCGGGCTGGAGATCGACCACTTCATGATGGCCGACTTCAACGCGGTCAAGGAGATGTCCTCGGCGGTCGGCGGGGTCGAGGTGTGTCTCGCCAAGGACGTCAACGACCCCAAGTCGCATCTGAACCTCAAGAAGGGCCGCCATACGATCAAGGGCGAGGAGGCGCTGGCGTTCGTCCGGACCCGGCACACCGTCGGCTTCGGCGGCGACCTGGACCGCATCAAGCTCCAGCAGCAGTTCCTGAGCTCGCTGATGCGCAAGATGAAGGACAGCGGGACGCTCACCAGCCCGGGCAAGATGTGGGACCTGGCCCAGACCGCCACCAAGGCGCTCACCGTGGACACCGGGATCGGCACCGTCAACAAGCTGGCCTCGCTGGGGAAGAACCTGAGCAAGGTCGACCTCAAGAACGTCACCTTCGCGACCGTCCCGGTCGTCGACAACACCGACGGTGCGACCGTGCTGCTCGACAAGACCAAGGCCGAGCCGCTGTTCTCCATGGTCCGCCAGGACGTGTCCCTGACCGAGGTCAAGAAGAAGGAGAAGGCGGCCAAGGACGAGCAGGCGGCGCGGCTGAAGGGGCCCAAGTCCGATCCCGCCGATGTCCGGGTCAAGGTGCTCAACGGCAGCGGGCAGTTCGGCGCCGCCCAGGAGACCGTCGACTGGATGCAGAACACCGAGGGGATGCTCCTCACCAGCAACGGCGGAAACGCTCCGGCAGAGCTGAAGAAGTCGACGCTCGAGTACGCTCCCAACCAGGCCGACCAGGCGCGTCGGCTGGCCGACAGCATGGGGCTGCCCGCCTCCGCCATGAAGGAAGGCACGAAGGACGCCGAGCCGAAGGCGGAGATGAATCTGACGCTGGGCGCGGACTTCAAGGGCGCCGGCACACCGATCTCCGCTCCGGCGAAGGCGCCGAAGGACATTCAGAGGGTCGAGGCCGACGACAAGAACGTCTGCGCCAAGTGACCTCACCGGCCAATCCACCCTCTTCCATTGGGCCGGACGACAGACAGACGGCAGGAGGCCCGATGCGGCAGAGCAGTGTGCGGGGGAAAAGAGGGCGGCGGGCCACCGTTCCCGAACCCCGTGAGCACGGTGAGGACGACAGCCCGCCGCAAGGGGAGGGCCTCGCGTCGAACGGCGCGGGGCGCCGGCCGGGCGGTCGGCTGCGGCCAAAGCCAAAGCGGAGTCGCGGGGTGCGGATCCTGCGCTGGACCGCCCTGACGCTGGCCGTGCTGGTACTCGGCGGGGCCGGCGCCGGATACTTCTACTACGAACACCTGAACGGCAATCTGAAGAAGGCGGATCTGGACCTCGGCGACAGCAAGCTCGGCAGACCCGAGCCCAACGCCGCCGGACAGACCCCCCTCAACATCCTGCTCGTCGGCTCCGACGGCCGGAACACCGCGGAGAACATCAAGCTCGGCGGCGCCAAGCGGGACGCGGACCGCAAACCGCTGGCCGATGTGCAGATGCTGGTGCATGTCTCGGCCGACCGCAGCAATATGTCGGTGGTCAGCATTCCGCGCGACACCCGGGTGACCATCCCCCGGTGCACCGATCCGGAGGACGGGACGGTCTACCCGAAGACCGTGGGGCCCATCAACGAGTCGCTCCAGTACGGCGGTCCGGGCTGCACGGTCGCCACCTGGAAGGAACTCACCGGCGTCTACGTCGATCACTTCATGATGATCGACTTCTCCGGGGTGGTCTCCATTGCGGACGCCATCGGCGGCGTACCGGTGTGCGTGAACAACAACGTCTACTCCCATGACAGCGAGGGCCACGGCTCCGGTCTGAAGCTGACCAAGGGCACCCACAACGTCAAGGGCGTCCAGGCGCTCCAGTGGCTGCGCACCCGCTACGGCTTCGAGGACAACACCGACATAGGCCGGGCCAAGGCCCAGCACATGTACATGACCTCGATGATCCGCCAGCTCAAATCGGGGACCAAGCTCAGCGACCCGGGCAAGCTGATGGACCTCACGGAGGCCGCCACCAAGGCGCTGACTGTCGACCACGGCCTCGGCTCCCCCAAGAAGCTGTACGACCTGGGCAATGACCTCAAGCGGGTGCCGACCAAGCGCACCACCATGATCACCATGCCCTGGGTGTACGGCGAAGGCGAGAAGTACGTGCTGCCCAAGCCGGGCGACGCCGAGCAGACCTTCTCGCTGCTGCGCAACGACATAAGCCTGGACGGCAAGGACAAGAAGAAGCCCGACGCGACCCCGAAGCCCACCGCGCCCAAGGACCAGCTCCCGGTGGTGGTGCAGAACGGCACCGCCAGCACCGTCCTGGGGCCGGCCTCCGGCCGGGCCTCGGAGATCACATCCGAGCTGGTGCGGCTGGGCTACGCCAAGGCCACCGCGAACTCGGTGCTGATCTCGCAGGCCGACACCACCGTCCTCTACCCGGGCGAGGACCGGCAGGGCGACGGCCTGGCGGTGGCCAAGGCGCTGAAGCTGCCGAAGTCCGCGGCGAAGTCGTCGACGTCGGTCCAGGAGATCACCGTGGTGGTCGGCAACGACTGGCGCCAGGGCGCCACCTATCCGAAGGCGGCGACGGACGACGGCAGCAAGACGCCCGAGAGCGCGGACGCGCTCAACGGCGAGCAGAAGGGCTGTATGAAGGTCAACTCGGGCTACAGCTTCTGACGCCCCTGTGAGGGCACGACGCCCCCGTGACGGCACGACAAAGGGGCCGGACCCGCGGCGGGTCCGGCCCCTTCGCGTAGGGCTACGGGGCCATGACCGCCGGACGGCGGCTGGCGATGACCCGCTTGGCGAGCGCGCGCGGGCTGGTCAGAAAGCCCCAGCCCCAGGACATGTGCATGGTCGCGAGCGCCACCGGGACCCGCAGCCGGGCCATCGCCGGAAGCCCCTTGCCCGCCGGGATCGAGCCCGCGACGATCGCGGCCAGATAGCCGCCGGGGATCACGAAGGCCCACGGGGTGACGGCCGCGCCCACCACGATGCCCGCCGCGATGGCGACGACGGCGGTCGGCGGGGCGAGATAGCGCAGATTGATCGAGCCCTGATGGAAGCGGGCGACGACATGGCGCCAGCGCCCGTAGTCCTTGTACTGCTTGGCCAGGGCCCGCACGCTCGGCCGCGGCCGGTAGGAGACCTTCAGCTCGGGCGAGAACCAGATCAGCCCGCCGGCCTCGCGGATCCGGAAGTTCAGCTCCCAGTCCTGGGCGCGGATGAACTCCTCGTTGTAGCCGCCCTGTTGCTCCAGCGCCTCGCGCCGGAAGACGCCCAGATAGACGGTCTCGGCGGGGGCCGCGTCGCCGCCGGTGTGGAAGGCGGCGTTACCCACCCCGATCTTGGAGGTCATGGCGGCGGCGACGGCCTTCTCCCAGTCGTTCTCGCCCTCGGCGTGCATGATCCCGCCGACGTTCTGCGCGCCGGTCTCCTCCAGGAGCCGGACGGCGGTCGCGATGTAGTTCGGCGAGAGCATGCCGTGGCCGTCGACCCGCACCACCACCGGATGGCGGGATGCCTTGATCGCCGCGTTCAGGGCGGCGGGGGTGCGGCCCGTGGGATTGGGGACCGTATGCACCCGGGGGTCCTCCGCCACCAGTTCGGCGGCGATCTCGTCGGTACGGTCCGCGGACGGGCCGAGCGCGATCACCACCTCCATCTCACCGTCGTACTCCTGCTCCAGGATGTGCCGCACGGCGTTGCGCAGATGGCGTTCCTCATTGAGCACCGGCATGATCACGGAGACGGCCGGGAGCTGATGCGGGGGCATGGCACCTCGGGGTTCGGGGGCCGGGCCCCAGGAGACTGGGGGTGGGGCCCCAAAAGGCTGCGATATCGCGCCCACGTTACCGCGAATGGTGGACACCGGGACGCGCCGCCCGGGTGGCAGCGCGCCACCCGGGCGGCGTGGGGCCGTCAAAGCGATCGTCGTATGGGCCTACGGTGAGGCGGTTCCGCCCAGCCCACCCGTTCGCCCACCCGTTCACGGAGGTCCCCGGAGTGAGTGCACCGGCCCGATCGCCGCGCCCGCCGCGCCCCCGCTCCCGCCGCCCCCGCTGGGGGCTGCGGCTCGCCACGGGCGGCGCCGCTCTGGTGCTGGCGGTCAGCGGCATCGGGCATCTGCTGGTCAGTGAGCTCGAATCCGGGATCCACCGGGTGGATGCCTTCGGCGGCCTGGACAACCGTCCGAAGAACACCGGCGGGGGCGTCAACTTCCTCGTGGTCGGCACGGACGGACGGGAGAAGATCACGCCTCGGGAGAAGGCGCTGTACCGGCTGGGCGGAGCCCCCTGCCGCTGCACCGACACGATCATGCTGATGCATCTGTCGGCCGACCACCGCCGGGTCAGCGCGGTCAGCCTGCCCCGCGACTCGTACGCCCAGATCCCCGCGTACACCGACGCCACCGGCAAGCGCCATCCGCACCATCCGCGGAAGCTCAACGCCGCGTACGCCGAGGGCGGGCCGAGCCTGACCGTGCGCACCGTGGAGCAGCTGACCGGCATCCACATCGACCACTACCTCGAGGTGGACTTCACCAGCTTCATGAAGACGGTCGATGTGCTCGGCGGGGTCAAGATCTGCACCGCGCGGCCGCTCAAGGACGACCACACGGGGCTTGACCTGGCGGCCGGCACCCATGTCCTGAACGGCGGCCAGGCGCTGCAGTACGTCCGCTCCCGGCATGTCGACGGCACCTCCGACCTGGGCCGGATCCAGCGCCAGCAGCGCTTCCTGGCCGCCGTGGTCCACCAGACCACGGCCGGTGGCATCCTGCTCAACCCGGTGCGGTTCAACCGGGTGGCCGGGGCCCTGCTGGGCTCGGTCCGCGCCGACCACGGCTTCGGGGCGGCGGACATGGTCGCCCTGGGGCGGGCGATGAGCGGCGTCACCCCCTCGTCCTCGGAGTTCGCCTCGGTTCCGGTGATCCTGCCCGGCGTCCCGGTGAAGGGGGCCGGCTCCACACTGCGCTGGGACCAGCCCAAGGCCGAGCGGCTCTTCACCACCCTCCGCGAGGACCGGCCGCTGGTCGCCCACCGGCCGAAGCGTCCCGGCGCCACCCCGGTCGACGTGGACCCGGGCCGGGTCCGGGTCCATGTGCTCAACGGCACCGATACGGCGGGGCTCGCCCGCCGCGCGGACCGCGCGCTGCACGCCACCGGCTTCGCCACCACCGGCTCCCCCGCCGACGCCGCGACCCCCGACGTCCGGCGCACGGTGATCGTGTACGACCCCGTCTGGGACCGCTCGGTGCGCTCGCTGGCCGCCGCGCTGCCCGGGGCCCGGCTGAAGCCGGTGGTCGGGCAGGGCGCCGTGATGCAGATCACGATCGGCGCGGACTACACGGGTGTGCGGCCGGTCCGGGTCGAGAAGCCGCGGAGCGACACGGCCGGGTTCGGGGCCATCACCGGCGACGAGGTCGTCTGCCCCGAGGGCGCCACTCGCTCTCTCTGACCCGAGGGGTCATCGCCCGGCGTCCTCGGTGTCGTCGTCGGCGCGCGGGGCGACGCGCCGGGCGCGGAGTTCCTTGATCGCGCGGCGGCGGGCCAGCCGGTGGGTCCGGCGGATCTCGGCCTCCTGGTAGCGCCGCTTGTCCCGCTCGGTCTCCGGGATGACCGGGGGCACCGGCCGGGGCTTGCCGTCGGCGTCGACGGCGGCGAAGACGAGATAGGCGCTGCCGACCTGGGTGGCGGGCGTGGACTCGTTCCACCGCTCGGCCAGCACCCGCACCCCGATCTCCATGGAGGACCGGCCGGTCCAGTTGACCTGAGCCTTCACATGAACGAGGTCGCCGACCCTGACCGGTTCGAGGAAGACCATCTCGTCCATCGACGCGGTGACCGCGGGCCCCTCGGAGTGGCGTCCGGCGACCGCTCCGGCCGCGTCGTCCACCAGTTTCATGATCACGCCGCCGTGGACGGTACCGAGGAGATTGGTGTCACTGCCCGTCATGATGTGTGACAGCGTGGTACGGGAGGCGGAGGTGGGCTTTCCCGGAAGCTCCGGTTCCGCACCGTGGGCCTGATTGGTCATGCCGTCCACCTTATGCGGACCAGATTCTTATCAGGTCTGCAACAGCCGTGCCCCGATCCGGCCCCCGCCCTGTAAGGCGACCCACCCGACCAGGCACACTGCCTTGCATGAGCGAATGGCCCCAGGGATCGACCGGCGACCGCAGCGGCCGGTACGGACGTGGTAGCGGCAGCCCTGACCCAGAGGGGGCGCGTGCTATGCCGCAAGTGAGGCGCTCGGCGCCCGGTGCGGGCGGTCCGCCGCCGTACAACGAGCCGCCGCTGCCGCCCGACCTCTCGCCCCACGGCACCATTCCGCGGCAGCAGGCGTCCCAGGGCTATGACGACTACGACGACGGCTACAACACGGGGCAGGTCTACGGCCACGGCCCCGGCGGACCGGGCGGCGGCGACCCCCACGGCCCCGGCGGTCCGGGCGGCCCCGGCCCGCGTCCGGTGAGGCCGAAGAACTGGAAGCGCCGGATAACCATCGGCCTGGTCACCCTGGTCGTCCTGCTGCTCGCCGTCGGCATCGGCACCTACATCTGGGCCGACTCCAAGCTCCGCAACGAGGTGGACCTGAGCAAGGTCGAGGACCGGCCGGGCGGCGGCAAGGGAACCAACTACCTCATCGTGGGTTCGGACAGCCGCGAGGGCATGTCCGACGAGGACAAGAAGAAGCTGCACACCGGCTCGGCCGATGGCCGCCGCACCGACTCCATGATCCTTCTCCATGTCGGTGAGAACGGGAACACCATGGTCAGCCTCCCGCGTGACTCCTGGGTCACCATCCCGGCCTTCACCGGCTCGGAGAGCGGCCGGCGGATCCCGCAGAGCCAGAACAAGCTGAACGCGTCGTACTCCTCCGAGGGCCCCTCGCTGCTCGTCCGCACGATCGAGTACAACACCGGCCTGAAGATCGACCACTACGCGGAGATCGGCTTCGACGGCTTCGCCAATCTCGTGGACGGGGTCGGCGGCGTCGACATCGACGTCCCGCAGGACATGAAGGACAAGAAGTCCGGCAATGACCTGAAGAAGGGCAAGCAGACGCTGGACGGCCAGCAGGCGCTCGCCTTCGTCCGGCAGCGCTACGGCCTCGCGGGCGGCGACCTGGACCGCACCAAGAACCAGCAGAAGTTCCTCTCCGCGCTGGCCAACAAGGCGGCCTCGCCGAGCACGATCATGAACCCCTTCAAGCTCTACCCGACGATGGGCGCCGGCCTGGACAACCTGGTCGTCGACAAGGACATGAGCCTGTGGGACGTGAAGGACATGTTCTTCGCGATGAAGAGCGTCTCCGGCGGTGACGGCAAGCAGATGAACATGCCGATCTCCAACCCGGGCCTGGCCACCTCCAAGGGCAGCGCGGTGCAGTGGGACATGACCAAGGTCAAGCAGCTCATGGGCGAGCTGAAGAACGACGACACGGTCACGGTCTCCAGCAACTGATCCGAGCGGGAGAGACGAGCGGCGCCGGGCCCGTCGGGCCCGGCGCCGCTCGTTCGTATCGACGGACTACGGCAGGTTGCGCGCCATCACGATGCGCTGGACCTGGTTGGTGCCCTCGTAGATCTGCGTGATCTTGGCGTCGCGCATCATCCGCTCGAGCGGGTAGTCACGGGTGTAGCCGTAGCCGCCGAGGAGCTGGACGGCGTCCGTGGTGATCTCCATGGCGGCGTCCGAGGCGTAGCACTTGGCCGCGGCGCCGAAGAACGTCAGGTCCTCCTTGCCGCCTCCGGCGGAGACCCGCTCGGACTTGGCCGCCGCCGCGTAGGTGAGCTGCCGGGCGGCCTCCAGCTTCATGGCCATGTCGGCGAGCATGAACTGGACGCCCTGGAAGTCGCCGATCGGCTTGCCGAACTGCTTGCGCTCCTGGACGTACCCCTTGGCGTAGTCCAGGGCGCCCTGGGCGATGCCGAGGGCCTGCGCGGCGATGGTGATCCGGGTGTGGTCGAGGGTCTTCATCGCGGTGGCGAAGCCGGTGCCCTCGGCGCCGATCATCCGGTCGGCGGGAATCCGGACGTTGTCGAGATAGACCTCACGGGTCGGGGAGCCCTTGATACCGAGCTTCTTCTCCGGGGCGCCGAAGGAGACGCCCGGGTCGGACTTCTCGACGACGAAGGCGGAGATGCCCTTGGAGCGCTTCTCGGGGTCGGTGACGGCCATCACCGTGTAGTACTCGGAGACCCCGGCGTTGGTGATCCAGCGCTTGACGCCGTTGAGGACGTAGAAGTCGCCGTCGCGCACCGCCTTGGTCTTCATCCCCGCCGCGTCCGAGCCCGCGTCCGGCTCGGAGAGGCAGTAGGAGAACATCGCGTCGCCCTTGGCGAGCGGGGCCAGGTACTTCTTCTTCAGCTCCTCGGAGGCGGAGAGGATGACCGGCAGCGACCCCAGCTTGTTGACCGCGGGGATCAGGGAGGACGAGGCGCAGACCCGGGCGACCTCCTCGATGACGATCACGGTGGCCAGCGCGTCCGCGCCGGAGCCGCCGTAGGACTCGGGGACGTGCACCGCGTGCAGATCGTTCGCGACCAGGGCGTCGAGCGCCTCCTGGGGGAAGCGGGCCCCCTCGTCGACCTCTGCCGCGAAGGGGGCTATCTTCGCCTCGGCGAGAGAGCGGACGGCGTCCCGGAGCATGTCATGCTCCTCGGACGGCCGGTACAGGTCGAAGTCGTTCACCGAGGACGCCAAGCCTCTCACTCCCCAAGAGTGCTAACTACCGTTAAGTAACTGAATTCTAGGGGCGACGCCCCGGTAGGTATACGTGAGTTACCTGACAGAGTCGGCTGAGCCCGTCCCGGGGTCCCGACTATGCTCAGGCACCGCATCTGCGATCGACCGTTCTGGAGCACTGCATGGCCCTCAAGATCACTGTGATCGGCACCGGCTACCTCGGCGCCACCCACGCAGCGGCCATGGCGGAACTGGGCTTCGAGGTGCTCGGCCTCGACATCGTGCCCGAGAAGATCGCGATGCTCACCGAGGGCCGGGTGCCCATGTACGAGCCCGGCCTCGAGGACCTGCTGCGGCGCCACGTCGCGGGGATCGAGGGCGCCACCGGGCGGCTGCGCTTCACCACCTCCTACGAGGAGGCCGGGGAGTTCGGCGACATCCACTTCATCTGCGTGAACACCCCGCAGAAGCACGGCGAGTACGCCTGTGACATGAGTTACGTGAACGCCGCGGTGGACTCGCTCGCCCCGCATCTGCGCCGCCCCGCGCTGGTCGTGGGCAAGTCCACGGTGCCGGTCGGCAGCGCCGACCTGCTCGCGGCCCGGCTGGCCGAGCTGGCCCCGGTGGGAGCGGACGCGGAGCTCGCCTGGAACCCGGAGTTCCTGCGCGAGGGGTTCGCCGTCCAGGACACCCTGCACCCGGACCGGATCGTGGTCGGCGTCGCCGGCGACCGGGCCGAGAAGCTGCTCCGCGAGGTGTACGAGACGCCCATCGCCGAGGGCTCGCCCTTCGTGGTGACCGACTTCCCGACCGCCGAGCTGGTGAAGGTCGCGGCGAACTCCTTCCTGGCGACGAAGATCTCCTTCATCAACGCCATGGCCGAGGTCTGCGAGGCCGCGGGCGGCGATGTGGTCAAGCTGGCCGAGGCAATCGGCTACGACGAGCGCATCGGCAAGAAGTTCCTGCGGGCCGGGATCGGCTTCGGCGGCGGCTGTCTGCCCAAGGACATCCGTGCCTTCATGGCGCGCGCCGGTGAGCTCGGCGCCGACCAGGCGCTGACCTTCCTCCGCGAGGTCGACTCGATCAACATGCGGCGCCGCGGCCACATGGTCGAGCTGGCCCGCGAGGCCGTCGGCGGCAGCTTCCTGGGCAAGCGGGTCGCCGTGCTGGGCGCGGCCTTCAAGCCGGACTCCGACGACGTCCGGGACTCCCCCGCACTCAACGTGGCCGGTCAGATACAGCTCCAGGGCGCCCAGGTCACCGTCTTCGACCCCAAGGGCATGGAGAACGCCCGGGCCCTCTTCCCGACCCTCGCCTACGCGGCGACGGCGGCCGATGCGGCACAGGGCGCCCATGCGGTGCTGCATCTCACCGAGTGGCGCGAGTTCCGCGAGCTGGACCCGGCGGCCCTCGGCAGCGTCGTCGCCGAGCGCCGCATCCTGGATGGGCGCAACGCCCTGGACCCCGACCACTGGCGCGAGGCCGGCTGGACCTACCGCGCGCTGGGGCGCCCGCTGGCGTAGCCGTCGCCCTCCCCCGACATAGCCGTCGCCCCCGCCGGACGGTCTCCGGCGGGGGCGACGTCGGGTCGGTTTCAGCGGCGGGGGCGGTGGCCGCGTTCCTGCCGCGGGGGCTTCTGGTCGGCGCCCGGCAGGGTCGGCTTGGGGAGGTTCTCGACGTCCTTCTTGGCCTGCTCCAACTGCTCGGCCGTGTCGTCCGGCAGCTTCGGCGGCTTCGGCGCGGCGTGCGAGAAGCCGAAGGCCGAGGTGAGGTCGCCGAAGGTACGGCGGCGCCACTGGCTGATGTTCGGCTCCTCGACCCCGGTCAGCCGCTCCAGGAACTGCAGTACCGAGGTGTGGTCGAACGCCTGGCCCGCGGCCCAGCCGCCCACCGTCCAGGGCGAGACGATCAGGCAGGGCACCCGGAAGCCGCCGCCGATGGGCAGGCCGCCCACGAACTCGTCCACGGTCCCCTGCTTGGGGGTGGGCGGCGGGACGTGGTCGAACAGACCGTCGTTCTCGTCGTAGTTGAGGACGAAGACGGTCTTGCGCCAGACCTCCGGGTTCGACGCGATGGCCTCGATCTTCGAGGCCACGTAGTCGGCGCCGGCGGCGGGCAGATAGTCCGGGTGCTCGGACTGGGTGCTGGTGGGGATGATCCAGGAGACGGTCGGCAGCCGGTCGTTGCGGGCGTCTTCCTCGAACGTCCCGGCGGGGCTGACCACCATGCCGCGGTCGTGCAGCGGATCGCCGGGCTTGGCATCCCGGAACTGCTGGAACTGCTCCAGCAGATTGCAGCCGTAGTCGTCCTCCTCCTGGTACACCTTCCAGCTCACACCCGCCTGCTGGAGGCGCTCGGCGTACGTCGTCCAGCGGTACGGCCGCGGGGCGGTGTTGTCCAGGATCGGGCCGCCCTTGCCGCCCGTCGGGTCGATGGTGCCCGTCATCCAGTACAGCCGGTTGGGCCAGGTGGGGCCGAAGACCGAGCAGAAGTAGTTGTCGCAGATCGTGAACGCCTCGGCGAGCGCGAACTGGAACGGGATGTCCGCACGGGTGTGGTAGCCCATGACGTACGGGCCGTTCTTGCCGTCGGCCTTACGGTGCGCGGGCAGCCACTTGTCCATGGCGCCGTTGTTCCACGCCTCGTGCTGCACCGACCAGGCGTGACTGGTGGAGGGGATCGCCTGGGCGCTGGTGGAGTGGGTGTCCAGGTGGAACGGGAGCAGATAGCCGTCCGGGTTCTCCTCGTCCGGCTGGTAGAAGACGGACTTGCCGGTGGAGAGGGTCAGGGCGTCCGGGTCCGCGAAACCGCGCACTCCCTTGAGGGTGCCGAAGTAGTGGTCGAACGAGCGGTTCTCCTGCATCAGCAGGACGACGTGCTCGATGTCGTGGAGGGAGCCGCCCTTGGCCGGGCCGGCGGCTATCGCCCGCTGCACACTCGGCGGCAACAGCGACGCCGCCGCGCCCACACCGAGCGAGCCGGCGGCGGCACCGAGAAGTCTACGGCGGGTGAAGTCGGGCATAACGCCTCTTTCTCGTTGAGCGCGTGAGAGATCGTCAGACCGCTTCGACTCTCTCGCCCGCAAGGCAACGAGGAAGAGGAGAATTGCGTGAACGATGCATCAAGGCATCGCAAAGGCACCAAGAGCCGCTAAAGCGGCTCTTGGTGCGTCAGGTTGGTCAGTGCGCCGGGCGGCGGTGCGTCAGGCGGTGGCCGCGCCGTCCAGTTGGTCGATGGTCGCGAGGGACGGGCCGCGGGTGCCCTGCGCGGCGCGCGCCACGTCCTCGGCACCGCGCAGCGTACGGACCGCGTTCTGCCAGGTCAGCTTGGCGAGGTCGGCCGGTGACCAGCGGCGGTCGAGGAGCTCGGCGATCAGGTTCGGATAGCCCGCGACATCGGTGAGGCCCTCGGGGGTGAAGGCGGTGCCGTCGAAGTCGCCGCCGATGCCGATGTGGTCGATGCCCGCCACCTCGCGCATATGGTCGAGGTGGTCGGCGACGGTCGACACGGTCGCCAGGGGGCGCGGGTTGGCCTCCTCGAAGGCGCGCTGGACCTTCATCCCGGCGGGCGTCATCTCCAGCGGATGCATCCCGTGGGCGTGCATGTTCTCGTCCGCCGCCTTGGTCCAGGCGACCGCCTCGGGCAGGACGAACTTGGGGACGAAGGTGGCCATCGCCACGCCCCCGTTGGCGGGCAGCAGCCCCAGCACATCGTCCGGGATGTTGCGCGGATGGTCGCAGACGGCGCGTGCGGAGGAGTGCGAGAAGACCACGGGCGCCTCGGTCACCCGGAGCGCGTCCCGCATGGTGTCGGCCGAGACATGGGAGAGGTCGACGAGCATGCCCAGGCGGTTCATCTCGCGCACCACCTCCTCGCCGAAGCGGGTGAGGCCGTGCGCCTTCGGCTCGTCGGTCGCCGAGTCGGCCCAGGGGACGTTGTCGTTGTGGGTGAGCGTCATGTACCGCACGCCCAGGTCGTACAGGGTGCGCAGGGTGGCCAGGGAGCAGTTGATGCTGTGGCCGCCCTCGGCGCCCATGAGGGAGGCGATCCGGCCCTCGGCCCGCGCCGCCTCCATGTCGTCGGCGGTGAGGGCGGGGCGCAGGTCGGTCGCGTAGCGGTCGGTGAAACGGCGGACGACGTCGATCTGTTCGAGGGTGGCGCTGACGGCGGTGTCGCCGCTGAAGTCCGAGCGCACGTACACCGACCAGAATTGGGCGCCCACGCCGCCCGCGCGGAGGCGGGGGATGTCGGTATGGGTGTACGGGGTGAGGTCGGCGGCCATGTCGCGCTGGTCGAGGTCGTAGCGGACCTGCTCGCGCAGGGCCCAGGGGAAGTCGTTGTGGCCGTCTACGACGGGGTGGGCGGCCAGCAGGTCGTGGGCTTGCGCAAGGTGATCGGTCATCCTGGCATTTTCGTCCGTGGCTCGGCCGAAGTCACGTGTTGGGGCGCGTGTGCGGTGGGGGCGCCCGAGGCGGGCCATGCCCCACCCCGCCCCTTCCCGAAACTGGGGGCTCCGCCCCCGGGCCCCCGCCGGGGCTCCGCCCCCGAGCCCCGCTCCTCAAACGCCGGAGGGGCTGGATATGGCGATCCTGGTCCGGACCCCGCTCCTCAATCGCCGGAGAGGCTGGAAAACGCGGCCCGGACCGGGAGTCACCGGCCCGGACCGGGATGCGCCTCCCGGGGCACGGGATTCAGCGGCCGAAGCCGAAAGCGTCCGCCCCGTCCACCTTGGCCCGCAGCCGCTTCCCCTTTTCCGTGGCCTGGGCGTTGAGTTCGTCCTGGAACTCGCACATGCGCGCCTGGAGTCCGGGGTCGTGTGCGGCCAGGATTCGGGCGGCGAGCAGGCCCGCGTTGCGGGCGCCGCCGACGGAGACGGTGGCCACCGGGACGCCCGCGGGCATCTGGACGATCGACAGCAGGGAGTCCATGCCGTCGAGGTACTTCAGCGGTACGGGCACCCCGATGACCGGCAGCGGGGTGACGGACGCGAGCATGCCCGGGAGGTGGGCGGCGCCGCCCGCGCCCGCGATGATGGCCTTGAGGCCGCGGGACGCCGCGTTCTCCCCGTAGGCGACCATCTCGCGCGGCATGCGGTGGGCCGAGACGACGTCCACCTCATACGGGATCTCGAACTCGTCGAGGGCCTTGGCCGCTTCTTCCATGACGGGCCAGTCGGAGTCGGAGCCCATGACGATGCCGATCACAGGAGCGCTCATTCGGTGATGGTCCCTCGGAGGTAGTCGGCAGCGTGCCGGCCGCGCTCGCGCACATCGGCCAGGTCGTCGCCATAGGTGTTGACGTGGCCGACCTTGCGCCCGGGCTTCACGTCCTTGCCATACATATGGATCTTGAGCGCCGGGTCGCGCGCCATGCAGTGCAGATACGCCCCGTACATATCGGGGTAGTCGCCGCCGAGCACATTGGTCATCACGGTCCACGGCGCGCGCGGCCGCGGATCGCCGAGCGGGAGGTCCAGCACGGCCCGCACATGGTTGGCGAACTGGGAGGTGACGGCGCCGTCCTGGGTCCAGTGACCGGAGTTGTGCGGGCGCATCGCCAGCTCGTTGACCAGCAGCCGGCCGTCGCGGGTCTCGAACAGCTCGACCGCGAGATGGCCGACCACCCCGAGCTCCGCCGCGATCTTCAGCGCCATCTCCTGCGCCGTGCCGGACAGCTCCTCGGAGAGGCCGGGGGCCGGGGCGATCACGGTGTCGCAGACCCCGTCCACCTGGATCGACTCCACGACGGGGTAGGCCACGGCCTGGCCGTGCGGGGACCGTACGACATTGGCGGCGAGCTCACGGGCGAAGTCGACCATCTCCTCGGCGAGGACAGGGACCCCCGCGCGGAACGGCTCGGCCGCCTCCTCCACGCCGCGGACGACCCAGACGCCCTTGCCGTCGTAGCCGCCGCGCACCGTCTTGAGGACGACCGGAAATCCGTCGCCCTCCCCCGCTTCCGCCGCGAACCGCGCGACGTCCTCGGGGTCGGCCACGATGCGGTGGCGGGGGCACGGCACACCGGCCTCGCTCAGCCGCTCGCGCATCACCCCCTTGTCCTGGGCGTGCAGCAGCGCCTCGACTCCGGGGCGGATAACCACGCCATCCGCTTCCAGAGCGCGCAGATGCTCCGCCGGGACATGCTCGTGGTCGAACGTGACCACATCACAGCCTTGTGCGAAAGCCCGAAGAACGTCCAGGTCGCGGTAGTCGCCGATGACGACATCGCTGACCACCTGGGCCGCCGAGTCCTGGGGGGTGTCACTGAGCAGCTTGAACCTGATGCCGAGGGGGATGCCCGCCTCATGGGTCATACGGGCGAGCTGGCCGCCACCGACCATGCCGACTACCGGGAATGTCACCCTCCCAGGGTAACTTCCTCCGCCGACCGGCCCTGACCTGCGTTGGAGGAACCTCCAGAGATACGCACCGGACACTTGACCGCGGCCTGAAGGGCACGAGGCACGGCCGCTGGTTAGCATGGGGGGATGGACGACACCGACGGGACGGGGCTGAACGATCACCATGAGTGAACGGAGCACACTCGGCGGGCTGCGCGCCCAGATGGGGCAACTGGCCCGCGAGATCGCGAAGTTCGGGGTGGTCGGCGGTGCCGGCGTCTTCGTCAATCTCGCGGTGTTCAACCTGGTCCGCAGCGTCACCGAACTGCCGGTGGTGCGGGCCAGCATCGTGGCCACGGTGGTCGCCACCGGCTTCAACTACGTGGGCTACCGCTACTTCACCTACCGGGACCGCGACAAGCAGGGCCGCACCAAGGAGCTCAGCCTCTTTCTGCTGTTCAGCGCCATCGGCCTGATCATCGAGAACGGTGTGCTCTACGCCGCCACCTACGGCTTCGGGTGGGACAGCTCGCTGCAGAGCAATGTGTTCAAGTTCCTCGGCATCGGCCTGGGCACCCTCTTCCGCTTCTGGTCCTACCGGACCTGGGTGTTCCGGACACTGCCCGCGCGGGACGCCGTCGTGTGCGCGGAAGCCTTCCTGTCCGACGCGCCGCCCGCCCAGGCCACCCGTAAGCAGCCGGTCCGCAAGTAGCGCCCGAGGGGGCCTGGGGCGCCGCTCAGGAGCCCGAGGCGTCCTCGGCCTCCCGGCTGAGGAAGAGCGCGAACACCGGCGGATACTGCTGCAGCAGCTCCAGCCGCCCGCCGTCCGCCTCGGCCAGATCCCGTGCGACGGCCAGCCCGAGCCCGGTGGAGTTCCGTCCGCTGACCGTCCGCTCGAAGACCCGCGCTCCCAGGTCCGGCGAGACCCCCGGCCCCTCGTCGGAGACCTCCACCACGGCCTGGTTGCCGGTGACCCGGGTACGCAGCGCGACCGTGCCGTCACCGTGCATCAGCGAGTTCTCGATCAGCGTCGCCAGCACCTGGGCGACCGCGCCCGGGGTGCCCACGGCGCGCAGCCCCTTCTTGCCCGAGCGCACGATGGCGCGGCCCTCGCTGCGCGAGGCCGGGCGCCACTCCTCGATCTGCTGCTTGACGACCTCGTCCAGGTCGAAGGCGACCGCGGAGCCGCTGCGCGGATCGCGCGAATTGGTCAGCAGCCGCTGGACGACGTCGGTGAGCCGCTCCACCTGCCCCAGCGCGATCGTCGCCTCCTCCTTGACCGTCTCCGGGTCGTCGGTGAGCGTGATCTCCTCCAGCCGCATCGACAGCGCGGTCAGCGGCGTACGGAGCTGATGCGAGGCGTCGGCGGCCAGCCGCCGCTCCGCGGTGAGCATCCGGGCGATGCGCTCGGCGCTCCCGTCCAGCACATCGGCGACCCGGTCCAGCTCCGGCACCCCGTAGCGCCGGTGGCGCGGCCGGGGGTCCCCGGAGCCCAGCCGCTCGGCGGTCTCCGCGAGGTCGGTGAGCGGGGCGGAGAGCCGGTGCGCCTGGCGTACGGCGAGGGCGACGGCGGCGAGCACGGCGAGCAGCGCGACGGCGAGGATGATCAGCATGGTGCGGCCGACCTCGCGGCTCACCGTGGTCCGGGACGCCTCGACCCGTACGACCTCGCCCTGCTCACCCGGCTCCTCGGCGGAGATGACGCTGCCCGTGGGGCGCTTGCCGATCTCCACATTGCGGTGGTCGGGCATCCTGATCAGGGCATAGCGGCCGGGTTCGATCTGCTCGCGCAGCACTCTGGGGGTGACCCCCTCGCCCCCCAGCAGCCTGCTGTCGACGATGCTGACCAGGCGCACCGCGTCGGAGCTCACGCTCTCCTGGGCGCTGTTCTCGATGGTCCGCGTCTCGACGATGACCAGCGACAGACCGAAGACCGCGATGACGACGAGCACCACGGCCAGCGTGGAGTTGATCAAGCGACGGCGCATTGCCCTACCGTGTCAGCCCTGGTCAGTTTCTTCAGCTTTTCTCGAATCGGAAGCCGACGCCACGAACGGTGGCGATATAGCGGGGGTTGGCCGCATCGTCACCGAGCTTCTTGCGCAGCCAGGAGATGTGCATGTCGAGGGTCTTGGTGGAGGACCACCAGGTGGTGTCCCACACCTCGCGCATCAGCTGATCGCGGGTGACGACCCGCCCGGCGTCCCGCACCAGGACGCGCAGCAGATCGAACTCCTTGGCGGTCAGCTGCAGCTCCTCGTCGCCCATCCAGGCGCGGTGCGACTCGACGTCGATCCGCACCCCGTGGGTGGCCGGCTGCTGTTGCTGCGTCTCGACGGCACCGCGCCGCAGCAGCGCCCGGACCCGGGCGAGCAGTTCGGCGAGCCGGAAGGGCTTGGTGACGTAGTCGTCGGCGCCGGCGTCCAGGCCGACCACCGTGTCCACCTCGTCCGCGCGGGCCGTGAGCACCAGCACCGGAAAGCCGTGGCCCTCCGTACGGAGCCGACGGCAGACCTCGAGCCCGTCCATCCCGGGCAGGCCGAGGTCGAGGACGAGCAAGTCGACGCCTCCTTGCAAACCGGCGTCGAGCGCGGTGGGTCCGTCCTCGCGCACCTCGACCTCGTATCCCTCGCGGCGCAGGGCGCGGGCGAGCGGCTCCGAGATGGATGCGTCATCCTCGGCGAGCAGTACTCGGGTCATGGGGGTGATGGTAGTCCGCTGAGGTCGGGGCACGGGGCGCGTACGGCGCGACGGACGGAGCACGGAAGGTTGCACGCCTCCGCCGTGAGCTATCTCTCACCGTCTCCAAGAGTGTCAAGTACGTGTCGTATGGTGAAACAACGTCTGTAGCACTCCTCCGGGACCTTTGGTGACGACGACGCACCCAAAGGTCTCCGTCATGTCCGGAGCGAGGAAGGGGCCGGCACGACCGGCCCGGACCACGTCCGGCGCTCAGTCGCTCAGCCATCCCCCATGGGCGCTGGCCCTGTCGGCAGCGCTCTCTGAGCACGCAAGGAAACCACCATGGCCTCCAGCCTGACGAAGGGCGCCACCGCGCAGGGGACCCCTGCCGGCGGCAAGACCTTCTTCGGCCACCCCCGCGGCCTGGCCACTCTCTTCATGATCGAGATGTGGGAGCGGTTCAGCTTCTACGGCATGCGGGCCCTCCTCGTGGTCTATCTGATCTCCGGCGGCCCCGACGCCAAGGCCGGCGGGCAGGGCGGCGGGCTCGGGCTGACCGAGGGCAACGCGGTGGCCATCTACTCGGTCTACCTGGCCATGGTCTATCTGCTGGCCATGCCGGGCGGCTGGTTCGGCGACCGGGTGTGGGGCCCGCGCAAGACGGTGATCATCGCGTCCGGGATCGTCATGGCCGGGCATCTGGCGCTCTCCGTCCCCGGCCAGGCGACCTTCTTCGTCGGCCTCGCCCTGGTGGCGCTCGGCTCCGGTCTGATCAAGGCCAACATCTCGACGATGGTGGGCCAGCTCTACGACGGTCCGCAGGACCCGCGCCGGGACGGCGGCTTCACCCTCTTCTACATCGGCATCAACGTCGGTGCCTTCGCCGCTCCGTTGGTGATCGGCACCGTCGGCCAGTCGTACAACTGGCACCTGGGCTTCGCGCTCGCCGCGCTGGGCATGGCACTGGGTCTGGTCCAGTTCCTGATCGGCACCCGCCATCTGAGCCCGGAGAGCAACGTCGTCCCCACCCCGCTGGCGACCGAGGAGCGCCGCTCGTGGCTGCGCAAGGCGATGATCTGGCTGATCGTCGCCGCGGTCTTCTACACCGGCGTGGTGCTCAGCGGGAGCTGGACCCTCAACTGGGTACTGATCCCGATCACCATCCTGGGCCTGATCATCCCGACCGGCGTGCTCATCCGGATCAAGCGCGACCGGGACCTCTCGGCGGTCGAGCAGACCAAGGTGAGCGGCTACATCTGGTTCTTCGTGGCCGCCGCCGTGTTCTGGATGATCTACGACCAGGGCGGTTCGACGCTGTCCGCCTTCGCCGAGTCCAAGACCGCGGACACGATCTTCGGGCTGCACTTCCCGTCCTCGTGGTTCCAGTCGGTCAACCCGCTGATGATCATGGCACTGGCCCCGGTCTTCGCCTGGCTGTGGCTGTGGCTGGCGCGGCGTGACCGGGAGCCGAACACCACGCTGAAGTTCGCGATGGCCCTGGTCCTGATCGGCGCCTCGTTCTTCGTCTTCGTCGTGCCGATGGGGATGGCCCAGGACGGGACCAAGGTCAGCCCGCTGTGGCTGGTGTCGATCTACATGGTCCAGACGATGGGTGAGCTGTGCCTGTCGCCGGTCGGCCTGTCGGTGACCACCAAGATGGCGCCGGCGAAGTACGCCAGCCAGATGATGGGCGTGTGGTTCCTGGCCGTGACCGCGGGCGACTGCATCACGGGGCTGCTGTCCATCGCCGGGGTCGACCTGAGCGGCGTCGGGGTGATCACGCTGGAGGCGGCCATGGCGGCGCTCGCGGGCTTCGCGGTCTTCATGTACCGGAAGAAGGTCGTGGCCCTGATGGCCGACGTCCACTGACGTTCGCAGTGGTACGCCGTATTCCGTAGCGATACGAGGGGCCCGGCGCGGGAAACCGCGCCGGGCCCTTCGCCGTTCGGTGTGGCCACTCGGTTCAGCGGGTGGTGCCACGCAGCTTGCGCCACGGGGTGAGGGTGAAGATGGCGCCGCCGAGCAGAACGGTCGTACCGGCGATCAGGGCGAGCGCCTTCAGCCCGCCGTGGTCACTGGCACCGGTGTCGGCGAGCCCGCCGCTGGTGGCCGAACCGCCGCTGCCCGAGGTGCCGCTGCCGCCGGAGGTGCCACCCCCGGAGCCGCTGCCCCCGGTCGTGCCACCGCCGGTCGTGTCACCGCCGGTGGTGCCGCCGGGCTGGCCGGTGGTGTCCAGTTCGAGCGAGGCGCCGGGGTCCTTGGACGGGGTGCAGGTGGTGGTCGTACCGAGCGCCTTGACCGTCAGCACGCCAGGAGTGAGCGTCGACTTGCCGCTCGCGCCCGGCTTGTAGGTGCCGGTGAGGTCGGGGATCTCGATCGGATCACCGGACTTGATGGGCCCCTTGTTGGTCGGCCCCGCCACGGCGACGGTGCCCTTGTCGGCACCGCCGACCTTGACGGCCATCGACGGCTTGACCGAATCGGCGGGGATATCGGCCGGGCTGTCCATCACGGACTTGCCGAACTTCACGGTCAGCGCGAAGCTCCCGCCGCTCTTGGTGGCGTTGATCTGGACCGGGGAGGTCGCGTTCTTGTCGCCGATGGGGGTCTTGCAGGCGTAGGCGACCTCAACCTCCTTACCGGTGTACGAATCGTCTCCGCCGCCCCCGCCACCGGTGTTCCCGCTGGTGGTGCCACTGGTCGTGCCGCTCGTGGTGCCACTGGTGGTACCGCTGGTCGTCCCGCTCGTCGTACCACTGGTGGTACCGCTGGTCGTCCCGCTCGTGGTGCCGCTTGTCGTGCCGCCCGAACCGCTGCCGCCGTCCGTCACCTTGATGGTCGCGGCGGCCTTGACGTCCTCCTTCGCCGAGCACTTGGTGTCCGTGGACAGCGGCTTGCTGACATTGATGTTGTAGCCGCCGGGCGTCAGCGTCACCTCCCCCGCCTTCGTGAGCTTCAGCTTCCCCTTCATGTCGGAGAGCTTCATCTCACCGCCCTTGGGGATCGCCGGGTTCTCCCGCGGCCCCTCCAGGGACAGGTCACCGGTCTGTGCGCCGCCCACCGTGATGGTGCCGGTCGGCAGGATGGTGTTGGCCTCCAGGTCGAGGATCGGCGGGTTCTTGGAAGCGGCCTGCACCGTCTTCCACACCACCTCGACCTCCTCCCCGACCTTGGCCGTCGCCGGTGCCGTCACGGCCACGGTCGTGGTGCCCTCCACCGGCGGCAGACCGGAGATCGGAGGCGGTAGACACTCGGTCTTGTACGAGACCTCGGCGCCCGCCGCGCTGCCCGCGCCGAGCAGCACGCCCGCACCGCCGAGCAGCAGCGCGACGGCGGCCGCACTCACTCTTCGTCGCATCTCAGGTGGTTCCTTTCGGAGTCGATCGGATCTCCTCGGACGGTGCGGAAATCTGGTGGTGCGGCGGTGCCTCCGGCGCCGTGTCGGGGGTGAACCAGGGCAGCGCCGGATGCGCGCCGTTCGCCGCGGCCGGTCCGGACGCGCTTGATCCGGACGACGGGGGCGTGGACGGGCGCGGCGGTGGCGCGGCCCGGGACGTACGGGGCCGTACCTTGTCCACGACGGCCATGCCGATCCGGAAGACCGTCGCCGCGACCACCACGCACAGCAGGATCCAGAAGAGCGTGACGCCCCAGGGCCGCCCCACCGTCCACGGCTGTTCGACGAGCAGCTTGGCTCCGTAGCGCAGCGAGACCAGATAGTCGCCATGGGCCCCGGCCGACAGTTCGACGTCCAGCTTGACCTGCGTCTTCTTCCCCGGCTGGAGCGTCCCGCGCCATCGCTGCTCCTCCCAGGAGGGGGCGAAGACGCCATGCGAGGTGCCCACTTCGAAGACCGGATCGCGGGCGGGGGTCGAGCCGAGATTGCCGACGGTGACGACGAGCCGTCGACTCGGCGGCGCGCCGAACCAGGTCAGCAGCCCGCTGGACCCGTCGAGCCGGGCCGAGAGCACGCTCAGCCGCTCGCCTCCGCTCCGCTCCTTCGGCAGCGGCGCGACCGGATGCCCGGCGACCTTGAACGCCACGTCCGCGGCGGCGGCCTCACCGGTCGCGGTCGCTATATGGATGACACAGGGACAGGGTTTGGGCGGCTCGGCGACCGGCAGTTTCTTGGTGAAGGTGCCGTCCGCGCCGACGGTGACCGCCCTGCCGTCGCCGTTGGCACAGGAGTTGGTGCCGCCGATCATGTTCTGCCCGCAGATGAGCAGCGTGAGCAGGGCGCGCGGCCGCCATCGGGCGCCGGTCACGGTGACCGTGCCGCCCGTGCCCGCCTCGGCCTGGGCGACCTTCGCGGTCGGGCCCTCGGCCGCCTTGGCGCCGCCCGTAAGGGGCGCGCCGAGGGTGAGGAGGACCAGGGCGAGCACGGTGACCACGGCGGAGGGCCGGGCCGGGGTGCCTGCGAATCGGCATGCGTTCACGTGGTCGCTCCTGCCCCTGTGCTCTGCGGTTGTGGCTGAGGTCGCGGGGTGCGGGGTCGGCGCCGTCGTCTCCGCAGCAGCCAGACGCCTCCGCCGGTGCCCGCGCCCACCAGAGCCGCCGCCGCGAGGGCGAGCAGCCACCAGGGGACGGCCGTGTATCCGGCGCTCGCCGTGGCGTGCGCGCCCCCGTCCGCGGTGACCGTGAGCCGCACGTCCACCGAGTCGAGGGCGGGCGGGTGCGGCCAGCTCTCGGTGAGCCGCACCCGTTTGCCCGGCGGCAGCTCGACCGGCAGGGTGCGGGGGTCCCGGCGCAGCACCTGGCCGAAGAGCCCGTCGGCGCGTACGGCCAGCCGCGGGGTGAGCACGGTGTTGCCGCGGTTGACGAGGGCGTAGCGGATGGCCGCCCGGTCGCCGCGGCCCTGGATCGTCACGTCCTCCACGGCGAGGGCGGACAGCGTCGCGCCGCTGATCCGCAGCCGCAGCCGGACCGCGATCTCGCGGTCGCCGGAGGAGACCATGACCGCGCCGGGGCGTTCGCCGGGCACCGCGTCGGAGGGGACGGTGACGGTGAAGGGGATGTCGGCGCGGGTACGGGGCGGCACCGTTACCCGCTGTTCGGCGAGCGCGATACGGGCGCCGTCGGCGCCGCGCAGCCGGACGGTGCGGGGGCGCTCGCCCTTGTTGGTGACCGACAGCTTGTCCTCCAGGACGGCGCCGGGCCCGCCTTCGAGGTAGATGTACGGCCGGTCGCCCGCGCCCGGTGCGCTGCCGCCCCCGGCGGCGGGAGCAGCCGACCAGTCGGGTCCGGCGGCGGCAGCCGGGGAGGCCCCGGACACCGGGCTCGCCGGGGTCACCAGGGAGGCGGCCAGCAGGGCCGGGGCACAGACGCGGACGGCTGGGCGGATGACGGTGTGCACGGCTGCACGGCCGACCGCTCGGCTCACTGCGCGGATACGCGACGGCATCGGCGGCTCCTCGGCTGCCGCGAGCGTCAGGGGGTCCGCTGGCGGCGGGTCAGCCAGAGCGCCCCGGCCACTCCGGCGAGCAGCACCGTGCCGCCGAGGGTGCCGAGCGCGACGGCGGAGTCCGCTGGTCCGGTCTGAGGCAGTTGGTCGTTGCCGGAGCCGCCCTGCGCACCGCCGGATCCGCCCGTGCCGCCCGTGCCGCCCGTACTCGTACCGCCCGTACTGCCCGTACCGCCGGTGGAGCCGGAGTCCCCGCCGCCGCCCGCGCCCTTGACGTCCAGCGTCAGCGAGGGCTTGGGGTTGTTGCCCGGGGTGCAGGTGGTGGTCGTTCCCAGCGCCTTGATGGTGAGGGTGGAGGCGGTGAAGGTGACCTTTCCGCTCTTCTTGGGGGTGTAGGCGCCCGACAGATCACTGATCTTGATCGGCGTGTTGGCCGGGATGGCCTTGTCGTTGGCGGGCCCCGACACCGACAGCGTGCCGCTCTCCGCCCCGCCCAGTTTGATGAGCGCGCTGGGGTGCATGGCGCCCTTGCCGAGCTCGACGGGGCTGGAGGAGACGCCCTTCTCGAAGGACATCGTGAGCTTGTAGGAGCCGCCACTCGCGACGCTCTTGATGTCGATGGGCGATACGGCGCTCTTGTCGCCGATCGGCGTCTTGCACTGGTAGTCGACGTCCACGGTGTCGGCGTGCGCGGCCGGGGCGGTGAGGAGCACCACGGAGCCGGCCAGGGCCGCCGCGAGCGTGAGGGCGCCGCCACGGCCGGCCGGGCGCCGTTGGTTGTGGGACACCACGAGATCCCCTCTCGTCAAGCGCCGCAGCCGAATGTAACTGACGGCACATCAGATTGGGCGCTGACGGTACGCCGGGGACCTTGTCAAGGGAAGACAAAAAGCACGCCGGATCGGCGCGAAGCGGAGAAGAGGGGTGAAGTGGCCGCCGTGGCGGCGGGGATCAGACGGGCTCGGGGCCGGAAAAGCCGGAGGAGACCCCGGCCGTGGATGGCACGGCCGGGTCGACCACGGCCGGACCGGCGCGGCGGATCAGCCGGGCCTGCGGGTGGACGGTGGCATCGCGGTGGGGCCTGGGCCGCGCTCTTCAGCCCGGCGCGGCGAGTTCGGCCCAGACCGTCTTGCCGGATCCCTCCACGTTCCGCACGACCCCCCAGTCGAGGCACAGCCGCTGGACGATGAACATGCCGTGGCCGCCGGGCCGGCCGGCGCGGTGCGGGGTGCGCGGCGCGGGCGTGCCGGTGCCGAGGTCCACGACCTCGAGGCGGAGCACCTTGGCGTTGCAGCTCACGCGCAGCTCCTCGGGACCCTCGGCGTGCAGACAGGCGTTGGTGACCAGTTCGGAGACGACGAGCAGGACGTCCTCGGCGGCGGCCCGGTGGTCGGCGGTCGCGGCCGGAAGCCACCCCCAGTCGCGCAGCGCCTCGCGCGTGAAGTCGCGCGCGCGCGGAACGGCCCCGCTGGCCCCGATCAGATGGAGCCTGCGGGTCTGGCGGATGGGGCCGGCGGTCGGGGGTGGCGGGGGTGCCGGTGGGGAGGCCGAAGCCGCGGGGCCGTCCGGGTCCGGGCCGCGGTCGCCCGGCGGGTACGGCCGGGTGGTGCTCATCAGCGCTTCACCTCACCGATTCACCGATTCAGGGTCAAGGGATACCTGATCTCTTCAACAGTTTCAGCCTGTCTCCTGCCCGGCCAAAGCGTGAGAACACCCACTACTTCCGCCCCACCGATGTGACGCGGGCAACGCATCGATGACCTACCGATGACACGCCGGAAACAGAAGTGATCTACGTCACTCGACAAGGGCCGCGTCAAGCGACTCATGCACCGTAAAGACGGCGTCCGCGCCCGTGATCTCGAACACTCGGGCAACGATCGGCAGCATCCCGGCCAGATGGACGCCGCCGCCTTCGGCCTCGGCCTTGAGCCGTGCGCCGAGGAGGACATTGAGCCCGGTGGAGTCGCAGAACTCCAGCTTCGAGCAGTCCACCACCAGCCGGACACGTCCCCCCTCTACGCACTTCTCGAGCGGCTCGCGCAGCACTTCGGCGGTGTGGTGATCCAGCTCACCCGCCGGTGTCACGATCGCGCTCACCCCGTGGTGCCGAACCTCGACCTGGAGCCGGCCTTTGCTGGCGCTGCCGACCATCCCGCGGTCCATCTGCGCACCTCTTCTGGCGTCTCGTTGCTTTCGATTGCGCGCATCGAACCCTACGCCTTCTACCCGGTCCTCTGGTAGCTGAACATTTCGCATAGTTCGGCAAATTCGGCAAATATGGACAACGTGGACTTGCCACTTGGTGGCCAATGCAGGTAGGCGTAGAGGGTCACATCCGCTTACGGCCCGGCTTTGGAGGCGCCGCTCACCGGAGCAGCACGTTATGGCACCGGCAGCCATATGCCGAGAACGATGGAGGAGACTATGTCACCCCGCCTCGACGACACGCGTACCGAACCCTCGGGGAGTACTCGGACCACCGTTTCGTCGGCCCCCCTGCCCGAGCAGTTCACCCCCGACGCGGACGCCCAGGCGACCGTTGGCCACCTCTTCGACGAACTGCCGGAATTGTCCGATCTACCGGAAATACCTCCTTATGACACGGTAGCACCGGTGGACGCGAGGGCTCTGTCGAAGACCCTTTTCGAGCGTCTCGAGGTGCTGGAGGAAGGCACCCACGAATACGCCTATGTGCGTAACACCCTGGTCGAGCTCAACTTGGCGCTGGTCAAGTTCGCCGCCTCCCGGTTCCGCTCCCGCAGCGAACCGATGGAGGACATCGTCCAGGTCGGCACCATCGGCCTGATCAAGGCCATCGACCGCTTCGAGACCGGCCGGGGCGTCGAGTTCCCGACCTTCGCGATGCCGACGATCGTCGGCGAGATCAAGCGCTTCTTCCGCGACACGAGCTGGTCGGTGCGCGTACCGCGGCGGCTGCAGGAGCTCCGTCTCGACCTGGCCAAGGCCGGCGACGAACTCGCCCAGCGGCTGGACCGCGCCCCCACCGTCAGCGAGCTGGCCCAGCGGCTGGACATCAGCCAGGCCGAGGTCGTCGAGGGCATGGCCGCGAGCAACGCGTACACCGCGAGCTCGCTGGACGCCCAGCCGGAGGAGGACGACTCCGAGGGAGCGCTGGCGGACCGGATCGGCTACGAGGACCACGGACTCGAAGGCATCGAGTACGTCGAGTCCCTGAAGCCGCTGATCGCCGATCTGTCCGCGCGCGACCGGAAGATCCTCTCCCTGCGCTTCGTGGCGAATATGACGCAGTCGGAGATCGGTGAGGAGCTGGGCATCTCCCAGATGCATGTCTCGCGGCTGCTGTCGCGCACCCTCCGTCGGCTCCGTAAGGGTCTGATGATCGAGGAGTGACGCCTCCGCAGACGAGTAAGGGCCCGCCCCCGGCCGACCGGGACGGGCCCTTATCCGTGCGCGCTGCCGTTCCGTCAGGCCAGGTCAAGGTCAGATCTGAGCAGGGTGCCGTTGTGCCACACCGCCGAGACCAGCGGGACACCGGGACGGTAGGCGAGGTGCACATGGGACGGGGCGTCCAGCAGCACCAGATCGGCTCGGGCACCCGGGCTCACCCGGCCCACATCGGTACGGTGCAGGGCCCGCGCCCCACCGGCCGTGGCGGCCCACACCGCCTCGTCGGGCGTCATCCCCATCTCCCGTACGGCCAGGGCGACGCAGAACGGCATGGAGCTGGTGAAGGACGAGCCCGGGTTGCAGTCCGGGGACAGCGCGACCGTGGCGCCCGCGTCGAGCAGCCGGCGCGCGTCCGGATACGTCGAGCGGGTGGAGAACTCCGCCCCGGGGAGCAGGGTTGCGACCGTCTCCCCCTGGGCCAGCGCGTCGACGTCCGCATCGGTCAGATGGGTGCAGTGGTCGGCTGAGGCCGCGCCCAGCTCCACCGCGAGCTGCACGCCTGGGCCGTAGGAGAGCTGGTTGGCGTGGACTCGCGGGATCAGCCCGCGCTCCTTGCCCGCGGTCAGGATGGTGCGGGCCTGGTCGCCGTCGAAGGCGCCCTGCTCACAGAAGACATCGATCCAGCGGGCGTACGGGGCGCAGGCATCCAGCATCGGGCCGGTGACCAGATCCACGTACGCGGCCGGATCGTCGGCGAACTCGGGGGCGACGATATGCGCCCCGAGGAAGGTCACCTCGTCGGTGTGGGCACCGGCGATGGTCAGCGCGCGGGCCTCGTCCTGCGAGGTCAGCCCGTAGCCGGACTTGATCTCGACGGTCGTGGTGCCCTGGCGGCGCGCCTCGGCCACATAGCGGCCGACGTTGGCGTGCAGCACGTTGTTCGACGCGGCGCGGGTGGCGGCGACGGTCGTGCGGATGCCGCCGGCGCTGTACGGGCGGCCGGACATCCGGGCGTTGAACTCCTCGGTCCGGTCGCCCGCGAAGACCAGATGGGAGTGGGAGTCCACAAAGCCCGGAATGGCGGCCCGGCCACCGGCGTCGACCCGGTTGTCGGTGGCGGGTGCTTTGCTGGACTCACCGACCCAGGCGATGCGGTCGCCGTCGATGACGACGGCCGCGTCCCGGATCAGGCCGAGGGGGCCTTCACCGAGGGAGGGGTCATTGGTGACCAGACCGGCGATGTCGGTGATGGCGGTCGTGGTCGGCGCGGTCGTCGTGGTGGTCATCGTGGGGGTGTTCTCCTTCGTCGGCCGTTGCGGTGGCGGCCGGATCACCGTCCGTGCAGGGCTTCGATGGACTCGGCCAGCGCTTGCGGGACGCGCGGGACGAGCTGATGGGTGCCGTCCCGTACGACATGGCGGCCCCCGACCACGGTGTGCCGGACGTCCGCGTTGGTCGCCGCGAATACGGCGGTCTCGGCGCCCAGCCGGGGCGGCGGCCCCGCCGTGCGCACCGAGTCCAGCGCGACCGTGGTGAGGTCGGCGAGCGCGCCCACCTCGATCCGGCCGGCCTCCGCACCCCAGCCGAGCGCCGCGTGACCGTCCACGGTGGCGGCCCGCAGCAGCTGGGCCGCGGTCCAGTGGCCCCTTGCGCGGGTGCGCAGCCGCTCGTCGAGCTCCATGGCGCGGGCCTCCTCCAGGATGTCGATCACGGCATGGCTGTCGCTGCCCAGCGAGAGCGGTGAGCCCGCACGCTGCAGCTCGGCGGCCGGGCCGATCCCGTCGGCGAGGTCACGCTCGGTGGTCGGGCACATGCAGACACCGGTGGCGGCATGGCCCAGCAGCCGGATGTCGCCGGGGGTGAGATGGGTGGCGTGCACGGCGGTCGTCTCCGGGCCCAGCACACCGTGGTCGGCGAGCAGCCGGGTGGGGGTGAAGCCGTGCGCCTCCACACAGGCGTCGTTCTCCGCGGTCTGCTCGGAGAGATGGACGTGCAGGGGCGCCGTGCGCTCCTGGGCCCACCCGGCCACGGTCGCGAGCTGATCGGCGGGGACGGCCCGCACCGAGTGGATCGCCGCGCCGACGCGGGTGTTGCCGTCGCTCTTCAGCTCGGAGACCCGCTCGGCCCAGGCTTCCGCCGTGCCGTCGGAGAAGCGCAACTGATGCTCGTTGGGCTCGGCCCCGAAACCGGAGGAGAGATAGCAGGTGTCGAGCAGGGTGATCCGGATACCGGCCTCGGCCGCGGCCGCGATCAGGGCCTCCCCCATCGCGTTGGGGTTGCCGTAGCGGGCGCCGCCGGGCGCGTGGTGGAGGTAGTGGAACTCCCCCACGCAGGTGATCCCGGCCATCGCCATCTCGGCGTAGACGGCGCGGGCCAGCTCGAAGTAGCTGTCCGGGGTCAGCCGGTCGGCGACCCCGTACATCACCTCGCGCCAGGTCCAGAAGGAGTCCGGCGCGCCCGCCGCCTCGGTCTCCGCCTCGCTCTCCGCCTGTACGACACCGCGCAGGGCCCGGTGGAAGGCGTGGCTGTGGGCGTTGGCCAGACCGGGGATCGTCAGACCACGGAGAGTGACGGATCCGGCGGGCGGGCGCGGACTCCCGGGCACCACCGCCGTGATCCGTCCGTTGGCCGCGGCCACGATCACCACGTCCGACCGCACGCTTCCGTTCACCCAGGCGTGCTCCGCCCAGTACGTCTGCGCCGTCAGTGACACGCCAGGCCCTCCAGTACCTCCGCGAGTGCGGCCACACCGGCGAGGCAATCGTCCTCGCCCGCCGTCTCCGCGGGTGAATGCGAGACGCCGGTGGGGTTCCTTACAAACAGCATGGCCGTAGGAACGGACGCGGACAAAATGCCGGCGTCGTGCCCGGCTCCGGTGGGGAGGATCGGAACGCCGCCCAGCAGCCCGGACAGCCGGTCCCGAAGGTCGTGGGCGAACTCGACGACCGGGGTGAACGACTCCCGGGTGACCCGCACGTCCACCCCGTCGCGCTCCCCGCGCTCCAGCGCGGCGCGCTCGATCTCGCCGACCACGGCGGCCAGGGTCTCCTCGTCGGCGGCGCGCGAGTCCAGCCAGCCGCGGACCAGGCTCGCGATCGCGTTGACCCCGTTCGGCTCGACGCTGACCTTGCCGAACGTCGCCAGCGCCCCGGCGATCCTGGCCTTCTTACGGGCCGCGAGGACGGTGTTGGCGTAGGTGAGCATCGGATCGCGGCGGTCCTCGATCCGGGTCGTCCCGGCGTGGTTGGCCTCGCCGTGGAAGTCGAACCGCCAGCGGCCGTGCGGCCAGATCGCGGACGCGACGCCCACGGCGTCGTCAGTGTCCGCCAGGGCACGACCCTGCTCGATGTGCAGCTCGACGAACGCGCCGATGCGGGCCAGCCGCTCCGGGTCGGGGCCGATGGCGTCCGGATCGTATCCGGCGCGCTCCATCGCCTGCGGGAGGCTCAGCCCGTCCGCGTCGCGCAGCAGGTGCGCCTGGTCCGTGGTGAGCTGCCCGGCGGTCAGCCGGGAGCCTACGCAGGCCAGGCCGAAGCGGGCGCCCTCCTCGTCGCCGAAGTTGACGATGGCGAGCGGTTTGGTGGGGTGCGCACCCCGTGCTCGCAGCTCGTCGAGGGCGGCGAAGGAGGAGACGACGCCCAGCGGGCCGTCGAAGGCGCCGCCGTCGGGGACGGAGTCGAGGTGGGAGCCGGTGACCACGGCGCCTTGGGCGGTGGGGTCACCGAGCCAGGCCCATTGGTTGCCGTTGCGGTCCACCTCGTAGGTGAGGCCGCGGTTCTGGGCTTGCTCCTTGAACCACGTTCGGCAGTCGGCGTCGGCTTCCGTCCAGGCGTACCGGCGGTAGCCGTTTGTTGTCGTGTTGCGGCCGATGGGCGCCAGGTCGCGCCACATCTCGTGGAACGACGCACCCGTGGTCGCGGGTGCGCCCGCCGCCGCCGGTCCTTCCGTTTCGTGCGCGGGTGCGGCCGAGTGGGTGGGTTGTGCCCACCCGTCCCGCCCTGCGGGACGATTGCCCACAACCCGGCTCACTGCGCTTCCCTCATGGGGATCCTCACGTTCCGCTCCTCCGCCACCTCGTCCGCGCGGTCGTAGCCCGCGTCCACGTGGCGGATCACGCCCATGCCGGGGTCGTTCGTCAGCACCCGGCGGATCTTCTCGCCCGCCAGCGCGGTGCCGTCGGCGACCGTGACCTGGCCCGCGTGGATCGAGCGGCCCATGCCGACGCCGCCGCCGTGGTGGATGGAGACCCAGGACGCGCCCGAGGCCACGTTGACCATGGCGTTGAGCAGCGGCCAGTCGGCGATCGCGTCCGAGCCGTCCAGCATGGCCTCGGTCTCGCGGTACGGGGAGGCCACCGAGCCGCAGTCGAGGTGGTCGCGGCCGATCGCCAGCGGTGCGGCGAGCGTGCCGTCGGCGACCATCTCGTTGAACCGCTCGCCCGCCTTGTCGCGCTCGCCGTAGCCGAGCCAGCAGATACGGGCGGGCAGCCCCTGGAAGTGGACCCGCTCCCCCGCCATCTTGATCCAGCGGGCCAGCGACTCGTTCTCCGGGAAGAGCTCCAGCATCGCCTTGTCCGTGGCCGCGATGTCCCTCGCGTCGCCGGACAGGGCAGCCCAGCGGAAGGGGCCCTTGCCCTCGCAGAAGAGCGGCCGGATGTAGGCGGGCACGAAGCCGGGGAAGGCGAAGGCGCGGTCGTAGCCCGCGAGCTGGGCCTCGCCGCGGATCGAGTTGCCGTAGTCGAAGACCTCGGCGCCCGCGTCCATGAAGCCGACCATGGCCTCCACGTGGCGGGCCATCGCCTCGCGCGCCCGCTGGGTGAAGTCGGCGGGCTTCTCGGCGGCGTACGACGCCATCTCGTCGAAGTCCACGCCGATCGGCAGATACGCCAGCGGGTCGTGGGCGCTGGTCTGGTCGGTGACGATGTCGATCGGGGCGTTCATCGCGAGGAGCTGCGGGACCAGCTCGGCCGCGTTCCCCAGCACGCCGATCGACAGGGGGCGCCGGGCGTCGCGCGCCTCGGTGGCCAGCCGCAGGGCGTGGTCCAGGCTGTCGGCGCGGACGTCCAGGTAGCGGTGCTCGATACGGCGCTCGATGGCGCGCGGGTCGCAGTCGATGCAGATCGCGACGCCGTCGTTCATGGTGACCGCCAGCGGCTGGGCGCCGCCCATGCCGCCGAGGCCCGCGGTGAGGGTGATCGTCCCGGCCAGGGTGCCGTTGAACTTCTTCGCGGCGACCGCGGCGAAGGTCTCGTACGTGCCCTGGAGGATGCCCTGGGTGCCGATGTAGATCCAGGAGCCCGCGGTCATCTGGCCGTACATGGTCAGGCCCAGCGCCTCCAGGCGGCGGAACTCCTCCCAGTTGGCCCAGTCGCCGACCAGGTTGGAGTTGGCGATCAGCACCCGCGGCGCCCATTCGTGCGTCTGCATGACGCCCACCGGGCGGCCCGACTGGACCAGCATCGTCTCATCCTGCTTGAGCGTGCGCAGAGTGCGGACCATGGCGTCGAACGAGCGCCAGTCGCGGGCCGCCTTACCGGTGCCGCCGTAGACGACGAGCTTGTCGGGGTGCTCGGCGACCTCCGGGTCGAGGTTGTTCTGCAGCATCCGCAGGGCGGCTTCCTGCTGCCACCCCCGAGCGCTGAGCTCTGCACCACGCGGCGCCCGTACGGGTCGCGGTCCTGTCATGGGGCCAAGCCTCCCTGCCATCGATTGGATCGAGTTATTCACATCTTGATGCCGATGAATATGACTAGTCAATACCGCGGAGCTGCGCATACACCCGGGTGGTTCAGCGGCGCGGGCTCGCGGTGGCACGAACGGCACGGTCCGGCCCTCCGGGGTAGCGTCACCGGGAGGTGTCCGCTCCGCCCGCCGAGGAGCCCCGCGTGTCCCTTCCCGCCACCCACCGCGAGGTCCGTCTGGCGGCCCTGCCCGAAGGGGCGCTCACCCCCGGTCACTTCGAGGTCGTCACCGCTCCCGTCCCCACCCCCGGCCCCGGACAGGTGCTGGTGCGCAACCGGCTGATGAGCGTCTCCGCCGTGATGCGCCCGCTCACGCTCACCGACCCCGACACCCTCGGCCTTCCCCGGCTGCTGCACAAGGCCGGCGAGGTGATGCGGGGCCCGGCCCTCGGGGAAGTGATCAGCTCGCCCGGCACGGAACTCGCCCCCGGGACCCTCGTCCGCCACCGCGCGGGCTGGCGCGAATACGCGCTGCTCGACGCCGCGCGGGCGTCGCCCATCGACCCCGAGGCGCTGCCGGACCCCGCCGCCCATCTGTCGCAGGGGTTCGCCGCCTGGCTGGGGGTGGTGCGCGGGGCCGGGGTGCGGCGCGGCGACACGGTGTTCGTCACCGGCGCGGCGGGCGGCGTGGGCTCCCTGGCCGGGCAGTTCGCCCGGCTGCACGGGGCCGAACGGGTCATCGGCTCCACCGGCTCCCGCCACAAGGCCGACCGGCTGACGCGGGAGCTGGGCTACGACGCGGTCGTCCTCCGGGACGCCGGGCCGATCGAGGAGCAGCTCCGCGCGACCGCCCCCGACGGCATCGACGTCCTCTTCGACACCGTCGGCGGCGAACAGCTCCGGGCCGCCCTGGCGCTGGCCCGCCGCAACGCCCGTTTCGCCCTGGTCGGCGCGCTGGCCACGCAGCTCTCGGACGATGCGTCGGCCCCGACCGGGATCAGCACGCCGGCCCTCATCGCCCGGGGCGTCACGCTGCGCGGCATCAGCGCGATGGACCACCAGGACGCCATGCCCGCGTACACGCGCGAGTTCGGCCGGGCGCTGCGCGAGGGCACCCTCACGTATCCGTACACCCGGCTGACGGGGATCGGCCAAGCGCCGCGCGCGCTCTGCGAGTTGGTTGCGGGCCATCACCTCGGGGCGGTGCTGGTGGAGCTGTAGACGTGGGCGGTGTGCTGGGGGTGGTAGCCCTCGGGGCGGTGCTGGTGGGGGTTGTCGAGCGCGGTCAGTCCGAGGCCAGGAGCCGCTCCGACGTCGCCCAGAGGCGGTCGGCGCCCTCCGGGTCGAGGGCGTACGGGGCGACCCCCGCCATCATGGCGATGAGGTCCTCGGGGCGGCGGCTCACCGGCTCGGCCTCGGCGCAGTCCGCGAAGTAGCGCCCGCCGACGCCCTCCAGCAGTGGCGAGGCGGCCAGCAGCACCGAGGTGGCCGCCCCCTGCTCCGGGGTCTTCCACACCATCGCCGGGGCCGTGATGTTCCCGACGTGGCGCTGCAGATTGGTCCGGATGCCCCCGGGGCTGAGGGCGTTGACCGTGATGCCGTCGCCCGCCCAGCGCGCGTGGGCGCCGACCGCGAAGAGCACGTTCGCGGTCTTGGACTGCCCGTACGCCTGCATCGGTTCGTACGGCCGGTAGTCGAAGTGGAGGTCGTCGAAGACGACCGGTGAGCGCAGATGCGCGGCGGAGCTGACCGAGACGATCCGCGCGGCCCCGGCCGCCGCCAGGGCGCCGTGCAGGCCGCGCGCCAGCGCGAAGTGGCCGAGGTGGTTGACGGTGAACTGCCGGTCCCAGCCCTCGGGCGTACGCCCCTCGGGCAGGGCCATGACGCCCGCGTTGTTCACCAGGATGTCCAGCGGCCCGTCCCAGACGTCGGCGAACGCGGCGACCGAGACCCGGTCGGCCAGGTCCAGCGGTGCGACCCGCAGCCGCTTGTTGCCGGTGGTGGCGGTGATGTCCTCGGCGACCCGGGCCCCGGCCTCGAGGTTCCGCACCGCGAGGGTCACCTCGGCCCCCGCCCCGGCCAGCGCCCGCGCGGTCTCGACGCCGATGCCGGAGGCGGCCCCGGTGACCACCGCGCGCTTGCCCGACAGGTCGATGCCGTCGATCACCTCGGCGGCGGTGGAACGGGCGCCGAAAGGTGTCGTGATGCGTGTTTCTTTACGGTCCATGCCCCTAGCGTCATCCCGCCCACCACCCCCAGCCAGGACCCCACGCATCCTGGGAGTCACAGGGACAGGCTCAAATCGCGCCGGGCGCCTAGCGTGGAGGTATGGCGGAGAGCGCGAATCGGCTGGGCGAGTATCTGCGGGCGCGCCGCGAGCTGGTGCGGCCCGAGGACGTCGGGCTGCCCGCCGTGGGGCGGCGCCGGGTGCCGGGGCTGCGCCGTGAGGAGCTCGCGCTCCTCGCGGGCATCAGCAGCGACTACTACCTGCGGCTGGAGCAGGGCCGCGACCGCCACCCCTCCGAGCAGGTGCTCGACGCCCTGGCCCGCGTGCTGCGGCTCGACGACGACGCCACTGCCCATCTGCACCGGCTGGCCCGCCCCGCGCCCCGCCGCCGTCGTCCGCGGCGGCCGGAGCGGGTGCCCGCCGGGATCCAGCAGCTCGTGCTGTCCTGGACGCGGAACCCCGCCTTCGTCCAGAGCCGCTATATGGACATCCTCTTCGCCAATCCGCTGGCCATCGCCCTCTCCCCGCTCTGCAGGCCCGGCGTGAACGTCGTCCGCGCGCTGTTCCTCGACCCGGAGATCCGTGAGGCGCACGGCAGCGAGGCCGCCACCGCCGGTGTCGTGGCCGGCCTGCGCGCGCTCGTCGGCCCCGATGTCGACGATCCGCCCCTCGCCGAGCTGGTGGGTGAGCTGTCGGTCAGGAGCGAGCGGTTCCGGCGGCTGTGGGCCCGCCATGACGTCAAGCCCAAGGCCGGCGCCGGTACGTCCATCTTCCAGCACCCGCAGATCGGCCCGATCGAGCTGAGCTACGAGAAGCTGGCCGTCACCGGCACCGAGGGCCAGCTCCTGGTGGTCTACCACGCCGCCCCGGGCAGCCCCGCCGAACAGGCCCTGGCACTGCTGTCGGGGCTCGCGGCCGACGCCGGGCAAGGCCCCCGGAGCCCCGGGAGCAGCCCCGGGAGCGGCCCCGGGGCAGTTGGTCCGGAGCCGTCCCCGGATGGTTGGCTGAGGTCATGACTTCGAAACCGGTTGCGATGGCCGCCCGGCGCGAACGGACCGTTCGGGCCGCCGTGGAGCAGGGGCTGCTCGGCCCGGATCAGCCCGTCGTCGGGCTGCTGGACGTGGCGGGAATCCGCGCCGCCGCCGCCGAACTGCGCGCGGCCTTCGAGGAGGTCGTCACGCCCGGCACCCCCGTCCTGCACGCCTTCGCGGTCAAGGCCGCCGCGCTCGTCCCGGTCCTGCGGCTGCTGGCCGACGAGGGCCTGGGCTGCGAGGTGGCCAGCCCCGGCGAGCTGGCGCTGGCCCGCGCGGCGGGAGTGACGCCCGACCGGATCGTCCTGGACTCCCCCGCCAAGACCCCCGCGGAGCTGCGCGAGGCCCTCGACCTGGGCATCGCTCTCAACGCCGACAACCCACAGGAGCTGGACCGGCTCGGCGTGCTGGTGGGGCACCGCGCGGACCCGCCCGCACCCCTGGGCCTGCGGATCAACCCGCAGGTGGGCGGCGGCAGCATCGACGCGATGAGCACGGCCACCGCGACCTCCAAGTTCGGCGTCGCCCTCCAGGACCCCGGGGCGCGCGAGTGGGTCGTCCGCACCTTCACCGAGCGCCCCTGGCTGACCCGGCTGCACGCCCACGTCGGCTCCCAGGGCTGTCCGCTGGAGCTGATGGCGGCGGGCATACGGGCGGCCTACGAACTGGCCGAAGAGATCAACGGGGCGGTCGGCCGACAGCAGATCGACGCACTCGACATCGGCGGCGGCCTCCCGGTGAACTTCGCCTCCGACGAGATCACCCCCAGCTACCGGGAGTACGCACAGCTCCTGCGGACCACCGTGCCGGGGCTCTTCGACGGGCGGTACAAGCTGGTCACCGAGTTCGGACGGTCCCTCCTGGCCAAGTCCGGCCTGGTGCTGGCGCGGGTCGAGTACGCGAAGTCCGCGGGCGGCCGCCCGATCGCGGTCACCCACGCGGGCGCCCAGCTCGCCACCCGTACGGTCTTCGCCCCCGAGGCCTGGCCGCTGCGCGTCCTGGCCTACGACGCGGAGGGCCGCCCCAAGGCGGAGACCGGCGACGGCCAGGTCCCCCAGGACATCGCCGGTCCCTGCTGTTTCGCGGGCGACCTGGTCGCACGAGACCGGCCCCTGCCGGAGCTGGCGGCGGGCGACCTGGTCGGCCTGCTGGACACGGGCGCGTACTACTTCTCCAACCACTTCGCGTACAACAGCCTGCCCCGGCCCGGGGTCTACGGCTTCGACGCCACCGGCGACCAGGTGCGCTTCGCGACGGTGCGGGAGCCGCAGACGGTGGACGAGATCGTGGTCGAGAGCGGCGCGGCACATGCGCTGGGGCTGAGCCGTCTGCGGTAGCCCTCCGCGCTGCGCCCGCGACCTCTCAGCGCGTGGCCGCCGCCACCGCCCGCGAGCGGCGCGCGCCGCCCGGGCCCGCGTCCCCGGCCACGATGCCCGTCGTCTGGTAGGCATCCACCGCCTTGCCCGCGGGCCGCCCGCCGGAGACCCGCTCGGTGCGTACCCACAGCAGCACATCGTTCGCGCGCTCCCAGCGGCCCAGCCACAGCGCCTTGGCCCACAGCCCGGCGCCGAGCCCCGCCATCAGCATCCCGCCCGCCGCCGGAACGGCGAAGGACGAGCCCATCGCGGCGAGGAAGGCCAGCAGCAGCCACCAGCGCAGGGCGCGTCGGCGCGCCCTCACGGTCACCGCGCGGTCCTGGAGGAAGACCGACTTGCTCGCGCGCGAGGCACCGCGCGCCAACTCCAGATACCGCTTCCGACGCATCACGAACACCACGACCGCCGCGATCAGGAAGAGCGCCGCCCCGGCGAGCACTCCGATCCGGCGCCCGGTCAGCCCCGGCACCAGCGCTCCGATCCCCGCGGCCAGCACACCGGGCCACCACAGCCATCCGGCAGGGGCCCTCACGACCACCGCCACCCGTGCCAGCGCATACGCCCCGCGCCCCACGACCGACCTCCTCACCCTGGCGAATCCCTGATGAAATCCCTGTCGAAATCCCTGACGAATCGAAGAATCTAGCCAGGATGCCTGAGAATTGGGTGAGAGGGACGGGGGTTGGCATACAGAGCGGCGCGGAAGCCCGGGCTCACTCCACGAACAGGCCCCGCTCCGACGCCTTCGCGTCGAACTCCTCCAGCCGCGCCTGCGCATCCGGCAGCGCGTCGCACATCGCCTCCAGCAGCACCCGCCCCAGCAGCATCGGCGCACACGCGGTGTCGAAGGCCAGGCCCGTACCGACCGCCGCGGGCAGCAGCAGATCGCTGTGGCGGGCGATCGGGGCGAAGGCGCTGTCGGCGACGGCGACCACGGTCAGGCCCGCCTCCTGGGCGTACTCCAGACCCTCCACGACCTCCCGCGGATGCCGCGGCAGCGCGAAGCACAGCAGCGCCGTCGCGCCCGCGCGCTTCGCCGCGTCGACGCGGTCGGCGAGCATCGTGCCGCCCTCGTCGAGCAGCCGGACGTCCGGATGGACCTTGCGCGCGAAGTAGGTGAAGCCGCGCGCCTGCGCGGAGGCGGCGCGCAGCCCGAGGACCAGCAGCGGGCGGGAGTCGGCGAGCAGCCGGCCGGCGCGGACGACGGGGGCGGGGTCGGCCAGCAGCGCGGCGAGATGGCGCAGATTGTCGATCTCGGACTGCACGGCCTGCTGGTACTCGTTGTACGACCCCTCGTCCGCCTCCGGCTCGGCGGGGGCGACATCGCGCAGATGCTTGCGCAGCGCCGGATAGCCGTCGAAGCCGAGGGCGACCGCGAAGCGGGTCACGGACGGCTGGCTGACGCCCGCGAGTTCGGCCAGCTCGACGCTGGAGAGGAACGGCGCGTCGGCGGCCCGCCGCACCATGCAGTGGGCGATCCGCCGCTGGGTCGGGGTCAGCCGGTGGCCCTCGAAGAGCGCCTGCAGCCGAGCGGCGGTCGAGGCACCGGAACCCGTCGTAGCGACCAAGCCACCCGCATCGCCCGCGCCCGCCGACGCCCCCGCGACATCCTCGCCCACTGGCTCCATCCGAACACCGCTCACCCCGTCGCTCACCCCATGGTCCGTACTCATCGCGTCCTCCCGAACCTCGTACCCTCGTCCCTCATACCCCTGCCAGCCGGTCGAGCAGACGCGCGGCCACCGCCACATCCTCCGTCAACGGCCGGTCCTCCATGCGGGGATCGAGCACTTCCGACGCCATGGCGAAGGCGACACCGGCCGGGAGCTCCGGGTCCGGTTCCAGCCCGCGCTGGCGCAACGCCCGTACGGCCGCGACGAGTTCACAGCCCAGCACCAGCCGGTAGTGGTCGGCGACCCGGAGCGTCTGGCGGGCGCCGAGCGAGGCGAAACTGGCCTGTTCCTCGACACCGCGGGAGAGTACGGCATGGCCCAGCGAGGCGGGGTGGGAGACCGCGCGCATCTCGCCGAGGGCCGCTCCCGCCGCGTATTCGAGGATCATCACGCCCGAGCTCGCGGGCGCGGCGTCGCCGAGGAAGGGGCGCAGCCGGGTGAAGTCGGGTTCGCTGAGCGCGGCGAGCCGGGCCGTGGAGAGCCGGGCGGTCTGCAGCGCGGCGAGCCGGAAGGCGTCCAGGGCGAGGGCGGCGTGCGCGGCGTAGAAGTTGCCGTGGTGGTAGGCGGCCTCGTCGGCGGAGCTGATCAGCGGGTTCTCGGTGGCCGCGTTGAAGTCGACGGTCAGCACCCGTTCCAGCGACTCCGCCGCGTCCAGCGCCGGTCCGTGGATCTGCGGCAGACAGCGGAAGCCGTACGGGTCCTGTATGCGCCCGAGCGGCGGGGTGGGCCGGGCCGGGGCGCCGAGCAGCGCGCGCATCCGGGCGGCGGCCGCGACGGAGCCGGGGTGCGGCCGGGCGGCGTGCACGGGTTCGGCGTACGCCTCGTACGACCCGCCGACCGCGATCAGCGAGAGCGCGGCCACCGAGAGCGAGGCGGCCAGCAGCCGCTGCAGCTCGGCGAGGGCGAGCGCGGACTGGCCGAGGGTGAGGGCGTTGCTGCTGATGAGCGCGAGGGCGTCGTTGCTGTCGAGCACGATGGGGTCGGGGGCGCGGCGCCCCGGGGTGGCCTCGGTGAGGTCCCAGGGGTGCTCGCCGACGAGCGCGAGACCGGTCTGGGCGAGCGCGGCGAGGTCTCCGGTGCCGACCGCGCCGTATTCGTTGATCACCGGGTGGGCGCCGCTGTCGAGCCCCTCGACGAGCGCGGTGACGACGGCGGGACGCAGCCCGGCACCGCCCGCCAGGAGCTGATTGGCGCGGACGGTCATCATGGCGCGCACCTCGCGCGCGGGCAGCGGTGCGCCGATCGCGCCGGCGTGGCTGCGCAGCAGCCGCAGTCCGTGGTCGGAGTCGGCCGGGCCGACGTCCTCGGTACGGTTGGCGCCCACGCCGGTGCTCCGGCCGTAGACGCGGCCGGTGGCGGCCAGCCGGTCCGCGGTCTCCCAGGCGCGCTCGGCCAGGGCGAGTGCGGTCGGGTCGGGCGCCGTGGGCCGGCTGATGCGATCGGCCAAGCGGGCGATATCGACGACGCGTAGGCTCCGGCCGTCCAATGTGATCCGCTGAGCTGTGCCGCCTGTGCCCTCGGCCGCCGCGGCATCAGCATCCAGCATGTGAGACAACATTCAGGGCAACCTCTCTCAGAACGCCCATTCCGGGCCAGCCGCCAGGCACTTCGTCCACATCGCGAGCAGAAGTAACCGGTGATTAACGCAGACCTCTTGACTTCTATTCACTCGACTATGACTCTGCATGACTATATGCAGACAGGGCAAGGGGAAGCGGATGATCAGCTTCAAGGACGTCAGTAAGCACTACCCGAACGGCACCACCGCGGTGGACCGTCTCAACCTCGAACTCCCGGAAGGGGGCATCACCGTTCTCGTCGGCTCGTCGGGCTGCGGCAAGACCACCACCCTCCGCATGGTCAACCGCATGGTCGAACCGAGCAGCGGCACGGTGAGCGTGGCCGGGCGCGATGTCCTCGCGGCGGACGCCGCCGAGCTGCGGCGCGGAATCGGCTATGTGATCCAGCAGGCCGGGCTCTTCCCGCACCGCACGATCCTCGACAACATCGCCACCGTCCCGCTGCTGCTGGGCTGGGGCCGCCGCAAGGCGCGGGCCCGCGCCGCCGAGCTGCTGGAGCTGGTCGGGCTGCCCACCGACTCCGGCAAGCGCTATCCGCACCAGCTCTCGGGCGGTCAGCAGCAGCGCGTCGGGGTCGCCCGCGCGCTGGCCGCCGATCCGCCGGTGCTGCTGATGGACGAGCCGTTCGGGGCGGTCGACCCGGTCGTACGGACCCAGCTCCAGAACGAGCTGCTGCGGCTGCAGAGCGAGCTGCGCAAGACGGTCGTCTTCGTCACCCACGACATCGACGAGGCGGTACGGCTCGGCGACCGCATCGCGATCTTCCGCACCGGCGGCCATCTCGTCCAGTGCGCACCCCCCGCCGAGCTGCTGGCGAGCCCCGCCGACGACTTCGTGGCGGGCTTCCTGGGCGCCGAGCGCGGGCTGAAGCTGCTCTCCCTGTCCACCCTCGCGGACCTGCCGCAGGAGCCCGCGCCCGCCGATGGGGACCGCTGGCGGCTGGTCACCTCCGAGCGCGGTGAGCCGCTGGGCTGGCGCGACGCCGAGGGGCCGGACGGCGACCGGGCCCCGCTGCGGCCGGTGCGGGCGCTGCGGGACGGCGATTCGCTGCTGACCGCCCTGGACGAGTCGCTGGCGTCCCCCGCCGGTCTGGTGGCCCGCGTGGACCCCGACGGCGTCCTGACCGGGGTCACCGGGCGTGAGCGAATACACGAGTTCGCGGGGCGCCGCCACACGGAGGCGGGCCGCGCGGCTGCCCTCGAGAACGCCACGGAAGCCGCCGGGGCCTCTAAGACCGCCGAGGCCCCCGAAGCCGCTGAGGCTCCCGGGACCGCCAAGGCCGCCAAGACCCGCGGCGAAGCCGATGACGAGGGCGCCCAGGGCTCCGCGGGCTCCGACGACACCCCGGCCTCCGACCCGAGCGTGACCGCATGACCGTCGACTGGGGCTGGTTCCCCGATCATCAGAGCGACCTGGTCACGCTCACCCTCGACCACCTCTCCACCGCCGTCCCCGCCGTCCTCTTCGGTCTGCTGATCGCGCTGCCGCTGGCCGTGATCGCCCACCGGGTGCGGGCGCTGCGCGGACTCCTGCTCGGGCTCTCGAACATCCTGTTCACGATCCCCTCCATCGCGATCTTCGTCCTGCTGCTGCCGGTCACCGGCCTCACCCGCACCACCGCCATCACCGGCCTGACCGTCTACACCTTGGTGGTGCTGCTCCGGAACACCGTCGAGGGGCTCGACAGCGTCCCCACCAAGGTCCGCGAGGCATCCACCGCGATGGGCGCCCGTCCGCTGCGCACCCTGCTCACCGTCGAGCTGCCGCTCGCCTTCCCGGTGATCATGGCGGGCGTACGGGTCGCCACGGTGATGGCGATATCCCTGGTCAGCGTGGCCAGCTACATCGGGTACGGCGGTCTCGGCCAGCTGTTCACCGACGGCTTCCAGCGCAACTACCCCACCCCCGTCGTGGCCGGGGTCCTTCTGTCCCTGCTGCTCGCGCTGGTCGCGGACGCCGTGCTGGTCACCATCCAGTGGCTGTGCACCCCGTGGCTGAGGAGGCGTGCCTGACATGATCGAACTGCTGAAGGACCTCCTCCGCTGGCTGACCAGCGGCTCCCAGTGGTCCGGGACCGACGGCATCGCGACCCGCCTCCTGGAACACCTCCAGTACTCCCTGCTGGCCACCCTGGTCGCCGCCGCCATCGCCCTCCCGGTCGGGCTGCTCATCGGGCACACCGGGCGCGGCGCGTTCATCGCCATCAACCTCTCCGGCTTCGGGCGGGCGCTGCCCACCGTCGGCCTGGTCACCCTGGTCTTCCTGGCCAGCGGGCTGAGCATGTGGCCGGTGTACATCTCGCTGGTCGCCCTCGCGGTCCCGGTGATCGTCACCAATACGTACGCGGGCATGGCCGCCGTCGACCCCGAGGTCCGGGACGCGGCGCGGGGCCAGGGCATGCGCTGGTACCAGGTGCTGTTCCAGGTCGAACTGCCCCTCGCGCTCCCGTTGATCATGACCGGGCTGCGGCTGGCCTGCGTCCAGGTCGTCGCCACCGCCACCATCGCCGCGTACGTCAGCTTCGGCGGGCTCGGCCGCTACGTCTTCGACGGGCTCGCCCAGCGCGATCTCGTGCAGGTGCTGGGCGGGGCGGTGCTGGTCGGCGTGCTGGCCATCGCCCTGGACCTGGTGCTGGCCGGAGTGCAACGCCTGCTGTTCCGCAACCGCCCCCCGCGCGCCCACGCGCACTGACGTCACCGACTCACTCCGGATCCGAGGAGAGCACCCCATGAACCGCAGGAAACTGCTCGGCGGCCTGCTCGCCGGCGCCTCCGTACCCGCGCTGGCCGCCTGTAGCGGCGGCGTCACCTCGCTCAAGGGCGACGGCGGCAGCGGTGGCTCGGGCGGTGGCAGCAGCCTGGGCGGCCTGGTCATCGGCACCGCCAACTTCACCGAGAACCAGCTCCTGGGCTATCTCTACGCCGAGGCGCTGAAGGGCGCGGGCATCAAGACGAGCGTGCGGCCCAACCTCGGCTCGCGCGAGATCGTCATCCCCGCCCTCCAGCAGGGCGATATCGATCTGCTCCCCGAGTACCAGGGCAATCTGCTGCTCCACTTCGACGACAAGGCCCCCCAGACCGAGGCCGGCGACCTCCAGAACGCCCTCACCGTCGCCCTCCCCAGCGGCCTGGAGGCCCTGTCGTACGCGGCTGCCGAGGACAAGGACGTCTTCTGCGTCACCCGTGAGGCCGCGCAGAAGCACGGTCTGCGCAGCTTCGCCGACCTGGCCAAGCAGAACGGCAAGCTGATCTTCGGCGGCCCGGCCGAGGACAAGAACCGCGTGGTCGGCCTGGTCGGCCTCAAGGACCGCTACGGCGTGACCTTCAAGGAGTTCAAGGCCCTCGACGCCTCCGGCCCGCTGGTCAAGGGCGCGTTGAAGAAGGGCGATGTCGACGTCGCCAACCTCTTCTCCACCGACCCCGACATCGAGGCCAACGACTGGGTGATCCTCGCCGACCCCAAGGCCCTCATCCCCGCCCAGCACATCGTGCCCGTCGTCCGCTCCGCCAAGGCCGACGCCAAGGTCCGCAAGGCCCTGGCCCGTCTGGGCGGCGCCCTCACCACCCAGGAACTGGCCCGTCTCAACAAGCTGGTGAGCAACGACAAGAAGGACCCGGACCGGGTCGCCGCCGACTGGGCGGCCAAGAACGGCCTCACCAAGAAATAGCGGCAGGAGCACCCTTATGCCCGACTCTCTCGACTCCCGCGGCTCCCGCGACACCCTCGACTCTCTCGTCGAGAAGCGCTCGATCGACGTCGTCCCGGACGCGGAGCGCCATGGCACCGCCTTCAGCCAGTTCACCCTGTGGCTCGGCGCGAACCTCCAGATCACCGCCGTGGTGACCGGCGCGCTGGCCGTCGTCTTCGGCGCGGGCGCCTTCTGGTCGATCATCGCCCTGCTGCTCGGCAACCTGCTCGGTGGAGCCGTCATGGCGCTCCACTCGGCCCAGGGGCCCCGGCTCGGCCTCCCCCAGATGATCTCCTCCCGGGCCCAGTTCGGGGTCCGGGGCGCGATCGTCCCGCTGCTGCTGGTCATCGTCATGTACGTGGGCTTCTTCGCCAGCGGCAGCGTGCTGGCGGGCCAGGCGGTCGGCGAACTCACCCATCTCGGCGACACCACCGGGATCATCCTCTTCGCCCTCATCACCGGCGTGGCGGCCGCCGTGGGCTACCGCCTGATCCACACCCTGGGCCGGATCGCGGGCGTCGTCTGCGCCCTGGCCTTCGTCTACCTGGGCATCCGGCTGCTGGACCGCACCGACCTGGCCACCCTCCTCCACGACCGGACCTTCGACTTCCCGCTCTTCCTCCTCGCGGTGTCGCTGTCCGCCTCCTGGCAGCTCGCCTTCGGCCCGTACGTCGCCGACTACTCCCGCTACCTGCCGCGCACCACCTCCCCCAAGGCCACCTTCTCCTGGACCCTGGCCGGCACTGTCCTCGGCTCGCAGTGGTCCATGACCTTCGGCGCCCTCGCGGCCGCCGCGGCCGGCCACGCCTTCGTCGGCAACGAGGTCTCCTACATCGTCGGCCTCGGCGGCGGCGCGGCCGTGATCACCTCACTGCTCTACTTCGTCATCGCCCTCGGCAAGCTGACGATCAACGTCCTGAACACCTACGGCGGCTTCATGTCGATGGTGACCAGCATCAGCGGCTTCCGCGGCAACGCCACCCTCTCCCCGCGCGGCCGGGCCGCCTATATCGCCGGGATCATGGTCGCGGGCACGGCGGTCGCGCTGCTCGGCAAGGACAGCTTCCTGTCCTCCTTCAAGGACTTCCTGCTGTTCCTGCTGACCTTCTTCACCCCGTGGAGCGCGATCAACCTCGTCGACTACTACGCCATCGCCAAGGAGCGCTACGACATCCCCGCCCTCAGCGACCCCAACGGCCGCTACGGCGCCTGGCGCTGGAAGGCCCTGTCCACCTACGCCGTGGGCGTCCTGGCCCAATTCCCCTTCCTGTCCACCCACTTCTACACCGGCCCCTTCGTCGCCCCGCTGGGCGGCGCGGACATCTCCTGGCTCGTCGGCCTCGCCATCCCCGCCGGCCTCTACTGGCTCCTGGCCCACCGCGACACCGCCCACGTCCCCGACCACATGATCCTCGCCCCGGAGCCGTCCCCCGACCGCCCGTACGCCACCGAGCCCGGGTGAGCCGGACCGGCACCGCTCATGTGCCGCCCGACTCCAGGGCGGCGACGACGCGTTCGCGCAGCGCGGCGGCCCGGGGATCGTCGTACGAGGCGAGCGCTTGCAGGGCCTCGGTCCAGTGCCGCCGCGCCTCCTCGGCGCCGCCCGCTTCCTCGGCGCCGCCCGCCTCGTCGGCCTCGCGCAGCGCGACGGCGAGGCCGACGAGGGCGAGCGCCGCGTGCCACAGGTCGTCCAGCTCCCGGTGGGCCGCCGCGGCGCGGCGGTGGAAGTCGGCCGCCTCGCCGGGCCGCCCGAGCCGCCGGTAGGTCTCCCCCGCGCCGTCCCACGCCCGGGCCTCCCGCGCCCGGTCGCCGAGGCGGCGCTGGAGCGAGGCGGCCCGCTGGAACGAGGCCAGGGCGGCGTCGAACGCGCCGTTGGCCTGCTGCGCCCGGCCCAACTCCAGCAGCCAGTACCCCTCCCACATGTGGTTGCGGTGGGTTCGGGCGATCTCCAGCGCGCCCTCGGCGGAGCCCAGCGCCTCCTCCGGCTGCCCGCGGTCCCGCTGAACGGCGCTCAGGATGCGCAGCGCGTTGCCCTCGCCACCCTGGTTGCCCAGTCCGCGGTGCATCTCCAGGGCCCGCCGCACAAAGCCGGACGCCTCTTCGGGCCGGGCGAGCTCGTACGTCACCTCGGCCAGGTTCGCCAGCACAACGGCCTCCCACTGGACGGCCCCCAGCTCCCGGAAGACCGCCGCGGCCTGCTCGAACCGCTCCTTCGCCTCCTCCAGCCGGCGTCCCCGCAAGTGGATCAGCCCGATGTCGTTCAGCGAGAGCGCCTCCCCGAGCCGGTCGCCGGTCTCCCGACGGGCGGCGAGGGCGCCCTGGTGGTACTCCGCGCCCTCGGCGAGGCGATGCGACTGCGTACAGGCCATCCCGAGGCTCTCCAGCAGCTCGGCCTCCGCGGTGCGGTCGCCCAGCCTGCGTGCGGCGCACAGTCCGATACGGCCCATGGCGAGCCATTCCGCGAACGGGTTCAGCAGCATGTGCACGCTGCGCAGCACCGCGGGAAGCTGCCAGGCGATCACATCGAGACCGGCTTCACCGGCGGCGCGGGTCGCGGCCAGCAGATTGCCGCGCTCCGCCTCGTACCACCGCATGGCCTCCTCGTAGTCCGCGAAGGACGCGGGGGTGAGGTCATCGCCCGGCGGATCGAGCGGGATACGGGCCTCCTGGGGGTTGATCCAGGTCTGGGCCGCGTCCGCGGAGTGCAGGTACCAGACCAGCACCCGGCGCAGCGCCGCCGCGCGCTCCTCCGGGGGCTCCTCGTGCCGCGCCTGGTCGGCCGCGTAGGCGCGCAGCAAGTCGTGGAACTCGTAACGGTCCGGTCCGGTCTGCTCCAGCAGATGGGCGCCGACCAGCACGTCCAGCAGATGCCGTATACGGCCGGTGCCCGCGCCCCCGCCGAGAGCGGCGGCGGCCGCGGTGCCGAACTCGGCGCCCGGATGCAGCCCGAGCAGCCGGAAGAGACGCGCCGCCGCCGCGGGCAGCGCCCGATAGGACCAAGCGAACACGGTACGCACCGCCTCGGCCTCCTCGTCGTCCCCCACGCTCAGGGCATCCCACAGAGCTGACTCGTCGCGAAGGTCTCTTATCAGCTCGTCCAGCCCCATCCGCGGACGGCTGGCGGCCCGCTCCGCGGCGATGCGCAGGGCCAGCGGAAGGCGGGCGCACAGCCGCGCCAGCTCGATGAGCTGGTCCTGGTCGTCCTGGGGGCGGTAGGCGGCGGTGACGACGCTCAGCAGCGCGACGGCCTCCGTCTCGTCCAGCGTGCTCAGGGTCAGCGTGTGCGCCCCGTCACGGACGGCCAGTCCGGACAGCCGGCTCCGGCTGGTCACGACGACCAGGCAGCCCGCGGCGCCCGGGAGCAGCGGTCTGACCTGGCCCACGGTGGCCGCGTTGTCCAGGATCACCAGCACCCTGCGCCCGGCCAGCAGCGACCGGTAGAGCGCCGCGCCCGCCTCCAGGTCCGCCGGAATCGCCGCCACCGGTACGCCCAGGGCCGAGAGGAACCGGTGCAGCGCCTCCTGCGGGGTGACCGGTGCGCCCGGGTCGTAGCCGCGCAGGTTCACATACAGCTGGCCGTCCGGGAAGCGGTCCTGCGCGCGGTGCGCCCAGCGCAACGCCAGGGAGGTCTTGCCGACGCCCGCGGTCCCGGCGAGGACACAGACCGGGACGGAGACGGATTCACCGCCGCCGTCGGTCAGGATGGCGTCGAGCCGTCCCAGCTCCTGTCCCCGGTTGACGAATCCCCGGACATCCCCGGGCAGTTGCCGGGGCTTGGGGCGGTCGGGGCGGCCGCCGCTGTGGAAGTGGATGCCTCCGCTGATGTCCCGGGCCTGCACCACCTCACCCGCGGATCCGGACAGTTCGGAATGCGTCCCATGATCCTCGTTGATCTGCTACTCCGGCTGTGGTGGCGGTAAATGCGCTACTTCGCGAGCGAAATACGACTCCAGGTCCTCACCGGCACCGTAGAGACCCCTGGTGAACGCGCGGCAGCGGACGGTGGTCCCGGCATCCGTGAACCGCACCGCGCCGTCGAGAATCCCCTGGTCCGTATAGCGGATCCGATAGGTCGTGCGGTCGCCCAGCGTCAAAAGCTCCGGCAGCTTTTCGGATCTCTCCAGCTCGCCGAGGTGTTCGGGGCCGACCACCCGGATCCTCTCCCCGCATTCGGCGCGCAGCCGCAGCAGATGCAGCTCCCATTGCAGATACGGGGCGATGGGCTCCTCGACCACCCGGACCCGGTAGAGGGCGATCCGGTGGTCTTCGACCTCCTGCGAGAATTCCCGCAGATGGTCGCGCTCCTCCTCGATGAGACGCAGGGATTCGTCCCAGTCGCCCCGGGCGAACGCCTCCCAGCTGGCGAATCCCGGCTCCCTGAAGCTCTGTTGGCGCTCCAGCTTCCAGGAGTCCTGGCCGTCGATCGTCCACTGCCGCTCGCGGAAGTCGCGGCGATAGGCGTCGAGGGGGAGCACTTCGCCCCGGGTGGTGTCGAGGCGAGGGCCGTCAAGTCCGAGCATCGGGGATGTCCGGTTTCGCGGCGCTCAGGGTGGAACACGGGATGACGACGAGGCGCTCGTCCGGGGCGATGCTGGCGTCGTCGGGGAGTTTCGCCCGGTAGGCGTCGGTGAGGTCGCGGCCGATGACCGCGATGTCACCGTTGTCGAGCTGCCAGATGTCGGGACACCCGTCGCGTCCACCGGTGTTTCCGAGCTCGCGCGCCGACTTTCCTAATCGGCGCGCGAACGATGCGGACGGGTCGGCTTCCCATGCGCGGACCATCGGTCTCTCCACTCATCCGTCGTGGTCACTGAGTGTAGGAATGAGCGTCACGGATGGCAACGGCGGCCGGGAGCCGCAGGCGGGATCAGGCCGGGGGTCGGGGTCAGGCCGGGGGCCGGGGTCAGGCCGGGGGCAGGAGCTTCTTCTGGGGCTTGCCCATGGCGTTGCGCGGCAGGGCCTCCAGGAAGCGGACCTTGCGGGGTCGCTTGTGGACGGAGAGCTGGGAGGCGACGAAGTCGATCAGCTCCTGTTCGCCGATGCCGTCGGCGACGACGTAGGCGACGATCTCCTGGCCCAGATCCTCGTGCGGGGCGCCGACGACGGCGGCCTCGCGGACGGCGGGGTGGTCGAGGAGGGCGTTCTCGACCTCGCCCGCGCCGATGCGGTAGCCGCCGGACTTGATCATGTCGGTGGAGGCGCGGCCCACGATGCGGTGGAAGCCGTCCGGGTCGACCGCGGCGATGTCGCCCGTGCGGAACCAGCCGTCCTCGGTGTATGAACCGGCCGTGGCCTCGGGCCGGTTCAGATAGCCGTCGAAGAGGGTGGGGCCGGTGAGCTGGAGTTCGCCGATCTCGGCGCCCTCCTCGGTGGCGATCCGGGTGCGGATGCCCGCCAGCGGGGTGCCGACGTAGCCGGGGCGGCGCTCTCCGTCGGCCCGGGTGGAGAGGGTGATGAGGCTCTCGGTCATGCCGTAGCGCTCGATGGGGCGCTGGCCGGTGAGCCGCTCGAGGTCACGGAAGACCGGGGCGGGCAACGGGGCGCTGCCGGAGACCAGCAGCCGGGCGGAGGCCAGGGCGCGGGCGGAGTCCTGGTCCTGGACGATCCGGTTCCAGACCGTCGGCACACCGAAGTAGAGGCTGCCGCCCGCCGCCGCGTACGCCGCCGGGGTCGGCTTGCCGGTGTGGACGAGACGGCTGCCCGTCCGGAGCGCGCCCAGGACGCCCAGCACCAGGCCGTGCACATGGAACAGCGGCAGCCCGTGGACCAGGGTGTCCTCCGCGGTCCAGGCCCAGGCCGCGGCGAGCCCGTCCAGGTCGGCGGCCACCGCCCGCCGGGAGATCAGCGCGCCCTTGGGCGCCCCCGTGGTCCCCGAGGTGTAGAGGATGAACGCCGTGGACTCCGCGTCCGGCTCCGGCTTCGTCCACGCGGCCCGCTCGGCCGGGTCCACCGGGACGGTCTCGATCGGGGCCGCTATGGCCTCCCCGGTGAGCAGCAGGGTGGCGCCCGAGTCCCGCAGTATGTGGTCGCGTTCGGCCGGGCCGGAGTCCGGCGGTACGGGCACCACCGGTACCCCCGCCAGCAGCGCGCCGACCACCGCGACCACCGTCTCCGGGCTCGCGGTCGCCCGGACCGCGACGACCGGCGCACCGGCGATACGGGCCGCCACCGCGCCCGCGGCACCGAGCAGTTCCTCGCGCGAGAGGGAGCGGCCGCCGACGCTCAGCGCGTCGGGGCGGTCGCCGCCGGGCGCGGCGAGGAACGTGAGGAGAGGTGCGGTCACGGAACTGACTCCTTCCACAGCGGGCCGGGGGTACCAGGGGTGTACCTCTTCGCGCCCGCGCGTCTTTCGGGGGCTAGCCCTACCGACAAAGCGTCCCCGCGACCGTACCGTCATTAAGCATGGACGCCCGTGACCCGGATCTGAAAAAGGAACTCGACGCGGCCCTGCAGACCCGTAAGGAGCTGGGTGCGGAGTACGAGTCGGAACTGGTCGACTCCTTCATGGAGAAAGTCGAGCAGCGCTTCAACGATACGGCGGACCGGCATGTCCGCCGCCAGCTCGCCGAACAGCAGATGGCGGCGGCACGCGGCACCCGCCCGTACTTCACCGGCGCACATCCGGACCAGCCCCACGGGATGGGCATCGGCGAGCGCTTCGCCTTCGTCGGGATCTCCCTGGTGCTGGCGATCCCGCTGTCGGCGATCGGCGTGGTGAACGAGGGCCTGCCCGGCCTGCTGATCACCTGGGCCGGGATCTTCGGCGTCAACGCGGTCCACGCGGCGGGGGGCTTCTCCTGGCTGCGCCGGGGTCGGAGCCCGGAGGAGAGCAGGGACTAGGTTCTGCGAACGCCGAACCTCCGATAAGACTGCGCGGGGACCGCCGCACCCCGGTGCTGGGCACCGAGGGCGGGACGACGGCGGTCCCCGCGGGGGACGCGGGCCGGGTCAGGGCCGGACTTCCGCGTCCAGGCGACCATGGAGGTCCGGGAGCCGCTCCGGATGTCCTGTCGCCTCATCCTGGGTGTCGGTGTCGTCCTTCCGACACCCACTAATCTGCCGGAGCTGTGTTAAGCCTGTGCTGCGGGCGCGTGACACGCACGTACCACTTCCTCGAAGCCCCGGCGGGCCTCCCTCGAAGGGCAGTTGGGCCCCCTTTGGAGCCCTTACTTGACGCCGCTGGCCAGGTACGCGAGCAGGTCCTGCCGGCTCACCACGCCCTTCGGCTTCCCCTCCACCAGCACGATCGCCGCGTCCGCCGTGCCCAGCACCGCCATCAGGTCCTCGACCGGCTCGCCGGAGCCGACGTGCGGCAGCGGCGGGCTCATGTGCTTCTCCAGCGGGTCGGTCAGCTCCGCGCGCCGGGCGAACAGGGCGTCCAGCAGCTCGCGTTCCACCACCGAACCGATGACCTCGGCGGCCATCACATCCGGGTGTCCGGCGCCCGGCTTGACGATCGGCATCTGCGAGACGCCGTACTCGCGCAGCACGTCGATGGCCTCGCCCACCGTCTCGTCCGGGTGCATATGGACCAGGGAGGGCAGTCCGCCCTGCTTGCCCTGGAGGACGTCGCCGACGCGCACCGAGGGGCCGTCCTCCTCCAGGAAGCCGTAGTCGGCCATCCACTCATCGTTGAAGATCTTGGACAGATAGCCACGGCCGCTGTCGGGCAGCAGCACGACCACCACATCGTCCGGTCCGAGCCGCTCGGCGACCTTCAGCGCGGCCACGACCGCCATTCCGCAGGAGCCGCCGACCAGCAGCCCCTCCTCCTTGGCCAGCCGCCGCGTCATCTGGAAGGCGTCCTTGTCGGAGACCGCGACGATCTCGTCCGCGACGGTCTGGTCGTAGGCGGTCGGCCAGAAGTCCTCACCGACGCCCTCGATCAGATACGGGCGGCCGGAGCCGCCGGAGTAGACCGAGCCCTCGGGGTCGGCGCCGACCACCTGGACCCGTCCCTCGCTGGCCTCCTTCAGATAGCGGCCGGTGCCGGAGATCGTGCCGCCGGTGCCGACGCCCGCGACGAAGTGGGTGATCTTCCCCTCGGTCTGCTCCCACAGCTCGGGGCCGGTGGACTCGTAGTGGGAGAGGGGGTTGTTCGGGTTGCTGTACTGGTCGGGCTTCCAGGCACCCGGCGTCTCGCGGACCAGCCGGTCGGAGACGTTGTAGTACGAGTCGGGGTGCTCGGGGTCCACGGCGGTGGGGCAGACCACCACCTCGGCGCCGTAGGCCCGCAGCACGTTGATCTTGTCCGTGGACACCTTGTCCGGGCAGACGAAGATGCACTTGTAGCCCTTGCGCTGGGCGACCATCGCGAGGCCCACGCCCGTGTTGCCGGACGTCGGCTCGACGATGGTGCCGCCGGGCTCGAGCTCACCGGAGCGCTCGGCTGCCTCGATCATCCGGACCGCGATCCGGTCCTTCACCGAGCCACCGGGATTGAAGTATTCGACCTTGGCCAGGACGGTTGCCCGGATGCCCTCGGTCACGGTGTTGAGCTTCACCAGCGGGGTGTTGCCGACCAGCTCAATCATCGATTCGTAGTACTGCACACCTGCTCCTGGTCCGGTTCCGCGGGATCTCCGCGTCGGGGCGGCCGCCATCGCGGCGCCGTGCTGTCAGCTTATTGCGCGTCCCCGCCCTGCGACCCATGCGTTGGGAGGAAGGCTGTGCGGGGCAACAAGTTGTTAGCGAGGCGTACAAAGGAGAAGGAAGCGCGTGCGCGTGCGGACGGAGGTGGCCTGGACCCATGTCGATGTCGAGGGCGAGGGTGGCGCGGCGGATCGCGGCCGCGGCGGCGTACGGGGGCGGCGGGATCGGGCTGCTGGGCGGGGTGACCGCCGTGCTGTTGCTCACTGAGGTGTCCCATGCGAAGCGGGCCGTGGGCGGGTCGGACGATCCTCCGCCGCGCGCGGACGGCCGATATGGCTTCGCCTTCGCCCGCAGGACCGGCCAGCCCCCACTGCGGCTGGCCTTTCTCGGCGACTCCACGGCCGCCGGACAGGGCGTCCACCGCCCTAGTCAGACACCGGGCGCGCTGCTCGCCTCGGGGCTCGCGGCGGTTGCCGAGCGCCCGGTGGACCTGCGGAACGTGGCGCTGCCGGGGGCGCAGTCCAGCGATCTGGAGCGCCAGGTCACGCTGGTGCTGGGGGATGCGGAGCTGCTTCCCGACGTGTGCGTGATCATGATCGGCGCCAATGACGTCACCCGTCGGATGCCGCCCGCCAAGTCGGTGCGGCTGCTGTCGGACGCGGTGCGCAGACTGCGCGAGAGCGGCTGCGAGGTGGTGGTGGGCACCTGTCCCGACCTCGGCACGATCGAGCCCGTCTATCAGCCGCTGCGCTGGGTCGCGCGGCGGCTGAGCCGACAGCTTGCCGCCGCGCAGACGATCGGGGTGGTGGAGCAGGGCGGGCGCACGGTCTCGCTGGGCGATCTGCTCGGCCCCGAGTTCGCGGCCAATCCGCGCGAGCTGTTCGGCCCGGACAACTTCCACCCCTCGGCGGAGGGGTACGCCACGGCCTCGATGGCCGTTCTGCCGACCCTGTGCGACTCGCTTGGCCTGTGGCCCGAGGAGGCGGCGGAGACGCTCGACGAGGGCATCCTGCCGGTCGCCACGGCGGCGGCCGAGGCGGCCGCCGAGGGGGGCACCGAGGTCACCGCGGCTCGCGGGCCCTGGGCCCGGTTGCTGCGGCGCCAGGGCCCCGCCAAGGAGCCCGCGACCGTGTCCGGCTCCCCCGACACCTCGTCCCCGACCTCCCCGCCCCCTTCGGGCTCCTGACCCCCACCGGGCCCGGCTCCCCTTGGACCGCGGGCCCCAGCCCACCCAGGGCCTGCGGCCCCAGCCACCCGGACCTGCGGCCCCAGCCCCCCGGGCCTGCGGGCCTGCGGGCCTGCGGGCCCAGCCCACCCGGCGTCTGCGACCCCAGCCACCCGGACCTGCGGGCCCAACCCACCCGGCGTCTGCGACCGCGGCCCATCCGGGGCCTGCGGGCCCCGGGCCGGGCTGCCACGCCATCGCCGGACTCCGGCTGCCACGCCGCCACGGCGGCGGCCCCTCCTCGGGCTGCCGTGCCCCTCCGGGGCAGGCTGATGTGCCCGGCCGGGCGCGGCCTTCGTCTCGCGCCTTCGGCGCAATTGAGCAGCGGCGGCAGAGGTGCCCGGCCTGGCCCTCGCCGCCGACCGCCGGGCCGGAGGGGGCGAGGGCCGGTCGCGGCTCCCGCCGCCAGGGGCCGAGGCCAACACCGGACAGCAGGCAGTGGCGGGCCGCGCCCTCGCCACCGGACCAGTAGCGGCTCCTGTAGCCGCGCCCCGGCCGCCATATCCCTCCGGGGCAGGCTGATCTACCCGGCCGAGCGCGGCCTTCGTCCCGCGCCTTCGGCGCAATTGAGCAGCGGCGGCAGACGTGCCCGGCCGCGCCCTCGCCACCGACCGCCGGGCCGCAGAAGCGAGAGCCGGTCGCGGCTCCCGCCGCCAGGGGCCGAGGCCAACACCGGACAGCAGGCAGTGGCGGGCCGCGCCCTCGCCACCGGACCAGTAGCGGCTCCTGTAGCCGGGCCCCGGCCGCCATATCCCTCCGGGGCAGGCTGATCTACCCGGCCGAGCGCGGCCTTCGTCCCGCGCCTTCGGCGCAATTGAGCAGCGGCGGCAGACGTGCCCGGCCGCGCCCTCGCCACCGACCGCCGGGCCGGAGGGGGCAAGGGCCGGTGGCGGCTCCCGGCGGCGGGGGCCGAGGCCGATGCCGGACAGCAGGCGGGGCCGGGCCGGGGCCGCGTCGCCGGAGGCTGGGCCGGTCGCGGCTCCCGCCGCCAGGGGCCGAGGCCGACGCCGGACAGCAGGCGGTGGCGGGCCGGGGCCGCGCCATCGGCCGTCGGGGCGGTGGCGGCTTCCGTGGGACGGGGCGAGGCCCATGCCGGGGGGTGGGGTACCCCTTTGGAAATCGCTTGATGGATTAGTTGCATTAGGGCAAGTACTTGGCGCACCGGGGGCAGGGGCACCCGGCCCCGGGACCTCCCGCCCGTCCGGGTAGCGGGCGCGCGGCCCGCGTTCGGGGCCCGGGGGCCGGGGGTCCTGGAGGCGGCGCCCGGGCGCGTATCGGCGCCTCGTAGGGCGCGAGGGAAGGCGCCGCGGGCAGGGCGGATCCGGGGCCACTGAGCGTACGCTTGGAAAAAAGAGTTCCGCGTCACAGCCCGCACCCCGTGACCCTGCCGATACGTACGGGTAACTTCCCTCAGAGTCCCACCCGCACCCCCGCCCCCATGGAGCCGTGATGCCCGAAGCAGTGATCGTTTCTGCAGCCCGTTCTCCCATCGGCCGCGCCTTCAAGGGATCGCTCAAAGATCTGCGCCCGGACGACCTCACCGCCGAGATCATCCAGGCCGCGCTCGCCAAGGTCCCCGAGCTCGATCCGCGCGAGATCGACGACCTGATGCTCGGCTGTGGTCTGCCAGGCGGTGAGCAGGGGCACAACCTGGGGCGGATCGTGGCCGTGCAGATGGGGATGGACCACCTCCCCGGCTGTACGGTCACCCGCTACTGCTCCTCCTCCCTCCAGACCTCGCGGATGGCGCTGCACGCCATCAAGGCGGGCGAGGGCGATGTCTTCATCTCGGCGGGCGTCGAGATGGTCTCGCGGTCGAAGAAGGGCACCTCGGACGGGCTGCCGGACACCCACAACCCGCTGTTCGCGGAGGCCGAGGCCCGTACCGTCGCGCGCGCCGAGCAGGAGGGCACCGACTGGCACGACCCGCGCGAGGACGGTCTGCTGCCCGACCCGTACATCGCCATGGGCCAGACCGCCGAGAACCTGGCCCGGCTCAAGGGAGTCACCCGCGAGGACATGGACGAGTTCGGCGTCCGGTCCCAGAACCTCGCCGAGGAAGCCATCAAGAAGGGCTTCTGGGAGCGTGAGATCACCCCGGTGACCACCCCGGACGGCACGGTCGTCAGCCAGGACGACGGCCCCCGCGCGGGCACCACCCTGGAGGCCGTGCAGGGCCTGAAGCCGGTCTTCCGCCCCGACGGCCGGATCACCGCGGGCAACTGCTGCCCGCTCAACGACGGAGCCGCGGCACTGGTGATCATGTCCGACACCAAGGCGCGGGAGCTGGGCGTGACCCCGCTGGCCCGGATCGTGTCGACCGGCGTCTCCGGGCTCTCCCCCGAGATCATGGGGTACGGACCGGTCGAGGCGTCCAAGCAGGCACTGGCCCGCGCCGGGATGTCGATCGGCGATATCGACCTGGTGGAGATCAACGAGGCGTTCGCCGCGCAGGTCATCCCGTCCTACCGCGACCTGGGCATCGACCTGGACCGGCTCAACGTCAACGGCGGCGCGATCGCCGTGGGCCACCCCTTCGGCATGACCGGCGCCCGGATCACCGGCACGCTGATCAATTCGCTGCAGTTCCACGACAAGCAGTTCGGCCTGGAGACCATGTGCGTCGGCGGCGGCCAGGGCATGGCGATGGTCATCGAGCGCCTGAGCTGAGCCGGGCTGAGCCGGGCGGCCGAGCCCGGCCGAGCCGCTGGGCCGAGCCGGGCCGGACCGAGGGGCCGAGCCGCCCCGCGTCTGAGACACTGGTTTCGATCGAGCCGTGACCGAATCTCCCCCAGGATGTGACAAAGGTCCTGGGGGAGAGCCGTCTGCCCAGCTCAGCACCGGTGACCAAAGGCCCTTCCGGTACCGAATTCTGTCCATTTGGTGACGGTATGCACTGACGTCGAGAGGCGATAAGCCTCAAGCTGAGGTAGGAATTCGGGGGATCAACAGCCAACCGGGAGTACGTCAGTGAGCCCCACGACTCTTGCCCTCCTCCTGGCCGCGGTGACCGCCACGGCCGTAGGGGCGGCCGCCCTGCACACCGCGCGCGGTATGCGCCGGCAGATCTGTGAGCTGCGCGCCGAGCTCGCGGCCACCGTCGCCGCCGGCGCCCAGGCGGGCAGCGGCGGCGAGGAGAACGGTGTGACGGTGCCCGCACCCCGCGCCACCCCGGCCGCCGAGATACGCGCGGCCGTGGCCGAGGCACTCGCCGAGGAGCGGGAGCGCGAGCTGGCCGAGGCGCGGGCGTTCTGGGCCGCCCAGGAGGCCAGGGACTCCGCCGGAACGGCCGACGCCCACTCCCTGCTGGGCGGGCCCGGCGGGTACGGCGAGGACGCCGTACAGGACGCGCAGCTCTTCGTGCCCCGCCAGGCCGATCTGGCCGGGCTCGAACCGCTGCTCGGCCTGGACGCGCTGGGCCCCGAGGCGCTGGACTCCGCCGGGGACCAGGAACCCGAGGTCGAGGCCGAGGTGGAGCTGGAGCTGGGCGTCGAGCCGGAGCCGGCGGCCGAGCCCAGGGAGTCGGCCGAGCTCGCGGCGGCCCGCCGGCGCCATCCGTCCCACCCCGACTTCTCCCCGTCGTCACCCATGGCCGACCACGACCGTACGGTGACCCGGATCACCGAGCTGGCCGACGCCCGCACCCCGCTGTCCGATGTGCGCCCCGGGCCCCTCGGCACCCTGGATGTCTACGTCTTCGCCGACGGCACCACGATCTGCATGACCCCGGGCCACCGGGAGACGGCCGAGCGGCTGGCGGACGCGCTGCGCGAGGGCACCACCCCGGTGCTGCTCGGCGGCTCGGGCGTCTCCGGTGCGTATGCGCTCACGTTCGGTTGCGGCGAGGACAATGTGTACGTCCTGGCCGACCGCGTCATCGCCTCGCTGTGAGCCCCGGTACGAACCCGCGGTAAGCCTCGGCGACCGGCGCCCTCAGACCCCGCAGCGCCCGGCCGTCTCCACCACGAGCGCCACCGCCTCGGTGACCCCCCGCGCCGCCCGGCCGCCCCCGGAGCCGCCCGGCGCACGCTCCAGCGCGTGCACCAAGTCATGTCCGGCCACCGCCACCTGGTCGGCGACCACGAACAGCCCCGCGTCCGGCATGATCCGCGGCGGGGTTCCCGGCTCCTCCAGACGCTGTGCGCGCGCCGACAATTCCCTAGCCAGCGCCAGTCCTTCGGCCGCCGCACCCGCGCGCAGCCGGGACTGCGGAAGGGCGCGCAGCCGGTCGGCGAGCCGGTCGACGGCGGTCATGAGGGGGGTCGTATCGTCCACGCTCCGAGCGTATGCGCCACTGAGGGACTGTTGCCAACGGGCGAACACTCAGGCACGGTGAGCTGAAGGAAACCCGGGCCATGGACCCGGGGGCCGGCATGGAAGCGTCCGGAGGCGCCGATGTCCCAAATCTTCTCCGACGAGACTCACCGGAACCTACTCTCCCGCATCCCCCAGTGCACGGGCCGTGAAGTTGCCGACTGGCTGCGCACGGTCGACGATGGCCCCGCTTTCTTCCGCTTCGAGGAGAAGGTCAGCTGGTTGCGCGGCGAGCACCAGCTCGCCTACGGCCATGCGAAGGCCATCATCCATGAACACGACTTGAGGCGTGCGGCACGCAAGCTGCTGTAGCCGCTGCCCGGAGGCAGAAGCGTGTATGACAGACCCACCGAACCGGGCGGCTTAAGCCGCACAGGAAGAAGGGCCCGCGGAGGTCATCGCCTCCGCGGGCCCTTTCAGGTGCGCCGGGTCCGAGCCGGTGGCGCGGACGAGGCCCGCACCACCCGACGCTAGTCCCTGAAGATCGAGATCAGCCGGAGCAGCTCCAGGTAGATCCACACCAGCGAGAGCGTCAGCCCGAAGGCCGCCAGCCAGGACTCCTCGCGCGGAGCGCCGTACTGGACGCCGTCCTCGATCTGCTTGAAGTCCATCGCCAGGAACGCCGCGCCGAGCACGACACCGACGAGGCCGAAGACGATGCCGAGGCCACCGCTGCGGAAGCCGAGGCCGTCCCCGCCACCGATGGCGGCGAACAGCAGGTTGACCGCCATCAGCAGCACGAAGCCGATGGCGGCGGCGAGCACAAAGCGCTGGAATCGCGCGTTCACCCGGATGAGACGGGTCTTGTACGCGACGAGCACACCGACGAACACGGCCATCGTGCCGAGCACGGCCTGCATCGGGATGCCGGACCAGCGCTCGTTGTACACCTGGCTGATGACGCCCAGGAAGAGACCCTCGAAGAGGGCGTAACCCATGATCAGCGCAGGCGAGGCCGTGCGCTTGAACGACTGGACGAGACCGAGCACCATCGCCACGAGCGCGGCGCCGATGCCCACGCCCACCGGAAGCTGCGCGATCCACGCGGCCGCGGCGGCGACGATGACGGTGCCCAGCGTCATACCGGTGCGCATGACGACGTCGTCCATCGTCATCCGGCCGGTCTGCAGCGGGCCCGCCGGCGGCGCGCCGTACATCTGCTGCAGCTGCTGGGGGGTCAGATTCTGCTGGTCGCCCGCCGCATAGGGGTTCGTGGGCGCCTGTGTCTGCGCGTACGGATTGCCCTGACCGGCGACGGGGCTCCCGGCCTGCGGTGCCGCGCCGAAACCGGCGTAGCCGCCGCTGCGGCTGAACCCCCGTCGCGAGAAGACCGGGTTGCTGCTCCTCATCTCACTCCTCCATGGCCGCCGGGCGCGACCTTGACTCAAGAGTAATAGGTAAGCAAAGAAGGCACCCTAGTGCCCAAGGAGGATCTTTTCACGCAGGGAGAGACCGCGCGAGGCCCCTGCGGGCCCCGCGCACGCACATTGGGCGACCATCCACACACGCTGAGTGCGCCCACCGGATCTGAAGGTGCCCGGAACCGGACTTGAACCGGTACGCCCGCGAGGGGCAGCGAGGTTTAAGCTCGCCGTGTCTGCATTCCACCATCCGGGCGGCGGTTCCCCCTGGGCCGTACGGAGCGCATACGGCCCTCCCCTGGAAGAGAGCAGCACGAGCCTATCCGGGGACATGCCCCCGCACAGCGACTCCGCGGACCGAGGTTGTCTTATTTTATTGGCAACTGAGGGTGCATCAGCAGCGGGGCGGGGTACCCGAAGATGCCGACGGCCATTGGACCTGCCGATATGCCCTGAACCCCCATTAACTGGGGATTGACGCAATCTCGACGCCCCGCCCGGGGTGTCTTCTCCTCCTCAAGGAGGACTCCGCCACCACCACCTACATCGCGAGACCCCCCGCAGAACCGGAGCACGGGCTGATCCCGTCCCCCTTCACAACCGGAACCATGGAGTGACGTCCCGCCACTCCCGCAGAGCACGACAGGAGCCATCCACCGTGACCACCACACCCTTCGGCGTCGAAACCGCCCACCGCACCTCAGCGGCGGCCGCCCGGGCCACCGATCTCTCCAAGGTCTACGGCGAAGGCGAGACCCAGGTCATCGCCCTGGACTCGGTCTCCGTCGAGTTCCGCCAGGCGGAGTTCACCGCGATCATGGGCCCCTCGGGCTCCGGCAAGTCGACGCTGATGCACTGCATGGCGGGTCTCGACACGATCTCCAGCGGCTCGGCCCGGATCGGCGACGTCGAACTGACCACGCTCAAGGACAAGAAGCTCACCCAGCTTCGCCGTGACAAGATCGGCTTCATCTTCCAGGCGTTCAACCTGCTGCCGACGCTGAACGCGCTGGAGAACATCACCCTCCCGATGGACATCGCCGGTCGCAAGGCCGACCAGGCGTGGCTGGACCAGGTCGTGGCCACGGTCGGTCTGGCCGGGCGGCTCAAGCACCGGCCCAACCAGCTGTCGGGTGGTCAGCAGCAGCGCGTCGCGGTGGCCCGCGCCCTGGCCGGCCAGCCGGAGATCATCTTCGCCGACGAGCCGACCGGAAACCTGGACTCCCGCTCCGGCGCCGAGGTCCTGGGCTTCCTGCGCAACTCGGTGCGGGAGATGGGCCAGACGATCGTGATGGTGACCCACGACCCGGTCGCCGCGTCCTACGCCGACCGCGTGGTCTTCCTCGCCGACGGCCGGATCGTGGACGACCTGCCCAACCCCACCGCCGACTCGGTCCTCGACCGCATGAGGCGCTTCGACGCCAAGGGCCGTACGAGCTGACGCGGGGCGCGCCCGTATCCGTACGCCGCCTCGCACTCCCCTCCCCACCCCTCAGGACTGACACTCATGCTCCGTACAGCCCTGCGCAATGTGCTTGCGCACAAGGCCCGGTTGCTGATGACCGTGCTCGCCGTGATGCTCGGTGTGGCCTTCGTCGCCGGCACCCTGGTCTTCACCAACACCATCTCCGACGCCTATCAGAAGAGCTCCCAGAAGGGCTTCAAGGGCGTCGACGTCGCCATCGCCCCCGACAAGAAGGATGACGACTCCGCCAACCCCGGTGATGCCCCCCGGCTGAGCCAGCAGTTGCTCGACAAGGCCGCCAAGGCGCCCGGCGCCGGCTCCGCCTTCGGTGTCGTGAAGGGCAACGCCGCCCTCGCCGACAAGAAGGGCGACCTGCTCGGCGGCGGCTTCTCCAACCTCGGCGGCAACTACTACCCGGGGGCCGACGGCAAGGACCCCCGGTACACGATGACCGAGGGCCGCGCCCCCAAGGCCGCGGGTGAGATCGCGCTCGACTCCAAGACCGCCGAGCGCGGCGAGTACAAGGCCGGGGACTCCATCCGGGTGTCCGTCGACGGCCCGGTGCGCACCGAGAAGGTCGTCGGCGTCTTCACCACCGACGACGGCAATGTCGCGGCCGGCGGCACCCTCGCGCTGTACGACACGGTCACCGCCCAGAGGCTGTTCGCCAAGCCCGGGCAGTTCGACGAGATCGACGTGAAGGCCGCCGCGGGCACCTCGCAGGCGTCGCTGAAGTCCGCGATCGACAAGGTCCTGCCCGAGCAGACCAAGGCCACCACCGGCAAGAAGCTCGCCAAGGACCAGGCCAAGGCGATCGAAGACGGCATGAGCAGCATGCAGACCGCGATGCTGGTGTTCGCCGGGATCGCGCTCTTCGTCGGCATCTTCATCATCGTCAACACCTTCTCCATGCTGGTCGCCCAGCGCACCAAGGAGCTCGCCCTGATGCGCGCGGTGGGTGCGACCCGCCGTCAGGTGACCCGCTCGGTGCTGATCGAGGCCACCTTCGTCGGCGCCGTCGCGGCCGTGGTGGGCCTCGCCGCCGGTGTCGGCATCGGCGCCGCGCTGCGCTCGGTGCTCAACTCCTCCGGGGCCAACGTCCCGGACGGCCCGCTGATCGTCGCGCCGACCACCGTGCTGGTCTCGGTGCTCGTGGGCGTCGTGGTGACCGTGCTCTCCGCCTGGCTGCCCGGCCGCCGCGCCGCCAAGATCCCGCCGGTCGCCGCGATGAACAGCGTGCACGCCGCGCCGACCACCCGCGGTCTGGTGGTCCGCAACACCATCGGCTCGATCCTCGCCGCGGCCGGTATCGCCCTGGTGGTGGCCGGTGCGGGCATGGGCGGCGACGGCCAGGGCCCGATGGCGTTCGGCGCGGCCGTCCTGGTGATCGGCGTCTTCGTCCTCACCCCGCTGCTGTCCCGGCCGCTGATCGCGGCCGCCTCCCCGGTGCTGCGGCTCTTCGGGATGCCCGGCAAGCTGGCCCGGCAGAACGCGGTGCGCAACCCGCGCCGTACCGCCGCCACCGCCTCCGCCCTGATGGTCGGCCTCACCCTGATCACCGGTATGACGGTGATCGCGGGGAGCATGCAGAAGGGCATCGACAAGATGGCCGCCGACGGGCTGAAGTCCGACTACGTCGTCAGCATGGGCGGGACCACCCCGCGGCCGATGTCGCCGGATGTGTCCAAGACCCTCGCCAAGCTGCCCGAGGTCACCGCGATCAGCTCGCTGCGCTCCTCCCCGGCCCGGGTCGCCGGTGACACCGACACCCTGACGGGCGTCGACCCCAAGGCCATCAAGGACCTGGTGAACGTGGACTTCACCGAGGGCTCGTTCGGCGCGCTCGGGGGCACCAAGGTCCTCATCGACGACAAGATCGCCGACAAGAACCACTGGAAGGTCGGCTCCACCATCCCGGTGACCTACGAGGACGGCAGCAGCGGCCGGCTGACCGTGGGCGGTGTCTACGAGGGCAACCAGATGATCCGCGGGGTCATGCTCGACAACGCCACGGTCACCCCGCACATGACGACCGTCGCCGACTTCCAGGTGATGCTGAAGACCAAGGGCGGCGCGACGCAGGACACCAAGGACCTGCTGAAGAAGACGCTCGGCGAGAACCCCGCGGTCAAGATCCAGAACAAGCAGGACACCTCCGACGAGATCGCCAGTGCCTTCACCCTGATGCTGAACATGCTCTACGGGCTGCTCGGCATGGCCGTGATCGTCGCGGTGCTCGGGGTCATCAACACCCTGGCGATGTCGGTCTTCGAGCGGTCCAAGGAGATCGGCATGCTGCGGGCGATCGGCCTGGACCGGGCCGGCATCAAGCGGATGGTGCGGCTGGAGTCCCTGGTCATCTCGCTCTTCGGCGGGGTGCTCGGCCTCGGCCTCGGCGTCTTCTTCGGCTGGGCGGCCGGTGAGCTGATCGCCACCGAGCTGCCGAGCTACGAGCTGGTGCTGCCGTGGGCCCGGATGGGTCTGTTCGTGCTGATGTCCGCGCTGGTCGGCGTGATCGCCGCGCTGTGGCCGGCCCGGCGGGCCTCCAAGCTCAACATGCTGGCGGCCATCAAGGCCGAGTAGCGGCGAGCCGATCGGCGAACCGCTACCGGACGTCCCCGTCCGCCCCCTCTCCGGGGCGGACGGGGACGTCCGCGTTTCAGCCGCGCCAGTCGCGGGCGCGCAGCGGCAGCCCCGCGGTCCCGCTCTCGGGGGTGCGGACTGCGAGGATCTGATTGACCCCGATCCGGTTGCGTTCGAAGGAGAGGGCGGAGGCCGCCATGTAGAGCCGCCAGACCCGGGCCCGGCCCGGGCTGGTCAGCCGCATGGCCTGCGGCCAGGACCGCTCCAGGTTGGCGACCCAGCCGCGCAGCGTGAGCGCGTAATGCTCGCGGATGGCCTCCACATCGCGTACCTCGAAGCCCGCCTCCTCCAGCTGGGTGACGGTCCGGCCGACCGGGGCGAGCTCACCGTCGGGGAAGACATACCGGTCGATGAACTCGTCCACGTGGTAAGCCTCTTCGTCCGGCTGGGGGCGCCGGGCGATCTGGTGGTTCAGCAGCCGCCCGCCGGGCCGCAGCAGCCGGTGCAGGATGGCGGTGTACTCGGCGTAGCGCACGGAGCCCACATGCTCGGCCATGCCGATGGAGGAGATGGCGTCGTAGGGCCCGTCCGGAACCTCGCGGTAGTCCTGGACCCGGATCTCCACCTGGTCGGTGAGCCCGGCGTCCGCGATGCGCTTACGGGCGTACGCCGCCTGCTCCTCGGAGAGCGTGACGCCGACGGCGCGCACCCCGTACTCGCGCGCCGCGTGCAGCACCATCGAGCCCCAGCCGCACCCCACGTCCAGCAGCCGCTGGCCCGGTTGCAGGGCCAGCTTGCGGCAGACGAGGTCCAGCTTGGCGCGCTGGGCGTCCTCGAGCGTCGCATCCGGGGTGTCCCAGTAGGCGCAGGAGTAGACCATCGAGGGGCCGAGCACCAGCTCGTAGAAGTCGTTGCCGACGTCGTAGTGGTGGCTGATGGCCTTCTTGTCGCGGCGCAGGGAGTGCAGCGGACCGAAGCCGGACCGCGCCTCCTCGCGGGGCGGGGTCGGCGGCAGCCCCGGCCCGGCGAGCGCGATCAGCTTCCCGGCGGCGGTGCGCAGCGCGGGGTCGCGCAGCACCTGGATGCCGGTGCGGAGCCGGGACCGCGGCGCGGTGGCGGGGCCGCGCTCCCACAGCAGCCCGGACAGCCGGTCCAGGGCGTCGTACAGATCGCCCTCGACATCCAGGTCACCGGCGACCCAGGCGCGGGCCAGGCCCAGCTCGCCCGGCCGCCACAGCAGTCGGCGCAGCGCGCGGCGACGCCGGATGACCAGGGTGGGGGCGCCGGGCGGGCCGGTCTCGCTGTGGTCCCAGGCGCGGACGCGGATGGGCAGGGGGTCTCCCAGCACCTCCTTGGCCAGGGTGGCGATCCGCCCAGCGGCGTCGGACATGTCACACCTCCGTGATGGCGAGTCAAGAAGATTCACTCACCACGTAAACACCATGGAACCCGCTTTACAGTCCCGCCGACACGTCTGGAATCGGTAAAACAGCTTCAAAAGGCGGGCCATCGGCGGGCAGACGAAAGGGCGTCCGCCCCACGGATGGCGGACGCCCTCGGCGTCAGATGTGCGGGTCCGGCCCGGAGGTCAGGACGCCTTGGCCTTCTCGGCCGGTGCCGACGGCTTGACCGCGGCGGCGGCGCTGACCGGGGAGGCGGCCTCGTAGAACTCCTCGCGGGGGTTCTCGATGGCACCGAGCGAGACGACCTCGCGCTTGAGGAACATCCCCAGCGTCCAGTCGGCGATCACTCGGATCTTGCGGTTGAAGGTCGGCATGGCCATGCCGTGGTAGCCACGGTGCATGTACCAGGCGAGACGGCCCTTCAGCTTGATCTTCATCTTGCCGAAGACGATCATCGCGACGCCCTTGTGGAGGCCAAGGCCCGCGACGGCACCCTTGTTGGCGTGCTTGTACTGGCCCTGCGGGAAGCCCCGCATGCCCGAGATCACGTTGTCGCCGAGGACCTTGGCCTGGCGCAGCGCGTGCTGGGCGTTCGGCGGGCACCAGGCGCCCTCGCCGCTGGCGAGGTCCGGCACCTGGGCGTTGTCGCCCGCGGCCCAGATGTAGTCGGTGCCCTGGACCTGGAGGGTCGGGGCGGTGTCCACGTGGCCGCGCGGGCCGAGCGGCAGGCCGAAGCGGGCCAGCGCCGGGTTGGGCTTGACGCCAGCGGTCCACACGATGGTGTTGGAGTCGACCTCGAGGCCGTTCTTGAGGACGACATGGCCGTCGATGCAGGAGTCCATCGAGGTCTTGAGGTAGACCTCGACACCGCGCTTCTGGAGGTGCTCCAGACCCCACTGGCCCAGCTTCGGGCCGACCTCGGGGAGGATCTTGTCGGCGGCGTCGACGAGGACGAAGCGCATGTCCTCGCGCTTCACGTTCGGGTAGTACTTGGCCGCGTCACGGGCCATGTCCTCGATCTCGCCGATGGTCTCCGCGCCGGCGAAGCCACCGCCGACGAAGACGAAGGTGAGCGCCTTGCGGCGGATCTCCTCGTCCGTGGTGGAGTCGGCCTTGTCGAGCTGCTCGAGGACGTGGTTGCGCAGGCCGATGGCCTCCTCTATGCCCTTCATGCCGATGCCGTTCTCCGCGAGACCGGGGATCGGGAAGGTGCGGGAGACCGCGCCGAGGGCGATGACCAGGTAGTCGAAGGGCAGCTCGTACGTCTCGCCGACGAGCGGCTGGATGACGGCGACCTTGCGGTCCTGGTCAATGGTCGACACTCGGCCGGTGAGGACCTCCGCCTTGGGGAGCACGCGCCGCAGCGGAACCACGACGTGGCGCGGGGAGATGCTGCCGGCCGCAGCTTCGGGGAGGAAGGGCTGGTACGTCATGTACGAGCGGGGGTCGACGACCGTGACGGTCGCCTCGCCGTACCGCATCTTCTTGAGGATGCGGCGTGCCGCGTACAGGCCTACGTACCCACCGCCTACAACGAGGATCCTGGGACGCTCCGTGGTGCTCATGTTTCGAGTATCCAGCACCCTCCGAGGGGGACCTCGTGAGCCCCTTCACAAGCATGGTGACAGTATCTGCTACACTCCGCCGCCCCCGTGACGGATGCCATACTGGCAGAGGGGAACCACAAGGCGGACCGGCACGTTCCCGCCCCCTCTGAGCAGGGCTTGTGGTTGAACTCGGGAGTAGACCAAGCGGTCCGCGCCGGGGCCCGCGAAACCCCCCTGACACCTCACGATCCGGTCAGCGACGGGGCACGGCCACCGAAACCGCCCCGGAGGGCCGCATCGGTCGGCCACCAGGCGCCTTTTTCATGTGAAGAGTTTCACGAACTTTCTCGGAGGCGGTTCGCGGAAGGCCCCCGAAGGGGGTTCCGTGGCCGCTCATACGTTATTCCGCCCGCTCAGGCGATGCTCCAGGCGATCCCGTCGAGGATGTCATGTTCGCTCACCACGACCTCCTCGGCGCCGGTCCGTTCCATGATCGAAAGCAGGATGAGGGCCCCCGCGCCGATCACATCGACCCGCCCCGGGTGCATCACCGGAATCTCCGCCCGCTCGGCGTGGGTGGAGCCGAGCAGCTTCGCGGTGATCTCGCGGACCTGGTCGACGGTGATCCGCGAGTGGTGGATCGCGGAGGAGTCGTACTCCTCCAGACCCAGCGCGATCCCGGCCACAGTGGTGACCGAACCGGCCAGCCCGACCAGTGCGTGGCCGTCCGCGGGACGGCAGGCGCGGGTGAGCGGCACGGTCCGCTCGGCGAGGTCCAGCGCCGCGTCCACATCGCCCTTCATGGCGGCGAGCTGATCCTCCGTCGGGGGATCGGTGATCCCGCCGTCCGCCACCAGATGGCGCTCGGTCAGCCGGACGCAGCCGATGTCCACGCTGCGGGCCGCCCGCACCCGCTCGCCGCCCTCGACGAACTCCGTCGAACCGCCGCCGATGTCCACCACCAGATACGGCCCGGCCACATGATCATGGCCCTTGAGCTCCTTGGTGGCCCCGGTGAAGGAGAACTCCGCCTCCTGGTCCCCGGTGATCACCTCGGGTTCCACGCCCAGGATCTCCACGACCCCGCGCACGAACTCCTCGCGGTTCTCGGCGTCGCGGGAGGCGGAGGTGGCCACGAAGCGGATGCGCTCGGCGCCCAGCTCACCGATGACCCCCGCGTACTCGCGGCAGGCGGCGAAGGTGCGCTCCAGGGCCTCGGGGGCGAGCCGGCAGGTGCGGTCCACGCCCTGGCCCAGCCGGACGATCTTCATCCGGCGGTCGAGTTCGATCAGCTCCCCGGTGGCCGGATCGGCGTCCGCCACCAGCAGCCGGATCGAGTTGGTGCCGCAGTCCACGGCGGCGACGCGGGTCATGCGCTCCCCTCCCGGCTCGCGCCCTCGGCCCCGCAGGGGCTCACACACGGGCCCTTGCGCCACCACTCCGGCAGCATCGCGAGCGCCTCGTCCCCGAGCGGATTGACACCGGGCCCGGCCGCGAGGGCGTGGGCGACCAGGACGTGCAGGCACTTCACCCGGTCCGGCATCCCGCCCGCGCTGGGGAAGCCCTGGAGCACCTCGATGGCGTCGCGGCGCGCGATGTAGTCCTCGTGGGCGGCGCGGTAGGCGGCGGCGAGCTCGGGGTCGGTGGCCAGCCGGGCCGTCATCTCCTTCATCACGCCCTCGGCCTCCAGCGTGCCGATCGCGGACGCGGCGCGCGGACAGGTCAGGTAATAGAGGGTGGGGAAGGGCGTACCGTCCTCGAGCCGCGGCGCGGTCTCCACGACGTCCGGATTGCCGCAGGGGCAGCGGTGCGCGATCGCACGCAGGCCCCGGGGCACGCGGCTGAGTTGCTCCCGTACGGCGTGAATGTCCGCGTCGGTGGGCGCGGTGGGCTCCGTCTGGGGCGGGGGCGTATCCATGAGTGGGAAAGTTCTTCTTCTTCGTTTCGATTCGTCACCGGGTGCGACCGGTGGCCGGAGCGCGGCGCCTCAGCGGCGCGCGCTGCCCGCCCCCGCCGCGTCCGCCGTGTCCACGGCGTCCCAGAGGTTGGAGTACCAGGGGCGGCCGGCCGCGCCCTGGTCGGTGGAGCGCTCGGTGGAGCCGCTGCCGTCCACCACGCTGTAGCCGGTCTCCCCCGGCATCAGGAAGTGCAGCCGCTCCCGGGCCTGCTGCTCGGTGTAGGCGGGGTCACGCAACCGGGCCTTCCGCTCCCGCAGCTTCTTCACGTCCTCGCGGGCCCGCTGGGCCTCGCTCCGCTGCTCGGCGATGTCGGAGCGCTGGGAGATGTACTGCCGCATCGGGTAGGCGAGCGCCACCACCAGGGAGCAGACGACCAGCGCGAGCAGGGCCGCGCGGCCGGTCAGCCGGCCCCGGCGGCGCTTGGTCCGCACCCGGTAGACCCGGGCGGCGGCGTGCTCGCCGAGCGCCTTGAGCCTGGTCGCGGTGGAGAACCGTTCGCGATCCGCCGGCACGTCGCCTCCCCGGAGATGACTTCGCTTGAGTGACGCGTAACGCCGTCCCCGGTCACGGTACGGGACCGCGGCCGGGGACGGGTGTCAGACGTGTCTGCTACTTGAGGTCGTACGCAGGTCAGCCCTTGAAGCGCGGGAAGGCCGAGCGGCCCGCGTACACCGCGGCGTCGTCGAGGATCTCCTCGATGCGCAGCAGCTGGTTGTACTTGGCCACCCGCTCGGAGCGGGCCGGGGCGCCGGTCTTGATCTGGCCGCAGTTGGTGGCGACGGCCAGGTCGGCGATGGTGACGTCCTCGGTCTCACCGGAGCGGTGCGACATCATGCACTTGTAGCCGCTGCGCTGGGCCAGCTCGACGGCGTCGAGGGTCTCGGTCAGCGAGCCGATCTGGTTGACCTTGACCAGCAGGGCGTTCGCGGTGTCGCTGTCGATACCGCGGGCGAGCCGCTCCGGGTTGGTGACGAAGAGGTCGTCGCCGACCAGCTGGACCTTGTCGCCGAGCTGCTCGGTGATGGTCTTCCAGCCGTCCCAGTCCTCCTCGTTCAGCGGGTCCTCGATGGAGACCAGCGGGTACGCGGCGACCAGCTCGGCGTAGTACGAGGTCATCTCGGCGGCGGTGCGGGACTTGCCCTCGAACTCGTACGACCCGTCCTTGTAGAACTCGGAGGCGGCGACGTCGAGCGCGAGCGCGATGTCCTGGCCCGGCTGGTAGCCGGCCTTCTTGACCGCCTCGAGGATCAGGTCGAGGGCCTCACGGTTGGAGCCGAGGTTCGGCGCGAAGCCGCCCTCGTCGCCGAGGCCGGTGGACAGGCCGCGCTCCTTCAGCACGGACTTCAGGGTGTGGTAGACCTCGGCACCCCAGCGCACGGCCTCGGAGAAGGACTCCGCGCCCACGGGCGCGATCATGAACTCCTGGATGTCCACATTGGAGTCGGCGTGCGACCCGCCGTTGAGGATGTTCATCATCGGGACCGGCAGCAGATGGGCGTTCGGGCCGCCGAGGTAACGGAAGAGCGGGAGGTCGGACGCCTCGGAGGCGGCGTGCGCGACCGCGAGGGAGACGCCGAGGATGGCGTTGGCACCGAGCGAGGACTTGTCCGGGGTGGCGTCCAGGTCGAACATCGCCTGGTCGATCAGACGCTGCTCGGTGGCGTCGTAGCCGACCAGCTCGGGGCCGATCTGCTCGATGACGGCGAGGACGGCCTTCTCCACACCCTTGCCGTTGTAGCGGTTCTTGTCGCCGTCACGGAGTTCGAGGGCCTCGAAGGCGCCGGTGGAGGCGCCGGACGGAACGGCGGCACGGCCGGTGCTGCCGTCGTCGAGGCCGACCTCGACCTCGACCGTGGGGTTGCCTCGCGAGTCGAGGATCTCGCGAGCTACGACGACGTCGATGGACGGCACGAGGTTCTCCTTCGTATGGGTCAGCGGTAGCAGCACGAGCCTAACGGGCCGGGAGGGCTGCACCCCGCGTTCGCCCGCCCCACGAGACGGGGGCGTGACACAAAAAGCCAGATTCTGAATCACATATCCAGATTTCTGGTGAATCGGGCAATGAGGGAACCCCGGTGGGCGCGCCATAGGGGCGGCACGCCCGACCGGGGCTCGTCTCAGGGTTCTCGGGCGGCGGCCTCAGGCCGCGGCTGCGACCGTGACTCAGCCGAGGTGCAGCTTCTGGCCCGGGTAGATCAGGTCGGCCTTCTCCACGATGTCGTCGTTCAGCTTGAAGAGCTTCTTCCAGCCGCCCTTGACGTGGTGCTCCTTGGCGATCTTGCCGAGGGTGTCGCCGGACTTGACCTTGTACTCGCCGTCACCCTTCTTGATCGGGCCACGGGGCTGCTCACGCGTGGCACGCTCGGGCGCGGTGTGCGGCTGGGCCTTCGGCTGGGCAGGCTGGGCGGCCGGGGCCGACTTGGTGGAGGCCGACGGCTGGTCCTGCGAACCGGAGGGCGCGGACGGCGCGGACGGGCTGCCGCCGGAGGTCAGACCCTTGCCGCAGACCGGCCAGGCGCCCTTGCCCTGGCTGCCGAGGACCTTCTCGGCTATCTGGATCTGCTGGCCCTTGCTGGCCTTGTCCGCGGTGGGCGCGTAGGCGGTGCCGCCGTACGCGGCCCAGGTGGAGCTGGAGAACTGCAGGCCACCGTAGTAGCCGTTGCCGGTGTTGATCGACCAGTTGCCACCGGCCTCGCACTGCGCGACCTGGTCCCACTGGGCGCTGGTGGCCGCGGAGGCGGAGGTCGCCCCGATGAGGGGCGCCGCCACGGCGGCACCGGCGAGACCGGTGAGCGCGGCGATACGGGTGGCCTTGGAGGGACGGCGGTGCTTCCCGTTGGACTTCAGCATCGTTGGTTCGTTTCCTCACCGACGCCTACGAGGTGAGCTGTCGGGTTCGGACGTGAGTTGCCCGGCCGGTCGCGATGATCGCTCCCGGCTTCACCCCTAGCCGACGAGCCCGTGTCCACAGGCCACTCGGCACCTACCTTGGGTCCCCCGCTCCTGCCTTCGGCGCTGACGCGTCGGATTCCCCCCGACCGCCGGCAGGATTCGGCGTGACGATCGACGGTGCCCGCGGTGGCGAGCGGAAAGACGTTAAACACACCTCCCGAGAACGTTCAAACACCCCAATGGCAGCGAATGGGGCTGTAATTGATCTCACCCGGCCCACATCGGCGCAGGTAGGGCCGGGTGAGGAGAGATCGGACACGAGGTGCGCCCCGGAAATTGTGACGAGATGTATGTCTCATCGGAACCAGATCGGGCAATTCACCCCGAATCACTGCTCCCTGATGGTGAGGTCAAGTCGCTGACCAGGGATGATCAGGTCGGGGTCGATTCCAATGAGGTCCTCGTTGCTCTCGTAGAGCCCTTCCCAACCTCGGGACACATTCCGGTCCTCGGCGATGCCTGACAGATTGTCACCGGGGCGAACGGTGTAATCGTCACCCGCGGGGCTCCGGTCGCGGTCCGCGGCGTCGCGCGAGGCGTGGCGTCCGGAGGGCTGCCCGTCCGCCGAATCGCCGTCCTCGGCCCGCTCCCCGGCATCCGGGGAGCCGCGGTGGCGGCCGGAGGGCGAGGGGTCGGCGGAGGGATCCGCCGAGGACCCCTTCGAGCCGCCCGAGGCCGAGCCGCCCGAGCCGCCCGAGGCCGGGTCATCCGAGGCCGAACCGCCCGACGTCGGGTCATCCGATGCCGAGCCGTCCAGTCCGTCGGGGGACTTGGAGGTGTGGGGGGCTTCCGGCTTCTCGGTCGATCCGGACGAATCCGGCTTACCGGCGCTGTCGGACGCCCCCGAACGGTCCGACTCCGGGGAGGAGGAGCCGTCCCGCTCCCGGTCCCCCGCCTCGCCCCGGCCCGCCCCCGGGTCCCGGGTGGCCGTGCCACCGGGGTCCACATCGGGGGCGCCGGAGCCGTCGGTGAGCCCGGCGCCCAGCGCACAGCTCGGCCAGGCGTCGGGGCCGCGGTCGCCGAGGATCGACTGGGCGATGGATATCTGCTGGGAGCGGCTGGCCAGGTCGGGGCGCGGGGCGTACTCCGTGCCGCCGTAGTCCTTCCACATGTCGAGGGTCAGCTGCAGTCCGCCGTAGAAGCCGTTGCCCTCGTTGGCGCTCCACATACCACCGCTCTCGCACTCGGCGACCTGATCCCAGGTGGCGGTCTGGGCGGCCTGTGCGCCGGACGCCCCGAAGAGGGGCAGGGCGATGCTCGCTCCCGTGACCCCCGCCGCGACGATGATGGCCGGAGCCTGACGGGGGCGACGGTGTCGACCATTACCGGAACGCATGCGATTGCCCTCTCTATGGCGAACTCGGTTGCCGGTGAACATAGCGAGGGCACTCGATCATCACAAGCCGATGTATCCCAGGTCACGCCACGGTCACACGGCTGATCATTCGTCACCAATGTCCGTACGTACGGGGCTTGGCGGCCTCAGTGGTCCGCGGAATTCCAGGTCACCGGGAGCGTGCGCAGCCCGCGCATGATGAGCCCGCCGCGCCACCGCAGATCCTCCGGCTCCGCCGCGAGCCGCAGTCCGGGCAGGCGCCGCAGCAGGGTGGCGATCGCGGTCTGCGCCTCCAGCCGGGCGAGCGGGGCGCCGAGACAGTAATGGATGCCGTGGCCATAGCCGAGGTGCTGGTTGTCGCGGCGGGTGAGGTCGAGGACATCGGGCGCCGCGAACCGCTCGGGGTCCCGGTCGGCGGCGGCGAGCACCACCAGCACCGGCTCCCCTTCGGCGATGTGCTGCCCCGCGAGGGTGAGCGGCTCGGTGGCGAACCGCCAGGTGGCGATCTCCACGGGTCCGTCGTAGCGCAGCAGCTCCTCGACCCCGGCGGCCAGCAGCCGCTCATCCCCTTCTTCCAGGGCCCGCTGCATGACGGCGCGCTGCTCCGGATGGCGCAGAAGTGCGTAGACGCCGTTGCCGATGAGGTTGACGGTGGTCTCGAAGCCGGCGAACAAGAGGATGAAGGCCATGGCCGCGGCCTCGTTCTCGGTGAGGTGCTCACCGTGGTCGCTGGCCCGGATCAGCCCCGAGATCAGATCCTCCCCGTCCTCTTCTTCCCTCCGCTCCACGAGCTCCAGGCGCTTGCGGTGGATCAGCTCGCCGAGATACGCGCGGATCCGCTTCACGGCGCGGGCCACTCCGCCGCGCGGGCCTCCGCCATGCCGGATCATCGCGCCGGCCCAGTCCCGGAAGTCGTCCTGGTCCTCGCGCGGCACCCCGAGCAGATCGCAGATCGCATAAATAGGGAGAGGGAAGGCGAACTCATGGATGAGGTCCGCCTCTCCCCTTTCCTCGAAGGCGTCGATGAGCTGATCGGTGAGGGTCTGTACCCGAGGGGTGAACGCGGCGACCCGGCGCGGGGTGAACGCCTTGGAGACCAGGCGCCGCAGCCGGGTGTGATCGGGAGGGTCGATGTTGAGCAGATGCGTCATCAGGTCGGCACGCTGTTCGCCGGGAATGCCCACCTTGCCCTTTGCGTGGGCCGCCGCACTGTGCCGCTGGGGGTTCTTGGAGAGCCGGGGATCGGCCAGCGCCTTCCTGGCATCTGCGTAACGGGTCACCAGCCAGGCGTCGACACCGCTGGGCAGCGTGGTCCGGTGCACCGGGGCGTGCTCGCGTAGCCAGGCGTACGCAGGGTAGGGATCAGTGGCGAACTCCCAGGTGAAGAGGGTGGGAGCGGAGCTGTCACGGGGCTGTTCCGACACGCCCCGACGATACCCGCGCGCAGTCGCCCCCTCCGGCCTGCCGGAAGTAACGGGCAACACGAGAAATAAGTGAATAAGCAGAACAAAAAGAATAAGAGAGTAATGACCGGGATGAATGCCTAGCGGAATTCCCCATTCATCTCCACACACCCTTCACCACCCATGCACAGTGCGGGTCGAATGCCCGGATATCTGATGGCTGCGACCGCCGTTCGGTGGTTGCCCGCGCCACCCCGATACGAACCCCCGGGACATGCCCTGACGTCGGTCAACGCGGTGAACTGGCGGTGTGGCTGAAACAACGTCAGGTGAACGAATGGGACTGGGGCACATGCACGGGGCCCAGTGATACCGGTGATACGATCACCGCGCTTGCCAGGCGAGCCAAGGGCGCGTAAGACACACGGCGATCCGGCACATCAGCCGAGAGGATCCCCACCCTGAGGAGCATTATGCCGCCAGTTGGGCATATGGAGCCGTTCCGGCGCACCGACGCCTGTGCGCTGCCGTCGGCAAGACGAGTGCGATGTCCCCGGAACCCGCGGGCGCCGTACGGGCGCTGACTTACCGCTGCTCAGGCACCTTCCAGACGCATAACGCACCACACCTCCCTAAAGTCCCTGGCGGTCTAGTCGTTTAAAGAGAGTCTTAATGACGCAATATCTACAGGATCCAGCACTCTGGGCCCTGATCGCTGGCACGCCTCTCGCCGCAACCGCCATTATTCGCGGGCGAAAGGCGCGGGCGAATCTGCGCCAGGAGAAGGCGGAGCTCGAGAAACGCGCGGCCGACCTCGACAACAATTACGCCGAGGCGGTCCAGGAGGCTCACAACCGCGCCGAGGAGGCCACCAAGAGCGCACTGAAGTCCGCTATGCGTACGCTTCAGGGCCTCGCCAACGAGCAGCAGTTGGCCATCTCCAAGACACAGGACAAATACGGCGAGCATCAGCTTCTCCAGGACCTCCTGGAGATCGACCACATGAACTCGCAGTTCGGTCGGCGCGCGCAGTCCATCGCGGTGCTGTGTGACGGCTGGCTGGGCCGTCAGCGCGCCGTCGCGTCGGTGTACGACGTGGTCCGCAGCGCGAAGGGCCGCATCCGGCACTACACCCGGGTGGAAATCCGCTCACAGAGCAACTTCGCCCTGGTCAGCCGGGCCGTGGAACCGGTCGCGCTGGCGCTGGCCGAGCTTTTGGACAACGCGACCAGTTACTCCGCGCCCGACTCGCCGATCGACATCACCATCCGCACCGTCCCCAAGGGCGTCTGCGTCATCATCGACGACGCCGGTGTCGGTATGAACGAGGAGGAGAAGAACCGGGCGGACAAGCTGCTCTCGGCCACGCACGCCACCGGTGTAACGGGACTCGGCAATCCGCCGCAGTTCGGTTTCGCGGTGATCGGTGTGCTCGCCGCGCGCTACGGCTTCACGGTGTCCGTCGATTCGGCCTCTCCCTACGGTGGTGTACGCGCGGTCGTGCTTCTCCCCGAGGACCTTCTGACCAATATGCCCGAGCCGGAAGAGCAGCCGACGACCCACGTTCCCGCCGAGGCCGAGCAGCCGCAGCCGAGCGGTTCCGCCATGTCCGGTTCCACCGTCAGCGGTTCGACCGTGAGCGGTGCCACCGCCGGAGGCCTGCCCAAACGTCGCCGTAAGGGCTCGATTTCCATCGTCCCCAGAGCGGACTCCACCAGTGCCCCGGCCCGGACGAGCGAGGAATCCGCATCGATCATGGGCGCGTTCCAGCGCGGCACGCAGTCCGGACGCTCAGCAAACCCGAACAGGGAAGGGCATGATCCTCAGTGAACAACGACCTGTCATGGATGCTTGAGAGCGCCCTGGAAGTACCAGGGGCTCGTCATGCGATCCTGGTCTCCGCCGACGGTCTGCTGATGGCCCGTTCTCAAGAGGTCAAAAAGGACGAGGCCGACACCGTCGCCGCGGCGATGAGCGGCATCCAGTCGCTGAGCCGCACCATGGCCGGCTTCTGCGGTGGCTCCCATATGACATGGCGCCAGACCCTGGTCGAGTTCGACGGTGGCTGGGTCTTCCTCATCTCCGCGGGTGAGGGCGCGTATCTGGCGGTCTCCTCCGCCCCGGATGTCGACATGGCCGACATCACCTTCCGGATGCAGCAGCTTGTCGGGCAGCTCGGCAAGGCGCTTTCCACACCACCTCGCGAAAACACCGGAATACAGGCATGACGGCACCAGGCGAGCAGGAGCCCCAGTCCGCTCAATTAGTGCGACCGTACGTCATCACGAACGGTCGCGGGCTGCCGGAGAATGACCAGTTCAACCTGATCACGCTGGTCACCGCGTCCGAACAGAGACCCCCCAGTCAGCTCGACCCGGAGAAGCGCAGCCTCTTGGAGCTGTGCGCGGGTGGCTATCTCTCGGTTGCCGAGATAGCGGGGCATATGGGGCTGCCGATCGGCATCGTGAAGGTCCTGCTGTCCGATCTCTCATCGGACGGGTACCTCATCACCCGTGCCCCCGCGCCTCCCGCGCAGCTTGTCGACGTTTCGCTCCTTCAGGAGGTGCTGGATGGGCTCCAGGCCCGTTTCGGATGACGATGTCTATCTGAACGAAGCGGTGCAGATCGCGGCCAAGATCCTCGTCGTGGGGCATTTCGCGGTCGGAAAGACGACGTTCATCGGCACCATGTCCGAGATTCCTCCGCTGCGCACCGAGGAGCGGATGACTCAGGCCGGAGCCCACGTCGATGACCTCATGGGCACCCGGGGCAAGACCACGACCACCGTGGCCATGGACTTCGGACGTCTCACGCTGAGCGAGAGACTCGTCCTGTATCTCTTCGGCACACCCGGACAGGAGCGCTTCGTCCAGGTGTGGGAGGACATGACCCGAGGCGCTCTCGGGGCACTGATCCTGGTCGATCCCGAACGCATCAAGGAATCCTTCCCGGTGATCGACCTGGTGGAGCACTACGGACTTCCCTATGCGATTTCCGTCAATCACTTCGACGGCACGCCGGCCCGCCCCGACGCAGAATTGCGCGAGGCGCTCGATCTGCTGCCCGAGACCCCCATCGTCACCTGTGACGCACGTGACGAGAAGTCATCGGCCAATGCCCTGATGGCGCTTGTCCGTTACCTACAGGAACGTACCCGCTAGGAGCACCTGATGAACACGCAATCGGATTTTTCGGCGGTACCGCCACCCGGCTGCCCCGCCCATGGCAGTGGCAAGCGGGTGCCGCTGTACGGGACGGAGTTCGCCGCCGATCCGGGTGCCTATTACGCGTATATGCGCTCGTACGGCCCGGCCGCACCGGTCGAGCTCTCCCCGGGTGTCGAGGCCACGCTGATCACGGACTACTCGGCGGCGCTTCAGCTGCTGCAGAACCCCGACACCTTCCGGAAGGACTCGCGCCGCTGGCGCGATTACAACGAGGGCAAGGTCACCCGGGAGAATCCGGTCGTCCCGTTGCTCGAATACCGGCCGAACTGCATGTTCACCGATGGCGCCGAGCATATGCGGCTGCGTCAGGCGGTGACCGACAGCCTGGCCCGGGTCGATACGCATCGACTGAGCCGCCATGTCGAGCGCGTCGCGGACTACCTGATGGACCAGTTCATCTCCCGCGGCTCGGCCGATCTGCTCAATGACTATGCCAAACTGCTGCCGCTGTTTGTTTTCAATGAGCTCTTCGGATGCCCGGCGGAAATCGGCGACCGGGTCATCTTCGGCATTTCCGGGATCTTCGACGGAATCAATGCGGAGAAGGCGAACGAGGTCCTCGGCCAGAGCGTCAGCGAACTCGTCGCACTCAAGCGCAGGCAGCCCGGGGAAGATGTCACCTCCTGGCTTATGCAGCACCATGCCCAGCTGACCGATGAGGAAATGGTTCACCAGCTGGTGCTGCTGCTGGGCTCCGGCGCCGAGCCCGAGCGGAATCTCATCGCCAACGCGCTGCTCCTGCTGCTCTCCGACGAGCGGTACGCGGGTGCTGGGCTGCTGGTCGAGGACGCCCTCGACGATGTGCTCTGGAACAGCCCGCCGATGTCCAACTACGCCCCCCATTACCCGGTTTCCGACGTGGACTTCGCCGGAACCCGGCTGCGGGCGGGCGATCTGGTGATGGTCTCCATCGCGGCGGCGAACAGCGACCCCGCGCTGTCCGCCTCCCGTCAGCAGCTCAGCAAGCGGGCGCACCTCGCCTGGAGCGCGGGTCCGCACGCCTGCCCGGCCAAGGACACCGCTCAGCTCATCGGTGTGGTGGCCATCGAAAAACTGCTCAACCAGCTGCCCGACATTGAACTCGCGGTGCCCGAGTCGAGTCTGACTTGGCGCCCCGGTCCGTTCAACCGCGGATTGACCGCACTGCCTGCCCGATTCACTCCGATACGTACTGACAAACAGCCCGTTGCACAGCAACAGATCCCGACGGGCGACCATCGCGGCCACGCCCAGAATAAGCACGAGAAGGGCGGCTTGTGGAGTTCGTTCCTCTCGTGGTGGAGAGCGTGATCCACACCACATCCGGAACCCATTTCATACCGCATGAATGTTCAACTGAACGGGTAGGCACTATCGCGCAATTTTTGTTGGCCCATCCCTAAGAGGAGCTGTCGTGAGGTCTCTCGCCGCCGACGACACCACTGTCGGTCGACGATCCGCGGTTTCACTCATATCCCGACCGCACCACCCCCGCGGCCAATCGAACACCTACCCTAATTTCGCGGCAGCACACGCGATGGGAGCCGAGATACCCGCCCCACGGGGCGGGTATCTTCTCGTGGCGCATGACCGCCCGATTACCCCGCCGCACAAACCCAAACAGCCGTTCCTCTCGATTCAGCGGGAGGTTCGATGAACGGTTTCAATTCAGGTGAGGCGCTGCTCGGCGACCTCGCCACGGGCCAGCTCACCCGGCTGTGCCAGGTGGCGCGGCTCAGCGAGGCCGATACGGCCGCCTATACAGGGGTACTGATGGAGAGTCTGGGTGCCTCGGCCGGACGGCCGTTGGCGCTGCCACCCCCGTCACGGACCTTTCTGTCCGACGACCACAGCCCCGTGGAGTTCTCCCTGGCCTTTGTGCCGGGCCAGGCTCCGGACCTGCGGGTCCTGGTGGACCCGGGCTACTCCCGGGGCGACGACCTCGCGGAGAACGGCCGGGCCGGTCTGCAGGCGATCCACGCCATGGCGGACCGCTGGGGGTTCTCGACCGACCAGCTCGACCGGCTCGAGGACCTGTTCTTCCCGCACTCCCCCGAGGGCCCGCTGGCCCTGTGGTGCGCCCTGGAGCTCCGCCCCGGCGGCGTCCCCGGGGTCAAGGTCTACCTCAACCCCTCGGCGAACGGCGCCGACCGGGCCGCCGAGACCGTACGCGAGGCGCTGGCCAGGCTGGGCCATCGGCAGGCGTTCGACTCGCTGCCCCGGGCGGACGGCTTCCCGTTCTTGGCCCTGGACCTCGGCGACTGGGACGCCCCGCGGGTGAAGGTCTACCTCAAGCACCCCGGTCTGTCCCCCACCGAGGCGGGCTCCCTCCCCCGGATGTCGCCCGCACCGGGCCGGGAGCGGCTGGAGGAGTTCTTCCGCACCGCGGGGGACCTCCCCGCCGCCGAGGACCTCAGCGCCGATGAGGACGCCGGCCGGCTCACCGGGCGCCCCGCCCTCACCTGCCACTCCTTCACGGAGACGGCGACCGGGCTGCCCAGCGGATACACCCTCCACGTGCCCGTCCGCGACTACGTCCGGCACGACGGCGAGGCGCGGGAACGGGCGGTCGCCGTGCTGCGCAGCCATGACATGGACAGTACAGCGCTCGACCGGGCGCTGGCCGCCGTGAGCCCGCGCCCGCTCGACGACGGGGTGGGCCTGATCGCCTACCTGGCGCTGGTCCATGAGCGCGGCCGGCCGCAGCGGGTGACCGTCTACGTCTCCTCCGAGGCGTACCGGACCCGGCCGCCCCGCGAGACGGTCCCCACCCGCGACCGGGTGCGGGCACGGCTGTGACATCCGCCGAGACACCGAACAACGAAAAGACAGGAGCAGCGGTCAGCGTGGAGCCGTACAGGATCAAGGTCGTCGAACCGATACCCTTCACCACCCGGCAGCAGCGCGAAGAGGCGCTGCAGCGTGTGAACTACAACCTCTTCGATCTGCGCGCCGAAGAGGTGACCATCGATCTGCTCACCGACTCGGGCACCGGAGCGCTCTCCGCCGCCCAGCTCGCCGCGGGCATGGCCGGCGACGAGTCCTACTCGGGCTCCCGCTCGTTCTACCGGTTCCACGAGACGGTCACCGAGCTCACCGGTTACGCGCATATCCTCCCCGCCCACCAGGGACGCGCCGCCGAGCGGGTGCTGTTCACCACCCTGCTGGAGCGCGGCGACCTCGTGCTGTCGAACACCCACTTCGACACCACCCGGGCCAATGTCGAGCTGAACGAGGCCGAGGCGCGCGATCTGCCGTGTCCCGAGGCCAAGAACCTCGACAGCACCGAGCCGTTCAAGGGCAACATCGACCTGGAGGCGCTCGCTCAGACGCTGTCCGGGCCCGACGGCTCCCGGGTCGCCGTGGTGGTCATGACCATCACCAACAACGGCGGCGGCGGCCAGCCCGTGTCCATGGACAACCTCAAGCGGACGGCGGCCCTGTGCCGTCAGCACGGCGTCCCGCTCTTCCTGGACGCCGCCCGGTTCGCCGAGAACGCCTGGCTGGTCACCCGCCATGAGGAGGGCTACCGCGACCGCACCCCCCGGCAGGTCGCGGAGGAGGCGTTCCGGCTGGCGGACGGCTGCATGATGAGCGCCAAGAAGGACGGCATCGTCCACATCGGCGGCTTCATCGGCACCAACGACCCGGAGCTCGCCCAGAAGTGCGAGCTGCTCCTCATCGCCACCGAGGGGTTCGCGACCTACGGCGGTCTGGCCGGACGCGACCTCGACATGATGGCGCAGGGGCTGACCGAGGTGACCGAGCCGAGCTATCTCGCCGAGCGCGCCGAGATCGCCTCCCACCTCGCCCACCGGGTCCGCGCCGCGGGCGTGGACATCGTCGAACCGCCGGGCATGCACGCGCTCTACCTCAACGCCGGGCGGTTGCTGCCGCACATCCCGCCGCACCAGTACCCCGGCCACGCCCTGGCCTGCCAGCTCTACCTGGAGGGCGGCATCCGCTCGGCCGAGCTGGGCTCGCTCTACCTCGGTGAGGAGGACGAGCACGGGAACCCGATCAAGAGCGCGCCGTACGAGCTGGTCAGGCTCGCCCTGCCGCGCCGGGTCTACACCCGCAGCCACTACGACCACGTGGGCGACACGCTCGCGAAGATCGCCAAGAACGCGGACCAGGTGTACGGCTTCCGGATCACCGACCAGTCGCCGATCCTGCGCCACTTCCGCGCCACGCTGGTGCCGGTGCCCATCACGGGCTGACCGCACCGCACGACAGGGGCACGGACAAGGGCCCGGCACCGGACACCACCGGTGCCGGGCCCGCGTCATGCGCCCGTATCGCGCGCCCGCGTCATGCGCCCGCGCCACGGTGGGCAGCCCGTACCCCGGCGCCCTGTGGCCGGGTCCGCGCCTCAGCCCTTGCCGAACGAGCCGCTGCTGCCCCCGGTCCGGGTCGGCCGGCCCTCGGCGCCGCCCTTGCCGGAGTCCCGCGTCCCCGAGCCGCCCAGCTCGGACGGGAACCGGCGGCCACGGTCCCGTTCCAGCTCATCGGGCTCGCGGTGCTGGGTCACATAGCCGACGCTGCCGTCGTCGTCCTGATGCCCCGGGCCATGGCCCGCCGCCCGTGCCTCGTGGTCGGCCTCCTGGGCCTTCTGCCAGGCACCGGCGCGGGGCTGCGGCTGCTGGGGCGGGACCGGTTCACGGGCCCGTAGCCGTATCCCCCACCACACGGCCCCGAGGCACAGGATGACGACCACCAGACCGACGATGAACGGCCCGGTCCCGATCAACAGGCCCCGGGTCACGGCGAGATCCTCGGTGTACGTATCCATGGCGGCCGGGTACCCGGACCCGGTCGGATATCACTCGGGCCCCATGGGCGTCACGCCCTGCCCGCGGCACCGCGCCGCGTCACCCGCGCCGCGCCCTCGCCCCCGGATCACCGCGCCGCGTCACCGCCCCGCGGAGCCCTCCGCCGCCCGTATCGCGTCACGGTAGGCACGGGCCGCCGCGCGCAGCGCCGCCTCCGGGTCCACGCCGTCCGCCTCGGCGCGCGCCGCGAGCGCCAACAGCTCATAGCCGACGCCCGCCCCGTCCGGCAGGGCCACGTCGAGGGCGGCCGTACGGGCGCGAGAGGCCAGCTTGGCGGTCAGCGCGAGCGCGGGCTGACCGAGTGGCACCCCTTCGGTGACCGAATCGCGTTGCTTCTCGGCCGCCTTGGTCCGCAGCCAGTGCCTCTGGACGTCCTCGGCGGTCTCGGCGGTCTCGTCGCCGAAGACATGCGGATGGCGGTGGATCAGCTTGTCCACGATGCCGCCCGCCACATCGTCGATCGAGAACGGGTCCTCGGGGTCGTCCTGGGCGATCCGGGCGTGGAAGACGACCTGCAGCAGCACATCGCCGAGCTCCTCCAGCAGCGCCTCGCGGTCGCCCTCCTCGATGGCCTCGACGAGTTCGTACGCCTCCTCGATGCCGTACTTCACCAGCTCCTCGTTGGTCCGGGTGCCGCTCCACGGGCACTCGGCGCGGATCCGGTCCATGACCTGCACCAGATCGAGCAGCCGCGCGCCCGGCAGATCGTAGGAACCGGGCAGCAGCTCCAGGTCCGGCATCGCCTCACGGCCGGATCCGGCCAGCCGCGCCAGCCCGTCGGTCAGCTCGGACTCGCCCTCGGCGGAGGTGAGCACGACGGCCGTGCGGCCGCCCTGGGCCACGCAGTAGTCGACCAGCTCGCGCGCGGCCGGTGAGCCCGGCTCCACCTCGACGCCCGCCTCCCGCAGATACGGCAGCTGCGGATGGCCGGGATCGCCGGAGAGCACCCGGTCCGCGCCGCGCAGTGCCTGCCAGGCGGGCCAGGACAGCAGCCCCGGCGCCACCCGGTGGGTGGTGGTGAGGAGGACGATACGGCCGGTAGGGGCGGCGGCGGGGACGGGCGAGTCGGCTGCGGTCACCCTTGCAACGTAACTTACGCCTGCTCCGGGGTGCCGCCGGAGGTGCGCAGCCATGCCTCCCTGGCGAGGACGGCGGTGCCCTGGGTGTTGTCCCACTTTCCGTAGCGGGGGTTCACCTTGATGTCGAGCGCCTTGGAGGTCCGGGCGAACACCTCGTTGACCTTGGAGGTGCCCAGCTTGCGCAGCAGCGCGTTGCGCGTGAGGTCCATCCGGACGGCCTCGTCGATCCCGCCGGGCGCGATGCCCTGCTGCAGATACAGGGCGCGCAGGGCGGTGGCCCCGCCGCTCTGCCCCTCGGCGGCGGAGCGGGCGCGCTGGATCTCGCGGCGGGTGAGGCTGATCCCGTTGTCCTTACCGGCCCGCTCGATCACCCGGAACTGGATCATCCGGATCAGCGTGTCCTGGCTCAGCCGGCCGCTGCCCGCGACCATTTGAGCCGCCCTCGGATCATGACGCTGCGCCTCCCGGACGGCCTTGACCTGCCCCTGGAGCTCGGACACGGTGATCCGGCCGCCGTCCATGACCGCCGCGGCGCCGGGCCGCGGGGCCTCGCCGCACGCGGTGAGCAGCGGGGCGGAGAGGAGGAGCGCGGACGCGGCGGAGACGGAGAGCGCAGTATGGCGGCGGATCATTGAGCCTCCCGGCAGAGATCGTGCGGCGCGACAAACGATCTGGCGTTGATCGATGGTATGGAGTCGGCGCGGCCTAGGCCACTGCTTGGACAACGATTCACGGCGGTCTTGGTCAGCCTCCGGCCGCCATCGGCCGGTGCGGGCCTAGCGCCCACCGGAGCGCGCGGGCAGCTTGGCCGTGGGGCAGCCGCCCAACACCCGCTTCATCGCCCCCTTCTCGGCCTCGGTCACCCACAGCCCGTACGCCTTCTTCACGGCCACCTGATGCGCCACATAGGCACAGCGGTACGCCTTGTTGGGCGGCAGCCAGGTCGCCGCGTCGCCGTCTCCCTTACGGCGGTTGGCGGACGCGTCCACGGCGATCAGATTGAGCGGATCGTTGGCGAACGCCAGGCGCTTGTCCCGGTCCCACTTCTGGGCGCCCTTCTGCCAGGCGTCCGACAGCGCGACCACATGGTCGATATCCACCTTGCTGCGGCCCCGGACGAACCGCACATCGCGGCCGGTGTACGGATCGTCGGTGAGCGTGCCCGAGGCGACCAGGCAGTGGCCGTCGCGGAACCTCACGTCCTTCAGGTCCCGCTTGAGGATGTCATCGCGGGTCCCGCAGCCGTTGTCGTCGGTGTCCACCCACGAGCTGCCGAACTCACCGCGCTCATAACCCGTCTTCGGCGCACGCCCTTTGACTGTGAGCGAGGACACAGCCGCGAGGGCCGATCCGGACGCCGCGGGCGCGCTCGAAGCGCCCCCGCCCTTGCCGCCACCCTTGCCGCCGCCCTGGTCACCGTCCTGGTCACCGGCCTTGCAGCCGCCGACCGCCAACAGCGCGGCCAACACCGCCACAGAACTCCGCATCGGTATGCGAAACCGTCCCTGCAACCTTCCCGCCCCCTTCGCGTATCTTTTCGCACAGACCGCCCACACGATAAGGACCCTGGATGGACACGGCCGCAACCGCTCCGCCCGGCACCGGCGCCGAGAGGGCCACCGCCGTCACCACGGGGCGTACCCGGCTCGTCGCGCGAGCGGGTTTACTGCGGCATCCGCGGGCCGATCCGTACTGGCTGGCCCTCGCCCTCTTCGCCGCCTTCACGGCGCTGTCGGTCTGCCGCTTCCGCCGCATGGCCACCATGTCCTGGGACCTGGGCATCTTCGAGCAGGCGATACGGGCGTACGCGCACTTCCAGGCCCCCATAGCCGATCTCAAGGGCCCCGGCGCCAATATCCTCGGCGACCACTTCAGCCCCATCACGGCGCTGCTCGGGCCCGTCTACCGGCTCTTCCCCGGCCCTGTCACGCTGCTGGTCGCGCAGGCGGCGCTGTTCGCCGTCTCCGCCGTTCCCGTCACCCGCGTCGCCGCCCGGCTGCTGGGGCGCGGCCGGGGGCTCGCGATCGGCATCGCCTACGGGGTCTCCTGGGGCATCCAGCGCGCCGTGGACTTCGACTTCCACGAGATATGTTTCGCCGTTCCGCTCATCGCCTTCTCCCTGGAGGCGGTGATCCGGGGGCGCTGGTATCCGGCGATGCTGTGGGCCGCCCCGCTGGTCTTCGTCAAGGAGGACATGGGCGCCACCGTGGCCGCGATCGGCGCGGTCGTGTGGATCCGCGCCCGGCGCGACCCCGAGCGCGGCCCCCGCGCCGTTCCGCTCGCCGTCGCGCTGATGGGCTTCGGCGTCATGGTCTCGGCGCTCGCGCTCGGCGTCGTCATCCCCGGCTTCAACGGCGGGGGCTCGTACGACTACTGGGACAAGGTCGGCAGCGGCGGTGAGCAGACCGGCACGATCCCCTTCGGCACCGCGCTGCGCACCCTGCTGTGGATCCTGCTGCCGACCACCGGTCTGCTGGCGCTGCGCTCCCCGCTGCTGCTGGCCGCCGTGCCCACCCTCGGCTGGCGCTTCCTCTCCCACGACGACCACTACTGGGGCACCGACTGGCACTACAACGCGGTACTGATGCCGGTCGTCCTGCTGGCCCTGGTGGACGCCCTGGACCGCACCCGCGCCACCCAGCGGCCCTGGCTCGCCTCGTACGCCCGTCAGCTGCCCGCCGCGGTGTGCGGCGCGGCCCTGGCGCTGTCGTCCTCCATGCCGCTGTACAGCCTCACCCAGGGCGCCACCTACGACAAGCCGCCGCAGGCCGGTGCGGTGGAGCGGCTGCTGGACCGGATCCCGGACGGGGCGACGGTGGAGGCCAACGTCGGGCCGATAAGCCGGCTCACCAGCCGCTGCCGGGTGCTGTGGGTCGGCGCCACGCGGGACGTACAGCCGGACTACATAGCCCTGCAGGAGCCGCCGGAGCGCACCGTGCGGCAGGTGGTCGACTACGCGGGGCAACTCCACCCGGACACGCGGTACACGCCCATCGGCTCCACCTCGGGCTACTTCGTCCTCAAGCGGGGCTGAGGTCCTCAAGCGGGGCTGAACGGGGCCGAGGCCCTCCAGCGGGACCGAGCGGGACCGAGCGGGGGTCCGCGCCGGTTCGGCCCGCGGCTCAGCTCATGGGCTTCGGCGCGATGAGGGCGAACGGCGCCCCCTGCGGGTCCTTCACCAGGGACATCCGGCCCGCGACCATGTCGTACGGCGGGCGGAGGACCGTGCCGCCCTCCGCGGACACCTTGGCCGCGGAGCGGTCGGCGTCCTCGACGGCGAAGTAGACCAGCCAGTGCGGGGGCACCTCCGCCGGCGTCCCTTCCCGCAGCGGCTGGAGCCCGCCGACCGTGCGGCCGTCGACGGAGAGCGCGAAGTAGCCCTCGGCGCCCTCCATCGGGGTCGACTCCAGGCCCAGCGCCTCCGCGTAGAAGGCCGAAGCCGCCTCCCGGTCGGTGGTGTTGAGCTCGTTCCAGATCAGCGTGCCCGGCTCGTTGACGAGGCCCGTGCCGGAGAAGCCGAGCGGCTGCCAGACGCCGAAGACGGCCCCCAGCGGGTCGGCCGCCACCAGCATCCGCCCGAGGTCCATCACGTCCATGACCGGCAGCAGCACGGTGCCGCCGGCCCGGCTGATGGCCTCCGAGGTGGCCTGGGCGTCGGCGGAGCAGAAGTAGGTGGTCCACACCGTCGGCGGCGGGCCCTCCCCGGACATCGACTGCGCGGACATGACCCCCGCGACGGGCTTGCCCTTCAGGGTGCACATCGCATAGCCGCCGGTCTCCGGAGGGCCGACCTCGGCCTCCCAGCCGAACAGCCCGGAGTAGAAGTCCAGGGCGGCCCGTTGGTCGGGGATCATCAGATCGATCCAGCAGGGCGTTCCGGGCTGATAGGACGTGACTTCGGGCATGGGGCCGCCTCCGTATCGCCACCTCCGGCCGGGCGTGGCCGGATGGGATGGCCCCCTTCGGCCCATTCTCCTCCGGCCGGGGCGGCACGCCACTCGACGGGGATCGCTACCGCGCGCACCGGTCCGTGACCGGCCGTGCACACGGCTTACCGGCCGTTCCCGAGTTGCCGTGAAACCGCCGGGCGGCGGCCGGCCCGAAGGCCGACCGCCGCCCGGCGGTGGTGAGAAGAGGGTGTGTCAGGCGCCGCCGACGGCGCTTCCGGCCACCCACTTGCTCCAGTCCATGTTCCATCCGTTGAGGCCGTTGTCCGGCTGGATGGTCTTGTCGTTGGAGTTCTTCACGACGACGACGTCGCCGACCTGGGAGTTGTCGTAGAACCAGGCGCCGTCCGTGTTGGCGTCGCCCGCTCCCTTGGTGTCCGACAGGCCGACACAGCCGTGGCTGGTGTTGACGTTGCCGAAGATGGACTTGGCGCCCCAGTAGTTGCCGTGGATGAAGGTGCCCGAGGTGGACAGCCGCATGGCGTGGGGCACGTCCTTGATGTCGTACTCGCCCTTGCCGTCATCGTCCGTGAAGCCGACCGTCGCACCGTTCATCCGGGTCTCCTTGAACTTCTCGGAGATCACCATCTGACCGTTGTAGGTCGTGTTGTCGGGGCTGCCGGCCGAGATCTTGATGGTCTTCAGCAGCTTGCCGTCGCGGACGACCTTCATCTCCTTGGACTCGGCGTCGACCGTGGAGACCTGCGAGTGGCCGATCTTGAAGTTGACGGTCTTCTCCTGGACGCCCTTGACACCGGGCGCCGCCTCGACACCGTCCAGGTCCAGCTTCAGAGTGACGGTCGAGTCGGCCTTCCAGTAGTCCTTCGGGCGCAGGTCGAGCCGGTTCCCGTCGAACCAGTGGCCGACTACCTGCTGGCCGCTGCTGGAGGTGACCTTGATGTGCGACTCGACGTCCTTCTTGTTGGTCACCGCCTTGTCGAACCGGATCGACACCGGCATGCCCACGCCGACCGTGGAGCCGTCCTCCGGCGTGAAGTTGCCGATGAAGCTGTTGGCGGGGGAGACGGTGGTGAAGGACGAGTTCTCGGTCGCCTTACGGCCCTTGGAGTCCTCGGCGGACGCGGCGATCTTGTACTGGGTGGCCCGCTCAAGCTGCCCGCTCGGCTTCCAGGACGTCTTGTCGGGAGATATGGTCCCGGCCACGGTGTCGCCGGTCGCCGCGGACGTCATCGTGACGGAGCTGAGCTTGCCCCCGCTGACCGTGACCTTGGTGTCACTGTTGATGCCCGCGTTCGTCGCACCGGCCTTCGGCGTGATCTTGATGTGGGCGTCCGACGCGTCCTTGGCCGCTGCCTCGTCGACCTGCGACTGCGACTTGTTCCCGTCGTTCTTGGCGTCGTCGCCGCCGCCATCCCCGCCGCATGCGGCGAGAGTGAGTACGCCGCCGAGTACGGCGGCCGCGGCCACCAGCCCCTTACGGCGCTTGCCGTCCGTCATCACACGCTTCTCCATTTGACCTGGATCTTGATCTGGACCCCAGAAACCCCGGACCTGCCTGAAAAGAACGCCTGTACCTTTTGGCCGGTTCCACGCACAGTAAAACTGTGCGCAAGGCCACTTAGCAAAGACACCGGACAAGCCTAAGACCCGCCGGCACCCGGACCCGTACGGCTCAGCCGTCTTCGCCCCGGATTCGCCGCCCTGAGCCCCCTCGGTGCCGCCCTGAGCCGCCGCGTGCGCCGCCTTGGGGCCACCATGGGCGCCGCGCCGGCTCAGTCGCCCCAGCCGCCCTAGTCGTCCTCATCGTCCTCGTCCAGCTCGGCGAAGGCCCCGGACCACTCGGCGGCGCGAGGATCGTAGTCGATGTGCTCACTGCTCCAGGACGCCTGGGCCAGTTCGACCCCCGGCACCTCCTCCACCATCTCGAACGGCTCGACCAGATACGCCAGCGCCTCGGCCTCGTCCGACTCCACCACACGGCGCGCGTGTCCTCGCTCCTCCGCGGCCAGGGACTCATCGCCGTCGATCCGCTCGAACGTCGCGCGCCGCAGCCCGTCCGGATCGGTGATCTCCACCACGAGCTCCACGCGAAGCCTGACAAACCGGGATGTCTCGGTACTCGTCATGCGACGGAGGTTAGGGGTCCTACCCATCTCGCTTCCGCACGACCCGCAGTTGTCACTACGATCGGCGCACGGGGTCAATTTGCCGCAGCCTCAAGGAGGATGCCGTTGTCCGCACGCCGACCGCTGCTGACGGCCGCCGCTGCCGGTTCGCTGCTGTGCGCCCTGTGGTTCGTTCCGTCCGCCAACGCCACGGTGGAGGACCCGGGGTCGCCGTCGGCGCCCTCGCAGACCTCGCCCGGATCCGGGCCCAGGACCGAGGCCGTGCCCGACGGGGATCTGGCCGACACCGGCAGTGTGGACGTCACCCCGTATCTCTTCGGCGGCACGGCCTTTCTGGGCCTGGGCGTCGCGATGGTGACGGCCTCCGTGCGGCGGACCCGCCCGGAGGCGTACTGACACCGCAGGCGCGGCGCGTTCGGTCCGGGCGGACCGCTCAGTCCAGGCGAACTGTTCAGTCCAGGCGGCCCGTCACCGACTCCACGGCCTCGATCAGCTCTCCGGATCGTACGAACGCGTCCGCCGCCGCCAAGTCGGGCGCCAGATAGCGGTCCCCGCCCGGCCCCTCGACGCCCGCCCGGCGCACCGCCGCCAGCACCGCCCGGCTCGCGGGCGCGGGCTCCAGCCCCTCGCGCAGCTCGACACCGCGGGTGGCGGCGACCAGCTCGACGGCCAGCACGCGGGCCAGGTTGTCCACCGCCGTACGCAGCTTGCGCGCCGCCGACCAGCCCATCGAGACATGGTCCTCCTGCATCGCGGAGGACGGGATGGAGTCGACCGAGGCGGGCACCGCCAGCCGCTTCATCTCGCTGACCAGCGCCGCCTGGGTGTACTGGGCGATCATCAGCCCCGAGTCCACGCCCGGGTCGCCGGCCAGGAAGGGCGGCAGGCCGTGGGAGCGGTTCTTGTCCAGCAGCCGGTCGGTGCGGCGCTCGGCGATCGAGGCGAGGTCGGCCGCCGCGATGGCCAGGAAGTCCAGGACATACGCCACGGGGGCGCCGTGGAAGTTGCCGTTGGACTCCACCCGCCCGTCCGGCAGGACGACGGGGTTGTCCACGGCGGAGGCCAGCTCACGGTCGGCGACCAGCCGGGCGTGCGCGAGGGTGTCCCGGCCGGCGCCCGCGACCTGCGGGGCGCAGCGGATCGAGTACGCGTCCTGGACGCGCGGCGCGTCGTCCTGGTGGTGCCCGGTGAGCCCCGAACCCTCCAGCACCCGCAGCATGTTGGCGGCGCTGGCGGCCTGCCCCGGGTGGGGGCGGATGGCGTGGAGCTCGGGCGCGAGGACGCGGTCGGTGCCGAGCAGCGCCTCCAGCGAGAGGGCGGCGGTCACATCGGCGACGGTGAACAGCCGGGCGAGATCGGCACAGGCCATGATCAGCATGCCGAGCATCCCGTCGGTGCCGTTGAGGAGCGCGAGCCCCTCCTTCTCGCGGAGCTCGACCGGCTCGATGCCGTGCTCGGCCAGCAGCTCGCCGGCCGGCCGCACGGCCCCGTCGGGACCCTCGGCCTCGCCCTCGCCCATCAGGGTCAGGGCGCAGTGGGACAGCGGCGCGAGGTCCCCGGAGCAGCCAAGTGAGCCGTATTCGTGCACCACGGGGGTGATCCCCGCGTTGAGGATCGCGGCCATCGTGCCGACCACGACGGGCCGGACCCCGGTACGACCGGACGCGAGCGTCTTCAGCCGCAGGAACATCAGCGCCCGCACGACCTCGCGCTCGACCCGCGCGCCCATGCCGGCGGCGTGCGAACGGACGATGTTGCGCTGCAGCTGGGCGCGGAGCTCGGGGCTGATGTGGCGTACGGCGAGCGCGCCGAAGCCGGTGGAGACGCCGTAGACGGGCTCGGGCTTGGCGGCGAGATCGTCGATCACCTGCCGTGAGGCCGAGACGGCGTCGAGTGCCGCCTCGGAGATCTCGACCCGGGCGGCGCCGCGCGCCACGGCGATGACATCGTCGGCGGTCGTTCCGGACGTCCCCACGACCACAGAGTGCATATCCATATTCAGGCACCCTAGAGAGTGAATCGCCCCCTGTCACCCCGCTGGGCCTTCCCCCACCGAAGCCCGATCTTCTGGCCCCTCCGGCGATTGAGGAGCGGGGTCCGGGGCGGGGTGGGGGACGGAGCGCGTCGTGCGCCCTAGCGGCGGCCCCGGAAGCGGCGCCGCTCCGGCGGGTGCGCAGCAGACGTATCGGCCAGCCGAATCACCGAGTCCTCGGTACCCCCATCCCGCCCCGCCACCACCGGCTTCAGCGAGCGCGCCGCCTTGGCCCGATACTGCGCCGCGTCCGCCAGACGGAAGAGGCGGCGGGCCGACGGCACGGGCCCGATCGGATCGCCCGTGGAGGCGATCCCGCAGGCGACCCCCTCGCCCATCTCCAGCTCCGCGGCCCGGCGGCACAGCTCATCCGCCACCCGGACCACCTCGTCCGCCGGGGGGCCGACCCCCAGCAGACAGAACTCATCGCCGCCCAGCCGGGCCACCAGCGCCCCGGGCAGCATCGCGCCGCAGAGCGAGAGCAATGAGCCAAACCGTTCCAGCAGGCGATCGCCGACCGCATGGCCAAGGGTGTCGTTGACCCGCTTGAGGCCGTTGAGATCGCAGACCACCAGGCTCACCACCGTGCCGTCCGCGTGATACGCCTCCAGCGCCTCGTCCAGCCGTATGTCCACCGCGCGGCGGTTGCCGAGGCCGGTCAGCGGATCGGTGAAGGCGAGGCGGCGGGCCTCCTCCAGGCGCTCGGTCTGGGCCAGCCCGGCGGCGGTCACCGAGGCCAGCACGGTCGCGAAGTCGGCGTCGTCGCGGTCGAAGACGGGACGTCCGGCCGCCCGGGCCACATACAGCTCGCCCCACGCCCGCCCGTGCAGCACGATCGGGGCCACCACACAGCTCCCCCGGCCGCGCCGCCGCAGGGCGGCCACCCTCCCCCAGCTACCGCTGGCAGGCGCCCCCTGATGGCCGGGCGGGGCCGCGCCGGGGCGTACGCCGTCGGCGGTCTCGACCCAGGCGTGCGGCTCCCCGCCCGCGGCCCAGTGCTCATGCAGGAACTCGGCGATCTCCGGGAAGTCGTGCACCGGATACGACTCGTCCTCCGGCAGCGGCTCCTCGCCCGCCATCAGCTCGCCCACGTTGACCAGCACCCGCAGCCGCCCCCGCGCACGCTCCCACACCGAGATCGCCGCGAAGCCGCCGTCGAGGGCGCGGCGGGCCGCCTCGGCCGCCGCGCCCACCGACTCCTGCGAGGTGTGCGCCGCCGCCATCTCCTGGGCGAGCCCCACGACGGCCCGCAATCGTCCATCGACCCCGGCGGGCCGTCCGCCGATCTCCCCGTTGTCCGTCACGACGGCCTCGCATTCCTCACGGCCATGCATCGTTCGCTCTGCTCTCCAGCGTAAGAACGTCGAGAACAATCCGCTGCGGGCCGTTCACCCCGGGTATCCGAGCGAACGGTCACCCCCGGTGACCGCGCGCTCCCCGGGCCGGGGCCATTCCCCGGATCCGGTCAGCTTCCCCGGTCCGGGATCCCTACTCCCCCGGCCCTCTACTCCTCCGGCCCACTTCTCCCCCGGCCCCTGGCCAGTCCGGCGGACGTGCTTCCCACTCCCGGCCAGTCCGGCCGACCCGCTTCTCACTCCCCCGGCCAGTCAGGCGACCTCTTCTCGTTGAACGCGGCAACCCCCTCCGCGCGATCGCCGGAGAAGGCCACCGTCCGCCACGCCGCGTCCTCGACCTCCAGACCGGCCCGCAGATCCAGCCCCTGCCCCAGCCGCAGCGCCTTCTTGGCGGCCCGCACGCCCACCGGGGAGTTGGCGGCGATGCCCCGGGCCAGTTCCAGCGCCTCGGCCCGGTCCTCGCCCTCCGCCGCCAGCCGGTCCACCAGGCCCAGCTCATGGGCCTCCGCGGCGGCCACCCGGCGCGCGGAGAAGATCAGCTCGGCGGCGCGCGCGGCGCCCACCCGGCGCGGCAGGAGCTGGGTGCCGCCGCCGCCCGGGATCACCCCGACCGACACCTCGGGCAGCCCCACCACCGCGGTGGGGTCGGCGACGATCACGTCACAGGACAGGGCCAGCTCGAAGCCGCCACCCAGCGCATAGCCGTGCACCGCGGCGATGGCGGGCATCGGCAGCTCCAGCACCCCGGTGTAGGCGGCGCGGGAGACCGGCCGATGCCGCAGCATCTCGGCGTCGGAGAGCGAGTTGCGCTCCTTGAGGTCCGCGCCCACGCAGAAGGCCCGCTCATGGGTCGAGGTCAGCACGACGGCCCGGACGTCACGGTCCTCGGACAGTGCCGCGCAGGCCGCCGTGATGCAGCGCGCCATCTCGGAGGAGACTGCGTTCATGGCCTTGGGCCGGTCCAGCACCAGCTCGGCCACGAAGCCGTCCTTACGGACCGCGACCCACTCCCCGTACCGCTGCTCACTCATCACGCACTCTCCCGGTTAACGACCGTGAACCCAATGCGGCGATCATTTCAGCTCCCCGGGGTGTGCGGAACCTTTGAGCCGCCCGGACCGGGCCTAGCGGGCCCGCCGCCACCGGTTCAGGAAGCCCAGCAGGATCGACCGTTTCTGCCCGTCCTCCTCCTGCTGCTCCAGGTCCGACCCCTCCAGGGGCTCGCCTCCGGACTCGGCCGCCCCCTCGGTGGCGAGCGGCAGCGAGAGCGGCGCGATGGACGGCGGCGGGGGCGCCCCCTGCGGCATCCCCTGCGGCATGCCCGGCGCCTCGTGCCGCCGGTCCTGCGGATCCCGCTCGCCAGGGCGGCCGGCGGGCGGGCCGGGGCGCCGTCCCCCCGGCCTGGCGACGGGGGCGAACCGCACCGGCAGGGAGACCACCCCCCGTACGAAGATCCCGGACAGCCACTTCAGCTCCTCGACATCCCCGGCCAGCGCGAGGTCCGGGATCCGGTCCAGCAGCTTCTCCAGTGCGACGGAGGCGATCAGCCGGGCCGAGCTCCGGCCGGGGCAGGCGTGAGGGCCCGCGCCGAACGCCAGATGGGCCCGGTTGCCCTGCTTGTGCGGGGACCTCAGCAGGGCGTCCCGGTTGGTCGCCGCGAAGCTGATCATCACGGCGTCGCCCGCGCGCAGCCGCTTCCCGGCGAGGTTGGTGTCATGGACCGGGAAGTAGAGCCCCATGTTGGCGAGCGGCGGGTCGGTCCAGAGCACCTCGTCCAGGGCATCCTCGACGAGCATGCTGCCGCCCATCAGCTCGCCCGAGAACCGCTCGTCGGTGAGCAGCACCCGCAGCGAGTTGCCGATCAGGCCGGGCACCAGCCCGGTCACCATCCCGATCAGCAGCAGAAGCTGCTCGACCAGCTCCTCGTCGGTCAGCCGCGCCGGATGCGCGATCAGCCAGGACGTGATGTCGGCGCCCGGCTCGCGCCGCTTGAGGCCGATCAGCTCGCGCAGCGCCGCGGCCGCGGCCCGGTCCCCGCCCGCGGGATCCGAGCCGTCGATGAACGCCACCACGCCCCGCAGCAGCGGGTCCATCGCCTGCTGCTGGAAGCCGAAGAGCTGGCTGGTCACGAGCACCGGGACCAGTGCGCAGTACGTCCCGATCAGCTCGGTCTCGCCCGCCTCGCAGAACTGGTCGATCAGCGAGTCGGCGATGCGCTCGACATAGTTCCGCAGCGCACCGGAGTCGATCCGGCCGGTGCAGTCCTCGATGGCGCCGCGCAGCCGCCGGTGCTCCTCGCCGTCCACGAAGTCGGCCTGTGGCCGGGGCCTGATGACCTGCGGGGCATAGCTGGTCCCGGGCAGCACGCCCTCGTTCCTGGCCCGCCAGTGACGGGGGTCCTTGGAGAAGGTCTCGGGGCGCCGCATGATCTCCAGCGCCGTGTCGTACCCCAGGCACAACATGGCCGGGACGCCTCTGTCCAGCTCCACCGGCGCGAGCTGGCCGTGGGTCTCGCGCAGGCGCCGGTAGACCGCGAAGGGGTCTCTTCCGAACTCGGGCGCGTGGAGCGGCTCTGCACCGGCCCCCTCATGGGCGGGGCAGCCCGGCGGAGGTAAGGCGCCCGGACGCTGAGCACTCGAATCGTAAAGCGGGGTCACACGTGCTCCTGGACACCGCCGGGCCCACCCCGCGGGCGGACGCGGACGGTGCTACTTCGACGACAGGACCTGGGATCCACCGAGTGGATCTTGCGGACGTAGGCTAGCCCAACAGGCCCGGATCCGCGCCCAGTTCAACGATCCGGCCGAAGCCACCGAAGGGATCCGGACGAACGTCGCCCGCCGCGTCCAGCCCGGCGGCGACCCGGGGTCCCGCCCGGCGACCGCCCGGGGTCATGCCCGGCGACCGCCCGGGGTCATGCGCGACGGCTCAGCAGCCACGGCTCCACGACCCCCAGACCACGCACCGGCCGCTGCCACATCGGCTGGAGCGCGAACCGGTACGAGGGCGGCTCCTCGCCCTCCTTCTCCGCCGCGGCGGCCGCCTCCGCGGCCTCCGCCTCCGACACCGGGGCGTCCCCGGTGCGGCTCAGCTCCTCCGCGAACGCGCCGTCCACCAGGACCGCGTTCTTGGGGGCTATGGACGTCAGCCGGCTCGCCAGGTTCACCGTCGTCCCGAACACGTCGCCCATGCGGGTCGTGACCGTGCCGAACGCGATCCCGACCCGCAGCTCCGGCATCGTCTCGTCGTGCGTGAGCGTCTCGATCAGGCGCAGCCCGATCTCGGCGGCGATGCCCGCGTCGTCGGCCGCGTAGAGCACCTCGTCGCCCAGCGTCTTGATCAGCCGCCCGCCGTGCGCCGCCACCAGGTCGGCGGCCGTGGTCTCGAACGCCTCGACCAGCTCGCCGAGCTCCTCCTCCTCCAGCCGCCGGGTCAGCCGGGTGAAGCTCACCAGGTCCGCGAAGCCGACCGCCAGCCGACGGTTCACCATCTCCGCGTCGTCCGCCGCCTGCACCACCCGGCCGGTCGCGGCCGCGAGCTGGCGCCGGTAGACGTAGACCAGGAACTCCTCCAGCTCCGGCAGCAACAGCTCGACCAGCGGATACGCGATCTCGGTCCGGGTCATCCCGGTCTCCTGGGGGTCGGTGAGCCCCTCCAGGAACGAGTCGATCTGCCAGTCGGCGAGCCGGGCGCTGGTCTGGCCGGTGGACCGCGCCACCTGGATGGCCATCGGCTCGCTCAGCAGCCCGGCCTCCACCAGACCGGACAGCCGGCGCAGCGCCAGGACATCGGCCTCGGTCAGCGCCTTGGCCTGGCCGATGTCGGCGAAGCCCATGGCCCGCCAGAAGCGGGTGGCCAGCTCGACCGAGACGCCCGCGCTGCGGGCGGCCTGGAAGGGGGTGTAGCGCCGCTCGGCGCCGAGGATGAGCTGCTCCAGCCGGAGCGCGATGGGATCCGGCTGGTCCTCATCCTCGGGGGCCTCCTCGGCGGCCTCTTCGGGGGCCTCCTCGAGGGCCTCCGCGGCGGCGCTCTCCCGCGCCCCGGTGTCCCGTACGGTCCCGTCCGGCGCGACGGCGTCCCACGCCTCGCGCTCCTCGGCCGTGCCGGAACCCGCGTCGTCGGCGGTCACCGCCCGCCCCCTGTCAGATCCCTGCGCACTGCCCTTCCGTTCCCTCTTCCCGGTTGGGGTTCCGAATCGCCCACAGCCGCCCCGAGCTGGACCGACCGCGACCACGATACGTCAGGTGTGCCGTAGCTCACTCTCCACGGCAGGGGTTCATTCCTCCCTCGGTACGGAGCGTAGATGCACGATGTCCCCGGCGGAGACCGGCTCCTGAACCCCGCCCTCGGTGGCCAGAACCAGCCGCCCGTCGCCGTCGACCGCGACCGCCTCGCCGACCCGCTCCCGGCCGCCCGGAAGCTCGGCGCGCACCTGCCGCCCGAGGGTCGCACAGCCCGCCGCGTAGCTCTCCTGGAGGCCGCTCGCGCCGGGGTCGCCCTCGAAGCGGCACCACTCCCCGTACCACTCCGCGATCGAGCGCAGCACGGCCCGCAGCAGCGGATCGCGGTCGGTGGAGATCGCGTCGGCCAGGGCCAGCGACCCGGCGGTGGGCACCGGAAGCTCACCGGCGCGTAGCGAAACGTTCAGCCCCATGCCGATGACCACCGCGTCCCCGGCCCGCTCGGCGAGGATCCCGCCGAACTTCCGCTCCTCGCCCGCGACCGTCACCAGCAGGTCGTTCGGCCACTTCAGCGCGGTGTCCACGCCCGCCGTGCGGCTGAGCGCCCCGGCGCTCGCGACCCCGGCGAGCAGCGGCAGCCAGCCCCAGCGCTCGGTGGGCACGCCGGCGTCGGCGGGCCGTAGCAGGATGGAGAAGAAGAGCCCGGACCTGGCCGGGGCCGTCCAGGCGCGGTCGAGCCGGCCGCGCCCCGCGGTCTGCTCCTCGGCGACGAGCACCGCGCCCTCGGGGGCTCCGGCCCGGGCCCGGGTGACCAGATCCGTATTGGTCGAGCCGGTCGCCTGCACCACCTCGAACTCGGTCCACAGCCCGCCGGGGAGCACCAGCCCCCGGCGCAGCGCGGTGGCGTTCAGCGGGGGCCGCTCAAGATCGGACCAGCGGCCGGGCCCGTCACCTGGGCCGCCTGAGGTGTCAGAAGGCGTCATGAGGGCCAGCCTAGGGTCAGGAGGTGTGGCCAACGACGCAGTGCCACCAAGCGGTGCCGCCGATACGCTACGTGCCGGTAGCCCAGCCGGCGCAACAGCCGCCGAACGGTCCGTAACCACCGAACGTCCGTAGGCCCCACTGATCACGATTCCGACCCCTCACCCCGTTTCCACCGCTTCCCCCGATTCCCTCCGACCCTGAAGAAGTCCGCCGTATCCAGAAGTCCGCCGTATCCACCCCCAGGACGAGCAGGAGCCGCATCCCGATGTCCGAGCCGGAGATCGCCCCCGAGATTCCAGACCGTCACACCACCGCGGGGAAGCTCGCGGATCTGCAGCGCCGTATCGAAGAGGCGACCCATGCGGGGTCCGCGCGCGCGGTGGAGAAGCAGCACGCCAAGGGCAAGCTGACCGCGCGCGAGCGCATCGGCCTCCTCCTGGACGAGGGGTCCTTCACCGAGCTCGACGAGTTCGCCCGGCACCGTTCGACCAACTTCGGCATCGAGCAGAACCGCCCCTACGGCGACGGGGTCGTCACCGGCTACGGCACGGTCGACGGCCGCCCGGTGGCCGTGTTCTCCCAGGACTTCACGGTCTTCGGCGGGGCGCTCGGGGAGGTGTTCGGCGAGAAGATCGTCAAGGTCATGGACTTCGCGCTGAAGACCGGCTGCCCGGTCATCGGCATCAACGACTCCGGCGGCGCCCGTATCCAGGAAGGCGTGGTCTCACTCGGCATGTACGGCGAGATCTTCCGCCGCAACACCCATGCCTCCGGAGTGATCCCGCAGATCAGCCTGGTCGTGGGGCCGTGCGCGGGCGGGGCGGTCTACTCCCCGGCGATCACCGACTTCACGGTGATGATCGACCAGACCTCGCACATGTTCATCACCGGCCCCGACGTGATCAAGACGGTCACCGGTGAGGACGTCGGCTTCGAGGAGCTGGGCGGCGCCCGGACGCACAACACCACCTCCGGTGTCGCGCACTACCTGGCCGGGGACGAGAAGGACGGCATCGAGTACGTCAAGGCCCTGCTGGCCTACCTCCCCTCCAACAACCTCTCCGAGCCCCCGGCCTTCGCCGACGAGGCCGATCTGGAGGTCTCGGACGAGGACCGGGAGATGGACACGCTCATCCCGGACTCGGCGAACCAGCCGTACGACGTGCACAAGGCCATCGAGCACGTCCTGGACGACAACGAGTTCCTGGAGACGCAGGCGCTCTTCGCGCCCAACATCATCACCGGCTTCGGCCGGGTCGAGGGCCATCCGGTGGGCATCGTGGCCAACCAGCCCATGCAGCTCGCCGGCTGTCTGGACATCGACGCCTCCGAGAAGGCCGCACGCTTCGTGCGCACCTGCGACGCGTTCAACGTGCCCGTGCTGACCTTCGTGGACGTGCCCGGCTTCCTGCCCGGCACCGACCAGGAGTACAACGGCATCATCCGCCGCGGCGCCAAGCTGATCTTCGCCTACGCGGAGGCCACCGTCCCGCTGATCACGGTCATCACCCGCAAGGCATTCGGCGGCGCCTACGACGTCATGGGCTCCAAGCATCTGGGCGCGGACCTCAACCTGGCCTGGCCCACCGCACAGATCGCGGTCATGGGCGCCCAGGGCGCGGTCAACATCCTCCACCGGCGCACCATCGCCGCCTCCGACGACCCGGAGACGACCCGCACCGAGCTGATCGCGGACTACGAGGACACCCTGCTGAATCCGTATATCGCGGCCGAGCGAGGGTATGTGGATGCAGTGATCATGCCGTCCGAGACCCGCCGCCACATCGTCCGCGGACTGAGGACCCTGCGGAACAAGCGCGAGTCGCTGCCCCCCAAGAAGCACGGCAACATCCCCCTCTAGCCCCCTCGAGCGAAGGGCTAATTCCATGATCCGAATTGTCCGGGGCAACCCGACCCCCGAGGAGTTGGCCGCCGCACTGGCGGTGGTGCAAGCACGCGCGGCGGCCGTCACGGCCGCTGCGCAGAGCGAGGACGATCCGGAGGAGTGGTCCGACCCGGCCCGCACCGTCCCCAGCCACCGGGTGCCGCATCCCGGCCCCAAGGCGTGGCGTACCACCTACTGGCCCGCCTGAGAGCCGCGCGGTAAGGCCGGAATGGCACCTTCGCGCCGGGGCGCCTGAGTACGCGTACTCAGGCGCCCCGCCGTCTGCGGCCCCAGGATCGGTCCCATGCTGTGGTCCGAGCCGCCCGATGAGCCGCCCGAGGAGCTGCGGCGCGCCGAGGCCATGCTCCGCCGCGCCCGCACGGTCCTGACCGTCTCCGTGCTGCTCGCGATGTGCCTCCTCAGCATGTGGCCGTGAATACGGCCCTGATCCGAACCCCGGCCTGATCTGGCTCAATCTGACCTGCCCTGACCTGCTCCGACCTGCCCGAGGAGGCCGGTGCCATGGCCCGGCTCCGGCCCCCGGCCGGGCCGTCCCGGGGGCGGCTTACCCTGGTGCGCATGACTGCGCAGCGCACTCTCATCCTCGCGTCCGCCTCGCCCGCCCGGCTCGAACTGCTGCGGCAGGCCGGAATGGCGCCGAAGGTGATCGTCAGCGGGGTGGACGAGGACGCGCTGAGCGCGGCGACATCCGCCGAGCTGGCCCGGGTGCTGGCCGAGGCGAAGGCCACCGCCGTGGCCGGGCTTCCGGAGGCGGCCGACTCTCTCGTCATCGGCTGCGACTCGGTGCTGGAGCTCGATGGTCTGGCGCTCGGCAAACCGGCGGACGCCGAGGAGGCCACCGCCCGCTGGAAGTCGATGCGCGGCCGGGCCGGGGTGTTGCGCACCGGGCACTGCGTGATCGACACGGCGAGCGGCCGCCGCGCCTCGGCCACCGCGTCCACCACCGTCCGCTTCGGCGAGCCGACGGACGAGGAGATCGCGGCGTACGTCGCCAGCGGCGAACCGCTGCATGTGGCGGGGGCGTTCACGCTCGACGGCCGTTCGGCGCCGTTCATCGACGGCATCGAGGGCGACGCCGGAACCGTGATCGGGCTCTCCCTGCCGCTGTTCCGCCGTCTGCTGGCCGAGTTGGGCGTGCGAATCACGGCCCTCTGGGACTAGGGGGTCTCCCTGCCTCTGGGGCGACTGGTCTCCCTGCCTCTTGGGCGACTAGGGACTCCCCTGAGTCGGGCCAGGCCGGGGGCTAGGGATTCCCCCCCCCCGAATCAGGCCGGGTCCGGCTAGGGATTTCCCCTGAATCAGGCCGGGCTGGGGGCGTCCTGACCGCCGCCCGCGGCCTCCGCGGAGGGCTCGGCAGGCGGCTCCGCCTCGTACCCCAGCAGGCTCAGCACGATCAGCCCCAGCACCACCATCAAGAACGCGAACGCCGACCAGCCCACCAGGCCGACCGCGAACGCGCCCACCAGCCCGTGCACCACCGCACAGGTGACGAGCAGGATGCGGGCGAGGCGGCCGGGCGCGCGGTCGCGCACGGCGGTGCGCAGCAGCACCACCCCGCACACCAGCAGATAGAGGCCGAAGAGGCCGCCCCCGACCCAGGTGCCGATGGACATCGCGTCGGTGTCGAGGCCGCCCAGGGACATCTGCTGACGGTCCACGACCAGGCCGAGGATCCAGTTCAGCAGCGCTATACCGACCGCTTCGAACATGAGCGTCACAGCCGCTACCGCGGCCACTGGTCTGCGCGCCACCGTGTTCCCCCTCCACTCCGTCAGTGCCGAAGCACGCTACTAACGGGTAAGCGCTGCCACAAGGGGTGCGGACGAGCTGAACGCCATGGCAAAGTTTCCGCCCGGCATTCGTAGGGTTTCCACAAAGAAACGTGAAGCGCCGCAGCACGGCGGGCCAGAGACCTTGCCCACACCGTGGACGGCGCACCAGCCCCGAAAACCGGGCGTACGGTGGAGCGACGGGGGATTTGGTTGCTCGCTCAACGCGAGGTTCACGCTCCGTGTGGTCAAGCTCACGCCCGGGATCTTCTCGGCGCGAGGTGTCGCCTGTACCTAAACTCGGCTTGTTTCAAGGAGGGAGCCATCGTGCGCAAGGTGCTCATCGCCAACCGTGGCGAGATCGCTGTCCGTGTTGCCCGTGCCTGCCGGGATGCCGGGATCGCGAGCGTAGCCGTCTACGCCGATCCGGACCGGGACGCATGTCATGTGCGCGCGGCCGATGAAGCCTATGCGCTGGGCGGTGACACCCCGGCGGCCAGCTATCTCGACCAGGCCAAAGTCCTGGCCGCGGCCGCCGAATCCGGCGCCGACGCCATCCACCCCGGCTACGGATTCCTCTCCGAGAACGCCGAATTCGCCCAGGCCGTCCTGGACGCGGGCCTGACCTGGATCGGCCCCCCACCGCACGCCATCCGCGACCTGGGCGACAAGGTCGCCGCCCGCCACATCGCCCAGCGCGCCGGCGCCCCCCTGGTCGCCGGCACCCCCGACCCGGTCTCCGGCGCGAACGAGGTCGTGGCCTTCGCCGAACAGCACGGCCTGCCCATCGCCATCAAAGCCGCCTTCGGCGGCGGCGGCCGCGGCCTGAAGGTCGCCCGCACCATGGAAGAAGTCCCCGAGCTCTACGACTCCGCCGTCCGCGAGGCCGTCGCGGCCTTCGGGCGCGGAGAGTGCTTCGTCGAGCGCTACCTCGACAAGCCCCGCCATGTGGAGACCCAGTGCCTGGCCGACACCCACGGCAACGTCGTGGTCGTCTCCACCCGTGACTGCTCCCTCCAGCGCCGCCACCAGAAGCTGGTCGAAGAGGCCCCGGCCCCCTTCCTGACCCAGGAACAGAACGACCAGCTCTACGCCGCCTCCAAGGCCATCCTCAAGGAAGCCGGCTATGTGGGGGCGGGGACGGTGGAGTTCCTGGTCGGCAACGACGGCACCATCTCCTTCCTCGAGGTCAACACCCGTCTGCAGGTGGAGCACCCGGTCACCGAAGAGGTCACCGGCATCGACCTGGTCCGGGAGATGTTCCGCATCGCCGACGGCGAGGCCATCGGCTACGACGACCCGCAGATGCGGGGCCACTCCTTCGAGTTCCGCATCAACGGCGAGGACCCGGGCCGCAACTTCCTGCCCGCCCCCGGCACGGTGACCTCCTTCGTCCCGCCCGCCGGGCCCGGTGTCCGGCTGGACGCGGGCGTGGAGTCCGGCAGCGTCATCGGCCCGGCGTGGGACTCGCTGCTGGCCAAGCTGATCGTCACCGGCGCCACCCGCACCCAGGCCCTGCAGCGGGCGGCCCGCGCGCTGGCCGAGTTCCAGGTCGAGGGCATGGCCACCGCGATCCCGTTCCACCAGGCGGTAGTGGTGGACCCGGCGTTCACCAGCGAGCCGTTCACGATCCACACCCGCTGGATCGAGACCGAGTTCAACAACACCATCACCCCCTTCGCCCCCGTCAGCCCCGACGAGGACGAGGAGCCCACCGGCCGCGAGACGGTCGTGGTCGAGGTCGGCGGCAAGCGGCTCGAGGTCTCGCTGCCCGCCTCCCTGGGCATGGCCACCGCCCCGGCGGGCGGCTCGAAGAAGCCCAAGCGCAAGGCGGTCAAGAAGTCCGGCTCCGCCGCCTCCGGCGACGCCCTGGCCTCCCCCATGCAGGGCACCATCGTCAAGGTCGCCGTCAACGAGGGCGACACCGTGGCCGAGGGCGACCTCATCGTCGTCCTGGAGGCCATGAAGATGGAACAGCCCCTCAACGCCCACCGCGCGGGCACCGTCAAGGGCCTGGCCGCCGAGGTCGGCGCGTCCATCACCTCGGGCGCGGTCATCTGCGAGATCAAGGACTGACGCGCAGATCAGGGACTGAGGCGGAGATCAGGGACTGACGCAGGGATCAGGGACTGAGGCGGGGATCAAGGACTGACCCGCCTCCCCCCGCACATGACGGCGGGCCCCGACCGGAATCCTCCGGCCGGGGCCCGCCGTCGTCGTTCCCGACCCGCTCAGCGGCCGTGCACCACGTCCTGGGGGAAGGTGAGCTGGCCGTTCATCCAGCGCAGGGCCGTGGGCAGCTCGCGACGCCAGGTGCGGAAGTTGTGGCTGCCCCGGTCCAGGATGATCGACTGCGCGCTCATCGGGGGCCGGACCGCGGCCAGGAAGTCGCGCGTGGCGGCGTAGTTGGGCTCGCCCCGGCGGCTGGAGGACACCAGCACCGACACCTGCGGCTGGGGCAGCCGGCGCAGCCGCCACAGCAGATCGTGCTCACGCTTGCCGCGCTCGCCCTGCGGGCCCGGGCCGAAGAGGTCGCCGGTGGTGGGGTCGTTGACCACGCGGTAGTCGGGCGACAGGGCCGCGGCCGCACCGTAGACGCGGGGATGACGCAAAGTCAGCTCAAGGGCGCAGGTGCCGCCCGAGGAGTAGCCCAGCACGCCCCAGGCGCTGGGGTCATGGCCGATCCGGTAGTGCCCCCGCAGCGCCTCGGGCAGGTCCTGGGAGAAGTAGGTCTCGGCCTGCGGGCCGCCGGGGACGTCCACGCATTCGGTGTCGCGGGGCGGGGCGATGGTGGGCCGCACCATCACGATGACCGCCGGCTGCATCGCCCCGGTGCGGATCAGCCCGCCCGCGGTCTGGGGCAGCCGCAGATGCTGGGCCAGCAGGAAGGATCCGCCCGGATAGCCGCTGATCGCCACGATCACCGGGAAGCGCTGCCGGGCGTACTGGCGCTGGAAGTACTGCGGCGGCAGATACACATACGCCGGGCTGGCCACCTGGCTGCGGCGCCCCAGGATCCGCACCGACTCGACCTTGCCCGCCTTGTCGGGGGGCCCGCTCGGCAGTCCGTGCACCGTGTCCAGCCCCTGCGGCGGGGCGGGCCGCACCAGCCCGCCCGACGCCCCGACCGGCTCCGCGGCGCCGCCCTGCACATGGGACAGGGCCGCCGGTGCCGCGTCGTCCTCGCCCAGCAGTTCGTCCCAGGACCCGTAGAACTGGAAGTTGGTGTTCACCGCGAGGGCCAGCGCGGCCACGATCGCGCACTGGGTCACGGCGAGGGCGGCTAGCCGGCCCAGCCAGGCCCGTACGCCCCGGCCCGCGAAGCGCGGCCACAGCCAGAGCGTCAGCCCCGCGCACCCTACGGCGAGGGCGATCATCACATACTCGAGTGAGCGACTGGTCAGTCCCATCGTTCTTCCACTCCGACGCACCGCAACGCACGATGCCGTCGCCCTGTTTGATGCCGTTCGCGGCACCCGCGTTGCCTGGCCAGGGCGTGCCTCCGGTCACGAAATGGCATGCTTGACTCACGGGCAGCCACGGCAGGGAGGACCGCGATGGCGATCGAGACAGCCACGGCGCAGATGCCACCGCGCCCCATGCGCGCCGACGCGCGCCGCAACTACGAACGGCTGCTGGCCGAGGCGCGCACAGCCTTCACCCGGCACGGTACCGATGCCTCGCTGGAGGACATCGCACGCCGCGCGGGCGTCGGCATCGGCACGCTCTACCGCCACTTCCCCAACCGCACCGCGCTGATGGGCGCGGTCTTCCAGGGCGAGATATGCGCCCTGCTGGAGCGGTCGCGGGAGCTGGCCAAGGCGCCGCGGCCATGTCAGGCGCTGATCGACTGGCTGCGCGCCATCGTCGACCACGCCAGCATCTACCGCGGGCTCTCCCGGGCCCTGATGGCGTGCTCGGGAGACGAGACCTCCGCGCTGTCCCGCGGCTGCGGTCTGCCGCTGCGCGAGGCGGGCAGTGAACTGCTCGCCCGCGCCCAGCAGAGTGGTGCCGTACGGTCCGATGTGGTCATCGCCGATCTGATGCAGCTCACCAACGCGATCGGGCTGGCCGTGGAGCAGTCGCCGGACGACCCTGAGTTGGCCGACCGGCTGCTGGCACTGGCCTTCACCGGTCTCAAGGCCCGCTGACACCGGCCGGCGCCCCTCGCTAGCGGCGGCGCGGCGCCAGATCCGCCACCCGCCCCGGCTGTTCCCCCAGCGGCACCGCGCCGCGCAACTGCGCGGAGCCGGGGCCGCCCGGCGGATGGGGGTGGTTACGGCGCGGCCCCGGCAGCGGCAGGCCCTCCTCGCCGCCGCCACGGCCCTGGGACGCGCCCAGCCGCCCCGACTGCCGCCCCGCCGAACCACCGCCCTCACCGCTCCCGGCCGGGCCGGACCCCGCGCCCGGCCCGGCCACGGCGATCTGAACCCCTTGGTCCGCGAGGGCCTGGAGCTCGGTCAGGGCACGGTCGTCATGGGCGGGTGGTTCATCGGTCACCAGCCGCGTGATCACATCGGTGGGCACCGTCTGGAACATGGTGTCGGTGCCCAGCTTCGTATGGTCGGCGAGCACGACCACCTCCGCCGCCGCCTGGACCAGCGCCCGGTCGACACTGGCCGAAAGCATGTTGGAGGTGGACAGGCCGCGCTCGGCGGTCAGCCCGCTGCCGGACAGGAAGGCGCGCGAGACCCGCAGCCCCTGCAGGGACTGCTCGGCGCCGCTGCCGACCAGGGCGTAGTTGGAGCCGCGCAGGGTGCCACCGGTCATCACGACCTCGACCCGGTTGGCATGCGCCAACGCCTGTGCGACCAGCAGGGAATTGGTGACCACGGTCAGCCCCGGAACCCGCGCGAGCCGGCGGGCCAGCTCCTGCGTGGTGGTTCCGGCGCCGACGACCACGGCCTCGCCCTCGTCGACGAGACCGGCCGCGAGATCGGCGATGGCCGTCTTCTCCGCGGTCGCTAGATGGGATTTCTGCGGGAAGCCGGACTCCCTGGTGAATCCGCCCGGCAGCACCGCACCGCCGTGCCGGCGGTCGAGCAGTCCTTCTGCCTCCAGCGCCCGCACATCACGCCGTACGGTCACTTCGGAGGTCTGGACGACGCGGGCGAGCTCCCGGAGCGACACCGCTCCGTTCGCACGCACCATTTCAAGGATCAATTGGCGACGTTCTGCAGCGAACACGAAACTGACAGTAACGCCAACGACCGTCTGTTTTCAGCAGCTTGCACCAATTAGCAGAAGTTGGACATCTCTGAAGGCACGAAGTGCTATAAGGACCGGATCTACGACTCTTCCTGAGTCTTCCGGGTGTGCAACTGCCGCGCCACCTCGGCGATCGAACCGGACAGCGAGGGGTAGACCGTGAACGCCTTGGCGATCTGCTCCACCGTCAGGTTGTTGTCGACCGCCAGCGACATCGGGTGGATCAGCTCGCTCGCCCGCGGCGCGACCACCACACCGCCGACCACGATGCCGGTGCCCGGACGGCAGAAGATCTTGACGAAGCCGTCCCGGATGCCCTGCATCTTCGCCCGCGGATTGCGCAGCAGCGGCAGCTTCACCACCCGGGCGTCGATCTTCCCGCCGTCCACATCCGCCTGCGAGTAGCCGACCGTGGCGATCTCGGGGTCGGTGAAGACGTTCGCGGAAACCGTCTTCAGGTTCAGCGGCGCCACCGCGTCCCCCAGGAAGTGGTACATCGCGATCCGGCCCTGCATCGCCGCCACCGAGGCCAGCGCCAGCACCCCGGTGCAGTCACCGGCCGCGTAGATGCCCGGCGCGCTGGTCCGGGACACCTTGTCGGTCAGGATGTGCCCCGACTCCGCGAGCTTGACCCCGGCCTCCTCCAGGCCCATGTCCGCCGTGTTCGGGATCGAGCCGACCGCCATCAGACAGTGGGTGCCGGAGATGACCCGCCCGTCCGAGAGCGTGACCTCCACCCGGTCCCCGACCCGCTTGGCCGCCTGCGCGCGCGAGCGGGACATCACGTTCATCCCCCGGCGCCGGAACACGTCCTCCAGGACCGCCGCCGCGTCCGGGTCCTCGCCCGGCAGCACCCGGTCCCGGCTGGAGACCAGCGTGACCTTCGACCCCAGCGCCTGATACGCACCCGCGAACTCCGCACCCGTGACACCGGAGCCGACCACGATCAGCTCCTTGGGGAGCTCGTCCAGGTCGTACACCTGCGTCCAGTTCAGGATCCGCTCGCCGTCCGGCTTCGCGTCCGGGATCTCCCTCGGGTGGGCACCGGTCGCCACCAGCACCGCGTCCGCCACCAGCGTCTGCTCGGTGCCGTCCACCGCCCGCACGATCACCCGCCGCGAGCCGTCCAGCGACTGCTGCGGCTCCACCCGCCCGTACCCGCGCATGACCCGGCCACCGGCCCGGGTGACCGAGGCCGTGATGTCGTGCGACTGGGCGAGCGCGAGCCGCTTCACCCGGCGGTTGACCTTGCCGAGATCCACGCCGACCACCCGGGCCGCCTGCTCCAGCGGCGGGGTGTCGTCGGCGACGATGATCCCCAATTCCTCATAGGAGGAATCGAAGGTCGTCATCACCTCAGCGGTGGCGATCAACGTCTTCGACGGCACGCAGTCGGTGAGCACCGACGCGCCGCCCAGACCGTCGCAATCGACGACGGTCACCTCCGAGCCGAGCTGCGCGGCGACCAGCGCCGCCTCATAGCCGCCGGGTCCGCCACCAATGATCACGATCCGAGTCACATGCTCCATTGTCCCGCACCGGTTCGACTGGCTTCCGCCCGGGGGGTTTCGCGGGGGCGACTGACGTACGAACCTCCCACCCCGAGGGCCGTTCCGCCCCACTCCCGTACCCTCAGACCCATGTCGCTCTACGCCGCGTACGCCGGCAACCTCGACGCGCGGCTGATGTCCCGCCGCGCACCGCACTCCCCGCTGCGCGGAACGGGCTGGCTGAACGGCTGGCGTCTCACCTTCGGCGGAGAGCAGATGGGCTGGGAAGGCGCCCTCGCCACCATCGTGGAGGCCCCGCGCTCCCAGGTCTTCGTCGCCCTGTACGACATCGCGCCCATGGACGAGGACTCCATGGACCGCTGGGAGGGCGTCGGCCTCGACATCTACCGCCGGATGCGGATCCGCGTCCACACCCTGGACGGCGACGAACCCGCCTGGCTCTACGTCCTCAACGGCTACGAGGGCGGCCTGCCCTCGGCCCGCTACCTGGGCGAAATCGCCGACGCGGCGGAATCCGCGGGCGCGCCGCACGACTATGTGATGGAGCTGCGGAAACGCCCCTGCTGAGTCCGGTGTTTCCGGTGTGCCTGTGTCTCCGGGCGCGCCGTGTGCCCCGGGGGGCCTGGGGGTCTGCGTCTCCGGGGGCCCGGCCGGTCCAGGGATTATGCAACGATCCGAATACCTCGGCGGACTCCGTCTACGCGCGTAGGCAGTTACCGGCTACCCTCATGCGCGTGAACGCATCAGTTTCTTGGGACGACATCCAGGGCGACCCCCACGCCGCCGCCGACGACGCCGCCACCCGCCTGCGCGAGCTGACCGGCGCGGAGACCCACGACGTCGCGCTGGTCCTGGGCTCCGGCTGGGTCCCCGCCACCGACGCCCTCGGGGCGCCCGAGCACGAGTTCCCCGTCACCGAGCTGCCCGGCTTCCCGCCGCCTGCCGTCGAGGGGCATGCGGGCCGGATCCGCTCGTACCGGATCAACGACAAGCGGGCGCTGGTCTTCCTCGGCCGTACGCACTACTACGAGGGTCGCGGTGTCGCCGCCGTCGCACACGGCGTACGCACCGCCGTCGCCGCCGGCTGCAAGACCATCATCCTCACCAACGGCTGCGGCGGCCTCCGCGAGGGCATGCGCCCCGGCCAGCCGGTACTGATCAGCGACCACATCAACCTCACGGCCACCTCCCCGATCGTGGGCGCGAACTTCGTCGACCTCACCGACCTCTACTCCCCGCGGCTGCGCGCCCTGTGCCAGCAGGTGGACCCGACCCTGGAGGAGGGCGTCTACGCCCAGTTCCCCGGGCCGCACTACGAGACCCCGGCGGAGATCACCATGGTCCGCACCCTGGGCGCCGACCTGGTGGGCATGTCCACCACCCTGGAGGCCATCGCGGCGCGCGAGGCGGGCGCGGAGGTCCTGGGCATCTCCCTGGTCACCAACCTCGCGGCCGGTATGACCGGCGAACCCCTCAACCACGAGGAGGTCCTCCAGGCCGGCCGCGACTCTGCCTCCCGCATGGGCAGCCTGCTGTCGCAGGTCCTCGACCGCATCTGACCTCGCCGGTCGGGCGACCCTGTTCCGACGCGCGGGCGCTAGCGCTGGCGCTGGTGGCGGCGGTGGCGGTGGCGTCACGGCGTGCTGCGCGGGTACTCACCCCTCAGCCAACTGAACAGAGCGTCGCATCGCACCCTCTGCCGGGGCTGAGGCGGGGGCGCGGTGGGGTGCGCGGTGGGTGCCGGGGGCGGGGCCTCCGGTGCGGCGCCCTGGACCGCATATTTACGGCGCCGGTGCCCGGAGGCGTGGGGTGGGCCGGGGATTGGCGCCACAAATATGCGAAAGCGTCCAGGACACCACCCCTGCGACCCCACCCCCTCCCGTCTCACTCGCGGCTCTCCGCCGGTGGCCTCCAGCCCTGGTCCGTTTCCGGGTCGCCTGGTGGCGGGCACTGGGCGGGGATGGGTACGGCCCCGCCCCACCTACCGCGTCGCGGTGGCACGAACTCCGGTCCCTTCCGGACCACCCGGGAGGCCGAGTGCCTCGTCGGCACCGCGTCTTGGCCGCCCCCGGATCGCCCGACGGCAGTCCCCGGAGGGGCTCACCCGAAGCGGGCGCGTGTCGCTCGGGGCGGATGCCGACCACCCCCAAAGGCCGAGGGGTTCGCCACGAGGCCAGCGGAGGCGGGGCCCAGCGCCACCAGGGCACGGACACCGACAAGCGAGAAGGAGACGGGCCGCACCCGACACCCGGGCGATCCGGAACCGGGCCGGGGCCCGTGCCACCGAGGCATGGACGCCGACGAGACGGGAGGGGGCGGGGTCGCAGGGGTGGTGTCCTGGACGCTTACGTGTATTTGTGGCGCCAATCTCCGGCCCACTCAACGCCCCCGGCCAATGGCGCCGTAAATATACGGTCCAGGGCGCCGCCCCGGAGGCCCCGCACCCGGCACCCACCACGCACACCGGCGCACCACCCACGCACCGCACCCGCAAGCCGGACCCGCACCCACCACGCACCCCGCCACGCCCCCGAGCAACAGCACCGCGCACCCCGCACCCCAACGACCACCCCCAGGAGGCCCCCCATGGCCACGGAGCCCGATCTCATCGCACAGGCCCGCGCATGGCTCGCCGAGGATCCCGATCCCGAGACTCGCGACGAGCTCAGCAAGTTGCTCCAGGCCAACACGGACGGCGCGGAGGACGCGGAGGACGCGTTCGACGAGATCGCCGAGCGGTTCTCCGGCATGCTGCAGTTCGGTACCGCCGGGCTCCGGGGTGAGCTCGGCGCCGGTCCCATGCGGATGAACCGCGCCGTCGTCATCCGCGCCGCCGCCGGACTCGCCGCGTATCTGCGCAAGCAGCATGAGCAGGGGCTCGTCGTCATTGGTTACGACGCGCGCTACAAAAGCGCCGACTTCGCGCGCGACACCGCCGCCGTCATGATCGGCGCAGGCTTCCGCGCGGCCGTGCTTCCGCGGCCCCTCCCCACGCCCGTCCTCGCCTTCGCCATCCGCCACCTCGGCGCCGTCGCCGGTGTCGAGGTGACCGCGAGCCACAACCCGCCCCGCGACAACGGCTACAAGGTCTACCTCGGCGACGGCTCCCAGATCGTGCCGCCCGCCGACGCCGAGATCGCCGCCGAGATCGCCGCCATCCGCAGTCTGGATGACGTGCCCCGCCCCGACAGCGGCTGGGAGACGCTGAACGACGACGTCCTCGACGCGTATCTCGCCCGTACGGACGCCGTGCTCACCCCGGGTTCGCCCCGCAACGCCCGCGTCGTCTACACCCCGCTGCACGGCGTCGGCAGCGAGACGCTCATCGCGGCCTTCGCGCGGGCCGGTTTCCCGGCGCCCGCGGTCGTCCCCGAGCAGGCCGAGCCCGACCCGGCGTTCCCCACGGTCGCGTTCCCCAACCCGGAGGAGCCGGGGGCGATGGACCTGGCCTTCGCGACGGCCCGCAAGGTCGCTCCGGACATCATCATCGCCAACGACCCGGACGCCGACCGCTGCGCCGTCGCCGTGCCCACGATCACGAATCCCACGGCCCCCACGGACGCCGCCGGCTGGCGGATGCTGCGCGGGGACGAGGTCGGCGCCCTGCTCGCGACCCACCTCGTCCACAAGCGCAGCCGTGGCTCCTTCGCGACCACGATCGTCTCCTCGTCGCTGCTGTCCCGGATCGCGGAGGGCGCCGGGCTCCCGTACGCCGAGACGCTGACCGGTTTCAAGTGGCTGGCCCGGGTGGACGGGCTGCGCTACGCGTACGAGGAGGCGCTCGGCTACTGCGTGGACCCGGCGGGCGTACGCGACAAGGACGGCATCACGGCCGCGCTGATGGTCGCCGAGCTGACGTCCGAGCTGAAGGAGCAGGGCCGCACCGTCACCGACCTGCTGGACGACATCGCGGTCGCCCACGGCCTGCACGCCACCGACCAGCTGTCCGTCCGCGTCACGGACCTCTCCCTGATCGGCACCGCGATGAAGCGGCTGCGCGAACAGCCGCCCACCGAGCTCGCGGGGCTCGCCGTGACCTCGGCGGAGGATCTGTCACGGGGTACGGAGACGCTGCCCCCGACGGACGGCCTGCGCTACCAGCTCGCCGGGAAGGAGACCGTCCGATCCGCCCGTGTGATCGTCCGGCCCAGCGGCACCGAGCCGAAGCTGAAGTGCTACCTGGAGGTGGTCGTCGACGTGCAAGGGGCGGTCGCCCTGGTCCCGGCCCGCGCCACGGCGGACAGCGTGCTGGCCGCGCTCAAGAAGGATCTTTCGGCGGCAGCGGGAATCTGATCGGTTCGATGTCGGTGACGGTGCCGGAGCCGTGTCAGATCCGGCTGAGGTAGCTGAACCCGGTGTCGGGTCCGACGCAGGACTGAAGGGTGAGGTCGCCCCAGCAGAGGCCGTGGGCGGGGGCACCGCGCCCCGGGTTCAGGTGGTGGGCGTAGCCGCGGTAGCGGAAGGTGCCGCACGGGCCGGTCACGGTGACGACCGTGCCGATGGGCAGGGTGGCGAACTGCTGGAAGCCGCGGTAGTCATGGCCGACGACGACGGCCGTACGCATCGCGGCGCCGTTCTCCGTGCCGTGGCCGAGGGGGTGGGCCCGGCCCACTGGACGGCGCCGCGACAGGCGTCCACGGCGTCCTGGCCGCCGCGGACGACCCGCGCCGGCCAGGAGCCGATGCGCAGCGTGGTGGCCGCCCCGTCCGCGTTCCGGACGCGCCCCGTCCGCGTTCCGGACGCGTTCCGGACGCGTTCCGGGCCGCGCGGCGCTCAGCCGATCGCCAGCATGATGACCAGCAGCACCGCACCCGCCAGCGTCGGCGCGATGACCTCGAAGGCCCACCGGACCTCGGGCGCCCCCTGGGCGCCATCGCGTTGGGCGTTGAGTTCGGCCATTTCGCGCAGGTCGCCGATCGCCACGTCGGAGGGGGCCCGCCGGTCCTCCCCGGCCTTGTTCGCCGACACATGGGCCGACGTACGGCTGAAGGGGTCCTCGGAGGCCGCCCTGGCCTGCTGTCTCGCGGCCCGCTTGCGCTGCCGCAGCGAGACCGGGATCGCCCAGAGCTGGTACCTCGCCCCGCCCGCCAGCACCTCGCTGGTGTATCCGGCGCGCAGCCCCTCGACCGAGGCCCAGGGCAGTGTGACCGTACGGAACGGGTTGCGGACGAGCAGCCGGTCCTGCCCCGCGTACACCGCCGGGCGCACCGTGAAGGCGATCACCACCGGCACCGCGAACAGCAGCCCGGCCAGCGCCAGCCACGGCGTCCGTCCCTCGCCCCGGATCATCGCGTCGATGCCCAGCCAGCCGCTGAGCGCGAGCAGCAGCACCCCGCCTCCGATGCCGCTCGGGGAGCGGTAGACGCGGTCCGAGAAGGTCTCGGGCACCGAGGAAGGCACCGAGGAAGGCACCGAGGAGGATGCGGCGGGGGCGGAGTCGTCGTCCGGGCTCGTCATGCGCCCGATTGTGCACCACACTCCCGGGACGGGGGACGCCCAGGGATCGCTCGCCCCGGCCCCCAGGGAATCCGGGGGCGGGGGTGACATCCGACTACGCGCGTAGATATGCTCATCTGGTGACCATGCCCACCACAGTTCCCGCATACGGCAAAGAGGCCGCGGAGCGACTCGCGTCGATGGCGGACGTGACCGCCGACGACCGCGCCCTGCGCCGCTTCCTGCACGGCCTGCCGGGCGTCGACGCGGTCGGCCTGCAGGCCCGTGCCGCGACCCTCGGCACCCGCTCGATCAAGACCACGGCGAAGGCGTACGCCATCGACCTGGCGATCTCGATGATCGACCTGACGACCCTGGAGGGTGCCGACACCCCGGGCAAGGTCCGGTCCCTGTGTGCCAAGGGGATCAACCCCGATCCCACCGACCGCACCGCCCCGCGGGTCGCGGCGATCTGCGTCTACGGCGACATGGTGGCCACCGCCAAGGAGGCCCTGAAGGGCAGCGGCATCCACGTGGCGGCCGTCGCCACCGCCTTCCCCTCCGGCCGGGCCGCGCTGCCGGTCAAGCTGGCCGACACCCGGGACGCGGTGGCCGCCGGGGCGGACGAGATCGACATGGTGATCGACCGCGGCGCCTTCCTCTCCGGCCGCTACCTCGACGTCTTCGAGGAGATCCGGCAGGTGAAGGACGCCTGCGTCCGCGAGGACGGCACCGCCGCCCACCTCAAGGTCATCTTCGAGACCGGTGAGCTGCAGACGTACGACAACGTCCGCCGCGCCTCCTGGCTGGCGATGCTCGCGGGCGCGGACTTCATCAAGACCTCCACCGGCAAGGTGGCCGTCAACGCGACCCCGCCCGTCACCCTCGTCCTGCTGGAGGCGGTCCGCGACTTCCGCGCCGCGGTCGGCGTGCAGGTGGGCGTGAAGCCCGCGGGCGGCATCCGCACCTCCAAGGACGCGATCAAGTACCTGGTGATGGTCAACGAGACGCTGGGCGGCGAGTGGCTCTCCCCGGATTGGTTCCGCTTCGGCGCCTCCAGCCTCCTCAACGACCTGCTGATGCAGCGCCAGAAGCTCAGCACCGGCCGGTACTCCGGTCCCGACTACGTGACGGTGGACTGATACGCCATGCCCGTTTTCGAGTACGCACCGGCGCCGGAGTCCCGCACGGTCGTCGACATCGCCCCGTCCTACGGCCTGTTCATCGACGGGGAGTTCGGCGAGGCGGGCGACGGCAAGGTCTTCAAGACCCTCTCCCCCTCCTCCGAGGAGGCCCTCTCCGAGGTCGCCCAGGCCGGCGCCGAGGACGTGGACCGCGCGGTCAAGGCCGCCCGTAAGGCGTTCACGGCCTGGTCCGCGCTCCCCGGCTCGGAGCGCGCCAAGTACCTCTTCCGCATCGCGCGCATCATCCAGGAGCGCTCCCGCGAACTGGCCGTCCTGGAGTCGCTGGACAACGGCAAGCCGATCCGCGAGTCGCGCGACGCCGATCTGCCCCTGGTCGCGGCCCACTTCTTCTACTACGCGGGCTGGGCCGACAAGCTCGCGTACGCCGGCTACGGCACGGACCCGAAGCCCCTGGGCGTCGCCGGCCAGATCATCCCCTGGAACTTCCCGCTCCTGATGCTGGCCTGGAAGATCGCCCCGGCGCTCGCCACCGGCAATACGGTCGTCCTCAAGCCCGCCGAGACGACGCCCCTGAGCGCCCTGTTCTTCGCGGACATCTGCCGTCAGGCCGGGCTCCCCAAGGGCGTGGTGAACATCATCACCGGCGACGGCTCGACCGGCGCCGAGCTGGTCGCCCACCCCGGGATCGACAAGGTGGCCTTCACCGGCTCCACCGAGGTCGGCAAGGCCATCGCCCGTACGGTGGCCGGTACGAAGAAGAAGGCCACCCTCGAACTCGGCGGTAAGGCCGCGAACATCGTCTTCGACGACGCCCCCATCGACCAGGCGGTCGAGGGCATCATCGGCGGCATCTTCTTCAACCAGGGCCATGTCTGCTGCGCGGGCTCCCGCCTCCTGGTCCAGGAGTCCGTCCAGGACGAGCTCCTCGACGCGCTCAAGCGCCGGATGGGCACCCTGCGCGTGGGCGATCCGCTGGACAAGAACACCGACATCGGCGCCATCAACTCCGCCGAGCAACTGGCCCGGATCCGTGCGCTGGCCGACGCGGGCGAGGCCGAGGGCGCCGAGCGCTGGGCCCCGGAGTGCGAACTGCCCAGCTCCGGCTACTGGTTCGCGCCCACCCTCTTCACCGGCGTCACCCAGGCCCACCGGATCGCCCGCGAGGAGATCTTCGGCCCGGTGCTGTCGGTGCTCACCTTCCGCACCCCCGAAGAGGCCGTGGCCAAGGCGAACAACACGCCGTACGGGCTGTCGGCGGGCATCTGGACGGAGAAAGGTTCGCGCATCCTGTGGATGGCGAACAAGCTCCGGGCGGGCGTGGTGTGGTCCAACACGTTCAACAAGTTCGACCCGGCCTCTCCGTTCGGCGGCTACAAGGAGTCGGGATACGGCCGCGAAGGCGGCCGTCACGGCCTGGAGGCATACCTCGATGTCTGAACGACTCTCGGTCCTGAAGACCTACAAGCTGTTCGTGGGCGGCAAGTTCCCACGCTCGGAGAGCGGGCGGGTGTACGAGGTGACCACAGCGAAGGGCCAGTGGCTGGCCAACGCCCCCCTGGCCTCCCGCAAGGACGCCCGGGACGCGGTCGTCGCCGCGCGCAAGGCGTTCGGCGGCTGGTCCGGGGCCACCGCGTACAACCGGGGCCAGATCCTCTACCGCGTCGCCGAGATGCTGGAGGGCCGCCGCGACCAGTTCGTCCACGAGGTCGCCGACGGTGAGGGGCTGAGCAAGGCCAAGGCCACCGCGCAGGTCGACGCCGCGATCGACCGCTGGGTCTGGTACGCGGGCTGGTCGGACAAGACGGCCCAGATCGCCGGGTCCGCCAACCCCGTCGCCGGGGCGTACTTCAACCTCTCCTCCCCCGAGCCGACCGGCGTGGTCACGCTCCTCGCGCCCCAGGACTCGTCCTTCCTCGGCCTGGTCTCGGTGATCGCCCCCGCGATCGTCAACGGCAACACGGCCGTGGTGGTGGCGAGCGAGAAGTCCCCGCTGCCCGCCCTCTCCCTGGCCGAGGTGCTGGCCACCTCCGACCTCCCGGGTGGCGTGGTCAACATCCTCTCCGGCCGTACCGCCGAGATCGCCGCCCCGCTCGCCGCGCACCAGGACGTCAACGCGATCGACCTCGCCGGCGCGGACGCGGAGCTCGCGGTCGAGCTGGAGAAGGCCAGTGCGGAGAACCTGAAGCGGGTCCTTCGTCCACAGCCTGTGGATTGGGCGGCCGATCCCGGCACCGGCAGGCTCCTCGCCTCCCTGGAGACCAAGACCGTCTGGCATCCGATGGGCACCTAGCCCACGCCTAGCCCCGCGATTTCGCACCACCGCAGCTCCGCCCCCGCGACGCCCGTTTCCCGGACATCGCGGGGGCCTTTTTTCGTCGCACATATTGTCAACAATTTCATCGACAGTTAGGTTGCGAGGAACCTCACGCCGAGAAGGAACAGCGAATGATCATCGACTGCCATGGCCACTACACCACCGCGCCACCGGCGCTGGAGGCATGGCGCACCCAGCAGATCAACGGACTCACCGACCCCGCCGTCGCCCCCTCCCGCGCCGATCTGCACGTCGGCGACGACGAGCTGCGCCACAGCGTCGAGCCGAACCAGCTCCGGCTGATGGACGAACGCGGCATCGACCTGACGGTCTTCTCACCCCGGGCGTCCTTCATGGCCCACCACATCGGCGATCTCCACACCTCCGCCGAGTGGGCGGCCCTCTGCAACGAGCTGTGCTTCCGCGTCAGCGCGCTCTACCCGGAGCGCTTCGCCCCCGCCGCCATGCTTCCGCAGTCGCCGGGCGTCGATCCGGCCACCTGCGTGCCCGAACTCATCCGCTGCGTGGAGGAGTACGGGGCCGTGGCGGTCAACCTCAACCCCGATCCCTCGGGCGGCCGCTGGACGGCCCCGCCGCTGACCGACCGCTCCTGGTACCCGGTCTACGAAAAGCTGGTGGAGTACGACATCCCGGCGATGGTGCATGTGAGCACCAGCGTCAACCCCGCCTTCCACACCACCGGGGCGCACTACCTCAACGCCGATACGACGGTGTTCATGCAGCTCGTGCAGGGCGATCTGTTCGCGGACTTCCCCACCCTGCGGCTGATCATCCCGCATGGCGGCGGCGCCGTTCCGTATCACTGGGGCCGGTTCCGCGGCCTGGCGATGGCCCTCGGCAAGCCGCCCCTGGAGGAGCACGTCCTGGGCAATGTCTTCTTCGACACCTGCGTCTACCACCAGCCCGGCATCGACCTCCTCCTCGACGTCATCCCGGCCCGGAACATCCTCTTCGCCTCCGAGATGATCGGCGCCGTCCGCGATGTCGACCCCCGGACGGGCCGGCACTTCGACGACACCCGCCGCTACACCGAGGCCGCCGGGCTCTCCGCGGCCGATCTGACCGGCATCTACGAACATAACGCCCGTACCGTCTACCCTCGCCTGGACGCCCTGCTGACAAGGCGGGGGCGCTGATGGCTACCGCCTGGTCCGCTGATCGCGATCACAGGTCCCCTGATGACGGCCTCCGGTCCGCGATGACGACCGCACGGCCCAGGAGGACGACCGCAGGGCCGCTCACTCGCCCAGAGGAGCCCTCATGAGCACGCTCTCCCCCAAGACCCCGGGCTGGCTGGACTGGCACCCCGACCCGTCCCGGCCCGCCTTCGCCCTGCCGCCGGGCACCGTCGACGCCCACTGCCATGTCTTCGGCCCGCAAGCCGCGTTCCCCTTCGCCCCCGAGCGCAAGTACACGCCCTGCGACGGCGGCAAGGACGACCTCTTCGCCCTCCGCGACCACCTCGGGGTCGGCCGCAATGTGATCGTCCAGGCGACCTGTCACGGCGCGGACAACAGCGCCATGGTCGACGCCGTCCAGGCGTCCGGCGGCCGGGCGCGCGGCATCGCGACCGTACGCCCGGATGTCACCGACGCCGAGCTGCGCCGGCTGGACGCGGCGGGGGTGCGCGGGGTGCGCTTCACCTTTCTGCGGCGTCTGGCCGACGCCGCGCCCCAGCACGATCTGGCCGCCATCGCGAAGCGGATCGCCCCGCTCGGCTGGCATGTCGTCCTCTACTTCGAAAGCGCCGACCTGCCCGAGCTGGAACGTTTCTTCAACTCCCTGCCCACCCCCCTCGTCGTGGACCACATGGGACGCCCGGAGGTGACCGAACCGGCCGCGGGACCGGACTTCAGCCGCTTCCTGCGGTTCGCCGAACGCGACGAGGTGTGGGTGAAGGTGACCTGCCCCGAGCGCCTCAGCGTCACCGGGCCCCCGGCCCTGAACCCGGAGCGGCACCCGTACACCGATGTCGTGCCCTTCGCCCGCCGCGTGATCGAGGAGTTCCCCGATCGGGTGCTGTGGGGCACGGACTGGCCGCATCCCAACCTCACCGGCCAGATGCCCGACGACGGACTGCTGGTCGACTACGTGCCCCAGGTGGCGGTCACCGCCGAGCAGCGGCGGAAGCTGCTCGTCGACAACCCCATGAGGTTCTACTGGCCCGGCGAAGGCGCCTGACCCCGGTCCGCCCGCCGAGACCCGACCCCGTCCCCTCCCGCCTCATCCTCCCCGCCCTCCTCCCCGCCTCTTCGACAAGGGCCGCCCATGCAGCACTCCAATGCGGTGAACCGGCTGAACAGACTCCCCATCTCCCGGTTTCACAAGATCACCTTGCTGGCCGTCTCCTTCGCCTACTTCTTCGAGTTCGCGGACATCAACACCTTCGCCACCACCGCTCCCCAGCTCATCGACCTCTGGGGCATCACGGTCGACCAGATCGCCTACGTCACCTCGCTGTCGTTCGTCGGCATGTTCATCGGCTCCGTGATCGCGAGCACCCTCGCCGACCGCTGGGGCCGCAAGAAGGCGCTGCTCCACACCACGCTGTGGTTCGGGGTCTTCTCCCTGGTCTCGGCCTTCTCCTGGGACGTCGTCTCACTGGGCGTCTTCCGGGTGCTGACCTCGGCGGGGCTGTCCGCGATGACCGTCGTGGCGGTCATCTACGTCAACGAGATGTATCCGGCCGCCGTACGCGGCAAATACCAGGCGTACGCGATCGTCATCGGCATCTGCGGCACCCCGGCCACCAACCTCATCGCCAGCCTCGTCGTACCGCTCAGCGACTGGTCATGGCGGCTGGTCTACCTGTGGGGCGCCCTCGGCCTCCTCTTCATCCTCTTCACCCGGCACCTGACGGAGTCCCCCCGCTGGCACGAGAGCAGGGGCGAGTACGACGCGGCGGAGGCGATCCTCACCGAGATCGAGACCCGGGTCGCCGCCGAGAAGGGCCCGCTCCCCGAGCCCGCGCCGCCGATCGACGAGACCCGGCCCGCCAAGGCGTCGCCCCGCCTCCTCCTGCGGAAGCGGTACCTCGGGCCGACCTTGCTGCTCACGGTCCTGTGGGTGACCCAGACCATCGGCTTCTTCGGCTACTCGAGCTGGGCGCCCACCCTGCTGGCCAAGGAGGGCTTCAGCGTCGAGAAGTCGGTCTTCTATGTGGCGCTCACCACCGTGGGCGCTCCGCTCGGCTCGTTCCTGGCCTCCCTGGTCACCGACCGGTTCGAGCGCAAATGGTGTCTGGTGGCCTTCGGCACGGTGATCGCGCTGTGCGGTCTGCTGTACGGGCTGACCTTCAACCCGGTCCTGATCGTGGTCTTCGGCTTCCTGGTGAACCTCTTCGAGCGCGGCTACACGGCCCTGGGGTACGCCTACTCCCCCGAGCTGTTCGACACCCGCGGCCGCTCGCTGGGCACGGGCGTCTCCTACGGGCTCGGCCGTCTCTCCAACGCCGCCGGACCGCTGATCATCGCGGCCCTCTACCACCGCACCGGCTATCAGAGTGTCTTCTACTTCATCGCCGGCATCTGGCTCCTGGGCGCCCTCATCCTGGCGGTCTTCGGCCCCCGCACCCGCCCGGCCCGCACGGCGGCGGCGGAACGGCCACGCGCGGTCGTCTGACGGGGCGCAGGCACACGGGCGGTGACGTGGCGACGTGGTGACACGGCGACGTCGGACGTTACGTCGTCGGTCACGCGGGGGTCACGTGCGCGAAATGATGCGTCACACTGATGTTCCGTGACCAGCCAACCGCCTTCCGCCCGTGTCGTCCTGCTCACCGGCCCCTCGGGCTCGGGAAAGTCCTCCCTCGCGGCCCGCACCGGGCTGCCCGTGCTCAACCTCGACGACTTCTACAAGGAGGGCGACGACCCGACGCTCCCGCAACTCGCCGACGGCGGGGGCGCCGACTGGGACTCGCCACGCTCCTGGGACGCGGACGCGGCGGTCGCGGCGATCGAGACGCTGTGCCGTACGTCACGGACGACCGTGCCGCTGTACGACATCGCCACCAGCTCCCGCGTCGGCGAGGAGGCGCTGGCCATCGGACGGGCGACGCTGTTCATCGCCGAGGGGATCTTCGCGGCCGACATCATCGGGCGGTGTGCCGATCTCGGGGTGCTCGCGGACGCGCTCTGTCTGCGCGGCCGTCCTTCCACCACCTTCCGGCGCAGACTGCTGCGCGATCTGCGGGAGGGCCGTAAGCCCGCGGGCTATCTGCTGCGGCGCGGCTGGCGGCTGATGCGCGCGGAGCGCGGGATCGTGGCCCGGCAGACGGCGCTGGGCGCGTACGCGTGCGGCAAGGGCACGGCGCTGGGCCGGATAGCGGCCGCGACGGCGGGAGGGCGGGTCCCCGCCTCCGGCGAGAAGGCGTCCGTGTAGCGAGCAAAGGCGCGGGAAAAGGCGTGAGGCCGGACAATCCCCCTCGGATGTCCGACCTCGCGCCTGTTTCCCCCGTGCTCCCCCGATTTCTTGTTCCCCTCCCGTTTCCCCCGTGTTCCCCCGGTTTCCCCCGCTTTCCCCCCGCCTTCGGTCGTCCAGCCGCCGTCAGGCGACCAGTTCGCCGAAGGACTCCTCCTCGTTACGGCCGAAGCTGAGGGTCTCGTCCTCGCGCAGCCGGCGCAGTGAGCGCCAGATGCTGCTTTTGACCGTTCCGACACTGATGTTCAGGATGTCCGCGATTTCCGGATCCGTCCGGCCCTCGTAGTAGCGCAGCACCAGCATCGTGCGCTGCAGCTCGGGGAGCCGGGCCAGGGCCTGCCACAGCACGGCGCGCAGCTCGGTGCCGCGCATCGCGTCATGGTCGCCCACCGTCTCCGGCAGCTCCTCCGTCGGGTACTCGTTGAGCTTGCGCCGACGCCAGGCGCTGATGTGCAGATTGGTCATGGTACGGCGCAGATAGCCGCCGACCGCCGCCTTGTCGCTGATCCGGTCCCAGGCCCGGTAGGTCGAGAACAGCGCGCTCTGCAGCAGGTCCTCGGCCTCGAAGCGGTCACCGGTCAGGTGGTAGGCGGTTGCGTACAGGGAGGCGCGGCGCTCCTGGACATAGGCGGTGAACTCCGCCTCCGACGCGGTGCGCCGCTCCCCCTCTGCTTCCCTGTACGAGCTTCCCCCGTGTCCCCCCGGTCCCCCGTTGTCCCCCCGAGGCCGTGACCGGCCTCCTTCTCCCCCGTGATCGCGTCAATGGCCACCATGTAAGGAGGCCGCTGACGCCCGGCGCCGCGAGCGCACCCCCGCCCGCTCACGGCACCGGACTTCTCGTTGCCCCGGCCGGTGTCGTGGAGGCGCGTGCGAACTGCGCTGGTGTTCGTGAAGTGCAGTGTGCTCATTCCGCGCCCCCCGTCGGTGGAGCCTGATCGGTCTGCTGGCTGCCCCGGCCGGTGTCGTTCCGCCCGGTGCACAGAAGACTTTGCCGGGTCAGTTTCATGGGGCTGTCTGTCGACTGTCACAGGCTCGTCACAGGCGATCGGACCGATAAACCCCTGACGGTCGAACTACAGGCCCCTTGTAGGCCAGAATGACCAACGTGCCTTTCCTGTTGCTGATCGAGGACGACGACGCCATCCGCACGGCCCTCGAACTCTCTCTGTCCCGCCAGGGCCACCGTGTGGCGACCGCGGCGACGGGCGAGGACGGCCTGAAACTGCTGCGTGAGCAGCGGCCGGATCTGATCGTGCTCGATGTGATGCTGCCCGGGATCGACGGCTTCGAGGTGTGCCGCCGGATCCGCCGTACCGACCAGTTGCCGATCATCCTGCTGACCGCGCGCAGCGATGACATCGACGTCGTCGTCGGCCTGGAGTCGGGCGCCGACGACTATGTGGTCAAACCCGTCCAGGGCCGGGTGCTGGACGCCCGGATCCGCGCGGTGCTGCGGCGTGGCGAGCGGGAGGCCAACGATTCCGCGGCCTTCGGCAGTCTGCTGATCGACCGCGCGGCCATGACGGTCACCAAGAACGGTGAGGACCTGCAGCTCACCCCCACCGAGCTGCGGCTTCTGCTGGAGCTCAGCCGCCGGCCGGGGCAGGCGCTGTCCCGTCAGCAGCTACTGCGGCTGGTCTGGGAGCACGACTACCTCGGCGACTCGCGGCTGGTCGACGCATGCGTACAGCGGCTGCGCGCGAAGGTGGAGGACGTCCCGTCGTCGCCGACGCTGATCCGTACGGTGCGCGGGGTCGGATACCGGCTGGACGCGCCATAGTGAGCGACGCACGTGCGGCCACCCGCCCGCAGCCGACGACGATGCCCGCACCCCCGCCGCACAGGCGGAGAAGCGAACAAACCAGCACAGTGAGCGACGCACGTGCGGCCACCCGCCCGCAGCCGACGACGATGCCCGCACCCCCGCCGCACGGGCGGAGAAGCGAACAAAACGGCACAGCGGGGACTATGCGTGGTGCGCGCCGGGGCGGAGAAGTACGGAATTGAGCGCAGTGAGCGACGAGCCCGGTCGGGCCCGGGGCTGGGCCGCGGGGCTCTTGCGGTGGTTCAGCCTCCGGCTGCGGCTGATGCTGGTCTTCGGCCTGGTGGCGCTGACCGCCGCCGTGTCCGCGTCGGCCATCGCGTACTGGCTGAACCGTGACGCGGTGCTGACCCGTACCCAGGACGCGGCGCTGGACGAGTTCCGTAAATCGCTGAAGGACGACACCGACCCGCTGCCCTCCCTCCCGACCTGTTCCGAATTGCGGGACGCCGCGGGTCGTATGGCGGACAACACCCAGAAGTACGAGGTGCTGCTGATCACCCGGACCCGGGACGCCGGAAGCTGTCCGGCGGCCTCGGACAAGGCGCTGTTCACGCTGGACGCGGTGCCCGCGTCGCTGCGGCGCGCGGTGGACCAGAAGCGCCCGGTGGGCAAGGGGAACACCTCGCCGTACCACCTCTACTGGCAGCGGATCACGCTGGACGGCACCCCGTATCTGGTCGGTGGGGCCAAGGTGAACGGCGGCGGGCCGACCGGCTACATGCTCAAGTCCCTGGACACCGAGCGCCAGGATCTGAACTCGCTGGCCTGGTCGCTGGGGATCGCCACCGGGCTCGCGCTGATCGGCGCCGCGCTGCTGGCGCAGGCCGCCGCGGCCACGGTGCTGCGGCCGGTGCAGCGGCTCGGGGAGGCGGCGCACCGGCTGGGCGAGGGGCATCTGGACACCCGGCTGCAGGTCTCGGGCTCCGATGAGCTGGCCAATCTCTCCCACACCTTCAACCGGGCCGCGGAGCGGCTGCAGAAGCGGGTGGCGGAGCTGTCCGCGCGGGAGGCGTCCAGCCGGCGCTTCGTCGCGGACATGTCGCATGAGCTGCGGACCCCGCTCACCGCGATCACGGCCGTCTCGGAGGTGCTGGAGGAGGAGGCCGATTCCCTCGACCCGATGATCGCTCCGGCGGTGCAGCTCGTGGTGAGCGAGACCCGGCGGCTGAACGACCTGGTGGAGAACCTGATGGAGGTGACCCGCTTCGACGCGGGCACGGCCCGGCTGGTGCTCGACGATGTCGATGTCGCCGACCAGGTGACGGCGTGCATCGACGCCCGCGCCTGGCTGGACGCGGTGGAGCTGGACGCGGCGCGTGGGATCGTGGCCCGGCTGGATCCGCGGCGGCTGGATGTGATCCTGGCGAATCTGATCGGGAACGCGCTCAAGCACGGCGGCTCGCCGGTGCGGGTCTCGGTGCGCACCGACGGCGATGAGCTGCTGATCAAGGTCCGGGACCACGGTCCCGGCATCCCCGAGGATGTGCTGCCGCATGTCTTCGACCGCTTCTACAAGGCGAGCGCGTCCCGCCCGCGCTCGGAGGGCAGCGGGCTCGGGCTGTCGATCGCGATGGAGAACGCGCATATCCACGGCGGCGACATCAGCGCCGCGAACTCCCCGGAGGGCGGGGCCGTCTTCACGCTGCGGCTGCCGATGGACGCCTCCCGGATCGCCTCCGACGAGGCCGGGGACGAGCTGGGCGAGCTGGGCGATCTCGACCGCGAGGGCGCCGCCGAGGGCGAGCGCGACGACGGCGGCAGGGCCAGGGGCAAGGGCAGGACCTGGGGCAAGGGCAAGGGCAGGAATTCGGCCAGGGGCACGGGCCGGAACGAGGAGGGCGGGCCATGAGCGCGCGGTGGAGCCGGTCGGCCGCTCTTCTGCTGGCCGGCGCGGTCGCACTGCTGGCGTCCGGCTGCGGGATACGCGGCACCTCGGTGCCGGTGGACGCCGGGGCCGCGCCCTCGCGGGCGTCCTGCCGGGCGCCGGAGTCGGAGCGGGCCGCCGAGGGGATGAGCAGGGCCTCCGTACGGATCTATCTGCTGTGCTCCTCGCGGGTCCTGTCGGTGAGCCGGACCACCCGGCTGGGCGACGAGAAGGCGTCCCAGGAGCCGGTGCGGGTCGCCCAGGCGCTGCTGGAGCAGCTGCGGCTGCCGCCGACGGCGGCCGAGGCGGCGGCCGGGTTCACCACGGCGGTCGAGGACTGGGTGGAGATCTCCGGTCCGGCCAAGGACGACCCGGACAGCGCGCTGCGGCTGAGCCGACCGCCGGAGGAGATCCAGTCCCTGGCGCTCGCGCAGATCGTCTGCACTCTCGCGGACACCACGGTGGCCGGGGATGACGGCAAGGTGGTGCTCGGCGGCCCGGACAGCCAGCGGGATCCGCTCAAGGCGTACCAGTGCACCGAGGAGATGCGCCGCAATCCCATGATCGCGGTCAACTCCGGGGTCCTGGTCTCCTGATTCGTTACCTGCCGGTACCGCCTCGTCCCAGGTCGGCGACTTGTCGGTAACAAGGTGCTGACCAGCGGGGCGCGGGCGGAACCACGACCCCCGCGGGCGGCGTCCTGAAGTGCGTGCAGGGTCCTTTCGGCCGCAGGGCCGCCTTTCGCTACCGCGTCGCGGGCTTCGTCCTCCTCGTCGCACATCTCGTGTTCGTCTGCTGGCTGACCCTGCGACCGACGAACGTGCCCTGGGTGTCCGCCGCGACCCTCGAACCGCTGGCCACCATCCGCGCCGATCTGGCGCTCAGCCCCTGGGGGGCCGCCCGTTCCATCGGAGGCGGGCTGTTGCTGCTCGCGCCGCTGGGGGTGCTGCTGCCGCTGGCCGGGGGGCGGGTGGAGGCGTATCCGCTGGCCTCGCTGGCCCGTACGGCCTTCAGCGGGGCGATGGCGGCCATGGGGGTGGCGCTGCTGCGCAGCGAGGTGACCGGGCAGATCATGAACGTGGACGCGGTGCTGCTGAACACCGTCGGGGTCGCTCTCGCGCACGTACTGGTGGTCCCCGCCGTCCGGACGTGGCTCCGCCGTCGGGCTGACCGGGGCCGGGCCGCGCCCCTCCCCCGGGACGACGGCGCCCTGGTCCCGACCCCGACGATTCCCAGGGTCGGGATCGCGCCGTGGAGCGACGTCTCCTCCAGCACCCGGACATAGCGTTGAGGACATCGGGAACTTGGCTCTTCCCGAGCCCACTCGACGAGGAGGAGTCCCCATCATGAGCGCACCGCTGGTCCGCCCCCGCCACGAGAAGAAGATCGCCGGTGTCTGCGCGGGTCTCGCCCGGCGCTTCGGGACCACGCCGACGACGATGCGGGTGCTCTTCGTGGTCTCGTGTCTGCTGCCGGGGCCGCAGTTCCTGCTCTATCTCGCGCTGTGGTTCCTGCTTCCGGCGGAGGACGCCGCCTACCGCGAGGCGTGGTGACCCTGCTCCACCGGCGTCGCGGCGTCGCGGCGTCGCGGCGTGATCCTGGAATACAGCCCATACGGAACGGCCGGGCCGCACGCCCCATCGGGATGTGCGGCCCGGCCGTGTGCCCAGGTGGGGATCAGCCCAGCTTGAAGAGGCTGCCGGTCGGCAGACCTTGCAGCGGGAGCTGCCCCAGCACACCCTGGCCGGGCTTGGCCTGGGGGGCGGCGGGCTTTCCGGCGGGCTGGGCGGCGGGCTGCCCCGGGGCGGCGACACGGCCCGCGGAGCCGCCCGGGACCGGCGCGCTGGCGGCAGCGGACGCGGCGCTGCCTCCGGTGATGACGGCGACGGCGCCGAGGGCAATGACACCGAGAGTCTTGAGCGTTCCCTGCTTCATCAGAAATCTGTCCTTGAGACGGGGGCTTGACCGATACGGAAACGTAGCCATGGATTTCGGCTGCCCGCAAACGCCGAAAACGGCCCCCGATACCCCGCCCAGGTCATGATCCCCGTGCGCTCGTTCAGCGGCCCTCGGGCACGGAATCCCTGGTCACGGCCGACGCGGAGGCCACATTTCGGAACAGCCATTCGGACTTCAGCTCGGCGTATCCGGGCTTGATCACGTCACTGATCATCGCCAGACGTTCGTCAAAAGGAATGAAGGCCGATTTCATGGCATTGACCGTGAACCATTGCATGTCGTCAAGCGTGTAATGGAACGTTGATACAAGATGCTGGAATTCCGCGCTCATGCTCGTCCCGCTCATCAGACGATTATCCGTATTCACGGTCGCGCGGAAATGCAGTCGGCGGAGCAGCCCGATGGGGTGCTCGGCGTAGGAACTGGCCGCGCCCGTCTGGAGGTTGGAGGTCGGGCACAGCTCCAGCGGAATGCGCTTGTCGCGCACGTACGAGGCCAGGCGGCCGAGGGCGAGGGAGCCGTCGTCCGCGACCTTGATGTCGTCGATGATGCGGACGCCGTGGCCCAGCCGGTCGGCGCCGCACCACTGGAGCGCCTGCCAGATGGACGGCAGTCCGAACGCCTCGCCCGCGTGGATCGTGAAGTGGTTGTTCTCCCGCTTCAGATACTCGAAGGCGTCCAGGTGCCGGGTGGGCGGGAAACCGGCCTCGGCGCCCGCGATGTCGAAGCCGACCACGCCCAGATCGCGGTAGCGGTTGGCGAGTTCGGCGATCTCCAGGGCGCGGGCCGCGTGGCGCATCGCGGTCAGCAGGGCGCCCACCCGGATGCGGTGGCCGTTCTCCCAGGCCCGCCGCTCCCCTTCACGGAAGCCCTCGTTGACCGCCTCGACGACCTCTTCCAGGGTCAGCCCGCCCTCGAGGTGCTGTTCGGGGGCGTAGCGGATCTCGGCGTAGACGACGCCGTCCTCGGCGAGGTCCTCGGCGCATTCGGCGGCGACCCTGACGAGCGCGTCGCGGGTCTGCATCACGCCGACGGTGTGGGAGAACGTCTCCAGATAGCGCTCCAGCGATCCGGAGTCCGCCGCCTCACGGAACCAGACGCCCAGCTTGTCGGGCTCGTTCTCCGGCAGCGCGTCGTACCCCGTCTCCCTCGCGAGGTCGACGATCGTGCCGGGGCGCAGCCCGCCGTCGAGGTGGTCGTGGAGCAGCACCTTGGGGGCGCGGCGGATCTGTTCGGGGGTGGGCTCATGGCTGTGCTCGCTCGTCATCTGGGCACCATAGCCCCTACGCGCGTAGAACATGAGGGATAGATACGGAACAGTGACCCGCACGGGTAGTGGAGTACACCAATCCTTCTGCGATCGTGTCGCCATGGCTCAGCAAGCGTTGCCCGAGCGGGGCGCACGGCTGGGGCGGCCGATGGGCGCGGCCGCCACGCAAAGGACCGTACACGGTGTGGTGCTGCTCCTCCCCGAGGGCGAACCCAACGGGACGAGACGGCCCTCCAGACTCACGGCGGCCGCGGCACTGCCGCTGGCCCGGCGGCTGATCCGGGCGGGCCGGGAGGAGGGGCTGGCCGGTCATGTCGTCCACTACCGGCGCCGCGGCTGGAACGGGGCCGCCGCCGATCCCGCCTCCGATGCCGCGTGGGCCGTGGAGGAGGTGGTACGGCGCTACGGCGATGTGCCGGTCTGCCTCGCGGGCCACGGCATGGGCGGACGCGCCGCCCTCCGCGCCGCCGGCCACCCGGCCGTCGCCTCGGTGGTGGCGCTGGCGCCCTGGCTTCCGGCGCCGGACGAGGTGCTCGAACCCGAGCCGGTGAAGCAGTTGGTGGGACGGCAGGTGCTGATCGCTCACGGCACGAACGACGAGCGGTCCGACCCCGAGCTGTCCTACCGGCTGGCGGAGCGGGCGAAGAAGGCCAATCGCGATGTGTGCCGCTTCGAGGTGCACACCGACGGGCACGGGCTGCATCAGCACCGCTCCGAGGTGCAGGCGCTGGCCGTGGACTTCCTCCTCGGCTCCCTCTTCCACTCCGGCTTCTCCCGCCCGGTCGCCGACGCGCTGGCGGCTCCGCCGCCGCTGGGACTGCGGATGCCGCTGGCGGCGGGCTTCGGGGCGAACCTGCGGCGCTGAGCGCTTGGTTGTGCGTGTGCGCCCGGCCCCCGTCCGTGCGGCTTCCGCGCCGCACGGACGGGGGCCGGGCGCGTCGGAGGCTTGTGCATCCTGCCGAGCGCGGCGCCGCCTCGCGCCTTCGGCGCCTCCGGCGCCTTGGAGCAGGGTCGGGGTACCGGGCAGTCCCTCGCCGTCGGCCGCCGGGCCGGTGAGGGGGCGAGGCCGCGCCCCCGCCCTGCCCGCTGGTCAGTCGCGCCGACGGCGCGAGACGAGGCCCGCCCCGGCCGAACGGCCTCCCATGGGCCACCCAGTGCCGGACCCGCCCGCGGCAGGAGCCGCCCGCACGGGCCGGGAGCCCGCACAAGGCCGGGAGCCCGCACAGGCGAAGGGGCCGTCCCGCCGGGACAGTGGCGGGGCGGCCCCTTCGGGCTTCATGAGGTCGGCCTCAGTGGATCGGTGGACGTCGGCCGTGGTGCGGAGCGCCCTGAAGGGGCGCGGGGCTGTGTCGATGTGCGGCTCCGCCGCATGGGCGCGACGAGCCACGACGGTGCCGCGGACGATCGACGGCCGGCAGGTCACGGCACATCCAGCGGAGCATCAGGCGGCCACGCCGACCAGTTCGCGGCGCGCGGCCTCCGCGCGCCGTTCGGCCTGCGCCTTGCGCGTCGCGTACACCGTGATCGCCGCCGCGCCGCCGACCGCCACCAGACCCATGGCGACCGTGCCGCCCCATCCGGCCGCGTGGAAGGCGAGTGCGCCCAGCGCACCGCCCACGCTGCTGCCGATGTAGTACGACGCCTGGTAGAGCGCCGCGGCCTGGGCACGCCCGGTCTTGGCCGTACGGCTCACCGCCGAGGACGCCGCCGCGTGGCCCGCGAAGAAGCCCGCGGTGATCAGCACCAGACCGGCCAGCACCGCCGGGATCGAGTTCAGCAGGGACAGCAGCAGTCCGGCCGCCGTCGTGGACACCGCGACGTACAGCGCGCCGCGCCGCCCGAGCCGGCCGACCAGCTTGCCGGTCGCCGCCGAGGAGACCGTGCCGACCAGGTAGATCAGGAAGATCGAGCCGATCAGGCTCTGCGAGAGGCCGAAGGGCTCGGCCACCAGGCGGTAGCCGATGACCGTGTAGACCCCGCCGAAGACCGTCATGAACAGCGCGCCGATCGCGTACAGCCGGCACAGCAGCGGATCGGAGAGATGCCCGGCGAGGGTGCGGGCCAGCGCCCGCGGGCTCACCGCGGCCGGGGTGAAGTTCCGGGCCTTGGGCAGCAGCAGCCGGAAGGCCGCCGCGCACAGCAGCGCCATCGCGCCGACCGCGGCCAGCGCGACGCGCCAGCCCCAGGCGTCCGCCACCCAGCCGGTGAGGATCCGGCCGCTCATACCGCCGACGCTGTTACCGGCCACGAACAGCCCGATCGCGCCGACCAACGCCTTGGGGTGAACTTCCTCCGAGAGATACGCCATCGCGGAGGCCGGGATCCCGGCCAGCGCCACGCCCTGGACCGTGCGCAGTCCGATCAGCCAACCCAGGTCCGGTGCGAACGGCACCAGCAGGGCGAGGACGACCGCGACCGTGAGCGAGCCGGTCATCATGGCGCGTCGGCCGAACCGCTCGGACAGCGCGCTCAGCGGCACGACCGCGAGCGCCAGGCCCAAGGTGGCCGCGGAGACGCTCCAGCTGGCCTGGTCCGCCTGGACCCGCAGATCGTCGGAGATCGCGGGGAGCAGCGCCTGGGTCGAGTAGAGCAGGGCGAAGGTGGCGAGTCCGGCGGTGAAGAGGGCGAGCCGCATCCGGACGTAACCGGGGTGGCCCGGGCTCATCTGCTTGGACGCGGGGCTCGCGTCGTTCGCGGGGTTCGCCGCGCTCGCGGGGTTCGCGGCCTTCGCGGTGGCGGGCTGGGAGGAGTTCGGGGTCGTCGACATCGAAGCGGAGGCGTCCACACGGTGGGTTCCGGTGGACGCCCCGGTATCAGCAGGAGGCATGGTTCGACCGTACGTAAGCACGGTTGATGCGTCCAATGCACGGAATGGCGATAATCAATCCACTGCCGCATGAGCAAAGGTCAGGGGCGCCCGTGTCACGCATCAGTTACGAAAACGACATTCCGGTGACAGCAGATGTCGAGGCGGAGTCCTGGGCCGCCGCCCTCACACCGCGCCTCGCCCAGTTCGCCGCCGTCGCCCGCCATGAGCATGTGACGCGCGCCGCACAGGAGATGGGGGTGCCCCAGTCGACGCTCAGCCGGGCGATGGTCCGGCTGGAGGAGGACCTGGGCGTGGCGCTCTTCGCCCGCCGGGGCCGTACGGTGGCGCTCACCCCGGCGGGACGGACGTTCCTGCACTCGGTCGAACGGGCCCTCGCCGAAGTCGACCGCGCCGCCGAGTCCGTACGGGCCGACGCGGATCCGGCGGCGGGCCTGGTCTCCTTCGGCTTCCTGCACACGCTGGGGACCGAGACCGTGCCCGGTCTGATCCGGAGCTTTCGGGTGGACCATCCGCGAGTGCGGTTCCAACTGGTCCAGAACTACGGCGAGGCGATGCTCGAGCGGATGCGCGCGGGCGGCCTCGACCTGTGCCTGACCTCCCCGGTGCCGGACGCCCCCGATCTGGTCGCCCGCCGCCTGGACGAACAGCGGCTGCGGCTGGTGGTCCCCGACGACCACCGACTGGCCGGGCGCCGCCGGGTCCGGCTCGCCGAGGCCGCCTCGGAGCTGTTCGTCACGCTGGAACCGGGCTACGGGCTGCGGCGCATCACCGATGCGTTGTGCGCCGAGGCGGGATTCACGCCGCGGATCGCCTTCGAGGGCGAGGAGGCGGAGACGCTGCGCGGCCTGGTCGCGGCGGGCCTCGGGGTGGCCCTCCTCCCACCTCCTGCCGTTCCCCGCCCCGGGGTGGCGGAGCTGACCGTCACCGCGCCGCGTGCCGTCCGCGAGATCGGGGTCGCGTGGCTGGACGGCCACCCGGACACGCCGCCGGTGGCGGCCTTCAAGACGTTTCTGCTGAGCCGGCGGGGTCAGTTGCTGACGTAGGGGTGCGTGGGTGTGCGGGTGCGTGGTGGTTGCTGGGGTGCGCGGTCGGTTGTGTGGTGGGTGCCGGGGGCGGGGCCTCCGGTGCGGCGCCCTGGACCGCATATTTACGGCGCCGGTGCCCGGGAACGTGGAGTGGGCCGGAGATTGGCGCCACAAATATGCGAAAGCGTCCAGGACACCACCCCTCCGACCCCACCCCCTCCCGCCGTCCGCGGCCGCCCGCCGGTGGCACCAGGGCGCCTGGTCGTTCCGTGTTCAGCCCGGGGGCGGTGGCCTCCGTCCGGGGTCAGCTGAGTGCTTCGACCGCCAGTGCGGTGGCCTTGGCGATCAGGGGGTCGACGGCCTCGGCGTCCTGCTGCTACCGGGTGGAGAGGACGGCCAGCGCGATCGGCGCCCGGTTCGGGGGCCAGTCGATGCCCACGTCATTGGTGGTGCCGTAGCGGCCGGTCCCGGTTTTGTCGCCCACGGTCCAGTCGGCGGGAACGCCGGCACGGATGCGGGCGTCGCCCGTCGTGTTCGCCACCAGCCAGCCCGACAGCCGTTCACGGTCCCCGGTGTCGAGGGCGCGGCCCACGGCCAGCCGGGCGTAGGTCTGCCCGATGGCCCGCGGGCTGGTGGTGTCGGTCACCCGCCCAGGCTCGGCGGAGTTCAGATCCGGCTCCCAGCGGTCGAGCCGGGTGACCCCGTCCCCCAGGGAGCGGCAGGACCGGGTGATCGCAGTGGGGCCGCCGAGCTCATGGAGCAGGAGGTTCATCGCGCCGTTGTCGCTGTAGGAGATCGCCGCGGCGCACAGCTCCTCGACGGTCAGCCCGTTGGCGATGTTCTCGGGCGTACCGGTGATCGGGATATGACCGGCCGTCTTGACGTCGTCCTCGGTGTAACGGATGCGCCGGGCGAGGTACTCTCCGTTCCGGTCCAGATCCCTGAGCACGGCCCCGACCGCGAGGGTCTTGGAGACCGAACAGATCGGGAACCGCTCATCGGCGCGGTGGAGCACCGTCCTGCCGGTGGCGGTGTCGAGGGCGAAACACCCCGAGCCGGGCGTCGTACTCCCGCTCCAGCTCCCCCATCCGCCCCGGGATCCCCTCCCGCGCCGAGGCGTGCGTCGGCAGCAGAACAGCGAGCGCCGTACCAGCGCCGAAGGAGAGCAGTGCACGGCGGGACGTGCGGGCACCCATGGTCTTCACAGCGGGACGTCCTCTCGTTGCGCTGATCGTTTCGCAACAAAAGACGCCCGGGCCGGGCGACGCGTTCCGTAATCTTCTTCTGCTTGACGCCCGGAGGCAGCAGGCACGGGGCGCTGACCTCGCGAAGGAAGCTGTTCTCCTCGCCGTACGTCTCCGCGGAGATGCAGAAATAGTCCTTCGGGCTCTCAGGACGACCTGCGCGCCCTCCGTATTCCCGTTCTTCCAACTCTTTGCGGAGCGCTGGACCGCCGCCACGTGTTCCGCCCTCGGACACCGACCAGCCCGTCAGCTCATCCGCCGCGGCCGAGGTCTTGATACGGCACCGATCATCTTCTCGCGCAGGTCATCGGAGTTGACGCGATCGACCATGTGCCCGGGTATCCGGCCTAACCGTCCACGACGGTCAGGCCACCGACTGCCCTGCTGGGTCGACTACGGGGCTTCGGTCATCGCGCCAGTCAGCATCAGCGCCACTGGTCGGCGGCTCGTTTTCCGGTGACTCGGTGCGCCTAGCTTCCAATTCATTGGCCACTGCACGGAAAAGCTGGGCCATGGCATTGGCCTGCTTCTCGTGGGCCTTCCTTGCCTTCTTAGATTCTTCGGCAAGTACGTGCGTACTCCACTCCAGAGATTCCCTGTTCAGAAGTGAATGCTGAAGCACGTCGAGGTCAATGGTGTACGTCAGTGGCTCCACCACACCCAACGGACCCGCCGACTTCACAACTACCGTGTATCGGCGCGGCAGATCTGACGCGAATAGCTTATGGCCTACATCCACGAGAAATGTCAACTGCCGTTTTGGTGGCAGTACCGGAATCTCACGGGATACCGCTGCATTCAGAGTTTGCTCGACATCATCCCCGAGAGTCGACCGAAGGGGCGGGTCTACCGTGACCTTCACGTCACGTGCCATCGTGGGTCCAGTATTCTCGATGGAGAAAACGAGCAGTTGCGAGCCCGGCACGCGCTCACGAATTTCTGCAACCACGTACGGCTGAACTTGTTCCTGCTGGGCTTTTTCAGTTAGCTCATTAGCCCTCTTCGCTGCCTTCATCTGCTGATGGGTGTAGATGAAGGTCCCCACGGCAGTTCCGACAGAAATGATGATGGCAATCAGCGCAAGTGTCGTTTCAGCCACGGACGCGCTCCTGTGTTCACGTTAAGCCACTTCATGCTCACCGAGCAGAGCGGCGACTTCCGGTACGTCTGCATACTCCTGCAACCGGCCAAGTATGACCCGCACTCTTTCCGCCGTGCGTTCTGAAGCGATGTCGGCCGAAATGGTGATGACCCGTTCCGCCACTGTCGCCGCTTCTTCAGGCTCATTGGCGTCAGCAAGAGCGACAGCGAGCCAAGACAGATACAGCGCCATTTCGCGCGTGTGCGTGGCGTCGTACTCGCTGAGCACTTCCCGAAGCAACGGCACTGCGCGCAAGGGGCGGTGAAGCTCCGTATAGACACGTGATTCCATGACACGGAGTTCCCCGGCATCTACCCAATACAGGTAGGCAGGCGACTCGGTGCCGTCGCTGTCTTCGCTGAGCGCCTGCCCGGCTTCCCCCAGTGCACGCATGGCTTGTTGGCCGTTCTCAGTGCCCCCGGCTTTTGTGTGCGCCCAGGCCACACGGTCCAGATACAGCGCGCGGGCTTTCGGGGGCGCTTCGGCGCGTGCGTCATTGAACGCCGCCTGAGCGAGCCTGACCCCTTCGGATTCCCGCCCCGTATTGCTGAATTGATAGGCCAGCGATCCTGCGATATTCCCGGAAAGGATGTAATCCTCGGCCTGCCTTGCAGCGCCGATTCCTAGCCTGTAGATGCGCTCTGCCTCTACATGTTGTCCGGCGTCACTCGCAATCCATCCGGCAATCTGTGTCAACTCACCGATTTGCCGTAGCAGTTGCCGTCCTACTTCGCTGCTGTGGGTTCCCTCACGGTACAGCTTCACGGCTGAGCGGAGTTCCCGGAGCGCTGGGCGGATTAGGTCGCCTCCGGCAAGGACGTCGTCGGCAAGTCTGAGCCCATGCACGCGCTGTTGTAGGTCGTCCACCGCACGCATGCCGATACGGCACCCCTTGCGGGCTTCCAACGGGCTTAGGGGGTCGCCTTCGGGCAGGAAGTCAGCGAGTGTCGGCAACGGCGGTGCAGCGGGCTCCTGAGGCGTTCTCAGAACTTCCACGGTCACGCCTAAGGCGGTGGCAATGAAGGGCAACCATTCCCGAGGTGTGCGCTTCCCGTTCTCCCACCGGCTGACTTCCTGCCGCCCCACTGGATCACCGGCTAATCCGGCTGCCCGGCAAACCTCACGCGCTAGCCGTGCCTGACTCCACTCGTGCTCTTCGCGTAGGCGTCGGATGTTGGCCCCGATGTCGCTGCCCATGTGCCAATTGTGGCCGACAGTTGGCCTACAGGGGGCCACTATGCAGTCACTCATTGGAGCGGAAGCGTGGGGAGGGCAGCAAGGACCCCCGCGACCGTGCGACCGGCCCGGGGGCGTGGCCATCAACCCCATGGAGGTTGACGACGTGTCCCAAGCTACAGCGAGGCTGTTCCTGCCGTTGCTACAGCTCTTACTTCCCCCTGTAGGTCGTCACCGGGCGACTGATCAGCGATCGTTCTCCCGGCCCATGAGTGCCCCCCGTGTAGCCGCGCTGAGTGGTGAGGACATCGGGCTTGTCCGGCCGTACTTGGTTGCTCATGAGCGACGGCAGCAGCGGGTGCGCCGCCGTGCCCTGTATCTGGCCGCTCACGGCGTCGGTTTCGGCCCCCGGCGGATTCGCGGAGCGGAGGTGTCCGCATGACCGGCCGGTCAACTGACGCATCAACGCCTTCGGCCGAGAACTGCGACCTATGCGACGCGTTACTGCGCCAGCAAGCGGAGCACCGACGCAAAGGCGACGTCCAGATGGCCGCCGCATGCGTGCGTGAACGCCAGTGGCATCACAAGGGGCCAATGCACCAGGAGGAGTCATGAGGGATCACGACACCTATATGACGCTCCGCGTGTCCCGGGACGGGGGGAAGACGTTCGGGCCCCAAGTCGTGTACAGCGCCGCCAACAACCCGCTGCTGCCGCTCATGTCGGACCGATGGCCGATGTGCAGGTGCCCCCGATGCCAAGTCAGCGCCGATGTAGCCGAGCAACAGCTACAGGTAGTGCTGGCGAGGATCAGCGCCCGACGCACCCTCGGGGGGCCGGCATGAGAAGCTCCGGCGCCATCATGACCATCCGGGTGTCCCGGGACAGCGGGAAGACGTACGGCCCCGTGCGCGTCCACGATGCCGAGAAAGACAACCTCCTGCCGATCGTGCCGCACAGATGGCCTGTGTGCGCATGCCGTCCGTGCACGGCACGTCCCGGGTCGGCGATGGAACGGCACGCACTAGCGCGGATCGTGATCGACATCGCTATGGAAAACGCGGGCGTACCCGCGAAGCTGTACGAAGGGGGATCATGAAGCGAGCGGCCAAGGCGATGGGACGTTGGCTGTTCGACGTCACAGCGCTGATCATCATCTACGGGACCTGCGCTGCCGTATCTACGGGACCTGCGCTGCCGTCGTGGTGATCACCTACAGCGGGAAGCTGTAACCCACCAGACCGGCCCCGCCCATGAGCTGACCCCCGCAGCATTGGGCGGGGCTTCCGTGCGCCTGCCGACGTACGCACCACGCGCGTCTGTTTTGGGCAGGCACCCACCCGGATGCCCGAAGCTCATGCCCATCCACGTTGAGCTCTGACTTCTGTTCCCCCGTCGAACGATGCGGCCGAAGCAGCTCACCCCTGGGCGATGCGTTCCAGCACGATCGGGGTGGCGGTGAACTCCGTGTTGTGGGGCGCGTAGGTGGCCGCGTCCTTCAGTGCCTCCAGGGCGTAGGCGAAGGCCGACGGGGTGTCGGTGTGGAGGGTGAGGAGGGGCTGGCCCGCCGTGACGCGGTCGCCCGGTTTGGCGTGGAGTTCGACGCCCGCGCCCGCCTGGACCGGGTCCTCCTTGCGGGCGCGGCCCGCGCCCAGGCGCCAGGCGGCCAGGCCCACCGCGTAGGCGTCGAGGCGGGTGAGGACCCCGTCGGCGGTGGCCGTGACGACGTGGTGTTCGCGGGCCACCGGGAGCGGGGCGTCGGGGTCGCCGCCCTGGGCGGCGATCATGCGGCGCCAGTGGTCCATCGCCGTGCCGTCGGCCAGAGCCTTGGCGGGGTCGGCGTCCGGCAGGCCCGCCGCGTCCAGCATTTCGCGGGCCAGGGCCAGGGTGAGCTCGACGACATCGGCCGGGCCGCCGCCCGCCAGGACCTCCACGGACTCGCGGACCTCGAGGGCGTTGCCCGCCGTGAGACCGAGTGGGGTGGACATGTCGGTGAGGAGGGCGGTCGTCCGGACGCCGTGGTCATTGCCGAGGCCGACCATCGTGGTGGCCAGTTCGCGCGCCGAGTCGATGTCCTTCATGAAGGCGCCGGAGCCCACCTTGACGTCCAGGACCAGAGAGCCGGTGCCCTCGGCGATCTTCTTGGACATGATCGAGGAGGCGATGAGCGGGATCGACTCGACCGTCCCGGTGACATCGCGCAGCGCGTACAGCTTCTTGTCGGCCGGGGCCAGGCCCTCGCCCGCCGCGCAGATGACCGGGCCCACATCGCGCAGGACGGCCAGCATGTCCTCGTTGGACAGCTGTGCGCGCCAGCCGGGGATGGACTCCAGCTTGTCGAGGGTGCCGCCGGTGTGACCGAGGCCCCGGCCGGAGAGCTGCGGTACGGCGGCTCCGCAGGCGGCCACGAGGGGGGCGAGCGGCAGGGTGATCTTGTCGCCGACGCCGCCGGTGGAGTGCTTGTCGGCGGTCGGGCGCGGCAGGGAGGAGAAGTCCATCCGCTCACCGGACGCGATCATCGCGGCGGTCCAGCGGGCGATTTCGGCCCGGTCCATGCCGTTGAGGAAGATCGCCATCGCGAGTGCGGACATCTGCTCGTCCGCCACCTCGCCGCGCGTATAGGCGTCGATGACCCAGTCGATCTGGGCGTCGGTCAGGCGGGTGCCGTCGCGCTTGGCGCGGATGACGGAGATGGCGTCCATGGGGGCGGTACGGGGCCTTTCGTGTGCAGGGGGCCGACCGGGTGGGCCGGGGCGTCGCGCGGGCGTCAGCCGTGGGCGGCGGCGCGGCGCAGATCGGCGGGGCCGAAGGCGTCCGGGAGGAGTTCGGCGAGCGGGCGGATGCCCGTGAGGGTGTCCATCTGGAGCTCGGGGCCGCCGTGCTCCCACAGGAGCTGACGGCAGCGGCCGCAGGGCATCAGTACGGCGCCCTCGCGGTCGCAGCAGGTGAAGGCGGTGAGGCGGCCGCCGCCGGAGGCGACGAGGGAGGAGATCAGGCCGCATTCGGCGCACAGCGCGACGCCGTACGCCGCGTTCTCCACATTGCAGCCGCTGACGGTGCGGCCGTCGTCGACGAGCGCGGCGGCGCCCACCGGGAAGTCCGAGTAGGGGGCGTAGGCCCGGGACATGGCGTCCCGGGCCTGTACGCGCAAGCCCTCCCAGTCGGGGGCCGCGGCGGCGGAAGTGCTCATGTGCCCTGTCCCTTTCGATAGGGCCTGTTGTTCGCCTTGGGCATCCGCAGCCGCTGTGAGGCGAGGCCCATGACCAGCAGGGTCACGATGTACGGCGTGGCGCTGACCAGGTCGTTGGGGACCGTGTCGGTCAGGGCGTACCACAGCAGCAGCGCGACGGCCGCGGCGCCGGACACCGCGCCCGCGACATAACTCTTGCGGACAATCCGCCAGGCCGCCAGCGCGGCGAGGCCGAGTGCCACCAGGATCAGCAGGGCGTGGACGGTCGCCCCGCCGTTGCGCAGCTGCAGGGCGTCGGAGTAGCCGAAGAGACCGGCGCCCATCGCGAGCCCGCCCGGCCGCCAGTTGCCGAAGAGCATGGCGGCGAGGCCGATGTAGCCGCGGCCGCCGGTCTGGCCCTCGTTGTAGATGTGCGAGCGGACGAGGGCGAGGAAGACCCCGCCGAGCCCGGCGAGGGCGCCGGAGATCACCACGGCCGCGTACTTGTAGAGGTAGACGTTGACGCCGAGGGACTCGGCCGCCGTCGGGTTCTCACCGCAGGACCGCAGCCGCAGGCCGAACGAGGTCCGCCACAGGGCGAAGAAGCTGCCCACGACCAGGAGGATGGAGACGACGGTCAGCGCGGAGATGTCGGTGACCAGACCGCCGAGGATGCCGGCGACGTCCGAGACCAGGAACCAGTGGTGGTTCTCCAGGTCGGCGAGCCAGTCGGACAGTCCGGGGACGGTGAACGTCTGGATGGGGTCGACCTGCGGGGAGTTCTTCGGGGAGCCGCCGATGTCGCCCAGCGGCTCGAACCAGCGCTTGGCCAGATAGGTGGTGGCGCCGAGGGCGAGGATGTTCATCGCCACACCGGAGATGATGTGGTCCACCCCGAAGGTGACGGTGGCCACCGCGTGGACCAGACCGCCGACCGCGCCGCCGAGGACGCCCGCGAGCACGCCCACCCAGGGGTTGGTCTGGTAGCCCGCCCAGGCGCCGAAGAAGGTGCCGAGGATCATCATGCCCTCGAGGCCGATGTTGACCACACCGGCCCGCTCGGACCACAGTCCGCCGAGGCCCGCGAGGCCGATGGGCACGGCCATGGAGAGCGCGGCGGCGATCTGCCCGGAGGAGGTGACGCGGTCGAAGTCCGCCTGCTGGGCGGCGTCGACGAACGCCCGCAGCACCGACAGCGCGACCAGCGCCCCGGCGACGATCAGCAGCACCTTGCCCAGGGACATCCGGGAGGCGGGCCCGTTCCCCTTGCCCGGCGTGCTTGTGGTCTTGGTGGTGGTCACCGTGGCACTCATGCCGGCACCTCCGTCTCCGTCTTGTCGATGCCCTTGTCGGCCCTGGCCTGGGCGGCGAGTTCCGCGCCGACCCGCTGCTGCTGGCGCTTGAGCCCGTAGCGGCGCACCAGTTCGTACGCGATGACGACACACAGGACGATCACGCCCTGCATCACGCCGACGATCTCCTTGTCGTAGCCCTCGAACTCCAGGCGGTTGGCGCCGCGCTCCAGGAAGCCCCACAGCACGGCGGCCAGCGCGATGCCGACCGGGTTGTTGCGGCCGAGCAGCGCGATGGCGATACCGGTGAAGCCGATGCCGGTGGGGAAGTCGGAGGTGAACTGGTGGGTGTCGTTGAGCAGGGTCGGCATGCCGATCAGACCGGCCATCGCGCCCGAGAGCACCATGCTGGTGAGCACCATGCGCTTGACGTTGACGCCGCTGGCCTGCGCGGCGGACTCGGAGCGGCCCACCGCGCGCAGGTCGAAGCCGAACCGGGTGCGCCCGAGCAGGAACCAGAAGCCGATGCCCGCGAGCGCCGCGACGACGATGAAGCCCCAGATGGGGTCGAGGTCGCCGCCCGCCGGGAAGGTGAAGAAGTGGCTGGAGGTCGGCAGCGGGTCGGTGGCCACGATGTTGGTCTGCTTGTCGAGGTCGGCCAGCCGCCCGTCCACCAGCAGATAGCTGATGACGATGCCGGAGAGGGAGTTCAGCATGATGGTGCTGATCACCTCGCTGACGCCCCGGTAGACCTTCAGCAGACCGGCGATGGACGCCCACATGGCGCCGACGAGCATGGCGACCAGGATGATCAGCGGGATCTGCACCAGCCCCGGCAGCTTCAGCGCCCCGCCGACGACGGCGGCGAAGAAGGCGGCGAGCCGGTACTGGCCGTCGACGCCGATGTTGAAGAGGTTCATCCGGAAGCCGATGGCCACCGAGAGCCCCGCCAGGTAGTACGTCGTCGCCTTGTTGAGGATGTAGACCTGGCTGTCGGCCTTCACCCCGTAGTCGAACATGATGCCGAAGGCGTTGAACGGCTCCTTGCCGGTCGCCAGCAGCACCAGCGCGGTCACCACGAACGCGGCGGCGAGCGCCAGCACCGGGGCGGCGACCGCGAGCAGCACCCGCTCCTTGTCCAGCTTCTTCATCGGGCCTCTCCCCCGGTCGCGGCCTCGGTCCCGTCGTCGGCCGGGTGGTCCAGACGGCCGGAGGCGGCGCCGGTCATGGCCGAGCCCAGCTCCTCCGGGGTGATGGTGGCGGGGTCGGCGTCGGCGACCAGCCGGCCGCGGAACATCACCCGCAGGGTGTCGGACAGGCCGATCAGCTCGTCCAGGTCGGCCGAGATCAGCAGCACCGCCAGGCCCTCACGGCGCGCGGTGCGGATCTGGTCCCAGATCTGCGCCTGGGCGCCCACGTCCACACCCCGGGTGGGGTGCGCGGCGATCAGCAGCTTGGGGTGGTGGCTCATCTCCCGGCCGACGATCAGCTTCTGCTGGTTGCCGCCGGACAGCGAGGCCGCGGTGACCTCGATCCCGGGCGTACGGACGTCGTACTCGGCGACGATCCGCTCGGTGTCCCGCCGGGCGGCGGCCGGATTGAGCAGCCCGCCCTTGCTGTTGGGCACCTCGGTGACATGGCCGAGGATGCGGTTCTCCCACAGCGGCGCCTCCAGCAGCAGTCCGTGCCGGTGGCGGTCCTCGGGGATGTAGCCGATGCCGTCCTCGCGCCGCTTGCGGGTGGGCGCGTGGGAGATGTCGGCGCCGTCGAGGGTGATGGTGCCGGCGTCGGGGTCGCGCATGCCCATGATGGCCTCGACCAGTTCGGCCTGGCCGTTGCCCTCCACACCGGCGATGCCGAGGACTTCGCCCTTGCGGATGGTAAAGACGATGTCGTCGAGCACGGCCCGCTCCACCCCGTCCACATCGGTGGCGGTCAGCCGCAGCGCGTCCACGACGAGCATCTCGGTGTCGGTGACGGTGGATTCGCGGGTCTCGGGCGAGGGCAGCTCGCTGCCGACCATCAGCTCGGCCAGCTGCCGGGGGTCGGTCTCGGACGGTGCGACGGAGGCGACCGTGGTGCCGCGGCGGATGACGGTGATGTCATCGGCCACGGAGAGCACCTCGCCCAGCTTGTGCGAGATGAACAGCACCGTCAGACCCTCGGACTTGAGCTCGCGGAGGTTGTCGAAGAGCGCGTCGACCTCCTGCGGGACGAGGACGGCGGTCGGCTCGTCGAGGATGAGCGTCCGGGCGCCCCGGTAGAGGACCTTGAGGATCTCCACGCGCTGACGGTCCGCCACCCCCAGGTCCTCGACGAGGACATCGGGGCGGACGCCCAGCCCGTAGGCGTCGGATATCTCCTTGATCCGGGCGCGCGCCCTGCCGCTGATGCCGTGCAGCTTCTCCGCGCCGAGGACCACGTTCTCCAGCACGGTGAGGTTGTCGGCGAGCATGAAGTGCTGGTGCACCATGCCCACTCCGCGGGATATGGCGTCCGCCGGGGAGTGCAGTTCCACCGTCTCGCCGTCGATCGCGATGGTGCCCTCGTCCGGGCGCTGCATCCCGTAGAGGATCTTCATCAGCGTCGACTTGCCCGCGCCGTTCTCGCCCACGAGGGCGTGCACGGTGCCGCGGCGCACAGTGATGTCGATGTCGTGGTTGGCGACGACTCCGGGGAACCGCTTGGTGATTCCGTGGAGTTCTACGGCGACGTCGGTGACGGCACCGGCGGGAGCGCCCTTGGGTGGGCTGGCGGCTTCGATGGCGCACTCCTGAGGGGCGACGGAGGTGGGGCGGGCCGGGGGCCGGACCGGCCGGATGTGCCACGGACCCGGGCGGACACCCGGGGGTGCCGTACGGATCCGTGGCCCGAGGGTCAGTCCTTGTAGGTGTCGTTGACCTTGATCTGGCCGTCGACGATCTTCTTCTTGGCCGCCTCGATCTTCGGCTTGATGTCGTTGATGAACCCGCCGGAGTAGGAGAGGGAGACGCCGCCGCGCTTGAGGTCGTAGGACTGGACGCCGCTCTCGGGCTTCTTGTCCTTGACGACGCTCTTGATGAAGTCGTAGACCGAGCCGTCCACGGTCTTGACCATGGAGGTCATGATCGAGTTCTTGTACTGGGCCAGGCCCTTGTCGTAGTACTGGTCGCCGTCGACGCCGATCGACCAGGTGCCCTTCTTGCCCGCGGTCGCCTCGATGGCGCCCGCGCCGGAGCCGCCGGCCGCGGAGAAGATCACGTCGACCTTGTTGGAGAGCATGCCCTCGGCGATGTCCTTGCCGCGGTCCGGCATGCCGAAGCCCTTGGGCGAACCGACCTGCACCCACTGGACGTCCAGGGACGCCTTGGGGTTGGTGTCCTTCAGGCCCTGCTGGAAGCCGCCCGCGAACTTCTTGATCAGCGCGCTGTCGGTGCCGCCGATGAAGCCGACCTTGTTGGACTTGGTCTTCAGGCCCGCGGCCACGCCGGCGAGGTAGGAGCCCTCGTGCTCGGCGGAGACCAGGCTGGCCACGTTCTTGGCCTCGACGACCGAGTCGACGATGGCGAAGTCGGTGTCCTTGTACTTCTTGGCGGCCTTGGTGAGCGAGGGGGTCCACGCGTAGCCGACGCCGACGACGGGGTTGTAGCCCGCCTCGGCCAGGCTCGCCAGCTTGTCGTAGCGGTCGGCGTCGGTGTCGCCGTCCTTCGCCGTCAGCTCCTTGCCCTTGACGTCGAAGTCCTTCAGGGCCTTGTCGTAGCCCTTGGCGGCGGAGTCGTTGAAGGAGTGGTCGCCACGGCCGCCGACGTCATAGGCCAGGCCGATGCCGGCGTCCTTGCTTCCCTCTTCGGAACTGCTGCCACACGCGGTGACGGAGAATGCGAGAGCCGCGGTGGCAATGCCCGCGACCGCTATCGTGGATACCCGGCGCACGAGGGTCCCCTCTGATGTTCTCGAAGCGCCCCTTGCGGCGCTGGCTCCGCCGCATCGTAACGCGCGTAGATGCCAGATAAAGGCCCCCTCGGAAGCTGTTATCGGATCGTCGCGAACCTCTCGTGTCCGCCAGGTCTACACAACGTTTCGGGCGGGCAAAACGGCCGCGTTTGCGCCCGGTATTTCCCCTTATGAGACCCGCCGGGCGAGGCTCTGGGATCGAGTAGGAGGCGGCCGGGGCGGGGGCTTTCTCGTGCGGGACTCCGGCCCGCGGTCCCCAGATCGGGGCCGGAGCCCCTGCCCTGCGGGCGGCGGCCGCGCCTGGCCGCACCGACCTCAGGGCGCCGGGAGGGTGGGCCGCCGGCGCCGTCGTCCGGTTCGGGGCCCGGAACACCAGCGACCCACCCGGTCTACGTGGCCGTCCGCTGCCGGGGCGCGCGGATCGGCGGGAGGCCTCCGTCCGGCGTGGCGGGACGCAGCGCCTGGCGAGCCGCCTCGCATGAGGGCGCGCAGACGTACAACTGGCACGTCTCAATGACGCCGCCGTAGTCCACCTCCACCGTGCAGATGGGCCGGTCCGCGTAGAGGCGCGTCGCACACAGGGCGCAGTTCCAGCCCTGGAGCTGTCCGAAGACCCACTTCCGGCCGGGCTTCCGCAACTCGGCGATCCGCTCCTGCTCGGTGCGCTCGTCCTCCGTCACCGGGCGTGCCCCTGCTCACGGATGCGCCGCATGGCGGCGGCCTCGGCCACCGAGTCCTGCTGGCAGGCCCGGGCATGGCGGGGGCAAGCGTACACAGTGCGTCCGGCGCCGCTGCCGCCGTGCTGGACGTCGACGATGACCGGTTCGTCAGTGGGGAGTTCGCAGCGATGGCAGGTCTGGCGGCCAAGCGGGACCGAGCCGAACTCGGCCCGGTCGGCCTCGGCCAGTGCTCCCCATAGCGTGAAGGCGTCGGTGAGGTAGTGGTCGGCCGAGAGCGGCACGCGCCAGTGGGTGCCGGGGCCCTCCGCCCTGGAGATGGGCGGCACGCCGAGATAGGTGCGCTCATCCGTCAACTCGGTGAGGACGCGGACTTGCCGCAGGTGCCAGCTTGTAGCGGTGCCTACGGCGACGAGCCAGTAGAGGGGGCCGTGCTTGTCCTGGATGACGGCACCGGTCTGCTCGCCGAGCAGTTCGAGGGCGCGTTCGCCGACGGTCGGGGCCGCGCGCACGGCGTCCCACGATTTGCCCACCGGTAACGCCTCGACGTCCTCGGTGTTCGGCGGTGTCCACGGCAAGGTTCTGGTCGTCATGGTCGGCTCCGTGCGGTCTGTGTGCTGACCGTCACAGAGTGCCGACGCGGGAAGGTCCCGATTTCCCTAAGGTAGGGACACCGGAACCTTGACAATGCGTGCACAGTTGGTTACACGCCGCTCCACTGGGCGAACTCGCGCAGTGGCTCCGCCGCCCTCTGTCGCGCCCGCAGCAGCGTCCCGACCGTCTGATGCACCTCGGGGTGGTATCGGGTCAGCTGCGGCGCCTTCTCTCGGGCCTGCTCCAGTGAGGCCAGCGCCTCGTCATGACGCGCTGTCCACGCCTCCGCACTGGCCCGTCGGATCAGGAACCCCGCCACCCTGGTGGGCTGGTACGAGTCCGGCAGCCGCACATCTTCAGCGACGCGGACGGCGGTCTCATAATCGTCCTGGAACATCGCGACATCCAGCCGTCCCAGATTCACGTTCAACTCCCCGAACGCCAAAGCGTACCGAGATCCAGGCGGCTCCTCGGCCGCGTCCGCCGCTGCTCCAGCTTCGGCCAGCTCCTCGGCCTGACCGAGCCAATCCCTTGCGGCGGCGTGGTCTTTCTGCACCGCGCTGAGCCCCGAGGCGCGCAGGAGCAAGGTGCCCCGCACGGCCCTGGTCGCCGGGTCGCCATCGTCGTCCAGGTCGCGCAGCGCCTGCCGCATCAGCGCCACACCACGGTCGGGACGCGAAGTCTCTGCATGGGTGATGACGGCACGCTCGTACCTCTCGACCGCGACCTGCCGGGGGTCTCCGGACTCGGGCGCGGCTACGGCCATGCGAGCCAGGGCGAGCCGGGCCAGGTCCATGTAACCGAGCCGGTACGCGACGATCGCCGTCGTCCTCGCAACCTCCGCTTGGAGGTTATGCGCTCGCTCGCGGCCCCTGCCCGGCGCCGTGTGAGCTTGTACGGCGAGTGCCGTATCGGTGATGAGTTCTGGCAGTGCCTCAGCCGCCGCCCCGAACTCCCCCTGCGCGCGCCTCTTGGCGACGACCTTTGTGTCCGCTGCGATGTCGTCCAGCGGGCGCAGCGGCAGATTGTCCTCGGGGGGATGTCCCACGCGTCCAGCGCACTGCTGATGGGCGCGAGCAGTCGATCGAGCTGGTCCTTCTGGAGCATGTGGATGTACGGCTGGCCGTGAAGGACGGAGAGTGTGACGCCGAGCGCGCGGGCAACGGCGGCGAGGACGGATGGGCTGGCCGGCTGTTCACCAGTTTCCACTCGGGAGAGCTGGCTGGTGGATACGTGGGCACGTCGGCCCAGCTCGGCGAGGGAGAAGTCTCGGATAAGGCGGAATTCGCGGATGCGGGCGCCGATGTGCTTGCCGCTGGTCTCGGGCATACTGACTCCCAATTGCGTGCTGACACTCGCAATGTACCGCCGGTCGGCTCCGTGGGTACTGCCGATCGGCCCCCATTTCGGTGGGGCCGTCACGCTTCCTGGACGCGACGAATGCCCCTCGCCCGGAGTCAGTGCAGGGCTTCGACAGCCTTCAGGATCAGCGCCCGCGCCTCGGCCCCGTACACGGCCATGCCGCGCAGTTGCTCGAACGCCTTCACATACATTGCGATCTCCGACGGCTGGGTGACGTTCACCTCGGCGGAGAGCAACTCGACGGACACCAGCGTGTCGTCGTGCACGTCGAATGTCTCCTGCGGCCCCAGAACCCGCTCGCGCGTCCCGGCCGGGATGATGCCGAACGACACCTGCGGCAGGGCCCCCGCGGTCAGCAAGTAGCCCAGTTGGGCAGCCATCGCGTCCGCGTTGCCGAGCTGGTAATACAGCACGGCCTCCTCGACGAGAAACACGTAACGGTGCCCCGGCTCGTGGATGATCTGCGACCGCTCCAGGCGGGCCGCCGCAGCCTCCGCCCCGTCGTCGGGGAACTCAAGAAACCGCGCATTCATCGACAGCAGCGCTCTCGCGTAGCCCTCCGTCTGCAACAGGCCGGGGACCAGGACCGGCGAATAGACGCGCAGCAGTTCCGTTGACCGGTACAGCTGTGTGTAGCTGTCCTGGAGCTTGGCCAGACCGGTGCGCACGCGGCGCCGCCACTCCCGGCATTCAATGGACGGTTGGGGCATGTCGTCTCCCGTGTCGTCGTACTCCGATGTGCACCAACCTCGCCCGGCGGGGTCAGCTTTCGAGCGTAGGGAGCTTTTTGTCGTGCCTGAGGTCAGTGCAGGGCCTCAATGGCCTTCAGGATCAGCGCCCGCGCCTCGGCCCCATACACGGCCATGCTGCGCAACTCCTCGAACGCCTTCACATACAGGGTGATCTCGGAGGGTTGGTTGATCCGCACCCTGGCGGACACCATCTCCACGGACACAAGCTTGTCGTCATACACATGGAAGGTCTCGCGTGGCCACTGGCAACGCAGGCGCGCGGCTGCCGGGATGATGCCTAGGGACACCGTGGGGATCGCGCCAGCAGTAAGGAGGTAGCCGAGCTGCGCTGCCATCGCGTCGATGTCGGCGATCTGGCAGTGCAGGACGGACTCTTCGATGAGCAGGGCAAAGCGACGGCCGGGGTCGTGGATGACTCGCGAGCGGTCGACCCGGGCACGCGCGGCCTCGGCACCGTCGTCAACAGGGAGTTCACGGAAATGGGCTGCCGCGCTGAGGACGCTGGTCGCGTAGCCCTCGGTCTGAAGGAGGCCAGGGACGAGCGTGGACGAGTACACGCGGAAACGGTTTGTGGTGCGGAAGAGCTTGCCAGTGTTCTCCTGCAGCTCTGTCAGACCCCTGCGGATCTGGTGGCGCCACTCCCTGTACATCGACTCGGCGCTCACCGATTGCACGATGATGTCCTGCGCCTGGGACTGTGCTCCAGTGGCAGCGCACCACTGGCGGATGTCGTTGGCCGTGGGGCCGGTGATCGCATTCTCGATGCGGGACGTCTTGGAGTGGTGCCAGCCGCACCGGTTTGCCAGCTCGGTGATCGTCAGTCCTGCCTCTTTGCGTAGGTCACGCAGTCGTCCGGCGACGACCTCGCGAGCGGCCTGGGCAGACGAGGATGGGGAGACGGGCATAAGCTGGCTTACCGGCGTTTTCTGCTAGCGGATCTCGTACTGCTCGTGCGGGACAGCTCTGGCCCATACCTCGTCAAACGCGGTGGCGCACAGCTTGGCGGCGGCGGGATCGTCTGAGGGGTCCTGGCCCGCCGACCCGCCATCGCCCGTGAAGTGGTTCCACCGAATGATGCAGCTGTCGAAGAGCCAGAAGTCATTGCCTGGCAGGGCGATGTCGGACGCGCGGCGGCGTGGGAGCCAGCGCACCTGTTCGCCTGCCGCGATGTTGGTGAAGGTGCCGGAGTGCTCGAAGCGGATGTATTCGCTGACCGGCTCAGACACGATCCGCGCGCGGCGCACGACGACGCCGCGGGCAACGGTGTCCTGGATCAGGTCCAGCCACGGCCGCCACCAAGACTCGCGGTCTGCCGGGTCATGGCGGAAACCCTGGCGCCACGCCTCGAACTGCTGCCGTTCGCTGTCGACCGAGTAGACGTCGCGCATCTCCAGGTGCACGGCTGAGCGCGTGCAACCTGCCATCAGTTCAGCGAACGTCGGTGCGCTCGACGGCATCGCATGCCTCCCTGATCATGTGCACCATCCTGGCGGGGATACGGATCACAGCCTCGTGCGCCGGGATCCCCTTCGCGTGACCGGAGACCTCGAACGCCGCACATTCGGCTTGGAGTTCTGGGCTCGGCTTCCATCCCTGGAAGACGAGTTCGTGCTTCTCCTGGTCGACCCAGACCGTAGGGCTCTCGTCATCGCCGGTGTTCGGATCGATCCCAACGAACAGTAGTGCCATGGCTGCCTCCCTCAAAGTGGTGTGCAGATTTCTGCAATCACCTCACCTCCATGAAGCCCGAGGGTCAAGAGCACAAACCTGCCAACATGCCTCTACAGGGGAAGTGCTGCACAGATCTGCACACTGCTGGTATCGACGCTGTTCACGCTCCTAGCGTCGGCGGATACCACGAAACCCCAGCGAGGCGGCGGAGCCTCCCGGGGCGCGGCCAACGCCACGAGGAGCGCCAGCATGGCCACTTCCACCACCCGTCCGCCGGCCGGCGAGGAGCGGGGCCATACGGCGCGAGCCCTGCCGTGGACACCGCCGAACACTGCGGATGTCGAGGCGTTACCCGCAGGTAAATGGTGGGACGCGGTGCGGGCTGCGCCGACCGTCGGGGAACGCGCCCTGCAGCTGCTCGGCGAGGAGACCGGCGCCGTCATCCAGGACAAGCACGGCCCCCTGTACTGGTTCGTCGCCGTGGGCACCGCGACGAGCCGGCACCTCCGGCACGTCCGCGTCCTCACCGAGCTCGCGGACGAGAGTACGTATCTCGGCGTACCGCCCGCCTCCTGGACCAGGGGCCCCCGGACCCACTGGCGCGTGCCCCTCTCGACCGACCACTACCTGACCGACGCCTGGAAGCTGTGGGAGGCGCTGGCCGAGGCTGACCGTGCCGCATATGGCCGCGTCCCCGACGGCCGCCAACTCTGCTACCGCTGCCGGCTGCCCACCGACGAGCCGATCCCGGTCGAGGTGGAAGACGGCCGCAGCGCCGTCGGCAAGGTCACCTATGCCTGCCCCACCCACGCGCCGCTCGACTCGAAGCGCGAGCCGGGGAGTCTCACCAGCGCGACCACGGCCGAGCACGAGGGGCGGCCCCGATGACGACCTGCCCCCAGTCCTCCCTGCTCCCGGGCATCGAGCTGCCGGACCCCGAAACCCTGACCGGGCCACAACTCCAGGGCTGGGACTGCGCCCTGTGCGAGCAGCGGCTATTCGCCGACCAGCTACTCGGCACGGTCGAGTGGACCTGCGGCGGCGTCACCAAAGAGGACGTCGACCTGTACGCGTGCCGCCCGCTGTGCAAGGAGGTCGCCGGTGCCGCATAGAGCCCAGCGGCACATCTTCCGTGCCGCCCGCGCCGGTGCGGTCGTCGGCCTGGGCCACCCTGCTGGTGGGCGTCGTCGCCCTGCGCATCGCCGGCACCCCGGCCCCTTGGACCGGGTGGGCTGCTGGTGTTCCTGGCCCCCGTACCCGACGACGGCGCCGACGGGCCGCCCTCCAAGACCCCCTGCCGGTCGGCACGAGCCGACGCGGCCACCGACGAGGCAGGGGTGACGGGAACTCCGGTACCGGTCTGAACCACAGGTCGGAGTCCCTTCCAGCAAGGCTCGCCCCGGCCTCCCGCTTGCAGGCCAGTGGCCGGGACGAGCACCGCGCCATCGCGCGGGGACACCCGCGCGCCAGTGAACTCACGGAGGCCCCATGCGATTACAGCACGCCGTCGTCCACCAGGACCCCGAGGACGGCGACACCATGCCGGACACGGACGCACCGTCACCGAGCGGCCGGGCACCCGGCGACTCCGACGACGGACGCCAGTACGCCAAGTAGCCGACGTCCGACGCCCTGGGCAAACGGCGGCCCGCGCCCGGAAGCGCGGGCCGCTCCCAGCACGCAGGAGGTACCCCGGATGGCCGCTCCGCCCCCGCCCATGCCGACCCACTGGCACTGCTACCGCTGGACCGGAGACCGCCGCACCTACGACGACGAGTCCGCCCGGCGGCCACCGCACCTCGTCGTCCAGGACATCCCGCCCCAGGAATGGAAGCGGATCGCGGCGGCCAGCCCCGCCTTCATGGCGAGCGACGTACCCCCACTGGAAGTGCCGCACTGGCTGCTCCGCCCAGCCAGAATGATCAAGGCCACCTTCGAGGCACCGGATAAAGCCTTCGCCTGGTACAGAGACCAGGTCGGCGGCTTAAGCCGGTCCTTCCTCACCAACCACGACAAAGACTCCTCCCGACAGGCCGAGCGGTTCGCGGCAGCGGATGACCGGCTCGGCTGGGGCGGTGACGTCGTCGGCGGCTGGTACCTCCGTGGCACCGGATTTGCCTCGGTCCAAGTCGTCGCGTGCAGCGCGAACCGCATCCGCCCGACGATCCCGTGCCCGATGGGCTGACGCCTTCTCGGTGCGCGGCCGGGCGAGCGCATGCCACCCGGCCGCATACCGTGCTCCAGGTTCAGGCGAGCAGAGCCGCCGCCGTGAACAGCTCCACGCCCACCGCGATGGCGTCCTCGTCCACATCGAAGTCGCCCGCGTGGAGGTCTCGCCGGGTGGTGTCGCCGACCGTACGCACGCCCAGCCGGGCCATCGCGCCGGGCACCCGCTCCAGGTACCAGGAGAAGTCCTCGCCGCCCAGCGACTGTTCGGTGTCCTCGACCGCGTGCGCGCCGCAGCGGGCGATCATGGCGTCCCGCAGCAGCTCGGCGGAGCTCGCCTCGTTGACCACCGGCGGGACCCCGCGGATGTAGTTGATCTCCGACTTGGCGCGGTGCAGGGTGGCGATCTCGTCCACCGCGGCATGGACCAGGTCGGGCGCCTCCCGCCAGGCGGGCAGGTCCAGGCAGCGGACCGTGGCGGACAGCTCGGCGTGCTGCGGGATCACGTTGCAGGCGTGGCCCGACTCCACCCGGCCCCAGGTGACGGCCAGGCCCGAGCGGGCGTCGACCCGGCGGGCCAGCAGCGCGGGCACCTCGGTGATCACCTTGGCGGTGGCGGTCACCAGGTCGGTGGTCAGATGGGGGCGCGCGGTGTGGCCGCCCGGCCCGTCCAGCGAGATCTCCAGCCGGTCGCAGGCCGAGGTGATCGGCCCGACGCGCAGCCCGATCCGGCCGACCTCGACCTTCGGGTCGCAGTGCAACGCCAGGATCCGGCCGACGCCGTCCAGCACGCCCTCCTCGATCGCGTCGGCCGCGCCGCCGGGCAGCACCTCCTCGGCGGGCTGGAACAGCAGCCGCACCGGACGCGCCAGCCGCCCCTCGCGGGCCAGCTCGGCCAGGACCAGACCGGCGCCGAGCACCACGGTGGTGTGCACATCGTGGCCGCAGGCGTGGGCGCGGTCGGCGATGGTCGAGCGGTAGTCGACCGTCTTGGTGTCGGGGATGGGCAGTCCGTCGATGTCCGCGCGCAGCGCCAGCAGGGGCGCCACGCCATCGCGCGGGCCGATGTCACAGATGAGGCCGGTGCCCGAGGGCAGCACCCGCGGCTCCAGTCCCGCCTGCTCCAGCCGCGCCTTGATCGCGGCGGTGGTGCGGAACTCACAGTTGCCGAGCTCGGGGTGCATATGTACATCGCGCCGGAAGGCGATGAGTTCGGCACGCAGCTCGTCGGGGAGCGTGCCGGGCAGGGCCGGCGCTTCGGCGGGTGTGGCATCGGTCGCATCGAGGGACATCAATTGCTTCACCTGAAGAAGCGTAGAACGCCAGGTGGGCCCACCGAATGTCGATCAACAAAAATTCAATCTCTTCGGGTACGCAAAAGTACCCGGCGCGGTGCATGATCCCCCTAGTCAGGGGGTATAACAGCCCGTTTTGCGGCCGGTCGCGGGTGAGAAGCGCCACACGGCCGTACGGGCGACGAGCTCAGGACGCCGCGAGCGGTGCCGCGGGCGAACCCGGGCTCCCCGGCGGGGCCGGATCCCTCGGCGGGACCGAACCCTTCGGCGGAGCCGGGTCCGTCGGCGGCCCCGAGCTCAGCCGGCGCACATCGCGGGCCGTGCCGGTGACCCCGGACAGAAAGCCCTGGGCGCGCGGGGAGGCGTTGCTGGTCAGCCAGGCGGGGTCCACATCGCAGACCGCGACCTGCACACCGGTGCCCACGAGCGCGAGCGGCAGGGTGTGCACCACGGTCGAGGGGAAGCTCACGATCGTGTGGCCGATGGGGCCTCGGCGGGCTATCAGCTCGAGCGGCAGATCGGGTCGTACGATCTCAAGACCCACCTCGGCCGAGACCCGGTGCAGCTTCTCGACGCTCTCGCGGCGGTGGGCGAAGTAGCGGGTGGCGCCATGGGCGCGGGTCAGCGAGCCGACCGCCTCCAGATAGCGCTCCAGGTCCACCACGCCCGTCTCGACCAGGGAGGTGCCGACCAGGTCGGTGCCGCCGGTGAGCCGGGGCGGGCCGAACCGGGCCCGGGTCCAGGCGAAGTCGTTGGCGGTGATGGTGACCCCGTCGGGCGCCTCCACCGGCATCGAGCTGAAGACCTCGACCCGGCGCTTGGCGCCCGGGGTGAGCCGACGCCGCGCGGTGGCGGAGACCGGCGCGAACACCATGTCGCGCGGCCCCCGGTTGCCTCGCCGGTGCCAGCGCACCAGGGGCTCCCCCTTGGCGAGCTGGGAGATGAACTCCATGGTGGCCGTGCCGTCGTCCACCACGACCAGGTCCTTGGCGCGGGTGAGGGTCAGCAGTAGCTGGACATAGCGGGAGAACGGATCGCCTATCACGATCCGCGCGGCCCGGCGCAGCGGTCCGCGCAGCCCGCTGATCGTCTTGACCGGCGCACCGGCCCCACCCCGCGCGTCCTCCCAGCGCACGGCGAAGCCCTCGTCCCGCGCCAGCTCGGCCATCCGGCGTAGCTGGCCGCGGGTCATCGGGTCGTGCGGGGAGAGCACCACCACGGTGAGGTCCTGGGGCGCCGTGGCCTCCAGGCCCTGGGCGCGCTGGTCCGGGCCCTGGGCGCGCTGGTCCGGGCCCTGGGCGCGCTGGTCCGGGCCCTGGGCGCGCTGGGCGTCGGCGTACGCCCACTCCAGCACGTTCAGCAGCTGAACCGGGCTCTCGACGAAGGCAAGAGTGACCGGAGGGGCAAGGGGGGCAGCGGAGACCATCGCACCGTCCAAAGGCAGGGCCCGGAAGCGGCGGGCAGCCCCTGACGCGTCAGAGGTGCCCGCCGCTTCCGGGCGAGGGCCGGGCACACCGGCCGGAGAATTCACGGCAGAGTGCCTCAGACCGCGGCGGGCTCGCGGTCGGCGGAGTCGGACTCGGCGACGACGCCCGCGACACGGCGGAGCTTCTTCATCGGGCCGAGCTCGCTCTCGTAGACCTTCTTGACGCCGTCACCGAGGGAGTCCTCGATGGTGCGGATGTCCCGGACCAGCCGCGTCAGGCCCTGCGGCTCGACGGAGGCGGCCTGGTCCGAGCCCCACATGGCGCGGTCGAGGGTGATGTGGCGCTCGACGAACGCGGCACCCAGCGCGACGGCGGCCAGCGTGGTCTGCAGACCGGTCTCGTGGCCGGAGTAGCCGATCGGCACGTTGGGGTACTCGGCCTGCAGCGTGTTGATCACGCGCAGGTTGAGCTCCTCGGCCTTGGCCGGGTACGTGGAGGTGGCGTGGCACAGCAGGATGTTGTCGCTGCCCAGCACCTCCACCGCGTGGCGGATCTGCTTGGGGGTCGACATGCCCGTCGACAGGATGACGGTGCGGCCGGTCGCCCGCAGAGCGCGCAGCAGCTCGTCGTCGGTCAGCGAGGCCGAGGCCACCTTGTGCGCCGGGACGTCGAACTTCTCCAGGAAGGCGACGGCCTCGGTGTCCCACGGGGAGGCGAACCAGTCGATGCCGCGCTTCTTGCAGTGCTCGGAGATGGCGGTGTACTCGGCCTCGCCGAACTCCACGCGGTGGCGGTAGTCGATGTAGGTCATCCGGCCCCAGGGGGTGTCACGCTCGATGTCCCACTGGTCGCGGGGGGTGCAGATCTCCGGGGTTCGCTTCTGGAACTTGACCGCGTCACAGCCGGCCTCGGCGGCAGCGTCGATCAGCTTGAACGCGTTCTCCAGGTCGCCGTTGTGGTTGATACCGATCTCACCGGTGACGTAGACCGGGTGGCCGGGACCGGCGATCTTGTCGCCGAGGGTGCGGAGGCGAGAGTTGGAGCTCACTTAAGACAGTTCCTTTCCGAGAATCCACGAGGCGATCTCGCGGATCGCGCCGTCCCCTCCGGGGGTGGAGGTGACCGCACGTGCAGCGCCGCGCACGACGTCGTGCGCACCTGCGACCGCCACGGGCCAGCCGACAAGGCCGAAGCACGGGAGGTCGTTGACGTCGTTGCCGACGTAGAGCACGCGCTCCGGCGCGATGCCCTGCTCCTCGCACCATTGCTTCAGTGCGAGATCTTTTCGGTCGATGCCGTGGAGCACGGGGACCTGGAGTTTGCGGGCCCGTGCGGCGACGACCGGGTTCTTTTCCGTCGACAGGATCAACAGCGCCAGCTCAGCGCGGCGCAGGGCGGCGATCCCGAGCCCGTCGCCGCGGTGCACGGCCACGAGTTCGCGTCCTTCGGAGTCGACCAGCACCCTGTCGTCGGTCTGGGTGCCGTCGAAGTCGAGTACCACCGCGTCGATGTCCTCGCGGGTGGGGAGGGCGCCCGGCCGCTCGGCGTCGAGCAGCGGGGCCAGCGCGCGGGCGCGGGCCAGATCGTGCGGATCGTCGATCTCCAGCACCCGGGCGGGGTCGGTGCGCACCAGGTCGGTGCGGCCGAAGAAGCGGTGCCCGGCCTCGCGGAAGCCGCGGGCGTCCATCGCGTAGGCGGCGCCGGTCTCCAGGAAGTCCTGGGGGCGGTCCTGGCGGCGCGGGCGGTAGGACTTGTCGTGGTTGACGCCGTCGCCGCCGTCCGTCTCGGGGTCTTCGCCCTCGCGCCAGACGAAGCCGTGGAAGGGGGCCACGGTCAGGGCGGTGTCGGCGCCCTTCTCGGCGACCGCCGCGGCCACTCCGTCGATGTCCTCGCGGATGATGAACGGGCTGGTGCACTGCACGAGGAGGACCACGTCCACGGTGGTGTCGTGCGACGCCTCGTACGCGTCCATGGCGTGGATCACCGCGGCCTCGCTGGTGGCGGTGTCACCGGCGATGTCGGTGGGCCGCTGGATGACCACGGCGCCCGCACCGCGGGCGGCGGCGGCGATCCCGGCGTCGTCGGTGGAGACGACGACGTCGGTCACCAGCCGGCCGGCCCGGCACTCCATGACGGCGCGAACGACCAGCGGCACGCCTCCCACGGCGGCGAGGTTCTTCGCGGGGACGCCCTTCGACCCGCCGCGGGCGGGGATCACGGCGAGCACACATGGGCTCGGGGCGGTCATGGCGGCTCCTTCAGGGGTTGCAGAGGTGATCGAGGCCGTCCCGGCCTCCTCTTGGTTCGCGCGCGCGTCGTCGCTCACAGCTCCCCCATCCGCCGGATAACGGGGGCCACGCGCTGCACGCCGTGGCGGTAGGCACCGCGGGCCGCTTCGCGCATCGTGTTGCGCACCACCCGCCGCAACGCCGAGACCTGCGCCTCGTCCTCGGCCGAGGCCCCGGGGCGGGGCGAGCCGTCCGGCTCGAAGCCGTACCGGGCGAGCCGGCCGGGCAGATAGCCGGGCGCGGTGGTGGGGGTGTAGAAGGGGGCGAGCGGCGGGAGCGTCGGTGCGGCGGCCAGCTCGGCGACCCGGTCCCGCGCGGCATCGAACCAGGTCTCGTACGGCCCGTCGGCGGCGACGCCCTGACGGCTGAGCCACTCGGCGTTCGGCTCCGGCAGGTGCCCGGCGTCAAGCTGGTCCCAGGAGGCGAGACAGCCGGAGCCGAGGAAGTGGTGGTTGCCGAGCGTCTCCCGCACCCCGAGGTCGGTGAGGACGGCGGTCGGTATGGAGCGGTGCAACGACTCCAGGGCGGCCGTGGAGCTGACCGTGACCAGCAGGTCCGCGGTGTCCAGGACCTCGCCCATGTTCCCGTAGGCGAGCCGGAAGTTGGCGGGCAGATCGTCGCCGAACTTGGCGATCAGCTTCTGGTAGGGAAGCTCTTCGATATGCGTGGTGTGCTCGCCCGGCTTGCTGCGCAGCTTGACCACGACCTCGCGGTCCGGATGGCGGCGCGCGTGCTCCACCGCGCGGCGCAGCAGATAGGTGCGGTCGGCGCGGTTGTCCGGGACGGACGGCTGGACGGCGAAGACGACCGTGCCGCCGGGGTACTTCCGCCCCAGCCGCGCCTTCGCGTCGTAGCGGTCGCCGCCGAGGAAGGGCAGCGCGCATTCGACGACGCTGTTCCCGTCGGCGCCGACGCCCGTGTAGACGTCGCGGAAGCGGTCGGCGTCATGGCGGGAGTTGGCCAGCACCACATCGGCGCCGTGGCGCAGCAGCAGACCGTCGGCCAGCTTCTCGTAGACGACACCGACATAGCCGGTGACGACCACGGGGCGGCGCTCGTCGTCCTGCCAGGCGTGGCGCAGTCCGTGCAGCATGGCCTGGACGGCGCCGCCGACCAGCGAGAGCACGATCACGTCATAGCGCTCACGGTCCACGGCCCGTACGAATTCCACGCCCGTGACCTCGCGCATCGCGTCGGCGCGCACTCCGACCTCGGTGAGCTGCCGGGCGGTCGGCGTGGCGCGGCCGCGCAGCAGGAAGCCGTCGAGGCGACGGCCCGAGGCTGAACCCGACTCGTCCGGTACGAGGCGATGCGCGGTGAGCGCGCCCCATTTCCACCGGGTGTCGGAATCGGCGAGCACGGCGACTCGCACGGAGGGATTGGTACGTGAGGACACGTCGCAGACGCTAGGAAGCGTTGTCGATTCACGGCCCAACGCAAGAGCAACAAAGGGTTAACAGAACGTCGACGATTGGAGAATCGGCTGGCTGGAGCGGCGGGTTAACCGTTCCGACGTGTTTCGTTCACCTCTACGTACACCCTAGGTCAAGACGAATGCCGAACAGCGACCTAGCGTCACCCGCGTGGTTAAGCTCTCCGTCATCGTGCCGTTCTACAACGTGCAGACCTATGCCCCCGACACGCTCAGAAGTCTGCGCGCGAACGCGCGTGAGGACTTCGAATTCATTCTCGTCGACGACTGTGCCACCGACGGGACGCCGGAGATCCTGGAGCGCGCCGAACGCGACCTTCCGGGGGCCGTCTACGTGCGGCACGAGAAGAACGGTGGGCTGGCCACCGCCCGGAACACCGGCCTGGACAACTCCACCGGCGAGTACATCACCTTCCTCGACGGCGACGACTGGCTCGCCCCCGGCTACTACGAGCAAATGCTCGCGGCGATCGAGGACTTGGGGTGCGACTTCGTCCGCACCGACCATGTCCAGTGCACCGCCCGAGCCCGCTCGATCACCCGGGTGCCGCACGGCCGTCGCAATGTGGTGATGAACCCGCGGGACGCGATCCTCCCGGCCGACCGCTCCACCTCCGTCGACTACCCCTATGCCTGGGCGGGCATGTACCACCGCCGCCTGGCCGACGAGGGGCTGCTGCACTTCACCCACGGGCTGCGCACCGCCGAGGACCGGCCCTGGATCTGGCGGCTGCACCGCGAGGCCCGCAGCTTCGCCGTCCTCGGCGTGCACGGAGTGTTCTACCGGCGAGGGGTCTCCTCCTCGCTCACCCAGATCGGGGATGTGCGGCAGCTCGACTTCATTCGCGCATTCGACCAGGTCATCGAGGAAACCGCGCGGGACCGCGACGCCGACGCCCTGCTGCCGAAGGCCGTCCGCACTTACTGCGCGATCATTTCCCACCACCTGGGCAACATCGAGAGATTCGAACCACAAGTGGCCCGCAAACTCCGATCCATGTCGGCGGCGGCGATGAAACGCATGCCCCAGGACGTATTGAAGGACGCACTGGATTCCATGGACTACGAGCGCGCCGCACGCCTGCGGCGAGTCAAGCGCCGGCCCGCCGGGGCGGAGGTGGCGGCCTGATGTCCGCCTACAAGCCGCTGGCGGAGCGCAAGCGCACCCAGATCTTCCTCGCCTCGACCCTCTATGGGGCGGCGACCCTCGCGGCCGCGATCGACGCGGACAGCGTCGGCCCGGCCGACCGCCGGCTGCTGCTGATCAGCAACAACGCCGCGACGCCGGAGACCACCCCGCCGGTCGACGAGATGCCCGGCTTCGAGCGGCTGCGCGGCCGCTTCGACCGGGTGCTGTCCTGGAACGAGACGATCTCGCCGTTCCACCCCGGCGGCTGGGCCCCGCGCGTGGACGACGCCCCGCTGTGGGAGCGCCATCTGCGGCTGCTGTGGAACCTCGGCGACGACAACATCGAGCTGATCCTGGAGTCCATCCAGGTCAACCCGGCGATGGCGGTCGCCAATGTCTTCCAGGGCGCGCCCATCGACGTCTACGCGGACGGCCTGATGAGCTACGGCCCGACCCGCAACAAGCTGGACCCGCTGATCGGCACCCGGATCCGCCGGCTGCTCCACCTGGACCTGGTGCCCGGGCTGCGGCCGCTGCTGCTGACCGAGTTCGGCGTCGAACCGGAGATCCTGCCGACCGAGGTGTTCACCAAGGTGCTCACCGAGATCGCCGACGCCGCCCCGCGCGGTGTCGTCTCCGCCAGCGAGCGGATCGCCGTCGGCAACGGTCCGGCGCTGATGCTCGGGCAGTATCTGTCCGCGCTGGACATCCTCACTCCGCAGGAGGAGGAAGAGCTGCATGTGCGGATGTTGCGCGGCGCCGTGGCGCTGGGCCACCACACCGTCGTCTTCAAGCCGCACCCCACCGCCCCGGCCCGCTGGTCGCGGATGCTGGAGAAGAAGGCCGCGGAGCTGGGCGCGGAGCTGACCGTCATGGACACCCCGGTCCTGGCCGAGGTGCTGTACCAGCGGATGAGTCCGGCCCTGGTCATCGGCTGCTTCTCCACCGCGCTGCTCACCGCCGACGTCTTCTACGGACTTCCGGTGGCCCGGATCGGCACCGATACGCTGCTGGAGCGGCTCACCCCGTACCAGAACAGCAACCGCATGCCGGTGACGATCGTGGACGCGCTGCTGCCCGACCTCGAGAACCACAAGGCGGTGGCCGCCGCGCAGCCGGTCGACGAGCGGGCGGGCAAGCGGCTGGCCGGACTGATCACCGCGGTCGGCTTCTGCATGCAGGCCAAGATCTACCCGGATCTGCGGCCCGCCACCGAGCGCTATCTGGCCGCCCACCTGGACAACCAGACCTGGCGCTACTTCAAGAAGCGCCGGCTGACCGCGCTCGCCCTGCCCGGGGCGGTCCCCTCGCAGCTCGCCTTCATCCCGCGCAATGAGACGGTGCGCAAGGTCGCCCGCCGGGCCCGGGCCATCAAGCGGGCCGCCCTCAAGCGGACGGTCACCGGATGAGCGCGCCGCCCGCTCCCGACGCCGGGCCGATATCCACCGCGGCGGCGACGGCTCCCACGCCGACGCCGCCGCGTGCCCCCGATCTCGCTCTGGAGCGATCCGCCGAGCGCACCGCGAAGGCGGCCGCGCGCGGCGGCGGCCATCCGGTGCGGCTGCGGGCGCTGGACGGGCTGCGTCTGCTCGCCGCGCTCATGGTGGCCGCGTACCACTACGGCGGGCGCGACGGTGAGATAGCCCAGGCGTGGGGCTCCTCGCCCCGCGTCCAGTTCCCCACCCTCTCCAGCACCTTCGCCTACGGCTGTCTGGGCGTCCAGATCTTCTTCGTCATCAGCGGCTTCGTCATCTGCATGAGCGGATGGGGACGGCCGCTGCGCTCGTTCTTCGCCTCGCGCGTCTCCCGCCTCTATCCCGCCTACTGGGTCGCGATCATCCTGGTGACCGCCGTCTTCGCGCTCCCCTGGGTCACCTACAAGGCGGTGTCGCCCAGCGACGCGCTGGTCAACCTCACCATGCTGCAGCAGCCGCTCGGGGTGGACCGGGTGCTGGGCGTGTGCTGGACCCTCTGGGCCGAGCTGCGGTTCTACGCCCTCTTCGCGCTGTTCGTGGTGCTGCCGGGCGCGACCCGGCATCGAGTGGTGCTCTTCTGCGCCGTCTGGACGCTGGGCTCGGCGTTCGCCGAGGCCGCGAACCTGCCACTGCTGGACGTCGTCCTGATGCCGGAGTACTCCTCGTACTTCATCGGCGGCATGGGCATCTATCTGCTCCACCGCTTCGGCCACGACGCCCTGTCCTGGGGCATCATCGGGATCAGCTTCCTGATCGGCCAGCACTACGCGATCCGCGATCTGTGGCACCCGGCCAACATCGACGCGTTCTCCTACCGCTCGGCCGCCGCCATCATCGGCGTGGTCGCCTTCGGCTATGTGGCGGTGACACTGATCGCGCTCGGCAAGCTGAACTGGGCGAACTGGCGCTGGCTGACCGTGGCGGGCGCCCTGACCTACCCGTTCTACCTGGTCCATGAGCATCTGGGCTGGGTCGTCGTCTGGGTCCTCCACCAGAAGCTGGGCATCCCCTCCTACGGGACGTTCGCCCTGACCGTACTGGTGATGCTGGGCCTCGCCTGGCTGCTCTACCGCTTCGTCGAACAGAAGCTCACCCCGGTGATCAAGCGCTCGCTGACCACGGTCCGGCTGTAAGGGCTCGACGTACTCTCAGAGGCTCCCCTCGCCGGTTTCGGCGGCGAGGGGAGCCCTGCTCGTCGCTGACATTGCCGACAGCACCTCATGGATCACATGGCGTGCGTTGGCCGCCATCGTCGGATTGGTGTCGCCGGGAGCAGATTCCAGACCGGGATCAGATCGCAGGCCGGGTCGCCCACCCCGGCGGTCCCGAAGTCGATGACGGCGCTCAGCCGCCCGTCCGCGACCAGCAGATTGCCCGGCATCAGATCGGAGTGCACCCACACCGGCGGCCCGTCCCACCCGGGCGCCGCCAGCGCCTCCTCCCACGCCGCGGTAGCCGCCCCGGTGTCGATCGTGCCGTGCAGGAGGCCGATCGCGGTCCGGGTCTCCTCGTCGACCTCCCGCAGCGGTCCGCCCCGGTAGGCGGGCGGCCCGTCCGCGGGCTCGATCCGGCGCAGGGCGACGATGAACTCCGCGAGATCGGCAGCGAGCCGTCCGGGCCTTGCGACGCGCCCCTCCTGCGGATTCTCCCCGTCGAGCCACCGATGGACCGTCCACGGCCAGGGGAAACCGTCCCCCGCCACGCCCTTGCCGAGCACCGCGGGAATGGGAACCGGCAACGCGGGGGCGAGCCGCGGCAGCCAGTGGTGCTCCCGCTCCACGTCCCCGGCCCCACCCGCGATCCGCGGCAGCCGTACGGCGAGGTCGCCGCCGAGCCGGAACAGGGCATTGACGGTGCCCGACGAGGCGAACCGCTCGATGGGCAACTCCGCCCACCGGGGGAACTGCGCGGCGAGCAGCCGCCGTACGAGAGCCACATCGATGGGCCGTTCGTCGGCATGCATCGCGCTCGCGCTCATCGGCACCCCTTTCCTGAGTCGTGTGGGACACCACTACGCGTCAGGGGAGGGCCCGGCGGCAACCCAATTTGCCCGGAGGGCATCAGGGGGCGCCCTGCGGGTGGAGACGCGTGCGGCGGACTGCCCCCTTCCCGCCCCTTCCCGCAGCACCGATATGCGGCTCCGCCGCGTGACAGGGAGCCAATCCAGCCCCTCCGGCGTTTGAGGAGCGGGGTCCGGGGCGGAGCCCCGGTTTCGGGAAGGGGCGGGGAGGGGAAAAATCCGCCCCAGGCCGAGCTCAGAGCCAGCGTGGGGCGTCGGCGCCCAGGCGACCGGGTGAGCGGGCCCAGTCCAGTGGGCCGTCCGGGGTAGCGACCGGGGAGCGGGCGTAGCGCAAAACTCCCTGGCCGGAGGCGGTCTCGGCCAGCCAGGGCACGGGGTCATGGGCGGGACCGCCGTCCCGGGGCACGGGAGCGATGCCGTGCAAGAGCCAGGACGCCGTGCCCGCGAGCGAAAGCCGCAGATGGCGCCCGCCACCCACCTCCTGCCGCTCCGTCAGCCCCCGCAGCACCCCCGCCGCCAGCAGATAACCAGTGCCGTGATCAAGCGCCTGGGCGGGCAGCACACCGGGATGACCGTCGGCGTCGGCGTGCGCCTCGATCGCGGCGATCCCGGTCGCCGCCTGGACCAGACTGTCGAAACCGCGCCGCCCGCCCCAGGGCCCCGACCAGCCCCATGCGCACAGCTGGGCGACGATCAGCCCGGGGTGGCGCTCCAGCAGGGCGTCCGGGGCGAGGCCGAAGCGGTCGAGCGCACCAGGGCGGTAGCCGGTGACCACCACATCGGCGTCGGCAAGCAGCGCCTCGAAGGTCCGACGGTCCTCGGGCGCGCCGAGGTCGAGTGCGGTGGAGCGCTTACCGAAGCCGGTGTCGGCGTGTGCGTCCGGGTCCTCGGGCAGCCCCGGGGAGTCGAGGCGCAGCACATCGGCGCCCAGCAGGGCCAGGGTGCGGGTGGCCACCGGCCCGGCGATGACCCGGGTCAGATCGAGCACGCGCACGCCGCGCGCGGGCAGCACAACGCTGCCGGACGGGGCCCCGCGGGCAGGCAGGGGCGCCTCCGGGAACGGGACCGGGCCCAGGAGCGGGCGCGGGGCGCCCTCCCCAATCCGCCGGGACTCGATCAACGGCAGCCCGGCGAGCGGAATCTCGCTGTCGCCGGGCTCCGCCACGGCCACGGCCAGCCCGCCCGCCGCGTAGACGGTCTCCTGGATCGCCCGGGCGGGGCGGGCCGCGAGCGCCGCCGCGAGTTCGTCCGGCCCGCTGTCGCCGGACAGGCCGAGGGCGGTGAGCAGCCGGGCGCGGTGGTGCGGGTAGTTGGCGTGCGTACGGACCCAGCCATCGGACGCGCGCCAAAAGCCGGACAGCGGGGCGAAGTTGGTGGGCTTCCGGCCGTCGATACGAAGATGCCGTTCGCTGACGAACGCGGTGGCCACGGCGCCCTCGTCGACCCGTATCGCCGGAACGGCCCCGCCGGAGCGCCGCGCGCCCAGTTCGGCGGCGGCCAGCGAGCAGACGCCCACGGTGGCGCGGGCCAGCTCGGCCACGGGCAGCCGGGCGGGCAGTCCCCCGCTCACCGCGCGGTAGGCCACGTTCCCCAGCAGCGCCGGGTCGCCGCCGAGGGCGGTCCAGGCGTGGGCGGTGGCCGGGTCCGGTCGTGCGTCGCTCCTGGTCATGCGCTCATTGTGCGCCGCGGCTCCAGGGCGCCCGGCGGCGAGTGCCCCGCCCCCTCCTCCTGGTCGGGGACGGAGGGGGCGGGCCGTACAAGGTGGGCGGCGAGCCTAGGCGGCGCCCGCCCGCCGGTAGAGGTCGAGGGCCTCGTTGCCCAGCGTCGGGTGGTATTCGTTCGCACCGGCGCTGACGCTGATGTTGCCGATCAGATAGCCCCCGCCGCCCGAGAAGTCGGCGAGGAAACCGCCGCCGCTGGACCCTCCGGTCTGGACGCAGTCGATGCCCCACATCGTGGAGCCGGGGCGGCCCGCGTCGGCGAACTCATTGCCCTCGCAGTGGTTCAGCCGCTCGCCGTTGCCCTCGGCGGCGGAGCCTCCATAGCCGAAGGAGTGGACATGGCGGCCGGTCTGCGAGTTGAAAGCGATGCCCTGCGCGCCCACGGTGTCGGCCAGGGTGCGGCCGTTCAACGTGTTCATGACGGCGAAGGCGTAGTCCCAGTTGGCGTTGCCCCGCGTGGAGACGTACTGGGGCTCCCAGAAGAGGCTGCGGGCGGAGAAGGTGCCGTAGGGGCGGTTGCCGTTGTTGTAGCCCGGGATGAAGACCCAGTTGCGGTAGCCCGTGCCGGTGGCCGCGTCCACGACGCAGTGGCCGGCGGTGAGCACGACGGACCGGTTGTCGCTGTTGGCGACGGTGGCCGAGCAGGCGAAGGTGCCGCCGGAGTCGTTCTGGAAGAAGACCTTGCCCGCCGTGGTGCTGATCAGGCCGCCGCCGGTCCAGGCGGTGGGGGAGGTGGCCCGGGTCGAGGGCGCGGAGGTGGACGCGGCAGGACCCGGCAGCGGGGGCACACTCACCCGCTCGCCCGTCGTGGGCGGGGCGGTCGCGAGTTTCGCGGTGCGGGCGGCGGGCAGGGCGGTGACGTCCTGGGCGGCGCGCAGCCGGTCCGTCGTCCAGAAACGGGCGGCGGCGCGCTGCTCCTCGGCGGAGACGGAGGTTCCGGCTCCCTCGGCGGAGGGGGCCGCGTGGGCGGCGGTTCCGGCGGTCCAGCCGAGGGTGGCGAGAGTGAGGGCGCTGAATAAGGTGGCGACACGTCTCATGCGGTGAGCTCCAAGTCCGTTGGAGGTGCCCGAGAGCGTCGGACAACGTTGTCTGACGCTTGGTCGCCGGTAGAGTGCCACGACTGGTCCAGACCTGCCATGGTGCCGGACGTCACAATTAGGGATCCCCCTAGCCGGGGCGGTTCGCCTCGAAGCGCGCCTCGCAGTCCTGCAACAGGTCCGCGCTCACCTCCGCCGCTGGCGGGTAGCCCTCGGCGGCCCCAGCGTCATGTCAACCGCCTCACGGCGGCAAGCGGCTCGTGCCACCGGTGGGGAGCCGCCGACGAGACGAGAAGGGCCGCACCCACCCAACACCCGGCCCCAGGGCCGAATACCGAGTGCGGACCGTGGGCGCCTCCGGCGGACAGCCCCCACCCCGCCCCTTCCCACAGCATCAATATGCGGCTCCGCCGCGCGGGATGGGGCTCCGCCCCTCGCCCCCGCCGGGGCTCCGCCCCGGACCCCGCTCCTCAAACGCCGGAGGGGCTGAATTCACGGCCCCCGGGCTGAACGTGAGCCGGACGGACGCCCTGGGTCACCGGCGGGTAGCCGCGGGACGGCGGGAGGGGGTGCGGTCGCAGGGGTGGTGTCCTGGACGCTTTCGCATATTTGTGGCGCCAATCCCCGGCCCACCCCACGCCCCCGGGCACCGGCGCCGTAAATATGCGGTCCAGGGCGCCGCACCGGAGGCCCCACCCCCCGCCACCCACCACAAACAGCAGGCGCACCACGCACAACCCGCACCAACGCACCCGCACCCGCACCCGCACCCGCACCCGCACCCAGCGGACCCCGCACCACCCACACACCCGCACCCAGCGGAACCCGCGCGATCAGTCGGCGAAGTCCAGCAGCACCTTGCACGACTGGCCGCGGTCGGCGGCCTGGCCGAACGCCTCCACCGCCTCCCGCGCCGGCCGCACCCCGCTGATCAGCGCGTCGAACGACGGCTCGGCCGCCAACAGCCGCAACGCGTCGTCGAACTCGGTGTGGAAGCGGAGCGCGCCGCGCAGCTCGATCTCCCGGGCGACCAGCAGGTTTCCGGCGAACGGGCTCTGCCCGGGCGGCAGCATGCCGAGCTGCACCACCACACCCCCGCGCCGCACCCGGCGCAAACAGGTGTCGAGCCCAGCCGCAACGCCCGACGCCTCGATCGCGACGTCCATCTCGTCCGAGGGCCAGTTCGGGTCGTCCGGATCGTCGGCCCGTACGCAGGCCGTCGCCCCGGCCGCCGCCGCGAACTCCAGGGCGCGGGGCAGCAGATCGGTCGCCGTGATGGTCGCCGCGCCCGCCGCGCGGGCCGCCGCGACGGTCAGACAGCCGATCGGACCGGCGCCCGTGACCAGCACATGGCGGCCCTTCACCGCGCCCGCCCGCCGCACCGCGTGCAGCGCCACGGCCAGCGGTTCGGCGAGCGCGGCCCGGCGCGGCTCCAGCCCCTCGGGGAGGACCCGGAGCTGCGCCGCCGGGACGGCGATCTGGGAGGCGAAGCCGCCCTGGACATGCGGGGTGCGCGCGGCGCTGCCCAGATAGCGGGTGTCGCGGCAGACGTTGGCGCGGCCGTCGGAGCACTCCGGGCACACCCCGCACGGCGTGGCCGGGTGGACGGCGACCGGGGTGCCGATCGCGGGTCCGGTCGCGCCCTCGCCGTACGCCACGACCGTGCCGACGACCTCGTGCCCGAGCACCATCGGCTCCTGGAGCCGGAAGTCGCCCACCCCACCGTGCCGGTGGTAGTGGAGATCCGACCCGCAGATCCCGCCGTACCGGATCGCCACGAGCGCCTGCCCTGGCGCCGGTTCCGGCTCGGGGAGTTCCTCGATCCGCAGATCACCCTGTCCGTGGATCACACAGCCCAGCACCATCCGCCCAGCCTCCTCATATGATTTCAGGGTTCAGAGCCCGCCAGGGCTCAGAGCACGCTCGTCATGCCGCCGTCGACGTACAGGATCTGTCCGCTCACGAAGTCCGCGGCGGGGGAGGCGAGATAGAGCAGCGCGCCGACCAGGTCCTCGGTGCGGCCCCAGCGCCCGGCCGGGGTCCGTCCGCGCACCCAGGCGCTGAACTCCTCGTCCTCGACCAGCGGCCGGGTCAGCTCGGTCTCGATATAGCCGGGGCCGAGCCCGTTGACCTGGATCCCGTACCGGCCCCAGTCCGCGCACATGCCCTTGGTGAGCATCTTCAGCGCGCCCTTGGTCGCCGAGTACGGGGCGATTCCGGGGCGGACCACCTCGCTCTGCAGTGAGCAGATGTTGACGATCTTGCCGTGGCCGCGTGTGGTCATCCGCCGGGCGGTCTCCCGGCCCACCAGGAAGGCGCTGGTGAGGTTGGTGTCCAGGATCTGCCGCCAGGCGTCGTCGGTGAACTCCAGCAGCGGCGCCCGGTTCTGCATCCCGGCGTTGTTGACCAGGATGTCGAGCGGGCCCACCCGCTCCTCCACATCGGCGATACCGGCGGCCACGGCCGGGCCGTCGGTGACGTCGAACGCGGCGGTGTGCACCCCCGCGTCGGCGCCGCCGAGCTCGGCGGCGGCCTTCTCGAGGGCGTGCGGATCGCGCCCGTTGAGCACCACCGTGCAGCCGGCCTCGACCAGACCGCGCGCGAGGGCGTGGCCGATGCCCCGGCTGGAGCCGGTGACCAGCGCGGTGCGGTCCGCGATGTCGAAGAGCGGATGTGTCGTCATGACGTGCGTACTCCTACCTGTGCTCGCGAGCGAGAACGTTCACTCGCACTCGAAACGGTCACTCGCACTCGATCCCGGAACGGCCATTCGCACTCGATACGGCGCTAAAGCACCAGGGACAGCAGCAGGACGAAGACGAGCCCGACGACGGAGATGATCGACTCCATCACCGACCAGGTCCGCACCGTCTGCCCCACGCTCATCCCGAAGTACTCCTTGACCAGCCAGAATCCCGCGTCGTTGACATGGCTGAAGAAGAGCGACCCGGCGCCGATGGACAGCACCAGCAGCGCCACATGGGTGCTCGACATATCCGCGGCCAGCGGGGTCATCAGCCCGGCGGCCGAGATCGTGGCCACCGTCGCCGAGCCGGTTGCGAGGCGGATGGCGACCGCGATCAGCCAGGCGAGCAGCAGCGCGGAGACGTTCCAGTCCTGCGAGATGTCCATGATCATCTTGCCGACGCCGATGTCGATCAGCGTCTGCTTGAAACCGCCGCCCGCGGCGACGATCAGCAGCATTCCGGCGATCGGCGCGAGCGAGTGCTCCACGGTGGAGGAGATCCGGTCCCGGGTGAAGCCCGCGGCCCGGCCGAGGGTGAACATGCCCACGATCACCGCCGCCAGCAGCGCGATCAGGGGAGCGCCGATGACGTCGGCGACCCGCTGGACGGTGTTCTCCGGGTCGTCCACCACGATGTCGACGAGCGCCTTGATCAGCATCAGCACGACCGGGAGCAGCACGGTGAGCACGGTGACGCCGAACCCGGGACGCCGCTCCAGCTCCTCCGACGGCCGCGTGGGGATCAGCCGGTCCGGCGGGGTGACCTTCACCCAGCGGTCGGCGACCCGCGAGAAGACGGGGCCCGCGATGATGGCGGTGGGCACGGCGATGAGGACGCCCAGCGCCAGGGTGATCCCCAGGTCGGCGTGGACCGCGTCGATCGCGGCGAGCGGGCCGGGGTGCGGCGGCACCAGGCCGTGCATCACGGACAGGCCCGCGAGCGCCGGGATGCCGATCCGCATCAGGGAGAAGTTGCCGCGCTTGGCGACCAGCAGCACCACCGGGATCATCAGCACCATGCCGACCTCGAAGAAGAGCGGCAGCCCGATGATCCCCGCGATCAGCACCATCGCCCAGGGCATCGTCCGGTTGCTCGCCTTGGCGAGGATCGTGTCGACGATCTGGTCGGCGCCCCCGGAGTCGGCGAGCAGCTTGCCGAGGATCGCGCCGAGGGCGATCAGCACGCCGACGCCCGCGACGGTCGACCCGAGGCCGGCCGAGAAGCTGGTGATGACCTTGTCGAGCGGGGCTCCCGCGACGGCGCCGAGCGCCAGTGAGCCGATCGTCAGCGACAAAAACGCGTGCAACTTGGTCTGGGTGATGAGGAGGACGAGAACGGCTATGCCGACGAGGACGGCTATGCCGAGCTGTGCGTGACCGGCCGACGTGATCGGGTCGACGGTGTCCGCTGCCAGCATCTCGACGCTGAGTCTGGTCACGGGGATTTCCTAACCTGCGTTACTGGTGTTCGAGCCGCCGCAGTTCGGCGGCGGCCCGCTCGGTGATGAGCTCGGGTTCCGGGCCGACATCCACGGCGACGCCGTACTCGTCCGGCTGCAGCGGTTCGAGCGTGGCGAGCTGGGAGTCGAGCAGCTCCCCGGAGAAGAAGTGGCCCTTGCGCTCCTTCATCCGCTCGGCGATCAGCTCGCGGTCGCCGGTCAGCTGGAGGAAGACGATGCCGGGCGCGGCGGACCGCAGCCGATCGCGGTACTTCCGCTTGAGCGCGGAGCAGCTCACCACGCCACCGCCCGCGGCGTGGTCGTGGGCCCAGGCGCCTATGGCGTCCAGCCAGGGGCGTCGGTCGTCGTCGTCCAGCGGGGTCCCGGCCGACATCTTGGCGATGTTGGCCGGTGGGTGGAAGTCGTCGGCCTCGGCGTACGGGACGCCGAGCTCCTCCGCCAGCAGGGGGCCGACCGTGGTCTTGCCCGTTCCGGACACTCCCATGACCACGACAACCTGGGGGGCGTGCATTGTGTGAAACCTCGCTGTCTTCTTCGACCTCGGCGCCGGGGACACTCAACCCCACAGATACGACGTATTCAAGGGTCCGTGACTTAAAAGTCATACTTATTTGATGGGTGGGTGGCCGCGTAGGCTGAGCGCATGGACGAACAGGGGCCCCAGGGCCGTGGTCAGAGGCCCAGGCCCCAAGGGCTGCACGACCGGCTCCTGGAGTCCCTCGGCCCCGCGATCACGGGGGGCGACTATCCGCCGGGCACCGTTCTGCGCACCGATGAGCTGGAGCGGCGCTACGACGTCTCGCGGACGGTCGTCCGGGAGGCGGTGCGGGTCCTGGAGTCCATGCACCTGGTGGAGTCCCGCCGCCGGGTCGGGGTGACGGTGCGCCCCGCCGAGGAGTGGGACGTCTTCGACCCCCAGATCATCCGCTGGCGCCTGGCCGGCCCCGACCGCCCCCGCCAGCTCCGCTCCCTCACCGCCCTGCGCTCGGCCATCGAACCAGCCGCCGCCGCGCTGGCCGCCGAGCACGCCACGCCGGAGCAGTGCGCCGAGCTCACCGAGCACGCGCTCAACATGGTCGCCACCTCACGCGGCCAGCAGTTGCCCGCGTACCTGATCCACGACGTCGCCTTCCACCGCGTGATCCTGCGCGCCTCGGGCAACGAGATGTTCGCCCGCCTGGGCGACGTCGTCGCCGAGGTCCTGACCGGCCGGACCCAGCACCGCGTCATGTTCACCGACCCCGACCCGGAGGCGGTCACCCTCCACGTCCGCGTGGCCGAAGCGGTCCGCGCGAGCGACGCGGAGACGGCGGAGCGCTACACGCGGGAGATCACGGTGGGGGCCCTGCGGGAGCTGGACATCCTGGCGCCCTGAGGACGCCTGTCCAGCTGCCCAGCTCCGCATCGGCCGCCTGTCGGGTGCGGGTTTCGTTTCGCGCCTTCGGCGCAATTGAGCAGCGGCGGCGGGCAGTTGGGGACGGGGGTGCCCCCACCGCCGGGCCTCCAAGAGATGGGCCTCATACAAGGAGGTCCGATGCCGCATACACACGTGGCCGGGTGCGCCCGGGTCAGATCTGGTTCTCGCCTCCGTCGACGTAGAAGTTGGCGCCGAGGATGAAGCCGCTCTGCTCGGAGGCGAGGAACGCCACGAGCGCGGCGACCTCCTCGGGGCGTCCCATCCGGCCGATCGCGGCGGTCGTGGCGAGGTGCCCCCTGGCGTCGGCCGCGTTCTCCTCGCCGAAGAGGTCCGTGATCCCCGGAGTGTCGATCGGGCCCGGCGAGACCGCGTTGACCCGGACGCCGCGGCCCTTGAGTTCGTTGGCCCAGGTCCGCGCGAAGGACCGGATCGCGGCCTTGGACGCCGCGTACGCGCCGAACGCCTCCGTGCCGTTGTCGGCGGCGGTGGAAGCGTTCAGGATCACCGAGGCGCCGTCGTTGAGCAGCGGCAGCGCCTTCTGCACGGTGAACAGCGTGCCCCGCACATTGACGGCGAAGGTCCGGTCGAGGTGCTCCTCGGTGACCTCCTCCAGTGTCGCGAACGCGGCGGTCGCCGCGTTCGCGAAGACCACGTCCAGGCCCCGGCCCCGGGCGCGGACCGCGTCGTAGAGCCGGTCCAGGTCGGCCAGGTTCGTGACGTCACCCGCCACGGCGGTGGCCCCCGCCGGGCCGATGGCCTCGACGACCGCGTCCAGCTCGGCCTTCCGCCGACCGGTGATGAACACGTGCGCGCCCTCGGCCGCCAGCCGTACCGCGGTGGCCCGGCCGATCCCGGTGCCGCCGCCGGTGATGACGGCGGTCTTGCCCTCAAGCTGTCCCATGACAATGACCTCCATAAATTTCAGTACCGCTCGGTACTGAAAGTGAGCGTAGCGCACTTCTGCACCGACCGGTACTGAAGAGGTATGCTCCATGCCATGAACGCGCGGCAGAAGGCACCGATCGGCCGACCGAGGGGCTTCAACGCCGACGAGGCCCTCGAACGCGCCATGCGGGTCTTCTGGGAGCAGGGCTACGAAGGCGCCAGCCTCACCGACCTGACCAGCGCCATGGGCATCACCCGCACCAGCATGTACGCGGCCTTCGGCAACAAGGAGGACCTGTTCCGCAAGGCCCTGGAGCGCTACACCGAGGGCCCCGCCGCGTACGCGGAGCGGGCCATGCGGGAACCGACCGCCCGGCAGGTGGCCACCGCGTTCCTGGGCGGCTCCGTCCGGGCCAACACCCGCCCCGGCTGCCCGGCCGGATGCCTCGGCGTCCAGGGCTCCCTCGCCGCCGGCGACCCCGGACGCAACGCCCGCGACGCCCTCATCGCCTGGCGCAACGAGGGCACGGCCCACCTCCGCGACCGATTCCGGCAGGCCGTCGACGAAGGCGACCTGCCACCCGACACCGATCCCGGAGTGCTCGCCCGCTACCTCATGACCGTGGCGAACGGCATGGCCGTCCAAGCGGCCAGCGGCGCCACGCAGGAGGAGCTGCAGCAGGTGGCCGACATGGCGCTGCGCAACTGGCCGCCCGCCTAGGAGGGGCCGACGGACCGTGACGCCTGCGGCAGGCCGCTCCCGTCCCTGCCGGACACCCCGTGGGTCCCGATCTCAGCGGGGAGTCGCGAAAACGTGCGGGTTTCGTCTCGCGCCTTCGGCGCAATTGAGCAGCGGGGCGGGGAGTGGGAGGCGCGGGTTCGCCGCCGGGCGGCGGGGCTGCGGGTGTGGGCGCCGGTGGCGGCTTTCGTGTTCGGGGGCCGGGGTCCCTCCGGACTGCGGGCGGCAAGGGGGGGGTTGGGGTACCCCTTCGAAAAATGCTTGATATGGCGCAACTAATACATCAAGCAATTTCGAGAGGGGTACCCCAACCCCCTGCTGTCCGGCGTCCACCTTGGCCCCGGACAACGGGAGCCGCCACCGGCCCTCTGCCCCACCGGCCCGGCAGTCGGCGGCGCGCCCCGCGCCCCCGCTCCCCTGCCCGCTGCTCAATTGCACCGAAGGCGCGAGACGAAAGCCGCACTCAGCCGAGCCGATCAGGCCCCGCTCAGATCACCGGGACCGATCTCCGCCCACACCGTCTTGCCGATCAACTCGGGCACGACGCCCCACCGGTCGGCCAACTCATCGACCAGCAGCAGCCCGTGCCCGCACTCGCGCGGCGCCTCGGGCTCGGGGGCCGGGCGAACGGTCGGCAGCCGTTCGACCCGGGGGTCCCGCACCTCGATACGGAGGGTGGAGCCGGTGACGGTGAGTGTCAGCCGGAAGTTCCGTCCCGGGACGCGGCCGTGCAGCGCGGCGTTCGCGGCCAGCTCGGCGATGATCAACGCCGCCGTCTCATGCGGCAGGCCCCATGAGCGGATGCGTTCCGTCCCGAGGAGTCGTGCCAGGCGGGCGCCCTTGCGGGTGGCCGAGAGCAGGACGGTGAAGGGCGAAACGGAAGTGTCGGTTCGAGTGATTTGTTGGCTCACGTCACTCAGAGTGGCCGCGCGTCATTAGGCTGAAAAGTAGCGACGCCGATACGGGCAGTGACTGTCCGGCCCTGGTCCGGGCCTGTCCGGCGGCGCCGGGTGGGAGGTGGTCCCGTATGGAGGATGAGGAGAGCGGCGCGGTCCTGAGGACGGTCGGCCGTCAGATCAAGTTGTGGCGGGAAGCGGCCGGGCTGAAGCAGGCGGAGTTGGGGACGGCGATCGGTTACGGGGAGGAGCAGGTTTCGGCCGTCGAACGGGCCCGACGCATCCCCAGCCCGGAGTTCCTGGACAACGCGGATCGGGTGTTGGGGGCCGACGGCAAGATCGCCGCGATGAAGAAGGACGTTGCGGAGGCGCGATACCCCAAGACGGTACGGGATCTTGCGAAGTTGGAGGCCGAGGCAGTTGAGCTGGGCGCCTACGGCAATCACAACATGGACGGCCTGCTGCAGACGGAGGAACATACGCGCGCGCTGTTCACGATGCGACGGCCGCTGCTCTCAGACGACGTGATCGAACAGCGGGTGGAAGCCCGAATGGCCCGTCAGGAGATCTTCACGAAGCAGCCTGCGCCGATCTTCAGCTTTGTCCAAGAAGAGGTGACGCTGCGCCGACCCATCGGCGGCAAAATGGTGCAGCGGAGGCAGCTTGAACACCTGCTCGAATTGGGGAAGTTGCGAAACGTCGAGATCCAAGTGATGCCGACAGAGCGCGACGACCACGCGGGCATGGGCGGCCAACTCCAGCTGCTGAAGCTGAAGGGAGGTACCACAGTGGGGCACTTGGAGGTGCAGCGGTTCACTCGCCTCATCTCCGACCCGCGCGAGGTGCAGACCCTGGAGATCCAATATGGAATTATCCGAGCGCAGGCGCTCACCCCACGGGAGTCGCTGGCCTTCATCGAAAAACTACGGGGAGAGACATGACTCTCAAGCCCTCCGCCGGAGGCGCTCTGAAGTGGACCAAGAGCAGCTACAGCAGTAACGAAGGTCCGCAATGCATCGAGGTGGCGTGGACCAAGAGCAGCTACAGCACAGGCGACGGCCCCTCGTGCGTGGAGGTCGCCACCACCCCCACCCGCGACACCATCCACATCCGCGACTCCAAGAACCCCAACGGCCCCCAACTCGCCGTCACCCCCACCGCCTGGACTGCGTTCGTCACCTACGCCAGCAACAACTAGGGCCCGACGGACCGTGACGCCTGCGGCGGGCCGCTCCCCTCCCGCCCTCGGACGCCTCGCAACTCACATGACGTGGAGGCCACTTCACAGGCATCGTCCGCCAACGTCTCGTGGGCGTAGCAGAGGCTCAGGGTGGCACGGCCGGCAAGGCGAGAATTCCTCGCGGGTGTCCTGGCCCCGGGGCGGCGGCGTCCGTGCTTCAGGGCCGGAAGATCCGGTCCAGGTGGTAGTGGAGGACGGCCGTGGCGGACTCGGCGTCGCGCTGGCCCACCAGGACGCTGGTGCCGAGCCCCGCGGACATGGCCAGCAAGCCGACTGCTTCGGCATGGGTGTCCGTGCCGGCCCGGAGCAGTCCGGCGTCCGCCGCCTGCTGCAGCAGCCCGGTGAGGGTGATCTCGGCGGTGTCGGGATCCTTGATGAAGGGCTGGGCCGCGAGGGCCTCGTCGGTGACCGACAGCACGGCGTACGAGGTGTAGAGGTGATGGAACAGGCGGCTCTCCTCGTCGACTGGTAGGGCCGCCGTCAGCAGTGCCTCGATCACCGCCCGTGGCCCGGGGTTGTCGCCGGCGGGGTGGACCTGGGCGGTCACCCGTTCCCCGAACCTGTCGGCCAGATGCCGCAGTCCGAAGAGGAGCAGCTTCTCCTTGGACTCGAAGTAGTACTGCACCAGCCGCAGTGAGACGCCCGCCTCGGCCGCCACGTCCCGCATACCCACAGCGTGCAGCCCTTGCCGTCCGGCGGCCCGGACGAGGCCCTGCGCGATCTCGGTGCGTCGCTCTGCGTGATCCACGCGCTTGGGCATGGTTCGACTCTCCGCTCCTCGGATCGTGTCTCCGATTTTTGATGATACAGCCGTACCACCTTTGTGGTGCGTTCGTATCACAAAGACCGACTGCCCAGGAGGTGGCCGTGCCCGAGCCCACAACAGCCCGTTCCCAGCCCGATGTCGGCCGCTTCGTCAGCGACGCCTGGCGTGCGCGCTACTTCGCGGCCTGCCCTCCTCGGCTGCCGCGGTTCTGGCGGTGGGTCCGCTGGTCGCGGCGCTCCGGAATGGTGGGTCTGATCTGCCGACGCCGGGCTGGGTGCGCTTACCGGGTTTCCGTGGTGCCTGTCACGTGGACCCACCGGTCAGGCCCTAGTCGCGGCGGGCGCCCACCGGCTGATCGTTCCGCAGCCGCCCGAACAGCCACTTCGCCCGCGCATCGTCCCACTGCACCGCACTGCCCTTGGACGTCGCGAGGCCATGCCCCGTCACGGGGACGTTCAGCCGGTTGCCGTGGCCACGGCCATGGTCGCCCGCGACGCTCTGCATGGCCTTGAACATGGTCATGAGCGTTCGCAGGTCCATGCCCTTGTCCACGATGAGCGTGTCCAGGCCCGCGCCCACGGTCGGGAAGACCTTCCACGGGACGAGGGCCTGGCTCGGGCGTGCGGCCTGCTTTGCCAGCGCGGACAGGAACTTCTGCTGGTTCTGGCTGCGGCCGAGGTCTCCCTTGGCCTCCTGGTGGCGTTGGCGGACGAAGGCCAGCGCCTGGCGGCCGTCCAAGGTCTGACACCCTGCCTTCAGGTCGGCGCCCGACTTCTTGTCCTTGATGGGCTTGTCGAGGCAGAGATGGACGCCACCGACCGCGTTGACGACGTTCACGAAGCCCGCGAAGCCGATCTCCGCGTAGTGGTCGATCCGCAGGCCGGTGTTGTGCTCGATGGTCCGCACCAGCAGCTCGGGACCGCCCGCCGAGAACGCGGCGTTGAGCTTGTTCTTCGACGGCCCGGGGCGCTTACCGGTCATGGGGTAGGTGTACGGCGGGATGGTCACCCAGGAGTCGCGCGGCAGGCTCATCAGCGTCGCGCCACGGGCGCCGGTGTGCAGCACCATCATCGAGTCGGTGCGGCGGCCCTCGGCGGAGCCGGTGTGCAGGGTCTTCTTGTCCCGGCCGGAGAGCCCGTCGCGGCTGTCGGAGCCCACGACGAGGTAGTTGGTGCCCTTGCCCTTCGGGGGGCGGTGCTCGACCTTGCCCAAGTCGACGTCGGTGTTGAGCTTGGACCAGGCCCAGCCGTAGGTGGAGGCGCCGCCCACCAGGGCCACCGTGAACAGGACGACCACCGTGCGCCGCAACCGCCGGGGCCACCGGCGGCGGGGCGCGGGCTCGCCGTAGCCCGAGTCGTACTCGTCGTCGTAGCCGGACTCGTAGCCGTTGCCGTTGCCGTTGCCCGGCCAGTCGTGGAACATCGTTCTCCCTCACCTCCTCAGTTGGATGACAGACGCTCGGCGGACCCGGCGGACCCGGCGGCCAGCCGGTCCGCGGCCGAGCCGGAGCGGTGGATGCGATGCCACCGCAACCGCGTGCCGAACAGCGCGCTAACCACGGACTGGATGATCACCAGATACATCAACTGCCGGTAGACGAAGAGCTGCAGGGGCATCGCCCACAGCGCCGTCAGCCGCTCCTTGTCCAGCCGCAACGCGTATCCGGCGCCGAGCAGCTGCACCACGAGGAAGGCGAGCCACACCCCGATCGACTCCACGGGATCGGCGAACAGCACGCCGTACAGCGCGAAGACGTCCACGATGGGGGCGAGCAGCGGCAGCGCGACCTGGAAGAGGAAGAGATAGGGCAGCGCCCGGCGGGCGAAGCGTCCGGCCTGGCCGACCTCGCGGAGGGCGCGGCGGTGCTTCCACATGGACTGGAGCGTGCCGTAGCACCAGCGGTAGCGCTGGCGCCACAGTTGGCCCAGGGAGGTCGGGACCTCGGTCCAGGCGATGGCGGTCTCCTCGTAGACCACCCGCCAACCGGCCCGCCACAGGGCCATCGTGAGGTCGGTGTCCTCGGCGAGGGTGGCCTCGCTGACGCCTCCGACGCCCATCAGCGCGTCCCGCCGGAAGGCGCCGATCGCGCCGGGCACGGTCGGCATGCACTCCAGCACCTCGAACATCCGGCGTTCGAGGTTGAACCCGAAGACGTACTCCAGGTGCTGCCACTTGCCCAGCAGCCGACGGCGATTGCCGACCTTGGTGTTGCCGCTGACCGCGCCGACGGCCGGATGGGCGAGGGGCTGGACGAGGCGGTGGATGGCGTCCGGTTCGAAGACGGTGTCGGCGTCGACCATCACCACGATGTCGTGGTGCGCGTGGACGAGGCCGGTGTTGAGGGCGGCGGCCTTGCCCGCGTTGGGCTGGCGGACCACCAGCACCCGGGGGTCGTCGATCCAGGTGGCGAGGTCCGCCGTCCGGTCCGTCGAGCCGTCGTCGATCACGATGATCTGGAGCTGCCAGTGGGTGGAGGCGAGAAGTGAGCGGACGGTGGACTCGATGCCCGCCTCTTCGTTGTACGCGGGGATGAGCACCGTCACCGGCTCGTCCACCTCGCGCAGCCAGGGCGCGCCGGGCCGGAGGCGCCGGAGGCGCCGCACATGGGCCCGGGCGAAGAAGACGAGCAGTGCCAGCCGCAGCAGGGCCAGGGCGCCCGCGATGCCGAGTACCCAGGTCATGGCCTGGACGAAGATGTGCCCGATGCCCTGGACCCGGATCAGCGCCTCGCCCTGCAGGCGGCCGACGATCGACACCGGAGTGTTGACCGGGGGCCCGCCGAGCCCTTCGGACACCGTGGCGAACCTCTCGATCTTCCGGTTCCGGAGGAGCTTGTTCGCCTCGGCGTAGCCGGTGTCGTTCTGGCTGTACTGCCGGACGACGCCCCGCTCCGGCTTCCGCAGCGGCCGGTCGGCCGCGACCAGGAGGTAGCCCTGATCGGCCGCGCGCCGGGCGGCCGTCCACTCACCGCCGCACATCGTGTCGGCCTGGGTGGTGAGCGGCAGCCGCACGAGTTTGGTGTTGATGCCGGCGGTGCCCGCGAGCGCGGTCTGGGTGAGGGACAGCTCCAGCCGGGTGCGCGGGGACGAAGCCGAGCCCAGGTCGGATCCGGTGTAGGCGCCGGAGCCGATCTCATGCCCCTCGGCGCGGATCCGCTTGACGAGCGCGGGGTGGCGGACCGCCTGCGCGCCGGAGAGGAAGAAGGTGGCGTGCGCGTGGTGGCTGCGCAGCAGGTCCAGCAGGCGCGGGGTCCAGACGGGGTCGGGGCCCCCGTCGAAGGTGAGGGCGACGGTGCGGTCCGGCATCCCGGCCGTCTCGACCGTGCCGCCGCCTCCGATGCGTACGACCGGCTTCCCGGTGTCGGCGGCCCTCGGCATGGGGCTCGTACAGGGGCGGCGCATCGACTGGGACGCGACCTCGTGGGTGGTCCAGCCCTCGAAGACCAGCGCGGCGGCGACGGCCGAGACGACGATGATCAGCAACAGCCAGTGGCCACGCGGCTCGCGGCGGTGTGCGTGCCGGGGGCTCACCAGGGGCCGCCCCTGGACGGCTCGGCATCGGCAAGGGGCTCGGTCACCTCGGCGCCGTAGGAGTAGGTGCTGGGCCAGTGCCCGGCGGCCTGGTCGCCGCCGATGGTGCCGCCCGTGGTGCCGGTGCGGCCCGTAGTGCCTGTGGTGCCGCCCGTGGTGGACCGCTCGACGGTCCTGGGCGGCTCCTGGTCGGCCTGCCACAGCACCCCGGACAGGGCCGTGCCGAGAAGCAGCAGATAACCGAGGCAGGCGCAGCCGACGGCCAGCGCCGCGAGCGCCAGAAGCTGGCGCCGCCCACCGGAGGCGTTGACGAATATCTGCCCGGTCTGCTTTCTCCGCCGCCGTCTCTTTTCGGCCACTGTCGTCACCATGTGGCGGAAGTCTAGCCAGAGCTCCGCCCACCGCCGACGGACCGCGACCGCGCCCTCCCTCCCCGCAGATGCCCATCTGACCTGGGATTTTCTTCCCGGAGAGCCGCCGGGGCCGGAGGCCCGGCGGACCCCTCGGCAGCAGGGGCCGACGCCCCCCCCGGCGCCCATGGCCGACGAGTTGGGGCACCAGCGAAAATGAGACACGGCTCACGACGACATCCAGCCCGACGCCGACGCCACGCGGCCGCCGGTCCTGATCACCTGGTAGCGCCGATCACGCAGATGCCGAGCACGACCGCCGCCGTCACGCAGCTCACTACGACAAGACGGGCCGTCCAGTTGTCCTTCTCCATGGCCAGCTGGATCGTCCGCCAGAACTCCCCGCTCATGTCGCCTCCCGGCATCGTCGGTACGAGTACGGACGATGACCAGTCGGCTCACGCCTTACGGCGCCCGGCGGCCGTAAAACGTCACACCGGCGGCTGGACGGACGGCCAGCGCTCGTACCACCGCTGGTCGGCCTCCAACTGGGCCGCCAGCGAGATGAGCACGGGCTCACTGTTGGCCGGGCCGAGGAACTGGGCGCCCAGCGGCAGCGTGCGCTCGGGGTCGGCGAACCCGGCGGGGACGTTCATCGCGGGCCACCCCAGCACGTTCCACGGCCAGGCGTACGGACACGCCGCGATCATGGCCCGATCGGTCTGCCCCCCCGACAGCGCGGCCATGGCGCCGATCCGCAGCGGGGGCGTGGCCGTCGTCGGGGAGAGGACGACATCGAAGCGCCGGAAGATCGCCCCGACCTGGCGCCGCAGCGGCTCCTCGTACGACCGCGCCCACCGCAGCGCGGCGCCGCCGAGCAGCCGGCCGTTGCGGGCGGCGTGGCGGGTGCGGATGTCGAGCAACAGCGGATCGGGGACGCGGCCGGACCATTCGAAGAGCCCGGCCGTGGCGCGCGGCAGAAAGGAGAAGCCCACGAGCCCGTATCGCGGCTCGGCCTCCACGACCTCATGGCCGAGGGCCGCCAGCCGCTCGGCGAGCCGGACGACCGAGGCCCGCACGGCCGGGTCCAGCTTCTTCGGCGTACCGGTGAAGGCCGTCTTGAAGGAGAGGGCGATCCGCAGCCGCCCCGGGTCACGGCCCACCGCGGACAGCACATCCACCGGCTCCGGGCAGTGCAGATCCCCCTCGCGGTTGCCGCTCACGGCGTCCAGCAGCAGCGCCGTGTCGGCGACCGTACGGGCGAGCGGGCCGTTGCAGGTGATGCCGTTGAAGGACTCCGCGTCCGGCCAGGTGGAGATCCGGCCGCGTTGGGGCTTGATGCCGATGAGGTGCGTCCAGGCGGCGGGGATACGGACCGAGCCCGCGCCGTCGGAGCCGAGCGCGGCGGGGACCAGACCGGCGGCGACGGCGGCCGCGGCGCCACCGGACGAGCCGCCGGGGGTGTACTTCGGGTTCCAGGGGTTGCGGGTGTCGCCGAAGGCGGGGCCCTCGGTGAACGGCCACTGGCCCAGCTCGGGGGTGTTGGTCTTGCCGACGATCACGGCCCCGGCCGCCCTCAGCCGTCGCACCGCCTCGCCGTCCTCGACCTTGGCCGGGAAGTCGCCGCGGCAGCCGAACGCGGTGGGCTCGCCCGCCACATCCGTATCGTCCTTGACCGCGAGCGGCACCCCGAGGAGCGGCAGCCGCTCCCCCGCCGCCAGCCGCCGGTCGGCCTCGGCGGCCTCGCGCAGGGCGGCCTCGGCGCGGATGCGACGGAAGGCGTTCAGGGTGGGCTGGGTCTCGGCGATGCGCTCGAGCGCCTGCTCGACCAGCGCATGGGAGGTCACCTCGCCTCCGGTCAGGGCGCGGATCTGCTCGCCCAGACCCTTGGGAATGACGCTGGTCACCGTGGTCCTCCTCGGGTGAGTTCGGCCACTCCCCCTTTACCCCTGGCGGCTGCTCCGCGCACCCTGGGCAACGGTGATGACCCGTTTCATCACTTTCATCACGATCATCGCTGAGCACAGAGGACACCCGCATGACCGACATCGCGGCGCGCCGCACCGGCCTCCACTCCCGCACCGGAGGCCCCTCCGACGACCAGGATCACCTGTTGGAGCAGCTGCTCGGCTGGTCGCTCGTCGTCGTCCTCGCCTTGCTCACCACCCAGCTCGGACTGTTTTAGGGGCACGCGGCCTGGTCCGGGCCCGGACCAGGGGCCCGGATCCGGCCCCGGGGGCCTAGTCGGCGAATCGCACCTCCGGGTAGCGGGCCGACGGCCCGTCCAGCAGCCCCGCGTCATCACGGTGGCGCAGCTCACGGTCGAAGAACGCCGGGACATACGCGCGCTGGACGGCCACCGCCCGCTCCGGGGCGACCGTGCCGATCGCATCGGTCACCACCTTCTCCGGCAGGCCGAGCCGCGCGGCGATCCGCGGCAGCATCGACGTGGCGTCGGTGTAGGTCGCATGGGCCGAACCGAGCAGCGTCAGATCGAGGCGCGAGCCGGAGCTGTGCTCCCACAGCGCACCCCACGACGGCACGGTGTGGTGGTCGTTTCCGTCCTTGCCCATGGTCAGCACGGGACGGTCCACCCCGTCCGCGGCGACCGTCGAGAGGGGGCCGGGGTCCTGGTCCTCCTCGACATAGGCCAACACCCCGTCCAGATTCGCGGCCGCCGCGATCCTCCGGTCGTCATGCATCGCCTGAAGGGCCGCGAAACCGCCCGCCGACTGCCCGAACGCGCCGATGGCGGACCGGTCGAGCGGCATCGGGGCGAGCGCCTCCAGCCGGTCGAGGACGAAGCGAAGATCCGCCACCCGCACCGCACAGGTCTTCCGCAGCAGTTCGACGACCGTGCCCTCCTGCTTGGCCCTTACGTACTCCTCCGGCAACCTGCTGGTCTCGACCCGGCCATCCGGGAACTCGACCGCCGACCCGTCGTAGGTGTGGTCGACACAGATCACGACATAGCCGCGCGAGGCCAGCTCGTCGGTGAGCGTGGTGCCCAGCGAACGGGGGTCGCCGACGCCGGGCGAGTAGAGCACCACCGGGCGCGCGGCGCCCCGGCGCTCCCGCGCGGGCGGAGCCCCCTGGTGCGCGCAGGTGCGCGTCGCCGCCCAGTCGACGCGCCCCTGCGGTACACCCCCGAAGTTGTTCAGCCGGTCGAAACCGGCCGCCTCGCCCGGCAGCAGTTGCGTGGCGCGCGGATACCGCTCGACGTCCCGGGCCGGATAGCGGACGCTGACCATCAGTTCGCGCGACGGCCGGGAGGCGACCCAGGGATCGGGCCGGTCCTGATCGACGAGGCGGTGGGAGACGGTGCCCACGGGATACGGCCCGGTGGGCGCGGGCAGCGTCAGCCGCACCCGCCGCGCGGCCGGGGCGGCGACCGCCTTCGGCTGCGCCATCCCCATGCCTACGGCGGCGAGGGCGGTGGCGGCGAGCAGTGCCCGGCGGCGGGGGCCGGAGTCGGAAGTACGTGTGGTCATGCCGAAGAGCGTGCCGCTCCCGGCCGTACGCCACCATCAGGCCGCCCACCGTCTCCGGGGTGGGGGTGGCCCCAGCGCCCGCACGGGGTGACCCCAGCGCTCGTACATCACAGTGCACCACGCCGTATGTCATAGTGGACCGCATGACGAACGACGCCGCAGGCTGGCTGGACTCAGCAGCCATCGACCCCGCCGTGCACACCCTGCGCCCCGATTACCGGGCGCTGCTCATCACCGCCGAGGGGCTGCGTCCCGGGCCGAGCGACGAGCTGAGCGAGCGGCTGCTGGCCGACGCCGAGCTGGCGGCGCGGGAGCGGTTCGGGGACGGGCCGGTGGAGGAGCATCCGCACCTGGCCGCCTGGCGGGAGGCGTTCCGCGCCTTCGGGGCGAAGCCCCAGCGCACCCGGCCCAGCGCGGAGGCGCTGCTGCGGCGGGCGCCCGCCGGGCTGCCCCGGGTGGACCGGCTGACCGACATCTACAACGCGATCTCGGTCGCGCATGTGATCCCCCTGGGCGGCGAGGACCTCGACCACTACGTGGGCGCGGCCCGGCTCGTGCGCGCCGAGGGCGACGAGACCTTCGAGACGACGGCCGGGGGCGAGCCCGTGGTGGAGCACCCGGCCCCCGGCGAGGTCGTGTGGCGGGACGAGGCGGGCGTCACCTGCCGCCGCTGGAACTGGCGCCAATGCACCCGCACCCGGCTCACGCACGAGACCACGCGGGCGATGTTCGTGCTGGACGCGCTGGGCCCGATGGACGACACGGCGCTGAAGGCAGCCGGTGACCAGCTCATGGAGGCGCTGACGGACGCCGGCCCGGGGGTGACGCTCGCCTCCCGGCTGGTGGGCGCGGCGTAGCGCGAGCGGTAGGCCCGGCGGGTCTTTCCCCTACCCGCCCCTTCCCGCAACCAGGGGCTCCGCCCCTGGACCCCGTGTCCGGGGCAGAGCCCCGGACACCCCAAGCCCGCGGCGGAGCCGCATGTCGGCCCGCCGCGGGCTAGAACAGCGACTGCTGGCCCGGGGTCGGCGGCTCGTCCTCTCCGAAGAGCTTTGGCGGGGTGGTGAGCAGCGGCGCGATCCGCCGCGAACCGGGGCAGGAGATCAGCTCGAGGGCGGAGCGCCGCCCCGGCGGGTCATGGCGGGCGAAGCGCCCACCGACGACCGCGATCTCACGGGTGCAGACCGGGCAGGCGCGGCGGGGTGACGACGACATGGCTCCAGTGTCACCCACCCCCCTGACAACCCGGCCCGGACCGGCCCCGGACCGACTCCGGATCGACTCCGGATCGACTCCGGCCGCCTCAGAACGCGTCCACCGGCTTGTACGTCCCCCACACCTCCCGCAACGCGTCGCACACCTCGCCAAGCGTGGCCCGCGCCGCGAGCGCGTCCTTCATCGGGTACAGCACATTGGCCGTGCCCGGCTCGCTCTCGGCGGCCTTCCGCAGGGACGACAGCGCCGCGCCCACCGCCGACCGGTCGCGTTCGGCGCGCAGCCGGGCGAGCCGGTCGCGCTGCCGGGCCTCGATCTCCGGGTCGACCCGCAGCGGCTCGTACGGCGCCTCCTCCTCCAGTTGGAAGCGGTTGACGCCGACCACCACCCGTTCGCCCGCGTCCGTCTCCTGGGCGATCCGGTAGGCGCTGCGCTCGATCTCCTCCTTCTGGAAGTTCCGCTCGATGGCGGCCACCGCACCGCCCAGGTCCTCGACCCGCCGCATCAGATCGACGGCCGCCTCCTCGACGGCGTCGGTCAGCGACTCGACGGCGTAGGAGCCCGCGAAGGGGTCCACGGTCGCCGTCACATCCGTCTCGTACGCCAGCACCTGCTGGGTGCGCAGCGCCAGCCGGGCGGAGGTGCCGGTCGGGAGCGCGATGGCCTCGTCGAAGGCGTTGGTGTGCAGCGACTGGGTGCCGCCGAGCACGGCGGCCAGGCCCTGGACGGCGACGCGTACGAGATTCACCTCGGGCTGCTGGGCGGTGAGTTGGACGCCCGCGGTCTGAGTGTGGAAGCGCAGCATCTGGGACTTCGGATCGCGGGCGCCGAACTCCTCCCGCATCACCCGCGCCCAGATCCGGCGCGCGGCGCGGAACTTGGCGACCTCCTCCAGCAGTGTGGTGCGGGAGACGAAGAAGAAGGAGAGCCGGGGCGCGAAGTCGTCGATGTCCATCCCCGCCGCGACGGCCGTACGGACGTACTCGATGCCGTCGGCCAGGGTGAAGGCGATCTCCTGCGCGGGCGAGGCCCCGGCCTCCGCCATGTGGTAGCCGGAGATCGAGATGGTGTTCCACCTCGGCAGCTCGGCCTTGCAGTACTTGAAGATGTCCGCGACCAGCCGCAGCGAGGGCCCGGGCGGAAAGATGTAGGTGCCGCGGGCGATGTACTCCTTGAGGATGTCGTTCTGGATGGTGCCGGTCAGCCGGCTCCCGGCCACGCCCTGCTCCTCGGCCACGAGTTGGTAGAGGAGCAGCAGCAGGGCCGCGGGCGCGTTGATGGTCATGGAGGTCGAGACCCGGTCCAGCGGGATGGCGCCCAGCAGCACCCGCATGTCCTCGACCGAGTCGATGGCCACGCCCACCTTGCCGACCTCGCCGTGCGCGAGGGGGGCGTCGGAGTCGTAGCCCATCTGGGTCGGCAGGTCGAAGGCCACCGACAGTCCGGTGGTGCCGTGCTCGATCAACTGCCGGTAGCGGGCGTTGGACTCGTCGGCGGTGCCGAACCCCGCGTACTGCCGCATCGTCCAGGGGCGGCCGGTGTACATCGTCGGATAGACCCCGCGGGTGAAGGGGTACTCCCCCGGCTCGCCCAGCCGCCCGGCCGGATCCCAGCCGCTGAGCGCGCCGGGCCCGTACACCGGCTCGACGGGGAATCCCGACTCCGACTCGCGCGCCATGGGTCCACGCCTCCTGGTGGCTGATACCGGGCGTTCTCCCGGTACGGGGCCTTGCTCACAGCATGCGTCGATGTTCGCCTCCTGGCAGCTTCGGGAAGCATTCAGAGCAAAAAGATCAGGGAGTGGGGGGTTCAGATGCACCGGACAGCGGTGGTCGGCACAGCGCTGGCCACGGCCACGGCGGCGGCACTGGTCGCGGGGTGCCGGGCGGGGGAAGCGACCGTGGACGGCCGGGGGCAGGAGAGACCGCAGGCCCGGGCCAGTACGAGCACACCCGCGCGGGAGACCCCCCGGCCGCACCGCACGTTCACGCACAAGGCCAAGCCCAAGCCCAAGCGGGTCGTGGTGCCGCCGCGCACCACGACGCCCGTCACACCGCGGCGCACCGCGCCGAGGGTGGCCCCGCCCGTGATCGCCGTCGGCACCAGCGGGGACCGGGTGCGCGAGCTCCAGGCGCGGCTGCGCGCGCTCGGCCTCTTCAACCGGAACCCGACGGGCTACTACGGCACGATCACGCAGGCGTCCGTCAGCGCGTACCAGCGGGGCCACGGCCTCTCGGTCACCGGCTCGGTGAGCCGGCGCACCTGGACCTCACTGCGCTCGGCGACCAAGACCCCCACGCGCGACCAGCTCTATCCGCCGACCACTCTTCCGCTGGCCAAGCCGGATCCGCGGTGCCTGACCGGCCGGGTGCTGTGCATCAGCAAGACCAGCCGCACCCTGGCCTGGATGGTCAACGGGCGGGTGGTGTCGGCGATGGATGTGCGCTTCGGCTCGGAGTACACCCCGACCCGGGAGGGGCTGTTCCAGGTCAACTTCAAGAGCCGGGACCATGTGTCGACGATCTATCACACCCCGATGCCGTACGCGATGTTCTTCAGCGGCGGCCAGGCGGTGCACTACTCGTCGGACTTCGCCGCCCGCGGCTACAGCGGCGCCTCGCACGGCTGCGTGAACGTCCGCGACAAGAAGAAGATCGCTGCGCTCTTCGGGAAGGTCAAGGCGGGCGACAAGGTCGTGGTTTACAAGTAAGGCCGCGACCATCAATTGAGCAACCCCGACGGCGAGGACCCGGTCCGCGAGAGCGGCGCCGGTTCAGGCGCAAAGAGGGGGCGGCGCGGGCAGAGCCGGGGGAACGTGCTCTGCCCGCGCCGAATGCGCGGAGCCGTCGGTACGGGGGGAACCTCGGCTCCCGCGCGGCCGATGACCAGTCGGCCCGTTTCTTTCAGCGTCACCGCTGAAAAAAACGTCACACCTGGGTGCCGGAGTCTCAGTCGGCACCCGTTTCCGTGGGCGTCACGGGGTCCGTTGACGCCGTTGAGTCATCTGCGGGCGCCGGTGTCGCGGTGACGGTCGGCGTGCCGGTGGTGCCGGTGGTGTCGCTCGGCGGAGGCGGGGGCTGGGGGACCGTGGTGTCGTCCCCGCCATCTTTTCCCGAATCGCCACCGGAATCGCCGCCGCCCGAACCGCCGCTGTCACCGGAGCCGGACCCGTCGGAGTCCCCGATGCCGCCGCCATTGTCCGAACCGCTGTCCGTGCCGCTGTTGTCCGTGCTGTCGTCGCTGCGCGGGGTGTCCGTGCTGTCGTCGGCGAGGATCTGGGTGCAGTAGCCGTGGATGGCGGACGCGCTGCCGGCCGCCTTCGTCAGCTTCTTCAGCGACGTCTCGTCGAGGTCCGCGCCCCCCAACTCCGCGGCCAGGTAACGGGGGCAGACGCGGAGGGCCCATCCCGGGGTGCCGTGCTTCCCCTTCGACGAGGGGTCCTTCGCCTTCCCGTCCTTGCCCTTGTCGCCGTCCTCCGGATCGGAGGGGGCGGTTCCGCCCTGGGCGCCGTTCGAACCCACGTCGCTGGCATCGTTGTCGCTTGAACCACTGGGACCGGGCGCCGTCGTACCGCCGTCCTCGGAGATCTCCGGGTGGGCGGATTCCCCGCCGGGTCCGGCGTCCGACATGCTCACCGAGGGGCCCGGAGTGTGGTGACTCGGCCCGAACGGGGTGGGCAGCACACCCGCCGCGGCCGCGACCGCGAAACCGCTCAGCGCACAGCCGGCCACCATCGCGATCATGCCCGCCCGCAGCGGGCGGCGCAGTCGCGGCTGTCTCTTTCTGAACTGCCGGATCCGCTGTGCCCGCCGGGCCACACCCGGCTCGGCGACGGCTTCCGCTGCGGCCTCGACCTCGACACGGGCGGCCCGGAAGGCGGCCATGGCCGCTTCCTCGCCCGGAAGCGCGGACGCGCCGGCGGAGGGGGGCGCCGGGCGGCCCGCTCCGGCGACGGCGCTGAGCACGGCCGCCAACCGCTCCGCTTCGGCATATGACTCGTCGCCCCGGCCGTCGGGAGCCCCGGGCTGCCCCTCGACCGGTTCGCCGCGAAGCAACCGCTCCGCGGCACTGTCATCCAGCCAGCTGTAGCGGTGGTCTTCGGCCATCACATGTCCTTCTGCGTTGGCGCGCATGAATCCGTCACACCAGCAGACTTCGCCGCACCCGGCTTGGTTGCGCCGCCGCCGTGTGACTCGCGTTGCCCCGGGATCCCCTCGAGCACCGCCGGATCGCCCCCCGCCGCCGGGCCGATCAAGTCGGCGAGCCGCCGCAAACCCCGGTGGGCGGCCGTGCGCACCGCCCCCGGCCGCTTGCCCAGCACCGCGGCCGCGCTCTTGGCGTCGAGGCCGAGGACCACCCGGAGCACCACCGCCTCGGCCTGGTCCTGCGGTAGCTGGGCGATCAGCCCGAGCGCCCGGCCGGTGCCGAGGGCCTCCATCGCCTCACCGGCCGTGTCCGCGTCGGACGCGCGGAACTCCAGCTCCGACTCGTCGCCGCCGATGGCCGGGCGGCGGCCGCGCATCCGTATGTGGTCCAGTGCGCGATTGCGGGCTATCCGGGCCGCCCAGCCCCGGAAGCGGTCGGCGTCTCCGCTGAAGCGCTGCAGGTCACGGGCGATCTGCAGCCATGCTTCTGAGGTGATGTCCTCCGCGTCTCCGTCACCGACCAGCGTGCGCACATAACCGAGGAGGCGAGGGTGCACGGACCGGTAGACGGTCCGGAAGGCGGTCTCGTCCCCTTCCTGCGCCGCGAGTACCGCGGCCGTCAGTTCCGCGTCGTCCGCCTGCACGCTCTCTTCCTGCCCCACTCGGAGAATCCGTGGTCCAGTCGATTCCGGCGTAGCCGCGGGCTAGCCCTGCCCGTAGGGCGGGTACTGCTGACCGGGCTGGCCGGGTGGCGGGGTCGGCGGCATCGGGGGGGCACCGTACGGGCCGGGCCCGGGGGCCGGGGCGCCGTACGGGGCCGGTCCGGGGCCCGGGGCGCCGTACGGGTTCGGCGCCGGCATGCCGTACGGAGCCGGGCCGCCCAGCTGCGGGGACAGCGAGGCGCGCTGCTCCTGCATCGCGGTGATCTGCCGGACCAGCAGCAGCGCGAGGACCGCCGCGGCCATGAAGATCACGATCGCGAACATGTCGAAGGCCAGGATGGAGTGCAGGCTCTCGATGTCGCTCTTCGCCTCGGAGCGAGAGGGGGCGTAGTCGTCGGCCTCCACCTTGCCCCGCAGCAGGTTGTAGCGGATGCCGCCGATGGCGTTGGTGACCAGCGCGACGATCCAGGTGACCCACCAGCCGTTGAGCAGACCGCGGCTGACGGCGTGCGGCCCCTGCGGGGAACTGGCGCGCCAGATGTCGTTGGCGATCTGCTTGGGGAACCAGAAGTTGACGACGGGGGTGAACCATGAACCGGCCGCCCAGCCGCTGCTGAAGCGGTGCTGGCCGGGCGCGAAGACCTCGGCGTTCAGCCGCAGCCGCCGGAACCAGATCGCCCAGACCACGGCGATCGCGACGGTGAGCAGCGAGTAGATGACCTGCGCGGTGGTGAAGAGGTCGTCGGCGTCGTTGAGGTCGTCCTCGGTGATCGAGACGGACTTGCCCTCGACCGCGTCCAGCATGTCCCCGATCACGCTGTACTGGCCGGAGCGCCCCACGAAGAGGAAGACGAGCGCCGGCAGCGCCACGCCGAACAGCGCGACGAGCGTGGTGGAAAGCCCGCGCCGCAGATCGACCCCGCCGGTCGGCAGGCCCATGGGCGGGGCCGCCGGGTAGCCGCCGGGCATCGGCGGCATCTGCGCCATCTGCGGCGGGACGGACGGCTGCTGCGGCGCGGAGGGCTGCAGCTGCTGCTGGTACGTCCCGCATGCGGCACAGCGCCCGTCGGGGCCGACGGCGACAGCGCGGCAGTTCCCACACGGATACATGGTCTTTTGAGTCCCCCTGGGAACGTGACCCGCTGCGGGCCACGCGAGAAAATAAAGCCTCTGACCGCGCCCAGAGCGCGGACCTGCACGTTACGGGCATCCGACCGGTCAAGTCCAGAGCGGAACGGACCCTGGACACGGGGCGAAGTCCCCGGTTTCGCGCAAGGGGAGGTGTGACGCAATCGAGGCGTGCGACGCTGTAAGGGGTGCGAGCCTCATGCGGGCTCTCCCTGATCGACGGTCGGGGCCTCTCCTGTGGGGGGTGGCGGCCCCGACCGTCCTTCTTTTCTCCCGCTGCTCTCCCGCTGCTCTCCCGCTCGGGCCCGCGCTCAGACCCCGAGCCGCTCGGCGAGCCGGGTGAAGTCGGACCAGCTCAGCGGCGGCTTCCCGGGGTCCCACACCCGCTGGGCCAGCGCCGCGAGCGGCAGCCGGATGCCCTGGGCCACCTGTGCGGGCGTCTGGGCCTCGGGCCGGTCACCCCAGATGGCGAAACGGGCACCGAGGATCCGGTTCGGTCCGGTCAGGGACTTGTCGGCGACGGGCGTGGAACTGCGCAGTACCGCGGGGGACCAACTCTCGTAAATGCGTTCGCCGGTCGGGTAGGTGAAGCCGCCGGGCTCGCCGAGGACGTAGTAGAGGTACGAGTCGTTGAGGTTGACCACCTTGCGGCCCTCCTTCAGGTACTCCAGCGGCGGCCGTGCCGTCTCCTTCAGCCGTCCCGTCCAGTACTCGACCTCGATGTTCTTGTCGGGCTTGACGACGCCGCCGGCGAAGAAGCCGTCGTTCCACGCCTTGGGCTGCTTGCCGAGCTGCCGCGCGAGCCGGGCCCGGTCGTTCAGCCAGCCGGTGACCAGGTCCTGCACCCGGGCGTTGGGGCCGTACTTCGCCTTCGCGGCGGCCACCAGCTTCGGGAACGACGCCTGGGGGTCCTTGACAGTCAGCGCGAGGTACTCATCGGCACCCAGATGCCACCAGCGGCCGGGGAAGAGCGGGGCGTACTCGCGCATGAGCTGATCGACGATGCGGGCCGCGGCCGGATTGGAGATGTCCACCGACCCCTGGAACGTGGTGCCGCCCGCGTTGCGCAGCTGGAGCTGCGGATGAGCCCTGATGACGGCGCCGAGGTGGCCCGGCGAGTCGATCTCGGGGATGACGGTGATGTGCAGCCGCTGTCCGAGCGCGACGATCTGCCGGACCTGGGCCTTGGTGAGGTGCTGGGCCGAGACGATCTCGGGGTGGCTGGTGCTCTGGATGCGGAAGCCCTGGTCGTCCGAGAAGTGCAGGGCCAGCTGGTTGAGCTTGAGGTCGGCCATCTCGCGCATCCGGGCCTCGATCCACCCGGCCGTGAAGAACTTGCGCGCGATGTCCAGGTTGAGGCCGCGCTGGGGGCGCCCGGGCCGGTCGTGGATCACGCCTTCGGGGAGGCGTCCGCCGGAGCGCAGGGCCTGTTTCACGGTGCGGGTGCCGTAGAAGACGCCCGCGTCGGCCGGGCCGGTGATCCGGGCGCGGCCACCGCCGACCGTCAGCGTGTACGCCTCGCCGCCACCGCTCTGCCCCGGGTCGAGGGCGAGGGAGAGATCACCGCGGCGAGCGGTGCCGGAGGCGGTGCGCAGCCCCAGTTCCGCGGCGATCGTGCGGGCCTCGTCGGCGAGCGGGCCATTGAGGTCGGCCACCACCCGGCTGCCGCTGCCGGGCCGCCAGCCCGGGCCCGTGGCCGGGGTGAAGTCGCGGACGGAGGGGATGGTGCGGGGCGGCGCGGAGGCCGCCGTTCCGTGGGGCGAGGCGGAGGGGGACCGCGCCGAGGTGGCGGTCATGGCGTGCGCGGAGTGGGCCGGCGAGGACCGGGTGCCGGCCTGGCCCTGGCCACCGCCCGTCTGCTGACAGCCGAGGGCCGCCAGGACGAGGGTGGCGACGGCACCCGCGATGAGACCGCGGACGCAGGACGCCTTGGTGGCTCTGAGCGGCAATCCCATGGCGGTGTACCTCCTTAGGCCCTCCCCGCTTCGGGCATTCGGCCGATTCTGGGCCGAAAAACACCCTGCGCCCCGAATGCCGTCCACCGCATGCAGTAAAACGTCCCCGTTCGGGTGATATCGCGTTCCCCCCGGCACACCCACCTCCCCGCATCGTTAGCGTGTACTGCTCATACGCCCAGCCATGTCTCCCGCGCCTCTCCCGGGTGTCCGTTTCTCCCGGGTGTCCTTTCTCCTGGGCGTCCGCTCCCATGCGTGTCCCCTGCGTGCCAGAGGAGTCCACCGCGTGTCCGAGGAGTCCACGCTGTCCAGGTCCATGTCCAGGTCCAGGCCCACGCCCAGGTCCCGCGCCGCGGCCTCCCGCCTCGACCGGCTCAACGCCGCCACCGCCGACGCGGCCGAGGCCGCGCTGCTCGCCTGTTGCGGCAGCCGCCGCTGGGCCCGGCTGATCGCGGCCCACCGCCCGTACCCCGATCTGGAGGCGCTGCTGGCCGCCGGGGACGAGGCCAGCTACGACCTCACCCCGGCCGATCTGGACGAGGCGCTCGCTGACGAGTCGGTCGTCGGCCATGAGCTGCCGCCCGCGGAGAGCCTGGGGTCGCCGGCCGCCCACACCGCGCTCCGGGCCGCCCACGATGCGTACGAGCGTCGATTCGGTCACGTTTTCGTCATCTGTCTGGATGGTCTGCGGCCCGAGGAGCGGCTCGACCGGCTGCTGACCGGGATCCGGAACCGGCTGGGCAACGAGCGGGAGAGGGAGCGCGACAACACCGCCGAGGAGCTGCGGCGCATCGCCCGCGGCAGGCTCGTCCGGCTGGCCGCGAACACCTCCCGGTCCCCGGACGTATCCGGGTTCCGTATCGCATGATCGCCCGTTCGTGCTTGATAGATCACACCTGAGCCCCCCGGACGAACCTGCCGACAGCACGTCGGTACGATGGCCAGGGCCGGTGGACCGTACCCGGCCGGGCCCGACCGACCGTGAAGCCGGCAGGCCCCAAATCCGCTTCCGGAGGGTTTTTCCGTGCCGGCTGGAACGCTGTATCGCGGCCGGGAAGGCATGTGGTCCTGGGTGGCTCATCGAGTCACCGGCGTCCTCATCTTCTTCTTCCTGTTCGTACATGTGCTGGACACCTCGCTGGTCCGCGTCTCGCCCGAGGCGTACGACAACGTGGTCGCCACATACAAGAATCCCGTCGTGAACCTGATGGAGTACGGCCTCGTGGCCGCCATCCTGTTTCACGCCCTCAACGGCCTTCGCGTCATCGCCGTCGACTTCTGGTCCAAGGGAGCGAGGTACCAGCGCCAGATGCTCTGGGGCGTCGTCGGTATCTGGGTCGTGCTGATGGCGGGCGCCTTCTACCCGATCCTCCAGCACACGCTGCGCGAACTGTTCGGGAGCTGACGCACATGTCCGCCGAGACCACCACCCCCGCGAGCGACCCGGTCACCGGGTACGACGTGGATCATCCGGCCCCGGTCATCGAGCCGCCGCGGGCCCGTACCCGCAAGACGCCCAGGGCGACCCGTACGAACTTCGAGATGTACGGCTGGCTCTTCATGCGCCTGTCCGGCGTCCTGCTGGTCGTCCTGGTCCTGGGCCATCTGCTGATCCAGCTGGTGCTGGACGGCGGTGTCACCAAGATCGGCTTCGCCTTCGTGGCCGGCCGCTGGGCCTCGCCGTTCTGGCAGACATGGGATCTGATCATGCTCTGGCTCGCCACGCTGCACGGCGCGAACGGCCTGCGCACGATCATCAACGACTACGCGGAGCGGGACACCACCCGCCTGTGGCTGAAGGCGCTGCTCTACACGGCGGCAGGATTCACCATCGTGCTCGGCACTCTGGTGATCTTCACCTTCGACCCGAACATCCGCTAGGCCCCGGGGCTGAGGTATCCACTCATGAAGATCCATAAGTACGACACCGTCATCGTCGGCGCCGGCGGGGCCGGAATGCGCGCGGCCATCGAGTCGACCAAGCGCAGCCGCACCGCGGTGCTCACCAAGCTCTACCCGACCCGCTCCCACACCGGCGCGGCACAGGGCGGCATGGCCGCCGCCCTCGCCAACGTCGAGGAGGACAACTGGGAGTGGCACACCTTCGACACGATCAAGGGCGGTGACTACCTGGTCGACCAGGACGCCGCCGAGATCCTGGCGAAGGAGGCCATCGACTCCGTCCTCGACCTGGAGAAGATGGGCCTGCCGTTCAACCGCACCCCGAACGGCACCATCGACCAGCGCCGCTTCGGCGGCCACAGCCGTAACCACGGCGAGGCCCCGGTCCGCCGGTCCTGCTACGCCTCGGACCGCACCGGCCACATGATCCTCCAGACGCTGTACCAGAACTGCGTCAAGGAGGGCGTGGAGTTCTTCAACGAGTTCTACGTCCTGGACCTCCTGATGACCGAGGTCGACGGGGTCAAGCGCACCGCCGGTGTGGTCGCCTACGAGCTGGCCACCGGTGAGCTGCACGTCTTCCAGGCGAAGGCCGTCGTCTTCGCCTCCGGCGGCTGCGGCAAGTTCTTCAAGGTGACCTCCAACGCGCACACCCTCACCGGTGACGGCCAGGCGGTCGCCTACCGGCGCGGGCTGCCGCTGGAGGACATGGAGTTCTTCCAGTTCCACCCGACCGGCATCTGGCGCATGGGCATCCTGCTGACGGAGGGCGCCCGCGGTGAGGGCGGCATCCTCCGCAACAAGGACGGCGAGCGCTTCATGGAGAAGTACGCGCCGGTCATGAAGGACCTGGCATCGCGAGACGTCGTATCGCGGTCCATCTACACGGAGATCCGTGAGGGCCGCGGCTGCGGTCCGGAGGGCGACCACGTCTATCTGGACCTGACCCACCTGCCGCCGGAGCAGCTCGACGCCAAGCTGCCGGACATCACCGAGTTCGCGCGGACGTACCTGGGCATCGAGCCGTACACGGACCCGATCCCGATCCAGCCGACCGCGCACTACACGATGGGCGGCATCCCGACCAACGTCCAGGGCGAGGTGCTGGCGGACAACGACACCGTCGTCCCGGGCCTGTACGCGGCCGGCGAGGTCGCCTGCGTCTCGGTGCACGGCGCCAACCGGCTGGGCACCAACTCGCTGCTCGACATCAACGTCTTCGGCCGCCGGGCGGGCATCGCCGCCGCGGAGTACTCCGCCAGGGCCGACTTCGTCGAGCTTCCGGAGGACCCGGCCGCGTTCGTCCAGAGCCAGGTGGAGAACCTGCGGGACGCGACCGGCACCGAGCGGGTCACCGAGGTCCGCAAGGCGCTGCAGGAGACCATGGACAAGAACGTCATGGTCTTCCGCACCGAGCAGACGCTCAAGGAGGCCGTCGAGGAGATCGGCCACCTGCGGGCGCGCTTCAAGAACGTCAGCGTCCAGGACAAGGGCAAGCGGTTCAACACCGATCTGCTGGAGGCCATCGAGCTGGGCAACCTGCTCGACCTGGCCGAGGTCATGGCGATCTCGGCGCTGGCCCGCAAGGAGTCGCGCGGCGGCCACTACCGCGAGGACTACCCGAACCGCGACGACGTCAACTTCATGCGGCACACCATGGCGTACCGAGAGGTGGGCGCGGACGGCTCCGAGTCCATCCGCCTCGACTACAAGCCGGTCGTGCAGACCCGCTACCAGCCGATGGAGCGTAAGTACTGATGAGCACCCCCACCCTTGAGAAGTCCGACCAGGCCCCCGAGGCGGCCGACGCCACCGCCTCGCACCTGATCACCGTCACCTTCCGGATCCGGCGCTTCAACCCGGAGGTCTCGGACCAGGCGGTCTGGGAGGACTTCCAGATCGACATGGACCCGAAGGAGCGCGTCCTCGACGGTCTCCACAAGGTGAAGTGGGAGCTGGACGGCACCCTGACCTTCCGCCGCTCCTGCGCCCACGGCATCTGCGGATCCGACGCGATGCGGATCAACGGCCGCAACCGGCTGGCCTGCAAGACGCTGATCAAGGACATCAACCCGGAGAAGCCCATCACGGTCGAGCCGATCAAGGGGCTCACGGTCCTCAAGGACCTGATCGTGGACATGGAGCCGTTCTTCCAGGCGTACCGCGATGTGATGCCCTTCCTGATCACGACGGGCAACGAGCCGACGCGTGAGCGGCTGCAGTCCGCCGAGGACCGCGAGCGGTTCGACGACACCACCAAGTGCATCCTGTGCGCCGCGTGCACCTCCTCGTGCCCGGTGTTCTGGAACGACGGCCAGTACTTCGGCCCGGCGGCGATCGTCAACGCGCACCGCTTCATCTTCGACTCCCGCGACGAGGGCGGTGAGCAGCGGCTGGAGATCCTGAACGACAAGGACGGCGTCTGGCGCTGCCGCACCACCTTCAACTGCACCGAGGCGTGCCCGCGGGGCATCGAGGTCACCAAGGCCATTCAGGAGGTCAAGCGCGCTTTGATCACGCGCCGCTTCTGAGCCACGGAGCCTTTGGGCTCTGAGCCTGCCTTTGGCTCGGAGCTTGTGGCTCCGAGCTTGTGGGCGAGGGCCCCGCTTCCCGGATTCCGGGGGCGGGGCCCTTGTCGTATCGGCGCACGCCGGGTGGCTATACACACGATGTATACGCATGGCGTATAGTCCTGCGCATGGCCACCGCCTACCTTCTGCCGATCAAGACCGCCGCCGCGCTCTTCCCGCTGCTGGCACTCTTACTGCTGCTGCCGACAGCCGTCGTCCTGTACCGCCGTCATGGCGTGATGTCCCGGGGGCGGACGCTGTCGCTGTACGGCTTCCTCTACTACTCGCTCACCGCCTTCTGCATGACGATCGTGCCGCTGCCGAAACAGACCGGCGACATGTGCGAGCGGTTCGCACCCGTGGCCCATCCGCAGTGGATGCCCGGGAACACCTTCAGCGACATCTGGAAAGAGGCCCACCACAAGGTCGGGCTCAACTCGCTCGTCCTCCAGAACCCCGCCGTCGCCGGGACCGTCTTCAATCTGCTGCTGCTTCTGCCGCTCGGTGTCTTCCTGCGCTACCACTTCGGGCGCTCGCTGCGCGCCACCGCCGGGATCGGCTTCGTGGTCTCGATGTCCTTCGAGCTGACGCAGTGGACCGGGGTGTGGGGCCTGTACAACTGCCCGTACCGGCTCTTCGACGTGGACGACCTGATCGTCAACACGGCGGGTGCGGTGGTCGGTTGGCTGCTGGCCGGACCGGTCGCGCGGATGCTGCCCGCCCTGGAGGCACTGGACGGGCGGGCGCTGGCGGCACGTCCGGTGCCCTTCGGGCGGCGGCTTACGGCGCTGGTCGTGGATGTGGCCGGATATGTCGTCGCATCGGTGTTTGCCGCGGCCGTGATGACCTATCAGGGCGGCGCGGCCCCCTCATGGATACCGGTCGGAATCTTCGTGGCCTGGTTCATCCTCCTGCCGCTGGCGACCGGCGCGACCCCCGGAAAGCGGCTGTTGCTGCTGAAGCTGGTGTCGGACGACGGGGGCCCGCTGGTGCCCTGGCGGCTGACGCTGCGCGCGCTGCTGCTCGGGGCGCTGGTGATGCCGTTCCTGTCGGGGCTGTTCCTGGCCATGCTGACCCTGCTGCACGAGCCGTGGCCGTCCGGTCTGTTCGCCACCGTCCGCGACTCGGGCGCCCAGGGCGCGGCGGCGGTCCTTACGGCGCTGAGCCCCATCCAACTGCTGGCGGTGATGGCCGGGTTCGCACTGACCGCCACCTGCGTACGGAAGACGCTGCGCCACCCGGACCGGCTGGCCCCGCACGACCGTATCTCGGGCATACGCAACGCCCCGCTGCCGCACCGCCGCGCCAAACGGGCCGACGCGCAGGGTGGCGGCGTACGGGCCGCCGCGCAGGCCGCCGAGTCGGAGCCGGTCGCGGTGGCGGTGGCGCGGGCCGTCGACGACGCACCGGCGGGGGACCTCGACCGTCCGCTGGTCAGCACGGGTCCCGTCGGTCCCAGCGGGCCTACCGGTGCCACCGGCTCGGCGGAGGTTCAGCGGTCCGCCGCCGACTCGCGCTGATGCGGGGTGGGGCCGGGATGGCGGGCGCTCAGGCGCTCAGGTACGGGTCGAGGCCAGCTCCACGACGGTGACGTCCGGTGGCGCCCCGACCCGTACCGGCGGGCCCCAGGCGCCCGCCCCGCGGGTCACATAGAGCTGGGTGTCGCCGTACCGCTCGAGACCGGCGGCGGTGGGGTTGGCGAGCTCGGCCACATAGGTGCCGGGCCACACCTGACCGCCGTGGGTGTGGCCGGACAACTGGAGATCGACGCCCGCCTTCACCGCGTCGTGGATCACCACGGGCTGATGGGCGAGCAGCACGGAGGCACGCGAGCGGTCGCGGTCGCCGAGCGCCTTGCCGAAGTCGGGGCCCTGCCCCTCGCTCTCGCCCGCTACGTCGTTCACCCCGGCGAGATCGAAGCCGGGCAGCTCGGTGTGCTCGTTCTCCAGGGGACGCAGGCCCAGCCCGCGCACATGGTCCACCCACTCCTCGGCGCCCGAGTAGTACTCGTGGTTGCCCGTGACGAAGTAGCTGCCGTGACGGGCGCGCAGCGCGCGCAGCGGCTCGGCGGCAGGGCCAAGGTCCGCGACGCTGCCGTCCACGAGGTCGCCGACGACGGCGATGAGGTCGGGGTTGGTGCGGTTGACCGCCTCGACGACCCGCTGGGTGTGGGCGCGGCCCAGGATCGGTCCGAGGTGGATATCGCTGACGACGGCGATCCGGAAGCCGTGCGCCTGGCGCGGCAGCTTGGCGAGCGGCACGGTGATCCTCTTGACCCGCGGCCCGCGCAGCACGGTGTTCGTCCCGTAGCCCACCGTTCCGGCGGCCACGGCCGTGGCACCGACGGCCACGGCCCGCGCGACAAACAGCCGCCGGGAGGCGGCGGGCGCCGCGCCGTCCGCAGCGGCCTCCGCAGCCCCGCCCGAGACGCTTCCGGCCGCCGCCGCTCCGCTCGCCACAGCCGCGCCCTCGCCGTCCCCGACCGCGTGCTTCACCAGGCCCGCGGCGCCTGCCGACGCCCGACCCGTGGGGCCGTCCAAGGCGGCCACCGGGCTGTCCACGGCCGCCCTGCCAGCCCAGCCCGCGCCGTCTCTGGCCGCCACCGTGTCGCTTGCCAGAGCTGTGGCCCCGCCGTCGGGCACCACCGTCACGGCGGCCCCGCTGTCGTCGGCGAGCGCCGTCGGCACCCCGCCCGACGCCCCCTCGGATGCCAGCGCCCCACCGCCGCCGTTGCTCGCGACGGCGCCGACGGGGCCGTCCCCGCCCGCGCCGTCCCCGGCCGCCACGCCCTCGCGGCCCTCCGTGCGGACGGCCGCCGGGGCGGGACCGACGGCGCCGGTCTCGTCGGCGGTCACGGCCGAACCGGCATCCGGTCTCCGCCCGGCGGCGGCAGCCGCATCCGCATCCGCCGCCGGGCCCTCGGTCGACCGCACATCAGCGGACTTGGCGGAGTCACGACGGCTCAGCCATGCGCGCAGCAAGGGCCGTACCGCCTCGCCCACGAGCAGGGCGAGGGTCAGGTACAGGAGCAGGGCCAGCCAGAGGTAGCCCGGCCAGGCCAGGACGCGCTGGAGCGCGAAGGGCGCGCCCGCGCGGCCCGAGATCACCGCGCCGACGCTCATCAGTGGCAGCACGAAGGCCGCCGTCGTGCCCGTACGGCGCACCCACCCCCCGCGCGCCGTCGTGTCGCCGACCAGCCGCCGCCACACATACCAGTGGACGCCGGTCAGCAGACCCATGACGGCCAGCGCGATCAGGACGTAGAGCACGACCATCCCCGGTCCCCTCCCCTAGCGACTACCCGACGGCTGCCCGGAACGGCTACTCGGAGGCGTCGTTTCGACGCAGAGCGCGCACCCCACGCAACCCGATCACCCCGATCGCCGTCCCCAAGAGAAACGAGGTGATCGCGAGCAGCAGATGCACCCAAAAGTACGTGGTGGGGTCGCCGGAGTCGTCGAAGGCGAGTCCGCTGGCGTCCTTCCACAAGTTTTTGACAAAGGTGAACCAGATGACCCAGCTCCAGACCCCGAAGGCGAGCAGGAACCAGGACACGGGGCGGCTGAGCTTCATGGGATCCAGTATGGGCACGGCCCCGGATACCTCCACGCGGGGGTCTGCCGTCAATACGTCGGCGCCGCTGTCGCTCTCCTCAGCGACGCCAGGTACGTTCACCTCCGTGCCCACACCTTCCTTCACCAGCACTCACGTCCGAGACCGCACCCGTAAGAGCACCGGCAAGAGCACCCGCACGAGCAGTCGCCGTACCCCCGCCCGCCGCGCCGCCGTGCCGCTGGCCGCCACCGCCGCCGCCCTCCTGCTGTGCGGGCCGCTCGCCGCCGCCCCGGCGCACGCCGCCGATCAGCCGGGCGGCTCCACCGAGGCGGTCAAGCCGCCCGCCCGTATGTCCACGGTGGGCGGGAAGCGGCTCGGCCGCCCCGGCACCCAGGTGGACCCCAAGGCGGGCGCGCCCGCGCTGCCCAAGGAGCTCAGCGGAAAGTCCTGGCTGGTGGCCGACGCCGAGTCCGGTGATGTGCTCGCCTCGCACAACGCCCACTGGCAGCTCCCGCCCGCGTCCACCTTGAAGATGCTGTTCGCGGACACGCTGCTGCCGAAGATGCCGAAGACGAAGACCCACAAGGTGCAGCTGTCCGACCTGGAGGGGATGGGTGAAGGCAGCAGCCTGGTCGGCGTCAAGGAGAACTACACCTACTCGGTCCACGACCTGTGGCTCGGCGTCTTCCTGCGCTCGGGCAACGACGCGGTGCATGTGCTGTCGGCCATGAACGGCGGTGTCCCGGCGACCGTAAGCGACATGCAGGCACACGCGAAGCATCTGAACGCCAGGGACACCCATGTGGTCACACCCGACGGCTACGACGAGAAGGGCCAGGTCAGCAGCGCGTACGACCTGACCCTCTTCGCCCGTTCGGGGCTGCAGAAGGCGGACTTCCGGGAGTACTGCTCGACGGCGACCGCGCAGTTCCCCGGCACGTTCGAAAAGGGCAAGAAGAAGCGCTCCAGCTTCGGCATCCAGAACACCAACCGGCTGTTGACCGGCTTCGGCGTCGAGCCCTACAAGGGCATCGCCGGGGTCAAGAACGGCAACACCACGAACGCGGGCGCCACCTTCACCGGGGTCGCCCAGCGCGGAAGCCGGGTGCTGCTGGTCACCGTCATGAATCCGCAGGAGAAGGAGGCGAACGAGGTCTACAAGGAGACCGCGAGGCTCTTCGACTGGGGCTTCAAGGCGGCGGGCTCGGTGCACCCGGTCGGCACCCTCGTCCGCCCCGGTGCGGCGGGCGCGAACCACCCCTCGGCCGGCGGCGAGGACGGCCACAAGCACGCCCAGGCGTCCGTCTCCACGGACAACGGGGGCTCCGGCGGGGCATGGACCGCGGTGGGCATCGCGGGCGGCTCACTGGCGCTGCTGGGCGCGGTGGCCTTCGGGGTGCACCGCCGTTGGCCGCTGCCGGAGCTGGTGCGGCGCCGCTCGCGCGACTGAGCGAGCCCTTACGGCCGAGCCGGCCCTCTTACGGTCGCCGTCACGCCGCCGCCTGCGGGCCTTCGGGCCTGCGGGCGCGTGGCTTTTCGACCTCCGGCTCGGACGGCTGGGTCCGGCCCGGCTCGAACGGCTCGGCCTGGTCCGGCCCGGACGGCTCGGCTTTGTCCGCGTCGGACAGCTGGGCCCTGTCCGCCTCCGCCGCCCATTCGGCCTCGCGCTCGGCCTGGGCGGCGGGCGGGGTGGCGGTCCAGGCGGCGCAGTACAGCGTGAGTTTCGCGGTGAAGTTCATCCACAGCAGCAGGGCGATGGGCACCCCGAAGGCCCCGTACATGCTCTTGGCCGCCACGTCCTTCAGATAGCTGCTGAGCAGCACCTTGAGCAGTTCGAGGCCGATCGCGCCGATGAGCGCGGCGACCACGACCGTACGGCGGGGCGGCTGCACGCCGGGGAGCCAGGTCAGGACGTAGCTCAGCAGCACGAGGTCGGCGCAGACGGCGATGGCGAACGCGGCGATCCGCAGCAGCCAGCCGCCGATCCCGTTCTCGGGGATGCCGATGAGCCGGACGATCCGGCCCACGGCGGTGGCGGCCAGGGCGGACACGGCGAACGACACGAGCGCCACACCGCCCAGCCCGATCAGCACGAAGGCGTCCTTGACCTTGCGCACCAGCGGGTTGCCGAGGTCCTCCTCCAGCTCCCATACCGCGCGCAGGCACTCGCGCAGCGAGCCCACCCAGCTGATGCCGGTGAACAGCAGCAGGGCGCCGGCGACGACTCCGATCGTGGCGGCGTTCTGGACGAGTGCGCCCAGGTCGAGCTGGCCGGAGATACCCGGGATCTGCTGGGCGATCTTCTTCTGCAACTGGGCCATCTGCGCTTGGCTGAGCGTCGCCGCGCCGATCGCCGCCCCGACGGCGATGAGCGGGAAGAAGGCGATGAAGCTGGTGAACGTGATCGCGGCGGCGAGCCGGGTCCAGTGGACGCGGTCCAGCCGTTCGTAGGTACGCCAGGCGTGGGTGCGCATCAGCCAGGCCATCGCGGGGCCGACGACGGGCAGCCGGGTCAACGATTCCATGATCAGCAAGTACCCTTCTGCGCGGAGTCACTCCTCGGCGCGCCGGTGCGCGATACGGATATCCGGGTTCCCCGGACAGCCGCTCCGCTCATCACTCTTTTCGGTGAGGCCGTGAGTACGGGCACACAATCACTCCATATGCCCCGCATCGGGGGATACGTTCACCCCATGAAGGACGTAGTCGGTTCCCCGCAGTCGGTGCTCGTCCTGGGCGGCACGTCCGAGATCGCCCTGGCGACCGTCCGCCGCCTGATCAGCCGTCGCGCCCGTACGGTCTGGCTGGCCGGCCGCCCCTCTCCCGCCCTGGAGTCGGCCGCCCGGCAGCTGCGGGACCTCGGTGCCGAGACCCTTACGGTGCCCTTCGACGCGCTCGCGCCCGAGGCCCACGAGGTGACCCTGGGCAAGGTCTTCGCCGAGGGCGACATCGATCTGGTGCTGCTGGCCTTCGGCATCCTGGGCGTCCAGGCGCGGGACGAGACCGATCACCCGGCGGCGGTCCGCGTCGCCCAGACCAACTACACCGGCGCCGTCTCCGCGGCCCTGATCTGCGCCAACGCCATGCGCCGCCAGGGCCACGGCTCGCTGGTGGTGCTCTCCTCGGCCGCCGCCGGACGGGTCCGCCGCACCGACTTCATCCACGCCTCCGCCAAGGCCGGTCTCGACGCGTTCGCGCAGGGGCTGGGCGAGGCGCTGCGCGGCACGGGCGTCCATGTGATGGTCGTCCGCCCCGGCTTCGTCCGTACGAAGCTCACGGCCGGGCTGCGGCCCGCGCCGCTGGCCACCACGCCCCAGGCGGTCGCCGAGGCCATCGAGGAGGGGCTGCGGCGGCGCGCCGCGATCATCTGGGCACCGGGCGCGCTGCGGCTGACGATGGCGGCACGCCGCCTGCTGCCCCGGTCCGTCTCCCGCCTGAGCGGGCCCCGGTAGGGGCGCGGGGAACTGCGCGACCAGCCACGACGGACCCGCAGATGACCAACGCCACCGGAACCCCAGCGGCGCGCCTAGCGGGGCGCCGCCGGACGCGAGAGACCGGCCTGACGGGGCACCACGGGCGAGCCACCGCCCGGCTGTTCATCCGCCCCGAAGGGATATTCGCGGTCCAGCCGCCAGACCCCGTCCGCCCCCTGCTCGTACAGCGCGAAGCCGGTGATCGTCCAGGCGGCCTCGTACTCCTTGAGCTCGACGAACGCCCGGTCCATCGCCCCCTCGTCGATGCCGTGGGCGATCGTGACATGCGGGTGGTACGGGAACTGCAGCTCCCGCGCGCACGGCCCGGACTCCACCCGGATCCGCTCCTGCAGCACCGCGCACTCCTCCGCGCCCTCGACGATCCTGACGAAGACGACCGGCGAGAGCGGCCGGAAGGTGCCGGTGCCCTCCAGCCGCATCGGGAACGGCCGCCCCTCGGCCGCGACCCGCGCCAGATGGTCCTCCACGGCGGGCAGTGCCGAGGCGTCGACCTCGGTCGGTGGCAAGAGGGTGACGTGAGTGGGGATGCCATGGGCGGCCGGGTCCCCGAAGCCCGCGCGCCGCTCCTGGAGGAAGCTGCCGTACGGCTCCGGGACCGCGATCGAAACGCCGAGCGTTACGGTCCCCACTGCGTTCTCCCTCCTGGCCCTCCCGGGCTGCTGAGTTGTGGCCGCTGCACCCGTGTCAGTGTGGCGGCTGCGCCGCCTTCGCGGCTAGATTCCTCGGTTCTTCCACACACCCATCCACAGGCCCCCTGGTCAGGGGGCCGGACCGGTGCGTTCCGCTGTCCGCGCGGGTCCGTATCCCATACGTGCGCGGGGCGCGCCGTGCTCACCGGGTGGTGCGAACGACGCTCGACGCGCCGCTCAGCGCGCGGGGGGCAGGAAGCCCACCTTGTCGTAGGCGGCGGCCAGCGTCTCGGCGGCGACGGCTCGGGCCTTCTCGGCTCCCTTGGCCAGGATTCCGTCCAACGTCGCGGGGTCGGCGAGGTATTCCTGGGTCCGCTCGCGGAACGGCGTGACCCACTCGACCAGCACCTCGGAGAGCTCGGTCTTGAGCGCGCCGTAGCCCTTGCCCTCGTAACGGCTCTCCAACTCCGGGATGGCGGTGCCGGTCAGGGTGGAGTAGATGGTCAGCAGATTGCTGACGCCCGGCTTCTTCTCCTCGTCGTAGCGGATCTCCGTCTCGAGGTCGGTCACCGCGCTCTTGATCTTCTTCGCCGAGACCTTGGGCTCATCGAGGAGGCTGACGATCCCCTTCGGCGTGGACGCCGACTTGCTCATCTTGATCGTCGGGTCCTGGAGGTCGTAGATCTTCCCCGTCTCCTTGACGATGTACGCCTCGGGGACGGTGAAGGTCTCGCCGAAGCGGCCGTTGAAGCGGTCGGCCAGATCCCGGGTGAGCTCGATGTGCTGGCGCTGGTCCTCGCCGACCGGCACGTGGTTGGCCTGGTAGAGCAGGATGTCCGCGACCTGCAGGATCGGATAGGTGAAGAGGCCGACGGTGGCCCGGTCGGCGCCGTGCCTGGCCGACTTGTCCTTGAACTGCGTCATCCGGGACGCCTCGCCGAAGCCGGTGAGACAGTTCATCACCCACCCGAGCTGGGCGTGCTCGGGCACATGGCTCTGGATGAAGAGCGTGCAGCGGTCCGGGTCCAGGCCGGAGGCGAGCAGCTGGGCGGCGGCGAGCCGGCTGTTGGCGCGCAGCTCCGCCGGATCCTGCGGCACGGTGATCGCGTGCAGGTCGACCACGGTGTAGAACGCGTCGTGGGTCTCCTGCAGCGCGACGTACTGCCGGATCGCACCGAGGTAGTTGCCGAGGTGGAAGGAACCTGCGGTGGGCTGGATACCGGAGAGCGCACGGGGACGATCGAGGACCATGGCACCCATTCTCTCAGGTGTGGAACCAGACTCCGTCCGCCGGTGTATGAAAGGTGTGAGGACTCGTGAAGCACAGATCATCGCGCGGGTGCTGGCCGGCGACACCGAGGCATATGCCGAGCTGGTGCGGGCCCATGCGCCGATCGCGCACCGCACCGCCCGGCTGCTCGGGGCGGGCGCGGATGCCGAGGATGTGGTGCAGGACGCCTTTGTGAAGGCGTATCTCGCGCTGGGGCGGTTCGAGAGCGAGGCGGCGTTCCGGCCCTGGCTGCTGCGGATCGTCGCCCATGAGACGAGTAACGCGGTGCGTTCGGCGCGCCGGAGGCGGACGGCGGCGGACCGGGAGGGAGCGCTGCTGGCCGGGGCCGAGCCGGTGATACCGGAGTCCGCCGATCCGGCGGCCGTGGCACTGGCGGGCGAGCGGCGGGAGCGGCTGCTGGCCGCGCTGGAGGAGCTGAGCGAGCCGCAGCGGCGGGTGGTGATCTACCGCTATCTGCTGGATCTGGACGAGGGGGAGACCGCGGAGGCGCTGGGCTGGCCGCGCGGCACGGTGAAATCACGGCTGAGCCGCGCCCTGAGACGGCTGGAGCGGCTGCTGGGGCCGTCGGAGACCGCCGATGAGACGCGGTGGATGGCCAATGGGACGCGCTGGACGGCCGATGTGAGGCAGTGGACGGCCGAGGAAACTCAACGGACGGCCGATGGGACCGAGTGGGGAGGCGAAGGAGATGGCCGAGGAAGGGCTGCCCGGAGAGCTGCGGGCGCTCGGGCGGGCGTTGGAGATACCGCCGTCCGGCGGACCGTCGCGGCACGGCGTGTCCCGGGCGGGCGGCGTGCCCCCGGAGGCAGGCGTGCCCCCGGAGGGAGCCAAGTCCTTGGAGGGAGCCAAGTCCTTGGAGGGCGGCGCGCCGCCGGAGGGCGGGGAGACGCTGGTCGAGCGGGTGCTCGCCCGGATCGTGGGCCTGCCGGTGCCGGTGGCCGACGACCGGATCCGGGAGGAGCAGTGGTGGCGGCCCCTGCCCGGCCTGGAGGCCGGGCAGGGGCCCGCGGGCGGCGTCAGCCGGTCGGCAGACCGGGAGCCGGGTAGCCCGCCATCAGCTCGGACACCTCGGCCCTGATCTTGATGAGGCCGCCCTGGTCACCGCTCTTCGCGGCGGTCACCCCGCGGTCGATCCAGTCGGCCACGGCGGGCATGTGCTCGGTGGACAGACCGCGCGAGGTGAGGGAGGGGGTGCCGATCCGGATGCCGGAGGGGTCGAAGGGCTTGCGCGGGTCGTAGGGGACGGTGTTGTAGTTCACCACGATCCCGGCCTGGTCCAGGGCCTTGGCCGCGACCTTGCCCGGCACCTCCTTGGGCGTCAGGTCCATCAGGATCAGATGGTTGTCGGTGCCACCGGAGACCAGATCGAAGCCGCGGGCGAGCAGCTCCTCGGCGAGCGCCTTGGCGTTGGCGACCACGGCATGGGCGTAGTCACGGAAGGCGGGCTGGGCGGCCTCGTGCAGGGCCACCGCGATGGCGGCGGTGGTCTGGTTGTGCGGACCGCCCTGCAGCCCGGGGAAAACGGCCTTGTCGATGGCCTTGGCATGGGTCCCGCGCGCCATCAGCATCGCGCCGCGCGGACCCCGGAGCGTCTTATGAGTGGTGGTGGAGATGACATCGGCATACGGAACGGGCGAGGGGTGGGCGCCGCCCGCGATCAGACCGGCGATATGCGCGATATCGGCGACGAGCACCGCGTCCACCTCGCGGGCGATCTCCGCGAAGGCGGCGAAGTCGATCGTGCGGGGCACCGCCGTGCCACCGCAGAAGATCAGCTTGGGCCGCTCCTCGAGGGCCAGCTCGCGCACCTGGTCGAAGTCGATCGCGCCGGTGTCCTGGCGCACCCCGTACCGGACGCCGCGGAACCAGGTGCCGGTGGCGGAGACGCCCCAGCCGTGGGTGAGATGACCGCCCATGGGCAGTGACATGCCCATCACGGTGTCACCGGGCTGGGCGAAGGCCAGATAGACCGCGAGGTTGGCGGGCGAGCCGGAGTAGGGCTGCACATTGGCGTGCTCGGTGCCGAAGACGGCCTTGGCCCGGTTGATCGCCAGGGTCTCCACCTGGTCGATGATCTGCTGGCCCTCGTAGTAGCGGCGGCCGGCGTAGCCCTCGCTGTACTTGTTCTGCAGCACCGTCCCGGAGGCTTCCAGGACGGCGGCGGAGACATAGTTCTCGCTCGGAATCAGGCGCAGGGTTTCGGACTGCAGCAGCTCCTCGGAGCCGACGAGGGAGGCGAGTTCAGGGTCGGCGGCCGACAGGGCGGGATGGGAAAGGGGCAGGCTCATCGAGTCCTCCGGGGCGATCGGTGACGGTCCGGTCGTGTCCCGGGGTGCCCAGGCGGGCGGCACCTCGTGGCGCTAAGGCCGCGCATCGCTTCCTCGTGGTCGGTTCCACGCTCGGCTCGCCAGTCACGGTGCGCACCCCCACTCTAGCTAGTGAGACAAGGAGGACAAGATGGGATCGGGAGGCTCCGCGGAGCGGGCCATCGCCGCCGCCGAGGCCCATGGCGCGCACAACTACCATCCGCTGCCGGTCGTCGTCGCGTCCGCCGAAGGCGCCTGGATGACCGATGTCGAGGGCCGCCGGTATCTCGATCTGCTCGCCGGATACTCGGCGCTCAACTTCGGGCATCGCAACCGCCGGCTGATCGAGGCCGCCAAGGCGCAGCTGGACCGGGTCACCCTCACCTCCCGCGCGTTCCACCACGACCGCTTCGGCGCCTTCTGCTCCGAGCTGGCCGAGCTGTGCGGCATGGAGATGGTGCTGCCCATGAACACGGGGGCGGAGGCGATGGAGACGGCCATCAAGACCGCCCGTAAATGGGGCTACCGGATCAAGGGCGTACCGGACGGCCGGGCCAGGATCATCGCCGCCAGGGACAACTTCCACGGCCGGACGATCACCCTCATCAGCTGCTCCACCGATCCGGAGGCCCGTGCCGACCACGGTCCCTTCACCCCCGGGTTCTCGATCGTGCCGTACGGGGATCTGGCGGCGATGGAGGCGGCGCTCGACGCCGCGCCCGAGGAGACGGTCGCCGTGCTGCTGGAGCCGATCCAGGGCGAGGCCGGAGTGGTGGTGCCGCCGCCCGGCTATCTGGCCGGGGTCCGGGAGCTGACCCGGGAGCGGAATGTGCTGTTCATCGCCGATGAGATCCAGTCGGGCCTCGGACGCACCGGCACCACCTTCGCCTGTGAGCACGAGGGGGTGGTCCCCGATGTCTATGTGCTGGGCAAGGCGCTGGGCGGCGGGGTGGTACCGGTGTCGGCGGTGGTGTCCTCCGGCGAGGTGCTCGGGGTGCACCGCCCCGGGGAGCACGGCTCCACCTTCGGCGGCAGCCCGCTCGCCTGCGCGATCGCCCTGGAGGTCATCGCCATGGTGCGGACCGGGGAGTTCCAGCGGCGCTCGGCCACGCTGGGCGAGCTGCTCCACCGGGAGCTGGGGCTGCTCGTGGGAAGGGGAGTTGAGCAGGTGCGTGGCCGGGGGCTGTGGGCAGGGGTGGACATCCATCCGTCACGGGGCACCGGGCGGCAGATCTCCGAGCGGCTCATGGACCGCAGAGTGCTGGTCAAGGACACCCATGGCGCCACCATCCGCATCGCCCCGCCCCTGGTGATCAGCGAGGAGGATCTGGAGTGGGCGCTGGACCAGCTCAGGGCGGTGCTGGCCGAATGACCCGGTACGGCTCGGTGGCCCTGTCCTGCTTGGAGAATCAGTTTGGTTCAGAGGATCACATGGGGGATGAAGCGCGCGTACTCATCTGTCACCAGCCCCGCCGACTCGCGGATGCCGAGCCCCGCCGCCTCGCCCTCGACGACCCAGGTGCCGAGTACCACCCGGTTGCCGTCGAAGTCGGGCAGCGGCGCCAGTTCCTGGTAGCAGCACGGCTCATCGCGGAGGACGGGCTCCTCGCCCGGCGGGTGCACGGTGACCCCGGCGCCCTCGCGGCCGAGCAGCGGCTTGGCCACATAGCCGTTGGCGCCGGACAGTTCACGGGGGCCGTCGAGGTAGGCGGGCAGCAGGTTGGGGTGGTCCGGGAAAAGCTCCCACAACACGGCCAGCAGCGCCTTGTTGGACAGCAGCATCTTCCAGGCCGGTTCGATCCACAGCGTGGATCCGGTGCCGCCCCCGTTGTCGAGGGTGTCCAGCACCTGCGGGCCGAACCGGTCGGTGACCAGCCACTCCCAGGGATAGAGCTTGAAGCAGCTCCGGATGAAGCGGAACCGCTTGTCGACGAAGCGGCCCGACAGCCGTTCCCAGCCGATGTCCTCCATGGAGATCGCCTCGGTGCTCAGCCCGGCCTGGTCGGCCGTCTCGCGGAGGTAGGCCACCGTCATCAGGTCCTCGCCCAGCTCGTCCCCGGCCGAATGGGCGAAGTACAGGGGCGTCCCCGGCGGCAGCAGCGCGGCCTGGCTCCGCCAGGCGTCGACCAGCCGCTCATGGAGGGAGTTCCACTGGTCGGCGCCCGGGAAGCGGTCCTCCATCCAGAACCACTGGGCGCTCGCCGCCTCCACCAGCGAGGTGGGCGTGTCCGCGTTGTATTCCAGCAGCTTCGCCGGGCCCGATTCACCGTCGTAGCGCAAATCGAACCGGCCGTAGAGGCTGGGCTGTTCGGCCCGGCGGTGCCAGGACTCGGCGATCAGCCCGGCCAACCGCGGATCGTCGATGCCGAGGTCGGCGAAGCTGCCGGTCTCGACGATATGGGCGGCCGCGGCCAGCGACATCCGGTGCAGCTCCTCGACGACCTCCTCCAGCGCCTCGACCTCGGGCAGCGAGAAGGCGTAGTAGGCGCTCTCGTCCCAGTAGGGGCGCAGCGAGCCGTCCGGGTAGCGGGTCAGCGGATAGATGACCCCCTGCTCCTCCACCGTGGACTGCCAGTCGGGGCGGGGGTCGATGGTGTGGCGCTTCATCGTGGGGCGGCCCGCTCAGCCGCCGCCGGAGCCCGAGCAGCCGAAGCCGCCCCGGTCGGCCGCCTTGCTCTTGTCGAACGTGCCGTAGTCCGCCCAGCGGCCGCTGACCTCGGAGTCGTAGTACCACTCGCCGTCGGCGCTCTTCGTGCCCCGGCTCTTCTTCCCCTTGCCGCCCGTGGTGGACGAAGAGCCCTTGCAGGCGCCGGAGTCGACGACCCGGTACCCATTCACCGCGTCATAGCTGTTCCGGTCCACACAGCGCTTGTCCGGTTCCGAACCACAGGAGGTGAGCGTCGCCGCCAGCGCGCCCATACCGCCCAGGATCACCGTGCTCGACCGCAGTCGCCGCGTCGTCTTTCGTTCCATCCCCGTCTCCCCCGTTCCTCTCCCCCGAGGCCATCGTCTCTCCCGAGGGCGTGGTCTCCCCGGTCTCCCGAGGCCGCAACCGCCCACCCTAGGGGGAGCTGCCGCGCCCATGGACGCCGGGGCTCGGCCGAAGAATGTGGGTTCAGGCCGCTGAAACGCATGGCTTCAGGGCAGCACCCGGCACAGCGCCTCCAGTGCGCCCGTGAAGGCGTGGTCGGGCGCGGTGCCATAGGCGAACACCAGCGCGTCCGGCTGCCCGCCCGGCCCCGGTCCGGGCTCGCCCGGCTCCTGTTGCCGCTCCTGCCCCTGTTCGTCGCGGTAGCGGTAGCGGGACAGGCCCTCCAGCGCCAGGCCCTGCCAGGCCGCGCCCCGCACCACGGACTGCTCCGTGCCCGGCGGCAGTTGGAGCACCGCGTGCAGCCCGGCCGCGATGCCCGTGACCCGCACCCGCGGGGCGCGTTCGGCGAGCGCCGCCACCAACTGGTCGCGGCGGCGCCGGTAGCGCATCCGCATACCGCGCACATGGCGGTCGTACGCCCCGGAGTCGATGAACTCCGCGAGCGTCAACTGGTCCAGCCTGCCCGACTCCCACTCCCCCGTCCTCTTGAGCGCCAGGAGGTCGTCCATCAGATGGTCCGGCACCACCATCCACGCCAGCCGCAGCGCGGGCGCCAGGCTCTTGCTCGCGGTGCCCAGATAGACCACATGCTCGGGGTCGAGCCCCTGCAGCGCCCCGACCGGCTGACGGTCGTAGCGGAACTCCCCGTCGTAGTCGTCCTCCAGCACCAGTCCGCCCACGCGCGAGGCCCAGTCGACCACGGCGGCGCGCCGGTCGGGGTCCAGCGGAACTCCGATGGGGAATTGATGCGCCGGGGTGAGCAGAACGGTCCGCAGCCCGGCCGACCGGTCCAGCTCCGCCGTCCGCGCCCCCTGTTGATCGACCGGCAGCGGTACGGTGCGCAGCCCGGCCCCGCGCATCACATTCCAGTGGACGTCGAGCCCGTAGGACTCCACGGCCACCTCACGGTGTCCCGCCTTCTCCCGCACCCGACTGAGCAGGGCCAGCCCCTGGACGAACCCCGCGCAGACCACGATCCGTTCCGGCGCGGCCCGCACCCCGCGGGCACGCGCCAGATAGTCGGCCAGGATCCGCCGCAGCTCGGGCCGTCCGGCGGGGTGACCGTAGCCGAAGGCGTCGTTCGGCGCGGCGATCAGGGCGCGCCGGGCCGCGGAGAGCCAGGCGGTCCTGGGGAAGGCCGAGACATCGGGTTCGCCGGGCCGCAGATCGTAGGTGGGCCGGGTGGCGGCCACGGCGGCGGGCGGGAGTGTGCGCGGCGGGGCGGGCTCGGGCGGCACGACGCGTTCGGCGACCCGGGTGCCCGAGCCCTGCCGGGCGGTCAGCCAGCCCTCGGCGACCAGCTCCCCATAGGCGTCGGCGACGGTGTTCCGGGCGATGCCGAGGTCAGTGGCGAGCGAGCGGGAGGAGGGCAGCCGGGCGCCCGGGGCGAGCCGCCCGGTGCGGACGGCGTCGCGCAGGGCGCGGATGAGCGCGACTCGCACCCCGGTCCCGCCACCGGGCGGCAGATCCAGATGAAGATCCGCCCCCGGCCCGGCCGCGCTGTCCGTCCGCTGTCCGGGTTCGTCCCCCGGAGTGGCCCATGAATCCGCCATGGAAATGGACCATACCCCTGGGCCGCCCGGCCTCTAGCGTGGAGGCATGACGACCGGAACTTCTCATGCACACGGCCCACGGATGCAATTCGCCAAAGCCGCCCCCGAGGTCTACAAGGCCATGATCAGCCTGGACGCGGCCGCCCGGAAGGGCGTGGACCCGGCGCTGGCCGAGCTGGTCAAGACGCGTGCCTCGCAGCTCAACCACTGCGCCTTCTGCATCGACATGCACACCAAGGACGCCCGCGCGGCGGGCGAGTCCGAGGAGCGCCTCTACCTCCTCAACGCCTGGGAGGAGGCCGGCTCCCTCTACACCGAGAAGGAGCAGGCCGCCCTCGCCCTGACCGAGGCCGTCACCGTCCTGACCGACGGCTTCGTCCCCGACGAGGTCTACGAGCGCGCCGCCAAGCACTTCGAGGAGCAGGAGCTGGCGCAGGTGATCGCGCTGATCCTCACCATCAACGCCTGGAACCGCATCGGTGTGACCACCCGCATGACCCCCGGCGCCTATAAGCCGACCGTGTGACCATCTGCCCCCGGCGTCGTTGATGACGACGGGGGCCGTTGTCCGACGTCGGAGTCATCGCGTAACGCATGATGGTGACAGGCCCTCGCAAGGCAGTACGGCACGAAGGCAACACAGCCAGAAGGGGGACCCACCGATGGGAGGTCTCGTGATGACGGCGCCACTGCCCGACCAAGAGTTCGAAAATCTGCTCGACATCCATGCCCAGCTGGAGCTGCCGGATGGAATGCGGGCAGAACTCATCGGGGGGGAGATCGTCATCTCACCGACGCCTGCGAATTTCCACAACTGGATCTTCAGCGAACTGAACCTCCAGCTCGTCCGCGAGGTACCGACTCAATGGCGCATTACCAACACCACAACGGTCTTCCTCCCCGCGACGGAAGAGAGGTTCATTCCGGACCTGCTCATCTGTGAGTCGGAAGCGCTGAAGAGCATGGAGGAATGGCAGGTCCAGGCGGGTGACGTCCTGCTCGTCGCCGAGATCACATCGCCCTCCACACGAGCTCGCGATCTCCAGGCCAAGGTCAAGGGCTACGCCCACTCCAACGTGCCGATCTATCTGCTGATCGACCCGCACGACGACGAGGGCTCCACGACCGTGTACTCCGCACCGGACGGAAAGGGCCGCTACCGGGACGAGCACCGAGCGGCGTTCGGGGAGCCGCTGACGCTCCCCGAACCGCTCGGCCTCGAACTCGACACCGCGGGCTTCCTCAAGTAATCCGGTTACGCGGGCACGCCCTGAGCGCGATCCGGGCTCAGGGCATCCACTTCTTCCAGACGTCCGGATGCGCCTCGACCCACTTCTTCGCGGCGTCCTGGGCCGACATTCCCTGCGAGGCGATCAGCTCTGACACCTCGTTCTGGCCCTGCTTGGTCCAGTGGAACTTCTTCAGGAACGCCGACGCCTTCCCGCCCTGCTTCGCGAAGTCCGCGTTGAGGTACTTCTGCAGCGGTGTGGTCGGGTAGGCGCAGTCGACGGACTCGGGGTCCTTGGTGCCCTCGTTCGCACACTTGTCGGTGTACTTGGGCAGCTTGACCTCGACCATCGGCACCTGGTTGAACAGCCACTGCGGCTCGTACCAGTACGACAGGAACGGCTTCTTGCCCTTGGCGAACTGCTTGATCTGGGTGATCTGCGCCGCCTCCGAACCCGAGAAGACGATCTGGTAGTTCAGCTTCAGGTTCTTCACCAGCGCCTTGTCATTGGTGACATAGGACGGGGACCCGTCCAGTAGCTGGCCCTTTCCGCCGCTCTCCGCGGTCTTGAAGGTCTTGGCGTACTTGTTGAGGTTCTTCCAGTTCAGCACGTCCGGATGCTTGTCGGCGAAGTACTTCGGCACCCACCAGCCGATATGGCCGGTGACGCCGAGCCCGCCGCCCGGCACGATCAGCTTCTTGTCCTTGACGTAGCGCTGTTCCTGCTCCGGGTGGCCCCAGTCCTCCAGGATCGCGTCCACCCGGCCCTGGCTGAGCGCGTCCCACGCCGGAATCTCGTCCACCTGGACGGTGTCGACGCGGTAGCCCAGCTCATGCTCCAGCAGATACTGGGCGACCGCGACATTGGCCTGGGCACCGACCCACGACTGGACCGAGAGCGTGACGCTCTTCGCCCCGCCCACATTGGCGTACGGCGAGGACTGCTTGGTCATGTCCGCCGCGCCGCAGCCGGTCGCGGTGAACACGGCCGCGATCCCGGCGACGGCCATCAGCAGTTGAATGCGGGTGCGAGCCATCTCAAGCCCCCTTCCTGTCGCGGCGCGAGGTCGGCTGGGTCACGCGGTCGAGCATCAGCCCCAGGCAGACGATCGCCGTGCCCGCCACCAGACCGGTCGCCAGATCGCCCTGCGCCAGGCCGAACAGCACGTCGTAGCCGAGCGCGCCCGAGCCGACCAGACCGCCGATGACGACCACGGCCAGCACCAGCACCACGCCCTGGTTGACGGCGAGCAGCAGCGCCGGGCGGGCCAGCGGGAGCTGGACCTGGCGCAACTGCTGTCCCTGGGTGGCGCCGAGCGAACGCGCGGACTCCAGCGCGGCCGGGTCGACGTTCCGGATCCCCTGGGTGGTGATGCGGATGACGGCGGGCAGCGCGTAGACGATGGCCGCTGCCGCCGCGGGGGCGCGGCCGACGCCGAACAGCGCGACCACGGGGATCAGGTACACGAATTGCGGCATGGTCTGGAACATGTCCAGCACCGGTCGCATCATCCGTTCCAGCCGGGTGCTGCGCGCGGCCCAGATGCCGATCGCGAAACCGAGGACCAGCGTGACGAAGACGGCCGCCAGCACCTGGGAGAGGGTGTCCATGGACGGCTCCCACACTCCGAGCACACCGATCGCGGCCATGGCGGCGGTGGCGGTCAGCGCGGTGGCCCAGGTGCCGATCAGCCAGGCCAGCGCCGCGACGATCAGCAGCACCGCGTACCACGGGAGGCCCTGCAGCCCCTCGCGCAGCGGGTCGAGGATCCACTTGACGTAGTGCGCGGCCCAGTCGGCGGTGCCGCCGACGACCGGTACTCCGGTGTAGAGGTGGTCGACCATCCACTCCTTGAACTGGTTGACGGGCTCCTCGATGGCGACGGTCCAGCCCGTCGGCCAGGTCTGGGAGCCGGTCAGCCGTCCCACGACGGTGATGACAGCGGTGACCACCGCGACCCCCGCCCACGCGGGCCAGCCGCGCAGCAGCCGGGGCCCGCCCTCGGCCGGGGGCTCGCCGAGCCGCTCGCCCGCCGATCCGATGGTGCGGTCCATCACGACGGCGAGGAGCACGATCGGGAGGCCGGCGGCGAGCGCCTTGCCGACGTCCACGCTGGACAGCGCCTGGTAGACGCGGTCACCGAGACCGCCGCCGCCGATCACGGAGGCGATGACGGCCATGGACAGCGCCATCATGATCGTCTGGTTGATGCCCAGCAGCAGCTCCTTGCGGGCCAGCGGCAGCCGGGCGGACAGCAGCCGCTGCCGCCAGGTCGCGCCGAGCGAGGTCACCGCTTCCAGCACCCCGGCGTCCGCGCCGCGCAGGCCGAGGGCGGTGAGCCGGGCCATGGGCGGAGCCGCGTAGATCACGGTGGCCAGCACCGCGCCGGGCACGCCGTTGCCGAAGATCATCACGACGGGGAGCAGATACGCGAACGCGGGCAGCACCTGCATGGTGTCGAGCACCGGCCGTAGCACCCGGAACGCCCATTCCGAGAGGCCGCCGGCCAGGCCCAGCAGTCCGCCGATGACGACGGAGGCGGTGACGGCGATGGCCATCAGCGCGAGCGTCTGCATCGTCGGCACCCACATGCCCAGCAGTCCGCAGATGGCGAAGGACACCAGGGTCGTGACCGCGATCCGCACCCCGGCGACCCGCCAGGCGATCAGGGTCAGCCCGGCGGTGACACCGGCCCAGCCGAGGGCGAGCAGGGCGACGTAGACGGCGCGGACACCAATGATGATGACGTTGCTGATGTGGCCGAAGAAGTAGAGAAAGATCCAGTGACTGTCGCGGTTGTCGAGGATCCAGTCGCTGGCATCGCCGAGCGGTCCGGACACATCGACGGTCAGCGCGTGCGGCCAGCTGCCGCTCGCCCACTTGGCGTGCGCGAGCGGTACGAGCACGGCGGCGATCACTACGAGCGCCGCCAGCTTGCGCGCGGCGGGGCTGCGGACGGCGGAGCTCAGCAGGGACGGGCGCGGTTCGGCCGCCGCCGTCCCGGTGGCGGCCGGGTCGGTGGCGGGGTCGGTCGAGGGGCGGGTGGCCGTGGCACTCATACGCGCCCCCCGGTGCGGCCCGGCGGAGAGAGGGTCGAGGCGGTGCTCATGCCGCGGCCACCCCCTTGCCGTCCAGGCCCGCGACGACGCTGAGCAGACACGCGTGGTCGACGACGCCCAGGCAGCGGCCGTCGTCCACGACGCGCGCGGGGCCGCCGGTGCGGGCCACGGCCTCGATCGCGTCGGCGACCGTGGTGCTCGGGGCCAGCGCCGGCCCGCCGTCCTGCTCGTCGGACTTCGCGGGGCGCATGGCGCGGCGCACGGTCAGCACCTGCTCCCGCGGAACGTCACGGACGAAGTCCCGTACGTAGTCGTCCGCCGGGGAGCCGACGATCTCCTCGGGGGTGCCGAGCTGCACGATCCCGCCGTCGCGCATCAGCATGATGCGGTCGCCGAGCCGCAGCGCCTCGCTGAGGTCATGGGTGATGAAGACCATCGTCCGGCCCTCGTCGTGGTGCAGGCGGATGACCTCCTCCTGCATATCGCGGCGGATCAGCGGGTCGAGCGCGCTGAACGGCTCGTCGAAGAGCAGCACCTCGGGGTCGACGGCGAGCGCCCTGGCCAGGCCCACGCGCTGCTGCTGACCACCGGAGAGCTGTCCGGGACGGCGGCGCTCGAGACCGGTGAGACCGACCTTCTCCACCACTTCGGCGGCCTTGGCGCGGCGCTCGGCCTTGCCCACACCCTGGATCTCCAGGCCGTAGGCGACGTTGTCGATGACGGAGCGGTGCGGCAGCAGCCCGAAGTGCTGGAAGACCATGGCGGCGCGGTGCCGGCGCAGATCGCGCAGCCGGGCCTTGTCCATGGCCAGGACGTCCTCGCCGTCGATCTTCAGGGTCCCGGAGGTGGGCTCGATCAGCCGGGTGAGGCAGCGGACGAGAGTGGACTTGCCGGAGCCGGACAGCCCCATGACCACGAAGACCTCGCCCGGCTGGACGTCGAAGGAGACCTCGCGGACGGCGGCGGTGCAGCCGGTGCGGGCGCGCAGCTCGCCGGCGGGCAGCTCCGCCTCGGCGGAACCGGGGATGCGCTCGGCCTTGGGGCCGAAGACCTTCCACAGGTCGCGGACCGAGAACACCGGGGCGCGCTCGCCGCTTTCGGGGATCTTGGGGGTGTCGGGCGTCTCGGGGACCAGGGTCGTGGCCATCACGCCTCACCTCCCGGCGCGAGCGTGGCAGCCCGGTCATCGGGCCTGTGCCGTTCCCGGTCGCGATCCTCGAACAGCAGCTCAGCGCACTTCTCGCCCACCATCAGGACTCCGATCATCGGGTTCACGGCCGGCATCGTCGGGAAGACGGACGCGTCGGCGATACGGACGCCGTTCAGACCCCGGATCCGCAGATCCGGGCCGACCACGGCGAGTTGGTCCGACGAGGCACCCATACGACAGGTGCCCGCCGGGTGGTACACGGTGTGCGCGACCTTGCGGGCGTACTCGCTGATCTCCTCGTCCGAGGTGATCTCCGGGCCCGGGCACACCTCGCGCTTGAGCCAGCTCGCCAGCGGTTCGGTCTTGGCGATCTCACGCGCGACCCGGATGCCGTCGACCAGCGTGCGGCCGTCGTAGTCCTCCTCGTCCGTGAAGTACCGGAAGTCGAGGGCGGGCTTGACGGACGGATCGGCGCTGGTGAGGTAGAGCCGGCCGCGGCTGCGCGGCTTGGGGATGTTGGGGGTCATCGACACGCCGTGCTCGGGCCTTTCGTAGCCCAGCCGCTCCGGATTGTCGGTGAACGGGATCTGGTAGAAGTGGAACATCAGGTCCGGGCCCCGGGATTCGGGGTCCCGCCGGATGAACAGGCCCGCGTCGGAGTCCATCGCGGAGTTGTCCGGGATCGGGCCGTCCGTCTCCCACACGATGACCGACTCGGGGTGGTCGAGCAGATTCTCGCCGACGCCCGGCAGATCGTGGACGACGGGAATGCCCAGCGCCTCCAGATCCGACTTGGGCCCGATACCGGAGTGCATCAGCAGCCGCGGGGTGTCCACGGCGCCCGCGCAGACCAGGACCTCGGTCTCGGCCCGGACGACGATTTCCTCGCCGTCCTTGGTGCGGACATGGACGCCGGTGATCCGGCCGGTGTCGTCCAGCTCCAGCTTGTACGCCCAGGTCTCCAGCATCAGATGGAGGTTGGGCCGGTCCAGGAACGGGTGCAGATAGGCGACCGACGCCGAGGAACGCTTGTTGTTCTCCGGGTGGTACGCGAGGTCGAAGAAGCCGACGCCCTCATGGAACGGCTTCTTGTTGAACCCCTCGACCCGCGGCACCCCGGCGGCGGCCTGGGCGGCCTCGACGAAGTCCCGCGCGATCGCGTTCCGGTCCTTCTCGTCCACCGGGACAACGTTGTTGCGCAGCCGCTGGAAGTACGGGTCCATGGACTGCGCGTCCCAGCCCTCGGCGCCGGCCTCGGCCCACTCGTCCCAGTCGCCCGGCAGCGGCTTGAAGGAGATCAGGGTGTTGTGCGAGGAGCACCCCCCGAGCACTCGCGCCCGACTGTGCCGGATATGCGAGTTTCCGCGTGGCTGCTCGGTGGTGGGGTAGTCGTAGTCCAAGTCCCCGCCGAGCAGCCCGAGCCAACGGCGCAGGGTCAGCACATCGGGGCGGTCGACATCGGACGGTCCGCCCTCGATGACGGCGACACGGATGTCCGGGTCCTCGGTGAGCCGGGAAGCGATCACCGATCCTGCGGTGCCGCCGCCGATGACGACATAGTCGTATACGACAGGTACGGACATGTGGGGTTACTCCTCGGGGTCTTACCCAAACGGCTCGCGCCGGTGCGGGACGGGGGCTGCCGCCCCTGGGGGTGGGGGTGTTGCTGGGCGCCTCGGTGTCCACGGGCTGATCCCCGCCGGTCGCCATGATGGGGTGCGGCCGGGCCCGGGCCCCGGGGGACGAGTCCGGGCCCGGCCGAGCCCCGGGCGGGGCCGGCGGTGGGGCGTCAGCCGGCGAACCAGCGCACCGGGCTCGGTCGCAGGTTCTCGTAGACGTGCTTGGTCTCGCGGTATTCGTCAAGGCCCGCGGGACCGAGCTCGCGCCCGACCCCGGACTTGCCGAAACCGCCCCATTCGGCCTGCGGAAGGTAGGGGTGGTAGTCGTTGATCCACACGGTGCCGTGCCGCAGCCGGGCGGCGACGCGGCGCGCCCGCGCGGTGTCGGCGGACCAGACGGCGCCGGCCAGTCCGTACTCCGTGTCATTGGCGAGTGTGACGGCCTCGTCCTCGGTTTGGAAGGACTCGACGGTCAGAATCGGCCCAAACGTTTCCTCCCGCACCACCCGCATCTCGCGGTGACACTGGTCGAGCACGGTCGGGAGATAGAAGTAACCGGTGGCCGGGCGGACCTCGTTGGGCTCCGGCTGCTTGCCGCCGCACCGCAGCAGGGCGCCCTCCTCCAGGGCGGACGCCACATACGCCTCGGTCTTGTCCAACTGCTGGGCCGAGACCAGCGGACCGCATTCGACACCGTCCTCGGTGCCGCGGCCCAGCTTGATCTTCTCCGCGCGGCGGGCCAGCTCGGCCACGAACCGCTCGCGCACCGACTCCTCGATGATCAGCCGGGCACCGGCGGAGCAGACCTGACCGCTGTGGATGAAGGCGGCGTTCAGGGCCTGGTCGACGGCGGTGTCAAAGCCCTCGGCGGTGGCGCAGGCGTCGGCGAAGACCACATTGGGGTTCTTGCCGCCGAGCTCCAGCGCGACCTTCTTGACCGTCGGCGCGGCGGCCTGGGCGACCTTGGTGCCGCTGATCAGCCCGCCGGTGAAGGAGACCAGGTCCACATCGGGGTGCTCGGACAGCCGGGCGCCCACGGGGTCGCCCGTGCCGGTGACCAGGTTGGCCACCCCGGCCGGCAGCCCGGCCTCGGCCAGCAGCCGCACCAGATGGACGGTGGACAGCGGGGTCACCTCGCTGGGCTTGATCACAAAGGTGTTCCCGGCGACCAGCGCCGGGGCGATCTTCCAGCTGGCCTGGAGCAGCGGATAGTTCCAGGGGGTGATCATCGCGCAGACGCCGACCGGCTCATGGACCACGACGCTGTGCACATCGGGGGTGCCCGCGTCGATGACCCGCCCGGCGGACTCGCCCGCGGCCAGGTCGGCGAAGTAGCGGAAGGCATTGGTCACGTCGTCGACGTCGACCCGCCCCTCCTCCAGGGTCTTGCCGGTGTCACGGCTCTCGATGAGCGCGATCGTCTCGCGGTCGCGCTGCAGCAGCTCGGCGACGCGGCGCAGCAGCGCCGCCCGCTCGGCCACCGGCGTCCCGGGCCAGGGGCCCTGGTCGAAGGCGCGACGCGCTGCCGCGACCGCCGCGTCGGTGTCCTCGAGGCCACCCTCGGCGACGACGGCGAGGGTCTTGGCGTCCGCGGGGTCGAGAACCTCCCGCTGCGCCCCGGACGCGGCTGCCTGCCACACCCCGTCCACATGAATGGTCTCGACTGCCGCCACGTGAATTCTGCCTTCCGGTTCTGCGAACTTTGCCGCTGGTCCAAGCCAGCAACATGGACCCCTAACCGGAAGGCGGGAACCTATGCGCGATTCGCAAGAGAAAGTGGGCCGGCTCACGTGATCCGAAGGCGGAACCGGCCTCCCCGGTCAGGATCGGCCGATCTGTCAAGAGCTGGTGCACGTCGATCGGTGTCAGGAGGCTGCCAGGAGCCCGCGGTAGGCGGTCCCGGTGTGGGAGGCCGTGCGGTAGGCAGCCGGTGTCAGGAAGCCGTGCAGTAGGCGGTCGGGCAGAAGGTGTCCACCGCCGCCTGGTGGACCTCCCGCTCCTCCGCCCGGTCCCCGGAGGGGCCGATCACCAGCACCGCGTACATCGTGCCGTCGGGGGCGGCGAAGCGGCGGTCGAGTATCCGGCGGTGGCCGTCGCTCTTGGACTGGTACGTGTATTCGAGCTGTGCCGGGTCCGTGGCGGCCGAGCCCAGCCGGGTGAGGGCGATCTGCTCGTAGTCGCGGTGGGTGGAGGCGATCCGCTCGGCCTCCTGGGCGGACTCGTACGGCGTCGACTCGGGGCCGTGCAGCTCGAAGACCTGGATCACGGTGCTGTCGTCGGGCGAGGCGTAGTAGACGCTGGGGCCCTCGGTCGTCCGCCGCCATCCGTCCGGGACCGCGAGGTGGTATCCGGCGGGGTCTTCCTGGGTGCTGTAGCCCGCGGGCGGGGCGGCGCCGGTCAGGGACGGGGAGGACGGGGTACCGAAGGGCGTCGCGGACGGGGACGCCCCGGTCGGCGGGTCCGTGGGGAGATCGGTCGGAAGACCGGTGGGCCCACCGGTCTCGGGACCGGGCGAGGGATAGAGATCGCTCGGCTGGGAGGCCTCCGCGCTCGGCGTGGCCGTGGGGCTCTCTTGGTCCCAGGGCAGCGGCCCCGCCTGATGGCGGGAGGTGCCGTCGCCGCCGAAGGCCACCCATCCGGAAAACGCGATCCCCCCGACCAGGAAGATCGTCACCGCCAACGCCCGCAGTGCCCGCCGGGCGTCCTGCCCAGGCACTCCCGGCCCTCCCGGCCCTCCCCCGTCATGCATGCTCATCTATCCCCCCGATAGTGGAACTCTGCTCCCCTAAGCCGACAAGCCGCGCCGACCGACATCGGTGTACCCGGTTCGAGGGCCGCCCCACCCTCCGTCACCCCACCGATACGGATATGTCGCCTTAACCGTGCCGTCCTGTGCCTGCCACTGCCTGCCGCCGGTCGTGCCCGCGCCGGCTGCCACAGATCCTGCCCGCCGCCCCCTGCCCCCGGTCAGGTGGCTGGGCAGTAGGCGGTGGGGCAGAAGGAAGCCAGCACGATGCGCTGCCGCTCCCGCTGCTGCGGCCAGTCGTCGGCCGGGCCCGCGACCAGCACCGCGTACTGCACCTGGTCCGGGCCGGTGAAGGCACGGTCGAGTATTCGGCGCGGGCCGTACTTGGCGCTGCGGTAGCCGTACTCCAGCTCCGCGTCCGCGTCATCGCCGGGGCCGAGCCGCTTCAGCTCGTACCGCTGGTAGTCGGGGTTCTTCTTGAGCCCCGTCTCCGCCTGGCGCAGCGCCTCGTACGGGGTGACGTCGGGCTCGGTCAGCGCGAAGACCTGGATCAGGCTGCTCGCGTCGGACGACTCGTAGAACACCCCGGTATCACGCTTGACCCGCTGCCAGCCCCTGGGCACATCCAGCCGGAACCCCTCCGCGTCGGTGGTGCGCACATAGTCCGCCGGCGGCTCCTGCGTGCTGTCCGTGGACACCGACGGCGGCGCCGAGGTCGTCTCCGAGAACGGCCCCGACGGCATCGCCGAGGGCTGCTCGGTCGACGGTGACCAGGACGAGGCCGAGGGCGAGCCGCCGTCCGCCCCGGGCTTGTCATCCCCGCCGCCCGACACCAACTTCCAGGCGCCGACGCCGATCCCGCCGACCAGCACCACGGCGAGTACCGCCAGAAGCACCGTGCCCAGATGCGGATTGGGTGGTCTTCGGCCCGGGGCCGGCGACTCCGCGCCCTCGCCCACCCAACGCTGGGCCTCCTCGTTCCATCGACGGCCCCCCTCGCCGCCCGGTGTGCTCATCTCAGCCGCCCAGGAGCGCGCCGACCGCCTGTCCGACGGCGACGCCGGAGGCGAGCATGCCGACGCTGGCGCTGGCGTCCTGCAACATCACCCGGATCCTGGCAAGTCGGCCGGCCCCGGCCCGGCCGGTGCGCTGGATCTCGTCCTGGGCCTGGTCCAGTTCATCGGAGAGCGCGCCGACCTCCGGGCTCGGGACCACCCGCCGCAGATCGTCGGCGAGCTGTCGAACGGCCTCCAGCAGCTCCTGATAGGCGGGGTCGCAAGGGGCCTCCCCCTGCCGTCCGTTCACAATGTGGTTGTGGTCGCCGATGCCGACGGCGCTGCCGCTCACCTTGCCGAACCGGATGTCGCCGAATGTGCGCCCGCCGCCGCCCGCCGGCCCCGCGCCGCCACCGCTCGCGCCGGCCGTGTGGTCCGCACCGCCGCCGCCCACGCCGCTGCCGTCCTCCGTGTCAGCCATCGCCATGGCCGCCTCCCGCTCCGTTGGTTCCGGTGGTGTTGCTGACGGTGTTGTGGTCACCGAAGCCGAAGGCGCTGTTCGTCGCGGACTCGATGAAGACCCCGCCGCCGCTCACATTGATGACCTTCTGCTCGAACTCGCCGGTCTCCCAGCCGGCTTCGTCGAGCGCCCTTCGCACGCCGTTGGCCACCCGGTCCTCGACGCTTTTCAGATAGCGGCTGACATCCATCTCCTGGAAGAGCGATGCGCCTGCGTCGCTGCCCAGCTCCCGCACCGAGATCCAGGGCCCGTCGGGGATGGCCGCCTCATAACCCCCCGCGTACATCCGCCAGACGAAGGCGGCCGAGCGGAAGGCGTGGATGACCGCCTGGCCCGCCGCCGTCGGCGTCCGCCCGAGCGCCCAGACCGCCTTGCCCGGCAGTCCGCCACGACGGTGGGAGTCGGAGAGCCGGTCGACCGCCTGGAAGTCCGGGCGGATCGGGCGCAGCACATGGGGGGCGAACTCCAGCATCAGCATGCCGCCTTGCGTATGCACCCGCACGAAGACGGTGGTGACCACCTCTTCCCGCCATGCGCCGACGCGGATGCGCAGAAAGTGCCGGCGGACCTCTCCGCCCTCCTCGACGGCCTCCGCCCGCTCCCGCGCGAAGTCCGCCTCGCCATACGGCACGAAGGAGCGGCTCCGCAATCCGGTGACCTTGAGGAAGACACATTCGTCGAGCTCCAGGCCGCGCAGCCGGTCGCGGCTGGCGGCGGCGGGCCGGACGGTGCCTTGGACGGAGGCGGTGCCCTGGGCGGAGGAGGCGCCTTGGACGGAGGAGGCGCCCTGAGTCGAGGAGGTGCGCAACTTCTCGACCAGCGGCCGGATCCGCTCCAGGATCACGCGGTTGTCCAGCGGCGCCGGATCGCCGCCCTCGCGCGGCCGCAGCTCGACGGCGAGGGTCCAGGTGTCATGGGCGGCGCCCGCGCCGAGGAAGGGGTGCCGATCGTGGTAGAGGATCACCGGTGAGTGCTGCTCGCGGCGGATCAGGGCCCGCACTCGCTGGAAGCGCCCGCCCTCGAACCGCTCCGCGGGGTCCGCGGCGGGGTCGGCGAAGGTCTCCGGCTCCAGGTCGGTGGCCAGCACTCGGGCCACATGCTCACGGTGCAGGGCGACCGCGGTGGCCATCAGGGCCGGGATCACCAGCGCGAACCAGGCGGCGCTGGTGTCCGACCCGGTCGCCAGGGCCGGTGCGAAGCCCTGCAGCCCGCTCGTAGCGGGCTCGCCCGTGAACGCCTGCGTCAGGGCTGAGACCGCATAGGACAGCAGGATCAGGCAGCCGAGCACCCGCAGCACCGCGGCCGCCCGCCGCCGGGTGACGGTGACCCCGTCGGCCCCGGGATAGTCGGCGCGGAAGGGGCCCATGGCGCCGCCTCTGGCCCAGGCCGCCAGCAGAAGCAGCGCACAGGACAGCAGGAACAGATAGAAGAACCCCTGCGCCAGCAGAAAGTCCAGCACCCATAAGGACACCAGCAGCGCGGTCCAGCATGCCTCCAGACGGCGCGCGCGCAGCGCGTGCGCGAGCACCCGGGCCGCGTCGATGCCCAGCGAGGGCGCCACGGCCCGCTCCTCGTGGACATACAGCTCGTCCAGGACCGTGTCCCGGAAGTCGTCGTCCAGATAGGTGCCCGCGCACAGCAGCCGGGTCGCCTCGCTGGTGGCGTAGGGGGACGCATCGTCGGCGGCGCGAGGAGAGGGGACGCCAGGTAAAGGCTCCGGCCGCGGCTGCGGCAGATGAGACGAGTGGCCGCCCAAAGAATGATCATCGCGCGTGTTGGCCATGTTTCCCCCCGAGGCCGTAGCAACTACCTCCACGCTAGGGGAAGATGGCCCGCGATTACAGTGAATGGCCGAAGGGTCACACTCCGGAGTGAATACCGGAATGTGACCCTTCGGAAATGGCCTCGATGCGGCCCGTCAGATCAGGCCGAGACCCCGCACGGCCTCGCGCTCCTCCTCGAGCTCCTTCGCCGACGCGTCGATGCGGGTCCGCGAGAACTCGTTGACGTCCAGGCCCTGGACGATCTCGAACTTCCCGTTCGCGGCGGTGACCGGGAACGAGGAAATCAGGCCCTCCGGCACCCCGTACGAGCCGTCGGAGACCACACCGGCGGAGGTCCAGTTGTCGGCGTCGGTGCCGTTGACCCAGGTGTGGACGTGGTCGATGGCGGCGTTGGCGGCGGAGGCGGCCGAGGAGGCGCCGCGCGCCTCGATGATCGCGGCACCGCGCTTGGCGACGGTCGGGATGAAGGTGTCGGCCAGCCACTGCTCGTCGTTGACGACCTCGGCGGCGTTCTTGCCCGCCACCTCGGCATGGAAGACATCCGGGTACTGGGTGGCGGAGTGGTTGCCCCAGATCGTCAGCTTCTTGATCTCGCTGACCGGGACGCCGGTCTTCTTCGAGAGCTGCGACAGGGCGCGGTTGTGGTCCAGCCGGGTCATCGCGGTGAAGCGCTCGGCCGGTACGTCCGGCGCGGCGGCCTGCGCGATGAGCGCGTTGGTGTTGGCCGGGTTGCCCACGACCAGGACCTTGATGTCGTCCGCGGCGTGGTCGTTGATGGCCTTGCCCTGCGGCTTGAAGATGCCGCCGTTGGCCTCCAGCAGATCGCCGCGCTCCATGCCCTTGGTACGCGGGCGGGCGCCGACGAGCAGGGCGACGTTCGCACCGTCGAAGCCCACGTTCGGGTCGTCGGAGATGTCGATGCCCTGGAGGAGCGGGAAGGCGCAGTCGTCGAGCTCCATCGCGGTGCCCTCGGCAGCCTTCAACCCCTGCGGGATCTCCAGGAGACGCAGCTTGACCGGCACGTCCGCGCCGAGGAGCTGACCGGAGGCGATGCGGAAGAGCAGCGCGTAGCCGATCTGGCCGGCCGCGCCGGTGACGGTGACGGTGACGGGAGTGCGGGTCATGGCGGTCTCCTGCGCTGTGTTGTCAGTCCAAGATCTCTTGGTGTCGAGATACCTGCGTCAGGCTATCCGACGGCACCTGACCCAGGTTCTCTCGGGCCGCTGTGTAACCGCTCACCGCGCGTTCCGTCCTCGCGCACTCTGGCGGCCGCCTGCCAGGAGGGGGAGTGCAGGCGGCCGCCCAGTGCCGCACCCGTGGGGGGCTCGGGCAGCGCCTGCCCCGATTCCCCTGGCTCATTCCCCCTGTTTCCGAATTCCCCCGGACGGGCTTCCCTCGCCCGCGCTCACCCCTGGGCGCCGGGAGCCGTGCAGGCGCGCGTACCGCCCGTGAGAGTGGCGCACGCGGTGGTCCGCGCGGTGGCGTCCACCGAGATCATCTTGGTGTAGGCGTCGCCGTCGGCGCCGACCCTGCTGTTCTGCGCGCGGGCCGCGCCGCCCCTCGCGCCCGGCCCCTTGATCTGGATCACATCGTCCGGAGCCGCCCGGGTGATACGGGCCCAGGCCGCCCGGCAGGTCTTGCTGTAGCGGACCTCGACATACGCGGTGCCGACGGTGACGTTCGCGGTGGTCGTCGCGGCTGCGCCGCACCCCATGGCCTGCGGATCCTGACCGGTGCAGTCCTCCCCGGCGCACTTCACGCCCGCCGGCAGCTGACGCGCGCTGGTGGCCGGTGCGGTGCTCGGCTTCTCCCCGCGCTTCTCGCCGTCGCCGCCCGCATCGATCAGCAGGACGGCGCCGGCGACGAGTAAGAGCGCGCCGACGAGCCCCCCGGCGAACAGCGCGACGCGCTTCCGCCCCGTCCCGGAAGGCGAGGGCGGCCCCGACGGGAAGGTTGACGGTGACGGAGCGGACAAGGCGGGCGACGGCGGTTCGGAGGAGCCCGCTGCCCGCTCGGCCGGCGGCGCCGCGGGAGCCGAGAACACCGGAGCCGTCGCGACCAACGGCTGCTCGGGTTCCGGCGGTTCGACACTCGACCGCTCCTTCCCCGGATGACGGCCGTTCTTCCGGGCGCCCGCCCCCTGCGCCGCCGGGTCGAACTGCTCGATGGCGGCGCGTGCCTGCGCGACGCTGATGGCCTCCATCGTGACGTCGTGGCGCATCTCGGAGCGGCTCCAGGCCCGCTCCGCCAGCTCCCACAGCGTGCTGAGGTGATGGACATCGGCGCCCGTGGCCTCGGCCAGGGCCTCCACCGCGCCCTGCGGGGGCAGCAGCCGCCCGCCCAGATAGCGCTCCCATGAACTCTTGCTGTAGCCGGTGCGGTCGGCGACGGCGACGACGCTCAGCCCGCTGCGCTCGACGATCGTGCGCAACTGGCCGGTGAACTCCTGTACCTGCGGATCGAGTCCCTCCGGCAGGTCCCTCCAACGAGGCATTGCCTCCCCCTGTCCCCCCGCACGTGCCTGTGTCAATCTCCCGCGCTACGGCCCCTGTTGGCGCCTCCGGGCCCCGAACTGACTACCCAAAGGGACGCCTTGCCCCAGGATGTCAGCTCCTCGGGTGGGGGCGCATCGGAGCATTTCGTGCACCGGTGTGTACTCCGCCGCGCCCGGCTCGTCGTTGCACAGCCGAGACCTCGTGCTGGAACGGTCACTTCCGCGCCACAGGATTCTGCCGGTCATTGATCCGGCACAGTCCACACACAACCCTGATTACCAGGCGGTCCGTCCTTCTTCGGGGGAGAGGGCGGACCGCCGCCGGACCGTTCGGATCCGGCCACAACGACGGCGGCCCGTCCTTCCACGGGGGAGAGGACGGGCCGCCGTTTCACGCCGTCGGCTAGCGCACCGTGAAATGCACCACGTCGTCCAGGAACGGGATCGATACCCACGGATCCGGCTGGGCCATCAGGGACAGCAGCACGATCGCCGCGCCCAGCAGCCCGTAGGTCAGCATGTCGGTGAAGCGCGACCGCACCGCGAGCATCCCCACCTCGGGCAGCGCCCACCGTATGAAGGCGCCCGCCAGCAGGGACAGCCCGATCACCACCGTGCCCGCCCGGAACGCGTCCAGGGCGACGATCAGCAGCCCCAGGCCCACACCGCCCATCACCGCGAGCAGCGGCCACTGCCGAGCGGGCGCCGGAGCGGCACCGGGCGCGGCCCGGCCGCCGCCCTCCGGACGCGCGGTGTCCCGGGTGATCAGCGGAAAGCGGCGCGACTTACGGATGAGCCGGGCGGGGCCCGAAGGCTGCGCGGGCGGCGGCTGCCGCTGCTCCCCGGCCGCCGGCTCGCTCGCCTCAGCCGTCATGGCCGGCACCGGCGTCGGCGTCCGCCTTCGCGTTCCGCTCCGCGGCCTCCACCACGTTGACCAGCAGCTGGGCGCGGGTCATCGGGCCGACGCCGCCCGGGTTCGGCGAGATCCAGCCCGCGACCTCGGCCACTCCGGGGTGCACATCGCCGGCGATCTTGCCGTGCTCGTCCCGGCTGACGCCCACGTCGAGCACCGCCGCGCCCGGCTTCACGTCATCCGGCCCGATCAGATGCCGCACCCCGGCGGCCGCCACGATGATGTCGGCCTGGCGCAGGATCCCGGGCAGGTCGCGGGTGCCGGTGTGGCAGAGGGTGACCGTGGCGTTCTCGGAGCGGCGGGTCAGCAGCAGCCCGATCGACCGGCCGACGGTGATGCCCCGGCCGACGACCACCACATGCGCGCCGTTGATCTCCACACCGTGGTGGCGCAGCAACTGGATGACGCCCTGGGGCGTGCACGGCAGCGGGCCGCTCTCGTTGAGCACCAGCCGGCCGAGGTTCATCGGGTGCAGCCCGTCGGCGTCCTTGGCCGGGTCGATCAGCTCCAGCACCCGGTTGGTGTCGATGCCCTTGGGGAGCGGCAGCTGGACGATGTAGCCCGTGCAGGCCGGGTCCTCGTTGAGCTCCCGCACCGCCGCCTCGATCTCCTCCTGGGTGGCGGTCTCGGGCAGGTCGCGCCGGAGGGAGTCGATGCCGATCTCGGCACAGTCGCGGTGCTTGCCCGCGACGTACCACTTGCTGCCGGGGTCCTCGCCCACCAGCACCGTGCCGAGGCCGGGATGGATGCCCTTGGCCTTGAGCGCCTCCACGCGGCTGACGAGATCGGACTTGATCGCGGCTGCGGTTGCCTTGCCATCGAGAATCTGGGCGGTCATGACTTCATCCTCCCGGATGCGGGGACGTCGGATCCAATCAGGGGCCGGTCGGTGCCGCACCGGCGAAGGCCGCACCCCGTGATCCGGTCGGGGTGCGGCCTCCTGTGCTCGCTCAGCGGTCACTCAGTGGAAGAGGCGGTCACTCAGTGGAAGAAGTGGCGCGTGCCCGTGAAGTACATGGTGACGCCCGCCTTCTGGGCGGCCTCCACCACCTGCTCGTCACGGACCGAGCCGCCCGGCTGCACCACGGCCGTGACGCCCGCCTCGGCCAGCACCTCGAAGCCGTCCGGGAACGGGAAGAAGGCGTCGGAGGCGGCGTACGCACCGGCGGCCCGCTCGGCACCGGCCCGCTCGACGGCCAGCTTCGCCGAGTCCACGCGGTTGACCTGGCCCATGCCGACGCCGACCGTGGCGCCGTCCTTGGCGAGCAGGATCGCGTTGGACTTCACCGCACGGCAGGAGCGCCAGGCGAAGGCCAGCTCGGCGAGGCCGTCGGCGTCCAGCGCCGCGCCCGTGGCGAGGGTCCAGTTGGCCGGGTCGTCGCCCTCGGCCTGGAGGCGGTCCTTGGCCTGCAGCAGCAGACCGCCTTCGATGGGGCGCTGCTCGGCGGCGTCCGCCGGCCCGTCCGCGCAGCGCAGCACGCGGATGTTCTTCTTACGGGCCAGCACCTCGACCGCGCCGTCCTCGTACGCCGGGGCGACGATCACCTCGGTGAAGATCTCGGCGACCTGCTCGGCCATGGCGACCGACACCGGGCGGTTGACGGCGATCACACCGCCGAAGGCCGACAGCGGGTCGCAGGCGTGCGCCTTACGGTGCGCCTCGGCGACATCCGCCCCGACCGCGATCCCGCACGGGTTGGCGTGCTTGATGATCGCGACACAGGGCTCGGTGTGGTCGTACGCGGCCCGGCGGGCGGCCTCGGTGTCGGTGTAGTTGTTGAACGACATCTCCTTGCCGTGCAGCTGCTCGGCCTCCGCGAGCCCCTTACCGCTGCCGTCGGAGTAGAGCGCGGCCGGCTGGTGCGGGTTCTCGCCGTAGCGCAGCACGTTCTTACGGGTGACGGTCGCGCCCAGGAACTCCGGGAAGTCGGAGTCGTCCGCCGCCACGCTGCGGCCGTCAGCGGCTCCGCCGCGGGCGGCCGCGAACCAGTTGGCCACCGCCACGTCGTACGCCGCCGTGTGCTGGAACGCCTCGGCCGCCAGCCGCTTGCGCCCCTCCAGGTCGAAACCGCCGTCCGCGGCGGCCTTGAGGACGTCGTCGTACCGCTCGGGGTTGACGACCACGGCCACGGACGGGTGATTCTTGGCGGCGGCGCGGACCATGGAGGGGCCGCCGATGTCGATCTGCTCGACGCACTCGTCCGGCGAGGCGCCCGAGGCGACCGTCTCGCGGAACGGATAGAGGTTGACCACGACCAGCTCGAAGGGCTCCACGCCCAGCTCCTGGAGCTGGGCACGGTGCGAGTCGAGCCGCAGGTCGGCCAGGATGCCCGCGTGGACGCGCGGGTGCAGCGTCTTGACGCGGCCGTCGAGACACTCGGGGAAGCCGGTCAGCTCCTCGACCTTGGTGACCGGGACGCCGGCGGCGGCGATCTTCGCGGCCGTCGAGCCGGTCGAGACGAGCTGGACACCCGCCGCGTGCAGCCCTCGGGCCAGCTCCTCGAGGCCCGTCTTGTCGTAGACGCTGACCAGCGCGCGGCGGATGGGCCGCTTGGTACCTTCGGCGGTCACGGGATCCTTACCTTTCGTCCCTCTATGCGGTAGCCGTGACGCGCCAGACGCCCCACGACCTCGACGAGCAGCGAACGCTCGACTTCCTTGATCCGCTCATGAAGAGCGGACTCGTCGTCCTCGTCCCGGACCTCGACCACGCCCTGGGCGATGATCGGTCCGGTGTCGACCCCGTCGTCGACGAAGTGGACGGTGCATCCGGTCACCTTCACACCGTGCGCGAGCGCGTCGCGTACGCCATGGGCACCGGGAAAGCTCGGGAGCAGCGCGGGGTGGGTGTTGACGCAGCGGCCGCCGAACCGGGCGAGGAACTCCGGCCCCAGGATCTTCATGAACCCGGCCGAGACGACCACGTCCGGCTTATGGGCGGCGGTGGCCTCCGCCAGTGCCGCGTCCCACTCGGCGCGGTCGGCGTGGTCCTTGACCCGGCACACGAACGTGGGGATCCCGGCGCGCTCGGCGCGCGCCAGGCCCTCGATGTCGTCGCGGTCGGCGCCCACGGCCACCACCTCGGCGCCGTAGCGGGCCACGCCCTCGGCGGCGATGGCGTCGAGCAGCGCCTGCAGATTCGTACCGGAGCCGGAGACGAGTACGACGAGGCGGACCGGGTGCCCGGGGCGGGCAGGGCTGACGGGGGGAGGCGGGGAGGCCACGGCGGGGCTCTTTCTCGCGGGCGGTGCTGCCGTTTGTGTGGTCGTACAAGGTCGCGGACTCATCAATTCCGGGGAACTCTACGAAGCCGCCGACCGTCAGCAACGATACCGGCACACGAAGCGGCCCCCAGGGGACGGGGGCGGGCACGGGAGGTAGCGTCTGGACTGCGCATCCAACTGACGCCGTGGGAACGACCGCCTCAAGCCGTACACGCCCCCGGCGTGCAGGACGACGACACAAGGGGAAGACACACTCCACATGCCGGACCGACGCCGCCGCGCGGCTCATCACCTCACTCCGCCTCCCGCCACGACCGGGGGGCGGCGATGAGGCGCGCCCGCATGTCGCGTACGACGCCGCTGCTCCGGGAGCAGCAGTCGCCGTCCTCCTCGGCCCCCGGCGGGCAGAACGGGGACCAGCACGGGGACAATCCGTTCGCCCCGCCGCCCGAGGGCAGGCCGGACCAGCCGTGGCAGCCCCGGCCGGAAGAGGCCGACGGGCAGAGCGGCGAAGGCGATCAGAACGGTCGGCGACCGCAGCAGCCTCCGGCCTGGGGCAGCCAGTGGAGCAGCCGCCAGCCCAGCCGCCAGGGCGGCAGCTTCGGCGCCGGCCCCGGCTCCAACCGCCCCTCCGGCCCCAGCGGCCCGCGCTGGGACCCCAACGACCCGGCCCAGCGACGCGCCCGGTACGCGCTGCTCGCGGGCATGTGGGCGTTCTTCTTCGCGCTCTTCAGCCTGCCGCAGATCGCACTGCTGCTCGGGACGCTGGCCCTGTACTGGGGCATCAGCTCGCTACGGGCCAAGGCACGCCGCACAACGCCGCCCCCGGCCGCCGCCGCGCCCCTGAACGCCCCGCCCCCGCCCCCGGGCGCCACCCCGGCGCCGCTGCCCGCCCCCGGCAGCGGCCCCGCGAAGCCGCAGTCGACGGCGGCGATCAGCGGCCTGGTGACGGGCGGGCTCGCGCTCGCCATCGTCGCGGCGACGTTCAGCTTCCAGGTCGTCTACAACGACTACTACACCTGCGTCGACGACGCCCTCACCCAGACCTCCCGCCACGACTGCGAAACCTTGCTCCCCGAGCAGCTCCGCCCCTTGCTGAGCACCCAGGACTGACGGCTCACCCTCGCCTGTGGCTGCCTTACGGTTCGCGGCGGGTGTCGTCCGGTGGGGGCGAGAGGTCCGGGCGGAGGGGGTTCGGGGTCGCGGGCTGGGACTCGGGCGGCTGCGGGTGCGGTTCGGGGGCGTGCTTCCGGTTCATCGTCCAACGGCGTGGGCGGTCCGCCGTCCCGGCGGCGTTCGGGATGCCCGCGGGGGTCGCGAACCCGGCCATCGCACCCACACCCGTCTCCCGACCCGTCTCCGCACCGCCGCCGGCTTCCAGCTTCCGGTCCCGGTTCCGTTTGCGCTGGGTGCCCGACGGTCGCAGCCACTGCCACCACGGCTCGGCCATCGCCTCGCGCACCTCGGCGGACTCCATGGGCGAGGCCACCGCGGGCCGCATCGCCGCCCGGGCCTCCGCCTCCTCCGCCTTGGCCACGGCCCGCACCGCACGGGCCTCCGCCTTGGCCGCGACCCGCACCGCACGGGCCTCCTTCGCCTCCGTACGTGCCTGTGCGCGGGACGCCCGCCGCGCCGCCCGCGTCGCCTTCCACTCCGGCCAGGAGGCCCTGGTAGGAACGCACAACCGGTACCAGCGCAGCACCATCGCGCCGGGCACCCCGATCACTCCCGTCCAGGCCAGCGTGATCATGCCCGTACGCCACCAGCTCGGACCCAGGTCGGCGAGGATGCCGATGCCCAGCGGTCCGCCCGAGACCCCGGCCAGCAGCGCCATCGCGGCCGCACAGCCGCCCGCCGCCAGCCCGGCGAGCACCAGCGTCTCGCCCCAGCCCCAGGGGGGCCGGGGCTCGCCGTTGCCGGGTCGCCGCACCGCCGCGACCCCGATGAACCAGGCCACCGAGACCCCGGCCGCGATCCCCGTGAGCCAGACCAGCGGCCCGCCGGAGCCGTCCGTGGGCAGCGCGGCGACCAGAGGGAAGTGCGGCAACTGGGGGTAGGAGGTGATGCCCAGCGGCGCGACCACACTGCCGCCGCCGACCGTGAAGCCCGCGCCGACCCCGTACGCGGCGCCCCAGACGATGGCGTTCGGCAGCAGCGCCAGGCTCACGAGCAGCACCGCGAACCGCCCCGACCACACATCGCTGAGGTTGAGGAACGTCACCTGTACGGCGCCCGCGTGGCTCAGCATCGACGTCGCCGTAAGGAGCGCACCACTGCCGAGCAGGACTACGAGACCGCTGGTCCCGGCCCGTAGCGCGGCGGTCAGCCGGTGGCGCCGGCACCAGCTGCGCGCGGCCAGGAATACGGCCAGGGACGCGGCCATCCGCACGGTCCAGCCCACGCCTGGGAGCCGCCGCAGTCCGGCGTTCACCCGTCCGGGCAGGCGGAGCGGGAACCGTCCGCCGGCCGTCCACACGCCGACGGCGGCGATGGCCGCGGCGGCGACCGGCAGATGCAGCAGCGCGCTGAGCAGGTCGACACGCAGCGGCCCGCCCGAGGCGTACAGCACGGCCGCGGTGCCGACCATCAGATAGCCGCCGGTCACCCAGGCGAAGGCGGTGCGCGGATCGACGACTGAGTCGGAATCGACAACGGACTCCGCGGGCACCCCTTGCCCCTCCTGCCCCTCGCTCTCGTCCGGCTCCGCCTGGTAGACGGCGTGCTGGGCGGCCCGGTAGAGCAGCCAGCACGGCACGATGCCGAGCAGCAGCGGGGTCAGCCCGACGGGCGCGATGTGGCCGGAGAGCGTCTCGGTGCGCACGAGGTCGGCGCCATGGCCGAGCAGCCACAGGTCGGCGGCGACATGCAGGGCCCCGTCGGGGCTGCTGTCGGGGGACGAGGAGGTGATCCACAGCAGCAGTACGACCACGGCGAACGTGCCGAGGCCGAGCCCCGCGGCGACCACACCGCCGAGGAACGCCTCCCTGATGGCGGCGGAGCGCCGGGGCGCGGAACGGTCACGTGAGGACACCGACGGGCTGCGATCGGTCGTTTGCGTCACGTGACCATGCTGCCAATAACAGCCGTTTCATCCCCACATCAAGGGTTTGGTCGCCGTGTCGCGGCTAGTCCGCTTATGCGTCTTTTATGACTCTGTGGGACGGATGGGGGGCTTGCCGATTCCGCCACCGGGTATCCGTCGCCCGGGAACGGCGCGGGCCCGCACCACCCCAGGGTGGTGCGGGCCCGTGGCATCAAGCCGTGGCGGCGTCAGCCGACCAGGGCGGCGCGCGCCAGGCGCGCGGTCTCGGACGGGGTCTTGCCGACCTTCACGCCCGCGGCCTCGAGGGCCTCCTTCTTCGCCTGAGCGGTGCCGGAGGAGCCGGAGACGATGGCACCCGCGTGGCCCATCGTCTTGCCCTCGGGAGCGGTGAAGCCCGCCACATAGCCGACGACCGGCTTGGTGACGCTGGCCTTGATGAAGTCCGCGGCCCGCTCCTCGGCGTCGCCGCCGATCTCGCCGATCATCACGATCAGGTCGGTGTCGGGGTCGGCCTCGAAGGCGGCGAGGGCGTCGATGTGGGTGGTGCCGATGATCGGGTCACCGCCGATGCCCACGCAGGACGAGAAGCCGATGTCCCGCAGCTCGTACATCATCTGGTAGGTCAGCGTGCCGGACTTCGACACCAGACCGATCCGGCCGGGCTTGGTGATGTCGGCCGGGATGATGCCCGCGTTCGACTGACCCGGCGTGATCAGACCCGGGCAGTTCGGGCCGATGATGCGCGTCTTGTTGCCCTTCTTGCCCGCGTAGGCCCAGAAGTTGGCGGAGTCGTGGACCGCGATGCCCTCGGTGATCACGACGGCGAGCGGAATCTCGGCGTCGATCGCCTCGATGACCGCGCTCTTGGTGAACTTCTCCGGGACGAAGATGACCGTGACATCGGCGCCGGTGGCGTCGATGGCCTCCTTGACGGAGCCGAAGACCGGGATCTCGGCGCCGTCGAAGTCCACGGTGGTGCCGGCCTTGCGGGGGTTCACACCGCCGACGATGTTGGTGCCCGAGGCAAGCATCCGACGGGTGTGCTTCTGCCCCTCGGACCCGGTCATCCCCTGGACGATGACCTTGCTTTCCTTGGTGAGGAAGATAGCCATGGTTTCTGGTGACCTCGTCCCTTACTTCGCAGCCAGCTCGGCGGCACGCTCGGCCGCGCCGTCCATGGTGTCCACCTGCTGAACGAGCGGGTGGTTGGCGTCGGTGAGGATCTTGCGCCCCAGCTCCGCGTTGTTGCCGTCGAGGCGCACGACCAGCGGCTTGGAGACGTCCTCGCCCTTGGACTTCAGCAGCTCCAGGGCCTGGACGATGCCGTTGGCGACAGCGTCACAGGCGGTGATGCCACCGAAGACGTTGACGAAGACCGACTTGACGTCCGGGTCGCCGAGGATGATCTCGAGGCCGTTGGCCATCACCTCGGCGGAGGCGCCACCACCGATGTCGAGGAAGTTGGCGGGCTTCACATTGCCGTGGTTCTCACCGGCGTAGGCGACGACGTCGAGGGTCGACATGACCAGACCCGCACCGTTGCCGATGATGCCGACCTCGCCGTCGAGCTTGACGTAGTTGAGGCCCTTGGCCTTCGCGGCCGCCTCGAGGGGGTTGGCCGCGGCCTTGTCCTCGAGCGCCTCGTGCTCCGGCTGACGGAAGGCGGCGTTCTCGTCCAGGGAGACCTTGCCGTCCAGCGCGATGATCTTGCCGTCGTCGGTCTTGACCAGCGGGTTGACCTCGACGAGCAGGGCGTCTTCCTTGATGAAGACGACCCACAGCTTCTGCAGGACCTCGACGACCTGGTCCGCGATCTCGGCCGGGAACTTCGCGGCGGCGACGATCTCGGCGGCCTTCTCCTGGGTCACGCCCTCGATGGCGTCCACCGGGATCTTGGCGAGCGCCTCGGGGTTCTGCTCCGCGACGACCTCGATCTCCACGCCGCCCTCGACAGAGGCCATGGCGAGGAAGGTGCGATTGGTGCGGTCCAGCAGGAAGGAGACGTAGTACTCCTCCTTGATGTCCGCGGTCTGGGCCAGCATCACCTTGTGGACCGTGTGGCCCTTGATGTCCATACCCAGGATCTGGTTGGCCTTCTCCACGGCGTCGGCCGGGTCGGAGGCCAGCTTGACGCCACCGGCCTTGCCACGGCCGCCGACCTTCACCTGCGCCTTGACGACCGCGCGGCCGCCCAAGCGCTCGGCCACCTCGCGCGCCGCCTCAGGCGTGTCGATGACTTCACCGGCCAGCACCGGTACACCGTGCTTGGCGAAGAGGTCCCTCGCCTGGTATTCGAACAGGTCCACGCGCGTCCGTCCCTTTTCCATGGATATCGCGGTCGTTATCTGCGCGGGCGTGCCGCGGGGGCAGCGTGAGGACGCGATCTATAACGAGGGCGGCACACGTTCGCCGGGTACGCGGCATGTCCGTCTCGCAGGTTATCTCCGCAGGACGTGCGGCCCTAAATCGCAGATCACACTGGAGCGGTGATTACAGTCACAGATCGCGACCGTTTCCATCTATCTCCGTACGACAACCGGGCAGCCCCCTCCCCAACGAGGGCTGCCCGGTCGATGACGCTCGCCTTACGGTTTTACTGTTTTCCGGCCTTCATAGCGTGACCGCCGTACGCCCGCCGGGGCGATCAGACGGTCGGGAGCGTGCCCGGAACGGTCGGCAGCTGGGCCGGGACCGAGGGCAGGTCCACCGGAACCTGCGGGAGCTCGGCCGGGAGCTGCGAGAGGTCGGCCGGAACGGTGGGCAGCTCCGCCGGGAGCTGCGGCAGGTCCGCCGGAACCTGCGGCAGGTCGGCCGGAACGGTGGGCAGCTCCGCCGGGAGCTGCGGGAGGTCCGCCGGAACGGTCGGCAGGTCACCCGGCAGGACCGGGAGGGCCGGGATGTTGGCCGCGTCGGTCAGGTCGGTGGGCAGCGCGGGGAGCAGGCTCAGCGCACCGTCCTTGACGTTCCCCACGGTGGTCTGGGCGTCCGCGACCGTGCCCAGGGCCAGGTCCTGGGCGAACGGCACGGTGGTGCCCGCCAGGTCCTGCGCGAACGGGACGGCGGTGGACGGCACGCTCACCACGACCGGCACCAGGCGGTCGACGGTGTCCTGGGCGGCCGGAACCACGTTGGAGACGGTGCCCAGCGCGAAGCCCTGGGCGCTGCCGGTCACGACGCCGACGTACGGGGTGGTGCGGGCCACGGCGTCGTCGGCCAGCGCGCCGGTGTCACCGACGGTCCGCTGCGCGACCGGGACGACCTTGACCACGATGCGGTGCACGGCGGGCGGCAGCACGTCCGAGGCCACACCGTCGACGACCGGCTTGGTGGTGCCGACGACACCCTGGACCTTGCCGGTCAGCTCCTCCGGGCGGATACCGGCGCCGGAGAGGCAGGCGAGCAGGTCATTGGCCGAACCCGGGGCGGCGGGCAGCTTCGGGGTGGCGGGGAGCTGGGCGGGCAGCTTGCCCGTGACGCCCTTGACGTCCGTCAGCGAGCCGGTGGGCAGCGTGGAGCTGTCGGGCAGGGTCGGCAGCGAGCCGAGGCCGGGGAGGCCGGGCACCACGCCGGGGACCTCGCCGGTGGGCAGGTCGAGGTCGGTGGTCTTCTTGACGGTCTTCTCAAGGCCCTTGACGGCCTTGTGGGCCTTCTTGACGACCTTGTCCGGCTTGGCGGCGTCGCCGGTAAGGCCGTCGGTGGTGCCCTCGACGGTCTTGGTGACGTCCGAGACCCGCGGCAGGTTGGCGGCGCCGGGGACGCGGTCCCGCACGGGGGCGGTGACGCCGTCCACGGTGGAGGCGGCGCCGTCCACGGTCTTCTTCGCGGTGTCGGTGACCTTGGAGGTGTCGGCCACGCCACCGGTCACGCCGTCGACCGTCTTGGTCACGTTGTCGGTCGGCAGGGTCTTGTTCACCGTCTTGGTGACGCCGTCCACGGTGCTGGTGACACCGTCGGTGGCGGGAACGGCCGGGTTCTCGGCGGCGTTGGCGGCGGCGGAACCGAGGGCCCAGATACCGGTGGCGGCAGCGGCTACGAGGATGGAGCGGCGAAGGTTGTTGCGCATGGTGGAGGAAGTCCTTCGAAGTCAAGAGGGGTGTCGGACGGGCAGACCTGACCCGCCCCCGCGCGGCAGGTCTCAACAGACGGGGGTGAGGTCTGCCCTAGCCGGGGAATTCGAGGACTTCGTTGAACCGCTCGCGCGTCGGCGCCGAGCTCTCCGCACGGACCGTGCCGGGCTTCAGCCCGAACGACGCCGTGGCGGACGGCGGAAGAGCGGCCTGGGTGTTCCCACCACGGGAAGCGCCGCTGTCGCCGGTGCACTGGGAGGTGGCCCCGAGCGGGGACCGCGGAAGGGGCAGCGGCGCCGGGGCGCCACCGTCCGGACCGGTGCCGGAGGCTGCCGCCCGGACGACGGGGCCGTGCCCGGCGTGGGAGGCGGCCGCGTCGTGGTGCGTGGTGACGGCCGGGGTGTGGGCCACGGGCCCTATCGGCTCCGCGGCGGCGGGCGCCGCCTTGTGCACCGTCACCGGCTCGGCCTTGGCCGCATTGTGCTCGGCGGCCGGGCCGTGGTCCGCCATGGAGCCGGAGGAGCCCAGGCCGATCGTGTCACCGATGCCGACGTCGGGCAGCCGCACCGGCAGCTCGCCGCTCGTGGCGTCGCCGACCAGATCGTCGATCGGCTTGGTGATCTTCTGTGCTTCCCGCTCGACCGGCTCCTGGATGGGCCGCACGGTCTCCCGTACGACGTCCTGTGCCGTGTGAGTGGTACGCCCCACCACGGGCCGTGCGTGCCGCTCCACCTGCTGCCGCGCCCGCTCGACACCCGAGGGGTCGAGCAGCCCGGTGACGGCGGAACGGCCGGCCGACGCGCCAGTGGCGGCGCCCTGTTCGCTCCGCTCGGCGGCGTGAGCGCTGCCGCCGAAGAGGAACGCCAAAGCCAGGAAGCCGCCGAGGAAGAGCGCCGCCAGCAGCGCCCGCCGCGCGGCCACCGTGCGCGGCAGGCGCACGGTGACAGGCGTGGCGGACACAACAGACACGAGCGGGGCCTTCCCTGAGTACGAGGCCGTACCTACGAGGCGTACGACGGACACATAAGCGTGGCGATATGGCTTTGAGGCCGCACTGAGCAGGACGACATCGGCAACCGGATGGCTGGATTCACGTCCTGGGCGACGGGGTTGATCCTTGCACGACCCACAGGGGTCGGCGCAAGCCCCGGATCACTGATGGATCGCCATGTCCGGTATAGGCAGTTGGCGTCGTTCGATGGCCGCCGCCATCACCTCCGGGAAGAGATCGGGGGTGCAGGCGAAGGCGGGCGCGCCCAGCGCGGCGAGCGCCGCCGCGTGCTCGCGGTCGTAACTCGGCGCCCCCTCGTCGGACAGCGCGAGCAGCGTCACGAACTGCACCCCGGACGCCTTCATCGCGGCGACCCGCCCCAGCATCTCCTCGCGTATACCGCCCTCGTAGAGGTCGCTGATGAGGACGACGACGGTGTCGACGGGCCGGGTGATCTTCGACTGACAGTAGGCCAGCGCGCGGTTGATGTCGGTGCCGCCGCCGAGTTGGGTGCCGAAGAGGACGTCCACCGGATCGTCGAGCTCGTCGGTCAGGTCGACCACGGAGGTGTCGAAGACGACCAGCCGGGTGGCGAGGGAACGCATCGAGGCGAGCACGGCGCCGAAAACCGAGGCGTAGACCACGGACGCGGCCATCGACCCCGACTGGTCGACGCACAGCACCACGTCCTTCTTCACCCCGCGCGCCGCCCGCCCGTATCCGATGAGCCGCTCGGGGACGACCGTCCGGTGCTCGGGCAGGTAGTTCTTGAGGTTGGCCCGGATGGTGCGGTCCCAGTCGATGTCCCGGTGGCGCGGGCGGCTGATCCGGGTGGAGCGGTCGAGCGCACCGGTGAGGGTGGCGCGGGTGCGCGTCGCCAGCCGCTTCTCCAGATCCTCGACGACCTTACGGACGACGGCCCGAGCGGTGTTCTTGGTCGTCTCCGGCATCGCCTTGTTGAGGGACAGCAGGGTGCCGACGAGATGGACGTCCGCTTCCACGGCCTCCAGCATCTCCGGCTCCAGCAGCAGGGCGGAGAGCCCCAGCCGGTCGATGGCGTCGCGCTGCATGACCTGGACGACGGAGGTGGGGAAGTACGTACGGATGTCGCCGAGCCAACGGGCCACTTGGGGCGCGGAGCCGCCGAGCCCGCCGGAGCGCGCACCGCTCACCGCGCCCTGGGGGCCGCCACTGCGCCCGGCGACCGTGCCACCGCCGCCGTGGCCGTCACCGCCCCCGGAGCCGTAGAGGGCTTCGAGGGTGCGGTCCATGGCGGCGTCGGTCCCGCTGAGCGAGCAGCCGGTGCCGTCGGCGCCCTGGCCGCCGAGCACCAGCCGCCAGCGCCGCAGCCGTTCCTGATCGCCCTGGCCGCGACCGTGGTTGTGGTCGACGCCGCCGTGAGGGTCGGCGTCGCCGCGAAGGTCGGCGTCGCCGCGAGGGTCACCGTGTGTCATCGGGCTGCCTCCATGGTGTCGTTGCCGTACGGTGCGGGATCGAGGCCCAGCAGCAGGCGCACCGTCGGGACGACGGCCGCCGCGCGGTGCGCGTCCAACCCGGGGCCGAAGCCGGGTGCGGCGGGGGCGCCTTGACCGCCGGAGTGCCCCTCGGCCGCGGGGCCCCGGCGGACCAGCTCGCCCAGGGTGCGGCGCACGCCGGTGTCGTACGCGGAGAAGGTGCGCCGCAGCAGGGGCAGGACGTCGGTGAACGCCTCGGCGGGAACGGAGATCAGCCAGCGGTCGACCAGGCCGAGCAGCCGCTCGTCGTGGACGAGCAGCATGCCGCCGCCCGCACCGCCGCCGATGAACCCCTCGATCCAGGAGGCCGCTTCGGGCGGCTCGGTGCCGGGCGAGAGCGCGAGCCCCATCAGCCGGGCCGCCTCGTCCTCGGCGAGCCGGGCATCGTCCAGCAGCAGCCGCGCGGCGCGGCCCCGGATCAGCCCGGGGGTGGCGGGGGTGCCGTCCCGCCCGGCGAGCGAGCGCAGCATGGCCGCCCAGCGCCCCCGCAGGCCGTCGGCGGCGCCGGCCCCGGCCGCTCGCGCCTCCGCCGTGGGCGTGTGGGTCCGCGGCTGCGTCCGCGTCTCTGCCGCCGGCCAGGTCTCCGGCTCTGTCCCGGTCCCGGGCTCTGGCCGTGTCCCGGTCCCGGGCTCTGTCCCGGTCCCCGGCTCAGGCCCTATCCCGGTCTCAGGCTCTATCCCGGTCTCAGGCTCTGCCTCCGTCTCCGACAGCAGTCCGATCGCCCGGTGCGCGGCCTCCATATGGCCGCGCATCTCGGCGGCGCCGTCGGCGTCGAGGCCGACGCAGGCGGGCGGCAGCCCGACCAGGATGCGCTCGGCCAACCCCACCGCGACCGCGCCGAGCGCGGCGGTGTCGGTGCCCCGTACATCCCCATAGCGCACCGAGCGCACCAAAGCGGGCAGGGCCTGGGCGAGATGGCCGACGTCCGCGTCGAGCGCGGCCCGGTCGGCGAGCGAGCGCATCACGACGGGAAGGGCCCCGGAGAGCGCGCCGAGCAGACAGCGCTCGGCCAGCTCGGTCACCTCGGCGAGCCCCTTCGCGCTCCGGGCCTCTGTCTCCGCCTTGGCGCTGGCCGCCGACAGCACCGTGGTGCCCCACACCCCCGCTTCGGCGACCCGCACCGACAGCTCCGGCTCCCACCGCAGCCGCCAGGTCTCCCTGAAGGTGCCGGTGCTGCCTCGGGAGACGGCCGGGCTGCCCCAGTCGACTCCGAGCAGCCGCAGCCGATGCAGCAGGCGGCTGCGCCCGGCGTCGGTCTCCTTGCGCAGGTCCAGCTCCAGCTCGCGCTCCAGCGCCTCGGGCTTGAGCCGCAGCGAGCGCTGGGTGCGCGTCAGGTCGCGCTGGAACGGCGCCGCCGGAGCCGACTCGGGCACTTCGCCCAGGACGTCGCCGACCACCAGCCGGTCCCACACCAGCGCCATCGGCACATCGGAGCCCTCGCACATCACCGCCCTTACGGCGTCGAGGGTCTCGGCGAGCCCGGCGAGCGGACGTCCGCGCATCGCGGCCAGCGTTTCGGCGAGCCTTACGGCCTCGATGACATGGGCCGAGGACACCGCGAAGTCCTCGTCCCGGAGCAGCCCGGCGACCTTGGTGAGCCAGCGCTCAACGGGCCGGTCCGGGGCGTGGAAGAGATGGTCGTACCAGCCCGGCGAGGTGATACCCGCCCCGTATCCGCTGTGCCGGGCCAGCCGCCGGTGTGTCCAGGGCACCCAGCTGATCTCGGTCTTGACCTTGGGCAGCCCCTTGAGGAGCTTCCGGTCGGCGGTCGCGGTGGTCCGCTCCCCCAGCGCCGGTACGTGCCAGGCCCCGCAGACGACGGCGACCTCGTCCCCGAACTCCCGCCGCGCCTCGCGCAGCCGCAGCCGCATATGGGCCTCGCGCACGGCGTCGTCCTCGTGCCCGCCGTGCCCGTACTCGGCGCGCAGCGCCTCCATGGCCTCCGCCACGGCCGCGAACGCCTCCGCGCCGCCGGTGCCGCGGTGCTCGATGACGTCCTCCCACCAGCGCTCCGGGTCGTCGTATCCGGCCGCCTCGGCGAGGACGGACAGCGGATCGACGCGCAGCCGCTCGGCGGAGCCGGCGCAGCCCGGAGCGGCCTGGTCGCCCGGGCCCGCTGGATCGCCCGGGTCGAGCGGATCGCCCGGGTCGAGCGGAGCGGCCGGTGTGGACGGACCGTCCGAAGTGGGCGAACCGGCCGGGTCGGGCGTGGCCGCCGGGACGGGCGGCCCCGCCGGAGCGGGCGTGGCCGCCGGGGTCTGCTTCGCCGACATGGCCAGCGAGTTGGCCGCCGGGAGATCGATGAACCGTACGGGGACCTCGTGGGCCAGCGCCCACTGGATGGCCGCCCACTCCGGGGAGAACCCGGCCAGCGGCCAGAATCCGGCGCGCCCCGGGTCGTCCGCGGCATGGGCGAGCAGTGCGACGGGCGGACGCATGTCCTTCTCGGCGGCGAGCCCCACGATCGCGTCCGCCTCCGGCGGCCCCTCGATCAGCACCACACGCGGTGCGCACGCCTCCAGCGCCGCCCGCACCGCCCGCGCCGACCCGGGCCCGTGATGGCGCACGCCCAGCAGCAGCGGGCCGGCGGCCCGCGCCCGCGGGGCGCCCGTCATGCGGTCACCTCTCGGCACGAGCGGTAGAAGTCCTTCCAGCCGTCGCGCTCGCGGACCACGGTCTCCAGGTACTCCTGCCAGATGACGCGGTCGGCCGCCGGGTCGCGGACGACCGCGCCCAGGATGCCCGCGGCCACATCGCCCGCCCTCAGCACGCCGTCGCCGAAGTGGGCGGCGAGGGCGAGGCCGCCCGTGACCACGGAGATGGCCTCGGCCGTCGACAGCGTGCCCGAGGGCGACTTCAGCTTCGTACGGCCGTCGCCGGTGACTCCCTCGCGCAGCTCGCGGAAGACCGTGACCACCCGGCGGATCTCCTCGACACCCTCCGGGAGCTCCGGGAGCTCCAGCGAGCGGCCGATCTGGGCGACGCGGCGGGAGACGATGTCGACCTCGTCCTCCGGGGTCGCGGGCAGCGGCAGCACGACCGTGTTGAAGCGGCGGCGCAGGGCGCTGGAGAGTTCGTTGACCCCGCGGTCGCGGTCGTTGGCGGTTGCGATCAGGTTGAATCCGCGGACCGCCTGGGCCTCCTCCCCCAGCTCCGGGATCGGCAGCGTCTTCTCGGACAGGATGGTGATCAGCGTGTCCTGCACATCGGCCGGGATGCGCGTCAGCTCCTCCACGCGCGCGGTCATGCCGTCCGTCATGGCGCGCATCACCGGGCTCGGCACGAGCGCGTCGCGGCTCGGGCCGTGGGCGAGGAGCTGGGCATAGTTCCATCCGTACCGGATGGCCTCCTCGGGCGTCCCGGCGGTGCCCTGGACCAGCAGGGTCGAGTCGCCGCTGACCGCGGCCGCCAGATGCTCCGAGACCCACGTCTTGGCGGTGCCGGGCACGCCGAGCAACAGCAGGGCGCGGTCGGTCGCGAGGGTGGTGACGGCGACCTCGACGATGCGGCGCGGGCCCACGTACTTGGGTGTGATCACGGTGCCGTCGGGCAGCGTGCCGCCGAGCAGATAGGTGGCGACCGCCCACGGCGACAGCCGCCACCGCGCGGGGCGCGGACGGTCGTCGGCGGCGGCGAGCGCGCTCAGCTCGTCGGCGAAGGCGTCCTCCGCGTGTGGACGCAGCGCTTCCGCGGCTCCGGCGGCCTCGGTGGGCCCTGCCGCTGCGCTGGTGTCGGTGGACTCGGTTCCGGGCACAGTGACGGTCACAGCTCCCCCACGACTTGTTTCCTCGTTCCGTTTCCGGACGTGTGAACCACCCTGCACCACCCCACTGACAACCCGGCCCTGGTCAACGAACGCCCAGGTCAGGGCAATTGTCAGTGGGTGCCCGTACCGTCGCAGACATGAATCCGCAGGGGGAACGCTGGACGGCGGAGCAGGTGCTGGCCCTGGCTCCTGACGCCACGTCACGCACGGCGGGCGGCAGGCTCGCCGCGGCCGGCAAGTGGTCGGGCGCGGGCGCGCACGGACAGGCGGTGTGGGGGCTGTGCTCGGGCAGCGGCAGCAAGCCGTACCAGACGGTCGTCGATCTGAACGGGCCCGGTTATCGGTGCAGTTGTCCGAGCCGGAAGTTCCCGTGCAAGCACGCGCTGGGCCTGCTGCTGCTGTGGACGTCCGGCGAGGGGGGCGTGCCCGGGGGCGGGGAGCCGCCGGAGTGGGCCGAGCAGTGGCTCGGCGACCGGCGGGAGCGGGCCGAGAAGCTCGCCGCCGCGGCCCGGGTTGGGGGCCCGGGCCGCGACGGCGAGACGGGGGACGGCGCGGGGCGAGGGGAGAGCGGAGGCGCGGCCGATCCGGAGGCGGCCCGCCGCCGCGCCGAGCGGCGGGCCCAGCGCATCGCCGCGGGCGCCACGGAGTTGGAGCGGCGGCTCGCCGATCTGCTCCGCGACGGTCTGGCCGCCGCCGACCGTGCCGGGTACGGGGCGTGGGACGAGACGGCCGCGCGGATGGTCGACGCCCAGGCTCCGGGTCTCGAGACGCGGGTGCGGGAGCTGGCCGCGATTCCGTCGTCCGGTCCGGGGTGGCCCGCCCGGCTGCTGGAGGAGTGCGCGCTGGCCCACCTCCTCAACCAAGGCTTCCTCCACCTGGACCGCCTCCCGGAGGAGCTGGCCGCCACCACGCGCACCCGCGTGGGCCTTACGACGCCGGTGGCCGAGCTGCTGGCGACCGGGGAGCCGATCCGGGACCGCTGGCTGGTCCTGGGCCGCCAGGACGGCATGGACGGCAGGCTGACCACCCGCAGGATCTGGCTGCGGGGCGAGCGCACGCACCGTATGGCGCTGCTGCTCTCGTTCAGCGCCCCCGGCCAGTCCCCGGAGCTCGCCCTGCCCATCGGCCTGGTCCTCGACGCCGACCTCACGTACTACCCGGCGGCCCGGCCCCTGCGTGCCGCGATCGGCACCCGGCACGGGGAGTTGCCGCCCGCCCCATCTCCCACGTCGCCGTCGGCCCCCGAGGGGTGCGAGGTCGACACCGCGCTCGCGGCCTATGGGGCGGCGCTCGGGGAGGATCCGTGGCTGGACGGCTGGCCGGTCGTGCTCGCCGATGTGGTGCCGGTCCCGGGGGACGGCGGCTGGCAGCTTGCGGATGAGCGGAGCGGCTCTGCGCTGCCCGTCGATCCGCGGTGTGCGGGGCGCACCGATCTGTGGCAGCTGATGGCCATATCCGGCGGTGGCCCGGTCACCGTCTTCGGGGAGTGCGGCCACCGCGGCTTCTCTCCCCTCACGGCCTGGGACCCGACCCCCGTCTCACTCATCGACACGGCAGCGCAGGGAGGCACCCGTTGACCACTACGACCCCCACCGCGCCCTGGGACGATCTTGTCGCGGCCGCGCTGCTCGGCACCGAGCGGCGCACCCCGCCCGTCGCGCCGCGCCCCGGGCAGGACGCGCCGTCCGCCCTGCTGGACGCGGCCGCGCTCAGCACCGTGCGGCGGCGGGCCGGGCTGCGGCCCGCGCCCGCCCGGCCGGGGCCCGGCCGGGCGCCCGAGGATCCGCGTCCGGCGCTGCCCACGGCCGCCCGCAGCAGGCTGGCGATGCTGCTCGCCGACCGCTCGGCGCCGGGGCGCGGCGGTCCGCGCTCCGCGCCCGACCTCGCCGAGCTGCTGCCGCAGTGGCTCGCCCTGGCCAATCACCATGGCTATCGCGTGCCCGACGCGCTGCTCCCGGCCCTTCTCGACGCGGCGCGTGCCCGTACCGATCTGCGGCCCGAGGCACTGACGCTCGGCGGGCCGCGCGCGCTGTGGCTGGCCCGGCTCAACCCGGACTGGAAGTTCGCGCTGCGGGGCACGGCGGGCCGGGCTCCCACAGCGCTCCCGGAGCCGTCCGGGGCGGCCACCTGCCCGGATGATGAACAGCGGCTGTGGGAGGAGGGGTTGTTCGCCGAGCGGGTGTCGCTGCTGGCGGCGGCGCGCCACCGCGACCCGGCGGCGGGGCTGGCCCTGCTCAGCGGCACCTGGTCGACCGAGCGGGCCGAGGACCGGCTGATGTTCCTGGACTCGCTGCGCGACGATCTCTCCCCGTCCGATGAGCCGTTCCTCGAACAGGCGCTGTCCGACCGCAGCCGGAACGTCCGGGCGACCGCCGCCGAGCTGCTCTCCGCGCTCCCCGGCTCCGCGCTCGCCGCGCGCATGGCCGAGCGGTCGCGGGGCTGCGTCTCGCTGACCACCGACGAGGTGACCGGTGGTGAGCTCACCGGTGGTGAGGCGGCCACCGGCAAGCTGACCGCTGACAAGCCGACCGCCGCCGAATGGATAACCGTCCGGCCGCCGGACGAGTGCGACAGCGGAATGCAGCGCGACGGCATAGTGCCCAAGCCGCCCTCCGGCCGGGGGGAACGGTCGTGGTGGTTGGGCCAGTTGGTGGAGGCGACCCCGCTGGACCGCTGGAGCGCGTGGTTCGGCGGACGCGGCGTCGCCGAGATCGTGGCGCTGCCCGTAGCGGACGGCTGGCAGGCGGATCTGCACGCGGCCTGGTGCCGGGCCGCGGTGCGGCAGCGCAGCGCGGAGTGGTGCCGCGCGCTGCTCGGCACCCCGGCGGTGGCGCCGGTCACCGCCGGGGAGGCGGCCCCCGCCGCCTGGCGGGACCCGGCGAAGCTGCTGTCCGCGCTGCCCGCCCGGGAGCGGGCGGAGTGGGTGGCCGAGTTCATCGCGTCCCACGGCCTGTCCGACGCCTTCCGGCTGCTCGGGGTGTGCACGGTGCCCTGGGCCGAGCCGCTGGGCCGGGCCGTCGTCGACGCGCTGGACATCGCACGGGACGCGGGCAGCTACCCCTGGAGCTTCAGCGGGGTCATGGGCCTGGCCGAGCGCTGTCTGGACCCGGCGCAGGCGGATCGGCTCGAGGTGCTGACGGCGATACCGGACGAGTCGGAGGGGGCGGCGCCGGGGGCCGGGGGCTATTGGGCGGAGGCGTTCCAGCGGCTGGTGGGCACGCTCCGGCTGAGGGCGGCCATACAAGCCGAGCTCGAACCAGCGTGATCGGCGAAGCGGGCCCGGGGGCCCGCGGATGCCCTGACCTCCGGTCGTGCGCGGGGGCCCGCGGATGCCCTGACCTCCCGTCGTGCTCCGGGCCCCTGCCGTGCCCGAGCCGGTAATGCTCCGCGGCCCGCGTGCGCGCCCGCGCCGGGGGTGCTCGGGGATCCGGCCGTGTCCAGGGGATCCAGTCGGGCTCCGGGACCCGGTCCTGCCTCCGAGGGTGGGGCGGCGTCAGTCGAGCTCCGGGCCCGGTCGGGTTCCGGGGCGGGCTCGGGCCTCAGCCTCCGGGGCGAGCCCGGGCATCAGCCTCGGACTCGGGCCCGGGCGTCGGGCACGGAGGCTGGCCCAGGCATCGGGCTGCGGGCTGGGAGCTGGGAGCTGGGGAGCTGGGGAGCTGGGAGAGGGTGTCCACCCCACGGAGGCCAGGCGTCACCGGGGCGCAACGTGGCGCCGTACGGCCGACGCGGAACGGCCCAGCGCCGTACGGCCCGGCACCGTAGAGCCCGATGCCGTACGCCCCACGCCGGACCGGCAGGTCAGGCGGCTACCGGGCGGACGTTTTCGCGCACCCACTCCACGATGGACGTCGTCGTCGCGCCCGGGGTGAAGATCTCCGCGACGCCCTGCTCCTTGAGCGGGCGGATGTCCGCCTCGGGGATGATCCCGCCGCCGAAGACCTTGATGTCCTCCGCCTCGCGCTCCCGCAGCAGCTCCAGCACCTTGGCGAACAGGGTCATATGGGCACCGGACAGGATGGACAGCCCGATGGCATCGGCGTCCTCCTGGATCGCGGTGTCGACGATCTGCTCGGGTGTCTGATGGAGCCCGGTGTAGATGACCTCCATGCCCGCGTCGCGCAGTGCCCGCGCGATCACCTTCGCCCCACGGTCATGGCCGTCCAGTCCCGGCTTGGCCACCACCACACGGATCGGACCGGTCACACCCATCGCAGCCTCCAAGCTCTTCAAGCCCTTCGAGCCATCGCCCGCATCGACGTGAACGAACGTTATCTCCAGCATCCCCTACCCGGCAGTTTCGCGGCACGCCGCGAGGGGGAAATCACACGTGGGACACGTTCACTGAAGGCCGCGCCCGTACCCGCATCCGCATCCGCGCACGCCGCGCATCCACCGCGCGGACGCCGCATACGCTTCGGGCCGGCCACACCAGGGGAGCCGCAGCGGGGACCGTCGCACCGCCCAGCGCCGTCGAGAGCCGCATGGCGCCGCGGTGCGACGGGCGGTCCTGCGTCATGCGGTCACAGCGCGCCTTCCCCATGCGGTGCCGGAGGACATCGGGCCACCGCACGGCCGAAGTCGCCCTGACCAAGCGCCCTGACCGGCGCCCTGCCCCGGGCTCATGACCGGGGCTCATGACCACGCCCGAAGCGACCGGCTGCCCATGAGGGCATACGGGGGAGCCTCCAGCCGCCTCCTGTGCGCCGCATTGCGGGAGGTCGGCCGCCATGGGCCTCGTACAGATCCAACAGCTCCGGGCCATCGCCCTCGACCTGGCGCTGCTCGCCGGGCATCTGCTGCTCTATCCGACCGGGCTGCGCCAGGAGCGCCCGCCCGCTCCGCCGCCGCCCGGCGCGGCGGCGCGCCTGCCCACGGACGGCCGGGCCCACCGGCCCGTCCTGCTTCTCCACGGCTTCATCGACAACCGGTCCGTCTTCGTACCGCTGCGCCGCTCGCTCGGCCGCCATGGCCGACTGCACATCGAGGCGCTCAACTACTCGCCGCTGCTCTGCGATCTGCGCACCGCCGCCGCGCTGCTCGGCCGCCATGTCGAGGAGGTCTGCGCCCGCACCGGCCATGGTCAGGTGGATGTCATCGGGCACAGCCTGGGCGGTCTGATCGCCCGTTACTACGTGCAGCGTCTTGGCGGGGACGCCCGTGTCCACACCCTGGTGACGCTCGGCACTCCGCACAGCGGCACCCGTATCGCGCCCTTGTTGTCCGCACATCCACTCGTGCGCCAGATGTGCCCGGACTCCGAGGTGATAACGGAGTTGCGGCAACCTGCCCCTGATTGCCGTACGCGTTTCATCGCTTTCTGGAGCGATGTGGATCAGTTGATGATCCCGGCGGAGACGGCCCGGATAGACCATCCGGATGTGATCTCCCAGAACATCCGCGTCAACGGAATCGGACATCTCGCCCTGGCGGTGCATTCCTCCGTGGCCGTACGGATCCGCGAGGCCCTGGATGCCGCCGACGAGGCGCCGACGGACGCCTCGGGCGCGGTCTCGGTGGCGTGAGACGAGGGGGCGAGGGACTGCCGCACGGCGACACAAGGCCCTCTCCCGATAGTTCAGCAGGCCCGAAATTGCCGAACGCCAATCGAACACCCGGCCAAGGAACTGCGTACAGTCAGCCGAAAGACGGCCAAATGCCCTTTGCCGTGGTGCTCAAAACTCACGGAAGATTGTCGCTGCCGCGTACCGCCGGGTACAGTCGCCGCTAATTCTCCTGCAGCCGAGGCGAAAGAGAAGTTGGTGGTGAACGACCGTCACCCGTCGGGGGCCCCTCCGACCGTCCCCGCTCCTGACGCCTCGTATCCGTACGACGAGGCTTACGGTCAGCGACAGGACACAGCGCACGGCTACGCCGGGTACGACGGCTATTCCACCGGCAGCTTCGCCCACCTGGCCACGGCCTACGGTGACGGCGACCCGCTCTTCGGCACGCTCCCGGGCGGGTACGAGGACGGGCAGGGCGCCCACAGCGGTCAGTACGACGCTTCGCAGTGGGCCACGGCCGACCAGCATCAGACCGGGTCGTACGACACGGGCCACTACAACGCGGCCCAGTACGACACGACTCATTACGACTCCGGCTCCTACGACACCACCGCGATGTGGGCCGCCGCCGGCTATCACCTGCCGACCGGCATCCCCGCCCAGCAGGACGCCGAAACCGGCGCCCAGTGGGACATCGGCGCCTGGGACACGGGCGCCACCGGCCACACCGAGATGCCGGGTCAGTGGGACCAGGGCGCAGGGTACGAGGCCGAGGCGTACACCTCGGGCGTGGATACCGGCCAGACCCAGTTCTGGGACACCTCCGCCTACGGGACCGTGGACGAGGGGCAGCACTACGACCACTCGGGGCCGGCCCAGCCGGGGCTCGACCACTCGGGCTTCGACCAGCAGGGGCTCGACCACCACTCCGGGCTCGACCAGACAGGGTTCGACCAGCACCAGCACCAACCCGAGCACGAGCCGAACAGCTTCGAGCAGACGGCCGTGTTCGAGGCGAACGCCTTCGAGCAGCCCAACGCCTTCGAGCCCAACGCCTTTGAGCAGACGGCCGCGTTCGACGAGACGGCCGCGTTCGAGCAGGCCACCGTCACCGAGCAGACCGGCGCCTTCGAGCACACCGCCGTCTTCGACCCGGTCCACGAGTCCGACCAGTCGTACGACCCGGCCCCCGAAGCGGAACCTGAACCCGAGGCGGCGGCCGGGCGGGAATCCGCCCCCTCCCCCCGCCGGGAGGCGAGCCGCGGTCGCCGCCGTACCCCCTCGCCCCGCCCCAAGCGCTCCGCGCTCCTCACCGTCGCCGTCCCCTCCGTCTGCGCCCTGGGCGTCACCGCCGTGGCCGCCGCCTCGGTCAGCGGTGTGGGAAGCGACAAGAAGGACGAGTCCACCACTCAGGCCGCCCCCGACACCGCGGCGGCCCCCGTGAAGCCCTCCGTCGCCAACAGCAAGCTGGACTCCCAGCTCGCCGGGGTCCGGGAGGGCGCCGACGACTTCCGCGACCGCGCCAGCCGCACCCAGGAGCGGATCGACCTCCAGGCGCGCCAGGCCGCCGAGAAGAAGCGGAAGGCCGCCGAGGCGGCGCGCAAGGAGGCGCTGCGCCCGAAGTTCGCGCTGCCCGTCGCCCAGCACGGCCTCAGCGCCATGTTCGGCCAGGCCGGTATCAACTGGATGTCCGTGCACACCGGCATCGACTTCCCGGTGAGCTACGGCACGCCCGTGATGGCCGCCACCGACGGCACCGTGACGACGCAGTGGAACGACGCCTACGGCAACATGGTCGTCCTGACCAGCCCGGACGGCACGGAGACCTGGTACTGCCACCTCAGCAGCGCCAAGATCCGCTCCGGCACCGTCAAGGCCGGGGAGACCATCGCGTACTCCGGGAACTCCGGTAACTCCACCGGCCCGCATCTGCACTTCGAGGTCCACCCCGGCGGTGGCTCGGCCATCGACCCGCTGCCCTGGCTGCGCGGCCAGGGCCTCGACCCGACCTGACCGACCCGGGCCCCGGCCCGTGACCGCTCGCTGTAGCGCGCCACCGGCGCGCTACAGCCTCAGCGCTTCGGCCGCCACAGCCACATCTATAGCTTCTCCACCGGTGCGTACCGCAGCAGCAGCCGCTTCGGCTTCTCCTCGCCGAAGTCGATCGTCGCCTCCGCGTTGTCCCCGCTGCCCTTCACCGCCACCACCGTGCCGAGCCCGAACGAGTCATGGGTGACCCGGTCGCCGATGGCCAGCGCGACCACCGGACGCTCCTTGGCCCGCCGGGTCGCGAACCCGCTGCCCCCGGCGCGCGAACGCGACGACGACAGACCGGACGACAGCCCCGACGGCGGGGTCGAGGCGATGCTGCCCATGGACGCCGACGGGGTGGCGGGCCCGGTGCGCCGCCACCGCACATACTGGTCCGGAATCTCCTCCAGGAAGCGGGACGGCGGGTTGTACGCGGGCTGGCCCCATGCGCTGCGCATCGTCGAGCGGGTCAGATAGAGCCGCTCGCGGGCCCGGGTGATCCCCACATAGGCCAGCCGCCGCTCCTCCTCCAGCTCCTTGGTCTGGCCGAGCGCCCGCATATGCGGGAAGACGCCGTCCTCCATGCCGCTGAGGAAGACGACCGGGAATTCCAGGCCCTTCGCCGTGTGCAGGGTCATCAGCGTGATCACGCCGGAGCCGTCGGTGTCCTCGTCGGGGATCTGGTCGGAGTCGGCGACGAGCGCGACCTGCTCCAGGAAGTCCGCGAGGGTGCCGGGGTTCTCCTCGCCGCGGTCCTGCTCGAACTCCAGGGCCACGGCGGCGAGCTCCTGCAGGTTCTCGATCCGGGTCTCGTCCTGCGGATCGGTGGACGCCTGGAGCTCGGCCAGATAGCCGGTGCGCTCCAGCACCGCCTCCAGGACGGTCGCCGGGCCCGCCCCGGACTCCACGATGGTGTGCAGCTCCTCCATGAGCGTGTTGAACCGCTTGACGGCGTTGGCCGAGCGGGCCGCCATGCCGTACGCGTCGTCGACCCGGCGCAGCGCCTGCGGGAAGGTGATCTTCTCGCGCAGCGCCAGCGCGTCGATCATGGCCTCCGCGCGCTCCCCGATGCCGCGCTTGGGCACGTTCAGAATCCGGCGGAGCGGGACGGAGTCCTCGGGGTTGGCCAGCACCCGCAGATAGGCGAGGACGTCCCGGACCTCCTTGCGCTCGTAGAAGCGCACGCCGCCGACGACCTTGTACGGCAGCCCGACCCGGATGAAGATCTCTTCGAAGACACGGGACTGGGCGTTGGTCCGGTAGAACACCGCCACGTCACCGGCCTTGGCGTCGCCCGCGTCCGTGAGCCGGTCGATCTCGTCGGCGACGAACTGGGCCTCGTCGTGCTCGGTGTCGGCCACATAGCCGGTGATCTCGGTCCCGGCGCCGGCCTCGGTCCACAGGTTCTTCGGGCGGCGGTTCTCATTGCGCTCGATGACCGCGTTGGCCGCGCTCAGGATGGTCTGGGTGGAGCGGTAGTTCTGCTCGAGGAGGATCGTCCGCGCGGTGGGGTAGTCCTCCTCGAACTGGAGGATGTTGCGGATCGTGGCGCCCCGGAAGGCGTAGATCGACTGGTCGGCGTCGCCCACCACGCACAGCTCGGCGGCCGCGGTCTCCTCGGTGTCCGTGCCCACCAGCTCGCGCACGAGGGTGTACTGCGCGTGGTTGGTGTCCTGGTACTCGTCCACCAGGACGTGCCGGAAGCGGCGGCGGTAGTGCTCGGCCACCTCCGGGAACGCCTGGAGCAGATTGACCGTGGTCATGATGATGTCGTCGAAGTCCAGTGCGTTGGCCTCGCGCAGCCTCGCCTGGTACATCGCGTACGCCTCGGCCAGCGTCTTCTCAAAACCGTCCGTGGCCTGTCCGGCGAAGGTCTCCTCGTCGATCAGCTCGTTCTTCAGGTTGGAGATCTTGGCGCTGAAGGACTTCGGCGGGAACCGCTTGGGGTCGAGATCCAGATCCCGGCAGACCAGCGACATCAGCCGCTTGGAGTCGGCGGCGTCGTAGATCGAGAACGACGAGGTGAAGCCGAGCTTCTTCGACTCGCGGCGCAAGATGCGGACGCAGGCGCTGTGGAAGGTGGAGACCCACATGGCGTTCGCCCGCGGGCCGACGAGCTCCTCCACCCGCTCCTTCATCTCGCCCGCCGCCTTGTTGGTGAAGGTGATGGCGAGGATCTGGCCGGGGTGCGTGCCGCGGGCGCCGAGCAGATAGGCGATGCGGTGGGTGAGCACCCGGGTCTTGCCGGAGCCGGCACCCGCGACGATCAGCAGCGGCGAGCCGGTGTGCTCAACGGCGGCTCTCTGCTGCTCGTTCAACCCCTCGAGCAGGGCGGACGGGTCCACGACGGGCCGCGCGGCGCCGTCCCGGTAGTGGGCCTCCCGGGGCACGGGCGCGTCGAAGCCGCCGCTGAAGAGGTGATGCGGCACGTCCTCGGCACCATCGGGGCCGGGGTGCGCCGAATCCTCGGGCGGCGGTGGTGGCTCCTCGTTCGAAGGAAGCCCGAGGTCCGCCAGGAAGTTGTCGTCAAAGAGGCTGCTCATCGCTCCCCGAGTCTAGGCCGCCCCACTGACAGCCGATGCCCGAACATCACGAAACGGTTTCGGGCAAAACGGTCACCAGTCTTCACAGGAGCCCCACGTGTTGACTACCGTCCTGCGTCAGGCGGCCCGGAAGATCCGTCGGCGAACCACGTCGGCACGGGCGGCCTCCGCCGAGTCCGGCACCGCCGTAAGGCGCCCGGAGCCGGGGACCCGACAACGCGACACCGGGGTGAATCGGCCCGAAGCGGCGTGGCACGGAAGTGCCGCCCGGACACGGCCGTAGGGCAACCTTCCGTACCGCCCGAACCCGACAGCTAACCCGGTAGGCGGTCCACGGAAGGAGCGCCTCCCTTGGCGTCGCACCGCAAGCCGCGGAGCCGAATACCGGCCCCGCTCACCGGTCACGGCCGCCGTACGGCCGTCGGGTTCACCACGGCCGCCCTCGCATCCGTCACCCTCCTCTCCCAGACGGCCAACGCCGCGCCGGGCGACGACCCCAAACCGGCCACCCAGTCGATCGACAAGGTCAAGGAGAAGGTCGACACCCTCTATCACCAGGCGGAGAGCGCCACCCAGCGCTACAACGCCGCCAAGGAGCGCGCCGATCAGCAGCGGGGCAAGGTCGACAAGCTGCTGGACTCCGTCGCCCAGCGCACCGAGAAGCTCAACGAGGCGCGACGCACGCTCGGCGCCTACGCCACCGCCCAGTACCGCGACGGCGGAATGGCCCGCTCCGCCGCGACCCTGCTGTTCTCCAACGATCCGCAGGACGTCTTCGACCAGTCGCATCTGATCGACCGGCTGACCGGTCGGCAGAAGCAGGCCGTCGACGACTTCCAGAAGCAGCAGGCGAGCGCCGCCAAGGAGCGCGGTAAGGCCAGCGAGAGCCTCGCCTCGCTGACCGCGTCGCAGAAGCAGCTGAAGACCCAGAAGAAGACCGTCCAGGACAAGCTGACCGAGGCCCGGCGGCTGCTGGCGAATCTGACCGCCAAGGAGAAGGCGCGGCTGGCGGCGATCGAGAAGAAGAAGGCGGAAGAGGCCCGCCGTAAGGCGGCCGCGCTCGCCGAGAAGCAGCGGCAGGAGGCCGCGCGCAAGAAGCAGCAGGAGCAGCAGAACGGAGACAGCGGCTCCGGTTCGACGGCGCCCTCGACCCCCGCCAACAGCTCCAAGGCGGCCCAGGCCATCGCCTTCGCGAAGTCGCAGCTCGGCAAGCCGTATGTCTGGGGCGCGACCGGCCCCAGCTCCTTCGACTGCTCAGGGCTGACGCAGGCGGCCTGGAAGACGGCCGGGATCTCGCTGCCGCGCACCACCTGGGACCAGGTGAAGGCCGGTACGCGCGTCTCGACGTCCGAACTCCAGCCGGGCGATCTGGTCTTCTTCTACGACGACATCAGCCATGTCGGCCTCTACATCGGCGACGGGATGATGATCCACGCGCCGAAGCCGGGCGATGTGGTGAAGAAGGCGCCGATCACCGAGATGCCGATCTACGGGAGCGTGCGGCCCGCGTAGGACGCGGGGCCGTACAGGCCCTTGGCGTGCCGCTGCCCGGGGCCGGAGCCCCGGGCAGCGGCATCGTCACGTCATCGGCTCATGTGCCGTTCACGTGCCGGGCTTGCGCCCGTAGACGTACACATCGTCGCCGTTCTTCAGCAGGCTCCAGTACTTCTTGGCCTCGCCCGTGCGCATGTTGACGCAGCCGTGGGAGCCGGGCGGGGACCATACGCTCCCGGCGATCGAGTGGAACGCCTGACCGCCGTCGAAGAACTGGCTGTAGGGCATGGCGACCTTGTAGAGCGTCGACCAGTGGTCGATGTTCCGCCAGTAGATCTTCTTCAGCCCGGTGCGGGTCTCGAAGCCGTTCCGCCCGGACCGCACCGGCACCGGCCCGTAGACCAGCCGGGAGCCGTCCTGGATCCAGCTGAGCTGCCGGGTGAGGTCGACGCAGGCGATGCGGCCCTTGTTGGTCGGGCACTTCTTCGCCGCGTTCGGGTTGTGTCCGGCGGCCTTCTGAGCGTTGATCAGGCTCATCACGCCCGAGGTGATCGGGCCCGCGTAGCCGATCGTCGGGCTGATGCCGTGGTTGACCTGGAACTTCTGGATCGCGAGACAGTCCGTCCGCGACTGCCGCCCGTCCACGGGGCGGCCCAGGAACCGCTCGGCCTGCTTCTGATACGGCCCCACGCTGGTCGTGCACGACGACGCGGCCATGGTCGCCGGTGTCACCGATCCGGCCGACCTGCCCAGCGGCCGTGCCTGGGCCGGCCGCGCCTGAGCCTGCGCCGGACCGGCGACGGCGACCGCGAGCGGCACCGTCATCCCCGCCAGCCCCAGCACGAGTCCCGCGCGCCGGCCATGCCTGCTTCTGACTGCCCCCACTGCCCCCATGGCCACTCCTCTCGACTGCCTCGCTCTTTACCCAGACAGCTCGCGAGTGCAAACGGTTGCCTCAGGATCGTGTCGAAAAGGTGTCGGAATTGTCTCGGGATTGCCTCAGATGATCAGCTCGTCAGGTCCACAGCACGGCGATGAAGATGTTTGCCGTTGTCAAGGCACCTACCGCGCCGAAGGCGGCAGACTCTACCTTCTCCTCGTCGCGCTTCACATACACCAGGCCGAGGACCACGATCAGCAGCGCCAGCTTCACACCGATCTTGATGTTGTTGACACTGTTGTCGTCGGCCTGATTGAGCCCGACCAGCGCCGCGCCGGTGACCAGCATGGTCAGCGCGCCGTGCAGCATCGCCGGGGTCATCCGGGCCTCGCCCGCGCCCATCGCCTTCAACTGCGAGAGGAAGCCGCCGAGCAGCGCGCCGATGCCGACGATATGCAGGCCGACGAACACGTGAATGAGTACGTCCATGGTTCCGGAGACTAACCGCGCGCATATCATCACCCGGCACTCGGGTGGGCCCCTATCGGCGCTTCGGTCACGGCAGCCCCACACTCCCGACCACCCCACTCGCCGGGCGATCAGCCGCCGTCACGGGAGCGACGAAATCTGTGCACTCCCGTTCAATCCCCCGCACGACCCCCGGTTTCCGGCCTAACTTCCTCCTCCAGGTGGCAGTCCGCTTCCCGTCAACTGAGGGTCCCCGCCTCACGGCGGACTGCCACCTGTCCGTCCGCCCCCCATGAGGGTCCAGGATCAGCGGAATGTCCTGGAATGCCCAAGAAAGACCAGGTGAACCGCCGCAGTGGCGTCGCACAGGAAGCCCAAGCAGCGCTCGCTCACCAGCAGCACCGCCCGCGCGGCCGCACTCCTCGCCCTCACCGGCGCCGCGTCCGCCACCCTCCTCGACGGCACCGGGCACGCCGAGAACCGCCTCACCCCCGCGCAGGTGAAGGCGAAGGTCGATCAGTACCAGCGGCAGGCCGAGGAGGCCACCGAGAGGTACAACGGCGCGAAGGACAAAGCCGACAAGGCCCGTGCGGCGCTGGACGCGCTGCGCGACCAGGCCGCCCGCCGCACCACCCGGCTCAACGCCGCGCGCAACGCCCTCGGCGCCTTCGCCACCGCCCAGTACCGCTCGGGCACGATCGCCCCGGCCCTCCAGCTCGCCCTGTCCTCCTCCCCCGGTCAGTACCTTCAGCGCGCCTCACTCGCCGAGCGCGCGGGGAACCGCCAGGCCGCCCTGATCGCCTCCGTCGGCCGTCAGGAGCGGAAATTACGCCAGGTCCGCGGCGAGGCGGCCGACCGCCTCGCCGCTCTGCGCGCCTCCCAGACGGCGGCCGCCCACCACAAGCGGACCGTCCGGCAAAGGCTCGCCGCCGCCGATCGCCTCCTCGACCGGCTGACCCTCGAGCAGCGGCAGCGCCTGCTGGCGGCCCAGGACGGCGACAAGGCCGGTGCCGACGGCACCGCCTCCCCCACCGCGGGCCGCGCCGCCCGCGCCGTCTCCTACGCGTACGCGGCCCTCGGCAAGCCGTACGTCTGGGGCGCCACCGGCCCCCACGGCTACGACTGCTCCGGGCTCACACAGGCCGCCTGGCGCGCCGCCGGGGTCGCCCTGCCCCGCACCACCTACACCCAGATCAACGCCGGCCGGCGCGTCACCCGCGACCAACTGGCCCCCGGCGACCTGGTCTTCTTCTACTCCGGCGTCAGCCATGTGGGCCTCTACATCGGCGACGGCCGCATCATCCACGCCCCGCGCCCGGGCGCCCCCGTCCGGGTGGCCTCCGTCGCCGACATGCCCTTCGCGGGAGCGGCCCGCCCGGCGTAGGTGTACCGGGCCGGTCCCCCGGGGCCGGACGGGGATCTGTCGGCCGGGAGGGGAGGGGGACGGCGGCTGACGGGGACCTGTCGGCGGGGGGACGGCGGCTGACGGGGGTCTGTCGGCGGGCGCCACCGGATGACGGCGCTCTGTCGGTGGGTCGTCGGTCGCGGCCGTAAGGCTGACATGTGACCGCGTCAGCCACATTCGGTCACCGGTCCGCCCTCACGAACGCCAGGAGCCCCCATGCCTTCCACCGACTCGTCCGAAGCCTCTACCGCGCCATGGGACGTCCATCGGCTGCCGCGCGCCGAAGGTAAGACCTTTCTGGTGACCGGAGGCAACGCGGGGATCGGGTACTTCGTCGCCGAACAGCTCGCTGGTACGGGAGCCACCGTCGTCCTCGGCAGCCGGGACGCGGACAAGGCGGACGCCGCCACGGCCTCGATCCGCTCCCGGGTCCCCGAAGCCCGGGTGCGGCATATCCGGCTGGACCTCGCCGACCTCGCCTCGCTCAAAGCCTCCGCGGAAGCCCTGCGGTCGGACCGTCTGGACGCGGTCGTCCACAACGCCGGGGTGAAGTTCGACGAGCCGCCCCGCCGTGAGACCGGGGACGGCCATGAGGCGATGTTCGGGATCAACCACCTCGGGCACTTCGCGCTGACCCACTGGCTGGCACCGCTGCTGGCGGCCGCCCCCGAGGGCCGGGTCGTCACCGCGGGCAGCTTCGCGGCCACGTCCGAGCGGCTGGACCTGGACGACCTCGAGAGCACCCGGGACTACCGGCCGGACCGCACCTATGGACGGTCGAAACTGGCCCAGATGCTCTTCGGTTTCGAACTCGACCGCCGTCTGAGGACGGCCGACAGCACGGTGCGGAGCGTGGTCACCCACCCCGGTGGCGCGCTCGACGCTCTCACCCCGCCCCGCCCGCCCCTCCACGCCCCCACGACCGGCGAACGGCTGCGCGGGCTGCCCGCCGGAATCCTCGTCCAGGGCAAGGAGGCGGCCGCCTGGAGCGCCGTACGGGCGGTCCTCGACCCGTCCGTCAGCGGCGGCGAACTGTGGGCCCCGAGGGTCTTCGGCCTCCGCGGCACCCCCCGCCGACGGCCCGTCCGAGGTCATCTGGCGGATGCGGAGGTCGCGGCCCACCTGTGGTCGGCGAGCCGCGACCTGACGGGGGTCGAGCCGGAGTTCGGCCTCGGGTGAGGCCCATCGGTCACGGCGCGTAGCCCGTCCGAGGGGGCCCTGCGGCTGCTGTCGATGATGGGCACGCAGCGCATGGAGATGCCGGGCTGAGCGGCCGCGGTCCGCCCCGTTTCCAGCTCAGACCAGGCGGCGGGCCGTCGCCCAGCGGGTCAGCTCATGGCGGTTGGAGAGCTGGAGCTTGCGCAGCACCGCCGAGACATGGCTCTCGACCGTCTTCACCGAGATGAACAGCTGCTTGGCGATCTCCTTGTAGGCGTAACCGCGCGCGATGAGGCGCAGCACCTCGCGCTCGCGCTGGGTGAGCCGGTCCAGGTCCTCGTCCACGGGCGGGGCGTCGGTGGAGGCGAAGGCGTCGAGGACGAAACCGGCGAGGCGCGGCGAGAAGACCGCGTCGCCCTCGGAGACCCGGAAGATCGCGTCGACGAGGTCGGTGCCGGTGATGGTCTTGGTCACATAGCCGCGGGCGCCGCCGCGGATGACCCCGATGACGTCCTCGGCGGCGTCCGAGACGGAGAGCGCGAGGAAGCGCACCGGGCGCTCCTGGTCGGCCATCAGCGAGGCGCTGCGGCGCAGCACCTCGACTCCGCCCCCGCCGGGGAGGTGGACGTCGAGCAGTACGACCTCGGGACGGGTCGCGGTGATCACGGTCACGGCCTGGTCGACGTCGGCGGCCTCGCCGACCACCTCGACGCCGGTCCGGGCCGTCTCCCCGATCTCGGCCTGCACTCCGGTACGGAACATGCGGTGGTCGTCGACGAGCACGACGCGCACGCGGCGCGGCACGGCGGCGTCGTCGGCCCCGGCGCCTCCGGCCCCGGCCGGACCGGGCGCGGGAACACCACCGGCCGGACCTGATGCGCCCGTGCCGCCTGCCGTGCCCAGGCCGCCCGTGCTGCCCGACGCGCCCGTGCCTGCCATGCCCGTACCAGCCGGGCCGCCCGCCTTGCCCGGGCCGCCCGACACGCCCGTGCCGCCCAACGCGCCCGGGCCGCTGGAGGCGGGGGTCCCGCTGACCGCAGCCGTGCCGCCAAGCGCGGAGGCGCGGCCGGAGCCACCCGGCGCCCGAGAGCCACCGGCCGCGGAGGCGCCACCAGTTACGCGAGAGCGACCCGCCGCAGCGGCGCCACCCGATGCCCGAGAGCCGCCCGACACGCGCGACCCGCCCGCCGCGGAAGCGTCACCCCCCGTGGGGACACCGCCCGCCATGGGCACGCCGCCCCGGGCCCCCTGGGCCGCCATCGCACGCGGTCCGCCGAAGGCCGAGGTGCCGCCGCCGAAGGCCGACGGGCCACCGAAGGCAGGGGTGCTGCCCCCGAAGGCCGGGAGGCCGCCTGGTGCGGCGGGGCCCCCCTCGCCGCCTGGGTTACCGGCCGGCAGGCCATACGCGTCGGTCATGTCGTCGCCGCCCTCTCCATTTCCAGCTCCACTTCCGTGCCCCCGTCCGGCGCTGATCTCAGCCGGGCCGTGCCGCCGTTCCGCTGCATCCGGCCGATGATCGACTCGCGTACGCCCATCCGGTCCTCCGGCACCGCGTCCACGTCGAAGCCGGGGCCGCGGTCGCGCACGGAGATGAACACCGTCGCCCCCTCGACCTCGGCGAAGACCTGGACGGCCCCGCCGTCGCCACCGTACTTGGCCGCGTTGACCATCGCCTCGCGCGCCGCCTGTATCTGTGCGCTCAGTTTCTCGTCCAGCGGGCAGTCGCCGACCACCACCACCTCGATCGGGACGCCGTGGTGGTCCTCGACCTCCGCCGCCGTCTTCTTCACCGCCTCCGCGAGGGTGTCCGGCTCCTCGGCCTCGTCCTTGCCCGTGCCCTCCGGCCGGTAGAGCCACGCGCGCAGCTCCCGCTCCTGGGCGCGGGCGAGCCGGGCCACCTCGCGAGGCTCCTCCGCGTTCCGCTGGATCAGGGTCAGGGTGTGCAGCACGGAGTCATGGACGTGGGCCGCCACCTCCGCCCGCTCCTGCGCGCGGATGCGCATCAGCCGTTCCTCCGAGAGGTCCTGCGTCATCCGCACCACATACGGACCCACCAGCAGCGCGATGCCGACGAGAACGGCCAGGGCCGCCTGCAGCACGGCCCCCAGGTGCTTGGCCGAACCCTGCAGGACGACGATCCCGGACACCCCGGCCGCCACCAGCACGACCCCCGTGGCGCCACGGGCCAGCGGCAGGACCCGCTTGCTGCGGCTGAGCTCGACCCACTGGGCGCGGCGCGCGTTGTCCGCCTGGCGCCAGAAGAGGGCGACGCCCGCGCCGATGAGGAGGAGCGGCCAGATGTAGGTGTTGGCGCGGCCGAGGTGGAAGCCCTGGATGAAGATGCCCATGCCGACGCAGAGGGCGACCAGCGCGATGATCTGGCCCCGCTCCGGCCTGCGGGCCAGGATCCGGCGGCGGCCGTCGGGGCCCACCGTGGTGAGCGGGCGGGTGGCCATCGTCTCCACGCCGCCGACGCCGAGCGGGACGATGAACCAGAAGAGCGCGTAGACGAGCGCGCCGAACCCCTCCGCCATGAACAACGCGACGAAGACGATCCGCACCCACAGGACCGGAAGCCCGAGATGCCCCGCGAGCCCTCGCGCCACACCGCCGAGGAGGCGGCCTTCGGCACTGCGGTAGAGCTTGCGCGGGGGTGGCTCGGGGGTCGTAGGGGGCACGGCGGCGGTCATGGCTCGATCGTCACACGTCCGGCCGACAGTGGGCATCAGGGTCGCCCCTGATCGTTCCCCGACCCGGCGCCCCCGGGTCCCTCCCCGGGTCCCCGACCCCGCCGCCCGAGGTCCCACCCCGCAGCCCCCTCAAGAAATCCACACACACCCCATGCACCCGCACACATCCCCACACACCCACACACCCACACACGCACCCGGCCACCGCCCCACAGGCGCGCTCAGGCCCCCGCCCTCGGCCCCCGCCCTCAGTCCTGGCCCTCAGCCCTCGCCCTCCTCAGGGGTCGCACGCCGCGACCGGCGGCGGACGGCGTAGGTGAGGGCCGAGGTCAGGGCCGCCACGCACAGGCCGCCCAGGAGCGCCGGGAGGACGATCTCCGGGCGGACGTCCCACTCTCCGGCCGCGTCCATCCCGTACGCGGCGGCCACGCCCAGGATGACCAGGCCGGCCACCAGCTTGCCCGGCTCGAACGCATGACGGGTCCGGTCGGGGGCCGAGTGACCGAGCGAGTGGTCGAACGAATGACCGAATGAATGGCGCCTCATGATCGCTTCACCTCCACGGTGCCCAGCCCCAGCTCCAGCTTCAGCGAGACCGTCCGCCCGGCCTTGCCGCCGCCCGCCGGGCCCAGGGTGAGCCTGCGCTCCCGGCCCGGCCCGATGTCGACGTTGTTCGTCTTCTCGCCCGGAAGCCAGATGTCGCCGATCCCGACCTCGATGTCCAGCTTCACCCGGGCGTCGCGCGGGACCGTCACGGCCAGCTTGCCCGCGCCCATCTCCACCCGGCTGGAGACGGTGCTGCCCGCTTTCAGGGGCAGGCGGTCCAGCTTCAACTCGGCGACGCCGCCGCCCAGCTCATAGCCGCCGCGCAGGGAGTTCACGGAGGTCGGGGCCCAGGTGCGGCGGGCCCAGTCGGGGGTGACGGAATCGGGGAGGGCCGCCGCGCCCGCCAGCAGCACGCTCGTAAGGAGCGCGAGGAACACCGTGCCGCCGCCGGCGCGGCCCCAGCGGGAGCTGATGACGAGGGCCAGCCCGAAGACGCCCAGCGCGCAGGCGAACCCGATCTCGAGGCTGGTGCCCAGCGGCTGCGAGGACCACCCCGCCCGCGCCCCCACCACGGCGGCGGCGACCGCCACCAGGAAGGCCCAGCCGCCGATCGACGCCCGGTCCCGCACCCGGCGGGCCCGCTCCGCCTTCGCCTCCGCCTTGTCGTACGGGCCGTCGTCCGGCCCCCACAGATAGCCGGTACGCGGCGACCCGGCGCCGGCCCCCGAGGCGAACCCGAGCGGCCCGGTCGTACCGTCCTTGACGATCGGGTCGCGCCACCAGGACGGGGCGGGGCCGCCGCGCGTGGGCGGGGCCTTGGTCTCGGGCGGCGCGTCGGCGACCGCCTGGGCCGTGGCCTGGTCCACCGCGCCCACGCTCACCGCCTGGCGGCGGTGGTGCGACCAGTAGCCCGCCCCGGCCGCCGCGAGGGCGAGCATGAACGAGAAGTACATGACGCCGCCGTTGTTGAGCATCGACAGGAACAGCCCACAGCCCACCAGCGCCACCAGCACCGCCGTCAGCCCCGGGCCCTCGACCCGCCCCGAGAGCAGCCTGCGCCCCTCGTTCTCGTCCTCGCCGTGGAACGGGATCAGCAGCCAGCAGAAGCCGTACACGATCAGGCCGAGGCCGCCCGCTACGCCCAGCACCGACAGCACCACCCGGAAGATCACCGGGTCCAGATCGCAGTAGCGGCCGAGCCCCCCGCACACCCCCGAGATCACCTTATGGTCACGACTGCGCCGCAGCGGCGTCTGTGACAGGCAGGAACCGGACGCGGTCTCGGCCTCGTCCGCCACGGTGGGTGCTTCGGTCATACCTCCATGGTGACAACAGGGCCGTACCCGCGACATCCGGCATGCCCCCTAGGTCTTCCCTGAGATCTCCCCAAGGGTCACGGCGGCTATCGTGTCGCATCGAACGTGTGGGAGGGGACAGCGGTGTCGGACGAAGGCCACCTGATAGCCGGACGTTACCGCCTGGTCGAGAAGATCGGCCGTGGCGGCATGGGCACGGTGTGGCGCGCGGAGGACGAACTGCTGGGCCGCCAGGTGGCGGTCAAGCAGCTCTACGTCTCTCCGCACCTCGCCGAGGACGAGCTGACGACGCTGCATGAACGCACCCGCCGCGAGGCGCGCAGCGCGGCCCGTATCACCCACCCCAACGTGGTCGTGGTCCATGACGTGGTGGACCACTACGGACTGCCGTGCATCGTCATGGAGTACGTGCCCTCCACGACCCTCGCCGACCTGCTGAAGAACGGCGCACGGGTCGCCCCCGACGAGGCCGCCCGCATCGGCCGCGGCATGATCGCCGCCCTGCGCGCCGCGCACGCGGCCGGGGTGCTGCACCGGGACGTCAAGCCCGGCAATGTGCTGCTCGGCCCCGAAGGCCGGGTCGTGCTCACGGACTTCGGCATCGCGATGGCCACCGGCACCTCGACGCTGACCAAGACCGGCGAGGTCGTCGGCTCCATCGACTACATCGCGCCCGAGCGGGTCAGGGGCCGCAAACCCGGCCCCGCGTCGGACCTCTGGGCGCTGGGGGCGACGCTCTACCAGGCGGTCGAGGGGCGGCCGCCGTTCCGCAAGGCCACGGCGATCGAGACGGGTTACGCGATCGCCGTCGATCCGCTGGACCCGCCCCAACAGGCGGGGGCGCTGGGTCCGCTGATCGAGCGCCTGCTGGCGAAGGAGCCGGAGCTGCGGCCCTCGGCGGAGGAAACCGAACGGGCGCTGCGGCTGCCCGCGGCGGAGGCCGAGACGACATCGCTGTCGACGCCGCCGCTCGACGCGACCATGAATCTGTCGACGCGACGGGAGCCCGGCGCGGCCACCGGCGGGACCACGAGCACCACATCCAACGCCTCGCCGAACCCGCCCACGACATCGACCCCGTATTCCCACACGGCCCACACACCGAGCACGCCGCACACACCGAGCGCGCCGAACGCCCAGCACACACCGAGCACTCCGTACCCGTCGGACCCACGGCTTCCGCACCACCCCCGGGCACGGGGAACACCCCGCGCACCGGGAACACGCCGGGCACCGGGAACACGCCGGGCACCGGGAACATCCCCGGGCAGCAGCACACCCCGCCCACGTCCACGCCGTTCACCGCGTCGACGCCGTCCATGACGACGCAGACACCGGCGTCCCCGCCCGCCCCCGCTCCGGTGCGCAAGAGCCGTAAGGCGGTGCGGACGGCCGTGGCGGCTTCCCTGGCGGTCGTGACCGTGGCGGGCGGCGTCTATCTGTTCGGCTTCGACCACGACAACGGCCAGAAGAACGGCGGAGGGCAGTCCTCCGCCACGGACAAGCCGTCGGCCCCCGCGAACAAGCCGTACACCCCGCCGTCCGGCTACCACATCGTCACCGAGAAGAAGTTCGGCTTCTCCCTCCCCATCCCCGACGGCTGGTCCCGCCAGGAGCAGTCCGACCCCGACGGCAACACGGTCGACCGCACCCAGGAGGTCCGCTACCTCGCCCCCAACGGGCTGGTCGGTCTGAGGATCAACGTCCTGGACTTCGCCTCCGGTGACCAGGTCCAGCACTTCGAGGACCTCGAGGTCGGGTTCAAGGACAAGAAGGCGTACCCGATCTACGAGCGGTTGCGGCTGCAGGAGACGAAGTACCAGGGCTTGCCCGCCGCCATCTGGGAGTTCAAGTTCCGCGGCGAGGTCCGGATGTACCGCGCGATCGACCTCGGCTTCGGCAAGGAGGGCGAGAAGGAATACGCGATCTACCTGAGCGGCCCGGACGCGGACTGGGGCACCTACCGGCCGATCTTCGACGAGGTCCGGAACGGCTTCCGCATCCTCAGCTGACGGGCCGGGGCCCGGGGCCCCCGGCCACGCCCTGCGCGACGCGTCACACGTCCTGCACGTCCTGCACGTCCTGCGTAAAGCGTCACATCCTGCGCGAAGAGTCACGTCCTACGTGAAAAGCTGCGAGCCCTGCCTGCGCCGGCGCTTGGAGATGACGACGTCCAGGGAGAGATACGGCGCCCCCGCCAGCACCAGCGGCAGCCACGCCATCAGATAGGCCAGGTCGTTGCCGTAGTAGTAGGGGTCCGACTGCCAGCTGACCGTGAGCCACAGGCTCAGCGAGATCAGCGCGCCGCCGAAGGCGGCCAGGCGGGAGAGGAGGCCCACCAGGATGCCGAGGCCGACGGCCAGTTCGCCGTAGGCCATGACGTAGCCGAAGGCGGTGGGGTCCTTGAGCGCCTGGTCGACCATCCACGGCAGGGCCGAGGTGTCCCGCACCTGACGCATCAGCTCGCCGATCGAGCCGGTGCCCGAGTCGGACAGGAAGGCCGAGTCGGTGAGTTTGTCGATCCCGGCGTAGACGAAGGTGACGCCGAGGAAGATCCGCAGGGGCAGCAGCGCGTAACGGGCGGCCGTGGCCCGAACTCCCACGGGCTGCTGCCCGCCTATGCCGTTCACGCTGCTCACGCCGTGCACGCTGCCGCCGCTGCCCGCCGTGCCCGAACCGGCCATACGATCCGCGTGTCTCATGCCGCCCGCCTCTCCCGTCGCGCCGCTATTTCGTTGCGCGTTCGACAAAACCATACGGAGCGGCAGGCCGGAACGACTCAGTCCATAACATCGATGGGATAGGGGTTGGTCTCCGCGCCCGAGGCCGTCACGACCTGTACATCCACCCGGCCCGGCTCCACGTCCACCGGGACCGGCACCGTGAGTGCGGTGTCCGTCGGGCTGCTGAAGCCTCCGGCGACCGGAACCAGCGGCACATGGACGTGCACCGTGCCGATGCGGACGACCAACTTGGCCAGCCGGTCCGGGCCCTGGGCGCCCGGCGGGACGAAGCCGCTGCCGCGGATCTCGATGTCGTCGCCGGTGCGGATCGGGGCGTCCCGGTCGATGGCGCCCTCCTCGGGGCGGACCCGTACGACGGACAGCACGGTCGGCCGGCCGCCCTCCGCGTACTTCCCGGTCAGGTACATCACCACCGATACGACCGCCAGCAGCGCCAGGCCCCACGGCACGTCGGGCAGCCGCCACGGCTCGCGGCCGAGGCGGACGGCGGTGAAGGCGAGGGCCGCGGTGTGGACGACGATGTACTGCACATCGGCGAAGCTGCCGCGGCCCGCGTCGTCGGTCAGCAGATCGGCGGCGCGCGGGCGCACGGCCCGCACCTTCTGCAGCCGCTGCGCCCGAACCCGGGCCGCCACGACGAGCCGTGCCAGCACCGCGGTCACACACGTCAACGCGGCGACCGTAAGGAGCCCGGCGGCATGGTCCAGGGCCAGCCCGTCGGTCAGCCGCTGCCGGTCGCCGGGGGCCACGGCCAGCTCGACGCCGAGCACCAGCACCGCGAAGACCGCGATCAGCAGCCAGGCGGCGGCGACGGCGCGGGAGGTGGAGAGGCGGTTGTCCTCACCGACGAGCGGGGCGAGCGGGCCGCCGTCCGCGAGGTGCAGCCGGGCGGTGAGGGTCAGCAGCGCGGCGGTGACCACGGCGGCGGTGAGCCCGGCCGTCCGCGCGACCGACCAACCCGTGCCGATCGCCGTGGCCAACTGGCCGATCAGCAGCACCCCGATCGCGCCCCACACCACGAACACGGTGCGCCGCCACACCCGGTACCGCCATGCCGAGTTCTCGGCCCGGCCGCTGTCGGCGACCGAACGGGCCGCCTGGGACAGCTCGTCCGAGACCCACTGCCGGGACGCCCCCGCCGAGTGGACGAGGGCCGCTGGAAGGCCCTCTCCGGCCGCGAAACGCTCCCGCAGGGCCACGAACGCGGCCACGGCCCGCCGATGGCCGTCACGGGCCCCCTGAGGGCATTCACAGCCCGTGTGGCCGTGGGGATGCCCATGGGGGTGCTGTCCTTCTGCCGTCGTGGCGTTCTCCGCCGTCTCCACCGCCACGCGGGTCGCTCCGTCGTTCACTCGTTCCGTACGGGACCGCGGGTTCGCGCGGCACCGCTCAACTGACAGGTATTGACAGGGGATTGTGCCGCACCGCGGAGGGTGTCAGCTCAGCAGGTCCGGCTCATCGCGGGTGATCTGCAGATACAGAGGTTGATAGTTGATCCACGCCACAAGATCGTTTCCCAGTTGCTCGCGCGTCCGCATCGCGTCGCCGTAGTCGATGGGCACCGGCCTGCCCGAAGCCTTCGCGGTCAGCTGCACCTGGGCGGCCCGCTCCATCGTGATGAACCACCACGCGGCCGCGTCGACCGAGTCCCCGACCGTCAGCAGACCGCGATTGCGCAGGATGAGGGCCTTGTACCCGCCGAGCGCGGCGGCGATCGCGCGCCCCTCCTCCTCGTCCACGACGACGCCCGTGGTGCCCCCGTAGACCGCGTGGTCCTCGAAGAACGCGCAGACCTCCTGGGTGATCGGCTCCAGCGGCTCGCCGAGCGCGGCCAGCGCGCGGCCGTGCACCGAGCGGCTGTGCGCGACGGCCACGACGTCCGGCCGCGCCTGATGCACGGAAGAGTGAACGACAAAGGCCGCCTGGTTGACGTGGGAGCGCCCCTCCACCACCTGGCCCGCCTGATTGACGAGGAGCAGATCGCTCACGGTGATATGACCGAAGGGCACGCCGAAAGGGTTCACCCAGTAGCAGTCGGTGAATTCCGGATCCCGCACGGTGATGTGCCCCGCGACCCCCTCCTCATACCCGAACCGCCCGAACAGGCGCAGCGCCGCCGCCAGCCGCTCCTTGCGATAGCGGCGCTCGTCGTGGGGGGAGGTGTGCTGCGGGGGCATGGTGAACCGCAGCTGATCGGTCGGTATCGGGGTGGGGGTCTGCGGCTGGTTCGTCATCGGCAGCTCCGCTCCTCGGGGGTGCTGAAGCGGAAGCTACCTCTGGGTATCGCAGGAGGCCAGAGTCAGGGCCTACGGCGATTGATCGCGGTGAGGTCGATCTCGATGGGGAACGGAACGGTCAGGGTGAGCTTGTCGTGGTAGATGCCAGTGGGTTGGTACGCCTTCACGGCGGGGTCGAGTTCGTAGACGTAGACGACGGGAAGGCCGCCGTCCTCCTCCACCCGCCAGAAATACGGGATGCCGGCGCCCGCGTATTTGCGTGGCTTGACCTCGCGGTCGCGCTCCTTGGAGTCCGCTGACATCACTTCGATGGCCAGCACGACGTCCTCCGGCCTGTACCAGGTGTTGAGGGGCCCGGCGTCCGCTCCGGCCCGAAGGACCAGCACATCGGGTTCCAAGCGGTTCTTGTCGTCCAGCTTGACCGTCATCTCCCGCATGACGTCCAAGGCATCCGGTGCCTGGTCCAGCAGGACGAACTCGAACAGTCGCATGGCACGTGAGTGGAATGCGGTCTGCGGACTCACGAGGACGAGACTCCCGTCGATCAGCTCCGTGTGCGGAGGAAGATTCGGAAGCCGGTCGAGATCGTCCGCCGTCCAGCCGCCCTCCGGCGGACGGGCCCACTCGTACTGCTCGTCCAGCCCGTACTCGTGTGCGGCGCTCATGATTGCTCCCATGGGACGGAGTCTCGCCTCTGCGCACAGAGTACCCAGCGCAAACACCAGCGCCGCCGCTCAAACGAATGAGCGACGGCGTCGGCGTTGACGATCAGATGATGATCAGCGGGAGGGCGGTCACTCCCATTCGATGGTGCCGGGCGGCTTGCTGGTGATGTCCAGCACCACCCGGTTGATCTGGTCGACCTCGTTCGTGATGCGGGTCGAGATCCGCGACAGCACGTCGTACGGCAGCCGCGACCAGTCGGCCGTCATCGCGTCCTCCGAGGAGACCGGGCGCAGCACGATCGGGTGGCCGTAGGTGCGGCCGTCGCCCTGGACGCCGACCGAGCGGACGTCGGCGAGCAGGACCACCGGGCACTGCCAGATGTCGCGGTCCAGGCCGGCGGCGGTCAGCTCCTCGCGGGCGATGGCGTCGGCCTCGCGCAGCAGGTCCAGGCGCTCCTTGTTGACCTCGCCGACGATGCGGATGCCCAGGCCCGGGCCCGGGAAGGGCTGGCGGTGGACGATCTCGTCCGGGAGGCCGAGCTCCTGGCCGACCATCCGCACCTCGTCCTTGAACAGCCGGCGCAGCGGCTCGACCAGCCGGAACTCGATGTCGTCGGGCAGCCCGCCCACATTGTGGTGGGACTTGATGTTGGCGGTGCCGGAGCCTCCGCCGGACTCCACGACGTCGGGGTAGAGGGTGCCCTGGACCAGGAACTCCACGTCCTCCCCGGCCGCGCCCGCCTCGGCCACCAGCTCGGCCTGGGCCTGCTCGAAGACCCGGATGAACTCCCGGCCGATGATCTTCCGCTTCTCCTCGGGGTCGGACACCCCGGCGAGCGCGGACAGGAACCGCTCCTCGGCCTCGACGACCTTGAGCTGCACCCCGGTGGCCGCCACGAAGTCCTTCTCGACCTGCTCGGACTCGCCCTTGCGCATCAGGCCGTGGTCCACGTACACGCAGGTCAGCTGGTCGCCGATGGCCTTCTGGACGAGGGCGGCGGCCACGGCGGAGTCCACTCCGCCGGACAGTCCGCAGATCGCGCGCTTGGTGCCGACCTGCTCGCGGATCGCGGCCACGGACTCCTCGACCACATTGGTGGTGGTCCAGGTTGGCTCCAGGCCGGCGCCCCGGTAGAGGAAGTGCTCCAGCACCTGCTGGCCGTGGGTGGAGTGCATCACCTCGGGGTGGTGCTGTACGCCGTACAGCTTGCGCTCATCGCATTCGAAGGCCGCGACCGGGACCACATCGGTGGACGCGGTGACGGTGAAGCCCTCGGGGGCCTGGGAGCAGGCGTCGCCGTGCGACATCCATACCTGCTGCTCGTCGGGGGTGCCCGCGAAGAGCGTCGAGCCCTGCTTGGTGACGGTGAGCGCCGTACGGCCGTACTCCCGCGCCCCCGTGTTGTCCACGGTGCCGCCGAGCGCCCTGGCCATCAGCTGAAAGCCGTAGCACATGCCGAAGACCGGGACGCCCGCCTCGAAGATCGCGGCATCGAGCGAGGGCGCGCCCTCGGCGTAGACCGACGAGGGGCCGCCGGAGAGGATGATCGCCTTGGGGTTCTTGGCGAGCATCTCGGCCACCGGCATGGTGGACGGAACGATCTCGCTGTAGACCCGGGCCTCACGGACCCTGCGGGCGATGAGCTGGGCATACTGCGCGCCGAAGTCGACGACCAGGACGGTGTCGGGGGCGGCAGCAGGGGAGGCTGATGGCACTTCGGCGGCCTTCCGGCGGTGGTGGCGTGCGGTGGAACCGTCTGCGGCGGGACCGCAGGTTTGGACTTTCGATTCTAACGGGCTCATAATCGACGCCATGTCCACGCACATGACCTTCGTCTTTACCTATGGCACCGGCTCGTCCGGCTGCCATGGTCGTGCTGCGTAAACACTGACAGCGACTTCCCAGGCGCCCCGGGCCGGCAAAGGCCCGGGGCGCTCTGTCTTTCCTCCGGGCCGTTGCCGGACTCCAGGGCTCCGCGACCACGGACCAGGAGATACGGACATGAGCAGCAGCAGTACGGCGACGGAGAGCACGGAGACGACGGGGACCGCCGATGTGATCGGCACCGCGCGGGAGCGGATCGACGCCCTCGACGGGCAGATCCTCGATCTCGTCCGGGAGCGGATGGCCGTCTCGGCCGCCATCCAGGAGGCACGGATCGCGTCGGGCGGGCGGCGGGTGCAGCTCTCCCGCGAGATGGAGATCCTCGACCGCTACCGGCAGCGGCTGGGCAAGCCCGGTACGACGCTCGCCATGACGCTGCTCGAGCTGTGCCGGGGCCGGGTCTGACACCGCTGCCTCTCGGCCTGGCGGAGAGCCTCCCCACCAGGCGGCGGGCCTCCCCACCAGACGAAGGGGCCCCTCGGACAAGCGAAGGGCCCCGGGGGCGCCCGAACGGGGCGGGCGCCCCCGGGGCCCTAGGCGGTCAGCACCGGCGTCAGGGCAGCGCCGGTGCTGAGAGGCGGCGCCGGGGGGTTGCGCCGCTGGCTTCTGGGGCCCGTATGTCAGGGGTGTCTGAACGGCGTACGCCCGCGTGGTCGGACCAATGTCGGGGTGTGACCGGGGGCGTTCTCCCTCTCAGCATCGTGGTGGATGCGGAGCGCCGGGCGCAACCGTTTCGACCGGATACGGTCGGCCCCAGGCGTCCCCGGGACCGACCGTCCTTGAAGTGATGACCGGGCTGCTGTCCCCTGCCGACCGGTCACCTCGCCGATGCGAGGTCCCACGACGCGCCGCCTGAATCACCACAGGGGCCACGTCTCATCGCTTCGGCGGATCTGAGCCACGCGTGGATTTTTCCGGGCCGCTCCTGGCTGGCGCGGCACCGGGCACAACGAGCCCCCGCGCGAGCCGGTCACGCGCCGTACGGGTGACGACGTGCGGGGCCGAGCACCCGTGGCGGATTCTGTGACCATTCTGTGAGCAACTGTGAAGGCAACCTTTCGGCCATCTGCTTGGTCATGTACGTGCAAAGCACGGCCATCCCGCGCCCCACCGCGACGGCCCTCCATATGCGTATCGCCCCTCCAGGGGATACGTACGGACCCAGAAGAGGTCTTCATGAAGCTACGCCGCGCCTTGGCGGCTGCCGCAGCGACGGCCGCCATAGCCCCCGCCGCGCTCCTGGCCGCCCCCGCCGCGTTCGCGGAGACGCCGAGCGAGAGCCCGTCGCCGTCCGCCTCCGAGACGACGCCGTCTCCGGAGGACCCGTCGCCGTCGCCGACGCCGTCGGAGACCACTCCGACCGCCGATCCCACGCCGACCACCCCGGCGCCGCCCACGAGCCCCACGCAGGCTCCGACCCCCGCCGACCCCTCCGGCACCCCCACCGAGACCGCCACGCCGACCCCCGGGCCGACCGATGAGCCGGGTGACGAGTGCGCGGACGACGGGGACTACAACGAGGACCCGGAGCTCAGCACGACCCTGGTCGGCCTGCCGTCGAAGGTCGTGGCGGGCAGCGGCTTCCACGGCTTCAAGTTCCAGGTGAAGAACGACTCGGACCGCAGCTACCAGCGGGTCGACTTCGGGCTGTTCGCGGGCACGGTGCACGAGTCCGCCCCGGACGGGACGGGCAAGTACCTGACGTTGCAGTACAAGGACCCCGAGACCGGTGCCTGGAAGGCGATCTCCACCGACGAGAACGACGCGGGCTCCGGCTACATCGGCTACACCGATGTGCGTCCGCACGAGACCCTTACGGTCGACCTCCGGCTGAGCGTCGCCAAGAGCGCGCCCGAGGGCTTCGGCTACGCCATTAGCGTCGGCGTGTACGCGGACGACGAGGGCAACTGCGTCTACTCGACCGGTGAGTACTACGAGTTCGACGTGCTGAAGGCGGGTTCGGAGCCGGGCAAGGTGCCGCCGGCCGACCCGAAGCCGCAGGGCGGGAAGAAGCCGCTGCCGCAGAAGCCGGAAGGCAACACGGAGATCAGCCCGCAGGGCAGCCTGGCCGAAACGGGTTCCTCCTCGGCGCTGCCGATGATCGCCCTGATCGGCGGTGTGGCGATGGCCGCGGGCGGAGGCGCGGTCTTCGTGGTCCGCCGCCGTCGCGCCACCGTCTGAAGCTCCTGAGTCCGGCACGCTCCTGAGTCCGGCACGGTCCTGGGGCCGACGGTCCTGGTCCAACGGTCCTGGGTCCGAACGGTTTTCAGGGGGCGGGGCGGGCGCGGGCTGGTCACCGGCCCGCCCCGCCCCCTCCGCTCAGGCCGGGGGGCCCGGCGGGACCTTCGGCACCGGCAGCAGCGGAAGCCTCAGGGCGCCGAAGGCGTCCGCCGGTACGGCGGGGCTGCCCGGCGGGACGGGCTGGAGGCGTTCGTACGGCGCCTCCGGGGACGGGCGGGGGTCGCGCTCGCCCTTGTTGGGCCACAGGGACATCGCCCGCTCGGCCTGGGCCGTGATGGTCAGGGACGGGTTGACGCCCAGGTTGGCCGAAACGGCGGCGCCGTCGACCACTTGGATGCCCGGATGGCCGTAGAGCCGGTGGTACGGGTCGATGACGCCCTCCTCCGGGGACGCCCCGATCGGGCAGCCGCCGAGGAAGTGGGCGGTCAGCGGGGTGCCCATGAGCTCGCCCACGTTGCTGCCCGCGAAGCCGTTGATCGAGTCGGCGATATGGCGGGCGGCCTCGGCGCCTTCGGGGATGTGGTCGGGATTGGGCTCGCCGTGGCCCTGGCGGGCGGTGAGCAGCCCCTTCCCCGGCCCCTTCGGTTTGCGGTAGGTGGTCAGCGAGTTGTCGTGCGTCTGCATGACCAGGCCGATGATGGTCCGCTCGGACCAGCGGCGGTTGGACAGCGAGCGCACGGCCAGGCTGGGATGCCGGAGGTTGGCGCCCAGGAAGCGCAGCCAGCGCGGAAGACGGCCGCCGTGCGGGATCTGCAGGATGGAGAGCATCCCCATCGCGTTGGAGCCCTTGCCATAGCGGACCGGCTCGATATGGGTGTTCCCGTCGGGGTGGATGGACGAGGTGATCGCGACACCCCGGGTGAAGTCCGCCCGCTCCTCCCCGCCCCGGGCCCGGCGGTAGCGGCGGTCCGTGGTCTGCGCGCCCACCAGGGCCTCGGAGTTGGTGCGGGTGAGGATGCCGAGCCGCTCCGAGAGGCGCGGCAGCAGCCCCTTGTCCCGCATCGTGTGCAGCAGCGTCTGGGTGCCGTACGTACCGGCGGCGAGGACGACGTACCGGGAGCGCAGCGCCTTCGGCTTGCCCTTACGGCGGTTGTCGGTCGGGACGGCGGTGACCGTATAGCCGCCCTGCGGATCGTCGCAGAGGGCGACGACGGTCGTCATCGGGTGGACGACGGCGCCGGCCCGTTCGGCGAGGTGGAGATAGTTCTCGTTGAGGGTGTTCTTGGCGCCGTGGCGGCAGCCGGTCATGCACTCACCGCATTCGGTGCACGCCTTACGGGTCGGTCCGGAGCCGCCGAAGTACGGGTCGGGCGCGGCCTGGCCCGGCTCGGCCCTCGTGGCACCGTCGGCGTCGTGGCCGTCCCCGAAGAAGACCCCCACGGGCGCCATATGGAAGGTGTCCCCCACGCCCATCTTCTCGGCGGCCGCCTTGAGGTGGACATCGGAGGGGGTGAGGGTGTGGTTGAGGCGCGCCCCGAGCATCCGCCGCGCCTGGTCGTAGTAAGGGCGCAGTTCCTCCTGCCAGTCGGTGATGTGCCCCCACTGGCGGTCCCGGAAGAACGGCTCGGGCGGTACGTAGAGCGTGTTGGCGTAGTTGAGCGAGCCGCCCCCGACCCCGGCGCCCGCCAGCACCATGACCTTGCCGAGGACATGGATGCGCTGGATGCCGAAGCAGCCGAGGGCCGGGGCCCAGAGGTAGTTGCGGAGGTCCCAGGAGCTTCTGGGCAGGGTTTCGGGGGTGAAGCGGCGGCCCGCCTCCAGGACGCCGACCCGATAGCCCTTCTCGGTCAGGCGCAGGGCCGATACCGACCCGCCGAACCCCGAGCCGATCACGATCACGTCGTAGTCGAACTCACCGTCGTCGCTGTCATCGTTACCGCCGCGTTCATCGCGGTCATCGAGCGCGCCGACCGCGTGGGCGGCGTCGAAGTCCTCGTCGCGCGCGGGCTCTTGCTGCCGATTTTGGGCAGACTTCTCCCCTGCCACTGGTACCTCCATTGAAATGTGCTGGTCAGCGCAGGCGCAGTGCCTTGAGCGCGCGCAGGCTGCGGGTCATGAAGTCCGCGTATTTCTCGTCCGTCATCCCGAAGGCCGGGCCGAGCGGCATCAGCCGCTGCTGGGCTACCGTCTGCGGCTCGGTGAACCGGAGGATGCCCTCGGAACCGTGGCGGCGGCCGAGTCCGGAGTCGCCCATGCCTCCCATCGGAGAGGCGACACTGCCGAAGGCGGCGGCGTAGCTCTCGTTGAGGTTGACCGTGCCCGCGCGCAGCCGGGTGGCGACCGCGCGTCCGCGCCGGGCGTCCTTGGTCCAGACGCTGGCGTTCAGACCGTAGGAAGTGGCGTTGGCGCGCTCGATCGCCTCGCCCTCGTCGCGGAAGCGGTAGACGGAGACGACCGGGCCGAAGGTCTCCTCGGCGCAGACGGCCATCGGGGACTCCACGCCGTCCAGGATCGTCGGCTCGTAGAAGTACGGGCCGATGTCCGGACGGGCGCGGCCACCGGCGAGCACCGTGGCGCCCTTGGAGACGGCCTCGTCCACATGGCGGGTGACGGTCTCCAGTTGGCGCTCCGAGACGAGCGAGCCCATCTCCGCCCCGTACGCGAGGGCGGTGCCGAGCCGCATGGCCTTCGTACGGGCCACGAAGCGCTCCAGGAAGGCGTCCGCGATCGACTCGTGGACGTACAGCCGCTCCATGGAGATACAGAGCTGCCCGGCGGAGGCGAAGCTGCCGCGCACCGCGCCGTCGACCGCGCGGGTGAGGTCGGCGTCGCGCAGCACCAGCATGGCGTTCTTACCGCCGAGTTCGAGGGAGCAGCCCACCAGGCGGGCGGCGGCTGCCTGGGCCACCTCGCGGCCGGTGCGGGTGGAGCCGGTGAACGCGACGTAGTCGGCGCGCTCGACCACGGCGGGGCCGACCACCGGACCGTCCCCGATCACGACCTGCCACACCCCGGCCGGCAGCCCGGCCTCCACCATCAGCTCGCGCGCCCACAGGGCGGACAGCGCGGTCTCGGTGTCGGGCTTCATCACCACGGCGTTGCCCGCGACGAAGGCGGGGATCGCATCGCCCACGGAGAGCTGGAGAGGGTAGTTCCAGGGCGCTATGAGGCCGACGACGCCGCGCGGCTGGCGCAGTTCGGTGACCTTGGTGAGGGTGGGCACCGCGCCCAGATGCCCCTTGGGCCGCAGATAGGCGGGCGCCTTACGGCCGTAATGGCGGGCCACGATGGCGACGCCCTGGACCTCCTCCTGGGCGTGCAGCCGGGTCTTGCCGGTCTCCAGCTGGATCAGGTCCAGGATCTCCGGCTGGCGGCGCAGCAGCAGATCGTGGAAGCGGAGGAGAACGGCGGCGCGCCGGCGGACCGGGGTCGCGGCCCAGGCCCGCTGGGCGGCACGGGCGTTCTCAAACGCGGTGGAGACGTCCTCGGGGGTGGACTCGGGCAGGGTGGAGGCGAGGACGTCCCCCGTAAACGGGGTGTGGCTGACGGTGGTACCGCTGCCGGCGACGCCCCGGGTGAGCCGGGTGATCAGCTCGGGAGTGACGACGTCGGCGGCGGTGCGGGTGCCTTCGGGGGCCACCGGGTTTCCGGTGCCGCCCTGCGTTATGTGCGAGTCCGTCATGGGGGCGAGAGTAGGCCCGCCCGGCGGCTTTGGGTACCCGGCGGTAACAACTTTCGCCCGGTGGCCCCCGGCGGACCCGCCCAACTCCCTCAGAGCTTGTCGATCTTCAGATTCCGCACGATCCGCTCGTACAGCTTCTCGCCCTCCTCATGGGCGTCGCCGTCAGCCGGTATGGAGACCGTCAGATCCCACGCGACCTTGGCCTTGTTGACGTAGAGGTGATCGCGCTTCTGGTACCGGATGGGGTTCTTGTTGCTGCTGGTGCCGTACGGCAGATAGGAGGTGGTGACGTCCCGCGCCTCCTTCCCCTGCTGCTCGGTCTTGGCCGTCTCGCTCGTGGCGTCCTCGACCGTCGACCCGCCGCCGTCCTTGTAGAAGGCGACGACCTGGTTCGCCGCCGCGTCGAGGCTCGCGGGGTCGCTCTCGCCGTCGGGTGTGGAACGCCTCAGGGACACGGTGAAGACACCGCTGGGGTCGTAGTAGGTGACCAGCGGGTTGTCCGAGTCGCTGTCGTCCTGGACCCGCCGGTACTCGCCGGGCACGGCCAGGGACGCGCCCACGACATCGCGCTCCTCCCGGACCGTCCAGCCCGCCGGCAGCCCCTCACTGGAGAACGGCTTCACGACCACCAGCACCACGGCGGCGGCCACCACCAGCGCCAGACCGCCCAATCCGAGCTGCGCCTTACGGTTCTTGTGCAGGATCGGCGGCACGAAGCGGCTGCCGGCGGACTGCCCGCCGCCCGGTGCGTATCCCGCCGTCGCGAGCATGGTGGGCACCGACTGCGGCTCCCGCGCCGCCGCCTCCAGGGCCTGCCGCACCTCGGGCGCCGCCGGGCGCATCGCCGGGTCCTTGCGCAGCAGTTGCATGATCAGCGTGGCGAGCGGCCCGGTGGCACGCGCGGGGACCTGCGGTTCGGAGCCGAGCACGGCCTGGAGGGTCGCGGGGGCGTGGGAGCGGCGGAACGGGGACATGCCCTCGACCGCCGCGTACAGCACGACGCCGAGCGACCACAGGTCGGACTCCGGCCCCGGCCGCTGGCCCAGCACCCGCTCGGGCGCGATGAACTCGGGCGAGCCGACGAAGCCCCCCGTCTCGGTGAGCCGCTGCTCACCCTCGATCTGCGCGATGCCGAAGTCGGTGAGCACCACCCGCTCGCTCCGGCCGAGCAGCACATTGTCCGGCTTCACATCGCGGTGCAGCACGCCCGCCTCATGCGCCGCCGCCAGCGCGCCGAGCACGGCGAGGCCGATCCGGGCCGCCTCGCGCGGATCCAGCGTGCCCTCCATCAGCCGGTCGCCCAGCGACTGGCCGCGCACCAGCTCCATCACGATCCAGGGGCGGCCGTCCTCGACCACCACGTCATGGACGGTGACGACGGAGGGGTGGTCGATCCGGGCCGCGGCGCGCGCCTCGCGCTCCATCCGCTGGTAGACGGTCTGCCGATCGCGCTCGGGGAGATTGTCTGGGACGCGCGGCTCCTTGACCGCGACATCGCGGTCCACGATCTGGTCGTGCGCCCGCCAGACGGTGCCCATACCGCCGTGGCCGAGACGGGAGACGAGCTGATAGCGGCCACCGATGAGCCGCCCGCTGCTCGAGTCCTGGGCCCCGGGGGAAGGTTGCTGTCCGGCGGGTGGCTGGGAGCCGCTGCGCGGATCGGCGAACCACGTCGGCTCGTACGCGCCCCGCGACGGCCCCGCCGCCCCGGCCGCCTGGCCCGGCTGCTGGGCCCCCTCGGGCGCTTCGGGTGTGCCGGGTGCCGCGGGTGCCTCGGGTGGCGGCTGAGGCGCCGGCACCGGGGCGGCCGGCGCGTGCGGCGGCCGCAGGCTGTAGCTGGTGGGCTCGTTCGCCCGTCCCCCGTCGTTCGTCATGCGCCCATCATTACCCAGGGTGCGGCACCGTCCGCCACCGCGGGGAGGCCGCCGTGGACGCTCGTGACAAAGCCGTTGCGACCCCGTTCAGTTCGCCGCGCCGGGGCGCGAGAACGTGGCGGCGGCGGTATCGAAATGCCGCTTACCCACAGACTTCTCACCAACCGGGGCAGACAGCCACAGGTCGTACATTTTCCCGTTTTCGTTCCAGCTCAAGTCGTATGTCTGCCGTGAGCCGCCGTCGTCGGCCGAGCCGTTCCAGATGAACGCCCACAGGGCGGCGGAATGGCCGTTGTGCTCCGTCTCGATGACCTGGCCGCTGCGGTAGCCCGGATAGTCCTGCGGGCCCTTGGCGTCCGCCTTACGGCTCAGCCCGAGGGGGCCCTCGGCGCTCTGCTCCTGGACATGTATCCCGATCCGGAACTCCATACCGGGCGAGTTGTAGTAGACCCGGGGCGCCTTGTACTCGCGGGCGAACCCCTCGGGCACGGCGAGCGAGAAGCCGAGCGGGTCCTTGACCAGCTCATAGCCGTCGGGGATCCGGGCCTCCGGGCCCGCCGTGGAATCGGCGTCCTTCACGGGACGCTGCGGCGCCTTCTCAGGGGCGCCCGGGCTCCGCGAACCCCCCTTGTCGGCGCTCTGGCTCGTCCCCCCGCCCTTCGCCGTGCCGCCCTCACCGCCCCCGTCGTCCAGCAGCGCCACGACACCCGCGGCCACACCGGCGAGCGCGACGACCGCGGCGGCCGCCGTAAGGACGGCACGGCGGCGTGCGCCACGACCGGAACGGGACCGGGCGGCCGGGGCGGACGCCGGGACGGAGGCCGAGGCGGGCGCGGCTGCCGGGACGGGGGCAGGGACGGGAACGGGAGCGGGCACGAATGCCGATGAGCCCCGGCCGTCGGGCCCGATCTGCACGCTGGGCTGGGTCGGGGTGTACTCCAGGGGGATCTCCGGGGTGTCGCCCACCTCCTGGGCCATCCGCAGCATCCGCTCGACCTCGTCGCCGCTCAGCCGCTCCTCCGGATCCCGCCGCAACAGCCCCTCGATGACCGGCTTCAGCGGTCCGGCCGCCTCGGGCACGGGGATCTCGTCGAAGACGACGGCGTGCAGCACCGCGGCCAGGGACTCGCGATGGAACGGGGATTCACCGCCTACCAGCGTGCAGATCAGCACCCCGAGCGACCACAGGTCCGACTCCGGCCCGGTACGACGCCCCGACATCCGCTCCGGTGCGGTGTATTCGGGCGAGCCCACGAACGAGCCGGTCTCGGTGATCGTGGTGGACCCGGTGACCTGCGCGATCCCGAAGTCCGTCAGCACGACCCGCCCGGTGCCCGACTCCACCAGCACATTGGCGGGCTTGATGTCCCGGTGCAGCACCCCGCGCGCATGCGCGGCCCGCAAGGCGTCCAGCAGCGCGGCCGCGATCCGCCCCGCCTCACGCGGCCCGACGGGGCCGTGCGCGCCCAACCGGTCGGCGAGCGAGAGCCCGTCGACCAACTCCATGACGATCCAGGCGCATTCGTCCTCCTCGATCACATCGTGGAGCACGATCACGTTCGGATGCTTGATCTGTGCGACGGTCCGGGCCTCGCGCAGGGTGCGCTCGCCGCGCAACTGCGAGTCGAAGGCCGTGAGCCCCTCGTCCACATGGAGTTCCTTGACCGCGACATCACGGCCCAGAAGCTCGTCGACGGCCCGCCAGACCGTGCCCATTCCGCCGCGTCCGAGCCGCGTGGCCAGCCGGTAGCGGTTGGCGATCAGACGACCTTCTCCCCCGGTACCCATGGGCTCATCTTGCCTCACCCCGCCGAAGCCCTCGAACACCGGACCACGGAGCCGCCCTTACGGGCGATTGAGCATAGGCGCGCCATGCGGGAACGTAGGTCATGCCGATGTTAAAGGGGGCGGACCGCGGCCGCCCCCCATCGGGCAACTTCGCCCTTCCGGCCTCTTGGGTCTTCCGGCCGGGGGCACCTCCCACCGGTGCTGGGGTACGCCGCAGGGTGCCGTAGAGCTCCCGGCCCCTTGGTCTTACCGGCGAGTGAGCCGAAGGGGCGCGTCGCTGTCGAAAGGGAGAGCGCGCGCAGGGAGCGAGGGCTGCGATCGATATGCGGCTCCGCCGCGTGGGCGACCGAGCACGGTCGACCGTCGACAGGGGGTACCTCCCAGCGGTAGCTGGGGGAGACTAATGCGCCCCGGAGGCGAACCGAGCCTCCCAAAAAAAGGGGGGCCGCCCCGCGGCGGGGGTCCACGGGGCGGCCAGTCAGGGGGCGCAACAGACGAAGCGCCGGGTGGGCTTGGTCAGTTCGTGACCTTCCAGGTGCGGGAGTCGGTCAGCAGCTTGCGCAGTGCCGGGTCCTTCACCGCACTCGTGCCGTCCGTCGCCTTCGCGGTGACGGTGTGGGTCGCCCCGTCGCTCGGGACGCCCAGCGTGGCCGGGGTGACGCTCGTCTTACCGTTCGCGGCGGTGACCTCCACGCCGTCCACGTACCACTTCAGCGACGCGCTCTTGGGGACGCTCACCTTGATGCCCGCCGACCGCTTGAGGGCCGTGGTGGTGGCCGTACGGCTGCTGAGCACGCCGGCATGGCTGTTGAAGCCCGCGATCATCGCCTCGCGGCCGGGGAGGCTGAACTCCCGCCCCAGGGTGCGCATGATCGAGTTGTCGGTGGGCCGGTTGATGCCCTTGGGGTAGTAGCGGCCGCCCTCGTAGGCGCCGACCGTGCCGCCGTCGGGCGAGGTCTGGCCGATCCAGCGGTACCACTTCTTCTGCTGGGCGGTCATCTGGTCCGCGCTGAGCTTCGTGGCGTTGCCCTCGTCGGGCTCGGTGCCGGTGTAGGTGCCGTACTCCGGGTAGAAGTACTCGTCGGCCAGCTTGCCGAGCGAGTGGCCGGTCTCGTGGACCGCGATCTGGTCGGAGTCGGCGTGGTCGGAGGAGGCGGTGGCGATGCCGTCGTAGCCGACCTGCGAGGTGAGGGTGTAGCCCGCACCGCCGTACTTGGTGGAGTTGGACAGGACGACCACGAGGTCGGCCGCCGGCGCCTTGGCCGCGTACGACTCGACCTTGGCGGTGTCGACGCACAGCAGCCGCTCGATGTCGTCGCACCAGAAGTACGAGCCGAGGGCGGTGTCCTTGACGACGTCCTTGGACGGGTCGCCGGAGACGCCGGACTGATTGGAGACGGCGTCCACGGTCCAGACGTTGAAGAGGCCCTTGTACGAGGCGTACGGCTCCACGGCGGACATCTGGTCCCACTTCGAGCGGGCGTCGGCCTGGAAGTCGGCCTGCTGGCCCGCGGTGTAGCCGTCGCCGATGAAGACGACGTCCAGCTTGTCGGCCGTGGTGCCGTTGTCGACGAGCGAGGCGACCTTGCCGTCGGCGGCGGTCTCCTTGGCGGACAGCGAGCGGGCGGCGCGGTTCAGCCGCTCGGGGGTGGCCGCCGGGACCTCGGTGTGGCGGGGGTGGCCGCCCGGGCTGGTGAAGTACTCCACGTCCAGGGCGCGCTGCGACGAGGCCGCGTCGGCCGGGCCGGGCGAGCGGGACGAGTCAGCCGCTCCCTGCGAGGCGGTGGCCGGCGCGGATATGGCTGCGGCCGCCGCCAGGGCGATGCCTCCGGCGACGGCCGCGGTGCGCAGGGAGATGCGGCTGCGTATGCGGCTCCGTATGCGTCTGCGCACGGTGACTCCCGAAGTCTTCGCGATAAGCGGCCAGTTAAGCAGGATTAATTCGCCGCTCAACCTAAGGGGTCCGGGGGTCGTGGGCAATGGTAATTAGGGAAGTGGCTAGGAAACCGGGCACCGCACAACCATGTGGGGCCGTCACCACTCGTCATCCCCTCTCGTCACGTGCCAGCCGCAGCAGCCGGTCCAGCACCCGGCGGCCTCCGGCCCGGATCCCGTCGTGCTCGAACTCGTCCGTCACCCAGGTGCGCGCGCCCCGGATCGCCCGGGCGGTGGCCAGGGAATGCGCCGTGTCCACGTGCAGGTCGTCGTGGTAGATCACGGCGGCCACCGGCACGGTGTTACGGGCCAGCCGCTCGGTGTCGTACAGCGGGCCCCAGCCGGTGCGCTCGGCGAGCAGTTCGGCGGTGCGGCGCAGCGGGCGCAGCGCGGCGTGGGTGTCCAGCATCCAGGGGTGCACCGTCTCGCCCGTAAGGAGCACCGGACGGTCCTCCGTGACCGCCTTACCGGCGTCGAACGCGGGGAATTCGGCGCGGACCCGCTCCGCGGACCAGTTCGTGGCCCGGCCGTCCTGGGCGTAGATGGACTCCAGCAGGAGGCTGAAGAGGGGGGTGGCGGCGCGCGAGAGCACCGCCGCCACCTGCTCGCGGAAGGCGTCGCCCAGCCGCGGCCCGTCGGCGGTGGGGACGAACGCGTCCTCCAGGAGGTAGTGCAGCCGGTGCGATCCGTCGCCGGTGCCGAGCAGGAAGCCGAGCTGCTGGAGGGCGGGGACGGTGAGCCGGGTCCCGTCCGTCAGCGCCTCCTCGTGGTCGGTCAGATGCCGCACGAGGGCACGGACGATGGCGGCGTCGCGCGGATAGCGGGCGTAGTGGGCGAGGATCTTGCGTTCCATCCGCGGGTAGGCGGCCCGGTAGACGGCGTCCACGTCGGTGTCGGGGTCGATCGCGGGCAGTCCGCCGGCTATCACGACCGCGTCGAGCCCCTCGGGCGCGTGGGACAGATAGCTCACGGCGCAGAAGCCGCCGAAGCTCTGGCCGAGGACGGTCCACGGGCGGTCCCCGATGAGCCGGCGCCGGATCAGCTCGCAGTCGCGGACGATCGCGTCGGCGCGGAAATGGGAGAGGTACTCGGCCTGTTCCGCGGGGCCGCCGCGCAGCGGCAGGGTCTGGCGGTTGGCCGGGGTGGAGCGGCCGGTTCCGCGCTGATCGAGGAGGAGCACGCGGTATTCGTCGAGCGCGCGGTCCAGCCAGCCGTAACGGCCCACCGGGCGGTCCGCGCCGCAGCCGGGCCCGCCCTGGAGGTAGACCAGCCAGGGGAGCCGGTCGCGCTCGGCACCAGTTTTCTCCGCGGCGACGACCTCTCGTGCGTAAAGCCGGATCAGCTCGCCCTCGGGAGCCTTATGGTCGAGCGGTACGTCGAAGTGATAGTCGGCGAGGAGCAGTTCCGGCTGACGGACGGTCGTCACGGCGCCCGGCCCGGCCGGTACCGCTGTGCTTGCCTGCTGCATCCTTCAATCCTCACGTTAAATGAACTTAGCCCGGCGCTTAAGCTACCGCCGGGGAGAAGAGGGCACGGTGGCCGACAGAAGCGCCGGTGACGGGCGGACGGCGGGAACGGTGACGGGGGCGGAGCCGACCACCGAGATAGGGCGCCGGGTTCTCAGACTCCGTACGGAACGCGGCTTCACCCAGCGGCAGCTGGCCGAACCCGCCTACACCGCCGCCTATGTCTCCACCCTCGAGGCCGGGAAGGTACGCCCCTCCGAGGCCGCGCTGCGCCATCTCGCCGACCGGCTCGGCGTCAGCTACGAGGAGCTGACCACCGGCCGCTCACCCCGTGACGCCACCCGGCTGCGCGCCGCCGTCACCGACGCCCGGCGGGCCCTGGCGACCGGCGCCGCCGAGGACGCCGCCGAGCTCTTCGCGGAGGTGCGCGACGAGGCGGAGCGGCTCGGGTTCGCCGAGGAGCGGGGAGCGGCCCTGCTGGGGCTCGGCGACTGCGCGCTGGAGACCGGTGACCTCACCGTCGCCCGGGACCACTTCGAGGCCGTGGAGCGGCTGCTCGCCGGGGAACCGCTGCCCCGCCGGATCCCCGCGATCCGCGGCCGGGCCGTGGCCCATCTCCTCGCGGGCGAACTGCGCTACTCCTGCTATCTGCTGGAGAGCGCCATCGACGAGCTCAACGCCTCCGGGCTGCACGATCCGTACGCACTGCTGCTGCTCTATACGGCGGCCATCGCGCCCTATATGGACATGGGGGCGCACGCCCGTGCCGTACGCGCCGCCGAGCTGGCCCTCGCGCTGGCCCCGAGCGTGGACGACCCGGGGCTCATCGCCCGGATGCACCGCGGGGTGGCCCGCACCCTGATCGCCGAGGGGCGCACCGCCGAGGCCGACGCCTCCCTGGCCAAGGCGCAGGAGCTGTACGAGCAGCTACGCATCCACACCGACCTGGCGCACTGCCACTGGATGCGCGGCTATGTGCACGCCCAGGACGGCAATCTGGAGCGCGCCGAGCGCGAACTGCGCACCGCCCGGGACATGCTGGCCTCCAAGCGGGCCGCGCTGTTCACCGTGCAGGTCGAGGTCGAGCTGGCGGACGTGCTGCGCCGACGCGGCCGTACGGCCGACGCGGAGGCCCTCTTGCTGCCGCTGCTGGCCCGCGCCCCCGCCGAGGGGGCCGCGGAGGCCACCGGAGAACCGGACGCCGTGGCGGACGAGGTCGGGCTGACCGCGGACCGCGGCGCGGTCCACGCGGGCGGCGCACACCGGCTGCTGGGCCTGATCGCGGACGAACGGGGCGACGCCGAGGCCGCGGAGGAGCACTACTGCGCGGCGCTGTCCCTGCTCGAACGCACCGGCGCGGCCGGTGACCTGGCCGATCTGTGCCGGCTGCTGGGCGACCTGCTGCGCCGGGAGGGCCGCCTGGAGGCCGCGATGGACGCCTACCGCACCGGGCTCGGCCACCGCGCCGCGCCCGGCACCACCACCCTGGGCCCGGCACCCGCCGAGCCCCCCATGTGAGGCGTCCATCGGCCCCTCCCCGCCCCCACCGACCGCCCACCCGGCCCCTCCCCGTACCTTCTCGGGGGCCGGGCGGCGCCTGGGCAACCGGTCGGACGACCGGCGCCGGGTCGCCGGTGGGGCGCCTGGTCGGGGCACACCACATGACGGGCGGTCGGAGAGACGACTCAGGCCGCCGCGTGTGGGGGTCGCGGCGGCCTGACCGCGGCAACACTCCGCCTGCCGTTTCCGCCGACCGCGCATCGGGAGGCACTCCGGCGCGTTCACGGGGCTGGGGTTTCGGGACGACCCCACGGGGTGATGCGGCTTGAGAACCACTCTGCCTGGTCGGAGCCGCCGGGGAAATCCACCATTGGGCGTCCGTCACCCCCGCCGGTCGGCGGGGGTGTTCCCGCCCACTGACGGAGCCAACCACTCCATATTCGCTCTCCGATGAGGCAGGCTGTCCGGGCAATGGGCATGACAGCTGAGGAGAGGGAGCGGCCGGTGATTCGTGTTGCTGTTGTGGACGACGAAGCGCTCGTACGATCCGGTCTGCGACTGATCCTGGGCACGGCCCCGGACATCGACGTGGTGGCGGAATGTTCCGGAGCCTCCGCGGTGGCCACGGTGCTGGGCAGCAAGGCCGATGTGGTTCTCCTCGACATCCGGATGCCGGATGCCGACGGGCTCACCGTGCTCAGACAGTTGCGGGCCGCGCCCCGCTCCCCCGCCGTGGCCATGCTGACGACCTTCGACGTCCAGGAGTACCTCGCGGCCGCGCTGCGCGCCGGAGCCGCGGGCTTCCTCCTCAAGGACACCGATCCGGAACAGCTCGTACGGGCCGTACGCACCCTCGCCGAGGGCGGCAGCGTCCTCGACCCGGCCGTCACCCGCGCCGTGATCGGCGGCTATCTCGCCGCCGAGGCGGAGGCGACGGCCGCCGAGGCCGTCGAGGCGCTCACCCCGCGCGAACGCGAGGTGCTGGCGCTGCTGGGCGAGGGGCTGGCCAACCCCCAGATCGCCGAGCGGATGGGGCTGGCGCCCAGCACCGTCAAGGACCATGTGCGGGCGGTGCTCGGCAAACTGGGCGGGCTCAACCGCGTCCAGGCCGCGATCGTCGCCGACCGCGCCGGGCTCGTCACGAGCCGGCCGCCCATAGGCGGTGCCCGATGACCGTCTCCCCGCTGCCGCCGCGCAGTTCGTCCCCGGGTACGCCGGGCGCGTCCCCGGTCTCGTCGCCCGCGCCTGCCTCCGCCGCCCCCTCTCCCTCCCCTGCCCCCGCCGTCTCCTCGCCGCCGTCCGTCTCCGCCGGCCGGTGGCGGCCACCGCGCCGGGTCACGCGCTGGGGATCGCTGATCGTCCCCGTTCTCCTCGCGGTGGCCGACGCGCTGCTCGTCAACGGCGTCACCTTCGGACTGGAGCTCAACGTCTCGCTGGCGGCGGCGGCCGCGCTGCTGGTGCGCCGACGGCTGCCCGTGCTGGTCTTCCTGATCACGCTGCCGGGAATCCTCATCGGCTACGTCTGGTTCGCGCCGATGATCGCCCTCTACACGGTGGCCCTGCTCCGCCCCAACCGCCGACTGCTGGGGATCTCCGCGCTGCTGCTGGCCGCCGCGCACTTCATCCCCTGGCCGGTCTCCGACTTCGAGCCGACCGCGTACCGGGAGAACACCCTTACGCTCATCGACGCGTGCGTGACCTCGGTGGGGCCCATCGCGCTGGGCCTCCTGGTGCGTACGCGAGGTGAACTCGCCGCCCGGATCGAGGATCTGACCCGCAGCCGCCGCCATGCGGACGAGCTGCTCGCCGAGCAGGTGCTGTCCACCGAACGCGCCCGGCTCGCCCGCGAGATGCACGACGTGGTCGCCCATCAGGTCAGCCTCATCAGCCTGCAGGCCGGGGCGGTGCAGATCAGCGCCGAGGACGCGAAGGCGCGGGAGGGCGCGCGGACGATCCGCGAGCTGTCCGTACGGACCCTGGACGAACTCCGCCATATGGTCGGCATCCTGCGCGCGGCGGGCGGCGACCACGAGGAGCTGACCCCTCAGCCCCGGCTGGCGGATCTGCCCCGGCTGATCGAACTCAGCGCGCTGAACGTCAGCTTCGAGACGGACTGCGCGACGCGGCGCCCGGGCCATCCGGAGGCGGTGGAACGGGCCGCCTTCCGCATCGTCCAGGAGGCGTTGACCAACATCCGCAAGCACGCGCCGGGGGCGCGGGTGACGGTACGGGTGAACGACCCGGAGGCGGCTGAGGGCCCGGCTCAAGAGGCTGAACGCGCGGCTCAGGAGACAGCTCAGAAAGCGGAGGAGACACGGGGCCTGCGGGTCGAGGTGCGCAACGGCCCGCCCGACGCCTCCGCCGTGGCCCCGGGGCTGCCGGGCGGCGGTCACGGCCTGGTCGGGCTGCGGGAGCGCGCACAACTACTGGGCGGCACGCTGGAGGCAGGGCCCACGGAGGAGGGCGGCTTCGTCGTACGGGCCGACTTCCCCAAGACCCCGCGCGTCACGGGAGCGGCATGAGCGGGCGGCGAACAGCCCTGGGAGGCGGGCGAGCACCCCTGGGCGGACAAACGCGAACGCCCCTAGGCGGACAGCGGGTCGGCCGCCTCCTCGTCGTCCCCGTCCAGCTCCGTGGCCGCCCCCAGGTCGGGGTAGACGTCGAACAGCCGCCGCACCCCCAGGGCCGCCAGCACCCGGTGCACATGCGATCCGTGCGCGGCGTCCTGCGGCGGCAGGATCAGCCGCAGCCGACCCGAGCACGACCGCATCAGCCGACGCGCCGCGATCAGTACGCCGACCCCGCTGGAGTCGCAGAAGCGAACCTCCGAGAGATCCAGAACCAGCCAGTGGCGGCCCTCGGCGACCGCGTCGTGGATGTGCTGCCGGACTGCGGGCGAGGTCACCAGGTCCATCTCTCCCGAGACCTGGAGAACGACCCACTCCCCCCGCCGGTCCTCCATCACCTTCAACGTCACGCGCCCGAAGCCCTTCGCTCGCCCCTAACCGGAATTTGCTGTTCACGGGCGGCTGCCCGCCCGTCGGCGCATGAAACTCCCCCAGGCATACGCCTTGAGGGACGACCCTATGCCGCGCCGAAGCGTTTCGTCTCCCCGATGCTGCGCAAAGCGACCGGGCCAATACCATGTGCGGCCCGTTTCTCGCGCACTTTGCCTGATGGACGCGTGCTGTGTGAGCAACCGGCATTACATTCGATATGAACGTGGGCATAGTGCCTGGAGGGCCGGCCGGACGACTCGGGAATGGGGGCCGCATGACACATGACGCACCGCCCCGCTGGGACCGCAGGATGCAACAGCGTCTGGCGCGCGGCGAAGCGGCCGCACTCGCCGAGCTCTATGACCGATTCGCGTCACTTGTCCATAATCTGGCGCATCGAGTCCTGGAGGACGAGACGGCCGCCGACCGCGTCACCCGGGAAGTCTTCGGCTACGTCTGGGAGAACCCGGACGCGTACGACCCCCAGCAGGGCTCGCTGCGCGCCTGGATCGCCATGCTCACCCAGCGCCAGGCGGTGCACCGGCTGCGCGAGTCGCAGACCGCCCCGGCCGACGGGGGCACGCTCACGGCCGAGGCCCTGGAGGAGCGGATCCACGAGGTGTCCGTGGCCGCCCGCGCCGACTACATCGTCACCTCGATGCCCGCCCCGCTGCGGGCCGCCCTGGAGCTGGCCTACTTCGACCGCCGCGACTACCGCGAGGCCGCGGCCACCCTCGGGGTGACCGAGGACGAGGCCAGGCGCCGCCTGCGGCTCGGCCTCCAGCTCCTCTCCACGGCCCATGTCCAGCCGCCTCGCGCGGTCTCGCCTCCCGGCTACGGACGGGCGCTGTGACCGGGCGCGGCGGGCCGGACCCGTACGACGACGCCTACGGCGAGAGTTCCGGCCCCGGGGACGGGGACGGGAGAGACGGGCCCGGACGGGGCAGCGACCCGGGTCTGCCGCCCCACCCCGCCGGGCCACCCCGCATACCGCCGCCGCGGTCGGCCGCCGAGGACAGCGGCCACTGGCCGGGTGCCCTGGACGGCGGAATCCCCGCCCCGCGCCCGCCCACCGCGGACGAGACACCGGCGGGACGGGCACCGGAGCCCGCCCCGAAACCCGCCGCGGACCCCGAGCCGGAGCCCGCACTGGGCCGCGAACCGGAGTCCACCCTGGGCCCTGACCAGGAACCGATCCCGGGCCCCGACCCGGAACCGGCCGTAAGTCGCGACCCGGAACCGGACCCGGAGCCGCCCGCCTCCGCGCCGCTGCCCGCGCCCGCACCACCGGCCGCGCCGCTGGCCGCGCCCACGCCCTCGGCGGCCCATCCGCTCTCGCACGATCTGCTGCGATCGCTGCTCGGCGCCTGGGCGCTGACCGCGTGCTCGCCGGACGAGACCGCAGCCGTCGAGGCGCATCTCAACCACTGCCCTTCCTGCGCCGAGGAGGCTCTGCGGCTGCGCGACGCCGTCGGGCTGCTGCACACCGAGCACAGCCTGGACCTCGATCCGATGCTCCGCTCCCGGGTGCTCGCGGGCTGTCTGGGCCGCCGCCCGGCCCGGATACCCATGCCCGGCTGGGCCGGTGCGTACGACGCCGAGGCCGCCCGGCTGGACGCGCTGCTGCGCGACATGGGCGAGGCCGAGTGGCGTGCGCCGGTGCGGCTGAAGTGGTTCGACGGGCGGCGGCTCACCGGGCGGGACACCACCGTCGCCGGGGTGATAGGCCATCTGATGGTCGTCGACGGCATCATCGCCGCCTCCCTCGGCCTCCCCGACCCGCTCGGCGCCGACGCTCCCCGCTCGCCCCAGGCTCGTACGGAGGCGTACTGGCACCACGAGCCCGGCGCCTCGTACGGAGCCGGTCCGCCCGGGGCGGTACGGGAGTTGTGGCGTGAGCAGGGCCATGCGCTGGTCCGTACGGTGTCCTTCGCCGGGCGCGGGGTCGCCGAGCTCGACGTGCCGTACGGGGACATCGCGCTGCCGATCCGCGACGCGTTCCTCGACCGCGCCCTCGAATGCTGGGTGCACGCCGGGGACATCGCCGAGGCCATCGACTACCCCTATGAGCCACCGGCCTCCGCCCACCTCAGAGCCATGATCGACCTGTGTGCCCGGCTGCTTCCGGGGACGCTGGCCGAGCGGCGCCGGGCCGGGCTCGCGGCCCCGCCCCGCCGGCTGGTGGAGGCGGGCACCCCGGGCCGTACGCTCCATCTGCAGGTCGAGGGCGCGGGCGGCGGCGACTGGTACATCGCGCTGGACTCCCCGGCTGCGGTGGCTTCACCGGAGGAGGCGGTGGCGACGATCGCCCTGGACCAGGAGGCGTTCTACCTGCTGGCGTCCGGGCATGTGCCGCCGCAGGAGGCGGCCGCGGGCCTGTCCGGGGACACCGAGGCGATCCGGGACGTCCTCTTCGCCGCCGCGTCCCTCTCGCGCCTCTGAGTCGTGCTGTCTCCGAACCAGCCGAATCAGCCGAATCAGCCGAAGACGACCGTACGGCGGCCGTTGAGCAGCACCCGGCGCTCGCTGTGCCACTTCACGGCGCGGGCCAGCGCCTGGCACTCCACATCGCGGCCGACCGCCACCAGTTGGTCCGGGGTCAGCTCATGGCCGACGCGCTCGACCTCCTGCTCGATGATCGGGCCCTCGTCCAGATCGGCGGTCACATAGTGGGCCGTCGCCCCGATCAGCTTGACCCCGCGCGCATGCGCCTGGTGGTACGGCTTGGCGCCCTTGAAGCTCGGGAGGAAGCTGTGGTGGATGTTGATGATCCGGCCCGACAGCGCCTTGCACAGGTCGTCGGAGAGCACCTGCATATAGCGGGCCAGCACCACCAGCTCGACATGCTCCGTACGCACCAGGTCCAGCAGCCGGGCCTCGGCCTCCTGCTTGGTGTCCTTCGTCACGGGCATGTGGTGGAACGGAATCCCGTAGGAGCCGACCAGCTCCTCGAAGTCCGTGTGGTTGGAGACCACGGCGGCGATCTCGACCGGCAGCGCGCCGATCCGGGACCGGAAGAGAAGATCGTTCAGGCAGTGCCCGAACTTGCTGACCATGAGCAGAATGCGCATCTTGCGATCGGCGGGGTGGATCTCCCAGTCCATCTGGAAGGACTCGCCGACCGCCGCGAAGCTGGCCCGCAGATCCTCCACCTTCACCGGTGAGACGGCGCGGAAGGCCACCCGCATGAAGAAGAGCCCGGTGTCGCGGTCCCCGAACTGCTGGCTGTCCTCGATATTGCAGCCGGTCATGAACAGATAGCTCGACACGGCGTGCACAATGCCCTGCTTGTCAGGGCATGACAGCGTAAGGATGTACTGGTCGGGGACGGAATGCGGCTCGCTCATGACTCCATAGCGTCCCACACCCGCGACGTGGTTCAGACCGCTTGCGTCATGATCGCCAGTACTTCGAGGGTGCGTGGCGGCACATCCGGGTCCTCTCCGTCGTTGGTGGCCAGCCGCACATGGGCCTCGCGGGCCGCCCGCACGGCCTCCGGCCAGCCATGGTGTTCGAGGTAGGCCGAGACGAGGGCGTCCGCGCCCACCTGGTGCATGATCCTCAGCACCCGCAGCACGGCGACATCGACCAGCGCCGCCTCCTGCGAGTCACGGAAGATCGTGCCGACGTACTTTTCGGCGGACCAGTTGTCCAGCCAGGTGTCCTCGACGAGCCGGTAGACGGCGTCCGTCACATCCCCGTACCCGGCCTGGCCGGCCAGCCAGCACTCCTGCTGAAAGACGGGATCCGAGAGCATATGCAGCGCCGAGCGCACATTGGTGCGCCAGCGCCACCAGGGCATGTCGTTGACAGGCATGCCTCCCATGGTGGTCGAGCGACGGGCGCGACGGGAAGACTTCTCCGAACCTTGCACAATCACCGATCGTACGTTCTTCACACATAGCAACGGATCGACCCCCGGAGTTCACCTCTATGACACCGTTCCTTGTCTTGTCATAGCCGCGCCGTTCCTCGCGACGGGACAGGCTCGCTTGTCATGACCGGTCGGCGACGCCCTTCCTCCCGCCTCTTCCGAGCCACCGTCGCGGCACTGTGCACGGCGGTCGGCGCGTCGCTGCTGACCGGCTGCGGCGGGGTGCTGTCGAACAAGAACGACAGCGGCCCCATCACCGTCATGACATGGGCCCCCGAGGGCACCAAAGCGACCAATATGCCGGGAATGCCCGCAATGGCGAAGGCATTTGCCCGCTGGGTCAACGACTCCGGTGGCATCCACGGCCGCAAGCTGCAGGTCGTCACCTGCAACGAGCGCAACGACGCCGTCCAGGCCGCCCGCTGCGCCCAGCAGGCCAAGGACGAGAAGGCCGTCGCGGTCGTCGGCTCGTACAGCCAGTACGGCCGGGCCTTCATCTCCCCGCTGGAGGTCGCCGGCATCCCCTACATAGGCGGCTACGGGGTGACGCAGGAGGAGTTCGACAGCCCGTACTCCTATCCGGTCAACGGCGGCCAGGCCGCCCTGCTGGTGGGCAACGGCCGTCAGCTGGCCTCCCGCTGCGAGCGCACCGCGCTCGTGCGCCCCGACACCATCGCGGGCGACGAACTCCCCCAGCTCCTCAACACCGGCCTCCGGGCGGGCCGGCGCGACGCCGCCCATGACGTCCGCGCCTCCGAGGGCGCGGGCGACTACAGCGACCAGGCCACCAGCGCCCTGGAGAGCGTCGGCGCCGACAGCTCCCTCGGCAGCGCCGCCCAGGGCGCGTCCCTGGACAGCTCCTGCGTCACCGCGGCGCTCGGCAACCGCACCGGCACCTTCTTCGACTCCTTCCGCCGGGTGCAGGAGAACCATCCGAAGGTGCGGCTCGCCTCCATCCTCGGCGGCGTCCGGCAGTCCCTCATAGACTCCACCGGCGGCAGCTCCAGCCCCCTGGAAGGCACCTACGCCACCGGCTGGTACCCGGCCGGGGACGATGCGCGCTGGAACCCCATGAAGAAGGTCATCAACAAGTACGCCTTCGACGACAACCGCATCGACCCGGACGACCCCGGTACGCAGACCACCTGGATCGGCTACACCGTGCTGCGCTCGGTCCTGATGTCCCTGCACGCCGACGACATCAGCGCCCGCACCGTGCGCAACGAGCTGGACAACGGCCACGCGGTCAACACCGGAGGGCTGACGCCGACGCTGCGCTGGGGCTACGACGACACGCTGCACGTGCCCAACTACTCGCGGATCGTCAACGCGGACGTCACCTACCAGATGGTGCGCGACGGCCGACTGGTGGCCGTGCGCAAGGGATTCGTCAACGTGTCCAAGATCCTGGAGCAGTACCACCCGGCGGACTGAGCCGCCGGCACCGGGCCGACTGTGCCGCTGCCGAGCCGCTGACACCCTGCGGACCGGGCCGGGCCGGGGGACGGCGGCACCGCCCCCGGCCGTCCGGTCACAGTTCGGTGGCCTGGTGCGAGGTGAGGCCGTACTGGGAGGCGATCGGGTTCCACAGCCCCGAGGCCGTCTTCTTGGCCTGCGTCGCCTCGCCGCTCGCCCGCTCGGCCGCCCCGACCCGGGGCGTACGGCGGGCCTTGCCCTTGGGGCAGCCCTTCTTGCCGCCGACCTGATCGGCCCAGGCCGCGTACTCGTTGTCGGCCCTGGCCGAGGACTTCCACGCCTTGGTGAGAGCCGCGGTCAGCCGCGCATTGTCGGGCAGCTTGTCCACCGACAGCTTGCTCAGCCGGGTCACCAGGCCATTGCGCTGGCCCGCGGCCGTCCGCAGATCCGATGCCGCCGTGGACAGGTCCTTGCAGGACCTGATGTTGTCCACGGCCTTGATCACCGAAGCGCGGCTGTTGTTGCTGTCGGCGAGCAGCGCGTCCAGCGCCTTCGCCTGCGGCTCGGCGGGGTCGGCGGGTTTGGACGGCTCCTCTTCACCGGCGCTCGGCGAGGAGCCGCTCAGCGTCGAGTTGTCCTTCTTGTCGTCGTCGCCGCCCATGCTGAGCGCGGCTCCGGCGGCGAGCCCGGCGATACCGCAGCCCGCCACCACGATGCCGATGAGCATGCCCCGCGACATCCGGCGCCGCCCACCGCCGCCACCGCCACCGCCACCGGACGGCGACGGCTGCGGAACGTCCTGGGCGAACTGCGGAAGCTGCTGGGTCTCATGGGCGCCTTCGTCACGGAACAGACCGTCGAACTCCGAGGGCGGCGGCCGGTCCCCGGGACGGCCGGGACGGATCGCGTACGGGGCGCTACCGGGCCGCTCCGGGACGTTCGCCGCGGACGCGGGCATGGGTGCGTTCTGCGCGGGCACGGGTGCGTTCGGCGCGGGCGGCGTGGGCGGGAGCACCGCGGTCTCTTCCGCGGCGGACGGCTGGCGATGGGCGCCGCCCCGGCGGCCGGGGCGGACGGCGCGAAGCTGGGTGGTGGACTCGGCGGGTGACTCGGGCCGGTTCTCGGGCGGCAGCGGCGCGCTCTTGACCGTGGCGAGCGTGGTGGTGGGGGTGTCCAGAGGCGGCGGGGCCTCACCCGGGACCGGGGGTATGAGCTGGGTCGCGTCGGCGTCCCCGGCGGGCTGCGGCGGCAGTATCTGCGTCTCGTCCGCGGCCTGATACGGCGGCTGAGCCGGTCTCTGGGGGGCCGACCAACCCTGCTGCTGGCCGTAAGGCTGCCCCTCGGGCGACCCGTAAGGCTGCCCCTCGGGCGACCCGTAAGGCTGCGCTCCAGGCGACCCGTAAGACCCGTCGGGCGCCCCGTAAGACCCCTCGGGGGCCCCGTAGGACTGTCCCCCAGGCGACCCGTAAGACTGCGCCCCAGGCGACCCTCCGTAGGTCTGCCCCTCGGGCGGCCCGTAAGGCTGCCCCTCGGGAGGCGGCGGCGCGCCGAACTCCCCCTGCGGCGGCAGTTCCGGAGCGCTCTGCGGCCCCCAAGGCTGCCCCCATGCCTGTCCCCCGGCCGGGGCCGCCTGGTGGCCGTCCGAGGGCTTGTAGTCCCCCTGGGCGGGCAGCACAACCCCCTCGCGCACAGGCTGCGCGGGCGGGACCGCGGGAAGCCGCGGCTCATTCCCCTGACCGCTCTGTGTCACCGGGACTCCTTGGTTATACGGGACTACGGAATCGTCGGCTCACGCTACCGGTTCCCCAGACGGCGCGATGCCCATGAGCCCAGGGGGACGGCGAGAGACTGGTCACCGCGGCATGGGGCACACCGCCGCGATCAGGGGTTATACGAACCCCACCCGTACCTCCGGTAATCACAAGGCAACGCACACCCCAACATGCGCACCCAGCGCACGCACCTCATCACACCCACCAACACCACACGCACCAGCAGCCACAACGCGACGCACACCCCATGACGCCCGCACCCCACAAGGACCCACAACACCCCCGCGCCCAGCGGAAATCTCAGGCGACAGCCTCGGTCGGCAATGTCAGGAGACCGTCTCAGGCGACCTGCATCTGCATCCGCGCCCCGAACTCCCGCACCACCGGCTCGTCCCGATACGGCTCCAACCGCTGCTGGAAGTCGTCCAGATACTCCGCCCCCCGGTTGGACCGCAGCGTGCCCAGCAGATCCACCGCCTGGGTGCCGACATGGCACGCGTGCTCCACGTCGCGCTGCTGCACATGCGCGGTGGCCAGCAGCAACAGCCCGATCGCCCGCCGCCGCACCCGCCCCTCCGGAAGCCCCTCCAGGGCCTCCTCGGCGCGCCGCCGGGCCTGTTCGGCCTGACCCAGGTCCCGGTGACAGTGGGCCAGTTCATCGGCGAGATAGGCACGGTCGAAGTGGCGGATCCAGATGGGGTCGTCACCCGTGACGGAGCCCGAACCGCTCCCCACCGCCCGCTCCAACGCGTCCAGCGCGCGCCCGGCCGCGGACTGGCAGGCCCGCGCGTCCCCCATCAGGGCGTGGCCGCGCGCCTCGGCCGCCAGGAACATCGATTCGGCGCGCGGCGGCACCTGGCCGCGCGCGCCCTCCTGCGCGGCCTTCGCCAACTGGGCGATCTCCCGGGGATTCCCGAACTGGGCGGCGAGGTGGCTCATGCTGGCGGCGAGCACATAACCGCCGTAGCCCCGGTCCCCGGCGGCCTGGGCGAGCCGCAGCGCCTGGATGTAATAGCGCTGGGCGAGACCGGACTGCCCGGTGTCGACCGCCATATAGCCCGCCAGCTCCGTCAACCGCGCGACGGCCGCGAAGAGTTCACGGCCGACCGCCTCGGTGTACGAGCCGGCCAGCAGCCCGGAGACCACGCTGTTCAGATAGTGGACGACGACGGGGCGCACATGGCCGCTGCCGTAGCGGTGGTCCAGGTCGACGAGGGCGTCCGTCGTGGCCCGCACCGCCGCGACGTCCGAACGCCCCACCCGGGCACCCGCGGTGCGCGCGACCTGGGCGTCCGCACCGGTGATCAGCCAGTCGCGGCTGGGCTCGACCAGCGCGGAGGCGGCGACCGTCGAACCGCTGAGGAAGTCGCGGCGCCCCACATCGCTGCGCCACAGCTCGCAGACCTGCTCTATCGCGCCGAGGACGGTGGGCGAGAACTGCAGACCGACGCCGGAGGCAAGGTTTTTGCCGTTGGCCATGCCGATCTCGTCGATCGTGACCGTACGGCCCAGCTTGCGGCCGAGCGCCTCGGCGATGATGCCCGGCGCCCGGCCCCGGGGCTGCTGGCCACGCAGCCAACGGGCCACCGACGTCTTGTCGTACCGAAGATCGAGACCGTGCTCGGCGCCGCACATATTGACCCTGCGTGCCAACCCGGCGTTGGAGCAGCCGGCTTCCTGGATGAGCGCCTGCAGCCGTTCGTTCGGCTGCCGCGCCACGAGCGGCCTAGCGGCCATGGCGTTACCCCCTGTGACTGCTTGCGTTCTCGGCGTATCCGTCTCTGTTGCTGAGTGATGCCCCGCAGATATCGCAGGTATACGGCGAATGCCGAACTTGCCCGTATTAACCGCATCGACCGCATTGTTCGCGTACGGCGCCGATACGAGTCCGGGCACGCCCTCCCCCTGGCGCCGCGGCATGGCCGCCGGACACTCGCACGCCTGTCACGCATGGTGGTTACCCGCTTACACAGTCGCAACCCCACACGCGCCCCCGACTGTGCACCCATGCGCCCCGCCGTGCCGTCCTCGCGCACCCCGGACCCCCGGCGGCCCGCCCGTGCGGGGGTCCGGCCGTAACCCCTGTTGACGGCGGAAGTTGTCCTTGCGTGGAAGAGACCATGGACGTGACAGGACCATCGCGGTTCCCCGCGGGAACCTCGCAGATCCCTCAGCAGCGCGGGGAGCGGCTGCGCGACGCGGCGGTGCGATATGCCGAGGAGCGGCATTGGGACGTGCTCTCCGGCGCCTGGCTGGAGACCGTGGACGGAGTGGAGCGCTGCTCCTGCGGAAGCGCCGACTGCCCGGCCCCCGGCGCCCATCCGACCGGCCGGGACTGGGTGAACCAGGCCACGGGCAGCGCGGTCGTGGTCCGCCGCATGTGGGCCAGGACGCCGCGCGCCTCCATCCTGCTGCCCACCGGCCGCACCTTCGACGCGCTCGACGTACCGGAGTCGGCGGGCTGTCTGGCGCTCGCGCGCATGGAGCGCCGCCAGGTGGAGCTGGGTCCGGTCACCTGCACCCCCGGGCGCAGGATGCTCTTCTTCGTCCTCCCGGGCGCCGCCGCCAAGGTCCCCGACCTGGTGCGGAATCTGGGCTGGCCGCCGAACGCGATCGACCTGGCCGCGCGCGGCGAGGGCGACTATGTGGTCGCGCCCCCGACCCGGGTGGGCCTGCGCGGCCCGATCCAGTGGGCCCGGCGGCCCACCGCCGCCAACCGCTGGCTGCCCGACGCCCAGGAGCTGGTGAGCGCCCTCGCCTACGCCTGCGGCCGCGAGCGCCGCTGACCGCCCCCTGGGGCCGCTGATGCCCTGCACCGCTGACCACCCCCGGGCCGCTGATGCCCTGCGCCGCTGGACCCCGTACCGCTGAGACACCCCGTGCCGCCGGCACCCCCGGAGCGCTCCCCAGGTCAGCCCCTATCGTGGAGCGACGGACGGGGGCGCCACGACCGGCCCCCGCGTGACTCGTCCCATAGAAAAACGGGGGAAACCGGTGCCTCAGGAGCAATCAGCAGCCAGCACACAGCCATCGAGGGCCGCCGCGGTGCGGGTGAGTGGCCTGTGGAAGCGCTACGGAGAGCAGATCGCGGTCGCGGGGATCGATCTGGAACTGCCCGCCGGGCAGTTCATCGGCCTCGTCGGGCCCAACGGCGCCGGTAAGACCACCACGCTTTCGATGATCACCGGCCTGCTGCGCCCCGACTCGGGGACCGTGGAGATCGGCGGGCACGACGTCTGGCGGGACCCGGTCGAGATCAAGGCGCGGATCGGGGTGCTGCCGGAAGGGCTGCGGATGTTCGAGCGGCTCTCCGGCCGGGAGCTGCTCACCTACACCGGGCGGCTGCGCGGGCTGCCCGGTGAGGAGGTCGACAAGCGCGCCACTCAGCTCCTGGACGTCCTGGATCTCGCGGGCTCCCAGAACAAGCTGGTCATCGACTACTCCACCGGTATGCGGAAGAAGATCGGACTGGCCGCCGCGCTGCTCCACAACCCGGAAGTCCTCTTCCTCGACGAGCCCTTCGAGGGAGTCGACCCGGTCTCCGCCCAGACCATCCGCGGCGTCCTGGAGCGCTACACCCACTCCGGCGCCACCGTCGTCTTCTCCAGCCATGTCATGGAGCTGGTGGAGTCGCTGTGCGACTGGGTGGCGGTGATCGCGAGCGGCCGGATCCGGGCCCATGGCCCGCTGGCCGAGGTGCGGGGCGACGCGCCCTCCCTGCAGAACGCCTTCCTGGAGCTGGTCGGCGCCAACCGGCGCGAGGCGGGCCAGAGCCTCGACTGGCTGGGCGGCGGCGCCCGATGACGCTCACCGACCCGCTCGACGCCAAGGGCCCGCTCGGCACCACCGCGCCCGCGCCGCCCGCCGTCCCCACCGTCTCCCCCACCCCCGTCTTCGTCTCCCTGAAGCTGGCGCTGCTGCGCAACGGGCTGCGCCAGTCCAGCGGTCGGCGGGCCGCGTACATCACCTCGCTGGTGCTGGCCATGCTGTTCGCCGTGTTGCAGCTGCTCGGTCTGGTGCTGCTGCGCGACACGAACCACGTCGACGCGCTGGTCACGCTGCTGACGGCGGTGCTCGCGCTCGGCTGGGCGGTGATGCCGCTGTTCTTCCCCGGCGGCGACGAAACCCTCGACCCGACCCGGCTGGTGATGCTGCCGTTGCGGCCGCGCTCGCTGATCACCGCACTGCTGGTGTCCTCGCTGATCGGCATCGGCCCGCTGTTCACCCTGACCCTGGCGGCCGGTTCGGCCGTCGCCGTCGCGCACGGGGCGGCGGCCGCGGTGGCTGCGGTGGTGGCCGTGGTGCTGACGGTGCTGGTGTGCGTGGCGCTGGCACGTGCCGTCGCCACGGCCAACACCCGCCTCCTCACCAGCCGTAAGGGCCGCGACCTGGCGGTGCTCAGCGGTCTGTTCGTGGCGATCGGCGCGCAGTTCGTGAACCTCGGGGCCCAGCAGCTCGGCGGTAAGAACGGCCTGGCCGTACTGGAACCGGCCGCGCGGGTGCTCCGCTGGGTGCCGCCCGCGGCGGCGATCGACGCCGTCCAGAGCGTGACCGACGGCGCCTATGGGGTCGCGGCGGCCCAGTTCGCGCTGACGGCGGGCGCGTTGGCGCTGCTGATGTGGTGGTGGACGGGCACCCTCACCCACCTGATGACCACCCCGGACGCCTCCACGCTCCAGGCGGCGGCACCGCGCGAGCGGCGGGGCTCCGGCGCGGCCGACACCCCGGACGCCTCGGGCCCATTCGCCCGGCTGCTGCCCGCCGGCCGCACCGGCACGGTGCTGCTGCGGACGCTGCGCTATGCCCTACGGGACCCGAAGACCAAGTCGGCCTGGGTCACCTCGCTGGGCGTCGGCCTGCTGGTGCCCTTCGTCACGGCGGTCCAGGGCAATGGCTCGATCTACTGGGCCTGCTGGGCGTCGGGGATGCTCGGCATGCTGATGTACAACCAGTTCGGCCAGGACTCCTCCGCCTTCTGGATGGTCGCCCAGACGATCTCCTCGCGCCGTGACGCCTATCTGGAGCTGCGGGGCCGTGCGCTGGCGCTCCTCCTGGTCGCGGTGCCGTATGTGGCGGTGGCGGTGCTCGGCTCCGCAGCCCTCCAGAAGAACTGGCCGGCCGCCCCCGAGGCGCTCGGGATCGCCCTTGCGCTGCTCGGCTCGATGCTGGCGACCGGCGCCATGACCTCCGTGCTGGCCCCGTACTCCATTCCGCAGGACAGCGGTTACAAGAACGTCGTCCCGGCACAGGCGGGGATCGCCTGGCTCAGCATCCTCGGCGGAATGGTCGGGGGTGCCGTGCTGTGCGCACCGGTGCTGGGCCTGACGATCTGGCTGCATGTCTCCGGGGCGCACGGCTGGCTGTGGGTGGTGTTCCCGCTGGGCGCGGCCTACGGCGCGGCGCTCGCGGAGACCGGCCTGCGCATGGCGGCACCGCGGGTCGCCGCGCGCCTGCCGGAGATCCTGGCGGCGGTCAGCAAGGGGTGAGCCCCGAGCACGCAGCACATCGGCGGGGCCGGGGACTCACCCCCCGGCCCCGCCGATGCGTGGTGGTGTCGCACGAGCCGCCCGCACCACAACTGCCGTAACGTTCCGGCTAGTCGAGGTACTTGCTGTACACCCAGCCTCTGGTCCCGGGCCGGATTCCGGTCGTCGTCCGCCTGAGGATCTTTCCGTAGGACCAGCTCTCCTCAAAGCCCCGGGTGCGGCAGAAGTACCGGAAGGAATCCCCCCGGTAAAGCGTCCCTATGGCGCGGTACCGCTTTCCCGGTCCGGTACGGAATCTCGCCCCACTGGTGGAGACCTTGAAATTGACATCCGGGGAATTGAACTGACACGCCGATGACCCCACCGCCGACGCCGTTGGCGCCAGGGCCACGGAACCGCCCAGCATCAGCGCCGCCGCGAGCACGACCATCGAGGCTTTACGTTGGATCTTCACGCAACCACCCCCCGTGATCGGTTAATTCACTGCATGATCGGTTAATTCACTACGCGCCGAAGAGCGTAGCACCCGTCAATCCCGGAGCTCATGACCCGGTAAAGCTCCGACGGTCCCGCGGCGAGTCGCCGGTGTACCGGTGCATATGACAACAAGTTGAAAGCCGAAGGGAATTGTCAGCCGAGTGCGTCCGGGGTGAGCCGCGCCGCATCCGTATGGCCCGACAGCGCCATCGTCAGCTCGAACTCGGCCAGCAGGGAGCGGATCACATGCTCCACCCCCGGCTGCCCGTCCAGCCCCAGCCCATATGCGTACGGCCGCCCCAACAGCACCGCGCGGGCGCCGAGGGCGAGCGCCTTGAACACATCGTCACCGGTGCGCACCCCGCTGTCGAAGAGCACCGCGAGCCGGTCGCCGACCGCCGCCGCCACCCCCGGCAGCGCGTCGGCCGCCCCGATGGAGCCGCCCACCTGACGGCCGCCGTGGTTGGACACGACGACGCCGTCCATCCCCGCCTGCTCCGCGCGCCGGGCGTCGTCGGGGTGCAACACCCCCTTCAGCACGATCGGGCCGTCCCAGTGCTCACGCAGAAACGCCAGGTCCTCCCAGGTCTTCCCGGGGTCGCCGAACATCTGCACAAAGTGCAGCACCGCGGCGTCCCGGTCCTCGTGGACCGGTTTGGCGAGCCCGGCCCGGAACGCCGGATCGGTGAAGTAGTTGGCGGTTCCCACACCGCGCAGAAACGGCAGATACGCCTGGTCGAGATCGCGTGGCCGCCAGGCCAGCAGCGGGGTGTCGAGGGTCACCACAAGGGCCGTGAAGCCACACGCCCTCGCCCGGTCCAGAAAGCTCCTGGTGACCTCGCGGTCCTTGCCCCAGTAGAGCTGGAACCACCGCTCGCCGTCCCCCATCGCCTCCGCCACCCGCTCCATCGGCGTACTGGACGCCGAGGACAGGATGAACGGCACACCCTGCGCCGCGGCGGCCCGCGCCGCCGCGCACTCGGCGTCCGGGTGCATGATCGACAGCACGCCGATGGGCGCGAGCGCGAGCGGCGCGGGCAGCCGGGTGCCCAGCAGCTCGACCGACAGATTCCGCCGCCGTACGTCACGGAGCATCCGCGGCACGATCCGATGCCGGTCCAGCGCCGCCCGGTTGGCCCGCTCGGTGCTGCCGTTGCCCGCGCTGCCCGCGACATAGCCCACCGGCCCGGGCCCCAGCCGGGCCTCGGCCAGCTCCTCGAGCCGGGTCAGATCGGCGGGCAGCCGGGGAACGGCGCCGGTCATCCCGTTCAGATAGATCTCGTACTGAAATGCCGCCCAGTCCCGGCCGGGTTCCGGATCCGTGATGTCGCCGCCGATCATGTGCTTCCCTTCACCTGTCCATTACTGGTCAATTTCCCATTGCCGCAAGGGAGTAGAGGACTCGTAGGATCAACGAACCGTCGGTCGCGTTCAAGGGATCACACCGGAACGCGACGGAGACAGTTCCCGCATTGGAGTTCCACCGTGCCACTGACCAAGACAACGTGGCTGCGGGTCGGCGCGCCCGTCGCCGTACTGGCTCTCGCCCTGACCGCGTGCGGACCATTCGGGGAAAAGGGCGATACATCCGAGAACGCGCGGCACACATCCCGCTCGGAGGCCGCCGACGGAGATCAGGGTGGGGCGCAGACGGTGGGGATGCGGTCGGGGGGTGGGTTGTTCTGGCCGGGTCAGACCGGTACGCGTGCGTTCAAGGAGGACACCGGGGTCGAGCCCACGTATCGGATCGCGGCGCAGAAGGTCGACATCGGCACGGCGGACGAGGCGAAGGCGCTGGTGCCGGACCCGGCGGACGCCAAGGGCTTGGTGCCCGCGGTCGCCTACGTGAAGTACACCCATCTGCGCGGGGCCACCGTGCGGGAGTATCCGCGGGTCGGGGACTACGCGGAGGTGTACGCGGACGGTCGGCGGGGAGCGAAGGTCGTGGGCGAAGCCGGGCGGCCCGAGGGCTGCGCGGACCCGGACAAGATCAAGGACTGGAGGAACGGTCAGAGCTATCTGCTCTGCACCACCTTCCTGATTCCCGCGCGGGCCAGGGAGGTCGATGTCATGTGGACGGAGGTCGGCGGCAAGCCGTTCACCTGGGCGTTCTGATCACCTGGGCGTTCTGAACCGGGGGCCGCGCCGCCGTCAGACGGGCAGCGCCGCCGTCAGACGGGCAGGGCCGAGGCCAGGAAGGGCTCCACGGCGCGGCGCCAGCCGTCCGGCTGGTCGTAGTGGACCAGATGGCCCGCGTCCACCACCTCCGCATACTGCCCGCGCGGCAGGACGCGGACCATCTCCTGCGCCTCCGCACGGCCCAGCTCGCCGTCCAGCCCGCGGACGATCAGGGTGGGGCACTCGACCAGCGCGAGCTCTTCCCAATGGGCGTCCTGGATCCAGGTCTCACGGGTCTTCAGCATCTGGCGGCAGGAGAACGCCGGGCGCCAGCCGTCCGAACGCTCGGCCATGACCTCGGCGAAGAAATCGCCCCGGGCCGGATTCGGCCGCTCCAGCGTCGGATCGTCCTCACCGAACCACTTGCGCACATCGGCGAGGGTCGCGAACGGCACCGGCCAGGAGCGGAACCATTCGGCCCACTCGCGCTGTGAGGCGGCGCCGAGGGCCGAGGCGCGCATATCGCAGATGACCAGCGCCCGGACCAGATCGGGGCGGCGGGCCGCGAGCTGCCAGGCGGTGAGGGCGCCCATGGCATGGCCGATCAGGGTCACGGGGGCGAGGCCGAGCTGCTCCACGGCCGCCTCGGCGTCGTCCACATAGGTGGAGCGGTCGAAGGGCCCCTCGGCCGGCTTGTCGCTGCGGCCATGGCCGCGCTGGTCGAGGGCGACCGCCCGATGGCGGGTGGAGAGCCAGCGGGCCGTCTCCGCCCAGTGGGCCGCCCGGCCCAGCAGCCCATGGAGCAACAGCACTCCGGGGCCCCGCGCTCCCTCACGGCCAGCGCCTGCCTTGGGCGGATCGGTGAACTCCCAGGCGGCGAGCCGCACGCCGCCGGTCCCGCTCACCTCGATGCGTCGCACCATGTGGTCTGGCACCTCCAGCCCTCTCTCGAACACCCTCACAGTATCGAACTCATATTCGAACACGGTGCTGTTACGTCCAACACCCCTCGTTCGAGTGACCACCGTCAGGGGTTGATCGTCTGTGCCATGGGGAGACAGCTAGCGGGAGGCGGACTGCTCGGGGAAGGGAGTCCGCGGGGGACGACCCTGAGAGCTCGGGGCTCCGGGTCACCAGGGCTCCGGGTCGCACCGGCCGCGTTCGCGCGGTCCGTGCGGCCCGGGGCCCGGCGGGGGGACATGGGGAAGCGGGGCCCCGGCACCTGACGGCACCGGGGCCCTCGCTGAAGAACTCCCCCTCGGCGGCACAGCCTCTCGGGCCCACCGCGGCCCCCTCCCCTGACGGCCTGCGCGTCAGCGACAGCGTCGCACGCGTCGGCCCCGCCCGCTCGGTTTCTCTCGACTCCGGTTTCGGGAAAATCCGTCGTCGCAGGTCGTGACGGCCGAATCGACTGAACGGGGTGTATCGGTCAGCGTGTCGAAGCGCGCGAGGGTGTGCGGGGTGTGCGGGGGTGTATGCGCGAGGCGTGGGGCCGCCGGGTCCACGAATCAGGAGCGGGGCGGGTCGGAGCGTCCGCGCGCCGGGGGTCGGAACGCGGTCGAAACGGCGGGGTCGGGGGAAATCTCTGGGGGGCGGGGATCAGGGGGCGAGGATCAGGGCAGGGGTCGGGGATTCGGGGTCTGGAACAGGGCAGGGGGCGGGAGCCAGGGAAGAGAAGCTCGCACCCGGCCCGGGTCAGCGCTCGGCCACGAAGACCTGGGTCAGCGCTTGGCCACGAAGACATGCGAGGCGATCTCCGCCTCCAGCTCCGCCGCCTCACCGCTGCTGCCGACCAGCACCCCGCCCGGCGACTCCGTGACGCTCACCACGGAGCCCGGCTGCACCCCGGCCCGCCGCAGCGTGTACATCACCTGGGCGTCGGCCTGGATGGGCTCGCCGATGCGGCGCACCACCACCGTCTTGCCCTCCGAGCCGGGCTCCAGCTCACGCAGGCTCACCATGGACTCGTCCAGGAACGGATCGGCCTCGGCCTTCTCGCCCAGCTCCTCCAGGCCCGGAATCGGGTTGCCGTAGGGCGACTCGGTCGGATGGCGGAGCAGCTCCAGCACGCGCCGCTCCACCGCCTCGCTCATCACATGCTCCCAGCGGCACGCCTCGGCGTGGACCTGCTCCCACTCCAGCCCGATCACATCGACGAGCAGGCACTCGGCGAGCCGGTGCTTGCGCATCACCCGCGTGGCCAGCCGGCGGCCCTCCTCGGTCAGCTCCAGATGACGGTCGCCCGCGACCGTGACCAGCCCGTCGCGCTCCATTCGCGCCACCGTCTGGCTGACCGTCGGGCCGCTCTGCTCGAGCCGCTCCGCGATCCGGGCGCGCATGGGGACCACGCCCTCCTCCTCGAGCTCGAGGATGGTGCGGAGATACATCTCCGTGGTGTCGATCAGTCCGGACATGCGTGCCCCTCGAAGTGTCGTGCGGTGGCCCTCAGCCAATTCTGACGCATCCCGCCGACAACGGGGCCGAGACGGCCTCTTCCGCCGCAAGGGACCGGGCTGCTATTGACAGCGTCATGATCGGAAACCCCCACAGGGAAGGCGACGCGTTGATGAACGAGTCCAAACCGGCCGGGCAATTCTTCGACGCGGCCATCGGCCTGCTGCGGCAGGTGCGGGACGAGGAGGGCGAGCATATCGCCGCGGCGGGCAGCCTGATCGCCGATACCGTCGCCGCGGGCGGCCGCCTCTTCGCGTTCGGCGCCGGGCACTCCTCCCTGCCGGCGCAGGACGTCGTCTACCGCGCGGGCGGGCTCGCGCTGATGAACCTGCTGCCGGTGCCGGGTGTGGTGGGCGTGGACGTCATCCCCGCCACCCTCGGCAGCGCGCTGGAACGCGTCGACGGGCTCGCCACGACCGTCCTCGACAGCAGTCCGCTCCGGTCCGGGGACCTGCTGATCGTGATCTCGCTGTCCGGGCGCAACGCCCTGCCCGTCGAGATGGCGATGAGCGCCCGGGAGCGCGGTGTCAGGGTGATCGGGGTGACCTCGGTCGGCTACGCGACCGGCACGACCTCGCGCAACTCCTCCGGTGGCTTCCTCAAGGACCAGTGCGATCTGGTCATCGACAACAAGATCGCGATCGGGGACGCGGAACTCACGGTGGACGGCGTCGGCGCGCCCTTCGCCCCCGCGTCCACCGTCGTGACGAGCGCGATCATGCAGTCCATGGTGGCGGCCGGGGTCGCGGAACTGGCCGAGCGGGGAATCGAGCCGCCCATGCTCAGGTCGGGGAACGTGGACGGCGGGCATGAGTGGAACCGCAAGGTGATGACCGAGTACGGGGACCGGATCTTCTACCGAAGGTAGGACCCCGGCGGCGCCTCCCGGCCCGGGGCGTCACCAGCCGGGGCCGCACGGGCCGGGGCGTCAGCGGCGGCCCGTGGCCAGGTCCACCGAGGCCGCGACCCGGGCAGCGACGTCCTCCGCGTACGCCGCGTCCGTACGGTCGAAGGCCCGGCGGCTGGAGGTGCGCAGGAAGGTGACCACGCCGAGGGTACGGCCGCGGCTGCGCAGCACCGCGCAGAGGCCGTGCACCGTGCCCTCCGGCCATTTGCGGGTCACCGCCCACTGGGCCGCCGCGGGCTCGTCCGAGCGTCTCGTGCTCGCCCGTACGGAACCGCAGCGGTCGACCGCCTGGAGCGCCGGATGGCCCTCCGGGTAGCCCAGCGGGATGCCGCCCGGGACGACGGGCGGGCAGGGGCCGGGGGCGCCGGTGGGCGTGGCCGCCGCCCGGACGAGCCGGACCCGGTCCGCCGGGGCGCCCGGCGGCTGGTCCAGGACCAGGTCGATCAGGGCGTGATCGGCGAAGCCCACCAGCGCGAAGTCCAGATGGGCCGAGGCCGCCTCCATCGGGTCCTCGCATTCGGCCGCCGCCCGCGCCGCCCGGTGCAGCTGGTTGCCCCGGAAGCGCATCCGGGCGCTCTCCTGCTCCTGGCCCTTCGCCTCCGTCACGTCCTGGAAGATCCAGGCCACGCCGAGCGGCACCGGCTCCTCGGTGAGTGGCGAGGCCAGCCGGAGGAAGCCGCTGCGCCAGCAGCGGTGCCGCGCCGCCGCACCGGCATCTCCGCGGTCGGCTCCCTCACCGCGCACCGCCTCGTCGTCGTCGAGCAGTTCGTAGCGCACGCTGTCCGCGCCCTCGAAGCCGTCCGCCGCGTCGGCGTCCCGCAGCGTCACCCACAGCTCGGTGGGCGCCGGGGGCGCGCCCTCCGCCAGGACGTGCTGCAGCGCGGCCTCCGCCTCCTCGACGCCCTGGTCCAGGAAGTCGCCCAGCGGCCGGCCGGGCGCGGCCTTACGGGCCGTACGCAGCGCCCCCGCCGCACTGGCGTTGACGACGGCCACCCGCAGATCCGCGTCGACCAGGACCACGTTCCACGACGCGTCCTCCAGCAGCGCCTCGCTCAGCGCGATCGACCGCTCCAGGTCGACCTGCGCGTGCACCTCGCTGAAGGCGCAGTAGACCCCGGCCGGGTGGCCGTCCGCGCCCGCCACCGCCGAGGACTGCGTACGGACCAGGACCCGGCCGCCGTCCTTGGTCAGCAGCGCGAACTCGTGCACCCGGCGTCCCGTGGTGCCCATGGCCTCCGTAAGGCGCGCGTCGACGTCCCGCGCGTCCTCTGGACGGGCGGCCCAGCCGCCCAGCCCCTTACGGCCGACCGCCTCCGCCGCCGTCCAGCCGAGGATGCGCTCGGCCTCGTGGTTCCAGTGGGTCACCGTGCTGTCGGCGTCGAACGCGCACAGGGCGGCGTCCATCCCGTCGAGCAGCGCGGCGAGCAGTTCGGAGTCGGGCCGCTCGGGCCCGTCCGGGCACTCGGGCCGGACGGGCGCCGACGCGGCGGCGCCCGCCTGCCCGGGGACCCCCCGCGAGGATCGGGCGGAACGCGCTGGCCCTGCGGGTTCGGAACGTTGTGAAGCGCTCACCTGAGACCCCTTGCTCGACGTGGCTGTCTGTTGTGGGGCACGTCGGACATTGAACTCGAACGTGACACGCGCCACACCGCATTCGCCGAAATCGTTGCCACACGGAAATTCGCTTGTGTGTGGCAGGAGGCGGTTCTTAGGCTTGGGATACACGAGAAGGGAGGTGGTTCGGCAGATGTATGAAATCCGGACGCGTGAGGTGACTGCGGGCTAGCAGTCCGTCGTCGCGCTCTGCGCATCGCCGGACTGGCGCACGAAAGAGGTGCGCAGCCGGCCAATCCCATGCAGTCACCCGACCCGCGGGTCGCCGGTACGTCCGACCGGCCCCCTTCCGCCTCAGGGCGTCAGGGGTAAAGACCCGCGGGTTGTCCGCGTTTTCGGGGCTCTTCAGGAGCCTCAGGGCTCTTCAGGGGGTAAGCCTCAGGGGCTGGTTCTCAGCGGCCTCACGGGCGTGTTCTCGGCGGCCTTACGGTCCGCACCGCCCCGAGCGCCGCCCTCCCACGCGCCTCCCCTACGGGTACAGCCGCTCCACCCGCCAGCCCTCGCCCTCCTCATCGGCCATCCGGACGTACCGCAGCCGGTCGTGCAGCCGGTTCTCCCGGCCCTGCCAGAACTCCACCGCCTCCGGCACCACCCGGAACCCGCCCCACTCCGGCGGCACCGGCACCTGCTCCCCCGGCGGATAGCGGTCCGCCAGCTCCTCGTACGAGCGGTCCAGCTCCTCCCGCGAGCCCACCACCGTGGACTGCGTGCTCGCCCACGCCCCGAGCTGCGAGCCGTGCGGCCGGGTCCGGAAGTACGCCGCCGTCTCGTCCCGCCCGGTGCGCCGCGCGATGCCCGTGACGATCACCTGCCGGGCGATGGGATGCCAGGGGAAGAGCAGCGCGACATGTGGGTTCTCGCCCAGCTCACGGCCCTTGCGGGAGCCGTAGTTGGTGTAGAAGACGAAGCCGCGCTCGTCGAAGCTCTTCATCAGGACGGTGCGGGAGCTGGGGCGGCCCGCCGCGTCGGCCGTCGAGACGATCATGGCGTTCGGTTCGAAGAGCCCGCTGCCGACCGCGTCCTCGAACCACCGGGTGAACTGCCGGAACGGATCGCCCGCGAGATCCGCCTCGTCGAAGCCGGCCGCGCGGTAGTGCTCGCGCATGGCGGCCGGGTCGTACGTACGCGCGGAGGAAGCCGAGGGCTCCGAGTCAACGTGAGGCACGGGCATATCTTGCAACATCATCGGTCCTTCGCACGGGCTGCCCCGGAAGAGCGATCTCCCTCCCCCGCCTTACCGCCCCGTAACCCTCCCGCGACGCGCACCGCGTGTGCCGCTTCTCACGCTTCCCCGTGGCGAGCGCACCCACCAGACTGAGGCTGACCATGCGCCTGTCGGCGCCTGGCAGGCACCACCCCCCGTGCCCTGGAGGTCACTCCCCGCCGCGGTTGGGTGACCACTACCCGCACGGGGCACATCACCGGAGTCACCGGTACGGACCGCGAGTCGTGTCAGGCGGCCGCGTAACCGTTCCGGCACCGCCGTCGTCCGCAGCATGAGGAGCCGCCTGATGTCCGACTTCGTACCCGGACTCGAAGGAGTCGTCGCGTTCGAGACGGAGATCGCCGAACCCGACAAGGAAGGCGGCGCGCTGCGCTACCGAGGCGTGGACATCGAGGACCTGGTGGGCCATGTCTCCTTCGGGAACGTGTGGGGTCTGCTGGTCGACGGTGCCTTCAACCCGGGGCTGCCGGCCGCCGAGCCGTTCCCCATCCCGGTCCACTCCGGGGACGTCCGGGTCGACGTCCAGTCCGCGCTGGCCATGCTCGCGCCCGTCTGGGGCCTCAAACCGCTGCTGGACATCGACGCGGAGCAGGCCCGTGAGGACCTGGCACGCGCGGCCGTGATGGCGCTGTCCTACGTCGCCCAGTCGGCCCGCGGCCAGGGGAAGCCGATGGTGCCGCAGCGGGAGATCGACAAGGCCGGGACCATCGTGGAGCGCTTCATGCGGCGCTGGCGCGGTGAGCCGGACCCCAAGCATGTCGCCGCCGTGGACGCGTACTGGACCTCGGCGGCCGAGCACGGGATGAACGCCTCCACCTTCACCGCCCGCGTCATCGCCTCCACCGGCGCCGATGTCGCCGCCGCGCTCTCCGGCGCGGTGGGCGCCATGTCGGGGCCGCTGCACGGCGGCGCGCCTTCCCGGGTGCTCGGCATGATCGAGGAGATCGAGCGCACCGGGGACGCCACCGGCTACGTCCGGCAGGCCCTCGACCGGGGCGAGCGGCTGATGGGCTTCGGCCACCGCGTCTACCGCGCCGAGGATCCGCGGGCACGGGTGCTGCGGCGCACCGCGAAGGAGCTGGGCGCGCCGCGCTTCGAGGTCGCCGAGGCGCTGGAGCGGGCCGCCCTGGACGAGCTGCACAACCGGCGGCCGGACCGGGTGCTGGCCACGAACGTGGAGTTCTGGGCGGCCATCGTGCTGGACTTCGCCGAGGTCCCGGCGCCCATGTTCACCTCGATGTTCACCTGCGCCCGCACGGCGGGCTGGAGCGCGCACATCCTGGAGCAGAAGCGGACGGGCCGTCTGGTGCGGCCGTCGGCCCGGTACGTCGGCCCGGGCACGCGCAGCCCGCACGAGATCGACGGGTACGGGGACACCAAGCGGTAGTTCGGACGGCGAGGGGTCGCCCGGGAGCCCGAGCCGCAGCTCGGGAGACCGAGCCGCAGCCCAGGAGCCACGCCCCGGCCCAGGAGCCACGCCCTGGCTCAGGAGGCGGCCGGGGAAGGGTGGCCGGGGTCCTGCGGGGTCAGGATCATCTCCAGGATTCCCGACCACTGCGCCACCACCCGCTCCCGGCGGTGGCCGTCGTCCGTCAGGAGGTTGGCCAGGCCCAGGCCGCGGCCCATGTCGAGCAGGCCCTGGACGGCCTCCCGGACGCCCGGCACCGACTCGTCGGCGCCCAGCAGCTCCACCGCCATCCGATGGGTCTCCCGGCCGATCTTCGCCTCCAGGGCAGTCACCCGGGCACCCAGTTGCTCCTCGTACGAGGCCGCCACCCACAGCTGGAGGGCGGCCCGGAAGAGTGGGCCGGTGTAGAGGGTGATCAGCGCCTCGACCACCGTGTGGACGCGGCCCTCCCCATGCGGGGCGGGGAGGGCGCGCAGCTCCGCCGAGCGCTCCTCGGCGACATGCTCGACGGCGGCCGTGAAGAGGTCCTCACGGGTCGGGAAGTGATGCTGGGCCGCGCCCCGCGACACCCCGGCCCGCTCGGCGACCACCGCGACCGTGGACCCTGCCCAGCCGCGCTCGGCGAGGCAGGCCACCGCGGCCTCCAGCAGCCGCCTGCGGGTCGCGCGGCTGCGGTCCTGCTTGGGGTCGCGCAATGCCGTACGGGGGGTCATCGGGACGCCCCCGCGGCCCCGGCGTCCGGCGTGGCCCCGGTGTCCGGCGTGGCCCCGGCGTCCCCCGTAGCCCCGGCGTCCCCCGCGGCCTGGGCGTCCGGCGCCACGTCGGCCGTGGCCCCCGCGTCGGCCGCCGTCTCCCGCACCCACACCGGTTCGCGCCGCTCCAGGAACGCCGTCATGCCCTCCCGGGCCTCCTCGGAGGCGAAGAGCCGGGCCGACAGCGCGGCCAGCGCTTCGCCGTCCCGGTCGAAGGCGCGCAGCACATCGGCGGTCACCAGCCGCTTGGACTCGGCGAGGCCCTGCGGGGAGCCCCGGCGCAGCCCCTCGAGGACGGGCGCCAGCGCCTCGTCCGCGTCGCCCTCCGGGTCCGCGATCGTCACCAGCCCGATCCTGGCCGCCTCGGCGGCGTCGAACCGCTCGCCCGTGAGGTAGTAGCGGGCCGCCGCGCGCCGGTCCAGCCGGGGCAGCAGTGGCATCGATATGACGGCCGGGGCGAGGCCGAGCCGCGCCTCGGTGAAGGCGAAGCTGGCGCCGCGCCCGGCCGCCGAGATGTCGCAGGCTCCGAGCAGCCCGAGCCCACCGGCCCGCACATGTCCGGTGACGCGTGCGACGACCGGCTTGGGCAGCTCCACTATCGACCGCAACAGCGCCACCAGTCCGGCCGCACCGGACGCCGAGGGCGGTTCGCTCAGATCCGCGCCCGCGCAGAAGGTGGTGCCGGTGTGGGTGAGCAGCACCGCCCGGACGCGGTCGTCCCGCCCGGCCGCCGCCAGCGCCTCGCGCAACTCGGCGACCAGGCGCGTCGAGAGCGCGTTGCGGTTGTGCGGCGAGTCCAGGGTGAGAGTGGTGATACCGCGCGCGAAGGCGGACCGTACGAGAGGCATGGGCACCGCGGTGGGGTCTGCGGTCAGCGGGCCATCGGTCGTGGGGCCGTCGGTCATGGGGTGGTCGAACTCCTTTCCCTGGCGCGCAGCTCACGCCTCAGGATCTTGCCGGTGGCCGAGCGCGGCACGGTGTCCGTGAACTCCACGCGGCGCACCTTCTTGTACGGGGCCACCTGTCCGGCAACGTACGCGATCAGGTCGTCCGCCGAGATCCGGGTCCCGGGCCGGCGCACCACATATGCCTTGGGGATCTCGTTGCCCGCCCCGTCCGTCACCCCGATCACGGCGGCGTCGGCGACGGCCTCATGGGCGAGCAGCACGGCCTCCAGGTCGGCCGGGGCGACCTGATAGCCCTTGTACTTGATCAACTCCTTCACCCGGTCCACCACATACAGCCAGCCGTCCGCGTCCACATGCCCGATGTCGCCGGTGTGCAGCCAGCCCTCGTCGTCGATCATGGCGTCGGTGTCCTCGGGGCGGCCGAGATAGCCCTTCATCACCTGCGGCCCGCGGATGACGATCTCGCCGTCCTCGCCCACGGCCAGGTCCTCGCCGGTGTCCGGGGCCACGATGCGCATCTCGGTACTCGGAAGCAGCTTTCCGACCGTCCCCGGTGGTGCGTTCTTCGCGTCGCGCGGCACCAGATGGCAGCCCGGCGACAGCTCCGTCATCCCGAACGCCTGCAGCAGCGGCGGTACGCCGAGCCGCCGGGCGCACGCCTCCGCGAGCCGGGCGTCCAGCGGCGCCGCCGCGCTCAGCACGTACCGCACCGACGACAGGTCATGGCCGTCCACCGCCGGATGCTTGGCGAGCGCGAGCACGATCGGCGGGGCCACATAGAGCGCCTGGGCCCGGTGCTTCTCGATGGCGGCGAGGAAGGTGTCGAGTTCGAAGCGGGGCAGCACGATCACCGTGGCGCCCTTGCGGAGCGGTGCGTTCATGAGCGCCGTAAGGCCGTAACTGTGGAAGAACGGCAGGACGGCCAGCACCCGCTCCCCCGGCTGGTTGGGGACCAGCGTCTCCACCTGCGCGAGGTTGGTGGCGACGTTGCGGTGGGTGAGCATCACGCCCTTGGGGGTGCCGGTGGTGCCCGAGGAGTACGGCAGCACCGCGATGTCCTGGGCCGGGTCGATCTCCACCACGGGTTCGGGCGCGGTGCTCCTCATCATGGAGCGCAGCGAACGATGGCCGCTCGCCTCGTCGCAGACGAAGATCTCCCGTACCCCGCCCGCCCGTTCGGCGGCCTGCCGGGCCACCCCCAGCAGCGCCGAGACGGTGATGACCCAGGACGCTGCCGCGTCCCGGAGCTGCTTGGCGAACTCCTCCGGCGTCGCCAGCGGATGCACCGTGGTGACCGCTGCCCCGGTGCGGGTCGCGCCGTAGAAGGCCGGTGGGTACATGATCGAGTTGGGGCTGTGCAGAGCCAGCACATCGCCCTTGCGCACCCCCGCCTCGGCCAGCGCGGCACCGATCCGGCGCGAGGCGCGATCCAGCGCGGTGTAGCTCAGGGCCGCCCCGGTCACGCCGTCCACCAGCGCGGTCAGGTCGCCGAACGCCTCGGCCGCGCGGGCCAGTACGGCGTCGTGGATGGGCAGATCGACGGGCGGGACATCGGGATACTCGCTGCGCAGCACCATGGCCGTTCCCCTCAGCTCTGATGGACCTACCTGTCCGTTCTGCCCAACTCGTGAGACCGGTACGGCGGCGTCCGGTACGACGCCCGTAAGGCCGGTACGGCGCCTCCGCCCGGCCCTGGCAGCGGAAGGCTCAGCGAGAGGTCAGTACGACTTCGGCAGCCCCAGGGTCTGGTGGGATACGTAGTTGAGGATCATCTCCCGGCTGACGGGGGCGATCCGGGCCACCCGGGCGGCCGTGATCAGCCGGGCCAGCCCGTACTCGACGGTCAGACCGTTGCCGCCGAGGGTGTGCACGGCCTGGTCCACCGCCTTCACCGTGGCCTCCCCGGCCGCGTACTTGGCCATGTTGGCGGCCTCGCCCGCGCCCGCGTCATCGCCCGTGTCGTAGAGGTACGCCGCCTTCGCCATCATCAGCCGGGCCAGCTCCAGCTCGATATGGGCCTGGGCGAGGGGGTGGGCGATCGCCTGGTGGGCGCCGATGGGCTCCTTCCACACCTGGCGGGTGCGGGCGTAGTCGACGGCCCTGTCGAGCGCGTAGCGGCCCATCCCCAGCCCGAACGCCGCCGTCATGATGCGCTCCGGGTTGAGCCCCGCGAAGAGCTGGAGCAGCCCGGCGTCCTCGTCGCCCACCAGCGCGTCGGCGGGCAGCCGTACGTCGTCCAGCACCACCTCGAACTGCTTCTCCGCGGCGGCCAGTTCCATGGGAATGTGGTGGTGGGAGAAGCCGTGCGCCCCGCGCGGGACGATGAACAAGCAGGGCTTGAGCTTCCCGGTCCGGGCGTCCTCGGTGCGGCCGACGATCAGGGTCGCGTCGGCGATGTCCACGCCCGAGATGAAGACCTTACGGCCGTTGAGTATCCAGCCGCCGCCCTCCTCCCGGCGGGCGGTGGTGGTGATGCGGTGCGAGTTGGATCCGGCGTCGGGCTCGGTGATGCCGAAGGCCATGGTGAGACTGCCGTCGGCCAGACCGGGCAGCCAGCGCTCCTTCTGCTCGGCGGTGCCGAACCGGGCGATGACGGTGCCGCAGATGGCGGGCGATACGACCAGCATGAGCAGCGGGCAGCCCGCGGCGCCCAGCTCCTCCAGGACGATGGACAGCTCGGTGATGCCGCCGCCCCCGCCGCCGTACTCCTCGGGGAGGTTGACGCCCAGATAGCCGAGCTTGCCTGCCTCGGCCCACAGTTGGCGAACGCCGTCGCCCTCCTGGGGACCACCCGGGGCGTGTCCCTTGGCGAACGACGACACCGCCGCGCGGAGCGCCACGCGCTCCGGGGTGTCCACGGGCGTATGCGGGCTGGTCATGGACGGCTCCTCCCACTTGCGATGCGTTGTGCGGGCCGTGTGCTGTCCCGCACGGCCCGGACGGGCTGTCCGGGCCCGGACGTTCTGCGTGGTGCGCCGGGGTTCGTCACTCCCCCGCCGCCACGACGGCGAGCAGGGCTCCGACCTCGACCTGGCGGCCGGTGGTGGCGTGCAGGGCGGTGAGCACCCCGGCGGCGGGCGCCGTGACGCGGTGCTCCATCTTCATGGCCTCCAGCCACAGCAGGGGCTGCCCGGCCTCGACCCGGTCTCCGACCGCCACCTCGGCGACCCGGACCACCGTGCCCGGCATGGGCGCCAGCAGCGAGCCCGGTTCGGCACGGGCGGTGGGGTCGGGGAAGCGGGGCAGCGCGGTGAACACATGGCCGCCCTGGAGAGTGTCGACATGGCGGCGGTCCCCATAGGCCGTCACCTCGAACGTCCGCCGGACCCCGGCCACATCGAGGACGACCCGCCCCGGAGCGGCGGCCCGCCCCGGGGTGGCATCCAACCCCGCTTCGGCGTCCAGCACCCGGACGTCGGGCATGCCCTCCGCGAGCAGCCCATCGCGGGTGAGGCGGTAGCGCACCTCGTGCTCGGTGCCGCCCGGTTCGGCGCGGTAGCTCCTCAGCTGCGGCTGGGAGGGTACGTTCCGCCAGCCGCCCAACCGCCCGGCCACAGTCGCGGTCCCCGGCCGCCGCGCCGCGTCGGCCAGGGCGGCGGCGAGGGCGGCGAGCGAGGCCGCCTCGTCGTCATCGGAGGCGGCGGCGGTCAGCTCGGCCAGATGGCGTTCGAGGAAGCCGGTGTCCATACGGGCCGCCTCGAACTCCGGGTGGCGCAGGGCCCGTACGAGCAGCTCCCGGTTGGTCACCGGACCGTGGATCCGGGCCCGCTCCAGCCCGTGGGCCAGCCGCCGCACGGCCTCCGCCCGGGTGGGCGCGACGGCGATGACCTTGGCCAGCATCGGGTCGTAGTGGACGCCGATCGCGTCCCCGTCGGCCGGCCCGGAGTCGACCCGCAGCCCGGCGATCTCCAGCCGGTGCATGATCCCCGTCTGCGGCCGCCAGTCGCGCGCCGGGTCCTCGGCGTACAGCCGCGCCTCGACGGCATGTCCCCGGGGCGCCGGAGGCTCGGCGTCGAGGGACTCCCCCTCCGCGATCCGCAACTGCAGCGCCACCAGGTCAAGGCCGTAGATCTCCTCGGTGACCGGGTGCTCGACCTGCAGGCGGGTGTTCATCTCCAGGAAGTACGCCCGCCCCGCGGGCGAGACCAGGAACTCCACCGTGCCCGCGCCCTCGTAGCCGATGGCGCGCGCCGCGTTCGCCGCCGACTCGGCCAGGGTGCGCCGCAGTTCCTCACCCAGGCCGGGGGCCGGGGCCTCCTCGATGACCTTCTGGTGGCGGCGCTGGAGGGAGCAGTCGCGGGTGCCGAGGGTCCAGACGGTGCCGTGGGTGTCGGCGAACACCTGGACCTCGACATGGCGGGCGCCCTCCATATAGGGCTCCACGAAGATCTCACCGTCGCCGAAGGCGGAGGCCGCCTCGGCGCGGGCGGAGTCGAGTTCGGCGGGGAGCGCGTCCAGCTCGCGGACCACCCGCATGCCACGGCCGCCCCCACCCGCCGCCGCCTTGACCAGCAGGGGCAGATCATCGGCGGTGGCCTCGGCCGGGTCGATCGCGTCGAGCAGCGGCACGCCCGCCTTGCGCATGATCTCCTTGGCGCGGGTCTTGGAGGCCATGGCCTCCATCGCCTCGGGCGGCGGCCCCACCCACACCAGCCCCGCGTCCCTTACGGCGCGCGCGAAGTCGGCGTGCTCGGAGAGGAAGCCGTAGCCGGGGTGGACCGCGTCGGCCCCGGCGGCCAGGGCGGCCTTCACGAGGAGATCGCCGCGCAGATACGTGTCGGCCGGGGCATCGCCCGGCAGCCGTACGGCGGTGTCGGCCTCGCGTGCGTGGGGCGCGCCGGCGTCCGCGTCGGAGTGGACCGCGACGGTGGCGATTCCGAGGTCACGGCAGGTGCGGACGATACGCCGCGCTATCTCGGCGCGGTTGGCGACCAGGAGGGAACGAATCACGGGTTCCTCACTCACATCCGGAAGACGCCGAAGCGGAACCGCCGCGCACGGCGGACGAGGCGAGCGAACGGGCGGACAAACGGGCACGGCTCACGGGTACCTCACTCACATCCGGAAGACGCCGAAGCCACCGCGCGCGCCCTCGACCGGCGCGGTGTGCAGGGCGGACAGACACAGGCCGAGCACGGTGCGGGTGTCGCGCGGGTCGATGACGCCGTCGTCGTAGAGCCGCCCGGAGAGGAACAGCGGCAGCGATTCGGACTCGATCTGCTGCTCCACCATGGCGCGCAGCGCGGCGTCGGCCTCCTCGTCGTACGGCTGCCCCTTGGCGGCGGCGGACTGCCGGGCGACGATCGACATCACCCCGGCGAGCTGCTGCGGGCCCATCACGGCGGATTTGGCGCTGGGCCAGGCGAAGAGGAAGCGGGGGTCGTACGCCCGGCCGCACATCCCGTAGTGACCGGCGCCGTACGAGGCGCCGATGAGCACGGACAGATGCGGGACGCGGGAGTTGGAGACGGCGTTGATCATCATGGCGCCGTGTTTGATGATCCCGCCCTGCTCGTAGTCGCGGCCGACCATATAGCCGGTGGTGTTGTGCAGGAAGAGCAGCGGGATGTCGCGCTGGTTGGCGAGCTGGATGAACTGCGCGGCCTTCTGGGACTCCTCGCTGAACAGCACCCCCTGGGCGTTGGCCAGGATGCCGACCGGATAGCCGTGCAGCGCGGCCCAGCCGGTCGCCAGGCTGCGCCCGTACAGCGGCTTGAACTCGTCGAAGTCCGAGCCGTCCACGATCCGGGCGATCACCTCGCGCGGATCGAAGGGGATCTTGAGATCGCCGGGGACGATGCCGAGCAGCTCCTCGGAGTCGTACTTCGGCGGTTCGGCGGGCCCCGGATCGGCGTGCGCCTTGCGCCAGTTGAGGCGGGCGACGACGCGGCGGGCCTGGCGCAGCGCGTCGGGCTCGTCGGTGGCGAAGTAGTCGGCGAGGCCGGAGGTGCGGGCGTGCATCTCGGCGCCGCCCAGCGATTCGTCGTCACTCTCCTCGCCGGTGGCCATCTTCACCAGCGGCGGACCGCCCAGGAAGACCTTGGAGCGCTCCTTGACCATGATCACGTGGTCGGACATTCCGGGGATGTACGCGCCTCCGGCGGTGGAGTTGCCGAAGACCACGGCGATCGTGGGGATTCCGGCGGCGGACAGCCGGGTGAGATCGCGGAACATCGCCCCGCCCGGGATGAAGATCTCCTTCTGGGAGGGGAGATCGGCGCCGCCGGACTCGACGAGGCTGACGAGCGGGAGCCGGTTGGCGCGGGCGATCTCATGGGCGCGCAGCGACTTCTTGAGCGTCCAGGGGTTGCTGGCCCCGCCGCGTACGGTCGGGTCGTTGGCGCTGATCAGGCACTCCACACCGGAGATCACCCCGATGCCGGTGACGAGCGAGGCCCCCACCGGATACTCGCTGCCCCAGCCGGCCAGCGGCGACAGCTCCAGGAAGGGGGTGTCGGGGTCCAGCAGCAGCTCGATCCGCTCGCGGACCAGCAGCTTGCCGCGCTTGCGATGGCGCTGGACGTATTTCTCACCGCCCCCGGCGAGCGCCTTGGCGTGCTCGCCCTCCAACTCGGCGAGCTTGGCGAGCATCGCCTCCCGATGGGCCGTGTGATCGGCGCCTGCGGGGTCGAGCGCGGACGCGAGCGCGGTCACAGGGATACCTCCGGGATGTCCAGGCGGCGAGAGGGCGACCCGTCGCCGACGGCTGTGGCCCGGGGACCGGAACGGGCGGTCAAAGCAGTACCTCCGGTATGTCCAGATGGCGTGAGCGCAGCCATTCGCCGACGGCCTTGGCCTGGGGGTCGAAACGGGCCTGCGCGGCGACGCCCTCGCCGAGCAGACCCTCCACGACGAAGTTCAGGGCCCGCAGCCGGGGCAGCGGATGGCGGGTGATCTTCAACGGGGCCGTCTCCGGGAGCAGTTCGCGCAGCCGGTCGACGGTGAGGGTGTGGGCCAGCCAGCGCCACGCGTCCTCGCTCCGCGCCCAGACGCCGATGTTGGCGCTGCCGCCCTTGTCGCCGCTGCGGGCCCCGGCGACCGCGCCCAGCGGGGCGCGGCGGGTCGGCCCCGGCGGCAGCGGCGGGGGAAGGGGCGGCGAAAGGGGCGGCTCGTCCGCCGGGCCCCCGGCGGTGGGCGTGGTGGGGGCCGGGGGGATGGTCAGCCGGGAGCCGTCCGGCAGTACGGCGGTGTGCGGCACGGTGTCGGCCGGGGTGTCCACGGCCTCGAAGACGCCGTAAGGGGAGCCCTTTCCGGGCGGGGCGGTCACATGGAAGCCGGGGTAGCTGGCGAGGGCCAGTTCGACGGCCGCGCCGCTGATCGCCCTGCCCACCGCCGCCGGGTCCCGGTCGCGCACCACCAGCCGCAGCAGGGCGCTCGCCTCCTCCTGCACGGCCGCGTCGGGGTGGTCGGTACGGGAGAGGGTCCAACGGACCTCGGCGGGGCGGCGCTTGCTCATCGCCCCCTCCATCTGGTCCCGTACGAGCGCCGCCTTGGCCTCGATGTCCAGGCCGGTGAGCACGAACACCACCTCGTTGCGGTGGCCGCCGAGCCGGGTCAGCCCGGTCTTGAGGGTGCGGGGCGGCGCCTCACCCCGTACGCCGTGGACGCGCACCCGGTCCGGGCCGTCCGGGATGAGCCGCACCGAGTCCAGCCGGGCGGTGACATCCGGGCCCGGATAGCGGGCGCCCGCGGTCTCGTAGAGGAGCTGGGCGGTGACGGTCCCGACCGTGACGGCGCCGCCGGTGTGCGGATGCTTGGTGATCACGCTGGAGCCGTCGGGGTGGATCTCGGCGAGGGGGAAGCCGGGGCGGCGGAGGTCGTGCTCGGTGAAGAACGAGTAGTTGCCGCCCGTCGCCTGCGTACCGCACTCCAGGATGTGCCCGGCGACCACGGCTCCGGCGAGCGCGTCCCAGTCGTCGGCGGCCCATCCGAAGTGCGCCGCGGCCGGGCCCGTCACCAGCGCGGCGTCCGTCACCCGCCCGGTGACCACCACATCCGCGCCACCGCGCAGACAGGCCGTGATACCGGCGCCGCCGAGATAGGCGTTGGCGGTGACCACGCCCGGCCCCCAGTCGCGGGCGCCGAGGAGGTCGTCGCCCTCGACATGGGAGACCCGGCAGGCGATGCCGAGCCGCTCGGCGAGAGCGCGGATCGCGTCGGCCAGCCCGGCCGGGTTGAGCCCGCCCGCGTTGGTAACGAGCCGTACGCCGCGCTCCATGGCGAGCCCCAGGGTGTCCTCGAGCTGGCGCACAAAGGTGGTGGCATAGCCCCGCGCCGGGTCCTTGGCGCGGTCCCGGCCCAGGATGAGCATGGTCAGCTCGGCGAGATAGTCCCCGGTCAGCACGTCCAGGGGGCCACCGGTGAGCATCTCGCGCACCGCGTCGAAGCGGTCGCCGTAGAAGCCGGAGGCGTTGCCGATACGGAGGGGTGGGGGCGGCGGGGTCACGGGGCGCCTCCGGCGGGGTTTCCGGCAGCGTCGCTTGCCGTGGCGCCGCTTCCGGTGGTGCCGCTTGCTGCGGTGCCGCTTCCGGTCGTGCCGCTTGCTGCGGTGCCGCTTCCGACCGCACCATCTCCCGCAGCATCACTTCCGGCGGCGCCACCTCCCACGACACTCCCCCGAGCCGTGTCACCCGCTCCCTGCCCCGGGGCGCGGCCCTTGCCGGGTGGGCCCGCGAACGCCTGCGCGATGTCCAGCCAGCGGTCCGCGTCCGCCCCTTCGGCCCGTACGGCCAGATCGTCGCGGTGCGCCCGCTGGATCACCAGCAGACAGAAGTCCAGCGCGGGCCCGGTCACCCGCTGGGCCGCGTCCTTGGGCCCGTACGTCCACAACTCACCGTCCGGGCCGGTGAGCTCGACCCGGAACTCCTCGGCCGACGGCTCCAGCCCCCGCGCCGCGTACGCGTAGCCCCGCGCCCGGACCCCGATCCGGGCCACATGGCGCAGCCGGGCGGTGGGGGCCCGCCGCACACCCAGCGCGTCGGCGACGTCCTGGCCGTGCGCCCAGGTCTCCATCAGCCGGGCGGTCGCCATCGACATCACGCTCATCGGCGGCCCGTACCACGGCAGCCGGGCGCGCGGCGGTTGCGCGGCCAGCGTCCGGAGCAACCGATCCCGCCCCGCGCGCCAGAGCTCCAGCAGCGCCTCGGGCGGCTCGGCCGCCCCGCGCTCCGCGCCCTCGTCCACGAACGCCTCCGGCGCGGTCCACGCCCGGCGCACCTCGTCGGCGAACCCCTGCGGGTCCTCGGCGGCTTGTACGGCCCGCTCGTCGGTCCACGCGAGATGGGCGATCTGGTGCGCGATGCTCCACCCGGGCGCGGGTGTCGCCGTACGCCACTCCGCGCCCCCGAGCCCGGCCACCAGGCCGTCCAACTCGTCCCCCTCCGCCCGCAGATCGCCGAGCAGAGCCTCCGTCTCGGACACGCGTCGCTCCCGTCGTCGGGTCAGTCGTGTGTCGGCTGTCTTTCGTTCTTGTCGAGCGAGGGTGGCAGCGCGACGAGAAACAATCAAGCACGCTTGCATGATTCAGCCGGTTGGGACACGACGCCCGGGCTGCGCCCGCCCCCCGGTGCGAGCGCAGGCGCTCGACGCGCCGGGGGGCAACCCGGTGCCGCCCGGCTGTCCGGGTGAGGCACAGACGGAACCCTGCGCTGTTCAGGGTGACTGACCGACATTTCACCGCGTTTGCCCAGGGGTACGTGTCCCTTGTCGAAGCCCGAAGGAGCTGAGCATGCCCGACAACAGTCAGGACCACATCGGTGCGCGGCTGCGCGACATCCGGAAGCGTCGGGGGCTGACCCAGCGCGGTTTGTCGGAAGCATCGGGAGTCTCCCTCTCCTGGATCAGGAAGCTCGAACAGGGCGAACAGCAAGACACGCGCCTCGAAACCGCCCGGAAGCTCGCCGCGGCGCTGGGCGTGTCCACGACGCGGCTCATCGCAGGACATCGCGAGGACGACGCCGACGAAGCCACGTTGGAAGACTGGGGGCCGGTACGCCACACCCTGACCTCCCCGGTAGGCGATCGCGATGCCGACCAGGCCCCCACCGTGGACGGGGTCAGGGCGGCGATCAAGGCCGCGCTGCCTCTCTTCTCCGGCGACCGGTTCGCCGACCTGCGTCCGGTACTCCCCGCCCTCTTGCGTGACGCCGACATGCTCGCCGCGCTCGACCCACGCGGTCGGCACCTGCGGGGGCGGTTACTTCAGCTCACCGGCTCGCTCATGGTGCAGACGCGCCAGTTCGACGCCGCCGAAACAGCCCTCGCCAAAGCGCTGGACGACGCGATGGACCGGCTCGACGGAGCCGCCATCGCGAAAACGCGCTGCTGGTTGCTGCTGCGCCGGGGCCGACTCGCCGAGGCCCGCGCGCTGTCCGTGCGGTGGTCGGACGACATCGAGCCACGCCTGTCCCGCGCCACCCCCGCCGAGCTGAGCGCATGGGGCTGGCTGCTCCTGCGCGCGTCGGCCGCCGCGGTGCGGGACAACGAATCCGATGTCGCCAGGGACACCCTGCGGCTCGCCCACGCGGCAGCGGTCACCATGGGCCGCGAGTTCGCCCCCGAGGGCGACTTCCTCCGGGCCTTCGGCCCCGTGACCGTGACCCTCAAACGCGCCGAGAACGCGATGGTGGCGGAGGAACCGGACCGTGTCCTCAGCCTGGCGGCGCGCATCCCCGCCAACGGCCTCCGGCCGACGTCGAACAACCGGAACCGCCACCTCCTGGACGTGGCCAGAGCCCATGTGATGAAGCACCGGCCCACCGATGCCTTCGAGGTGCTGCGAGGCATCTGGTCCGACGCCCCGGAATGGCTGCCCAACCAGCGCTACGCACGGGACATCCTGGGCGACATCATCGCCAGGCGGCGAACGATGACACCGGAGATGCAAACCATGGCCGACGTGCTCGGCGTACCGATGTGACACCGGGTGGTACTTCCACCCATCGCCGGACGAAAGCGCCATTGATCAGCTACTCAACGCGACCATAACGTCACGGCACGGGAACATCGCCGCAAGAGGAGCCGTACCGTGACCGCCACACCTCTCGGAAGCCCCCTCAAGACTGCCTTACGGCTGCTGCCATGGTCCAGCCCGGACGGCAAACCGTGTTACCCGTCGCCGAGCGACGGCAACAGCCTCCTGAGCCGACGGGCGGACGACATCGAGGCCCTTCGGCTGTGCATGGGGGCACAACTCATCGCCCATGCCCGCGCGCTGCTCAACGACCGTAAGGCGAGCACCGGGGAACTGCGCTTCCTGGCCAACCGGCTGACCGAGGCGCTGCGCGACGCACTGCGGGTGGCCGAGAGCAGGGGTGGGCGGCTGGCCGCGTACGGCGATGGCGGCTGTGATGAGCCGGAGGACGACCCCGCGCCCGGGGAGGCGGCGGAGTCGTCGTAACCGGACTTGGGCGTCACGGCAGCCGCTCTGCCAGGACCTCCGCCAGGTGGCGGCTCTTCCGGCCCGCCAGTTGGTTCAGTTGGGTGCGGCAGGAGTAGCCGTCCGCCAGGATCTCCGTGCCGGGGTCCGCGGCGCGCACCGATGGCAGCAGTTGCTCCTCGGCGCAGGCCACCGAGACGTCGTAGTGGCCTTCCTCGAAGCCGAAGTTGCCCGCCAGACCGCAGCAGCCGCCGCTCAACGCGCCCGTAAGGCCAGCGCGTTCACGCAGGCGGCGCTCGGCGGCGTCGCCGAGGACGGCGTGTTGGTGGCAGTGGGTCTGGCCGACGACGGGGCGGTCGACCTTGGGGGGCCGCCAGTCGGGGGCGTACTCCTCCAGGGCCTGGGCGAACGTCGAGACGGACTCGGCGAGGCGCGCGGCGCGCGGGTCGGCGCCGAGGAGTTCGGGGAGGTCGGTGCGGAGGGCGGCGGTGCAGCTGGGTTCGAGGCCGACCACCGGAAGCCCGGCGTCCAGGGCCGGGGCCATGACGTCCAGGGTGCGCCGCATGACCGCGCGGGCGCGGTCGAGCTGGCCGGTGGAGACCCAGGTCAGGCCGCAGCACACGGGCCCCGGCGGGACGACCACCCGCAGCCCGGCCGCCTCCAGTACGGCGACCGCCGAGCGGCCGACGGACGGGGAGAGGTGGTTGGTGAAGGTGTCGGGCCACAGGACGACGGTGCGGACGCCGTTCCCGGCGCGAGGCACCGTACGGGCATGCTCCCGCCACCACCGCGTGAAGGGCTCCCGGGCCAGCTCCGGGATGTCGCGCTCGGGCGCGATCCCGCCCATGCGCTTGGCCAGTGCCGCCAGCGGGTCCACGCCCGCCAGGGCGTTGGCGGCGGGCGCGGCCCTCAGGCGGGAGGCGGCCCGGAGCCATACCGGCAGCCAGCCCATCGAGTAGTGCGCGGCGGGCCGCACCCGTCCCTCGTAGTGGTGGTGCAGGAACTCCGCCTTGTACGTGGCCATGTCGACCTCGACCGGGCAGTCGCTGCGGCAGCCCTTGCAGGACAGGCACAGGTCGAGCGCGTCCCGTACCTCCTCCGAGCGCCAGCCGTCCTGGACGACCTCGCCCGCGAGCATCTCGTGCAGCAGCCGGGCGCGGCCGCGGGTGGAGTGCTTCTCCTCGCCGGTCACGCGGTACGAGGGGCACATCACCCCGGAGTCGGACACCGACTCGTTGCGGCACTTGGCGACGCCCACACAGCGCCGGACGGCCGCAGAGAAGTCCCCCTTGTCGTGCGGGTAGCCGAATTCGACGTCCACCGGGCGCCTCGGCAGGGGGTCGAAGCGCAGGTTCTGGTCCAGGCGCTGCGGGCGGGCCAGGACGCCGGGGTTGAGGCCGCCCTCCGGGTCCCACAGGTCCTTGAAGCGGGAGAAGAGGCCGACCATCTCCTCCCCGTACACGCGCGGCAGCAGCTCGGCGCGGGCCAGCCCGTCGCCGTGCTCACCGGAGAGCGAGCCGCCGTGGGCGACGACGAGATCGGCGAGGTCGGAGGAGAAGGCGCGGAAGATCCGGATCCCGGGCTCGGTCAGCAGGTCGAAGTCGATGCGGACGTGGATGCAGCCGTCCCCGAAGTGCCCGTACGGCGTGCCGCGCAGCCCGTGCTGGGCCATCAGCGCGCGGAAGTCGCGCAGATAGGCGCCGAGCCGGGGCGGCGGCACCGCGCAGTCCTCCCAGCCGGGCCATGCCTCGCTGCCGTCAGGCATCCGGGTGGCGGTCCCGGAGGCGTCCTCGCGCACCCGCCACAGGGCGCGCTGCCCAGCCGGGTCGGCGACGACGGTGTGACCGGTGGTGGCCTCGGCGGCGGCGCGGGCCACCTCCTGGGCGCGGGAGAGTGCCTCCTCGCGGGTGGCGCCGCCGACCTCCACGAACAGCCAGGCGCCGCCCTTTGGCAGCCCGGAGGCCCCGGCGACCAGATCGGCGGCCATGCCCTCGACGGTCAGCGGACCGTACGGCAGCAGGGTGTGCGCGGCCTCGGCCGCCGCGCTCTCGTCGGGGTAGCCGAGTACGGCCAGGGCGCGGGCGGCGGGCGCCTCCACCAGCCTTACGGTCGCCTCCGTGACCACCCCGAGGGTGCCCTCGCTGCCGGTGAGGGCGCGGGCGAGGTCGGCGTTCTTCTCGGGCAGCAACTCGTCCAGGGCGTAGCCGGAGATCCGGCGGGGCAGCTCGGGGAAGCCGGTGCGGAGCAGGGCCAGGTGGTGACCGGCCAGGGACCGTATGCCGTCGCGGAGCCGGGCGGGCAGGTCGTGGAGGCCCTGGGCGGCGCGCACCCGCTCCCCGCCGTAGGTGCGGACGTCCAGCTCGTGGACGTTGTCGGCGGTGGTGCCCCAGGCCACCGAGTGGGAGCCGCAGGAGTTGTTGCCGATCATGCCGCCGAGGGTGCAGCGGCTGTGGGTGGACGGATCGGGGCCGAAGGTCAGCCCATGGGCGCCGGCCGCCGTACGGAGGTCGTCGAGGATCACGCCCGGCTGGACGACGGCGGTCCGCCGCTCGGGGTCGAGCGAGACGATGCCGCGCATATGGCGGGTGAAGTCGAGGACGACGCCGAGCCCGGTGGCCTGCCCCGCGATCGAGGTCCCGGCGCCGCGCGCGACCACCGGCACCCCGCGCTCCCGGCAGACGGCCAGCGCCGCCGCCACATCGTCCGCGTCCCGGGGCGCGACCACACCGTCCGGCACCCGTCGGTAGTTCGACGCGTCCATGGTCATCAGGGCCCGGCTCGCCGTATCGAAGGAGACGTCCCCGCGGACGGCCCGCCGCAGCGCCTGCTCCAGCTCGTCTGCCTGGTGATCAGCCATGCCTCCATGGTCCACGGCGAGAGGGCCATTGAGAATGTCCAATTCCGATTCATGGCCGCCGCGTTCCCCGATCGCCCCTACACCGGCCCCACCTCCCGCGTCAACAGGATGTGGACGTACCGTCTCAGCCGCTGGACGCACGGTCGGACCGCGGGGGCCGACGGATTAGGCTTCGGTCGTGGCTGAGATCCGGATTCCCGATGACATCAAGCCCGCCGATGGACGCTTCGGCTCGGGCCCGTCCAAGGTGCGCACCGAGGCGCTGAGCGCCCTGGCCGCCACCGGAAGCTCCCTGCTCGGCACCTCCCACCGCCAGGCCCCGGTCAAGAACCTGGTCGGCGCGGTGCGCGAAGGGGTGCGTGAGCTCTTCCAACTCCCGGAGGGTTACGAGGTCATCCTGGGCAACGGCGGCTCCACCGCCTTCTGGGACATCGCGACCCACGGGCTGATCGACTCCAAGTCCCAGCATCTGTCCTTCGGCGAGTTCTCCTCGAAGTTCGCCAAGGCGGCGAAGCTGGCGCCGTGGCTGGAGGAGCCCACGGTGATCTCCTCCGACCCCGGCACCCATCCGGAGCCGCGCGCCGAGAGCGGCACGGACGTCTACGCCTTCACCCACAACGAGACCTCCACCGGTGTCGCCATGCCCATCCAGCGGGTGGCCGGTGCCGACGAGGGCGCGCTGGTCCTGGTGGACGCGACCTCCGGGGCGGGCGGTCTGCCGGTCGACATCGCCGAGACGGACGTCTACTACTTCGCGCCGCAGAAGTCCTTCGCGGCCGACGGCGGTCTGTGGATCGGCGTGTTCTCGCCCGCCGCGCTGGAGCGTGCCGCCCGGATCCATGCTTCCGGCCGGCACGTCCCGGAGTTCTTCTCGCTGCCGACCGCGATCGACAACTCGCTGAAGAACCAGACGTACAACACTCCGGCGCTGGCGACGCTCTTCCTGCTCGACGACCAGCTGAAGTGGATCAACGGACAGGGCGGTCTGGACTGGGCGGTACGGCGCACCGCGACCTCGTCGCGCACGCTGTACGGCTGGGCCGAGGAGTCCAAGTTCGCCACCCCGTTCGTGGCCGACCCGGCCAAGCGGTCGCAGGTCGTCGGCACGATCGACTTCACCGAGGAGATCGACGCCGCCGCGGTCGCCAAGGCGCTGCGGGCCAACGGCGTCGTGGACACCGAGCCGTACCGCAAGCTGGGCCGCAACCAGCTACGGGTGGCGATGTTCCCGGCCGTCGACCCGGCGGACGTCCAGGCACTGACGGCGTGCGTGGACTACGTCATCGAGCACCTCTGAGGCGCGAGCACCTCTGAGGCGCGCTCTTACGCCCGTACGCAAGGGGCCCGCGGCCGAGCACCGGCCGCGGGCCCCTTCGCATGGCGCTGACGATTTCGCAGCGCTGACGATCTCGCATGCGCGGACGATCTCGCATGCGCGGACGATCAGGAGCGGCCCCGGCGGAAGAGCCTGCGCAGGCCGAGGAACACGACCAGCGCACCGGCGAAGGTGACCCCGGCCTTGACCAGGTTGCCGTTCTTCTCGTCCTCGGTGAGCTTGCCGTCGACGCGGTCGGAGTACTCCCCGTTCTTCTTCTGCTCCTTCGCGGTGGCGTCCGGCAGCAGCTCCCCGCCGAGGTCCACCGGCGTCACCTTGGAGCCCGCGCCCTCGGTGCCGTACACGAGCGTGCCGCCGTCCGGGGTGAAGGTGACCGACTCGCCCTGCCGCTGCAGGGGCAGCCCCGGCTCCTCCTCGAGCCGCGTCGGCTTTCCGTCCCGCCAGCGGTATTCGGCGGCCGAGAAATAGCCGCGGAGGACGAGCCGGGTGCCGTCCGGGGCGAACGCCCCGTCCGTGACCTCCATGTCGAGGTCGGAGACCCGCCGGAAGACATTCACCCCCGAGGGGCTCAGCGTGGCCGGTCCGGCATACAGCCCGGCGTCCTCGTCGCTCTTGCTGGCGATATAGACGCGGCCCGTCTTGGGATGGACCATCAGCGCCTCGGCATTGCGCGGCCCGCCCTGGTACTTGACGGTGAACTGGGTCGCGGTGACGGTGCTGTCCTTGAGCTGCTTCGGCTCGGGGAAGCGGTAGATCCACACATGGGACCACGTACCGCCGAGGTTGTCGCCGATGTCGCCGACGTAGAGATTGCCGTCCGGCCCTATCGAGATCGCTTCCACATCGCGGGGATCCCCTATGCCGCGCAGGGTGACCCGCGCGACCGTCTTGCCGGTCTTGCCGTCGACGGCGTAGACGTACGGCCCGTCCGAGCTGTCGTTGTGCGTCCAGTAGACGCCGGGGTGGAGGCGGCTCGCGGCCAGGCCGCTGGACTCGGTGATCCGTGGATCCTCGATCGTGAAGGGAGACGGCGACGACGAGTCGTCGGCGGCGGCCGGGGCGGCTGCGGACACGGTCAGCAGCGCGGCGGCACCGAGTACGAACGGAAGCGGACGCATGGGCCCAAGCCTGCCATCCCGCCGGGGGCGTCCGGCGCCAGAACCACGCCGGAGGACTCCCTCCGGCCAGGCACGGAGCAACTCGCCCACCAGGTACGGAGCGACTCGCCCACCAGGTACGGAGCGACTCGCCCACCAGGCGCCGAGCGACTCGCCCACCAGGCGCCGAGCGACTCGCCCACCAGGCGCGGAGCGACTCCCCCGGCACAGGCGCCGAGAGGCTCCCTCCGGTCACGCATGACTTCCGCCGATGCATGACTCCACCCATGTATGACCCCACCCGTGCATGACTTCGGCGATCACGGGCAGATAACGTCTGTCAATTATTTGTGCGGGCGGCCGGCCCGAAATAACCCGCAGATTATTTGACCTCATCCGGGGATTATTTCGGCGAGAAATTTATCGGTCATTGGCGGCATAGCGGGCGGCGGCATTGCAATGCAGAAAGGCCCCGCTTACGGTCTGGGCTCATGAGCGAATACAGCCAGTCCTCTTATGCGCAAAGCGCGCCCCCCATGCATTCCGCAGGGGCCCCGAGCGGCGGTGCCGCACACGCGTCACCGGCCGCACCGGCCGCACCGTCCAAGAAGATCGCGATCTTCGCGATCGTCGGCTCGGTCATCGCACTGGTCGGCTCCATGGTGAACTGGGTGGTCTCCGACGCCGAGGGCGCCACCGGGGGCATCAAGGGCATCGACGGCGATGGCATCATCACGCTGATCATCGCCCTGGTCGCGGGGATCCTGTTCATCGTCGCCATGGTCACCAAGAAGGCGGCGCTCTACCTGGTCGGCGGGGTTCTGGGGCTGGCCATGGCGATCGTCGCGGCCATCAACATGGCGGACCCCGAGCGGCTGGTCACCCAGAAGCTGAAGGACGACGAGGGGGTGTCGCAGAAGGTCGCGGAAAAGGCGGCGGAGCAGGCCGCGAAGCTGTACGAAATGACCGCTGGACCGGGGCTCTACATGGTCCTGATCGGCGCACTGATGGCCCTGGCCCTCGGCGCTCTCGGCTTTATGAAGGCCCGCGCTTCCCGCTGATCAGAATAGGTCGGCCTCAAGAAATCCCATGACGCCCGCTTTTTGACCGCACGGGGGGCCAAAAAGCGGGCCTTCGGGTTTTCCAAGGGAATTCACAACCACCGGCAGTCGCCGGGCCACCGATGCCCCGGCCCGCCCCCCCCTTGATTAGAGCGCACTCCAACGGCTTGGCTGATCCCATGGAGTACACGCAGCTCGGACGCACAGGTCTCAAGGTCAGCCGGATCGTCCTCGGCACCATGAACTTCGGTCCGCAGACCGAGGAAGCCGACAGCCACTCGATCATGGATGCCGCGCTCGACGCGGGCATCAACTTCTTCGACACCGCCAATGTGTACGGCTGGGGCGAGAACAAGGGCCGCACCGAGGAAATCATCGGGAGCTGGTTCGCCAAGGGCGGCGGGCGGCGCGAGAAGACCGTCCTCGCGACCAAGGTGTACGGAAACATGGCCGCCGAGGGCGAGCCCTGGCCCAACACCGACAAGCTCTCGGCCGTCAACATCCGCCGGGCCGTGGACGCCAGCCTCAAGCGGCTCGGCACGGACTACATCGACCTCTACCAGTTCCACCACGTGGACCGCTCCACCCCGTGGGACGAGATCTGGCAGGCGATCGACGTCCTCGTCCAGCAGGGCAAGATCATCTACGCGGGCTCCTCCAACCACGCGGGCTGGCACATCGCCCAGGCCAATGAGGCCGCGGCTCGCCGTGGCTCGTACGGGCTGGTCAGCGAGCAGTGCCTGTACAACCTGGCCGAGCGCCGCGCCGAGATGGAGGTCATCCCGGCCGCGCAGGGCTACGGCGTGGGCATCATCCCCTGGTCGCCGCTGCACGGCGGACTGCTCGGCGGCGCGCTCCGCAAGGAGCGCGAGGGCGGCGGATCGCGCAGCACGTCCGGGCGCAGCGCCGACGCGCTGAAGAACACGGCGGTGCGCGATCAGATCCAGCGGTACGAGGACCTGCTGGCCAAGCACGGCATCGAGCCCGGCGAGGCGGCCCTGGCCTGGCTGCTCACCCGGCCCGGGGTGACCGGCCCGATCGTGGGCCCGCGCACGGCCGAGCAGCTTGCGTCGGCGGTACGCGCCGCGGAGCTGAAGCTGAGCGAGGAAGTGCTGACGGAGCTGGACGAGATCTTCCCGGGTCCGGGGCCGTCACCGGAGGCGTTCGCCTGGTAGCCGCCGCCGGGCGGTAGCCGCAGAGGCGGTCGCCGCTGGGGCGGTATGCGAAGGCGCTGAGGGGCGTGGGCCGTACGCGGCCCGCGCCCCCTGCCGTTACGCGTCCTATGGCGGCTCTAGCCGCCCAGGGCGGCCGCGGCGGCGACGACGACGAGAATCAGCACCAGCGCGCCACTCATGATCATGTTTCTGGTCTTGGGGTCCACAGGCTTGAGATTAGCCGGACCGCTCAGTGGCCCATCAGCCGGACCGCTCAGTGCCCCCAGCGGCCGGACCGCTCAGTGCCCCAGCGGCCAGGCCGCCACCACCTCGTAGCGCGGCTGCCGCCCGGGGACGCCCGGGGCCGGTGGATGGCTGCGCACCAGGCAGAGCTCGCCCACGGTCCACTCCCGGCCCGCGAAGTCGGTGAGCCCGTCCACGTACGGCACCAGGCTGGTGGCGGAGCGGTGGCGGGAGGAGCGGGCACGGGCGATGGTCAGATGCGGATGGTACGGACGGTGCCGGTCCATCGGGACCCCGGCCCGTCGGCCCCCCGCCTCGGCGGAGTCGGCCAGCCGCCGCAGGGCCTCGCTGTCGCCGTCGACGCCCACCCACACCACCCGGTCGTCGAACCGGCCCCCGCCCGCCAGCCGCAGCTCGTGGGCGCCGTGCCGATGGGCGGCACGGGCCAGCCGGGTGTGCAGCTCGGGCAGCACCTCCTCGGCCACCTCGCCGTAGAAGGCGAGCGTGAAGTGCCAGCCCTCCCGCTCGGTCCAGCGCAGCCCGTCCGCCCCCGGCAGCGCCTGGAGCGCCTCGACCCGCGCGGCCAGCTCGGCGACGGCCGCGTCCGGCGGCAAGACGGCGGCGAAGAGTCTCATCCGCACAGTCTCCCCCACGGGGCGGGAAGGGGCTCCGCCCCTTTGACCCCGCCGAGGCTCCGCCCCGGACCTCGCTCCGCGAACGCCGGAGGGGCTGAGTTCCGTGGTGGGCTCAGGCCGTGGCGGCGAGTTGCTTGTCCTCCGGTGTGCGGGGGACGAAGACCACACGCGGGTGGCCGCGGCGGAGGTCCAGCTTCACCCGCAGACCGCCGGCCCGGACCAGGAGCAGCCCGACCGTGCCCGCCGCGGCGGCCGAGACCAGACCGCCCGCGGCGAAGCCGATGCGCGCGCCGTAGGTGTCGGTCAGCCAGCCCACGAGCGGGCCGCCGATCGGCGTACCGCCGACGAAGACCATCATGAACAGGCTCATCACCCGGCCCCGCATCGCGGGATCGGTCGCGAGCTGGACGCTGGAGTTCGCGGTCACGTTGAACGTCAGGCTGAATATCCCGATCGGCACCATGAGCGCCGCGAAGAGCCAGAAGTACGGGGTCGCCGCCGCGACCATCTCCAGCACGCCGAACATCAGCGCGGCCCCGACCAGCAGCCGCCGCCGGGCCACCACGCGTCGGGCGGCCAGCAGCGCACCGGCCACCGAGCCGATCGCGATCAGCGTGTTGAGCAGGCCGTAGGTACCGGGTCCGGCGTGGAAGACATCGTCGGCGAAGGCGCTCAGCCAGATCGGGAAGTTGAAGCCGAAGGTGCCGATGAAGCCGACGAGCACGATCGGCCAGATCAGATCGGGGTTCCCGGCGACGTAGCGCAGCCCCTCCCGTAGCTGCCCCTTGCCGCGCGGCGCCCGCTCGACCTTGTGCAGCTCACTGGTGCGCATCAGCAGCAGCCCGATGATCGGGGCGGCGAAGGAGAGTCCGTTGATCAGGAAGGCCCAGCCGCTGCCCACGGCGGTGATCAGCACACCGGCGACCGCCGGGCCGACCAGCCGGGCGGACTGGAAGTTCGCGGAGTTGAGGCTCACCGCGTTCCGCAGGTCCTTGGGGCCGACCATCTCGTTGACGAAGACCTGGCGGGTCGGGTTGTCGACGACGGTGACCATGCCGAGCAGGAACGCGATCAGGTAGACATGCCAGACCTGCACATGGCCGCTGAGCGTGAGGGCGGCGAGGGCGAGCCCGCACAGCCCCAGCGCGGTCTGGGTGAACAGCAGCAGCCGCCGTCTGGGACATCGGTCCGCGAGGACCCCGCCGTACAGCCCGAAGAGCAGCATGGGCAGGAACTGCAGCGCGGTGGTGATGCCGACGGCGGTGGAGGAGCCGGTGATGCTGAGGACCAGCCAGTCCTGGGCGATCCGCGACATCCAGGTGCCGGTGTTGGAGATCATGGCACCGGTGGCGAACAGCCGGTAGTTACGGACCTTCAGCGAACGGAAGGTCCCGCCCCGGGTGCGTCCCGTGGTGACGGGGGATGCGGGGTCGGGTGCGGAGTTCATGGGGTGCTTCGGTGCGGGTGCGGAGTCTGCTCCGGGTCCCGTACTCAAGTGTGTTCGCCTCCTGGCTGCCTCGGTTGTTCTTACAAATGCGCGAGCTTCTCCAGCACGGGCGCGGCGGCGCGCAGCACGTCCCACTCGTCCTCGGTCAGCTCCCCGACCAGCTCGGCCAGCCAGGCGTTGCGCTTGCGTCGGCTCTCCTCGAGCATGGCCTCAGCCCGCTCGGTCGGCGAGACGACCTTCTGCCGCCGGTCCTCCGGATGCGGCTCGAGCCTGACGAGTCCCTTGGCCTCCAGCAGGGCCACGATGCGGGTCATGGACGGCGGCTGGACGTGCTCCTTGCGGGCCAGCTCACCGGGGGTGGCGGAGCCGCACTGGGCAAGCGTGCCCAGGACCGCCATCTCGGTCGGGCTGAGTGACTCGTCCACCCGCTGGTGCTTGAGCCGCCGCGAGAGACGCATCACTGCCGACCGCAGGGCGCTCACGGCGGCCGCGTCATCGGGGGGCGCCTCCGCGTTGTGCTGGGAGCGGGACAGATCCGGCATGGTCTTTAGCATAACTCATTACCTCGCCTAATGAAAACCCTGGTTAAGCCCTTATTTCTATTTCACCCGAACGAGTGAGTTGACTCCGGGTAGTGACGCTCGGCGAAACACCTGAGCGCCCAGGACACCTACGGTCCTGGGCGCTCAGGAAGGGACGACGTACAGAGGGGACGACCTACGCCAGGGCAGGCGCGCCAGGGCAGAACGACGACTTGACTCGGACGCCGACTCGGCTCAGGAGACTACGGCTCGGCTCAGGAGACGCCGAGCGCCTGCTCGATCGGGTTGAGCAGGAAGTACACCAGGAAGCACAGCCCCACCGCGCCCAGCAGCCACGGGATCTCCCTGGCCCGCCGGGTGGCGATGCGCAGCAGCAGGAACGAGAGCACGCCCAGCCCGATCCCGTTGGTGATGCTGTAGGTGAACGGCATCGAGATCATGGTCAGGAAGGCCGGGATCGCGATCGTGAAATCGCTCCAGTCGATCTCCTTGACGTTCGCCGCCATGATCAGGAAGCCGACGACCACCAGCGCGGGCGTCGCGGCCTGCGAGGGCACCACCTTGGCCAGTGGGGTGAAGACCAGCGCGAGCAGGAAGAGACCGCCGGTCACCACGTTCGCGAGCCCGGTGCGCGCCCCTTCCCCGACGCCCGCCGTGGACTCGACGAAGCAGGTGTTGGCCGAGGCCGAGCCGAAGCCGCCGCCCGCGACCGCGACGCCGTCCACCATCAGGATCCGGCCCATGCCCGGGAGCTGCCCGCGCTCATCGGTCAGCCCGGCCTCCTCGCCGACGCCGATGATCGTGCCCATCGCGTCGAAGAAACCGGACAGCAGCACGGTGAAGACGAAGAGACAGCCGGTGAGCAGGCCGACCTCATGGAAGCCGCCGAAGAGGCTGACATGGCCGACCAGGCCGAAGTCCGGGCTGTCGACCACCTTCTCCGGCACCTTGGGGATGGTCAGCCCCCACTGGGCGTCCGGGATGTGGGCCACGGAGTTGATCACGATCGCGACCAGGGTCATGGTCACGATGCCGATCAGGATCGCGCCGCGCGTCTTGCGGACGATCAGGATGAACGTGAGCGCGAGGCCGACCACGAACACCAGCACCGGCCAGCCCTGCAGCCGCCCGGCCACCCCAAGCCCCAGGGGGACGGTGGTGTGCGCGGAGTCGGGGTTACGGCTGACGAAGCCGGAGTCGACCAGGCCGATCAGGGCGATGAACAGCCCGATGCCGATCGCGATCGCCCGCCGAAGCCCGGCCGGGATCGCGTCCATCACCCGCTGCCGTAGGCCCGAGGCGACGAGGATCATCAGCACCAGACCCGCGAGCACCACCATGCCCATCGCATCCGGCCAGCTCATCTTGGGTGCGAGCTGCAGCGAGACCACGGCGTTGATGCCAAGGCCCGCGGCGAGCGCGATGGGGACGTTGCCGATGATCCCCATGAGCAGCGTGGTCAGGCCCGCGATCAGGGCGGTGGCGGTGACGAGCTGGCCGTTGTTGAGCTGATGCCCGAACTTGTCCGTACCGGCCCCGAGGATGATCGGGTTCAGTACGACGATGTAGGCCATCGCAAAGAACGTGGCCAGGCCGCCACGGATCTCCCGGGAGACCGAGGAGCCACGCTCACTGATCTTGAAGAACTTGTCGATGCCGTTCATAGGGGGAATCGGAGCCTGTTCGCTGGCGTCGACCGGCGCGGGGGCCGAGGGGGACATGGATGACCTCAGTCTTGCGTGAACATCAACAGCGGGTCTCTTGGACGATCGAACAAGACATTCCAGCCAGACCCGAAAGCATTGAGTATGAAACTATTAAGGCCCGATCGCCAAACCGGTCCCGGCACGGCCCCGACCGAGCCCATGACCGGCCCCCTTAAGCTGTGGCCATGACGAAGTGGACCCCCAAGCACGAGGCGCCGGAGCCGCTCGAAGGCAATGTCGTGGCCACGATCACCGGCGGCACGATCGTGTGGTTCGTCCTCTTCCTCGTCCAGCTGCCCTTCTACCGCTGGTTCGACGAGCACGGACATCTGTGGTGGCTGTGGACCTGCCTGGCCGGCGGCGCCCTCGGACTGCTCGGCGTCTGGTACGTACGGGCCCGGGACACGGCGATCAACGGCTCGCGGAACGGCGACGCGCAGAGCGGCTGACGCGCCTACCCCCAGCACGCACACCACGCACCCGCGATGGCGACACACCCGCGCGATGGCGCGGCGCCGGACCGTCGCCGTTCCCGGCGGCGATCCGGCGCCCTGGCCTGGTGCGCGGGCGCGCTCCCCTCCTTGCGACGCACCCGCTCACCCGTCTGCGGTGCACACGGAAAGATGAGGGCCCCGCCGCGGAGATACGCGGGCGGAGCCGGATGCGACAACTGTACGATCTTCACGGGTCGTTCACAATGTTGCGGAAGCCTCACGGCGCGCACTTTGTTCGGGAACTACCGTCTTGTGGCAGCCAACTCACCAGTAATGTGAGGGATATGACCGGTAACCGCTTTCGTGCCGATGAGATCGACACCAGCAAGCCGCACTCGGCCCGCATGTACGACTACTTCCTGGGCGGTAAGACCCACTACGCGGTCGACACCCTCGCCGCCGAACAGGTCGAGGCCGTCTGGCCCGACGTCAAGCCGTGGACCCGTGCCAACCGGTCATTCATGCACCGCGCGACCCGCTGGCTCGCGCGCGAGGCGGGCATACGGCAGTTCCTGGACATCGGCACCGGTATACCCACCGAGCCCAACCTCCACCAGGTCGCCCAGGAGATCGCCCCGGACTCCCGGGTCGTCTACGCGGACAACGACCCCATCGTGCTGGCCTATGCCCAGGCCCTGTTGCTCTCCACACCCGAGGGCCGCACCGCCTACATCCACGCGGACGTCACCGAACCGCAGGGCATCCTGGCCGCCGAGGACCTGGCCGACACCCTCGATCTGTCCCAGCCGATCGCCCTGTCGCTCAACGCGATCATGCACTTCATCGCGAACGAGCAGAAGCCGTACGAGATCGTGCGAGAGCTGGTCGAGCCCCTGGCGTCGGGCAGCTACCTCGTGCTCTCGCACGGTGGGCTCGACCCCCGCGGCGGGGTCTCCGACGCGGTGACCAACCTCTACCGCAGCAGCGGCATCCATGTGCAGGGCCGCACCCAGGAGGAGGTCCTTCGGTTCTTCGACGGGCTGGAGCTGGTCGACCCGGGCGTGGTGATGCCCCACCGCTGGAGGCCCGAGAACGAACAGGCCAGCGAAGAGGCGGAGGCCAAGGACCTGTGGATCTTCGCGGGCGTAGCGCGTAAGCCCTGACCGGGCGGCAAGACCTGGCCGGGCGGACAAGACCTGACCGCGCGGGCAAGACCTGACCGGGGGCGCAGAGGCCCTGCCCCCGGGGCGCAGGCCCTGACCGGGGCGCGAGACCTGACCCCGGGGCGCAAGCGCCGCCCCGGGCAAGACCAGACCCGGGGCGCAAGCCCTCACCGGGCGTAGGCCCCGCCTCGGGGCGCGAGCCCCACCCCAAGGCAGAAGCCCCGCCCCGGGCAGTCGAACAACCCCGGGCAGCCCCGGGCCGTCCGTCGTCGAACAACCCCGGACATCCCCGGGCAGCCGTCAGCCGAACAGCCCCCGGGCGGTCACTCAGTCGAACCAGCGGGCCCGCGCCAGCTCCTCCGTACGGGTCAGGTCCTCCAGCAGGGCCGCCACCTCGAACCGGCGGGACCAGTGGCCGGCGGCCCAGGCCAGACCGGCCGCGACACCCTCGACCGTCGAGGCGTGCAGGGTGCCGTCCACGTACCGCCAGTCCAGCTCGTCCTCGCCCTCGCCCTCGCCCTCGATCAGCAGCTCTTCGTGCTCGATGTACGACAGCGGGGCGCCCGGGAGGAGTTCGCGGACCGCCTCGGGCACCTCGTGCGGATCGCCCTGTGAGGTCACCCGCGCCGGGTACGCCTCGCTCAGCCGCCGCACCTGGAACAGCTCCGCCAGCTCCGCCGCCCGGGTGGGCCGTACGGGCAGCAGCGCCCGGCCGTCCGCCTCGGCCAGCGGCATCAGGTCCGGGGCGTCCGCGACCAGTGCCTCGCCCGCCTCGACCACCGTCGGCTCGCCGTCCACGATGGCGCGTACGTCGTCCGGCAGGGTCACCTGTTCGGGTTCCAGGTCGGCCAACTGCCCGTAGATGGCGTGCAGCTGGGCGGGGGTCACCTCGCGGTCCGGGTCGGCGAGGCGGGCCAGCAGCTCGGCGGCGCCTCCCGGTTCGTCCAGCAGCGCGGCGACGGAGGTCCGTACCCCCAGCGCCCGCAGCACCTGCTCGTCCTCGAACCCGGCCGCGTCCACCGCCTCGTACAGCCCCACCAGCAGCGGATCGCCCCCGGCCGCGCGCAGCCCGGCGGGGCGGCGGCCGTCCAGCACCGGATTGCCGCGCAGCCACCACGCGGTGTACGAGCGCACCGTCTCCGTCGTGCCGTCCGGCAGCAGCACCCGCACCGGCGCGGTGAGCGCGTCGCGCAGCGGCGGCTGGGCGAGCATGGCGAGCGCCCGCGGCCAGGCGTCGTCGTCGACCAGGTCCAGGTCCCGTACGGCCACGATCTCGGTGGCCACCGGCGGCACCGGCGTCTGCGGCAGCCGGTCCAGCACGTCCTCGCACCACACGTCGACGGCGTCCAGCACGCCGACGTCGTCCGGCTCGGTGAAGTCGCCTTCGCGCGGCTCCAGTTCATCCGGTTCCAGCACCACATCGGTGGCCCTGACCAGCGTGAAGCTCGCCAGCACACCGACCGCGGCCAGCGGCTGCTCACCCCAGCGCTCGGCCAGTTCGGCGTCACACGCGGCCAGTTCGCCCTCCCGCATCACCTGCTCGAAGGCGCTGCCGGGAAGGACCAGTTCACCGGCCGGGGCCAGCTCCCCGTCCTCGTCCGGCAGCGCGAGCGCGGCCAGCCAGGGCTCGTCGCCGGGCGCCAGCCGGGCCTGCTGGACCAGGCCGAGGACCGTGTCGGCCAGCGTGTCGGCGTCCAGCGCCGCGCCGAGGGCCTCGCCCTCCTCCGCGAACGGGTCGTACTCGTCCTCCGCCTCCAGCGAATGCGCGACGGCGGCCCGCACCTGCGGGGTCGTCAGCACGGCGCGGGGGGTGGCGGGGGTCGCGCCGAGCTTCTCCAGGAGTGGATGGGCGGCATCCGGATGTGCAACTTTCAGGCCGAGGCGGGCGAGGGTGCGATGCGTGGCGCCGACCGAGCCGCCGCGCTCGGGGGCCTCCGTGGTCCCGGTGATCCCCGCGGACTCGGCGGTTCCGGCCATCCCGGCGGACTCGGCGGCCCAGGCGGCCCCGGGGTGCTCCGCGGTCCCGTCGATTCCGATGCTGTCCAGGTCGCCGTCTGCCTCGCCCGGCAGCGGCAGCAGCACCTGCCGGGGCCCGATCGTCGTCCGGCCGTCCGCCAGCGGCACCGGCAGCCCGCTGAGCCGGTCCGGGTCGATTCCGCCCAGCGAGTCGTACAGCCGCCGCCACCAGGCCGGGGCGCGCTCCACGCCCGCGAGCCGGTCGATGAGCTCGCCCAGCGGCACCCGGGCCACGCCCAGCACCCGCAGCTCCGAACGGCGCTCCAGCCCCGCGGGCAGCAGCGTCGGGAACAGCTCGGCCAGCACCTCCACCGTCTCCGCGCCCGCGCCCTCGACGACCTCGGCGTCCCGGGGCCGCAGCGCGTGCGGCTCGCCCTCGAAGCCGCCGCGCGCCAGCACGTCGTCGTCCCAGTCGGCCGGGGAGTCGGCCGCCGCCACCGGCGGGGCGGCGGCAGCGGCCGCATCGCCCGCCGCGGGGCCGCCCTGGGCGGCGTCCGGGCCGAGCGCGTTCGGCGACCCGAGCCAGCCCTCCACGGTCTCGGTGCCCGCGCCCACCGCCGGTGCGGCGGCGCTGGGCAGGAACGGCACCCTCGGCAGCCGCTCCAGCACCCTGCGGCGCAGCTCCCCGTCCAGCTCGCCCCGGCCGAGCTGCCCCGGGACCAGGTCGATCGTGCCGACCGAGACCGGATGCCAGTCGCGCAGCAGCGTCGCGTACGACTCGGCCGCGCGGTCCAGCAGGAAGTCCGTGAGCGGGCCGGGGGCGGTGTGGCGGCGGGTGGGCTCCAGCGGGAAGGACGCGATCAGCAGCGCCGGCATGCCCAGCGGCTCATCGGTCGGCGTCGGGGCGTGGACGACCGGGGCGGTCGCGGACCGCATCGGCGCGCCCTCCGCATCCACCGGAACCGCCCAGGTCACCGACCACACCGGGCGCAGCCGCTCCTCCACCGGGCGGTCGGCGAGCAACTCCGGCTCCAGCCGCCCGCCGGCGCTCTCGGTGCGCCAGCGCGTCGTACCGCGGGCGCGGCTGGCCTCGCCGCTGCCCTCTCGGCTGGCCTCGCCGCTGCCCTCGCCGGTGTCCTCGATGACGGTGTACGGGCCCTCCTGGCGGCGGCGCAGCGTCCGGGTGCCCTCGACGGTCTCCACCACGACCTCGGCCAGGCCGGGGAGGGTGAGCAGCAGCGCGTCGTCGATCCCGGCCAGCAGCCGCTCGGCCACGTCCAGGGCGGCGCCGTCGCGCAGCGGCAGCACCACGACGGTGTCGTAGCCCTCCGGGGCGATCCCCTCGGCGGGCAGCGGCAGCCGCAGCAGCGGTACGTGGCCGTCGCGGCGGCGCAGCTCCTCGGCGAGGCCGGGGCTGGTGGCGGTGGCGTGCTGGGTCAGGTCCCGCGCCTCGGCCAGCGACCAGCGCACCCCGCCGGTGCGGCCCACGACCGCGGGCTCGTCACTCACCGCGAGCACCGCCGCGAAGCCGACGCCGAACCGCCCGACCGCGCTCTCCGGCTCGTCCCGCTTGGCCGACGCCCGCAGGGTGGACAGCGACTCGACCCCGACCGCGTCCAGCGGCGCCCCGGTGTTGGCGGCGGCCAGCACGGCGGGCTCGCCGTCGGTGGCCGGCCGCAGGGTCAGCCGCAGCCGTCCGGGCACCCCGGCGCGGGCGGCGGCGTCCGCCGCGTTCTGGGCCATCTCGACGACCAGCCGGTCGCGGTGGCCGCCCAGCGCCAGGTCCTCCTCGGCGTTGGCGTCCTCCCGGAACCGGGCGGGCGACGCGGCCCAGGCGTCCAGCACGCCGCGCCGCAGCCGCGCGGTCCCGAACGGGTCCGCGTCCTCGGTCGCGCCTCGCACCATCGCCGTGCTGCTCACGTCTCGCCTCCGGAGTTCCTGGTCGGGGTCCGTCCTGCGCCGCGGCTCCACACCGCCGAGTCCCCCCGCGGTGCGGCTCGCCCCACCGCGCTCGTCGTTCCCTCGCGTGTCGCCCTTGCTAGCCGCGAACGTACCGCTATCCGCGCCCAAACGACGCCTCGGGCTCCAGACAACCGGATTCCCCGCCTCAGCCCCGGGTCTGCCCCTGCCTCCCAGGTCTTCTTCCTCGCCTCGCCCCGAGCCCCTCGGCCCCCGCGGCGTCCGGCCCCCCGCTCAGCCCCTCCGTCCGACTCGGCCATGCTTCCACCGGCGGGCGGCCCCGCAGGGGCGGAAACCGGTGCGGCTGGGCTCGCCGTTGGACCTGCCGACGGACGCCTGCGGGCGGATCGGCCCCATGGACCGGGCCGGGCACGGCCGGGCCGTGTCGCACAGGCCCGCCCGCCGGACGCGCGCCGCACAGACCCGCCCGCCGGGCACGCGTCACACACGCCCGCGCCGCACAGACCCGCCTCGCACACGCCCGCCTCGCACAGACCGCTTCATGCTGCGCCGCCCTGCACAGGGCCGCCCGCCGGGCGCGTGGGGCTCCCGGCCGCACCTGCCCACACGTCGCCGGACGAGTCCGGGAGGCGCGTGTCCGGGCAGCGGCGGACAGCAGCCGTCACGGGCACCCCACGGGGCGGCAGCAGCGGGGGGGAGCGGGGGCCGCAGCCGCCATCGCGGCGACGGCGCGCGCCCGCCCCCGCGCGGACCACCCGGTCGGGCCTGAGGCGAGTCTCAGCGATGAGCTGGCTACGGCGCGCCCGTCAGGGCGCCCCCGCAGACCGCCTCAGCTGTGGCCCAGTTCCTCCGGCGGCGTGTCCGCCTCAACGGAGCCGCTCGCGCGGTCCGGGTGGAGGGGGAGCGGTTCGACAACGGTCTCGTCGACCACGGGCGCGGACGGGCGCGGGGGCTTGGGCATGACGGCCGCCTCGGAGTGGGCTCCGCAGCCGTACGAGAGGGAGACGACGCGGCCGTCCGCCGGGCTGAACTCGTTCGCGCACACCCCGAACGCCTGTCCCAGCGAGCCGCCGAGGGGCATCAGGAAGCCGCAGGTCGCGCACGTGCCGGGGGCCGCCTGGGCCATGGGGGTCTGGGCGCCGTACGCGTCGTCCCAGCGGTCGGCCGCGACGTGGAGGCCGTAGCGGGACAGCACCCGGGCGCGCCGCATGCCCAGCTCCTCGGCGATGGCCGCGATCGAGCCGGTCTTGGGCGCGGCGGTCTGGGTGACGGGGGCGCCGGCCGTCACATCGGCCTCCTCCACCGCCGCGAGCTGCTGCATCTCCTCCGAGACCACGGAGTTGGGCGGCGGGATGTCCTCGCCCGTGTAGCCCGGCTCCAGGCGCAGGTCCTCGGCCTCGGTGGGGAGCAGATCGCCCGGCCCCATGTCGCCGGGGCGCAGCCGCTCACTCCAGGGCACCCACTCCGGCGCGAGCAGCGCGTCGGGGCCGGGGAGCAGTACCGTCTCGTCCAGGGTGACGGCCTTCGCGCGGGAGGCGCGGGTCACGGTGACCGCCCAGCGCCAGCCGCGATAGCCCGGCTCGGGGTTCTCGAAGAGATGCGTGACCACTCGATCGCCCTCGGCGACAGCGCCCATATACTCGCCGACCTTCCCCGGAAAGGCGGCTTCCATGGCCGCCTCGCGGGCGAGTTCGACCGCCTCGGCGCACAGGCGGTCGGGGGTACGGCTTCGCATCGCACTCACAGGATCGATTCTCTCTTCCACGCCGTCGCAGCCGTCTGACCTGGTGCGCCAGCCGCACGGCCGGAACGCGGGACCGCGGACGGAGCGGACCATGGGGCCGCGTCGACGTCCGCGCCCATCCGGCCTTCGGGCGCACCTTGTACGTCCCATTCTGCGGGATGGCTACTCGGCACGCGGCCAGGAACGACCCTCGGTGGCGCGGTTACGCACGCTACCTTGTCCGGCCGCGCAGCCCCTACCCCCGCCCCATGCCCGTCCTATACCCGTCCCCGGCCCCCGTGCCGTCCACCCGCTGCCCGCCCACCCCGGGTGAACCACATTTCCGCTGGACAGCGGAGTGTTGCCGATCCCCGCCGGCGGCGCCGCCAGCCGGAAAGCCGTCGAAGGTCTGACGCCGGGGCCGCGTTGGCTGCACCATGGTCAGGTGGCGGGCAAGCGGTGGTACAGCGGCGGTTCGACCAGACGGTCGGACCGCTGGGCCGTCCATGCGCTCCGTCTGCCCTTCGCGCTCCGTCTCCCCTTCACCGCGGCCGGGCGGGGCATCCGCCGGGTCACCCATGCCCATGGGGCCGGGGAGTCGGGGCTCGGCAAGTTGATCGAGCTGCACGCGGTGAACTCCGCGGGCGACATGCTGATCACCGTCGCGCTCGCCTCCACGATCTTCTTCTCGGTCCCGACCGACGAGGCCCGCGGCCGGGTCGCGCTCTACCTGGTCATCACCATGGCGCCATTCGCGCTACTCGCCCCCGTCATCGGCCCGCTCCTGGACCGCCTTCCGCACGGCCGCCGCGCGGCCATGGCGGGCGCGATGCTGACCCGTACGGTGCTCGCGCTGACGATGGCGGGGGCGGTGGCGGGCGGCGGCCTCGAGCTGTATCCGGCGGCGCTGGGCGTGCTGGTGGCGTCCAAGGCGTACGGAGTCGTCCGTTCCGCCGTCGTGCCACGGCTGCTCCCACCCCACTTCTCCCTGGTCAAGGCCAACTCACGGGTCACGCTTGCCGGGCTGCTCGCGACCGGCGTGGCGGCCCCGCTGGGGGCCGGGCTGCATCAGATCGGTCCGAGCTGGCCGCTGTACGGGGCGTCCGTGATCTTTCTGCTGGGCGGGTTCCTGTCGTTCACTCTCCCCCACAAGGTGGACTCCGCGAAGGGTGAGGCCAGGGCGCAGCTGACCTCGGGACAGCGCCATCTGCATCTACCGGTGACGGTGACGGTGCGTAAACCCAAGGCCAAGGTCGGTGGGTCCAGGACCGCCTTCTGGACCAACTTTTGGAGCACCCTTCGCAGGAGCCGTTCCGGGCGGCTCGGCCTCCGTACGGTCGGCCCCTCCGTACTGCACGCCCTGCAGGCGTGCGCCGCGCTGAAGACCCTGTCCGGATTCCTCACCCTCTTCCTCGCCTTCCTCCTCCGCGACCAGCCCGTGGGCGGGCTCGGCCCCGAGGTCTCGCTCGGCCTGGCCGCCGTCTGCGCGGGCGGCGGCAACGCGCTGGGCACCGCGATCGGCGCCTGGCAGCGGGCGCGCGGTCCGGAGCGGATCATCGCGGTGGTGCTGAGCTCGGCCCTGGCCGTGATCATCGTGTCGGCGGCCTTCTACGGCGCGGTGACGGTCGCCGCCGTGGCCGCCACGGCCGGTATCTCCCAGGCGCTGGGCAAGCTGTCGCTGGACGCGCTGATCCAGCGCGACGTCCCGGAGGAGGTCCGCACCTCCGCGTTCTCCCGCTCCGAGACGACGCTCCAGATGGCGTGGGTCCTCGGCGGCGCCATCGGCATCGTGCTGCCGCTCCACGGGGTGCTGGGGATGGCGGTCGCGGCGGCGGTGCTCGCGCTGGGCGTGGCGCTGAGCGTCCGCGGGCTGCTGAGCGCCTCCCGGCGGGGGGCGCCGTATCCACGGGTGGCTTGAGCGGCGCGTGGGCGGGGGCCTGTGTCCGCGTGCGCGGGTGGCCTGATTCGCGTGCAGGACGGCTGGGCTGAATTGCGTGCACGACGGCTGGGCCGGGTCGCGTCTGCGGCTGGCCTGAATTGCGTGGTACGACCACTGGGCCGGGTCGCGTCTACGGTCGGCCTGACCCGCCTCCACGGCTCGCCTGACCCGCGCGCGAAGTGATCGGGGCGGCCCGATAGCCTGCCCGCATGACCGCTGCGCTGTTTTCCAGGGGCAAGGGCCGCCGCGCCGCCACCGCCGCCTGTGCTGTGTCCCTCGGGCTCGTCGCCCTCTCCGCATGCGACAAGCCGACCCCGCTGGCAACGGTGACGGTCGGTTCGGACACCGTGACGGCCGAGGCGAGCGACGGCTGCTACGGCGACGGCAAGGACCTGAGCTCGGAGAAGTTCAAGGCGTGCCTTTCCGCCAAGCCCGAAAAGACGATCAAGGTGACCCCCGGAGACAAGGTGCGGATCGGGGTGGACCCCGAGATCGCCAAGTCAAGCTGGGGCCTGATCGCCAACAACCCGGTCATGGCCGAGGCGAGCAAGGAGACGTACCGCAGCTTCGACAGCGACACGCTCTTCTCCCAGCAGAACCCGCAGACGGGCCAGACCACGATCGAGAAGAAGGTCACGATCACGATCGCCGAGCTCGGCAAGAGCAGCCAGGGCGTCAAGGGCATCTGGCGCTTCACGCTGGAGCGGGACTCCTGACAGGATTCCTGACGTACGGGACTCCGTAGGACGAAGCGCCGCCCTACGGGGCCTGGCCGCACTGGGAAAACTGGGCACGTCGAGAGAACCCGACACACCAGGAGAACCAGCCCCAGGAGAACCAGCCACGCCCTGACAAGGGGGAACCGTCCATGCGCGTGCTGATCGTCACGGCCGTGTCCGCCGAGCGGGACGCCGTGGTGCGGGGCATCGGCGCCACGGCCCCCGAGGTGGCCGAACTCCCCGTCCCCGGCGGGATGATCCACCGGCTGAGCCCGGTGCCGCCCACCGGGCCGCCGCTCACCGTGGACGTCCTGGCCGCCGGGGTCGGCCCAGCGGCGGCGGCGGCCGGAGCCGCCGCCGCCCTGACCGCGGCAGCGGTCGCCCGTACGCCCTACGACCTCGCCGTATCGGCCGGTATCGGCGGCGGCTTCACCACCGCGCACCCCGACGCCACCGAGCGCCCCGCCACCGCGCAGCCTGCCGCCACCGCGCGCCTCGGCTCCATCGTCGTCGCCGACGCGATCGTCGCCGCCGACCTGGGCGCCGAGACCCCCGACGGCTTCGCCGCCGTCACCGATCTGGGCTTCGGAACCGTCGAACACCTCCCGCCCGCCGCGCTCGTCGCCGCCGTCGCCGAGGCGACGGACGCCGTGCGCGGCACCGTGCTCACCGTGTCGACCGTGACCGGCAGCGCCGGACGGGCCGCCGAGCTGCTGCGCCGTCATCCGCACGCCGCCGCCGAGGCCATGGAGGGCTTCGGCGTGGCGGAGGCCGCCGCGGCCCAGTCCGTGCCCGCTCTGGAGGTACGGGCGATCTCGAACGCCGTCGGGCCGCGCGACCGGGCGGCCTGGCGGATCGGGGCGGCGCTCGAGGCGCTCACAAGCGCCTTCGGAACCATCGCCCCCCTCCTCGGCACCTGGACCTTGGACCCGGAAGGAACCCGGCAGTGACTGAGCCCCTGAAGATCGCCTACTCCCCCTGCCCCAACGACACCTTCGTCTTCCACGCCTGGGCCCACGGCCGCGTCCCCGGCGCGCCCGCACTCGATGTCACCTTCGCCGACATCGACATCACCAACGGGATGGCGGAGCGCGGTGAGTTCGATGTGCTGAAGGTGTCCTACGCCGTACTGCCGTGGGTGCTGGACGACTACGCGCTGCTGCCCTGCGGCGGGGCGCTCGGGCGCGGCTGCGGTCCGCTGGTGCTCACGCGGCAGCCCGGGGAGGGGCAGCAGTTCACCGGCAAGGACCTGGCGGGGAAGACGGTCGCGGTGCCGAGCGAGCGTTCGACCGCGTATCTGCTCTTCCGGCTGTGGGCCGCCGCCGAGGTGCCGGGCGGGGTCGGCGAGATCAAGGTGCTGCCGTTCCACGCGATCATGCCCGCGGTGCGGGACGGCGAGGTCGACGCCGGGCTCGTCATCCACGAGGCCCGGTTCACCTATCAGAATTACGGGCTGCACTGCCTGGCTGACATGGGCGAGCACTGGGAGCAGACCACCGGCCTGCCGATCCCGCTCGGCGCGATCATCGCCAAGCGCTCACTGGGCGACGAGCGGCTGCGGGAACTCGCCGACGCCGCCCGGACGTCGGTGCGGATGGCCTGGGACGACCCGGAGGCGTCGCGGACGTATGTCCTGGAGCATGCCCAGGAGATGGATCCGGCCGTCGCCGATCAGCACATCGGGCTGTACGTGAACGAGTTCACCGCCGACCTGGGCGAGAACGGCTACGCCGCGGTGCGCGGGCTGCTGACCCGCGCGGCGGCCGAGGGGCTGGTGCCGCCCCTCGGCCCCGGGGCGCTGGACGCGGTCTGACGTTCCGCCGGATTCCGGCGCTCCAATGGAATTCGGCTGATGGATTCCGCCTGACGGGATGTCGTATGTGCGGGGCCGATCAGGTCATACGTCGAGCTGGTCGGCCACCGCTCGCAGCATGCCCGCGATCTTGTGGCCGTGTGCCTTGTCCGGGTAGCGGCCGCGCTCCAACTGCTGCGTCACGTTTTCCAGCAGGGTGGTCAGATCCTGGACGATCGACGCCAGCTCATCCGGCTTGCGCCGCTGGGCGGCCGCCACGGAAGGGGTCGGGTCGAGAACGGTGACGGACAATGCCTGGTCTCCGCGGTTTCCGGCCACCACGCCGAATTCCACGCGCTGCCCCGGCTTTAGTGCGTCGACACCTTCCGGAAGCACCGACGAGTGAACGAAGACGTCGCCACCGTCATCGCGGGAGAGAAAGCCAAAGCCCTTCTCACTGTTGAACCACTTGACCTTGCCGGTAGGCACGTCTGTCTCGTCCTCGTCGCTCGTCGGAAAACACGGAAAAACAGCTCTCGATAGCACTACAGCGGGTCGTAAGACCCGCCACCACCAAGGCTAATGGTCCCGAGCCTGGTGACAAGACGTACCCGGGTGGTTCCTATGCGCGCTCTGGCACGGATCTACCCTGGTGCGGTGAGTAATGAAACCCCGCGCCCCGGCGGCTCCTCCCGCTACCCCCGGGAGGCACCCCTTCCCGGCGACCGGCTCATCCGGTCCGGCGTCATCGTCTTCGCCATCGGAGCGGTGGCCACGCTCGTCACCGTCGCGCCGCTTTTCCTCGGCGCGGATCCGCTGCCGTCGGTGGCGTACTTCATCTGCATGCTGATGGGGGTCGGCTTCGCCCTGGCCGCCGCGGGGCTGTTGCGCTCCATCGCGGCGCAGCGGCGGCAGGCCGCGGCCGCCCACGTGCCGCCGTCGGCCGTACCGCCAAACGGGTGAATCAGCCCGGGGTCTGTTCAGCCCCGGATCTGCGTCAGCGAGCCAATCAGCCTGCTGCGTGACCGCTTACCTGCTCTGTGACCGCCTAGGCGTGCCCACCTATACGCGACCGCCTACGCCTGACCGCCTATGTGCCCCGCCAGCCAGGCCGGGAACGCCGTCAGATCGTCCAGGACGACATCCGCGCCGGCCGCCAGCAGTTCATCCGCCGGGCAGGGCCCGGTGGCGACCGCCACGGACAGCGCAGCGGCCGTACGAGCACCCCGTACGTCACCCGTGTGGTCCCCCACGTACACCGTCGCCCCGTATTCCCGCAGCGCCTCCGCCTTGGCCTCGGCCCACAGCCAGCCGATGACCGCGTCCGCCTCGATGCCCAGGTGGCTCAGATGCAGCTTGGCGTTGGGCTCGTGCTTCGCGGTGACGACGATGGCCCGGCCCCCGGCCCGCCGCACGGCCTCGATCGCCTCACGGGCCCCGGTCATGGCCGGGGTGGGCCCGATCGCGTACTCCGGGTAGAGGTCGCGGTAGAGCTCGCCCATCTCCTCGACGCGCTCGTCGGGGAACCAGTGCACCAGCTCCTGCTCCAGCGGCGGGCCGAGCCGGGTGATGGCGAGGTCGGAGTCGATGTAGGTGCCGGTCCGGGCCGAGAGCGCCTCGTACGCCGCCTTGATGCCCGGCCGGGAGTCGATGAGGGTCATGTCGAGGTCGAAGCCGACGGTCACCGTGTGTGACCCGGCGTCCGCGGCGAAGCCCGGGTCGGTGGTGGGGGCGGGGGACGGAGCGGAGTACGAAGACATGCCCGCCATTGTGCCTCGACCCACCCCATACACTTAGCCTCGCCTAACTTCGTAGCCGACGAGCGAGACGAACGAACGGAAGCGATGACCGCCGACCGGACCAGCAGCCGCCCTCCCAGAGCCTCACTGGTCCGCCGCCGCCTCGGCTGGACGGCCACGGCCGTCGTCGCCCTGCTGCTCGCCATCCTGCTGAGTCTCGCCGTGGGCAGCCGCCAGATCGCGCCGAGCGCGGTGCTGGACGCGCTGCTGCACGGCGGTTCGAGCGACGCCGCCGACATCGTGCGGTCCCTGCGGCTGCCGCGCACCGTCATCGGGCTGATGGTCGGCGCGGCGCTCGCCATGGCGGGCACCGTGATGCAGGGCGTCACCCGCAACCCGATCGCCGACCCGGGCATCCTCGGCGTCAGCCAGGGGGCCTCGGTGGGGGTGGTGCTCGCGATCGCCTTCGCCGGGGTGCACACGCTGGGCGGCTATGTCTGGTTCGCCTTCGCGGGCGCGGGGCTGGCCTCGGTCGCCGTCTACGCCATCGCCAGCAGCGGGCGGGGCGGCGCGACCCCGGTCAAACTCGCCCTCTCCGGCGCCGCGATCAACGCGCTGCTGGTGTCCGTGACGACGGGCGTGCTGACGACGAAGGCGGCGGCCCTGGATGAGTTCCGCTTCTGGCAGATCGGCTCGCTCGCCGGGCGGGACACCGAGATCGTGGGCCAGATCTGGCCGTTCCTGCTGGTCGGCACGGTGCTGGTGATCGCGGTGGCACGCGGTCTGGACGCGCTGGCGCTCGGCGAGGACGTCGCGAAGGGGCTCGGCCAGAACGTGGCGGTCGTACGGGTCGTCGCCGCCCTCGGCGCCACGATCCTCACCGGGGTCGGGGTCGCCGCCGCCGGCCCGCTCGCCTTCGTCGGCCTCGCGGTCCCCCATATCGCCCGCGCGATCGTCGGGACCGACCACCGCTGGGTGCTTCCGATGGCCGCTCTGATCGGCCCGGTGATGCTGCTGGTCTCGGATGTGGTGGGCCGGATCCTCTTCCCGCCGAGCGAGGTCCCGGCGGGCGTGATGACCGCGCTGATCGGGGTGCCCTTCCTGGTCACGCTGGTCCGCCGGAAGACGGTGGCCGCGTGACCGCCACCGACAGCCGCCGCACTGACGGCGGCGCCGAAAGCCGCGCTGACAGCCGCACCGACCGTCCGGGGATCCCTCCGGGTGTCCGGCCCGAGGTCCGTCCGGGGGTCCGCCCCGCCGGGTACGGCCTGATCCGCATCAAGGGTGGCGGACGTGGCGGCCATGACGGGCGTGACCTCCGTGGCGGATCGTTCCTGCTGCACCGCCGCTCGGCCCTCGTCGCGATCGGGCTGGCCCTGGCCACCGTCGCCGTCTGTGTGGCGTATCTGTGCGTCGGCGAGAGCTTCATCGCCCCCGCCGACGCCGTGAAGGCCGTCCTGCACACCCAGTGGGGCCTCGGGCAGGCCACCCCGAACGATCTCGTCGTCGGCACGCTGCGGCTCCCCCGGATGACGCTCGGTCTGATGGTCGGCGCCGCCTTCGGCATCGCGGGCGCGCTGATCCAGACGGTGGCCCGCAACCCCCTCGCGAGCCCGGACATCATCGGTGTCAGCCAGGGCGCGAGCGCGGTGACCGTGGGCGCGATGACCTACGGGGTCACCTCCTTCGCCGTCCTGCCCTATCTCTCCGTCGCGGGCGGTCTCGCCGCCGCCGCGCTGGTGTACGTCTTCGCCTGGCGCGGCGGGCTGCAGGCGGCCCGCTTCGTGCTCATCGGCATCGGTTTCGCCGTCGCGCTGCGCTCGATCACCCATCTCTTCCTGACCAAGGGCGACTATCTCGTGGCCCAGCAGGCGAAGGTGTGGATGACCGGTTCGCTCAACGGACGCGGCTGGGACGAGGCCGCTCCGCTCGGCTGGGCGCTGCTGGTGCTGCTGCCCGGTGTGCTGTGGGCGGCGCGGGCGCAGCGCACGGTGTCCCTGGACGACGACACGGCGACCGCGCTGGGCGTACGGCTCGGGCGGGTACGGCTGGGCCTGGTGTCCCTCGGCGTCGTGCTCGCGTCGATGGCGACGGGCGCGGCCGGCCCGGTGGACTTCGTGGCGCTGCTCGCCCCGCAGATCGCCCGCCGGATGACCCGGACCGCCCAGATCCCGCTGCTGTGCTCGGCCCTGGCCGGAGCGTTCATCGTCGTCACCGCGGATCTGCTGGCCCGCAAGCTGTTCGCGCCGACCGAACTGCCGGTGGGCGTGCTGACCGCCGCGGTCGGCGCCCCGTATCTGATCCACCTGCTGCTGTCTTCCGGGGGACGCGGCCGTAAGGGAGGCACCGCCGCATGACCGCTTCGGCGTCCACAACGGGTACGACGGGACCGGGTACGACGGGACCGGGCAGGACAGGAACGGGCAGGACAGGAGCCAGTACCACGGGAGCGAGTACGCGTACGCCGGAAACGGATCCGGTGGAACCCGCTGCCCCGAACCGGCTCACCGCGCGTGAGCTGACCCTCGCCTACGAGGACCGGACCGTCGTGGACGGGCTGGACCTGGCGATACCCGACGGCGAGGTCACGGTCATCGTCGGCCCCAACGCCTGCGGCAAGTCCACCCTGCTGCGCGCCCTCGGGCGGCTGCTGCGGCCGCGCGGCGGCGCCGTACTCCTCGACGGCACGGATCTCGCCCGTATCCCCACCAAGAAGATCGCCCGGGCCGTGGGGCTGCTCCCGCAGACCCCGGTCGCGCCCGAGGCGATCACCGTCGCCGATCTCGTCTCCCGTGGCCGCCAACCGCATCAGCACTGGTGGCAGCAGTGGTCGGAGGAGGACGAACGAGCCGTCACGGACGCCATGGAGCGTACGGACGTGACGGCGCTCGCCGACCGCCCCGTGGACGAGCTGTCCGGCGGGCAGCGGCAGCGCGTATGGATCGCGATGGCGCTCGCGCAGGAGACCGATCTGTTGCTGCTGGACGAGCCGACGACGTATCTGGACATCTCCCACCAGGTGGAGGTGCTGGACCTGGTGCGCCAGCTCAACCACGAACGCGGCCGTACGGTCGTCGCCGTCCTGCACGACCTCAACCAGGCCGCCCGCTACGCCGATCATCTGATCGCGATGAAGGAGGGCCGGATCGTGGCACGCGGCCGCCCGGCGGAGATCGTCACGGCGGAGCTGGTGCACGAGGTGTTCGGCCTGGACTCGGTGGTCGTCCCCGACCCGGTCACCGGCAGCCCCCTCGTCGTCCCGGGCACGCCTTGGCGGGCCGAGCAGGACTGAGCGGCGGCGGGGGCCGGCACCGCCCAGCGCCTGCTTCCCGGCGAGCCGCACGGCAGCCCGGCGTGAACCCCACGGGAGCTGCCAGAGCAAACCCCCCACCGGGCCCTCGGACCTCAGCCCTTGCGCCTCGCGCGCCACAGGAGGAAGAGCACCGAGGCGATGGCCGCGCCCCGGACGATGAACGGCCAGGTGTCGGTCAGCGCGTCCTTCCACCCGTCCTCGGGGATCGGCTGGCCCCATTTGCGGGCGGCCCGGCCCCACAGCCAGACCCCGGCTCCGGCCGCGACCAGACCGGGTATGCCCATCGAGGCCCACTTCGCCCCGGCCGGGGAGTGGCGGTAGGTGCCGTAGTAGGCGATCACCCAGCCGAAGGCGATCGGGATGATGTTGCCCATGGCGGCGCCCGCCACGAGGAGTCCGACCGCCACCAGCAGTATCGGGCCGAGCCCGGCCAGCCATTTGGCGACGCCGACCCCGCCCCCGCCCGCGGGCTGATCGGCCGCCTTACCGGGCCCGAGCAGCACCCGGCGCAGCGCACCGCGCTGCTTGCCCCCGGCCCCGGCCCCGGCCGCGGCCTTGGCCTTCGCCTGCTCGGCGGCCTGGGCCTCGGCGGCGGCCTCTTCCTCCGCCGCCTTCTCCTCGGCCTCCCGCCGCTCTTGGCGTTCCTGCTCGACGGTCTTGCCCTTGCCGAGCAGTTCGGGGATCTCGATCCCGCCGGTGAACCCCTCGACCGAGCCGTACTGCGCGTCGCGCTGTTCGGGCTGGGCGAACGGCCCCGCCTCCACATGCCACCAGTCCATGTTGGACTCGCGCGGGCTCAGTTCGTCCTCCCCCGCGAGATGTGGCGGGGAGGCGGCGTTGGACGGGGACGGGGCGGGGGTGGAGGGCCTCGGCTTGAGCAGGGAGGGGGAGCCGTCGCCCGGGCCGCCGCCGTTCCGGCCGGCGCCGGGCGCCCCCGGGGCGTCCTCCTCGCGCGGGGTGGGGACCTTACCGGTGAGACCGCTGCTCTTGGCGAGCCCGGCCAGTCTGTCGCGGGCCGCCCGCGCCGCCCCGGCGGCTCCCCGCGGCGACCCACCGCCGCCCGCTCCATTGCCCGCGCCGCCGACCGGGCCACCTCCCGCACCGCCGACCGCGCCACCACCCGCCGGGCCCGGCTCAGCGCCCGTTCCCGAGCCCGGGTCGGGGGGCCGACCGCCCGCGGCGGCCACCACGTCGGCCGGTGAACCCAGCTTGGACAGGATCCGCTTCACCCCGGCCGGGCTGTCCGCCCCTCCGGTGGTCCGGCGATGGTCGATATCGGCCCGCAGCCCGGAGACCAGTCGCATGCGTTCACCGGACGACAAACCCTGCTGCTGAGCCAGGTCACCGACACGGCTCAGATAGTCGTAGACGAGCTTTTCGCTCTCGATCCCCACCAAGACCCCTGAGAATGCGCACGGTCGGCGTATCAGTCGGCTCCGACGGTACCGCGCGGAAGCGGAGTCCCGCCGCACCCCCTGCGTCCCGCACCCCGCGGGTACTGTGGATCGAATGAGCAGTTCATGGAATCGGGAAGGCTGAAATGCCCGAAGAGACCAGCTCGCGCAACCGGGAGGCATGAGTTGCCCGCAGACACCGGCCGTGGGGACACCGGCCACGGGGACGGCGGCCCACGGGACACCGGCCCATGGGACGGCGACCACGGCAACCGTGGTCGCGGGATGCCGCGCACACTCGCCGAGGAGCTGCGGACCCGGCCCGACGACGCCCTCGCCGCCCTGCTGCGCGCCCGCCCCGATCTGCTCTCCCCGGTCCCGAACGACCTCACCCAGCTCGCCACCCGGGCCGGCACCCGCGCCTCGGTGGTACGGGCCGTGGAGCGGCTCGACCGGTTCGCGCTGCAGACCGCCGAGGCGCTGGCGGTCGCGCCCGACCCGTGCCCGTACGAAACCCTGCGGGATCTGCTGACGGGCGATGAGGGCGCGGAGGAGGCCGCGGGTCAGAGGGACGCCCGGAGGGCGAGGGAAGCCGACGGTGCTGGGGATGTTCAGGGTCCCGACGCCGCCTCACCCCTCGGCCCCGCCACCCCCTCCAGCCCCCCATCCGGCACCGACGCCGCCCTGGGCGCCGAGGAACGTGCGGCGATCGCGGCCGAGCTGCCGCGTGCCGTGGCCACCCTGCGCGACCAGGCCCTGGTCTGGGGCGGTGACGACCGGCTCCGCCTCGTCCGCACCGCCCGCGAACTGCTCGCGCCCTCGCCCACCTCACCCTCCCCGACCGGTCTCGGCCCGACCGTCCAGGAGGCCACGTCCGGGATGTCTCCGGGCCGACTGCAGGAGCTGCTGGCGGGCGCCGGGCTGCCGCCCACGCACGACCCGGTCACGGCGGTGGCGACCCTGGCCGAGCTGTTCCAGGACCGCGCCCGGATGGCGGCCCTGCTGGACGGGGCACCGGCGGGCGCGGCGGGCGTGCTGTCCAAGCTGACCTGGGGACCGCCGTACGGGGAGGCGTCCGTCGCCTCGCCCACCCCGCCCGTCGGCTGGCTGCTGGACCGCGGACTGCTGCTGCCGTCCGGGCCGCGCAACGTGGTGCTGCCCCGCGAGGTCGCCCTGCATCTGCGCCACGGCCGGGCGCACCGCGCCCCCGAGCCGCTGGCCCCGCCGCTCTCGCCGACCGCCGAGCACGATCCACAGGCTGTGGACAACACCGCCGCGGGGCAGGCCTTCACCGCCCTGGCCACCGTCGAGGAGCTGCTGGGGCAGTGGGAGACCGCCGGACCTCCCGTGTTGCGCGCGGGCGGGCTGAGCGTCCGGGACCTCAAGCGGGCCACCGTGACACTCGACGTGGCCGAACCGGTGGCCGCCTTCTGGATCGAGCTGGCCTACGCGGCCGGGCTGGTGGCCTCCGACGGTGAGACCGACGAGCGTTACGCCCCCACCCCCGCCTACGACGACTGGCTGCGGCTCCCCGCCGAGGAGCGCTGGGCGCGGCTCGCCGCCGCGTGGCTGCCCGCGACCCGTACGGCGGGGCTGGTCGGCGGCCGGGACAACCGGGGCCGCACTCTCGCCGCGCTCGGCCCGGACCTGGACCGCTCCCCGGCCCCCGAGGTCCGCCGCCGGGTCCTCGAACTCCTGGCCACCCTCCCGCCCGGAGCCGCGGCCACCCCCGACGTCGTGCTGACCCGGCTGCGGTGGGAGCGGCCGACCAGCCACCGCGGGGCCCCCGCCTCGGCCGGTGCCGCCCCTGGCGCCTCCTCGCCCAGCGGGTCGGCCGCCAGCGCCGTCTCGCCCATCGGGTCCATCCCCAGCGCCGCTTCCCCCACCAGGGAGGACCTGCGCTCGCGGCTGGCTCGCTGGGCCGTGGCCGAGGCCGAAATGCTCGGGATCACCGGCCGGGGCGCGCTCTCCTCCCACGGCCGCGCCCTGCTGGAACGCCACCCGGACGAGCCGCCGGCCGCCAGGAGCGACATCGCGTCCGCGCACGCCGCGCGGCTGCTCGCGCCGCTGCTCCCCGAGCCCCTCGACCACGTCCTGCTCCAGGCCGACCTGACCGCCGTCGCGCCCGGCCCCCTGGAACGGCCGCTCGCCGAGACGCTGGGCATCCTCGCCGACGTCGAGTCCAAGGGCGGCGCGACCGTGTACCGCTTCACGCCCGAGTCCGTACGCCGTGCGCTGGACGCCGGGCGGACCGCCGACGATGTCCACACCTTCCTCGCCGCGCACTCCCGCACCCCCGTGCCCCAGCCGCTCACCTATCTCGTCAACGATGTGGCCCGTAAGCACGGCCGACTGCGCATCGGCACCGCCTCCGCGTATCTGCGCTGCGACGACGACGCGCTGCTCGCCGAGATCCTCGCCGACCGCCGCTCGGCGGGGCTGCGGCTGCGCCGCCTCGCCCCCACCGTCCTGGCCGCCCAGGCGCCGCCGGACACGCTGCTGGAGGGGCTGCGGGCGATGGGGTACGCCCCGGCTGCCGAGTCCGCCGAGGGCGATGTGCTGGTCAGCCGCCCCGAAGCCCAGCGCACCCCGCCCCGTACACCGCCCGTTCCGGTCCCGGAGGGCCCGCCGGTGGCCGACGCCACCCTGCTGGGCGCGGCCGTACGCGCCATCCGGGCCGGGGACCTCGCCGCGACCGCGCCCCACAAACCGGCCGCCGCGTCCGGAGCCGGGTCGGGGCCGGATGCCGGGGCTGGCTCCGGGGCTGGTTCCCGGTCCGGTGGCGGGGCTGGTTCTCGGCCTGGTTCCGGGGCTCGTTCCGGGGCCGCCGCCGGCGGGGACCGGCTGCCCCGCACCACCTCCGCCGACACCCTGGCCACCATGCAGGCCGCGGCCCTGACCGGCTCCAACGTCTGGATCGGCTATGTCAATGCGAACGGCGCGGCCACCCAGCGCGTGATCGCCCCGGTCCGGGTCGAGGGCGGCTTCGTCACGGCCTACGACCACACGGCGGACGAAGTCCGTACGTACCCCCTGCACCGCATCACGGGCGCCGCCGAACTGGCCGAGGACGCGACGTAGGCTGAAATCAGCCCGTCCGGCGCTTGAGGACACGCCCGCAGGGCGTCCGCGGGCTGGATCCGCGGGCTGGGGGCCACGGCACGTAGGGACAGCTCACGCCGCGGGCGGTACCTCGGTCCCCCGCCGGGTCCACCGGTGCCACCAGTGGCGGCGGCGGGGGTGCAGGGCGTGGCCGAGCCAGCGGCCGATCACGACGTAGCCGAGCAGCGCGCCCGAGGTGTTGAGGATGACGTCGTCGATGTCGAAGGCCCGGCCCTCGACGATGAGCCCCTGAACGGTCTCGACGGCCACCATCACCAAGGCCGTCACCACCACCACCCGCACCGCGCCCCGCGCCTTGGGCAGCAGCATCGGCAGCAGCACCCCGAAGGGGGCACCGAGCAGCACATTGCCGCCGATCTGCTTCACCGTGTCCTGGAAGGCGGGCTGGTCGACGTAGGCGTGCAGCGAGCGTCCCGGATGCAGATTGGTGTGGACGAGGTCGACGGAGCCGGGCTGGGGCACGAGCGTGGCCTTGGCGAGCGCCGCCGCGAAGCCGACCATGCAGACGAACGCCAGGACCAGCACCAGCAACCGTGCGGCGCGCGCGCCGAACGACCTGCGCTGCAGCAGCGCCGTCTCCTGGGTGCCCTCGGGCTCCACGGGCTTGGCAGGCTTGACAGGCTCGGCGATCCGGGCTTTCCCGGTCCGGGCTTTCGTTGACGGGGCCTTCGCGGACTCAGGCTTCGCAGCCTGGGCCTTCGCGGTCTGCGACGGCTTCGCGGACTGAGGCTTCGCGGACTGAGGCTTCGCGGTCTGCGACTTCGTGGACTGAGGCTTTGTCGTCCGGGACCCCTTCGTCAGAGCCCCGCCCGCCCGCGGCCCCCTCTTCTGACCGCTCGCCCTCTTCTCGCCGCTCGCCGCCTTCTGGCCGCCCGTCGTCCGGGAACCCTCCCGCGGCTTCTTCTCCCCCGGCTTCTTCTCCGCCGACCGTTTCTCCGCCGTCCGCTTTACCGTCGTCCTCTTGTCCGCCGTCCGCCGGATCTTCCATCCAGCGATGCTGATCACAGGGACTCCCTCCCGCCCATGGCTCTGTTGTCGCGGCGCTGTCGTCGCGGTTCCGTCGGTCCGTTCCGTCTTCGCCGCTTGCCCGTAGCCGCCCGTTGTATCCCTGCGGCTCTTCGCCACGCCTTCTCGATGGGGGACACTGGTTCTTTGGCCGGCAGCACGAAAGGACCCAGGCGCGTGAATGGACCCCTCATCGTCCAAAGCGACAAGACGCTCCTGCTCGAGGTGGACCACGAGCAGGCAGGCGCCTGCCGCCGCGCCATCGCGCCCTTCGCCGAGCTGGAGCGGGCGCCCGAGCACATCCACACCTACCGGGTGACCCCGCTGGGGCTGTGGAACGCCCGCGCCGCCGGGCACGACGCCGAGCAGGTGGTCGACGCCCTCGTCGCGTACTCCCGCTACCCCGTCCCGCACGCCCTCCTCGTCGACGTCGCGGAGACCATGGCCCGCTACGGGCGGCTGCGGCTGCTCAAGCACCCCACCCACGGTCTGGTCCTGGAGACCAGCGACCGCCCGATCCTCGAGGAGATCCTGCGGTCGAAGAAGATCCAGCCGCTGGTCGGCGCCCGGATCGACCCGGAGACCGTCGTCGTCCACCCCTCCGAGCGCGGACAGATCAAGCAGACGCTGCTGAAGCTGGGCTGGCCCGCCGAGGACCTGGCCGGGTATGTGGACGGCGAGGCCCACTCCATCGAGCTGCACGAGGACGGCTGGGCGCTGCGGCCGTATCAGACGCAGGCCGTGGAGGGCTTCTGGCACGGCGGTTCCGGTGTCGTCGTGCTCCCCTGCGGTGCCGGAAAGACGCTGGTGGGGGCCGGTGCGATGGCCGTCGCCAAGTCGACCACCCTGATCCTGGTCACCAACACCGTCTCCGCCCGGCAGTGGAAGCACGAGCTGGTTCGCCGCACCTCGCTCACCGAGGAGGAGATCGGTGAGTACAGCGGTACGCGGAAGGAGATCCGCCCGATCACCATCGCCACGTACCAGGTGCTCACCACCAAGCGGAAGGGCGTCTACCCGCATCTGGAGCTGTTCGACTCCCGCGACTGGGGCCTGATCGTCTACGACGAGGTGCATCTGCTGCCGGCGCCCGTCTTCAAGTTCACCGCCGATCTGCAGGCCCGGCGGCGGCTCGGGCTCACGGCGACGCTCGTCCGGGAGGACGGCCGGGAGTCCGATGTCTTCTCGCTCATCGGACCCAAGCGCTTCGACGCGCCCTGGAAGGAGATCGAGGCGCAGGGCTATATCGCGCCCGCCGACTGTGTCGAGGTCCGGGTCAACCTGACCGAGGCCGAGCGGCTGACGTACGCGACCGCCGAGACCGACGAGAAGTACCGCTACTGCGCCACGACCGACTCCAAGCGGAAGGTCACCGAGGCGCTGGTCGCCCGGCACAAGGGGCAGCAGACGCTGGTCATCGGCCAGTACATCGACCAGCTCGACGAGTTGGGCGAGCACCTGGACGCGCCCGTTATCAAGGGCGAGACCACCAACGCCCAGCGGGAGAAGCTCTTCGACGCCTTCCGGGAGGGCGAGCTGTCGGTGCTCGTCGTCTCGAAGGTCGCCAACTTCTCCATCGACCTCCCCGAGGCCACGGTCGCCATCCAGGTCTCCGGCACCTTCGGCTCCCGTCAGGAGGAGGCCCAGCGGCTCGGCCGGGTGCTGCGCCCGAAGGCCGACGGGCACCCGGCGGTCTTCTACTCGGTGGTCGCGCGCGACACGCTCGACCAGGACTTCGCGGCGCACCGGCAGCGGTTCCTGGCCGAGCAGGGGTACGCGTACCGGATCGTGGACGCGAGCGAACTGCTCGCGGACGAGGACGTCTGACGTTCGGCCCACCACGAGTCACCCACGGCCGTTGGGCACGCTTCCATGGCCATGACATGGGAGCCCGCCCGGCCCCTTCCCCCGGGGCGGTCATAATTCATTCGCCTCCCGGACATGCCCTGGCTACAATCGCCGGTCTTGCCGCCTCCCGCGTTCCGAACGGGAGAGCCGCCGCCCGGACGGAAACCGGTCGGCATCTCTGACCGCGCATCCGTACCGCGCACCCGCTTTGTGTACTCGCTTTGTGCACTCGTTGTGTACTCGCTCGCCGGAGGCTACGCCGTGCCCTCGCACGCCCCTGACCACGCAGATCCCCTCTCAGACCCTCGCTCGGACCCCCTCCCAGCCCCTCTCCCGGCCCCCCACGCGGCAGACCCCCTCACGCGGGAGCGCGCCCATCTGACCGACTCCCGCGCCGCGCTGCGCGCCATGCGCGCCGACGTCGAGGCCCTCGACCTCCGGGACGTCGCCGCGAACTGGGTCAACGCCGCGGCGTTGCACCACCAGGTCAGCGAGCGCATCAAGGCCCTCGCCGACCTCTCCGGCACCCCGCTCTTCTTCGGCCGGCTCGACTATCTGCACGCACCGGGTGCGGAGACGGCGGAGGGCGCGGAGGGCGAGCGCTTCTACATCGGCCGCCGGCATGTGCACGACGCGGACGGCGACCCGATGGTCATCGACTGGCGGGCCCCCGTCTCCCAGCCCTTCTACCAGGCGTCCAAGACCGCGCCGATGGACATCGCGCTGCGCCGCCGCTTCGGCTACACGGGCGGCGAGCTGACGGCGTACGAGGACGAAAGGCTCTCCGACCCCACCGAGGCGCAGCAGACCAGCAAGCTGCTCCAGTCCGAGATCGAGCGCCCGCGCGTCGGCCCGATGCGGGACATCGTCGCGACCATCCAGCCGGAGCAGGACGAGATCGTCCGCCAGGGGATCGGCGGCACCATCTGCGTCCAGGGGGCGCCGGGCACCGGTAAGACGGCCGTGGGGCTGCACCGGGTGGCGTATCTGCTGTACGCGCACCGCGAGCGGCTGGCCCGCTCCGGCACCCTCGTCATCGGCCCGAACCGCTCCTTCCTCCACTACATCGAGCAGGTCCTGCCCGCCCTCGGCGAGTTGCAGGTGGCCCAGGCGACCGTCGAGGACCTGGTGACCCGCCCGTCCCTGGGCGCGGAGGCGCGGGGCACCGACTCCGCCGACGCGGCCCGTATCAAGGGCGACGCGCGGCTGGCCGAGGTGCTGCGCCGCGCCCTGCGCTCGTATGTCACCGCCCCCACCGAACCCTGTGTGGTGGTGCGCGGTTCACGCCGCTGGCGGGTGCCCGCGTATGAACTGGAGGAGATGGTCGAGGAGTTGCTCACCCGCGACATCCGCTACGGCGCGGCCCGCGAGGCGCTTCCACAACGCATCGCGCACGCCGTGCTCGTCCGGATGGAGCAGGCGGGCGAGGCGCCCGACGACCGAGTGCAGGACGCGGTCGCGCGCAACGCGGCCGTCAAGGCGGCGGTCAAGGCGGTCTGGCCGCCGGTCGACCCGGCCAAGCTGGTGCTGCGGCTGCTCTCCGACGCCGACTTCCTGGCCGAGCACGCGGAGGGCGTCCTCGACGCCGACGAGCAGAAGACCGTCCTGTGGGCGAAGCCGGGGCGCGGTGTGAAGTCCGCGAAGTGGTCCCCGGCGGACCTGGTGCTGATCGACGAGGCCGCCGATCTCATCGAGCGCACCCCGTCCCTCGGGCATGTGGTCCTGGACGAGGCGCAGGACCTGTCGCCCATGCAGTACCGCGCGGTCGGCCGCCGCTGCAGCACCGGCTCGGCGACCGTGCTCGGCGACATCGCCCAGGGCACCACCCCATGGGCGACGGCCAGTTGGGAGGAGGCCCTGACCCATCTGGGCAAGGACGGGGCGGCGATCGAGGAGCTGACCCAGGGTTTCCGGGTGCCGCGCGAGGTGATCGCGTACGCCTCGCGGCTGCTGCCCGCCATCGCCCCCGGCCTGTCGGAGGCCACCTCGATCCGCGAGGCGGCCGGCGACTTCTCCGTACGGCCCGTGGACCCGGCGGAGCTGGACGCGGCCGTGATCACCGCGTGCCACGACGCTCTGACCCACGAGGGCTCCGTCGGCCTCATCGCGGCCGACGCCCGCGTCCCGGCCCTGGCCGAGGCCCTCGACGCGGCGGGCCTGACCCACCTCTCCCCCGGCGAGGAGACCAGCGCCGAGGCCCGGCTCACCCTCGTCCCGGCGACGCTGGCCAAGGGCCTGGAGTACGACTACGTGGTGCTGGACGAACCGGCCGCGGTGGTCGACGGCGAGCCGGACGAACGCACCGGGCTGCGCCGCCTGTATGTCTCCCTTACCCGTGCGGTCTCGGGGCTGACGGTCGTCCACGGGGCGGCGCTGCCGGAGCGGCTGAGCTGAGCCGACCGTTACGCCTTGGCCTCGGCGGCCTGCTGCTCGGCTCGCTTGAGGGCGTCCGGGGTGACGGGCGTGAAGAAGTTGACGAGATTGCCGTCGGGGTCCTTGAACAGCAGCGAACGGTTGCCCCAGGGCTGTGTGGTGGGCTCGTTCACGATCTCGACGTCGAACTCCTTGAGCCGCTCGTACTCGCCGTCGACATCGGCGACGCGGAACTCCACGATCACGCTCTGGTTCGACGCGGGCCGGGGCGCCTGCTCACCGAGCCCCCGCACCGTGCGGGTGCTCGCAAGGGCGAGGGTTCCGCTGGACGTCATGAACTCGGCGAAGTCGTCCGTGTACCGCTTCGCCGTCAGGCCCGTGGCCCGCTCGTAGAAGTCGACGATCCGGGCGACGTCCTCGGTGATGATGCGGATCGAGGCGAAGTGCATGGCAAGCTCCCGTGAGGTGTTGTGTGCCGTGCGGATGACCGTACGGTCGATACCGGGCAGAACCCGCCCGGTATCGAACCCCGGTTTCCGACCGGTTTTCGGACCTGGTGTGCAGGCCCAGCACTCAGCAGAAGCTTGTCGGCACAGCCGCCGCGCGGCCCCGACCCCCGCGCCGCGCGGCCCGGCCTCAGGCGACCGGAACGGGCGCGTCCAGGGCCGTACGCCACCGGCCGACCGCGGCCGCGTCCACAGGGCCGGCCCATCCCGCCGGGCGGGCCGCGCCGCCGATGTGGAAGGCGTCGATCCCGGCGGCGCGCAGGGCGGACAGATGGTCGAGGCGCAGCCCGCCACCGGCCATGATGCGCGGCTCGTAGCCCGGCGTACCGGTTCGCGCCGCCTCCTCGGCCAAGGTCGGCAGACCGTCGTCGACGCCGCGCGCGCACCCGGCGGTGAGATACGTGTCGAGACCGGGGATGTCGGCGAGCCGCTTGCGCAGCCCGTCGCGATCCGCGGCGCGGTCGATGGCCCGGTGGAAGGTCCAGCGGCTCTCGTCCACGCCGCCGCCCGCCCGCACGACTTCGGTCAGCGCGGTCACGGCGGCCAGGTCGACCCCGCCGTCGTCGGTCAGGAAGCCCAGGACGAACTCGTCCGCCCCCTCCGAGTGCAGCGCCGCGGCGGCTTCGCACAGCGCGTCGAACGCGGCGGGGTCCCCTGCCGCGAAGCCGTCGGCGGCGCGGAGCATCACCCGTACCGGCAGGTCCACGGCCGATCGGACGGCGGCGAAGGTCTCACGGGAGGGGGTGAGCCCGTCGGCGGCCATGTCGGTGACCAGTTCGAGGCGGTCCGCCCCTCCGGCCTGTGCGGCGATCGCGTCCGCCAGGTTCAGGGCGATCACCTCGAGAATTGGTCTAGACATGGTCCACAGCTTGCCACACCGCGCAAGAGGGCAAACCGCTACCCCACAATTGGCCCATGCCCGCACCCGCGCCCGCCCGCCATCCGGCCCATGACGCCCTGCTCACCCGCTGGACGGACCTCCTCACCAGCGCCCGCGAAGCCACGGCTCCGTCACCCGCCCCTACGGCGAGGACCTCCTGACCCGCTGGGCCGAACCCCAGCGCCGTTACCACACCACCGATCATCTGCTCGCGGTCCTGGACCGGGTGGACGAGCTGCTCCCGCACGTCCAGGCCCCCGACCCCGCCGCCATCCGGCTCGCCGCCTGGTTCCACGACGCCGTCTACCTCCCCGACCGCTCCACCAACGAGGAACGCAGCGCCCGCCTCGCCGAACGCGCCCTCACCGAGGCGGCCGTCCCGGCGCCCCGCACGGCCGAAACCGTCCGCCTCGTCCTCGTCACCCGCGACCACGACCCCGCCGAGGGCGACACCAACGGCGAAGTCCTCTGCGACGCCGACCTCGCCGTACTGGCGGGCTCCCCGGCGGCCTACGGCGCCTACGCGGCGGCGGTCCGCGAGGAGTACGGCTTCGTCCCCGACGACGCCTTCCGCGAGGGCCGCGCGAACGTCCTCCGCCACCTGCTGGGCCTGTCCCGCCTCTTCCGTACGCCGGAGGGGCACGACCGGTGGGAGGAGGCCGCGCGCCGCAACATGGCCACGGAGCTGGAGCTGCTCAGTGCGTAACATGTGCCGTTCGCGGCTCGACCCCGAGCTGCGCATGGTCCCGCTCGGCCCGCTGCGCAAGAACCGCGCCACGACCGTCGACGCCCTCCAGCAGGTCTTCTCACGGATGGAACCGCCACCGGCCTTCAGAAATGACATCCACCTTGCCGTCCCTGACGCGAACGGCCGTCTCGTCATCGATGAAGTAGATCGGGAAGTCCGCCCGCGCAACGATGCGATCAGCCCAGGCGTCGTCCCGCTCGGGGAAATCCGGCGAGTACAGGTGGGGCTTGAGATACCAGTCGAAGAGACCGAACGGCGGCTCCACGGTCGTCGCGCCGAGCACGTGGAGGTCCGTGGTGTCCCCGATGACGTCGGCGGAGTGTCCGGTGAGATTACGGCTGAAGATCATTGATCCGGCGCTGACCCCCACATAGACCCGGCTCTCCAGCGCCTCCAGGAAGCCGTCGGCCAGGCCGTTGCCGGTGATGCTGCGCGCAAGGTGGTAGTGACTGCCGCCCTCGACATAGATGACGTCAGCGTGGAGCAGCCGGTCGAGCACCATCTGCCGGGGCAGGCCGTTCAGCTCCAGGACGTCGAACTCCCGCCAGCCAAGGCCGTGCAGCCGGTTCAGGTCCGCGACGAACCACCCGTGGTCCCCGGGCTCGGCAACGGACGCCGTAGGAACGTACACGACGTTCGCCGACCCGAACGGCTTTCCCAGCATGTGCCGCAGCGCATCCCGCAGTGTCTCGTTGCGCAGGCCACTCGCGGTCAACAGAAGCTCCATCGGGCGAGCCAACCACGGCTGACAGGCGCGCGCAACGAACCCAGGATCACCACCGCCGTCATGGCATGGCATGGCATGGCATGGCCGCATCACATTCCACGCCATCGAGTGAATGTTCGAGAAGCGCACATCCCGATGTTCCGCGCAGGAATGCCGAGGTCATGCCGTGGCGTTGGGCCTGGCATGCCCTCCTCCTCCCCAGCGGATTCCGCTCGCTCCCGCATGCCCCTGGCGGTCTACGTCCTCGGGCTGTCCGTCTTCGCTCTCGGTACCTCCGAGTTCATGCTGTCCGGGCTGCTGCAACCCGTCGCGCGGGACATGGGGGTGTCCATCCCCACGGCCGGGTTGCTGATATCGGCCTTCGCGATCGGGATGGTGGTCGGGGCGCCGGTGCTGGCGGCGGCCACGTTGCGGTTGCCGCGGCGGACGACGCTGATGGCGCTGCTGGCGGCGTTCGGGCTGGGGCAGATCGCGGGGGCGCTGGCGCCGTCGTACGGGGTGCTGTTCGCCTCGCGGGTCGTCAGCGCGCTCGCGTGTGCCGGGTTCTGGGCGGTGGGCGCCGCGGTGGCCGTATCGCTGGTGCCGGTGAACGCGCGGGCGAAGGCGATGGCGGTGATGGTCGGCGGGCTGAGCATCGCGAACATCGCGGGGGTCCCCGCCGGGGCGTTGCTCGGGCAGCACGCGGGGTGGCGCGCCGCCTTCTGGGCGGTGGCCGGGCTGTCGGCGCTCGGGCTGGTCGGAGTCGTCGCGCTCGTACCGCGTACGGAGGTGCCGACCGGGGACGACCGGCCCCGGCTGCGGGCCGAGTTGCGCATCTACCGCGACCGGCAGGTGTGGCTGGCGCTGGCCGCCACCGCGCTCAGCGGTGGCGCGGTCTTCTGCCTGTTCTCCTACCTCGGGCCGCTGCTCACGGATGTGGCGGGGCTGGACGAGGGCTGGGTGCCGACCGTGCTCGCGCTGTTCGGGGTCGGCGCGCTGCTGGGTACGGTGCTCGGCGGGCGGATCGCGGACGCGCATCTGTTCGGCACGATGCTCGGGGGCATCACCGCCTCGACGGTCGTGCTGAGCGCGTTGGCGCTGACCGCGCACAGCGCGGTCGCGGCCGTGACGTTGGCGCTGCTGCTCGGCTTCACCGCCTTCTTCACCGCGCCCGCGCTCAACGCCCGGATGTTCAACCTCGCGAACGCCGCGCCCACGCTCGCGGGCGCGACGAACACCTCGGCCTTCAACATCGGCAACACGGTGGGCCCGTGGCTCGGCGGCCTCGTCATCGACCTGGGCTGGGGCTACCCGGCGGTCGCCTGGACGGGTGCGGCGCTCGCCGGTACGGGCGTGGTGACGACGGTCGCCGCGATGCGTTTGCACCGGGCGGATGGTGCCTCGCGCGTCATCGCCACGTCGGCGACGTACTCCCCGGCGGAAGCGGAAGCGGCCCCCGACCCGTCGCGCACGACGCGCTGAGAGACCCCCGCCTCGCCGCGCGGGCGCGGCCACACCGCCCGCGCGGGGCGCTCACCTCCCTGTCTTCCCCGGTTTCCTCAGGCACGGTGGCCACACCGCCCCCGCGGGGCGCTCACCTTGGCGCCGGAGCCGAGCTTGATGCCCGCCATGCCGCCCGCGGCACGGCCGCCCTCAGCCGCTCGGGGGCACGAGCGGCATCGCGGCAGCGCGCGGACCTACGCACGGCGGGGGCGTGGCGGCCACTCCGCCCGGCCGGTCGGCAGGGCGGGCCGCAGGCCCGCCCGCACCGGTCAGTCCGCGTTCGCGGCCCGTTTGGGGCGGCGGAGGCCCGCGGCCTTCAGGCGGCGGAGAAGTTCCTTGCTGCCCACCTCCTCCGCGCCCGCCCGTACCGCCTTCGCGTACAACTCGCTCGGCAGGTCGTAGTGGTCGCGGTCGAAGCCTCGGGGCGGGGCGCCGATGCGGGCGGCGAAGGCGTGGAGTTCGGTGTAGGAGACATCGCTGACCAGGTGGGACCACAGGCGGCCGTGGCCCGGCCACGAGGGCGGGTCGATCAGTACGGCCATCAGAGGGTGGTGCCCAGCGATCCCACGGGCGCCACCGCGACCGCCGTCTTGCCGCAGACCCAGTGCGGGTTGGGGCCCAACTCGGGCTCCACGTCGAGGGCGTGGAGGTCGCCGCCCTGGGTGCAGACGGGGCACAGCGGCCATCGGCCGTACCGTTCCAGCAGGGCGTCCTGGACGTCCTGGGCGACCAGACCGGCCACGTACTCGATGCCTTCCGGCCACTGCTCGACCCACCACCGCCGGTGCGCGATCGCGTCTTCGACCAGCGAGACGATATCGGCCCGGGCGACCTCGCCCGCCGCGAGGTCGGCCAGGACGAGGGCGCGGGCCGCGTGCAGTGCGTGTTCGAGCTTCATGGGTTCCATTGTCACCTTTGCTTCCTCCTGGCGCCTGTTTGCTTCATCCTCGGTCCTCTCGCACCGCCGCACCGCCGCCCGGAGGGTTGACGGGCCCCGTGGCCGGAAATAGTTTTCGCGGATGAGCAGCGACCTGAAGGAAACTTTCATGCCACCACCGCAATCCGACCCCACCCCGCCCCCTCCGGCCGCCCTCGCCGCGAAGGTCCGCACGTTAGGCCCCTCCATGACCCGCTCCATGCAGCGCGTGGCCGAGGCCGTGGCCGGGGATCCGGCCGGATGCGCGGCGCTCACCGTCACCGGGCTCGCCGAGCGAACCGGCACCAGCGAGGCCACCGTCGTCCGCACCTCCCGACTGCTCGGCTACCCCGGATATCGCGATCTGCGCATCGCGCTCGCCGCGCTCGCCGCACACCAGGCCGCCGGGCGGGCCCCGGCCGTCACCGCGGACATCGCGGTCGACGATCCGATCGCCGACGTGGTCACCAAGCTGGCGCGGGAGGAGCAGCAGTGTCTGGCCGACACCGCCGCCGTCCTGGACACCAGCCAGGTCGAGGCCGCCGTCTCGGCGCTGGCCACGGCGCGCCGGATCGATGTGTACGGGGTGGGGGCGTCCAGCCTCGTCGGGCAGGACCTGGTCCAGAAGCTGCTGCGCATCGGGCTGATAGCCCACGCCCACGCCGATCCGCACCTCGCGGTCACCAACGCGGTCCAGCTGCACTCCGGCGACGTCGCCATCGCGATCACCCATTCCGGGCGTACGACGGACGTCATCGAGCCGCTGCGGGTGGCCTTCGAGCGCGGCGCGACCACTGTCGCGATCACCGGACGGCCGGACGGCGAGGTCGCGCAGTACGCGGACCTGGTGCTCACCACCTCCACCGCCCGTGAGAGCGAGCTGCGCCCGGCGGCCATGTCCAGCCGCACCAGCCAGCTCCTGGTGGTGGACTGCCTGTTCATAGGGGTCGCCCAGCGGACGTACGAATCGGCGGCGCCCGCCCTCTCCGCGTCGTACGAGGCCCTCGCGCACCGCCACGACCCGCGCCCCGGGCATCGCTGAGCCGGGCCGGTCCCGCCCGAGGTTCCGCCCTCGGGCCACCCCCGGCCCGACCCCACCCCTCTCCGCCTCTTCACCCCCCACCCCCGCCCCGACGTACCGGAAAGAGCCGCTTCACCATGACTTCCGCCGACTCCGCAGCCGACCAGGACTCCACACGGCTCCGCGCCCAGCTCGACACCCTCACCACCGAGGCGTTCCGCCCCGAACTCGCCGAGATCGACCGCCTCGAAACCCTCGAGATCGCCCGGATCATGAACGCGGAGGACGCCGGCGTCCCCGCCGCCGTCGCCCGCCAGCTTCCCCGTATCGCCGCCGCCATCGACGCCATCGCCGCGCGGATGTCCCGTGGCGGCCGTCTCCTCTATACGGGCGCGGGCACCGCCGGACGGCTCGGGGTGCTCGACGCGAGCGAATGCCCGCCCACCTTCAACACCCGGCCCGAGCAGGTCGTCGGGGTGATCGCGGGCGGCCCGGACGCCGTGGTGACCTCGGTCGAGGGCGCGGAGGACAGCGCGGAGCTGGCCGCCCGCGACCTCGACCTGCTCGGGATCGGCCCCGACGACACGGTGGTCGGCGTCTCGGCCTCCGGCCGCACCCCGTACGCCGTGGGCGCGGTCGAACACGGCCGACGGCTCGGCGCGCTCACCGTCGGACTGTCCTGCAACGCCGACTCGGCGCTCGCCGCCGCGGCCGACCACGGCATCGAGATCGTCGTGGGGCCGGAGCTGCTCACCGGCTCGACGCGGCTCAAGGCGGGCACGGCCCAGAAGCTGGTGCTCAACATGATCTCGACCATCACCATGATCCGGTTGGGCAAGACCTTCGGAAATCTGATGGTCGATGTGCGCGCCTCCAACGACAAGCTGCGCGCCCGCTCCCGGAGGATCGTCTTCCTGGCGACCGGCGCCTCCGACCAGCGGATCGAAAGCGCGCTGGCGGCCACGGACGGCGAGGTGAAGAACGCGATCCTCACCATCCTGGGCGAGGTGGACGCCTCGACCGCCGAGAAGCTGCTCGCCGAGGCGCACGGCCATCTGCGCGCCGCCCTCGATGCGGCTGAGGAGTAAGCCCCGGATACGCCGGGCCGCGGATACGCCGGGCCGCGGATCCACCCGCCCCCCAAAAAACGCCGTCGGGGCGGCACCCCTGGGAGAGGGTGCCGCCCCGACGTCTTGGACGGTACGACCGACCGGCGAACGAACGCGCCGAGTCGATCAGAAGTCCATGTCACCGCCCGGCATGCCGCCCGGAGCGCCCGCCGGGGCGGCCTTCTCCGGCTTGTCGGCGATGACGGCCTCGGTGGTGAGGAACAGCGCGGCGATCGACGCGGCGTTCTGCAGCGCGGAGCGCGTGACCTTGGCCGGGTCGATGATGCCCTCGGCGATCAGGTCGACGTACTCACCGGTCGCGGCGTTGAGGCCGTGGCCCGGGGTCAGGTTGCGCACCTTCTCGACCACGACGCCGCCCTCGAGACCGGCGTTGACCGCGATCTGCTTCAGCGGGGCCTCCAGGGCCAGGCGCACGGCCTGGGCACCGGTGGCCTCGTCGCCCTCGAGCTCCAGCTTCTCGAAGACCGAGACGGTCTGCAGCAGGGCCACGCCACCACCGGCGACGATGCCCTCCTCGACGGCCGCCTTGGCGTTGCGCACCGCGTCCTCGATGCGGTGCTTGCGCTCCTTGAGCTCGACCTCGGTGGCGGCACCGGCCTTGATGACGGCCACGCCGCCGGCCAGCTTCGCCAGGCGCTCCTGCAGCTTCTCGCGGTCGTAGTCCGAGTCCGAGGACTCGATCTCGGCTCGGATCTGGTTGACGCGGCCCTGCACCTGGTCGGTGTCGCCGGCGCCGTCCACGATGGTGGTCTCGTCCTTGGTGACGGTGACCTTACGGGCGCGGCCGAGCAGGTCCAGCCCGGCGTTCTCCAGCTTGAGGCCGACCTCCTCGGAGATGACGGTGCCACCGGTAAGGATGGCGATGTCACCGAGCATGGCCTTACGGCGGTCACCGAAGCCCGGGGCCTTGACGGCGACGGACTTGAAGGTGCCACGGATCTTGTTGACGACCAGGGTGGCCAGGGCCTCGCCCTCGACGTCCTCGGCGATGATCAGCAGCGGCTTGCCCGACTGCATGACCTTCTCGAGCAGCGGGAGGAGGTCCTTCACGCTGCTGATCTTGGAGTTGACGATCAGGATGTACGGGTCGTCGAGCGACGACTCCATACGCTCCATGTCCGTCGCGAAGTACGGGGAGATGTAGCCCTTGTCGAAGCGCATGCCCTCGGTGAGCTCGAGTTCGAGCCCGAAGGTCTGCGACTCCTCGACGGTGATGACACCTTCCTTGCCGACCTTGTCCATCGCCTCGGCGATGAGCTCACCGATCTGGGTGTCGGCAGCGGAGATGGAGGCGGTGGAGGCGATCTGCTCCTTGGTCTCCACGTCCTTGGCCTGCTCGAGAAGCTGGGCGGAGACGGCCTCGACGGCCTTCTCGATACCGCGCTTGAGCGCCATCGGGTTGGCACCCGCGGCGACGTTGCGGAGGCCCTCCTTGACCAGCGCCTGGGCGAGGACGGTCGCGGTCGTCGTGCCGTCACCGGCGACGTCGTCCGTCTTCTTCGCGACCTCCTTGACCAGCTCGGCGCCGATCTTCTCGTACGCGTCCTCGAGCTCGATCTCCTTGGCGATGGAAACACCATCGTTGGTGATCGTGGGGGCGCCCCACTTCTTCTCGAGGACGACGTTACGGCCCTTGGGGCCGAGGGTGACCTTGACGGCGTCGGCGAGCTGGTTCATCCCGCGCTCGAGGCCGCGCCGCGCCTCCTCGTCGAACGCGATGATCTTGGCCATGTGAAGTGGTCCTCCCAAGACGGGGTGGATTGCTCCGGACCGCGCTGGCGCCCGCGACGGACGGCCTGCCTACCGTGCGGTTCCTTGCCCCGCATGGCCTGGCGGGCCTCACCGACCCGGTCCTTCTGTCACTCTCAACGTCAGAGTGCTAACGCCAATGATTAGCACTCGGACCTATAGAGTGCAAGCGGCCGGAGGCCATCCTTGGGGGGTGGCGGCCGGGTGACGGGCGGGCGCAAGCGGCCGGAGGCCATCCGCCCCCTGCATCAACCCCGTAACGATCAGCGCGGACACGCCGAAGGGTCCGTACCCTGGCCGGGACACGGACCCTTCGGACTGTACTGTTCAGCTGCGTCGCGTCGGCGCGTCAGCCTACGGCCACGCGGACCATGTCGGCCTGCGGGCCCTTCTGACCCTGCGAGATCTCGAACTCGACCCGCTGGCCTTCCTCGAGGGTGCGGTACCCGTCCATCTGGATCGCGCTGTAGTGGACGAACACGTCCGCACCACCGTCGACCGCGATGAAGCCGTACCCCTTCTCCGCGTTGAACCACTTGACGGTGCCCTGAGCCATTCCTAACTCCCCTATTGCTGGCCCTTGCGCAGGACCGCACTCCGCGGACCCGGGTCAGACCTCACCCCCCGGATGTGGGGGGTGTGCGCCGGAACGCGTCGACCGCCGCTGAATGTATCCGTCCCAACGCCCTCTGCAACAGGTCAATCGGACGAGAATTCTGGGCACGGCCGAACGGTTAAAAGTGAGAATTTATGTGAAGTTCGGGCAAGCCGGGCGGGACATAGGGAACCAACCCGACAATTCGCGCTCACACTTTACGCACAACTTGACGAGTTCTCATATGTGGTTCCGGCCCGGGGGCCATCGGGGAATCAGGGCAACTGTATCGCGATTCCACACACGGAATCGCCCCGTCCGGTTGTCCCCGGACGGGGCGATGCCAAAGGTGAGGAGGGTGGACGCGGGGTCAGCAGCCGCCCGCGACCGCCGGGATGATCGAGATCCCGGCACCGTCCGGGGTAGCCGTGGCCAGGCCATCGGCGAAGCGGACGTCGTCGTCATTGACGTAGACGTTGACGAAGCGGCGGAGCTTGCCGGTGTCGTCCAGCACGCGGGCCGCGATGCCCTGGTGGTTCTTCTCCAGGTCCGCCAGGACCTCGGCGAGGGTCGCGCCCTCGGCGGGGACCTCGGCCTGACCGGCGGTGTAGGTGCGCAGGATGGTCGGGATTCGGACGTTGACGCTCATGCGAGACCAGCCTCTCGGAACGAGTCAAGGGTGGGGCGGATGATGGCGGAGGGACCCGTGGTGGGGGCCACCGCGTCGAGGGTCTTGAGGCCGTCGCCGGTGTTGAGCACGACGGTCGTCAGGGACGGGTCGAGCAGACCGTCCTCGATCAGCTTCTTGGTCACGCCGACGGTCACCCCGCCCGCGGTCTCCGCGAAGATCCCCTCGGTGCGGGCGAGCAGCTTGATCGCGTCGACGATCTGCTCGTCGTTCACGTCCTCCACCGCGCCGCCCGTACGGCGGGCGATGTCCAGGACGTAAGGGCCGTCCGCGGGGTTGCCGATGGCCAGCGACTTGGCGATGGTCTGCGGCTTCTGCGGCCGGACGACGTCATGGCCGGCCTTGAAGGCGGCGGAGACCGGGGAGCAGCCCTCGGCCTGGGCGCCGAAGATCTTGTAGGGCTTGTCCTCGACCAGACCGATCGCGATCAGCTCCTTCAGCCCCTTGTCGATCTTGGTGAGCTGGGAGCCCGAGGCGATCGGGATGACGATCTGGTCCGGCAGCCGCCAGCCGAGCTGCTCGCAGATCTCGTACGCCAGGGTCTTGGAACCCTCGCCGTAGTACGGCCGCAGATTGACGTTGACGAAGCCCCAGCCCTCGCCCACCGGGTCGCCGATCAGCTCGCTGCAGAAGCGGTTGACGTCGTCGTAGTTGCCCTCGATGCCGACCAGCTCACCGCCGTAGACCGCGGCCATGACGACCTTGCCCGCCTCCAGGTCGTGCGGGATGAAGACGCAGGAGCGGAATCCCGCACGGGCGGCCGCGGCACCGACCGCGCCGGCGAGGTTGCCGGTGGAGGAGCAGGAGAGGGTGGTGAAGCCGAAGGTGCGGGCGGCCTGGACGGCGATGGCGACGACCCGGTCCTTGAAGGAATGGGTGGGGTTCCCGGAGTCGTCCTTGATGTGCAGTTCACCGGTGACGCCGAGCTCACGGGCGAGGTTGTCGGCCTTGACCAGCTGGGTGAAACCGGGGTGCAGGCTGGGCAGGTCCGCCACGTCTGCCGGGACGGGCAGCAGCGGGGCATAGCGCCAGATGCTGTTCGGACCGGCTTCGATGCGCCGGCGCAGCTCCTCCGGGTCGCCGGCCGGCAGCTCGTACGCGACCTCGAGCGGCCCGAAACAGACCTCACACGCGAAGATCGGGCCCAGATCGAACCGCTCACCGCACTCCCGACAGGACAATGCGATGGCGGGACCGAAGGCACCGGAGGCGTCGGAGGTGGAGGAAGTGGTTGAGCTTTCTACTGACTGCACAGCCATGGATGGCGAGGCCCTTTCTCCTCATCTTCCTCGCGACGCATTTCGCCACGAGACGGAATTGGCACCTTCCCGAGCTGGGAGCCTCGCTGCGGAATGCGAGATCAGCTGGAGGGTTGCCGGGGCTTCAACGGGCCGTTCCCTCTGCCCCTCTGGATGAGCGGTATGGCACCGGGCGGACCCGGGCGTTTGTCAGCACGGCATCATCACGGGCTTCCTCGGTAAACACCGAGGTCGACCCCGACATACGACGGCCATGTGCGTTGTTCAAGACTGTAACCGACGGCCCGGATGGTTGAGCTAGCCGTCCGATGCGCGAGATGGATCACAGCGACCACGGCAGGGAGAGACACAGGTGCTGGATGAGGTGGAGCGCTGGCTGAAGCACCGCTCCTGGTCGGCCGACGACCGGCCGCTGGACCGCCTGCTGGATGCGAAGCGGGGCTCGGCGACGACCCTGAGCGTGGTCCTGCCCGCCCTGAACGAGGAGGCCACGGTCGGCGAGATCGCCGCGACGATCCGCCGGGAGCTGATGGGCGAGTCGGCACCGCTGGTGGACGAGCTGGTGGTGCTGGACTCCGGCTCGACGGACCGCACCGCCGAGGTCGCCACGGCGGCGGGCGCCACCGTCGTCCCCCGCGACTCGCTGCTCCCCCGGCTGCCCGTGCTGCCCGGCAAGGGCGAGGTGCTGTGGCGGTCCCTGCTGGCCACGAGCGGCGACATCATCTGCTTCATCGACGCCGACCTGCGGGAATTCGATCCGCGCTTCGTCTCGGGGATCGTCGGTCCGCTGCTGACCGACCCCACGCTGCAGCTCGTGAAGGGCATGTACGACCGCCCGCTCGGGGAGCTGGCGGGCCAGGGCGGCCGGGTCACCGAGCTGGTCGCCCGCCCGCTGCTGAATCTGCACTGGCCCCAGCTGGCCGGATTCGTCCAGCCGCTGGGCGGTGAGTACGCGGCGCGCCGCACGCTGCTGGAGCGGCTGCCCTTCCCGGTCGGCTACGGGGTCGAGCTGGGGCTGCTGGTCGACGCGCTGCACACGGTGGGTCTCGACGCGCTCGGCCAGGTGGACATCGGGGTGCGCAAACACCGCCACCAGGACGGGCTGGCACTCGGCCGGATGGCGGCCGCGATCTACCGCACCGCGCAGTTGCGGCTGGCCCGGGGCCATTTGGTGCGTCCGCGGCTGACCCAGTTCGACCGGGGCGACAACGGCTTCGAGCCGCGCACCACGGCCGTGGACACCGAGGAGCGGCCACCGATGATCGAGATACCGGAGTACGCGGAGCGGCGCGCGGCGTGACGCACCCGGGCGGCGCGGCGTGATGACCCCGGGCCCCGGTATCAGGCGATGGCTCCTACGGGGCAAGAAACCGTACGTACGTTTGCGCGGGGCCGCGGCTGGCTAGGCTCGCGACATGGCAGTTCCGCGCACCGCCCCGATCCTGGTCGCGTCCAATCGCGGTCCGGTCTCGTACAGCCTGGGCGAGGACGGCTCGCTCACCGCCCGGCGCGGCGGTGGCGGGCTGGTCTCCGGCCTCAGCGCCATCGGCCCGGACGCGAACGCGGTGTGGGTGTGCGCGGCGCTCGGGGAGGGTGATCGCGAGGCGGCCCGGCGCGCAGGGGACAGCCATCTGAACCCCGGTGACACCGGCGGCCAGCAGGTGCGGATGCTCGACATCGCGCCGGATGTCTTCGCCGCCGCGTACAACGGCATCGCCAATTCGGTGCTGTGGTTCGTTCACCATCTGCTCTACCAGACCCCGGTCGAGCCGGTCTTCGACGCGGAGTTCGCCGACCAGTGGGCGGCTTACGAGACCTATAACGCGGCCTTCGCGGACGCGCTCGCCGAGGAAGCGGTGGACGAGGCCGTCGTCCTGGTGCAGGACTACCACCTGGCGCTGGTGCCCGCGATGCTCCGCGAACTCCGCCCCGACCTGCGGATCGGTCACTTCTCGCACACCCCCTGGGCCCCGCCGGACTACTACCGGCTGCTGCCGGACGACGTCGCGGCGGGTGTGCTGCGCGGCATCCTCGGCGGCGACCGCGCCGCGTTCCTCACCGAGCGCTGGGCCGGCGCCTTCGCCGACTGCTGCGCGGCCGTGCTGGGCGCGGAGATCGTCCGGGACGGTGACGGAGACGGCGACGGCCCGCCGACGGCCGTGCGCTTCGAGGGGCGGGAGACCCGACTGGGCGTCCACGGCCTGGGCGCGGACGCGGACTTCCTGCGGCAGCGGTCGCGGCAGGCGGATGTGGACGAACGGCTGGCCAGTCTGCGGGCGCAGATCGGGCCGGACCGGAAGTCGATCGTCCGGGTGGACCGCACCGAGCTGTCCAAGAACATCGTGCGCGGGCTGCTGGCCTACCGGCGGCTGCTGGAGACCCACCCCGAGTGGCGGGAGCGCGTGGTGCATGTGGCCTTCGCCTACCCCTCCCGCCAGGACCTCGCGGTCTACCGCGACTACACCGAGCGGGTGCGGCGGCTCGCGGACAAGATCAACGCCGAGTACGGCACGGAGGGCTGGACCCCGGTCGCCCTGCATGTGAAGGACGACTTCGCACGGTCGCTCGCGGCCTACCGACTGGCGGACGTGGCCCTGGTCAACCCCATCCGGGACGGGATGAACCTGGTGGCCAAGGAGGTCCCGGTGGTCTCCGAGCGAGGATGCGCCCTGGTGCTGTCGCGGGAGGCGGGGGCGTACGCCGAGCTGGGCGACGACGCGCTGGTGGTGAACCCGTACGACGTGGAGGCCACGGCCCGGGCGCTGGACGAGGCGCTGCGCATGAGCGACGGCGAGCGCGCGGACCGTACGAAGCGACTCGCCGCCGCCGCGACCGCGCTGCCGCCCCAGGCATGGTTCCTGGCGCAGTTGCGGGCGCTGTAGGGGCGAGGGTTTCGCGGTGGCGGCGGGCTTCTGAGCCACGGACTTACGAGGTGACCGGCGCGGTCCGGGCGGGCTCTACGAGGCGTTGGCGCCGCTGACCGCGTCGGCCAGGGACGACAGCAGCTCCACCACGCCCGCCGGGCCGTCGACCACCAGGTCGGCCCGCTTGGCGAGTTCGGTCACCTCCGTGCTGCCGCTGCACACCAGCACCCCCGGCACACCCTCCTCGCGCAGCCGCTCCACCGCCGCGAACGCGGCCAGGTCGCCCAGGTCGTCGCCCGCGTAGAGCACGGCTTCCGCGCCCGTCCGCCGTACGTACTCCGTGAGCGCGACGCCCTTGTCCATGCCCGGGGGCCGCAGCTCCAGCACCAGTCGGCCCGGCTCGACGATCAGCCCATGGCGCTCGGCCAGGACGTGCAGCGGCGCGCGCAGCAGCTCGAACGTGGCCTGCGGGTCCTCGGCACGGCGGGTGTGGACGGCGACGGCGCGGCCCTTGTCCTCGATCCAGGTGCCCTGCGAAGCGCCGTACTCATCGAGGACGACGGGGAGTTCGGCCTGGACGGCGGCGACGCCGGGGTGCGGTTCGGGTGCCTGGACGGCGCCGCTCGCCGCGTCCCAGCGCTCGGCGCCATAGAGACCGAGGACGACGAGCCCGTGCAGCCCCTCGGCCCCGGCGAAGCCGCCGTACCGGACGGCGACCTCGGCCGGACGGCCGGTGATCACCGCGGCGGAGCGCAGCCACGGGGCCAGCCGGGAGAGCGCGGGGACGGCGCCGGGGTGGGCGCGGGCCCGGTCGGGGTCAGGGACGATCTCGGCGAGGGTGCCGTCGAAGTCGAGTCCGACAACGGCGCGGCCGGGCCGTTCGAGGAGGGCGGCGAGGCCCTCGCGGCCGGCGGCGGTGGTAGGTACGGGGAGGGGGTGACTGCCCATAGCGCTGCCCATAGCGGTGACCCTACCGGGCCCGGCGGCACCACGGGCTTCCCCCGGGCATCATCCCGCCGGTGAACGGCGCAGGGAGGTCCCGCCGGTGAACCGCCCAGGGACGTCCCACCCGTGAACAGCCCCTAGCCGCCCCGCCGGTGAACCGCCCCGGCCATCCCTCCCCCGATAGACGTCAGCGCCGTTCGCGGCGCTCGTCCCTGACCCGCCGCAGCCGGTTGACGGTCACCGGGTCGTGCTCCAGGGCCCTGGGGTCGTCCAGCAGCGCGTTCAGCAGCTGGTAGTAGCGGGTCGGGGAGATGCCCAGCCGCTCCCGTATCGCACGCTCCTTGGCGCCGGGGCCCGGCCAGCCGCGTCGCTCCACGGCGAGCACGGCCACGTCGCGGTCGGACAGCCCGTCACCCGGGCCCGGTTCCTGGTCCTGCCCCTCAGCCGGACTCTCGACCTGGTCCCGGCCCCCGTCCTGCTCCCCGCCCCGGCCCTCGCCCCCGCCCTCGCCCTTGTCGGCAGGGTCGTCGGAAGGGCCGGGGGCGGGCGTGTCCACTGTCATGCCCCCGCATTCTCCATGGCGTCGGCCTCGCGCTGGATCTGGCCCAGCACGCTCGTCGGGTCGCCGCCCTTGGCCACGGTCGAGCCGATCTTCTGCTTGAACAGCTTGCTGACCTCCGCCCAGGAGGTCTTGTCGGCCGGGTAGAACTCGGCGCTCTCCAGCTCGTCGAGGAACCGCCACAGCCGCTTGTACTCACGGTCGCCGAGCATCGTCTGCTCGACGGCGGTGGTCACCGGCAGCAGGTCGTACTCGGTGACGAAGTTCAGCACGTTGTTCTCGGTGTAGACGAAGTCGAGAAACTTCCCGATCTCCTTACGGTGGCCGTTCTGCTTGAAGGCCATCAGCCAGTCGGCGACGCCCATCGTCGACGGGGACTTGCCCCTGCGGCCGGGCAGGGCCGCGGTGCCGTAGCTGATGCCGTGGCCGGACGCCTGCTGCATCAGGGTCGGGTGGCCGTTGAGCATGCCGACCTCGCCGCGGGTGAAGGCGTCGAAGGCGTCCTGCCGGTTGGTGCGGGCCGGGGAGCCGGGGCCGGTGAGGTCCGCGCCGACCAGTTCGTCCCGCAGCCATTCGAAGGTCTTGATGTTCGCGGAGGAGTCGATGGTGTAGCTGCCGTTGGTGTCGGTGTAGCCGCCACCGCCGCTGAGCATCCACATCATGGTCTCGGCCTGGCACTCCTCGGGGCCGAGCGGCAGCGCGTACGGGATCTTCACCCCGTCGGCCTTGAGCCGGACGGCCGCCTCCTTGAGCTCGTCCCAGCTCGTGGGGGCGGAGGATATACCGGCCTGGTCGAAGAGCTTCTTGTTGTAGAAGAGCAGCCGCGCGCTGGCCACGAACGGCACCCCGTACTGCACTCGCCGCACCTCGCCCGCATGGGCGATCGAGGTGATGAAACCGGCCTGGGTGGGGATGGCGAGCATCTCGTCGGCGCGGTAGAGCTTCCCCTGCGCGGCGTAGTCGGCGTACGCGCCGATCTGCGCGATGTCCGGGGCCTGACCGTTCTTGACCATCTCGGCGACGCGCCGGTCCACTTCGGTCCAGCTATAGACCTTGACGTCGACCTTGATCCCGCTGTTCTTGGCCTCGAAGGCCCGGGCCAGCCTGTTCCAGTACCTCTGGGAGCTGTTGGCGGTGCTGTCGCCGTAGTCGGCCGCGACCACCTTCAGCGTGGCGTCACCGCCCGAGCCGGAGCCGTCGCTGCCACAGGCCGTGAGCCCGGGTGTCGTCGTCACCGCCGCGACACCCGCCGTTGTCAAACCCAAGAACCGTCGCCGCTGCACCGCTGTTTTCCCACCCTATGGCTTGTTTCATCCTCCAGGGTCCTCCCCCGAGGTCGAGCGAGTCTGCCTTGCAAACCTCCACAAGGTCTACACCATGGGCATATCGCTTCGATATCGGTGGCGCTCTTGCCCAGGTGAGCGGGTTGTTACACGCCAAAGTGCGATGTGTCACCCACTCACAAACGGAAGAGCAGGTTCATACCAACTCCCTTACCGGCAACGGCGTGATCTTCTGACGAGAAGCGGCGAGTGGACTAGACCTCTCATGGTGGATCGCGCGAGACTGTTCCATGTGAAACACGTCATCGCCCTGGATGTGGGCGGCACCGGTATGAAGGCCGCCCTGATCGGGGCGGACACCACACTCCTCCATGAGGCCAGGAGGCCCACCGAGCGGGAGCGCGGACCCGAGGCGGTCGTCGCCGCGATCCTCGACTTCGCCGCCGAGCTGCGCGAGATCGGCGAGCGACGGTTCGGCGGGCCCCCGGTGGCCGCGGGGGTCGGCGTGCCCGGGGTCCTGGACGAGGACCGCGGAGTGGCCGTCTTCGCCGCCAACCTCGGCTGGAGCGACGTCCCGCTGCGCGCGCTGCTCACCGAGCGGCTGGGCGGGATCCCGGTCGCGCTCGGGCACGACGTCCGGATGGGCGGGCTGGCCGAGGGGCGGATAGGAGCGGGCGAGGGCGCGCGGCGCTTCCTGTTCGTATCCGTCGGCACCGGCATCGCGGGCGCCATCGGCATCGACGGGCGGATCGACCCCGGAGCGCACGGTTCCTCCGGCGAGATCGGCCATATCGTCGTCCGGCCGGGCGGCCCCGCCTGCGGCTGCGGTCAGTCCGGCTGTCTGGAGACGCTCGCCTCGGCGGCGGCGGTGGGCCGCGCCTGGGCCGCTGCGAGCGGCGATCCGGCGGCCGACGCCGCCGACTGCGCCAAGGCCGTCCGGTCCGGCGACCCGAGGGCCGTGGCCGTATGGGGGGAGATGGTGAGCGCGCTCGCCGACGGCCTGGTGACCGGCCTCACCCTGCTGGACCCCGGTGTGCTGATCGTCGGCGGTGGGCTGGCCGAGGCCGGGGAAACCCTGTTCGCACCGCTGCGCACCGCGGTCGAGGCACGGCTCACCTTCCAGCAGCTTCCCCGAATCGTCCCGGCGGCCCTCGGGGACACCGCCGGCTGCCTGGGCGCGGGTCTGCTCGCCTGGGATCGACTCTCCACGGAGGTAACCGCCTGATGGTCCAGCGAACGGTTCTCACAGGCGCCCGGGTGGTCCTGCCGGGAGGCGTGGTCGACAACGGGCGGGTGACGGTCGAAGGCACGCGCATCACCGCGGCCGGGCCGGCGGCGGATACCGCGTCCGGCCACGGCGAGGGAGCGGAGGAGGCGCTCGACCTGCCGGGCCGCTGGATCGTCCCCGGCTTCGTGGACCTGCATGTGCACGGCGGCGGCGGTGCCTCGTTCTCGGCGGGCACCCCCGAAGAATCGCTGACCGCCATCCGTACGCACCGGCTGCACGGCACCACCACGATGCTCGCCTCCACCGTCACCGGCGATCTGGACGACCTCGCCCGGCAGGCCGCCATCCTCTCGGAGCTGGTGGAGCAGGGCGAGTTGGCGGGCATCCACTTCGAGGGGCCGTTCATCTCCCCCCACCGCTGCGGCGCCCACCAGCCGTCGCTGCTGCGCGCGCCCGATCCGGCGGATGTGCGCAAACTGGTGGACGCGGCGCGCGGCACCGCGCGGATGATGACCCTCGCCCCCGAACTGCCGGGCGGGCTGGAGTCCGTACGGCTGCTGGCCGACAGCGGAGTCCTCGCGGCCGTCGGCCACACCGACTCGACGTACGAGGCGACGCGGGAGGCCGTCGAGTCGGGCGCGACCGTGGCGACCCACCTGTTCAACGCGATGCCGTCGCTGCTGCACCGCGCCCCCGGCCCGATCGCCGCGCTGCTGGAGGACGAGCGGGTCACCATCGAGCTGATCAACGACGGCACCCATCTGCACCCCGCCATGCTGGAGCTGGCGTTCCACCGGGCGGGCGCGGACCGGGTCGCCTTCATCACCGACGCGATGGGCGCGGCGGGCATGAACGACGGGCGCTATCCGCTCGGCCCCATGGAGGTCGAGGTCAAGGACGGCGTCGCGCGGATCAGCGACGGGCCGACGGCCGGCTCCATCGCGGGCTCCACCCTCACCCTGGACCGGGCCTTCCAGCGGGCCGTCACGATCGACGGGCTCAGCGTCGAGGAGACCGTAAGGGCGCTGTCCGCGACCCCCGCCCGGCTGCTGGGCATCGCCGACCGGGTGGGCTCGCTCGAGGTGGGCAAGGACGCGGATCTCGTCGTACTCGACGACGACTTCCGGCTGCGGGGCGTGATGCGCCGGGGCGGTTGGGTTGTCCATCCCGAACTGAGCTGAAATGCTCTGATTTCAGACAGTGATGACGGTGACCGGAACGACTCGGAGGTCTGGGCCGAAGCCACTCGTTTTGGCATGATCGCTCGGGCACGGGCTCAGGTACGGGCACGGGCATGAGTGCGGGTTCGGGCCCAGGCACGGACCCAGGCACGGGCACGCACGGCTCGGTACACAGTCGCGTTCAGCACAGGAATCTCCGTCCGGCGGGGGGACGGGAGAGGGGATGCCAGGGTGATCCTCACGGTCACGCTCAACGCCGCCCTCGACGTCACCTACCGGGTGCCGGAACTGCGTCCGCACACCACCCACCGCGTCACCGAGGTCACCGAACGGCCCGGCGGCAAGGGCCTCAACGTGGCCCGGGTGCTGGCCGCCCTGGGCCACGACACCGTCGTCACCGGCTTCGTCGGCGGGGTCACCGGCGCGGTGCTGCGGCAACTGCTCGGCAAAATCGCCGTGCCCCGCACCGGCCCCAAGGCACCGCACGGAACGATCACCGACGCACTGGTCCCGATCGCCGGGACCACCCGGCGCACCATCGGCGTCGTGGACGCCACCACGGGCGACACCACCCAGCTCAACGAGCCCGGCCCGATCGTCACCACCCCCGAGTGGTCCACCTTCATGGACGCTTACGGCCGGCTGCTGCGCGAGGCGTCGGCGGTCGCGCTGTGCGGCAGCCTGCCACCCGGGGTCCCCGTCGGGACGTACGCCCAGCTCATCCGGGAGGCGCATGCGGCGGGCGTGCCCACCCTGCTGGACACCAGCGGCGAACCGCTGCGCCGGGGCATCGCCGCCCGCCCCCATCTCGTCAAGCCCAACATCGATGAGCTCGCCGGGCTCACCGGCTCCACCGACCCGCTGCGCGCCGCGCGCGACGCCCGGCGGCGCGGGGCGCGCGCGGTGGCCGCCTCGCTCGGCCCGCACGGCATGCTCGCGGTCACCGCCCACGGCGCCTGGCGCGCCACCCCGCCGCGCCGACTGGCGGGCAATCCGACCGGGGCCGGGGACGCGGCGGTCGCGGGGCTGCTGTCCGGGCTGGTCGAGGAGGCGCCGTGGCCGGACCGGCTCGCCCGGGCGGTGGCCCTGTCGGCGGCGGCCGTACGGGCCCCGGTGGCGGGCGAGTTCGACCGGGCGGTCTACGACGAGGTGCTGGCGGGAGTCGAGGTGACGGAGCACCCGGCGGCGGCGTGAGGCCGCCGCGAGCACCGCCGCACGTTCAGCAGCCCCGCACCCTCTTGGGACCCCGGCGGCCTCTCCGGGGCCCCGACCCTTGGCAGTACCGGCCTAGCCCTTGGCCTTGGCCAGCCACATCTGGTCGATGTTGGCGTTGCACTTGTCGCCGTTCTCACACGACACGGTGATCGTGTTGGTGCCCTTGCTGAGCTGGACGATCGACCAGGTCTCCGTCCAGCCCTTCTCGAAGTCACCCTTCGGCGCGTCCGCGAAGTTCTTCATGTTGAGCGGCCGCGCCTCCTTCTTGCCGTTGATCGTCAGCGACATGCTCTGGTCCTCGCCGGGCACGCCGTACGTGACGTACAGCCGGTACGACTTCGCCTTGTCCACGTCCACGCTCCAGGTCGCGGACGCGCCCGGGGCGTTGACGCCGACGTAGGAGCCGCCGTCGGCCTTGGCGCCCTGGATGGCGCTCGCGGCGGCCGCGCCGCCGGTCAGCCGCATCTTGGCGGCGTCCTCGGTGGGCAGATTCCCGTCCGGGGCCTTGGAGGGCCCGGAGGACTCGCCGGGCCCGACGCTGGAGCCCGCCGTGGGCTGGTTCGTCGGATCGGTCTGGTCGTCCTTCTTGTCGTCACCGTTGGTGATCATGGCGACGCCGATGCCCACGATGACCACCGCGACCACGGCGAGCGCCCCGATCAGCAGCCCCTTGTTGTTGGGGCCGCGGCCGCCTCCCCCATGGCCGCCGCGCGGGTCGGCCGCACCGGGCTGGCGGGGTGCCCCGCCGGGCAGCGTCTCGGGGGCGGCGTAGTGGGCGTTCTGCCGGCCGTAGCCACCCTGCTGCTGGCCGTACCCCTGCGGCGGCTGGTTCGGGATCTGCTGGCCGTAGTTGCGCTCGCCCACCGCACGGACCTGGTTGTAGGAGGTGCGGGGGACCCCTGGCTGGGCCGGACCTGGGTAGCCGTAGCCACCGGTGCGGGGGGCGGCACCCGGCTGGCCCGACTGACCGCCCTGGTCCCCCTGGTCGCCTTCCGAGCGGTACAGGTAGGCGAACGGGTCGTCGTTCTCCGGTGTGCCCGAGCCGTTGTTGCCGGCCGTCATCCCTCGTCACTCCCCTATGCATATGGCCATCGGCGCAGGATCAGAACGCGCCACGACAGCTCATATCAGGGTCGAGAGGGCCTCAACAGGGCGTGTGCTGTCCGGATGGCCAATATTCACGATCGGTTCACTGTCGGCGGCAGGGCCGCATCGGCGCAGCCTACCGCGACCGACCGCTCCCACACCTCATTCGGCCGGTCGGTTCCCCCCTCCTACCCCCGACATATCTCACAACCACCCACCGGCACATCTCACAACCACCCGGCCGCACGGCCACGCCCACACACCCGCACAGTCACGCCCGCACGCCCCGCACAGCTCATCCAGCCCGCCGGCGCTCCTTGGAGCGGGACCGCTTCTCGATGTACATCCGCTGGTCGGCGGAGTGCAGCACCTCTTCGGCCGACATTCCGCAGCCCGCCCAGCCGATGCCGAAGCTGGCACCCACCCGGACGGCCCGGCCGTCGACCCGGATGGGCGGGGTGATCGCGTTGCGCAGCCGCACCGCCAGGTCCTGGGCGTCGGCCCGGCCGAGGCCGTCGGCGAGGACGACGAATTCGTCGCCGCCGAGGCGGGCGACCGTATCCCCTTCCCGCACGCCGTTGGTCAGCCGGCGGGCGACCTCGATGAGCACGGCATCGCCCGCGTGGTGCCCGAAGCGGTCGTTGATGGACTTGAAGCCGTCGAGGTCGCAGAAGAGCACCGCGAGCCCCTTGTGGCCGTCGTCGGCGTTGGAGTCCTCGTTGGGCGGGATGGTGTGCACATGGCCGTCGAACGGGACGCTCTCGGCGGGGGGCGGGGTGCCGAAGCACTCGAAGTCGTCGAAGCCGTGCAGATGTCCCGCCGCGTCGACATAGACCCCGCCGCCACCCGCGCCGTCGGGCGAGGCGGCCTCGTCGTCGTAGCCCCCGCCCGGCCGGGGCGGGGTGGCGCACAGCCGGGCGGCGAGCCGGGCGCGCAGCTCGGCGCTGTTGGGCAGACCGGTCAGCGAGTCATGGCTGGCCCGGTGGGCGAGCTGCAGCTCATGGCGCTTGCGCTCCTCGATGTCCTCGACATGGGTGAGCAGGAAGCGCGGGCCGTCGGCGGCGTCGGCCACCACCGAGTTGCGCAGCGAGACCCAGACGTACGAACCGTCGCGGCGGGCCAGGCGCAGCTCGGCGCGGCCGCCCTCGGCGGAGGTGCGCAGCAGGGTGCCGATGTCCTCGGGGTGGACGAGGTCGGAGAAGGAGAAGCGGCGCATCGCGGAGGCGGGACGGCCCAGCAGCCGGCACAGGGCGTCGTTGGTACGCAGCAGCCGGCCGTGCTGATCGCCGCCCATCTCGGCGATGGCCATACCGCTGGGCGCGTACTCGAACGCCTGCCGGAAGGACTCCTCGCTGGCGCGCAGCGCCTGCTGCTCGCGCTCCAGGCGCAGCAGGGCGCGCTGCATGTTGCCGCGCAGCCGGGCGTTGCCGATCGCGACGGCGGCGTGGAAGGCGTACATCTGGAGGGCCTCACGGCCCCAGGCGCCGGGGCGGCGGCCGTTGCGCGGTTTGTCGACGGAGATGACGCCGATGAGCTCGCCGCCGGAGGCGCCCGCCGCGTAGAGCGGGGCGAACAGGCGGTCCATGGGGTGCCATTCGTCGGGAAAGCGGGGCGCGGGGCCGGGGGTGTGCCACTGCGGGACGTCGTCGTCGTCGAGGACCCAGCCCTCGCTGTACGGGATGAAGCGCAGATCGCCCCAGCGGTCGCCCATGGACAGCCGGCGCTCCCAGGAGCAGCGGGAGCCGACCCGCCCGGCCATCAGCGCCTCGGCCCCGGCGCTGCCGCCGACGGCGGCGACGACGAGGTCTCCGTCGGGGCGGACGAGGTTGACGGCCGACAGCTCGAACCCGAGTCCGGCGATGACGCCGTCGGCGACGGCCTGAAGCGTGTCGGCGAGGCTGCGGGCGGTGTTCAGATCGGCGACTACCTGGTGCAGCTGCCGCAGTGTCGCAAGGCGGATGTACGGCTCCGACTCGGTCTCCATCGATCGCGCTCCCCCGAGACCTCGACAGCAAACTCCTGGCGTCTTGTCGTCCGATTGCCACGGCCACTGAATCACAGCGAGCTGTTCACTCGGTACACAGGGTCAACAATTACTGCCTGCTGTGACTCATGTCACAGAACGTATTCACCTCTTTCACAGAGGGGGTGGGAGCGCTCCAAGTTTTTGTGAACGCAAATTCCGGAACGGCGATACCTGGCCATGCAAGGCGACCGCCCGAACGGCCCGAGCACCCTCCGATCGACGCCCGGCCTACGGCCGACGACCTAAGCCCGCCGTGGTCCCCGGGTCCGATGCGGGGAGGGGGCGGGGGCGGTTAGCGTCGAGGGGTGTTCCCGACGACTCCTTCCAGTCCAGCCGAGCCCGCCGTCCCCCATGCTGGTGGGGTGAGTGAGGACGAGTTCCGTGCCGCGCTGTCACGGCTCACCGCGGGCGTGGTGCTGGTGACCGCACACGACCCGGAGGAGGGGCCGCGCGGCGAGGACGTCGGTATGACGGCCACCGCGTTCATGTCAGTGTCACTTGACCCGCCGCTGGTGATGGTGAGCGTTCGCAACGGTTCGCGGATGGACGAGCTGCTGGAGCGACAGCCGCATTGGGCGGTATCGGTCCTGTCGGAAGGTCAGCGGAGCATTGCGGGACGATTCGCCATGAAGGGGCGCATCAGCGACAGGTTGCTGTTCGAGGACATGCCCGTGGTGCGGGGCGAGCACACGGACGCCCCGCTCGCGGTGGGCGCGCTGGCGACGCTGGAGTGCCGCACCGAGCAGCGGGTGACGGCCGGGGACCACACGCTGGTGGTGGCGCGGGTGCTCGCCGCGGCGGCACCGGCCGCGGAGGGCGGGCCGCTGACGTATTTCAGGGGGCGCTACCGGGCGCTGGGGTGAGGGCGCCAAGGGGTGGAGGCCGAAGAGCAAGGAGCCGGGAGTCCGGTCGGCCCGGTCCGGCGGCCCGGTTCGGTCAGCTCGGTTCCGGTCGGCCCCGGCCCGGTGCTACGTCCAGCCCCGCCCCGTACGCCCCCGCTTGACGTCACTGCGCTGCTTCTTCTCCCGCAGCCGCCGCTCGTTGAGGCCCCGGGGGATCCGGGTGGGGCGGCGCGGTTTGGGCGGTGGCGCGGTCGCCTCCGCGAGCAGCGATGCGAGCCTTACGGCGGCCGTCTCGCGGTTGCGCCACTGCGAACGGTGCTCGGCGGCCCGTACGGCCACCACCCCGTCCACCAGCCGGCCCGCCAGCTGCTCCAGCGCGCGCTCCTTCCATACGGGCGGCAGCGCCTCGGTGCGGGCGAGGTCGAAGCGCAGCTCGACCCGGCTGTCGCTGGTGTTGACGTGCTGTCCACCGGGCCCGGAGGACCGCGAGAAACGCCACATCAGCTCGGCCTCCGGCAAGGAGACGGAACCTCGGATGACATAGGGCGCGGGCATGCGTCCATGGTCGCCTGCCGACCCCGGCGGCGTCATCCGGTTATCTCGTCACACCGCCGCATCAGGGTTTGGCAAAGAAAGTAAAGGGAGCTGGAACCTGTCGGGCTGTTCGTGGCGTTGTGGAGGGTGACGACGGCTTCGCCCGTCGCCTCGAATCATCGAGACCACGAAAGGGACTCCCCATGGCTGTAAGCCTGTCCAAGGGCGGCAACGTCTCGCTCACCAAGGAGGCACCGGGCCTGACCGCCGTCACGGTCGGCCTCGGCTGGGACGTCCGCACCACCACGGGCACCGACTTCGACCTCGACGCGAGTGCCATCGCCGTGAACGCGAACGGCAAGGTCTACTCCGACCAGCACTTCGTGTTCTTCAACAACAAGTCCACGCCGGACCAGACCATCGTCCACACCGGTGACAACGTCACCGGCCAGGGCGAGGGCGACGACGAGCAGATCAACGTCAACCTGGCCGGTCTGCCGGCCGACGTGGAGAAGATCGTCTTCCCGGTCTCGATCTACGACGCCGAGTCCCGCAGCCAGAACTTCGGCCAGGTGCGGAACGCGTTCATCCGCATCGTCAACCAGGCCGGCGGCACCGAGATCGCCCGCTACGACCTGAGCGAGGACGCCGCGACCGAGACCGCCATGGTCTTCGGCGAGCTGTACCGCAATGGCGCGGAGTGGAAGTTCCGTGCCGTGGGCCAGGGCTACGCCGCCGGTCTCGTGGGCATCGCCCAGGACTTCGGCGTCAACGTCTGAGGTTTCACCGGCGTGGAAACACTGAGGGCCGCCCCACACCAGGGGCGGCCCTCGCCGTATCGGGGCTCATGAGGGCTCCCATAAGGCCCTCATAAGGCCCCCATAAGGGGAACGGGGTCAGAACTCGCTGGTGTCCAGGTCGAACCCGAGCGGTTCGGGCAGCGACAGCGGCTGGGAGATGTCGACCTCGACCTTGCGGGTGTACCTCTTCCCGGCGGGCAGGGAGTGCAGCACGGCCTGCTTCCGTTCCCGGTCGATCAGCAGATAGAACGGAATGCCCGCCGCCGCATAGCCCCGCAGCTTGGGCCCCCGGTCGTTGTCGGCGGTCGAATGCGAGGTGACCTCGCCGACGAGCATCACCGCGCCGGGGTCGTGGTACTCCAAGGAGTCGTCAAAGCTCCCCTTGGGCGCGATGACGATATCCGGGACAACCTTGCCGGTCGCCGAAGCTCCAGGAACGAGGAGCCCAAGCCCGGTACGTGTTCGCAATTCCTTGTTCGTACGACGGCTGGTCACCTGGTCCGCAACCTCGGACACAATCTCTTCGTGCTCACCGTTAGCGGGAGGCACCACGTGGATTTCTCCTTCGATCAGTTCCACGCGCCATCCCTCGGGGGCTGCCGCGCTCAACGCCACGAAGGCTTCCTCGACCGATGAAGCGGTGCTCTCGCCACTGTCCGTGCGCGCTTCGCGCTCGGGGGCCGTCAGTGCCACGGTGGACCTCCTTCGTACGGAGCGATGCTTCCAGCGTAGGCGAGCGGTCTCGGGCGGTCCGGCCCGTAGTCACCCGTTCGGAGGACGATCAGCCCCGCGCGCCGAAGGCGCCCGAGACCGCCTGGGAGAGGGCCTGCTTGCGGCGGTCGTGGGCCGCGGACGGGTCGTCCGGGGCGGCTGTGGCGGAAAGGCCGGAGGCGGACCAGGTCAGGGCCATGGCGAGCACCAGCGCGAGGACGTCCTGGGGGTCCATCGAGGCGGTGACCCGGCCGTCGCGCTGGGCATCGGCGATCGCCTGGAGTTTGGTGGCGACAGCGGCCGATGACTCGGTCGCCAGATTGTCGGTGGCCACTCCTTCCAGCCTCGCCCAGGTGGCCAGGCGGATGAGCTCCGGCCGTTCCACGGCGGTGTCGTACAGCCGCACGGCGTACTGGGGGAGGTCGTCGGCCATGAACGGCACGGAGTCGACGACGGCGTCGGCGTGGAGGCGGAAGACGGCGCCGAAGAGGCCGAGCTTGTCTCCGAAGTAGGCATAGAGCTGCGCCTTGTTGATGCCCGCGGCGGCCGCGATGCGGTCGACCCGGGCGCCCGCGATGCCATGGGCGGCGAAGTCGGCGGTGGCCGCGTCGAGCAGGCGGCGGCGGGTGGCATCGCTTTTCCGGGGAGACACGGGGCTCAGATTACCAACTGGTTAGTTGCCAGTACGGGCGCTGCCGCGTAGCGTACAAAAAACCAACCAACTAGTTAGTTAGAAATGAGGTGGGGCGCATGACCGTGCGCGCATACGCGGTGGAGCGGGCCGGTGGCCCTGTTCAGCGGCTCGAGTACGAGCCGGAGCCCCTGGGGCCCCTCGAGGTCGACGTCGCCGTGACGCACTGCGGCGTCTGCCAGACCGACGTCGCCATGGTCGACGACGCGCACGGCATCTCCCGGTTCCCGCTGGTCGCGGGCCATGAGGCGGTCGGCGTGATCGAGGCCGTGGGCAGCGCCGTCGACGGCGGGCAGCTTGCCGTCGGCCGGCGGGTGGGGGTCGGCGCGGTGGCGGGGGCGTGCTTCGCCTGCGAGTGGTGCCTCAGCGGTCGGCAGTATCTGTGCGCGGACAAGGACGACACGGTCCTGCGCGGCGACCGCGGCGCGTTCGCCACCCGGGTGCGGGCGAGCGACTGGCGGTATGTCCAGCCGATCCCCGACTCCCTCGCCTCCGAGCACGCGGCGCCGCTCCTGTGCGCCGGGATCACCGTGTTCTCGGCGATCACGCGGAACGGGGTGCGGCCCACCGACCGGGTCGCCGTGGTGGGGGTGGGCGGTCTGGGCCACCTCGCGATCCAGTTCCTCGCCAAGTGGGGCTGCCAGGTGACCGCGATCTCCTCGACGGCGGCGAAGGCGGACGACAGCCGCCGGTTCGGCGCCCATGAGTTCGTCGCCGCGGAGGAGGGCCTTCAGCGGGTCTCGGGCTCGTTCGACTTCATCCTCTCGACCGTCTCGGCCGACCTGCCGTGGGACGCGTATCTCGCGGCGCTGCGCCCGCAGGGGACGCTGTGCGTGGTCGGCGTTCCCCACGGGCCCTTCGGCTTCCACCCGTTGAGCCTTCTGCTGGGCGAGAAGCGGCTCGTCGGCGGCCTCGTGGGAGCACCGGCGGAGCACCGGCAGATGCTGGACTTCGCGGCGCGGCACGGCATCCGCCCGGCCGTCGAGACCTTCCCGGTCGCGCGCCTGGACGAGGCGCTCGACCATGTCCGCCACGGACGCGCGCGCTACCGCGCGGTGTTGGAGTTCTGAGCTCCCCCCGTCGGTCCGTCGAGCGGTGGGACGGTGCCGGCACCGGTGCCATTGGTGACGGTGTTACGTGCCGCTCGGCACACAGATCGTCTTCTCGTCGCGTACACAGCAACGCCGCCCTCCGCCGCCGTCGACCGGCCCGCCGCGCTCGCCACCTGGGCGATTGGCCGGTACCGGCCCTCGGAACGGCCGGACGCACCAACACGACGGGGGCATGACGTAGCAGCATAAGTCGGCATCAAACAGCCGTTGTTGCCTCATGCCTCGCTGACCGAATTCGCCCCCACTTGAACAACGTCGAGTCAAATTCTTGTTACGCGCCTACCCGAATCGATCGTTCGGTGACAATCTCTGGTCGGCCCGCTGCGCGTCCTCTGACTCCGCAGTAGGGACATCACGCACCGCCATGTGCACCACTCGCACCACTCCTGCTCGACCGGACGGCCCACCCATGACCGTCCGTACCCCCTACACAGGGCCGCGACCCGGCGGCCCCAAGGCAAGGAGACCGAGTGAGACCCATCGCTTCCTCCCCCCGTAAGAAGACCGTCCGCGTGGCGGCGCTCGTCGCCTCCGCCGCCATGGTCGTCATCGGTGTGCAGTCCGGCCAGGCCAGCGCCCAGCCGGAGCGCTCCCGCGAGGCGGGCGCCACGGCGCTTCCGCTGACCGCCACCGAGCGCGCCACCGCGATCAAGGCGGCCCAGGCCGACGCCTCCGCGCAGGCCGAGTCCCTCGGACTCGGGGCCAAGGAGAAGCTCCTCGTCCGCGACGTCATCAAGGACGCGGACGGAACCGTTCACACCCGCTACGAGCGCACCTACGCGGGGCTGCCGGTCCTCGGTGGCGACCTGGTCGTCCACGAGAAGACCAGCGGCGCGCGCTCGGTCAACAAGGCCACCGGCGCCCGGATAGCCGTCAAGAGCACCGACGCCGCCGTGACCCCCGGGGCCGCCTCCGGCACCGCGCTGAAGGCCGCGCCGAAGGCGACCACCGGCGAGAAGGCCAAGTCGCCGCGGAAGGTGGTCTGGGCGGCCACCGGCAAGCCCGTCCTGGCCTGGGAGACCGTCGTCACCGGGACGCAGGCCGACGGCACCCCGAGCGAGCTGCACGTCGTCACCGACGCCGCCACGGGCGCGAAGCTGTCCCAGTGGGAGGGCGTCGAGACCGGCACCGGCACCAGCAAGTACAGCGGCACGGTGCCCCTGGGCACCACCAAGAGCGGCTCCACCTACAGCCTCACGGACTCCACCCGTGGCAACCACAAGACCTATGACCTGAACCAGGGCAGCTCGGGAACCGGCACCCTGTTCACCGACGCGGACGACGTATGGGGCGGCGGGCGCCAGACCGCCGGCGTCGACGCGCACTACGGCGCGGCCGAGACCTGGGACTTCTACAAGGAGTTCCTGGGCCGCAACGGCATCAAGAACAACGGCGTGGGCTCGTACTCCCGCGTCCACTACGGCAACAGCTACGTGAACGCCTTCTGGCAGGACTCCTGCTTCTGCATGACCTACGGCGACGGCTCGGGCAACGCCAACGCGCTGACCGCGATGGACGTGGCCGGCCACGAGATGAGCCACGGCGTGACCGCGGCCACCGCCAACCTCAACTACGCCGGTGAGCCCGGCGGTCTCAACGAGGCCACCTCCGACATCATGGCCACCGCGGTGGAGTTCTACTCGGGCAACTCCGCGGACGTCGGTGACTACCTCATCGGCGAGAAGATCAACATCAATGGCGACGGCACCCCGCTGCGCTACCAGGACAAGCCCAGCAAGGACGGCGCGTCCAAGGACTACTGGTCCTCGACGCTCGGCAATATCGACGTCCACTACTCCTCCGGTCCCGCCAACCACTTCTTCTACCTGCTGTCCGAGGGCAGCGGCGCGAAGGTCATCAACGGCGTGAGCTACAACAGCCCGACCTACGACGGTTCGACCGTCAGCGGGATCGGCCGGGACAAGGCCATCAAGATCTGGTACCGGGCCCTGACCACGTACTGGACCTCGACGACCAAGTACGCGGGCGCCCGCACCGGCACTCTCAGTGCCGCGGCCGACCTCTACGGCTCCAGCTCCACCGAGTACAAGGCGGTCGCCGCCGCCTGGACCGCGATCAACGTGAAGTAAGCCCCGAAGGATGCCCGGACGGGCCGCACCGGGGAACACCGGTGCGGCCCGTTCCGGGCGTGCCCCGTCATCCCTGTCGTAGCCGGTGATCGCCACTTACGCTGCTGTCATGACTCAACAGGTACGCGGCGTGGTAGCCCCCGGCAAGGGCGAGAAGGTCAGGATCGAAACGATCGTGGTGCCGGACGCCGGCCCCGGCGAGGCGGTGGTGCGGGTCCAGGCGTGCGGCGTCTGCCACACCGATCTGCACTACCGGGAGGGTGGGATCAACGATGAGTTCCCCTTCCTGCTCGGCCATGAGGCGGCGGGCATCGTGGAGTCCGTGGGCGAGGGCGTCACGGAGGTGGCCCCCGGCGACTTCGTGATCCTCAACTGGCGGGCCGTCTGCCACGAGTGCCGGGCCTGCCGTCGCGGTCGCCCCTGGTACTGCTTCAACACCCACAACGCCAAGCAGCCCATGACGCTGACCGACGGCACCGCGCTGACCCCGGCGCTCGGCATCGGCGCGTTCGCCGAGAAGACGCTGGTGGCCGCCGGACAGTGCACCAAGGTCGACCCCTCGGCCTCGCCCGCCGCGGCCGGGCTGCTCGGCTGCGGCGTGATGGCCGGCATCGGCGCCGCGCTCAACACGGGCAACGTCCAGCGCGGCGACTCGGTCGCCGTGATCGGCTGCGGCGGTGTCGGCGCCGCCTCGGTCGCCGGGGCGCGGCTGGCCGGAGCCGCGAAGATCATCGCGGTGGATCTGGACGAGCGGAAGCTGGAGTGGGCCCGCTCGCTGGGCGCCACCCACACCCTCCACGCGGGCAGCGCCGATGTCGTCGAGGCCATCCGGGAACTGACCGACGGCAACGGCGCCGACGTCGTCATCGAGGCGGTGGGCCGCCCCGAGACGTACCAGCAGGCGTTCTACGCCCGCGATCTGGCCGGCACGGTCGTCCTGGTCGGCGTCCCCACCCCCGAGATGAAGCTGGAGCTGCCGCTCCTGGACGTCTTCGGGCGCGGCGGGGCGCTCAAGTCCTCCTGGTACGGGGACTGTCTGCCGTCCCGCGACTTCCCCCTGCTGATCGACCTCTACCAGCAGGGCCGCCTCGACCTGGACGCGTTCGTCAGCGAGACGATCGGGCTCGAGGACATCGAGGAGGCGTTCGCCAAGATGCACCGCGGTGAGGTGCTCCGCTCGGTGGTGATGTTCTGATGACCCCTCCGCCCGTACGCGTCGACCACCTCGTCACCTCCGGCACCTTCTCGCTGGACGGCGGCACCTGGGAGGTGGACAACAACGTGTGGCTGATCGGCGACGACCACGAGGTGTACGTGATCGACGCCGCGCATGACGCCGACGCCATCGCGGACGCCATCGGCGACCGCCGGCTGCTCGGCATCATCTGCACCCACGGCCACGACGACCACATCGACGCGGCACCGGTGCTCGCCGACCGCACCGGCGCGCCGATCCTGCTGCACCCCGAGGACGAGGTGCTGTGGCGGATGCGCCACCCGGACCGTGCCCCGGACAAGCCGCTGGCCGACGGCGACGTCCTCACCGTCGCGGGGACCGAGCTGCGGGTGCTGCACACCCCCGGCCACTCCCCCGGTGCGGTCTGTCTGCACGCCCCGGCGCTGACCACGGTCTTCTCCGGGGACACCCTCTTCCAGGGCGGCCCCGGCGCGACCGGGCGCTCCTACTCGTCCTTCCCGACGATCATCGAGTCGATCCGGGAGCGGCTGCTGACGCTGCCCCCGGAGACGCTGGTCCGCACCGGCCACGGCGACTCCACGGCCATCGGGGACGAGGCCCCGCACCTCGACGAGTGGATCGCGCGGGGGCACTGAGCCCCCGCCGGTCGAGAGGCCCACGAGCCCCCACGGTCGAGAGGCCCGGACCCCGACCAGCAGATCGCGGGGCCACTGAGCGGCGTGCGCGGGGCCGCCCTCTCCCGGGCGGTCCCGCGCTCCATGACACCATCGGCCGTGTGATCGACCTGGGCTACTCCCTCTCGCGCCGCTTCCCGGATCCCCCGCAGACGGACTACCGGACCGCGGATGTGCGCACCCTGCGGCACGACCTGTTCTGCGGGGACGTGTATATCGCCGATACGGAGGCGGACCGCGAGCTGTCCACAGCCTGGGGATGGGTGCCGGTACTCGACTTCGCGTGGGCGCTGTGCGACATCGTGGAGCGGCTCGACCGGGATCCACGCGGCAGCCGTTCCGCGACGGCGATCCACGCGGAGCTGGACTTCACCGAGTCGACGGACCGGATGCTCTTCGAGCGCCGCTTCGGATGGGTGGACATCACCGCCGACTGGGTGCCGCTGGAGGAGGCGCCGCTGACCTTCAACCACGCGGCGCTGCGCCGCGAGGCCCGCGACTTCCTGCACGATTTGACCGCCGACCTCATCGACATGCACGAGGGGCTCGGCAACAACCCCGTGGTGTGGGACCTGCAGTCCCGCTTCCCTCGCGCATAAGGTGCTGCGCGGCTCCGTAAGGTGCGGCGCGGCCCCGTGAAGCGTCGATTCAGCGGAGGTCCGGTACGGCTGTAGTCCGTCGCCGAACCTCCGCTCCGGCAGCGTTCTCGGGGGTTGAATGCCGCCGGCGGGAACTCTCCCCCGCGCCGCGGCACGGGGGCTGAATTCCCTCGCCGCCATATGTATCGACCGCCGAGAACCCTCCGCAAAGGGCACTACAGGAAGCTGCCAGACCCGAGCAGGGCCTCGCGGTCACCGGCGTTTCCGGCCTCCGGAGGCCCTGCTCTGCTCGCCGTTTCCGGCCATCATCTCGATGGCTTCGGAGCGTCCTGGGACGGCGTCATGGGCAGCAGGCCCAACTCCGCCGCCCGTACCCCGGCCTGAAACCGTGAGTTGGCCCCCAGCAAGGCCATGATGTCGGCCACATAGCGGCGGTATGTGCGGACGGAGACCGCCAACTCTCGGGCCGCGACCTCATCGGTGGCCCCGAGTTGCAGCCGCTCCAGGATCGGCCGCACCATCTCCCCGCGCGATCTCTCGCCCAGCTCGATGCGCTCGCTGGCCGACAGCGCGGTCCGCCAGATGCCGTCGAAGAGCGTCTGGAGCGTCTCGATGACCCCCGAGTCGCGGAGGGTGGAGGCGCGGCGGCCCGCGGCCGAGTCCGCGCACACCAACGCGGCCTGACCGTCCACGATGAGGGCGGCGAGCAGCGGTATGCGCGCCACCCGCACCTCCAGGGAGTTCCCGTCCTTCACATGCCGCTGTACGAAGCCCCAGTCCACGGTGTTCTGGGCACACAGCATCCGGGTGCGCACGGTGTCGCCGCCCGACTGCAGCCAGCGGTCGAGGACACCGTGCAGAACGTGCACATGTGCGGCCTCCGCCGCCAGCACCACGTCCACTCGGTCGGTGGCCGTTCGCAGCAGGTCCTGTGCGGCGGCGTGCACTTCCTTGTCGTCCGCCTCGACGGCCGCCACCCACGAGTTCCGCAGCTGCCGGTCGCGGTGCTTGACCACCGTGGATTCGATGAGCGCCTGGACCGCGAGGAGTTCCTGGGTGATGTCGTCCCCGGGGTGCTCGTCGTCACCGTCGCCGTCACCGTCATCGTGCTGTCGCTGGACTCCGGCCCCCGTTGGCGTAGGAACCCTCATTGCCCTCACCCCCGTGAATTCGCTCAATCCACCAGCTCGCTGCCCGATTGGGTGAGCAGCCCGAGCTCGACCGCGCGCACCCCTGCCTGGAAGCGCGAACTCGCGCCCACGTCCCGCATGATGGTCGCCACATGGCGGCGATAGGTTCGCAGCGAGATCTGGATCTTCTTGGCCGCGACGTCGTCGGTGTGCCCCTCGCTGAGCCGCTCGAGGATCACCCGCATGGAGTCCGAGCGGAGCCGCTCGGCCAACCTCAGATGTTCGTGCACCGGCATCGCGCTGCCCCAGACCCCGGCGAACATCAGGTACAGCGCGCGCACGGAGGCGAGATCGGTGTTGACGGTGGCGTAACGACCGTCGCGCTCGGGCCCCGAACGCCCGAACGCCGCCTTGCCGTCGACGATGACGGTCCCGTGCAGATCGGCGTCGGTGACCCGGACGTCGAAGCCCAGCTGCCCGCCGCGCGCCGCGGCGAGGATGCCGTGGGGGACCGCGAGCACCTGCGGGGTGCACAGCAGCCGGACGGTGACACCGGACTTGGCCACCGCGGCGAACCGCCCCATCAGCGCGAGCATCGGCCTGGCCCGCTCCAGAGCGCCCGGAACGATCACGCTGACGCTGTACTTGGCACCGGCCAGCAAACGCCCGACGGACCGCGCGACCGCCACTCCGTCGGTGACGAGCACCATGGGCGAGGGCTGCGGCGGAATGCTGCGGTGCAGGGTCACCGCCGATTCGATGAGCTCACATACCTGCTGGAGCGTCTCTTCTACGCCCTCGGATCTTCCACTTGAATTCGACAGTTCTGACATGACTCCCCCATGCGGTACGCGACATCCCTACCGCGTACCCGTCGATGAACGCCGAGCGGCCGGACGGCCGGGGCTCAGCCGTATGACGCCGACGCATTCCCCAGTGCTCTCATCCCCGAATGACTCGGGCATCGGAACTGCCCACTCCCCCTTGCACCCCCGCACATTCACGCACATTCACGTACGTTCAAGTGCGGGTTAACCTGCGTGCGCTCTCCCCAGAAGGCCGCCCCCTAAGCCGTGCGGCGGCGAGATTAGTTCGCTGGCCGCACCTCAGTCAATGCATCATAGTTGATAACTTTCAGATAAATCGGCCACCCTCGAACGGAAACTGATCTCGCTCCGCACCCGGACCCCCGGATTGACATCAAGTTGCACATCTGCCGGGAAGCGCGGCTCGGACGATCACGCTCCGGGCGCAGAGCGCAGTCGGAGGGAAACGGTGAGCAATCAAAACAGAGCCCGGTGACCGCTTGCTGTCAGCTATCCACCCATGCCACCTCCGATACGGCCCGCTAACTCCGCGGACCGTCGGCCAACGCTGCGAAACCGCAGGTCAATCGAGTGTTTCACCGAGCCGACAGCAACGCCTGCCCAGAGCCGCCCCACCCTGAAGGTGACGCACTTTACAGCGATGACAGCGCTGTCCATGCATGGGCGCGGACATGCTGCAAGGGTGCGATCCGGCCCGTACTGGTCGAGACCGGTGCACCGGGCGCACTGCCGGACTTCCAGTGACACGTCCCTCAGGCCGCCGCACACGCGTCCTTCATGTCGTCGATGAGGGCCAGCACTGCCCGCGCGGACGGAAGAATCGCGCGCCCCGCCTTGGTCAGCTGAGTACCGGTGGAGTCACGCGTAAAAAGCCGCACGCCCAAAGTCTGTTCAAGGCATTTGATCTGGTAGCTGATGGCTGGCTGTGAATAATCCAGCGCCTTTGCCGCCTCATCCATGCGTCCGCTCTCGGCGATGGATACGAAGGCACGAAACTCGCGCTCATGCATTTCTTCCCCCTTATCCGCGTCCAGGCCATATCAACGGATCGAATCCCGTTCGGCAACAGCGGATGCAGGAAGCTGCAAGTGGCAACATCATCCGACCCCGCCGCCCGGGCGACGCCCGGCCCACGAACCCAGCCCCGCGGACCCGGCCCGGCCCGGCCCGGCTCGGCTCGGCCCGCGCCACCGACCCGTGCCCCGGTCCACGGGCCCACGGCTCCGGCTCGGGGAGATGCCGCCGAGAGCGCCGCGGCAAACAAAAAACCGCAGAATCACGTGTGTGATCTGCGGTTTCGCAGAGCCGACTGTCGGGTTCGAACCGACGACCTTCGCTTTACAAGAGCGGTGCTCTACCAGCTGAGCTAAGTCGGCGTCCCCTGCAGTGTACCCGCCCCCGGGGCGTGGTCCGTTCGAAAATTCCCGGGGCCTGCCTAGAGACATGGCCGCCCTGTCCGGTATAGCGTCACGCCAATCCACCTCCGGTGGACTAGACCCCCTCCTTTACTCGGATCGTCCGGCACGTTCCTGCCGGTGAAGGGACAGATCACCATGGCCACGGTCACGTACGACAAGGCAACCCGGGTGTACCCGGGCACTGAGAAGCCCGCTGTCGATCAGCTCGACATCGCCATCGAGGACGGCGAGTTCCTCGTCCTCGTCGGCCCCTCCGGCTGCGGTAAGTCGACCTCCCTGCGGATGCTCGCGGGGCTGGAGGACGTCAACGGCGGGACCATCCGGATCGGTGACCGGGACGTCACCCACCTGCCGCCGAAGGACCGGGACATCGCCATGGTGTTCCAGAACTACGCGCTGTACCCGCACATGTCCGTCGCCCAGAACATGGGCTTCGCGCTCAAGATCGCCGGCGTCAACAAGACCGAGATCCGGCAGAAGGTCGAGGACGCGGCGAAGATCCTCGACCTCACGGAGTACCTGGAGCGCAAGCCGAAGGCGCTGTCCGGTGGTCAGCGGCAGCGTGTGGCGATGGGGCGGGCGATCGTCCGGGAGCCGCAGGTGTTCCTCATGGACGAGCCGCTGTCCAACCTGGACGCCAAGCTCCGTGTGCAGACCCGTACACAGATCGCCAGCCTGCAGCGGCGGCTCGGGATCACCACGGTGTACGTCACGCACGACCAGGTCGAGGCCATGACCATGGGCGACCGGGTGGCGGTGCTGAAGGACGGGCTGCTGCAGCAGGTCGACTCGCCGCGCAACATGTACGACCGCCCCGCCAACCTCTTCGTCGCGGGCTTCATCGGCTCGCCGGCGATGAACCTCGTCGAGGTGCCGATCACCGACGGCGGTGTGAAGTTCGGCAACAGCGTCGTCCCGGTCTCGCGTGAGGCGCTGAGCGCCGCGGCCGACAAGGGCGACCGCACGGTCACCGTGGGCGTCCGGCCCGAGCACTTCGACGTGGTCGAGCAGAACGGCGGCGCCGCCAAGGCCCTCACCAAGGCGTCCGACGACGCCCCGGCCGGTCTCGCCGTCACCGTCAACGTCGTCGAGGAGCTCGGCGCCGACGGCTACGTCTACGGCGCCGCCGAGGTCGGCGGCGAGGACAAGGACCTGGTCGTCCGCGTGAACGGGCGCCAGGTGCCGGAGAAGGGCGCGCAGTTGCACGTCGTGCCGCGGCCCGGTGAGATGCACGTCTTCTCGACCTCCACCGGGGAGCGGCTCAGCGACTGAGGCCGCTGACCCGTCAGTCGTTCCGACGGCGCCGTTCGTCCGCTCCACGCGGACGGGCGGCGCCGTCGCGTTGTGCGGGGGCGGTCGTCGCGTTGTTGCGTTGTCGATAAATTCCCCGACATTTCGCCCATTTCGATCTAGAGCGTCAACCCTCCGACCACCAAGGGTGGTTTCCCATCACCCAGCCTGGTGACGGAATGTCGCCAAATCGTCGCTCCTCGCTACGATCACCGCGTACCGCAGTCCCGTACCACCCACCCGCGAGGAACTACCCCGTGAACAACGCAGCCCGCCGCATCGGCAGAACGCTCGCTCTCGTCCTCCCCGTCGTGCTCGTCCTCTCCGGCACCCTCGCGGTCACCCGCGTCCCCTGGGCCTCGCCGAGCGCCGAGTCGCAGATCCTCACCGCCTCCTCCGACCGGGCGTCCACCCACGCCACCCACCGGGCCCCGCATGAGCTGCTGCGCGACCGGCTGCTCGCCGAGCTCCAGGAGAAGAACCCCTCCGTGGCGCTCACCCACCTCCAGGCCGCGACCGCCGAACGGCCCTCGCTCGCCCAGCACTGCGCCTCCATCGCCCGTGCGCTCGGCCGCGCCGCGGTCGCCAAGTACGGCGGCGTGAGCCGCGCCCAGGCGTACGCCCGGCCCGTCTGCGACACCTCGTTCGCGTCCGGTATCACCCAGGCGTACCGCTGACCGCGTCACCCGTCCCGCCGAGGCCGCGCGGCTCCCGCCGTGGCCCGTACCGCCCGTGCTCTTCCCGCTCTTGCCACCGCTCCCGCTCCGGCTCCGCCTACGGCGGTCCTCCCACCGCATATGGTGCGGTTCATGAGCGATGACGACGAGCGCAGACCCGGGCATCCCCACCAGAGCGCGCGCCCCACACAAGCCGTCGTCCTGGCCGGAGGCCAGGGCTCACGGCTGCGTCCGTACACCGACGACCGCCCCAAGCCGATGGTCGAGATCCCGGGCACCGGGACCCCGATCATCGGCCATCAGCTGGCCTGGTTGGCCGCCGAGGGCGTCACCGACGCCGTGGTCTCCTGCGGCCACCTCGCCGCCGTCCTCCAGGACTGGCTCGAGACGGCGGACCTGCCGCTGCGGGTGCGGACCGTCGTCGAGAAGGAGCCGCTGGGGCGCGGCGGCGGCCTGAAGTTCGCCGCCGCCAGGCTGCCCGAGCCCGACCAGCCCTGGTACGCCACCAACGGCGACATCTGGACCCGCTTCTCGCTCCGCGACATGGCGGACTTCCACGACGAACGCGGGGCCACCGCCACGCTTGCCCTCGCCCGGCCGCGCATTCCGTGGGGGGCCGTGGAGACCAATGAGTTCGGGCATGTCCTGGACTTCATCGAGTCGCCGCCCTCGCCGTATCTCATCAACGCGGGCGTCTACGTCTTCTCCGCCGCCTTCACCGCGTTGCTGCCCGACCGGGGCGACCACGAGCGCACCACGTTCCCGCGCCTGGCGCGGGAACGGCGGCTGGCGGGCTTCCCGCTGCCCCAGGGCGCGTACTGGCGGGCCATCGACACCGCCAAGGACCTGACCGAGGCCGCCAAGGAACTCGCCTCGGGCCCCCCACCCCACGGCCACGGCCCCTTCGGCACAGCCCCGGTGCCCCACGGCTGAGCGGCTGTGCGGGGGGGGCTCTCGGTGCTCGGGCTCCGGTGCTCGGGAGCTTGAGTGCTTCGGTGCTCGGGCGCTCGGGCGCTCCGGCAGTCCCGTGCTCAGGTGCTTGGGCGCCCCGCTGCTCGGGGGCTCCGGTGCTTGGGCACTCCGGGATCCGGTGCTTGCGTACTTGAGTGCCCCGCTGCTCGGGGACCCCGGTGCCCGCTGCTCAGGGGCTCAGGCGGTGCTGGGCGCGGCTCGTCGTCCACCCGCGGGCAACGCGGTGCTGGGCGCGGGCACAGGCCGCCGCCCGCCCACGGACTCGCCCCACGGGCTTGCCCCCACGGGCTCGTCGCCCGCCCGCGCGTCCGTCGTCCACTCGCGCGTCCGTCGTCCACTCGCGCGTCCGTCGTCCACTCGCGGGCAACGCAGTGCTCGGCACGGGCACGGGCCGCCGCCCGCCCGTCGATCCCTCGTCCGCCTGCGGACTCCTCGTCCGGCCGGGACGGTGCCCCGTTGGCTCCGGCTCAGCCGAGGAGGCCGCCCAAGGCGGCCTCGTCGGCGGCCGGGCCGCTGTAGTTGGACGTATTGTCCTCCGGCGGGCCGCCCTCCGGGCCGCCCGCGGACATCCCTCCCCCGGCGCCGCCCAGCGACGACGGGCCCGCCGTCGGGGCGAGAGGGTGGTGACGCGGAGAGCGGGGCGTGGTGCCCAGGCCCGGGCGCGACCGCGATCCGTCGCTGGGGCGGTCGGACGTGCCGGACGCGGGCCCCGTCGCGCTCGGCACCCCGGAGGAGGACGTCGACGCCGAGGCGGACGGCTTGGGGCGGTGCGGCAGCCGCTCGCGCGGCGACGGCGCACCGGCCGATCCGCCGCCCGTGCCCATCGGCCCGCGCTGCCCGCCGCGCGGGCTCTCCACGGACTTGCTGGGCAGTGGCGAGCCGGGCAGGTTGTTCGTCGGCATATCGCTCGGCTCCGGCGCCTTCACGACCTCCGAGGACCGTACGGCGGTGCCCAGCATCGAGCCCACCAGCAGCGTCAGCCCGGCGACCACCATCGCCATCACACCGCCGCGGCGCAGCACCCGGCGCCGCAGCTCCCACAGCTCGGCCCGGGGGCCGAGCCGCCGCCATGCCTCGCCGGCGAGCCGGGCGTCCGCCGAGTAGACCGGCGCGCCCGCGATGACCAGCGGGCTCCAGGCGGCGAGGTAGATGATGTCGGGCGCGTCGTAGACCGGCACCGTACGCCAGCTCACGGTGAGGATCAGCGCGGCGGACAGCAGCGCGCCGAACGAGGCGGCCAGCCGCTGCCACAGCCCGAGCACGGTGAGCACCCCGACCACGATCTGCAGGAACGCCACGGTCAGCCCGGCGCCCACCGGATGCTCCAGCGCCAGGTCGCGCAGCGGCTCCGCGAACGGCCAGGGGTGCAGCGCGCGCAGCCAGGTGACCATCGAACCGCGCTCGCCGCCGTCGAAGTAGACGGGGTCGGAGAGCTTGCCCATCCCCGCGTAGACGGAGATGAAGCCGAGGAAGATGCGCAGCGGGAGCAGGACGACGCCGAGGTTCATCCGGCGCCCGGGGTAGTAGGCGTGGCGTACGGACTCGGCGTGGCGGCGCGGACGCGGCACCGTGGCGCTCCGCGGCCCAGGCCCGTCGCCGTCGATGGCGCCCGGCCGTCCGGAGGGCGCGCCGCGCCGCTCCGCCCCGGCCGCCCGCGCCACCGCGCTGGCCCCGCCCGCCTCGGCCGGGCCGTCCGCGCCCGGACGGCGCCGCCCGCCGGACGACCGGGGCGCGTTCTCCGTATGGGGGCTGCGCGGGCCGATGACCGTGGGGGTGTCGTCGTCGAAGGCGATCCGCGGCAGCACCTGCGTGGCGCCCACGTCCTCGGCGCCCTCCCCGGACCGGGAACGGCCCAGAGCATCGGACAGGCCATCGGACAGACGGTCCGAGAGGCCGTCGGACAGACTGTCGGTCAACCCCTCGGCGGAGTACCGCACGGCCTGCAGCAGCCGGGTCGCCGCGGTGTCCCCGCCGGGGCGGGTGCGGCCGCTCCACACCACGGGCGGCCGACGCCGACCCGGGGCCGGGACGCGGGTGAGCCGGGCCGTGTTCGCCAGCGCGCTGCTGACGACCGGGGCGCTGAGCTGCACCCGGAAGCTCGGGGCGTTGACGGCGACCTGCGCGGGATCGCATGGCACCTTGGCCATGGTCAGCTGTGGCTCGTCGTCGAATCCCCGCGCGCTTCCCGCCATGGGCGAAGGCATGCGGGCTTTTCTGGTCTCCACGCCCAACTAACCGAGCGACGGACGGGAAAGACACTGCCGGGGACGTCCCGATCTGTCCGAGGCCCGTCAAGATCATCGGCCGCAGACCCCGCCCGGGCCAGGGCACCCACGCCCCGACCCACGGCCGAACCGTGCGCGCCTTACGGCCGCGGTCGCCCGCCAGCGGGCCTGTTCCCCGGCCGGGCCGGACCTGTTCCCCGGCCGGACCGGGCGTGCTCTACGGCCGGACCTGACCCGCATCACAACCTCACCGAGCCCGCTCTACGACCCGACCTGACCCGCACCACGACCCCACCGAGCCCGCTCTACGACCGGACCTGACCCGCGACCCCACCGAGCCCGCTTTACGACCGGATCAGGCCGACAGCGCCCCCTGGCCCAGGGGCCCCGCCGGATCAAGCAGCCAGCACCCCCTGCCAGGGGCCCCGCCGGACCAAGCAGCCCGCACCCCCCGCCAGGGGCCCCGCGCCAAAGGCCCCCCTACGCCCGGCGCCGAGCCGCCTCGTAGAGGACGACGCCCGCCGCCACGCCCGCGTTGAGCGACTCCGCGCCGCCCGGCATCGGAATCCGCACCCGCAGATCGCAGGTCTCGCCCACCAGCCGCGAGAGCCCCTTCCCCTCGCTGCCGATGACGATCACGAGCGGACCGTCCAGCGCCTCGACGTCCTGCAGTTCGACCTCGCCGTCCGCGGCCAGCCCGACGACCGTCAGGCCCGCCTTCTGGTAAGCCTCCAGCGTCCGGGTGAGGTTCGTCGCGCGGGCGACCGGGGTGCGGGCGGCGGTGCCCGCGGAGGTCTTCCAGGCGCCCGCGGTCATCCCGGCCGCGCGCCGCTCCGGTACGACCACGCCATGGCCGCCGAAGGCGGACACCGAGCGGACCACGGCGCCCAGGTTGCGCGGGTCGGTGACGCCGTCGAGGGCGACGATCAGCGGGTCCTCGCCCTCGTCGAAGGCGGCCGCGCTCAGGTCCTCGGGGTGGGCGTACTCGTACGGCGGGACCTGGAGCACCACGCCCTGGTGGTTCAGGCCGTTCGTCATCCGGTCGAGTTCGGGCTTGGGCGCCTCCATGAGGTGGATGCCGCCGCGGTCGGCGGCCAGCTTCAGCGCCTCGCGCACCCGGTCGTCGCTGTCGATGAACTGCTGCACATACAGGGTGTTCGCCGGAACGCCCTCGCGCAGCGCCTCGACCACCGGGTTACGGCCCACCACCAGTTCGCTCGACCCCTTGCCGCCGCGGCGCGCGACGGGGCGCTTGGCCGCCTGGCGGGTGCGGGCGTTGGCGATCCGCTGCTTGGCATGTCCCTTACGCATCTCGGCGGGCGGGGTCGGCCCCTTGCCCTCGAGGGAGCGGCGCCGCTTGCCTCCGCTGCCGACCGTCGCACCCTTCTTGTTGCTGGTACGGCGGTTCCTGCGCTGGCTGTTGCCGGCCATGAATGGTCACCTGTCTCTTCACTGCTCAGCGGCGCTCAGCAAGCGGCTCGGACGCCGAACGTCACCCGTCTGTGAGGTCAAAGGCGTCTGTGCGGTCATTTGTACGGTCACAAGTGTGCCGCCCGGGGCGCCGGGCGGCACAACACAGGAGGTCAGGGCCAGGGCCTCAGCGCTGGCCCAGCTCCCAGCGCGGTCCGGACGGGGTGTCCTCGATCACCAGACCCGACTGCTGTAGCTGATCGCGGATCGCGTCCGCCGTCGCGTAGTCCTTACGGGTCCGCGCGGCCTGCCGCTGCTCCAGGACCAGCCGGACGAGCGAGTCGACCACGCCGTGCAGATCCTCACCGCGGTCCGAGCCGCCCGCCCAGTGCTCATCGAGCGGGTCGAGGCCCAGCACGCCCAGCATGGCCCGCACCTCGGCAAGCCGGGCGACCGCCGCCTCCTTGTCGTCGGCGGTCAGGGCGGAGTTCCCCTGGCGGACGGTGGTGTGGACGACGGCGAGCGCCTGCGGCACCCCGAGGTCGTCGTCCATCGCCTCCGCGAAGGCGGGCGGCACCTCGGCCGCGGCAGGGACTGCCTTCCCTGCCTTTTCGGTCACTCGCTGGACGAAGCCCTCGATCCGCGCGAACGCCGACTCGGCCTCGCGCAGGGCTTCCTCGCTGTACTCGATCATCGACCGGTAGTGCGGGGTGCCCAGGTAGTAGCGGAGCACGATCGGACGCCAGCGCTTGACCATCTCGGAGACCAGCACCGAGTTGCCGAGCGACTTGCTCATCTTCTCGCCGCTCATGGTCACCCAGGCGTTGTGCGCCCAGTAGGCGGCGAAGTCGTCGCCGAACGCCTTGGCCTGCGCGATCTCGTTCTCATGGTGCGGGAAGATCAGGTCGACGCCACCGCCGTGGATGTCGAAGGCGCGCCCGAGGTACTTGTGCGCCATCGCCGAGCACTCCAGGTGCCAGCCGGGACGGCCGCGCCCCCACGGGGTCTCCCAGCTCGGCTCCCCCGGCTTCGCCGCCTTCCACATGGCGAAATCGCGCGGGTCGCGCTTGCCGATCTCGCCCTCGCCGGAGGGCTGGCGCAGTCCGTCCAGATCCTGGTTGGAGAGCTTCAGATACTCGGGGAACGAGCGCACATCGAAGTAGACATTGCCCTCGGCGGCATAGGCATGACCCCGGTCGATCAGCTCCCGCATCATCTCGATCATCTCGGGAACATGACCGGTCGCCCGCGGCTCATAGGTCACGGGCAGGCAGCCGAGGATGTCGTACGCCTGGTTGAAGGCGCGCTCGTTCTCGTAGCCGATCGCCCACCACGGCCGCTTCTGCTCCGCCGACTTCGCGATGATCTTGTCGTCGATGTCGGTGACATTGCGGATGAACGTCACGTCATAGCCGCGGTGGGCGAACCAGCGGCGCATGATGTCGAAGTTCAGCCCCGACCTGATGTGCCCGATGTGCGGGGCCGCCTGCACGGTCGCGCCGCACAGGTAGATCGAGACACAGCCCGGCTTGAGCGGGGTGAAGTCACGGATCTGCCGGGCGCTGGTGTCGTACAGGCGAATAGTCACGCATCAAGGGTAGTGGGAAGTGAACGGTGCCCCGTGCGCCTTCCCCGGCGGGGACACAGAAGCGTGACACTCGGGACGAAACCGGGGCGTGGGACGCGCGGGCAGCGGCCGACGACGCCCCTGCCCCCTTACCGCCGGACCACCAGCGCCGTGGCGATCGCCGCGAGGCCCTCGGCCCGGCCGGTCAGGCCCAGGCCGTCCGTGGTCGTACCGGACACCGAGACGGGGGCGCCCACCGCCGCCGTCAGCACCTTCGTCGCCTCTGCGCGCCGTTTGCCGATCTTGGGGCGCACGCCGATCACCTGGATCGCCACATTGCCGATCCCGAAGCCCGCGTCCCGCACGATCCGGGCCGCCTCGGCGAGCAGCGTGGTGCCCGCGGCGCCGGACCACTCGGGGCGGTCGGTGCCGAAGTGGGCGCCGAGATCACCGAGCCCGGCGGCGGAGAACAGCGCGTCACAGGCGGCGTGCGCGGCCACATCGCCGTCGGAGTGGCCGGCCAGTCCGTACTCTCCGTACTCGTCGCCATCCCACAGCAGCCCCGCGCACCACAGCTCACGCCCCTTCTCGAAGGCGTGCACATCCGTGCCGATGCCCACCAGGGGGAGCGCCACCGCGTCAGAAGCCATCGTTCGCCCTCCTGCGGGCCAGAACCGCCTCGGCCAGCACCAGATCCAGCGGCCGGGTCACCTTGAACGCCTCCTCATGGCCGGGGACGACCACGACCTCGACGCCGAGCCGCTCCACCATGCCCGCGTCGTCCGTCGCGCCCTCGCCCTCCAGGGCGATCTTCTCGTGGGCGGCCACGAGCGTGGCGCGGTCGAAGCCCTGCGGGGTCTGGACGGCGCGCAGCAGGGCGCGCTCCGGGGTGCCGACGACCGGCTCGGGCTCGCCGGCCCGCTCCCCGGTGCGCGGCTCGACCTGCTTGACGGTGTCGGCCAGCGGCAGCGCCGGGACGACGGCGGGCGATCCGTCCCGTACGGCGGCGGCGACCGCGTCCACCGTGTCCACGGGCACCAGCGGCCGCGCCGCGTCGTGCACCAGCACGGTGGTGACGGTCTCGGGGACGGCGGCCAGCCCCTTGCGCACCGACTCCTGACGGGTCTCGCCGCCGGGCACGACCACCACCTCGGTGGTGTCGGCGAGGCTGCCGCTCAGCGGATACGCGTCCAGCAGCCGCCGTACCTCGTCGGCGCCGTCCGGCGGGGCGACCACGACGACGAGGGAGACGGAGCGGGATCCGGCCATCGCCCGTACGGCGTGGACGAGCATGGGCGTGCCGCTCAGCGGGCGCAGCGCCTTGGGGGCGCCCGGGCCCAGCCGCACGCCGCGGCCCGCGGCGGGGATCACGGCGGCGGTGCGGGCGGGTCGGCCGGACGCGCCGGAGCCGCCGTGATCCGGGGTTGCGGACATTGAGTTGGCGTTCAGGTTTGCTTCCTCAGCCGAGATGGGTATGGCCACAGCGTGCCGGGCGCGATGGCCCGACCGGCCCCTTCCGTGACGACCGGTCGAGTCAGCTGCCCGGGCCCGGCACACCTTCCACCGCGCACCGTGGCGCGGCTGAGCGCACCGGCACAGAGGTGCGACGACCGGAGGCTCACAAGAGATCACCGCGTGGGGATCACAGCGTCCGGTGCATACGCATGCCGCAGCGCCCGGCGACAGACGACTTAGCGGGAATCAGAGGTCTGAGTCACTCGGGCACCACGGCATTGATATTCAGGACGCGAGAACCTCGTCGAGCAGAGCCTCGGCCTTGTCCTCATTGGTGCTCTCGGCGAGCGCGAGTTCGCTCACCAGGATCTGGCGGGCCTTGGCGAGCATGCGCTTCTCACCGGCGGAGAGTCCGCGCTCACGCTCTCGGCGCCACAGATCACGCACGACCTCGGCCACCTTGATCACATCGCCGGAGGCGAGCTTCTCGAGATTTGCCTTGTAACGACGGGACCAGTTCGTCGGTTCTTCCGCATACGGTGCACGCAGCACCTCGAAGACCCGATCCAGCCCGTCCTGGCCGACCACATCACGCACACCGACGAACTCCGCATTGTCCGCCGGCACACGAACCGTCAGGTCACCCTGAGCGACCTTCAGCACCAAGTAGGTCTTGTCCACGCCTTTGATCTGGCGAGTTTCGATGGCCTCGATCAGCGCGGCCCCGTGATGGGGATAGACCACGGTGTCGCCAACCTTGAACGTCATGTGACAGGTACCCCTTCCGTGGCTATCCAGGGTAACACGGGAACGCCTTCTTCTGAATGGCGTTTTCGCAGGTCAGGGCATATCTCGGGGCTTGACAAGTGCGACCGGAACGTGCTGCACGAGGCGTGCGGAACCGGGTATTCGCAGGTGGGAGCCGCTGTCCGGGCACGCGGAAACCCGCCCGTTACGTACCCGAAGAAGCCCGAACGAGTGGCCGTACGTCCCGTTTTGCCGGAGTCCAGTCGATGGACTTCCGCTACTCCGTTCGGATCAGGAGCGAGCGATCCCGCCCCGATTCGAGAATTGATCACAGACTTGATCACGCAGAGCGCATCAAGCCCGTGATCAATTCTCGGACATGCGTGGATTCCTTACCGATAATCTCCGGCGCGAACGGCCGAGCCGATATTCGGGACTTCAGGACGGCGCCGTACGGACCTCGTAACGCACGCCGGAACCGGCAGCGCACGGGTGCCCCGCCCGGGGCGGAGCGCCTTGGGGCGGGTCGGGTGCGGGCCGAAGAGGGCGGATCGGTAATCTAAGCGCGCTGATCCAATCTTTACCTCGTCCACCTCGTCCTAGGAGATGCCGCCGCCGTGAGCAGCAGCCTTCGACGCGGCGCCCTCGCCGCAGCCGCCATCGTGGTCTCGGTCGCCCCGCTCTCCGCCTGCGGAGCCGGGAACGACGCACAGACGCTGGAGGTCAAGCCCGACAACGCCGCGACCGCTGTCGGCGATATCAAGATCCAGAACGCCACGTTGGTGACCCAGCCGGACCGCAAGGCGAAGGGCCCGGCCGTCGTCACCGGCCGGCTCTTCAACAACGGCAAGGGGGACCAGACCGTCAAGGCCATCACCCTCCCCGGCACCGATGCGCGGGTGAAGCTCACCCCGGCCAAGGGCAAGACCGGCCCGGTCGTCGTCCCGGCCGGCGGCTCGGTGGCCTTCGGCGGCGAGGGCAATGCCTCCGCCGTCATCAGCGACGGGCGCGAGGCCGCCCAGGACGGCAACGCGGAGCGGGTCGTCTTCGACCTCAGCTCGACCGGCAATATCCCGGTCACCGCGTTCGTGGTCCCGGCGACGAGCTACTTCAAGGGCTGGGGCCCGTCCGAGCTGCCGACCGCGAAGCCGTCGGGCTCGGCGACGCCCAGTGGCACGCCGAGCGGTACGCCCAGTGGCAAGCCCAGCGGCACCCCGTCCGGCTCGGCGAGCGGCCAGCCGGGCTCCGACCAGAGCAGCGGCGCCCCGAACGGCATCGCGACGGGCGAGCCGAACCCGAACGGCGGCGGTCACTGAGACCGGTCACCGGGGCCGGTCGCCGAGACCGGCCCCGGACATGCGCGAGGGCGGCCCTGGAGCTTTCCAGGGCCGCCCTCGCGCATGGGTCCGGCTCGAGCCCCCTCCCGCGTGCGCCCCTCGCACCGCTCGGCCCTGGCGGGCCTCACGGGCTTCGGGACGCTGTGCCGGACTCCGTCCGGCGGCGCGGGGACCCGGGTCCGGCTCTACGGCATATGGCTTACGGCTCGAACTTGTAGCCCAGACCCCGCACCGTCACCAGATACCGAGGCGCACCCGGGTCGGGCTCGATCTTGGCCCGGAGTCGCTTGACGTGGACGTCGAGCGTCTTGGTGTCGCCCACATAGTCCGCGCCCCAGACGCGGTCGATCAGCTGCATCCGGGTCAGCACCCGGCCCGCGTTGCGCAGCAACATCTCCAGCAGGTCGAACTCCTTCAGCGGGAGGTCCACCTTGCCGCCGCCGACCGTGACCACATGCCGGTCCACGTCCATCCGGACCGGCCCGGCCTCCAGGGCGGCGGGGGTGATCTCCTCCGGCTCACCGCGGCGGCGCAGTACGGCTCTGATCCGGGCGACCAGCTCACGTGAGGAGAAGGGCTTGGTCACATAGTCGTCGGCGCCTATCTCCAGCCCGACCACCTTGTCGATCTCGCTGTCCTTGGCGGTCACCATGATCACCGGGACATTGGACCGGCCGCGCAGCTGGCGGCAGACCTCCGTACCGGGCAGGCCCGGCAGCATCAGGTCGAGCAGCACCAGGTCGGCGCCGTTGCGCTCGAACTCGTCGAGGCCCTCGGGCCCCGTCGTCGCGATCGCGACCTCGAATCCCTCCTTGCGAAGCATGTACGACAGTGCGTCGCTGAACGATTCCTCGTCCTCGACGACCAGAACTCGGGTCACGGAAGGACCTCCGGGGCAGAGAGTGGTTCATTGGTGAAGGTCTCGTACGGCCGGCCGTGGTCCTCGCCATCGAGGTCTGCTCCGGTGTCGTACGACTCGCTCGACTCGCTCGGCTGGCTCCGCGAGCGGTCCCGGTCCCGTGCCGCACCGGCTTCCGGGAGTCTCAGGGTGAAGGTGGAGCCCTGTCCTTCGGCGCTCCACACGGTGACCTCCCCGCCGTGCGAGGCGGCCACATGTTTGACGATGGCGAGACCGAGCCCGGTCCCGCCGGTCTGCCGCGAGCGGGCCGGATCGACCCGGTAGAAGCGCTCGAAGATCCGCTCGCGGTCCTTCTCGGAGATGCCTATGCCCTGGTCGGTCACGGCGACCTCGATCAGGTCCCCGCCGGTGGCGGGGATGCGGCGGGCGGCGATGCCGACGCGGGTACGGGCCGGACTGTAGTTGACCGCGTTCTCGACGAGATTGCCGAGCGCGGCGGCGAGCTGGCCGCGGTTGCCCCATACGTGCAGATCGGCGGTGCCGCCCGTGGCCATCGTGATCTGCTTGGTGCCCGCCTGGTGACGGCACCGGTCGATGGCCTCGGCGACGAGCTCGTCCACCCGGACCGGCTCGGCGTCCTCCAGCGGGTCGTCGTTCTGCACCCGGGAGAGGTCGATGAGCTCCTGGACGAGGCTGGTCAGCCGGGTGGCCTCGACCTGCATCCGCCCGGCGAAGCGGTTGACCGCCTCCGGGTCGTCGGACGCGTCCATCACGGCCTCGGACAGCAGGGACAGCGCGCCGACCGGGGTCTTGAGCTCATGGCTGACGTTGGCGACGAAGTCACGTCTCACGGCCTCGATCCGGCGGGCCTCGGTGAGGTCCTCCACGAGCAGCAGAACCAGCCGGGAGCCCAGCGGGGCCACTCTGGCGGACACCGCGAGCGCGTCCCCGCCCCGGCCGGTGCCGCGGCGCGGCAGATCCAGCTCGATCTGACGGATCTCGCCGTCCCGCCGGGTGTCGCGGGCCATCGCCAGCATCGGCTCCACGGCCAGCTTGCCGCCGCGCACCAGGCCAAGCGCGTACGCGGCCGAACTTGCCTTGACGACGGCGTCCGCCTCGTCGAGGACGACGGCCGAGGAGCGCAGCACCGACAGGACGGTGTCGACGCCGGGCGGCAGCACGGCGTCGGTATGCAGTGAGGAACGCGTAGGCTTCGCCTGTTCACGCTCGCTCCAGCGGAACGCCAGCATGGCGATGACGCCGGTGCACAACCCGGCGAGCGCCGCCACTGCGGCGATCGCCGCGTTCACGTTCATGCGTCCAAGGTTATGCGGGCGGCGAGACCGCTCCACAGCCCCGTGACGATCCCCTTGGTCAGACGTTGCCGAGAGTTCACCGGGGCGTCGGTATCGGTTCACTCCGGACGTTTCGCCGGGCGGGTGCCACACGGGGCGGCCGGGGCGACGTTGCCGAGAGTTCACCTGGGAGTTAGGTGTGATTCACGCCCGATGCCGGAAGCGGACGCGTTCCGGCCGGAGCGTGGAAGTGTGGGGCCCTCGCCCTCGAGGGCAATAGCCACGGAGATCTGCCAGAAACCTGTCAGAGATCGTCACCGAGAGTCAGTGAAAGAGGTCAGTGATGCGGGACGCGTACCACGAGGAGCTTGATTCGATCGGGGACGGTCTGGTCGACATGGCCCGGCTCGTCGGTTCGGCCATCGGCCGTGCCACCACTGCCATTCTCGACGCGGACCTCAAGCTCGCCGAGAGCGTCATCGCCGCCGATGAGAAGGTCGACACTCTGCAGCGGGATCTGGAGGGACGGGCGATAACCCTGCTGGCCCGGCAGCAGCCGGTCGCCACCGATCTGCGGATCGTGGTGACCAGCCTGCGGATGAGCGCCGACCTGGAGCGCTCCGGCGACCTCGCGCAGCATGTCGCCAAGCTGGCCCGGCTCCGTTTCCCGGAGTCGGCCGTGCCGCACGATCTGCACGCCACGATCCTGGAGATGGGCCAGCTCGCGCAGCGGCTGATGGCGAAGGCCGCCGAGGTCATCATCACCAAGGACGTCGACCTCGCGCTCCAGCTCGAGCACGACGACGACGCGATGGACCTGCTGCACCGCACCCTCTTCCAGCACCTGATGGACGACCGCTGGAAGCACGGCATAGAGACCGCCGTGGACGTCACGCTGCTGGGCCGTTACTACGAGCGGTTCGCCGACCACGCGGTCTCCGTCGCCAAGCGCGTGGTCTACCTGGTCACCGGCGAGCACGCCGACGAGATGTCCCCGCAGGGAGACGCCGCAGGGGCGTGAGCGTCCGCGACGGCGTGCATCGAAGCGCCGTCGACGCGCCCCTGCGCGCGGCCGCCGGGTCGTCGGCACCATGAGGGGCAAGTGACGTGACCCCTCCCGAGGAGGCGACGCATGGCGGACCTCTCCAAGCCCGAACCCCCTCCGACCCAACCCGTCGGCCACCCCGTCGGCGCATGTGGCTGCGGATCGGGCTGCGGCTGCGGCTGCCAGTCCGGCGGCCCGTGCCAGTGCGGCGGCTGCTGCGGCTGACGGGCACGACCGTACGACCGGCAGGATCGGCGCGACCGCAGGACCGCAGGACCGCACGACCGGCATGACGGAGGGCCTGGGACCAGGTGACCGGTTCCCGGCCCTCTGCCGTTCGGCCTCGTCGGCACGTCCCGCCCGAGGTGCGGTCGGCGCCGTATGCGGCGAGCCTGGTGCTATGGAGGACAAGACCCCGGCCCCGGCTCGCGTAGTGGTGGACGAACCGCTGGACGGCCGCCGTCGTGTGCTGATCGACGGCCAGGACGTCGGCGTGGTGGTGAGCGCGGACGAGCTCCGGCGGCTCCTGCAGCGCGCGGGTGTGCTGGAAGAGAACGCGACCCTCGACAACCCCGAGCTGATCGAATGGAACGGCGGCGGCCCCGGCGACTGGCCCGCCGCGCCCAGATGACCTGACCCGCTCCCACGTTCGGCGCCGGTCCCTCCCCTCGTGGGGACCGGTGCCGAACCGTGGGGCGGTGGCGATCCGCGCCGTGCCGGTGCGGATCAGGTGCGAAGGCCGGACCCGTGGTCGATGCGACAGCCGTCCGGACGGGACCGGCTCCACGGATCTCTCGAGCTCATACGACGAGCCCCGCGACCGCCCTCTGGTGGCTCCGGCGAAACACGTGACTTCGCCGAAAGCTGACCGAGAACATGCGATGTCATGGGTTGTCTCTCCGTGCGCTGAGCTGATGGCCTTGCTGGGCGGCTCGTGGTGGGGTGCGCTACTGCGCCATGATCCTGCCAGTTGGGCCTCCCGCCGAGGAGGTTCCGGCATCGCGATACCGGCTTCACCGCTGGTCAGCCGTATAAAGTGAGTTTTCCGGTCCGGATGTTCAGAGCGCGGGGGAAGTAAGGAGTGGAGACCTTGAGTTCCGACTCGGGGGCACGCACAGCCTTCGCGGAACGCCTCGCGCTGCTGTACCGGGAGGCCGGCAACCCTCCCCTCAAGAGCGTGTCCGAGGCGGTCGTCCGACTCCAGCGGGCCGACGAGCGAGGGCGTCCCGTACGGGTCTCCGCCCAGCGGATCAGCGACTGGCGGCGGGCCAAGAACGTACCCGCCCAGTTCATCGCCCTCGCGGCCGTACTGCTCGTCCTGATACCCGACGCCCGCCGCGCGCGGCCCGTGCCGGTGTCCAAGGGCCTGTACGACATGGCCCACTGGCAGCGGCTGTGGGAGCGGGCGGTGGCCGACCCGGTCGGCGAACGCCCCGACCCGTCAGCGGAAGAGGAGGAACGGCCCCCGGCCGAAACCCCGGCCGTCTCCGGTGGCGTATGCCCGTACCGGGGGCTGGCCTCGTACCGTCAGCAGGACGCCCGGTGGTTTTTCGGCCGGGAGCGGAGCACGGACGCCCTCGTCACTCAGCTCTGCGCGGCGGAGGAGACGGGCGGCCTGGTCGTGCTCGTGGGCGCCTCCGGGGCGGGGAAGTCCTCCCTGCTGAACGCCGGGCTGGTGCCCGCGTTGCGCGAGAGGCGGGTGCCCGCGTTGCGCGAGAGTCGGGTGCTGCAGCTCGTGCCGGGCGCCGATCCGCTCGCCGAGCTGGCCCGCCGGATCCCCGAACTCGCGGACGTCGTCCCCGCGTCGGCGGAACCGGAGGCGCGGGAGCCCGGCGCTGAGGCGCGGGGGCCCGGCACTCCCGGGTTCGCGCGCGCGGTGCGCGAGGCCGTCATGGCTTGGGCCGAACGCGAGACGTCCGCCACCGCCCGTCCGGTGGTGATCGTGGATCAGTTCGAGGAGGCGTTCACCCTCGGCGCCGACGAGGCGGACCGGCGCGCGTTCATCCAGCTCCTGCACGCCGTCTGCACGCCCGACGGCCCGGGCGAGCCGCCCCCCGTGCTCGTCGTCCTCGGCATACGTGCCGACTTCTACGAGCTGTGCCTGGCCTATCCCGAACTGGCCGACGCGCTGCAGCACCGGCACATGGTGCTCGGGCCGCTGACCACCGCGGAGTTGCGCGAAGCGGTCACCGGCCCGGCCAAGGCCGTGGGGCTGGAACTCGAACCGGGGCTGGCGGAGCTGATCGTGCGTGAAGTGAGCGCCGACAGCCCTCGTGGCACGCATGACGCGGGCGTGCTGCCGCTCCTCTCCCATGCCCTGCTCGCCACCTGGCAGCGGCGGAAGGCGGGACGGCTGACGCTGGCCGGCTACCGCGCGGCGGGCGGCATCCAGGGCGCGGTGGCGGCCACCGCCGAACGCGCCTGGTCCGACCTGGACACCGAGGCACGCACGGCCGCGCGACTGCTTCTTCTGCGGCTGGTCCGGCTGGGCGAGGACACCCAGGCCACCCGCAGGCGCGGGACGCGGCACCAGTTGGCCAAGGAGTCGACAGACCCGGGCAAGACGGAGGAATCGCTCGAAGCGCTGGTCCGCGCCCGCCTGGTGACGCTCGACGCGGAGACCGTGGAGATCACCCACGAGGCGCTGCTCCACGCCTGGCCACGGCTGCGCGACTGGATCGACGAGGACCGGAACGACCATCTGGTGCGCCAGCGGCTGGAGGAGGACGGCAGGGCCTGGGAGGGCTCGAACCGCGACGCGTCACTGCTCTACCGCGGCTCCCGCCTGGAGCAGGCCCACACCTGGGCGAAGACCGCCGGCGGCACCTATCTGACCCGCAGCGCGGTGGAATTCCTGGCCGCGTCCGTCCGGCTGCGCAGGCGCACGGTGTGGCTCAGCCGAGGCGCGGTGTCGGCTCTGGTCGTCCTGGCGGTGCTGGCCGCCGGTACGGCGGTGGTCGCCTGGCAGCAGCGGGACGACGCGGTGTTCGAGCAGGTGGTCACCGAGGCCGATCGCTTCCAGTACACGGATCCGTCGCTGTCCGCCCAACTCGCCCTGGTGGCACACCGGTTGCGGCCCGACGACGAGGCCACGAAGAACCGGTTGCTCTCGATGGTGAACGCGCCGCTGGCCACCCCGCTCCATGGCCACACCGGCGCCGTCTACCTCACCACGTTCAGCCCGAACGGGCGGCTCCTGGCCACCGCCAGCTACGACCGGACCGTACGGCTGTGGGACGTGAGCGACCGGACCCGCCCCAAACCGCTCGGCAAACCCCTCACCGGCCATACGAGCTGGGTGAGCAGCGCGGTCTTCAGCCCGGACGGCCGCACCCTCGCCAGCGCCGGCGACGACGGCACGGTCCGGCTGTGGGACGTACGGAACCCCGGCCATCCGCGCCCGATCGGCGCGCCCCTGTCCCACCACGACGGCACGATCTATCTGCTCGCCTTCAGCCCGGACGGGCGCACGCTGGCCACGGCCACGGAAGACCGCGTCGTTCGCCTCTGGGACCTGAGCCGCCCGGACCGGCCGAAGCCGCTCGGCGCGCTGACCGGCCACACCGCCGCCGTGCGCTCCGTGGCGTTCAGCCCCGACGGCCGCACCCTGGCGGCCGGTGGCGACAACGGCACGATCAGGCTGTGGAACATGGCCGATCCGCGCCGTCCGAAGCGGATCGAGACGGTGCTGACCGGCCATAAGGACCTGGTGCACTCCGTGGTCTTCAGCCCTGACGGCCGCACTCTCGCCAGCGGCAGCGCGGACAACACCATCCGCCTGTGGAACGTCGGCGATCCGCGCCACGCGGAGCCGCTCGGCTCGCCGCTCACCGGCCACACCGGCCCCATCTGGTCCGTGTCCTTCAGCCCGGACGGATCCATGCTCGCCGCCGCCAGCCAGGACAGCACCGCGAGCCTGTGGAACGTCAGCGATCCGCAATACCCGTCGCAGGTCGGCGAGCCGCTCGCGGGCAGCAGCGGCGAGATGTACGCCCTGGGCTTCAGCCCCGACGGCCGCACCCTCGCCACCGGGTCCGGCGACAACACGGCCCGCCTGTGGTCGCTGCCGACCTCGGACATGGTCGGCCGGATGGGGGTGTTCCGCCCGGACGGGCGGGTGCTCGCCACGGCCGGGCGCGACGAGAAGGTCCGGCTGTGGAGCGTGGAGAAGCCCAGCCGGCCGGCACCGCTGGGCAAGCCGTTCCTCCCCGGGGAGGACGCGGTACGTGAACTGACCTTCTCCCCCGACGGCCACACCCTCGCGGTGATGACCGGCAACCGCGAGCTGCGACTGTGGAACGTCACCGACCCGGCCCACCCCGTCGCCTACAAGTCGCCCCTCCCCCTGCGGACCCGGTTCGCGAGCGCCCTGGCCTTCAGCCCGGACGGGCACGTCATGGCGACCGCGTACGAGGACCGCACCATCCAACTGTGGGACGTCGGCGACCTCTCCCACGTCCGTCGGCTCGGCACGCCGCTCACCGGCCACAAGGGCTACGTCAACGACCTCGTCTTCAGCCCCGACGGCCGTACGCTCGTCAGCGGCAGCGCGGACAACACCATCCGCCTGTGGAAGGTGACCGACCCACGCCACACCACCCCACGAGGCGCGCCGCTCACGGGACACCTCGGCCCCGTCAACCGGCTCGCCTACAGCCCGGACGGCCGCACACTGGCCAGCGGCAGCGACGACAACACCGTCCGGCTCTGGAACGTCACCGATCCCAGCAGGGCGACCCGGCTGCGCTCCCCTCTCACCGGCCACACCGACGCGATCGTGTCGCTGTCGTTCAGCCGGGACGGCAGCACCCTGGCGAGCGGCGGCAACGACAACACGGCCCGCCTCTGGGACGTCACCGTCCCGTCCAAGGCCACGTCCATCGGGCAGTCGCTGAGCCCCAACGCCAAGACCGGCAATTTCCTGTCGTTCAGTCGCCAGAACCGGATGCTCGGAGTGTCCAGCGGCGCCGACACGGTCCGGCTCTGGAGCCTGGACGTGGGCGTGGCGGATCGTCGTATCTGCTCGATGACCCGGGGCGTGCTGACACCGGAGAAATGGCACGAGTACCTGCCGCGGCTGTCGTACGAGCCGCCATGTGGGCGGTAACCACGTTGCGAGAACGTTGCGTGATCGCGGTCACAACTCCTCATCGGAGGGAGGAGTCGGCCCCCACACGCGAGGAGCCGCGTTACGCTTAGGTACAGCCCGACCGCTGGTGCATCCCCCGTCGCCAGCGGTCGGGCGCTTCCATGTCAGGGGGAAGCAGGTCAGGGGGAGACGCCGCACCAGAACGACCTTTCACCCCCTGGAGGCCCCGTGAGCCGCAGCAGCCACAGGCTCGACCAGGCCGCTCTGGACCTCGGCCGCGAGTACGTCCGCCATACGCCCTGGAGCGCCGGAAAGCGGGCCCTGGTCGAGAACCACCTCAACGCCGCACTACGGGACCGCCCCCTGCACCGCCTGGCCCGTACCCGCTTCGGCGCCACCTTCGCCGTCGACACACAGGACCTCATCCAGCGCTACCTGTACCTATTCGGCGTCTGGGAGCCGCATATGACGCGGTGGCTCCAGCGGCGCCTCAAGCCCGGGGACGTCTTCGTGGACGTCGGGGCCAACATCGGCTACTACAGCATCCTGGCCTCACGCCTCGTCGGGGCACGCGGCAAGGTGGTGGCGATCGAAGCCTCGCCGACCTTCCACCGCATCCTCCTGCGGCACGCACGGCGCAACGGCTGCGCCAACATCCGCGCGCTCAACGCGGCCGTCTCCGACCGCGACGAGCTGCTGACGTTCATCCTCGCCAGCTCCCGCAACATGGGCGCGAACAGCGTCGTCCCCTACGACGGCCCGGCCGAGTCCACCTTCGACATCGCGGCCCAGCCCCTGCCTCGCCTCCTCACCGAGGAAGAGATCACCAGGGCCAGGGTGATCAAGATCGACGTGGAGGGCGCGGAAGGCGGCGTCGTCCGGGGGCTTCTCCCCCTCCTGGACAAGCTGCGCCCGGACGCCGAACTGACCGTCGAGGTCACCCCGCAGCGCATGTCCGAGCTGGGAGACTCCGTAGCAGAGCTGCTGGTCGCTCTCAAAGACCACGGTTTCCACGTCTACCGCCTGACCAACGACTACGCGGCAGCCAGCTACCCGGACGCGCTCCGGCGCGCCCCGGAGGTGCCGATGCGCTGGCGGGGCCCGGTCGCCGAGGAAAGCGATCTGGTCTTTTCCCGGGTGGACGCGGAAACCTTGCCCTGACACAAGACGGACGGCGCTACTGATCGTTCTGGGGCAGGTGGGCCTTGGCGTCGTCGTAGGCCGCGTCGCCCGTCGGTTCGGCCAGGGCGTAGACCAGGTGCAGCACACCGGTGCCGAAGGTCTCGGAGGAGAGCAGCTTCAGCGGGATCGTGGTCTCGCCCTCGTCGAACAGCCGCATGCCCTTGCGGACGGCGATCGGGTGGACCAGCAGGTGCAACTCGTCCAGCAGGCCGTGCGCCAGGAGCTGCCGGACGACCGAGACCGAGCCGCTCAGGGCGATGTCCCCGCCCGGTTCGCTCTTCAGCGCGGTGACGGCGTCCGCCAACTCGCCCTCGAGCAGTTCGGAGTTCCGCCAGGTGAAGGTGAGGTCCTGGCGCGATACGACGATCTTGCGGGCGTCACCGAGCTTCTTGGCGAAGTGGGCGTCCTCGCCGCCCGCCGCCTCGCGGTCCGGCCACGCGCCGGCGAAGCTGTCATAGGTCTTGCGGCCGATGAGGAGGGTGTCGGCCGTGGCGAAGGACGCGTCGACGGCGGCGCCCATCTCGTCGTTGAAATAGGGGAAGTGCCACTGATCGGGCGCTTCCACGACCCCGTCGAGCGAGATGAACAGGCTGGCGCTGATCTTCCTCATGATGCCCCTCCGTGGGAAGCGGTCGGTGAGCTCTTCCTGAGTCGGTGAGCTCTTCCTCCTCTCAGACCGGGGACGCCGCACAAACTCATCGGTGCCGGCCGAGCAGGCGTTTCAGCTCGCGTCGTAGCGCCAGCCGTCCATGGCGGCCAGGACCCGGGCCCGCGCCTCGACCACCGCGAACCGGGCCGTGCGCTCGGCCTCGTCGGTGTGGGCGGACTGGCTGGTGACCTGGCCGGGCCACTTGCGGTAGAGCAGGCCGGTCTCGGCGGTGAACCAGCCGCGGCTGACCGCGTTGAGGGCCATGAGGAGGCCGGTGTCCTCGGACGCGGGGAGGGCCATCCAGCCGCCGAGGGCGAGGAGCAGGTCCCGGCGTACGAAGAGGGTGACGGGGTGCACCTGGGCTCGGTAGCCGTTCGCCCGCCAGAATTCGAGGAGGGCGCCGCGCGCGATGGGCCCTTGCGGCGGATCGCCCTCGAAGCCGACGGTGGAGCCGTCGGGCAGCAGGTCCAGGGCCCGGCAGGTGGCCCAGCCGAGAGCGGGGTGGTCGGTGAGCGCGCGGAGGTCGCGGGCGAGGGCGCCGGGGGTGAGCATGTCGTCGGCGTCCAGCACCCTGACGTACTCGCCCTCGGCGCGCGCGAGCCCCATCGTGCGGGCCATCGCGGCCCGACCCGCCCGGCCCTGGCCGAAGCTGACACGGGCGTCATCGGGGACGTAGGGACGCACGGCGTCGGTCTCGCCGTCTTCCTGGATGACCCACTGCCAGTCCCAGCCGTCCGGCAGCTCCTGCTCGCGCAACGACTTGTAGGCGTCCGGCAGATGCTCGGCGCCCGGGGCGTGGACGGCGGTGATGACGGTAATGACGTTGGGCATGATCACCACCTCGTCAGGGGCGTGGTGAAGACGAGCTCCGTACGGTCTCCGCACAGCGTCACGTCGGAGACCTCCACGACCCGGTCGCCGATATCCGTACAGATCTTGCGCAGGACGATCACCGACACACCCTTCTTCAGCCCGAGCGCCTCGGCCTCTTCCACCGTCGGCGGCCGGGCCGTGATCCGTTCCTCTATGCGGTCCAGCTCGATGCCGATCGTGTAGAGCTGATTCTGGGTGCCGCCGGGCCAGGGCTCGTTGGCGGCGTCGAGCAGATCCGGATTGGCGGCCACCACATCGTGGACCAGATACGAGTGCACCAGGGCGAACGGCGCGTCCTCCGCGCGGCAGTTGGTGCGGTAGATCCGCTCCAGCAGCCGCGTGCCCACGGGGATACGGAAGACGGACGCCAGATCGTCGTCGGCCTTCGCATCGCGGTACTCGGCGTGAAAGGCGAGGTCGGTCACCTCCAGCCCGGTGTCGTGCTCGGTGGACCCGGTCCGCAGGCGCTCCGCCGTGGACCGGCGCGCCCGGTCCTTCTCCCACTGGTGCCGATCGTTGCTCCGCATGACCCGCCGACGCGGGGTGCGCACGAAGGTCCCCACCCCGTGCCGCCTGTCGATCAGCCCCTCGGCCACCAGCTCCGACAGCGCCCGCTGAAGCGTCGGCACACTGGTCCGATACCGCGCCGCAAGCTTGTCCTCGGCCGGCAGCCGCTCCCCGGGGAGCAGCTGACCTGCGCGGATGCCCTGCCGCAGGGCATCGGCGATCTGCTCGTACTTGGCCATGGGTAGCTCACCGTCCCGTCCCCGGTTGTGCGGCCGCTGCGGACGATTTCAGCGTAAGTCCTTAAGAGGTCTTATGGCCGGTTGAGCCACCGATGCCAAATTGGCCCGCGCCCTGGCCCCGGCACTCGGGAGACACTGACCCGCCGTACCGCTCGTGAGGAGATGCCATGCCGCAGGTAGCCGTGGTCACCTTTGACGGATTCAACGAGCTCGACAGCTTCATCGCCGCCGCGCTGATCAACCGATGCCGCAAGGACGGTCTGGAGGCGTTCATCACGACACCGACGCCGGTGGTCACCTCCATGAACGGCGTCGAGGTCACCGGCCAGCGCCCGATGGAGTTCGTGACCGAAGCCGACGTCGTCCTGATTGGCAGCGGAGTAAAGGCCCGCGAGGTCGTCGCCGACGACCAACTGATCTCCCGCCTGCCCCTCGACCCCGAGCGCCAGCTGATCGGCGCCCAGTGCTCCGGCGCGCTGGTGCTCTCCCGGCTCGGGCTGCTGGATGGCATGCCCGCCTGCACGGACATGAAGAGCCGCCCCTTCGTCGAAGCCAGCGGCGTCACCGTGCTGGACGTCCCCTTCCACGCCGAGGGCAACATCGCGACGGCGGGCGGCTGCCTGTCGTCCCAGTACCTCGCCACATGGGTCATCACCCGAACCGTCGGGGAGGCCGCCGCGCGGGGCGTCCTGGACTACGTGGCCCCGGTCGGCGAAAACGAGGAGACAGTCGAGCACGCTTTGCGTGCGGTGTACTCGGGCGAGGCGGCGCTGCGCTGACGCGCCGGGCATAGGCCCTCGGGGCTGATGCATCGCCCACGCCCTCTGTCTGTCGCACCGCCGCGCCGATGGCGCGACGCCTTGAGTACTTGCCGGCAGGGTGCAACTCACCGCTGGTGCCGGGCGCGTTCGTGCTCCGTGTTGTTGATGATGGCCTCTGCGCCGTCGATTTGGCGCCTGAGCTTGCCGAGCACGTCAGCGCGAGCCGACTCGATCAGGCCGTCCGTGGTCGGGGCTGTGCCGGTCACGGTTCCGGTGGGGACCCAGAAGGTCTTGTGACTGTGGTCGCGGATGATGTCCTGGCAGATGCGGACCACCCAGTTCATCGCCACTGCGATCTCGTCGCGATGGAGCTGGTCGAGGTTGCAGCAGCCGTGCTGATGGTCGCGCTGGGCCGTCACTGGGCGCGCCCCTGCGCTTGCGTTGCCTTGACCGTGAACCAGACCGTCTTGCCGACCGTGTGCTCGATGTCGCCCCAGGCGTCCGCCAGTTCGGCTACGAGAAGCAGGCCACGGCCGTTCTCGCTGTCCGTGTGCGGGGATTGGGCGGCCGGTCGGCCGGGGCCGGAGTCGCGTACTTCGATGCGCACCTCGTCCCCGACCACTTCGATCCGTACCCGGAACAGCCGGCCCGGTGGGACGCCATGCAGGAGGGCATTGGTGGCGATCTCCGATACGCATAACTGGATCTCCTCCAAGCGGTCGACGTAACCCCATTCGGAGAGCGTGCGGGTGACAAACTGTCGCGTTGCGCGGATGGATGGCTTGCGCCGCGTGAAGGACTGCTGCCGCGTCAGGGGCATGGCGAGTCACCGCCTCAGAGCTGGGTGCATGAGCGAGGCCACCTTATCGCTATTCACGAAAGGTAGCGAGGTAGGCTCCAGGGGTGGTGACCAAGGGGTCGCTTACTGTGTAAAGCGGCAAGGTCGGCGAGTGTCGATCCCGCTTGAGGAGGGGCTCAGTGGCCAGCGATGCGTGGATCAGTTCCTCGATGCCCTATCTGCGGCCTGGTGAAGGCGGCGGTCAGGGCGACGCATGGGGCGAGGAAGCGGCGGCGCGCGGGAGGCGTGGGACGCAGCGCATCCTGCACGCCGGGGAGGTTCCCGCTCCGGCTGTCGTGGCCCGCCTGCTGGGAATCGAGGACAGGGATACGGTCGTCGTACGGCGCCGGATCATGTACCTCGACGAGGAGCCGTGCGAGTTGACCGACTCCTACTACCCGGCACAGATCGCGGCAGGCACCGGCCTCGCGGGCACCACGAAGATCCGCGGAGGAGCGGTGTCGCTGCTCGCCGAGCTGGGGCATGTGGGTCGGCGGGTACGCGAGGACGTGACGGCGCGCATGCCGGACGCAGAGGAGCGGGAGCTGCTGCGGATCGGTGCGGAGGAGCCGGTGCTGCGCCTGGAGCGGGTCGTACTCGACGGGGCCGACCGGGCCATTCAGGCCGACCTGATCACCATGCCCGCCCAACGCCAGCGCCTGCGCTACGAACTCAGGATGGGATGACCGTGCCGAAGGCCGAACAGGACGCAGTCGATCAGCGGTCGCTGCATGAACGGATCGCCGCCGACCTGCGCGACGAGATCATGTCCGGCGACCTTCCTCCGGGCGCCAAGCTTCCCTCGACCGCCCAGCTCAAGGAGCGGTTCACCGCCTCGAACGCGACCGTGCAGAAAGCGCTGCAGCTCCTGAAGGACGAAGGGCTGGCGGTCGGCCGGGCCGGAGCGGCCGTCACCGTACGCGAACACCGGCAGCGCACCATGCGACCCGCCTCGTACATGGCCCCGGCCGCGCCCGGAGAACCGTACCGATGGATCAGCGAGGCCGCGGGCCACCAGGCGCGCGGAAGCAGCCGGCTCCTCGACGTCACCGAGATCCGCCCGCCCGCCGACGTCGCCGAGGCCCTGCGCCTCCCGGAGGACGGCACGGCGCTGCTGCGGGCACAGGTGCTGCTCATGGACGATGAGCCGGTGGAGCTGGTGAAGTCGTACTACCCGCTGGAGCTGGCGCACGGGACGGCGATGATGGACCGCCGCAAGATCAAGGGCGGCACCCCGGCCCTCCTCGCGGAGCTGGGCTACCCGCCCCGCCTCAGCGTCGACAAGGTCTCCGCGCGCGTACCGACCCAGGAGCAGTACGCGGTGCTCGACCTGCCGGGAAACCTTCCGGTCCTGCGGACGCTGCGCGTCGTCTACAGCGACGACCAGCGCCCCATCGAGGCGACGGTGATGACCAAGGCCGGTCACCTCTACGAGCTGCAGTACGAGTTCACTCCCTCCTGATAGCGAAAAGCCCCCTACCTGCGGCCCGCGGCCGCAGGTAGGGGGCTTGATCACGTCGGGTTACTTCTTCTTGCCCTGGGTCTGGCGGGCCCGTTTTTCGGCCCTGGTCAGCAGGGTGCGCGCCCCGTCCGACCTGCGGCAGGACGGTCGTTGTTGGTCGTTGTTGGTCGTCGTCGGTCGTCCTCGGAGGGCCCACAGAGGGCCCGAGGTAAAGCCCTCCCTCTCTACCTCCCGGCCGCCGCCGGGCCTGGCCGCTCTGGGGCGCGAGCGGTCTTCACCCGGCGCTGAGGTAGCGGGGGGCCTTTACCTCGGTAGAGGGGTCGGTAAAGGCCCCTGACCTGCAAGGTAGAGGGGGTAGAGGGGCCGGGAGCGCCTCCCCGCCGGATGCCCCATGCGGCCCATGCGAGTCCAGGGAGGCGGTCAGGGAGGCGCCAGGGAAGGAGGGAGAACTCCCTGACCGCCTCCCTGGCCCTGCCTCCCCGTACTGACCTGCAACGACCCTCGTCAGGGAGGCAAGGGAGGCGCCGCCTCGCCCAGTCCGGAAACCCCGGAAAACAGCCTCACCGCGCCCCTCCTGCCTCCCTCCCTGCCGTGCGCGAGCCAGAGCAGAAGAGCAGGAAGGACCGCCTTCGGCGGACGACCTTCGGGCGCCCACGGCGAGAACTCCCGCCGGGCCATAGGCGGCTGCGGGAGCGACTACGAGCGGCACCAGGCCGACCGGTGGCAGACCATGGGCGCCCTCCCTAAGAGCCCCCTACTTGTCGCTTGTCGCCTGTCGCTTGTCGCCTGTCACCCCCATCACGGGGGTTGGGGAGGGAGTTGGGCCCCTATCAGGCTTGTCGCGACAAGCGACAAGCGACAAGCGACAAGTGGTGCCCGTGCCGGGAGCTCCCCGGCAGCCGTGGGTGGCCCTGCCGCACGCTTCCCGCACGGGTGCCGCACGCCCCCGCACAGCGACTGCCAAGAGGCCACCTCGCACCGGGAGCAGGGCAGCTCGCACGGCGTGCGGGCGCCGTGCGGATGCGCCCGCACGGCTGGAACGGCGCCCGCGGCCCGGACCGGTGGCCGGGAGGCTCTTAGGTGGGGGGCTGCCCTGACACCTGTCGGCCGTCAGACCGGCCGTGACACCCAAACCCCTAGGCACACGCGGGTGTCACGCACCCTGACACCCGGCGGTGACACCTTCTGACACCACGCCTGACACCCCCGCCGGCCGCCCCCTGACACCCGCTCTGACACTTCCGAGCGATCCGGGCGGGAGAAGCGTGGAGTCGTCGGCGTGGTCCTCTCGCGTTCCCGGGTGCGACGGCGCCCCGCGCTGCCGTAACGGTCGCCTGACGCCCGTCACACGTGACGGCCGCGTAACACCCAAACCCCTAGGCAGACGCGCCGTGACGCGGGCGTAACAGCGGCCCGTCACACCGCATCACGCCTCCCGTCACACCCGCCGGGGCCAGTCCTCACACCCCGCGTCACACCCTCCCCTAAGAGCCTCCTCGGAAGCGACTCCCGGCCAGCACCAGGCCGACCGGGGTGCCTGCGGGGGAAGTTGGCGTCACATTGCTGTGGGTCGCGGACCATCGCGGACCACCCATCCTGACCTGCTGTTTTGTGGGACTCGACGTCCGGACCATCGCGGACCACCTGGGGTATCACCCCAAACTCTCTGGAGAGTTTGGGGCATCGCCCCCAACTCTCAACGAGTGGTCCGCGATGCTCCCGTTCTGGCCCCCGGTAAAAGCGCAGGTCAGGATGGGTGGTCCGCGATGGTCCGCGACCCAGTGGATTGTGGGCCCAACATGGCCCCTCCCTTCGGGTGTCATCGCCTCGGTGGTCGGCCGCCCCGGCGGTGCCTCCTCTGGGAAGTCCGCGACATCCGCTACACCGCTACGTCGCAGGTCAGAGGCCGGTTTTCTGTAGCGGACGGTTCGGGTGTAGCGGATAGGTCCGCTACAGCGCGGTCTCTTCCCCCTCCCCCTCTGAGGTCCGCTACTTCCGCTACCGCCGCTACCGTGCAGGTCAGGGGCATGATCACGGTAGCGGGAAGGGGTGCTGGTAGCGGACAACTCCCGCTACCGGCCCGGTGACCCGCCCCCGGCCGCGCGGGTCAGAACGAGAAGGGCAGCATGGACCGCCTTCGGCGGACGACCCTCGGGCGCCCACGGCGGGAGCTCCCGGCGGGCCGTAGGCGGCTGCTGGAGTGACCACGACCGGGGGGACAATCAAGAAGAGCACCACGGCCCCGGGTGCTCTTCTTGATGTTCGGCGCCGAACGCCGAGGCGCACCCAACTACAACAGACACTCCCTCTTTTTTCCTAAGTAGGAAATCCTGCGTCACGTGCGACATCTGCGACATCAAATGGCCCCTGACCTGCACATACAGGCGTGACGCAGACGGCAATGTCTGCGTCATCCTGCGACATCTGCGTCACCGCTGACGGACACCCCGCGTCACCGTTGACGCACCTCCGAACCTCTGCGTCACCCGAAAAGTGCAGGTCAGGGGCACCGCATGTCGCAGATGTCGCTGTGACGCAGAAATCCGAACCTCGGACAAACACGGGCCGCGAAGGGGCGCCCCCGCCTCCTGAAGAGCCTTCCATGGGCGCCCACGGGCCGCACCATGCCCACGGCTAGCGGCTAGCGGCTAGCGGCCAGCGCGGCGCGGCACCCGCCCTTTGGGGGCAGCATCCGTGTGATGGAGAACGGCCCCGCTAGACGCTAGGCCGCTGGTCACTCCCGGTCTGTGGCGCTAGGAGCGCTGCTAGACCTAGCAGCAGTGGGTGCTAGGTCTAGCAGGGCGTGCGGCGAGTCGTCGGTGGGCAGAGAAGAGGCCACCCCCGCGCGGCCGGGCGTGGGTGGCCTCTTCGCCCCACCACGGCGTGCGGTCGGCCTTTCAAGGGGAGGCTCGTCTCGCCGTGCCGCCTTGGAAGGCCGTCCCGAGTTCCGCGCACATTGCGCTGAGTCGCGACTCATCGCGACTCAAGCCGCTCACCATCCCCGCCTGAGACGCGATGAGTGCGCTCTGAGTGCCGATGAGTCGCGATGAACCGACTCAGGGACACCCCTTCTGACCTGCGCTGAGAGTCGATGAGTCGCGATGAGTCGCGGTTTTTCGAAAAACTCCCCCAACGACTCAGGATTCCCCGGCCCGGAACCAGGTGAGCGACCGTGGGCTTGGTGCGGCCCGTGGGCGCCCCTGCACGGCTCTTCAGGAGGTGGGAGAGCCCGGCCCGGCCCCCCGGTCGTGGTCGCGCCAGCAGCCGCCTACGGCCCGCCGGGAGCTCCCGCCGTGGGCGCCCAAGGGTCGTCCGCCGAAGGCGGTCCATGCTGCCCTTCCGCTCTGACCCGCGCGGCCAGGGCCGGTCACCGGGCCGGTAGCGGGAGTTGTCCGCTACCAGCACCCCTTCCCGCTACCGTGATCATGCCCCTGACCTGCACGGTAGCGGCGGTAGCGGAAGTAGCGGACCTCAGAGGGGGAGGGGGAAGAGACCGCGCTGTAGCGGACCTATCCGCTACACCCGAACCATCCGCTACAGAAATCCTGCCCCTGACCTGCGACGTAGCGGTGTAGCGGATGTCGCGGACTTCCCAGAGGGGAGGGCAGGTGCAGTCGGCGTCGGATGCCCTATGCGAGCGGGCAGGCGTCGGAGACAGTTCGATCCTCGAAACCATGCTGAGCAAAGCGGGCTGGTCGCTGCGCCAGCCACCCGGATACTTCGTCAGGGTCCGCCGTGGTGCGGACGTGCTGGAAGCCATGCCGAGCGTAGTACCCATGCAGCCTGGCATTCGTGGTCCATGCGTCGAGGCGTAGCCACCGTGCCCCCTGCCGGGCGGCTCGATCTCCAGCCCAATCGAGAATTCGCCCGCCCAGGTCATGACCTGCATACCGACGATCGACCGTGAGCTTGTGCACGTACAGGGCCGGTTCTGCCCGCTCTTCTGGGGTCCAGAGGTCCCAAAGCTCAGCGTCTATGTCGTGGTCAAGGGTCACGGTTGCCGCCGCTTCACCGTCCCCAGCGCCCTTGACCAAGAAGACTTCCCCGGCACGCACGCTTGCCGCTATCTGATCTTCCGGGAAGGGCGTGGACCATTGATCGGTTCCTAGCGGGGCGAGCCACGCTGCCGCATCGGTCCGGAACTGGACAAGGCGCGGGATATCAGCGGGCTTTGCGCACACGATGATCACTCGCCTTCCTCCCCCGGTGCGACCCGCTCGTAGACGACGACGTGACGGTCACCGGGAAGGATGCAGGACGTTACCTGCACGGGGCGGCCATTGCGGTCGTGCCCGGTGCTGATCAGTTCCGCGATCGGAGTGCCGGCGGGGAGTTTGAGGCGTTTCACCTCGTCGGGCCTCGGCATCCTGATGTACATCTCATCCAGGGCCCGGACCAACTTGCAGCCAAGTTCGGCAAGCACTTGGTTGGTCCCACGGTCGACGCTCCCCGGGGTCATCCACTCCGACCCTTCGACCAACTTCAGAGGTACGTACGAGTCGTCGGTGGCAAAGGGCTCTTGGTTGTCGACGTAACTCGTCCTACGACGCACGGCGACAGGCTCCCCTTCGGGAAGCTGGAGCCGCTGACGGACCGCCTCGTTGGGAAGTCGAGTCTCCACCTCGATCGTCTGACTTCCGTCTCGCCCCTCTGACTCCAACAAGCTTGTGAAGATGTCGACAGTCGGGGGCTTCCTGCGAAACTCGCTCTGCGGTCGGTAGACCAAGGGGCGCCACGCCCGAACGAACACCCCGGCGCCCTGTCGCCCCTCTACTACTCCGTCCGCCTTGAGCAGGGAGACAACCCGTGCGATGGCCTGTGCACTGATGTCGTACTGCTCGGTCAACTCCCGGGTGCTGGGCAACTTGCTGCCCGCTGCGAACTCGCCTTCGTCGATGCGAGTCCGCAGGTCGGAGGCAATCTCATGGATTCGTGGCGTGGTGCTGGGGCGGCTGCGATTCGGCATGGACACAGCTTAGCGGGACTTCTCATGAGAAGTCATTGACGGGGTCGGTCGACTCCCTCTACCTTCGGTACATCACTTCTCATGAGAAGTGGTCGCGAAAGTCCAACGCCCTGTTCACAGGGCACAGCCATGCCCAAAACGGGCGTGTCCATACAGAGAAGCGGCGTCCCGCCTGCCAGCAAAGCCGCCGCTCCCCGACCCTCGAAGGGGCACATCCATCATGCCTGGAACTTTGGTGAAGCCGCATGCCCGCCCGGCCGAGCAGGGCGTTTCGCCGCTGGAGCCGGTGAGCGCGCGGGTCGCTGACCTGACGCTGGCCGAGCGGACGGTTGCGCTGTACGTCTCCGACATGCCGTCGGCGCGTCGTCGGTTCCCCGCTGACCAGGTGCGTGCCTGGATCGTGCAGGGGGCCGAGCGGCTGGGCGAGCAGGAGTTGCGCCGCTGGGCGGCGTTCGAGCGGGGGCATCAGGCCCTGACCTCCTTCGGCCTGGTCCCCGAGGAAGTGCAGCGGCGGCACGAGGAGCGGTTCCCCAAGGCCAAGCGGCTGGACTGGGCTGGCCAGCAGGCGTCCAACAGCCACGCCTACGTGCCGCTGTCGGACGCCGGACGCGCCCGCGTCTTTGACACGGAGGTGGACGGTCCGTGCCCCTGCCGGGGCACCGGCAGCATCGGCTTCTACGACTGGGAAGACGGTGAAGTGGACCTGATGTGCCCGGTCCACTGCGCGGCCGAGATCCACGCCATGCGGTGGGGCTCCAGCAGCGGCGGCCGGGTGCTGTCGTCCTCGGGCCCGGCCACGTCGACCGGCGCGTCCACCACGTCCGGCGATGCTGCGCAGGTGTGGGCGGTGGAGTCGTGACCACTCCCACCGCCGCCCTGTTCGCCCACGTCCCCACCACCGCTGCGCCGCTGCGGGCCCGGCGCCAGATGGGCACCGCGCTGCCCTCGGTGCCCGTGGAGGGGCTGGAGCTGTGCCGCGAGGAGACCGCCGCCGCCCTCTTCGAAGGCTGCGCGGACCTCTGTGACCTGCCTCAGATCACCACCGACGCCCTGTACGACCTGCTGAAGCAGCAGGTACGCGAGATGGGCCCGGCCGGGCTGCTGGAGCACACCGAGGACTTCTCGCACCTGGACTCCAGCGAGTTCTTCGAGGTGGGCGAGTGCCGCTGGTACGCCTACCGGCTCGCCCTCACCTTCTGGTACCGCAACGCCCGCACCCGGCCCATGACCGCCGGGGAAGCCGCCGCCGCCCTGTACCTGTCCGACTGGGGCCGCACAGCCGCCCGTGGACGCCCCGGCCCCCGCCAGGTCGCCCGCCACATCCGCGACGGCGCCGCACGCCTCCCTGTGGCCGCTCTGGTCCGTCTGGGGCGCGGCACGGTCGCGGACCTGGCGCGGGTGCCCGATCCGGCAGGCTCCGGACGCTGGCTCTACCGGCAGCTCATGCCCGACCGCGCCCGCGCCCGCGCCTGCTTCGACCTCATCCGCGGGCCCCTGCCCGTGCCGCTGCCGATGATCGTGCGCACCGACAGCGGCGCCTACGCGCTCGGTGCGACGCCCCCGCCGGAGCCCGGCAACCGGTGGGCCCGGCCGCTGCGGGCCCAGTGGTGACCCCCGTGAACCAACCCCCACCCCGGCCCCCCAACGCCCAGAAACGCCGCGCCCGCAGAGGCCAACTCGCCCGGCGCGACGGCCGCCGCTGCACCTACTGCTACCGCCCCTTCACCAGGCGCCGGGAAGCCACGATCGACCACATCGTCCCGGTGTCCCTCCTGCGCACCTGGGCGGCTGAGCATCTGGTGCTGGCCTGCTGGGACTGCAACCACCGCAAGGCCGAACGGGTCCCCCTCCTGCTCGCCCTCCTCCTGTGCGCCCACCACACCCCCAACCGACCGCCCGTGAACACCGAGCCGTCCACCGTGAACGGTGACGCCCGGCCCATGAACGCTGAGCCGTTCACGGTGAACGCCACGAACGTCCAGAACGCTCCGGCCGTGAACGCCATGAACGCGGTGAACAACCGGAGCGTTCACCCGACTTCCACCCCCGCCATGGGGGCGGCCCAGCCGACCGGCCGGCCGACTGCTCACGCCGTGCTGCGCCTGGTCGGGCCCGGTGGAAGTCGGGTGAACGCCCCCGACTTCCACCCGACTTCCACCCCCGCACCGGCCCCGGCCGCGCTCGCCGTTGCGCGGCTGCTGGCCCGACTCGCGCACGCCCGACTGTCCACCCCCGACCGGGGCGAACGGTCTACCCCTCACCAGCCCATCCACCTCGATTCCACCCCCGACCGATCGACCCGCCCCGAGCCGTCCACCACGGAAGGAACGGCCGCATGACCACCCGATCGACCCGCCCGACCGGACCGCGCGCCACGCTCCACGGCGGTCTACCCGACCGGTACCTGACCCCCGAAGACCTCGTCGTGATGTTCAGCCTCCCGAGCACCGAGACGGTCTACGCCTGGCGCAGGAAGCGCATCGGGCCCCCCGCCATCCGCATCGGCAAGTACCTCCGCTACGACCCCGCAGCCGTCCACGCCTGGGCCCAGCAACAGACCGAACACGACGAAGCCGCCTGACCCCACCGCGCGGCAGCCATCCCCAGCCGTCACGCCCGTGACGCCAACCGCTGTCACGGGCGTGACGCCCCCGGCGCAGCCTCCCGGCATGAGGCATGACCTGCATGACTCCCGCGTCACACCCCCGTGACGCCCAACACTCCCGAAGGAGCACGCCTGACCATGGCAGGCAGCATCCAAGACCGCTGGTACAGGACCGAGACCAACGCCGACGGCAAGGCCGTCCGAGTCAAGACCGAGCGCTACGGCACGGGTATGCGCTACCGCGTCCGCTACTTCGCGCCTGACGGCAAGCGCAAGGGCAAGTCCTTCCCCGACGGACAGAAGCGCCTCGCTGAGCAGTGGCTGAGCAAAATCACGGCGGACGTGGCCCGTGGCGACTACATCGACCCGAACGCCTCCCGGACGTCCTTCCAGGAGTTCGCGGAGGAATGGCTTGCAAGCCAGAGCGGAGACCCGAACACCCGCGCGTCCATGCAGTCTCAGCTCAAGCTGCACGCTTTCCCGCGCATCGGTTCGCGTCCGCTCGGGTCGTTCCAGCCGAGTCACATCCGGGAGTTCGTGACTCAGCTCGAAGCATCCGGCATGTCCGGCGCGTACGCTCGCGTGATCTTCTCCAACGTTCGCGCCGTCCTCTCCGCAGCGGCAGAGGATGGCTACCTTCGCCGGAACCCCTGCAACTCCCGCACGGTGACGCTCCCCGAGATGGGCACGCGTCGCGTCGTGCCCTGGCAGCCAGAACGCGTCTTCGCCGTGCGGACCGCCATGGTCGAACGCTTCCGCACCATGGTCGACGTGGGCGCCGGTTGCGGTCTACGGCAAGGCGAGATCCTCGGGCTATGTGTCGATGAGCTGGACTTCGACACCGGCACCCTGCATGTGGTGCAGCAACTCAAGCTGAGCCTGAGTAAGCCCGTGTTCGCACCCCCGAAGGGCGGCAAGCTCCGTGACGTGCCTCTGCCCGATCCCGTGGCCGAAGCGCTCCAGGAGCACATCAAGCGCTTCCCGCCGGTCAAGGTCACGTTGCCGTGGATGCGAGCGACTGGCCAGCCGGTGACCAAGCAACTCATCTTCAGCGGGCCCAACGGCGGCCACGTCTGGCGAACGTCGCTGAACGAAGACCACTGGAAGCCCTCGCTCGCCAAAGCGGGCGTCATCCCCGAGGCGAAGAGCCGTGAGCATGCCGCCGCGCGGGAGCACGGCATGCACGCGCTGAGGCACTTCTACGCGTCCGTTCTGCTGGACGCGGGCGAGAGCATCAAAGCCGTCAGTGAGTACCTGGGGCACTCCGACCCGGGACTGACGTTGAAGGTGTACGCGCACCTCATGCCCAGCAGCCGGGACCGCGCCCGGAAGGCCATCGGCCGCGCGCTCCGGCCACAGGGTCCGGGACACTGAGGGCCCACAGTGGGCCCAGACCGTGAGAATGCCCCCGCACCGCGCCGTATGCGCAGGTCGGGGGCATGATCACAAAACCTACTTCTTCTTGCCCTGGTTCTTTACCGCCTCGATGGCGGCCTTCGCGGCCTCCGGGTCGAGGTAGGTGCCGCCCGGGTTGACAGGGCGGAAGTCGGCGTCGAGGTCGTAGGAGAGCGGGATGCCGGTGGGGATGTTCAGGCCCGCGATGTCGGCGTCGGAGATGCCGTCGAGGTGCTTGACCAGGGCGCGGAGGGAGTTGCCGTGGGCGGCGACCAGGACGGTGCGGCCGGTGAGCAGGTCCGGGACGATGCTGTCGTACCAGTACGGCAGCATGCGCTCGACGACGTCCTTGAGGCACTCGGTGCGGGGGCGCAGCTCCGGCGGGATGGTCGCGTAGCGCGGGTCGTCGCTCTGGGACCACTCGGCGCCGTCCTCGAGCGGGGGCGGCGGGGTGTCGTACGAGCGGCGCCACAGCATGAACTGCTCCTCGCCGAACTCGGCGAGGGTCTGAGCCTTGTCCTTGCCCTGGAGCGCGCCGTAGTGGCGCTCGTTGAGGCGCCAGGAGCGGCGGACCGGGATCCAGAGGCGGTCGGCGGCATCGAGGGCGAGCTGGGCGGTGCGGATGGCGCGCTTCTGGAGGGACGTGTGGACCACGTCGGGGAGCAGGCCGGCGTCCGTCAGCAGCTCACCGCCGCGGACCGCCTCCTTCTCGCCCTTCTCGTTCAGATTGACGTCCACCCAGCCGGTGAACAGGTTCTTCGCGTTCCACTCGCTCTCGCCATGGCGGAGGAGGATCAGCTTGTACGGTGCGTCGGCCATGCCGCCGAGCCTACTGGACCGGTCTGAGGCGGTCGGTTGACGGACCCCGTCAATTCGCTGGCGGCGCGGGGGGCCGCGTCGGTAAGTTGCGGATGCTGGTTGTGCCACTTACAGATGCGGCTTGTGTCGCGCACAGGGGGGAGTCGTCCGGTGTCCGTCGCTCGACTGAAACGGGCCGCGAAGGAGAGCGTCTCGGGGTTGCCCCGGGAGTTCTGGTGGCTGTGGACCTCCACGCTGGTCAATCGGCTGGGCGGGTTCGTGGCCACCTTTCTCGCCATGTACCTGACCGTGGACCGGGGCTATTCGCCGATGTTCGCCGGGCTGGTCGGGGCGCTGCACGGGCTGGGCGGGGCGGTGTCGGCGGTGGTCTCCGGGGTGCTGACCGACCGGCTGGGGCGGCGGCCCACGCTACTGGTATCGCAGGTGTCGACGGCGGTCACGGTCGCCGTGCTGGGCTTCGTCCAGAACCCGGTCGCCATCGCCGTCGTGACCTGTCTGGTGGGGATGACCAGCAACGCGTCACGGCCCGCGGTGCAGGCGATGATCGCCGACATCGTCCGTCCCGAGGACCGGGTGCGGGCCTTCGCGCTCAACTACTGGGCCATCAACCTCGGCTTCGCCGTCTCCGCGGCGGCGGCCGGGCTGATCGCGAGCCACGGCTATCTCACGCTCTTCCTGGGCGACGCCGGGATGACGCTGCTGTGCGCGTTCATCGTCTTCGCCAAGGTGCCGGAGTCCCGTCCGGAGCGGGGTGGCGCCGCCGGAGGTGGCGGTGGGGATATGGCAGTGGACAAGCCGGAGGCCGGGCTGGGCTCGGTGCTGCGGGACCGGCGGTTCATGGCCGTGGTCGGGCTGTCATATCTGGTCGCGACCCTCATCCAGCAGGCGTTCGTGGCGCTGCCCGTGGCGATGGGGGCGGAGGGGCTGTCCAGCACGGACTACGGCATCGCGATCGCGACGAACGGCGCGCTGATCGTGGCCGTACAGATCCCGGTGACGCGGTTCCTCGAACATCGGGATCCGGCGCCGCTGCTGATCGCCTCCGCGCTGCTGACCGGAGGGGGCTTCGGGCTGACCGCCTTCGCCGGGTCGGTGGGGATGTACGCGGTGGCCGTGACCGTCTGGACGCTTGGCGAGATCATCAACTCCCCCACGCAGATGGGGCTCGTGGCCCGGCTCTCCCCGACCCATGCGCGCGGCCGCTACCAGGGGATGTACAGCCTGTCGTGGTCCCTCGCCTCGCTCACCGCGCCGCTGGTGGGTGGCGCGGTCATGGACCGCTTCGGGGCGGACGCCCTGTGGGCGAGCAGCGCCGTGGTGGGGCTCGTGGCGGCCGGGGGGTACGCGGCGCTGGGGCGTGCGATGCGGAACCAGCCTGGGGGCGGGACGTCTGAGGGCGACGTGGGTGCTGGGGTGGATGCTGAGGTGGGTGCTGGAGTGGGTGCTGAGGTGGATGCTGAGGGTGTGGTGGGTGCCGGGGGCGGCGTCCGGGCTGGGGTGGGCGAGGGCGCCGGCGGCTAGGGGCGCGGCCCGGTGCGATTACGGCGCGGGCCTGGGGATCACGGGCTCGATGTGGATGCTCGGTATCGAGGGCGGTGGCAGCCGGTAGGTCGGGATCGTCGGCCGGTCCGGGAAGGTGGGCTGTCCGTAGGTCGGGTACGGGGCGGGCTCCGTCCCCGTGCCGCCGCCCGGCTGGTAGCGGTCGTTCCACCGGGTCACCGGGATCCGGGGGTAGCTCGGCTCGTCCCTGTTCGCCCACAGCGCGAACATCAGCCCCGTCATCCCCACCAGCACGGTGAGCGCCAGCGCCCCTACGCCGATGATGCGCCGGCGCGCGGGGCCGGTGACCTCGGGCGTGATGCTGATCCGCCGCGCCTTCTCCCCCGGCATCGGTCCAGCCGCCGTGCCCCCGGCCGGGCCGGGCAGGGGTGCGCGTTCGTCCACGCCCAGGGCGGCCAGGTGCAGCCCCAACCGCTGGGTCTGGCCGGGCAGCCGCACTGCGGTGTCGGCCCAGGTGCGGATGGTTTCGGGGGCGATGCCGTCGGGCGGTACGAGGATGCTGGGGCCGGTCCAGTTCATGGCCCAGTACGCGGTCCCCCGCGCGACCAGTTGCGCTCCGATCAGCACGGCGAGGGCGTCGGCCAGGGAGCTGAGCGGATCGTCGCGTTCGGTCTGCCCGGGGTGGGGCGTCCGCTCACCGTGCGGCAGACGGGAGTTGAGGGCGCGGGCCAGCGGCATACGGCGGCCGCTATCCAGCAGTCGCAGCACCCGCTGGACCGTCAGCGCGTCTGGCTGGGCGGCTGGTCCTGCGACCGGTCCCGCGTCCGGCTCCCCGGCCCACCGCGCGTCCGGCTCCGCGACGGGCTCCGCGCTCGGCCCCTCTTCCGGCTCCCCGGTCGGCCACGATTCCGGCACCGTTACCGGCCCCGCCTTCTGGCGTCCCGCCCCCTCGGCCTCCTCGACCCCGCGCACCGCCTCGGCCAGCGGGGTCAGGATGCGCGTCGCCCGTTGCTCGGCCAGTTCGGTGAGCCAGTCCCGCCACGGCACCCGCTTACCCGCGTCCGGGCCGGACAGCATGACGCGGCCCAGCGCGACCGCGTACCGCGACCGTAGCGAGAGGGGGTCCGGGGAGAGGGAGCCCGGGGAAAGGGGTTCGGCGCCGGGCTCCGGGGCGGGCAGGCGCGCCAGCCGTTCCAAGCGGGTGGCCAGGGCCGGATGCGCGTCGTCGCGGTCGGCGGGCCGCTCTACGGCGCGGGCGCGTAACGCGGCCAGCGGCTCCCGTACTTCGGGGGCCTCGACCATATGGGCGAAGGCGCGGAACGGATCGTCGGGGATCCGGCCCGTCGCCCGGCGCATCGGGGCGAGGAAGTCCGCGAGGAACTCCTGCCACGCCGCCTCCAGCGCCGCCGTCGAGCGCAGCGCGTCGGCCATGGCGCCCGGACCGGCCACCCGGGCGGCCTCACGATCGGCCTCCAGCTCCTGCCGTCGCCGGACCGGGCGGGTGAGCCAGCGGAAGACGTGGGTGTAGAGGCCGAGCAGCAGCAGGGGCCAGCCCGCGTACAGCCGCACCAGGTCATTGGCCGCCGACGCCTCCTGGATCGCCTGCCGGGCGGCGACCAGCCCCGCCGCGCCCCGGTGGGCGACCGCGCCGAAGCGGCTGTGGCGGCGGGAGAAGTGGCCCAGCTCATGGGCGAGGACGGCGCGCAGTTCGGCGGGCGACAGACAGGCCAGCAGGGGCATTCCGAGGTAGAGGACGCGCTGGCCGGGGGCGAGCCCGAGGAGCGGTGCGTCCTCGGTGACGGAGGCGTTGACCTCGGCGGTCAGCCGGATACGGGCGGGCGGCCGGGTGCCGACGGCGAGGGCCAGCTCCTCGACCGTGCGCCATAACTCCGGCGCCCCGCGCCGGGTCACCGGCACCGCGTCCTCACGCGATACGGCGGGGCGGGCGGTGCGGATCACCGCCCACACCATGCCGAAGACGATCGGGGCGAACGCCGCGCAGGCGGTGACGACGCTCACGGGCGGCGTCTGGACCCCCGGCTCTCCGGCGGTCCATAAGGCCGCCGCGAGGAAGGCGCCCCAGAGCAGCACCATGGCCGCGACCAGCGCGTAGAAGACGGCGAGCAGGGCGAGGGCGAGGAGGGCACGGGCGGCGGCGATCATCGGCCCTCCCGGGTGCCGTCGTGGGCGCCGTGCCGGGCGTCAGGCCGGAAGCCCTTCCGCGCGTCGGACCGGAAGCCGTCCGACAGCCACTCCGCGGCCCCGTGCAGCGCCACCGTCAGCGGGTCCTCCGGTGTGCGGGTCAGCAGGCGCTCGGTCGGGCGGCCGAGCTCCGGGGAGACGTCCAGCAGCAGGCTCAGCCGGGCGCGGGCCTTGTTGAGGTTGCTGCCGACGCTGCCGACCGAGATCCCCAGCTCGGCGGAGATCGCCCGATAGCTCATGCCCTCGAGCGAATGCATGACGACCACCTGACGCTGGCGCGGCGGCAGCGTGCCGAGGGCGCGCAGCGCGGCCAGTGCCTCGGCGGTCTCCTCCACGGTGGCGGTCGTGGCGGCCGGGACGGTCGTCTCGGCCATCTCGACCGGCTTCCAGCGGAACCACCAGCGCCGCCCGTCCTTCGAGAGCTTGCGCCGCATGGTGGTGGTCACCCATGCCTCGGGCGAGGCGTACGCCCTGACCTTGGGCCAGCGGCGCATCGCCTCGATATACGCCTCCTGCACGGCGTCCTCGGCGTTCTGCCGGTTGCCGCTGAGCATCACCGCGCGGGCGGCCAGCCAGGGGTAGGTGCGGGCGTAGAAGGCGTCGAACTCCTCCTCGGACTCGCCGCCACGCGCGGTCTCCTCGACGGTGTCACTCACCCCGATCGCCCCCGTCCCGCTCCTCCACCCGCCGCCTTATGGTCAGCGCCGTGCCGTCGGGGCGGCGGTCGGTGAGCACCGTGCCCGGTGCCGTTCTGCTCACCAACTCGGCCAGTGTGCGCGCCCGGAGCCGTTCGCCCGAGCGCGCCGCCAGCCAGCGGATGACGTCCCCCATCAGCCGTAGCACCCCCACCGTCACGACCGTTGCCACCGTGAGCCACGGATTGTCCATGAGCACCGTTGTGTCTCCTCTTCATGGTTCCCGGCCAGAGCCGGTTCACCATGAAGAGGCGTCATGGACCGTATTTCTTCACCCCGTTTCGCACCCTGTTTTCCGGGAGATGTCAGCCCATCGCGCGCTGCGCCTCGTACAGATTGCGGGGGTGGACGGCCTCGGGGTGGCCATAGGACTCGATACGGGAGTGCAGCGGACCGGTGAAGTCCGGGACGTCGATCTGGCCGAACTGCCGGACCTCGCTGATCCCGACCGTCGCGCTGTACGGCGCGATGTCGTCGACCTTGACGCACCCGGCCCGCTGATTGCCGACCGTGACGTTCCAGTGGGTGAACCGCGCACCGTAGAGCGGGCCCGCGCTCGCGTCGCCGCCGTGCGCCCCCGTGTTGTCCACGGTGATCTCCGTACGGACGTTGGCGAAGGGCATCCCGCGGTGGGTGTCGAAGGTGCCCATCTCCATCCGGCCGCGCGACCAGACGTTGTAGCTGGACAGCCCCTCCACGTTGATGCCGTGCAGTGACGTCCCCGCCGGGGCCGGGACGGTGCGCTGGGCCAGGACGAAGTCCTCCACGAGGTTGTCGTGCGAGCCCTCGCGGCAGCAGTAAGGATGATGGCTGCCGCGCCCCGTCACCCGGGTGCGGCGCAGGGTGCACGCCTTGGCGGCGACGAGCAGGAAGCCGTTGTCGACGTTGTTGACGGTCACGTCGTCCACCCAGCAGTCCCACGCGCACTGCAGCGCGACGCCGTTGTACCCCTTGTCCAGCAGATGCTGCGACTGCGGGGTCTCGACGACGTCGAGGGTGATGCCCTCGACCCCGGAGCCGGTGACCGGGCGTACGAGCGTGGTGAACCGGGGCTTCCAGGCGGGCCGGGCATCCAGCGGCAGCGGACGGTCGAGGGTCACCCGGCGGCGCCACCGGTCGACGGAGACGACGCGGCACGGCCATTCGTAAGGAACGTACGAGGTGAGCTTGGTCTTGTCGGCCCAGACGTACTCCGCGGCGCCCTCGACGTCACCGGCCATATGGCGCAGGAGGGAGTGCGTGTCGTCGTCGGCGAGCTGGAACAGCACGCGGTCGCCGCGGCGCAGGGCGGACGGGTCCTCGACGGTCACCGTCCAGTCCCCGCGGCGGGCGGGGGCGGCGAGATCGGTAAGGGTGTGCCACTCGTCGCGCTTGTTGCCCGTCCAGCCCTCGAACGGCCACGCCTGGGCCCGGATCGCGTCGGTCAGGGAGCGCAGGCGGGCGTCCGGGCAGATCCAGATGAGCCCGCCGGCCCAGGACCAGGACGACTTGTTCCCGCCGTAGCGGCTGCCGTACGGGCCGATCAGCTCGGTGAGGCTGCGGGTCGCGTGGAGGGTGGTGCGGCCACTGCCCGCGCCGCGCAGCACGACGTTGTCGTAGCCGAGGCGGATGACGTCGTCCACGCGGTACGTCCCGGGCGGCACCAGGACCGTGCCACCGCCGCGCCGACCGACCGCGACGATGGCGCGGTTGATCGCGGGCGCGGCGTCCGTGGAGCCGTCGGGCCGGGCGCCGTAGTCGCGGACGTTGGCGACGACGGGCAGGCGGGGGAAGTGTGTACGCCCGCCGAGGAATCCGGCGCGGCCGACGTACGGGATCTGCGGATGGGTGTATGGCCGGGCGCGGAACTCACGCCAGAGGGGGGACGTACCCGCCCCGCCCGAGGTGCGCGGTCCGCCCGAGGCGCCCGGTCCGGCGGCGGTACGCGATGCGGCCGCCGCGTCCGTGGGGGGCAGGAACGGGGTGCCCGTCCCCAGGAACGTGGCGCCCGCCGCCACGCCCATCGCGCCGCCGAGCAGCCGCCTTCTGTTGATCTCCGTGCCCATGAACCAGCCCCGCCTTCCATGGATGTGAACGCAGTTCAGGTGAGAGACGGCGTGAGAATGCCATGGGGCAGGGGTGCGCGGAAGGGGTCGCGTCAGGATGGACGCGCGTCAGGCATGACAAGGACGCGCGTCAAGCATGGCAAGGAGGCGCGTCCGGGCCGTACATCGAGCGCGAGCGGAACGCGCCCCGCCGACGTTCACTTCGCCGCATCCCGGGTCAGGTTGCTGAACGCCTCAAGATTGCGCGTGGATTCGCCGCGCGCCGTGCGCCAGGCGTACTCCTTGCGGATGGCGGTCGCGAACCCCATCTCCAGCAGGGTGTTGAAGCTGCCGTCCGCGTTCTCCAGCACCGTGCCGAGCAGCCGGTCCACTTCCTCCGGGATGACCGCGGCGAGCGGCAGCTTGCCCACCAGATAGATGTCGCCGAGCTGGTCGATCGCGTAACTCACCCCGTAGAGCCGGGTGTTGCGCTCCAGCAGCCAGCGGTGGACGGCCTCGTGGTTCTCGTCGGGATGGCGGACGACGAAGGCGTTGACCGAGAGGGAGTGCCGGCCGACCCGCAGCGAGCAGGTGGTCGACAGCTTGCGGGTGCCCGGGAGCGTGACGACGTAGGTGCCGTCCTTGGGGCTCTCCCACTCCAGTTCGGCGTCGTTCAGCGTCCGCTCGATGACGGCCCGGGGGTCGGCCTCGGCGGCGGTGCCGGCCTTGGGGTCAGCGTGGGGATCAGCCTTGGAGTCAGCCATGGGCCGATCGTAGGCGACGCCGCTCACGCATCGCCTCCGCGTAGACGTCCGCCGTGGCCGCGGCGGCCGTGTCCCACCCGAAGGACTCCGCGTGCCGGGCCGCCGCCGCGCCCATCCGTTCCACCCTCCCCGGCTCGCTCGCGAAGGGACGCAGGGCGCGGGCGTAGTCGGCGGGGTCGTGGCCCTGGATCAGGGTGCCGCTGACCCCGTCCCGTACGGCCACCGGCAGACCGCCCACCGAGGCCGCGACGACCGGCGTGCCGCATGCCTGGGCCTCGATGGCCACCAGCCCGAACGACTCGCTGTACGACGGCATGACCAGCACGGACGCCGCCCGGTACCAGTCCGCGAGCTCGTCCTGCGCACAGGGCGGGCGGAACCGGACCACATCGCAGATCCCCAGCCGCGCCGCCAGCTTGTGCAGCCCCTCGGGCTTGGCCAGGCCGCTGCCGCTGGGGCCGCCCACGACGGGCACGACCATGCGCTCACGCAGCGAGGGGTCCTCCTCCAGGAGGTGGGCGACCGCCTGCAGCAGGATGTCGGGGGCCTTGAGCGGCTGTATGCGCCCGGCGAAGAGGGGTATGAGCGCGTCGGCCGGGAGCCCCAGCCGGGCCCGGGCGGCGGCCCGGCCGTCGGCGGGACGGAAGCGGTCGAGGTTCACCCCGGGGTGGACGACCGCGACCAGCTCGCGGGCCGCCTCGTAGTGGTGCACCAGTTCGTCGGCCTCCCCGCCGGTATTGGCGATCAGCCGGTCGGCGGCGCGGACGATCTGCTGCTCGCCGATCACGCGGGCCGCGGGCTCGGGGGTGTCGCCCGCCGCCAGCGCGGCGTTCTTGACCTTGGCCATCGTGTGCATGGCGTGCACCAGCGGCACTCCCCAGCGCTCGGCGGCCAGCCAGCCGACGTGGCCGGAGAGCCAGTAGTGGGAGTGGACGAGATCGTAATGGCCCGGCCGGTGCCCGGCCCACGCCCGCATGACCCCGTGGGTGAACGCGCAGAGCTGGGCCGGCAGCTCCTCCTTCGCCAGCCCCTCGTAGGGCCCCGCGTCCACATGCCGTACGAGCACACCGGGGGCGAGCTCGACGGATGGCGGCAGCGCGGCGGTGGTGGCCCGGGTGAAGATCTCCACCTCGATGTCGATGGCGGCCAGGCGCTTGGCCAGCTCGACGATGTAGACGTTCATCCCCCCGGCGTCGCCGGTGCCGGGCTGATGCAGCGGCGAGGTGTGCACACTGAGCATCGCGATCCGCCGCGGACGCCGTGGCATGCGGCGAAGCCGCTGGTGGGGCGGGGCGCCGAACGGTATAGGGGACCGGCCTCGCAGACCGCCGAGCCGGGACGCGTGCTGGCTCACCGAGCGTTACCTCCTTGACGGGGCGGGCTCTCCTCGGGCGTTAACACCGGAACCCATGGTTCCCATTTCCGCTTTGCCAAAGCGTGACGTTCCGATACCCGTCGGCCACGCCCCGTCCGCCCCCGCATAGGCTCTGCGCCATGCCCGCCCGCGTTCCCCCGCCGTCCCGTCCGATCGGTTCGGCGACCCGCGGGACGACCAATCCCAATCGGCTGCGCCGGATGGACCGGTGGATCGCGGCGGCGCACGGGGCCGCGCTGCGGCGGGCCGGGGACGCGCCGGTGGCGGTGGATCTGGGGTACGGGGCGGCCCCGTGGACCGCCGTCGAGCTGCTGGACCGGCTACGGACCGTACGGGCCGGGGCGCGTGTCGTGGGGGTCGAGATCGACCCCGGGCGGGTGGCCGCCGCGCGGCCGTACGAGCGCGAGGGGCTCACCTTCGCGCACGGTGGCTTCGAGGTGCCGCTGCCCGGCGGGGCCCGCCCGGCGCTCATCCGGGCGGCCAATGTGCTGCGGCAGTACGAGGAGGGCGAGGTCGGCGCCGTGTGGCGGCGGCTGTGCGCCCGGCTGGCCCCCGGCGGGCTGCTGGTGGAGGGCACCTGCGACGAGATCGGGCGGCGGCACGTGTGGGTCGCGCTCGACGAGGCGGGCCCCCGCACCGTGACCTTCGCGGCCCGCCTCGGCTCCCTGGAACGCCCCTCCGACCTGGCCGAACGGCTCCCCAAGGCGCTGATCCACCGCAATGTGCCGGGCGAGGCGGTGCACACCTTCCTGCGCGACTTCGACCGCGCCTGGGCGGCCGCCGCCCCGTACGCGCCGCTCAGCGCCCGTCAGCGCTGGATACGCAGCGCCCAGACGCTGCGCGCGCGGGGCTGGCCGCTCGCCGACGGACCACGGCGCTGGCGCCAGGGCGAGGTCACGGTGCGGTGGGAGGCACTGGCGCCCCGGGGCTGACGGCTCCGCCCGGGGCCGCGTCCGGATCGGCGCCCGCCGCGTACTCCTCGCTGATCTCCTTCGGCCCGAACGGCCACACCTTCTCCGCCCGCGCCCACAGCACGAACGCCACACACCCCGCCACGACCCAGGCCAGCGACCATTCGATGGGGTGCCGTCCGGGGGAGTTCTTGTCCGCGTAGCCGTAGATCACCACCCAGCCCACCAGCGCCACCACGCTCGGCAGCGGATAGAGCCACATCCGGTACGGCCGCCGCAGCCCCGGCTGGCGGCGGCGCAGCACCGTAAGGGCGATGATCTGCGCCAGGGCCTGCACGATCACCATGACCGTGGTCAGCAACTGGATCAGCGTGGCCAGATCGGTGTGGCGGCCGATCAGGAAGCCGATCGCGGTGACGACACCCATCGTGGCCAGGCCCAGCACGGGGAAGCGATGGCGCGGGTGGAGCGTGCCGTACGGACGGAAGAAGACCCGTTCGCGGGCGGCGTCGTACGGCACCCGGGAGCCGCCCAGCAGCCCGGCGAAGACCGACGCGAAGGCCGTGATCAGGATGAGCACGGTGACGACGTCGGCCGCGCCCTTGCCCCAGGTCTCCTCCAGCACCGCCGAGGCGACGGACTGGGAGGCCACCGAGCCGGGCTCGGTCATCTCGTGCCAGTCGACGACGCCGAGGGTGCCGATCTGCAGCAGCAGATAGATCCCCATGATTCCGGCGATCGAGGTGACGATCGCCCGCGGCAGGGTGCGGCCGGGGTCCTTGATCTCGGCGCCCATGTACGCGGCGGTGTTGTAGCCGAGGTAGTCGTAGATCCCGATGGTCAGGCCCGCGGCGAACCCGGTCCAGAAGTGACCGCTGCTCAGTTCGAAGGCATGGGCCGGATAGGTGAACGCCTGTCCCGCGTCGAAGTGGCTGAAGGCGGCCACGATGACCAGGACCACGGAGGCGATCATCACGCACCACATGACGGCCGTGATCCGGGCGATGTGCTCGACCCCCCGCCACAGCAGCCCGATGACCAGGACGATGACGCCCAGTCCGACCAGATCGCCCTGGGTCTGCGTCATATCCGGCCACAGATAGCCCAGATACTGCACCAGACCGACCACGCCCGTGGACATGATCAGCGGAATGAACAGCATCGCCGTCCAGACGAACAGGAACGGCATCAGCTTGCCGCTGCGGTACTGGAACGCCTGGCGCAGATACACATAGCTGCCCCCGGCCCCCGGCAGCGAGGCGCCCAACTCGGCCCAGATCAGCCCGTCGGCGAGCGCGAGCACCGCGCCCGCGACAAAGCCGATGACGGCCTGCGGTCCGCCGAAGGCGGCGACCATGAGGGGGATGGTGACGAACGGCCCGATGCCGCACATCTGGCTCATGTTGATGGCTGTCGCCTGGAACAGGCCGATACGGCGGACGAATCCGCCCTCGGTGCCGGACATCCGGACCTCCATTGCCCTAGCGCGCCACCGTGGGAGGAGTTGAAAGTAAGGAAACTTTCCAGTCGCGTCAAGGAGGTGGACGAAACAGGGTTGGGGCAGAGCGCGGGGCGCGGGGCGGCGGCTCGGGCCGTCAGGCCACCGCCGCCGCGCCCGCCAGCACCTTCAGCGCCTCCGCCGTCGCCGACCCCTCGTCGGCCGTGTACGTGCACAGCATCTGCCCCGGGTCGGCGGGCAGGACGAACGCCTCGAACCGCAGCACCAGCTCCCCCATCTCCGGATGGCGGAACCGCTTGACGCCCCGCGTCCGCTCCTGCACCTCCTGTGCCTCCCACCGCCGCCGGAACTCCTCACTCCGCTCCAGCAGCTCATGGGTCACCCGGCACACCCGTGAGCTGCCGGGGTGGCGCCCGACCTCCGCGCGCAGCCCGGCCACCGTGTCGTCGGCGACCTCGGCCCAGTTCGGATGGATCTCCTTGAGCCGGGGGTCGAGGAAGACCAGCAGCGGGCCGTTGCGCCGCTCCTCGGGGATCGCGGGGTAGTCGATGCCGAGCAGGGTGCCGAGCCGGTTCCAGGCCAGGACGTCCATCGCCGGGCCGTAGACATAGGCCGGGACATTGCCGTCCATCGCGTTCAGCAGCTGCTGGATCTCCGGCCGTACGCGCGGCCGCGGATCGGGGTCGGTCGCGCCGCCGCGCCGCCGCGGCAGGGTGATGTTGCGCAGATAGGTGTGCTCGGACGGGGTCAGCCGCAGCGCCCGCGCCAGTCCGCCGACCACCGAGTCCGAGATGGCCGGGGCCCGGCCCTGCTCGATACGGGTGTAGTAGTCGACGCTGATCCCGGCCAGCTGGGCGACCTCCTCACGGCGCAGACCCCGCACCCGGCGCCGTACGACCCCCTCCGGCAGCCCCAGCTCGGCCGGGTCGAGCGCGGCGCGGCGCGCCTTGAGAAACGACTTGATCTCCGGTTCGGCATGGCCCATCCGTCCATTATCCGCGCGCCGCCCGTTTCTGGGCCGGACAGGTGGTTCTGGCAGACCCAGGTTGAGCCGGGCCTGGTGAGGTATCCGCCCGGGCCCGAGGCTGAAGGCGCATAAGACCGTGGACAGCAGACGCCATGGACAACAGACGCCGTGGACAACAGACGCCATGGAGAACAGAGGAAGGCACCAGCCATGAAGCGCAGGATCCTCGGTGGGACGGGCATCTCGGTGAGCGAGTACGCCCTGGGCGCGATGATGTTCGGCGCCCTGGGCAACCCCGACCACGACGACTCGGTACGGATCATCCACCGCGCCCTCGACGCGGGCATCAACTTCGTCGACACCGCCGACACCTACTCCGAGGGCGAGTCCGAGGAGATCGTCGGCAAGGCCCTCAAGGGCCGTCGCGACGACATCGTCCTGGCCACCAAGGCCCACTTCCCGATGGGCGACGACCCCAACGAAGGCGGCAACTCACGGCGCTGGATCACCCAGGAGATCGAGAACAGCCTGCGCCGCCTGGGCACGGACTACATCGACCTCTACCAGATCCACCGGCCGGACCCCACGACGGACATCGACGAGACGCTGTCGGTCCTGTCCGACCTGGTCCGGGCGGGCAAGGTGCGCGCCGTCGGATCCTCCACCTTCCCGGCCGAGCAGATCGTGGAGGCCCAGTGGGTCTCCGACCGGCGCGGGCACGTACGGTTCCGCAGCGAGCAGCCGCCGTACTCGATCCTGGCGCGGGGCGTGGAGGCGGCGGTGCTGCCGACCGCGCGGAAGTACGGGATGGGCGTGCTGAGCTGGGGCCCGCTCTCCGCGGGCTGGCTCACGGGCCGCTACACCAAGGCGTCCGACGTCGATCTGTCGGGCGGCCGGGCGGCCGTGGAGAAGCACAAGTTCGACCCGACGCTGCCCGGCAACGCGCGCAAGCTGGAGGCGGTCGGCGCGCTGTCCGAGCTGGCGTCCGACGCCGGGCTCTCGCTGCCGCATCTGGCCATCGCCTTCGTACGGGCCCATCCGGCCATCACCTCGGTGATCATCGGCCCGCGCACCATGGAGCAGCTGGAGGATCTGCTCGCCGGGTCCGAGGTGGAGCTGAGCGAGGACGTCCTGGACCGGATCGACGAGATCGTCCCGCCGGGCACGGACCTGAACCGGGACGACAGCTACTACCTGCCGCCGGCGCTCGCGGACAAGAGCCTGCGCCGCCGGTAGCCCTCTCACGGCGCGTCCTCGAGGCGCGTCACTCGTGCGCGTCCTCGAGGCGCGTCACTCGTCGCTCCCGTCACTCCAGCCGGCCGACGGAGGAGGAGGCGGCGGCGAGCGCGATCAGCTCGGCGGTCTCGTCGAGCAGCGTCCCGTCCCGTGTCAGCCTGCTGGTGGCGACCCGCACATGGGGACGCGCGTAGGAGACGCAGAACCGGCTGCCCGGCGAGACGGTGATGCCCCGGGCAGCCAGGGTGACCAGCGCGGAGGTCTCGTCCACCACCGGTACCCACAGCATCAGCCCGTCCCGGCTGCCGGTCCGCACACCCCGCCGGGCCAGCCGCTCGGCCAGTGCGGACCGCCGCTCGTCATAGCGCCGGGCGGCATCGCGCACACACCGGCTCGCGTCCTCGTCGGTGAGCAGATGGGCCAGGGCGTCCTGCAGGATGCGGCTGGTCCACCCGGTACCGAAGGTGCGCAGCACCCGCGCCCGTTCGATGATCTCCTGGGGTCCGCCGACCACCGCGATCCGCAGATCCGGGCCGTACGCCTTGGAGTAGGAGCGGACGAGAGCGGTCCGGTGCGGCAGATGGGCGCCGAGTACGGCGACGGGTGTGGTGGTGAGGGGGCCCAGGCCGTCGTCCTCGACGATGATGACGTTCGGCGCGCCCTCCAGCACCCCGGCCAGCGCGGCCGACCGCTCGGGGCCGAGCGACCAGCCGCAGGGCACCTGGGCTCTGGACTGGTGCAGGAACAGCGCGGGGCGCGCCTTGAGCGCCTGGGCCAGTGAGTCGGGAAGGGGCCCCTGGTCGTCGCAGGCCACGGGCACGGTCTGGACGTCCAGCGCCTCGAGGATGTCCAGCAGCCGCGCCGCCGTCGGATCCTCCACCGCCACCCGGTCCCCCGGCACCAGCAGGGCCTGACAGAGCAGCTGCACCCCTTCGTAGCCGCCGCCGACCGCCATCCAGCGCTCCGGCCGGTACGGCCAGGTGTCCCGCACCGCCGCCAGCAGGGCGTCGGTGATCGCGGTGCGCGAGTAGTCGTTGAGCCGCGGTGTCCGTGCCCCCGCGAGCAGGGCCTGCTCCAGTGGCGGCAGCAGGGCCGGGTCGGGGGCCGCGACGGCGAGGTCCAGCGCGAGATGGTCGCCGAAGTCCCCGACGCGTTCGAAGCGGGTGGGATGCGGAACGGCCGGCGGCCCGCTGACGACGCTTCCGCGGCGGCCGAGCGTGGCGATCATCCGGTGTTTGCGCAGTACCGCCCATGCCTCCGCCACCGTGCCGGGGCTGACCCCCAGCTCGGCGGCGAGCGCGCGCACGGTGGGCAGGGCGCTGCCCGGTGCCAGCTCCCCGGCCCGGATGAGGTCGGTCATGGCGGCCGCGATACCGCGCGCGCTGCGGTCCTGGACGCGAGCGGCCAGCCCGGCCACCGACCCAGGATCCGCCCCGCCGGCCGGCGCCTCTTGCGCGGTCTCCTCCTGCATCGCCCACCCCTCGTCGGTCCTGACGCCCGGCACCTGGCACACAGTCAGCTGGTTACGGCAGGGAAAAACTATGTTCGGTAACAAAATAGACCTTGTCTACCGGATTCTCTGAACAATAACCTGCCTGGCATCGCGCAACCGAATGTGAACTTTGCGCGATATGCGCCATGTGCAAGGAGTGCGTACTGTGTCATCCCCCGTCATACGCCTGGGACTTCGCGACTGGGACCATCTGGTGCCGCTCGCCTCCGGGCTCGTCGAGGTCCCGGACTTCACCGTCCGGATCGATTCGCGGGACGTCACCCCCGACGTCCTCGCCGAACCCGGTCTCGACGGCGGTGAGACCTCGTTCAGCCGCTATGTCCAGGCCCGCGCCGCGGGGGACGACCGCCTCGTCGGCCTTCCCGCGTTCGTGATGCGCGGCTTCCGCCACCGCTGCGTCCTGGTGCGCGAGAACAGCCCCCTGCGCTCCCTCGAAGAGCTCGCGGGGTCCCGCGTCGGGCTCACCGGCTGGCCGGACTCCGGCAACACCTGGACCCGCGCGCTGCTGCGCGGCGCGGGAGTGGATCTCACCGGCATCCAGTGGCGGATCGGACCGCTGACGGCCGGCGAGACCGGTAAGGACCGCGTCGGCAGCCGTCCGCTGCCCGCCAACGTCTCCGTCATGGCAGCGGGCGAGTCCCTGGTGGAGGAGCTGGCGGCGGGCCGTCTGGACGCGGTGCTCTCGCCCTTCATGCCGAAGGAGCTGTTCACCACGACCAGCCGCTTCCGGCATCTGTTCGACGACCACCGCTCCGCGGAGCGCGCCTACTGGCAGGCCACCGGCTTCGTCCCCGGTATCCATCTGGTGACGCTCAAGCGGGAGGTCGTCGAGGCCCATCCCGAGCTGCCCGCCGCCCTGCTCGCGGGCCTCGAGGAGTCCAAACGCCGCTGGCTCGGCAGGCGCCGGCTGCTCGCCGACACCACTCCGTGGCTGCTGCACGAACTGACCGAGTCGGCCCGGCTGTTCGGCGACGACTGGATGCCGTACGGGACGAAGAGCAACGCGGAGATGACCCGGGCCTTCTGCGCGGAGCTGCACGCCCAGGGCGTCTGGCCCGAGCCCATCGACCCCGAGGTGGTCTTCCCCGACCCCGCCCTCGCCACCGTTCCCGCCCTCTGACCACCCCGGAGCACTTCATATGCGCATCGCCGTAGGACAGTTCACCGCCACCCCCGACTGGAAGGAGAACCTGGCCGCCTGCCAGGAACTCACCGCCGAGGCGGAGCGGGGCGGCGCGGATCTGCTCGTCCTCCCCGAGGGCGTGCTCGCCCGCTTCACCGAGGACCGGCACCGCATCCGTGAGGTGGCCCAGCCCCTCGACGGCCCGTTCGTCACCGAGCTGCGCGCCGCCACCGCCGGCGGCAGGACCACGGTCGTGGTCGGCATCCATGAGCCGTCCGAGGACGGACGGGTGTTCAACACCCTGGTGGCGCTGCGCGACGGTGAGCTGATCGCCCGCTATCGCAAGATCCATCTCTATGACGCCTTCGGCGATCTGGAGTCGGCCAACGTCCGCCCCGCGGCCGAGCCCCCCGTCGTCATCGATGTCGCGGGCACCAAGGTCGGCCTGATGACCTGCTACGACGTGCGCTTCCCGGAGCTGGCCCGGCTGCTGGTGGATGCCGGTGCCGAGGTGCTGGCCCTGCCCGCGGCGTGGGTGCGCGGCCCCGCCAAGGAACGGCACTGGGAGGTCATGGCCACCGCACGGGCCCTGGAGAACACCTGCTGGGTGGCGGCGAGCGGCGAATGCGGCCCGCGCAACATCGGCAACAGCCTCATCGTCGACCCCCTGGGCACCGTCCGCTCCCGCCTCGCCGCGGCCCCCGGACTGGCCTGGGCCGACGCCGACCCCGACACCACCGCCGCGGCCCGTCGCACCCTCCCGGTGCTGGCCAACCGCCGGTTCGCCGTCGACCCGACCGTCATCCCCCTCGGAGCGCCCCAGTGAACATCCCCATGAGACGTCCCCTGGCCACCGTGGCGACCGCCCTGTCCTGTTGTCTCGCCCTGGCCGCCTGCGGAGCCAACCCGCCCCAGGCGGAGGGCGCCGCGGACTCCTCCGGCGGCTCCAAGGCCGCCCCGGCCAAGCTGGCCGAGGACAAGGCGCTGCACGCCGCGCTGCCCGCGAGGAACCGCACCTCCGGCACGCTGGTATCGGTCAACAACGGCTCCTTCCCGCCGTACGAGATCGCCGGCTCGGACGGCCACAGCCTCACCGGTGCCTCCGCCGACCTCGCCGACGCGCTCGGCCAGGTCCTCGGCGTGAAGATCCGGCATGTGACCACCGACGGGCTGCCCAGCCAGCTCACCGGCATCAAGGCGGGCCGCTACGACTTCGCCCTCGGCCCCGTCGGCGACTTCAAGGACCGGCAGGGCGCCAACGACTTCGTCGACTGGGTGCGCGAGTTCGTCGTCTTCGCCGTGCCCAAGGGCAATCCGCACCACATCAGCTCCCTGGCCGACACCTGCGGACAGCGGATCGCGGTGATGGCGGGCGGCTCCGCCGAGGGAGTCATCAAGAAGCAGTCGCTCACCTGTGAGAAGGACGGCGAGAAGGCCGTGAAGGTCCAGTCGTACAAGGACCAGCCGGGCTCCATCCTGGCCGTCCGCTCCGGCCGCGCGGACGCCTTCTTCTCCTCCCAGGCGCCGCTCACCTACTTCGTGGCGCAGGCCAAGGACCAGCTCGAACTGACCGGCACCGGCAAGGGCAACGGCTTCGACGACCTCTACCAGGGCGCGGTCGTCGCCAAGGACTCCCCGCTGCGCGACGTGCTCCTCAAGGCACTTCGGAAGCTCATCGACGACGGCACCTACGGAAAGATCATGAAGAAGTGGGGCCTGTCCGCCAACACCCTCGACAAGCCGGGCGTCAACCTCGGCGGCCCGTCCTGACCCCCGTCCCCCTGTTCCTGTGAGGAGGTGAGCCCGACTATGGCCACCACGCAACCGTCGGCGACCCGGGGCGACCCGGGGAAGGCCGATCCGCGGCCCGGAGCGGTCCCCGTCGTCGACGTGGCCGGAGCCTCTCCCGTCCGCCATCCGCTGCGCTGGCTCGCGGTGCTGGTCCTCGCGGTGCTCGGCGCCCAGCTCGTGCACTTCCTGGTCACCAACCCCCACTTCGAATGGGGCACCGTCGGCGCCTACTTCGGCGCCCAGGTCATCGGGCAGGGCATCGCCACCACGGTCGAGCTGACCGCCGTCGCCATGCTCATCGGCATCGTCGGCGGCGTGCTCGTCGCGGTGGGCCGGATGTCGGAGAACCGCGTGCTCAGCACGGTCTGCGGTGCCTACGTCTGGTTCTTCCGCGGCATCCCGGTGCTGGTGCAACTGGTCTTCTGGTACAACCTCTCGGCGCTGCTGCCCAGGATCTCCTTCGGCGTGCCGTTCGGCCCCGAGTTCATCAGCGGGCAGACCAACTCGCTGATCACCCCCTGGCTCGCCGCCATCCTCGGGCTCGGCCTCAACGAGGCCGCGTACATGGCCGAGATCGTGCGCGGTGGTCTGCTGGGCGTCGACCACGGTCAGACCGAGGCCGCCGCCGCGCTCGGCATGGGCCGGGCCAGGGTTCTGCGGCGGGTCGTCCTCCCGCAGGCCATGCGGTTCATCGTGCCGCCCACCGGCAGCCAGGTCATCAACATGCTCAAGGCGACTTCGCTGGTGAGCGTGCTCGCCCTGGCCGATCTGCTCTACACGGTCCAGTCGATCTACAACCGCACCTTCGAGACCATCCCCCTGCTGATCGTGGCCTGCCTGTGGTACCTGGTCATGACGTCGGTGCTGTATGTCGGCCAGTCGTTCATCGAGCGGTACTACGCCCGCGGGGCGAGCCGCCAGGCCCCCCAGAGGTTCTGGGACTTCGCGCTCTTCCGCCGACGCCCGGACGTCACGTCCCCGGCGCCGGAGGACGGCTCCCCCACCGAGGACGGCTCCCCCACCAAGGACGGCCCCCTCTCCAAGGAGGACACATGACGATCCAGGACACCCGGGGGGCCACCGCTCCCGAGGGCGCGGCGGCGGAGCCGCCGATGGTCGTGGCCCATGGGGTCCGCAAGCGGTTCGGGCAGCTGGAGGTGCTCCGCGGCATCGACCTGGAGATACACAGGGGCGAGGTCGTGGTGCTCCTTGGACCGTCCGGTTCCGGTAAGTCGACCTTTCTGCGCTGCATCAACCACCTGGAGCAGATCGACGCGGGCGCCATCCATGTCGAGGGCAAGCTGATCGGCTTCCGGCAGTCCGCCGGGCGCGTCCACCATCTGCGCCCCCGCGAGGTGACCAGGCAGCGCCGTGACATCGGCATGGTGTTCCAGCACTTCAACCTCTTCCCGCACCAGACGGTCCTGGAGAACGTCATCGAGGCCCCGGTGGGTGTGCTCCGCGTCTCCAAGGCCGAGGCGCGCCGGACGGCGATGGAGCTGCTGTCCCGGGTGGGCCTCGCCGACAAGGCGGCCTCCTATCCGCGGCAGCTCTCCGGCGGTCAGCAACAGCGCGTGGCCATCGCCCGCGCCCTGGCCATGCGGCCCAAGCTGATGCTCTTCGACGAGCCGACCAGCGCCCTGGACCCCGAACTCGTCGGCGAGGTCCTGGCCACCATGCGCGATCTGGCCCGGGACGGGCTCACCATGCTCGTGGTGACGCACGAGATCGGGTTCGCGAAGGAGGTGGCGGACCGTGTGGTGTTCATGGACGGCGGCCAGGTCCTGGAAAGCGGCAGCCCGCAGGAGGTGCTGGACGATCCGGCCAACCCCCGCACCCGGGCGTTCCTCGCACGCTTCCTGTAAGGGAACCGGGACGCCGGCGGGGAGCCGCCCCCGCCGGTCAGGGCACCGGGCGCGGTTCAGGACGGCCGCAGGGCGTGCGGCAGCGCGTCGATGAGCGTGCGGTCGTGGTCGTAGGAGAGGCGGCGGCGGGCCGCGTCCGGGGGCAGCCAGAGCAGGCGGTCGACCTCGCGGTTGGGCACGAAGATCTCGTCGTCGACGGCCTCCGCCGCCCAGTAGCGGACCTCCTTGGGGCGGCCGTTGGCCATGTAGTGAACGGTGGGCAGCACCGCCCCCGGGGCACAGCCCATACCGGTCTCCTCGACGACCTCGCGCACCGCGCCGTGCAGCGCGTCCTCGCCGGGCTTCAGCTTGCCCTTGGGGTGGGACCAGTCGTCGTAGCGGGGGCGGTGGACGAGGGCGATCTCCAGCCCGCCGCCGTGCGGGGACCGTCGCCACAGCACACAGCCCGCCGCCAGGACCGTCCCGGTGTCCGCTCCCCCGTCATCACGGGAATCTGACCGGTTCATCCGCCGTCTCCCTCCCCGGTCTCCGATGTCCGCCGCGTTCTTCGTGCGGCTGCGTCGTCTCTTGTTACCGCTCGCCCCGGGCGTCCGCCGTCAGGAGGCTCTGGTGGCCACGCGCCGCCAGATCCGGCCGAACGCGAAGCGGGCCGCCTCGACCTCATGCCGCTGATCGGCGTGGAGCACGCCCAGCGCGTACGCCGTCGCCGGGGCGATCCGGGGCGTACGGGCGGCTGCCGCCGCGGCGGCGGCAGCCTCGGCCGCGTCGCGGTGGCGCTCCAGCGCCTGTCCGGCGGCCAGCAGCCTTACGGACAGCGGCGGCTCGGCGTCCGCGGTGCCGGACCCACCCGGCCCGGACCCACCCGGCGCGCCTGCCCCGTCCGGCTGCTGCCACACCTGGTCGAGCACCTCCAGGGCGTACCGCCGCAGCCGCAGCAGATGGCGCACCTGGTGCCAGGGGGCGTCCTGGCGCTCGCTGGCGGGCGGGGCGTCCGCCGCCGAGGTCGCGGCCAGGCCGTGGACCAGCGCCTCCGCGTTGTACGGATGTCCGGCGCGGATCAGCGGCAGCGCCTCCACCGCCTCGGCCAGCCGCCGGTTCGCCAGTTCGGCGAGCGGCGGCAGCACCTGCCCGGCGGGGCGGGCGGCGTTGGCCTCGTCGAGCGGGGCGTCGGAGGCGAGCAGGGCGACGGTGTCGGCGACCGCGTGGAAGCGGGAGGAGCCGAGCGCCTCCAGGGCCGCGGTGTGGGCCCGGGTCCGGGCCAGGGTGAGCTGGCGCTCCAGCAGCGCTCCGGCGCGGGCCGCGCCCACGGTCAGCGCCCCGCCGCGGGCCTCCTCCTCGGCACCGGCCCGCTGATGGGCCGCGCCCGGCCGGCCGGGCCGGTCGGCCTTCTCGCCCTTGACTCCCCGGCCGTTCTTGTCACCGCGCTCACCGCGCCGCCGTCCGGCCGCCCGGCCCTCGTCCCTGGACGTCCCGGCCGCGCCCTCGGCGCCGCTGCCCGGATCGGCCGGACCGGACCGCGCACCCTGCCCCCCGACAGGGTCCGCGGCTCCGCTTCCCGGCGCACCGGCGGCCAGGGAGACACTGCGGCGTGCGGCACGGGTGGAACGGGGCGGGACGGAGGCGGCAGTACCGGCAGCACCGCCCGTACCGGCAGCGCCCGCGGTGCCGGAGGGGCCGCCCGCTCCGTCGACCGCGATCGTGACCCCGCCACGCACGGAGCGCGCCGCGCTCGTGGCATGCGCGGCGTTCGTGGCGCCCTCGGCGGGCCACTCACCGGAGCTCGCGACCTCGGCGGCCGTCCCCTCGGCCTGCGACGACCGGTCGGAGGGGCCACCCGCGCCCGAGAGCCGGTACAGGGCGCCGCGCAGCCGGTCCAGCCGCTCGGCGTAGGCGTGCTCCCGCGCCAACGTGCCCGACAGCCAGGCCAGCTCGGTCCGCAGCTGATCGGACCAGGCCGTGTCGGTGAGCGGGCGGTAGACGTAGAGTGCGCCGCTGATCCGCCGCGCGGCGCGGCGCAGCAGTCGGGCGGCCTCGGCCACCTCGTGCAGATCGGAGCCGCTCTCGCGGTGCAGCCGCAGGCTGCGGAGAAAGTCCCCGGCCTGGGCGTGCAGATACGCCGACAGCACCTCACCGGCCGTCGCCGACTCCCACGAAGGTGCCGCCGCGGCCTCCGCCGCCCGGTCCTGCACACCCCGGTCGGCCGTGCCCCGGTCCGCCGTCACACCGCGATCTGTCGCACCCCGGTCCGTCACACCGCGATCCGTCGCACCCCGGTCCGCCATGCCGTCCGCCCCTGGGCAGGGCGGGGCGGCGGCCGGATCCGCGGCGCCCGTCATCCCGGCCGGTGACAGGTCATGTCGTTGAACCACGCCGTCGCCTCCGGGCGTCGATGAGCATCTCCTGAACGTTCCGCAGCGGCTGGCCTTCCGCGTCCGTCGCATGCCGTGTCCACTCCCCGTCCGGGCCCAGATGCCAGGAGGAGGTGGAGTCGGACATCCCGGTCTCCAGCAGGCGGTTGAGGGCGGCGCGGTGGCCGGGGTCGGTGACCCGCACCAGCGCCTCGATCCGGCGGTCGAGGTTGCGGTGCATCATGTCGGCGCTGCCGATCCACACCTCCGGCTCGCCGCCGTTACCGAACGCGAATACGCGCGAATGCTCCAGGAAGCGTCCGAGCACCGAGCGGACCCGGATGTTCTCCGAGAGCCCGGGGACGCCCGGCCGCAGCGCGCAGATGCCGCGCACCCACACATCGACCGGCACTCCGGCCTGCGAGGCCCGGTAGAGGGCGTCGACGACGGCCTCGTCGACCATCGAGTTGACCTTGATCTTGACGTAGGACGGGCGCCCCGCCCGATGATGGGTGATCTCCTTGTTGATCCGGGTGATCAGCCCGTCGCGCAGCGACTTGGGGGCGACCAGCAGCCGCCGGTAGTTCTCCCGCCGGGAGTAGCCGCTCAGCCGGTTGAAGAGGTCGGAGAGATCGGCGCCGACCTGGGAGTTCGCCGTCAGCAGCCCCAGGTCCTCGTACAGCCGGGCGGTCTTGGGGTGGTAGTTGCCGGTGCCCACATGCGAGTAGCGGGTCAGGGTGTCGCCCTCCTGGCGGACCACCAGCGACAGCTTGCAGTGGGTCTTCAGACCCAGGAGGCCGTAGACGACGTGGCACCCGGCCTCTTCCAGCTTCCGCGCCCACTTGATGTTGGCGTGCTCGTCGAAACGCGCCTTGATCTCCACGAGCACCAGCACCTGCTTGCCGGACTCGGCGGCGTCTATCAGCGCGTCGACGATCGGCGACTTGCCGGAGGTGCGGTAGAGCGTCTGCTTGATCGCCAGCACGTCCGGGTCGGCGGCAGCCTGCTCCAGGAACGCCTGCACGGAGGTGGAGAACGAGTCGTACGGGTGGTGGAGGAGGACGTCCCGCTCGCGCAGCGCCGCGAAGATGTCGGGCGGGGACGCGGACTCCACCTCGGCGAGGTCCCGGTGGGTGCCCGCCACGAACTTGGGGTACTTCAGCTCCGGCCGGTCCAGCGCGGCTATGCCGAACAGCCCGGTGAGGTCGAGCGGCCCCGGCAGCGGATAGACCTCGGCGTCCGAGATCTTCAGCTCGCGCACCAGCAGGTCCAGCACATACGGGTCGATGGACTCCTCGACCTCCAGCCGCACCGGGGGCCCGAAGCGGCGGCGCAGCAGCTCCTTCTCCAGGGCCTGCAGGAGGTTCTCGGCGTCGTCCTCCTCGACCTCGAGGTCCTCGTTGCGGGTCACCCGGAACATGTGGTGCGCGAGCACCTCCATCCCCGGGAAGAGCGCCTCCAGATGCGCCGCGATCACGTCCTCCAGCGGCACATACCGCTGCGGCGACGCCTCCAGGATCCGGGAGAGCGACGGTGGGACCTTCACACGTGCGAAGTGATCATGCCCGCTCACGGGGTTGCGCACCACGACCGCGAGATTGAGCGAGAGCCCCGAGATGTAGGGGAAGGGGTGTGCCGGGTCCACCGCGAGCGGGGTCAGCACGGGGAAGATCTGCTGCCGGAAGAGGGTGAAGAGGCGGGACTGCTCCTTCTCGGTGAGATCCGGCCAGCGGACCAGATGGATGCCCTCCTCCGCGAGCGTCGGGGCGACGTCCTGCTGATAGCAGGCGGCGTGCCGGGCCATGAGCTCACGGGACCGGTTCCAGATCAGATCCAGCACCTCGCGCGGCTGCAGCCCGGAGGCCGAACGGGTGGCGACCCCGGTCGCGATGCGCCGCTTGAGGCCGGCGACCCGCACCATGAAGAACTCGTCCAGATTGCCCGCGAAGATCGCCAGGAAATTGGCCCGCTCCAGCAGCGGGGTGGAGGGGTCCTCGGCCAGCTCCAGCACCCGCTCGTTGAACGCCAGCCAGCTGCGCTCCCGGTCCAGGAACCGCCCCTGCGGCAGCTCCCCGCCCGCCACATCGGGCCCGGCCCCCTCCTCGTACGAGTCCAGGTCGGCGTCGAGGTCGGGGTCGAGCGACCGCACCGGTGGCCCGGCGACAGCACGCGGCCGGTGCGCCGCGATGGACCCGACCGAGGGCTGGCGCTGGGGCTGGGGGGAAACCGATGCCTGACCGCTGCTGTCGCTCATGAATTCATTGTTCCGCGCCGGAGGCGAAGACGGCGTGGCGGAAGCGGGTGCGGAAACGGCACGGAGCCTCCGGTTCGACGAATTCGGCACAGCGGGCTGCATTCAGTGATGCTCGCAACCAAGGTTGAATCGCCGGTAACGGACACATGGCGCGTAGGAAATCGGGACCCATCCCCCAGGGGTCCGACCCCCTGGGGTTCCGCCCTCTCAAGCCCTCCGGACGCGGGGCCGGCTCAGGTCTCGGTCCGGTACATCAGGTCCGTCTCATGGGTGACAAAGCCGAGCCGTTCGTAGACCGCGACCGCGGCGAAGTTGTCGGCGTCCACGTAGAGCATCGCGGTCGGCACCCCCTGAGCCGCCAGATGCCGCAGCCCGACCGACGTGAGCGCCTTACCGAGACCGCCACCCTGCGCATCCGGCCGCACGCCCACGACGTACACCTCCCCCAGCCGCTCCTCGGCATGCTCCTTGGTCCAGTGGAAGCCGACGATCTGTCCATCGCGCTCGGCCAGGAAGAACCCCGCCGGATCGAACCACGGCTCACCCTTACGGTCGTCCAGGTCACGCTGGGCGAGCGAGCCCTGCTCGGGGTGATGGGCGAAGGCCGCCGCGTTCGCCGCCAGCCAGGCGGCGTCGTCCTCACCCGGCCGGAAGGTCCTTACGGTCACGCCCTCCGGCCACGTGGGCTCCGCAAGGCCCAGCTCCGTGAGCGACCCCAGGGGCCGGCGCATCTGCCGCAGCTCCCGGAACAGCGTCAGCCCCAGCACCTGCGCCAGATGGCGCGCCGAGGCATGCCCCCCGTGCGCCCACACCCGCAGCCGCTTCCCCGACTCCCTCAGCAGGGTCACCCCCAGCGCCCGGCCATGCCCCTGCCCGCGGTGCGCCGGATGCACGACCAGCTCGGCGGCCGGGGCCTCCACCGGGTCGGTGTCCTCGAGCTGCGCGTATCCCACCAGCTCCCCGCTCGGCTCCCGCAGCACCAGATGCCGCACCCCCTCCCGCCGCCCCCGCAGCTGCAGCCGCCCCTGCTCGGAGACGGCCTGCTGACCATCGGCGCGCGCGGACTCCGCGACCAGCCGCAGCACATCCTGCGCCTCGGTGGGCGCCAGCTCCTCCAGCACATCGAGCCGCCGGGCCCCGGACGTCTCGTTCACCACGTCATTCATGGAGCCGAGCCTACGGCGGCCCAATTGTGCGGCAAGCCGCTGCACAATTTATTACCGGCGGGTCACCCGGCTGCCCCACCCCCGTCGAGGACGTCGTCGGCGATACGGAAGAGATCCTCGGCGCTGGGCATCAGCTCCCGCACATGGGGCGGCAGCGCGGCGTAGGTGCTCACGGCGAACGGTGCGTTGTTGCTCCGCAAGGCGTACTCGATCGTCCCCTTGCCGCGGCTCTTCGCGATGAGGATCCCGAGGGTCGGGCGAGGTCGCCCCACACCGTTGACCATCGGCTACCAGCTCTTAACCTCCTGCCCCTGCCCCGCTACGCGCGTTGACCGTAAGCTGCGCCCCACCATCCACCACGGGGTACACAAGGGGACGACATGCCAGCGAGACCTCAACGGCGCGGGGCAGCACGCCGGTTGGCCACGGGAGTCGCGGTGCTGGCCGCCGCGGCCGGGGTGCTGACCGCCGTGGGCCCGGCGGGCGCGGACACCGCCGCCGCCTCGGACCAGCACCGGCCCGGACGCACCGTCGACGTACAGCTGCTGTCCTTCAACGACCTGCACGGAAACCTGGAGCCCCCGCAGGGCTCCTCGGGCACCGTCACCGAGACCCAGCCCGACGGCACCACCAAGACCATCCCGGCGGGTGGCGCCGAATACCTCGCCACCTCCCTCCGTAACGCCCGTAAGGGCCACGACTACTCCGTCACCGCCGCCGGCGGCGACATGATCGGCGCCAGCCCGCTGCTGTCCGGTCTCTTCCACGACGAGCCGACCATCGGGGCGCTCAACAAGCTGGACCTCGACGTCACCGCGGTCGGCAACCATGAATTCGACGAGGGCCGCGCCGAGCTGAACCGGATTCAGAACGGCGGCTGCCACCCCAAGGAGGGCTGCTACGAGAAGGGCAAGACCTTCCCGGGCGCCGACTTCCCCTACCTCGCCGCGAACGTCACCGACGAGAAGACCGGCAAGCCCATCCTCAAGCCGTACACCGTGTGGAAGCACAAGGGCGTGAAGATCGGCTTCATCGGGGTCACCCTCGAGGGCACCGCGGACATCGTCACCGCCGAGGGCGTCAAGGGCCTGAAGTTCCACGACGAGGTCGAGACGGTCAACAAGTACGCCAAGGAGCTGCAGCGCAAGGGCGTGAAGTCGATCGTCGCGCTCATCCACGAGGGCGGGCTGCCCGCCTCCGCCTCGTACAACGACGACTGCGACAACGGCGGTGCGGGCAAGGGCATCTCCGGCCCCATCGTCGACATCGCCAAGAACATCTCGCCCAAGGTCGACGCCCTGGTCACCGGCCACACCCACCAGGCGTACACCTGCACCATCCCGGACCCGTCCGGCACCCCGCGCACCGTGACCTCCGCGGCCTCCTTCGGCCGCCTCTACACGGACACCACGCTCACCTACGACCGCCGCACCGGCGACATCGTGCGGACGAACGTGAAGGGCGCCAACGCGGCGAACCACGTCGTCGACCGCGACCAGCCCAAGGCCCCCGACATGACCTCGCTCATCGGGCGCTGGAACAAGCTGGCCGCCCCGATCGCCAACAAGCCGGTCGGCTACATCTCCGCCGACGTCAACGGCCGCGGCTCCACCGCGTACGAGACGCCCCTGGGCGACGTCATCGCCGACGGCCAGCTCGAAGCGCTCGCCCCGGCCGACAAGGGCGGCGCCCAACTCGCCTTCATGAACCCCGGCGGCATCCGCTCCGACCTCGCCCACAAGGCGTCGGGGAGTGAGGGCGACGGGGTGGTGACCTACGGCGAGGCGTTCACCGTCCAGCCGTTCACCAACATGATGAACGTGATCGACCTGACCGGCTCCCAGCTCATCACCGCGCTCCAGCAGCAGGTCAGCGGCTCCAACGAGGCATCCCCGAAGATCCTCCAGGTCTCCAAGAGCCTCACCTACACCCTGGATCTGACCAAGTCCGGCAAGGACCGGATCGTCACGGACACGGTGAAGCTGAACGGTGAGCCGATCGACCCCGCCAAGACCTATCGCGTCGCGATGAACGAGTTCCTCGCGGGCGGCGGCGACGGCTTCCCCGCCTTCAAGGACGGCAAGAACAAGCTCGTCGGCGCCTCCGACCTGGACGCGTTCACGGCCTACCTGGGCGCGCACTCGTCGCAGTCCTCGCCCCTGGACCCGCCGAAGGCGGACCGCATCACGATCGTGAAGTAACCGCCCGACGCCTGCCGATGGCCCGGCCGCCACAAGCGGCCGGGCCATCGTCATGTCACCGCAGCGCGTCCTCGATCAGATCGGCGGCCCGCCCGGTGCCGCCCTCGGCCCGCGCTTCGTCCCGCAGCCGCGCCGAGACGCGCGCGACCTCCGGATCCGTGGTGAGCTCGGTCAGAGCGGCACGCAGCACCTCGGCCGTGGCATCCGCCGTGTCGATACGGCGGGCCACGCCCAGTTCGACCAGCCGGTCGGCGTTCATCGGCTGCTCGGCACTCTGCGGTACGGCGATCATCGGCAGCCCGCAGTACAGCCCTTCGGCGCTGCTGCCCATCCCGGCATGGGTGACGAAGGCGTCGGCCTGCTCCAGGATCGCCAACTGCGGCACCCAGCGGTGCACCTCGATGTTGCCCGGGATCTCCCCCAGCTCGGCCGGGTCCACGTACTTCCCGATCTGCAACACCACATGCCATCCGGGCAGTTCCCCGAAGGCCGCGACGCACTCCCGGTAGAAGCCCGGCTGCCGGGTGAAGGCCGAGCCCAGCGAGACCAGCAGTACCTTCTCCACCCCTGCGGGCCGTTCCCACCGGCCCTGCCCGGCCCGGTCCCCGAGGCACGGCCCGACGAACGTCACCACCTCCTCGTCCACTCGGTCCGCGTTCGGCTGCATGGCCCGGGGGATCACCGCGACGGCCCGCTCGGGCCGCCCGCTGAAGACGTCGGGGTCGAGCGTGGTCGCCCCGCAACCGGCCAGCCACGACGCGAACTTCTCCTGATACGCATCGGCCCCCGGCAGCGCCTTGAGCGCCGCCCCGACCTCCTCCGCGTAGCCCTCCCAGGCCACGAAGGACGGCGAGAGCTGTAGCGCCGGCCGCCCCTGCGCCTCGGCCAGGGCACGCCCGACGTAGCCACCGATGTCGTAGAGGTAGAGGTCGGCCGGATCGTCGTCATACGCGGCGCGCAGCTGCGGCAGCGCCTGGATCGCGTCGTCCAGGAAGACGGTGCCGGCGGCGATGGGGTCCTCGGGCCAGCTGTTGTCCACGACGGGCAGCGTGGACCGGTACGGCACCAACGCGGCACCGGTGGGCTCGATGACGTGCGCGACGAAGGGATCGTTGGCGTAGGTCACCCGGTGACCGCGCGCCACGAGCTCGCGGATGACCTCGAGGCTGGGCAGTACATGGCTGATGGCGGGGATGCCGACCATCGCGATATGGGCACGGCGACGGGACGGACGTGACATGAGAGATCACTCGTTTCAGGTCTACGGCGAAATGGACACGACGGCCCAGCGCACGGGCGTGGTCACCGGTGCGCCGGAGAGAGCGGCGTGTCAGCCGTAGATCTGAAGAAACGAGTCCATGCGGACGACGGTACCCCGGCCGGTCATCCCACCGCCTCCGGTTTTCCCCCGACTCAGCAATCGGTAAGCGGCGGCTCAGCGCGTCGGCCTAGGGTCGCGAACGCGACGGGCCGTCTTGTTCTCCCTCCCTCTCACGACGGGCCGTCGCGCCTTACGCTCCGCCTCCCTGGATGCCATCGAGGGCACCGGCCTTGGCGCCACGTATGAAGGCGCGCAGGGCGGCGGGTGTGGTGGTCAGGATGACGTCGGGGTCGTCGCTCTCCCGGAGCCTGATCTTCCCGTTGCCTGTGACCGCGACGTAGACGCAGGACGATGCCTCTTCGCTGAACGTGGACTTCCGCCAGTCGAGCCTGGACACAAACCTTCCCCTTCAGATCTCCCGCGCAATGCGGCGAATGAGGTCCCGTGACTCGTCCGGTCCCAGAGCGGCCTGCTCCATGCGGTCGAGCACCAACCGGTACTTCTCCAACTGCGCAGCAGCATCAACCAGTTCAACGCCATGCGCTGTATCGAGCTGGACAGTGTCGAGTTGGGTCACCGGACCGCAGAAGTAGTCGACCCCGTGTGCCGAGATGGGGAAGGACACGCCGCCGAAGGGGATGACGACGACTGTCACATGGTCCCGCTCGCTCATGCCGATGAGGTGTTCCAGCTGGGCCTTGGCCGTAGCCGCACCGCCGAACTGCATCCTCAAGGCGGCCTCGTGGATGATCGCGGTGTACGGCAGCGGCTCGTCTCGGAACAGGACGACCTGACGCTTGACCCGGTACGACACCCGATGTTCCACCTCAGGCGGCATGAGCGGCGGGACGACGTCACGAAAGATCGCCCGGGCGTGCTCGGGAGTCTGCAGCAGACCGGGAACAGTGATCACCTGGGCTACTCGAGCCGCGACGGCGTGGTGCTCAAGCTCTGCCAAGTCCAGAAGCCCAGAGGAGAACGTCTCCCGATACTCCTCCCACCAGCCTCGTTTTCGGTCTCCCGTCATTCCGGCGAGCGCGTCCACGAGCGCCTGATCCGAGCAGCTGTAGTTCTGCGCCAGAACACGTACCCGGTCCGCACTCACCGCGTAGCGGCCTGCCTCAATATTGCTGATCCGCGCTTGGTTGCCGCCCAGGAGGGCGGCGGCCGCAGTCGATGACATTCCTGCGCGCTCTCGCAGTTTGCGCAGCTCGGCGCCCAGCCTTTGCTTTCGCGCGGTGGGCGTACTACTTGGCGGCACCGGCCGTCTCCTCCTCGGAATGCGCACGCTGCGCGAACGTCACCCACACGAGTCAACTTGGAATGACTTCCTTGGCTTCAATGGAAGACATTACAGCGAACACCATATGGTGTGACCCAAGCCACTCAACTTGATCAGCCGAGGGAGACTCGCATGGCAACCGTAGCGCCGCAGGAGCCAACCGCAGGACCGTCGGAGGGACCGTGGACGTACTCCCTCCGCCTCCCCAACGACCCACGGGCGGCCAGGATCTCGCGGGTGACCCTGCGGGCCGTCCTGGCCTCCCACGGCATGGCCGAGCTGATCGACACGGCGGAACTCCTCACCTGCGAGCTGGTCACCAACGCCGTCCGCCACTCCGACGGCCCGGCGCAACTCCGCATCCGCCACCTCTGCGAAAGCCGCCTCCGGGTCAGCATCTGGGACACCAACCCCACCATCCCCGCGCCCTTCGACGCCCCGCCCAGCCCCCTCGACCGCTTCACCGCCCTCACCGAGGCCGCCTCCTGCCTGGACGCGACCTCCGGCCGGGGCCTGCTCATCGTCCGGCTGTGCGCCGACAACTGGGGCGGCTACCCCCTCGCCGACGACCTCTTCGGCATCAGCGGCAAGCTGCTCTGGTTCGAACTCACCCCCCAGCAGAACGCCTACGAGATCGCCGCCTGACCCCCCGCAGACCTTTCCCCCAATCGGGTGATCACCGGTCATTTGCCCCGTGCACATGCTCCGATGACCATACGTTCACGAACATGGTCAGTTCGCGGCACGAGGCCGCACATCGCATCTTTCAAGATCGGCCGGAGTTACTCACTCCGGTGTTCCGCATCCTGGAATTGCCGCTCCCCGAGAAGGCGGCAGTTGAAGTACTCACCCCGGACGCCACCGAGATCCGACCGTTGGAACGGCGCGTGGACAGCGTGCTGCGCGTGACGCCTCCTGACGGCGGCGGCTTCCTCTCGGCCATCGAGGCACAAGGGCGCCGCGACCCAGACAAGGCGGTCAGCTGGGCGTATTACCTCTCGTACATGGCAGCGAAGCACGAGCTTCCGGCACTGCTACTCGTAGTCTGCCAGGACAAGAAAACCGCCGACTGGGCGGCGGGGCCCTTTCGGATCGGCGTGGAAGGGTGGACAGCACTGTCCGTACACCCGCTGGTGCTGGGCCCCGGAAATGTCCCGGTGATCCTCGACCCCGAGGAGGCGTCCCAGGATCTGACCCTGGCTGCCTTCTCGGCCTTGACACATGGGCGCGATCCAAACGCTCCGGCCATACTGAAAACACTGGCTCAGGCCCTCGCCAAGGCCGACCCGGAGACCCGCCCTTACTACTCGGAGCTACTGGAGATCGGCCTGGGGGACACCCCAGCACGAGACGTCTGGAGGAAACTGATGAGCGTGGTAGGCAGCTACTTCCCTGGTCGCGGCACCCTTGTCGAAGAGACCTTCCTGAAAGGCAAGGCCGTGGGTGAGGCCGTGGGAGGCGCGCGCGCCGTGCTACGCACCCTGGAGAACAGGGGTATCCGCACGTCGGCGGAGATCCGCGAGCGCATCACCAACTGCACCGACATCAAGACACTGGACCACTGGCTCGACCGCGCCATGACCGTCTCCACCGCCAACGAGCTCTTCACCGAGGACGGCTGACGACACCATGGCCGTAGTAGGTACCTATTTCCCCGGCCGTGGCACCCTCATCGAGCAGACCTTCCTCAAGGGCCAGGCCCACGGAGAGGCGGCAGGGCTTGCCGAGGGGGTCCTGCGCATCCTCGAACACCGGGGGATCGCCGTCCGGTCCGAGACACGCCGCCGTATCAACGAATGTGCCTACCGCGACACCCTGAGGCACTGGCTCGACCGCGCTTTCACCGTCTCCCAGGCAGACGAGCTGCTGGACGAGCTCTTCGGGGAGGAGCCAGGCCGGTAGGCCCACCGGGCGGGCCCGGAACCGATCCAGGGGCCGGGGCCACCGGCGGGGAGCCGCCGACGGCGGGAGGGGGTGGGGTCGGAGGGGTGGTGTCCTGGACGCTTACGTGTATTTGTGGCGCCAATCCCCGGCCCACCCAACGCCCCCGGCAAATGGCGCCGTAAATATACGGTCCAGGGCGCCGCCCCGGAGGCCCCGCCCCCGGCACCCACCACGAACAGCAGGCGCACCCCCACGCACCCGCACCCGCACCCCACGCAACAGCGCCCCCGCGCCCGGCAACGCACCGCACCGCAGAGCACCGCAACCACCCCCCAGCGCCCCTGAGCGCCCCCGCCCCGTGCCCCCGCCCGCCCCCGGAACCCACGCCGAACCCCCACCATCCCCGGCCCGACCCCGCCTACCCTGGTGGCTTCTGAACGGCGAACAACAGTCACCGGGGGACGGGGCCTCATGGATCCCGCAGCCATAGACACACTGGTCCACGAACTCTTCGTCGCCAACGGGCCGGTGGACCGGCCTGTTCGCATCGCCTCCCTGGTCGCCTTCCAGGGCGACCACCGCACGCTCACCGAACGGGACCTGACCCGAGTCGCCGCCGCGCTCGTCGAAGGCGTCTCCGAAGAGATCTCCGAAGAGGTCGCAGACCAGGCGCGCTCCGCCCTCACCGACGCGCTCGCCCGCACCCTCCACGCCCTCGGCACCGTCGACCTGGACGACCTGCGGGCCGTCCGCCTCGGCCCCGAAGCCTTCGCCCGCCACCTCGCCATCGCCGCCCCCGACGCCGACGAAGAGCTGGACCCGGCGGACGCCCATACCCACGCCGCACTGCGCGAGACCACCTGCGCCCACATCCTCCGCTTCCTCGTCCGCCGCTCCCCCTTCGTCACGGCCGCCGAGGACGCCGCGTTCGAGCAGCGCTACGCCCAGGACATCATCGCCGCCCACGACCACCTCACCATCTACGGCATCGATCTGGCCCACTCCCCCGACAGCTGGCCGCTGGACGCCGCCTATCTCAGCCTGGAGACCGAGGCCGACGGCGGAGGCCCGAGCGCCCCCGCCGAACAGGCCCTCGCCGGACGCGAACGGGTGCTGCTGTGGGGCGTGGCGGGGTCGGGCAAGACCACGCTGGTGCAGCGGCTCGCGGTGTCCGTGGCGCGCGGTGACCTCCCGGCCCCGCTGGCGGGGCTGCGCGGGCGGGTCCCCTTCGTGCTCCCCGTGCGCCGGTTCCGCCGCGACGGCTTCCCGGAGCCGGACGCCTTCCTGTCCGCCGTCCGCTATCCGCACACCGCCGCCCAGCCGCCGGGATGGGCCGAGCGGGTGCTGTCCAACGGGCGCGGGCTGCTGCTCGTGGACGGGGTGGACGAGGCCCCGGAGGGGGAGCGTGAGCGGCTGCGGGAGGCGCTGCGCGAGCTTCCGGCGCGCTATCCGGGAAATGTCTGGCTGGTCACCTCGCGCCCCTCGGCCGTAAGGGAGAACTGGCTGGCCTCGGAGCGCTTCACCGAGCTGAGACTCTCCCCGCTCAGCCGCGAGGGGGTCACCGCGTTCATCCGGCGCTGGCATGCGGCCGCCCGCCAGGACATCACCGACCGTGCCGATCTGGACCGGCTGAGTGGTTACGAGGAAACGCTGCTGGACGCCGTAAGGATTACCCGGGACCTCGGCCGGCTGGCCACCAATCCACTGATGTGCGGTCTGCTGTGCGCGCTGCACCGGGACCGCCGCGGCTATCTGCCGCGCGGCCGGAAAGCGCTCTATGACGCGGCCCTTTCCATGCTGCTGGAACGGCGAGACCGCGAGCGCGCCATGCTGCCGCCGGAGGGAATCGACCTCCCTCAGGAACCGAAGATCCAGCTGCTGCAGAAGCTGGCGCACTGGATGCTCGTCAACGGCCGGTCCGAAATGGACCGGACCACCGCCGTCGAGACGCTCGGCCGTCACCTCCCGGCCATTCCGCACGCGGCGCGGCAGGGCGGGCCGGAGGAGATCTACCGACATCTGCTCAACCGGACCGGTCTATTGCGCGAGCCCACACCCGGTTCGGTCGATTTCGTGCACCGAACGTTCCAGGACTATCTCAGCGCGAGAGCGGTCGTCGAACGGCACGATTTCGACTTCCTGATCGACCACGCACACCTGGACGACTGGGAAGAAGTGATCAGAATGTCGGTCGCTCTCGCCCGCCCCGATGAATGCGGCTACCTCCTGGAGGGGCTGCTGGCGGCCCGTAAAGACGCCCGGCCGGTCCATGCCCGCCATCGCAAACTCCTGGCGGCCGCATGTCTGGAACACGCGACGGAGCTGGACCCCGAGGTGCGTTCCCGGGTGCATCGCTATACCCGCGATCTGGTACGCCCGACCTCGCTGGAAGCGGCCCGCGCGCTCGGCTGGATCGGGCCTATCGTGCTGGAAATGCTGCCCGATCCCAGCGGCGTATCCGATGAGGAAGCCCATCGGCTGGCCGTCACCGCCACCTCGATAGCCGACGACCGCGCCATCGACTATCTGGTCCGGCTGCGGGACCGCGCCTCCTGGGCGGTACGGGCGCAGCTCGCGGGCGCCTGGCGGCGATATGACACCGATCGTTACGCCGAGGAAATCATCGGCCATCTCGATGAGCGGGAACTCGACTTTCCGGTGTCGGACCTGGAGGAACTGCGGGCCCTGCGGCGGCTCGGCGGCCGCCCCTGCGTCCAGATAGCCGGTGCGCTCACCCCGGAACAGCTCGCCGAGGGCCTGGTGGCGGAGCGGCTGACCGAGCTGTGGCTCGCCTACGACCTGGGCGCGGACCTGGACCTGAGCTGGCTGTCCGCCTTCCCCCGGCTGCACACCCTGCGGCTGAGCCACCGCAACACGGGGGTGACCGGGGTCCCGGAGGGCGTCCAGGTCATCGTGGCGGGCGCGTAAGGAAGAACGGCGGGCCGTGCCCCGCAACAGGCCCACGGAAGCCCCCGGAGAGCCCGGAGAGCCCTGGTCCCCGGGCTCTCCGGGCTCTCCGGGCCCTCCCACGGCCGCGCGCGCCCAAGTTGCGCCCCAGTTCGTGTCAGGGCGCGCCAGGGCCCGTCAGGGGCGTGGCCACGCAAAAGGGCCGCCCCGGACCGGAACGGTCCGGGGCGGCCCCGTGGCGATGGACGACGCCGCGTTACCGCGTCGCCGCGTCACGCCTCCTTGCTGAGGTTCGGGCCCGCGCCACCGGCGGCGGACTCGATCGGCGGAGTGTCCGGCAGCGCCGCCTTCTCCTCGCCGCGGAAGGTGAACTTCTTCTCCTCACCCTCGCCCTCGGTGTCCACGACCACGATGTGGCCCGGACGCAGCTCGCCGAAGAGGATCTTCTCCGAGAGCACGTCCTCGATCTCGCGCTGGATCGTCCGGCGCAGCGGCCGGGCGCCCAGCACGGGGTCGTAGCCCCGCTTGGCAAGCAGCTTCTTGGCGTCACCGCTGAGCTCGATGCCCATGTCGCGGTCCTTGAGCCGCTCGTCCACCTTGGTGGTCATGAGGTCGACGATCTGGATGATGTCTTCCTCGGTGAGCTGGTGGAAGACCACGGTGTCATCGACACGGTTCAGGAACTCGGGGCGGAAGTGCTGCTTCAGCTCCTCGTTGACCTTGTTCTTCATCCGCTCGTAGCCGGTCTTCACATCGCCCTGGGCGGCGAAGCCCAGGTTGAAGCCCTTGGAGATGTCCCGGGTGCCGAGGTTGGTGGTCATGATGATCACCGTGTTCTTGAAGTCCACGACCCGGCCCTGGGAGTCGGTCAGCCGACCGTCCTCCAGGATCTGCAGCAGCGAGTTGAAGATGTCCGGGTGGGCCTTCTCGACCTCGTCGAAGAGGACCACGGAGAACGGCTTGCGGCGCACCTTCTCGGTGAGCTGGCCGCCCTCCTCGTAGCCCACGTATCCGGGCGGGGAGCCGAAGAGCCGCGAGACGGTGTGCTTCTCGCTGAACTCCGACATGTCGAGCGAGATCATCGCGTCCTCGTCGCCGAAGAGGAATTCGGCGAGAGTCTTGCTGAGCTCGGTCTTACCGACACCGGACGGGCCCGCGAAGATGAACGAGCCACCGGGGCGCTTGGGGTCCTTGAGGCCCGCACGCGTACGCCGGATGGCCTGGGAGAGCGCCTTGATGGCGTCCTTCTGGCCGATGACGCGCTTGTGCAGCTCGTCCTCCATGCGCAGCAGCCGGGAGGACTCCTCCTCGGTCAGCTTGAAGACCGGGATGCCCGTGGCCGTGGCCAGGACCTCGGCGATCAGCTCCTCGTCGACCTCGGCGACGACGTCCATGTCGCCGGCCTTCCACTCCTTCTCCCGCTTCGCCTTGGCGGCCAGGAGCTGCTTCTCCTTGTCGCGCAGGCCCGCGGCCATCTCGAAGTCCTGCGAGTCGATCGCGGACTCCTTCTCCCGGCGCACATCGGCGATCTTCTCGTCGAATTCGCGCAGGTCCGGCGGTGCGGTCATCCGGCGGATCCGCATCCGGGAACCGGCCTCGTCGATCAGGTCGATCGCCTTGTCCGGCAGGAAGCGGTCCGAGATGTAGCGGTCGGCCAGGGTGGCGGCCGCGACCAGGGCCGAGTCCGTGATCGAGACGCGGTGGTGCGCCTCGTAGCGGTCCCGCAGGCCCTTGAGGATCTCGATGGTGTGGGGCAGCGACGGCTCGGCGACCTGGATGGGCTGGAAACGGCGCTCCAGGGCCGCGTCCTTCTCCAGGTACTTGCGGTACTCGTCGAGCGTGGTCGCGCCGATGGTCTGCAGCTCGCCCCGCGCCAGCATCGGCTTGAGGATGCTGGCGGCATCGATCGCGCCCTCGGCGGCACCCGCACCCACCAGGGTGTGGAGCTCGTCGATGAACAGGATGATGTCGCCGCGGGTGCGGATCTCCTTGAGCACCTTCTTCAGGCGCTCCTCGAAATCACCGCGGTAGCGGGAGCCGGCGACCAGGGCGCCCAGGTCCAGGGTGTAGAGGTGCTTGTCCTTGAGGGTCTCGGGCACCTCGCCCTTGACGATCGCCTGGGCCAGTCCCTCGACGACCGCCGTCTTGCCGACGCCGGGCTCGCCGATGAGGACGGGGTTGTTCTTGGTGCGGCGCGAAAGCACCTGCATGACCCGCTCGATCTCCTTCTCGCGCCCGATGACCGGGTCGAGCTTGGATTCGCGGGCGGCCTGCGTGAGATTGCGGCCGAACTGGTCCAGGACGAGCGAGGTGGAGGGAGTGCCCTCCGCCGGGCCGCCGGCGGTGGCGGCCTCCTTGCCCTGGTAGCCGGAGAGCAGCTGGATGACCTGCTGCCGCACCCGGTTCAGATCGGCACCCAGCTTCACGAGGACCTGGGCGGCGACGCCCTCGCCCTCGCGGATCAGGCCGAGCAGGATGTGCTCCGTACCGATGTAGTTGTGGCCGAGCTGGAGGGCCTCGCGGAGCGACAGCTCCAGGACCTTCTTGGCACGGGGGGTGAAGGGGATGTGCCCGGACGGGGCCTGCTGGCCCTGCCCGATGATCTCCTCCACCTGCTGGCGGACCGCCTCGAGCGAAATCCCGAGGCTCTCCAGGGCCTTAGCGGCGACACCCTCACCCTCGTGGATCAGGCCCAGGAGGATGTGTTCGGTGCCGATGTAGTTGTGGTTGAGCATCCGGGCTTCTTCCTGAGCCAGGACGACAACCCGCCGCGCGCGGTCGGTGAACCTCTCGAACATCGTTAATCGCTCCTCAGAGCGGTCAGAAAGATCGGGGACGATCCCCTCCCTGTCCTTCCGCATGCTAGTCCCGCAACCCGGGACAGCTCATTCCAACTGCCGACAACCGTCCGGATCACCCCCGCTCGCGCGGGGCAAACAGCCACTGGCTTCCTGCCCGAACAGCCGACAACTGCCTTAACCCGATGGTGCGAGACGATGTTCCCGCAGGCCAGGCATCTACGCCCACCGCCAGTACGCCGATGGCGAACGCCGCTTCCTCCCGACACGCGGACCGCCCCTTCCCACTAGGGATGTCTTACCCGCAAGCACAGACAGTCCATGCCGTAGAGGCCGGTTCCATCCGCTACGGGCGAACAACCTTGCGCCCGTTCACCGGCCCTGCAGGACCCCTTACGGGCACGGTGCGCGCACGGGCCCGCACGGTAGGTCATCCAGGGCGTAACCAAGCGGGAGGGCGGAGAGTTCTGCTGGGCATGATCCACAGGGTCCACGGCGCCAGGCCGTCCGCACCGACGACACCGGCTCCCTTTTCACGCTGGTACGAGCGGGAGCTGGGCTGGCCGACGGCCGGCAGCGATCCCGTCGAATTGCTCACGGGGGTGGCCTTCGACGTCATCGAACTGCCGGCCGTGGCCGGAATGGCGATGCTGCGGCGCGTACCGCGGACCGGTCCGGTCGCGGTGGAGGGCGCCTGGATGCGGCTCCTGGTGGCCCCTGGCAGCGCCGACGAGCTTCCGGGGCTGCTCGACTGGCTGGAGTGGGGCGCTGTGGCCCTGGACCTTGGCGCGATCGGCGCCGGTGGCCGGATCACCGCGCCATGCCCCTCCCGCTCCTGGCCGCCGCTCCTGGCCGCCGGGGCGCCCGGAGAGCGATGCCCGCAGGAGGCCGCCGTATGGCTGCGACCTCCCGACCCGAGGGGCGAGGTGGAGCCAACGCTGCCGAGGACAGGCTTCGGGGGCGATGGGGGCGCCCCCGATCTCGTACGGCTCGTGAGCACGGCGGCTACCGAATGCCTCCGCGCCCGATTGGTGCGCGCCCGACCGCTGCCAAGGCAGCGACGAGCCGGGAAAGGCTGACGCGCTCAGCCGTTGGCCTTCTCGTACGCCTCACGAACGGTCGCCGGAACACGGCCGCGGTCGTTGACCTCGTAGCCGTTCTCCTTCGCCCAGGCGCGGATCTTCGCGGTGTCCTGGCTTCCGCCCGACGCCGCGCGCGCCTTGCCCCGGCCGCCGGCGGCCCGGCCACCGGTGCGCCGCCCGCCCTTGGTGTAGGGCTCCAGGGCGTCACGGAGCTTGTCCGCGTTGTTGGTGGTGAGGTCGATCTCGTAGCTCTTGCCGTCAAGCGAGAACGTCACGGTCTCGTCCGCCTCGCCGCCGTCGAGGTCGTCGACAAGAAGGACCTGAACCTTCTGTGCCATGGGGTTCCTTTCAGGGAAAACGGGGGGCTCGGGGGTGCGGCGTTAGCCGCTGATGACTCACCCCCCAGGTAATTACACTACGAGAGAATAGGAAACCGCCTTTCCCGGAAAAACACAAACCCTCCGGGAAGGTTCGATGGATCCACCAAGCGGGAAGCCTCATGGAAGGTCATGTTCCGGAGCTATGTGATAGGGGAGCGATTCGGACATAGGACCCGCGATCACAGTTGCAGAAGCATCCGGCTGTTGCCAAGGGTGTTCGGCTTCACCCGTTCGAGACCAAGGAACTCGGCGACGCCCTCGTCATAGGAACGCAGGAGCTCGCTGTACACATCGCCGTCGACCGGCGTCTCGCCGATCTCCACGAAGCCGTGCCTGGTGAAGAAGTCGACTTCGAAGGTGAGGCAGAAAATGCGCCGCACCCCCAGCCAGCGCGCCGTCTGCAACAGCTTGTCGAGCACCAGGTGGCCTACGCCGGTGCCCTTGAGAGTCCGATCGACGGCGAGAGTGCGGACCTCCGCGAGGTCTTCCCACATGACGTGCAGCGCTCCACAGCCAATGACCTCAGCGTCTTCGTCGCGCTCGGCGACCCAGAACTCCTGGATGTCCTCGTAAAGCGTCACGGTGGCTTTGTCGAGCAGGATGCGATCGTCCACGTACGAGTCGATGAGGCGGCGCACCGCCCGTACATCGCCGGTCCGGGCACGGCGGACGGTGACTACTTTTGATAGTGGGGAGGACATGACCGGACGCTATCGCCCTGGGTCATCGCCCCGACTCACCGGGGCTCTCCCCGGTCTGCCCCAGTTGTGCGACGCGCATGGCATCCCGTAGTGCGTCCCGCTGCTCTTCGGACATCATCCCGAAGAACGCGACGAGAGCGGCCGCGGGGTTGTCACTGGTCGACCACGCTTCGTTCATCAGTGCGGCCGAGTAGGCGGCGCGCGTGGAGACCGCGGCATATCGATAGGCGCGGCCTTCAACCTCCCGGCGCAGCCAGCCCTTGTGATGGAGGTTGTCCATTACGGTCATCACGGTGGTGTAGGCGATCGAGCGTTCCCGCTGAAGGTCTTCCAGCACTTCGCGGACCGTGACCGGGCGGTTCCACTTCCACACCCGCGTCATGACCGCGTCTTCGAGATCTCCCAATGGCCTAGGCACACCGAGAATAATAGTGGGAGATGTCCCGAATGTCGGGAGGTCTGCGCGGGAAAAGCCACACGCCCCGGAACGCGATGCGTCCCGGGGCGTGGTCCGGCGTGCTGCCGCCGTGGTGTGCGGGGGTGGCGGCGCCCGATGGGCCCGATCGATCCGATCAGGCCGTCTCGCGCTCCGGGGCCGGGCCCTCGGCCTCGGAGCGGGCCGCCAGCACCGCGTCCACCGCGGCGTCCTCCTTGGACTTGTTGGCGCCGCCCTGGCTCTTCACCATCGTCACGATGAGCGCGGTGAAGGCCACGGCCATCACGACGGGCGGGATCAGCGCGGAGACATAATCCATGGCTCTCGGCCTCCTTTTGCTCGAGACCACCAGATTACGCGGCGCGCCGCGGCCTCCCGGAGCCGGGCACCGGCCCGGGCGCGGCGGCCCGGGGGCCGGGCGGGCGCAGGGGCGGGGTCCAGGCCCGGGGTCAGGCGGAACGGGCCCCGGCGCCGAGCCGTGACTCCTGCTCCGGCGGCGGCGAGGGGCGGCGCTTGGGCGGGAAGACCTCCGCCGGCGTGGGCACCGGACGCCCCGGGCGCGGCGCCCGGCGGCCCGGCTCCCGTCGCTTCGGCTCCTCGCGGTCGCCGTGCTCCGGCGCCGCGGGCTTCTTGCGCGGCTGCGGTTCCCGCTTGGGCTCGTCGGCCTTCTGGAGCGCCTCCAGCACGACCTCCGACCCCTTCCGCACCGTCCCCTGCGCGGCCGTCCCGGGCGCCGCCGAGACCCCGCCGGGCAGGGCGCGCAGCCGGGGCCCCACGGGGCTCGTGCGCGGCTGTACGACGGCGCCGGCGTGCTCCGCGAGCCGGGCGCGCACGCCCCGCTCGGCAAGGCGCCCGCAGTGGCTCAGCAGCGCGCGTCGGCGCGTCGCCTCACCACCCCCGGCGGCCGACCCGCACAGCGCGCGGAGCGCGGCCAGATCCTCGGCCAGCGGCTCGTAACCGGCCGCGAGGGCGCCCTGGAGCTGCTCGAGATAGCCGACGGCGGCGCCGGGCAGGGCGGCGCGGTAGCGGGCGAGCTCGTCGAGCAGGAACGCTCGCAGCCGCCCGCCCTCGCGGACCGCTTCGTCCACGGCCTCGGCGAGCCGGAGACAGTCCTGGACCTCCTCCGCCCGGTCCGGGCCGAGGGGGCCGGCAGAGGGAGTGACGGGGTCGGGTCGGAGGGCGATGGCGAGGGCGCGTCGGAGCACACGCAGCTCATCCGCACTGAACGCCATTCCGCCGCGGGATCCATATGGCGTGGGCATGGGGCGACTTTAAGTGCTAAGCGGACAAATTTCGCTGAGCGCCGGACGGTGCGGCGCGTTGCGGACGCCGAGCCGCCATACGGAGGAAGCGCCGGACGGGGCCGCGTCGAGGCGGCCCCGTCCGGACCCGGCACCCGGGGCGGACCGTCGCATCCGGGTGCCGGTGTACGTGGTCGACGGCCCTTCCGCTTGTCAATACGGAATTCGAAGTGCCGTCTTTCCCTTGACCGCTCCGCGACCAATGGCGAAGAGCGATCGGCGCCCCGGCGAATCCAGGGCGGCGGGAATTCGTTTCGGAATGCCGTCAATACGGTCGAGCACGCAGGTGAAGAGCTGATCGCCGGTGCTCAGCCGCGCGAGACGTTCCGCTCGTAGACCAGTCTGAGGCCGATCAGGGTCAACCAGGGTTCATGCTCATCGATCACTGAGGATTCTCCTAGCACCATGGGCGCCAGCCCGCCGGTGGCGATCACGGTGACGTCCTCCGGGTCCTGGGCCAGCTCCCGCGCCATTCGCCGGACGATCCCGTCCACCTGGCCCGCGAAGCCGTAGAGGATGCCGGACTGCATGGCCTCCACCGTGTTCTTCCCGATCACGCTGCGCGGACGGGCCAGCTCGATCTTGCGCAATTGCGCCCCGCGTACGCCCAGCGCCTCGACCGAGATCTCGATGCCCGGCGCGATCACCCCGCCCACGTACTCGCCGCGCGCGCTGACCGCGTCGAAGGTCGTCGCGGTGCCGAAGTCGACGACCACGCACGGACCCTCGTACAGCTCGACGGCGGCCAGCGCGTTGATGATCCGGTCGGCGCCGACCTCCTTGGGGTTGTCCATCAGGATCGGCACACCGGTCTTCACGCCCGGCTCGACCAGGACGGACGGCACATCGCCGTAGTAGCGGCGGGTCACCTCGCGCAGCTCGTGGAGCACCGAGGGGACGGTGGAGCAGATGGAGATGCCCGCGATGCCGTCGCCCAGCTCCTCGCCGAGCAGCGGGTGCATGCCCATCAGGCCCTGCAGCAGGACGGCGAGTTCATCGGCGGTGCGGCGGGCGTCGGTGGAGATCCGCCAGTGCTCGACGATCTCCTCGCCGTCGAACAGGCCCAGCACCGTGTGGGTGTTTCCGACGTCGATGGTCAGCAGCATGGGCGGCACCGCTTCCGGGCGGGCTGACGGCCGAGGACGAGCCCTGGGGTGGTGGGTGGGGCGACGGGCGGGCGGATGTTTCCTGCGTCGATGGTCGGCAGCATCGCTTACTTCCCCTCGGCCTCGCGCAGGTCCAGGCCGATGTCCAGGATCGGGGAGGAGTGGGTGAGCGCGCCGACCGCCAGATAGTCGACGCCCGTCTCGGCGTACGTACGGGCATTGGCGAGCGTCAGCCGTCCCGAGGACTCCAGCGCGGCGCGGCCGGCGACCAGCTCGACGGCCTCGCGGGTCCGCTCCGGGGTGAAGTTGTCCAGCAGGATGAGGTCCGCGCCCGCCTCCAGGACCGGCGGGATCTGGTCGAGGGTGTCGACCTCCACCTCGATCGGCACGTCCGGGAACTCGGCCCGCACGGCGCCGAACGCCTCCGCCACCCCGCCCGCCGCGATCACGTGGTTGTCCTTGACCAGCGCGGCGTCCGAGAGCGACATCCGGTGGTTGACCCCGCCGCCGCAGCGCACCGCGTACTTCTCCAGGGCGCGCAGCCCCGGGGTGGTCTTACGGGTGTCACGGACCTTGGTCTTCGTCCCGTCGAGGGCGTCCGCCCACGCACGCGTCGCCGTCGCGATACCGGAGAGCCGGCACAGGAGGTTGAGCGCGCTGCGCTCACCGGTGAGCAGGTCGCGGGTGCGGGTGCGGACGCTGAGCAGCTTCTGGCCCGCCGCCACCCGGTCGCCGTCCTCGACATGCCGCTCGACCTCGAACTCGTCCGTGCAGACGACGGACAGGATCGCCTCGGCGATCCGCAGCCCCGCGACGGTGCCCGCCTCACGGGCCGTGAAGTCACCGGTGGCGAAGGCGTCCTCGGGGACGGTGGCCACGGTGGTGACGTCCACGCCCTGGTCGAGGTCCTCCTCGATGGCCATGTGCGCGATGTCCTCGACCTGGATGGGGTCGAGTCCGGCGCTGATCAGCAGCTCGGCCAGGTCGGGGTCCAGACCGCACTCCATCGGGTCGAGCCCGGCGCCGTCGGCGTCGTCGCCGCAGCCGCAGGCGTCGCCGCAGCCCGCCGCCTCACCGGGGCGGCCGATCTGCAGCAGCGGCAGGGACACGGATGGCTGGCGGTCTTCGGAGGTGCTGCTCACGGGCGGGACTCCGTCTCGGTTCGGGGGGTGGTCGGTGGGGGAAACGCCTCGGAGTCCGTGGAACGCACATCGAGGGCGCCGTCCGGGCCGAGGGTGACCAGGAGGTGGCGGCGCCAGGCGGCGTCGTCCCGCGCGGGGCGGTCCTCGCGCCAGTGGCAGCCGCGGGTCTCCTCACGGCGGAGCGCGGCGGCGACCAGGACCCGGGCGACCAGATGGAGGTTGGTGGCCTCCCAGGTCTCGACCCCCGGCTCGGCCGTCTTGCCGTCCCGCCGCAACTGCGCCGCGGCTTCGTCGTGGACGCGCTCCAGCCGGTCGGCGGCGCGGGCCAGGCTCTCGGCGGAGCGCAGGACTCCGGCGCCGTGGGTCATGATGTGCTGGATCTCGTAGCGGGCCTCGGAGGCCAGTAGGGGCGCTCCACCGGGGGCATCCTCGTCCGGCCCGGGCCGCTCGGCGGCCGTGGCGGGCCGCGCGGGGCCCTCGGCTCCGGCGGCTCCGGCGGCTCCAGCGGTGATGTCCTCCGCGATGCGCTCCGCGAAGACCAGGCCCTCCAGAAGGGAGTTGGAGGCCAGCCGGTTGGCGCCGTGGACACCGGTGCAGGCGACCTCCCCGCAGGCGTAGAGCCCGGGGACGGTGGTGCGGCCGTGCAGATCGGTGCGGACCCCGCCGCTCGCGTAGTGCGCCGCCGGGGCGACCGGGATGGGCTCGGTCACCGGGTCGATGCCGTGCGCGCGGCAGGCGGCCAGGATGGTCGGGAAGCGCCGCTCCCACATCCGGGCCCCGAAGTGGCGGGCGTCCAGGTACATATGCTCGGCGCCGCGCTCCTGCATCCGCCGCGTGATGCCCTTGGCGACGATGTCGCGGGGCGCCAGCTCGGCCAGTTCGTGCTGCCCCTGCATGAAGCGCACCCCGTCGGCGTCGACGAGATGGGCGCCCTCGCCGCGCACCGCCTCCGAGACCAGCGGCTGCTGGCCCTCCGCCTCCGGGCCCAGCCACAGCACCGTGGGGTGGAACTGCACGAACTCCAGATCGCTGACCTCGGCCCCGGCGCGCAGCGCGAGCGCGACCCCGTCGCCGGTGGAGACGGCGGGGTTGGTGGTCGCGGAGAAGATCTGGCCCATGCCGCCCGTGGCGAGGACCACCGCGCCCGCCCGCACCGCGCCCACGCCGTCCCGCCGGCCCTCGCCCATGACGTGCAGGGTGACCCCGGCCGCCCGGCCGGAGCCGTCCTTGAGCAGGTCGAGCACCAGGGCGTTCTCCACGGTGTCGATACCGGCCTCGCGCACCGCCTCGACCAGGGCGCGGGAGATCTCCGCGCCGGTCGCGTCGCCGCCCGCGTGGGCGATCCGGCGGCGGTGGTGGCCGCCCTCGCGGGTCAGCAGGATCTCGCCGGTGCCGTCGTCGGCGTCGAAGCGGGCGCCGGTGGTGATGAGCCGCCGCACCGCGTCGGGTCCCTCGGTGACCAGCGTCCGTACCGCCCGCTCGTCGCAGAGCCCGGCGCCGGCCACCAGGGTGTCGTCCAGATGCTGCTCGGGTGTGTCGCCCTCGCCGAGGGCGGCGGCTATGCCGCCCTGGGCCCAGCGCGTGGAGCCGTCGTCCAGGCGGGCCTTGGTGACCACGGTGACCCTGGCCCCGGCCGCGGCACAGCGCAGCGCCACGGTCAGCCCGGCGACCCCGGAACCGACGACCACGACATCCGCCTCGGTGGCCCAGCCCGGGGCAGAAGCGCGCAGGGCGGTGGCGGGGGCCACGGCTTCGGGCCGCCCGGTCGGATGGGTCATCGGGCGGCTCCGATCCACAGGCGGACGTTGTCTATCAGGCGGGTGGCGCCGACCTTGGCCGCGACGGCCAGCACGGCCTCGCCGGTGTATCCGTCGGAGACCTCGGTGAAGTCGGCGGGATCGGCCAGGCCCAGATAGTCGAGGACGAGCGGCGGTTCCAGCCGCGCCGCCTCGTCGAGCACCACCCGCGCCGCGGACCGCACCGCGGCGGGGGACGCGACCCGTATGAGCTCGTGCTCCTCGGCGCCGGCCGGGCCCTCCCCGGCCGCCAGCAGCCCCGCGTCCCGCCCCGCGAACAGCGCCCGGGACAGCGCCAGCGCGGTGTCCCGCTCCTGGGCCGACAGATAGCGGTTACGGCTGGAGAGGGCGAGCCCGTCGCCCTCCCGGACGGTGGGGACGCCGACGATCTCGACCGGGAAGTCCAGGTCGCGCGCCATCCGGCGGACCAGCGCCAGCTGCTGGGCGTCCTTCTCGCCGAAGAAGGCGGCATTGGGGCGGGTGAGATGGAGCAGCTTGGCGACGACGGTGAGCATCCCGTCGAAGTGGCCGGGCCGCGAGGCGCCCTCGTAGCGCTCGCCCATGGCGCCCGCGGTGATCCGGATGTGCGGCTCGCCGCCCGGATACATCTCCTCGGCGGCGGGGGCGAAGACGATGTCCGCGCCCGCCTCGGCCGCGACCTCGAGGTCGGCGTCGAGGGTGCGCGGATAGCGGTCGAGGTCCTCGCCCGCGCCGAACTGCAGCGGATTGACGAAGACGGTGACGGTCACCAGGCCCTTGGCGCCCACCCGGGCACGGGCGGCGCGGATGAGCGAGGCGTGCCCGTCGTGCAGCGCGCCCATGGTCATCACGACGGCTGTGCGCCCCGGCACGGCGAAGTGGGCGAGCGCCGCGTCCAGATCCGAGCGATGGCGGAACAGCTCCACATCCGGCTCCCCAGGAAGCGCCTTGGTCCACAGCTTCGGGCTCATGTCTCACTGCCTCCACGGCCCCGTGCGTCGGTCACATCCGAGAGCACGCCCAGCAGGTCCTCCGCGAGCTCCGGCTTGAGCAGGCCGTGCGCGAGCGCCCGGTCCGCGGTCGTACGGGCCATGGCCAGATAGCCGGCCACGGCGTGCGGGGCGTGCCGCCGCAGCTCGGCGACATGGGCGGCGACCGTGCCCGCGTCGCCGCGCGCGACCGGGCCGGTCAGCGCGGCGTCGCCGCTGCGCAGCGCGTTGTCCAGCGCGGCGCCGAGGAGCGGGCCGAGCATCCGGTCGGGGGCCTCGACCCCGGACGCGCGCAGCAGCTCCAGGGACTGGGCGACCAGCGTGGTGAGGTGGTTGGCGCCGATGGCGAGGGCGGCGTGATAGAGCGGGCGGGACTCCTCCGCGATCCACTCGGGCTCCCCGCCCATCTCGATGACCAGCGCCTGGGCCGCCAGCCGCAGCTCCTCGGGGGCGGTGACACCGAAGGAGCAGCCGGCGAGCCGCTGGACGTCCACCGAGGTGCCGGTGAAGGTCATGACGGGGTGCAGCGCGAGCGGCAGCGCACCGGCCCGCAGCGCGGGCTCCAGCACACTGACGCCATAACGGCCGGAGGTGTGCACCAGCAGCTGGCCGGGGCGCACCGCACCGGTTTCGGTGAGGCCCTCGATCAGCTCGGGGAGCGCGTCGTCGGGGACGGTGAGCAGCACCAGCTCGGCCCGCGCCAGCACCTCGGAGGGCGGGACGATCGGGACCTCGGGGAGCAGGGCGGCGGCCCGGCGCACGGAGGCGTCGGAGACACCGGAGGCGGCGACCGGGCGGTGTCCGGCCAGCCGCAGCGAGGCGGCGAGGGCCGGGCCGACGCGGCCCGCGCCGACGACCCCGACGGTGAGCCGGGCCGGCCGGTCCTGCGGTTCGGGAAGTGGTTGTGCATTCACGCGACAGCGGCCTTCCGTTCCAGTCCTCAGGGGGTACCGGACGATTCCCCGCCATGCTACGCGAGTGTTTCCGGGGGAGTTTGGCCGTAGCCCGGGCCTGTGGACAACTCTGTGGTCCGATGGACACCCGTGCGACATGATCGGCCTATGAAGGACAGGACGGGCGAGGCAGACGAGTCGGACGGCACGCGCATCGCCGCGGACGGGACGGCGCACGAGACGGCGGATGAGACTCCGGCCGGGGCGGACGACGCCACCGGCGACACGGACCGGGCCGCGCGAGTGCGCCGCCTCGCGGCCTGGCACGGCTCCGAGCGGACGCTCACCCGCGGGCCCGCGGAGGGGCGGATCGCCGAACGGCTGGCCGCCCTCACGGCCGCCCTTACGGCCGATCCCCCGCCGTACGGCGGGGACGGCTGGGTGGACATGTACGGGGACGGCATCGTCGAGGAGCTGGAGCGGCGGGTCGCCGCGCTGCTGGGCATGGAGGCCGCGGCGTTCTTCCCCACCGGCACCATGGCGCAGCAGGTCGCGCTGCGCTGCTGGGCGGGGCGCACCGGCAATCCGGTGGTGGCGGTGCATCCGCTGGCGCATCTGGAGGTGCATGAGCGGGACGCGTATCTGACGGTGAGCGGGCTGCGCGCGGTGCGTCCCACGAGCGAGCCGCGGCCGCCCACCGCCGAGGACGTCCTCGACCTCGACGAGCCGTTCGGCACGCTCGCCCTCGAACTCCCGCTGCGCGACGCCGGATTCGTGCTGCCCGAGTGGGACGAGCTGGTCGCGGTCGTGGAGGCGGCCCGGGAGCGGGACGCGGTGGTGCACTTCGACGGGGCGCGGCTGTGGGAGTGCACGGCCCACTTCGGCCGGGAGCTGCCGGAGATCGCCGCCCTGGCGGACTCCGTCTATGTGTCCTTCTACAAGTCGGTGGACGGCATCTCGGGAGCGGCGCTGGCCGGGCCCGAGACCCTGGTGGCGGAGGCCAGGGCATGGCGGCACCGGTACGGCGGCCAGCTCTTCCAGCAGTGGCCGGCGGCGCTGGCCGCGCTGGACGGCCTGGACCGTGAGCTGCCGAGGCTTCCGTCGTACGTGGCGCACGCGCGGGTGGTGGCGCAGGCGCTGCGGACGGCGTTCACGGCCGAGGGGGTGGGGTGGTCCCGGGTGCATCCCGAGGTGCCGCACACCCACCAGTTCCAGGTGTGGCTGCCGTATCCGGCGGCGGTGCTGGACGAGGCGGGGGTGCGGCTGGCGGAGGAGACCCGGACGACGCTGTTCCGTCGCTGGCGGGAGCCGGGGCCGCCCGGTCTGGCCATGACGGAGCTGACGGTCGCCTCACCCGCACTCGACTGGACGGCCGACGACGTCACGGCCGCGGCCGGTGCCTTCCTCGCCCGGGTCCGGGAGCTCATGGCGGGGGACGGCTGACCGGCGCCGCAGGGCGGCCAGCGCCTCCCTGATCGCCCTTACGGCGCGCGGCATCGCCCTAACGGCATGCGGCATCGCCCTTACGGCGCCCGGCGCGTCCGTAAGGCGGTCATGGCGGCCGCGGCGGCGGGCCGGGCGCCCCGCCATCACCGCCTGGACGTCGCGGTACTCCCGCAGCTCCCGGATGGTGCGCCAGTCGTGGCGGCCCGGTGCGGGCGGGGCGGGCTCGCCGCGCCGGGCGGCCCGGTACAGGTCGAGTGCGTACTGCTCCGTGAGGGACATGGCTCGACGGTCCGCCGGGCCCCGGGCGCCCGTCACGCCGATTGACGGCGGCCGTCAAACGAGGGCGGCGCCGGGGGCGGGCTCCCGCACCATGGGCTCATGGCCAATGTCATCGACATCGCCGGGCTGCCGCCCGAGCGCATCGTCTTCAGCCCGTCCCCGCTCGCCGAGCTGGGCGCCGCGCTCCATGTGCTGTCCGAGCCCGGCCACCACCCCGGGCTGCACGGCTGGGCCACCGCCACGTCCTCCGCGCTCAAGCCGGACCTCGCCGACCGGCTCTGCGAGGCGGACCTCTTGTGGCGCACCTCCCGCTCCGATCTGCTGCTCCCGGCCGTCCCCGGGGCGACGCTCGCGGAGGAGCTGGACGCGCTGGACCGGATCGACGACGAGACGTTCGTGGCAGCGGCCTTCGAGATCGCCTGCTCCCCCGCGTACGCCCGGCACACCCCCTCGCCGCTGGTCGACGCGGACGAACGAACCCGGGTCCGCGAGATGGCGGCCGCCCGGGGGCCACGCCAGGCGGCCTTCACCCACCGCATGCTGGAGGACCCGGACGGGCTGCGGGTCTGGTTGCGGCGGCTGCTGGAGGACTGCGACGAGGCGTTCTTCGCCGACACCTGGCGGCGGACGCGGATCCAGCTTGCCGCCGACGCCCGCCATAAGGCGGAACTGCTGCAGCGCAAGGGGCTCGGGGAGGCCCTGACGGCGGCCTCCGCCGCGCTGTCGCTGTCGGAGGACGGGGACAGCATCCTGGTCGACAAGCTGGCGGGCGGCCGGACGACGGCGTACGGAGAGGGCATCACCTTCATCCCGACCGCCTTCGGCTGGCCGCATCTCATCGTCCTGTACGCCCCCGGCTGGCGCCCGGTGATCCAGTACCCGGTCGCCGCCCCCGAACTCCCCCCGCCCGCCGCCCTGGAGCTCGTCCAGCGCCGCCTCGAGGCCCTGGCCCACCCGATGCGGATGCGGCTGTGCCGCACCCTGGCCCGCGGCCCGCACACCACCGGTGAACTCTCCGAGTCGTACGGCATCACGCCCCCGGAGGTCTCCCGCCATATCGCCGTGCTGAAGAAGGCCGGTCTCCTCACCACCCGCCGCCGCGGCCGCTACGTGCTGCACCAGCTCGACCTGCCGTCGGTGGCCCGCCTGGGCAGCGACTTCCTGGAGAGCGTGCTGCGGTAAGGCCCCGTCTGTAGCGTGCGGCCCCAGGGGCTCCGCCTAAAATGTTCACCCCGGAGTGAACACAGACCGGGCCATAAGCGGCAGAGGAGCAGAGCAGCGATGAGCAACCGAAGCCACCGGGCCGCACCCGAGCACACCCACCCCGACGACGTCCCGGTGCAGACCGCCCTCGCGGCGCTCGCCGACCCCGTGCGGCTTCAGCTCGTCCGCGAACTGGCCACCACGGCCGACTGGGAGCACGCCTGCGGCACCTTCGACGTGCCCGTGGGCAAGGCGGCGCTCAGCCACCACTTCTCGGTGCTGCGCGCGGCGGGGCTGATCGAACAGCGCGACATGGGTCCCAAGCGGGTCAACCGGCTGCGCCGCCCGGAGTTCGACCAGCGCTTCCCCGGACTGCTCGACCTGGTCCTGCGCGACCGGCGGGAGTGTGGCGAGAACGAACGGTAGGACGGCCGTCCCCACCGTAAGGGCGCCACTTCCACCGTAAGAACGCCGCCGTAAGAGCACCGCCGTAAGAACGCCGCCGCGCCTCAGCGGGCCGGGCCCGCCGAGCCTCCGGCCCGCACCAGCCCGGTCTCGTAGGCCATCACCACCACCTGCACCCGGTCCCGCAGCTCCAACTTGGTGAGGATGCGCCCCACATGGGTCTTCACGGTCGCCTCGGACAGCACCAGCCGCGCCGCGATCTCGCCGTTCGACAGCCCCTGCGCGACCAGCAGCACCACCTCGCGCTCCCGGTCGGTGAGCCGCTCCAGCTCCGGACGGACCCGTCCGCCGCTTCCCCCACCGCCCGGCAGCATCGGCGCGAACCGGTCCAGCAGCCGGCGCGTCGTGCTGGGCGCGACCACCGCGTCACCGCTGTGCACCGCGCGGATCGCCGCGAGCAGTTCCGCGGGCGGCACATCCTTGAGCATGAAGCCGCCCGCCCCGGCCTTGAGCGCGGAGAAGGCGTACTCGTCCAGATCGAACGTGGTCAGGATGATGACCTTCGGCGCCCCTTCCCGCTCGCATATCAGCCGGGTCGCCTCCACTCCGTCCAGCTTCGGCATCCGGACGTCCATGAGGACGACGTCCACCTCCGTGGAGCGCACCGCCTGCAGCGCCTCCACCCCATCGCCCGCCTCGGCGACGATCTCCATATCGGGCTGGGCCGCGAGCACCATCCGGAAGCCGGTACGCAGCAGCACTTGGTCATCGACGAGCATGACGCGAATCGACATTCCGGACGGGTCCCTTCCTCTGGCTGACAGCTCCGCCGGCCGACAGCCGGCTTACAGCGGCCATGGCGCGACGTTACGAGTGCGCATACGGCTCATGATGCGCCCACCGCTCAACGGGCCGGCTTCAGCGGCAGCAGTGCGCTGATCCGGAAGCCGCCGCCCGGCCGCGGCCCCGCGTCGAGCGTGCCGCCCACCATGCCGACGCGCTCGCGCATCCCGATCAGCCCGTGGCCGCTGCCGTCGGCGCCGCCGTCCTGGTACATCTCGCGCTGCGCGCCCCGCCCGTCGTCCTCGACCAGCAGCCCGAGCCCGTCGTCGAAGTAGGTGAGGCGGACGCTCGCGCCCACGTCCGGGCCGCCGTGCTTACGGGTGTTGGTGAGCGCCTCCTGCACGATGCGGTACGCGGTCAGCTCGACCCCGCTGGGGAGCTGGCGCGGGCTGCCCACCACCTTGAAGTCCACCGGGAGCCCGGCGCCGCGCACCTGCTCCACGAGCTCGTCGATCTGCTCGACATCCGGCTGGGGGACGTAGTCGTTCTCCTCGCCCGGCTCCCCGGTGCGCAGCACGCCCAGCAGCCGCCGCATCTCGGCGAGCGCCTGGCGGCCGGTGCCGGAGATCGTCTCCAGCGCCTGCCGGGCCTGTTCGGGCGAGGCGTCCATGACGTACGCGGCGCCGTCCGCCTGCACCACCATCACCGACACGTTGTGTGCCACCACATCGTGCAGCTCCCGCGCGATCCGGGCGCGCTCGGCGGCCACCGCGACCTTCGACTGCGCCTCGCGCTCCTTCTCCAGCCGGGCGGCCCGCTCCTCCAACTGGGCGTAGTAGGCGCGGCGGGTACGGATCGAGTCGCCGAGCACCCAGGCCAGTACGAACGGGATGGAGACGAAGACCGCCGAGACGACGTCCTCCCACCAGCCCTGCTGGGAATGCGGCCAGCGGAGGGTGGCGAGCGGGGCCGCGCTGATCGCCACGCCCAGCGCGAAGCGGGAGGCCCGGCGCGAGGAGGCGACCGCCACCGTGTAGACGATCACCAGCATGGCGAAGTCGGCGAGATTGGGCTTGACGCTGGTGGCCAGCTGGGCGACACCGCACAGGATGGCCAGCACCAGCATCTTCTCGGGGGCGCGGCGGCGCAGCGCGACCGTCGTCCCCAGCGCCAGGACGATCGGCACGGCCGCGAAGCGGGAACCCCGGCTCATCTCCGCCTCCACGACCCACAGGAAGCCGAAGCCGACGAGGAGGACGGCCCAGAAGGTGTCCACCCCTGTCGGATGCCTGCGGAGAAATTCGTAGAGGCGCTGCACGTCACCCAGCGTAGGCACCGCCGAACCCTCTCGGGTCAACCCGAGGGGCGATCCGTATCGCCCGGCCCTACTCCCCAAGGTGGAGACGATTCCACATAGCGTGGCGGTGTGGCGACCGAGAAGCATGAGTGGAGCGGATGGCGTACGGCGGCCGAACAGGCGCTGTACGGAAGGGGCGGATTCTTCCGCCGCCCGGAGGGCCCGGCCGGGCATTTCCGCACGTCGGTGCATGCCTCACCGCTCTTCGCCCGGGCGGTCGCGGAGCTGCTGGGCCGGGTGGACGAGGCGCTGGGGCACCCCGCCGAGCTGGCGCTGGTGGACCTGGGCGCCGGCCGCGGCGAGCTGCTCACGCGGGTGCTCGCCCTGGCCCCCGGCCTGCCGCACGATCTGGACCGGCGGCTGCGACCCTACGCGGTGGAGCGGGCGGAGCGGCCGGCGGGCCTGGACGAGCGGATCGCCTGGCTCGACACCCCGCCCGAGGGGTGCACGGGGCTGCTGTTCGCCAATGAGTGGCTCGACAACGTGCCCGTGGACGTCGCCGAGACCGACGCGGACGGCGTGCCGCGCCGGGTCGAAGTGGATCTCGCGGCCGGGGACGGCACCGAGCGGCTGGGCGACCCGGTGAACGGCGAGGACGCCGCGTGGCTGGCCCGCTGGTGGCCCCTGGCGGACGCCGAACCGGGGCTGCGCGCCGAGATCGGTCATCCGCGCGAGGCGGCCTGGGAGGGGGCCGTGCGCTCCCTGCGGGCGGGCCTCGCGGTCGCCGTCGACTACGGCCACGAACGCGCCGCCCGGCCCCTCTTCGGCACGCTGACCGGCTTCCGCGAGGGGCGCGAGGTCCGGCCCGTACCGGACGGCTCCTGCGATCTGACGGCGCATGTCGCGATGGACGCGTGCGCCGCCGCGGCCGGGCCCGGCGCCGGGCTGATGACCCAGCGCGCGGCGCTGCGCGCGCTCGGCCTCGACGCCCGCCGCCCCCCGCTCGCCCTGGCCTCCACCGACCCCACCGCCTACGTCCGCGCCCTCGGCGCGGCGGGCGAGGCCGCGGAGCTGACCGACCCCGCCGGTCTCGGCGCCTTCACCTGGCTCCACCACCCGGTGGAGCTGCCGCACAACCCGCTCCGGCCGTAGGCCCCGGGCGCTGTTACGAGCCCTCGCGGGGGCCTTCGGGGGAGCTGAGAGACTGGGGGCATGACGGAGACGACAGTCGGCATCGGCGGCGCCGCGGAGAGCACCGACATGGTGCTCAACATCGGCCCACAGCACCCCTCCACTCACGGAGTGCTACGGCTGCGGCTGGTCCTCGACGGAGAGCGGATCCAGAGCGCCGAACCGGTCATCGGCTATATGCACCGGGGCGCGGAGAAGCTCTTCGAGGCGCGCGACTACCGCCAGATCATCATGCTGGCCAACCGCCACGACTGGCTCTCCGCCTTCTCCAACGAACTCGGCGTCGTGCTCGCCGTCGAGCGGATGCTGGGCATGGAGGTCCCGGAGCGGGCGGTGTGGACCCGTACGCTGCTCGCCGAGCTCAACCGGATCCTGAACCACCTGATGTTCCTCGGCTCCTACCCCCTGGAGCTGGGCGGCATCACGCCGATCTTCTACGCGTTCCGGGAGCGCGAGGACCTCCAGCACGTCATGGAGGAGATCTCCGGTGGCCGGATGCACTACATGTTCAACCGGGTGGGCGGCCTCAAGGAGGACCTCCCGGCGGGCTGGCTGGGCCGGGCCCGGCAGGCCGTGGCCGAGGTGCGCTCGCGGATGAACGTGTACGACGACCTGGTGCTCGGCAACGAGATCTTCCGGGGCCGCACCCGCGATGTCGGTGTCCTGGCCCGCGAGACGGTGCACGGGTACGGGGTCAGCGGCCCCATCGCCCGGGCCTCGGGGGTCGACTTCGATCTGCGGCGCGACGAGCCGTATCTGGCCTACCCGGAGCTCCAGGACGTCCTCAAGGTCGTCGTCCGCCAGGAGGGCGACTGCCTCGCCCGCTTCGAATGCCTGCTGGAGCAGGCGCACAACTCCCTGGCGCTGGCGGACGCCTGCCTGGACCGGCTCGACGAGCTGCCGGCGGGGCCGATCAACCAGCGGCTGCCGAAGGTGCTCAAGGCGCCCGAGGGCCACACCTACGCCTGGACCGAGAACCCGCTCGGCCTCAACGGCTACTACCTCGTCTCCAAGGGCGAGAAGACGCCGTACCGGCTGAAGCTCCGCTCGGCCTCGTTCAACAACATCCAGGCGCTCACCGAACTGCTGCCGGGCACTCTCGTCGCCGACATGGTGGCGATCCTGGGGTCGCTCTTCTTCGTCGTCGGCGACATCGACAAGTAGGCGGCATCGACGAGCAGGCGGCGACGCCAAGACGCCGCGCGGGCGCGATCCCGGACCCGCCGCGCGGGCGCGATCCCGTTACGAGATCGCGCTGCGCAGCTCCCCGAGGTCGATCTGTTCCGTCTCGTCGTGCGCGGTCAGGTCGATGACCTCGCCCACCGCGCCCTTCCTGGTCTCCGCGAGGGTCTCGTCGCCGATCACATCGGCGAGGTCCTCCTCGGCGGGTTCGGGCTCCCGCTGCTGCTTCTTCGGGTGCTTCTTCTGGGTGCCGAAGTAGTCGAAGCCGCTCTCCGAACGGGAGGCGGCCCGGCGTGCCGCGGCATACGGCACCACCGCCGAGGCGGCCGTACGGGCGTGGACGGGCGGGTCCTGGGGACCGTCGTCGTCCTGCCCGCCGGCCGCCGGGGACTTCCCCAGCGTGGCGGCACCGCCCTTGTCGCGGCTCTCGCGACGGCCCTCGCGCCCGTCGCGCTCCGCGTCCTTCTCGGCGTCCTTCTTGGCGTCCATCGCGGGGGCCGTGGCGTCGGCCCGGGCGCCCGCGGCGGCGGCCTGCTCCCGGCGCTCCTTCTGCCGTCGCGCGCTCTCCCTGAGCCGGCTGAGCGCCTCGTCGGCCTTGGCGTAGGCGGTGGCCGACGGCATGGCGCGCCCGGAGGCGGCGCCGTCCGGCTCGTTCGACTCGACGCTCGACCCGGCGGATTCGGCGGGCCGGGTCGCCGCCTCCAGCGCCTTCGCCGGGGACGCGGCCTCCAGCGCGAGCCGGCGGCGGCCCTCCAGGGCGGTGGCCCGCTCGGTCTCGGCCGTGGCGTAGCGGCGCAGCAGCTCGGCGTGCTCGTTGCGCAGCCGGGCGAGCTCGGCGCGCTTGGCGCGCAGCCGGGTGTTGAGCGCGGTGCGGAGCTCGCTCGCCTTCTCGGCGTCCGCCTCGAGCTCCGCGATCCGCTCCTCGTACTTCATCTCCTGGCGCGCGGCCTCGCTCGCGGCCTCCGCGACCCGGCGGCCGGCCGAGCGGTCCCAACGGCGCATCAGGAAGGCGCCGACGACCGCGGCGGCGGCCGCGGTCGCGGCAAGCCCGCGGATCACGACCGTATCGCCGACCAGCCAGGCTCCGGCGGCGCAGGTTATTGACGCGACTGCGACCGAAGCGGAGGGAAGAAGCCTGTGCAGGGGTGGGGATTGGCGGTGGCGTCCACGTGGCATGGCCCGAAACTTACCGTGCAAAGGGGTCGCTTGGGTGCCCGCCGGGCCAGATCTGTTGTCAATCCGTTGGCAAATAGCGGCGGTCGCGCGGCCGTGATCCCTTGCCAAGCCCTCCCGAGCGGGGTTTTGATCCTACTTCACCAGCCCCTTGTCCCGCAGGTAGTCGGCGGCGACATCTGTCGGCTTGAGCCGCTCGGCGTCAACTTTCTTGTTGAGTTCCCGCAGATCGGCGGTTGTCAGCACCTTGGTGAGCTTGTTCAGCGAGTCCGCGATCTTCTGCGAGCCGGCGGACTTCGCATTCACCACGGGAAGTACGTTGTCGGCATTCTGCAGATTTTTGTCGTCGTCGAGCAGGACGAGCCCGAACTGATCCAGCGTGCTGTCCGTGGTCGTGGTCAGGACCATCTGGTCCTTACCGTCCTTGACGGCCTGCTTGGCCTGGACGCTGCCGATGTCCAGCGGGTCGATCCCGGCGATGTCGATGCCGTACTTCTTCTCCAGACCCGGCTGGCAGAAGGGCCGCTTGGGGCATTCGTCGCCCGCCGCCAGGGTGACCTTCTGCTTCGACTTCCCGAGGTCGGAGAGCGTCTTGAGATCATGTTTCTTCGCGAAGGAACGGCTGACCGCGAAGGCGTTCTGGTCCACGGCCTTGCCGGGGTCCAGCACCTTCAGCCCGCGCGGTTCGGCGAGCTTCTTCAGCGCCGTGACCGTCTCGTCGATGTCCGAGGAGGCCACCGGGGCGGCATTCGACCCGTTCTTCTTCTGGTTGAGGAATTCGGCCAGCGTCGCCGCGTACTCCGGCACAACATCCATCTGGCCCTTCTCCAGGGCCGGTTCATACAGCTCGCGGGCGTCCACGGTCTTGATCGAAGTGGAATAGCCGGCGTCCTTCAGAACCCCCGCGTACAGCTCCGCGAGGATCTTCGACTCGGAGAAGGAGGCGGATCCGATCACCAGTGATCCCTTGCCCGGTTTCCCGGAGCTGTCACCGCCGCTCGACTTCTCCAGGCTGTCCCCGCCACACGCGGTCAGTCCGGCTGTCAGCGCGGCGACCCCCGCCACGGCCGCCGCCGCCCGATAGATCTTGCTCATGGTTCCCCATCCGTAGTTGTCCGCGTCGTCGCGTCTTCCGCGTCGGCCGCGTTTTCTGCGTTCTCCGCGTTCTCCGCGTTTTTCTGCGTCGTCGGCGCTCTGTGGGTTGTCCGCGCTCTCTGCGTCAGCCGCGCCATCCGCGTCACCCGGGCTGTCCGCCCTGGGTTGTCCGCCCTGGGTTGTCCGCACACACGCGTGCGTCCGGTCGCGGGAGGGCTCGGCCCGCGGGTTCTACGTCTTCAGCACCGGCGAGGCCGGGGCCTGGTCGGCGGGCTGGCGGCGGGCCGCGGCCGGCCGCCGCCCCGTCCTGAGCCGCATCGGGTCGAGCACCAGCCCCAGCACCACGAAGACGCCCTCGACCACCAGCGCGAGGCCCGCGACCAGCACCGCCCCGGCCACCACCTGCGGGGTGTCGGTGAGCCGGAAGCCCGCCGTGATGATCCGGCCGAGACCGCCGCCGCCGGGCAGCGCGGCCAGCGTCGCGGTGGCCACGACCTGCACCGCGGCCGTCCGTACGCCCGTCATGATGAGCGGGAACGCCAGCGGCAGCTCGACCCTGCGGATGAGCTGGCCGCCCGTCATTCCCATCCCGCGGGCCGCCTCCACGACTTCCCGGTCCACCTCGTGCACCCCGACATAGGCGTTGGTGAGCAGCGGCGGGATGGCGAACAGCACCAGCGCGATGATCGTGGGCCACTGGCCGTGCGTCCCCAGCGGGCTGAGCAGCAACAGCACCAGCACCGCGAAGGTGGGCACGGCGCGCCCCGCGTTGGAGATGTTGACCGCGAGCGCGCCGCCCTTGCCGATATGGCCGAGGGCCACGGCGATCGGCAGCGCCACCGCGCAGGCGATCGCCAGGCAGGCGAAGGTCAGGAACAGATGCTGGCCCAGCCGGTGCCACACCCCGTCGGGGCCCGCCCAGTGCGACCCGGTGGCCAGCCAGGTCCACGCCTTGGCGACGACGTCCATCAGGTGGTGCCCTTCCGACTCTTGCGCGCCCACGGCGTGAGCAGCCGCTGGAGGGCGAGCAGCAGCAGATCCGCCACGACCGCCAGCGCCACGCACAGCACCGAGGCGGTGAGCACCTCGGCCTTGAAGAAGCTGCGCATGCCTTCGTAGATGAGGTTGCCGAGGCCGCCGTATCCGATGATCGCGCCCACCGTGGTGAGCGAGACCGTGGAGACGGTGGTGATCCGCAGCCCGGCCATCAGCGCGGGCAGCGCGAGCGGCAGCTCCACGCCGAACAGCAGCCGCAGCGGGCCGTACCCCATGCCCCGGGCCGCCTCCCGCGCCTCTTCGGGCACCGAGGCGAGACCGGCCATGATGTTGCGCACCAGGATCGTGAGCGAATAGAGCACCAGACCGGTGATCACCACCGCGGCCGAGACCCCGAACACGGGCAGCAGCAGCGAGAACATCGCCAGCGACGGCACCGTGTAGAGGATCGTGGTCAGCCCCAGCACCGGCCCCGAGACCACCCGCCAGCGGCGGGCCAGCAGCGCCAGCGGAAAGGCGACCAACAGACCGATCGCGACCGAGGCGAGCGTGATCCATACATGCTCGAGCGTCGCGTCCGTCAGCTCCTGACCACGTGTGCGTACATACTCACCGCATATCCACTCGTTACTGATCAGACAGTTTCCGTCGGCCATACGCTCACCTCCCCCGTCGGGTCACGGCCCGTTGCTCTTCACAATTCCTGGTGACCCTAACCCCGAGAGATGACAATCTCGTCCGATCGCCACACAACAGCAACAATGTCTGCCACGAATGCGGCAACAATGAGGAGCCATGATCCGTTTCGAGCATGTCACCAAGCGCTACCCCGATGGCACGACGGCCGTGGACGACCTCTCCTTCGAGGTGGCGGAGGGTGAACTGGTCACCCTGGTCGGCCCCTCGGGCTGCGGCAAGACGACGACGATGAAGATGGTGAACCGGCTCATCGAGCCGACGTCGGGGCGGATTGTGGTGGACGGCGAGGACATCGCCGAGGCCGATCCGGTCGCCCTGCGCCGCCGTATCGGCTATGTCATCCAGCAGGTCGGGCTGTTCCCGCACAAGACCGTGCTCGAGAACACCTCCACCGTGCCGCATCTCCTGGGCTGGCAGCGGAAGAAGGGGCGGGAGCGCGCCGCCGAGCTGCTCGACCTGGTCGGCCTCGACCCGTCCGTCTACGGCGACCGCTACCCCGACCAGCTCTCCGGCGGCCAGCGGCAACGCGTCGGCGTGGCCCGCGCACTGGCCGCGGATCCGCCGGTGCTGCTGATGGACGAGCCGTTCGGCGCGGTCGACCCGGTCGTACGCGAGCATCTGCAGAACGAATTCCTGCGACTTCAATCACAGGTGCGCAAGACCGTGCTCTTCGTCACCCATGACATAGAGGAGGCGGTCCGGCTCGGAGACCGCATCGCGGTCTACGGCTCGGGGCGGATCGAGCAGTTCGACACCCCGGCCACGGTGCTGGGCGCGCCCGCCACCCCGTATGTGGCCGACTTCGTCGGCGCGGACCGCGGGCTGAAGCGGCTGTCGGTCACCCCCATCGAGCCGGGTGACCTGGAACAGCCGCCCGTCGTCCACCTGGACGACCCGCTCCCCAAGGCGGCCGCCCGGCTGGCCTCGGAAGGGGCGCGCTGGGCCGTCGTCCTGGACGACGCCGAGCGGCTGCACGGCTGGATCCCGGCGGACGCGGTCGACGGCCCGAAGGGGACCGTACGGGACCAGGCGCGCCGGATGGAGGCGTGGCTGCCGGTCGGGGCGCCGCTCAAGCAGGCGTTCAGCACGATGCTGCAGCATGACGCGGGCTGGATCGCGGTGCTGGACGAGGACCGCTTCCTCGGCGTCCTCACCCCGGCCCGGCTCCATGAGGCCCTCCGCCGCTCGATCGACGCCGACGCGGGCGGCATTGCCCGCGGGGACGTCGAGTTGCAGACCGTCGCCGACGTCTAGGACGCCCCCGGGCCCTCCGGACCTCCCCCGGACTCCCCCGACGCCTTCCAGAGGCTTTCGGGGGTTCAGGGGAGCCCCGGGGGCTCAGCGGTCGCTGAGGCGGCCGCCGAGCCATTCCAGCGCTGCGGGGACCTCCCGCTTCCAGGTGTTGAAGTTGTGGCCGCCGGTGCCCAGGATGATCGACGAGATGCGGGTCGGCTCCCCGCGCCGGTTCAGCCGCTTCACCTTGTTCACGAAGCGCACGGTGTCCCGGTAGTTCTGCTCACCGTGCTCACTGCTGGAGACCAGCAGCGACACCGGCGGCGCCGGCTTGTGGGACAGCCGCCACATCAGGTCGTTCTCCCGCTCCAGCCGCTTGCTGCCGCCGAAGAGATCGCCCGTGGTCGCGTCGATCGGGGCCTTGTACGACGGGGAGAGCCCGGCCGCCGCGGAGAACGCGTCGGGGTGGCGCATCGCCATCTTCAGGGCGCAGTAGCCGCCGGTGGAACTTCCGATGACGCCCCAGTTACGGGCCCGCTGACCCACGCGATAGTGGTCGGCCACGGCCTTCGGCAGGTCCTTGGTGAAGAACGTCTCGGTCCGCGGCCCATCCGGCACGTCCACGCACTCGGTGTCGCGCGGCGGCGCGACCGTCGGCTGCATCATCACCAGGACGAGGGGCTGCATCCTCCCCGCTTTGACCAGCTTATGCGAGTTCTGGGGGTATTTCAGGCCATTGATGAGGGCTTCGGTGGTGCCCGGGTATCCGGTCAGCACCAGCGCGGCGGGGAAGGTCCGCCGGGCGTACTCGGGCCGGAAGTACTCCGGGGGCAGATAGATGTACGCGGGGCTCGCGATCCCGGAGACCGGTCCCTGGATGTTCACCTTCTCGACACGCCCGGCGACCTTGGGCGACGAGCCGCCGTCCACGGCCAGATGGCGGGTCTCGGTGACCCGCACCCGGGTACCCGGGGTGTCGTGGTCCACCACGACACCCGGCTCGTCCTGCGTACCGAAGAGGTCGGACCAGGAACCGTAGAAGCCGAACGACTGATTGGCGAACAATCCGAACGCCGCGAACACGGTGAGCTGCGTCCCCAGTAGCATGCCGACCCGGCCGAGCACGGGAGCCACTCCGCGCCCGGACAACCGGGGCCACAGCCATATCGTGGCCGCGAACAGCAGCAACGCCGCTACGACCGCCGCGATCACGAGGTTGTTGCTCGTGAGACCCATCACTATCTTTCTGCCGGGCGGCCGGCTCCCCCGTGCCGCGGTTGGAACCCCGCTGCCTCAAACGGCGTCTTCCAGGGCGCAAATCGTGCGGATGCCACGCAACAGAACCAAAGATCCTCTTGACCGAAGCGACGGGAATGCAGATGCCTGACAGTCAAGATGCCGAAACGTCCGGAGAGGTTCCCAACCGGATACGGCGCCTGCTGCGCGGCCCCAGGCCGGAGGCGATGCCCACGGTCGTCGGCACCGCCTGCACGCTCATCGGGCTGATGGACATCGTCTTCCCCCGGCTGCGCCACAGCAGGGTGCACGCGCTGGCCGAGCTGCTGCCGGGCGCCGTGAGCTCCCTGGCCGCCGCCGCCTCGATTGTGGTCGGTCTGCTGCTGCTGATGCTGGCCCACGGCCTCAAACGGCGTAAGCGGCGGGCCTGGGTCGCGGCCGTGGCGCTGCTGCCCGTCGGCGCGGCCGCCCAGCTCCTCTACCGGCACTCGGTCATCGGCATGGTTCTCTCCCTCGTCCTGATGGGGGTGCTGATCCGCTACCGCGCCGAGTTCGCGGCGCTGCCCGATCCGCGCAGCCGCTGGATGGCACTGGCCAACTTCGTGGTCATGGGCGCGGTCAGCGTCACCGTGGGACTGCTCATCGTCCGTTCGCATCCGGACGCCATCGAGGGAAGCCCGTCGCTCAGCGAGCAGCTCGAGCACGTCCTGTGGGGCCTGTTCGGCTTCGAGGGGCCGGTGGCCTACCGCCACGGCGCGGACTACACCGTCGGCTACTCGCTCGGCGCGCTCGGCCTGCTGACCGTCGCCACCACCGCCTATCTCGCCTTCCGCCCCGAACACCCCGCCGCCCGCCTCACCCCCGGGGACGAGGAGCGGCTGCGGGAGCTGCTCGACGCCCACGGGCGCCGCGACTCGCTCGGCCACTTCGCGCTCCGCCGCGACAAGGCCGTGGTCTTCTCCCCCAGCGGCAAGGCCGCGGTCTGCTACCGCGTGGTCTCCGGGGTGATGCTCGCCAGCGGCGACCCGGTCGGCGACGTGGAGGCGTGGCCCGGCGCGATCGCCTGCTTCATGGAGGAGGCCCGGGCCCACTCCTGGACCCCGGCGGTGATGGGCTGCAGCGAGACCGGCGGCGAGGTGTGGACCCGGGAGACCGGCCTGGACGCGCTCGAACTCGGCGACGAGGCCATCGTCGATGTGGCGGACTTCACCCTGTCCGGGCGCGCCATGCGCAACGTACGCCAGATGGTCAAGCGGATCGAGCGGGCCGGCTACCAGACCCGGGTGCGGCGCGCCGCCGACCTAAGCCCCGAGGAGCTGGAGGCCATCCGGCGCGCCGCCGCCGACTGGCGGGGCACCGACACCGAGCGCGGCTTCTCGATGGCGCTGGGCCGGATCGGCGACCCGGCGGACGGGGACGCGGTCATCGCCACCGCCCACAAGGCCGCGGGCGAGGGCGGTGAGGAGGGCCCGTACGGGGACCTCAAGGCCGTACTGCACTTCGTGCCGTGGGGCCCGGACGGAATGTCCCTGGAGCTGATGCGGCGCGACCGGAGCGCCGACCCGGGCATGAACGAGCTGCTGATCGTGGCCGCCCTGCAGGCCGCCCCCGAGCTGGGCGTGGAGCGGGTGTCGCTGAACTTCGCGATGTTCCGCTCGGCGCTGGCGCGCGGCGAGAAGCTGGGCGCGGGCCCGGTGCTGCGCGGCTGGCGGGCGCTGCTGGTCTTCCTCTCCCGCTGGTTCCAGATCGAGTCGCTGTACAAGTTCAACGCCAAGTTCCAGCCGCGCTGGGAGCCGCGCTTCGTCGTCTTCCGCAACACCCGCGACCTGCCCCGGATCGGCCTGGCCGCCATGCAGGCCGAGGGCTTCGTCTCGCTCGCCCTGCCCCGGCTGCTGCGCCGCGGACCGCGCCCCGAGCCCCGGCCCTGCGCCCATCGGCAGCTGGCCGACGGGCGGGGGCTGCAGCAGGCGGCCTGATCCAGAAGGCACCCCCTACGCCTAGGCTGGGCACATGAGCACGTTGCATGGGCGGGGCCGGGTGGCCGGGCTGCCGGAGTGGGACCGGTGCGCGGTGATGGGCGTGGTGAACGTCACGCCGGACTCCTTCTCCGACGGCGGCCGGTGGTTCGACACCGAACTGGCCGTCAAGCACGGTCTCGATCTGGTCGCCGCCGGGGCCGACCTGGTGGACGTCGGCGGTGAGTCGACCCGGCCCGGCGCGGCGCGCGTCGACGAGGCCGAGGAGCTGCGCCGGGTGATCCCCGTCGTCCGGGAGCTGGCCGCGACCGGTGCCGTGATCAGCGTGGACACCATGCGGGCCACGGTGGCCGAGCGGGCCGTGGCGGCCGGGGCCCGGCTGGTCAACGACGTCAGCGGCGGCGGCGCCGACCCCGCGATGGTGCCCACGGTGGCCGCGGCGGGGGTGCCGTTCGTGGTGATGCACTGGCGCGGCCAGTCGATCGACATGAACAACCGGGCGGTGTACGCGGACGTGGTCGGCGAGGTCGTCGCCGAGCTGCGCGCCGGCCTGGAGCAGGCCGTCGCGGGCGGTATCGACCCGGAGCGGATCGTGATCGACCCGGGCCTGGGCTTCGCCAAGGACGCCGGGCACGACCTCACCCTGGTCGCCCATCTGTCCGCGCTGCGGGAGCTGGGCCGCCCGCTGCTGGTGGCGGCCTCCCGCAAGCGGTTCCTGGGGCGCGTCCTGGCCGGCGACGGGGGCAGCCCGCCGCCGGCCAGGGAGCGGGACGCCGCCACGGCGGCGGTCACCGCGCTCGCGGCACGCGAAGGCGCCTGGGCCGTCCGGGTACACGAGGTACGGGCCAGCGCGGACGCGGTGCGCGTGGCGCGGGCCATCGAAGCGGCCGAAACCGCGGCGGGAGCGCTGTGACTTCCCTTACGGACAACGAACGTGTGGCGCAGGTGAACACCGCGCTGTACGACGCCATGGAGCAGGGCGATCACACCACGCTGCAGCGGCTGTGGCTGGACTCCCCCGACACCGAGGTGTCCTGTGTCCACCCGGGCTGGCCGGTGCTGCGCGGCCGGGGCGAGGTGCTCCGCTCCTATGCGCTGATCATGGCCAACACGGACTACATCCAGTTCTTCCTGACGGATGTCGAGGTGTCGGTGATGGCCGACACCGCCCTGGTGACCTGCACCGAGAACATCCTCAGCGGCGCCCCCGCGGAGGAGGAGGGCCAGCTCGGCCCGCTGGTGGGCCAGCTGGTCGTGGCCACGAATGTGTTCCGCCGCACGGAGGACGGCTGGAAGGTCTGGTCGCACCACGGCTCCCCGGTGCTCGCGGAGAGTGACGACGAGGAGCCGGGCGGTCCCGAAGGCCCCGCCGGTGACGGGTTGTTGCCGGGCTGACCCGACCCCGTTCGAGCCCCGCGAGGTGGGGGTAGAAGGCTGTGGCGCGGAGCGTCGGCAGCGGGCACCGCCCACCCCATGGGCGAATGCCGCCGGGGCCCGCAGGTAGATTGCGAGGCAGGTACCCCCGCAGACGGCAGGGGGACGGGTGGTGCGCTCCGGCCAGGAGGGCGTGCCCGCGTACCGACGACCAGCAGGAGTGATTCAGGTGGATCGTGTCGCGCTGCGCGGCCTGAAGGCTCGCGGGCACCACGGCGTGCTACCCCATGAGCGCGAGGAGGGCCAGGACTTCGTCGTGGACCTCGTGCTCGGCCTGGACACTCGGCCCGCCGCGGCCGACGACGACCTCGGCAAGACCGTCCACTACGGCGTGGTGGCGGAAGAGGTCGTGGCCGTGGTGCGGGGTGAGCCGGTCGATCTGATCGAGACGCTGGCCGAACGGATCGCCGACCGGTGCCTCAAGTACGACGTGGTGCGGGAGGTCGAGGTCGTGGTGCACAAGCCCCAGGCCCCGATCACCGTGCCCTTCGACGACGTGACCATCACCATCACCCGGAGCCGAGTATGAGCAGCAGCGACCCGACCGTGCAGCCCGTTCCCATCTCCGTGGTGGAGCAGGTGGACGCCGCCGATGTGACGTTGAGCAACCCCAAACGAGCGGTGATCTCGCTCGGCAGCAATCTGGGCAACCGCCTGGAGACCCTCCAGGGCGCCATCGACGCGCTGGAGGACACCCCGGGCCTGCGGGTCAAGGCCGTGTCGCCGGTGTACGAGACGGACCCGTGGGGCGTGGAGCCCGGCACCCAGGCCACGTACTTCAACGCCGTGGTGCTGATCAAGACGACGCTGCCGCCGTCCTCGCTGCTGGAGCGCGGCCACGCGATCGAGGAGGCGTTCGAGCGGGTGCGGGACGAGCGCTGGGGCCCGCGCACCATCGACGTGGACATCGTGGCGTATCAGGACGTGGTGTCCGACGACCCCCGGCTGACCCTGCCGCATCCGCGCGCCCATGAGCGCGCCTTCGTGCTGGTGCCGTGGAACGACGTGGATCCGCAGGCCGAGGTCCCCGGGCGCGGGGCGGTCGCGGGGCTGCTGGCCGCGATGGGCCACGAAGGTGTCCGAGTCCGCACCGATCTGGAACTGCGACTGCCCGAGTAGACGTTGATCCGGATAGGTTCCGGACACGTTGGCACGTACTGAATTGAGGGGCGACCGCTCGGTGAAGCAACTTCGGATCGGGGTGCTGGTCGGGCTGTTCGCCGTGGCCGGTGTGGTGTCGTGGGCGGGCGCCCGGCTGTGGGACACGTTCGGGTCACTGCCGAGCGTCCCGGTGGCCGCGCCGATCGTGCTGGCCCTGATCGCGGTCGTGCTGGCCGCCACCGCGCTGTCGCTGCGGTCCCGGCTGCGCGCCCAGCGGGAACGGCAGCCAGGCGCCAAGGGCGTGGACCCGATGGTGGCCGCCCGTGCGGTGGTCTTCGGGCAGGCCAGCGCGCTGGTGGCGGCGCTGGTCGCGGGGATGTACGGCGGGGCGGGCGTCTTCCTGGCCATGGAGCAGCTCGATGTGCCCGCCCGACGGGATCAGGCCATCTACGCCGGGGCCTCGGTGCTGGCGGCCGCGGGGGTGGTGGCGGCCGCGTTCTTCCTGGAGCGGGTCCTCAAGCTCCCGGAGGACGACGACAACGACGGCAACGGCCCGAGCGCCACGGCCCGCGCCTGAGGCACAGCACAGACGCCCAACGGCCACGAGCCGACCCGTACAGGCCCGTCAAGCAGGGCCGAGGTCATTGCCCGGCCCGAGGCGCCCGGAGCCGCTCAGCGGGCCATGATGAGGCTCATGGCCTCGGCCCGGGTGGCCGGATCGCGCAGCTGGCCGCGGACGGCCGAGGTGAGCGTCTTGGCGCCGGGCTTGCGCACCCCGCGCATGGTCATGCACATGTGCTCGCACTCGACCACCACGATCACCCCGCGCGGCTCCAGTATCCGCATCAGGGATTCGGCGATCTGGGTGGTCAGCCGCTCCTGGACCTGGGGGCGGCGGGCGAAGACATCGACCAGCCGGGCCAGCTTGGACAGCCCGGTGATCTTGCCGTCGTGGGACGGGATATAGCCCACATGGGCGACGCCCACGAAGGGCACCAGGTGGTGCTCGCAGGAGGACATCACCTCGATGTCCTTGACCAGCACCATCTCGTCGTGGCCCAGGTCGAAGGTGGTGGTCAGGACGTCCTCGGGCTCCTGGCGCAGCCCCGCGAAGATCTCCTTGTACGCACGGGCCACCCGGCCCGGCGTCTCGCGCAGCCCCTCCCGGTCCGGGTCCTCGCCAACGGCGATCAGCAGCTCGCGGATCGCGTGCTCGGCGCGCTTCTCGTCGAACACGCCAATGGGGCTCTCGCCGTCCAGCGTCACCGGGTCGGTCATGGAGCTGCCTCGTTCCTCACATACACACAACGAACGCGTAAATGCCGCGTTCACCAGGCTAGAACCTGGTGGACGCGGCATTCATTCCGGGGCCACCGGGGACGGAAACCGCCCCCGGTGGTGGGGATCAGCTCTCCGAACCGGAGCCCGAACCCTCAGGACGCTCGGCGGCGTCCTCCGGAGTGGTGCTCTTGGTCAGCGAAGCCGCCGAGGTGGGCTGGGCACCGTTGGCCGGGGCCAGCTCCTTGGGGGAGAGCACCGGCGGACGGGTCGAGGGCGTACGCCGCGAGGAGCCGGTCCACGCCGGGCGGGCCGGGCGCTTGATGACCGGGGTGAAGATCTCGGCGATCTCCTCCTTGTTCAGCGTCTCCTTCTCCAGCAGCGCCAGCACCAGGTTGTCCAGGACGTCCCGGTTCTCGACAAGAATCTCCCAGGCCTCGTTGTGCGCGGCCTCGATGAGCTTCTTGACCTCCTCGTCCACCAGCGCGGCGACCTCTTCCGAGTAGTCGCGCTGGTGAGCCATCTCACGGCCGAGGAACGGCTCGGAGTTGTCGGAGCCGAACTTGATCGCGCCGAGTCGCTCGGTCATGCCGTACTGCGTGACCATCGCGCGGGCGGTGGTGGTCGCCTTCTCGATGTCGTTGGACGCGCCCGTGGTCGGGTCGTGGAAGACGAGCTCCTCCGCCGCCCGGCCGCCCATCATGTAGGCGAGCTGGTCCAGCATCTCGTTGCGCGTGGTCGAGTACTTGTCCTCGTCGGGCAGGACCATGGTGTAGCCCAGGGCCCGGCCTCTGGAGAGGATCGTGACCTTGTGCACCGGGTCGCTGTTCGGAGAAGCCGCCGCGACCAGGGCGTGACCGCCCTCGTGGTACGCGGTGATCTTCTTCTCCTTGTCGCTCATGATCCGGGTCCGCTTCTGCGGGCCGGCCACGACTCGGTCGATCGCCTCGTCCAGGAAGTGGTTGTCGATCAGCTTCTTGTCGCTGCGGGCCGTCAGCAGGGCGGCCTCGTTCAGCACATTCGACAGATCGGCACCGGTGAAGCCGGGGGTGCGGCGGGCGACGGCCGACAGGTCGACGTCCGGAGCGACCGGCTTGCCCTTCTGGTGGACCTTGAGGATCTCCAGCCGGCCCTGCATGTCCGGGCGGTCGACGGCGATCTGCCGGTCGAAGCGGCCCGGGCGCAGCAGCGCCGGGTCGAGGATGTCGGGCCGGTTGGTGGCGGCGATCAGGATGACCCCGCCCTTCACATCGAAGCCGTCCATCTCGACGAGCAGCTGGTTCAGCGTCTGCTCGCGCTCGTCATGGCCGCCGCCCATGCCCGCACCGCGGTGCCGGCCGACGGCGTCGATCTCGTCGACGAAGACGATGGCCGGGGCGTTGGTCTTGGCCTGCTCGAACAGGTCGCGGACACGGGAGGCACCCACACCCACGAACATCTCGACGAAGTCGGAGCCGGAGATCGAATAGAAGGGAACACCCGCCTCGCCCGCGACGGCACGCGCGAGCAGCGTCTTACCCGTACCGGGCGGGCCGTAGAGCAGCACACCCTTGGGGATCTTGGCGCCCACGGCCTGGAACTTCGCCGGCTCCTGCAGGAACTCCTTGATCTCCTGGAGCTCCTCGACCGCCTCGTCGGCGCCCGCCACATCGGTGAACGTCGTCTTCGGCGTGTCCTTGGTGATCAGCTTGGCCTTCGACTTCCCGAAGTTCATCACCCGGGAGCCGCCGCCCTGCATCTGATTCATCAGGAACAGGAAGACCACGACGATCAGCACGAACGGGAGCAGCGAGAGCAGAATCCCGACGAAGGGGTTCTGCTTCGACGTCGAGACGTTGTACCCGTCGGGGATCCCGTTGGGCTTCTGGGCATTGGCCTGCAGAGTCTTGGCGAGATCGACGCCCTGGTCACCGATGTAGGTGGCCTGGAGCTTGTCGCTGCCCGAGATCTTGGCGACGTTGTCCTTGAGGTTGATCTTTACCTTGTGCTCGTCGCCGGTCGTCAGTTCGGCGGACTGGACCTGGTTCTGGTTGATCGCCTTGACGACCTGACTGGTGTCCACCGACTTGTAGCCGCCGGACGAGCCGACGACCTGCATCAACACGACCACGGCGAGGACGGCCAGCACGATCCACATGACCGGCCCACGGAAGTAGCGCTTCACGTCCATCCATACGGGGCGAAGCCGCCCCGTCCCTCCTGCCACAGTGAGGCACGGCAGCCCTGGAGGGGCCGCCTGTGCGTGCGGTGTATTTGCGGTGTATGAGCTGTGTAATCCTCAGTCTCAAAAAAAGACTGACCTTCGGACGGTACCCCAGCATTGTCACCCGACGCCGCCGTGGACTGTTAACAAAACCGCCTTCCCCTGCTCCAACGGCGGAAAACCCCGCCAGGTTCCCAGGGGTCAGCGGCGCCGTCAGCCGCCGTAGACGTGGGGGGCCAGAGTGCCGACGAACCGCAGGTTCCGGTACTTCTCGGCGTAGTCCAGCCCGTAGCCGACGACGAACTCGTTGGGGATGTCGAAGCCGACCCACTTCACCTTGATGGCGACCTTGGCCGCCTCCGGCTTGCGCAGCAGGGTGCAGACGTTCAGCGAGGCCGGCTCACGCGAGCCCAGGTTCGACAGCAGCCACGACAGCGTCAGTCCGGAGTCGATGATGTCCTCGACGATAAGGACGTGTTTGCCCTTGATGTCGGTGTCCAAGTCCTTCAGGATACGCACCACCCCGGAGGACTGGGTGCCCGCGCCGTAGGACGACACGGCCATCCAGTCCATGGTGACGGGCGTGGACAGGGCACGTGCCAGATCCGCCATCACCATGACCGCGCCCTTGAGCACGCCGACGATCAGCAGATCCTTGCCCGCGTACTCCTCGTCGATGGTGGCCGCCAGCTCCGCCAGCTTCGCGTTGATCTCTTCCTCGGTGATGAGGACCGACTTGAGGTCGGTGCCCATGTCCTTGTCGTCCACCCGCGCCACTTTCGCTCGACGTACCGGCTCATCTGGCTCGGGCGGATCAGCCCTGCCGGATGACCAGTCTGCCACCCTCACGGCGGACCTCGACGCGGCCGGGGAGGTTGATGGCCCGCTGCCCCCGCCAGCCGGTGATCAGCCGGTCCACTTCTTCGATGTGGCGGGCGAAGAGCGAACCGGCCGGCGCGCCCGCGGCGATGGCGGCGCGGCGCAGCACCCGGCGGCGGACGGCGGTGGGCAGTCCGTGCAGGCCGACGGTGTCGAGATGCACGGCCTGCGCGCCACCGGCCGCCGCCGGTGCGGTGGTCATCACATCGGCCTCGGCGCGGGCGGCCCAGGCATCGAGGGCGTCGGCGTCGTCACGGGAGAGCTGGGCGGTGCGGGCGAGCGCCTCGACGACGCCCTTGCCCAGCGCCTTCTCCAGGATGGGCAGTGCCTCGTGGCGGACCCGGGAGCGGGTGTAGGACGGGTCCACGTTGTGCGGGTCGTCCCAGACGGGCAGCGACTGGGCCAGGCACGCCTCGCGGACCGTATGCCGGTCCAGTTGGAGGAAGGGGCGGCGGTAGCGGCCGTCGGCCCCGGAGACCCAGGCCATGCCGGACAGCGAGCGGGTGCCGGAGCCGCGGGCGAGGCCCAGCAGAACCGTCTCGGCCTGGTCGTCACGGGTGTGGCCGAGCAGCACGGCGGTGGCGCCGTGGCGCTCGGCGGCGCCGTCCAGCGCGGCGTAGCGGGCGTCCCGGGCGGCGGCCTCGGGGCCGCCGCCGCGGCCGACGGACACGGCGATCGCCTCGACCGGCGCCAGGCCCAGCGCCCGCATCCGGTCGGCGACCTCGACGGCGCGGGCGTCGGAGCCCTGCTGCAGGCCGTGGTCGACGGTGACCCCGCCGGCCCGCAGGCCGGCCCGCGGGGCCTCGAAGGCGAGGGCGGAGGCGAGCGCCATGGAGTCGGCGCCGCCCGAGCAGGCGGCGAGTACGAGGGGGGCGTCGTCGCGCGGGGCGGAACCGCGGGGGGCGGGGGCCGAACGCGTCGAAGGCGAAGAGGCGGCGGAGGGCGAGCAGGAGGACGAGGCCGAGTGGGCGACGAGGACGTCGTGGAGGACGCGGCGGACCGCGAGGCGTATCGCGGCGACCGCTGGATGGGGACCCATGTCCGTTTCCCATCTGTCATTCGAGGGAGTGCCTCGGGGGGTGCGAGGAGTTACGCAGCTTTTCGTCACGCTGCGTATGTCGATGGTGACAGAAGCGAGCTGTTCCCCGAGCATCGCACGCCTACCCGTCGCCAACGGTCCCTCGGACGAGTGATTAAAGGGGGCGTTCGTCCGTTTCCGCGTGTGCCGGGAGTGTGCCGGTTCTAGGACTCCGCCTTGCGGTGCACCCGCGCGACCCACTCGGCGGGTTTGCTGATCTCCGCCTTGGTCGGAAGGGTGTTGGGCGAGGTCCAGACACGGTTGAAACCGTCCATGCCGACCTCGTTCGCCACGGCCCGGACGAATCGCTCACCGTCACGGTACTGCCGCAGCTTGGCGTCGAGCCCCAGCAGCTTGCGCAGCGCCTGGTCGAGCCGGCCCGCGCCGCTCGCCCGGCGCTTCTGGAACTTCTCCCGGATCTCCGCGACGGACGGCACGACCTCCGGCCCCACCCCGTCCATGACGTAGTCGGCGTGGCCCTCCAGCAGCGACATCACCGCGGTCAGCCGGGCCAGGATCTCCCGCTGGGAGGGGGTCTGGACCAGCTCGATGATGCTGGGCGCGCCGCGCCCGTCCTCCTCGTCCCCGTCGTCACCGGGACGGCCGCCGCCGCTCAGCGACTGGAATGCCTCGCGGACCCGCTCCAGCAGGGTGGCCGGGTCCACGTCGGTCTCGCCGAGGAACGCCTGGATCTCGGACTCGATGTGGTCGCGCAGCCACGGCACGGCGGTGAACTGGGTGCGGTGGGTCTCCTCGTGCAGCGAGACCCACAGCCGGAAGTCGTGCGGGGCCACGTCGAGTTCGCGCTCCACGTGGACGATGTTGGGCGCCACCAGCAGCAGTCGGCCGCCGCCCGGGGAGCCGGGCAACTCGCGGGTCGCGGGCGCGAAGGTCTCGTACTGGCCGAGCACCCGGGAGGCGAGGAAGGACAGCAGCATCCCCAGCTCGACCCCGGTCACCTTGCCGCCGACCGCGCCCAGCACGGCCCCGCCGGGCAGTCCGCCGCGCCGGTCCTGCATCTTGCCGAGCAGCGGTTTGAGGATCTGCCGGAAGCCCGCCACATTGGCCTTGATCCAGCCCGCGCGGTCCACGACGAGGACGGGGGTGTCCGAGGCCGGGCCGCCGGAGACGGCCATCCGGGTGAACGCGCGGACGTGCTCCTCCGAGGACTTGGCGTGCCGCCGCAGCTCCGCGACGACGGCACGCGCCTCGTCGCGACTCACCTCGGGCCCGGGGCGTACCAGCCGGGTCGCGGTCGCGACCGCGAGATTCCAGTCGACCATCTCCACACCACCGATGCTCGTCATGGCTTCACGGTACGTGGCCCGCGCCCCATCCGGGAGGACACCGGGGTCCGCACAGGCGGCCACCCCGCGTCCGGGTCACCCTCGTGGCCTTACGGCGGCCACGGTGGCACGGCCGCCCCCGCGTGCGGGTCGGGTCGCCCTCGCGCTCAGCGGCAGCCGCAGTTGGCGAGGGCCGAGGCCATCCGGTCCAGGGCGCGCTGGGCGCCGTCGGCGTCGGTGGTGCCGTTGGTCATGAACGCGAAGACCAGCAGCCGGCCGTCCGCGTCCACGACCGAGCCCGCGAGGCTGTTGACCCCGGTGAGGGTGCCGGTCTTGGCGCGGACCACGCCCCGGCCGACCCCGTCCTGGGCGTAGCGGGTGCGCAGGGTGCCGCTGAAACCGGCCACCGGCAGCCCGGTGAGCAGCGACCGCAGTTGGGGATGGTCGCGGTCGGCGGCGCGCACCAGCACCTGGGCGAGCAGCCCGGCGGACACATGGTCGGCGCGGTCGAGCCCGCTGCCGTCCGCGATCCGGGCACCGCTCAGCGGCAGCCCGAGCTTGCGCAGCCGCTGGGTCACGGCCTTCGCCCCGCCCGCGAAGCTGGCGGGCTTGCCGGCCGCGAGGGCGGTCTGCCGGGACAGGGCCTCCGCGATGTCGTTGTCGCTGTTGGTCAGCATCCGCTCGACGAGCGAGGACAGCGGCTGGGAGCGGACGGAGGCCACCGTACGGGCGCCCTTGGCGGCCTTGCGCGAGCCGGGCTCGCCCTTCACCTCGACACCGCGGTCGCGCAGCATCGACGCGAAGGTGCCGGCCGCGTCGGCGGCCGGATCCTCGGCGCGCGGGGCCGGGCCATGGTCGCTGTCGTCCTTACGGCCCTCGTCGGCCATCAGGGGGACGACGGGCGAGAGGTTCTCGTTGGGGCCGATCGGGTGGAGCTTCGACCCGGAGTAGAGCGACGTGTCGTAGCCGAGCCGGTAGGGGCCCGTGCCGCGCTTCTTGAGGGCGCGGGCGGTGGCGTCGGCCAACTGGCGGAGTGCGGCGGGGTGGTCGTCCCCCTTGATGGCCCGCGCGGTGAGTGTGGGGTCGCCGCCGCCGACCAGCACGAGGTCGTTCTTGCCCGCGCCCGCCACGACGCTGGTCCTGATGCGGTGGTCCGGGCCGAGGGCGGAGAGGGCCGCGGCACCGGTCGCGAGCTTGATCGTCGAGGCGGGGACCGTGGCCGTACCCGCCTTGCTGCCGAACACCTGCTGACCGGTGGTCACGTCCATCACCGCCACCGAGCGCTCATCGCCCAACGCGGAATCCTCCAGCAGCGGTTCGAGCGTGTCGGCGAGCCCCGCCCCGGTGGGCGGCGGCACGGCGTCCCCACCGCTGTCCGGCGACCGGGGCGCGGGGCGCGCGCCGAGCGCGGCCAGCACGGGCGAGGCGCTGGGCGCGGGCCGCCCCGGACCGCCGTCACGCCCATCGCCCGGGGCCCGGTCCTCGGTGGCGCGGGCGCGTTCGGCCGTCCGCTGTCCGCCGTCCCAGGGCCCGGCCACGAGCACCGACACCACGGCGACCACCAGACCGGTCGCGGCGGAGACCGTCACCAACTGCCAGGTCCGCTGCTGCTCCCGGGGCGTGCGCCGCCATTCGCGCCGGATACGGGCGCGCACGCGGTCCCATTCGCGCAGCCCACGACCGCGCGCGCGGTCGAACTCGCGTCGCCCACGGCTCAGCCGGTGACTCAGCCACTCCCTGACCTGCCACGATCGGGCTTCAGGCACGACCGACCAGCCCCTTTCGCCACCACACACCTGCGTGGGGGACACTTAATCACCAGACGTATGTGTTGATCATGGAGGAGCCACCCGTGGAGTTCGACGTCACCATCGAGATCCCGAAGGGTTCGCGGAACAAGTACGAGGTGGACCACGAGACGGGTCGCATCCGTCTTGACCGGCGACTCTTCACGTCGACCAGCTACCCCGCGGACTACGGCTTCGTCGAGAACACCCTCGGCGAGGACGGCGATCCGCTGGACGCACTGGTCATTCTCGACGAGCCGACGTTCCCCGGCTGCCTGATCAAGTGCCGTGCCATCGGCATGTTCAGGATGACGGACGAGGCGGGCGGCGATGACAAGCTGCTTTGCGTACCGGCCTCCGACCCCCGGGTGGAGCACCTGCGTGATATTCACCACGTTTCGGAGTTCGACCGCCTGGAAATCCAGCACTTCTTCGAGGTCTACAAGGACCTTGAGCCGGGCAAGTCGGTCGAAGGGGCCAACTGGGTGGGCCGCGCCGAGGCCGAGGCCGAGGTGGAGGCGTCCATCAAGCGCCTCGAGGCCGCCGGCGGCCACTGAGCCCTGACCACGCGAGAGGGCGGGACACCCTGTGGGTGTCCCGCCCTCCGGCGTTTCCGGGCCCCGGGCGGCGGCCCCAAGCGGGCGCGGCCAGGACGGGCGCGGGCCCAGGCGAGCGCGGCCCCCGTCAGAAGCCCCTCGTGCGCTTGGCGGCGCGGCGGTCGGAGGGGTCGGCGGTGGCGCCGGGGGTCTTCAGGAAGAGGCGCGCGGCCTCGCCTCCCAGGTTCACCCCTATGGCGATCGCGAGGGCCAGCGCCGCCGCCTGGGTGAGGAACGGAATGCCGCGGTCCAGGTTGCCCTGGGCCAGGGCGAGCAGCCCGAAGTAGGTCGCGCTACCGGGCAGCAGGGGCCCAATCGCCGCCGTGACGTACGGCAGCGCCGAGGCGTACCGATAGCGCGAGAGCAACTGGCCGAAGAGGCCGACCAACCCGGCGGCCACGGTCGTGGCGGCCACCGGCGGGATGTCGGCGGTGTCGGCCAGCGCGCCGTAGACCACCCAGGCGACCCCACCGTTGAGCGTGGCGAACAGCACGGTGTGACGTTCCTGCTGGAGCAGGATGCAGAAGGTCAGCGCGAGCAGCATCGCCGCCAGGATCTGGATCACCGGCCGCTCCACATGGCGCAGCGCCGCCTCCGGGTTCAGCTTGGCGTCGAGCTGGACGCCCCCGTAGAGCACCGTGAGCACCCCGCACACGATGCCCACGATCAGATAGCCGACCTCCAGCAGGCGGGCCGCCGCGGTGATGTAGTAGCCGGTCAGACCGTCCTGGACGCCCGCGACCAGCGCCCGCCCCGGGATCAGTGCGAACAGCCCACCGGTGATCACGGCGGACGCCTGGAGTCCGGAGTTCATGAGGCTGAGCGCCACGCCCATCGCGGCGGGCGGCATCGCCGCGGCCACGAACTGGTAGAACTCCGGAAGCCCGCGCCCCGAGGCCAGCCACGCCAGCCGGTCACCGAGCATCGCGCCGATGGCCGCCGCGAAGAAGACCGGCCAGTCACCGCCGACCAGCATGCTCGCCGCGCCGGCCAGTCCTCCGCCCGCCACGGTGAGCGCCCAGCCGGGGTAGGGGTGGCGGTTACGGCGTATCTCGGCGAGCCGCCGGTACGCCTCCTCCAGCGTGAACTCCTCCTGCGAGGTGATGTCGTCCACCAGCCGGAAGACCGCGGACAGCCGGGTGTAGTCGGTGCCGCGGCGCCGCACGGTCCGGCTGGCGGTGACCGGGTCGTCCACCAGCGAGGGCTGGTAGCTGACCGACAGCAGGGTGAAGGTGACGGTCGGCTCGCAGCGGTCGAGCCCGTACGCGTGCGCCACGCCGAGCATCGCCGCCTCGACGTCCTCGGCCCCCTCGCCGCCCGCGAGCAGCAGCTCGGCGATGCGGAGGGTGAGATCGAGCACACGCGGCACGGCCGGCCCGGTCTCGTCCTGCTGCTCGACGCGCTCGGGCGTCGGGCGCTCGCTGACCGGCATGCGCAGCATCGTGCGCATCCGGTCCTGCCAGGGGGCGTCCTTGGTCAGCCGGACGACGGGGAAGCCGTTCGGCGGGGTGATGGCGGGGAAGCCGCCGGTGGTCTGGTTGTTCTGCGGGGTTTTCACCCCGGGGGGCGGCACGAAGGCCGAGCCCTCGGGTTCAACGGGGGCTTCCGCCGTCAGCCCGCCGGGGACGGCGAACTCCGATGTCGGGTGCTCGTCCTCGGGCGGAGGCGGCAGGGGTATGCCGAGGGGAGGGGTGAAGGCGCTGTGCGCCTCGTCGGACTGGGGCTTCTGGTTCTCCCCCGTGTCCGTGTCCACCGCGCTCGCACCGCGCGGCGTCTGCTGACGGTCCGACCTCACGTCTCCTCGCTCCTCACCAGCCCTCCCCGTACGGTTCCCAGCAGCCAAGGATGCAGCATCGGCGGCCACCGGAGCCCATTGTGCGGGGCGGTGACCGCCGATGGGGAGTGGGGGCGGGTGTCTGTGACGGACGTGAACGCAGGTGAACGAGGTACAGGCGAGACGGGAGACGCCGGGTGACGGGGAGCGCCACGGCGGCGGGCGACGCCGGGGCGGCCCCGGCGCTCGGCGTCAGCGCTTGGCGTGGCGCCCGCGCGGCCCCTGGGAGGGGGCACCCGAGGCCGGGCCCTGCGGATCCGGCTCCGCGGCGGCCTCCTTCTTCGCCTTGCCGCGGGCCCGGAGGAACTCGATCACGATCGGGATGATCGACAGCAGCACGATCGCGATCAGCATCAGCTCGATGTGCTCATGGACGAAGTCGACCTTCCCGAGCGCCGCGCCCAGCAGGGTGACGCCGGTGCCCCACAGCACGCCGCCGATGATGTTGAAGATGATGAACGAGCGGTAGTTCATCCGGCTCACGCCCGCGATGATCGGCGTGAACGTCCGCACGATGGGCACGAAGCGGGCGAGGATCAGCGACTTCGGCCCGTGCTTCTCGAAGAACTCATGCGCCTTCTCCACGTTCTCCTGTTTGAAGAGCTTGGAGTCGGGGCGCCGGAACAGCGACGGCCCCACCTTCCGGCCGAAGAGATAGCCGACCTGGTCACCGACGATCGCCGCGACCGCGACCGCCACGCACACCAGCCACAGATCCTGCTTGATCACATCGGTGGTGACCAGCAGGCCGGTGGTGAAGAGCAGCGAGTCGCCCGGCAGGAAGAAGCCGATGAGCAGACCGGACTCCGCGAAAACGATGGCCAGAACGCCGAGCAGACCGAAGGTTTCGATCAGATAGTCCGGGTCCAGCCACTGAGGGCCGAGCGCGAGGGTGTTCACGGGTGGGAGGCTCCTGGGTCGAGGGAAGCAGGCTCGTGCGAGGCCCGGCCGCAGGGTCGGGGCGGAGCCGAAGCGTTCTTCGCAGTGTGCCGCCCAAAGCTATCAACGCCGTGTGCCTGCCCTTGGTTCCCACCGCCCAGGACGCCCGCCCTCGGCCCCACCCTCCGGGATGCCCCCAGGCCCTAGTGGTGCCGCTCCGCGTTGGCGAGGATCGCGTCCCGGAGGTAGCCGGCCAGCCCCGGCCCGGCCTTGTCGATGTTCTCCGTGAAGCGGTGATCCGAGACGTACATCCGGCCCAGACAGGCGTGCATCTCATGGCCGCATTCGTAGTGGTTCCGGCTGATCCCCTGCCGGTGCTCCTCGGCGAGGTCCATCGCCGCCTCGGACGTCGGCGGGGTGCCCGCGCCCATCAGCGCGAGGAAGCGGTTGCTGAGTTCGTCCGCCTCCTCCTGGATCCGCTTCCAGTCCTCCTTGGTGTACGAGGCGGCCCTGCGCTGGGACTCCCGGTACGCCTCAGTGTTCCCCCAGCGCTGCTCGACCTCCTCCTGGTGCTCGTCCGGGTCGAAGTCCCCGAAGACCTCGAACTTCTCCTCGGGGGTCAGGTTGATGCCCATCTTCCGCGCCTCCATGGCCTGTTCGACGGCGGCGGCCATCTTCCGCAGCCGCTCGATCCGGTCGGTCAGCAGCCGGTGCTGACGCCGCAGGTGGGCCTGCGGATCGACATCCGGGTCGTCGAGCAGCACCGCCACCTCTTCGAGCGGAAAGCCCAGCTCCCGGTAGAACAGGATCCGCTGCAGCCGGTCGAGGTCGGCGTCGTCGTAACGCCGGTGCCCGGCCGTGCTGCGGGCGCCGGGGCGCAGCAGCCCGATCTCGTCGTAGTGGTGCAGCGTGCGCACCGTGACGCCGGCGAAGCCCGCGACCTGTCCCACGGAGTAGCTCATGGCCTGGTCCGCTCTCCTTCAGTTCGGTACGGGTTCCACGGTGCGCCCTTACGTCGCGTGAGGTGCAAGTCCGGATGGCGAAACCCGCTGGGCGGCGCGGCGGGCGGCTGTCATCCTGCCGACTGTGCTGGGGATAACCGATCTTTCGACCTATCTGGCCGGTCTGGCGCTGATCATCCTGCTGCCGGGCCCCAATTCGCTGTATGTGGTGTCGGTCGCGGCCCGCCGCGGCCCCCGTACCGGCTATCGGGCGGCAGCCGGGGTGCTGTGCGGCGACACCGTGCTGATGGCGCTGTCGGCGGGCGGGGTGGCCTCGCTGCTGAACGCCAGCCCGGTGCTCTTCGCGGTGGTCAAGTTCGCGGGCGCGGGCTATCTGACCTGGCTGGCGGTGGGCATGCTGCGCGGGGCGCGGGCACTGTGGCGCCGCCGGACGGGGAGCGCGGACGGGGCCGCGGACGCGGCCATGGAGTCGGCGGATGCTTCCACGGAGTCGGCGGACGCGGCCAAGGGGTCCGCCGAGGGCGAGCGCCCGTACCGCAGGGCCCTGGTCATCAGCCTGCTGAACCCGAAGGCGATCCTCTTCTTCATCTCTTTCTTCGTGCAATTCGTGGATCCGGACTACGCCCATCCCGCGCTGTCCTTCCTGACGCTGGGCGCCTGGGCACAGCTATTCAGCATCACCTATCTGTCGGTGCTGATCTTCAGCGGTACGTATCTGGCGGCCACCTTCCGGCGGCGCCGACGGCTGAGGGCGGGGCTCTCGGCAGCCGCGGGCGCGGCGTTCCTGGGCTTCGCGGCGAAGCTGTCGCTCAGCAGCGCGGGGTAGCGAGGGCGGGGCGCGGGGGCGCGGCGCGGGATCAGGACTTATGCCTGGTATGCCCCTAATTTAACGAAGATGGCTCTTCATAAAGGCACTCGCGACCGACGCGACAGGGAAGAACGCCCCGGATTCTCCATCAATCCGCTCTACGGCGAGGCCAATCCGGTCAGCGGCATGACCGGCAAACCCCCACGCCGCCGCCTCCCGGACGAGCCGATGGCGGCCACGACCGCGTATCAGTTCGTCCATGACGAGCTGATGCTGGACGGCAACGCCCGCCAGAATCTCGCCACCTTCGTCACCACGTGGATGGAGCCGCAGGCGGGCAGGCTGATGTCCGACTGCCGCGACAAGAACATGATCGACAAGGATGAGTACCCACGCACCGCCGAACTGGAGCGGCGGTGCGTGGTGATGCTCGCCCATCTGTGGCACGCACCCGACCCGGACACGGTCGTGGGCTGCTCCACCACGGGGTCGAGCGAGGCGTGCATGCTGGCCGGAATGGCCTTCAAGCGGCGCTGGGCCCAGCGGAACCCGGTGAGCTATCCGGCGACCGCCCGCCCCAACCTGATCATGGGAACCAATGTCCAGGTGTGCTGGGAGAAGTTCTGCAACTTCTGGGAGGTGGAGGCGCGCCAGGTGCCCATGGAGGGCGACCGGTTCCACCTCGACCCCCAGGCCGCCGCCGATCTGTGCGACGAGAACACCATCGGGGTCGTGACGATCCTGGGGTCCACCTTCGACGGCTCCTACGAACCCGTCGCCGAGGTGTGCCGGGCGCTGGACGACCTCCAGGAGCGCACGGGCCTGGACATCCCGGTGCATGTGGACGGCGCCTCGGGCGCGATGGTCGCGCCGTTTCTCGACCAGGACCTGGTGTGGGACTTCCAGTTGCCGCGGGTCGCCTCCATCAACACCTCGGGGCACAAGTACGGCCTGGTCTACCCCGGGGTGGGGTGGGCGCTGTGGCGAACGTCGGACGCGCTGCCCGAGGACCTGGTCTTCCGCGTCGACTACCTGGGCGGCGACATGCCGACGTTCTCGCTCAACTTCTCCCGCCCCGGCGCCCAGGTGGCCGCCCAGTACTACACCTTTGTCCGCCTGGGCCGGGAGGGCTTCCGCGCCGTCCAGCAGAACACCCGCGATGTGGCGCGCTCGCTCGCCGAGCGGATCGAGGCGTTCGGGGACTTCACCATGCTGAGCCGCGGCGATCAGCTCCCGGTGTTCGCGTTCACCACGGCGGAGGGGGTCGGCACCTTCGATGTCTACGACGTCTCGCGGCGGCTGCGCGAACGCGGCTGGCTGGTGCCCGCGTACGCCTTCCCGCCCAACCGGGAGGACCTGTCCGTGCTGCGAGTGGTGTGCCGCAACGGCTTCTCGGAGGACCTCGCCGATCTCTTCCTGAACGACCTGGAGTCACTGCTGCCGGAGCTGCGGTCGCAGCCCGCGCCCACGGGGAAGACCGCCAAGGCGTTCCACCACTGAGCCCGGTGTCTCCGGTCCTGGGAACGACGGCGGTCAGCGCGTGCGGGCCGGGGCCCGGAGCAGCTCGGCCCGGCGCCGGACCGCCTCCAGCGCGCCGGGCTTGCGGCCGGGCACCCTGCTCCGCAGCTCCATCAGCGGCAGGGCGAGGGCGCCGGCCCTGGCCCGGTCCTGGACGAACTGCCACTGGTGGTGCGCCCGGTCCACGGCCCCCTCGACCTCGGGGTGGCCGACCGGCTCCCCATTGCCCAGCCGCGCGTCGGCCACCGCGAGCCACAGCTCACAGGCGCGGGCCGGGTCCCCGGCGATACGGGAGAGATCGGCGCGGACCTCCAGCCAGTGGATCGCCTCATCCGAACGGGGACCGGCCGCCCGGAGGGCCTCCTGTTCCCAGAAGGCCGCCATCGAGGCCGCCTCGCTGTGCCGGCCCGAATTGGCCGCCTCGAATATCGCCGCGTGCGTGGCGGCGAGCGGATCGGCCACAGGCGCCCGCCTGGGCGGCGGGGGCAGGGGGGCGTGCGTCGGCTGGGGCGGGCGCAGTGATGGTGGCGCCGGTCGGGGATCGGCGGAGAGGAACGATTCGGGAGGGCCCGGCGGCATGCGCGGCGGCGTGACCGCCACCGGCCCGGCTGCCCCAGCCGACCCGGTCTGCCCGGCCCATCCGGCGACCTCCGGGCCAGGAGCGGCATCCGGGACCGCGTACGCCTCACCCGGCCCGGCGCCGTCCAGCAGCAGTTCGGGGCCGCTGCCCAACCCGGCCTCCATCGCGGCCCGCTGGTGCAGCAGCGCGAGCGGCGGGCGCTCCGCGGCGCCCCGCAGCAGCCCGGCGAACGCCCGGCTGTAGTCCGGCGTCGCCATCCCCCGCTTGGGCGGGGCTCCCCGCTTGGGCGGGGCGGGCGCCACCGTGCCGTACAGCGTCAGCCCCGCCGCGAGTCCGGACGGCCCGGCGGCCCTCAGCGGCGGCCACGCCGTCTCGTCGGCCACCAGATCGGCGACCACGACGGTGCTGCCCGGGGGCCTCCGGCCGAGCTCGGCCGCCAGCCAGTGCCAGGGCAGCGCCGTATAGCGGGCGGTCCTCGGCGTCGTACGGGCCAACGCCAGATGCGGCAGCCGCTGTTTGGCGTCGAGGGTGAGCTGGCCCGCGAGATGGACCAGCACCGGACCGGGATGCGCGGCGGCGGTGCGCAGATGCGTCAGCACGGTCTGCGGATCGGCCGGGTCCACGAGTTGGACGACGCTGGCGCCGCCGGGCGTGCCAAGCAGCGCCGCCGGCGATACGGCGGCCAGCTGAGGCAGCGCGGCGGCCGCGTCCATCAGTCGCTGTCTGCCGGCCGGACCGGCGGCGAGCAGCAGGGCGTATCCGGGCCCGCTCACCGTCTCCGCCCCCGTGCCCGACCTGTCGTTCCCCATACATGCACCGTATCCGCAACCGGCGACGACCGGTGGGGGTGTGACCCGCCGGGCACCCGGCAGCGGCGTGGCCTTTCTCAGTCCGCGTCGGGCACGGCGAACGGGTTGGGGACGCCGTCCGGCAGCACCTCCACCGAGCGCTCCCCCTCGCCCGCCATCACATACGCCCCGCCCTCGAGCCGCTCGATCAGCCCACGGGTCCACTCCGCGCCGCTGTCCGCGGAGTGCACCCAGAACTTCATGATCTCGCCGATATGGCCCCACTCGTCGGGGGTGCCGTCCGGCGGCGTCCAGTGCCGGGTCACCTCGGCCCGCCACTCCTCCAGCGCCGCCACCCGCTGCTTCAGCAGGGCGATCGCCTCGGCTCGGGGCAGATCGACGATGAAACCCACCCCGGCCGTCAGCTCGTCGATCTTCTGGTCATGGCGCAGCAACGCATCCCGCAGCAGCCGGAAGTACTCCTCCTCGCCCACCTCGGTCAGCTCGTACTCGGTCCGCGGCGGCCCGCCGACCGTGCTCGGCGCGACGTCGTGCGCGCGCATCAGGCCCTGTTTGGCCATCTGTTTGAGGGCGTGGTAAATCGAGCCGGGTTTGGCGTTGGACCACTCATGCGCACCCCAGAACTCCAGGTCGTTACGGACCTGATAGCCGTGCGCCCGCCCGTGCTGGCGCACGGCCCCCAGCACCAGCAACCGGATCGCTGACATCGCCCGCTCTTCTCCATCCTGGTCCCGGCCCCGCCGTGACCAGGCTAGAGGGTGTCTCCCGGATCATGCCGCGCTCGCGGGGCCCGGCATGATCCGGGGCGCCCCTGGCCATCGCCGGGTCCGGCGGATCACCCCTCCAGGATCGACCAGTCCGGCTCCGGCATCGCCCCGGTCTCGAAGACCAGGTCGAAGGCGCCCTTGCCGTCGATCGTCTCGCGGATGATGTCGGCGTGACCGGCGTGCCGGGCGAGCTCCTCGATCAGATGGAGGATGGCCCAGCGCCAAGTGCGGGTGCCGCCCTCGTCCCAGGGGAGCCGGAGAGCCTCGAAGGTCGTGTCCAGCGACGGCAGGGCCCGCACCGCCTCGTCGGTCTCGCGCGCCACCTCGTCGTACAGGGCGAGCATCGCCTCCACCGTCTCGTCCTCGGTGGGCTCGAAGGTGTGCTCCCACTCGCCCATCATGTCCTTGGGGTCCCCCACCTTGCCCTGGAGGACGCGCAGCCAGCCGCGTTCGCCCGTGGCCGCGTGCTTGAGCACCCCGGCCAGCGAGAGCGCGCTCGCGCTGGGGGTGCTGCGGGCCTGCTCCTCGGTCAGGCCGTGCACCGAGCGCCGGATGCCGCCGCGCTGCGCGTCCAGGTACGCGAGCAGCGCACCGCGCTCGTCGTTACATGCCTCGGGGTTCACGATCACGGGCATGGCTGCCGCCTCTCATCTGGAGGGCGCCCGGGTCCGGCGCCCTTCGATGAACCCCACGTTAGGAAGGCTTGCGGTCAGCTTCTGTCCGCGTGTCGGCGCGCGTTTTCGTCCCCGGCTCAGAACGGGAACTGGCTCCGGCCGTGCTGGATGGAGATCCACTTGGTGGTGGTGAAGTCCTCGATCATCGATTCCCCGTTGAGCCGTCCGAGACCGGAGTGCTTCTCCCCGCCGAACGGCACGATCGGCTCGTCGTGGACCGTGCTGTCGTTCACATGGATCATGCCGGTGTGGACCTGCTGGGCGAACCGCACCCCGCGCTCGATGTCCCCGGTGTGCACGGCCCCGCTGAGCCCGTAGTCCGTGTCGTTGGCGATCCGGACGGCCTCCTCGTCGCCGTCGAACGGAATCAGCGTCACCACCGGGCCGAAGATCTCCTGCCCGAGGATCGCCGCGCCCTCCGGGACCCCGCTGAGCACGGTCGGCCCCATCAGGGTGCCCTCGGTGCGCCCCCGCACCAGCGCGGTGGCGCCATCGGCGATCGTCTGCTCGACGAGCGAGGCGATCGCCTCGGCCTGGCCCTCGTTGATCAGCGGGCCGATGTGGGTGGTGGGATCGCCCGGGTCGCCCACCTTCAGCGTCTCCACCTTGGCCACGAACTTCTCGGTGAACTCCCGCTCCACCGCCCGGTCCACCAGCACCCGGTTGGCCGCCATGCAGACCTGCCCCTGGTGGACGAAGCGGCTGAAGACGGCCGCGTCGACCGCGTAGTCCAGGTCGGCGTCGTCGAGCACGACCAGCGCGCTGTTACCGCCCAGCTCCAGGACGGTGCGCTTGAAGTGGGAGGCGGCCACGGTGGCGACATGCCGGCCGACCTTGTCGGAGCCGGTGAAGGAGATCACCTTCGGTACGGGGTGCTCGATCAGGGCGTCGCCGATCTCCGCTATGTCGGTGACCACGACATTGAGCAGCCCGGCGGGCAGCCCGGCCTCCTCGAAGATCTTGGCGACCAGGCCACCGCCGCAGACCGGGGTGTTCTGGTGCGGCTTGAGGACGACGGCGTTGCCGAGCGCCAGCGCGGGGGCGACCGACTTCAGCGACAGCAGGAAGGGGAAGTTGAAGGGGCTGATGACGCCGACCACGCCCACCGGCAGCCGGTAGAGGCGGTTCTCCTTGCCGTCGACCGGCGACGGCAGGATGCGGCCCTCGGGCCGCAGTGCCAATTGGACCGCCTCCCGCAGGAACTCCTTGGCGAGATGCAGCTCGAAGCCCGCCTTCACATGGGTGCCGCCGCACTCCGCGATGATCGTCTCAGTGAGCTCCTTCTCACGGTCCTCGATGATCCGCAGTGCCCGCTCGAAGACCGCCCGCCGGGCATAGGGGTTGGTGCCGCCCCACCCCGGCTGCGCCCGCTCGGCCGCCCGGTAGGCCAGGTCCACCTCCTCGACGGTCGCCACGGTGATGGAGGCCAGCTTCTCCCCGTTGTAGGGGTTGAAGTCGACGATGTCCCAGGAACCGCTTCCGCCGCGCCACTCGCCGTCGATGAACTGAAGGGCCAACTCGGAGAAGTAGGACATGCCATCCCTATCTGCAGGACGCGGTGCCGCGCTCCGACAGCCGCGCACGGGTGGGGGGTATTCCTGACTGAACGTCATCCTACTGACGGGTCAGGCGTCGTGAAGGAGCCCTCGGAGCAAATCCCGGCTCTTCTCCGGAGAGAGGCTGTCCGCGCTGAGCCGCTCCAGCACCCGCTCGTACTGGGAGACCTCATCGCGCTTGTCCAGATAGAGCGCGCTGGTGAGCTGTTCCAGATAGACGATGTCGGGGAGGTCGGACTCCGGGAAGCGCAGCCGGGTGAACGCCCCGCTCTCCCCCGCGTGCCCGCCGAAGGCGAACGGCATCACCTGGAGCGTCACGTGTCGATACTCGGAGACCGTGATCAGATGGCGCAGCTGGGCGGACATCACGCCGCGCCCGCCGTAGGGGCGGTGCAGCGCGGCCTCGTCCAGCACCGCATGGAACGCCGGGGCGCGCTCGGAGACCAGCAGTTTCTGCCGCTCGAGGCGCAGCGCCACCCGCCGCTCGACCTCCTCGGTGCACGCCTGGGGCTGGCCGCGGGTGACCACGGCGTGGGCGTAGCCCTCGGTCTGCAGCAGACCGTGCACGAACTGGACCTCGTAGCAGGCGATATGGGAGGCGGCGCCCTCCAGGCCGACATAGGTCTGGAACCAGCCGGGCAGCACATCGCCGTAACTGTGCCACCACCCGGCGACATTGGCCTCGCGGACGAGCCCGAGCAGTGCCGCGCGCTCCGCGTCGTCGGTGACTCCGTACAGCGTGAGCAGATCCTCGATATCCCGCGCCTTGAAGCCCACCCGGCCCAACTCCATGCGGCTGATCTTGGATTCGGAGGCCCGGATCGAATAGCCCGCCGCCTCGCGGGTGATGCCGCGAGCCTCGCGCAACCGTCTGAGCTGAGAGCCCAGGAGGATACGGCGCACGACCGATCCACTCGACTCGCCTGCGGCCATTTCCGCGATCCTCCCTGTACGGAAAGCATCCTTGCGAACGGCGCCCCCGCAGCCTCTGAGGGTGAAGTCTGCCACTGTTCGGGCTCCGCGCCGTAGGCGTGTCGTTACTCAGCCCGAGGTTGTACGTCAGTGTACGGAGTCAGATATCCGACTAAAACCGAGCGTTTCGGACCAACTGATGTGCGTGCACGTGCATTTGCCCTTGCATCTGACGTGCGCATTCGGAACCATAGGCTGTGCGCACGTGCTAGCTGGTACGAAATCTGGCCAGAGTTCGTCACGGCCACGGATGCAGGAGTGCTCGCATGGGGAGCGAAGGTTCGGCCCTGCTGGAACCCTTGTGGCAAGGGCTTACCGCGATCGATCCCTCCGCCGTCTCCGGATCCGTCTCCTGCGTACTTCCCGCCCGCTTCGAGGCGGTCAAGGGGGCCCGGCAGTTCACCGGCTCCACCTTGCGGCAGTGGAACATCCCCGAACTTCTCGACGAAGTGGCGCTCGTCGTCTCCGAACTGGTCACCAACGCGCTGCGGCACGCCCTGCCCGGCACCGCGGCGACGGCCGGTGAGCCGGAGCGGTCGGTGCGGCTCCATCTGATGCGCGGCCCCTCACGGCTGGTGTGCGCCGTACGCGACCCCAGTGAGGCGGGCCCGGTGGCCGGCGAGGCGGGCTGCGGCGAGGAATCCGGGCGCGGGCTCCATCTCGTGGAGTCCTTCACGGACGGCTGGGGCTGGCAGCCGCTGCCGGGCACCCCGCGCGGCAAGATCGTCTGGGCCGTCTTCCATCTCCCCCCTGCGTAAGCCTCCCCCACACCTGAGCGCACGCGCCCCCTCCTCCGCAGAGGCGGTCAGGGGCGGGTGGACTCCGGCGGGGCCGTGGTGATGCCCAGGCCGTGAAGCTGGAAGAGCCGGTTCACATCGTGCATCGTGATGATCCCCTCGAGCTGCCCGTGGTCCACCACCAGCACCGGCATACCGCCGCCACCCGGCCGCGCCCGCTCCAGCACCTCGCTCAGCAGCTCACCGGGCTCGGCCACGGTGCACCGCGACAGCGGCGTCGCCACATCGCGCACCCGCTGGGTCTCCCGGGCCTCGGTCGGCACCGCCGCGAGCGCGCGCAGCCGGACGGCCCCGCTGAGCTGTCCCTCGAAGTCCAGCAGCGGCATCACCGAATGCCGGGAGTGGGCCGCCACGTCGTCGATGAACCGCCCCACGGTCAGCCAGTCGGCCCCGGCGGCGACCGGCGCCGACATCGCGTCCGCCACCCGCACCCCGCGCAGCGCCGTATTGACTCCGGCCCGCTGCCGCTCCGCGTTGGCGATGATCACCATGAAGAGGCCGATGAGCGAGAGCCACAGCCCGCCGGTGTTCCCGCGCAGGAAGGAGATCCAGCCGATGGCGATGAGCGCCATGCCGAGGATCTGGCCGCCGCGCCCCGCCGCCCGGTCGGCGCGCTCCCGGTCCCCGGTGCGCCACCAGATCGCCGCCTGCACCACCCGGCCGCCGTCCAGCGGCGCGGCCGGCAGCAGATTGAAGACGCCCAGCAGCAGATTGGCCCAGCCCAGCCAGATCAGAACGGCGGTCGGCACCCCCCATCCGGTGAGCGTGTGCAACCCGATCCCCGCGCCGAGGGTGACACCGCCGATGACCAGGCTGGTGAGCGGCCCGATGACGGCCACCCAGAACGCGACCCCGGCGGTGCGGGGCCGTCCCATCTTGGTCATGCCGCCAAGCGCCCACAGCGTCACGTCCTCCACCGAGACGCCCTTACGGCGGGCGGCGACCGCGTGCGCGGCCTCGTGCAGCAGCAGGCTGCCCATCAGCAGCACGGCGCCGACGATGCTGGCGAGGGCGTAGACGGTGCCGGTGCGGCCGGGGGTCCACGCGGGCAGCGTCTGGTGGCCGAGCCCGTAAGCGAGCAGGACGATCAGCACCGGGACGCTCCAGTGCATCCGCAGTGGAACCCCGAGTACATGTCCGACCCGGACCGAGCCGTTCATCGCCGTCTCACATCAGTCGGGTGCCCCCGCTCGCCACTACCAGTGTCGCGCGTCCGCGGCGATCAGCCCATACCGGCCGAATCGCGCGCAAGGTGGTCGAACTCGCCGTCCTTGGCGCCGAGCAGCATCGCCTCGACCTCGGCCGGGGTGTAGATCAGCGCCGGTCCGTCGGGGAACCGGGAATTGCGGACGGCCACGTTCCCACCGGGCAGTTTGGCGAACTCGACACAGGAACCCTGGGAGTTGCTGTGTCTGCTCTTCTGCCAGACGACCCCCTGGAGGTCCGCGGCCGCCATGCCGTTGTAGGGGTGGTCGCGCACAGGGCTTCTCCACTGTTCGTGCATGCGTGCAGCTGTCAACTGTCTCGGATCATAGCTGCGTTCCTTTGCAAACGCATGGGCAAATGCATCTGCGTATGCGCAGGTAGATGCACCGGCAGATGCACGTGCACCATGCGTATCTACATGATCACCCGACACCCGGCATCTCCTGCCCGGAGTGAAGAAGAGCAGTCGTCATGTATGACGTGCGGGTCCCCCTCCGGGTTGAGCGGGCCTCGTGCCGGAGCGTTGTCAGACCCCCCTGCGAGACTCACGGGCATGAGGTGGGCGGCGGCGGAGACGGACGACGGGGGTGTTCGTCTCTGCCCGCTCGACCCCCAGGGAAAGGCCGCCGGGCCGGTAGTCGAGGTCACGGCGGCCCAGGGCGGGATCGCGGAGGCCGTGCGATCCCGCCCTGAGGCCGACCGGTGGGTGTGGCGGTCCACCGCCGAGGTCTATCCGCGGCTGCTGGCCACCGGGGTCCGGGTCGAGCGGGCCTATGACATCGAGGCGGCCGAGGCGCTGCTCCTCGGCCATGAGGGGCGCTCGGGCGCACCGCGTTCGCTCGCCGCCGCCTGGGCGCGGCTGCGCGGGCTGCCCGTCCCCGAGGATCCGCCGCCCCGGGCGGCCGGCGGCCAGCCGTCGCTGTTCGAGCCCGGTCCGCCGCCGCTGCCGCCGGGCGCCGACCCGCTGGAAGCGCTGCTCGCGGTGTACGCGGAGCAGTTGGTCCGTACGGAGGCGGCCGAGCACCCGGACCGGATGCGGCTGCTGACCACCGCCGAGTCGGCGGGGATGCTGATCGCCGCCGAGATGCGGCGCGCCGGGGTGCCCTGGAGCGCCGACCGCCACCGGGAGCTGCTGGACGAGCTGCTCGGCGAGCGCTATCCGGGCGGTCTGGAGCCGCAGCGCCTGGTCGAGCTGGCCGACGAGGTCTCGCGCGCCTTCGGCGCCCGGGTCCGGCCCGATCTGCCCGCCGAGGTCGTCAAGGCGTTCACCCGCGCGGGCATCGCGCTCGGCTCGACCCGCGCCTGGGAGCTCGAGCGGATCGACCACCCCGCCGTCGAGCCGCTGCTGCGCTACAAGAAGCTGTACCGGCTTCATACCGCCCACGGCTGGGCCTGGCTCCAGTCCTGGGTGCGCGACGGCCGCTTCCGCCCGGAGTACCTGCCCGGCGGCACCGTCTCCGGCCGCTGGACCACCAACGGCGGCGGGGCGCTGCAGATCCCCAAGGTGGTGCGGCGCGCGGTGGTGGCCGATCCGGGGTGGCGGCTGGTGGTGGCCGACGCCGACCAGATGGAGCCCCGGGTGCTCGCCGCGATCTCCCGCGACCCCGGGCTGATGGAGGTCGCGGGCAGCGGCCGGGATCTGTACGCCACGCTGTCCGACCGCGCCTTCTCCGGCCGCCGCGAGCTGGCCAAGCTGGCGCTGCTGGGCGCGGTGTACGGCCAGACCTCCGGCGACGGCCTGAAGCATCTCGCCGCCCTGCGGCGGCGCTTCCCGGCGGCGGTGGCGTATGTGGACGATGCGGCCCGCGCGGGCGAGGAGGGCCGGCTGGTGCGCACCTGGCTCGGCCGCACCTGCCCGCCCGTGGGCGGTGCCGCCGGGGAGCCGGCCGACGAGGCGGGGCTGCCCCGGGAGCAGGAGGAGCCGTCGTACGGCAGCACGGCCAGCGCCCGCGCCCGGGGCCGGTTCACCCGGAACTTCGTGGTGCAGGGCAGCGCCGCCGACTGGGCCCTGCTGATGCTCGCCGCGCTGCGGCGGTCGCTGACCGGGGCGGGGCTGCGCGCGGAGATCGTCTTCTTCCAGCACGACGAGGTGATCGTGCACTGCCCCCAGGAGGAGGCCGACACGGTCCGGGAGGCCATCGCCGAGGCGGGCGAGACGGCCGGGCGGATCGCCTTCGGACCGACACCGGTGCGGTTCCCCCTCACGATGGCGGCGGTGGAGTGCTACGCGGACGCGAAGTAGGCGGCCCAGGTCCTGTCCGGTGAATCGTCGCGCCTGCGGCATCAGCGGCTGACGCCCCGGGGCGTCCGGCATCCGATGCAGGGTGCAGCCCCAGTGGTCCAGCCGTAACCGGGGGCGCGCCGTGCGAGGCGTCGCGGGCCCGCGAAGATCCACCGCGCAGAGCCCAGGGGGCAGTCGCTCCCCCGACCGGCTCAGCCCCGCAGGCAGCGGCCGTGATCGTCCCCACACGATGAGAGCGGAGGGCCGCCGGGCGGCGGCCCGCCACGCCGCCCACAGGGGAGACCTGCCATGACCATCAGCCTCGAGGCACTGCGCCGCTGCTCCATCGCCGTCGACCTCGGCGCGGCCAGGACGCGTGTCTACCTCAGGCGTACCGGGCTCATCGTCGACGAGCCGACCGTCGCCGCCGTGAACACCCACACCGGCGGGCTGATCGCGGTCGGCGCGCTGGCCGAGCGGATGACCGGGCGGACGCCCGAGCACATCCGCGTCGTACGGCCGGTCTCGGGCGGCACCGTCGTCGACATCGACATGGCCCAGCGGATGCTGCGGCTGCTGCTGGGCAACAAGCTGCGGCGCGCCTGGCGGCGCCGCCCGCTGGTGAGCGCGGCCGTCTGCGTGCAGCACGACGCCGACCCGCTCGCCCGGCGCGCCGCCGTGGAGACGCTCACCGGTATCGGAGCCAAGCGGGTCGAGCTGGTGGACACCCTGATCGCCGCCGCCGTGGGCTGCGGTCTGCCGGTGGAACGGCCCGAGGCGACGATGATCGTGGTGTGCGGCGCGGCCACCACCCAGGTCGCGGTCCTGTCGCTGGGCTCGATCGTGGCCGCCGAGCGGGTGCCGGTGGGCGGGGAGACCGTGGACCACGCGGTCGTCCAGTATCTGCGCAATGAGCACGCGCTGATGCTGCCCAGCCAGGCCGTCCGCCCGCTGCAGTTGCTGCTCAAGAACAGCGCGGACGGCGCACCGGCGGCGCCCAGCACCGAGGTGCACGGCCGGGACGTGGCCACGGGGCTCGCCCGGACCGTACGGATCGACGTCGGGAGCGTCCGGAGCGCCATCCGCACTCCCCTCACCGGAGTGCTGGACGCCATCGGCACGGTGCTGCGCCGCTGTCCGCCCGATCTGGTGGCCGACCTCGCCGACCGCGGCATCATGCTGGCCGGCGGAAGCGCGGTGCTGCCCGGGTTCGACACGATGCTGCGGGAGGCCACCGGTATGCCGCTGAACATCGCCGACCACCCCGACGTCTGCGCGGTCGAGGGGCTCGGCGCGATGCTCGACGGCAAGGTGCAGCCCCTGCTGCTGGACGCGATGGTCTCCTGACCGCCCCGGCCGCATCCGGACCACCCCGCCCGCGTCCGGACCCACCCCCGGCCCGCCGGGCCCCTGACACCTGATCGGAATTTCTTCGCGACGCGTTGAGCGGCTGCCTCCCCCCGTGCGTAGTGAAGGGGGAAGAGGCCGACATGGCCGCCGATCCCCCCCGGGGCTCAGACCGGGAGCGTCCGTAGATGTCCAACTCAGGTCAGGTCCTGGAGGTTCAGGTGCACGACGACGCCGCCGTGGCCGATGAGCGTCCGTCAAGATCCCAGCGTGGTACGCCGGACGAACACCTCATGCGCGCGCTCTACCAGGAGCACGCCGGGCCATTGCTCGCGTTCGTCCTGCGGCTGGTCGCGGGCGACCGTCACCGCGCGGAGGACGTCGTCCAGGAGACCCTGGTGCGGGCCTGGCGGAACGCCGACCAGCTCTCCCGGGCCACCGGCTCCATCCGGCCCTGGCTGGTCACGGTCGCCCGCCGGATCGTGATCGACGGACACCGCAGCCGGCAGGCCCGGCCGCAGGAGGTCGACCCCTCCCCGTTGGAACTCATGCCCGCGGAGGACGAGATCGACCGTGCACTGCGGCTCATGACCCTGACCGACGCGATGCAGGACCTCAGCGACGCCCATCGCGAGGTGCTGGTCGAGACCTACTTCAAGGGCCGGACCGTCAACGAGGCGGCCCAGACCCTCGGCATACCCAGCGGGACGGTACGGTCCCGGGTCTTCTACGCGCTGCGCTCGATGAAGCTCGCGCTCGAGGAGAGAGGAGTAACGGCATGACAGCGCAGACGCACCACTCGGGACACGACGCCGTTGGCGCGTATGTGCTCGGCGTGCTCGACGAGGCGGAGGCCAGCTACTTCGAGGAGCATCTGGCCGGCTGCGACCAGTGCGGACGGCAGCTCGACGAGCTGACCGGACTGGAACCCCTGCTGGCCGATCTGGCGGCCGACATCCCCGGGATCCACGGCAGCCCCGGGCGGACCCAGCTCACGGGCCACACGCCGCATGCCTTCAGCGCCACTCCCAACGCCATCGAGACCCTCACCGCGCGCCCCGGTCCGGCGCTGCTCCAGCGCATGGTCGGCGAGGTCGCCACCTTCCGCGCCAAGCGGCGGCGGCGCGGGCTGTACCTGGTCGCGGCGGCGGCCGTGCTGATCGTCGGTGGTCCGGTCGGCACCATCGCGGTCACCTCCGGCGGCTCGGACAGCTCCGTGACGGCCGCCCCCAACGAGAGCGCCCTCTTCTCCGGGATGCCCGACAAGGTGCAGGGCACCGACCCGGACACCAAGGTGAACGCGGCGGTCGCGCTGGAGAACAAGATGTGGGGCACCGACGCCGTCCTGCGGCTGAAGAACCTCAAGGGTCCCCTGGACTGCAGCCTGATCGCGATCTCCAAGGACGGCCACGAGCAGACGATGATGACCTGGTCCGTGCCCGAGTGGGGATACGGGATCGAGGACAGCCCCAAGGCGGAGGCGAGAGATCCGCTGTGGGCGCATGGCGGCGCGGGCATGAAGCGTGCCGACATCGAACGCTTCGAGGTCCGTACGGCCGAGGGAAAGCGCCTGGTCTCCCTGAACGTCTGAGCGGCGTCAACGCCTGAGCCACCGCTACGTCTGACCTACCTCAACGTCCGGTCTGCCACTCGGATCGCCGATCATCCCGTGCGGCGCGGTGAGCGAGATGTTACACAGAGTGTGATATGTCGTGCTTCGCGTCCCCGGGGGGTCCGGATCCGAGGAGGCACTCCGTGGCTGACCGGGACGCCCATCAGCAGCGCATGTTCGCTGAGTATGTGCTGCCCGAGGTCGAGGTGCTGCTGCGCGTGGCCATGTCACTGACCACCCAGCGAGCCGACGCCGAGGATCTCGTGCAGGACACGTTACTACGGGCGTACCGGGCAGTCGGCCGTTTTGACGGGAGACATCCACGGGCCTGGCTGCTGACGATCATGCGGCACGCGGAGGTCAGCCGACGCCGCCAGCGCCGGCCCCGGCTGCTCGACGATCCGGATACGGAACTGGAGCGGCTGGTCCCCGCCCGGGACGCGACACCGGAGGAACTGGTGGTCGACACGACGTTCGACGAGGCCGTGGACGCCGCGTTCACGGCGCTTCCGCTGCGGGACCAGCAGGTGGTACGGCTGGTGCATGTGGACGGGCTGTCGTACGCGGAGGCCGCACAGGTGCTGGACGTCCCCAAGGGAACGGTGATGAGCAGGCTGCACCGGGCGCGTAAGCGGATCCGGAACCAGCTGCTGGCCGCGGGAGTGGAATCGGAGCGAGGTGGCGCATGAGCAGATGGACATGGTGGCGGACCACACGCACCACTCGAACCAGGCAGACCACCGGAGATCTCCGGAGCGCACGGTGTCCCCTGGGCGCGCCGATGCTCCAGTCGTATCTGGACGGGGAGCTGGAGGCGCCGGCCGCGGCCCGGGTGCGGACCCATGTGGCCGAGTGCCACCGCTGCGCCCGGGAGCTCGCCGTCTACCAGCGCATCAGCGAGGCGCTGGCCGCCCGCGGGACGACCGACGAGATCGTGCTGGACCGGCTCAGGGACTTCGCGGCAGTCCTCGCGGATCGGGAGGGTCATGCGTCGGGGACGGAGGCGGCGCCGACCGAGCCGGTCCCGGGGACGGAGACGGTGCCCGGGGCGGCGCCGACGGAGGCGGAGCCGGAGCCGGTCCCAGGGAGGGTGCCGGGGTCGGATCGGGACGCGGATCAGGGCGCGGTGCACAAGGCCGGAGGCTGACGATCGGGTCGGGCCCCACGCCCCCGCCGGGCAGCGCGACCGCCCGTTCACGCGAGGTTCTGCGCAGCAGCAGGGCCGCGGTGAGCAGGGTCCCGGTGATCAGGGCCACATCGGCGAGGTTGAACACCGGCCCGCGGGCGTCCAGCGTGATCCAGTCGATGACGGCCCCGCGCAGCGGGCCCGGCGACCGGATCATCCGGTCGGCGCCGTTCCCCATCGCTCCCCCGGCGATCAGCCCCAGACCCAGCGCCGCGCCCCGGCCGCGAACCCGCAGCCCCGCACCGGCCGCACCCAGCGTGGCCACCGCGCCCGCGAGCGTGATCACGACGATCAGCGCGGGCCTGCTGTGGCCCAGGCCGAAGGCCACCCCGGTGTTGCGCACCAGCAGCGCGCAGAACGGCCCGAACCGGGCCTGTGGCCCCACGGTGCCGCTCCAGGCGGCCAGCGCCATGGCCTTGCTGAGCTGATCGGCCACGATCACGACGAGCGCGACCAAGGGGAAGAAGAGCCGGCCGGTCGCCGGATGGGGCTTCATCATCGGCCTCCCTGGGGGTGGGGGCCGGTCCGCGGGCGCGGTCCGCGGCCCGGGAGGGAAACCCGCCGGGGGTCCGCCCCGCTTCCCTTCCGGCCGGGAAAAAGACGAGGGCCCGCAGGCGGCTGCCTGCGGGCCCTCGCTGCTGCCCACTGCCTATGACCTCCAGGTGGTCATCGGCGGTGTACCGAAGGGGTCACTCCGACGTTACTTCCCCTTCTTCGCCTCCAGAAGCGGCGTCTGGTACTTGGCCAGCATCTTCATCTTGTTCTGGTCGATGGTCTTCCAGTCGTTCTTCAGCACACCGCCGGTGTCACCCGAGTCCGGGTTCCAGGTCCAGTAGGTGTAGCTGATCTGGTGCTTCTTGAGGTAGTCCATCAGGGCGTTCTGCCACACGGCCTCGGAGCTCTTACCGGCGGTCTTCTTACCACCGAACTCGCCGAGCAGCAGCGGGGCGATGTTCTGCTTCTTGATGTACGCCCAGTGCTTCTCCCAGATGGCCGGCATGTTCTTCGGGAAGTCCTTCGCCATGAACCAGTTCTGGTTGTAGACGCCCGGACCGTAGTCGTGGGCCGAGTAGACGACCTTGTTCGGCTCCTTGAGCTTCACCGGGTGCTTCTTCACACCCTGGAGGTCACCGCCCCACCAGAACTGCTCGTTCTTGTGGCGGTCCGTACCCTCGACGAAGATCAGCCAGTTCTTGTTGACCTTGTGGATGGCGTTACCGGCCTTGGTGGCGGCAAGCTGCCAGTCGGTCTTCGGGTTGCCGTCGCCCCACGTGGCCTGGCCACGCGGCTCATTGTGGAGGTCGGCGCCGATCACCCGGTCGTTGTTCTTGTAGCGCTTGGCCAGCTTGACCCAGTCGTCCATCCACTGCTTCTCGCTGAGGCTCTGCGAGTACCACAGCTCACTCTGGCCGTACTGGTCAGGACGGTGCTGGTCCAGGATCACGCGGATGCCGCGGTCGGTGGCACCCTTCACGATCTTGTCCATGATCTGCTGGGGGGTGAGACCCTTCAGATCGGGGTTCTTGTGCCAGTCGATGCCGTTGGGCTTGGCAGACGACTTGAACATCTCGTTCGCGTACGGCAGGCGCATGGTGTTGAAGCCCTGCTTGGCCATCTGGTCCAGCATGGACTCCCAGTTACGGGTCCACAGGCCGTGCGGCGCGTAGGTGCCGGTCTCGAAACCGAACCAGTTCACACCGGTCAGGACGACCTTCTTGCCGTTGGCGTCCACGATCTCGCTCTTCTTGGTGGACAGCGGACCATCGGCGCCCGCACCGGAGGCCTTGGCCTCGGCGGCGGAGGTGGTGGTGGCCGACTGGCCATCGGTGTTGTTCACAGCGAAAGCGGTGACAGTGCCACCCACGGCAGCAGCAGCGACGACGGCCGCGGCGATACCGAAGCGGAGACGCTGCGAGCGCGGCGTGCGCTTGGTCTCGGTGGTCGGGGCGTTGTTCTGGTCCATGGGGGAATTCATTCGGTGATACTCCTGAGGAATTCGGGTACTGCGGTCTTGAGGATGCTGGGGTTGTTCGTCGGAGATTCCAGACATTCCATCTGCGGGTCGGAGACTGCGGTCAGCCGGACAATCCGCGCGGACGGCAGGAGTTCGCCGATCAGGCGGACCAGCCGCTGCGTTTGCCAGCTGGGCCCATCCACGTCGATCAGCACCACATCCGGCTGCATGTGGTTGGCCAGAGAAATTGCTTCTCGGGCCGACCCTGCAATTCCGGATAGCTCCAGTCCGGGCTCCTCGACTACGAGATCGGCGAGAGCACTCAACACCAGTGGGTGGTGCTCCACGACGAGAACTCTGTGCATCGATCGGAGCTCCTTCGTGGCTTGCCCTTTCGCTCACCGACATTAGGGACTGACCGCGGTCCGAATCGCCGTACGGCTGGCTGAAATCTGCGTACCTCAATTGCAGGAATTCCGGGCACGCCAAACGACCGAATTCCGCCTACCTCAATTGAGGTAGAAGAATTCGGCCGTTTTATGGGGGTTATGTCCGATATGGGGTACCGCTCCGAGGCGCTCAGGGCATGCGAAAGGCGCCGGTCACGGGGTGACCGGCGCCTTGGAGGAGGTCAGAGGGGCAGGGGCGAGAGGGGCAGAGGGGGCAGAGAGTCAGGGGTTCAGCGCGTCAGCCGGTACGCGTAGCCGGGCAGGAACATGCCCGCACCGGCGGCACAGCCGTCCGCCTGCCCCGGCTGCTTGACCCACAGGAAGGCGTCGATGCCGGGGATGCCCGTGGCGGCGGTGGGGGGCCTGCCCAGCTTGCGGCCCGGCGGATCACAGAAGCTGTGCTTCCGCGTGGGCCCCGCCCCATTGCGGCTGGTGTCGACCACGACCCCCAGCCGGGGCCGGCGCAGCTCCCTGATCACGGAGAGTCCGTAGCGCACCTCGTCGGCGGTGGCGTTGAAGTTGGAGACGTTGACCGCTATCCCGTCCCCGTACCGCTCTATTCCGGCGCGCCGCAGCCGATCGGCCATGGTGCGCGCGGGCTGCCATCCGGAGTTCCCGGCGTCGTAGTAGACCCGGGCCCGTGGCGCCCCCCGCTGGAGCGCCCGCGCCGCGTACGACAGCGCCGCGAACCGCTCCGCCTGCTGCCGCCGCTTGAGACAGCTCATATGGGCGAGCGCGTCCGGTTCCAGGATGACGATGGCGCGCCCGTCCCCTATCCCCCGGGTGAGGGCCTCGCTCCAGCGCCCGTAGGCGGCCGTGTCCCCGGCGCCGCCGGAGCTCAGCTGCTGGCAGTCGCGCTGCGGGATGGTGTACGGGACCAGCACCGGCAGCCGTCGCTGGGCGGCGGCGGTGCGGACCAGGGCGCGGGTCCGCTCCTCGACCAGGGACTCATTGGTCTCGGTGAGCCAGGCGGCCTGGGGCTCGGCGGCGATCCGCTCGCCGATGGCCGCCGCCCGCCGGTCGTGCGGATGGTCCCGCGCCCAGGTCGCGGCCGGGTTGTGGGGGTCGGTGTAGAAGCGGGTCGTCGCCGGGAAGAACGGCTTGGCCACGGGGAGTGACGGCCTGCCGTTCGGCTGCCGCACCGGGCCCATGAACAGGGCCTGCACGGTGGTCGCCGCCATCACCACCTCGACCACCAGCACCATCACGATCAGCTGGGCGATGCCCCGCCCCGCCCACCTGGGCTTACGTCCGCCGGCCGGCGAGCGGAGGCGGCGGACGCGTCCGCACAGTTTCGTGATCATGGCGAGTCCAGCCCGGCCTCAGCCGTTGTGGGAGTTGTCGGGCGGGGGCTTGCGCCGGCTGATGAGCACCACCGCCAGGACCGCGAGCACCACCAGGACTCCGGCCACCACCCCTATCGTGACCAGGGCGGATTTATCCCCGCCGGTTTTGGCGGCGGAGGCGGCCGGGGTGGCGGCCGCATGGCGGCGGGGAGCGGAGAGCTCGGCGGAGGCCGGTGGCGCGGCCCGGTCCGCCAGCGCCTTGGCCGGGGCGATCACCCCGTATCCATAGCGCGGGTCGTGGCCCGCGGAGCCCTTGCGGTCGGCGGTGTCGATCAGCTTCTGGACGACCTGGTTGGCGTTCCAGCGGGGGTGCTCCGAGCGCAGCAGCGCGGCGCCCGCCGCGACCCAGGGCGCCGCGAAGCCGGTGCCGTCGCCGGTCCAGTAGTCGTCGTTGCCGGAGGTGGTGAGGATGGAGACGCCGGGGGCGGCCAGGAGGGTCTTCCCACCGTGGTGGGAGGAGGTCCAGACGGCGCCCTTCTTGTCGGTGGCCACCACGGCGACCACTCCGGGGAGGGCGGCCGGGTAGGTGGGCTTGTTGTCTTCCTTGCCGTTGTCGCCCGCGCCGGCCACGATCACGGCGTCCTTGGCGACGGCGTACTTCACCGCGGACCGCAGCGCGGGGGTCGGGCGCTTGAAGGAGACGGCCAGATCGATGACGCGGGCGCCCTGGCCGACCGCGTGGCGTATGGCCTTCGCGGTGGGGTCGGCGAGGGCCTTTCCGTCGCGGTAGACGCCGAGCGGCATCACCTTGGCCTGGGGCGCGAGGCCGTACACCCCGTCACCGCGGTAATTGCGGCCGGTGCCGGCGATGATTCCGGCGGCATGGGTGGACTGCTCGGCCGCCTTGCCGCCGTCCCGGGTGCCGAAGCCGCCGGTGCCGCCCGCGAAATCCTTTCCGCGGACCACGCGCCCGCGCAGATCCGGATGGGTCGCGTCGACCCCGGTGCCGATGACCGCCACGGTCACCCCGGCACCTTTGCTGATTTTCCAGGCGCGTTCCGCTTTGAGCGCGGTCAGCGCCCATTCGGAATCGTGCAGCCCCCCGGAATGGGAATCACTTGCCGCAGCCGGCGTGGCCAGTGCGAGCGTCATCGCTGCGATGACCGCTCCGGCCCGGCCGGCGCATGGATGGCGTGACATCACGTGACCTGACATTACGTCACCTACTCTCTTCGCACGGGACGCAAGGCCGTCGGGCCCATTTCATCTTGGGCATCCCCCGCAGGTACTGACACCCGCGAGAGGGTGAGCGACCCGTCCCATCTTTGGGGGACCGCTCGGGATACCCCGCACCCCGCTCTCCCCAATACGGGGGAGCGGAGGAGTCCGCCGAAGGTGTACCACCCGCTCCCCCAGTCGCGGGTACTACCTCCTTTTCGGGTGACGCACTCTTGGGTCAACGGCGATAAGAGCCTCCTGTAGAGGGAGTCGCGATGCAGCGTTTCCGAACGTTCAGCGAGCGCACCGGAGAGCCGGGCGAAGAGGCGGATACCTCCGCCGGCAAGGCCCGTAAGCGGACCGGAATGCTCCGGCGAGCCCTCCCGGTCCGGAACCCGATGGCCGGTATGTCCGGGCTGGCCCTTCGGTTCGCGGTCGTCGGCGGGGGCGGTGTGCTCGTGAACACGGTGGTCCTCTTCGTTCTTTATCACTGGGCCGGACTTCCGCTCCTGGCGGCGTCGGCGATAGCGGTGGAACTCGCCGTGGTTCACAACTATCTGCTGAACGACCGGTGGACCTTCGCGGTCGCCACTCCGTCCCTGCGGCGATTCATCAAGTTCAACGTCTCGGTCCTGGGCGGACTCGGGGTCAATGTGCTCATCGTCTGGTCACTGGTGCGCGGCGGAACGCATCTGCTGCTGGCGAATTGCCTCGGCATCGCGGCGGCTTTCGCGCTCAACTTCGCGTCGAGTACCGGCTGGGTCTGGGGGAGGCGGAGCCGATGATTGTCGCCATCATCTACCTGGTGCTGATCGTGGTCTCGATTCTGCTCACCGTGCAGTCGGCCCACGTCCTCTACCTCATGCTCTACACCTGGGACCGGGCAGATGCCGAACGGAAGGCCAGGGCGCCGGATAAATTCCTGCCGCCCCAGATCTCCTTCAGTGTCCTACTGCCCGCCCGGCATGAGGAAGACGTCATCCAGAGCACCATCGAGCGCGTGGTGCGGGCCAACTATCCGGCCGAACTGCTGGAGGTCTTCGTGATCTGCTCACAGGACGACGACGGCACGATCAAAAAGGCCGAGGAGAAGATCGACGAGCTGAAGCGGAAAGGGCTGCGCAACGTGCGGGTCGTGGTGTTCGACGACGAGCCGATCAACAAGCCGCACGGCCTCAACACGGCCCTTCCGCACACCGCCAACGAGGTAGTGACGATCTTCGACGCGGAAGACGATATCCACCCGGAGATCTTCAGCCTGGTGAACACCGTGATGGTGCAGGAGAAGGTCAGGGTGGTCCAGGCCGGTGTGCAGCTGATGAACTACGAGTCCAACTGGTACTCGACGCTCAACGTCCTGGAGTACTTCTTCTGGTTCAAGAGCCGGCTGCACTATCACGCCCACTACGGCTCGATCCCGCTCGGCGGCAACACCGTCTTCTTCGCCCGTGAGCTGCTGTTGCGGCTCGGCGGCTGGGACGACCGCAACCTCACCGAGGACGCCGATATGGGCCTGCGGATATCCGCCATGGGCGAGCGGGTGCGCGTCGTCTACGACGACCGGTATGTGACCAAGGAGGAAACCCCGCCGACCCTCGGCCACTTCATCCGGCAGCGCACCCGCTGGAGCCAGGGCTTCATGCAGACCCTGAAGAAGGGCACCTGGAAGAAGATGCCGACGCGCAAACAGCGCTGGCTCGCCGTCTACGTCCTGGCGTTCCCGCGCGGACAGGCGCTGCTCGGCCTCTATCTCCCGATCTCGCTCGGCATGATTCTGATCCTCAAGGTGCCGGTGCTGATCGCGCTCGTCTCCTATCTGCCCGTCCTGCTGCTGGCCGCGCACTTTCTGGTCCAGGCGGTCGGTCTGTACGAGTTCACCAGCGCCCACGGCCTAGAAGCCTCACCAAAGGCCGTCCTGCGCATGGCCATCGCTTGGTTCCCCTTCCAGATGGTCCTCGCGTACGCCGCGCTGCGGGCCATGCGGCGCGAGATGCTCGGCCGCCACGACTGGGAGAAGACACAGCACGTAGGCGCCCACCGGGCCACCACCGAGGAGGCGGAGTCGCGTGTCGGATAACCCCACGCCCTCGCGGCCGACGGCCGCCGACGCGGAAGACCGGAAGACCGCGGCGAGGAAGAGCACCGCGGCGGGCAGGAAGACCACGGCGAACAAGAAAGCCGCGACAAGCAAGAACACCACAACAGCCAAGACCACCGCGACAAGCAAGAAGACCGCAGCGAACAAGAAAGCCGCGACAAGCAAGAACACCACAACAGCCAAGACCACCGAGGCCCCCGCGCGAGGCCCGCGCCGCCGCCCGCGGTTCTCCGTGGAGCGCGGCTGGTTCCCGCCGCTTGGGACCAAGGGCAGAATCGCCCTGGTCGCCTCCCTGCTGACCGGGCTGCTCACCCACGGCTACCACCTGTTCCGCTACCCCCTCTACCTCACCGACGAGGGCATCTACATGCAGCGGGCGTGGTCGCTGGTGCGGGAGACCAGCCTGTCCCCGTACACCTACGACTACGACCACGCCCCGCTGGGGTGGATCACCCTGGCCGGATGGGTCCTCCCGCTGCCGAAGCAGTTCGAGACGTTCGGGAACGCGATCAACACCGGACGGTTCCTGATGCTGCTGGTGCATGTCGGCAGCGTCTATCTGCTGTTCGAGATCGCCCGGCGGCTGTCCGGCAGTGTGCTGGCCGCCACCGTCACCGCGTTCCTCTTCAACGTCTCGCCGATCGCGGTCTACTTCCAGCGGCAGGTCCTGCTGGACAACTTGATGATGCTCTGGCTGCTGCTGAGCCTGTTCATGCTGCTCAGGCGAGAAGTCACGATCAGATCGGTGTTCGGCGGCGGTATGGCGCTGGGGATCGCCTTGATCACCAAGGAGAACGCGATCTTCTTCTTGCCCAGCTTCATGTACCTGCTCTACCGGAGGGTCAAGGGGTCGGCCAGCAGCCGGTTCACCAGCACCCTGTGGCCATTCGCCGCGGCGGCCCCGATCGGCGCCTATGTGACCTACGCACTGCTCAAGAACGAGCTGCTGCCGAGCGGTTTCGACTTCGATCTGAACAATCCACCAGCGGACCACGTCTCGCTGCTCTACACCCTGTGGTGGCAGCTCAACCGCAGCCAGGGCATCCTCTTCAGCCACTCCGGGCTGTTGCAGACGAGCTGGCTGGTCCGGGACAAGTTCCTGCTGATCGCCGGGGTGTGCGCGATGGCGATCTGCCTGTGGATCGGCGTGCGGGACCGCAGGCGCAATCTGGGCTTTCTGATCGCCGGGACACTGGCCCTCGGATACGCCTTCTATCTGGTGCGCGGCAGCGTGGTGCTGGACTTCTATGTCACCCCGCTGATCCCCATGCTCGCGCTGAACCTCGGCATGGTGACGGACCGGCTGCTCAAGGGCACATTCGCCAATCGGTTCATGCGCGGCGCGCATTCTGTGACCCGGGTCGCCGTGCCGTCGTTTGTGGCCATTCTGCTGCTGGCGTCACCGGCCTCCGGATATCTCGTCCACACCAATACCGAGGGCCATACGCAGATCGCCGACCAGTACCAGCCGAAGATCAATCTCACTGGAATGCAGCATGCCCAGATCGCCTGGGTACGCAAGCACGTACCACCGAATTCGCGCATCATCATGGACGACGACCTGTGGGGTGAACTGCACGATGTGCGCCCGTTCTACCCGTACGCGCATTCCCACTGGAACGCCTCGTCCGACCCGGATGTCCGCGACAAACTGTTCAAGAAGAAATGGCAGTACGTGGACTACATCATCATGTCGAACAAGATGCGCAGATCCATGATGCTCAACAATGGCGACGGCCGAGAGAACTGGATTCTCAAGGCGCTGCGAAATTCCACCCGCGTCTGGTCGGAGACCCGGGGCAATATCAAGCTGGAAATCTACCGTGTGCAGTAGCCATGGGAAGAGGAGGTGAAGGCCATGCCTGAGTACGACGACGACTGGGATGTTCCGGAGGACAGGGATGATCCCGAGAACGAGGAGGATATCCTCGAGGACGAGGACGTCCCCGACGAGGACGTCCCCGACGAGGAGGACATCCTCGAGGAGGAGGAAATCCCCGACGAGGAGAACACCCTCGGCGAGGAGGACACCCCCGACGGTGACAAGAAGAAAAAGCTCACCTGGAAAACCGTCCTGCTGGCTCTCGTGGTCTTCGCGATCGTCGGATCGCTCGTCCAGGTGGTCGCGCGCGGCGGCTTCGGAGGCGCCCTGAACACCACCGGCGGCGGGGGCGGGAGCGCTCCGAAGAAGGAGCACTCCCGGCAGGAGCAGGAGATACGCCCGCCCAAGCAGCCCAAGACCATCAAGCTGGGCAACCAGCGGGTCCCCCAGGCATCAGGGCCGATCATCGTGATCAACCCCGGTCTGGTGAACCCCGGCGGCAGCGCCGCGGTCGAGGGCGGTGGCTTCGACAAGAAGGCCACGGTGGACATCCTGCTCAAGGTCCGGAAGTCGGACACCAAGGGCCGCGCCATCGGCAGCGTGCGCTCGGACAAGTTCGGGTCGATCTACGCCCGGTTCACCATGCCCGAGAGCGCGGGCAACCGGCCCGCGACCCTGGTCGCCCAGCAGCGCGGCAGCACCAAGGCGGCGGAGGCCAAGGTGATCACCGGTGGCGCGGTCGGCACCGCGAAGATCAACAAGCTGGTCGGCCGCCCCGGCGACGTGGTGACGGTCACCGCCCGCGGCTTCCGCCCGGGTGAGACGATCGACGTCTTCTGGGGCCGGACCACCGGTATCCCCGTCACCACGCTGCACACCGACAGCAGCGGCGGCGTCGGCCAGGCGGCGATCAAGGTGGGCGTGGCCCCGACCGGCTCCAGCACCCTGGTCCTGGTGGGCAAGCGCAGCAAGACCACGGCCACCGCGCCCTTCCAGATGCTGGCCATGTACCCCTCGATGAAGTCCAAGCCGTACGCGCTCAAGGCCGGCCAGCGGATCACGCTGTCCGCCAACAAGTTCGCGCCCGGCGAGCGGGTGCTGGTCTACATCAACTCCACCGGCGGTCTGCCGGCCTTCACCGCCCAGGCGAACGGCATGGGGCAGATCCGCGACGTGGCGTTCAACGTGCCGTTCGGCCTCAAGGGGCGGCAGACACTGATGGCGATCGGCGACCAGAGCCGGGCCGTGGTCCGCTCGGGCTTCACCGTGCTGCCGTACTCCCCGTCCGCCGAGCCCAGCGCCTTCGGCGGCAGGGCGGGCACCACGCTGAGCTTCTACGTCGCGGGGTTCGCCCCGGGCGAGACGGTGACCGCGTACGCCGGGTCGGGCTCGAAGGGCCAGCGCAAGATCGGGACCTTCCAGGTGGACAGCCGGGGCAAGGCGTCGGCCGTGGGCTCGTACAAGATCACCACGGCGGACGAGAGCGGTGTGGCCTTCCAGCTCATCGGCCAGAAGAGCGGTGGCATCGCGAAGGCGAGCATCAACATGTCCCAGGGACGCGGAGATTAGGGCCGGCGAGCGGCACCGAGGAAGAACGTGGGCCGGACCGTGCCGGACGGCGACTACGGCCGAAAGGCAGGCCCACGTTCCAGGGAGCGGCCGGCCGCCGGCGGCCGTAGGGCGGCTCACCAGTTCCGTAGATGTAACATGCGTCCTGGAGTGTCCTATGAGCGTAGTTTTCGGCCCTAACTCACGAAGAGTCCTACAATTCCTGACCCATATCGAGGACCTCACCCCAGAGGAAATCGACCGGGTGGCCGATCTGTGGAAGCAGACGTCCAGCCAGACCCGCGCCGAGGGCTGGGCAGTGGTCCATCGCACCACCACGCCCGAAGAGCGGTACCGGATCCTGGTCGCCGCCTCGGTGGCGCGCCGGGCCGCCCTGGACGCCGCGCAGAACCACCAGAGACACGACTGGGCCTTCTGGGCCGCGGTATGGGACGCCGCGACGGCGGTCGCCGTATGCGACCGCATCGGAAGCCACTACAACGTGCTGGTCGCGCCGCTGGCCGCGGTCATGCCCTCGCTGGCGCACTGCCGGCGCGATGAATTCAGCATCCGCGAACTGCAGGGTGCCGTCCTCAAGGGAGGTGGGTAGTGATGGGCGACAACCGGATCGATGTTGTGGTGGCCGATGACGACCCGGCCGTCCGGGAGGCGCTCGCCGACCTCATCGACTCCCACCCCGACCTGGAACTGGTGGGCCTGGCCATCAACCATGAGCAGGCCGTGCGCGCGGCGGTCGATCACCACCCCCGGGTCGTGATCATGGACGTGCACATGCCCCGGGGCGACGCCCCCAGCAGTGTCCGGGCCATCCGCGACCAGGTCCCCGACGCCCGGGTGGTGGCGCTGTCCGCCCACGGCGAACGCGAGACCGTGCTGAACATGCTCGCCGTCGGGGCCAGCGGCTATCTGGTCAAGGGCACCCCCGCCGAAGAGATCCTCGAGGCGATCATCCGGGCCGCCCGCGATCAGTTCAGCATGTCCGCGGAGCTCCTCGCGGACTGCGCCGAGCCGCTGCGCCGCGCCGAGCGCGCCTCCTGGCGGTTCGAGGACCTGGTCGGCAACCGCCTGGAGGACTCGTTCCTGGAGCTGCTCGGCCACGCACCGTGCGGCGTCCTGATCGTCGGCCCCCGCGGCCGGATCGAGTACGCCAACGAACACAGCCGGCACATGTTCGGCTACAGCTCGGCGGAGCTGCGCGACAAGCGGCTGCGGGACCTCGTCCCCGAGCGCTACCGCACCGCCTCCGAGCAGCTGATCGGCCGGGTCTTCACCTCGCCGTCGGCGATGAGCGGGCGCCGCCGCGACGGCACCGAGTTCCCCGCCCAGTTCAGCGGTGGCCATCTGCAGGGCCGGCAGCCCCGAGGAGTGGTCTTCATCGCCGACCTGAGCCAGCTTCGGGCGGCCGAGAGCCGGTTCCGCCAGCTCATCGAGTCCTCCCCGGACGCGATGCTGATCGTGGACACCAACGGCCGGATCCAGGCGGCGAACAACCGCACCGAGGCGCTCTTCGGCTACGACCGCGACCATCTGATCGGCCGGGCCGTGGAGGCCCTCCTGCCCGACCAGCCGCTCACCGTCTCGCTGCGCGAATGGGACGACAGCCTGGAGGAGCCGGTGGGCCACAGCGTGGAGCTGGTCGGCCGGCGCAGTGACGCCAAGCAGTTCCCCGCCGACGTCAGCATCAGCCCACTGCGTACGGAGGAGGGCCTGCTCACCGTCCTGACCATCCGGGACATCACCGAGGTGCAGCGGGCCCAGTTCGTCCTGGAGCGCAGCCTGGAGCTGCTGGAGGTCACCGACCGCGACCGCCAGGCGCTGCTCAGCCATCTGGTCCACGCCCAGGAGGCCGAGCGGGGGCGGATCGCCGCCGACATCCACGACGACACCATCCAGGTGATCACCGCGGCCAGCCTCCGCCTCCAGCAGCTCCGCCGGCGGCTGCGGGACCCGGACGAGCAGCGGGTGATGGACAAGCTGGACGAGACCCTGAAGCTCTCGCTCAGCCGGCTGCGGCAGCTGATCTTCGACCTGCGGCCGTCCAGCCTGGAACACGGCTGCCTGGCCGGGGCGCTGCGCGGACTGCTGGAGCAGATACGCACCGAGACCGGTATCACCTACCGGCTGGAGGACCGGCTCACGGCCCGTCCCCCGGCCGAGACGATGGCGCTGATCTACCGGACCGCCCAGGAGGCGCTGGTGAACGTGCGCAAGCACGCCCACGCCAAGACGGTCCATGTGCAGCTCCTCGGGCTCGACGACGGCTGCCTGGTGCGGATCGTCGACGACGGCGAGGGCTACAACCCGCTCGAGGTGGAGTCCCGCCCCGGCCATCTCGGGCTCTCCCTGATCCAGGAGCGGGCCCAGATCGCGGGCGGCTGGTGCCGCATCGAGAGCGAACCCGGCTCCGGCACCACCGTGGAGTTCTGGGTGCCGCTCGGCGCTCCCCCGGGCGCGTCGCTCGACCCCGACTCCCCCGAAGGGGACCCACAGCCGTGACAGCACCTCCCGAACTGACGAAGGTGCTGATCGTCGAGGACCACCGGGTGGTGGCCGAGGGGCTGTGGGCCCTGCTGGCCGAGTACGCCGATCTGACGGTGGTCGGCTGGGCCGACTCGGTCGCCGAGACCGTGCCCATGGCCAAGGAGCTGAAGCCCGATGTGGCCCTGGTCGACTTCCGGCTGCCCGACGGCACCGGGGCCGACGCGGCGGCCGGCATGCGGGCCCATGACCCCTCCGTCGCCATCGTGATCCTCAGTGCCGACGCCAGCGACTCGGCGCTGCTGGCCGCGGTGGAGGCGGGCGCCTGCGGCTATCTGCTGAAGTCGGCGAGCGGCGACGAGATCGCGTCCGCCATCCGCTCGGCCGCCGAGGGCGAGACCCTCATCCCGGCCAGCACCCTGGTGGAGGTGCTGGCACGGCACCGCGAGGACGCGCGGTCGACCGCCGAGCAGACCGAGCGCCTGGACAGCATGACCCCGCGTGAGCAGGAGATCCTCACGCTGATGAGCCAGGGCCTGGACAACCGGGCCGTCGCGGAGCGGCTGAGCATCAGCTACGCCACCGTGCGTACGCATGTGCGCAGGATCCTGGAGAAGCTCGACGCGCGCTCACAGCTGGAGGCGGTCGCGAGGGCCGCCGAATTCGGCTTCAAGCCCGCGCAGCCGGAGGGGCCGGAGGAGTGACGGGCTGACCCCGGAGCCCGCCTCCGGCTTCGGGTATGACCATGGCCCCCTCCGGCGCGGGGGCCGTTCGCTTTGGCCGTACGGGGTCTACGGGGTCATACGGGCTCTCCTCCCCCGTATGGGCCCGTACGAATGGGGCGGGACCAACCGGGGCGGGGCCACCGAGGGCCGAATGGGGCAGAAAGTCCCCCTTAGGATGGAATCACGGGCATACCGAGACGGGTTTCCTCCCCATGCGAGTCCATGGACGGATCCGATGCCCGCTCAGTCGCGGACACACGATCGCCTTCCTGGTGGCCGCCGCCTGTTACGCGGCGGTCCTCGCGGCCGTCCTCACCGGCTCGCAGCTCGTCCGGCTCGACTGGCAGGTGGCCCTGTTCAAGCCGTACAAACAGTGGCCGCAGCTCCAGCCGGTCCTGGACGCCTTCGTCATCGCGGGCCAGCGCGGCCCCACCACCCTGGCCGCCCTGGCCTGGGCCTGCTGGCGCGGTTGGCGGACCAGAAGCCCTCGTCCGCCGCTGGTCCTGGGCGTGGCGCTGCTGCTGCTCAATGTGAGCGTCGGCGCCGTCAAGATCCTCACCGGGCGGGTGGGCCCGCACTACGCCCAGACCCCCGGGTCCGCCGAGCTCTTCCACGGCGGAATGGTCTTCCCCTCCGGTCACACCGCCAACGCCGTCGTCGTCTGGGGCACCGTCGCCTATCTCGCCGGTCGCCACCGGCGGACGGGCGCGCTGATCGCCTGTGTGATGGCGCTCGGCATCGGTCTGACCACCGTCTATCTGGGCACCCACTGGGTGAGTGACGTCCTGAGCGGGTGGGTGGCGGGCGTCCTCGTCCTGCTGGTCCTCCCCCTCTTCGAACCGCTGATCGCGACCGTTTCCGCGTCCGTCTCCGCTCGTGCGGCGATGTACTCCATGGGCAGGTGAACCAAGTGGCGCTTCGCGTGCTGATCGCAGACGACCATGCGGTGGTCCGGCAGGGCCTACGCATGATCCTTGGGCTCGACAACGAAATCAAGGTGGTGGGCGAGACGACCAACGGCCGGGAAGCCGTGCGGCTGGCCCGGGAACTGTGCCCCGACGTCGTCCTCATGGACCTGCTGATGCCGGTGATGGACGGCGTATCCGCCACGGCGGAGATCCGCCAGGACCTCCCCGAGATCGAGGTGGTGGCGCTGACCAGCTCCCTCGACGACGCCATGGTCATGGGCGCGGTCCGGGCGGGGGCCATCGGCTTCCTGCTGAAGAACGCCGAGGCCGACGACCTCCGTAACGCGGTGAAGGCCGCCGCCGCGGGCCAGATCCATGTCTCCCCGGCCGCGATCTCCCGGCTGATGGGCCAGGTCAGGGAGCCGAGCGGCCCGGAGCAGCTCACCGAGCGGGAGACCGAGGTCCTCACCATGCTCGCGCGCGGCAAGGCCAACAAGGAGATCGCCCACGATCTGCGGATCGGCCAGCAGACGGTGAAGACGTATGTCAGCCACATCCTGACCAAGCTGGGGGTGCACAGCCGGACCCAGGCGGCGGTCTACGCGGTGCAGTCCGGCCTGGTACCGGCGGGTGAACTCACCCCTCCGGAAGCACTGGAGTCCACGACGAGGGAGCAGTGGTGGTCGGCGTGATCAATACACGATGGACCCCGATCCGGCGGCGACGGAGCGCCACCGCGCTCGCCGAGGTCACCCAACACATCCTGGCGGGCGAGACCGCCGACGACACGCTCCGGCTGATCGCCCGCCGGGTGCGTGAGCTCCTGGGCGCCGATATGGCCCGGGTGATGGTGCTGGAGCCGGGCGACGTCCTGACGATACGAGCCACCGACGGCGCCCCATGGACCGCGCCGAGCGGCCCCCTGACGCCCGGCGGCTCCTCCCCCGCCCGCCAGGCGATCCGCGCCGGACGGCCCACGGTCTCCAGCCACGACCGGCGGCCTCGCCGGCTCGGCCGGGACCCCCGGCACGCGGTCCCGGCCTCGGTGCTGGACGCGCCGCTGCTGGTGCGCGGCCACCCCGTGGGGGTGATCGAGGTGGCGAACCGCGGCAGCGGGCGACGGCTCAGCCATGCCGATGTGAGCACCGTGGGACGCTTCGCGGCCCCCGCGGCCCATGCGGTCGCCCAGATCCGGCACCGGGAACATCTGCGGCGGCTGGCGTCCGCGGCCGCCGGACCGGGCTCCGGCGGTTCCGCGGGCTCTTCGGGGTCATCGGGCCTGCCGGACCCTTCGGGGTTCGCTTCCGGGTCCTCGGGGCCTTCGGGATTCGCGGGGGCGTCGGGGCTCGCGGGAGCGTCGGGACCTTCGGGTTCCCCTTGGGGCTCGACCGGTTCCCCGGGGTTCACCCGTTCCTCCGGCCCCTGCGTACGGCGGACCCTGGACTCCCTGGCCGCGGGCGCGGTGGCCCGTACCGGGGCCGCGAGCTGCACGGTCTATCTGCTGGAGCCCGGACCGTCGGCGAACCTGCGCCTGGTCGGCGGCGGCCACGGCCACACCCCGCCGTCCCGGAAACCGGCGCTGGAGGCGATCGCCGGGGCCGCGCCCGTCATCCACGGCGGCGGCCGTACCGGCGCGGACGGTGAGGGCCCGGCGCGGGGCGCGGTGGCCGCCTGGCCACTGCTGCGCGAATCCACCGCGATCGGCGCGATGTGCTGCCACTTCCCGCCCGGCCGCGACCCCGGCGAGGCGGATATCACCCTACTGGAGGTGATCGCGGGGCATGCGTCCTGCGCGGTGGAGAACGACCGGCAGCAGGGGGCCACCCAGGAGAGGTCCGTCCGGGAGGAGCGGCAGCGCATCTCGCGCGAGCTGCACGACTCGGTCTCGCAGGCGCTCTACGGCATCGCACTGGGTGCCCGTACCGCCCGCGAGATGCTGGAACGCGACATCGACAGCGCGGAGCCGGTGGGACGGGTCGAGACGCCGAGCCCACTGGAAGGGGCGGTATGGGTCGATCCGGCGGGCGGCCACGAGGCCGTCGGGGAGGTGGTGGGCCTCGCCGAGCTGGCCGAACTCGCCGAGCCCATCGAGTACATACGGCGGCTCGCGGACGCCGCGATCGCCGAGACCCGGACCCTGCTGTGCCGACTGCGGCCCGAATCGCTGGAGACCGAGGGCCTGGTCACCGCGCTCACCCAGCATATCGAGGCGCTCCGGGCCCGGTACGGGATCGCCACCGAGGCGAAGCTGGACGCCGAACCGGAGACCACACCGGAGGCCAAGCACGCCCTGTACCGGATCGCCCAGGAGTCGCTGCACAACATCGCCAAGCATTCGCAGGCCCGGAACGTACGGCTCCATCTGCTCAACGAACCGGGCGCCGTCACCTTGACGGTCGCCGACGACGGCGTGGGCTTCGACTGCAAGGGCTCCTTCCCCGGCCATCTCGGGCTGCTCTCCATGCGGGAGCGGGCCCGTGAGGTGGGCGGCACGCTGAACGTGGACAGCCGTCCCGGACAGGGAAGCCGCATCCGGGCCAGGGTTCCGGCCACGCCGGATTCCTGAGCCGCCGCCCTGAGACCGGTCACCGACGACATATGAGACATTTCTGTCCATGCAGCCGACCGTGCGGGACCGCGCGCTGGCGGACGGCCTCCGGGCCGGCCAAGCGGCGGTCGACGAGGGCCTGTTGAAGGCCACCAAGAGCGATGTGCCGTTCATCAACGAGGCCGCGCGGGAGCTGACCCGCACGGCCGGGCGGCGGCTCCGGCCACTGCTGGTACTGCTGGCGGCGCGGTTCGGCGACCCCGGCGCACCGGGCGTGGTGCCCACCGCCGTCGTCGTCGAGCTGACCCATCTGGCCACGCACTACCACGACGGCGTACGGGACCAGGCGGCCGTACGGCGCGGCGCCCCGCGCCCGGACGCCAACTGGGACAACACGGTGGCCGTGCTCATCGGTGACTTCCTCTTCGCCCGCGCCTCGCACATCCTCGCCGACCTGGGGACACAGGCCGTACGGCTCCAGGCCGAGGCGTTCCGGCGGCAGGTCACCGGCCAGATCCTGGAGACGGCCGGACCGCGCGACGGCCGCGACCCCGTCGAGCACCATCTGGAGGTGCTGGCGAGCCGGACCGGCTCGCTGACCTCCGTCTCCGGACGGCTCGGCGCGCTGGTCTCGGGTGCGGACCCGAGCGCCGTCGACGCCCTCGAGCGATACGGCGAACGGCTGGGCGTGGCGAGCCATCTCGCCGACGAGGTGGCGGCCCCGACCGCCCGCCGCCCCACTCTGCCTGTGCTGCTGCTGGCGGAGCGGGTGGAGGCGGAGGAGCCCGCCGGCCCGGCGAACCGCACGGACCGTGCGGACCGTGCGGATCGTGCGGACCGTGCGGACCATGCGGACCATGCGGATCTCGCGGACCGGGAGCTGTACGAGCTGCTCACCGGGCCCGCCGATCGGCCGGGGTACGCGGAGGCGGTGGCGCGGCTGCGCACCCACCCGGTCCTGGACCGGGCCCGCGAGGAGACCGCCCGTCAGGCCGACGCCGCCCGCGCGGCCCTGTCGGCGCTCCCCGACCGCCCGGCGAGGGCCGCCCTGGAATCGCTCTGCGAGGCGGTGGTGCGGCGGGCCGGCGCCGTTCCGCCGCCCGGGCCGGGCGCCCCTACGGCACCCAGTAGTTCTGGCTGACCACCAGCATCGACTGGAGCTGCACCCCCGCCGCGTAGGCGCGGGCCGGATCGGGCGGGGAGCCGCACATCCGCGCCCACAGCGCGTCCAGCCAACTCTGCGCCCCCTCGCCCTCCCCTTCGCCCCCTTCGTCACCCATCTCGCCCTCCGTCATCGCGGCAACCGCGAAGGGCGCGAAGAAGGCGGGCGAGCCGGCATCCCCATAGGCCGTGCCGTCGAGCCGGTATCCGCTCCGGATTCCCCCGGGGTCACCGCCCGTCGCCGTCCTCGCCCAGCGGCTGAGCCCGCGCGCGGCGGCCCGGGTCCGTGTGTCGCCGCTGGTCACCGCGTCGGCGCCGAGCCGCCAGGGGACGCGGCAGGCGTTCCAGTGGTAGTCGCCGTCATGCGGGCTCTCCAGCACCTTCCCCGGCGCGGGCCTCGGATCGCCGGACGTGGTGTCCACGACGAAGTCGGGGAGCAGCCCGGTGGCCGGGGCATGGCGGGTGCGCAGCGCACCGGCCAGCGACAGATGCGCGTCCAGCACCTCGTCCCACCGCGGATCGCCGGTCGCCGCGCGGAACGCCCGGAAGTGGTCCGGCATCCAGTCCGACGTGCGGGAGACCTCGTCGAAGCGGCCCGAGGACCAGTCGCCGAGCTTGGTCAGCCGGGTGCCGGGGTGCACCTCGCGCTCCATGACGGCGTCGATCCGCCGCAGTGCGAGCGCCTTGTAGTCGCCGTGGCCGCCGCCCCACTGCCGGTCCGCGAGCAGCAGCCCGTACGCGATGTCGAGGTCGCCGTCGGTCGCGGAGTCCCGTCCCCCGACGTCCCGGCCACCGGCGTCCTGCTGGGCGGCGTGCAGCTCGGGGTGGTTGACGGAGGGGTGGGCCAGCACATGCCGGAGGATGCCGTCGAAGAGGGCGTGGGCGTCGTGGTCGGCGCCCGCCATCAGCGCGGTGATCACCAGTCCGTAGCCCTGGGCCTCGGCGACGAAAGGGTGCGCCGCGTCGGGGGTGAACACCGCGCACCGGCCCCGGCCGCCCACCTCGTCACCCGACCGGAGGAAGAATGCCTTCCACCGCCGGTAGTGCTCCAGGACCTGCCGGTCGGCCGCCGCCGGGTCGCCGGAGGGCCGGAGCGTGCCGGGGACGTACGGGACCGAGTGCGCCCCGAACGGGACGCACGCCGCATCGCGTCCCCTCATCGGACCCGATGCCGCCGGGACCTCCGCGCCAGCCGCACCAGCCCGAGGACGATGTCGATCACCAGCACCACCACACCGATGACCAGCAGATAGCCCAGCCCGTGCACCACCCAGCCGATGAGGCCGAGCACGATGGCAACGATCACCAGGAACAGGAAGAGCGCCACGGCCGACACCTCTCCTCGATCGTCAAGCGTCCACGGCCATCAGCGGCGTGCGAGCTGCCGCCCGCCGCCCGGACCCGACTGGTACGTCTTCCCGTAGTGCTGGAAGATCGCCCCCTCCTGTTCCGCGGGCAGCACATCGTCGATGCCGACCCAGGGGGCCTTCTTCACCAGCGAGCGTGTGTAGGAGACCTTCACATAGCCCGGCCCGACCACCGCGTCGTCCACCGGGACGAACACCAGCCGGTGGCGGGTGGGCAGTCCGGTGCGGACGGTGGCCATGGCGGGTTCATCGGTGGCGGTGGCCACGTAGATCGCCTCGAGCACCCCGATCTTGCGGCCCTGCTCATCGACGACATCCTGGTCACGCCACTCACGGATATCGGCTGGCTGGATCATGACGTATCACCCTCTGACCTCTGCCCCTCCAGCCTGCCTCCGCAGACCGTGAGACGCCACGCCATCCATCCACCAGGGGTAACGGGAGTGTTCGAAACAGCATGAATTAATCAGGTGTGCCGGATTCCCGATGGGGTACTCGCGGCGTCTAGGAGGTTGGTAATCATGGTTCCCCTGCTTGTCGTTCTTCTTCTCGCACTGCTTCTCTTCGGCGCCGGATTCGCCTTGAAGGCTCTGTGGTGGATCGCGGTCATCGTGCTCGCCGTCTGGCTGATCGGCTTCGTCGCCCGGCCGACGGTCGGCGGGCGACGTGGACGGTGGTACCGCTGGTAGCCCGAAGACCGTGCGGATAAACCCGACACAGCGCAGACCGAAGGGGCCCGGCCGGAGAAATCTCCGGCCGGGCCCCTTCGGTCTGCGTTCCCGCGTTCTGCTGTGAAGGCCGATGCGGCGGTGAGCGGAATCCGCTACGCGTACGCGACGGGCATCGCGTGCCTAGTCGGCGAGCATTCCTCGCCGCAACCGGCCCAGCGCGCGGCTGAGGAGCCGGGAGACATGCATCTGGGAGACGCCGAGCTCGGCGCCGATCTCCGACTGGGTCAGCTCCTCGCCGAACCGTAGCTGCAAGATGCGGCGGTCCCGCTCACCGAGCTCTTCCACCAGCGGCTTGAGCGCGTGCAGATTCTCCACGGTCTCCATGGCCGGGTCGACGTCGCCGAACCGGTCCGCGTACGTGGTCACCCGCGCGGCCCCGCTCTCCTGCTCGGCGGGCGCGTCCAGCGAGGTGGTGAGATAGCCGTTGCTGGCCACCAGTCCGTCGACGACCTCGTCCTCGCTCAGCTGCAGATGCTCCGCGAGCTCGGCCGTGGTGGGCGACCGGTCCAGCCGCTGGAACAGCTCCTCGTTCGCCTTGGCGAGGTCGATCCGCAACTCCTGCAGTCGGCGGGGAACATGCACCGCCCAGCTGGTGTCGCGGAAGAACCGCTTGATCTCGCCGACGATGTACGGAACGGCGAAGGTGGTGAACTCGACCTCGCGGCTCAGGTCGAACCGGTCGATCGCCTTGATCAGCCCGATGGTGCCGACCTGGACGATGTCCTCCATCTCCACCGAGCGGTTGTGGAACCGCCGGGCGGCGTACCGGACCAGCGACAGGTTGAGCTCGATAAGGGTGTTCCGCACGTACTGGTACTCGTGCGTCCCCTCCTCCAGCTCCGTCAGCCGGTCCAGGAACGTCTTGGTCAGCGCCCGCGCGTCCTTGGGCGCCACCTTTGCAGGATCGTCCACCGTGGGCAGATCGGACAGCCCGGCGTTCTCCATTCCATCCAGTGCAATGTCACGTACCTGAACGCCATGTGCCTGCTCAGCTTCGGCTGCCGTCAGTGTCGACATTGTCGCAGGTGCCGTGTCGTTCACCGTCGCACTCCCTGTATCGGCTGCATGCATAGGCTGATTGGGGACCCGCCTACCCACCCTCGATGCCTCCATGCCTACTTCCTGCGGGAAGATGGCGGGCCGACGAGGACCACCAGCCCCCCGACGAGGGCCAACGCCATGAGCACGGCTCCGAAGACGGTCGCCCCCGTCGTCAGCCCCGCCGCATCGCTGAGGTAACCCGCCGTTACCGGCAACACGCCCGCGGGCACATAGCCCCCGACGTTGAGCGCCGCGTTGGCCTCCGCCAGACGGCTCGCCGGAACAGTGGAGTTGAGCAGCGACAACCCACCGAGCTGCCCCATCCCCTGCCCCGCCCCGGCCAGCAGCGCGGCGGCGACGAGCAGCGGTACGGACGAGGCGCGGACGGCGGCGATGAGCGCGCCCATGCCGATCGTCGTACTGACGGCACCGGCGATGAGGATCGTCCGCCGGTCCAGCCGCTGGACCGCGAACTGCGCACCGGTCGCGGTGAGGAACATCACGAAGGCCATGGCCCCCGCGGCCACCGGGCTGGTGGTGTCCAGCAACCCCGAGAGCAGCGACGGCCCGAGGGACAGCACGAAGGAGGTGGCGGTGATGCCGGGCGCGAAGACGGCGATGCCCATGAGGAGTTGCCCACCGCTCCCCCGCGGCACCCCGGGTATCCGCACCCACGCATCCTTCGCGGGCGCGACTGTCCGCACCCACGCCCCCTTCGCGGGCGCGACGGGACGCCGCACCGGCATCCGCGCCACGACCAGGACGGCCGCCGCCAGCAGCACCGCCTCCAGGACGAACACCCCCTTGCCCAGCACCCCGGCGAGCAACGGCCCCAGCCCGGCCCCGAACACCATCGCGCACGAGGCCAGCAGCGCCGCCAGCCGCCGTCGCCCCGGCCCGGCCACATCGGTCACCGCCGCCATCCCGGCGGAGACGACGGCGCCCACCGCGATCCCGCTGAACAGCCGCGCCACGATCAGCGCCGCCACGGCCGACGCGCTCGCGAAGATCGCGCATGCCGCCATCGCGAGCCCGAGTGCGGGCAGCAGCACGGGCTTCCGTCCCACCCGGTCCGACACCACGCCCGAGACCAGCAGCGAACCGAGCAGCCCGACGATGTAGCAGGCGAAGATCACCGTCAGGGTGCCCTTGGAGAACCCGATTTCGCGCTGCCACCGCACATACAGCGGCGTCGCCGCGTTCGAGAGGACGAACACGGCGGTGACCGGCCATGCGGCCGTCCACACCCACCGGGTCGCGGCCGCTCCTTCCTCCCTCTCCTCATGCGCCTCCCGCGCACCCGGCACCGCCACGGGCCGACTCCCCGTCACGACAGCTCCTCCCGACGACCTCAGTACGACTAAAGTCGAACTTAGCATGCAGTACGATTGGACTCGTACAGCGAGCCGCGCGACGAGGACCCCACCGATGACCACCCGGACAGCCCACACGGCACAATCACCCCAAAGCGCCCGCCCCGCCATCAAGGCGCTCCCCGAACCCCCCGACCTCCCGCCCCCGCTCCCGGAACCGGCCGTGGAGGAGATCCGCCTGGAGACGGTCCTGGGCGCCCTGAGCGACCCCCTCCGCCTCCGCATCGTGCGCAAACTGCTCCTCGAATCGGAGCGGTTCGATCACACCTGCGGCTGGTTCGGTCTGGACCGCCCCAAGTCCTCGCTCACCCACCACTTCAAGGCCCTCCGCGAGGCAGGCATCACCCGCCAGCGCCAATACGGCCTGGAGCGCCGCAGCCACGTCCGGATAGCCGACCTCAACGCCCGCTTCCCCGGTCTCCTGGACCTCGTGGCCGACTGGACCCCGGCCGACTGGACCCCGACCAAGGGGTGACGGCGGGCGTTAGCCGGACGTTAGCGAATCGGCAGCGGTCGTTAAGAGAACGCCAGCGGCGGCCGACACCATGGATGGTGCGTGAGCAGGAGCCGCACAAACCGAAAGCCCATGGGGGTCGTCATGTCGCACCACATTCTCAACCGCCGAGTCCGCAAGGCCGGTGTGGCCGCGCTGATCGCCGCCGCCTCGGCCGTCGCCCTCACCGCCTGCGGGAGCAACGACTCGTCGTCCGACGCCAAGGGGGACTCCTCCTCCCACGCGTCATCCTCCGCGAAGTCGTCGCAGTCGGACACCTCGGTCCACAACCAGGCGGGCCGGACCGGCAAGCAGGCAACAGCCCTGGGCTCGGGGTCCGACAAGTCGCAGGCGACCGCCGAATGCCAGCCGGGGACGCTGCGGGCGACCCTGGACTCGGCCGGTACCTCCCAGGCGGGGATGAACCACCGGGGCACGTTCCTGCGGGTGAAGAACACCGGCGACGAGACCTGCGTGATCAGTGGCTACGCCGGACTGGCCCTGGAGGGCGCCGGGCACACCGCCATCGAGACCACCGCCCGCCGTGGCAACACCTACTTCGCCACCGACCCGGGCTCCCACCCGATCACCCTCGGACCGGGCAAGAGCGCCTGGGCCGACCTGGTGTGGACCACCACCGGCGCCTCGACCGCCCACGCGAAGTACCTGCAGATCTCCCCTACGGGCAGCAACTCCCACAGCACCGTCGCCTTCGGCGAGGACCTCGACAACGGCACCCTGTCGCTGACGGCCTGGTCCTCCAAGCCCCCCATCAACAGCTGACAACACGGCTGACGGCATGAAGAACCCCAGCTCGGACCCGGTCCGAGCTGGGGTTCCGCGCGTCCCGGCCACGCGCGGCGCGTCAGGTCACCAGACCCTGGCGGTAGGCGTAGACGACCGCCTGGACGCGGTCGCGAAGTCCGAGCTTGGCGAGGATGCGTGACACGAAGGTCTTGACGGTCTCCTGGCTTATCACGAGGGTCACGGCGATTTCGCTGTTGGAGAGGCCGTTCGCGATGAGGCGGAGGACTTCCAGTTCGCGCGGGGTCAGCGGGATGTCGCGCGGGGGACCCTCGGCGGGCCGGATGCGGGCGGCGTACGTGCCCACGAGCTGTCGCGTCACCTCGGGGTCCAGCAGTGCCGCCCCGCTGGCCACGGTCCGGATGCCGTGGAGCAGTTGGGACGGCGGCGCGTCCTTGAGCAGAAACCCGCTCGCTCCCGCGCGCAACGCCTCGTAGACGTACTCGTCCAGGTTGAACGTGGTCACCACGAGCACCTTGACGGGATGCGGCACCCCGGCACCGGCCAGCAGGCGGGTGGCCTCGATGCCGTCGAGCACCGGCATGCGTACGTCCATCACCACGACCTCCGGGCGCAGCCGGCCGGCGAGCTCGACCGCGGTCCGCCCGTCCCCGCACTCACCCACCACTTCGAGGTCGGGCTGAGCGTCGATGATCGTCACCAGCCCGGTGCGGACCAGCACCTGGTCATCGCAGACCAGGACCCGGATCGGCTCGGTCACGACGGGCTCCTCGCGGGTATCCGTGCCCGTACGACGAAGCCGCCGCCCGTCCGCGCGCCCGCGCTGAAGTCGCCGCCCAGGACGTCGACCCGTTCCCGCAGCCCGGCCAGGCCCCGCCCGCTCCCGCCGGGAGACCCGGCGGGGGACCCGGCCCGCGAGCCGGAACCGTCCGTGCTGACCTCCACGGTGATCTCCCTTGCGCCGTGGTGCACCTGGACCGAGGTGCGGCTGCCGTGAGCGTACTTGAGGGCGTTCGTCAGGGCCTCCTGCACGATCCGGTAGGCCACGAGGTCGCCGCTGCCGGTCGACTCCGCCGGCGTGCCCTCCTCGGTGAACTCCACCGGCTGCCCGGCCCGGCGGGTCTGCTCCACGAGCGTGAGAAGCCTGCTGACGGCCGGCATCCTGGCCTCGGTGCCGTAGTCCGGGTTGAGCAGATCGAGCAGGTGCCGCAGGTCGGTGATGGCCCGTCGGCCGGTGTCGGTGACGGCGGTCAGGGCCTGGTCGAGCCGGTCGGGCGCGGCGGTCAGATAGCGTGCCGCCTCGGCCTGCACGACCATCGCGGTCACGTGATGCGTCACGACGTCGTGGAGCTCGCGGGCGATGCGGGCACGTTCGGCGGTGCGGGTGTGCTCGGCGACGAGGCGGCGGCGTTCGGCCTCCGCGGCCCGGGTGGAGCGCAGCCACGACCCCATGCCCCACGGGAGGGCCAGCGCCAGGTAGTACAGCACGAACTCACCCGGCGATTCGGCGCCCGAACCGAGCCGGTAGAGCGCGACCGCCAGCGGCACATACGCCGCGGAGAAGAGGAGCGCGGTGGCGCGCCGGTGCCGTTCCAGATGGGACGCCACGCTCAGCAGCGCGACGGGCACCGCGGTACCCGCGAACGAGTGGTAGCCGCGGAGCTGGTCGACGGCGAAGCCGACCGACACCAGGGCGAGACAGACGACCGGCCACCGCCGCCGCACGGCGAGCGGAAGGCACTGGAGGGCGACCGCCACGACGGCCAGTGCGTCGAAGGGACGGCCCGGCAGCCCGCCGAGCTGCGTCCCGTGGTTGTGGAACGCCGGTACGAGCGACCCGGCGAGGATCAGCAGCCCGAGCGGCAGATCCCGGACCGTGACATCGAACCGGCGCCACAGCTCCGGCACCCGCCGAACAGCGATCACCGGCACCGGTCTCATCATCGACTCCTTCGTCCCTCCACAGCCACATCACCGCGGCGAAGGGAACGCTACGCAGGGAGATCTCCAACGCGCGTCCTACGCGCGGTCCGCGGCCTGCGAGGTGACGCGCTCGATCGCCTGGACGGCAACGTCAGGCTGGTCGACGTAGATGTAGTGCTCGCTGTTCTTGGCGGTGCTCAGCCTGCTGCGGCTGGAGACCGCGAGCCACTTGCGCTGACCCTTGGACCACGCCCGCTCCAGGCCCGGCCCGTATTCGGGCACCGCCGCGAGGTATTGCTTCCCGTGGTGGATCACCTCCACCGGGATGTCCCCGGCGGAACGGACCTTCCCGTCCGGCACCGTGAGCATCTCCGGCTCCCCTCCGTGCAGGATCGCGAGGGTCTGATCACGCAATGCGACCGCCGGGCCGGTGGCGGATTCGGGAATTCCCTTGTTGAGATCGGCGGTCTGGGTCGGTGAGGTGGCGTCCATCAAGACCAGCCCCTTGACCCTGTCCTGATGGCCGGGGGCATACCGGGCGGCGATCAGCCCGCCCAGCGAATGCCCCGCCAGCACGACCGGACCGTCACCGGCGACACGATCGAGCACCGCGGTCAGAACCTTCCCCGTGCTGTCGAGCGTCTGCGGCCCATCCGGCTCGTCACTGGCCCCTTCGCCGAGCCGGTCGTAGGCACAGACCCGGTTCTTCCCACTCAGGGTCTTCTGGATCCCGGCCACCTTCTCCAGCCCGTCGCCACCCCCGGCCAGCAGCACGATGACCGGCCTGCCGTCCGCCGAAGTCCCCGAACAGGACACGTTCACCAACCGGCCACCGACCTCGATCTTCTTGGTACCGGTGAGCAAGCCCTCATCAGCCGCCTTCCCCGGAGCGGCAGTGGACCTCCCACCCGCGGATGCGTCCGCATCCGCCTTCGTGGAGTCCTCACAGCCGACAAGCCCCGCACCTGCCACGGCACACGACAGCGCGAGCACTGCGGACAGCCGACCATTGCGGACCATGTTTGCTCCCCAGTAAGAGAATTGACGCCGAAAAGGCCACTTTTAGTGGCGGTCGACGCAATGCGCCGCCACATCCGCGGCCGAAGCACCGCGGCGATCTCGAACGCTACGGATCCGGCCCCCCGGAATCGTCACCACACGGTGGACACCCACACGTAGCTCGCACGGGGGACAGCCCCCACAAGGCCCGACGCGAGCCAGGTCACGGCATCTGAGCCAAACGGAAAAAGGCCCGGGTCACAGAAAATGTGACCCGGGCCTCAAGTGAGCCGCCTAAGGGAATCGAACCCTTGACCTACGCATTACGAGTGCGTCGCTCTGGCCGACTGAGCTAAGGCGGCATGCTGCGGTGCCAGATTGGCAGCAGCAGCGTCGCCAAGTCTACACAGTTTCGAGGGGTGCTCCGTACGGGGCCGGGTGGGGCCCAGACGGGGCCGGGGCTGGTCAGCGGCAGCGGGTGTGGGCGGCGGGTGGGCGGCCGGTGAGGAGGTAGGTGTTGATCGCGCCGTCGATGCAGCTGCTGCCGCGGCCGTAGGCCGTATGGCCGTCACCGTCGTAGGTGAGGAGGGTTGCGGAGGAGAGCTGGGCGGCCAGGGCGCGGGCCCAGGGGTAGGGGGTGGCGGGGTCTCGGGTGGTGCCGACGACGACGATGGGGGCGGCGCCCTTGGCGTGCAGGGCGCGGGGGGTGCCGGTCGGGCGGACGGGCCAGTAGGCGCAGTTCAGGGCCGCCCAGGCGAGGGCACCGCCGAAGACGGGGGATGCCTTCCGGAAGGCGGGGAGGGACTTCTTGACCTCGGCGGGGGTGCGGAAGGCGGGTGGGAGGTCGAGGCAGTTGACGGCGGGGTTGGCATACATGAGGTTGGCGTACGAGCCGTCGGCGTCGCGCTCGTAGTAGAGGTCGGCCAGGCTGAGCAGACCGGCGCCGTGGCCGCGCATCGCGGAGCGGAGGGCGGTGCGCAGCTGGGGCCAGGCGGTCTCGTCGTACATGGCGGAGATCACGCCCATGGTGGCGAGGGGCTCGCCCAGGGCGCGGAACTCGCCGGTGGGGACCGGGTGGGAGTCGAGGCGGGTGAAGAAGGCGCTGAGCCGGTCGCGGGCGGCGGCCACAGAGCCGGTGCCGAGGGGGCAGCCGGTGCGGCGTACGCAGTCCTTGGCGAAGGCGGTGAAGGCGGTTTCGAAACCGGCGGTCTGGTCGCGGTTGATGCGCCGGGAGGACAGCGTCGGATCGAGGGCGCCGTCGAGGACGAGACGGCCGACGCGGTGGGGGTAGAGGTCGGCGTAGGTCGCGCCGAGGAAGGTGCCGTAGGAGGCGCCGACGTAATGGAGCTTCCGGTCGCCCAGCGCGGCGCGCAGCACATCCATGTCGCGGGCCGCCTCGACCGTCGAGACATGGCGGAGGATCCGACCGGAGCGGGCCGCGCAGCCATGGGCGAACTTCTTGTAGGCGGCGACGAGACGAGTGGTCTCGCCACGGCCGTCGGGCGTCTGGTCGGTCTGGGTGAAGGCGTCCATCTGCCTGTTGCTCAGACAGGTGACGGGCTCGCTGTCGGCCACGCCGCGCGGGTCCATCGCCACCATGTCGTAGCGGGCGCGCACCCGGGTCGGGTAGCCCACGGCCGCGAAGCTCTGCAGATAGCCGACCGCGGAGCCGCCGGGGCCGCCGGGATTCACCAGGAGCGAGCCGAGGGGGCGGCCGGTGCCGGTCGCCTTCTTACGGGAGACGGCGAGTCTCAGATCCCGGCCGGTGCCGGGTCTCGCGTAGTCGAGTGGAGCCTTGAGCGTGGCGCATTCGAAGTCCGCACCGCCGCATGGGCGCCAGCTCAGCGACTGCTCGTAGTACGGCCTGAGAGCGGCGGGGACGGCCTTCTTCGACATCGACGCGGCGGGCGGCGAGGAGGCGCCGGCGGAGCAGCCGGTGGACAGCAGGGCGGCGGAGGCGAGGGCGGCGCCGAGGGTCCGGAGCGGGCGGCTGCTGTGCGGGGTGTGCATGGGCTGATCCCTCGGTTCGCGCGGTCGAGTCGCGGGATCGCACCGGTCGGATCATCCGGATCACGTCGAACAAGGTGATCCGGGTGGTCAGGGTCGCCAGGGTGATCACCCTGATCGCTCGGATCCTGGAGATCGGACCCTGGAGATCGGGCCCTGGAGATCGCGTCCTGGAGCTACGGCCGGTTTGCCCCCTTACGGAGGGTATCCGCCCGAACACGCTTCATGCGCCCGGGAGCGAACCCGTACGGGTGACTCAGCCGGCCCGCAGCGCCATGGTCATCGCCTCGACCGCCAGCAGCGGCGCCACATTGCTGTCCAGCGCCTGACGGCACGCCGTGATCGCCTCGATCCGGCGCAACGTCCGCTCGGGCTTCGAGCCCGAGGCGATCCGGTCCAGCGCGTCCCGTACGTCGGTGTTGGCGAGCGCGACCTGGGAGCCGAGCTGGAGGGCCAGCACATCGCGGTAGAAGGCGATCAGATCGGTGAGCGCGAGGTCGAGGGTGTCGCGCTGGGTGCGGGTGGCACGGCGCTTCTGGCGGTCCTGGAGATCCTTCATGGCCCCGGCCGTGCCGCGCGGCAGCCGTCCGCCCGTACCGGCGGCGGCGCCCAGGGCGGCGCGCAGCTCCTCGGTCTCCTTGACATCGACCTCCTCCGCCACCTGCTTGGCGTCCTCGGCCGCCGCGTCGATCAGCTCCTGGGCCGCCTTGAGGCAGCCGCCCACGTCGTCGACGCGCAGCGGGAGCTTCAGGACGGCGGCGCGGCGGGCGCGGGCCCGCTCGTCGGTGGCCAGTCGGCGGGCGCGGTCGATATGGCCCTGGGTGGCGCGGGCGGCGGAGGCGGCGAGCTCGGGCTCGATGCCGTCGCGCCGGACGAGGAGGTCCGCGACCGCCTCCACCGGGGGCGTGCGGAGGGTGAGGAGACGGCAGCGGGAGCGGATCGTGGGCAGCACATCCTCCAGCGAGGGCGTGCACAGCAGCCATACGGTGCGCGGCGCGGGCTCCTCGACGGCCTTGAGGAGAACATTGCCCGCGCCCTCGGTAAGGCGGTCGGCGTCCTCCATGACGATCACCTGCCACCGGCCGCCGGCGGGCGAGAGCTGGGCACGGCGGACGAGTTCCCGGGTCTCCTTGACGCCGATGGTGAGCATGTCCGTACGGACCACCTCCACATCGGCGTGGGTGCCGACGAGGGCGGTGTGACAGCCGTCGCAGAAGCCGCAGCCGGGGGCGCCGCCGAGCGCCCGGTCCGGGCTGACGCACTGCAGCGCGGCGGCGAAGGCGCGGGCCGCGGTGGCCCGGCCGGAGCCGGGCGGGCCGGTGAACAGCCAGGCGTGGGTCATCTTGGACGACGCCATGGGCTCCTGGGCCGGGGTCGCCTCGCCCGCCGCCGTGACCAGGGCGTCCGCATCCCCCGCGGCAGCCGTCAGCTGGGCCGCTACTCGGTCCTGCCCGACCAGGTCGTCCCACACCGCCATGGCTGCCTCCGCCGTTCGTGCTTACGGCAACCCATTGTGGGCCACCCCACCGACAGCCGAGCACGACCGTCGACGACGGCGCCCGGCGGGATCGTCAGCGGGGGCCCCGCCAACGGGCCTCCGTCGGTGCCCCGCCGTCAGCGGCTCTCCGTCAGCGCCCTACCGTCGGTGCCCCGCCGTCTGCGGCTACCCGCCAGCGGGCCTCGTCGGCGCCTGCCGTCAGCGGCGCCGGCCGTCCTCGTCGTCGCGCGGGCCGAGCAGCTCGTCGGCCAGCGACGGGAGGTCGTCCAGCGGGGTCTCCTCCGCCCACTCGGGACGGCGGCGGCGCGGACGCGGCGACTCCGCACCGCCCTGCGCCTGGCCCTGATCATGCCCCTGGCCCTGACCGGGACCGTGGCCGTACAGGGGCATCTCGCGCGTGCGCTCGTTCCCCTCGCCCTGGCTCTGCGCCTGCTCCTGGCCCTCGTCCGGCCGGAACAGCCACGGCGGGACCCGGTCCGCCGGGTCGGCGGATCGCTCGTCCCGTACGGGCGGCAGCACGGCCGTCTCCTCGGCCGCGCTCATGGGCGGCTCGGCGGGCGGCTGGGGCAGGACGGCCGTCTCCTCGGCGTCAGGGCCGCCCCGGCGCTCCGGGCCGTCCTGGGGCCGTACGGGCGGCAGCACAGCGGTGTCGCCGGCGTCCGGGCCGTTCTGGGGAGGCACGGGCGGCAGCACCGTGGTCTCGTCCGCGTCCGGCCCGGCGGCGGGACGGCCGGAGCCGCCGTCGCCGACGTACTCCGCCCACGGGTCGAACCGCGGCGTCTGGACCGTCTTCGTCGAGTCCGGGTCGTCGGAGGCGCGGCCCGCCGCGTCCCGGGCTCCGCCGGTGTCCTGGGAACCGCCCGCGCCCCGCGAGCCCTCCGCGTCGTGCGGCGGCGGGGCCGGGGTCTCGGTCTCCACGGTCGGCGCCTCGGCCCCGGAGGAGGCCGCCGCATCCGCCGCGTCCGCTGCCAGCCGCGCCTGCTCCGCCCGCAGCAGCGCCTCCTCGGCCTTGCGCTGCTCCTCCTGGCGGCGCGCGTCGGCCTCGGCCCGCCGCAGGGCCTCCGCCTCCGCCTCCAGGCGGCGCCGCTCCTCGTCGGCGGCGCGGGCGCGGTCCTCGGCCTCGATGCGCTTGCGGTCCTCCTCGGCCCTGCGGCGCGCGTCCTCGGCCCGCTGACGGGCCGCCTCGGCCTGCCGCTCGGCCTCGCGCTGGCGGGCCTCCTCCAGCTCGCGGCGCTTGCGCTCCTCCTCCTCGGCGCGCGCCTTGGCGAGCGCCTCCTGGCGCTCGCGCTCCAGCCGCTCCTCCTCGGCCTTACGGGCGGCCTCTTCCTCGGCCCGGCGGCGGGCCTCCTCCTCGGCGGCCTTACGGGCCTCCTCCTGGGCCTTCACCTCCGCCTCGGACAGCGGCAGCATCTGGTCCAGGCGGTGGCGCACCACGGAGGTGACCGCCTCCGGAAGCTGCCCGGCGTCGACGACGAGGTAGCGGGCCGGGTCGGCGGCGGCGAGGGCCAGGAATCCGGACCGTACGCGCTGGTGGAACTCGGCGGGCTCGGACTCGAGCCGGTCCGGGGCCTCGGTGAAGCGCTCGCGCGCGGTCTCCGGCGAGACGTCCAGCAGCACCGTCAGATGCGGCACCAGGCCGTTCGTCGCCCAGCGCGAGATACGGGCGATCTCGGTCGCGGCGAGGTCGCGCCCCGCGCCCTGGTAGGCCACGGACGAGTCGATGTAGCGGTCGGAGATGACGACCGCGCCGCGCTCCAGCGCCGGGCGGACCACGGTGTCGACGTGCTCGGCGCGGTCCGCCGCGTACAGCAGCGCCTCGGCGCGGTGCGAGATCCCGGCGGACGAGACGTCGAGCAGGATCGAGCGGAGCCGCTTGCCGATCGCGGTCGCGCCCGGCTCACGGGTCACCACGACCTCGTGGCCCTTGGCCCTTATCCACTCGGCCAGCGCCTCCACCTGCGTGGACTTGCCCGAGCCGTCGCCGCCCTCGATGGCGATGAAGAAACCGGTGGCGGTCGGGCCCTCGTCCGCGCCCCCGCCGCCGAGCAGCGCCTCGCGCAGATCGCGCCGCAGCGGCACTCCCTGCCGGTCGTCGGTCCGGCCGAGGACCAGCGCGGCGACGGGCAGCAGCAGCGCGCCCACCAGCATCAGGGTGAACGCCGCGCCGCCGTGGGCGAAGACGAAATCACCGCTGCCGAGCCGGTGCGGTCCGATGACGGCGGCGAGCAGCGGCGCGACGACCGCGCCGAACCCGACGCTGACACGGACGACGGCCTGCAGATGCGCGGTCATCCGGGGCCGGCGGGCCTCCTCGGACTCCTGGTCCAGGAGGGCATGGCCGGTGTGGGCGGCGATACCGGCCAGCACACCCGCGACCAGGGCGATCAGCACGACGGTGGTCGTGTCGTGCACCAGGCCCACCGTGAGCAGCGCGAGCCCGGTCAGCGCGACCGACAGCGCCAGCAGCCTGCGCCGCGACAAACCGGGGAGAACCTTCGGGGCCCAGCGGATGCCCAGGGCCGGACCGCCGGCCAGCACGAGGGCGAGCAGCGCGAAGGCGACCGGCCCGCCGCCGAGGTCCATGGCCTGCAGCGGGGCGACGCCCACGGCCGCGGCGATCGCGCTCGCCACCCCGGCGCAGGCGAGCACCAGCAGCGGAACGGCACCGGTCCGGCCCTTGTCGGCGCCGGTACCGGAGGCGGCGCGGGGCCGGCGCAGCCCCTCCAGGGGGGAGCGGGTGCGGCTGGTCTGCCCGCCGGGCAGTTCGAGGAAGGTGAGGATCGAGATCGACGCGGCGAAGAGCCCGGCGCCGACGTACGAGCCGAGGGCGGCCTGGTGGGTGTGGAACCACTCCACGCCGGTACCCAGCAGCCTGCCGATGAGGGTGACGACGAGCAGCCCGGCGGCGGCGATGGGCAGCGTCAGGAAGTTCGTACGGAGCGAGAGCCGGCGCAGCGCGTCCAGGTGGTCGGGCAGCGGGCGCACGGCCGCGCCCTCGGCGGGCGGTGCCGGGAGCAGCGAGGGCGCCGCGCCGTCCTTGGCGACGGTCCAGAAGCGCTCGGCGACGCCGACGACGAAGGTGGTGATGAGCAGCCAGGCGACGGCGTCGGCCGGGGCCCAGTCGATCCACAGCGGCGCGATGAGGAGCAGCACCAGCCGCAGACCGTCCGCGCCGACCATGGTCCAGCGGCGGTCCAGCGGACCGGAGGGGCCGATGAGCGCGGCGAGCGGCCCGAGGAGCACCGCGCCGAACAGCACGGTCGCCAGGAGCCGTATGCCCAGCACCACCGCGACCGCGAAGGCCGCGCCGCGATACCCGCCACCGAAGGAGTCGGCGGCCACGGACGCCTGCAGCGTCAGCAGCACCAGCACCAGCACGGCGAGCGCGTCCCCCGCGCCGCCGACGAGTTGGGCGCTCCAGAGCCGTCGCAGCGGCTGATAGCGCAGCAGGGCTCGTACGGCCCGCTCGCGGGAGTCCGCGGCAAGGGCACCGGAAGTGGCGGTCACGTCCGTTGGCTGCTCTCGCGTCATCCCGCCAGCCTATCCGGATCACATGAATCCACGGCCCCCCGGCCGAACAAACGGGCGGTGAGCCGTGGATGGCGCGGGGATTGCTCCGCCTTGCTCCGCTTTCCTACTCGGCGTTGGCCGACGACTTCTTGGCCGCTGCCGTCTTCTTGGCGGCGGTCTTCGCGGTCGTCTTCTTGGCAGTCGTCTTCTTCGCCGCGGTCTTCTTGGCGGCCGTCTTGGTCGCCGTCGTCTTCTTGACCGCGGTCTTCTTCGCCGCCGTCTTCTTGGCGGTCTTCTTGGCCGGGCCCTTGGCGCGCTTCTCGGCGAGCAGCTCGAAGCCGCGCTCGGGCGTGATGGTCTCCACGTCGTCGTCGCGGCGCAGCGTCGCGTTGGTCTCGCCGTCCGTGACGTACGGGCCGAAGCGGCCGTCCTTCACCACCACGGGCCGCTCGCTGACCGGGTCGGTGCCCAGCTCCTTCAGCGGCGGCTTGGCCGCGGCCCGGCCACGCTGCTTGGGCTGGGCGTAGATCGCCAGCGCCTGCTCGAGCGTGATGGTGAAGAGCTGCTCCTCGCTCTCCAGCGACCGCGAGTCCGTGCCCTTCTTCAGGTACGGGCCGTAGCGGCCGTTCTGCGCGGTGATCTCCACACCCTCGGGGTCGGCGCCGACCACACGCGGCAGCGACATCAGCTTGAGCGCGTCCTCCAGGGTCACCGTGTCCAGGGACATCGACTTGAGGAGGGACGCGGTGCGCGGCTTGACGGCGTTCTTACCGGTCTTGGGAGTGTCCTCGGGGAGCACCTCGGTGACATACGGGCCGTAGCGGCCGTCCTTGGCCACGATCTGGCGACCGGTCTCGGGGTCGGGGCCCAGCTCGAACTCACCGCTCGGCTTGGCGAACAGCTCCTCCGCGTACGCCACGGTCAGCTCGTCCGGCGGCATGTCGTCGGGGACGTCGGCGCGCCGGCCGGTGCCGCCCTCGATCTCCGTCGGGCGCTCGACGTACGGCCCGTAGCGGCCGACGCGCAGCACGATGCCGTCGCCCACGGGGAAGGACGAGATCTCCCGGGCGTCGATCGCGCCCAGGTCGGTGACCAGCTCCTTGAGGCCGCCGAGGTGGTCGCCGTCGCCGTTCCCGGCCTCGGCGGCGCCGGCCTGCGCGCCCTCGCCGAAGTAGAAGCGCTTCAGCCACGGCACGGCCTCGGCCTCGCCGCGCGCGATGCGGTCGAGATCGTCCTCCATCTTGGCGGTGAAGTCGTAGTCGACCAGCCGGCCGAAGTGCTTCTCCAGCAGGTTGACCACGGCGAAGCTCAGGAAGGAGGGCACGAGCGCGGTGCCCTTCTTGAAGACATAGCCGCGGTCGAGGATGGTGCCCAGGATCGTGGCGTAGGTCGAGGGGCGGCCGATCTCGCGCTCTTCGAGCTCCTTGACCAGCGACGCCTCGGTGTAGCGGGCCGGGGGCTTGGTCGCGTGGCCGTCGGCGGTGATCTCCTGAGCGGTGAGCCGGTCGCCCTCGGTGACCTGCGGCAGCCGGCGCTCGCGGTCGTCGAGCTCGGCGTTCGGGTCGTCGGCGCCCTCCACGTAGGCCTTCATGAAGCCGTGGAAGGTGATCGTCTTACCGGAGGCGGAGAACTCGGCGTCCCGGCCGTCGCTCGCCTGCCCGGCGATCTTGACGGTGACCGAGTTGCCGATCGCGTCCTTCATCTGGGAGGCGACGGTCCGCTTCCAGATCAGCTCGTAGAGCCGGAACTGGTCGCCGGTAAGGCCGGTCTCCGCCGGGGTGCGGAAGCGGTCTCCCGAGGGGCGGATGGCCTCGTGCGCCTCCTGGGCGTTCTTGACCTTGCCCGCGTAGGTGCGCGGCTTGTCGGGCAGATAGTCGGCGCCGTACAGCTGCGTGACCTGCGCCCGGGCCGCCGTGACCGCCGTGTCCGACAGGACGGTGGAGTCCGTACGCATATAGGTGATGTAGCCGTTCTCATACAGCTTCTGCGCGACCTGCATGGTGGCCTTGGCCCCGAAGCCCAGCTTGCGGCTGGCCTCCTGCTGCAGGGTCGTCGTACGGAACGGCGCGTACGGCGAGCGGCGGTACGGCTTGGACTCGACCGAGCGCACCGTGAAGGCGGTGTCGGCGAGAGCCGTTGCCAGGGAGCGGGCGCCGGCCTCGTCCAGCTGCAGGACGTTGACGCCGTCCTTGAGCTGCCCGAGCGAGGTGAAATCGCGCCCCTGGGCGACCCGGAGGCCGTCGACGGCCGTAAGGCGGGCACCGAAGGTGCCGGGGTCGCTGACGTCACCGGCCCGGCCGGTGGCGAAGGTGCCGGTGAGGTCCCAGTACTCGGCGGAGCGGAAGGCGATGCGCTCGCGCTCGCGCTCGACGACGAGACGGGTGGCGACGGACTGGACCCGGCCCGCGGACAGGCCGCGCATGACCTTCTTCCACAGGACCGGCGAGACCTCGTAGCCGTAGAGGCGGTCGAGGATGCGGCGGGTCTCCTGGGCATCGACCAGGCGCTGGTTCAGCTCGCGCGGGTTGGCCACGGCGGCCCGGATGGCGTCCTTGGTGATCTCGTGGAAGACCATCCGGCGCACCGGGACCTTGGGCTTGAGGACCTCCTGGAGGTGCCAGGCGATGGCCTCGCCCTCTCGGTCCTCATCGGTGGCCAGGAAGAGCTCGTCGGAGTCGGCGAGCAGCTCCTTGAGCTTCTTGACCTGGCTCTTCTTGTCGGAGTTGACCACGTAGACGGGCTGGAAGTCGTGCTCGACGTCCACGCCGAGCCGCCGGACCTCGCCGGTGTACTTGTCGGGGACCTCGGCCGCACCGTTCGGCAGGTCCCGGATGTGCCCGACGCTGGCCTCGACCACGTAGCCCGGGCCGAGGTAGCCCTTAATCGTCTTCGCCTTGGCAGGCGACTCGACGATGACGAGTCGGCGGCCGCCCTGTGCGGTCTCGCTGGTGGTCGGGGACAACTTGGCTCTTCTCTCCGGTCGACGCTCGGTGAACGGGCAGTGCCGCGTGGGTAACGCTCACACGGCCTCCCTCTACGGTGACGCTGCGGAGTGTGACGGTACATCCCGCCCCCGTGTCAAACGGAAAAAGCCCGCAACGCCACTCGAACGGTAACCCGACAACCGACCTGTCTGCCGCCCGGACCGGTACGAGGCAGCGCGGAAGGCCCTGTCAGGCGTAACCGAGACACCAGATTCCGCCGCCAAGGGCGGCGACGCCGAAGAAAAGGGAGAGCGCCGCGGAAGCGACAGGACTCACACCATGTGCCACCGGTGCGCGCAGCCTCAGGCGCGCCGCCGTCCACAGCAGCAGCGCGGCGCCGAACAACACGAATGCCGTTCCGGCGAAGATCGCAGGTCCGCTCTCCATGACGGGAGCGTGACACGCACGGGAGGCGTGAGCGCGAACCCCGGGTGAACAGCGCGGGTCGCCTCGTGCGGCCCGTCCGTACGCCGTCGGCGCCCATCCCGGCCCGACGCCCGCGTATCCGCCGCGAACCGCCCGTCCGCGCCTGTCTGCGCCCGTCCGCGCCTGTCCGGGTGGCCTCTTCTGCGCTCCGGCGGCAGCTTTCTGCCATACGGGGGCGCGGGGGAGGGTGCTGTACCACCGGCGTACGCCCCCAGCACCCGCCCGGCACGCTCTATCGCGCCTCTATGCCGTCGTCATCGACCGGCCGCAGAAAACCCTGCTCGATCAGGAGCCGGATGGACTGCGGGGTGCGGTCGCGCAGCACCACTTGGTCCTCCCCGAGCAGCTGGGCGATGGCGTCCAGGATCCGGCCCGCGCTCAGTGTGCCGTCGCACACACCCGCGAAGCCCGCCCCGACCGTGTCCACCGTCGTCGCCCGCCGCATCCCCCGGTACTGCCTGAGCACCACATGCTCGGGGTCCTCGGCCCCGGGCGGGCCCACCTGCTCCTGGACGACCTCGTCCGCCAGCCGGAAGCGGGTGGTCAGCAGCGCCGCGTCGTCATGCGTGCGCAGGAAGTCCTGCCGGTCGAAGTGGGCCATGGCCTCGCCCCCCAGCGGCTGCTCGACCGGATGGGGCCACTCCTCCACGGTCACCGAGGGCCGGTCGGCGCCGGACTTGCGCAGGGTGATCCAGCCGAAGCCGACGGCCTTGGTCTTCCGCGCCTCGAACTCGTCCAGCCACGCGTCGTAGCGCGCCGCGTACGCCTCGGGGCCGGCCAGATGCTCACCGGCGTCGCGCAGCCACAGCTCGGTGTACTGGCTGACGTCCTGCACCTCGCGCTGCACGATCCACGCGTCACAGCCGGACGGGACCCAGGAGGCCACCCGCTCGCGCCAGTCCTCCCCCTCGATGTGCTGCCAGTTCGCCAGCAGCTGACACCAGCCGCCGTCGGCGAGGTGCCCGGCGGACTCCTGGACGAGGGTGCGGCACAGGTCGTCCCCGGACATCCCGCCCTCCCGGTAGACCAGCTCGCTGCCCTCCGGGGAGCGGGGGGAGATCACAAAGGGCGGGTTGGAGACGATCAGGTCGTACGTCTCGTCCCGGACCGGCTCGAACAGCGATCCCTCCCGCAGATCCGGCTCCGGCGCCCCGGACAGGGCGAGGGTCAGCCGGGCGATCGCCAGGGCGCGCGGATTGCGGTCCGTGGCAGTGACGCGGGTGGCGTGGCGGCCCGCGTGCAGCGCCTGGATACCGGAGCCGGTGCCGAGGTCCAGGACCCGGCCCACGGGCGCGGGCACGGTGAGACCGGCGAGCGTGGTGGACGCGCCGCCGACCCCGAGGACGAGCCGGGAGCGGTCCTCACGGCCGCGCGCGCCGCCCGGGCCGCCGATCCCTCCGGCGCCGCCGACCGCGCAGCCCAGGTCGGAGACGATCCACCAGTCCTGGCCCTCGGGGCCGCCGTAAGGCCGCACATCCACGCTCGCGCGCACCTCGTCGCCCTCGCGCACCAGCCAGCCGTCGGCGAGGCAGCCCTCGGCCGGCAGGGCCGCGGCCGCCCGCCCGTACGCCACGGGCCGCTGCAGCAGAAAGAGCCGCACCAGGGTCTCCAGCGGGCTGCTCTCGCCCCGGGTGGCGCGCAGCGCCGGGACGGTCTCGCCGCGCGCCAGGGCCGCGTAGGCGGACGGGCCGAGCAGATCCAGCAGACCATCGGCGGTGAATGAGGCGGCCGACAGCGCCTCACGAAGGCGGGCGGTGCGCTCAGGGTCGGCGACGGGAAGGCGGAACGGAGGCTGGTGCGTACTCACGCCCCCATTGTCGGGGCAATGACCGACAGCGGGCGACGCCGGTCGGCATCGGAACGACATCGCCCGCGTCGGCCAGGCTGACGAGCCGACAAAAGGGGGCGCGAGGCGACGCCGTTGACCCCTGGGGGGAGAACCGGGGCCGTCCTGGACAGCCCTGGGCAGCCCGTCAGGACTGCGTCGTGGCGCCGCCGGTCGTCTTCGGCTTCTGGCAGCCGGACTGCTTGGCCATCGCCGAGCCGACCTTTCCTTCCTGCAGCTTCTGCAGGGCCTGGTCTCCCGACTTGCTGAGCTTGTCGAGCTCGTCGGCGACGCCCTTGAGCCCCTGGGCGAACTTGGACTTGTCCGAGGTGTCCAGCTTGTCGACGGACGTCTTCAGCTTCGTGTACGCCCCCGAGGTGGCGTTGAGCTCCTTGACCGCCTGCTGCTGGGTCTTGTCGCCGCTGTCGACGGGCGGGGGGCCCGCCTTGTTCACGGCCTTGGCGAGTGCCCCGTAGGACTCGGAGATCTCCTGGAACGCCTTGGAGTCGGTCTGCTGCAGCTTCTTGGAGTCCTGCTCGTCGGCCGCACCCTGGATCGCGGTGTTTGCGCCCTGGATCTTCTTCAGCTGAGGCTGCACCTCGTCACAGACCGACTTGGCCCAGTCGTTGACCTTCTTGTCCTCATCGCCGCCCCCGCAGCCGGTCAGCGCCAGTACGAGTGCCGCACCGCCGGACAGTGCAGCCACAAGCTTCTTGTTCACCGGATTGGTCCCTTCCATGGCTCTCGGCCCCGGAACATACACGTCCATCCGGCGAAGCCCACCCGGCGAGCGCCCCGTATGGATCCTTTTGCAGTCATTTGCACCACGCTCGTTGTGGACATGGCCTCATCGAGCGGACGGGACACCCCGGACAGGGACACGGGCGGGCGATGTGCTGCCGCACATCGCCCGCCCGCATGTCGCAGGGGCTTTCCCGGCCCCCTGGCCCCTTCCGGGGCTAGGACACCACCGCCGCGTCGGCCGACTTCGCCACGCGCTCGGAGTTGTCTTCGTCACCTACGACGATTCCGCGCCGCTTGGAGATGTAGACCGCGGTGACGATGATCACGACGGCGAGCCCGGCGACGACCGCACGCAGCCCAGGGCTGGCGTTGTCCCCGTAGGAGAACTTCACCACCGCGGGCGCGATCAGCAGCGCCACCAGGTTCATCACCTTCAGCAGCGGGTTGATCGCGGGGCCCGCGGTGTCCTTGAAGGGATCGCCGACCGTGTCGCCGATCACCGTCGCGGCATGCGCCTCGCTCCCCTTACCGCCGTGATGACCGTCCTCGACCAGCTTCTTGGCGTTGTCCCACGCGCCGCCGGAGTTGGCGAGGAAGACGGCCATCAGCGTGCCGGTGCCGATCGCGCCCGCCAGGAACGAGCCGAGCGCGCCGACCCCGAAGGTGAAGCCGACGGCGATCGGCGCCAGGACGGCGAGCAGACCCGGTGTGGCCAGCTCGCGCAGCGCGTCCTTGGTGCAGATGTCGACGACCCGGCCGTACTCGGGCTGCTCGCTGTAGTTCATGATCCCGGGCTTCTCGCGGAACTGCCGCCGTACCTCGAAGACCACCGCTCCGGCCGACCGCGACACCGCGTTGATCGCCAGCCCGGAGAAGAGGAAGACGACGGCGGCGCCGAGGACGAGGCCCACGAGGTTGTTGGGCTGCGAGATGTCCAGGCTCAGATTCATCTCCCCGGCCACGGAGGCGTGCACATCGTTCACGGCCTCCGCGATGGCGTCGCGGTACGAGCCGAAGAGCGCGGCCGCGGCGAGCACCGCCGTCGCGATGGCGATGCCCTTGGTGATCGCCTTGGTGGTGTTGCCGACCGCGTCGAGGTCGGTGAGCACCTGCGCGCCCGCGCCCTCGACATCGCCGGACATCTCGGCGATGCCCTGGGCGTTGTCGGAGACCGGACCGAAGGTGTCCATGGCGACGATCACACCGACCGTGGTGAGCAGGCCGGTGCCGGCGAGCGCGACGGCGAACAGCGCCAGCATGATCGAGGTGCCGCCGAGCAGGAAGGCGCCGTAGACGCTCAGCCCGATCAGCACCGCCGAGTAGACGGCCGACTCCAGACCGAGCGAGATACCGGAGAGCACCACCGTGGCCGGGCCGGTCAGCGAGGTCTTGCCGACGTCCCGCACGGGACGCCGGGTGGTCTCGGTGAAGTAGCCCGTGAGCTGCTGGATGAGCGCGGCCAGCACGATGCCGATGGCGACGGCGACGAGCGCGAGGACCCGCGGATCACCGCTGTGGCCGAGGATCTCGCGGCTGGTGACGCCGTCGAGATCCGCGTAGCTGGACGGCAGGTAGGTGAAGACCGCGACCGCCACCAGAGCCATCGAGATCACGGCCGAAATGAAGAAGCCGCGGTTGATGGCGCTCATTCCGCTGCGGTCGGCGCGGCGCGGGGCCACGGCGAAGATCCCGATCATGGCGGTGACCACGCCGATGGCCGGAACGAGCAGCGGGAAGGCCAGCCCGGCGTCGCCGAAGGCCGCCTTGCCGAGGATCAGCGCGGCGACCAGGGTGACGGCGTACGACTCGAAGAGGTCGGCGGCCATACCGGCGCAGTCGCCGACGTTGTCGCCAACGTTGTCCGCGATGGTGGCGGCGTTGCGCGGGTCGTCCTCGGGGATGCCCTTCTCGACCTTGCCGACAAGGTCGGCGCCGACGTCGGCGGCCTTGGTGAAGATGCCACCGCCGACCCTCATGAACATCGCGATCAGCGCGGCGCCGAGCCCGAAGCCTTCCAGCACCTTGGGCGCGTCGGCCGCGTAGACCAGCACCACGCAGGAGGCGCCCAGCAGTCCGAGGCCCACGGTGAACATGCCCACCACACCGCCGGTACGGAAAGCGATCTTCATCGCCTTGTGCGAGACGGCCGTGAGATCCACGCTCGGCTTACCGGGTGCGGAAGCGGCCGAATCGCCATTGACGGGTGTGGTGGGGGGCTCGGGGGTGGCCTCACGGGCGGCGGCGGCGACGCGCACATTGCTGCGCACCGCGAGCCACATCCCGATATAGCCGGTGGCCGCCGAGAATGCCGCACCGATCAGAAAGAACACCGAACGCCCGATGCGCTGCGGCCAGTCGTCCGCCGGCAACAGCATGAGCAGGAAGAACACCACCACGGCGAATCCGCCGAGAGTGCGCAACTGCCGGGCCAGATAGGCATTGGCGCCTTCCTGAACGGCCTCGGCGATCTTCTTCATACTGTCCGTGCCCTCGCCCGCCGCGAGGACTTGTCGTACCAGCACCACCGCGACCGCGAGCGCCGCGATCGCGACGGCGGCGATCACCAGCACGATCACACGGTTGTCGTGGGTCAGCTCTGCGGCGGCCAGGGTTGGGGTGAGATCCAGCTGATGAGGGGTGAGAGGCCCCGCCATTCGTCCTCCTTGACGTTTGGCACATGGGCGCGCAGCAGTTCTGCGACCGCAGAAGAGCCGCCGCGCTCAGGCGTCCTGAGCTCGAGATGTGGACGGATTGTAGGGAGCGTCACACGATCAAAACAGGGCGCCGGAATGGGAATTCGCCCGCACCAGCGAAGATCAATTGGTTTGGCGGTATGAATTCCTTCGGAAGAAGGAAGGTCGACAATTCACTGACGGATGTAAAATGATCTCTACGAATGATCTATATAGATGATCTAGCGGCAGTCGCGCATCACCGAGAAAATCGCTGTTCAGAGCCTAGGCCAGAGATCGAAATAGCGCGCGCCGAGAGGTGCGCCGGGACCATGCGGCCGACCGGGCGCGGGCATGCCGACAGCCGGACCAGCGATCATGAAACGGCCGGTGTGGCGGGTTCCAGCGGGTCCTGCGAGTCGGGTGAGGGATGACGGACAGATGACCCTCACGAGGGACCCAGCTTCGGCGATCAGGACGAGCAAGGCCCGCTCCCGGCCCCGGGAGAGGGCCTGCCGTGTGCGAACAGGACTCAGCCCGGCGTGAGCAGTGCCCGAACCGACGAGAGCAGGGCGCAGCCACATGGGGCAGCACCCAAGCCAACGGAAGCAGGGCGCAGCCACATGGGGCAGCACCCAAGCCAACGGGAGGCAGGAGTCAGCCCAGTGCGGGCAGCACCCCACCAACGGGAGCAGGACACAGCCCACTGCGAGCTAGGACTCGGCACGGCGGGGCAGGGCCCAGCAGCCCCAGTGGGGCAGGACCCGGCGCGGTGGGGGCTTAGGACACCAGAGGCTGGGGTGACGTCGGCCAGCTCATCCGGATCACTCCACCGGACTCGCTGCTCGTCACCTCGACATCGTCGACGAGCCCGCTGATGACGGCGAGACCCATCTCGTCCTCGCCCTCGGCCTCGTCGTCCATCTCCGGATGGGAGCCTGACGCCAGGGCCGCCGAGGTCGGGGATTCGTCACCGACCTCGATGGAGAACTTCTTCTCCTCCTCGGTCAGCGTCACCCGCACCGGTGCCTCCACCCCATTGCTCAGGTGGAGCCCGACCGCACGCGTGCAAGCCTCGCCGACCGCGAGCCGCACCTCGTCGAGCACGGCCTCATCCACCCCCGCCCGACGCGCCACGGCGGCCGCGACAAGACGAGCGGTCCTGACGTGCTCAGGCAGCGCGCTGAAGCGGAGTTCGACGGTGGCCATGCCATCCCCCTCGGGCGTATGGGCGTGCTTATCGGGAGGGCCGGGCGTACGCCGCCCGGAACCCCCTTCTGTGTCTTCCTTCGGCGATCTTGTCAGTCGGTCGCCGCGACAGCGTCCTCGACCGAGGTGTGAATCGGGAACACCTTGGTCAGGCCGGTGATGCGGAAGATCTTCAGAATGCGCTCCTGGTTGCAAACCAGGCGCAGCGAGCCCTCGTGGGCCCGCACTCGCTTGAGCCCGCCGACGAGCACGCCGAGTCCGGTGGAGTCGAGAAAGTCGACGCCCTCCATGTCGACGACCAGGTGGTAGTTGCCGTCGTTGACAAGCTCGACCAGCTGCTCGCGCAGCTTGGGCGCGGTGTATACATCAATCTCGCCACCGACCTCGACGACCGTGCGGTCATCGACGGTCCGAGTCGACAGGGACAGGTCCACGGATCCTCCAGCACCTTGCATCGAGCGGTCGCCCCCCATGGATCGGCAGCCGCGATGGCATTCAATCACTTACCAGCAGGCGTGCACGACGCCTTGAGACCATTGTCCGTCAGACCAGTGACACACTCGGTGTCGATGGCCCACGACCAAATCCCGCGGCAGGCGGGCATACACCCCTCACCCCGGGCCGTCCTCGGTCGGCTGAGCACCGGGGCGGGCCGGGGCGCGCGCATCACTCATACGGAGCACTTGCCCCCGCGCCCGGGAACCCATGCCGACTGGCCCTCGGCGATCCGGCCGGAGGTGATCAACGCCATTCGCGCGGCCGGCATCGAGCGCCCGTGGGCCCACCAGGCGCGTACGGCCGAACACGCGCTGCGCGGGGAATCCGTGGTCGTGGCCACCGGAACCGCCTCCGGCAAGTCCCTCGCCTATCTGGCCCCCGTCCTCAGCACCCTGCTGGATGGCTCGGAGGAGCCCAGCGGCCGGGGGACGACCGCCCTTTACCTCTCCCCCACCAAGGCGCTGGCCGCCGACCAGCGCCGCGCGGTGGCCAGCTTCACCGCCCCGCTGGGCACCGGCGTCCGGGCGGCGGTCTACGACGGCGACACGCCCGTGGAGGAGCGCGAATGGGTGCGTCAGTACGCGAACTACGTGCTCACCAACCCCGACATGCTCCACCGCGGCATCCTGCCCGGCCACCCCAGATGGTCCTCCTTCCTGCGCGCGCTGCGCTATGTGGTGATCGACGAATGCCACACCTACCGGGGTGTCTTCGGCTCCCATGTGGCCCAGGTGCTGCGCAGGCTGCGACGCGTCTGCGCCCGCTACGGCTCCTCTCCCGTGTTCCTGCTCGCGTCGGCCACCGCCTCCGATCCGGCGGTCGCTGCCAGCCGGCTGACCGGCGTTCCCGTCGTGGAGATCACCGAGGACGGCTCGCCGCGCGGCGAGGTCGTCTTCGCCCTCTGGGAGCCGCCACTGACCGAGCTCCACGGCGAACAGGGCGCACCGGTGCGCCGCACGGCCACGGCCGAGTCCGCGGACCTGCTCACCGACCTGGCCGTCCAGGGCGTCCGTACGGTCACCTTCGTGCGCTCCCGGCGGGGCGCGGAGCTCATCGCGCTCATCGCCCAGGAGCGGCTCGCCGAGGTGGACCGCTCGCTGCCGGACCGGATCGCCGCCTATCGCGGCGGCTATCTCCCCGAGGAGCGCCGCGCCCTGGAGAGAGCCCTGCACTCCGGTGAGCTGCTGGGGCTCGCCGCCACCACCGCCCTGGAGCTGGGGATGGACATCGCCGGGCTGGACGCCGTGGTCGTGGCGGGCTACCCCGGCACCCGCGCCTCCCTGTGGCAGCAGGCGGGGCGGGCCGGGCGCACCGGCGAAGGAGCCCTGGCGATCCTGGTCGCCAGGGACGACCCGCTGGACACCTATCTCGTCCACCATCCGGACGCTCTCTTCCGGCAGCCTGTGGAGTCCACCGTCCTGGACCCGGACAACCCCTACGTCCTCGCGCCGCACCTGTGCGCGGCCGCGGCGGAGCTTCCGCTCACCGAGCCGGACCTGGAGCTCTTCGGCCCCGCCACCGAGGAGCTGATGCCGCAGTTGGAGCAGCGCAAGCTGCTGCGGCGCCGGGCGACCGCCTGGCACTGGACCCGCCGTGAGCGCGCCGCCGACCTCACCGACATCCGCGGGGCGGGCGGCAGCCCGGTCCAGGTCGTGGAGGCGGCGACCGGGCGGCTGCTGGGCACCGTGGACGCCGCGGCGGCCCACACCACCGTCCACGAGGGCGCCGTCCACCTGCATCAGGGCCGGAGCTATCTCGTCAGGCAGCTCGACCTCGACGACTCGGTCGCCCTGGTGGAGGAGGCCGCTCCGCCCTACTCGACCACGGCCCGCGACACCACGGCGATCTCCATCCTGGAGACCACCACCGAGATCCCCTGGGGGGACGCGCGGCTGTGCTTCGGCTCGGTCGAGGTCACCAACCAGGTCGTCTCCTTTCTGCGCCGCAAGCTGATCACCGGTGAGGTCCTCGGCGAGTCCAAGCTCGACCTTCCGCCGCGCACCCTGCGCACCCGGGCCGTGTGGTGGACGGTCACCGACGACCAGCTCGAGGAGGCCCGGGTGCACCCCCAGGCCCTCGGCGGCGCCCTGCACGCCGCCGAGCACGCCTCGATCGGCATCCTGCCGCTCTTCGCCACCTGTGACCGCTGGGACATCGGCGGGGTGTCCGTCCCGCTGCACCCCGACACGCTGCTGCCGACCGTCTTCGTGTACGACGGGCATCCGGGTGGCGCGGGCTTCGCCGAGCGCGCCTTCCACACGGCCGCCCGCTGGCTGGCGGCCACCCGCGAGGCGATCGCCGCCTGCGAGTGCGAGGCGGGATGCCCGTCCTGCATCCAGTCGCCCAAGTGCGGCAACGGCAACGACCCGCTGGACAAGAAGGCCGCCATCCGCCTCCTGACGACTCTGCTCGCCGGGGCCCCGGAGCAGCCGCCGGCCGCCGAGTGAGCGCTCCCTGCCACCGGGTGTCGACTGCAGTGCGGTGACAGGGGTGCCCGCGGGCCCCGCCCGTGCCCTGGCCCGGAGGGTGAACGGGCCGGTGCGCACCTCCGCCGTGAGATCCGCGATCTCACCGCTCAGGGCGCATCGCACCACGCGCGCCCCCTGGGCGGAGGCCACCCGCCGGGCGAGACCGCAAGCCGTACGAGCCCCCTCCAGGCCGTGGTCCGCCGCCGCGAGCGCCGCCAGATCGGCGGCTCCGCCCGCCCGATGGCGCGCCACCATGGCCTGCCCGGCCGCCAGTACGGCCGCGAACACCGCGCACAGGGCCGTCGCGGCCAGCGCGGTCCAGACGGTGGCCGACCCCCGGTCGTCCGCCCTGCTCACGGGACCGCCTCCCGGGCCGCACCACCCGCGTCCACCCCGCCCACCGCGTCCTCGGCGAGCGCGGCCGCCTCTCCGCGCAGATTCACCGCCAGCGGACCGGGACCGACGGCATGGGTCCGGACCCGCACCCGCACCAGGTCTCCCTCCTGCCACAGCTCGACCCGCGCTCCATCGGGTGCGGCCGAGCGGGCGGCGGCCATCGCGTCCGCCCTCGGCTCCGAACGCGCCGCCGCCCTCGCCCCGGCCCTCGCCGCGTCCACGCACTGAAGCTGCGCGGCCGCGGCCATCAGCCCCCAGATCAACATCAGGGCGAACAGCGCCAGCACCGGCAGCGCGACGGCCGTCTCCGCCGTGACGAAGCCGCTGTCCCGCCCAGTGCGCTGGGTCCTTAGGACACTCCGGGGTCCTAGAACGTCTCGGGCACTCGGGACGCCGTGGGTCCTTGGGAGTCTCGGGGTCCTTGGGACGCCCTGGGCCCTCGGGACGCCCCGGAGCCTTGCGAAGCCCCGGGCCCTCGGGACTCCCCGCACGCCGCTCCTGGCGCGCGGGCGCGTCCGCTCGACCATCCCCGGCGCCTCAGAACTGCGCATCGAGCGCCCGTCCGATGACCGACTGCAGCGCACCGCTGACGGTCCCGCTGGTCACCACCTTGTAGAGCACCGCGGCGAAACCGCATGCCGCGATCGTTCCCATCGCGTACTCGGCGGTGGCCATGCCTGCCTCGGACTTCGCACGTGCCGCCGCGTACCGCCGTGCCCACCACTGCTTCACCATGTCGGCCCCCTTGCCCTGTCCGCGGTGTCACTGACCGCGGTTCGTCGTTCGTCGTGCTGTTGTCGTGCCGCTGTCGTTCGCTGGTGTGATTGGTGCTGGTGTGATTGGTGGTCTCGTCGGTGTTCAGGGGCCGTCGCCCATCAGGCCGCGGGCCAGCCCGATCATCACCGGGGCCAGGCCGACCAGCAGGAACGCGGGAAGGAAGCAGCCCGCGAGCGGTGCGTTGACCAGCACACCGGTGCGGTCGGCCCGTTTCATCGCCGCCCGCCCCTGCTCGGCCCGGCATTCCGCCGCCAGCCGGGACACCGGCTCCACCGCCGGAGCGCCCGTTGTCCCGGCGCGTTCCAAGGCGCGTGCCAGACTCTGCGCTCCGGGCAGAGCCCCGATGCGCCCCCAGGCGTGGGCCGGTTCACCTCCCAGCCGCAGCTCCGCCGCCGTCTGGGCAAGCCGCTCACCGACGGGGCCACCCAGCGAACCTCCCACCGCCTCCGCCGCCTTCCGCGGGCCCGCTCCGGCCGCCAGGCAGGCGGTCAGCAGATCGGCGGCCAGCGGAATTTGGCGCGCGGCGAGGGCCTCGATGTGCCGGTCACGACCGGAGCGCCCAGCGGTGGCCCGGCGGTACCGCTGCCACCACCAGAGGCCGCAGGCCGCGGTGAGCCCCAGCACCCACCCCGGCGGCCCTCCGACGAGGAGAACGGCGATCGTCACAACGCCGCACGGCGCGGCCCAGAGGGGCAGCGCGCCCTCAGTGGCCCCGGCGCGCCGGCGCCGCCACGGCCAGGCCCGCCTCCGCCGCGGGGCTTTCGTGCCCCGAAGCAGCGCCGCCGACCGTCGTCGGGCGCCCCGCTCCCGATGGGCCTCGACCATCGCCATCACCGTGCACAGGACCGCCGCCAAGACGGACAGCGAAATCCCCAGGCTGTGGACAACCTCAGCGCTCATCGGCCACCGGCCGCCCCGGCTCACGCGCCGCCCGCACCATCCGGCCGGTCCACACCAGGCCTGCCCACTCCAGCAGGCCGCCCACCAGCAGGCAGCTCAGCCCGGCCGGGGTGTGCAGCAGCTCATGCAATGGGTTGGAGCCCAGCAGCCCGCCCAGCACCAGCCCGACGACGGGCAGCACCGCCAGTGCGACGGCGGTGGCCTTGGCCCCCGCCAGCTTGGCGTCCAGGCTGTCCCGCTGGTCCCGCTCGGCGCGCAGCGCCGCCGCCACCCGGTCGAGCCCCGCCGCCAGCCCCGCTCCCTCGTCGACCGCCACCTGCCAGCAGGCCGCGACCCCGCTCAACCCCTCGGCGCCCGGCAGCCGGGCCACCCTCCGCAGCGCGTCCGGCACTTCACCGCCGAACCGCGCCGCGGCCGTCACCAGCCCCCAACGCTCCCTCAGGTGCCCCGGGTCCACCGCCAGCAGCGCCTCGCCGGGATGCCGCCCGGCCCGCAGCTCGCCCGCCACGGTGACACAGAGGTCGATCACCCCGGCGGCGCGCCGCACACGGTCCCGCTCGCGCCGCCGGGACCGCAGCCACCGGCCGACGACCGGCGTGGCCACCACCGCCCCGAGCAGCGGCAGAACCGACGCGCCCAGCAGCGCGATCACACATCCGACCGGCAGACACAGCAACTCACGCCCCATCCGCCCGCCGTACCCGACCCGCCAGCGCTCCCGCAGCCAGGCGGCCGTCTCGGACAGCCGCCGCACCAGGTCGGGCCCCACCGGCTCGGCGGGTCCGCCGCCCGCGAACAGCAGCCTCACCCGGCGCAGCTCCCGGTCCCGCCCGGCGAGCAGCCATACGGCCGCCCCCGCGCACAGCATCGCGGCGCACAGCGTCAGCGCACCCTGGTCCGCTCCCGCGCCCGTCATGCCGCTCCTCCGCCCCGTGCGCACAGCCGCTGGAGCCGCTGCCAGCCCGCCGCCCGTCCGAAGCCCTCCGGGCCCCAGACGGCCGCGGGGACGGTCGTGACGAAGCCCGCCCGGTCCCGGTCCAGCACATGCAGCTCGGCGATCCTGCGCCGCCCGCCGCGGTCCCGCACCAGATGGACCAGGACCGACAGCGCCGCCGCCAACTGGCTGTGCAGCGCGGCCCGGTCCAGACCCGCGGTCGAGCCGAGCGCCTCCAGCCGCGCGGGAACGTCGGCCGCCGTATTGGCGTGGACGGTGCCACAGCCGCCCGGGTGTCTCGCCTAGCACTACATAGGCGTTCGACTCACTCAGGGGAACCTGTGAGCCAGCCCACCTGTGTCATCTATGACCGCCTGTCGCGCCTCTTCGCTGAGGAAGCCCCCGACCACCGGATTGCCGCCTGTAAGGCATACGCCGAACAGCGCGGGTGGAAGGTCGTGCACGTCGCCACTGACACGAACGTCAGCGGAGCAAGCAAGCTCGAAGACCGCCCCGGAATGCGGGAAGTCCTTTCCTGGCTTCCGCGTGTTGACTACGTCGTTGCCGCGAAGCTCGACCGGTACGCGCGGAGCGTGCTGGAATTTCAGCGGCTTCTTGACGCTGCCAAATCGACTAGCACAACGATCATCACGGCTGACGGAGTTGTCAGCCCGGAGAACGCAAGCATCATCATCAACGTCCTTGCCGCATTCGCTGAATACGAGCGGGACATGATCAAGGCCCGCATCACGGACAGCAAGAAGCACTTTCGCTCAAAGGGAAACCACCTTGGCGGACTGGCCCCGTACGGCTACGCAGTCAGCGGACCGATCAACAACAAGCGATGGGTAATTGACGAGTCAGCAGCCAGCATCTTGCGTGACTGCGCTGACAAGCTCATCAATCACGGTGGCTCTCTGACTGGGCTTGCCCGGGAACTGAATGAGCGCGGAATTCTGCCCCCGGCGGACCATGCACGCCAGCGGGACGGGCGGAAGTTGCGTAACCAGCGCTGGCACTCCACAACACTGCGGGATGTGCTCTATACCCCCGCTCTTCGTGGCTGGCAGGTTCAGGCCGTACCCGGGGAGAAGCGCGGCGCTCTCACAAATCAGCCTGTGCTTGACGCTGAGGGGAAACCTGTATCGGCCGGACCGGAGATCCTGAGCGCCGAAACCTGGTCAGCAGTCCGCGCGATCATTGACGGCAAGTCGAAGGGGCGTGGCAGTGAACGAACTGGTAAGGCACTACTCCTTCACGTAGCGCTCTGCTCGGAATGCAACGGACCAATGTACCGGCAGCGCCGTGCCGTGAACGGTAAGGACTACAGCACTTACGTGTGCCGCAACGGCGTGGGCAAGCGAGGAATCCACAAGCCCAACGTCATCATTGCCCGGCACCTTGAGGAGCTGGTGACTGCCGATTACCTCAAGCGCTTTGGCAGCTTCGCGCTTATGCGCTGGGCTGAGCCTGACGGAAGCGCAGTGCTGCAACTCTCCGAAGTAACCGGCCAGATTGAGCGACTTGCCGGGAACCTTGCCCAACTGGACCCGAACGGAAGTGCGGCAAGGGTGGTAATCGGTCAGCTCACAGCACTGGAAAAGCGACAGGCTGAACTAATGGCGGAAGCCGAGCACGCCGAAGGACGCTGGGTGACCACCGACAGAACGATTACAACGGAATGGGAAGAGCGGGACGAAGAGGGGCGGCGCGGTTTGCTCGCCGATCTTGGGGCACGTCTGGTAATTCGCCCGGCCACACCCGGAGCACCGAAGAGGTTCGACCCGGAGCGAGTGAATCTGACCTATTCAGGTCCGGCCTGGTGGCAAGACATGAACCCGGCAGAAGCGGCGCTAGTCGATATTGCCAGGGAAGAGGAGTTGTCCGACCAATTTGCCGTCTGATCTGACGGAAACGAACGGGGCCGGTCAGGCCACGACTTGGCGGAAGAGACCTGACCGGCTTCCCTCTCAAGGGAAGGCACCAGCATGTCACGTGAAGACTGGGAAGCGGCGCAGGAAGCCGAAGAGGCAGCGTTCTACCGCGAGTGTGAGTGGAAGCGCATAGAGCGAACGCTCAGCGTCCTGTACGTCCGTCAGCGGCTCGAAGGGGACTCCGTCCTACTCCGGCAGCGCGTTGACCGGTTGGAGCGGCTTCAACAAGCCCTGTGCGGCTCCCCCGAGCAACTGAGCGCGTAGTCCCCACGGAAGCCCTGAGCGCCCGTCTAAGCGCCTCCTAGCCCCGTCTGGTCCCCGTGGTCCGGCGGGGCTCTTCTATGCCCTCACGGAGCCGTGTAGGTCAAACCTGACGGCCCGTCAAATATGGCCAGGCATTCGACCCCCTAGACCCATTCCGAGAGCGCAACGCGGAGGAGAGACCACATGAGCGCTGACAAGTTTTGGGCACAGATCATGTCTTGGGCCGAAGAGGAATCCCACAGGGGCCGCCTGGTGCGCGCCTTCCGGGACAACCTTGGAAACAGCGCGGAGCTACAGGCTCAGCGCATTGGCCTTCTGTCCGTCTACATGGAGCGGGAAGCGCAGAGCCGTAAAGGTCTCGCGCTCGTCTGAGGGTTGAGCCGTCCGGTTACGTGACCGGGCGGCTTTTCCTTGGCCTCATTTCGTCTCGTTTCGTCGCACCCCACATTCATTCCGTCCCCCTTCCCTCCCGCCGGATTGGGGTTCCGTCTCATTACGTCCCACGGAAGTACACATGACTACCGACCTTATGACTGCACTGCGTAACGCCGAATCGCTCGCGTGGGATGCCATAGCGAAGCCTGACAGCGATAAGGCCACGGTCGTACACCAGGCCATTGCGGCAGCGCTCCGCCTTGCTGAGACTCAGGCGGCTGGTCCCCACTGTGAAGCGCCTGCCTGTGACAACTCCATTGAGTACAGCGGGATAGGGCGTCACCCGCGCTTCTGCTCTGACCGTTGCCGGAAGGCAGCACATAGGGCCAGCCGACAGGGCTAGACAGCGCGAAGGGTTCGACAGCTAACTACTCTCTGTTAGTTGTTCCTAATCCGATATGTAATGTTCTCACTCCTCTAAACAACTCCCATATACCTAGCAACAAATGGGAGACCCGTAACCCTGCATTCGAGATAAGGAACACCCCCATGGCTGAGCGACGCTACGACTGTTTGGGCTGTGGCGCTGACCTCCCCGAAGGTGCCCGCGCTGACCGGCTGTACTGCTCTGCCCGATGCCGCATGAACGCGTACAGGGCTGCCAGAGCGCCGAAGACTGCCGAGAGGACGTGTGACCTGTGCGGAGCCCCGTTCCGGCCGCTGAGGGGCAAACAGCGGGTCTGTGCGATGCCTGAGCAGACCAGCGCCACGTGTCGGGACATGCAGGCTGAGCGGGAAAGGCAGCGAGCGGCAGTCAGGCTTGCGCTGGACGAAGAGCGCTGGGAGAAGGCTTGCGAGCACTGCGGGGAAAACACGGGTTGGGAAGGTGCTGGTCGACCACGCCGGTTCTGCTCTTCCCGCTGTAAGACCGCTTTTTATCGGGCAGCTAAGAAAGCGTAACGGTCGAATAACGAATGCCCCGAGCCGGCTCGAATCTCACGGATTTCCGCTTTCTCGCGCCTTCGACTCACTAGATACATTCTGAGGGCAGCGTTAAGCGCGCTCCACTGTTCGGGTAGGCGGCATCCTTTCCCCGGGCACCACCACATAGACCAGCCCCCGGCTAGCGCCGGTTCTCTTCACTGCGGGAATTGCCGCCTACACAGTGAGAGACAGCGCTAGCCGGGGGCTTTTTCGTGCCCGGAGGGAGTCCAATGGAGTCGATAGACACTAGGCAGGCGCTTCGCATTCTGGAAGACCATGCGATTGTGCCCGGGGATGAGCGTTCACGCGCTGAGCTGTTCGCGGCGCTGGCCGTGCTTCGCATCCTCGCGCTAGGTGGTGACCATGCCGAATCTGACTGACGTTAACGGCATACCCGAGCATGAGCGCCAGCACATCCCGCATGTCTATGACGCAATTCGCGCGCTGACTGTGGATTCTCCGGGCGCACACCTGCACCGAGACAAGCTAGGCGAAGCCGTTTGCCGCTGGCTCATTCAGCGAAACCGGCCAGTGGTGCCGAAAGGTGCTCTTAACCGCATCATGCGGCAGGCAGGCTATCCCCGCCATGGGCACCATTTCCGAAACATCCAGCTACGCCCGTAGCCACCTCCGAAATTTCGGAAGTGATCAACCAGAAAGAGGAAACGATCAGTGACTGACAACACCCCGTGGTACATGGTTGCGGACGCTACCGACACCACTTCAGAGGACAAGGGAAGCCCGGAGCGCAACCGGCAGCACATCGAATCGATTGCAGCCGGGGCCAGTGAAGAGGCTGACGCCATGGCTGCCCATCTGCGGAGCGCTGAGGCTCAGGGCGTGACGATTTCCCCTGAGCTGCGGATGTCCATGGGGTATTCCGCGAATGCCCGCAAGGCTGCCACTCAGCTAGACGCCAACTAATTCCCAGAGGAGCAACGCACATGTCTGCAATTGACGTTGAGAAGGCCCGTAAGGCTGCTGAGGCGGCTGCCCAGAGGTTGGCTGATGCTGAGGCCGCTGAGGATGCGCGACTGGCTCAGATTGCCGCTGAGCGCGCTGAGCGTGCCCGTGAGTATGACCGGGACCTTCTTTCCCGATGGACTCAGATTGCCGCTGACGCGCGTGACTCTGAGAGTGCCGGGTCTTTCGAATATGACCCCAATACGATGGGATTCCTTGAGGGGCTGATTCGATTCGCTGCGGCTCGTGAGAAGCGCCGTATCGTGGTGCAGGCGGCTCAGAATGCTGAGTCCACTCTAGAGATTCCGGTTCCGCAGCGTACGGTTCCTGTGGGGGACCGTTTCTATTCGGTGGACGTTGCCGCTGAGCTGACCAGGATTGTTGAGGGAGAGGCCAGCCGCCGGGTTGCCGAGTTCTCGGAAGCCTTTGAGGCCAAGCGTGAGCGGTTCATCAGCGGTGAGGCTGAGTAATGGCCCATGACCTACTCGACCCGGGGCCGGACTACAACAGCCAGCCTGCTTACCTGGTTTGGCCCCGGGACGCGAATGGAGTCCCGTGCTTCACGGACACACACAGTCCGGCGGACGTGGTATTTCCTCAGCCTGGTGCAGCGCCGGTAACCCGGGGCATCGTCCGTATGCGGAATACGCTGGTTGATCTGACGCACTATGACGCTGAGGGAAACCCGCTGATTCCCCCGACCATTCCTCTAGACGTACTGCGGCAGATGTGGGCCAATCACTATGGCTGACAGTCCGTACTGCGAGCTGTGCACGGAAGATGGCCTAGGCGTGGCAGCGGAAGTATCTGTCTTTCATCCGCTGACGCGTGCTCAGCTAGTCGCCCGTGGTATTCGGCCGGATTATCCGGGCTACAGGAAGTCGCTTTGCCTACGGTGCTACCGAGCGTGGAAGCGCAACGCCTGAACACATCAAGGGCCGTGTTGTTGGAATCTACCCACCAGCGGCACGGCCCTTTTTTGCTGCCCGCTCGCACTGGTCCCGACTGCAACCAGGCACCCCGAGCCGGCAAAAACCCCCAGGTTTCGTGACCTGCACTTTTCCCTGACCATCCGTTCGCTGGCGTGTGTGCTGGCGTGAAGGAGAATGCCCATGCTCGCTGATGACTGCGCCCCTTCACACGCTGAGTCGCTGGCCCAATCCCTGAGATATGCGCTCACCTATGCCGATGAATTGAGAGCCATGCTCGCTGACGGCAATGCTGATCCGGACAAGGCGGCAGACCTGGTGCAAGGCATTCGGAACATGCTGTGTACTGCGGAAGATGAGCTAGACGCACTGGACGATACGCAACAGGTCATTGATGCCGTGGCTGCCATTCAAGGGCTCAGCGATGCTGACCTATTCCGCGCGATGACTGACACCCCCACCTCCGGAAATCCGTAGGTGCCTACCCCCGGAGTACGGGTATGCCAAGGAAGCCTAGAACGCCATGCAGTCAACCGGGGTGTAGTGAGCTGACCAATGGTGGTCCATGCCCTGAGCACAAGGCGCAGCGCGAAGAGCAGAGAGGCAACGCGAGTAAGCGCGGTTATGACGTTGGCTGGCAGCGCAAGCGCAAGGCTTACCTGTATGCCAACCCATGGTGTGTGCTGTGCAGTCGACCGGCAACCGTCGCTGACCATTGGCCGTTGAGTCGGAAGCAATTGAAGGCAAGGCAAGAGCTGAATCCTGATGCACCAAAGCACTTGAGGCCACTGTGCAAGCCATGCCATGACAGCGAGACCGCGAAGAACCAGCCTGGTGGTTGGGCAGCCGAGAATGCGAAGTCTCAGCGGCCTAAGCCTGATGACGTTCCGCCGTTCTGATCTCCGCTCAGCCCTGCCCCCTCGGGGGTGACCCCCTCCCACTCCAGAGATTGACCGGCAGGGAGGCAAAAAGCTAGCGCCGCAACTGGAAGCGTTTGCGCGGTGATTCGGTAATATGCAGTTCGATGCAGTCATATTCTGATTAGCTAGCATCATCTACACCAAGATCATTCCTGAGAGCCTGGAGCAGCGCATCGTAACGTTCATTCGTCGCGTTGATCATGAAATCGACGCTCTTCTGATCGATTGGTCCGATCACGGTAGCCTTCGCCCCCATTGACTGGGCTATAAAATCCTTGTAGGCGTCTTCCGTGGCCTTTGATCCAATCAGGGAAAGCGGAGTCCACGCATTCCATATAGAATCCAAGCAAGACTTCCAGTCGAATTGCTCCAGCTCAAGTCGCTCACGGTAGATCTGTTCAGGAGTTGCAAAGGGAGGCGGCGCCCCCCAACTGCGCAGATGTTCCATCCAAGGCTGTATGTTTTCGATAAGTCTCTGAGATGCTTGGAGACGCTCCGCATGCCATTTCGGAGAAACGGCGTGATTCCAATTGTGAACTGTACTGACGCTACCGTGTATCGATCCAGCTTGAACAACGCTTCCGCCTACATCTCCAGACAGGTCATTCTCAATGTCTGAGCGCTTTTTTGCATCCTGGGGAGAGTCACCTGGTTGCACCATCTTCCGTTACACCGACCTTCACTTAGGTACCCTGGGGCTTATCTTCCTAGGCTGCCTGGTACTCAGCGAGTATGGCGGCGACTTCGGGCAACTTCTGCGTACCCCTGCAACCGGCGGAGCACGACACGGCTCCTTCCTTACCTGACGGTCCGTCATATGATCTTGCGAACTCTTGCTTGACCTATCGGTGTTGCTCAGCTATGGCCAGTGCGTACCCTTGGCCGTGAGGTGAACGCCAATGTCCACAGGTTTGGCAGACAACATCAAGAAGTACCGGCGCACCGCCGGACTGACGCAAGAGGGGTTGGCCGAAGAGGCTGATCTTTCACTCAGCACGGTCCGCAAGGCTGAGCAGGGCGGGCACGTCAGCATGGACACGCTTGCCGCCCTTGCTGCTGCGCTGGAAGTCTCCACATCAGCCTTGTTCGCCAGCGAGGCGCCTGAACCTGTTGTCGGTCCGCAGGATGAGGCGAACCGGCGCTACCTGGCTGAGCTGAGGCGCGCCCTCATGCCCCCTATTGGGCTCGCTGCGCCCTTGTCAGAGCCTGGTGAGGCTGAGGAGCCGTCGAGCATCCGGCAGCGCGTACAGGACGGCCACGCGCTCTACCAGGCTGACCGGTACACGTCCGTTGCGCAGAAGCTTCCCGACTTGCTGCGTTCCTCTGAGGCTGCTGTGTCCACCCTTGAGGGTGAAGATCAGCAACACGCGACGATCGCGCGTTCTCATGCGTTGTTGCTCACGGGGAAGTACCTGACGCAGGTTCGTCAATACGACATGGCCTATTACGCACTCGCTGAGGCAATCCGGCTTGCCCGTGAGACAGGGCAAACTCAGGTGGCGGCAACGGGAGTCGTAGGGCTGTGCTGGTTGTTGCTCCGGCAAGACCGCTTTGACGAGAGCGAGCACCTTGCAGCGCAGACGGCAGCCGAAATCGAACCGCGCATGTCTCAGGCGACACCCGCGCAGCTTGCTGTGTGGGGTGAGCTGTGGCTCAGGGTTGCCGCTGCTGCCCGGAGGAACAACCGGCAGGATGAGGCGAAGCATGGCCGACGAATGGCGGCTACCGCTGGGGGCGCACTGGAACGGGAACACACCGAATTCCCGTCGCATTGGAGTGCCTTCGGCCCTGTGACCGCTGAGGCGAAGGCGGTTGAGGACCTAGCCCTTGTCGGTGATGCGCGTGGCGTTCTGCGGCGGGCTGGCGAAGGTCCACTCAGCCCTAAGGCCGTGAAGAACTTCGGCCGCTTGAACACGAACAACTGGGGTCGTCATCGGCTCGACGTTGCCCACGCTCACGTCCTACTGGGGTCCCACCAAGACGCCATGGATGAGCTTGTCAACCTTCGTGAAACCGGTGACGTGTGGATCACTCATCAGCCCATGGCACGGCGCGTGATGGAAAACATTCTCAAGGCCCGTAAGCGAACGCTGACGGAAGAGATGCGGAGCATGGCAGCTCATCTTGGCATTGCTGGCTAGCTACTGCGGAGCGTGGTAGTTCAGCGGGCCACATTTTTGAACTACCGTTTTGCGCACGTGGATTGGTTGCCTGTCCGCTCGTACGGTCCCTTTACCCATTGACGGCAAAGGGGGCCGCACCATGCAGGGGACGGAAGGCGACCGACAGCGACGGCAGAACCTTGCCGATATTTCGACGGGGCACGTTCCCCGATTACTCCCCTGGACGACGGACGACGGCAGGCCATGCTTGCTGAGTGGGGCCGATGAGGGCGGGTACGTGACCAAGCTCGCCGATGAAATGGAAGCGGCACAACTTGGCATGGGGACGGACGTCCTTGAGCACGCTCTCAAAGTGCTCAAGGACACGAAGGCATCGCACGGAGAGCTGAGGTATGTCGGCACCCGACTGGCCGAATGCCTCAGCGACGCTCTGAGGGTCGCTGAGTCGCGCGGAATGCGGCTTCCGGTACCGGACAGCGAAGAGAGTGCCGTAAGCCCCACACCGGCCGCTGAGACGTCCGCATGAGTAGCGCCAGAAGTGGTCGCATGACCATTCGCGTGTCACGGGACAGCGGGCAGACCTTTGAGCCGACGAAGATCTACGACACTGCCACTGATGAGCTGGACCCCCTCTTGTCGGACGCGTGGCCACCTTGTGAATGCGCCCGGTGTGATCTGGCCGTAGAACAGCGGTTGCGCCGGGAAATCGAATGGCTTACCGCCGAAGGGGTGCCCCGTGCTCAAGCCGTACGTGACCGGTTGACGCAGCGATGAGGCGGGCAGCGCGCTGGCTGGCTGGCGCGTCGTTCCATCTGGCCGTTTACGTGGCGTGCTCCGCGCTCATCACGCTCACTGCCACGGGGAAAATCTGAGAGGGGGAAGGCAGTGGCGAAGGAGATCCGACTGAGCAAGCGCCCGGGACGGGTGAAGGGGGCGCAGCTCATAGAGAAGACTGGACGCGGCAAGGCGTTGCAAGACTGGGCACACACTGACCTTGTGGCCAGGATGCGAGCGAAGATCCAAGCCAAGGGTCACCAGCCCCGGTAACACACCTGACTGCCCCGTCCATGCGCATCCCCCGTTGCGCTGGGCGGGGCTCTTTGTGTCCGTAGGCTGGCCGCTATGGCAGACGTCTGGGGCACTCTGATCGGTGCGGGTGCTGTGATAGCGGGCACGGCGCTCACGGGTGGCTTCACGCTGTTGAAGGGGCGGCAGGAGAACGCTGACAAGGAGCGGGACCGACTAGAGCAGCGGCTTGCGCGTCACCGCGAGATCCGACGAGACGCCTACCTTGATCTGCTGAGCAAGGCAGAGGAGGTAGATGACCTACAGCACCAATATCTGTCCGCCGACAGTGCCTCAGTGGACGCACTACGGGAAGCCCTGTCCACGGCTTCCGGCATGCTCCATCAGAGTCTGAAGATCGTGCGCATGGAAGGCCCGGCACCGGTCGCTCAGGCTGCACAGAGGCTCACAGACAGCTACTCCGAACTCACCAGGCGCATGGGGGAAGGGGACCTGACCTTCGGGGAACTGCTGAACACGCGCCTAGAGACGCTGCGAATCCAGGATCAGTTTCTAGCTGCCGCAGCAAGAGCCCTAGACAGCGCCCCCGAGCCACGCTGAGCACGGTTGGCGCCCAGGTTCCGGCCCACTGGTGCACCTACCGGCACGTGACTAGGTCGTGTTCCGCGCACCTGAGCTAGGCCCTACTCGTGCATGTACGCTCAGACCAGGCACCCGCCCTCATGGCCGGTGTTCAAGGCCCCCAGCAGATCGGTGACCTCGGCGCCTCTCACCTCCCCGACCACCAGCCGGTCGGGGCGCATCCGCAGCGCCTGCCGCACCAGATCCCGCAGGGTGACCTGGCCTCGGCCCTCCTGGTTGGCAGGGCGGGTCTCCAGCCGGACCACATGCGGGTGGTCCGGCCGGAGCTCGGCCGAGTCCTCGGCGAGGACGATTCGGTCCTGCGGGCCGACCAGCCCCAGCAGGGTGCTCAGCAGCGTTGTCTTGCCCGAGCCGGTGCCGCCGCTGATCAGGTAGGACAGCCGGGCGTCCAGCATGGCCCGCAGCAGATGCGCGCCGCCCGGCGGCACCGTCCCGGCCGCCTCCAGCTCCGCGAGGGAGAACGCCCGGGGGCGCACGACTCGCAGCGACAGACAGGTCGAGCCGACCGCGACCGGAGGGAGCACCGCATGCAGCCGGGTCCCATCCGGCAGCCGGGCGTCCACCCACGGCCGGGCGTCATCCAGCCGCCGCCCGGCCACCGCGGCGAGCCGCTGCGCGAGCCTGCGCACGGCGGCCGCGTCCACGAAGGTGACGGCCGTGCGCTCCAGCCCCGAACCCCGGTCCACCCACACCTCATCGGGGGCGGTGACCAGGACGTCCGTGACATCGGGGGCGGCCAGCAGCGGCTCCAGGGGCCCGGTGCCGACCAGTTCCGAGCGCAGCGCCTCCACCACACCCAGTACCTCGGTGTCGCCGAGCAGCCGCCCCTCCTCACGCAGGGCCGCCGCCACCCGGGCGGGCGTGGGCTCCGCGCCGCTTCCGGCGAGCCGCAGCCGCACCGCGTCCAGCAGATCCGGCGATACGACGCTCATGCGGTGACACCTCCCTCGTCGGCGAGGGCACGCGCCCAGAACTCGGCACAGAACCGGCCGAGCGGTCCGCGGGGGCTGCCGCCCGGGGGCTCCCCGCCCTCGAACGCGTCGGCCAGACCGGGCTCCGGTGGCAGCTGACCGGCCAGGGGCAGCCCGAGCAGCCCCGCGATCTCCTCGTCGCCGAGCTCCGGCCCGCACGGGCCCCGCACCACCGCGCGCAGGTCCCGCAGCACCATGCCCACCGTGGACGCCACCCGGTGGGCGGCGGCGACCGCTCGCAGCTCCGCCGGGACGACCAGCAGCCCGAGGTCGATCTGGGCCAGGGCCTCGGCCGCCGCGTCGTCGACGCGGCGCGGCAGATCCACCACCACGACCCCGCCGCGCCGCCTGGCCGCGGCCAGCACCGCCCGCATCGCGGAGGGCGAGATGACGACCGAATCGCCACGGTCCCAGCTGAGCACCCGCAGCGAGTGCAGCTCGGGCAGCGACTCCTCCAGAGCGCTTCCGGCGACCCGCCCCCGCGACTCGGCGAAGGCGGGCCATCTCAGTCCCTGCGCGCCCTCGCCGCCGAGCAGCACATCGAGCCCGCCGCCCAGCGGATCGCCGTCGATCAGCATGGTGCGCCGACCGGAGCGGGCCGCGGTGATCGCCAGGGCGCACGCGAGGGTGGAGGCGCCCGCGCCGCCGCGGCCGCCGATGACTCCGATGGTCAGGGCCTGCCGGCCCACGCCCTCGGCGACATCGGCGATCCGGTCCACCAGCCAGGTCTCGGCATCGGGCAGGAACGCCACGTTGTCCGCGCCGAGCGCCACCGCCCGCCGCCAGATGCCGTGGTCGTCCAGATCGCGCCCGATGAGCAACACCCCTTCTCTGCGGGCCCGGTCGCACAGCCGGGCGGCCGAATCGTCGCCGACCAGAATCAGCGGTGCGGCCTCCCAACTGCCCCGGCGGGTGAGCGCGCCATGTGCCACTTCCGGTTCGGCTCCGGCCGCCGCGCACAGCCGCAGCAGATCGTCGAGAAGCTCCTCGTCCTCGGTGACGATGAGCGGTCTGCCCCGTTGTCCTTCGGCCGCCGAAGGGCGTTCCGGTGTGATGGATGCAGTCACGATCCCCTCCCATATCCGTTACGCGCTCTCACTCCCGCGAACAGCGAGTGCGAGCACCGCGGAGAATCACCGTGCTGCGATCCAGAAAATCTTGGGGATCTTGGTCCAAAACTGTGGACAACTCATCACTTGTGAATATCCCAGTCACCTAAAGCAGTGACTTCCGGAGAGCAGCCTAGCGATTACGTACGGTTACCGCTCAAGCTGTGGAGAGGCGGGGCCACACGGGCCCGAGGGAGGGGATCAAGATCTCGTGAGAACGCCGAAAACGCGTCCGGACATGCGACGACCCCCGCCGGGGGGGAGAGCGGGGGTCGTCCCCACGGCCGACTCGGGGGGGAGGAGTCGGGCCGGGTTAGCACGGTCGCGAACGATCCGTGACTTCCATGGTGTACCCGAGAGCCTTCTCAGGCAAACCCACGCGCCTGAGCTTACGCCGAATGGTGGGCCCTATGCTCGGCGTCGTGGAAAACCACTCCTTGCCCCGGACAGCCGCCTTCTTTGACCTGGACAAGACGGTCATTGCGAAGTCAAGCGCGTTCACCTTCAGCAAGTCCTTCTACCAGGGTGGTCTGATCAACCGCCGCGCTGTACTGCGTACTGCCTATGCGCAGTTCGTCTTCCTCGCCGGCGGCGCCGATCACGACCAGATGGAGCGGATGCGCGCGTACCTATCGGCGCTGTGCCGCGGATGGAATGTCCAGCAGGTGAAGGAGATCGTCGCCGAGACCTTGCACGATCTGATCGACCCCATCATCTACGACGAGGCCGCCTCGCTCATCGAGGAGCACCACATCGCCGGCCGCGATGTGGTGATCGTGAGCACCTCCGGGGCGGAGGTGGTCGAGCCGATCGGCGAGCTTCTGGGCGCGGACCGCGTGGTGGCCACCCGCATGGTCGTCGAAGACGGAGTCTTCACCGGAGAGGTGGAGTACTACGCCTATGGCCCGACGAAGGCGGAGGCGATCGCCGAGTTGGCGGAGTCGGAGGGCTACGACTTGTCACGCTGTTACGCCTACAGCGATTCGGCGACCGATCTCCCGATGCTGGAGTCGGTCGGCCACCCTCATGCGGTCAACCCGGACCGGGCGCTGCGGCGCGAGGCGGCGGCCCGCGGCTGGCCGGTGCTCTCCTTCAACCGCCCGGTCCGGCTGAAGCAGCGCAGGCCCTCGCTCTCCATGCCGCCCCGCCCGGTGCTCGCTGTGGCTGCGGCCGTAGGCGCGGCCGCAGCCACCGCCGGGCTGGTGTGGTACACCAATCGGCGCCGCGCCCTTTATGCCCGCGTTTAGGGGTAATAGCAAAGATCTGCGGTGAGGGGTTCCGCTTGGCCTCTCGCAGGAGTACAAAGGAGTCGACGGCCCGCGAGACCAGGGGTATCCGGGAGGAAACCCTCAGACGCCAAGGCCCCACGGACCGAGCACAGATGCTGAGCACCCACGCGACGTCGACCCGTCGATTACGGGCCAGCCGCACCAGGTGACGGGCATAAGTTCCCGACCTGATGGGCGAATGAGATTGCACGCATGGTAACCCGGTAGCTGTGCCAGCGGCGGTGCCCACGGGTACCGCCGCAACTCTTGTCGGGCATCAGGCCGCTCCCGCCCAGCCTCCGCTCTTGCCCAGCCCCAGACCGCCGTTCCGACCTCAGACCGCCCTTCCGGCATCGGCCCGCTCTTCCGGCGTCAGGCCGCCCCGCGCTGCAGGGCCTCGCAGACCGCCGTGGACTCCCGCACCCCGAGCTCAACCGCCCGTCCGCAGTGTGCGATCCACACCGCCATGCCCTCCGGCGTTCCGGACGCATAGCCCTCCAGCGCCGCCATGTACGGCGCGACGCCCAGCTCCGCGTACCCCACCTCGGCCGGGCAGATCGACTTCGGATCGAGGCCGCTGCCGACCAGCACGATCCGTTCGGCCGCGCGCGCCACCAGACCATTGCGGGAGACAAAGGGCCGCAGGGCGAGCAGTTCGCCATGCACCACCGCCGCCGTCACCAGCGCCGGAGCCTCGCTGCCCATGAGCAGCAGCCGAGCCAACCCATCGAGGCGCCCCGCCACCTCGTCCGCGCCCGGCAGCGGCAGATCGGACCCGATCAGCGGCTCGTCCACCGGCTCACCCGACTGCCGCGGGCGTCCGACCCCCTCGTCGCCCTCCGCCCCGCCCGCCGCGACCAGATGCAGCCGGGCCAGAACGCGCAGCGGCGACTGACGCCAGATATTCAACAACTGCCCCGCCTCGGCGGTCAGCCGCAGCGCCGCCCCCACCGTGCGTGGCTCGCCCTCGGTCCCGAAGTCGGTGCGCCGACGCACCTCTTCCAGCGCCCAGTCCGCACCGGCCAGCGCGGCGGAGCCCCGCGCCCCGCGCAACGCCGCCTCGGAGGTGACCTCATTGCTGCGGCGGCGCATCACCCGGTGTCCGTAGACCCGGTCCACCGCCTTCCGTACGGCGTTCACGGACTCGGCCACACCGGGCAGCCCGGCCAGGGCGGCGAGCGGATCAGCTGACGTACTCATGAGTACGACACTACGCACCCCACACCGGGCACCCCTCGTTGGAGTGGTGTTCTTCACGTAAATCCCGCATGGTCCACGATCACTCACCTACGCTAGGTGAACATGAAGATCGCTTTCGTAGGCAAGGGTGGAAGCGGCAAGACCACGCTGTCGTCGCTGTTCATCCGCCATCTCGCCGCAGCCCACGCCCCTGTCGTCGCCGTCGACGCCGATATCAACCAGCATCTGGGCGTGGCGCTCGGACTCGACGAGGCGGAGGCCGCCGCACTGCCCGCCATGGGCGCCCACCTCCCGCTGATCAAGGACTACTTGCGCGGCACGAACCCCCGCATCGCCTCCACCGAGACCATGATCAAGACCACTCCGCCGGGCGAGGGGTCGCGGCTGCTGCGGATCGGCGAGGACAACCCCGTCTATCAGGCATGCGCCCGCACCGTGCGGCTCGACGACGGGGCGGTGCGGCTGATGGCGACCGGCCCCTTCACCGAATCCGATCTCGGCGTCGCCTGCTACCACTCCAAGGTCGGCGCGATCGAGCTGTGCCTGAACCATCTCGTCGACGGGCCCGGCGAGTTCATCGTCGTCGACATGACGGCGGGCAGCGACTCCTTCGCCTCCGGCCTCTTCACCCGCTTCGACATGACGTTCCTGGTGGCCGAGCCCACGCGTAAGGGCGTCTCCGTCTACCGCCAGTACAAGGAGTACGCCCGCGACTTCGATGTGGCGCTCCGGGTGGTCGGCAACAAGGCGCAGGGCCCGGACGACCTGGACTTCCTCCGCGCGGAGGTGGGCGATGACCTCCTGGTCACGTTCGGCCACTCCGACTGGGTCAGGGCGATGGAGAAGGGTCATGCGCCCCGGTTCGAGGAGCTTGAGGAGACGAACCGCGACGCGCTGCGGTCTCTGCGGGACGCGGTGGACGCCACGTACGAGCGGCGCGACTGGCAGCGGTACACCCGTCAGATGGTGCACTTCCACCTGAAGAACGCGCAGAGCTGGGGGAACGCGAAGACGGGTGCCGATCTGGCCGCCCAGGTCGACCCCGCCTTCGCGCTGCGGGAGTTCGCGCTGGAGGAGGGTTCGGCGACTACTCCCGCTCCCGCTTAGCCGTATGCGTGTGTCGCTCGGACGTCCGTTCATGCGCAGGTTCGCGGTCGGACGTCCGCCTGCGCTCGCCCGCGTGCTGATCCATGTGCTTCCCTTCCGAGGCGTGCTTCCCCTCCGAGGCGTATTTCTCAGGCACGCCCGGCCGCGGCCAGGTAGCTCTTCCAGCCGCCCGGCGGCCGCCTCCCGACGTCCAGCACTCGCATCTTCTCGAGGACGCGGGGGTTCTGCGCGTCCAGCCAGTCGGCCAGCTGCTTGAAGGAGACGCAGCGCACTCCCTTGCGCGGGCAGACTTCCTTGATGACGTCCTCCACGGCGCGCATATACGTTCCGCCGTTCCAGGACTCGAAGTGGTTGCCGATGAACAGTGGCGCCCGGTTGCCCTCGTACGCCCGGTCGAAGGCGGCGAGCAGGCCGTCGCGCATCGGACGGCCCCAGGTGGAGCGCTTGGGTCGCTTGCCCTCCTTCTTACGCGGCTTGTTGGCCAGGAAGTTGTAGTCCATGGAGAGCGTCTCGAACGAACGGCCCGGTACGGGGATCTGCTGCAGCGGGAAGTCCCAGATCCCGTGGATCTTGCTGGGCCAGATCTGCAGCCCGCCGGGCGAGCTCGCGTCGTAGCGCCATCCCAGCTTCGCGGCCGCCTGGATCAGGTTCTTCTGCCCTTCCAGACAGGGCGCACGGCCGCCGATGAGTTCCTTGCCGTAGTCGAAGGGGAGCGGTTTCTCTTGCTCCAGACCGGAGTTGGTCTTCCAGTTCTCGACGAACGACTCGGCCTGCTGGATCTCGCTGGTCCACTGCCGCGCCGACCAGGCGCCGACTCCGCGGTTGCGTCCGCAGAAGTGACCGTTGAAGTGGGTGCCGATCTCATTGCCGTCCAGCCAGGCGCCGCGGAGCTGCTCCACCGTGGCCTTAATGCCCTTGACGTCGTTGAAGCCGATGGACGAGGCGCCGCGCCGATGCCCGGGCGGATCGTAGAGGTACCGCTTCTCCGCGGGCAGCAGGTACACACCGCTGAGGAAGTACGTCATCGTCGCGCCGTACTTCCTGCCGACCGCACGGAAGTGGGAGAACAGCTTCTGTTTGTCCTGCCCGGCGCCGTCCCAGGAGAAGACGACGAACTGCGGTGGTCTCTCACCCGGTTCAAGCCGCTCGGCCTTCGGCTGATGGGGCTGCGGCCCGGTGTCGGAGGTCGACCCGTCGCCGATGAGCCGTACCGCCTTCGGGGCCTTGTCAGGGTGGTTCGGCACCCCAGGGCCCTTCTGCAGGCCGTCCCTGTCATGCCGCGGACCCGCGGTGCCGCCCGGTCCATGGGTCTGGGCGGAGTCTCCTGAGCAGCCGACCGGCATGGAGAGCGCCACCACCGTGGCCAGCAGTGCAGTGACGTTTCTTCTGGCCTTCATACCGCCACCTCGTCCCTCGTGTCGTGCTGTGTCCAGGAGATCCGGCCGGATGGGAGCCAACCTCGCACGGACTGAGGAAAAGGCAGAGGATGACAAGGCATTTTAAATGACTATTCACCCCATAGATGGAATAACAGCCCACTTCCCCCCAAAAAGACTTCCCAGTGACTTTACTCGGCATTACGATTCATTTACCAACGCTTGGGATTCAGTACCGCAGTACACCGTGACCCACGGCCGCGCCCCTATCCGCGACCGAAGCCCCGGAGGAGACGGGAATGTTGAAGCTCTTGGACCGGATCCACCGGATCTCCCGCCACAGACGCGGAGATCTCTCCACCTCGGCCACCCTCTTCCCGTTCGCCGCCCCTCTCCCCCTGGTCGTCGCCCTGGCCTCACTGGGCATCGCATGGGCTTGCGACGCCTCGCTCGGAACCGGGCTCACGGTCGCCGCCGCGGTCCTCGCGGTCACCCTCCTCACGGTCGCTCTGCTCACGGCGCTCCGCCGACCCTCGGGCTCCGGGCGGGCGGCGGCCGATGGACGGCCGGCTCGGCGGATCGCGGAGGCGGGCGGCGCCCGGGCCTGTCGGCCGTGGACGCCTTGGCGTGATCACCACTGCACCCGTCCCGCCTCGGCGACCGCGGGCGTCGACGGGCACGCAGGCGGTCAGTTGCTCGGCGGGGTGAGCGCGTTCCAGCGCCATACGGCACCGCTGGTCCGCGACGAGTTGGCCCGGCTGGCGCGGGAGGGGCAGCGACCCAGCCAGCTGTTCCTCACCTGCGCCGACTCCCGCCTGGTCACCAGCATGATCACCTCCAGTGGCCCCGGCGACCTGTTCACCGTGCGCAATGTCGGCAATCTGGTGCCACCATTGGGCGCCGATGGCTCCTGTGACTCGGTGGGCGCGGCGATCGATTATGCGGTGGAGGTGCTGAAGGTCAGCAGCATCACGGTGTGCGGGCACTCCGGATGCGGCGCGATGCATGCGCTGCTCGGCTCATCGGCGCCGACCCGAACGCCGTCCCAGCCCGGGGCCGGGGCGTCCGCAGGCGGGGGCACGACGCCGCTGGAGCGCTCGCCGCTTGAGCGCTGGCTGCGCCACGGCAGACCGGCGCTGGCACGGATGGAGCGGATCGGTCGACTGGGGCGCGGCGAGGTCGCCCTGTCGAGCCGGCCGATCGCCGACGATGTGGAGCGGCTGGCGCTGGTCAACGTGAGACAGCAACTCGACCATCTGATGGAGCACGCCTGTGTGGCACGGCGGGTGGCGGAGGGCGGGCTGGCGCTGCATGGAATGTATTTCCACGTGGCGGAGGCGCAGGCGTATGTCCTGGACACAGGCTCGGGGAGATTCCTACCCGTCCGTCCGGACCATGGCGTACCGATGCCCGCCTGTCTCGCAACGGCGGCCCCCACCCAGGCCGGAAGCGGCCGTTCCGGCGTCGCGGAGCGGGGAGGGGACCCCGTCCAGGGGGCCCTGGAGCTGGGGCGGTGACATAAACCATGACAGGTCTAAACCAATTTTCGGCGACAGCCCTTGTCAGGGTGTGCCGTTGGCTGATGAGCTATGGCCTGGGACACAACGGACACCCTGGGAATGGGAGATGTCGTGAGTAACGAGAGCCTGGCCAACCTTCTTCGGGAGGAGCGTCGCTTCGCGCCGCCCGCCAAGCTGACCGCGAACGCCAATGTCACGGCCGAGGCGTACGAGCGGGCGAAGGCGGACCGCCTGGGCTTCTGGGCCGAGCAGGCCCGTCGGCTGTCATGGGCGACCGCGCCGACCGAGACACTCGACTGGTCGAACCCGCCGTTCGCGAAGTGGTTCGCCGACGGCAAGCTCAATGTGGCGTACAACTGCGTCGACCGGCATGTCGAGAACGGTCTGGGCGACCGGGTGGCGCTCCACTTCGAGGGCGAGCCCGGCGACACCCGCTCCCTCACCTATGCCGAGCTGCAGCGGGAGGTCTCCCAAGCGGCCCACGCACTGACCGAGTTGGGGGTCCAGACGGGCGACCGGGTCGCCATCTACCTGCCGATGATCCCGGAGACCGTGGTCGCGATGCTGGCCTGCGCCCGTATCGGCGCTCCGCATTCGGTGGTCTTCGGCGGTTTCTCGGCCGACGCTCTCGCCACCCGTATCCAGGACGCCGACGCCCGCGTCATCATCACCTCGGACGGCGGCTACCGACGCGGCAAGGCTTCCGCGCTCAAGCCCGCCGTCGACGAGGCGCTCACCCGACCCGGCACCGAGAACGTGCGCAGTGTGCTGGTCGTCCGCCGCACCGGCCAGGAAGTGGACTGGCACGAGGGCCGCGACGTCTGGTGGCACGAGATCGTGGCGCGCCAGCCGGAGCAGCACACCCCCGAGGCGTTCGACGCCGAGCACCCGCTGTTCATCCTCTACACCTCGGGCACGACCGGAAAGCCCAAGGGCATCCTGCACACCTCCGGCGGCTACCTCACCCAGGTCTCGTACACCCACCACGCCGTCTTCGACCTCAAGCCGGAGACCGACGTCTTCTGGTGCACCGCGGACGTCGGCTGGGTCACCGGCCACTCGTACATCGTCTACGGCCCGCTCTCCAACGGCGCCACCGAGGTGCTCTACGAGGGCACCCCGGACACCCCGCACCAGGGCCGCTGGTGGGAGATCGTCCAGAAGTACGGGGTCACCCTCCTGTACACCGCCCCGACCGCGATCCGCGCCTGCATGAAGTGGGGCGACGACATCCCGGCCAAGTTCGACCTCTCCTCGCTGCGCATCCTCGGCTCCGTCGGCGAGCCCATCAACCCCGAGGCGTGGATCTGGTACCGCAAGCACATCGGCGCGGACACCACGCCCGTCGTCGACACCTGGTGGCAGACCGAGACCGGCGGCATCATGATCAGCCCGCTGCCGGGCGTCACCGCGACCAAGCCCGGTTCGGCCCAGGTCCCGCTGCCGGGCATCGCCGCCACCGTCGTGGACGACGAGGCCAATGAGGTGTCGAACGGCCATGGCGGCTATCTGGTGCTCACCGAGCCGTGGCCGTCCATGCTCCGCACCATCTGGGGCGATGACCAGCGCTACCTGGACACCTACTGGTCCCGCTTCGACAAGCGCTACTTCGCGGGCGACGGCGCCAAGAAGGACGACGATGGCGACATCTGGCTGCTCGGCCGGGTCGACGATGTGATGCTGGTGTCCGGCCACAACATCTCGACGACCGAGGTCGAATCGGCGCTCGTCTCGCACCCCAAGGTCGCCGAGGCAGCGGTCGTCGGCGCCACCGACCCGCAGACCACCCAGGCCATCTGCGCGTTCGTCATCCTGCGCGGCGGCGCGGCCGAGGACGATGGTCTGGTCGAGGAGTTGCGGGCGCATGTCGCCAAGCAGCTCGGCCCGATCGCCAAGCCCAAGCGGATCCTGCCGGTGGCCGAGCTGCCCAAGACCCGCTCCGGCAAGATCATGCGCCGTCTGCTGCGCGATGTCGCCGAGAACCGCGCGCTGGGCGATGTCACCACGCTCACCGACTCCTCCGTCATGGATCTGATCCAGAGCAAGCTGCCCTCGGCACCCAGCGAGGACTGATCCGACCCACCCCAAGGTCGGCACACCAAAAGCGCCACAAGCACTACAGGCACCACATCGGCACCACAAGCGCAGCATGAGCACCACATGAGCGAGGGGCGCTCCCGCCGGGCGGGGGCGCCCCTCGCCGTGATTGCCGCAGGTGGCTGTCGCATAAAAATTACGACAAGATGAGGGGCAGGAGCGCCGGGAAGTCTGGTCGGCATACGCCACACGTGTATCCGCACCACCGACCTACCCAGGAGGCCCGCCTGTGGCCGCGCCCACCAGCCGCAAGTTCCTCGGACGCCTGTCGCTGCCCGAGCGGACGTTCGTCACCGACGCGCTGCGCACCGAGACCGTCGGCGGTGTGATCCTCCTCGTGGCCGCCATCGTGGCGCTGATCCTCGCCAACACCCCGCTCAGCGGCATCTACGGCGACATCAAGGACTTCTCCTTCGGCCCCCGGGGGCTGCATCTGCACCTCTCGGTCGCCTCCTGGGCCACCGACGGCCTGCTCACGATCTTCTTCTTCGTCGCCGGTATCGAGCTCAAGCGCGAGCTGGTCGCAGGCGAGCTGCGCGACCCCAAGGCGGCCGCGCTGCCCGTGATCGCCGCCGTCTGCGGCATGGCCGTACCCGCGCTCGTCTATGTCGCCGTCAGCGCGAGCGGCGACGGCGGCCTCAGGGGCTGGGCCGTGCCGACGGCCACCGATATCGCCTTCGCGCTCGCCGTCCTCGCCGTGCTCGGCACCGCCCTGCCCGCCGCGCTGCGCGCCTTCCTGCTCACCCTCGCGGTCGTCGACGACCTCGGCGCCATTCTGATCATCGCGATCTTCTTCACCCAGCACATCAACTTCATCGCCCTGGGCCTGTCCGTCGCCGCGCTCGTCCTCGTCTGGCTGCTGCACCGCAAGGGCGTCCGGACGGCCTGGATCCATCTCCCGCTCGCCGTGGTGGTCTGGGCGCTGATGCATGCCAGCGGTGTGCATGCCACCATCGCGGGCGTCGCGATGGGCCTGATGCTGCGCTGCACCGTACGGGAGGGCGAGGAGCGCTCCCCCGCCGAGCGCGTCGAGCACCGGCTGCGCCCTGTGTCGGCGGGCGTGGCGGTGCCGCTGTTCGCCCTGTTCGCGGCCGGGGTGCCGCTCTCCGGCGGCGCCGTGGCGGATGTCTTCACCCGCCCGGAGACCCTCGGCGTGGTCCTCGGCCTCGTCGTGGGCAAGGCCGTCGGCGTCTTCGGCGGCTCCTGGTGCGCCGCCCGCTTCACCAGGGCCGAGCTGAACGAGGATCTGGCCTGGGCCGATGTCTTCGCCGTGGCCGCCCTCGCCGGAATCGGCTTCACCGTCTCCCTCCTCATCGGCGAACTCGCCTTCCCCACCGATCCCACGCTCGCCGGGGAGGTCAAGGCGGCGGTCCTCATCGGCTCGCTGAGCGCCGCCCTGTTCGCCGGCGTCCTCCTCAAGCTGCGCAACACCAGGTACCAGCGGCTGTGTCAGGAGGAGGAGCGGGACGAGGACATGGACGGCATCCCGGACGTCTATGAGCTGGACAGCCCCGACTACCACCTGCGGATGGCCGCCATTCACGAGGCAAAGGCCGCCGAGCACCGGCGGCTTGCCGAAGTGGCCGCCGCGAACGACTCCGGCGACGATGGTCCGGCATGATCTGAGAGGCTTGACGCCCGCAGAAATGCGCAGAAGACGTAGCAAGCACAGACGACGTACCAAGCGCGGACGGCGCAGCACGAGCGAAGACGCACAAGAGCAGAGGGAGATGGCGATGAGTGCAGCCGACGACGGCGGCAACCGCAGCCTCGGCCAGCTGGTGGCGACGGCGACCACCGAGCTGTCGGCGCTGATGCACGACGAGATCGCGCTGGCCAAGGCCGAGCTCCGGGTGGGAGCCAAGAAAGCCGCGGTCGGCAGCGGCGCGGGGATGGCGGCCGGGGTGCTGCTGCTGTTCTCGCTGCCGGTGCTGAGCTTCGCCCTCGCCTATGGCATGCGCGCCTGGACCGGTCTCGGCCTCGCCTGGTGCTTTCTGATCGTGGGCGGTATCTACTGGCTGTTCGCCGGGATCCTGGGGCTGCTGGCGCTGTTGAAGTTCAAGAAGGTCAAGGCGCCGAAGCGGTCGATCGCCTCGTCCAAGGAGAGCGCCGCCGTACTGGGGAGCGTCAAGCCGCATCCGCGTGCCGAGAGCAATGGCGGTCGCTCCGTGCGGGATGTGACACGCTCGTCGGCATGACCGTCCCTGATACCTCCGCGTCGGTCGTACGGCTCGACGGCCCCTGGACCCACCGGGATGTCGCGGCCAACGGCGCGCGCTTCCACATCGCCGAGCTGGGTGACGGCCCGCTGGTGCTGCTGCTGCACGGCTTTCCGCAGTTCTGGTGGACCTGGCGGCACCAGCTGCCCGCGCTCGCCGACGCCGGCTACCGCGCGGTCGCGATGGATCTGCGCGGGGTGGGCGGCAGCGACCGTACGCCCCGGGGCTATGACCCGGCCAACCTCGCCCTCGACATCACCGGTGTGATCCGCTCGCTGGGTGAGCCGGACGCCGCGCTCGTCGGCCATGACCTGGGCGGATACCTGGCGTGGACGGCCGCGGTGATGCGGCCGAAGCTGGTGCGGCGGCTCGTGGTGGCCTCGATGCCGCATCCCCGCCGCTGGCGCTCGGCGATGCTGGCGGACGTCAAGCAGAGCGCGGCCAGCTCCCATGTGTGGGGCTTCCAGCGGCCCTGGCTGCCCGAGCGCCAGCTGGTCGCGGACGACGCGGCGGCCGTGGGGCGGCTGATCCGGGAGTGGTCCGGGCCGCGACTGCCCGAGGACGAGGCCGTGGAGGTCTACCGGCGGGCGATGCGCATCCCCTCGACCGCGCACTGCTCGATCGAGCCGTACCGCTGGATGGTGCGGTCGCTGGCACGGCCGGACGGTTTCCAGTTCAACCGGCGAATGAAGCGGCCGGTACAGGTCCCGACCCTGCATCTGCACGGGTCACTCGACCCGGTGATGCGGACCCGCAGCGCGGCGGGCTCCGGGGAGTATGTCGAGGCCCCCTACCGCTGGCGGCTCTTCGACGGGCTCGGCCACTTCCCGCACGAGGAGGACCCACGGGCCTTCACCTCCGAGCTGATCGACTGGCTGAAGGACCCCGAACCCGACCGCTGAGCGGCGTCGGCCGTGCGCATTCCGACCGCGTCACGACGGGCGGGCGAACATCTGTTTTTCGAACGGCCAATTGCCTGGAGCATAGGCCAATTGCCGCAGCCACCGGCGATTACGGACCTTGGGTCAGGGGCAGACACCGAGGTATGGGCTGGACTCACGACTACCGTGACGCACCAAACAGCCGCGGCCCCCAGGCCGCCGCTACTGCCAATGCCGCGCTGAGTGTTTCCGAGCGGGGCGGCTCCGGGCCTACCCAAGGCCATGACCCGAACCTCGGGATTCCCCGCATCATCCGCCGCCGGGCCCGGTGGGTCTCGGCGCGGTTGCGCCATCCACGCAGCCGCTAGCAGTACCTCCGGCGCGGCCCGGGACCCCGGCGACACCGGAAACCCCTGGTAGCACGCTCGGCATCACCGGCATCACCCCGCTTTGGAGGGCCTCTCCGCTCTGGAGGGCCACACTCCGCCGGGCGCGTCCGCTCCGGAGGGCATATCCCTCGGCCACCGCGCTAGAGGGCACACCCCTGGCTGTCCACCGGCTGGTCGGCCGTACGCCCCTTCTCGATGTCCTGGCTCACCTCGTCCGCCGTCAGCGCGTACCCGGTGTTCGCATCGTCGAGGGACTTGGCGAAGACCACGCCGTACACCCGCCCCTGCGGGGTGAGCAGCGGACCGCCGGAGTTGCCCTGCCGCACCGTCGCGTACAGCGAGTACACATCGCGCTGCACGGTGGAGCGGCGGTAGATGTCGGGGCCGTTGGCCTCGATACGGCCGCGGACCCGGGCGGCGCGCACATCGAAGGCGCCGTTCTCCGGGAAGCCGGCGACGATCGCGCCATCACCGGAGCGCGCGTCGTCCTGGGCGAACTGGAGCGCCGGGGCCTGCAGCGAGGGCACATCGAGGACCGCGATATCGCGCTTCCAGTCGTAGAGCACGACCTTGGCGTCGTACAGCCGGCCCTCGCCGCCTATCTGTACGGTCGGGTCGCTGACGCCGCCGACGACATGGGCGTTGGTCATGACCCGGTTCGGTGCGAAGACGAAGCCGCTGCCCTCGAGGACCTTGCCGCAGCTGGGGGCGGTGCCGACGACCTTGACGATGCTCTCCTGCGCCCGCGTGGCCACCGGGGACTGGGCGAGCGCCGGGTCGGGCTGCGGCACCGAGGTGATCGGCTCGTTGGCGAAGGGCGAGAAGACCTGCGGGAAGCCGTTCTGCGCGAGCACGGACGAGAAGTCGGTGAACCACGTGTTCGCCTCGTCCGGAACGACGCGGGAGACCCCGAGCAGCACCTTGGAGTCACGGACCTCCCGGCCCAGGGTGGGGAGCGAGGTCTGGGCCACCAGGGAGCCGATCAGCCAGGCCACCAGCAGCATGGCCAGGACGTTCACCAGCGCGCCGCCGGTCGCGTCCAGGGCGCGCGCCGGTGACCAGGTGATGTACCGCCGCAGCTTGTTCCCCAGGTGAGTGGTGGCGGCCTGGCCGACCGAGGCACACACGATCACCAGGACGATCGCCACCACGGCACCGACGGTGCCGGGGGATGTCTTGTCGGTCGTGCCGTCCCATATGAGCGGCAGCAGATAGACCGCGATCAGCCCACCCCCGATGAACCCCGTCACCGACAGCACGCCGACGACGAAGCCCTGGCGATAGCCGACGACCGCGAACCATACGGCGGCGAGCAGCAGCAGGATGTCCAGCACATTCACCGGAACACCGTCTCACGCGCGCCAGTCGAGTGAGACGTGCTTGGCGCGGTCCCACGGTCGCTCCCACCCCGCGAAATGCAGGATGCGATCGATCACTCCGGCGGTGAAGCCCCAGACCAGAGCGGATCCCACCAGGAAGGCGGGCCCCCGGTGGCCGCTGGGGTGGACGGTCGTGGCCCGGTTCGCCGGGTCCGTGAGATCCGCCACGGGAACCGTGAACACCCGGGCGGTCTCGGCCGGGTCCACGGCCCCGACCGGGCTGGGCCGGCGCCACCAGCCGAGCACCGGCGTGACGACGAAACCGCTCACCGGGATATAGAGCCGCGGCAGCACCGCGAAGACCTGCACCCCCGAGGGGTCGAGCCCCGTCTCCTCCTCGGCCTCGCGCAGCGCCGCGCGCAGCGGGCCCTCCTCGTCCGGATCCCCGTCCTCCGGGTCGAGGGCGCCGCCGGGGAAGGAGGGCTGGCCGGCGTGCGAGCGCAGCGAGCCGGAGCGCTCCATGAGGAGCAGCTCCGGGCCGTCGGCACCCTCGCCGAAGAGCACCAGCACGGCGGAGGGGCGACCGCCGCCCTGCGGGGGCGGCAGGAAGCGGCTCAGCTGACGCGGCTCGATCGTCTCGGCCAGCCGCGCCACCGGCAGCAGCCATTCGGGCAGCCCATGGGCGCTGACCTCCACGTCCCCGCCGTACGTGCTCGTCACTCGGCGGCTCCCAGGGGGGCGGCGGGACGGCCAGGGTAGTCGGACGGCGGGCGCAGACGCTGGCCCGGCTGGCCGCCCATCTCGTACTTCAGCAGCTTCTTCGCCTTGTCCGGGTCGGTCTCGCCCTCCCCGTACGCCGGGCAGAGCGGGGCGATCGGGCAGGCGCCGCACGCGGGCTTGCGGGCGTGGCAGACGCGGCGGCCGTGGAAGATGATGCGGTGCGAGAGCATCGTCCACTCGCTCTTGGGGAAGAGCGCGGCGATCTCCGCCTCGACCTTCTCGGGGTCCTCCTGGGCGGTCCACTTCCAGCGCCGCACCAGCCGCCCGAAGTGGGTGTCCACGGTCAGGCCCGGCACCCCGAAGGCATTGCCGAGCACCACATTGGCCGTCTTACGGCCGACACCGGGCAGGGTGACCAGATCCTCGAGCCGCCCCGGGACCTCGCCGCCGAAGCGGTCGCGGAGGGCGGCGGACAGGCCCAGCAGCGATTTGGCCTTGGCGCGGAAGAAGCCGGTCGGCCGGATCAGCTGCTCCAGGGCCTCCGGGTCGGCCGCCGCCATGTCCTCGGGCGCCGGATAGGCGGCGAAGAGCGCGGGGGTGGTCTGGTTGACCCGCAGATCGGTGGTCTGGGCGGACAGGACCGTGGCCACCAGCAGCTGGAAGGGGCTCTCGAAGTCCAGCTCGGGATGGGCGTACGGATACACCTCGGCGAGCTCGCGATTGATGCGCCGGGCACGGCGGACGAGGGCGAGCCGGGACTCGGGGCGGGCGCCCTTCGAGCCCTTGACCGATTTATTCGGCTTCGCGGCTTCTGCCGACTCAGCGGACTCTTGTTCGCCCACAGCGGAATTACGAGGTGCGGTCACCCGTCCGGCCCCCTTGACCTGTGCTCTCACCGGCGTATTGGACACCCGGCCAGCCTAAGCCCACCCACTGACATCCGCCCCGGCCACCGCGAAGAGGTTCCCAATCGGACCCCTGCCGCACAGCTCGGGAGGCCAGTGCGTCAAACTTGTGACTGATCGCACTGTTTTACCGTCCGGCATCATGGGGACGTCGGTCCCCTGTGCATGTCGACAAGGAGAGACTCGTGGACGACGTTCTGCGGCGCGCCCCGCTCTTCGCGGCGCTCGATGACGAGCAGGCCGCTGAGCTGCGCGCCTCCATGGGAGAGGTCACCCTCGCGCGGGGTGACGCGCTCTTCCACGAAGGGGACCCCGGCGATCGCCTGTACGTGGTCACCGAGGGCAAGGTGAAGCTCCACCGCACCTCTCCCGACGGCCGCGAGAACATGCTCGCCGTGCTCGGTCCCGGCGAGCTGATCGGCGAACTGTCGCTTTTCGACCCCGGCCCGCGTACCGCCACCGCCACCGCCCTCACCGAGGTCAAGCTGCTCGGCCTCGGCCACGGCGATCTGCAGCCGTGGCTGAACGCCCGGCCCGAGGTCGCCTCCGCGCTGCTGCGCGCGGTCGCCCGGCGCCTGCGCAAGACCAACGACCAGATGTCCGACCTGGTCTTCTCCGACGTCCCCGGTCGGGTCGCCAGGGCCCTGCTGGACCTGTCGCGCCGCTTCGGCGTGCAGTCGGAGGAGGGCATCCACGTCGTCCACGACCTGACCCAGGAGGAGCTGGCCCAGCTGGTCGGCGCCTCCCGCGAGACCGTCAACAAGGCGCTCGCCGACTTCGCGGGCCGCGGCTGGCTGCGGCTGGAGGCGCGCGCGGTGATCCTGCTGGACGTCGAGCGGCTGGCCAAGCGCTCCCGCTGACGCCGGACGGAACCGCCGGACGGAACGGATACGCGAAAACGGAACGTAAGGGCCCCGCCGGGATTCCGGCGGGGCCCTTACGACGCTCCTGAGCGGGCGGACCACAGGCTGTGGAGCCAGAGGCCGCGGACCCACCGGCCGCGGACCCGCGAGCTCCAGGAAGACCGGCCTCAGATCAGCCCGTGCTCGCGCAGATAGTCCAGCTGGGCCCGTACCGACAGCTCCGCCGCCGGCCACAGGGACCGGTCCACGTCCGCGTACACATGCGCCACGACCTCCGAGGGCGTCCGGTGGCCGTCCTCGACGGCCGTCTCCACCTGCGCGAGCCGGTTGGCGCGATGCGCGAGGTAGTACTCCACGACGCCCCGGGCGTCGTTCAGCACCGGCCCGTGGCCCGGCAGGACGGTGTCCACCCCGTCGTCCACCGTCAGCGAGCGCAGCCGCCGCAGCGAGTCCAGATAGTCGCCGAGCCGCCCGTCCGGATGCGCGACGACGGTCGTGCCCCGCCCGAGCACCGTGTCGCCCGTAAGGACCGCGCCATCGGCCGGAAGGTGGAAGGACAGCGAGTCGGCGGTGTGGCCGGGCGTGGGCACCACCCGTAGCTCCAGACCGCCGGTGGTTATGACGTCCCCCAGCCCCAGCCCCTCGTCCCCCAGCCGCAGCGCCGGATCCAGGGCCCGTACGGACGTCCGCGTCAGCTCGGCGAAGCGCGCCGCGCCCTCCGCGTGGTCCGGGTGGCCATGGGTGAGCAGGGTCAGCGCGACCCGTCTGCCCGCCCGCTCGGCGGTCGCGATGACGTCCTTGAGGTGCGCGTCGTCGAGCGGCCCGGGGTCGATGACGACGGCGAGGTCGGAATCCGGCTCGGCGACGATCCAGGTGTTGGTGCCGTCCAGCGTCATGGGCGAGGCGTTCGGCGCCAGGACGCAGAAGCCCCGGTCGGTGGCCGGGCCGCCGATGGTGCCCCCACGCGGCTGGCCGGGCAGAGCGGATGCGTACGTCATGCGGAGGGTCCCCCCGTGGCTCCCGGGATGTGCTTGGTGAACTCATCATGACCCGGCCAGCTCAACACCAGTTCCCCGTTTTCCACCCGCGCCTGGGCCAGGACCGGCGTCAGATCCCGGTCCGCCGCCGCGGCCAGTGCGTCGGCGACCGAGCCGTGGGCCGCGAGCTGGCGCAGCGTCGCGATCGTGGGCGGCATCATCAGCAGCTCGCCCCGGTCGTAGCCGTCGGCCGCGTCGCCCGGGCGGATCCACACGGTCCGGTCCGCCTCCGTGGAGGCATTACGGGTGCGCTGCCCCCGCGGCAGCGCAGCCACGAAGAACCAGGTGTCGTAGCGGCGCGGTTCGAACTCCGGGGTGATCCAGCGCGCCCAGCAGCCCAGCAGATCCGAGCGGAGCACCAGCCCCCGGCGGTCCAGGAACTCCGCGAACGACAGATCCCGGGCGACCAGCGCCGCGCGGTCCGCCTCCCAGTCGTCCCCCGTCGTGTCCGCGACCACGGTGTGCGGCGTCGGGCCCGCGAGCAGGACCCCCGCCTCCTCGAAGGTCTCGCGGACCGCCGCGCACACGATGGCCTGAGCCTGCGTCGCCTCGCTCGGGTCCAGGCCCAGCCGCCGCGCCCACTGCGCCCGCGAGGGGCCGGCCCAGGTGACCATCCGCTCGTCGCGCGGGTCCACGGAACCGCCCGGATAGGCGTACGCGCCTCCGGCGAAGGCCATGGAGGCGCGTCTGCGCAGCATGTAGACGGCGAGCCCGTCGGCCGCTCCCGCCGCGTTCCGCAGGCCCTCTGGGGGCGTTTCAGGGCCTTCCGGGGCCTCCGCGGGCTCCGGCACCGTGTCGAGCCTCTCCGGTGCGCCGAGCTCGTCCGGTGAGTGCTCCCCGTCCCCGTTTCGGGCGTCCCGTGCGTCCTGTGGTGTGTCCTGCCCGTCCGTTCCGTCCGGTCCGTCCCGCAGCAGCAGCACGGTGGCGGCCCGGCGCGGTGTCACCGGTGTGAGCTCACCCGCCGACAAGAGGCGGATCCGCTCTGGCCACTCGGGTGGATACCACTGGCCATTCGTAGTGGACATGGCCGGATGCTATGCGCTTACGGGCTGATGTTCGAGTGGCACCGGCGGCGCCACGCCGGGGCCGGCCCGCGTACCGGCGGTCACACCGGTACGCGCCCACCGGCCCACCGGCACGGCCCACCCACGGGTCCGGCTCCCCAGTCCGCGACTTCGAGGCCCGTCAGTTCGAGGCCCGTCAGTCCGCGACCTCGACGCTCGCTAGTCGGCGACCTCGACCTGGATCTCGACCTCGACCGGCGCGTCCAGCGGCAGCACCGCCACGCCCACCGCGCTGCGCGCGTGCACGCCCGCGTCGCCCAGGACCTCGCCCAGCAGCTCGCTCGCACCGTTGACGACACCCGGCTGGCCGGTGAAGTCCGATGCCGAGGCGACGAAACCGACGACCTTCACGACACGCACGACGCGGTCGAGGTCACCGACGACCGACTTCACGGCGGCCAGGGCGTTCAGCGCACAGGTGCGCGCCAGCTCCTTGGCCTCCTCCGGGGTCACCTCCGCGCCGACCTTGCCGGTCACGCCCAGCTTCCCCTCGACCAGCGGCAGCTGGCCCGAGGTGTAGACGTACGGACCGGTGCGCAGCGCGGGCACATAGGAGGCCAGGGGCGCCGCGACCTCGGGCAGCGTCAGGCCGAGCCCGGCGAGCCTGCCCTCGACCGTGCCGCCGGCCATCAGCCCTTCTCCCGCTTCAGGTAGGCCACCAGCTGCTCGGAGTTCGGCCCGGGGACGACCTGGACCAGCTCCCAGCCGTCCTCGCCCCAGGTGTCCAGAATCTGCTTCGTGGCGTGTACGAGCAGCGGTACGGTCGCATATTCCCACTTGGTCATGGGGCCGACTGTAATGCCTCTCCGCCGGGCCCTGGTGCGTAGGGCGATGGGCGACTGGTTAGGCTCCCCAGTGTGAGCAGGCTCCATGTCGTCAGCGGTAAGGGCGGAACCGGCAAGACCACGGTCGCCGCCGCACTCGCGCTGGCCCTCGCGGCCGAGGGCAGGCGCACCCTGCTGGTCGAGGTCGAAGGCCGTCAGGGCATCGCACAACTCTTCGAAACGGAGCCGCTGCCCTACGAGGAGCGGAAGATCGCCACCGCGCCGGGCGGCGGGGAGGTGCACGCTCTGGCGATCGACCCGGAGTTCGCACTTCTGGACTACCTCCATATGTTCTACAAGCTGGGCTCGGCCGGACGCGCCCTCAAGAAGCTCGGCGCGATCGACTTCGCGACCACCATCGCCCCGGGGCTGCGGGACGTCCTGCTGACCGGAAAGGCGTGCGAGGCGGTGCGCCGTAAGGGCAAGGACGGCCGCTTCGTCTACGACTCCGTGGTCATGGACGCGCCGCCCACCGGCCGCATCACCCGCTTCCTGAACGTCAACGACGAAGTGGCGGGGCTGGCCCGGACCGGCCCGATACACAACCAGGCACAGGCCGTGATGCGCGTCCTGAAGTCGCCCCAGACGGCGGTCCACATGGTGACCCTGCTGGAGGAGATGCCGGTCCAGGAGACCGCGGACGGCATCTCCGAGCTGCGCGCGGACGGACTCCCGACGGGCGGGGTCATCATCAACATGGTGCGGCCCGCGCTCCTCGACCACGAGGCCGTCGAGGCCGTCGCCAACGGGCGGCGCGCGGCCGTCGCCAAGGCGCTCTCCCAGGCAGGCCTGGGCGGTGCGCGCCGCGGCGGCATGGCCGAGCAGCTGGTCGACCCGCTGCTGGAGCAGGCGCGGGAGCACGCCGAGCGGGTGGCGCTGGAGCGGGCGCAGCGCGCCGAGCTGACCGGCCTGGGGCTGCCGCTGCACGAGTTGGAGCTGCTCACGGACGGCATCGACCTGGCGGGGCTCTACCGGCTCGCGGTGGATCTGCGCAAGCAGTGGCCGGCGTGAGCGGCGCCCGCCGTAAGGGCGTTACGGACAACGAGTCGTACGCAGGAGGCGGCATGGGCATGGACGTGGCACCCCGGCTGGACATCGACGTCCTGCTGGACGATCCGCAGACCCGCATCGTGGTGTGCTGCGGCTCCGGCGGCGTCGGCAAGACCACCACCGCCGCCGCCCTGGGCGTACGGGCCGCCGAGCGCGGCCGTAAGGTCGTCGTCCTCACCATCGACCCGGCCCGCCGGCTTGCCCAGTCCATGGGCATCGACGCGCTCGACAACATCCCGCGCCGGGTGGAGGGCGTCGGCGACGGGAACGGCGGCGAACTGCACGCCATGATGCTGGACATGAAGCGGACGTTCGACGAGTTCGTCGAGGCGCACGCCGATCCCGAGCGTGCCCGGGCCATCCTCGCGAACCCCTTCTACCAGTCGCTCTCGGCCGGTTTCGCGGGCACTCAGGAGTACATGGCCATGGAGAAGCTCGGCCAGCTCCGGGCCCGCGACGAATGGGATCTGATCATCGTCGACACCCCGCCCAGCCGGTCCGCGCTGGACTTCCTGGACGCGCCGAAACGTCTCGGCTCCTTCCTGGACGGGAAGTTCATCAAGGTGCTGATGGCGCCGGCGAAGGTGGGCGGCAAGGCCGGGATGAAGTTCCTGAACGTGGGCGTGTCGATGATGACGGGCACGGTCAGCAAGGTGCTCGGCGGACAGCTGATGCGCGACGTTCAGACGTTTGCTGCCGCGATGGACACCATGTTCGGCGGATTCCGTACTCGCGCGGAGGCCACCTACCGGCTACTGCAGGCTCCCGGTACGGCCTTCCTGGTGGTGGCCGCGCCCGAGCGGGACGCCCTGCGGGAGGCCGCGTACTTCGTCGAACGCCTGGCCGCGGACCAGATGCCGCTGGCCGGGCTGGTGCTGAACCGGGTGCACGGCAGCGGGGCCGAACAGCTCTCGGCGGAACGGGCGTTGGCCGCCGCGGAGATCCTTTCCCTGAAGGGCGACCCCGCGGATCCGGCGGATCTGGACGATGCGCCCGCGAACGCGGCGGAGGGAAGCGATCCGGCCAAGAACGATGCCGGGGCAGAAAATCTTGCCGACGGCGGATTTGTCGATCCCCCCTCAGGGAATGCTCAAGCGCGGAACCCCTCGGCAGCGGACCCCGACGTCTCCCCCACGTCGGCGGACACGTCGGCGGAGCGGCTCGCCGCGGGACTGCTTCGGCTGCACGCGGAGCGTATGCAGGTGCTCGGACGCGAGCAGCGCACACACGACCGCTTCACGGCTCTCCACCCCGAGGTTCCGGTGGCCCAAGTGGCCGCACTCCCTGGCGACGTACACGACTTGGCAGGGCTGCGGGCGATCGGCGATCGCCTCGCGGTCCCAGTGGAACGGACCAAACGCGCGGGCTGAGTCGGTGCCCGCGCGGCGGTCGGCCGCGCGCGCACGAAGGAGACGCACGACAGGCAGCACGCATAGCGGACAGCGGTGATGGACCGTGACCGGACGGCGGCGTCGGCCCACGGCGCCGACATGGATGACCATCACCGAGGCAGACAGACCCACCGAGGCAGGCAGCGCCGAGGCAAGCCGAGGTAAGCAGTCGCGCGGGCGCGCAGAGCGGGCCTTGGCGGACATGGCTGCCCAGCAAGCGGCACACGGCACACGGCACACGGCAGGCCACAGCCACCGGCGGCGCACAGAATCACCAGTGGCGCAGGCGGCGGCAGATCAATCGCAGCGCCATCACAGACCAGTCGCAGACCAACCCCCGGCCCGCACCGACCCGTTAACCAGCGTCACCCGTGTCACTCGCGCCCCCACGGCCGACCGCGGCCCTGGCCGCGGTCGTGCTCGGAGGCGTGCGCGTACCCGTACCCGCCCCTGACGAGGCGCGCCGTACTCGCACCCCCACTCGTGCCGATGACGAGAGGTGGGTGAGGTGATGGTGAGGCGAGACGCTCACACCGGCAGGCCGTCAGCCGACCGCCGGCGCACCGCCGTCCGGCCTATCCGACCGCGGCGAAGCGCTCATAGTCCTCGTCGTCGAAGGGCAGAATCCCCGCGCTGCGCTCGTACTCGACGCGCGCGGTCTCCAGGAGCCTGCGCCAGGAGGTCACCGTCGGCCGGCGGCGCAGCAGTGCTCGCCGCTCGCGCTCGGTCATCCCTCCCCACACGCCGAACTCCACGCGGTTGTCCAAGGCATCCGCAAGGCACTCGGTGCGCACCGGACATCCGGTGCAGACCGCTTTGGCCCTGTTCTGTGCCGCGCCCTGGACGAACAGTTCATCTGGATCAGTAGTGCGGCAGGCGGCCTGCGCACTCCAGTCGGTTACCCAGCCCATGCTGGCGCCGTCCTCTCCCGAATCGGAGCTCCCCCACGGCGACAAACGGCATATTCACCGTCGCCAGTTGAGGACGTTACGGAAGCGAGACAAGGCGCAACACCCCCTGCAGGCCCAATCTTGGATGGTCCGAACGGACTATGGGTACGCGGCAGATCACCCAACGGAGTGAGCTGGCGACATTTGCGATTACTAGTGCAAATGCGGGCAGTTCACCCGCCGAACAACGGGCAGCTCGAGACAAGGGCCGCAATCCGGGCAGGTCTGATCACTCACTTGAGTGAGGGTGGGGGTGTGGCTCAGCCACTCACCTGTGACTGGCGTGAAACAGCGTATGCGAACACCCGGTCCCCTGTCCGGCGATTCGAGACGTAGGCTGCCTCCTATGGGAAACACGCGCTCGAGCGGCGGGCTGTCCTCCGCTCAACAGGCCGCCAAGTTCCTCGGCGTCAGCGCGCTGGCCGGTGCCGTGATGGCCGGGCTCGCGCTTCCCGCCGTCGGGGCGCTCGGCCTCGCGGCCAAGGGAACGGTCGAGGAGTTCGACGGAATTCCGGCCAATCTCAAGACACCGCCGCTCAGCCAGCGGACGACGATCCTGGACGCCGAGGGCGGGGAGATCGCGAAGGTCTACTCCCGCGACCGGACGATCGTGAAGCTGAACGACATCTCCCCGTATATGCGGCAGGCGATCGTCGCGATCGAGGACGCCCGCTTCTACGAGCACGGGGCGGTCGACCTCAAGGGCGTGCTGCGCGCGGTCAACACCAACGCGCAGGGCGGCGGGGTCTCCCAGGGCGCCTCCACGCTGACCCAGCAGTATGTGAAGAACGTGTTCGTCGAGGAGGCGGGCGACGACAAGGAGAAGGTCGCCCAGGCCACCCGGCAGTCCATAGGCCGCAAGATCAAGGAACTGAAGTACGCGATCAAGGTCGAGAAGGAACTGGGCAAGAAGCGGATCCTCGAGAACTACCTGAACATCACCTTCTTCGGGCAGCAGGCGTACGGCATCGAGGCCGCGGCCCAGCGCTACTTCAGCAAACCCGCCAAGGACCTGAAGCTGGAGCAGGCGGCACTGCTGGCCGGCCTCGTCCAGTCGCCCAGCCGCTACGACCCGGTCAGCGCCCCGAAGTCCGCAAAGGAGCGCCGCGACACCGTTCTGCAGCGGATGGCCCAGGTGAAGGACATCACTCCGGCGCAGGCCGCCGCGGCCCAGAAGAAGCCGCTCGGCCTGAAGGTCAGCATGCCCAGGAGTGGCTGCATCACGGCCGTCCAGGGCGCCGGGTTCTTCTGTGACTACGTCCGCGAGACTCTGCTCAACGACCCGGCCTTCGGCAAGACGGCGGAGGCGCGCGCCAAGCGCTGGACGCAGGGCGGCCTGACGATCCGTACGACGCTCGACCCGAAGGCCCAGAAGTCGGTCCAGAAGTCGATCAAGGCGCATGTCTACCAGTCCGACCCGGTGGCCACCGCCGTGACGCTCGTCGAGCCGGGCACCGGCAAGGTGCTGGGGATGGGCCAGTCCAGGCCGTACGGCTTCGGTGAGAACGAGACCCAGATCAACCTGTCCGCGGACAGGTCCATGGGCGGCTCGAACTACGGCTTCCAGGTCGGTTCCACGTTCAAGCCGATCACCGCGGCGGCCGCGATCGAGCAGGGCAAGAAGCCGTACCAGCGCTACTCCTCGCCGTACAAGATGGCGTATCCGAGCCCGGTCACCACCTGCAAGGGCACCTGGACCAACGACGAGGGCGCGACCGTCGAGAACGAGAACGAGAAGGAAGTCGGCCCGTACGGGATGAGGGACGCGACCGCCAAGTCGGTCAACACCTACTTCGTCCAGCTGATCAGCGACATCGGGGTCTGCCCGGTGACGCAGATGGCCGACAAGATGGGGGTGAAGCGCGCCGACGGCAAGGAGCACAACCAGGTGCCCTCCCTCACCCTCGGCTCCGAGGGCTTCTCGCCGCTGACGATGGCCAACGCCTACGCGACCTTCGCCAACCGCGGTGTCTACTGCTCCCCGGTCTTCATCGAGTCGATCACCGGCCCGGACCACAAGGAGCTCAAGGTCCCGCAGTCGAAGTGCTCCCGCGCGATGTCGGCGAAGACCGCGGACACCATCAACACGCTGCTGCGCGGGGTCGTCGAGGACGGCACCGGCAAGCAGGCCGGCCTCCAGAGCCGTGCGAGCGCCGGTAAGACGGGTACGACGGACGAGCGCAGGGCCGCGTGGTTCGTCGGCTACACCCCGAACATGGCCGGTGCGGTGTGGGTCGGCGGCCCGGGCACCAAGGGCGTCAAGATGGAGAACATCACCATCGGCGGCGTCCCCCACGACAAGGTCTACGGCGCGGACACCCCCGGCCCGATCTGGAAGGACGCGATGAGCGGCGCGCTGGACGGCAAGCCGGCGCCGAACTTCGTAAAGGTCCCGATCAACGACCCGAACCAGCGCAAGCCTCACGACGGCAAGAAGCGGGACGACCGCGACCACAAGCCGGGCCGTAGCAACGACCGCGGCGGTGGCAACGGCGGCCAGGACAACCCGTGGCCGGACATCTCCCTGCCCCCGGACCTGATCGGCGGCGGCAATGGGAATGGCGGCAACGGCGGCAACGGCAATGAAGACGGCGGCTGGAACTGGCCGCGGTAGCGAAGCCTCGCGATGAAGCGCCGAAGGGGGCCGGACAGAGATGTCCGGCCCCCTTCGTGTGTGGACGGGATGGCGACGCTGCGATCCTTACGGTTGCCATGGCAACAGGCTGACGACACAGAGCAAGCAAGCACAACGCAACGCACACAGCGCGTGGGCCACGGCGGAACGCACAGCACACGCCACCTAACGCAACGCGAGGGGCACGCCCAGCTCCCGAGCGAGAGCTACCCGCCCGCGAGGGATCCGCCCGCGAGCCACCAGCCCGGCTACCCGCCCGCGAGCTGCCGCTTCACCGCGGCGGCGACCCGGCCGCCCTCCGCCCGCCCGGCGATCTTCGGGTTCACGATCTTCATCACGGCGCCCATGGCCCGCTGCCCCTCGGCACCGCCCGCCGCGGCCTCCCGCACCGCCTCGGCCACCAGGGCGTCCAGCTCGTCGTCCGTAAGAGGCTTCGGCAGATACTCGGCGAGCACCTCGCCCTCCGCCCGCTCCCGCTCGGCCTGCTCCGCGCGTCCACCCTTCTCGAACGCCTCGGCCGCCTCGCGGCGCTTCTTGGACTCCCGCGCGACGATCTTCTCCACCTCGGCGTCGGACAGCTCACGGGCCCTCTCGCCCGCGACCTCTTCCTTCGTGATCGCGCTGATGGTGAGCCGGAGAGTCGAGGAACGCAGCTCGTCGCGCGCCCTGATCGCCGCGGTGAGATCGTCCTTCAGCCTGGACTTGAGCGTGGTGGTCATGGCGTCGAGTCTGCCAGCACTGGCCGGGAATCACCCGAAGATTTCTCCCCCGGCCGCGTTCTGCGACCATGGACAACATGCGCGCGCGATACGGAGTACCCCTGGGAATCACGGCGGTCGGCGCGGCCGGCCTCGCCTACGCCGCCGGCTTCGAAGTCCGGTCCTTCAGGCTCCGGCGGATCACCGTTCCGGTGCTCCCGCAGGGGATGCGACCCCTGCGCGTCCTGCAGATCTCCGACATCCACATGGTGAGCGGACAGCGCAAGAAGCAGCGCTGGCTCCAGTCCCTCGCCGGGCTGCGCCCAGACTTCGTGGTGAACACGGGCGACAACCTCTCGGACCCGGAGGGCGTGCCGGAGGTCCTGGACGCGCTGGGCCCGCTGATGGAGTTCCCCGGCGCCTATGTCTTCGGCTCGAACGACTACTACGGACCGAAGATGCGCAACCCCGCCCGCTATCTGCTCGAGAAGGCCAGCGGCCGGCACGGTCTGAACGGCAACGCCCCGGCCGTCGGCGCCATCCACAACCCGTGGACGGAGCTCCGTGACGCCTTCGACGCGGCCGGCTGGGTCGGGCTGTCGAATACGCGCGGCCGACTGAAGCTGGAGGACATCGAGATCGCCCTCACCGGCCTCGACGACCCCCACATCAAGCGCGACCGCTACGCCGAGGTGGCCGGCGGCCCCGAGACGGGTGCCGACCTCTCCCTCGCCGTGGTCCACGCCCCGTATCTACGCGTCCTCGACGCCTTCACGGCCGACCGCTATCCCCTGGTCCTCGCCGGCCACACCCACGGCGGCCAGCTCTGCATCCCCTTCTACGGCGCCCTGGTCACCAACTGCGACCTCGACACCCGCCGGGTCAAGGGCCTCTCCCAGCACCAGGCCGGCGGCCACACCTCGTACCTCCACGTCTCCGCGGGCTGCGGCACCAACCGCTACACCCCGGTCCGCTTCGCCTGCCCCCCGGAAGCCACCCTCCTCACCCTGACCCCCCAGACCCCCTGACCCCACCCCCGCCCACCGGAACCGCCCGGAACGCCCCGACCTGCGAGACCTCGGAAACCGGATTTCGTCTCTGGCCACAGGTCCGCTAAAGTAGAGCTCGTTGCTTCGGGGTGTAGCGCAGCTTGGCAGCGCGCTTCGTTCGGGACGAAGAGGTCGTGGGTTCAAATCCCGCCACCCCGACTGAAGGAACACAGGTCAGGGGCCTGATTCGCGAAAGCGGGTCGGGCCCCTGACGCGTTTCCGGGGGCCACCTTGGGAGCCATGAGTTGGCGCGCAGTACCTGGTCGCGGCCCGCGCACACCGCGACGCCGATCGGTCGGCCTCATATCGCCCCCGCCCAGGCGGATCAGCACTCGTAGGAGGTACAGCCACGGGGCATGAACTAGCGATCAGTCAACTCGTGGCTGCGGCACCGAAGATGGCGTCGGGGCGGTGCGTCCTGGACAGCTCTCGGTCAGGCGCGGCACGGCTTCCGCGTTGTCTTCCGCATACCGCTCGGGTGCCACCCGCTGTGTGCGCCCCCGCCCGCTGCAGGATCTCCGCGGCCGCCCCGTACGGCGATGTGTTGCTATGCGGACGCGTCGGTCCAGCCCTGGCGGCGTAGGACAGCCGGGATGTCGGGGGCCTGGTAGTGGGCGCCCTTGAGGACCTTGCCGTCGGCGCGCAGGGTGGGGCGGCCGTCGGGGCCGAGTTTGGTCATATTGGCCCGGTGGATCTCGGCGATCACCTCGTCGAGGTCGATGCCGTGGACCAGGGCGGTGCCGTAGGCGACGTAGACGACGTCGGCCAGTTCATGGGCCAGGTGGTCGACGGTGCCGTGGGCGCTCGCCTCGGCCACTTCGGCGCACTCCTCGGCCAGTAGGTCTTGGCGGTGGGCGGCGAGTTCCGGTGAGACCTCGGTGGGGGTCGTACGGGCGTCGAGGCCGAAGGCCAGGTGGAATTCACGGACGAGGTCGGCGGGAGAGGGGCGCATCCGTCCGATCGTACGTGGGGGTCGGCGGCCGGGTGCGCCTGGGCGGGCGGTGCGGGGGTGGGCGGCCGGGCGTCGTAGGGGCAGGGTGGTCGCGGAGGCGTGCGTAGTGGCGGCGTGCGTGGTGGGGAAGCGTTGTGCGTCGGCGCGCGGATCCTTGGGCGGGTGCCTAGGGTGAGGCGTATCAGGCCGTTGACCTCCGCCTCCGGGGTGGTGCACCCATGAGTCTCAGCATCCGCAATCAGCTCCCCGCCACCGTCGTGTCCGTGACCCCTGGCGAGGCCATGGCCACGGTCCAGGGACGGCTGTCCGGCGGTCAGATGGTGACGGCCGCAGTGACCATGAGCGCCGTGAAGGAGCTCGGCATCGGGGAGGGATCGGAGGTGACGGCGCTGGCCAAGGCCACTGAGGTGGCTCTGGCCACCGGGGAGGTCTCGGGGCTGAGCATCCGCAATCGCTTCCCGGGCACGGTCACCCGCCTCACCCTCGGGGCCGCCATGGCCACCGTTGTCATCGCCATCGGCGGTGACCAGGAGCTCACGGCCGCCATCACCCAGGACGCCGCGGCGGAGCTGGGGCTCACCGAGGGCAGCCGCGTCACCGCGCTGATCAAGTCGACCGAGGTGTCGCTCGCCACCGCGTAGGCCGATGCGTCGATGGTGGTCGGTGGTGGTCGGTCGATGGGCCGGTTGCCTGACGTCCCCTCCTCGGCCCCGGTCCGCCAGATCGCGCCAACCTCCGCGCCCCCACACCATCTACTTCTACAGTGCTGTAGATTTTAACTCCGGTCCACCGAGCACCTGGAGGAGAACGTGGGAGTTTCCCTGTCCAAAGGCGGCAACGTCTCGCTGAGCAAGGAGGCGCCGGGCCTGAGCGCGGTCATCGTCGGCCTGGGCTGGGACGTGCGGACGACGACGGGCGCCGCCTACGACCTCGACGCGAGCGCCCTGCTGTGCGACGAGGCCGGGAAGGTCGCGTCCGACCGGCACTTCGTCTTCTACAACAACCTCACCAGCCCCGACGGCTCCGTGGAGCACACCGGCGACAATCTGACCGGTGAGGGCGAGGGCGACGACGAGGCCATCAAGGTCAATCTGGCCGCCGTGCCGGCCGAGATCGCCAGGATCGTGTTCCCGGTCTCCATCCACGACGCGGACGGCCGCGACCAGAACTTCGGCCAGGTCCGCAATGCCTTCATCAGGGTGGTCAACCAGGCCGACAACGCCGAACTCGCCCGCTACGACCTGAGCGAGGACGCCGCGACCGAGACGGCGATGGTCTTCGGCGAGCTCTACCGCAATGGCGCGGAGTGGAAGTTCCGCGCGGTCGGCCAGGGGTACGCCTCGGGGCTCGCGGGCATCGCCTCCGACTTCGGCGTCAATCTCTGACGCCCTCCCCCGCGGCCGTCGGGCCCGCCCTTCCCCCCTGAGGCGGGCCCGACGGCCCGTTCGCCTGGCTAGATGGCTCGCCCCGCCAGATGGCTCGCGCAGCTCACACGGTTCGGACACATCGAGGAAACGGACATGACCGCCCCACCCGGGTTACAGGCCGAGGACAGGCCCGACTTCGAGCGGGCGCTCCACCAGGCGCTGCGTACGGCGGAGATCCGTGAGGCCCTGCGGCGCAAGGGGGCCACCGGGGACGCGGACATCCAACGGCTGTGCTCCCAGGCGCTGGTGGAGAGCGAGGCGATCGCGACGGCCGCCGCGCCCGAATACGCCGCGTACCTACGGCAACGCACCGCCGCGGCGATGAGCCCGTCCACCGCGCCCGCCGCGCCTGCCCTTTCTGCCTCGGCTGCCCCGTCTCCTGCGGGCGCCCCCTCCCCCGCGGCAGGCGTCCGTGGACTGCTGCCGGCGCTCGCCGTCCTCGCACCGGCTCTGGCCGGTGTCTCGGCCGCGGCCTTTCTGCTCCTCGGCGGACTGCTGAAGCTCCTTCACTCCCAACGCGAGCTGGCCGACGCACTGTTGACCGCCGGGCTGACCAGCGCGACGATCGCGGCGGTCACTCTGGCGGCGGGAGTGGCCTGCCTGCTCGCCACCGCCGTACGCCACCGCACCTCGGCCCCCGACCAGCACCCGCGCTCCCAACGGCATCCGTACACGCACCCGCCCCACGTCGGGCGCCGGGATGACGCGGCCGTGGCCACGGCCCGCGACGCCTGGCTGAGGGCCCTTCTTCACCGCGGCATCCTGCCGTTTCTGCACGACCGGCTGAAGATGTCGCAAAAACCGTCTCGGATCAATCAGAAGAGCGAGAAAGGAAGCACATGACCGTAAATCTGGCCAAGGGCCAGCGGATCAACCTGAGCAAGTCCGACGGGGGCGAGCTCAGCGCGGTGCGCATGGGCCTGGGCTGGCAGGCCGCGCCGCGCAAGGGGCTGCTCGCCCGGTTGACCGCCAAGGAGATCGACCTGGACGCCTCGGCCGTGCTCTTCGCCGGGCGGGAGGCCGTCGACGTCGTGTTCTTCCAGCATCTGACGAGCGACGACGGATCCGTACGGCACACCGGCGACAACCTCGTCGGTGGCACCGGTCAGGGCGGCGACGATGAATCGATCCTGATCGATCTGCAGCGCGTTCCGGTCCATGTCGATCAGATCCTGTTCACGGTGAACTCCTTCACCGGGCAGACCTTCGCCGAGGTGCAGAACGCCTTCTGCCGTCTGATCGACGAGACCAACGGACAGGAGCTGGCCCGCTACACCCTGAGCGGCGGCGGCCCCTACACGGCCCAGATCATGGCCAAGGTGCACCGCGAGGGCGGGACGGGCGGGGCCTGGCAGATGTCGGCGATCGGCGCGCCCGCCACCGGCCGGACGTTCCAGGATCTGCTGCCGGTCCTCTCCTCCCACCTCTGACCTGACAAGCCCTCCCACCTCTGATCCGACAAGCAAGGTCCTCCCCGCATCTGACAAGCGGGCTGAAACGGCCTGTGGCGCGTTTCGCGCCGTCCGAGGGAGAATCTCAGGGTGACCGAGCGAAAGCCACCAGGCATCAGCTTCGAAACATGGGCCGACCGACAGATCCGCGAGGCGGAGGAACGCGGCGCGTTCGCGAACCTCCAGGGAAAGGGAAAACCTCTCCCGAACCTCGACAAGCCCTACGACGATCTGTGGTGGGTCAAGGAGAAGATGGCCCGCGAGAATCTGTCATTTCTGCCGCCGACACTCGTGCTGCGCAAAGAGGCGGAGGACGCCCTCGCCGCCGTGGAAAAGGCGCCCTCGGAGCGGGTGGTGCGGGAGATCCTCTCGGAGATCAATGACAAGATCCGGGAGGCGATCCGGCGGCCCCCGCCCGGCCCGCCGCTCCATCTCACGCCCTTCGACATCGACGAGGTCGCCCGGGAGTGGCAAGAGCGCCGGGACCGGATGGAGCACGACGAGGATCAGCCCGGCTGACCGCGACGAAGGCGGGCCGGGGCGCGTGCGCCCCGGCCCGCTCGTGGTTCAGGGTCTGCCCGGTTCAGGGCCCATGTTCCAGGGCCGCCCCGGGCTACTCCTCGTTGCCGTACGGGCGAGTGATGATCTCCATGCCATGACCGGCCGGGTCCAAGAAGTACAGCCCGCGCCCGCCGTAGTGGTGGTTGATCTCGCCCGGCTGCTTCAGATGGGGATCGGCGTAGTACGTGACCCCCTGCTGCCGGATCCGCTCGAAAGCCGCGTCGAACTCCTCGTCCGAGATGAGGAACGCGTAATGCTGCATGACGATCGACTCACCAGGAATGGTGGCGAAGTCGAGGGTGACGCCGTTACTCGTGTCCAGCGGAACGAACGGGCCCCACTCTTGTCCCACCTCGAGGCCAAGGATGTTCGCCAAGAATTCTGCGGATTCGCGGTTGTCCAGAGAATGGACGATCGTGTGATTCAACTCGACAGACACTGTGGAATGCCTCCGTAAGGCAATCTCACGGGCACCTCCATGCCTCACCCAGCCGGTGACCGACACGCGATGCCGTATCTCCGATCGTAGGCGGCACCACCTCCGACCGTCGAGGCCCAGTTCCTCAGCCGCACGCCACGGAGGCGGAATCACCCGTCGGCGGGTTCTTTCCTGACCGCCGCCACGTTGAAGATCCCGCCCTCCGGGTCGCGCAGCGTCGCGACGCGCCCATAGGGGGTGTCGGCCGGCGAGGAGAGGATGCCGCCGCCGAGCTCCGCGGCGCGTTCGGCGACCTCGTCGACGTCCTTCACGCAGAAGTAGACCCGCCAGCGGGGCCGGACGTTCGGGTCCGGGGCGGCCTCGATGGCGCCGCCGCGCAGCCCCGCGACCGCCTTACCGTCGATATGGAGGACCACCCGGTCATGTTCGAAGCGGACGTCGCAGCGCCCGCGCTCCTGGCTGTCCCAGCCGAAGACCTGCCCGTAGAAGAGCGCCGCCTCGAAGGCGTCGCGGGTGCGCAGCTCCAGCCATACGGGCGCGCCCGGTCTGCGCTCGCCCCACCAGGCGGAGGTCAGATCGCCCTCCCAGATGCCGAAGTTGGCCCCGTCCGGGTCGGCCGCCCAGGCCACCCGGCCGCTGCCGAACTCCAGCGGCCCGACCGCGACCGTGCCACCGCGCTCCTGGACGCGCGAGGCCACCTCGTCCGCGCTGTCCGCCGCGAAGTACGTGGTCCAGATGACCGGGAGGGTCACCCCCGCCGACGGGGACGAGGCGCCGATGCCGACGGTCGGTACGCCGCCCTCTGTGTACGCGATGGTGTAACGGCCGTGGCCCTGCCGGGTGGGGCGGAAGCCCCAGCCGAAGAGCTCTCCGTAGAAGGTGTGCGCGCGGTCCAGATCCGCTGCCATGAGACTCACCCAGCACGGTGCGCCCTGGACAGCACGGAACCTCTCCCGCAAGGCCGCTCACCTCACTCATGTCCCTGGGGGCGCCACAGGCGTCCCGCAGGCAGCCGTCATCGCTCGCGCTTCCTGCCCGATATCTCCACTTTCCTCTGATTTCGCGGTCGGCGCCACCTTGATGCCCACCGGCGCGCCCGCCCGAGCGGGGAGCACCTGCGCTGTGGCGCATCACACCGGGGCACGTCCGGCACCGGAGCATGGCCGGCCGGCCATGGCAGGGCAGTATTGCGCCCATGTCGAATCTCCGCTCAAACATCGTCTCTTGGCTGGGCCGCAAGTACTTTTCGAGAATCCAGAAGAATGGCTTCGACTTGTCCAAGATGTCGTTCCTCCCGGACGCCACGCTGGCGCCGCTGAGGCGCGATGGACTCGACCCCATTGCCGATCTGTCCCGAACCAGGACAAAAGAACCCATCAGTAAGATATGGCTACCTTTCGGCATCAATGCCTGGCTTGTCACTGGATATGACGAGTCCAAGGCGGTGCTCGGAAAGGCGAAGGGGTTCAGCTCCGATTTCACCAACCTCGCGGAACGGAACATCGGCGTCGCCCCGCAGCAGAATCCGGGAGGTCTCGGCTTCAGCGATCCACCGACGCATACGAGACTGCGACGCCTGCTGACGCCCGAATTCACCATGCGGCGGCTCAGCAGGCTCACCCCGCTCATCCACTCCATCGTGGAAGAGCGCCTCGATGAGATGGCGGCGGCCGAGGGCCCGGTGGATCTCGTTGAGGCGTTCGCCCTGCCCATTCCCGCGCTGGTCATCTGCGAGCTGCTCGGGGTGCCGTACGAGGACCGCGATGACTTCCAGCGCCACAGCACCGCGCGGTTCGATCTCTTCAGCGGGGCGAACGCCTCCCTCGGCGCGATGTCGGACTCCCTTTCCTATCTGCACGGGATCGTCCGCAAGCAGCGTGAGACGCCCGGCGACGGGCTGCTCGGCATGCTGGTGAAGGAGCACGGCGATGAACTCGACGACCAGGAGCTGGCCGGGCTCGCCGACGGGGTGCTGACCGGCGGTCTGGAGACGACCGCGAGCATGCTGGCGCTGGGCACGCTGGTGCTGCTCCAGGCCCCCGAGCACTTCGCCGCCATACGTGATCACGACGATGTCGTGGACCCGTTCGTGGAGGAGCTGCTGCGCTATCTCACGGTGGTACAGGTGGCCTTCCCGCGGTTCGCCCGCGAGGACATGGAGATCGCGGGCACGCGGATTTCCGCCGGCGATCTGGTGCTGTGCTCACTGAGCGGGGCCAACCGCGACGAGAAGCTGGGCCCGGACATGGAGCGGGTCGATCCGCACCGGCAGGCCCCCTCGCATCTGGCCTTCGGATACGGCATCCACCGCTGCATCGGCGCCGAGCTGGCCAAGATGGAACTCCGGGCCGCCTATCCCGCGCTCATACGGCGGTTCCCGGAGATGCGACTCGCCGTACCGGCGGAGAAGCTCTCCTTCCGGAAGCTCTCCATCGTCTATGGCGTGGACGAGCTGCCGGTGCTGCTGAGGTAGCGGAGCCCGGGGAGGGGAAGGGGTGAACGGGAGGGGCAGGGGCTGGGGTCGGAGAAGTGGGGCCGGAGGGGTGGGGACCGGAGGGGTGTAACCCGGGGGAAGGGGCGGAATCGCGCACGGAGGAGCTACGGACGGGCGCTGGACGGAAGTAGTTCAAGCTGCTGCCCGGCATCACCCACGAGCAGCCCGAAGCGTCCAGAAGCACTCAGAAGCGCTCGACCATTTGCTCGCGCTCACGCGGGGGCTCGTACGGCGTCGGCCAGAAGTCGGTGATGGTCTGGATCCGGCCGTCCGCCGAAACGGTGAAGAAGCTGATCGCCTGTGTCTCCTCCTCGTCCTCGCTGAAGCGCACCCAGGAGACGGCCTGTTCGCCGTCGGCGATGACGCGCTCGACCTCCAGACTCCACTCGCCCAGGTACTCGGCGTTGAAGCGGACCACACCGTCCCGGCCGAGCACCCGCTCGCGGGTCTGCGGCAGTTCGTAGCGGACGTCGTCGGCGAGCGTGGCACCGAACGCCCGCCAGTCCCTGGCCTGGGCCGTTGCCCAGTATGTCTCCACTGTCGCGGCTATGTCGGCCATCAGCTCCCCCTCGGTGTACGGCCCCCGTCCATCCCGCCGGGAACGTTATCCACAGGCGCGGGGCGACGCCAGCGCGCATGTCGGGATGCGGCGCAGAATGGTGAGCATGACTGAGAGCACGGAGTCCATGCCGGACTGGGAAAAGCGCTTCCGGGCGCCGCGAGTGGGGCTGCCCGACTGGGCGAAAGAAGCCCCGGACCACTCACTGTTCGTCTCGAACGCCACGGGCACATACGAGCTGTACGCATGGGATCGGGCGACCGGTGCGCAGCGGCAGGTCACGGACCGGCCGAACGGGACGACGGACGGGGTGTTGTCGCCGGACGGCCGGTGGATCTGGTGGTTCTCGGACACCGATGGCGATGAGTTCGGAGTGTGGCTGCGTCAGCCGTTCAGCGGCGGCGAGGGGGACGAGCGCCCGGCCGACGAGCCCGCGGCCCCCGGCCTGGACCCCTCCTATCCGGCGGGGCTCGCGCTGGGCCGTGACGGCACGGCGGTCGTGGGGCGGTCCACCGACGAGGATGGCTCGACCATCCATGTGGTGCGGCCGGGCGGCGAGCCCGAGGAGATCTACCGGCATCGCGAGTCCGCCGGAGTGGGCGATCTCTCCCATGACGGGACGCTGATCGCGATCGAGCACACCGAGCACGGCGACGCGATGCACTCGGCGATCCGGGTCCTGCGGCTGGACGGGACGGCCGTCGCGGAGCTGGACGACACCAAGGGCGGCACCGAGGAGCTGGGCCTGTCCGTGATGGGCTTCGCGCCCGTCGAGGGGGACACCCGGCTGCTGGTCGGGCACCAGCGGCGCGGCCGGTGGGAGCCCATGGTGTGGGATCCGGTGACCGGTGTGGAGACCGCGCTGGCAATCGATCTGCCCGGCGACGTCGGGGCGGACTGGTTTCCGGACGGATCGGCGCTGCTGGTCGAGCACAGCCATCAGGCGCGCAGCGAGCTGATGCGGTACGACCTCGGCTCCGGCGAGCTGACCCGCCTGGAGACCCCGGCGGGGACGATCTCGGGCGCCACGGCGCGGCCGGACGGCACGGTGGAGTTCCTGTGGTCGTCGGCCGAGAAGCCGCCCCAGGTACGGTCGACGAGCGGACGGACGGTGCTGGACCCGCCCGGTTTCGCGGCCCCGGAGTCGGTGCGGGTCACCGACGCGTGGGTGGACGGCCCCGGCGGGCGGGTGCACGCGCTGGTGCAGAAGCCCGCGGGCGAGGGCCCCTTCCCGACGGTCTTCGACATCCACGGCGGGCCGACCTGGCATGACAGCGACGCCTTCGCGGCGGGCCCCGCGGCCTGGGTGGACCACGGCTTCGCCGTGGTGCGGGTCAACTACCGCGGCTCGACCGGTTACGGGCGGGCGTGGACCGACGCGCTCAAGCACCGGGTCGGGCTGATCGAGCTGGAGGACATCGCGGCCGTGCGGGAGTGGGCGGTGGCTTCCGGGCTCGCCGACCCCGAGCGGCTGGTGCTGGCCGGCGGTTCCTGGGGCGGCTATCTGACGCTGCTGGGGATCGGGACGCAGCCGGATTCCTGGGCGCTGGGGCTGGCCGCGGTCCCGGTCGCGGACTATGTGACGGCCTACCACGACGAGATGGAGGCCCTGAAGGCGATGGACCGCACCCTGCTGGGCGGCACCCCGGAGGAGGTGCCGGAGCGGTTCGAGGCGTCGTCCCCGCTGACCTATGTGGATCAGGTGCGGGCGCCGGTCTACATCTCGGCGGGGCTGAACGACCCCCGGTGCCCCATACGGCAGATCGACAACTATGTGGAGCGGCTCGAGCAGCGCGGCACCCCGCATGAGGTCTACCGCTATGACGCGGGGCACGGCTCGCTGGTCGTCGAGGAGCGGATCAAGCAGTTGCGCTTGGAGATCGAGTTCGCTCGGCGTCATCTGGAGTCCGGTCCGCACCCGGCGCCGTCGGAGCCGTCGGCTCGGGCGGTGTGATGCCGAGGGCCAGATCGCGGGCCGTCTCGGCCTCGCGGCGGAACAGCCGGAACCACATGAAGATCACGAAGCCCGCGAAGACGAACCACTCACCGGTGTAGCCCAGGTTCTGGAACGCCTTGATGTCGAGCCCGGTGCCCTCCGCCGCCGTGGGGGGCACCGGCTTCAGGGCCCCGGGAGCCTGGGAGGAGGTCACCCAGGCGTCGTAGACCTGATACGGCACCAGGTTGACCAGGGAGGCGGCGCTGATCATGCCCAGCTGACCGTGAGGGAGGCCCCCGGCCGCACTCACCCCGTCGCCGCCCTGGTGCTCGGACGCCTGGAGGGCCCCTGTGACGGTCACCTCACCGGAGGGGGGTGCGGGCACCTTGGCGGCGACCGCCGGATCGTCGGCGTCGCCGGGGAGCCAGCCACGGACGACGGGCAGCGCCTTGGCCCGGGCTCCGTCCTTGGCCCCCGCTCCGTCCTTGCCGTCGGCCACGCCCTTGCCTCCGCCGGCGTCCCCGTCCGCGTCCACGCGGAGCAGGGTCAGCACGTAGAAGCCGTCGCGGCCGTCCAGCCGCCTGTCGGGCACGAGGAGTTGATGTGTGGTGTCGTATCGGCCGGTGGCGGTCGCCCGCTCCCCGGAGGTCTTCGCGGTGACCGGCAGCAGGTCGCTCAGCGGCCGGGCCGCGGCCTTCCGCTCGCGGGACGCGTCGTCCTGCTGCTGGTTATGCGTGTCGACGCGCGTCTCGAAGCGGCTGAGCTGCCAGCTGCCCATGAAGAGGCAGACCGGGATCGCCAGCAGGGTGAACACGTTGATCACCCACCAGCGGGGTGTCAGCAGAAACCGATACACACCACCACGGTACGGGCTTCGCGCCGGGGTCCCGGCGGCGGGGCCGTCCCGCAGACCCCCGCGCGCCGGCCCCGGGATCCCGCCGCGGAGCGTCGGGAGCGCCGCAGCGGCCTCCCGGGGGAGGTTCCCCAGACGGCCTCTGCCCCACTGCCCCAGAGGGACGCCAGCAGATCTAGAGGGACGCCAGCAGACCGGTGCGGTAGATCGTTCCGGCGCAGGCGCCACCGATCGTCACACTCGCCGCGGCCGGGTCGCCCGCCTCCGGTGTGTGGCTGACCAGGACGCTCGCGTCCTGCGGCTCACCGCCGCCGCCCGGCTCACCCGTGCTGGGGTTGTCCTGCGGCCCGTCCTGGCCCGGGTCCGTGGACGGATCGGGGGTCGGTGTGCCGGTGGTGGAGCAGCCGCTGGTGCCGCCGCCCGCCGTCGGGATCCAGGCGAACTTGACCTCGTACGCCTGGCCGGGCTTGAGGATGAGCGTGCCCGGCTGGAGGGAGGGGTCGGGCAGCCCTGCCGCCGCGTCCCCCGCCGTATGGTCGACGACGAGGATCCGCGAGGCGTCCGCACCGCCCTGGGCGCTCGCGCCCACCGAGCCGCTGCCCTCGACCGTGCAGGCGCTGTCCGAGACGTTCGCGATGCGGAACGAGCCGTAGACCCGCCCCTCGGCGTCGGCCGCTCCGACCGATCCGGCGCCACCGCTGGTGAGCTGGGCACGGCTGCAGGTGGGGGAGGTGGCGTTCAGCGTGTTGGAGGGGTCGGGGGCGGTGCCGCCGGGGCCGCCCTCCTCCTCGCCCTTCGGCGGCTTGTCCTTCCCCTTGTCCTTGTCCTTGTCGCCCTTGTCCTGCTCGACCGTGTCGGCGGGCCCGTCGGAGCCCTTGCCGCCACTGCCCTCGCCGTGCCGGCCGCCGCTGGTCTCAGGGGTGCGGTGGCTGCTGGCGGCATTGGCCGGGCGGTCGTCCGCGCCGTTGCTGGTGGTCGCGACGTGCACCAGCGCCGGTACGGCCGCGCAGCCGAGCACGACCGCGGCCGCGGCCCCGACCAGGGCCTGGCGCCGCCGCGCACGGCGGGCGGGCACGGCGCGCCGCAGATGGTCGAGGGAGTCGGAGGACGGTTCGAGATCGTCGACGGCGCGGTGCAGCAGCCGCCGCAGCGCCTCCTCGTCCTCACCGCCGGGCCCGCCGCCGTCGAGCTGAATGCGGAGGGGCGTCACCCGCCCCTGCCCGGACGCAGCGGACTTCCTGGCCCCTGCGGGCCTGGTGGACTCACGAGTCCCTGCGGACTCCCCGGCTCCCGCAGCCCCTGCGGACTCCGCAGACTCCGCGGACTCACCGGCCTCCGCAGACCCCGCGGACCCGCCGGACCCGCCGGACTCACCGGCCTCCGCGGACCCGCCGGACTCCTCGGCTCCCGTGGACCCCGCAGGCCCCGCAGACCCCGCGGACTCACCGGCCTCCGTGGAATCCGTCGGCTCTACCGATTCCATCGGCTCCGTGGACTCCACTGGTTCTCGGGATTCGGGCTCATGGCCCGTCCGCCGCCCGGGGTCCTCCGGGTCCGGCGTATGTGTGATGTGGTTCATGCCGGAGCCTCCATGGCGACGCGGAGCGCCGCGATGCCGCGCGAGCCGTACGCCTTGACCGAGCCGAGCGATATGCCCAGGGTCTCGGCCACCTGGGCCTCGGTCATATCGGCGAAGTAGCGCAGCACGAGAACCTCGCGCTGACGGCGCTGAAGTCCCCTCATCGCCTTGATCAGTTGATCGCGTTCAAGCTGTTCGTACGCCCCCTCCTCGGCACTGGCCATATCGGGCATCGGCTTGGAGAGCAGCTTCAGCCCGAGGATGCGCCGACGCAGCGCGGAGCGGGAGAGATTGACGACCGTCTGCCGCAGATAGGCAAGGGTCTTCTCGGGATCCCGGACTCTCTTGCGCGCCGAGTGCACACGGATGAACGCTTCCTGCACGACATCCTCGCAGGACGCGGTGTCGTCGAGAAGGAGCGCGGCGAGACCGAGCAGCGACCGGTAATGGGCGCGGTAGGTCTCGGTGAGGTGATCGACTGTGGTGCCCGCTGCCATCGCGTCGTCAGTGTCCTCGCGCCCTGTTGTGATGTGCGCGGGGCGGGCCGTCGGCCATGGCGCGATCACCGGCATGCCACCTGGCGTACGCGGGGGGCGTACCGCCGCGCCGCCGCGCCCTGGAACCGTTGCGATGCCGAATACCTCTGCCACGCCTGTTGGACACGCCGCCCCCTGTCAGGGTTGTACGCGCGAGGCACCGCTTTTGACGATGCGTTCAATGCCCCCATGCGCATCAATTCTTCCCCAATGCCCCAGTTATCCCTGCGCCCACTGCGGGGCGGCTGGAAAGACGCTCCCCGCCCACTGCCGGTTGCGGCGGGCGGGGAGCGAATACACCGATCAGATCAACGGCCCAGCTCAGCTGGTCCAGGCCAGTGACATGCGCACAGGATATTCACATCTGCCGGTCGACGCACTGGTGAAACGTCACTTTAAGACGGCCGCTCACCTTAGGGCGGTCCGGGCCCCTCACTTGACCACGGATCGTCGCCCGGCAGCGGGGCCCACTTCATGGTGGGTCCTGCTTCGGGGCGGGTCCTACTTGGTGGTGACGTGACGGCCCTGCGGCCCTCTCACCTCGCGGCGGCCCCGCCCGCCAGCTCCGCCGCGACGACCTCCGCGATCTGCGCGGTGTTCAGCGCCGCGCCCTTGCGCAGGTTGTCGCCGCAGACGAACAGCTCCAGCGCCCTCGGGTCGTCCAGCGACCGCCGCACCCGGCCCACCCAGGTCGGGTCGGTGCCCACGGCGTCGGCGGGGGTGGGGAATTCGCCCTCCGCCGGGTTGTCGCACAGCACCACACCGGGGGCGCCCGCCAGGATCTCGTGCGCCGCCTCGACCGTCACCTCGTTCTCGAACCGCGCGTGCACGGCCAGCGAATGGGTGGTGATCACGGGCACCCGGACACAGGTCGCGGTGACCCTCAACTCCGGCAGCCCCAGAATCTTCCGGGACTCGTTGCGCACCTTGAGCTCCTCGGAGGACCAGCCGTCCTCCTTGAGCGACCCGGCGAACGGCACCACATTGAGCGCCATCGGCGCCGGGAACGGCCCGGTGTCGCCCACCGCCCGCCGTACGTCCCCGGGATGGGTGCCCAACTCCGTACCCGCGACCAGCGCGAGCTGCTCGCGCAGGGCGTCGATGCCTTCCTTGCCCGCGCCGGAGACCGCCTGGTACGAGGAGACGATCAGCTCGCTCAGCCCGAACTCGGCGTGCAGCGCGCCCATCGCGACGATCATCGACAGGGTGGTGCAGTTGGGGTTGGCGATGATGCCGCGCGGGCGGACACGGGCCGCGTGCGCGTTCACCTCCGGCACCACCAGGGGGACATCGGAGTCCATCCGGAACGCGCCGGAGTTGTCGACGGCCACCGCGCCCTTGCTCGCCGCGATGGGCCCCCACCGCGCCGAGATCTCGTCCGGTACGTCGAACATCGCGACGTCGACGCCCTCGAACGCCTCCTCGCTCAGCGCGATGACCTCGACCTGCTCACCCCGGACGGTCAGCTTCCGGCCGGCCGAGCGAGGCGAGGCGATCAGCCGGATCTCGCCCCAGATGTCGGCGCGCTCCGAGAGTATCGAGAGCATGACGGTGCCGACGGCGCCGGTGGCACCGACGACCGCGAGGGTGGGCTTGTCGCCCCCGGCGGCACCGCCATGACCGATCATCGGCCAGTCCCTCCGTAAACCACCGCTTCATCGCTGTCGCTGTCCAGGCCGAAGGCGCTGTGCACGGCCACCACCGCGTCCTTCACATCGTCGGCGCGGGTGACGACCGAGATGCGAATCTCGGAGGTCGAGATCAGCTCGATGTTGACCCCGGAGTTCGACAGCGCCTCGAAGAAGGTCGCGGTGACCCCCGGATTGGTGCGCATTCCGGCACCGATCAGGGAGATCTTGGCGATCTGGTCGTCGTAGCGCAGCGAGTCGAAGCCGATCAGCGACTTCGCCTTGGTCAGCGCCTCCATCGCCCGGTGGCCGTCCGTCTTCGGCAGCGTGAAGGAGATGTCGGTCAGCCCGGTCGACGCGGCGGAGACGTTCTGCACCACCATGTCGATGTTGATCTCGGCGTCGGAGATGGTGCGGAAGATGGCCGCGGCCTCACCCGGCTTGTCCGGCACCCCGACGACCGTGACCTTGGCCTCGGACGTGTCGTGCGCGACCCCGGAGATGATCGCCTGCTCCATGCCTTCTTCTCCTTCTCCCGCTTCCGGCCGGTTGCGCACCCAGGTGCCCTGGTGGCCGGAGAAAGACGACCGTACGTGGATGGGGATGTTGTACCGGCGCGCGTACTCCACGCAGCGCAGGTGCAACACCTTGGAACCGCTCGCGGCGAGCTCCAGCATGTCCTCGTACGGAATCTCGTTGATCTTGCGAGCCTTCTTCACCACGCGCGGATCGGCGGTGAACACGCCGTCCACATCGGTGTAGATCTCGCACACCTCGGCGTCCAGGGCCGCGGCCAGCGCGACCGCGGTGGTGTCCGAACCGCCCCGGCCGAGGGTGGTGATGTCCTTGCTCTTCTGGGACACGCCCTGGAAGCCCGCGACGATCGCGACCGCGCCGAGCTCGAGCGCGTCACGGATGCGGCCCGGCGTGACGTCGATGATCCGTGCTTTGTTGTGGACCGCGTCGGTGATGACTCCCGCCTGGCTGCCGGTGAACGACAGCGCCTCGTGACCGAGGTTTTTGATCGCCATCGCCAGCAAGGCCATGGAGATCCGCTCTCCCGCGGTCAGCAGCATGTCGAACTCGCGCCCAGTAGGAATCGGGGATACCTGCTCGGCGAGATCGATCAGCTCGTCCGTCGTGTCGCCCATCGCGGAGACCACGACGACCACCTGGTGGCCGTTCTTCTTGGCTTCCACGATTCGCTTGGCGACCCGCTTGATGCCTTCGGCATCGGCAACGGAGGAGCCTCCGTACTTCTGCACGACAAGGCCCACGTGCGCTCCTCGCAGCTCTCAATAATGCGGTCGGCTCAGTTTAACGAGCGGCCGGAATTTGCCCTCCTAATATCACATAGCGAGACGAATGCCTCACAAAGTGATCAAGGAGGGCAAGGAGGCAGGAGACATCACACGACGCATACGTCCATGCGTCCGCGAGATTCCCCGCATCCCTCCCACCCGCTCAGCGACGAACCCTTCCCGCTCGCCGCCGAAGCACACGGGAACGTAACCCAGCTCACAGGCTCGGACGGGTCGCTGCGGGTCGTGGGTCGCCCCCGCGGGCCGTTTCGGATCTTCCCGTCGGCCGCCCCGGGCGCGCCTCGGCGCGGCCCCGAGCGGCCGTCCCGGGCACGCCTCAGCGCGGCCCCGAGTGCAGGCCGAGCGGCCCCGCGATCTCCGCCGCCATGACCCGGCCGGCCTCCTCCGCGAGCTCCTCGTCACCGCCCGCGTTGCTGTCCGTGTCCAGGCCGTCCAGCTCGTCCAGCGGGCTGTCCAGCCGTACGTGCGCGACCAGCGACTGCAGCGCGCGCAGGGCCGCCGAGGCGGTCGTCCCCCAGTTGGAGAGATACGAGAACTGCCACCACCACAGCGCCTCGCTGATCCGGCCCTCGCGGTAGTGCGCCATCCCGTGCCGCAGATCGGTGATGATCCCGGCCAGATCGTCGGAGATCCGGCAGGCGACGGGCTGGCTGCGCGGCACGTACGGGTCGAAGACCTCCGAGTAGATGTCCACCGGCTCCAGCAGCTGGGCGAAGCGCTCACGCAGCTCGTCGACGTCCGGCTCCGGGCCGACGTCCGGTTCGTACCGCTCGTCCGGAACGAAGTCCTCGTGCGCGCCGAGCCGGCCGCCCGCGAGGATCAGCTGGGACAGCTCGAGGAGCAGAAACGGCACAGCGCTGTCCGGCTCATCCCCCTTGGCGACTTCGGTGACCGCGACGATGAAGCTCTCGATCTGGTCGGAGATCTGGACCGCGAAGTCGTCCGGGTCCGGGTGGGCGTCGTGCAGCGTTGCGTCAGACATCGAGAAGTCTTCTCCCTTCGAAGGCACGACCCAGCGTGACCTCGTCGGCGTACTCCAGGTCTCCACCGACAGGGAGGCCGCTGGCCAGGCGAGTGACCTTCAAACCCATGGGCTTGATCATGCGCGCGAGGTACGTGGCGGTGGCTTCGCCCTCCAGATTCGGATCGGTGGCCAGGATGAGCTCCGTGACCGCCCCGTCCGCGAGCCGCCCCAGCAGCTCCCTGATCCGCAGATCGTCCGGGCCCACGCCCTCGATGGGGCTGATCGCCCCGCCGAGCACGTGATAGCGGCCCCGGAACTCACGCGTCCGCTCGATCGCGACGACGTCCTTCGGTTCCTCGACCACGCAGATGATCGCAGGGTCGCGGCGGGGGTCCTGGCAGACGCGGCACTGCTCGGCCTCGGCGACGTTCCCGCAGACCGCACAGAACCGCACCTTCTCCTTGACCTGGGTCAACGCATGCGCGAGGCGGCGGACGTCGGTGGGCTCGGACTGCAGGATGTGGAAGGCGATCCGCTGCGCGCTCTTGGGACCGACGCCGGGCAGCCTGCCCAACTCGTCGATAAGGTCCTGGACCACGCCCTCGTACACGCCTTCATCCAATCTCGCGCCGCCGCGCGGTGGCTGTACTGCATATGAATATTCGGTTGCGCCGCACCCTCACTGCCGGGGCCGCCGTGGTCCTGCGGCCGGGCCCGGGGAGCCGGGTGGTCCCCGAGGAGCCCCGGGGAGCCCTGGGGACCCGGTGGAATTACGGAACCCTATGAGATTGGAGAGCCCGGCGACCCGAAAACCCAAGGAACCGAGGATCCGGAATCCCGGGGACCGGGGGACCCGAGGGACCCAGGAGACCCGACCCCAGGAGACCCGAAGGACCCAGGAGACCCGAAGGACCCGAGGATCAGAACGGGAGCCCGGGCATACCGCCCAGCCCCTGGGCGAGCGGGCCGAGCTTCTGCTGCTGGAGCTCCTGCGCGGCGTTGTTGGCGTCACGGACAGCCGCGACGACCAGATCCGCGAGGGTCTCCGTGTCCTCAGGATCCACGGCCTTGGGATCGATGACCAGGCCCTGCAACTCACCGGAACCGGTCACGGTCGCCTTCACCAGGCCACCGCCCGCGGAACCCTCGACATGAGTCCGGGCCAGCTCCTCCTGGGCCGCGGCGAGGTCCTGCTGCATCTTCTGAGCCTGCTGCAGCAACTGCTGCATATTCGGCTGGCCACCACCGGGGATCACGGCTTCGCTCCTGGCGCTCGACAGTCGTTCTCTTCGATAGCCCGAGCCTACGTGCTCCCCGAGCGCCCTGCTCTACGCCGTACGGAGGAGACACGGCTACATAGGGCATGGGTGCGGGGCCTACGCCTCCTACTCGTTGACGATCTCTTCGATCACCGTGGCACCGAGCTCGCGAACGATCAGGTCGTGCCCGCTCAGCGCGGTGTCGTCCAGGTCCGGGTCGTCCTCGGCCGGCATGTCGTCCTCCAGCGCGACCCGCGGAGGCTCGGGCTCCCGGTACGCCGCCGCCTCGGGGGGCGGGCCCGCGTCCGCGGCTCCGGACGGCGCGGCGGGGGCGGCCGGGGGCGGGGAGGCGGGCGCGGGCCGGGGCGCGGACTGCCGTGGCGCGGCGGACTGGCCGCCGCCGCCCGGGCCGCCCCCACCGGGGCCGCTCCCGCCACCGAAGCCGCCACCACCGCCGAAGCCGCCGCCGGTGGCGCCACCGCCTCCGCCGAAGCCGCCGGAACCGCCCGGACCACCGAGGCCGCCCGGACCGACGCCCTGCTGTCCAGTGCCGCCCGAGGGGTCGACGATCGCCTCGATCCGCCACTGCACGCCGATGGCGTCCTGGAGCGCCTGCCGCAGGACGTCCTCGCTGCCGCCGCTCACGAAGCTGTCACGCGCGCCCGCGTTGGAGAAGCCGAGCTGGAGGGTGGTGCCGTCGAAGCCGGAAACCGTCGCGTTCTGGCTCAGCAGGATCCAGGTGAAGCGACGGCGGTTCTTGACCGCCTCCAGGATGTCCGGCCACATCTGCCGCACCTGCACGGCACCCTGCGCCATGCTCGGTGCGCCCTGCGCGGGTGCGGAGGGTGCGGAGGGCGCACCGGACGCGGGAGGCGAGGTCGGCCCGGAAGGCGCGGTCGGCGTGGCGGGCGCCGCGGGCGTCTGCGCAGGTGGGCCGCCGCCCTGCCCCGGCGCGGTGGCCGTCGGCCAGCCACCGGGCTGCCGAGCGGGCGCCCCACCACCAGAGGCACCCCCGGACGCACCGCCACCACCAGACGCACCGCCGACATCAGAAGCACCAGACGACCCGGACGCACCAGACGACCCGCCCGCACCGGACGCACCGGAACCAGGCGCCGAGGCGGTGGGCCAGGCTCCGGGCCGCGGTCCGCCGCCCTCCACCGCAGCGGATTGGGCGCCCGACGGCCATGATCCGGGCCGCTGCCCACCGCCGCCCTCCACGGGCGCGGCCGGGGCACCGGCCTGCTGTCCTCCGTCTCCGGCGCCGCCCGGACCGCTGTCCGCGGCAGGCCGCGCACCCGCGGGCCACCCGCCGGGGGCCTCGGCACCGCCCGGCCCTCCTGGGGACTGCTCCTGGCCGGCCCCTCCCCCGGCCATCGCCGCACGCGCGGCGGCCGGACCGGACGGACCGGCGGCGGGGGGCGCGGCCGGAGCGTGAGCGTCGGGCCCCGGTACGTACCCCATGGCGGGCCCGGGCCCCGCCACCCCAGCGACGCCACCGCCACCAGCACCGGCTCCGCCGCCCAGGCCGCCCGCGAGGGCCCCGCGCTCCAGCCTCTCCAGCCGTGACCGCACCGACCGCTCGTCGTCGAAGGCGGCGGGCAGCAGCACCCGGGCGCAGATCAGCTCGAGCTGCAGCCGCGGCGAGGTGGCGCCGCGCATCTCCGTAAGGCCCTCATTGACCAGGTCCGCCGCACGGCTCAGCTCGGCGCCGCCAAAGACCGACGCCTGCGCCTGCATCCGCTCCACCACATCGGCCGGGGCGTCGATGAGCCCCTTCTCCCCGGCGTCCGGCACGGCGGCGAGGATCACCAGATCGCGCAGCCGCTCCAGCAGATCGGCGACGAAGCGCCGGGGGTCGTTGCCCCCCTCGATCACGCGGTTGACGACCTCGAACGCCGCCGCCCCGTCGGTCGCCGCGAAGGCGTCCACGATCGAGTCGAGCAGCGAGCCGTCCGTATAACCGAGCAGCGAGGTGGCCATGGCATAGGTCACACCGTCGTCGGCCGCGCCCGCGAGGAGCTGGTCCATCACCGACATCGAATCCCGCACCGACCCGGCCCCGGCCCGCACCACCAGCGGCAGCACCCCGTCCTCGACCGGGATCGCCTCGCGCCCGCAGACCTCGCCCAGATACTCGCGGAGCGTCCCGGGCGGCACGAGCCGGAACGGATAGTGGTGCGTACGCGACCGGATCGTGCCGATGACCTTCTCCGGCTCGGTGGTCGCGAAGATGAACTTGAGGTGCTCCGGGGGCTCCTCGACCACCTTCAGCAGGGCGTTGAACCCCGCCGAGGTGACCATATGGGCCTCATCGATGATGTAGATCTTGTAACGACTCGACGCGGGCCCGAAGAACGCCTTCTCCCTCAGCTCACGGGCGTCGTCCACACCACCGTGGGACGCGGCGTCGATCTCGATCACATCGATCGAGCCCGGTCCGTTCCGCGCGAGGTCCTGGCACGACTGGCATTCGCCGCACGGCGCCGGAGTGGGACCCTTCTCACAGTTCAGACAGCGGGCCAGGATGCGCGCACTGGTCGTCTTGCCACACCCGCGGGGACCGCTGAAGAGATACGCGTGGTTGACCCGGTTGTTGCGCAGCGCCTGCTGCAGCGGGCCGGTGACATGCTCCTGCCCGATGACCTCCGCGAAGGTCTCGGGGCGGTAGCGGCGGTACAGCGCGAGGGACGACACGCTTACGACGATATCGGGGACCGCCGACAACCGGACCACACCCGCGTCCCCACACCCCCCGCAGACACAAAGCGCCCCCCACGCACCCACCAGAGCCCACTTACCCTTGCTGCCTTCCGGCCCTGGGGGAGTTCGGTGAGATAGCGCCACGTGAGGGGCTGCGCCCCACCTTAGCGGATGGGCCGGGGTGCGAACGACTCCGCGGGTGCCCCTTCCGGTCGTGGACCGTTTTCGGCCAGGATTCGGCCGACGGCCAGTGGGGCAGTGGGGCAACCCCGGCAGGCGTCATCCGGTGACTTCCGGCGTCACCCGGCGGCCTCCGGCTCGCGATGGGTGGCGAGGTACGTCCTGGCGCTGATCACAGGGATCACGGCCAGCACCCACCAGACCCGGTGGTAGTCCCCCAGGATCGTCGCGCTTGTCGGCGTCCCCAGGACGGCCACGAACAGGCTGACGCCGACACGGCGCCCAGCCACCGGAAGCTGTTGTTGATGGCGGTGCCGACGCCGAAGCGCTCCGGTGGCAGTGCCTTCGCCGCGGCGCTGTTGAGAGTGGAGAGCGCCAGCCCGACCCCGATGCCGTTGAGCACGAGGGTGGGCAGCCAGTGCGCGGCCCAGTGCGGCGAGGCGCCGGTGCGCAGGGCGAGAGCGGCGGCGCCCGCGGCGTGGAAGAGGGCGCGTGCGGGCGGTGTCGGCGTCGGGGTCCGTCAGCGGCCGCCCGATCCGCACCCGGACGGCGTGCGGACGCAGCCGTCCGCGTTTGGGCAGCAGTTCCGCGGTGCCGGACAGGGCGACAGGCACCACGGGCACACCATTGGAGACGGCCAGGTCGTCCGCACCCCGCCGGAACGGGCCCACGCGGCCCTCTCCTCGGGTGCCTTCGGGAAAATCGACCACCGCGTGTCCGGCACGCAGCATGGGACCGGCGATGTCCTGGAGGTCGGAGTAACCGCCACCGTGGCGGCGTACGGGAAACGCGGCGGCCAGGACCGAACACACCAAGGCGGCGCACACGCTTCCGGAACCAGTAGTCGGCGGCTTGCCGCCACCCGGGGAGCACGAGCGACGCCGAGCGCGGCGAGGAGCACTGCCGTGTCCGCGTGCGAGGAGTGGTTGGCCACCACCACACAACCGCCCTTCGGCAGCTTCCCCTTGACCGTGAGACCACCGGTGAGGAAGAGGACGGTCCGCCAGAACCGCCGGCGCAGCCACGCCGCCACCAGAAGTCGGAACGCGGCCCGCGCTCGCCGCCCGGGAGCCTCTGCTTCGCCGTCGACGAGTCGCTCGGGCCGCGTATCGCCCTCGGACCGGGCATCGCCCTCGGGCCGCGTATCGCCCTCCGTATCGCTTCGCACCATGAATGACGACCCGGACCCGGTTGCCTCGTTCTTCGTCATGGCGTGGCTCCCAACAGCAGAAGGGTCACGAGAAGTGAGTCGATGCGATCCAGGAGCCCCCCGAAACCGGGCAGCCAACGACCCGCGTCCTTGACCCCGGCACCTCGTTTGATCACGGATTCGAGCAGGTCGCCCAGTGCGCAACCGCACAGCACGGCAAGCCAAAGCAACGGGGTCCAGGCGTCCATGGCCCACAGCGCCAGACCGGACAAGGCGGCGGAGCCCACAACTCCGCCCCAGGTCTTGGCCGATGAGAGCGCGGACAGCGGACGGCTCAGGGGTCCGGAGCGGCCCAGTGCCCGCCCGCCGCACCAGCCGCCCACGTCCGCGAAGACCACGCTGACGCAGATCGCGATGGCGAGGTCCCCCAGGGACACCGGTCCGGTGAGGGCAACGGGCAGCCAGATGAGGCCGAAGGTGGTCCTGGCCGCGCGGTCGGCGCCATGGGCCACGTCCTGGCCCACCAGAGGCGGCAGCGCGGCGGCGCAGAGCAGGACGCCGGCCATGGGCAGCGTGAGCACGCCGGGTCGCAGCAGGCGATGAGGGGCAGGAGCACCCCGGCACCCAGCAGTACGGCGCCGTCGGCGCGGCGCAGGCCCACCAGGCGCACGTACTCGGCGGAGCCCACCACCGCGAGCCCGGCCGCGAACAGGGCGGCTCCAGGTGTGCCGAAGCCCAGCGTCCCGCACACGATCACTGCGGTGACGCACCAGGTCCGCCAGCGGCGGCGCAGTTCGACGTTACGGACGAAGAGAAGGACGAGGCCGCTCACCGTGAGCGTCCCGGCGAGGAGCGGCACGGCCCGCGCCATCTCCGGCGGAAGCGGACCCGCGAAGGGGGTCACAGCCGACCGCTCAGAGGATCGTGGTCACGATCCGCGGCGACCGCGATAACGAGGCAGCGCTCGGTCTTCCCCATCGGACCGCCGTTGATTCTCCGCACCCCGGCCGCGGCCCCGGCGATGGAGATCCATGACGGCGCCGAACTGGCCAGCAGCGCACCGAGCACGAGCGAAGGCGATGTGTGCGGCAGAAATCCCAGAATCACCAGGAGATCCGCCGCTCGATCACCAATTTCATTCAGCAGCGAACCCAGACGGGTCTGTTTCCCGATTTCCCTGGCAATGGAGCCGTCGAGATTCGCGCAGGCCAACCGAGCCGTCAGAAATACCACAACGGGAACTACGGTCCAGGGAGCGGACAGCACAGCAAAAGATGCCCCAGCAGCACCTGCACAGAATATTCCCGCAATGGTGACCGCATTCGGAGAGATGCCGCTCCGAATCAACCATCGCCGGAGCAGGGTCAATCGGCGGGCGAACCACGGTTTTAGCGCGTACAGCCCATTCATGGCGAGACACCAACAAGCAGGTGAACAAAAGGAGAGCGCTGATCCCCGAAGCTAGTAAATGCACCAGAGGCGCACCTTACGGCGCTAGTGAATACAACAGAGCCCACGCTTTACAGACATCCTGAATACCCATTTCTGCATCGGATTCCCCAACCCGCACCGGCCCGATCCCCCGACATAATCCCCGAATGGACGGCGGGGTCGGTTCGGCCCGACGACCCGCACTTTTCCCCGAAAACGCCCGCACCGAACCATCCGCCCGCCCCCGAGCCCACATCCGGCGACGACCACCGGGACGTAAGCCCGAGGCCACTCCCATCGGCCATCAGCCAAGAACCCGTCCGGTTTATCTCGATTCCGCCGGACATTGCCCATCCCCCGACCGATAAAGTGGCGTGCCCCACAGAGCACGCCGTACGCACCGCCGACCGTGTCAGCGCACCCCTCCAAGTGGGGTAGAGTGTTCCGCGGAGGATTCGCCTAGAGGCCTAGGGCGCACGCTTGGAAAGCGTGTTGGGGGCAACCCCTCACGAGTTCGAATCTCGTATCCTCCGCCAGTGCCTCACCGGGCACGATGTCGAAGGGCCCCACTGTTCGCGGTGGGGCCCTTCGACATTGCCCGTCTCAACTGAGGTCTGCGGCACCTGAGCGCAGTGCCTCGGCAATGGCCTGGCCAGCCAAGCAGGATCGCGTCCGGCGCCGAACGGCGTCGACACTCCTGGTCCGCCTGGTCCATGAACCAGCTCTGTCATGGCCTCAGCCTCAGGCACCGGACGTCACTACACGCGCAACCGGGAAGTGTTTCCCCGGCGTCGCGGACACCACAGAAACCTCGACCCGGTCAGGGCGCCGGATGCCGCGGCTTCAATTCACGAAGGCTTCCGTCTCCAGTGGACGTGGTGGGCCGCGCCGGAGGCACACCACGCACGCCCGGAAGTGATGCCGCCGGTGGCATGGGACGCGAGTCCGTAAGGGTCGGGAGCCGTTTGGCGGTACACCACGTGAGGGTGCGGACACGAGCGGTTACAAATGACACGTCATCTCGCCATCCCGGCTGGCCCAGCATGGCCGCTGCGTGCCGGTGATGCGCCGCTTCACTCCAGCCCTGAGGAAGGCGTAACGATGAAGTACGTATTGCGGTCCGGCGCCGTGACCGTCGCGGTCGGTGCGGGACTCTCCCTCGCGGTCCTGCCGACCGGGTCGGCCAGTGCCGCCGAAGAGATCCGCGTGCGGTGCAACGACATCCCCGGCCTGGTGGACGCGATCAACCAGGCCAACGCCAACGGCGGTCGCATCACCCTCGCGTCCCGCTGCACCTACACACTGACCGCACCCGACAACCCGGACGATGGGCTTCCGGAGATCACCGGGGAGGTGACCATCTCCGGCAACAACAGCACCATCCGGCGCGATCCCGAGGCCACGGAAAGCTTCCGTATCTTCCACGTGGTGTCCGGTGGCACACTCACCCTGAAGTCGCTCACGGTCAGCGGCGGCGTCAGCAGCAACTTTGGCGGCGGCGTCGCGAACGAGCAGGGCACGCTGAACCTGAACGACACGGCCATCAAGGACAATTTCGCAGTCACCGGTGGTGGCGTCTCCAACAACGGTGGACAGCTCAACCTCGAACGCACCACCGTCGAGCGCAACCGCGCGGCCAGCTTCGGCGGCGGAGTCGTCAACGACGGTAACGGCACAATGACGATGAAACGCGGGTCCCTGCTCAAGAACCGGGCGGTCACCGACAATGGTGGCGGTTTGGAAAACATCCTGGGCACCGCGTCCCTGGAGTCCGTATCGGTCAGGGGCAACACCGCCATCAACGGTGGCGGTATCCGCAACGTGAACGCCTCCACCCTGAACCTGAAGTCGACTACTCTCAAGGACAACATCGCGGTGAGAGGCGCGGGCCTCTCGAACTTCACCGCCGCCGCCACCGCCACACTGGTCGACAGCCTGGTCACCCGTAACACGGCGATCACCGCCGGCGGCGGCATCGACAACCAGTCGAACGGTCAGGTGACGCTCACCAACACCAAGGTCATCGACAACACCCCGGACAACTGCGCCCCCGAAGACAGCGTCCCCGGATGCACCAACCCCACCAGCAGCATTGACCCGCCGTCCACGCAGGAGCTCCTGCCCGACGACGACATCAAAGACCCCGAGTAAGCCGCCTGCCACGATGGCGAAGAAGGGCGGGTCCCCACTCGCTGGGTCCCGCCCTTCTGTGCGCCGTCCAGCTCGCGCTCACCTCACCTTGAGGCTCAGCAGCTCCAGCACTCGCCCCCACCCGAAGGTGTCGCGACCGCCTTTCCGGAGCGCACCCGCACCCCTGACAGCCGGGAGACGCAGTTCTCCGTCAACCACCTCGGCCACTTCGCGCTCGCCGTCGGCCTGCACCAGGCGCCCGCGGCGGCGGACGGGGCGCGCGTGGTCTCGGTGAGTTCTCTCGGGCACCTCTTCTCACCGGTCGTCTTGGACGACCTGGACTACCGCTTCCGCCCCTACGACCCGTGGACCTCCTACGGGCAGGCGAAGACCGCCAACATCCTGTTCGCCGTGAGTGCCTCCGAGCGATGGGCCGACGACGGCATCACCGCCAACGCACTCATGCCGGGCAACATCGGCGACACGTCGTTGGCTCGGCACCTGGACCCGCGGCAACTGGCAGCGCTCATGGACACCAGCGGACTGGCGCTGCCGCCGGGGAAGAGCGTGGAGCAGGGCGCCACGCTGCCGCGCGTCACAGGGGCACCGCGACGCCGTTGAAGGTGGTCTCCGGGGTCTGGGGGCTGGTGAAGCGGGCGTTGACGAGGTACAGGCGGTCGTGCCAGCGGGCGGCGGTGGTGGGGACGTCGAAGCGGGGGTCGGTGATCGTGCGGCGCAGGGTGGCGGCGCGGGCGGCGCGGTCGAGGGCGAACACGCTGATGCGGTTCTGCCGGTTCTGGACGACGTACAGCGTGCGGCCGATGCGGACGAGACCGTCTCCGTCGGAGACGTCGTTCGCGCCGTGCAAGGTGAGCTCGGTGGCATGGCCGGTGCCGAGGTCCACGTGGTAGAGCCTGCCGGGCCGGCTGCTGACGACGATCAGCCCACGGCCGTCGGGGGTGGCGACGATGCCGTTGGCGTTGTTCACATCGGGGGTCTGCACCCAGTCGCCGCTCAGTGGCAGGGGGCGGATCTCGCCTTGGCGGCCACGCGGCACCCCGTAGAGGACGCTGTCACGTGAGTCGGTGAACCAGGCGCGGTCGCCGAGCAGGATGACGTCGTTGATGAAGTGGCCGGTGGTGTCGGCCAGTTGGTGGGTGGTGAGGAGGCGGCCGGTGCGGGCGTCGACCACGCGGGCGGTTCCACCGGCGCCACCCGCGATGTAGAGCAGCCCGTCGCGGTCCACCTTCAGGCCGATGGCCGCCGTGCCGACGGCTCCCGCGTAGATCGTCCCGCCCTCGCCGGTGCGCAGGTCGGTGCGGCGGACGGCGCCGTTGGCGCGCGAGCCCATGTAGGCGTACGGCCGTGCGCCGATGGTGATGCCCTCCGGGAGGAAGCCGTCGGGCAGCGGGAACTCGCTCGGCCACGCGGTGGCCGGGCCGGTCAAGGCAGTCGGGGTGGTTCGGCCGGTCGATGCCGCCTGGGCGGTCGGGGCGATCGGGGCGGTGCCGGCGGTCAAGGCGAACGCGGCGAGGGCGCCGCCGCCGAGGACGGTGCGCCGGGAGGGGTGCGGGTGGTTCCGGGTCATGGTTCCGAGCCTCCGTGACGGTGGGTGTGACGGCAGGTCTGCGAACTCGGCAACTCAACGGACTCATACGGGACGTGGAGCGCACTCGACTCAACGTCGGCGGGCGGGTCTCGTTTCGCTCGTGACTGACGACGCGTCGCTCGTCGCTCGTCGCTCGTAACGAGGTATCGCCCGGCGGAGTTCCCTCCCGGCCCGGGAGCGCACTGCCCGAAAACCACTTGGCCGAACGCCCTTCGTGGGCGGTACGTTGACCGCCATGACCAGCAACCGAAAGGGCCATGCCGCGTAGGCGCCCATCAGCCCTGCGGGGCGAACTCCCGGTCCGTGTCCTGGGCCGTCGGCGGTATCCGCCGATCGACCGTCTCTCGGGTTCCTGCGCGGCCGATCTGCGTCGGCTCGAACGCACCCGCTTCTGGCCCGAGGCGATCGAGGAAGCCTTCTGGCACTGGAGGGCCCTGGCCCACGGCCGTCTGAGATGTCTGGTCGACGGGTTTTGGGCGACTCGGTGCGGCATCTACGAGTGTGGCTGCGATCCGGGGTACTTCCGCGACTGCCTCGAGACGGCGCTCCACGCCCTGCCCAAGAAGAGCGCGCGCGAGCTGCGTGTGCTCGTCCTGGCCCTCGACGCCAAGATCACGGCGAGGGCCAGGATCATTCCCGTGGACGCTCCGGACAGCCCGTGGTGGCGGGCCATGTCTGAGGGCCATATCTGAGGGCCATGTCTGAGATGACGTAGCGGCCGTCGCAAGGGCTCAGGCGGCTCGGCGGTCGCGCGTCATGTACAGGGCCGTGGCGGTACCGATGACGGTGAGGCCCGTGATGACGCTGATGACGATCTGCTCGGTGCCGCTGAAGGCGAAGCTGGAGGTGACGTTGACGATGGCGGCGAGGGTCAGGACCAGCCAGAGCAGGGACTTCATTGGGGGTTCCTTTCGGAGGGCCCTTGGCGGGCCGTGGCGTCGTCCGCCGGTGTCGCGGCCGTTGCTTGTCCGAGGTCTACGATCCCGTTTCCGCGCCGCCGCCTCGATGGGCCGCGCCCCCGAACGCATGGTGTAGCGCGCTACACCCCCGCTGCCGTGAACCCGCTCCTTCACTTAGCCTGACCGCCATGCGGGAGACGGTGTGGCGGGCGGGGCGGGCCTCGGTGGAGTTGCTGCGGGGGGCCGGGATCGCCCTGGCCTCGTATCTGTTCATCGGGGTGGCGATGTTCGCCGCCGTCGCGATGGTCACCGTCGTGGGCGCGGGGGTGCTGCCCGAGTCCGTACTGCTGGTGCGCAGGACGGCCGGGTACAAGCGGCGGTGGGTGGGCGCCTGGACCGGGGAGCCCGTGCCCGAGGCGTACCAGCCGCTGAACGGTGAGGTGTTCGCGCGGGTGCGGACGGCGGTCGGGGATCCGGGCACGTACCGCGATCTGCGCTGGCTCGCCGCCCACGCGGTCTACGGCTGGCTGCTGGCTTGCTGCGCGATGCCGGTGTGGGTCATCGGGCTGATGGTCGACGGGGTGTGGTGCGGGCTGCTGAAGCAGCGGGCCGTGGTGCTGCCGCTGATCGAGCGGCTCGTCGACCTCGACGCGGCGTGGTCGCGGGCGCTGCTGCTGCCGTCGCCGGAGGCGCTGCGCACCGCCCGGCTCGCCGAGCGGGTGGAGGAGCTGTCCGAGACCCGGGCGGGCGCCGTCGCCGCGCACGGGGCCGAACTGCGGCGCATCGAGCGGGACTTGCACGACGGTACGCAGGCGCGTCTGGTGGCGCTCTCGATGCGGGTGGGGCTGGCGCGGCGCGCGTACGACAAGGACCCCGACGCGGCGCACAAGCTGCTGGAGGACGCGCAGGACCAGGCCGAGGAGGCCCTCACCGAGCTGCGCCATGTCGTGCGCGGCATCCATCCGCCGATCCTCACCGACCGCGGACTCGTGGGCGCCGTAAGAGCGCTCGCGGCCGGCAGCGGGCTCGAGGTGTCCGTGGACGACGACGGGGTGGAGGACGGGCCCCGGGCACCGGCGGCGGTCGAGGCGGCCGCGTACTTCGTGATCGCGGAGGCGCTGACCAACGCGGCCAAGCACAGCGGGGCCGAGCGGGCGTCGGTCGAGCTCGTGCGGATGAGGGATAGGTTGAGGGTCGCGGTACGGGACGAGGGCCGGGGCGGGGCCGATCCCGCGGGCGGCAGTGGGCTGCTCGGCATGCGGCGCCGGGTCGCGGCGCTGGACGGGACCGTGGAGATGACCAGCCCCGCCGGGGGGCCGACGCTGATCGAAGTGGAGCTGCCGTGCGTGTGGTGATCGCCGAGGACAACGCTCTGCTGCGGGAGGGCATGGTCCTGCTGCTGAACTCCGCCGGGCATGAGGTGGTGGCGGTCGCATCCAGCGGCCCCGAGGTGCTGCCCGCCCTCCTCGAACACCGTCCGGACGCGGCCGTACTCGACGTCCGCATGCCGCCGGGCTTCCGCGACGAGGGGCTGCGCGCGGCGCTCGCGGCGCGGCGGGAGATCCCCGGTCTGCCGGTGCTGGTGCTCTCGCAGTACGTCGAGGAGACCTACGCGACCGAGTTGCTGGCCGATGGCGCGGGCGGGCTCGGCTATCTGCTGAAGGACCGGGTGGGACGGGTCGAGGAGTTCCTGGACGCGCTGGAACGGGTGGTCGCGGGCGGTACGGCGCTGGATCCTGAGGTGGTCAAGGAGCTGATGACCCGGCGCCGCGACGATCCGGTGGACGCCTTGACGCCGCGCGAGCGCGAGGTGCTGCACCTGATGGCGGAGGGACGGGACAACACCACGATCGCCCGGACGCTGGTGGTCTCGGAGCGCGCGGTCAGCAAGCACATCGGCAATGTCTTCGCCAAGCTGGGCCTGCCGCCGAGCGACAGCGGGCACCGGCGGGTGCTGGCGGTCCTGGCGTATCTCAACAAGGGGGCGGGCAAGGGGGAGTCGGCGGACAAGCGGTAGGGCCGGGCCTGGTGCGGGTACCGGGCCTGGTGCGGGTACCGGGCCTGGTGCGGGTACCGGGCCTGGTGCGGGTACCGGGCCTGGTGCAGGACCCGGGCCCGGCGCGGGACCCGGCCCCACCGAGATCTCGGCTCCGGCAGCGTTCGCGGCCGCGTGAGCCGTGGCTTTCCCCACCCCGCCCCTTCCCGAAAGAGGGGGCTCCGCCCCCTCACCCCCACCGGGGCTCCGCCCCGGACCCCGCTCCTCAAACGCCGGAGGGGCTGAAAGACCACGGATACCGTCCCCGCAGCGTCCCCCGCTCCTCAAACGCCGGAGGGGCTGAAAGGCCGCGGATACGCTGAATCACCGCGGATAACGTCCCCGCAGCGTCGTCCACACCGGTGGCAGCGACCCGGCCGCCGCCGTCACCGCGACCACCGAGACGATCACCGCGGCCTGCACCGGCGGCAGGTACGGCAGCGTGCCCGCCATGGCCATGCTGAAGGCCAGCAGCGGTACGGACGCCACGACCGCCCCCACCACCAGCCCGGTCACCACCGTGGCCGCCGCCTCCAGGCGCAGCATCCGGCGCAGTTGACGGCGGCCCGCGCCCGCCAGCCGTAGCAGCCGCAGCTCGGGGCGGCGTCCGGTGGCGATGAGCGCGAGGGTGCTCAGGACGGCGATCACCGTGAAGCCGCCGACCGCCCCGACCACCGCCACCGATACCACCTCGGCCAGCGCCCGCTCCGCCGCCTCGCCTCGCACCGGCGCCGGGTCCCGCTCCACGCGGGCCCCGGGCACCGCCCGCGCCAGCGCCTTCGTGACCGTCTTACGGTCGGCATCGGGCGCGGTCGCGACCAGGACCCGGCCCGCGGCGGGCAGGGACGTGTGGCGCAGCAGATCCTCCCGGGAGAGCAGGAAGTCCCCGAGCGCGAGCGAGCGTTGGTACGTCGCCACGACCCGCAGCCGGGTCTCCTGACCGTCCCCGAACCGCAGGGTCACCGTGGAGCCGGGCCGTGCGCCGAGGGAGTCCGCCCGGTCGGCGCCGACGGCGACCGTTCCGGGCCGTAGCCGGGCGAGGTCCCCGTCCCGCACGCCCGGGTCGAGGGTGTGGGTCAGCCGCTCCGGGGTGACGCCGAAGACCGGCAGCCGCTCCAGTTCGGGCGCACCGAGCTGGCTCCGCGCCAGCAGCACCGTGCCGGGAACGACCTCTGTCGCCGCCCGTACCCCAGGGACCTCGCGGATCCGCTCCACCGCCCCGGCCAGGAGCCCGCCGTCCGCGCGCACCGCGAGATCGGCGCGCAGCACCTGGCGGGCCTGGGCGTCCCCCGCGTGGGTCATGGTCGCGCCCCCGGCGAGCTGGACCCCGGCGAACGCGGTGACCAGCACGATCGGGGTGATCGCCGCGCCCAGCCGGTGGGCGGACGCGGCGCAGTTGGCGGCGGCGAGGCGGCCGCCGGGGCCGAACAGCCGCAGCGGAGCGCCGAGCAGCCGCATCGCCCCCTCGGCGATCCACGGTCCGAGCACGGCGCAGGCGATCACCATCGTCACCGCCGCCCCACCGGCCGCGGCCGCCGCGGTCGCGCCCTGCTGGAGGGCGGCCGTCCCGGCCGAACTCGCGCCCACGAACAGCAACACCAGCCCCGTGATGCGGCGCGCGCTGCCGGGTGCCCGCTCGCGCAGCGCCTCCGCCGGGCGCAGCTTGGCGGTCCCGGAGCAGCCGATGAGCGCCGCGATCCCGGCCACCAGGACGGTGACGGCGGCGGTGACCAGGGGCACGGGCCACAGCAGCGGCGGAAGCGTCAGCGCGAGTCCGGTGGGCAGCGCGCCCCGGGCGTCCAGCAGTGCGCGCAGCCCCAGATACGCGGGGACCGCCCCGGCCGCACCCGCCAGCGCCGCCCAGGCCGCGACCCGCCCCACCTCCCGGCCCACGGCACCGCGCAACTGTCCCGGTGTGGCGCCGACCGCCCGCAACAGGCCCAGCTCATGGGAGCGTTGCCGCAGCGCCTGGACGATGGTCGACGAGACCACGAGCAGCGCCACCAGGACGACGGCACCGGCCACGGAGCCGAGCGCCGCCAGCAGCTCGCCGCGGGCGGGCGCGGCGGCCAGGAACTCGGGCTCTCCCCTCTCGCCCCCGGTCAGGACGCGCACGGCGGCCGGGTCCCCCTCGGCGCGGCGCCCGACGTCGGTGACACCGGCCGCCTCAAGGGCCTTCCGCACCCGCCCGGCCAACTCCCCCGGGTCCGTGCCGGGTTCGGCGACGACCCCGACGGCGTCCAGCGCCTCCGGGTGGCCGGCCAGGCGGCGGGCCTCGGCGCCGGTGAACCAGACGGCGGAGCCGGGGCCTTCGGCGACGCCCACGACGGTGTACGCCGTGTCGCGGCCCTCCACGCGCAGCGTCAGCCGCGCCCCGACGCGGCCCGCGCCGCCGCCCGTCACGACCTCGTCCGCGCGCTGCGGGGCGCGCCCCCTCCGTAGCGCGTAGGGCGCCAACTGGGCGGCCTCCCAGGGCCGTCCGGTGGCGGACCGGCCCGCGCGGCCCACCGGGAATTCCAGGTCGGCGACGGCCGTCCGCACCCCGGGCACCCCGCGCACCGCGGTCAGCGCCGTACGGGGGATCCGGACCCGCTCGGTGAGCCCGGCGCTCACGGTCTCGCGGTCGCCCAGCGACGCCGCGCTGAAGCGGGTGGTCTGGTCGCCGGCCACGACGAGGTCGGCCCCGGCGTACCGCTCCACCCGTGGATGTGCGCTCCAGGCCGAGGCGAGGGTCAGCCCGAACGCGCCGAGCAGCAGGGAGGTGAGGGTGAGCGCGGCGAAGACGGCGGTCCACGCCTTACGGTGGGCACGGGTGGCGCGAGCGGCCAGCAGAGTGGCGACCTTCATGCCGTCCGCCCGCCCAGCTCCTTGAGGATGCGGCGGATGTCGGCCGCCTCCGGCCGCTCCTGCCGCCAGACCAGCTTCCCCCGCATCAGGAACAGCGCCTCGTCGGCCCAGGCGGCGGCGAACGGGTCATGGGTGACCATGACGACCGTATGGCCCTCACGGTCGACGGCCTGCCGCAGCAGCGTCAGCACCTCCTCCGCGGCGGCGGGGTCCAGTGCCCCCGTCGGCTCGTCGGCGAAGACGATGTCGGGCGTGGTCACCAGCGCGCGGGCGATCGCCACCCGCTGGCACTGCCCACCGGACAGCTCCGACGGCACGGCGCCGCCCCGGTCCCCCAGCCCGACCGCCGCAAGGGCCCGCAGATGCCGGTCGCCGGGGCTCTCGCCGCCGAGCATCAGCGGCAGGGCGACGTTCTCCGCGACGCTCAGCGACGGCACCAGGTGGTGCGCCTGGAAGACGAAGCCGATCCGCTCCCGCCGCAGCCGGGTCAGCGCCGCCTCGTTCAGCGAGGACAGTTGGGTGCCGCCGATGCGCACCGTGCCCGCCGTCGGCCGGTCGAGCCCGGCGGCGCACTGCAGCAAGGTCGACTTCCCGCACCCCGAGGGACCCATCACCGCGAGGAACCGTCCGCGCGGCACCGTCAGATGGATGGGGTGCAGCGCCACGACCCCCGGCCGGTATTCCCGGGTGACCCCGTCCAGGGTCAGCGCGTGGTGCCAGGTCCCCGCCTGCTCCGCGGTGGCCGTCGTACGGCCGCGCCACTGCCTCTTCATCGGTCCGTCCCTCTGTCGGCTCCGGGCGGATCGAACGGGTCCGCCGGTCACCGAGAACGCTAGAAACGGGCGCGGACGCGCGGGAGAGAGCACAGTCCCGTACCTGCGGGTGGTACAGCCCCCACCCCGGGGTGGAGCAGGCTCCACCATCGCCTGATCTTCCCGGTCCGCGAGCGACTCCCTGGGCGCGCCGCCGTGGTGAACCCCGCCGGGGACAAGATCCTGGACATCCCCACCGGACCGGCATATGAGACAGAAGACAACAGAGAGGCATCAGGCACCCATGGATGTCAGCGCCCGCATCGAGGCCGTCTACGCGCAGATCGTGCACCGCAACCCCGGGGAGTCCGAGTTCCACCAGGCGGCGCGCGAGGTGCTGCCGACCCTCGCCCCCGTGCTCGGCGCGCATCCGGAGTATCTGGACGCCCGGATCGTGGAGCGGCTGTGCGAACCGGAGCGGCAGCTCGTCTTCCGGGTGCCCTGGGTGGACGACGACGGCGAGGTGCGGGTCAACCGCGGCTTCCGGGTGGAGTTCAACAGCGCGCTGGGCCCCTACAAGGGCGGCCTGCGCTTCCACCCCAGCGTCAATCTGGGCATCGTGAAGTTCCTCGGCTTCGAGCAGATCTTCAAGAACGCGCTGACCGGCCTGGCCATCGGCGGCGGCAAGGGCGGTGCGGACTTCGACCCCAAGGGGCGCTCGGACGGCGAGGTCATGCGGTTCTGCCAGTCCTTCATGACCGAGCTGTACCGCCACCTCGGCGAGCACACGGACGTGCCCGCGGGGGACATCGGGGTGGGCGCCCGCGAGATCGGCTATCTCTTCGGCCAGTACAAGCGGGTGACCAACCGCTTCGAGGCCGGTGTGCTGACCGGTAAGCCGGTCGGCTGGGGCGGTTCACCCGCGCGTACCGAGGCCACGGGGTACGGCACCGTCCACTTCGCCCAGGAGATGCTGCGCACCCGTAAGAAGGATCTCGACGGCCTTACGGTCGTCGTCTCCGGGTCCGGCAATGTGGCCCTCTACGCCATCGAGAAGGTCCACGCCCTCGGCGGGCGGGTGGTGGCCTGCTCCGACTCCTCCGGTCATGTGGTCGACCCGGACGGGATCGACCTCGCCCTGCTCAGGGAGATCAAGGAGGTCCGCCGGGAGCGGATCGCCGCCTATGCCGCCGCCAAGCCGGGCGCCGTCTTCTCCGGCCGCGGTTCGGTCTTCGAGGTGCCCTGCGAGGTCGCCCTGCCCTGCGCGACCCAGAACGAGCTGACCGAGCAGAGCGCGATCGCCCTGGTCAAGAACGGCGTGCTGGCCGTGGCCGAGGGCGCCAACATGCCCTGCACCCCGGCGGCGATCGAGATCTTCCGGGAGGCCGATGTGCTCTTCGGCCCCGGTAAGGCCGCGAACGCGGGCGGGGTGGCCACCTCCGCCCTGGAGATGCAGCAGAACGCCTCCCGCGAGCGCTGGACCTTCGCCCAGACCGAGGCCCGCCTCGCGGCCGTCATGACCGAGGTCCACACCCTGTGCCGCACCACCGCCGACCGCTACGACTGCTCTCCCGACGACTACGCCCTGGGCGCGAACGCCGCCGGATTCGTGCGGGTGGCGGAGGCGATGGCCGCCCAGGGCGTCGTCTGAGCCGGTCGGGTGCGCCGAGCCAGTCGCATCGGCATTGACGGCATACGGCTCACGCCGACGACGCCGACGGCATGTCGGCCGCCGCGCGCACCGCGCCCAGCACCGGCTTGCGGAGCAGCAGCAGCGCCGCGTCGTCGTGGAGCCGCCCGCCCACATGGGTCAGCAGTTCGTCGTGGAGCGAGGCGAGCGTGCGGGACGGCTCGTCGCAGACGTGCCGCGGCACCCGTTCCAGCAGCGGGAAGTACTCCCGGCCGCGGTCCCGCGCCTCGATGACCCCGTCCGTGTAGAGCAGGAGCTGGTCCCCGCCCGCGAACGGCACCACCTGGAGGCTCGGCAGATCGCCGCCCAGGGAGGCCAGACCGAGCGGCGGGGCCGGGCGGGTGGGCTCGACGGCGATGACGCCGGACTCGCCGACCAGCAGCGGCGGGGCGTGTCCGCAGTTGACGAGCTCCATCCGGCCGTCGCTGGGGTATCCGGCGACCACGGCGGTGACGAAGTCGTCGGGCGCCAGGTTGCGGGACAGGCTGCGCTCGATCCGGGCGACGACGTCGAGCAGGTCGGGCTCGTCGTAGGCGGCCTCGCGGAAGACACCGAGCACCAGCGCGGCGGTGCTCACCGCGGGCAGCCCCTTGCCGCGCACATCGCCGACGATCAGCCGGACCCCGTACGGCGTGGGCAGCAGGGCATAGAGATCGCCGCCCACCCGTGCCTCCGCGGCAGCGGCGCTGTAGCGGACGGCCACCTGGAACTGGCCGACCCGCGCGGGCACCGGTTTGAGCAGGGCGTTCTGGGCGGCCTCGGCGACCGAGCGGACGTCGGCGAGCACCCGCTCACGGCGTCTGCGCAGGGCGCTGGCCCCGCAGCTCGCCAGGGACACGGCGGCGGGCGTGGCCAGCAGGATCGCCTGGGTACGCACCGGCTCCACGCCCTGGGTGCCCAGGAACGCGCCCACCGCCACGGCGAGCAACCCGATGCGTATCACCCCGTACGGTCCGCACTGGGCGGCGGCGAGCGCTGGACCAACGGCGAGCAGGGGCAGCCAGGCCAGCCCCTCGGAGGTGACGAGGGCCAGCAGGGCCACCCCGCAAATGATGATGACGGGGACCGCGGGGGCGAAGTGCCGACGGCCGACCAGTTGGTCAGGGTCGGATGGGCGGAGTCGGTCCGGGAACATGACCTGCTTCGCTGCTCTCTTCCACTGGGGACAAGTGATACCGGAGATGTCCGTTACATCCAGAGAAACAGCGATTCCATAGGTTCGGCAAGGGCCGCGTTTTCAGATAGTGAGCGAGAGGTGTCTGCTCACCCGGTTCGCCGTCGGGACCAGGTGGGTCCGGAACAGCTCACGGTGCGGATCCTTCCTCGCCAGCCGGGCCAGCCGGGCCACCGGCAGCGAGATCCCGAGCGAGCCGAGCCGGTCCCCGCAGTGGATCGGCACCGCGAAGCAGGCCGTGCCCAGGGCGTACTCCTCCAGGTCCGCGACCAGCGGGCTGCCGGTCGGGGAGTCCAGCCGGCGCAGCAGATCGTCGGAGCGGGTGACGGTGCGCGGGGTGAGATCGACGAGCGGATGGCGGGACAGATAGTCGTGGCGGGCGTCGTCGTCCAGCTCGCGCAGTACGCATTTGCCCAGCGCGGTGGCGTGCCCGGCGTCCTCGCACCCCACCCACAGATCGACCCGGGGCGACTGCGGACCGTCGACGATGTCCACGATCCGGATCTCGCCCTCCTCGTAGAAGGTGAGGTAGGCGGCGGCGGAGAGCTCGTCGCGCAGCGCGGTCAGGGTGGGCCGGACGCGGGCGAGCAGCACCTGATCCCGGCTTCCGGATTCGAGGGTGCGCAGCTTGTCGCCGATCACGAAACCGCCGTCGTCCAGCCGGCGCACATAGCCGTCGTGGACCAGCGTCCGCAGCAGGTGGTAGGTGGTCGCCAGCGGCAGCCCCGTCTCCCGTGCGAGCCGCTTGGCCGGCGCGCCGCCCTCATGCGCGCCCACCGCCTCCATCAGCCGGAAGGCCCGCTGTACGGATGTGATCAGCGTAGGCGCTGTTTGAACACCCATACATCCAGCTTGCTCCCGGTATAACCGGATGAGCAAGATCTGAGAAATCGGACCCGCGTGAGGGGCGCCGACCGGTGTGGTCGGCGCCCCTCACGGACGTATGAGATCAGTGTGGTCGGCCGGGGAGAGCCGGCCGCGCGATGTGGTCAGCCGGGGGAGATCCGGCCGCGCCAGGCGCCTTGGCCAGATTGACCCGGGTGTGGCGCTCGTCGAGGGGCTCGAAGGTCACCAGGCCCTGCTGCCGCACCTCACCGGAGGTGGTGCGCCATGCGATGCGCTCGTCGGGAAGCTGATCCACGATCTCGGTGTCGAACTCCCGGTGCACACCGGCGATGGAGGTCGCCCAGTGGTTGTGGCGTTCGTCCACCTGGGTGACCTGATCCACACCTTCCATGAACCTCGGGAACTCGGTGAACTGCGTCCACTGGTTGTAGGCGGTGTGGAGCGGAACCCCAACCTCGACGGACTCCCGCACGGTGCTCATCGGTGACTCCTTTCGATGTGGTCGTGTCGCTCACCACGGCGGGTTTCCGAGAGCGCTGGGCCAAAACCTGCGCCCGGACGATCGGCGCGACGACAGGACCGGACGATCGGCGCGCCCGACGACAGGAGCAGAGCCGGGGACAGCCGCGGATCAGCGCAGCGGATGCAGCGGGGCCAGTTCGGCCGGGGAGCTGCCGGTCGCGATGGCGTCGGCCAGCAGCCGTCCGCTGAGCGGGCCGAGGGCCACGCCCCACATGCCGTGGCCGCCGTTGACATAGACGCGCGGCGAGGCGGTCGGGCCGACCAGCGGCAGTCCGTCGGGGGTGCAGGGGCGGGCACCGACCCAGGTGTCCGTACGGGCGTCCCAGTCGATGCCGCGCAGCAGCGGACGGGCCGCCGCGATGATCGCCTGGATCCGGCGCGGGTCCACCGGCCGTTCCACGGGCGCCAGTTCCATCATCCCGGCGACCCGCACCCGGCCCTCGCCCAGCGGGGTGCAGACGACCTTCTGGGCGGCCAGATACGTGGGACGGGTGGGGGCGCCCTCGGCCGGCACGCTGAAGCTGTAGCCGCGTCCGGCCTGGACCGGCACCCGGACCCCGAACGGCCGGACCAGCCCGTCCAGCCAGGCGCCGGTGGCCACGACGGCGACATCCGCGCGGAGTTGGCCCCGGGAGGTGGTGACGGCCACGCCTCGCCCCAGGTCCCGGATTCCAGACACCTCCGTCCGCTCCAGGATCTCGCCGCCGCGCCCGCGCACCGCGTCGGCCAGCGCGCGGACGAAGTTTCCCGGGTTCAGATAGCGCTGGCCGTGGAGTTCGACGGCCGCGCCGATGCCGTCGCCGAGCGTCGGCTCCAGCTCGCGGGCCCGGTCCCCGTCGACCTGCTCGTACGCGATCGAGAACCCGGCCGCGCGGGCCCGCTCCAGCTCCTCGACCATCACGGCGCGCTCGGCCGCGGTGCGGAAGGCGAGCAGACAGGGTTCGGCGGGCCGGGTCGGCTCGGCGACGCCGTCCGCCGCGAGGGCGTCGTACGCGTCCAGCGCATGGCGGTTCAGCGTGGCGAAGGTGGCGGCCAGGACCCGCCAGCGGCGTGGGGTGCAGTTCCGGGTGAAGGAGAGCAGGAAGCGGGCGAGCCGGGGATCGGGCCGGGGCGGTATGTAGACGGGCGACTCGGGGGAGACCAGGCTGCGCAGCCCGTAGCGGAGGGCGGCCGGTTCGGGCAGCGGCAGCGTCAGGGCCGGGGACAGCCAGCCGGCGTTCCCCCAGGACGCCCCGGCCGCGGGGTGACGCCGCTCCACGACGGTGACCTCGACGCCGTGGTTCCGCAGCGACCAGGCGGTGGCGAGGCCGACCATGCCCGCGCCGATGACGATGGCGCTGCGGGGCGGGCGGGACGGACCGGTGGCACGGGACGGGCCGGTGGCAGCGGGCACGGATGTGCTCCTTCCCATGGGTGGAACGCGATCATCGGCGGTAGCGGCCGGGCGCGGCACCGTCCCGCCGCCCTGGTGTGCCCCCTTGGTCACCCGATGCCCGCCGGGCGCCGCCGCCAGTGCCCGGTGGCCCGCTCGAAGGCGTGGCCGACCTGGAGGACCTCGAAGTCCGCCCGGTGCGGCCCGACGATCTGCAGTCCGACGGGCAGCCCGCCGGGTGTGAACCCGGCCGGTACGGACAGCGCCGGACTGCCGGTCGAGCTGATCAGATACGCCGAGCGCATCCAGTCCAGATAGTCGTCCATGGCCACCCCGGCGACCTCGGTCGGGTACTCGATGCCGACGTCGAAGGGCAGCACCTGGCTCACCGGGAGCAACAGCACGTCATAGCGGCCGAAGAACTCCCGGACGCGGTGGTAGAGCCGGGTGTGCAGCACCTCCGCGCGGGCGACATCCGGTCCGCTGAGCTTGCGCCCCTCCTCGGTGTTCTCCCGGATCGTCTGCTTCAGACCGTCGGGGTGGCGGTCCATGAGCGTGCCGAAGGCGACCTCGAACATCGAGGCGCGCAGCGTACGGAAGACCTCCTCGGCCTCGGTCAGGTCCGGGCAGGCCCGCTCCACGACGCAGCCGAGGTCGGTGAAGACCTCCACCGCCGACTCGACCGCCGCGGCCACCTCGGGCTCGACCGGCACCAGCCCCCGAGATCCGGCGACCAGGCCACCCGCAGCCCCGTCAGATCGCGGTCCAGGGGGCGGGCGAAGCGGGCGCCGGGCTCCTCCAGGGCGATCGGCGACCGCGCGTCGGGTCCGGCGATGGCGGACAGCAGCAGGGCGGCGTCGGCCACGGTGCGGGCCAGCGGCCCCCTGACGTTCAGGGTGCTCCAGGCCGTCGCGGCGGGCCAGGCGGGGACGCGCCCGGGCGACGGGCGCAGACCGACGACATTGCAGAACGAGGCCGGGTTGCGCAGCGAGCCGCCGGTGTCGCTGCCGTCCGCGATCGGGATCATGCCGGAGGCCAGCGCGGCCGCCGCGCCCCCACTGCTGCCGCCCGCGCTGCGCCCCAGGTCGTACGGGTTGTGGGTGGCGCCGAAAATCGGGTTGAAGGTGTGCGAACCGGCCCCGAACTCAGGCACATTGGTCTTGCCGATGGTGATCGCCCCGGCGGCCCGGATCCGTTCGATCAGCAGATCGTCCTGGTCGGGCACGCCGTCGGCGAGCGGCGAGCCATGGGTGGTGCGGATGCCCGCGGTGTTGTGGGTGTCCTTGTGGGCGATGGGCAGCCCGTGCAGCGGCCCGAGTTCCTCCCCCGCCGCGATCCGCTCATCGGCCCGTTCGGCGGCCTCGCGGGCACGGTCCGCGACGAGGGTGACGACCGCGTTGACGGCGGGGTTGACCCGTTCGATACGGGCCAGATGGGCCTCGAGCAGCTCGCGCGCGGACAGCTCGCGGGTGCGCAGCAGGCGGCTGAGGTCCAGCGCGGTCCTGAAGCAGAGGTCGTCATCCGTCGTCGTCACGGTCGCTCGCCTTCCTTACGGGGCCCAGGGACAGAACCCATGGTTCGGGAAGCGGCCGGTCGAGGGAAGAGCACCTGGCATCGGGGCATCGGCCCGGACGGCCCGGACGGCCCGGACAGTCCGGTCAGTCCGGTCAGTCCGGTCAGTCCGACAAGTGGCCACCCCGCCATGTCCCGGCGGACAAGGCGGGGCGGCCGGTCCAAGGCCCTTACGGACCCCGGGTCCATACGGCCCCGAGATCCTTACGGACGTGCTCCGACTGCCCCGGCGGGCACCGGAATCCGCGCGGCCGAGGTGCCGAGCCCGGTGGGCCCGTGCCACGGGGCCACCGGCCGCGCCGCCGATCCGGCCCCGGCCCCCATCGGCTGCCGGTGCACGCGGAGCAGCTCCGCCTCCCGGTAGCGCGGGACCTCCCGGTGCCAGTTCATGATCCCGGTCATCCAGTGGCGCAGCTCCCGCACATAGCCGTCCATCGCCTTCCGGGCCTCCGGCGCCAGGCCGAAGTCGTCGTAGAGCACGGGGAACTCATGCTCCGCGACATGCTGGAACTGCCGCATCCGGGACGTCATCAGATCGTTCACGACGGCGACCCCGGTCGGATAGTCGCAGTCGAAGAAGTTCTGGACGACGAGGACGCCGTTGTGGACCTCGCCCTCGAATTCGATCTCCTTCTGGTACGAGAAGACGTCGTTCAGCAGCGTCGCGTAATCCACGGCGGCGTTCTCCAGCGACCGGACCGGGCCGCTGCGGTAGATCTCGGGCGGCACCCGCCGTCCGCGCGCCAGTCGGCACAGGCTCATGGTGAGGTCGGAACCGAAGGTGTGCCGGCGCATCTCGATGTAGTCGACCGGGTCTGGGATCCGGTTCTTGGTCTGGTTGGCCAGCTCCCACAGCCAACTGGCGGTCATGTCGTCGATGGACTGCCGCAGATCGCGGCGCGCCGAGTCCTCCATCGGGCCCGCCGTACGGCCCCACAGATCGGCCAGCGAGCGCTCCAGCGCGGTCGCCGGGACCGGGGTGGGGCCCGCGTCGAGCGGCATGAACGCCCCGAGCCGGGCGTTGCACGCCCAGGCTCCGGCCAGGTCGTGGGTGCGGCCGAAGACCGCCGGGTAGTAGTCGTCCGCGTAGGTGCCCCAGGCCAGCCAGCCCGACGCCAGGTCGAGCTCGTCCAGGGAGCCGTCCGGGTGGATGCCCGCCGCGCACAGCGGGAGATCGGCGGCGCGCAGCCGCTCCTCGTCCCAGACCTGCGAACCGGGGATGCCGGGCTGCGGTTCGAGGATGCCCATCCGGTGTGCCCAGTCGGTCAGATGGCGGCGGGCGGCGGGCAGATGTGCGTTGAGCCGGAGGGGGAACGGCATGAAGAAGTCCGGCAGCAGGGACGGCCCCGTCTTCTGGAACGGCACATGGCTGAACGTGCGCGACCTGGCCGCCTCCGCCCGGCCGGTGGTCAGCGGCAGGCTCGCCGCGGAGACGCCGAGGCCGCTGAGCGCGAAGGGGGACCACGCCGGGGCCTTGGCCGCCTGGCCGGTGCCGCCCGCCTCGTCGGCGCCGTGCGCGCCGCCCGCGCCGCCCGCTTCGTCCGCGCCATGTGCCCCGTTCATATAGCGGCTGGAGCGCATATGCCACTCATGGCCGCCGGACTGCCAGTCCTGGAGCCCCTTGACGTAGGCGAGGACGCCCGCGCAGGCCGCCGCGTCCAGGCCGTGCTCGGCGAAGAGCGGGCCGAGCTCGGTGAGCGTGGTGTCCTCGAACTGCCGCAGCCGTGAGGTGAGCAGCTCGTTGACGGAGTCGGCCGCCTCCTGGGTGGTACAGCACAGGAACGTCTCCAGGACCAGGACGCCATTGCTCAGCTCGCCCTCGTCCTCGATCTCCCGCTGGTAGGAGAACAGGTCGTTGCGCAGATGCACCGCGTCCGCGAAGGCGTCGCGCAGCACCCGCATCGGCCGCGACCCGGCGATCACCGCCGGCACCTCGGCCTCCACCGCATGTTCGACCAGCCCGGCCGACCAGGGCGCGCCGCCGACCTTACGGCGCATCTCGATGTACTCGACCGGATTGGGGATCCGGTGGATGTTGATGTTCGAGAGCTCCCAGAGCGATTCGTTGAGCAGATTCTCGGTGCTCTCCCGGAACCGGGCCCGCCAGTCCGACGACATCGAGGGCACCGTCCGCGCCCACAGATCCGCGAGCCCCGCCTCGACCGGGTTGGTGGGCTCGGGAGTCCCGGCGGCCGGATCCATCGGCATGAAGGCGGGCAGCCGGTCGAGATACGCCTTACCGGCCGCACGGTCCTGGGAGCGCTTGAACGTCTCCAGGAAGTGGTCGTCGAAGAAGAAGACCCACACATACCAGTCCGTGATCAGCGAGAGCTCCGCGCCGGAACAGTCGGGGTGGGTGTACGCGCACAGCAGGGCGTAGTCGTGGGCGTCGAGATCCTTCTGCTCCCAGATCCCCGAGCCCTCGAGCATTCCCATCGTGCGGGCCCACTGGGTGGAGTGCTCCCGTGCCTCCTGGAGATGGGGGTTCAGCCGGGCCGGATACGGCATGTAGAACTCGGGGAGTTGAAAGGGCTGTGTCACTGCTGGGCCGACACCTCTCCGTGCGACGGTGGCCCGTAGCCGTCCGGCTACGGACCGGGGTCGGCTACGGGCTACCCATGCCACTCTCGGCCTATCCGAAAGCCTCATTAGTCACACGAATGCGCTGCCGCGACCGGTACCCTGCACCGCTCACCGCGCCGCCCACCGCCCACCGCACCGTGGCAAGGGCCGTAGGCCGGGTCACCACGGGCGCGGTGAGCGCGCCCTGGCGGGGCACGTGAGCGCCCCTGGCGGGAGGCGGACGCCGCGCCTAGCGGGAGGCGGACGCGGTCGCCGTACGGGCCGATTCGGTGCTGCCGGGCCGGTCGGCGACGGCTCCGCCGCCGGACCGCGCGGTCGGCCGGAAGGCCCATTCCATCCGCGGCTCCATCGCGAACCGGAACAACCGCTGGACGGGCGGTGTGCACAGGGCGGTCACCACGGCCACCGCCACCGCCGTCACCGCGACCTCCCCCAGCGGCCGGTGCAGCCATGGGTGGTCGTACCAGTCCCAGAAGCGGGAGCCCTTGGCCAGGAAGCCGTGCAGCAGATAGCCGTACAGCGTCCCGGCGCCGAGCGCCGTGAACCACATCCGGCGCCGGGGCACCCAGGCGAGGAAGCACACGGTGAGCACCATGGAGCAGCCGAAGAGGGCGAACGTCATCACCGGCCCGGCCCACCACGGCGCGCCGAGCTCCTGCGCGCTGTCCCGGCGGTAGAGCCACGCGGGGTTCATCCGCGGCACGGCCCAGTAGGCGAAGATCACCGCGGCGGCGGCCACCGGCACGGACAGCCGTCTGACCTCGCGTCGCCGCATCATCCGGAAGTGCTCCGGCCGCAAATGCAGCCCCAGCACGAAGAAGGGCAGGAACTGCAGCACCCGCTGCAGATCGAGGTCGTCACCGATATTCGGTGAACAGGTGGCGAGCGCGGCGACGAGGAGAGCCAGCGTCACCGGCCACCGCGCGATCCGCCACAGCGGCGTGGTCAGCCGCCAGACGAAGAGCGCGATCAGGAACCAGGTCAGGTACCAGGGGTCGAGCAGGGTGATCGGATAGGACGGATCGTCGCCCGCCCACCGCTTGAAGAAGGTGTACGCGACCTCGAAGAGGAGGTACGGGACGGCGACACCCGTGATCAGGCGCTTGAGCCGGTCCGGCCGGAAATCGAAACTCCGCGAGAAGTAGCCGGAGATGAGCACGAACGCCGGCATATGGAACGTGTAGACGGTCATATAGAGCGCGGACGCCGCTCTGCTGCCGCCCCGCAGGGGCTCCCACGCATGTCCCATCGCGACCAGCACGATCGCCAGGTACTTGGCGTTGTCGAAGAACGCGTCACGTTGTTTCGGCGCGGGGGACGAGGCCGGTACCGCCTCGGGGGGCGGGGTCGCCGGTGCCCGCCGCGCGGGCAGTAAGGACGAGACGTTCATCACATACTGCCCCCCGGGGAACCTGCGGGGAAAATCCCGCCTCTTTCCAGGTTTCGGCGGAGGGTTGCGGAGTGGAACATTCCACGCACCATAGCGGCGCCCGCCGCGCCTCGCCCGAAAAGGCTCAGCTCTCGCGTACGACGGTTTACACCCAGCCCAGCGCATCCTTCACCTCCTCGACTTGGGAACTTGTTTACCCCTCCGGGAAGTTCAGAGAGCGATGAAGAGGGCCGATCCGCCCGGCCTTGACCGACCCCGCCTGCTAACTTCTACACAACTGTAGATGCTAACGACCCTATGGAGTGTGAGTGGCCATGGCCCTGTGGGACCGCATCAAGGAATCCGCCCAGACGATGCAGACTCAGCTCGCCGAGAAGAAGAACGACTTGAAGAGCGGCGCGTTCCGCGACGCGAGCATGGCGATGTGTGCCCTGGTGGCGGCGGCGGACGGCTCGGTCGAGCCGTCCGAGCGGCAGCGTGTCGCCCAGCTGATCGCCACCAATGACGTGCTGCAGAACTTCCCGGCCGACGATCTGCAGCGGCGCTTCAACGACTACCTCAACAAGCTCACCGCCGACTTCGACTTCGGCAAGGTGAGCGTGATGCAGGAGGTCGCCAAGGCCAAGAAGAAGCCCGCCGAGGCGCGCGCCGTGATCCAGATCGGTATCGTCATCGGGGGCGCCGACGGCGACTTCGACAAGACCGAGCAGGCCATGGTCCGCGAGGCGTGCTACGCGCTGGACCTCCCGCCGGCCGAGTTCGACCTGTAAGGCGGCCCCGCACGCCATAAGCCGCACGTCGTCAGCGCCAAGCCGTAAGCCGCTGGGCATAAGCCGTAAGGCGCGTCCTACAGCGGCGTCGCGGCGTGCAGGACGAGGACCAGGGCGACCGCCGCGTTCGCCGACGACAGGGCGGACGCGGCCGTGCCCACCGCCGCGATCCACAGGGCCAGCCCCGCCGCCGTCCACGTCGGCGGCCAGTGCCGGGACGGCGGCACCGGCCCCAGCAGCGCCGCGACCCGTCGCGGCACCGGCCCCGGCGCGGCGGCGAACCCGGCGAGGGCCGGCCCGGGCGTGCCCTGGGAGACCAGGGCGGCCTTGCCGACCGCCCGCGCCGTGACCCGGCGGTCGCCGACCTCCCGGGCCGCCTCCTCGTCCGCCCAGCGCTCGGCGCAGTACTCCACCGCGGTCCGCAGCGGCCGCAGCAGCGGGTTGGCCCGCGCCGCGAGCTGTGCGGCCAGCAGATAGCGGTGGTGGCGGGCGGTCAGATGGGCGCGCTCATGCGCGATCAGGGCCCGCCGCTCGTGGGGGCTGAGGCTGTCCAGCATCCCGGTGGAGACCACGATCCGGCCCGGCTGCCCCGTCCGCCCGGACGTCCCGGGCAGCGCGTACGCGTACGCCTTGTCGTCCGGCAGCACCGCGACCGGTGACTCCGGCAGCCCGGCGAGCGCGAGCCGGGCGTCGCGCCGCACCCGTACATGGCGCAGACAGGTGGCCGTACCGGACACGGCCACCGCCACCAGCGCGCCGATCGCCGCCTTTCCGGCCACCGCGTCCCAGGGCACCGCCGCCCGTACTTCGGGGTCCGACCAGCTGTCCGGCAGCGGATTGCCCGGCAGTTGTGCCGTGCCGACGACCATGAGCAGCCCCAGGCACAGCGTGGAGCACACCGTAAGGACGGTGCCGACGAGCGTCAGCAGCCGGGTGGCGGTGCGCGGGTGGAGATGCTGTTCGGCGAGCCGGGCGATCGGCAGCGCCGTCAAGGGCAGAACCAGCGGGAGGAAGACGAAGACACCCATCGGTCAGTCCTCCGGCTCCTCCGCCACCTCGCTCAGCAGGTCGCGCAGCAGCCGCTCGTCGTCCTCGGTCAGCCCGGTCACAAAGCTGGCCAGGACCGCCTCACGGTCGTCCTGGCCGTCCAGCACCCGGCGCATCCGCAGCGCCGCGAGCCCCGCTTCGTCCGACGCCGCCCGCCAGACGAAGGAACGGCCCGCGCGTTCACGGGTCACGGCCTGCTTGGCGTGCAGCCGGGACAGGATCGTCATGACCGTGGTGTAGGCGAGCTCGCCCTCGATCCGCTCCTGCACCCATGCGGCGGTCACCGGCCCCGGCGCCCGGCGCAGCGCGGCGAGCACCTGCGCCTCCAGTTCGCCCTGGCCACGCCGACGGGGGCGGCGGGGCCAGCCGGGCCCGCCGGTCCGGTCGTGGTCCGTCACACCGTCTCCTTCCACACCGCACGCGCCCGGCGCGTGGCGCTACATGGTAACGAGCGACGGGCCGCCGCCTCCTCTTCCCCCCCGGGGCCCGGTCGTGCGTTCGCCCCTTTGGCCGGGCTGTACGCGCGGGCCCGGGCCGCCTCACCGATGCTGAGCAGGGGGACGACCCCGACGAAGGAACTCACTCAGCCATGACGCAGACGCAAGGCTCACTCGCGCGGCAGATCACCGACTACGCCCATCGTGCCGACCCGTACCCGATCTACGCCGAGCTGCGCAAGACGCCCGTGGTGCACGACGAGGAGGGCCCGTACATCGTCTCCACCTACTGGGAGATCCACGGTCTGCTGCACGACCCCCGGCTCAGCTCCGAGGCGCGCAATCTGGATCCCGAGGCCGCCCCGGAGCTGGTCGAGGAGGACGATCCGGGGCTGCCGCCCAGCTTCCTGCGGCTGGACCCGCCCGAGCACGACCGGCTGCGCCGGCTCGCGATGGCGCCCTTCGGCCCGCCGCACACCCCGCGCCGGCTCCACGCCATGCGCGGCGAACTCACCCGTATCGTCGGCGAGCTGATCGACGGCTTCGAGGGCAGGGACCGGATCGATCTCGTCGACCACTTCTCCTACCCCTTCCCGGTGACCGTGATCTGCCGGCTGCTCGGGGTGCCACGGGAGGACGAGCCGCGCTTCCACGCCTGGGCCGAGACCCTCGCCGTCGGTTTGGACCCCGACCCGGACGCGGACGCCGCCGAGCGGCGGCGGATCACCCGGCAGGCCCGTACGGAACTGGCGATGTACCTGTCCGAGCTGATGGAGGAGCGCCGCCGCGCACCCCGCGACGACATGCTCTCCGACCTGGTCAACGGGCAGGGCCCGGAGGGGCGGATGAGCCGTGTGGAGCTGCTGAGCACCGCGGCGCTGCTGCTGGTGGCGGGGCACGAGACCACCGTCAACCTCATCACCAACGGAATGCTGACCCTGCTGCGCAACCCCGATGTGCTCGCCCGGCTGCGCAAGGCTCCCCATCTGGTCGTCCCGCTGGTGGAGGAGCTGCTGCGGTTCGATCCGCCGGTGCAGATGCTTCCCCAGCGCACCCCGCTCTCGGAGATCGACATCGCGGGCGTGACCATCCCCAAGGGGGCGTCCGTCTGGCTGCTGCTGGCCTCGGGCAACCGCGATCCGCAGCGCTTCCTCGACCCCGACCGGTTCGATCCGCAGCGCAGGGACAACCAGCACCTCGGCTTCGGCAGCGGCATCCACAGCTGTTTCGGCGCCCCGCTGGCCCGGCTGGAGGCGCAGATCGCGCTGACCGAGCTGGCCCGGCGGCTGGATGCGCCCCGGCTGCTGGAGGACCCGCCGACCTACCGTCGCAACGCGGTGCTGCGCGGGCCCCGGCATCTGCCGATCGCCCTGGAGGGACTGCGGCCGAAGGCATCCCCGAACCGGTCCTCGAACGGGTCCCGGTGACGGCGGGGCTCAGCAGCCCGGGACCCGCCGGGCTCAGGAGTCCTGGGAGTACGGAACCGATGGGACCGACGGCAGGGTTCACCGCGAGCGGGACGCGGACGTACTCGTCCCGGCCGCGTCCGTCACGTCCCTGTCCGTCCCGGCCGCGTCCTTCTCGGCCCGGGCGGCGATGTTCCGGGCCATACCGCCGAAGACGAGGGCGTGGAAGGGCGCGACCGACCACCAGTAGAGGTGTCCGGCGAGGCCGCGCGGATGGAACAGCGCCCGCTGCCGGTACACCGTCCCGCCCCGCGCGTCCCGGTCGACCGTCATCTCCAGCCAGGCCAGGCCCGGCAGCCGCATCTCGGCCCGCAGTCGCAGCAGCCGGGGCGGCAGGACCTCCTCCACCCGCCAGAAGTCGAGGCTGTCCCCCACCCTGAGCCGCGCCGCGTCGCGGCGGCCCCGGCGCAGTCCGACGCCGCCCACCAGGGTGTCGATCCAGCCGCGCAGCGCCCAGGCGAGCGGCATCGAGTACCACCCGTTCTCCCCGCCGATCCCCTCCACCACCCGCCAGACGTCCTCCGGCGAGGCGTCCACCGCGCGTGCGCGGCGGTCCTGGTAGAGACTGCCGCCCGCCCAGTCGGGGTCGGTGGGCAGCGGATCGCCGGCCGCGCCGGGGGTGGCGGCGGAGGACCAGCGGGTGGCCACCTCCGCGTCGCGGACCCGCCGCAGAGCCAGCTCCAGCGCCCGGTCCACACCGAGCGGCCCGCCCGGCGGGTCCGGCACATAGCGGACGATGTCCCGTTCGGCGCACACCACTTCATGGCGCAGCGACTCCACCAGCGGGCGGGCGATGGCACCCGGTACGGGGGTGACCAGGCCGACCCACAGACTGGACAGCCTGGGGGTGAGCACTGGCACCGGTGCGACCAGACGCCGCCGCAGCCCGGTCACCTCCGCGAATCGCCGCATCATGTCGAGGTAGGTGAGGACGTCGGGGCCGCCGATGTCGAAGGTCCGGTGCACCTCGTCCGGCAGCGTGGCGCAGCCCACCAGCAGCCGCAGCACATCGCGGACGGCGATCGGCTGGGTGCGGGTGTGCACCCAGCGGGGCGTCACCATCACCGGCAGCCGCTCGGTGAGATAGCGGAGCATCTCGAACGAGGCCGAGCCCGAGCCGACGATCACCCCGGCCCGCAGGACGGCCGTCGGCACCCCGGAGTCCAGCAGCACCCGGCCCACCTCGGCCCGGGAGCGCAGATGGGGCGAGAGCGCGCGCTCGGGGACCCCGACCGGGGTCAGCCCGCCGAGATAGACGATCCGGCGGACCCCCGCGGCCCGGGCCCGTTCGCCGAAGATCCGGGCGGCGCGGCGGTCGGTCTCCTCGAAGCCGGGTCCGGTGCCCAGCGCGTGGACCAGGTAGTACGCGACGTCCACGCCCTCCAGGGCGGCGCCGATGGACTCCTCGTCGGTCACATCGCCGCGTACGGTCTCCGCCCGCCCCGCCCAGGGGTGATCGCGCAGTTTCTCGGGCGAGCGGGCCACACACCGCACCTGATGCCCCGCGGCCAGCAGCTCGGGGACCAGCCTGCCGCCGATATAGCCGGTGGCCCCGGTGACCAGACAGCGGCGCGGCTCCGGCGCGCGGTCCGGCGCACCATCCACCGCTCGATCCGGCTCCGGCGGACGCTCGGGAACAGCCATGAGGCCATGGTGCGCGGGCAGGACAAAACCTGCGAGGTGGGCTCCCTTCGGCGGCATTGTCCGTATCAGGTAGTGGAGGTCGCTCTCCGGTCTCCCCGACCTTCGAGCCTCTCAGCACGGCCATCTAGGAAACACTCCGGGGGACTTACGTCCTCTGTCCTGAGCGCCTCTCCGGTCGAGCTCCCTCGCTCGCCCCGCAGGCTGTTATTTACGTTACTCCGTCCCCCTTTGAGTGCCTAGCCCCTTTCAGGCATTTTTTCCGTTTTCCCGGGCCCGGTGAAGACCCGGCGAAGATCGGCCCCGCCCCGGCACTCGGGCGCCTTGGCTGCGCCGGGAGGGGCTTGCCCGGTAGGCTTTCCGTGTGATCTTCAAGCGCATCGGAAACGGTCGGCCCTATCCCGACCACGGACGGGAAAGCACCCGCCAGTGGGCGGATGTCGCCCCACGCCCGGTACGTCTTGACCAGTTGGTCACGACGAAGCAGCAGCTCGACCTGGAGACGCTGCTCGCGGAGGACTCGACGTTCTACGGGGACCTCTTCGCCCATGTCGTGAAATGGCAGGGCGACCTCTATCTGGAGGACGGGCTGCACCGGGCGGTGCGCGCCGCGCTCCAGCAGCGCCAAGTGCTGCACGCGCGCGTCCTGGAGCTCGAGGGCTGACCGCGCCCGCGCCCCCGGTGACCGATCGTCGCTGATCGACTTCCGATCTCTGTTGACCCTTTCGGGTTGGTCTGAGCACCAACCATTGATCATTTAGTAGGCATCGCCACCTGGCCGCACTACGCTGCGCTCATGAGCATGCTGACCCCTCCCGGCATGGGCGGAAAGTACCGCATTACGGGCGATCGCTACCCGCGGATGAGCCGACCCCGGAGCCGCCGGCGGCTGATGTTCGCCGCATTCGGCTCGGTCCTGACGCTCGGCCTGGTCGGCTGGGGAACACTTCAGCTCATCGACGTCTTCTCCGGCGACAGCGACGACCAGACGGTCCGCGCGGCGCGCGGCACCGGGGACTGCGAGCGCGGCGACAAGCGCCCCGACGAGAAGGCGAAGTCCGGCCGGTCCGACAGCGGCCAGAGCGGTCAGGGCGGCCGACAGGGCCGTACGGGCGGGAAACTGCCCAAGCCCTCCCAGATCACGGTCAACGTCTACAACGCGACCACGCACTCCGGCCTCGCCAAGGACACCGCGAAGGAGCTGGAGAAGCGCGGCTTCAAGATCGGGAAAGTGGGCAACGCCCCGGCCGAGTACGACAAGAAGGTCAAGACCGCCGGGATGCTGCTCGGCGCCCCTGGCGCCGGCGACGGGGCCTTCAATGTGCTCGGCACTCAGCTCAGCGGCGCCCAGACCAAGAACGACGCGCGCAACGGCAAGGACATCGATCTGATCATCGGCAACAGTTTCAAGGACCTGGTCAAGCAGAAGGACGCCGACAAGGCGCTGGCCGCCCTGGCCAAGCCCTCGCCCGCGCCCTCCGGAAAGCCCTGCCGCTGACCCGGCGCCGACCACTCGCGTGCGAGCACCCTGGGGCCGCTGACCGCCGGGGAGTGCCCTTAAGCGGTACTCAGCCCACAGCCCCTTCGAGCGGTGCTCAGCCCGCGCTCCCGTACATCCGGTCACCCGCGTCGCCGAGCCCGGGCACGATGTACCCCTGCTCGTTGAGCCGCTCGTCGATGGACGAGGTGACCACCGTCACCGGCGCGCCCGCCAGCTCGCGCTCCATGAGCTCGACACCCTGCGGCGCCGCCAGCAGACACAGCGCCGTCACGTCATCGGCGCCCCGCGCTATCAGCTCCTTGATCGCCGCGACCAGCGTCCCGCCGGTGGCGAGCATCGGGTCCAGGACGTAGACCTGACGGCCGGAGAGGTCCTCGGGCATCCGGGTGGCGTAGGTGGACGCCTGGAGCGTCTCCTCGTCACGGATCATGCCCAGGAAACCGACCTCCGCGGTGGGCAGCAGCCGCACCATGCCGTCGAGCATCCCGAGACCGGCCCGCAGGATCGGCACGACCATGGGGCGCGGATGGGACAGCCGTACTCCGGTCGTGGCCGTCACCGGGGTCTCGATGTCGACCTGCTCGGTGCGCACATCGCGCGTGGCCTCGTACGCGAGCAGGGTCACCAGCTCGTCGGCGAGCCGCCGGAAGGTGGGGGAGTCGGTGCGCTTGTCGCGCAGCGTGGTGAGTTTGTGCGCCACCAGCGGGTGGTCGACGACGTGGATCCGCATGGCGACGACACTAACCGAGCCTCCGGAGCCCGGCTGCCGCCGGTGACCCCGTCCGCCCCCTCCGTGCGCCTCCCTCGCGCTCAACCGTCTGCCGCCGCACTGGAATCAAACCGCCGTTTCGGGGGAAAGTGGGCAGCAGCGCCCGGGGTGCTCCCGGGCGACACCTCGGCCCCGAGGAGTGATTGACCATGGCCGAAGCGACCGCGAAGGAAACCTCCGCGGAACGCCGCCGCCGCCGCGACCGCTTCCTGCGCGCGTTGAACGAGGCCAGAGCGGTGCGGAACCGGGTGCGTCCCCGCCAGGCCCGCGCGGCCCGGATGCGCCGGGCGATACACATGCGGACCTTTTCCTGGTGATCTCTGGTGGGCTTCCACCGAACCGCCGGAGGGGGTTTCCGCGCGTTTCGATTCCGTCCGCGTGAGCCACATCTCTTTGGACTGGTGCACGACGCAGCGTGGAAGACCTCTCGCGACGCGACGGTTTCTGCCACGATTCCGATTGGGGCGGGACACTGTCCCGCCCGCCCCGGCACGCCTATGACCAGTGGGAGAGTCACGGTGTACTTCGCCGCATTGCTCGCGCGCACCGCAGAAGGGTGGGAAGCGAGCGACACAGAGCTCGACGACGTGGAAACCCTGACGGATCTGATCGAACTGGCCCGTCTGGCCTCCAAGGACGACGACACGGTTTTGGCCTTCGTCGAGCACGAAGACGCGTGGTTCGGCGTCGTCCGCGTGGACGGCGAGGACGACCCGCACATCTACGTATCGGACGCGGCAGCCGCCGCCCGCACCTCGTACGGCTCGATGCTCACCGACGAGCTGCTCGGCCGGGACCCCGACGACGATCTGGACAGCCTGGTCGACCTGGACGGCACCGAGGACGGCGAGCCGGACCGGGACGACGAGGACGCGGACGACGCCCCGGTCCCGCTCGGCCCGCTCGGCGACGCCGACATCCTGGCCGACTACGGCATGGACGAGAAGGAGCTGAAGTCCCTCGACGGGGACGCCCTCGAATCGATCGCCGAGATGCTGGGCTGCAGCATGGAGGGGCTGGAGGCGGTGCGCTGACCACCGCAGCCATGCCACCCACCCCGTCACCGCACTGATCCAAGTGATCCACACGAATAGCGAACCGAACCGATCCGCACGAACCGATCCACACTGACGTCATGACCGATCCGCTGACCGGCCTCCTGCCCGGCCCCGAACCCGACCCCCTGCGCGATCCCTGGCGCGCCCCGATGCGCCTGGCGCTGGAGGAGGCGGTACGGGCACCCGAGACGGGGGATGTGCCGGTGGGCGCCGTCGTGCTGGGCCCGGACGGCTCGGTACTCGGCCGCGGCCGCAACGAGCGCGAGGCCCACGGCGACCCCACGGCCCACGCCGAGGTCCTCGCCCTCCGAGCCGCCGCCCACCACCTCGGCGGCTGGCGGCTGACCGGCTGCACCCTGGTGGTCACCCTGGAGCCGTGCACGATGTGCGCCGGCGCGATCGTCCTGTCCCGCCTGGACCGGCTGGTCTACGGCGCCGTGGATGAGAAGGCCGGCGCGGTCGGCTCCCTCTGGGACGTCGTCCGCGACCGCCGCCTCAACCACCGCCCCGAGGTCATCGCGGGCGTCCTGGCGGAGGCGTGCGCGGCCCCCCTGACCACCTTCTTCCGCAAATCCTGACCCCTGCGCCCGGTCCCGTCCCGGAACCGTCCCGGAACCGATTTCGGTTACCGGCCACCCGTCCGCTAGGCTCTCCCTCGGTAGCGTGTCCGAGCGGCCGAAGGAGCGCGCCTCGAAAGCGCGTGAGGGGGCAACTCCTCCGTGGGTTCAAATCCCACCGCTACCGCTCTTACGCCCCCCCTGACTTGCGGAAACGCAGTCAGGGGGGTGTTTTGCGTGTGGACGTGCCCACACAGGCGGGTGGACACGTTCAGGCATGTGGGCCCGTATGACCCCAAACTGGCCTGCTGATACGGCCATCGATGGCAGAACCCACCGTGGGACCCGGCCTCGAGGATCTGGCTGCATGGGCATCTCCGCACAGTGGCCGTGAGGCGTCGCCGGGGCCGGCCCGCGTCTCCACGGGCCTCCAGCAGTCGCCTTAGCGCCTTGAGCACCCATCCCCGCCCGTGCCGAGCCGGCCAACGACTGCACCTCGGCGACAGTGCCCGCCCAGGGCCGTGTGGGCACAGGCGGGCCCCGAATGCAACGGGTCCGGATCTGTGAGATCAGCGGAGGGTGACATCGATGACCTCTACTCCTGATGTGCCCTTCCCCGGTACTGCACGCAGTTAGGGCCCGGGCCGGCGTATGCGCCGAGGCTGAGGGGCTGCGCGGGTCTGGTCCCCGCCCGAGCCGCTCCGCGCCATCGGGGCGCTTGCCACAGGCGCGCCCAGGGCCGCGGGTCGCTGCGGCGAGGCGTCGTTACGCACCCCGCCGCCCACGGCAGTCCGGCGTAGGCGAAGCCGCGCCGGACGCTGGACAACAGGATCGACACCGGCGTCAGCTTCTCCGGCGTGGCCGTTCTCCCACGCCCGACTCTCCGGGAGCCGCACCACGCGGTTCACCGTGACATACGTACGGCGGGAGCCGACCGGACGGCGCATCGGCAGCTCCTCGCGCGGCTGCGCATGCTCCGCGTGGCCTGCGCAGGCCGGACGGACACATGGGCATGACTCAGGTCGTCGGCATCAGCCCAGCGGCGGCATCCCCTGCCCACACCCGCGTTAGCCGGAGGTTAGCGGGGCGGCAGCCCTGCGGTAGTGGCCCCGACCAGAGTGGTCGACGTACCGAGGAGACAACGACACCAACCACCCCGGGGGGACCCGAAATGAGCTCCAGCAACACTGTCCGCACCGCTCGTCGCCGCACCCTGCGCGTTGCCGCCGCGGCCCTGATCGCCGCCGCCGGCCTCAGCCTGACCGCCTGCTCCGGCTCGGAGGACACCGCCGGCAAGAAGCCCGCGGCCGTCACCGAGTCCTCCTCCACCGGGGCGCAGGGCTCCGATGTCAAGGTCGACACCAAGGCGGGCGCCGCGGGCAAGGCGGCATCCCCGTCCCATACCGAGACCCTGGTGGACGGCAGCACGGCCAAGATCTACGAGCTCGGCGAACAGCACTACCGCCTGAAGATCGTTAACGACGGTGACGTGCTGGCCACGCTGGAGGCCAACGGGCACGACGCCGGTCTCGACGCCAATGACATGTTCGTCGTGATCACGGCGGGCGGCGAGGTCCGCTCCTGGATGGGCGGCGGACAGCAGGGACCGGGCACGTTCGAGCTCGCGGGCGGCTGGACGGCCAAGGTCACGAAGGTCGGCGAGCTGCATTACCGTGCGAAGATCTACGGCTTCGAGGGCGAGGCCGCCACGATCGAGGCGAACCAGCAGGACACCGGTCTCGACGCCAACGGCGGGTCCATCGTGCTCAGCGCCGGCGGTGTGATCAGCGCCCACGAGTAATCCCACCGCTACCGCTCTGAAGAACGTAGGGCCCGGTTCGTACGAACCGGGCCCTACGTGTGTGCGGGGGTCGTCCCCTCCCGTCAGGGGCCGGACGGGGGCGGCTGCTGCGGGGGTTGCTGCTGGTTGGGGTCGGGCTGCTGCTGTGGCTGGTCCTGCGGGGGCTGGTTCGGAGGCGGCTGGTTCGGCGGGGGCTGGTTCGGGGGCGGCGGGGGCGGGGGCTGGTTGGGCGGGGGCTGGTTGGGCGGCGGCTGGTTGGGCGGGGGCTGGTTGGGCGGCGGCTGATTCGGGGGCGGCTGATTCGGGGGCGGCTGATTGGGCGGGGGCTGGTTCGGCGGGGGCTGCGGCTGCTGCTGGCCCGGATCCGTGGGCTGGTCCTGGGGCTGCTGCTGACCCGGGTCGGAGGGCTGGTCCTGGGGCTGCTGGCCCGGATCCGACGGCTGATCCTGCGGCTGGGGCTGCTGGCCCGGGTCCGTGGGCTGGTCCTGGGGCTGCTGGCCCGGATCCGACGGCTGATCCTGCGGCTGGGGCTGCTGGCCCGGGTCCGTGGGCTGGTCCTGCGGCTGCTGGCCCGGATCCGACGGCTGATCGGAGGGCTGCGACTGCTGCGAGGGGGTCGCGGACGGGCGATCGGTCTCCAGCGGGGTGAACCGGTCGGACGGCTTCAGGCTGACCTTCGGCGCTTCCCGCAGACGCGGGGCGTGCTGCTCGCCCGGCATCGCCAGGGTGGACGGGTAGTCGGCCCGTGCCAGCACGGTGTCGCGCGGGTTCTCGCTGCCGTCACCGTCGCCGAGCGGGCGCTTCAGGAGCTCGGTTTTGCCGGTTCCCACCAGGACGAGGTGCTTGACGTCCTTCGTGGCCGGCCGGATGACGGTCACCGTGGTCCGGGAGAAACCGTTCCACTGGGGCCCGGTGAAGGTCGGCTTGGCGTTGCGCGGCGGGGCCGAGACCCTAACGGGATTTCCGGAGTCGCACTTCACGACGGGCGCGCCGTGCTCATCGACGAAAACCGCCGTTCCGGCCTGGAGGACGGCGGACACCGGCTTCACCCCGCCGCGGTAGCCGTAGGTCTTCGCATAGGTGTCGGAGCGCAGTGTGACGCTCGTGAGCCGCTGGACGAAGCCGGGGATGTCGTCCTGGCCGATGTTCTGGACCCGGCTCCAGGCGGCCCCCTTCTTCTTGTCGGCGTCGAGGTCATGGGTCAGTCCCTGCCGGTCGCAGGGCTGCCGGTTCCGGACGCCGGTGTAGAGACCGGGAGTGTCGCCGCGGAAGGCCCGGCCTCCGTTGGACGGCGAGACCACGCGTTTGCGGTCATGGCCCACGGAGGAGGTGAACGCGGGAACCGAGGTCCTTCCGACGGGTTCGCGCCGGTATTCGACCGTCGAGGCGAATCGGGGGGCTTCCCCGGAAGCCTCTCTGGAGGCTTTCCCGGATGCCTTTTCGGAGGAGGAGACCATCCCAAGGACCACCACGACGGCCACCACGACGACGAAACCGACGAAGACTGCTGAGCGACGTGAGGTGAGGTGCCATGAGATTGAGCGCATTTCCCTCTCCTTCCCTTACCTCGCCCCCCATCCTGCGCTCGCCCCGCACGCCCCCGCTTCCCCCGAAACCTTGACATCTCACCCCACTTTTGGGGGACTTGGCCCGTGTTTGCCCGCCGCTGCCCGCAGAACCGCCCCCGGTCCGGTGGCCCGGACCGGGGGCGGTCGCTACCCCTCGCGGTCTGTGTGCGGCGCTCCCTCCGACCATGTCGGATGTTCGCCACGTATCTAGACTAAACGGACCTGCTCCAGTTGGCAGGGGAACGGACCGGAGAACGGACGGCAGCCGAGGAGGACCCGGATGAGCGGTGCTGTCGTGGCGGGGGTCGACGGATCGCAGCGCAGCCTTACGGCGGCCGAGTGGGCCGCGCGGGAGGCGGCACGGCGCGGGCGCGTGCTGCGGCTCGTGCACGCCAGTCCGCCGCTGCCGCGCAGGGTCTCACCGGTGCCCGGGGCGGACGCCTGGCAGTACGTGGGCGAGCAGATGCTCGGGCAGACGGTCGCCGACTTCCGGGCGCGCGATCCGGACCTTGAGATCGACGGGGAGCACATCGCCGCCGAACCGGCCGAGGCGCTGCTCACGGCCGCCGCGGGCGCCGGGCTGCTGGTGGTCGGGGCCCGGGGCTGGGGAGGCTTCGACGGGCTGGCGGTGGGCTCCGTGGCGCTGCGGGTGGCGGCGATGGCTCAGTGCCCGGTCGTCACGGTCCCGGAGGCGCGGCGTACGGGCGGCGGATGGGACGGTGCGCATACGGACGAGGTGCAGCTCGGCTTCGACGCGCATGCTCCGGCGGAGGCGCCGGCCGACTTCGCGTTCCGCGCCGCCCAGGAGCGGGGCGTGCCGCTGCGGGTCGTGCATGCGTGGGCGCTGCCCCCGGCCTCCCCGTCGGTCTGGATGCTCACGGTGCTGGAGGAGGACCGCGCGATGTGGGAGGACCAGGAGAGCCAGGTGGTCTCCGACGCCCTGCGGCCGTGGCGGGAGAGATATCCGGAGGTCACGGTGGTGCCGGACGTCATTCTGCTCAATCCGGCGGAGGCGCTGGTGAGGGCCTCGGAGCGGGCCGGGCTGCTGGTGATCGGGCGCCGTGCGGCCACCCGGCCGACCGAGCTGCGGCTGGGGCCGGTCGCCCACCCCGTACTGCACCACGCCCACTGCCCGGTGGCGGTCGTGCCGCATCCCGCGCTCTGAGCGCTCAGCCGAAGAACACCCCGAATTCGGAGTAGAGCGCGGGATCGACGGTCTTGGTGCCCGCCGTGGCCTCCGCGAGCGGTATGCGCACGATGTCCGTGCCGCGCAGCGCCACCATCGTGCCGAAGTCCTGGTCCTTGACGGTGTCGATCGCGCGCAGCCCGAAGCGGGTGGCCAGCCAGCGGTCGAAGGCACTGGGCGTGCCACCGCGCTGGATATGGCCCAGGACCGTGGTGCGGGCCTCCTTGCCGGTGCGATCGGCGATCTCATGGGCCAGCCACTCGCCGATACCGGACAGCCGGACATGGCCGAACTCGTCCAGGCTGGAGTCCTTGACCACCATCTGCCCCTTCTTCGGCACGGCTCCCTCCGCGACCACCACGATCGGTGCGTACCTGATCTTGAAGCGGTTCTCCACCCAGGCGCAGACCTGGCCGATGTCGAAGGGCTGCTCGGGGATGAGGATGACGTTGGCACCGCCCGCGATCCCCGAGTGCAGCGCGATCCAGCCGGCGTGCCGCCCCATCACCTCGACCACCAGGGCGCGGGTGTGGGATTCGGCGGTGGTGTGCAGCCGGTCGATCGCCTCGGTGGCGATATTGACGGCGGTGTCGAAGCCGAAGGTGTAGTCGGTGCCGGCCACGTCGTTGTCGATCGTCTTGGGCACCCCGACCACCCGGATGCCCTCGCCGCCCAGCGCCGCGGCGACTCCGAGCGTGTCCTCGCCGCCGATCGCGATCAGCGCGTCCACCTCGTACTCGGCGAGGGTCTCCCGCACTCTGCCGACGCCGTCCTCGCCGGCCAGGGGGTTGGTCCGGGAGGAGCCGAGGATGGTGCCGCCGCGCGGCAGGATGCCGCGCACGGCCGGGACGTCCAGCGGCACGATGGCTCCTTCGAGCACGCCGCGCCAGCCGTCCCGCACGCCGACGAACTCGAAGCCGTGCACCTCCACGCCCTTTCGGACGATGCCGCGGATCGCGGCGTTGAGCCCGGGGCAGTCACCGCCGCCGGTCAGCACACCGACACGCATCTCCGCTCCCTCCGCCGACGCCGCGAGCCGCTGCCCCCGCTCCTTCTGCCGCCGCTCCTTCTGGCGCCACTCGTGCCACCCCCTCTTTCTCCAGAATCCACCCTTTTGTAGCGCGGCGCCCACACCGGCGAAGGACCGTTTCCACAACATCAGTCTGTTCATCCGACTGATACGACTGATGCGCCAGAGGTGTGGATAGACTCTCGCGACTGCACAAGGGCACAGCGGGAGAGGCAGCACAGATGGCCCAGGCGAAGAAAATCGTGCTCTATACGCTGATCGTCTTCGTGCTGTACACGATCATCAAGACGCCGGCCAGGGCGGCCGACCTCGTCCAGGTCGGTTTCGAGGGCATATCGGACGCCGCCACGAGCGTAGGCGAGTTCATGACGGAACTGACCAAATAGCCTCGGTCCACCCCGCTCCCACCTCTCGAACTGCCACCCCATTTAGCCCCTTATTGGGCGATCCCTCCACCAACACGTGGTAAAGCGGTGCTTGCACACAGTGCACATGTCTTGTGATGCTATGACCGCTTTTGCCGGGTGTGTAACCGTGAAGGGGTGGCGTGACCGTGTCGGCCCGTACCGCGCCCAGAACCCCGCCCCAGGGCGATGGCGGCAGCGAAAGCGGCAGAAGCCGCGGGGCTGACGCCAGAGCGCTCACCCAGGTGCTCTTCGCCGAGCTCTCGGGCCTCACCCCCGGAACTCCCGAGCACACCCGCGTGCGCGCCGCGCTGATCGAGGCCAATCTGCCGCTGGTCCGCTACGCCGCGGCCCGCTTCCGCAGCCGCAACGAACCCATGGAGGACGTGATCCAGGTCGGCACCATCGGCCTGATCAACGCGATCGACCGGTTCGACCCGGACCGCGGGGTGCAGTTCCCGACGTTCGCCATGCCGACCGTCGTCGGCGAGATCAAGCGCTACTTCCGCGACAACGTCCGCACCGTCCATGTGCCGCGCCGGCTGCATGAGCTGTGGGTGCAGGTCAACGGCGCGACCGAGGACCTGACCGTGCTGCACGGCCGCTCCCCGACGACGGCCGAGATCGCCGAGCGGCTCAAGCTCAGCGAAGAGGAGGTGCTCGCCTGCATCGAGGCGGGCCGCTCCTATCACGCCACTTCCCTGGAGGCCGCCCAGGAGGGCGACGGCCTTCCCGGGCTGGTCGACCGGCTCGGCTACGAGGATCCGGCGCTCGCCGGAGTCGAGCACCGCGATCTGGTGCGCCATCTCCTCGTACAACTGCCCGAGCGCGAGCAGCGTATCCTTTTGCTGCGTTACTACAGCAATCTGACGCAGTCTCAGATCAGCGCCGAGCTCGGCGTCTCCCAGATGCATGTGTCCCGGCTGCTGTCCCGCAGCTTCGCCAGGCTGAGGTCCGCGAATCGGATCGAGTCCTGATCCTTGCGAGGGGCCTGCGCCCCGGCACCTCAAGGCTGTAATGTCGACTTGGCGCTACAGCGTGTTGCCGACATGTGACATTCTGCAGGAACCGCGTTTGACGGGGCCCGACCTCCGGTATTCAGGGGGAGGCTGCGTCGGACGCGAACCGCGCAGCTGGGATCCGTCCGCGACCTCTAGGGGGTGGCATGTCCGTAGAACTGGGCAGCTCGAAGGTGCTCAACAACGACGCACCGCTGATGCCTGACGACTGCGACGCCATCGACACCCGCACCCTCTCCCGCTCCCTCTTCCTGCGGCTCGCCACACTCGACAAGGACAGTGCGGAGGCCGGCTACGTCCGTGACACCCTCATCGAGCTGAACCTCCCGCTCGTCCGCTACGCGGCGGCCCGGTTCCGCAGCCGTAACGAGCCGATGGAGGACATCGTCCAGGTCGGCACCATCGGCCTGATCAAGGCGATCGACCGCTTCGACTGCGAACGGGGCGTGGAGTTCCCGACGTTCGCCATGCCGACCGTCGTGGGCGAGATCAAGCGGTTCTTCCGTGACACCAGCTGGTCGGTGCGGGTCCCGCGGCGGCTGCAGGAGCTGCGGCTGGCACTCACCAAGGCCAGTGACGAGCTGTCACAGAAGCTCGACCGCTCCCCGACCGTCCCCGAGCTCGCCACGGCGCTGGGCGTCTCGGAGGAGGACGTGGTCGACGGGCTCGCGGTGGGCAATGCCTACACGGCCAGCTCGCTGGACTCCCCGTCCCCCGAGGACGACGGCGGCGAGGGGTCGCTCGCCGACCGGCTGGGGTACGAGGACAGCGCGCTGGAGGGCGTGGAGTACCGCGAGTCGCTCAAGCCCCTGCTGGCCAAACTGCCGCCGCGCGAGCGCCAGATCATCATGCTGCGCTTCTTCGCCAATATGACGCAGTCGCAAATCGGCGAAGAGGTCGGGATCTCCCAGATGCATGTCTCCCGGCTCCTCACCCGGACCCTGGCCCAGCTGCGCGAGGGCCTGATCTCGGACTGAGCCGGACCGACCGGTCGCCCTGTCGGATCCCTGTACACCTGACGGGCCGTCAGACACACTGGCCCGATGCGATACGCATCGAGCCGGACAACCGGCCGCCGAGGCACGGCGCTTGCCTCCTCGGCGGCCGCGCTGTGCCTGGGGGCCCTGCTCAGCGGCTGCGGCGGAGGCGGCGACGGCTATGTCGCCACCGGGGCGGCCGGGCCCGACGGCCAGCGGAGCGCGAAGGCCGTACCGCCCAAGGGCGGCGTCGACCTGGTGCCCCTGGACGAGGACGGCACAGGGAACGATCGCGACGGTAAGGGCGGCACGGGCGGGAAGCGCGATCGGGGCGCGTCCGGCCCCACCGCCACCGGGGACGGCAGAACAGACGGACCGGCCTCGCGGGCACCCTCGGCATCGACACAGGCCCCCGGCCGTACCAACAGCCCGGGCGGCGGGAAGGGCGGCTCCGGGACCCCAGGGCGTACGGACGACGGGCCCAAGGGCGACGACGGACCCAACGGCGACGGACCCGATGGCAACGGGCCTGGCGAGCCCTCGCCCTCCGGACCCGGTTCAGACCCCTCGGACCCTTCCGGCTCCCCCACGCCCACCGGACCGGCCGTCCTCGAAGTCGGTAAGCCGGAGCGCACGGCGACCGATGAGCGCTGGTGCGAGAAGGTGAAGGTCGAGTTCCACAACACCGGAGGATCCGCTGTCGCCTCGGGCACCGTCACCTTCTCGACGCATGTGATCGACCTCCTCGGCATCGACTGGGCGACGCTGAAATCCGAGGAAGAGCTGCCCGCGCCGATCGGCGCGGGTCAGAAGAAGGAGAAGACCTGGACGGTGTGCGTGGACGACTGGCGGGTGCCGCTGGGCATGCATATCGAGACCAGGGACGTCTCGGTCACCTGGAAGCCGTAATGCCGACCCGGCAGCCGTAAGGGGCGCGGGAGCTCATGCCCCCGCTGGAAGCGTCAGGGTTTCGAGGCTCAGCCCAGCGCGAGCCAGGCCACCGCGGCGACGATCACGACCGCCGCGATCACACCGACGATCACACCGACGCGCGAACCGCCGCTCGATCCGGTGGACGCCTGAGGCTGCCGCGTGCCCTCGTCGACGAAGGCGCGGAACATCTGAGTGGAACCGGACGGGTCCTGGTTGCCGTTGGGGCTCTGGGGGTTGTTCGCCATGGGCCCCGACCCTAGCGAACGAGCGGATTCCGGGACACCCCCGGGTCTCGGCGGCACCGCACGCCCCGGCCACCCCACTTGACCGACTCCAGAACGACTCTTTAACGGCAATTTACCGCCCAGACCGCCCTTTCATTTGCCTGTTGCAACTAACTTCTTCTATGGTTGCCTCAAGCAACTGACCAATCCCTCTGGGGGGTGCCGTGGCCACACAGCGCCACTACGAGGAGCTGGCCCGGCAGCTCAGCGCCATCGGCACCGTCAAGCGCGGCCTCGGGCGCGTCCTGCCGGCCGACTGCCCATCCGGCGCCGCCATCGTCCTGATGCTCCTCGACCGCAACGGCGAGATGCGCATGAGCAAGCTCGCCGAGCTGCTCGACATCGACATGTCGGTGACCAGCCGGCATGTGGCGCATGTCGCGGACCGCGGCTGGGTGGACCGCAAGCCCGACCCGCTCGACCGGCGGTCGCGGCTGCTGAGCATCAACGCCAGCGGACGAACCCTGCTCGGTCAGGTCTCCGAGCGCTACACGGACGCGCTCGCCAGCTGTCTGAGCGACTGGTCGGACGAGGACGTCGACCACCTCAACGAACTTCTCGACCGCTTGCGGACGAGTTTCGGGGACACGCGTTCCCGGGCCGTGCCGCATCAGGCCGAGACCAGCATCACCCGTACACCTTCGCAACGTTAAGGAACTTCATGGCAACGACCACACCGGACGGCGGTGTGCGGGGACCCGCGGGGCACCCCGCCCACGCCAAGCACGGCGGAGGAGGGCACCGGGGCCATCACGGCCACGACGCGGACTCCTCGGCGCCGATGACCCACCGGCAGATCATGGAGGCGCTCTCCGGGCTGCTGCTGGGGATGTTCGTCGCGATCCTGTCGTCGACGATCGTCTCCAACGCGCTGCCCGAGATCATCGCCGATCTCCACGGCGGCCAGTCCGCCTACACCTGGGTCGTCACCGCCACCCTGCTGGCCATGACCGCCGCCACCCCGCTGTGGGGCAAGCTCTCCGATCTGTTCAGCAAGAAGCTGCTGGTCCAGATAGCCCTGCTGATCTATGTCGCGGGCTCCGTGGTGGCCGGTCTGTCGCAGAACCCCGGCATGCTGATCGCCTGCCGTGTGGTGCAGGGCGTCGGCGTCGGCGGTCTGTCCGCCCTGGCCCAGGTCGTCATGGCGGCGATGATCTCCCCGCGTGAGCGCGGCCGGTACAGCGGCTACCTCGGCGCGACCTTCGCCGTCGCGACCGTCGGCGGTCCGCTGCTGGGCGGCGTGATCACCGACACCTCCTGGCTGGGCTGGCGCTGGTGCTTCTACGTCGGCGTTCCGTTCGCCGTCATCGCGCTGATCGTGCTGCAGAAGACCCTGAAGCTCCCGGTGGTCAAGCGGGACGTCAAGGTCGACTGGAGCGGCGCCTTCTTCATCAGCGCGGCGGTCTCGCTGCTGCTGCTCTGGGTGACCTTCGCGGGCGACAAGTACGACTGGATCTCGTGGCAGACCTACGCGATGGTCGGCGGTTCGATCGCGCTCGGTCTGATCTTCATCCTGATCGAGTCCAAGGCGCGCGAGCCGATCATCCCGCTGCGGCTGTTCCGCAACAAGACGATCACCCTCGCCTCGCTGGCGTCGCTCTTCGTCGGTATCGCGATGTTCTCCGGCACCGTCTTCTTCAGCCAGTACTTCCAGCTGGCACGCGGTGAGACGCCCACCATGTCGGGCGTCATGACCATCCCGATGATCGGTGGCCTGTTCATCTCCTCGACCGTCTCCGGTCAGGTCATAACCAAGACCGGTCGCTGGAAGGCATGGCTGGTCATCGGTGGTGTGCTGGTGACGGCGGGCCTCGGGCTGCTGGGCACCATCCGGTACGACACCCCGTACTGGCACATGGCGATCTACATGGCGCTCATGGGCCTCGGCATCGGCATGATGATGCAGAACCTGGTGCTGGCCACCCAGAACCAGGTGGCCCCGCAGGACCTCGGCGCGGCCAGTGCCGTCGTCACCTTCTTCCGCTCCCTGGGCGGTGCGGTGGGCGTCTCGGCGCTCGGCGCGGTGCTCGCCAACCGCGTCACCCACTACGTCAAGGACGGCCTGACCGACCTCGGCCCCAAGGGCGCCGCACTGGGCCACGCCGGCACCGGCGGCGGTGGCATCCCCAACGTCAAGACGATGCCCGAGCCGCTGCGCACGATCACGGAGAGCGCCTACGGCCACGGTGTCGGGGACGTCTTCCTCTTCGCCGCCCCGGCCGCGCTGCTCGGCCTTCTGCTGACCCTGTTCATCAAGGAGGTCGCCCTGAAGACCAACTCCGGCTCCCAGCAGTCCGCCGCGGCCACCTCGGACGCCCCGGCCGCCGACGCCACCCCGGCCGACGCGATGGCGGCCACGGCCGCCGCCGGACAGGTCGCCGACCTCGAGCCCGCGCTCGTGGGCGCCCCGGCCGCCGGGGTGCCCGAGCCGGACTCCTACGGCGCCCTCGCGGCCGCCGCCCCGCAGCGCCTGGCGGCCTTCGCCTCCGCCGGGGGCGACGGCGCGGACCATCAGCCCCGGCAGGGTGTGCACGGCTTCGTGCGGAACGCGGACGGCGGCCCCGTCGCCCGCGCCGCGGTGACGCTGATCTCGCTCGCCGGACGGCAGTTGGGCCGTTCGGTGGCCCACCCCGACGGCTCGTACGCCCTGGACGCGCCGAGCTCCGGCTCGTACGTCCTGATCGCGGCGGCCGACGGCCACCAGCCGCAGGCGTCCACGATCGTGGTCGGGGACGACCCGCTCGGCTTCGACATCGTCCTGTCGGGCACCAGCGGTCTGGTGGGCACCGTGCGCGGCGCCGCCGACGGCCGTCCGGTCGACGCGGCGATGGTCGTGGTCACCGATGTCCGCGGCGAGGTGCTGGCCACCGGGAAGACCGGTGAGCAGGGCGACTTCGGCTTCGAGGAGCTGGTCTCCGGGACCTTCACGCTCGCGGTGAACGCGCCGGGCTACCGGCCCGCCGCCCTGCCCGTCGAGGTGGGCGCCCAGGGTCTGACCCGGGTGGAGATAGCCCTGCAGGCCGGTGCCCGGGTGCAGGGCATAGTCCGGGCCGGTGCCGACCGGCGCCCGCTGCCCGACGCGCGGGTCACCCTCGTGGACGCGGCCGGGAACGTGGTCGCCACCTCCACCACCGGCGAGGACGGCGCCTACGCCTTCACCGACCTGGACGCGGGCGACTACACGGTCATCGCGAGCGGCTACCCGCCGGTCGCGGGGGCGCTGACGGTCTCCGGGCCGGGCGTCGACGGCCACGACGTCGAGCTCGCCCACCCGGGCGAGTGACGGAACTCCGGGCCCGGGGCGCGTAAGAGCGGAGACGCGCCCCGGGCCCGGTCCGGGTGGCGGATTTTTCCGCCGGTCCCGGAACCCGGATCCCGGCGGCGGTGTAGTGAAGGCAGGGGACGGCCTTACACCGCCGCCTGGATCCGGCGCACCAGCACGGCGAACACGCCGAGCACGACCAGCAGGTCGAGCACGACCAGCTCGACGAGTACCACGAACACGACCAGCAACACCAGCACGACCAGTAGCACGAGCAACACGAGCGACACCCGAGCGGGAGCGAAACGCGGCATGACGACCACAGGAGCAGGAGCAGGCGGGGGAGCGGGACTGCGGGCCCGGATCCACACCCGCGACGGCTGGGCGGTCCAGCACGCGGTGCTGACCGTCACGGATATGACGGGCGCGCAGGTGCTGCGCGCGCAGGCCGACGCGGACGGCGCCGTGCGGACCGGCGAGCCGCTGCCGCCGGGGCCGTACACGATCATCGCCACCGCCGTCGGCTATGCCCCGGTCGCGTCCACGGCGATCGTCACGGCCTCCGGGCGGGCCGACGTGGGCACGGTGGTGCTGGCGCGTCAGGGCGGGGTGGAGCTTCCCCCGCCCGGTGTGTGGACGCTCGACCCGGCGCATTCGACGGTGGCCGCGGTCGCCCAGCACCTGGGGATCTCCAGCGTGCACGGCCGGTTCACGGAGTTCGGCGGGCGGATCGAGGTCGGCGAGGACATCGAGAAGTCGCGCGTCGAGGCGGTCATCCAGGCCGCCAGCATCGACACCGGCAACGCCATGCGGGACGGCCATCTGAAGTCGCCCGACTTCCTCAACGTGGAGGAGTTCCCGCAGCTCACGTACCGGAGCACGCATCTGAGCGCGGCCGGGGCCGACCGCTGGACGGTCCATGGCGAGCTGTCGATGCACGGCGTCGTCCGGGACGTGGACCTGGACCTGACGTACCTGGGCACGGGTCCCGACCCCTGGGGCGGGGTGCGGGCGGCCTTCCGGGCCATCGCCGAGCTGCGCCGCGAGGACTTCGCGATGAACTACAACCAGGTGGTCGCGGCGGGCATCGCGGCGATCGGCACGACCCTGCGGGTGGAGCTGGACATACAGGCGGTGCAGGGCGAGGAGCTCCCCACGGCCTGACCGCCGGACGGCAGCCTGACCGGTGGGCGCCCTGGCCGCCCAGCGGCCTGACCGGTCGGCCCCCTGACCGTCCGGCGCCCTGACCGTCCGGCGGCCCTGCCGTCCGGCGGCCCTGCCGTCCGGCGGCTGATGTCCCGGGGCGGCGCCCCGGCCCGCCGGGCGCGCGCTACCGGTCCCGCAGGGCTTCGATACCGGCGATCGCGAGGTCCAGGGCGAAGGTGAAGTCGCGGTCCCGCATCTCCTCGACCGTATTGCCGCCCCGAGCTTTCATGATCTTCCGCGACTCGTCGAACTCCATACGGTCCGCGACCGAGCTCATCGTCTCGTGGAACAGCTCGTCCTGGGTGACTCCCGCCGCCCGGCAGCGGGCGGCGAAGCGGCCCTCGATCGTGCCGAAGCCGTAGACGAACTGGTAGACGAGGGACAGCGCACTGGTGATCTTGTCGTCCGGCAGTCCGCTGTTGCGCATCACGGCCAGCGCGGCGTTGCTGAAGACCACCGCGTTGGGCCCGATGTTGAGGTACTCCCCCAGCAGCGCCGGCAGCCAGGAGTGGCGGACCATCACTTGGCGGTACTCGGCCGCGAGCTGGCGCAACTGCTCACGCCAGTCCCGCGGCTCGGCCGGGGCCTGCTCATGGCCCTCGACTGGCCCGACCGCCTCGATGGGCAGCGCTATCTCGCCCATGGCGGCGTCGAGGGCGAGTTCCAGCAGATGGTCCTTGGTCTCCACGTACCAGTAGACCGACATGGCGGTCACCCCGAGCTCCGCCGCGAGCCGCCGCATCGAGAAGCCCGACAGACCCTCGGCGTCCAGCAGCCGCATCGTCGCCGCGACGATCTTCAGATGGTCGAGCCCGACGGGCTGCTGATCGCCCTTGCGCTTGGGGGCCTTGCGTTCGGAGAGCCAGACGCTGGACCGCGGGCGGACGGTACGGCTGCCGGTTGCCATGGCGGCGCCTCACTTTCTCCGATGAGCTGGCACCACGTGTCCCGGGACCCGGCACGCGACACCTCACTACCTGCAGATGCTATGCCGCCGGGGCCTCCTGTGAAGATCGTTCGGCCCTGCTGAGCAGGAGCGCGGCCAGCAGCCCGCCCGCCAGCACGGCCGCCGCGCCGACCAGCTGGCTGGTCTCCAGGCCCGAGGAGAAGGCGTCCGTGATGGCCGCCCGGTCTCCGGGGGTACGGGCCGCGGCGAGGGCGGCCGGGAGCGAGCCGGCTCCGGCGGCGGCCGCGGGCAGCAGCGAGCTGAAGCGGGAGTTGAGCACGGCGCCGAGGACGGCGACGCCGAGCCCGTTGCCGAATTCGGTGAGGGTGCCGTTGACGCCCGCGCCCACCCCCGCCTTCTCCGGCGGGATGGCCGACATGATGGCGTTCGCCATCGCGGGCATGGCCAACGCGATCCCGGTCCCCATCACCACCAGCCCCAGCAGCAGTCCGCCGTAGCCGTCCGCGCCGAGGACCGCGATGAGCGCGAGGCCGCCCGCGAGCAGCCCCATACCGCTGACGATCGTCAGCGGCGTCCCGAGCTTCGGCAGCAGCCGGGCGCCGGCTCCGGTGAGGTTGAGCGCCACGATCACCAGCGCGAGCGGCGCGGTGCGCAGCCCCGCGTCCAGCGCGTCGTAGCCGAGCACGAACTGCAGATGCTGGGTGAGCAGGAAGAGCGAACCGCCCATGCCGAAGGCGACGAGGATGCCGCCCGCGACGGCGCCCACGAAGCGGCGGTCCCTGAAGAAGTGCATGTCCAGCATCGGATACGGAATATGACGCTCCCACAGCGCGAAGCCGGTCAGCACCACGACCCCGACGAAGGCGGACAGCAGGACCCGGACCGAGGTCCAGCCGTGTTCGGGCCCGGCGATGATCGCGTAGACGACTCCGGTCATACCGATGGTGGAGAGCACCGCGCCCAGCAGATCGGGCCGGTCGCCGACCGGGTCCTTGGACTCGGGCACCAGCCAGATCACGGCGATCAGCCCGAGCAGCGCGACCGGGATGTTGATCAGGAAGATCGAGCCCCACCAGAAGTGCTCCAGCAGCGAGCCGCCGATCAGCGGCCCGGCGGCGATGCCGAGCGAGCTGACCGCGCCCCACAGGCCGATCGCCTTGGTCCGCTCGGCCGCGTCGAAGATCTGCACCACGACGGCGAGCGTCGTGGTCATCAGCAGCGCTCCGCCGATCCCCATGCCCGCGCGGGCGGCGATGAGCTGGCCGGCCCCCTGCGCCAGCGACGCGAACAGCGAGCCGACACCGAACAGGGCCAGCCCCGCGACCAGCATCTTCTTACGGCCGTAGCGGTCAGCGGCGTTGCCCGCGGTGAGCAGCAGCCCCGACTGGACCAGCGAATAGGCGCTGATCATCCACTGGATCTCGGCGGTGCTCGCGTCCATCTCCCGGGCGAGGGAGGGGACCGCGACGTTGAGGATCGTGTTGTCCAGCAACACGGTGAGCTGGGCGAGGCAGATCACGCCGAGGATCAGCCAGCGCTGTGGATGACCACCCGGGGACTGGCCGGGTGGAGCGGAGGCGGCGTCGGCGGTCGAGACCGTCATGGGGACTCCAGGCAGGGCTTCTACGGTGTATGACGATATGGTCGCTATACACCGTACAAGTATCGCTCTACGGCGTACAGCGAATTATCGTCCGCGCGCCGCACGCGCGTACGGGCCGGTGGCCAGGGGGAAACCCGGCCACCGGCCCGTACGTACGGGATTCGGGCGTCAGTCGGAGGACTTCGAGGACGCCGAGGACTTCTGTGTCAGGTCATAGAGCGTGGTGCTGCCCACGGTGACCTTCTTGTAGGTGGCCTCGATCCAGGAGGTGATCTGGGACGAAGTCCCCTGGCCGCCGCCCGGCCCGCCGCCCATACCGGTGCCCGAGGAGATGAAGTAGTGGATCTTGCCCTGCTTCACATACTCCTTGAACTGGGCGAGCGTCGGGGACGGGTCGCTGCCGTTGAAGCCGCCGATGGCCATCACGGGCTTCTGGGTGGCGAGTTGATAGCTCGCGGCGTTCTGGGAGCCGATCGCCGCGGCCGCCCAGGTGTAGTCGTCGGCGTTCTTCTCCAGCTTCGCCTCCGTCTTGGCGTCGACCTGCTGACCGTCGAGCAGTCCGCCCATGCCGCCGCCGCGCCGGCCGCCCTCGCCCATGCCGCCACCGGGCAGCATGCCCGGTCGGCCGTTCTGCCCCTGGCCCTGCCCCTGACCCTGGGCGTTGCCCTTACCGTTCTGCGGAGACTGGCCGCCGCCCGGGAAGCCGTTCTGACCGCCCGGCTGACCACCGCCGGTGCCCCCGCCCGGCATACCCTGCCGACCGCCCTGCCCCTGGCCCTGCTGGGCCTGGCCACCCTGCTGATTGCCCTGGCCTTGGCCCTGCCCCTGCTGGCCCGCGCCCTGGCGTCCGTTCTGCATCCCCGGCGGGCCGCCCATCCGGCCGCCGCCCGGGAAGCCGCCACCGGGGCCGCCCATACCGCCCGCCACCGACGGACCGGCCGTCACGATGGAGCCGCGCTTCGGGGTGTCCACCGTGTTGAGCGTGTACGCGACCGGCCCGGCCAGCCCCGCCGCGAGGCCGAGGCCCGCCGCGGCCAGCGCCGCCTTCCGGCCGAGGCGCGCCGTCAGCAGCAGTCCGGCCGCCGCCGCGAGTCCGCCGATCAGCACCGCCCAGCGCAGCCAGGGGTGCCAGTCCGCCGACCGCCCCAGCAGGACGTACGACATATAGGCGGTGGCCGCGACCGTGACGGCCAGCACCGCCGAGGCGGCCGACCCGGCCCGGCCGCCTTCGTTCCGCCGCTCCCACAGCAGCGCCGCGCCCATGCCCACGACCGCCGCGATATAGGGCGCCAGGGCGATGTTGTAGTACTGGTGGAAGATCCCGGACATGAAGCTGAAGGTGGCGAACGTCATCAGCAGCGCCCCGCCCCACACCAGGAAGGCCGCGCGCCGGGTGTCGGTGCGCGCCGCCCGCCAGGTCAGCCAGATCCCGGCCGCCAGCAGGATGAACGCCGCGGGCAGCAGCCAGGCGATCTGACCGCCCATGTCGGAGCCGAAGAGCCGGTCGATCCCGGTCTCGCCCCACCTGCCGCCACCGCCACCGCCGCCACCCCGGCCGCCCCCGCCGACGCTGCCGGTCTCATTGCCGTTGATCCGGCCCAGACCGTTGTAGCCGAAGGTCAGCTCCAGGAAGCTGTTGTGCTGCGAACCGCCGATGTACGGACGCGAGGACGCCGGCCACAGCTCGACGATCGCGACCCACCAGCCGCCGGAGACCACCATCGCCAGCCCCGCGAGCAGCAGTTGCCCGATGCGCCGGCCGAACTTCGCCGGGGCGCACACCGCGTACACCACCGCGAGCGGCGGCAGGATCAGCCACGCCTGCAGGGTTTTGGTGAGGAAGCCGAGGCCGAAGCAGACCCCCGCGAGCAGCAGCCACTTGGTGCGGGCGTCCTCCAGCGCGCGCAGCACGCAGTAGACCGCCGAGACCATCAGCAGACACAGCAGCGCGTCGGGGTTGTTGAAGCGGAACATCAGCGCCGCGACCGGGGTGACCGCGAGCGCCGCGCCCGCGATAAGCCCGGCGGCCGCGCTGAACCTGCGGCGTACGGCCGCGTACAGCACCCCGACCGTCGCGACGCCCATGAGCGCCTCGGGGACGAGGACCGCCCAGGAGGAGAGGCCGAAGAGCCGCACCGACAGGGCCATCGGCCACAGCGCGGCCGGGGGCTTGTCGACGGTGATGGAGTTCGCGGCGTCGGAGGAGCCGAAGAAGAACGCCTTCCAGCTCTCGCTGCCCGCCTGCACGGCCGCCGAGTAGAACTGGTTGGCGTAGCCGGACGCGCCCAGGCTCCACAGGTAGAGCACGGTGGTCACGGCCAGCAGGGCCCACAGGGCGGGTCGCGCCCAGCGCGGGTCCTCAGGCCGTCCCCGCCAGGCCCGCGCCAGGCGCGAACCGCCGGTGGCCTGGGGCCGCGCCGCCTGCCGCCCGTCCGGGGCCGCCGGGCCTGCCGAGGCCGCCAGGGGCTGTGGAGGCTGCGAGGCCGCCGGTGTCGTCGAAGCCACCGGGCCTGCCGGGGTCGCCGAGGGCTGCGAGGGCGGCGGTCCGACGTCCCGGGTGCCGTGGTCGTACGTCGTCATCGGTTGTCGTTCCTCAAGTCGTCGGTGGTGGCCCCGCTGTCCGACGGGAAGACCCAGGCCCGGAAGAGCAGGAAGCGCAGAACGGTCGCGGCGAGGTTCGCCGCGATCAGCACGGCCAGTTCGGTGCCGTGCGAGGCGGTGCCGGGGGCGGCGTCCAGAGCGGCGAGGGAGCCGCTGGTCAGCACGAGGCCGATGCCGAAGACGACCAGCCCCTGGGCCTGGTGGCGCATCGCGCGGTCCCGGCCGCGTACCCCGAAGGTGAGCCTCCGGTTGGCCGCGGTATTGCCGAGCGCCGACAGCAGCAGCGCCAGCGCGTTGGCCACCTGCGGGCCGGTGCCCAGCCGGAAGAGGGAGTACAGCAGCAGATAGACCAGCGTGCTCAGCGCGCCGACCACGCAGAACCCGACCAGTTGGCGGGCCAGGCCCTTCGGCACCCCGCTCAGCTCGCGGTCGCGCGGATCGTCGCCGAACGGACGGCGCACCCGGTCCAGCGGCAGCGCACCGGTGGCCAGCGCGCGCCCCACCCGCCACACACCCCTGAGGTCCTCCGTGGCCGTCTTCACGATGTGGACCGTGCTGTTGGGGTCGTCGACCCAGTCCACCGGCACCTCGTGGATGCGCAGCCCGGCCCGCTCGGCGAGCACCAGCATCTCTGTGTCGAAGAACCACCCGGTGTCCTCGACCAACGGCAGCAGCCGCTCCGCGACGTCCTTACGGATCGCCTTGAAACCGCACTGGGCGTCGGAGAAGCGGGCGGCCAGGCTGCCGCGCAGGATCAGGTTGTACGCCCGCGAGATGAACTCCCGCTTGGGCCCGCGCACCACGCGTGAGCTGCGCGCCAGCCGCGATCCGATCGCCAGGTCGGAGTGACCGGAGATCAGCGGGGCGACCAGCGGCAGCAGCGCTTTGAGGTCCGTGGACAGATCGACGTCCATATAGGCGAGCACGGGCGCCTCGGACAGCGACCACACGGTGCGCAGCGCCCGCCCGCGCCCCTTCTGCTCCAGCCGGACCGCCGTCACCTCCTCGATGGACTCGTCCAGGTAGGCCGCGAGCTCGGGCGTACGGTCCGTGCTGGCGTTGTCGGCGATGGTGATCCGGAAGCCGTACGGGAAGGTGCGGGCCAGATGGTCGTGGAGCCGTCGCACACACCGCTCGAGGTCCGCTTCCTCGTTGTAGACGGGGATGACGACGTCCAGCACCGGACGGCCCAGCTCGGCCATCACCGGCCCGCGCACGGGCAAGGTCTGCAGGGGTGTCTCGGGCAGAGCCCCGAGAGGGGTGTCGGTTCGCATGAGGTCGACAGTCGCGAGCCGCGCTGTCACGGCTGTGTGGTCAGCCTGTGGCCTGCCTGTGAGTCCGTTACGGCTTGGTGAACGCCATGGTGAACGCCTCGGTGGACGGGCAGGTGGACCGGCAGGTGGACGCCGAACACGGTGCGCCCGGGAACGCTGTCCACCGTCACCTGCCCGTCGTGCGCGGCCACGACCGCGTGCACGATGGCCAGGCCGAGCCCCGTACTGCCCGCGCCGCGGGAGCGCGAGGCGTCGCCGCGAGCGAACCGTTCGAAGACATGCGGCAGCAGCTCGGGCGGGATGCCCGGACCGTCGTCCTCGATCTCCAGCGAGACGTACGAGGGCGGCTGGGGCGGGCCGAAGGCCCCGGCGGCGGCGCGGGCGGCCGCGTACGGCGAACCGTACGGCGGGGCATATGGCGAGCCGCCGCCCTTACGGTGCCCACGGGGGCCACCGGTCCCGGGCGACATGCCTGCGGACACCCCGTAGGACAGGCCGTACGGCGCCGGATACGGCGAGGGGTACGACGATGCTGCCTGCGGCCCGCCCCACAGCACCCGCGCCGTGACCGTGGTACCGGCCGGGGTGTGCGTACGCGCGTTGGCGAGCAGGTTGACCAGCACCTGATGCAGCCGGGCGTCGTCACCGTGGACGACCGCGGGTTCATCGGGCAGCTCCAGCCGCCACTCGTGGTCGGAGCCGACCGCCCGCGCGTCGCTGACGGCGTCGACGACCAGCGGGGAGAGATCGACCTCCGCGCATTCCAGGGGCCGGCCCGCGTCGAGCCGGGCCAGCAGCAGCAGATCCTCGACCAGCCCGGTCATCCGCCCGGCCTCGGACTCGACCCGGCCGAGGGCATGCCGGGTGTCGGGCCCGATCTCCTCCCGGCCGCGCCGGGTCAGCTCGGCGTAGCCGCGGATCGAGGCGAGCGGCGTACGGAGCTCATGGCTGGCGTCGGCGACGAACTGCCGCACCCGCGTCTCGCTCTCCTGGCGGGCCGCGAGCGCCGACTCCACATGGCCGAGCATGCGGTTGAGCGCCGCGCCCACCTGGCCGACCTCGGTGCGCGGATCGGCCTCCGAGGCCGGGACGCGCTCGCGCAGCGCCACCTCGCCGCTGTGCAGGGGGAGTTCGGAGACCCGGGTCGCGGTCGCGGCCACCCGGCGCAGCGGGCGCAGCGAGATGCCGACCATCGCGGCCCCGGCGATCCCGGCCGCGACCAGCCCGGCCGCGGCCACGCAGAACTCGACGAGGATGAGGGTGTTGACCGTCTCCTGGGTCTGGTCGAGCGGGAAGGCGAGGATGATGCCGCCTTCCCGGTGATCCCACTGCGCCACCACCCGATAGCCGCCGAGGCCGGGCAGATCGATGGTGTGCACCTGTCCGTCCAGGGGGACGGCGGCGAGCGCCTTCCGCTGACCGCTGGTCAGGGAGTCCACCCGGCCCTCGAGATCCATGTCGTTCGTCATGGGCGAGTCATTGCTCTTGCCGGACATGGAGATCTCGCCGTCCTGGCCGATACGCGCCCCGACCGTGCCGATGGGCTGACCGGGCGAGGCGACGAAGAGCACATCGTCCCGGGGGAGTTCGCGCGCCGGGCCCGGCTTGTTCAGGAAGCGCCCGACGGATGCGCGCAGATCGTCGTCCACCTGGCCCTGGAGGTACGACTGCAGGGCCAGGGTCGTGACTGTGCCGATCACCGCGCAGACCACCGCGATCAGCGCGACGGCCGAGACGACCAGACGGGTGCGCAGGGACCAGGGACGGCGCCCGCCCCGCTGAGCGCGCCGGGCGTGCGCCCGCCCCTGCGCCGCTCCCGCGCTCCGGGGCGGCTCGGGGGCGGCAGGCGGCCAGGGCGCGACGGGCGGCTCGGGAGCGCCGGGCACCTCGCGGGCACCGGACACCTCAGCGACACCAGGCATCTCATGGGCACGAGGCGCCTCAGGGACACCAGGCGTCTCAGGGACCCCGGACGGCCGGATCGGGGGGTGCGCCACGGTTTCTACTCCCCGGGCTTGATCAGATACCCGGCGCCACGCCGGGTATGGATCATCGGGCTGCGCCCCGCGTCGATCTTGCGCCGCAGATACGAGATGTAGAGCTCGACGACGTTGGCCTGGCCGCCGAAGTCATAGCTCCAGACCCGGTCGAGGATCTGCGCCTTGCTGAGCACCCGGCGCGGATTGCGCATGAGATAGCGCAGCAGCTCGAACTCGGTCGCGGTGAGATGGATCTCCCGGCCGCCGCGCGACACCTCATGGCTGTCCTCGTCCAGGATCAGATCGCCGACGGCCAGCACCGACTCGCTGCGCGCGGCCGCCGCCCCCGACCTGCGCAGCAGGCCCCGCAGCCGGGCGACGACCTCCTCCAGGCTGAACGGCTTGGTGACGTAGTCGTCGCCGCCCGCCGTCAGCCCCGCGATCCGGTCCTCCACCGCGTCCCGCGCGGTCAGGAACAGCACCGGGATATCGGGCAGTTCGCGGCGCAGCCGTCCCAGCACCGTGAGCCCGTCCATATCGGGCAGCATGATGTCCAGGACCACCGCGTCCGGGCGCAGCTCACGGGTGATCCGGATCGCCTCCGCGCCGTCGCCCGCGGTGCGCACCTCCCAGCCCTCGTAGCGCAATGCCATCGACAGCAGGTCGGCGAGCGCCGACTCGTCGTCCACGACCAGCACCCGGACGGGGCTCCCGTCGGGGCGCAGCAGCTCGGTACGCCCATGGGGCGAGGTCGGCATCATGGGCCCTACCCTCCGAGCGGGTCCTGAGAGGTCGCTTTCGGCTACCTGTGAATCACCTGAGAATCTTGTGGCGACACGGAGCATCCGTGGGGACACGGAGCAACGGCGAGGGACGAGGGACAACCGGGGGGCCACGGAATAAGCGGAACTACCGGGAGCCACGGAATAAGCGGAAGGACTCTCCGGCTTCCCCCTGTATGAGTTCTCGTCCCGCACTTGGCAAGATCGGCGTCTGGACCGCGGCCCTGAAGACGGATTCCCTACCGTCAGAGCAGGTCAGCGAGGTGGCGGCCGAACTGGACGAGCTGGGGTACGGCGCCATCTGGCTCGGTGGCAGCCCCAGCCCGGATCAGGCCGGTGTCCTCCTGGACGCCACCTCCCGGATCACCATCGCGACCGGAATCCTGAGCATCTGGGACCACGAGGCGGCCTATGTGGCCGAGCGGCACACCGCGCTCAACGCGGCCCACGACGGCCGCTTCCTCCTCGGCCTCGGCGTGAGCCACAGCGCGCTCGCCGGTGAGCGCTATCGGCGTCCGTACACGGCGATGAAGGAATACCTCACCGCGCTGGACTCCGCCCCGGCCCCGGTCCCCGCCTCCCAGCGGGTCCTGGCCGCCCTGGGCCCCAAGATGCTGGAGCTGTCCCGCGAGCGCGCGACCGGCGCGCATCCGTATCTCGTCACTCCGGAGCACACCGCCGAGGCCCGCGACATCCTGGGTAAGGATTCCGTGCTCGCGCCGGAACTGAAGGTCGTCCTCGACACGGATCTGGACCGCGCCCGCGCCACGGCCCGCGGTTACCTCGCCCGCTACCTGGCGCTGCCCAACTACACCAACAACTTCCTGCGGCTGGGCTTCGAGGACGCGGACTTCGCGGACGGTGGCAGCGACCGTCTCATCTCCGCCATGTTCGCCCTCGGTGACGCGGAGGTGATCCGGGCACGCGTCGACGAGTTCCTGGCCGCGGGCGCGGACCATGTCGCGATCCAGACGGTGACCGACAGCCCGTTGGCCGACGTCCCGCGCGCGCAGTGGCGCACGCTGGCCGAGGCACTGCCGCTGGACAAGGGCTGAGCCTCTACTCAGCCCCCTCAGCCCTTCACTCGCCCCCCGCCCGGCGCCGACATGGCGCCGGGCGGGCTGTTTCATATCCCGGGTATCCCGGGTATCCCGGGTATCCCGGGTATCCCGGGTATCCCGAACAGCCGCGCCGCGTTCCCGTAGCACACCGCGCGCAGCCACTCCTCGTCCTGGCCGATCCGCGTCAGCGCGTCCAGGGCATGCAGGTACCCGTACGGGATGTTGGGAAAGTCGCTCCCGAACAGCACCCGGTCCCCCAGCGCGGCCAGTCTTCCCCGCTCCGCCCGCGGAAACGGCCACCGGCTCTCGGTGAAGTCGGTGAAGGCCATCGTGGTGTCGAGATGCACCCCCTCGTACCGCTCCGCCAGCCCCAGGAAGTCCGCGTACTCCGGCAGCCCCATATGCGCGATGATCAGGCGCAGCCGAGGATGCCGGGCCAGCACTCGCCCCACCGGCTCCGGTCCGGTGTACTTGCCCGGGTCGGGCCCCGATCCGCAGTGGATGACGATGGGCGTCCCGCTCTCGGCGAGCGTGCCCCACACCGGGTCGAGCAGCGCGTCGCCCGGGTCGTACGCCCCCACCTGCACATGGGCCTTGAACACCCGCGCCCCGCCCTCGAGCGCCGCGTCCACGTACCCCTCGACGCCAGGCTCGGGGAAGAAGGTCGCGGTGTGCAGACAGTCGGGCGTACGGGCGGCGAACCCGGCCGACCAGTCGTTCAGCCACCGCGCCATGTCCGGCTTGTGGGGATAGAGCATCGAGGTGAAGGCCCGCACCCCGAACGCCCGTAGCACCGCGAGGCGTTCGCCCTCCTCCTCGCGGTAGGTGATGTGCCAGCGGGGCTCGACGGCGTCGAAGTAGGCCCAGACCTTGTCCAGTACGCGCTGCGGCATGAAGTGGGTGTGTACATCGATGAGTCCGGGCAGCCCGAGCTCCTGCCAGAACCGCTGCACCGACACCACGGCGGGATCGTCCATACGGTCACGGTAGTTGCCCCGGGCGTCTGTGCTACAGCCTCGTCTCAGGGCCACTGCGAGTTGATCACAGCCTCAACCAGTGGTTTTGTCACGGCCATGATGATCTGCAGTGACAAGATCACCACAAGGGGAACCAACACGGTGAACTGACGCTCCGGCACCGGCGTATCCACCTGGGACCGGCCTGGGACCGACCTGAGGCCAGCGCTTGAGGCCACCGCCTAAGACCACCGTCTGAGGGCCACCACCTCAGGCCGGCGCCGCCCGCCCGACGTCGTCACCGACCACGACCAGCCACGGGGGACCATCCATGCCCAACCGCCCGCCTCGCACCACCCGATTCCGGACCGCTCTCGTCTGCGCCCTCGGCGTCACCCTCCTCGGCCTCGCCACCGCCGGCTGCGAGGACGGCACCGCCGCGTCCGGCTCCGGCCGACGGCAGTCCGCGCCCCGCGCCGACCTGGCGACCGACGGCGACGGCGGCAAGACGCTCCGGCTCGGCGAGCCCACGTCGATCACCTACAAGAGCGGCTCGGACCATATGCGGGGCGCCCTGCGGGTCACGGCGGTGAGCGTGCGCAAGGGAACACATGCGGAGCTGAAGAAGGCGGGCACGGAACCGTCCGACGTACGGACGACCCAGCCGTACTACGTCACCATGACCTTCGAAAACGTCGGCGAGAACTCCCTCCACTACCCCTTCCTCAACACCCCCACCGGGCTCGAGGACACCAACGGTGTGGACGACCAGCCGCTCATCACCGGCGACACCGAGGTGGCGGCATGCCCGGGCAAGGACCCGGACGACTTCGCGGTGGGAGGGAAGGTCTCCTTGTGCAAGGTGTTCCTGGTGCCGAACGGCATACGGCCGTCGGTGGTGACGTACAGCACAGGCGACGACACCAAGCGGCCGGTGAGCTGGAAGGTCAAGCGCTGACGGCAGCGGGGTGACGGCGGCGGGACGCTCCGGTTCCCGCTGCTCGAACCACAACCTGACCGAACGACCGAAGGCCCGGCACTGAAAAAGTGCCGGGCCCTCGATACCTGAGTAGCGGGGACAGGATTTGAACCTGCGACCTCTGGGTTATGAGCCCAGCGAGCTACCGAGCTGCTCCACCCCGCGTCGATGAACGTAACTCTACGTCGTTCTCCCCGCTAAGGGAAATCCACTCTCCTCGCACCGACTCAGCGAAGAACCTCGACCACGACCGAGACGGCTCCGACGACCGCCCCGTAACCGAAGATCGTCAGCAGCGGCCAGGGCACGGGCCGGGGAACGAGCACCCGCCAGTGGAAGCCGTAGTCCCGGTACTCGGCCATGCTCATGGCACCGCAGCATAGAGCAGCGACTTAGGCTTACCTAAGCTAATCGCCCCGCCCGGCCCCACCGGCCCTGAAGTTCGTCACCCGACGCTGGGCAATCCGCCGGCCAGCGCATCGAAGGCGAACGTCAGCCGGCGTTGATGCGCGGCGCTGATCTCGCCGATATCCCCTCCGGCAAGCCGCCGCCGCACCGTTTCGACCGCAACCGTGCGGTACGCGGCTACGAGCAGGGCCGCGGTCAGCGCGCTGTCGCCGGAGAAGCGAGCGTCGGCGTCGAGTTCGGCCGCAAGCGCATCCTCCATCTCGGACGCGAAGAGGCGGAGTCGTGCGATCAGCGCGGGAGACGCCATCAGGGTGCGCATGAACGGCTCGACTCCCTCCCCCAGCCCGGACAGCACATGGCCTTGCGTGGCCAGCGCGAGGGCGGCCTGGCGAATCGCTTCGACGGGGTCGATGTGATCCGCGCGCTCGCGGATCACGGTCCGCATGGTGTCGAGGGCGTCCGGAAAACGGTCGAACAGGAGGTCCTCTTTGCGGTCGAAGTGGGCGAAGACCGTCACCTTCGACACTCCGGCGGCTGCGGCGACCTCGTTGATGGTCACGTCATCGAACCCGCGCTCCAGGAAGAGCTCGGTTGCGACGGACGCGATGCGAGCCCGGGTCTGTGCCCCGCCGCGGTCCCCTCGATTCGGCATGTGACAACGCTAACCTTCCCCGTTACCCTTATCCGGTAAGTTTACCAAGTAAGGGTAAGGAGCTTGCCATGCAGCGCACCGATGTGATCGTCGTCGGAGCCGGTCCCACGGGCCTCTTCCTCGCCGGCGAACTTGCACTCCTGGGCGCGCGGGTGACGGTTCTGGAGCGGCTCCCGGAGCCCGACCCGACGATCAAGGCCGGGTCGATCAATGTCGCCAGCGCCGAAATCCTCGACCGGCGCGGGCTGCTCCCGGCCGCGGAGGACGTACAGCGCCGGCTGCTCGCCTCCGTCGGCGCCTTCGCCGGCCGTAAGAACGCCTTCGTGAACCAGCCGGACTCGCACGAGGAGGGCTCGCATGAACGCACCTCGCACGAGGAGGGCTCGCATGAGCGCGCCTCGCGCGAGCGCGCCGCGCACCGCTTCCCGGTCGCTGATCAGGGCGACCCGGTACTGGCCAGGCACACCGCGGCGGCCAACGGCATCCTCGTCCCCCAGCACGACCTCGAACTGCTGCTCGCGGCCCACTGCGCCCGTCTCGGCGTAGAGGTTCGCCGCGGTGTCGAGGTCCACGGTGTGCGCGGCGCGGACGCGAACCTTACGGACGACGACGTCGACGCCGATGTCGTCGTGGAGACCAGCGCGGGTGAATTGACGGCGGGGTGGGTCGTCGCCGCCGACGGCGGTCGCAGCGCGATCCGCAGGCAACTGGGCATCGGCTTCGTCGGCACCGATCCGCAGATGGTGGGATACCAGGCGGTCGCCGACTTCGATGACCCCGGCGAGCTGAGCCGCGGCTGGACCTGGACGCCTCGCGGAATCTACGCCTACGGCCCGATTCCCGGGCGCGTTCTCATCGCCCGCTTCGGCCCGCAGCCGCAGGACCGCGACGCCCCCGTCACGCTCGAGGAACTGCAGCAGGCCGTACGCGACGTCACCGGCGTCAACGTGACGCTCAACGGCCTTCGCGGCCGGGCGACCCGGTGGTCCGACAATGCCCGGCAGGCCCAGTCCTACCGGCACGGCCGGGTGCTCCTCGCGGGCGATGCCGCGCACGTGCACTCACCGTTCAGCGGCCAGGGACTGAACCTCGGCCTGGGCGACGCCGTCAACCTCGGCTGGAAGCTCGCCGCGACCGTGCACGGATACGCTCCGGCCGGACTGCTCGACACCTACGAGAGCGAACGCCACCCGATCGCGGCGTGGGTTCTCGACTGGACGCGGGCGCAGGTCGCCCTGATGCGCGGCGACGAACGCACCGCGCAACTGCGCAAGGTCGTCGGCGAGGAACTGTTCACGGTGCCGGGCGTGATGAACCGCGTGGTCGCGCTGACATCGGGGATCACCCAGCACTACGACGTCACCGGCACCCCCGCCGACAAGGTCGCTGACGACATCACCGACAAGATCGCCGACAACCTCGCCGACGAGGGCACCGCCAAGATCGCCGACGAGATCGCCGACAAGGCGGCGGCACCGGTCGGATCGATCGCCGGGGATGTCGCGTTGTCCTCGGGCGACCGGCTCGCCGACCACGCCCACGACGCCCGCTTCGTCCTCGTCGACCGTTCCCCTGACGGCCGCTTCGCCCAGGCCGTACGCCCGCTGGAGCACAGGGTCGCGTACGTCGCGGATCCGGCCTCCGAGACGTCGCAGCCCAGCCTGTTCGTACGTCCGGACGGCGTCATCATCTGGGCCGCCTCACGCGACACCGCTTCGTCCGACGACGCCGTCCTCAAGGAGCTCGACACCGCCGTCCAGCGTTGGGTCGGCACGCACTGAGAGAGCCGGTCGGTGCAACGGAGCTGCGGGGCCCGAGACTCAGGAGGCCAACCGCTCGCGCGCGGTGCGACCTGGCCCCGTGGGTTCGACCTCGCCATCAGGCCGGTTGATCTCGGCCCACACGTCATCGAGCGAAAGGCCGAGGACATCGGCGATCGCCGCGATGGTCGGGAAGGCAGGGGTGGCCACGCGACCGGACTCGATCTTCCGAAGGGTCTCTGGTGAGACACCTGCGTCCAGCGCGGTATCGAGCATCGAGCGCTCCCCCCTGGCCCGACGTAGAAGGGCGCCGAGGCGCTGCCCGCGCTCGACCTCTGCGGGAGTGAGCGGCAACCTGACCATGGCCCCGATTCTAATACCGGTATAGTAAGCCCGGTATAGTTATTGGTTACATGAGTACGTGAGTACACGAGAAGGACGCCGCATGATCGAGATCCTGAGCCCCACCGAACTGACCCGAGCAAAGGACACAGGCGCTCTGGTCGCCGACATCCTGCAGACGCTGAAGAGCCGTAGCACGATCGGCACGAACCTTCTGGACATCGACCGGTGGGCCAAGACCATGATCGTCGAGGCGGGGGCGCTGTCCTGTTACGTCGACTACGAGCCGTCCTTCGGACGCGGCCCGTTCGGCCACTACATCTGCACGGCCGTCAACGACGCCGTGCTCCACGGGCGGCCGTCCGACTACTCGCTTGCCGACGGCGACCTGCTGACACTCGACCTCGCCGTCTCCAAAGCCGGAGTCGCCGCGGACGCCGCCATCAGCTTCATCGTGGGCGACGCGAAGCCCCCGGAGAGCGTCGCCATGATCAACGCGACCGAGCGCGCACTGGCCGCGGGGATCGCCGCCGCCGGGCCCGGGGCTCGCATCGGCGACATCTCCCATGCCATCGGCACGGTCCTCAGCGAGGCGGGGTACCCGATCAACACCGAGTTCGGAGGTCATGGCATCGGATCAACGATGCACCAGGACCCGCACGTCTCGAACACCGGACGGCCCGGCCGCGGTTACAAGCTGCGCCCTGGGCTGCTGCTGGCACTGGAGCCGTGGGTCATGGCGGACACCGCCCAGCTCGTCACCGATGCCGATGGCTGGACCCTCCGCAGCGCGACAGGCTGCCGCACGGCGCACAGTGAGCACACGATCGCCATCACCGACGACGGAGCCGAAATCCTCACCTTGCCCAAGCAGATGCGGCCGTGAGTGACGCGTTATACGTGAGGTTTCAGGGGACCGTCCGAAGCCCGCGAGGCCACTTCCCCGGTGTCTTCGCACTGGCCAACGGCCTCGCGCGGGCAGGCCAACTGAGTGACGAGGAACATCGGTTCTGGCGAGCCGGCAACGACTGGTGCAACGCCAACTTCGCCAACCCCTCGAGGTCGATCCCTCGGTCTACGACCCCGAACTGAATCCAGGAGCCGTGGCATGGTTCAAAGCCGCCTCCCTGGAACTGATCGCCCGGGTGGACGGCTACCTGAAGATCCTCGCCCTGCATGAAGTCGCCTGCGAGCGAATCGAATCGTCGAACCCAGGAAAGATCATCTACGAGGACCCGGACCAGGTGGTCGTCATTCCCTGGGCTCACGACGGCGCAGAACCCGTGGAGTGATGCGGCGAGTGGCGGCATGCACGCCCACTCCGCCGCTGCCCCACCACCGAGCCCTCGGCACAGCATCAACGGCCAGACACATGGTCACCCCAAAGACAGGCAGGCCGACATCGCAGCCCAGGCGGGTCGTCACCCCCTCACCCGCCCGACACCTCGACGGTCCGCCGCGGACGTTAGCGGGGCGTTAGCCGTACAGCGATAGTTCATCAGCGGTGTCCGACAGTCTTGTTCTCACGAAGCCGAAACACCACGTCGAGCGAACGGGAATGAAGATGTCGCACCGCACCACAGTCCGCCACGCCCGCAAGGCCGCCGCCGCCATGCTGATCACCATCGCCGCCTTCGGCCTCACCGCCTGCCAGGACGGCGACACCAACTCCTCGTCCTCATCCCCCTCCGCGAGCGCCACGCAATCCCCCACCTCCGCGGCCAAGCCCAACCAGGGCTCGGACCAGGACTCCGCCAAGGGCACCCCGTCGGGTACCCCCAGGAAGCCCGGTATGCGCTGCACCAACCAGATCAACTACGCGGACGACCCCAGGGACAACGCCACGATCAACAGCATCGGCGCGGACACCGGCTACTGCCCGGAGCCGCAAAAGGGCGGCACCCCGTCCGGCACCCCCAGGAAGCCCGGCATGCGCTGCACCAACCAGATCAACTACGCGGACGACCCCAGGGACAACGCCACGATCAACAGCATCGGCGCAGACACCGGCTACTGCCCGCCGGTCCAGCACCAGTGAGTGCCCGCGGTAATTCCCGCCTCCGGGGTCCACGAGCAGGCTGCATAGGATCCCCGGATGGCAACCACCAGCTACAGCTACCTCCTGCACGGGCCGCGAGTGGCCTTACGCCACGTCCGCCGTCAGGATTACGATGAACTCACAGCGTTGGCCCAAGAAAGCGCCGAGATGCTCCGCCCATGGCTGGGCGCCCGCGATCACACGCCGGAAGCTTTCGAGAGCTACCTTGAGCGAATCGAGCAGCCCACCCACGAAGGCTTCGTGATCTGTCTGAACGGCACTGGCGCGATCGTGGGCGGCATCAACATCAACAACATCGTCAGGGGCGCCCTCCAGAGCGGGACCGTGGGCTATACCGCCTACGCCTCCACCACCGGCCGTGGCTATATGACCGAAGGACTGAGGCTCGTGCTTCAGCTCGCCTTCGGTCAGCTGGCACTGCATAGGCTGGAGGCCAATATCCAGCCTGACAACACCTCCTCGCTGAACCTCGTCAAGCGCCTGGGATTCCAGCGCGAGGGCTACTCGGCAGCCTTCCAGTTCGTCAACGGCGAGTGGAGGGACCACGAGCGCTGGGCCATCACTACCGAGATGGCCCAAGCCGAGGCCCCACTGCCCAACTGAAGTGCCCAGTCGCAGAGTCGCAGCACCGGCAGTCCGGCTCCGACACACAAACATCTCTTGATCCGTAGATCGTCCAAGCGACGTCGCCCAGGTCCGCGTCCCGGCCTCATGAGCGACGTCCTTTAGCCATGCCCGAAAGAGCCTTCCTCAGCTCTTGAGGGCCTTTCTTTTGCTCCGGAATCAGCCCCTCTGCACGCCAGGAAGTGTCCGACGGGTAAGGCTGCCAATAAGTACGCCCCAGACGCCGCTGGCCCCGGCAGGATTGAAAGGCACATGGGCAGCACCCACGTGCTGAACTCCGTTTCCTCGCAGCCCTTCCAGGGAATGATCCATACACACTGTCAGAGAATTTCAGTGAGGCGGGGGCCTGATCATGAGCAGTACGTCACGGTCGCATCAGAACGGCGCGGAGGCAGGGAACGCCTCCCCCGAGCCGCGGCGCCACAAGATCAAGCAGATAGCGCACACACCGCCGCCCCCGGGACCGCTGCCTGATCGCAAGCATTCGGACGACGAGCGCTCCGACCGCAAACTCGCCGCAACACAGGCCAGGATCGACGCCGGGGAGACAATCCCGACTCCTGGAGGCACCGCGGGCAGCGAAGACCGCGACATCCATGAGGAGGAGTGGCGCGCACACGATCGCCGCGGCCCCTATGGACAACGGCGCCGCCGCAAGAATTAACCCAACGGGTGCCGCAGGCGACGACCACGGTCACTGGGCAACGCAAGAGGCCCCATCCATCTCTGGAAGGGGCCTCTTAGCTGCTTCGCCGCAGATGCCATACCGGGCGGCAAGGGCGTTCACGCCCAAGGCGACGACTTACGGGTGGTACTTCTCCGCGACCGTATCGGCACCACCGGACTTGCGGTCCATGGTGACGCGGACGGTCACGCTGTTGGTCTTCGCAGCCTTCTCCAGCTCGTCCACGGTGCACTTCGCGGTGCCGTAGCCGTCGTCGCCGATGGCCACGCTGCCGTCGGGGGCGGTGCAGATCGCGGCCGCGCCACGGATGTTCGTGGCGTTGGCGACCAGGAACGCCTGGTCCGTGCCGCCGTCCTCGGGCTTGACGATCAGCTTGCCGGGCGCGAGGTACTCCATCGTGCCGACGATCGTGAGGCTCTTACCCGCGTTGGCGGCACCGCCCCCGTCCTGGCCCTGCGAGCCGGAGTTGCCAGAGGAGGAACCGCTCGTGGGCTGGCTCGAGGCTTGCTGCGAGGGGGACGCGGTCGAAGAAGCCGAGGAGCCGCTGGAGTCCGCAGCATCGGAGTCAGGCCCGCAGGCCGTGGCCCCCAGACCCAGCGCCGCGGCGGCGACGATAGTGGCGGCGATGCGGCGGCCGGCACGGCCGCGGAAGCGGTTGGTGGTGGAGGTGGTGCTCATCGTGTCTCCCATTGCTGTGTTGTCTGGTCTCGCTCCCGGACGACAACCAGCTTCGAAGATCGCGTTGGCGTTCGGCTAACAGACGCCTAATGGAACCCAGCGGCGCATAACAGCTCGCTTGCGCCGATGAGCACCATGCCCGCTGAGCCGGGAAAAACATCGGCCTCGGACGGACCCCGGACGCGGATCCGACCGGTCGCCCAGACCGGCACGACGACCATGAACAAGCCCTTCGGCGCATGCCCCGGCCCCCGTGTGGACGGTCACGTAATCCCCCAGGGCGGACGTCACGCGATTCCCCAGGTGCTCGCGGGACATCTGACACCGCGCTGACTCGTTTGGGCGGCCTGTTCTGTTCGGGGATCGGGGCGGCTCACCGCAACTCCCCCGCATGGGGGAGCCAGTCCATTCCACAGGTTGATGCTCACTGAGCGCCGCGGCTGGGACCTTCGAAGCGAAGCGGTGGCACAACTGCCGGACCTGAGGAGCCACAGATGACGACCACTCACTCCGAAGCAGCAGAGACGGGACGCTTACGCAGCGCGTGGCGGGCCGCGCATGCACCCGTCCAGGGGGTTCCCCGCTGGGCTCGGCTCGTTGCCTATGCCGTGCCGCTCACGGTCCTTCCCTCCAGTGTGTGGCGGATCGCGACGGTCGTCTTCCAGGTCGGCGGGGACGCTGCACGGCACGGGACGGGAGACCTCCCGTCATGGCTCCCGGGCCAGGTGTACGTGATCTGCCTGTCAATCCTGTCCGAGCTGCTGGCGTTCACCGCAGTCGGCCTGATCGCCGGATGGGGCGAGGTCTTCCCTCGCTGGATCCCGGGCCTGGGCGGACGCCGAGTACCGTTGCCTGCCGCTATGGTCCCTGCCGCGCTCGGTGCCGCGATACTGACGGCCATGTGGACCACCGCCGGCATCACCGTCGCCGCCGGGCTGACCATCCAGGGCAACCCGCTTCCGAGCGACTTCCCCACCCTGACACTGCACGGATGGCACCTCGCCTTCTTCACCGCCAGCTACGCCCCGCTCCTGCTGTGGGGACCTTTCCTGGCCCTACTCGCCATCGCCTACTGGCAGCGCCGCCGCCGTACTCCCGCCCTTGCGCCGCTGCATGACCACGATGCCTCCCGCTCCACAGACAACTCGACGGAGCGAGCCCATGCCGCCTGAGCCATCGTCGGCGACCGCCGTCCCCATGGGAAACGTGGCCATGAGGGTGGGGAATTACGTGACGCTCATGTGCCCTGTCGTGGGGAATTACGTGATCGTCCACACCCCGTAGCCACGCAGCGGTCACGCAGCAACGCCAAAGGCCCCCTCCCACAACTGGAACGGGGCCTCTGAACTGCACGCTCGGCAGGATCCGAACCTGCAACCTCTTGATCCGTAGGTTCGGGCAGGGGCCTGGTATAGGCCTCGGTGGCTGCCTAACTTGGTGCCCGGGGAGGGCAGTTGACGGGCGTCATGTGCCGTCGTTGCCGTCAGCGTTGCCGTCACCAACCGGCTGCCAGATCCGCCAGCCATCGGCGTGGCTCTTACGCTGTCCCTGGGACACACGGTCAGCCGGAGCCCTAGCATCTTCGCCGTGGAGATCGGCGAAGCAAGAGGGCTTGTGGACGAAGCGGTATACGTACGATTCCAGAGCACAATCCGAAATGAGCGCGGATACTTCACCGGCGTGTTTGGACTGGTCAATGGGCTGGCACGGGACGGGAAGCTGACTGCTGAGCAGGAGCGCTTCAGACGGACTAACAATGATTGGTACAACGCTGCCTATCCTGACCCTTCCTCCGTCGATCCAACGGTCTACGACCGCGAGCTTCACCCCGGGGCGGCGGCCTGGTTCAAGTCCACGTCACGGGACCTGATCAAGCGAGTAGACGGCTACCTGGACGTCCTTGCTGCTCACGGGGTCGGGTGCCGCATGATGCGATCGTCAGACCCAGGGAGGATCGTCTACGAGGACGAGTACCAAATCGTCGTCGTTCCGCATGAGGGTGGACCGGGCCAGCCGAGTTCGGCGGCCATACGCGGCGGGGATGCGTAGGGAGCGGGCGGCTCGTAGCCCCCGACCCGGCTACTCGTCTCGGATCGCCTGCTCTGCAATGAGGCGCACGTATAGACCATGGGGCTGCACGCCAACCATCCGGAACCCACTGGGAACCAGGCCCGGCCCCGCCGCGCTCGCTGTGGTCGGCCTCGATGACGGCGGAGTCCCCGGCACATCGATGATCAGGCGGTCAACAGCGTCGGCAAGCAACTGCGCCGCTTCATTTGCGCTGCCCTCGATCAGCACCGACCGTGCGCCTGCATCGGCCAAGGTGCCCAGAGCCTTGCCGGGGACGTCTCCGAGCGGTCCACTAGGCACGCGGAAAACCTCTGCCCCATGGCCTCCTGGCACGCCTTCCTCGATCGCCCCGGTCCACCGAATCACAAGATCTTGTGTGCGGCGTAGCTCGGCGATGTCCGCGCCGTTCTCATCGAAGCCATCTGCACCGACCGTGTACGCCCAGGTGATGTACGGCCTTCCCGTACGCAGCGAGTGCAGCCACGGGCCGAGGACGAGCAGCGCTTCCTGCTCCAGAACGCCACGCTCCACCTCGATGCCGGCCTGTTCCAGCACCGCCGCGCCGCCCTCCCCACGCGAGGTGGGGTCCATGACGGCCATCAGGACTCGGGAGACCTTCGCGTCGATCAGTGCCTGTCGGCACGGTGGGGTCCGGCCGTGGTGGTTGCAGGGCTCCAAGGTCACGACCGCCGTGCCACCCTCGGCCCGCTCCCCCGCTGCGGCGAGCGCGTTCACCTCGGCGTGGTGGTCTCCCTTGCGGAGGTGGTATCCCTCGCCGACCGGTACGCCGTCGCGGTCGAGGATCACGCACCCAACGGGCGGGTTCGGGCTCGTCGTCCCAAGTCCTTGGGCAGAGATGGCGATTGCTCGCCGCATGGCCGCTAGTTCGTTCGGCGTGGCCATCAGAACCCCGCATTCTCCTTGACTGCGTCGAGTAGGTCTCGCACCGCTGGAACATTACTCGCCGCCGCAAGCGCGTTGATCGCCGTGACTGCCTCTTGCAGAGTGCGCCCGGAGCCTGAGCCGCGGGCCATATCGAGGACCGATGCGGCCTCGGCTGCGGCCTGCTCGTATTCCCGGATGCCCACGTACGCCATGGCAAGGCGCGCCTGGGCAAACCCTCGGTCTCGCTGGTAGACGTCCGGAAGCTCAGCCAACGCGGTTTGGAAGGTCGCTACCGCACGGTCCGGACGCGAGAGGTTCAGCCAGCAATTCGCGCGCTGGATCTCGATATAGCTGGGCGTACAAAAGTCGCCATGACCTGATCGCGCATCCCCGGATGAATCCACGGAAGCGGCGAATTCGTGGGCCTCGTCCATTTTTCGATGACAGGCGACTTCGTCGCCATCGAGTGCCAGGCCCTGCGCTTCCTGCTGGATGGCTGCGCTTTCATCGGCCTGGTGAGAGCTCGTTCATGGCGTTGCACCGCCTGCGCGAGGCCGATCGTCTGACCTGCGTTCTGCTTCCCCGCTGCGAGCTGGCTCCGACGGAATAGCGTCCACGACAACATGGCCTCGTCTCCGGCCTCCATGGCCCATTCCATGGCCCGGCTCGTCCACGTCTCAGCGCTGGCCACGTCCATGGAGTCCTCGTGAAGCCACGCGGCTGACTCGGCGTACTGGGCCGAGAGCTTCAACAGCTCCTGCCGGTGCTCGCCCCGGGTGTCCTCCAGAAGACCTTGCAGCATGTCGAGCTGCTGATGCACTCCTGCGAGGGCGTGACGCGGGCCGAAGAGGTTGTCGGCCCTGACCAGGGTGTGCCACATGTCGCGGAAGTGCTCGATCGCCGCTTCGCCTCGTCCGGCGGAGAGTCGGTGTGGTCTGGCGGGCTTTGGGCGCACGATCTCAGCGGAAGCGTTCACGACACGGAGAGGTCCGCTTCCTTGCAGGGCGACACCAATTGCGTGCCCGAGAAGGGCTCGGCGATTTATCGGCACGATCTGCTCTCTTCCATCGACGTACACCGAAACCAGAACGATTTCGGGTAGCGCATCCGCGTCCGCCGAATTCGAGGGGTCCACGTGCACAATCGGCAGACCAGAGATCGCCCCCGTTGCAGGTAAGGGTGCGGGGGCGTTCGAGCCGTCTGGGCTACTGCGAGCGTAAGCCTGGTTCTGGGCAGCGGCGGCCGGTGACGGGGTACCCTCCCATGGCCGCTCGGGCAGGTCGAGCATGTGGCCGGGAATGCCCAGTCCATCAGCGATGCGTTCCATGACGGCGACACTGCGAATGCCCCGATCACCTCGGATCACGTCGCCGACGCGCGCGCTGGTCATCTTGGTGACGGCAGCGGCCATTGCCGCGTAGCTCGCTGGGGCTCGTCGGTTGACGAGACGGAAGATCTCCCGAAATCCCTTCGCCTGCACGCCCGTTTCATGTCCTCGCTGTGGAGTAGCCGGGACGGGATGGTGAGGGGGTATCCGCTGCGGCTGGCTTCACGTTCACTCATGGGCCGCTCACGAGGTGTAGGGACGTCGTCACATTTAGCGTAGATCGCGCCGAGTTTCGGGGTACCCCATTTCACCGCCCGGGGTACCCCGTTGGCTGTCCCGATGCGGGCGTCTCACCTGGACGCTTATGGCCATGAAGCCAGAGCTGACAGACCCTGAAGGACGAGTGGTGGTGAGGCGTTGGACCCGCCACCCCCGTTGTGTCGCCCTGGCCCGAGCTGACTTGCCTAAGGCTCTGGCCGGTTGGGGGATGATCGCGGTCGAAGAGGTCGCGCTGTTGGTGCTGTCGGAATTGATAACGAACGCCGTACGTCATGCACGGGTGCCGGGACGACAGATCGAGACGCGCTATCTGCACCAGGGCGACAAGGTGCGGATCGAGATTCATGACGCGGCCGACCAACTACCCAAGCTGAGGACTCCCACCCCCGAATCCGTACGCGGCCGAGGGCTGGTCCTGGTCGAAACGCTCGCCGATCAGTGGGGCGTGAGCCCACGGGCAGCCGTGGGCAAAGCGGTCTGGGCCGTCCTCGCACTTCCTGTCGACGAACGGGCCTCACTGGTCGATGGAGAGCGTAGAGAGGGGCAGTCGTGACGACCGCCGGAAACTCCGTCATACGGCAGGGCGATTGGACCCTGTGGACCCTGAGCGCAGACGTCACCGGAAGCCCACCGATCTTGGAGGCCGAATGCACGACGTGCGACGACTCCTCCGGCGCGGCCGATGAAGCGAAGCAGCCGCAGGTGTGGTACCTGCGTCACGCGAACCAGACAGGCCACACAGGATTCCGCATGATCATCACCAGCTTTTTCCGCGCGTCCATGGCGAATGTGGGCTCTTCCACGACGGCTGCACGAGGCCGAACAGCGACGCCTGACGCGTAGCACCTCAAAGGCTGGGCGGGGGTCGCAGTCGTGGAGGGACCGGAGGCCCCCGCCCTCAATAACGTCAAGCAGGCGGCGAGCGGTGGTCGTCAGGCTTCCTTCCCTGCACCTTCTGGCCCTCTCTGAGTATGGGTACTCAGGTGTGCGAGGACTGTGCTGTGCATGGTGAAGCCATGTTGAGCAGCAAGTTATGCCGCTGGTTAAAGGGGATCGTCGTCTCGGCAGCCGCCGCCCACGCGACGTACTGGGTGTGGGAATCCGCCGAGCAGTGGGAGTCGGAAGCACGACATGCCAACCCCGACGGGGGCATCGGCACAGGGTTCGCCGAAGGGGCTCTGGCCACATTCGCCTGGTTGACGCTGGTGCCGTTGCTGCTGTGGTCAGGGATGCGGCTGCTGCGGGAGCGAGACAATCAGCTGCTGGTGACCATGGGATCGGCGGCGTGGATCATTCTCGGGACTCAGATGACCGAGGGCGGCGTCAGCAGGGTGGAAACGGAACTCCTCCTTCTCGCATTCACTCTGCTTGGCGGCTTCCTTGCGCTGTTCCGACCCACCGCACCTGAAGAGTGATCGCCCAGCGGCCGACTCACCGGTCCTGCCCTGAGCGTCCCCCAGCGGTTGATGTCAGAACTGATGTCACCGCATACGCCAGAGGCCCCTTCCGATGATCGGAAGGGGCCTCTTAGCTGGTGCGCGCTCGGCAGGATTCGAACCTGCAACCTCTTGATCCGTAGGTTCGGGCAGGGGGCTGGTGCGCGCCTCGGCGGTAGCCTGCCATGGCGCCCGGCGGGAGCCGTTGATGGGGAAGATGTGCCGTCGTTGCCGTCACGGTTGCCGTCAGCGAGTCAGGCCTCACGAGTCTGCGTACAGCGCGGGCGCACGCCGCCTGGCCACTCTGGTAGGGCCTGCTCTCCTACTCCGTAGCCTCACGCACGCGTAGGCCACACCCTGGCTCGGCAAGCACCTGGGTAAGCAAGATCGGAAGTAGTTGCTGTACTTCGCTCCTGTACGGCGCCAAAAAGCCCCCGCCGGATTTCCCCGGCGGGGGCTTTGAGCTGCGGTGGACCTGAGGGGATTTGAAACCCCTGACCCCCTCGATGCGAACTACGGGCGGGGCCGTCGCTGAGGTCTGCTGGGCTGGTCAGTCGATCGGCTCGGGCCGGTGTCGATCGACTGTGGTTGGGGTGGTTGCTGTACCTCCCTGCTGTACAGCAACCACCTGGCCACCGCCTTACAAGTTCGTGCCGCCGATGTGCTGATCAGGCCGACGACACCTCGCCCCAGCCCGCCCAGTGCGCGGACGCGTCTCGCGATACGGCAATGTGCACCCCCGTTGCCGTCAACGAGTGCCGTCAGGCCACCAGCTCAGTGAGCAACAGCCCCGACTTCATCTCGATCCGCTAGATCGGGCACCGTCCTGGCCCGGGTCTCAGCGGCGGTCTGTTTGATGCCCACAGCAAGTCGTTGGCGCGTACCGTGTCCGGTCGCTGCTGCCCCCTATGCCAGCCGAGGAGAAGAGATCCGTCACGGCGGAGCAGGTCAGGCGCAGGGTTATGAGGACGGGGGAAGTAGCCATTCAATAAATTTGTTCGCGGAAAATTGATCAACTCTCATTTCGAACTGGAATGGATATTTTGTTCTTACATCGATACCAATACTTCCAGGTGCCGCAGAAACCGTGACACGGACATCATCAGGAAGTGCAACTTCCGTACCGGACTCCGGATCCCACGCAAGAACTGGATATGTGCCACGCAGTTTTTCCAAGGCAATCCTGGGTAGATTCTCTACGGGTGGAGTGATGGAGAATTGATAACCAACACCAAGGACACCAAGACCTTTGAGGGTTTTCGCGACAAGCTTGGACAATGAATCCGGATCCGGGTTCACCACATCAACGTCCAAGATAGAGCGATTAGCAATAGTGCCAGTCACGTCTCCCCCGAATTCCTCGACCCTCTCCGTCACTTCGCCATTCGGGAAAGTGAATGCCGGATTAGAGAAGTCAATATTGGCGATCGGGATGAAATTCAAAAGTATGCCATTCGCCTTCTTGCGCAATCTAGACAAGCGCCGTACAGCCTCTTCACGGACTTCGTCCTGGGAGTGCTCCATCGACAATCCGCCATACGTCTTTACGGTATCCTCGTACAGCGAGAATCGGGCGCTCGAAAGCCACACTTGACGCTCGACAGTAGGAGGGCGTTCCAATCCACTCACACCTACCACACCAGCAGATTCTATAAGCCGATGCAGTGGCTCAAACCCTTCCTCAAGGGATCTAGTTGCGTCCACGTACAGTCTACTGACCAGAGACGCCGGCAAGTCCACCTTCTCCAAGAGAACCGGCACCACTTTAGGGCTTCCACCACGCAATTCAAGGGTGAGCGCTGTATTGAGCTCATGCCTCACCCATGATGAACCGAGAGATGCCCGCGATAGAAAAACCACGTATAGATCAACCTGCTCGATCCCTCTGGCGATTTCTTCGATTAGATTATCGCCAGCCGACATTTCCTTACTATCCAGCCATGTCGTCAAACCGAGTCGATTTAGGTAGCCCGCCACACGCAATACAGCATCTCGATCAGAGTGCGTGTAGCTAATGAAGGCTTGCGGCTTCTTCAATTCCTGCGGAACTGCTGCATCGGTTGCCATCGTCATGCCTCCCGATTGACCATATTTGGGTCGCACCTAGAAAGGTGAGACGATGAACCTTCCCTGCGGCCCAACGGTCATTGCCAATCCAGTATTCCAGAACAAGCCCCATGTCGCCACTGGAGTGGTCATGAGGGTCAAAGTGCGGGAAGAGTGGGCCATGCCCCATCGCCGGTCTAAAGGGCTCCCGAGGATCAGCCCTCTTCTTCCGCGACAACAGTTAAAGCAGTGACCATCATGCCATTTTACTTCGGGTCACATTAGTGCTCGACTCGCCATGCCTCGCCCTGCCGGTATCGCCGTCGCGGGCGCTGCCACCATCAAACCAACAAGCGATAAAGGAGCGCCCGTTCGTCGTGCATTCCGATTCAGTTTGCAGGGGTATTAATAGCAAGTCGAATCGCGTCCGCGAACATTGAATAGGCCACAGTCACCCTAAGTCGCTCTTCTTCCCAGCAGCGATTGGCCGCCGCCTTAACGACCTCTGCCGCCTCTGGATGTCGCCACAGAATTCGAAGGCTATCGGCGGACTTCTTTAATGACATGCACGCCTCGTTCGCAAAATCCGTAACAAAGGATGGGCAGCAGGAACGCACCTTGAACGTACTACTCAGTGCAACGTTGATTGCCTTGTGCACGGAAGATTCCTCCTGATCACAGGAGTTCCCTTCGCGAATAGCCCGTTCAAACTCATCCACCGCAAGAATCGCCGCAGACAATTCTTCTTGGAAGGCGGTGGACACCTGCCGCCGATGCTCTTCTAGTAGACGCTCTCTCTCCAGTGCTCCCTGATCGGCTACCTGAACCCGAGCCGAACGGCCACCCAGCCCCGCCGCCACAACAGCCCCAGCCGTGCCCGCCACACCAGCCACACTTGCGGCCCATACCGCAGCAACCCCCTGATCCATGCTGCTGATAGTGGCGGGTGCAGGGCGAAATAGCACCCCTAGGAACAGCAGGAACCTGTCAGTCCCCTAGCAACGAGGCAGGACCATCCGCGAAACAGGGCACCCTACTGATCTTGCGTGACCCGATCTGCGGTGAGGCACACATATGAGGCCGGAGAGGGCTTTACGCCGGTCAGTCGAAACTCAGGACGACCGCTGCACCATCCCCGGCGTGAGGTGGTCCATCACAGCCATCAGGGCGCGAGACACATGGGCATCAGCCGGTGCCTGTTTGGCGCTGCGAGGTCTGGCCCTGGTGTAGGCGGGGCTCCCGAGGCAACACGCACCCTGCTTGGCCTACCCTGCTCATCATGATCCGAGCTGTGGTTTTCGATGTCGGTGAGTGCCTGGTTGACGAGACGCGCGAGTACGGCACGTGGGCGGATTGGCTGGGGGTGCCTCGGCATACGTTCGCGGCAATGTTCGGCGCGGTGATCGCTCAGGGGCGGGACTACCGCGAGACGTTCCAGGTCTTCCGCCCTGGCTTTGACCTGTACGAAGAGCGAGAGAAGCGGGCCCAGGCCGGCCAGCCCGAGCACTTCGATGACAGCGATCTGTACGCGGATGTCCGTCCGACGCTGACGGCGTTGCGGGATGCTGGTCTGTGGGTGGGTATCGCGGGCAACCAGACCGTGCGGGCCGGGGGCATACTGCGCTCGCTCGACCTCCCGGCCGACTTCATCGCCACGTCTGACGACTGGGGCGTGTCCAAGCCCGATCCTGCCTTCTTCTCCCACGTAGCGGACGCGGCTCCCTGCCCGGCCGAGGAGATCCTCTACGTGGGTGATCGGCTGGACAACGACATCCGCCCGGCGGACAAGGTGGGGATGAAGACGGCACTGATCCGGCGTGGGCCGTGGGCGACGATCCAGTGGGATGAACCGGATGCCGTCGCTGTGCCGACCTTCCGCGTGCACAGCCTCGCCGAGCTGCCGGAGCTGGTCGCCAGCCTCAGCGCTGAAGAGCGCTGACGGTCGTTCCCCAGCCGTACATCCGGTCGTCCAGACTGCGCACGTACGGTTCGTCACGCCACACATGCAGCCGCTTGCGGACGTCGCGTATCCGGTCCATGCCGACGGCGTACCAGGTCACGCTGAGCTGATCGAGCGCTTCGTTGGCCCATCGGCAGGCTGCCTCTGGCCTACCGGCTGCGGCCTCCACCGCGGCCAGGTCGCCGAGGATGATGGTCCGCTGCTTGCCGTCGTCGGCGGGCAAGTTGTCGAGGACTTCGAGCAGCGTGGTCCGAGCCTGGGCCGTGTGCCCGGCGATGAGCTGGGTGTTGCCTTTGAACGCGGCGAGGCGGACGGGGCTGAACCAGTCCATCCACACCGGGCATGGCTCGTCCGTATCGCCTTCGGCTAGTACGCCTTCGGCGTGGGAGATCAGGCGCAGCGCCGTGCGGGGGTCGTTGCACCGTGTCATGCATTCGGCCTCGACGGCGTCAAGCCAAGCCAGCATCATCGCGGGGGCGTTGCCCCTGCGGGCGTACGCACGGGCAGCGGACATGCGCTCTTCGGCGTCTTCCCTGTGGCCCTCCCAGCCTGGGATGAACGCAGTATGAGCCAGGATCGCCGCCCCTAGTAGCGCGTCGTCGGCTTCCCCGGCGGCCTGGAGGCCACGCACGAACGCGTTGTTCGCGGCGCTGGGCTGCTGGAGGTCGAAGAAGTCGATACGTCCGGCCAGAAGGTAGGACTCGGCGAGTGCGGCGGCAAGGGCCGTACGGCAGCGACCGGACGTTTCACCAATGAGCGCTGTGCCCAGACGTGTGTGCTCCACCACGGTGGCGTGGAGTTGGGAGGGCTGCACGGACCAGTACAGGCGTCGGTGAGCGGCCGTGATCGCAGCGAAGTCACCGCCCACGGTGGCTGGTTGCGTGGCATTGCTCGCGGTGGGAAATGGCCCGGGGGCGGGTCCGATCGCGGGCGCTCCCGATGCTGCGACGGGCCGTCGGCTGGCGCCTTCTCGCGTCGATCCCGTTCCGTCCCACGGGGCAGTGAAGCCCAGTTCCTCGATGGACTGGCCCAGCAGATGCGTCAATACCCGCTGAACGTCAGGCTGCGGCCATGGCGGATTCGCTGACTCCCAGCGGCGGACTTGGCGCACGCTGATCTGCAACGACCGTATGCCGAGCTGAGGAGCGGTGTTACGGATCGCCTCCGCCAACGCTTCCTGAGACGCGTATCCCGCCGCCTGCCGGGCGGCCTTGAGCCGAACGTTTCCCACTGGCCTGGGCACTGGACTTCCTCACGGTTTCGATGGGGCTGGTCAGCTCTGCCAACCGTAGCTTTGGAGGGCCTGTTTGGGGACCCTCATCTTCCCGACCTCGCCAGTAGGGCCTATAGAAGTCCTCTTTGAGTCCTCTAAGCGGCCTTCAGTGGGACGTCCTGTGGCCCCACCATGTCTAAGGCCGGACAGACAGCAAGCATGCGGGGTGAAGGCCATGAGCGCGGCGGTTCAACGCGCGGATGAACAGCAAGACGAAGTGGACGTCGAGGAGATCAAGAAGGCGATCGTCAGCGCCTTAGTGACGCGGACGGTGCTGCCGCCATACGAAGAGCTGTGCGACCTGCACAAAGCATTGCTGGGGCACATTCAGACGTTGACGCCTCTGGCAGAGATGCGGATCGACCGCCTGAACCGGGGCACCGTGGCCTGGTACTCGAAGCGCAGCAGGTTGAACACCATCCCGCATGAGGTGAGTCAGGGGCTGGGCTCCGGCTTGCAGTCGGCTGAGTGGCACGTTCGGAGCCTGGGCTATACGTGTCAGTTTCTGCTCAACAACTCCGGTCTTGCCCAGGAACGCGACGGGTGACCTAGAGACCGGGCGGGAGCTGCTGCCCATGGGAAGGACCCGCAGCTCCCGCCCTTCCTGGGCGCGGTGACTGCGCGGCGGACATCGCCCCGTTCGCCTCGTGGATGTCACCCACCACGCCCGGGAGCGGCGGATCTGCACCATCCGCCGTCAGCGGTCCGGCTCCCCATGCCCGCGCCCAACAGATGATCCGCGAGGTCGGGGGTCGGACCGCACAGCACAACAACCGCATACGCAAAACCGGACTACCCCTCAAAACCCTGGCAGGCCAAGGGGTAGCCCGGTGGGGAGTCCATGATCAGGACCCCGGTGCCGATGGTACCGGGGTGGTTGTCGTGCTCGTTTCGACGCCGCCCATTTCCAGGTGAGTTCAGGCGAAGCGATGGGGTGGTGACGAGTGCGAGGCAGATGCGCAGTGGCGGGCTCGGTGATGGCGGTCACCAGAGCCTTTACGACACGCTGGTCAGCCACCGCGATACGGAAACCGACGCGGAGCGACCACGACGGCCTGAGCCACCGCGCGGCAGCAGTTGCTCCCCGCCAGCCAGGACCGGGCAGTTCGGTCTGCTCACGCACTCGCATCCGTGACGGCGACAGTACGGCGGCCGGCCACATCAAGCCGGGGCCGACGATCGGCATGCCCCCGGCCGGGCACCCCTCCCCTCCCCGCTGGCCGTTGCTACGCGCACAACGACGATGGCCGCAGTCGGCGGATGGCCAGTCATGTAAACCGCTCTGCGTAGCCGTCCCTCAACGGCTGGCAGGTCGGGCCCGTGGCCTGGCCGTGCCGCTTGCGTCGGCGGGTTCGCAGCGATCGTCAGGCGCTCCGTGGGAGCTGTTCCGAGTGCTGACTGCCTCTGGTGGGGTGCTGGTGTGGGGTGGCGCGCTGAGTGGCGCGGGGGCGCCGCTGAGCGGGGCGGCAGACAGGAGCGGCGGCGGCCACGGGCCGCCAGCGCGCGCGGCCCGCGCAAGCGGGCCGCCTTGATCCAGTAAAGAAACTCTGAACAGCTCACGCCAGAAGATCGCCGGAGGATCGCAATGCGGGGTGCGCGCGACCAACGCGCAGACGACAAGGGGGAACTGGTGCTGACCGAGCAGGAGCGGGCGCTGTTGGCCGAGATCGCGGCCATGACTGAGCGCCTGCGCGGTGAGCTGGAGGAGATTCGCGCGGAGGTGACGGAGATCAAGGAGGAGCGGGCTACGGGTGCTGCCGCGCCTTCAGTTCGGCGACTTCCTGCTTGAGGGTCTGGACCTCCGCGTTCAAGGTGCGGAGCTGGTCCCGGACCTCTAGGAGTGCTTCGGTGATGGTCCCGGTGGGTTCTGCGCTCGCCGGGGCCTCGCCCGTTCCAGCCGTCTCGATCAGCTCGCCGCCGGGGCCGATCACGTCGGCTACATAGCTGCCGCGCCCCTGCACGGTGTAGATCAAGCCCTCTTCGCGGAGCACGCGCAGGGCGCTGCGGGCGGTCATGTTGGCAATGCCGAACCGCTCTTGCAGCTCCCGATGCGAGGGGAGCTGTTCCCCCGGCTTGAGCTTGCCCGCCTGGATCTCGGCCCGGATGGCCTCGGCTGCCTGCTGATACGGCGGGCGGGCGTCGTGCATCGACGGCGTCATGGTCCCAGGGTAGCCGTGTTAGCCCACCTAACACACCCAGACCCTTGAACTCCCATGGCTAGCTCGCTTGACCTAGCTAGCCTGGCTAGGTAATAGTTGTGGCCCGATCGCACAAGCGGTCGGCCACGAAAGGGAGTTCGAGCATGGCTATGACCCGTATCCGCGTGGGGCTGCTGCCCTCCACCCAGTTCATCGCTGGCACCCTCCCGGTGCCGAAGATCAAGGACCCCAACACGGGTGAGGTCGCCACCGACCGCGACACCGGGGAGACCCTGCACACCCTGACCGTGTTCCTCATGGAAGAGGGCCGCGCCGAGCAGATGAAGATCACCGTTCCCGAGAGCGGCCTGCCGGGCGGGCTTCAGCCGGGGATGCCGGTGCGGGTGGCGGAACTGTTCGCCACCCCGTGGGCGCGGCTCTTCAACGGTCATCTGTCCGATGGCGTGGCCTACCGGGCGGCAGCGCTGGAGCTGGTCAAGTGAGCGCCCCGACCGGACCGGACCCGGTGTATCCGGTGGCGCCGGAGAGCGGGGATGACGATTCGCGGTTCACCAACGGCTTGCTCTTCGACGTGGCGAAGGTGATCGAGTCGCACGGCTACCCCCGGCTCGCATCCGGCCGTGACCTGCTGGAACTGCGGATATCCCTGTACCGATTCCTCTACACGAACAAGGACGTGCTGTGACTGTGCAGGAGGTGTTCGGGTCTGCCCCGGCTGTTGCCGGGGCGGCCCTGGCCCTGATCGGCATATGGGCCCTGTGGTGGCTGGTGCGCTATGTGCGTGCCGACACCATGACGCGGGCGAGCATGCGGCAGGCCATCGGTGTACGGCGGCGCTGGCGTCGGCTGGCCCCGATGGTCGGGCTGTCGGTGACCGACAAGACGCCTCCAGCCGTGATCGTGGCGCCGGACGGGAAGGTGCCCAAGCCCCGCGTTCTGATCCCGAAGATCCGGGTGGCCGCCGACCGGTACGGGGTGCTGGTGCACGCCGTCTGCCTGCCCAAGGTGGGCCTGGCGGAGTTCCAGAAGGCGGCCCCGTACTTGGCCGACGCATGGCGGTGCACACGCGTTTCGGTCCTGCCGGACAAGCCGGGACAGCTCGTGATCCGTGGGGTCCGGGTTGATCCGCTGATCGTCCCCACCGAGCACACCCCGACCGGGGCCGTGCCGGAGGATCTGGCGGTGTGGGATCTGGGCCTGGACGAGTACGCGCAGCCGGTGAGCGTCAGCCTGGCCAACGTGCCCGGTGTGACCGTGGCGGGGCTGCCCGGCTTCGGCAAGACGTCCCTGGTCAACCGGTTCATCTGCGATACGGCGCCGTCCGATGCGGTTCAGTACGCGGTGGCGGACGGCAAGGTGACCTCAGCCCATGAGGGCGACTACGCCGATCTGACCGAGCGGATCTTCGCGTTCGTCGGTGACGATCTGGAAGAGGCGAACGCGCTCTTCACGCGGCTGGTGAAGCTCCGGCGGGACCGGTCGGCGTCCATCCGTGCTCTGCTGGGCGTGAAGAACATGTGGCACGTCGGCCCCTCGGCGGCCTGGCCGCTCACCGTGCTCATCGTGGACGAGGCGCATACCTACTTCCGTGACTACAAGGGGTCGGACGCGCGGACGAAGAAGCTCGCCGCGCTAGCCGCTGAGAACGCGCGGCTGGTGGAGGACCTGGTGAAGAAGGGCCGCAACGTCGGCATCCTGATGATCATCGCGACGCAGAAGGCGACCGGGGATGCCATCCCCACCTTCATCCGGGACGTGTGCCCGGTCGGCCTGTCCTTCGCCCAGAAGACCGCCGAAGCGGCCGTGGTCGCTCTCGGGGAGGACATCCGCAACTGGCCGGACGCAAGCCCCACGGCGCTCCAGGACCCTGCCTATGTCGGGGTGGCGGCCATGGCTCACCAGGGCCGCCCCGGCTTCGCCCGCATCCGCACCCCCTACGTCGCCGACGCGGACGCTGCCCGCATCGCCACCGAGACCGCGCACCTGACCCGCGACCCCGCCGAACTGCTGGAGCAACTGGCGGTCTCCGCGATGCGGGTGGACGACCCGTTCACCAAGCGGGAGGCGGCCTGACCCGCCCCGGGCCCGCTCGTCACGAGATCTGGAAGGAGGTGAATCCCCTATGTCTGAGGACCGGATCACTCAGCGCACGGTGACCGTGGTCATGGGCATCATCGCGGCCCTGGCCTTCGTCTTCTCCTTCGGCAACGTCTGGGCCCTCGCGTTGCGCCTCGGCGTCCCCGCCCCCATCGCACCGCTGATCGCGCCGATGGTGGACCTGTCCGTCGTCGGCCTCCTGGTGGCCCTGCGGTACCTGTCCCTGCGCGGCGTCCCGGCCGAGCACATCAAGGGCGCTACTCGGCTGATGCACCTGTCCGGGCTGCTGACCCTGGCTCTCAACGTCGCCGAGCCGATCGTTGCCGGGCACTACGGCCGGGCCGCCGTGGACGCGGTCGCCCCGCTTCTCCTCCTGGGCTGGGGAGCCGTCGGCCCACAACTCCTGCGCCACTTCCACACCGTCGCCCACACCACCCCGACCCCGACACCGGCCGCGCCTGACGCTCCGGCCGAGAAGGCACCGGCCCTCGCGCCGACCACCGAGCCGGTCTCGCCCCCGGTCGTGTCAAAGCTGGAGACGTCCCCGGCGGTCACGGTGCCCGTGCCGCTGCTGAACGCGGCGCGCACCATCGCCGACACCTACCGGGCCGAGCACGGCGAGCCCATCACCCCGGCTCAGCTCCGGACCCGCCTCGGCGTCGCACTGCCGCTGGCCACCGCCGCACACGCCCAGCTCTGACCCCGTGCCGGCCGTCCCGGCAATCCAGAAACCCCCGCCCCGACCGGGCTCGATTCGCCATGCCCCGAGCAGCACCCGCAGTCCTGGCCCAGTGCTGCCCGGGCCCTCTTCCCCGAAAGGATGCGTCACCCGTGAAAGCCCCCTTGGACCTGCGCCACGTGGCGAGCATGGCCCTGCGGGACCTCATCTACCTCGCCCATCTCCCCGACTTCGACCGCGTCCAGGACCAGATCAGCCGAATCCGCGGTTGCACCCGGCCGGTTCAGCTCGTCGGCTCCACCCAAACCCGCGACACGACAACGGACACCATCGTCCGCTCGTACAGCACTGCCGACGAACCCACTGGGCGGCTGCTGACTGCCTGCGGCAACCGCCGCTCTTCGCGCTGCCCCTCCTGCTCGCGCCTGTACGCGGCCGACACCTACCACCTGATCCGGGCCGGACTCTCCGGGGGCAAGAGCGTGCCGGAGACGGTGCGCACGCATCCGCGCCTGTTCGTCACCCTGACCGCTCCGTCGTTCGGGCCGGTCCACAACCGCCGCACCACCGACGCGGGCAAGAACTTGGCCTGCCGCTGCGGCACCCGCCACCCCGCCGACGACCCCGCATTGGGCACCCCGCTGTCCCCGGCCACCTACGACTACACCGGCGCCGTGCTCTGGAACGCCCACGCCGGAGCCCTATGGGCGCGCTTCACCACCTACCTCCGCCGAGAGCTGGCCGCACACCTCGGCATGACACAGAAAGCGCTGAACGCGGCGCTGCGGGTCTCCTTCGCCAAGGTCGCTGAGTACCAGCGGCGCGGCCTGGTCCACTTCCATGCCGTGATCCGCCTCGACGGTCCCGAGGGCAGCAACGAGCCCCCGCCCCGGTGGGCCACCGCCGACGCCCTCACCCACGCGGTCACGGAGGCGGCCGGGCGTGCCGTACTCACGGTCACTTCCAACGCCATCGGTGAACGCCGACTCACCTGGGGCGATCAGCTCGACATCCGCGAGATCGCGGCCTTGGGCGACGGTGAACTGACCGATCAGAAGGTCGCCGCCTACGTCGCCAAGTACGCCACCAAGAGCGCTGAGGACTCCGGCACGGTGGATCGCTCCCTGCGCTGTCCCCACTGCACCGGACGTGGCTACCAGTGCGGTCCGGACGGCTTCCGGGACCTGTGCGACGAGTGCGAGGGCACCGGCCAGTCCGAACCCATCGCGGACCTGCCCGTGCACAGCCACGTCCGCCAGATGATCCGCACCGCCTGGAACCTCGGCCACCTGCCCGAGTTCGCCGAACTCAAGCTCTGGAAGTGGGCCCACATGCTCGGCTTCCGAGGCCACTTCTCCAGCAAATCCCGCCGCTACTCCACCACCCTCAGCGCACTCCGCGACGTCCGCCGCACCTGGCGCACCGAGCAAGCCCGCACGGCAGACGACCGGCCCGAGGTGGACGAGGAAACCACCCTCGTCGTCTCCCACTGGCAATACCTGGCCTCCGGCTACAGCCCCGGCGAAGAACTCCTCGCCGCCCAGGTACGCCACGACATCGCCCAAGCACGCGACCACGCCGACCGCCGCAAGACAGAAGGGGACCTGTGGCTGTGACTCCGGGACTGCTCAACGTGGACCAGGTCGCCGCCCGGCTCCAGGTGAGCCGCTGGACGGTCTACAACCTCATCCGTTCCCGCGAGCTGGCCTCCCTGACCATCGGCCGCTGCCGACGCATCACCGAATCCGCACTGCACGACTACATCGCACGCCAGACCGAACGAGAGGCCGCCTGATGGGCAAGAAGAACGCGAACGGCGGAGGAAGCATCTACCAGCGCAAGGACGGGCGTTGGGAGGGCATCGCGTACGTCCTGACGACCGATGGCACGCACAAGCGGCGCAGCGTCTACGGGAAGACCTGGGATGACGCCCACGACAAGCTGACCAGGCTCAAGGCCGACTCCAACAACGGACTTCCCGTCGCCACGAGCAAACAGAGCCTGGGCGACTTCCTGACGTACTGGCTGGCCAACGCCCTCCCTGTCAGACTCTCGTGAGACATGAGGACAATCGAGTCTTCTGTTGTTAGTAGGGCGAGAACAGGATCTTTCGAGCGTGACGCTGAGCAATGCCGATCTCCTGGCCGGTGTGGCCGATGATGAGGTCGTGGGCAAGAAGAAGCGCGGTCCCCGCGCGGGCGGGCCGAAGCGGCGGACCTTCACCGCGGAGTACAAGCTGCGGATCGTGGAGGAGTACGAGCGGCTGACCGAGCCGGGCGCGAAGGGCGCGCTTCTGCGCCGTGAGGGGTTGTACCACTCGCACATCATCGACTGGAGGACCGCCCGGGACGCGGGCGCACTGGATGCGCTGGCCGCCAGGCCGTCCGGACCGACGGGCAAGAGCGCGGCCGAGAAGGAAGCCGAGCGGCTGCGGGGGGAGAACGAGAAGCTGGCCGCAGAGCTGGCCAAGTCCCAGAAGGCGCTGGCCATCCTGGGAAAAGCACACGAGCTCTTGGAACTGCTCTCCGAGAGCGAGGACTCCGAGCCCAAGCGGAGGAAGTGATCACCGAGGCGTTCGCCGCCCTGGAGTCGGTCGTCGGGATCAAGCCGGCCTGCGAGCTGACCGGCCGCTCGCGGGCCACCGTCTACCGGCAGCGCCACCCCAAGCCCCGCGTGGCCGGGCCGCGCCGGCCGCCGGCAACGCACCCGGCGGCCCTGTCCGAGCTGGAACAGGCACGGGTACTGAGCGTGCTGCGCTCGCAGCGGTTCGTGGACAAGTCCCCCGCGCAGATCTGGGCCACCCTGCTGGACGAGGGCACCTACCTGTGCTCGGTGTCCACGATGTACCGGCTGCTGCGTGAGCACGGTGAGGTCCGCGAGCGCCGCGCGCAGGCCGCCCACCCGCCCAGGACCAAGCCCGAGCTGGTGGCCACCGGCCCGAGCCAGGTGTGGACCTGGGACGCCACCAAGCTCAAGGGCCCCGACCGCGGGATGTACTACGACCTGTTCGTGATGCTCGACATCTACTCCCGCAAAGCGGTCCACTGGCTCGTCGTGCCGCGCGAATCGGCCGCACTGGCCAAGGAGTTCATCGAAGACGCCTTCCGCGCCAACGGCGGGGTCGTCCCGGACGTGGTCCACGCCGACCGGGGCACCTCGATGACCTCCAAGCCAGTCGCCCAGCTGCTCGTCGATCTGAACATCGTCCGCTCGCACTCACGGCCACGCGTGTCCAATGACAATCCGTACTCGGAAGCAAACTTCAAGACCCTGAAGTACTGCCCGGTCTTCCCCGACCGGTTCGGCTCACTGGCCGACGCCCGCGCCTTCTGCCAGCGGTTTTTCACCTACTACAACACCGTCCACCGGCACTCCGGCATCGGACTGCACACCCCCGCATCCGTCCACGACGGCACCGCAGTCACGATCCGAGCCCGGCGGGCCGACGTCCTGGCCGACGCCTACGCCACCAACCCGCACCGGTTCCGCCGAAGACCGACGCCACCCCGCCTCCCGAAGGCGGCCTGGATCAACCAACCCGCCAAGGAGAAGCATCAGGAAGAACCCGCAGCCTGACGTGTCTCACCGAAATTGACAGGCACCGACGTCGCACGCATCAAGGTCCGTCCGGCCACGTACGCCGCTTATGACTCCCTCGTGCGGAACTACCTCGCTCCCGGCCTCGGGAAGAAGAAGCTGACGCGGCTCACCGCACGGGACATCCGGGCCTTCCTCGCCGCGACGGCGCGTACGTGCCAGTGCTGCGCTCAGGGGAAGGACAAGGCGCGCCCGGAACGGAAACGCCGCTGCTGTGCGCTGGCCAAGTGCTGTAAGTCGTACCCGTCCGATCGGACCGTGCGGTTCCTCCTCGTGCTGCTGCGGGCCGCGCTGGAGCACGCGGTGCGGGAGGACGAGTTGCCGCGCAACGTGGCCAAGAACGTGGAGCTGGGCATGGGCACGAAGCGCGAGATAGAGCCGCTGACCGTGAAGGAAGGGCGTCAGCTCCTGACGGCGGCGCGAGGTAACCGGCTCTGGGCGGTGTACGAGCTGGCCGTACGGATCGGTCTGCGGCGCGGTGAGGTCCTGGGCCTCCGGTGGAAGGACGTGGACCTGGCCGACGGGACGGTCACTATCCGGCAGACGCTCCAGCGCGTTGGCGGTGAACTGCTGATCGCCGCCCCGAAGACTCAGAGGTCGGCCCGGCGGGTGGCGCTGCCCGCCGAGTGCGTGACGGCGCTCCGGGCGCGCCGTGCCCAGCAGCGCGGGGACCGGCTCGCGGCAGGAGACACCTGGAAGGGCAGCGGCAGCGATCTTGTCTTCACCACGAAGAAGGGGACACCGATCGAGCCGCGCAACCTCAACCGCGCCTTCACCCTCCTGTGCGACAAGGCCGAGGTCCGGCGCGTCCGCTTCCATGACCTCCGGCATACCTGCGCGTCGCTGCTCCACGAGCAGGGAGCCGACGCTCGGATGATCATGGAAGTCCTCGGACACAGCTCGATCCGCGTCACGATGGACATCTACACCTTCGTCCGGCTGGACTCGCAGCGCTCCGCCTTCGACCGCGTCGGCGATGCCCTGCGTGACGGCGACGGCCCGGACGACGATGACGGCCCGCGCGGCGCCCTGGTCGCCGTCTGATCGGAGCGCTCGACGGTTGCCGTCAACGACCGCCGTCAACGGTCAACGCAAGAGGCCCCTTCCATTACTGGAAGGGGCCTCTGAGCTGGTGCGCGCTCGGCAGGATTCGAACCTGCAACCTCTTGATCCGTAGTCAAGTGCTCTATCCGTTAAGCTACGAGCGCTTGGCTTCCCGGCGGTTTTTCTTGCCGGTCGGCGTTGCGGGGACAACATTACATGACCTCTGCCGCCAAGCGAAATCCGTTTCCCACACCCCTACTGACCTGCGAAAACTCCGTTTTCAGGGGCTGCCGGAGCGGTCGTCGCGAGACATCGACGAGTGGGTCTTCGCGTCGCGAGGCGTTTGAGGAGTGACGGCCATCGTCACAGAAGGCTACAGGCTCGTCGCTCTGCGTCGCTTCGGTGAGAGTCCGGGGATTGCAGGGCTATCGGACTGCGGTCGTCCGGCGTCGCAGTCGCCGTCACCGTAGTAAGTCGCAGTCGCCGTCACCGTAGTAAGAGGAGGGTGGGCGGGCATCGTCGTGCCGGGCCGCTTACGTGATCGTTTGCGGCGTCCCGTGGAAACGACACAGGGAGCCCGCGCCATAGGCACGGGCTCCCTGATCAGAGAGCGGAGGCTGAGGGATTTGAACCCTCGATGGGCTTTAGGGCCCAAACCGCATTAGCAGTGCGGCGCCATAGACCAGACTAGGCGAAGCCTCCAGCACACCGGTTTCGCTCGCGCGAGCGCGATGTGGTGTGTGCAGATGATGTCACAGCCCAGCGGGATGTCACCAATCGCGGACTACGGTACTCGGCGGGCGGGGCCCATCGCAAAGCCCTAACGCCCGGGCGCAGCCGCAATGCCGGAGCGCAGCCCTTACGGCGGAGCGTACGCGGCGGAGCACAGCCTCCCCCAGCCCCCTACGGCGGAGCGCGGCCCTTACGGCCGAGCGCAGCCCTTATGGCGGCGCAACGCGCGCGGCGGCGGCGCGTTAGACGGGGCAGGGGCAGCGCGCCCCCGTCTGATCACTCCAGGAGTGCCCCGATGCCCCTGCTGCACCGCCTCGTCGTCACCGCCGCTCTGACGACCGCCGCCATGGCGGGCGCGCTGGCCCCCGCCGGGGCCACGCCGCTGCCGCTGCCGCTGCCGTTCGACGGGGAGAGCGCCGACCGGCTCGTGATCACCGTCAGCCAGAACGGTGATCCCGACGACGCCTCGACCTTTGTGCTGTCCTGCCATCCGACCGGCGGTACGCACCCCCGGGCCCGGGCCGCGTGTGCGCAGCTGGATTCGCAGACCGTATGGGGCCGGGATCCGTTCGCGCCGGTGTCGCCCGATGCGATGTGCACCGGGCAGTACGGCGGGCCGGCCACGGCTCGGGTGACGGGCCAATGGGCGGGGCGTCCCGTCAACGCCTGGTTCAACCGCACCAACGGGTGTGAAATCGCCCGATGGAATCGGTTCTCCGTCGTTTTGCGCACGCCTGGGAGCTGACCTGGGGATTGGGACGGGAGTGAGAAGAGGAGAGCACGGAGAAGTTTGTCCGGGCGTGCGTCGAGACGCGTACGTCGTGCTGCGACCTCCCTCTCATCCGCCGTCACGTCCAGCTTCGGTGGCCGTAGACTCCCCTAGAGACACTCCGCAGACGGGACGGCAGAATGACCGCGAGTGTCAGCAAGATGCAGTAGTCAGGGAGGAAGCGTCGTCGTGAGCAGCAGGCCATCCCGAGGCGCTGCTCGCCTCGCAGCGATACTCGACGCCCTCCCGGACGCGCTGTTGCTCGTCAACTGCAACGGCACGATCGTCAACGCCAACCACATCGCGCTGGAGTCCTTCGAGGCTCCGGGCACCGCCCTGGTCGGCCGTGGTCTGCTCGATCTGCTCCCCTCCTTCGATCCCAATCGCATTCCCGGGTCGATGCGGCGCCTCGAGTCGGCGCAGCGGGACGGCATCAAGCCGACCCGGATGATGGCCCGGCGCACCGACGGGGCGCAGATTCCCGTCGAGGTGACCAGCGCGAATCTGGAGGACGGGCGGACTCCTTACGCCGATCAGTACAGCTACACCGGCGATGAGCTGCTGATGCTCATCGTGCGCGACCTGACCGGGACGCTCGACACCGAGGCCGAACTCGCCCGTCAGCAGCGCCAGACCGAGATGATCCTGCGCGCGGCGGCGGAGGGCGTGGTCGGCGTGGACACCGAGGGCAAGGTGGTCCTCGTCAACCCGTCCGCCGCGCAGATCCTCGGCTACCGGGCCAGCGACATGGGCGGTCAGGAGCTTCACTCTCTTGTACACCACTCGCGCCCGGACGGTTCCCCGTTCCCGTACGAGGAATCGCCCCTCGCCGACTCCCTGCGCTCCGGCCGCAAGCACCGGGTGCGCGGCCAGGTGCTGTGGGCGAAGGACGGGAACGAGGTCCCGGTCGATCTGACCACCGCGCCCGTCCGCGACGGCGAGCAACTCGTGGGCGCGGTGATGACCTTCACCGACCGGCGTGCCGAGAAGGCCATGGCGGCCAAGCACGCCGAGGAGGTGGAGAGCCTCACCACCCAGCACACGGAGGAGGTCGAGAGCCTCACCACCGAGCACACGGAGAAGGTGGAGAGCCTCACCACCCAGCACGCCGAGGAGCTGGAGAACCTCACCGCCCAGCACACGAAGACCGTGGAGGAGCTGCGGACACAGCTCGCCGAGGAGCGCGCGCGGTACACGGCACAACTGGAGTCCGTCACCGCCCGGAACAGCCAGCTTCTCGCCGTGCTGGACCAGTCGCTGCGCGGACCGCTGCTGCAGCTGCGCGGTGAGCTCGGTGTGCTCGCCGACGACCCGGCCGGGCAGCTGTGGCCCGAGGCCAACCAGATCCTGCACCACCTCGCCGCCGGCTACACCCGGATGACCACGCTCGTCGACAACGTCCTGAGCTATCAGCGGCTCGACGCGCACAGCGAGGAGCTGGCCCGCCGTACGGTCTCGATGGACGAGGTCGTATCGGCCAGTGTGGAGGGCGCGGTCGAGCTGATCGGCCCGGGGCGCGCGCAGTTCGCCGTGCACGCGCCGCCCATCGACGCCGAGGTGGACCCGGAGCGGCTCGCCCAGGCGCTCGCCCATCTGATCGCTGACGTGGCCGGGGTCGACTCCACCGGCAACACCGCCGCGGGCAGCTCGGCGAGCGACTCGACGATCGTGGTCGCGGCGGCGCAGCGCGGCGATGTCGTACGGATCGAGGTCCGCGGACCGTACGCGGGCGGCGACCCGGTGCACGAGCCGATCGTGCGCGGGATCGTGCGCCGGCACGGGGGCGTGCTCCAGACCCATGAGATGCCGGGCATGGGCGGGCACGCCTACGTCCTGGAGGTGCCGATCTCGGCGGCGGCCGCGGCCGAGCAGGAGCGCGCGGACGGCGACACCGCCGGGCAGGGCGACGGTACGCAGGGACAGGGCACCTCCGGCGCGGGCACCGACGCGGGTACGGGTACAGGCACGGGCACGGGTACGGGCACCGCGGGCGGGAACGCCACCGGCCAGACCCCGACCGGACGCCGCGCCCGGCACGGCGCGGCGCCCAGCGGCACGTCAGGCGACACCAGCGGCGGCGGTACGCAGGGCAACGGCACGCTGGGCAGCGGCACGGAGGGCGGTACGCCTCCGCCCAACCTCCGTAAGGCCGACCCGCATACGGCCGACCCGCATACGGCCGATCCCCGTACGGCCGACCCGCGCACCGCCGCTCAGCAGGGCGCCCCGGGCGCGCCCCCCGCACTTCCCGCGGTCGTCGGCGAGGACACCGCGGCCCAGCAGCAGGGCGCGGCCGAGGCCGGGGACACCCCACGGCCCACCGGGCGGCGCAGGGCGCGCCCCCACCCCGACGAGGCGGCGGCCGTGGCCACGGCCGCGCACCCCGCCCAGAACGCCGAGGAAGCCGCGACCGGCAGTCATCGCCATGCTCGCGGCGACGCACCGGAAGCGGCCGGTCCGCAGCCGACGGGGGCCGCCGCCATGGGCGTTGTGCCGCCTCAGGGCATTCCGGCCCAGCAGCAGCCCCAGGGCCGCCGCGCCCGGCGCGGCGCCCCGGCGCAGGAACAGGGCGGCCCTCAGGCTGCCGGTGCCCCCGCTCAGGGCGCGAGCGGTCGGCCCGCCCTCGCCCTGCCCGCGGGCGCCTCCGACACGCCCCAGCGGCCCGCCCAGCCGGTCGCATCGGGCATGCCCGCGCTGCCCGCCGCCCGTGCCCCCGAGGAGCAGCAGCCCAACTGGGGCCAGGACACCGGCGCAGGCCAGCCGGAAGAAGTCCCGCCCACCGGACGTCGCCGCGCCCGTCGCACGCTGGCCGAGGCGTCGGAGCTGTCGGGGCCCGACCAGGCGCAGTCCCAGGGCCAGGGGCAGGGCCAGGGGCAGGGCCAGCCTCAAGCTCAGCCGCAGCAAGCCCAGTCGCAGCCGCAGCCCGCGGGGGAGCCCGGTCTCGTCCGCTCTCCCTTCGCGCTGCCCCCGGCCGCCGCCGACCGGGCGCAGCCCGGCGCGCTGCCGCCGGAGCTCGGCCCGGCCGGGCTCGTCCCCGCGCAGCACGGCGCCCGCGAGGCGCGGGGCGGCGCGCCTCAGCCGCAGCCGGGCGGGGGCCTGGCCGTACGAGGCGAGCCGGTACCCCCCAACGGCACCGCACGGCCCGGGGGCTGGCCGTCCGACCCCGGTCAGGCACCGGGCCAGGACTCGCGTCGGCCCCACCCGCAACCGCAGGCCCAGGGCTCCGGTGCCGCTCAGCCCGCCGGATCGGGCAGGCCCGCGCTGCCCGCCGCCCGTACGCCCGAGGAACAGCAGCCCAACTGGGGCCAGGACACCGGGGCAGGCCAGCCGCAGGACGTCCCGCCCACCGGACGTCGCCGCGCCCGGCGGCCACTGGCCGAGGAGCAGCCGGAGGCGACCCAGGGTGGTCCGGCTAATCCGGGTAATCCGGGTGGTACGCCCCAGGGTGGTCCAGGCGGTCCAGGTGGCCCGGGTGGTCCGCAGCCCGTGGAGGCGAGCGGGCGCCCGCCGGCCCAGCAGCCGACGCAGTGGCCGGACGCGCCCACGCAGCCCCGTCCGCAGCCGCTGCCCGCCGAGGCCCCGCAGAGCGCCGACGCCGCCCAGGGGCGCGCGATCAGTGTGCGCACCCTGGGCCAGGGGGTGCCGTTCGCCCAGCAGGTGGGGGAGCACCCCCAGGGCCAGCCGCAGCAGGGCCAGCCCCAGACGCCCTCCGGAGGCACCAGCTTGGGCTCCGGCAGGCGCCGCAAACTGGCCGCCCGGCCCGAGATGGCGGACCAGGGCACCTCGGCCGAACTACAGCCGGCCGGCAGCCGTTCGCAACCGCACCCCGGGGCACAGACCGGCGCGCAGCCCCGCCCCCAGCCCGGGCCGGGGGCGCAGCCGCAGCGTGCGGCGAGTGCGTCGCAGAGCTCGGGCCGTGCATTCGCCATCGGCGCGCCGGACGAGGGCGCCGAGGGGCCGGAGCCGCTGGACGGGCCCAACGGCGCCGTCGAGATCGTCGACGACCGCACCCCGCCGCCCGACGACGAACTGCCGCCGGAGCCGCTGGACAACCCGCGCCGCCTCCTCGTGTGGCCCGCGCCGGACATGTCCACCCAGCAGGCGCTGAGCGACCGCGGCTACCGTCCGGTGATCGTGAACTCCCGCGAGGAGGTCGACGCGCAGATCGCCGCGTACCCGGCGGCGCTGTTCGTCGATCCGCTGACCGGGCCGATCACCCGGACCGCGCTGCAGTCGCTGCGTACGGCCGCGGTCGCCGCCGAGGTGCCGGTGCTGGTGACCGCGGGGCTCGGCCAGGCGACACGGGAGGCGGCGTACGGCGCCGACCCGGCCGTCCTGTTCAAGGCGCTCGCCCCGCGCGACAGCGAGCAGCATCCGTCGCGCGTTCTGCTGATCGAGGAGCACGAGCCGATCGCGGCGGCCCTTACGGCGACGCTCGAGCGGCGCGGGATGCAGGTCGCCCGCGCGGCGACGGACGCGGACGCGGTCTCGCTCGCGGGGCAGATGCGGCCGAATCTGGTGGTGATGGACCTGATGCAGGTACGCCGCCGCCGGGCCGGGATCGTCGACTGGCTGCGCGGCAACGGACTGCTCAACCGCACCCCGCTGGTCGTCTACACCTCCGCGGACATCGATCCGGCGCATCTGTCGCGGCTGGCCTCGGGCGAGACGGTGCTGTTCCTCGCGGAGCGCTCGACGAGCGCTGAGGTGCAGTCGCGGATCGTGGACCTGCTGGCGAAGATCGGCACCAACTGACGCGCGCGGTCTCACGGTGACGTGCGGCCCGTAAGGGCACGCCCGCTGTCCATGCGGTGACGTGCCGCCCGTAAAGAGACACTCGGCTCCTTACGGTGGCCGCGTCACCGACCGTCGGGGGCTCGGGCCCGCTCGGCCCGCGCCCCCGACCCGGGTGTTCCTCAGCCCAGTGTGGTCACATCCAGCTCCCCGTCCGCGTACTGCTTGCGGATCACCTTCTTGTTGAACTTCCCCACACTCGTCTTCGGCACCACCGGGATCAGCGCCCAGTGCTCCGGCAGCTGCCAGCGCGCGACCCGTTCGGCGAGGAAGGCCCGCAGGCCCTCGTAGTCGACCGTGGCGCCGTCCGTCAGCACCACCGTGGCCAGCGGCCGCTCGCCCCACTTCTCGTCCGGCACCGCCACCACCGCCGCCTCCGCGACCTCCGGATGGCCCATCAGCTGGTTCTCCAGGTCGACCGAGGAGATCCACTCGCCGCCCGACTTGATGACGTCCTTGGCCCGGTCGGTCAGCGTCAGGTAGCACTCGGGGCTGATGGTGCCGACATCGCCGGTCTTCAGCCAGCCGTCCTCGGTGAACTTGTCCTCGGGGCGGAACGGCTCGCCGTCCGCCCCTCCGTAGTACGCGCCCGCGATCCACGGCCCGCGTACCTCCAGCTCACCCGGCGTCTTCCCGTCCCATGGCACGACTTCGCCGTCCGCCGAGATCAACCGGCACTCGACGGACGTCGGGAAGCGGCCCTGCGACAGCCGGTACGGCCAGCCGTCCTCCGCCGAGAGCCCGCCCGGCGGATGGGCCACGGAGCCGAGCGGCGAGGTCTCCGTCATGCCCCATGCATGGACGACGTGGATGCCGTGGCGCTCCTCGTACGCCTTCATCAGGGAGGGCGGGCAGGCCGAGCCGCCGATGAAGACGTCCCGCAGACAGCTCACCTCCCGCGGCCTGGCGTCGAGTTCGGCGAGCAGCCCCTGCCAGACGGTGGGGACGGCGGCCGCGATGGTGGGACGTTCGCGCTCGATCATCTCGGCGAGCGGCTCGGGCTGGAGGAAGCGGTCGGGCATGAGTATCGAGGCGCCCGCCATGAAGGCGGCATGCGCGGTGCCCCATGCGTTTGCGTGAAACATGGGCACCACCGGCAGCAGGGTGTCGCCCCCGGACATCCCGAACGACTCGGCGGCGTTGACCTGCATCGAGTGCAGGTAGATGGAGCGGTGGCTGTAGGCCACGCCCTTGGGGTCCCCGGTCGTCCCCGAGGTGTAGCAGAGCGCGGCGGCCTGGCGCTCGTCGATCTCCGGCCAGGCGTAGTGCCACGGCCGGCCCTCGATCAGCTCCTCGTAGTCATGGACCCGGGCGGCGCAGCCGTCCAGGACGGAACGGTCGCCGGGCCCCGCGACCACGATGTGCTTCACGGTGGTGAGGCCGGGGAGGAGCGGGGCGAGCAGCGGCAGCACCGAGCCGTTGACGATGATCACGCGATCGGCGGCGTGGTTCACGATCCAGCCGAGCTGCTCGGTGGGCAGCCGGAGGTTGAGGGTGTGCAGCACGGCGCCCATGGAGGGGACCGCGAGATACGCCTCCAGATGCTCGCCGTTGTTCCACATCAAGGTGGCCACGGCCTGCCCCGGCTCGACCCCGAGCTCATCGCGCAGCGCGTTCGCCAATTGGATCGACCGCATGCCCACGTCGTGGAAGCTGCGGCGCCGGGGCTCGTCCTCACCGGTCCAGGTGGTCACATGGGCCGTGCGGCCATGCACGAGTGCCCCGTGCACGAGGATGCGGGTCACGGTCAGCGGTACGTCCTGCATCGTGCTGAGCACCGGGGCCTCCAGGGTTCCGGTTACGCGCGGGCTGAGGTTCCGCCGATTCTGCAGCCGACCGCTCGGTATGTCACTACCCCCGGACCTCGTCGGTCGCCCCGTCGGTCCCCCTGCTGACCCTCGCCGTCAGTTCCGGTCGGCCCCCGTCGACCGCCGCCCGGCCGGTCACGCCGCGTAGCCGAGTTCCGGGTCCTCGCGGAGCTTGCCGAGGGCGCGCGAGACCGCGCTCTTGACGGTGCCGACGGACACTCCGAGTACCTCCGCCGTCTGCGCCTCGCTCAGGTCCTCGTAGTACCTGAGGACGACCATCGCCCGTTGACGGTCCGGCAGCCGCAGTACGGCCCGCCACAGCGCGTCGCGGACGACCTGCCGTTCGGCGGGGTCCGGGGCGGGCACCGTCTCGGGCTCGGGCAGCTCCTCGCAGGCGAATTCGTCGATCTTGCGCTTGCGCCACTGCGAGGTCCGCGTGTTGACCAGCGCACGCCGTACATAGCCGTCCAGCGCGTTGTGGTCCTCGATACGCTCCCACGCCAGGTACGTCTTGGTCAGCGCGGTTTGCAGCAGATCCTCGGCGTCGCACACGTTGGAGGTCAGCGAGCGGGCGGTGCGCAACAGCACCGGCCCCCGCGCCCGTACATACGAAGTGAACGACGGGAACGCGGCGGCGGATACGCCTGTGCACACGGTCGTGGTCATGGCTTAACGCTAGGAGCGGGCAGGTCGGAGCGGATCGGCCATAAGTGCCGAAGAGGGATCAGCCTCAGGTTGTACGGGTAGCGCTGGCACCACCTCCTCCGGGGGGAGGGGGCAAGCCGAGGGTCAGGGTTCCTCCCGAGGGTTCCCCCAGAGCGTCCCCGAAGGCGCTCCGGGAGAGTTCCCGAGGATTCCCCGAAGATGCCTCCGAAGACGCCTCTGAGGACGCCTCCGAGCATCCAAGGGTGTCCCGGACGGGGGCCGGTGGCGGTGGGTCACTTGATGATCGCGACCGGTGCGTCCACCTTGTTGCGGTCGATGCGCAGCGTCCGGCCGCCGTGCGTCACATCGACGTTGCCCTTGTACTGGTGGATGCGGCGGTGCGGATTCCACGCGCTCTTGGCCAGCGCCGGCTCACCGTACAGCGACGGCTTCCCCTTCCAGCGCGCGAACCACATGGCGGAGGGCAGGTCATGGACCCCGGCCCGGCGGGCCTGCTCCACATGGCGAACCCCGGACTCGGCGCTGCTGTAGAAGCCGGGGAAGAAGCCGCGCGAGCGGACCTCGCGGTTCCAGCCGCGGATGAAGGAGAGCGTCTTGGCGGCGCAGCTCGCTTTCGTCAGGTCGTACGCCTCCATGTCGAGGTAGAGGGCGCTGCGCTTCTTCAGGGACAGCGCCTTGGCGCGCGCGACCGCGTCCTTGCCCTCCGCGCGCCCCTGGGAGAAGGGCTTGCTGCCGATCGGCACATGCTTCTTGTTGGCGCTGCGGACGCAGGGGGCCTGGGATCCGACGAAGATGGGCAGCACCCGCCACTTCATGCTCTTGACGCCGCGCATCCAGGAGACGGTGAGATTGGGCTGGCTCGCACAGGCCCGGCCGCGGCCCGCGTAGTAGACGCCGACGGCGCGGTAGCGGGAGCTGTTCCACGCGCGCAGGGTGGCGAGGGACGGCGCGTGGCAGGTGTCGAAGGCCCAGCCCTGGAAGACCTTGGCGCCCAGGGGGCGGGGGTCGGGCAGGACCTCCACCGAGGCGGCGGGGGTGGCACCGGCGATCGCGGTGGCCAGCGCCGCGGCCAGACCGGCGGTCCACCCCGTGGCCTGCCAGCTACTCGAACTGCTCGGGCTGCTCCGCCTGCTCGGCCTGCTCCGCCTGCTCTGCTTTCTTCGGGTCATATGAGGAGTGAAGGTGGACCTCGGCGGCCCGATACCGCCGACACGCGCGCGGTTCAGCCGTCTGCGCCGAGGAGAAGCCCGGATGTCGGTACCCCGGTGCCCGCGGTGACCAGGGCGCGGGCGGCCCCCGGCACCTGGTTGACGGAGGTGCCGCGGATCTGCCGGACGGCCTCGGCGATTCCGTTCATCCCGTGCAGATACGCCTCACCGAGCTGACCGCCGTGGGTATTGAGCGGCATCGCGTCCTCGGCGACGAATCCGGCCGCCTCACCGCGCCCGCAGAAGCCGAACTCCTCCAGCTGCATCAGTACGAACGGCGTGAAGTGGTCGTAGAGGATGGCCACGTCGATATCGGCCGGGGTCAGCCCACTGCCGCGCCACAGCTGCCGGGCGACCACCCCCATCTCGGGAAGGCCCGCCAGGTCGTCGCGGTAGAAGCTCGTCATCTGCTCCTGGCCGCGGCCCGCGCCCTGCGCCGCTGCCGTGATCACGGCGGGCGGACGCGGCAGGTCGCGCGCCCGCTCCACGCTGGTGACCACGAGCGCCTGGCCGCCGTCCGTCTCCTGACAGCAGTCGAGCAGCCGCAGCGGCTCGACGATCCAGCGCGAGGCGGCGTGATCGGCGAGGGTGATCGGCTTGCCATGGAAATACGCGGCCGGGTTGGTGGCCGCGTGGCGGCGGTCGGTGACGGCCACATGGCCGAAAACCTCGGGCGTCAGCCCATAGGCGTACAGATAGCGCTGGGCGGCCATGGCGACCCACGAGGCCGGGGTCAGCAGCCCGAAGGGCAGCGACCAGCCGAGCGCGGCGCCCTCGGCGGACGGCTCGCGGTGCTGTACGCCGGAGCCGAAGCGGCGCCCGGAGCGCTCGTTGAACGCGCGGTAGCAGACGACGACCTCGGCGACGCCGGTCGCGACGGCGAGCGCGGCCTGCTGCACGGTGGCGCAGGCCGCGCCCCCGCCGTAATGGACGCGCGAGAAGAAGGTGAGATCGCCGATGCCGCACGCCTGCGCCACGGTGATCTCGGGGCTGGTGTCCATGGTGAAGGTGACCAGCCCGTCCACATCGGCCGGGGTGAGCCCCGCGTCGTCCAGGGCCGCCTGAACGGCCTCGACAGCCAGCTTCAGCTCGCTGCGGCCCGAGTCCTTGGAGAACTCGGTGGCACCGATTCCGACGACGGCGGCCCGACCGCCCAGGGTGTCCGCCTTACGGGCGCTCATCGGGGGGTGTCCGGGGTGGTGGTGGGGCTGCCCAGGGTGGTGGTGGGGGCGTCGGTGGTCGCTGGGGTGTCGGTGGTCCCCTTACGGGCGTCACCGGTTCCCGGGGCGTCGGTGGGGAGCTGCACCGTGACCTTGCCGGTCACGTGGTGGCCGATGCCGTTCCTGCCGGTGACGGCGACCTCCGCCGTACCCTCCGCGACCGCGGTGACCTCGCCGGTCAACACCATCTCGTCGCCGGGGTAGTTGGGCGCCCCGAGCCGGATCGCGACCTTACGGAGGCGGGCCCGCGGCCCGAAGTGATCGGTGATGTACCGGCCGACCAGCCCATTGGTGGTGAGGATGTTCATAAAGATGTCCGGGGAGCCCTTCTCCTTGGCCGCCTCGGCGTCGTGGTGCACATCCTGGTAGTCCCGGGAGGCGAGGGCGCCGGCGACGATCAGGGTCCGGGTGATCGGGATACGCAGCGGGGGCAGCTCATCGCCCGTACGCACCGTCATGGGGCCGCCTCCTCGTCCGTACCGTCCGCCAACTCCGCCGGGTCTGCCGGGTCTGCCGCGCCCGCCGGAGGGTTCACCTCGTCCGTCCCTCATGCCTCGGCGCCCCGGAACACGGGCAGCTCCAGCTCCTCGTCCACGCGCAGGAACTCCAGCTCGACAGGCATGCCGATGCGCACCTTGTCGTACGGCACCCCGGTGATGCCGCTGACCATCCGCACCCCCTCCGCGAGCTCGACCAGGCCGACCGCGTAGGGCGGGTCGAAGGCGGGGAAGGGCGGATGGTGCATGACCACATAGCTGAACACCGTGCCCGCGCCGGACGCCTCGACCGCCTCCCAACGCTGGGAACCGCACGCCCCACACCCCGGCAGCCAGGGGAAGCGCGGGACGGCGCAGCCCAGGCAGCGCTGGATGAGCAGCCGATGCCGGGCGACGCCCTCCCAGAAGCCCGCGTTGTCGCGGTTGATGACGGGGCGAGGGCGACGGGGGCGGTCGGCCGCCCGCTCCGGCTCCCGCTCCCGTCTCGGCTCCGGCTCCCGCTTCGGCTCCGTCTTCGACCGCGCGGGCGCATACTTGAGGATGCGGAAGCGGTGGGTGCCGGCCAGCTCCCCGTCCCCGGTACGGACGTTCATCCGGGTCGTGACGAAGTATCCGGTGCCCAGCTTGGTGGTCTTGCGCGGCGACACCGACTCGATGACCGCGTCGAAGGTGATCTCGTCGCCGGGGCGCAGCGACCGCATGTACTCCTGCTCGCAGTCGGTGGCGACCACCGAGGTGCAGCCCGCGTCGTCGAGCAACGCCAGCAGCTCGTCGTACGCCTCGGAGCGGGCCGAACCGTCGGGGTGCCCGGCCAGCCCGCCCATCGTCCACGCCTGCAGCATGGTCGGCGGAGCGATACCCGGATAGGCGGGGCTGGTGTCGCCCATCGCCTCGCACCAATGCCTGATCATGGGCTCGTTGACCGGGTCCCTGCCCGCGCCGCCGCTCGCGGCCGTTCGCCCCTCGTACGCTCTCAGCCGTCCGTGCAGCTCATCGAGCTCATTCAGGTCATCCAGGTCGTGCAGCTCATCGCGCGTCATCGCTGCCCCTGCCGCATGTCTGCCGTAGAAAGCAATCTGACTATCCGTCAGATAAGTGGACGCCGTCAAGAACGCTGAAGCGCGCCGCCACCCGCCACCCACCCCCAGGCCCACCACGCACGATCGCGCGATGGCGTCGATACGCCACCGCGCGACCGCACGACCTCACCCGTCCCGTTCGCTCAATGAATCACCACAGCTCACTCAGATCGATCGGACATTGCCCCACCCCTGCGTCCCCTTACGGGCGCCCGCGATGGCGGCGACCTGCCCCCGTGTGATCGGGGCAGATCCCAGGAGCCGCACCCCGCCCTGGACGCGGACAACGGCGGTGCGGCGAAGGTGCGCCCGGAGCCCGCCCTTGTGCCCACCATCTCGATTCCTCCGATCCTCCGACGCTCGGGAAGTGTCGCGGAAGCAGAGTTGCCCACCGATTCCCGGACGATGCACACGGGCCACGGGAATTACCACGCAAGCATGATGAAACTGTTTTAAACGCCCAACACACCCCCGCTCCCCGCACAGCGCCGATGCGCCGGGTGCGGCGGTGCGGCGGTGCGGGGCGCGCCACCCCGCCCCGCCGCAGGGTGGGCCTTACGAGGGAACCGGTTCCGCATAGTTTCGGCCATCCTCGGCGACCTGCCGGGCCCCCTTCCCATTACCGAACACTTGTCCGAAAATGGGTCACATGGCGAATCCCGCACTCGCCCATGTTCTTGCCCACGCCCTGACCGCCGCGGCCCACGGCTTCCGCGTGATCCCGCTGACCCGCGCGAAGCTGCCCGCCGTGCGCTCCCCTCACCACCACGACCCCGCGCCTCTGCCATGCCGCGGCGAATGCGGCCGGCTGGGCCACGGAGTCCATGACGCGTCGGCGGACCCCGAGGCGATCCGCGCCCTGTTCGCCGCCGCCCCCTGGGCCACCGGCTACGGCATCGCCTGCGGACGCGCCCCGTACCACCTCATCGGCCTCGACCTCGACCTCAAGGGCGGAAGACCAGGAAGACCCCGTGGACCCGGGGAAGCGGGCGCCACGGACGGTCGGGCCAGGACCAGGAAGCCCTGTGCAAGCCGTAAGGACGGCACGGAGAGCACGGAGGGTCTGGCCGCGGACGGTCCGGCCGCCCTCGCCCGGCTGGCCCGCGAGCATGCCTTCGCCATCCCCCCTACGGTCACCGTGCTCACCCCGGGCGGCGGTCGCCATCTCTGGTTGTGCGGCCCACCCTGCCTCGCCGTCCCCAACTCCGCCGGACGGCTGGCCCCCGGCATCGACATCCGCGGGCTGGGCGGCTATCTGGTCGGCCCCGGCTCGTACGGCTCGCACGGCAGCTACCGCCTCGCGCCGGGCTCCCCCACCTGGGCGCCGGCGCCCGCCCCGGCCGCCCTGCTGCGCCTGCTCACACCCTCGCGCCCGGCCCCGCACCGCTCGTACCGCCCCGGCCCGCCGTCCCCCGGGCCGCATCCCGCCGCCCTGGAGGGGCTCGTACGGTTCGTCCGCGCCTCACGGGAGGGCCAGCGCAACGACCGCCTGTTCTGGGCCGCCTGCCGCGCCTACGAGACGGGCGACGGGCCGGAGTTGGCCCCCGCCCTGATCGAGGCGGCACTCGACACCGGCCTGGCCCCCCGCGAGGCTCGCGCCACCGTCGCCTCCGCGGCCCGCAGCGCCGCCCGCCACCTCCAGCCCCCGGACGCGTGGGCCTGACGCATACGCCCGGGCCGGATGAACGGAGCAGTGACGGCAGCCGTACGGCAGGACGCCAGAGGCGGCGCGATCCAGCGGTATACGGACGGTGAGCCGTGCGTTACGTGAACGAGGAGCACTATCGTGACCACGCGACGAGGCGCTCCGTACAGGAACCGAAAGGCGCAGGGACCGCACCGCGCGGTGACCAGGCGGCGCAGGAACCAGGCCCGTTCGCCGGTGCTTCCGCCCCGAGGCGGACCGTGAACGGATTCCCGCTCTCCCCGTGACCGGTGATCGGCGACCGGTGACTGCTGACCGGCCGACCGGTGACCGTCCGACCGCCTCCGGCGCACCGGTACCAAGGCGCGAGCAGGGGGAGCATTGCACGAGCTCTACGCACAGGGGTGGTTCGCGGACTTCGCGTTACCCATTGGCGTCTGCGCACTGGTCACCTGGATCTCGCTGGTCCACCGCTTCTCCGACAAAGGCCGCCTGCTGGGAACCGTAAGGTCCGCGGCGCTGTGCTGCGGCATCATCGCCTGCACCTGCGCGGCGGCCCTGCTCACCATCGCCCTGCTGCTGCCGCACGCCGCCGATGTGCCCCCCGCCGTGGCCGCTGCCGCCGCGGGCGGGGCCCTGGCGCCTCGTGTCCGTCAGCAGCAGAACCAGCAGTCCACACCGCCCTTCGTGGCCGTGATCACGCTGGGCATCGCGGTGCTGCTGAGCGAGCTGGAGCGGCGGCTGGTCCACGACATGTACATCCACTGCCACCGGCTGGTCCGCGACTTCGAGAACGTGGCCCAACTGCGCATGTTCGCCTTCGAGGCCCGCCGCCACCTGCGCGGCTGCGCCGCCGCGACCAAGGACAGGACGACGATCAACACCTTGTACGAGGAGGTGGACCAACTCCTGGACGACGCGACCAAGGTCGAGGCCGATGTCGAGGCGAGGTGCCGGCAGCGGGAGGTCCAGGAGTTCCCGCCGGAGCTGCACACCCCGACCCGGGAGGAGACGGAGGACCGCCGCCAGGCCCTGGCGATGGCCATGGACGCCTGCACGCGCATGCTGGAGTTCGGCTACCGCACCGGCAAGCGGAGCGGCGACCGGGAGCTCACGCGGCTCCGCGACGAGGCCCTGGCGGCGCGCCCCCTGGCCACGACAGGCACCCCGCACCCCTGACGCGACGCGCCCTGCTGACACGCCGCCGCACACCACACCGCCCGTCAGGGACGCACACCGACACGCTCAAGGAGCGTAGACAAAGGCATCGGACCCATCGCCCAGCCCACGCGTCCGACGAGCCCCGTCCTCCTTGGGCTCCACAAAACTGATCTTGATGTCCAGATCCAGGGCCTCGGCCACGGCAGCGAGACTCCGCAGCGTCAGATTCTCGTCTCCGGAAAGTATCTGGCTCACCCGTCCCGGGCTGACATCCATGAGCCGGGCGAGGTCAGCACGGCTCATGTCGCGCTTCCCCAGCAACCCCGCGACCTCCACGGTGGCCTGACGCGCCAGCCGGGCCCCCGCGCAGTCCGCGGCCTCCCCCTTCGAACCCTTGCCTTTCCACGGCACACTCATCACTCTCCCAGCGCATGGTGCCGACCGTTGGGCTTCACACCCCTCAGCGACAGGATCCCACCTTTAGCTACAACTAAAAGCCCGCATCCCCCACCCTCGCCACCCGACCCACCTCCACTCGCCCATTCCACCCGCCCCGACCTGCACCAACGCCCGGCCCATAGCTTTTCGGCCAGATCTAACACCGCCCACCCCCGGCCAGGACTACCGCCGCCCCCTGTGCCTCGAACGGCCAACGCCGGGAGCCCCGGGCCCACCAATGGTCCACACAGCAGGCGCTCCGTCGGCTCGGCCACGACTGTCAGCGGCGCGCAGTATGGTCCCGACATGGCAGCCAGAATCGATCTGACCCTCGATTGCACGGACGCGAAGCTCCTCGCCGAGTTCTGGAAAACGGCCCTGGGGTATGTCGACGAGCCGCCGCCCGCACCCTTCAGAACCCGCGAGGAGTGGCTCGCGCAGTTCGATCTCCCAGAAGACGATTCCGCGGACGACGGCGCGTGGCTCTGCGATCCCGACGGCATCGGCCCCAGGCTCTCCATCCTCAAGGTCCCCGAGCGGAAGACAGCGAAGAACCGGCTTCATCTCGACATCCGGGTGCCAGGGCACGGCAGCCCTGAGGAGCGGTGGGCGCGGATAAGAGCTGAGTCCGAGCGGCTCATAAGGGCGGGCGGAAACGCCCTGAAGGAGTTCGACGGACACCACATCTTGATGGCTGACCCAGAGGGCAACGAATTCTGCGTCGGCGCGGCCTCCCGCGAGACCCCGTCCAACACCGACGGAACGATCCACTCATAGCCCAGTCACCTCACCCGCCAGCCGGGCCCTGGGCCTCTTGATCCGTAAGCCCTGGCAGGCCGAGAGGTAGTCCGGTCGAGAGTCTCTGCTCAGGCCCCCGGTGCCGATGGCCGCTGAGCGGGGCGGCGGACAGGAGCGGGCGAGTCGTCACGGGCCGCCAGCGCGCGGCCCGCGCAAGCCGACCGCCTTGAAGGACGACGACCAGGAGCGACGTCAGGGTCTGCGGGAGCCGAGGGGGCGAATGGCATGGGCAGCATCGTGGGGGCCGTGGGCTCGCAGGTTCTCAGCGCCGTGATTGCCGCTGTGCTCACCGGCATTGGCGGGCTGGTGCGTTGGTTCGTCAAAGCGCCGGGAACCACGCCAGATCCTGGCCCACGCCTGGCCCACACGCCCTGGTCAACAGTGGGAGCCCGGCAAACCAGGGGCGAGACGGCGGACACGCAGAAGGGGTGCCCCTGAAGCAGGGGCACCCCTTCTGGCCAGCTAGTTCGCTGACCTGCGCGGAGGCTGAGGGATTTGAACCCTCGGTGACATCGCTGCCACGACGGTTTTCAAGATCTCTCGGCGATCATGCGGCCCGATCGCTCTGCCGCAGGTCAGAGGGGTGCGAGCGCCCCAGCGGAGCCGTCGTCATCGTCGTCGTGCCCGCTACGTGCCCCAGGGGCGTGGTCATGCCCGCTGAGCCAGGAGTCCGCCGCTTGCCGAGGCACCCTAGTCGGTGCGGTAAGCCGCAATCTCTTCGTGGATCACTGCAGAGAGCAGGCCGGTGCATGCGACCCGACGGGCGGGGCACCGTTCGGCCATCATGCGGAAACCCCCAGGCCAGCACGGAGGGTCCCAGCCAGATGATTGAGGCAGCGCTGGCTGAAGCGATTGCCCTGCACAGACAGCAAGGACCCTTCAAAACATCGGTGAGAACAGCGCATCGCCCTAGAAGTTCAGGCAATAGAGGAGCCGTCAGAAACCTTGAGGCAGTGTACGGAGTTCCGTACGGCCATCGACAGGCAAACGAGCCTCATTGCCATCAAAACAAAGGCATCCAACGGATAGTGCCTATCTAACATCGGCGCCAGCACTCTTAGTGCCGAGGAATCAAAAAAAACTTTCCAGAAGGGATTGTATCCGCCCCACGAACGCGGTGTACTTCTCCTTGCGTTGCTGCTGAACCACCTGCCAGGGGCAGCTAGTTGGCTCGGCCCCAGCGGGACTGAAGCAGTGCAAGACGAACGCAAAAGAGAGCCCCGGCATCGGCCTCGGGCGTCCAAACCACAGGCCAGTGGGGCTCTCTACGCGTGCTTCACTCATCCGCTAGGAACGGAGAAATCACGACCCGTGAATGATAGGCAGCCGACACCGGCCCCGTACAGCCCTGCCACCGAATGGCCGCGACGTGCACTTCGCTGGATCACTCGGCACCGCAAGCTTGCTGCGCTGCAAGCCCTCCGAGGAGCGTCCTACGGTGCGGGGACCACCGTTATCAGCCTGATCGCGCTGTGGCTCAGGTCTCGCCACTGATCACCCCAATGGGGTAACCCTTTTGAAGGTGAGACGACATGCTTAAGAAGGGGCGTCTCTTGATGAGAGACGCCCCTTCTGACCGCATGTGCGCATGTCGGAACCGGTGGTCCCCCGCACTGCGGCGGCCCTGCCAGCGGCAGGAGCGAACAGCAAGATCACCGGCCCATGTCCCCAAATTGGTCAGCACCCGGGGCAGCAGCAGCCTAGCCCGATGCCACCAGCCCGACAGCCGGTTTTCCGCAGCCTCACGTCTCGTCCAACCACTCGTCTGCGGCAGCGGCAACCTGGTCATCACGTCCGGCGACCGGTCGGGCGTAGTGCCGGGTGGTGACGCTCGCATTCGAGTGGCCGAGCCGGTGCGCGGCGGTCATGACGCCGTACCGGTCGGCAACCCACGTGCCGTGCGAGGCTCGCAGATCGTGCGGCGTCACGTCGGTCAGCCCGGCCGCCGTCACCGCGGGGTCGAAGTACGCCTTGCGCCACTGGTTGTAGCGCAGCGGCTTGCCGCCCGGGGTCGTGAACAGGAGCGCGTCATCTCCACCGGGCAGAGTCTCCAGATGTCGCCCGAGCCGCTTGGCGAGCGACGGGCCGACTCGCAGGAGCCGCTTCTGGTGGGACTTCGGTGTGTCGAAGACCAAGGCGCCGTTGGCCTCCGCCAGGTTCTCATCGACCAGGACGAAGCCGCCGGACACGTCGATGTCTACGCGGCGGAGGGCGAACGCCTCGCCGACGCGCAGTCCCGCGTATGCGAGGAGCGCGATCAACAAGTCATGCGGCTTGTCGGCACTCCGTACGATCCGGGAGGCTTCGAGCGGCGTGAGGATGTGCGGCTCGGTCTGCGGCATCCGAGGCAGCTTCACGCCCCGGCACGGGGTCTGCGGGATCATGTCGTTGTCGACAGCCGCCCGCATGATCTGTGACAGGACCCGGTACGCCTGCCGGATACGTGAAGCGCTGAGCCCCTTGGTCTTCATCGCGCCGACCCACTCAGCGATCGTGATCGGCCGGAGGGTCGACAGCTCGCGGTCCCCGAGCGCCGGATTGATCAGCGAGTTGATCAGCGACCGGTACGAGGCTTGCGTCTTGTGTTTGAGCTGCGGCGAGACGGCAGCGAGCCAGCGCGCAGCCCAGTCGCGTACGGTCGTCTGCCCCTCGACAGGATCGAGCCAGCGCCCCTCTTCGATCTCGATGCGCTTCCGTATCAGCCAGCGATCAGCGTCCGTCGACGTCGCAAAGGTTCGATCCGCCGGACGCAGGACACCGTCAGGTCCCGGATACCGAGCCTGGAACCGGCCGGAGGGCAGCTTGCGGACGCGTCCAAAGTCCCGGCGGGACTTGCGCTTGCCAGCCATCAGGCAGCCCTCCTGAGCCCCGTAGGCCGCAGGGCGATCGGTTCCACGGTGTTGGCGCCCACGAACGCTTCGACGGCGCTTTCAGGGATGCGGACATGCCGACCGACCTTGACGAAGGTGATGCGGCGTTCCTCGATGAGGCGGCGGGGGAAACGGACACCCGTACCGAGCCGCTCCGCGACCTCGTACACGGTGAGGAGTCGGTCCATGGTCACCACTCCCCCTCGTTCGCCAGTGCGTCACGGGCTGTCTCGCGGTTGAGTTGCAGGCCGCGGTGGATGGTGGCCGCCAGGGCGAATTCGCCCGGGGTGTGGCCGTGCCCGGCGTACTGCCAGTCGGCCAAGACGAGGACGGTGTCCGGCTCGGCGTCGTCCAGGCCAAGGGCCGCGGACTCTTGGGCGGCCCGGTAGTCGGCGCGTGCCTGGCGCAAAGTGCCCAGGGTGGTGGAGTAGCGGCGCGACTTGGAGGAGAAGTGGCCCCGGAAGCCGAGCATGTGCGCCCAGGCCCACAGGCGCCGGTCGGGGTAGAGCGGGTCGAGGCGCTTGCAGGCTTCGATCAGGCGACGGGTGTGGTCGGGAACGTGATGGCGGTCGAGTTCGGAGAGTTCGCCGATACGGCGGTCCAGGGTGCCGGTGGTCTCGGCGGCTTTGGTGGCGTACTTGGCGACGTAGGAGGCGACGGCCTGTTCCGTGATGTCCGAGCCGTCCCCGAACGCCTTCACGGGCCGTACGTCGAGCTGGGCGCCCCAGCGGAAGGTACGGGCGGGCTGGTCCTCAGCGGCCGGGACTGAGACGGAGGTGTAGGAGTGCGTGGCGGCGGCATGAATGGCATCGGTGAGGAGCTGCACGGTGGCCCAGGACGGTGGCGGGGTGTTGGGTCCGTCGGGGCCGTCGAGGCGGATGACGGCGTGGAAGTGGATGGCGCCGCGCTTCTGGAACTCGGCGACCTTGCCGTACGAGAGGCGGGCGCACTCCTTCAGCTCTCGCTGGGTGATGCCGGCACGGGCGGCGATCTCGCGGCGGAGCCGGTTGGTGAAGCGCTGCCAGAGCTGTCCCGCGTGGTTGTTGAACAGCACGGCGCCCGCGTAGTCGTAAGTGGCCGGATCGAGGGCGGTGCCCAGTTCCTGTGCGTCTGGCGCGTGGTGAGTGCCGCAGCGGCAGGCGCCATGGTCCGGGCGGTTGTGGACCGGGCCGAAAGAGGGAGCGGTGAGAGTGGTGAAGACGCGGGGGTGGTCGCGGACAGTGGCGCGGATGTCTCGGCGGTCGTCCCCGGCCAGGCCAGCGCGGATGAGGTGGTAGGTGTCGCCCGCGTAGGTCCAGGCGCAGGCCGGGCAGCGGGAGGCGCGGCGGTTGCCGCAGGCGACGCGGAGCCGTCCGCCCGGTTCGTCAGCGGTGGTGTAGTGGTGCAGCGTGGCGCCGGTGGTCTTGTCCTTTTGGATCATCCAGCCGCGCAGGTGGATGGGGTCGGCGCAGCCGCCGGTGCGGCGTATCTGGTCTTCCCAGCGGGTGTAGTCGGTGGCCGAAGCCACCCTCAGCAGGTCGCCGAGGGTGGTCGGGTCGAGCAGGTCAGACACGGGCGCCCTCCCGGTTGCGGCGGGTGGTGCGGGTGCCGGTGCCGTGGCAGGCCGGGCAGTCGGCGGTGATGGTGTGGAGGTGGCCGAGCTGGTCGCGGGCGCCGGTGGTGATGGCGGCGGAGGCGAAGCCGTCGCAGTTCGGGCAATTACGGGGCAGCGGGCTGGTGCGCTGCGTCATGCTGGGACTTCCTTCCGGTTCAGTGGATCGGGCAGGGGCGGCGCCCGGGCGGCGGATGCTTGGCGGTATCGGAGCCGCCCGGGGGCCGGTTCAGCGGCGCTTGGTGTTGGAGGCGAGCAGGGAGCGCAGGACGACGGCGCAGACGGCGACCGAAACGCCTGTGATGGCGACGGCCAGGAGCATGGAGACCAGCACGGCGCCGACGACCAGGACCACGGCCGTGCCGCCGCCGACGAGGGCGATCGCGGTGCCGGGGGTGAGCTGCACGACCGGCCGGGTAGATGCCGGGGCGCTGGCTATCGGCGGCGGGGCTGGAGTGGCAGGGGTGATGGTGGTCGGCTGAATCACGGTCGGCGCCTGCGGGCTCGGGGTGACCAGGCCGGTCGGCTGGGGCATGGTCGGGTATTTGGGCCGGAACATGGGTGGTTCTCCTTCCTGCGTTACTTGACGGTGGTGTCGGCGACGGAGGCCAAGCCGCTCTCGGCGAGGAGGTAGCCGCCGAGGAGGAGTACGGCGATGAGCCACCAAGGCGGGCGGATGAGCTTGACGCCGAGCCAGCCGACGACGATCAGGGCGAGCCAGAGCGGGACGTCCATGGCAGAACCTCCGATCAGTTGATGCGGCAGCGGTGAGTGCGGGCGGCGAGCTGGGCAGCGGACCGGCTGGAGTAGTCGGCGGACCAGCCGCAGCGGTCGGCGGTGCACACGGCGGCGTGCACGGTGCGGCCGTTCCGATCGCGGTGGGTGCCGATCTGCACCGGACCGATCCGCATCACGGAGTGGAAGTGGTCGCGGGCGGGCATGACGGTCGGTCTCCTTCCTGGTCAGGCGAGCTGGGCGGCGATGGTGTCGGCGAGTTGGGGCGGGACGCCGAGACGGGCGCGGAGGGTGTCGGTGTCGATCGGGGTTCCGGTGCGGGCGTGGTGGTCGTCGGCGACCTTGCGGGCGTGGTCGACCAGCGCGGCCGGAACGGGCACGGCGGGAGCCGCGGACGGGGCCGGGATGGGCTGAGGCTCAGCGGCGGAAGGCGCGGCGAGTGCCTCGACGTCAGCCACCGGCGCGAGTACGGGTTCGGCTTTCTGGTCGTCCTCGACGGCCGGGGGCTGGGGTGTCGGGTCGGGGATTGCCGACGCTTCCGACTCCGTGTGGGCGAGGAGAGTCCCGCCCATGAAGGCGAGGGCAGGCCAGGCGGCGACGAGAATGCGCAGCCAGGCGGGGACGTGACGCATGTCGAGGAGTCCGGCAGTGGCGACGTTGGCGCCGAGGGAAGCGGCCAGGGCGATGAGGAACCAGCACCAGGCCAGCCGGGTGAGTCCACCAGTGCGCAGTCGTCGCCAGGCGGCGACCAGGAGCAGGTCGACGCTGATCGGGTAGGCCCAGGCTTTCCAGCCGTCCTGTCCGGCAGCGGCGGCCAGATCGTGCAGGTGGGCGAAGGACAGCGCCCCGGCGATGACGGCTTGGACCAGGACGGCGTCGACACGTGGGCGGGCCATCAGGGGTTCCTTCCTGTCGTCAGGCATGGGAGGGGTAGGGACCTGGCACGAAGACGGTCACGCCGACCGGAGGAGAGGGTGAGGTCAGGCGGAAGCGGGGGCTGTCTTGGACAGCCGGACCCGGGCCGAGGGCACCGCGGCGGTGGCGGGGCGGAAGGCCGCCAAGGCGGGCACGTCAGGGGTGCGGTGGGCGTGCTTGTTGCAGATGTTCACGGCCTCGCGCAGCGAGGTGTGCGGGGCGCGGATGCGGTGCCAGCCGCCGGTCGAATCGCCCGCGATGGCCAGGCCGCGGGTCTCGGCCGGGATCTGGATCGCTGCCAGCACGGCATCGGGTGCGATGTCGCCGAAGGCCATGTTGGCGGACGTTTCATCGTTGACGCGGTGAGCGGTACGGCCGGTGAGCTGGGCGCGGAGCATGGTGATGCCCTTGCCGAGTTCGGAGCCGAAGCGCTGCCCGCAGATCTCCAGGTAGATGCCGGCCGCGCGGCCAAGCTGGGCGAGGCGGACCAGGGCAGTGATGATCCGGTCCCGGCGCTTTTCCTCATCCTTGGTGGCGTACAGGGCGAGTTCGGCGACCTCGTCGACTAGGACCACGACCGGTACCGGCCGGACGTCCTCGGGCAAGTCCCAGACGTCGGCGGCGATCTCCGCATCCGGCACGGCGACGCTGATCCTCTGCTCGGCCCGAATGAGCTGGTACACCTCCTCCATGTGCGTCACCAGCGCCTCCAGCAGCTCGAGCGCGGCGTCGGGGTTGTCGGCGAGCGCGGAGAACCGGCGGGCCAGCGGGGACAGCTCCACGCCCTGCTTGCAGTCGATACCGACCAGGGCGACATGGTGCGGGGCGAGCCCGGCGACCAGGTTGCGCTGGTAGACGGACTTACCAGACTCCGTGGCGCCGAGCGTCAGCCCGTGCGGGACGGCGCGGTAGTCGCGGTAGTGCACCGAGCCGTCCTCGCGCAGGGCGACCGGGATGCGCATCGGCCGGGTATCGAGCCGGGCGGGCATCTGCACCCGCTTGAGCACGTCGTAGCCGGTCATCCGCACCTCCACCACACCCGAGCGGACCTCACGGGACGTGACCCCGTACAGACCGAAGGAGTGACGGAGTCGGTCAGTGGTGGCGGCGACGTCGAAGGCGTCCTGTCCGGGCCTGAGCTTGAGCCGTAGTACCAGGCCAGTGCGGGTCGGACGCAGACGAAGGATGCGCGGCGGGCGGGGGCCCGGCACCTCCCGATCAGTCATCCGAGCCAAAGCCAGGCGCCAGCGGGCGGGCGGAACGGTCAGCCCACAGGCGTCCATGACGGAGGCGTAGCGGACCAGGACCCGCACGGTGGCGAAGGTGACGCCGATAGAGAGCCAGTACCAGGCGGGGCGCCGCCACCGCAGGAGACCTGCGGCAACAGCGACCGCCACCACAGCGACCATGAACCAGGTCATGGTCAGGCCGCCTTCGCGCCCGAGGCAGCGAGCGAGGTGACCGCGACAGCGCGGAAGGCGATCCCGTGCCGCTTCTGACCGTTGAACTCGTTCTCCCACGGCCGGGCGATCAGGCCCGTGAGCGCGACCGGGGTGCCCATGGCCAGGTCACCGGAGATACCGGTCTCCGGGACGGCGATGGACAGGATCTCGACGTCGTCGTTGGCCGCGAACATCACGTCCACGGTCATCAGCTTCATACCGTCCGCGTCCAAGGCGATCTCACCGGTACGGCGGTCACGGACCTTCGGCTGGGCGGGCTTGGCGACCATCACGGTCGCGGCGGACGTGTCGACGGGAATCTGACGCATGATGGAGGTCCCTTCAGGGGCGGGAGCGGCGTACTTGCTTGGCGGTGGGTCGCCGCTCCTGAACGTTGATTGAATGCCGCAGCAAACCTGCGGAGTGTTCGCGCTTCCTTCTGGTGCGCACCAGAAGGTTGCATCTGGTGCGCACCAGATGTCAAGCGCCGTCGCTGGCCCGGCATCTCAACTCGCCTGACTGCGACAGTTCCAGGTAAGCGCGTCGAGCAACGAGCCGGTAGCCAACAGGGGTTAACAGCGGATCGGTTAACCCCTGCCGACCTGGGCCGATGTAAGGCATGCTGCTGTTACGGCTCAACACCCCAACGCGGAGCGGCAGTACGCGATGAGTGGACTCAAAGCAGCGAGGACAGCACGGGCATGGTCACAAGAGCGTCTTGTGCGGGAGATCGAACGCCATGCGCGCCAGCACATGCTCACCGTCGCCTCAACCGCGAGTTTGCGAGTGTACGTCTCGGAGTGGGAGAACGGCCGACGGACGATCTCCAGCCACTACGCCAAGATCCTCCGCGCGCTGCTCGGGATCACCGACGATGAACTGGCGGGCGGATCACAGCCGCCGCTGGCACTCGCCACGGCCGACGGGTACGACGAGCTGATTGCCCGGATCGATGAGGCCGAGAACGTCAGCCTGACGATGGTCAAGACGTTCATGGAACAGACCGAACTGCTCCGGACCATTGACCGGCAGATGGGCGCCGCCAGCCTGGTCGACCAGATGACCGCCCACCTGACGCGGCTGGAAGACGCCCTCACCTTCGCGGTACTCCCAGAGACCCGACGCCCAGTCGCTCTGGCTCTGGCCGGAGCAGCCACCTTGGCGGCCTGGCAGGCCCTCGACGTCGGAGCCGCGGATCGAGCCTGGCGTCACTACGAGCTGGGGAAGCGCGCCGCCCAGGAGGCCGAGGAGCCCATGTACCTCGCGCACGCCACCGCCGAACAGGCATACGTGCTCTGCGACGCCGGACGTCCTGAGATGGCGGTGCATCTGGTCCGAGACGCGCAACGGCTCGGCGGAAAGGGCATGTCTCCGCGCCTCAGGGCTTGGCTGTACGCAGCCGAGGCGGAGATCTGCGCCCGAGCTGGGCTTCAGAACGAGTGTCGACAGGCTCTTGAGCTTGCGATGCGACACCTGCCCGCAGGAGAAGACGCCCGCGACCCGGACATGCTGAGCATCTTCCTGAACGAAGGCCACCTCACCAGGTGGCGCGGGAACGCCCTCGCCCTGATTGGCGACTCCGAAGCAGTGGACAGCCTGTACGCCGCGCTGGAGACGACCGACCCCACGTTCATCAGGTCCTCGGCGGGGCTCCACTGCGACTTGGCCCAAGCCCACCTGGCCCGCGGCGAGCACGACCAGGCGCAGAAGCACCTGCGGCAAGCCCAACTGGTGGCAAGTCGAACCAGGTCAGTACGTCACAGGCGCCGGATCGAGCAGCTCACGCAGCGCCTGTAGGGGACGCGCCGGTACCCCGCGAAGCGAGCACATGAAGGAGGGCGACCAAGGTGCCGGACCCCATCAGCTCACCACGAGCCATTAGCCCGGGAATGTCGGACAGAGGCACCCAGGCGATATGACCGGCCTCTTCCAGATCGGTCGGCTCACCGATGAGCTTCGCCCCATGACCGACGAAGATCTCGTGCGGCGAGTCGACCATGCCGACCATGGGCTGGTACGTGACCACATGCTGCAAGGCGTCCGGCCGCCAACCGGTCTCTTCCTCGACCTCACGCAAGGCAGTCTGAAGGGGCTCCTCCCCCGGATCGACGATGCCGCCCGGCAGCTCCCAGCCGAAGGCATCAGGGACGAAGCGGTACCGCCACATCATGAGCACCCGGTCCTGGTCATCGATCACGGCGGCGATGGCCACATGGTGCAGCTTGACGACATGGTGCTCAAAGCGCTTCACGCCGGGCGGTTCCACATCGACGAGGCTCAGCTTCACCCAGCGGTTGTCATACAGCGTCCGCTCACCATGAATCTGCCAGGGCTCGAGGTCCGCCGGCGCTTCGGTGGTTACTGACCGGTCCGGCACCCGGTAGGAGCTACGGCCGTGCACCTCGACGACGCTCTCAGCAACAAGCCTGGCCAGCACCTGGCGCAGGGCCGTACGGCCGATCTCCAGGTCCTCCGACAGGGTCCGCTCGGACGGGAGCTTGGAACCTGGCGAGTACTTGCCCGTAGCGATCCACTCGCGAATCGTGCGGTAGACCCGCTCCGACTTCGGTCCCATCCCGTGAGCACGCTCCCGCCGTCGCTGGTGTTCGTTACGTACGTAGTGACAAACAGGGTATCCACATGCCTACTCACGTGAGTAGGCACCGACAGACCAAGACGATCAACCAGAGCGCGGTAGAACTTTCCCTACTCGATCAAGGCGGCTCGCTCCGCTCCCCGCGCGCGGCCCGGCCCCCGGCCGGGCCTGCGCTCCTGTCTCCGCCCCGCTCCAGCCCGGCCGCCGCCCGTGCCGCGCACAGAGCAATCAGCCGCCTGACGTCAGAGAAGGGGTACGTCGTGGCTAGGGCGGTCGGCTCCACGGCTTTAGGCAGCCACTTTGGGGCGAGCCTCTAAGATCATGGCCCCAACGTCGTGCTTTAGCGGGCAGGTCCACAGACTGCCCGACGCGCCGGAAGCTTACGGGGCCATGATCTCTCGCCCCAAAGCAGCTCCAGCCCAAAGCCGCTCCGCCGCCCGCTCGGTAACTGCGACATGGCCATTCGAACGCCTAACCGCGTCGATTCGCATGAATGGTGCACCGTAACGGCCCGCTGGCTAGTTCACGCAAAGGCTCATTTCTGGTATTCCCAGTGATGTTCATTTGGTCAACCAGAATTCTGTTTAATCTCTCCAGAGATCCCACCTTTACGACCCTCCGCACCGCCTACGTCGAGACTCACGCCAAGTTCTGCTACGAATACACACCCTATTCGCTCGACATCAGCATAAGGAGATGGGAGCCGTGATTGTCCATTTAGCGAAGACGCATAATATCCCGTGTGTGGACCTTCTTTGCACGCTGCCATCCATCGTAAAGAATCTGGGCATGGTCTGCGTCCGGGATACCAAGATCCTTGGACAATCTCACCTTAAAATCAATCGCACGTCGTCGCCATATCGCTAGTTGACGCACCAAAAAACCCATACCAAGCTGAAGCCCGCCAGAGGCGATAGATAAAACAATAGTGAATGCCGTATCATAGCCACGCGATTGCTTAGCGAGCGCTGACCACTGAATCGCCTGCCAAAGCCCAAGTGCGAGGTAGGCCATCGCGATGCCGTACCAGAACTTCCACGCGAGCTCCACTCTCGCCCCCCTCACCATCCTTTCCCGGAAATGCTTGAGTTCCCGCTCAACTCTCATCTTCTCTGGTTCAGGGATCGGGGTCTCGCTGTAGTACTCATCCAAGCTCGAACGGATTTCATTCACGTACTCGGCGTAAAGGGAGTCTTTGAGCTGTCGGCTTACGGTAAGCCCGGATTGGAGCTCCGTGAATGCCAGGATCAAGAGAGCTGCCAGTGTGGCTGAGCTGATCGCAGCGAAGTCCTGCGTCATGGCGAACCGCGTCGAAGTTAAGGCGAGCAGCATTGTTCTATTCTCCCCCGGGGGATGAAGCCGACCAGCAGCCTACTGGTGTAGATGATGCTTCCTCACTGCTGAAGTGCCGCGCATGCAGGTCGCGCTGGGCCATCGCGCACCAGACCTGGATGCCCAACGTGCGCTTGACGTCTACAGGCGTTTATTCCGATTAGAAATCAACATTGGAAGTCACTCACTCCGACCCCGACGGGCTTGACCCGCGTGCATCAGGTCCATGATTGACGGCAATTCATAGGATAGGACTTCATTTCGCTTGACGGCATCAATCGCCAACCTGAGATCAGTCCGCACAACTTCGACACGTTTTGAGCCCGCACCGCTACGAAACCAGACAGGAAGATTCGAGAAAAACAATGTATGAGCGGGTTCGGCCAGGCTTCGCAAGTAACGAACTTTGACGTCAGTGGATAGCTCCGATATGACAACCCATCGGACCGCTAGCGCATATTCCGCCAATAGATTACGAAAAACCCGCCACGTAAGAGATAACCCTCCTGACTCGTATGTATCAACAATTGCCTGTGTTGCTTCGTCAATTTGAATAAGCCAGCGCTTCTCTTCTGCGCTCAGCTTATGTACGGCGCCCCCGTAGTGCGTACTCTCCACGAGCGTTCCGTTGACTTCCTTCCGCTCGGTAACAATCGCAGCATCTGAGATCGTCTTGCTCGCTTCTAATCGCTCGCAAGCCGCCAAGATCACATTCGTATGCTGAGCCAGTCGGTATCGAGCCTGGAATCGATCTCTTATCCTGGCATTGCGCGCTTCGAGCCACGGTTTCACCGTCAACTCCAACACTACTGTTGTCGCCATCGCTGTCAGTACGGCCGCTATGACGGCTGTCCCCATACTCGACATGTCGGCATCATCTCACACAGGGTCTTTACGCCACGCGACTTTAGGGAATCGTGGCCTGTGGACACTCCTGTCCCGTGCAGGACCGTGCTGCGCGGGCTGAGAGACCGATGGCGAGCTGGAAGAAGAACCGCATGACAGAGAAGGCAGTAGCGATCCGTGCCTTAGCACAATTTGCCGACCACGTGCACTGGGTGCGGGAGTGGCCCAGCAAGCCGACTTGGCGCGACCGGCTTCACCGATGGATAAATCCCGAGTTGTACCACTTTGACAGGACTGCCATACCGCCAAGACCTTGGGTCGATCGGCCCGCCGGGGCCTATGAGCGGACAGGTTGGCGCATCCGAGCAGCATACTTCGGCTCTGATCTGGCCTTTGAGGTTGAGTACGTGGTCTGTGATCCATGCCAGATCGGCTGGGTGGAGTCGCCTCACTCCTATGAGGGCTACACGCGCTGCGGCCTAGCCTCAGCCGCTCTGCGATCTCTACACCGCGGTCATCCCGGATACCAGTGGCACACGGCCGGCGGGCACTTCCGGGAGTCCGAACCCTTCTGGAATTCTGTAAGCGTGGACGTTCCTGGCGGCTATACCCAGCGGAAGAGGTGTCACCACGTGGAGCCATGGCAGGCGTGAGAGCCTAACCAGCGGCCGCTATGCCGGAGTGTCCTTACAAGAGGTACGGCCAGTGAAGGGCTCCGGATTCCCAAGCTGATGTCCTCAGATCCCATCAGTCTCACCGTAACGCTGAGCAGCCGGGAGCCAGCGAGGGCGAAAAGGTGACCATATGCGCGTTTCGCCCGCGGAGAGCAGGGAGGTCTCGAAACGCATCCGAGCCCCCCCTGCTGCACGGCACACGAGTTCTAAGCAGAGGCGCCCACGGAAGCGACCAGTCGTTCCCCGCAGCACTAATCGGGCGTTACTAGACGGCTTCCACGGCTGGTCGCCACACGCAGCACGTCCCGCAGTGCGCCTACCAACTGCGCGGCAACGAGCCTCAGTTTCTCCAGGTCTGCGTTCTCGTCGTCGAGTACTGGAAGCGCCTGCCCCAGCAGTTCGGACGCCATCCCGAGTTGCTCCGCCTCGACGTGGTCCGCCATGCGGGACATGAAGCCTTCCCGGTCGTCGGTGTCCAGATAGCACGGTTTGCCCTCAGGCCCCGTCCACGGGAGAAGCCTCAGTTTGCTTTGTGCCGTCATTCCTGCGACTGCCTCTCGGTGGATCTTGATATTGGATGCCGACGCGTCATCGCTCATTGTTTCGCCTCTGCTGGCCGGGCTTGGCCGGGCACCAAGTGACACGGACAGTCGCACGCCTCGTAGATCAACGGCACGTCGACCGGTGCCAAAGCTGGGGAGGACTCCGCGCAAGCGTGGTGTGTGCCGATCCGGCAGGCGGTTGATTGATAGGGGGCAACCGAAGCGTCCGGGCTGTCGGGCTGCCGTTGAGAGGGCATCAGCGGGCCTCCAGGAGGGCTGACCATGCCTCGGTCGGCAGGTGGGGCGTGACGACAACCGTCGGGTGCTGTCGTGCGCGCCTCTCCCAAGCCAGCACGTACGGGCGGACAAGCGCGGTCTCCTCGGCCGTGAGCGAGTAGCGGTGCCTCGCCCAGTCGGTGGCCCGGCCCATGCTGAGCGTCGGTTCGTCAGGACGCGCAGAGGAGACCGGAGCGACCGGCGGGGGCGGCGTTAGGGGGCGGCGGTGCCTGCCCTTGGAGAAGTGCCGCGCCCTGGCGAGGGAGGCGGCGCGGCGGATACGGTTGAGCACGTTGAATCAGCTCCTATCGCTGATGGCCCGGTCCCCTGACATCGCCCGTCGTGGGGACCGGTTTTTCTACGACCGCCCGGAGAGTGCGGCCGTTCTGGCAGGTGACGAGGAGCCCGAACCGATCGGCCTCGGCCAGCGCCGCCAGGACCTCCTTCCATGACTCGGCGGAGAGTGATTCCGGCACCTCCGCTTCGACCGATGTGAATCGGGCGTGCTCCTCCACGCGCGTGGGGAGCCCGACGGCGGACAGCCGGGCGGCGATGGCCGCCGCGCTAACTCCCGGAACGGGCACAGGCAGCCTCCGTCAACTGGCGATCACTTTCAGTGAAGCTAGTTAACTAGATTAGAGCTAGTGGACTAGATTTTCCATATGCCTGAGCAGCCGCCCTATCTCCGCATCGCCGACGAGCTCCGGCGGCGGATCGCGGAGCACGTATGGGAGCCGGGGAACCGCCTGCCGTCCCGCGCCCAGATCGGCCAGGAGTGCGGGGTGGGCGAGAACGTGGTCCGCCGGGCGCAGGAGTTGCTGATCTCCCAGGGCGTGCTGGAGGGCCGAGCCGGATCGGGCACCTACGTCGCCGAGCCCCGGCAACGGGTGCGGGTCGTCCGGTCGTCGGCGCGCGAGCAGCCTGAAGGGTCGCCGTTCCGTGCGGACATGAGGGCAGTCGGCAAGCACGGCGACTGGGAGAGCCGGACCGACGCCAAGGTGCCGGCCCCGGCGGACATCGCAGCGCGGCTCGGCATCGCCGAGGGCGAGTTGTGCGTCCGGACGTCGTACGAGTTCCTGGCCGACAGCAGGCCGGTGCAGCTGTCGACGAGTTGGGAGCCGTACGACCTCACCGCAGGCACGCTCGTCGTCCTCCCCGAGGGAGGGCCGCACGCCGGGGCGGGCGTTGTGAACCGCATGGCCGCTATCGGAGTCACCGTCAGCCACGCCGTGGAGCAGCCGGAGCCCAGGCAGGCGACCGCCGAGGAGGCGTCGCTTCTCGGCATCCAGAAGGCCGCGCTCGTCACGCACATCCGGCGGACGTACTACAGCGACCAGGGGCGGCCCGTGGAGACGGCGGACATCGTCGTACCCGCCGCTCACTGCGAGATCGTGTACGAGATTCCGATCAATCGGTAGTCGGTGAGGGTCCTCTCAGCCGGTGTCCAGCCGTGCCCCTTCCGTGCCCGATCGGTCGGGGAATCATGGGGAACGGCGGTGCCCGGCGGGTAGCGCGCATGACGACGGCCCCCGACCGTCTTGCCTGGTCAGGGGCCGTAACACTGCGGAGGCTGAGGGATTTGAACCCTCGGTGACATCGCTGCCACGACGGTTTTCAAGACCGTTCCCTTAGGCCGCTCGGGCAAGCCTCCCCGCGCCACTCGCGGTGGCGCGGGGATCAGCCTAGCGTGTCAGCTGTCACCCTTGCGCTTCCCCAAGGTGACGTCCGCCTTCGACACCTTGCCGCCGCGCTTGTAGGTGAGAGTGACCTTGTCGCCCGGCTGGTGGGTCCAGATCTCGCTGATGAGGGTCGGGCCGCTGTCGATGGCCATGTCGTCCAGCTTGGTGATCACATCGCCGGACTTGAGGCCCGCCTTGTCGGCCGGACCGCCGGGGACGACGGCGGGGCTGCCGCCACTGCCGTTGGAGGCGATGGTGGCGCCGTTGGCGGAGTCCTTTGTGCTGACCGTGGCCTCGATCACCGGGTAGATGGGCTGGCCGGTCTTGATCAGCTGCTCGGCGACGTTCTTGGCCTGGTTGATCGGGATCGCGAAGCCGAGGCCGATGCTGCCGGACTGCTGGGACTCGCCGAGGCCGCTGCCGTTGCCGGCGGACTGGATGGCGGAGTTGATGCCGATGACGCCGCCGTCCGCGTTGAGCAGCGGGCCGCCGGAGTTGCCCGGGTTGATGGAGGCGTCGGTCTGCAGGGCGCTCATGTACGAGGCGTTGCCGCCGCCTCCGTCGCTGGAGGCGACCGGGCGCTTCTTGGCGCTCACGATGCCGGTGGTGACGGTGCCGGAGAGGCCGAAGGGGGCGCCGATGGCGACGGTGGCGTCGCCCACGGCGACCCGGTCGGAGTTGCCGAGCGGGAGCGGGTCGAGCTTGGCGCCCGCGGCGTTCTTGAGCTTGACCACGGCGACGTCGTAGCCCTGGGCACGGCCGACGACCTCGGCGGTGTACCGCTTGCCGTTGGAGAAGGTGGCGGTCAGCTTGCCGTTGTCGGCGGCCGAGGCGACGACGTGGTTGTTGGTAAGGATGTGGCCCTGCTTGTCGTAGACGAAGCCGGTGCCGGTGCCGCTCTCACCGTTGTTGCCCTGGGCCTCGATGGTGACGACGCTGGGCAGGGTCTTGTTGGCGATGCTCGACACCGAGCCGGGCGCGCGGCTCTCCGTCTTGGGGTTGCCGTAGGCGGAGACAGTGGTGGTGTCGCCGCCGTCGCTCTCCCGGTCGGCGGCCCAGAAGCCGATGCCGCCGCCGATGGCGCCCGCGACCAGTACGGCGGCCAGCATGGCGGCGACCAGCCCGCGGGGCTTGCGCTCGGAGGGGCCGGAGGGCGGCACGGGAGCGGTCCCCCACGGTCCGCCCGGGCCGCCCTGCCCACCCTGTCCTTCGCCCGGGCCGCCGGGCTGCTGACCGCCGTCGGCCGACCACCACGTGCTGGACTGGCCGGCGTCCGCGCCGGGACCCGAGGCGCCGGGACCCGAGTCGCCGGAGCCCGAGGCACCGGGCGCTCCCGGCGGCCCTGCCGCGTCGGACGGGCCTATTGGCGCGTCGGGTGCGGTCGGCCGCCCCGCGGTGGGCTCATAGTCCGGCGCGGGTGGCACGGCCGGGTTCGGGTGCGGCGCCGGAGGGGCCGGATGCGGCCCGGGCGCGGGCGGAACGGCAGAGCCCTCGTTCTCGGTGCTCACAGCAATCTCCTCAGGTGCACGACAGATTTCCTCGACGGCCCACGTGTACGTCTTACCGTCATCAGCTTTTCCCACAGCGCGTCAGACGGCCGTAAGGAGCGGCGGTCCTGCGGACTACCACCCTTTATCCCGGACAATTCGACCCACCGCCATTCCGTGCGAACGTACGGAGGGGCCACGTCCACCGGCTATCACCGGGCGGTGGCACCATAACGCGGTGACCTATGCGCGCCCTGCCCGGGACAGCCACCCCGGGCCGCCCACCGTCTCCGTCGTCGCCCACCGCGGGGCCTCCGAGGATGCCCCGGAGCACACCCTGGCCGCCTACCGTAAGGCAATCGAGGAGGGCGCCGACGCCCTGGAATGCGATGTCCGGCTGACCGCCGACGGCCATCTCGTCTGCGTCCACGACCGCCGCGTCAACCGCACCTCCAACGGCCGGGGCGCGGTCTCGGCGCTGGAGCTGTCCGATCTGGCGGCCCTGGACTTCGGCTCCTGGAAGGGCCGGGCCACCGACAAGGAGGAGCCGGACCGCGACAGCCGGGACAGCACTTCCGTCCTCACCCTGGAGCGGCTCCTGGCGCTCATCGCCGACGCGGGACGTCGCATCGAACTGGCGATCGAAACCAAGCACCCCACCCGGTGGGCGGGCCAGGTGGAGGAGCGGTTGCTCACGCTGCTGCGCCGTTACGGCCTGGACGCGCCGCCGCCCGGCGAACGTTCACCCGTCCGTGTGATGAGCTTCTCAGCTCGCTCACTGCACCGGATCCGCAGCGGGGCCCCCGCCATCCCGACCGTCTATCTGATGCAGTTCATACTGCCGCGCCACCGGGACGGGCAGCTGCCGGCCGGGGTGCGGATCGCGGGGCCGAGCATCCGGATCGTGCGGAACCATCCCGGCTATGTGGCGCGACTGCAGCGTGAGGGGCACCGAGTGCACGTGTGGACCGTCGACGAACCGGAGGACGTCGACCTGTGCGTCCGCCTCGGCGTCGACGCACTGATCACCAATCGCCCCAAACAGGTACTGTCCCAACTCGGACGCTCATAATGGGCATTACAAGGCGTGCACCGGCGCGTTCGGTACGTATTCAATCGTGACGAGTGCGTCACGCGATGCCACTTGGCCGGTTTCCGCTCCAGCACCGCGGGGCATTCATCCCGTGGCGTGGGGCGAAGGAGGTCTCGGGGGTGGCGTTGGTGGTGGCACGGCAGGTGCCGACGTCGTCGACCATGGCCGTACCCCATGGTCCTGCGGGTGTCCGCGCGGCAAGACAGCGGATGCGTGTCGATTTGGGCAGGACTGGGGTATCGGATTCGGTCATAGACGACGCTGTATTGATCCTTTCAGAACTGCTCAGCAATGCATGGCGGCATGGCCGCCCATGGCGTTCCGGCCATGGTGGCGGCACGGTCCGGGCTGCATGGAGCGTCGACGAGCACGACCGGCTGACGGTCGAGGTGACGGATGGCGGAGGGCCCACAAGGCCACTTCCGGCCAATCCCTCGGTGACCGCACGCGGCGGTCGTGGGCTGAACATCATCATGTCCCTGGCCGAGGAATGGGGCGTGCGGGATGGAGTCGGCGAGGTCACCGTATGGGCCGTTCTTCCGCCTGACGACGATTTCGCCCGTCGTGTCGTGCTTCCCTCGGATCTCTCCCCCGACCTGGGTACGGAGCTGGCTTCCGGGCTGCGTCCGAGCCTCGACGCGAATCTCGACGCGCGGCTCGGCGCCAATCTCGACGCGAACCTGGGGCCGAGTCTCGGGGCGAACCTCGAGGCTGACCTCGACGCGAACCTGGGCCCGAACGTCGAGGCGAACATCGACCCCGATTTCGATCGCGAGCTGGACTTCGCCGATCTGGACGAGCTCGCGTAGCCGACGCGGCTCATGGAGCCGACGCGGTTCGGCCAAAGGGCTAGGCTCGCGCCCGTACTAGTCGTACGCGCCGTAAGAGAGCACTGCCACGGCCGTACGCAGACCGTCACGGGCGTACGAGCAAGCCCTGAGCCGCAGATCGGGAGACAGCCTCACCATGGCCAAGAAGCGCCGCCCCCAGACGAAGGCCACAGGCCCACAGGTCGCGAACGGCGAGATCCCTGTGGTGGGCGCGCGGGAGCCTTGCCCGTGCGGTTCGGGCCGTCGCTACAAGGCCTGTCACGGCAGGGAAGCCGCACACGCCGCCACCGAGCTGGTGCAGCGCCCCTTCGAGGGGCTCCCCAACGAATGCGACTGGGTTGCCCTGCGCGAGCTGGTGCCCGCCGCGACCGTCGAGCTGGCCCTCGCCGACGGGCTGCCCGAGGGGGTTCCGTCGGTCACCCTGGCGACCGTGCTGCCCATGGCGTGGCCCGCGCTGCGCCGTGACAGCGGCGCCGTGCTGCTCGGCCTGCAGAACGACACACCCTCCGGGGACATCAGCCGCGACCTGGCCGACACCCTGCGCCGGGCACTGACCGCCGATCCGGGTACTCCGGTGGCCGCCGAGCGGGCGCCGGGCGACGGTCCACGGCTGCAGGATCTGCTCGACCCGAAGGGCACTTTCTCGCCGACCCTGCACGAGGGGTTCGAGTTCTGGGTCGACGACGCCGCGAACGCGACCGGAGAGGTCGCCGCGTCCCTGGAACGGGCCAACGCGGCCGCGATCCCCACCGCCCGGCTCACCGGCGTGGAGGCGGCCTACTGGTGCGAGACGCCGGAGAAGAACCACCTGCGCTGGGTGATGTCCCACCCCGAGGAGAAGCTGCTCGACGCGCTCGCGCGGCTGCACGCCGCGGGTGCCTCCTCCCTCGGCGACAACACCCGACTGGTGGGCTCGTTCCGGGCCCATGGGCTCACGGTGCCGGTGTGGGATCTGCCCCGCGGGATGAGCGCCGAGGACACCGAGAAGCCGGCCGTGGACCTCGCCGAGCGGCTCGCGGAGGCGCTCGCCTCCGACGCCCCGCTGACGCCCGAGCAGCGGCGCGCCCGGGGCGGTCTCACCAACCGTCAGGTGACGCTGAGCTGACGGTCGCCGGACGGCCGGAGGGCGCCACCGGGGGACGTGACGCTGCTCACAACTCACCGTTACGCCCTGCAAATAGGCGTCCGGAAATCCGCGATCGAATTTGCTATCGGCCGATCTCTTGTTACGGTTCTAAAAGCCCGGTCGCTGGTGCATCCCCCGTCGCCAGCGACCGGGCGCTTCCATGTCCGCGTCCGGACGCCGGCGCGAGAGACGGGCGGGGCGGCACGGGCGGCCGGGAGAAGGTACGGACCAATTGCCTTCGGCGCCGCGGGAGTTGCTCCCGGAGCCCGGAGTCCGACTCTGAGTCCGAGTCCGAGTCCGAGTCCGAAGCGTGAGTTCGGAGCCTGAGCCCGAAGCCCGAGCCCAGCGCCTGGGCCCGAAAACCAAAGCGCGGAGCCCTGACCTCGGAGCCCGGAACCCCAGCGCCCTGAATTTCGGCATGGTGCCCTGAGAGCGCTGTACCACCGCCGGAAAAGAACGGGCTCGGAGCCCGGGCAAACGCATCCCCGGCCTCCGAGCCCCACACACCCCTGCCCCTGAGCCTCGCGCTCAGCGGCCCCCGAACCCCCGCACCCGGGGCCCGCCCTCAATAGGCGAGCCGGCTGCCTCCGTCGGGCGCGCTGGTGCTCGCCTCGACCAAGGCGTTCACCACCGTGGCCACCTGAGGCAGCCAGGGCCGCCCGGAGCGGCGCAGCGGCGGCCGCTCCCAGCGCACCCGCCCGAGGCCCGTCTGCGACGGCGGCAGCACCACATAGCCGCCCTCGCCGTGGAACCGCAGCGAGCTGGGCACCCAGTCCTGCTGGTTCAGCAGCTCGCCGAGGTCTTCGAGGGAATACGGCTCCACCAGCAGCGACCAGCGGGTGGGCGTGGCGATCACCGGACCGAGCCGCACCCCCGCCCGGTCGAAGACCGCCAGCGCCCGCGCCGCGGCGACCGCGGGCAGGCTCACCGCGCAGGGCGCGAGGCCGCCGGTGGCCAGCAGCAGGGGCGCGGTGGGCCGGTTGCCCCACCACCAGCGCACCATGCGCGGGTCGGTGGTGGCGGCAAGGAGAACAGGGTCGAACGGATGACCACCCGGAACCGCACATTCCGGGTCGGGGCAGCCGCATACCCGGGGTCGTCCGACGCCGGACCTAAGTCCGACGCCCGGGACCACGGGCCACTGCCACTCGGTGGCGCAGGTGAGCGCCGCACGCAGCAGCGGCGATCGCGCGCCGCGCCGCAGCGAGAACTTGCGTCGCCTTCCGAGGATCTCGCGCATGAGCGCTCGTTCCTTTCCGTTAACGCCGAGGGCTGTCCGTCGCACTACATCGCACTTCAGATGGCACTTCACTAGGCACTACGTGGCGCTGTACGGCATCGTTCGACCCGTCACAGCAGGTGGATCACAAGTCACTGCGCGTACAAGGCAGCGCATCATGCCGCGGGCCGAGCGTGGAACGTGGCGAGGGGTGGCGCGCGCATGGCGCTTGCCGTCCGGTTGGTGCGTTCCTCGCCACTCGGGGATGGGCGCGGCCGTTGTGGTCTATGACGCCTGGACCGGCCGCGGGGTTCCGGGGCGATCCGAACTGCCCCTGCCCCTTCTCCGAATGTGTACCCGCCGCGGTGGAGACGACGCGCTGTCGAACTGACGTCAGTCGACCTCGAAGGGACAGCCTAACGACTTTTTTTCAGCCAAGTTCAATTCCCCCCAGACACCAACAAGACCACCGGGACGATGCTGGACATCGCATCTCCGCTCCGTGTACATCTGGAGACAGTAGCGGCACAGTAGCGGCGCAGCACGACAGGGGGTTTGCGATGCTATTGAGCGAGCCGGACCCGGCGGGTGAAGGCAGCGGGCCATGAACTCGCCCCACGCGCCGAAAGTGGCTGGAATCGATCCTTCCCTCCCCTCGCCCACGCAAACTGCGGACCCCGTCCCGGGCCCCGTTCCCCCGCCCCTGACCGATGCCAACTCCGCTGTCCAGGACCGGCTCGCGAGCTGGGTCTCGGATCTCACCACCCTTCATGAGCTCACCGAGCGGCTGGTCAGGACCGGGACGCTCGACGAGGCGCTGCGTGAACTGCTGCGCGCGGGCGCGGCCCTGGTCGGCGCCCGGCGCGGGCTGGTGGCGCTCGAACCGGCCGATGGATTCGGCCCGGTGACCACCGTGGGGCTCGGCCTCGGCCACGCCGATCTCGGCCAGATCGAGACCATCCCGCGCGGCTCCGCCTCCGCCGGTCATCTCCTCGACGGGCTGCCCGAGCCGGGTGGTGAGCGGCGTGCCGACGTGACCCACCCCGATATCGCCGGGGAGGCCGACCTCGACCCGCGCCACCGCGAGGTGGCCGCACGGCTCGGCTTCGCCGCGAGCTACGCGGTGCCGCTGGACCCGTTCCGGACCACCTCCTGTACCGCGCCCGGCCTCACCGCCATCCCCTCGCCCGCCCCCGACACGGACGGGTCCGGCGCCGGATCCCCGGCGGGCGCGGACGACCGCCCGGCCCCCGGAGCCCACGGCACGGCGAGCGCCCACGGCACCGGCCATGGGCACGAGGCCGTACCCGCCGCCGCGGCCCCGCCCGGTATCGCCGCCGCCATGGGCGCCGGCGGCCCCTCCGGGCGGCTCGGCGGAGCCGCCTGGCTCTACGACGAGCCCGCGGAGCCCGGGGAGCGCCAGCGCCATCTCGTGGGCCTGTACTGCCAGTACGCCGCCGCGCACATCGCCCGGCTGATCGAGCTCTCCCGCGCCCGCGCCGCCGTCGCGACCGTCCAGGAGGAGCTGCTGCCCACCCGGCTGCCCCGGGTCCCCGGGGTGCGTCTGGCCGTTCGCCACCACCCCGGTCCGCACGGCGGCGGGGACTGGTACGACGCGCTGCCGCTGCCGGACGGGGCGCTCGGGCTCTCGGTGGGCGGAGTCACCGGTTCCGGGCCGAGTGCCGTGGTCGCGATGGGGCGGCTGCGGGCCTCGCTGCGGGCGTACGCGGTGATGGAGGGCGAGGATCCGGTCGCCGTCCTGTCCGATCTGGAGCTGCTGCTGCGGCTCACCGAGCCCGCCCGCTCCGCGACCGCCCTCTTCGCCTACTGCGAGCCCGGGACGCGCAAGGTGGTGCTGGCCGGGGCCGGGCACTGCCCGCCCCTGCTCACCGGGGAGCGGCGCACCGAGTTCGTGGAGACCACCCTGTCCGCGCCGCTGGGGATGCTCTCGTGCTGGGAGGCGCCCAGCGTCGAGATCGAACCGTCGTCCGGAGAGACCCTCCTCTTCTACAGCGACGGGCTGCTGCACCGCACCGGTGAGCCGATGGACCGGGCCTTCACCCGGCTGCACACGGCCGCGGCGAGCGCTCCCAAGGGCGTCCGGGGCGATCCGGACGCCTTCGCCGACCATGTGCTCCGTACGGTTCTCCCCGACGGCCCGGCGGCCCCCGTGGGGCGGCCCTCGGAGGACGGCACCGATGACCTCGTCCTGCTCGTGGCCCACTTCGACTGAGGCTCGAGTTCGACTGAGGCTCGCGGGGGACCACGGCACCCGCTGGAGCCGTGGTCCCCCGCGCTTCGGGCCCTCCCTGCCGCCGCGCCCCCGCACATACGATGGGTGGGGTCCAGTTCGAGGAGGAAGACGTGACCGAGGAGCCCACTCCCGAAGCCCCGGAGAACCCGGAAGGCGAGGAGCCCATCAAGCAGCGGAAGAACGGCCTCTACCCAGGCGTTTCCGATGAGCTTGCGGCGAACATGCAGTCCGGTTGGGCGGACACCGAGCTGCACGACCTGGAGCCCGTCGAACAGGCTCCGCACACCGCCCGCCGCCGCGCCGCGCTCTCCGCGCGCTTCCCGGGCGACCGCCTGGTCATCCCCGCGGGCAATCTCCGCACCCGCTCCAACGACACGGACTACGGCTTCCGCGCCTCGACCGAGTACGCGTACCTCACCGGCGACCAGACCGAGGACGGTGTGCTGGTGCTGGAGCCCGAGGCGGGCGGCGGCCACACCGCGACGCTGTACCTGCTGCCGCGCTCCAACCGGGAGAACGGCGAGTTCTGGCTGGACGGCCAGGGCGAGCTGTGGGTGGGCCGCCGGCTCAGCCTTACGGAGGCCGAGAAGCGGCTGGGCGTGGCCGCCAAGGACGTGCGCGAGCTGGCCGACGAGCTCAGGGCCGCGGCCGGGCCGGTCCGTATCGTGCGCGGTCACGACGCCGCTCTGGAGGCCGCGCTGACCGACAAGGTCACCGGTGAGCGCGACGAGGAGCTGCGGGTCTTCCTCAGCGAGCAGCGCCTGGTCAAGGACGAGTTCGAGATCGGGCAGCTGCAGGCGGCCGTCGACTCGACGGCCCGCGGCTTCGAGGACGTCGTCAAGGTTCTGGACAAGGCGCAGGCGACCTCCGAGCGCTATATCGAAGGAACGTTCTTCCTTCGCGCCCGGGTCGAGGGCAACGACGTCGGCTACGGCAGCATCTGCGCCGCGGGCCCGCACGCCACCACGCTGCACTGGGTGCGCAACGACGGCCCGGTCCGCTCCGGCGATCTGCTCCTCCTGGACGCGGGCGTGGAGACCACCACCCTCTACACCGCCGATGTGACCCGCACGCTGCCGGTGAACGGCACCTACAGCCCGCTGCAGCGCAAGATCTACGAGGCGGTGTACGAGGCGCAGGAGGCGGGCATCGCCGCGGTCCGGCCGGGTGCGAAGTACCGCGACTTCCACGACGCCGCCCAGCACGTGCTGGCCACCAGGCTCGTCGAGTGGGGCCTTGTCGAGGGCCCGGTGGAGCGGGTGCTGGAGCTGGGGCTGCAGCGCCGCTGGACGCTGCACGGCACCGGCCACATGCTCGGCATGGACGTCCACGACTGTGCCGTGGCCCGTACCGAGACCTATGTGGACGGCACCCTGGAGCCCGGGATGTGCCTGACGGTCGAGCCGGGGCTGTACTTCCAGCCCGACGATCTGACCGTGCCCGAGGAGTACCGGGGCATCGGCGTCCGCATCGAGGACGACATCCTGGTGACGGAGGACGGCAACCGCGTGCTGTCGGCCGCGCTGCCGCGGACCGCCGACGACGTCGAGGCGTGGATGGCCCGCCTCACCGCGTGAGGCGGCGGCTCATCATGTGATCACGTGGTCCTGTGGGGAGCGGCGCCGCCGCTCCCCACAGTCCGTTCTCAGCCCTGCCCCGGCACCTTGCGGGTGGTCACCGCGATCCGGTTCCAGGAGTTGATCGTGAAGATGAGGGCGATGAGCTGCGCCAGCTCCCGCTCCTCGAAGTGCCTGGCGGCCCGCTCGTAGACCTCGTCCGGAACGCCGCCCGGCAGCAGCGTGACCGCCTCGGTGAGCGCCAGGGCGGCCTGCTCCTTCTCGGTGTAGAACCCGCCCTTACCGGCCTCCTCCCAGACCCCCACCAGGGCGATGCGCTCGTTGCTCTCGCCCGCCTTATGGGCGTCGGTGGTGTGCATATGGAGGCAGTAGGCGCAGTTGTTGAGCTGGGAGGAGCGGATCTGCACCAGCTCCACCAGGGCCGGGTCCAGGCCCTCGCGGGCGGCCGCGTCCAGGCTGATCAGCGCCTTGAACGCCTTGGGGGCGGCCTTCGCGAAGTCGACCCGGCCGGTCTGCCGCGCCGCCCTCGCCGTCGCCGTTGTGGTCGTCGTCTCCGCCGTCGTCGCTGTCGCTGTCGTAGTCGTCATGGGAATGAAATTAGGCCGCTAAGCGACCCTCTGTAGGGTGCATTTCCATGGCGGATTCATGGGTCAATTCGGCGAAGATCCTCGGCAGTGACCTCCATCTGGAGCTCACCCGCGCGGGCAGCCGCAGAACCGCCCTGATGGCCGCGCTGCGCGAGGCCATCCGCGACGGCCGGCTCGCCCCGGACACCCGGCTGCCGCCTTACCGCTCCCTCGCCGCCGACCTGGGCATCGCCCGGAACACGGTCGCCGACGCCTATGCCGAGCTGGTCGCCGAGGGCTGGCTCACCGCCCGCCAGGGCTCCGGGACCCGGGTGGCGCCCCGCCCCGCACCGCCCCCGCCCCGGCGGCGCACGGCCGGGCGGGGGCTCGGCGGGCGGCCGACCGGGGCGAGCGGCGGCCCTCGCACGCCCCGGCCCGCCCCGCGACCGGTGCACAACCTGCTGCAGGGCCAGCCGGACGCCGCCGCCTTCCCCCGCACCGCCTGGCTCGCCTCGGCCCGCCGTGCGCTGACCGCCGCGCCGCATGAGGCGTTCGGCCCCGGTGATCCGCGCGGCCGCCCGGAGCTGCGCCGCGCCCTGGCCGACTACCTCGCCCGCGCCCGCGGCGTCCGCACCGACCCCGGCCGGATCGTCGTCTGCTCGGGCTTCGCGCACGCCCTGCGGCTGCTGAGCGGCACCCGGCTGCTGCGTCCCCGGATGGCCGTCGAGTCCTACGGCCTGGCGTTCCACCGCTCGCTTCTGAGCTCCGCCGGGATCCGTACGATCCCGCTTCCGCTGGACGCCGATGGCGCCCTTACGGATGGACTGACCGCCCTCGACGGCCTGCGGGCGGCCCTGCTCACCCCCGCCCACCAGTTCCCCACCGGCGGGCCGCTGCACCCCGAGCGGCGGGCCGCGGCCGTCGCCTGGGCGCGGGAGAGCGGCGGTCTGGTCCTGGAGGACGACTACGACGGGGAGTTCCGCTACGACCGCCGTCCGGTGGGCGCCGTCCAGGGCCTCGACCCCGACCGGGTGCTCTACCTCGGCTCGGTCAGCAAAAGCATCTCCCCGGCCCTGCGGCTGGGCTGGATGGTCCTGCCGGACCACCTGGTCGACCGCGTGCTGGCCGCCAAGGGGGAGCGCGAGGGCTGGACCGGCGTCATCGACCAGCTGACCCTCGCGGACTTCATCGAATCGGGCGGCTACGACGGCCATGTGCGCCGTATGCGCCAGCGCTACCGCCGCCGGCGCGATCAGCTCGTCGCCACCCTTGCCGAACACGCGCCCCACGTCCGCGTCTCGGGGATCGCGGCCGGTCTGCACGCGGTGCTGGAGCTACCGCCCGGCACCGAGCGATCCGCCCTGCGCGCCGCCGCCTGGCAGGGGCTGGCGCTCGACGGCCTCGGCGGCTACCGCCACCCGGACGCCACCACACCCCACCCCGACGGGCTCGTGGTGGGCTACGCGACCCCGCCCGAGCACTCCTTCGCGGGAGCGCTGGACGCGCTGTGCCGCGCCCTGCCGCCCGAACAGACCGAACAAGACACGTTCACGATGCCCTCAGCAGCGCCCCTTCGCGCCACTTGAGGATCTTGTCGAAGCTCACCACCACCCCGCCGCGCCCCGGACGGTCCCGGTAGCGGACATGGTCGGTGAGAGCCTCGATGAGAAAAAGCCCCCGCCCGTGCTCCGCCTGGGGCGGAGCCGGGCTGCGCGGCTGCTGTGGTCTCGGCGCGCCCGCCGGACGCCGCTCGTTCCGGGTGCGGCCCTCGCGGCGGACGGCACCGCGTCCGGCGAAGCCGGGGCCGGAGTCGGTGACCTCGATACGGCAGGTGTCGCCGTCGATATAGGCCGTGACTCGGTAATCCCCGCCCGTGCCGTCGCGGCCCCCGTGCTCCACCGCGTTCGCACACGCCTCGGAGAGGGCGACCGACAGATCGTAGGAGATCTCCGGATCGACTCCGGCCGTCTCCATGGTGCCGAGGAGCAGTCGTCGTGCGAGCGGAACGCTCGCCGCCTCGCGGGGCAAATGGAGTGACCACCAGATGCTCATGCTCCAGCCTCCCGGCCGCGGCTCGACATACCGTTACGTATTGCCTGGGTCCATGGTCCGTAAGCGTCTTATCAACGTGACTCCGCTCATTCGGCGGACGCGCTCGATGCGCGAACCGGTGTATGGGCCTGTCCTGGTGTGCGCCGGTACGCCCCACCCGCCGTAGGGAACGCGCCCGCCCAGTGGGATGATGTCGCCGCCATGGCTTCCCCTGTCGCCCGTGCCGGCGCCGATCTGCGAATGCTGCGGGCCGCGGTCTTCACCGCGGTCTGTGTCGTGCTGTCCGCGGCGGGGCATGTGCTGGCCTCCTGCGCGACCGTGCCGCTGTGGACGGTGGGCGTGGGCTGTGCGGCGATGTTCACGGTGGCGCTGACGCTGGCCGGGCGGGAGCGGTCGCTGCCCGGGATCGCGGCCCTGCTGGCCATCGGGCAGCTCGCGCTGCACGCGCTGTTCGCGCTCGGGCAGCACCGGGCGACGGCCGCCGAGGAGGCCGCCCAGCGGGCCGACGCCACCCAGGGCCACGTCATCGGCCTGGCCGCCAGGCTGCTGTGCGCGTCGGGCCCCGGACGGCTCGACGCCGCCACGGCGCATCGGATCGTCGCGCACGCGGGCATCGACCCGTCCGCCGCGCACAGCCCGCACGCCATGCCGTCGTCCGCCGCCCCGGCGGAGCAGGCGGCCGGGATGGCGGGCCTGCTGCCGTCGCTGCCCATGACCCTGGGCCATCTGCTCGCCGCGCTCACCATCGGCTGGCTGCTGCGCCGGGGCGAGATGGCCGTATGGCGGGCGGTGCGGCTGTCGGTGGACGGGGCGCGCGGGGTCGCGGAGGCCGCGCTCGTACGGGCGCTGCGCGCCGCCCTGAAGCTCGTACGGGTGCTCCTGGCCCCTTCGGGGGCGCCTTACGGCGGGCCGTGCCGTCCGCGCACGGCCGAGCGGAACGAGGGCGGGACGACGGCCCTCGCCCTCCAGCACAGCGTGATCAGGCGGGGACCGCCGGCTTGCGACCTCGCGGCCTGACCGACGCGACGCTCCTCCAGCGGGACCGGAGGGTGGCCGCGACGTCGCCGCACGCGCGCCAACCCATCTGATCATTCCTGTCCCTGGAGTGTTGACATGAACGCCATGCGTATCCGCCGTCTGCCGATCATCGGAGCCCTCACCGCGGGCGGCCTGGTGCTGCTCACCGCGGGCCCCGCCTTCGCGCACGTCAGCGTGCAGCCCGGCCAGGCCGAGAAGGGCGGCTACAGCACCATCAACTTCAAGGTGCCGAACGAGCGCGACGACGCCTCCACCGTCAAGCTCGAGGTGACGCTGCCCGCCGACCATCCGCTCGCCTCGGTGATGCCGCAGCCGGTGCCCGGCTGGGACGTCAAGGTCACCAAGTCCAAGCTCCCCAAGCCCATGGAGATGCACGGCGAGAAGATCAGCGAGGCGGTCACCAAGGTCACCTGGTCCGGCGGCAAGATCGAGCCGGGGATGTTCCAGCAGTTCCCGCTGTCGGTCGGCCAGCTGCCCGACGACGCCGACCAGCTCGCCTTCAAGGCGCTCCAGACGTACGACGACAAGGATGTCGTGCGCTGGATCGAGGAGCCCAAGGAGGGCGCCGCCGAACCGGAGAACCCGGCGCCGGTGCTCAAGCTGGTCGCCCCGGCCGAGGGCTCGGACGGCCATGACGCCGCCGCGGCCTCCGGACAGGGCAAGGACAGCGGCTCCGAGAAGGCCGGCGCCGAGAACTCCGCCTCGGCCGACTCCTCCGACGACAAGGACAGCAGCGACACCACGGCCCGGGTGCTGGGCATCGTGGGCATCGTCATCGGCGCCGCCGGTGTCGCCTACGGCGTGGTCGCCAGCCGCCGCCGCTCCGCCTGACCGCCGGCCACCCGACCGAGACGCGTGTACCGCCGGTGACCGCCGGTCCTGAACCGACCGCGTGATCCCGGCGGGGGCGGCGGGCCCCCGTGTCCGCCGCCCCCGCGCGCCACCGAACCACTTCTCTCTTTGGAGAACAGCTCCATGCGCACCAAAATCCTGGCCACCGCCATCGTCGCCGCCGCCGCACTCACCCTCAGCGCCTGCGGCGGCTCGGACAGCGGCGGCAAGGGCGACAACGAAGCCGCCGCCGAGGTCAAGGGCGGCCAGAGGTCAGGACAGGCCATCGTCCTCGACCAGGCGAAGGCCAAGCCGGACCTCGCCCTCACCGACACCGACGGCAAGAAGTACGACCTGCTCAAGGAGACCAAGGGCCGACCCACCCTGCTCTTCTTCGGCTACACCCACTGCCCGGACGTCTGCCCGCTGACCATGAGCAACGTCGGCCTCGCCGTGAAGAAGCTGCCCAAGGCCGAGCGGGAGAAGCTGCGGGTCGTCTTCGTCAGCACCGACCCGGCCCGGGACACCCCCAAGCGGATGCGCTCCTGGCTGGACGCCCAGGGCGGCACCGACTTCGTCGGCCTGACCGGCGACTTCAACACCATCGAGGCCGCCGCGCGGCCGCTGGGCATCTTCATCGAGAAGCCGAAGAAGGAGAAGGACGGCAGCATCACCGTCAGCCACGGCGCCGAGGTGGTCGGCTTCTCACCCAAGGACGACAAGGGTCACTGGATCTACACGACGGAGGCCACGGCGGATCGTTACGCCAAGGACCTGCCGAAGATCATCGAGGGGCGGAACCCGTGACGGCGGCGGCCCCTGGCATTCCTGGCGTCCGTAAGGCGGCCGCCGTGGTCCTCGCCCTCGGTCTGTCCGCCACGCTCGCCGCCTGCTCGGGCGACGACGGCGGCGGCGACGGCGGCGGGAAGGGCGGGGGCGACCCCAAGCTGTCCGTGACCGGCGCCTACGTCTCCCAGCCGCCCATGACCGACATGGCGGCGGGCTATCTGACCGTACGGAACGCCGGTGGCGGCGCCGACGAGCTGACGTCCGTCACCACCCCGCTCGCCTCCGAGGTCACCCTGCATACCACCAAGGGCACCCGGATGAAGCAGGTGAGCTCGCTCGATGTTCCGGCGGACAACCGGCTCGAGCTGTCCAGCGGCGGAGATCATCTGATGCTGACAAACCTCTCCCACCGGCCGAAGGTCGGTGAGAAGGTCAGCTTCACCCTTCACTTCGCCACCTCCGCCCCCATCGAGATCAAAGTCCCGGTCGAGCCGACGACGTACCGCCCCAAGGACTGACACCCGATGCCCTCGTTGACCTCCCTGGCCCCCGCCGGGCCCACCGCGACCCCCTCCCGGACCACCGCGACCGCCCGGCGCCTGATGGCGATCTGCGGCACCCTGCTCGCCGCGCTGCTGTGCGCGCTGAGCGTGGGCGCGAGCTCCGCGTCCGCGCATGCCGCGCTCACCTCGACCGACCCCGCCGACGGCTCGGTCGTGAAGACCGCGCCCAGGGAGGTCACGCTGAACTTCTCGGAGGGCGTGCTGCTCTCCGGCGACTCGGTGCGCGTGCTCGACCCCAAGGGCAAGCGCGTGGACACCGGGAAGACCGCCCATGTCGGCGGCAAGTCGTCGACCGCCGCCGCCGGGCTGCACTCCGGGCTTCCGGACGGCACCTACACGGTGGCGTGGAAGGCGGTCTCGGAGGACAGCCACCCGGTGAGCGGCGCGTTCACCTTCTCCATCGGCGCCCCGTCCAAGACCACGGCGAAGGTGCCCACGGGCGAGGCGTCCGACAGCACCGTCAGCACGCTCTACGGGATCGGCCGGTACGCCGCCTACGGCGGTTTCGCGGCCATGGTGGGCGGCAGTGTGTTCGCCGGCCTCTGCCGGTCCTCCCGACCGGTGCGGAAGATCGCCGTGGGCGGCTGGGTGACGGTCTTCACGGCCAGCCTGGTGCTGTTGCTGCTGCGCGGGCCGTACACCGACGGCGAGGGGATCGGCGGGATCCTCGACCTCGGCAGGCTGGGCGATGTGCTGTCCACCAAGCCGGGCGCGGCGCTGCTGTCCCGGCTGCTGCTGCTCGGCGCGGCGGCGGTCTTCCTGGCCGTCCTCTTCGGCTCGTACACCCGTCGCACCGGGGAGCGGGAGGCGGACGCGCGGCGCCGCCAGGACCTGGCCTTCGGGCTGGGCTTCGGCGGCACGGTGATGGCGGTGGGCCTCTCCGCGACCTGGGCGATGGCCGAGCACGCCTCGGTCGGCCTCCAGCGGCAACTGGCCATGCCGGTGGACATGATCCATCTGATCGCGGTCGGGGTGTGGCTGGGCGGCCTGGCCTCGCTCGCGGTGACGCTCCGGGCGGGTGAGCCGATCGGGCGGGCGGCCGTGCGCCGCTTCTCGCGGCTGGCCTTCGGCTCGGTCGTCGCCCTGGTGGTCACCGGGCTGTACCAGTCGTGGCGGCAGGTGGGCTCCTGGGGCGCGCTGACCGACACCGAGTACGGGCGATGGCTGCTGGTCAAGGTGGGCCTGGTGGCGGTGCTCCTGGGCATCGCGGCCATCTCGCGACGCTGGACCGGCCGCCTTACGGATGCCACGGCGGACACGGCGGAGGAGACGGACGCGGAGGCCGAGGCGGAGAGCGCGTCGGAGGCGGCTCCGGCGGCCTCGGCGGCCTCGGAAGCGGAGGCCACGGCAGAGGCTGAGGCGGAGGCCGCGGTGAAGGCCGGGGTGAAGGCCGGGGTGAAGGCCGCGCAGCCGGTCCGTACCGGCGCGGCCGACGCGGCGGTCGACACCCCGGCCGACGCCGAGACCGAGTCCGGTGACGGGCCCGGTGACGGCGCCGGTTCGGACGCCGCCGACGACGATCCCGAACGCGCCGCCCAGCTCGCCCGTCAGCGGGCCGCCAAGGACAAGACCGCCACGCTGCGGGAGCGCGACGCCGACCGCGAGCGCAGCGCCCTGCGCCGGTCGGTGATCGCCGAGACCATCGTGGCCGTCGTGCTGCTCGCGGTGGCCACCGTGCTGAGCGGCACCCAGCCCGGCCGGGCCGAAACCGAGCAGGCGAGCGCCTCGGCCACGAAGCCCGGCGGCCAGCTGAACGTCGACCCGGTGAGCGTGCTGGTCCCCTACAACACGGGCCCCAAGAGCGGCCGTGGCAAGGCCGTTGTCATGATCGAACCCGCTCTGCCGGGCGACAACGCGCTGCATGTCTTCACCACCGACCTGGCCGACCGTCCCGTGGACGTCCCCGAGGTCAAGCTGTCGCTGACGCTGAAGTCGAAGGGGATCGGGCCGCTGCGCATCCCGCTCGAGCGCCTCTCGACCGGGCACTGGAGCGCCAAGACCGTCCAGCTCCCCATGGCCGGCACCTGGCAGCTCTCCCTGACCGTACGAACCTCCGACATCGACCAGGTGACGGAGACCAGGAACGTGAAAGTCGCTCAATGACGACAGAGCAAGCACCCTCGTCCGGCATCTCCCGGCGGCGTCTGCTGGGCTCGGCGGGCGCCGCCGGCGCGGCCGGACTGGTCGCCGGCGGAGCCGCCGGAGCCTACGCGTCCGAGGCGACGCGGGAGGCACCCGAACCCCTCAGCTCCCTGGGCGCGACCGCCGTGCCCTTCCACGGCAGGCGCCAGGCGGGCATCACCACCCCCCTCCAGGCCCATGGCCATCTCCTCGCCTTCGACCTGGCGCCCGGTGCGAACCGTAAGGCGGCCGCCGCACTGCTGCGCCGCTGGTCGCGCACGGCCCAGGAGCTGATGGCGGGCGAGGCCCCACCGGACGACACGGGGATCGCGCTGGACGCCGGTCCCTCCTCCCTTACGGTCACCTTCGGCTTCGGCCGGACCTTCTTCGGCAAGGCGGGACTCGACGACCAACTGCCGGAGGCGCTCGCTCCGCTCCCCGACTTCGCCTCGGACGCCCTCGACCCCAAGCGCAGCAACGGCGATCTGTGGATCCAGATCGGCGCCGATGACGCGCTGGTCGGCTTCCACGCGCTGCGCGCCCTGCAGCGCGAGGCCGCGGGCACGGCCCGGCTGCGCTGGCAGATGAACGGCTTCAACCGCACCCCCGGCGCCACCGACCGCCCCATGACCACCCGCAACCTCATGGGACAGATCGACGGCACCAACAACCCCAAGCCGGCCGACGACGACTTCGAGCGGCGGATCTTCGTACCGGAGAAGGGCGAGCCCGCGTGGCTGGCGGGCGGTTCCTACGCGGTCGTCCGGCGCATCCGGATGCTGCTGGACACCTGGGACCATCTCTCCCTGGAACGGCAGGAGAAGGTGGTCGGCCGCCGCAAGTCCGACGGCGCCCCGCTGTCCGGCGGCACGGAGACCACCCCGGTCCGGCTCGACAAGATCAACGGGGACGGTGCGCTGGCCATCGCGGGCGCCGCCCATGTGCGGGTCGCGGCGCCCGCGTCCAACCAGGGCGCCGCCATGCTGCGCAGGCCCTTCTCGTACCACGACGGCTTCCGCGACGACGGGGCGCCGGACGCCGGGCTGCTCTTCATCGCCTGGCAGGCGGATCCGATGAAGGGGTTCGTCCCGGTGCAGCGGAAGCTGGACCTGGGCGACGATCTGTCGCGGTTCCTGCGGCACGAGGCCAGCGCGCTGTTCGCGGTGCCCCCGGGCTGCGCCCCGGGGGAGTACGTGGGTCAGGCACTCTTGGAGGGATAGGAGACGGGGACGAGCCGCCCCCGGTCGCCCGCGTCCAAGGGGTGACAGCGAGTCCGCCGGCTTCGCGGACGCGAGTATCGTGGCGGTCTCGTCTGATCACAGGGAGCGACCGTGATGTCGGCCAGCCGCTATGCCTACCTCGGCCCCGAGGGCACCTTCACCGAGGCCGCCCTGCGGTCCATGCCGGAGGCCGCCACCCGGGAGCTGGTGCCGATGGTCTCGGTGCCGGTGGCGCTCGACGCGGTGCGCTCCGGTGCCGCGGCGGCCGCGCTGGTCCCCATCGAGAACTCGGTCGAGGGCGGGGTCACCGCGACCCTGGACGAGCTGGCCACCGGCGAACCGCTGATGATCTACCGCGAGGTGCTGCTGTCGATCAGCTTCGCGCTGCTCGTACGGCCGGGCACCGCGCTCGCGGACATCAAGACGGTGACCGGGCATCCGGTCGCCCAGCCCCAGGTCCGCAACTGGCTGGCGGCGAACCTCCCGGACGCCCTGTGGGAATCGGCCGCCTCGAACGCGGACGGCGCGCGGCTGGTGCAGGAGGGGCGGTACGACGCGGCGTTCGCGGGCGAGTTCGCGGCGTCCAGGTACGGTCTTGAGCCGCTGGTCACCGACATCCACGACGCGCAGAACGCGATGACCCGCTTCGTCCTGGCCGGCCGCCCCGCCCGGCCCGCCGCCCGGACGGGCGCGGACAAGACGTCCGTGGTGATCTGGCTCGGGGACGACCACCCGGGCGCGCTGCTGGAGCTGCTGCAGGAGTTCTCCGCGCGCGGGGTCAACCTGATGCGGATCGAATCGCGCCCGACCGGCGAGGGCATCGGCCGCTACTGCTTCTCGGTGGACTGCGAGGGGCACATCACCGACCGGCGGGTGGGCTCGGCCCTGATGGGGCTGAAACGGATCTGCCCCAAGGTGCGGTTCCTGGGCTCGTATCCCCGGGCGGGTGTGACGCCGGAGGACCTGGCGGAGCTGCGGCACGGGACCTCGGACGAGGCGTTCACGGAGGCGGCGGAGTGGCTGGCCCGCTGCCAGGACGGCCGGGCCTGAGCCGAGCCCACCCGTAGCGACCGGCCGTAGCGAGCGTGCGCCGGGGGCACTCCGGTGGCGGGCGGCCGGGCGGCTGGAGCCGGGGCTGAGCGCCGCCGCCGCCCGGGTGCTGGGGATCGTCGGAATCGCTGCGGAAAAGTTATCCACAGGCTGATGCGGCACGCTGGGGATAAGTCGACATCATCAATCCGGCGAGACGGTCACATCACGATATAAGCCGCATCCGCCCCCATCACCGAACATCGCTTATCTGTCACCCCAATTCCCTCGACCAACTCTTTGGAGTGAGGGATTCCTCTCTTGTGGAGTGTGTGAACGCGGTTTGATGGGGGAATCCATCGCCGAGCACTTGGGGGGCCCAAGCGATCACCGCGGCATCCACAGATCTCACACACAGCCTGTGGATAACTTCGGGGATTCCCCTCACCCCTGTGGACAACCGGGCCTCAACTCGCCCTGTACACAAGGGAAGAAGGTCGACTCGACGCCGCCTCTTTGCCCCTTTTCGGGGAATGCGCATGCATTCCTTGACGGCGGCCGTCACAGGAATTCCCCGGTTTACCCACAGCCCCAAAAGAGGGCAAAACGGGACGCAAAGGAATATCGCGTCGAGCACCCGAGGTCACACCGGTAACCTGGTGGGGTGATTGACCTTCGCCTGCTCCGTGAGGACCCCGATCGTGTGCGCGCCTCCCAGCGCGCCCGTGGAGAGGACGTCGGCATCGTCGACGCCCTCCTGACCGCCGACGAGCGGCGCAGGTCCTCCAGTGTCCGCTTCGACGAGCTGCGCGCCGAACAGAAGGCGCTCGGCAAGCTCATCCCCAAGGCCGCCGGTGACGAGAAGGCCGAGCTGCTGAAGAAGGCGGGCGAGCTGTCCGCCGCCGTCAAGGCGGCCGACGCCGAGCAGGACGCGGCCGCGGACGAGACCCAGCAGCTCCTGCTCCAGCTGGGCAATCTCGTCCACCCCGAGGTCCCGGTCGGCGGCGAGGACGACTTCACCGTCCTGGAGACGATCGGCACCCCGCGCGACTTCGATGCCGAGGGCTTCGCGCCCAAGGACCATCTGGAGCTCGGCGAGCTGCTCGGCGCGATCGACACCGAGCGCGGCGCCAAGGTCTCCGGCTCCCGCTTCTACTACCTGACGGGCATCGGCGCCCTGCTGGAGTTCGCACTGGTGAACGCGGCGATGGCACAGGCCACCGCGGCGGGCTTCACCCCGGTGCTCACCCCGGCGCTGGTCAAGCCGAAGGCCATGGAGGGCACCGGCTTCCTCGGCCAGGCCGCCGAGGACGTCTACCACCTCGACAAGGACGACCTCTACCTGGTCGGCACCTCCGAGGTCCCGCTGGCCGCGTACCACATGGACGAGATCCTGGAGGCGGACGCACTCCCGCGGCGCTACGCCGGGTTCTCCTCCTGCTTCCGCCGTGAGGCCGGGTCGTACGGCAAGGACACCCGGGGGATCTTCCGGGTGCACCAGTTCGACAAGGTCGAGATGTACGTCTACACGACCCCGGAGGACGCCGAGGCCGAGCACCAGCGGCTGCTGGACTGGGAGAAGCAGTGGCTGACCTCGCTGGAGCTGCCGTTCCGGGTGATCGACCTGGCCTCGGGTGACCTGGGCTCGTCGGCGACGCGGAAGTTCGACTGCGAGGCGTGGATCCCGACGCAGGGCAAGTACCGCGAGCTGACCTCGACCTCCAACACCACCGAATTCCAGTCGCGGCGGCTGTCGATCCGGATGCGCGAGGGCAAGAAGGTCCGTCCGCTGGCCACGCTCAACGGCACGCTGTGCGCGGTCACCCGAACCATCGTCGCGATCCTCGAGAACCACCAGCAGGCCGACGGTTCGGTGCGGGTGCCCGAGGCGCTGCGGCCGTTCCTGGGCGGACGCGAGGTCCTGGAACCGGTCGCACGGTGACGAACGCCGGACCGACGGACGAGCTCGCCGGAGCGCCGGACGAGCTCCCCTATCGACTGGTCGCCACCGATCTCGACGGCACGCTGCTGCGCCCCGACCACACCGTCTCGGCGCGGACCCGTGACGCGCTCGCCGCGGCCACCGCGGCGGGCGCCGCGCACATCGTGGTCACCGGACGCACCGTCCCGGTGGCCCGGCACATACTCGACGACCTCGGCTACCAGGGGCTCGCGGTGTGCGGTCAGGGCGCACAGCTCTACCACGCGGGTGAGCACCGGCTGCTGACCTCCGTCACGCTGGACCGCCAGGTGGCCCTGCTGGCGCTGGAGAAGATCGAGGCGGAGATCGGCCCGCTGTCGCTGGCCGCGGCCCGCGACGGGCTGGACGGCGAGGTGCTGTTCGGCGAGGGCTACCGGATGGACCACGAGGGGATGCCCCGGGTGCCGTTCACGGACCCGGCCGAGCTGTGGTCGCAGCCCATCAGCAAGCTCTATATCCAGCACGCCGAGCTGGACGACGACGCCCTCGCGGACGCCGCCCGGACGGCCGCCGGGGGCCTGGTCGGGGTCACGATGGCCGGCACCGGACTGGTGGAGCTGCTGCCGCTGGGGCTGACGAAGGCCACGGGCCTCTCGATGGCCGCGCGCCGGCTGGGGATGACCGCCGACGACGCGATCGCGTTCGGCGATATGCCCAATGACGTTCCGATGTTCGGCTGGGCGAAGCACGCTGTCGCGATGGCGAACGCGCACCAGGATCTGAAGGCCGTCGCCGACGAGATCACCGCCTCCAACGCGGAGGACGGCATCGCCGTGGTGCTGGAACGGCTCTTCCCGGCGGCGCGCCGGTAACGGCAGCGCACCGGTGACCGGTGAACCGGCCGGATGCCGGCGCGGCCGCCTCGGCGGACCGCCCGGCATCCGGGCCCGGCAGCGGTGATCGGGATCCCTCGGCCGCCGCCGAGGGATCCCGGTCCAGGAGGGGTCAGCCGAAGATCTTGACCGCCTGGTAGTAGGTCCACGCCGTGCCGTCGCACGACGTCTTGGTGGCACCGCTGTAGGCGCTGCACACCCGCTTGAGGTCCTCGTAGAAGGCGCTGTCGATGCGCGCCTTGTTGGCGTCGAAGATGCCCATCGCCTTGTGGTTGCGGTAGCCGAAGTCATGGCGGGCGCAGGCGGTCTGGAAGGGGAAGCCGAAGGGGTTGTCGGGCGAGCTGCTGCAGTAGTCGGTGGACCAGTCGAACCCGTAGGCGGCCCAGGCACCCTGGTTGTTCCGCGCCGCGACCCAGGTGTTGTAGCTGCTGGCGCTGGTCTGCGTCCAGCTTGCGAGGACCTGCGGCTTGTCCGCGGGGGCCGCCTGGGCGGGTGCGGCCAGGGCGATGGCGGCGGCCGCGGTGACAGCGGTGGCCGCGAGACTCGTGACGAGACGACGCATTCGGGTTCCCTCCGTTTTCACTTCTGACACCCCCTCAAAAGGCTTGTGGCGCGGGGGGTGGCGCGGTGTGATCCAGCGCACGCCAAGAGTTGGGCAGGTCCCTGACAACCGTCAAGATCTACACCGACGTAGAGATGAACAGAGTTCGACCAGCAGAGTTTCGGAGCTTCCTCCAACTGGCGCCGCTGCGCGGGTCGTTCAGGAGGTGCGCCGGGACACCCGGGAGGGAGGGGCGAACAGCGGCCCCGGACCCTTGACCCGTCGGAGGATCGGGGCGGTCTCCATGTCCAGCACGGAGGGCAGTTCGGCGATGCGGGTCGTCAGATAGGTGTAGAGGGCCCGGACATCGGCGCAGACCACGGTCGCCATCAGATTCTTCGTCCCGGTAGTCGCACATGCGAACGCCACCTCGGGGTGGTCCGCGAGTGTCTGCCCGGTGGCGGCGAGATCCGACGGCCTTACCGACAGCCACATCGTGGTGGTGACACTCTGATCGAACATCCGGTGGGTGTAGTCGACGTCGAAGTACAGGGTGCCGTCGGCGCGCAGATCGGCCAGCCGGCGGCGCACCGTCGACTGCGACCAGCCGGTGGCGGCGGCCAGTTCGGCCAGCGGCGCCCGCCCGTCCCGCGCGAGGACGTCCAGCAGCTTGCCGTCCTCGGCGCCCACCGGTCCGCGCGGCCCCTTCGACCGGTCCGCGGCGGGCGTGCGCAGCCGACCGACCTGCTCGGCCGTCAGCGCCTCGGTCTTGTTGACCAGGCCCTGCTCGCCGCCGTAGAACTCATGCAGCACGCAGTGCGCGCTCACCCCCACCACCCGTGGCGTCTGCGGGAGTTTGCGCAGCAGCAGGGCGTCGCTGTCCAGGCCGGACGCCGCCCGTGTCGACGCGGCGACCTCGGTGCCGTCGGAGAGCACATGCACCCAGGAGGTGTCGGTCCGCCGGGCCATCGCCTCGGCCACCGGCAGCGCGGCGTCCGGCAGGCACCGCACCCGCACCAGCCAGACCACATCGCCGACCGCCGCCGGGTCGGTGAGCCCCAGCACCCGGACCGCTCCCGTCGTCCGCAGCCGGGTGTAGCGGCGGGCCACGGTCTGGTCGGAGACGCCCAGCACCTCGGCGAGCCGGCTGAAGGGGGCCCGCCCGTCGAGCTGAAGGGCATGCACCAGCGCCCGGTCCAGGTCGTCGTACGCGTCGGATTCCACCGCACAAAGCTAGCGGACGTCGGATATCGCCACCGGGGCGGTGCCGGCTGGAGGAGCGGACCGGTCAGGACGACCGTAAGAGCCGCGGGGACCGCCGGACCGTCATCGGGATCGGCCCTCGCGTCCCCTTGTCGGCAGCACGTTGGCCGGCACGTTCCGAATCCCGGAGTCAGTCATGCGCAGATCATGGTGGCCGCTTGCCGCCATCACGCTCGGCAATTTCATGCTGTTGATAGACGTCACGATTGTGAACACCGCGCTGCCCCAGGTGGCGCGGGGACTGGACGCGTCCTTCACCTCCCTCCAGTGGGTGATGGACATCTACGCGCTGGCGCTGGCCGCGCTGCTGATGGTGGCCGGTTCGGCGGCGGACCTCTACGGGCGGCGGCGGCTGTATGTCGTCGGCCTCGCGGTGTTCGCGGTCTCCTCCCTGGTCTGCGGTCTGGCACCGGACGCCGGGGTGCTGATCGCGGCCCGCGCCGTCCAGGGGGTGGGGGCGGCGGCCATGTTCGCCACCAACACCCCGCTGCTGATGGCGACATACTCCGGCCGCGACCGCGGTATCGCCTTCGGGGTGTGGGGCGGTACGAGCGGGGCGGCCGCGGCGATCGGCCCGGTGCTGGGCGGGGTGCTGACCGAGTACGTCGACTGGCGGGCGATCTTCCTGGTCAATCTGCCGCTGACGGCGATCGCGGTGTGGATCACGCTCCGTTCCATCGAGGAGTCGCGCGGCGCGCCGGGCGTACGGATCGACTGGCCGGGCGCCGCCACGTTCACGGCGTGCGCCGGGGCGCTGACGTATGGGCTGATGCGCGGGGGTGAGGAGGGCTGGGCCGACACCGGCACGGTCGCCGCACTGGTGACGGCCGCGATCGCGCTGCTCGCCTTCGCCGTGGTGGAGCGCGGAAAGCGGCAGCCGCTGCTGGACCTGGGGCTGCTGCGCCGCCCGACGTTCGCGGTGCTGATGGCGGCGGCCCTGCTGCTGCAGGCGGGGGCCTTCCCGTACCTCACCTACGCCGGGCTGTGGCTGCAGTCGGTGCTGGAGATGAGCCCGGTGCAGGCCGGGCTCGCGGTGACGCCGATGGCGGGCGTCTCACTGGTCGTCGGCGCGGCGGGCGGACGGCTGCTGGACCGGGTCGCCCCCGGGCGGGCGCTCGGCGGCGGACTGCTGATGGTGGGCGCGGGCGCGCTGGTGAACGCGGCGATGGTGACCCCGGACGCGGACTGGACGGCCTTCGTCCCGGGCCTGGCGCTGGCCGGTCTGGGGATCGGCCTGGCCATGCCGGTGCTGGTCTCGGCGGCCCTTGGTTCGGCCCCGCCGGAGCGGGCGGGCATGGCCAGCGGCGCGGTGAACACCTTCCGGCAGCTGGGCTACGCCCTGGGGATCGCCGTCCTGGGCACGGTCTTCGCGACGCGGGTGCGGGACATGGTCGACGACAGCGGCACCGTCCCGGCCCGGGCGGCCGGACAGGCCGCCGAGGCCATCAGCGGCGGCCACGCCGACGCCGTCATCGCCACCGCGCCCCCGGCCCACGCGGACGCGGCGCGCACGCTCGTCCACGAGTCGTTCGCGGCCGGACTCGACCGCATCTGCCTGATCTCCGGCATCGCCGCCCTGGCGGCGGGCCTGCTGGTCCTCGCCGTCGTCCGCGGCGGCCCCGGCGGAGCGCCCCCGAAGCCGACCCCCGAGCAATCCCCGGCGGAGCCGGTCCACGCCTGAGCGGTGGACGACAGGTCACAAGGGGCGGGCGCCCGATGGCGCCCGCCCCTTCGCTGCGTGAGGCAGACGTCCGTCAACGCACGCGGTGCGAGTAACCCTTACGCGATCGGATCGTTCTTCCATATACGCGTTATGCGCGGCGGCAACGCGAGTTGGAGCCTCGGCCGGGCGACGGATCGACGGGCGGCGATGTCACGGCGGTTGGGTCCGAAAGAGGTCGGCAGCCTCCGCTCCTGGTCCCTGGATACGGGCGGCCTAGCCCCTGACTGGTGGGGCGTGACCATCACCCGAATTTCAGACCGGAAGGCACACATATGCCACCTGAGATCGCACTACTGGAGTCGCGCGCACTGCGCGACAGCGTCATCGAACGGACGGATGTCCTCGACAAGGTCAAGATCTTGACCATGCTGCCGGATGGGCTGCATATCACCACGCGCATGGTCGCGGAGTACTTCGAGGTTGGGGAAGAAGCCGTCAAGAGCCTGACCAAACGCCACCGGGAGGAGTTCCACAGCAGCGGCATGCACATCCTTCGAGGCGCTGACCTGCAAGTCTTTGAAAGGTCCAACTTGGACCTTTCAGATTCGAGTTATCCACAGGGCCGCGCCCACCTCACCCTCTACCCCCGCCGGGCGGTGCTCAACGTCGCGATGTTGCTGCGGGACAGCGATACCGCCATGCGGGTACGTACCTATCTCCTCGATGTCGAGGAGTCGACCCGGAGCGGAGCGGAAGCCGGGACGGAGCAGCTCCCGCTCGAACGGATCCTCACCGAGCGGATGCTGGCCGGGCCGATCGGCGGCCGCCTCGACGCCGTCGAGGCGTGTCTGGCGGATGTCGGTTCCACGCTGCGCGAGCTGGCGCCGTGGATGGCCAGGGTCTCCGCTCGGCTGGACGGGATGGACCGGCGGCTCGACGCGCACGGGCGGGTCATCTGCGCCATGAGCGAGCGGCTCTGCGATCTCGGTGACGACATGACCGAGGTCCGCAGGGACGTCGCCACGCTCAAGGCCGAGTCGGTCCAGCGGCGGGCGCGGCGCGCCAAGCGGCAGCGCGGGTAGCGGATCGGAGGAGCCCGGTGGGCGGGGTGGCGCCCTGCCCACCGGGCTTCCCCAGTGGAAATTGTAGGATGACTGGGTAACCGGGCGAATCGAGTGAGGGAGCCGAGAGAGATGGCGTTGCGGGCGGCTGGGCGGCAGTCGTTGGTCGACACCGTGGTGGAGCAGCTGCGGGCGCAGCTCGCCGAGGGTGAGTGGAAGGTCGGCGACCGCGTGCCCACCGAGCATGCCCTCGCCGAGCAGCTCCAGGTCGGCCGGAACACGGTCCGGGAGGCGGTCCGCGTCCTCGTGCACGCGGGGATGCTGCAGTCCCGGCAGGGCGAGGGCACCTTCGTGGTCTCCACGACCGACCCGGCCGAGGTCATGCGGGGTGTGCGGCGCGCCGGGATCCGGGATGTGCTGGAGCTGCGGATCGCGCTGGAGGCGGAGGGCGCGCGGCTGGCCGCGCTCCGGCACAGTCCCGACGATCTGCGGCGGATGCGAGCGGCGCTGGAGTCGCTCGAGGCGTTCGGGCAGTCAGGGGAGCGGTCCGCTGACGCCCACCATGAGCTGCACGCCGCCCATGACCTGGAGTTCCACACCGCCGTGGTGGAGGCCGCGCACAACGCCGCGCTGAGCGCGACCTACGGCTGGTTCAGCGGCTCGGTGCGCGACTCGCTGGTGGCCTCGCTCGGTGACCGCGAGGTGCCGAGCATCGTCCCCGCCGACCACCGCGCCCTGGTCGACGCCATTGCCTCCGGCGACCCGGCGGCTGCGGAGGCGGCGGCGCGGGCGCTGCTGGAGGCGCCGAAACGCGCCGTCGAAGCCCTGCTCGCCACCGACTGAGCCCCTCTCGGCGGGCCTCACCGCGACCCGGACCACTCCAACCCCACCACCCCCCACCACGACCGGAACGGAGCTCTTCTTGCCACGCCCGCACACCCCCGGCCCCGAGGCCGAACCCCTGCTCGTGGACGCCGAGACGGATCTGCGGCCGACCCCCGAGGTGGCCGCCGCGCGGCGCACCCTGCGGGCCCACCCCGCTCTTCTCCTGATCGGCATCGTGCTGGCGTCGCTCAACATGCGGGCCGCGCTCGCCGGGGTCTCCCCGCTGCTCGGTGAGATCAGCGGCCACTTCGGGCTGTCCGCGACCATGGGCAGCCTGGTCACGACCATTCCGCTGATCTTCATGGGCCTGGCCTCGCCCTTCGCGCCCCGGCTCGCCCGGCGCTGGGGCACCGAGGCGGTGCTGCTGAGCGCGCTGGCGCTGCTGATCGGCGGCATCCTGCTGCGCGTGGCGCCGCCGGTGATGGCGCTCTTCGCCGGGGGCGCCCTCGTCGGCAGCGGGATCGCGTTCCTCAATGTGCTGATGCCGGGCCTGGTCAAGCGTGACTTCCCGCACCGGGCCGCCGGGATGACCGCGCTCTACACCACCTCGATGATCGGTGGGGCGACGGTCTCCGCCGCCTCCGCCGTACCGCTGGAGAACGCGCTCGGCGGCTGGCGGGGTTCGCTCGCCTCCTGGTCGCTGCTGGCGGCGGTCGCGGCGCTGGTCTGGATACCCCAGACGGTGCTCGCACGGCGCGGAACGCACCACGGTGAGCCCGCGGCGACGCCCGTAAGGACGACGCCGGACGCGGGGCCGAAGCTGAGCCGCTCCCCGCTGGCCTGGCAGGTCACGCTGTTCATGGGGTTGCAGTCGTCGATCGCGTACGTCTGCATCGCATGGCTGCCGACGATCTTCACCGACCACGGCATGAGCAAGAACACGGCCGGGCTGGTGTTCGCGTTCAGCACCATGCTGCAGATGGTCGGTTCGTTCGTGGTGCCCACCCTCGCCGGGCGGATGCGCTCCCAGCGGACGCTGGCCGTCGCGGTCGCGGCGCTGATGGGCGCCGGTATCGCGGGCCTGCTGGTGGCTCCCGTCGCCGGGGCGTGGGTCTGGGCGACGCTGATCGGCGTCGGGCAGGGCGGGGCCGTGGGGCTCGCGCTGACCATGATGGTGCTGCGGACCGGGGACGCCCACACCTCGGCGCGGCTGTCCGGAATGGCGCAGACCTGGGGCTATCTGCTGGCCGCGGTGGGCCCTCTGGCGCTCGGCGTGGTGCACCAGACCATCGACGGCTGGGGGCTGCCGCTCACGCTGATGCTGGCAGTGTGCGGGGTGCTGGCGGTGCTGGGCCTGGGCGCGGGACGCGACCGCAAGATCCGGTCCTGAGCGGCCCGGAGGGCCGAACGGCGTGAGCCCGCCGAGCGGCCTCACGCCTTCACAGCCGCCCCTCAGGCCACGGAGGGCCGACCGACAACTCCCGCCGCCACTCTCGGTGTCGTCGGCATCGACGAGGACCGGAGGACGGCATGAGCTGCACGAGCGGTACGAGCGGTACGAGCGGCGTGGCCGAGGCGAAGACCGCCCACGGCACGCGGGCTGCGGCGGGAGGCGGCACCCGGCGGCCATGGCGGAGGGTGCTGCGGGCCCCCTGGACGGTGGCCTGTGTGGCGGCGACCGTTCTGCTCGGTTCGTCCGCGGCCGTGGCCTCCGCCCTGGGCCAGCCAACGCGGCCCCCGGACACGCCGCGGCGGCGGCCGTCACGACGACCGCCGCCACCGCGGAGACAACCGGCGGCCGCTCCGCCGTCCCTGCTCGGTGGCGGCCGTAAGGCGTGCACGAACTCCTGGGCGCCATAAGGCGCGCACGAGCCCCTGGCGCCCGTAAGGCGTGCACGAACCCCCGGGCGCCGGGCGTCACCTCGCGCGGGTCGCGAAGGTCGCGCCGGTGGTCACTCCTCCCCCGCGAGGGTCAGCGTGCGCAGCTTGCGGCCCGCGTACCAGGTCGCGCCCACGGTCACGGCCAGCAGCAGGATGACGCCGGTCGTCAGGCCGACATCCGACGAGATCACATCGCCGTCCGCGACCTTCTGCCCGAGTGCCAGCGCCCACTGCTGAACGCTGAGCTTGCGGGCCCCGGCCACCAGGCTGCCGAAGAACGTCTCCCACACCAGGGCGTAGACCAGCCCCGCGATCACCGCATGCCGGGTCACGGTGCCCAGCAGCAAGAAGACCGCGCTGTAGGCGACCGAGGCCACGGCGGCGGCGACGGCGTAGCCGACGGCAAGCTGATTGGCGTTGCCGTTCAGCAGGAAGCCCGCGAGCAGGGTGGGGATGGCGGAGAAGGCGACCGTGACGCCGATCGCCACGATCAGCTTGGTGAAGATGATCGTCGGCCGCTTCACCGGCTTGGCCAGCAGATAGATGACCGAGCCGTCGTCGATCTCCGGGCCGATCGCGCCCGTACCGGCGATCACGCCGATCAGCGGGACCATGGTGGCCATCGCGAAGCCGCCGAGGATCGCGTCGGCCGTCTCGTCGTCGGCTCCGGTCAGCAGCCTTACGGCGAGCGAGATCAACAGCAGCAGACCGGGGAGTGAGAAGAGGATCAGCGCCCGGCGGCGGCCGAGCAGGGCCCGGTAGGTGAGCCGTGCGACGGTGGGGTGGTAGAGCGAGGACATCGCTATGGGCTCCTTTCAGGCCGCGACGAGGTAGGAGAAGACGCTTTCCAGGGACTCGTCGGAGGGCGAGACCGTGAGGAGCCGGATGTGCTGGTCACGGGCGACCCGCGGCAGCAGTTCGGTGAAGCGGGCGAAGTCGACCGCCTGGATGTGCAGTCCGCCGTCGGCGCCGGTGCTCGCGTCGACCTGGATACCGGTGGTCGACGGGTCGGCGATCAGGGCGGCCGCGAGCGCGCGGTCGTCGCTGGACCGTACGAGATAGCGGTGCGGACGGTCCGTCATCAGCCGGCGGATCTTGCGGAAGTCGCCGGAGGCGGCGTGGCGGCCCGCGACGATCACCTCGATATGCGCCGCCAGCTGCTCGACCTCCTCGAGGATGTGCGAGGAGAACAGCACGGTGCGGCCCTCCGCGCCCATCCGCCGCAGCAGGTCCATGAGCTGCATCCGCTGCCGGGGGTCCATGCCGTTGAACGGCTCGTCCAGGAGGAGCACCGACGGCTCGTGCACCAGCGCGGAGGCCATCTTCACGCGCTGGCGCATGCCCTTGCTGTACGTGGCGATCTTCCGGGAGCCCGCGTAGTCCATCTCGACGGTGTCGAGCGCCTTACGGGCGGCACCACGCGGATCGGGCAGCCCGTGCAGCTCGGCGTTGGCGATCACGAACTCGCGGCCGGTGAGGAAGTCGTACATCGCCTCGCGCTCGGGGACGATGCCGATGTGGCGGTAAGCCTGCTCATTGCGCCAGATCTGGGCGCCGTCCAGGGTCACGGACCCGGTGGAGGGGGCCAGGAAGCCGCCCATCATGTTGATGAGGGTGGACTTGCCGGCGCCGTTGGGACCGAGGAGCCCGGTGACACCGGGGCCGATGTTCATGGTCACGTCGTTGACGGCCACGACGTTCCCGAACCAGCGGGAGACGTTGTCGATGGCGATCGTGGTCACAGGCCGACCTTTCGGTAGCGGCGCATCAGCAGCCCGTACGAGCCGGCGATCAGGCCGAGGAGAACGAGGATGTAGACGAGCCCGGTTCCGGTGCCGGGGCCGACCCCGCCGGGGAAGGAGGAGGTGGCACCGAGGAAGGCCGTCTGCACCCCGTCGATGATGGTGATCGGCGAGAACAGCCCGATCCAGCTCACCGGGCCGGAGTTGCCCTGGTCCCAGGCGATGGCCTGGACGGCGGACACCGCGCCGTAGGAGATGGTCAGCAGGGCGATGACGGCGGCGACGCCGAAGCCGCGGCGCGGGGTGAGCGCGGCGACGACCAGGCTGATGCCGGCGAAGAGAAGCGAGAGCAGAGCCACGGAGATCAGTCCTTGCGCGAAGCCCTTCGTCTGATCGGCGAAGTCCAGCTTGGCGAGCAGTGCCCCGACGTAGAGGATCAGCAGGGGCGCGCCGGTGAGGATGAACAGCGACGAGGCCATGGCGGCGAACTTGGCCACCACATAGTCCATCGTTTCGATGGGCCGCGAGAAGTAGAGCGGGACCGTCTTGAAGCGGAGGTCCCGGGAGACGGACTGCGGCGCCTGGGACGCGGTGTACAGGCCGATCACGGCCTGCAGCATGATCGCGTAGCGGGTGTACTCGACGGGGAGCTCGTCCACCTTGGTGGCGATGGCCACCGCGACGATGATCGCGGCGGGCATGCACATCACGGCGAACAGCAGCATCGGCGCGACCTTGGACTTCGCCGAGCGGCCGAGGCCGTAGGCGCCGCGCAGGCTCTGGGAGAAGAGCGAGCGGCGGGCGTAGGCGCGGCCGAGGCGCGGGCCGTCGTAATGGCGGTAGCCGATGTTGTGAATGACGTCGGCACGCTGCTGGGTCACGGTCTCAGACGGCATCGACGGCACCTCCGTTCCCGTGTGCGCTTGCGCCGGCCGGTCCTGCGGGCTTCGTCGTGCCGTCCGGTGCGTCCGACGCGTCCGGGGCGTCCGCATCGTCGTCGGACCGGAAGATCTCCGCGATGCGGTGGCGGCGCTGCTCCATGCGGACCAGGCCGAGGCCGAGGTCGGCGATGGTGTCGCGGACCGTGTCGTACGTCTCCTCGCTCGCGACGTCGACCAGCAGCACATGGTCGGAGCCGGGCGTCCCGTCGGCGTCGCGGCCGGCGGTCTGGACGGTGAGCCCGGCCCGGTCGAGGGCGGTGCGCAGCGCCTTGGTGCCGTCCGGGTGATCGGTGGTGTCGGTCACCTCGACCGCGAGCGAGGCCGTCGCCTGAGTGAAGTCACTGGTGGAGCTGGAGCGGAGCAGCTTGCCGCCGTCGATGACCACGACGTGGTCGCAGGTGCGCTCCAGCTCGCCGAGCAGATGCGAGGTGACCAGGACCGAGATGCCGAAGTCGGTGTGGACGCGGCGGATCAGACCGAGCATCTCATCGCGGCCGACCGGGTCCAGGCCGTTGGTCGGCTCGTCCAGCAGGACCAGGCGGGGGTCGTGCACCAGCGCCTGGGCCAGCTTGACCCGCTGCTTCATGCCCGTGGAGTAGCCGCCCATGGGGCGATATCGCTCCTCGTACAGGCCGACATGGCGCAGCGTGTCGGCCGTGCGCTCACGGGCGGCGGAGGGCGGCAGCCCGGACATGCGCGCCATGTGGACGACGAACTCGGTCGCCGAGACATCGGGCGGCAGACAGTCGTGCTCGGGCATGTAGCCGACGCTTTCGCGGATGGCGCTGCCGTCCTTGGCCACATCGAGACCGAGCACGGAAGCGCGGCCCTCGCTGGCGGGGGACAACCCGAGCAGGATCTTGATCAGCGTGGACTTACCGGCGCCGTTCGCACCCACCAGGCCAGTTACCCCTGGTGCGATGTCGACGGACAGCCGGTCGAGCGCGGTGACGCGGGGGAACCGCTTGCTCAGACTTTCGGTGGCGATCACAGTCACATGTTCGACCGTAGTGGTGTGAGCCACGGGCGGCGTCACTCCAGACGGTGGGATTCCCCTCGTCCTCGGGTCTGACGCGCCCGTAAGGGACGGGCTCCGATGGGCGGGGGTTACCCCGGGTATCCACAGGTATTCCGGAGGCTTATGCCCGGTGTGCGGCCGGTGTGAGCCGCGACCGCGCCCATCCTGGGTACCACGCGGTGAACAGGGCCGGAAGGACGAACCCCGCGAACTGGACCGCGAGCGCCGCGGCCATGCCCAGACCGGCGGAGATCACCACGACCATGGCCGCGGCGGAGAGCGTGAAGGCGGTGGACCAGGCGCGGGTGATCACTACATTGATCCGCTTGAACACGTGGGTGTCCCACACCTCGGGCGGTGCCTGGCGGCGGGCGACACCGGTGGTGAAGGGGTGCCCCACGGCGAGCGTCGTCCAGGCGGTGACGGCGAGCCAGCTCAGCGCCAGCGCCCCGACGTAGTCCTTGAGTACGCTGTCCGGCCGGGCGAAGGCCCAGATCGTCAGCGCGGTGAAGAAGGCCACCGTGCTGCACTCCAGGATGAGGGCGTCGGCCGCCATGCCCGCCTTACGGGCCCGCACCAGCATCGCGCCACCCAGCACCAGCCCGGCCAGGGCGCCCCACTGCCAGCCCAGTGTCGACACGACCGCGAGGGCGATCCATGGGATGAAGCCGCGCAAGTAGTTCATTCGGCCCTCCCCCGGGCGTCAGGTCACCTTCCGGCATGCGATGTCGAAGGTAGAAGGTGCCCCGTGAGCCCATTCCTATGCCTGAGGCCCTGTCCGATCCGTGGATTCCCCTTCGCCCGGGGGGAGTTGGGGCCGGTTCACTTGGGGGGTCGCGCCGTCCGTCCGCCGGGGAACCCGACCGCTAGAGACCCGGTGCGCCCCAGACCGGGAACCAGCGGCTCAGGTCCTCCTCGATCCGCAGATCGTCCCCGAGCAGCGCCCGCATCTGGAGCTCCAGCGCGTTGTCCCGCTTCTCCGCGGCGCCCGGCAGCGGCGCGAAGGGATAGAAGGTGCCGCGCTTGTAGAGATACACCAACGCGAGCGAACGCCCCGCCGGGTCCTGGAAGCCGATCAGCGAGCACAGCAGCTGAGGCCCGAACCCGCCGTCCTGGAGCAGCGAATTGACCGCGTGCAGATCGTTCACCAGGGAGGGCACATCGTCCGACTGCTGCCGGGCCAGCAGCCAGGTGTAGCCGTACGCGTCCTGGCTGAACTCCACGGGCACCCCGCCCCGGTCCGTGTCCGCGTCCAGCAGCTCCCGCACATCCCGCTGGAGCTGGGAGAAGGCGCCGCCCTCCACGCTCGCGAAGCAGACCGAGCCCCGCCCGGTCGGGGTGAACCCCGCCCCCGCCTCCAGACTGACCGCGGCCCCCGGGAGCCCGAAGAGCCGGTCGAGGTCGGGGCGCACCGGCTTGCTGCGGCCCAGGATGGCGTCCAAGATCCTCACGCTCAGCCCCTTCCCGCCTGGCCGAGCTGGGTGGAGATGCGGGCGAGCTGGTCGAGCCGCCGCTCCAGCGTCGGATGCGAGGAGAACAGCCGGCTGACGCTCTCCCCGGAGAGCGCGGGCGCGAAGAAGAAGGCGTTGAACGGCTCGACCTTGCGCAGATCCCGGGTCGGGATCTGGGCCATCTGCCCCGTCACCTTGGTCAGCGCGGCGGCGAGCGCCGAGGGCCGCCCGGTCAGCAGTGCGCCGGCGCGGTCGGCGGACAGCTCGCGATAGCGGGACAGCAGCCGGGTCAGCAGAAAGCTGATCGCATAGACCACGGCGCTGATCAGGGGGATGAGGAGCACCGCGATGCCCACGTTGTTGTTGCGGCTGCCCCGGCTGAGACCGCCCCACAGCGCTGCGCGGGTCATGATGCCCGCCAGCACGCCGAGGAAGGAGGCGATGGTCATGACCGCCACATCGCGGTGCGCCACATGCGAGAGCTCATGGGCGAGCACGCCCTCCAGCTCCTCCGGCTCCAGCCGCCGCAGCAGCCCCGTGGTGGCGCACACCAGCGCGTTGCGCTGATTGCGGCCGGTGGCGAAGGCGTTCGGCACATCGGTGTCGGCGATGGCCACCCGCGGCTTGGGCATGTCCGCGAGCGCGCACAGCCGGTCCACCGCACCGTGCAGCTCAGGGGCCTGCTGCGGGGTGACCTCCCGGGCGCCCATGCTGAACGCCGCGATCCGATCGCTGAACCAGAACTGCGCCACGAACAGCCCTCCCGCGATGATCACGATCAGCGGCCAGGCGCCCTTGAACACGGCGAGCAGCACACCGATGAAGACCACATAGAGCAGCCCGATGAAGAACATCGTCGTGACCATGCGGGTGGTCAGCCCCCGGTCCGGGGCATAGCGGGTATGCGGCATGGGATGCCTCCCCAGTAACGCGACACCAAAGGCTCTATACCCGATTCTGCCGCTTATAGGGCGATCTGCGCCGCGCCCTTTATTCGGTTATCCGGCGATCCGCGCCGCGCCCGCTATCCGGCGATCCGTGTCGCCCGCTATCCGGCGTTCCACGCCGCCCGTTAACCGGCGATCTGTGCCGCGCCCTCCATCGCGATCTTCTCGAAGGTCTCGAGGTCGGCCGCGAAGATCGAATCGGGGATCGGCCAGTGCAGCACGATCTCGTCGATGCCCAGCTCGGCATGGCGTCCGGCGAAGTCCACGAAGGCGTCCACCGAGCTCAGCGGCCCGGTGGCCTCCGGGGTGAACCCGGTGAGCAGGATCTTGTCGAGGTCGCCGGTGTCCCGTCCGGCCTCCGCGCACGCCTGGCCCAGCCGCTCGATCTGACCGGCGATGGCGGCCACGGAATCGGCCGGGGTGCCGGTCTCGGCGATCTTCGGGTCGCCCGTGGTCACCCACGCCTGGCCGTATCGCGCCGCGAGCCGCAGCCCGCGCGGACCGGTGGCGGCCACCCCGAACGGCAGCCGCGGCCGCTGCACGCAGCCGGGGATGTTGCGCACCTCGTGGGCGCTGTAGTGGGTGCCCTCGTGCGTCACCACCTCGTGCGTCAGCAGCCGGTCGAGCAGCTCGACGAACTCGCCGAAGCGGTCCGCCCGCTCCCGGGGCGACCACGGCTCCTCGGCGGCCCGCAGCAGCGCCGTCGCGTCGAAGCCGGACCCGCCCGCGCCGATGCCGAGGGTGATCCGCCCGCCGGACACGTCCTCCAGCGTGATCAGTTCCTTGGCCAGCGTCACCGGATGCCGGAAGTTCGGGGAGGTGACCAGGGTGCCCAGCCGCAGCCGGGAGGTCGCCGCCGCGGCCGCCGTCAGCGTCGGGACCGCCCCGAACCAGGGCCCGTCGCGAAAGCTGCGCCAGGACAGGTGGTCATACGTGTACGCCGCGTGGAAACCCAGCTCCTCGGCGCGCTGCCATATCTCCCGGCCGCGCTCGGACCAGCGGTAGACGGGCAGGATCACGGTGCTCACTCGCATAGGGCGAGCCTAAGCGGTGGGTGTGACAACGCCGCACCGATATCAACGCCGTAGGCTCCCGAGGACCCACCCGAGCACAGCCCCGGCACTGATGAGCGGCATATGCGGGAGGATGGTTGCCGTGACTCCTGCGACCGAGCGGCCGAACACCCCGGCCACAGAGCGTTCCCGCCCCGCCCCGGCCCGGCCCCGGCTGATCGCCACCGACCTCGACGGCACCCTGCTGCAGGACGACAAGACGGTCTCCGACCGCACTGTGGCGGCGCTCGCGGCGGCCGAGCGGGCGGGCATCGAGGTGTTCTTCGTCACCGGCCGCCCGGCCCGGTGGATGGACGTCGTCAGCGCCCATGTGCACGGCCACGGCCTGGCGATCTGCGCCAACGGCGCCGCCGTGGTCGATCTGCACCAGGGCGGGCTGCCGATCGAGGTCTGCCCGCTCGCCGCCGACCAGGCCCTCGCCGTCGTGGAGGCGCTGCGCGAGGCGGCCCCCGGCACGTCCTTCGCGGTCGAGCGCAGCGGCGGGATCTTCTACGAACCGGAGTACCCGCCGTTCCACCTCGACCCGGGCGCGATCGTCGCCCCCGCCGAGAAGCTGCTCCACGACGGATTCGCGCACGCCGACATGCCGGTCCTCAAGCTGCTCGCCCACCACCCCGAGCTGGCGCCCGACGCCTTCCTCCGGCTGGCCCGCTCGGTGGCCGGGGCCTACGGCGACTTCACTCGCTCCAGCCCGTCCGCCCTGCTGGAGGTCAGCGGGCTCGGGGTCAGCAAGGCCAGCACGCTGGCCCGGTGCTGTGCCGAGCGCGGGATCGCCGCCGCGGAGGTCGTGGCCTTCGGCGACATGCCCAATGACCTGGAGATGCTGATGTGGGCGGGCACCTCCTACGCGATGGCCAACGCCCATCCGGAGGTGCTCGCCGCGACCACCCACCGCACGGCGAGCAATACCGAGGACGGCGTCGCCGCCGTCATCGAGCGGATCCTGGCGGGCTGAGCGCACGGGACCGCCCCCCGGCCGTCGGGCCGGGGGGCGGTGGATCGCACGACCGCGTTTACCAGAAGAAGACCAGGTAGCCGTTGCCACCGGCCGTGCCGGCGGCGCCCGCGCTGCCCGGGGTGTTGCCGCCGGGGCCGCCGACGCCGCCGTCGCCGCCCGCGCTGGTGTTCGTCGGGGGCAGCTCGACAATGCCGTCGACCGCGTCGCCGCCCGCGCCGCCGTCGGCACCGGACGCCCCGTTCTCACCGGTGCGGTTCACCGCGGAGAGGCTGTTGCAGGCGCCGGTGCCACCGGTGCCTCCCTTGCCCGGAATGCCCGGAGCGGCCGAACCGCCGCCACCGCCCGTGCCGCCCGTGCCGCCGCCGGCGATGAGCTGGGTACCGCTGGTGGAGACCAGGGACGTCGCGCCACCGTTGCCGCCGGTGCCGCCGGCGCCTCCGGCGCCAGCGGTGCCGGTACCACCGGGACCGGCGGTACCGGGGCCACCACTGGTGCCCAGGTCCACCGTGTAGGTGGCGAAGGGCGTCACCGGGATGACGCACCAGGTGAAGCCGCCGGATCCGCCGCCCCCACCGGTGCCGCCGGCGCCCGTGGCCGTGGCGCTGGCGCCGCCGCCACCGCCGCCGCCACCGCCGCCCGCTCCCCACGCCTGGATGTGCACCGAGGTGACGCCCGCGGGAGGCGTGAAGGTGCCGTCCGTGGTGAACTCCTGGACCCCGTGGATGATGGACGGTGGCCGAGGCGGCTTGGGACGGCCTCCGCCCAGGGTGTCGTCCGCCTGAGCGGCGGGGGACATGGTCAGCACCTGGCCGGTGAGGCTCGCCGCAGCAAGGGTGGCGAAGAGGACCCGGCGACGCGTCCGGGATCGCTTGGGAGTGGGACTCTGGCTGTTCACGTCATGACTTCCTTCCCCGCGGTCGGGCCAACATCTGTCGCGGAGTGCAATGGGATACGAAGTTCCGAACGGCCCGCGAGGCTCATCCCACCGTCGGCCACCACGCCCCGCACTCCGACGGCGCGCTACTTGGCCCGCGTAGGTGAGGCGTTGGGCCGGGCGGGCGACAACCAGCGCCCCACAGCGGCGTGTCGGGCACACAACGGCCCGCCAGGCATCACCCCCCTCGCCCGGCGGCGACGTGTCAGGTGTACGGCGGCGTCAGGCGCCCAGGCGCCGTCGGACGTACGGCCGCCTTCGGGCGTACGGCCGCCTTCGGGCGTACGTCCGCCGTCAGGCACACAGCGGCGAGGCGCACGGCAGACGCAGGCGCACAGCCGCATTAGGCATACGGCGCCGTCAGACGCACAGCGGCGTCAGGCGTGCGGCGGCGTCAGGCGTGCGGCGGCGTCAGACGCACAGCGCCGTCAGGCGTGCGGCGGCGTCAGGCGTGCAGACGCAGGCGCACGGCCGCCGTCAGGCACACAGCGCCGTCAGGCGCCCTCGCTCGGCAGCGGCGCCTCCCACACCACCGCCGTACCGCGCCCACCCTCCCCGAGCCCGGGCCCGACGCCGCTCGACCCGCCCAGCGCCTCGGCCCGCCGCACCAGGTTCGTCAGACCGCTGCGCCGCCCGCCCGCGGGCACGCCCACCCCGTCGTCCGCGACCGTCAGCCGCACCGACGCTCGCCCGTCCGCAAGCCGCCCGGTGGCGTCCACGACCACCTCGATCCGCTCCGCCCGCGCATGCCGGCAGGCGTTGGACAGCGCCTCGCGCAGCGCCGCGACGAGATGGGCGCCGGTCGCCGTGCCGATCCGGGAGTCCACCGGTCCCACGAAGGTCAGGGACGGCTGGAAGCCCAGCGGCACGGCGGCCGCCCTGACCTCCCGCAGCACCCGGCCGCGGAGCCCGGGCGGCGTCTCCGGCGGTGTCTGCTGCAACGCGTAGATCGCCGTCCGCACCTCCTGGATGGTGGCGCCCAGTTCCTCGACGGCCCGCTCGATCCGCTCCCGCACTTCCGGCGCGTCCGACTGGCGCTCCGCGCTCTCCAGCAGCATCCCGGCAGCGAAGAGCCGCTGGACGACGAGGTCGTGGAGATCGCGGGCGATCCGGTCGCGGTCCTCGAGGACCGCGAGCCGCTCCCGGTCGCGCTGTGCCTCGGCGAGCACCAGCGCGACCGCCGCCTGCGCCGCGAACTGGGCGGCCAGCGTGCGCTCGGTGTCGGTGAACGGCCGGGCGCCGGGCTCGCGCGCGGTGGCCAGCACGCCGACCACCCGGTCCCCGCTGCTCAGCGGGACCATCAGACTCGGCCCGTAGCGCCCGGGGACGCCGGTACCGAGCAGCGGGTCGGCGGCCGGATCCTCGATGACGACCGGCTGCCCGGCCAGCAGCCTCGGCACAGCCGGGGAGCGGGCCGGAAGTACGGCGCCGAGCAGCCCCGACCGCTCCTCGGCCGCCACCGCCGCGACCTTCAGCCCGCCATCGCCCTCCTCCGGCAGCAGCACGATCCCCACCACCGCGTCCGCGAGTTCCCGGACCTTCTCGGCGACCACGGCCGGCCCCTCCCCGGCGCCGCCGGACAACACCGCCTGGGTGACGGCCACCGATCCCTCGATCCAGCGCTCGCGCTGCCGGGTGGCCCCCTGGACGCGGGTGTGGCCGATGGCGATCCCCGCCTCCGTCGCCAGCACCTCGACCAGATGCCGGTCGGACTCGGTGAACGGACCGCCGTCCCGCTTCCCGGCGAGGCAGAGGGTGCCGAAGACCTCCTCCCCGACCCGCAGCGGAACGCTGAGATACGAGCCCGGCGGCTGGGCGGCCGATGGCGCTCCGGTGCACCGTGCGTCGGCGAGCAGCGCCGCGCACCGCTCCCGGTCGGCCTCGGTGTCGGTGTCGGTGTCGCCGTAGGTGACCACATCGGCCAGGCCGCCTTGCCCTCCGGCGGCGTCGCCGTCGGCGTGGTGCACCCCGATCGCGGCACGCCGAGCGCCCACCAGCTCGGCCGCGGTGCGAACGATCCGGTCGAGGACGGTGTGCGCGTCCGGCCCGTCGCCGAGCGAGCGCATCGCCTCCAGCAGCCGCGGCAGTCGCGCCGTGAGCTCGGTGGACAGCCCACGCAGACCCCGGGTCGCCTCCGCGGCCAGGTCCAGGGGGTCGGGGGAGGGCGCAGCGGCCGCCATGCCGTCGAGCCTAATGAATGGCGCAGATGAACGCCGCTGCTCGCGCTGGGCCCGGTCCGGTGGATCTTCGCCGCCTGCGCATCGGTCGGCCGACGCCTTCGACATCAGTCGACTGGCACCGCGAGGCCCGCTGAGGCTGGCGCCGTGGCCCACGGCTGCTGGCGCCGTAGCCCGCTGTGGCCGGTGCCGCGGCCAGCGCCCGTCTGATGCCGCGCCCCGCCCGTCTAGTGCCGTGGCCCGCGGCAGCCGTTGTCAGGGCCCGCGCCGTCCGGTGCCGCGCCCCGCGCCTGCCTGATGCCGCGGCCCGCGCCTGCCTGATGCCGCGGCCCGCGGCAGCTAGCGCCGCAGCCCGCGCCGTCTGCTGCCAGGCCCCGCGCCCGTCTAGTACCGCGGCCCGCGACGGCTAGCGCTGTGGCTCGCGGCAGCTCGTACCGTAGCCCGCTACGGCCATTGCCCCGGACCGCGCCGTCCGTTGCCGCGGCCCGCGCCCGTCTAGTGCCGCAGCCCACCGCAACTCGTGCCGCAGCCCGCGGCAGCCGTTGCCAGGGCCCGCGCCGTCCGGTGCCGGGCCCCGCGCCCGTCTGCTGTCACAGCCCGCGACAGCTGGCGCCACAGCCCGCTGCGGGCTGGCGGCCGTGGCTCGCTGCGTCCGCTGCGGGCTATCGGCCGTGGCCCGCGCCGTTCTGCTGCCGGGGCGCTTCCCTGCGGTGCCGGGGGAGGCGCCTTCCAGCCGTAGCCGGAGCCGCAGTGCCAGACATCACGGGGCCCGCGAAGACCCGCCGGACGGAGCCGCCTAGCCAGCGCCCGGGTGCCCGACGCCCACGTGCGCAGGGCCCGGGTGTCCGGCGCCCACCAGGGCTCCGCTCTCCACGGCCTCGCGCTCCAGCATCCGGCGGAACGGCCCGTCGGCCGAGGCCAGTTCCCCGTACGTCCCGCGCTGGACGGCCCTGCCCCCGTCGAGCACGATCACCTCGTCCACCGCGTCCAGGCCCGCCAGCCGGTGCGTGATCAGGACGGTGGTGCGCCCCTGGGTCGCCGACAGCAGGTCGGCCGTCAGCCCGTCGGCCGTGGGCAGGTCCAGATGTTCGGCCGGTTCGTCCAGCACCAGCACCGGGAAGTCCGCCAGCAGCGCGCGGGCCAGTGCCAGCCGCTGCCGCTGACCGCCGGAGAGCCGTGCGCCCTGCTCGCCGACGAGCGTGTCCAGGCCGTCCGGCAGCCCGTCCACCCAGTCCAGCAGCCGGGCCGCGGCCAGCGCCGCGCGAAGTTCGTCATCGCTCGCGCCGGGGCGGGCCAGCCGCAGGTTCTCGCGCAGCGAGCTGTCGAAGACATGGGCGTCCTGGGCGCAGAGACCGACGAGCCGCCGCACCGCGTCCCCGTCCAGGGCGGCGGCGTTCCGGCCCGCCAGGGTGTACGTGCCGCCGTCGGTGTCCAGGAAGCGGAGCAGCACCTGGGCGAGCGTGCTCTTGCCCGCCCCCGACGGGCCGACGACCGCGACCCGGCGGCCCGGTCGCAGCTCCAGGCCGAATCCGTCCAGCGCGGGGACGCACTGCCCAGGGTGGCGGGCGGTGATCCCGCGCAGCACCAGCGGATACGGCGCACCGGGCGCCTCCTCGCGCCGCGCCGCGTCGGGCTCGCGCACCGGAAGCGGCTCGTCCAGCACCTCGTACACCCGCTCCGCGGCCCGCCGCACCCGCTGCCGGTGCTGCACCGCGAGCGGCAGCCCCGCGACGGCCTCGAAGGCGGCGAGCGGGGTCAGCACCACGACCGCAAGCCACACCCCGTGGATCCGGCCGTCCGCCACGGCCGGCACCCCCACCCACGCCGCGGCCGCCACGGTCAGCCCGCAGACCAGTGCGGACAGCCCGGCACCGGTGCCCGCGGCAGCCGCCGTCCGCCGGGCGATCCGGGTGAGCACCCCATCGGCCCGGCGCACCGCGTCCAGCCGGCGCGGCAGCGCGCCCGCGACGGTCAACTCGGCGGCCCCGGCCAGCAGATCGACGACCTGTGCCGACAGGGCCCCGCGCGCCGGTGCCAGCCGACGCTCCGCCCGTCGCGCCAGCGCCCCGGACACGACGGGCACCGCGACCCCCGCCACCAGCAGCCCCGCCGCCAGCACGGCCCCGGCCTCGGGCAGCACCCAGGTGAGGAAGCCCACCGAGGCCGCGCCGACGGTCAGCGCGGTGCCGACGGGCAACAGCCAGCGCAGGAAGTAGTCCTGGACGGCGTCCACATCGGCCACCAGCCGGGAGAGCAGATCGCCGCGGCGCGTCCGGCCGAGCCCCGCGGGCGCCAGCCGCTCCAGCCGCCGGTAGACGGCGACCCGCAGCTCGGCCAGCACCCGCAGCACGGCGTCATGGGAGACCAGGCGCTCGGCGTAGCGGAAGGCGGCCCGGCCGATCCCGAACGCCCGGGTCGCGGTGACCGCCACCATCAGATAGAGCACGGGCGGCTGCTGCGCGGCCCGGGAGATCAGCCAACCGGAGACGGCCATCAGCCCGACCGCGCTCAGCAGGGCGAGGCTCCCGAGCAGCAGCGCCAGCCCGAACCGCCCCCGCCCGCCACGCGCGGCGCCCCGCACCCGCCCCAGCGCGCCCCGGCGCGGACGTGCGGCCGAGCTACGCGACGCGACCGGGCCGCCCGGCGCGGTCAGGCCGACCGGCGCGGTCAAACCGTCCCGCGTGCTCAAGCCATCCCGCGCGGTCAAGCCGTCCCCCGCGGCCGGACCATGCGACGGGGCCAACCCATCCCGCGTGGCCGAGCCCGCGCCGTCCGCCCCCGTGCGCGCCTCGCCCAGCCGCCCGCCGGATTCGGCGTCCGCCGCCGGTTCCCACGCGCCACCGGACACGACGGCCGGTGATCGCTCCGAGCCCGTGTCAGCGTCCGGCGCGGAGCACATGGGCGGAAGGTCCGCGCCGGGCCCCGAGCGGAGGAGCCCGCCGTCGGGACCGATGGCGGGCCGACCCGCTGCCGAGCCCCCACGGCCCGGCACCCGCGCCACGTCGGCACGCTCATCCGTGGCCGGTGAGGCCGACGGACCCGGCGCCGACCCCGCCTCCGTGACCGCGCCCGCCGCGGATCCGTGCACCCCAGCACGCGGGTGCCCGGCGGCACACGCGACGGACAGGTGGGCGCCGCCCTCATCGGAGGCGGGCCGGAGCGAGACGGTCGGCCCCGGGCGCACGCCGCCCACCGTCGATTCGCGCCGAGCGGCCGGCAGGAGGACCAGTCCACCAGAAGCGTCGGGCCCCGGCAGCCGCAGCACGCGGTCGGCGAGAGGAAGCAGCGCCGGGCGGTGGACCACCAGCAGCACCGTGCGGCTCTCGGCCAGCCGCCGCACCGCCTCGACGACCGACGCCTCCGTCTCACCGTCCAGATTCGCCGTCGGCTCGTCCAGCAGCAGCACCGGCCGGTCGGCCAGGAACGCGCGCGCCAGGGCGATCCGCTGCCGCTGGCCCGCGGAGAGCCCGGCGCCCATCTCGCCGAGCCGGGATTCGATCCCGTCCGGCAGCGCGGAGACGAAGCGCAGCGCGTCCGCCTCCCGCAGGGCGGCCCGTACCGCCGCGTCATCGGCGTCCGGCCGGGCCAGCCGGACGTTCTCCGCGATCGTCCCGGCGAAGAGATACGGGCGCTGGGGCACCCAGGCGATCTGGCGCCGCCAGCTCTCCGGGTCCAGCGCGGCCAGGTCGCGGCCCCCGATCAGCACCCGGCCCTCGTCCGGTGCCGCGAAGCCCAGCACGGCGTTCAGCAGCGTCGACTTTCCGGCACCGCTGGGGCCCACGACGGCGACCGTCTCCCCCGGGCGGATCTCGAACGAGGTCCGGGCGAGGGACGGTTCGCTGCGCCCGGGGTGGCGGACCACCAGCCCGTCCAGCGTGAGCGCGGCGCTCCGGGCATCGGGGGCCGGCGCACCGCCCGTGTTCGAGGGCTCGCGCTCCAGCACCGCGAACACCTCGTCCGCCGCCGCCAGCCCCTCCGCCGCCGCGTGGTAGTGCGCGCCCACCTGCCGCAGTGGCAGATACGCCTCGGGGGCGAGCACCAGCACCACCAGCCCGGTGAAGAGATCCATCTCGCCGTGCACCAGCCGCATTCCGATGTCGACCGCGACCAGGGCGACCGACACGGTGGAGAGCAGTTCCAGGGCCAGGGAGGACAGAAAGGCCAGCCGCAGCGTCTTGAGCGTGGCCCGCCGGTAGTCGGCCGTGATCGCGCGGATCGAGGCGGCCTGGGCCTTCGCCCGGCCGAAGACCTTGAGGGTCGGCAGTCCGGCGACGACATCGAGGAAGTGCCCGGACAGCCGGGACAGCAGCCGCCACTGGCGGTCCATCCGGGACTGGGTGGCCCAGCCGATGAGCATCATGAACAGCGGAATCAGCGGCAGCGTGGCGACGATGATCAGCGCGGAGATCCAGTCCGCGGTGACGATCCGGGCGAGCACCGCCACCGGCACCACCACGGCCAGCCCCAACTGGGGCAGATAGCGCGCGAAGTAGTCGTCCAGCGCGTCGATGCCCCGGGTGGCGAGGGTGGTGAGCTCACCGGTCCGCTGGGAGTCCAGCCAGCTCGGCCCGAGCCGGACGGCCCGTTCCACCAGCCGGAGCCGCAGTTCCGACTTGACCGCCACACCGGCCCGATGGGCGGCCAGCTCGGTCAGCCAGGAGACGACCGCCCGGCCGACGGCGACCAGCGCCAGCAGCCCCAGCGGGAGCGTCAGCGCCGCCACGTCCTCGCCCCGCTGGAAGGCGCCCACCACGATCTCGGCGATCAGCATCGCCTGCGCGATGACCAGACCCGCTCCGGCCAGGCCCAGCGCCACGGAGGCGACCAGGAAGAACCGGGTGGCCCGTGCGTACCGCAGCAGCCGGGGGTCGATTGGTTTCACGTGAAACACACCACCCGAAGCATCAGTGGTCGGCGGGGATGTGCCGGGTACCGATGCGCTTACGGAAGACCCAGTACGTCCACGCCTGGTAGGCCATGATCAGCGGCATCATGATCGCCCCGACCCACGTCATGATCTTGAGCGTATAGGGACTCGAGGCCGCGTTCGCCGCCGTCAGGCTCCACTTCGGGTCCAGCGAGGAGGGCATGACGTCGGGGAACAGGGCGAGGAAGAGCATCGCGACGGCCGCCGCGATGGCCACCCCGGACAGCCCGAACGCCCACCCCTCACGCCCCCGCCGGTTCATGACCAGCGCCACGGCGAGCGCCAGGACGGCGATGACGACCGCCACCAGACTGCGGGCGTTCCCGCTGTCGCTCTGCGTCCAGACCAGGAACGGCACCGCGACCACGACGGTGGCCAGTCCGAGCCCGGTCGCATACCGCCGTGCCCTCGTCCGGATGTCCCCGGACGTCTTGAGCGCGGCGAAGACGGCGCCGTGGAAGGTGAACAGCACCAGCGTGACCGCCCCGCCCAGCAGCGCGTACGGCGTGATCAGGTCCGACGGACCGCCCGCGTAGTTCCCGTCCCGGCCGATCGGCACCCCGTGCACCAGATTGGCGAAGATCGCGCCCCAGAGGAAGGCGGGCAGCAGCGAGCACCAGAAGATCGCATGCTCCCAGTTGCGCTGCCAGCGGTCCTCGGAGCGCTTGTGCCGGTACTCGAAGGCGACACCGCGCAGGATCAGGCAGACCAGGATGGCCAGCAGCGGCAGATAGAAGCCGCTGAAGAGCGCCGCGTACCAGTCGGGGAAGGCGGCGAAGGTCGCCCCGGCCGCCGTGATCAGCCAGACCTCATTGCCGTCCCACACCGGCCCGATCGTGTTGATCAGGACCCGTCGCTCGGTGCGGCCGCGGGCGAGCAGCTTGGTCAGCACGCCGATGCCGAAGTCGAAGCCCTCCAGGAAGAAGTAGCCCGTCCACAGGAAGGCGATCAGCAGAAACCAGAAGTCGTGAAGGTTCATGATTCTCTCCGGCCGTCAGTACGCAAAGGTCAGCGGCTTGTCGGCGTCCTCGTCCTCGGCGGCGGCCCCGCCGTCCGGACTGCCCGGACCGCCCGGACCGCCCGAGGGCAGCCGCAGCTTCGGGTCCTTGGCGGGCGGCTTCTCGTCGGTGTCCGGTCCTGCCTTGGCGTACTTGGTCAGCAGCCGCACCTCGACCACCGCGAGCACCCCGTACAGCAGCGTGAAGACGCCGAGGGAGATCAGCACCTCGGTCTGGCTGACGCCGGGGGAGACCGCGTCGGCGGTCTTCATCAGCCCGTAGACCGCCCAGGGCTGCCGGCCCATCTCGGTGAAGATCCAGCCGAAGGAGTTGGCGATCAGCGGGAAGCCCATGGTGAGGATGCCGATCCGCCAGGACCAGGTGGACAGCAGCGGGCTCATCTCGCGCTTCTTGGTGAGCATGAGCCGGGGCACCTCGTCCTCGCCGGTGCGGAAGGCGGGTGCCAGCCACCGTTTGCGCCGGGTCGTCCACAGCCCGATCAGCCCGGCGACGAACGAGGTCATGCCGAAGCCGATCATCAGCCGGAAGCCCCAGAAGGTCATGAAGATGCTGGGGATGTAGTCATCGGGCTGACCGCCGTAGGCGTCGGCCTCCCGCTGGGCGATGTCATTGATCCCGGGGACGGCGTCGGTGAAGTTGCTGTGCGCCAGGAAGGAGAGTGCGGCGGGGACCTCCAGCTCGACGCTGTTGTGGCCCTTGCCGACATCGCCGACGGCGAAGATCGAGAAGGGTGCGGGCGCCTGGGTGTCCCACAGCGCCTCGGCCGCCGCCATCTTCATCGGCTGCTGCTCGAACATCACCTTGCCGAGCTGGTCACCGCTGAGCGCCGTGCCGATTCCCGCGATGACCGCGACGACCAGGCCCACCCGCAGCGAGGTCCGCATCGCCCCGATCTGCTTCTTCCGCTGCTCGCCCAGCTCCTCGCCGCGCTCCTGGCGGCGCTTGGCCCGCAGCAGATGGAAGGAGGAGATGCCCATGATGAAGGCGGCGCCGGTGAGGAAGGCCGCGGTCAGGGTGTGGAAGACCACGACGAGGGTGGTGTTCTGGGTCAGCACCGCCCAGATGTCGGTGAGCTGGGCCTTTCCGGTGGCCTTGTCGATGGTGTAGCCGGTCGGGTGCTGCATCCAGGAGTTGGCGGCCAGGATGAAGTACGACGAGAGGATCGTGCCGATCGAGACGATCCAGATGCAGGCGCAGTGGATCTTCTTGGGCAGCTTGTCCCAGCCGAAGATCCACAGACCTATGAAGGTGGACTCGAAGAAGAAGGCCAGCAGAGCCTCCATCGCGAGCGGAGCACCGAAGACATCACCGACGAAGCGGGAGTAGTCCGACCAGTTCATGCCGAACTGGAACTCCTGCACGATGCCGGTGACCACGCCCATCGCGATATTGATCAGGAAGAGCTTGCCCCAGAACTTGGTGGCGTGGAAGTACTTCTCCTTGCCCGTGCGGACCCAGGCGGTCTCCAGACCCGCCGTGATGGCGGCGAGAGAGATCGTCAGTGGCACGAAGAGGAAGTGGTAGACGGTTGTGATGCCGAACTGCCATCGGGCCAGCGTCTCCGGCGCCAGAGCCAGATTCACCTGAATCTCTCCTTACGGTCGTGCCTGCCCGCGAACGAGCTTGTGAACGTATTCACATTCACAAGCAATGATACGCACATGGCTTCGCCCCCTCCCACAGGGGGTGGGAGGGGGCGAATGGGGCACGTCTGGGTATGCTGCGCACCTTACGGAGGGGCCGATGGGCCCCTTGTGCGCCCAGGGGCTCAGGCCGGGCTCAGAGCTCCTTGCGGAACTCCTCCGCGGTCCGCAGGAAGATCTCGTTCGCCTCGCGCTCGCCGATTGTCACCCGCACTCCCTCACCCGGGAACGGACGGATCACCACGCCCGCCGCCTCGCACACCGCCGCGAAGTCGAGCGTCCGCTCCCCCAGCCGCAGCCAGACGAAGTTCGCCTGGCAGTCCGGGACCGTCCACCCCTGGGCGGTCAGCGCCTCCCACACCCGGCCCCGCTCGGTGACCAGCGCGTCCACCCGTTCCCGCAGCGCGTCCTCGCTGCGCAGCGAGGCCACCGCCGCGTCCTGGGCGAGCTGGCTGACGCCGAACGGCACCGCGGTCTTGTGCAGCGCCGCCGCCACCGGCTCATGGGCGATCGCGTAGCCGACCCGCAGCCCCGCCAGGCCGTACGCCTTGGAGAAGGTGCGCAGCACACAGACGTTCGGCCGGTCGCGGTAGAGGTCGACGCCGTTGGGGACCCGCTCGTCCCGGATGAACTCGTTGTACGCCTCGTCCAGCACCACCAGCACATCGGACGGCACCCGGTCCAGGAACCGCTCCAGCTCGGCCCGGCGCACGACGGTGCTGGTCGGATTGTTGGGGTTACAGACGAAAATCAGCCGGGTGCGGTCGGTGATCGCATCGGCCATCGCGTCCAGATCGTGGACCTCGGCATCGGTCAGCGGAACCTGCACCGAGGTCGCGCCCGCGATCTGAGTGATGATCGGATATGCCTCGAAGGACCGCCAGGCGTAGATCACCTCATCGCCCGGCCCCGCCGTGGACTGGACCAGTTGCTGGGCCATGCCGACCGAACCGGTCCCGGTGGCCAGATGCTCCAGCGGCACCTCGAAGCGCTCCGCGAGCTCGGCGATCAGCGCGGTGCAGGCGAGGTCCGGGTAGCGGTTCAAGGACGCGGCGGCGTCCGCCACGGTCTCCAGCACCCCGGCCAGCGGCGGATAGGGGTTCTCGTTGGAGGACAGCTTGAAGGCCAGGGGACCCCCCGTGGCGGCCGGCTTGCCGGGCTTGTACGTCGGAATGCCGTCCAGCGCGGCACGCAGCTTGGGGCTCTTCTCGGTCACCGACAGTCCTCCTCGACCCATCCTGTCCCGGGCCGTGCACAGCGTTCGCACACGGCAATACTGCACACCTTATGAGGATTCCCCCGTCTCGCGTACCCGCCGGGCGCCGCCGCGTACCCGCCCCCGGCGCCCGCGTACCCACCGGGGGGAGCGCCCCACTTTTCCGCGCGCGCCGGTGGCGAGCGCCGTGGCGCGCATCACTCGTGCAGGTGAGTTGAGACCTCTTCGAGACATGTATCAATCAGCAGGCGTGGATATGCCAGGGGCGACCAGAGGCCCGGTGAATCCTCCAACTGGCTTCACTTCCAAGGGAATTGAGGGGGGCGTTCATGCAGAAACGTGCCTTCCGAATACCGATGGCGGAATCGCGCAACCCTCCCACCCGAGCCCTACTATCGGCTGGCCATGACAGCAGCAGGGAAGCACCAGGTGAGCCGGTCGGCCGGCCGCCGGTTAGGGCGGGCGGGCATCCGGGATGTGGCCGCCGCCGCCGGGGTCTCGATCACGACCGTCTCCGACGCGCTCAACGGCAAGGGCCGGCTCCCGGAGGCCACCCGCCGCCATGTCCGCGAGGTCGCCGAGCGGCTGGGCTACCGCCCGTCCGCAGCGGCCCGCACCCTCCGTACCGGCAAGTCCGGCCTCATCGGCCTGACCGTGACCACGTACGGGGATGAACCTTTCACCTTCACCGAGTTCGCCTACTTCGCCGAGATGGCGCGAGCCGCCACCTCCGCCGCGCTGGCCCGCGGCTACGCCCTCGTCATCCTCCCCGCCACCTCCCGCCACGACGTGTGGTCCAACGTCGCCCTCGACGGCACCGTGGTGATCGACCCCTCCGACCACGATCCGGTCGTCACCGAGCTCTTACGCCAGGGCATCCCCGTGGTCAGCGACGGCCGCCCGGCCGGCGCCCTCCCCGTCACGGCCTGGGTCGACAACGACCACGAGGCGGCGGTAATCGGACTGCTCGACCATCTCGCCGAGGCCGGCGCCCGCCGGATCGGACTGCTCACCGGGACGTCCACCGACACCTACACCCGGCTGTCCACCACGGCGTACCTGCGATGGTGCGAACGCGTGGGACAGGATCCGGTCTATGAGGCGTACCCGGCCCACGACCCTTGTGCCGGTGCCGTCGCCGCCGACCGGCTGCTCGCCCGCCCCGACCGCCCCGACGCGGTCTACGGCCTCTTCGACCCCAACGGCACCGATCTGCTCGCCGCCGCCCGCCGCTACGGACTGCGCGTCCCGGACGATCTGCTGCTGGTGTGCTGCAGCGAATCGACCGTCTACCGCACCACCGAGCCGCCCATCACGACCCTCTCACTCAAACCCCGCCGGATCGGCACGGCGGTCGTACAGTTGCTCATCGACGCCATCGAGGGACTTGACACCGACCACCCCGTCGAGCAGGTCATACCCACCGAATTGATCGTGCGGACGTCGTCACAGCGCCGTCCGCCGCGTACGACGGTCAGCGCCCCGCGCAGCCGTGCCGGAGGCTGACCTGAGGGCGACTCAAGGATGACCCGAGGAGGGCCTGAGCCCAATGGGCTTCCCCTACCGGGCCAATCCGGGATAAAAGTCCGACCAAGCAGGAGCGGGCACCGATTGACGGCACCCTGGTGCGTCACAAGCCCTCACGGTCATTCCTATGATGGGCGGACGACACTGCGGACCGCCGACGACCAGGCAAGGTCCACAAGGTGGGACGGCGGCGTGATGGTGGAGGGGTCGATGACTCAGGGGGCCGGTCTGGAAGCCACGGCAGGGACCACGGCTGCGATCCCACCCGTGCCCGCGTACGGGGTGAACGCCCCGCCCGCGCCCGCGTACGGGGCGTTCACCCCGCCCAGCATGGGCGCGCCCGGAGCCGTACCGCCCGGGCCCGCGCCCGCGGCGCCGGGCCCCGCCGCGCCCGTGCCGCCACCCGCGCCCGCACCAGGGGCTCCCGCGCCCGGGGCGCCGGTTCCAGGGGTGCCCGCACCGGGCGCGCCCGCACCAGGGGCTCCGGCTCCTGAAGCGCCGCCCGCGCCCGCCACGCCGCCGCCCGCCGAGTACACCCCGACCGAGCGGCTCCCGGTCCTGGGCCCCGGGCACACCATCCCGGACACCCCGCTCGTCCCGCCTGAGGACCGCCCCACCGTCGCGCTCACCTCGCTGCCCGAGCCCGAGCACGGCCCGCTCGCCGAGGACGAGGGGCCCGGCCCGCTGTACGTCGTGGGCGATGTCCACGGCTACCACGACGAGCTGCGCGAGGCGCTCGCCGCCGAGGGCCTGATCGACCCCAAGGGCAACTGGGCCGCGGGCAACGCCCGGTTGTGGTTCCTCGGCGACTTCACCGACCGTGGCCCGGACGGCATCGGCGTCATCGACCTGGTCATGCAGCTCTCCGCCGAGGCCGCGGCCGCGGGCGGCTACTGCAAGGCGCTGATGGGCAATCACGAGCTGCTGCTGATCGGCGCCAAGCGGTTCGGCGACACGCCCGTCAACTCCGGTGCCGGAACCGCCTCCTTCCAGGCCGCCTGGCTGCTCAACGGCGGCCAGCGCAGTGACATGGAGCGGCTCGAGGACCACCACCTCCAGTGGATGTCCCGGCTGGACGCGATGGCGGAGGAGGACGGGCATCTGCTGGTCCACTCCGACACCACCGCCTATCTGGATTACGGCGACTCGATCGAGGCCGTCAACGACACCGTCACCGAGACGCTGCAGCGCAGCGACGCCGACGAATGCTGGGACCTGTTCCGCAAATTCACCAAGCGGTTCGCCTTCCGCGACGAGGACACCGGGCCCATGGCGGCCCGCGAATTGCTCGACACCTACGGCGGCGAGCGCATCGTCCACGGTCACAGCCCCATCCCGTATCTGCTCGGCGAGGTCGGATCCGAGGACGGCGAGGACGGCGGCACGCCCGCGGTCGAGGGCCCGCATGTCTACGCCGACAATCTCGCCGTGGCCATGGACGGCGGCGTCACCATGGCCGGAAAACTGCTGGTCGTTCAACTTCCCCTGACCGACTGAGGGTTCGGCGGACGCTGCTCGGGGCAGATAGAGAGCTTCACCGGCGCGGGAGCAATTCGCGAAACTTGCTGTCACCCCGCGCCGGATCGGCTCTACCATCGGCTTATCCGTCGCAGGCTCTCCTCCGTTTCCGCCCGACTGCCCGGCGCAAGCCGGCGTCACGGCCCTACGGAGCATCGGGGGATGCACCATGAAAAGCGCTCCGCACCTGCTGACCGAGGACCGCCCGGAGTTCGAGCGGGTTCTCGACGAGGCACTGCGCACCGCGGACCATCGCCCGGCCCTCACCGGTGTCGGGCAGCGGCTCACTGCCGAGCAGTTGCGCACGATGGCACTCGGCGCCTCGGCCGCGATAGCGGCATGCGCGGCCGCCGAATATCAGGACTACCGCGAAACTCGCGCCAAACTGCGCGAGCCCGCGCCGCTCTTCCCGCTCGCCGGGGATGTGAGCGAGCGCGAGCACCCGGACGGCACGGTGGGGCTCGCCGGCGCGATGCAGGACGCCGCGGGGGCCGGGCTCGTCGCCATGCTCGCGGTGCTGGCGCCGGTGCTCGCCGGAGCCGCCGCGATCATCTTCCTCATCGTCGGCTACGTCCTCAACGTCCTCGACCCGGCCCCCTCCATCGCCCAGCCGATGGTCACCGCGGGCTGGTTCTTCGCCGCGCTGACCGCCGCGGGCATCTTGATCGCCGCCGTCGGACTGCTCCTGACCGCGCTGCGCAACGGCTCCAGCGCGATCCGGGGCGAGGCGCGCAGCGAGCAGCTCGAGGAGGTGGACCGCGCCAGAGAGGTCTGGCGCCAGGCCCTGCTGGAGCGCGGCATCCTGCCGTTCCTCCGCGAGGCCATGGCCAACCCCTCGGCCCCGTCCCCCTCCGCCTACGTCCCGACCAACCCCGAAACGGTCAGCCGCACCCCGCACCTCGGCTACAGCCGCCCCGGCTTCAGCACCGAGGGCGAAGGCCCCAAGGCCCGCCCCCGCTACAGCAGCCCGGACTTCACCAGCCCCGACTACGGTGGGCCCGAGCACCAGCCGGACTAGCCTGCGTCCCGGGGCCACCCCGGGGACACTCCGGGCGCGCGTGAGGGTGCACGTGGGGTCATCCCGGATGGCGGGGCGCGGCTGCCTCGGCAGCATGACTGACCATGACTTCCTTGACCCGACGCACCTTCATGGGTGGTTGCGCGGCCGGAACGCTGCTGGCCGTGGCCGGGAACACCGAGGCCCGCGCGGCGGCGGGGACCACCGCATCGACCACGGCGCCCGACGAAGCCGCCCTGCAGGCCGCCATCAGCGATCTCTCCCATCCGCCCGCCACCTCCGCGCAACTGCGCGTCGACCGCCGAGGCGACCACTGGTACGGCACGGCCGGGGCGGCGGACCTCGGGAGCGGGCGGGCCGTACGCCCGGACGACCGCTTCCGTGCGGGCAGCGTCACCAAGGCGTTCGTGGCCACCGTGGTCCTTCAACTGTGGGCCGAGCGCCGGGTGGAGCTCGACGCCCCCATCGGACGGTACCTCCCGGATCTGCTGCCCTCCGCCTTCTCCCGCCGCATCACCGTGGCCCAGCTGCTCAACCACACCAGCGGACTGCCCGACCATCGAGGACTGCCGGACGACAGCACTCCGGAAGGGGTCCTGCGGCATCGATGGGACCGGTGGACACCGCGGGAGTGGGTCGAGACGGTGACCCACGACCCGCTCAAGTTCGTTCCGGGGACCACACAGGAGTACCGGGGCATCAACTACGTCCTGCTCGCCCTGATCATCGAAAAACTGACCGGCCGCCCCTACGGCCAGGCGATCGAGTCCCGCGTCCTGCGCCCGCTGGGCCTGACCCGGACCCTGCTGCCGGGCCAGGACCCCCGCCTCCACGGTCCTCATGTGCACGGCTATCTGCGGATGACCGACGGGTCGCTGCGCGATATCACCGTGTACAACCAGTCCAGCGCCTGGGGCGAAGGCGAGCTGGTCTCGACCCTCGACGACCTGTCCCGCTTTCAGCGAGCCCTGTTCTCCGGCGCCTTGCTGCCGCCTCACGCGCTGGACAAGCTCTTCACTCTGCCCCCGGATTCCGTACGGATGCTGGACAGCACCCCGGCCCGCTACAGCCTCGGCCTGCAGAAGGCCACGGTGAACGGTGTGACGTTCTGGGGGAAGACCGGCGAGACATACGGCTACCGCACCCGCATGTTCGCCACCCGCGACCAGGCGCTCCGCTTCGTCCTCTCCTACGCCCCCACGCCGCTGACCACCCAGGAGGAGATGGCCAACCGGGTCGTCGCCGCACTCACCGCGTGAACCACCCCGCGGCCCGCGCTCTCGAAGGGATGTTTCACGTGAAACGGACCAACGGGAAGAAGAGGAAAGCGCCCGCGTCCGCTACTCAGCAGTGAAGTCTGGGCTATACCGGCCTCCGCCTCCGCCGCGTCCATCGCGCCGCCGTGTTCGCGGAGATGTCTTGGGAGACCTGTCGCCACCTGGCGAAGCCTCCGGACCCCGGATCCCGGGCTCGGGGGCCAGCGACCCCGAGCACCAGCCGGATCAGCGCTGGTGCGCGGTTTGTCCTCAGATCGATCAATTATCCACCGATCGAGGGAACTTCCGCCTATTCGGGGGAATTGATGGGCGGTGATGTTTAGCGTCCATCGGTGGAGGTGATGCGCGATGCGCAAACACAACACACCGCCGGGCCCGTCCGCCCGGCACGACGCCATGGACGTCAACGATTTCGTCTACGCGGCCACGGGGGCCCGGGTCCGAAGGTTGACCCTGCCCAACGGAGAGCACTGGTTCCCCGCTGCCGATGTGTGCCGAGAGCTCGGCTACACCACGACGCGCAAGGCTCTGCTCGATCATGTGCCGGAGGAGCGGCGAGAGTCTCTTGAGACTGTGACTTCCAGTCACAGTCTCAGCATTCCCGCAGGTAGGGAATGGCGCCGAGACTTGCAGCTCGTCGATCTCGAAGGACTTATCCTCCTAGTGAACGGCTGCACCAAGCCCGCGTGCCTGCCCTTCAAACAGTGGGTCTCGAGAGTGATCGCCACCGTCCAACGCGAGGGCTCATACGCGCTGGAAGTCTCCGAGATCTCCCGCCCCACTCCACCGAGCGAGCTCATGGACGCGATCGTCCGACTGGAGACGCGGGCCGAACGCTTCCATACGGAGGTACTGGATTCCCTGCATCGGTCCGAGCAGGCGTGGTCGCGGATCCTCGATGCGCTGGGCTGCCGACCGGGCGAGGAGCCCGAGGCGGACAAGCGGGAGCTGAGGCTCAGGACGGAGGACCTGTTCGCACAGTGGAAGGACCGGCTGAGCATCACCGAGGACGTATGGGCGGTGGCCGTCTACATCCTCCCCACGCTGGCCGAAGCCGGGCAGATCGGCCACTCGCTGGAGACGCTCTCGGCCAAGACGGGGCTCACTCGGCAGCGGGTGCACGCCTGTCTGCGGTTCCTCCAGAAGCACCGCTGCATCCGTCAGAACGGACTGACGGACAGCGGACATCCGATCTACGTGGCTGAGCTTCCGCCCGCGTAGCGGCACGCTGAGGGTCCGAAGTCGCAAATCCAAGTTGCGGCTTCGGACCCGTCCCGCAGCGTATCGCCTGTTTCACCCCGCAGGCGCTGCTTTGCCGGGCTTCACCGGCGATCTCGGCCTACGCGTCCGCGCCTCAGTCCGCGATCGGCAGATACACGCGGTTGCCCGCCTCCGCGAACTCCCTGGACTTCTGGGCCATACCGGCCTCGGCCTCCGCCTCCGCCGCGTCCATCGCGCCGCCGTGTTCGCGGCGGATGTCTTGGGAGATCTTCATCGAGTAGAGCATTAATAAAACCTCCACATGCGCTACCGTCGTTCCAGCAGCCCGTTCAACGGACCGAGGGGGAACACGGTGAGCAAGCGGGAAGAGGTCGTCAGCAAGCTGCGGGGTGTACCCGAGGGGGTGCCGTCCGTCGAGGAAGTACGCGCCATGCTGGCCGCCGACCCGGAGTTAAAGTGCGTGGTCTGCTACGCGCGGATCTCGTTCGACGGCCGAGTGAAGGACGCCCACGGCATCGAGGACCAGCACAGGGACATGGCCGAGAGCGCCCGCAGGTTCGGGTGGCTGATCGTCTACCGCTACACGGACAACGACAAGAGCGCCAGCAAGGAGAGCGTCGTTCGCGACGACTTCGAGCAGTTGCTTGCCGATCTTGCGGCAGGAGCGACGCCAGAGGGGCACCCGATCCACGGCGTCATGGCCGTGAACGACGACCGCTTGTACCGGCGCCCGAGCGACTGGGAACGGTACCTGAAGGCGTTCACCTCACACGAGGGCCGCGTCTACCACGACTCGAACGGCATCCAGGACCTGTACGCCGAAGGGTTCGAGATCAAGGGACTTGTCGGAGTCGCCATGTCCCTCAGCGAGACGAGGAAGAAACAGCGCCGAAGCCGGAACAGCCACCGCAGCCGGGCGATCCGTGGACAGGCCGTTGCGGCGTGGCGTCCCTTCGGGTGGGAGGACGACAAGGTCACCTTGCGCCAGGAGGAGGCCGACGCGATCCGGAAGGCTGTGCACGACGTAATCGCGGGTGCCTCAATCTCGGAGATCACGCGCCAGTGGAAGGAAGCCGGGTTCATCACGAGCCGGGGCAATCCCTTCCAGTACCAGACCGTCAAGCAGGTCTTGATGAACGCACGGCTCTGTGGATACCGCGAGATCAAGAGTGAGCTTGTGCGCGACGGCGATGAACAGCCGATCGTGGGCGAGTGGGACGCGATCATCACGCCGAAGCAGTGGTTTGCCGTCACGGCCAAGATCAGGGAGCGCGGTGGCGGAACTGGCACGCCGCGCGGTGGCTTGGTCCACAAGTACCTGCTGACCGGCATCCTGCGCTGCGGCAGCGTGTTGGAAGACGGCACGGTCTGCAACAACAAGATGATCGGGCTCAAGGCGAACGACTGGCTCAAGTACAAGCACGCCTACATGTGCAAGAAGACCGTGGACGGTGGCTGCAACAAGACCTACAAGCGTGGTGACAAGACAGACGACGTGATCGAGAAGCTGGTGATCGCCAAGCTGGAACGGGACGCCGCGACCAAGGCCCAGGAAGTACCGGACTGGGACAAGGCCGATGCGCTGGAACGCGCGCTAAAGAGTCGCAAGGAGCTTGAACGTCGCTGGCACGATGACGAGGACACGGACATCGATGATGAGGCGTTCTTCCGGAACCTCCCTGTCCTCGAACGGCGGATCAAGGAGCTGCGCGCCGAGGAGAAGGCGCACGAGGCTATGAAAGCGGAGGCCGAAGAGGCCACGGACGACGTCAGGAAGTCGTGGAAGTCGAAGACACTCACGCAGAAGCGTGACGCGATCAAGAAGGTCTTGAGTGCCGTGGTCGCCGTACCGGGCGGGAAGGGCAACAAGACCTTCGATCCGGATCTGCTCAAGCCTGTGTGGCGGACCTCCGAATGAGCTGAAGTCCGAGGATCTCCCCCACGCTCCGTAGCTGATCGTCGGAGAGTGGGGGAGACTCGCGAAGCTGTCGGTCGATCCACGCGCGTATTGCCGCCTGTTCCCTATCCGCCCTGCTCGGCTTCCTCGGAGGAGTGCTCAGACAGCATCACCCTCAGACCGAAGGAATTCGAGAGCGGCAGCGCGGTTCTGGGCGATGTCCTCGGCGATTCCGGCAGCGACGAGTGCAGCACCGGATGTGTGGCCGGAGCCGACGTAGCGCCAGTTCCGTTCGGTGACCGCCGCAGGGATGTCGGCGTGACCCATGTGGTTGGCGCGTTCAGCGCGGAGTGCCGCGTACGTCGTGGAGTAGGCGCGTGACTTGGTGAGGATGTGGCCCCGGTAGCCGAGCGTGTGAGCCCAGGCGCGCAGCCGGAGCGGCTCTAGCTCCCCCAGGCCGCCGAGGCGCCAGCAGGCGTACATGAGGGCACGAACGTGTGCCGACACGGGGGCCGCCGCGATGTCGTCTGGGCTGGTGATCTGGTGATCGAGTCCGGCCCCGGTGTCGGTGGCCCCTTTGGTGGCGTACTTGGCGACGTACGCGGCCACGGCGTCATCGGCCAGGCCCTCACCGCTGCCGAAGGCCCGGAGCGGCCGGGCATCGAGTTCGGCGCCCCAGCGCAGTTCGTGTTCTCCCAGGGCCCCGCTGTAGGGGGTGCGGAGACGTACGGCCGCAGCAGCGGTGCGCACCACGGCCAGCAGCCCGTCAGGCGTCGCCCAGGCCGGAGGCGGATCATCCGGCCCGTGTGCGCCGTCGAGACGCACCACGGCATGGATGTGAACCGCCGCACGCTTCTGGTACTCGGCGACTTTCGCATACGAGATACGCAGGGCGCGCCGCAGGACGGTACGGGTGCGGCCGGCGCGGGCAGCGAGGTGGTTGTACAGGTTGTCGGTGAATGCCTTCCATAGCCGTCCCGCGTGCGCGTGCCAGAGGACGTGTGCCGGGTAGTCGTAGCAGTCGGGGCACAGCGGTTGTCCGGTGAGCGGGTCGTCTGCGTCGTGGACGGCCGGGCAGCCGATGGGACGGCCGTGTTCGCACTCTCCGCCATTGCGGCGCGGTCGGCAGCGCTGCCCGTCAGCAGTGGTGCGGTGGACGGGGCCGAAGCTGGGTGCCGTGAGGGTGAGGAACAACCGGGGCCGCTCGCGCACATCCGCCGGTACGGTCTTGCCGCCGACGAGTCCGGCCCGCACCAGGTGGAAGGTGTCGCCCGCGTGGAGGCGTGAGCAGGGAGCGCAGACGGTTTGGCGACGGTTGCGGCAGCGGATCAGGAGCCGTTCGCCAGGCTCGTTACGGGTGTCGTAGTGATGCAGTACCTCACCCGTGCGCGTGTCGCGGGTGGTGGTGGAGCCGGTGAGGTGGATCGGGTGGGCGCAGCCGCCGGTAGCGGTGATCTGCTCTACCCAGCGGCTGAAGCGGGGGTCTTGGACGAGGCGGATCAGGTCTTGGTTAACTTCGGAGAGCTGACGCAGGCGCGCCGCACGGTCGAGGCGAGCGCGCCTGTCAGCCGAGGTGGTCTCGGCGGTGATGGTGGGGACCTCCCAGGGTGGGCCGCCGTAGCGGCACGGATGGTTGCGGTTGGGTGGGTGTCGTCCATGGCGATCACTCCCGTTCGTGAGCGGGTTGGGGTGTGGGTTAGCGGATGGTGCCGGTGCCCCGGCAGCAGCGGCAGCGCCGCCGGTGTCCGGTGCGGGTCCTGCGGTAGCGCTCCCCCTTGCAGACGGGGCAGCGGACACGGCGCATGGGCATCTGGTGGGGCCTCCCGAGGTGGTCTAGCTGTTGTGGGTGAAGCCGGACAGGAGCCAGTTCACGAGCCCGTTGGTGCTGTCGATGACGGGGGTTTGGCCCAGGTACATGCCGAACAGGCCGATCAACAGCGCTTCCCACCACCGCACCGCGCGGGAGCGCAGGAGCAGGACCGTGGCAAGCCCGAAGAGCAGCGCCAGGGAGAGGACCAGGGATTCACTCATGCGCCCTCACCGCCGTCCAGCTCTTCCAGCGCACGGGCGACCCCAGCCAGGCGGAACGCCAGCCCCGCGTTCTCAGCCGCCGTGACTTGGGCCTCAGCGCGGGTGGTCAGGTGCGACCGCCCCCGCATCCAGCCGCCCGTATCACCAGCAGTCACGGCGACGCCCTGTTCGGCCTCCCCGATGGACTGCGCCACCGCCACAGCGTCCTTGTTCAGATCACCCAGGGTCATCTCAGCGGTGCCAGGATCGTTGACCCGGTGGCAGACACGCCCGCTCAACTGGGCCCGCAGCGCCGTGACACCCGGCCCGAGATCGGAGCCGACCCGTTGCCCGGCCACGACCAGATGCATCCCGAGGGCCGCCCCGAGCTGAGCCAGCCGCAGGAGGTAGGTCGAGCACTGCTCAGCCTCCGCCCGCTGCTCCTTGCTGCCGTTGGTCAGGTACAGCTCGGCTATCTCGTCCACGACCACCACCACGGGCAGGGGGCGTTCCTTCTCGGGCAGCTCCCATATGGACCGGGCCCCGGCCGCACGGCAGGTGCGCATGCGGTCTTGCATGTCGACCACCAGCGCGCCGAGCACGGCGACCGCTTGACTGCGGCAGGTTGTCAGGGCCGAGAGCCGCTGTTCGAACAGGCCCAGTTCCATGCCGCCTTTGCAGTCGATGCCGACCAGGGCGACGGGTTGCGGGGCAAGCTCGGTGATCAGCCGGGCGATCAGCGTGGACTTCCCCGACCTGGTTGCGCCGACGATCAGCCAGTGCGGCACCCGGCGGAAGTTCATCACCCACGCGCCACCGGTCTCCAGTGCGCCAACCACCGCCGACAGCAGCGACGCCGACACCTCCCCCGTGGTCCGGTCGGGGTGTTCCAGCGGATCAGCCGCCGTCGCGGTGATCAGCACGATGCCGCGTTCAGGGGAGACGATCCGCACCGCGTGCACCCGCCACGCGTGCACTAACGCCTCAGCCGCCGCCAGGAACGGGGCCGGGGTCTGCCCCGCGTGCAGCCGCACCCGCACCGACAGCCCGTTCGGTGTAGGACGGGGGATGGAGCAGCGCGGGGCGTGGGTGCGCAAGGGGTCGCCCTTGACCGCCAGGTCACCCAGCAGACGCCGGTTGGGCTGGTGGGAGACGGTGAGGTCATTGAGGTGAGCGACCTTGCGCCAGGTGACCATCACCCGCAGCGCGGTGCGCGGGTAGCCGGTCAGGTACCAGCGCCAGTTGGGCCAACGCTCCGGCAGACGGGTGGCGAGCGCAACCGTCCAGGCCAGCGCCACCAGCACGATGGCGAACAGGAGCTGACTCATCAGGCACCACCGCCCTTGCCCGCCGACGCCGACGGGGCCGGGGCCGGGGCCGATACGGGGGTGATAGCAGCGGCCCGGAAGCTGACGCCGTGACGGTCGCCCATGGCCCAGGCAAACGCCTCCAGGCCCGTCACCCGCACCTCCGAGCCCTCCACGACGCCCTTGGGCTCTCCGGGGACGGCGATTTCGATCACCGAGACGCGCCGCCCGTCCTGCCGCACCGTCACGGCGACGGTGTAGATCGTGTTGCCGTCCCGGTCCTTCTTGACCTCCTTGCTCTCAAAATCCGCGATCTTCGGTTCAGGCCCGACCGCGCACCGCAGTACGCCGAGCCGGGTGGTGTCCACAGGTATGGACTGCATGGGTTGTGGGCCTCCTTGGCCAGTCGAGACGTCACACGTCACGTGACGTCACTCATGCTTACGAGTTAGGACTATGCCTGTCTTGACGCCGGGAGGCAAGTACTTATGCTTACGAGTGACATCAGCTCACGTCAGGACCGCACATGACAGGTGACGAGGAGAGCCAGGCATGGGAGAGATCCAACGCCCCGGAGCGCTGTACCAGCAGGTAGCAGCCGAGATCCGCAGCGGCATCGCCGCAGGCGAGTACAAGCCCGGGGCTCCACTCCCCTCAGAGACCCAGCTCATCGAGCGCTACAAAGTCAGCCGTCCCACCGTCCGCAAGGCCATCGCCGCACTCCGCGCGGAAGGACTCATCGAGGTCATCCACGGCAAGGGCAGCTACGTCCGCGCCCTGCCCGCCCCCGCCGTCACCATCGAGCGGACCATCACCCGTAGCGGCAAGGCATTCCGCGTCGGACATCGCGCGTGGGAGCAGGCCGAAGAACCCGCCGTGCACCGCACCACGACCACGGCGACCACGGCCCCGCTACTCGGACTGGACGAAGGGGAAGCCCTCTTCGGCATCGACCGACTACTCACCGACCCCGACACCGGCACCCACGCCCTCCATCGCGTGCTCATCCCGTTCGCCACCACCGATGAGGTCGAGCAGCTGGCAGAGGCGCCGGACACCGAGCCGGAACAGATCTATGCCATCCTCACTGCCGCCGGGCACAAGCTGACCTGGCACGAGACCGTGAATGCCCATATGCCGCTGCCTGACGAGCGCAGCACGCTGGACGTCCCCGACGCGACGCCGATCCTCTACACCGCCCGCGTCACACTCGGCACCCACGACAGGCCGCTGATCCTCGAAGAACTCCGCGCCAGCGCCGACCGTGCCCAACTCGGCTACCGCATCTCCGCCGACAGCCCCCGCGCTCTACGCCCCGCCTGACTAGGCATAACCGCTTGACCAGCTGCAAAACGCGAGGTCAGCGCTGGCATGGGCGTTGCATATTCCTTTTTCACCATGCACTGTGGTGTAAGTTTTATGTGTCAGCCTGTCAGTGCTGGCAGTGACAAAAATGGCCTGGCAGGAGCAGTGCTCCGCCAGGCCGTAGCGGAACCGGCTGCCGGGGTCTTCTGCACAGACCCCGGCAGTCAGAATGCCTTGACGACTAGCAGGAGCAGACCGGTCAGGTTCGCTATCAGCTCCACCCACGGTTTCGCTGCCTGCAACCCCTGTTTGATCTGCTCCCAGTCGATCAACGCTCTCCGCTGTCGGTCGGACATCGCTCTCCTCTCATCGCGACAACTCCCGCCTGAGACGGGCCTCCAGGCCGGAGCTCGGACGCGGATAAGACCCGCTGGCCGAGGCTCCGATACGGAGTCCCGCAGTTCAGAAGGAGCTGCACACAGAGGTGCTGACGCCCTACCAGGACGAGCTTATCCCGTCAGCAGAGCCGCCATGGCTAGAGCGCCCCGAGCGGCGAACTGTCGAAACTTGTCTTCACTTACTCAAGGGCGCGCCTTCGGCGCGCCGGGCGGTCTGGCCGCCCCGCCGGGCTGCGGCGTGGCCGCCGGTCCCGTCGGACGCCCACCGCCCGCACTCCCAGCGCACCCGTGATCGCTCGCCGAGGTGCCGACCGCCGTCCGGGGCGGGGGCGTTGTCGCTGGGGCCGACGGCCTACGCGGCTTTTAGGCAGCCACCACGGGGCGAGCCTCTAAGAACAGGGGGCCAATCGGTCGCAAACGCGGGCAGGATCACAGACCCGCCCGATTCGCCGGGCCAGCGTAAGGCCCCCTGTTCTCTCGCCCCGTGGCAGCTCCCGCCCAAAAGCCGCTACGGCCGGCGGCGTGCCCACAGCGCGCCGATCCAGCACCACACGCCCGCCACCGGCCACCCCGATCAACCCGCCCTGCCCAGCCGGGCCGCCGTCACCCGCGCCAGCATCGCCACCTCACGCGCCGACGCCGCCGACAACTCCAGCCTCACCACCCCGGAGCCGTCCGTGCCCGAAGCGGCACGCAGCCGCAGCCCTGCCGCCTCCACGCCGACGAGGCTCAGCGCATCGCCCAGCTCGGCAGTCGCTTCCCGTGCGTCCCGCCAGCCGCTCAGGTAGTCCACTCCGCGCACCCATATCCCCGCCTCCAGGTCTGCCGCTTCTCCCTCGAACCCGTCGTCCCCAGGGCCGCACATTTGGTCAAGTCCCTTTCTCTGCAAGCCAACTGACAATCAACGACCGGGCCACGTCGAGCGGGAGCACGACAACGACCCCGGTACCATCGGCACCGGGGTTCGTGATCGATCCCCAGCCGGACCACCCCGAGCTGTCCAGGCGGAGGGGTGGTCCGGTGTTGCTTCTTCAGTTGTTGCGCGTGATTCCGTCCGAACCGACCTCAGTACTTGTGTCGGCCACCCGGGTAACGGACCGGCTTACGGCACTCCGGCGCGTCCTCGGGTGCAGGCTCGCCGCCGAGCGCGTAGCACAAGGCGGCATGCAACTGCTCTGCCTCCGCCACCGTCAGCACCAGCGGCGCAAGCGCGAGGTGCTTTCCGCAGCGGGCCACCGCCAGAGGCAGCACAAGGTGACCGTCCTTTTCACGGCGCAGACCCAGCCCCGGCACGGGACCGACGTGCCACTCCTTCGAGGCCCCGGGCAGAGCCCTACTCATTCGGCCTCCCGCCCTCATGCGCAGAAGGGCCATCGGGGCGATCGTGCGGCTCACCGTCAGATAAGGCAGGCAGGCGCCCGCCCCGACTCTCGGCGACCCTCAGTGTGTCTCGCAGCCCTTCACACAGGCGCTTGACCAAGAACCGCATCTCAACCTCGCCCGCTTTGGGGTCAGCAAGCAACATGCCCGCGCGGCCCAGAAGTTCGGATGCAGTGTGGAGTTGTACTGCCTCCATCTCGTCAGCGAGTTGGGACAGCGGACTGTCGCTGTCATCCGTCACCAGGTAACAGGGCCGCCCTGCCGTGTTCGGCCACGGCAGTAAACGAGGCCGCGTACTCATCGCGTGTTCACGTCGCCGGGTTTCCTTCACGTTCACGACATGGACCGCCGTCTCTGATCACATCTGCCGAGACCCTCCCGGCAGGGTGACCCGAGGTTGCACCCCATGTCCCGGCCGTCGCTCCCCCCTCTTGGGGACCCCCCTCGTGGGTACACTCGCGAGACGAGAGGGCACACAGATCAGAAGGAAGATCGAACCAGAAGAGACGTAGGTCAATCACGATGGGGAAGTGAGATGACCGAAGCTGCACCGACACCGGCAGCTCTGCCGCCTCACGTACTGGAGCGCGCAGACGTGCGGTCGGCGATCGCCAACCATGACTTCGGCGAAGTCTTCAGACTGGCCAAGATCCACGGAAACATCAGCTACGCCAAGATCGCCGAGGCCGTCGGCTACAAGCGCGAGCACATCGGCAAGATGGCCCGGCCCGAGACCGACGGCAAGGGCGCTCGCCCACGGATCACTCAGTTCCACAAGATCCTTGAAGTGGTGGACGGTCTGCGCATCCCCGGTCACCTCGCGGGAGTCGCCCCGCGCCCCTGGGAGCTGGAACGACCCGCCAGAACCACTCATCTGGAAGATCCAAGCACCCTGATCTCACAGGGTGGCGCTGGCCTCTGGGACATCGCCGAGATGCTCCGGCGCACGGAAATGTCCAGCATCAACAGCGCGGCCCTGGAATCGATCGAGGAAGGCATCGACCAACTGGCCCGTGCCTACCCCTACGCCGATGCCGACTACCTGCACGACCGCACCCGGAACGGCTTGCAATACGTCACCAAGCAGCTCGAAGGCCGGATGACCCTCCGCCAGCACCGGGAACTGCTCGTGGACACCGGATGGCTGTTCCTTCTGAACGCGTGCGTCCAGTACGACCGGGGTCAGCGCGAGGCCGCCAATCTCAGCAAGGCCGCCGCACTCCGGGTAGGTGAGGAGGCAGGGCACAGCGAGATCAAGGCTTGGGCGTGGGAGATCGAAGCGTGGTTCGCCCTGACGCAGAGCCGTTGGCAAGACATGCTCGACGCCGTCGAGGCCGGGCACCTGGCGGACCAGACACACTCCGTCGGCGTCCAGCTCTACGCCCACAAGGCACGCGCCGCCGCTCGCATGGGAGACGCCCGCCTCGTCCGCCAGTCCCTCGACGCAGGGCGTGCCAGGCTGGACCGACTCCCCAGGCCGGACCACCCCGAACATCACTTCATCATCGACCCGGACAAGTGGGACTTCTACGAAATGGACGCCTACCGTCTCCTCGGAGACGACGAGCGCGCCGCCTCCCACGCCCGTTCAGTGATCCGCATCAGCACCGGCCCCGACGGCACCGAGATTTCGCCCATGCGCGCCGCAGAAGCCCGCCTCACCCTCGGAGTCGCCGCCGCCCGCACGGGCGAGATCGAAGAAGCCATCGGCATGGGCACAGTGGCTCTGGAAGCCGACCGCAAGTCCCTCCCGTCCCTGCTTTTAGTCGCCGACGAGCTGGACAAGGAACTGCGCGCCAGGTACCCGCGTGAGGCCGCTGCACGGGACTTCCACGAGCAGATCATGACCATCAAACGAGGCACCGCCCGACCCGAACTTCCCTTCTGAACCCGACACACATGATCCGGGCCCCGCATCTTCATGAAGCGGGGCCCGGATCATGTTGTGCGATCTCGTGGTGGGGACACAGTGAGCGATGGAAGCCGTAAGAAGCCTCCACCGCTCACTGGCACGGGCAGGAGATCAGTCCGCGAGCGGCAAGTACACGCGGTTGCCCGCTGCCGCGAACTCCCTGGACTTCTGGAGCATCCCCGCCTCGATCTCCTCGGGCGTCGCGTCGGCGTCGCCGCCGAACTGCTCTGTGATGCTTCTGCTAATTTTCATCGAACAGAACCTGGGCCCGCACATGGAGCAGAAGTGCGCCGTCTTGGCCGGTTCCGCCGGGAGGGTCTCGTCGTGGAAGGAGCGGGCCGTGTCCGGGTCCAGGGCCAGGTTGAACTGGTCCTCCCAGCGGAATTCGAAGCGCGCGTCGGAGAGCGCGCCGTCCCATGCCTGGGCGTCCGGATGACCCTTGGCCAGGTCGGCCGCATGGGCGGCGATCTTGTAGGTGATCACGCCGGTCTTGACGTCATCGCGGTCCGGCAGGCCCAGGTGCTCCTTGGGCGTGACGTAGCAGAGCATCGCCGTGCCCCACCAGGCGATCATCGCGGCGCCGATGCCGGAGGTGATGTGGTCGTAGGCGGGGGCGATATCGGTGGTGAGGGGGCCCAGGGTGTAGAACGGGGCCTCCTCGCAGATCTCCTGCTGGAGGTCGACGTTCTCCTTGATCTTGTGCATCGGGACATGGCCCGGGCCCTCGATCATCGTCTGGACGCCATGCTCCTTGGCGATCCGGTTGAGCTCGCCGAGCGTGCGCAGCTCCGCGAACTGCGCCTCGTCGTTGGCGTCGGCGATCGACCCGGGGCGCAGTCCGTCGCCCAGCGAGTAGGTGACGTCGTACGCCGCGAGGATCTCGCACAGCTCCTCGAAGTGCGTGTAGAGGAAGGACTCCTGGTGGTGGGCGAGGCACCACGCCGCCATGATGGAGCCGCCGCGGGAGACGATGCCGGTCTTGCGGCGGGCGGTCAGGGGGACGTACGGCAGCCGGACGCCGGCGTGGACGGTCATGTAGTCGACGCCCTGCTCGGCCTGTTCGATGACCGTGTCCTTGTAGATCTCCCAGGTCAGCTCCTCGGCCCTGCCGTCGACCTTCTCCAGCGCCTGATAGAGCGGCACGGTGCCGATGGGGACCGGGGAGTTGCGCAGCACCCATTCGCGGGTGGTGTGGATGTTGCGGCCGGTCGAGAGGTCCATGACCGTGTCGGCGCCCCAGCGGGTCGCCCAGGTCATCTTCTCGACCTCCTCCTCGATGGAGGAGGTGACGGCGGAATTGCCGATATTGGCGTTGACCTTCACCAGGAACCGCTTGCCGATGATCATCGGCTCGATCTCCGGGTGGTTGACATTGGCCGGGAGGACGGCGCGGCCCGCCGCGATCTCCTCCCGGACCACCTCGGGGGAGACGTTCTCGCGGATCGCCACGTACTCCATCTCCGCCGTGATCTCGCCCCGCCGCGCATAGGCGAGTTGGGTCACGGGGCCGCCCGCTCGGCCGCGCCGCGGCTGGCGCGGGCGGCCGGGGAAGACCGCGTCGAGGTTGCGCAGCCCCCCGCGGGGCGAGGTGTGCTTGATCCCGTCGTCCTCGGGGCGGACGGGACGGCCCGCGTACTCCTCCGTGTCGCCGCGGGCGACGATCCAGTTCTGCCGCAGCGGCGCCAGGCCACGGCGGACATCCGTCTCGATGGTGGGGTCGGTGTACGGGCCGGAGGTGTCGTACAGCGTCACATCCTGGCCGTTGGTGAGGTGCACTCGGCGGACCGGGACGTGAAGGTCCGGGCGCGAACCCGCGACATATCCCTTATGCCAGCCGAATTCGGCCTTCTCGGCGCGCGATGATGCATCCTGCTGAGTCATGAGACCCACTCCCTACGCCGGCATTACCCGGTAACAGGTTCAGCGGTCGGCGCAGCTGTCAGCGTCAGCGCCCTCTCAGCCCGGTGCTCCGAGCTCCCGCGATTGCAAAGGTTCGTGCCCACGCTAACGGTTTATCCACAGTGCTGAACAGGGGGCCCACTCCTCTTGCGATGATGCGACCGTGACCGCCATCCAGCAGGACCACCCGCCCGAGCAGCCCCGCCCCTCCGATCAGGCGCACGACCACGGCCACGGCCATTCCCACGGCCACTCCCACAGTCATGGCCCCGCCGCTCCCGTCTCTGCCCGCCTCCGCAAGATCATCGCGGCGGTGCTCATCCCCTTCGCGGTCGCCGTCGTCGCCGGTCTGATCGTGCTCTGGCCGGGCGGCACGCCCGACCACAAGGCGAGCGGCCGCAGCGGTCTCGGCTTCGACCAGCAGACCGTCGCCGGACGGGTGGTGAAGGTCGAGGAGGTGAACTGCGCCGACGTCAACGCCCAGCCGCAGGCGCCCACCGAGCCCGGCCAGGACAGCGCCGCCCAGAACGGCGCCCCCGGGCAGGGCGGGAAGAAGAGCGTCTGCGAGAAGGCCACCATCGAGGTCACCTCGGGCAAGGACAAAGGCCGCACCTTCCCCGAAATCGTCCAGCCCAACGCCTCGCGTCAGTTCAGCGCCGGGCAGGAGCTGAAGCTGGCGTACGCCCCCAAGGCGCCCAAGGACCTGCAGTACTCCGTGTCCGACGTCGACCGGTCGATGCCGATGGCGCTGCTGGCGGGGCTGTTCGCGCTCGCCGTCGTGGTGGTGGGGCGGCTGCGCGGGGTGTTCGCGCTGGTGGCGTTGGCGATCAGCTTCGGGGTGCTGACGCTGTTCATCCTCCCGGCGATACTCCAGGGTTCCAATCCGCTGGTGGTCGCGGTCGTCGGGGGCAGCGCGATCATGCTTCTCGCGCTCTATATGTGCCATGGGCTGACGGCCCGTACATCGGTCGCCGTGCTCGGCACACTGGTGTCACTGCTGCTGATCGGGGTGCTGGGCTCGCTGTTCATCGCCTGGGCGAGCCTGACCGGCAATACGGACGACCAGACCGGGCTGGTGCACGGCCTCTATCCGAACATCGAGATACGCGGGCTGCTGCTGGCGGGCGTGATCATCGGCTCGCTGGGCGTGCTGGACGATGTGACGGTCACCCAGACCTCGGCGGTGTGGGAGCTGAGGGCCGCGGACCCGACCGCGTCCCGGCGCAGGCTCTACGGGGCGGCGATGCGGATCGGGCGGGACCACATCGCCTCCGTCGTGAACACGCTGGTGCTGGCGTACGCGGGCGCGTCGCTTCCGCTGCTGCTGCTGTTCTCCATCGCGGACACCGGTGTGGGCACGGTCGCCACGAGCGAGATCGTCGCGCAGGAGATCGTACGGACGCTGGTGGGCAGCATCGGGCTCGTCGCCTCGGTGCCCGTGACCACGGCGCTGGCCGTGCTCGTGGTCTCCGCGGACCGCGCCCCGGCCACGGACGGCGGCGCGGAGCGGGGGGCCGACGCGGGCGGCGCCCAGGGAGCCAGCACCGGCCGGGGCGGACGCGGGCGGCGGCGCCGGGCCAAGACGCGCTGAGCGGCCGGGCGACGACACGTTGAGCTGTCGGGCAACGGCACGTTGAGCCGCCGGGCGGGGACACAGCCGCTGGGCGAGGACACGACGAGCCATCGGGGAGGGCACGCTGGGCCGCCGGGCAGGGACACGACGAGCCGCTGGGCGACGAGCCGCTCAGCCACCGGGCACGCCGCCCGGCTGGCTCGGTGATCCGGCCGGTTCGGTGATGGCGGACGGTTCGGTGATGGCGGACGGTTCGGCCGCGGCACACCGGTCTTCGGCCCGCCGCCGCGTATCCGGCGCTCAGCCCGCGTACCGGTCCTCGGCCAGGATGCGGTGGAGTTCGGCGTCGAGATCGCCGACCGGATCGCAGGCCGCCGGCTCCTGGCCGAAAGGCACCACCCGGTCCGTCCGATCGAGGAAGGCCACCAGAGGGGCGGCCCCGGCCCGGAACAGGGCCCGTTCACAGCCGACTTGGAGTCTGATGAAGACGTCCGAGAGCCCCTCGGGGGAGGCCGGAGCAATGCGCACATCCCCCTCGCCGGTGGGTTTGCTCAGCCCGTCCAGCAGCAGCTCCCGCGCGAAGGCCCAGCTCACCGGCGCGTCGCCGGGCAAATGGAAGGTGATCTCGACGGCATAGGGGTCGCTGCTGTCGTAGGACAGCTCGACCGGGATCCGGAAGGAGAGATCCTGCGAGACCAGGAAGGTCATCGTCACTTCCGCCTGAACTGTGTCACGCATGTCACGCATCGTTCGCCGCCCCGGGTTGTTTGCGCATGGCCGACTCTGGAGCGTAGCGACTCGATTGCTGTGCGGAGTCGGTTTGCCTCGTGTGAGGGAACGAAAATGGCCAGTGTTGCCATGGGGAGACCCGCGGGGCCGGACGACGTGGGCCCGGTGGGCGGGAGATCGGGGCCGGCGCACCGGCCGTATCGAAGATCGCTGTCGTCAACAGGCACCCCCGGGGTGTTGTTGCGAGGCAGACGCCGAGAGGAAGAACGCCGAGGTCTCGCACTCTAACGGCATGGGTGGCGCCGGACCGCGCTCCCGCCCCGGCGGTATCCCTCGCGCGGCGTATCCACGCGCGGTGGGGGTCCGCAGGGCCTGCGGGGATGCGTCAGGCCCTGGACGACGCGGCGAGCGCCGCGGGGCGGGTCAGGCGGTGAACTTCCGTACGACGTAGATCAGCCCGGCGATCAGCGCCACCAGCAGCAGCGCCTTGAAGACGAAGCTCACCAGAAACCCGATCACGCTCATGACCAGGCCGCCGAATACGGCGAGGATGAGGACCGGTATCGCGATCCAGGTCACCCACCACGGCAAGCCCCGGAATATCCCCTTCGTGGTCACGTAACTCCCTGCTTTCTCTCCGAGCCGTGGGTCCGGACGCCGACGGCCGGTCTTCCCTGCCTCGATGCTAGGACGGGACGGAAGCGCGCGGGCGTCCCTCACCCCCCGTCCTCCCCTGAGCGGACCCCTACGGGACCGTCCCGCCACGCATCGGCTGCACGGTGGACAAGCCTCAGGCGGCACCACCCTCGGGCAGCACCACCCCTCGGCCGGCCTCAGCCCTCGGGCGGCCTCAGCCCTCCGGCGGCGAGAACACCACCAGCACCCTCAGGTCCTCGGTGATGTGGTGGAACTTGTGCGCCGTGCCCGCCGGTACGTACACCACGCTGCCCCGCGCCACCTGCGTCGTCTCCATTCCCACCGTGACCGACGCCCGGCCGCTCACCACCAGGTAGACCTCGTCCTGGTTGTGCGGCGACTGCGGGTCGGGCTGGCCCGCGTCCAGCGCGTACAGCCCCACGGACATGTTCCGCTCCCGCAGGAACTGCAGATACGCGCCGTTGTTCGCGGCCCGCTCCGCCTCCAGCTCATCCAGCCGGAACGCCTTCATTCGCTCTCCACCCCTGCCTACGGGGCCCCTGCCTGCCGCGGGGCCTGTCTGCGACGATCTCAACCATGAAGAATTTTCTCGTCAAGACGATCGCGAACGCCGGTGCCCTCGGCGTCGCCATCTGGCTACTCAAGGACATCACGCTCACCGGTGACAACACCGGCCGCCAAGCGCTCACCCTCATTCTCGTCGCCCTGGTCTTCGGCGTGGTGAACGTGGTGGTCAAGCCGATCGTCAAGCTCCTGGCTTTTCCGTTGTTCATCCTGACCCTCGGGCTGATCACGCTGGTGATCAACGCCCTGATGCTGCTGTTGACCTCCTGGCTGGCCGGAAAGCTGGATCTGAGCTTCGACGTCGACGGCTTCGGCACCGCGGTGCTCGGTGGCCTGATCGTCTCCATAGTCGCGTGGGCCCTGCACGTCGTGCTGCCCGATGACAAGGACTGACCCCGGCCGGGGATGATGAGAGGCATGAGAGACCCGTCGCCCTACCGTGTCTGCTTTGTCTGCACCGGCAACATATGCCGCTCGCCGATGGCCGAATCCGTCTTCCGCGCCCACGCCGCGGAGGCCGGGCTGGACGGCCGTGTCGAGGTGGACAGCGCGGGCACCGGGCCCTGGCACGAGGGCGACGGGGCCGACCGCCGCGCCATCGACGTACTCACCGCCCACGGCTATGAGCAGGATCACATCGCGCGGCAGTTCCGGGCCGACTGGTTCGATCACCTCGATCTGGTGATCGCCCTGGACAGCGGCCATCTGCATGAGCTGCGCGCGCTCGCGCCGACCCCGCACGACGCCGCGAAGGTACGGCTACTGCGGAGCTACGACCCGGAAGCGGACCAGAACGCGCTGGGCGGCCTCGATGTACCGGACCCCTACTTCGGCGGGACGGACGACTTCGAGGAGTGCCTGGAGATGATCGAGGCCGCCGGCGGCGGGCTGCTGGACGCGGTCACCGAGGCCGTCGACGCCGCGGGGAGCACCGCCGAGGAGACCCCGGAGAGGGCCGCCCAGAGCGCCGAGAGCAAGAAGAGCGCGTCGGCCGCCAATGGCCCCGACGCGGGGAAGGAGCCCGCATGACCGGCGATGGCACCCGCGCCGTACGGGCCGGGCTGCCCGAGGCCGAGGCGTACGAGCCGACGCTGCCGGGCCCGGTCTTCGCCGCCCACTACCACCTCCCCGGCGACCCCGTCGGCCCCTACACCTACGGCCGGGACGCCAACCCCACCTGGTCCCTGCTGGAGCGGGCGATCAGCGAGCTGGAGTCACCGGGCACCGACGCCGAGACGGTCGTCTTCTCCTCCGGGATGGGCGCGATCTCGGCCGTGCTGCTGTCCCAGCTGCGCCAGGGCGACGCGGCTGTACTGCCGTCGGACGGCTATCAGCTCCTCCCGGCGCTGGTCGAGCGGCTGGAGGGCTACGGGGTCACGGTGCGCACCGCCCCGACCGGCGAGGACGCCCAGCTGGCCGCCCTGGACGACCGGACGAAGCTGCTGTGGCTGGAAACCCCGTCCAATCCCGGACTGGACGTCTGTGACATCCGCCGGCTCGCCGAGGCCGCGCACGCCCGGGGCACGCTGGTCGCCGTCGACAACACCCTCGCCACCCCGCTCGGCCAGCGCCCGCTGGAGCTCGGCGCGGACTTCGCCGTGGCGAGCGGCACCAAGGCGCTCACCGGCCACGGCGATGTGCTGCTCGGCTATGTGACCTGCCGCGATCCGCGGCTCGCCGCGGAGGTGCGGGCCTGGCGCAAGACGGTGGGCGCGATCCCCGGCCCCATGGAGGCATGGCTCGCCCACCGCTCCCTGGCCACCCTCCAGCTACGCGTCGACCGCCAGGCGGCGACCGCCCTGGCCCTCGCCGAGGCGCTGCGCGAGCGCCCCGAGATCACCGGGCTGCGCCACCCCGGTCTGCCGACCGATCCCGCCCACCGGCTCGCGGCCGGGCAGATGCGCGGCGGGCGCTTCGGCTGCGTGGTCTCCTTCACCCTGCTGGACAAGGAGTGCGCGGAGCGCTTCCTGGACGCGCTGCGGCTGGTGGACGACGCCACCAGCTTCGGCGGGGTGCGCTCCACGGCGGAGCGGCGCGGACGGTGGGGCGGCGACGCGGTGCCCGAGGGGTTCATCCGGTTCTCGGTGGGCGCGGAGGACCCGGACGATCTGATCGCCGATGTACTGCGGGCGCTCGACGCGGCCGGCGCCGCGGCAGGTGGCTGAAAGCGGGCGGGTAGGCCTGTGCGGGCGTCTCAAGCCTCCCCCCTCGTGGCTTGAGACGCCCCGGTTCTTCTCGTGGAGAACCGCTCGAACAAGGCTAGTTGACTCAGCGTCAGTGTCCAATCACAGTAGCGACATGGACCTATCGGCATATTTATAGTTGGCATGCGTTCGGGGCGCGCCGAGGCGAGGGGAACCGCATGGATCTGGCCCTCTTACGCACCTTTGTCGCGGTTCACCGCGCCGGGTCCTTCACCCGCGCCGCCGGGCTGCTCGGGCTCTCCCAGCCCGCCGTCACCGGCCAGATACGCACCCTGGAGCGGCAGCTCGGCCGCCCTCTGTTCCTCCGTACGGCGCGCGGCGTCGTCCCCACCACCGTCGGGGACGAGCTCGCCCACAAGGCCGCGCCGCATCTCGACGCCCTCGTGGAGATCACCGAGGCGGGTCTCGACGACGACCGCTCGGCGCTGCGCACCCTGCATCTCGCGGGCCTTCCCGAGTTCACCGCGCTGCGCGCCCTGCCCGCGCTGACCACCCTCGTCACCCAGGGACTGGCGGTGCGCTGCGCCTTCGGCAGCACCGAGGAGCTGTTCGAGGGGCTCGGCGCGGGCCATCACGACCTGGTCATCACCACCGCCCGGCCGCGGGGCCGACTGCTGGCCGCCACCCCGCTGTGCGACGAGGAGCATGTGCTGGTCGCCGCCCCGCGCTGGGCGGCCCGGCTCGGCGGCCCCGCGGTGCTCCAGGTCAAGGGGGTACGCGCGCTGGAGGCGCTGCCCGTCGTCGAGGTGCACGAGAGCCTGCCGCTGGTCACCCGCTACTGGTCGGCCGTCTTCGACACCCGGCCGGTCACCGCCGGCACGATCATCGCGCCCGATCTGCGCGCGGTGCTCGCCTGCGTCGCGGAGGGCGCCGGGCTCGGCGTCCTGCCGCGCTATCTGTGCATGGACGCGCTGGACGCGGGGGAGGTGGTGGCGCTGCTCAACCCGCCGGTGCCGCCGCTGCGCACCTATTTCCTGGTGGTGCGGACGGGGGCGCTCGCGCTGCCGCATATCGCGCGGGCGCACGAATGGCTGTTGCGCGCGGCTGTCGACTGGTGAGTAAGTGGTTTCGCGGGGCCAAGGGTGCGGCAGATGTCCTGCATGACCGAACGACCTGTGGTCAAACGCACCGCTCGCGCCATTCTCCTCGAGGGCGAGGCCGCGCCCCGGATGCTCCTGATCAAGCGCACCAAGCCCGGCCAGGCGCCGTACTGGATCACTCCGGGCGGCGGGATGGAGCCCGAGGACGCGACCGTCGTCGAGGCCCTGCACCGCGAGGTGGACGAGGAGCTGGGGGCGAAGGTGACCGATGTGGTGCCCGCGTTCGTGGACACCGTCCCCCATCCCGATGAGGGCGCGGACGGCGCGGAGGGCGCCGAAGGCGCCCAGGGCTCTGGCGGCTCTGGCGGCTCTGGCGGCTCTGGCGGCTCTGGCGGAGTGAAGGTGCAGCACTTCTTCGTCTGCAGACTCGCCTCGATGGACCTCACCCGGCGGCACGGCCCGGAGGTGGACGAGCCGTGCGGGGAGTACGAGGTGGTGAGCGTCCCGTTCACCCGCGAGGGGATCGCCTCGGTCGGGGTGGTGCCGCCCTCGCTGCGGGCCTACCTCGACGCCAACATCGAGGGCGTGCTGGCCCTGCTCGCGGACGACCTCGGCTAGGGACTGCCGGGCGGGTCTTCGCGGGGCAGGACCTAGCGGAACCAGCCGCCGAACGGCTGCTGGGTCTTCCGGGCCGCCCGCTGACGTGCCTCGGCCAGCACCCGCTCGGCCTCCTCACGCCAGGTCTCGGGCCCCGCGTCGGGGCGGACCTCCGGCCGGATGGCCGGGCTGAGATCGGCGCGCGCCACCGAGGGCTGCGGCGCTTGCCCAGCCGAGTCAGCCGGTTCGGCCTGTGCCGCCGGTGGGGTCTGGGGGTCCGGGACGGCTGAGGTGCCTGAGGCGCCTGAGGTCTGAGCGTCCGAGTCTGCGGGGGCGGCCGGGGTCTGCGGGCCCGGGTCGGCCGGAACGGTCCGGCCGGGAAGGTCCACCGGCCGCAGGGCGGGTGGGGCGGCCGGGGCCCGCGAGGCCGAGACGGCCTGGGCGGCCCGCGCGGCCTCGCCAGGAAGGTCCACCGGCCGCGACACCGGTGGAGCGGCCGGGACGGGCGGTACGGCCAGGGCGGGGCTCGGGGCGGCCGGAGCCGCCTGGACCTGGAAGCCCGAGACCACTGGGACCGCCGGGGTCTGAGGGTCCTGGCCCACCGGGACCGCAAGGGTCTGAGGGTCCGAGACCGCCGGGGCTGCCGGGATCTGGGGACCCAGGGCGGCCGAGACTGCCGGAGGGGCGGTTGGGGCCTGAAGGTCCGGGGCAGCGGGGACGGTTGAGATCTGAGGGCCCGAGACCGCCCGGGTGGCCAGGGCCTGAGGACCCGGGACCACCGGCGCTGCCGGGGTCCGAGAGCCCGAGACGGCCGGCGTGGCCAGGGGCCGAGCGCTCGGAACCACCGGGGCGTACGGGACAGGCGGGGCCTGAAGGCCCGGGACGGCCGGGGCCGCCGGGGTGACCGGGGTCTGAGGGCCCGAGACGGCTGCCATGGCCAGAGTCTCCGTACCCGGGACCACTGGGGCGTACGGAACAGGCGGGGCCGGCAGCACCCGGACCGCCGGGGCCACCGGGGCGGGCCGGCCGGGCAGCTCCGCCGGTCGCGGGGTCGGTGGGGTCGTGGGGGCGGTGGTGGGCGGGGCGGGCGGGTTCCTGCGGCCGTCGCGCGCCTCGGCGGCGGCGCCGAAGAAGTCGCCGCCCTTCCGCTTGACGTCGTCCGTCCCCCAGTCCCGCTCCCGGTCGTGCTCGAGGGCCTGGTCACCGGAGGGGCCGTGGTGCCGGTTGTCGCCGCCGCCGGTGCGTCGCTGCGCCGGGACCTTCTGGAGGTGCGGGATGTGCTTGGCGCAGTGGATGTACGCCTCCTCGATGGTCACCTCGACCCACACCACCGCGCGCCGCCCCCGTACCGGGTCCACCGGCAGGCCGGGGTGCGCCTCGCGCATCGCGGCGTCCTCCACCACCCGGGCCCGGCCGTTCACGTGCAGCCCGATCCGGTCCCGGAAGAAGTCGACCATGAGAATGCCGACGTGGGGGTTCTCCTGGATATTGCCGAGGCTGGCCAGGACGCCGTTCCCCCGGTATTCGGGATAGGCCAGCGTGCGCGCGTCGAGTACCCGCAGAAAGCCGGGCGGACCGGCACGGAAAGTGTTGTCACACTCCCCGTGCCCGTCGGAGGTGGCCAGGAAGAACATTTCCTGGCGGTCGATGAACTCCCGCATCCGGACGTTGAGGTGGTCCAGCACCTGTTCGTCGTAGAAGCGGTCGGCGCGGTCCACCGTGTCCAGTCGCCGCTGCAGAAGGTGTTCGCCGTCGCTCCCCGGACGCCGCGCGCGATCGTCGAGGTGCTCCGCACTGTCCACGGTTCTCGTCCCCGTCCTACTGATTCGCCGTCCGGAATCGCCGGAATGCCTGCCTCATGTCGGTGTTTCGCCGTCTGCCGTCCGCGTCCTATTCCGCGGCGGCGGCGAGTTCCTCGATGGAGTCGTGCCGGATGCGGTGGGACGGAATGCCGATGCCCACCAGGGCGTCGACACCGCTGCGGATCATCCCGGGCGGCCCGGAGAGATACGCGTCGAACGCGTTCCACGGGCCGTACTGCCGCACGGCGTCCGGCAGCCGGCCGCTGAGGCCGTTGGTCGGGCCGTCGGAGACGACGGGGCGGACCGCGAGCCACGGATGCCTCTGCGCCAGCCGCAGCATGGTGTCGATGTCGTACAGGTCATGATCATTGCGGGCGCCGTAGAAGACCTCGACCGGACGGTGGCGGCCGTAGTCGGCGACGTCCTCGACCAGTGCCTTGATCGGCGCGATACCGGTGCCGCCGCCCAGGCAGAGCAGCCCGTTGTCGCTGGAGTGGTCGACCGTCATGGACCCGGCGGGGGGCCCGAGGCGGATCACATCGCCGGGGCGGGCCCGGTGCACCAGCGCGGAGGACACCCATCCGGCGGGGATGGCCTTCACATGGAAGGAGAGCAGCCCGTCGGAGCGCGGCGCCGAGGCGAACGAATAGTGCCGCCACACCCGCGGCCACCAGGGCGTTTCCACTGAGGTGTACTGGCCCGCCAGAAAGGGGTACGGCTGATCCGGGCGGACGGTGATCACGGCGATGTCGTGGGTGCGCGGCTCATGCCCGACCACCTCGGCCTGCCACCACGCGGGGGCGCGCAGCTCGTCCTCGGCCGCCGCGTCGATCATGATCTGGGAGATCGCGGTGTAGGCACGCACCCAGGCGGCCTCGGCCTCGTCGGTCCAGGTGGTGACCGCGTAGCGGGTGAGCGCGCCGATCAGGCATTCACCGACGGCGGGGTAGTGCTCGGGCTGGGTGCCGTACTTACGGTGGCCGCGGCCGAGCCGGGAGAGGAAGTCGGTGAGGATGTCGGGGTCGTCGACGAGCCGGGCGGCGGTGAGTATCGCCTTGAACAGCCGGTCGCGCTGGGCGTCCATGGCGGCGGGGAAGAGCGGCCGCAGCTCGGGGTGCTGGACGAAGAGCAGCGCGTAGAAATACGAGGTGACCTTGTCGCTGACGGGCTGTACCTCGGCCATCGTGCGGCGCAGCAGGATCGCGTCGGGCGAGGCGGTCTCGGGGATGGCGAACGGCGAGTCGGGGCCGGGCCGGACGTCCTGCGGGGCCGGGGCCGCCTCGTCGGGACGCTGATGCTCCTCGCGCCCGGGGGCCGCGGGGCCGGGGGCCCCGCGCTCGTCCACCCGGCGGTCATCCACCCGGCGGTCGCCCGCTCGCGGACCGGACGCCCCCGGACCGGGCGCGGGGGGCGGCTCCACGGGCGTACGTCGGTCGGCTCCGGTGCCGACCGGCCGTATCGGATTCACCGGGCGGCTGGGCGCACGCTCATCGCTCTGCCGGTCCGGGGACCCCTGCTCCTCGGCCGGTCGCCTGCTCGGGGTGAACCAGCCCCAGTCGCCACTGTTTCCGCCGGAGCCGTCGCTGCCGGCCGACGATGTGGTGGTCGGAGCGTCCATGGTTGCCTCGCCTCGAACATCTTTCTGTCGGTCTTCGCACTTCCGCTGCCGGAATGTGCCCGCAATTCCCCGTCCTGGTGCCCTGGTTCAAGCGAGAATGGTCGTACCGACCCTCTCCGTGACTCTCTTCCGGGCAGCATGCCACGCTCGTTCCCCGCCCCGGGCACATAGCCCGAAGTCCGGGAAACGGGGGCCGCGTTCCCGTTATGCTGGTTGGCCCGGGATGCCCGTTCTGACCCCGTTACAGCACGCCGCACGGAACCGGACTCGACCCTACCGGCCCCGGATGAATTCACAAGCCCCAAGTACACCGCACTCGTTACACCCGCCAACTCGTGTAATTACCGATAGTTACGTGCGGTTACCCATCAATTCGTAAGCCTCCCGGAGATCACGACCGGCATAGGCGTGGGATGCGATTTCGCTCACATGGTGGTCGGCGTTCACGGCGACCGAGACCGGCACCACCGTGAACAGCTCCGCATCCGAGAGTGAGTCCCCGTAGGCCACGCAGTGATCCCTGGTCAACCCGAACTTCGCACAGAGTTCATCGGCGATCCGGACCTTCGCGGCCGGGGTCAGAATCCCCGCCGGATCCACCGGCTCCCGGAACGGCACGGCGGGCCAGGCCGATCCGTAGGTGGCGTCCGCGCCCCACTCCAGCAGCCGCGACACGAAGAAGCCCGGCGAGAGCGAAATCACCGCACAGCGCTCGCCCCGCGCCCGGATGTCCGCCCACACCTCACGGATCCCCGCCAGCCACGGCGCCCCTTCGAACGCCGCCGCCACATGCTCCTCCGTCAGCTCCTCCCACAGCGCGCAGGCACGCTCCGCGAACTGGGCCGTCGTCATCTCCCCGCCCGCGAAGCCCCGCTCCAGCGCGGCGATCTCCCGCTCCAGACCGAGCTGCCGGGAGATCTCGATCGCGGCGGCGGAGCCGTGGATGAGTGTGCCGTCCAGATCGAACAGATGCAGTCTGGTCATATCAGCCGAGCGTAGAGGCAACCCTCCGGGCCCCGCCGCCCCGGTCCTGCCCTGCCCTGCCGACGGCCCGGGCCCCGCCGCCGCCTCGGTCCTGCCCTGCTCTGGCCGGCACCGCCGTCACCGCCCGCGCCCGCCGCCGGGAGTACGTGTGGATACTCCTGCCGTCAGACGCCGCGGGGGCCGCGGCGCCGCCACGGTGGGGGCATGCAGCAGCTCACCCGCCCCGTCCGCCGGGGCCTCCTCGTCGTGCATGTCGTCGTCTCCGTCGGATGGCTCGGACTGGCCCTCGGGATGCTGGCCCTGGGGATCACCGGGGCCGTGGCCGACTCGGCCGAAGAGGCCGGGGCGGTGTACCGGTCCATGAATGTGCTGGGCGACTGGCTGCTGATTCCGATCAGCCTGCTGTCGCTGGCCAGCGGGATCGTGCTGTCGCTGGGGACGCCGTGGGGGCTGGCGCGCCACCGGTGGGTGTACGTGAAGTTCTGGCTGACGCTGCTCACCACCGCCGCCACGGCGTTCGCCCTGCGCGCCAGCATCAACACCGCGATGGCCGATGTGGTGGCGGGCCAGGCGGTCGGGGCGACCACGGATCTGGTCGTGGCGCCGTCGGTCAGCCTGAGCGTCTATACCTTTCTCACCGCGATCTCGGTGATCAAGCCCTGGGGGCTGACCGCCCGGGGGCGTCGGCTGCGGGCGACAAAGCGCCGATAATTGCATACGCGGTCTTTTTCATCGCTGGACTATCCTGGAATCCGCTCACCCACCAAGGAGGGGTTCCATGCCGGAGAAGACGCACTGCGCCGTCGCCCCGCCCGCGGGGCAGGCCCTCGCCCAGGGCTGGTGCGCCCTGTCCTCCCTGCACGGCCGGATAGAGACGCATATCGAGCGTGCGCTGCAGGCCGGGCACGATCTGAGCGTCCGCGAATTCTCCGTGCTCAACGTCCTCAGCGGACAGCACGACGGCGACGGCGGACATCTGCGGATGAAGCAGCTCGCCGACTCCGTCGTGCTCAGCCAGAGCGCCACGACCCGGCTGGTCACCCGGCTGGAGGACCGCGGGCTGCTCTCCCGCTACATCTGCCCCAGCGACCGCCGCGGCATCTACACCAACGTCAGCGCCGAGGGGCTCAAGCTCCTGGAGGAGGCGCGGCCGACGCACGACGCGGCGCTGCGCGAGGCCCTGGGCGACGCCGCCCGGCGGCCGGAGCTGGCACCGCTGGTCACCGCCGTCGAGAGGCTGACCGCCACGTACTGATCGCGGCGTGCTGATCGCCACCGGTCGGGATGCTGCCTGGCCCTGGCCCCTCGCTGCCGCCCGTCAGGGCCTCGCGGGCCCCGGCGTAGGCTCACCGCATGAGCGACTTCGAGATACGGCGCGCGACCGCCGACGACATCCCGGCGATCGTGGCCATGCTCGCGGACGACCCGCTCGGCGCCCACCGGGAGTCCCTGGACGACCCGGCCCCGTACCGCGCCGCCTTCGAGCGGCTGGACCGGGATCCCCAGCAGCGGCTGGTCGTCGCGGTCCGGGACGGCCGCATCGTCGGCACGCTCCAGCTGACCGTGATCCCCGGGCTGTCGCGGCGCGGCGCCACCCGCTCGATCATCGAGGGGGTCCGGATCCACTCCGAGGAGCGCGGCGGCGGGCTCGGCACCCAACTGATCGAATGGGCCGTCGAGGAGTCGCGCCGCGAGGGGTGCGCACTGGTGCAGCTCACCTCGGACGCGACCCGTATCGACGCCCACCGCTTCTACGAGCGGCTCGGCTTCGAGGCCAGCCACGTCGGCTTCAAGCTGCCGCTGGCCTGACCCGGCCCGTCCGGGCCGACCTGTCTGAGCCGACATGACCTGGCCTCATCTCCGTGGCGGTCTCACAGCGCCCCCAGGTCGATGGCTTCGGCCATCCGCCGGTAGCCCACGTCGTTCGGGTGCTTGAAGTCGCCCGAGTCGTACGCCGGGTCCAGCCGCAGCGGATCGGACGGCGAGGCCATGACCTTCGCGAAGTCGACGACCGCGTCGAAGGCGCCCGAGGTGCGGATCCACTCGTTGATCGCGGCGCGCTTCGCCTCGGAGCGCGGGGTGTGGTACTCAGCGCCCTTGAACGGGAGGATCGTTCCGCCGATGACCTTGATACCGCGGGCATGGGCCGGCGCGATCAGCTCCCGGTAACCCGCGATCACCTCTTCCGCCGACACCTGCGGATTGGGCTTGTAGGTGGGCAGATCGACCTCGCTGAAGCCGATGTCGTTGAGCCCCTCGAGCAGGATCACCGACCGTACGCCCGGCTTGTCCAGGACATCGCGCCGGAAGCGGGCGCCCGCCCGGTCCCCGTACCAGGCCGAGTCGTGCAGCAGCAGATTGCCGCCGATCCCGGAGTTGAGGACGGGACGCGGAGTGCCCGCGGCCGCGAGGCGCTCGGCCAGCAGATCAGGCCAGCGGTGGTCGGCGTCGTCGGTCGAGCCGAAGCCGTCGGTGATCGAGTCGCCGAAGGCCACCACTGTGCCCGGGTGGCCGGGGCCGCCGGTGACCTCGACATCGGAGAGGTAGTACCAGGAGTGGGTGGTCTCGGTGAAGGCCGTCCCGGTGCGATCGGCACGGTGGTCACCGTCCGCGCGGTAGCCGCGGGCGTATGCCTGGGCGTGGAAGGTGGCGGCACCGGTAGGACGGTCGAAGTACAGCGTGACCGTCACCGGCTGACGAGGCACCACGCGCAGCGGGGCCGCGTCGCTCACCGTCTCACCGCCCGCCGGGATCTCCACCGGCCGCCGGTGCCCGAAGGTCAGCGCGCGCAGGCTCGCGCCCTGGACGGAGGCGCCGTGCGCGGTACGGGCGATGGTCGCGCCCGCGATCCGCAGCGGCGCGGTGCCATAGCGGTTCGACAGCCTGATCCGGGCGGCGGTGCCGCCGCCGGTGACCCGGACGACCTGACGCAAGGTCTGGGCGGTGCGCTCGGCGAAACCGCTCTCGGCCCAGTTCTTCTCGAAGCCCGAACTGGGGCGCTGGACGGGGGCGGCCCACCCGGCCGACCAGACCGTCTCCGGCCGGTCACGGCCGGCCGCCGGGCCTCCGGGCCGGGCGGTGGCCGTCCCGGAGGCGGCCATGACGGTGGTGAGGGCGAGCAGGGAGGCGCTGAGGCGAAGCGTGGACGAGCGCATGGCGGGGCTCCTGAGGGAGGGCGGGGGAAGGGCGGACCAGGCCGCTCCCGTACGGGGCACGGAGTACGGAGCACCTGAGCGCCGCCGTACCGAAGTTCCGAAGTACGGGAGTACGAGAGCACCTGAGTACCGGGCGCACCGAAGCACGGGAGTACCGGCGTACCGAGTACCGAAGTACCGGGGACCAACCTGCCGCCCACCGCACCGCCGACCCAGCCCCCGGCCGTGCGTACCACTGGCGGGGTCAGGCTACGAGCACCGGAGCCTGCGCACCGCCGGGGCCCGCGTCCCCCGGATCACCGCACCCCGCCCCCGTCCCTCAGAGCGCCCGCCAGCCCTCCGGGTCGACCCCGCCGGGCACCACGCCGTCCGGGGCGTAGGGCTCCCGGGTGAACACGAAGGTGCCCAGGTCCAGATGGGCTGGGGCGCCGCCCTCCCCTCGACCAGCCGCAGCGTCTCCCCCGCGTAATAGCCGTCGAGCCCCGTCCAGGTGCCGTCCGGCTCGGCCTTGAAGCGAGAGGCCCGGCCTCCCTGGGTGGCCGGGGAGAGCTCCAGTCCGCGGTCCGCGCGCAGCCGCAGATGGTAGGCGCGAGGGCCCCAGTACCAGGGGCCGGTCAGCGCCAGCAGCGCCGGATCGACCTCGGTCAGCGGCCGCCAGGGCTCGGGGATACGGGGCTCGTGCTCGGCCACGATCCCTATGAGGTCGGCGGCGATGGCGCCGATCGAGGGCCCCGAGGTGGTGTTGGCCAGCGCGATCCCGGCCAGCCGGTCCTCGGCGCTCACCCACAGCGAGGCCAGGAAGCCGGGCATGGAGCCGGTATGGCCATGGAGGAACCGCCCGCTGTGGCGGACGAGCTGTGTCCCCAGGCCATAGCCGCCGTCCCAGTCCCTCTCCTCGGGGGCGACGGCGGGCTCCCGCATCTCGGCGAGCGTCTCCGCGCCGAGCACCCGCTCGTCCCCGTCCAGCAGGAAGGCGGCGAAGCGGGCCAGATCCCCGGCGGTCGACCAGAGCTGCCCGGCCGGGCCCATCCGCCCGGTGTCCTCGGCCGGTTCGGGCAGCAGCACATCCGCCCAGGGGTGCACGGCCCAGCCCCCGGCGTGCGGGGCGCGCGGCTCGAGCGACGTACGCCCCATCCCCAGCGGCTCCAGCACCTCATGGGCGAGCACCTCGCCCCAGGGCGCTCCGCGCAACCGCTCGACCAGCGCGCCGAGCAGCGCGAAACCGGGGTTGGAGTAGTGGTGACGGCGGCCCGCGGGGTGGACCAGCGGGCGCTCCCCGAAGATATCGGCCGTCCCGGGCCGCAGCGCCCCGGGTGTGCGCTCCCACCACGGGCCGCGGGCCTCGGCGGCGAGACCCGAGGTGTGGGAGAGGAGCTGGGCCACGGTCGCGCCCTCGGCCTCCGGCACGTCCAGATGCTCGGCCAGCGGATCGCCGAGGTCCAGCAGCCCCTCGTCGCGCAGCCGCAGCACCAGCACCGCCACGAAGGTCTTGGTCAAGGAGCCGATGCGGTACTGGGTGTCGGCGTCCGGTGCGGCTCCGTCCACGTGGCCGCGCGAGCCCGTCCACACCAGCCGCCCCTCCCGCACCACGGCCCCCACCAGGGACGGGGCACGGCCCTCGGTCTGGCCGAGGGCGACGCGCCGCAGCAGGGCACGGCGGGTGGCGGGCAGCGGTTCCGTGAACTCATCCGCGTCGCGTGTGGTCATGTCGGCACTGTACGGCGGAGGTCCGACAGCGGGCAGCCATCGGCCGGCCGATCGTCAACGGCCGGGGCACCGCCCGGGACCGCCCCGCGGTCTGGCCTTGACGTCAGGGTCAAGGTCTACCGTCAGCACATGCGGATCGGAGAGCTGGCCGAACGGGCGGGTACCACCACCCGCACCCTGCGCTATTACGAGTCGCTCGGGCTGCTGCCCGCGCGCCGCACCGGCAATGGGTACCGGTCGTACGACGAGGACGATCTGCGGCTGCTCCAGCAGATCCGCGTGCTGCAGGACTTCGGCTTCGAGCTGGAGGAGACGCGTCCGTTCGTCGAATGCCTGCGATCCGGCCATCCGGCCGGTGACTCCTGCCCCGCCTCGCTGGAGGTCTACCGGCGCAAGCTGGCCGAGCTGGACGAGTGCATCGGCCGGCTGAGCGCCATCCGGGAGCGGGTCGGGACACAGCTCGCCCAGGCGGAGCTGGCCCGCGCGGCGCTGGAGGCCGCGGCGACGGCGCCCGCAGGGGCCCCGGAGCCGCGCTGCGAGCTGACGCCGCCCGGGCCGTGAGCCCCGCCGTCCCGCCGTCACCACAACGGCTCCGAACGACTCCGAACGACTCCGAAGGAGAGATGAGATGTCGCTGACACACACCGGGGGAGTGGCCACGGTCACGGACGCCACCTTCGGCGAAGAGGTGCTGACGGCCGAGCTGCCGGTGCTGGTGAAGTTCACCGCCTCGTGGTGCCCGCCGTGCCGGATGATCGCGCCGGTGCTGGCGGAGATCGCGCAGGAGGAGGGCCACCGGCTGAAGGTGGTGCGGCTGGACGTGGACGAGAACCCGTCCACCACCAACGCGTACGGGGTGCTGTCGATGCCGACGCTGATGCTGTTCCGGGCGGGCGAGCCGGTGCGGTCGCTGGTCGGGGCCCGGAGCAAGCGGCGGCTGCTGGAGGAGCTCGCCGAGGCGATCTGACTGAGCCGGAGCCGCGGCCGAACCGCCCCTGCTACGTTGGCCGGACATGACCATCAGTGGGGGCGGCCATCAGTGGGGGCGGAAAAGGTGAGGTCAGCGGTGCGCGTCCTGGTGCAGGGGAAACCCGTCGGCTCGTATCCGGCGCTGCCCCCCGAGGCCGAGCGCGGCTCACCGCGCCGGATCACCGAGGTCGGTGAGGAGATTCTGCGCCGCTCCTGCCGCGAGGTGACCGAGTTCGGCACGCCCGAGCTGAGCGCCCTCATCGACGACATGTTCCTCACCATGTACATCGCCGACGGCGCCGGGCTGGCCGCCAATCAGGTCGACGTCGATCTGCGGCTGTTCGTCTACGACTGCCCGGACGACCACGGCGTACGGCACGTCGGCCACATCATCAACCCCGTCCTGGACCAGCCCGATCCGGCCGAGCGGCTGCTCATCGAGGACGCCGAGGGCTGTCTGTCCGTACCCGGCGCGCGGATGGACGTACCGCGCACCGATCGGACCGTGGTCCGCGGCGTGGACAAGGACGGCAACCCGCTGGTGATCGAGGGCACCGGCTACTTCGCCCGCTGTCTGCAGCACGAGGCCGACCATCTCTCCGGGCATCTCTACATCGACCGGCTCTCCAAGCGCGACCGTAAGGACGCGCTGCGGCAGATGACGGACCTCCATGAGCAGGTCCTCGCCCGGCGCGTGGAGAAGGCGGCGGCCCTGGGCCACCAGCCGCAGCCCTGACCCGGCCCGCCCCCGGGCGGGTGGCGGCCGAGATCGACCCCGCCGTGACCGCCGTTACCGCAGGCGTCGCGCTCGCAGGACGGTGTCCCGGGTGTGATGGGTGCCTGCGGGGGCCGGAGCGGTACGTGGGCGGGTTTCGTTGACCAGGACGGTCCAGTCGTCGTCGAGGAGCCCGGCGATCTCGTCGGGCTGGTAGTAGTCGCCGGGGTCGAAGCCCTGCTCGGGGTCCGGGGACAGATCGGCGAGCGCGTGGGTGGCGAAGAGCAGGGTGCCGCCGGGTGCGACGGCGTCCAGCAGACCGCGCAGCGCCGTGTGGTCCGGCTGGTGTGCGAGCGGGAAGTACTGGACGGACACCAGGTCGAACGCGGCGGCAGGGGGCGGTGTGCCGGTCAGGTCGGCGCGTGTCCACGCCACGCGGCCCTCGACGTCCGTGGCGGCCGCGACGGCGCGTTCCAGGGCGGCCCGGGAGATGTCGACCGCGGTAACCTGCCAGCCGCGCCGGGCCAGCCAGAGTGCGTCGGCGCCTTCACCGCATCCCACGTCGAGCGCCTGCCCCGGCGGTAGGTCGGTGACCTCGGTGACGAGCACTCCGTTGGGCGCGCCGCTGAAGAGCTGGTCGCGGCTGCGATACAAGTCATCCCAGAACTGTGTGTCCATGGCCCTGCCTTACGTGGTGGGGTCGCGTCCGCCACCAACCTGCCCCCGCCCATGGCGAATCGACAAAGTTTTTTGCCGAAACCACGAAGAACGGGCAGTTGTCAGAGGGGGACGACCGGTTCCGACCGCGGCACCCGATCACGCCGCCAGCGTGGCCGCCCACTGTGTAAAGATCTTGACGTACCGCGGCGGGTCGAACTGGTGCATCATGTGCAACGCATCCGGCACCGACTCGTAGTCGACCTTCACCCCCGCCGACTCCATCAACTGCCTGGCCCGGGCGGCCTGCTCGTCGGAGAGCGCACCGAGCGGGTCGCCGGTATCCGGGTCGATGCCACGCGTGTGGTGTGTGAGGAGCACCGGCGTCTTGACGTGGGCGAGCATGCGCTCATGCGGGCAGTGCAGTCCGACGGTGCCCTCCCAGAAGGCCCGCGCCCACTCCGGGTCGTACTCCTTCAGGTGCTGCGGGATCTCGTCCGCCACGAAGTATCCCGCCGCCGGCGACGACGAGGCGCCGGCCGCGCGGCAGTAGCCCTCCCAGTCACCGACGCTCCACTGGTCGCCGAGGTAGGTGCGGAAGAGCTCGAACACGGGGCCCGCCCCCTGGCGGATCGAGTGGCCGCACGTGGTGACGAGTTCGGACGCGAAGAACGGGGCGTCCTCGCACAGTGCGCCCCGGATCTGCCCGGGCATGGAGTACGCCGACAGCCACGCCGCGAGGACGCCACCGGAGGAGTTGCCCGCGACGATGACGGGGCGTTTCACCACCAGGGCGATGAACCGGACCAGGTCGTTGCCGAAGTTGTCGAGGCTGTACCGCTTCGGGGTCCAGCTGCTGCGCCCCTGGCCCCGCAGGTCAACGGCGTAGACGTGGAATTCCTCGGCGAGGAGGCCCATCGTCTCCTCGTACCCCCACCACGAGCCGGTCTGCTCGGGGATCAGCAGCACGGCGGGCTTGTCCGGCTCACCGGCCTCGGCGTAGTTCATGGTGATCTCACCGAGATCGGCCCGCTGCTCGGGATAGGCGTGCGGGACGTAGACGTCGCGCAGCACGGGGTCGGTCGCCATTGCTGTCTCCTTGGTCTCCGGTGTCCATCGTCACCGGTGCACGGTCACGACGGATCGGATGCCGTGATGGGCCAGTTCGCTCGCGGCGGCCGGTCCAGCGGGGCCGGCGCCGGCGGCCAACACCGCGGTCTGCGCGTCGTCGTGCGGGTGAGTCACGTCGCTAGTATTCGAGCTGTGACCAGCGACGCGCACCGGCGATTTCGATGAGTGGGACGCCGGTGCCGACCCGTCGCCCGGGACGGCCGCCGCACGGCGAGCCGATCCTGGAGCGGGCGTTCCGGGTCCTGGGCGCCTTCGCAGAGGCCGGGGAGGGCCTGCCACTCCACACGCTCGCGGCTCGGGCGGGTCTCCCAAAGAGCACCACATCGCGGATCGCGGCCCAGCTGATGGGTGTGGGTGCCCTCGAGCGCCTCGACAACGGCGATTTCGTCGTCGGCTTGCGGCTGCTCGAGATCGCCTCGCTGGCTCCCCGCGGCCACGGACTGCGCGCCGCCGCGCTCCCGTTCATGGAGGACCTGCACCGGGTCACCCGCCAGCACGTTCTCCTCGCCGTACGCGACGGCCACGAGGCCGTACTCGTCGAGCGCCTGTCGGCCCGGGACGCGGCAGCGGTCAAGTACCGGGTCGGCGGACGCCTCCCCCTCGCCGAAACCGGCATCGGCGTCGCCCTGCTGGCCCACGCCCCCGAGCCGGTGCGGGATGACGCGCTGGCCGGCGCGACCGACGCGGGCCGGCTCCGCCGACTCATCGCCACCGTCCGCAGGGAGGGCGTCTGTGCCATGACGGGGCCCAACCCGCTGCGCACCGGACCCACCACGATGTCGACCGTCGCCGCCCCGATTCTGAACCGTCGCGGTGAGTCATTGGGCGCGCTGTCACTCGTCGCGCCCGCCGAGGGCGTCACCCAGGTCACCGCTCGAGTCGCGCTGCGAACGGCGAGCCTGGCGATCTCCCGGACGGTGGGACTCCGACCCGCGACATGAGATGACGACGTGGCCGGTCCTTCAGCCGCGCGTCACCTTGAGATGCGGGCTTCGATGCCGTCGAGCAGGAAGTCGAGGCCGATCCGGAAGGTGTGGTCGGCGTCCAGGTGGGCGGCATCGCGCACCACCGTGGCCAGCGCGGGGAATCGGCCAGTGGCGAAGGTTCGCTCCAGATAGGGCCCGAGTGAGGCCTGCCAACGCTTCTCGTCCATCCCGGTGGTCCGCTCGGCACGCCGCTCGGCGATCTCCCGGCGCACCGCGCCGATCACGTACGCGTTGACCGCGGCGACCATCGGCATGATGGCGTCCACGTCGACGTCGCCCAGTGCGGCCATCACGGTCTCCCCACTGGCCAGCGCGTGCGGCCCGAGCTGGGGCCGGCCACCCAGTAGATCGGCGAGCCATTCGTGCTCGTGAGCGGCGTGCCGAGTGGCTTCGGCAAGAGACCGGAGCGCCTCCCGCCAGCCGTCTCCGACCGGCCGGATCTCGGCGTGGGCGGCGTCGACCATCAGGTCGAGCAACTCCTCCTTGCCGGCGATGTAGCCGTACAGCCGCATCGGACGGACGTCCAGCGCGGTGGCGACCTTGCGCAGCGACACCGCAGCCAGGCCGCCCGTGTCGGCCAGCTCGATCGCCGCTCGCACGATCCGTTCCCGGCTCAACGGGGCCGGCACGGGTCGATTCGGTGGCTCCGGCCTCTCCCACACCAACATGCCGCTCACAATACACCGCATCGGGCGATACAGTGTATTGACCAGTACGGCGTATCGAAGGAGAGGCAACCATGACCATCGCCATCGTCGGAGCCGGCTTGGGTGGCTTGGTCCTTGCCCGGGTGCTGCACGTGAACGGCATCGACGCCGTCGTGTACGAACGGGAATCGTCACGCGGTGCGCGCGGTCAGGGCGGCATGCTCGACATCCACTCCGGCCAGCGGGCGCTGCGCGAGGCCGGTCTGATCGACCAGTTCTACGCGATCGCCCGTGGTGAAGGCCAGGACATGCGGCTCCTGGAACCGGATGGCACCCTGCTGCTCCAGGAGGACACACCCGACGACGCCCCGCTTGAGCGACCCGAGGTCGACCGCGCCGATCTGCGCGACCTGCTGCTGGACTCCCTCCCCGAAGACGTGGTGCGCTGGGGGCACGCGTTCATATCCGCCGACAACGGCCTGCTGCACTTCACCGACGGCAGCAGTGCGACGTATGACCTGCTGGTCGGCGCGGACGGCGCGCAGTCCCGGGTCCGCGCGCTGCTCACCGACGCCCGCCCGGCGCATATCGGCCAGAACATCGTCGAGGTCGGCATTCCCGACATCGACCGCACGCACCCCGACCTCGCGGCGATGGTCGGGCGCGGCAACTGCTGGGTGCTCGGCAACGGACTATCCCTGGCGGCGCAGCGCAACGGCGACGGCCGCGTTCGCATCGGCCTCAGCTTCTACAACACCGCCGCGGACTGGTTCGCTACCAGCGGGATCCCGTTCGACGACCCGGCCGCCGCCCGGGCGCGGCTGATCGACCTGCTCCCCGGCTGGGACTCACGGTTCACCGCACTGATCGCGGCCTGCGACGACACGATCGTGCCGCGGTCGATCACCACGCTCCCGGTCGGCCTGACCTGGCCGTCGACGCCGGACATCACGCTGCTCGGCGACGCCGCGCACCTGATGCCGCCGGTGGGAGAGGGCGCCAACATGGCGCTGCTCGACGGCGCCCTGCTCGGTCTGGCGCTGGCCGCGCACCCGGACGACCTTCCCGCCGCCGTCAAAGAATACGAACGCGAGATGTTCGAACGCACCAGCGCTGCCGCCCGGATGTCCGCGGACATGCAGGAATTGCTGACATCGCCGGACGCCGCCCGGAAAATGCTCGCATTCTTCCAACCTGGCTGAAGGCACCCGAATACGACCAGGAAGCCGGTCGTCCAGCCGGCGCGATCATGACCTCCGGCGCGGTCTCCACTGAGATGCGGTCTCCGCTGAGGTCAGGACACGAAATCCGAGACCCTGCAACCTGTAGGGTCTCGCGGCTCGTGTCGGACGTCGGGCGCGTGACCTGCAAGTCCGTCCGCTGTCTCACGTCGTGTCGGACGCTCGGCGTCTCAACTCCGTGTCGGTGAACCGAGGGCGTCGCCGGCCGACGGCCGCGGCGTGGCTCGCTGAACTGCGGTGTCTCACGGTCGATGTCGGATCCGACTTCCATCCGACATCGACCATGAGATTCCGACACGGGAAATGAGATCCCACACAACCTCGTATCAGGTCTGCGCCATGTCCACGAAGCGCGAGTAGTGGCCCTGGAAGGCGACCGTGATCGTGGCCGTCGGGCCGTTACGGTGCTTGGCCACGATCAGATCCGCCTCACCCGCGCGCGGAGACTCCTTCTCATAGGCGTCCTCGCGGTGGAGCAGGATGACCATGTCCGCGTCCTGCTCGATGGATCCACTCTCTCGGAGGTCGGAGACCATCGGCTTCTTGTCCGTGCGCTGCTCGGGGCCTCGGTTGAGCTGGGAGAGCGCGATGACCGGCACTTCCAGCTCCTTGGCCAGCAGCTTCAGGTTTCGCGACATGTCCGAGACCTCCTGCTGACGGCTCTCGGGGCGCCGGGCGCCGCCGGACTGCATCAGCTGGAGATAGTCGATGACGACCAACTGCAGATCGCTGCGCTGCTTGAGCCGGCGGCACTTGGCGCGGATCTCCATCATCGACAGGTTCGGGGAGTCGTCGATGAACAGCGGGGCCTGGGAGACATCCGGCATCCGCCGGGCCAGCCGCGTCCAGTCCTCGTCGGTCATGCTGCCGGAGCGCATATGGTGCAGCGCCACCCGGGCCTCGGCGGAGAGCAGACGCATCGCGATCTCGTTGCGGCCCATCTCCAGCGAGAAGATCACGCTCGGCATGTTGTGCTTGATCGAGCAGGCCCGCGCGAAGTCCAGGGCCAGGGTGGACTTACCCATCGCGGGCCGGGCGGCGATGACGACCATCTGGCCCGGGTGCAGACCGTTCGTCAGGGAGTCCAGGTCGGTGAAGCCGGTGGGCACCCCGGACATCTGCCCGCTGCGTGAGCCGATCGCCTCGATCTCGTCGAGCGCGCCCTCCATGATGTCGCCGAGCGGCAGATAGTCCTCGCTGGTGCGCTGCTCGGTGACGGCGTAGATCTCCGCCTGGGCGTTGTTGACGATCTCGTCGACGTCCCCGTCCGCCGCGTATCCCATCTGGGTGATGCGGGTGCCCGCCTCGACGAGGCGGCGCAGCACGGCGCGCTCGTGGACGATCTCCGCGTAGTACTCGGCGTTGGCGGCGGTGGGGACCGACTGGACGAGGGTGTGGAGATACGAGGCGCCGCCGACCCGGGCGATCTCACCGCGCTTGGTCAGCTCCGCGGCGACCGTGATCGGGTCGGCCGGCTCGCCCTTGGCGTAGAGATCCAGGATGGCCTGGTAGACGGTCTCATGGGCGGGCCGGTAGAAGTCATTGCCCTTGAGGACCTCCACCACATCGGCGATGGCGTCCTTGGAGAGCAGCATGCCGCCGAGCACGGACTGCTCGGCGTCGAGGTCCTGGGGCGGAACGCGCTCGAAGCCGGAGCCCTCCCAGGCGGAGCCGCCCCCTCCGTCGCGGTCCTGCTGACCGTCGCGCCCCCGGCCGCCGCCCTCACCGCGACGGAAGCGGGGGGACGGGAACCGGTCGGACGGGCCGGAATCCGCCCAGGGGTCGTCCATGGGCTCGGGAACGCTCACCCCGTCACCTCCTCCCGTCCGCGAAGCGAACCTCGCCGTGCCCGTCCTTCTTACGGCACGGCTATGACACAACTGAGCGGCCGGCTTTCCGGACACGGCGCATCGGAGGCTGGGGATTCCAGGGCCGAATCGGGTGGCGGGCGCCGGACCACGGTAGGCCCGTCGGGACCGCCAGCCAACTTGGTTATCCACAGGGCATGTGGATGATGGGATCCATCCTGTGGGTAAGTCGCGCGAACCTGTGCACGGGTCGGGGGACAGCGCTGTGGACAAACACACAATCACCCCGAGAGCCCAACCCTGACCTGCGGTTTCTCTATCCAGAAGCTGTGCAGAAGAAAAACTTCCGCCCCCGGCGCAAGATCACGACAAAGGGCGCAGAGAAGATCGTCCCGCACGCCGCCTTGTAAGGATCGTAGATAGCTTGTGTCTCTTACCTGTGGACGATTACATTGCCCTCATGACACAGGCCCCCACGAGCGCGCGGAACACCCTGCGCCACCACGACCGCGAGATCGTCGCACTCGCGCTTCCCGCCTTCGGCGCGCTCGTGGCGGAACCCCTCTTCGTCATGGTCGACAGCGCCGTCGTCGGCCATCTGGGCACCACCCAGCTGGCCGGTCTGGGCGTCGCCGCGGCCCTGCTCGCCACCGCCGTCAACATCTTCGTCTTCCTCGCCTACGCCACCACCGGGGCGGTCGCCCGCCGCGTCGGCGCGGGCGACCTCGCCGGAGCGATCCGGCAGGGCATGGACGGCATCTGGCTGGCCCTGCTGCTCGGCGCCGCCGTCATCGCCGTGGCCCTTCCCACCGCCCCCGCCCTCATCGACCTCTTCGGCGCCTCGGACACCGCCGCGCCCTACGCCATCACCTATCTGCGGATCAGCACCCTCGGCATCCCCGCGATGCTGGTGGTGCTCGCCGCCACCGGAGTCCTCCGTGGCCTCCAGGACACCCGCACCCCGCTGTATGTCGCCATCGGCGGCTTCGGGGCCAACGCCGCGCTCAACGTCACCCTGGTCTACGCGGCCGGGCTGGGCATCGCGGGCTCGGCCTGGGGCACGGTGATCGCCCAGAACGCCATGGCCGCCGTCTACCTCGCCGTGGTCATCCGGGGCGCGCGGCGCCATGGCACCTCGCTGAAGCCCGATGCCGCCGGAATCAGGGCCTGTGCCCACGCCGGGACACCGCTGCTGATCCGTACGCTCTCGCTGCGCGCCGTGATGCTGATCGCGACGGCCGTGGCGGCCCGCCTCGGCGACACCGACATCGCCGCCCATCAGATCGTGCTCACCCTGTGGAGTCTGCTGGCGTTCGCCCTGGACGCCATCGCCATCGCGGGCCAGGCGATCATCGGACGCTATCTGGGAGCGGGCGACGAGGAGGGGGCCCGGGCCGCCTGCCGCCGCATGGTGCACTGGGGCATCGCCTCCGGCGTGGCGCTGGGCCTGCTGGTGGTCGCCTCCCGGCCACTGTTCATCCCCCTGTTCACCACCGATGCCGCGGTACGGGACGCCCTGCTGCCCGCCCTGCTGGTGACGGCCCTCATCCAGCCGGTCTCGGGTGTGGTCTTCGTCCTCGACGGCGTGCTGATGGGCGCGGGCGACGGGCCGTATCTGGCCCGGGCGATGATTGTCACCCTCGCCGCCTTCGCCCCGGTGGCGCTGCTGGTCCCCTCGTTCGGCGGCGGGCTGACCGCGCTGTGGTGCACGATGGCGCTGATGATGTCGGTCCGGTTGGCGACCCTGTGGCTGCGCACCCGCTCCGGCCGCTGGATCATCACCGGCGCGGTACGAGGCTGAGCCCCGCCGGACCACGGCACGCGCATCCCTGGAAAAGATCAGAGCCGCCGGTCCCCCGGCACGGCGGAGGGCCGCACCCCACAGGGTGCGGCCCTCCGGTGCACGGTGCCAAAGGCGACCGTCACGGTCGTCAGGCGGCGACGACCTCGACGCCGACCTTGGCGGCAACCTCGGCGTGCAGACGGACCGAGACCTGGTGCGCGCCCAGGGTCTTGATCGGCGACTGCACCTCGATGCGGCGCTTGTCCACGTCCGGACCACCCGCGTCCTTGATCGCCGAAGCGATGTCGGCCGGGGTGACGGAGCCGAACAGCCGGCCGGCGTCGCCAGCACGGGTCTTCAGCTGCACCTTGACGCCCTCGAGCCGAGCCTTGACCTCATTGGCCTGCTCGATCGTGGCGATCTCGCGGATGCGACGACCGCGGCGGATCTGCTCGACGTCCTTCTCGCCGCCCTTGGTCCAGCGGATCGCCAGACCACGCGGAACGAGGTAGTTACGGGCGTAACCGTCCTTGACGTCCACGACGTCACCGGCGGTACCGAGGCCGGAGACCTCGTGGGTGAGGATGATCTTCATGACTGGGTCACCCTTCCCTTATCGCGCGGTGGAGGTGTAGGGCAGCAGTGCCATCTCACGGCTGTTCTTCACAGCCGTGGCGACGTCACGCTGGTGCTGGGTGCAGTTGCCGGTGACCCGGCGGGCACGGATCTTGCCGCGGTCGGAAATGAACTTCCGCAGCAGGTTCGTGTCCTTGTAGTCGACGTAGGAGATCTTCTCCTTGCAGAACACGCAAACCTTCTTCTTAGGCTTGCGAGCAGGCGGCTTCGCCATTGTCTCTCTCCAGTGTGATCAAGAAGTATGTGCTGGTCGCCCTGACCAGACCGAGCGCTGTTTGTTTCACGTGGTTTCACGTGGTTTCACGTGAAACAGCGCTCCGGGCCTAGAAGGGCGGCTCGTCCGAGTAGCCGCCGCCGGAGTTGCCGGAGCCGCCGCCCCAGCCACCACCGCCGCCGCCCTGGCCGCCGGCCGGAGCGCCGGTCGCCCACGGGTCGTCGGCCGGAGCGCCGCCGCCCTGCTGACCGCCGCCGGAGTTGCCGGGGCCGCCGCCCCAACCGCCTCCGCCGCCCTGGCCGCCGCCACCGCCGCCGCCGTAACCACCCTGACCACCGCGACCGGTGGTCTTGGTGACCTTGGCTGTGGCGTTGCGCAGACTGGCGCCGACCTCGTCGACATCCAGCTCATAGACCGTGCGCTTGATCCCCTCACGGTCCTCGTAGGACCGCTGCTTCAGACGACCCTGCACGATGACGCGCATGCCGCGCTGAAGGGACTCGGCCACGTTCTCCGCGGCCTGCCGCCACACCGAGCACGTGAGGAAGAGGCTCTCGCCGTCCTTCCACTCGTTGGTCTGCCGGTCGAAGGTACGGGGAGTGGACGCGACGCGGAACTTCGCGACCGCCGCACCGGACGGGGTGAAACGCAGCTCGGGGTCGTCGACGAGATTGCCGACGACCGTGATGACGGTCTCGCCTGCCATTGGGGGAACCTCTCGGCGGGTACTGCTGGGCTGCTTGCTACTCGTTGCGATACGGCCCCGATGACCGCTGAACGCTTACGCGTCAGTGGGTCTCGGGACGGAGGACCTTGGTCCGGAGGACCGACTCGTTCAGGTTCAGCTGGCGGTCGAGCTCCTTGACGACCGCGGGCTCTGCCTGCAGGTCGATGACCGAGTAGATGCCCTCGGGCTTCTTCTTGATCTCGTACGAGAGACGACGACGGCCCCAGGTGTCGACCTTCTCGACCTTGCCTTCGCCCTCACGGACGACGGAAAGGAAGTTCTCGATCAGCGGGGAGACAGCGCGCTCCTCGAGATCGGGGTCGAGGATGACCATCACCTCGTAGTGACGCATGTGGAACCCACCTCCTTTGGACTCAGCGGCCACGGTCGTTCCGTGGCAGGAGGGTCGTGATGCGTATCCGCTTCAGCGCCTGTGCAGACACCACCGCGGACGGTACACAGTACCCGGCTACGGCCTCCCGCTTGAAATCCGGGCGTCTTAGCCCGCAATCTGTACACATCGGGTGTGAGCGGCGTTACAGTTCGCCGCTTTGCTCTATGTGCCTACCTGGAGGTGCCCCATGGCACAGGCAGCACGACCCCATCACGGCTTGCTCTCCTTCCTGGACACCGATGGCAAGTCGCATCCCGTTGAGAACGCTTTCGCCGTGACCACGCTGGTGATCGGGGCGATCGCCTTCGTCACGGCTCATTTCACCCAGCTCCACCTGGTCAGCTCATGGACCGGGCTGGTCGGAATGATCACTGGCGCCTGGGGCCAGCTGATCTCCGCGACCACCGGTGAGCGGTTCGTGCTGATCATCGGACTCGGTGCCGCGGGGGTCGGCTTCTACCTCGGCATGGCACACGGAGGGCTCTTCGGCGGCGTGCTGGGCTGAGCCCGCCCGGAGCCTGGTTGCCCCAGGCCCGAACGGGGCGCGTCCCGGTCGCAGTAGGCTTCGGCGCGAGAGCCGGAGCCCCGACCCTGGGGACACACCTGCCGAGGAGCGCCCCGCATGAGCCTGACCCTGAGGACGATCAGCCGAGAGCAGCATCTGGCGTATATCCAGAGCCTGCCCGCGGCCAGCCACATGCAGGTCCCGGCATGGGCTGACGTCAAGTCGGAGTGGCGCTCGGAGAACCTCGGCTGGTTCGACGCCACGGGCCAGCTCGTCGGCGCCGGCCTCGTCCTCTACCGGCAGCTGCCCAAGATCAAGCGCTATCTCGCCTATCTCCCCGAGGGCCCGGTCATCAACTGGTACGCGCCCAACCTCGAGGACTGGCTGCGCCCGATGCTCGCGCATCTGAAGCAGCAGGGCGCGTTCTCCGTGAAGATGGGCCCGCCGGTCATCATCCGCCGCTGGGACTCCACCGCGATCAAGTCGGGCATCCAGAACCCCGACGTCAAGCGGCTGCGCGATGTCGAGGCCACCTTCATCG